>CAVQRG010000001.1:0-718536 GCA_963715185.1 uncultured Planctomycetaceae bacterium
AGGGGTGGGGATTGTCGACCGTGCCGCCACGTGGTAGCTTCTAGATCGATCTCAAGTGAGTTCCCGCCTGCCTTCCACCCGCGGAGTCTCCCTCCGATGCGCCGGCCTGTTCTTTCCACTGCTCGCTCTCGGTCTCACTCCCTCACTTTATGGAGCCGAGCCCTATGCAGAGATCGTCCTGCAGGACGAGGCCGTGGCGTACTGGCGCTTCAGCGAGACGGAGGGTTCAGACGTCAGGGACTCAGCGGGCGGATTCCCCTCGCGCCTCCAGGGAGGTGTGACGCTCGGCGTCGAAGGCCCGCAGCCCGGGGAGTTTCCGGACTTTCTCCCTGCGAACACAGCCATTCGTTTCGGGCGCGGCAGCCAGTACGTCCGGGTGGCTGACCCCGGGGGTGACGGTCCGCTCGATTTCAACAGCGGCGACGAACTCACGCTCGAGGCCTGGGTCCGCTGGGATGGATCGCTCGAAGGGAGTTTTCCCTACATCGTCGGCAAGGGCCGGACCCACAATCCGGGAATGAGCATCCGCAATCAGAACTATTCGCTGCGGATCGCCAACAAGGGGAACGGCGCGTTTCTCAGCTTCTTCTTCTGCGACGCCGAGACACCGGTTGAGAACCAGCGCGAGATCGGTCTCGAAGGACATCGGTGGACCTCGGGAGTTTCCATTCCCCAGGACGGCACCTGGCATCATCTGGCCGTAACGTACACCTTCGGACGGAGCGACAGCCTGGCCGCCTACATCGACGGCGAACCGGTTGATGGGCAGTGGGACATGGGGGGGGCCACGGACAAGCCGCCCGTGGTGGACGACGACGAACTCTGGATCGGGTCAGCAATGGGCGGCAACTCGACGTTTACGGGCGAGATCGACGAAGTCGCGATCTACCGCCAGGCGTTGACCCCGGAGCAGATCCGCCGCCATACGCACATCAACCGTTCTGCAACCGAGTATGTCTTTGGCCGGATTGACGCGTCCCGTGCGCCGGGTGACCACGTGGACGTGGAGATTGTCGAAGGTCTCTCAGGGCAGGGGTCGTGGAAGTTTCGTACCAAGGAGGCCAGTCCGCTGGTCCAGACCGATTTCTTCGCCATGAAGCACATGCCCCGCAAGTACAACGCCAAAGGGCTGATCGTCGATCGCTCCCTCCCGGCACTGATTCACATGCAGGGCCGTGTGGAGTTGCCGGCCGGGGAATACGAGATCGCCCTGAGGTCGCTCGACGCGGCCCGGCTGTACATCGACGGCGAACTGGTGGCCGAAACGCCCCTCAACAGCACGAATGGTGATGCGCATCAACCCTATTACGAACACCTCGATCGCGGACCGGACCTCCTGTCTCTGGCCGAGGGACACACCGAGCAGCAGTGCACGGTCACCCTCGAGGGATCGACGCACAACGTCTCGCTGTACCGGCTGGTCGGCAGCAGAAAACAGGTCTCCTACCTCGGCGAGATGATCGTGGCTGTGCGCCCTGCGGGAGGGGACTGGCGAATCCTCAGCCCCACGCGCGAACTGCCCTACACCGATGGCGGCTGGCTCGACTTCCTGGACTGGGAGCGTACGCATCTGACGCATGTTGAGGCGGCGCAGCGATGGGATCTGGGTGAAGTCGAACGCCAATACTGGTCGCGACGTCACGACTTCGCACGAGCAGTGGCGGGGCCAGCCGGGCCGATTCCCCCGGTACGCAACGGTGACTCGCCGGTCGCACCGATTGATGCGTTCATCCTCTCGAAACTGGAATCGGCGGGACTGGCCCCCACACCGCTCGTCGATGACCTGTCGTTCCTGCGGCGAGTGTCTCTCGACGTTACGGGCGTCATCCCGAGTGAGGAACAGATTCGCGCCTTTCTGGATCTGCCGGCCGAGATACGGCGCGCCCAGACGATCGACCGTCTGCTGGCGGACCCCGCCTGGGCCGATCACTGGGTCGGCTACTGGCAGGATGTACTGGCCGAGAACCCCGGGCTGACGAAGCCGGAGCTGAACAACACGGGACCATTCCGCTGGTTCCTCCACGAGGCATTCCTCGATAACAGACCGTTCGATCGATTCGTGACCGAACTGGTGCTGATGGAGGGAAGTCGCTTCGGGGGCGGACCTGCGGGATTCGGGCTGGCGACTCAGAACGATGTGCCGATGGCAGCCAAGGCCCATGTGGTCGGTACGGCCTTCCTCGGAGTGGAGATGAAGTGCGCTCGCTGTCACGACGCGCCCTATCACGACGTGAAGCAGCAGGATCTGTTCAGTGTCGCCGCGATGCTGAAGCGTTCGCCCGAAAAGGTGCCCGGTTCCAGCAGTATTCCGCTCACGGCCGAACAGATTGAGAAGATGGCCGTCAAGGTGACTCTGCCACCGGGGAGCAGTGTGGCGCCGGAATGGCCGTTCTTGGACTTCGTGTCGTATCGCGCAACGACTGCGGGAGACGGTCCTGTCGACCAGTCCCCCACGGGCGACCCGACCGTCAGTGGCACCGAAGAGTTGATCCCGGAGTGGGTCATCCGCAACGCCGATGACCCCCGCGAGCGGCTTGCCGCGCTCATGACCTCCCCGCACAACGAGCGCTTCGCACAGGTGATCGCCAATCGAGTCTGGAAGCGTTACCTGGGGCGCGGCCTGATCGAACCGGTTGACGACTGGGAGCATGCCGATTGTTCTCACCCGGAACTGCTGGAGTATCTGTCGCGGGAACTGGTCACTCACGGCTACGACCTGAAACACCTGTCGCGGCTCATTCTCATGTCTGAGGTGTATCAGCGGGCTGTGGTCGATAGCTCCCATGAGTCTGCCGTGGCCGCCGCGGAACTGCTCGCTGGTCCACCAGTGCGCCGCCGCTTGACCGGCGAGCAGTTGGCCGATTCGCTGCTGCTCGGTGTGGGCAAGTCTTTCAACACCGAAGAGTTGACGATGGACCGGGATGGCCGCCAGGAGGACTCGCGCTTCGGTCATCTGGGGACACCGCATCGGGCGTGGGAGCTGGTGGCTGTCAGCAACGAGCGCGACCGACCCTCACTGAACCTCCCAGTCTCCCAGAGCGTTGTGGATGTGATGAGCGCCTATGGGTGGCGTCAGCAGCGTCAGGAGCCCCTGACAGATCGTGACAACAGCATTACGCCTCTGCAGGCGTTGACCCTTGCCAACGGGACACTTGCGAATCGAGTGGCCGACCTCAGTGATGAGAGTGAGATCACAGCGCTCTGCCTCGAGAGACAGCCGGTCGAACAACTGGTGACGCGGCTGTTTCAGCGACTGCTCACCAGACCACCCAGCCACGACGAACAGGAGACGCTGGTCGCCTTGCTGGAGCCGGGCTACCCGTCCCGCGTCGTCGCAGGCGAAGACCAGATGCTCCGCCGGCAGATCTACCGCTCAGGGATTACGTGGTCAAATCATTTCAGTCCCCGGGCCGATGAGGAGATGATCCGTCGTCAACGGGAGGTGGTGGAGGGTGACCCGCCGACCCGGCGTCTCGATCCCGAGTGGCGTCAACGGGCTGAAGACGCCCTTTGGGCCCTCATCAACTCTCCCGAGTTCGTGATCGTCCCCTGAGCAAAACCAGCACTCCCCAAGCGGCGTTCCCAATGACTGTGATCCGCCCCCTTGTGAGCCATCCCATGAATCACGACTGCACCAGACGAACGGTTCTGAAGACCACGGCAGCAACGCTGGCGGTCGCCGGTGTCAACCCGCGCCAGCCGACGCTAATGGCGTCGACCGAGGCGGCAGCCCGGTTGACAGGAACTGCTGAACACTGCCTGATGATCTGGCTCGGCGGAGGGGCCTCGCACGTCGACATGTTCGATCCCAAACGCGTGACCAAAGATGGCCTGAAGGATCCCGGTTCGGCCTATCCTGCCATCGACACGGCGATCGCGGGTGTGCAGGTCTGCGAACACCTGCGGCACTCGGCACCCCTCATGGATCGCTGCGTGCCGGTACGAGCGGTCCATCATGACGTCATCGACGAGCATGCCGCCGCCGTCTACCGCATGCATACGGGACGGCCCACCAGTGGAACGATCGTGTATCCCTCTCTGGGTTCGGTCATCTCGCACCTCAGCGAACCGGGCAGCGATCTTGTGCCGCCGTACGTCCTGATGGGGAATCCGTCGCCGGCCCGTGAACCCGGGTTTCTGGGCGCCCGCCATGGTTACGTCTATCTGACTGAGACGACGACGGGCCCTCCCGGGCTCGTCCGCCCGACCCGCGTGACGGACGAACGCCACGCCCGGAGGATGAGTCTCCTCGAACGACTGCGCGACCGGTACGTGGCACAGCATGGTGACGATCGCCTGATCAGCGACTACGTCGAGGCGGCGGAGCAGGGGTTCCGTCTGGCCGGGCCCGACTTCATGAGCGTTTTCGACCTTGCCGCTGAACCGGATGACCTGCGAAACGCTTATGGCGATGAATTCGGTCAACGTTGCCTGCTGGCCCGCCGTCTGATCGAGCGGGGCAGCCGGTTCGTCGAAGTCTCGTTCAATCTGAACTTCAAGAACGGCACCGGGTGGGACACGCACAAGGAGGGGCATCAGAAGCAGCACTTGCTGATCCAGAGTCTCGACCAGTCATTCGCAACGCTGCTGACCGATCTCGAATCCAAGGGCTTGCTCGACAAGACGCTCGTGGTGATCTCGACCGAGTTCGGGCGCCCCTCAAGCTTTGATGCCCAGGGGGGCCGTGGACACCATGGAGATTCCTTCAGCGTGATGCTGGCCGGCGGGGGACTTCGGACCGGCCAGGCGATCGGGACGACCGATGATCTCGGCATGGAGATCGTCGACCGGCCAGTCAGCGTCCCGGATCTCTTCGCGACCATTCTGGCGGCGATGGGGCTGCCCTGGGATGAAGAGCTCTACGCCGGTGAGCGCCCCGTCCCGGTCACCGATGGCGGAGTGCCGATCACCGAGCTGTTCGCGTAGTTCCTTGCAGACCGCTCGCGCTGCTGTGGCGTTATCGCAGAAACTCGCCGGCCTCTTCGAGAAACTCCGGGGGAAGCGTTCGCATCTGATTGACGGCGTCCGCCAGCGGCACATCGACGATCTTGAGACCGCGGAGTGCGACCATCTTGCCGAAGTCGCCCTTCAGTGCCAGCCTGGCAGCGTGAATCCCCAGCCGTGTTCCCAGAACACGGTCGTACGCACTGGGTGACCCCCCGCGCTGGAGATGTCCGAGCGTCACTTCGCGCGTGGGGATTCCCGTCTGCTCGCCGATGTATTCCGCGATGTACTTGCCGATGCCACCCAGGTGTACATGGCCAAAGTCGTCGACCTTCTTGGACTGGGTCACCATTCCGGCATCCTTCAACCTGGCTCCTTCGCTGACCATGACGATCCCGTAGGGCTTCCCGTCTTCACGACGTCGCTTCAGCCGGGCACAGATATCATCCAGATCGGTCTCCTGTTCGGGGACGAGGATGGCATCGGCGGCGGCGGCAATGCCGGCGAAACAGGTGATCCAGCCGGCATGTCGTCCCATGCATTCCACGACCATCACACGGCGATGCGATTCCGCGGTGGTCCGCAGTTTGTCGACTGCGTCCATGACGGTGTTCAAGCAGGTGTCGAAGCCGAACGTGAAGTCTGTGCTCGACAGATCGTTGTCGATCGTCTTGGGGCAGCCGATCGTGGGCAGATGGTGGTCGCTGTACAGCTTGCTGGCGACACCGAGCGTGTCGTCCCCTCCGATGGCGATCAGTGCGTCGAGCCCGAGGCGATGGAACGTCTCGACGACCTGGTCGTCCTGCCGCTGACCTTCCTTGTAGGGATTGGTGCGGGAGGACCCGAGGATCGTGCCACCACGCGGGAGGATCTCGTCGGTCTCCATGGCGTGGAGCGGGACGAAATGCCCCTCGATGGCCCCTTTCCAGCCCTCCAGCAGCCCGATGGTCTCGCCACCAGCGTTGTGGATGGTCCGCACGACCGCGCGGATCACGGCATTCAGTCCCGGGCAGTCTCCGCCTCCCGTGAGAATCGCAGCTTTCATTGAAAGTCACCTTTGAATCTGGACCGAGGAATGGAATCTGGACCGATGGAGCAAGCCGGGACGACGACAGGGTCGATGCCCGTACCGAGCCGTAACTACCAGTTGCGCTCGACGAAACCCGTATCCCCAGTGCCACTGATGAACGTGGTGTGGTTGAGGATCTGCCGCGTCAGCGGGAGCGTGGTCTTCACGCCTTCGATGACCAGCTCGCGAAGGGCCTGGTTCAGGCAGGCGATGGCTTCGGCCCGCGTGGGACGATGAACGATCAGCTTCCCGATCATGGAGTCGTAGTAGGGGCTGATGCGATACCCCTCATAGACATGGGAGTCGAAGCGGACTCCCGGGCCGCCGGGAAGGCGGAGTTTCGTGATCGTGCCCGGGCAGCCGCGGAACCCGTTCTCCGGATCCTCGGCGTTGATCCGCACCTCCATGGCAGCACCCTGGCAGGGAATCGTCCGTTGCGAGAATGGCAACTCGGCACCCGCCGCGACCCGAATCTGCTGCTGGATCAGGTCGATGCCCGTCACCATTTCGGTCACCGGGTGTTCCACCTGAATCCGCGCATTCACTTCGATGAAGTAGAACCGGTTTTCGGGGTCGACGAGAAACTCACAGGTCCCCGCGTTGGTGTATCCCGCGTGGGTGACGAGCCGGACGGCAGCCTTGCAGATGTCTTCGCGGACGGACTTTGGCAGGTTCGGCGCCGGGCTCTCCTCGATCAGCTTCTGATGCTTGCGCTGCATCGTGCAGTCCCGCTCCCACAGGTGCACCACGTGGCCATGATGATCGGCCAGGATCTGGACCTCGACGTGTCGGGGTTTCTCGACCAGCTTCTCGATGTAGACGCCCGGGTTCTTGAAGGACTTTTCCGCTTCCGCCGAGGCAGCTTTCAACTCGGTGCGCAAGGTGATGTCGTTACGTGCGGGCCGAATGCCCTTGCCGCCCCCGCCAGCGGTGGCCTTGATGAGGACGGGATACCCGATCTCGCCCGCGACGCGCACCGCATCCTCTTCGCTGGTGACCAATCCGTCGCTGCCTGGAACGACCGGCACCTTGGCCTCGAGGGCGATCCTGCGAGCCGCGACCTTGTCACCGAGCTTGGCCATGGCCTCGTGCGAAGGGCCAATGAACTCGATTTGTGAAGCCCGGCAGACCTCGGCGAAGTGCTCGTTCTCAGACAGAAAGCCATAGCCGGGATGAATGGCCTGCACGTTCCCCACCTCGGCCGCACTGATGATGCGATCGATCTTGAGGTAGCTCTCGGACGCGGCGGGCGGACCGATGCAATAGGCTTCGTCCGCGAGGTCGAGGTAGGCTGCACCGCGATCCGCTTCGCTGAAGACGGCGACGGTTTCGACCCCCATCTCACGACAACTGCGAATGATTCGCAGCGCAATCTCACCGCGGTTGGCAACGAGGATCCGCTGAAACATGCCGATGCTCCCTCACCCCTGTTCGTTACGCCGGTTTGACCTGGAACAAGGGCTGCCCGAACTCGACAGCATCGCCATCGCTGGCGAGGACCTTGGCAATTGTCCCGCTGACGTCGGCAGGAATCTGGTTGAAGACCTTCATCGCCTCCACGATGCACACGATCGTCTCCGCGCGTACCGAGTCGCCGATCTTCACGAACGCCGGGTCGCCCGGCTGTGCCGACTTGTAGAAGGTACCGACGGTTGGACTCTTGATCGCGACCAGTCCTTCGTCGGCAGCAGAAGGTTCACCCGGTGGTCCGCCTGCAGGAGCTGCGGGCTGCGGGGCAGGGGGGGCAACTCCCATCAGCGGGTGCGGAGGTGGTACGGCGAATGCCGGAACATCCCGTGGCCCGCGCCGGAGGTACCATTTCTGGTCGCCGCCTTGCAGTTTGACCTCGGACAGATCGTACTGTTCCATCAAACGAATGAGCTGCCTGAGTCGTTGAAGGTCGAACGAATCTCCCCCCGACTGTTTGTCGTCGCCCGACTTCTTGTCGTCGGCCATGTATCAATACCTTCCCGGTCTGCACGAACCTCCGGAGAAACCGACACGGGGGCAGGCCATTGGCTGGTCGGTCACAGAGGTCCGGTTCACTCGAGGGATTCGACTCCGTCCATCCGCCTGAGACCGATCACCATTCCCGCACATTGTGCGAGGAGACGTCCCGGTCACGATCCTGTCGTCCCGGTGACGATGGCGGCTTCGAATTCTGTCGGGACATCCCGAGACAGGACCTCGCAACCATCCTTCGTCACAAGGACATCGTCCTCGATTCTAACGCCGCCCCAGCCCGGAAGATAGATTCCGGGCTCCACGGTGACAACCATGCCACTTTGCAGCACGGTCTCGGAATTCGGTGCGAATCTCGGCAACTCATGAATGTCGAGCCCGATGCCATGCCCCAGGCCATGGCCGAACCTCGCGCCGTAGCCCGCCTGGGAAATCACGTCGCGCACAGCGCGGTCGACATCGCAGCACCGGACTCCTGGTCGAATCGCCGCGATCGCCTCCTGTTGCGCGCAACACGATTCCATAGATCTTCTGGAGTTTCTTCGAAGGCCGATCCAGCACGAGCACTCGTGTCAGATCCGATTTGTACCGGGTGATGGTTTCGGCACCCCAGTCCACGAGCAACAGGTGGTGATTGGCGATGAGACGTGAAGACGGCTGGTAGTGCGGCAGGGCAGCTCGATCGTCGGCGGCGATGATGGGGGGAAAACTGACGCCGGCGGCCCCCAGGCGCCGCATCGCGTGCTCCATCTCGTGGGCGAGTTGCAGCTCCGTCGCTTCGGGCGTCAGCATCGCACGCAGGTAATCATAGGCGCGATGCGCAAGATGCACCGCCGCGCGGATCTCCGCGATCTCGTCGCGATCCTTGACCGCCCGCAGTTCCTCGACCTGCCAGGACATCGATCCGATGGCGTCGACACGCGGCAGCAGACCGGTCAGCTCGGCCATCAGTTCCACGCTCAACAGATGCCCTTCCACGGCCAGTCGACGACAGCGGGCGGCCCGAATGGCCTTTGCAGCGGCCTCCGGAAGCCGGGCCGTCACCTCCCGGATGGAGACATCCAGTCCGGGGCACTCCTCGCCGATCTGGGTCGTGTAGCGGCTGTCACTGATCAGCACACAGACTGTTGGCCCGAGAAGCAGCCAACTGCTGTCTCCGGTGAATCCCGTCAGCCAGCGCACATTCTTTTCGCCGGTGATGAGCAGGGCATCGAATTCGTGTTGACGGATCCGCTTGAGCAGCTTTTCGCGGCGATGGGGGTGTTGAGCAAACATGAGGTGCCAGGAAACCGGGAGCTTCGCACAACGTCAGGTCGTGGGGCCTGAGGCCTGCAGATCATAGTCGCCGCCAGCGGTTGGGGGAAACGGGGGCGATAGCTCGCGGACCGCTGTCGCCCTATCATGCAGGCATGTCGAATCAACCCCCTGCGCCGACAGGGCGAACCGCCCACCTCTCGGATGTCCAGCTCGATGTTGACCGAGCGCGTCGTTGCGGCTTTCCCGAAGTCGTCTACGCTGCCGGGAAGTCGACTGAGACGGTCGTCGAGATCTTTCACCGACTCCGGCAGGAGCAGCAGCCCTGCCTGGCCACACGGGTAAATGCCGAACAGGCCGAAGCACTCCGACGCGAGTTCCCCGAGGCCATCCACAATGAACTGGGGCGCACCGTGCGCATCAGTCCGGAGGCTGCCGCCACGGGGCTCGTGTTTGTGATCACCGCCGGCACATCCGATCGAGGCGTGGCTGAGGAAGCCCTCGAGACGCTCCGGTGGATGGGGTGTGGCTGCGATCTGATCGTGGATATCGGGGTGGCCGGCCCTCACCGACTGATCGAACAGGTTCCCCGGCTGCGAGAGGCGGACGTCGTCGTGGTCGTGGCCGGGATGGAGGGGGCGCTCCCCTCCGTGGTCGGCGGCTGGGTGGACTGTCCCGTGATTGCTGTCCCGACCAGCGTCGGATACGGAGCAGCGTTCGGTGGATTGGCGGCCCTGCTCGGCATGCTCAACAGTTGTGCCGCCAACGTCTGTGTCGTCAACATCGATGCGGGTTTCAAAGGGGGCTACGTAGCCGGAATGATCATGCGATCGAAGCAGGGATCCGACCCATGACCGTCGAGCGCGTGCACGAGTTACCTCCGCCGCCGGCGAGGCCCGACGACGCCCACAAAGGCACGTTCGGTCGCGTGTTGATCGTCGCCGGCAGTACGGGGATGAGTGGTGCCGCGGCTCTGGCCGGGCTCGGCGCCCTGCGAGGTGGAGCGGGGCTGGTGTCGGTGGCAGTGCCGGAGTCGATCCTGTCGGTCGTTGCGGGCATCGAGCCGTCCTTTCTCACCATTCCGCTCCCTGCCGATGACCAGGGGCGGATCTCGTCAGAGGCCGCAGATCGGCTTCACGAGATCTCCACGGGAATGGATGCGATGGCCATCGGCCCAGGACTCGGACAGTCAACCGATCTGGCTGCGCTGGTGTCCGAACTCTATCGGTCGCGGGAGCTGCCGCTCGTGGTCGATGCGGACGGACTCAACCTGCTGGCCCACGATGGCGCTGGTCTGGGGAATCACACCGCCCCCCGAATTCTCACGCCGCATCCTGGTGAGTTTGCGCGACTGACTGGTCGTAGCGTGGCAGAGATTGCTGCCCGCCGCGAGGGACTGGCCGCCGAGTTTGCCGCCGAGCACGGGGTCGTGCTCGTTCTGAAAGGGGCGGGCACCGTGGTGACCGGCGGAGGTCGATTGTCCGTCAACCCGACTGGCAACAACGGCATGGCAACGGGAGGGGCGGGAGATGTACTGACCGGGTTGATTACCGCCTTGTTGGGCCAGGGAATGAGCGCGTTCGGTGCGGCCCAACTCGGGGTGTACCTGCACGGACTGGCGGGGGATCTGGCCGCGGGACAATTGAGCGCGCCGGGTCTGATCGCGTCTGACCTGCCGCTGTTCCTCGGGGCGGCGTGGCAGCGGTGGCTGTCGAGTTGATCGGGGTCTGGTGGCGGCCAAACGCTGCGAGAGGCGGTGGACCGCTGGCAATTCCGGTGGGCGTGGCAAAGGCGGCAGGTGCTCCGCAAGGCGGTCGCCGTTTGTCAAATGCGGCGCGGACTCATAGAATCGGCTATCGCGGCAAGGTGTCCACTCGCGTCCCGCCTCCTCGCTGTTCCCGCCCGCGGAATCTCTGCCTGACCCAGGATGATGAACGTGGAGACCGGATCTGTACCACAGGCACTGCGCCTGACCGCCTTCGAATACGATCCGCGGACCCGCGTGGTGTTCGGAGCGGGTACTGTCGATCGACTGGGTGACCTGGCAGTCGAATTCGGTGGGTCGCGTGTCTTGCTGGTTACCGACAAGGGACTCGCCGAGGCTGGCCATGAAAGGCACGGCATCGCGGCGCTCAAGGCGTCGGGGCTGGAAGTCACCGTGTTCGACGAGGTGCACGCCAATCCAACAACGCGGGATGTTGAACACTGTCTCGAAGTGGCGCACGACGCGAAGATCGATCTGATCGTGGGACTGGGCGGGGGCAGCAGCATGGACTGCGCCAAGGGGTGCAACTTTCTGCTGACCAATGGCGGACGAATGGAGGACTACTGGGGGGTGGGCAAGGCGCGCCGCCCCATGCTCCCCATGATCGCCGTGCCGACCACGGCGGGAACGGGCAGCGAGGCGCAATCGTTCGCCGTGATCGCCCAGCCCGAGACCCACATGAAAATGGCCTGTGGTGACCCCAAGGCCGCGTGTCGAGTTGCGGTGCTGGATCCGGAACTGACACTGACGATGCCCGCCTATGTCACTGCCGTCACCGGGATCGATGCGATCAGTCATGCCCTGGAGACTTACGTGACGCGGAAGCGGAATGCGGCATCGCGGCTGTTCAGCCGGGAAGCCTGGCGTCTGCTTTCGCAGAATTTTCCCGGCGTGCTCGAGACCCCTCAGGATCTCGAGGCCCGCGCGGGCATGCAGTTGGGGGCCTATTGGGCCGGAATGGCCATTGAGAATTCGATGCTCGGCGCCACGCATGCCCTGGTCAATCCGCTGTCGGCCCACTTCGACCTGACACACGGTCACGCGATCGGCGTGATGCTGCCCCACGTCATCCGATTCAACGCACCCTCGGCCGCGCGGTGGTACGGCGAACTGGCCGCCGATGCCCAGTTGTGTGAACCGCAGGATCCGCAGGCGTCGTCATTGCTGGCCTCCTTCGTCTGCCGGCTCGTGCAGCAGGCTGAGATTCCCGGGAATCTCGCGGAGTGTGGTGTTGATACAGCGATGATCCCCTTGCTGGCGCACGAAGCGGCCCAGCAGTGGACCGGGCAGTTTAATCCCCGTTCCGTGAGTGTCCCTGAGTATGAGGAACTGTATCGATGCGCACTTCACAGCGACGGCTGCTGAGCCACGTCGGCCTGGGCGCGACCATCATGCTTGTGATTGGTTGTGCCGGGGAGGCGGTCGATACCACCGCACCGGGTGGCGATACGGCGGTCGAAACGCGCGATGGATCAGTCGATCTGGCAGCCGCCGGCACAGCCGAACCGGCTCGCGAGGTCGACCGACGGCCCACCATGCAGGATCTGCCGATACAGACCGAGGTACTCACGGATCAGAGGCAGGGCTGGACCTCGTTTCGCAACAGTCCGCAGCAACTTGGCATCGCGGACAGCGCCCTGCCGGAAGAGCTTCAGTTGCTCTGGGAATATCCAGCGGCCGAAGGTGTCAAGTCGACTCCGGCCATCGGTGCGGGGCGAGTCTATGTCGGCACTGTCGACGGCGATCTGTTGTGCCTTGATCTGCGGACCGGTGCGCTGGTCTGGAAGTACCGGTCGATTGCCTCCGAGAATCCGGAGGACTTTGCGCCCAGCTTCAATGCACCGGTGACGATCACCGACGCGCTCGTCCTCGCTGGTGATCAGGACGGAACCCTGCATGCCGTCGACCGCGCGTCGGGCCAGCAGCGCTGGGTGTTTGCGACGAACGGAGAGATCGTGGGTGGCGCAACGGTGATCGGGCAGCGGGTGCTGTTCGGATCACACGCCGATCTGCTGTTCTGTCTCGATGTAGCGGATGGTCGCAAGGTCTGGGAGTTTCAGACGCTGGGGCCGGTCAACGGGGCTCAGGCCGTCGCCGGCGGGCGTACCTTCGTCGTCGGCTGCAGTGAACCGATCCTGCGGGTCGTCGATATCCAGACTGGTGAGCAGATCAGCGAGGTCCCGATCGAGGGGTTATTGATCGCCACGCCCGCCATCGCGGACGACATCCTCTATTTCGGGACCAATGAAGGTGGCGTGTTTGCTGTGGACTGGCAACAGCAGACAACCCTCTGGCGTTATGCCGATCCCAACCGGACGTTCGAGATCCACTCGTCACCGGCTGTGACCGACGATCGCGTCATCATCGGCAGCCGCGACAAACGACTGCATTGCCTGGATCGAACGAGCGGAGAGCGCGTGTGGACATTCGCCACGTCGCGGGTATCGACGGTTCGCCCGTCGTGTCCGGCGACCTGGTCTTCTTTGGATCGGGCGACAAGCACATTTACGGCGTCCAAGTGTCGGACGGCATAGAAGTCTGGAAATACTCGGCCGGACAGGAATTCACGGGATCTCCGGCCGTCGCCGAGGGTTGCCTCGTGATCGGAACGGATCAGACAGGTGGTCGGATCCTCTGTTTTGGACCAGCCGGCGATGACGAACCAGGGAGTTGAGCCACGCGGCCGTGCCGAGTCTGTTACAGGACACCGCTTCGGACGGTGTCAGCAGTCCATTCGGGACATGACGGGCCGCGGAATTCGGGCGAGAAGCGGAGGATCTGCCGCCTCGCGGTCCGCCTGAGTTTGGCAACAATGGTCCCGTCTGCTTATGCTGGACCGAAAGACCTCATCCCAGGGCGACTCATGGTCAGCGAAGTGACGAAGACGGAGATCGGCAGCTACTTCATCTCGAACTACCCTCCGTATTCCCAATGGACGGTGGACGAGGTGCCCAAGCTCCATACCGTGCTCGGCCAGGAGCCGGCGGCAGACGTCCCGCTTGGCATGTACCTGCACATCCCGTTTTGTCGCAAGCGCTGCAAGTTCTGCTACTTTCGCGTGTACACGCAGCAGAATGCCGACACCATCAAGCGGTACGTCGACACACTGGATCGCGAAGTCCAGTTGTTGAAGGACCAGCCGGCCATCGCCGGTCGGGTCCTCGATTTCGTCTACTTCGGGGGGGGCACACCGTCGTACCTCAGCGCGAAGCAGTTGCTCATGCTCCGCGAACGGCTGAGCGGTTCGGTCTCGTGGGACCATGCTGAGGAAGTGACCTTCGAATGTGAGCCAGGGACGCTGAGCCTCGAAAAGGTGCAGACGCTCAAGGAGATCGGGATCACGCGCGTCTCCCTGGGGGTGGAGAACTTCAACGACGCCATCCTGGAGGAAAACGGTCGGGCGCATCTCTCCCCCGAGATCTATCAGGCCTACGAGTGGATTCAGCAGGTCGGATTCCCGCAGGTGAATATCGACCTGATCGCCGGGATGGTGGGCGAAACCGATGAGAACTGGCAGGCGTGCGTGGACAAGGCCGTCGAACTCGCGCCGGACAACGTCACGATCTACCAGATGGAGCTTCCCTGGAATACGGTCTATTCCCGCGAGATGCAGGAGGCCGGCATTACCTCTCCCGTTGCCGACTGGCCGACGAAGCGTCGCTGGGCGAACGCGGCCATCGATCGGTTCCTCGCAGCCGGCTATCAGTTGTCCAGCGGCAACGAACTGGTGAAGAACCTGGATACCGATCACTTCATCTATCGGGATAACCTGTTTCGTGGGAGCGATCTGGTCGCTGTGGGTGTCTCGTCGTTCGGGCACCTCCAGGGGGTGCATTACCAGAACGACGCAGAGATTGAGACGTACATGCGTGCCATCGAGGAAGGGCGGCTTCCCGTCAAGCGCGCACTTGCGCCGACCGCACATCAGCGGCTCATTCGCGAGTGGATCCTCCAGATGAAGGAGGGACGCCTGCAGGCAGCGCCCTTCCGTCGCAAGTTCGGTGTGGACCCCCTCAGGGAATTCGCCGAGCCACTGGCCCATCAGGCGGCGGCGGGGTACATCACCGTCGACGGCGATGAAGTCGTCCTCACTCGCAAGGGATTGCTGCAGGCTGACAGTCTGCTGCCGGAGTACTTCGAAGAGCAACACCGCGAAGTCCGGTATACCTGAACCACACTTACGGACGCACGCTGCGTGAACCCGCTCGACGAACTCGCCAAGCTCACCGCTCTGTTTCCCGAGGAGCCGCCACTGGTTGCGCACGCAGAACACGTGCCAGGGGCCACCGTGCCGGAGCCCTACCAAGGGTTGCTCGTGCATGAGGAGCACATGACGGTGACGATGGAGGCGTACCACGACACGTCCGTCGATGTGCATGTGCTGGCCCGTTCGATCGTTGGTGACATCTACAGCCGCGAGATCCTCCTCACCCGACAGGGGACGGGGATTCCTGTGCAGTTTGGCATCGTGCGATTCAACCTCGCGTACGTGACGGACGTGATTCGCAGGGAGATCCTGAAAGGTGAGACCCCCCTGGGCCGAATCCTGATCAATCACAACGTCCTGAGGCATATCGATCTGGGGGCAATTCTCAAGATCACCGCCGGCCCGTCGCTCGCCCGATACCTGCAGATGCCAGCGGGCGGCATCACGTATGGGCGTCTGGCCACCATCTTTTGCAACAAACGGCCGGCCGTTGACCTGCTTGAAATCTCGTCCCCGCTCGATGCGGGCGTCGGCGGTTGATCACGGGGCCTGTGCGCGAGATGCTTTTGCCCGCAGCGCCGGGGTGATAGACTGTGCCAGCCGCGCCGTTGATTCGAGTCTCACAACCGCGAAATGGAGCGGAGGGCGGCGCCGGAATGCTGCCTCGCCGCTGCGATTCCTCGGAACAACCGCCGCGAACAGTTCGCTGCACTCACCAAGAAGTATCCTGCCATGAGAATTGTCGTCTGGGGCCTCGTGCTGTTACTGGCCGTACTGCATCAAGACCTGTGGTTCTGGAATGACGACCGCCTGGTGCTGGGCTGGCTGCCCATCACCCTCTTCTACCACGCCTCTCTGTCTGTCGCCGCCAGTGTTGTCTGGTTTCTCGCTGTGCAGTTTGCGTGGCCGCAGGGACTGGAAGACGAGACGCTCGCGACAGTCGTTGACAAGAAGGGGGGCGGTCGATGACTCCGGGTGAACTCAAGGTTCTGATCATCGGGGTGTATCTCGCGTTGCTGCTGTTTCTCGGACTGTTCGCGTCGCGAATGTTCCGAGGCACGTCGACCGACTACCTGCTGGCCAGCCATTCCATCGGGCCATTCCTGCTGCTCATGTCGCTGTTCGGCACGACGATGACGGGCTTTGCGCTGGTCGGATCGACGGGCGAAGCATTCGCCGAGGGCGTATCGGTCTACGGTATGCTGGCCTCATCTTCGGGAATCATCCACTCGCTGTGCTTCTTCCTGGTTGGAATCAAGGTGTGGTCGTGGGGGAAGAAGTATGGCTACACCACCCAGGCCGGCTTCTTTCGCGATCGACTCGACAGCGACAAGATCGGACTCGTCCTGGTGCCGATTCTGGTGATGCTCGTGGTGCCCTATCTGCTGGTGGGTGTCATCTCTGCCGGCAAGGCCATCGAAGGGGGAACACGCGGAGATTTCCCCGCCATCTGGGGAGACGGAGGCATACCTCCCTGGCTGACCGAACTGGTGATCTGTCTGGTGGTGCTGGTGTATGTGTTTTTCGGGGGCATGCGAGGGACGGCCTGGGCCAACACCTTCCAGACGCTGGTCTTCATGATTCTGGGGGTCGTGGCATTTTATCTGATCGGAACCCGTCTGGCTGAGAACGCGGTCGCAGAAGGGCGGGAATACACGATCCAGCAAGGGGAGCGCGTTGTCCGCACCGATCCGCCCCGAGGATTTCTGGACTCGATGCGGATCGTCTCCCATCAGGTGCCCAAGGCCCGTCGTGTCCGGGCCAAGGTCACGCTCGAAGACCAGATCGAGACTGTCGAAGCACCGCCCCAGTTTCGGACGCGTGAGCGGCTGGACCCCTGGTTGTTCTTCACCTACATGCTCATCCCGTTCTCGGTGGGGATGTTTCCGCATCTGTTCCAGCACTGGCTGACTGCCCGCAATGCAAAGGCCTTCCGCTTGCCGGTCGTGGCGCATCCGATCTTCATCATGCTGGTGTGGGTGCCGTGCATCATGATTGGTGTGTGGGCGACGACCGGGCTGCTCAATATCCCTCCGCCGATCGCCAAGGAACCGAACAAGGTGCTGGGTTTCATGGTGAAGTCGCTGTCGGGTGATGTGCTGGGTGGTTTTCTGCTCGCGGGGGTGCTGGCTGCGATCATGTCCAGTCTGGACAGCCAGTTCCTGTGCATCGGGACGATGTTCACCAAGGATATCGTGGTGCACTACGGGGGCGAGGACCGCTTCACTGACAAACAGGTCGTGTTCATCTCCCGGGCCTTCATCATTGCCATCGTGGCCGTGACCTACCTGCTCAGCCTCACTGAGATTGCACAGACGCGAATCTTCCAGCTCGGTATCTGGTGTTTCAGCGGGTTCGCGAGCCTGTTCCCTCTGGCGTTTCTGGCGGTCTACTGGCGTGGGCTCACGAAATGGGGGGCTTATGCCGGTGTGCTGACGACGATCGGACTGTGGTTCTACCTGTTCCGGAAGTCCAGTTTCGGAGCCGATGAGAACTGGTCCCTGGATTACAACATTGCCGGGCAGACGATTCATACGATGCCCGTGGCCACCATGTTCATCGCCTCGGCCGCAGCGATGGTGCTGGTGTCGCTGATCACACCGAAGCCGTCTGCGGCGACGCTCGCGAAGTTCTTCCCCGAGAAATAGTCGATGCCCCGATTCACCACGACCCGACGCGTGCAGTTCGCGGAAACCGATATGGCGGGGATCGTACACTTTGCCAACTTCTACAGGTGGATGGAGGAGGCCGAGCATGAGTTCTTTCGCTCGCTCGGGTTGTCGGTTCTCGAACGTCGCACGGACGGGTCGATCATTGGATGGCCCCGGGTTTCCGCCTCCTGCTCGTTCGAAAGGCCTGCCTTCTATGGGGACGTGCTCGAAGTCCATCTCGATATTGAACGCATCGGCGTCAAGTCGCTGACCTTCGACGTGGTCTTCTGGAAGGGAGACACGCGCATTGCCTATGGCCGCATGAAGACGGCTTGCTGTCTCTGCGGCGTGGAAGGCACACTCGAATCCATCGACATTCCGGAGAACGACCGACGGGCGCTCTCGGAAGAAGGCCCGGAGTAAGGGGACATGCCAGAGGCCGACCCGGAACTGCAGGTGACGGCACTCTCGAAAGAGTTCATCGGGGCCAGCGGTCGTCTGCCTATTCTGGAGGGAGTGGATCTGACCATGAGACGCGGGGAGGCCGTGGTCATCACGGGTCCTTCCGGGTCGGGCAAGAGCACGCTCCTGTATATCCTCGCGCGCTCGATCAGCCGACAGGGGGCGAAGTCAACCTGGGAGGCACGCTCCCATTCCGCCTGAGCCCGGGAGCACAGGCCGAGTTTCGCAACTCACAGATCGGTTTCGTGTTTCAGGACCATCATCTCCTGCCGCAATGTTCCGTCCTGGAAAACGTGCTCATCCCCGCACTCGCAGGCCGGGGCGCCGATGCGGAATGCGAGCAACGGGCGCGGTTGCTGCTGCAGCGCGTGGGGCTGTCCGACCGCATCCTGCATCGCCCTGCACAGTTGTCCGGAGGCGAACGGCAGCGGGTCGGCATCTGCCGGGCGCTCGATCAACGAACCGGCGCTGGTGCTGGCCGACGAGCCCACGGGAAATCTGGATCAGAAGACGGCCGAGACAATTGCCTCCCTGTTGCTCGAAGTCGCGGCCGAACAGCACACCATGCTGGTCTGCGTGACACACTCGATGGATCTGGCCGTGCGCTTCATCCGTCGCTATGAACTGAGAGACGGGAAGCTCGAGTTGCTCGTGGCGGACAGGTGAGGTCCGAAATGTCGACGTGGAGGCTGCTGGTTCGATCACTCGTCCATTTCTGGCGGACGAGCCTCGCCGTGCTGCTCGGCGTCGTGGCTGCGACAGCCGTCATCGGCGGGGCCCTGATCGTTGGTGACAGCATTCGTGACAGCCTGCGCCAGATGAGCCTCGACCGCCTGGGGGGCGTGGACCACGCCCTGGTCGGACAGCGGTTCTTCCGCGCAGAACTCGCGAAGTCCCTCGAACAGTCAGCGACGACCGGGGGTTGGCGGGTGGCGCCCGCGATTGTGCTGCCCGCCAGTCTGTCGAGAACCAGCGCAGGTTCGCTGCGACGGGCAGGGGACGTGATGGTCTATGCCGCGGATGGGCGACTCTGGGAACTGTTGTCCGGAGACGCTGCTGCCGCGCCTACGGGCCGCGACGTTGTGCTCAATCGCCGGCTCGCCGACGCGCTGCAAGCGCAACCCGGTGAGGACGTATCGCTGCTCGTGGAGATCCCCGCGGCGTTGCCACGAGACTCTCTGCTGGGGGATCGCAACGAGACGGTGACGGAAGTGAGCCTCACCGTCTCCCGGATAGCCGAAGCCGAGACAACACCCGGGCGGCTGGGCCTCAATCCGTCCCAGCAGCTTCCGCTCAATGCCTTTGTGTCGCTGGAGACTCTGCAACAGCAGATCGGGCTTGAGCATCGGCCCAGCTCACGTCGCAACCCTGACGAGAAGGCTGCGCATCAACGCCCTGTTTGCAGGGGCACCGCAGTTGTCTGGCCCGGAGCAGCGTGTTTTGCAGCCGGAGACGGCGGCCGGGTTGACCATGGAACTGGGCAACCTCCTGACGCTCGACGACCTCGCTCTCAGGCTCATCGTGGATGAAGAGCGGGGAATCGTCTCATTGCAGAGTGATCAGATGATTCTCGACCCAGCCATTGCCAGTGCCGCGCGTGAGGTGGCAGAACAGCTCAACTTGCCAACGTCCTCTGTGCTGGTTTACCTGCTCAACGAGTTGTGGAGCCCGGAGGATCCCGAGCGATACTCCATGTATGGGATCGCCGCGGGTCTGGAGTTGAGTGCGGGACCTCCCTTCGGTCCGCTGACGTACGTCGCCGAGGGACCGGGAGAACCGAGGGCGCCTCTCGCGCAGGGGAGCATTCCGGTGGTTGTCAACGAGTGGCTGGCCGACGACCTGCAGGTGCAGGTTGGGGATGAGATTCGCGCCAAATATCAGGAAGTTGGCGATCGCGGTGAGCTGCCTGAGCGTGAAGTGACGTTCACAGTGTCCGGTGTCGTGAAACTGACGGGTCCGGCCGCCGACGCCGGTTTGACGCCGCATGTCGAAGGGATCACCGATGCTGCGACGTTTGGCGACTGGCGTCAGCCGTTTCCGATGGATCTCGATCGCGTGACGGTGCGCGATGAAGAGTACTGGGACGAGTACCGGACGACGCCGAAGGTGTTTCTGGACCTCCAACAGGCCCAGCAGTTGTGGCAAAGCCGCTACGGCGCTCAGACCTCGATTCGTGTGGCTCCGCCACCGGGCGTGGCCGTGGCCGATCTGGCCAGACAGTTCGAGCGACGGTTGCTCGATCGGCTCTCCGGTCGTGTGCCCCGAGTCGTGCTCGGGACGACACCCGGCGGCGGTCAGGTGCTAACGCCGACAATGACCCCGGAGACAGGACTGTCGTTTCAACCAGTGAAGCTGCAGGGGCTGGAGGCCGCCCAGGGGACGACAGACTTCTCGGGGCTGTTTCTGGGGTTCAGTTCCTTTCTCATCGTAGCGGCTATGCAGCTCATCGCATTGCTGTTTCGACTGGGGATCGAACGCCGCGTGACAGAACTCGGCTTGCTGACCTCCGTCGGGTTTTCACCGCAGCAATTGCGTCGGCTGTTCCTTGCCGAGGGAGGACTGATTGTGCTCGTGGGAGGCCTGCTTGGGTGCCTCGCTGCCGTGGCCTATGCTGGGCTGATGATCTACGGGCTGAAGACCTGGTGGTATGGCGCCATGGGGACCCGATTCCTGTATCTCTCGGTTCGTCCGCTGAGTCTTGTGATGGGATTCCTCTCGGCCGCGGTCATGGCCTTGTTCGCCATCGGGTGGGCCCTCCGGCAACTGAAGGATATTCCGCCGCGTGATCTGCTGACCGGCGTCACGTCAGCGCCGCTGTCGGAGTCGGCACAGGCGAGACGCGGACGCCTGGCGGCGTCCACCGCCCTCGTCAGCTTGGGAATCTCCATGCTGCTTCTGGCAGCGACCTCGTTCGGACTGATTCCGACAGCTGAGGCCTTCGGAGGCTTCAACTGGCGAATCGTGAGTTTCTTCATCATCGGCGTGGGCGCCCTGGTGGGGAGTCTCGCGACGTTGTCCTGGTGGCTGGACAGCGACAGGACAACACCCGTTCGCGGCCGAGGTCTCGGGGCCATGATCCGCCTCGGCCTGCGAAATGCCGCCCGGCATCGCAGTCGCAGCGTGCTGACGGCCAGCCTCATGGCTTCGGCGACGTTCGTGATTGTGGCGGTCGCCGCCGGACGGAGAAATCCCACCGCGGAAAGGCCGGTACTGGCCTCGGGGAATGGCGGGTTCACGTTGGTCGCGGAGAGCAGCATGCCCATCCTGTACGATCTCAACACCGAGCGCGGGCGCAGCCAGGCTGGCTTCGACGTCAGCAGTGATGAACAGGCACGCCGGGTGCTCGATCAGGTGCATGTGGCGCCATTCCGCGTCCAGCCGGGCGAGGATGCCAGCTGCCTCAATCTCTACCAGACACAGCTCCCCACCATTCTGGGGATCCCGGCGGATGTGATTGAAGAGTTCGCCGCGTCCGGACGCTTCAAGTTTGCCGACACGCCTGCTGCTGATCCGTGGTCGCTGCTCACCGGGCGCCTGCCCAGTGGCAACGTCCCGGTGCTGGGAGACATGAACACACTCATGTACAGCCTGCACAAGGGAATCGGTCAGACGATCGATGCCACGGCCAGCGGGGAGCTCTCAGCCACGCTGGAAGTGGTCGGCATGCTCGACGGCAGCATCTTTCAGGGCGTGCTGCTGATGTCGGAAGAGAACTTCCACCGGCTGTTTCCCGAGCGGGTCGGATTTCAGTATTTCCTGGTGGAAGTTGAACCATCCCAGGCTGCCGAAGTTGCTGACCTCTGGGAAACTCAGCTGGCGGACACCGGGATGGACACGGAACGGGTTGCCGAGCGCCTGGCAAGTTTTCTCGCGGTTCAGAACACCTACCTCTCCACGTTCCAGACGCTGGGTGGCCTGGGGCTGCTGCTGGGGACCCTGGGGCTGGCGACCGTGATGCTCCGCAACGTACTCGAACGGCGCAGCGAAATCGCCTTGTTTCGGGCGGTCGGGTTCAGCCCGTCCGACGTCTCCTGGCTGGTGCTGTCGGAGAACGCCTTTCTGATGCTGTGGGGATTGCTGGCCGGCTGCCTGTCGGCGCTGCTCGCGATGCTGCCCCATCTGCGCACGACCGGCGCCGAGGTCCCCTGGACGGGGCTGCTGATGCTGCTGGCCGGCGTCCTTGTCGTGGGCATGCTGGCGGCGACGGCCGCCGTCCGCGAGGCCTTACGCACGCCCATTCTGGCGACGTTGCGGTCAGAGTGAGTCCCCCTCCCAGGCGGACCGTTTACTCCGCGAGCTTGATCTCGATGGGCGTCCGCTGTCCGTCACGCAGCACAGTCAGCGGGAGCGGATCTCCAATCTTGTAGTTGAGTTTGATGAGAAGGTTCAGTTGGTTGGGCTGGGTGGGCAGTGTCTCACCGTTCAGGGCCACAACAATGTCCCCCTCCTGAAGTCCCGCGTCTTTCGCCGCCCGACCACCGGCTGAATTCGTGTTGATCCATTTGACAAGAAACGCGCCCTGCTCCGGAGGAATCTGGTAGCGGGTTCGTTCTTCATCGCTGAGGGGCGGTGTCCAGACACGCAGCTTGGGGCTGACGGACCAGAGCGACCCGCGCCACGAGATATCGGACGCTTTCCAACCGGCCGCCAGATTCAGCGTGGACCTGC
The DNA here is from genome assembly GCA_963715185.1 of uncultured Planctomycetaceae bacterium. Taxonomy (GTDB): domain Bacteria; phylum Planctomycetota; class Planctomycetia; order Planctomycetales; family Planctomycetaceae; genus CAVPPT01. Next base: position 22,983 of record CAVQRG010000001.1, read on the forward strand.
CTGTGTGACTGGTGTGCAGTTCGAGTCGCGTGTCGGTGTTCGGCAGATGATGGAGGACCCATTGCATGTCGGCGATCGACGTCGGTGTCTGGCCCTGCATGCTGATGACCTCCTCGCCGCGCTGCAGTCCTGCTGCCGCGGCCGGTGAGCCTGGCACAACCTCGGCGATCCGGATGCCACTGACAGGGCCGATCTTCAGGCCGATGTTGTCGGGGAGCGGATAGCGCCACAGCATGTCCTGGGTGAACGTGCCGTCCCGCTCGGCCTGCACATGCTGGGCGTCGTGGATCATGTGGCAGTGGATGCAGTTCTTCCGCGAGGTAAGCTCAGCAAAGCTGGACCTGTGTTCGAGACCGGGAAGCTCGAGGGCCGACTTGACCGATACCTGTGTCGGTCGCTTGCCTGCGAGTGAAGCCGCATTGGCCGGGTAACCCGCATGCAGTTCGAGCACGCGGCGCATCGTGTTCTTGAGCCCTTCGATCGAATTGTAGGCGTCCGGCCCGTCTGCACTCTGCGTGCCGTAGCGGGCATAGACGGTGCCATCGCCATTGACGAACATCGCGGCCCAGTTCAGGTCGTGATCAAACTGAAACAGCGACAGGTCGACCCCCTTCATTTCGACCTGCCTCACACAGATGAAGTTCTCCCGCGCCATCTGGTGAATGCTCTCACTTCCCTGCGCGACTTCGGCATCGAAGGCCTTGCAACTGGTACAGGGGACACAGCGGAAGGTGACAAACACCGGCTTGTTCTCCCGCCGGCCCTGCTCCATCGCTCGGGCGATGTCGTTGTAGATCCACAGGTCGACGCCCTCGGCGTGAGCGTCGTCGAGATCCTGCTGGAGTCGCACGGCCGCCTCGTCTCGGTCGGCAGCTGTCGCACGCCACACCCCGGTGGGCGAGTCCGCCAGCACGAAGACAGAGAACACCAGAGTAAGGGGCGAGAGATGACGTTTCATGGCTCGCGAGGGCTCTGTTCCAGAGAAAAGCGGAGACCAGCTCCAATCCAGAGATGCGTCCTGATTCAGAGATGTCGATGCCGTGTTACGGACGCTTCTTGAGCGTGATCTCCATCAGCTTGAGTTCCTGCTGTTGGCCAGCGGCCTCGATCACCAGATGATTCTCGAAGCGCTTCTCCGACTCGCCGTTCCAGGTCGTGACCTGCTTGAGCAGGACTTCGCCGCCGTGGCCATCTGAGACGGTACCCGTGGCCGTCAGCGTGTTCGTGGTCTCGTCGAACTTGCCCCGGAACAGGGTGGGGGCCTCGTTGAAGTTGTCGACCCACATCGTGATATATTCGTTCGTCGCTGGATCGAAGCCCATCAGGCCATGCCCTTCGAACTCCCGCGTGCCCATCTGCGAAGTAAAGGCACTCTGCACGAACAGGTCGCCACTGACGGACTTGTTGACTTCCACCCCCTTGTAGGTCGTGGGTGGTCCTTCCGGCCCCTGAAGGAACATGTGGACCTCCGCGTCCCACGTGCCGGCATCCTTCGCGAACAGCTCGTGGGCCTTCCCGGGTTTCGGGCTCGGGAACTCCTGAGCCTTCGCGATGGTGCAGATCGAAACAGCCAGAATCAGGGGCATTGTGCGCATGCTTCGCTCCGGGCGATGAGTCCTGGATGACGCAGGCCGATACCGCCTGGAACCAGGTCCGCGCGATGCCGATCCCTGCAAGATGAGTTGCCCACGATCATACACGCAGGGTCCAGATTCCGCTGCGCACCGACGGTGAGACGTCGCTTCGAAGCACTTCGCGCCCTCGGCTTAATCGTCCGTTGCGAGCTGCTGATCCACCCACTGCCGCAGCGATTGCTCGACGGCCGAGAGCATCTCGTTGGTCTGTGCCTTCACCGATTCGAGCGCCGAGGCATCGGCGCAGTCGCAGCGGGCAAACAGGTAGAACTTGATCTTGGGCTCTGTTCCCGAGGGACGGACCGCGACCCGGACTTCTCTCGCTCCCGGTGCGGAACTGAAGAAGAGCAGGTTACCCTGCGGCTCGGGCAGATCGCGCGTGCAGACGTTGTCGGGCAGTCGTCGGACTTCGTGCTGCCCGAAGTCCTGCACCTCCGCCAGCGCCACACCGGCCAGTTCGGCCGGCGGCTGTGCACGGAAGGCGGCCATCAGTTGTTGAATCTGGCGGCTCCCCTCCGCCCCCTCACACACCTGGCTGACCTGACCTTCGAGGAAGTAGCCGTGTTCCACCGCCAGCTCGTCCAGTCGGTCGAGCAGCGTCTTCCCTTCGGCCCGCAGTTCGGCTGCACATTCGGCGAGGTAGAGCGCGGCGATTCCTGCGTCCTTGTCGCGGGCATAGCTGCCGGCCAGGTAACCCAGCGACTCTTCCGTTCCAAACACGAACTTGTCAGCACCCTCGTTCTCCATCGTCTGACCGATGTACTTGAACCCGACCAGCAGATCGCTGATACAACGGACGCCATGCTTGCGGGCGATGGCGGCGACCAGCGGCGTCGTGACCAGCGTCTCAACCACGTAATGCTCAGGCGACAAGTCCCCGCGCTGCGATCGTTTCCGCAAGATGTAGTCGGTCAGCAGCGCTCCAATGCGATTGCCGGTCAGGTGCACGAAATTCCCATCTCGTCCCCGGACGCAGGCACCCAGCCGGTCTGCATCCGGATCCGACGCCATGAGCAGTTCGGCTCCCGAGGTGCGGGCCTCTTCGATCAACGGATCGAAGACCTCTGCCCGCTCCGGATTGGGCAGATGCCCGGGGACGCGGGGAAAGCCGCCGTTGGGCTCCCGATGAGGGGCGAAGATCTCAATCCCCTGAAACCCTGCGCGACGAAGAATCTCCATGCAGGCTGTCTCACCCACACCATGCAGGGGCGAAAACAGACCTGGCAGTTCGCGTGCCTCCGACAGGCTGAGATCGAGCACCGCCTGCCAGTACGCTTCATCCAGCTCTCGCCCGACAAAGGTGATCTGGCCTTCCTTGACGGCCTGCTGGTAATCGACCGTGGGAATTTCGGCTGCCTTGTACACACACTCGATAATCCCCTGGTCGTGTGGGGGGAGCACCTGGCCGCCGTGACCCCAGTACGCCTTGAAGCCGTTATCACTCGGGGGATTATGCGAGGCCGTCACCATCACGCCCGCGCCGCAGCCCAGGTGGCGAACGGCGAACGACAGCAGGGGAGTGGAGCGAAACGACTCGAACAGGAAGACCGACAGTCCATTGGCCGCCAGCGTCGTCGCGGTCAGTTCGGCAAACTCGCGGGAACGGTGACGGGTATCGTGGGCAATCACCGCCTTGGCCGGCCGGCCCCCCTGCTGACGGAGAAGATAGGTCGCCAGCCCTTGTGCCGATTCGGCGATCGTGCGGGCATTGATGGTCGCCGAACCGAACTCGGCCATCAGCCCCCGTCGGCCTCCGGTCCCGAACGGGATCACCTCCCAGAACAGACGGTCCAGCGTGGCGAACTGTTCCGTTTCGATCAACTGCACCAGCGAGTCGGCGTAAATCGCGTACTGTGGTTCACTGAGCCGGCGCTGGAGATTCTCCACAGCCCCCGCGGACAACGATCCCGAGGTTCGCGCCGCCTCGATCGCCTGGCGGGCCTGTTGAAGCACTGAGGGGGCGATAGTCATGACTCTCTCCGCCGGTGTTGCTCACCCGGATTTCCTGACCCGCAAGGGTCGACTGTTCCGCACGAGTGTCATCGGTTTCGCGTCGGCCTGCAAGCGGACGGACCGGTGGCCTGACGGACTGTTTCGAGACCACGATCGGAGGGAAAACTCGGGCATGACCGGCACGTCCCTCACGGCCGTCCGGTCATGTTGCGAATTCGCAACGTCAGCCCCCACGAACGACTTGCCTGCCAGTGGCCATGTCGTATGCCTGTAGACCGGAACTGCAGTCTTGCTCGTGTGGGCGAGACGTCGACTCCGGGGATTCACCGCGGCGACTTGTTTCTGGGAGACCCCGTCATGAAATACACACTGGCGTTCGCGCTGCTGTTCGCACCCGCATTGGCATCCGGCGTGGCGGCTGAGGACGGGCATGTCTCGCCGTCCACCCTTTCGGCACTGGGACTGCCCGCGCTCGACCTGCTCTCCGATGCCGAGGGCCTGCAGGTCCGCGGACAGAGCGCAGAAGCCGCCACCCGTGGCACCAGTCTTGTGGCGGGACTGGTTTTCGATCCGGTATCGACGAGCTTTCTCTCCGGAAGCGACACCGATCTGGCTGCCAGCACGGCGGACGGGACCAAGGGCATCGTCGTAGCGCAGGCACACGTGTCGGCCCTGGATCTGACGTTGGCAGTCGGGACCGGATCGAGCGCCTTCCTGGGCGTGCTCGTGGGTGGTGCCGGGGGCTTCAGCCAAGCCTCCAACTGACGGCAACCTGCTGACTCATTGATGACAGACCTTGCAGGGGTTACGGGAAACCGTGGCCCCTGTTTTTTGCACTGCTCAGGGTGGGTTGGCAACGATTAAATGGGTGCTATCGATAATTGGGGTATTTTGGAAAATAACGATTGACAGGGAATTTCCGATTGGGCAGGATGTTAATTGAGGTCGCCGGGGGAACATGGGCTATTCCGGCGGGCCTGGAATGCACCTCTAGCCCCCAATCGACTGAATCGGGAGACACCACTGATGAAGAACGCCCTGTGTATCACTGCCCTGTTGCTGATGAGTGCTCCAGCTATGGCTGGAGACGGCCATGTCCCGAATTCGACCCTGTCGGAGCTCGGCCTGGGTGGCATGCAGACGGTCACCGATGCGGCTGGCCTCGAGGTCCGTGGATTGAGCCTCGGCGCCGCTTCTGGGGGCACCAGCCTCGTGTTTGGACAACTTGTTGGGGAGAACGACGGCAGCACGATCTTTGTGGCCGGGTCTGATGTCAACTACGCTGGTGCTTCCTCGACCAAGTACTTCGGCTACTCGGCCGAGGCCAGCCACAAGCAGGGAAGCCAGTTGTCCCTGAGCTTGCCCGGTCTGTATGGAAGCCTCTCAGCACAGGCTGGATTCGCCGCGAGTGACTTCGCCGGCATCGGTTACGCAAGGGCACGATAATCTCGAGTGTGTGCCCGTCGAACAGCGACAGCCAGGCTCGTAGCTTGGCCTGAGCCCCTCGTCTTACAGCAGGCGAGGGGTTTTTTTGTCTTTGTCGATGTCCGGGTGCAAAGAGCCATAACGTGTTTTGGAGAAATAGGTAATGCGTTGTCTTCGGTCAGTTGATTGATCCGGAGACAAAGAGCTTCATCGTGGGCAGCGACACCAACACCGCGGGCGCCGCCTGTGAAAACGCAGGCCCTGGAGAAGTCTCTGCTGCCGCACATTCGCAGTCCTCGGCCTTGTCGCTGTCCCTCAGCATCGGTGCTCCCGTCCCTGCCGTTCCGTCGCTCGCGGAATCCGGCTACGTACCGCTGAACTCTGGATACCTGGGGGCACTGTCCGGTCTGACCAAGGGGATCGGATTCGGAATCAGTGCGTTGCCGTCTGAGGTTCCCTAACGGCCGGGAAACCTCTTCAAATGGGGGATGACCCTCCCAGTGGCACGAACCGACCCCACGTCACTGACAGGCGCGGGGTCGTTTCTTGCGCGTCGAAGTTGGTGAGGCACTGCCAACGATTTCCGGGAACGCATTGGACAAAATGGAGAGATTAGGAAGTTGACACAGGTTAGGGTCCGGGTAGGGTGGCTGTTGTATTCGGGTGTGGGGGAATGAGCGGGTTGTGTCAGACCTGCCCCCTTGTTCATGTCTCGCCACGTCAGTGGCTACCTTGGGAGGTTTCCATGAAGAACGCTGTCGCTGTGTTTGCTGTGCTGTTGGCCGGGGCGATGCCCGCTCTCGCCGAGGATGGACGTGTCTCCGGCACGACCCTGTCGGCCCTGGGGCTGGACGGGATGGAAGTTGTTTCCGACGCGGACGGGATGGAAGTGCGTGGTATGTCCTCCAGCGCGATGAGCATGGGGACGAGCCTGGTGTTCGGTCAGATCATTGATCCTGCCACCAAGAGCTTCGTGGTCGGCAGCGACATCAACACCGCCAGTGCCACCGCTGAGAATGCCGGCAAGAACATCGCTTCAGCCGTCCAGCACTCTCAGTCCTCGTCACTCGCGCTGCTCCTCGACGTCCAGACGCTGACATCTGCGTTCCAAGCGTCGCTCGGTGGCGTGACTCTCGGTTCCGGCATCGCCAGCGGGAACTAGTCTGACCGTTGAAGAGTGAAGTGCTGATCGTTGGGGCGAGGCCGTCGTGGTAACACGGCGGCCTCACTCACTTCTTTGAGGGGGGTTCTGCAGGTTAATCCGCTGACGACGGCTCCGTGAAGAAATCGGCCGCTTCTGGTTGTGAAAACGGCGGGGTCCACGTTGCTCTTGGTATTTCGGGGTGGCTAGCGTCAGATCAGGGAAACGAAATCGGGCCGACGGAGCTGCACCAATGATCCTCGCCGTGAGGCATTTCACCACTCTTTTGAACTGGAGAGACTGTTATGAAGAAGGCTGTCGCTGTTTTCGCAATGCTGCTGGTTGCCGGTGTGTCGCCGGTCGTTGCCAACGATGGACAGGTGTCGGGTGACACCCTGGCCGCGATGGGACTCGGAGACCTGCAGGTGATCTCTGATGTCGATGGCATGGACGTCCGTGGTATGAGCTCGAGTGCCATGTCCATGGGTTCCAGCCTGGTGTTCGGTCAGATCATTGATCCTGCCACCAAGAGCTTTATCGTGGGAAGTGACATCAATCAGGCCGGCGCGACGGCCGAGAACGCTGGCAAGTACGTGCACTCCAGCGTGAACCACCTGCAAAGCTCCTCGCTGGCGCTGCAGCTCGACGTGGCCACGCTCACGTCAGTGTTCGGCGGTTCGCTGATCGGATTCGCCGGCGGCAGCGGGGCTGCGTTCGGTCACTAGATTGTGGTCGAGACGTGCCCGACGGCCACTCGAACCCTTGGTGTGGCTTGATTGCCTGAACGAAGCCTCTGTTCTGCGGAACAGGGGCTTCGTCTCTTTTCCGGCTGACACTTGGTGGGCAGCTCAGTCGAGTAAATCCCACGCCAGCGGGGTTCCGCGCGATGTCGGTGCGGGCCCGACGCCCCAGAACCTTCTCGTAGTGCCGGGGTGGCAGGCCGTGTCCGGGACGAATCGAGCGGACGTTATCCGCAGTCAGTGACTCGCCGGCTTTGACGTCCTGCACGACGAACAGTGACCGGCGAAAGATGTAGGACGAGCTCTGCTGCGGCCTGAGCGTGTATTCCACCTGGCCCAGCGCCTGCTCGGCCATCCGCACGTCCTGGACCAGTTGTCTCAACTCATGCGGCTCCAGCGAGAAGGAAGAATCCGGGCCCCCTTCATCGCGTGACAGGCAGTAGTGCTTTTCGATAACGCAGGCGCCGGCGCCACGGCGGCAACGGGAACGGCCGTCCCCATGGTGTGGTCCGACAGGCCCGCAGGTGTTCCGAACGCCGCCGACAGATGCGGGATCGTACGCAAGTGCATCGACTCAGGCAGGGCCGGGTAGGCGCTCGTGCACTTCAGCAGGATGAGTTGTTCGTTCCCGGTCGCACGGACGGTTGCGACGGCCCGTTGAATCTCCCCCAGACTCGCGAGTCCGGTCGACATGATGACAGGCTTGCCTTTTGAGGCCACATGACGGATGAGCGGCAGATCGACAATCTCGAACGAGGCGATCTTGTAGGCCGGCACCTGCATCTCTTCGAGGAAGTCAGCCGCACTTGTGTCAAACGGCGTCGAGAACAGATCCAGTCCCAGCTCTTCGGCAATGCGCTTGAGCCGCGGCTGCCAGTCCCAGGGACCGCTGGCCTCCTGGTACAGGTCGTATAGCGTCCGGCCGTCCCAGAGGGTGTCGCCCTGGATCTGAAAGTACTCGCGATCGCAGTCGATGGTGAGCGTATCGGCCGTGTAGGTCTGGAGTTTGACCGCATCGACCCGGGCATCGGCGGCGACATGCAACAGCTCGACCGCCTTGTCGAAGTTCTGCTGATGATTGGCGGACATCTCGGCGATGATGTAGCAGGGATGCCCCGGACCGATGGGCCGGTCATTAATCGTGACAGTCATCGGTCGATCCTTCAGGGCGATTCACAGGCGGCTGTGGATGCAGTGTGCTGCGCCGTCTCGACGCAGTCCTCCGGCGTGAGCTGCAGTCGCAGATGGACCTTGCGTCCCTCAGCGTCGCGAAAGTAGGCCCCATCGTATGGGGGAAACGTGCGGGCACGCAGAATGTTGATCAGCTCACGCGCGGTATAGCGGGCGTCGAGATCGATGTCGTCAATCGCTCTCAGGTCCTGCACGCGATATGTCCGTCCGGCGGCTGGTTGCGGATGCGGCGTGCACCGCCCCGCATTGAGGTCGGGCAGCGAAGTCCGTAGCAGGTCGAGCACCGCATGATGCAGTCTGTCGTACAGGGAGGCTCCCGTATCCCAAGCAGTCAGGGGGACTTCCTGCTGGGCGATGATGGCTCCCGTATCGACGCCCTCGTCGATCTGATGCAGTGTGACGCCGGCCGGATGGCCGTCCACGATGGCCCACACGTTGGGGCACGCACCTCGGCCATGAGGGAGCAGCGACGGATGCAGGTTACCGACTCCGCGCGGAAAGAGCTGGAGAAACTCGGATCGCAGCAGGTATCCAAAGTTGACCGACAGCGCCCATTCGCAGCCGAGGGCAGCGATCCGTGCGCGGGTCTCGGCATCACGGAGTTGATCGCCGCTGAACAGTCGATCGGCCGGAAGCCCGGCCGCACGCAGGATCTCGTCGCGAAACCGTGAACGGTCGGGTGGGTGCACAACCAGTCCGGCCAGGTCGAATCCCGATTCGCGGAGGATCGGAATGGCTCCGAGTCCCGTGCGGTTGTTCGCAAGCAGCAGGGTCTTCATGCGTCCGTGGTCAGTTCACTGATCGAATCCATTCAGGCCGCCGACTTTCGGGGTGACGACCCGGACGTTAGTCGCTGATGACAGCAGGTTTCAAGGTGAATTCGCCACGGCGAGCCGGACTGGTCGCTCCCGGAGCAGGCCGAGTATCATCCACCACGTTCAGGAACGGCTTTGTGGTGTGACCAGGGAGGGGGAAGACGTGTGTTCGGGAAAGCCACTCCTGATTCGGGCAGACGCCTCGGCGAGTATCGGTTCCGGACATGTGATGCGCTGCCTGGCCCTGGCCCAGGCCTGGCAGGCTCGTGGAGGAGCAGTCACCGTCGTGGTGCGCGAACTGCCGCAGGCTCTCCGGCAACGCCTGCAGGATGAGGAAATTCCGGTGCGATCGCTGGCAGGCCGGTCGGACAGCCCTGCTGATGCCGAAGAGACCTGTCGGCTGGCGGCAGACGTGGGTGCCGGATGGATTGTGGCCGATGGGTATCAGTTTGGCACCGACTTTCAGCGGGCCGTCCAGCAGTTGGGGTGGCACTTGATGGTGCTGGACGACTACGGCCATGCCGGTTTCTACTGTGCGGACCTGATTCTGAATCAGAATATCGACGCCCGCGAATCGCTCTATGCCCAGCGGGATCCCCGCACGCAACTGCTGCTGGGAACGAAGTTTGTCCTGCTGAGACGGGAGTTCACGTCGCTCACGCCGTCGCGCGTTACTGTGGACGAATCCGCGAACCGGGTGTTGATCACTCTGGGAGGGGCCGATCCGGAGGGCGTCACCCGCCACGTGCTCCGGGCACTGGACGGGATTTCCGCAGGTCTCGATGTAGTGGCGGTGGTCGGGAGCAGCAATCGTTTCGGTGTGGAGATCGAGGCGATCGCTGCAGGTTCGTCCCATCAAGTGCGTATCGTCCACAATGTGGGCGACATGACCGAACTGATGAGGTGGGCCGACGTCGCGATCTCGGCGGGTGGGACAACCTGTTGGGAACTGGCCTATCTGGGGGTGCCCAACCTGATCGTCGTGCTGGCGGACAATCAGCGCGGCATCGCTGCAGGATTGCATGAGAACCGTGTGTCCATCAGTCTGGGGTGGCATGCCGATCTCTGCAGCACACTGATGGCGGCTGTTGTTGAGGAGTTGATCGGAGATCCGGTCCGGCGGCGCGAGATGACGCTCCGGGGACAGGCCCTGGTGGATGGAGGGGGTGCGAACCGCGTCTGTCGAGTTCTTGAAGGCGAGTGAGTTGATGCATCACGTCGGTTCCTGCCCGATCTGTGGAGACGGCCTGCTGGGTGTGCGAATCTGCGGCGACCACGCGCTGGTCGTCTGCGATGAGTGCGAGGCCCTCTGGCCGCAACCCTCGTGTGCAGGTCCACCCAGGTATCCCTCGGGCGAAACGTCCCCCTGCCCGCGATGCGGGAAGCCGCTCTGGGGTTCCCAGGCACACTGGGCAACCACAGCCGAGATCAACGAGCGAGGCTGGTCGGACTTCGTACGCGGGGAGTCTGCGGATCGTCCCTCTCCGGCCTCCTCCAGTCTGACATCGACCGGTTTGCGAGGCGGCCTGACGCTAGCCGCAGTCCTCCTGACGGTTGTGGTAATCGTCGGCGTGGTGGTCCGACTATTGCTCTGAGCGGGGGGCTGCCGTAGAGGCCACAGATTTCCTGACGAAACGGCTGTTGCGACTTGCAGAACCCTCGGGGCCGAGTTAATCTCTCGCCCGCTGGTCGAGGTCAGGATGCCCGGTCGGCAGGAATGGATTCCCGCATGCGGCGTCGCTCAGACGCTGCAGCCCCGCAGACGAGGACTCAAGGATGAGCCATCTCTCGCTGTACGATCCTCAATTGTCGAATGAGGATGACGGCCCCCGGATTCTCTCTTTCACCGCTGGTGCACGCGACCCGCGGATTCAGGACGCAGCGTTGCGGGCCCGTCTGGCCCGTCGACATCAGCAGTGTCCCAGCTGCGATCGGGTCACGGTCGACCCCATCGAACTGGGCGACGCCCGTCTGAATCGGAACGGCGCGATGATTCAGGGAACGGCCACGATCGTGGGATTTCGTTGCAACGCCTGCAGTCACGAGTGGCCGATCCGCGAGCGCGCCTGACACGAGGCGGGTCAGACCGCTTCAACATCGGACGCGGGGCGACTACAGTGTGCATCACGCATGCCAAAGGTTCGTGTCCGCGCCGTCGGCGCAATTCCCGATCTGCTTCCGCGGATTCGCGGCACGACAGGCTTCGACACGGTACTCGCGGCGCTCCATCAAGGCGAGCGGGCTACCATCGACGGAGTCTGGGGTTCGGCTTCGCGCACGTGGCCGCCGCATTGGCGAGCGAGGCGCCCGGTCCATTACTGGTTGTGCTGCCTCGCATTCGGGACGTTGATGACGTCGCGGCCGATCTGGTGTCCTGCCTGCCTGACACACCGCTGGTGTTCCCGGCCTGGGAGACCCTGCCGGACGAACATGACGCTGCCGATGCCGTCTTCGGCGGTCGGCTGCGTGTGCTGGGCCGTCTGGCCGAGACGCCGCCTCCGGCGGTGATCGTCACGAGTCTACCGGCACTGCTGCAGCCGGTGCCGAGTCGCAACGACCGACAACAGGGATTGCGGACGCTCGAGGTCGGTGCGCCGCTCGATCTGAATGAGCTGCTCCACTGGCTGGTGGAACGCGGTTTCGAGCACACCAGTGCCGTCGAGGTTCCCGGTGAGTTCGCGGTCCATGGCGGGATTGTCGATATCTTTCCGGCTGATGCCCTCGATCCGCTGCGGATCGAGATGTTCGGCGACGAGATCGACTCGATCCGCCTGTTTGATGTCGAAACCCAGCGGAAGATCGACGAAGTCCAGTCAGTCACGCTCACGATTGTGGCACCGGTTTCGACCTCTGCGGCGTCCGGCTCCGAGCTGTCCTCGAACGGCGAACATCTGTTCGACACGCTCCCGCCCGACTGCTGGGTGATGCTTTCGGAGCCCGCGGATCTTGTCCGGGAGGGGCAAGAGTACCTGGACCGTCTGCGCAGTGCCCGGGGGATGTACAGTATCGAATCGACGCTGGCGCGTTGCCTGGAAAGGCCGGTCGCGTCCGTGTCGGCGATCAGCGAGGGACGCGAGCGAATCCTCTGCCCGCTGCGCACCGAGTCGATTGAGCGGTTCACCGGACCGAAGAACGAAGTGCTGCTGGAACTGGCCGCCAGCATCGAGGCGGGTGAGCAGGTGCTCATCGCCTGTCACAACGCCGGTGAGCTCGAACGGATGGCCGAGCTCATTCTGCAGTCCGACACGGAGCTGCAGGACCGGGTGAGGTTGTGCGTCGGGACGGTGACGCGCGGTTACCGTCTGGTCAGCGAGCAACTCGTCGTTCTGAGTGATCATGAGTTGTTCAGCCGCACGGAAGTGCGCCGCCAGAAGCGTCGGCCAGGCCGGAAGCCCGAGAGTCGAGCGATCGACAGCTTTCTGGACCTGAAGGAAGGCGACCTCGTCGTACATCTGACGCATGGCATTGCCCGCTACCGGGGCATGGAACTGCTCGACAAGGAGGAGCGGAAGGAAGAGCATCTCAAACTCGAGTTTCGTGACGGCCTGAAGATGCTCGTCCCGGGATCGTTGATTCATCTCGTGCAGAAGTACATCGGCGGAGCGAAGGTCTCCCCGCAGCTCTCGGCCCTGGGTGGCACAGGTTGGGCAGCGAAGAAAAAACGGGTGGCCGAAGCGGTTGCCGACATGGCGGCCGATATGATCCGGCTGCAGGCCGTGCGCGAGTCCAAGCCGGGAGTCTCTTATCCTCCGGATTCACACTGGCAGAAGGAGTTCGAGGCGGCGTTTCCGTACGTCGAGACCGACGATCAGGTCGAGGCCATTCGAGCCATCAAGGAGGACCTGGAACGCACGCGGCCGACGGACCGGCTGATCTGCGGAGACGTCGGATTCGGCAAGACGGAGGTGGCCATGCGGGCGGCCTTCAAGGTGATTGATGCAGGGCGGCAGGTGGCCGTGCTGGTGCCGACGACGGTGCTCGCAGAGCAGCACTTCCGCACGTTTCGCGATCGCCTGGCCGAGTACCCGTTCTGCATCGAGGTGCTCTCGCGCTTTCGCACCAGGTCGCAGCAGCAGGAAATCCTCAAGGGGATGGAGGCGGGCACGGTCGACCTCGTGATCGGCACACACCGGCTGGTCCAGAAAGATGTCCGCTTCAAGGATCTGGGACTGCTGGTCATCGATGAAGAACAGCGTTTCGGTGTGGATGCCAAGGAGATGCTGAAACGGATCAGGCTATCGGTCGACGTGATGACAATGACCGCCACGCCCATTCCCCGCACGCTGCACCTCTCGCTGCTGGGAGTGCGCGATATCTCGAATCTGACGACGCCACCCCAGGATCGAGTCTCCATCCAGACGCGGACCTCCCGCTGGGATGGTGAGTTGATCCGGCAGGCTGTCGTCCGCGAGCTCAATCGAGGCGGGCAGTGCTACTTCGTGCATAACCGTGTGTACAACATCCAGTCGATTGCCGATCGGCTGCAGTCGATCGTGCCAGAGGCCCGCATCGGCATCCTGCACGGGCAGATGCCCGAGGCACAGATCGAAGAGAACATGGTCGAGTTCGTGCGCGGACAGACCGATGTGCTGGTAGCCACGACGATCATCGAGAGCGGGCTCGATATTCCCAACGCCAACACGATCTTCATTCATCAGGCAGACAAGTACGGTCTGGCGGACCTGCATCAGCTTCGCGGCCGGGTCGGTCGCTACAAGCATCGTGCCTACTGTTATCTTGTTCTCGAGGAGGGAAAGTCCATCAGCCCTGCCGGTGCCAAGCGACTGAGGGCGATCGAGGAATACAGTGAACTTGGGGCCGGGTTCAAGATCGCCATGCGGGACCTCGAAATCCGTGGCGCGGGCAATATTCTGGGAACCGAGCAGAGTGGTCACATCGCGGCGGTCGGGTACGAGTTGTACTGCCAGTTGCTGGAGAACGCTGTCTGCGGACTGAAGAACGAACCGATTCGCGAGCATCCGCGTGTGACGGTCGATTTGCCAGTGTCTTCATTTCTTCCGGACACCTACGTTCCCGCAGGCCGGGCCAAGATCGATGTCTACCGCAAGCTGTCGACCACTGCCGACTTCACTGAGCTGGCCGACGTGCTCACGGAACTGACGGACCGCTATGGTCCGCCGACCGTCGATGTGCTGCGACTCTTCTCGCTGCGCGAGCTGCAACTTCTGGCCCATCAATGGGGCATCGAGGGGATCCGCCTCGAAGAGGGAAGGTTTGCAGTGTTGGCGTATCGGGATGCTCAGCAGATCCAGGAACTGCGGGCGCGTATCGGTTCGGATCTGCGGATCGTGGACCGCCGTGATGCCTATCTGCTCATTGACGAGACTGCTGATGGCGACGCCTTGCTCGAACATCTCAAGTCCGTGCTGCGGCCTTGATCGGGTCCGCGTCTGAGCCAGGCGGCAAAATGCAGGAAACGGGTGAACTGGCGGGTTTGCCCAGTCTTCGGCAAGTCTCATGTCTGACTGGTAGGGGCGTTGGCGACGTTGCCCATGCGGCGGCAGGAGCAGCAAATCGGCCCAACACGCGAGGTTTGCCGGTTCCCTGCTGCTAGACAACGACTTAGGGAAACCCGCCTTGCCGGGAATCGGGTTTTTCCGTATTTTTCGCCCCCCCAGAGCCGCCAGCAGGCGGAAGCGATCACTGATTCTTGGTGCCATCGCTGACTTCGTCGCCCCGTCGTGTGAAACCGGGCATGCCTGAAATCTTCCGCCACAATTGGTTCGCGCCTTACCTGACCTGCGCCTGTCTCGGGCTGATGGTCGCGTTAAGTGGGTGCTCCGGACGCAACATCAAGGTGGACAATCCGGTCCTCGGTGCCGCGCCTCCGCGCCGCCCAGCTTCCGGTGACTCCCTGGCCAGCGTCAGCAACAACGATCCGATTCAGCAGACAGGATCCACGATTCAGCGCACCGCCCATGGCGAGGCTGGACCGTTGGATTCTCTCGACGCCGGTATCGGTCAGGTGGCGGCCACCGTCAATGGCCGACCGATCCTCGCGGCGGACGTCCTCGAGCGGTATTCGATGCAGATCGAACAGGCTCGTCAGCAGTTGCCCCCGGACAAATTCGAGGAGGCCCGCCGGCAGCTCCTGCAGAAGGAACTCCCCGGACACATTGAACAGCAGATTCTGATCGACGCCGCCCTGTCGCAGCTGGATGATGAGCGTCGACAGGCCGTCGAGCAGCAGTTGGATACGCTGTTCGAGAAACGCATCGAAGAGATGAAGGGACAACTCGGCGTCGGCACGCATGCCGAGCTGGAAGCGTACCTTCAAGCCTCGGGGACGACGCTGTCCAGCGTTCGCAAGGCGTTTGCTGATCAGCAGCTTGCCATGCAGTCGATGTCGTTGCACTCCGGTCAGGAGGTCTCGGTTTCTCGTCAGGAGTTGATGGCCGAGTACGAGCGCCGGATCGAGGAATTCACGACCCCTGCCCAGATCAAATGGCAGCAGGTCTGGATCTCATATGCGAAGCATGGAGGAAAGGACGGGGCCTTGCGGGTCCTGGACGCCGCCATTCGCGAACTGAAAGCCGGTATTCCCTTCGACGACATTGCCCGCAAGTACTCGGACGGAGTGATGGCGGCCAACGGCGGGAACTGGGACTGGACACAGCGCGACAGCCTCGCTGACAGCAAGGTGGCGCAAGCCCTCGCGGAGCTGAAGATTGGAGAGATCAGCAGCGTGATCCAGGGTGAGAAGGCATTTCAGCTCGTCAGGCTGGCTGCGCGTCGGCCTGAGCAGCGAGAACCGTTCGCCGACGTGCAAAGCCAGCTCAGCGCGGATCTGACCAAGAAGAAGCGGGAACAGCAGGCCAAGGAGACGCTGGAGCGTCTCAAGTCCAAGGCCGTTGTTGTCACCATGTTTGATGAAGGACTGGACACAGCGACACGATGACCGGATCCGTCGACGGAAAGTCCACCGGCATTGCCCGCCGGAGTTGGGCCCCGAAACAGCCAACTCCCCCACGGAATCGTGAATTTCTCAAGACGCGTATTGACCCGATGAGAATCGATGGGCTATCTAGCCGCCACGATCAGACATTCCCGTCAGAACATTGACCACTCCATCCCTTCAGATCGACCATCGCCGGGAGATGGCCTGTCAGAACTGTTCGGAGACTCCCGACTCATGCGAGTCGTCTGGGTCCCCTCAACTCTGACTTTTGCCCCGGCTTGATCCTCTTCGAAAATCCAACGCGGTGACTTCAATCATGGCGCGACACACCTCAGCGACGGACAATCGCGGTTTGGGCCGACACGGCGACAACGTGTTCCAGGCCTTGATGACCGGCTCTGCTCCGACGAGCGGGCAAGATCTTCCGGCTCATTTCAAGTCACTTCACCAGGAACGCCGGGAGGAGCCAACCTTGTTCCGGATCATCGGTCTCTTCGCATTGAGTGGACTCGTGGCGGGAACCCTCTGGGTCGCCCGGGATACCAAGGCCCAGGAGCAGTCCTCGTGGGATACGGCAGATCCCTTCGCGGCTCCGGCGGACCCCAGTCCGTCCCCGCAGGCATCGCGGCCGGTCACTCCGGCAGACGATCCCTTCTTTGCCCCACAGCCCGTCGGTCCCGATGCGACGCCGGCGACAGCGGCCTCCCCGCTGGCAACCGATGCCTACCGTCGCCGGGTGAGTGACTACGTGCGGCAGGCACTTCGCGCACTCCAGGAAGGCGACGAGGCGGAGGCCCTGAGACTCGCGACCACGGCCGAGCGGATGGCCGCCCGTGCCAAGTTGACCTTCAAGCCAGGTGAGAAGTCCCCGCGACAGTTGATCGCTCAGATCAAGGGCGAGGCCCCTGCTTCCCCGGTCTTGGCCCAGGGTGCCCCGACTGTCCCAGCTGACGGCGATGTCGATCGGACGCGTCAGTACGTGCAACTGCTGCTGCAGTCCGCCCAGGAGCATCTCGACCAGGGCAACCTCGAAGCCGCGCGTCAGAAGGCGCTGCAGGCTCAGCAGGTCGAAGTGACTTACGGCCCGTTTGATCGCACACCGGAACAGCTGCTGACGGAGATTGCGCAGAGGCAGCCCGCCAGCCCGGCTGGACCGTCCGAAGCATTCCTTGCGTCGTGGAATCCCTCGGCTGTCGAAGCCGCAGGTAGCACACCGCAGGCACCGGCCGAGATGCCTGAGCAGCCCGCCTTGCCCGAAAAACTCGAAGGTTTGCCCGCCAAGGAGCAGGCCACCGCGCTGCTGAAGATGGCGCGAACCTCATTCGACAAGGGGCACTTCGACGAGGCGCACAGCTACGTGCTTGCCGCCGAGAAGCTCCCCGTCTCATACGAGTTGCTCGAAGAGCGTCCCGAGACACTGCTCGCCGAGATCGAACGCAAGACCAACACCGAGATCATTACACCCACCGCGCACCCCGTGCCCACGGGCAATCCCAGTGACGATCGGGTCGCCGCCCAGCAGCTCGTCAAGCAGGCGCGTGAGGCCCTCGGTCGAGGTGACCTGGACGGTGCCCGCAAGCACGCCGAAGCGGCGATCAGTCTCAACGCGACCTTCGCACTGTTCGATGACCGACCGGAACTCGTCCTGCAGGATCTGGACAGTCAGCTGGCCCAGTCATCGGGCCCCAGCGAGAACTCTGCAGCGCCCGCCATGCCTGCGGACATTGCAGCGGCGGACAGTCCCTTCGCGACACCTCAGGTCGAACAGGCCTCTGGCGAGCAGCTGCCCGCCCGCGATCTGTTCGAGCAGGGCGTGACACTGCTGCGGGAAGGGGAGCGGGAAGCGGCCTACCAGAAGTTCCTCCAGGCCTATCATTCCGGTGAGAAGCTCGATCCACACCGTCAGCAGCAGCTTCAGGACAAACTGCGCGAACTGGCACCGGGTCGGGAGATCCAGCAGGTTGCCGGGCAGTCGCTCCCCACACTCGCCGATCCAGGGGCCATGCAGGCCAGTCACCTCGATGCCGCGATCGAGCATCAGGCGATCAAGTACGACAAGCACCGCACCGAGGTGATGAACGCCATCTTCCGTGCCGAGAAGCTGCGCGAAGACAAGCCCGAAGAGGCGCTCGAGTTGCTGAACCAGACGATCGCCGATCTTGAGAGTTCCGATCTCGCGGGACAGCACGCGGCCCGGTTGATGGCCTCGCTGAAGAGCACGCGTGACTCGATCGACAGCTACGCCACGCAGCGCAAACCCATCACGCAGCTGCAGCAGCAGAACAGAGAGATTCGTGATCAGATCAACCTGGAGATCGAGACCAAGGTCCGCATCGAGCAGGAACTGGCGAAGATCGTAGACGACTTCAATCGGTTGATGGATGAACGCCGGTATGCCGAAGCGATGACGCTGGCAAAACGGGCCCGCGAACTCGATCCCGAGAACCCCGTCGTCGTCACGATGGACTGGAAGTCCAAGTTCGCCTACCAGAATGATCGCAACAATCAGTTGCGCGAGGCCAAGTCCGACAGCTTCCTCAAGCAGCTCGACGATGTCGAATGGGCAGCTGTCAATCCGGTCGGTGACAAGAACCCCATCGCGTACGACGCCGAACGCTGGGAGCAGCTGGTCAAGGGCGCAAGTCCATGACCGATGCCCGCGAACGGTCGGCCGAAGAGCTTCGCGTCCAGGAAAGCCTGAACCGCCAGGTGTCGCTGCACTTCGAAGATTCGCCGCTCGCACAGGTGATGGAGCAGGTCGCCGCGAACGCCAACATCAATGTCGTGCTCGATCAGCCGGGCCTCAGCGAGGAAGGTGTGACCTCCAATACACCGATCAGCATCAATGTCGAGGGAATTCGACTGAAGAGTGCCTTGAACCTGATCCTGCGGCCGCTCAATCTGGACTACACGATCGAAGACGAAGTGCTGATGATCACCAGCGGCATGCGTCAGCAGGGTGAACTGCAGCCGGTTGTGTACCCGGTTGCCGACCTCGTCGTGCCGATTCGATCGCATGCCCCGACGGCGCAGTTGATGCCCGTGGGGATGGGCGGTGCCGGCTTCGGCGTCCCCGGGATTCCCACCGGCCAGTTCAGTGTTCCCGGCACAGGCGGTCGGCAGCAGTCACCTGGTCAGGGTCTCCACCAGATCGGTGACGCGGTGACTGGAACCAATCCTCTCGCCGGTCTGGGTGGAAACGGTGCCGATCTCGCTGGCCCCGCGCCCGATTACGATTTCGACGGTCTCACCGAGCTGATCACGTCGACCATTCAGCCCGAGTCCTGGACCGAGTTTGGTGGTTCGGGTGACGTTACGCGGCACCCCACGACTCTGAGCCTGGTCATCCGACAGACGCAGCGCGTCCACCAGGAAATCGCCGACCTGCTGAATCAGCTGCGGCGGTTGCAGGACCTCCAGGTGACCATCGAGGTGCGATTCATCACTGTCTCCGATCGGTTCTTCGAGCGGATTGGTGTCGACTTCGACTTCAACGTGAACGACGATCTCGAAGGCAAGCTCGTCGACAACAACTTCGCCCCGATTGCTCCCTTCGGCTCGGTCGACCCCATCAACGGTGGACCGACTGGTATTGGAACGGCCAACCAGGCGGGGCAGGCCGGTGCCCAGGCGGGTCAGGCGGGAGGCCAGGCTGGCCAGGCCGGCCAGTTCACTCCTCCGGCGGCTCCATTTTCTCCCGGTCCGCTCCTCAACATCGTGGGGCGGGACAACTGGGGTGACGGCGTGGTCGTCGGCATGGTCGACCCGGAGACGTTCAGCTCCGACCTCGATATCCCCTTCCGTCAGGGGTCCTTCGAACTGGGAATTCCGGAGTTCGGCGGCTTCCAGCCCGAATCCGGTCTCCGCTTCGGCATGGCCATTCTCAGCGACATCGAAGCGTTCCTGTTCGTCCAGGCGGCACAGGGTGATGATCGCTCGAACCTGATGTTCTCTCCGAAGATCACGCTCTTCAACGGACAGATCGGATCGGTCAGCAGTTTCGTGGCCCGGCCGTTCGTGATCAGCGTGGTTCCCGTTGCCAGTGCGTTCGCAGTCGGTTTCCAGCCCATCATTCAGACGGTCCCTGACGGCATCTTTATGACGGTTCAGGCTGTGGTCTCCGCCGATCGTCGGTACGTCCGACTGGCTGTGGCTCCCTTCTTCACCAACGTCACAGACGTCTTCACCTTCTCCTTCGTGAGTGGTACTGCGGCCGCCATCGGTGGTGGTGGCGGCGGTGGCGGCCTTGGCGGTGGTGGTGGCCTGGGTGGCGGCGGCGGCCTTGGCGGCGGCGGCGGTATCGGTGGCGGCGGCGGTGGTATCGGTGGTGGTGGCGGCGGTATCGGTGGCGGTGGCATCGGCGGTGGCGGCGGTGGCATCGGCGGCCAGCAGGGTGGTGGACAGGGTGGTACGGCGGGCGGTAGCGTCACCGTACAGCAGCCTGTGACCGAAATCGTCAACGTCAGCACAGTGGTCAGCGTTCCGGATGGAGGCACCGTGCTGCTCGGCGGCATCAAGCGCCTTCGCGAAGGACGCAGCATGAACGGTGTCCCGATTCTCAACAAGATTCCCTACGTCAGTCGACTGTTCAAGAACACCGGCGTGGGACGCGAGACGGAAAGCCTGATGCTGATGGTCACTCCACGTATCATTATCCAGGAAGAGGAAGAGGAACTCCTCGGTATCGGACCGTAGGCATTCCCCCCCGGACCTCAGGTTCCGACCGTCGCGAATTGCGGGCGATTCGCGACGGTCTCTTTTTGCGCTGGGGGAATCGACAGCAGGCAGATGTAAAGGTGTAGAGTTGGGTCGGACGACCGCGTCGAGTAAGCTCAGGGGACTGGAGTTGCTGACCCCCCCTTCGAGGAACTTGACCGATGACCGTCACATCCGGCGGCTTCTGTGGATTTCGATCACTGCTGACTCTTCTGGCCCTGCTGCTGGCCGCCTGCGCTTCTCAGCCGACCTTTGCTCAACCGGCTGCGCAGTCCATGACCGGTGAACTCGTGGCCGTCGAGCAGAAAGGCCGTGTCACCAATCTCAAGGTTCAGCCCGAGCAGGGCGACCCGCTGATGCTGACCGTGACGCCGCGCCTGACGATCGAGGTCGTGGCCCCGGGTGATGAGGGGTTACTGCGACCGGGCCAGTTCATCACTACGCTGGCAACGTTGTCGAATGAGCGTTTGTTCGCGAAGGAACTGAAGGTCCATCTGCTGGGCAACCGGCGACCGCCTGCCGGCAAGATCGCGAAGGCCCCTCCGCAGCCGGGACAGGGCAAGTCCACATTTCAGGTGTCGGGACCGATCCTCACCAGGGAGGCCGACCCCGACTACCCCGAGTATCAGAGGCTGACGCTGCGAGTCGCCGGGCCGGCTCCGCCTGTCATGCTGGAAGAGGGATTCACGGTGCAGGTACAGTCGAACGACGTGGCCCTGATCCCCGTCGGCTCGCAGGTTGTGCTGACAGGAAGTGCGTTGCGCGGCGGGCGATTCAATGCGACGAAGCTGCGTGTTGAGCTGAGTGAACCCTTCGTCTCGGACGAGGTGCTGCCGGAGGCGCCGACGACCGCTCGGCCCTAGCTTCCCCGATGTTGGCGGGCTGACCAAGGTGGTTCGTCGACGCGGTCATGTCCCGTTCGAGCTTGCGGTCCGCAGGCCCACCAGCGCTGCCGCCAGGACTGGTCGCGAGGCCGAGGCACCCACGCTTCGGTGCGCTGTTGTCGTAGGCGGGTGGCTGCCCTCTGGACTCCGATCGTCAGCAGCGCTGCGCCGGACCGGCAATAACTGCCGATTCTGCATGGCGCACGTGCGAAGCGGATATGGAAAGCTGGGCACCCGGGGGAAGTTGTGCCGTCACTACACTCGGAGGAATCGGCACGGTCCCGACCTTCGGTAGGACAGGATGAATCCCTGCGATCGGAAAAGTCGATTCGGCATTCCAGGTAGATGATCTGTTCGTGGTCTTCGCGTGGCCCTAATGCCATCAGGGACGGGTTCGTCGCCCGGAATCCGAGATTCGCCTTCAAGACGTGAGAGTGCTGCCATGAAGCTGACGGCCGCCCGAGTTCTGTGCTGTTGTGCGCTGATCTGGCTTGGTCACGGAACGACGACCCCTGCCGCAGAGCCGGACACGGCCTGGTGGCCAGCACCAAACCCATCGGCGTCCCGGGTGCGGTCACCGCTCTTTCAGCATGTCGGCTGGTCGGACGGCGATTCTCAGCAGGCGCTGGAGGAGACGTTCTTCGAATCCGAGCCGGAAGTGGCGGATGCGGAATCAGATGCACAGACCGCCACGGACAGCAGTGTCTCGTCAACGGAATTCGACAAGTACGTCGAGCGTCTCGAGTCGCTCGAGGAGAACTGGACCACATATCAGGATGGGCTGAAGGAGAAGAGTGCCGCCGCAAAGAAGAAGCCGACTTTCGACATCGGTGGACGTATCCATCTCGACTACTGGGGCTTCCCGGACGCCTCGGAAGGGATCGGTTTCTTTGAGCACCCCGTCGCGGCAAGTCCCAACTTTGGCACGGACCCGGAGGACACGATCGTCTTTCGCCGGATTCGTCTCGAGACGGAAGGAGACATCCTGGAGACGATGCTGTGGCGCGTCCAGGTCGACTTCAACAATCCCAGTACGCCAGAGCTGAAGGACTGCTACATCGGCTTCAAGGAACTGCCGTTCAACCAGGTCCTGCTGATCGGAAATCAGAAGCGGCCGCTGGGGCTCGATCACCTGAACAGTAGCCGCTACAACGTCTTTCTCGAACGTCCGTTCGTCGTCGAGGCCTTCAATGAGGACGCGCGCCGCCTGGGCGTGGCCATGTATGGGTACTCTGAGGACGAGGTCTACACCTGGCGTTACGGCGTCTACAACCTCGAGAACATCAGCACCGATGGCCGTTACTTAGGTGACAACCTGCAGCCCAGTCTCAATGCGAGACTGTCGAGCAGTCCCTGGTACGACGACTCTTCCGACGGTCGTGGCTATTTCCACTGGGCCGTGGCGGGCATGGCTGCCTGGCCGGAGGGGCGGCTCTCCCCCGCCGCGGGCTATGCCGCTGAATCCCGGTTCCGGACGCGGCCCGAAGCGCGCGCTCTCAGAATCGCTGGCTCAACACGAACGCCATCCCGGGAGCGGAGTCGTACGAGATCCTTGGCCTGGAGAGCATCCTCAATCTCGGGCCACTGCAGTTGACGGGTGAGTACCAGGCGAATTGGCTGCAACGGGATGACTCGACGCCCGGGACCGGGCCGAATGTGTTCTTCCACGGTGCCTATGTCTATGCCTCCTACTTCCTCACCGGAGAGTTCATTCCGTACTCGCGGACCACTAGCACGATTGGGCGGGTGAAACCCTACGAGAACTTCTTCCTCGTTGAGCGGCTGCCGTGGCGGTCTGGGCCATGGCTGGGGAGCCTGGCAGGTGGCCGCCCGGTACTCGTGGCTGGATGTCAGTGACGCCGATATCACCGGAGGCGTGGGGCAGAGCTGGACCCTCGCCCTCAACTGGTTCTGGACGGCGTATTCCAAGCTGCAGACGAACGTCATCTGGGGGAACATCGACGAACGTGGCCCGATCGGTGGATTCTCGTCGGGCAATTACCTGATCGTCGGTACGCGATTCGCCGTAGAATTCTGAGGGACTCCCCCGCGCAACACACTCTCCGGGGTGCAGGCCCCACAACGGTGCCCAGTGGCGGGGCCATCACGATCCAGCCGGGACAGAACATTGTCCGGCTGTGCTGTGTCCGATAGACTGCCCGGCGTGGAGCGAAACGACTCCACGCGTGCGTCATGGCCGGGCCGCCCGGACGAGTCCTCGATCGGCCGCGTGGCCAGCGAGCCGTCTAATGCTGCTCGAATGCCGACGTCGGAGAGGTGGCAGAGTGGCCGAATGCACCGGTCTTGAAAACCGGCGTGCCGCAAGGTACCGGGGGTTCGAATCCCCCCCTCTCCGCTCCGGCGAATCCTCTGTGGCTAGCGGGAGCGGACTTGCCCGGATCCGAACTGTGAGGCTTCGGGAGTGCTGATCCGCGGAGTGATTCCGGCCACATCAGCCGGCAACGGTAGCCTGAGAGAAACCGCACCAAGTGGTCACCAGCCTGGACTGGTGCCCAAAGTCAGGGCCTGGATCAACTGGTTGAGATCGCGGCACTGCCGGGTCCGATGCACGTCGCAGAGCCGACGCCTGACGCGGTCTTGAAGGGGAGTTGCTGTACCCACGTGCAGCAGCGAGCTCAATCACGTCTTGGACGTGACCTCGAAGATGCGCCCGAATCAGTTGCTGCTCGGCCGGTGACACAGACGCAATTCGCCCAGTCCGCACTGGCAAAGTCAGGCCGACTGACGAGGTTCTGGTTCCACGTACGGGGGTTCGAGATTCTGGCCAGCCGTCTGCCACACCGGTGCCAGAAGAGCGCTCACCACACCAGTGGCAACGCATGCGGGTGCACAGAACCAGGCGCAGCACCGGAGAGTCGCTGCTGCGACTGCGATAGACCATAAAGGAACGGCACTCGGGGCAACGCATCGAAGACACACTCCAGGGAAACACCGCGAACGGGCGGCAGGATCGGACCCGGGCACCGGACCGCGATGCCGATGTGCCCCTGACACTGCGCAACAGGTCTGGTGTGTGTCATCGGCAGTTTGACATGCACCGCTGCAGAAAGAGCCGGTGCGCGTTCCCCTTGGCAGCGGGTTCGGCAGGAATCGCCGCATCGGGCCATTCAGCGACTGCCGAGCAGCGCGTTTCACGAGCGACTGATCGAAGTAGTTGATCGACATTCCGGCATCAATCACGATCCCCTGGGCATTGATTCCCGACGATCGGGGACTGAGCAGAAAGGCCGTCACGTTCGCGACTTCTTCGGTCTCGACGGCCCGTTTCCGCAGTGAAGCCTGCTCGGCGAACAGGTAGCTGTCAACATATCCCGGGATGCCGGCTGAGGCGGCGGTCTTCAACAGCCCGGGACAGACGGCATTGAATCGCACCTGGGAGAACTCGGAGAACGACTTCGCGAGAAAGCAGACCGAAGAGTCGAGTGCGGCCTTCACGGGAGCCATGAAGCCGTAGTTCTCGGCGGCCATGCGGGTTGTCGAAATCGAGACACTGACCACGCTGCCCAGTTGCGGGTCGAGCAGCTCGCGGCACGCGTTGGAGAGCGCAATCAGCGAGAAGCAGGACACGTTCACGCTTTGCAGGAATGCTTCGCGCAGGGTCTCGTGAAACGGCAACCACCCACTCGAATAGTCGGCAAACGCAATCGAGTGGACGATGCCCGCGAGGCGGCCCCGGTCCCGCTCGAGCGAGGTTCGCAGGTCATCGATCTGGCTCTGGCTGGCCACATCGCAGACATAGACCGGCGCGTCACCAACAATCTTGCGGACGCGATCGCGTCGCTGCTCCGTGTGTACGGAATACAGCACGTCGGCGCCAGCCTCACTCAGCACGCGGCCAACGTGGAACGCCACGCTCTTCCGATTGGCCAGACCCGTCACAAGAATCGGCTGGCCTGCCAGTCCGAGGAAGTCTGACATGAATCGCCAAGTTTCTTTCTTGTCGGAGTTGACGCAGAAGCTGTCCTGACCCGGTCGAGCCTGTGGGGTTCAGAAGGTCCAGCCGCGTGATGGTCCCGGGTCGCCACCGGACGGCTGGTGTCTGCCCCTCACCGCCGCGAACTGCCGCCGCTGCACTCGCTTCGTCAACTATTCGCCTTCATTCCAGTACAACTTGACGTTCTTCGTGGCTCTGCCGCCAGCGACGATGTCAACCCAGCCGTCGTTGTTGAGATCTGCACAGATCAGGTCTTCGCAGGCCATCCCTCCGTCGTCAATGACGTGTTTCGTCCATGACGACCCGTCCGGGTTCTGCGCATCGTAGATGTACACACCCGGTCCTGCGATGGGGCCGGACCCGGCCTCACGATGTCCGATGACGATTTCATCGGCTCCGTCCCGGTCGACATCGGCGGTCCAGACGGCATGACCCTGCTGGAGCGTGTCGTCGATCACCCGGCGCTCGAGGACCTGGCCTTCGAGCGGACCTTCGGCAGCCGCGTAGACCACCACCGAAGTCCCATGCATCGGCTCGATCGTGGCCAGGAAAGTGCGGCGATTGCCCAGGTGACCCAGCTTTATCTCACCGGCTCCACTTTGTTCGGGGCTGTCTCCGGGCATCCCGTTCGCCAGTCGAAGACCGACGAATTCTCCTGAGGATTGGCGGCGCACCAGGTGAATCCCCTCCTGGGTGGCCGCGAGTGTCTCGGATGTGCCATCCTCGTTCAGATCGGCATGCCAGTGGTTGTGCATCCGATTGAGACGGTCGTCGAGCACAGTGCGGGGCCAGGCATCGGACCGTGGTCTGTTGGGGATCTCGAAGGCCGACAGGCGGACTCCGGCCGTTCCCGCTGCGGCATTCAGCGGGGAGACGATCAACTGTGGCCGACCGGTGCCAAGCACATCCGCGAACTGCATGCGGTGCGTCCAGGGTTCACCGCCGATGGAGTGCACCTGCCAGCGTTCGTCCAGGGACTTGCCGCGCGAGAGCCACTGAATGGTCCCGATCCTGGTCCAGCCTGCACCGAGGGCAAAGTCGACCTTGCCGTCGCCGTCAATGTCGTGTGGGGCGATGCAGACATTATCCAGTTCGGTCTGGTTTTCAATGATGGTGTGCGACTGCCAGGTGGGGTTGTCGTACCAGAGGACCCGATTCTCGGTGACAGCGACAATGTCGGAATCTTCGTCGCCGTCGACGTCGGCCAGTGTGACCGCATAGCACGCCTTCTGGCAGACGTCCGGATCGATATCCACTGGACGAAAGGCGGGAAAGTCGCCGGCGGGACATCCCTGCGCGAGGCATCCCAGCAGAATGCACACGACCGCGGGGAGTGTGAACAGC
The DNA here is from genome assembly GCA_963715185.1 of uncultured Planctomycetaceae bacterium. GTDB lineage: Bacteria > Planctomycetota > Planctomycetia > Planctomycetales > Planctomycetaceae > CAVPPT01. The sequence goes on from CAVQRG010000001.1 coordinate 49,700, forward strand.
ACCTTCGGCATGGATCGAACCCCCTCGGGGCACCAGCAGCGGAGTCACGGAATGCAGCGACAGTTTGGCAATCTCCCATAACTTGACGCGCGACGCAATCCACTCGTCGATGTCGAACAAGCTTGACGGCAGGCGGCCGACTGCCTAAATCTGTCGCGCGGAAGGCGTTGTTAATCCCACGAGTCCGCCGGGAACATCTCAAGTCGAATCGGTAACCCGATGGATCGAATCAGGAGACAGCAATGAGTGGACCAATTGTCCGAACCGGGACGACTCCCGAGTACTGGCGCAACTGGGAGAGTGTGTTTGGCGAAACCGCCTCGGGCACGTCGCCGCAAAAAGAAGGCCGCGAGCAAGAAGTCCGTGGGGGCGAAGGCGTCGGCCAAGAAGTCCACCAAGACGACCGTGAAGAAGGCAGCCAAGAAGTCGACGGCCTCGAAAGTCGTCAAGAAGAAGGCCTCTGCCAAGCAGGGCAGCAAGAAGTCTGTGCCGGTGGGTAAGGCCAGCAAGGCGACCAGCACCAAGGGGGCCAAGAAGACGCCGAAGCGGAAGAAGCGATGAGCCCGCCGGCCTCACTGCAGGCCGACCCCGGCAGCGCAGGCGAGTCACTTCTCTCGGCGACATCGGACCGTCTTTCTTTCAAGAACAGGGCGTGGCTTCTCTGGCTGGGGATGTTTCTGAGCCTGACCGCCTATTCGGCGATCCGCAGTCCCGTCCCGTCCGTCAACGAGCCCCACTATCTGGGGAAAGCCCGCCACTACTGGCAACCGGACTGGTGTGCTGGTGACCTGTTGCTCGAGTCGTCGAGTCCCCACCAGGTGTTCTATCAGACGGCGGGACTGCTGACTCGCTGGTTGACGTTGACGCAAGCGGCCTGGGTCGGGCGAATTCTCGCCCTGGCCGTGCTCGCGTGGGGTTTGCTGCAACTGATGCGGCTGTTGTGCGACTCTGACGTTGTGTGTCTGCCGGCCCTCTGGACGTTGCTGTTGCTCCACTCTCTGGGCAACTTCTCCGGCGAATGGCTGGTTGGTGGAGTGGAGGCCAAGGTCTTTGCGTATGGTCTGGCATGCGGTGGTCTGGCGTATCTGCTCAGATCACTGTGGTGGCAGGGAGGTCTGTTGTTGGGCGTGTCCGTAGCCATGCATCCGCTGGTGGGGGGCTGGGCGGTTGTCGCCACTACGATGACGCTGGCCTGGGGCGCGTTTCGTCGGTGGGGCCACATCCCCTGGGGGCGGGCAGCCGTGGCGCTGTTGTGTTGTGCAGTGACAGCGCTCCCGGGGGTGATTCCGGCGTTGGCGTCGCTCCGCCAGGCGGATCCACGTGTGGCGACACAGGCCGACTTCCTGCAGGTGGGGCTCAGGTTGTCGCATCATCTCGACCCCATGGTGTTCCCCCTGACTTCCTATCGGTACTACGCGCTGCTGCTGGTGATCTGGCTGCTGCTGCGGACTCAGTTGCCGGCCGATACTCGACGTCGATGGTTCGAGACCTTCGTCTTGATGTCGGTGGTGATCGCCCTCGCCGGAGTGCTCATCGGATGGGGGCCACGTCCGATTGAGGAGATGCCGCTGGCGGCGCTGCGAGCGCGGCTGCTGAAGTTCTATCCGTTTCGACTGGCGGACGTGATGGTGCCGCTGATGCTCGCGGTGACAGGCGGGGTCCGGGTGGCGCATTCGCTGCGGCGAGGCACTTCGTCTCGGCGTCGTGCGCTGGGATGGTTCACACTGGCGTTGGGTGCGTATCTGGTCTCGATTGTGTTGCCGCATGTCGACCGCAACCCCAGCCGGATGTCCACCGCCCGGCAGACGGACTGGATCGCAGCGTTGTCCTGGGTAGATGATCATGCACCCGCTGATGCCTTCTTGTACGCGGCGAACGAGAACTGGGCGGTCAAATGGTTCGCGAACCGCGCGGAGTATGTCAGCTATAAAGACTGCCCCCAGGATGCAGCCGGAATCGTGGAGTGGGCGCGGCGTCTGCGCTGGCTCAACCAGTGGTCGCGCGAGAGTTTTGCGGATGGACGATGTTCGACGGACGAGCTGGCGCACCTGCGTGAGGAGACCGGCATCACGCATCTGATCGCCAGTCGGTTTGGCCCGACAGACATGACGCCGGTGTATCGCAACGAGTCGTTTCGGGTGTACGAGCTGCCCGAACGACCGCTGCCCGGGCCATAGCGGTACGGGTTTCAGCGAAAGTCGCGAGACCTGTGGTGGATCGACTCCAGTCGGTCGGCCATGTCCTCCATCCGGTGGACGATTACATGAATCACTTCGTGTTGCCGTTCCAGTCGGCCCTGGACAATCAGTGCCTGGGCGCGGCGGGCGACGAGATCGAACCGCTGCCACACGTCAGCATGGATCACCAGATTGGCCGTGCCGGTTTCATCCTCAATGGTGACGAACGTGATTCCCTTGGCGGTGCTGGGGCGCTGCCGCATGAGCACCAGTCCCGCCACCTTGACGGGTTGATCCGTGGGAGACTCTCGCAGGCTGACGGCAGGCACGACGCCGAATCCGGTCAGCTCCTCGCGGTAGAACGACAGGGGATGGGCCTTCAGGGACAGTCCGGTCGCCCCGTAGTCAGCGAACACGTTGGCCTGGGGCGTCAGTGTCGGGAAAGCGGGCAGGGGAATGTCGTTCCCCGCAAGGCTGGAGAACAGTGTGGGGATCCCGGGCGACGGGGCCTGATCCAGGGCCTCCCACAAGGACCGGCGGCGATCCAGGTTCAATGAGGCAAAGGCATCGGCTGCGGACAGGCGTTCGATAATCGGCCGGGTGACTCCGGCACGCGTCGTCAGCTCGCTGATCGAGCAATAAGGGGTAGACCTCGCTTCCACGATCGCGAGAGCAGCGGACTGCCGCAGTCCGCGCACGAGCCTCATTCCCAGTCGCACGGCGAAGTGGCGCTCGCTCTGCCTGGGGGCTGTCGCTTCGAGCGTGCAGTCCCAGTTGCTGAAATTCACATCGACGGGCAGCACCGGGACACCATGACTGCGGGCATCCTGGATCAGTTGAGCCGGGGCATAAAATCCCATCGGCTGACTGTTGATGAGCGCGGCCGTGAATGCCGCAGGATGGTAATGCTTCAGCCACGCCGAGACGTACACCAGCCGGGCAAAGCTCGCCGCATGCGACTCCGGAAACCCGTACTCGCCGAAACCGCGAATCTGCTGAAAGAGGTTCTCGGCAAACTCACAGGAGTATCCCTTCTCCCGCATCCCGTCGAGTAGTTTGCGGCGGAACGTGTCGATCAGCCCGGGGCGCCGCCAGCCCCCCATCGCCCGTCGCAGTTGATCGGCTTGGCCAGGGGTAAAACCGGCCGCCACCACCGCCAGTTGCATCGCCTGTTCCTGAAACAGCGGGACTCCCAGCGTGCGGTGCAACACTCCGCGAATCGCATCGTTGGGATAGCTCTCTTCCTCCAGGCCTTCGCGACGGCGCAGGTAGGGATGCACCATGTTTCCCTGGATGGGACCTGGACGCACAATCGCCACCTCGATCACCAGGTCATAGAAGCGGCGCGGCTTCAACCGGGGGAGCATGCTCATCTGGGCCCGGCTCTCGATCTGGAAGACACCCACGGTGTCCGCCCGGCAAATCATGTCGTAGACGGCAGGGTCCTCGTCGTGCGTGAAGTCGTCGATCGACAACCGGCCGCCATAATGCTGCTCGATGAGGTCGAAACTCTTGTGAATCGCGGTCAGCATCCCCAGTGCCAGGCAGTCGACCTTGAGGATCCCCAGCTCATCCAGATCGTCCTTGTCCCACTGGATCACAGTGCGGTCGGCCATGGAGGCGTTCTCGATGGGAACGAGTTCGCAGAGCGGTTGCTGCGAGATCACCAGCCCTCCCACATGCTGCGAGAGATGCCGCGGAAAGCCCCGCAGTTCCTGCACCAGCAGGATCAACTGCTGACCGACTCGCGAATCGGAAGCGATCCCCGATTGCTCACACCGCTTGGCGAGCAGGGTCTCTTCGCTGCGAAAGTCGACGTTCCTGGCCAGCGCGTCAACCCGGTCGAGAGAAAGCCCCAGCGCCTTCCCCACATCCCGGATGGCTGAGCGCAGGCGGTAGGTGATCACCTCAGCAGTCATCCCCGCGCGGTCCCGGCCGTACTTCTCGTACACATACTGCAGAACCTCTTCGCGGCGTTCGTGTTCGAAGTCGATGTCGATATCCGGCGCCTCATTACGATCCCGGCTGACGAATCGCTCGAACAGCAGGTCCGTCGACAGGGGGTCCACCGCCGTCACGCCGAGGCAGTAACAGACGGCGGAGTTGGCCGCCGAGCCACGTCCCTGGCAGAAGATGTTGCGGGACCGGGCATACGTCACGAGGTCGTACACCGTCAGAAAGTACGCCTCGTAGCGCAGTTCCTCGATGAGATCCAGTTCGTGCGCGAGCTGCTGCTGAACTTTGGCGGGAATCGTTCCCGCATACCGCCTGCGGGCCCCTTCCTCCGCGAGTCGACGCAGATAGCTGCTGGGAGTTTCCCCGCCGGGGACCATTTCCCGGGGATACTCGTAGCGCAGTTCGTCCAGTGAAAACTGACAGCGGTCGGCAAGCTCAACCGTTCGCTGGATCGCGGCGGGTGTGCGCGCGAACACCTCGTGCACTTTCTGCAGCGACCTGAGGTGCCGTTCGGCATTCGTGAGTCGCCGGTTTCCCAACTCGGAGACAGTGGTTCCCTCGCGGATGGCTGTCAGGACATGCTGCAGGGGTAACCGTTCGCGGACGTGGTGATGCACGTCTCCGGCTGCGACCAGAGGCACCCGCGCCTGCCGGGAGAGACAGGTCAAAGCCTCCAGCCGTCCCTGGTCGTCCGTGCCGTAATGCAACTCGGCGAGGAGCGAGCAGCGGTCTGCGAAGACCTCTCGATACTGTTGAAGAGGCGCAGCGGTGCACAGCCGCTCTCCCTCGCCGGGGCTGACCAATGCCAGCAGTCCCTCGGCGTGGGCGGTCACATCCTCGAACCGAAGCTGGCACTCTCCCTTCGGTGCGCACCGGCATCCCAGGGTGATCAGGCGGCACAGGCGTCCGTAAGCCTGGCGGTCGGTGGCGAGCAGCACCACGCGCAGGGCATCTCCGGGGGTGATCTCGGCACCGATCAGCAGTCTGAGGTCACTCTCTTTGGCAGCGGCATGGGCCCGGACGACGCCCGCCAGGCTGTGGCGATCTGTGATCGCCAACGCTCGGTAGCCAAGTTCAGCCGCCTGCACCACGAGTTCGTCCGCATGCGAAGCTCCCTCCAGAAAAGAGAAGTTGGTTTTGCAATGCAGTTCGGCATAGCAGCCTGGCGGAAACGAGTGACCCGGGCGACGTCGGGCCTGTGCTGGCTTCCGTTTGAGATCGGGTGCAGGATCCGGCATGGGGAATGTTCGAGAAGGGACCCGATGACTCAGGCGAAGATGCCGTGGAGAAACCATTGACCGCCGCGAAGATCGCGGAACAGCCAGAACCGGTGGCCCGTTGCCGACTCGATCCGGTAGTAGTCCCGTTCGATACCACGCCGTCGCCACCACCCGGTGTGGATGCGCTCGGGACCCCAGTGCCGTGCCACCAGATGTTCCCGACCTTCAAACTCAAAGCGGATCGGTGGTCCTTCCGGCAGCGTGGAAAGAACCGGCAAAGGGAGCGGTTCACTCAGCAGGTGCAGGGGACGATCCATAGGGCCGATGGAGATGCCGGCGGAGCGAGTCGATCGGCGAATCGGCCGGTCCAGCAGTGGCTCTCTCCGAAACGCCAGTTCCGGCTGAGCCTCCTGACGAAGTACGCAGCGGACCACACCCAGTGGGCCCAGGCGGCTTGTCAGACGATTGACGAGCAGCCCCATCTCCGGGGCGTCGGCCTGCTTAAGCGGTTCGAAGAACTCCCGCTGCCTCCACTCCAGCGGAGCGTGCCGCAGCACAGAGACCCGGATTCGATGAACCGGTGCCACGAGCCGGACCTGTTCCATCTGCAGATCGAGCAACTCCTGGAAATGAGCGGTGTCGGTCGATGGACGAAACAAGCCGATCTCAACAGAAACCGCCTGGTCCCGGAGAGGAGTCCAGCCGACACTTCAACTGCAGAGCACCGGCACCGCGGCTGCTTCAGTCGCTGGGCCAGTTGCTCCAGGAGATCCTCGATGAGCAGACGGATCGTCTCCCGATCAACGAGAGGCGAATCGAGCGTCACCTCCGCCACAAACGCGGGGGGCTTCCTTCACCGGACGAATGATCTCCGCGGGCGTCCCGAGAGCCTGATCCAGACGCTGCAGCAGCAGCGGACCCAAGCGGGCCTTGAGCTCCCGCCGCGGCAGTGCGGCCAGTTCCCCCATCTGCTCGAGACCCAGACGATGCAGCGTCTCCACCAGTCGGCGGGCAGACGCAGCAGCGCATCGGCAGCGCCATCAGCAGTTCCTGCTCCGCACCCGACGGTACGATGACGACCTGTTCGGTCGGCCGCATGCGCGATGGCCCATGCGGCTCCTACGGTGTCGGCCAGTCCCAGTCGCGGTTCGAGTCGATACCGTTGCAAGTCGGTCGATACCCGGTGAACGAACGCCGGTTCTCCGCCAAACAGCGGCGGGACTCCCGTCACATCCAGCAGCAGGGTCTCCGGGAGGTCGGTCTCTTCAAGCCCCACACACGGGCTGTAACACTGGCACCACACCGCCAGCTTCTCCAACGACTGGCGATCTCCCCCGGGATCGTGCGGTTTCACCTGCACTCCGGACGCGGGCCGTCGGTCCTTCGGTGGCGTCGATCGTTCGCCGACCGCTTCTCCCGGGCCGGGGACCAGACTCATCGCTTCCACCAGTGGCATGCCGGTGCGCACTCCCAAAGCTTCGATCGCTGGAGAACAGGCCACGACCACCGACGACCGCGAGGCATCGATCTCCCGATACAGAATGAGCACGTGGTGCCGCCGGCCCGCCGCCCGTTCGTTCAGGCCGACTGGCGATCCAGCGCTGCACGGGCCAGTTCGGGATCCAGATGGCCAGAACACGTTGCATCGGGTGACGCCTCAATGATGTCGCCGGTGTGGGGGTTGATCTCCAGATGAGCCTCGGCCTCCTGCCAGCGTCCACGGCTGCGCAGCAGCCGGACGTCGAGCCGCCAGCCTCCCGACGAACTGCGCGGTGACACCAGCAGTTGCACGTCCGCCCATGAAGGACTCTTGCGCTGGCGCGGCGCTGCGCACCAAGCAGACCGATGCAGCCTCCCTGATGAGCGGCCCGATGCAGCCGACGGAACGTGCTGCGGTCGATCTCCTCCGGCCAGCCCAGCACAGCGGCGACATGCGGACACCGCAGTGCCTGATCCAGCACCCAGTGTTCCTCGCGGGAGTTGGCGCGGATGGACGAGGATCAACATGGCGCAGATCGATCTGCCACGCTGCCAGTGCCGGGGGATAGAACCGTCGCTGACGATCCACGACGACCAGTGCTCCTCCCTCCCGGCACGCCTCACGTGCGGCGATCAGTGCCAGCAGCGAGGCACCGCTGCCCGGCCGGTCGGCCAGCCATTCGATGAGCGACCCGCGGGCCAGTCCTCCCGCGAGCAACTGCTGATCGAGCACTGCACAGCCACTGGAAACTCGCGAAGTCTCTCCAGAGGCCACCCGCGCATTGTCGGGTTGCATCAAGGCCTGCAGCCCTCTGAGGCGGATCTTCTTGCCGGGCCGGTGTCCCTCTGTTCGTGGCATCGATCGACGTGTTCTGCCGGTTGAGCTGATGGACTGAATGTGAACAAACGTACATTATCTGGGCGGGGGTGTCAACAACCGTTCCCAGCCATGGAAACCGGGTCCACACCTTGAAGTCCCGCCTCCAGAGGGGGATGATCACAGCCGCCGGTCCCCTGCCGCTTCCTGCCTCACCCTGCTCCAGATCGCGAGACACGCTTGAACCGCTACTCCCCTGTATTCCTGAAGGCTGCTCTCCTCGCGACTGTGCTGGCCAGCGGCTCTCCCGTCCAATCGCAGTCTCCTGCAGAACCCACGATGGACGCACATTTTCAGCAAATCGCTACTCGATTTGTCGATGAGTTTCCGGCACTCTCGCCAGTGGGAGCGACGGCCCTGGGGGATCACCGCTTCGATCATCTCATCGACGACGTCAGCGACGCCGCCCGTCAACGGCGTGCCGACCTCTGCCGCCAGTTCCTCAGCGAGCTCGAAGGCTCACACGGGCGCACAGCTCTCTCGCGACAATCAGATCGATCAGTCCCTCCTGCGGCGGCGACTGAATCGTGAACTGTGGGAGTCGGAGCAACTTCAGGAATGGCAGTGGAATCCCATCCTGTACACACAACTTTGCGGCGACGCCATTTACGGTCTGCTGGCCCGCGATTTCGCGCCGATTGAGGCGCGGCTCGCAAGTGTGACTGCCCGGCTCGAGCAATTTCCACGAGTGTTCGAACAGATCCGAGTCACACCTCGGATCCCCTCGTGTCCCGCGCGTCCATGCCGAGACCGCCGTCAAGCAGAACCCCGGCGTCCTCAGTATCATCGACAACATGGTGCAGCCGCAGATGGAGCACCTTGGGGCCGACGATCGGTCGCGACTCCAGCAGGCGATCGCGACTGCGACGGCGGCTGTCGACGCCCATCAGCAGTGGCTGAAGGACGAACTGCTACCGCAGGCCCAGGGTGACTTTCGTCTCGGTCAGACAGGCCTACGACCAGAAGCTGGCCCACACACTGGGGACCTCACTCACTCGTCAGGAGATTCGCGATCGGGCCGAGTACGAGCTGCAGGCGTGTCCGACAGGAGATGTACGCGCTGCCGCAACGGTGTTGCAGGAGCAGGGGACCGATCTGCCATTGCCCGACGAGCCGACCCACGATCAGCAGCAGCAGGTGATTGCCGCCGCGCTCGAACTGGCGGCAGCCGACATTCCTCCTCGGGATGGAATCGTGCCGGCGGCCCGGCGAGTCGATGGAGCTCACCACGGCCAGTTCGTCCGGGAGCAGACAATCATCACGCTGCCGGAGGATCCGCTCGAGATCATCATCATGCCGGAGTTTCAGCGCGGCGTGTCGGTGGCCTACTGCGACTCCCCGGGGCCGCTGGAGACGGGACAGCGAACGTTTTATGCCGTCGCACCGCTGCCCGGAAGACTGGACCGACGAACAGTGCACGTCGTTTCTCGGGAGTACAACCTGCGGTCGATCCACAACCTGACCGTACACGAGGCGATGCCGGGGCACTTCGTGCAGATCGCCCATGTCGAACCGATGCCCGTCGGTACTGCGGTCGCTGCTGTCGTCGGGTGTCTTCATCGAAGGCTGGGCCTGCTACACCGAACAGATGATGTCCGAAGAAGGGTTCCTGCGCGACGACCCGTTGATGCGGCTGGTCGTGCTGAAGTGGTATCTGCGGTCCGATCTCGAACGCCGATTCTGGATCAGTCGATCCATGTGGACGGCATGCGGCGGTCCGACGCCATGCGGCTGATGACCGAAGCAGGCCTTTCAGGAGGAGCGCGAGGCCGCCGGCAAATGGACCCGGGCCCAGCTGACGTCGACCCAGCTGTCCACCTACTTCGTCGGCCTGTCCAGGAGCACCGCGACCTGCGGCAGGCGGCCGAAGCAGCCTGGGGTGACGACTTCTCCCTGCGACGCTATCACGACGCCGTCGTCTCCCATGGATCACCCCCTACCCGATTTGTCCGCGCGATGGTCCTCGATGAACCGATTCCCGATTGACACCTCCGCGTGCCACTGGGCTAGCCATACCGTGTGCCACTGGCTTCGCCAGTGCATTGCTCTGGATCGACTCGGTCTGCACGCTGGCAGAGCCAGTGCCACCCGCGCGATTGATATGATCCTTCGTCTGATGACTCTTCGCCTGACCCACCTCTGTGTCGCGCTGCTGAACTGGTCCGGGTTCAGACTCAGTCGTGGGGACGAGATCCACGACGCACAAGTCCCACTGCCGCCCGAGGAGGCGGCCGCGGACCATGCGGGTGCCGGAGGGCTTCCACGTCACGCTGTTCGCCGGGCGAGCCGGACGTCCAGCAGCCGATCGGGTTCTGCATCGACGATCGCGGCCGGCTGTGGGTCGCGGAGGCCTACAACTATCCCAATCACGGCACCAAGCCGGGCGATCGCATCCTCATTCTGGAGGACACCGACGGCGATGGTCGTCACGACAAGCGGACGGTCTTCTATGACGGGCTGAATTACGTGACCGGCATCGAGGTCGGCTTTCGGCGGGCGCCTGGGTGATGTCGCCGCCGTACTTCTACTTCATCCCCGACCGCGACGGTGATGACCGGCCCGACTACTGAGCCGGTCGTGCTGCTCGATGGCTTCGGCAATCATGCCAACGCTCACAATCTGGCGAACGGCTTCGCCTGGGGACCCGACGGCTGGCTGTACGGCACGCATGGCCGCACCAACTGGTCGACTGATCGGGCCGACCGGGCACGCCCGAGGACCAGCGCATCCGCTTCGACGGCGGCGTGTACCGGTATCATCCCGTACGACACGTCTGGGAGCCGGTCGCCGATGGCACGACGAATCCCTGGGGCATCGACTGGAACGATTACGGTCAGGCGTTCGTCTGCAACTGCGTCAATCCGCATCTGTTTCATGTCATCCCGGGGCACATTACGAACCCTGGCGGAATCGCGAGTCGAGTCAGTATGCCTACGAGCGGATTCCCACGATCGCCGATCATCTGCACTTCATCGGCAAGGGGAACATTCGCGACGGTCATCGGCTCGCCGGAGGAAGACGCAGCGGCGGCGGTCATGCCCACTGCGGCACGATGGTGTACCTGGGCGACAACTGGCCCGAGAGCGTACCGCAATACGAGTGTTCATGAACAACATCCACGGCCGGCGGATCAACAACGATCTGCTGCAGCGATCGGGTTCGGGCTACGTCGCCTCGCATGCACCGGACCTCATGCGGTCGCAGGACCCGTGGTTCATGGGGGTCACGCTGGCGTGACGGCCCAGACGGGGCGGTGTACGTCAGCGACTGGTCGGACACCGGCGAATGTCACAGTGTGAAGAATACCCGCCGGGAGACGGGCCGCATCTACCGGATCGCGTACGGCACGCCCTCGTGGTCCGCATGTCGATCTGGCGACGCTGAGTGATGACGAACTGGTCGCATCTGCAGCGGCACGAATGACTGGTACGTCCGTCATGCCCGGCGACTGCTGCAGGAACGGACAGCCGCCGGTCGCGACATGCAGGACGTGCACCGGCAGCTACGGCGGATGTTCGATGATGAGACGGACGTGCCTCGGCAAGCTGCGGGCCTTGTGGGCACTATCCGTCACGGGCGGTATCGATGGATGCATTTCTGCTCCGCTACTGCAGTCATGAAAGCGAGTACCTGCGGGCATGGGCCGTGGTGCTGTTATGTGAGGACCGCGATCCACCGGCAGAGGCACTCACGCGATTTGAGGAATTGGCCTCGCGGGCGAATCGCCGTTTGTTCGTCTGCATCTGGCGAGCATCCTGCAGAGGCTGAGCACCTCCCGACCGCTGGCCACTGGCGGAGGCATTGGCCCATCGCGGTGAAGATGCGCACGACATGAACCTCCCGCTGATGATCTGGTACGGCATCGAGCCACTGGTGGGCGATGATCTCGCACGGTTCGTGGCACTGGCGGGACATCGCCGAGATTCCGCTCGTCCGCGGCACATCGCTCGGCGAGTCGCGTCCGGTGAGTCGCCGGCCGTGGGTCTGTCGGCCTTGTCAACACTGCTTCGCTGCCGAAGCGATGACGACGCGGTCAGCCGATGTGCTGCAAGGACTGCTGCTCGGACTCGAAGGACGCCGACGGGTCACCATGCCGGCGGGTGGCAGATTGCCTAGTCAGGATCTCAGTCATAGTCGACGATCGCGACGTGCGCGAGCGCAGCCTGCGATTGGCGCTGATCTTCGACGATCCTCAGCCGTCCGCACGCTGCGGGAGCGTGCTCACCGCCGCCACTGTCGATGCAGACGAACGTCGCGAGGCGATCGACGCACTGGTCGCTCGTCAGATGCCCGACCTCGCCCCCCGGTGCTGTGTCGCTACTGGACGATGCGTCTGTCCGAGGGGCCGCACTGCGGGGACTGGCCGCGTACGGTCATCCCGAGACGACTCCCTCGCAATCCTCTCGAAGTACGGTGGAGTTCGGATCTGCCGGATCGTCAGCAGGCGATCGAGACACTGTCGTCGCGACCCGACTGGGCCGGCAGATTGCTCGGGGCCGTGCAGTCTGGTGCGGTGCCCCGCACAGACGTGACCGCCTTCACGGCCCGACAATTCGAGAGTCTGGGTGATGAACAGTTGACGAACCGGTTGAGATCGTTGTGGGGTGAGGTGCGACCCACGAGCGACGATCGACTCCGGCAGATCGCGGCGCTCCGCGAGCAGCTCGATGCGGAAGAGTTCGCGGACGCAGACCTGACTTCGGGGCCGGGCGATCTTTCAGAAGCAGTGTGCGACTGTCATCGATTGTTCGATGCCGGCGGCAACATCGGTCCCGACCTGACAGGGGCCCAGCGTACCAATCTCGATTACCTGCTCGAGAACGTTGTCGACCCAGTGCCTCGGTGGCCCGGACTTCCAGATGGAGATCGTGCTGACGATCACGGGTCGGGTCTTACGGGACTGGTGGTGGCGGAGTCCGCCCAGGCCGTCATCGCAGACAGTCAACGAACGGATGGTCGTTCCGATCGACGAGATCGAGGCCCGGCGCGCGGCAGACGTGTCGATGATGCCGGACAACTACTCCGGCCGCTCTCGTTCGAGGAGACGCGCAACCTCTTCGGCTATCTGTCGAGCCTGGAGCAGTGCGAGCTTCCGGCCGGTATAGATGCCGTCCCCCGCGATGAACATTCAGATCATTGAAGACTGGGGCGGTTTGCGGGGGATCTGGGGTGGGAACTTCGCTTGCCGCCATGGATTCGCGTGTTCGTCTGCGATCGGAATTTGACGGCACCCGGCCATCGAGTACAATTTCCATGTGCCGTGCGAAGTGTACTGCGCATCCTCCTGACCCCGCCTGCCGGAACCTGATGCTCATTGGAGCAGGGACCGGGAGACCTGCCTGACGCTTGGCGTCACCTTTCGCGAAACTCGTGCGAACATGACCTCTTTCCTTCTTCGAGTTGCCGATTCCTGTCCGGTCTTCCTGCAGACGATTCGTGTCCCGTCGGCGTTTGTGGCAGCCGGTTGCCTCCTGAGTGCCAGTGCGGCGATGGCTGCCGAGCCGATGACAGGCCAGCAGATCTACCAGCAGCAGTGCGCCGACTGCCATGGCCCTGCGGGTGCCGGGAATCGGGAAGCCGACCCAGGTCCGCTGGTTGGAGACAAATCGGTCCGGGAACTGACGCGGCATATCGAGGAGACGATGCCCGAAGGGGAACCCGAGCTGTGCGTTGGCGAAGAGGCCGAGCGTGTCGCCCGTTATATCCATGAGGCGTTCTACTCCGAGATCGCCCAGGCGCGAAACGCTCCGGCCACACTGGAGTTTGCACGCCTGACGGTTCGCCAGTACGAGAACGCGATTGCCGACCTGTTGCGGCAGGACAACGGGCTGCGGGCGGGCAATGGTGAGCAGGGCCTGCGCGCGGAGTACTTCCACTCGCGGCACTTCGATGGAAAGCGGCGCGTTCAGGATCGACGTGATCCCACCGTTGACTTTGATTTCGGTGCCGCGCGGCCGTTCGACAAGCCTGCAGAAGAACAGCCCGCGAAGGAATCGAAGAAGTCCGACAAGGACGAATCGCGCCAGTTCTCCGTCAAGTGGCAGGGTTCCCTCCTGGCGCCCGAAACAGGTGACTACGAGTTCGTCGTTCGTACCGAGAACGGGATTCGCCTGTGGGTGAATGATCACGAACATGAGTTGATCGATGCCTGGGTGCAGTCGGGGCCTCAGACAGAACACCGTGCCTCGCTGCGGCTCCTGGGGGGACGGGTCTATCCACTGCGACTCGAGATGTTCCGTGACAAGGAAGCGTCGGCATCGGTCCATTTGCTGTGGAAGCCGCCGCATCACGCGGAGGAGGTGATACCGCCTCGCTACCTGTCTCCAGAGTGGTCGCATGCCACGTACGTGTTGACAACGCCGCTGCCTCCGGATGACCGCAGTACGGGATACGAACGCGGGATCGGCATCTCACAGGCCTGGGACGAAGCCACGACGTATGCGGCACTGGAAGTTGCGACGCAGGTCTCCACGCATCTGCGCGAACTGGCGCAGGTCAAAGCGGACGACCAGGACCGAGCAGCCAAGCTGCAGGATTACTGCCGGAAGTTTGCGGAACGCGCCTTCCGGCGGCCGCTCACCGATGATGAGGTGCAGCGGTATATTGCCCGCCCGTTTGACCAGGCCGCCGATGTGGAAACCGTCGTGAAGGGGGTGGTGTTGCGCATCCTCAAGTCTCCCTGGTTTCTGTATCGTGAAGTGGCGCTGGGTGAGTTCGACGACTTCCACGTGGCGTCGTGGATGTCCTTCGCACTCTGGGATTCGATTCCTGACGAGACGCTGTTCCAGGCGGCGGCACGAGGCGAATTGCGGCGGCCGGACCAGTTGCGGCGGCAGGCGGAACGGATGGTGCCGGACCTGAGAACGCGCAGCAAACTGCGGGAGTTCTTTCACCAGTGGCTGAAGGTCGATCGCTTTCCTGAACTAGCCAAGGACTCGCAGACGTACCCCGATTTCGACGAGACGATTGCCTCCGACCTGCGGACGTCGCTCGATCTGTTTATCGATGACGTGGTCTGGAGCGAATCGTCGGATTTTCGCCGCCTGCTCCTGGCCGACGAGGTGTTTCTGAATGATCGGCTGGCGAGGTTCTATGGGGCGGACGCTCCCCGGGCCGATGACTTTTCGCAGGTCACGCTCGAACCAGAGCATCGAGCTGGTGTGTTGTCCCATCCCTACCTGCTGGCCGGGTTCTCCTACGACAAGGCCAGTTCGCCGATTCACCGCGGTGTGTTTGTGGCGCACAGCCTGCTGGGGCGGCGACTCAATCCTCCACCGGTGGCCGTTGCACCCATCGCGCCCCAGTTACATCCGGATCTGACAACGCGCGAAAGAGTGATGCTGCAGACGTCCCCTTCGGCGTGTGTCCGCTGCCATTCGATGATCAATCCGCTGGGGTTCTCGCTGGAACACTTCGACGCTGTCGGCCGCTTCCGCGATCAAGAGCAGGGCAAGCCGATCGATGCCGTCGGCGAGTATACGACGCAGGGGGGTGACGACGTTCGCTTTGGCAATGCGCGAACTGGCGCGCTTCCTGGCCGACAGTGACGAGGCGCATGAAGCATTCGTCGAGCACCTGTTTCAGTTTACGATCAAGCAGCCCGTGCGGGCATTGGGAGGTGACGAGCTGGCGCGGCTGACGTCCAGCTTCGTCGAGCACGACTTCCACATCCGACAACTGCTGGTCGAGATGGTCTGCTCCTCGGCGGCAGCGGCGAGGCAACTGGAGCAGGTTTCGCGCGATCATCCGGGCGAGTGACCGGTTCAACGGCCGGCGATCACGGGAATGTGATGCCGAGAGAAGTTCACAACGACAAGCCCAATCACGAGACCCGACTCATGCAGCGCATCACTTCCCGACGTGAGTTTCTCAAGCAGGCAGGCCTGAGTGCGGGGGCCTTCCCCTTCGTCTGCAACCTGCCCAGTCTGGGGTTCGCAGAGGCCGGACTGCGCAAGCAGCGGCTCGTGATCATGTTCAGTCCGAATGGTGTCGTCCCCTGGACCTTCTGGCCCGATGAAGCCGGCCCGCTCGAATCGTTGAAGGAATCTCTGTCCCCGCTGGAGCCTTATCGCGACCGCATGCTGACGTTGCACGGAGTCTGCGACAAGATCCGCGGAGATGGCGACAACCACATGCGCGGCATCGGGTGCCTCCTCACCGGGATCGAGTTGTTCCCCGGCAATATTCAGGGGGGCTCTGATACGCCGGCCGGCTGGTCGAGTGGTCACTCGATCGATCAGGAGATCGCGAGGTTTCTCCAGTCCAGACCGGAGACGCGCACGCGCTTCGGTTCCCTGGAGTTCGGCGTCGTCGTCCCGGACCGTGCCGACACCTGGACGCGCATGGTGTATGCCGGACCCAACAAGCCGATCGCACCGATCGACGATCCGTATCAGATGTTTCAGAAGTTGTACGGTCAACTGCAGGAACGGGAGACACTCTCGAGCGTACTCGACGATATCCAGGACGATCTGAAGAGAGTGGCCTCGCTGGTCGACGCGGCCGATCGGCGGCGTGTCGAGGAGCATGCGTCCTTCGTCCGCCAGATGGAACAGGAACTGGCCGCCGCGGGCGAGCAGAGCGTGGGGCATGCCGTTCCCGAGCTCGAGCCTGGCGTGCGCGAAGACAACGACAACATCCCGAAGCTCAGTCGTATGCAGATCGATCTGTTGGTCA
Source organism: uncultured Planctomycetaceae bacterium (assembly GCA_963715185.1). Lineage (GTDB taxonomy): Bacteria > Planctomycetota > Planctomycetia > Planctomycetales > Planctomycetaceae > CAVPPT01. Next base: position 66,085 of record CAVQRG010000001.1, read on the forward strand.
ACAGCTTCACGGCCGACTTTACGCGTGTGGCATCGCTGCAGTTCACCAACTCAGTGGGCAGGGCGCGGATGAAGTGGCTGAATATCGATGAAGGCCATCATCAGCTTTCGCACGAGCCCGACGACAACAAGGAGGCCCAGGAGAAACTGACCCAGATCAACAAGTGGTACTGTGAGCAACTGGCCTATCTCGTCCACCGGCTGGCCGAGACACCGGAGCCGGGCGGCACAGGAACGCTGCTCGACAACACGATGATCGTCTGGACGAACGAACTCGGTAAGGGCAATTCCCACACGCTCGACAACATTCCGTTCGTGCTGGTCGGCGGCGGGCTCGATTTCCGAATGGGACGCTCACTCAAGTACCAGAAGGTGCCGCACAATCGTCTGCTGATGTCGCTGGCCCATGGCATGGGGCATCACCTTGAGCAGTTCGGGAATCCGGACTTCTGCAACGATGGCCCGCTGACGGACCTGGCTTGAGCCTCTCTGAGGCACAGGGCTCGCTGCGCGACGTCGCGAGCGGCTGGCGGGACCGCGGCGGGATCGGCCGTGCGGCCGGCGGCATCGTGTCTCAGAGTTGACACCTGCTGTCGGACCCGAGACAACTCCCCTCATCAACCGTGTGTGAGACGTTGACGATTCTGGACGCGCCGACGGCAGAAAGCCATGAAGGTACGCAAGGCGGTGATTACGGCTGCGGGGCCCGGTCAGCAGCTGCTGCCACTGCAGAGGCTCGTGGACCAGCAGGGGGCGGACAAGACGGCACTGCAGCTGATCGCCGAAGAGGTGGCGTCGGCCGGTGTCGAGGAGATCTGTGTCATTATCGGCCCCGACGATCACTCGGCCTATCACCAGGCGGCGGGTGAGCTGTCCGGACGCATGCGATTCATCTCGCAACCGGACCCCTTGGGATACGGCGACGCGTTGTTTCGCGCGTGCTCCTTTGTTGGGAATGAGCCCTTTCTGCACCTGGTTGGGGACCATCTCTACCTCAGCGGGACGGAACAGAGCTGTGCCCGGCAGTTGATCGAGGCGGCGACCGCACACGAGTGTGCCGTCTCTGCCGTGCAGGCCACGCGTGAGAACCGGCTGCCTTACTTCGGGACGGTCGGGGGTACGCGAGTCCCACAGCACTCCGGTCTGTACGAAGTGCAGTGTGTCGTGGAAAAGCCGACACCCACGCAGGCCGAACGGGACCTGGTCGTTTCCGGCCTGCGCTCGGGCTACTACCTGTGCTTTTTCGGGATGCATGTCCTCACGCCCGTGGTCATGGATGTCCTGGAGGAACTGCTGGCTGCCCCCGGGAGCAGCAAGGTGACCCTGTCGGATGCGCTGCAGCAACTCGCAGGGCGGCAGCGCTATCTGGCCTGCCAGTTGCATGGGACGCGATACAACATTGGCATGAAGTACGGTCTGTTGATTGCCCAATTGGCGTTGGCGTTGACGGGCCATGATCGTGACCAGATCCTGACGGAGCTGGTGGAGCTGCTCGCATACCGGACGCGACCGGCCCTGGAAGAGTAGCTGTCGCTGTCCAGGCTTCAATCTCAACACTTCGTTCAGTACGCGCAACGGATGTCCTCCTCATTGATCGAGATCATTGTGTCGTCGGACAAGGCCGTCCGTGACCGGTCGCTGGACTCGGTGTGTGGACGTGCGTCGCTGGACGAGTTGAGTGAGCAGGCGCGGAGTCTCGATGAGTTCCGGCGCCGTTCGGAGAACCTCTATCACCGCGTGCGGTCGCTGTTCTTCCTCTCTGCCATCTATCGCTACTACCTTCCGGAGCGACTCCCCGCGCGGAATGTGGGTCTCATTCCCTTCGAGGCCAATCGGCATCTGCTCGAGCGGCGGTTCGGCGAGGCTATCGATGCGTTGCTGGCGGAACAGCGCGCACACGGGAGCGAGTGATGCGATTGCCAGCGCCCTTGCGCAGGCGTATCACCAGCTCGCGTTTCAGACACTCGCCGACCAGGTCCGGCGCAGCGTGCGCACGGTGCGCGGCAATCAGTGGATGTTCCGCATGGGGCATCCGGCCGATCATCCGCTCCGGCTCCGGCCGGAGTTGCGGCAACCGTCGAGCGCAACGGGCTGTTTCCGCTGCTGGCGAGCAAACCGCCGTGCGGATGGACTTCTCGCACAGCGCCTGGAGCGACATCTTCTTCCTCGGCATGGATTTTCCGGAGGGGGCTCGCGTCCTGAACGTTTCGGTCGATCTGGGTGTGCGAGGTCGCGATGCGCAGCCCCGGCCGCCGATCGAAACCTATCTCCGCGTCATCGATCAGCCGGTGCTGCGGCTGGTCAGCGTCGATCTGGGAGCGACGGCCGAGATCACGACGATTCGCGGAAGTGTTCGACTTTGCCCGCGATTATCTGGGACTGCTGAAGGCGGCCGTGATCGCCGCGGGCATCGTCCCGCCGGGAATGGAAGGGTGCGAGCAGCCGATCAGCGATCTGCTTGAGCCCGATGGTCGGTCCGGCCTGGGACTGGAACTGGTCAGCAAGGTCAACGACATTCCCAAAGGCTCGCGACTGGCCGTCTCGACGAATCTGCTGGGCTCGCTGATTTCGATCTGCATGCGGGCCACCGGGCAGGTGTCGTCGCTGACCGGTCCGTTGGCCGAGGACGGATCGCCGGATCGTCGCTGCCCGGGCCATTCTGGGCGAATGGCTGGGCGGTTCGGGCGGCGGCTGGCAGGACTCGGGCGGCGTCTGGCCCGGCATCAAGCTCATCGACGGGACGGCGGCGACCGAGGGAGATCCGGAGTTCGGCATCAGCTCGCGGGCGCTGTTGCCCGACCCATCGCATCCTGGGAGAGAGCGAAGTCTCGGCCGAAACGCGACAGAAGCTGCAGGACAGCCTGGTGCTCGTCCATGGCGGCATGGCCCAGAACGTGGGGCCGATCCTGGAAATGGTCACCGAGAAGTACCTGCTCCGCAGCGAAGCCGAGTGGCAAGGCTCGACAGGACGCGATGCAGATCCTCGACGATGTGGTGGCTGCCCTGCGCGCCGGTGATGTGCAAACGGGTCGGCAGCCTCACGACGCGGAATTTCACCGGGCCGCTTCAGACGATCATTCCCTGGGCGACGAATCTGTTCACCGATCAGCTCATCGAACGATCGCGGTCCCGGTTCGGGGATCAGTTCTGGGGCTTCTGGATGCTGGGGGGGATGGCCGGCGGAGGCATGGGCTTCATCTTCGATCCGGCGTCAAGCTGCAGGCTCAGGACTGGCTCGCCGAGGCGATGTCGCAGACGCAAGCGCGAGACTGCAGAGCGCCCTGCCGTTCGCCATGGAGCCGGTCGTCTACGACTTTGCGATCAACGACCGTGGCACGTCGGCCGATCTGCGGACCGGCGATCAGGCGGTGATGCCCGACCGCTATTACCTGCTGCTCGTGCCCCGTTGGCTTCGTACGCGATTCGACGGCAACTTTCGCCCCTCGTTCGGCGGGAACTGGAACACCTGGGCAGCGTCTGCCGCGGTCCGGCGGGCCGACGAGACTCGCACGCATGCTGCTCGATGGAATGCTGCCGCATCGCGAGCACGACGAACATCGCGACCGAGTCGCTGCAGCAACTGCTCGACGCGTATGGATTTGATCGCGCAGCAGCACGAACAGATCCGTGCCGACTTGCGCGCCGGCCGGATCGGTCTGGCGCAGAACCGGCTGTCGGCGAACATGTCGATCGAGGACGTCGAACCGGACGACGTCATTGACCTGCCGCAGGCGATGGATCGGCCGATGTGCGCGAACTCGGTGCAGCGAGGCCTTGCGGACGGGCGAGGTGGGCGTCGTGACGCTGGCGGCCGGCGTCGGCAGTCGCTGGACCGAAGGGGCCGGTGTCGGTGAAGGCCCTCCACCCCTTCTGCAAGTTCGCCGGACGACATCGCAACTTTCTCGAAGTGCATCTGGCCAAGAGCCGCCTGAGTGGCGCAGCAGCACGATGCCGAGATTCCGCACGTCTTTACGACCGGCTATCTGACGGACGAGCCGATTCGCGAGCACCTCGCAGCAGCGGACAATTACGGCTATGCCGGACCGGTGCTCGTTTCGCCCGGGCGGGCGGTTGGACTGCGGACGATTCCGATGGTCCGCGACCTGCGATTCGCCTGGGAGGAGATGCCGCAGCAGATGCTCGACGAGCAGCAGCAGAAGGTGCGCAGCAGTCTGCGGCACGGCGTTGATCGGCTGGGCCCGCCAGGCCGGAGAGGGAGCAGACTATACCGACAATGTGCCGATGCAGTGCCTGCATCCGGTCGGGCACTGGTACGAGATCCCGAACCTGCTGCGCAATGGCACGCTGCACGCAGTTGCTCGTGCGACCAACCGCAGACTGCAATACCTGATGCTGCACAACATCGATACGCTGGGCGCCACGCTCGATCCGGGCTGTCTGGGACAGCACATCGACCGGGGGCGCTGTCTTCAGTTCGAGGTGATCGCCGCCGGCTGGACGACCGGGGTGGCGGACTGGCCCGGGTGAACGGCCAGCCCGCGACTGGTGGAAGGCCTCGCCATGCCCGGCGAGGAGGACGAGTTCGGGCTGTCGTTCTACAACTCGATGACCACCTGGATCGATATCGACCAGCTGCTCAGGGCTGTTCGGGCTCGACGCGGTCGCAGACTTGACGACGTGACTGCCGTAGATCGACCGCCGTGCGCCGACTCGCCCAGCGGATGCCGACCTATATCACGCTGAAGGATGTCAAGAAACGCTGGGGCCATGGCCAGGAGGATGTGTTTCCGGTCGCGCAATTCGAGAAACTCTGGGGGGACATGACTGCCCTGGCGGACGTGTCGTCGGACTTTTTCGTGGCACCACTGTTTCGTGGGCAGCAGCTCAAGCAGCAGGCACAACTCGATGGCTGGCTTCGTGATGGGTCGGCCGAGCAACTGAGCCGGTTGTGTTCGTGGAGCTGAATCCGCAGCTCGGTCGGCAAAGTCGGGGTTCCGTGCAGATCTGGGCTTTCGTACAATTTCGGTCGATGTCTGTGCTCACGAAGGACATGTGTCGCAGACGTCCGAACGGATGAGGAGGATTGAAGCCGTCCTCGTCCGGTCGTGAGCAGACCAGACGGGCAACATTGGATTCGAAGTGTTGTCGCCGGGCTGCCTACGCATCCGCACCCCGCGTGTTGAACGGAGTCCAGAGGGGGAGGACCATATGCTTTCGAGGTCCGTTGCGCTGTCAGTGATTTCGCTCCTCCTGGGAGTGAGTTCGCAGGATCACTTCCGACTCAGGGCCGACGAGGTGGTGCCCTCGTCGGGACCGATTGTGTCTGTGCCGGTGAGCATCGACGAATTGCGCCGCCCTCGAGCAGATCGCGGTGTCGGTCGCGGCCGAGGTTGTACCGGCAACTGTCGGTGTGGAACTTGGTGGCGTGCGCGCCAGCGGTGTGGTGGTCAGTGCCGAGGGGGATGTGCTGACGGCTTCTCACGTGGCTGGCGAGCCCGGGCGCGAGGTGACGATCGTCTTCCCGGACGGACGTCGTCTGGCCGCGGAGACACTGGGGCTGAATCCGGATGTCGACGGAGCCCTCGTGCGCATTACCGAAACCGGGACCTGGCCCTTCACTCCGATCGTCCCGGAGGGTGAACTCCCCCAGCCAGGTGACTGGTGTGTGGGGACAGGGCATCCGGGGAGTTACCAGCCAGATCGCTCGCCTCCCGTGCGCTTGGGTCGGGTGATCGAAGCCAATCGCTATGTTCTTCGCACCGACTGTCTGATCACGCCCGGCGATTCGGGGGGGCCGCTGTTCGACCTGCAGGGGCGAGTCATCGGCATTCACAGCCGCATCAGCGAATCACCCACGATGAACCTGCATGCGCCGGCCATCTCTTACCTGCAGACCTGGCAGAGTCTGAGATCCGGACACGTTTCCCGCGTGTCGCCGCGCAGCCTGTTTCTGGCGCAGTTCGACTTCAATCAGGACGGAATCCTGTCTCATGCAGAGATTCCGGAGGGCACCTATCGCGAAGTCTTTAGCCGTCTCACGGGACGCTATGGACTCGACGAAGACCGTTCCTACTCGATCGAAGAATTGCGGGAGACCTTGGGGCTGAAGATCGCACCCGACCGCATCGATGATGGCCGCCGCGGGTTTGCCGCCGACCATTTTCTGGGCGGGGCGGTCAGCCGCGCGGAGATCCTGCACAGTGAGTCGTTCACGCGGGGGGCCGCAGTATTGGCAGCCTTCGAAGGAGCCATCCGGGACGTCCGGAGGAGTACTGTTGCGGTGTACTCGCAGGCGGGTGAACGTCTGGCGCTCGGGACGGTCGTCGCCGCCGACGGGCTCGTCGTCACCAAGCACAGCCAGGTGACGCAGGACGCCGAGAGCCGTCGTCAGTTTCAATGCGAACTCTTCGATGGACGAAAGGTACCGGCCCGGATGCTGGCGCATGGTGAGCGAGACGACCTCGCCCTCCTGAAACTGGAGGCGGCCGATCTCACCCCCGTCGACCTCAGCCCGGCACCCGACCTCGAGGTGGCCCAATGGGTCATCACGCCGGGGATCGGACGGCAACCAGTCTCAGTAGGCATCCTGAGTGTGACGCCCCGCCCGATCCTGGGGGCACCCGGGTTTCTCGGTGTCGAAGGAGCTGTCGGCGAAGCGGGTCCAGTGATTGAAGGCATCATTCATGGCACTGGCGCGTTCGGATCCAAATTGTTGATCGGTGACACGATCACGCATGTGGGTGAGCGACGCGTCGCGACCTTCACCGAGTTGGGCGCGGCCGTGCGTCATCACCGGCCCGGTGAGCACGTGCCGTTGACCGTCCTCCGCGACGGTCAGGAGCAGGTCGTTGATGTCCGACTGGGACGACATCCAAGTTATCGTCCCACCCCTCCCGATTCGATGAGTGGCCCCATCAGTGTGCGCCGCGAGGATTTCTCCGTGGCGCTCCAGCACGACAGCGTGATGGACCCCACGGAATGTGGCGGACCGCTGGTGGACCTGTCGGGCCGGGTCATTGGCATCAACATCGCACGAGCCGAACGAACGACCTCCTATGCGCTCGCCGTCGAAGCCATCATCCGCCAATTGGACGAGCTGCGCCGGACAGAAGCCTCTCAGAGGCAGCATCCCTGAGTCTGCTGTTTTTTCCAGGGCCCGAGATGATACGTGAGGTGATTCAATGATCAGGAGTTCCCTGATGGCGGTGATGGGAGGGCTGTGTCTGGGCATGCTCGCTGCAGCACAACCCACGGAACGGTTCCAGCCTGAGACCGCCGACTGGCGCGAGCCCAGCCAGGTCGAAGAAGGCCTCGGCATGCTCTCGCTGCTCAACATTCCGGAAGTGCAGATGGAACTGCGGATCTCGGCTGAACAGATGCAGATGGTGTTCATGCTGCAGGCCGATCTGCGCGAGCAGGTTCGCAATGCGGACGATGTGGAGCACCAGGGTGCTCATGCGCGAACGCAGGAGGAACGGCAACCAGCGCACGCGGCTGAAGGAGATCCTGAACCGGCCTCACTGTCGCGACTGAAGCAGATCGAGCAGACCGCCAACGCGCTGCTGTCCGCCATCCTCGAGCCACGTCAAACGGGACGGCTCGTGGAGATCTGGTTGCAGCACGAGGGAGTCTATGCCTGGGTGGAGCCGGAGGTGCGGGCGCAGCTGGCACTCTCCGCAGCACAATGGAATCAGTTGGACAGGCTGCTGAGGTCCGCGACCGGTTCGGCTGCGGGCGAAAGGGCGATGGCAGTGCTTACGCCGGAACAACGCGATCAGTGGGCAGCCCTTCAGGGAGCCCGGTTCCACTTTCCCAGTCGCATCGAGCGCGTGCACAACCAGCGATTCGGATCGTCGAATTCCGGTGATGGAGGAGCGTTGAGCGGTTCGCGCACCCGCTGACCTTCCGTCGGTCTCGATGGCTGGGGGCGCTGCAGTTACCGACAGCGGGCGGACCACGGTCTCGACAGATGCTATTCGGTCGGGATGTATGGTATCATCCAGCCGCATGCCACGCGTTCCTGCCTCACTCAGAGTCTCCCCCCGCAACAACCGTCGCCACCTGGGCGTCGAGCCACGGTTGATTCTGTTTGGGATAGCGTGTTGTCTGACCTCTCTGAGAGTACAGGTCCGGGCGGATGAGGTTGATTTCAACCGCGACATTCGCCCGATCCTCTCCGAGAACTGCCTGTTCTGTCATGGGCCAGATGCCGGTCGACGCGAGGCCGATCTGCGCCTCGATACTGCCGAGGGGGCCGGATCTGTCATCGACGCCGGGCATCCCCGCCAGAGCGAGTTGATCGAGCGAATCACGACCACCGATGCCGACCTGCGGATGCCTCCGCCCGATGCGAAGCGGGAGCTCAGCCAGGACGAGATCGAGACGCTGGTCCGGTGGGTCGAATCGGGAGCGAAGTGGGGTACGCATTGGTCTTTTACTCCCCTTCGTGCGCCGGACATTCCGGTGGCCCATGGCGCGGCACCTTGCGCGAGGACGCGCCGGTACGAAACCCGATTGATGCCTTCATTCAGCAGAAGCTGCGCGACACCGGGCTCGAACCGTCGCCCGAGGCGGACGCTCGCACCCTCATTCGGCGTGTTTCACTCGATCTGACCGGACTGCCACCGGCGCCCGAGGATGTGGCGAGGTTTCTGAATGACCCGTCCAGCCATGCCTACGAAGATCTGGTCGACTCGCTGCTGGCGTCGCCGGCCTACGGAGAGCGCATGGCCTGGGACTGGCTGGATGTCGCGCGGTATGCCGACACCAACGGTTATCAGGGGGACCGCGAACGGACCATGTGGCCCTGGCGAGACTGGGTGATCGACTCCTTCAACGAGAACCTTTCGTACGACCAGTTCACCGTGTGGCAGTTGGCCGGCGATCTGCTGCCCGAGGCCACGCAGGAGCAGCAGCTTGCGACCGGGTTCTGTCGCAATCACATGATCAATGGCGAGGGGGGGCGCATTCCCGAAGAGAATCGCGTGGACTACGTCATGGACATGACAGAGACGGTCGGGACCGTCTGGCTGGGCCTGACGCTGAACTGCTGCCGCTGCCACGATCACAAGTACGATCCTCTGACGCGACGCGATTACTATTCGCTGTTCGCCTTCTTTAACCAGACGCCGGTGACCGGTGGAGGGGGTGACCCCCAGACTCCTCCTGTGCTCGATCTCCCCACACAGGAGCAGCAGGCAAGGATTGCGACTCTCGAACAAGAACTGGCAGACATTCGCCTGCGTCAGTCCTCCCGGGCGGAAGAGCTGCTGGCAGCCGGGCGCCCCGAGAGCGCGGCAGAGGCAGACGAAGACGAAGGGCGACAGGCCGTGCTGGATGCCGACGGCGAATACGCCCGGCTGACGAAGGACACGACGAAGCGGGAGCAGCAGTTGAAGCAGGTGCGTAGCGAGGTGGTGAAGGTCATGGTCATGCAGGACCTCCCCGAGCCACGCACGACTTACCTGCTCGAACGGGGTCTGTACAATCAGCCCGGTGAGGAACGCGCCGCCGCGACGCCGGCCAGCCTGTCGCTGCCGGCTGTGGACACTCCGCAGAATCGGTTGGGACTGGCGCGCTGGCTGGTCAGTCCCGAGCATCCCCTGACCGCGCGCGTGACGGTCAATCGTTTCTGGCAGCAGGTGTTTGGCGTTGGTCTCGTCAAGACACCGGAGGACTTCGGCGGGCAGGGGGAAATCCCGGCGCATCTGGATCTGCTGAACTGGCTGGCGGCGGACTTTCGTGACCACGGCTGGGATGTCAAGCGGCTGATGCGGTTGATGGTGACCAGTCATACGTATCGGCAGTCGTCGCGGCAGTCCGCGGCACTCACGCAGCGGGATCCGGACAACCGGTTGCTCGCCCGGGGGCCACGCTTCCGGATGCCGTTCTGGATGGTGCGGGATCAGGCTCTGGCGGCGAGTGGACTGCTGGTCGATCAGGTGGGAGGACCGGCCGTTAATGGCTATCAACCGCCGGGAATCTGGGAAGAGGCGACGTTCGGCAACAAGAAGTACGAGCAGGCCCGTGGGGCGGCACTCTATCGTCGCAGTCTCTACACATTCTGGCGAAGGATCATTGCCCCCACCATGTTCTTTGACGCGGCGTCCCGTCAGACCTGTTCCGTCAAGATCTCGCGGACAAATACGCCGTTGCAGGCCTTGTTGACGCTCAACGATGTGCAGTACGTCGAGGCAGCCCGTCAGCTCGCCACGCTGGCCCTGCAGCAGGAGTCGCTCAGTGATGGCGATCGTCTCGACCATGTGTTTGCGCGACTGCTGACGCGACCGGCGGGCACAGACGAACAGCAGATTCTGCTCGCCGGGCTCGCCCGTTCGCGGGATGTCTTTGCGAGAGACCAGGCCGCGGCCGAGGATCTGCTGGCGGTGGGGGAATCGCCGCGTGATGAGTCGATCGACGTCGTGGAGCATGCCAGTTGGACGACGCTGTGCCTGGCTCTGTTCAATCTCGACGAAGCCGTGACAAAGGAGTGAGCCGTGGACCCACGACAGGATCACCGCCTGCAGCTCACGCGTCGTCAGTTCTTCGGGCAGGGGGCGACGGGACTGGGCGCTGTGGCGCTCCACGCCCTCATGGGGCGCGATGCGTCGGCTGACGCGCGGCCTGTGGGTGGACTGGCGGATCTTCCGCACTTGGCTCCGCGCGCGAAGCATGTGATCTACCTGTTCCAGAACGGCGGTCCCACACATGTGGACCTGTTCGACTGGAAGCCGGCCCTGCAGCAGTGGCATGGGCAGCCCGTGCCGGAGGCAGCCGTCGAGGGGCAGCGGTTCAGCACCATGACCGGTGATCCTCAGGGCAAGCTGCTGTTGGCGCCCGTGGAGCCTTTCTCCCAGCATGGGGAGTGTGGGGCGTGGGTCAGCGACTTCCTGCCGCATACGGCCCAGGTGGTCGACCAGTTGTGCTTCATCAAGAGCGTGCATACCGATGCCGTCAATCACGCGCCCGCGATTTCCTTTCTGTTAAGTGGGTCACAGATACCCGGCAGGCCCACGCTGGGGGCGTGGCTGGCCTATGGACTGGGGAGCGAGACCGAAGTTCTCCCGGCGTTTGTCGTGATGACATCCGTCAGTAAGGGGACCAGTTGCGGTCAGATCTTCTACGATTTCTACTGGGAGAGCGGGTTTCTTCCGTCGCGCTATCAGGGCATCAAATTTCGCGGCAGCGGAGATCCGGTGCTGTATCTGTCAAACCCGCCCGGGATCAGTCGTCAACTCCGTCGTGAGTGGCTGGACGACATCGCGCGGCTCAACGAACTGAAGCTCCGGGAGTCCGGGGATCCCGAAGTGGCCACGCGGATCGCTCAGTACGAAATGGCTTTCCGGATGCAGGCCAGCGTCCCGGAACTGACGGATCTTTCCGGCGAGAGCAGGCAGACGCTGGAGATGTACGGTCCGCAAGTCGGCGAGCCGGGGACGTTCGCTCACAACTGCCTCTTGGCGCGACGCCTGGTGGAACGGGGTGTGCGTTGTGTGCAACTGATGCATGCGGGATGGGATCAGCACAACAGCCTGACCACTGAGTTGTACACTCAGTGCAGTGATACGGATCAGCCAAGTGCCGCGCTCGTTCGAGATCTCGCGCAGCGGGGACTGCTGGATGAGACTCTGGTGGTCTGGAGTGGCGAGTTCGGGCGGACGCCGTTCATCCAGGGGGACATCGGCAACCGTGTTCGCTGGGGACGTGATCACCACCCCTATGCCTTCACGCTGTGGATGGCCGGTGGCGGAGTGAAGCCCGGCCTGACCTATGGGGCCAGTGACGACCTGGGAATCAACGTCGCCGAGAACCCGGTCCATATTCATGATCTGCAGGCCACGATCCTGCATCAGTTGGGGATCGATCACGAGCGGCTGACGTACCGGTTCCAGGGACGACAGTTCCGGCTGACCGATGTACATGGAAACGTCGTCACAGACATCCTGACCTGACGTTCCCGGAACGTCCGGCTGTGCTCCTGGCTTCTGATCGTGCTTGTGTGACCTGCCGGTCGTGGTACGATGAATCCGATTCGCAGCCCCCTTCCTTGAGGCGGGTGTTGCGAGTTTCAGCCAGCCGATGTCGACGCTTGGGCCAGGCGTCGGAGATCTTGTGTTCCCGCTCCGTTCAGGTGTCCACCGCGCATGACCCATCGAAACGATCCGCCTTACCTGTTGGGTCGTGTGCTGGTCCTGTGCGGACTGTGGGTGGTGATCCCGGTCGAGCTGCAGGCGCAGGAACAGGCGTCACCGGTGGTCGTGTCGCCGGTTGCGGTGCGCGAGCTGCGGGGAGGCCATCGTGTTGTCGGCACGGTTATGCCGGCGCGACGCAGCATCGTGGGGATGCCGTCGAAGGGCGGGTGCTCGAGTACCTTGTCGAGGTCGGAGATGCGGTCGTGGCCGGGCAACCGCTCGCTCGGCTCCGGACGGAGACCATTCAGATCGAGGTGAACGCGGCACGGGCCGAGCTCACACTGCGCGCTGAGGAACTAGCCGAACTGAAGAATGGTTCGCGACCTGAAGAGATCGACGAGGCCCGCGCCCGCGTCCGGGGGGCGAACGCTGTGGCCGCTAACACGGCTGGAAAACTCGAGCGAGCCGAGTCGCTGTTTCGTCGCAGTGCGCTGAACCAGGAGGAGTTCGACGACATCCGCGAACAGGCGACCGCCGCAGAACAGCTCCTGAAGATGTCCGAGGCGGTTCTGAAGCGAATCGAGGTCGGCCCACGACCTGAGACCATCGCCCAGGCCGAGGCCCGTTATCTTCTACAGCAGGAGCAGGTCCGTCTGCTCGAAGACCGGCTGGAAAAGTACGTCATCACGGCGCCGTTTGACGGCTTCGTCGCGGCGGAGAGGACGCAGGTCGGCGAGTGGATTCAGCAGGGGGATCCCGTGGCGGAGATCATCCAGCTCGACGAAGTGAAGGTCGAAGCCAACATCCCGGCGGATCAGGCGGTGCGGTTGTCGGTGGATGCCGTCGTCCGCGTCGAGTTCCCGGAATTGCCCGAGGAGTTGTTCACGGGTGTCATGGATCGTGTCGTTCCGAATGCCAATCCGTCGACGCGCACCTTTCCGACGATCGTCCGGCTGACGAATCGTCTGGTTGGAGGCCGGCCAGTGCTGATGGCAGGCATGTTGGCGCGACTGGAGATTCCTACGGGAGAACGGGAACCCCTCCTGCTGGTGCCCAAGGATGCGATCGTGTTCAATGGTCCTCGTCGCAGCGTGTTCGTGCTGGAGTCGGCATCGGACACCGCAGATTCCGGGACTGTCCGGTCGGTCCCGGTGATTCTGGGAGTAGCCGAGGGGTCCCAGATCGAAGTGGAATCGGCAGGCCCGGGCGTCCTCGCGGCAGGCACGTGGGTTGTGGTCGAGGGGAACGAGCGGCTTGTTGATCGTCAGCCTGTCTCCATCCTCCGGCGAAGCACCGTGGAACAGCATCTTCCGTAGTCTGGTCGACCACGTCATTGTGAACAGGAGACCGGCATGCACCTCATTGAGGCCTGCATTCGTAACCCGGTGAAGGTGTCGGTCGGCGTGCTGCTGACAGCGTTGTTCGGCGCGATCAGCCTGTACGCGATGCCCAAGCAGCTCACGCCCGAGGTCGAGAATCCGGTGCTGACGGTCGAGACCCGCTGGCCCGGTGCCAGTCCTCAGGAAGTCGAACGCGAGATCGTGCAGGAGCAGGAGGAACAGCTCCAGAGTGTCGAGGGGCTCGTCAAGATGTCCTCCGAATGCAAGGATTCGGCGGGCGAGATCATTCTCGAGTTCGAGGTGGGCACGAACATCGAGGACGCCATGTTGCGGGTCAATACACGACTGCAGCAGGTGCGTGAGTACCCGATCGACGCGCTCGAACCGGTCATTCAGGCTTCCGACTCCACCGATCGGCCGATCGCCCGCTACATGCTGACGGCGAAGCCTCCGAGTCCGGAAGCAATCATCGCCTTTCAGCAGAGCCATCCCGACCTCGCGGCACGGCTCGAGCCGGCTCTCAACGCCATGAACAGCGGGTTGCGGGTCTATCGACTCCAGAAGCTGGCCGAGGAGCTGGGCGAGCAAACCCCGGAGATTCGTGAGCTGCTTCCCCCCGATCTGGACCTGCAGGCGATCCGGAAGTTCTCGGAGGATGTCATCGAGACACGCCTGGAACGTGTGGCGGGCGTTGCGGATGCGTACACGTACGGGGGGCAGGAGGAAGAGCTGCAGGTCGTCGTCGATCCCGAGGAACTGGCGGCCCGCCAGATCACCATCGCCGACCTTCGCAATGCGCTGAACAGCCAGAATCGCGATACCTCGGCGGGCGACTTCTGGGAGGGCAAACGCCGCTGGGTCATCCGGACTCTCGGGCAGTTCCGCAGTCCCGAACAGGTGCGTCAGCAGTTGCTGGCGGTGCGCGATGCGCGCCGGTCTATGTCGGAGACGTTGCGGAGGTACGCATTGGCTTCAAGAAGCTCGACAGCATCTCGCGCCGATATGGGGTGTCGAGCAATGGGCTGGGTGTCCAGCGGGCTTCGGGGGCGAATGTCCTGAAGGTGATGGAGGGACTGCGCGCCGCGACCGAGGAACTTAACGAGGGGATCCTCGGGCAACGAGGACTGGAGCTGTTCCAGTACTACGATGAAACCGAGTACATCCACTCGGCCGTGGGCCTGGTCCAGCAGAACATCGTGATCGGTGGTGCGCTGACGATGATCGTACTGCTGTTGTTTCTGCATCTGGGGCTGCGGACTCTGCTGTTCACACCCTTGATCGCCGTTTCGGCTCTCGCGGCGGCTTACGTATCTCCCTGGTACCTGCTGGTGACGCTGGCGGCGATTCTGGTGGCGGGCTTCTGGTTCGGGCGCGGGGCGTTGATCGTGGGCTTGGCGATCCCCATCAGCATCATCGGTACGTTCCTGATGTTGCAGCTCATGGGGCGCTCGCTCAACGTCATCAGCCTGGCCGGGCTCGCCTTTGCCGTCGGGATGCTCGTCGACAACGCGGTGGTCGTGCTGGAGAACATCTATCGCCGGTACCAGATGGGAGAGGCACCCTTTACGGCCGCCGCCCGCGGCACCGAGGAAGTCTGGGGAGCGGTCATCGCGTCCACCCTGACGACGGTGGCGGTGTTCCTCCCCGTGCTGTTCGTTCAGGAGATGGCTGGTCAGTTGTTCCGGGACATCGCGCTGGCGATCAGTTGTGCGGTAACGCTCTCCCTGGTGGTGGCGTTCACCGTGATTCCCACGGCCGCTGCCCGGCTGTTCCGGGGCCGCCAGGATGTCGACACGACGCGCGACCGTGCACGGCTGGCCGGTTCCACGAGCCCTGTCATACGTGGGTTGAAGCAGGTGGGCAGCCGACTGGCCGACCTCGTGGTCGGTATCAACACCTGGACCCAGGAGCGCGTCTGGCGATCGTTGCTGGTCATTGGGCTGCTGACTGGATTCGCGGTCGGCATCAGCTATGCGTTCTGGCCAAAAGTTGAGTATCTGCCGGAGGGGAACCGCAACTTCGTGTTCGCCAGCATTTCCCCACCGCCGGGCTACAACCTGGACCAGCTCAGCGAGATGGGGGCCAAGATCGAGCAGGATCTGGAACCGTACTGGAACGTGGACCCTGGCAGTGCCGCGGCCGCGGCACTCGATTTCCCGGTGATCAACTACTACTTCTATGTCGTGCGCGGCCGGCAGGTTGTGATGGGTTTTCGGGCTGAAGATGAGTCGCGTGTGCGCGAGTTGATCCCGTTGATCAAGGCCGTGGGCTCCCAGTTCCCCGGCACACTGGCCATCGCTTCGCAGTCGAGTCTGTTCGAGCGGGGCCTCAGCGGAGGACGGTCGATTGATATCGAATTGACTGGCCCCGACCTCAATCGGCTGGTGGCACTGGGGAGCAAGCTCATGACCCAGGATCCCCAGGACCCGGACTATCGCTGGTCGGTGTTTCGGGTGATTCCGGATGCCCAGGCCATTCCCCGTCCGAGTCTCGACCTTTCGAGTCCGGAGATCCACATCGAGCCCAGGCTTTTGGCGTCGGCCGAGATGGGCGTGACGGCCACCGATCTGGGCTATACCGTCAACGCGCTGGTGGATGGTGCCTTCGCCGGTGACTACTTCGTGGGAGGTGATCGGATCGACCTGACCATCATCGGGCGGGAGTCCTTCGTCAACCACACGCAGGATATCGCCGCGCTCCCCATCGCCACCGGCGATGGACAGCTTGTGCCGCTGTCGTCACTGGCCGACGTCCGCTACGACAGTGGTCCCGAACAGATCAACCGTCGGGAGCGTCAGCGCACAATCACGATCCAGGTCCGTCCCCCGCTGACGATGCCTCTTGAACTGGCCATGGAGCGAATTCAGCAGGGGATTATCGGTCCCATGTACACCGAGGGTGAGCTGGACGGTGGCTACGTCGTGAACTTCTCCGGGACTGCGGACCGTCTCCGGGAGGCGTGGCGGGTCCTCCGCTGGAATCTGGCATTGGCGCTGGCCATTACCTATCTGCTGATGGCGGCCCTGTTCGAGTCGTGGTTGTTCCCCTTCGTAATCATTCTCAGTGTTCCGCTGGGGGCCGCCGGGGGGATTCTGGGACTTGCCCTGCTCAATCAGTTCGTCTTTCAGTCGCTGGACGTGCTCACGATGCTGGGGTTCGTGATCCTGATCGGCACCGTTGTGAACAATGCCATTCTCATCGTGCATCAGTCGCTCAATCACATTCGAGGCGACGGGATGTCCTCGCGCGACGCTGTCGCCGAGAGCGTTCGCAACCGAATCCGCCCGATCTTCATCACGACAATGACCACGGTGCTCGGACTGCTGCCGCTGGTGATCTTCCCCGGGGCCGGGAGCGAGCTGTATCGGGGAATCGGCAGTGTGGTTCTGGGAGGACTGCTCGTCTCCACGGTTTTCACCCTGGTGCTCGTGCCGACGGTCTTCATCCTCACACTCGACCTCAAGCAGTGGCTGCAGCAGCAGTGGACGCCCCGCGATCCCGCGCAGTCGGATCAGCGGCCTGCGCCCGAGTCTCCCGACGGCCGCGAAGCCGAGATTCCGGCCGAGGTCGTGGTGTGATGCCTTGCGGCCGTCTGCACCTGCGAAATTGAGGCGTGCGAAGAGGGGAGCAGGCTCTGCGGAGCCGGTGCCACGGCAGTCTGCGGCAGATTCGGGGAGAGGTCAGGGTGGTGACATCCGACAGGACTCGGGACTGATGCGCTCTGTCGACGACCGACTCACGCCCCTCCACGGCCTCGGGCCCGTGACGGCAAGAATCTATCAACTTACCGCCTGAAAACGGATTGCGTGTCGTTGACAAACCGCTGGACCACCACTACCATCGCCGACTTCCCGATCGGGAGAGGTCGGGAAACGTATCGATTGTCGTAGCGTAACTCGTTACAGTGTCTCGTGATAAGGGGGGCAGTTGAGTGTCCGGTCTCGGTGAAAAAATCCGCATCCGGATGGAGGCCTACGACCACACGGTGCTGGACCAGTCGGCAAGTGATATTGTCGACACGGCGAAGCGAACTGGTGCGGTCGTGCATGGCCCGATTCCCCTCCCGACGCGAATTGAGCGGTACACCGTGCTGCGGAGTCCGCACATCGACAAGAAGTCGCGCGAGCAGTTCGAGATTCGAACGCACAAGCGACTGATTGACATCATCCAGCCGACCGGCAAGACGATTGACGCCTTGAACAAGCTGTCGTTGCCGGCGGGTGTTGATATCAAGATTAAAGCCTCTGCCTGAGTCGTATCCGCCGGGACTGTCGCACGCGACAGACAGGCAGGGTCTTCTCGGGTGGTGGTGTTCGGGGGAGTGGGGTTCGGTCTTCAGCCTGCATTCTGCGGGAAGGTTGACCTGTCAGGGGATGAGTGTGGGTGAGCTTGCAGCCGGGCGAACTGTGAAAGTTCGGCGAAGCTGTGGTCTACGAGTCTGTTGAAGTCTGGAAGCACCACGATGTCACTTGGATTGCTGGGCAAGAAGGTAGGCATGACGCAGGTCTATGGCGAGGACGGAACGCTGGTTCCGGTCACCGTCATTGCGGCCGGTCCGTGCACGGTGTTGCAGCTGCGCACCCAGGATCGTGACGGCTACGAGGCGGTGCAGGTCGGCTTTGAAGACAAGCTGAGTGAGAGCGACAAGGAGCGTTCCCCGGAGCGGCGCAATCGAAATCGTGCCGCCCGGTCCGAGCGCGGCCAGGTGGCTCAGATTGGCAGCAAACGTCAGAAGTCGAAGCAGGAGGCGGGCGTGGAATTGCTGCCTCGCGCCGGCTGCGAACCCAAGCGCTTCGTCCGCGAGTTTCGGACGGACGGAGAGGAGCATGGAGTTGAGGTCGGCCAGGAGTTGACCGTCGCGCTGTTTGCGGAGGTGCCGTTTGTCGACGTGATCGGCACCAGCAAGGGCCGCGGTACGGCGGGCGTGATGAAGCGTCACAACTTCAGCGGTCAGCGGGCGACGCACGGCGTCAAGCGGGTGCATCGCCATGGTGGTTCGATCGGCATGAGTGCCGATCCGTCGCGTGTCCTCAAGGGGACGAAGATGTCGGGCAGATACGGCAACGCCCAGTCGACTGTGCGAAATCTGCGGGTGGTGCGGGTGGATGCCGAGAACAACATGCTGCTGGTGGAAGGGGCGATCCCCGGCCCGAATGGCGGGTACGTGGTGATTCGACGGACGAACAAGCAGGGGTAGTGGCGTCGCTCCGGAGTGGGGCGGCATGAGTGCCATCGAGATGCCATAGAGAACAGAGCAGAGTCATGATTTCGGCTCCCATCAAGAATATTTCTGGCGGCAACGTCGGCACCTACGAGTTCGATCCGGCGGAACTCGCGTCCGGGATCAACAAGCAGTTGCTGCACGACGTTGTGGTGATGTACGAGGCCAACCGCCGCGTGGGGACGGTGAAGACGAAGTCCCGCGGGATGGTGGCTGGCAGCACCAAGAAGCTGTTTCGCCAGAAGGGAACCGGCCGGGCACGAGTGGGGACCAAGCGTTCGCCGATTCGTCGAGGTGGCGGACATGCGTTTGCCAAGGTGCCTCGCGACTGGGGCTTCCGTCTGCCTCGCAAGGCGGTGCAACTGGCGACTCGAATGGCCTTGCTGAGCAAGTTTCAGGATGGCGAAGCGACCGTGCTGGACACGCTGGCGATCGATCAGCCCAAGACGCGCGTGCATTGCCGACATGCTCAAGTCGCTGGGGATTGCTCAGGACAGCTGCCTGTTGGCGATCGAGGGTCTCGACGATACGATCTGGCGGTCGGCGCGAAACATTGCAACGTTGTGGGTGCGGCCCTGCAGTGACCTCAACGCGTACGACCTGCTGCATCAGAAGCGGCTCGTGGTGACGCGAGAGGCGATGGACAAGTTGCGAGCACAGGTAGCCGGCTGACAGGAACAGGTGTTGATGTGTCATGACGTGAAACAACCCAAAACAGGTGTCACTCTCGAACCTCACCAGGTGATTCTCCGCCCGCTGGTGACGGAGAAGGGAACGCACCAGTCGGAGCAGTTCAATGCGTATGCCTTCGCGGTGAATACACTGGCGACGAAGGACGACATCCGTCGCGCCGTCGAAGAGTTGTGGCATGTGAAGGTCATCGGGGTGCGGACGCAGAATCGTGCCGGGAAGCCCCGACGGCACAAGGCGAGCCAGGGATACACGAAGCGGTGGAAGAAGGCGATTGTCGAGCTGCACAGCGATGATCGGATTGCCTTCTTCTGATAGTCATGAGTTGTCAGTGATCAGTCTTCAGTCAGGACAACTCTGGAGGCTGAAATCGGACAACTGAACACTGACGGCTGACAACTCAATTCTGACGACTGACGACTCTCATGGGACTTCGACAATACAAGCCGACTACGCCGGGACGACGCGGGGCCTCTGTCAGCGACTTCGCGGAGATCACCGACCGCAAGAAGCGGCCGGAGAAGTCGCTGACCGTGCGCGAAGAAGGCGGGCGGCCGCAACAACCAGGGCAAGATCACCGCCCGCCATCGGGGCGGCGGACACAAGCGGCTGTATCGCATCATCGACTTCAAGCGCAACAAGGACGACGTGGCCGCCAAGGTGGTCGGGATCGAGTACGATCCCAATCGCTCGGCCCGCATTGCCCTGCTGGAGTATGCCGACGGGGAGAAGCGATACATCCTGGCTCCGAAGGGGCTCGTCGAAGGCGACCATCCTGGAGAGTGGTGAGGCGGTTGAGCCGAAGGTGGGCAACTGCATGCCGCTGGCGAAGATTCCGCCGGGCACGTCAATTCACAACGTCGAGATGCAGCCTGGCAAGGGCGGGCAGTTGTGCCGCAGTGCCGGAGCTGTCGGCCATGATGAATGCCCGCGAGAAGCAATGGGCTCAGATTACGCTGCCGTCGGGCGAAGTGCGTCGCCTGCCCAGCAGTTGCCGGGCGACGATCGGTGAGATCGGCAATGCGGATCACCAGAACGTGGTGCTCGGCAAAGCCGGGCGGAAGCGCTGGATGGGTCGTCGTCCGCATGTTCGCGGCGTGGCGATGAATCCGGTCGCTCATCCGATGGGCGGCGGTGAAGGCCGCAGTTCCGGTGGACGGCATCCGTGCAGTCCCGACAGGCAAGCTGGCCAAGGGCGGCGCAACCCGCAAGCGGCGGAAGTCGTCGTCGGGGGCGATCGTTCGCGGCGCGAAGGTCGCGGCGTTACGGGCAGTTGAAGGTGGACGGTGAGGGGTGCGCGGAGGCCAACTTGGCGTAGATTCAGGCTCGCCGACTGATGCTGGTGCATCGACGCCTTCGCACCAGGCATTACAGACAGGATCATTGGCAGACACAGGAACTGATATGGGACGTTCGACGAAAAAAGGCCCATACGTCGACGAGAAGCTGCTGAAGAAGATTTCGCGGCTCGACTCGTGCCGGCCGCAAGGAGCCGATCAAGACGTGGGCCCGAGCGTCGACGATTTCGCCGGAGTTCATCGGGCATACGTTTCTGGTTCACAACGGCCGGCACCACATCAACGTGTACGTCACGGAAGAAATGGTGGGGCACAAGCTGGGTGAGTTCGCCGCGACGCGAACATTTCGCGGACACGGTGCCAAGGGTGGACGCTGACTGGAATGAGTTGTCGGATGTTCAGTGGTTGACGGCGAGTAAGCGGAACGTGAGATCAGGGTCATGGCACAAGTCAAAGCCAGTCATAAGTTTGCACGGATTTCGGCGACGAAGGTGCGGCCGTTCGCGGACATGATTCGCGGGACGAACGGTCGAAGAGGGGCTGAATGCCCTCAAGTACGTGCCCAATCGGGGAGCACGGATTCCTGGAGAAGCGTGCTGCAGAGTGCCGCGCGAACGCGGAAGACCGCGGGGCGCGCAACGTCGATCGCTGGAGATCGTGGAAGCCCGCGTCGACGGCGGGCCGATGTTCAAGCGGATGCAGCCTCGGGCCCGGGGAATGGCCTTCATCATTCGGCGTCGTTTCGCACACATTCATGTGGCGATCGACGCGCCGGAAGTCAGCTGACGAGTCGCGTTCGGAAAGCTGCAACGGCGACTCGCTGATCAGTTGCTGAATCGGGCGGAGTAGAACACGTATGGGACAGAAAATACGGCCGACCGGATTTCGCGTCGGCGTCGTCGAAGACTGGCGAAGCCGCTGGTACGCGCCGAAGAAAGAGTTCGGCGACGCTGCTGGTCGAGGACCAGAAGATTCGCCGGTTCATCACGACGAAGTATCAAGTTCGCGGGCATCGCCGAAGGTCGAGATCGAGCGGACGCGGGACCAGGTGGTCGTGCATCTGCACACCGCTCGCCCGGGGATCATCATCGGCCGCAAGGGGCAGGAAATCGATCGGCTGAAGGCCGAGCTGGAAGATCTGACCGGGCCGGCGGATGGATGTGAAGATCGTGGAAATCAACAACCCGTTCCGCAGTCGCGAAGCTGGTCGCGGAGGACATCGCCCAGCAGTTGCAGAAACGCGGCAGCTTCCGCCGGGCGATCAAGCGGACGCTGGATCAGGTGATGGAAGCGGGCGTGCACGGAGTGAAGGTGGAGTTGTCGGGACGTCTCGGCGGTGCGGAAATGTCGCGCAACGAGAAAGCCGTCGCGGGGTTCGATTCCGCTCTCGACTCTGCGCAGGCACATCGATTACGGGTTCGCAGCCGCCAAGACCGCCCAGGGAATCATCGGCGTGAAGGTGTGGATCGATCGGGGTTACTACGAACGAGGAGACTGGCGATGGCGCTGATGCCAAAGCGGGTCAAGCACCGCAAAAGCCAAAGAGGACGCATAAGAGGTGATGCGACGCGGGGCAACACGGTGGCGTTCGGCGAACTTGGGTCTGCAATCGACGCAGGCCGGACATATCAGCGCCACGACGATCGAAGCCTGTCGAATCGCGATCACCCAGTACATTCGTGGTGACGGCAAATTGTATATTCGGATCTTCCCGGACAAGTCGGTGACCGCTCGTCCGCTGGAAACCCGGATGGGTAAGGGGAAGGGTGAACCGGACCACTGGGTGGCGGTGGTGCAAGCCGGGTACGGTTCTGTTTGAAGTCGGCGGTGTCTCGAAGGATGCGGCGCGGGATTGTTTCAACCGCGTGGCTCACAAGCTGCCCGTGCGTGTTCGATTGCTCGAGCGCCGGATGAGCGTCTAGGGGCGTCGACCGCTTGAATACAGGCTCAGCTTTTCGAGTTGTAGACGGCGTGCAGACGGCGAGTCAGGCGAGTTATGGCCAATGCCAGAGAGCTTCGGGAAATGAGCGACGATCAACTCGTAGCCGAGTTGAACGAAATGCGGCAGTCGTTGTTCCGTCTGCGGTTTCAGGCGGCGACCGAGAAGCTGGATGCCCCCAGCAATCTGACGAAGTTGCGGCGAGATGTGGCCCGGATCAAGACGATTCAGACGCGAGCGTGAGAACGTCACGTCCAGCAGTGTCCAGGTAGACTCGGCGGAGTCTGAGGACGTAGTTCATTAATGCGACGCACACTGCAAGGTATCGTGACCAGCGACAAGCGGGACAAGACGCTGCGGGTCGAGGTTCGGCGACTGTATCGGCATCCGAAGTACGGCAAGATCGTCAGCGCCCGCACGGTCTGTCACGTCCATGACGAGCGGAACGAGGCGGCCGAGGGCGATACGGTGGAGATCGTCGAGAGTCGTCCGCGGTCGAAGATGAAGCGTTGGGAACTGATTCGCAGTCGTGCAAGAAGTCGGCATCCGTGAGGGCATCCAGCGGCAGGTCCAGGCGCCGTCGGGCCACTGGGCCCGCGAGGAGTGGGAAGGCGTTCGTCATCATGATTCAGATGCAGACGATGTTGGATGTGGCGGATAACAGCGGCGCCAAGACAGGTGCGCTGCATTCGGGTGCTCGGCGGCACCCGAACGCCGGACCGCCGGGCTCGGGGACGTGATTGTCGTGGCCGTCCAGAAGTCGATGCCCGGTGCCCCGGATGCGGTGCAGAAGGGCAAGGTGCTGCGTGGCGTCATCGTCCGCTGCAGGAAGGCGACCCGCCGATGCGGATGGCAGCTATGTCCGGTTCGACCGCAACGCCATTGTGTTGATCGACGGCGACGGCAATCCGCGCGGCACGCGCATTTTCGGGGCCGTGGCCCGTGAGCTGCGTGATCGCCGGTATATGAAGATCATCAGCCTGGCCAGCGAGGTTGTGTAGGATGCCCGCGAGGGGAATCGTGTGCCGAAGACGCCAGGCTGCGAGTGAGACGTGACGATGAAGATCAAAAAAGGTGACATGGTGTGTGGTAATCGCTGGTGACGATGCCAGTGATACGCCCCGAAAGGTGGTGCAGGTGATCGACCAGGGGCAGCGGGTGGTCGTGCAGGGTGTCAACACATCGCTCAAGCATGTGCGGCGCGGGCATCCCAAGAGCCCGCAGGGCGGACGGTTGCAGTTGGAGATGCCGATTCAGAGTTCGAACGTGATGTTCTACTGCGATTCGTGCCGGCGAGGCAGTCGATTGGGCTTGCGTTACACCGCTGACGGTGCCAAGGAGCGTTTCTGCCGGCGGTGCCAGAAGTCGATCAGCACCATCAGTCCGCCCAAAGCCCGGTACGCCCGCTCCTGAGCGTCATTGAGAGTCTGATCGGCGAGAGTTGCGACACGCGAGAGTTCCAGACGAGTAAACGCCTCCATGATGGCCAGATTGCAATCGCAGTACCGCACGGAAATCGTTCCCAAGCTGCAGACCGAACTGGGGCGAGAGAATCCGCACTGCGTTGCCTCAGCTCGAGAAGATCGTCGTGAGCATGGGTGTCGGCCGTGCGATTCAGGATCGCAAGATCCTGGACGAAGTGGTCGGGTCATCTGACGACGATCACCGGACAGAAGGCGCAGATCACGCGGCGCAGACGATCGATTGCTCAGTTCAAGCTCCGCGAAGGGATGGAGGTCGGTTGCCGCGTCACGCTGCGCAGGCAGCGGATGTACGAGTTTCTCGATCGACTGATCTCGCTGGTGCTGCCGCGGGTCCGCGACTTTCGCGGTCTCAACCCGAATGCATTCGACGGCCGGGGCAACTACAATCTGGGTCTCAACGAGCAACTGGTGTTTCCCGAGATCGATCCGGACAGCGTCAAGACCACGCAGGGCATGAACATTACGATTGTGACAACAACCGCCAGCGACGACGAGGCCCGCATACTGCTGCGGGAGTTCGGCATGCCGTTCCAGCGCGAAGTGGCCTGACAGACCCGCCCGGGATCCACTCACAACCGTCAGTAGAGATCCAATGGCCAGTAAATCCAAGATCGCCAAAGCCAGACAGCACACCCAAGTACAGCAGTCGCGCAGGAGCATCGCTGCCAGCTGTGCGGACGGCCGCGGGCCGTGTATCGCAAGTTCACGGTGTGCCGGATCTGCTTCCGGGACCTGTGCCTCGACGGTCTGATTCCCGGGCCAAGAAGGCCAGTTGGTAAAGGGAGAGTGATCCTGCGATGATGACCGACCCGATTGCCGACATGCTCACCCGCATTCGCAACGCCCTCGCGATCGAGCGGCCGTTCGTGGATATCCCCTCGTCCAACGTCAAGGTGGGGATTGCCGAAGCGCTGCAGCGCGAGGGCTACATCTGGGACTTCGAGGTGATCGAACAGTCGCCGCAGAACGTGCTGCGGGTCAATCTGAAGTACGGACCGAACGGCGAGCGGGTCATCCAGCATATCCAGCGGGTCAGCAAGCCCGGGCGGCGGCAGTATCAAAGCATCCGCGAGACGCAGGACGTGCTTGGAGGCCTGGGGATCATCCATCATGACGACGAATCAGGGCGTCCTGAGCAATCGCGAGGCGCAGGGCGAAGCACGTCGGCGGCGAAGTTCTGTGCACGGTCTGGTAAGAGATGCGCATCCGGCATTCCCGGGAGTGGGATGGCCGCAGACGGACGGAAAGTCTCATGTCACGAATTGGAAGAAGCTCCGATTGCTGTGCCTGCAGGACGTCGACGTGCAGAGTCGCCGACGGCGAGGTCACCGTGAAGGGAAAGCATGGCGAGCTCGTCGCTCGAGCATCATCCCGACATGCAGGTGACGTACGATGACGTCGACGCGGGAACTGCGGGTGTCGCGGCCGGACGACGACCGCGAGAATCGGGCGTTGCACGGTCTGACGCGCAGTCTGATCAACAACATGGTGCAGGGCGTGCAGAAGCCGTTCGAGAAGCGGCTGGAGATTGTCGGCGTCGGGTATCAGGCGTCGCTGAGCGGCAAGGACCTGTCGCTGCAGGTCGGCTTTGCCAATACCGTCAAGCTGCCGATTCCCGAGATGGTGACCTGCGAGGTGCCGGCACCGACGACGATCATTGTGCAAGAGCGCCGACAAGCATGCGGTCGGGCAGTTCGCGGCCAACATCCGGGCGCGTCCGTCCTCCGGAACCCTACAAGGGCAAGGGCATGCGGTTATCAGGGCGAATAGATTCGCCGCAAGGCCGGCAAGGCATTTGGTAGCGGTGGATAGGGACGTTGCCTGGCGGGCCTGGCAAGAGAGTTGTTGATTGACAGAAGCGTTCAGAGGTGACCATGAAACTTGGCAAGCGGATCGCCAAACAGCGGCACGGCGGCAGCATCGCGTCCGGAACGTGGTACGTCGGACGGGTCGGCCCCGGTTGACAGTCTTTCGCAGCAACAATCAGATCTACGCGCAGATCATCGACGATTCGGCCGGTCGCACGCTCGTCGCCGCGAGTTCGGTCGAGAAGTCGCTGGGGGGAGTGGGTACGGACAACGGCAACGTCGCATCGGCCCAGCAGGTCGGGAAGGCGTTGGCCGAGCGGGCCGTCGCAGGCCGGAATCCGTCAGGTGGCCTTCGATCGCGGTCCCTACAAGTACCATGGTCGCGTCGCGGCCTTGGCCGATGCGGCCCGCGAGGGAGGTCTGGAGTTCTGAACTGCGGTCGCGAGTGCTCTTACTGAGGACGGACGTCTGCCCAGCGAAGCCTTGCCAAACATTCAACGACACATGTCAATGACTGACCGCCGTGGGCGGTTCCTTGGAGAAGCTTGTGTCGACCGACGCCAAGATTGAAACATCACCCGAAAAAGTCGTTCAGATTCGTCGCTGTGCCTGCGTCGTGAAGGGCGGTCGTCGATTCAGCTTCGCGGCCCTGGTCGTCGTGGGCGACGGGAAGGGCCGCGTCGGTTACGGATACGGCAAGGCCAAGGAAGTCCCTCTGGCCGTGGAGAAGGCCACCAAGGCGGCCAACCGCAGCCTGGTCTCGGTCGAACCTCCGCGGGACGACGATTCCGCATCAGATCGAGGGTCGGTTCGGAGCGGCCAAGGTGCTGCTGATGCCGGCCAGTCCGGGTACCGGGATCATTGCCGGTGCGACTGTGCGGTCTGTCGTCGAATCGGTCGGTGTCACGGACATCCTCACCAAGAGCCGTGGTTCAACGAATCCGGTCAATCTGGTCAAGGCCACGTTTGACGCCTTGCAGAGACTACGCACCCGGGAAGACATCGCCCGGCTGAGAGGAGTGGAGTTCTCATGATTCTCGATGACGTCCATCGCGGGGTGCATACGCGAAAAAAGCGCAAGCGCGATCGGTCGCGGCATCGGTTCCGGGCATGGCAAGACGTCCGGTCGCGGCCACAAGGGTTACGGCAGCCGTCGGGGTTCATCGACGCGTCGTGGCTTCGCCGGCGGCCAGATGCCGTTGGCGCGGCTGATCGCCAAACGGGGCTTCAACAACAACCAGTTTGCTGCTAAGGTTTTGATCCTGAACGTCTCGCTCCTCGAGGCGAAATTCGACAACGGCGACACGGTCAGTCCGGAGACTCTGACCGAACGACGTCTGGCGAAGGGTCGCTACGACGTGTTGAAGATTCTCGGTAACGGCGAACTGTCCAAGAAGTTGATCGTTCACGCCCACCGGTTTTCGGACTCGGCACGACAGAAGATCGAGACAGGCTGGAGGCAGGGTGGAGATGCTGGCGGGTGCCGCCGCGCCGGCCTCAGCAGAAGACACGGACGGCTAGCCCGCCGGCCGCTTGGCCGGCTTCGAGCCACACGCAAGGACATCGCGGATGCTCGCCAAACTTCTGACGGTCTTTCGAATCCCGGAACTGCGGCAGAAGATCTTCCTCACGCTGGTGTTGCTGGCGGTGTACCGCATGGGATTCGCCATCCCGCTGCCGTTTCTCGACCAGGAGCAGTTCGGCGAAACCATTCGTCAGCTCAAGCAGGGGGGCAGCGGCGTCGGCCAGGTGATCCAGGTCGTCGCCCTGTTCTCTGCGTCGAGCATCGGCAACGCCACGATCTTCGGCCTGGGGATCATGCCCTATATCTCGGCGTCGATCATCTTCCAGTTGCTCGGCGTCGGTCTATCCGCCGCTGGAGCAGTTGCAGAAGGAAGGCGAGGCAGGCCGCAAGAAGATCAACGAATACACCCGCTACGCCACGGTCTCATCTGTCTGGGGCAGAGCTACTTCTGGATCCGCATGCTCTCGGGCGGGCTCGGATCCGGGATGCCGGTCTGATCATGCGCGAGTACGACACGTTCGTTCTATCACATCGTCGGCACGATCACGATGACGGCCGGCACCATCTTTCTGATGTGGATCGGCGAGCAGATCGACGAGTACGGAGTCGGCAACGGCATCAGCCTGCTGATCATGGCGGGCATTCTGGCCCAGATGCCCTCAGCCGGCATGGAGCTGTTGCGGCCGGCCTTCGAGAAGGGCGATCGGACTGGGAACGGACGCCGGCATCGACAAGCTGCTGTTGCTGGCGGTGCTGTTCGTGGCGGTGATCGTGGCGGTGATCGCGATCACGCAGGGGCAGCGGCGGATTCCGATTCAGTCGGCCAAGCATGTCCGCGGCCGGCGGGTGTTCGGCGGCCAGCGACAGTTTCTGCCGCTGCGGGTCAATCAGGCCGGCGTCATGCCGATCATCTTCGCCTCCAGCCTGCTGATGTTCCCCTACTTCATCTTCACGTGGATGAACAGCCTGTGGGCAAACCAGGGCTGGCCCGGGCGGGCATTTGTGAGTGCACTGGCGCCAGGCATTCGGTGGCGGACGCGGCTTCGTCTACAACGTCATGCTATGTCGTGCTGATCTACTTCTTCTGCTACTTCTGGACGGCCATCACGTTCAATCCGAAGGACATGGCGGACAATCTCAAGGACTATGGCAGCTTCATCCCCGGTTATCGTCCGGGCGAACGGACGGCGGCGTACCTGGAGCAGGTGATGGCGCGGATCACCTATGTCGGGGCCGGGTTTCTGGCGATCGATTGCCATCATTCCGATCATTGTGGCCACGGCGATGAACATTCCGTTTCTGATCGCCAGCTTCTACGGAGGCACCGGGCTGCTGATCGTCGTGTCGGTGGCACTGGATCTCGTCCAGAAGATCGACAGCCACCTCGTGATGCGGAATTACAAGGGGCTGCTCGAGTCTGAGTCGCGGACGCTAGTCCTGTGCCCGTGATCACGCTCAAGAGCCGGCGGGAAATCGAGCTGATCCGCGAGGCTTGCTGAGCTGGTCGTCGAAGCGCATCGGCTGATCCGCGAGGCCATCGCCCCCGGGTCACCACGCTCGAACTCGATGCAGATCGCGGAGCGTTTGTTCGCCGCGCAGCAGGCGGTGCCTCTGTTCAAAGGGGTTCCCGGTGAGGTCACGCCGTTTCCGGCCGTCACCTGCATCAGCGTCAATGAGCAGGTCGTCCATGGGATTCCCGGCGATTACGAGCTCCAGTGCGGGCGACATCGTCAGCGTCGACACGGGCTGCAGGTTGAACGGCTGGTGTGGCGACGGGGCCTGGACCTATCCGGTCGGGGAAGTCAGACGCCGAAAAGCAGCGGCTGCTGGCGGTGGGTGAGCAGGCCCTGCTGACGGCGATCAGGGGGCTGGGGAGTCGTCGCAAGTGGTCACAGGTCGCTCGGCTGATCGAGCGGTCGGTGTCGCGCGAGGGCTGCAGTGTTGTCGAGGATTTCGTGGGACATGGTATCGGTCGGGAGATGCACGAAGACCCGGAAGTCCCGAATTACACCAGTCGCGACATGCTCGACCGGGATTTTGCGATCAAGCCGGGCCTCGTGCTGGCGATTGAGCCCATGGTAAACTGCCGGCTCCAGAGACGTGCGGATTGCCGATGACCACTGGACCGTTGTGACCGTCGACGGTCGGCCCAGCGTGCACTTTGAGCATACCGTGGCAGTCACGGCCGAGGGTCCGGTGGTCCTGACGGCGGGTCTCGGGAGGGGAGTGGCCGCGAGATCCGAGTGATTTCGCGGGATTTCTGGTGCCACTTCGCTTGAGGAACGTGTCGGTGAAGTCGTATACTCTCGCGATTCTGAACCGGTCCGCAGAGGTGAGTACGTCCCGAAAGGTAAGGCGGCGATGAAAGTTCGTTCCAGCGTGAAGCGGATCTGCGAACATTGCAAGATGGTTCGCCGTCGTGGGCGGATCTACGTGATCTGCAAGGCAAATCCACGGCACAAGCAACGTCAGGGTTGAACTGATTTGATCGCGGCAACGCGACAGAGAATTCGGGAGCGGCGCAGACATGCCACGTATTCAGGGTGTTGACATTCCGAATGACAAGCCGACTTACATCTCGCTGCAGTACCTGCACGGGGTCGGTCAGGCGACGGCCATCAGTGCCTGTCATCGGCTGAAGATCAATCCGCAGGCCAAGGCCCGCGAGCTGACTGACGATGACATTCAGCGCATCAATCATCTGCTCGACAACGAGTACGTGGTCGAGGGCAAGCTGCGGCGGTCCGACGCAGACCAACATTCAGCGTTTGCGAGACATTCAGTGCTATCGCGGAATTCGGCATCGTCGAGGGTTGCCGGTTCGCGGCCAGCGGACCCGCACCAACGCGCGGACACGCAAGGGCGTCAAGAAGACCGTGGCGGGCAAGAAGGGCGTGAAGGACATGCGGCACTAGAGCACGTAGAGCGGTGTCGGGTGATGGCCCGTGTGGGTCTGTGGCGTGTGTTGGCGGCGATGATATGGTAGGGCGAATGGGGTCCCTTGTGTCTCTCGAGCGGAAGTATTGACCGTGGCAAAATCGAAGCGAAAACGAGCTCGGCGTAATGTGACGCGAGCCATCGCGCACATCAAGGCGACATTCAACAACACCACCGTCACGATCACCGACACGAATGGTGACGTGTTGTGCTGGGCGACGGCGGGTACGTCGGGGTTCAAGGGCTCGCGGAAGAGCACGCCGTTCGCGGCCCAGCGGGCTGCGGAGACGTGTGCCGATCGGGCCCGCAAGTTCGGAGTGAAGGAACTGGAGGTGCGCGTGAAGGGGCCGGGATCGGGGCGAGAAAGTGCCATCACCGGATTGCAGGGCGGGGGTATCACGATCAAGAGCATCGAGGATGTGACACCGCTGCCGCACAATGGGTGTCGTCCGCGGAAGAAGCGGCGCGTGTAGTTGCCGGAGGCTTGTACGTGCAGCGTCTGCCCGACCCCGGCGAGGCGCAGCGCCGTGTTGAGCAGGCAGGGGCGCGATTGCGGGGTGCCGCGACCGCGCAGGTGGGACGAGGGCCGTCGCAGGCAGCATCGTCCAGTATTTCAGACAGTGTTCTTTCTGAATCGGAGAGTCGTTCATGCGTATTCGCTGGCGGGGCTTGGAACTTCCGAGTCGTGTAACGCCGGAGAAGGCGACGGCAACGAGGACCTATGCGGTCTTTGTCGCGGAGCCGTTCGAGCGGGGATTCGGTCACACGATCGCCAACAGCCTGCGACGAATTCTGCTGTCGAGCCTGGAGGGGAGTGCCGTCACCCGGGTGAAGATCCAGGGGGTGCAGCACGAGTTCACGACGATTCCGGGCGTGGTCGAGGACGTCACGGACATCTGCCTGAACCTGAAATCGCTGGTCGTCAAGAACCACAGCACGACCGCCGAAGACGCTGCGGATCGAGCGGCACGAGCGGGGTGTCGTGACCGGGGCCGACGTGATCTACCGACGATCAGGTCGAGGTCATCAACAAGGATCTGGTCATCGCGACGATGACCGATGACGTTCCGCTGCATCTGGAGCTGACCGTCGAGAACGGTCGTGGTTACGTGCCGGCTACCGAGCACTACGATGCGATGCCAGAGCTGGGAGTGATCCCGCTGGATGCGGCGTTTTCGCCGGTCGAGCGCGTGCGCTACAAGGTCGAGGACACGCGTGTCGGACAGCGGACGAACTACGACAAGCTGACCCTGGAAATCTGGACCAACGGAACGATCAGTCCGGAAATGGCGCTGGTCGAAGCCGCCAAGATTCTGCGGAAGCATCTGAACCCGTTCATCACCTACCGCGAGCCTGGTCCGGAGATGCCGCCCACGTCCGGTCTGAAGGGCATGCTGGAGGCGACCGGCTACTCGCCGATCGACCTCGAGCTGGAAGAGAAGCTCAACCGTTCTCTGGCCGAGCTGAACCTCTCGGTGCGGGCGACGAACTGTCTGGAGTCCGAGGGCATCAACACCGTGCGGGATCTGGTCCGGCGGTCGGAAGACGAATTGCTGCAGGTACGCAATTTCGGAGAAACGACGCTCACCGAGGTGGCCGAGCGACTGGGATCGTTCGGGCTGCGTCTGGGAATGAAGATCCCGGACAACAGCCCCATCAACTGACAAAGCCATCCTGTCCCGGATGCGGGGGCTGTCCTGAGCGGTTGCGAGACCACTTCGGGCGGCTTCTGGCCGACAAATGGATTCCGGGACATCTCTTTCACAGAAGCTGCGCAGACATGAGACACAGAGTTCGAGGTCGCAAGCTGGGCCGTAATGCCTCGCATCGTCATGCGATGTTTCGCAATATGGCGGCCAGCCTCATTCGAACGGCGCGGGTGGACGACGACGCGGAGAACAAGCCTAAGGTGCCCGGCCGAATCGTGACCACGGTTCCCAAGGCCAAGGAACTGCGACCGTTCGTCGAACAACTGATCACGCTTGCCCGCAAGGCGATTCCCCACGAGGAGGCCGCGGCCGAGTTTGCCACAAGGGCGGAGCGCAATTCGGCCGAGTGGAAGAAGTGGCGCGAGTCGGCGCAGTGGCAGAAGTGGAATCAGGCGATGGCTCCTGCAATCGCCTGTCGTCGGCGTGCCTTCGCCCTGCTGCGGGACGATGAAGCCTTGGACATTCTCTTCAACGACCTGGCCCAACGCTTTCGGGATCGTCCGGGAGGATATACCCGGGTGATCGAGTTGGCCCAGGTCAGGCTGGGAGACGCCGGGAAACAGGCCCTCATCGAGTTCGTCGGTGAGCGGGATCGTGTCAAGCGGAAGCGAACGGCACCTGTCGTGGTGGGTGCTGCGGAAGCGCCTGCGAGCTGATCGCCGTTGCGAGGTGAGAGTTCTGATCACCGGGCCTACCCTGTTGTTACGTGCGCTGCGATGACACGATGATCGGCAGAGAAGGGATGCTCTCATGGCCGGTGAGCAATCGGAATTCAGCCCGTTCGATTTCACGGGGGCGATGAGCGAGCTGTGCGACGACATCAGTTGTCGCGTCGACGAGTTTCTCCACATCGACATGTCCCGCGTTGTCGTTGCATTTGCCCAGACACGGCAGCGCACCTGCATGGCCTGCAGGCCAAGCTCACGCCCATGCGTTTCGCCGGGGGAGGGCTGACGACCCGCCGTGCCGGCCGGACGTGGGTCGCACAGCGCGTGTTCCGGGACGATCGGGAGATGCTGTATATCCTGACGTTCTATCTCCCGCGGTTTCTGGATCAGACCTTTCAGGAGAAGATGATCACCGTCTTTCACGAGCTGTACCATATCAGCCCGCGCTTCGATGGGGACATTCGCAGAATGGGGGGGCGCTATCACGTCCACTCGCACAGTCAGAAGGAGTACGATGAGTTGATGGCTGGGTTCGTCGCGGGTTACCTCTCATCACGACCGCCGTCCGAACTGTATTCGTTTCTTACGCTGAAGTTCCGCACGCTCCAGAAACGCCATGGGGGAGTGGCCGGCGTGCAAGTGCCGATTCCCAAGCTGTTGCCGATCAGTGATTCCCAATCCGCCTGAGGGCTGAAGGGGCGGCCTCAATGCTGCAGAAGTTCGATGAACGGAACCGGGATCTGATCGTCAATGTGGGCGGACGTCTGATGCATCGGGACGAAGCCGGCGTGAGCCCCTTTGATTCGGCTGTCCAGGGGGGAGATGCCGTCTGGGAGGGGCTGAGGGTGTACAACGGCCGCATCTTCAAGTTGGCCGAGCATCTGCGGCGTCTTCGGCACTCGGCCCTGGCGCTGGCTTTTGCCGACATTCCCTCTTCAGCGGCGATCGTTGCCGAGGTCCGCCGTACGCTCGAAGCCAATCGCATGTTCGACGGCGTGCACATTCGGTTGACGCTGACGCGTGGGGTGAAGGTGACATCCGGAATGGATCCACGACTCAATCAGTCGGGGCCGACGCTCATTGTGCTGGCCGAGCACAAGCCGCCTGTGTACGACACGAGCGGATTGCGCCTGATCACCAGCAGCATCCGGCGATTTCCTCCGGACTGCCTGGACCCGAAGATCCACCACAACAACCTGCTGCAGTCCATCCTGGCGAAAATCGAAGCGAACACGGCGGGGGCCGACGACGCCCTGATGCTGGACATGCGTGGATTCGTCGCGGAAACCAACGCCACTCACGTGTTTATCGCCGAGGGGGGCGTGGTGACCACCAGCCGCACGGTCGCCTGTCCCGAGGGGATCACCCGGGCGACCGTGCTTGATCTGTGTCGAGAGCTGGAGATCCCCAGTGAGGAACGGGACGTATCGACCACCGAAGTCTATGCCGCTGACGAGATGTTCTGCACCGGCACAATGGGCGAGCTTGCGCCGGTTGTCGAGGTGGACGGCCGTCGCATCGGTGCGGGAGTGGCGGGACCGCTCACGGTTCGCCTCGCCGCGGCGTTTCGTGACCTGACGTCCACATCCGGGGAACTGGTCGTGACCGCAGGGTGACGCGCGATCACCGTGGGCCGGCTGCCGTCAACGGTCGGTGAGTTCGCGACTCAGGACTTCGCGGATGCTCTCGATCATTCTTCGGATTGAGCGATCCGACGTCTGCAACTGTTCTGCGATCTCCTGCTGGCTGTGCCCGGCCATTCGCATTTGCAGCAGCAGGGCGTGTTTCTCATCCAGTTGCTCGCTGATCTGCTCGATCGTCTCAGCAAAGATAAAGGCTTCGACCGGCTGGGGAGCCACAGAGAGCTTCTCCAGCAGATACTCATCGGGCCGCGAACTGTCTTGCCGCTGGACTTCCTGGCTGGCGTCGCGCCGGGCGGCCGAATGATGTCGAATCTGGTTCCGCAGCTTGTTGAGCGAGATGGTGACCAGCAGCTTCCAGACTTCGTCATCCTGGTCAAACTGAAACTGCCCTTCGGCAACCCGTCGGAAGAATGTCCGGCAGACCGACTGAACGACGTCATCGGCGTCGAGGCGTGAGCGGAATCGCTGCGACAGTCGC
The DNA here is from genome assembly GCA_963715185.1 of uncultured Planctomycetaceae bacterium. Lineage (GTDB taxonomy): Bacteria > Planctomycetota > Planctomycetia > Planctomycetales > Planctomycetaceae > CAVPPT01. The sequence goes on from CAVQRG010000001.1 coordinate 100,916, forward strand.
GCATTGACGATCTCAGACAGGCGATCGATGTACCGCTGATACAGCGCATCGGCAGCCTGCTGGTCACCTTGTCGCCAGCGATCGATGAGTTCGGTCGAAGATTGTGTCATGGATGAGTTCACCGGACTGTTGGTCTCGGGCACGTCTGCCCCCTGATGGAAGACAGCCTCTCGCTGAGACGGATCACAACCAGGATCGCTGGAGTTGGATCACGCGATCAGGAAAGTCGGTGAACAGCCCGTCAATCTCCGCATCGAGGATACAGGATCGCACAAGGGAATCAAAATCATGGGCGAATCCGGGGAGATCGTCTGTTCGAAACGTGTAGGGGTGAACGAGCAGGTTTCGCGCGTGGGCGAGGGCGACCAGGCCGGTGGGGACAAGGGCTGCAGTCGCTGATTCCCGGCTGACAATGTGTTCGATCCGCGGACCGATTCCTGCCGCGTACTCGGCGATCCGGTCGAGGCCGTCGGGGGTCCTCAGAAGGTCGAAGTCGACCGCGGCTTCGTCCCAGTCATTTTCTCCGATGAGCTGAATCAACCTCAGCTCGCAACCCAGTTCTTCCCGCAGGCGTCGCGTCTCCGGGGGATCGAAACACTGAACGAATGCCTCATCCTGCTGCGAGTGGTAACCCGACACGCCAAGCGTCTCGACGACAATGCGGCTGATGTCTTTCCCCTGCTGCCGATGCCAGGCCGGCTTCTTGATTTCCGGATAGATGCCGACACGGCGCCTGGTGCTCCGGTTGAGTCCCTGGATGAAGCCGAGCTCTTCGGCCAGGGTTGGAACGGTGAAGTGTCCCTGGCCGGCGGGAAACCGCTGAGGGTAGACCGGTTGGCCCGACTTGATGTTGATCCGTTCATGGACCTGCAGGTGGCGGATCTCGTCCAGCGTCAGATCGATGGCGTAGTACCTCCCATCGGCGCGAGCTCGGTCGGGGAATCGCGTCGCCACATCGGTGACTGTGTCGAGATAGACATCGTGCAGCACAATGGGAACGTCATCGCGGGTGAGGACAACGTCCTGCTCAAGGAAGTCCGCTCCCATAGCATACGCGAGCGCCTTGGCTTCGAGCGTATGTTCGGGCAGATAACCCGAAGCTCCGCGGTGGGCGATGACCAGCGCCTGCCTCTGAACCATAGCCGCCTCTCACTGACTGAATCCGGACGCAGGAGGTTGCTCCCCGTAACGCGAGAAGCCCGGCCTCGACTGGGTCGAAACCGGGCTCTGTTCTCGCAGTTGATCAAAGGGTGATCCCTACGAGTTGGTGGCTGTCCGGCGACAGCCCGCCGACTGTCGTGTTAGACAGTACCACCTCGTTGGCTACTACAGTCATACTCCACAGGACCACCTCCTTTCTTCAATAGGGTTACCCCGCTTCGATCGGCAAGCCAGTTCCGACCCCCTCGCGGGCGCCAGTCTTGCCGCGCTGCGTTAGCGCGACCCCATGCCCGTATCATCGCAGGAATCCCGGGCACTTCAAGAGCAGATTTCGTTCACAGACACGGCTTTTTTCAAGTGACACCGAGATCGGACGTTGGGTTCGGGGGGCATCACGAAATGACCGGCCGGACCTGCATCGTGGTCCTGCGAGGCAGGAAGAGTTCTGTGCCGGACGGGTCCAGCGTTCTTTCAGAGCCCTCGGTGAGTCCCCGTCTCCGCATCGTTGGTGCGATCTCGCCCCTTCAGAACTTCGGAACCCGCGAACGGTCCAGGTCTTCGAAGTAGCGTGGGTCCCAGAAGCGATCACGAAAGGAGATCCCGAACCCCAGCCGGCGTTCCTCGGCCGCCACCATGGCCCAAGGAGTATTCGGATGTTCCTTGATGACAACCTCATACATCTCGAGCGCCCGGGCTCGTTGCTGCTCCAGCTCTTCAAAATCGACCTTGGTCCGCTCGACCTGCTGTTCATCGGGCTTGAGCATGTCGCGGGTGTACTCCAGGTCCCAGTAGTTGGACTTGGGATCCCTGGGCAGAGGATTCTGCTTGACGTGCTGATCCATGGCGAGCAGAAACTGAAACTCCCGGACGCGATAGGCGAGCAACTGGGCGTAGAGCAGATCAAAGGCCGCCCGCCACCGTTGCTCTCCCTCCTGCGCCCGCAACGGCTTCAGCCGATCCAGTTTCTCAACCTGCTGATTGATCTTGGCCATGGCCCGCATGGCGCGATCGAACTGCGTCTTGCCCTCAACAGCGAACTCCTCATTGGTGAGCGGGTAGTGATGCCAGCGGATGCTGAGCTGATCATCAATGTGTGGATTCAACGCCAGGATCACCTCCCAGATCCCCTGGCGGAACTCGCTCTGGTCGCGTTGGCGGACGTATTCCCGTTTCGGATCCAGCAGCGGCTCGTATTCCTTCATGGCCAAGGCATCGAATCGACGCTGCAGGCCTTCGTGAACAGACCGGCCGACGAGGTCCGCCTCTTTGCTGGAGAGCAGGAAGTAGATTCCGCCGGACTCTCGCACCAGACGAACCTGCGAGAAAGGTCCGAAACCGCTGGAGTAAGCGTCATGTCGTGCCCGGAAGCCGTCGTATTGCAGGCACTCGGGCATGGCGGTCTCGGGACCGCGATTGACGCGGATCCAGTGATGGACTCCGGATTCCGGGTTGATCCAGCGCACATGGGCATAGGGGTATCCGAAGATCGCCTCGCGCCCCAGCATGTAGATCGGCGTCTTGAACAACTGGGCCTTGGCGATCAGGTCCTCCAGTTGCGCCTCGTCGTCGCCCGTCTCGTCTGTCAGCAGGATCACGACGAGCTTGCGGCCGGACCGGACCGCCGCCTTGCCGTGTTCGTCGATTACCTGCGCGATGGCCTGAAACGTGTTCTCGCTGCCGGACTCGTCGACGGGCACCTTGTCGATGGCGGCTCGAATGGCTTTGAGGTCGGCCGTGGGTTTCGGGGTCAGGGGATGCAACCCCTCCCCGAAGCTGTAGATCATGGTCTCCAGTGTTTCGAACTGGCCGAACTTGCCGGCTTTCGCTCGTTCGCTGGCGATGTTGAGCTCTTCGTAGATCTTGTGGAGCTGATCGCGAATCTCCCGGCGGTCGTCCTTCAAGCTGTTGGATTCGTCGAACAGCCAGCAGACGACGACCTGCTGGCTCCGCATGATGCGAATCAGCTCCTGGGTGATGCGGCTCATGGCGGCACCATAGCCATCAACATGGGCCCCGACCTCGCCGGCCACCTCGCCCTCTCCCAGGTCGTCGCCGATTGTCTCCAGGCCTGGCGTGGAGATATCTCCAATGTTGTAGCGGAACTCCGGCTCGCGCAGGTTCTCCGACTTCTCGATCTTCGTCTGTGCCGCCGTCGTTGCCGCGGCGCCGATGGCCGTCGTCTGCACTCCCCCCGACATCACACTGAGCGTCTCCGAGACGGTCGTATCGACGTCGAGTTCCTGGGTGAACTCCTCCTGCTGCCGTTCTTCGGAGAACACCGTTTCGACGGTGACTTCGGGGGTGACGTCCACCAGGTTGTACCGCACGAACGCCATCGCGCTGAGCAGCGCGGCGTGGATGACCAGCGAAATCATCAGCGCTGGATAGGTCTGGAACGGAAGCATGCGAGATACCCTGTTAACACCGGTCGTTCGTGTGAGCCAACGCGTCGCTGGCCATCGTCTCGTCTGCCGTGCCCGCAAACACCGTCCGTTCCTGATCGCGGCGCGACAACCTGGATCGCGTGGTGCCTTTCATCGGGACGAAGGGACGCAGCACGTGTGAAACGCGATCTGCGAAATCCCGCGCCATAACTGGGAGCTGGTATCGTGTCGAGAGGTCAGAGTTTCGGAGGTCGTCTGGCGAGTTCCGTCGGTTCCTTTCGATTGCGCGCCCGTTCCTGTCGCTCCTCCTCGAGCAGCAACTGGGGACTGGCGTCCTGCGTGCCCGCGATGATCGCCGGGATGTCCAGAAATCCTTCGTTCCATTGCCAGCCGAGCGGCTGTCGCAGCTCTCGCTCGGCCAATGCTGCCCAGGGGGTGCCGGGATGTTCATCAATGACCCGTTTCAGGTAGGTCTCGGCCTGTTCGGCATACTTGCGGACCGAGGGGCCTGTTTCAATCTGCTCGGAAGCCTCGAGCCGCCACAGGTTGCTTTGCGGGTTCGTAAACGGCTGTGGCGAACTCTTCATGTTGGCGAGCATCACGTTGTACCCATAGCCCCTCACCAGCGTCGCCCGAATGCGGCCCATGGCGAGATCATAACTGGCGCACCATCTGGGTTCCGTGAGCGATTCGCGGGCCTTTTCCCCCTGCTCGAGGAGCGAGTGGATCTTGTCGACATGATATTTGAAGTCGGCCAGTGGCTTCTGCGCCTCGGTGATCTGCTGCCGCAGGATGTTGTCGTTGTCTGCCCGGAAGGCGAGCTGTGGAGACGGAACGTTGTCGATGCCTGCTGCGAGGGCTGCTTGCACGAGGAACGACTTCGCGGGTTGCTGCTGGATTTCTGACTCGATGATTTTGACCGGGCGGTAATCGGGCGTGTATTCTCGCATCACCGCCATGTCGAACTTGTAGCCGCGATTTTCCTCGGTAATGAAGTAAGCCCCACCGGTCTCGGCGCATAGCCGGGTCAACCCGTAGGGCCCGAAGCCTGCCGAGACCCGCTGCAGCAGCCGATCTTCGCCACCTCCGCCCCAGTAAGCCAGTCGCACGCGCTCGGGAAAAGCCGTCTCTGGACCCTGGTCGACGACAACGTTTTGATGCAGATAGCCGTCCTCTTCCTGGTAGTCGACATAGCCCTGACGCCGACCGAAGATGGCGGCATTACCAATCGTGTAGCAGCGAACCCCATACCGCTTGCACAGCGTGATGACGTCTTCCAGACGCTCCAGGTCGTCGCCCCGTTCGTCAGTGACGATGAACACCATCTTGTTCCAGCGCCCGTCGGTCCGACGGAAACGCTTCCATTTGTCGACGACCTGATAGACGGCGTTGAACACGTTCTCCACGCCGGACTCGTCGACCTTGGTCTGGCGAATGGCGTCGATCAGCGACGTGACGTCAGCGACGGGGTCGTTCGTCAGCAACTCTGTCTGTTGGCCGTAACTGGCGATGGCGGTGTAGAGTCCCTCGGTCTTGCCGCCTGTTTCAAGTTGCCGGTAAATCGACTCGAAGCGTTTGGCAATCGCATCGCGTCGGTCACGCAGCGAACCTGAAGCGTCAAACAGCCAGAGCACGAGCGTCTGTCGTTCCTTCAGCGACGTGGCGATTTCGAAGGCGACCCGATCCATCGCCCCCTCGACGCCCCCGGGCACGTTGTCCGTTTGTCCCTTGTTCTCGAAAATTGAAGCCAGTTGGTCCTGCAGAGGGACGTCGGCCATCGTGTCGAAGTCGACGGCAGTCGGGGTCAGCAGTTCCTGCAGGTCCTTCTCGAACTCTTGGCGGCTGTCTCCACTCATGGTGGCAGCTTGCATCGTCGGTGTCAGCGAAGTCGACTCCCCCTCGTTGCCCACCATGTCGGTGGTAGCGACGTCGGTGAAGCGATACTCGCGCTCGCGGATTTCGTCGAGCACACTGGTGATCGTCGTGGCTCGGGCCTCGAAGCTGTTGTGGTGGACTATGTTATGCAGAATCAACAGCATCGTCAGATTGACGACCAAGCTGATGATCCACGCTGGCAGGTCCCGCATCCACCCGGTTCCGGCCGGCCGTTCATCGTCAGTCGCGACCCGCTCCCGGAGCGCTGGCACAAACTCCCGCTTCTTCCACGTCCGGTTGATGGTCATGGGCGTCGTGTGACTGGCTGAGTCGCGATCGGCTGAGATTTCCCTGGGAAACCACCCGTTTGCAGTCTACCCCCTGAACGGACTCCACGCAACTTGACACGTCCGATCGTATTTGACCACAGTGGTTTAGGAATCATGGCCATTCCTTGCTGAAGCTGCGGAGCCGTTTGATCCGATACTCGCTTCTAGGTCCTATAACACCTCACAAACGGACCAGATGTTCGCCATTTTCGCCGAATTTTCGGCTGACGGCTGATTCTTGCTCAACCCGGTCCGGCGGCGGGGGACCGTAAGAATCGACTGGCAGTCGTCGTCGCGCATCTGGCTGAACTTGCGTGGCCTGCACGGAGGACATCCCCTTGCTGAGGATGGTGACCAGACTCGCGACCCTGGATGGGAGGACGGAGCTCTTCGTCCGGCGTTACGCCCCGAACGGAGGTCACGCCCAACGGACACTGGTCATCGTTCACGGGGCCGGGGAGCACGGCGGGCGATACGCCCACTTCGTGGCCAGAGCCGTCGATCGCGGGTGGGCTGTCATCGTGGGAGATCTGCGGGGGCACGGTCGGTCCGGAGGGGTGCCGACACATATCGACCAATTTGACCAGTACCTCGCCGACCTCGACGTCATCTGGGGGCACTTCGAACTGCAGTCGCGTACGACAGCGGTGTTCGCACATAGCATGGGAGGGCTGGCCGCGGTTCGCTATGCCCAGACGCGCCCGGGAATCATGTCGGCCCTCGTGCTGTCTGCCCCACTGCTGGTGTTGAAGGCGCGGGTGCCGCGATTCCACAGGGCTGTCGGTCGGGTCTGCTCGGTGCTGGCCCCGTGCACAAGGTTTCGTACCACTGTGCAACCCCACCAGATCACACGGAATGAGGTCGCGCTCAGGCAGCGGGCGCAGGATCCATTGATGCGACGATCGGTGACGGCCCGCTGGTTCTTTCGCGTCCAGGCGGCCGCCGTATCTGCCCATCGTGATGCGGAACGAATCGGCATTCCGGTCATGCTCCTGCAGGGAGACGCTGACGAAGTGGTTGACCCGGGTGCCGCAGAATCCTGGATTCAGTGTGTTGGCTCGGCGGACCGCACGCTTCGCATGTTGCCCGACCACCTGCATGAATTGATCCATGAACCCGAATGGGAGACGACGATGGACGAGATCCTGGAGTGGCTCGACGAGCGACTGCCAGGACTGCCGCGTCAGGAATTGGTCGCCGACCGGCTGGTCATTCCGCGCCGTCAGGCGGCCTGAGCTCGACCAGCTGAAATTCGCCCCTGAGGGGCTCTTGGCACAGTTTCCCGGTCTGATCCTTCACGGTCACCCGGAGACCCCTGCCCCGGGCGGCGCGGATAAAGGCCGATGTCGGTGACCGCCCCGGGTCGCCGAGCCAGGCAACGCCGTCGGGCGTCACGGTCTGTTGCAGCAGGTCGAGCAGCGGTTGGTGATGCTCCAGCGCGTAAAGAACATCACAGCCGAGGATCAGGTCGAATTCGCAGTCGGGAGGATCACGCCAGTCGACGTATCTGACCTCGGCCTCCACGCCGTTGAGGTGCGCGTTGTAGCGCGCTGCGGCGATGGCGCGAGGTTCGATATCACTGAGCACGACGTTCAATCCGCGGGTCAAGGCTGCGAGTCCCACCAGCCCGAGGCCCGAGCCGACTTCCAGGACCCGCGTGTCCGCTCGCCAGTCCGACTGCTGTACGGCGGAGGCCATGTGGACTGCGGCGGGCCACACCAGCGCCCAGTAGGGCAGCCCGTCATCCGCCACTGCGACGGAGCTTCGCTCCTCGTCGAGCAGTTGATCGGGGTCTGCGGCTACGGCGAGCCGCAGGGAAGCGTCACCCACATCGAAGTGGCGCAGACACCAGCCGCCGGGGATTGCCGGGAGGTCCTGCAGGTCGGGGGGATCGCACCGGGGAGCCATGTCGATTGACAGTGCGGGAATCGATCTGTTTTGATCCGACGAGTCGTGAGACTGCCAAGATGATGGCGGAGAGCACGAATAAATCAACAGCTACCGTCTCCGCCGAGTGTTGTTCCGGGTGCCGATCGATGTCTTCTCCCCCTCCTGAGTGGGTCTACATAACCTGCGGCGTGCTCCTGTTGCTCGGCAACATCGGGGCGTGGATTGGCACGGTGTTCGGCTTGCCGGGGAACTGGCTGATCGTGGGACTGGCCGCGCTGTACGTCTACTTTCTCCCGGAGCCTCCAACGGTTGGCTCTAGCGTGGGCCTCTCGTGGATCTTCGTGGCAGTCCTGGGAGCCCTGGCGCTGGCAGGCGAGCTCATCGAATTCCTCGGGGGCGCCGCCAAGGCCAGGCAGTCAGGAGCCAGCCGGCGGTCCATGGTGCTCTCGCTGATCGGTGCGATCGTTGGCAGCGTGCTGGGCGCCGTAATCGGGGCTCCCCTAGGCCTGATCGGTGGTGTCCTGCTGGCTGTGGTTGGAGGTGGTGGTGGTGCGTTCGGCGGCACCTATGTCGGGGAGATGTGGAAGGGGCGCCCGGCGCGCGAACGGTTCGCCATCAGTCGGGCTGCACTCTTTGGACGGCTGTTCGGTACTGCGGGCAAGCTTGTCGTCGGGGTCGTGATGGTTACGCTCACAACCTTGGCGACGTTCTACTTCTGAAGGAGTGGGGCCTCCAGGACCAGTGAGCGGGTTGTGGCGGCCGAGGTTTTAGGACGCATGGCGTTCGGGTATGTTCAGCAGTGTGGGGCAGGCTCCGCTGTTCCGCGATCGATTTTTCCAGAAGACGACCGACATGCAAGGTTCGGTAATCATCGAACTGCTCGAACGTGCACGGGCCGGTGACGCGTCAGCGCGTGAGGAGCTGTTCACCAAGTGCCGCAACTATGTCGATCTGGTGGCACGGGCCCAGGTCGAGAGCTGGATGCAGACCAAGATCGATGCCTCGGATCTGGTGCAGCAGACCTTGCTGGAGGCGCACCAGGGGTTCGATGGATTCGCGGGGAAGACTGAAGCGGAGTGGCTCGCGTGGCTGCGGCGCATCCTCAGTCACAATACGCAGGACTTCATCCGTCGCTTCAAGACGGCAGACAAACGAAACGTCAACCGGGAGAAGCGGCTGCACGCCGGGGGGCCTGAGGCCAGCGGATCGTTCTTCTTCGATCCGGCGGGTCCCGATGCGACGCCCAGTCAGTTACTGGCCCAGCAGGAACGCGAGATCGAGCTGGCCGATGCCGTCGCCCGGCTGTCGGCCGATCATCAGGAAGTGATCTTGCTCCGCAATCTGCAGCGGCTGCCCTTTGATGAGATTGCACAGCGGATGAATCGATCCCGTCCGGCAGTGCAGATGCTCTGGATGCGTGCGATCCAGAGTCTGCAGAAGGAATTGACCCCGGAGAACTGAAGCGTCTGCACAACAGCCGAATCGTGTTACGTTGACTGTCGCTCATGAATGATCGCGACCTCGAACTGTTTGAGCTGCTGGACAAGTACGTGTCGATGCTGGGCGAGCAGGATTCGTCGTCGCGCACGTGCATGGCACCCGAGGCGCTGCTGAAGGCCCATCCCGATCTGGCCGGGTTACTGCAGTGCCTGGACACCCTCGACTCGCTGGCCATTGCCCCGGTGCACGATCGTGCCGGGGCGACCGCGGACGATGCCTTGGACGCCGTCTCGGACGACAGCGCGGCGGGAGAGGTACGTGGGCGCGGGACTGGCCGGCCGGACGAGTTCGGGAGGTATCAACTGCTCGGAGAGATTGGTCGCGGGGGGATGGGCGTGATCTATCGGGCGCGGCAGACCATGCTCGGCTCGGACGTCGCCCTGAAGATGATCCGCTCGAACCATCTGGCGTCGGCGGATGAGATTCGTCGCTTCTACCAGGAGGCACGGGCTGCCGCGGGGCTGCGGCATCCGAATATCGTCAGCGTGCATGATGTCGGTGACGTCGATGGTCAGCATTTCCTGACGATGGACTTCGTCGATGGCGGAAGTCTCGCCGACCTCTTGCGCACGGGGCCACTGGATCCCGAGTTGGCCGCGGAGTTGCTGCTGACGGTCGCACAGGCGGTGCAGTACCTGCATGACCATCAGGTCATTCATCGCGATCTGAAACCCTCGAACATACTGCTGGATGCCGGCGGGCAGCCGTCCGTGACCGACTTCGGTCTGGCCAAGGTGTTTCACGGGGATAGTCAGGAGACCGCATCCGGGACCATTCTGGGGACGCCCAGTTACATGTCTCCGGAACAGGCCGCCGGTCGTGCGGCGCTGGTCTCGCCACGCAGTGACGTATACAGCCTGGGAGCCATCCTGTACGAAATGTTGACGGGCCGCGCTCCCTTCAACTCGGAGAATCCACTCGACACGGTGCTGCAGGTGCTGGAGTCGGAGCCGATCGCACCCGTCGACTGCAGGGGGACGTGCCCTCGGATCTGGAGGAGATTTGCCTGCGTTGCCTGGAAAAACAGCCGTCGGCCCGGTTCCCTTCCGCAGCAGATCTGGCCAACGAGCTTGGACGGTTTCTGCGGGGGGAGCCGGTCGTGGCACGCTCCAGCACGCTGTGGACTCGTTGGCGACGCTGGTGCCGGCGCGAGCCCGCGCTGGTGACTCGACTGACCGTGTTGTGTGCCGCTGCCGTCGTCGTTCAGGCGAACTACCACCTCAACGGAGAGTCATTCCGGCGACATCTCCTGGTCATGGGTGTGCTGAGCCTCTGGCTGCTGTCCTCCGTGCTGTGTCAATGTCTGCTGCGGCGGCGCGAGCGGATTCTTCCGGGGAACATGGGGGACTCGCAGCAACTGTCACCGACTCGCCCCTGGGATTCCTCTGCCCGGAACCGTCCTCCGGGAGGGCGACACCGGGATTATGCGAGCGTCACTTCTCTCCTGCTGCAGACTCCCTGGCAGTTGGCGCGGACCATCCAGGGTGATCCTGCCTTGGGCATTCGGGCAGGCTGGGCCGCTGCCGATGCCCTGTGCTTTACGGCGACACTGCTGATCTCGCCGTATCCGATTGGGCCGCTGCTCATCGGCTACCCGGTCCTCGTCGTCGCTTCCGGGTTGTGGTTCGAGGTCGGTCTGGTCTGGTTCATGACGTTGATCTGTACGCTGTCTTACGCCTGGCTGACGTATCAGCGCTTTGAAACCGGGATGCCTGTGCACTACCCCGTCATCTTCGCGGTCGCTCTGCTGGGGACCGGTTTCATCGTGGCGTATCAGGTGTTCCGGATCCGGGCCCTGAGTCGCTACTTCGACCGGCGCACGAACGCCTGACCAGGCCTTGACCCCCACGGACAGCTTGACGGCGGTTGGCGCATGTGATGCGCGGCTCTGTCAGAGGAGTCGGCTGAGCGACTGGGCCTCCGCCATCGACAGGCATGGCGCGAAGCAGCAGACGATGTGCCAGAGGTCATCATGATGAACTGCCCGGACCACCCTGACAGAGCGCTCCACGGTTGTGCTCCAGCAGCGATGCTCAATCCTCAGCCAAAGTTGACTTCCCGGCGACGACGGCGAGGGCGCCGTAAAACAGATGCCGCTGCGGCTGATGTCGACCACGTGGCCCCTGTGACGTGTCGCATGCAGCAACCACGCTCGGGATGTGGGTGTCAGCCCCTGGTCGACCTGTGGGACGAATCTGACGACACATCCGCTCTCCCGGCGAGGAAACAGGCGCCGCTCTGCCGAACCCGTGACATGAGTGGCCGCAGTCGTCCTCGCGCTGCGATCGGCGTCGAGGGGAGTCGCGTCGTCGGACGATCGTGCGAGCCGCCGCAAGGCGCGAGAGATACAGCTCGTTTTCGCAGGGGAAGGACTGGCAGTCCTCACCGGCCTGCTCTCCGTCAGACATAGGTCATGTCGCGTAACTGACTTGTGGAACGAAAGTTGTGGCATTCGTCGCTCGCCGGACGGGATCAGGAACAGACAGCGCCCTGAGGGACGCTAGGTCACAACCGGGGGGCGGTCAACAACGAACTCCTCGCGAGAGGTGTGAGAGATGCAACCGGAAGTGACGAGGGAGGTTATCCGCAGGTTGAGGGTTGCCAGGCGGGGGGCTATACTCCGTGTCCGAAATCAGGATGTCTCTGTTCGTACCCGAGGCGCACCGTGCGGTTTTGTCTCATTGATCGGATTCTGCACCTTCAGGCTGGCGAATCCGTGGTTGCCATCAAGAACCTGAGTCTCGCCGAAGAGTACCTGGCGGACCATTTCCCCGGCTTTCCCATCATGCCGGGAGTCCTGATGGTGGAGTCGCTGGTGCAGGCGGGTGCGTGGCTGATGAGGTACACCGAGGACTTTGAGTTCAGCACCGTACTGATGAAAGAAGCCCGGGCGGTGCGGTTCAACAATTTCGTCCGGCCTGGACAGACACTGCGGATCGAGTGCACGATTCAGAAGCGCGAGGGCAGCCTGTACACCATGAAAGGTGTCGGGACTGTGGACGGCGAATCGGCCGTGAGTGCGCGGCTGACGCTCGAACAATTCAACCTGGCCAGTCACAATGGCCGACTCGGGGCTTCCGATGAGCGCCGGACACAGGCGATGCGGGAACTCTTTCATTCGTTGTGGACAACTCCCGCTTGAAGCTCTTTCGACCTGATCGCCACGCGCCCACCCCTGGCAGATGCGCCTCTTCCCCGGACGTGAGGGACGGCTGCTTCCGTGGCCCGGCCGACCAGAGATGAGATGAGAGGAAACACTCAGATGAAATTGAAAGATCGTGTGGCAGTGGTCACCGGTGGCAGTCGCGGAATCGGGAGGGCTGTCGTGCAGACGCTCGCCCGCGAGGGAGCTAAGGTAGGGTTCGTCTATCACTCCAGCGAGGAGCCAGCCAATCAACTGGTGGCGGAACTCGCCGGGGACGGGTGTGAGGTCGTCGCATTCCGTGCCGATGTGTCGAAGAAGGAGCAGGCTGACGAGGTCGTCAAGCAGGTTCTCGAGAAGTGGGGACGGATTGACATTCTGGTGAACAATGCCGGCATCATCCGTGATGGTCTGCTGGCGACAATGGATCCCGAGGACTGGCACGCGGTCATCGAGACGAATCTGAACAGCGTTTACAACTTCTGCCATGCCGTGATGCGCCCCATGATGTCGCAGCGATACGGGCGGATCATCAACATGTCGAGCGTCTCAGCGGAGTATGGCAATCAGGGGCAGGTGAACTACGCGGCGAGCAAGGGAGGTATCCAGGGGCTGACGCGGTGTCTGGCCACGGAGATCGGTCGCCGCAACATCACCGTGAATGCCGTCGCCCCGGGATTCATCGAGACGGACATGACTGAGGCGATTCGCAACGCCGCTGAAGATCAGATCAAGAAACAGATCCCGGTTCGCCGGTTGGGGCGACCGGACGATATTGCTGCTGCAGTACTGTACCTGGCCAGTGATGAGGCCGGTTATGTGACCGGCCATGTGCTCACGGTTGACGGGGGACTCAGTCTCGGTGGAGTATAACGCGAGCAACCGGTCGAACGCCGGCGACGCGTGCAATGCAGCAAGGAAACATGTGTGGGTTGGCGTTCGATCTGGTTCACCGGGATCGGGCGTCCGGCATTCAGGTTGGGACTGGTGAGGTGATGTGGCGGAGCCGGAAGTAATTTCGTGACCGCCGAACTGGAGAACCATTGAAATGGCAAGTTCTGAAGAGGTTTTTGAGAAGGTCCAGGCAACTCTGGTCGATGCGCTGGGTGTCGATGAAGACGAAGTGACGCGGGAAGCCACGCTGATTGGCGACCTCGGCGCCGAGTCGATCGACTTCCTGGATATCGTGTTCCGCCTGGAAAAGAACTTCGACATCAAGATTCCTCGGGGCGAACTGTTTCCCGAGAATCTCGCGGCCGCCGATTCCGATTTTGTCAAGGATGGCGTGGTCACCGAGGTGGGACTGGCGGAGTTGCGTCAGCGCATGCCGCACGCCGATGTCGAGAAGTTCGCCAAGGACCCGAAGGTCGAAAACATCCAGGAGTTGTTTACGGTCGACATGATGTGCAAGTTCCTCGAGCAGAAGCTGAGTTGAGCGGATCGCCGGCTTCTGCCACACTCCGCCTGTGTGTGCTGTGCGCGAGGCCTGCGGGCGTATCATCTCTCCGGGTTCCGAACGTCGACGAGCGCGCCGGACCTCATCGAAAGCCCCCCAATGCGCTGGTTCTGGATCGATCGATTTATCGAGTTCGAGAGCGGTTCACATTGCCGGGCCGTGAAGAACATTTCACTCGCCGAAGAGCACTTGCACGATCACTTCCCCGGATTTCCGGTGATGCCCGGTTCGCTGATGATGGAGGGGATGGCCCAGACGGGAGGGATCCTGCTCGGGGAGTCGCGAAACTTCGAGCATATCGTCATCCTGGCCAAGATCCCCAGGGTGCGGTTTCACAGCTGGGCCTGTCCCGGCGATACGCTGATCTACGCGGCGAAGCTGCTCGAGTCACGCGATGAAGGAGGCATGGTCGAGTGCACGGCCCATGTCGGTGAGAGGCTGGTGGCCGAAGCGGAGATCGTCTTTGCCCATGTGGACCAGATGAATGCCGATATTCCCGCGGGGGCCGACCAGAAGAACTTCGTGTTCGAGCTGGGATTGCTCGACATTCTGGACATTGGTCAGGCGGACGCGAGTGCCACCACCGACAATTGAGGAGCGGCGGCGTGAGGGTCAGGCGGGAGCCCTCGACTTCTGTTACTCAGCGGGGGCATGCTACGATGGATGCTTGAGTCGCCGCACCCCGGAGCAGTCCGCTGCCCCCAGGTCTTCTTCAGAGATATTACGAGGTCTAGGAACATGAGACGCCGGGTCGTCGTCACCGGGATGGGGTGTGTCACCCCGATCGGAAACACGGTGGAGCAGATGTGGCAGGCGCTCCGCGAAGGCAAAAGTGGTGTGGGCAACATCAGTCACTTCGATGCCGGGGCTTTTCCGACGAAGTTTGCCGCCGAGGTAAAAGGCTTTCGGCTGGAGGACTACGTCGATAATCCCGAGCGCTTCCGGCACGCGGGACGCAACATTCTATTCGCGGTCGGCGCTGCGGCACAGGCGGTGAACGATTCGGGTATTGAGGAGTCGGGCATCGACCCGGCAATGTTCGGTGTGTACCTGGGCGCTGGCGAAGGTCAGCAGGACTTCCAGTTGTTCATGCGGCTCATTGCCGACTCGTACCAGAACGGAGAGTTCGACTTCGAAGTCTTTGCCCGTGAGGGACTCGAACAACTCAATCCCCGCGCCGAGATGGAGCAGGAGCCGAACATGCCGGCCGCCCATCTGGCGACCCTGTTTAACGCCCAGGGGCCGAACCTCAACTGCCTGACCGCCTGCGCCGCATCCAGTCAGGCGATTGGTGAGGCCACAGAGATCATTCGGCAGGCGGACGCAGACGTGATGCTCTCGGGCGGGGCTCACAGCATGATTCATCCGTTTGGTGTCACTGGATTCAATCTGCTGACGGCCCTCTCCACGCGAAACGACGCACCGACCCGGGCGTCGCGCCCGTTCGATCGTGATCGTGACGGATTCGTGCTGGGTGAAGGGGCGGGGATGGTTATCCTCGAAGAGCTGGAGCACGCCCGGCGGCGCGGGGCCCAAATCTATGGAGAGGTCGCGGGCTACGGATCGAGCGCCGACGCCTACCGCATTACGGATATTCATCCCGAGGGCCGGGGGGCGGTTCGCTGTATCGAAATGGCGTTGAAAGATGCCGGTCTTAATACCAGTGACATCGACTACATCAATGCCCATGGGACGAGCACGGTGGTCAACGACAAGGTGGAGACCATGGCCATCAAGAAGGCTTTGCGGGAGGATGCGGCGAGTTGCCCGGTCTCGAGCACCAAGAGCGTCATGGGCCATCTGATTGCGGCGGCAGGTTCCGTCGAAGCCATCGCCTGCCTGCTGGCAATGCGCGACAACCTGGCTCCCGGCACGATCAACTACGAGACTCCCGATCCAGATTGCGATCTCGATTACATCCCGAATGCGTCTCGAGAGATCCCGGTCGAGCGGACGCTTTCCAACAGCTTTGGATTCGGGGGGCAGAACGTGTCCCTGATTTTCAGCGCCTTTAACAACTGACCTTTCGTCATCCTCGCTGCACAGCCCTCCCTGGAGCCCGCGACAAGGGGGGGGGACGCGGCATTCGCTTTCCTGCGGCACAGTCCGCCTTCAGCCGGCAGCGCACCCGATGGCACTCGTTACCTTTCAAGTGTTGGATGGACTTGAGCGCGGCCTGGTCTTCGACGATCTGCCGACGCCCGTGACGATCGGCCGCGAGGACGACAACCACATCCGACTGAACGATGAGCGGGTCAGCCGCTTTCATGCCAAGATTCAGGAAGATGGCGGACATTTCATCCTGACCGACCTGCAGAGCACGAACGGGACGCGCGTCAACGGGCATCCGGTGCAGGTCCATGTGTTGCAGGTCGGCGATCAGGTGCTGATCGGACGGTGCCTGCTCCTGTATGGCAGCCGGGAGCAGTTGCACAAGAGGCTGGAGGAGTTGCGTTCCCGATCACCAGAAGGGGCCGGGGCGATCCAGAATCCTGTCGTCGGCGACCTGCCTTGGCATCCGGCGGGTGGTGCCGACAGCATCGCCCAGGCCGGCGTTGACGACATCGATGGGCCCGGTGACCTGTTTCCCGTGGCACCTCCGGAGACGCCGCAGGGACTCTCGCCGCTGCAATTGGCCCAGGTCTCCGACCTGGTCGCCTATGCGCACTCGAATCTGCTCCGCATCCTGCTGGCGGCTCGCTCCTGTTCCGATCCCAAGGAGATGCCGGACGATTGGATGGCCGTGCCCACCGACGTGTGGCATGTCATGCAGCAGCTCGAGGTTCATCTCGCCCAGTGTCTGCGAAAGATCTCAGATCCCTGATTGGATGCCTGGCTGTCCTGCTGGCGTCTGTGCCTCCCCGGCCTGTACAGGTTGTTGCCGTCCGCGATCTTGCGGGATAAATGAAATCGTTGCCCACACAGGAGTCGGTGCTGATGAGTGAAGTTGCGACGTTTGCCGCCGGATGTTTCTGGGGTGTCGAGTCCGCGTTTCGCCAAGTGCCGGGAGTCCAGGAGACTGCGGTCGGGTATCTGGGTGGGGTCACCGAATATCCCACCTACGAACAGGTCTGCACGAAGACCACCGGCCATGCCGAGGTGGTGCAACTCACGTTTGATCCCGCCGTCGTCTCGTATGAGCAACTGCTCGACGTGTTCTGGCAGATCCACGATCCGACCACCCTCAATCGGCAAGGCCCCGACATCGGCACGCAGTACCGTTCAGCCATTTTCACGCATTCCCCCGGGCAGCAAGCTGCGGCGGAAGCT
This sequence comes from uncultured Planctomycetaceae bacterium, assembly GCA_963715185.1. Taxonomy (GTDB): domain Bacteria; phylum Planctomycetota; class Planctomycetia; order Planctomycetales; family Planctomycetaceae; genus CAVPPT01. The sequence continues at coordinate 117,923 of CAVQRG010000001.1, forward strand.
TCGATGGCCGCGCACGCTGCTGCGGGACGATACGCGGGACCGATCGTTACCGAGATTACGCCGGCCGGGCCGTTCTGGCGGGCTGAAGCGTATCACCAGCAGTATCTGGAAAAGCGCGGCCTGAGCAACTGCCACCTCTGAGTTCGAGGTCGCACAGGGCCGGCCGCACGGCTCACATCTTCATGCCCAGGGCCTGCGCCACCTTGCGACATTCGTTCATGGCGGCGGCAAACGCCTCTGGAGTCAGTGACTGGGCTCCATCGCTCATTGCGTTGGGGGGATCGGGGTGGACCTCCACAATGAGGCCGTCGGCACCCGCAGCGATGGAGGCCGCGCACATCGCGGGCACCAGCGAGGCAATGCCGGTGCCATGACTGGGGTCCACGACGATGGGCAGATGGGTGCGCCGTGAAGGTAAGGGACGGTGGCCAGCGGGAGCGTGAACCGCGTGTGGGTCTCGAACGTGCGCACACCGCGCTCGCAGAGAATCACGTTCGTATTTCCCTGATCGAGAATGTACTCGGCGGCCAACAGGAACTCGTCGATGGTGGCGGAAGGGCCCCGCTTCAGCAGAACAGGCTTGGAGGTTTCGCCCACCGCCTGGAGCAGGTGGTAGTTCTGCATGTTGCGCGCACCGATCTGGAGGATGTCGGCGTACTGGCAGCAGACGTCCACGAGGTGCGGGGTTAACACTTCGGTGACGACGGCCAAACCCGTCAGGTCACGGGCGGCCGCGAGCAGTTTCAGTCCTTCTTCCTTCATGCCCTGAAAGCTGTAGGGACTGGTACGAGGCTTGAACGCGCCGCCCCGTAGTCCCTGGGCCCCGGCTGCCTTCACCTGCTGAGCCGCGATGAGAATCTGCTCTTCGCTCTCTACTGAGCAGGGGCCTGCGATGATTCCGATGGCCCCTCCGCCGATCTTCAGGTCAAGCACCTCGATGGTTGTGGACTCCGGTTTGGCCTCGCGACTGGCGACCTTGTAGGGAGCGAGAATGGGGACGACCTTTTCCACCTCGGCATACGATTCGAGCGTCTCCCGTTCCCCATCGCGTTTCTCGCCGATGGCCGCTACGACCGTACGTTCAGTCCCCACGATCACGTGGGCCTTCAGTCCCATCGACTCGATCCGCGCCACCATCCGCTGCACCATGTCGGATGTGGCGTTCGGCTTCATGACAACAATCACAGGTCACGTTCCTTTCTGATCGGAGATCCACCGTCGACGTTGGTGGGAGTGTGGACGCGAGCAACGAAAAAGGCCCCGGAACCTGCACGATTCCAAGGCCTGATGATTGCGGAAAACGAACGCCTCAGTCCGCCTCATTCCGGCCCGGGATTCACGGGCACCCAAAGCCAAACCAGAACCGTCCACGAAGGGCAGGGCGGCTGTGGAAGGGACACCGCGAAGTGAGGGCAGGCGCGAACACCTGGTGGACTCCATAATTCCTGCAAGAGCTCCTGCGGTGGCCAACCACCGATTTTTCGAATAGTAGACAGGGGCGACGGGCATCGTCAATCAGCATTTCGGGGGATTGAGAGGGGGGGCACCATGTCCCGTAGAGCCGGGATGTCGGCGGAGTTCCCGGATTCGCGAAAAATGCAGCCGCGAACCGGCTGCATGAGGAATGACTGGGGCCTGTTTCAGCAAGGCTCCCGCAGCAGTCGGTGGGAATGCGAGCTGGTCCATCGGGCCGCAGGCAGCGGGCATCATCGCCTGAATCGCACGCAGCAGCCCGAGTTCCAGAGGCTCGGGTGAGGGGGTGGCCGGGGCTGATTCCCGGGCCGACTTCAGTTGACGTAGTGGCAGGATCCCGTCTGGGATCTGGGGCGAGCGTTGATCTCTTGGATGGTGCAACTGTGCATGGGCGCGAACGCGATGTTCGCAGAAGGCGTACTCACGGAGATCGCAGCGATCGAGCAGCGGTGTCAGGAGCAGGTCGGTGTTGTGTTCGACGCGCTTCCGCAGGCGGTCCAGCGCGACGACATGTCGCTGGGACGGATCGGGCGTCCGCATCAGCCAGTCCAGGACACGCTGACGGGCTTCGAGCTGGCCGAGAAAGACGCGATGAGCCAGCCCTGAGCAATCGCGGACGTGCTGGTGCTCGTCACGAGCGACCAGAATCGCGGTCCACACCCGTGTCAGCATCTCGGCGATAAGGATCTGTCGGCTCAAGGACAAGGTATCCGGCCGGTGCCTTGGGCGGCCGTCTCGGGCCTCCTCCGATTCGAATCCGATCAGCCAGCACTTCAGTCGTGTACGGGAGATTTTCCAGTAGGCGTGCAGGGCCGGTATCGGGAGCGGGCGCGAATCGGCGATCACGGCATCTGCAGATGCTGAGACCTTCGTGGCAACTTGAGTCGTCTGCAGGAGATTCACCGTCGGCGTCTTCTACTGAGTTCCGTGGACTTGGATCGCAGATGGCCTCGGAGGCATGCAACGGTGCAAACGCAATGCCGTTCACGGCGTGTCTTCGGATTTCCGGAGTGGGACGAGAGTTTTGCGGCCTCAACGATGGCGCGAGTGGCCGGGTGTGGTGATTGGACTGTTGCCTCTGGGCATCTGAGCGTAGCGACCAGTGGACCCTGAGCGCAAAGAACAGCCCTCATGCGGTCCGTTGACCGCATGAGGGCTGCGTGGCAAAAGCGTCGGCCAGTTTTCGTTGTGCGCGAATGGTGTTGGGTCTTCAGGACCCTGTGAGTTGGCTGCCGATGAGTGTCAGGTCGCGGTTGAAGACTCAGGCATTTGGGATGCCAGTCGGATTGCGGTTGCTCAGATTGTTGAACATGCCGCTCGCCGAACGGACAAAACCTCCCACATCGGAGAAAGTTGCGTCGACTGCATGACATCGTTCGGGAATGGCGGCCTCCGAATGGACCCGGGGGTGCAGTGTTGCCTTCCGGCATCCTCGGTCGCAGATTTGGAGCCGCCATGCAACGTGGTGGTCACCGTGGGGGCACCCGAACACTCGCAGGCTATCGACATCGGGGGCTGCCGCCGGGGAGTTTGTCTCCAATGTCCTTGTTTCGCTTGACGCTTCGGCCGCAACGGGCATAATCAGGGCTTGAGATGCGGTTGGAGCCTGACAGCAACCACCGGTTCTCCAAGCGGGTGTAGCTCAGTTGGTAGAGCACCACGTTGCCAACGTGGTTGTCGAGGGTTCGAATCCCTTCACCCGCTCTTCTTCCTTTCCCGTGAGCTGACCTGGGTGGCAGGTCGCTCGGCTGATCTTGGTAGATCGACCGCTCCGGTGAAGTGACAACAAAGGACGTTGATTGTGACTGACACCGAACGACCCACAGATGAGCCAGCCGGAACCGCTGTGGAATCGGCCGACACCGATGCCGGCGAGAACGACCTCGAGATGGACCTGCGGGTCGAAATCGATGACGTTGGCCCCTGCAAGAAGCACGTGCGGGTGACCGTTCCTCGTGATGGGATTGATCGCGTCCGGCAGGCCGCGATCAGCGAGTTGATGGGATCCGCAGACGTGCCTGGATTTCGCAAAGGGCATGCTCCCGAAAAACTGATCGAAAGACGGTTCAAGGACGAGATTGGCGAACAGGTGAAGCAGAAGGTCCTGCTCCGCAGTCTGGAGCAGCTCGGCGAAGAACAGGACCTGGATCCGATCAACGAGCCGAACATCGATCTGGACAGCATCGATCTGCCTGATGCAGGTGACTTTGAGTATGAGTTCGATGTGGAAGTCCGGCCGACCTTCGACTTGCCGGATTACAAGGGACTCAAGATCGAGCGACCAGTGCGTGAGATCGGCGATGAAGACGTGGATCAGTACTGCGAGGAATTCCTGGAGCAGTATGCCCATCTGGAACCACACGAGAGCGTGGCAACCCCCGGCGATTCGCTGACACTCTCAGCCACCTTTACGCACAACGACGAGGTGATTCGCAAGTTCGACGAGTTCACGGTCAAGCTGCGACCGGTCCTGCGCTTCCAGGATGCGGAGATTGACGGGTTCGGGGACCTGATGGCCGGTGTGAAAGCCGGTGATGTCCGCGAGATCGACCTGTCCATTTCCATGGAATCGGACTCGATCGAGATGCGCGGTGAAACGGTCAAGGCCCGATTCACGGTCCTCGATGTCAAACGTCTGCGGGCGCCGGAACTCAACGACAAGTTCTTTGAGCGAATCGGCGTCGAGAGTGCCGAAGACCTGCGGAATCAGGTCCGTTCCATGCTGGAACGTCAGGTCATGTATCGGCAGCGCCAGGCGACGCGAGACCAGGTCATGGCCAAGATCACCGCGTCGGCCGACTGGGATCTGCCAGAGGAGTTGGTTCGCAAGCAGACCGAGAATGCCTTGCGTCGTGAGGTGCTCGAAATGCGGCAGGCCGGGTTTACCCCGCGGCAGATCCAGGCCCGCGAGAACGATCTGCGGCAGCAGTCCGTGACCATGACTCGCAAGAATCTCAAGCAGCATTTCGTCCTGGATCGCATCGCTGAACAGGAGGAGATCGAGGTCACTCCTGCCGAGATTGAAACCGAAGTGATGATGATGGCGATGCAGGCCGGTGAGAATCCCCGGCGGGTCCGGGCACGACTCCAGAAGTCGGGTATGGTCGAGAATCTCGAGGCACAGATCCGCGAGCGGAAAGCGGTCGACGTCATTCTCGAACATGCCCAGTTCACCGACGTTGACATGGAACCTCCAACGGACCGGGATGTCGAAGGGGTCGCACGGTCGGTGTGCAGCCGAATCGAAGATACCGAGGCCGACGCCGATTCTGCCGAACCGGAAGTCGCGGGCTGATCGCTCGATGACTGCGATTGCGGCGGCTGGTGTTTCGTAAGGTATTTCTGGGGAATGCTTTGTGCCATTGCTTGGTGCTGGCGGCTCCCCCTTGGCGGCAACGATGCTCCCGTGTGCTCCCGGGAAGTCGTCTTGCGACCGTCAGCAGATTTGCGGTATTCCTACCGACCTACCACCTTCGGTCGGCCCGCCCACCCATTCGCGAGTGGCAGCCGTCCGGTCAAGTCGCGATCACTTCTCATGCATTCCTGACCCTCGTCCTGTGATGGCTCGCTGAGTCACGGAGGGCGGCCTCAGCCACCTGACTTCGCTCATGCTGCTCAACAAACAGTTCCACGAGAGTCGTCATGTCTCGGCGGAAAGACGCGCTGCGATGAAGATCCGTGCGACCGCCGGCGCTCTGGTTTGCCTGAGCATGCTCTCGACCGCGACGTGGTCCCGGGGCCAGTCGGGTCCGGCGGTGACAGGCGGCAACCGTGTGGCCACGGCCGACCTGGCGATTCCCGACGCCGATCCACTGGCAGAACCACTGGTGGCCATTCGCGTCGAGGGGAACGACACGATTGCGGAACACGCCATCATCCGCCATGTCACCTCGCGGGCGGGGCGCTCTTCGACACCCACACAGATCAAGGATGACGTTCGTCGTCTGTACGATACACGCTGGTTCTCCAGCATCACACCGCTGTTTCGTCGAACCGACGAGGGACTGGTCCTCGTGTTCAAGGTGCGCGAGAAGCCGGTGCTGCAGCGAGTCGAGTTTGTCGGCAATACCAAGATCAAAACGCCCCGTCTGGAGGCCGAGACCGGACTGCGCCCGGGGGCGCCCTACGATGTCGGGATTAACCGCGAAGCCGCGGAGCGGATCAAGCAGGTCTACCGGGACAAGGGCTATCTGCACGTCGAGGTCGAACTGCGTAAAGGGTCCCGTCCCGAAGATCGCGAGGCCGTCTTCGCGATCACTGAAGGCCCCAAGGTCAAGGTCCGCGCCGTGAGCATTGCCGGCAACGAGTTCGTGCGGGACGCGGTGTTGAAGCTCAAGACGGAAACCAAGCCGCGGTTCCTGTTCTTCATTGGTGGCAACTATGATCCCGAGTCGGTCCCCAACGATGAGCTGGCCCTCGAACAGTACTATCAGAGTCTCGGGTACTTCGACGTCGATGTCGTGGCCGAAACCAAGTTCGTGGCCGACGACAAGTCGCTGGTAGACGTCGTCTTCCAGGTCAACGAACAACAGCGCTTCAAGATTCGCAATGTCGAACTGGAAGGCTACGGTGTTGTCAGTGAAGACCAGCTGCGCGAAAAGCTGAAGCTGGTTCCCGGTGAGTTCTTCAATGCCCGCTTCCTCAACGAGGATGTGCAGGGCATGAAGGAGCAGTACGACGAGCTGGGCCGATTGTTCGCGGTCGTGGATGCCCAGCCCCGATTTCTGCAGGAGGCCGGCTGGCTCGACATCGTCTACAAGATCGACGAAGACCGCCCCTATTACGTCGGACAGATCAATGTCCACATCCGTGGCGATCATCCGCACACCAAGGAAGACGTTGTTCGCAACCAGGTCAACGCCTACATCGAACCGGGACGACTGGCCAAGGGAAGCGATATTCGTCGCATGCAGGCCAGGCTGCAGGGCAGCACCCAGTTGTGGGAGCCCACCGAGCCGCCAGCTGTCAACATTCGCCGGGTGGAAGGCAGCGAGTATCTGGCTCTGGACGTAACCAATCGGGGACAGAGTTCTGTTCCCCGGGCACAGTCGGAGCCCAATGCGGCTGGTGCCGTACAGACCCTGAAGCCGGCATCCTTCGGCCACAGCCTGAACGGGGCGCCCGCCGACGAGCTCGACACATTCCTCAAGACGTTTGCGCGACCGCAACGTCGTCAGGCACCTGCAGCCGAACTGATTCCGGTCAGCGCGCCACTGCGATCGTCAATGGAGACCTCCGCCATTGGAACGCGCGTCTGGGATCTCTCGCCGCCCAGCCTGATCATCCGGGCTCAGAGCGACGATGCCTTTTACATGCAGGATCCGGTCACCCGAGGGCAGAGCATGGGCCGCAACGCCCAGCCCGTCCCCCAGGACTTTCTGCAGGGCGTGTCCCCGCAGGGGGATCCGTTTGGCAACGGGCTGCGCGGGCCGATTCCTCCGGGATTCATCGATGTGGACATCGACGTGACCGAAGCGCGTACCGGTCGACTGATGTTCGGTGTCGGCGTCAACAGCGACGCGGGCGTCGTGGGTTCGATCATTCTCGAAGAGAACAACTTCGATATTCTGCGTCCCCCCCGCAGCCTGGCCGACATTACGCAGGGCCGAGCCTGGCGCGGTGGCGGTCAGAGCTTCCGGCTCGAGGCCGTCCCCGGCAATGAAGTCAGTCGCTATCTCGTCAGTTGGCAGGATCCGTTCTTCCTCAACTCCGACTTCAGCCTGGGAACGAGCGGATTCTACTTCACCCGGTTCTACCAGGACTGGACAGAAGAACGACTGGGTGGACGTATCTCGATGGGACGGCTGCTGGGGAACTTCTGGTCACTCAGTGGTTCGTTGAGGCTCGAGAACGTCAATGTCTTCGACATCACCCAGCCGCCCGTGCCGCCGCTCGCGGCCGTTGCGGGAGACAATTTCCTCTCGACACGCGCGTGTGGCGCTGGCTCACGACACACGTGATTCGTCCTTTCTGCCGACGCAGGGACATTTCGTCGAGGGATCGTTCGAGCAGGCGTTCAACGAATTCGACTACTCGCGTGTCGAGCTGACCGGCAGCCAGTTCTTCACGCTGTATCAGCGGCCCGACGGCTTTGGGAAGCACATTCTGCAGCTGCGGGGACAGGTTGGCTGGACGGGCGACTCGACGCCGGTGTTTGAGACCTTCTACGCCGGCGGCTTCCAGTCCTTCCGGGGCTTCGAGTTTCGTGGTGTCACGCCGCTGGACAACGGAGTCCAGGTGGGTGGCAATTTCCTGATGCTGGGAACCGTCGAATACCTGTTACCGATCACCGCCGGTGACAACATTCGCGGCGTCGTCTTCTCAGACTTCGGCACAGTCGAGCCCGATGTCTCGCTCGACCAGTTCCGAGTCTCGGTGGGTGCCGGTCTGCGACTGCAGGTGCCCGCGATGGGACCGGCTCCGATCGCCCTCGACTTCGCTTACCCGATCGTCAAAGAGGACACTGACGAGACGCAGGTCTTCAGTTTCTATGTCGGCTTCACGCGGTAGCTCCGCCGGTGGCGTCGACGTGAGCTGCCCTGCGGCTGTTGAGTGTCTACAATCGTCGTCGGTCTGTGTGGCATCGACCACGGCGCACTCATGATCCTCGAAGGCATCGTCACCACACTCAACGACGACGGCACGCCGAATGTGGCCCCCATGGGGCCCATCGTGGATGAGTCTCTTTCGACGCTGGTGCTCCGCCCCTTCTGCACCTCGACGACCTACCGCAATCTCAAGCAGCGGCCGACCGCTGTCTTTCACATCACCGATGACGTGCTCCTGTTCGCTCAGGCGGCCATCGGTCGTCTGCCACGGGTGCCTGAGCACTTTGCGGCTACATGCGTTCCAGGGGTGGTTCTGGCGTCAGTTTGCCGCTGGTATGAAGTCGAGGTGGAGTCACTGGATGACAGTGAGGACCGGACGAAGATCCGCGTCCGGGTCGTTCACCAGGGCCGCCTGCGAGATTTTGCGGGGTTTAACCGGGCCAAGCATGCGGTGATCGAAGCTGCCATTCTGGCGACACGCCTCCACTTGCTGGCGCGAGATGAGGTTCATCAGCAGTTCGCGGCACTGCGGGTTCTGGTGGAGAAGACCTCCGGACCTCAGGAACAGGCGGCCTTCGCACTGCTCGAGCGCTTTGTGGCCGAAGCCGGGGGGACCGGGTAACATCCAGTGGTTATGGTATGTGAGGTCACGGTAGGGACTGGTGCGCGTCTGCACTTCGGACCCTTGTCGTTTCGTCCTGAACAGGGACGTCACTTCGGGGGCGTTGGCGTCATGATCGACCGCCCGCTGTGCTCCCTGACCTTTCGGCAGGCCGCCCACGATGGGGTGGTCGGCGATGAGACGACAGCGCGACGTGTGCGGGCACTGCTGGTGCGCTATCGCGAGTCCTGTCCGCTTCGCTATCGGCCGCCGGCCTGCTGCATCACGCTCAAATCCACCATCCCGGAACACCATGGGCTCGGCTCCGGGACGCAGTTGAGTCTGGCGCTCGTGCGCGGGCTCTCGTGGCTGGGAGGTGAAGAAGACGTTGATGTCGCCGAGTTAGCCCGGCGCGTGGGACGGGGGCGGCGGTCAGCTGTGGGGATCCACGGGTTTCGCGAGGGCGGACTGGTGGTGGAGGCGGGAATGCGGACCTCTGATGACATCGGACCGCTTGCCGTCCGTCTGCCGTTACCGGACGACTGGCGCGTGCTGCTGATCAATCCTCCGGAATCCGGCTCGGGGCTCTCGGGAGCGGTTGAGGAGCGGGCTTTTGACGGACTGGGCTCGATGCCGATGGCGACGTCGGAGCGACTCTCACGCATTGTCCTCAGTGAACTCCTGCCGGCGGTCCAGACCAGTGACTTCGACGAGTTCAGCGCAGCCGTCTTCGAATATGGTCGTCTGGCTGGAGAGTTTCTTTGCATCGATCCAGGGCGGAGTGTTCGGCCATCCGCAGACCGACCGCCTCGTCGAATGGTTGCAGGAGCGCCAGGTGCGTGGGTTGGGGCAGACGTCGTGGGGCCCGACGGTTTTTGCGTTCGTGCGTGACGAGGCGGCCGGGAACGCTGTCCTTGAGGAACTCAGAGTCTCGAAACTTCCCGCAGGTGCCGTTCAACTGGTCGTCCCGCTCAATCGCGGACACGTGTTGCAGGTGGGCGAGGCGTCGGCTGCGACCGTGCGCGATCCGTGTGCCGACGGCATTCACTCCTGACAGTCAGAGATTTCGAGTTCTTCGAATTCATCGTGTGTGGCGCGCTTCAGCAGTGCGATGCGCCGCTGCCCCGACTGGAATTCCATCTCATCCATCACCGCGGGCACGAGCACGAATCCACTCAGCCAGGAACGTTCCGCCGCGAGTTCCTCCAGGTTCTCGGGCAACTGGCGCTGATCGATTCCGGGCCCGTCGTACTCCATGACAAACGCCGCCTCGTTGCGGGTGATGGACGCGGTGAGGGTCAGGCTTCGATCGGCCCAGGGAGACTGGTGGCTGCGAGACCCGACCAGTTCGCGATACCGCACATCATCGAGCGAAGCGTCGAGCGGGATCTCCAGGTTGCCATGGCTGTGGGCGATCCACAGGGCCTGCTTGACCGCCAGACTGACTCGCAGGCGTTCGGCTTCATCACCCAAGGGCAGACATCTCAGCAGGTGCTGCACATGAGCGACGAGCGATTCAAACAATTCAGGGTCGTTGTTCAGTCGAAACGTGCACTGGTCCGACTGCAGGGCATGCATCAGGCGGGAATGCCGACGGTCGGCATCTGCGGCGGTCAGAGTCCGCTCGACGATCCCCGGCAGATCCTGGGCCAGGCACGACTTGGGAACGTATCCGGCTGCCCCTTTGCGGAGTGCCTCCGAGGCGATGGCTTCGCTGCCCCGGGCTGTCATCAGAATCACGGGCAATGCGGGGTATTCACGCCGCAGCGTCTCCACAAGTTCCAGCCCGTTCATCAGGGGCATCTGCAGATCAGAGACGACCAGATCGGGAGCAGCCATCTGGATCTCGTCGATGGCTTCCCGGCCGTTCGACGCATACGTGACGGTGAAATCTCCTCCTCTTTCCAGAAGTCGACCCGCCAGTCCGCGGTCCATCGCTGAATCATCGACAACGAGGACGTTCGCCATTTCATCTCTCCCGGAGGCAGCGGCAACACAAGCGTCGCCACGCCTGGACCTGTTACTCCTCATCCGTGATATCCCAGCGGCGTTTCTCTGGTTCCGCGACGTCGCGGACAGATTCCTGCCTGACGGCCTGATCCAGCTCCCCTTCAGAAACTCCCAGTTTCGCCATCAGCGATTTTCGGGGTCCGGACTCCACGGTCTGCGGGGACGGTGCCGGCCCGATCCCGGTATAGCTTAGTTCATACTGATGGTCGGCAATCGCCAGTCGGCTCTGGGGCAGTACCCACGCCGATGTACAGGGCACCCCATCCACGCGGATGCCATTGTGGCTCCCCAGATCCTCGACCCGCCAGTAGCCGTCGACGAATTGCAACTCGCAATGTCTGGAAGACACGGTCGGGTGCTTCAGGACGATGTCACAGGGAGGGCGACGTCCGATCGTGACCCGAGGTTTGTGGAGCGCGATGTCCTGACCTCCGCCCGTCGGAATCAGGCGTCCCAGGACACCGCCCGGCTGCCCAGCCAATTGTGGACTTCGCGATGCCCGCCTCGGCGAGGCCGCCCCGCCACCAGTCTGCGCTCCGTGCCGACGCCCCAACGGATATCGGGGCGCCTCAAAGGTGATCCGGTAGCGATGTCTGCCGATGGCGATCTCATCGTTGGGATTCAGCCGAATCCGTTTGCAGGGACAGCCATTGACCCGCAATCCCTGGGGACAATTCAAATCCTCGATATGCCACCAGCCATCGATCAGTTCCAGTCGGCAGAAAGCATTGCTCTCGTCCGGCGGCCCAGACGCATCTCCCCCTCTCGATCGGCCAAAGAACAGCCGCTGTTTTCGCAGAGCGACCGCCTGTCCGCCGGAGGAGGGAGTGAGAAACCCGTACATGCCGTGGATTGTACTCGCCTGAATTGTGGATCGCCAGATTGCCGCGAGCAGCTCTCGGGCGGCTGTCTTCGCCGAAAACAAATGGTTGGCGGTTCTACCTGGCCGTCGGCTGCCATCGACAACCAGTTCTCTCTTCCCCCCAATTTCGGGGCTCAACGAGCCACTTCGGTCTGCTTTCCCAAGGGGGCTCAATCAAGTCGGCAGACTCGAACGCGCAACCAGGAGGGAAGCAGCCGAATCTTCACATCGCGGATGTCCGCGCTCCTGCGGGCGAAAAGCTCACCGTCGGTATGAATTGTGAGCGCCTGGTCCGATACGATGGCGAGTTCCCGGCAGCGTCTGATGGTGATGTCGGGATGGTGCAGTGGGGGGCCTCGAAAGGCCAACTTCGGCAACAGGTGGATCGCGCCCCAGCGACTGAGCGGTCCCGCGTGGACGGCGTCGAAGAGACCATCGCTCAGCCGGGCGTCGGGCGCCATCTGGAACCCTCCCTCGCGGGCACCCAGCATCAGGCTGATGAGGGTTGTCATCTGGTGAACGGGTGGGTCGCGATCCCACTGCAACTGGAGATCGACCGGCTCCATGTCATGGAGGACTGCCTTCAGCGCGGCAGCACCATACAGCCAGAGCCCTTGCCGGCGCGTCGGTTCACGAGACCTCTCTGTGACGCGCGCTGACAATCCCAGGCCGATCGATTCGACGAAGTAACTCTGATGTCCGCACGAAGTCTCGACAACGCCGATGTCGACCAGCGCGCCACCCTCGTCGCTGAGGTCCGCGACTCCGAACTCCCGGGTGACCGAGTAGGCATAGTCGTTCGCAGATCCGACAGGGATGACGGACAATGTCGGAATCGGGCGGGCGGCAGAAGCCTGCAGCAGGCCGTTGGCGACCTCATGCACGGTGCCGTCGCCACCAGCCGCCGCGATGACCGCATACCCCTCATGAACAGCCCGGTGCGCGAGTTCTCGTGCCTGCCCGGCATGGCTCGTGGGCCAGAAAGAGGCCCAGGCTTCCCAGCGACTTCGGAAACGGGCCAGCCGTCGCTCCGCCCGACGTCGACCGGCATGGGGATTGTAGATGACGCAGATTCGTGGCGGCGTCGTTGCCTCCGCCTCCGCGCCATCAGCGTCCCTTCCCCAGGAAGGTCTTGATGGAGTCGTAGATCCCTTCCTTGCTCTCAATCTCGCTCAGCACCAGGTTCTCATGCTCATCGGTCAGCTTACGCAACTCGCGGATGAAATCACCCGAACCGTAGGGGCTTTCGACCTGCCCGTAGCAGAACAGGTTGCAGTGCGGCAGCAGACCTTCAATGAGCAGGCGTAGGCAGTCTCGATTGTCTTCGCCCCAGTTGTCTCCGTCGGAGAACTGGAAGCAGTAGATGTTCCAGTCGTGCGGTGGAAACTCGCGCTCGATGATCGCCTTGGACTTCTTGTAGGCCGACGAGATACGCGTGCCCCCGACTCGCGGACCCGGTAGAACGTATCCTCGTCGACCTCGTGAGCGACTGCGTCGTGCACAACGTAGCGCCGCTCGACGCCGTCGTACTGGCTCTTAAGCCAGGTGTCGATCCAGAACGATTCGATGCGGACGATCTCTTTCTGATCGTCGGTCATGGAGCCGGACACATCCATCATGTAGATAATCGCGGCGTTGGCCTGAGGCTCCAGCACAGTCTTCCAGCTGCGAAACCGCTCATCCTCCTTGCTGGGAATGATGACAGGGCGCTGCGGGTTGTACTGGCCACTGGCGATCTGCCGCTTCAGCGCCTCCTTGTAGGTACGCTTGAAGTGCCGCAGCGAATCCGGTCCCGACTTCCCGATCGTGCTGTACTTGTCCTTCCTGGAGCGAATGGCGTCCTTTCCCTTGGGCTCGATGTTCGGCAGCTCGAGTTCGTCCGCCAGCATCTGCGCCAGTTCCTCGAGCGTGACTTCGACCTCACGAATGTGCTGTCCGGCTTCGCTGCCTGCCTGCCCCGGCCCGTCGCCATCGTCCTGTCCCCGCCCGATCGGCTGGCCGATCTCGCCTTCTCCCTGCCCCGTACCCCCCGAGCCGGGTTTGCCGTGCCGGAAGTGAGGGATCTCGATGTTCGGCACAGGAATGGAGACCGTCTCGCGTCCCCTGCGTCCCAGCATCTCGCCATGATTGACGTACTTGCGCAGGTCCTTGCGGATCCTGCCGCGGACAATCTCGCTGAAGCGCTTCTGATCTCGGTCGATGCTGCGGGTCATGGTCGGTGGATTCTCGAAGGCATTCCCGGCTCTCTCGAGCCAGAAGCGTCAGCAGCCAGGTTGCCAGCACAACGTTTCCGGCGCACCGTCGCCCGTGCACGGGGAGTTAGTCGGTGTTACCCTTCGGCGCTCTTGGCATCTCCCCGGGCAAAGATACTGGCCACGTACTGGAGGACGTCCGTCGCGGACTCCTCGTTGTAGCCATAGTTGCGGATCAGGCGGCTCTTGACGATGTCGATCTTTTCCTGGGTGTCTGCGTCGACCACGTTGGAGACGAGGCTCGTCAGCTTGATGGTGTCCTTCTGGTCCTCGAAGAGCTTCATCTCGAGGGCCTTCTGCAGTCGTTCGTTCGTGCGGTAATCGAACGTCTTGCCGTCGATCGCGAGCGCCCCGATGTAGTTCATGATCTCGCGTCGGAAGTCGTCCTTGCGAGAGTCGGGAATGTCGATCTTCTCTTCGATCGACCGCATCAGCCTCTCATCGGGTTCCTCATCCTCGCCGGTGAAGCGGTTCTTGACCTTCTCGCGCTGGGTGTAGGCCTTCACATTGTCGATGTAGTTCCCACACAGTCGCGTGAGGGCATCCTCGTCGGCGGCGATGGCCCGCTGGACTTCGTTCTTGACGATGTCGGTGTACTCCTCCTTCACGACCGAAATGAGCTGGCGGTAACGCTCACGCTCCTCGTCGCTGCCGATCAGCGAATGGTGTTTGAGTCCGGCTTCGAGTTCATTGAGCACCATGAAAGGATTCAGGCTGGTGGCGGCCGGGTTCACGACCAGCGCATTGGAAATCTTGTCCTGCACGTACCGGGGGCTGATGCCCTCGAGACCTTCGTGCCGCGCCTCCTTGCGAAGCTGCTTCACGTTGTCGCTCGTGAATCCGGGCAGGCTCTTGCCGTTGTACAGCTTCAGCTTCTGAATCAACGTCAGACCATGATGCTTGGGCTGCTCGAGCCTCGTGAGAATTGCCCACATGGCAGCCACTTCGATCGTGTGTGGCGCGATGTGCTTGCCACGCACGCGCTGCTGATTGTAGTCCTTTTCGTAAATCTTGATCTCTTCGCCGAGAATCGTCACGTACGGGACGTCGATCTTGATCGTCCGGTCCCGGAGGGCTTCCATGAACTCGTTGGACTGCAGCTTGCGATACTCGGGCTCATTCGTGTGTCCGACGATGACGGTATCAATATCGGTCTGGGCGAATTTCTTGGGTTTGATCTTGTGTTCCTGCGAGGCCCCGAGCAGGTCGTACAGGAAGGCCACATCGAGCTTGAGCACCTCGATGAACTCGATCATGCCGCGATTGGCCACGTTGAACTCGCCGTCGAAGTTGAAGGCCCGCGGGTCGGATTCGGCACCATACTCGGCAATCTTGCGGTAATTGATGTCCCCGGTGAGCTCCGTCGAATCCTGGTTCTTCTCGTCCTTCGGCTGAAAGGTGCCGATGCCGATGCGATCCTGCTCGGAGAGAAACACACGTTTTACAACGACCGATTCCAGGACCCGCGTCCAGTCCCCGTCGCACTTCTCGAGACGATCCTGGAAATACCATCGGGAGAGTGGGCAGATGTCCCCTTCAATCTCGATGCAATGAGTACCTTCGGTGAGATCTGCATTGAGGTGGTCGCACAGCTCGCTGCGATGGGCCACAGGGACCAGTTGCAGCGGTTCTCCATTCATTGGATCCCACGTGATGGATCCGTCGTCCTCGCGCCAGCCGAATGTGTACATGGCGCCGTCGTCAGTCCGGCTGTACCTTTCCACCCCGCGCTTGAGGAGGCGCGCAATCGTCGACTTTGAACTCCCGACCGGGCCGTGCAGCAGCAGGACGCGCCGCTCGGTGCCATACTTCAGCGCGGCACTCTTGAAGACGTTCACCAGTTCCATCAGGGGCCTGGTCAGACCGAAGATCGCATCCTGACGATCTCCATGCGGATCGTCGAAAAACTTGTACCGGATCAGCTCCTTGGAGCCTTCAACGCGATACGCTCCTTCGGCCATGATCATGTCGTACACGCGTTGATACGCGGTACGTGTGATCTTCGGGTTGGCTTTGACGAGATCCAGGTACTCGGCAAAGGTCCCCTGCCAGTGTTCATGACGATAGGCATTCGCGCTGCTGGCGCTGCGAGAACTGGTTGAGCAGGACTTGTCCGGTTGTCACGTGTTCCCCCTCCGTTGTTTCAACAGATATGGACGATGCCCATGTGACGTGCGATGCCCGACGTCCGTTCGCGGTTTCTTGCGGAAAGCCAACTGATGGCGCGACAGTCATGACTGTGTCGCGCGCGTAGCCCACAGCGATGACGCCAGTCCACCGGCGGAGAAGTGTCGTTGAATCTGTTGGCGGAGGCGGTGCGAATCAGGCAGGCTGCCGTCCTTGGCCGGGCATCGAATTGCCAAACAGCAGAAGTCTCTGGCTGTCGATCTCTCAACAGGCCCCGAATCCGGTCAACCTCGTCCATCCTTCGGCGAGCCGCGATTCGACTGGCGAATTATCCGCACAAGTCTGTGGGGCGGCAAGTCCAAACACCGATCTGGATGTCATAACCTATGGTTCAACAGGCGGATCGGGGTTGAAAGCCCCTTTGCTGGTCGGGCGCCGTCGGAGAGAATTCTGTCCGCCCGGCTCGCTTGCCGAGGCCGGCGGATCCCTGTCGAGGACCCTTGCGGCCGTTCACGAATGGTTGCGTGATGCCTCCCGTTTCTCTGGTGGCACGAGCTTGTCCAGCACCCCGTTGACGAACTGCGGAGACTGCGAGTCACCGAATTTTCGGGCCAGTTCCAGGGCTTCGTCAATGACGACTCGATGGGGAGTGTCCGTCTGAATCAGTTCGAAGGCTCCCAGACGCAGACAGTTGCGATCGGTCGCTGCCATGCGAAACAGCTTCCAGTTCTCCGTGGCCGACTCAATCTTCTCATCCAGCATGACGCGGTACTCCATGACTCCGGAAAAGAGCACCCACGCGAATTTGTGCAGTTCGTCGTTGCTCAACCGTTCCCGGATCATGCCGGCGACGGTCTGCATGTCGACATCTGGATTCAAATCCACCTGATACAGCATCTGCAGAACGACCTCGCGGGCTTTGCTGCGACGTGCCATGGACTTCAGCTTCTTCCTGAGGATTTCAATACGCGCAGGGCCGGGGCGGCGCCAGCAGGGGGGCGACCTTCACGATCAGGCGAGCGGGGGCAACGAGCTCATCAGCTGCACCATTTCGACGGCGGCCAATGCCGCTTCGACCCCCTTGTTTCCCGCCTGGCCGCCTGCACGGTCGTGTGCCTGTTCCATCGTATGGCAGGTCAGCACACCGAACAAGATGGGGACTCCCGAGTTCAGCGCCGCCTGCGAGAGTCCGTTCGCCACCGACATGTTGATGTAGTCGTGATGCTGGGTTTCCCCCTGAACGACCACGCCGAGTGCGATCACGGCCACGTACCGGGCGGAGCGCGCCAGCCGGTCGGAGGCGATCGGCAGTTCGAACGAGCCAGGAACTCGAAAGAGGTCAATCCGGTCGGGCGCGGCGCCTCGGTCCAGCAGCGTGGCCTGGGCCCCTGCGATCAACCGATCCATGATCTCCGGATGCCAGCGCGCAGCCACGATGGCGTATCTGCCGTCACCGGCACGATAGTGTTCAGCAGTGTCAGGGGCGGATTTCGACATTCGCAGATTATACACGCCGGGCGTCCACCCCTCAGCAGTTCAGGGGGAGGGAGGCTGATAATCGCGCTGGGCCTGCTCATGGAATTCGCCCCGTCGCTCCCGCCAGAAGCGCGCAAGTCCAGTTGTCAGCTCAGGATGCTGGCTCGCAACGTCATTCGACTCGGCACGGTCCTGACTCAGATTGTAGAGCTCCCAGGGGCCCTCGTCGCCGGCAGCCACGAGTTTCCACTCACCCTTGAGCAAGGCCCGGTTCCCCTCGTGTTCCCACCAGAGGAACTCGCGGTCGATGCCGGCTTCGCTGCTGAAGGTAGTCTTCAGGCTCACTCCGGGAGGGATCGGGGCTGCGTCCGCCACCTCAGCCGGGGGCTGCGGCAACTCCGCGACATCGAGAATCGTTGGAACGAGATCAATCACATGCCCGACGGCGTGCCGCAGTTCACCCCTCGCCGTGATGCCGCGCGGCCAATGGACAATGAGCGGCGTGGCGATGCCGCCTTCATGCACCCAGGTCTTGTGCCGGCGAAACGGGGTGTTGCTGGTGGTGGACCAGCCAGGCCCGAGGCACAGGTAAGTGGCAGCCGATCCGGGCTCGGCCTGAGGATCATGGCCATCTCCGCGGACCATGATTTCGGCACTCGCACCATTGTCCGAGAGAAAGAAGATCAGTGTGTTGTCCAGCGCCTGCATGTCGCGAAGCTGAGCGATCACCCGACCGATCTCACGATCCATGCGATCAATCATCGCGGCATGGATGGCCATCTTCGTCGCCTGAAACTCACGCTGCACGTCGGTGAGTTGCTTCCAGGGGAGCGGGCGGTTCACCTCGCCGGGCCCGAGCACCTCCAAAGCCTCTGGGAAGTCGTAGGGCGGGCCGACGTCCGGTTCGACGCGGGAGAGTGGCGGGTGGACGATGCCCATCGCAAGCTGTCGCTCGAAACGCTGTGCGCGAATGTTCTCCCACCCGGTACGGTAGCGCTCCCGATAACGGACGATGTCCTCCGGAAGCGCGTGCAGGGGAAAGTGCGGAGCAGCAAAGGCGAGATACTGGAAGAACGGTCTCTCGGCAAAGTGCTGCTGATGATCCTGCAGGCAGCGGAGGGCGTGGTCGACGACCGCAATCGTGCCATAGAAACCGGTCCCAGGTTCGACCGGCGGCAACGCCTGATCGTCCTCGTAGTGGACAGTAGGGCTGAAGAACCGTGACTGATCCTTCAGGAGATAGGAATGGTCGAAGCCGTTCTCCAGTGGCATGCCATCGACATGCCATTTGCCCGAGTGATACGACCGGTATCCGCCAGACGCCAATCGCTCGGGCAGCAGCTTCGCCCACGCCGGGCGCACTCCCCGCCCTCCGCTCGGGACATCGGGGATGGTATCCCGACGCACCTGCTGGGCGTAGTATCCGGTCAGCAGTGCGGCTCTGGTCGGCCAGCATCGTGCAGTGTTATAGAACTGGGTGAACCGCAGTCCGTTGGCAGCCAGTTCGTCGAGATGAGGGGTGGCCACTTCTCCGCCGTAACATCCGAGATCCGAAAACCCGAGATCGTCGGCGAGGATCACCAGGACATTCGGGCGTTCGGCCGCAGGCAGATCAGCCATGCTGCCGAACAGCGCGACGGCCACGAACTGTCCAAGCGGAATCGGGAGTAGTCGGTTCACGAGGGATCGCTCGAATCTTGACAGGGAATTCGGGGGCACCTCCCGGAATCCGTGATCCGGGCGAGGAGGTCAAACACCGGCCTTGCAGAGCGCATATTGTAAGGAGAATTGATGAAATCGGCATGTCGGCCCACTTGCAGCCTCGGCCGGCGGTGTTCACGATTCGGGTTCGGTGGCTGATGCGATTGTTGTGGAAACCGCCAGCTTTCAGGGGTCGGCAATACCGTTCGGAGGACCAGGGGAGATGAGTTTCGCGTCTCGGCCACCGTCGAGCGGGTGGGAACCGGTCGTCCTGCCAGGAGTTCCCATGGGGCAGATCTGGATGTGGTTCAAGCCTGTCCAGACACCTGCGGCGGTGCTGTTGAAGATTCCCCCCGAGGTATTTCAACTCTCGGGCGGGTTCCTCACGATGCGTCGTCTGCTGGCGGCGGCGGCGATCGATCCGGCGGAAGTCGAATCATGGAGCGTGCAGGGTATTTCGTATCCCGCGCAGGGAGGCCTGAACCCCTTGCTCGACCTCCCCGTGCCTCCGCCCCTTCCCTGGGGAGACCCGGGAGTAGCCGTCACGATGCGAGAGTTGACCGCACCCGCCGCGATTGCCGCAAACGCGACCGTTTCCACTGTGGCTCCGCCTGTTCCCGCTGGTCCCGTGCTCGATGGCGGCACGGCTGATCTCATGGAGGCCTTCGATGCGGACTGGCAGGCACTGATCCAGATCGAGCGGCAACTCGAAGGGGTCCGCAAGCAACTGGGGGCGATGCAGGGCCGCCTCCAGTCACTCAATCGCGATCTCAACCCCGATGAGCGGCGTCATGCCGACAACCAGGACACGCGGGACTGGCTGGATGCCCGCCGCTGGCTGAGGGACTCCGCCGCCCAGATCTCGCGCTACATCCGGGATCATGACATCGGCATGGTGAGTGCCGCCGGAAACCGGAATCGATTCGAGAAGATTCACAACGAGCACATCATTCCGCGCCGCCCCTGCGCCGGGCTGGCTGCGATCCAGCGCGAATTCGAACAGCATCGCAAGTCTGCCCAGTCCCTGCTGCTGCAGATGCAGGCGGCCCATACGAATGCCGGGAAGGATGGCGTGCAGCGTGCCCAGCAGGTTCTGGGGCGCATCGCTGCCAAGGTGCGCAATGCCCGATCAACCCGGTAGCTGGCTGATCGGTCGGGCGCTCGTCGACCACACGCCGGATGAGGTGCCTCCTCCGGGGCCGACCGGGTCAGCTGAGGTTCATGCTCATCAGGAACTCTTCGTTCGTCTTCGTGCGCCGCATGCGACTGGTGAGGAGTTCCATAGCTTCGACCGGATTCATGTCGTTGAGTACGCGACGCAGAATCCAGACGCGTTTCAGCTCGTCTTCGTGCATCAGCAGTTCCTCGCGGCGCGTGCCCGACTTGTTGACATCGATGGCCGGCCAGATGCGCTTTTCGACCATGCGGCGGTCAAGATGCAGTTCCGTATTGCCCGTCCCCTTGAACTCCTCGAAGATGACCTCGTCCATCTTGGAGCCCGTGTCGACCAGGGCGGTCGCAATAATCGTCAGGCTTCCCCCTTCCTCGACGGCCCGGGCGGCCCCGAAGAATCGCTTGGGATGCTGCAATGCGTTGGCATCGACGCCACCGGTCAGAATCTTGCCCGAATGAGGACATTCGGTGTTCCAGGCGCGCGCCAGCCGGGTGATCGAATCAAGGAAAATCACCACGTCGTGGCCATATTCCACCATCCGCTTGGCCTTCTCGATGACCATCTCCGAGACCTGGATGTGCCGACTCGACGGTTCGTCGAACGTACTGGAAATGACCTCGCAGTTCGGTGCTTTGACCTGACGTTCCATGTCCGTCACTTCTTCGGGACGTTCGTCGATCAGGAGCACGATCACGTACGCGTCGGGATGATTGGCGATGACGGCTTTCGCCAGTTGCTGCAGCAGGACCGTCTTGCCGGCACGGGGCGGGCTGACGATCAGGCCACGCTGCCCCAGGCCGATCGGAGCAACGATGTCCACAATCCGCGTACTGACGAGTTCCGGCGTGGTCGCCAGCTTCAGCCGATGTTCGGGATGAAACGGCGTCAGGTCATCGAACGGCACCTTCGCCGTCAGCAGGTTGGGGTCCTGTCCGTTGATCGCTTCGACGCGCAGGAGGGCGAAATACCGTTCACTCTCTTTTGGCGGCCGAATCTGGCCCGCCACCGTGTTTCCATTGCGGAGACCGAAGCGGCGGATCTGGCTGGGCGAGACATAGATGTCATCGGGGCAGGGGAGGTAGTGGTAGTCGGGGCTCCGCAGAAAGCCGAACCCGTCAGGCAGGATCTCCAGCGTTCCCTCACCGAACATCAGCCCGTTGATCTTGGTCCGCTCCTTGAGGATGCGGAAGATCAGATCCTGCTTCTTGAGTCCCGTATACTCGGAGATCTTCTCGCGGTGCGCCAGTTCCAGCAGCTCCTTCATCGTCATCCGCTGGAGTTCGGCGATGTGGATGTCTTCGCTGCGCTTGATCTCTTCATAGCGATCATCGGCCGGATGCTTCGGCGTCGCCTCGGCCTCGGGGGCGGATTCCCCCTCCTCGGCGTCGTCGGCAACCGCAGCCTGCGTGGCGGCGCGGGCGGAGGACCTCCGCAGGGTGATGGGAGGATTCTCCTGATCGATAGTAACCGCGTCAGCAGCTGACGACGGGGGGGTGACTTTTGTCGTCTTGGCCATGAGTCTGGCTTTCAGTGGGGCGAGTTCGAACGGGTCTGTCCGGACTCTGGGAAACTGTGTGTCTTCAGATCGGTGAACTTCCAACTGCCTGGGCCCCGGGCTCGACAGCGTCGGCTCAGGGGCTGTCCAGGGCCGCGGAAGCTGGTTGTATCCGGGGGAAACTTGCGCTCAGAAAGTCCACGAGGTCCTGCCCCGATTTCTCGAGGCTCTTGGAATTGTCAATGACCACATCGGCCGCTTCGCGCTTTCGCTCGAGGGGCCACTGGCTTGCCTCCCGGCTCTGAAGCTCGCTGGCGGTCCAGCCGCGACTCGTCGCGACTCGTCTCAAACGTTCATGCTCCGGGACATCCACAAAGACCACGAGATCGCAAAGTGTCCGCCAGCCGGACTCGAGCAGGATGGCGGCGTCGAACAGAATCCACTCGGAGTCACCCTTCTGGCGTGCCTGGCGAATGGTTTGTAGAAACTGATCGCGCATCCGGGGATGCACAATCGCTTCCAGATCATACCGGCTCTGTCGATGGCGGTCGGTCGGTCCGAAGACCTGTCGGGCGAGCCACGAACGATCCACGACACCCTCGGCGACGACTTCGGAGCCGAACTTGTCCACGAGCGCGTCCCGGATATCAGGTTGCGTCAGGACTTCGTGTCCGACGGCGTCGGCATCGATGAACACGGCGCACCGCCGTTCGGCCAGCCAGCGCGCGAGCGATGACTTCCCGCAGCCGACACCGCCGATGAAGCCGATGACCGGAATCTGTGAATCTGGCGTGGAGACTGAGGCGTCCATGGGAGTTGAGCCGACGACGAACGGTGCCGGCAATCGATGGGCAGTGCGGAGTCAGAATCTGAGAATGGATTCGCGAGACTGAGAGCTCAGTACTGGAACGAAACAGCCGAGTAGACCTGTCGAGGGAACAGAATCGATACTCAACAGGGTGTCAATGGGGACAGACGAGAGTCGTGACAAGGTGCGGACTGCAGTAGAACCGTGGAGGTGTGTCGGCAATGACCGGTCGAGAATGGAGTGTCGGAAGACTCCACGATGGTCGCGATTCCGTGAGGGGTTGTCAACTCGCCGGGGACCGCTTGACTGCTGAGATACCCGGATCACTGCGGAAATTCACGGTTTTATCTGGGCCGACCGTCCAGTTTTCCCGGCCCGGTATCGGCGGGTGGCCGCCAGCATCCGCGAAAGACCTCAACGGCCGGGCCCGTCATGAGCACGTCGCCCCCCGACGTCCATTCGAGGACGAGATCTCCACCCCGCAGATGGCCGACGCACTGCCGCTCCAATTGCCCCGTCAGCACGCCGGCCACCGCCGCAGCGCAGGCACCAGTGCCGCAGGCCATGGTTTCGCCGCTCCCGCGTTCCCAGACCCTCATCCGGAACTCGCGGGGGGAAACGATCTGGACGAACTCGGCGTTAACGCGTCGCGGAAATGCCGGGTGAACCTCCAGTTGAGGCCCGATCTGAAGCACCCAGTCGTCCGTCAGGTCCTCGACGAACGTGATGCAGTGCGGGTTTCCCATCGAGACACAAGTGACGGGGAATTCACGCCCACCCACGGTCAGCGGGACGTTCAGGGGCGGGCTTCCCGGCAGCGTTGTGGGAATCTCCGGACCGGACAGGATCGGGGCCCCCATGTTCACCCGTACCTGCGTGACGGCTGGCCCCTGATGCTCCACGACGGTCACTTTCAGCAGGCCTGCTCCCGTCTCAACGGCAAACTCGTCGCCGCTGGCCAGGCCAGATTCGACGGCGTACTTGACGACGCACCGCAGGGCATTGCCGCACATCTCGGCTTCGCTGCCATCGGCATTGAACATCCGCATCCGCACAGGGGCCCGTTCGGAAGGACCGATCAGGACCAGTCCATCCCCCCCGACGCCGGTGTGGCGGTCACTGATGGCCCGCGCCAACGTCGAAACCTCGGCGGACAGAGGCTGGCGAAAACAGTCAAGATAGACGTAATCGTTGCCGGCACCGTGCATCTTGATGAATTGCAAGCCCTCCCCTCCGGAGGTCGGGACACAGGCGGACGTCATGGGTTTCTGTTCCGAGTGGGTAAGGGGCAACGCTGAGGGCGAAGTGGAAGGCCCCGTGTGGCTTCATTATCGGTCGCCCAGGCCCCCTTGAGAAGTCACGCCTGCCCCCCCGGGCAGGAACAACCTTTCCAGGCCCGCCAACGCCCATCCTGGGTTCGCGGGGGCGAGGCCTGTTGCCAGTCCAGCTTCCTTTGCGTCGCGACGAGCATTTCGCTAATCTCTAGGGTCCGTTGCCCCAGAGAGACTGCGTCCGCATCTTCCTCAGCAGACTGAATTGAAGGGATAGGAGAACTGAGTGGTAAAGCTTCGGTTGCGTGATAATGAATCCGTGAATGATGCCGTCCGTCGATTCCGCAAGCTGGTCGAACACAGCGGCGTCAAGAAGGAGATGCGACGTCGAGAGTACTACGAAAAGCCGAGTGACACACGCCGCAGGGCGCGTCGCCGCGCCGAGCGCCGGGCCCGCATGTCCCGTCTCACCGAACGCTGATGGCGTTCTCTGGCGCGTGGATGGTCGCCCTGTGCAGTTTTCCGGAGATTCCTGGCGATCTGGCCAGATTCCCGTGAACGCTCTGCGGTGAGCCGCGTAGTGCCTGTGTGAGGTCAACAGTCCCGTTGGCGTCTCACTCGCGAACGTTGATCACAGAAGGGGGTAGCCACGATGACGGGCCATCGGCTGCAGCGATCCGACACGTCGGTCCCGACGGGACCCGCGTTGTGCGGAAGCGAAGGGCGGCTCCATGAGTCATGGACGGGTCTGGTCTCACATTCGCTCCGCGATTGCGTCACATTGGTCGTGCTTTGCGGTCTGGTGACGCTGCTGGCGTTTCCAGGAACCGTACAAGCGCAGCCTGAGCGGCTCCCCCCGATCGGAGGCATCACGTTCGAACCGCCCCGTCCGGCACAGCTGCGTCGCAAGAGCGGCAATGTGCTGCGAGGCCATCTGCTCGCGATCTCCCCAAAGCAGGTGCATTTCCGGACGAGCAATGGTCGTGAGTTTCAGTACGATCTGCCCGACGTCCGTTCGGTGAGCACGGTCGATGGTGAATTCCTGTTCAACATCCAGCGTAACACCTATGCGGAGGCCGTCGAGCAGGCGCGGGCACTGGACAACGTCTTCATTGACGGGCACGCGGCAACCGCCGGTCGCGGCGGCCCGAGGGTGGCTGTCGAATTGCCCCGACCTCCCGTACCCCCCGTCGCCCTCGTGATCACGCCACCGCAACGATATGTGTTGAGCAAGGCCGCGACGTCGGTCGAGGGACCTGCCACGCCTCTGGCGGTGGCACCCGTCGCCACTTCCGCCAACATCCAGACGCGACAGGAAGTCTGGAGTCAGCCCTGGTTCAAGGGGGGCGTCATGATCGCGGCGATCGTGGTCATTCTGTTCTGGTGGCGGCACAAGGTCGGCTAGCGGCCGCGAAACGATGACCGGCACGGGACGTCACAGTCGCGTGAGTGCGCGATCGATCCTGCGCAGTGACCGTTCCTGTCCGAGCAGTTCCAGCGCGTCAAACATTCCGGGGCCCGCCGGCTTGCCGGTCACGGCGACGCGCAGTGCATGGATCACCTGCCCCAGTGCAATGCCTTTCTGGGTGACCCACGATTGGAGTAACGCCTCCAGCTCATCGGCATCGCGGGCGTCGGTTGTCGCCAGCACATCGCGAAACTCGCTCAGCAGCTCCGCCGCCTCCGGGGGCCGACGCAGCCTCTTGTCGAACGCCTTCTCGTCGTAGGCGAGGGTCTCGTCGGGGACGAAGTACTCGTCGTACTGCAGAATGTCGCTGAACAGCCTGATCCGTTCCCCCAGCACGCTGACCAGTCGGGCCACGAACTCCTGCTCCTGGGGAGTGGGCGGATCCGAGACCAGCCCGGCACTCACCAGGTAGGGCAGGCACTGGTCCACCTTTTCCCCGGTCGTCAGTTGACCGATCCAGTAAGCCTGGCAGGCGAGGAGCTTGTCCGGGTCAAGTCCCGCCGGGCTCTTGACGACACGATCGAGCGTGAAGTTGTCAACGAGGTCAGCCCGAGACAGAATCTCCGTCTTGTCGTCGAGGGACCAGCCCAGTCGTGCCAGGCCGTTCACGATCGCGTGGGGCAGGAATCCGGCCGCCTCGTAGTAGGAGACCATCACCGGGTTCAGTGAGTCCGAGCTTCCCAACCCGATCCGTGGCAGGACCTCATCGGCGATCTCGAAGAGAGATTGAAACTGGGGGTTGCGGCGGTACTTCTCGACCTTCTTGTCCCGCTTGCTGAGCTTCTCCTTGGTCCCAGGGGCGGCGACGAATGGAATGTGGGCGAATTCCGGCAGCGGAAACCCCAGCGCCTCGAAAAGCAGCACCTGGACCGCCGTATTCGTCAGGTGCTCCTCGGCGCGAATGACATGCGAGATCTGGAGCTGCGCATCATCGACGACGGTGGCGAAGTTATAGAGCGGCGAACCATCGCCCCGCATAATGACCGGATCAGCGATCAGACCGGCATCCCACTCGACGCGACCGCGAACATGGTCATCAATCTGCACCTGCCGATGGCGATCGACCAGAAATCGGACAACGTAAGGGCGCCCTTCCCCTTCGTACTGCGCCAACTCGGAGGGCGACAGGTCGAGCGACCGCCGTACGTTCAGGAAGGGGCGTTTCTCGCGCTCGGCCGCTTCCCGGTCCGCCTGGGTCACTTGCGGGGTGTCGAAGTCTCGAAAAGCCTTTCCCTGTTCGAGCAGCTGCAGAGCCGCCGCCCGATAGAGCTCCCCCCGCTGCGACTGGAAGTATGGTCCAAAGGGGCCCCCCACTTCGGGGCCTTCATCCCAGTCCAGTTCCAGCCAGCGAAATGCGTGGAGGATGGGGGCGAGGGCCTCTTCCACGTTCCTCTGCTGATCGGTGTCATCGATTCGCAGGATGAACTGGCCGCCGTTGTGGCGGGCCCACAGCCAGTTGAACAGCGCGGTCCGCATGCCACCAATGTGCATGTAACCGGTCGGAGACGGGGCGAAGCGCGTGCGGACAGTCATCGTGGTTTCGTCACTGCAAAGGGTGTGGTCAATCTCGCGGGATAATAGGGCATGGGCCGGGGGTGTTCGAGGAGAGAGAGCTCACCAGATCAGAGCCGTCAACCTGCCAGAACCGCTCGCTGGCCTGGCACCGCGCGTGCGGCAGCGATGCTGGGTGCCAGCACCGGCAGAGACCTGCGCGGATCTACCATCCCGGAGCACGTGCTGTCGCGAAAGGGATGAGGCATCCTGTAACAACAGCCGGGAAGATGTCATCGTCCTGATGGCGCGGGATGCGCACCTGAGGACACCGTGTTGCTACGCGGGCTGCTTGGTGGGCCGTGGTAACTTGTTTCTCAAAAACAGGTTAGGTGTTGGATTGCGCTGCGAGGCAGGTCGGGCATTCTCCTTGCTGATTGTCCCGATATCAACGGCCTGCAGAAAAAGGGTCAACATCCGAGTGAGTCGCCTGGCTGTTCGCATCACGTCTTGAAGTCGCCGATCCCCCGCCTTCCAGGAATCCGTTCCATGCTGGCTGTCGAAACCCATCACGAGGACCGTTCGCTGCGAGATGCCACCACCCGACCCGCGTACGTCCGGGTCGATGGAGCGCTGACTGCACGGCTGAAGCCGCTGAGTGTCGTCAAGGCCCCGCGGCTGCTCGTGGAGGAGGATGCGTCCTCGCGACGTGAGCGACTTCAGGATGCGTGTCAGTTGCTGGCCGATGGCTTCGACGGACTGGACGGGGACATTCGGGAATACGTTCACTCAGTGCCTCTCGTCAAAGGCGACACAGATCGACATGATGCCGAGCGATTTCTGGACTGGCTGTCGCGCCGCTGCCACTGGAGCGACGAGCAGCAGGATCTGCTGATCTGCCAGCAGGCGCACAACGCTGTTGCATTCGTGGCGATTCGACGGCGTCTGGCGCATGCCCGATTCCAGGCCCTGCTGGCCTCGGGACCTCCCTCGGCGGAGCTGCATCGCAAGGGGACGGTCTACCTGAATCCGATTCGGATCTGGTCGACGTTCGAGACACATGCCCTCCTTCAAGAGGAGGCCGGGATCCCCGCCACGGTGCTGTTCTTTGCCATCGGGGGCGAAATTCGTACGGCTGTCCTCGAAGCCGATGCTGAGGAGCTTGTGAAGTCTCTGGAGCAGACCGGTCCCATCCCGGTGCAGAAACTCATCGGAGGGTCTGCCGACGGTGCGCGGGCGAAGCTGATGCGACTGATTCTCGCGCTCCGGGATCTGGGCATCGTGGCGGTGGCCCCGTGACGGGGAGGGTGTCTTCGCAGCCGGCTGTTGCTGCGAGAACGCCTCGGCCAGACTCGACACTCGATCGGGCGATCCCGACTCTCTGCTCCTGAAATCCTCGGAGCGTTTGGTTAGACTTCACCTCAGCTTGTCGTTGACAGTCTCTCGAGGTGGGTCTGGCATGCAGCATCGCTCCGTTTGTGCGGCTCTCTCTATCTGCTTGGCGATGTTGCTGGCATGCGGCCTGCCAGCGCAGGCGGCAGAGCACCTCACGAGGATTCCCTACAATCACCCTGGACTGGTGGTCGATCTCGGGGTCGGTTTGTGGGCATGGCCCCTGCCGATGGACTTCGACCGCGACGGTGATCTGGACCTCGTTGTGAGCTGTCCGGACAAGCCGTACAACGGCTTGTATCTCTTTGAGAACGCCGGAATTGCGGAGGCAGGTCGTCCGCCGCACACGCCGGTTTTCAAGCCGGCGCGACGTCTGGGGCCTGCACTCAAGAACGTTCAGATCTCCTATGTCGACGACGAGCCGGTGCTGCTCACGCCCAAGGTCATGTACCTGAACTTTCGGGAACAGCTTCTGGAAGACATGGTCAGGCTTCCGTTGCCGGAGAAGATCGACCCGCAGTACGAGAGATCCCGGGCGAACCAATGGAAGCTGGTGGACTATGACGCCGACGGCGATCTCGACGTGATCATTGGGCTCGGAATCTGGGACGACTATGGTTGGGATGACGCGTGGGATGCCGAAGGCAACTGGACGAACGGCCCCCTGCACGGATACGTCTACTTTGTCGAAAACATCACGCCACCCGCTTCTCCGCCGCTGGTCATCGCTGCTGCCCTCCGCGCGCTCGGCTCGGCAACCTTCGCGGCCCCCGTCAAACTCGCCACCAGCGACGGTGAACCCGTCGATGTTTATGGCATGCCCTCCCCCAATCTCGCCGACTTCGACGGTGACGGCGACCTCGACCTCTTGTGCGGAGAGTTTCTCGATGGGTTCACATACTTTGAAAACAGAGGGACGCGTGCGGCGCCCGAGTTCTCCGGTGGGAGGCCGGTGTTGGATGCCGCCGGGCTACCAGTCCATATGGACCTGCAGATGATTACGCCGGTGGCCCTCGACTGGGATCGCGACGGGCACACCGACCTGATCTGCGGCGATGAAGATGGCCGCGTGGCCTTCCTGCGGCAGACCGGTGAACGGGCTCTAGGCAACCCCATCTTTCGGCAACCGATCTACTTCGAACAGCAGGCGGCCGATGTGAAGTTTGGTGCCCTCGTCACTCCCGTGAGTACCGACTGGGACGGCGACGGCGACGAGGACCTGGTGTGTGGCAACACGGCAGGCTACATCGGCCTCATTGAGAACCTGGGAGGGGGCGCGACGCCTCGATGGTCGGCCCCGGTTCGACTGGAAGAGGTCGTTCCCGGAACGACGCCGAAAGGGTCGACGCTTCGTCACCAGGCAGGTCCCAAAGGGTCAATCCAAGGGCCCTGCGAAGCCAAGTGGGGTTACACGACACTCAGCGTGGCCGATTGGATTCACGATGGTCGAGAAGACGTGATTGTGAATGACATCTGGGGAACGGTGACCTGGCACGAGCGCAGACCCGACGGCCACCTGGCACCGTCCCGGCCAGTCCAAGGAGTGCCCGAGGTCGAGCAACTGCGACCGGAATGGACTTGGCTGCGGCCAGTGTCCGGCGAGCTGATCACGCAGTGGCGGACAACCCCCTGTGCGCTCGACTGGAACGACGATGGACTGAATGACCTTGTCATGCTCGACCATGAGGGATACCTCGCGTTCTATGAGCGAACGAAGCGGGACGGAGAGCTCGTCTTGTTGCCACCGGAGCGGATCTTCAAGATGGAAGGCCCGTGTGAGTTCGATTCGCGGCAACGCCCCGTGGGGAGCGAGCGCGACGGATTGCTCCGGCTCAATGCCAACCAGTCCGGCGCGAGTGGCCGACGCAAGCTGTGCTTCGTGGACTGGGACGGCGACGGACGTCTCGACCTGCTCGTCAACAGCGTCAATGTCAACTGGCTGCGCAACGTGCGTACCGACGATCAGGGGTTCACATGGTTTCGAGATGAGGGACCACTGGATGACCACGTTCTGGCCGGACACACAACTTCGCCGACCGTCGTCGATTGGGACCAGAACGGCATTCCCGATCTACTCGTGGGGGCCGAAGACGGGTTTCTCTACTACAAGCAGAATCCCCGGGCCCTGATGTCCGCGACGACGCGTCACCGGAATTTCGATGTGTCTGCCGCAACAGAACCGGCCGCCACCACAGCTCATCAGGCGGGAGTGGTCAGCAGGGAGTTCCTCTACGACGAAGCACCATTTCCCGAGTGTCACGCGGCAACGATTGCGGAGACTTCAGGTGGACTCGTGGCCTCCTGGTTCGGCGGTACCGAGGAACAACACCGCGACGTCGGCATCTGGGTGTCCCGCCAGAGTCAGGGGGAATGGTCCGACCCGGTCGAGGTGGCGAACGGGATTCAGCACACGACCTTGCGGCACCCCTGCTGGAATCCCGTGCTGTTTCAGCAGCCGCATGGACCACTGCAGCTCTACTACAAATGCGGGCCGAGTCCGAGTACATGGTGGGGGATGTTGACTGAGTCGACCGACGACGGGCAGACCTGGTCCTGGCCGCGGCGGTTGCCCGAGACGATCGATGGGCCGGTCAAGAACAAGCCCATCCTGGTCAGCGATGGTTCGTTGTTGTGCGGCTCGAGTACCGAGTCCGAGGGCTGGCGGGTCCACTTCGAGATCACCAGCGATCTGGGCAGGTCCTGGCGGCGGATTGGGCCGATCAACGATGGGCGACAGTTCAGCGCCATTCAACCGACACTGCTCAAGCATGGTGATGGTCGACTCCAGGTTCTCTGTCGCACGAAAGAGGGGAACATCGTCGAGAGTTGGTCGAGCGATCAGGGTGCTGCTTGGTCGGAGCTCCAGCGCACGTCACTTCCCAATCCCAATTCCGGGATTGATGCCGTCACGCTTCAGGACGGCCGACATCTGCTCGTCTACAATCATACGCTTCGTGATGGCGGAAGCCCGCGGGGCGCTCGATGCTCAACGTCGCCGTAAGTCGCGATGGCAACAACTGGGAGGCAGCGGCGGTGCTGGAAGACGAGCCCCGCGGCGAGTTCTCCTATCCCGCCGTCATCCAGGCCCGTGACGGGTTCGTCCACATCCTCTACACGTGGAAGCGGCAGCGAATCCGACATGTCGTTGTGGATGTCTCGCAACTCGACTTGCGACCGATCGAAGCGGGACGGTGGCCTGGTCGACCCGAGGCCGGTGTTGAGTCTCCCTCCCGCTGATCATCGGCTGCCTGTACAGCGAGACAGCTCCCCAGAATGCGTTCAGTCGTGGCCGCCTCCTCGAGAGGGAGCGGTCTCGGCAGCATTGCGATTGAGCTGTGCGCCCTGCTTCCACTCTCTCCCGAAAACAGAGGGCCGTCTCTCCCGGGGGACTCGGCCCACAGCCTTCTGGGGTCCCTTTCGTTTGTCGGGAATGCAGACTAGCATTTCGCCCACCTCGATTCTGGCAGGAGATTCCCCACTGGTCATGGATGCGCCACACCCGCAACGTCTGTGGGAAGACCGCTCATTCTGGGGCATGACGGTCACTCAGTTTCTGGGCGCGTTCAACGACAATATCTTCAAGCAGCTGGTACTGCTGATCGGGGTGGACTACGTCACGCTGCGGCAGCTCGACCACGACCAGTACCAGACGGCCGCACAGGCTGTGTTCGCCATTCCTTTCGTCCTGTTCTCGGGGTTCGGGGGATGGTGGTCGGATCGGCTGAGCAAACGGCGTATCGTCGTGGCCTGCAAGATCGCCGAGATCGCCATCATGGCGGCGGGCGTTGCCGCATTCCTCGCCGGCCAGATGGGCAGCGACACGCTGATGACGCTGCTGTTGCTCGTCCTGTTTCTGATGAGCACACAGAGTGCCCTCTTCGGGCCGGCCAAGTACGGGATTCTGCCAGAGCTGTTCGCCAGACACGACCTGCCGCAGGCCAATGGCCTGATTCAGATGACGACCTTTCTGGCGATCATCTTCGGGATGGCCGTCGTCGGTCTTGCCAAACAGGCGCTTCAGGATGCGCACCTGGGACTTTGGCCGATCAGTGCGGCTTGCGTGGGGATCGCGGTCATCGGAACACTCACTTCGCTGATGATCCGCCCCACTCCCGTCGCTCATCCCGGACTTCCCTTTCGCACCTCGTCGTTGTTCATCGACCGCCAGACATGGTCCATGCTCCGAAGCGACCGAGCTCTGATGGGCGTGCTGCTGATCTCGTCGTTATTCTGGTTCCTCGGTGGACTGCTGATGCCAACCGTGAACGCCTACGGGAAGCTGCAGCTGGGGTTGAAGGATGGCCCGACGAGCCTGCTCGCCGCCAGCGTCGGTGTGGGGATCGCCATCGGCTGCCTCGTGGCGGGCCGATGGTCACGTGCGACCATACGTTTCACGATGGTCAGACGGGGAGCCTGGGGCATGGCGCTCTGTTCCGCCCTCCTCGCGTCGGTCTACTGGGTCACGACTTCCACGGGACTGCGGACCTGGGCCTCGGCGATTCTGCTGATGGGATTGGGGTTTTCGGCCGGGCTGTTCGCCGTCCCGTTGCAGGTCTTTCTGCAGGCTCGGCCGCCGGCAGGCCAGAAGGGGCGCATGATCGGGGCCATGAATCTCATCAACTGGATCGGGATCCTGCTGGCGGCCGGCTTCTATGGAGTCTGCAGCACGCTCTTCACGCGGGCCCCGATTGCCGCGGGGGGGGATCCTCAGTCTCACATCAGCTGGACCTTCGCTGTGATCGCTGCGTTGCTGCTCCCCCTCCTGGTCTGGTATCGACCCCCGGATCAGCCGCTGAAGTAGCTGCGTTCGGAGGTGGGTCAACCGTCCCTGCCGCTAGGGGGCAGCGCTCTCCGGACGTTCATCCGTGCGAAAGTCCAACGGTGCGGTCGTCTCGAGGTTCTCAAGGGCCTTGAGATCATCCGGTTCTGCGTCGAGGCGAGAGGAAGCCAGGTCCTTCAGGCGGCTGCCCTCATACCGACGAGCGCTGCGAAAGGTCTGCCAGCAGACGATCAGCAGCGCTCCAACGATGAGAGCGAAGAACGTCAGCACCATTCTGGACAGGTCGTCCGATCCGGCCGGCGGGCGATGGGTGGGGGTGAGAACCCGGAACGACTTTGCGAGCAGAGTGGGGGCCACATGCATGCCGCCCCGCGACGCGTAGCCGTAACGCTTGAAGAAATACCCTGTCACCTCGATGCGGACCGGCTCGATCGACTCTCCGGGCACGACGCCTGCGGGCACCTCAGTACTGAGAAATCGGTACGGGTTGTTGCCGGAATCGGGTGTCGTCAACCATCCCTCGTAGAGTTGTCGGATGTCGTCCGGTGCACCTTCCGCGACCGGGAAGGGGGTCAAGCGGTGAAGTTCGCCGGTGACGGTCACGAGTTGCCCCCGATAGGTGTCCGAGTGCAGCATCAGCACGGTGAACGCGATGTCATCTCGTGCGTGTTTCGCCACGGCCACTTCCGGAAGTGCACGAATCCTGGACAGCATATCGTAGTAGGCACCGACTTCGGATCGTTGCACTCCGACGGTATTGTCCTCGATCCCGTTGAGGATCGCCTCGGGCACTTCGACGGCTGGAACCGGCATCGAAGAATCCGCCTCCTGGGTGCGTTCGGGCGGATCCTCGTCATCAGCAACCGTCGCGAGGAGAACATCGGCTGGCTGCAGACGCCGCGCGTTGTTGCGCACGTGGAAGTCCAGCTCTTCCAGCCGGGGTAATGTTGCGGTATTCGACGGCGCAAGGGCCTCGCCACTCGGGGGGACCAGCCAGTACCACGATTCCGGGCGAGCCGCCAGCTGAGTGGCGATCATCACCAGACAGAGTAGTCCCACCAGCGCCAGCATTCGATGCTGATCCCGGCGGTTGAAGTAAGGAATATCGGGGCGAGTCTGCCGCGGCTGCATGCCTGAGAGTTTCTCAGGTTGACTGCGAGGTTTCCAGAGGGCCGCTCGCTCCCACGTCCCGGGTCGTGAGGACGGCCGTACTCAAGGACGCGCCTGGGTACTCTCGGCCATCGCGAGGACACGCGTGAGGCCATTGGCGAAATCGTCAACCTGTTGTGGGGACCATGTTGCGGCGAACTCAGAAACCTCGCTTGCGAGCTGCCTCTGTTCCTGCTCCCGCACACGATCCAGCACTTGCCGGATTTTTCGTCCGTCGGTCGCCTGGGTCCATTCCTCAATGTGCCGGATCGCAGCCGCATGGTCATTGATGCTACCCAAGCGGTCCTGCAGTGAAACCAGATCCCGATAGAGCTGCTTGCGGAACTCCGCGGGAAAGGCGGGAGCCAGCAACTCCATCGTGTAACGCAACTGCTTGCCGCAGATGCGAAACTCGTGGAGCTCCTGGGCATCAGCGGGGTTTTCCGGTGTCGCGGCCAGGAACCGCTCGAGGGACCTCTGGGCCTGGTGACGTGCCCAGATGCCGAAGCGGTCGCCACCTGAGTGGGCTGCCGCGCGCTTCTTCATGGTCTCCTGGAATCTCTTGAGTTTGTTGTCCAGCTTGCCGCTGGGCACGAGTCGTTCGTAGACCGAGACCAGTGGGGCCTGAGCTTGACAGCGCAAGTTGCGCAGGTGGCCCAGCAGTTTCGTACGTGAGGCGTCGCTGGTCTCGTCGGCGTAACGGGAAATCAATACGTCGAGATCTCGTGCATCACCGGCTGCCTTGCGGATGCGTTTGAGCTGACGGCGCAGCCACTCGGCCCGACGGCGAGGCACATGTTCTGCGAACAGGCTGAGAGCGGCGCTCGAACGGCGGGTGTGAACGCGAAGTTCGTGCACGGCCTCCATATCATCCTGGCCTCCCTCAGCGGCCAGAGGCAGGTAGCAGCGGACCGCTTTCAGTCGCGAACGCAGCGCACGCGTCGCTGCAGCCGCTACCGAATCCGTGACATCGATGCCGCGGACCCATTTATCGAACTTCGGCCTCTTCATGGCTGTTCTGGGTGCCTCGCCTCTACACCGATCAGCGGAGAACCGCAGCGTCAGGCCTGTCAGATCTTCCAGCCACCAGCGATCGTGGTCCTGCCGCTAATTCAGTCAACTGCTGCAGGCAACAGCGTCGAGTCCGGATGTCCCTGCGATGGCTCTGGCTGGTGGTTGCCGTTCCCGAAGACTGTGAATTCCGCGGCACGCGTGGGTCAACGCGATGGCAAGGGCTCTAGGCTACGCGGGCCGTGGTGGGACTTTCAAGGGAGGATCAGGTGGACAGCGTGCTGCTGTCCGCACTTCAGTGTCATTGTCGCCGCGTCTGCTCCAGCTACCGGCATTCTTCGTTGCCACGGGCCGGCCCAGCCAGTATCAACAATGAGGTGAAGATTCGAGGTAGAGGGCCGGGTGCAGATGGGTTGTCGGTCTGGAATTCTCTCTCCCGATCACCGATGCTTGCCTCCATCGCATCCGCCAGTTCAGGAGTTCTGACCCTGCGAGGAATCGCTTGCTGCCGAACGCTGCTCGCACGGTCCTGATTCTGGTGCTGCTGTCCGCCCCATGGTGGTTCGGAGGGGCGACCGCAATCTCCCAGTTCTGGCTGGGGGTGGGCGTCGTTCTGGCGCTGGGGTTCTGGATCCCGTCGCTCCTGCTTCAGCGGACTTCCCGGCCGATCCCGGAGGTTCTTCTGCCGATCTGCCTGATTCTGCTGGTCGGTGTTGTCCAGCTCGTCCCCCTTCCGGGGCCGCCTGGTCTGATGCATCGCGCGGAGCTGGCTGACTGGCTACCCGGTGGTCTTGTGGCCAAACCGGCCGGGGGGGCCATCAGCATCTACCCGGCGGCCACTCGTCACGAGTTGTGCCGGTTGCTGCTGGCGACCGCCGTGCTGCTGATGGCGTCCGACCTGTTCCGGACCAGGCTGTCGCGCAGTTTCCTGTGTGGGGCGATACTGCTCAATGGCACTGCGCTGGCGTTGTTCGGCATCGTCCAGAAGCTCACGTGGGAAGGGAAGATGTTCGGTCGCGTGCCGATCGTCGTGGGCCAACCGTTCGCCTCGTTCGTCAATCGCAACAATGCGGCCGGCTATCTGAACCTCTGTCTGGCCTGCGGCGTCGGTCTGCTGGTGCTGACCTACCGTAGCAGTCGCTCTGATGGTCAGACGCGCCCGATTGAGGAACGCTGGGAACCGTTCTCGAATCTGGATCGATTGTTGCCGCAATGGATCGTCATCCTGCTCGGGACCGTCACTTTGGCTGTGTTTGCGGCGTCGTCGCGGGGGGGGATCGTGGGGCTGGTGTCGATGGCCATCGCCGCCATGCTGCTGGCGGCGGCGACGCGGTATCGTCGCCTGGTCTTCGGAGGACTGGTGGCGATGGGGGTCGTGACGGTCCTCGCGCTGGGCTGGCTCGGTTTTGGACGTGCTGTCGGGGAACGCCTGTCCACACTGCGGCAACTGGAGCAGATCAGCGATGCACGGCCGGTGCACTGGGCCGATTCCATGCGGGCGGTGGCGGACTTCCCCTGGGCTGGCACAGGACTGGCGGCCTACCACTACGCCCACAAGCCGTATCAGAGCCATGTGTCATCGGGCTGGTATTACAACGCGGACAGCGAGTACGTCGAGTGGCTGGTCGAAGGAGGCGCCATCGTCGCGGTGGCGTGGCTCTGGTTGCTGGTGCTGCTGTGGCTGGCGGCCGGCCGGCTCATCCGGTCTCAGCATGGCGTTCTGGACGCGGGCATTACCCTTCTGCTGATGTTGGTGGGACAGTCGGTACAGGCCTTGACCGACTTCGGCATTTCGATGAGTGCCAATCAGTTGCTGGCGGCCGCCATCTGCGGAATGGCCTGTGGAACCACGTTTCGAATTCAGGAGCATCACAAACATCCGCGAATGAACATGCCGATGGCACCGGTGTGGGCCTTCGTGCTGACAGCGCTACTGGTCGGAGGCGCGTCCGCGCTCGGACTCCGGGAACTCTGGACCGCTTCCCGGGCTTACATCATCGCCCGGGAAACACCCGATCCCAGTCAGTTCGAGCAATCGCAGGACTTCGCGATCGAGATCGCGCTGCCACGCACCCTCAAGCTGCTTGAGCTTCGTCCCGATGATGCCGATCTGCATCTGATTACGGCCAAACTGTACCTGCACCAACTCCGGCAGAACCTGTTTCAGCTGCTGCGTAACGAGGCACAGGATCCCCTCGCTGACACAGAGTTGTGGCGGAGGACGCAGCCGTCATCGCTGTTCCTTGCCGCCCTCGCCGTGTCGGGCGGTGGGGAGAGCTCGCTGGACGAGCTGATCGCCGATCCGACGGCCCGGTCCCAGCTGAAGAGCTGCGTGGAGCATCTGCGGCGGGCACAGTCGGCCTGTCCGCTGATCCCGGACGCCGATTACCTGTTGGGTTGTCTGGACCTTCATGCGGAACGCCGGTCCATCGAGGCCGAGTGGCACTTCCGTCGGGAGCTGTGCCTGTCCCCCACCGATCTTGAGCTGTTGCGCCGCACGGCGAACCTGGCGAAGCTGTCCGGAATGACCAACCTGGCCGTCGCATGCTGGCAGCGCGAACTGCAACTGGATGTGGGTCGAACGTCGGATGTTCTCGACGTTGCGCTTCCCGGTGTCGGTGAGTCTGTGGTCCTGGACGAGATTCTGCCTCAGGATTCGGTGGCAGCGCTGGTCGAGTTCGCCGAACGGGCTGGCGCGACGGCAGGATGCGCTCGGTCGTGCCAGCCGACTGGTCGCGGACAGCAAAGTCCCGGAGGACCTGCTCCTGAGTGCTCGGATTGCCGAGCTGAGTGGCAACACAGCCGAGGCGATCGAACGCTATCGGCGGGCCGTGCGGGCCCTCCCGCTCGACATCGATGGTCGGCTGCGGCTCAGTGAGCTGCTGGAGCTGGAGAATCCGGAAGGATGGCTCGAGGAAGCGTTGGAATTGATCCGCTTTGGCAGGCAGGTGGCCCCCAACCGGAAGGACGTCGAGCGCCGCTACGAGGAACTTTCGCGAATGCCGTCTGTGCAGAAGGCTGCGAAAGCCGAGCTGTCGGTGCCCTGACGGAAGACGGTCGTCTGCGCCTGGGCAGCTTCTGGCAGCGGACTCCACCTGAGCTGGTGGATGCGAACGGTGTGGCGGTGGCTCAGTCTTGGCGCAGGTCCATCGGCGTCGAAACACGATCGCGCAGGAACAGCCGGTTGGTCTCACCCTGGAAGATCTCCAGCGGCTGAACCTTGAGCGGGGAGTCCTGGACGGGATCGACGTTGGGTTTGACGACGACGAGAACTGCGTTCTTCTGCCACTGTTCCAGGAATTGCGGAATGGGCGTGCGCACGTTGCCTCGCGCGGGATCGGCGAGATAGACGTAGTAGCCGTCCGTCCCTCGGTAGACCACAAAGTGATCGAATTCGTTGACCACGATGCCGACCACCAGCGGGACCTTTGCATCACGGAGCTTCTCGAACGTCAGCTTGCCAATGGAGGCCTGGTAACCGGCACGCACGGCCAGTTTCCGCAGGTCCGTCAGGGACAGACCGTTCTCGATGCGATCCTTCATCTCCTCAACGGTGAGCATCCGCAGGACGTCCTGCAGCAACTGGGTCTCGGTGATCTCGTCGCCCCAGTGGTACTTGATGAGCGTCGCCAGCGCCGCAGCTCCGCAGGAGTAATCGCGCTGCTGGAGGACGACGTTCTGGTTGCGAATCTCCATCCAGCTCTTGGTGTACCGCCGAAGCAGCCGCGTTTCATCGCGAACGGGGGCCCTCGAGTTCCGCTCCTTGTCACCGACCGGGCATTCACCGGCCGGCGACAGCGATGCGGTTGCGACAGCCGTGGCGAGAGCCAGCAGCCCGCACATCAACGGGCGGCAGCACCGATTCGTTCGTGATGCCGCGTGATTCATGGGGTTCGTGCACCGCCCGAGAAGATAACGGATCCAGATCCGGTTCAGAGACTCGACCGGTCTCAATGGGTGAAGGTGATCCCGAACACAGCATCGATCGCATCTTCGTTGAGGCCGAAGTTGACGAACGGTTCGATGATCTTCACCGAGCTGTGTGTGTCAGACTGCTTGCGACGGCTGATCGTCGCCGCTAACCGCAACTGCAGTGGCTCCTGAATCGATCCGCCCACTTCGAGGTCGTTGACTTCGTTCTTGCCGATGTACGACCCCTGGAAGGTGGAACTGAGCGTCACATGTGGGTTGACGGCGAAACCAATCCCGAACCGATAGGAGAAGATCTGGCCGGGATCCACGTAGATGTCGTCGCCGAACTTCTCTTCGAACCGGTAGGTATATCCGAGACCATAGAAGAGCACGAGCGGATCGTAGCTCTGCACGAAGGTCACGTTGGCCGAGGCTGACCAGAATCCCTGTCCAAGTGCTGCACCGGGCTGCAGGAGTGACGTCACGAATGAGCTGTCACCCGTTGGTGCTGTCAGCGCCCCCGTAAACAGGACGTCGGGATAAAATTCGTTGCCGACAATGACCTGCTTCGTGATACCGGCACTGATGTCCCCCAGGATCCCGGTATCTTCGAACTGGTCTTCGCCGTTAAAGACTGTTTCGCTGTTCGACCACCCCAGTGGCACGCGGACGAAGCCCTGAGCCCACTTGGTGATCCCGAACCGGAGTTCGAGCGGCATCATCAGCAGACGCTGCCGGCGCGTCAGTTCACCGACGATCACGTTGTTGTTGACGTCGATGCTCAGCGCGGGGAAGTCGATCTCGTCATTCAGGTAGGTGAATCCGACATCGAACTGAAATTCTCCCGGCTCCAGCAAGACGGTCTGTTGTCGCAGGAAGCGGAGCGTCGTGTCTTCGGGAGCCTCGCCAAGTGTCTGCTCCTCCCGGTCGGCGACAGCGTCGTTCTGGCTGTCGGCTGCCTCAGGGGCGGTGGTCAGGCCTGGCCCGGTCACGTCGTTTGTGAAGGCTTCTGGTCCGGGATTCGGTCCGAGCGGCGTCGGATCTGCGGGTGTGGGCAGTGGCCCCTGTTCCTGCAAGAAGGCGATTGGTCCCGGCATGGCGGGTGTCGATGATTGCAGCACCACTGGCTCGGTCGACGGAAGGGTGTCAGCGGATGTCGTTCCGTTGGCAGGCAGCGGCCCCTCGTCCTCAAAGAAGGCGATCGGTCCGGGCATGGGGGGCGTCGATGGTTGCAGCACCACCGCCTCAGTCGACGAAAGAGTGTCACCGGATGTCGCTGCGTCGGCAGGCAGTGGCTCGGCATCCATCCCTGGCCGGAGAGGCCACTCTCGCTGCACAGCGGTGGCGAAGTCGAACTCCGGACCCGACTCTGCCTGCCCGCCGATGTGTTCTGTGCCGGCCGCATCGCCATCGCCGAAGTCCGGCATTGTGGACTCTTCGCGTGCCAGTTCAGGCAGAATCCCCCTGTCGTCTGAGTCCGTCGCGAATTCGAACTCAACTTCGTCGCTCGGCAACTCCGGAAGTGGCGGAGGTTCAGGAGCGACGATCGAAATCTTCATCATCGCGGACGCAGTCTGACGCGCAGGTGGTTTCGGTGGTGTGACCACCACGGTCGTCTGGACGTTGGAGACCTCAACGGATCGGTGCTGAGCATCCGCAAGTGATGCCCAGCCGGGAGCGGACAGCGAAGGTTCGCGAGGTGGGGCAGAGGCCGGCGACACATCGGGAAACTGCTCGGGACCGATGCTTTCCGAGTTGTCCGGTCCATCGGTGACCTGTGCCCGCCCACTGTTGCTCCAGGCCAGGGCCTTGCCGAACAGACCGGAGGTATGCGCAGGACGCTCACCAAGAGCCGGCTGCATCAGCAATCCCGCCAGTGCGGCGCCGAGACAAGCGAGTCGCTTCGGCTTCAAGGTTGATCTGCACCCGGCCATGATGATTGACTCCGCGTTCGAAACACTCGAGATCCTTCACCGTCGAAGTCGACCTAGTAAGCCCAGCTGACGCCCATCACCAGTCCGATGAGATCCAGGTCTCCATCATGAGCGAAGGAGTTGGCATCGGCTCGACCGGCGAATCCCGGAGGGCCACCCTGGAGGAAAGCGAACGATTCACTCTGCGACCGGAGATCACCGGTGTTCCAGTACTGGTACTCGAGTCCGATCCGGAACGTGAAGATTCCGGGTGCTCGGCAGAGGGCGAAGTCGTACTCCAGTCCTGCCGTGGCATCCGCGATCCAGACGTTTTCAGAGTGGTCGACAGTGATGAAGGCCACGTCTCGAGAATTCGACACACCAGCTGGATTGTTCGTGATGGCCGTGGCCTCGGTGAACGAGGAGGAGGTGGCGTCTGACCACAGCACCGAACCACGGAAGTTCCAGAAGAAACGCCAGCCGCAGCAGTCACCCAGTGAGCGCCGGCCTCCCAGTGAAGCCGTGAAACCCGTGCCTTCGATCTCGTTGGCGCCGAGGGCCATGCCATACAGATCGACGCCGTTGCCCACCTGTCCGTAACCCAGGACCGTGGCGTTCCGTTCCAGGTTGGCGTAGCGGGCACCGAAAGACGTGTCGAGTTGCCAGCAGCGGACATGAAAGCGCTGCGTCAACTCGATGTCGAGCACGTCGGCATTGAGTTCATAGGCCTCATGAATGGCCGGATGCAGATTCGTGGGCACCATCGGCTCGTTGTCAATGTTCTCGTTGCCGAAGTTCCAGTAACGGGCGCGAATACCCCATCCGTCGCATTGGAGACCGATCCACGTCCGGATGCCGACGCCGATACTTGGATCGGCCGCGCCTGAGTAGGAGATGCCGGCGATCGGGTCGGACAACACGACGCGGTTGGTCGGTTCGTCGAGCGGCACCAGGTAGGTCATCTCGGCACCGGCGTAGAGGCCAGAGGGGCAGCACCGGCACCAATCCTGGCCCCAGGCCTGCCACACGTCGCTCCAGCCGTTCTGGATGTAGATCGGTCCGCAGCCATCGCAGCCGCTGTCGCAACAGTTCTGGCAGCTACCGTAACTGCAGGCGTTCATGTCGCATGCCGGTGTGCTCAGTGGTCCGGGGACCATCCCCGCATCGGGCGCGGGTGGCTCGGCCGGTGTCACCGGGGCCAATTCACTCGTGGTTTCGTGAAGTGGGACGTCTTGGGCCGGGGGAGCGACCACCTCGTCCTGATACGCCGTCAACTCGATCTCCGAGATCTCGAGCATGCTCTGGTCGTCTGGTGCCTCTTCGGCGACGAAGAAGTATTCGTCGGTCCCGTGGAGCGATGCGGTCCCCATGTCGTCGGCACGAGTGACCCCCAGTGGGAGGCTCACCCACAAAAGTCCCGTCAGGACGACGTAGCGCCATGTCCTCGTCATCAGGATGTCCCCCCAGTTGCGGCCACGACCGCGGCTCAAGCGCGGTGGTGACCTTCATGTTCATCTGTTGGCGGTTCACCCGGAGATGCGCAGTGGACCTGCCTGAGGTCGCCACACATCCGAATTCGGAGAGTCCCGCAGTTTGGGTCTGTCGCACTGGTGGGCGTGGCCAATCCCCACGGCCCACTTGCCAGGTCGTCGTCGCTGTTTGGATACGGCGGCCACACGTTGCGTGCGATCGGCGGAACCGATTCAGGAGCCAGAACCTGCTTATCTGGAACTATCGTCTTCTTCAGCAGGATCGCTCGAATCAGATTCGGCGGTATTTTCCATTAACTCGGATTGACCCCGAGAATCGTTAGTCACGATATCTTCCGCCTCGCACGTCGGCGAAGAGTGCAACTCTCGAAGCTACAAAGCATTGCAACGATCACGTTCCGAAGGGGACCGGCAACACGAGTCGGGCGCGTCCGTGAATTCCGGTCGGCAGCACGTGCAGCTATCGCCGAACGAGAGTCGCTCGGACGCAGTTCGGGGGCCGTTTGGGACCGTACGGAGCGGCGTCAGCAGAATCTGCATCTTTCGATGGACAAGGGATCTGCGGTCATGGTCACTGACGTCAGCGATCTCGTGTGCTGGCAGAATTCCAGTCGACCGACCAGAATCGTCGAGTCACTGCTCCTCTCGGTCGCTGTTGCCCCGAGACAGTTCAGGTCCGCACGATGGATGACCCTCATTCCACCCCGTCCAGCAACGGGACATCGCACTGGCAATTGGTAAAACTGCTGGTCCTCGTCGCGATTCTGGTCGTGATGGGCGTCCTCTTCCTGACAGGGGCCGACGCGCTTTCCTGGGACAACCTTGTTCGGCAGGAAGTCGCGCTACGCAGATTCCAGGAACGCCGTCCATGGGGCGTCTATGGAGCAGCATTCACGATTTATGCATTGGTCACCGGACTGTCGCTGCCGGGTGCGGTGCCACTCACACTGCTCTACGGGTGGTTCTTCGGATTCTGGCCCGCCGTCCTGCTGGTGAGCTTTGCCTCGACGCTCGGCGCCACTTCCGCATTCCTGCTGGCTCGTTTTCTGTTTCGCGACGCGCTGTTGTCGCGGTTTGGCGAGCAACTGCAAAAGGTCAACCACGCGCTTCGCCGGGAGGGTGCCTACTATCTGTTTACCTTGCGATTGATTCCCGTCGTCCCTTTCTGGGTGCTCAATCTCGTCATGGGCCTGACGCCGATGTCCGTCGGGACCTACTGGGGAGTCAGTCAATTGGGCATGCTGCCCGGGACCTGCCTGTATGTTTACGCCGGTCACTCCGTTCCGGACCTGCAGACGCTCGCAGCACGAGGTGCCCGTGGGATTCTTTCTCCACAGGTGATTGCTGCGTTTGCCTTGCTGGGCCTGTTTCCCTTGATTACGAGAAAAGTCCTGAACGCCATCAGGCCCCCGAAAAACGCTCCCTCCGACGACAGTCAGACCTCGTCGTCCGCGATTGCTCCCTGAATGCCTCGCTCACTCTTGACACAGACTTGCTAGCCCCTCGAGAACCGATGCTCCACTCTGCTCCACTCCAGCCGCGCGATGAGCACAACCTCCGTCTGGAAGCGCATGTCCATCCCGCCGACTGGACCAATCCCGTCCCGGCGACCCGGTACCATCTGGTGGTGATCGGTGCCGGGACAGCCGGGCTGGTCGCCGCCGCGGGCGCGGCGGCGCTGGGCGCGCGTGTGGCCCTGATCGAACGGGACCTCATGGGAGGGGACTGTCTGAACGTGGGATGCGTCCCCTCCAAGGGGGTGATCAGTGCGGCCCGGGTTGCGGCTGCGGTTCGTACGGCCGGCGAGTTCGGCATCGACGTCCCGGAGGGCGGCCACGTCGACTTTGGACGGGCGATGGAGCGGATGCGGCGTCTCCGCGCGAGCATCGCGCCGCACGATTCGGCGGAACGGTTTCGCAAACTGGGCGTGGATGTCTTCCTGGGGGCAGGCCGCTTCACTGGGGGAGACACGATTCAGGTCGGTGATGCATTTCTGCGTTTCCGCAAGGCCGTGATCGCGACCGGAGCGCGCGCTGCGGCTCCTGCGATTCCCGGCCTGAACGACGTTCCTTACCTCACGAATGAAACCGTGTTCTCCCTGACCGAGCGACCCGGTCGTTTGGCCGTCATCGGTGCCGGGCCGATCGGCTGTGAGCTGACTCAAGCGTTTGCACGACTCGGTTCCCAGGTCTGGCTGATCGAGGAGGCGCATGGTGTGCTGCCGCGCGAAGACCGCGACGCGGCGGCGCTGGTCCAGGCGGCGATGATGCGTGATGGAGTGCAACTGCTGTGCTGCGGACGACAGACACAGGTCTCCAAAGTTCCGGGCGCGCTGCAACTGACGCTGGAATCGCATGGTGGGGGAAAGACCGTGCTCGTCGATCAGCTTCTCGTGGCGGTCGGTCGGGCCCCGAATCTCGAAGGGCTGGGGCTCGATGCCGTCGGAGTCAAATACGATGAGCGGCGGGGCGTAGAGGTGAACGATCGT
Organism: uncultured Planctomycetaceae bacterium; assembly: GCA_963715185.1. Lineage (GTDB taxonomy): Bacteria > Planctomycetota > Planctomycetia > Planctomycetales > Planctomycetaceae > CAVPPT01. Next base: position 162,815 of record CAVQRG010000001.1, read on the forward strand.
CTCCAGACAACGAACCGGCGAATCTTCGCAGCTGGCGACATCTGCTCTCCATACAAGTTCACACATGCGGCCGACTTCATGGCGCGGATCGTGATCCAGAACGCCCTGTTTTTTGGACGCGCACGAGTCAGCCGGCTGGTGATTCCCTGGTGCACCTACACGTCACCAGAACTGGCTCATGTAGGCATCTCCGCAGCTCAGGCCGCGGAGCGAGGCCAGCGGATCGATACGTACACGGTTCCGCTGGATGGTGTCGACCGCGCAATTCTCGATGGAGGGACCGGCGGCTTCGTAAAGATTCACACGACTCCGGGATCCGACCGCATTCTGGGGGCAACGATCGTCGCTCCGCACGCAGGGGAACTGATCAGCGAAGTCACATTGGCAATGACGCGAGGGCTGGGGCTCAAGCACATCGCGGCGACGATCCATCCCTACCCCACCCTGGCCGATGCCATTCGCAAGGCCGGCGACCTCTGTAACCGTACACGGCTGACACCGTTTCGAAAGCGCCTGTTGAAACGGTGGTTCGCCTGGACGACCTAGTCGGCCACGGATACGCCGAGCCCCTGTGCGTCTCGGTGCCCCCGTCGGGCCTCAACACCGGCGCGCCCGGCTCCGCCGGATGCCACAGCGGTGCTGCTGCCGGGTGTGGTGCTCTCTACTCAGCGGAATGGGCTGCAGCGGTGGGCTTCCCATTGCGCCATTCCACGGTCGTGTCGGGTTCGTCGATCGCGTAGGCCAGTCGCCGGGGAAGTCGGCAAGTCAGACGGACCCGGCTATCGGAGTACTCGCGCTCGGTGACCTCGGCATGCTCGGCGAGCCAGGCGAAGAGTCGTCCGTTTCCGACGCTGGTCTCGATCTCGGCATCGAGATAACCATCGCCGAGTCGGGCTGCGACAGCATCGGCCAGCTTGTCGAGACCGTGCCCGGCGCGAGCGCTGACAACGAACGACTGCGCATGTCGACCGCGGAGGATGTCCAGCACCGAGCGGTCGGTCACCGCATCCGCCTTGTTCAGGACCAGAATTGGATCGTGGCTGTCGACTCCGATCTCTCGCAGCACATGGTTGACGGTGTCGATCTGCCGCTCTGCCTCGGCGTGTGAGGCATCCACGACATGCAGCAGGAGGTCAGCATGACGCGCCTCCTCGAGCGTGGATTTGAACGAGGCCACGAGATGGTGTGGCAGGTTACGGATGAAGCCGACCGTGTCGCTGAGCAGGACGTCGCCCCAGTTCGGCAGCGTCCATTTGCGAGTGCGCGTGTCGAGCGTGGCGAAGAGCTGATCGGCCACGAGCACGTCCGCTCCGGTGAGCACGTTCATAAGGGTGCTCTTGCCGGCATTGGTATATCCGACCAGCGAGACCGTCATGTGGCCGCGGCGTCCCGCCACCTGGCGCTCCCGTCGCCGCTCCACGTCGCTCAGCTTCCGCTTGAGATCGGCGACGCGGCGGTCCAGCAGGCGGCGGTCTGTCTCGAGTTGCTTCTCACCGGGACCTCGACCGCTGCCGATGCCTCCCTCGATGCGCTCGAGGTGCGTCCACATCCGCTTGAGTCGTGGTCGCATGTACAGAAGCTGCGCGAGCTCCACCTGGAGGCTGGCTTCGTAGGTACGTGCATGGGTGGCGAAGATGTCGAGGATGACTTCGCTGCGATCGACGACGACGGTCCCGGTTTCGTCCTCAACCGCCTTGCCCTGAGCCGGACTGAGATTGTTGTCGAATGCGATCAGATTGGCGTCCTGCTCGATGATGAGTTCCTTGAGCTCGGCAAGTTTGCCCTTGCCGATATAGGTCGCAGGATCCGGCTTGTCACGCACCTGCACGAGTTGCCCCACGACGTCCGCACCTGCTGTGCTGATCAACCCTGCCAGCTCATCCAGTGCCCGGTCACGATCGACGCGGTCTTTGGGGGACACGACGGCCACAAGAATGGCTCGCTTGGCGGTGACCTTCAGTTCGTCGCGTTTCGGTTCTGCCACAGGCGCATGTTCTCTCTGGGATCAGGAACGGGTCTTACTCGTCATCGCGATTGACCCCCGATCGAGGGTAGCACGTCCAGGCGACGACGGACTTTGATGACAGACACCCTGCCGAGAGGCAGGTTCGCGCGGCTGAATCGCCGCGACGCGCCGAGGACGGAATGATGGAGATGCAACTCTCAAGTCGCTTGACCGTTGCCCTCGACATTGAGCTTCAGGAGTGTGACGGAATTTCCGGAAGCACTGAACTCGACGGACGTCATGAAGGACCGCATCAGCATGATGCCGCGACCATTCGGCTTGTCGAGGTTTGCCTCATCCGTGGGGTCGGGGATCTCCGCGGGATCGAAGCCGGGGCCCTCATCCGTAATTTTGAGGCAGCACCGCTCCGCAGTGATCTGGCCGCTCACCTCCACGTTCTTGTCGGGGGCGAGGCCGTTGCCATGACGGATCGCGTTGACCACCGCTTCTTCGAGGGCCAGGCGAATCCCGAACTGGTCACGCGGGGAATAGTCCAAGGTTTCCACGAGGTCCATGATCTCCTTCTGGACCCGGGCCCCCTCGTCAATCTCGCTGGCGAACCGGAAGCAGAATTTTTCACCCGGCTCCATGGTGCTCCAGTCGATCACAGAATGACGATGGCCTTCGAACGACCCCGGCAGGGTCTTCCCCTGGCGAGTCAGTACCTCATCCGCGTTAGGAAATCGGGAAGAACTTGTGCGGGTGTTGTGCAAAGCCGTCTTCAGAACCCTTCCAAAGCCTGATCCTGGTCATCGAGGATCTCGAAGACCTTGTTCAGCTTGGTGATGGCGAAGACCTCGTGAATGTCCGGCCGAATCGAGCACAGCCGCAACTTGCCGCCCACCGATTTTACCTTCTTGTCGAGGGTGATCAGCTTGCCCAGCGCGGCGCTGGAGAGGTACTCGACATTGCTGAAGTCCAGGATGATCCGCTTGCGGCCATCTTCCTCGACCAGGCCCGTCAGCTGGTTTCCGATGATCTGGATGTTCGTCTCATCCAGGATCTTCTTGTCGACAAACTTGGCGACGGTGACGTCCCCAATGGTTTCAATATCCAGACGGCGTTGCCCGGCAGACATAGGCTGACTCTCGACCTAAAAGGATTGATCGCAACAGGGACGGGCGAGGCGCACAGGCCAGAGTGACGTCGCGGCTGGCATGGTCCCCACGCGATTCACTATCCCCGCAACTTTTGTCGCTGTCAAGCCTTGTCTCGTTGTCGTGCGTCTGTTCTGTCGACGAGCCGCGGAGATCCCTACACTCTGCGGATCTCCATGGAAAACTCGCAATGGCCCTCGTCCCACATCGACCCGTCCTCATCCTGGGTGCAGGAGTTAATGGCAGTGCCGTCGCCCGTGAGCTCGCTATCAATGGGGTTCCCGTCTGGCTGGTTGACAAGGCGGACATCGCCACCGGGGCAACCGCTGGGTCCTCGCGATTGATCCACGGGGGATTGCGTTACCTGGAGTATGGAGACATCCAACTGGTGCGCGAGTCGCTTGAGGAGCGGGAGCGGCTCCTGCGTCTGGCCCCCCAGTTCGTCAAGCCTCTGGCCCTGCACATCCCGGTCCGGCGCTGGAGTGGGGGCCTCCTCCAGTCGGCCTACAGGTTTCTGCAGTTGGATCGGTTTGCGTTCGCGCGCTGGCTCGAGGCCCGACTACCGCACAGCAGCGGGCGAGGACTGTTCGTCGTACGTTCCGGCTTGCGAATGTACGACTGGCTTGCTCGCTCGGAGACGTTGCCGGGTCACGAGGTCCATCGGATCGGCGACGCCGACATGCCTGCGGTCGACCCGTCACAATATCGCTGGCTCTGCACCTACTATGACGCACAGATGCTGTATCCGGAGCGGTTCGTACTGGCCCTGTTGGCCGACGCCCAGGCCGCTGCAGCACAACACGGAGGCGAACTCCACATCTGCCCTCATCATCGGGCAGAGTTTCATGGGGGACGGGTGCGAATCATCCGAGGCCGGGACGCCGCGCTCGTGCATGAGTTTGAACCCTCCGCCATCGTGAATGCGACGGGAGCCTGGGGTGACTTGACGCTCACGTCGTTGGACATCACGGCGCCCCGGCTGCTCGGAGGGACCAAGGGGAGTCATATCCTGACTGATCATTCCGGACTGAAGGCAGCCCTGGGGCACGCCGGCGTGTATGCAGAAGCTGCGGACGGGCGTCTGGCCTTCCTGCTTCCATTGGCGGGACATGTGCTCGTCGGGACTACCGATATTCGTTTTCCCGAGTCTCCCGACACGGCGATTGCTGACAGTGACGAAGTCGCCTATCTCGTCGGGCTGGTCAACGAGGTGTTCGGTCACCTCAAGCTGACGACCGGTGATGTGTTCGCCCACTACTGCGGGGTCCGTCCACTCCCCTTTGTGCCCTCGGGACGCACAGGCTCCATTCCACGTGGTCACTGGATCGATGAGAGGCATCACGAGGGATGTCCGCTGCTGACACTGATCGGCGGAAAATTGACGACCTGGCGCGCGTTCGCCGAGGAAGTGGCCGATCGACTGTTCGAACAGCAGGGTTACGAGCGGCACGAATCGACGCGAGATCGTGAGATTCCCGGGGCCAGTGGATATCCCGGCGAGGCGGAACAGGCGCTCGACGCGTGGTGTCATCAACTGGCAGTCGATACCGGATTTACGAAGGAACAGGTCGCGGCGATTGTTCCGCTGGTCGGCAGCCACGCCGCACAGGTTCTTGCCGATGCGCGAGACGGCGATCGCTCGTCGCTGGCCGGGACCACGATCCCCCGTGCGTTTGTGGACTGGTCCATCAGGCACGAGTGGGGCAGTCGCCTGGCAGATGTGGTGATCCGCAGGCTGATGCTGGGGCTCCAGCCCAACCTGCGACGTTGCACGTTGTTCGACGTTGCCGACCGGCTGGTGCGCCAGGGACAACTCGACGCGGGAGATCTGGAGTCGGCCGTCCAGGAGTGCATCACCGAGCTGCGGATTCGGCATGGAATGGACGTCGCATCGTGATGCGGTGTGCTGTCACCGACAAAACCGGGATCCAGCCGCTCGATGGCGGTGAAGCTCTCAGCATCATTCCTGCAGTTCCAGCGTGTTTCCGGCGGCAATCTTCCCGAATTGTGTTTGACGGCCTGTCTGGCAACGGATACAGTCGCCCGTTGAGAACAGGGCCCTCGTCGGGATTGCTGACATGCTGCGAATCCGGCGGTGAATGCTCACTGAGGACGGGGTCGCAGGAGGCGACTCTGGACGTGGTCCGATTGCCTGAGGACACCATCTGCAGGGATGCGCTCAGCAATGTGGTTGCAGAGTCGGCTGAGCCGATGAGTCCGCTGGCAGGGATTGTCTCTCGTGTAGTCTCGCACGCGCTGGTCGGGGCTGAAGGGAGGTCATCCATTCAAGGAGGAAAGAATGTCCCTGGAAGTTACTTCACGGGTTCCCGCTGATCCCGGCAGATCGCGCCACCTCTCGGAGCGCATCGAGCAGACCGTCCGTCTCAGAACGGCCAGTCGCATCCGCAACCTGAGTGTCGAGATCTCAGGCAGCGCTGTGATCCTGACCGGTGTCGCACCGACCTACTATGTCAAACAGCTCGCGACCCACGCGGCTCTTGATGAGATCGAGCACCGCACGCTGACTAACGACATCGAAGTCGCCTGACACTCACGTCTCACGATCGGGTTTTGGGCCATCTGTCGGAGTTGCTTCGCGAAAGCGTCCTTCTGTGCCCTGAAGCAGCCGACCGATGTTCGATCGATGCCGCAGGATGATGAGCATCGGGACCGCCAGCGCGAACATCGTCAGACTCCAGTTCTCACGCGAGAATGGCTGCGGCATCAGTTGCAGGATCTCGGCGACAGCGAAGCCCAGCGATGCCAGGATCGAGCTGAGTGAGACGTATCGCGACAGGGCAAAGGTGATGGCGAACACGACCAGGGCCACCAGGGATGCTTGCGGCGCGATCATCACGATCACTCCCAGGGCGGTCGCCACGCCCTTACCCCCCGAAATCTCAGCCAGCACGGAAACATGTGGCCCAGGATGGCGGCCAGTCCGCATCCGACGGCCAGTTGATGGCTTCCCGACAGGTCTGTCGTGGAGAGGGCAGCGGGCAGAAGCCAGGTCGGCAACAGTCCTTTAAGGGCATCCAAGGCCAGGACGAGCGCGCCCCAGCCCTTTCCCACGCTCCGGGCCACGTTGGTCGCACCGATGTTGCCACTGCCCACCGAGCGAATATCAACGCCCTTGACGCATCGCGCCACCAGCAGGCCGAAGGGGATCGAACCTGCGAAATAGGCCGTCACAAGTGCGAGAAAGGTCTGCATGGTAGGGTGGAGCCTCGGAATGCTGCTGCGGCGGGCACGCAGGATCTCGGGGCCGCCTCGGTGAGCAGTCTCTCGCCCCACGGTCTCGTACGCAAGTCGAACAGACCGGGGAGGTCTGCCGGCCGATCTCAGCCCGCTTCGCTGACAGCGTCCGCAGCCAACACCGTCGAGTGTGGTCCACAGAGGCTGATGACCCGCTGGACATGACCGGTGGTGGACAATCCGGCCACATAGCCGAGGGCTTTGACTTCGCCGCCGTAGGACTCGACGAGTTCGCGTCCCACAATGGTCTCTGGTCGATAATCGCCCCCCTTGACCAGGATGTCCGGTCGAATCTGTTCCAGCAGCCGGTGGGGCGTGGAATCGTCGAATGCGATGACGTAGTCCACGTCGGCGAGGGCTGCCAGCATCTGCAGGCGATCGGTTTGTGGACAGACGGGCCGCTGCGGTCCTTTCACCCGCCGGATGCTGGCATCGCTGTTGGCAGCCACGACCAGGCAGTCCCCTTCGGCGGCGGCCTGATGGAGACATTCGACGTGTCCGGCATGCAGCAGATCGAAACACCCATTCGTGAAGACAATGCGCTCGCCCCGTGCGCAGTCGTCGTTCCAACTCCTCCAGCAGCGGTTTCAACGTGATCACCTTGCCGGCCCGTCGACCTGCATCCGCAGTCAAGCGGCTCTGCAGTTCGTCTCGCGAGATCGTTTCCGGATCCCCCCGTTCCACCATCAGGCCCGCGGCCAGATTGGCCAGGCGACACGCAGTCGGAAAATCACCGCCGCGACCCAGGCAGAGCGCGAGGACCGCGGTCAGCACGTCACCAGCGCCTCGCGTGTCCCGGATCTGGCGCAGCGTTTGCGGGGAAGTCCTCTGTCCCGCCCTCGGGGGTGGTCAGCGACAGGCCGTCGCCGTCGAGGGTGATGGCGGCCGCATCGAGAAAGAGTTCCTCACAGAGACGCTGCCCCAGTTCCGCCGCTTCTGCCAGCGTGTGCACCGGCACCCCGGCGACCCGCGCGGCCTCGGTCCGGTTCGGAGTGAGGATGGTGCAGCCCCGATAGGCTCGAAAACTGTCCGTAAGCGGGGGGTCGACGATCACCGGGCATGCCCTCTGCCGTGCCGTCTCGATCAAATCCTCGACGAGAGCTCGGGAGCAGACCCCCTTGGCGTAATCCGAAATGACGATGGCGTCGAAGTCGTCCAGCCGTCCGAAGACCTGTTCGCGCAACCGATCATCGACCTTGCCGGCGAGAGGATGGGTGGCTTCGCGGTCGACGCGCAACACCTGTCGTGGCGGGTTCGTTCCGTGGTCCTCCAGAAACCGCTCCTTGACGGTCGTTGGGCGTGATGGATCGACGACCAGCAACGTTTCAATTTCCCCGGCGGAGAGCCAGTCCTGCAGCAGCCGACCCTCAAGATCATCACCGACCACTCCGGCCAAGGCAGGGCGTGCGTCGAGGGCCCGCAGGGCGTCGGCGACGAGGGCGGCTCCCCCAGGGCGGTTGAGCGTACGCTGTTCGTGGGCGATGATCGACAAGGAGTCGCTGGCGATGCGATCACCCCTCACCCAGCGGTCGCGATCGAGCATGAGGTCGCCGATGACCAGAATCCGTGGGTGTCCCAGCGAACGCAGAAACTGGAGGGCCGGATCGAGCATCGTCACGCACTCCTTGCACGACATCACCGTGAATGGAATCGGGAACGAGCGATCCCTCGCGCTCGAGCCAGCTGCGACAGGATCGTCATCGTTCGAACAGGTCGGCCGCACGCATCCGCTGTGCCCGAATCATCGGTTCGAGCTCTTCCACAAAGTCGTTCGCATCCTTGAATTCGCGATACACCGAAGCGAATCGGACGAACGCCACCTGGTCAACGTCCCGCAGCGCCGAGGTGACCAGCTCACCGATATATCGCGACGGCACCTCGCGGTCGAAATTCTCATACACGTCAGCCTCGACGCGGCTGATGATCTCCTCGACCTGATCGGGACTGACCGGACGCTTGTAGCAGGCCTTTTCAAGACCGGATCTGATCTTCTCGCGGTCAAATGGTACGCGGCTGCCGTCCTTCTTGACGACCTTCAGTGGCGACTCTTCAATCTTCTCGTAGGTCGTAAAGCGCCGACCGCACGCCAGACATTCCCGCCGGCGACGGATCACGAATTCCTGGCTGCCCCGGGAGTCGACGACTTTCGTCTCTCCTTCACGGCAGAATGGACAGAGCATAACGACCAGCCTCCACGTTTGAGGACAGCCTTTACCGCAGCCCCCCCGGGGAAAGATAGCCTATCTCGGGGGATCTGACCAGCGGCGTCCTCTGGGCCGGAGAACGGAACCTTCTCGCAGATGGGAGTTTCGGTTCATTCAGGCAGACCGGCGCTCGTCGAGGCAGCGCAGAGTTATGACGATTCTGGCTCGCCCTCTCCACGACCAAACGGCCTTTCTTCCGAAGATTTGCCCTCCTCCTTCCGGACGCTTGTCGAACTCGTTCCTCCGCCATGGGGGAACCTCGCCTTTACGCGCATTCGAACCATGACTATAGTTTTTACACCTGATGGATGCCTGAATCCGCGGGCCACATGGTTGTCCTAGCCGCCCGATGGCGGTCAGGACGAATCAGACTTTGATGAAGGCTTCTGCTACGATGGCAGCCAGTTTTGTGCTCACCATGGGAACGGTTGGCAGCGTCCGTAAGCTCGGGTCACTCGAGGCAGACATTCACAAGTGGCTGTTGAGCGAGCGACACGGTTACGATGTCGGGCCACATGGTCGCTGGGATTGGTACCGCCAGTTCTGGCGAACCTTCTGCCGTTATCGCCAGTTGGAACACCTGCATGGCGTACGTCGGTACGAGGAGTTCCCGCTTGAGAGCTTTGGCCGCCTCAGCGATCCCGGCTTGATTTCAAAACCGGCCATGCAATTCGTGCTGGAACGCTTTGCTGTCGATGGGTGGGAGAACCTCCACTTCATCTTTTTCGGGCCGGAAAACGGGTTCACGATTCCCGAGTTGCATGAGCCGCTGCGACTCGTGGATGTGAATGCAGCCCGTATCGAGCCGAGCGACCTGTAAGCTCCCCCGGTCGATGTCAGCCCGCTGCCGTTGACTCAGGCACGCGCGGTGATCCGCGTCAGGGCCTCCCCCTCGTTCAGGGTGGGGCGCTCCGGACGCCCCTTGTGACGATAGACGAGTTGCATGTGGTGCACACCGAGCAGGCGCAGGATGGTGGCGTGCAGATCGTGCACGTGCAGGCGATCCTCGACGGCGTGAAATCCCAGGTCGTCGGTTGAACCGATGGCCTGGCCGCCCGCCACTCCGCCACCGGCCATCCACATCGTGAACCCCGTGGGGTTATGGTCACGGCCGTCACCTTTTTCGCTCATGGGTGTTCTGCCGAATTCGCCGCCCCAGACCACCAGCGTTTCGTCGAGCAGTCCACGCTGCTTCAGGTCCTTCAACAGGGCAGCAACTCGCTTGGTCCATGCCCAGGCAGAGCCGCGAGTGGTTCGCCTCGATGTTGCTGTGCGCATCCCACTTGCTCCCCGATCCAGAGTACAGCTGGACGAAGCGCACACCTCGCTCCACCAGTCGACGGGCCAGCAGGCAGTTGCGTCGGAACATGCGGCCAACGTCGTCGGTCTCTGCCCCTCGAGGCCGTAAAGCTGCTGAGTGTCCTGCCGTCTCCTGCGCAAGATCGACGGCTTCCGGTGCGTGGGCCTGCATCCGAAAGGCCAGCTCATAGCTGCGAATACGCGCTTCCAGTTCGGTCTGATATCGGCGGGATCGTGCATGCTCCCGGTTGAGGGTGTTCAGTAGTTCGAGCTTCTGCCACTGACGTCGCTGCACCGACGTCTGGCGGTGGATGGAGGTAATGGATCGGTTCGGCACCCGCTTCGAGCTTGGTTCCCTGATATCGGGCCGGCATGAACCCCGCACTCCAGTTGCGCGGGCCGTTGACCGGATCTGAGGGGTTGTCGTTCATCACCACGAACGCGGGCAGGTTCTGATTCTCCGTTCCCAGGCCGTAGCTGACCCACGCCCCCAGCGACGGGCGTCCCGCCAGTGGCGTCCCGGTGTTCATCTGGCAGACGCCGCCAGAGTGATTGATACCGTTTGTCCAGCAGGACCGGAGGACGGCCAGGTCGTCGACGCAGGTCGCGATATGGGGCAGCCAGTCGGACACCCACAGGCCGCTCTCACCATGCTGTTTCCACTTCCTCTGTGATGCCAGCAGGGGCGAGTCGATCTCACCCATGGCCGTGATCACGCGTTTGTAGCCCGGAGGGAGCGGCTGTCCGGCCAGTTCGTTGAGCTTCGGTTTCGGATCGAACGTATCGATGTGGCTGGGGCCACCCTCCATGAAGAGGAAGATGACGCTCTTGGCCGTGGCCGGGAGATGAGGTCGGGGCTGGTCGGTCTCCGGAGTGCGTGCCTCGGCCCGCAGCGGATCTCGATGCAGCAGCGCTGAGAGCACGATGCCCCCGAAACCCGCACCTCCCTCCAGCAGCATTTCGCGTCGGGATTGATGATCGGACATGGGGTCTTACCGTCCGCTAAGAGGAGGCCGTTTGGTCAGTCCACGTACAAGAACTCGTTCGAGTTCAGCAAGACGTGGCAGAAGTCCACGAGTCGAGTTCGTTGAGGTGTCGCCAGACTCACTGTGCTCGAGAGATCGCGACTTCGTCCACTGCGATCCGCGAAGGGGTTGTCCTTGTCGTCGAACGTCCAATGCCCCGTCAGGACGAATTCCTGGTCTAAGTCCGCCGGTTCGAAACGCTCGACATCGACGGCCAGGGGCGCCAGGTGGACGTCATCGATCAAACCATGCCAGCGGTGCCGCGTGGAACCGTCCCGTCCCCCGATTGCGAACGCCCGCGAGTTGTGATAGCCGGATACGACGCGATGGGCCGCCGTGGATGTCTCGGCAGGCGCATCAGCCGTGGACAGGTCGCGGACATGGAACGAGATCCCGTGCCCGGAAGTGTCCTGCAGGCGGACCGCGACGGTCACCCGATACGGGCGGTTCAGTTCGAGATGGATGCCCGATGGGATGACTTCATAACTGCGGGGCCCCTCGTTCGAATTTCCGACAAGTTGCAGGATGAGATGGCGCGGCTGGTATTTCGACCTGGTGCTCGTGACACCCAGCGACCATCCGGGTTGCGTCGTGTCGCCATCCCAGTGGGAGGCGATGGTGCGGACCGTCGCATCGGGATACAGCGATTCCAGCAGCACGACCGCCGAGACCGTGAAGTCTTCCGCGGGGAGTGTCTCCGGCATGTTGAGTTGCGGTGGTGATTGCTGCAGGCCTTCGACGAGCAGCGCGGCGCTGCCCGTGCCCGGCATGATCCGTGTCAACGTCGGCAGATCACCGCCCGCGCCGGGCGTATCCGCCTCCAGGAACTCAATCGCCCGTGCGCGCTCCTGTTCGGTCGGCACCCGACAGAAAGCGAGCGAGTACGCGTGACGGACGAGCGAGTCGTCGCTACCCGGGATCTCGCGCTGCAACCGCGCGGCGAGTGCCTGGCCCCGGCTCAGCGTCGCGGGACTGTTGAACATGAGCAGCGACTGGGTTGGAGTCGTTGTGGTGTTCCGCTGGCTCGTCCCCGTGATCCGATCCGGCAGGTCGAAGACGGTCAGCAGCTCATCGCGTTGATTGCGGAGCAGCTTGGTATAGATCGTTCGGCGTCCGGACTTTGCCGAGTCCTCCGGCGGGCCGCCGTTCGCCGGGACGAGCTCGTCCGTGATAGCCAGCATGCTGTCGCGGATCTGTTCCGCATCCAGCCGCCGGATGTTCTGCCGCCACAGCAGACGATTCTCCGGGTCCGTCTTGCGGGCCACCGCCGGCGTTTCGCGCAGGGCCGTCTGCCGGAAGGTTGACGACGTCAGGATTAGTCGATGCACGCTCTTGAGTCGCCATCCGGATTCGACGAGTTGGACGGCCAGCCAGTCCAGCAGTTCTGGGTGGGAGGGGACCTCTCCCAGGCGGCCGAAGTCACTGGGCGTGGCCACGAGACCGGTGCCGAAGTGCTGTTGCCAGATCCGGTTGACGATCACGCGTGAAGTCAGGGGATGATCGGGCCTGGTCAGCCATCGGGCGAGTGCCGTGCGGCGGCCGGTCGAGTGCGGAGCCGTCGGCACAGGCGGGATCTCCGCAGGTCCTTCATCCAGAATGCTCAGGAAGCCGGGGGCGATCTCGCCCAGACGCTCCTTGCCGGGAATATGCACCACCGGGGCTGTCGGTCCCACGTCCGTCACGCTGCGCAGGCTGGGGAGAGGCTTGGGACGAAGCTCGTCGAATGCCGAGAGTTGCGTTCGCAATGCCTCCCACTGTTCCTTTTCCGTCCCTTTGAACTTCGTGCTGATCTGGGCCTGGACTTCCTGGACCTGCAACTCCACGAGTTGCGCGATCTGGGTCTCGTACGGCGATCGTTCCACCGCCGATTTGTGCATGATGGCCTGAATGTCCTCGGGGAACTTGATGAGGGCCTGGTGGGCGGCGTTCTTCAGCTTCTGAGCCTCCAACGCATCCAGCTGTGCTTGAAGATCGCGCGTTTGTTCCCGCCAGCGCCCGGCCTGCTCCTGATGGGCCGCGTACTGTGACGGCGTCGCGAAAGGGACGTCGTCGCGGAAGGACAGACCCGCGAAGAAGGCCTGCAGGCGGTAGTAATCCCGCTGCAGCAACGGATCGAATTTGTGGTCGTGGCATCGCGCACACCCCATGCCCAGGCCGAGAAAGACATCGGCCGTCGTGTCGGTGATGTCGTTCAGCATGTCCTGCCGTTGCGTGTAGGCGTCTCGCTGGTTGTACTCGTAGATTCCGTGTCGCAGGAATCCTGTTGCGGCCAGGGCCTGCGGATCCTCGGGCGCGATCTCATCCCCAGCCAGTTGCTCGAGAAGAAACCGGTCATAGGGCATGTCGTCGTTGAACGCCTGGATGACGTAGTCGCGATAACGCCACGCATCAGGCCGAAAGCCATCTGCCTTGTAGCCGTCGGAATCTGCATAGCGCACCAGATCCAGCCAGTAGTGCGCCGCATGCTCTCCGTACCCAGGACTCTCGAGCAATCGGTCGACGATACGAAAGTAGTTCTGGTCCGACGGATCGCTGAGGAACTCGTCAACCTGCTGTGGTGTGGGGGGGAGTCCCACGACATCCAGATACAGACGGCGGATCAGCGATGACGGAGGGGCCGGTTCCGCGGGCGAGAGTTCGGCGTCGTGCAGCGCGCTCAGGATAAACCGATCGATCCCGTTGGTGGCCCAGCCCGCGTCCTCAGGGACAGCAGGAGGGGCGACATCGCGCAGCGGCTGAAATGACCAGAACTGGCGATCTTCCTCAGAGAAGGTGGCCTCGGTCGAACGCACCGACCGCGCCGGGTCGGCGCCCGGCCAGCGAGCGCCTGTGCGAACCCAGGTGGTGAGCACTTCGATCTGCTCGTCGTTCAACTTGCCCCCCGGGGGCATCTCGTACGACTCGTAGTTGATGGCCTCGATCAACAGGCTCAGCTCGGGATGGCCGGGAACCAGGGCCGGCCCACTCTCTCCGCCCGTGAGCAGAGTCCCCAGCTCATCGACTCTCAGGCCCCCCTTTTGCTTGTCAGGACCGTGGCACTTGACACAGTGCTCGACCAGCAGGGGGCGGACCTCTAATTCAAAGAAGCGGGCCTCTTCGGGTTCGGACCCGGTGGTCACCGATGTTTGCACAGCGATGACAGTGCACAGGGTGGCAACGATGCAGGGCAGGCGGGAGGAGATGGGGGCTGGCATCAGGTCCATCCGGCGATAAGGTCGGCGAGACGAGGATCTCCAGTATACCCCCCTCGAGACCGCCGGAAAATGGACGCACTGCCGCTGCCCGGAATTCGGAGGGAATGCCGGGCGGCATCATCGTTGCAGGCGGAGTTGCCCGCAGACGTCAGCCGGTGGCGACCAGCTCAGCGATCCCACGCCCGAGCGATCGCGGCATGGGCGGTCGACCGTGAGGGCCTCAATGAGCAGGCTGCATCAGCGCAGCGGACTGCTCGCTGCGTGAGGCCACGTCGGTCGCCACCGCCTCCCGCAGGTGGGCGAGCAGCGTCGGTTCGGTGTAGGGGCCGGCCAGAATGATGGGAGCTTCTGGATTCCCCTGGGGGAAGATCACGGTGAGTGGCACACTGGTGCTGCCGAACCGGTTGAGCCACGTCTTGATTTCCTCATCGGCACGTGTGTAGTCGGCAACAAGCGTGACGACGTCGTGCTCGCGCACAAAGCGGGAAGTGGCTGCGGTGTTCAGCGCGATCGCTTCGTTCGCCTTGCACGTGGCACACCAGTCGGCAGTGAAGTCGATGAGGACCGTACGCCCCTGATCGAGGAGGACACTCAGCAACTCTGCAGAGAAGGGCTGCCAAGGCAGCTCGTGGGAGTCATCGTCCGGATCTGAAGTGCCAGCGTGCGGCTGCGCAGGGACCCCGCCCGTCGCGAGGGCGATTGCCAGGTCGCGTCGCGCGTTGCGATTCTCCTCGGCCAGTTTCAGTCCGGCTTCGTAACGTCCGTAACCCCACCAGCCCACGCTGAGCACGGTGAGGCATGCCAGTCCACGGACCACCCATTTGCGGGACGGCGACGACGCATGATTGTACAGGCGACCGATCATCCACAGTCCCGTGCCGATGCCCAGCAGAATGATCAGTGTCGGCACAACCACCTCGTCATCCATTCCATACAGCAGCCAGATGACGGCACCCAGTACGGCCAGTCCGGCAAACTCCTTGAACCGCACCATCCACATGCCGGGTTTCGGCAACCAGTTGACGAGTCGCGGATCGAGGGCCACCAGCAAGTACGGCGACGCCATGCCCAGCCCCATCATGCCGAAGACCAGGAATGGGACCGATGCCGGCCGACTCGGATCGACCGACCACGCCAGTGTGCTGGTCATGAATGGTCCACTGCAGGGTGTCGCGAGCAGCGTGGCCAGGATTCCGGTCAGAAACGCCCCCAGCGGGCCTTCCTGGTGATGACCACCGGTCGAGCCGATCATGCCGGGAATCGGAATCTCGAACACGCCCAGCAGGCTCAGTCCCATGGCGAAGAACACACAGGCCATCACGAGGACGAATCCCTGGTTCTGGAACTGCTCGCCCCAGCCGAGCCTCACGGTGGCGGCCAGCGTCGCCAGCACCAGAAACACGCCAATCACACCCAGCGCGTAGCAACTGTTCAGCAGCAGCAGCCGCCCACGGTTTTCGCCGGCCTGTTGCACCAAAGTGAGCAGTTTGATTGCCAGGACCGGCAGGACACATGGCATGACGTTGAGGAAGAGGCCACCCAGGAAGGCCAGCACCAGGTACCAGCCCAGACCCGCGGTATTCGTCAACGAACCCGATTGCACCGTGGACTCGCTGTGCGTCGCGCCACCTGCGGCAGCAGCCGTCGAGCCCGAATCCGGAGTGGCGAACGACTGCATGGCCATCGTCGCCTGCTCGAGATGCATCGGATCCTGCGTGCTTCCCAGAGAGAAGGCGACGGTATGGGGTGCCAGACAGCTTTCCTTGCAGAGCTGGTAGGTCATCTCTCCGCCGGCACCATAGGGCCCGGCCTCGATCACCTTGAACGGCCGGCTCCAGGTGACCCGGCCATGATGAATAGTTTCCGTCACGTCATCGAAGTCCCACTCGTAAATCTCTGGGGGCTCGTGGGATTGAAACTCGTCGCTGAGTGGCTGCAGATTGGTCAGCGCGTCCAGCGCGATGGACGTGGCGACGCTCTGCTGCGTAGCGTGCGGGATCAGTCCGAACGTATGCCAGCCCGGCTGCAATTCCATCGTGATGGCGAGAGACACCGTGTCACCCGGCTGCGCATCGGTGGGAGACAGCTCGAACTGGACGGTAATCGGATCGGCCTTTGGGCCAGCAAAGGACGACCTCTGAGGTGTGAGCACGTACGCATTCCGCAGCGTGGAATCGGCGGGGTTCGCGTCGGCCGGGGCCGCCGCCAGTGACGACTCCCCGGGCTGCGTCAGGCTTCCCTCCAGGAAACTCTCGAAGGGATGGTCCAACATTGTGCACCGCTTGGCGTCGCACACCTGGTAGTCCAGCCGGCCGGATGCGTAGACGAGATCCGCAGGCACGCCGGACGTGTAACGATACTTCCGCGACCAGGTCACCGTGCCGGTGTATTTCTCCACGCGCCCGAGATAGGGATCTTCGGCCACGATCGGCTCGCGATCGGGAAGGAATGCGTCTTCGACCGGTTCGATCCCGGAAAGCTCGGAGACCGAGATGCGGGAAGCACCCGCAAATCCGGGATTCTGAGAATAGGTATGGGCGCCTGGAGGGAGTTCGACCTGGACCGACAGGACGACTTCGTCACCCGCTTCCAGCGCCGTTACCGCCTCTCCTCCCGCGGGAGTCAGGGTCACGGTCACCTCGGGGGCGGCGGACTCGGCTGCGCCTGCAGTTCGAGATCGGAGCCGCTGAAGAGGTCGTTCAGGTTTTGTCCCTGGCAGACGTTCAAGCCGGTGAACAGGGCCAGCGTCAGGGTCAGCACCACGGTGGTACGGGAGCCCTTGCGGGAAAACCCGGGTATAGACATCGGATCATCCATCGAATGAAACTGGATCCGGCGATCGAGACGTAAGTCGTTTCGGTCACCCGATCTCGAAGCGGGCGAAACCTATCGGATTCTTAGGCTTGGGACAATACGAAGTATCGGCTGTCGCCAAGATCCGCTCTGTGCAACACCCCACATTCTAGGGAAAGCCGGGGTGTTTCCGCACCCCCGGATCTCCGCGATCTCCTCCGGGCGAGCCAGTGAGGGCTCCTCGCTTTGACAATCTTCCGACGAATGAGAGAATTCACAGGAAATCTCTTAAGGACGCGAGCTGGAGCCGCAATACCTCTCAGACGGGGATCGCGTCAGTGGCACGAAACAGCGAACGGCCGTGCTGCCCGCGGTCGCCCGCGCAGCCCCGTGGCCGACCGGCAGAACGGGAGGCTCTGCCACGGAGTCGGGCCGCAAGAGTGCAGGCCGCCAGAGCGTCACACGACCGCCAACTTCAAACCAGGAGATCTGATCATGAGAACCTTGCGATCCTTGTGGCCCGTGTTGGCTGTCTCACTGTTGCCGACTCTGAATGCACTGGGGGATGACACGCAAGACGAAGCGGAGGTACCCGGCACACGACCACCGGCGGCCGAGCGTCGGGAGGAGCAGCGCCGGCAGGCGCTGGAACGTCACCGCGAAGCACCACCGGAGTCGCAGGTGCGTGATGTCGTCCGCACGGCCGCGGAATGGGCGGAGTTTGTACAGGCCCTCGTCGACAATGCGTCATCGGGTAATCTGCGCATCGATGTGCGGTCATCGAGTCACAGCGAGGCTGACGGGGCCCCATCCACCTCGCGCTCGACAGAAATCACGATCGTTGGCCCGGATGGGGTGCAGCGGCACTTCTCGTTGAGTGGTCCTGGCAACGTGTTTGCACCAGGAGCCAGACAATCTCGTTACCGGCTGGGGCTTGTTCTCGAACCGCTTTCGGAGCGACTGCGGAGCCATCTGAAGCTTGGGCCCGGTGAGGGTATCGCTGTGAGCAAGGTCTTCGAAGGGAGTCCGGCTGCCCGTGCCGGACTGAGGGAGCATGATATTCTCATTGCGGCTGGTGATGTACCGGTGAATGATGCTGCAGACTTCGCTGCGATGATCGAGCAGGCGGGCACGGAGCCGATCTTGCTGTCTCTCGTACGCGAGGGGGAGCCGCTGACCCTCAAAGTGACCCCGGTTGTCCGGGACGACGGGACGCGGACCCAGTCTGACGAGGACGGTATTCGTGGGGACCAGCGTCGGCCCGGTTCTGGGAGTCAGCCGTCACGCACGCCACGACAACGGCCCCGCCCCGACGAGGCGCAACGCTCCGCAGAGCGGACCGAGGGGGTACTTGAGATCGAGATTCAGTCAGACGGTGCCGGCATTGACATCAAGAAGGGGAACGCGGACCGGCCATCGAATCCGC
Organism: uncultured Planctomycetaceae bacterium; assembly: GCA_963715185.1. Taxonomy (GTDB): domain Bacteria; phylum Planctomycetota; class Planctomycetia; order Planctomycetales; family Planctomycetaceae; genus CAVPPT01. The sequence continues at coordinate 181,113 of CAVQRG010000001.1, forward strand.
GCGGCAAGCCGGCCGACGACGGACGGAACGCTGCGGGCTCGGACCAGAACGAGCGAATCGAACGGCTGCGCCGCCAGCTCGAGGTGCTGCAGAAGGCCATCGAAGATCTGAAAGCTGAGCAGGAGTAGTCAATCGCGGCAACGCGGCGATCACGGCCACAGGTCTCCGGTCGTTTGGTCGGGGCCTGTGGCTCCTTCAATGCACCCCGCATTGGACGCTCTCAGATCGTGGCCAGGCTGCCGTGTGTCTGAGAGGGTCATCCTGGTGGACACGCAGTCGTAAACGGGAAGTGCCCGGCGCATCGAGTCGTGTGGGGCACACCGCGTCGGACGTCCTGTCAGAGGTTCGGCGCGATGCTGACTCCGATCAGGACGACGAACAGGCCGACGAGTCCCATCGTCGAGGTCATGGGGGTCACGTACTTCAGTCCCTCCTTTTCCGTCATTCCGCTCATCCGCACGATGACCCAGAAGCCGCTGTCGTTCATCCAGGCGATCGGCTTCGAACCAGCTCCAATCGCACACGCGATCCAGACCGGATGGAATCCCAGGTCGCCGCTGAGCGCGACCCCGGACATGACCCCGACAGCCGTGATCATGGCCACGGTGGCCGAACCCTGGGCGGTCCGGATGGCGACCGTCACCAGCCACGCGAGGGTACAGAGCATCAGTGGCGACGTGCGCGGCAGGAGCTGGACCAACCCGGCGACATCGGTCTCACGCAGGACCTGACCAAACGCTCCCCCCGCTCCTGTAATGAGAATGATGACGCCAGCGCCGGCCAGCGCCTCTTGCATCGACTGCCCCAGTTCCTCGAGTGAGGGGCGCTTTGTCCAGATGAGAGTGAGCAGGGCCACCGCGGCTGCAATGGTCAGAGCGAGATTCTTCTCGCCCAGCGTGGCAGCCAGTTGCGTGACCCACGCCGGGATCCCGTCGGGGGCAAAGCCCCCCTTGAGCAGCGTGTGACCCGTGATGAACAGGACCGGCAGCGCGATGGGGAGCAGCGACAGCCAGAGTGCCGGGAGCTGACTCTCGTCTGTCTGCGCGAGCTCCTCCAGGGCCGCCACCGAGAAGTCGGGAGAGTCCCGCAGCGGCAGCTCCCACAGGCGATTGGCGACGAGCGCCCACAGATAGCCCCAGAGTGCGCACACCAGTCCGACCAGCCCTCCCACCAGGATCATCAGGCCGATGTCGATGCCCAGCTCTTCAGCGACAACGAGCGGTCCGGGCGTCGGCGGAACCAGCGAGTGGGCCATGGTTGCCCCGCAGACGATTGTGAGCACGTACAGCAGGTAGTTATGCCCCACCCGCATCCGCATGGCTTTGCCGAGCGGGATCATCAGATAGAACACGGTGTCGAAGAACACGGGCACGCCCAGGAGAAATCCACTGGTCATGAAGGCGGCCGGCGCCCTGCGCTCCCCGAACCACCGCAGGGTCGTGCGGACGATGCGATCCGCCGCCCCGCTTTCCAGCAGGCATCGTCCCACGATCGCCGCCATCGCGATCAGAATGCCGATCTTCACACAGGTGTCGCCAAACCCTTGGGCCACACGGGCGCCGATCGTCCTTGCCGCTGCGGAGCGGGCCTCCTTCAAGGCGTGCGGAGCAATGAGCAGGTCGCCGGGGTGCATGGCCTTGATCGACTCGGGCGGGTTGGCGCTCGCGACAGTCTGAGACTGACCCTGGGCGTCGCGCAGGCTGTCGATGCGAACTTTGCCAACGACCTCGAGGTGCTCGTTCCCGGGCGGTTCGCGGACCACAGAGAACAGCAGTCCCGGAGACAGTCCTGCAGAAGCACTGCCGTCAATCAGGACTTGGTCCGCCCCAGCGTCGATCGCAGCGATCGGCAGCGCCCGTTCCTTGATGTGATGTCGCTCGATCGCCGCCTGGGGTGTCAACACCGCCACGACCAGTGCCCCGAGCACCAGCGCGAGAAACGCATGCAGCTTCAACACCAGGATACTGCCGACGACGACGATGACGCCTGCCAGCAAGATCGACAGCGTCACCCAGGTGGCAGTCATCAAGATCTCCAGAGTTCCCCGACAGAGCAGGCATTCTGCGGTGGAGCCCGGAGGGATGCAACCATCAGCGACATGGTGGTGCAAACGACCATGTTGCCGGCGCGACCCTGTACCGGCCGGAGTTCAACAGCCGACTTCGGTTAGCCGACGCGGGTCTCGTAGAGACGGGCGATGTCGTCGGCAGTCACCGTGATGATGCGCGTAAAGCCGGTATGGGCCCGTTCGTAGCTGATCCGACCGGCGAGCTCCGGCTGTTGATGAATCGCCTGAGCCACCCAGGTCCGGTCCTCCGCCGAGAGCTCTCCGACATCGTCGCCCCAGACGGTAGTGGTTTCCACCACCAGAGATTCGAGTCGCTTGTCGTATTTGTTGTACGCCGCCATGAGTCTTCGGATGCACTGGGAGTGTGATTCGGTGGTTCGGCAATCGGTGCCCGGAGTCTACCGCGTCGGCAGTGCCCCGCAAAGCACGGCGGGCTACTCGGTAATGATCTCCCGGAATGTGCCCCCCGACGGAATCATCGGGAGCACGTGTTCCTGGTAGGTGCAGATGACGTCGAGCAGGTAGGGCCCGTCATCGGCGAGCATCTCGGTGATGGCCCCGGGAAGTGCAGATTTGTCGCGAACCTGGGCCGCCTTGAGGCCGAAGCCTTTTGCGATTCCGACAAAGTCCGGGTACGTCAGCTCGTAGTGGGTCCCATCGCCATCGCCCAACGCTTCGGGATGATCGATCGGCCCGAGGTACGTATGCGCCCGTCGTCCTTCCATGAAACGGTCTTCCCACTGCACGACCATGCCCAGATGCTGATTGTTCAGCAGCATGACCTTGACGGGGAGTTTTTCGCAATGGAGTGTCGCCAGTTCCTGGATGTTCATCAGGATCGACCCGTCACCGTCGATGTCGATGACGAGTTCGTCCGGATGAGCGACTTGCACGCCCATTGCCGCCGGCAGGCCGAAACCCATGGTTCCCAAGCCGGAACTGCTCAACCACCGTTTCGGCTTGCGCAGCCGGAAGTGCTGGGCCGCCCACATCTGGTGCTGCCCCACTCCCACCGCCAGGTAGGGATCCCGGTCGGCCGTCTGCCGCCAGAGTTCTGTGATTGCGAACTGGGGCAGGATGTCCGCCGAGTCCTTGAAAGTCAGCGGATGTTTTTCTGCCAGACGTTGATTTCCTGCCACCACGCGTCGATCTCCGGCCGATCCTTGTCCGCAAACGCCTCGTTGAGTGTCTGCAGAAAGACCTTCACATCCGCGATGATCGGGATGTGTGCTTCCTTGTTCTTGTGGATTTCGGACGGGTCGATGTCCACATGCACGATCTTCCCGTGCTTGGCAAATTCCTCGAGCTTGCCCGTCACCCGATCATCGAAGCGGACACCGAGCGCCAGCAACAGGTCGGCCTCGTTGACGGCGTAGTTGGCATAGACCGTGCCATGCATGCCGAGCATGTGCAGCGACTGGGGGTCGTCGCCGGGAAAGCGCGCCGATGCCCATGACGGTGGTCGCCACCGGGATGTTCGAGCGACGTGCGAACTTCGTGAGCTCTTCGGAGGCGTTGCTGTTGATGACACCCCCGCCCACGTACAGAATCGGCTTCTTCGCCCGGCGAATCTGGGCAATCACCTGTCGAATCTGTTCGTCGGCCACCACCCGCCGTTCGGGGTGATACCCCGGCAGGTTCATCGGTGGATCGAAGTCGATCTCCCCTTCGATCGTCGCCAGCTGGATGTTCTTCGGGAAGTCGATCAGCACCGGTCCCGGTCGTCCGGTGCGGGCGACGAAGAACGCCTCCTTGACAATCCGGGGGATCGATCGCAGACAGGCCGCCACCGCTTCAGGATCGTCCGGATCGCTCGCCGTTATCATGTAATGGTGTTTCGTAATCCCGCGACAGACCTCGACAATCGGGGTTTCCTGGAAGGCATCTGTCCCGATCACCTTCTGGGGCACCTGACCGGTGACGATGACCATCGGGATACTGTCCAGCTTGGCGTCGGCAATCGCCGTCACCAGATTGGTCGCTCCCGGACCGCTGGTCGCCATGCACACACCGACCTCATCGGAGGTCCGGGAGATTCCCTGGGCGGCGAACCCCCCGCCTTGTTCGTGGCGCGGCAGAATCGTCCGCAGGACACCACGATGCTGGCGCAATGCCTGGTGCAGGGGCATGCTCGCCCCGCCGGGATAGGCGAAGCAATACCGTGTCCCCTGGTGAATCAGCGATTCCACCAGCAGTTCGGCTCCGTTGGTCGTCTTGGATTTGGCCTTTGTCTTTGGTCTCTCGGCAGTTGACACTGGTCAGGTTTCCGTCGGAAACAGGGAAGAGGCAGCTGCGTCGCTGACACGTTCACGCGCCATGCGTCACCGGAGCCGCGGAATCAGCGGCGCTCTCCTAAGTGTAGCCGATGTCCTGCCCTTCGACGAGATCGCGAACCCGGACCTCCGGTCCATTCTGCCAGATGACTCGCCGAGAGGACCGGAATCTCCGGTTCGCACGGGTGGGCAAAGAGACGTGCCTAAAGCGAAAAGACGACGAATTCATCCCCCCCCGGCGGCCTGCACGAAGTGCACTTCCTCTTCCGCGAGGACCGGTGTGAGCAGGCCTCGGTCGCTGATCCGGGAACCGACGGCGACTGCCAGTCCCGGTCGGAGCCGGTCTCCCTCGCACAGGCGCTGGCGCAACCCCGAATACTGCAGGTCGAGGGCGTCCAGCAGGGCTCGGACGTTGGTGCCCTCGACCTCAACAATGGCTTCGCCGTCGGTGTGGCTGCGAAGCGAAACCGGGATGAAGACGCGGGGCATCAGATCGACCAGGCTGTCTCTGGGTTTGCAAGCAGGTGCGTGGCGAGCGGGATTCCTGCTGCATCGATTGTGTCCTGGGCGTGCGCCCCGGGCAACCCCTGTGGCAGCATTGACAGTTGGCGGGGACTCCGCCACCTTTCAGCACTGCTGACGAAGGAGGGCGTCTGCGGCATCTGGGGCAGAGCTCTAGGCGGTTTTGACCGAACATTATGTCCGACGTACAACGCGATGAGGCCCCTATGGCTCGCCGGAGGACGCCCCCCCGAGAGCTGCCGTTGATCGGGTGGCGGGAATGGCTGGCCCTCCCGGAGCTGGGTGTGCCGTTTATCAAGGCCAAGATCGACACCGGCGCTCGCACCTCGAGCCTGCATGCCCTGCATGTCGAGACGTTCGAGCGCGATCAACAGACGTGGGTGCGGTTCGACGTGCATCCACTGCAGCGTGATGCACGCGTCACCGTGTCGAGTGAGGCTCCCGTGCGGGAGTTTCGCGATGTGCGGAGTTCGAGCGGACATGTCAGCCGCCGACCGGTCATCATCACGCCGGCCATCCTGCTCGGACAGCGCTTCGATCTGGAGTTGACGCTCGCCAATCGCGTCGCCATGGGATTTCGCATGCTGTTGGGTCGCGAGGCCGTTCGTGGGCGATTCCTGATTGACACTTCCCACTCGTTTCTGAGCGAGCGCCCCCCTCGCTCACCCCGATCATCGCGTCCTCGCTGATGATCACCGTGTCCCTTTGGAGCCAGAGTTTCTGATGCGAATCGCCATTCTGTCGCGCAAGAGTACGCTGTATTCGACGCGACGACTCAAAGAGGCCGGGACAGAGCGGGGGCACGATGTTCGAGTCGTCGACTACCTCCGCTGCTATATGGATATCACGTCGCAGAAACCCCGTGTGCTCTACCAGGGAGAGAGTCTGCGCTTCGATGCGATCATTCCGCGCATCGGTGCCCCGCACACGTTCTACGGGACGGCCGTCGTTCGACAGTTCGAAATGCTCGGCATGTTTCCCGTCAACGAGTCCCAGGCCATCACGCGGTCCCGCGACAAGCTGCGGAGTCTGCAGTTGCTGGCCCGAGACGGGGTCGGACTTCCGGTCACGAGCATCGCACACTCGACCAAGGACATCGATGGCGTCATCAATATCGCCGGTGGCTCGCCGGTCGTCATCAAGCTGATCGAGGGGACGCAGGGAGTTGGCGTGATCCTCGCAGAGACTCGCAAGGCCGCCCAGGCGGTGATCGAGGCCTTTCGTGGGCTGGATGCCAACATTCTGGTGCAGGAGTTCATCAAGGAGGCGGGGGGAGCCGACATCCGCTGCTTCGTGGTCGGGGGCAAGGTCATTGCCCAAATGAAGCGGCAGGGAGGTCCCGGCGAGTTTCGTTCGAATCTGCATCGCGGGGGGAGTGCGGAGAAGGTCCGGATCAGCCCCCAGGAACGCATGACGGCAATCCGGGCGGCCAAGTCCATGGGGCTCAACGTCGCCGGTGTGGACATTCTGCGGTCGAATCACGGACCGGTCGTCATGGAAGTCAACTCCTCGCCCGGGCTCGAGGGGATCGAGGCGGCGACCGGGGTCGATGTGGCGGGCAAGATCATCGAGTTCATCGAACGCACGGCCAAGACCGGCAAGCAACGCGACAAGGGAAAGGGGTAGCGGATGCCCGTCGTGACCGTTGCCGGCCAGCGGGTCGCCCCCGGGCAGAGATGCCGGATCGAGATCCCCGTGGCGCAGCTCCCGACGGGTACGTCGCTGTCCATCCCGGTCGAAATTGTCAACGGTCGACGGTCGGGCGACCACCTCTGGTTGAGCGCGGCCATTCATGGCGATGAACTGAACGGGGTCGAGATCATCTCTCAGGTGCTGCGTCAGGTTTCGCCGGACAAGCTGCAGGGGTGCCTGTTCGCTGTTCCGGTGGTCAATGTCTATGGCTTCATTGACCAGTCCCGCTACCTACCCGACCGCCGCGACCTCAATCGCTCGTTTCCGGGTTCGAAAGATGGTTCCCTGGGATCCAGGCTGGCTCACTTGTTCATGACGGAAGTCGTCAGTCAGTGCGGTTTCGGCATCGATCTGCATACGGGATCCAATCACCGCCACAACCTGCCCCAGATTCGGGCCAATCTGCTGGATCCCGTCACACGCGCCTGTGCCGAGGCCTTTGGGGCACCCCTGATCATGCATGCCGAGACCCGTGACGGATCCCTGCGTCAGGCCGCCACATCGCGGGGGATCCACGTCTTGCTCTACGAGGCAGGGGAACCGCTGCGCTTCGGGACGGAAGCGATCGAGATCGGTACCGAAGGTGTGCTGCGGGTCATGGCGAGTCGCGGCATGTGGAAGTCCCCGAAGCGCCGTCCACCGCGGCCCGCGGCCGTGGCCATGAAGAGCCACTGGCTGCGTGCCCGCCGCACCGGCATCCTGCGTCTGCAAGTTGATCCGGGAGATCGAGTTTCCAAGGGAGACCGGCTGGGCACGATCTCCAACACGTTCGGTGACACCGTTGTGGCCGTGAAGGCCAGCGCGGATGGACTTGTTTGCGGCCTTACACGCAATCCGCTCATCAACCGCGGGGAAGCCATCGTCAACGTTGCCGTTCTTGAATGACGGCCGTTCACCGGCGTTGCTGCGGCCGACCGCTCCAAAGTCGGAGTGTCAGCGGCTGAACCAGCCTCGACGCCAGAAGAAGACCAGCATCGCGCCGGTCAGCGCCGCCATCATGCTCAACGCGAACGGGTACCCGTAGATCCAGCTCAGTTCGGGCATGTTCCAGCTTGATACGCTGGTGTCGAAGTTCATGCCATACAGACCGGCAATGAAGCTGAGCGGAATAAAGATGGTGGCGATCATCGTCAGCACCCGCATCACTTCGTTGGTCCGCTGGCCGATCTGTGCGTAGTGAAACTCGCGGAGGTCGGAACAGGTCTCTCGGTACAGCTCGGCGACTTCGATCAGTTGCACTGTGTGGTCGTGGACGTCTCGCAGAAACAACCGGGTCTCGTCTTCAATCAGGGGGTGGTGTTTACGCAACAGCGAACTGACTGCCTCACGATGTGGCCAGAGATCGCGCCGCAGCCGCAGCAGGTCCCCGCGAATCGCGTGCACCTCCGAAATCGTCTGCTGGTCGTCGCCGCTCTCGATCTGCTGCTCAATCTGGTCGAGCCGTTCGCCACAGCGCTCCATCACCGGGAAATAGCTGTCCATGATCGCGTCCAGGAGAGCGTACGCCAGGTAGTCGGCCCCTTTCGCACGCACGCTGCCGCGCTTCTTGCGAATCCGTTCACGCACCGGATCGAGGCAGTCCCCCGCACGCTGCTGAAACGTAATGACGAACCGCTGTCCCAGAAACAGGCTGATCTGCTCCGAGTCCAGTTGCTCGTCAACGTGGACCATCCGCGCCACAATGAACAGATGCTGCGGAAACTCCTCTACCTTGGCACGCTGGTGGACGTGCACGACATCTTCCAGCGCCAGCGGATGTAATCCGAACAGTTCACCGACCCGTCGGATCGTACGGGCGTCGCCTAACCCATCGATGTTCACCCACAGGATTCCATCTTCCCGGATGAATTCGCCCAGTTCCTCGAGCGAGATCTGCTCCTGTTCCGACAGCTCGTCGAGTGAGTAGCGGATCGCGCTGATCAGGGGGGCCTCCGCGTCCGGAGCCGTCTTCACCGTTCCGGGAATCGCCCCGCGTCCGGTCTGTCTGCGGAACCTCTTCGAGTGACGTCGCGTCTTGGGACGAGGGCGTTTCAAATCGGCAGCCTCCTGGCAAGCATGGGAGATTCCGAATCTCTTCGACAGGGAGCCTCGGGGGCCGGAGATCCCGTCAGTGTTCGCGCCGCCTCGACCTACCGCAACAGGTGATTGTTGGCAATTGTGATCCCGGAGAGCATCGCACCGATGATCCCCAGGAACCCTTGGTCTGTCCCACACAGATACAGCCCGGGAACGGGGGTCGTCCCATCCAGGATTTTGCGCGGGGCCCCGTAGACCGCACCGTTGAGATGTCCCGTAAACTTGCGGATCGTACGCGGCGTGAAGACATCGGTTTCGATGATGTGGTCGCGGAATGCGGGCATGTGTTGTTCTGCGGCCTCGCGCATGCGTTCACACCACCGCGTCTTGGCCGGATAGTACTCTTCGTCGGGCAGATTCATCCAGAAAGCCGGATCGGCCAGTGCCGTAACACGAATCACGCCCTCGCCGAGTTGCCGCCCGTCTTCATACTGGAAGTTGTTGGGCGAGCAGATGATACCACTGCGGAGATCGAGAGGTTCACGCGGAGGCTCGTAAACGAAGGCGTCGGCGTCGTTGTAGAAGACAATCGTTTCGTCATGACCCAGCTCGGCGGGCTGGCAGTCCAGTACGTAGATCGCCTCGTTGAATGAAATCTCGCCGCAGTCGGCCGGGGCCGCCGGACTCCACTGATCGCAGAGCTGCAGCGTCTCAATCAGGCCGGCGGACGAGAGCACGTTCTCGGCCTCGATTTCGCGCCGATCTTCGAGGACGACCCCTGCGGCACGGCCGTTCCTGACGAGGATCCTCTCGACCGATTGCCTCAGTCTGAGTTCCCCGCCGAGTGTCTTGAAGTGACGTGTGAGCGTCTTGAGAATTCGTCGCACGCCCTCGTAGGGTCGCCCGAACCCCTGCTGGAAGATGCTCTTGAACATGATGCAGAACTGGCCGAAGTCCATGTCCTGTGGCAGCGCCGATCCATAGAACATCAGCGGGCAGAACAGCATGTCGATCAGCACGGGATCGGTCAGCTCTTGCTGGACAACCTGACGGGCGGAGACGGGGGTCTGCGACAGGTTCAGCTCGTCGAAGTCGTTGATCACCTGCACGAGCCGGCGGAAACGATCTGCCTGGTGCGGAAACTCGTTGCAGACATTCTGCTCGAATGCGTCGAAATCGTTGTCGAACCACAACCGGTGGCCGGGAAAGACGACGGAGGATCCGTTCTGAGGTGCCAGAGCAAAGTCGTCCCAGCGCAGGCGGAGCTGCTTGAGGAGCTTGGCAAGCGGGCCCTGGCGCGTCCCGGGCGGGGCGTAATTGGTGACCGCGTGCAGGCCGACGTCGTAGTTCCGGTTGCGCAGGCGGTAGAACGAGTTCAGGCCGCCGATGGTCGTATGGCGTTCAAGAATACAGACCCGCTGCTCGTAGTACGCCAGCCGAATGCCGGCTGCGAGGCCGGACATGCCGGCTCCGATGATGACGGTGTCGTAGCGCACGGGCGTGTTTGCTGACGAATGATCGTTGACCGCCGCCCGGGAAACGGCCCCGCATTACGCCGGGGCGGGAACATCCTTCAGCTTCGGCGTGAGATAGTTGACGGTGCTCTCCATCGTGACGAGATGCTCGTAGTCGTCCTCTGGAATCTGCACGCGATACTGCTTGCGGAGTTCCATCACGATGTCCAGAAAGTCCATGCTGTCCAGTTCCATCTGCTCGCGGAACGGGACGGAATCTTCGAGGTGGGTGAGATCCTCATCCGGGGCAATGCGCTCGAGGATGTTCAAAATCACCTCTCGAATATCAGCCGGGGCCATGCACACTCTCTCCGTCGTCTTCGTTCAAACGCCTGAACCGCCTGCAACGTCACCGGGAACCCCATCGGGCTCGGCCGAGGTGACCGTCAATGTTCGGAGAGTGTAGGTCCCGGACGCGGTCAGGACAAGCGGTGGGACGTCCGAAGTTCATTCATAGACGCCTCCCTCCGCGCTGGGGAATTTGCGGACGATCAGCACCGAGTTGATCCCCAGCATTCCAAAGGAATTGTTGAGCAGGCAGTTCATCCGCTCCATTCGCCGAGGCTGGTTCGCGACGACCTGGGGCAGGTCGCAGCGTGGATCCTGGCGGTGGAGATTAATCGTCGGATGGGCAATCCCGTCGCCGAACGACGGGACATTTCCCAGCAGCTCCAGTGCTCCCGCGGCCCCCATGGCGTGACCAATGAAGCTCTTCGTGTTGTTGATCGCCAGCGAATTCCGGGCTCCGAACACTTCTTTCAGGGCCAGGCATTCCTCAATGTCCCCCTGTTCGGTAGCCGTGGCGTGACTGCTGACCAGGTCGATCTGTTCCGGCTGGAGGTCGGCACGTGTCAGCGCCAGTCGCATGCACTCGGCCTGCCGGGCGGCGACCGGCAGCACGAAGTCCGACGCATCCGAGTTCATGGCATAGCCGACCACCTCGGCGTAAATCCGGGCTCCGCGGCTCAAGGCGTCGGGAAGCCGCTCCAGGGTGCAGATGGCACCTCCCTCTGCGACGACGATGCCACAACGATCCTCGTCGAAGGGGCGCGAGGCCTGGGTGGGGTCCTCATGATGGGCGAGGGCACCTTGGCTGGCAAAACTGGCGAAAATCCCGAATGTGTGAATGCTCTCAGAGACCCCTCCGGCCAGTGCCAGATCCACCTCGTTCAGCCGCAGCATCTGGACGGCCTGAATGAATCCTGCGTTTCCAGCAGCGCACGCGGCACCCAGCGTCAGGTGCGGGCCCGTGATCTTGAGATTGAGGGTCACCTCACCTGCGGCGTTGTTGGCGACCGTCCGGGGGTTGTGGTGATGGGACCAGACCTTCGTGTCGTAGTCGAATTTCGAGATCTCGAAGATCTCATTCTCGGTCTCGACATTGCCATGCTCGGTGATCCCCAGATACACGCCGACACGGTCCCGGCGTACAGCCTGCCAGTCGAGACCCGAATCGCGGACGGCTTCGTTGGCACAGTAGATGGAGATAGACCCGGCCCGGGTGCCGCGGCGTCGTTCCTTCCGCTTCTGGTACCGGAACTCGTCAAAGTCGCAGACCCCAGCCAGAACTTCGCCCACGTAGCGGGTTTCGAACCGCTGGACCCCGGAGCGTCCGGTGAGCAGACTTTCGCGAAATTCGGGCAGAGAATTTCCGTTGGGTGCGGTCAATCCCACCCCAGTAATGACCACTCGGTGGGGATCGTTGAGTACATCCCTCATGACTGCCCTTAATTCCCCGGCCTCGCCCTGCTGTTCGCCAGCGTAGCCACTCCGGGAAAGCAGGGCAAGCGGGCCCCGGCAAACCACTGCGACAATCCGATCTTGCACCATCAGGCGACTTTGCGGTATCTGTTCGCCCGGAAATTTCTCCTCCGACTCCGTCCTGTTTCCCTTCAGAAAGGGACCCACAAGGATGTGGTGCCCGAGCTGCCAAGATGAAGTGGCTGCCGAAGTCTCCGAAAACGAGACTGGGCTCGTCTGCACGACGTGTGGCACCGAGGTTAGCAGCCTCCGCCTCCCCTCGCTGCACGCCAGCACCCGTGCGGCCCGGGAACTGCTGGAACGCTGGTCGACTGCCGAACTGCTGGAGCCGCTCGTGCGCCGGTGGATGACGCATCGTCTCACGCAGAGGAAGCAGAGGGCGTCATGCCCCCGCAGCCGGTCGAGAGTCCCGCTATTGTCGCCCCGCCGGCCGAGCGGTCCGCCCCGATCCCCCGGAATCACCCGGTGCGAGACAAGGCGGATGAAAAGAAGGGGGCGCGGGCCGCGTCGGAGCCGGCGTCCGGACCGCGCAGGATCGACGCGCATCACGAGGCGGTGCCGGCACCGCATTTCAGCCTCGATGCGGCCCTGACAAAGTCCCGCAGGCCGCCCGGTCGAATGGAGGCCTTGTGGGGCCAACTGCTCGCCTATGGCGGTGTGGGGTTGCTCACTGTCGGGACGGTCTTCGTTCTGTGGGGCTACTTCGGTGGACGTGCCAGTTACGCTCCTACCGGGTGGTTGATGGCCACCGCTGGCCAGATGCTGCTGTTTCTCGGAGTCGTGACGCTGATCTCCGGGGGTATGGAGCAGACGACCCATGAAGTGGCCCAGCGGATCGAGCATCTCGGCGACCAACTGATTCGCATGGAACGCCAAGCATCGCAACACGCATTGCGCGGACCGCATTTCTCCCTCAGTGAGTCGAAATCACCGACTCGGACCGCCGAAGAGCGCACCTGACGATCTCGCTCCCTCTGGCCTACGCAGCAACGAATGCGACGTAGTAGAACGCCAGCCCGGTGATCGACGTCAATACCAGGTCGATGGCCGAGGTCCAGCCCAGCGTGCGATGCAACGGGCTGTGGGGGCAGGGGGTCGGGGGGGAGGACATCCGCTGCCATGCGAGCCACAGCGTCGTCGCCCACAGCACGGGCGTCGAGACGGCGAAGATCAGATGGACCCAGAGCACCTTGCGGACAAAGCTCAGCTCGTCTGCCGACATGCGGGGGGAAAGCGGTTTCTTGTTGACGATGTTCTCCCAGCCGCCGTGGACGAGCTGCATGTCCACCTCGAACGCCGTGACTGCGATCAGCAGGACCAATCCCAGCGCGGTCTGCAGGTTGCGGTGCAGGGTGAACTGGCGACGCTTGACCGCCGAGATGCTGTACACCAGCACGGGCACCACCAGGATGAGTGCCACCACCACGACGTCCAACATGAATGAACTGTCGTAACCCAGGAATCCGTGTCGCAACATGTCGTCGTCTGCTTGCCCTATCATCAACCGGGATGACGATAACAATACGAGCACTGACCGCCAATGGTCTGGAGGCCGACTCGGTACACGACGATCCGGCATTCGCCAACTTTGACGGGATCTGCAACGTCTGCTAGAACGCCTCCTGAGCGGCCGGGCAGCCAAGCTTGGTGACGACGGACGTCCCGGTTGCCGTCCATGCCGGTTGAACACCGGATCAGGGAGGGTGTCGAATGCCGGTCTACGGAGTGATTCCTGCCCGTCTGGAATCGTCACGGCTGCCCCGCAAACTGCTGCTCGACCAGACCGGCAAACCGTTGATCCAGTATGCCTGGGAGGCGGCCGTGTCGGCACCGTCGATCGATGAGGTCATCGTCGCGACGGACAGCGCCGAGATTGCTGCTGTCGTCCGCGACTTCGGTGGACGTGCCGAGATGACCGGCCAGCACGCGAGCGGGACGGACCGCATTGCGGAGGTGGCGCGACGCTGCTGCAGGGATGCCGAAATCGTCGTCAATATTCAGGGGGATGAACCGGAACTCTGTCCGCAGGACCTGGACCTGCTGGTGCGGACGGCGCGGTCGGCGAGGCGGGCGGAGATGGCGACACTCGCGACTCCGATTGAGGATCCGCTCATCCTGAGAGATCCCGCCTGTGTGAAGGTCGTCTGCAATGCCGACGGAGAGGCTTTGTACTTCAGCCGCGCGGCCATTCCGCATCTGCGGGACGAGACCCCCGAAGACTGGCTCAGGAGCCAGACGTATCGGGCTGGCAGTCCATGGTTGCTCCATCTGGGGGTCTATGCGTTTCAGTACGCGTTCCTGCTGGCTTTGACGGAAATGCCCCCGGGACGAATCGAGCAACTGGAAAAGCTGGAACAGTTGCGGGTCCTGGAAGCGGGAGCTTCGATTCAGGTCGCGATTGTGCAGACGGCATCGGTTGGCATCGACACGCGAGATGATTATGCTCGCTTCGTCGCCCGGCAACAGCGGTCGACGGCCCCGGAATGACGCGTTGTGCGGTCGATCTGCGGGTGGCCAGCCGGCATCGGCAACTTGAGTCCTACCAACTTCAGAGGCAACGGACTGCCCGTGCTTGCCGCTCCGTTGCCTCGGAGCTTCTGAGAGACAGATTTCCCCATGACGAAACACATCTTTGTGACCGGTGGCGTGGTCAGTTCCCTGGGAAAAGGGCTGACCTCCGCTTCGATTGGACTGCTGCTCGAACGACGGGGGCTGACGGTCCGGATGCAGAAACTGGACCCTTACATCAACGTCGATCCCGGCACCATGAGCCCCTACCAGCACGGCGAGGTCTACGTGCTCGATGACGGGGCGGAGACCGATCTGGATCTCGGTCACTACGAACGCTTCACCAACAGCCCGCTGTCGCAGAAATCCAACTATACGACCGGTCGAATTTACCTCGGTGTGATCACCAAGGAGCGTGCCGGTGACTATCTGGGCGCAACCGTCCAGGTCGTGCCCCACGTCACTGACGAGATCAAGTGCGCGCGTGCTGGATCTCGCCGAGCCGGGTGTGGATGTGGTCATTACCGAGTTGGGCGGGACGGTCGGTGACATCGAGGGTCTCCCATTCCTGGAGGCAATCCGACAGATACCGCTGGAGGTCGGGCAAGCGAGAATTGCCTGTTCATCCACCTGACACTGGTGCCTTACCTGAAAGCAGCCCGTGAGGCGAAGACGAAGCCCACCCAGCACAGCGTGGGGCAACTGCGGCAGATCGGAATTCAGCCCGAAATTCTCATCGTCCGCACCGAGCGGCCCCTGGGACGGGAGCACGCCGAGAAGATTGCCCTGTTCTGCAACGTGGAAAAGGACGCAGTCATCGAAGAGATCGACAAGGAGTTCTCGATCTACGAGGTGCCGCTGGGACTGGTGGAACACAAGCTGGATCGCCTGATCATCGACAACTGGATCTCCCGTTGAGCGACCTCGCAGATGGATGACTGGCGGGAGTTGATGCAGCGGATTCGCAATCCCGAGCACGAGGTGACGATTGCGGTGGTCGGGAAGTACATCGACCATCATGATGCTTACAAGTCGATCTACGAGTCCCTGGATCATGCCGGGTTTGATCACCGGACCCGGATTCTCTTCCGCAGGATCGAAGCCGAAGAGATTGAGCGGCAGTCACCCGAGGCTCTGCTGAAGGGGGTGGATGGCATCCTCGTCCCGGGAGGCTTCGGCAAGCGCGGTGTGGAAGGCAAGATCCAGGCCATTCAATTTGCCCGCGAGTGCGAGATTCCGTTCTTTGGCATCTGCCTGGGGATGCAGTGTGCCGTGATTGAATTCGCCCGGAACGTGCTCGGGTTCCAGCAGGCCAACAGCAGCGAGTTCGCGGCCGACACACCCGATCCTGTGATCTGTCTGCTGGAGGATCAGCAGGATGTGACGCAGAAGGGGGGCACGATGCGGCTGGGAGCTCAAGCGTGCCACCTCAGGGCGGAGTCGCGGACGGCCGATTGTCATGGTGAACAGGTCATCCGGGAGCGACATCGGCATCGGTACGAATTCAACCCGGATTATCGCGATCAGTTCGAAGCCCACGGCATGATTGCGGCTGGCACGAGTCCGGACGGCACGCTGGTTGAGGTCGTGGAGGTGCCCGAGCATCCGTGGTTCGTGGCGGTGCAGTACCATCCCGAGTTCAAGTCGAAGCCCCTGGCGTCTCACCCGCTGTTCCATGGCTTTGTGGAGGCCGCACTGACACGTCATCGCACCCGGGCCCAACAAACCGTGTGATGCGTGCACGCCGGGTCGGAGTGGACCGCGCGGCGCACGGATGTGCCGGGACCATTTGCGGCAGACTCCGCCGGAGCGGAGCGACGTCGTTACCGATCGCCGGCTTCCGACTCAGGGCGGATGCGTCCGGTCCGATCGGTCGGTGAGTCATACTCGTAGCGGATGACGCGGCTGTCGAGCTGCCAGTCCAGCAGGGGAGCCTGGTCGCCTCGGGGGCTGACGACATACCGGACTGGTTGCGCCTCGAGCGGACGTCCCTGATCGTCGGCGAGGGTCACCTGGTGTCCGTGCGGAGTGAATGCCGTCGAAGTGTCGTCCCGGTGTCGTGTCCACCCGAGCAGCTCCCCGGTGGGATTATAGTGATAGTCGTCCCGCCAATTGATGGGGGTGATCAGAGCGGGATCGATATACGGTCCGCCGTTCGCCGGATCTGCATAGACAACCGACTCAATCCGCCCCTGCTTGTCGTAGATGCGCTCCTCATTCGCCGGAAACAGAATCGACACGAATCCGGGAGCCGACCAGTGCACTCCGTTGTGGACAAATACGCCGACATCGACCCGGCTCGAGCGCATGTCGGACCTCGGTGCGATGGGTTCGGTCTCGTGAAACGGGACGATCAACTCGACCACCGACGAGTCAGCGTTGAGTGGGCGAATCGTGATTTTCCGCGGATCGCCCCGCAGCACATGCCATTCCCAGAGCAGCTTTCGATCATTGAGATCAATGCTCGCTTCCGCACTGACGACCATCCGTCGTTGGCGCGCCGTGGTGCGATGGATACGGGCGATGGCTGACGGCGTATCGAACAGATGCTCGCGCGGGCCGACGTCGAAGTAGTCGCGACCGACGACCGACTGATCCTCTTCGACTACCTTCAGCCGCACGAGGGGCGGCACGTCCGATGCCTGCATCTCATGCGCCATCCGGATCATCTTCTGTGTGTCGATGTCGTTACCCTTGAACACGGTGGGATGGGCCCGGCCCGATAGATAATCCCCCAGATTGCGAACCGGGCGATTGGACATCCGGAAGATCAATTGCAGCGTGGGCATCAGTGCGCCCTTCGAGGCCAGCAGTTCGCGCACCTCGGGCCGAAAAGCGGCCAGCGTGGACGCGATCGCATCGAGAAAGGGCTTGTCCGAATGCGACGACCCCTGTGAGATCAACAGGTAGGGCGTATTGGCCGGATACAGGTCGCCCAGTTCGGGGTCATGGTCCCGATGCTCGGGATACACATACAGGTGATTGTTCTGGTACTGGGCCGCCAGGATGAGCGCTGACACCGGATCGCTGTAGGCCAGCCGCGGGTTGCTCCGCCAGTAGGGACCAGCCACGATCGACGTCGACGAATTCCCGAAGGTGATGGCGTTGAAGAAGAACCAGCGTTGCAGGCCATTGTGCAGCTTCCGCTGCTGGGCCTCGCGGGAGTATTCTGTTCTCGCCAGTTGCGGGAATTTGCCGTAATCGAAGTTGGAATGGTCGGCATCGTGGTTGTCATACACGACGCCGCCGTGACCGGCCGCCGTTCCTTCTTGCGCCAGGAATTCAGGAGGTCACCAACTTCAGCATGTTTCTCGGCGATCGGTGCCATCCGGGGGCTCGCGCCATCCTCGGCCGGGGCGCTGATTCCCAGTTGAACAGGACGCGGAACACACGGTTCGCGGCATCCCACACGGTGTTCTGCTCCGTCACCCAGCCCACGTTGTTGATGATCGGCTTGGGCGTGACTGTGTGTGACCAGGGACTCGGTTTCGCGGTGGTGTTGTGAGCCGCTTTCCGCAGTGAATCAAATCGGGCGTCGCTCCGCAGACTTTCGAGATCCGCATCCTGGTCGAGTTGCGAGGCGTCGTTGAACCCCCATTCGATCGCGGCAGCCAGACTTGCAATCGCTTCCTCCTGCTGGCCTTGTCGCGCCTGCGCACACGCCAGATTATAGTGCGTCGCGGCGTAGTGCGGGATCAACTGGAGCAGTGCCCGGCACTGCTGTTCGGCTTCTTCGTAACGTTGCGCACTGAACAGCTGCAGCAGGGACCGCTGCAGCCGGGTGTACTGCTCCTGCAGGAGCGGCATGTCGAACACACTGGGCGTTTCCGGCTTGGGCGGCTCGGTCGGCGCTGCCCCCGAGATGACGATGGCCAGTAGCAGAAAGCTCACAACAATCGCCCCCAGAGGCAGGTAGGCTAACCAGGAACCGGCTCGCAGGCGGTCTTGCCAGGTCGTGTGCGGGTCAGCACTCCGACTGGTCTGCACAGGCGCTGGATTCCCGTTCAACGATTCTTCCTCAGTCTGCCAGACCCATGAGTCGGGTGCCCGGATTGATGGCATGCCGCGCCGACCGGTGGCCTGACGGGTGTCGTTCGTGCGGTGCGCCCGTTGCCAGTATACGCGCTGTGCGGCGGAATCAGGAGGCCTCCGGCAGCAGACACCGGCCGATTGTGATCCCCCGGCGATGCGGTAAAATCGACGGCGCGTCAGTCCGCCAGCCAGCCATGACCACGCGGTGCTGCGGCGTCGTGAGGAGGTCAGCTCTGTATGCTGTTGCCGATCGCGGGCCTCTCGGGATGCAGGATCGGCCGAATTGAGTCATTACCAGGTGAGGGGTCAGGGACAGCCATGAACGAGACGCGGCCGTTTGCCCATTTGCATTGCCACACGCATTACAGCCTGCTCGACGGGGCGAATCGTATTCCCGACCTTGTCAATCGCGTCAAGTCGCTGGGGATGAATGCGTGTGCCATCACCGATCATGGGAATCTGTACGGGGCACTCGAATTCTATCAGGCCTGCCGCGAGGCCGAGATCAACCCGGTGCTGGGGTACGAGGCCTACATCGCACCGGGACATCGCACGGACCGCAGCGCCAGTCGGCTGAAAGAGGCGGCCTTCCATCTCACGCTGCTGGCGATGAACCGCACCGGCTTTCAGAACCTCGTCAAGCTGGCCTCGAAAGCGTTTCTGGAGGGGTTCTACTACAAGCCCCGGATCGACAAGGAACTGCTCGAGCAGTTTGGCGAAGGCCTGATCTGCCTCTCGGGCTGTGCCTCCAGCGAATTGTCTCGGCGGCTGCTCGGACAGGAACTCGACAAGGCAGAGGAGCTCGTCCAGTGGTACGTCGACCTGTTCGGTGATCGCTTCTACATGGAGATTCAGGACGGCGGCGTTGAGATCCAGCAGTCGTGCGCCGAAGCCACTATCGAGCTGGCCTCGCGCATGGGGCTCCCCGCTGGTCGCGACGAACGACGCGCATTACCTCTGCCGCGAGGATGCCGAGTCGCACGATGTGCTGCTGTGCGTGAACACGAAATCCTACCGCAGCGAAACCGACCGCATGCGGATCGCGACGGACCAGTTGTTCATCCGCTCACCCGAGCAGATGTACGAGGCGTTTCCACAGGTACCCGATGCCGTGGCACGGTCGCAGGAGATCGCCGATCGTGTCGACATCGATCTGGATCTGACGAAGCGCCACTTCCCGGTCTTTCTGCCGCCGGCAGGGCGGACCGATGCCGAGTATCTCCGCGAACTGTGCGAGGAAGGATTGCGCTGGCGGTATGGCGAGCATGTCGAGCCGAAGTTCCGGGAGCGGATGGAGTACGAGTTGGGCGTCATCGAACGCATGGGCTATGCCAGCTATTTCCTGATCGTCTGGGATTTCGCCCGGTTTGCGCGAGATCGAGACATCCCCTGCACAGCCCGAGGATCGGCCTGCGGGGCGATCGTCTCCTACCTGCTGGGCATCTCGGACGTCTGTCCGATTCGGTACGATCTGCTGTTCGAGCGGTTCCTCGATCCGAATCGCAACGAGGCACCGGATATCGACATCGACTTCTGCCGGGACCGTCGCGA
Organism: uncultured Planctomycetaceae bacterium; assembly: GCA_963715185.1. GTDB lineage: Bacteria > Planctomycetota > Planctomycetia > Planctomycetales > Planctomycetaceae > CAVPPT01. Next base: position 201,050 of record CAVQRG010000001.1, read on the forward strand.
ACTGGTCATCAACTACGTCAAGGAGAAATACGGACACGAGAACGTGGCCCAGATCGGCACGTTCGGGACCCTGAAGGCCAAGGCCGCGGTCCGGGATGTGGCCCGCGCTTTGTCGATTCCGTTGAACCGGGCCGACCAGATTGCCCGAATGATTCCAGAGACGCTCAATATCAAGCTCGAGAAGGCGCTCAAGGAGAGTCCGGAGCTCAGCGAAGAGTATCACAAGGATCCGCAGATCAAGGAGTTGCTGGATCTCGCGATGGCACTCGAAGGGCTCGCGAAAAGCGCAGGCACCCACGCGGCAGGGGTGGTGATTGCGGATCAGCCGCTCGACTGCTACGTCCCGCTGCAGCGCATCACCGGCAAAGAGGACACCCTCACGCAGTGGACCGATGTCGAGAAGGCCGGTCTGCTGAAGATGGACTTTCTCGGTCTGCGGAACCTGTCGATTCTCGACAAGGCTGTCCACAACGTCCGGCAGACCCATCCGGACTTCCAGTTGCGCCCCATCGATTTTCCGCTCGACGATGAGCTCACGTTTGCGCTGCTGCAGCGGGGCGAGACCAAGGGCATCTTCCAGCTGGAATCAGGCGGCATGCGCGAACTGCTCACACGCATGAAGCCGGACAAGTTTGAGGACATCATCGCGACGTCCGCCCTGTATCGACCGGGGCCGCTCGAAGGGGGCATGGTCCAGGACTACGTGGACGTCAAGAACGGCCGGAAAGAGCCACAGCAGGTCCATCCTGTCGTCGACGAGATCCTGCGCGAGACCTATGGCGTGATGGTCTACCAGGAGCAGGTGATGCGCATTCTCAACCGGCTGGGGGGCATCGAGCTGGCGAAAGCCTATCAGTGCATCAAGGCCATTTCGAAGAAGAAGCTGCCCATCATCGCCCAGTACCGCGAGCAGTTCATCAGCGGGGCCCACGCCAACAACATGGATCGGGACCAGGCGGAGGATCTGTTCGGACTGATCGAGAAGTTCGCCGGCTACGGCTTCAACAAGTCCCACAGTACGGCGTACGGCCTGATTGCTTACCAGACGGCGTATCTGAAGGCCCGCTACCCGCTGGAGTTCATGGCCGCCTTGCTGTCGTGTGGCATGGAATCCACGGATCGCATTTCCGAGCATATCGACGACTGCCGTCGGATGGACATCACGATTCACCCTCCGGATGTCAATCAGTCCGACGTCGAGTTTCGCGTGCTGGAGGAGTCACTCACATTCGGTCTGGGAGCAGTCAAGGGGGTCGGCGAAGCGGCGATGCAGGCCATTGTCGACGAGCGCGTCGCCAACGGGCCCTATCGGAACATCTTCGACCTCGCAGAGCGAGTCGATCCCCGGCAGCTCACCCGGGGCGTGCTTGAGATTCTGATCAAGGCGGGGGCACTCGACCGACTGGGGGCCAACCGGGCCCAGCAGACCCTGGCGATCGAGCGCGCTGTCCAGGCGGCAGCGACTCTGTCGCGAGACAAGGCCCGCGGCCAGATGAGCCTGTTCGGTGCAGAAGGCGACAGTGAAGGCTCATCAGACCAGGTCGATGTAAGCCTCCCCGACGCCGATGACTGGACGCAGAGCCAGAAACTGGCCTACGAAAAGGAGGTCCTCGGTTTCTACCTCACCTCGCATCCGCTCACCCAGCACGCCAGCCGGTTGGAAGGGCTCACCTCCCACAACACCAGGGAGCTGCAGGAACTCGACGACGGCCAGGAGGTTGTGATCGGCGGCATGATCGCCGCCATCAAGAAGGCCGCGACCAAGAAGCCGAGTCGCAACGGGAACAGTCGCTACGTCAATTTCGATCTGGAAGACGAGGCGGGGATCGTCCGTTGCATCCTGTGGCCGGACGACTTCGCCCGCGACGGCGAGAAGATCGAAGCCGAGGCACTCGTCGTCATCGAGGGGCGGGTCGATCGCCGCGGGCGTGAACCGAATCTGATCTGTAATCGCGTGCACACGCTGGACGAAGCCGAGCGGAAGTTCACGCGGCAGGTGGCGGTCCGGTTCCGGCGCGGATATCACACCGAGCAGGATATGCGACAGGTCCGCGACATTCTGGCACGTTACCCGGGCGGAACCCCGGTGCTCGTGTATGTCGACACCTGGGTGGACCAGGCCCCTGCGGCTGAGGTGGCCGACCCGCGCGACGAGGACCTCGCCGACGAATCAACCGAACTGTCCTCGGCGGCCGTGAGTCCTCGTCAGCGTCTGCGGGCCTGCGTGGTCACGGCGACCAACGTCTCGGCCAAAGCCGAGCTCAAGTCCGAACTTGTGTCCGTCCTTGGGGATGAGGGTTTTCGCTTCCTGGCCGGCACGCGCAACGGCAACTCGGCCTGAGGGTGGAAACCGCGCACGCATCGCCCCTGCAGAAGTGGCGATGCTGCCCAGGATGGCCTGCGGGACCTGCGGATCACCGCCGCGGTTCGTCTTGTTGTACGGCCCCGATTCTGTGAAACTTCGCCCCATGAGGGACCGAGCCATTCTGGCGGGAGCCAGCCTGTTCGCGGCCATAACGGTCGCCGCCCCCTGGATCGCAACCGAAGCGGTCGTTCCCGGGGTGACTGCCACCGTGTGGCCTGTCGCTGGGGAAACACCTGCGCTGACAGACACCCGCGACGAGGTGGCCCAGGGCGTCGCACTTGTCGGATCGGCCGATCTCGCCCGCGTCACGGATCAGACGGCTGACGCAGGTGAACCGATGGGCTCGGTCAGCCCGAGCCTGTCACCCGAAAACACAGAGGCTGGGATGAACGCTGGCGTTGTGGGAACCTGGACGATGGTGGACCATGGCCGGAGAACCATCACCATCGAAGCGGATGGGACAGCGACCATGCGCGTGGATCTCGACCTGCTCGGTGCGATGTTCTACGGCCGTCGGCTGGATCTGAATCTGACCTGGTCCGTCACGGCCGACGTCATGACGCAGATTCTCGAAAGTGGAGAGCCAGCCGGTGCGGTCGGACGGCTGATTCGCGACTTTGGCAGCCGGCGGGAGTACCGCATTGTCCAACTGACCGACACGGAAATGCATCTCCAGGAGGTCGGCGTGAGCCGGAGTCCGGATGTCTGGACTGCCGTCCCCGGTGTGAAGTAACAGGGTCATCACTCAACGCCAGAAGCCCCCGGCGTTAACCGGGGGCTTCTGTGTTTCCGGGGAGTCGACGAATCGCTGAACCTAGAAGGTCAGGATCGCGTCGACACCGAAGATGGCACCGTCGCCGAGATTCGGGATCCCGGCCGGATTCATCGGGGCGAAGGCGCTTTCAGCGGCCGGTGACCACTGATAGCGGACTTCGGGACGAACGATGAAGTTCGGCATCGGCTTGTAGTTCAGGCCGAGCGTCGTCTCGTAGTAGGAGACGCCGTTCGCCTTCCACCATTCACCGCGGCCACCGACAGCCAGCTGGTCGGTGAGGGTGTAGAACAGGTACTGGTTGACGCCGATCGTGTGGTACGTCGAACCGCCGTCGCCGAGCACGTCTTCGTTGGTGTCAACGAGGTCGCTCTGGAAGACGTAGTTGAGCTTCTCGGTGAGGCTCACGTCCAGCACGATGCTGTGGGAATACCCGTCGCCGTTGGCTCCGAAGTTTCCAGCCGTGAGGATGTACGTGAACGTGGCGTCGTCCGAAAGGGCGATGCTCGCTCCACCCAGAAAGCTGCTGCCGTTGTTGAACTGGTCGAAGCCGGTGTCCCAGCCTGCCGTCCAGCCACCGTACAGCGTGACCTTCTCGCCAGCAGCGTAGGTCGCCAGCACACCGGTGTGGGTGAACGGCTCGCTGTTGTACATCGTGAAGGCATGGCTGAACAGGAAGTTGTCCGGTGCGGTCACGACTTCATAGCCGACGAGCGTGAAGAAGTGTCCGGCCTTGATGGTCAGGTCGCCCATCGCGGCTTCGACATACAGCTGGGGCAGGGCGAAACCATACCCGGCACCCCGATCCCACCCGTTCTGGAAATCCCAGCGTCCGGGGTTGTTGCCGAACGCCTGGGTGTCGTCGGCGTCGGTACCGTACATGAAGTCAACACGACCACCGAGATCGAAACCGTCGCTGCCATCCACCGTCTTTTCGAGGTAGATCCAGCTCTGGTGGTTGTTGATCCGGTCGGGGTTCGTGTTGAACAGTCCCGTGGACTCGCTGGTGTAACCCCACTGGGTCCAGCCACCGAGATCCCAGGCACTGTCTTCCCCGAACATCGTCGTTCCGAGGTCGAAGCCGTCGCCGGCGAACAGCGAGCAGCCGCCGCACGTGCCACAGCCGTCGCAGCTATCGACGGCGTCACAGGCGGAGGCGTCACAGCCGTCGCAGCTTTCGGCACGAATCGCCGTGGCCGAAGAGGCCATCAGCAGGCCGGCCAGCAGCCCGGCAGTCCAACGAATCTTTCGCATCTCTTGTCTCCCTTCCTGGCGAAACGAGTCTGAGCGGAACTCCGTTTCGCATGACCGGGTTCGAGGCCGACGAGGCCAGGGAACCGCTTGAACTGAACTGACCAGCCCTGTCCGGGAGTCCTTCACACACGGTGTGTTGATGACAATCCGGGTCCAGAGCACCATGAGCGCAACAGGTGGTGATTAACCATCACTCACGATCGGCACAGGCAGGCCCGTACAGCAGCACTTTGTGCTAGCCCCCTTGCGACACTCAGGTTCGAATCATCTGGCAAAGGCGGAAATGTCGCCTCAGGTGGACGGGTCAGGGCGGCGTGGCATCGATTCAGCCCTCACAGTACACTTCATCCAGAACGTTGAAGCGACCGTTCCATCTTGACTAATCCGCAGAGTCCCATGACCCCCACGAATTCCCCGACCGCCGCAACATTCTGGCACGCACTGGCCGAGCAGGTCCTGGGTGGTGCCGAGCTCTCGCGCGAGGACTGCCGGGCCGTGCTGCAGTCCCGTGACGAAGAGCTTCTTGACCTGTTGGCAGCGGCCTATGTTGTGCGCCGGAAGCATTTCGGGACGACCGTCCAGCTTTACCACCTGAAGAACGCCAAGAGCGGACTCTGCCCGGAGGATTGCGGCTACTGCTCTCAGTCCGCGGTGTCGGAGGCACCGATCGAGAAATACGTCTGGCTGAATGAAGAACGGCTGATGGCCGGAGCGCGCGAAGCTCAGGCCAACCAGGCGCGCACCTACTGCATCGTGGCCAGCGGCCGCGGTCCCAGCGATCGGGAGGTCGAGCATGTGGCGCAGGTGGTGCGCCGCATCAAGGACGAGACCGGCCTGCATATCTGCGTCTGCCTCGGTTTGTTGCAGCCTCATCAGGCCGAGAAGCTCGCGGCCGCCGGGGTCGATCGTGTCAATCACAATCTGAACACCAGTCGCCGGTACTACGACGAGATCTGTACCACTCACACGTACGCCGATCGTCTCGAGACACTGCGCGTCGTCGATCAGGCGGGCATGGAGCTGTGCAGCGGGCTGATTGTCGGCATGGGCGAGACCGAGGATGACGTCATCGACGTTGTGCTTGAGCTGCGCAACCTGCGGGTGGCGTCGATTCCGGTCAATTTCCTGCATGCCATCGATGGAACTCCGCTCGAGGACGCCACCAGGCTCAACCCCCGTGATTGCCTGCGTGTGCTGTGCCTGCTGCGTCTGGTGCATCCGACGACAGAGATTCGGATCGCCGGTGGACGTGAGGTGAATCTGCGGTCCCTTCAGCCGCTGGGGCTGTACGCGGCCAACAGCCTGTTTGTCAGCGACTATTTGACAACGCAGGGGCAAAGCCCCGAGGATGACATGCGGATGCTCGAAGATCTGGGATTCACCGTCATCCTTGAAGGCAGCGAGCAGCCCGTGGCAGATGACCGGGCTGAAGTCAGTTGTTCCTGACGTTGCGGCGCCAGGCACCTCGTCACCCTGTTCAGAGAGCCAGCGTTCCTGACGCCTCATGAGTTCTGGTCCGTTCAATGCCGAACAGAAGTTCCGCGACGCCTGGCAGGCGGTCCGCATCGTGCGGTCGGTTCCCTACTCGCTGTTTACGTTCGGACAGTCCGAGCTTCCCTACTTCCTCGTTGTGGAAGCGCAGAACCGGCAGGACCTGGTGAGCATCACCCAGGGCGAGGTGAAGGTCACCCGGCCCATGATCATCACTCCCGGAAACTCGCGTCCGGAGTTTCAGGGGTTCTTCGATGATCCGGAGCAATCGAGGATTGTGGACCTGCTGTTGACTCGGACGGCGGCCTTTTCTCACCTGAAGTTCGACAACCTCCACGGGGCCGAGGAGATTGTCAGCGACAGCAGTGAAGAGGCCATTTCGCGACTCAGTCGTCGACTGGATGCCGAGGAAGAAGATCGCATCGCCATCCTGGCGGCTCCGCATGGCCTCGGAGGGATTGCGGTCCTGAAGTACGCGGCCGAACGCATCTGGGAGAGTGCCCCAGACAACATCCAGGAGCTGCGCGAGCGGGGGTTCCTCCCCGACGCGTAAGCCAGCCCCGGCTGCTGAGTCGCTGTTTCGCACCCAGCTGGGTCTGACAGGTCGCGGTCGGTGACCGTCACTCTCCTTCCTGTGCCGTCGATCCGCAGAATTGCCTGGGTGGTAGCTCCGCCGGTCGACTCGGTCCCTGCCGCGCGCCTATAATCATCGCGTCAACGAACTCTTATCTGAAGCGGACCTGGAGTCGACGAGGATCAGCCATGGACATCACACGAAAGACAACCCGGAGAGCGGCGTATTGTGGCATGCTGTTGTTGATTGTCAGTTGCGCGGAGCAACGCGAGGCGCCCCCCACAATCAGCCAGGAAGAGCCGGAGGCCGGCAGCGTCTTGGGCATGGAAACGCCCGGTGGGGCGGACTTGATGGCGCCACAGGCGGCTGATGGTCCCGCCACTGCCGCTCTCGAAGCACCTGCCGTTGATGCACCCGCCGTCGCAGGGCCCAACGGTCCGGCGATGGATCCGGCGACGCTCGCTGACAAGCCGATGACGTCAGACAAGACCAACGCCGACGCGGCTGCGAAGGCCGATACTCCTCCGGCCGAGAAGTCCGTCACACCCGAGCCCGCAGTGGCCCCGCTGCCGACGGCTGTCACGCTTGGCGATCCCACATTGACTTCCGGAATTTCCGGCTCCGGTGCGCTGAGAACCGAACAGATCAGTCAATGGCTCGACACGCCCGGCGTTCACGAGACTTTGCAGGTTTCGCTGCCGCTGGGGCTGAACTTCGGTGAGAAGGACATGCAGGGGCTCGATGCGAACCCGCTGACACGCGCAAAGATCGAACTTGGCCGGCAGCTGTACTTCGATCCGCGACTGTCTTCGGACAGCACGATCAGTTGCGCCAGTTGCCACGATCCCCAGCAGGGTTATGCCGCACAGACCCAGTTCGGTGTGGGGGTCGGCGGGCAGACGGGCAACCGGAATTCCCCCACGAGTTACAACCGGATTCTCAGCGGTGCGCAGTTCTGGGATGGCCGGGCCGACTCGCTGGAAGAGCAGGCTGTCGGGCCGATCGCGAATCCGATCGAGATGGCGAACACGCATGAAGTGGCGGTCCAGACCGTGCAGGACATCGACGGCTACCGCATGCAGTTCGACGCCGTGTTCGGGCCCGACTCCGTCAACATCGACAACATCGGGAAGGCGATTGCCACGTTCGAACGGGCCATCGTGACCGGACCATCGCCTTACGACTACTTCGCCGAACTGAAGAAGTTCCGGGACAACTTCAGTGCGGATGATCTGGATGCTCTGAAGGAAGACCAGCCGGATCTGTACGCCGATTACGAGCAGGCGCTCTCGCTCAGCGAGGCGCATCCCATGTCGGACTCTGCAAAGCGGGGGATGGAGCTGTTCTTCAGTGACCGCGCGGCGTGCTCGGCCTGTCATGTCGGGGCCAATCTGAGTGACGAGAAGTATCACAACCTCGGCGTCGGGATGGCTGCCGAAGAACCCGATCTCGGTCGCTTTGTAGTGACGGGTGAAGAGCAGGACAAGGGGGCCTTCAAGACCCCCACGATTCGGAACGTGGAACTGACCGCCCCGTACATGCATGACGGCAGTCAGGCGACGCTCGAAGAGGTCGTCAAGTGGTACGTCCAGGGGGGCCACCCGAATCCGCAGCTCGATGAGAAGATCAAGAAGCTCGACCTCAACGACCAGGAACAGCAGGATCTGGTGGCCTTCATGCGCGCCTGCACCGGCGACTTTCCGCAGGTCGAGACCGCGCGACTTCCCGAGTGAATCGCGGGATGGTCAACCCGCGTCGCGAGCGGCATTGGCCGCTGGCGCCGTGGAGTATTCCGACGGGCCAGGCTCCTGCCGGTGGACTTCCTCCGTCAGGCGCCTGCGGAACTCGACCGTCTGTTGAGAGGGCGTTTCGCGCGCCGATTCAAGGTGAGGCTCGAGGTGGCGCGGGATGCGGACTGTGAATGTGCTCCCCTTGCCAAACTCACTCTCGAGCAGAACCTCGCCACCCAACAGGCGCGTCAGTTCCTTCACGATCGAGAGCCCCAGCCCCGTGCCCTCATGTTCGCGCGTCAGCGCGTCGGTTTCGGCCAGGGTCGTACGTCCCTGGCGAAACTTCTCGAAGATCGTGGCCTGATCCTCCAGCGGTATGCCAATCCCGTTGTCGGCGACAATCAGCGAGATCCGGTCATCGGTGCCCGGGACGGCGTGCACCACGATGCGTCCTCCTTCCGGCGTAAACTTCACCGAATTGGACAGCAGGTTGTAGAGGATCTGCTGCAGCTTCCCGGCATCCTGTTGGACCTCAGGCAGTTCGGGATCGGGGGCCCAGCGAAGTTCGATGTTGCGCTTCTCTGCCAGGGGGCGAATGCCGGCCACCGAACGGTCGATCAGGTCGTTCAGTGGAAACTTCTGCAGATGCAGGTCCATCTTGCCGGCTTCGATCTTCGCCAGTTGCAGGATGTCGTCGATCAACGTCAGCAGGCTCTGGCCGGAGGACTCGATGTTCTTCAGAAAACGCCGCTGCTTCTCTTCCAGGTTCTTCGCCCCCGCCAGCAGTTCGCTGAAGCCCAGAATGCTGTTGAGTGGCGTCCGCAGTTCGTGGCTCATCGTGGCCAGGAACTCGCTCTTCAGTTTGTTCATCTCATGCAGGCTGAGATTGGCTTGGGCCAGCTCGTCGACCTTGCCGTCGAGGTTCGTGTTGACCTGTCGCAATTCGTCCTGCAACGTCAGCAGGTGTCGCAGCATCCGGTTGAAAGCGTGGCTGAGCTCTTCGAACTCGTCGCCCGTCCGGATGTCGGCTCGCTGGTCGAGGTCGCCGTGTGCAATCGAATCGCTGACATCCTTGAGGTGCAGGACCGGCTTGACGATGACGTAACGCACGATGGCATAGGCCGCCATCATTGCCAGAAAGGCCGTGACGATCGCCATCGCAATCAGCACGGCGTTGTTGCGGGCGATCTTGCGGTCGACGGCCTCGAGAGGGAAGGTGATATGCGCGATCCCCAGCAGATCGCCGACCTGGCGATCGGGCCGTCCCCTGATTTCCGGGAACCGGTGAGGATCGTTATGGCACTTGATGCAGGACTCCCGGGCCCGCACGGCTCCGTAGTAGTTGTACAGCGGGAGATCGCCTTCGCGATCCTCGGCGTCGGCCTCGAGCATCTCCTCCCCTGCGGCGTGCAGCCGTCGAATCGTGCCGATTGCCTCATGGGCTTCAGCCGTTTCCGGTCGATGGGCCGCGCCGACCTCGGAGTTCGTGGGGTCGGGCTTGTACAGCCGGAAGATCAGAAAGTCGGTGGCATCACTGGTCGGCTCCTGGGGAGTGCGCAGGTCGCCGAACATCTGCCTGTAGTCCTCATCCTGTTCCAGTTTTCCGGCGTGATGTGCCAGCAGGTTCGGGGCGATCAGCAGACGCCCCCGGTCCCGGTTCTGCTCCCGCATGACCTGTCGATTGAGGTGCGCATAGAAATAGAAGCTGCCTGTGATCAGCAGCATCAGGCCACCACCGAACAGAAACCGGCATTTCCGCTCGAGGCTGGTTTCGCCCAGGATTCGTTTGATGGTCCGATATGACATCGATGCGCCTTCGCGACGTTCCCCGCCGGGTGTTCTGGCGATGTTAATCAATCACCGGTCCCCGAGGATACCGCGAGTCCGGAGTCCATTATTCCCGGCAGGATCCCGGAATTGCGCCAACACTCCCGCTGCAGCGGCGTAAGTCGGAGGGTGAGGAACGATGTCTCCCGGCGACGTTCGTCCGGCATTCGCCGGACTTCGTACCGCCGTTGTCGCTTGCTAGAGTGTCCCTTTCGTTCGGGGAGTCCCGGCAGCCTCAAACATGCATGACGCCCATTCTGCGTTGCCTGGGTCGGGTCGGGGTCTCTCGACCGAGCAGTTCATTGCGCTGAATGACGAGTTGCGTGCCATGATTCAGGCCGGTGTTCCCCTCGACACCGGGTTACGGGGTACGGCCACGCGGTCCGAGGGGGGGCTGAAGTCGCTCTGTGAGCGGCTGGCGACGCGGGTCGGGGCCGGCCAGTCACTGCAGGAGGCGCTGGCCGCTGAGGGCGCACGCCTTCCGCCACTGTATCACGCGGCGCTGCAGGCCGGGATGAAGAGTGGCCGACTGTCAGAAGTTCTCGCATCGCTCTCGGACCTGACGATGCGGGTGGCGTCACTACGACGCAGGTTGCACCTGTCACTGGTGTATCCTCTGATTGTCTTTCTGCTGGCTTATGCCCTGTTCACTCTGTTCCTGTGGTATGTCGTGCCGCAGATCGAGCGCACGACCGAGTTGTTTCGGCTTCCGCAATCCGCCGTCCTGCGGCTGCTGCAAGGACTGCACGACACGCTTCCGTTCTGGGGTTGGGAGATCCCTGCGGTCCTGTTGGGGCTGCCGTTGCTGTCGTGGCTGGTCCGCGTCCTCTGGGGTGTCAACCCGATCGTCGCCGTCCACCGGTGGGTGGTCAGTGCCTTGGCGTCAATGGCGAGTGTGGTCAGTCCCGCGACGGCACGTCGATTGCACGAGTCCTGGGGAGATGGTGCGCTGACCGGGCTGCGAGCCGCTCGCCGCGCCCAGTATGCCAATCTGCTCGCCATGCTCATCGATGCTGAGGTGCCGCTCCCCGAGGCGTTGCGACTGGCCGGCGATGCCTGCGAAGACCGTGAACTGCAGTCGGCGTCTCAGCAGGTGGCCCGGCAGGTGGAGCAGGGCCAGTCCCTCACTGCCGCTCTGAAGGAGAGCCCGGGGTTTCCCTCACTGATGAGCTGGATGATGGGTGTGGGGCAGGCGCAGTCGTCTCTGGGGGCCTCGCTCACACAACTGGCGACCGTGTACGAGCAGCGGGCGCAACTGCGGATGGACTGGATTCGCCGCCTCGTGCCTCCGCTCGTTGTGACACTCTTCGGAGGATCCATCACGCTGATCTACGGACTCGCGCTGTTCCTGCCCCTGACGGAATTGCTACGAAACCTCGCACTCCCATGAATCCCCTCTCCGAATCTGACCCGTCCACTGACGGGCAGGGTACTGGAACCCTGAGCGGCGGACCCGCGTCGTATGTCGCCGAACTGGCAGCAGCCGGGTTACCGCTCGAGGTCGGACTGCGCGCGTTCGGTGAGGAAGCTCCCTCGCGTCGCCTGCGGCGCACCCTGTTTCGCATGAGTGACGAACTCGCACGGGGGCGCTCTCCCGAAGAGGTGCTGGTTGGTACCGGACGTGGCGTGCCCGGCTATCTGCGGGGACTCGTCCGGGCGGGCGTCCGGTGTGGTCGCCTGGGAGGAGTGTTGCAGGAGTTTCTGAGGTCGGTCCGTCGTCGGCGGGACCTGAGTCTCCGTTACTGGACGGCCTTCCTGTACCCGCTGGCGGTGCTCCCGCTGGTCTGTTGTGGCGGAGTTCTGATGCTGTCCTGGATCGTCCCGAGATTTCGGGAGATCTTCAACGGTTTTGGTGTGGAGCTGCCGCAGATCACACGATTCGCGCCTGCGCTGGGAGAGTCCGTCAATTTTCTGGCGCGTTACTGGGGGATGGCCCTGCTCGTCCTGTTGGTTCTGCCGGTGTGCGTGTGGGCCATTCGCTGGCTTCCGGGTCGTGCCGCGCGGCTGCGACTCTGGCAGCGTATTCCACTGCTGGGGACACCTTCGCTGATGCGCGGGCTGTCGGAATTCTGCTCGTTCCTGGGGTTGCTCGTGGTCGGAGAGACCCCACTGCCCGAAGCGTTGAGGCTGACATCTGGTGTGATCGACGACGTCAATCTTCGTGAAGGCGCCGAACAACTGGCCCGCCGCGTTGAGGATGGGGAGTCGATCGAGGATGCTGTGCTCGTCCTCCCTCACTTTCCAGCATCATTGGCCAACCTGTTCCGTTGGGCGCATCGGGACATGGCGTTTGCGGAAGCCTTGCAGACGGCCGGCGATCTCTATGCCTCGCGGGCACAGGTTCAGGCCGGCATTGCGGGCCTGTTCCTCGTTCCCTGGCTGCTGCTGATTGGTGGCGGGTTCCTGGGCATGCTGGTCATCGCTCTGTTCATGCCATTGATCAAGCTGCTGAATGACCTTTCGTAAACATCAATGATCCCCCGTGAGAAAATGACAGTCACTTGGATGCTCTAGTCTTCGTACTCGGAATTCCGCTGCTCGGCGGATGGATCGCGGCTGCCGATTACCTGCGGCGGAACGGGGAGACTCCGCGTAGCCGGCTCTGGGGCCAACGGCTGCTGCAGGGAGGGGGCGGATTTCTCCTGGTCGCCGGGAGTCTGATGCTGATGTATGCGTTTCTGGCGCTGATCCTGCCTCCGGAGGCCCCGTTCTGGAGCGGCGAAGGACAAGTTGTCACGAGGTTCCTGTCGTTCCTCGTGAGGCTGGTCCTCGGTGGGCTGCTGGTATTCGCGGGCTGGCGCTCGCTGGGGCAGGCACGTGGTGAATCCGAGACAGCGTCGATTACCGCGCATATCCGTCGTGAACAACAGTCGGCTCAGTTCCATCTGCTCAAGTGGATCCTGCTGCTGCAGCCGTTGCTGATGCTGGGTTTCCTCGGTGTCGTTGTGGCTCTGCCGGTGCTGTCCCTCAATGCTTTCTGGTTCGCGACGATTCGGGCGCGCAGAAGCCCAGTTACTGTGGGCTCTGACCCTGGCGACCGAGAACGGACTCCCGCTGGAGTCCGAGGTCGAAGCGTTTGCCCTGACACTCTGGCGCGGTCCTCGGCGAAAGCTGGAAACGTTTGCGGGGCTGTTGCGTGACGGACACTCGTTCGCGGACGCGCTTGAGCTGGCACCGCGTGTGCTGCCGCGACCGATCATCATGGAGTTGCGTGTGGCTGAAGAGCTGGGAACCTTGCCTGAGGCACTACGTCAGTGTGCGCTCCGACAGACACGGGCCCTCTCGACCGCGTTGACCGACGGTTCGCTGATGTCGTGGGCCGCCTATGCCTGGGGCATGCTGCTGGTGATTCCGCTGCTGGTGAGCTTTCTGGTGATCTTCATCGTTCCAAAGTTCAAGAGCATCTTCAACGATTTCGACGTGGAGTTGCCGGCCCTGACCCGGGGGCTCATCCAGGGCTCCGAGATCGTCTCCGACAATTTCGGCATGCTGTCTCTTCTGTTCGCGGTTCCGATACTGATCGCGATGGCTGCGACGGTGGCCCACATCGTGGGCTGGGGCAACCTGAACGTGCCACTTCTGATGCGCTGGTTTCCCCGGCGAGACGCCCCCGAGCTGTTGCGCAGTCTCGCGCTCTCGGTCCGCGCGGGACGGCCACTCACTCCGCTCCTCGTCGAAATGGCCGACCATCAGCATCGGTCGGATCTTGCAGGCCGGTACCGACGCATGGCCCAGACCCTGGCAGCGGGGGAGCCGACCGGCCAGGTGCTCTGCCAGGAGGGGTTCATCAGGGATGTGGAAGCGTCGGCGCTGGAGGCCTCGGCCCGAAACGACAATCTGCCCTGGACGCTGCGGATGCTCGCCGATGGCATGGACAGCAGGGAACGGCGGCGGATTCAGTTCTGGATCGAGCTGCTGAAGCCGCTGTTCATCGTCGCGATCGGACTGCTGGTCGGCCTCGTCGTGCTGGGAATGTTCCTGCCCCTCGTCAAATTACTCAACGACCTGTCATGAAGAGCGTCACCGTTTCATCGTGCCCAGTCCGCAGCCGGCCCGGTTTCACCATCACCGAGTTGCTGGTGGCGGCTGCACTTCTGGGGACACTCTTTGCCACTTCGATTCCGCTCCTGAGCAGCATCCGACTGACGCAGCAGGAACTGGAGCGACGATGTCAGGCACAGCAGGCGGTCGCCAATCTGATGGAGCAGGTTGCGGCGCTGGCCGTCTCTGGCAGGCTGGATGCGCTCAACTCGCCCGAGTTTTTGCTGCCGGTCGAAGTGACTCGTGTTCTGCCCGGCAGTGAACTCGATGTCGCTGTCGCGCGAGTGAACGCCAACCCTCGCGGCAGCCGGGTAACGCTGCGGTTGAGCTGGCTCAACCATGTCGACCGACGGGAAAGCCCCGTGGAGCTCGTTGCCTGGTTCCCCGACGTGAAGGAGCAGCCGTGAAGCAGCAACCGACAAACAGCCGGAGGGGGCCAGACCATCGTTCGCGGCGAGGGACGTGGAGGTCAGCACCGGCTTGCGTGCGCTGGGGAGTGACACTGATCGAGACACTATTCGCGACGACGGGAGTGGCTGCACTTTCTGTGGTGGGCCTGACGTCGATTTGCCTGTTGATGTCAGCCGAGCAGCAGTCCGCCGAGTCGCTGTGGGTCGAGCGGACCATCGCCTCGCTGGCGGATCAGCTTCGTGCAGACGCCCATGCCGCACAGCAGGTTGATCTGACCGCCGTGACTGACGATGAAGCCGGGGCCTGCACGTGGGCCTTCACCGGAGGACGACGGGCCGAGTACTCCTGTGTGAGTGACGGTGTGATACGACGGGAGCTGCGGGGCGATGAAGTGCTCGCGACGGAACGGTTCCACTTGCCGTTCGGACGAAGCTGGTTCTCACGGCCAGCCCGCGCCGTGACTGCAGGAATCGGCTGGCACCACGAGCGGGACCTCGCCTTGACGGCCGGCACGCTCGAGGGTGTGCCTGAGGAGGACCGGCCGCACATTTTCTACCGCATCGAAGTGTTTCCGAAGCTGTACCAGCGGTGGGCTCTCAGAGCCGGCTGGAGTTCCGCCGAGACAGAGGACCCCAATGGCCCCAGCGAGCTGTAGGATGCGCACACACACCATTGTCATGCGTCGAATCAGCCCTCGTCGTCAGGGGACGGCGCTGATCATCGCGATCGTCTGCCTGGGTTTGATCAGCGCGATGGCCGTCTCGCTGGTCCAGATCACCACACTGCGCCGCAGTCAGACCGAGTGGGAGCAATGGCGTCTGCAGTCCGTCTGGCTCGCCGAGTCTGCCCTGGCCCGGGGCTTGACCCGGTTGGCCGAAGACGAGAGCTATACAGGAGAAGACTGGCAGGTTGATGATGTCGATGTGCAACATCACGCGGGACTGGCTCGCATCGCAGTCACGACGCGGGACGGAGAGCAGGAAATCGTGGTCACCGCCGACTTTCCCCGTGATCACACGAACCGCGTCCGCACGATGCGGACATGGACCATCGCAGGTATGACGGAATGACGCTCGCTCCTCAGCAGAGAAAGAGACCGATGTCGACTCAGACAGGACTTCATCCTAGGTTACCCCGTGGGGTCAGGCCGCGCCGCGCCGGAGCGCAGCTCGCTGGCCGGGCATTCACGCTGATCGAGTTGCTGGTGGTCATTGCGATCATTGCGATTCTGATCGCTCTGCTGCTGCCCGCAGTCCAGCAGGCTCGCGAAGTTGCACGGCGCACTCAGTGCAAGAGGAATCTGATGCAGTTGTCCCTGGCACTGCACAACTACACGATGGCTCATCAGGTATTGCCACCAGGTTGTGTCAACCCGACGGGACCGGTTCGGGCAGAGGAGAAAGGCTACCACTACGGTTGGATTGCACAGCTTCTGCCCTACCTTGAAGAGGGGAACGCGTTTCAGCGCCTCGACTTCAATCGCAGCGTGTATGACGCGGTCAATGCCCCGGTGCAGGGACACACCATCAGCCTGTTGCAGTGCCCTTCATCGAATACGAGCAACAGTTACGCCGGCGTCCATCATGACGTGGAGGCGCCGATCGATGTCGACAACAACGGCGTACTCTTCCTCAACAGCAGCATCGCCACTCGCGATATCTCAGATGGGCGGTCGCACACGTTGTTCATTGGCGAGGTTCAGCGGGGGGGAACATCGGGATGGTACTCGGGCACGCGCGCGACGCTCCGCAATACCGGGCATCCCATCAATGGCGTGCCCGAGTTCGATCTGATGGCGGATGAGATGCTGGCGTCGTACTCCCAGAACGGCTTCAAGAGTGAGCCAGCCGAGAGTGACCAGAACGCTGAAGCCGTGGAGGCGTCTGCGGCTGCGGGATCGGATCCTGTCGACGAGAAACTTCTCGTGGGAGGATTCGGCAGCCCGCATGCCCAAGGGGCACACTTCGCCTTCGGTGACGGGTCCGTGCGGATGCTCATCAATCAGATGGATGCCGAGACCTTTCGCAGGCTCGGGCATCGCGCCGATGGTCAGCTCGTCGAAGGATTCTGATTGCCAGTCGTCATGCTGCAGCTCATGTCAGACCGCAGGCCACACTCCGGCCGATGCCCGATCCTCTGGTCGTGCCTCGCGCTGGCGGTCTCGTTGGCGGCAAGCATGTGCCGCCCGGTGCTGGCATTCGAGACCCCGGATGTCACGATCGAGGAGACTGTGTGGGGCTTTGATGGGCAGGCCTGCGAGGGCCTCTTCACGCCCCTGTCGGTGCTGGTGCGGAACAATACGCCGGCCACGTTCGAGGGCACGTTGCGGCTCACGAAATCGCTGCGGGCTGTCCACCACGTCGACGCTCCCATCGACCGCGAGATCTATGTCGGCCCGATGAGTACCCTCTGGGTCCAGTTCTATCCCTACGTCGCGGGTGACTGGGAGGTCTACCACCTGTCCTGGAGCACCAATCTGGAGGAACGCTTCGAGGTGCCCACGCCACGGATGGGAACTCGGGCCACCGTTCTGCTGTACGAGCCGGATGTGCTGGCCGTCTCGGGCGGTGTGCTGCGGCGGTTCAATCAGGATCTGTTCCCGCCGATGGTCACAGCAACTGCAGGGCTGCGTGCGGTGGTGATGGATGCTGCACCGCGGTGGCAGGCCGCGCGGCGGGAGGCCTTTGTTGACTGGCTGCACCGCGGAGGACGCGTCTACCTGCTGCCCGATGAACAGGGTCGGTATCCGCAGTTCCCAGAGGCACTCGGGCTGCTGAACCGGCCGGCAGACACGTATCGTGTGGGGAGCGGCACCGTTCGTCGGTTGTCCCGTTCGCTGAGTGCACTCGACCCGGTCTATGTCCGCGAGACGATCCTCGCGGAGCCTGATGTCGGCCGCTTCAGCACAGCGAGCTGGAACGGGTTAGGAAATCCACAGCTTTCCGGTGCCCTCGCACCAGAGATCCTCGACAGCGGCTGGTCGGGCACAGAGTCGATCCTGTGCGACTTGCAGCAGGCGAGCCGGTTTGAACGGCACTGGTTCGCCATCTACGGACTGGTGCTGCTCTACCTGCTGGTGCTCTTTCCGGGGTGCTACCGGCTGGGACGTGAGGCGCGCGACCTATCGGGTGTTCTATCTGGCTTTGGTGCTGACAGTGGGAATGTTCTCTTATGGCTTCGCGTCCCTGGGACGGCTGGGGGGTGGCACGCTCAGTCGAGTCCGGAGTGTCGCCATCGCCCATCAACTGGCTGAGGGAATCTACGATGTGAAGCAGTGGTCGAGTGCTGCCGCCAAAGTGGGGGGAGAATACACGATTGCACATTCCGGAACGGGGCGTCTCTATTCCACGGGCCAGGTGATCGAAGCTGTCAATGGACGGATCATCAACGGTGTTGAAGGCCGGCTGGAGGTCGATATCCCGGTCGCGTCGACGTGCACGGTGGTCCACCGGGCCCGGGTCGAAGGCGAGCCTCTCAGCGTATCGCGGCTGGGGATTTCTACCGAGGGGGATCAGCTGGATGAGCTGACTCTCGGCGTCGGCCCCGGATTCCCCCGCAACCCCGCTGCGATCTTCGCCTGCTATCAGGGCGAGTTCTATGAGATGCGGCAGATTCAGGATCGCCTCACGCTGGATCTGTCGTCGCACAAACCAGGGTTGGCGTTCCTGCAGTCCCGCACGGAGCTTCAGGGAGCCTACTCCGCACCCTGGTTATGGCGGGGACCCCCGACCGTGGCGGATGAGCGGAATGGGGAAGAGATCTTCAAGGACATGCTGCGACCACTGCTGGGACAGAGCTTCGGGTTGCGGACCACGATCGATCCACAGGCCCTGATGCTCGGGCCAGAGGTCGTCCGCCTGCTGGTCTACACCGAGATGACGAAAGACCTTGAAGTCGTGGGGGATCAGTTCCCTGACCAGTGGGGATTCGTCCTCTATGTGATCGACATACCGACGCGCGAATGACCAAGACCCGACCGGCCACACGACTCCTCGAGAGGCGGCGGCATTCGACCGCGAACTTCCGCCGCACCATCGCGTGACACACGAGACCTGACGTTATGCTGCATGGCACGCTGGCGTTGCTCAATCGCTCGCTGAAACGGGATGCAAGGCAGCGCTCGGCGCATGCCGTCCGGCTGGGGAGCGTGCTGCTGATTCTGCTGTTTCTGGTCCAGGCCCACGCGACCTCCGGAGGCGTCGGGGCGCCGGGACTGGGTTTCTTCCAGCTCATCACGTGGCTCAATCTCGCACTGATCACGTTGGCCGGCTGCAGCTACTTCGCCACCGCGATTACCGAAGAGAAGGAAGAGGGAACCCTCGGTCTGCTGCAACTTGCCGGCGTCAGTCCCCTGGGCCTGCTGCTGGGCAAATCCACATCGCGGCTGGTGACGGCCCTGCTGCTGTTTCTGGGGCAGTTCCCGTTCGCGCTGCTCGCGATTTCACTGGGGGGCGTGACCGCCCATCAGATCCTTGCCGTCTATGTCGCTCTTGGCGCGTATCTCGTTCTCGTGGCGAATGTGGCCCTGTTCTGCTCTGTGATCTTCCAGCGGTCAGGAGCCGCCTGCACGTGGATGCTGCTGGTGCTGGGATTGTTTCTGGGGGGCGTCCACGCCGGCAGGTACAGCCTGTCCGTACTGACAGACGCAGGTTCCCTCTCGGCGTCCCAGCCTCTCGTGTCGCTGATCGGGAGGGTGCTGGCGGTCCTGGAGCCGCACTCCATCATCAGCCGCATCGATGCGATCCTGACGACGGGATTCCAGCAGTCAGCGTTCAGCCCGCAGGTCATGCTGAGCCTGGCCGGAGCAGGACTTGCATTCGGGCTCTCCTGGTTGACGTTCGAGAAGTTCACGCGCTATACGGACGTCGGAACTCCGGCACGAGGCTGGCTCCCCCGAATGACGCGGCGGCACAGCTCGCTGATCGAGCGACCCTGGCGCAATGCCCTTGTCTGGAAGGACTATAACTTCATCACCGGTGGTCACACGCTGGCGATCTTCAAGTTGATCCTCTACAGCGTGCTGCTGGGCCTGATGGGATCTTTCGAGGAGTGGGTCCGCCAGTTGACCGGCCTGTCGTTCATCGATGCCTCCAGGGTATTGATGCTCTGTGCCATTGCTGCAGAACTGCTGGTCTATGCCTCCCGGGTCTTTCACGAAGAGGTCAAGTGGGGAACACTGCCTAACCTGGCGCTGCTGCCGCGCTCCAGGGCCTGGATTGGAGCCTCCAAGGTGCTTGGTTGCCTGCTGGCCTTGATTCCGGCCGTTGCGCTGCTGATGGGTCTGTACGCCTTCTGTTCCGGCCGTGTGCGCCCGCTGACCGACCTCTTCAGTGAAGCAGGACCCTGGTTCTTGTTGACACAGTTCGTGATCCTGCTGCACCTGATCGTGTGGTGTTCCCTTGTGGTGAAATGGGGCGCACCCGCGGCGGCCGTCGCCATCCTGTTGATCGTCGACCTGCTGATGCTGCCAGTGATCTCGACTTTGAGCCTGGCGGTGAGGACCTCGTCCGGCAGTGATTTGAGCCTTGTCAGTCCGATCCTCTACATCAGCTGCCTCGCGTGCGCTGCACTGCAGTTCCTGATCATGAGGCAGTTTCGCCTCGCCGCGGCCAGTTGACCGGTCGCCGGTGCGCGCTGCCGGGGACCTCGGTCGGCCACAACGCTGGGGCGTTCCTGCCCTGCGGGTCTGTGCTATCATCGGCCTGACATCAGATCATTGGACCGGTGTGAGGCTGCCATGCAAGTCACCATCACGGCTGTTGGACCCGATCACCGAGGTCTGGCGGACCCCATCGTGCACTATGTGGCCACGGCGGGTGCGAACATTCACGAGATCCAGATGTACGACCGCGACAGCGAGCGACTCTTCGCCATGATGCTGCGGATCGAGTGGCCAGCGGATGACGAGCCGGTGGCCACGCTCCGCGAGCGACTGAATCAGATTGGGGCGCTGAAAGGGCTGACGATTCGCACCTGGTCGCGCGACGAGCATGCGGGACCACCTCGGCTGGCGATCTGTACGACGCACCGTCCCGAACCGGCGCTGGCGCTCCTCCGGGATATTCGCGACAAGAGGCTGAAGGCTGAGGCGGTCGTGATGATCGGCAATCGCAATACCTGCCGGGGGGTCGCTGAACAATTCGATGTCCCGTTTCACAATGTCGGCGATCCCCGGGGCGAGCCGGACAACCAGCGCCTCGTCGGGTTGCTCGATGAGCATGAAGTCGACTACGTAATTCTGGCGCGCTACATGCGGATCCTGCCCCCGCGGGCGTGCTGGGAGTTCGCCGGCGGGCGCATCATCAACCTGCATCATGGCCTGCTTCCGTCGTTTCCTGGATTCCGACCGTATCATGATGCCCACACACATCACATGCTGACGTACGGCGCCACCATCCACTTCATCGTGCCCGAACTCGATGCCGGGAATCAGATTATCCATCAGAGCACGTTTACGGTGTTTCCCGGGACGCCGCTCGAGGAGGTGATCCGCAAGGGGGAGACCGACAACGAGCCTCAGTGTCTGGCAGAAGGAGTGCGGCGTGTCGTGGACCGTGAAGTGGAACTGCACTTTCACCGCGTCGTGCGCAGCCCCGCTGTGACGATGGTCTCAGTGCGGCGGAATGCCCGAAGACCCCGGGGCTACGTACAGCTAGCAGCTGCGTCGCCCGCACGGGCCGTCTCTGCAGAGTGTCGTGCCGCGAATTGCTCGAGGGCACGACGCACTTCCGGGCGAATGATGATCGCAGGTCGCGCCTGTCGCAGCCGATCGATGGCCTCATCGGAGGTATGCACCCGGTGCGTCGCCAGCAGATAGGCCCCCACGACGGTCGCACTGCGTGAATAGCCGGCCTTGCAGTGTACGTACACCACTCCGTCGCGAGCCTGTGCCTCGATGAATGCGACCGCTTCGTCCAACTGTACGGGTGTCGGGGCGCACAAATCCAGGATCGGAATGTGGTGATAGATCACATCGCGCAGCGGGGGGACTTCGTCGAATGCCACCGTCAGGTCGAGGACCGCTTTGACACCCTGTTCCATCGCGAGCCGGGCTTCACGGGTGCTGAGTAGTCGTCCGATCCAGACGTGATCTGTCACGGCGTTCCAGGCTGGGGAGCGATGCCGATAGTACCAGTGCGAGAGCTGTTGGCCGATCAGCACCGGCCCCATCACGAGCCGGGTACTCAGTGGAAGTCGGCCGTTCCGCTTCCCAAAGATCCCCGCCCCCAGCCAGAAGCAGGCGGCAGCGGCCAGCGCCATCGCGATGGCTGGCCAAAGCAGCCAGTGCCACCACGATCGCAGGGTCAGGGCGACGGCAGCAAAACAGGCGGCCCCCAGGCCATACAGAGCCCCCACGTCCCGATTGGGCTCGCAGGGGAGTCGCCACGGTTCCGACCGTACGAGGTAGAAGCAGACCGTTGCCAGCAGGAAACCGCCGATCACGTCGACGACATGATGCTGGTAGGTCAGCAGGGTCGAGAGGCCGATCAAGCTGAACCAGACGTGAACGGCACCGTGCGCCAGGCCGAAGGTGTGCCGAACATACAGCAGCACGAGAATCGTCCGGAGGGCAATGTGGAGCGACGGACAGAGATTGTTTGGCAGATCGACGCCTCGAAACCAGTCAAAGACGGGTCCGAGAACTCCGGACGCAGCAGGACGTTCGACCGCCAGGGTCAGTGGGAACAGAAGGAAGCCGATCCCCGCGAGCGCGATCGCCAGGGCGATGCGTCCTGTGAGAAGTTTCAACTCACGCCGATCACCGCACACAAACGGGGCCGCCACGAAGAACAAGTCGATCGACATGTAGGGCACGATCATGATCGGAACGAAGGGGATCCATCGCTCCCACTCGTAGTACCAGGTACCGACATCACTCCGTTGCGAGGTAAACCAGTTGGTCGATGTGTAGACGACCACGAACAAGGCCGACAGACCCAGAGACACGAGAGCCGCTGTGGTGCGGGCCGGCCGACCGTCCGTCGTCGAAAGGCGGCAATGGACGTCGGAATCCTGGTGGTCCATGGTGTCTGGTGGGTAAGGCCGCGTGTTATTGCCAGAGACATGACGCCTGAGACCGTCGAGTGGAAGGCGGATTCCTGGACCCGGTATCACGCGAGTTATCATGGCCAGCCTGTACAGCATGAAGCCCCGGTTTCAGTCGTTGCTGCGACCTCTGACGTGCTGGCTGGCCAGGTGTGGAGTCACCCCGAACCAGATCACGCTGAGCGCGATGCTGCTCTGCTGCTGTGGAGGTATGAGCCTTGCTCTCGCTCCCGATGCGCGGTGGGCGCTGCTCCTCGTCCCACTGTTGCTGCTGGTGCGCATGGCCCTGAACGCGATTGACGGCATGCTCGCCCGCGAGCATCACATGCAGTCCGATCTGGGGCTGTTGCTCAACGAGTTGGGTGACGTGTTCTCCGATGCCGTGCTCTATCTGCCGTTTGGTCTGGTCGCGGGTGTGAGTGCACCGATGGTCGTGATCATCGTCATCCTGGCGACGATCAGTGAACTGGCGGGAGTGTGCGCCACGCAGATCGGATCCGTCCGACGTTACGACGGGCCGCTGGGCAAGAGCGACCGAGCGGTTCTGTTCGGTGCGCTGGGATTGTTGCTGGGTTGCGGCATTGCCCCCGGGCCGTGGGTGGACGCCTTGCTGGCGCTGGCGGTTCCGCTGCTGGGGCTGACCATCCTGAACCGCTGTCGCCGGGCACTTCAATCCCGCTGAACACCCCGGGCGGCACGCTCAGCATCACCGAGGAAGTTCAATCTTGGGCGTGATAATCGGGCCACCGTTCCGCCTCCAAAGTGTGAATGACCTGACTCCTTCCCGCCCATGAGAGAACGACGATGACAAGTACGGCACAAGGCAACCTGGCCGGCGCTCACGAGAGACTCCACGCTCCACACCTTTCGAACGAGTGATGGCGTGGAGTTGTGCTATCGGGTGTGGTCGCCGACCGTGGAAACAGCTACGCACCAGGCGGTACTGCTGTTCCATCGGGGGCACGAACACTCAGGCCGCTGGCAAGACTTCGTCGAGCGTCTGGAACTCGACGACAAGTGGATCTTCGCATGGGATGCCCGGGGGCATGGGGGTTCGCCGGGGCCGAGGGGCTACGCCGAGAGCCTTGCCCGCATGGTCCAGGACGCTGACGAATGGGCGCGTCACGTTTCGAGCACGTTCGATGTGCCCTTGAACAACATGGGTGTCGTTGGCCAAAGCGTGGGGGCGGTGCTGGCAGCCACCTGGGTGCATGACTACGCCCCCCCGGTGCGGGCCCTGGTGCTGGCGACGCCGGCCTTTCGCATCAAGCTGTACGTGCCCGGTGCGATTCCCGGGTTGAGGTTGCTCAACCGACTGCGCCGACCGTACTTTATCCGCAGCTATGTGAATCCTCACATGCTGACACATGATCCTGAGCAGGCACGCTTGTACGCCGACGACCGACTGGTCTCGCCTCAGATCGCCGTCAATATTCTGCTGGATCTGCACGACACATCGTCCCGCCTGATCGAAGACGCCGGGGCGATCCAGACGCCGACTCTGCTGTTGATTTCCGGTCGCGACCACGTCGTCCAGCGTCGTCCACAGATGCAGTTCTTCGAGCGACTGTCGTCGTCGGTCAAGGAGCTGGAAGTTTATCGCGACTTTCTCCATTCGACGTACTGGGAGCAGGACCGGGACCGGCCGATCGCGCGCACACGTAAGTTCCTTCAAGCAGCGTTCGCACGACATGCGCCGTTGCCGTCATTGAGGAACGCCGATCAGGTCGGATATACGCGTGACGTATTTGATCGCCTGCAACAGCCCGTCGCACCTCTGTCGCTGAAGCGGGTATCGTATTCCCTGCAGTCCCTGGGGCTGCGCACGCTGGGACGCCTGAGCAAGGGGATTCAGGAGGGATGGCGCACAGGCTTTGACTCCGGCCAGTCACTGGATCACGTCTACCGCAACGTTGCCGAGGGCGTGACACCGCTTGGCAGGCTGATCGATCGTTGCTATCTCGACACGCCAGGCTGGCGGGGAATCCGGCAACGCAAGGTGCATCTGCAGCGGTTGCTCGATCGGGCGATCGACGAGATGGCTTCCCGGGGAGAGCGCGTCCAACTCTTCGATGTGGCGGCGGGGCCTGGGCGCTATGTGCTGGAGACAATCCAGCGGCGGTCCGATGTCCCGATCTCCGCGGTCCTCGGCGATCGTGACGCCGGAGGACTGCAGGCGGGCCGTCGCCTCGCAGAGCAGATGGGGATCGAAACGGTCGAGTATCGACAACACGATGCCTTCGATGGTGAGGCCCTGGCAGTGGTGTCACCACGTCCAAACCTGGCGGTGGTGAGCGGCCTGTTCGAGTTGTTTCCCGAGAATGCGCGGGTGACCGCGGCTCTGCGGGGGCTCGCCCGAGCGGTCGAACCCGGAGGATACCTGATCTACACGAATCAGCCCTCGCATCCGCAGCAGGAACTGATCGCCAGAATCCTCCCCAACCGGGATGGGGATCCGTGGGTCATGCGCTGTCGCACGCAGGCAGAAATGGACCAACTGGTCGAGGCGGCCGGCTTTCGCAAGATGGAACAGCTCATTGATGAGACGGGGATCTTCAGCGTTTCGCTGGCGGTCCGGTGTTGAGCAGGCAGGCGAGCAGCCCGCCCTCCGCGAAATCAGGCCGACGCGGTGACCGAGATCCGGCACCACGCCTGCAGGGCCCGGGCTGTAAGGTCTGTTCTGAGAGACAGATGCGACGATCGGCTGCCGGGTGACGGTGATCGGGTTTCCGCCGTCCCCTCGCTGCGGCCGCCAAGAGCACCCTTCGCCGATGGCGGATCCGTCTGAAAAACTCTGGATCCTGCGCATCGGTCTGGACCGGAACCGTCCCAATGACGTAAGACACGCCACTTTTCACATCCAGAGGCGTGACCTGCCCGGACTGGTCTCAATGGCCAGTCGCCTGGACGGGTTGTCCCCCATCAGCCTCGAAAGGTGTTCCATGATCTCCATGCCCCGAGAATCCCTTCGCTTGCGGAACAGGATCGTCATCACCGGCCTGGGGGTCGTCAGCCCCCTCGGCCGTACGGTCGACGACTATTGGCAGGAGCTGACCGGCGAGGAACGTTCTGTCGACACCCGCACAGACCTGACCGAGGGGAGCGCCGAGAGGCCGGCGGGCGCGGCCGATTTTGATGGGAAGATCGAGAGCTTCGGAGTGCTGCCGGATCAGACGCGGAAGACGATTCGCAAAGCTCTGAAGCTGATGAATCGTGAGACCCAGATGGGGGTCGCTGCCGGTCAGCAGGCCTTGGCGGACAGCACAATCCGCGAGCACTACGAGGCGGAACGGATTGGCGTCTGCTTCGGGGCGGAAAACGTGTCCATCATGCCGGCGGACTTTCTCTCGGGCGTCCTGGCCTGCCGCAACGGCAACGGGGAGTTCGATTTCGACCAGTGGGGTGCCCGAGGTCTGGACGAGGTGGATCCGCTCTGGCTGCTCAAGTGCCTGCCCAACATGCCTGCCTGCCATCTGGCGATCATCAATGATCTTCGCGGGCCTGGGAATACGATCACTCAACGCGATGTGGCCTTCAATATGGCCGTGGCAGAAGCCTGTCGGGTCATCAAGGACGACGATGCAGATGCAGTACTCGTCGGTGCCACGGGGACCACACTGACAACGTTCAATCGGATGCACGCCTGGCTGGAGCAGGAAGTCGCAGACGATGGTGACGGCGTCTGCCGTCCCTTCGACCGGCGACGGATCCGTCCGGCACCGGCGGAAGGGGCAGGGGCTCTGATCCTGGAGGACCTGAATGCCGCCCTGCGGCGTGGCGCCCGCATCTACGGAGAGGTTCTGAGTGCGTCCGCGACGGCAGGAGTCGGTCATGACGGAGCGTCGGCCTGCGGACGGGCACTGGCCAGCGCCATTCGTCAGTGTCTGCGTCGTGCCGATCTGATGCCGGAGGCCGTTGGTCATGTCCATGCCCATGGTCTGGGCACACCGAGGTCCGATCTCGAGGAATCTCTGGCGATCTGCGAGGCACTTGGATCCAAGTCGCGTGAAGTCCCGGTCGTGGCCGCGAAGAGCCGACTGGCAAACTCGGGAGCCGGGGCGGAGGCGCTCGAGCTGATCGCCAGTCTGCTGGCGTTGCGGGCCGGGCACCTGTTCCCGATTTCACGTGATCATGAACCCGACCCGGAGTGTCCGGTGCACCCGGTGACAAGCTGCAACGAAGCAGCTGGTACAACATTTCTCAATCTCAACATGTTTGGCCGAGGACTCGCCAGTTGTGTCGCGGTCGGCAAGTTTGAGGAGTGAGTGAGTTCCTGGCAGGAGGCCGGAGTTGATGAGACGACGCGTCGTTGTGACAGGGATGGGGTGTGTCACACCCATCGGGAGCACCGTACCGGAACTGACGACGAGTCTGTTCGCCGGGCGCATTGGTGTCGGTCGGCTGACGGTGTTCGACGCGAGCGGGTTCCCCGTGCAGATTGCCGCCGAGGTCCGCGACTGGGACCTGAGCGCCGTCGGTCTGGACCCGCGACGCTGGGAGCACTGTCCGCGGCAGACGGCCTTCGCGCTGGGAGCGGGTCTGCAGGCAGCCCGGCAGGCTGGGCTCGACGATGTCCGGATCGACAGGGAGAGCGTCGGCATCTATCTGGGTTGCGGTGAGCCGTTTGAGGACTTCCACGCGTTCACACAGACCGTCGAGGAATCGCTGGACGGTGAGGCACACAGTGCTGAGAGCTTCGGGCATCGGGCGCTGCGCATCTTCGATCCCGAAGCTGAGCGTGAGTTCGAGCCACACTTGCCCGCGGTCCACTTGTCGGGCATGCTGGCTGCGCGAGGCCCCGTCGCCAACTGCATTGCCGCCTGTGTTTCCAGCACGCAGGCCATCGGTGAGGCGACACGCATGATCCGTCAGGGCGAGTGTGATGTCATGTTGTGTGGCGGGTCACACAGCACGATTCATCCCTTTGGCGTCACCGGATTTCAACGGCTCTCGGCACTCAGTATGCGAAACGACGATCCCGAGTCGGCTGTCCGGCCCTTCGACGCCGATCGCGACGGCTTCGTCATTGGCGAAGGTGCGGCGTGCTTCATTCTCGAAGACCTGGATCATGCCCGCAGACGCGGAGTGGAGATCCTTGGTGAGGTTTCCGGATACGGCTCAGCACAGGATGCCTTCCGGGTCACCGACACGCATCCTGAAGGGCGTGGTACGACAGCGGCCATTCAGCAGGCCATGAAGAACGCCCGTTTGAATGGCGAGGATATCAGTTACATCAACGCTCACGGGACGGGAACCATCCTGAACGACAGGGTCGAAACTTTGGCCATCAAACGCGCGTTCGGTCAGCAGGCCTACCGCATTCCGATCTCCAGCACGAAGAGCATGCTCGGGCATGCGACCACTGCCTGTGGTGCCATCGAACTGGCCGTGTGCCTGATCAGCCTCCAGGCGGAGGTCATTCCACCCACCGTGAATCACGAAACACCCGATGTCGACTGTGATCTCGACTATGTCCCCCGGCAGCCGCGCGAACTCTCCTGCCGGCATATGTTGACCAACAACATCGGCTTCGGCGGGCAGAACGCCGCCCTGATTGTCTCCCGATTCGACGAGCAACGGTCGGACTTCGTCCAGTCTGGCTGGGCCGCCTAGTCGATTACTCGTGAGGACCTTCGCAGCCCACGAGCGTGGACGGCGTGGCGTGCCACGGTTGACGCTCCACGGTCAGAGGGCGAGACGACAGCCGGCGGACACGGGCCCATCCCGAAACGGATCTCATGATGCAGCGGCGCGCAGGGAAACAGTCGGTGGACGAGCCGTTACCGGACGCCCGCCGTCCGCTGATCAGCGCCAGTGAGATCCAGACGGTGAGCGTCGTGGGTGCGGGAGTAATGGGTCGCGGCATCGCTGCCGTCAATCTCCAGGCGGGAAGGGCGGTCAGACTCTGCGACGCCGACCCACAGGTCGCTGACAGAGCCGTGAAGGAGCTCCAGCTGAGTTGCGTGGCCGGACGTGATTTCCTCCCGTCCTCCGGTCGTCCGCAGGTGTCCGTCGCTGTTTCTGATGCGGATCTGGGTGATGCAGATCTCGTCATCGAAGCTGTGCCGGAAGACCTCGCGACAAAGTCGGCCGTCCTGCAGCGCATTCAGGAATGCGCACGCCGTGACACGTTGATCGCATCCAACTCATCCAGTATTCCGATGGCCCAACTGGCCGAGGCGTGCGTTGATCCCGGCCGCTTCTGCGGACTGCATTTCTGTCACCCGGTCACCGAGCGGCCCCTGGTCGAAGTCGTGGCCACTGCCGCGACCAGTCCCGAGACCATCGACCGCGTGATCCGATATGCCACGTCGCTGGGCATGTCGCCAGTCATCGTTCCCGACGGTCCCGGGTTTCTGCTCAACCGGATTCTCGTGCCGTACATGAACGAGGCTCTCGAGTTGCTGCTGGAGGGCACCCCCTTGAGCGTGCTGGATGAGGCCGCCTTGCGCTTCGGGATGCCACTCGGACCGGTGGCGCTGTACGACGAATTCGGCCTGGATGTCGCGCTCGCGGTCGGTCGCTCTCTGTACCGCGCCTATCCGGACCGCATTGTCCCCTCAGAACTGCTCATCGCGATGTACAAAGCCGGGCGGCGCGGTCACAAGACTGGTCGTGGCTTCTTCGCCACGAGGCAGGATGCGGAGAGTGGCCATGTCTCGGAGGCTGCAGCCGAAATCATCCACGAACGGCAGCGGGACACGAAGCGCTGCCCCGACGATCACGTGATGCGGCGTCTGTTGCTCCCGATGCTGCTCGAGGCGACACGAGTTCTTGATGAGTCGATTGTGGACAGCCCGGAAGTCATCGACCTCGTGCTCAAGAACGGGCTCGGCATGACCGCGACCTACAGAGGCCTGTTCGGCTGGGCCGATGCGATCGGAACGCCGACGTTGTTGGAGTGGCTGCAGCCGCTGTCTGCACTGGGGGCTCGCTTTCAGCCGAATGCCAGATTGATCCGAATGGCGGCCGGCCGGCAGCGATTCCTGATGGATCCGGCGTGTTGCTCGCACCCATGAGGGGTGACGGACGGTCTTGGTTGTCTGTTGTCCCCAAACCGCCCGCAGACGATCTGGGCACCGATCAGTAGTGGCTCGGTTCCAGTTCTTCGCCGGCCTGCATGGCTTCCCATTCCTCGAGCGTGTAGTTGACCTCGCGGTGTTTCGAGCCGTTGTACGGGCCGACGATGCCGTCTTCAGCCATGTAGTCGATCATGCGTGACGCCCGCCCGTAGCCGATGCTCAGGGCGCGCTGGAGCAGCGAGCAGCTCCCCCGGCCTTCCCGGATGACGACCTCGCAGGCCTGGGTGAAGAGTTCATCGCGATCGCGGATGGCGTCCAGACCGCTGGGGCTGGCGTTTGATCTGCTGGTGGCTTCGTCGATCTCTGCCGAGTACTCCGGCTCCATGTCACTGAAGAACTCAATCACCTGATGCACCTCGTCGTCGCTGACGTAGGTCCCCTGAGCGCGGGTCAGTGTGCTTGTCCCGGGGGCCAGGTAGAGCATGTCGCCGTTGCCCAGCAGTCGTTCGGCCCCGCATTCATCCAGCACCACGCGACTGTCGGTCCGGCTGGAGACCTGGAAGGAGATCCGGGCCGGCAGGTTTGACTTGATCAGCCCGGTAATGATGTCGACCGTCGGCTTCTGGGTGGCGAGCACGAGATGAATTCCCACGGCGCGGGACTTCTGTGCGAGCCGGATGATATGCCCTTCCACGTCCTTGCCGGAGGTCATCATCATGTCGGCCATCTCGTCGGCGATGATGACAATGAACGGCATATGCTCGGGGATGTCGTCGGCCTCGGGATCATCGGGGTCGATGCCCATCCGTTCGAGGACCTTCTCCTTGCCCAGCTTGTTGTACCCGTCCAGATGGCGGACGTGGGCCCGCGCAAGCAGGTCGTAGCGTTCCTCCATCTTGTCGACGGCCCAGGCCAGGACAGCTTCGGCCTTCTTCATATCCGTGATGACCGGATGCATCAGGTGCGGAATCCTCATGTAGGGACTCAACTCGACCATCTTCGGGTCGATCATGAGCATCTTGACGTCATCCGGCGAACGGGTCATCAGCAGTGACACGATCAGCGTGTTCAGACAGACGCTCTTGCCGGTTCCGGTGCGTCCCGCGATCAGCAGGTGCGGCATCTTGGACAGGTCGACAATCAGCGGACGCCCACTGACATCCTTCCCCAGAAACAGCGGAAGCTTGACCTTCTCCAACTTGTCCTCGCTGACTTCAATCAGTTCCCGCAGGCGTACCATCACCGTGTCGCCATTCGGAACCTCGACGCCAACCGTATTCTTGCCCGGGATCGGGGAAACCACGCGCACGGCTGGCACCCGCAACGCGATCGCCAGATCATCCTGCAGCGCCGTCACCTTCGACACCCTCAGTCCCGGCTCCAGGTTCAGCTCGTACTGGGTCACGACGGGGCCAGTATCGATCTCCGACACCTTCACGTTCAGGCCGAACTCTTCAAACGTTTTCTCCAGTGTTGCCGCGCAACCCTGCGCCTTCTCGGCCAGTCGATCAAAGGGAAAGTCCTCGGCGGGCTCCAGCAGCGACAGGGCCGGCAGCTCGTACTCGTCGCGCGATCTTGTCGCGGCAAGCCCGGGAAGCAGCGAACGCATCTTGTCCCGCAGCGAGGATCCGGCCGGCGGATTCACCTTGATCGGACGAGCCTCCGCCGCGACTGGCGTGGATGTCCGCTCCCTGGTCACGCAGGCGGTCTCCACGGGCCGCCTGACCTTGGGCAACGCCGGTTCCGGCTCGTCTGCGGTGAGTGGTGCCTCGGGCGAGGTTGCCGAGCGTGAACGTCGGAACAGCAGCCGACCAGTGGCACGCAGCGGCCACGTCACCGGGCGGAAGACCAGCCGCACGAAACATGATTCCGCGGCCAGCAGCATCCCCGAGACCAGGATCGTCGTGATGAAGATCAGTGATCCGATGGTGGAGAAGTGATCCATCAGCACGGTGGCTCCAAAGGCCCCGAGATAGCCACCGCTGCCGACAATATGAATGCCGCTCTGCGGGACCAGCACATGCAGACCGGTACAGAGGGCGGCAATGGTCATGGACCACCCCACGATCCGCATCAACGGGTCGACAATCTCCTCCCGGGAGAACAGGCGAAGGTTGAACAGGAACAGCGTGACCAGCAGAACATAGCTGCCCCACCCCAGCGTGCGGTGGAGTCCTGCAGCGAGCTGGGCGCCCACCGGGCCACAGGCGTTCTGGACCTCGGCGTTGGGCGGGAAGATCGATGAGGTGGGGGGGTCGGCCGGATCGAAGCTGTACAGACTGAGCGCCAGGAAGACGATCGCGGCCAACAGGCCGAGAGCCAGCAGATCCTTTCTCAGGCGTCGATAGTCGATCATGGCGATAGGGGGGGGCCGTGTTGCGACCGGCGGCTTTCCGACTCCTCGGGGTGCGCAGGGAGGATCGCGGGACGAGAATCCTCCGCCTGAAACCTACCACCTGCAGGCTAAGATGTTGCCAAATCGCCACACGGAGCGTGGCGATTGTTCAACAGGTCCTCCGGTCAGATCATCTGAACGGGCCGGGGGAACGTTGAGGGACGTGTTCAGGGATCGGAATGTGACGGCTGCGACGACAGGTCGTGTCCCCAGCGATGAAGCTGGAAACGCAGCATCCCCGCGACTGTGCTTGCGGCCGTTTGGCCATGCCAGGTTGTCAGCGGGAACCGTCCCCGGTCTGTCAGGACAACGCAGACCGGGATGTCCGCCGAGCGCTGTCGCCCAGAGGAGGTCATCTTGTTGGACTGCAGTGTGACGCCCCTGATGGATTCCGTGGGCACGACTCTCGTGATTCCCAGCGGGCCCAGGCCCCAGCGCACAGACGTCTCCTCCCGGTCCAGCCGGACGTGGATTCGTCCGCGACGCACAGCCAGCGACAGGGGCACAACGACCGCGAGCGGTCCCAGCGCCATTGCCAGCGCGACGACGGCGAACCCGCCGTGTTTCAGAAACTGCGACAGGACCGCACCAGTCACGAGCAGCCCGCAGAGCCCGAAACCGAACACCACGAGGCTGACGATCCTGCGTGTCCTTCCTGCCGGTGCAAGCGGAAGCTGAAACTCAAGCGCGGTCGCATCCGACTGGATCACTTCCAGACCCTCGAAAGAGGCACTCAGGGGATCGACATCTTCGATCGGAGCATTGGCGATCGGCGTGCGAGAGGCGCTTGCGGCTGCGTGTGGCTCCACCAGAACGCCGCAGTAGTTGCATTCGTGCGAGCCGCCAGACCGCGTGAGCGCCTTGGGATTGATGGCCGCACCACAGGCAGAACAATGGGCAGGGAATGACAGCTCCGCCTGTTCACCTGGCTCGTCGACGCCCAGGAACTCATTGATGGTGGCAACGAACCAGCGCTTCTCGTTGCGCGAAAGGGACGTCCCAAATTTCTCGGTGCGATTCGATCCGTAAACCGCCACGCAGTACACCGGATTGTCGTTCTCCTTGTAGGACTCGATCAGTTCGGCAGAAGAGTACTCATCCAGCAACGCTTCCGTCATCCATTGTCGTCCCAGCAGGTGTCGTTGCAGCGTCAGGGAGTCCCTGCGAAGCAGCAGATGCATGCGGAGGAATCGCATCCGGAGCCACCAGTAGGTCATGCCGAGGCCGACAGCCCAGAACAGGCCGAAAAATGGGATCAGCAGCGGAGCGTCCTGCTGTTTCGCTCCCGCCGCGAGGATCCCTGCGAAAACGACTCCTGTGATGGCATTCCACAACAGGGCGAAGAAGCCGATGCCCCTGGACCGCTGGCCACCAGCAGGAACGTAGATCAGCAAATGGTCGGGACTTGCCTCGATCAACTCAAGACGACTGCCGGCAGGCACGGTGAACTCGTGCGTGTTGTCCGTCATGAATGGCTCTCAGTCCTGGAATGCCATCCGCCGGCAGGGAGGAGCAGGCTGACGTGGCGATCCTCAACCGGGGGGCCAGTCCATGGCGCGCTGTCCCATCAGATGGATGTGCAGGTGATCCACGGTCTGTCCTCCGTCCTTGCCGGTGTTGATCACGGTGCGGTAACCGCCTTGCAGGCGAAACTGCTCCGCCAGGTCCCTGACGACGAGGAACAGATGGCCCATCAGGTCGGCATCCTCGTCGCGCAGGTGCGCGATGGACGGGATCGCCTGCTTGGGGATCACCAGGACGTGGACGGGCGCCTGCGGGTTGATGTCGCGAAAGGCCAGGCAACGATCGTCTTCGAACACAATCTCCGCCGGGATCTCGCGTTCGATAATGCGAGTGAAGAGGGTCTTGTCGTCTGTCATCACGATCCCCGATCGATGTGAGCTCTTGTGAGCGTCACGGAGGAGCTGAGAGTTGTGCCGAAGAGGGGAATTGTAAGTAATCATCCACCCGCTGGTCGGGACGTGTTCCTGGATTCTGGAATGTCCGCTGCAGGAATTCCCCGGGGGCAATTGTAAGCTAATGTTGCCGTGGATGGGATACTCACGCCGCACGGACTCGTTGTCCCTTTGCCAGTGAGTATTCCGCATTGCGAGGTCAACATCATGCGGTTTCGACAGCGTCGCTCAGCCCTGCGGAGTTCCACAGCCACGCGCAACGGTGCGGCCGTCGTTGAAATGGCACTCGTCCTGCCCATCTTCTTTATGGTTGTGCTGGGGATCGTGGAGTTCGGTCGGGCCATGATGGTTGGCCAGCTGGTGACCAATGCCGCACGCCACGGAGCCCGGATAGCCATCGTCGAGGGATCGACCAATGCGACCGTCGAACAGGCGATCTACGATTTCCTTGTCGACGCCGTCGGGGTGGCTTCGGCAGACGTCAATGTCGTCATCACGGTGACGCCGGCACCGGGGAATCCCGATCCCGCCGACAATCTGGTGAACAGCCAGGTCAAGGATCTGTGCAAGGTTCGGGTGGATGTCCCCTATGACAAAGTGAGCTGGCTCCCGGCCAACTACCTGGGGGGAAAGAACATCGTCGGGTACAGCGCCATGCGTCACGAATGATGCAGCCCCTTCGCGGGGTACGCCCCGGGCTCGATGCGTCGGCTGTCCGGGTCATGCTCCCAGCAGACTGCGGATGGCGGGGATCAGTTTCTGAGTGACCTGGGCATAGGTTCCGTACCCGCCTGCAACCAGGAGGCCCAGGAACGAGACCACCAGCAGGATGTCCCAGAGCCTGCCCGGCTTGAGGCGTTCATCCGTTGCCGTCCAGCGGAAGTACAACGCGCCGAATCCAATCATGGGCAGCAGCAAGGCCTGCATCGTGCCGGACAGCAGCACCGCCGCCACCGGATTGACACCGGCCACGTACAACGACAGGCAGAGCAGCGGCAGCACGACCCCAAAGGTGGACACCGATCGGTCGTGGACTCGCTGGTCGTTCCGATCCATCAGTCCCCAGACTTTGAGGGCATCGGTGTACAGGCGTGTCTGCCCAGCCAGCGCCACCAGAAACGTCGAGTAGAGCACGGCGATGGCGCCGATCAAAAACAGCCACTTGGCGTACTCTCCGAACACGGGAACGTACGACTCGGCCAGCGTGCTGACCATTCGCATGCCGTCGGGGTCGAGACCCTTTCGATGCAGCACCGCCACACCCATGACAAAAAAGGCCAGGGTGGCCACGGTGTACACGACCATCGAGACATAGGCGTCGACCTTCATGACGCGGAGCCAGCCGCGCGCCCGCTGAGCCCACTCCTCGTCGTCCGTGCGGCGACCCGTGAACCTCGCATAGCCCTTTTCGATGCACCAGTACGGGTATTGAATCAGTTCGGTCGCCCCCACACCGATGATGCCGAACGTCGCCAGTGCAGTTACCAGAGGACTGGGACCGGAGGTGCTGTGCGGCAGGCGGAACGTGAGGCCCTGCAACCACTCTTCCAGAGGAATACGCCACTGGGGGGTTGACTGCAGCGACCAGACGTTTCCGACGGTAATGAACGTGAAGGAGACGACGAGCACGGTCGCGAGGCTCTGGATCAACCCGTACCGGCCGTTGTACAAGAGCGCCACCGTCACCAAGGCTGCGATCGTGGCCCAGTAGCGGTCGTCGACGGTGGTCGGATCGTTGAGGCGGCCTCCCTGGCGAACCGTCTCCAGGGCTTGTTGTCCCTGATCACCGAGTGCGGCCAGGCGGGCTTCGACGACCGTCTGCCCGGCGGCGAGACGCTGTTGCTCCGCTTCCGTGAGCGTCGTCCATTCGCGGGACTTGCCGTCTCGCGCCGCCTCCCAGTCCAGATAGCGTTGCAGCTCGGCTTGCGACGGCAGCTGAATCGCGTCGAGGTAGTCGCCCGTGATCGGACAGGAAATCGCGAGGGCCTGTCCCACGCCGCCGACGATGCCCCCGAGTTGACCGACGGTGCAGAGCATCATGGCCAGCCAGAACCAGAGAATCCAGCTCACGCGTTTGCGCGGTCCGGGCAGCGTATCGAGCGCCACCAGGGTGGTCTGTCCATGTGTGATCGAGTAGCGGCCCAGTTCGATCTGGACGAAGACCTTGATGAGACACCCCAGAATGACCAGCCACAGCAGCGTGATCCCTCCCTGGGCGCCCGTCTTGGTGGTGGCGATCAGCTCTCCAGAGCCGACGATACTCCCGGCGATGATCAGTCCGGGACCGATTTGGCGGAGTGTTGCGAGCAGCCGGCGCGGCGGGGTCACACCGCCTCCTTCAGGGCGGGGATCGAGATCAGGAGGGATGGTGTCCTCGAGGTCGGGCAAGCTCATGATTGCACGGGATGAGAGGTCGCCGGGAAACGTCGCTGAGAGCAACACCCTACACGGCAGCTCTCCGTCTCACAACGACAACAGGCCGATGAGGCGGCCCAACCGGTTGACGGCAGACTCTGCCGCTTGTGACGGCTATGCGTGACCGGCCAACAGAGTTCTTCTCGCTGGGGCCACATGCCGATGCTGATGAAGACGAACGGCTGTTTCATCACAGCCCGGGTTAGCTGGCCGGGGGGGGCTTCCAGCGCCTCCATTCTCGAAGGGAGTCGAGTCCATGAAGGTCGTGTGCCCTTACCTCTGTTGCCTGGTCCTGATCTCGCTCCCCTTCGCGCAGTCGAGGGCAGGGGAGAGCACACCATCGCTCAGCTGGGCCAACCCTGTCGATGAGCTGGCCGAGTGTGAGCCGACTCTCGCCGACGCGCCTCACAATCTGCCTTACACCGCCACTGACCCATCTCGGGTGTTGGGTGACGGGCCTCAGGCCGCTCCTCACTACCCCTGGCTGTCTCGCAATTTCAGTCTGTTTCGTTCGCCCGCTTCCTACGGCATGGAGTACTGGGAGCGTTGTCCCTCGACTCCGTGGACACCACGTGGCACCGGAGTCGCCCGGCGCACGTCTGAGTATCGCATGGACTATAGGCCCTATGTGCTCCGCAGTTCCCACTCGACGCATGGCCCGGCGTTCTATCCGCGCATTGAATTGCCCCCCTGCTGTGGACTCGATTGTGGCGCGTGTCACTCCTGCTTCTGGTGCTGGTTCCAGCACTAGGTCGTGGGGATCAGGGACGTGACGCGAGTCTCGCGCGTCGTCGTTGGCGTGTGACGCCGGTATGCCTCGACCCTTCTGGCCGCGGTCGGTGATTGGCGGTGGTCGCTTGGGGGCAGGCTGTCGTGCCATCGGTGTGCGCCCCGTCTACGCCCGGAATCGTCACCGGATTCACCCCGCGCCGGGCGCGCCTCGCTGGTTGAATTCGAATCTGCGAATTGCGATAACGGTGGCGGGACTCACCACCACGACCGGTGGAGAGCAGCGAGCCCCCCGTCGTGAGTCGGGCATGTCGCACGAGCACCCCGCAGACAACAAACCCGCTCTTCCCGGCGACACGCTCCCAGTCGACGAGGCACAGCAACGGCGGTTGGCTGCCCAGGCTCATGCTGCCGCCGAACAGGCTCTGCAACTTGCGCGACTTGCGCAAGAGTCCGCGGAACTGGCTCGCAGACTGAACAGCCAGGTCCTCCTGCAGACGCGAGACGGCTTGTCCGGACCGGCGCGGAATGTCCGGCTCCTGCCAGCCGCGGAGTCCGATGCGGCACGTTCGTCTGACAGTGATGCGACCCCGCAGGTGGAACCCCTGCTGTCGGCGACTGTCGAACCCTGGCAGGCCAAGGTCCGGACTCGACGTCAGTCGGACTCGAGCCGGCGCCGGTTGTGCGACCGGATCGAGTTGCGGCAAGGGCCGGCCACTTCCGTGGAAGAGGTGACGCCGGTTCGGATCCAGGTCAGGCGGCAGGACCGGGACAAAGTCGTCGACAGACGCTCCTGGCGCGATGTGGTGCGCAACTGGAAGTCGCTGGTGATCAGTACCGGGCTGCATGCGCTGGTGATCGCGTTGCTCGGCGCGTTGACCTTCGGTTTGCCGTCACATCCGATCGTCAACACAGTCATCGCCAGATTTGCCGAGGAGGATGACCAGCCGCTCATCGTTGTCGACGAGCCGGAGACGGAACCGGAGGAAGAAGCTGTCGAAGAGGTGGGCGAACAGCAGGTTCAGTCCGTTGACGAAGAGGTCGTTTCGGTGACCGAAGCGCCAGAGGTGGTGGCTCCCGAGGTCCCGCCGCTGCCCGAGCAGCCGCCCCAGGAACTGGCGAGTACCGAGGAGCCCGGCCCTGAACCCGTCATCGATCCGTCGCCGCTGCTCAACGCTGCCGTGCTGAGTCATCGCGCGGGGGATGGGAAGGCCTACCTGCTGAAGAAGTACGGCGGATCTGCTGCCAGCGAGTCGGCAGTCACCCGCGCTCTGGACTGGTTCGCCAGTGTGCAGCGACGAGATGGGAGCTGGAACTTCAACGACATCGGCCGGGCGACCGAAACCGGCAAGGCTGACAGTCCGATGGGAGGCACGAGCTATGTCCTGCTGAGTTTCCTCGGGGCCGGGCAGACACACCAGTCCGGGACCTATCAGGAGGTCGTTAATCGCGGCCTGAATTACCTGCTGCAGAACGGACGTGCCGTGCCTGCGGGTGGGGACTTCCGTGGACGTCTGCAGGAGGAGAAGCACAGTTTCTATGTGCAGGGGGCCGCCACACTGGCCCTGGCCGAAGCCGCCATCATGACCGGTGATCGACGGCTGCGCAAGGCCGCACAGGGTGCCGGGCAGTTCATCATCAGCGCCCAGGACCCTGGCAGTGGCGGTTGGCGGTATGAGCCCCGCTCGACCGGGTGCACGTCGGTGACATCGTTGCAGCTATTGGCCATCAAGAGTGTGGAACGGCTGGGACTCGCCGTCTCCCCGCGGGTGTACGCCGGTGTGAGCCACTTCTTCGATACCGTGAAGTGCGACGCAGACCCGACCGGCCGGTACTGCTATCAGGCGGAAGCCCCCTCCTTCAATTCGCCCTCGACCTCGCAGGCCCTGCTCAGCCGCATGTACCTGGGCGTTCCCAGGGAGGACGAGGACCTGCAGGCTGGCGTGGTCCTCCTCGACGAGAAGGGGCCGTACACGAATCGCTACTTCTGCTACTATGCCACCCAGGTGCTGAAAAACTGGGGCGGCCCCGAGTGGGAACGCTGGAACGACAGTCTGCGTGAAGAACTGCTCCGCACACAGGTGACGCAGCCGGGGCCTGAGCACGGCAGCTGGCCTCCGCTGGATCGAACGCTGTCCAGCGTCCATGGCGGCCGGTTGTTCAACACTTGCCTGTGCACCATGACGCTGGAAGTCTACTATCGATATCCTCCGTTGTATGACGATCGAAGCGAGACCGGCGTCGACTCACAACAGCCACACCAGTAACAGGCCGGCAAGGCGAGGCGCCTGCACACTCTCGGCCAGCCGAACGCAAGGGATTCCACCGCGATGCATGTTTACTTCGGGACGTACACTAAAGGGGCGAGCCGGGGAATTTATCGCAGCGACTTCGATCCCGAGACCGGCGCCCTCTCCGAGGCGGAGCTGGTCGCGGAGGTGTCGAATCCCTCTTTCCTGACGCTGCATCCCACGCGACCGTTTCTGTACGCGGTCAGCGAGGATGCCGAGTTTCAGGATCAGCCGGGGGGTGGTGTCACGGCCTTTGCCGTCACCGCAGAGACGGGTGCGCTGACCCCGCTGAACAGCCAGGGTTCCGGTGGTGCAGCCCCCTGTTATCTGACTGTCGACAACAGCGGCCAGAATGTGCTGGTGGCGAACTATTCCGGCGGCAGCATCTGTGTGCTTCCGATTGACGACGATGGATCGCTCGTGCCCGCAAGCTGTCTGATCCAGCACAGCGGCAACAGCGTCAACCCGCAACGACAGGAAGGCCCGCACGCCCATTCCATCAACGTGGCTCAGTCCAACGACTTTGCGGTGGCCTGTGATCTGGGGCTGGACAAGGTCCTTGTCTATCGCTTCGATGCCGACCGCGGCGAGCTGACCACAAATGAACCCCCGTCGACTTCCGTCAAACCGGGCAGCGGTCCGCGACACTTCGCGTTTCACCCCGGGGGGCAGTTCGCGTATGCGAACTCTGAGTTGACGTCTGAAGTGGTGGCCCTGCTGTATCATCCACAGGAGGGCGCATTGTTCGGGACGCAGGCGGTCAGCACCTTGCCCGAGGGATTTGACGGCAAGAACAGCACGGCGGAAGTCCAGGTCCACCCCAGCGGCCGCTTCGTTTACTGCTCGAACCGCGGCCACAACTCGATTGCGGTGTTCCGCGTCGATGAGACCACGGGCCGGCTGACGCCGGTCCAGCATCAGTCGACTGAGGGGCGGATCCCGCGAAACTTCGCGATCGATCCGACAGGACGGTTCCTGCTGGTCGCCAATCAGGAGACGGATAACGTCGTCGTGCTGGCAATCGATCCGGAGTCGGGTGAGTTGTCGCCCACAGGCATCTCGCGCAACGTCGCGGCGCCAGTCTGCGTGAAGTTCCGCTGAGTTTGTGGACAGATCTGCCGGCGAGCGGTATCAATAAGGACGTGGATGTGTAACGCCGGGGCCGGTGTTGCGCTCCCGCACTGCCCGACTCTCCGTGTCCCCTCATCACTCAGGAGGTCCCCGATGTCGAAGACATCCCGCCACAACTGCCGCGACTGCGAATCCGATTTCACTCGACGCGACTTTCTGAGAGCGGCAGGAGGTGTGGCGGTCGTGGGCGCGGTTTCGCCGCTGTTCATCCCATCGTCCGGGCTGTATGCCGCCCCCACCGCTCAGAGCGCGGCCGAAACGGCTGTCGGACGGTTCTACAACTCCCTCACGCAGGCCCAGCGAGACAGGATCTGCTTCCCCATCAATCACGAACTGCGCCGCAAGATCAACGCCAACTGGCATGTGACGGAACCGACGATCGGCGACGATTTCTATTCTGACGAGCAGCGGGCGCTGATGACCGAGATTGTTAAAGGAGTTACCTCCGAGGACGGCTATGAGCGCCTCCTCAAGCAGATGGAGTACGACGACGGCGGCATCAACTACTACAGCACGGCGATCTTCGGTACTCCGGGGGGAGGTCCGTTCGAGTGGGAGCTGACCGGTCGGCACCTCACACTGCGCGCCGATGGCAACACGGTCGACAAGGCCGCCTTCGGGGGCCCGATTGTGTACGGTCATGGCGAGGAGGACCCCCAGGAGAACCTGTTCCATTACCAGACGCAGGCCGCCAACGAGGTCTTTAAGGCGCTCGATGAGCCGCAGGCCCGGCGGGCGCTGGTAGCGAAAGCCCCGCAGGAGGCAGCCGTTCGCCTGCAGGGTGCCGCGGGCAAGTTTCACGGGATTCCCGTCGGTGAGCTCAGCGACGATCAGCAGGAACTGGTCGCGCGGACGCTGCGCGTTCTACTCGCACCTTACCGGCCGGAAGATGTCGATGAGGTCATGGAAGTGCTGGCAGCGTCCGGCGGTGTCGGGGCGCTCCACATGGCCTTCTACCAGCAGGGGGATCTCAACGACGATCGGGTCTGGGACATCTGGCGGATCGAGGGGCCGTCCTTCGTGTGGCACTTCCGAGGTGCGCCGCACGTGCACGCCTACATTAACATCGCGGCAACGTGAGCCAGTCGCCGTGACTGCCGCCACGGGCCATCCTGTGGCGGACCAAATCGGAACGCTGCATCAACGCAGAACGTCTTTGACGCCGACTGTGGCGATCGCGGCTGTGGAGTTCCCGAGGATCTCGAAGTCCCTAAACGTCCAGGCCACTTCCTTGTCCCGCGTGACCTCGATGAACTGGGGGTTCTCCGGGCCGGCGTGACAGTTGCCGATCAGGATGTTGCCATCCGGCAGGACCTCGAGGGCCGTGGTCCAGGCCAGGGTGATGCCTGGCAGGTCGTGCTGGCGTAAGGCCCAGGTGATGTCTCCGTCCGCGGTGACTTCAATCACGGAGTGACCGTTGCCGGTGGCGATCAGGGTGTGGCCATTGGGCAGACGAAGGGCGTTGAAGACCTGGTTGCCCCACGCTTCGGGGCCGTGCCCCCGCTGGGGAGGCTTGCCGAAGAGCGGCACGCGGTAGTCCCAGACGATGTCTCCCCCGGGAGAGTATTCGGTGACCCGTCCTTCCTCTTCGTGGCAGACCAGCGTGTTGCCGCTCGCCAGTCGATGCGCCTGTCGCACATCACGATGCGGACTGGGAGAGGTGACCTGATAAGAGAACATGTGGTCGATTTGCCCCTCAGAGTCGACGTCGATCACGCGACCGATCCCGTTCTCCACGATCATCGTCAGGTCGTTCGGGAGACGCTGAAAGGCATGCACTTCCAGCGCACGCCCCGCGTTGCCGTTGCGCGACGCAGAGTCGTAAGACCAGGCGATGTGCTTGTCCGGTGTGACTTCCACGATACGGCCCCAACCCTGCTGCGTGAGCAGGTTTCCATTGGACAGTTGCTGGATGCCATGGACCGACTTGACATCGTTGTATTCCCACACAACCCGTCCCTCCTTGTCGAAGCGAACGAGCCGATTGTTGTCGGCAGCAACGACGGCATGTCGGGGCGAGGAGACCTCGGCTGCTGACGCGAAGCCGGAGACGAAGCCGGTGAGGAGCAGGCCCATGAAGAACATCCGAAGACAGAGCGCAGGCATGGAAGGGATCCGGTCAGGGCAGGGGAACCGAGTCGGCAGCGTAACAGGTTCCCGCGCGGGATTCGAATCCGCAGTCGTCGTGAGGGCGCGATCTGACGGCCGGGGCGTGACGAGACCAGTCCACCTCCCGCCCGCTATGTGGGGACCAGGGGGGCGTACCGGCGGACGATCTCCCGTGCAGATCGCAAACCGTCGACCGCGGCGCTGACAATGCCCCCGGCATACCCGGCACCTTCACCGACCGGATACAGGCCCCCGACGCCTGGGACCTCTCGAGTGTCGGGATCACGATCGATACGCACCGGGGAGCTCCCGCGCATCTCCGGGCCGGTCAGCGTGGCGTGCTGTGTGAATTCTCCCCGCCAGCGCTCGTCCATCTTCGGCAATCCCTCGTGAATGGCCCGCAGAATCGGCGGGGGCAGCAGCGAATGGAGATCGGCGGGCACGACGCCACGCTGATACGACGA
Organism: uncultured Planctomycetaceae bacterium; assembly: GCA_963715185.1. Classification (GTDB taxonomy): domain Bacteria; phylum Planctomycetota; class Planctomycetia; order Planctomycetales; family Planctomycetaceae; genus CAVPPT01. The sequence continues at coordinate 244,033 of CAVQRG010000001.1, forward strand.
CGGGATGGCATCACCACCGCCGGGCAGCGCCGTCGCCCCCGAGGGCTTCTGCCTGAGGAAGTCGCGGACCCACTGGATCGGTGCCAGGTACTCGCCGCGTCCGAGACGGAAAGCCTCGGCCTCGTAGCGTCGCTGCAGTTCGACCCCCGCCAGCGGATGATCACTGCCGAATTCATGAGGTTCGATCGTCACCATCAGTCCACTGTTGGCGAACGGTGTGTCGTGGCGGGAATTGCTCATGCCATTGGTGCAGAACTGATCGGGCTCCGAGATGCTCGGGATCACCAGGCCCCCCGCACACATACAGAAGGTGTACAGGTCGCGGTGGCCCTTGGCGACGAGCGTGTAGTCGGCCGCTCCCAACAGTTCGAGGTACTCCGGCTTCCCGTACTTTCGGGTGTTGACCTGGCATTGTGGTTGTTCGATGCGCAAGCCAAGTTGGAAGGCCTTGGCCTGCAGGGGAATCCCCAGGTCGTACAGCATGCGGTACGTGTCCCGGGCCGAGTGGCCAATGCCGAGAATGACCCGCGAGCAGGGGACACGCCCGCTGGAGGTGTTCACGCCGCACATCACGCCGTTGGTGATGTCGAGGCCCTCGACCTTGCAATCGAAACGGAACTCCCCACCCGCGGCTTCGATCTTTCGACGGAAGTTGCGACAGATCATCGGCAGCTTGTTGCTGCCGAGATGCGGGCGGTGCTCGTACGTCAGTGACTCTCGCCCGCCACAGTCCACGAACGCGCGGAGCACCCAGTCGACATCCGGCCCGCTCATCCGGCAGGTGAGCTTCCCATCCGAGAAGCAGCCGGCTCCTCCCTCGCCAAACAGATAGTTGTTCTCCGGGTCGTGAGGGCCGCCGGTGTCGAAGGTGCGAATGGCGCTGACACGTTCCTTGACGGCCTTGCCCCGTTCGATGATCAGTGGGCGGTATCCGCGGAGGGCGAGGTAATGCGCGGCCAGCAGGCCGGCGGGGCCAGAGCCGACAATGACCGGTCGCTGCTCCAGAGGCTGTGACCCATCCGGCGGATTGTCAAAGTTCTCAGAATGAAAAGACTGCAGATCGCCGGTCCGGTCGAGTGACTGCAGTGCACGCGATTCCTCCGGCAGATCAACCACTGCTGAATAAACGAACTTCAGGTCGTGCCTCGACCGGGCGTCCAGGCTCTTCCGCAGAATGCGCCACGAGCGCAGGTCAGATTCCTGAACACCGAGTCGCCTGGCCAGCACGGTCCCCAGCGACGCCTCCGGCGCCTCCACGGGCAACTGCAGATTGTTAACGCGAATCGACATCGTCCAAGTCCAGAACGACGGGCGCCACCAGAGTCCGCCCGCCCTGTGCCCCCAAACGACCAACGGAAACGACGACCATGGCCCATCCGTGGCCATTCACCCGTGCTGTACGAGGCAGATTGCTGATGGTGATGGGGCCGGGCAACGTCTGTCCGGGTTCACGCTTCCGGAGTCCACGCGCACCGGCGATCGTGGCATCAGCGCGGCTGCTTCAGATACCGATCAAAGAATCGTTCCATGAACCAGACGCAGCGGTCGTTGACGTCCTGCGAAAGGTCCATGGCGTGTGGCCACCCGGGGAGGCGGTCGTAAATGTAGGGGATGTTGGCCTGCGCGAGCTTCGCGGCCAGCAGATCGGACTGTCCGACAGGAACGACATCGTCCACCGTTCCGTGCAGAATGAGCGTCGGCGGGTCGCCGGGCGACACATACTCGATCGGCGAGGCCGATCGGTACAGGTCCGGTTGCTCCGCATAAGGTGCCCCGAGAAAGCGGGCGGTCACGCCTGCCGCGGAGGCGTCCTTGGCACGAAATCGGTCGTCAGATCGGCCGGGCCGTAGATGTCCACAACCGCCTGGACGGCACTACTGACTCCGGCGTGCCCGCAGTCTCCGTCAAGCTCGGGGACATCAGACGAGTAGCCGATCATCATCGCCAGATGTCCGCCGGCGGATCCTCCTGCGATGCCGATACGATCGGGAATCACCTGGAGAGTTTCGGCGTTGGCCCGCATCCAGCGGACGGCAGCCTTCACATCGTGGACAGCCGCCGGGTACTTCGCTTCATCGGACAGGCGGTACTCGACGCTCGCCACCACATAGCCCCGCTGGGCAAACATCTCACCGTAGATGCGGTAGTCGGACTTGCTGCCCCCTTTCCAGCCGCCGCCATGAACAAACACCAGTCCGGGGACGGGCTGCCTCAGCCCCTTGGGACGATAGAGGTCAAGCACCAAAGGTCGGTCTCCCGCCCGGCCATATTCGATGTTGGCTTCGACCGAGATGCCTTCAGGTGTCGGGGCGAGCAGATTGACGATGCGGACCTGCCCCCGCTGGAGCGCCTGCATGACTTCGCCTGCCGTGGCGTAGCCGGCGGGAGGTGCAGGAGGCGTTGCTCCGAGTTCCGCCAGGGCCGTGCCGGTGGCGATCGTGTCGGGTTCTGCCGCCGCCGTTGCCGCCGCAGCGACCAGCATAGCGACGATGCCGACGCAGCCTCCGAACTGGCTTGCTGGTGTCATTGATGCCCTCAGTTTCAGCCGTGAACGTGAATCGTCAAAGTCTCCCGCTGGGACGTCACTTATACTCGACGGGTCCGCACTGACCAACCAGGGCCAGGCGGGGGCCAGTGGTGAGTGGGAAGCTCCGCAGAGGGTGGGGGGCATGCGCTCGAGGGGCCGCTCCCCGTTTCGGCGAGAGCTTTCCACAACAAGCCGGCAGTCCGCTGTCGCCGTCTAGTCTGCCTTGCGCTTGGTCGACGTCTTATTCGCGGCAGACTTCTTGGCAGGTGCGCGTTTGGGGGAGGCTGCCTTCGCCTTCTTGGCAGGGGACTTGCTGGCGGTCGCCTTCTTACGGCCTCCCTGTTTCGCGGCCTTGGCTTCGAGCCAGGGGAGGGCGTGCTCCAGTGTCACCTCGTTGGGATCCGTCTCCTTCGGGATCGTCGCATTGACCTTCCCATGCTTCACGTAGGGGCCGTATTTCCCCTCGTAGATCTCGACCGGAGCGTCATCGTCGGGGTGTTTCCCCAGCACGCGGAGCGGCTCGGCCTTGGCCCGTGACTTGCTCTTCGCGAGCATTTCCAGGGCAGCATCCATGTCGACGGACAGTACGTCGACGACTCGACCGTTGTCGGTCTCGAAGGTATGCGTCTTCTTGTCAAAGTTGCCGTACTTCTTGGCGTGCAGCACATAGGGGCCGAACCTCCCCATGCCGACGTTGACGACCTTGCCATCCTCCGGGTGATGTCCGATGCGTCGCGGGAGTTCGAGCAGCCTGAGGGCCGTATCGAGATCGAGTGCGTCGGGGTCGTGGTTGTTCGGAATGCTCGAGCGTTTGGGTTTGGGTTGTTCCTCTGTGACATCGCCCAGTTGCAGATAGGGGCCGAAGGGGCCGCGGAGGACATAGATGGGGACCCCGTCGTCCGGGTGCATACCCAGCGCTTTGGGGCCTCGCTGCTTCTCCTCGATGAGTCTTTCAGCGGTTTCGTTCGTGATGTCCGCGGGGGCGAGATCATCGGGGAGACCCGCGGTCACTCGCTCGCCGTTGTTCTGCTTCTCGAGAAACGGGCCGAAGCGGCCAACCCGGACCTCGGACTCCAGCCCCTCGAGCCGAATGGTGCACGCTGCCCTCGGGTCGATCTCTGCCTCGTGAGAGCGGACCTGCTCCTCGAGACCTGTCTGTCCGCAATAGAACCCTTCGAGATAGGGCAGGCGATCCCCTTCACCATTCGAGATGTCGTCGAGTGACTGCTCCATCTGGGCGGTGAACTTCATGTCCACAAGGTTGGGAAAGTAGTCCTCGAGCAATCGCGTGACCGCGAGCGCCGTAAAGGTCGGGATGAGTTGATTGCCACCCTTGCGGACATAGCCGCGATCCTGAATGGTGCTGATGATGCTGGCGTACGTACTGGGTCGGCCCACGCCCTCCTGTTCGAGTTTGCGGACGAGCGTGGCCTCCGTGTACCGCGCCGGAGGCTTGGTTTCGTGGGCGATCGCTTCCAGTTCGCTGCACGAGAGGCGTTCCTGCTCGCTCAGCGGGGGCAGGGCCGACTCCTCCTCTTCGTGAGGTGCCTCCGGATCGTCGCTCCCCTCCACATACACCTTGAAGAAACCGGGAAACAGCACATGCCGGCCCGTCGCACGAAACTCGACGTCGTCGACCATGATTGTGACGGTATCGAACCGCAACTGAGCCTCGGCCATCTGAGAAGCCATGGTCCGCTTCCAGATCATCTCGTAGAGGCGCGCCTCGCCGCCGGAGAGCCCGAGCTCCTTGGCCGTCTTCATCTCGTCGCCGGCTGGGCGAATGGCTTCGTGGGCCTCCTGGGCATTCTTGGTCTTGGAGGTGAACTGGCGTGGGCCGGGGGCGAGGTATTGTTCGCCGTAGTCAGCCTTGATCCGGCGGCGCGACGCATCCAGCGCTTCCTGGGACAGCGTGACGCTGTCGGTTCGCATGTAGGTGATCAGGCCCTCTTCGTACAGCCGTTGTGCGGTCTGCATCGCCTGGCGGGCCGACATGTTCAGTTTGCGGTTGGCTTCCTGCTGCAGCGTGCTGGTGGTGAAGGGCGGGGCCGGGCGTCGCGTCTGGTCGCGATGCTCGATGCGGCTGACCGTCCAACTCGCCTCGCGCAGTCTCTTCTCCAGCCCGCGGGCATCGTCCTCATTGAGGAGTCGAACATCAGTTCCGGCAGCAATCTGGCCGGTGTGCTCGTCAAAATCCTTGCCGGTCGCGATGCGCTTGCCGTCGACACTGACCAACTGGGCGGAGAATCTCGCCTGTTGCGACGTCTCGAGCTCTGCCTTCAGGTCCCAGTATGTTCCGCTGCGAAAGGCCAGTCGCTCCAGTTCCCGCTGCACCAGGACACGGACTGCGACACTTTGAACACGGCCGGCGGAGAGCTTGGGCTTGATCTTCTTCCACAACAACGGGCTGAGTGTATAGCCGTACAGCCGGTCGAGTACGCGACGTGTTTCCTGGGCCTTCACGAGGTCCATGTCGAGGTCTCTCGGATGATCGAGGGCCTCGAGAATCGCCTTCTTGGTGATCTCGGAGAACACCATGCGCTTGACCGGCACCTTGGGGTTGAGCAACTCCATGAGATGCCAGCCGATCGATTCCCCCTCGCGGTCTTCGTCGGTCGCGATAATGAGTTCGTCGGCGTCCTTCAGTGCGTCCTTCAGTTCCTTGACGACCTTGCGCTTTTCGCTGGGGACGATATACAGCGGAGCAAAGGCCTCCTGGACGTTCACGCCGAGATTGCTCCAGCGTTCCCCCTTGAGTTTCTCGGGGATATCGGCCGCCTTGGCGGGGAGATCCCGGACGTGCCCCATGCTGGCGCGGACGACATAGTCACCACCGAGATACCCGCCAATCTTCTTGGCCTTGGCGGGCGACTCGACGATGACGAGGCCTTTCTTTTTGGGCAGCCAATGGTCGATTCCGTGACTGAAAGCGTTGGGGTTGTCTGGTTTAACGCCGCAGCTACAATGCCGACGGCCATCTGCCGGGTGGAGGGATGCCACCGCAACTCGTGCCCGATGGCTTAAGGCATGCCCGGCAGGTCTGTCAAGAGGTCGCCCGTCAGCCCACTTGCTGTGGACGAGTCAAGACAGACCCCCAACAGGAGTTTTTTGACCGCCGCCGCACGAGCCGCGTCGCCATGGCGTTTCGCCCGGAATGACTGCTGCTCGTGTGTTGTCGCGAACTGACACGAGTGATTCCCGCGCAACACTGCAACACCAATCGTTGCTGACAGAACACAGAGGACCCACGGATGAGATCCCCGTTCGCCATCTTTCGTAAGCACCAGAAGCTGCTGACGGTCATCCTGACCGGTCTGGCGATGTTCGCCTTCGTCATTCTCGGCGCCGTGCAGGACCCCAGTTCGATGCCCCCCGGCCTGATCGTGCTGGTCGTCGCGTGCATCGTAGGCGCCGTCGCCTGGCTGATGGGATTGCAGTCGGGAAAGTCGTCTGAGTATGGGGTTGTTGGACTGATCCTCGGCGCGATCCTGGGCGTGGGCTTCAATCTCGCAGGGGGACCTCCGGATGTGGTGCTGGCCGACAGCGGCAACATCGATGCCCGGGAGATGAACGAATTGCAGTACCGGCGCTCCGTCGCCAATGGCTTCCTGCAGGAGGCGTACTTTGCCGCGTCCGGAGAACAGCAGGGCTTCGTGCCGCGTCCGCAACCGTTCGGCTTCGGCAGTCCCGATGCCGGGCGTGATGTTGTGCTTGGTGAGTTGTTGCGTCGCGAGGCCGATCGTCTCGGGGTGGCGGTGACCGACAGCACGGTCAATGAGTACATCAAGTCCGTCTTCGGTGAGCAGATCAGGGCCCCGGAAATACGGGAGATCCGCAATCGATTGCGCGTCAGTGAGACCGATCTGTACGGCGTCCTGAAGGACGAACTGCGGGCGCGGATTACCGCTCAGTATCTGTACGGCGGCATTCCGCTCCCGCCGGAATCCTACTGGGAATTCTACCGGCAGATGCGCGTGAAGCAGGATGCGGCCATTGTTCCGATCGACGTCAAGGCGTTCGTGGATGAACAGGTCGTGCCCGATGAAGGCGAGCTCCTCAGCTTGTTTACGAAGTACCAGAAGACGTTCCCGAACACCAACGAAGACGGTCAGGCCGAAGAGGGCCGGCCTGGATTTCGCCAGCCGCGACGGGTCAAGCTCGCGTTCGTCGAGGCCGTCTATACGGACATCGAGAGTCGTATCGACCCGATCACCGATGCGGACATCGAGAAGTACTACGAAGAGAATTACAGGCCGACCCCCTCCGACGCGCCCGCGGCTGAGGCCAACGAAAATGGCCCCATGCTGCCCGACCTGACGCCGGAGACGGCACCCGCCGAGCAGCCGATGCCCGCCGCGGAGGCAACTCCGATCAAGGAGCCGGCTGGTCAGGCCGACCCCGGTCCGTCCGGGTCGGAGGAGTCGGTCCCGCCGACGGAGTCGGAGAAGCCCGCGAATCCGGACAAACCCGAGGTCGAGGGAGACTCGTCGGTCAGGCCGACGCGGCCACTTGAACAAGAGGGCCAGTTGCAGATGGTGGCGATCTTCGACGATGCGGAGCCCGCAACCCAGACCACGCCCGTCGAGGCTCCTGCGGCGAAAGACGGGGTCGATGCGGAACAGACGCAGACCGGAGCGGCGCCCAAGGACTCAGATGCGGGCCGACCCCCGGCACCTCCTGAAGCGACGAAGGAGGGTGGTGCTCCCCTGGCACTGGACAGCCAGACTCCTGTGATCATCCCTGGTCCCCGGCCGCTCGACGACGACCTGCGCAGCGAGATTCGCGACATGCTGCTGCGGGAACGAACGGAGCTGCGCATGCAGGAGGTCATCGATGAAGTGGACGAGTACATGACGCAGACGCTTGCGCCTGGGAATGTACGAGCCCGAGGACAGCTCCACGCACCTCACGCGCGAACAGGCGACAGCGAAACTCAAGCAGTTCGCGGAGGAGCGCGGTCTCCATTACGCGGAGACTCCCTTGATGTCCGCGATGGAACTGCAGAGATCTGAGGAGTATCCGATTGGCTCGGCGGTGGATGCGAAATTCGGTGCGACCACCGATGTTGTGAATCAGGTCTTCACGGCCGGTCCCGAGGAACTGTATCGGGCCCAGAAGGCGGTTGACCCGCAGACCGACAGCCAGTTCGTCTACTGGAAGATCGAGGATGTGGAGTCCTTCCTCCCCGAGGACATGAGCGATCCGCAGATTCGTCAGCAGGTGGTCGACGCCTGGCGGTTGCAGAAGGCGGAAGAGTTGGCCTTGGCGCGAGCCGAAGTGATTGCCAAAAAGGTCCGCGGGTCGGACGAGGAGTTGAGTGTCGTGCTGGCGAACGAGACGGTCTCGGGAGCAGAGGGCTCTCCGCAACTGGCGGTGATTCATCCCCCGAGTTTTTCGTGGTTGACAGTCGCGGACCCGCGACTGTCAACCAATCCGTTCAACACGCCGCCTCCCCGGCTGACGGAGCTGCCGAGCGTGCCCGGGCTGATCGGTCAGGAGTTCATGGAGGTCGCGTTCAACGAAATTCAGCCGGGTCAGGTTGGTGTGGCGCACAGCTTCGACAAGGACTACGTGTATGTCATCAAAGTGGGCGAGAGGCGGCTCGGCGATTCGGGGGACCCGGAGAGATTTCGCAAGGAGTTTCTGACCCAGCCGCTGTTCGGGCCCGCCCAGTTCACCGACTACGGCAAGCTGGCGATGGCCAAGTCCGGTGAGTATCGGACGGACTGGAGTCGTGAGCTGTTCGAGAAGCACAAGGTCCAGTGGCGAGAGCCGCCACAGGCTCCCGTCGCCCAGGAAGAGGGCTGATGGGCGGCCGTTCGCTGGACAGGCGGAAAAAGTCCCGCTAAATAGTGGTGATCCGACGTAAGAAACTGGCCCTTGGAGCCTGGTTGCCACGAGTCATTGGGTGTTCCGGTGGGCGCCCGGTATTGGAGGCTGTGTGGCATTGTGTTCACGGTCTTGACCGGTTGAATTGAAGGAATTCGACACGCCAGACACTGTGAATGCGTTTCTCATGCGAACCTTCAGGCATTCTGGTATCGCTTTCCGCGGGCAGCGGATGGTGCGCCGAGAGTTTCGCCCGCCAGGCCATGCTGCCTTTCTCCGAGGGGTTGATCACTCGATGGGTCCCTTGGCGATTGGACCCGGCCGAGCGGAACAATGGACTCGCGGTGAGTAAGGACAATCGACAACCATGAACAGCCACGACTCCTCGAAATCGGCATCGCCCTCATCTGCTCCACTGATGATCGAGGCCCTCGGGTTGAGCAAGTTCTATGGCCCGTTTGCGGCGACCCGGGACGTCAGTTTCTCCGTCCCGCGGGGAGAGGTCTGTGCCTTTCTCGGGCCCAACGGTGCCGGCAAGAGCACCACGATGAAGTTGTTGACGGGCTTTCTGTCCCCCAGCGAAGGGGCTGCCAGAATCGGTGGTCATGACGTTCTGACGGAGCGGCTCCCCGCCAGCCAGCTGATCGGCTACCTGCCGGAAAACGGGCCGCTCTACAACGAAATGACCCCTCAGGGCCTGCTGCAGTACATGGGAGAAGCCCGCGGGCTGAAGGGCGGGGTGCTCCGCCAGCGGATGGACTACGTGGCCGAACAATGCGACCTCCGCAGTGTATGGGGAAAATCGATCAGCAAGCTCTCCCGCGGGTTTCGGCAGCGCGTGGGGATGGCCCAGGCGCTGCTGCATGATCCAGATGTTCTCATTCTGGACGAGCCCACCAGCGGACTCGATCCGAACCAGACCCATCATGCCCGCGAACTGATCCGGCGGCTGGGGCAGACCAAGACCATTTTGCTGTCGACCCATATCCTGTCGGAGGTGAGCGCCGTTTGTGGTCGCGTCATTCTCATCGACAAGGGGCGTATCGTCTTCGATGGGGCCACGGGTGAGATGGGCAGTGATGCGAGCGGAATGGAACGTCGCTTTCGTGAGTTGACGGGAGGCGGCAACGGCAGCGTCTGACGACGCCAATCCGTCCGGACCGCCCCGTCGGGCAAGAGACAGAAATCAGCGAGCGTCGAAGGAACAGATCATCCATGCGCAGCAACGTGATTCTGGCGGTTTTCAAACGCAATGTCGCCAGCTACTTCTCGGGGATGCTGGGTTACTTGTTCATTGTGGTGTTCGTGATTGCGGGCGCTTTCGCCGCCTTCAATGCGCGGTTCTTCGCGAACAACCTCGCCAATCTGGACCAGCTCAGCTACTGGTACCCGTATCTGCTGTTGTTTCTCATCCCCGCCATTACGATGACGACCTGGGCGGATGAGAAGAAGATGGGGACCGATGAGCTGCTGTTCACTCTCCCGGCCAGCGACTTCGAGATTATCATCGGCAAGTACCTGGCGGCGCTCGCGGTCTATACCACGACGCTGCTGTTCTCGCTCTCGCATGTTGCTGTGCTCGCCTACTACGGCGACCCGGATCTGGGCGTGATCTTCGCGACCTATGTGGGGTACTGGCTGGCCGGGGCGGCGCTGCTGGCCTGCGGGATGTTTGCCTCCGTGCTGACCGGCAGCGTTACCGTGGCGTTCGTGCTCGGCGTGGTGTTCTGCGCCATCCCGGTCTTCATTGACCAGCTGCCCTTCCCGGGAGATGCGCTCCGTGGACTCAGCGTGCGGGAGAGGCTGGCAGAATTCAGCCTCGGGCTGATCTCGCTGAAGGGCGTGTTGTATTTTCTCTCGCTGACGGCGTTCATGCTGTATCTCAATGCCGTGATGATTGCACGCCGGCATTGGGCTGGCGGACAGCAGGGGACCAACATGGGGATGCAGTTCCTCCTGCGAGCGCTCTCGCTGGCGGCCGTGTTGATCAGTGCCAATTATATGGTCGGGCAGGCGAGTGGTGGCATCGACATGACGTCGGAGAGGGTCTTCACGCTGTCCCAGACGACCAAAGACATTGTCTCGGCGATGGACGGCAGCCGACCCGTGACCATCGAGGCCTTTCTCAGCCCCGAGCAGGAGGTGCCGCAGCAGTATGTAGGAATCCGCAAGAAGCTCGTCGGCCTGTTGCGTTCACTCGACAGCATGGGGGGATCACGCGTTCAGGTTCGCTACGTGGATGTGGAACCCTTCAGTACCGAGGCCGAGGCGGCCGAGCGCTGGGGGATTGTCCCGCAGACGGTCACCGTCGAGGAGGCGGGGGGCAAGTACGTCCGCAAATCGATCTTTCTGGGCACGGTCACGAAGAGCGGCTTCGACCAGGTCGTCACACCGTTCTATGGCGTCGGAGATGCCGTCGAGTACGAACTGGCCCGCTCGCTGGGGACTGTCTCGCAGGGGGAGCGGCTCACGGTCGGCATTCTGGAGACAGATGCCCGCGTGATGGGAGGCTTCAACATGCAATCCTTCAGTTCCGACCCCGCGTGGCGCATCGTGAGCGAGTTGAAGAAGCAGTACATCGTCAAGAGCGTCAGCGCCGACCAGCCGATCGAAGAGGAAGTGGATGTGCTGTTGGCCGTGCTCCCCTCGTCATTGACCGACCCGCAGCTTCGGAACCTGGTCGACTATGTGCAGGCCGGGCATCCGACTCTGATCTTCGACGATCCGTTTCCGGCGACCTACGGCAGTGGCGTCAACATGGCACCGCTGATGCCCAAGCCTCCGCGCGGAGGCGGGATGATGGGGATGCAGCAACCCAGCGAAGAGAAGGCATTCGGGGGACGTTTGACGTCGCTGCTGGACACACTCGACCTGGTCTGGGAACCGGGCACGGTGCTGTTCGATCTGTTCAATCCGCATCCAGAGTTTCCTGATGTTCCCCCGGAGCTGGTCTGGATTCACCCGGCCAGCGGGACGGCCTTCAATGACAAGAGCCCGGTGACCAGCGGGCTGAAAGAGATGTTGATGTTTCTGCCCGGTCACCTGCAGAAGCGGGGCGACAGCAATATGAACTTCACGGCGCTCTTGTGGAGCGGTGAGGAGAAGTCGGGCGTCCTGACCTGGGATCAGATTACGCGCCCCGGCATCTTCGGCGGCCGCGATCTGAGCCGGAATCCGCCACGCATTCCCGATGCTGAGGCCCATGTGATGGCGATGCACATTCAGTCGAAGGATCCAGGCGGGGTCAACGTCATCTTCGTGGCGGACACCGATGTCGTCTCCAACGAGTCGTTTCGTCTTCGGGAGGACACGTTCCTGAACCTGCCCATTGACAATGTCGTCTTCGTGCTCAATGCGGTCGACGTGTTGGCCAGTGAGAGTCGGTTCACCGATCTGCGGACGCGACGACCGGAGCAGCGGATCCTGACCGTCGTCCAGGAGCAGAAGGATCGGTACACCAAGCAGCGGAGCGAACGGGAGATCGAGGCCCGTGACAAGGCCAGCGAGCAACTGGATGCCGTCCGCGCGGCTGGACGCCGATGTCGAGGAGATCGAGAAGGACACACAGCTGGACCGCATGACGAAGCAGCGGCTGCTGTCCAATGCCGAGCAGAATCGGACGCGGCAATTGGAACTGGAGCAGCGCCAGATCGACCAGGAGCGGGATGCTGAGATCCGCCGGGCCAAGATGGAGTCGGACCGGGGGGCCAAGGCCATCGAAAACCGGATGTGGTTGTGGGCGGTGCTCATTCCGCCGTTGCCGGCCATTCTGGTGGGGCTGATCGTGGTCAGTATGCGGCTGGCGAATGAACGGAAGAACATCTCGTCCGACCGCCTGGTGTAAAACTCCGAAGAAGTGAATCCCATCGAGGTCAGCGGCGGCAGTCGGCGGCCTCAGCATACGAACCCAACTGAGTTGTCATGTCGCAATCCACCCGCACGTTGATGTTTGCAGGGGCTGCCGCGGTCTCGGTGGCCGCTGCCGCAGGTCTGCACCTGGCCAACCGTCCGGCATCGCTGTCCGAATACTCGGATGAAGGTCGGGAGTTCTTCCCGGAATTTCTGGATCCGAACGACGCCACCTCGTTGCGCGTCGCGGCGTTCAACGACGAGACGGCCCAGGTGGATGTCTTCAACGTTGACTTCAAGAACGGGGATTGGCGGATACCGTCGCATCACGATTATCCTGCGGATGGCGAGGATCGACTGGCGAAGACGGCGACGTCCGTCATCGGGATTCGACGCGGTGCCCTCGTAAGCACGATGAAGGATGATCACAAGCGGCTGGGAGTCCTGGATCCGCTGGATGAAACGGTCACCGGTACGGAGGGACGCGGGGACCGGATCACACTCGCGGCCGGTGAGAATACGCTGGCCGACTTCATTGTTGGTTCGCCGGTCGAGGATCAGGAGAATGTCTATCACGTTCGCGCCGCAGACGAGGACCGCACGTACCGGGCCGAGCTGAACATTGATATCTCCACAAAGTTCGCCGACTGGATCGAACCCGATCTGCTCGACATCACTCGGGGTGATCTGCGCGAGATCGAGATCGATCAGTATCGAATCGACGAGTCCCGCGGTACGCTCGTGCCGGGAGATCTCAGCGAGCTCACCCGTAAGTCTGACACCGATCCCTGGACACTCAATGGGCTGAATCCGGAGACGGAAGAGGTCAAGACCAGCACGGTCAACCAGATCATCGGTGCTCTGGACGACCTGCGGATCGTCGGTGTGCGGCCGAAGCCTCCGGGGCTCAGCGCCGACCTGAGAAGCTCGGGGTCGATTCAGATGGATGCCCTGGCGTTTCTGGATCTGCAGTCGCGAGGTTTCTTCATCGACGCCCGGGGAGCACTGGTCTCCAATGAAGGCGAAGTGCGGGTCGGCACCGCGGACGGCGTCCTCTACACGCTTCGTTTCGGTGAAGTGTTCACCGGGACCGATGTGGAACTCGAGATCGGAAAGACGGGCAAGAACGACGCCGTCGCTCAGCCAGCAGGAGACAAGCCGGCCGACACCGATTCCGGGGAAGAAACGGCGGCCGAAGATGGGGAACCGGCTGACGATGAGTTGGCCAAGAGCCGCTATGTGTTCATCACTGCCAACTTCGATGAGTCGCTGCTCAATTCGCCGGGCACGGAACCGCAAAAGCCCACACCACCGGCGGCAGGGGACAGCGGGACCAGCGAGGCTCCCAAGGACGGCAAGGAGGAGTCTGGCAGAGCGGTAAAGGAGTCGCCCGACGAAGCCACTGAGAACGGGGATCCGTCGTCCGCGGCGCCCGCTGCGGAGGCGGACAAGTCAGCTGACGCGGATTCGGCAGGTGCAGACGCCAAGCCTGACGCCGACGACGAGTACAAACGGGCTCTGGAACAGTACGAGCGCGAGCTGGCAGACTTTCAGCAGCGTCAGCAGGCCTTCGAGGAGAGCCTCAAACAGGGAAAGGAGCGGGCTGAGGAGCTCAACTCCCGGTTCGCCGACTGGTACTACGTGATTTCCGCTGAGAGCTTCGACAAGATCCGTGTGGGGCGGGCAGAACTCGTCGAAGCGAAACAGCCCGACGACAGCGCCGGGACGGAGTCACCGATGACACCGCTGGAGACAGCGCCTGCTGTCGGAGCACCTGTCATTGAAGCGAGCGATCCGGCAGGCACTTCAGAGATGAAGTCCGATTCCGAACAGCCAGGGTCGGACGGTGAGGCACCGGCGGCCGCGAAGCCCGAGTCCTCCCAGAAGAATGGCGCAGAGCCGCCGTCCGAGGCTCCCGCGACAGAGAAGGGAGCCGAGTCACCAGGTGACGAAGGGAATGCGCCCCCCACGGAGAAGCCTCCTGCCGATTCGTCGGATGAGGATGCGAGGTCTGGGGGCACCGGCGAAGCAGGCGGAACTTCAGACGACGGGACGCGCTGAGTCGTCCCGCATGTCGCTGGAGAGCTGCATCGCGGGCGGAAGTGACCATCTGAAGTGTGTCTGCAGGCTTTGCAGCCTCACAAGTCTTCCCGCCTTGCGCATTTCCCGGGTACTCACCAACGGGCGAGTGAGCCTCATCCGCCTTTTCCATGCGATTGTAGGGATTCACACACACAGATAGGCCATCCGGCTCCGATAACAGAAACCGTACCAAGCTCATCAATCGGTTTCCGGGGAGTTCCTGCATGCGACGGCTGACTGTGCGACAGGTGGTCTGGGGTTTCTGTCTGCTGGGGCTGGCTGCGGATGTCGGTGCGGCTGGGCCGTTCAGCAAGACAGAGGAGCTCAACTGGGAGAAGGACATTCACGCAGCCCGGTCCGTGGCCGTCCGTGAGGGGAAACCCATGTTGCTGGTGTTTGGCGCGGAGTGGTGCACGTTCTGCAAGAAGATGGAAAAGTCGACGCTTGCCAACCCGCAGATGGTGAAGTACATCAACAGCACCTTCGTGCCGGTGCACATTGACGTCGACAAGGATCCGCGTGTGGCAAAGATTCTCGAGGTGGAATCGCTGCCTTGTACGATCATTCTGAGCCCTCAGGCCGATCTGCTCGGACGCATTGACGGCTACGAGAACCCGGCCGATCTGTACAAGAAGCTGACTGCCGCGAAACAACTGCAGTCGCGAGTTTCGCAGACATCGACCGATACAGTCGAGTAGGGCGCTGCTGTCCAGGGACTTCGGGCCGCACTGGTACGGCTCATCGTCCCCCTGCAGGATGGCTTGCAAGGGTGTTCGGCCCTCGTTACTTTTGGCCGGTATGAGCACACCGCCCATCCCGCCCGACCCGTCCGATCAGGACTGGGAATCGCTTGCTGAAGACCTGCTGGGGATTGACCTGACGAGTCAACCGGATGTCGATGAGCCGTTCGAGGTCGAGGACTTCGACCTGGCCGAGCAGTCCGAAGTCGCTGCGTCGGTTGAACCGGACGAGATTGCTGCCGGTGCTCGCGAAGACCTCGCTGATGATCTCGTCGAAGATGTGGACGACGTCGATGCAGATGATGACGACGACGATGAGGTGGACGACGACAATGATGCTGATGACCTCGACGCAGAAACAGAGTCCTTAACTGAAGTTGCGTCGGACGCCGTGAAGGACGATTACTGGGATGCCCTCGCCGGTTGGGATTGGGACGAGTCGTCCGAAGGGTCCTCGGGCAAGAAACGTTCCGTTTTCGCGGGCGAGTCCAAGCGCAAGCCAGATCGCCCGCCCGGGCGCAAGCCAGATCGGGCACCCGAGCGTAAGCCGGGGCGGGCGCCGAACAAAGGCCCGAGCGCGATGCCCCGCGCGAAGTGGCGAAGCCCCCGAAGCCGGAGGGCTTCGTCGAAGACCCCGATTTCGGGGCAGGTCTGCTGGAGGTGGATGCGTCGGAATCTGCGTCTCTGGCTGAAGAGGCGCCGACCGAACCGAGTGCAGAGAAGCCGCGGCGCGGACGCCGTCGTCGGGGTGGGCGCCGCTCGTCGCGCTCGAGGGATTCGTCGGAGACCCGGGACCGGGAGGAATCGAATTCGACCGCCCAGGTTCCCGATGACGAGGACGCTGAGGTTTCGGAGATTGCCGAGACCGAGGACGCTGAGGAAAACGATGACGGCTTCGGTTCCGGTCTGGACCTCGAGGTCGAACAGAAACCGCAGCGTCAGAAGTCGTCACGCCCACGCCGACGGGGGCGTCGCGGACGCCGTTCGTCGGAAAGTGCCACTCGCGAACCCGCTCCGACCGGTGATGACGTTCCCAGTGCAGAAGCGGAATCCGATTCCGTGGACGCCGAGGCGGACGTTGATGACGGCGATGAGGAGGGGACGGACGACGAGGCTCGTCAGCGCCGTTATCGCAGTGTGCCCACCTGGGAAGAGGCGATCTCTTATCTCGTCAACTCGCGTTCGCGTGCGTCGAAGCCCGGCGGCAGCGACTCGAGCGGCGGAAAGCCCGGACGGTCGCGACGCAATGGCGGCTCGCGTCGAAGTTCCGGGCGCCGTGGCGACGGACGTTCCGAACGTTCGAGCTGATTCCGCGCGTCGCGCGCACTTCATCGGTTGCACGGCTGCGCGAAACCAGGCGTGGTCGACACAGGGCCGGTCGCGCCTCGTGTAACCGCTGACCAGAGTTGCGCAGCTGCGGGAACTTCTCACTTGGCAGCGATCGCTCTGCAGGTCGTCCCGGAATCTGCCGGCGGCTGCTGAAT
The DNA here is from genome assembly GCA_963715185.1 of uncultured Planctomycetaceae bacterium. Taxonomy (GTDB): domain Bacteria; phylum Planctomycetota; class Planctomycetia; order Planctomycetales; family Planctomycetaceae; genus CAVPPT01. Next base: position 260,544 of record CAVQRG010000001.1, read on the forward strand.
CTCCACGCTTTGACGAAAGCGGCCTCAAACGGCGCGGTTATGGTGGAGGTGACATGTCCACTCGGGCCGTCAACCCACGCTGTTACAGAGGGGAGTCTCACGATGGGGAAGTTCAAGACAGTGCTGACGGGCGTATTGCTTGGCGCAGGCGGCATGTATGTCGCGCTGCAGTATCATCTGATTCGGGCCGAGGAAGGGTTGCTCATGGTCCGGCGCACGCCGGAACAGGGCTTGCTGGATTCCTACGCCGACATCCGCCAGTGGTCCACTGGTGCCTGGACCTCTCGATCCCAGGTCGCGGCCGCGTTGACCGAGACCGGTCGCTCCGATCTGATTGTCGATCAGAGTCTGCAGCAGGGCGAACGTGAACTTCGCGAGTCACTGGGTTCAGCTATCCAGGGGAGTGACGAAAGGCCGGGCGGATGGGAGCCGTCGATCTCGTCCCGGTCGGCCAGTGGCACTGGTGGTTCATCGATCCGGACAGGGTCGCAGTCGCAGACACAGGATTCGGATCGCAAACCGTCACCGTGGGCCAGTCTGTTCGGGATTCGCCTCCCCCCGGGCAAGAGTCGGATTCCGGCCCAGCGCAGTGGGACCGATCAGAAGTTTGCCCCGGTCGTGCCAGCGGCACGGTCAAATCGGCCCACTGTGGAGATCCTTCCAAGTCCCGATGAGGTCGACCTGGGGCGGTCTGCTCCGTTGCCCGGGGGCAAGTACTATCGCTATCCGCAGCGAACGGGCTGGGAAGCGATCGATCCTGATCGCCGTGCTGGAGCGACTTCGGCTGACGTCATCCCCTCGGCCATCATGTCCTTCTGAAGAGTCCGCGGCTGCTCCTGGGGCCCCAGGCTCCGGGAACAGCCGCGTGTCGTGATGGATGGTCAGAGGGGCGTCCGCCCGATGCTGGGCTGCTCCCTCGAAGGCACCTGGCATCCTCCCGTGAGTCGGGCGGCCCGTCAGCGTAACGTGGAAACGAACAGCCACAGGCTGTACAGAACCACGAGGGCCGTGAGCGCCGTGCCGAGGTTTAGTACGAACGCCGCTGTTTGCAGTCGGCGTCGTGCGATGATCTGGGTGATCAGACAGACCATCAGTACGATTCCCAGTTTGAATCCCAGGAGCCCCTTGATCAGTCCCCAGTGATGGATGAAGTACCGCGCGACCGGATTCGATTCGATGATCGCGTGCTGGAGCGGACTGCCGGCGAGGTGTCCATAGTACAGCAGTACGTAGGTCATCAGGTAGTCGAGCACACTCACCAGCAGGAACTGTGTCGTTTCGGTCTCCAGCGGCAGATTGCGCTGGAACAGCAGCTCTCGCCACGATTCCGGTGACCGCTTTCCTCGGGGCTTCGGTTTGGTCATGGAGCTCCAGGCCAGTGAGTGGGGGTAGCTGCGACCGGTGCGGGTCGACCCTTGAGGTGGGGGCCGAAGCTTGAAGTACGGTTGACCGGAGTGCGAGCGGCCACCGCGCCACTCACAGAGTGAACTGTGACCATTCTGTTCATCGACGAGCTGGCGTCTACCCTCTTGGCGCCCGAGCCCGCAGTCGATGCAGCCCGAATACGCCGTGCAACCCTCACATTCCGGGCGAGAATACCAGGAGTTGGCCGGGATTCCGCAAATTCTGGCAGCAGACGCGGCCTATGGTTGTACAGCCAGGGATGGGTTGTGGGGCCAATCTGGACATGTCCGCACTTGCAGGGAAATCGTCCCATGACCTCCGAAACGCTGCCGACAACGCGTGTTCAGTCACAGGCCCCCATCTACTGGGAGTTGGTGGGCGCGTTCGAACATGGACAGCCTCACCTGCGCCACCGCATCCAGACGCGGTGCTTCCGGATCGGACGCCGGCCTGACCTGGAACTGCCCATTCCGTCGATGATGGTCTCGGCGTTGCATGCCGAACTCAGACAGGTCGGCATGGTTCTGTTCGTTCGGGACCTCAGCAGCACGAACGGGACGTTCGTGAATGGGCGGCGGATCACGAATCGCGATGTCCCGCTCAAGGATGGCGATCGTCTGCGATTCGGGAACGTCGATGTCAGCCTGCGGCGACGTCCACTGCAGGAGAACACGGGCGATACCACCATTCTTAGTGATACGGCCCGGGAATTCCGGCTGCCGCCTCAGCCCTCCGGGACAGTCGGCGACAGTCCCCGTTCGGCCGAGGCACCACGACCGTGAGTCGGCGGCTCGACGGAGGCGAAACGGTGTGAATTGGTTTCGATCATTCGCTCGACGACCTTTCTGCGACTGAAGGTCTCCCGGTAGAACCGCAATTGCTGTTCGGCACCGGTTGTGCTGGGGAGCAGGCGGACCTGCTCCAGCTCGCTGCTGCATCCCAGCGTTTCGGCCACGGGCAGCAACCTGTCGACCAGACGGTCTGAAGTCTCCTGAACGCTGTACTGTCGATGATCCTCACTGTTGACGAGCTGTGCCTCGGACCCGTAGCGGGCGGCCCGCCACTTGTTCTGGGCCACGATCATGGGGTGGTATTCCGACTGATAAGTCCCCTCGTCAATCTGGCGGGAAATGGCGACCACCAGGCATTGGACGAGTGCCGTCAGGGCGATGACCTGATCGAGGTTGGCCGGCACATCACAGATGCGGATCTCCACGGTGCCGAAGTTGTGGTGTGGTCGAATGTCCCACCAGATCTCGCGAATCGTGTTGATGAAGCCCGTATCTTTCAGGTGGTTGATGAGCCAGACGTACTCGCTCCAATTGCGCATCTGGTTGGGCAGGCCTGCCGTCGGCAGCATCTCCATGATCTTCGAGCGATTGGAGCACAGACCGGTGGGACGCGACTCCCAGAACGGGGAATTGGCCGACAGCGCCAGCAGGGTGGGGAGATGCCGCAGCATTCGATCGCAGATCATGACCGCCTTGTCGCCTGATTCGACACCGACATGCACATGCAGACCAAAGGTGACGAGCTGTCGGGCGACATCCTGCATCAGTTCGACAAGCTGGTAATAGCGATCGTTGACGGTGATGATCTGCCTGCGCCATGACGAGAGTGGATGCGTGCCGGCCCAGAGCAGCCGAACGCCAAGGCCGTCGGCCACATGGTTCAGGACATCGAGCGTGCCCGTGAGATCGCGGCGGACATCGCTTACGGAATCGCAGATGCCCGTATTGATCTCGAGGTAGCTCTGCATCAGTTCAGGCTTGATGCATCCCAGGCGATCTTCGGGCAACGCGGCCAGGATCCGTTCGATCGCCGGTGTCAGCTCGAACGAATCGGCGTCGACCAGTTGCAGTTCCACTTCGACGCCCAGTGTGGGACGTTCGTTGCGCGTGAAGCTGAGCGCCGACATGCGAGATCTCCCTGATCTGCTACTGGCTGTCGTGAAGTTGTGCCGACTTTCGCCAAGGTCGTCAAATCGAGTAGTTCCCGGAGCCTTCCCGGTGGTCCAGGCCTGCGGACAACAACAGGGCCGCCCGCAGCAGAATTCGCGACCCGACGCCGAACACCCGCTCGTCGACGTCGAAATCCGGTGCATGCAGGAACGGCGCCTGAAAGCCAGGCGGGGCACAGCCCAGCCGGAGCAGGGCGCCTGGCACGCGCGTGAGGTATCCCGAGAAGTCTTCCCCGCCCATGCTCGGCTGGTCGATGAAGTCCAGTCCCCCCAGGCCCACGACGCGGCGGGACGCTTCCTCCAGGGCACGAGTCACCTGCGGATCGTTTTGCACGGCATCGATCGGTGTGAGAAAGCGGAGATGCATGGTCGTCCCACTGGTTTCGCGAGCGCCGTGCACGATCTCTTCGATCCGGTGCTTGGCCTCCTCTCGCGTCTGTTGATCCAGTGTGCGCAAGGATCCCAGAATCTCCACGCGATCCGGGATGACGTTCGGCAGCGTGCCCCCGGCGATCTTGCCGACGCTGAACACAGACGGTCGCCGCGAATCGATCGAGCGGGGCAGAAACTGGTACAGTGCACAGACCAGGTGAGCCGCCGCAGCAATCGGATCGTCCGTGTGATGGGGTCGGGCGGAGTGGCCACCGATCCCTTCGACCACGATGTGGATCTCGTCGCAGTTGGCCGTGAGCGTTCCGGACCGCAAGCCGACGGTCCCCAGGGATCGCTCGGGATCGACGTGGATCCCGAGAATGGCCGACACATCGTCGACGGCCCCCTGTTCGACCAGCCAGCGGGCTCCGTCCGAAGTCTCTTCGGCGGGTTGGAACAGGAATCGCAACCGGGCACCCTCCTGCAACGCTGGTGACTCAGTCAGTTCCGGCTGTGCACCGCGCCCCTGCGACGCCGCCATACAGAGCGCCGCACCGAGGACGATCGTGGTATGGGCGTCGTGTCCGCAGGCATGACACAGTCCCGGATTCTGCGAGGCGTATTCGACCGTCTTGGTATCCTGAATGCGCAGAGCATCGATGTCGGCCCGCAGTGCGATCAGGGGGGCATCCTCGGGTGGTCGTCCGAGCGTGGCGTCCACCATCACACCGAGGCCGTCGCGACACAGACGAGGGGCAAGGCCGGCCTCGGAGAGAACCTCAGCGATGTATCGCGACGTTTCAATCTCTGAGCGGCTCGGTTCGGGATGGGCGTGCAGGTGTCGGCGAATCTGGATCAGTCGCGAGTCAAGCTGGGCAATCTGCTCGTCGATGTGGCTTTCCCAGCGTCTGAGGACTTCGAACGCTGATGCTGCCTGCGGTTCGGGAACGCTCGGATTCGAATTCACTCGCTTCTCACACGTTGCCGGGGCCGGTCGGGGGAAGATCACTGGAACGCAACTGGTGCCGGGCATTGTGGCACAGGTCGGTCGGGCACGTCAAAAGCACCTCCCGCCAATCGGTCTCTCCCTGACTGTCTCCCGTTGTTACAATACGGGGGATGAACAACCGGGGCTCGTCCGCCCGAGATTCCTTCCGCAGTTCCCTGGGGGGGATCCGTACGTCGTTCGGGGCCGTTTCCGGCTGAAGTGTCGCTTTCTGACGCAGCTTACGCCATGCCTTTTAAACAGCAACAGATCGAGGAACCGGGTCTCAACCTGACCCCGATGATCGATATCGTCCTCTTGTTGGTGATCTTCTTCATGGTGGGGACGCAGTTCACGGAAGCCGAGCGCCAGTATGAGATTGAGTTGCCGACGGTTTCGGCGGCGCAGCCCTTGACCGGACTGCCGGATGAGCTGGTGGTGAACGTGGCGCGTGATGGTCGCATGTTTCTGGGTTCCCAGGAATTGTCATTCGACGAGATTCAACAGGCCTTGCAGGACGCGAAGGCCCGATACGACGATCAGGCGGTGCTCATCCGCGGGGATGGCCAGGTGGCGTACCAGTACGTGATGGATGTCCTGGCAGTGTGCCAGAGACATGGGATCACGAACGTGTCACTCGCCAATCGCATGGAGGAGGCTGCGCCATGACACTGGCCGCGTTCGATCCGTCGAGCCATGTCTGGTCGATGTTCGGCCTGCTGCTGAGCATCCTCCAGCCGGTGTTCTGGCTTGCGCTCTGCCTCGGGTTCGTGCTGGCGGGTGCCCACTTTCTGACCATGCTGGCCACACGCTGGGGCGAGCGACAGGTCTCGAGCAAGGCACTGCTCTTCTCGCTGGCGGTTCACCTTTCGCTCGGTTGTGGTCTGATCGCGTTGATTCCCGAGTACCGTCAGCGGCTGATGCACTTTCTGGATCCGACTCCCGATGAGCCGATCCGCATCACGACCATCATCTACGAAAGCGATCAGACCACGTCGGAGGCCATCTCCGGCAACACGCCCGTGTGGGACCGCTTGACGCAGACACAGGTCGAGGAGCTGACTCGGACGGATGTGAAGCCCGAGGAGCCTCTGCCCGTCGAAGCGCCGGAAGTGCGGCCCGAGCCGATCGAACTGGACGACCTTCAGAGTCCGGACGTGGCATCGTTGCCCGACATCCCGACGGCGCTGCCGGATCAGCAGCGAGTGGCACCAGAGGCTCCCGAGCAGACCCAGGCAGTACTCCCCCTGCAGGTGGACCAGCCCGACACGGTTCGCCGTGACGACGTGCAGGTCCCCTCGATGTCTCGCGAGCGGGCCGATGTCGCTGCAGCCAGCCCCTCGCTGGAGAAGGTCGAGCGTGCATCACCGCGTGGGGCGGTGGATCGAGTGCGTCCTGAGTACGCCCCGGCGCCTGATGTTTCGTCGATCCCGTTGCCTCAGCAGGAACTGGCCGAGATCCAGCGTCAGGAGGAGGCCGATGCGATTCGCAGCCGGCAAGGTCCCGTTCCTTCGGCCCTGCCGCTCGACACCCTCGGGAGTGACGACAACGCCGCCGAGGCCCGTGGAGAGACGCTGCCGCCGACCTCGGCACAGTTCACGCGATCAACGCCCCGCACGCTCAGCAGCCCGAACGACTCCCTGCCGACCCGCGAGCGCCCCACGAATCTGCCGCAGACACCGCGTCCGGTCGAGGATCGCAGTCTCGCGGCCTTGGACGGGCTGAACAGCGATGATGCACGACCTCGCGACCTGCCGAACCTCCGACAGCCGAATCTCGATGCGATTCGCCGCGACGAGCAGCTGCAGGTTCCCGCCACCTATCAACTGCGCACACGGGAAGAACGGAAGAACGCGACTCGGCAGTACGGCGGGACCGAAGAGTCGGAGCAGGCGGTCGAACTGGCCCTGCGGTGGTTGTCGGCCACTCAGCATCCGGATGGGTATTGGGATGCGAGTCAGTACGCCGCGGGATCCGCTCCGGAACGTCTCGACGATCGGGATCGGCCCAACGCCGGTGCCGACGCAGATACCGGCGTGACGGCACTGGCCGTCCTCGCGTTTCTCGGGGCCGGAAACACCCATGTCCAGGGTGAGCATGCGGATGTCGTGGCCCGCGCGCTGCAGTGGCTGATCCAGCAACAGGGGGTCGGACAGGGCGCAACGTCATCACGCGCCGCTGGCTGGCGGCCCAGACGAACAGCGGCGGATACCTGGGCGGGCAGGCCGACTATATCTCGGGGATGTACTGCCATGGCATGGCCGCTTTCGCCATGGCCGAGGCTTACGCGATGGAGGCCGATCCGGAGGGGCGTCGTCTGCTCCGTGAGCCTTTGCAGCGGGCGATCGACTTCATCGTGGGGCAGCAGCTCCGGGACGGCTCCTGGCGGTACCTCGTCGACAACGAGTATGGGGATATGAGCATCTTTGGTTGGCAGTTCATGGCCCTGAAGAGTGCGGAGACTGGCGGCATCAAGGTGCCGGACACCACGAAGACGCGGCTGATCGAATTCCTCCAGCAGCAAGCCAAAGGGCGCAATGGAGGCTTGGCCGCCTACCGGTACTTCGATGAACCGTCTCCGACCATGACGGCCGAAGCGCTGTTCTGCAAGCAGATGCTCGGGCTGGCCCGGGATACGCCCGCCAGCCTCGAGGCGGTCGCCTACCTGATGCAGAACCTGCCTGACCGTGAGCGGATGAACCACTACTACTGGTATTACGGCACGCTGGCGACGTTTCAGTATGGTGGAGATCCGTGGAACCGCTGGAACAGTACGCTTCGCGACCTGCTGGTTTCCGAGCAGCTACAGCGAGGTCCCTTCGCCGGGAGTTGGGAGCCGCGTGGCGAATGGGGGCCCTATGGCGGACGGATCTATACGACCGCGATCTCGACACTCTGCCTCGAGGTCTACTACCGCTATCTCCCGCTGTACAAGACCGAAGGACGCTACGGAGCAGCGCCCTGACCGGGGTGTCATTGGCGGTGGCAGCTCGGTCGCGTAAGATCGACGGGGGGGCGAGGTACCGCCTCGCCCCAGCTCCCGAAGCGACTCGAACCCGTGTTCCGGATGACTCTCATGACACGTTGCTGCGGCTTTCTCATTGCGCTCACGCTGCTCCTCCTCGAACAGACCGCGTGTGCCGCCGCGGCACCCAATATCGTGCTGTTTCTGGCCGACGACCTGGGATGGCAGGATGTCGGCTTTCATGGCAGCGAGATCGCGACTCCGCATCTGGATCGTCTCGCCGCCGAGGGTACCCAGCTCGATCAGTTCTATGTTCAGCCAGTCTGTTCACCGACACGGGGCGCGCTGCTGACCGGCGCTATCCCATGCGGCTGGGATTGCAGTGTGGCGTCGTCAGGCCGTGGGCGCAACATGGACTGCCCCTGGACGAACGAACCCTGCCCCAGGCGCTGCGGGAGGTCGGCTATGTTACTGCCTTGTGTGGCAAATGGCATCTGGGACATTTCCAGCCCGAATACCTGCCATTGGCTCGAGGCTTTGACCACCAGTATGGTCACTACAATGGAGCACTGGACTACTTCACCCATCTGCGGGAAGGCATTCTGGATTGGCACCGGGATGACCGGCCTCTCGAAGAGGTCGGTTACACGACAACGTTGATCGGTCAGGAGGCGGCTCGCCTTGTCTCGGGGCACGATTTCTCCGCCCCGCTGTTTCTTTACGTTCCCTTCAATGCACCCCATTCGCCCCTGCAGGCGCCGAAGGAATACCTGCAGCGATATGCCGGCATCAAGGACGTCAAGCGTCGTCAGTTCGCCGCCATGGTGACAGCTCTGGACGATGCCGTGGGGACCGTCGTCGCAGCGCTGGATGAGCGGGACGTACGAGCACAGACATTGATCCTGTTCCATTCCGACAACGGGGGCCCCGAAAACCTGGGAGCGAACAATGGCCCGCTCCGCGACGGCAAGGGGACGCTTTACGAGGGGGGTGTCCGCGTGACCGCCTTGGCTCACTGGCCAGGGACGATTCCGGCCGGAAAGATTGCCGGCGGCCTTATGCATGTCGTCGATCTGTATCCGACGTTGCTGCGTCTGGCCGGGGCGTCGCTCGAACAGCCTCAGCCCCTCGATGGAGTCGATGTCTGGCCCGTCATCATGGGGCAGGCCGAATCGCCCCGACGGGAGGTTTTGCTCAATACCACCCCGTTTCATGGGGCCCTGCGCGTGGAGGACTGGAAACTGGTCCGGAACGGGGACATCACCGCAAATTCGACCAAAGCCCCTGCGCAGGACAGTTACGAGCTGTTCAACCTCGCCAGCGACCCGGGAGAGGCCATCGAAGTGTCGGCGCGTTTTCCCGAGCGGCTGGCTGAACTCAAAGGGCGACTGGCCGAGTATGCCGAGGCAGCGGTCCTTCCGAACCTGCCGCCGAACAACATGCCGCGCGACTTCCGCAAGCCTGCCGTCTGGGGCGTTTTTGACGACCAACCCCAGGCGACAGGACAGTAATCACAGATTTCGGTTTGTTGATTTCTGGGGGGAACCGATATAATGGGCCGTCCCGTCGGGGAAGCGCCCACGAGAATTGATCACATTACAGGAGAGAAGCGACCGATGGTCATTGTCACTGAGAAGGCGGCTGCCGAAGTCAAGCGTGCGATGAGCGATGCCAGCATGCCGGAGGGCACGGTTCTCCGCATCGGAGTGGTCGGTGGTGGTTGCAGTGGCTTTCAGTACAAACTGGGGTTCGATGCGAGTGACAGTATTGATGCCACCAAAGACCACCTGGTGGACCAGCACGGCGTGCCCGTCGCGATCGACAAGAAGAGCGACCTGTATCTCGATGGAACGACAATCGACTATTACGACGGCCTCGACAAGCGCGGGTTCACCTTCGAGAATCCGAATGTCACCCGCTCCTGCGGATGTGGGAGCAGCTTCTCCGTCTGACCTCACGGTCCTCACGTTTCGCAGCCGAGAATCGCCATTTCAGACCGGTCCTGCCCCCGTGGCTTGGCCGGTCTTTTGCGTAGGCCAGATTCTCTCGACGGCCTCGACCGCACTCGACGGCGGCCTTACCATGCGCTCATGCCGGCGATCGAGGTTCAGCACCTGTCGAAGACTTATCGCGTCTATCGCAAGCGCGAAGGGGTGCTGGCGTCGATCACAGGACTGTTTCGACGCGAGTACAAGACGGTGGAGGCCGTCCGCGACGTCAGCTTTGAGATCAACCAAGGCGAGATGGTGGCGTTTCTCGGTCCCAACGGAGCCGGAAAGACGACCACCCTCAAACTGCTCTCGGGATTGATCTTTCCGACGGGTGGTGAAGCGCATGTGCTCGGACATGTTCCCTGGAAGCGTGAGCACGCCTACCGCCGCCGCTTTTCACTGGTGATGGGGCAGAAGAACCAGCTCTGGTGGGACCTGCCTGCCCAGGAGTCCTTTCGATTGCACCAGGAGATCTATCGCATCGACTCCAGCCAGTATCAGCGCCGAATGGATGAACTGGTCGATCTCCTGGAGGTCCGCAAGCTGGTCAGCCAGCCGGTCCGCGAGCTTTCACTGGGCGAGCGAATGCGAATGGAGCTGATCGCGGCCCTGTTGCACTCTCCGGAGGTGCTGCTGCTGGACGAACCGACCATCGGGCTGGACGTCGTTTCCCAACGCAAGGTGCAGGAGTTCCTCAGGCACTATCAGGCCGAGCAGCAGATCACGGTCCTGCTGACCAGCCATTACATGAAAGACGTTGAGGCCTTGTGCCAGCGGACGATCATCATCAACGAGGGGGAACTCAAGCACGACGGTCCGCTCGCGGAGATCGTCGACCGCTTCAGCCGGCACAAGATCGTCCAACTCCTCTTTGCCGGTGCCGACGTTCCGGAGGACCTCGGCCGCTACGGCACGGTCATGGAGGTGCGTCCGCCCCGAGCCAAACTCGAGGTCGACCGTCAGCAGATTCCTGAGGTTCTCACTTCCCTGTTGGCCCGCTACAGCATCGAGGACGTCGGCGTGCAGGAACGGCCGTTGGAAGAAGTCATCGCCGAACTGTTCACCAACGATCGCGCCTCGTAAGTCAGCGGTCCAGTCGTCGTCGTGTCGAGCGGACGGGTGCTCTCACGTCCGACGTCATCCTGGCGAGGATGACGTCTCGATTCGTTTTCGGGCCTCGACGAGCAGGCGCATCCAGGGGCCCATGTAGTGGCCGTGGTCGTGAAAAGTCCGGCCGCTGACGAGGTTGCCGTCGATCACGCATGGCTCGTTAACAAAAATTCCGCCGCACACCTCGAGATCAAACTGGCATTTGGGGACCGTGGCCATGCGACGCCCTCGCACACAGTCCGCGTAGGCCGGGATCTCGACCCCATGACAGACGGAGGCGATTGGCTTGGCGCTGTCGAAGAAGTGTCGGGTGATGCGCACGAGGTCAGGATCGTAGCGTAGGTACTCCGGGGCTCGACCGCCGCTGAAAAAGATCCCCAGATAGTCCGCCGGGTCAATGTCGCGAAACGCGACCGTGGCTTCGATGGTGTACCCCTCCCACTCCTTGGTGATGGTCCAGCCCGGCTTCACCTCATGCAGCACCATCTGATAGCGCTGACGCTCCGTACTGGCGACCACCGGCTGAAATCCATCCTCCTGCAACCGATAGTAAGGGTAGAGCGTGTCGACCGTCTCGGTCGCGTCACCCACGACGATGAGGACCCTCTGCACGAGATTCTTTCCCAACGAAACCTCAGGGCATCGGCCGAGCGCCCCGGTGACGGACGGCTGCTTCACCAGTGATCGTACTGACCGCTGAGGGTTTCGTCACCCGTCCGGTCACAGGATGCGCGGGTCCCTCGTGTCGGCTGGCATGCAAGCGTCTCCCGGAAGCGAAGGGCAGGCCCGGTGGACATGCGGGCGACGATGGGGTGTCGAAGTCCCTTGTGCTGCTCGGCCGATTTCGACCTGCAACTCCTGCCGGTCGACACCCCAAAAACGCCCGGGAAGGGGAACCGCTCTGGATGCGGTGCCCACCAGCGTTTTAGGATCCCGCCCCGCCGGGGTCGCGTGGCCACGGTGGAGTCGCTACGACTGCCTCCGATGGTTGTCACAAGGGATCGCACGATCTATGAGTGGCTCACTCTCACGACGCCGGTTTATGGCGGCTTCCGCGGCCAGTTGCTCGGCTGCTGCGCTCGCCGGTTGCGGGACAATTCTCTATCCGGATGCCGAGGTCAGCCGGCCGGTCAGCTCGACTGGACGGTTGTCGCCCTCGACGGCATCGGCCTGCTGTTGTTCTTCGTCCCGGGGGTGATTGCCTTCGCGGTCGACTTCAGCAATGGCACGATCTATCTCCCGCCGAGTGGCTACGGAGTGAATGAAGCAGACGCAGATCACGAACTGCAGCAGTTCGAAGTCCCGGTCGAGGAGTTGACGCCCGACAGAATCGAGCAGGTCGTCAGTCGCGAACTGAATCGGCCGGTTGATCTCAGCTCGGATACGTACGTGACTCAGCCGCTGTCCAGCATCGACGCCTTCTGGGGCGCGACCCGCCGTCTGCACTCCGCGAGCAAGACATAGGTCGGCCATGTGACCGCAGGCGGACCCGAAACTTCAGTGTTTCGGCGCGGGCTCGCTCGCGATCAGGCGGTCCAGCTCGGTCTTCAGTCGCGACAGAATCTCGTCGTACGGGTAGGCCCCCAGGGACTCGGGCCCCTTCTTCAGATTGACGTGCGTCGGCCCGCACCAGAGGCCGAGATCGGCGTCGTCCGTCTCGCCGGGACCGTTCACCCGGCAACCCATGACGGCAATCGTGATCGCGTGATCCTGTGCGTAGGCGGTCATCTCCTTCACCTGTGCCGCCAGTTCGACGAAGGCCTCGTTCTCGACCCGTGAGCAACTCGGGCAACTGATGATGTTCAGCGTGTCCAGGCCGAAGTCGACCACGGTCCGCACGCGGCCAGCGGCGATGTCGGCGAGAATCTGCCGGCCCGCGGCAATCTCCTCGTCCTTGCGGTCATTGGGAACCGTCAGCGAAACACGAATCGTGTCACCAATGCCGCGCCCGACAAGCTGTTCGAAGGCGATCCGCGTCTTGATGATGCCGTCGGGTGGCATGCCGGCTTCCGTGACACCCAGATGCAGCGGCACGTCAGGACGCTCGGCAGCGAAGCGCGTGTTGACCTCGATCACCTGTCGTGGATCCGAGTCCTTCAGCGACACGCAATAGCGCGTGAAGCCGAGCGAATCCAGGAACTCACAGTGGTCGAGTGCACTCTCGAGCATCGGGGAGAGGGAATCGTCGGGCTCGTACTTGGCCTTCTTGGCCGGATCGACCGATCCGCAGTTCACTCCCACGCGGATGGCACAATCATGTTCCTCGGCCACGCCGGCGAGGTAGCGCACCTTCTCCTGCCACGGCTTCTCGCGCTCGTGATGGTAGAGATGTCCTGGATTGTACCGCAGCTTGGCCACGTACGGTGCCACCTCCTCCGCCAGGCGATAGTTCTCCTGCAGGTCGACCGACAGGTTGGCTGTGGTCTGACGGCTGACCTCGGCCAGTGCCTCTGCATCCTTGTGACTGTCGACCGCGATGCGGACAACATCGGCACCGGCGCTGACGAGGTGGTTGACCTGCTGCACGGTGGCGGGGATGTTCTGAGTGTGAGTCGCCGTCATGCTCTGCACGGCGATGGGCGATCCGTCACCGATCGTGATCGAGCCGATGCGGACGGAGCGTGTTGGATTACGCGAAATATCAACCATGTGAAGCTGAGGGGTGATGTCGTCGGGAGAGGGAAAAATCATGCGGGCCGGGCCTGAACCGCACACGAGGATGATAGTTCACTCATCCGGTGCCGCCCAGACCTCGGGGTTGACGATGTTCTCCGGTCGCCGACCCGCCACCACATCCAGAATCTGGCCCGCGACACGTTTCCTCAACTCAATCAAGGCCTCACGGGAGACGAAGGCAGCGTGGGGCGTGACGATGACGCGTTCGTCCCGAAACAGCGGCTGTGACAGGTCCGGAGGCTCCGGTTCGAAGACGTCGAGGGCGGCGCCCCCCAGACGCCCGCCCTGCAGGGCCTCCCAGAGTGCCGCCTGATCCACCAGGGCGCCCCGGGATGTATTGATCAGACAGGCCGTGTCCTTCATCCGGGCCAGAGCCGCTGCGTCGATCAGATGCCGCGTCCCGGAGTTCAGGGGGGCATGCAGTGAGACGAAATCACTCTGGGTGAGCAATTCCTCGAAGGGCACCATCGGGCAGCCGGTCCCGAAGTCCCTTCCGGACGGGGTCTGGGCGATAACCTGCAGTCCCAGCGCCAAGGCCCGCTCACGCAAGGCCTGTGCGGTGCGGCCGAAGCCGACCAACCCCAGCGTCTGCCCCGAGAGGCGTCGCAATTCGGGAGCCGCCCGCAGGTTGTATTCCCCCCGCTTGGTTCGCAGGTGAAAGAAGCCGATGCCCCTGGCCAGGGCCAGCAACATTGCCAGAGCATGCGTGGCGACTTCTTCGACGCAGTAATCGGGGATGTTCGTGACCGGGATGCCTAACTCGGTTGCGGTCGGGATCGCAATGTTGTCGAGCCCGATCCCCAGCCGCGCGATGAGTCGACAGTCGGGTGCTGCACGAATGACGTCCGGCGTCACCTCGGCCCAGCAGGTGGCGATCACGTCAGCTTGCCGGGCCAGATCGACAAGCGTGGCCTCATCGGCCGCAGGAGCATCGATCACTTCGCCGCCGCTGGGCATCAGCAACCGCCGCTCGATGTCGCAGTCATTCCAGGGATGGTCGGTGATGAGCACACGGTAAGTTGTCATCGCGGCTGCTCCCTCCAGTGGAACCATCGATCCCCACGGCCGTTGGCCCCTGGCTCATCAACGTGGCACCTTCAGGAACCGCTCATAGGCACTCGCCACACCACCTTCGGCGGCGTCGCCGCGATGGACGTACAGCCCATACCGCAGCGCCAAATGGTCACCGGGCTGGAGGACGACCGGAGCCGCCGCGTTGCTGCCGTTGGTATAGGAGCTCTCGCCGAACGGGCTGATGCTGAACAGACCGTAGTCGCGCACATGATACCGCGACGGGCGGAAGTTGCCAGGAGAGTCCATGATCGCCACGCCGAGTCTCTGCGCCCGACCGGTCCGGAGTAGTCGACCCAGGCCGAGGTCCGGCCCCAGCAGTCCTGCGTTCCCGACCGACCATCGGCATTCACGACGGGACCACCACCCACAAATTCCCGCATGCTGTTGGGAAGTCGAATCCCGAACAGGCCTTCCTTGGTGTCCTCGAAGGTGACGGTATCGGCGGCGGGTGTGAAGTCCAGGTCATAGACCATTGTATGGTCGGCAAAGATACGGATCGTGGTTTCCTCGGTGAGCAGGGGGTCACCGTCGGTACCGAGCCAGTGATTGACGACCTTCATAATCGCCGGGTTTCCGCGGTCCTGGACGATCTCCACGTCGGCGTTCCGGATGGTGCCATCCTCGTTCCAGTACTTGATCCCGTTCACTTCGTCGACCGAGGCCCAGACGCCTTTGTGGTGCGGGTGATCGTAGTAGAGGGGATCCTTGCGGTCCTTGATGCCGGGCGGGTCTTCCACGATCATTCGGGCGACCATAGCCTCCATTGGGATGACGTCCCGCTGGTGAATCCAACCGTTCCGGTCAGGGATCCAGAGCCAGGGGGCCTCAACATCTGTGACAGTGAGTTCTTCACCGAATGCGGCCGTCGCAACCTCGCGATCAAATACCCGCAGTTGGGCTCCCTCTTGTGCGACAAACACCTTGTGCGCGGGCCTGTCGTCGTCGGACGGGTTCGATACCTGATTCGCCAGCGCTGCGATGCCACCGGGAGCCGCCACGGGGAGAAAGAACGGCTTCTTCCACTTCGGGTCTGTTTGGTAAACGGTGAAGACTTCGTCGTTGATGGTCACCTTTACAGTGGATGGACCCTGCGTCAGCCGGACTTCTTCGGCCGCAAGTGCCGCCGAAGTCAGTCCGGCAATGATGGCAGCTTTCAGAACGGTGTGTGGCATGCGTGGTCTCCTGGAAATGTTGGTTCAAGCTGGGGTAGGGATCAGGACCTCGAGTCAGTCACCGTGTCGTTGACGCAGGCGTGTGGACGTTCTCAACATCCACTGGATCCGTTCGAACTCGTCGAGCCATTCCTGGACGACCGCTGCCATCAGCGATGCTGGTTCCGCGATGCCCGTCGGACAGGCGGCCCCGGTCAGTGTGGCCGCCATCTGCCGGTACTTGGCCAGCGTTCGATCGCCATGGCGTCCGCAGAGGTGGCCATCCTCGCTCAGGAAGACGACGGTCGGCACGCGGGCCGCCCCACACGTGACCAGCGCATCCGCCAGATCGGGGTGGGCGTCGCGATCGAAGTAGCGAATCTGGATCCTCGCCGTCAAGTCGGCAAAGCGCTTGAAGATGGGGCACTGGTTGACACAATCCCCGCACCAGGTTCCCGCCATCACAAGCACGCGCATTTCGCGGCTGAAGGACCTCAGGAGCGACTCCTGTTCGCTGGTCAACGCGACAGTCCGGGAGACATCATTCCAGCGCGTCCGCTGATCAGGGCTGCCATAGTCCCGAAGGAAGTCGTCGTAAGTGAGCCCCTGCTCGAACTTCGCGGCGTAGTCCATGTGGTCGCACTCTCTTCCCGTGACAGGGTCCGTCTGCGAGGCTCGCCCCAGGCCTTGGTGTTCATTCCGTTTCGACGGCGGACGGCGCCTGTGGGGGGCAAAGTCGGGTAGCCGGCTGGCTCCAGACTACGGAGCGGATTGATGCGGCTCAAGGCTCAGGCCCGGCGCGGCCATCAGGCTGGTCAGCAGTTCTCCACGCGCCAGATTCCAGATGCGAACTTCTCCGTTATAGCTGCCGGCAATGAGTCTGCTGGATTCGGGATGTGCTGCGATGGCATAGACCCAGTCCCGGTGGCCGTTGTAGGTCTGGACAGGGGAGCCGTCGCTGACGTTAAATCGACGGACGGTCTGGTCGGAGCTGCAAGCCAGCACATGGTCGTCGGGGAGCACCTCGAGTTGGAGTATGTCTCCTTCCCATCCCGCCATCGCTCGCTGCTCATCGCCCGTTTCGGTGTTCCACAAACGGAGCTTGCGGTCCCGTCCACAACTGACCATGCGCTGGCCGTCCGCCAGGAAACCGACGTCGTACACGATGTCGCCATGCCCATTGAAGGTCAGCAACGCCTCGCCGAGACTCGTATCGAACACCTTGGCGGTCTTGTCTCGGCTGGCAGACGCCAGCTTCGTGCCGTCTGGTGAGAAGGCCACACTCATCACCCAGTCGGCATGATCTTCAATCACGTGTTGCGGTTCGCCAGTCGTCACATCGAACAGTCGAATCGTGCGGTCTGCGGCGGCTGCGGCCAGTTGATCACCATCGGGGCTGAAGGCTACGCCCAGGACGACATCGCCCAGCGTGACCAGATCCGCAAGCATCGTCCCGTCGACGGCGTCAATCACCTTGACTTCCCCCAGTCTTCCTGGCGATCCCGCTGCAACGGCCAGACGCCGGCCATCCGGATGGAACTCCAGGTCGTAGATCCGCTCCGCCACGTTGCCGATCCGCTGCAAGAGTCTGGCGTCGGCGCTGTTCCACAGCAGCACCTCGTGGTATCCGGATGTCGCGAACTGCGTTCCGTCCGGACTGATGGCGATAGCGGTGACCGGAAGCGGCCGAGGATACGCCTCGGGGGCCGGCGGATGCGACAGCTTGGGCATGATCCCGATCAGCGGCGCTTCCGCATCGACTCCTGCGTCCAGCGTGGCACCGAGGGTCACCCATTGGCGAATCTTCGTGACCTGCGACTCGGTGAGCGGGTCGGCGTCCTCGGGCATAGATCCGTCTTCGATCAGCTGGCAGAGCAAAGAGTCCGCAGCGTTCCTCGGTTCGACCACAGCCCCGGACTCGCCCCCCCGCAGGAGCGCGGCATACGAGTTCACGCTGAGTTGGCCCTTGGCCGTGCGGGCGTCGTGGCACGCCAGACAACGGGAGGCCAGAATGGGAGCCACGTCGCTCGCAAACGAAATCCACTCGCCCCGCTGCTTCAGGACCAACGCCATTTGCTGTTGCCGGGCCACCCACGTCTCCGTGAGCTCCACGGCGTTTGCTGCTGCGCGATCCACCCGGGCTTGCGTGGCGCCGATCTCTGCGGTCAGTGCGCTGATCCGCTGCCGCAGTGACTTGAGTTGTTCCCCGGCCGCGTGGCGCGCCGTTTCCGACTGCGGGCCGCCCCCTGGATTCGATGCGCCCCCCGTCGCTGCTTCGGCGCCCTCTTCGCCTTGCTGCCGGGTCTGCTGGGAGTCGTCGAAATGTTGTCGGGCTTGGCCGAGTTGATGCTGCAGCGGGCGGAGCTGCGCCTGCAGTTGCTGCAGTTTCGTCTCCGTCGTCTTCAGCCGATGAGTGGCCGCCTCTCGCTGTAGCTCGGCTTGAGCGATCGCTTCCCGAAGCAACTCTTCATCGGCCTGGGCGGGTTCGCCGCCCGCTTGTGCCAAACTGACCAGCGCGATCAACACGCAGACACACTGTAGAGTTCCGACAGACAGGAACCGGTTAGATCGGTGGATGCGCGGTTCTGATGAATTCAGAAGACCTGCCAGCACTCACCGCTGTTACCTCGCTGCTGGAGGACAGGACTTGCAGAGTTGATCCCCACAGCTTCAACGACCATCGAGGCACTGTCAAGACAGGGGCCGCGGTCACGTGCTCCGGCACATCTAACCACTGCGACAGCACTGGGGTCTGGGCGCACACTGAAAACCGGCGAGGAAAGGCTCGCCGGCAATAGCCAGAGACGGAGTGGCTGAGGCCGCCCCAAGGATCAGTCCTTGCGATGCCGGATCTTCGCGCGGTTCCGTCGTTTACGACGACCGAGTTTGCGTCGCCCCTTGCCGGACTTCTTCGTACCCATACGCCGGTCGTTTCCAGACTTATCTAAAGGAGAGAATGCCGACAGGACGTCCCCGGCCGACCTTGGCGAGTCTAACAGCCAGGCGACGCTCCATCAATGTTGTTCGGTGTTGTGCCGGCGGGCGGGATCGAATCGGGGAGACAGGAGTTCCCAAGCCTTCGGGATGTTGTGGGAGATCGCAACGGTGACATTCCGGAGCAAAAGTCTCCAGTAGTTCGCATGATCAGCGCCGCCGAATCGGTCGTTTTCAGCCGTGTGCAGCCCTCTGGTGACCATTATGAGCGGGCGAACGTGAACTCGCCGTGCTGTGTGTCGATGAGGATCGTTGAGCCCTCGGGAAACTCCCCGGTGAGGATGGCGTTGGCCAAGGCATTCTGCAGCCTGTTTTGAATCACGCGCTTGAGCGGTCGGGCCCCGTACGTCGGATCGTACCCTTCGTTGGCCAGAAGCGTCCGGGCATCGTCGCTCACCTCCAGGTCGTAACCATGTTCCTGCATCTGCCGCGCAAGCCGCGCGATCTGCAGGTCGACGATCTGTCGGAGGTCCTGCCGACTGAGGGGATGGAAGACGATCACTTCGTCGATGCGATTCAGGAACTCCGGCAGGAACCGGGCTGCGAAGTGCTTCGAGACAGGTGTCCCGGATCTGCTCATCGTCCCCCTGCTCGGCCAGTTCCAGGATTGCCTGGCTGCCGATGTTCGACGTCATGACGATGATCGTATTCGAGAAGTCGACGGTGCGGCCTTGTCCGTCCGTGAGGCGTCCATCGTCCAGGACCTGCAACAGGACATTGAAGACGTCGCGGTGCGCCTTCTCGATTTCGTCGAGCAGGACCACCGAATAGGGTTGCCGTCGCACGGCTTCCGTCAGCCGGCCCCCTTCCTCGTACCCGACGTAGCCCGGGGGGGCACCGATGAGGCGGGCCACGCTATGCTGTTCCATGAACTCGCTCATGTCGATGCGCACCATGTTGCGCTCGTCGTCGAACAGGAACTCTGCGAGGGCCTTGCACAACTCGGTCTTGCCGACACCCGTCGGGCCCAGAAAGATGAAGGAGCCGATCGGACGTTGCTGGTCCTGCAGCCCCGACCGGGACCGGCGGACGGCGTTGGCGACGGCAGTGACCGCCTCGGCCTGATCAATCATCCGC
This sequence comes from uncultured Planctomycetaceae bacterium, assembly GCA_963715185.1. GTDB lineage: Bacteria > Planctomycetota > Planctomycetia > Planctomycetales > Planctomycetaceae > CAVPPT01. The sequence continues at coordinate 280,303 of CAVQRG010000001.1, forward strand.
CGATGGATCGCCTGCTCCATGTTGAGCAGCTTCTCGCGCTCAGTCTGCATCATCCGGCTCACCGGGACCCCCGTCCAGGCAGAAACGACCTGCGCAATTTCGTCGGGCCCGACCTCTGTCCGCAGCAGGCGGGTTCGCTCGCCAGCCTCTTCGACAGGCTGTTCTCGGCTGCGACTCTTCCTCCTCGACGCGGCGTCGCAACTGTTTGCGGCGCTGGTCGAGCTCGAACAGCTTCTGATAGTCCTGCTCGTCGACCGGCAGTCCGCCGGCCTGCTTGTCCCGGATGGCGGCCTCCAACTGTCCATACTCGCAGGTCCACCTGCTCCAGTTCGGCGCGCACGTTCGTCACATCACCGAGTCCGAGCTTTTCTGCCTCCCACTGTTCGTTGAGCGAGGCCAGTTTCTGCTTCAGCGCCTGCATCTCTTCCTGAATCGCCGATCGTTCCTTGGCGGCCGAGGCTTCACCCTCTTCGGCCAGTTGTCGGGCCGCGATCTCGAGCCGCGTCATTCGGCGCTGCACCTCGTCGATCTCCGTCGGGACCGAATGCAACTCCATTGAGACACGCGCGGCGGCCTCATCGACCAGATCGATCGCCTTGTCGGGGAGGAAACGGTCGGAGATGTAGCGAGACGAGAGCGTGGCAGCAGCGTCCAGGGCCGCATCACGGATCTTGATCCCGTGGTGCTTCTCGTAGCGCTCCTTCAACCCGCGCAGGATGGCGATGGTGTCCTCGACGGTCGGCTCGCCGACCATCACAGGCTGGAAGCGTCGCTCCAGGGCGGCGTCCTTCTCCACATACTTGCGATACTCATCGAGTGTGGTGGCCCCGATGCAGTGGAGCTCGCCCCGCGCCAGAGCTGGCTTCAACAGGTTCGACGCGTCCATGGCCCCGTCCGCCTTGCCGGCCCCGACCACCGTGTGTAGCTCATCGATGAACAGGATGATCTGTCCCTGAGCCTGTTCGACGTCCTTCAGAACCGCCTTGAGTCGGTCTTCGAACTCACCCCGGTACTTCGCACCGGCAATCAAGGCGCCCATGTCGAGGGCGATCACGCCGCTTGTCGCGGAGGGGGCGAGGCACGTCACCAAGCACGATCCGATGGGCAAGTCCTTCGACGATCGCGGTCTTTCCCGACACCGGGTTCTCCAATGAGGACCGGGTTGTTCTTCGACGACGGGAGAGCACCTGGATGACGCGGCGGATCTCGGTATCCCGGCCAATCACCGGATCGATCTTCCCCTGGCGCGCCAGATCGACCAGGTCCTTTCCGTAACGCTCCAGCGCCTGGTACTTCTCCTCAGGATGCTGGTCGGTGACTCGGTGTCCGCCGCGGACAGCCTTCAAGGCTTCAAGAATGTCCGACTTCCTCGACCCCACTCAAAGCCGAGCAGGCGCTTGGCCGCATCGTCGACCTTCGTGAGTGCCAGCAGCAGATGCTCCGTCGAGACGAATTCGTCCTGCATGGAGTCGGCCAGCTTCTGGGCCTCCCCGAAGACCTTCATGATCTCCGCCGAGCCTGTGAGTTCGAGATTCGAGCCCTGAGAGGATGGCAGCCGAGAAAGTTCCGCGCTCACCATCGACTCAAGCTGCGGGAGACCCACACCGATTTTCGTCATCGCGCCGAGGGACACCATCAGGTTCCGACAGCAGTGCCTGAAGCAGATGCAGAGGGACCAACTGTCGATTTCCGGCATCCTCGGCGATCGCCTGGGCCTGCTGGACAGCTTCCTGAGCTTTAACGGTCAGTTTTTCTGGTCGAAAAGCCATGTCAGATTCCTGTCACCAAGTCAATTTTGAGAGTCCCCTTCTTCACTTGAGCAACACCGATGCCGAACATCGATATTGTTCACAAGTGCAATCAGGAGTGTGTTTTGTGATTTTCCGGTGTCGGTCATTGCTGGCGAAGTGTCCGCAGGGAGTGCCATTATGGCACTCTCGTGGTTGAAGGTGGTGTTTGTTGGCTGGTGCCAAAGTGGCAGTCTTGGGGGCTACCGTTTCGCTCGGTTTGGTTACATTGTCTCTTTAGCAGGCTACGCGATGAACCCCCAGCGTCTGTCGATAAGGAGTGCCCAGCGTCATGTCGCAACTTAGCCGCCGTCGCTTTCTGAAAAACACTGGCTTTTCCGTCGGCATGACAGCAGGCATCCCCTGGGGTCGGGTGGGGTCCGCGGCGGGGGCACCACCGGACGTGCCGGCCCCACGGCCCAACCTGTTGTTCATTCTCGCTGACCAGTGGCGGTTCAGCGCGTTCGGACACGGTACGGATGAGGTCGTGCGGACTCCGCACATCGATCGGCTGGCAGAGGAAGGAGCTGTCTGTCAGCGCACATACGCCGCCAACCCGGTCTGCACGCCCAACCGCTCCTGTCTGCTGACGGGACGGTTCTCGCATCAAAACGGCATGATTGCCAATGACCTGATGCTGCCCCCCGCAGAGGTCTGTTGGCCGGAGCTCTTTCGAGATGCCGGTTACGCAACCCACTACATCGGAAAATGGCACATGGACGGAACGGCCAAGCCCGGCTTCGTTCCGCCGGGCTGGCGGCGACGCGGATTCGAGACGTTCGAGGGCTTCAACCGCGGTCACGTCTACCACGATCCTTGGGGGTTCGACGACAAGGGACAACCGCTCGCCGATTCGCTTGTTGAAGGCCCGTCACCCTACTATGAGCCTGCCCTGCAGACGGATCTCGCGATGCGGTTCATGCGCGAGCATCAGCAACATCCGTTCTGCTGTTACCTTTCCTGGGGACCGCCGCACACACCGTTTCGGCCTCCGGCCAGCTTTGCCCGGTATCAGCCGGCCGACATCCGACTACGTGCGAACGTTCCGGAGCAGCATCAGGAGCAGGCCCGCCGGGACCTCGCCGGCTACTACGGATTGTGCGAGTCACTCGATCATGAGATGGGCAGGCTGATGACGTTTCTCGAGGAGAACGCTCTTTCCAAGAACACCCTCGTGGTCTTCACGGCCGACCACGGTGAACTGGCCGGATCACATGGCAAGTATCGCAAGGGTGAACCCGAGGAGGAGTCGGCTCACGTTCCCCTGATCGCACGCTGGCCCGCGCGGATCACAGCCGGGCAGTCAGTGCGTACCCTCGTCAGCACGATTGACCTGATGCCGACGATGCTCTCGGCTTGCGGCCTCGAAGTCCCGCAGACGTGTACCGGCCGTGATCTTGCCGGGACAATTCTCGAGGATCGCCCGACTCCGGGTGTGGATTCCCTCTACGTCGAAGGGAAGGTGAACGCGGCGGCCGGGCCTGATGACCGGCAACGAAACGTCCGGCAGGGAGCATGGCGATCGCTCGTCACCGATCGTTACAAGTTGACGGTCCGCCGAGACGTCGATCACGTGGAACACCTGTTCGACTTGCAGAACGACCCCTTCGAAACCGAAAACCTCGCCGGACAGAATGGCTCGGCCGCGATCCAGCGCGAGCTGGTGGCCGAACTGAAGGACTGGGCTCAGCGGACCGGAGATGTCTTCCCGGAACGGCCACAATCGGCCAAGGCCGCTTATACCGATGCAGAGGCCGAGGCTGCCCGGGGATGAGATCGGTTCCCCGCTGGGCGGCCGGGCACAGGTTCGCTAGCGGTTGAAGGGTGAGTGGGCGTTGAGCCACGACTCTGCATGCCGCAGCATCTCGCTTGAATCGACGTTCTGCAGCCGAGCGGCCTGCACCTGTGCCGCTCGAACCGCCGCGTCCCAGCGGTCGGTCCAGACCATCCAGGACCATCCACAGACCAGCCCCAGTCCCACGCCCGTGGCGAGTGAACGGCTTGCGGACCTGCGACTTTGTGGCTGTTGGCCGTGTTCAACGGCCTGACGGATCCGCGCACAACTGTCCGGCTTGAGGAAGGAGCAGCCGATGCGATGCGAGTGCTGCAACTTCTCGATCCATTCCGAGCGAGCCACGATCTGACTGGTGGTCTGCTCACTTGTAGCGATGGCAATCAGCATCCGATCACCAGGGGCGAATCCCTGCTGGGACAACAGGCACAAGCCACCGTCGGAATAGTCGACGATTCTGATCGGGATCAGGTCACGCGACCCGAGTTCGCGGCGGGCCGATGCCGCCACCATGACCTGCTGTCGTGGATGACGGCGCCGCTCCAGGATGCCGTTGATCGCCAGCCCGTTGAAGAAGCCAGTGTCGATGTTCCGGTCAAAGAGACAGCCCAGAGACCATTTTCCCTGCACGCCCCGTGTGGCCCAGCGGACGACGCCCGCGACGACGGCACGGTCCTGGCCGCTGGTCAGGACGATCTGGACGGGTGTCGCGACCGCAATGGGGAGTTCAGCGAGCAGTTTCGTTCCGGCCAGCGAGAGGTCACTCACGATGCCTGCCAGCACCTCGCCCGAATCGTGTGCGCTGATCGTGGCCGTCAGCCGGTCCTGGCATTCAGGGCGGACCTCGAAGCGCCGGTGCTCGCGACGGTTGACGAATTCTTGGGAGTTCATGAGAGGCTCATCCAGTGCGGGCGCGGAATTCTCCGCCCTGTACCGGTAAGCCTAAGTCGAAGCGGCCGCCGCGTCGGGGTCGCCATGGCATTCAGCAGATCGCGTCGGTGATCACGATGCGGTCATGCCACCTGTATCGCCTGGGAGGGCCCACGACGGTCTCACTCCTCCCGGCGTGGAAGCCCGTCCGCTGCGGCCCTCTGGCAGATTCAGTCAGATCGATCCTGGATCACGAGCTTCATCTCGTCCGAGTTGGCCCTCAGTTCAGGTGCGTACATGGCGTACGCCCGGGTTGGGAGTGCCGAGAAGCGGCCGGGAATCTCCGCGCGCACCCGATAGCTCACGCTGTGCTTTCCCCGCGACAGCCGCTTCAGGAAGAAGGCCACACGCTCATCCCGAAACTCCACATAAGCCCCCAGTCCGCCAGAAGTGTATCCACTGCGGACATCGACCGGCTCGCAGCCAGCGGCTTTCTGATCTTCGAAGATGACGTACTCGTAGTCATTCTTGGAGTCGATTTCGAGTTCGACTTCAACCAGGTCGCCACTGACAATCTGAGACAGGTTCGGCAACTCGACGCGGTCGTACTTGTCGGTCCGCTGGTCGATCACCTGCCCCCGCGATCCCTGCACCACATCCGCGGCGTCATCACGCTGGACAAGCTTGTACAACTTTCGGCCGACCTTGATCTCCAGTCCGGCCGCGGTGATGAAGTCCTCGGTCGTGAAGTTGGTGAGATACGCATTGAAGTACAGCGGTCCCGTGCCTCGTGTGCGAATCTCGATCCGGTGCGGCCCCTTCTCGAGCGCATCCCCCTCCAGGACAAAGCGGTTGTCAAAGCTGAACAGGTTGTCCGGAGTAATCTGCACCTCGCGATGTTTCTGTCCATCCATCCAGATCTCCACCGTGAGCTGTGGGCGATTCTCGCCGCTGGCGGTGAGGAACTCGGCCAACGCCTCGATGCAGGTGGCTGTGTCTCGCGTACTTTTCCAGTAGGTGCCGTGCTTGCGATTATTGAGGAGATACTTGACCAGTCCCGCGGCCTTCGGATCCTGCGGGTTCACCCGGGTCAACAGCCGGAGGTAGTGGGCGTTCGCCTCGATGGTGTCTCCATACCAATTCCACCAGTGGGAATTGTTGGGAAGGTCGAGGTAGGCCGTCTGGTTCTCGTCGTCGACCGTCAGGAACTGATCCAGGTTCTGAATGATTACATCTCGCTCTCCATGGCCACCGAGCTCATGCAGTGCCAGTCCCAGGAGCGCCTGTGAGTACAGCGACAGCTTCAGCCGGTCACGAAACAGAATCCGCTGCATCTCGGCCTCCGTCTGCCCCGCCTCAACAAGGACGGCAAACACCAGGGCATCGATGTCTGAAGCCTGACTGCGGCCCTTCTTCTGCGTGCGTTCCCAGAGCTGCAGCTCGTGTAGCTGCTCCTGCTGATAGGCCTGCAGCCAGGCGATCCCGCGGTCCAGAACTCCGGGGACGATCGCGACATCGTTCCCGGCCGCCAACTGCAGCCCATGGACCACGATGGCTGTGGTATGTGGTCCCGAATGTTCACCGAATCCCGAGAACCAGCCCCAGCCACCGTCCGAGAGTTGCATGGCCGTCAGGTCCTGCACGCCGCGTTTGACCATGCGGGCCACTTCGGCTTCGTCAAAGACCGGGTTGCGATCGTAGCGCTGCCATCGGCGGGTCCGTTCCGCATCGTCACCAATCTCCTGGGCGTTCAGATTCGTCCGCTTGTCACGGATGTCCTCGAGGTCCAGGCCCATCCGCTGCAGAATGCGCTGTGTGATGACTGTGGGCAGAAACCGGTTGAGCGTCTGCTCCGTACATCCGTACGGATACGCGACGAGGTAGGGGAGGGCATCCACCATCGCACCGGCCAACGTGGGAGAGTAACGGACTTCCAGACGTGACTGGCTGATGCGGCGATCGGCCGGGACGTTGATTTGGATGACACCCGAGGACTCGTCCGGGCGGATCACACCGCTGAACGATTCCGTCTTCAGCATGCCGTGCACGTAGACCGGGAAGGTCATCTGCATGGCGTCGGACTCTTCGTCGGTGAGCGCCTTCATCGTCACCGTTGCCAGTCCCTCGGCGGTCGCCCGCACGCGCCAGTCGACACGGACTTCGCCATCCGCGGGAACGGTCACCATCTGCGCGTTCGACTCGCCGTCCAGCGGTAAGAGCGTGTCGCCGGACAGATCCAGTTCGACGCGGGCCGGTTTGGCCGTCGCCAGGTAGTTGTGGACGATCGCGGAGAGGACCACCTCGTCGGTCTCGGTGAAGAACCGCGGCGCCTGCAGCCTGACGAGCAGATTCTTGGAGGTGACGACTTCGGTCACGGCCTCGCCAACCCGTGTGCCCGGCCCCATGGCCCAGACACGCACCTTCCAGCCGGTCAGATTCTCGGGCATCGTCAGCGAGACGCGCGCCAGTCCCTCCGCATCCGTGAGAATGTCGGCTTTCCAGAAAGCGCTGTCGGCGAACTGAGTGCGCACGGTCGGCTCGACGAGTTCGTTCCCGCCGGGCGCTGGGGCAGAGGCCCCTTCCATCGCGGCCATCGGCATGGCCTCGTCCATCTCCATTCTGTCAGAGTACAACTCCAGCTTGCTTCTGGCACCCGGCCGAGACAGTGCTCCGCCGCGTCCCCCACGACCGGCCTGCCTGATGGCGCCACTCGCGTCCAGGTTGAACTCGGCGACGATGTGGCCGAAAGCTCCCAGATCGCCCATTGCGATCTCATCGTTTCGCAGCAGATTCCCGAACCATCGCGAGAGGTTGTCTTCGGAGTTGGGCTGATGATTTCGCCGCCATTTCCAGAAGTGGGTCCGGATCTCGGGAACGTTGGAACCTCCGGAGATGTACTCGACGGCCCGATCGTACAGGCTCATCACCAGAGAACCGGTGTACGGGGCTCCCGTGATGTCTGTGAGTCGGAGCTGAATGTCCGCCGTTTCGCCCGGCTTGTAGGTCGTGGCGGAAGGGTCGATGTCGACGTTGAGAACACGCTGTTCGGGAGGCACGACGACTTCGCGCACCACCGTATGCATGCGCCCGTTTGCGATCGTAACCGCTTCGACGAAGAAGTTCGGCATGTCGGCCCGGGACAGAGGAAGCGGCACGACCGTCGACTTCCCCTCCAGGTGCAGGATTTGCGGGGGGCCCGCGTAGACCCCGTTCGAAGGACGGACGAACAGCAGAACCGTCGAGCCGACGCGATTCGTGTTGATCAGCAGTTCCGCGCGATCTTCAGGGGCATACGAAGCCTTGTCGGTGATCAGTTCGAGGTCGTTAAACCGGAACTCCGAGCCATCGAACCCCTCGCCGCGAATCAGGAAGACGTGCGCGCCCTCGATGGTCCGCTCGTGGTTGTCGGTCAGCCGGTAAGAGAGTCGATACTGTCCCGCTTCGCTCCCCTTCACATCGACGCGGGCCCGCCCTTGGCCGTCCGTGTCAATCTCCCATCGCTGGGCCAACTGCTCGAGCGGTTCGCCCCGGTCGTCGTAGGTGATTCGGAGCAGTCGGAGTTCGCCGTGTCCCGAAACCCCCTGACCATCCAGCGTACGCGCCTGCATCTCGGCCTCAATCGTGTCACCGACGCGGTAGTGTCCGCGAGCGGTCCAGACAAAGACCCGAAACGGGTCGCGGCTCACCAGCACCTTGCCGGTACCGACAATCGTGCGACGCGAGGCATCGACGACTTCAGCCGTGATGGTGTACTGGTGATCGTCGTTGCCGTGCAGGGCCTTCGCCAGCGCCGTGTCGATGTCGATGGTCACCGTTCCCTCCGGGCCAATCGCGAGCTCGCGGTCGAGGACCAGTTCCGGAGGATCGGTGTCCCAATGCCACCACAAGGGCATTGGCGCGCGACAGCCCCAGCGGGTGAAGCCAGGGTACCAGTCATAGTCCGGCGAGAACCACCAGTAGCCTTCGCCGTACAGCCAGTCCCAGGGCATCCGCGGATACCAGCGGGATTCGTAGCTCGAACGGTGGACCTTGTAGCGGACCGTGGCATTCGTCACGGGAGCGCCAAAGTAGTACTTCGCGCGGATCGTGGCCGTGATCGTCGAACCCAGGGCGACCGGTTCATCGGGGGCTTCAATGGTGACTTCGTACTCGGGCTTTTTGTACTCCTCGACGCGGAACGTGCCGCCCCCGCTCACTCCGTGCTGGCTCTCGATGAACAGCCGATAGACGCCCAGCTTCGCGTCATCGACGAGCGCAAACTCACCGTTCAGTCCCCCGTACTCGTCGGTCTGGAATTGCTGCTGAAAGACCTCGGTTCCTTCCGGGTCCTCGATCTTCACCTTGAAGTTCAGGTTCGCGAACCGGGAGCCATCCTCCACGTCGTATCGCGCCTCGCGCATCCACATCTTGAACTGCATCGTCTGGGCAGGACGATACACCGGGCGGTCGGTGATGGCGATGACTTTCGCCTGGTTGAACGACTGCTTGTGATACTGGCCGAACCAGGTATGGCTGAAACCCAGGTGCGCGAACCGCCCCTCGTCGGTGCGCGCGATCGCGATCCATTGCAGGTCCTGCGGCATCTGGCCGGGTCCGAGCAAGACCTGACCATCAGCGTCAGACAGTTCGGCAAAGCTGGCCGTGCGGACGCGGAACTGGTTCTTCGTATCGGGGATACGTTCCTGCCGCCAGCCGAAGAATTCCACGTTGGCCCGGGGAATGGGGGCACCGGTCCGGGCATCGGCGACGAAGTAGTAGTTGCGGTCGTCCAGCGGCTTCTTGACGATCGCCGTGTCATTGACCCAGAGTATCACGCGGCTGACATTACCGTCCGCCATCCGCCCGACTACGAGATAGGCTCCCGCTTTCTGCAGTGGCGTTGTGATCGTGATGCGGCGGTCGAAGTGCCGGGGGCGCGGGTCCAGGTCCAGATCCCAGGTCGCAACCTGCTCGCCGATGTACTTCTCTTCATCCTGTTCGACAAGGCGGTACCCCAGGTTGTCGATCTGCAGCTGCTGCCAGTCCAACTGGTTGGGACGACTGTTGAGATAGGCTTTGACGTCGTCAATCAGCTGCGGCACCTTGATGCGGTGTGCCGTGAATGACACCTTGCGACCATTGCGAAAGCGAAAGTCGACCGTCGCTCCCACTCCGGCGGCCTGCGACTGGACCCCTTCAAATCGTCCCCAGTTCCCGCGAATCTGCTCGAGGCGCCGCCGTTTTTCGCCCTGTGGATCTGTAAAGCGGCGAATGTTCTCGGCCCAGTGCCCGGCCGCCGTTTCATACTGCTGTCGATCCTCGAAGATCTGAGCCAGTTGTTGGAGCGCTGCTTCCGCCTGACCCGATTCGTCACGCGCCAGGCGTTGGTAGATGCGAATGAAGTTGAACTCTGCAGGCAGTTCGAAACGCTTGACACCGGTAGCCAGTCGCGCGATGGTCTCGGTTTCCGCAAGGGTGTGGACGGCGTAAGGGCCGGCCTCGTCTTCCCCGGCATCACCTTCACTCTCGAAGGGGCGCGGGAGCTCGATGCCCCAGGTGCGCATGGTCTGCACGCCGAACTGACCCCGCAGGAATGCCGCAAACTCGAGATCGACGGTGGCACGGCTGGCTGGCTGGTTGCGGGCGATCTGTTCGAGGCACCATCGCCAGCGTTGTCCGTCCGTGCGGGCAGTCTGCCAGCTTTCGGGAATCGTATGGAAGACCGGCTGGTCTTCGGCGTCGACTGGTGCCCCCTTTCCGGGGTCATGGCCCCAGCCACGGTGGGCTTCTTCGTAGTCCGGCAGGGTGGTCAGATCGGTCAGATCCTGCAGGCGCCAGGCGCTGTTGTCGCCCCGCGTGAACATCAGGGCATCGGCCAGTGATCGCCACAGTTGCACGCGATCATCAGCCGGGCTCTCCCCCTCCTCGAGCACACGGCGCGCGTCATCGAGTAACCACAATGCCCGGGTGCGGTCACGTTCCTGGGAACTGACGTAGCGGCCACCACCCCGCTGGTCGCCACGCTGAAACTCACCGGCGACGATGAATCCGTGATGCGGACCATTGATCAGCGAGTCTCCGGCGGACCGCAACAGCATCCAGTCGTTCGGATGGGCCTCGACGACCTCGTCACGAAAGCCATCGATCTCGTGGTACCTCTGCAGGTTGCTCAGACACTGCACGCCGTGTGAAAAGTCGTTGACCAGCGTCGCGCCGGAATTCCCTGCGCTGAGGGCGAGGGGACGAAAGATGTCGTAGGCGTCGCGCCAGTTGCCAGCGGCGAAGTGCCGGCCCGCTGCCGCGCGCTGGTCGGCTTCAGGGGTGTCAGCGGCCATCGACATCAGGATTCCAGAGACGACAAGGCCCGTCGAGACGACGGCGGTGGTTCGCAGCGACATCGGTGGCAATCCTGAATTGAGAGCGGTGATGGCCGTGGTCTGTCCGCGGCCCCACGACAGATAACGAGGCCGGGCAGTGCGCGTTAGGACATTGCGCGTTAGAGAGCGTGCTGATGAGGAAAGTTCCAGAGGATGCGGAGCAGATCAGAAATTCTCTGTATTCGGTTCCGGGACTTCCGTAATGTTCGATCGGTGAATCAGCCCGAGGACGGTGCCCGCGGCGACGTGGGTCCCCTCCCGGGTCAGGTGTCGTTCGACCCGTCCTTCGGCCGGGGAGGCGAGATGGAACAGGACGCCATCAGTCAGTAGCTCCACCAAACGGTCAGACTCCAGGACCTGTTCTGCATCGTCGACCAGCCATTGTCCGATGAGAATCCCGGTCCCCTCGGTTCCGAGGGGCGGGACGACGATGGGCACTGCCTGCGCATCAGACACGATGCAACTCGTCGGCCATCTCGTCGGCGTGGTAACTGGACCGTACGAACGGGCCGCTGGCGACCATCGAGAAACCCATGCGGCGACATTGCGCACCAAGCGTCTCAAACTCCTCCGGCGTCACATAGCGGGTGACCGGCAGCTGCGTGGGGGAGGGCTGCAGGTATTGTCCGATTGTCAGCATTTCGACGCCGGCGCGCCGCAGGTCGGCGGCAACGTCCAGCACTTCATCCATGGTCTCGCCCAGCCCGAGCATCAGACCGCTCTTGGTCGGCATGTCCGGGGCTTCGTCCTTCACCTGTTGCAGCAGATCCAGAGTTCGCTGGTAGTCAGCGTTACGCCGCGCCCGATCGTAGAGCCGCGGGACTGTTTCCGTATTGTGATTGAACACATCGGGTCGAGCCGAGATGACACGCGAAATCGCTGAGCGATTCCCGAGAAAGTCCGACGTGAGAACCTCGACGGCTGCTCCCGTACGATCACGGACGGCGTGCACACACTGATAAAAGTGCTCGGCCCCGCCATCGGGAAGGTCGTCGCGAGTCACGCACGTGATCACGACATGCTTGAGGCCCAGCCGTTCAGCGGCCTCAGCGACCCGCTGTGGTTCGTCGGCTTCGATTGTCTCCGTCTTCCCCTTCGGGACCGAGCAAAATCCACAGGGGCGGGTACAGACATTGCCCAGAATCATGAACGTCGCGGTCTTCTGCGACCAGCACTCCGTCCGGTTAGGACACTTGGCGCTCTCGCAGACAGTTTCCAGACGCAGGTCATCGATCACGTGGGATGTGAACGCCATCCCCGGCTGCGGCAGCGGGCGTTTGAGCCAGGTTGGGAGCCGGCGTCTGGCGTCTCCGGAACGCCGTGGCGGCTCCGCATCTCCATGGCAGTGATGACGAACCGCTTCGTCGACCAGAATGGGCAGCTCAGACATGCAGACAGACTCGCTGGCTTGTACGACGCAACAACGGATGTCCGGTGTAGACATGCCACTGACCGTAGCCGAATTCCCGGAGTGCATGCCGGATGATCGATTCACGAATCCGGTGCATGCGAATCATGCCGTGACGCTGAGCCTGGAGCGAAGTCATCGGTTGCCCTGCCGAATCCGACTCAACCATCTTCAGCAGGCCGTGGTCGGGATTGACGTTGAGGAAGCCACCGTGATAGGTCACCCAGTTCTTGACCGCAGCACCCACGGCGCCGACCTGCCCGCCGCGACTCCAGACCCCGGGAACCCGGGCATCGCGTTTGGCGGGAACCCTGCGCGGTTCGGCAGGCAGCGACCAGTGTCTGTTCGAGACGTCGACGATAATCGCTCACGCTGAGCCCGAGGCGATCGAGTGGGAGAATGGGATACAATGCCAGTTGACCCGGAGCATGCATCAGGGCCCCTCCGCCCCGCGCGACCCAATGAGTCTCGACGGCACAGGCTTCCAGCTCCGTCTGCTCGACCAGCACCTGGGAGTGGCTGCCTTCGCGGCCAATACTGATCAGTGGCGGGTGCTCGCACAATAGCAGGGCACCCTGCTGGTCATTGCGTCCGCTGATCTCATAGACCAGCCGCTCCTGCAATTGTGCCGCCGACAGGAAGTCGACCGTTCCCAGCAGATGGACCTCCAGCATCGCCGTCGGATGGACGACCTTTGACTCCCGAGCGAGATGTGGGGGAACTGGCGGATTCACGGATCGCAGGTGCGGGGGAATCGTCCCCGTCTGAAGGATTTCTGACCTGCCAATTTTAGCAATGGCCGGAGGGCGCAACAACGAGCCCTCAGACGGCGCCGGCTTTCAGAACGATTCGAGGAATCTACCCCTTGACGTGGGTCAAGTCGCCTGGTCGCTGGCCGCGATGCCTGGCGGAATCTGCCGAAAGGCGAAATCGTCAGTGGTGCTTGAAAATTGCCAGTTTTCACCAATCCGATCAACCCGCAGGACCGATACCACTGGTACAGCCGATACCGATGCTCACTGTGTCGCTGATGCGCCACGTGTCTGTCCCGGTGCAGTGCCGCGAGTGCCTCATAGGCCCACACCGGGGCCGGGGGCGATGGGCCCTGTCCAGAGACTCCGACGAGGCTGGAGTGGTCGACTGTCGGAAGGATCACCATGACGTTTCGCTACTCAACATGGCTGCTCGTGACGACCTGCCTGCTGCTGAGCCGCTCAGCGTGGAGCCAGGGGCCGATGATGCCCCCCGGTCCCGGCGGGCAGGCCTGGAGCCCGTACGCGAATATCCCTGCAGGGCCGATTCAACCAGCCGGGTGGCATCATCCGGCACCGTATGGCTGCCCGCCACAGGGAGAGTGCCCGCCTTGTGATCCGGCACTCGCGAATACGGTCTACGAGCTGCTTCCCGAAGATCGCTGCAGCCACCACGAACCGGGTGACTTCGACTGGATGGTCGACGCGGTGCGAGGTGCGTGGGTCCGTGTTGACTACATGAACTATACGATCAAGGCACCGGGCCACACCCTGCTGGGGGCCACCCCCAGCGGCATCGCGTATCCCCGGGATTTCTTCCTGGTCGATGACGGGATGGGCAACACGCTGGGCCAGGCGCGCGTGCTGGATGTCCACAAGGTCGACCTCGACAACATCAACGGAGCCAAGCTGGCGTTCGGGATCCCGCTGATGATCGGGTCGTTCGAGGCCAATGTGTGGGCCCTCGCGGAAACCGAAGACTTCGTCAGCACCGACCAGATCCCCACGGGGATCGGGCCACCGCTGGCCACCTATATCGCCACGCCGCTCCTCACCAACGGAGCGCCGGGATCCACCTTGATCCTGAATGATCTCGGCTTTCGTGCTACGTACGAGGCGCAAGTGTTCGGCGCCGAAGCCAACCTCTACTCGCCAGAGCAGTACCACAGCCATGGTGTTCACCTAGAGTGGATGCTCGGCGGTCGCTTTCTCAACTACCGCGAGCAACTGGATCAGGTTGGGCTCTTCAACGACAACGGGCTGATCATTCCGCCACTGCGGAGCTTCATCGGCTCCGAAGTCACCAACAGTATCTTCGGTCCGCAGGTCGGGCTCCGTGCCGAGATCAACTACCTCTGCTTCACCGCAGGAATTGAGCCCAAGCTCATGCTCGGTGCGAACGTCATCGATGCGAGTGTCCGTACGGAAACCTTGCGGGACGCCGCCGACCCCACGGTCGAGACCAGCCGCACCCGCACCGAATTCGCAGCACTTCTGGATCTGGGCGCCTATGCGAAGGTACAACTCCACGAAATGTTCTCGGTGCGTGTCGGCTACAACTTCCTCTGGATGGCCAATGTCAGCCGGGCTGACCGCAACATCTACTACAACGACAACGGCCTGTTGAATCCGCCGGCGGTGGTCGTTCAGGACTCGGAAACCGACATGTGGATCGAAGGGTTGACGATTGGCGGCGAACTGACCTGGCGGTAAGACTCGTCCCGGGACCGCGTGGTGAGCCTGAAGCGGCCCGCCGTTGCTGAGCGGGTGCGCCGGTGGCTACGATGGCTCTCAGCACCAACGATGTCTTCGCCCCGCCCGCCACTGCTCCTGACTGATGATTAGCCGGCTGAGTTGCTTCACCAACAGCTACGGGCGATTCGGTGGCGCGCAGCGATCGAACATGTCCGATCAACCGGGATCGCGCAGCTCGAACTGGCCATCAAGACGCAGGGTGTCCCCTCGATCTTTGGCGAAGAGCCGATCCTCACCGACGCCAGTTCGACTGCTGATGTCCAGGCGGTGCAGGAGTTGCTGGCCGAGCACGGCCTGGAACTGAGCAGCTGCAACATCACCAGTGGCAATCCGCTGCTGGATGAGGTTGTGGAGCTGACGAAGCGCAAGCTGCAAATCGCCAAGGCGCTGCGTGTGTCGCTCGTCGTCGCGGGAGCGGGTGAGGCTCAGGATGGCATCGCACTTCGGCGTCTGGAAGATCACCTGCGCAGAATCGCAGATTGCGCCGGAGAGCTGGGTATCACGTACTGTTGCGAGACGCATCCGGGCCTCTGCCAGGATGCCGACCGCATGCTGGAGACCATGAGCCGTCTCGATCATCCGCAACTGGCGCTCAACTTCGACACCGGAAATCTGCTGTTCTACAACGAGGGACGCGATCCCGTGGCCGAGCTTCGCCGGGTGATGCCTTTCGTGCGGCACCTGCACCTGAAGGATCACAACGGGCGGTTGAGGGAGTGGTGCTTTCCCGCACTGGGCTGTGGCGGCGGCGTCGATTTTGCGGGGGTCCGGGAGGTGCTCGAGGCAGCCCGATACACGGGTCCCTGCAGTCTCGAAATCGAAGGGATCCAAGGGGAGGCTCCCCCGTCGCTGGGCGAAACCCGGCAGCGCATCGTCGACAGTGTTTTGCACCTGCGCGCGTGCGGGTTCCCAGTGTAAGGGTTCGCCCGGCGAGGGATCCGAAGTTCCGGCGATGTGCGATGGGCCCCCCTGGGTGGGGGAAGCCGTCATACCTCACTCTTCGAAGGCGGCGTCGAAGCGACGGTTCGAAGGTGCAAAGTCCACGTTCTTGCAGAACTGAGCTGCTTCAGCAGCACCGGCCTCGCGGTCCATGCCACAGTCTTCCCACTCGACCGAGAGTGGCATGTTTTGGGGATACCCGGCTGAGTTAAGGGCACGGATGATCTCCTCAAACCGCACACCGCCCCGGCCCACGCTGCGGAAGTCCCAGCCGCGCCGAGGATCGCCGAACGAGAGATGGCTGGCGAGAATGCCCGTCCGTCCGTTGAGGGTGACGGAGGCATCCTTCATGTGCACATGATAGATGCGATTGGGGAATGCCCGGATGAACTCGACGGGATCGACTCCCTGCCAGATCAGGTGAGAGGGATCGAAGTTGAACCCGAATTCCTCGCGATGGTCGAGTGCCTGTCAGCGCCTGTTCCGTCGAGTAGATGTCAAAGGCGATTTCGGTGGGGTGCACCTCGAGTGCGAACTTCACGCCGCATTCCTGGAAGACGTCCAGAATCGGATTCCAGCGTTCGGCCAGCAGTCGGAACCCGGCATCGAACATCTCCTTGGGCGTCGGCGGAAAGTCGTAGATCAGATGCCAGATGCTGGAACCGGTGAACCCATTCACGACACCGACACCCAGCTTCTGTGCCGCCCGGGCGGTATTCTTCATCTCGTCGGCGGCGCGCTGATTGACGCCGCACGGATCGCCATCGCCCCACACGTAGGGGGGCAGAATTCCCCGGTGGCGCTGATCGATGATGTCGAGCACCGCCTGCCCGACGAGGTGATTCGAAATCGCGAACAATTTGAGGTCGTGCTTTTCAAGCAGATCCCGCTTCCTCGCACAATAGGTGTCATCCGACAGGGCCTTGTCCACCTCGAAATGGTCGCCCCAGCAGGCCAATTCCAGTCCGTCGTAGCCGAATTCCGAAGCCTTCTTACACAGTTGTTCCAAGGGAAGATCGGCCCACTGGCCTGTAAACAAGGTCACGGGACGGCCCATAGTGGGGGTTCCTTTCGAGTCGGAGTGGCTCAGGTTGCTCAACGAGAGAAAAGGACCATCGGAGTAAGACCGGTCCGTCACACAGTCGTCGTTCAAAACCGCTACACTACAGCAGCATCGGGAAGATTTCAACGAACTCAACAAGTCGACGATCTCGACCGATCAGCGGGCTGGGGCAGGGGATGCGTCGTTGCGTCTCCCCCGGAATTCACCGGACTCCTGGTTGACTGCGTCGGGGAGTGCCCAGAGTCACACCCCGGCTCACACTGCGACCGTCGAGGTGGGGCGGTCGGGTGCCAATTGCGGCACCAGCAGTAGCAACGAGCGACGCTTTGGTGCAGGATAGGCGTCGCTGAGTGTCGCCCGCACAGGTGTGGGGCGTCCGGTATTCCTGTTCCGAAAGCCGTTGCCGGTCTTCAGTCGGCTGCACTTCCCCCGCCGAGGAAATCCCGATGATCCGTTGGTCACTGATCCTGACGCTGACTTCAGTCCTGTTTGACGGTGGTGTTGCGCCAGTTCTGGCGGCTCCACCGGAGCCGGTGCTGCTGTGGCCGAACGGGGCCCCCGGTGCCCTCGGCTCGGAAGACGTCGACCGTCCGACAATCCGCATCTACCGGGCCGAGTCGCCGAACGAGGCGGGCGTCGTCATCTGTCCCGGGGGTGGCTATGGTGCGCTGGCTACCGATCATGAGGGGCATCAGGTAGCGCGCTGGTTTCAGACGATCGGAGTGACCGCCGCGGTCCTCAAGTATCGACTGGGGCCGCGCTATCGACATCCCGCGCCGCTCCAGGATGTGCAGCGGGCGGTGCGATACCTGCGGGCACATGCGTCCGAGCTCAACATCGCGCCAGATCGGATCGGCGTGATGGGGTTCTCGGCTGGAGGACACCTGGCTTCGACCGCCTCGACACGTTTTGATGCGGGTAACCCCGCTGCGACTGATGCCATCGACCGCGTGAGCTGTCGCCCCGATTTCACGATTCTCGGGTATCCGGTGATCAGCTTCACGGCCGACTTTGCCCACCGGGGCTCTGCTCGCAATCTGCTGGGCGACAATCCCGGCATGGAGGACCTCGAGGCTCTGTCGAACGATCTCCAGGTCACCGACCAGACGCCTCCGGCATTCCTGTTCCACACCACGGAAGACAGCAGCGTTCCGCCTCAGAACAGCGTCTACTATTACCTGGCTCTTATCAAGCACGCGATCCCCGCAGAGCTGCACATCTATCAGCAGGGGCCGCATGGAGCCGGGTTGGGAGTGGGTGACCCGGTCCTCTCGACCTGGAAGGAGCGCCTGGCGGACTGGCTGAAGACGAACAGTCTGCTGGCACGTGTTGAGCGTGCCGCAGTCTCCGGCACCGTGACGGTCAATGGCGAACCGTTGAGCTGGGGCACCATCACGTTTCTTTCGAAAAAGGGCAAGCACGCTCCCGTGGGCTGGGGCCGGATTCGGCACGGCAAATACTCGATCCCGGCTGCCAGTGGAGCCGTGACGGGCGAGAATCGCGTGGTGATTCACACCCAGGGCACAGTCGCTCCTGATCCGACAATCGATGACGTCGTCAGGTTGACTGGACCGGAGACGGCGAACGGAGAGATTGTCGAGATGATTCAACCGACAGACGTAAACAACCTCGACTTCGATCTTGCCCATTGACGGCCATACGTGTGGCATACGCTGGCAGCCGGCCTGATCCGCTGATGGGAACCCCCGCTGCTGACTTGGACGTGACTTCCCGATGAAAGAGCAAGTCGCCGGAACGTTCGGATTCGTCAAGACCACAGCGATCGGTGGACTGATCTTCCTGTTGCCGCTCGCCGTGCTCGGCGGTCTGCTGGGCTATGTCTACAACGTGGTGCTCGTCATTTACGAGCCGCTGAAGGCGCACCTGCCGGTGCGCTCGGCCATTGGCATCAGCATCCTGTTTCTGGTCGCCGTCGGCATTCTTCTGTTGCTCTGCTTTCTGTGTGGCCTGGCCGCACAGGCGCAATCGGCCGGACGTTCTCACGCACGATCGAGAAGCAACTGGTCATGGTATTCCCCAAGTACGCGATCTACAAGGACATCGTGGCTGGCAATATCGGCGGGGATGCCCTGGCCCCCTCGCTGGTTCCGGTGACGGTACGGTTCAACGACGCCATCCGCATTGGCTACGAAGCCGGTCGGACCGCGCGAGGCCTGGTCATCGTCTATCTGCCCGGAGCGCCGGATCCCTGGATTGGAGAGGTCGTGCTCGTCGAGGCAGATCGCATCCAGTCACTCGACGTCAGTTTCAACGAGACCGCAGCGATCTGTGAACGCCTTGGACGGGAGTCCACCCAGCTGCTCGCCGCGGTTCGCGCTGAAAGCAGCAGTACTGGTGAGGTGTCAGACAACCCATCCACGTAGTCCCCCCGGCGCCGAGTGCCCGCAGACACCGGTCCCCTGCTGCGGAGGGCGGTTTGCCGCTGAATCTGGGCAACTTCAGTTGCCGGGTGCCGCCTGCCGACGTTTCCTGGCCGGGGTTCTGTCCTGCGAGTTCCCGGCAGGCCCTTTCGCGTTTTGGCGAGCGCCTGACTGTCGCGAGTGTGCCTGCAGTTCGGTTTCCAGTCCCTCATCTCCCTGCTGAGCCATCCAGGTGTCTAGCTCCTTCGAGAGGCGTGCCTTGATCGCTGCGAAAGCCGGGTCGTCCGCGAGGTTCGTGAACTCGTACTCGTCTGTCTGGAGGTCGTAGAGCTCTTCGGCCGGCCGGTGGAAGAGCCAGTCGACACGCTGGGCCAGTTGAGAGTCGTGTTTGGCATCTGCCTGCCAGGATTCGATGGGCTGGCCTTTGTGGATGCCACCGATGCTGTAGGTGTTTTCTGGTGCCAGATTGCGGATGTACTTGTAGCGGGCGTCGCGCACGGCCCGCATCGGATAGGGCTCCTGGTAGCCGTTGATGCCGACGGTCGTGTGCTGGGCGAACACGTGGTGTCGCAGCGAGTTGGAGTGGCCCGTCAGCACGTCGAGCAGACTGCGCCCGTCGTAACCCGTGGCACCATGCGCATCCGGGCAACCGACGTCGATCTGTGTCGGATCAATCCCCGCGGCCGCCAGAAACGTCGGCGGGATATCCACGTACTG
The DNA here is from genome assembly GCA_963715185.1 of uncultured Planctomycetaceae bacterium. Lineage (GTDB taxonomy): Bacteria > Planctomycetota > Planctomycetia > Planctomycetales > Planctomycetaceae > CAVPPT01. The sequence continues at coordinate 300,123 of CAVQRG010000001.1, forward strand.
CACGAGGGCATCGCTGTGCGAGCCCGGCTGGATCTTCCCTGGCCAGCGCACCAGAGTCGCCACGCGAATTCCGTTGTCATACACGCTCCACTTGCCGCCGTACGGAAAGCTGCTCCCCTGTTCGCTCAGGAATATCACGAGCGTGTTTTCGGATTGCTGCGTGTCCTCCAGCAGCTTGAGCAGCTCTCCGACCTGCCAGTCCAGCTTGTTGATCTCGGCGTAGTAGCTGGCGAGATGTTGTCGCGTGATCTCGTTGTCGTGCAGATAGGGTGGAATGGCGAGGGTGGCGGGGTCGTGAAGATCCTTGGGGCCGCGGGTCCACGGACCATGAGGATCGTTGGAGGCGAACACGAGCAGCCAAGGCTGGGCAGGATCGCGCGTCATGTAGCTGCGAGTTGCGTCGAAGTCATCCTTGCCCTTGTCGCCCAGATGCTCGTAGGGGAACGACTCCTTCGGGCCGACGTGTTCCTTGCCCTGCAGCGCGACACGGTAACCGTGCTCCTGCAGCGTCGTGAACATGCTGCGGGTGCCGTCATAGACCCGCGTATGGTTGGGGTAGGCCCCGCTCCGGACGGAGTACAGCCCGGTATAGAGCGCGTGTCGCGAGGGAGAGCAGGTCGTCGCCGGAGTGAACATCCGGGTCAGTTCCATGCCCTCGGTCGCCAGTCGATCGAGGTTCGGCGTCTGCACGTCCTTGTTGCCCGTGAATCCGAAATCACGCCACGTGGCGTCATCCGCGACGATCAACAGCAGGTTAGGACGTTCGGCCGCATCGCCGGGAGCGACCAGGAACAATGTCAGCCAGACGAATGACGCAAACTTCATGGAGAGACTCCCGGGGTGCAATCCCCAAGTGGGTGGTGTTGTTTCTCAACGCGATGGACCAGGTCACCTGTGTCGCCTACTGGTTCGCTGCAGCCTTCTTGCGTTTCCGCGGCTGCCGTGGGGCAGGCTTGTCCGCAGTTCCGTCGACGACAACATGCGTGCGTCTGGCCCAGTCTTCGTACTGGTCAGACATCTTCGCCACGAGATCCGGATGCTGAGCGGCGAGATCATGGAGTTCCGTGCGATCGGTCTGCATGTCGTACAACTCCCAGGGCTGGCCCTTGAGGGCGACAAGCTTCCATGGGCCATCACGGACAGCGCGATTGTCTTCGTGATTGAAGAAGATCGGGTGTCGTCGCTCGAAGGGCTGCTGATCCAACAAGGGCACCAGGCTGACCCCCTCCATCGGCTCGATCGCGTGGCTGTCATGCGTCGTCGGGTAGTCTGCCCCCGCGACATCGACAACCGTCGCCATGATGTCAATCAGGTGGGACGGCTGAGACTCCAGTCTGCCCCCGGCTGAAGCAGCGAGCCGGTCGGGCCAATGGACGATGAGCGGCGTCGCGGAACCTCCCTCGTGCACGTAATGCTTCCATTTGCGGAAAGGTGTGTTGTTGAGTGTGGCCCAGTTTTGCCCGACGAAGACATTCGACTCCGGTCCACCGGGCTGGTCCCCTTCGTAACGGCCGTTCGGACCGGCCTCGGCATTGCCGCCGTTGTCACTCAGAAACATCAGCAGCGTATTGTCGAGGATGCCGCGGGAGCGCAAGCCCTCCACAAGCATTCCCGTGCTCTGGTCGATCGTGTCAATCATCGCGGCGTAGATGGCCATCATGTCATCGAAACGCTCACGCTCCTGGGGGGAGACTGAGTCCCACGCGGGCGTCTTTCCGTCACGTGGCGTGAGCCCCCAGGTCGGATCGATCAGTCCGAGTTCGACTTGGCGATGGTACCGGTCCTCCCGCAGCGCGTCCCAGCCGACGAGATACTTGCCGCGATAGCGGGCAATGTCCGCCTCGGGCGCCATCAAGGGGAAGTGGGGTGCGCAATGGGCCAGATACAGGAAGAACGGCTTGTCCTCGGCCAAGGCTTCGTCAATGAACTTGAGTCCCCACTCCGCCCACAGATGCGATCCATACCAGTCACCGAATCGCGGGTCGTTAATGGGAAATTCTTCTCCGTTGAGATACAACTTCGCGCCTTTGCCCTTGGTGCCGCCCTGATTCGAGAAGTGGATGCCGCCGGCCTGCAGGTTGAGGCTGCGCTGAAATCCGCGCTTCCACGGGGGCGTCCCGTGTTGCTGACCGAGATGCCACTTGCCCGTCATGGCGGTGAAGTAGCCGACGGTAGCGAGCACCTCCGGGATCGTGACGCTGGTGTCACTGATCTTTCCCTGAAAGCCGGGATGCCCTGCCTTCACGTTGTTGTCCAGGTGCCCCATGCCCGCCTGGTGCGGGTAGTGTCCGGTCAACAACGAGGCGCGCGTGGGGGAGCAGCGCCCCGTGTTGTAGAACTGGGTGAATCGCACACCGTGCTCGGCCAGCGCATCGAGATGCGGCGTCGGAATCTCACTGCCGTAGCAGCCGATGTCCGACCAGCCCATGTCATCGACCAGAATAACGACGATGTTCGGCCGCGGGGCTTCAGCGGCGAACACCGTGTTGCCCAACAACAGTGCAGTTGTCAACAGCATGCGATCTGGACGCATCGATCACTTTCCTCGGCGGGGGTTTCGGGGAACGTCGGTGTCGGCGTCTTCACCGGGGCGTGTTGAAGCCGGCTCGCTCAGCAGTCGTGGTTCATGGAACACGGTCCGCTCGTCTCCCTGGTCCTGCATCCAGGCTTCGAGCTGCGCCAGCAGGGACTGGACGCGTGCGGCCTGGTTTGGGATGTCAGCCAGATTGTGCTGTTCGAAGGGGTCTTGGGAGAGGTCGTATAACTCCAGTCTGGGACGCTGATGATAGCGCCTGACCGTTGACGCCGCCTCGGCGTCCCCCTGGGCCTTTTCGTACCACGAGATCCAGTAGCGACCTCCGTCCCGGGCGAGGGCCTTGTCGATATGAGTCGTGTGAGCGAACTCCGGGTGGAGGTTCAGGATCAGTTTCCAGTCGGCCGTGCGGATGGAACGGATCGGGTACACATTCATCCCGCCATCACCGCTGTGCGTCGTGAAGATCACTTCGCGATGTGTGGCAGCGGGGCCTTCCAGAACGTCCAGAAAGGACCGGCCATCGATTCCCGGCGGAACCTCGCCGCCAGCGGCATCAATCAATGTCGGCAGCAGATCGATCCACTGGATCATGGCGTCGCTCCGGCTCCCGGGAGTGATCACTCCTGGCCAGGCCGCGATGAACGGGACACGAATGCCGGCATCGTACAGGTTCCACTTGCCGAACGGCCATTGGGCGCCGTGATCACTGGTGTAGACCGTGAGGGTCTGGCGGGGATCGAGGTGTTCGCGGGCCAGATCCAGGACCTCGCCGAGCAGGGTGTCGGCCTTCGTGACATCAGTGTAGTACCGCGTGCGAAAGTCCCGTGTCTCGGGGGTGTCGATGAAGGTCGGTGGCAGCGAGACGAGATCGGGCTCATACCCATGGCGATCCGGCCAGGGGACGTGAGGTTCATGCGTGCCTACGAACAGGCACACAGGCCTGTCCGCATCGATGGAGTTGAGGTATTCCCGGACACGCTCCGCATCGTGACGGGCATCATGCACGTCGAATCCATGCCGTGCGACGTCCGACTTCCCGTGCGCCACTTTCCCGAAGGCTGCGGTCTGATATCCCAGGGACTGGAGGACTTTCGGAAGCGATGTCATGTCCTCGCGCGCGTAGGAATGATTGGCTTCGGCACCATTGCGGGCCGGCATCAGTCCGGTGAGCATGGCGGCTCGACTGGGAGCACAGGCCGGCGAAGCGATATACGCATGATCGAAGGTCATCCCCGCCTCAGCCAGCCGCTGCATACTGGGCGTCCGGACGTCCTGCGCCCCATAAGGGTTCCCGTCCAGTTGACCGTGGTCGTCAGACAGGAAGATGACAAAGTTGGGCCGACTCTCTGCAGCAGATGTCGGAGCGCAGACGACCCACAGACACAGGATGGACAGCAGGACTCTCATGACGGGTTGCTCCTTGTGGGGTCGGTGCATTATCCGCCCGGGATGGCCTCGGGATGCCGGGCCAGGATCCGACGCAGATTCTCGACGACTTCCGGCTGCGAATCGGCCAGGTTCTTTGTCTCCAGCGGATCCGTTTCGAGATCATAGAGTTCGAACTCGGCCGTCTCCGATGCCGCGTTCGGGGACTTCCATTCGACGAGTCTGTATCGTGACGTGCGGATCGCGCGCCCGATCTTGCCGCGCCGGGGGTAGCAATGGCAGGCGTGATCACGAATGGTGAGAGAGGGATCCCTCAGCACCGGCACCAGACTGATCCCGTCGATCGGCTGCGGGCCGGTGGGTGCCGGCAGTCCGGCCAGGTCGGCCAGTGTGGGAAAGATGTCGACAGTTTCGGCCAACTGCTGCGTGACGCTGCCCGGCGTTGTGACGCCCGGTGCGACGAACAGCAGTGGAATGCGGGTGGCCTGCTCGTAGTTGGTGTGCTTGGTCCAGTAGCCATGGTCTCCCAGGTGCCAGCCGTGGTCTCCCCAGAGAACGATGATCGTGTTGTCGGCGAGCTGCAGCCGATCCAGTTCGTCGAGCACGCGACCGATCTGTGCGTCCACGAAACTGACGCACGCGTAGTAGGCGTGGATCAGTTGTCGCTGCATGGCCTCGTCCCGCAGGTTTTCGACCGTGAGCGGATCGTAGTTGACGATCTCGCCGCCGACCTTACCCGCATATGCAGGAGCACCCACCGGATCATCCTGATTGGTGGCCAGGGGAAAAGCCTCGCGATCGTGCAGTTCCCAGTACCGCGCTGGTGCCGTGAATGGCAGATGCGGCTTGACGAATCCCAACGCGAGAAAGAAGGGCGTGTCGGTTCGCTCCACCGCTGCCTGCAGTCGACGGATGCCTTCGTTGGCGATCCGGCCATCGGCATAGGCCTCATCGGCGACGTCTGTCTGTTCCCAGGCAGCTCCGCGGGGGAGCGACTTGATGTTGCCCAGCTTCTGGTTCGTGAAGAACGCCTCTTCGCGCGTCAGTTGTCCGCCGGCCGAATTCTGCGGATCGACGTACTCGACGACCTTCTCGATCTGCGAGGGAACGCTCCAGGAGGCCGCATCGTCGTGATTGCCATGCCCCGTATGCAGGACCTTGCCGACCGCTTCGGCCCGCCAGCCGTGCTGCATGAAGTACTGCGTCATCGTGACCGCATCCGGATGAGCCAAGCGAAAGTTCTGTCCCAGGCCGTAGATGCCGAGCGAAGTCGATCGGCTGCCGAGCAACAGGTTGTTCCGGGACGGTGCGCAGACCGCCTGGTTGCAGTAGGCCCGGTCGAAGCGGATACCTCGTGCTGCCAGACGGTCGATGTTGGGTGAGATCGCGCGCTTGTCGCCGTAGCATCCCAGTGCAGGTTTCAGGTCGTCAACGCAGATCAGCAGCACGTTGGGACGGTCGGCCATGGCCAGGCGTGGGGTGCTGACGCTACAGAGGAGGAGCAGGAATGCGATCGTGCGGTGCATGGCGTCGCTGGTATCTGTCTTGAAGAGAGACGAGTTCGCCATTGTGATGGACGACGCGCCAAATCGCTACCGTGTCCCCGAGGTCGATCGATAAGCCATTCGAGTCGTGACCGTGGGGCTCCGCCGTCCGCAGACTGCCCGCGATCTCGCGGCGCTGCTGAAGCGTTCACCAGCCACCTGGTCGATTGAGGAGGCTGATGCGTGGTGGAGCCGCCATGAACGCGAGCAGCTTGACCGGGTCCCTCTGACGGCGCCGCAGTCTGCGAAGTCGCCGAACGGCGGCAAGCCGGAATCCTCGCAGTACGCACGGACCGTCATCGGTGAGTGACGCGGCGGCATCGCTGATTTCGCCACGGGACTTCTAAGGCGCCAGCTGTTGGGTTAGCATGCAGTCGATGGACTGATCTATGCGGCAGTTCTCCCGAATCCGTGGAGGTCGATTGCGCGTGAATCGTCGCCGGGACATGCCGGTCTGGTGGCTGCCGGGCCGTGCCGGCCTGCTGTTCGCAATCCTTTCGTGCGTGTGCCTCACCGTGCACGATGCGCGGGCTGCCGAGGTCTCCTTTCGCAACGATGTGATGGCCGTACTGTCCAAGGCCGGGTGCAACATGGGCACCTGTCATGGCAATCGCAGCGGCAAGGGCGGATTCAAACTCTCCCTGAGAGGCGAAGATCCCGCTCACGACTTCGAGGTCCTGACACGGGAGTCTTCCAGCCGCCGCGTCAACCCTCTGGATTCCGATCGGAGCCTGCTGCTGCTCAAACCACTTATGCAGGTGTCCCACGAAGGGGGACGACGATTGATCCGCGAGTCGCGAGAGCACCGGATTCTGCGGGATTGGGTTGCCGCCGGGTTGCCGGCCGATTCTGAACAGGAGCCGCGGCTTGCGCAACTGGTCGTCGCGCCCACGGATGTTGTGCTTCGTGACCCGAGTGACGAAGTTCAGCTGACGGCACTGGCTCGTTTCGCGGACGGGACCGAGCGGGACGTGACGGCGTTGGCAGTCTATGAGGCTGCCGATCCGGTCGTCGCGATCGAGCGTGAAGGACTGGTCCGGCGTCTGTCACTGGGTGAGACCACTGTTCTGGTGCGCTATCTCAATCGGCAGGTGGCTGTCCGTGTGGCTTTCATCCCCGATCGCAGTGATGACGAGTGGCAGGGCCCCGATCCGGCCAATCGCATCGACGCGCTTATCTTCGCGAAGCTGCGGCGTCTGACGATACAGCCCTCCGAGGTGTGCGGGGATGCCGTGTTCCTCCGCCGGGCCTGCCTGGACCTGCTCGGAGTTCTGCCGACCGCTGAGGAAGTGCAGGCGTTCGTCCAGTCGGCCGAGGAGGGGAAGCGGGCGGCGCTTGTGGATGCCCTGCTGGACCGGCCCGAGTTCGCTGAGCACTGGGCCCTCAAGTGGTCGGACCTCCTGCGGAACGAAGAGAAGGTGCTGGACCGCAAGGGAGTACAGGGCTTTCACGACTGGCTTCGGCGGTCCATTGCAGAGAATCAGCCGGTCGACGAGTTCGTCAAGACGTTGATCGCATCGCGGGGCAGCACCTATGTCGAGCCCCCTGCCAACTTCTGGCGGGCCCTGCGTGAACCGCTGGTCCGGGCGGAGTCGACGGCCCAACTCTTCCTCGGAGTGCGTCTGCAGTGCGCCCGTTGCCACAATCATCCCTTCGACCAATGGACGCAGGACGACTACTACAGTTGGGCCAATGTGTTCTCACAGGTCGACTACAAGATCGTCGACAATCGCCGCCGCGACGACAACGACCAGCATGAGTTCGACGGGGAGCAGATTGTCTTCATGCAGGGGCGCGGTGAATTCCCGGATCCCCGTACCGGGGTCTCGAGGCCGCCCAGGTTTCTCGGAGAGGAGTCCTCAGGGGATCCCGAAGGTCAGGACCGCCTGCGCCGGCTGGCGGACTGGCTCACACGGCCAGACAACGAACGATTCGCCCGCATGCAGGTGAATCGCATCTGGTATCACCTGCTGGGCCGTGGACTGGTGGATCCGATCGATGATTTTCGGGCAACCAATCCATCCGGGCATCCCCAGTTGCTCGACGAACTTGCGGCAGAGTTCGTGGCCAGCGGATTCGACCGCCAGCACATGATTCGTCTGATCATGGCGTCCCGGACGTACCAGATGTCGTCCGAGCCGAACGAGACCAACGCCACCGATGAACGCAACTTTTCGCGGGGCGGCGTCCGACGACTGTCCGCAGAAGAGTTGCTCGATGCGCTGACGCAGGTCATTGGTGTGCCGGTCGAATTCAACGGGTATCCGTTGGGGTTGCGTGCCGGGCAGATTCCCGGAGTGTGCGCGATTCGCCCGCGCGATGAGCCTCCCGCAGCCGGCGATGCATTCCTGACGCAGTTCGGCAAGCCGCCCCGGTTGCAGTCCTGTGAGTGCGAGAGGTCAGATGCCACGACATTGAGTCAGGCCTTCGAGTTTACGAGTGGCCCGCTGATTGCCGACCTGCTGTCCGCCCGGGGAAGTCACCTCGATCAATGGCTGGCCTCGGCTGCCGATACCCGGGAGGTCATCCGTGTCCTCTTCTGGACAGCGCTGAGCCGTCCGCCGAACGCAGCTGAAGAACTGGCCCTGTCCGCACATATCGATCAGGCGGCGGATCGTCGTGCGGCACTGGAAGATGTCGTCTGGAGTGTGGTGAGTTCCAACGAATTCCTGCTGAGGCATTGATCGGTTGGGGCTTCGGAAGGAGCGGTTCCGGTTGATCCGGGATGGCTCCACAGCCGCCCGCAATGCGGGGGGCAGGCACCAGGAGAGGCTCATGGACCATTTCCGGCAATGCTCCCGAGTGGAGACTGTGATCGACCACCTGTCCCGGCGCGATGCTCTGCGCATCGGCGGGTTGGGACTTCTGGGACTGACGTTGCCCGGACTCGTGCGCGCGGCGGAAGGCCCCTGCGCGGGGACCGGCTCGCGCCAAATCCGTCATCTTCCTGTTTCAGTTCGGCGGGCCGAGTCATCTGGATACCTTCGATATGAAGCCCGAGGCTCCGGAACAGGTGCGGGGCCAGTATGAGCCCATCGCCACAAGTGCGCCGGGGATTCAGATCTGTGATCGACTGCCCGAGATGGCGAAGGTGATGGACAAGGTGACGCTGGTGCGCACCGTCCATCACACCATGAAGAACCACAACTCTGCCTCGTACTATGCCCTCACCGGCCATCCCCCTCCGCTGGACGACATCCGCCTGCGCGATTCGCAGGATTTGTTTCCCGCGTACGGTTCCGTGGTCGACCGACTGAGTCCCGCGGACGGAAGCATGCCGAGCTTTGTGGCCTATCCCCACGTGATCAGCGACGGGTCGATCACGCCGGGGCAGCACGCCAGTTTCCTCGGGAAGGGGCACGATCCTTTGCTGATCACCGAGGATCCGAGTGACGAGAACTTCCGGCTCCCACAGCTCAGTCTGCCGGCACACCTCTCGGCAGATCGTCTGGCCAACCGGCGGGAGTTACAGCGCCTGGTCAATCGGCAGTCCCGGCTGCTCGAGTATTCGGTGCTGGCTCAGGGCATGGACGCGTACTACGAGAAAGCACTCGTGATGCTCAATTCCTCGCAGGTGCGTGACGCCTTCGACCTCTCGGTCGAGGCCGACGCCCTGAAGGACACCTACGGACGGACCACCTATGGACAGAGTTGCCTGTTGGCACGTCGGCTCGTGGAGCGCGGGGTCAAATTCGTCAACGTGTATTTCTCTTCAAGCATTGGTGGACAGAGCAAGACCAGCGGTGGGTGGGATACGCACGGTTTCAACGATACGCGGATGTACCCGATCCTGGATGCGTGGCAGTTGCCGATGACGGACCATACGCTGCCGGTGCTGATTACCGATCTGGAGGAGCGCGGCCTGCTGGACGAGACACTCGTCGTCTGGATGGGCGAGTTCGGTCGCAGTCCGAAGCTGAATGACAATGTCAGCCGGGATCATTGGCCGCAGTGCTACACCGTGCTGCTGGCAGGCGGTGGTGTCAAACGGGGCTTCGCCTACGGTCAGTCGGACAAGAACGGGGCCTATCCGGATCGCGACGGCGTCCCCGTGGAAGACCTGGCGGCGACCGTGTTTCGCTGCTGGGGCTGGATCCGCATACGGAGATCCATGATGCCCTGAATCGGCCGTTGCCCATTGCGGCAGGGAATCCTGTGACGGACCTCTTCGCCTGAGGCACCGCATTGATGGATGCGGTCGGGTTCGGCAGAATGTGGTCTCCGCCCTGCGGCAGCCGATGATCTGACAAGGTGAGTACATGCACGGAAATGGCCCGATCGTCGAAGGGGTCCCCACGGATCGACTACGCGAATTGTCCGAAGAGGCGGAACAGGCGTTCACGGCCCGCTTCGGTCGCTCCCCGACGATGACGGTGGCTGCGCCCGGTCGCGTGAATCTCATCGGTGAGCATATCGACTACAACGACGGCTTCGTGCTGCCGATGGCTGTCGAGCGCTACGTCGTGATCACGGCGGCAGCCGGGATGGGGCAGGGCGGGGACGTGGCGCAGCTGCACAGCCTCGAATTCGACGAAGGGGCCGAGATTCCGCTCGTCATGACCACGGCACCGCGCACCAACGGGTGGGGCCGGTATGTGGAAGGGGTCATCGTCGGTTTTCTCGGTCAGGGTGTTACGTTCCCGGATTCGATGCCATCGTACACTCGAACGTTCCACTGGGGGGAGGGCTGTCCAGCAGCGCTGCTCTGGAGGTCGCGACGGCCACGTTGCTGGAGAGACTGACCGGAACGTCATTGGATCCGACCGAGAAGGCACTGCTCTGTCAGCAGGCAGAACATCAGTTCGCGGGGGTTCCCTGTGGAATCATGGATCAGTTCAGCAGTGTCTTCGGCCGACTCGATGAGCTGATGCTGCTGGACTGCCGGTCTCAGCAACTCGAAGCCGTCCCGTTCCTTTCTCCGGACGTGACCATTCTGATCACCAACAGTAACGTTCGGCATGAGCTGACCGGCGGGGAGTATGCGGAGCGGCGCCGCCAATGCGATGACGCGCTGCGGAAGCTGGGCCAGTCAACCTGGCGGGACGTGACCAGGTCGCTGTTGGAGGCAGCCGGTGATCGATTGAACGCGACAGAGTACCGTCGCGCGCGGCATGTTGTCGGTGAGATCGAACGGACAACGGCCGCGGCCACAGCATTGCGGTCGTGCGAGTGGACGCGCGTTCGGGGAGCTGATGTACGCCAGCCATGCGTCCTTGCGGGATGATTTCGAGGTCAGTTGCGCAGAACTCGACCTTCTGGTGGATCTGGCACAAGAGCTGGGGGAATCGAATGGCGTGCTGGGATCGCGCATGACCGGGGGCGGCTTCGGAGGCTGCACCGTGACCTTGGTGGACACGGATCGGGCCAGCGATGTGGCAGGCCGGTTGACCGAGCGCTACCAGTCGCGGACCGGGATCGAGCCGCACAGCTTCGTCAGTCGACCCGCACAGGGTGCCCATGTCCTGCGAGGTTGACCGATGAGTCATCAGGAACGTCCGCATCGACGCTTGAATCCTCTGACGGGCGGTTGGGTGCTCGTTTCGCCGCACCGGACGCTGCGGCCCTGGCTGGGGAAGCAGGAGGCCACCGCTCCGCACGACTGCCCGGCGCACGATCCGGAGTGCTATCTCTGTCCACGCAATTCGCGGGCAGGCGGCGAGGTCAATCCCGACTACCTGGACACCTACGTCTTCGACAATGATTTCCGGCCCTTCTGTCTCAGACGGCGCAAGGGCGCCCACCGGGTTGCCGAGCCGGCTCTTTCAACAGCAGGATGTGAGCGGCGTCTGTCGCGTCGTGTGCTTCTCGCCACGTCACGACCTCACCTTACCGCAGATGCCCGACTCGGCGATCCGGCGTGTCGTCGATGTCTGGGCAGAACAGACCGAGGAGTTGGGCCGTCGATTCCCGTGGGTGCAGGTATTCGAGAACAAGGGAGCCATCATGGGCTGCTCGAATCCGCACCCGCATGGTCAGATCTGGGCCAGCAGTCTGTTGCCCGAGATTCCCGCGGCGGAGGACGGGCGGCAGGCGACGTACCTGCAGGAGACAGGCCAGATTCTGCTGCTCGACTACCTGCAGTGCGAGCATGAGCAGCAGGAGCGAATCGTCATCGAGTCGGACCACTGGATGGTGCTCGTCCCCTATTGGGCAACCTGGCCATTCGAAACACTGCTCGTGCCGAAACGGCATGTCGCCCGACTGCCCGATCTGCAGAACGACGAGCGGAACGACCTCGCCGTTGTGCTGAAGAAGCTGCTGATTCGCTACGACAACCTCTTCGACACGTCCTTTCCCTACTCTATGGGGTGGCATGGGGCGCACCGTTCGTTGCAGGCGAGACTTCGCATTGGCAGTTGCATGCCCACTTCTTCCCACCGCTGCTCCGCTCGGCGACCGTGAAGAAGTTCATGGTTGGCTACGAGATGCTCGGAGAGCCTCAGCGGGATCTGACACCCGAGCAGGCCGCCGCACGCCTGAGAGAACTCAAGGACGAGTACTCCCTCGCAGGTGGCGGGCTTGCCCCATAGGGAAGATTCCTTGCCCTGGCGGTGGGGGGGGCGGCGGCCGCACGGGCCGTGGGGGTGGTGCACGTCGGACGTGAAAACACACAGCGGGCAAAACAATCGAAAGTGCTGGCAGACCTCTTATGACTATGCGAATCTCTCTTCGTTCCCTGGTTCCGATGATGGTTTTCAGTGTGGTTTCGTCAGCGCATGCGGCGCCCGATTGGGAGAATCCTGAGGTGATCGGGCGCAACAAGCTGCCACCGCGAGCGACGGCGGTCCCATTTTCCAATCGCCAGGCGGCACTCGCCGGCTTACCCGAGGCATCCCCCTGGTGGTTGTCTCTGAATGGCCCCTGGCGGTTCCAGTGGTCGCCCGACCCGGACCAGCGACCAGGACAATTTCATCGCCCGGGATTTGATGTCTCCGGCTGGGATGAGATCCCGGTGCCCAGTAACTGGCAGATGCACGGTTACGGGGTCCCGGTCTACACGAACATCGTCTACCCGTTCGCGAAACACCCGCCGCGGGTGATGGAGACCCCGCCGGAGTCCTTCACAAGCTTTGCACACCGGAATCCCGTCGGGTCGTACCGACGCACGTTCACACTGCCCGACGAATGGGACCATCGGCAGGTGTTCATTCAGTTTGACGGCGTCGACTCTGCCTTCTACCTGTGGGTGAACGGCACGCAGGTGGGATACAGCCAGGACAGCCGCACCCCGGCGATCTTCGACATCACCGAGGTGCTGCAGGATGGCGAGAACATGGTTGCCGTCGAAGTCTACCGCTACTGTGATGGCAGCTATCTCGAAGATCAGGATTTCTGGCGTCTCAGCGGCATCTTTCGAGACGTGTCTTTGTGGTCGACAGCCGATCTGCACATCGACGATTTCTTCGCGCATGCCGATCTCGACGCTGACAACCGCAGCGGGACGTTGACGGTCGATCTGCGTCTGGCCAATTTCAGTGACGACAGGCTCAGTGGTTCCGTGGACGTGGAACTGGTCGATGCTGCCGGCAGTGTGGTGGGGCAGACACAACAGCCAGTCCAGGCCAGTCCCGGGCGTGAATCCCTGTTCACGACACCCGTGATTCGTGTCGAAGCTCCGGCGACATGGTCTGCGGAACAGCCGCAGTTGTATCGACTCCTGCTGACACTGCACGACGACTCGGGACGCGTCGTGGAGGTGCTGGCCTGCGACGTGGGTTTTCGCAGCATCGAGATCGCGCGGGGGCGATTGCTGGTGAACGGTCAGCCGGTGCATCTGAAAGGGGTCAATCGCCACGAGCACGACCCGGTGACGGGCCATGCTGTCACTGTCGAGTCGATGGTCCGCGACATCGAGTTGATGAAGCAGCACAACATCAATGCCGTCCGCACCAGCCACTACCCCAACGATCCCCGCTGGTACACGCTCTGCGACCGCTACGGCCTGTATGTGGTTGATGAGGCGAACATCGAGTCACACGGCATGGGCTATGGTCCGGAATCGCTGGCCAAGGATCCGACGTGGCAGCTCGCGCCACCTGGCCCGTGTCGAGGCGCTCGTCGAGCGTGACAAGAACCATCCGTCGGTCATCATCTGGTCCCTTGGCAACGAAGCGGGCAACGGCATCAATTTCGACGAGGCCTACCGGTGGATCAAGCAGCGTGACACCTCTCGCCCCGTGCAATACGAACAGGCACACGAGGATTGGAATACAGACATCGTGTGTCCCATGTATGCACCGATCTCCGAGATCCTGGACTACGCCAGTCGCAAATCCGATCGCCCGTTGATTCTCTGCGAGTACGCGCATGCCATGGGCAACAGCGTTGGTAATCTGCAGGATTACTGGGATGCGATCGAGGCCCACGATGTCCTGCAGGGTGGATTCATCTGGGACTGGGTCGACCAGGGACTGTTGACCGACGTGCCGCAGGGCTATGTCGTTGTGGACCGTCAGCGACCCGATCTGCGAGTCAGGGTCGAGGGGAAACTCGACGCGGAACAGGGCGTCACCGGTGCCGTCATCGTTGAGCCGGATCCCGCGCTGGACCTGACCGGTCCCCTCACGCTGGAGGCTGCCTTCCAGGGGGATACGCCCGTTGGCTTCTGCCCGCTCATCTCGAAAGGAGACCACCAGTATCTGTTGCGTCTCGATGGGCAAGGGATCAACTTCACCCTGTACGCGGACAACTGGGAAGGGCTGAGTGTGCCATACGCGCAGGCGGGCCTGCAGGAGGGAGTGAACCGTATCACGGCGGTCTTCACGGGCCAGGAGATGACGGTCGCGGTCAACGGCCGTGAGGTGGCCCGTCGCCCGTTCGCCGGAAACGTCGAGCGCAGCGGGTTTCCCGTCAACGTCGGCCGGAATTCCGAGCACACCGATCGGGTGGCGACCGTGGCGATCCGTGCGGCGCGGATCTTCGGACGCGCCCTGTCGGCAGCCGAGGTGATGGATCCGGAGTCACGCAATCCGGACCAGTTTCTGCTCGATCTGGATCTGACGAAGGTCGACCCGACCCCGATCGCCCCGGGAAGATCGGCCAAGTACTTTGCCTATGGTGGTGACTTCGGAGATGTTCCGAACTCGGCCGATTTCTGCTGCAACGGACTCGTGCAACCCGATCGGCGTCCCAATCCGCACCTCCAGGAAGTCAAGAAGGTGTATCAGCCAATCAGCGTCAGGAAGGAAGCAGGGGCGAAGGTCCTTTCGATCCAAAACAAACAGTTGTTCACCGACGTCAATCAGCTTGAGGCATCGTGGGTGCTCCGCCGGGACGGACTCGTCGTGCAATCCGGGGCGTTGGGGCGAATCGATGTGGCACCGCAGCAGACGCGGGACATCTCGATCCCATTCGAAACACCGGTGGAGCCTGGGGAGTACCTGCTGACAGTCTCATTCGCATTACCGGCAGTGACCGCGTGGGCACCCCGAGGGCACGTGGTGGCATGGGATCAGCTGGTACTGAAAGCTGCGGAAGATACCGCTGGTGATCAGCCCTCACCCTCCCAGGGAGCGCTCACCATCGTCGAGGAACTCGAAGAATACCAGATCAGCGGCCAGGATTTCTCGATGACGATCGATCGCGCCAATGCCGCCCTGACCTCGTACGTTGTTGATGGTTGTGAGTTGCTCGCCAGTCCTCTGGTCCCCAACTTTCAGAAAGTTCCCAACAGCAATCAGCGGGCCAACAACCTCTGGAAGGCGGAGTGGGGACCGTGGTCGACCGCCAGTACGGATCGGCGTCTGAAGGCGCTGGACGTTGTGCAGTCGTCGCCGGCGGTTGTGGATGTCGAGGCGTCGTTCACGCTGCCGACCGTCCGTGTGGGAGTCGAGTATCGAACGAGCTACCGTGTGCACGGTGACGGGGCGATCGACGTGAGTGCTGCCTTGACGCCAGGGTCCGGGGTCCGTCCCCGAAAGCTCCTGCCCCGATTCGGATTCACGCTGGGCGTTCCCCGTCAGTTGAACGAGGTCACTTGGTACGGCCGTGGCCCGCACGAAACCTACTGGGACCGCAAGTCGAGCGGTGAGATCGGGATCTACGATGCAACGGTCGACGGCATGGTACACCCCTACGTACGGTCGCAGGACACGGGCAACCGTACCGATGTCCGATGGATGACACTTCTCGACGATCGCCACAGCGGGATCAGAATCTCAACTGAGACACCACTGAGTTTCTCGGCGTTGCCCTATACGCTCTCGGACCTCGAAACGGCCTCGCATGATTACCAGTTGCCGCGCCGCGACTTCAATTCGCTGTTCGTCGACTGGAAGCTCCACGGAGTCGGTGGCGACAACAGTTGGGGGGCGCGAACTCATCCGCAATACACCTTGCCGGACGATCAGCCCTACACGGTGTCATTCCGGCTCGCTCCGGTTCGCGCAGTCGGCTGGGGAATAGCAGCCAAAAAAAAGACAATCTTCACCCGGCGAGATCTCGCGGGGTGAAGATTGGCGTATGTCACGGGTCAGCACGTCGACAGGGTCGAGGGCCGGCTCACGCGAAGGGGTTGTGAAGTCCGGGCAGCGGGGCCGGGTATTTGCCGTCGGCACCCTTGACCACCGGCGGCGTCGACGTGAGGGTGTACTCGTCGATGCCGGGTGCGTATGACTTCCCGTTGGCGAGCAGTTCGTCCCACGTGAGGACCTTTCCGGAGTAGCACGCTTCGCGACCCAGGATGGCGGTGAAGGTGCTCTTGGCACCGTACTCGCCTTCGTTGTAGACCTCGCCTCGCATCAGGGCCTCGATGAGGTCGTGCTGTTCCTGTTGATGGCCACCGACCTTCTCGCCACGGAACCGCCAGGTCTCGCCCCCCGCTTCGATCCGCCCGCTGGGATCGGCCGTTCCCTTCGTGCCGTGAACGGCTTCGCTGACGCTGTTGAAGGCGTTGGCGAGGTGCCGCCCCTGACTGTACATCTTGGATCCGTCGGCGAAGGTGTATTCGCAGAAGGTGTGGTCGAAGATCTGCGACTTGGTGCGATCTCCGTCCATCCGCCGCTCGCCGCCACCCATGCCGTTGACTTCCACCGGGTAACCGCCATGTACCCAGCAGCCCACATCCAGGTTATGGATGTGCTGCTCACAGATCTGGTCGCCGGACAGCCAGCAGAAGTGGTACCAGTTGTTGCACTGGAACTCCATTTCGGACTGATTCGGCTCCTTGTCGTGATACCAGATCCCTCCGCCGTTCCAGTACACCCGAGTCAGGATGACATCGCCGATGGCCCCGTCATGAATGCGTTGTACCGTCTCGAAGTACTGCGGTTCGTGACGACGCTGCAGGCCCACGCCCACCATCAGATTCTTCTTCTTCGACTCCTCGACAGCCGCCAGAACACGACGAATTCCGGGAGCGTCGGTCGCGACCGGCTTTTCCATGAAGACGTGCTTGTTCTTCGAGACAGCGTATTCGAATTGCTGCGGACGAAAGCCCGGAGGCGTGGCGAGGACCACCAGATCGCAGTCGGTATCGATTGCCTGCTTGTAGGCGTCCAGCCCGGAGAACATCTGCTCGGGGGGAACATCCACCTTGTCCGCGTTCGTCTTCAGCAGCCGGCTGACGGCTCCCTCTGCCTTTTCGGGGAAGGCATCGGCCACCGCCACCAGTTTGACGTTGCCTTTGGAGTTCATGATGTTGGCCGTCGCGCCAGTTCCCCGGCCGCCGCAACCAACGAGGCAGAACTTGATCTCGTCGCTGCCGTCGGCATAGGCACGAGTCGCGATCGCGCCAGCCAGTGCCGTCCCGGCCAAGGCGGCGGACGACGACTTCAAAAAGCTGCGGCGGGTGGTGGGAGTCGGGTTGCTCATCAGGAATTCTCCTTGGGCCCGGCGGGAACGGCGTCGGGTGGTCATCGCCCGATTTTGCCAGGTCGCTGGCCGGGGGGTGCAGAAACAGGGGGAGGGAAGCTTCCGGTCATCTCTGGGCCTGGGATTGAGACCACACGTTGCGAGACACTCCACTTCGGGGCGGCTCGGACGCGGTCTGTGAATCCCTTGGGTATGTCCACTATGGAGCCGAAGACTGCCCTCGTCAAGCCGCCGATGGGTGGGTCTCCACCTGGGAGAGGGGCTGGTTCACAGCGGCTCCCCGGTCGACGGCTTTGCTCCACACTATCTGTACGTGAAGTTGATCCGCCGTGTTGGACGCGACACGGTTGCCTCAGGCAGATCGCGTGTTCTTTGCACCAGCGTAGCGCTGCGCTCAGATGTGCCCACGTCCATGGCGACGACAATCATCCTGTAAGGCCGAGGCTTCGGGGCGGGTCACGCCGATTCCTCGAGCCATTTCCATGCGGCGTCGATCTCGCTGGCATCGAAGTACTTGATATGGGCCATGGTGAAAGGCTTGCAGACCTTGGCCATCCACTCTTCCCATTTCTTTTCGCCGACCAGCGCGATTCGCTCGATCTTCGTGCAATGGGTCGTTGCGAACTTGGTGTCGTCCCACAAGGCGTGCGTATCCCACCCATGGAAGTCGTGGAACTGGGCCAGCATTCTGATCTTGCCGTCTTCCTCGATGGCCTGATCCACGCGCGGCACGAACGTCTTGTAGTCTTCGTCGTGGAGCTTTCCGGAAAGCTTGAAGCCCAGGATGTGCGGCGATGGCGATTTCAGTTCTTCGATCATCGTAACCCCCAGTCAAGAGTAAAGAACGGCGGACTCTTTGGTTCTCATGCCTGACGAATTGGACCGTCGACGCTTCGAATGCGCCCCTTGGCCTGAAGTCGTTCCATCGGTCCTGGCGAAGATTCTGTCCACCCACGGCAACGCATGCCTGTCAGACGCAGGCCCGGTGGCCGTGCCAATCCAACCGAAACCGCAAGTGTCCCGTGGTTGTCTTCGGTCGTACCAGGCTGACACTCAGGCCTGGACAAATTGACCAACAAGATCTCAGGATGAGTATACAGGAATATCCACCAGCATGCCTCGACAGCCGAGCGCAATCGGGCACCAAAAAAGCGGAATTCGCATCTCAGGCTCAGGAACACTGCGGCCTGCGGTTGCTGCCGCTTCCGCCGATGTCGCGCCAAGCTCGCGTGACGTCCAGATCGTCGAACCGGCCACGAAAGGTTCTGATCGCACGAGGGGCTTGCTTCCCGGCGGTTCCCGTGACGTCGCCCGTAGGTGGATGGCGAAGAACGGGCGCTATCAGCGTGCTGCTGCATGCGGGCCAAGAACTGGGATGAGCACGGATGGCCATCGATTGGCGAGGCCGTGTTACCTCAGCATTGACAGCCGGCAGACCACTGCACGCCACAACTGGACTTCAATCCCTTGGACTCATGAGCTGGTCGAGACGGGTCGACGCGGCAGGCAACTCGCCCCATGTGCGACGAGTTCGAGAATTCACCTTTGGCGGTGATGGATCATGCGGCTCATTCGGTTGGCGCCGACCAACTGTCGTTCCACCCGGAGTAGAGGTCGTTGAGCAGGGCATTCCACTCCGCTGCTTTGCGCGAATTCGGAAAAACATCCGGTGCCTGTGGGGCGGTATCGGACCAGACGATATCGAACTGGCCATCCTGGCGAATCCGGCCGATCCGAGGCGTCTTGAAGGTGTGCTGTGACGCCGGGTCGATCCGCACCTCTCCCTCCGGTGCGATCAGACGCTGGTTCTGCATGGCGCGTCGAATGTCTGGAGGTTGTGGGAGCTCGTCTGCGGAGAACTCCAGCTCAGCGAGAGCGGCTGCCCACAGCTTCACACCGAAGTAGGCCGCCTCCATCGGGTCCGTGATGGTTCTCTGAGGGCCGTAGCGCTGTTTGAACGCGGCCACGAATTCCCTGTTCTCCGGGGTGTCGATTCCCTGGAAGTAGTTCCAGGCAGCGAAGTCACCCACGACCATGTCGAGATCGAGATGATGCAGTTCTGCCTCCCCGATGCTGAAGGAGATGGTTGGAATCGTTTCCGGGGTGATGCCCCCTTTGCGCAGGCGCGAAACAGCTGCGTATTGCTGTCGCCATTGACGGTATTCAAGATCACGTCGGGCTGGGCGGCCTGAATCTGTTCCACGATGGTCTCGACATCGTCGCTTCCCAGCGGGAGGTAGGCCTCGCCCACAGCCTCGCCCCCGAGTTCCTCGATCTGGTCCTTGATGATCTCGTTCGCCACTCGGGGGAAGACGTAGTCCGACCCGACAAGAAACATCCGATGGCGACCAAGGGATTCAACGGCCCAGCGGACCGCCGGAATGATCTGCTGGTTCGGTGCGGCTCCAGTGTAGATGACGTTGGGAGACATCTCGACACCCTCGTACTGAACCGGATAGATGAGCAGGTGGTCATAACTCTCGAAGATTGGCACGACCGTCTTGCGACTGGCTGATGTCCAGCACCCGAAGATTGTGCAGCACTTTTCCTCGGTGATGAGACGTTCGGCTTCTTCCGCAAACTTCGCCGGGTCGGAACCTCCATCGACGACAATCGGTTCGATGGCCAATCCCTTGATCCCTCCCTGCTGATTGATCTGATCGATCGCCAGCAGGGTCGCATCCACGACCGGTCCTTCGCTGTTGGCCATCGTTCCACTGAGGGAGTGCAGCACGCCGACACGAATCGCTGGGGCACCGGGCTCGGCAGCGACCGGGCCTCCACGCCCCGTACCTCGCGTGGAATCGTCTTCACCGGTCCCGCGATTCCACAGGAACGCTGCGGCCGCCGTTGCCAGGGTGAGCCCTCCCAGCACCCAGGCAATGTGGCGTGTTGGTCGACGCACGGCCGGTGGGAGGCCCGCGGAGGAGGGTGTCGTGACCCCGTGAGAGATGGACGTCGTGGGACCCCAGCGTCGGCCGACGCAGTCATGATGGCAGAACTGGCAGGTCGATCGATCCTGGGCAACGAAGTTCCCGACTTGCTTGGGAGAACGACGTTCGTTCCCGACATGGCCGCCAGAATCGCTTCCAGGTCCCGCTGCATCGCCTCCATCGAGGCATAGCGATCCTGCGGAGCCTTCGCCATTGCCCTGTGGATCACCTCCACGCAGGCCGCGGGCACGGTGGCTGCCAGGGTGCGCGGGTCCGGTGGTTGGCTCTGGCAGTGAGCGAACATGACCTGCATCACGCTGCCGCTCTCAGCGTAGGGGCTCTGCCCACTCAAGAGGCTGAAATAGGTCGCACCCAGGGAGTAGATGTCGCTGCGGAAATCCACATCGGCCGACTGGCATTGCTCGGGACTCATGAAGTGTGGAGTGCCCAGGATCTGCCCGGCTACCGTCACGCCACTTCCGGTTCCTGCCTGTTTGGCCAGTCCGAAGTCGGCCACTTTCACTGCGCCATCCCGAGCCACCAGAATGTTGGCCGGTTTGACATCGCGATGCACCAGCCCCAGGGTATGGGCAGCACCGAGTCCCTTGCAGGCCTCGACCATAATGCGGGTGGCTTCGGCCGGAGCGTAACGGCCCTGATGCTCCAGGTGTCCGGCGGCACTCTCTCCTTCGACAAATTCCTGAACGAGGTAGTGAGTGAGGCCCTCCTGCCCAATCTCGTAAACCGTGACGACATTGGGATGACTGAGTTTTCCGGCGGTTCTCGCTTCCACCTGAAATCGTTGCAGGGCGGCGGCATCCTGAGCGACGGCTCCCGAGAGCACCTTGATGGCCACATCCCGTTCGATCGTGGGATCGAAGCCGCGGAACACGAGACCCATCCCTCCCTGACCCAGCACACCGGTGATTTCGTACTTCCCCAAGCTCTGGCCAATCCACGCCTCGGGATCAGACAGGCCGGGAAGTCCCACCACAGTTCGGTCCGTATCAGATGTTGCAGTTTCCTCAGATCCTTGTGAGGGGTGCGGAACGGGCGGGACCGGTGCAGGGGTCCGGTCGGAATCGGTCATCAGGCGGGGCCTCTCTCAGGGTTCCTTCGTTTCGACTGCCAGTCGAGAAGCACACGGCATCGCCCAATCCGCGACCTTCTCGTAGCCAAGCAAGCGTGGCTACCAGCTATGAGGGTCATTCTAACAGGGGCTCCGAACGTCGAACAACCGCCCAGAAACGGAGGCTGGCGGGAACCATCCATCCGTCGCTGATGTTCGCCGCGGGCATGGCTGGGGATCCTCTCTTGTGACACAAGCAGCCGCGGATGACGCGATGCGGCAGGCCTCTTCCCTGTCGACGCCGCAGGCGGTTGTCAGCGAGTCGGCGGTGGGCAGAGTCCAATGTGTCGGCGCCGAGTCACTTGGCGCGGCGATCCGGGCACTCATCATGCAGCACGGTGCTCAAGGCGGGAGACTGCATTGATGTGGAAACTCACGGGTTTGACGACCCAGGCCGGTTCCGCGATCATCCACAATGGAGCATGAAATCGGCTGGCGACGTCGGGCAATGCTCGACGCCTCCCAGGCACTCTCCCGCGGGGCTTTCGCGAAAGTTCGGCCCGGATGAGGCAGCAATTCACAAGTCCAGCAGGGTCCGGGAGCGTCGATCAATGCTTGTCGTAGCGATCATGACCGTCCTGTTCGGTGCAGGTTCGTCAGCGTTCGGCCAGCAGGGCGTGGTCAACGACCGCCAAGCTGACGAGCGCCCCAATATCGTCTTCATTCTGACAGACGATCAGCGCTGGGACAGTCTCTCAGCTTCCGGAAACGCGCTGATTCGCACGCCGCATCTCGACCAGATCTGTGCCCGGGGAACGCGTTTTGACAACGCCTTCGTCACGCTGGCGATCTGCTCTCCCAGCCGTGCGGCATGCCTCACCGGGCGGTACGGAAGCATCAATGGGGTGACGACGGTCGGCACGACACGCCTCAATCGCGGTGAACGCACGTTTGCTCAGGCGCTCCGCGAGGCCGGCTACGCAATCGGGGTTGCAGGCAAATGGCATCTGCACACCACCCCCGAGGAATGCGGCTTCGAGTTCGCCTCAACGTGCTGGTCCAACGGCACCTGGTACGACCGGCAGTTCAACGTGAATGGTAAAGAAAGGGTCATGCCCGGTTTTGTCGACGACGTGGCGTCTGCCGAAGCGATCCGGTTCGTGCAGCGGGCAGTCGATGAGTCCAGGCCGTTTCTGCTGTGGCTGTGCACGCAGGTTCCGCATATGGATCACAAGTACACCTGGCCGGCGGCCGACGAGTACCTCAATCAGTATGCCGTAGGCGACATGCCACTGCCGGAATCCTGGAATGATGATCTCAGCGGCAAGCCTGACTACCTCAGGGTGTCTCGGAACCGGACTCAGGCGCTGAAGTACGGGTACGACCAGCCGGACAACATCCGCCGCCACGCCCGGGATTACTACGCCGGCGTGCAACAGATGGATGCCGCCGTCGGACGAGTGCTCGATGAACTGGAGCGCATGGGCGTCCGCGACGACACCTGGATCCTGTTCTTGGGGGACAACGGCTGGATGCTCGGTGAACATGGGATGACGAGCAAGGTGCTGCCTTACGAGGAGTCGATGCGCGTCCCGATGGCGATTGCCGGCCCGTCTACAACTCCGCGAGTCTCCCGGGAGTTGGTCCTCAACGTTGACCTGACAGCCACGATCTATGATCTCGCGAGATTGCCGATTCCGGAAGCACTTCATGGGCGCAGCCTGCTTCCGATCGTGACGGTGCGCGCTGCCTGACGACTGGCGCACCAGCTTTCTTTACGAGGCTCCCACGTCGCAACTGGGCAGCAAGCCCTTGTGGGCCGTGCGGACCGATCGCTGGAAGTATGTCGAGACCCAGATTGGTGATGGGGACACGTTCGCAGAACTCTACGATCTGCAGTCCGACGCCGGCGAGCGAACAAACGTCGTGACCGATCCGGATCACGAGTCGACGGTCTTGAAGCTGGCGAGTGAACTGCGAGAGCACAGGCGACACATCGCGAACCACGAGTCAGCGCGTCAGGTCGAAACACGCCAGGCTCCGGAAAGTGCGCCGCTGCCACCGAGAACGGATCTCTTCATCAGTGGAGTCTACCCGCATCTGACGACGTACGGCGTCTACAGCCAGAACGGGGCTCATAACAAGAGCGGACACGACGAGTGCGGTATCGGCGCCGTGGTTCCCTGGGCGGGAAAGCTGTGGATGGTCAACTACGCACCACACATGCCGCGGGGCAGCGAGCATAAGCTGTTCTCCGTGGACCCGGATCTGAGCAAGCCGCTGACTGTTCATCCCGAAAGCGTGGGCGGAACACCGGCCGGTCGCATGATCCACCAGGAATCGAGTCAACTGTTGATCGCTCATTACCTGATCGACGCGCAGGGAAAGGTGCGGACGATCTCTCCGCAGGAGATGCCGATTCGCGTCACCGCGATCGCGCGTCACCTCCGTGATCCCTCGAACCTGGTCTACTACGTCGACATGGAGGGCTCGATCTGGGAAGCGAACGTGCACACGCTCGACGTCAAGCGACTCTTCCAGAAGCCTGTTCCGGGATGGCACGGCAAGGGGGGCTATACGTCCCAAGGGCGGCTCGTCGTGTCGAACAACGGTGAACTGCATGTCGGCGACTACAACGATGTTCTTGTGGGCGGGGAGGCTCGGGATGCAGAAGAACGTGGCGTGCTGGCTGAGTACGACGGTACAGAGTGGCGGATCGTCGAGCGCCGACAGTTCACGGAGGTCACCGGGCCAGCGGGCATCACGGGGGCAGCGATGGGAGCGATCCGGTCTGGGCGATCGGCTGGGATCGCCGCAGCCTTCGGCTGAAGGTCCTCGACGATGGCGAATGGCACACCTATCTGCTGCCGAAGGCCGCGTACTGCAACGACGCCAGTCACGGGTGGTATACCGAATGGCCTCGCATCCGCGAGATCACGGAGGGCCGCTGGTTGATGGACATGCATGGCATGCTGTTCGAGTTCCCGCCGACATTCTCCGCCAGGAACTCCGCTGGGATTGAACCGCTCTGCAGTCACTTGCGCTACATTCCCGACTTCTGCGGCTGGAACGGTCGGCTGGTGCTCGCCACCGACGAAACCAGCATTCAAGGCAACAAGCTGGCAGGGCAACCGCAGAGCAATCTCTGGTTTGGTCACTACGAAGACCTCCGGACGTGGGGGCCGGCCAGCGGATACGGCGGCCCATGGGTGGAAGACGATGTCACAGCCGACACACCCTCGGATCCCTTCCTGATCGCTGGATTCGCTCGTCGCGTCCTGCACCTGGCCGTCGGGAGAAAGCGGTCACAGCCGGTTTCTGCGCTGCGCGCGACGGATCAGCAGCCGATCAAGGCATTGCCTCCGGAGTTGGCCGACCTGGCTCGCGTTACGATCCATCGCGGGGACTGGCATGAACCCGCAGCTGGATTCGAATTCGATGTCGACAGGCCGGTCAACGTCTATCTCGCCGTGGATCGTCGAGGAGAACCCGAGTTGCCGGCCGTCTGGAGATTGACCCCACACTCGCTCGAGTGGGGCAAGGGCTTCGTCGACGATGTGTATGTGCGGGAGTTTGTCAGCGGGACCGTTGCGATTCCGGGCAATCCCAGCGAACACTCCCGGGGTTCGTTCGGAATGCCCCACATGGCTTTCGTCGAGGCACGCGATGGCGATCCCGTGCGAGTGACCGCGCGTGGTCGGGCGAGCGTCACCTGGCCCGTGACACGTCCCGAGGGTGACAACAGTGGTCTCAGTCCGGTCGAATTCTCTGTGCAGGTGGATCGATCGGGCAACGGCCAATGGATCGAGGCCGGCTCCGTCACCGTTCCAGCGAATGGGTCTGTCTGTCACTATCTGCCCGAGAGCCTGAATGCCGTCTGGTTGCGTCTTAAGGTTGATCGAGACTGCGTGGCGACAGCCTTCCTCCATCAGACGGCGGCGACGTTCATCGATGGTCGGGACGCTGTACACGCAGACCTCTTTGCCGGCCTTGCCGATGTGGCCGATGCGGAGGCACGGGGAGGGTTAATCTACCCCGCCCGGCGCAATCGGAACCTGCGCGTGATCACTGCGGAGGGAGAGCACCTCGAGTTCACGAAGGCCACTTTCGAGTTCCAGGCGGTCGAGTCAGACGATGAACTCAGCAAACTGCTGCGTGTTGATCCCGACTTCACCGTCGACGAGGCGTCGGTCGTGCTGAGATCTGCAGGGCAGACGTACCGGCTTCCGAAAGGACACGCCGCATACGATCGACCATTCGTCTCAGGCTGGCCAAGATCCTCGCGAGAAGTCGAGTCAGAGCGCCACCTCGCCAACATTCACGGGACCTTCTATGAGGTCCCGCTGATTCTGAACGGGTCCCCGCCGGCGTGGAACCGGATGCGACCCGTCTCGAGCCATTCGAAACAGATCACCGACTTCTGTTCCTGGAACGGACTGCTCGTGCTCGCCGGCGTCGGAGTGGGTGCGGCCAACGACGGCCATGTGTTCGCCGATCCCGACGGCCAGGCCGCCCTCTGGTTTGGTGGCATCGACGATCTCTGGAAAATGGGCAAGCCGGCTGGTGTCGGTGGCCCATGGCTGCGGTCCGCGGTCCGAGCAGGTGTTCCCTCCGATCCTTACCTGATGACCGGGTATGACCGGAAGAGTGTTCGATTGTCGCATGAGTCCCGTGTGCCCGTCACGTTGACCCTGCAGGTCGACATCGAAGGCAGCGGGCTGTGGGTGGATTACCGGGAGTTCCCGATCGCCGCTAACGAGATCGTTGAGCATGAGTTCCCGAAGGCCTACTCGGCCTGCTGGGTTCGCGCCGTCAGCGATCAGGACACCACTGCGACCGCCATCTTCGAGTATCGCTGAGAGCTCTGCGGCCGTTGCCGCGAGAATCCCGGTGGTGTGTCGCGCTGGAACTCGACGTCAGTGATGGCGTCCGCATCTTCACGCGTCCGGTCATGGGGCAGAGGTTTTCAGCAACGGTCTGCCTGATATACTGTCCTCACTTCGATGCACGAAGACGACGCCAGCCAAGCGTGGATTTCCACTGTGTCCCCGATCCATCTGCGGGCAAGCCCTCTCGCCGCATTTGTGGTGACTGTACAGTGCCTGCGGATGTTCACCATCTCTCGCCAGCTTGCTTGAAATGCACAACTCACTCTTGTTGATCAGCAACCGAGCCCCGGTTTTCCGATCGGGCTTCGTCGTGGTGCTCTTCGTTGTCGGTGCCGCACAGGCCACGGCGGCCCCGACGCACCTCGTGGATGAACAGCCGGTCCAGGTGACCAGCGTTGCGCCGGGCGTCACCCTCGTCGATTTCGGGCGTGTCGCGTTCGGCAACGTCCAACTGGCGCCTCCCATGAGTGGGTCGACTCGCGTGACGGTTCACTTCGGCGAAGCCCTGAAGGCGGGGCGCATCGACCGCCAGCCACCGGGGACGGTTCGCTATCACAAGGCCAGTGTCAGTCTGAGCGGGGTGACTCCCGTTGTCGTGGCGCCCCCGGCCGACGAGCGAAACACGGAACAGGTCAGCGACAGGCACCCACCCGCCGTGCTGACGCCTCCGGAGTGGGGCGTCGTCCTGCCGTTTCGCTGGGTCGAGATCGAAGGGTGGCCGGGCGAATTGCGTGCCGAGGACATTACGCGGCAGGCGGCCTTTGCTCAGACTTGGGATGACAACGCAGCTTCCTTCGAATCTTCGGACGAGATGCTGAATCGCATCTGGGAGCTCTGCCGCTATTCGATCAAGGCGACAACGTTCGCCGGCGTCTATGTCGATGGTGACCGGGAGCGGATCCCGTACGAAGCCGACGCATACCTGAATCAGCTGAGTCACTACGCGACCGACAACGACATTCAGATGGCACGCGACACGTTTGACTGGTTGATGCAGCACGGAACGTGGCCAACCGAATGGGCGCCGCACATGGTGTTCATGGCCCATGCCGACTGGATGCACACGGGCGACACCGCATGGCTCTCGCCACGATACGATGCGCTGAAGGCGAAGCTGTTGCTGGATCGTGTCGGACCGCGGGGATTGGTCGAAAGTGAAGAGCGGCACAGAACGAAAGAGGACATCGTTGATTGGCCGAAGGGCGAACGCGACGGCTATGTGTTCACACCGCTGAATACGGTGGTGAATGCGTTTTACCTGCGCGCCTTGAGGTTGATGTCCGAGATGGGGCAGGGGCTGGGGCGCGACACCGATGCTGCCGACTTCGCGGCCCGCGAGGCGCAGGCCCGGGCGGTGTTTCAGGAAGCGTTCTTCGATCCC
Source organism: uncultured Planctomycetaceae bacterium (assembly GCA_963715185.1). Taxonomy (GTDB): domain Bacteria; phylum Planctomycetota; class Planctomycetia; order Planctomycetales; family Planctomycetaceae; genus CAVPPT01. The sequence goes on from CAVQRG010000001.1 coordinate 327,672, forward strand.
CAACGCGGATTGTATCGCGACGGCGAAGACAGTGATCACGTTTCGCTGCATGCCAATCTCTTCCCGCTCGCCTTCGGTCTCGTGCCCGAGGCATATCGCGAGCAGGTCACGCGCTGGTTGGTCGACCGGGGGATGGCGTGTTCGGTGTACGCCGCGCAGTACCTGCTGGAGGGTCTGTTTGCGAATGGCGCCGCGACGGAGGCGTTGGCACTCATTACCGCACACACCGATCGAAGCTGGCGGCATATGGTCGAGTCTGGCACCACCATTACCTGGGAGGCGTGGGACCTGAAGTACAAGCCGAACCAGGATTGGAATCACGCCTGGGGGGCAGCCCCGGCCAACCTGCTGCCGCGCTATGTGCTCGGAGCGCAGCCGCTGAGCCCGGGCTGGGGGCGCGCTGATCCGGCCGAATCCTGGCCTGCTCGCGGCGGCCCGTGGTACTGTCCCGACGCCGCGCGGCCCGATTCTGGTGGACTGGAATCACGAGCAGGGCTTTGTGCTGTCGCTGACGCTGCCCGAGGGGATGACCGCTCGCGTGGAGCTGCCGAGCTGTCAAGGGTGCCCAGGGAGTCTCCATCAACGGCAGTGCGGTCTCCGCCAGGCACGAGGGGAGCCGCTGGATTCTCGAGGATGTTGCCGGACACTCGCAGATCGAACTGCGATGAACCCGGTCTGCCAGATGATGAGGTCCCATGCAACGATCATTCACTGCTTCGCTCCCGATGCTGGCGACCTGTCTGGCCATGCTCGTCGCCGGCATACTGCCCGTGCACAGCCATGTGGTTGGCGCGGATGAGGCCGTCACACTGGAAACGGGCTTCCTGGATCCACCGCGTGACGCCCGGCCCGAAACCTGGTTCCACCTCATCGGGGGCAACGTCAGCAAGCAGTGGCTAACCACCGACCTCGAGGCGGTGTCCGGCGCCGGCCTCCAGGGTATTCAGTTGTTCCATGGCAAGGGGAGCGAATGGCCCGGCGTTGCCCCGCAGATCACCTGCCTGAGTCCTGCATGGGATGACATGATCGCCCATGTGGCGGATGAAACCAGGCGGCTGGGCCTGCAGTTCACGATGCAGAACTGTCCCGGCTGGGCGATGTCCGGCGGGCCCTGGATCACGCCCGACAAGGCGATGCGCCATCTCATCTGGAGCCGGCACGCGGTGTCCGGTGGCGGGCCGCTGACGCTCGAGCTCTCGCGGCCGCAGCCGAGTGACGAGGACTGGCGGGACTATCGCGATATCGCCGTGCTCGCCTTTCCGACGCCGCTGGACGACGACGGCGGCTTTGTCATGCCGGTGCACGTCCGCGGCCATCAACCGCGTGCGGCGTGGGCCGATTTGCTGGCCGGGCGAAAAGGGGTCACGGTGCAGGTCGATCCCGGTGAGCAACCCGGGTGGGTCGAGTTCACTTTTGCGGACCCGATCTCGGTGCGGTCCATCGAACTGCCACCGATCGAGCATCTCATGCGCCGTCGTAACTTCGATCCCGATTCGTCTCTACTCATCCAGGCTCTGGCCGGGGACGGGTGGCGGGACCTCGTGCGGCATCAGATTCCCCGCGGCACCTGGCAGGACCGATAGCCGGAGCTGCCGCTGGTACTGGCCGTGCCGGATGCCCGCTCGCACAAGCTCCGAATTCAATTCGAGAACGCTCACCCAATGGAGCTGACCTATCTGCGACTCTCGACGGCGTCGCGCGTGCACGACTGGCGGGGGCAGGCGGCGTTCGCGCTGCGCAGCCTCGAACGCTCCGAGTCGCCCCCGCTCAAGACCCGGGCACGTGGGTCTCCTCCCCGTCGATCATGGACTTGAGCAGTCACATGGATGCCGAGGGGCGACTGACGTGGGACGCACCTGCTGGCCCGTGGACTGTCGTGCGGTTCGGCCATGTCAACACCGGCGTGAAGAACAAACCCGCGCCGCCGGAGGCGACCGGCTTCGAGTGCGACAAGCTCTCTCCCGCCGGTGCCGAGCAGCACTTTGCCGGTTACATCGGACGTCTGAGCGCCAGCCGGGTGGTGCCGCAGATGGCGGGCGCCTGCAGGGCATGCTGATCGATAGCTGGGAATGCTACACCCAGACCTGGACGCCGGCGATGGAGCAGGAGTTTGAGCGGCGGCGCGGCTATCCGCTGCGACGCTGGCTGCCGGCACTGGCCGGCTGGGTCGTGGACGATCATCCGACCAGCGAGCGATTCCTGCGCGACTGGCGGGCAACGATCAGCGATCTGCTGGTCGACAACTACTTCGGCCGGCTGGCGGAACTGGGGCGCGAGCGCGGTCTGAAGCTGTCGTTCGAGACCGCCATCGGCGATGTCTCGCCCGGCGACATCCTCCAGTACTTCGGCCGGGCCGACATCCCGATGTGCGAATTCTGGCAGCCCAACGATCCGCACTGGGGCGGCCTCGAGACCAAGCCCATCGCCCCGACCGTGTCCGCCGCGCACATCTACGGCAAGCCGCGCGTGGCCGCCGAGGCCTTCACCAGCAGCCTCCATCGCTGGGACGATCACCCGTTCGCGCTCAAACACCTCGCCGACCGGCACTTCGCCCTCGGCGTAACCATCTGGTGTTCCACACCTACACGCACAACCCGGTCGACCGTGTCCCGGCACTTCGTTCGGCAGGCTCGATCGGCACGCCGTTTCTGCGCGGCCAGACCTGGTGGAAATACATGCCCCTGTTCACCGATTACCTGGCGCGCTGCCAGTTCCTGCTGGAACAGGGGCAGCCCGTCGCCGACGTGCTGTGGTATCTGGGCGATGATCTCGATCACAAGCCGCGCCAGGACAGCGCCGTTCCCTGCCGGCTACCACTTCGACTACCTCAACGCCGACGTGTTGCAGAACCGGTTGAGTGTCACGGAGGGGAAGTTGATCACTCCCGAAGGCCTGACCTGGCAGGTGTTGTGGCTGCCTCGCGAACAATGCCGGCGGCTGACTCCCGCGACCCTGGCGAGAATCCAAGGACTGTTGCACGAGGGGGCCACAGTCGTCGGCGCACCGCCTGCCACGAATCCCTCCCTCAGTGGTGGGCAGCAGGCGGATGTGGCTTTCGAGGAACTGGTACGGGCCCTGTGGGGACCCCAGCCCGAGGCCAGCGGTGATCGTCGGGTCGGGCAGGGGCGCCTGCTGTGGGGTGACGACCTGGCTGACACACTGCTGCGATTGGATATCCGGCCTGACGTTGTCGGAGTACAGTCGGCCACCTGGTGTCACCGGCGCGTGGAGGGCACGGAGATCTACTTTGTTGCCGCGGAACGGTTGTCGCCGTTGAATGCCACGGTCCACTTCCGTGCCGAGGGCCGGCCAGAGTTGTGGGACCCGCTCACCGGCAGAGCGACGCCGGTGGTCATTTATCACCAGGATCAGTCCGGCACACGGATTCCCCTGGAACTCCCGGCGGCCGGCTCCGTCTTCGTGGTGTTTCGTCCCGGTACCTCCAGGCCCCAGTTCGAGCGGATCACGTTCAACGGAGCGCCGTGGCAGGACGCGACCCACTCGACCCTTGTCGACAACGGGAGCCCCTATCCGCACTTCGGCATCGACATGGGAGATCCCCTGCAGCCGTGGGTCGAACCTCCGCCTCTCGTGGGTTGGCTGCAGCCTGCCCCGGGTCGGTTCCTTGCCTGGGCAGACGGCACCTTTGCCTTTCACCGTGTCGGTCAACCCACGTGGTCCAGTGCGGTCCAGGGAACCCGGCGCATTTCCCTGAACACTGGCTGGAACCTCTCCTTTCCGCCGGGGTGGAACGCACAGGATCAATCAGAGCTCGCTGAGGTCATGCCTTGGTCCGCCCTCGCGGACGCCGCGACACGGGCGTTCTCGGGAACGGCCACGTACCGCAACACCGTGCGGTTGGAGGCCCCCGCTGCAGACACCCGACTGCTGCTGGATCTGGGACGTGTGGCCGATATCGCCGCCGTGAGGATCAATGGGCAGGCGTGCGGCGTCATGTGGGCGCCGCCGTTCCGACTGGACATCACACCGCATGTGCAGGCCGGTGACAACGAGATTGAGATCGCGGTGACCAACACCTGGCACAATCGCCTCACCTACGATGCCTCGCTGCCCGAGGACGAACGGAAGACCTGGACCTATGCCTCGCCGCGACCTCAAGCCCCGCTGCAGTTGGCGGGCCTCGCCGGACCGGTCGAGTTGCGGATTGGCAAGCTGATTGACGTTCCCGTCCCCTGAGAGGCACCTGATGGTCTCTGCCCGAACACCGAACCTTCGTCCGGCCTGGCTGCTGCTGTGGCCGCTTGTCAGCTTCGCGTGGTGTCTGGCTGTCAGCACCGATGCGGCTGCGTCTATCCCGGACAAGCCCAACATCATCTTCATTCTGGCCGATGATCTCGGGTTCAATCAGATTGGCGCCTACGGCAACACCCCGATCCAGACGCCGCACCTGGACCAGCTCGCCCGCAATGGCATCCGCTTCACCCAGGCTTATGCCGGCAATACTGTCTGCTCGCCGTCTCGCGTCTCGCTGATGACCGGGCGCGACGGCGCCTGATGGAGAACAACTCGAACACGGTTCAGCTCCAGGAACTGGACGTCACGATCGCCCATGTTCTGAAGTACGCCGGATACGACACGGCCTTGTTTGGCAAGTACTCGATCGGCTCGCAGATGGGGGTCACCGATCCCCTCGCCATGGGATTCGATACCTGGTACGGCATGTACTCGATCCTCGAGGGGCACCGCCAGTACCCGCAGATTCTGTGGCGCGACGGCGTGAAGGTCCGCCTGGGTGCCAACGAAGGGGGGCACCGGGGCGCCTACGCCCAGGAACTCTTCACGCGTGCCGCGATCGACTATCTGCGGCAGGAACGGGAGAACCCCTGTTTCGTCATGCTGGCCTTCTCGTCGCCGCATGCGGAACTGGCGGCCCCCGCGCGTTATGTGCGGCTGTACGAGGGGGTGTTCCCCGAAGTCCCCTATCTGGGGATGCAGGAGCATGCCGCACGCGACCCGTATGCCTGGTATTATCCCACGCCGGTCGAGCAGCCCCGTGCCACGCTGGCCGGCATGGTCACTGCGCTGGATGACTATGTGGGCCAGATTGTCGCGACACTTGAAGAACTTGGTCTGGCGGAAGACACGCTGATCGTGTTCACGTCCGACAACGGGCCGCACGACGAGGGGGGAGGCGACCCGGAATTCTTCGAGGCGGCCAGGCCGTATCGCGGGATCAAGCGCGATCTCTTCGACGGCGGAATCCACGTTCCGATGATCGTCTCCTGGCCACGGGCCATCACCCGGGCACGTGTCGACGAGACCCCTTGGGCGTTTGCCGATGTGCTCCCCACCTTCGCGGAGATTGCAGGTGTGCCCCTCAATTCGGTTCCGCGTCTCAAGACAAACGGGGTCTCGATTCGCCCACTGCTGCAGGATGATCCGGAAGCTCTCGCGGAACGCACGCTCTACTGGGAGTTTCGTAAGCAGGTGGGCGACCCGAATTCCGGGGTGCTGGGTGAGGTCTTTCAGGCGGCCCGACGAGGTCCCTGGAAGGCCGTGCGCTACGGTCTGGAAGCCCCGGTCGAACTCTACCACCTGGGGCACGATCCCGGTGAGCGGGCCGAGATGTCGGCCCGAAACCCGGACATACATGGAGTGTTCGCGGAACTGTTCGAGACCTACGAGGACTGACCGATCGTGTCGTCCACCTCGCAAACGGTGACGTGACGACGGGTTGCCATCGTCTGGCGGTTGCGTGCGGTGTCGGCTGGCGAACATTCAGCGCGACAGTTACGGGACGCCCGCCGGCTGATTGGCATACATCAGAGTCCCCCAGGGCAGGGAGCTTCCGCCGCCGGTCTCGATGCGCACCTTGGAGACGGCTTGCTCCGTGTACGGTGCATCCAGCCCTCTGCGATTGTGATAGTGATTGAAGACCTTCTCGTACATGGGTCGCAGCCTGCCCCGGCTCTTGTCCGAGATCGACTTGTAGTGATAGCGACCTTCGAAGCTCTCGAACGCTTCGTAAGGAACGTCGAATCCAAGGTTGAATTTCGCTGTGTACTCGAAGCCCAGGAGCAGTCGGTTGTCCCGTTCGCTGTACAGGTCCACGCCCTGATTCCAGGCCGTTTCGCAGGTATTGGCCAGATACTCCAGTCCCATCTGCGTATGCGCCTGATCGCGTCCCGTTTCCTGGCATTCACCGAATTCGTTGAAGTAGTTGCCAATGGCCCCATTCCCCGCACCATTGCGAAAGTATCGAACAGCCCGGTCGAACATCGCGCGGTCATCCAGAAAGACACCCATGGCGATCATGGTCTGCAGCATCGCGGCGTCCCAGTTGCCGTTCGCGGACGGATAGAAGTCCCTGATCACAGGATACCACACCTCGCGAAGCAAGGCTCTCAGTCCTTCCTGATGCTTCTCCGGCCAGCCATCCCAGGTGTGCCTGAGTAGCTCGGCCGCGTTGCAGAACTGATGGCCGGTCATCCCGATCAACAGCCGGGCGTCATGGTTCGTGACGGAGCGCAGTGTGTTCGACCAGGCATCAATGATCTCAGCGGATTTTGCCGCGTGGGCTTCGTCGCCAGCGAGCACCCAGATCAGAGCGTGTGTATAGGCTGCCGACCCATCCCGCATAAACTCGGATGCGCCGATGTCGGGCCGATTACTGGCACCTCGTTCGACGTGTGCTCGAGGCTGGGGTATCCACTGCAGGTGGGCGAACTCCGAGGCCTTGAGCTGGCCCCATGCCTCGGTCCAGGGTTGCCTTTCGGCGGCCACGGCCGCCTTGACGAAATCGATACCTGCCCGACCGTGCGCGATGCCTGGATGAACGAACTCTGACGAAGTCGTTGGCTGGGAATCGTCGGCCGGCGCGCGGCCCGCCGCGTTCCAGGTGCTGAATGCCACACATGTCGCCAGGATGATTCTCGCCGTCGACCCGGAATGGACTTCCATGGTTTCTTCCCCCCTCGCGACTTTTTTCGTGGTGACGGCCTGGGCCAACGAGCCGCCGGGAACCTAGTGCGGCAGACCATTCAGGACAAGGGAAGATTGACGTTGTCGCCCGTGAAATTCGTGAAGGCATTCTCATGCAGATGGTGCAGTGACAGGCCGAGCGACTGCAGCACGCTGATGGAGAACTGCCCGAGATGTCGAACGATGTCCTGTGGCAGCTGATGTGAAATGGCTGCACGCTAACTTCAAGAGTCCGTCCCTTGTGTTCCCGGATGATCGCGGTTCCGGGTGCCGGCAGACGCGGATCGCACGGGACTTTGATCTTTTCTGAAGTCCTCCGCGTACCGTTGCCGCAGCTCGGATGTCGCCAGACTTTGCAGCGACTCCAGTTCTTCGTCGATGTTCAGATCCATGGTTTCCTTCGTAAAGTCAGACGTGTCTCCGCAGGTTTAACCCCGCAACCGAGACCCAGTGAGGCTCGTCTCGGCAGGAAGTTCAAGCGGTTGGGCGTCTGAATCCGGGGAAGTCGCAGACCTTTCTGAATCGCGGAAGCCGAGGCGTTGTTCGACTTCGATGCCACGCAGGACACCGCGAGCGAGCAGTCTCACGACGGTCTGAAAGCGGTCATCCCGACTGACTGCGGAACGTGCGGATTTCGACGGCATAGGCAGCGGCGTGGCAACGAGGAACGAAATGCGGTCCCTCGTTACTTATGCCGTTCGGATGTCTCTTGTCCGCGTTTCCATAACCTCGTGGTCGAGGCGTCGTGATCCAGGTATCGTTCGGTAAACTTGTGCGATCTGACGATCACACCCATTCGGCCGAACCGGACGTGGAAACTTCCGAGTGCCTCGAGCGATTCGACAACCTCAACGTTTGGAAACGTGGCTCTGAACGAGCACCGCACAAACCGTTGCTGGTGCTGTTCGCGCTGGGGCGATGGCAAAACGGCGAGACACAGATCGCCTTCAGCGACGCCAGCCCTGTCCTGTCGGAGTTGCTGCGAGACTTCGGGCCGCAGCGCAAGTCGTACCACCCGGAGTTCCCGTTCTGGCACCTTCAAAGCGATGGTGTCTGGCAACTCGATACCGAGCTGTCGACGCGCCCACGCGGCAGCGTGTTGAAACGGGAACTGCTGGAGAACGCTTCGACCGGATCATTCACCTCGGATGTGTTGGCGGCATTGGAAGCGGATCCGACTCTGGCCGGCGAAATCGCTCATCGCGTTCTCGAAGGTCAATTCCCGCAGTCGTTGCACTCCGACATTCTCGATCGCGTTGGGCTCAACGCAGACCTGGTCATTTCCCGCCGGAAGAGACGGGATCCCAAATTCCGCGACCATGTGCTGACAGCCTACGAGTATCGCTGTGCTGTCTGCGGATTCGATTTGCGTCTGGGGAACGTGACGGTGGGGCTGGAAGCCGCCCACATCAAATGGCACCAGGCTGCCGGGCCGGACACTGCCGAGAACGGACTGGCACTGTGTTCCATCCACCACAAGATCTTCGATCTCGGAGTGTTCACGCTATCAACCGAGCGAGAGATGGTCGTGTCGGATCAGGCGAATGGATCCGAAGGGCTGGAGTCGGTCCTGCTGCGTTTTCACGGTCAACCGATTCGTCCGGCGCAGAAGCCGGAGTGGCTTCCGGGCGCACGCTTCGTCGACTGGCATCGTCGCGAGGTCTTCAAAGGCAACGCTCGCACGTAGAGCGTGTTATGTACTTCCGGTGATGATTCTTTCGAGCATGAGGCCGAGGTAGGCGATCCAGTGGTAGCCTGTCAGTGTTTCGGTGAGCCGTTCGTAGTCGCGGGCCAGGCGGCGGTGTCGACCCAGCCAGCCGAATGTCCGCTCGACCACCCAGCGGCGGGGCAGAAGCACGAAGCCTTTCTTGGCTTCGGTGTGTTTCACCACTTCCAACTCGATCTCATGATCGGCCGCCGCATCAGCCGCCCGCTGACCGGTGTATCCTTGATCCACAGAGGCGAGTTCGACACGGCCATCCGTCAGCTTTTTCACCTTCTCGGCCAGTGCGTTCACCTGATCTCGCTCTTGCGCATTGGCAGCCGTGATGACGACCGACAGCAGATTTCCCAGCGTATCAACAGCGATGTGGACCTTCGAGCCGTGCTTCTTTTTGTGTCCATCGTAACCTGCTCGCGCTCCGCTTTCGGGGGTCGATTGCAAGGTGCGGGCATCCAGGACCACTGCGGATGGTTCTTCCTCACGATCCTGGAGGATTCGTTCAATGATTCGCAGATCGTGTGCGATCGTTTCGAACACGCCTGCGTGCAACCACCGCCTGGCTTGTTGATAAACAGCCGACCAGGGTGGGAAATCGTGGGGCAGGTAACGCCACTGGATGCCCGTGCGAACGACGTAACGAACGGCATTGAACAGATCACGCAGGGCGTACTGTCGCTGCGGTGCCTCTTCGGTCATCAATGTCAGATACGGCAGCAGGAACTCCCACTGCTCATCAGTCACATCGCTGGGGTACGTCGACTTCCGTGTCGTGTTCATTGCCGCAACATGACGAAAACAAAACAGATAAGTCAATAACACCCTCTAGAGTCGCGCCGGTGACGTGTTTGAGAGCCTTCTCCAGATCCTCAATCAACGCTGACAGATTCGCTGGACACACCTCCCAAGGCCAATCGTCTGGAACGTTGGGATCTGGCTCAAATCCGGGTCCGAACTCTCCTAAGATCGAGTCAGGTGGACTTCGATCGGAGCTGAGCGGGACTATCCCTTTCCTTTTGCGTTTGATCCGAACGGCAGGAGGTAGATCACTCATCGCCGTGTCCTACCGCACGAGGCTCCTACGATGTGAGAAGATCGCGGGGAAGCCGTGTAGGATGTCGGCCTTCGGGAGCGACCCTACCCCGCGACTCCTGTAAATGTACTGCACTGCCTGAGGATTTCTAGATGTCCGTGCGTGGCCGCAGCCGTAGGATGATGTTTGGAGGGAGAGATGCCTGATTGCCGAGCCTGCAATTCCAACGAGCCACCGACACTCAGACCAGTAGTTCGAACGGGAGGAATCCATGCCACCGAAGCCAGACAGCGAGTACGTGGGCACCCCACCGCCACCGAAGACACGGCAGCAGCTGGCCCGTGAGTGGAACGCCGGCGTGAACGCGGCCATCGAACTGGGGATGATCGCACCGGAGGCCGCCGAGGATCAGAAGATGGAGCCGTCCGAGTTCGAGGGTCCGGACGAGGACGCCGAAGCGGACGACTGACAACCCAAGGAATCTCCTGTGTTAGGCCCGTGTTCGCATGGCGGGGCCCGGTCTCTTTGGGATCACGAGTCCAAACCTACGCTCCTGCCTCAGTTTCAATCGAAGTACCGTGCCTGGTCCCCCTCGCCGCTGAAGCCCGTCGTGTCGACCGTGATCAGCTGCTCCATGGGGTGTCCCATGGCCTTATGGGGTGTCCCAAACCGCTCAGGATCGCCCCTGCTGCGTTTCCAGCGATTTCGAGGGAATGTGTACACCTGAACACCATCGGCGCGATTACAGGGCATCCTCGGGCCTCGTCGTGCCGTCCGACGGGCCGGTTGTGGGCTGGTGGACCTCCGTGCCCTTCGCGATCTCGGTCGATGACCATCCCTTCACTTTGCGGTGGCAGAGAGTTTTCAACTCGATTGAGGCCAGGCTGACAGTCACCGCCTGCGCGAGCGAGTGCCGTATTCGGCGGTGTCGCCCGCCGCTCAAAAACCGGACATATGTCCCATTCTGGGGGTCCGGCTGTTTGATGCCTACAACCTGCTCCGGTCTGGCCGAAGCACTTCCCGCTGCTCACCCATGGGTTGAGAGTTCGCGTCCGGCACGGGGAGCCTTGATTTCGGGGACGAAATAACGTCCCCGACTGGTTAACGCAAAACGCCGAGTGGATCACCGCTCGGCGTTTTGCCATGCGCCGTCGCAAATCCCAAGCCCGTCAAAGACTTTGCGACAATCTCGCGTGGTCGCTTCGCCCGGCACCACATCTCACTGTTTCGAGATCGAGACACGGGCACCGAGAGGAAACGCCACGTTTCTTCACGGACCCCGCAAGCATCCCGCCAGAACTCTCAGTCTCTCTGTTGAACACCCCCCGCTTGTTTAACGCCACGTTCTCACACGGGTCACCGCTGCGTGACCACGAACTCGCCGGACATGTTAACAGGACAGGACGATCGCGCTGGCGACCGTCGATCGATATGTGGAAGCCACACATGAAAACACCCCTGGTCCGATTGCTCGAACCAGGGGTGCCAATTGAGGTCAGCCGCTCACGTTCGTGACGACGCCGAAGCCGGCCGCGCCGTGCCGCAGCGCATGTCGCCGCCAGGACTGCTTCAGACCGCCGCCGGTTGACTTGTCTATTGCAGAGATATCCCGGAGTCGCGTGGGATGAGCAGCCCCTTCGACCGCGCAACGGCCACCACGCTCGATCTCGGCGCGCGAGGGCGAATCGACTGTGTGTGCCCGGGGAGGGTGGCGCCTTGGATTAACGCGGCCACCGCGCACCCCACAAGGGCGTCGAACCAGTGATTGTCGGGCTGACTGGGCCGCAGTCGCCATTCGTCGACTTCCCGGCCGCGACCGGTCACCCGGACGCGGTACTCGGCCGTCAGATGTTAAGCCAGCAACCGATGCCGCTGGAGCGCCTCGACCTCTGCAATGGCCACACGCTCACGCTTCATGACCACAGCCTCACCATCGTCTGTGATCGTGGCCTTGGCAGCTATGACCTGCCCCCCTGAATCGAGTCCAGATGTTGAGTACAGTCTCGGCATGGTGGACCCAGCACAGGAGAGCAGGTCATGGCGAGAAAGCGATTTCGTCCGGAGGAGATCATCCACAAGCTGCGTGAAGCGGAAGTAGAGCTGGCTCAGGGGAAGAAGACCCCCGAAGTCTGCAAGAAGCTGGGGGTCACGGAGCAGACGTACTACCGCTGGCGGAAGGAGTACGGCGGTTTGAAGGTCGACCAGGCCAGGCGGCTTAGGGACCTGGAGAAGGAGAACAGCCGGCTGAAGAAGCTGCTGGCTGAGGCGGAACTGGACAAGGCGATCTTGCGGGAGGCGGCCTCGGGAAACTGCTAAGCCCGGCGAGGCGTCGCAGGGTCGTGGAACAGGTCCGGGATGCTCTGGGACGAGAGAAGGTCTCCGAACGCAGAGCCTGCCAGGTCCTGGGCCAGTCCCGGTCGACGCAGCGTCGGGCCAGTCACGTCCCCAGCGATGAACCCCGTCTGGTGAAGCGGATGATCGAGTTGGCCAGTCAGTACGGACGGTACGGCTACCGCCGGATTACGGCGATGCTGCGTCGAGAGGGGTGGAAGGTGAACCACAAGCGGATCGAACGTCTCTGGAGACGGGAGGGGCTGAAGGTGCCGGCCAAACAGCCGAAACGGAAGCGCCTGTGGCTGAACGACGGGTCTTGTGTGCGGCTGCGTCCGGCCCACCAAGATCACGTTTGGAGCTACGACTTCGTCTTCACCAGAACTCGTGACGGCAAACCGCTGCGGATGCTCACGCTGATCGATGAGTTCACGCGGGAGTGTTTGGCGATCGATGTGGGCCGACGGCTGGACAGCGAGGACGTCCTGGAGCGTCTGAGTGACCTGTTCGTAAGACGCGGCGTGCCGCAGTACCTCCGCAGCGACAATGGAGCGGAGTTCACGGCCCACAAGGTGACCCGCTGGCTGGAGCAGGTGGGAGTCAAGACGCTGTTCCTTGAGCCGGGCTCTCCCTGGGAGAACGGCTACATCGAGTCGTTCAACGGAAGGTTCCGGGACGAGCTGCTGAACGGTGAGATCTTCGAGACGCTGTTGGAGGCGAAGGTGCTGATCGAGCGTTGCGCGTGGAGTACAACACCGTGCGGCCGCACAGTGCCCTGGGGTACTGCCCCCCGGCCCCGGAGTCGCGCCCGCCGCACAAGTCCACTTCCGCTACGCTCCAGCGGCCTTGTGCGGCGACTCTGTTGACAACTGAAACCCTAACATAGACCTTGGTCGGTGGTTCACGCCGTATGAAGCACTCAAGATGGTGACCTCGACCAATGCCGAGCTATTGACGATGAGTGGTCCACGTCATCCTTATCAGGAAGGGCCTCTTGGAGTCGTCAAGGAAGGAGCCTACGCGGATCTGATCCTGGTCGACGGCAATCCTCTCGAAAATCTTGACCTCGTTGGCGATGCGGCGAAGAACTTTGTCGTCATCATGAAGGACGGTATGATCTACAAAAACGTCATTCGCTAATTTCCCCGATCAAGATCATGCGTAGAACGGAAAAGTCAAACTGAGCGATGAAGAACGGGTCAGCGAGTTGATCAACTTCGACGTCAAAGTTGCAGGAGTCTCAGCCACTCATTGCGATCACAGGCAGCACAAAAGACGGTGATTTGTCCGCAAGAACGTAGAGCAGGCTGGCTGTTCTGACGCGCGTCGGACCGGCAGATCGACGCGCCCAACGATCTGATTTGTGGGAACTCGAACCACTGTCAAAATGCGTAGTCGAAATGATGACAAGGGCCCCTCGAAGAAGCTACGAGGATGATCGCGACCTGTGCCCAATGAAGTTCCCTCCCAAGTCACTCAGGTGGCAGTCTTCCCCGCGATATTCAATGTAACCCGTACCCGAATAACCGGATTGCGATTGTTCGATCGACCAATCCGCTGGGAACACATTGTCCTCCATTTCAATGGCAACGATGCCGTTTTCCTCGATAAGTGCCCCCTCCTCTGAGTGAACAGACTCTCGCGTCTCTGCAGCCAACCCGTCTTGCGCAGGACAATTTGGCACGAGGGCGCTGGACACCAATAGCGTGGCGAGCAGAATCAATGGAGTTGTTTTCATCTTTCAATTCTCTTTAAACGATGGGTTACCTCACAATCTAGGCATCCAGAAATCTGTTTGGCTAATACTTCGGGTAGAAATAGTTGAACCTGCCTGATGGAGCCGAGTCGCCATGGACGTAAAAGTCCATCACGTCACCCTCCATTTGCATGTTGTCAGACCACTTGAACTCGAAGCCGCCGTCGTCTTTTGCGGTTGCGAGTGATTGTTTTGGAATCTGCAATTCGAGGCGATTTCCAGCCACTTTGAAAGTGAGCTCCGTCACCTCGCTCCATTTCCATCGACCGACGCACTTTTCCAATATTGCCATCCCATGGCGGGGAGCTTTGCGGTTAACGACGAAATCGTATCCTTCCCAACCGGTGCTTTTGTTTCGGTCAAGATCCAGCAAAAGCATCATCCACTTATCGGAAGGAGCCGAAATGTCGCCCGCGGTTTCGGCATAGAAATAGAGGTGGTCGGCATCTCGAGCGACGCGGCACGTCACGATGTCGTTGCGTCCGCTGTCGTCTTTGTACCAGGTGCTTCCGTATCCCCGGTGGTTGCGGTGAGCAACATCGTTTCGGTGATCTCGAAAGGTGGGTTCGACGTGATCCCATTCGTCGAACGCGCCATCCATCACTGCGCTCATCGGCTCTGAGGACGCGATGGGTTCAGAAACTCCCTTGAACCTGCGTACGTTGTCGATGAGTTGGTAATAGTAGTTGTCGCCGTGACCGCCCTTCATGGGTTCAATGTCACGACTGTATTCCTGGTTGCACTGATCGGGCAACGCGTTGGTCGTTCCTTGCCACTCTTTGTATCTTCCCGCGGTCCATTCGTTCCAGCCGGTTACGAAAACCAATTTGGGATCAACGTCGAACGCACGCTCCCACTGCTCTTGAAAATTGAGCCCGCGATTGACTGCCTCCGGACGGCTGTCCATTCCGCCAAGCTGTGTGTAGCTGCGTCCGAACACTTGATTGATGTCGTTCATCGCAGCAGGTGTAAGAGAAGCAGTCGCGTTTTGGGCAACACCGACGGTCATCTGTTCAAACTTGCCTGGTGAGTATTTGACGTATCCACTCTGTGGGTAGAACTCGAGCCAGCCCCAGTGGTCGGGCCGGGAAGGTCCTCGGTTGTACGTCGGCTGGCCAGGGCGGAACGTAAAGAAGTCCTGCACTTCTTTGGAGAGGTTGTCTGGATATCCCATGATTAGCGGCTTACCATCCCATGCGAACCACAGGTCTCGGTAGAGCCCTTTTTTATAGACGCTCTCGTAAATCTTTGTGATCAGCACCCGCGAGTTGTCGAGTGGAGTGAAGGGACACATGAAAGCGATATCAGGTGCCCGCACCCCATCGGCTCGGGCCTGTGACCAGACACATCCGAGCGCATGCAGGGCGTCGTCCCACATGAATGTCTTGTTGGTGCAATCAAAGAAGACCACGTCTACTCCGGCATCTGCCAGCATCTCGGCGTGCTTTCTCAAAACCCACGGGTCGGTGCTCACGTAGTAGCCAAACAGAGGTTCGCTCCAGTGATGCCGTCCGCCTCGAGTCCAGGCTTGGTGGTCGAAATCGTTGCTCGCTTCCGGGTGGCGCGACAGGATGCTTTCCACGTTGACGGGCTCGACGTCAATAAAGTGTGACGTGTGCCAATTCCAATAAAACATCGCCACTTGCTTGTCCACTTTTCTGTCACCCGCATCCGCGTGATTGGCAATCTTTCGCCCGAGTGCGTCGGTGGCAACCCATCCATCAGCGATGTTGGACGGCGGGTCTTCCCCGAACAAACGACCAGAGATGAAAGGGCCTATGACCATGAATGCAAGAATGAAAAGGCGGCAGCAAATCATTGGACTGGCCCCACGTCGGCAGCGAGTTGATCGCAACGATTACGAAGCCGAACGAGCAGTTCGGCGTGCTCCGGATTCTCGGCCAAGTTGTTCAGTTGGTCTGGATCGGATTGCAGATCGAAGACCTGCTCAAAGGGCGGGCTCGGGTCAACGTATCTCGTGTAGCTATGGGTTTTCGTTCGCACTCCGAGCGTGCGAGGGATGCGACCATTGTGACCGTAGGGATGATCGTAGAGGAAGTCGCAGCGCCACGGAACGTCGTGTTCCGTGTTCAACCGAGTCAGATCGAGGCCGGTCATGTTCTTGGGAATTTCGAGTCCGGCAAGCGACAGCATGGTTACCGAAAAGTCCGTGGTAATGACGAACTCGTCCACCATTCGACCTTCGGGGTGACGTGGATCGTGAAGGAAGCCAGGTACGCGAAGCGATGGTTCGTACATCAACCACTTGCCACCCAAGCCGTGTTCACCCGAAAAATGACCGTTGTCGGATGTGAACATCACGACCGTGTTGTCGGACAGCCCGCGTTCTTTCAACGATTTCATGACGCGGCCGACGCCTAAATCCATGCTGGAGATCGACCTGTAATAGTCACGTGTGCTCTTGTCGTGACGACTCGGATTGTTCAATAGTGTTTGCCCGGACGACCAGCCAAGCGAATCCTTGACGATTTGTGGTTCGCGCTCGGCGTTGGCAAGCGTCGCCGCAGGCGGGAACCTAATCTTGCTGGGCTTGATGGCTTTTGCGAGCGTTGGATCCCAGTCGCCAAACGGTCCATGCGGCGACTTAAAAAACAGCATCAAACAAAATGGCTTGGTCGTGTCGCGTCCGCTCAAGAAGCGTTCGACGTGGGCTGGCGTGATTTCTGAATCGACATGGATCGGTTCGATCAGATTGTCTTTGCCGATGCGAACGTCGTAGCCGGATTTGCCTCGACTGTCCGCTGGGCAATCGCATAGGTCATCGAGTGGTCGGGAAAAACCATTGAAGTTTGCATACCGACAGTCTGTTTCGTGAAAGTAGTTGGACTGCTTCGGCTGGCCGGCCCAATAGTCAAAGACGGCGGCACCCTGGTGCGACTTTTCGGGCGTATCACCAATGCCCCATTTGCCAAAGAAAGCGGTCTGGTAGCCTGCCGCTTGAAGCCGCCCAGGAACCGTTTGACGCAGTTGTTCGGGTGTGAAAGCGCGGTGGAAATCTTGGACGCCGTGCCGAGTGGGATATTGGCCCGCGAGGAGGTTCGCGCGGTTGAGCGCACAGATGGACGTGTTGACGAAACAATTCTTAAACACCAGTGCCGAGCTTGCCAATCGGTCCAAGTGAGGCGTCTGAATCGCTGCGTTGCCCGCGTAACCGATCGCATCATGCCGCTGATCGTCGGTAAAGATCATCACGATGTTTGGGGCTCGGTCGACCGGCCCATCGGCAGCGGCGCACAACGGCGTGATGAGAAATGCGAGCGAGACAAGTTGAACGATTCGAATCATGGTTGCACTTAATCAGGAAAAGTATTGGCTGGCTGACGGATTGTCCATGCGGATGCTGCTCGAAAGAACGATTTCAAGCTGCGGTGGCGAATCAATCGGTCTCTTGATCGTTCCCTCAGGCAGCTTTTCGAGCGGGATGCGATTCACCGAAAACTCGTTTGGCTGTGGGCACTGGCGAGTGAGTCCAACTAACCTACGCGCGGGCCATCCGAGTTCTATACACGAAAACACTGCAGAATCTCGAAAAAGCTCGTTTCTGAATCCTGACGGGCGAGTGCGAAACGCATGAAATCGACGGATGAAGAAAAGCAGTTTCGTAAATCTCGCGTCGAAATCTGACCCGCCCCCACGGTTGATACCAAGGTCTATGTTAGGGTTTCAGTTGTCAACAGAGTCGCCGCACAAGGCCGCTGGAGCGTAGCGGAAGTGGACTTGTGCGGCGGGCGCGACTCCGGGGCCGGGGGGCAGTACCCCAGGGCACTGTGCGGCCGCACGGTGTTGTTCTCCACGCGCCAACGCTCGATCAGCACCTTCGCCTCCAACAGCGTCTCGAAGATCTCACCGTTCAGCAGCTCGTCCCGGAACCTTCCGTTGAACGACTCGATGTAGCCGTTCTCCCAGGGAGAGCCCGGCTCAATGAACAGCGTCTTGACTCCCACCTGCTCCAGCCAGCGGGTCACCTTGTGGGCCGTGAACTCCGCTCCATTGTCGCTGCGGAGGTACTGCGGCACGCCGCGTCTTACGAACAGGTCACTCAGACGCTCCAGGACGTCCTCGCTGTCCAGCCGTCGGCCCACATCGATCGCCAAACACTCCCGCGTGAACTCATCGATCAGCGTGAGCATCCGCAGCGGTTTGCCGTCACGAGTTCTGGTGAAGACGAAGTCGTAGCTCCAAACGTGATCTTGGTGGGCCGGACGCAGCCGCACACAAGACCCGTCGTTCAGCCACAGGCGCTTCCGTTTCGGCTGTTTGGCCGGCACCTTCAGCCCCTCCCGTCTCCAGAGACGTTCGATCCGCTTGTGGTTCACCTTCCACCCCTCTCGACGCAGCATCGCCGTAATCCGGCGGTAGCCGTACCGTCCGTACTGACTGGCCAACTCGATCATCCGCTTCACCAGACGGGGTTCATCGCTGGGGACGTGACTGGCCCGACGCTGCGTCGACCGGGACTGGCCCAGGACCTGGCAGGCTCTGCGTTCGGAGACCTTCTCTCGTCCCAGAGCATCCCGGACCTGTTCCACGACCCTGCGACGCCTCGCCGGGCTTAGCAGTTTCCCGAGGCCGCCTCCCGCAAGATCGCCTTGTCCAGTTCCGCCTCAGCCAGCAGCTTCTTCAGCCGGCTGTTCTCCTTCTCCAGGTCCCTAAGCCGCCTGGCCTGGTCGACCTTCAAACCGCCGTACTCCTTCCGCCAGCGGTAGTACGTCTGCTCCGTGACCCCCAGCTTCTTGCAGACTTCGGGGGTCTTCTTCCCCTGAGCCAGCTCTACTTCCGCTTCACGCAGCTTG
Source organism: uncultured Planctomycetaceae bacterium (assembly GCA_963715185.1). Taxonomy (GTDB): domain Bacteria; phylum Planctomycetota; class Planctomycetia; order Planctomycetales; family Planctomycetaceae; genus CAVPPT01. The sequence goes on from CAVQRG010000001.1 coordinate 346,268, forward strand.
TGGATGATCTCCTCCGGACGAAATCGCTTTCTCGCCATGACCTGCTCTCCTGTGCTGGGTCCACCATGCCGAGACTGTACTCAACATATGGACTCGATTCAGGGGGGCAGGTCAATGTGACTCCACCGTACGGGTCGTAGTCGTGAGTGGCCTGACCCAGGCAGGTGGAAGGCAGACCAAGGGCCACCACTGCCAGCAGTAACGAGACACTCCATTTCATTTGGCTTTACGTTCCGGATCGACCTTCGCCCGTCACCACGAGTCAGGCAGGTGGCGGGCAACACTCAGCACTAACTGCCAGCCGTTCCAGCCCACAAGCCTTGCGGGCGCCGTCACCGCCAAGGTAGTCGCGCGCTGCGAGCTTCTGCGCGCCTGCACAGAACGTACCTTGCGGCACTCCCTGTTGGGGATGGAAGGCGCGGAGAATACACGCGTTCTTCTACTGACGCACAAACCGTGCCAGGTTGCGGATAGGTCACAGCCGAAAGCATCGGCGTGAGGCAGATCAACGGCAGCATTGCGCGACGGGATGTCACAGGTGCGCTACTTCGCAACCCCTGCAGCTACGGAACTTCAAATGCTCCGATGTCTGGAAGTCCGACGATGACATTGCCGAGGAAGTCCGCACTGACCTCAAGTCCAGGTTTCGGGCCGATGTCGTCCCCGGGGAGTTTTTCGATCTTGATCCCTTTGTCTTTGATCAAAGCCGTGTTTCCTACGGTGTAGTCCTTTGCATCCATGCCGCCCGGTCTGGCGAAATCCGGCTCTCCAATGATCATGTGGGTGTCCTTGATCCGGAGATCCCCCGGAACACCCGCGTCGGTTCTGTAGAGGTTGTTTCTGAACACCACGTTATCGATTTCTCCAGTGGGATCGACCTTCAAATCCATCTGTTTGGGCTTCGCGTTCTTAACCGGCCCGAGAAAATAGAAGATGTTGTTGGCGATGAGCACCCCGTCCGTCGTGCCTGCCAGGGAATAGTTGCTCGTTTGGTCCTGAGCCACGAAGACGGTGTTGTTGTAGATGTAGCTGTTGAACGGTCCCTGGCGCGGCTGATTGCCGGGAATGAACCCGGAAAGCCACAGGATACTGCCGCTGTTCTGGCAGATCCCTCGCTCGTTCTCCTCGCCTTCGATTCTCCATCCATCGTTGATGCTCACGTTGTAGCGATAGACGGTGTTGCGGTTGTTCCCCAGAATCTCCACGAATCCGCCTGCGTTGTGCACGCTGAGGTTGTACTGCACGAGGACATTCTCGTTTTCGGCGTCGGTGTGGAAGCCGCACGAATCGTTGATGCCTTCCGCGTTCATGAACACGTTCCTTTCCACAAGGACATCTTTGCACGAATGGATCCAAGCACCGCTGCCCCGCCCATACATCAAGTCGTGCCTGGCCGATCCGGAACGGTCGATCTTGTTCCCGCGAAGAACGAGGTTTCGGCAACCACCGGGTTGAATGCCCGGCCCACCGATGTCTGTCAGCTCGTTGTCGATGAAGCTCAGAGTGTTCACCCCGGTGACCCTGATGCCGAATTGCGCGGTCCGCTCGACTCTGCATTTCTCCACCAGCACATCGCTGATGCCTGCACCGTTCCTGATCCCCGCGCCCCTTCTGCCCAATCCGGCGATGTGGATTCCAATGCCGCCTCCCCGCGATGGCCTGAAAATGTCGTGGACATAAATGTTGCGGAGCACGATGTGGGAAGTCGGTTTGGCGCCGCCGGAGATCTGAATGCCGGTTCTGCCTTGCTGCTGTGGGGACTTGCTGCCATCGGCGGTCACCTCGAGGTTGTTGACGAGCAGAAAGCTCGATGAGCTGATCGATACGGCAGGAGAGACTTCTGCGCCGTCGATGACCGGGGCCGCTCCCTCGCCGTAGCTGTCGACCACCACGGGCGTCTCAGAAGTGCCGGATGCATTGTCGAGGACAAGCTGACCCTGGAAGACACAGCCTTTCTTAAGGAGCAGCTTGTCTCCGGCACGCAACGAAAGCCCTTTCGAGACCTCCAGGGTCCTCCAGGCCTGCTCCGGTGACAGGCCGGTGTTTTGATCGTGGCCGGCCTCCGCGTCCACATAGAAGGTGCGATCTGCAGCTCGCGCCGTCTGCGCCATGAAGAGCATCAGCAACACCTGCAAGATCGCGTTCATGGCAAGAACCTTTTCGTTGGTTCATGAGAAGGGGTGGGATGGGAGAGTCGGTTGGTCGCAAGCTCCAGCTTCAACCTCGCAGAGGGTTGTTCAACAACACAGTCACCCGCAAGTCAAATGCGACGAGACAGACATTCTTCCGGCTGTCGCGCGGGTGGCTGCCTATGATCCAACCGTGGGGCATCTCATCCGTCGAAAACTGGGGAACCACATCCCCGGCGGCCCGGTTCCACGTGAGCCGCTGCTGGTCAAGCTCCGGTTCGCCGGCGCGCCCAGTGATCGCCGCAACGACTTAAGGACGCGTTGTCGTGGGTGGCGATGAGTGTCGCGCTTCCGCGAGACTTGCGTTGTACGCTGCGGTATGTTGTGTCGCAAGATCGCAGAAGACTCGAAGTGAACCGACCGCCATCAGTAGCAACGAGCAGGCCCTTCACTGCACATGAGGATCACGAGTGGGGGCTGCCTAGGGGCCCGGTGAAGCAACGAGGTGTTGACGATTGACGAGTTGGCTGCGTTTCTCAAGATCGCCAATTCGACGCCTTGCCAGTTGTACCACGACGAGGTCTCTTGGCCCTGACGAGCGGATGCTTCCGGCACGGAGGGCTCCTCATGCCTGCGAGATGTTCGTTCTGCGATCGGTGAGGAAAGCTGGCACATCGTCCATCGATTTCTTTCCTGAGCTTTGAACCTACAGTAGCGCCGGTGCGACCTCTCTCCTGGATGCGATGGCAGAGTGTGATGTCGCAGAAAGGCCGGATGTCGACTTGACCGATATGAACGACGATTTGCGATCGCTGCGCGAGCGTGCTCTGGTGCTGCGGGCTCAACTGGGAGATCGCGATGCATTCGACCAATTGGTCACGCTCTATCAGGAGAGGTTGTCGTACTACGTCCAACGATTGGTGCAGGACTGGCACCAGTCTCGCGATATCCTGCAGCAGGTATGGTTCGATGTGTTTTGCACGCTCCGGAATCTGCGATCACCCAGCGCTTTTCGAGTCTGGTTGTATCGAATCGCTCATGATCGATCCATTACTTGCATTCGACGGCAAAGCGTGGAGTCGGACGTCCATGAGCGGCTTGTGGCTGACGTAGTCGAAACCGAATTGTGGAACGATCTGGAGTTGCTGGAGAACGCAGAAGTGGTCCACATCGCACTGAATCGACTGTCGGTGATTCATCGCGAGATTATGACGCTGCGCTTCCTGGAGGACATGAACGTCAGAGAGATTGCCCGCGTGATGCAGTGCAGCGAGGGCACAGCGAAATCACGGCTGCATTACGCGAAGGACGCGATGCGACGAATCATCAGTGAGGAACGAGATCATGCCTGAGCGCGGCCTACACGAGCTACGGGTCAAGAAGTTGTTGGACCTGGATCCCGAAGTTAACGTCGCCCAATTGGAGGAGATTCGCATGCTACTGAACGATTCAATCGAAGCGCTGGAACAGAAGACGGCAAGGACTCGCCGCCGTGTGTTGATTGCCTTGGCCGTGTATCTCGTGGGAACGTTTATCTGCTATTCGTTCGTTGTGTTCTGGAGCGACGCCGCCCCCAACTCCGCAGCGGCGCTCATGAAAGGGCTGATCATTTGGCCGTTTGTCATTGCGACGCTGGCGGGGGCTCTCACCGGCATCTGGGCGGCTGCACTGTACACGTTCAAGTACGCACCGCAGCTCAATCGTGCCCGATTCGATGCGCACACGTCGATGATGCTTGAGCTTCAGCAGCAGGTGAGACAGTTTCAGGAGCAGATGGATCGGCAAGATCAATAGCAGGACGCGAGGGCCCTGCAGATGGTCTGCGCTCTCATCCTGTGGATGGCATGCGAGCCTTCCCCGTGGTGCAGAAAACCGGATGTTCTGTGCGCCAGACGGCCGAGGATGATCTCGTCTGGCACTCGATTCGGCTTGGCCATGGGTGCCGCCAGTTGCTCATCCACCTTGCGCCGTCCACGCCGTGGTTTGGCGCGGCTGCTTCGCCGCGGAGATGACTTGCGTCCCAGCGACGATCAACGGCCTCGGCCTCTTCGAGGCACAACGTGCGGGATCGCTCCTGGCGTGGTGTTCGTACCTGAGGAGGCCCGAGATCAAACGCGTCACACGATCCTCCGCAGTCTGGTCGACTTACGACTCGTTGCGCGATTCTTGCGGCGTTCCATGCCCGTTGGTAGACTGCCTTCGTCCGAGGGGGGCTGTCACAGCCTTCCCGCAGGGCGAAGGGATAGGCAAGGCCCTCGACGACACGGACGTGACGCCGCCGGTGTCCGCCGAATCGCAGGGATGTCGTGCAGAATTGCCCCGACCTTGTCCCCGTGGCTCAATTGGATAGAGCGTCGGCCTCCGGAGCCGAAGGTTGGAGGTTCGAATCCTCCCGGGGATACTGGACTTACGGCAAATCAACCTGCCCGCCGATACTAACAACACCGAGCGGTGGGCGTGCGGCTGGGGGGGCGAGTGCTGAGGGCTTCGCTCCCGCGCGGATGCCGGTAACTCTTGCGGGTGGTGGCCGCGACCTCTGGGTGACGTCGTCGGCCCGGACAGGCAAGCTACCGTGGCCACCCGCAAACCCGGCAGGAGGCTCGCTAGTTTGCCGGGCATCGTCTGGAGGAGGTCAACGAGTGTCGGCCGGAAGAGGGAACATCGACACGGCCGTCCCCGGCCGATTCTCCACCACGGAGACACTGGACATTGGCAAGGACCTGGGGGCCCCCGTGTCAGCCGCCTACCGCGAAGAGGCCCCGTTCGCCTTCACCGGCCAGATCCAGGAAGTCACCATCGAGATCTCACCGACCCAACCGCACAAGAAATAGAACCATGAAAACCGCATGCGCCTTGCTCATTGCGATTGCTTCGTTGTGGATTGGCGGGTCCTCTGTGGCTCAGCCGCCAGACGACGGGGCGGTGCTGCCCTTCCCAACGCCGCCGACTGCGAGCGTCGCCGCGCCGGCGCTCAAAGACTCGACCATGGTCTGGCGAAAGTCAGTGCGCCGTCTGCCGGAGTCGGCCCCCAATGTGGTCGTCATCATGCTCGATGACGTCGGCTTCGGTCAGGCCAACACCTACGGCGGTCCGATCCACACCCCGACCCTCGATCGCATCGCCAACCGAGGGATCAGCTACAACCGGTTCCACACCACTGCCCTCTGCTCGCCGACCCGCGCGGCGTTGATTACGGGCCGCAACCATCACCGTGTGGGCAACGGGGTCATCACCGAGATGGCGATGGACTGGGACGGTTACATCGGCACGATCCCACGCACTTCGGCGACCCTGCCGCGAGTCCTCGGTGAATACGGGTACGTGACCTCGGCGTTCGGGAAGTGGCACAACACGCCGGCAACCGAGACCACGAGCATGGGGCCGTTCACGAACTGGCCAACGGGCCCGGGCATCGGGTTCGATTACTTCTATGGCTTCCTCGCGGGCGAAACCTCTCAGTGGGAACCGCGCCCGGTTGAGAACATGAACCAGATCGAGCCCCCGCACGATGAGGACTACCACCTCTCCGAGGACATGGCCCAGCAGGCGATCCAGTGGCTCCGCAACCGCCGTTCTTTCTCGCCTGACAAGCCCTTCTTCCTCTACTTCGCTCCGGGCGCCGGGCACGGCCCCCACCATGTCGGCAAGGAGTGGGCCGATAAGTACAAGGGCAAGTTCGATGGCGGGTGGGGCGAGATGCGCAAAGAGATCTTCGCCCGGCAGAAGGCGATGGGCTGGATACCGCAAGACGCCGTGCTGACGCCAAGGCCCGTCTCGCTCCCGTCGTGGGACGAGATCCCCGAGTCACAACGACCGTTCCAAGCTCGCTTGATGGAGGTTTTTGCGGGCTTTATCGAGCACGCCGACGTCCAGGCCGGCAAGGTCATCGACGAGATCGAGCGTCAGGGCGAGTTCGACAACACGCTCGTCTTCTACGTCTTCGGTGATAACGGCGCCGCGACCGCGGGGCAGAACGGGACGATCTCCGAGCTGATCTTCCAGAATAACATCGCCACGACAATCGACGACCACCTCCGGGTGCTCGATGAGCTGGGCGGACTCGACGCGATCGGCACCGCCAAGACCGATAACATGTACCACGCGGCGTGGTGCTGGGCCGGCAACACGCCGTTCCAGTACATGAAGCAGGTCGCGAGCCACCTGGGCGGCACGCGGAATCCGATGGCGGTTTCGTGGCCTGCCAAGATCAAGCACGACAAGACGCCGCGTGCCCAGTTCACACACGTCAACGACATCACGCCGACGATCTACGAGGTCGCGGGGATCACGCCCCCGAAAGTCGTTGACGGCTTTCAGCAGGACCCCCTCGACGGCAAGAGCTTCGCCTACAGCTTCGCCTCCGCCGCAGCGCCTGGCGCAAGAGCACCCAGTACTTCGAGATGTTCGGCAATCAGGGGATCTACCATGACGGCTGGCTTGCAAGCAGCCTGGGGCCCGTCATCAACACCTCGTTGAAGAAGCTCGGCGACCAGTGGGACCCCGCCAAGAACGTCTGGGAACTCTACAACTTGGCGGACGACTTCTCCCAGGCGAAGGACCTGGCTGAGAGCAATCCAGCCAAGACCGAAGCCATGAAGCAGCTCTTCATGGAACAGGCCAAGGAGAACAAGGTCTTCTCGATTGGTGGGAGCCTCTGGAACCAGCTGCACCCCAAAGACCGCATCTCGACCCCTTACACGAGTTGGGAGTTCGACGCCTCGACCCGTCGCATGCCCGAGTTCACGGCGCCGGGACTGGGACGCATGAGCAGCACCGTCGAGATCACCGCCGAGTTCCCGGAGAACGCGAGCGGCGTGCTTTACGCCCTCGGCGGCTTCTCCGGGGGCGTCTCGCTCTTCATGGACGAGGGGCGAATCGGTTTCGAGTACAACACGATGATGATCGAACGCTCCAGCACGCTCTCACAGAAGAGGATCGCACCCGGCGAGCACCGCGTCGTGGTCCGAACCACGATTGCCAAGCCGGGCGCTCCCGCCGACATCGTGATCGAAGTGGACGGCGAGGAGTTTGCCCAAGTCCATGCCGAGCGGACCGTCCCGCTGGCCTTCACCGCCAGTGAATCGTTCGACGTAGGCATCGACCTGGGCTCCCCCGTCTCGCCACATTACTACGACCGCCGCCCCTTCGAGTTCAACGGGAAGATCGATTCGTTCGTTGTCGAACTGGAGTGAATCGGCATGCGCTGTCCGGCGGATGTCTTGGTGGACAAGTCATGAGTCAGTATGCACGTGAATGTTGCAGCCGCACTCAGAAAATGTCGGCCGGCATCGAGCCGGTATGTTCGTCGTAGCTGCGGTGATGTCGTGAAAATGGACTCTCAGCTCTGAAGATCGAGGCCAAAGGCTCTTGCCGAGCTTCAGCAGCCGCTCTCGTTCTGCCGAACGCCGCGCTGTTCAACAGATGTTTCGGTGGCCAAGTCGTGAGCCGCAAAGAAGTTGGATGGCGGAGAGCAACGCCGAAAGTGTTGAGCCGGGCCTGGTGCTTCTGCTCTGGCAATTGATCAGGGTTCGTGCAGACGGACTGTCCTCGCTGGGGATCGAGGCCACAGCCGAATCAACCAAAGGTGGACTACGCGGCGCGTCGCTTGAACGACTTCACCAGCCCTCCCAGATGCGAAGTCACTTCCACTTGATCCAGCGGTAGCGTCTTGATCTCATCCGGAGCTTCTCGAATCGGCGGGAGGTGATCGCGGACCATGCTGAAGCGCGTCGTGTTGTAGTACTCGGTGAATTCGCTCAGGAGATGGTCCAAGTGCTGCTTGCCGAAGATGACGAACTTCCGCAGACACTCATATTGAATGGTCTGAATCACCCGTTCGAACCGGCCGTTTACACACGCTGACAATTGCACCGGATTGTGACGTTGGGAGTGGAGTGTTTCGGGTGGTGCACCCGTTTCATCCTCTTCGCGGGCGCGAATTGACGCTGGTGACGTGCCGGCAGAACTGGGGCGAGCAGCGGGTCTACTTCTACGACGAGGCTGGACGACTGGTGTCCGTTCCGCTGGCGTGGACGACGCTTGCGGCAATGGATCCGTTTGTCGAGTTGGCAGCGGGACGCTCGGCGTTTCGGGTCGGCGATCTGTTAGAGTCGGCCGATCTGCTGGCCGCTTTCGAGGAAGCTGCCTCGTGAGCGCCTCCCCTGCCTGTCAACGAGCTTATGCCGTGTGTGTCAATGAGACTTTGCCGGGAGTGCTCCTGGTAGCTGCACGAACTTGTGGTTGTGCTTCGTTATTGTGGTCTAGAACATCAGGTGCAAATGCACGAAGGCGCCTTGACACCGCGAGGCCCTGCTCGCCTGCTCCCCAAGAGTCGATCCATGAGTTATGAGAGTCTCAACGGCCCATGATGGGCGAAGGAGATTCTCGATGAGCAAGCGACGAAAGCGGCACAGTGGTGAGCAGATTGTGCGGAAGTTGCGGGAGGCGGACGCGATGCTGGCGGCTGGTCAGTCGATTGGCCAGGTGTGCCAGACACTGGAGGGGAGTGAGCCGACTTATCACCGTTGGCGCAAGCAGGGCGGGTCCGCAGTCATTTCGACAGAAGAACTGAGTGCTTCTTCCTCCGAAGCCGCAGGTTGCAGATTCGTTCGCCCGCACCGCATCTCGGGCGTAGCCGGTCCTGAGTTCGCTGTGCGTTCGCGCCGCCATGTCAGTCGCCGCCGTCGCTCAGGCGGCTGATGCAGCCGTTACCAAGTCCGGTCACGAGCGGGGTCTGAAGTTCCTCAAACGATCCCGCTGGGGGAATTCTCATCCGGATTAGCGATCTCGTCGCTTGTCGGCACGCAGGTAAGGTGCTCCAATTGGGATGTCAGAGGAAACTGGATCGTCCGAGGACACGTGGGAGAAGGACAATGAAGGGATGGCTCATTCTGGCAGTGATGGTGACGTGCTGCGCTGTTTCGACCGACGCGGATGCTCATTGGTGGCGCACGCGGTATCGGACGTACTACGGCGTTCCGGCATATGCCACGTACTATTCCGCACCGGTCTACGTGCCGGGGCCGGTCTATGTGCCAGCACCTGTGTACGTGGCGCCTCAGCCCGTGGTGGTGTCCTATGCTCCGGTTATCGTGCGACCTGCACCGGTCTTCGTCAGCTATCGTCCGGTCGCATACACGACCTATTACGCCGCACCGCCGGTCTACGCGTGGGGCTGGTAGCAGCTTGGGCGTGCAGGGGGCCGAGTGGCATCCGGACCCAGGATCCCGGCAACGCCCCGGAGTTTCAGGAAGCGCGGCGGACCATCAGCTGAGCAGGTCGGTGCGGACGGTTCCATGGACGTCCGTGAGCCGGAAGTCGCGACTGCTGTGGCGGTACGTCAGGCGTTCGTGGTCGAAGCCGAGCTGATGCAGCAATGTGGCATGCAGGTCGTGCAAGGTGACGGGATTTTCCGCCACTGAAAGGCCGACTTCGTCCGTCGCCCCGTACATGAGTCCGCCACGGAAGCCACCACCCGCGATCCAGATGGTGTAACCATCGATGTGGTGATCGCGGCCCATGCGGTTCTTGTCGGTGGTGTTCCCCTGAGTGGTGGGGGTGCGTCCCATCTCGCCGCCCCAGATCACTACTGTTTCGTCGAGGAGTCCGCGCTGTTTCAGATCGGTCAGCAGCGCACCGATCGGCTGATCACATTCGCCCGCCAGGCGCTTCTGATTGGGGATGACGGCGGCGTGACTGTCCCACGGCTGGCCAGCACCGTGATAGCACTGGACATAGCGGACCCCCCGTTCCACCAGCCGACGTGCGATCAGCAGGTTTCGTCCCTGCAGTGTATCGCCGTACATGGCCTGAATGTGTGATGGCTCCTGCGACAGATCGAACACGTCGGTGGCGGCGGTCTGCATCCGGAAGGCCAGTTCCAATGCATGGATGCGACTGTCGAGTCGCTCGTCGCCGGGGTGGGCATCGCGGTGACGCTCGTTGAGGAACTGGGTCAACGCCACCTGGGCACGCTGCGATACCGGACGGATGTCGCGCCGCGTCAGATGGGGAATCAGCTCCCGGTGGGAAGCTGCGGTGTCGATATGGGTGCCCTGGTAGATGCCCGGCAGGAAGGCGCTGGTCCAGTTGCGGGACTGGGCTGTCGGCATTCCGTTCGGGCAGATTACGACGAACCCCGGCAGGTTGGCATTGCTGGTCCCCAGGCCGTACAGCAGCCAGGAACCCATGCTGGGCCGGGGGAGCGTGGAGTGTCCGCAGTTCGTCAACAACAGACCCGGTGAGTGATTGGCAACTTCACCGACCATCGAGCGGACAACGCACAGCTCATCGGCATGTTGCGCCACGTGCGGAAAGAGCTCGCTGATTTCGACGCCACTCTCGCCATGACGTCGGAATGAAAACGGCGAGCCCAGCAGCCGGCCGGCACGATTGCGCTGCGTCGGCTGCAGTGTGTTCTTGAGCGACTCGGGCAGTTCCTGCCCGTCGAGTTCGTTCAGCCTGGGTTTGGGATCGAAGGTGTCGAGCTGCGACGGGCCGCCATTCATGAACAGGTGAATGACCCGCGTTGCGCGGGCGCGAAATGTGGCGCACGGACGGCAAGCGGCGATGTGGACGCTTCTTCCGCCAGCAGCGAGGATGCTGCCAGTGCGCCGAATCCGCAGCCCACGGTCTGGAGCAGCTCGCGACGGGAGCAGTCAGGCATGAACATGGTGACACCGGGAGGTGAGTGGGCGGAGAGTGATGGCCGCAAGGGGACCGCGGAGGGTCAGTCAAGGTATCGGCATTCGTTGCTCATCATCAACGCCTGGGCGATCAGCGGCCAGGGAGACGAAACTCGCGGCGAGCGGGGACTCTCGAAGTAACGCTGCTGTTGCGCCACGACCTTCTGAACACGCAGCGATTCGGGGGACAGCGCGGGTCGCTGCAGGATCTGGCGGAACAGGAGCTGCACGCGAGCCTCGTCATCGAGGCATGCCCGAAACGCGGGCGACTCCGTGATCGCCACCGACTGATCGATCACGAAGGGGGAGTTCATGGTGAACAGGGACTGCGAGGCGACGATGCTCGCCATCCGGCTGTCGCTGGAATACATGGGCGATGGGTAATCGAAGCCGCGGAGTGTGGGGTCGAGATTGAAGCGATTGATGAACCCGTAGATGGAACGGTGCCGCGAATAGCCTTCGCCCCACAGTGGACCGGGTCGATCATGCCGTTCGGGCTTCAACTCGCCCGAGACAGCCAGCAGCGTGTCCCGCAGCTGTTCGATGGACAGAGGCTTGCGATTCGCCCGCCAGTACAACGTGTTCTCCGGGTCGAGGACCGCCGCTTCCGGGCGAAGATCCGAGGCCTGCTGATAGGCAGCCGAGCTGACAATTGTCGTGACCAGATGCTTGACAGACCAGCCGTCCTGCATGAAGTCGGCTGCGAGCCAGTCGAGCAACTCCGGATGGGAAGGTGTCGCTCCCTGCAAGCCGAAGTCGGACGGCGTGCTCACGAGGAAGGATCCCATCAGCTGCCCCCACACGCGGTTCACGAACACCCGTGCGGTGAGCGGGTTGTCGGCGCTGGCGATCTGCGCGGCCATCTCGAGGCGGCCACTGTTGTCGGCAGCATAGGCCCGGCCCGTGGGGTCGAGAAGGCGGAGGAATCGTCGCGGTACGACGTCGCCGCGCTGCGCGGGCTCGCCCCGCAGAAAAATCCGTGGTGTCACAGGACGTGGTTTTTCACGAACGACCATCATGCGCACCGGGGCACCTTCGTGGAACGTCAGGAGCTCCGCCAGATCCGTCTCTTCGATGCGCTCGGCGATCGAACGCGCATTGTTCTTCGCTTTGGAGTCCCCTGCTGCGACGATGGCCGCATCGATCTTTGCCCGGGCCGCTTCGTAATCCGCCATGCGTTCGGACTGTGGATGACACCCGTCGACCAGCGGCAACTGTGACTCGTCCAGCGGATCACTGCGGTCCACAGACGCAAACACGCCGTAGAGCGAGTAGTAGTCGGCCGTGGGCACGGGTTCAAACTTGTGGTCGTGGCAGCGCGCACAAGCTGCGGTGATACCCTGCAGACCTCGCAGTGTCACGTCGATCCAGTCGTCAATCGTATCGTCACGGCGCGTGACATGGGGACCCGTCGCGAGGAACCCGAGAGCGGCGCGCTGGGGAGCCCGATCCTCGAACTCCATCAGGTCCGCTGCGAGTTGCTCCTTCAGAAACTGGTCGTACGCTTTGTCGTCATTGAATGCGTCAATCACGTAATTGCGGTACGCGAACGCGAAGGGCAGGTACTTGGGAGTCCTGGTGTCCGGCCGGTAGTTGCTGTCGGTGTCCGCGTAGCGTGCCACGTCGAGCCACATGCGTGCGATGTGCTCACCATAAGCTGGCGAAGTGAGCAGGCGGTCGACTGCAGACGTGATTGCAGCCTGGCGCTCGATGTCAACTGCTGACGCGAACGCCTCGACCTCTTCAGCTGTCGGTGGCAGTCCGGTGAGGTCGTAGGCCAGTCGACGCAGCAGTGTGCGGGGATCGGCCGGGGGCGAGGGTGCAAGGTCACGCTTCGCGAGGTCGTGGGCGATGAAGCGGTCGACGGCCGATCGGTTCCACCCGGGCTGTGTGACAGGCGGCGGCTCAAGCTGACGGACAGGCTGGAAGGACCAGTGCTCCCGCGCCTGCACGAACAGGAAGTCCTGGTCGCCCAGACGGGAGAAGGCGCTGTCGCCGAGGTCCTCCAGGGGGCCGGGGGCACCCTTTCGCACCCACTCGGCGAAGACTTCAATCACCTCTGGAGGGAGTTCACCGTCGGGCGGCATCTGCAGATTGTCGTCCTGGTAGCCGATCGCCTTGAGCAACAGCGATGCTTCCGGTTCCCCGGGAACGACGGCCGGCTGCGTGTTGCCCCCATTGAGCCATCCGGACTCACGATCGAGCAGCAGTCCTCCCTCGCGTGCACCGCCTTCCTCGGAGTGGCATTCGTAGCAGTGCTTGACGAGGAGGGGGCGAATCTCCTTCTCGAAGAAGGTCGTACCCTCGTCGGCACGCAGCGGTATCGCCGTCAGAACGACCGCAACCCACAGGAGCATGGTGGGCCAACGGCACGGTGAGCAGGCGGACAGATAGCGTCGATGATGGTTCATCGCGCGTCTTCGGAAGGCGGGACAATCAACTACGTACGAGCATATCGCGGAAGTCAGTCCGCGAGCAAGCCGCATCGTGTCTGGCTGTCGTTTCCGAGGGACGCAGGCAGGAACACCAACTCCCTACGCGCCTTCCCCGAGATAGCCGAATTCGGCCCGAAACTCGTCAGGACTGACGCCGGCGACCTTCGCCAGCTGCGTGAGGCGCTCGGCGTCCGCGAAGTCCTCGTCCTCCAGGCGGATCATGTACCTGCGCGCGACGGCGTACGATTCCGATTCGACATTCACCCGCCGGACCATCGTTCGATGAGTCTGTTCGTCAAGCAACTGACTGAAAGGCATCGGCCGCATCTGCCCGCCAATGACGCTGATCAGGGCACCACTCCCCCCATCGCTGAGAAACTTCACGGCAGCATATCCCAGGTCACGGGTATAGGCGGCATCGAAGGGGATCGGGTCGGCACACCGCAATTCGTAACCGAGGTTCTTGGCGACAATCGTCGTCTTGAGGCCGCATTCCTTGAGACGCCGGCTGACGGTCTCCTTGAACACTCCGCCCAGATCGATCTCTCCCAGGCGGATGTGGCCATGGTCGTCACGCTCGAAGTGCCCATAGTCGCTCAGGTCTTCCTCGCGGAGATGGCCGGCCAGACCTTCGGCCAGGATAGCCACGCCGTAGTTTCGCCCCGTCATCTGTCGCTTGATGATCGAACCTGTGAGGATGTCGGCCACCTGCTTCACACGGATTTCCGCGTCGGGTCCGCCAAACTCTTCGGGAATGATCGTCAGTGTGGCGGCGGCCGCCTTGCCAATGCCCAGCGCCAGATGACCTGCCGAGCGTCCCATGGCGACGACGAAGTACCAGCGTCCCGTTGTTCGGGCGTCTTCACTGAGGCTGTGAACGATCTCGACTCCCACGGATCGCGCCGTCTCATATCCGAAGGTCGGGACCGACTCGGGCAGCGGCAGGTCGTTGTCGATGGTCTTGGGCACGTGTGCCGTCTTCAGTCGGCCGGCGGCGTGTGCTTCGACCCGCGAAGAGGTATACGCCGTGTCATCACCACCAATGGTAATCAGCCGTGTGACGCCGCGGCCTTCCAGAACTCGCAGGACATTGTCCATATGTTGGGGGTCCTTCGTCGGATTGGCACGTGACGTCCGCAGGATCGAGCCTCCCTGGCTTTCGATGCGTGAAACGTTTTCGATGTTCAGCGTCACGAAATGCTGGTCATCCCCTTGCGACAGCCACTGAAAGCCGTCGACGCAGCCCACGACATCCCACCCCTGATTCCTGGCCTCGATGGTGGCGGCAGCGATGACGCCGTTGATGCCGGGGGCCGGACCACCACCCACAACCAGGGCGAGCACATTCTTCTCGGAAGTCGTCATGCAGTCTACTCCAGCCAAATCTGGCTAACAGGGGTCTCGAACGCTGTGTGTCAGGGACATGAGGATGTCGGATCGCCTCGCGATTCTCAAGCGTACCGAGAACGGATGTCGAAAGTGCGAGGATCGGATGCGAACCGGTGCGCTGGCAGAACTGGGGGCCGTTAGGATGTCCCCCAGCTGCGGAGTGCACCGGGTGATCGGCAGCGTGAGACCGCGACTCCGGGAGGGTGCAGGTGCTCTGGTGTTGCGGGAATGATATGCTCGTCGTCGCGAGCGCACGGTGTCCCTGCCGAACCTTGCGGCTGTTGGAGCACCGGCCAACGTTCGTGCAACGGGAGCCATCAACCACATCACGTCTTTGTACAGGCAGGGACTTTCCCGAGGGAGGACAGCAGATGAGCGGTACGCACAAAGGCACGCGTCGTGAGTTTCTGAAGGGGGCGGCCGCAACCACTGCGGCTGCTTCGCTGGTGTCGGTGCTGCCGGCCCATGCGCTGGGTCGCGAAGGCGGTGTCGCCCCGAGTGAGAAGATCACGCTGGGCGTTATCGGGATCGGCCCGCGCTGCATCTACGATCTGCAGGCGATGTTGCAGTTTGCTGATGTCCAGTGCGTAGCCATCGCCGAAGTTCAGGCGATACGGCGGGAGGCCGGCAAGAAGCTCGTCGACGAACACTACGGGAATGCCGACTGCGTCGTCTATCGGGACTTCCGCGAACTGCTCGACCGCGCGGATATCGATACCGTGCTGATCGCCACGGGAGACCGTTGGCATGCCCCAGCGTCGATTCTGGCAGCGGAGGCGGGCAAGGATGTCTACAGCGAAAAGCCGTGCGGGATCACGATTGAGGCGTGTCAGCAGCTTGCGGACACGATTCATCGCGAACAGCGCGTGTTCCAGGCGGGCACCCAACGTCGCAGTGTCCCCAACTTTCAGAAGGCGGTCGAACTGGCACACAGCGGGAAGCTCGGGAAGCTTCACACGCTGTATGCCTCGGTCTATGAACCGGTCCTCGACAATACCTGGTTGCCGGCGGCGGCGACGCCGTCACGCGAAGTCGTCGACTGGAACCTCTGGCTGGGACCTGCCCCGTGGCGGCCGTTCAATCAGAAGTATGTCGACGGACGCTGGCGTGGTCAGTGGGACTTCGATTCCGGGGCGAGGCTGCTGGATTGGGGGGCGCATACCGTCGACCTGTGCCAGTGGGCCAATCAGGCGGATGACACGATGCCGATCGAATACGAGCCGTCAGAGCAGCAGATCGTCTGTCACTATGCCAATGGCGTGAAACTCGTCCTCGACTTTCTGAAAGATCCGTTCGGCGATCGCTCTCCTCACTATGTGACTCGTCTTGGCACGTGTCCGGTCCGCTTTGAGGGGGATGAAGGCTCGGTCGAGACCGGCGATGAAGGAGAAATCGTGGTCCACCCAGAGTCGCTGCAGCAGGAGCTCCCGGCGACTGCGAAGCGCGTCCGTGGTCTCGACGTGTCCGCACACGCGCGGAACTTCTTCGACGCCGTCAGATCGCGGGGCACGACGGCTGCCAATGCGGATGTGATGCGCCGGTCACATATCGCTGCACATGCGGCAGCGCTCTCCTGGATTCTGCAGCAAAAGCTGACGCTGGATCCGGTCAAGGAAGAGTTCGTCGGAGACGACGCCGCCAACCAGCTTCGTTCGCGGGCGGCCCGCGACTGGAGTACCTGACTGAACTTGTGGATGCCGCCGCTGGCCCCTGCCATGGCTGCTGCCACCGCAGCGGCCCCCACACTTGCGAAACTGAAATGGACAAGCCTTCGACAAAGGCGCTGGACGAAAGAGAAATTCATCCGATGAAGACACACAGGCAGTTCCTGATGCTCGCGCTGACGATGATCGCACAACTCGAAGCGGCCGACGTCCATGGCGACGAGCGGCATCCGAACATCGTGTACATCATGTCGGACGAGCTGGCGTACTACGAACTTTCTCATATGGGGAACCCCAGGATCCACACGCCGCGCATCGACCAGATGGCCGCTGAGGGCCTGCGTTTCACACAGGCATTGGCCGGCTCGCCCGTGTGTGCTCCGCTGCGCTGCAACCTGATGACGGGTAAGCATGCGGGGCACGCATCGGTGCGCGCCAACGGCGGCGGCACGCCACTGCGAGCCGACGAGACCACCATCGCGACGCTGCTGCAAGAGAGAGGTTATGCCACAGGCGGATTCGGCAAGTGGGGGTGTGGTGGACGCGATTCGACCGGCGTGCCTGAGAAGCACGGGTTTGACGTCTTCTTCGGCTACTACGACCAGGTCCACGCCCACTCGTATTACCCGGCGTACCTGATCCGGAACAGCGAGGAGGTCGTGCTGCCGGGCAACGTCGGAGGGCGAACGGGCCAGACCTACTCGCATTACGTGATTATGGAGGAGGCGCTGATGTTCCTGCGCGAGCATCAGAGTGGGCCGTTTTTCTGTTACCTGCCGATTACGCCGCCACACGGGCTGTTCGACATCCCCCAGGATGACCCGGCGTGGGACCAGTATCGTGGCGACGACTGGGTTGAAGATCCGGAAGTGTCGCAGGATGCCCGGAACTATGCGGCGATGGTCACGATGGTGGATCGCAACGTTGGTCAGGTCCTCGATCTGCTGGCGGAACTTGGACTGGAACAGGACACGATCGTGTTTTTCACGGGCGACAACGGGGGCCAGGACCGGTTCGCCAGCAAGGCGCATCCCCGCGGGTATTTCGGCCCCAATGTCAATCCTCTGAACGGGGTTGAGTTTCGCGGCGGCAAAGGGAGTCTGTACGAAGGAGGGTTGCGGATTCCCTTCCTCGTCCGCTGGCCCGGGAAAATCGCAGAGGGGCGCGTCAGCGACCTGTTGTGCTACCAGCCCGATGTCCTTCCGACACTCGCCGAACTGGCCGGGGTCACACCGCCCGACGACATCGATGGCATCTCCGTGCTCCCCGAGATTCTGGGTGAGGCCGCTGTTGGTCGGCCGCAAGAGCAGCACGAATTCCTGTACTGGGAACATGGTCCACAGATCGCCGTCCGGATGGATCACTGGAAAGCGATTCAGGCGAAGAAAGACAGCCCCTGGGCCCTGTACGACCTGCGTCACGATGTGAGTGAAACCACGAACGTCGCGGAGGAGCATCCGGAGATTCTCGCGCGGCTGCAGCGCTTCGCAGAGCAGTCACACGAACCGGTCCGGTCTGGAGAGTTTCTCGATCCGCAACGGACACGGCATGAAAAAGACCGGCGGGCCAAGTTCGGTGTGGCGCCGGCCAAGGCCGGACCGTCGTCCCGTCGATGGATTCTGCCGCAGGAACCGAATCTGATCCCGGCCACGCAGTACAGACTCGTCCGCTTCAGCAGTCACAACGAGGGCAACGACCGCCAGGCCGGCTACGCCATCGACGGCGATCCGGAGACGGTGTGGCATTCGCAGTTCAGCGGCACGCTGGCCAGGCCGCCCCATGAGTTGGTGATTGATCTGGGAGAGTCCCGAGAGATCAGCGGATTTCGCTACCTGGCTCGCCAGAATGGCTCGTGGAACGGTACGTTCGCACGGACGGAGTTCTGTGTCGGCGAGTCTCCGGACGACTTTGGTGAACCGGTGGTCACCGCGGTCTTTGGCAAGATGCGCACTCCACAGTCTGCCGACTGTGCTGAACCCGTTCGGGGCCGCTATGTCCTCGTGCGTGCCCTGTCGGAAGTGAATGACGGGCCCTGGGCATCTGCTGCCGAGATCGGCATTGTCGGGACAGATTCAAAGTGACCCGCGAAATTGCTGGCGATCGTGTTCAGCTACCGTGCCGCGTCCGCGAGCGGTCGCAACAAGGCGTTGACTGATCATGTGTGACTGCAATTCACGGCGCCAGAACAGGAGGCCACGCTTGAGCACTCCGGCCACTTCGCTGATACTCTGCCTTCTGCTGGTCAGCCCCGGGATCCGCGCCGATGAAACGCTGCGCGTGTACCATTTTGGCAACAGTCTGACGGGGGGCTCAATGCCGGCCTGGCATGCCGAATTGGGTCGTTCAGCCGGGAGGACCTGGAAGAACCATGCCTGGCTGGGTGCGGGTTGGCAACTCTGGCAACACCGGGAAGAAATCGGGGCCGGACGTGAGCTGTTCGATGCTGGATCCCGAGGAGATCTGACCCTCGACGAAGACCTGATTCAGTCCGCCGGTCAACATGTCCGCGCGTTTCATGGTGAGGACTGGGACGCGATCGTCCTGCAGGTGTTCGCGCCGTCACTGTCGGAGATCACGGCCGAGAAGTGGGGAAGGCAGCTTGGCGCCGAGAAGGACGTCGGAGACCTCGGGGCGTCGACCGATCTCATCCGGGTGCAGCTCGCGCAACCCTGCGTCACGGGTGTATCTCTATCAGGTGTGGCCTCCCATGGATTCCGGGGAACCTCGTGATGGCGTCCGTGGGGCCGAGTTCCCGCTGCGGGAATCGTTCAGGTACTCGGAGCGGTGGCTGCAGCCCTATGACGCCGCCACCTCTCCCAGGAACTACACCACGAAACCGTGGCGCTCGCGGGCCTTCGCCGAACAGGTCTTCGACGGGCTGCGGGCACGATATCCCGAACTCTGGAAGCGGAACCGGTTGCGGATGATTCCGGCCGGTGATCTGTTTCTGGAGCTCGACGAGAAACTCCGCGGGGGAGCTGCACCAGGGATCGCCGATATCCGGGATTTCTACACTGACGTCCAGCACATTCGGGCCGGGCTGCCCCGCTACACCGTGGCGGCCCTCATGTTCACGTGCCTGTTCGATGAGTCACCATCGGTACTCGACTGGACGCTCTATAACGATCCAGTCAAGTACGGCCCCGATCCCAGCCACGACAGTGGTGAGCTGCTGGAGATCACTCCCGAGCGTGTCCAGCTCGTGAACGATACGATCGAGAAGATGCTGGCCGTCCATCCCTATGCGAGGTTTCGACCATGAAGTACCGACTGGCATACTTTCGCCTGCTGACATCGGTTTGCCTCATCGTTCCGACCGGTGCGTTGTTCGCGGATGAGGCAGCACACGTCTTGATTGTTGTGGGGCCCAGCTCGCACCCGCCCGGATCGCACGAAGTCGCTGCCGGCGGGCGGCTGATGCGCTACTGTCTGCAGCAGATGTACAACGTCCCGGACGTCACGGCCGAGGTCACGCTGATATGGCCCGACCAGCGACAACGTGAGCATGCCTCGTCGATCGTCTTCATTGGCGATACGTTTCCAGCGAACCGCCTCCCAGACCCGGCGACGAATCTGGCGCAGTTGGACGAGATGATGCGTCGGGGGTGTGGAATCGTGTGTGTGCACTATGCCACCGGCCTGCTGGGAGAGGACGTCGCTGCAGACGGAGAACATCCGCTGTTGCATTGGCTGGGCGGCTACTTCGCCAACCGCAGCTGCCCGCATCATCAGTCGGTTGCGCGAATCTATCCTTCCGCCACGATCACTCCCGCAGCCGTCGAACACCCGATTCTGCGCGGCTGGAGCGAGTTCACGCTGCACGACGAGCCTTACATCAACAACTACTTCGGGCCGGGCGAACACCAGCTCTCCGCCAACGTGACAGCCCTCGCCACGTCGCTGCTGCCACCGGAGAATCCCCGCGAAGAAACGGTCGCATGGTCTGTCGAGCGACCGGACGGCGGCCGCGGATTCGGTATCGTCATGCCTCACTTTTATCGCAATTGGGCGGAGGAGCACCTGCGAAGGTTCATCCTTAATGGCATCGTGTGGACGGCGGGATTACAGGTGCCTCACGAAGGTGTGCAGACGACGCTCCCCGACCTCACGAAATTCGAACCCGAGTCCGTGGAGTTCGTGCCCCGCCCACGCAATGCAGAGAAATGAGCCGGCCGGCGGACAATGCGCTGTGTGCCGGGCCGCTTCCCTGCCGCTGAGCGTTGAGTGTCCTGACTGGCCCGCTTCCCGACATGGTCTCGGACGGCTGACTCCGCACCCGTACTTTCGCTCTCGATTCGCCATTTCGATGCATGTGTGATCGCGCCGGTCGAGTGTGCCGATCTGCACGCTCTGGGCTGATGCCGACGAGTCGCGAAGGCCTTTCGCAGGATCAGGCGCATCGGCACGCATGTTGCATGCTCCCATCGTGATCAAACGCGCTGGCTGCCCGGACTTCGTAGCTGCTGTCTGGAACGCTGCACAGTGGGGGGTAAGGTCATCATGCGAGGGCCTTTGTTGTGGATGATGACGTGGGGAGTGGCCGGCGTGCTGTCGGTGGCGTCTGCCTCTGCCCAAAGCACGCGGTGCGTGGCGCTCGACATCTACTTGCGCGGCGATCAATCTGAAGATCTGCGCGTGCATCAGATGCTGAGCGACCTCGTCCTGAGGCGACCGGGTGTCACTGTGTCCGTGCATGATCTGGAAGGGCCGGGCGCCGAGGCCTGCGCGAGCGTCTGGGACTGATCGCCGGGCATTTCGGTTTCGACGCTGCGAGTACTCCGGTCATCTATGGCTGCAACCAGGTGATCGTCGGAGTCACGGATGAGCGGTCTCTCGCGGTCCGGTTGAACGAACTGCTGCTCATCGACGTCTTTGTACGAGCCGGCTGTCCCCGATGCGCGAGCGCCAAGCTGTTGCTGGCGCGAATGCAGTCGACCTATGTGGGACTGAGCTTCCGTGTGCGTGACATCGTGTCTGACTCCGGTGCCAGACAGGAGCTGGACCAGTTGGTCCGCCGTTACCAGCAGGCCGCGGCGAGCGTCCCGGCGTTCCACCTTTGCCAGCAACTGGTCGTGGGATTCGATCATGAGACGACCACCGGTCGCCGCGTCGAAGAGATCCTGACGCGGTGGACCTATGCCTGCCAGCCGCCGGCCGAATCCTCGAGCAGCGGTCAGTCCGATGGAGTGTCTGACGCTCGTCGAGTGGGAGAGGCGAAGAACGTGGTTCGCGCGGGGTTGTTCAGCGTGGATGATCGACCTGACTCCCCCGGAGTCGCCCCGAACCCAGCCGGGGATGGAACCGCACCCGCCGACCTTCCGGGCCGGACGCTGCCGACTCCGGGCCCGCCCCTGCCAGTTCCTGGCCCTTCGCTGCCGCTCCCCGGGAGTGACGACATCACGCGGCCTTCGCACCCCTTGACGACAGAAACGACTGCGTCAGACACGATCGACGTGCCGGTCTTCGGACGACTCAGTGCGAGCCGGCTCGGTCTGCCGCTGTTCACGATCGCCGTGGGACTGGTCGACGGGTTCAATCCCTGCGCGATGTGGGTCCTGGTGTTTCTGCTGTCGATTCTGGTGAATCTGAAGGACCGCTGGAGGATTCTGGCGGTAGCCGGAGCGTTTGTCGTCATCAGTGGCCTCGCGTACTTCGCGTTCATGGCTGCATGGCTGAACATCTTCAGGTTCGTCGGGCTGCTACGCCCGGTGCAGATCTCTTTGGCTGCGATCGCGATCCTGATCGGCGCAATTCACATCAAGGACTTCTTCGCCTTCAAGCAAGGAGTCTCGTTGTCGATTCCCGAGGCGGCGAAACCCGGGATCTATGCGCGTGTACGAAAGATCGTGACCGCGGAAAATCTGCTGGGTGCGCCGTGGGAGCGTGCCTGCTGGCGGTGATGGTGAACGTCGTCGAGCTGCTGTGCACGGCTGGACTACCCGCCATGTACACGCAGGTGCTGACCATGCAGCAACTGCCGGCCTGGCAGAACTACGGCTACCTCGCGCTGTACAATCTGGCCTATATGTTTGATGATTTGGTCATGGTCGCCGTGGCCGTGACGACCCTCGGGCACTACAAGATGCAGGAACGGCAAGGACGCGTGCTGAAGCTGATCAGCGGCTGCGCCATTCTGCTGCTGGGCGTTGTGATGCTGGTCCGGCCCGAGTGGCTGGTGTGACGGCCGGGACACGCCACGCCAGGCGGAGAAGCGTTGGTCGTGTCCGGCGGTGGAGCAGGTGGCTCAGCGAGTCGCCCCAGCGGGCGGGCTCTGAGAAATGCGAATCCGGCGATACTCCATCTGGCCGCGGTCCCCTTCCAGGCCGATGGGGCCGGTCTCGGGGAGCTTGAAGTCCGCCTCCAGAAGCTCGCCATTGCAGGTGCAACGGGCTGTATCCCCCTGCACCTCGACAATGAGTTCGTTCCAGTCCTGCGGTCGATAGCTCTTGAGGCTGGAGTAGGGGCCCGCAAGCAGATAGTCGCGGCACTGAAGTTGTGGTCCGCGAATGAAGACGCCGCTGTCCGCGTTGGGAGTTGCGCGAAATTCCAGCTTCAGCGTGAAGTCGCCTGGGAAATCGCGGGTGGTCGACAGTTGTTGAATGCGGCGGCCCTCCGGGGGTGTCTTGACGATCAGCCGGCCATGTCTGGCAACGTAACGACCGTCGGTGCTGGAGGTTCGCCCGGCGAAATCTTCTGGCTGCGTGACCACCGGCCACGTGGGGGCTGCAGCGGGGTTCCGCTGGCGTAGGCGACTGCGTGTACGCAAATGATCTTCGGATGACGGGCGGAAGCCCCAGCCGGTCAGGTCACGTCCATTGAAGAGACTGGTGAAGCCCGGTTCCGGCGTGAACGTATCCGGTTCGCTTTCCAGGAGTGACTCCGTCGCCAGCACCGGACGCAGGGCGGCGGCCCATTTGGTGTACGCTGCCTCGTTGGGGTGCAGCAGATCGGGGAACTCCCCAGACCAAGCATCGCCGTGCTCGTCTGCGAACAGAGTCCACGTGTCGAGCAGTGTCACCTGGGGATCATGCTGGACGATCGCCTGATACAGGGCATTGAGGGCACGGATCTTCTCGGCGGGTCGCTGCTTGCTGGCAGAGCTTGGAAACACCTGGCACAGAATGATCGGCATCTGCGGGTCGAACCGCTTCAGTTCGGCAAGAATCAGGCCGACATTGTGGGCGATCACGGCGGGCTCGGCCCCCTCTTCAAGATCGTTGGTCCCGAGCAGCAGCACGACTCCGCGCGGATGCAGCGACAACACATCTTCCTGCAGGCGGATCAGCATGCCGCGTGTGGTGTCCCCACTGATGCCACGGTTGGCGATCTTCACGTCGGGGAAATGGGTGGCAAGCAGCTTCACCCCAGCCCTGGGTGATCGAGTCCCCGAGAAACACCAGTGCAGTCTGGTCGAGATGGGACTGCTCACGGAATGCGGTTCGGCGTTGGCGCCAGGCATTCTGAAACCAATCGGCACGCCGCAGGGGGCCCGCGCCGGCAGTCCGTCATCTGTTGCCGGAATGGTCAGGCTATCGGTTGGCAGCGTCGCCGTGGCTTGCTGTCCGAAGACAAGGCTTTCGTCAACGACGGCCAACTGGAGTACGCCGAGCAGGAAGAGCGGAGCAACGCGTGGCATATCGTGGACCTCGTGAGCTGGATGGATGTCGAATCGCCGACTTCGAGGGCCTGGAGGGGATTGCCACTTCGTCGCAGCAGCAGTCTCGGACGGGCCTCGGTCGGAGGCGCGACAAGTTGTCAAGAGCCTCTCGGCAGCACGATGACATGCCTGCGGCATTTCGCAAATGAGTACGCCTGCCAGATCGTGTCTGGTATGCTCGCAGCTCGGGAAGTCCTGAGATTCCATAGGGGAGGGAACGTGATGTCGCGCACCATGCTCGGCCTGCTGTTGATCCTGTCGGTCAAGTCGGCTTGTGCTGATGACACCGCTACCGTGGATGACGAGACCCGCACCAAAGGGGGCGTGGCAGCAACGGACGAGCTTTCGCAGTCTCTGCCCCGTGCTTTCATCGATGGTGAGGGCGCCGGCTGGCGGGAGTTGGGTGAAGCCGACTTCGTCGACGTGAACGGAGACGACGACACCTGGACATTCTCCGATGGCCTCATCCGTACGACGGGCAAGCCAATCGGCGTCATTCGCACGCGAGAGCAGTTCACGAACTTCGAACTCGTCGTGCAATGGCGGCATCTGGAATCGGGAGGAAACTCCGGCTGCTTCGTTTGGGTGCCGCCAGTGGCTGTCACCGACCTGCCACCTGACAAGCTGCCTCCGGGGGGCATTGAGATCCAGATGCTCGATCATGGGTATGCAGAGAAGTACAGGCAACGGACCGGGCGGCAGCCCGACTTCTTCTCGACGAATGGCGACGTGTTCGCGGTGGGCGAGTCCACGATGGATCCCTTTCCACCGCTGTCTCCCAATGGTCGCCGCAGCTTTCCGTCCCGGAATCTGAGCCGGGGCGTCGGAGAGTGGAATCACTACTACGTGCGCGGTCTCAACGGAGAGGTCCGGTTGTGGGTGAACGGAGAGGAAGTGTCGGGCGGCAGCAACTGTGAACCACGTGCGGGCTACCTGTGCCTCGAGGCGGAGGGAGCTCCCGTCGAGTTTCGTCAGATGCGTGTGCGTGTGCTGCCCTGACCTCCGCCTCCGGCCGCCCTGCCGAAACAGATGCTTTCTGACCTGCCTTCCGGAGTGCCATGGATGAGGGTGGAAGGACCTGGTCCGGCCGCCTGCCCGCACCCAATAGGGGACGTTGACATCCGGATTGCGCCGCTATAACCTGCGGCCGATGATTCCGTGGGGATCGTCTCCTCGCTCTATTCAGCCAGCACCGAGAAACAGGGAGGGTGCTTCGTGGAAGAAGTGCCACCGGACAGCAGTCCAGCCGAACAGGTGCCGCGACGGACCTTTCTGACGCAATTGCCGTCGGCCTTGATGGCGTTCGGACTGGCCGCGGGCTACGGCATGTTTGCCGTCCTGATTGGGCGATTCCTGTTTCCCTCCCGGCTGCGGCGAAGCCATCCTCAATACGTGGCAGATCTGGCGGGGTTCGCTGTCGGTGACACGCGGACCTATGTTTCTCCGGCCGCAGAACGTGTCGTGCTCACACGTGTTGGAGATTCCGCCGCGGTGAGCGACTGTTTCGAATTATCGAGTGTGTGCCCTCACTTGGGATGCCAGGTCCGCTGGGAATCGCAGAACAACCGGCTTTTTGTGCCCGTGTCACAACGGGGCATTCGATCCGGCAGGGAATGCCATCGCCGGACCTCCGCTCGACGCGCGCCAGGTCCTGCCCCGCTATCCCCTGCGGGTTGAGAACGGACTGCTGTTCATTGACGTCGCGACCGAGCAACTTGTCGGTCCGCGGTAAAAGTCGTTCTCTGTCACCTGAATCGGATCCTGAGCTGGCACGGCCTTGAACATGCATGCAGACCGATCAACTTTGACCGAAGTGGAAGTGACGGCGACTGGCGATGTGCAGTTGGGGCCGCCGTCCGCACTGCGATCGTGGTTCCAGGAACGGTTTCCGATTTCCGGCGTGGAACTGGCTGAGTTGACAAACGAGCCTGTTCCGAACCATCTGCGAGGGTGGTGGTGGTACTTGGGTGGGACGCCGGCTTATCTGTTCGTCGTCCAGATCATAACCCGAATCCTGCTCGCCTTTTACTACAAGCCCGCCCCGGAAACCGCCTATCAGTCGGTGCGCCGCATTACCGAAGAGATCCAGTTCGGCTGGTACATTCGCAGCGTGCACAAGTGGGCCGCGACGCTGATGATCGGGCTGGTGCTGCTGATCCTGCTCAGCGTGCTGGCCACGTTGTTTCCTGCCATGATGGGGCCACAGGCTGATCCGCTGACGACTCCGGAAGTCATTAAGCCGGAGTTGTTCTTCTGCGCGACATTCCGCTGGTTGAAGTTGTTTTCAGGGACCGCCGCGGTGCTCAGTATGGTGTTGATCGTGTTCATCATGTTTGCCTGGCCGTTCATCGATGCCTGGCTGGTACGGGTCACGAAGAACGAGGACATCAGCTCCTGGATCGGCGTGGTGGTGGGGCAACTGCTCGTGGGACTGACGACCTGGGAAGCCCTTGTGGCCCATTGACGGTGCGTGAGCTGTGAGGGGATGGTGAAATCGAACGTGGCAAGTCCTGCACAGACCGAATCGAGCTTTGACTCCAACCGGGAGCAGCGGCTGCTGCAGATCCTGGCGACCGCCGTCGTGCGTCCCAGTTTTCAGCGGTGTTGCGCACATGGGGACGAGTTTTTTGATGCCTTCTATTCCGGGCTGGCCACGCGGCTGCCAGGGGTGGGAGCCATGTTTGCGCACACGGACATGCGAAAGCAGAACGCACTTGTGCGCGAGGGCATCGCGACGCTGATTGCCTATGCAGAGCATGCCGAGGGCAAGGCGCAGGAGTTGGAGCGACTTGGCCGGATGCATGGCCGCGCGAGACTCAACATCGAACCAGGCATGTACACAGCCTGGGTCGACAACCTGATGGATGTCGTGGGTGAGTACGACCCGCAACTCACCGTGGCCATCGAGCGGGCGTGGCGCGAAGTGTTGGTGGGCGGCATCGAGATCATGATTTCGCACTACTAGGGCGTTGCACACATGCGGGTCCCGGTGCCGTAACTATCGAAGCAGACGTGAATTGGTCTTCTGCGGCCGTAATTTGCTGCATGGAGCTGATTCCGCAGGCCCGCGAACTGGCCGAGCAGGAGGGGCAGATCGAGCAGGCCGCGGCCGTGACAAAGGTGATCGACGACATCCTGGCCCGGCCGGAGCACGAGTGGATTCCCTCCCGTCCTCCGTCCACGGTGGCGAAAACCGCTCAGAAATCAGATGATCCGCAGGAGCCGGTCGCAGAGCCTCGTGCGTCGGCCGAAGAAGCGACGTCCGGTGACCCGGCGGATGCCCGGGCCACCGTGACTGACTAGAGCCGCGGCCCACCGAATTCTGTTCTATGCACAAGTACATCATCATGGGAGCCCAGGGGTGCGGGAAAGGGACGCAGGGCAAGCTGCTCCAGCGACGTTTCGATCTCGTGCATATCAGCGTGGGCGACATCTTCCGCTGGCACATCGAGTCCCGCACCAAGCTGGGGGCCCGCATCAGGCGTCTGGTCAAGGATGGGCAGTTGGTGCCGGACGAAATCGTCGAGGAGATTGTGCGCCGCCGCCTCGACGGGCACGACTGGAATTACGGGTTCGTGCTCGACGGCTTCCCTCGAAATCGCCCACAGGCCGAGTTCTTTCTGGAAAGCTACGATGTCGACGCGCTGATCTACATCGAGGTCCCTCGTGATGTGGTGCTGCGACGACTGCTCTCGCGGCGACTCTGCAGTAAATGCGGTCTCGATTACAATCTCATCTATCACCGACCTTCCGAAGCCGGTGTCTGTGATGTCTGCGGTGGAGAACTGGTGCAGCGTCCGGATGACACCGAGAAGGCCGTCAATGCACGGCTGACAGACTTTTACGAGAAGACCGAGCCAATCCTGGATCTGTTCCGCCAGAAGGAACTGGTGGTGGCAGTTGACGGCGGGCAGTCGGTGGATGATGTGCATGCCCAGATCTGCAGTAGATTGGGCAGCGGAGGCCGACCTGCCGTGGAGTCAATTGAATAGGCGACACATCGATCACATCAACCCTGCGTGAGTCGTAAGTCAGACGATGGACATCTCTGAAAGTGTCCAGCGGATCGTATCCAACGACGGGCTGGTCACGGACCTGTTCTACATCAAGTATCTCGACCGCTATCCGGAGTTGCGCAAGTACTTCGAAGGGGTCGAAATGCAGCATCAGTCGGTGCTGCTGAAGATGGCGCTCTCGGTCATCCAGCAATATTACGAACACCGCTTTCCGGGTGCCGAGCAGTACCTGCGGGTGCTGGGGAGCAAGCATCAGTTGCGCGGAATACCGGCAGGTTTGTATGCCGACTGGCGTGAGTGCATGCTGGAGACTCTGGCGCAGTTTCATGGTCACGACTGGAGTCCGCCTCTCCAGGAGGAGTGGACAGCCGCGATCAACGTGGCCAGCGACGTGATGATGAGCGCCTACGGCGGGAAGTCGGCGTCAATCAGGACCGAACGACTTGGGAAGCCCTGATGACTGTTGATCGACGTGAATTCTTCTCACAGATCGGTGTGGCCGCGAGTGCCGTGACACTGGCCTCATGCATGGGAAACCACTGGCACACCGCTTCGATGACTCGTCTGTGAAGCAGCTTCACCAGACCGTTCCGACTGCGTACGTCGGAATCAGTCGTGCCGATGCGGCATCCCTGGACCTGTCATTGGGTGATCTGGTCCGGGTCTCCAGTCGTTGCCCACTTCGACAAACGGCGTGAAGCGCCACAGTTGGTACGTATCGCGACGGAGCTCGCCCAACGGCCGCAGCCGGTTAATCTCGTCCATGTACCGGTAGCGCAGCTCTCCTCCGGCCGAAACCTTGAGGTCTCCGCACAGGGGCTGGTCGCGAAGCGCCTGCAGCAGAGGCTCATCCCGGGTCAGCCAACCGCCACATCCCGGACCCTCGCAGGATTCGGGCAGGCAGCTGTCTTGTGCTGGTGTCGACGATGTGCTGAAAACGAGACAGAGTACAGCCCAGAGAGGCATCCGGTGCCGCATGGTTATCATCCTTGGAAATCGGGGTGGCTACTTTGGATGATTTCGGAAACGAACAATCGATCCAAGAAACCGATCCTTATGTTCGTGAGGAACTATCTGCAGTTCACGGGCGTGATACGCTCAGAATCGTCAAGATCGTTAGACTGCGGGGGCGTCCGAACTCGGAGAATCGACACCCGGCGGACTATTCCCGGTCCAGGCACCCGGATTTCCTGAAGGTTGGCCGAGTCCAGAGACCCTTACCGCTCCGCGTGCCTGTTGCCGGTGAACTCCGATGGCCGCTGCAGCGCCCAGAGCGTCACGCGACGGCACAAAGATTGCTGCTGGATTCCCCACGGTCGGCCGCAGCGCCTGGCCGATGAGCCCTCAACCACTCCCGGAGCCCATGCAGCTCAGGCAGATTTTCCCTTGGATGTCTGGCCCGCGTTTCTTGCCTCATCGGAGCTGATCGGACGAAACTCGCTCCCCAAGTCGATTTCCAGCGCGAGATCGATCAATACGTTCACGAGGCCAAGGACGAGTTCACGCCCCTCGGCGAAACAGTTGATTTTGAGTTTGGATATGTGCGGCTGGAAGCGCCCGAAACGCAAGGAGGTACGCTGGAGGAGACCTCGGTGCTGCTCTATGATCTGGCGGCGGAATGAGACCGTTCCTCACACGGTGCTCGCCGGATGGCGGCCTCTTCCTCGGGAATGTCGGGGGGCCCGACCGGCTGGCACCGATCGGCGTCACGGCCGGCTAACTGGTCCATGCGGTGCATGGCTCGGCGGGAATCAGGAGGGATTCAGATTCATGGGTGTCCGGACCGTCGACGAGCTCAGTCGGTCAGCCCGTCCGGTTGAGTGTTGGCGTGTTCGGGCACCCACCTTTTTCGTTTCATTGTCGCACCCGCATCAGAGGCGGAATTGAAGTTCGCCATGGCGACGATCATGCGCGACAGTGGGACGATCAAGGGCAACGAATTGGCCGCCTCGAGGCGGCAGCAGGGAATTTTCGCTCTGATCGATGAGGGAATTTTCGCTCTGATCGATGTACGGACGCCCGCGAAATTCCAGGAAGTCCATGCCGTTCCCGCCCGTAACGTCCTGCCGGACGCCCATGATCCAGCAGGTCTGCCGGCTTCGTCTGCGACCAGGGACAAACCGGTCGAGGTGATCTGCTTGTCGCGGAGTCGCGCTGCCACGGCCATCGAGCTGCAGCGGATCGCCGGACATGAGAGCTTCATGAATGTGGAGGTGGGCGCCATATCTCTTGGCAGGAAATCTCCATCCCGGGCGAATCTTGTGCTGGTGTCAGCAAACCTGCAAGATTGCTCCTGCAGCCCGACCGTGTTCCCGGCGCGCGGCATGTGCTGGAGTTCAGCGGCGACCGCTTGAATCGCGAGAGACGCGGACTCGTCGCGATTGCACGCAGTGTGACAGGAGGTCACAATCGGCCCCGAGGCGCAAGGCGTTCGGGTCATTGTGCTCTCTGATGGCGTCCACTTCGGCTGTACGATTGATTCGCGGGTCCGGGTGCAGCAAACTGAAGTGTGGTTTCTTCGCGGGCACGACTTGTGCACCGCGGGGCATCCGGCTCTTCTCTCGCGTTCTGAAGACGTCTGAAACAGGAGCGATCAACCCAATGAAGACCATCTCCACGGCCAGCGATCTGATGCAGACCGATGTCGTCACCGTCGGACCGGCAGACCATCTTCGCGACGCGATGGCGTTGATGGTGCATCATCATGTCAGTGGGCTGCCAGTGCTGGACAATCACGACCATTGCGTGGGGGTGCTGTCCGTCACCGACGTGCTCAACCTGGAGCTGGAGCAGGCTGAGATGTTTACGGAGGATGCCGACGAGCAGATGGGGTCGTACTACAACCCGGACACTCAGCACTGGGAGAGCATCCGGATGACCGGATCGATCGATGACGTGCCAGACGTTACGGTCCGCGAGGCGATGTCCAGCGAGGTCGTGTCGGTTTCGCCGGGCACGCCCATCCACGACGTCGCGAAGCTGATGGTGGACAAGGGGATTCACCGGGTTCTGGTCCTCGATGACAAGCGGTTCCTGCACGGGATTATCTCGGCCTTGGATTTTGTGCAGATGGTCGCTGACGACCCGACGCGCTAGACCCTGGTTCGAGAACAGCTCGCGACGCAGCATCAAAAAGCCCGGGAAGTGTGAGGTCAGAGTCCGCATCAGTTCGCGGAAGGCGGCAGGATCGAGAAACCTGTCAAAGTTGCCAGAGGTGTGACGTGCCCATCGAACTCCCCGAATATGCAATCCTCGCTTTGATGGTCATGCTGGGAGTGGCAGGCCGGCACCTCTGGCAGCGTCGGCAGGAGAGCAAACGGAGAAAAGGATGAAGCGATTTCGTTACGAGACGGTCACTGCCGGGAGCGTGGATCAGATCAACTGGTTGCTCACGCGCGGTTGGCGGCCCGTCAGGGAGTCGCTGGTGATGCCCGGTGACGAGGGAGGCGCGGCAACTGTGTTGGTGCTGCTGGAGCGGGACGATGCCCTGCCGACCTGGCAGGGAGAAATGCTCACCGACGGGATTCCCCTGAGTTTTCTCGAAGACGCCCCGCTGCTGGCCGACCTTTCGGAGCAGGAGTTGCGGGAATTCGTTGCGGCCGCCGAGCCACTCGCATTCGCCGAAGAGGATGTGCTGTTCGAGCAGGGGCACCAGGAGCAGTCGCTGTTTGTGCTCCTGAGCGGCGAGGTGGATATCCATCTGGTGGGGCTTCCCATCGAAGATCCCGTCGTGCTGAAGGCGAAGGCCCGGGATGTCTTTGGCGAGAGTACGTTCTTCGCGCCGGCGGCTCATACGGCGCGTGGGGTGGCGGTGTCATCCGGCCAGGCGCTCAGGCTGCGTCGCAGCCAGTACGATGTTCTGCGTCAGGCCGAGCGACTCGTCGCCTTCAAGCTGGCTGAGAACGCCGCCAGAATCCTGGGGACGAGGCTACAGGAGACGGACGAATGGGTGCGTGAAATTCTGGAGGAAGATCAGAACGCGCAGATCGCTCATAGCTGGCAACGGTTTCGCCGACGCATGTCAGGTCCGTCAGATTCCTCGTACGGATTCGTCCACATCTGAAACGGACCCTCGTCCGGCGATCGAGTGGTCGATGGTCAGCACCTTGGTGCCGCGTGTCTTCCCCTGTTTCAATGCGCACAACGCCTGATTGGCCGCTTCGAGTGGATACAGCTCCAGGGTGGGATTGATCTGTGCCCGGGCAGCCAGCGGCAGGAATTCGCGGAGATCCCACTGCGTAATGTTCGCAACGGACTTCACTTCGCGCTCCATCCACAGATGGTCGTGATAGCTGAGCCGCTCCAGTGCCGACCGGTCGGCATCTTCCTTCCGGATGGCATTGATCACGAGTCGTCCACCGGGTTGAAGATTGGCCAGCGCCTCGACGACGGGCTTCCAGGCGGGTGTCGTGTCGATGATGGCCCGTAGCGACTGTGGGGCCCGATCGGTCACGTCACCGGCCCACGTCGCTCCCAGGCGGAGGGCGAACTCCCGCGACTGGGCATCCCGCGCGAACACGAAAACCGGTGAACGCGGATACTGATGACGACTCAGTTGCAACACCAGGTGCGCAGAACCTCCGAATCCCATGAGGCCGAGCGCCTCACCATCGCGGAGTCCCGTCAGCCGGAGTGCCCGGTATCCGATGGCCCCGGCACACAGCAGAGGAGCGGCCTGGACGTCCGAATAGACGTCGGGAATCGGAAAGATGTAGTCTTCGCGCGGCGACCATGAACTCGGCGTAACCGCCGTTCACATCGCGGCCGGTCGCACAGAAGTGCCGGCTGAGATTCTCATCCTCCTCGCCCGAAGAGCTGAAGATCCAGCCGACACCGACGCGGTCGCCGACTCCCACGCGGGTCACTCCGGGACCAAGTTCCGAAATTCGCCCAACGACCTCATGGCCGGGCACGACAGGCAGCCGAGGAGGAGGCGTGCGACCTTCGATTTCATCCAGCTCTGTGTGACACACGCCACAGGCACTCACGCGCAGCAGCACTTCCCCCGCAGTCGGCTGCGGGACCGGGATGTCGACCAGCGTCAGAGGTTTGCTGCACTGGTTGAGGGAGACGATCCGATTCAGAACCAGGGCCTTCATCGGGATTCCCCTCCCGTTGTGAATGCTGGCGATCGCCGTCGCACGGCATCCCCCCCGGGCGGATTCGTGGAGGCCCCCCAACGAAACCCAGCAGTACCCCGGCGAAGACGCGTGCGAGGTGCGCCATGGCGCGGACAGACTGGCCTCACGCGCTTTTTCGGCGGTCGGTACCAGATGCTGACCGTGGTATGTGCTGCCTGCTGTCTTTGACTCTCCGATTGAGTCACTCTGATCAGCTCGCCTGGCGTGCGCGCCAACCAGTCATTGATTTCATCTTCGAGTCGACACTCAATGACCGTCGCGCCACTGCCACCCTGAAACGTAAAGATCCGGACGCGCTCATCCATCGATTGGTTTCCTCAGTTTCCAGAGGCAGGTCTGGTTGTCGGTGCCTGCGACTGGGGGACATCCCGGATCAGCGTATGACACCGCACGCACGACTTCGTCAGCGCGATGTAGGAATTGAGTGACCCGTCGATATTCCGGTCACGGGCATGGCGGATCAGTTCCTTGGTCGCGAAGTCGAATGCGTTCAACTGCCCCTGATACTCCGACTTCCTCTGAAAATCGGTCTCCCGTGCCCACTGTTCGAGAAAGTTCAGGACCTGCATGCGGCGGGCCTGAGTCTCCAGTTGCTCGAAGTCTCCCTTGGCCAGACTAACGAACATCTGCTGCCCGGCGGAACTCTTGGCATGCATCCATCGGGTGAGTGGATTGTCGACGGGGAGAGCATTGTCGGTCCTTGCCTCGGCATCTTGCACTCCATCGACTTGACCCATGCCAGCCGCATAGGGAATCAGCAGGGCTGTCGCAGCCAGACTCAGCATCGCGAAGCGCTTCATGGCTTTCTCCTCTGGCATGGATGAACTGAGACGGCATCCCTGGCACCACCGCATGTGTGTTGCCCGACCGCCGACGAGTGAGCCGAGCAAAGGTCATACCACGATACCTTGAGCCTGCTGCGTGCGACCGGAAGTCCGAGGTCGGGATCCTTGGTGGGAAACCTGCCCGCCTCCTGGATGGCCGTGAGTGGATGTGAGGTCTGCGTGCAGATTCGCACACATGCGCTGCAGACGCTCGCGCGAGGAGTTCCCTGTCGTCGGCATGGCCATGTGTGAGAACGCAAGCGATTTGGCATCGTCATTGCAGGGATATTGTCAGGCAGGGGGGAGGTGAAATCATGAATGGCCTGCAATTTCAACCTGATGCTCGGTTCGAGGGTGGATCAGCCGTTGAGATGAAGCCGACTGGCTGGCGGCTGGTCGTGTTCACACACCCGCGTGAGCGGGACGCGGTGCTCGGCATCTTTCAGGACGTGCTGTCGCTGAATGCCATCGATGCCCGGACCCGGTATCATCACCTGCCCGGCGTGCTGCCGGACGAGTTCGACAGTGCGACGGCATCGAAGTGTCAGGCAGCGCTTGAGCGGCTGGGAATTGCCGCGACAACGGTTCCCGTCGGCGAGGTTCCTGATCTTCGCTACCCACGTCGGCTGCATCATGTGCGATGTAATCCCGAAGGGCTGGTGATTGTCGGTCTGAATGACCGACCGGAGGAGACGGTTGCGTGGAAGGCGTTGGCTCTCATCAGTGTGGCCGACGTCCCAAGCTCAAGTCACAGTCGAACGATACCCGCGGACGGGGTGTTTCGGCACCGACCGGGGATTGCAGAGACGGAACCGGAGACCAGCGGTCGCACCGTCGAGCTCTGGCTGATCTGCAAGAATCCGTTTCGCGCCTTCTACCTGGACCACGAGCTCGTGAACTACGAGTACCTGGGCTCACGGCGATCGACATCGGCAATCGTCAACTTTCGGGAGTTTCTCCGCGATCTGAGGCGCTTCGCCGCCTGGCTCTTCGTGACGCCGACGGCGCGTGCGTTCATGAATCAGGCCTCGGTTGAGAGCTATCGGCTGGCCTCGTCGGATGCACATCGCGAGGCGGTTGTTCTGCAGACGATTGTAATGCGGGAGCTGAGTCGAGAGCGTGATGCCTGTGCTGTAGATTGATCCTGGGTGTCTTCAGGAAGGAAGGGAGGGACCAATGGCTCATCAGAAACGATCGCGAAGACCAGGCAATGTGTGGGTTGTGGTGTGCGATCGGGCGCGAGCCCGCATCTTCTCAGCCCACTGGCCGGACATGGACGCGTGCGAAGAGGTCGAAACTCTGGTCTATCCTGAGGGTGAACTCCATCCGCGCGATGCACACAGCGATGCTCCGGGCCACATGCGGGGGGCAGACCTCTCACGACACGAAGGGGAGCCCGTGAAGGACTATCAGCATCTGACGGCCGACCGTTTCGCGCGGAGTCTCGCGCAGCGCATTGAGCAGGGGCGACTGAAGAATGAGTTCGGTCGACTCGTGCTCGTGGCCCCGGCGCTCTTTCTCGGCGTGCTCAGGGAGGCGCTGACAGTTCCAGCTTCCCGAGAGGTAGTTGCAGAGCTGGCGAAGGAGCTCACTCACCTGGACGCACCGGAGATCAGCGACCGCATGCGGGATCTGGTTTCAGTGCCGTCCTCAACCGGCCACACTCCATGAGGTGATTCCATGCCCGGACCAGATCAATCGCGGACGCGGGACGCGCTGTTGCACAGTCGGGCCATGGTCGACCATCAAATCGCCACCTGGCGTGAGTGGTGGAGCGAACTGCGGGAGCTTGGGGCCCCCAACTTCGGCGAGATGGGAGCGCGACTGGGACAGTTGCGTGACATCCTCGAACGACACTTTGAGTTGGAAGAGCAGTTGGCCAAGGCCGCACGTCCTCTTGACACCACAGCGGGGGTCGCGACGCGTCTGGAGCATTGGCTTTCACAGCCGTCAGGATTGTTGGCCACACTGGACGAAATGATCGGGCGGCTGGAGTCTTGCGAGCCGGCTTTCGCATGCTGGGGGGCGGCGCGGGAGGAATTTGAGGAGTTCGTCGAGCGGCTGTACGATCACGAAACCGAACAGGCCGACATTGAGCAACTGCTTTCGCGCTAGGACCGCGGGGTGGCAGCGGTGAGCCACGGTGGTGGTCGCCGGAGTCCGTTCCCGGTGAGCGGGCGGCTAGACGATCCTCTGGCCGCGGTTGAGTGCCACGCGGACGGGCGCCGTAGTCGGCAAGAGGTGTTCATCGATCCTGCAGAAGGTGCATGTGATGCTCCCCAGATTCGGACATATTCTCGTCCCGCTCGACTTCACGACCAAGAATCGGGCCGCGCTCGATATTGCCTTCGAAATGGCCGAGCTGAACAAGGCGCGCGTGTCGTTGCTGCATGTGATTGAGCGAATCGAGGCTGATGCTGAGGACGACGAGACACGCGCGTTCTACCGCCGCCTGGAGAAGCGTGCTGATGCGGAGTTGGAATCGCTGTCTCAACAATTCCAGGAGGCCGGGTTGGAGACGGAATATCGCGTGCGCTATGGGAAACGGGCCCAGGAAATCTTCAGGTTCATGGACGAGAAGGCTGTGGATCTGGTCGTGCTGAGTTCACATCCGCTCGAAGCGGGCGAGCCGGTTCGCAGCATGGTGTCCATCAGCTATCAGGTGTCGCTGCTGGCCCGTTGTCCGGTGCTGCTCGTGAAGTGACAAAGGCCATTTCCTCGGGTGACAATGGTTCCAGCGCCGCCAGTTGCCGCTCAAGCACCTCAGCCGTGGCATCGGAGGCGTCCAGTGGGGTCCGTTGGGCGATGCGCTCGCGCAGCACGGATTCGGGTTTCCAGAACGGCAGGATGCGGAAGCGGACGCCTTCGGCCGAGGCCACATGTCGGAACAGGTCCCGTTGCCAGCGGCGCAGAAAGGTGGCGTCGACGATGACGTTGATCCCCGCCCTGAGCACAGCCCGCGCAAGATCCGCCAGATGGTGATAGGTGCGTTCCGTAATCTCGGCTGAGTAGATGCCCGTGCCGACTCCAGCGTCCACGCGCTCGCTCGCACTCAGGCCGCACAATCGCTTGCGCTCCACGTCAGACCGGATGCGAATCGCCTGTTCCTGCTCGATGAACGCGTTGGTGCCCGTTGTTTTGCCACTTCCGGAACATCCATGGGTGATCGAAAGCTCAGCGCGCGCGGCTTTCGTGTAGTCCTCGGCGAGCGAGAGATAACTCCCCAGTTCGTCGATCAGGTGGTTGCGCTCCCGGCCATCCGTCGTCCTCTGGTGGAGTCGCAAGGCATCGACTTTTGCACGGACGATGGCGCGGTACACGAGATAGAAGGGGAGCACTGTCACGCCCCGGTAGTCTCCGGTGAATTCGAGGTACTGGTTCAGCAGGCGTCGCCCCATCGCGGCATGGTGATGATCTTCGAGATCCATCACCACGAAGGCGATCTCATTCATCACATCAATCCACCGCAACCCGGGATTGAACTCGATGCAGTCGAAGGGAGTGATCTGGCCCTCCCAGACCACGATGT
The DNA here is from genome assembly GCA_963715185.1 of uncultured Planctomycetaceae bacterium. Lineage (GTDB taxonomy): Bacteria > Planctomycetota > Planctomycetia > Planctomycetales > Planctomycetaceae > CAVPPT01. The sequence goes on from CAVQRG010000001.1 coordinate 383,736, forward strand.
TCCCCAGGTGCAGGTCTCCGTGGCATTCACGGACGAATCCCTCGAGCTTACGTTGAGCAAAGTCGGGCTGCAGGCGGTGGAATTCGGAGCGGGACCACTGCTCCAGGCGGCTCAGCTGTGCAGCCGCACCAGAGTCGGTGAACACATAGCGCAACTCAACGAAGTTCTCTTCAACGGGATTCCAGACGGCCTCTGCCGATCCCCAGTCGTCGGCGATTGGACAGCTCGCCAGTCGCAGATGCTGTTCTCCGACTCGGGCTGCCAGTTGGTCGATGTGCCGGGACGTCAGGCGTCCCTCGGCCAACATCCGACCGAGGAGATCGGCTTCCGGGAACTGCCGCATCTGGACAGCGAATTCGAATGCTTCTCCCTGGCCCCCGACTCTCGGCTGTTCGTGTGAACCGGCGATCGGGACAACGCCGAGGTAGAGACTCGGCGCCCACCGCCGATTCAGCCGGATTTCTTCGCGGCAGAAGTGTTGACGGCGTGCCAGCGTCGTGAAATCGACGAACCCGAGATCCACCGGCTTCTTGATCTTGTAGGCAAACTCGCCGGTAAGCAGCACCCAGGAGATGTGCGTTTCTCGCACATCCACGAGATTCACGTCGTGGGGATAGGCGGCGGGGTTTTGCAGAGCTTGAAGCAATGTCGGTAGCATAAGGGCTGTCCGTCGTGAGACTGTCCGGGGAGGCCGCAGTGCAGCGTTCATGCCCTGCTGAGCGATTTTCGTCGATTCGGCACGGCACCTGCACGGAACAGGTGTGCCCGGGATTCGCCAGAGTTCATGGTATGGCGTCAGGACTCGGGGATTCGGGTGCAGCGTTTTTCGATTGACAGGCCAGAGAAAGGAGAAGAATGCCATGTCGACACCAAAGAAGCGTGAAGCGTTGACGCCGGGGCGATGGTTCGAACGAGGACCGCTCGGTTCGCTGCGTCAGGAGATGGATGACCTGTTCGAGAACTTCTTCGGAGAGACCGGACTGCTGAAGCCCGCCACCGACCTGGTGCCAAGTGTTGACCTGTCGGAAACAGAGGGTGAGGTTCAGGTTGTGACGGATCTCCCTGGCTTCAAGCCTGAGGAAGTGAACATTGAGATCAACGACAATTATCTGACGATCAGCGGGACACACACGGAAGAAACTCGCGAAGAGGGGAACGGGCGGAAGTTCCACCGGATTGAACGGCGCAGTGGGCACTTCTCGCGGTCGATCGCGTTGCCCTGCCCAGTGAAGGAGGACCAGGTCGATGCCCGGCTCAAGGATGGTGTCCTGGCCATCAGTCTGCCAAAGGCCGAAGAGGCCAAGACGAAGAAGATCGCCATCAAGGAATGAAAGAGAGCGCTGCCCGGCACCTGTGCGGGTGCCGGGCAGCGGGTCGACGCGTGGCATGCCGGTGATGTCGATGCGATGACTGGTGAGCGATTGCGGTGAGGAATTCGCGGTGAAACTGTGCGTCTGAAAAGGTATCGGAGATGACTGAGCCGCGGCCCATGGATCTGTTGATCGTCGAGGATGATGACGGGTTTCGCGAAACTGCCGCGCAATGGATGCGTCGGAAGGGGCATCGTGTGGAAGAGGCAGCGAATGGGCAAGAGGCCTTAAAGCACTGCGATCGCAAGCACTACCAGGTGGCGATCTTCGACATGAACATGCCCGGGATCTCCGGTCTCGAGTTGCTGCAGCGATTCAAGGAGGCGGAATTCGACACGGAGGTCATCATTCTTACCGGCCAGGCGACCGTGGAAAATGCCGTCGAGGCCATGAAGCGCGGAGCCTGTGACTATCTGACGAAGCCCTTCCCACTCGGGGAGTTGGAGCAGCGCTGTCGCATCGCCTACGAACGGTGGGAACTTCACCGGGAGAATCGACAGCTCAAGGCTGTGCTTCAGCGTCATCGAGCGCCGGTGCAGATGATTGGCGAGTCGCGCGCAATGGGCGAGGTTCATCGGCTGATCGAGCGTGTCGGGCCGACAGACAAAGCTGTCCTCATTCAGGGAGAAAGCGGGACCGGCAAGGAACTGGTAGCCCGCGCCATTCAGCAGACAAGCCACCGGGCTGAGAAGCCGTTTGTGACGATCAACTGTGCCGCTCTGCCTGAGCAGCTTGTCGAAAGCGAACTGTTCGGTCACGAGAAGGGCTCGTTCACCGGTGCGACGTCGGCCAAGACCGGTCTGTTCGAAGTCGCGGATGGCGGGACGCTGTTTATCGACGAGATCGGCGAGCTTCCTCCCGCGCTGCAGCCAAAGCTGCTGCGCGTGCTGGAGGATGGTTCATTTCGCCGGGTGGGCTCCCACCAGGAGCGTCGGGTGGATGTGCGAATTCTGGCGGCCACGAATCAGGACCTGTCGCAGTCGGTGGCTGGCGGAAGTTTTCGGGAGGATCTCTACTATCGCATCAACGTGATGTCGCTGCAGCTCCCGCCGCTGCGTGAGCGCGGCGATGACCTGGGCCGGCTGATTGATCATTTCACGGGGCCGGACTGGGAGGTCGATCCCGATGCGCGACAGGCTCTGCTGAGCTATCATTGGCCCGGAAACGTTCGACAACTGATTAACGCGATGGAACGCGCGACGATCCTCGCCGACGACCAGTTGATCACGGTGGATGATCTCCCGCACGAGGTCGTTCAGGCCGCCGCCTCAGACGGCCAGATTGTCTGTCTGGCGGGAGTTAAGCGGCTGGACGCCATCGAGCGAGCTCACATTATCGAGATTCTCAGGCAGGAGCATGGCAACAAGGCGCGTGCTGCACGGTCCCTGGGGATTCACCGTCGCAAGCTGTATCGTCTTCTGGACCGCTACGAGATCGAGCAGGCGGCGTATCGATGAGTGTGCGGATTGGCGCGCATCTTCTGGCGGTCTGTGCGGATTGGCGGCACGCCCCGGCCCCCGGATGAGATTCGTTCATGCGTCCCTCGCTGCCAGAAGGGGGGGCTGCAATGTGCACGTCTTTCTTAAAACCTGTTCTGGTGCCAGGCATCAGAACTCAACGAGCCGACAGCCAGCGCAGGAAAGGGTCCCACGCGGGGAGCATGTGAACCGAAGTGACTACCGGCCCGACTCTTCCATCCCCAGCACCGATGCCCGGCGAAAGTGAGGGTCTCGTGTCTGCCGCGGCGGATCGGCTGGCTGCGTCCCATTCTCCGGCAGCGATCCGGGATCGATTGTCCGTGGGACCGAGTTACAGCTATCTGAAGGATTTCATCTATGGTGCCATCGATGGTGCCGTGACGACCTTTGCGGTGGTTTCGGGAGTCGCCGGGGCAGGGCTCTCGTCTCAGATCATCATCGTGCTGGGAATTGCGAATCTGGTGGGCGATGGTTTCAGCATGGCCGCGAGCAACTTCCTCGGAACCCGGGCGGAAGAGCAGCATCGTCTGCGGGTCCGTCGGATGGAGGAAGACCACATCGAGCGAATCCCTGACGGCGAGCGTGAGGAAGTTCGCCAGATCATGCACGCTCAGGGGTTTACCGGAAACGACCTGAGGCGCGCTGTCGAGATCATCACCGCCGACCGCCATCGCTGGGTGGAGACAATGCTGAAGGAAGAGCACGGACTGGCTCCGCAGGGCCCAGCGGCCTGGCGAGCAGCCACGGCGACTTTCGTGGCCTTCCTCATCGTCGGAGCGCTCCCACTGCTGCCGTTCCTGATCCGACTGGTTCCGGGCATCGAGATTTCGTCTCCCTATCTCTGGAGCACGCTCATGACCGGTGCGGCGTTCTTCGCGGTGGGGGCGGCGAAGTCTCGTTTCGTGGATCAATCCTGGTATGGGTCCGGCCTGGAGACGCTGAGTGTTGGTGCGGCCGCTGCCGGATTGGCTTTCGTCTGTGGAATGCTGCTGAAGACCGTTGTTGACGCGAGCGTCTAGCGGGACCTCGTCGGCCCCCCGGTGGAGTGCGTCGTCCACATCGTCTGGCCTCTGTGGATGTTCTCCGCGCGGGCACATATGCCCAGGCGTGCTGCCCCGACACAGTGAGCGGTCAACGAGAGGACCAGGTGTCAATTGCCGGTTCGGCACGAGCTTTGCCCTGTCAGTGCGAGACGTGGAGGTGCGGTACATCAACCGATTCAGACCTCAAGGAGTTGAGTCATGCCAGCCAATCGCATCCTTGCCGCATTCGCCCTGAGTGGCGCGATCGCCGCCGTCATCGGGACGTGGTCTGGGGTTCGTCCGGCGTCTGGGCAAACTCAGCCGGAAGACCCTGCCGAGCACGCACCGCGGACGGCTCAGGAGCAGAAGGACCTCAGCCATTTCATGCGACTCAAGCTCAAGGCCTCTGGTCAAATCCTCGAAGGACTGGCGGTTGAGGACTATGGGCTGATTCAGACCGGGGCCCGGCAGTTGAACAGGATGAGCCAGGCAGAGAAGTGGCGGGTCTCGAACGATCCGATCTACCGGCAGTTCAGCAGCGACTTTCAGCGGATTACCGAGATGCTGGTCGAGGCCGCCGAGAAGAACAACCTCGATCAGGCTGCATTGAAGTGGATGGACGCGACGATGAGTTGCATCGAATGCCATCGCTATGCCCGCGGCATGATGATCGCGGGAGGGGGGCGGCCATGAAAATTCTGGTGGCGACGGACGGGTCGTCGGCGTCGCGCGAGGCGGAATGGTTCCTCTGCCGCGTCCCGTTCCCCAAGCCGGTGGAAGTGGATCTGGCAACGGTGGTCGCTGTTCCGGCCCTGGAGACGATGCGCCGCGAGTTTCCTGCTACGGTGGGAGAATTGATCGACGAGTACCATGCCAGTGCTGAGGCACTGCTGGCAGCCGAAGCCACCCGATTCGAGGGGATCGATGGCGATGTCCGCACTCATGTCCTGAGTGGCCATCCTGCTGAGGAGATTGTGCAGGCAGCTGCCGATCTCGGCAGCGAACTGGTGGTCGTCGGGGCGCGAGGCCATACGGCGACTCAGCGCCTTCTGCTGGGCAGTGTGTCCTTCAAGGTGGCCAAGCATTCGCCTTGCTCGGTGCTCGTGCTCAGAGCATCGGATTCGATACACGATGAGCTGCGGCCCCTGAGGATCGTCGTGGCTCACGACGGCTCCGCCTCTTCGCAGAGCGCGATCCGGATGTTGGCCAGCATCACCTGGGGCCCGCAGGTGGAAATCACGGTGGTCAGTGTCGTGGTGATGCTGATGCACTTCGGGATGGAGATCTATCAGAAGTCGCAGGAACTGTGGCGCGAGCATCAGCGTCAGACCGAAGAAGCCCTCGACTGGGCAATGCGGGAACTCCGCCAGTCGACGCCGAATGTCACAGCAAAGCTTTGTCAGGGAGAAAATGCGGCGGAGGGCATTGTCGGTGTCGTTGAAGACCTGAACGCTGATATCATTGTTTTGGGTGAACGAGGACGCAGCCGCATCGAGAGATTTCTGTTGGGCAGCACCTCTCATGCGGTGTTGGCCCACGCGCCGTGTTCCGTCTGGATTGTGCGTGAGGCGAGGCCTGGCAGCCGTTCAGTTTCTGGAGAGAAGTGATGATCGAACTCAAACGCATTCTGGCTGCGACGGACTTCAGTGAGTATGGAGCGACAGCGGTTCGGTACGCCTGCGAGTTTGCCAACGCATTCTCGGCCGAACTGGATCTGCTGAATGTCGTTGAACCCCCGGCAGCGGCCTATTCGGAGTTCGGCATCGGATACCTGGGAGTCGAAGGGATTGAAGAAGACCTCAAGAACGCCGCCGCCGCAGCTTTGAATGCGGTTCCCGATCCCCCGTGGCAGGACAAGCTGATGGTCACGCGTACGGTGCTCGTGGGGACGCCGTTTATCGAGATCGTCCGCCATGCTCGGGACCGCGACGTTGACCTCATCGTTATCGGGACACATGGACGCGGAGCGATCGCCCACATGCTGATGGGGAGCACCGCGGAGAAGGTCATTCGCAAAGCGCCCTGCCCGGTGCTGACCGTCCGCGCGGGGCAGCATGAGTTTGTCATGCCTTGAGGCAAGACACGTCGTCGACGTGAGGAGGGTTGCATCGATGAACATGTCCGCCCCGCTGCCTGAGCGGATCGTGATCGTCGGAGGCGGCTTCGCCGGACTGAGTGCGGCGGCCGCACTGGCTGGGGCCGGGTTTCCGGTGACGCTGTTCGAGGCCTCGAAGCTCGGACATTCTGCCTCGACATTGAACCAGGGGTGGTTGCACAGTGGTGCCTGGTTCGCCCTCGGTCATCCGGAGTTCGCGAAGCAGTGTCACCAGTCTCTGCAGCAGACGATCGCTTTCTGCCCCCAGTGCATCGAGCCGGGCATTGAGTCGATGGTCTACTTGACTACCTCCAGCGAAACCGGGATGAGTGAGTGGACCCAGGCTTGGGATCAAGCCGAGATCCCCTACAGGCAGCTGTCGCGGACAGAGCTCGAACGCAGTCTTCCGGGCGCAGATCGTGAGCGGGTGCAGCATGGATTTCGGCTGCCGGATCGCGCGTTTCGCCCAGACGTCCTGCTCGTGCAACTGGCCGCGACGGTGCGCAATGCCGGTGCCGAGATTCGCAACGAGACTGCCGTCGTTGATCTGATCGAGAAGTCAGGACGTGTACTGGGTGTCCGCATCGGAACGGACGAGGAGGTGCGTGCCCGACTGGTGTTGCTCGCGACAGGTGCCGCGATCACGGAGCAGTTCGGGTCGCTGTTTTCTCCCCGTGCGGGTCAGCAGGCGAATTTCGAGCTTGTCTGCCTGAAGACGCATCTGCGGGCTGTCCGGCCCGAGACGGGGTGTGCCCCCTTCTGCGTGGTCGACGCGGAGCAGCTCAATCACCTGCCGCATCAGGCAGCATCCGTGTTCGGAACCGGACGATGGCAAGTGACAACCAACGCCAGCGAGCGCGAGGTTGATCCGGAGGAGATTGCCGTGCTCGCAGGGGAATTGGAGCAACTGTTTCCCGAGTTGCTGGACAATTCTCAGACACGGTTCAACGACTGGTGCGGTACAACGGTCCAGGCCATGCACGCTGATCAGGTCTCGCCGGGCGAGGCGCCGCTCCCGACGATCGTCGATCACGCCCAGGAACCTGGCGGCCTGGAGAATGTGCTGAGCATCTTTCCGGGGTGCGCCACTCTGTGGGCACAACTCTCCGAACAAGTTCGTCGGACTGTTCTGGAACGACTGGGGATTCGTCCGGTCGAGATCACCGAGTCTCCTTGGCAACTCTTCAGATCCGAATGAGGTGCCCCGGGGAGCTTCGACGTGCCCGTCATGCGCCTGATGCAGGTGCAGCCGTTCTGGATGAGCAGCAGAGGGCGGACATGATGCATCTTTCCGCACGGCAGTCTATGCCGCTCATAAGGACGGCAGGGCACAAATGCAGCCTCCCGCGCGCTGTGGGCGTGCCGGGCGACACAACTTGTGCCGATTCGCACGCTGCTTGCTCTTCGTGTTCCCTCGACGATGAGTCGCGGTCTCTAAGACCGCTTCGGAACGCGGTTTGCCGGGAGTTGCCCTGTACCAGACCTGCGTGGGCTCGTTCGATGACCCATATTGCTTTCACCGGGATGTGTCGTTCCCGTCGATGTCACGACAGAAACCAATGATGGCCAATCCTGAGCATGTCGAGGTCGTTCGCGCCGGGTCTGCCGCGGTGAAGGCCTTTCTGGACGAGCATGTCCACGAGCATCTGGAGCTCGCCGGTGCAGACCTCTCGGGAATGGAGTTGGCGGAATGCCTGCTGTTCGGTGCCAATCTTTCGCAGGCGAATCTGTCGGGCGCGATGCTGGAACAGGCAGACCTCTCGTCGGCCCGAATGGGTGGATGTGATCTGCGAAACGCCGTCCTGAACAACGCTGTATTGAGAGCCGCCAACCTGGAGGGAAGTCAATTGGATGGAGTTCACTTGAATTCGGCAGACCTGTGTCTGGCGGACCTGAGCTGGTCCAGCCTGCGCGGTGCGGAGGGCCGGCTCGCCAACTTCTCGAAGGCGGCGTGCATCAATGCCGATCTGACCGGAGCGGTTCTTGCAAACGCGCGATTCGAGGAAGCGGTTCTGGTCAACGCGACACTGGACGACGCAGACTGTCGGTCCGCCAACTTTCGTGGTGCAGATCTGGTTGGGGCCAGATGCCGCCGCACGCGATTGGCAAAGGCTGCGTTTCTGGATGCCCGGCTGGTCAATGCAGACCTCACCGATGCCGATCTCTCGGAGGCCATCCTCTGTCAGGCCGAGATGACCCGGCTTGTCCATGCGGAACTGAGTGGTGCCGATCTGGCGGATGCAAGACTGATCGACTCTGATCTCCAGCAATGCGATCTTCAGCATGCGAACCTGTCGTGCGCCGACTTGCGGGGCGTGGATCTGCGAGGGGCCGACCTGCGTGGCGTATGCTGGGAGGGTGCGAATCTGACTCACGTGCGCCTCCATGAGGCGCGCGTTGACTCTGCAGACTGGCTGTCGCAGCTGGCAGACCTGCGTCCACCTCCAGTGGGGCTGGAGACGGTCAGTTTGCAGTGGTCTGTTGCGGTCCGTCAGGCCGATGATGGAACCAGAGAGTACGTACTCGTTTCTTCCGCGTAGGTGGCAATTCGGTGGATGCATCACAACACCCCCTGGCACAGATCGAGGAACATCTGCGACTGGTGATTGAATCGTCTCCGGCGGCCATGGTCATCGTTGACCAGGAGGGGAGCATCGTTCTGGTCAACGAGCAGACGGAGCGCTGGTTCGGCTACACCCGCGATGACCTGCTGGGGCGTGAGGTGGAGATCCTCATTCCGGAGCGCTATCAGGCGCGTCATCGGGAGGACCGGCGAAGTTATCTGCAGCAGTCCCACGCACGTCCCATGGGCCGCGGCGGTGAGTTGTACGCACGGCGAAAGGACGGGGGCGAGTTCCCGGTCGACATCAGCCTGCATCCAATGGAGGCAGAAGGAGGATCCCTGGTCATGGCCCATATCGTCGACATCAGCGACCGAAAACTGGCGGAAGAAGCAGCCCGGCGCAGAGCGGGACTGGAGCGTCTGGCGTTGCTCGGACAACTGGCAGCGAGTGTGGCCCACGAAATTCGTAATCCGCTCGGCGTCATTCGCAACGCCGCCTATTACCTGCAGATCAACCGACAGAGCCTGGATGCTGACGGGCAGGAGTCGGTGGCTGAGATCGAACGCGAGGTCGACCGGGCGAATCACATCGTCGGCGAACTGCTCGACTTCGCCCGGGACTCGGCCGGTCATGCCATTCCCTTCTGTCTCAACGATGTGGCCGACAGTCTGGCAGCGAAGTCGTACCGTCCGTCCGGACTCAAGTTCCGCGTCGAGCATGTGCCTCCCAAGGTCTACGTCACGGCGGATCCCGATCAGTCTGAGCGAATTCTCGGAAACCTGCTGCGCAATGCGGTGCAGGCCATGCCGCAGGGTGGTCTGGTGACGCTCCGTGTCTTCCGGGAGGGGCAGTTTGGTGTTGCCGACGTCATCGATAGCGGCACGGGGATTCGCGACGAAGATCGGAATCGCGTGTTCGAGCCCTTGTTCACCACGCGTGCCACGGGCATCGGACTCGGTTTGGCCGTCGCGAGGCGTTATGCTGTAGCGAATGGGGGCAGCCTCGAGTTAGTCGCTCACGATGGACCGGGGGCTACCTTTCGATTGCGACTGCCACTCCGCGAGGCGAGAATGCGGACGCAGCCGCCACAACCTGCCGTGGACTGAATGCCGTCAGGCGGATCGGACCTTCGCTCCAGACAAGGTGAAACCGCAGGCGATTGAACCGAGTGGTAACCTCTTCTCAGGCACCGCAGCCCGAACGCGCGTTGGCGAATCCCCGCTCCCTGGCGGTGTTGATCGTCGACGACGACCCGGGGATCCGCTCGAGTCTGGCACGCATCCTCCGACGGGACGGGTATCGCGTCGACCTGGCAGAGTCGGCCGCAGAGGCTCTCGCCCGTGACAACTGGGGTGACTATTTCGCGATCCTCCTCGACCGCAGACTCCCGGACAATTCTGCAGACCTGTTGCTGCCTCAGATCCGGGAGCTGGCACCTGGCGCGGCAGTCCTGATCGTGACCGGCTACGCCGATCTGGAGAGTAGTCTGCGGGCAATCCGCAACGGTGCGTCAGACTATCTGCTCAAGCCGGTCGACCCGGCGGAGCTGCGCGTCAGACTGCGTCGGTTGGCGGATCTGAATGTCGCGAGAGAAAAACTCAGTCGTCGCGACGAGCAGTTGCGATTCATGGTGAATCACCTTCCCGGGGGGGCAGTCTATGTCGATTGCTCACGGGGTACACTGCAGTTCAACGCGGCTGCCGAGTGCATTACCGGTTACAGTGCCCGACAACTGACGACGCTCTCGGACTGGTTTCGTCTGCTGTATGGAGCAAGGGCCGACGCGGCCCGCAAGCAGTACGAGCGGGACCGGCACGCCAACTTTCCGGAGTCGCGGACCGTCGCGATCCAGAACCGGGAGGGAGAACGCCGGCTGGTCGAATTCTCTGCTTATCATTATGACGTCCATGAAGTCTGGTTGCTCCACGATGTCACGGAGCAGCACGCCGCCCAGGAGGCGCTGCAATCCGAGCGCGACTTCGCCCAGGGGCTGCTGGATACGGCTCAGGCGATCATCCTGGTGCTGGACGCCGAGGGCCGCATCGTCCAGTTCAACCGCTTCATGGAGGAGTTGTCCGGCTTTGCACTCGCGGACGTGCGGGGGCAAGTCTGGTTCGACAGCTTTCTGCCCGCGGGGGATCGTGACACGATTCGCGCGATGTTTCAGCAGGTCCTGCGAGGCCAGCAGGTCAGCGGACATGTCAACGCGATCGTCACGAGGAACGGGCGTGAGCGGCAGATCGCTTGGTGGGCCCGAACGCTCTACGGTGCCTCGGGAGAGGTCTCGGGCGTACTGTCGATCGGTCATGACATCACCACACTGCAGGAGGTGCAGGCCAGGCTGGTGCAGTCAGAGCGGCTGGCAGCTATCGGGCAGATGATTGCGGGACTCGCCCATGAGAGCCGCAATGCCCTTCAGCGAGCTCAGGCATGCCTGGAATTGCTGTCTCTGGATCTGGACGGGCAGCCGGACCAGGTCGAGCTGACTCGCCGAATTCAGATGGCACTGCAGGAATTGCAGCGCCTCTATGAAGAAGTGCGGGGGTATGCAGCGCCGATCAAGCTCTCGCCACTGGAGTGTGACGTACGCGAACTGTGGCGGACGGCCTGGTCCGACGTGCAGCAGATCATGAATCGCCCGGACGTTTCACTGGCGGAGGAGTACGCGGAGACCGACACGATCTGTGTCATCGACCGTCACCGCATCGGGCAGGTCTTTCGAAACATCTTCGAGAATGGCTTGTCGGTTTCACCCGAGAACGGGACCGTGTCCATTCGCGCTTACGAGGCGCTGCGCAATGGTCGACCGGCCTTGTGCCTGGCGTGCAGCGATCAAGGCCCGGGGCTGACACCCGAACAGGCCGAGCGCATTTTCGAGCCCTTCTACACGACCAAGCAGAAGGGGATGGGACTGGGCATGGCGATCGCCAAGCGATTCGTCGAGGCCCACGAGGGCTCGCTCGCGGTCAGTCCGCTCGCCACCGAGGGGGCGACGATCGTCGTGACGCTGCCGCGAACGCTGCATTGACCGGGTCGGGGGCGGTCGAGCTGCGAGACCTCCGGCGGATGCGGACGAACTGCGCACGGCCTGCGGCGGAATTGCGTTCGCCTGCTGTTTGGCGTACCGTGCTGGCAAAGGATACCCGCACCCCTTTGGATTCCGCTGATGTCTCGCATCCCGCTCATGATTGCCCTGTCCCTGTGCTGGCTGTCGATGCCTGCCGCTGCCCAGCAGGAACAACAGGAGGGTGAATGGCGGCAACTCTTCAACGGTCGGGATCTCGAGGGCTGGACCCCCAAGATCACCGGGTACCCTCTCGGTGAGAATTTTGGAGAGACGTTTCGTGTGGAGGAAGGCGTGCTCAAGGTCGCCTATGATCAGTACGATCAGTTCGATGGCAGGTTCGGCCATCTCTTCTACGAGCAGCCGTTCTCGAATTACCTGTTGCGGGTCGAGTATCGTTTCACGGGCGAGCAAGCGGCCGGTGGACCGGGATGGGCGACGCGCAACAGCGGCGTGATGATTCATGGGGAGTCACCGGAAACGATGGCCGTCGATCAGGATTTCCCCGCGTCGATCGAAGTGCAACTGCTCGGAGGCAATGGCGTCGACGCCCGACCGACGGGCAATCTCTGCACACCGGGCACCAACGTCGTCATGGGACAGGAACTCCTCACGCGGCATTGCACGAACTCCCGGTCGAAGACGTACCACGGCGATCAGTGGGTGACGGCTGAGATCGAAGTGCATGGTGACGGAATCATCCGTCACATCGTCGAGGGAGAGCCTGTTCTCGAATACGCGCAACCGCAACTTGATGAACGCGATGCACACGCCCGCGAGCTGGCCGAGAAGGCTGGCGGCATTCGATTGACGGGTGGGACGATCTCGCTGCAGTCGGAGAGTCATCCCGTCGAGTTCCGCAAGGTGGAACTGAAGAAACTGGACTGAGGGTATGGGGCGGCAACCGGGTCAGGATTCATCCGACTTCGGGCGTCGCTTCCGCGGAGGTCGGGGGGCCGAAGGTGGTGGCCCGGCGGAATCGTCTGTTGTAGACCGCCCGCGCTTCCGCCCAGCCCGTTTGAGTGGTTTGCTCCAGTCATCGAACTGCTTCTTCAGTTCACGGCGGCTCAGCGTGACGTCGGGCAGCTTCACTTCCGCGGTTGTTCCGGGCCGGCCTCCGCCGGAATCGGCGTCCACCCGCTCCAGTTCCTGACCCAGGCTCTGCAGCCATTCGGGGACATCAACGCCGGAACCCCACGAGTCCTGCAGGTATTCTTCGACCTCCTCTTCGAGCCTGGCGAACGCAGGGGAGGATTCATCTCCGTGGCGGGCATCGGTCATCGCCCGTCCGACCAGGGCCAGCATGCGATTGACAGCCAATGGCTTCACGAACCGTTTGTTGAGGTGATCCAGAATCGCGGGCATCCGCATCCCGTGCAGCTCGGACAGTCTTACGTATTCGGCCAGGCACTCATCGGCGAGCTCCGCCGCCTGCGCTTCACAGAGCTGTTCCCAGAGGAAGGCAGCCTCGGCATGCCCTTCGCGGGCCAGGACCTCGTGAGCGATTGTCAGCGGTGTCATGTTCCACGCGCCGCGATCGTAGCGAGATTCGAGCCTGAGGAAATCCAGCAGGCAGTGGAACTTCTCGCCATAGTCGGATTGCGTCGTCGTCGTATTGTATTCGAGAAACCGATCGAATTTGTCGACGACCACCGAATAGATGAACTCGAGGCAGGAGACCGCGTGGGCCCGGTCGAGACGTTGCTCTTCGAGGTCCGTAATCAGCCGTGCCGGTTTCAGCGGGTCGGCTGTTTCGGTGAGATAGTCGATGTAGTGGGAGACGCCGTGATGGAGAATCGTGCGCACGTTGCCCAATGTGAGTTGACTGGCGTGGAACAGGTCGGCCCCATAGTCGCGGATGAAAGCCTCGATGGTGTCCCAGTCGACGCTGCGGCGTGTCCCTTCTGTGTCGATCGCGGACAATCGCATGGTTTCGCTGTGCCGCAGCCAGAGTTCCTGGTACGGGTCGATCAGGGCCTGCGTCGTGTCGACCAGCGTCCCATCCAGGGAAAGATGCTGGCCCTCGCGAAATCGCCAGCTCGCGACCGAGCGTGCGACAGTCTGCAGTGACCCGCGCAGAGCCACCTGAAAGGCCCGGTCGAACTCGGTGATGGCCGGTCCGCTGGGACGGGAGTTCCGCTCGACAACCAGCACCGTCTGCAACACGTGCCAGGTCTCTCGCAGCAGGCCAAGCTTTGGAAGTGCGCCGAGCAGGAATCGCAGCGTTGTCTGCAGCGACTGGGTCTTCAGGACCGCCTCCGGGTTGCCGCCATGCTCGAGCGGGACGTACAGGAGGTGTCCGCGTTGCTTGATCTGCGCCAGCCAGTCGGGCAGGAGTGTCGCGAGTTGCTCGGCATCGCGGTGGAGGATCGCGCGGAACATCCGCGTAATGATCGTATCGGCCTGTGAAGTCGGCTCCCCCTCCACTGGATCGGCAGAAGTTTTCAGGCAGGCGTTCAGCAGTCGATGGGCATGCACACAGCTGATGGCTGTCGTGCTGATCTGATGCATCAGGTAGAGCTTGACCTGCCACTGCAGGTCGAATTCGAGATTGGCGTCGTGATCGCCGGAGGATTGGGTGATCTGGTACTGCCAGACGCTGCGCATCAGTTCCAGCAGTCCGCGGTGCCACTCCGAAAGCTGGCTGCTCCATTCGTCGACCGCGGCGACCAGCGCTTCGTCGTCGTGGCCTGTCGTGGTTCGCGAGGCGAGTGAACTGGCCGCCATCTGCCACATCTGGGCGACGGCATTCAGCAGTTTGATCCGTGGTTCGATCGTGCGATTGATCAACTCGAAGGGCGTACTCTCAAAGCTGCTTCCGTCGTCCAGCGTGTCGCCCCATTGTCCGTCATCGGCACTGTCGCGAAAGGTCACATGTTCGTAGGCTGCTCCGAACATGGCATCTTCATCGGAAGCCTCATCGTCCTCCAGGGGCTCATCGATCTCCAGGAGTTCCTCGTCGAGTTCGGCCTCGTCCAGAAGGCTGCTCCCGAGCACGGAATCGAGATCGGGTACGGACCAGAAGTCTTCGGCGTTGGCCTCCAGAAACGCGAACATGCGGCGCAGGTCGTCGATGCCGGACATGCGTTCGGGATCTTCGGTCACCATCCGCATCCAGCGAATGAGCATCGAGAAGATCGAGTCCCGCGGCGATTCGAAACCGATCTCATCGATCTGGCTCAGCCATTGCATCAGTAGTCCCATGGAGGCAACGGCGTCGCCTCGTTTCAGCAGGGCTTCCACCACACGGGCATAAGCCTGGGCCGACTGGAATCGCTCGACCTGCTGCTTCCAGAACCCGATATCGCCGGCGGCCTCACCGGCACTCCGCCACTCGGTCAATGCCGTCGAGACATGAGTGGCTGACTCCCAGCTCTCGTGACCCGACACGTCCGGCAGGTCGTCGATGATGTCGCTGCCGAAGCGGTCCCACCATTCGGCCAGCCTGAGAAACCGCTGGGAGACGTCGTTGCGCAGGTCCCCGCGTCCCTGGGCAGCGGCCTCACTCAGGCAGCGGCCATACACGGCGAACACGTCGTCGACAATGGTCAGCAGGGTCTCGATCCGCGGATCAGGGACGGCGTCCTCACGCGAGGAAAACAGCGGGAACTGACCCTGGAAGCCGAGAATGTTCCAGGGGTCGACCAGCGCGCCACACGAGATTCCCCGTTCCAGCAGGTCTTCAATGTGGGTCAGTCGGCCTGCGGCGGCATCGACGTCTCCACGATCGAGTTGCCGTCCCGCTGTGCCGAGGGCACACTGCAACTCCGACTCGAACCTGACCGACGCCGATGGAATCACCCGTGCTTGCCTGCGGCTGGCGTCGCTGTAGCCCATGCGTGCGAACAGGTAGGCGATTTCCCGGTGCTGGACCTGACGGGCTCCGTAGCCGGCCAGCGTCATGTTGAGATACTGTCGCACATGTCCGAACGGCTGCTGCGTTCGCTCGGCCTCCCGCAGCAGGCGCTGCCGGCGGTCTCCACTCACCTGGTCCATCAGCCGCAGATAGAACTCGTCACGTCTTCGCGCGACCGCGGGCAGCAGTGAGGTGAGCGTCACGGTTGAATCGTGCGTCTCGGGGGCCGATCCGCTGATGGACGAGGCCATGAGCATCGTGCCACCCAGTGCGGCAGCCGCGTCGAACAGTCGTTCCGCACGCGGAACATCTCCATGCTCCTCCTCCACCCAGCGGACCAACGCATCGAGTATGATCTTGCGAATGATGAACCGCGTGTAGTGCCCCTTGACATCGATCTGATGAGGGTCCCATTCACCGAACATGTAGTTCGTCCGCTTGTTGACCGGATGCATGTGGTCGTGCGCGCGGAGGTCGATGGCGAGTTCTTCCATGTTCGCCCAGTAGAAGTGAGCGGCATGCAGCAGGTCCTGTGGTGCATCCTGCAGAAACTGCAGTGTCGCCGTCACCAGGTCGTAGTGTGGGCCCTCACAGACACCGGCCCCTTCGATGAAGATCGGCAGAGGACGAAAGCGCTCATGGTCGTAGAGTTCCATCCGACGGCCGTTCTCGAGCACGGCCACCGGACGATAGCCGACAAAGTCATTCAGCTGATGAATTGCGCCGCTGAGAATTCGCCCTCGCTCGTCCCAGGGCTCTCCCTGCGCGAGCACGGCCTCAAACATGCGCCCCAGCAGGAAGGGTCCTTCCAGCTCTGTTTCTGACAAATGAAACAGCAGATCCGCGTGGTGTGCCCGGTAGGCGGGCAAGCATCCCTGCAAGGTCAAATTGATGACGGCCTCGGCCTGGGTGCAGTTCGCGAACGCGGCCGATGCGCCGTCGGCCTCCCGGAGGGTCTCCAGCAATAGCGACTGCAGCTGCCGAGGGAGATCGGTCTCGCCCAAGTCTTGGCAAAGGCGGTTGAGATTCCGCTCAAAGACAGGATCTGGCTTGCCCGTCGAGAAATTCAGATGCCCCAGCACTTCCCGTGCGACGGCGACCCGCTCGGTGGTTGTCGATCCCGGCACTGGTCTGTTCGCCGAACCCATGATTGCGTGGTCCCTCCTCGGGGGTCCGGAGTCCCGTTGGTGTTCCTTGTTCGTCCGTCCAGCGCATCCGGGGACGTGGTGTGGCCCGTATTGTCGGCGATGGAGGCTGCAGGAGTAAAGCAACCTGATCCTCGTTTGGACAGTCTGTCAGCCTCGTAGGTTTGACCCCCGGGTGAGGTTCGAGTCAACTGTAGTCCGATGCCACGGGCCGTTTTACGGGCCGCGGCCGCGAGTGTCCCTCGATTGTGGAGAGAGCATTGGATCAGTCTTACCCCCTGTTGGTGCTGGCGATCGGTGTCGCGACCGTCATTGGCATGATCATGTTCCTCAAGATCAATGCCTTCATCGCACTGATTACCGCGGCAATTGTCGTCAGCCTGATGTCACCAGGGGAGGCGACTCAGAAGATCAGCCGGGTTGCCGCGGCGTTCGGCGAGACCGCCGGGGGCATCGGGATCGTCATCGCGCTCGCGGCAATCATTGGGGAATGCATGATGGCCAGCGGTGCGGCGGACCGCATCGTGCTGTTCTTCGTCAAGCTCCTCGGGGAGAAGCGGGCTGCCTGGGCGCTGATGTTCAGCGGGTTCGTACTCGCCGTGCCCGTGTTTTTCGATACGGTCTTCTATCTCCTCGTCCCGCTCGCCCGGTCCCTGTACCGCCGGACCGGCAAGAATTACCTGCTCTCGCTGTTGGCGATCGCCGCCGGTGGTGCGGTGACGCACTCAATGGCTCCGCCAACGCCCGGGCCGCTGGCGATGGCCGATAACCTGCATTTCGACGTTGGGATGATGATCCTGATCGGAGCGGTGGTGGGGTTTCCGGCCTCAGTCGTGGGACTGATGGCGGCCCCGTACTTTGACCGCTTCCTGCATGTTCCGTTTCGACAGGTCGCCGGACGTGAGGAGGGCGAGTCTCTGGACGAATCAAGGCTGCCGCCGCTGTGGTTGTCGCTGCTGCCTGTGCTGCTGCCGGTCGTAATGATCGCCTCGAATACGATTGTGGACACGTTCTCGAAACAGGAACAGGCGGCTGTGCTGGCGACCGCAACGGGCGCCGATGGTATGGCCGAGGCCGCGACATCGGAGTCCCCGCCTTCGCTGTGGATTCGCGCCGCAGCCATCACGGCGAATCTGGGCAATCCCAATCTAGCCATGCTGGTTTCCACGGCGATCGCGCTGTACCTGGTCTGGTACACGCACCGTTCGTCATTGCAGCAACTGAGCCAGACGGTGGAGTCGTCGCTGATGAGTGGCGGAGTCATCATACTGATCACGTCCGGAGGAGGGGCCTTCGGCAAGATGCTGCGGGAGGCCCAGATCGGGCCGGCGATCCAGTCGATGTTTCAGTCCGACAGCGGCGCGAACAGCGGGCTGAGCTTTCTCTTTCTCGGGTTTATCATTGCCGCGCTCATGAAGTTCGCCCAAGGTTCCGGCACCGTCTCGATGGTCACCACATCGGGCATGCTCTGGGCCATGCTCAACATCGCGGATGACGTGACGGACAAGGTCTCTGCCGCCAAGACAGTGCTCGGTTTTCACCCGGTGTACCTCGCCTGTGCCATTGGCGCGGGATCTTTGTTCGGCAGTTGGATGAACGACAGCGGCTTCTGGATCTTCGCCAAGATGGGGGGGCTCACGGAAGGAGAGACCCTCCGTTCCTGGACCTTGATGCTGATGATCCTCGGCGTGGCGTGCATGGCCGTCACGCTGCTGATGGCGACGATGTTTCCCATGGCATAGGATAGGGCTGCGTCAAGTGGCGAAGTCTGCAGGATCCGCACTGGTCCACCGGCGAATCGTTCGCGGATCGTGGCGGGCGAAGTCAGCGAGGTGAAGGTCGTTACGCGACGTCGGTGGGATGTGATCGTCATTCAGTCATACAGGCCGCAGTCCGAACAACCAAGGAGTGATCATGTCCCTGCATCAGGCGGTCGGTACCGAGCAGTTTGAGAATGAGCGGCAGATCGTCGAGCGACTGCGGGAAGGTCGTCGCCGAATCGGTGAGGAACTGTCCAAAGCGATCGTCGGGCAGCACGACGTCATCGATCAGTTGCTGATCACGCTGTTCTCTGGTGGTCACTGCCTGATCACGGGAGCTCCCGGACTGGCCAAGACACTTCTCGTGAAGTCCATCGCCCAGATCTTCGAACTGAAGTTTCAACGAATCCAGTTTACTCCGGACCTGATGCCCGCCGACATCACCGGGACCGAGATTCTCGAAGAGACGGTGGATGGACGCCGCAAGATGGTCTTTGTCAAAGGGCCGATCTTCGCCAACGTGCTCCTCGCCGACGAGATCAACCGGACGCCGCCGAAGACCCAGGCGGCCTTGCTCGAAGCGATGCAGGAGCATCAGGTGACGGCGGCTGGCGAGCAGTACAAGCTCGAGGAGCCGTTCTTCGTACTGGCCACCCAGAACCCTATCGAGATGGAGGGGACTTACCCGCTTCCTGAGGCGCAGCTTGACCGCTTCATGCTCAACGTCGTCATCGACTACCTGCCCCGCGATGATGAGGTCACTGTCGTCGAACGGACGACGTCCGCGAAACCTCAGGCGATTCAGCCGCTCTTCACCGGTGAAGACGTGTTGGGATTTCATCAGGTCGTCCGCCAGGTTCCGATCGCGCGGGAGATCGTCGAGTATGCGGTGCGGCTGTCTTCGGCGTCGCGCCCCGGTCAGTCTGAGTCGCCCGACTTCATTCGCGATTGGGTCAGCTGGGGGGCAGGAACCCGCGCGTCGCAGTATCTCGTGCTGGGGGCGAAGGCACGGGCTCTGCTGGCCGGCCGTGCGCACGTGACAGTCGACGACATCCGCAGTCTCGCACGACCGGTCTTTCGGCATCGTCTGCTGGTGAATTATCGAGCCGAGGCGGAAGGCGTGACCTCCGAGCAGGTGATCGACCGGCTCCTCGAGACGGTCCGACGACCATGACCGACACTCCTGCCAACACGGCGACGCGATACCTGGATCCCGCCGCTCTGATGCAGATTCGCTCACTCGAATTGCGCGCCAAGGCGGTGGTCGAAGGCTTCTTCGCAGGGCTCCATCGATCCCCTTACCATGGCTTTTCGGTGGAGTTCACCGAGTATCGGCAGTATGTGCCCGGTGACGATCCGCGCTACCTGGACTGGCGGCTCTATGCCCGGTCGGATCGTTACTATGTCAAGCGCTTCGAGGACGAAACCAATCTGCGGTGTCACCTCCTGCTGGATACGAGCCGGTCGATGACTTACGGATCACTCGGCTTCAGCAAGTCGGAGTATGCACGAACACTGGCGGCCACGCTCGGTTACTTCCTCAGCCTGCAGCGCGATGCGGTCGGGCTGATCCGATTCGCCGAGCGGATCGAGGAGTTCATCCCGGCGCGGTATCGGGTGGGACACCTGCGTCGCATCATGTTGGCGCTGGAACGCCCCGCGGAGGGGCGGGCGACGCAGCTTGCGAAGCCGCTCGATGAGGTCGCCGAGCGGGTGCGCAAGCGTGGGATGCTGGTGCTCCTGTCCGATCTGCTTGCGTCCCTGGACGATGTCGAAACCAAGCTCGGGTACTTTCGGGCGCGCGGACACGAGGTCGTCCTGTTCCAGCTGCTCGACCCCGCCGAGCTCACCTTCGATTTCCAGGATCCTGCGCTGTTTTTTGACGTCGAGACGCAGCAGGAGATCTACGTCGATCCCGAGCAGACACGGCAGAACTACCTGGAGCGACTGCGGCAGCATCTGGACGCCGTTGAGACGATCTGCAATAAACTGGGTGTCGATCTGTATCGACTGACCACCGACACACCACTGGAAGTGGCCCTCGGTGACTTTCTGCGGAGCCGGCTTCGAACAGTGACTCGTACCGTGTCCCGGGCCCGACCACGCTGAAGCAGCGTTCCTGCGTGCGCGTCGACTTACCGAAGGGGAGTGTGTGAATGGGTTTTCTCACACCGCTCTATCTGCTGGGGGCGGCCACGATCGCCCTGCCGATTCTGTTTCACATGATCCGACGGACCCCCCGCGGTCGTCAGGAGTTCAGCAGTGTCATGTTTCTGGACCCCTCGCCGCCGCGGATTACCCGGCGCAGTCGCATCGAACACTGGCTGTTGCTGCTGCTGAGGACCGCGGCTGTTTGTCTGCTGGCTCTGGCCTTTGCCCGGCCGTTCTTTCGACATCAGCAGATTCAGCCACTCACCGATCCGGACGCCCGCCAGTTCGCGATCCTCGTCGATACGAGCGCCAGCATGCGGCGCGCGGGACTGTGGACAGAGGCCGTGGAGCAGGTGCGGGCCGAGGTTGGCGACGCGGGGCCGCTCGACGAGGTGTGCCTCATCACCTTTGACCGCCAGCCGCGGATGCTGATCAACTTCGAACAATGGAATGCCCTCGAAGCTGGACAGCGCGTGGAGAGCGTGGGCGTCATTCTGGGCGACATCGATCCGACGTGGCACGAGACGAATCTTGGTTTGGCCCTCATCCTGGCTGCGGACGTTCTGGATGAGGCAGAAGCCCGTCACGTCAGCTCACGCACGCGGGAGATCGTGCTCGTTTCCGATCTGCAGGCCGGTTCTCACCTGGAGGCGTTGCAGTCTTACCAGTGGCCGAAGGAGGTGAACCTCCGCGTCGCCGTCGTGGGAGAGGATGCATCTCCCAGCAATGCGGCCATTCACCCACTGGCGGAACGAGGCGAGAACGCGGACGACTCGGATGTGCGCGTACGGATCACCAACGCCGAGAATTCGCGTGTCGACCAGTTTCAGATTGGTTGGGACAAGTCCGGGTTCGACTCCGGAGAGACGGACGCAGACACGCTTGCCACGGTGGCTCCCGGAGAAAGTCGCGTGATGAGAGTCCCCGCACGCAGCGGAGCGACCGGGGGGAGTCGCCTCGTGCTCGAGGGCGATGATCACGATTTCGATAATCGCTGTTACGTGCACAGAGCGCCGGTCCGTACCATGCTGGTGGGTGTCCTCAGCGGCGATGCTCCAGATGATCCGGAGGGGATGCGCTACTACATCGAGCCGGCCCTCCCTGCCACGTCAACGCGTGTTGTGCGCGTGGTGGACTGGAAGTTCGAGGACGATCGCCCGGACGAACTGGTGTCCCCGAATCTCATCATTCTCACGGACCGGCCACTGCCGGTCCATGTCGAGGCTCTTCGGTCGTATTTGGATGGAGGAGGGACCGTGCTGTTCGTGCCCACGACCGCCGAGGACTGCGGCACGCTCTACGAACTCCTTAATGTCGAACCGGCGCCGGTGACCGAGGCGGAGGTCGAGAGCTATGCCATGCTCAACGAGATCGACTTTTCGCATCCCCTGTTCTCGCCACTCGCCGACCCCCGCTTTTCGGACTTCACGAAGCTGCACGTCTGGCATCATCGCCGGATTGATGCGGAGTCGCTGAAGGATGCCCGGATTCTCGCGCAATTCGACGATGGTGATCCGGCGATTCTCGAAGTTCCCCGCGGCATGGGGAACATTGTTGTGTGGGCCACGGGATGGCAGCCTGAGGACAGTCAACTGGCGCTGTCGACCAAGTTTATTCCGATGATGAACAGTCTGCTGGAATCGGCTGCGGGGCTCGTCGAGCAGGGCGGCTCCCACCACGTCGGGGCTGCTGTGTCTCTGGCGGATTTGGCCGCACCCGGAGAGACGGTCTCGAGCATCGTGCGACCCGATGGTGCCTCCCTCGACATGCGTGGTCAGACAGAGTTCACGGCGACGGACGAACCCGGGATGTACCGCGCGGTCATCGACGTTGGCCCGTCGGCCACCCAGACTGAGCGTGCATTCGCCGTCAATCTTTCCGCGTCAGAGTCGCGGACCGAGCCATTGGTCCTGGATGTCCTCGAAACATCGGGTGTACAGCTCACCGGCCTGAAGGAGAGATCGGAAATCACCGAGACAATGGCGAGGCAGCTTCGGGCTCGCGAACTCGAAGGGCGCCAGAAGACGTGGCGCTGGATGGTGCTCCTGGTGATTGTCCTGCTGCTGATCGAGACCTGGGTGGCCGGCCGCCTTTCCCGCCGTGTTGCCAATTGACGTCGTCTGCCGCCGAAGCGGAAGTGCGCATTCCGGTGTGCGGGGCACGATGTGGCTTCTGGACCGAAAGGAGGAAGCTTTTGACGGTGCACCAGTCTGATTGCTAGGATACTGGTTCACGAAGGATCGGCATCCTCCCCCCGCGCTCGTACTTCCCGCCATGAGCATGCACCGCCGACTGTTCGCATGTGTCGCCTGCGCCGTGTCGCTGCTGGCATTCTCTGCATTGTCGGCCGGAGGGGATCCGGAATCGCTCACGAATCTGTTGTCGAGTGAACAGATCGATTTCTTCGAGAGCCGAATCCGGCCGGTGCTGGTTGAGCACTGCTACGAATGCCACTCCACGGAGGCGCAGCCGATTCAGGCGGGACTGCTGCTGGATGTGCGCGACGCGATGCGCGAGGGAGGAGACTCGGGTGTCGCGGTTGTGCCGGGTGATGTGAATGCCAGCCTGCTGATCGAAGCCCTGCGGTATGAGTCGCTGGAGATGCCTCCCTCGGGAAGACTTCCCGACGAGGTCATCGCTGACTTCAGTCGATGGGTCGAGATGGGAGCCCCGGATCCGCGCGAACAGCGTCGGGAACAACCGGCTGTCGCAGCCACGGTACCCGCCGCGGCTAACATCGACTGGGCGGTGGCCCGGCAGCATTGGGCGTTCCGGGCGCCCCAGCGGCATCGGTCGCCAGACGCGCCGGATCCATGGGGCCAGCGACCGCTGGATGCGTTTGTCCTGGAGGCTCTGCATAAGTCACAACTCTCGCCCAGCCCTCCAGCAGACCGACGCACGTTGATACGAAGAGTGACGTTCGATCTCATCGGGCTGCCTCCGACGCCCGAGCAGGTCGAACAGTTCACGCATGCCGACGACCCTGCGTCGTATGAGCAGCTGGTGGAGTCGCTGCTGGCCTCGCCGCATTACGGGGAGCACTGGGCATCGATGTGGATGGATCTGATGCGGTATGCGGAGGATCAGGCCCACATTGTCGGCAACAATCGCGAACTGTGCTATCCGAACGCCTACCTGTACCGTGATTGGCTCATCGACTCGCTGAATGAGGATCTCCCTTACGACGAGTTCATTCGGCTGCAACTGGCGGCGGACCTCGTGAAGGCGGAAGACGAAGCGGCCCAGCGGGCGCTCGGGTTCCTGGGGCTCGGTCCCAAGTACTATCAGCGGAAGTCTGCGGAGGTGATGGCAGAGGAGTGGGAGAACCAGGTCGATACGGTTACGCGGGGGCTGCTCGGCCTGACGGTGGCGTGTGCCCGTTGCCATGACCACAAGTACGATCCGATTCCTACGGAGGATTACTACGCGCTGGCCGGCGTGTTCGCCGGTACAGAGATGTTTAATCGTCCGAGGAGTGAGGAAGTTGAGCAGGACAAGCTTGGGGCGGCGAAGAGTCCCGACGACGCGGTCCATGTTGTGCGCGAAGGCAGCCCGCGGGCCCTGCAGGTGATGATTCGTGGCGACGTCTCAAATCTTGGTCCGCTCGTACCTCGGCGATTCCTCCGCGTGTTGAGTGTGGGCGAGCCCGAGGTCTTTTCGCAGGCAGCCAGCGGACGAGGGGAACTGGCAGAAGCCATCGTTGCCCGCAACAACCCGCTGACGGCACGCGTGATCGTCAATCGCATCTGGGCCCGGCATCTGGGCCGTCCCCTGGTCGGGACGCCCAGCAACTACGGGACGCTGGGGGAACCACCCACGCATCCCGAACTGCTCGACGATCTCGCCGTGCGATTCATGGACAACGGATGGTCGCTGAAGTGGCTGCATCGCGAGATCGTGATGTCGGCGACCTATCAGCAGGCCAGTGTCGCCGGGGCAGATCCGCGTGCGTCGCGGGGCCGCGAAGTCGATCCCGCAAATGCCCTCTGGTGGCGGATGAACCGCAAGCGGTTGACCGTGGAACAGTGGCGAGATGCTGTTCTTGCTGCGACCGGTGAGCTGGATGCCAGTGTCGGCGGACCGTCGCTGGACCCGTCCGATCCGGCAGCGCGTCGCCGCACGGTTTACGCGGAACGCAGTCGCTTCCAGCTCAACAGCATGCTCTCCCTGTTCGACTTTCCCGATCCGAATGCTCATGCGGCTCGTCGGAACGAGACCACAACGCCCCTGCAGAAGCTGTTCCTGATGAACGGACCGTTTCTCGTGCGTCAGGCAGACCTGCTGGCTGCGAAGCTCGAAGAGATGGACAGCCCTGATGATGTCCGCATTGCTCACCTCTACCAACTGCTGTTCGAGCGGGCACCGGCGGACGAGGAACTGCAGCTCGGAGAGTCGTTTCTCCGTCAAGCCGAGGGACTGTCGTGGTCGGAGTACGCCCAGGCCCTGCTTGCGTCCAACGAGATGCTGATCATCGATTGAAAGGCTGTGATGACGATGGGGATTCCACCGGGCGAACCGCTGTCAGTCACGAGGCGCCAGATGCTCGAAACCTCGGGTGCCGGATTCGGCATCGTTGGTCTGGCAGGCCTGATGCAGTCCGCGGGAATGCTGAATGCCGCCGACACGGTCACAAGCGGGGGTGTCGGAGCATCGCCGCATTTCGCGGCTCGGGCCAAGCGGGTGATCTTTCTGATGATGAATGGGGCACCGTCCCATGTCGATACTTTCGATCCCAAGCCCGCGCTGGAGAAGTTTGCCGGGACTCAGCCGTCGGGCCAGACGACGAAGGGGACCGGCTTCATGCCTTCACCCTTCGAGTTTCGAGCTCGGGGGCGCAGCGGCGTCGTGATGAGTGAGTTGTTTCCGCGGCTGGGGGCGTGTGCGGACGATCTCTGTGTAATTCGTTCGATGCATACCGACGTCCCGAATCACGAGCCGGGCCTGCTGATGATGCAGTCCGGAAGCCAGCAGCCGATTCGTCCCTGCCTCGGCTCCTGGGCCTCGTACGGTTTGGGAAGCGAGAACCAGAATCTGCCCGCCTTCGTGGCCATCGCGCCGGGAGCTGCCGGTCGTGGGACCGCAACTCTGGTCGAATTCGTTTCTGCCGGGCGAGCACCAGGGAGTGGCCGTTGACACCAACGACATGACCGTCGACAGGCTGGTCGCCAACCTGCGTCACCCGCGCCTGTCTCGTCCCGAGCAGCGTCGACAACTGGATCTCCTCCTGGCGCTCAATCGCGTCCATTTCGAACGCCGGGATCAGGATGCTCAGCTGGATGCTCACATCAAGGCCATGGAGCTCGCGTTCCAGATGCAGCGCGAAGCGAGCGATGCCTTCGACATTTCGCGGGAGCCCGAGTCGATTCGCGAAATGTATGGACCATCATTGTTCGGGCAGAGCACGTTGCTCGCCCGTCGTTTGTGTGAACGTGGTGTTCGATTCGTCCAGGTGTTTTACGTCACCAGTCGCGAAAAGCAGCCCTGGGACACACATCGCGAGAACAACAGTCGGCATCGCACTTTGTGCGCCGACAGCGATCGCGTCACCGCGGCATTGCTCACCGATCTGAAAGCCCGTGGATTGCTCGACGACACGCTGGTCGTCTGGGGCGGAGAATTCGGTCGCACACCGTACTCGCAGGCCGACAAGAGCAAGGATCCGGCGAAGGCCGGCAGAGATCATCACCACACCGGTTTCTCGATGCTGCTCGCAGGCGGAGGCGTGCGCGGCGGATTGATGTATGGTGCCACGGATGAACTCGGTATGCATGCCGTCGAGAACCGCGTGCATGTCCACGACCTGCATGCCACGATGCTGCATCTGCTGGGCATGGACCACAAGCGGCTGACGTACCGCTACGCGGGCCGTGACTTTCGCCTGACCGACGTTCACGGTCGTGTCGTCTACGACATCATGGGCTGACGGACCCATCGCCTGTTCGGGCATCAGTGTCAGCCGGCGCCGCGGGAGACTCGGTTGCTTCCGGTCGTGCGGCCTCTGCCGGACTCTGATCATTTGACAGTGGCCCGGATGAGGAGGAAATGCGGTCGGCCTGCTGATACAGACGTGCCAGCTCCACAAGGAGTGTTTCGAGCTGTGTGAAGTACTCCGCTTCTTCCAGCGAGGCCTTCTGGTCACGAAGTTGCAGGACGGCCAACTCCAGTTCGTTGCGGCGGCGACGTAGCTCGTCCGGGAAGCGGCGTTCCTCCGCGCGAGGAATCAGATGCCACTGGTGCGCCCGATGGCCGTCGAGTGCCGCGCCGCCCTCGGGAGACTCCGTCGGGCGGATGCCGGAGAAGAAGTCGGCTCGAACTCCCTGCCCGTCACCGTTGTCATCCAGCAGCGCATGCTCGGTTGCCAGTTGTCCCTCTGTCGCGTACCACTCCTCGGTGCGGCGGGATGCCATCAGAAACGCTTCGAACAGTGAGACCTGTTGGTCCTTGTCGAGATCGGCGGCTGCGTCACCGATCGCCTCCGCGAGAAAACGCCCGAATCTCGCGAAGTTCAGTTCACTGCCGGCCTTGGTCGCGGTGATCACAATGCGACCGGGCGCGACAGGCGCGGCAGGTAGGGGCGCTGGCGGACGTACAATTGATGAACGCCAGCGGTCGCGCGAGCGGAGCGAGCCACTCTTCGAGTTCGCGATCGGTCACGTCAGGCCCCCGCAGGTTGAAGCGTGCGTCACGCCCGTCATAGGTTCCGTGTCCGATCAGTACGATCCAGAGTGGACGCGCACGTTCTGCCTGGGCAGCCTCCAGCGTGGCACGCAGCCGATCACGATCGGTCTGTGGGTCCTCGTCCGCGCGGCCGATGCGCGTGACCTCCACGTTGCCTCGACGGGCGGCGGACTCCCATTGATCAGACCAGTCGGAGAACTGCTTCTCAAACTCGTCCTCGCCAGCCGCTCCGATGACGAGCAGCAGGGTCCCCGTGACGTTCGCATCGGGAGCTGTGGAGGCGGCGCCCGCTGCAGAGACGGGGGGCTGGCTCAGGGCGAGCAAAACGACGATCAGGAGGTCAGGGCGTCCGAGTCGTGTCATCAGCGTTTCATTCCATGCGGAGCCATCTGGGGCGGGTGCAACTGCGGGCAGCCGCTGGCTCTGCTCACTAGGGGAGTCCCCGGAGTCGTCGGAGTCCCCACTCACCGGCCAGCCCTGCGAGCACCAGCAGAAACACCCACGAACGATGCCAGAGGGGCGAGAACCAGGTCTCGGTGACGGGCGCCTTTCGCGAGGGCAGGCCCGTGACGAAGGACTCCAGATCTACGGCAGCGATCACTTCTCCCCCCGTCGCGGCCGCGAGGTCTGACATCCGCTGGCGGTCGATGTCGATCCGCTGAAACTCCTCGGCGGCGGGCTCGCTTGTCCACCCGACCTCGGTCGTCAGGTCGGCTTCCCCCTCGATCCCCGACAAGGTCACCACCGCCCGATGGGCACCCGATTCGCGGGCGACATAGGCGGCGTCGAAACGGCCGACTTCCTTGAGGGATGGTTCCGGCTGGACGTCGACCTGCCGTCCATCCGGTGTCTGCACGCGGATCTTCACATTACAGTTCTCGAGTGGCACGAAGTCGCGATCGTGACAGCGAATTCGCAGTTCGCAGGCCGAGGCCCCTGCTGAAGATGTCTGCTCGACCTGAACGCTGAGGCGATCCGGAACATCGGTCACCGTCCAGCGTACAATCTGCCGCCAGAACCGGGCCAGGTCGTCTTCGTCGTCGGTGACGCGATTCATCGACCAGCGCCACAGGTCACCGAGCAGGATGGACACGACCCGCCCGGCTCCGTATTGCTGAGTGACGATGGCTGGGAAAGGCTGTGCTGTCGCATCGACGGCCGTGGCCATCACGCGGGCCCCTGGCTTGAGCGCGGTCACGCGGTTGAGTGACGTGAACACGGGCATCGACTGCAGGCGCAATTGTTCCTCCTGCTCGGTTTGTGCAGCGCATCCAGGGCTGCAGCCAGCCGTCTCGTGTCAGCCGAAAGCGGTAGCCCTCGCCATCGAATCCGGGATCAGGCCGGGTGACATACACCGGCAAGGCGTCGCCGACGGGGGTTCGTGCGTATCCACCTTGTCGAAAGCTGTCGGGTCCCCCGAGCATCATCAGGCCGCCTCCGCGTTCGGCCGTGTAACGTTCGAGCAGCGAGAGCTGATCATGCGTGAAGAAGCCGGCCTCAACGTCATCCAGAATGACTGCGTGGTAGTCGTAGAGATCCGACTTCTCATCAGGAAAGCCATCCGCCAGCTCCGATGGATCGCGCACGTTCAGCTGCATCAGCACGGCCTGATCATACGCTTCGGTCTCTTCATCGGCTTCCTGCTGGAAGCCTCGGAAGAGTGGATTCGTCGACTCGCCGACACGCCCCAGGAACTCGAACTTGCCCTCTTTCCTCGCGACACGCAGCAGTCCGACCAGTTGCAATTGCGGATCCTCGCCAAGTGCGCGATTGAGGAACTTGAATTCCCAGTTCATGCGTCCGCCGACATAGAGGATCCGGTAGGGGGCGCCGTGCCGGTTGATGGCGACCTGTCGAGAGTTGTTCGCGAGGGTGGCTTCGACACGCGCCGGGCCCGGATTCCCGGCGTCACCCGCCACGTTGACTGTATAGAACATCAGGCCCCGAGCGGTCGGACGCGTCTGGAACCGGAACGCCAGAGGGCGATCGGGCTCGACCAACTGGCGCAGTTCGTCGACCACGGTTCCTGCCTCATCCCGCAGGCTGGCTGTGACCTGTTCCCCGTCAAAGCCCAGGGCGTCGACCTCCAGTTGTATGGTCACAGGCGCATCTTCAAAACTGGTTTCTTCAACAGTCATGCGCCGAATCGACAGGTCCACGAGTGGACGTCCCGGATCGGGAACCACCGGATAGATGGGTGGGAGCCGACGGAGGGCTTCGTCCGTGAGATCGGCATCGGTCGCATTTCCATCCGTGAAGAGCAGGATGCCGGCCAGTGGACGGTCTGTGTAACGATCGGCGAGGCTCGACAGGACCGATCCGAGTGCGGTGGCAGCACCATCCGACGTGAGTTCGGCGAAACTGTTGACGCTGGCCAGCCGTGCGTCGAACGCGTAGCGGCGGACGTCGAAATCCTGGGCCAGCCTCACTTGCCACGACGATTCAGAATCGGCGAGCAGGCGTTCGATCCAGTCGCCGCGCGTCGTCTGGGGGTCTTGCTGAATCTGCAAACTGGCGCTGTTGTCGGCCAGCATGACGAGCAGGTTTTCGCCGGGTTTCGCCCGTGTCCCGGACCACAATGGCTCCACCAGGCAGAGTGCCAGCAATACGAGGCTGAATGCCTTGAGCAGGCCGGCGGCGAGCCGCGTGCGGCTGTCTGAAGGCGATCGCCAATAGGCGAATACCAGGAGCAGCAGGGCCAGCAGGAGAATCAGACTGGCGGGGCCCACCCAATCGCGAGCACCGAGCATGATTGCTGCGGGTGTCCCCGTCATTCGCCTGCTCCCAGCCGTTCGTAGTAACGCCTCACGATCTCGGTGTAACGATCTGGCACGGGGTCTCGGTCGATCGGGACGGTTCGATCATCGTCGGGACGTAGGCGGGCAATCTCGTCGGCCAGCCGGTTCTGGAGTTCCAGCATCGGGCCATAGATGGTTGCCCGCACGACCTCCCAGTCGGGGGTCTGGGAATGTCGTTTGACATCGATCCGCATCAACCTCGCACGATCACGAATCTGTGCGACCTCGGCACGCAGATCGGGATCGTCGAGCATCTCCTCGACATCACGCATCTGGTCGGACCACTCCGTGAAGTCACTGCTGGTGAGAGGTCGCTGCGGACCCTGATGAGGCCCGGAGGGTCCGCCCCCGGGGCCGCCCCCCGCCGAGGCCCCACCCATCCGGCTCAGCAGATCGGCGAGTGAGCCCTGCTGTTCACCGGACTGGCCTCTGGAGGGTTGCCCGCTCCCTGAGGACTGTCCCTGCGCTGACGGCGGCTCATTGCTGCCCGGCTGCTGACCACCGGCTGTCTCGCCGGGTGCTCCCGAACCAGATTGCGGCGATCCTTCCCCGGCCGGTTTGTCTGACGAGGACTCTGCTGCTGCGAACCAGCCGATCTCGACGGTTCTGCGCGACCCTCACTGTCCCGTGGCTGGTCGACGCTGGTCCGGGGGTCGCTCCCCCCAGGCTGCTGCGATCCTTCAGAGGCGTCCCTTTCGTCGGGGGACTCCCCCGTGGGCCGGGACCCTGGCTGGCCGCTTCGCGATTCCTGCGGACGCTCGGAGCGGGCTTCCGCACTCCTGGGCTGGCTGCTGTAGCCCGGCTGGCCACTGAGATCGCCCTGGTCACTGGCTGACGGCGGGTCCGCCGCCGCGAGCTCTTCGCCGAGTGATCGGGAGAGTCGTTCGAGCTGTGCACGAGCTCGACTCAGGGCCTCAAGCTCGTTGCCCAGCACGTTTTCGGCGGCCTCCTCCACGCCTTCCCGCAGCTTGTTGATGCCCTCACTGGCCTGCTGCTCGACTTCGGCTGCCTCGCGTTGAAATCCGCGTCGCAGCAGTTCTGTGGTCATCGCCAAGGACTCTTCCGGCTGATCGATGCGCGACTGTCGAATCGCGTCGTACAGCTTCTTTGACAGCAAGGGTTCGCTGGTCTCCGCCTCGCGAATGACCTGCTCCATCTGCTGCATCAGATCGGTGAGTTTCTGCTGCTGCTCGGCGAAACCGGACTCCAGCTCCGGCTGACCGCCGGAGTCGTCCCGCAGGCTCGGCCGGCGTGAATCAGTCTCCGGTGGATCTTCGGAGCGGCCGTTGAGCTGGTCGGCGAGCTGCTGCTGCCGCTCGCTCAGTTCGCGGGCTTCCTCCCGCATCTCGCGCATGACCTCTGAGAACTGATGGGAGGCCTGATCGCGGAAGTCCTGCTCGAGCTGCTTGAGTTCCCGTTCGGCACGCGTGCCGGATGTCATCGCGCGGGAGAGCTGTCCCTGTTCAAGGGCTTCGGTGGTGTTCCGGAGTTGTTCGCGTGTCTGCTCCAGCTGTTCGCGGGCGTCTGACATCTGCTGGCGGTTCTCCTGCTGATTCATCCGCTCCTGAACTTCATCGAGATCCCTCAGCAATTCCTGCTGTTCCTCGCGGAGCCGCTTGAGTTGCCGCTCGATGTCCTCGCGCTCTTTGTCAGACTGGGCCATGCGGAGTGCCGCTTCCAGCTCTTTCAGCTTTTCGTTGACATCCTGCTGACGCTGGGCGAGCTCGCTCAGCCGATTGAGCACCTGGAGCTGTTCGCGATCGGCGGCCTGCTGCGACTGATCCTGCGATTCTGTTTCATAGCGACTGCGGTTGTCCTTGAGCTCGAGATTGTTGAGTTGCTGCTGTCGCTGCTGCTGACCCGCCCGTTGACTGCTCGAGGAACCGGGCTGGGACTGACGCACCTGATGCTCGCGCGCCTGAAGCTGCAGCAGGGATCGATAGGCTGCCTGTGCAGACTGACGGGCGTCGGGGAGCGGGGCGACTGCGGAACGTCCGGCGGCTTCGCCGAAGTGGTCCGCGGCGCTGGTCATGTGCTCGACCGCCTGCTGCAGGTGCTGACGGGACTGAGCATCTTCGACTTCTGCCTGCTGCGCCGCGGCCAGTTCGATGGCCTGCTGTTGAGACTCCGCGATCGTCTGGAGATCGTCTGCGTACTCAGCCGACGGTTCGGGCCGGGTCTCACGCCGGATGAGGTTCCACGTGGCGTTGACAATCTGCCTCTGGAGCTGAACCAGCTCGTCCATCTGCTGACCACCCGACGGCTGCTGTTGTTGCTGCTGTCCCGGGGGCGTCGACTGCATGTTCTGTCGAAAGATCTCTTCAAGATGTCGCACCTCGGCGAAGTACATATCGCTGAACGTCCGACGCACGTTGCCGCCCGGACCGATGTCGTCGGCGTAGAAGTAGTAAGAGACGAGCTGGAGCGGCTCAGCGCCGAGCCCCTCGAACTCCATCAGGTGCGCGATGTCGTGCTGCTCCTCACCCCCGCTCCCTTCGCCCAGCGTGAGACGGTGTTCGTCGCCCGCAGGGGTCTGATAGACCAACCCGAACTCCCTCAGCCCGAAGTCGTCCCAGACCTTGGCCTCGAGTGCCAGCTCTTCGAGCGGAGAGACCCGTGTGTCGCGCGCGGGGAAGGCGATCTTGAGGTCTGGCGGATTGTTGGGCAGCACGTCAATCACGAACGTCGGAGGGAAGCGGTTTTCGCGGCCGGCCTCGTCGACGAGGTGCAGTTCGAGCGTCTGCCGGCCTGTCGGCACCCAGGTCGCCGACACACGCGACGGGTCCTCTGCGGTGGTCAACGTCAGCCCCTCAGGCAGGTCCTCCCCTTCAAGTTGTGCGGAAACGACCGGCTTGTTGAGTTGGCACAGAATGGTGATTTCTGAGCCCTCCACGATGCTCACTCGCCGGACATCTTCGATGGTCTTCTCCGACAACCCCGTATACTGCGGCGAGCGGACCGTCGCATCGGCCTGGAGCAGTTCAGGAAACTCGAAGACCTCCACCCGGTACTCATCCGATGACTGACCATCGAACTCGACGCGATAAGTGAGATCGCCGGTCACCTGCGGAATGCGACCGCCGAACACGGGGTCATCGAGACTCCTGGACAGCGGAATGTGAGTCTGCCCGCCATCGCCGTCCGTCGCGACGAGGGTCACGTCATGTGGAACATGCTGCCCGAATGTGGCCATCACGAGCAGGCTGGTGCCGCGTTCGACAGAGGCATCGCCGGGCTCGACGACAACCGAGACCAGCGACCCTACTTCCTGGAGGTCAGGGACCTTCGCCCTCAGTGCACTCATTGGCGGGCGGCCGCTGGCGGTCCATCCGACAGCCACTACGCCTACGCCCAGCAGGCAAAGTGCTGCGACGTTCCGCATTCGAGCCCGGGCCATCGCCCCCGACGGGACGGAGTCGGACCAGTCGTGTCGGTGGGCGTGCAGCAACGTATCGGAGATGATCTCGTGTTGCAGGAACCGGTAGCCCCCTATCTCCCCATCTGGTCGCTGTTCCATCGCCGTCAGCAATCGGGAGTCCAGGTCCGGGAACTGCCGTTCGATCAGCACAGCCGCTTCGTGTGCACTGGCTCTGGCCCGAAATCCAACGACGATCCCGAAGGCCACCAGCAGCACAACTGCTGCGGCCAGGGGCCCGGTCGGAACGATGGCCGCCTGAAGCGTGAACTGGCCGACAGCTAGCAGGGCAGCAAGCAGGGCCGACAACAGCCAGATCCAGGACATGCGCCGATGACGCCGCAGTTTTCGGATGCGATCCGCCACGTCGTTGACGCGTCGCGCAAGGCGATGTTCCGACATCTGAGCCCCCCCGGATGTGACTGACTGACGTGAAACCGCTGGTTGATCCCCCTCCGGGGATCCAACGACTCGCTCCACACTGACCAAAGGCCGGGGCGTACCACCCACGCCCATCGCCGCCGGTCCGGTCTGACAGGTGCTCCGCGCCGCCCGAAGACGACCGCCATTGCTCGAACGTATTGTAGCAGAGCGGAAGGCCGGGAAACACGGGATGCACCAGTCTTCTGCGGTGCGCATCCGGCATGGACGTCAAGGTGCGCCCGACCTTCCGGTGCCGGACCAGTCCTGTCAGTGGTCAGGGGGTTTCTCAGGACGTGGATCCCTACGCTATACTGTGGGCTCCGGAATCACTGTAGGCGCCGGACCAGAATCGTCTCCCGCGGCCGCCAGCGGGCTGTGCGGGGGCGAGCGGGTTGCGGGGCCAAACATCCAAGACTGACGCCAGGGACACATGATGGCGCGTTCAGAACCGTCCGACTTCCGCAGGAAGATGGAGCTGGCGGAAGGGTATCTGCTGCTGGAGATGGCTGGTCAGGCGGTGCGCGAGTTGGAGAGCGTTCGTCGTGCGGGACAGGGGGACGTCGAGTGGCATCGTCTGCACGGCGAAGCGTTGAGGATGGATCACCGCCACACCGAGGCCTTGGAGTCTTTCCACGAAGTTCAGAGGTTGCATCCGGACGAGCTGACGACGTTGATGGCCATGGCCTGGTGCTACAAACGCGTTGATCGCCTGCCGGATGCGATTGAGATCATGAAACGGGCTTACGACGAGCATCCGCAGGTCCCGGTCGTCCTGTACAATCTGGCCTGCTACTACTCGCTGGCGGGTGAGAAGGCGCTGGCTCTATCGTGGCTCGGGCGGGCGATCCGCATGGATCCGGACGTGCGGTCCCTGATACCTGGCGAGACGGACTTTGATCCGTTGCGCGATGACCCGGACTTCCAGTTCATCATTCACGATCCTACAGGCGCCGCGGCCGATTGACACTCCCGCCGGACGGGGGCAAGACTGATACCAACTTCTCTCCCTAACCGACTCTCCTGAGGAAGGATCCGAAAATGCAGGAATCTGCGATGCAGGCATCGTCATCGGACTCGAACAGTTCACCGGCAGACACAGCGAGTGGGCCACTCGTCGAGGTTCTGTCGCGCGCCCAGCGTCGAGTTCTGGGAGTGCTCGTGGAGAAGGCGTACACAACCCCCGAGTACTATCCGCTGACGCTCAAGGCGATCACCACGGGATGCAATCAGAAGAGCAACCGCTCGCCGGTAACCAACTACAGTGAGGACAGCGTCGAAGAGACGCTGGATGAACTGCGTCAACTGGGACTGGTGGCCGTCATCCACACGGAATCGGGGCGCACCGAGCGGTACCGACATCATATGCGTCAGCACTTTCCCTTTAGCGAACAGCAACTGGCGATCATCACAGAGTTGCTGCTGCGGGGCCGGCAGCAACTGGGCGAATTGCGGTCACGGGCCAGTCGCATGGTGTCGATCGAGGGTCAGGACGAGTTGCGGGAGCAACTCGCAGCGCTGCAGAAAGAGGGCTTCATTCAGGCCAGCGGTCCACTCGGACGTCGCGGAATCGAGGTCGATCATGCCTTCTACCCGGATCAGGAAGGGCAGCGTCTCGAGTTTAGCGAGGGTGCCGACGACGATCAGACTCCCGAGCCTCTCCCCCGGACGCGTCCCGTGGAAGGGGACCGGCCCTCGACCGGCGTGGCAAGTCAGGGGCATCTCGACGGCCGCTGCGATGACTTGCAGCGACAGTTGTCGGAAGTCCATGCGAACCTCGCAGGTCTGCAGCAGGAAATTGCCGATTTGAAGGATTCGGTGGCGCGGCTCGAACGGGACCTGGGAGTCTGAGGAATCGATGCGACGTTGCTCCCGCGAGAACATCTGCCTCTGCCTGTCTCTGTGGACCGGGTTGTTCTCAGCAGGGGCTTTATTCGCGCAGGGAAGCCCGGAGCCGAATCTGTCAGCGTCTGTGCAGTTCGAACGTGATCGCCTGGCGGAAGCACTGCTCAACAACGGCGACCTGCACTGGCAGCAAAGGGATGCGGCGACTGCCATTCAAGACTGGCAGGCATTGCTTGATCAGGAACCGGATCCCTGGGTCCTGACAGAAGGCGTTTACCGCAGCGGCTGGGATGCCGCCAACGAGCGCCTGTCGAGTCTGTCCGCTGTCGATCGAGAGCTGTTGCAGCGGACAATCGGGGTTCGTGCGGCCCAGGCGGTGAGCAACGCCCGTAGTTCCGACGATCCGGGACAGTTGTTGCGGTGTGCCATCCAGTTTCGTCATACGGATGCAGGATCCGCGGCCTGGCAGCACCTCGTATCGCGAGCGCTCGACCGGGGTGAGCGACGGTCTGCAGAACGCTACCTGTCGATGTGGCTGACAGATCACCGCCCGGAAGACCGTGCCTCGCGACTTGGTACCGCGGCCCGCACACTCGCTGACGCACTGCAATCAAGGCTGGCTGGCCCGGGTCAGCCCGCCGTCGCAGAACCGGCCAACGTTTCTGCGGATTCCTGGGAGTTTGCCGCCTCGCTGACACCAGGACTCGAACAACTGGCGCGGGAGTGCCTGCAGGAACTGGATGCTCAGGGAATCGTTCCGCTGTTGACGGCCCGTCCCACAGTTGCAGGAGATCGAGTCCTGGTCCGGACCCTGTCGAGGCTGGTGGCCCTCAGCGCGATGACCGGGGAGGTCGAGTGGTCTGTTGATCTGCCGTCGTCGATTGACCTGTTGACGGAGGCATCGGCTTCGCTGTCCGATGTGCTGCGTCGTGTTTCAGCCGAGCGCGTCCTGGCCCATCGGCTGACCAGTGATACTCTGACGGATGCCTTGGTCGTGAGTGGCGCCCATGTGCTCCTGTTGACGCCGTGCGCCGGTCCCACCGACAGCCGCTCCCGATCGAGTGCATCGGGCCCGACAGAGGAGTTGACGCAGGAGAGCGAATTGGTCGCGCTGTCGCTGGCCGATGGGCGGGTTGTCTGGCGGGCCGGTGGTGATCACTGGGAATGGTCGGATGGTCGAGGCGAGTCGACGGTCGGCACAGAGTCGGCTGAGGGCAGTCCGGTTCAGCTGCTGGGGCCTCCCGTCCTCGATGGCTCATCGTTGCTGATCCTCGGAGAAACAGAGGGCTCGATTCGTCTCTGGTCGCTTGGTGCAGACGACGGGCGGGAGGAGTGGTCGCTGCCCCTCGGTCGTGCGGTGCGGCCCTTCGCTCAGGATATGCTCAGGCAGGGACGCGGGTGCTCCGTCCAAGTGGATCGAGGGCGTGCCTACTGTCCGACCGGTGCCGGGGGAGTGGTCTGCGTGGATCTGGTGAGTCGACGGCGGCTCTGGGGCTACCGCTTCGGGCGCGATGATCTTCCGGAGACGGCGGGCCCCCTGACGGATCAGGCAGAATCGGTCGCGGGACCGACTCGGCAAACCTGGCAACGCACACAGGTGTTTGTCGACAGCGAGGTGTTGCTGCTGGCAACTCCTGAGAGTGATCGATTGTGGGCGCTCAGTGCGAAGACCGGAAGCCCCATGTGGAGTCAGTCGCGTGGGGACGGGCTGTGGATGCTTCAACCCACGGATGGGCAGGTGACGATGATCGGGCGGGCGATCGCGCGAAGCATCAATCTCTCGACCGGCGCGGAGTTGCGGCGCGTCGCGATACCCCGGCCGGTCGGTGAAGGCTGGAATGCACCCGGCGCCTACGTCTTCCCGGTGGCCGGGGGCGATTCGGCGGTGCTGCGCACAGTCGATGGTCTCGTGAGTTTACGGACGGGACCGGCGACGCGTGGGCTGGCGTGGCCGCGACTGGTCTGGGGACGGACCGGAAGCTTTCGTGAGGTTTCACCCGTCAACATGGTTCGACATGGCGCTGCGGTCTACCTGCAGTCCTTCGACGGAGTGACAAGGCTTGACGACCAGCCAGAAATGTCGCAGGCAGCGAGCGATTTCGCCGTCCGTGGCACAGGACCGGACGACGACGAGCGCTCGTGGAAGGGGATCGCCCAATGGCTGGCGATTGGCCGTCTCATCCAGCAGCTTGGCGGTTTCACGACGCACGATGCGTTGCTGCCTGCGCACATGCTCAGGAAGTTGCAGAACTTCGTGGTGGAGTTCGATCAGCCTCGCCGCTCAGTCCGGCTGGATCGATGGGCATTGGGCATGACACGCGAACTGTTCCCGCCCGCCGGCGCCGTCTGGAGGAGCGCGGCTGATTCCGTATCTTCGCGGTGGCGCACGGTGTCCACGGCATCCGCTGTCAGGGGAGTTGGGGCGTCTGCAGACATGCCGGAGTCCGTCGGCGTGTTGTCGGACCGAGAGTGGCCGGCGACACGACCTGTCGTCATTGAGTCGACCTCGCCCTTCGATTACCGACAGCTCGTGCCGGTCCCGGTGTCTGCTCGGCGCGGATCGGTCTGGGAAGGCGTGACCGTGCTGGTCGATCGCCAGGGGCGGAGTGTCTGGTTCGATGACGGAGAAGTCGGGAAACCTTGGCGAGTCAGCCTTCCGGCTGACCGTACGAATACGCGTGTCGACCGCCGGATGGACCGTGGGTGGGGACTGGATTCGCTGCTCGTCGTGCGCGTGGGGATGGAGCTGTTCGGGATACGGGCGTTCACAGTGGACGGCCGTCGGACAGCGTCGATTGCCTGGCCCGCGCGGTCAGACGCTCGATCTGCGCGGCGATCGTCCGCCACTGCTCATCAGTCTCAGCGAAGTGAGTGAGCCCGACCTCTCTGATTCGCCGACGTACCTCAGCCGATTCGGCCGCCCGGTCGGACTGGTGGGGCCGGTCACCGAAGAGTATGTCTGCTACCGGGAGGCGCAGTCATCTCGTGGCCCTCGATCCCCAGGACGGCCGAGAACTCTGGCGACGTTCGGACCTGCCGGTCGATGTCGAGATCTGCGGACAGAAGCAGGCCCTCGTGGTGATGTCCGCCGGATCCGAGACCGGGATCGTCCTGTGTCCCACCGACGGGCGGACGCTGCGGAGCGTCGGACGACCCGGTGATCGGCTGCCTCCGGTTCTGACATCGGAAACACGATGGCTGATCGTCCGCGACGGACTGCCTGACGGCAACATGCTGGCGACGATGTTCGATGTGGCAGAAGTTCGGAAGTCCTGGCAGACCACGTTTCCGGCGACGACTCAGTTCTTTCCGGTCGATGATGTCTGGTTTGGCGCTCTTGAAGAGACTGGGGACCTGCATTTCCTGAGCTGGGCGACGGGCGAGTCGGCCGCCTCGTCCCGACTGTCGCTGCCGCCCGTTGATGAACAGGGACATCGTGAGATTCACACGCTCACGGACACAAAGCGGATTCTCGTGTTTGCGTCGACGGGGGTCAGCGATCAGCGCCGTGGTGCGCACAAGCCAGATCCGCGGGGGGTATCGGCGGTGTCTGGTCAATGGGGTGGCTTGCGCCTTTGAGCGGCGGAGCGGTGCACTTCTCTGGCAACAGACCCTGCAGAATGTCGGACTGCCCCTCGATCAGCCCCGCCATGTGCCGCTGCTCATTCTGAACTACACGCGGCAGGAGGCGGATCGCACCTCTGCGACCGGCTTACTCGAGTGCTATGACACTCGCACGGGAGAATTGCTCTATCGGCAGAGCGACCACACGCACATCTACTACTCGCTTGAGGTGAGTCGACGCGAAGAATGGGTCGAATTGCGACTTCGTCAGCGCAGCGCCTTTCTGGACTACGGTGCTGGTGACTGACCTGCGGCGCGGGAGGCTGCTCGACAGGCAGCACACGAGCCCACTATAGTCGTCGACTCGGATGTCGTTGGTCGTCAACTCTCTCACCGTTGCCCTGTCGATCTGAAAGTCTTTATGAAAACCGCATTGAAACAGATCGGCCTGGCACAAGTCCTGGTATTGCTGCTGGTAACGTCGGGTTGTCAGGAGTCGGCCGCTCCAGAGGGTGCGGTCGTCGAATCACAGGAAGGGGGCGTGGGGGTTTCCGATCGGGCGATTCCCGAGGGGTCTGCCAACGGGGCCGCTACCAGCAGCCAGACCAACATGGGAACTGGAACAGCCAGCAGCCCCCCAGCGGGGGCCACTGCGACCGACACCCCATCAGAGATCGTCGTCGAGCCCCTGCCTCCGAGAACCTCGGTCGCGGGTCGTTGGGAGTTCCAGTTAAGCACTCAGGGGGCGGACATTCCGGGCTTGCTGCTCGACATCCAGCCCACGGCGCCGCCGGAGTCCCGGGTCGTGGTCGTTGGTGACAGCGAATCAATGCCGGGCTGGACGTTGAAGGGCAGCGAGCTGACGGAGACCACCGCCAGTATCCAGCTCGCCAATCAGGACGGGGCCCCTGTCGATTTCCAGGGTACCTTGCGGGACGGTGAGATCCGGGGGAACGTCGTTTTTGGCCTGGAGGGGAGCGAACTGGCTCGGCTCGTTCCGTCCCAGCGGAACGACCTGAAGGGAGTCCGGCCTCGGCCCTCCGATGGGGCGGCCGCGATCTCGTCACTCCAGGGGAACGCGGATCTTTCGGGACTCATCGAGGTAGTGAGGGGCATTCCGGGCACCGCCTTGTCCTACGACGTTTACCGGGTGATCTTCAGCCGACTGCGTCAGACCGACCAGGCCGGTGTGGATCCGGTCCCACTCATCGCCGAATATCTCGCCGCGGCAGAGCCGTGGGGTGAGCGTGTCGTGGCACGGACAAATCTGGACATTGGCTACAGTCTGGCGTTGCAGGGGCGCAACGTTGACGTAACCCTGAAGCATCTGGATCTCGCCGAACAGCAGCTCGGAGAAGCTGCCACACCTGCGCAGCAGTCGAGGCTGACTCTCTCGCGTGGGATGGCGTACCTGCATACGGACCAGCCGGACGATCAGGCGCTGGGCGTCAAGATTCTGGCGGAGATCCGTGCGGAGGAGCCTTTCAATCTGACGGTCACCGAGGCGCTGGGAAAACACGCAGAGCAGGCCGGCCGACAGGAAGAGGCCTTGCAGCTCTTTGCGGAACTGGCGGTCCTGCCGTCAGGCCCTGGCGACCAGCAGCGAGTCAGCGATCTATGGGAGCAACTGGGGCGTGATCCCGCAGAACTGGCGGGCTTTCTGGATGGCGTGTACGAGCAGACTGCGTATCGCTTTGCGGACAAGGCTGAGGCAGACACGCAACCGCGCGAACGACAGAGAGTTGTGCTGGGAGAACTGTTTACTGGTGCGACCTGTCCCCCCTGTGTTGCCGCCGATCTGGCCACGGGTGGACTCGAGCAGTCGTTTCCCCAATCGCAGCTCATCATGGTGCGCTACCATCAACATGTGCCCGGTCCCGATCCTCTCGTGTGCGAAGTCGGGATGCAGCGGGCCGATTTCTACGAGATTCAAGGCACGCCCACACTGTTCTTGAACGGACAGGACGTGTCGGTCGAGGGTATGTATGGTCCGATGTTCATGGCCCCGGTGGGCTACCTGGAACTGCGAGATCTGTTGGCACCGATGCTCGAAGAGTCCTCGGACCTGCAGATCCAGCTGTCTGCAGAAGTTGCGGATCAGACGTTGAAGTTGCGGGCTGCTGTTGAAGGACTCGCGGCCGATGCTCCCGATTCGTTGCGCCTGCGGTTATGCCTGGTCGAGCATAAAGTCAGCTTCGCGGCGGCGAATGGCGTCCGCATCCACGAGAACCTGGTTCGCGCAATGCCAGGTGGACCCGAGGGACAGGCTTCTCTCGATGGGAAGCTGACGTTTGAGGCGGAGATCGATCTGGAACAGGTGCGCAGCGACATCCTCGCTCACCTGGCCACTGTTGAGGAACAACTCCAACAAGAATTCCCGGAAAAACCGTTGAGCCTTCAGGACCTGAGGCTCGTGGGCTTCGTCCAGAACGACAGTTCGCGCGAAGTGCTGCAGGCGGCCGTGGTTCCCGTCCGAGCCGACTAGGCTTCACGTCACCGGGACCTTGTACGGAGCACCGGCGATTTCCCTGACGAGTTGCGGAACCGCGTAACCGGGCAGATGAGAGCGAAGGTGCTCGTGGAGCTCTTTCGCCGTCTCGTCGGTGACCTCAAAGTGCGCGGTTCCCGCGAC
Source organism: uncultured Planctomycetaceae bacterium (assembly GCA_963715185.1). Taxonomy (GTDB): domain Bacteria; phylum Planctomycetota; class Planctomycetia; order Planctomycetales; family Planctomycetaceae; genus CAVPPT01. The sequence continues at coordinate 425,593 of CAVQRG010000001.1, forward strand.
GCGGTCGAGTTGGTGCAGGTAGTACGGGATGACGCCGAGATTCACCAGCCGTTCGGACAGTTCGAGCAGCGTCGGTCCGCAGTCATTCACGCCTTTGAGCAGGACGGTCTGGTTGAGTGTGGGGACTCCGGATCGCACCAGCCGACGAAGCGCTTCGGCACAGTCGTCCACCACCTCGTGCGGGTGATTTGCGTGGACGACCATGATGGGCTGCAGTTGGCGTTGTCGCGTGATCGCATCCAGCAGGCCTCGGGTGACACGATTCGGCAAGACAACTGGCAGACGCGAATGAATGCGCAGTCGTCGTACGTGGGGAATCTCGGCCAGTCGATCGATCAATTGTGCCAGGCGGTGATCGCTCCAGATGAGGGGATCGCCGCCGCTGAGAATGACCTCCTGCAACGAATCATCTCCTGCGATCTCATCCAGGGCCGACGCCCATTCCTCCAGGCTGCTCGGCTCGTCGCCGTACGGATAGTGTCTGCGAAAGCAGTACCGGCAGTGCACTGCGCACACGCCGCTAACCATCAACAGAGCCCGCGACCGGTATTTGTGCAGTAGTCCCGGTACGCGACGGGCCGGGCCATCACCGACGGCGTCCGTGGTATATCCTGCCGGCGAAGCCTGTTCACTCTCGACCGGCAGGACCTGGCGGAGCAGGGGGTCGCCGATGTTTCGCGGTGACATTCGTCGCAGATAGCTCTCGGGCACCAGCAGCGAAAACAGGCCGGAATTCCGCCGGGCGGCGTCCAGCAGCGATTCCGGCAGGTCCAGTCGGGTGATCAGCAGCGCGGGGTCCCGGATGGCCTCAGCCAGCGATTTCTGCCATCGCGGTGGGGCATCGGGGGGGACTGTGGAGGGGACAGAGGGGGAGATTTTCCCGGCCAAGGCCATCTGCTATTCTCTTCACGATTTCCATCGCCTGACGCGGCCGGCCAGCCGACCGCTGAACGTCAGGACTGTCACAGTAACGAACAGGATGCAACGTACCAATGCCCACAATTAACGCGGGGGATTTCAAGAAGGGTCTGAAGGTCGTCTATGAGGGACAGCCTTGTGAGATGGTCGAGTGCAACTTCAACAAGCCCGGCAAAGGCCAGGCCATGTACAAGACCAAGCTGCGCAATCTGCTGACTGGGAAACTGTATGACATTACCTACCGCAGCGGAGACAGTCTGGAATCGGCCGATGTCCGAAATGCGGATGGAATGTTTTCGTATTTCGATGGGACAGACTACGTATTCATGGATAACGACAGTTTCGAGCAAGTGTCTCTTTCGGGAGATGTGTGCGGCGAGCAGATGCGATTCATCTCGGAGAACGTCGAGTGCGGTTTGATGTACTATAACAACCAGCTCATCGGCGTTTCACCTCCCCGACACATTGTTCTGGAGGTGACGCACACCGAGCCTGCCGCCAAGGGGAATACCGCAACCAATGTCACCAAGCCGGCGACCGTGAAGACCGGTGGCGAGGTTCAGGTGCCGGCCTTCATCAACATCGGCGACCGGGTCAAGATCGACACGGAAGAGGGAGTCTACATCGAGCGCGTGCGTGGCTGAGCCTTGTCGCGACTTTGCAACCGGCGACGGTCGGCAGTAGAGTGGGAGACATCCCTCGCCCTCTCCTGCGCGACGTTGGTCGGGCAGACAGATGTCCGGTTCGTCTGCGCGTTTTGGGGCACAGAGTTCATCAAACCCAGAGGCTGTCATGGATCAGAAAGAGACCAAAGGTCTGACTCGGCGTGAACTCATCCAGGCCACGGGCAAGGTGGCTGCCGCGTCGGCATTCGCCGGGCTGATGGTGCCCCCCGTGTATGCAGCCGAGGACAACGCCGTGCAGTTGGCGCTCGTCGGATGCGGCGGACGGGGGACAGGTGCCGCGGCCAATGCACTGGCGGCCCAGTACGGGCCGACGAAGCTCGTGGCCATGGCCGACGTCTTCGAGAATCGTCTCACCGGCAGTTACACGCAGCTCACGACACAGTACGAGGATCAGGTCGACGTTCCTGAGGACCACAGATTCGTGTCCTTCGAGGGCTATCAGCACGCCATGGACCTGCTGCGACCGGGTGATGTCGTGATCCTGACGACGCCTCCGGCATTTCGGTGGGTCATGTATCGCTACGCCATCGAGAAAGGCCTCAACGTCTTCATGGAGAAGCCGGTGACCGTCGACGGCCCGACGAGCCGCCGGATGCTCGAACTCAACAAGGAGGCACAGGCCAAGAACCTGAAGGTGGGTGTGGGGCTGATGTGCCGGCATTGTGCGGCGCGTGAGGAGCTCTACCAGCGTATTCGCGATGGCCAGATCGGCGACATTCAACTGCTCCGGGCCTATCGCCAGGCGGGACCGACAGGCAGCGCCTTCGCTGGACCCAAGCCGGACGACATGAGTGAACTCATGTATCAGATCCGCAACTTCCACGGCTTCCTGTGGGCCAGCGGTGGGGCGTACAGCGACTTTCTGATCCACAACATCGACGAATGCTGCTGGATGAAGGATGCGTGGCCCGTGCAGGCCAAGGCGTCCGGCGGTCGCCACTATCGCGGAGACTACGTCGACCAGAACTTCGACACGTACTCGGTCGAGTACACTTTCGAGGATGGTACGAAGCTGTTCCTCGAAGGACGGACGATGGCCGGCTGCGACCGCGAGTTCGCCAGCTACGCTCATGGCACCAAAGGGTCGGCGGTGATCTCGACCGCTTCACACTCCCCGGCGAAATGCCGCATCTACAGCGGGCAGCGCTTCGTCAACGACGAGATGACCTGGGCATTTCCGCAGCCGGAACCTAACCCGTACCAACTGGAGTGGGATCACCTGATCAAGGCGATTCGCGAAGACCTGCCTTATAACGAGGTGGAACGGGGGGTCGCGGCCAGCCTCGTCACGTCCATGGGCAGGATGGCGGCCCACACCGGGCAGGTCATCACCTACGACCAGATGCTCAATCACGAGCAGGAGTTCGCTCCCGATGTCGACCAGCTGACACTCGACGGGCCGGCTCCACTGCACGCGGACGAAAACGGCAAGTACCCCGTGCCCCTGCCGGGCCTCGTCACGAACAGGGAATACTGAGTGGGGGCGAGTGGCGATCGCAGGTCAGCGCTGCTGCCCGGCAGACTCGGCACGCTGAGCTGCTGCGGAGTCGGCCGTCCAGTCGATCGCATTCTTGAGCAGGCGCACGAACGTCGGATTCTCGAAGTCCTGCGTGTGTCCCAGTGATGTGTAAAAGGAGCTGCCCCCGTCAGTCCGCGTGAAGGTCCAGGCGACCGGTTCAGGGTCGGCGCCCTCCACGCTGCCGGCAAGCAGCGGGGTCGTGCCTTCCGCCAAAGGGGACACTTTGTACAGGGATCCTCCAGCTTTGAAGCCGGCCTGCGGAACATCTTCGAGAATCGGATGCGCTCCGTGCTCATGGACGACAAATACCGTACAGGCCTGTTCGTTGCCGTAGTGGTTCGTGTAGTGGCCCCCGAGCACCTCGGGATCGAATTCCGGCCACGCATCCAGACCCTCCGGAGGAGGTTGGTTCCGGAGTGTGAAGGCGTGTGAGGCGGTGCGGATGCCCAGGACGGGCTTCCCGGCCCGCACGTGCTGCCTGACGTAATGGAGCTGTTCTGCGGGCGGCGTGCGACGGCGGACGCTCACGAGCAGGATGTCGGCATCCTGAACGACCTCGATACCCGGGAAGCGGTTCGGATCGTCGTCGTCGGCGTGCACGATGCTGACACGATATTCTTTGCCCAACTGCTGGGCGGCGAACGTGGGCAGCGTCTCCCGCGTCCCGTACTCGTCCTCGCCAATGAGGATGACGAGGTGAGGACGCTGATCCTGCGAGAAGCGGAATGCCGGTCCCTCGACGAACTGGTCGCTGGTGAGCGTCGGGCAGACGAACTTCTCGATATGTTCGACGATCAGATCGGTTCCCGTGAAGTGGCTGACATAGGGCCACGCCGCCGGGTCGTACATCGTGTCGGTCATGTCCCGCATCAGGACGACGTTCTTGCCGTTGCGGGCCAGTTGCCGCAGTCCGAATGGCCGGCCGAGCACACACATGTTGGTGTGCACACCAGTCAAAATCACGTTGTCGATGCCCCGCGCATCGAGGATGCTCCAGATTTCCTCTCCCCGATCGGAAAGGTAGTCCCGTTCGGCATCGATCGCGATGGCGTCGATCTGGGCCTGCCAGGGTTGCTGCGGATCGCGGCCCATGGCGGTCAGCTTGCTCACCCAGGCCGCGTGCTCTACGGGATCGTCATCCTCGCCGCCCGCCGACTGGTCGACCGGGTAGACACCCCGCTCCTCCGCCGGGATCTGCCGGCACCACTCCGAGATTTGCGCAGGCAGTTCGGCAGACTTCGGAGTCATTCGGCGCTCGTTCCCGCGCGGGATGCCCGGCGTAGGTCTCCATGCAGCCGCTGGGGGCATGAATGATGGTGGCACCGCGACTGCGTGCGGCGTTCAGAACCGCATTCAGTCGTGGAGCAAACTCCTGTTCGCGACGGACGGCATTGAGGCAGTGATGCAGGTCCCACATGTCGCAGACGATTACGGCCGTCTGACTTGGCTCCCAGGTTTCCGCCCGTGTGACTCGGTGAAAGCGTCCGCTGCCCGGCGAAGTCTCCTCGCAAGACCGTAGAGTGAGATTCCAGGAGTCGGGGGAATTGTCAGCTCGAATCGGCGTTCCAGCGGGCAGGCCCGTGGCACAAACCAGAAGCAGTGCCAGCGGCCGAACTGTCAAATGCATGGTGAGAGTTCCGGATTGCAGGAGGGGAGTGCCGCTGCGAAGTCACGTTTCGCGGACGACGATTCGGTTTCCGCTGACGGCGACGACTTCAATCGGTCGGCCCTGCTGAACGAAGGGTCCGTCGCTGACAACATCCAGCATCTCGCCACCCAGCCGCGCCTTGCCAGCAGGGCGGAGGACCGTCAATGCCGTCCCGGTACGTCCAACATAAGAGTTGCCGTCGTCGGTGGCGAGCCCGGGGTGGAGTCGGGGTTCGTCGGGGGATTGCAGTGTGTCCATGCCCGGCGGCGTGAGGATCATCTGGTTCAGAATCGGAATGCGCGGCAGGAAACGCGAGAGCGCCATGGCCATCACGATGACGGCGATGATCGATGTGCTCAGCGTTGCCATCGTACGGGTGGCCTCACTGAAGTCCTGGTTGGGTTCGAGGTTGCCGAAGGTCTGCGAAGCCATTACCAGTGCGGCGAAGATCAGGATCGCCCCCGTGACGCCGAACACGCCAAAGCCCGGAATCACAAACAGCTCGAGCGCGAGACACGCGAACCCGAGAGCGAACAGGATGACCTCAAGCCAACCGGCGGTTCCCCCCAGGAACTTGCTCCAGAAGAAGATGCCGAAGCAGAGCGCCGAGAGGATTCCGAGCAGCCCGCTCATGAAGTGCAGTTCGAGATAGATGAACACGATTCCCAGAAAGAACAGAATGCCCGTGACTACGTTGGTGTTGAGCAGGAACACGGTGTCGTCGATCCAGGTGCGGGCGACCTTCTTCGGGCGAACGTCCGGAGGCACGCCCAGACGTTCCTTCAGTTCGTCGAGATCGGCCACGGGCCTTTCGGCGAGCTTCAGCTCATGGGCGCGGACTCCGTTGATCGTCAGCAGATTGTCCACGGAAGTTTCAGGAACCATGCGTCCCTTGACCCACTCGTCGCCAGCATCGTGAAGTTGGTCATCCGACATGAACCACTGGTCACCGGTATTCTTGTTCGTGACCTCGTAAACGACCATGTCCTTGTCGGCCATCGCGACCGCCAGAGCCGAAGGGCGCCCTTTGCGATCTGCCAGGGTTTCCATCGTTTCCCGCAGGAAGCTGAGGATCTTCTCGGGGGCGCGCTCGAACTGCCCTCCTTCACCGGTCTCGATCGGGCCGGCATCCCCCATGGTGGCGTGGCGCGTCATGTAGATCTCGTCGCACCCCAGGGCGATGATCGTCGCACCGCTCAAGGCCTCACCCTGAATGAACGCGACCGTGCGGACATCGCGGTCCTCGAGATCAGCAATCGTGTAGGCAAGATCGCGACTGTTCCACAGCAAGCCGCCCGGTGACTGAATCTCGAAGATGATCAGTTTCGCACCGTCGGCGACGGCGCGGTCGATCTGTCGCTTCAGAAACGAGTCCAGCAGCGGATCGATCATCCCCTGAACGTCGATCAGGGCGACATGGTCATAGGTGCCCGGAGGGGCCTGCTCCCGCAGCGATTCGAGTCGCATGCCATAGGCGTTGGCCAGTTCGTTCCGACTTTCCGACACCCGGGCGGCGAGAATGTCGCTGTTGCGAGCCTGCGCCCGGAAATCAATCCCGGCACGCCCCGTTCCTTGATGGTCCGGGAGTCGCGAATGACTGCCCCCGAATCGCGTAGCCGTGCGGCTTCGGTCTCAGTGACGAGCCGGCGCTCACTCATGCCGTCAGCCGGCTCGATCGTTAACTGGAGCAGCGTGGTTTCCGGGTTCATCAGCGCCTCGGCCAGTGCGCGATTGACCAGCACGTTGTGACGCTTCGCAACCAGATTCAGCACAATCTCCTGCTGGTCCCGGGGAATTGCCTGTCCGCGACCGATGTCCCCGAACTGCGCATCCGGATGCAGCACGATTTCCTTGCAGGCCAATGCCGCGAGGACGTTGTTGCCCATCAGCGTCTCCGGGATCCAGGCCACAGTGGTCACGCGCGACAAGGCAGACGACGTGAGGAAGTCGGCGAGGCCATAGACGTGATGGAACTGGCTCGTTCCCGGAGTGATCTCCAGCACGAGGACCGCGCGCGACCGGTTTGGCCCGCCTCCTTCTGCAGGTCGAGACCAACCTCGCGGACCCAGCTGATCAGTTGGTCATCAATCGGACTGGTCAGGGTGACGTACCGCGCCGCAACCGGCTCTTCCGGGCGGTCTGCAGCCTCGTCGGCCCTTGTCCCGGTGCCAGCCACAAGCGCCGCCACACCAACGAGGGCCACGATCGGGTTCGGGCGGTGGCGGATTGTCTTCGAATTTCTGTACGAGCCGAGCATGCGGCCTCCCTCAGCGATCGTGCGCATTCCTGGAACTGTGGATTATACGGCCACGGGAAAATCAGCGTCAAATTCCGGGATCTTCAGTGAGAACGTTGGATCAGGCGGCCGGTTCACCAGATTCGCGGTCTGGCCGCACGAAAAGGGAGCGGATTCGGGCTGAGGACCACGGATTCGGTCCACGGAGGATGCTCCGCGACGAGCCGGCCACTTTGCTGCCGGATCTCGGAGTTGCCGCCTGAGAGCTCAACCACCGATGGAATACATCGGCCGCAGTGGCTGAATGAACCGGGCCGTGTTGATTTCGTGCCCTTCCTTCTTGGCCGCAATGGATTGGCGTACGGCTTCCTGGATCTCCGTGTCGCCGGCTCCGTCTCGCAACAGTTTCCGGATGTCGGTTTCCTCGAGACTGAACAGGCAGTTGCGGATCTTGCCATCGGCCGTGAGCCGAAAACGGTTGCAGCTCTCGCAGAAGGGCTGGCTGACGGAGGCGATCAGCCCGATGCGCCCGATGCCGTCCTCGAAAACGTATTCCGTTGCCGGCTTGCTCCGGTCCTCGGTCGCCACCGGCTTCAAGGGACAGAAGGCCTCCGAAAGCTGCTCGATGATGTCGGCGGCGAACAGAACCTTGTCCCGTTCCCAGGCGTTGTCGGCGTCGAGCGGCATGTACTCGATGAAGCGGACCTCCAGTCCTGTGTCTCGTGCAAATTCGCCAAACCGGACCAGCTCCCCCTCCGTGACCCCTCGGAGGGCAACCGCGTTGATCTTGATCTTGCGGAAGCCCGCCCGCTGAGCCGCTTCGATTCCGGCGAGTACCTGCTCGTAGCCCTCGCGGCGGGTGATCTCCTTGAATTTCTCAGGGCTCAGCGCATCCAGGCTGACGTTCAGTCGCCGCAGCCCGGCCTGATACAGGGCCGAAGCATGGTCGGCCAGCAGGATGCCGTTCGTCGTCATACCGAGATCGCGAATCCCCGGGAGGACGGACAGTCGCGCCACGAGCTGCGAGAGATCGCGTCTGACGAGCGGCTCCCCACCGGTCAGGCGCAGCTTGTCCACGCCCAGCGGAATGACAATCCGCACGAATCGCTCAAGCTCCTCGAAGGTCAGCAGTTCCTGCCGCGGCATGAATGCCACGTTTTCCGCCGGCATGCAGTAGTAGCAGCGAATGTTACAGCGGTCGGTGACGCTGATCCGCAGGTTGTTGTGAACTCGTCCATAGGAATCGATGAGAGGCTCAGTCATGGTCGCACCGTATCGGCTTCAGTTCCCGGATGAACCCATTCCGTCGTGCCGTCGGCCCAGTGCTCCTTCTTCCAGATGGGCACAACCTCCTTCAGGCGATCGATCAGGAATCGACCGGCCTCGAATGCCTGCTGGCGATGCGGGCAACTGACTGCGACGGCGACCGATACGTCACCCAGTTCGAGGTGTCCCAGCCGGTGTACGATGCCGAGTTCGTGCACGGGCCAACGCTCGCAGGCCTCGGCCTCGAGCTCCGTCAGTTTGGCGTTCGCCATCTCTGGAAACGCCTCGTATTCGAGCGAGACGGTCTTGCGGCCTTCGGTCATTTCGCGCACAGTGCCGAGGAACAGCACGACAGCGCCGGCCTGCGGCGTGCGAACGGCTTCCGTCAGTGCGGCGAAATCGATCGGGTCAGACGTGAGCTCAATCATGGATCGGACAATCTGTCAGCGTTCGTGCGGAAGTGGTCGTGCCGATCATCGGACGGCGGGGAAACTGCCGGGCCTCATCCACCACTCACCGGGGGAAAGCAGGTCAGTCGGCTTGCCGCCGGAATACAAGTGCTGTCGGAGGCATACTCGGTACCAATCGCGACGATCAGATGCGGCAGCAAAGGTCTCAGTGCCGGGACCTGTTCTCCCAGCGATTGTCTGAATTGGGAAACCGAAGCCCGGTCGGGAACTTCCACAGTCAGTTGGCTGGTTCCCGCGAGATCACGGGCCCTGGCGAAGAGTTGCACCTCGACGATCATGTGACCAGCAGTCGCTTCGTGCCGGGGAGGAGCCGGCGACGCAGTTCGGGCATCAGTCCGTACGACAGTGCGAGCAGCTTGAGTGGATGAATGGTCGGCGTGATCGTCCCCTGTTCCATCTGGGTCTTGCAGCTGCTGCATTCCGTGATTCCGAGTAGAATGTCCGGGGACTGCATCCGCTCCATGAGTTTCGCGCCGATCTGCAGCGATGTGTCAAAGTGGGCTCTCGTGAGTCCAAAGGCCCCGGCCATCCCTGAACATCCTTCCTCGATTCTATGGACCGACAGTCCCGGGATCAAACTGAGCAACTCGGCGAAGGGTGTGCCCTGTCCCAGCGCCCGGACGTGACAGGGCGTGTGGTAGCCGGCCGCGACCTGAACCGGCGCGAAATCGGTCCGCAGTCGACCCGCCTCGTGCAGCCTCTTGAGAAACGTGCCGGCCTCGACGACACGCGAGGCCAGCAATGCGACGTCGGGGTGATCAATCAGCATCGGGTATTCCTGCGACAGGCAGACCGCCGCAGCCGGCTCGGAGCACACGATCTGATGGCCTTCGCGCACGAGCTCACACAACTCCCGGACGTTCGCCTCTGCGAGTTTATGAGCGGCCTCGAGGTCACCGGCTGAAATCATCGCCAGACCAGAAGCCGTCTGATTCGCCGGGACGATGACCCGGATGCCGTTGTGAGCCATGACCTTGAGGAAGGCCTCGGCGAGTTCGGTGTCGTGATAATTGGCGAAGTGATCGACAAAGTAGACGATCGGCCTTTCGCCCGTGTCTCGCTGCAGCAGCTCTGGCGACGAGGTCTGCGTAGCCCGGGCATCGAGGAATGTCCGCCGTGCGAATGCGGGCAGCTTGCGCCTGGCTGGCAATCCCGAGGATCCGACTGAGAAGCCAGCGAAATGTCCGGCTGTTGATGGCCCAGTTCGACAGCGGAGCGGACCGGCAGCCAAACCAGCCGAAGGAATGTGCCCGCGAGAGAATCCAGTCAGCACGACTCAGGCCGTTCGCCGCAACGTAAGCGGCTTTCGCCTCGATCATCAGGTGCGGGATGTTGACATTCGACGGACACTCCGACTGACACTGTTTGCAGTTGAAACACAGGTCCGTCAGTCGCTTCATGTCCTCCGTTACGATGGTCTGCCGGTCGAGGGCGCCGGTCAGCAGGTTGCGCATCGCGTTCGCCTTCGACCGCGGTGACGCTTCCTCGGTGGCATCGAGGTGGAAGAACGGACACATCCGCAGGTCCGGTTCGTCAACCCGGCAGGCACCGCAGCCATTGCAGCGTGCGGCGGCTTGTGTGACCTCGTCGGCCGTCCAGCGCAGTTGCAGCGGCATCACCTCCGGAGCAGGGACGGCGGGAGGACGGAAGTTGCGGATCGTGACATGGGGGTCATCGCTGATGATCTTGCCCGGATTGAGCAGGTTGTCCGGGTCGAAAATCTCCTTCACCTCCTGAAAGACCTTGTACAGCGGGCCGTACTGCGAGCGAATGAACGCCGTGCGGGCCAGCCCATCTCCATGTTCACCGCTGATCGAACCGCCCAGCGCGGCCACGATCTCGTACAGATCGCGGGCAAGGGCTTCGATCTGTTCGGCGTTCTGGGGAGTGGGTGGAGGCAGGAAGGGCCGCAGATGCAACTGTCCGGACGCGGCGTGGGCATACAGCGAGGCCGTCAGTTCGTGCTTCTGAAAGACGCGTTGTGCCCGCACCAGAAACTCCCCGAGGGCGGACGGGGGCACGGCCATGTCTTCGACGAAGGGAAGGGGGCGGATCTCTCCCGGCAGCCCGGCCAGCATGGCCACCACCCGGCCGGGAAGGGACCAGAGGAGGTCGACCTGCGTCGCATCGTCGGCCTCACACGCCACCATCATTGACGGTTCGCGGGCCCGGACACTGTCGATCACCATGCGCAGGCGATCCCGCACCTGACGTTGACTGAATCCCGTCTGTTCGACCAGCAGCGCGGCCTCTGCGGCCTTGGGAATCCACTGTTCGAAGCGTGGATCTGCTTCTCGCCCCAGGGAGAGCATCCGGCGATCGAGCAGGTCGCAGGCACTGGGAAGCTGGTCGGCAATCGTCTGGACGGCGGCCACTGCCGATTCGAGCTTGCCGAACATCATCAGCACGACCGCTCGATGCGCCGGCAGTGGAGACGTGTGCAGTGTTGCTGCGGTAAACAGGCCGAGCGTGCCCTCCGAGCCGATCAGCAGCCGAGGCAGATTCAGCTCGGTCTCGGACAAGACGCGCAAGAGTTGATAGCCGCAGGTGTTGCGCACGAGCGCCGGCTGATGCCTGCCAATCAGTTCCCCGTTTTCGGAAAGCAGTTTTCGCAGCCGGGACACGATCCGCTGACGCACGCGTTCGTTGTCGTCGAGGTCGGCCGCGTCATCCTGCGTTCGACCGGCGTATCCAGACGAGGACAGTTGTTGCAGCCGTTCGCTGCGGGCTTCGAATCGGCTCCCTCCGGCCAGAACAATCTGCAGGCTCCTCACATGATCTCGAACCGACCCGACACGGACGGCATGCGCCCCGGCGGCATCGACGGCCAGCATCCCGCCGAGGGTCGTCACCGCAGAGTTGGCCGGATCGGGCGGAAAGTACCGGCCCTCCTCCCGGAGTCGGTCATTGAGTCGATTGCGGACAATGCCAGGCTCGACGCGGACCGTCTCGCTGCCCAGCTCGAGGATCTTCCGCATGTGACGCGAGAAGTCGACAATCAGCCCGCTGCCAAGCGCCGACCCGACAACTCCGGATCCCGAGCCGCGTGCGATCAGCGGCACGTGTTGCTCCTGAGCATACCGCGCGAGTGTCACGACATCATCAGAGTCGAGAGGATAGGCGACACCGAGCGGACGCTGCTGATAGAGACTGGCATCGCTGGCATAGATCGATGTCGTCAGAGGATCGAAGCGGAGCTGCCCCCGGAAGACTCCGGTCAGGTCATCGATGATCCGCTGCTGCTCAGTGTCCACTTACACTTCGTCCCGAAGTACTGCTACGACGCAAAGGGCTTGCCGGCGCCGGCCAGACGCAGCCGCTCCTGGCGGTAGCGCTCGGCGGTCTCGTGATCGAAGCCCGGGCGACCTGCCACATCGATGCCGGAGTGGCGCGCCTGGCATCGATAGCAGACGAGAACATCCGGCATCAGTGCGAACAACAACAGATCTGCGAGCGCAAACCCCAGCAGGATGCCCAACGCCAGACGGGGCCGATAGAAGTACCACGCGAGCGAACTGCTGAGAGCACCCAACGCCACGATCAGCAGTCCGGCTGCCTGGGGGAAGTCCTTCTGTCGCCAGAGATCCGGGTTGCCGCATAACAGACAGCGTGTGGGCTGTCCGTCGTGCACGCAGTCCTCCGGCACGACACGTGACCAGTTGCAGCTGGAACAGCGTAACTCCCCACCACCGCTCACCTGCTCATGAAGCAGCGGGCTCTCGCATTCGGGACATCGATGTCGGAGGTGCACGGCAGCTTCTTTCTCTGTCTGGCTGAGGCCTTAAACTCCAAGGTCTGCCTTGTCGCGAGGCATGGTTCGATTGTGACGTTCACGTCAGTCACTCCTCCAGATTCTAGCGGGTTGAGCACCAGAAATCCTCATCCGTCAGCGACTCCCGGTGAATTCGATTGTGGAGTCTCGATCATGTCAGCTCTTCCCATTTGATGCGGCATGCTGCAAACTTGATCCGGATCCAATCCGGGCGTGTCTCGCGGATGACACCAGCCGGGTGCATATCCGACTTTTCGCCTTGTTTCGCAGCCTGAATGATATGAGGGGCACGAGCCTGATCAACTTTGCGTCAGTCCGGTCGTCTGAAAACGGTTCGGCGGAGTCCCCGGTCAATGGCTGGGTCGTCCTCGCCTTGTTGATCGTGGTCGCCGCGCTACTGTATCGCTACGCGGTTCCCCTGGGGAACGACCTGCACGATGCGCGCGCCTCGCGACGCCCCGTGACCGCGCGTGGAGAGCTGTCGGGTGTCGAGCGGACACAGATCGACATCTTCACGCAAGCCTCGCCGGCGGTCGTGTACATTACAACGACCTCGCTGGGCCAGTTGCGGAACTTCGATGTGACCGAGATCGACCGGGGCACAGGGACCGGATTCATCTGGAGTGACCAAGGTTACGTCGTCACGAACTACCATGTGCTGGAGAACGCCCAACGAGCCTATGTGACGTTGGCCGACAATACGACCTACACCGCCCAGCGCGTGGGGGTCTCGCCAGAAAATGACCTCGCGGTGCTCAAGATTGACGTCGGGCTCAAGCAGCTGACAATGCTGCCCTTGGGGACCTCGTCGGACCTGAAGGTCGGTCAGAATGTGTACGCGATCGGCAGTCCCTTTGGTCTGGACCAGACGCTCACCACGGGTGTCATCAGTGGTTTGGGACGTGAGATTTCGTCACCCAACGGCCGGATCCTCGATGTGGTCCAGACCGATGCCGCCATCAATCCCGGCAACTCGGGGGGGCCTTTGCTCGACAGTGCGGGGCGGCTCATCGGCGTCAACACGGCGATCTATAGTCCGACCTCGGGCACGTACAGTGGCGTCGGATTCGCGATTCCTGTCGATACCGTCAATCGTATCGTCCCGGACCTCATCCGCCATGGGCGTGTTATCCGGCCCGCACTGGGTGTAATCATTTTCCCGGATACTCTGGTCCAGGAATTACGGGCACGACGGGTGTTGCCCGCCAATCAGAGTGGTGTCCTGATTCGTGAAGTGCAGACCGATGGAGCAGCCGAACAGGCGGGTCTGCAGGGCACGACTTCCAGTCCCGACGGCGGCTATCTGTGGGGTGACCTGATTGTCGCCGTGAATGGCCAGGCCATCACGGACTCGTTGACGCTCATTCGTGTGCTGGACGAGTACGCCGTGGGGGACACGGTTACGGTGACGGTGCTGCGCGACGGGCAGCGGCTTGATGTGCCGTTGCAGTTGCAGAGCCTCCAGGCGGTCGATCGCTGAATGTCGGCCGTGACCGATTCGATGCCCCAATCGTCAAACCTTGGCAGGGTTCGCTGACCCCACCTGCTGATGGAGCAGGGCACCTGCTGGCCGTCAGGCTGGGGGAAGTAAGGGCGGTCTTCCGGCACGTTAATGTGTGCGGTCCCATCGGAAGGTAGGGGTCCTATCGCCGCCGTTCGGCAGTTTGAGGTGCGGCTCAGTCATCGGACCACATTGCATTCGAAGTGCGGGGAACCACAGCCGACGTAAGATTAGATAGGGCCTCAGTGTGGTGTGATTCCTTGAGGATGCCGCTTCCATGAAGATCTTCAGGCTGAGAACGACTGTGCTGCTGGTCGGTCTGATGTGCCTGGTGTCGACCGGCTCGGTCAGTGCACAGACGAACGAGTCCGCCGACATCCAGCAGGCACGGTTTCGAGACCGGATCTTTTCGTCGGGTCGCCTGTTTGGCGGGCGAGAAGAGGCGGAAGACACTTCGACCGACCGCTGGGGCCGCGAGGCCGAGGCTGCCAAGCCCCGGGTCATGCTCGAGCCTGTCAAGATGCCCGTTTATCGGGGTGCGGCCGCGGGAGCACCGCCGAGGCAGACGGCCTCGACCTCATCCGCCGAGGGTGAGCCGGCAGACGCGCTCCTGAAGCTCGTCAATCGAGCCATCGACGTCACGTCCATGCGTTATCTGGACGTCAATACGCACACTCCCTGGCAGATCATGCACGGCGTTCTGGCGCTCCGTGAAGATCTGGTCCTCCGCTCGGGCAATCAGTACGTCCGGGCCCTGGACTGGATTTCCCGGGGACCGACCTACCGCAATCAGCCATGGTTCGAAGCGACAGCACATGGAGGACGTGCCCATCCCTTCAATGTTCCGTTCCACTTCGAGGGCCACGTCAACCAGTTCCTCGCGCTGCTGTCTCTCTCGAATCTCCCCTACGACCATCAGTTCCAGGTCGCGGGCGGCAAAACGGTCACGATGGCCGACATGATCGAGAACGCGAAGTTGACCGTGAGTGCTCGTGAAGAGATCACGTGGACACTGTGGTTCCTGACGCACTACATCGACCAGGACTCCGAGTGGGACAACGCCGCCGGAGAACCGTGGAGCATGGAACAGTTGGTCCGGATACAGACCCAGGCGTCTGTGAAGGCGCACCCTGCGGAGGGACGCATGGACTGTTCGCGCTGGCCTATGCACGGAACGCCTATCTGCAGAAGCATCATACACTCAGGGGCGCGTGGTTCGATGCGGACCAGAAGGTTCGCCGACACATCGAAGTCGCCAAGTCGCTGCAGAACAGCGATGGCAGCTTCTCGACCGAGTACTTCACCGGGCCCGGCCACAGCCAGGACTACAACGAGCGGATTCGTGTTTCCGGGCATACTCTCGAGTGTCTGATGATGATGCTGCCTCACAGCCAGCTCGGCGAGAACTGGGTCCGCCGCGGCGTGGCCTCGGTGGCGACCGATCTGATTCACACCAGTAACCGTCCCAACGAGTGCGGGCCGACCTTTCATGCCGTCAGTGCGCTGGTCCTCTATCGCGATCGGATGACGCCGAGAGCCCCCGCCGCGCTCGCGGCGCAGGAGCCCGAGGCAGCCCCGAGAACTGAGCCGGCGGCCACTCCGCAGGCCGAGGCCAAAGCGAACAAGCCGACCGCGTCCGCAGATCTGCCCAGCGACGCATGGCGGTCGCGAAAGCCCAGCACGGGTGTTGTGAGTTCCACGCCACAACGCGCTCAGACTGACACTCCCGTGGCCGCCCAGCCGGTCCCCGTCAGGGAAGAGTCACTGCCGGCGCGGGTCCCCGACGAGGTGCTCATCCATTCAAAGCCGCTCATCACCCAGGAGCCTGTTGCCACCCCTGTGCCGGATTCCGAGCTGCCTCCACTGGCAGCTCCCCCGAGGGTTCCGGACCTACGGACCCCGTCCGTGGCTCAGCCACAAGTACAGCCTCGCAACAATCGGCTCGCCCGTCAGGCCGCGGAACGTATCGCTGACATGGCGCGGCGCGGTCGTTCAGAGGGCCGGTCTGCCACCGAGGGTGTCGACCCCGATGCAGCATCGTCCGGACCTGAACGGATCGCGGCAGAACCTGCTGACACCCCCACTCGGCGCTGAATGGGCTGACGTCCGCGTCGATTTCAGTCGCGATCGGTGAGGACGACCTGCGGAGCGAGGTGGCCGGTTCTGGCGCAGGACTTCACGATCGCCGCCAGTGCGCCATCAGGGCTCACAAGCGCCGCGGGCTCGTCCGGAGCAAGTTGTAGCTGGTCGGGCGGGGGAACCCGCTGTCCGAGCAGGATCCGTCGGTAGGGTTCGGGGGACAGGGTGACTCGCGGCAGCGGGGCCAGGGCCTCGAGTGGCGGGATGAGCAAGGTGGCCCAGTTTTCGGGTGTGATGTCGTCGGGGCTGATGGCATCAGCCACCTGCATGCCGCCAATGTGGGTTCTCACGAGTCCGCTCATCACCGCTCCACATCCGAGTCGCTGACCGAGGTCACGACCGATCGAACGAATGTAGGTCCCCGAGCCGCAGGTGATATCAAGAGTGAGTCGCGGGGGGCTGTAGTCGACGAGAGCAATGGCATCGATCTGAACGGTACGCGCCTCCAGTGTCGGTGGCCGGCCCTGTCGAGCCAGTGCATACGCACGGCGGCCCTGCACCTTGACTGCCGAGAATGCCGGCGGAACCTGTTGTATCGGGCCGATGAAGTCACGGAGGGCCTCCTCGATCTCCGCTTGCTCAGGCGTGGGGGCCTGCGGAGTCTCGGTGATCTCCCCTTCGATGTCTTCCGTGGTACTGGTGCGTCCAAGGAGAAACTCACCGCGGTACGACTTGCGGAGCTCCTGGAGGTAGGGCACGAGGCGTGTCGCCTGCCCGACACACACTGCCAGCACTCCGGTGGCCAGCGGATCGAGCGTGCCGGCGTGGCCGACCTTGCGTGGTCGGGCCAGCGTCTGCACAAGGTCGACGACCCGGCGGGACGTCCACCCTTGTGGCTTGTCGACGTTGAGTATTCCGGTGGTCGACGGCATCGTCAGTCGATCCTACTGCGAGAGCGGTGCTGGCCAGACACGAAACCGACCACTGTCCCGTGGCCCTTTCCTCCGAGGCAGCAGGGTCTTACGCCACCACACGATACCACGTCGGACCGAAGTTCGCAGACCATGGCGGCCAGATCAGGGACGCGCGACCGCCCAAAGGGCTTTTCCCCTCTAGCGGGGTGCGGCATTCGCCACTGGTCGTCGGCTGCGGAGTGCAGACCCGATCAGAAACCGGAGATCCTGCACGTACCGCGGCCCGAGCCGCTGCGGTTCCCTGAGCATGCGGTAGACCCATTCCAGGCCAGTGAGCTGCATCCACTTGGGTGCCCGGGCCACCTGACCGGCGATGAAGTCGAGGGTTGCACCGACCTGCATGCTCACCACGGGGCCCAGGTCACGATAGTTGCGCCGCAGCCACAGTTCCCCATGGGGTTGGCCCAGCGCCAGGAACAACAATTGGGGGCGTGCGCGGCGAATCCGCGCCACGTTCTCAGCATCGCCCGCCGGATCCAGTTCCGCTCGGCTGGGAGAGTAGACTCCCGCAATCGTCAGGCCGGGGAAGCGCTGACAGAGCTTCTCCGCGGCTTTCTCCGCCACATTTGGCCCAGCACCGAACAGATAAACGCGATAACCGCGTGCCGCGGCCCGTTCGCAGAGTGCCGGTGTCAGGTCTGAGCCCGCCACACGTTCCGGCAGGGGATACCTGTTGAAGCGTGAAGCCCAGACGAGCGGCATGCCATCTGCCACGAGGAGCGCGGCTTCGTCGTTGACAGCCTGCAGTCGCGGATCCGCGGCTACCAGATTGGCATAGTGCAGATTGGCCGTTACGACATACGCAGGTTCCCTTGCACAGATCAACTCATCCACATGATGAAGGGTCTGGTCGAACGTAAGCGGGGCGAGGCGCAGCCCGAGGACGTGCGGCCAGGCATCCTGCGGACGAATTGGCGGCCGAGGCTGCGAATGCGGCATTCTCGTCTCAGAAGGTTCTTCGCAGAGCATGTCAATCGGCATGGGTCGCTACCGCTACGGGTTGGGGGCGGTCGATGGGCGCTGGGCGCGACGGCGCTCGCAAAGCGCGTCTTCAGTGAGGCATCCGCACGAGGGGACCTCGTCCCCCGGGGTTGCCGATCGGATCAGGTTGAGCAGCCGCTCCGCCTCTCGGCGGGCGTTGTGGAGCTCTCTGACTCGCCTGGCCCCCTCGGCACCCATGGCGCTCAGGCGGTCGCTGGAGATCAGCAGGCTCTCGCGCATGGCGGCCGCGAGTGACTGACTGTCGCTGGCGAACGTCAGCCAGCCCGTGACACGATCCACGACGAGCTCGGGGATCCCGGCGACGTAGGTGCTGATGACCGGGCGACCAAGCGCCAAGGCCTCCATGAAGACCACTGGCAAACCCTCCGCAAAACTCGGGAGCACCAGCGCTCGAGCCTTGAGGATCTCGTCGCGGACTTCGTCACTGGACCGCCACCCGAGGATGCGGATGTGCCTTTCCAGCCCACGGCGTCGGATCTGCTCTTCCAGTCTGAGCCTCAAGGGGCCATCCCCCACCAGACGCAGTTCGATTTCGACGCCATCCTCAACCAGTTGTGCCACAGCGTCGATCAACAGCAGTTGTCCCTTCTGCTCCGCCAGACGACCGACACAGACCAGTCGTGGATCTTCGGGGACGGGGGTTGCGGGAGCGTTCAGGAACCGCTCATCGACCCCGCAGCGGACAATCTGGACCTTGGGCCAGTCCTCGGGGCGGGCCCAGCGATACAACTGGCTGCGACCGAACTGACTGATCCCGACGACGAACCTGGATCGGGCGATCTTCTCGTCCAGCGCCAGCAGTGTGGGCTGGTCGAACTCGTTCGGGCCGTGAATGGTCAGGCTGAAGGGGATTCCGCTGAGTTCGGCGGCCAGCATGGCCACTGTTGCGGAACCCTCTCCGATGTGGTTGTGCAGGTGTTCGAACCTTCAGGATTCGCAGCCGCCGCGCCAGATACGCCGCTTCACAGAGATACGCCAGTGCCCAGAGGCGCCCCTTGATGCCGGGAGTGGATGCTTTCCATGCGAGCCGCATCGTCTTCAGGAATTTCCGCGGCTGTTGCCACGCCATCGCCACCGCTGCTGCCAGCAGCGTGACGGGCGAATGTCCCAGGAGATCGTCGGTGTTCTCGCGTTCCGACCGGATCTCTTCGCTGACGTCCTGATCTTCCGGGGGACGTCGGATCGAGAACGTGTGGACGTCGCATCCCAGTGCGCGAAGCTGCCGGACTTCGCCCCGAATGAAAGAATCACTCGCGCGCGCATACTGACTTGTCAGGTAGGCAATACATGGTGGCTGATCAGGCATGGCTTCCCACCAGCGATTTTGACTCGACGTCTGGCTGTGATGCGACGGGCAGGGTCGGCGGTTCCGGCTCGATCGGAAGGGTGAACGTCTGCTCGACGCACTGTTCAAAGGAGAGACGCGGTTGACCCAAGGCTTTTGTCAGTTGAGTACTCGGAAAACGCAGCGGGCGGAAGCGCGCCTGGAACAGGTTGGGCACGAGCAGGCTGGGCAGCTTTGCCTGTCGGCCGTAGAGCAGTCGACTGACCGACTGCGCACACAGGGAAGTCTGCGCGACCCAGCAGATAAGGGCAGGGGACTCTCCATGGGAGGGTTGGCTGGTGGCGGGCAAACTGCCCGGCAAATCGCCAGTTGCTGATGCGATGTCCGTCAAACACATTGAATGTCCGGCCAGTGGCATCGTGACACTCGGCAGCGCGAACGAAATAAGCGGCGCAGTTTTCAACGTGCGTCAGGCCGGCATCGGAACGAGGCCCGACGACCAGCAGCCCGTGGGCGACTGGCAGACCCACGCGAGCAGGCCAGGGATTTCCTGCCCCCCAGATGAACCCGGGCCGGAGGACCACCAGCTCCCACTTGTGCGTGTCGCTGAAACGTCGCGCGACGCGCTCCTGCCACACCTTGGCGATGGTGTAGCCGTCGCGAGCATACGGGTCGGCGACGACCGGAGTGTCTTCGTTGATCTCGCCGCGAGCTGCCTGCCAGTCATAGACATAGAAGCTGCTGGCGAGGACAAGCCGACGAGTGCGGCTGCGTGACATGGCCTCCAGAAGCCGTTCGGTGCCGGCCACGGTCGACTGGAACTGCTGCTCCTCAGTTCCCTTGACCCCGGCTGCGAGATGAATCAGCGCATCGACGTCTGCGAAGGCTTCTTCGAGGTCGCGGCCGCCCCGCAGGTCGGCACGATAGACGTCGACGTCGGTACCCCAGGCGAGAGACGCGGTCGATGTCGCTGGGCGGATGAGCGCACGGACGTCATGGCCGGCTTCAACCGCAGCGTTCACAACACGTCGACCCAGGAACCCGTTGGCACCTGTCACGAGAAGTTTCACGACCCGGACTCCTCACGTGAGAGTTTCTGAATGAAGCGATTCACATGTTCGATGTCTTCGGGCAGAATCGGCGGCGTGGCATGTTCCGCCATGGCCCGGTAACACCGGTCGATGAGCTCGTGCAGCCCGGCGTAAGAGCCGGGGCCTCCGCTGAGCTTGCGACTCAAGCCGCGCCAAGCCGAGCGGCGCGTGTCACGAGCGACATCCAGCCCGTTCCACAACGGTGTGAGCGGTCGAGGGCCGCTGCGAACTCGTCGGAGCGTGCAATGGGGTTCAAAGAGGTTGATGGTCGCCTGCATCCGCCCGCCGTACACGCGTAGCCAGAATCCGTCTGGCTGAGAGGCCGAGCTGAAGTGGATGCCCGCTGTCCCGCGCCGGGCCTTGGCGACGGAGCGGAACTCGAGGGGGCCCGACCAGATCGTGCGGACCTCACTGGCTGCCCCGACGAAGAAGTACGCCAGAGACGCGAGATGTGGAAAGAAATCGCCGACCGGCCCTCCTGCCAGACACGCCGAGGCCCCCTCGTCGGCCACGCCACCGGCCGCCTGCGTGAGGTCCAGGCAGAGCATGAGATCGACGTGGGTGACGTCGCCAAACTGACCGGTTTCGATCAACCGCAGGACACGCTGCACCTGGGGGTCGAACACATAGTTGTAGTCTTCGATCAGCACTCGCTTCTGCTGATCCGCACAGTCGAGCAGCGTCCGGACATCGTCGTAGCGGGGCGCCAGTGGCTTTTCGACGAACGCATGGGCTCCGCAGTGCAGTGCGTCCTGCGCGAGAGTGGAATGTGAGGCGGGCGGCGTCGTAATGTGCACGCAGTCCGGCCGCAGTTCGTCCAGCATCTGCTGATGGTTGGTGTACCATCGCGGGATACCGAATCGCTCAGCCGTTGCTTCAGCCGTGGCAGCGGAGCGGTCGCAGACCCCGCCCAGTCGCACGCCGCGGACCTTCTGCAGGGCGGCGATGTGCTGCTTGGCGATGTGACCGAGCCCGATGACAGCGGCGGTCAGTTCGGTGTCGGGATGCTCTTGTGTCATGGAAGCGAGTGACGCGGGGTTGGTGTCGGGACTCAGCGGAGAAACTCGGCGACAGGCAGGCGGATCCCCTCCTCCAGCAGCGTGTCGCGGTCGTTCACGGGGTTCCAGTTCAGCGCTCGACGGGCCTTGCTGCAGTCGAATCGGGCCAGTTGGGTTCTGGCCTGCCAGTCGCGCAGTGAGGGACGGTACCGGCCTGGATGCCGGACCAGCAGCTTCACGCCGTACTTGACCATGTCGTTCACGTAGTACTTCAGAATCGGCGTGGGTCGAACCTGCAGCTTGATGCCGGCCGAGGCGCTCGAGTTCCTCGACATACTCCCGGGCGTTCAACAAAGGTTCGCCGATCAGGTTGAAGGACTCGCCCTCAATGCCGTCGACGGCCCGCATCCGCATCAGGGCAGCGGCGACATCCTGCACGAGAACGAACGGGAGCGGGTTCCGACCATTGCCCCAGAGGTGAGCGACCGCCTGGTTGGTGAACATGCCGACGCCCCAGTGGAACGGGCTACCGCCTCGGCCGATCACGATACCGGGGCGCGCGATCACGAGCGGCAGACCTTGCTCGCAATGCATTCTCAGCAGCAGCGACTCGTCCTGTGCTTTGGCGCGTGCGTAGGGTTTGCGGAGGTGAATCCGCGGATCAAGTGGTGTCTGTTCGCTGATCACGTCCCCCGGTCGGCCGGCGTAGTAGGAATCGATCGTCCCGGTGTAGATGAGACGACCGACCCCCTGCTGGAGACAGGCTTCGGCGATCTGCTGTGTCCAGATCAGGTCGTTCTCCGCAAAGTCTTTCCAGGTGTTGCCGTAAGAGCGGGCAAGATGATAGACGGTGTCGATGCCCTGGAGGCTTTCCTGCAGTGCGTCGGGATCGGAGAGGCTGCCGTCGTGGCAGTCGACGCCGTTCCAGTGAGGGTTCCCCTCGAAGCGATGGGAGTCTCGCGACAGCACGCGAACGCCGACACCAGACGCTGCGAGTTGTCGAACCAGTTCGCGACCGATGAATCCAGTGCCGCCAAGCACCAGTGTGTTGACCGGCATGCATGGGACGTCCGGAGTCGCAGGAATCACCCGGGGAACCGAGGTCTGCAGATTCGCACGCCCACCAATCTCAACGCAGGTTCGCATGACATCGAGCCCGGTGCGCCCATCGATACGCGAGTCCCTGTTTCCCTGGATCCCCCGATAGAAGGCTGCACACGTCTGCTGAATACTGTAGCCGTACTGGTTGCCGCGCTGTGACAGCTTGAACTTGCCGGCCAGATATCGCCGGAGGTTGCCGCCAGCCTGCCGCCGCAAGGCGATGGCCCGCTGCCGCGTGATGTGGTAGCGGTCGAAGTCATCCTGGTACGGCGAATGCCGCTGCAGATCGTAGGTCCAGCCTTCCAGATCGGCTGTGGCGCTGGCCAGACTGCCGCGAACGTGGACCGTGTGCTCGGTGAAGCCGGGTACGAACGAGAAGACGAGACGCACCAGCGTCTGGTCGTAATCCGCATCGACAAGCCACCGTCGGTAGATCGTACGGCGATTCGACAGTGTGCGTGGATTCTCCGCGCGCACCTGCATGTCATCCGGCGGCCCTCCCATGAGATCCTGCATCTGTGAGACGGAATGCGGACCGATCTCGAGCATCAGGTTCTCGGGCTGGGCAAACATCCACTGGCTCGGGGAGTCGTTCAGGATCTGAGGGAGCTCGCGGTTCCAGGTGATCGTCAACTGATCGACGCGTCCGAGCGTGCCACTGCGCAGGTCCTCTCGCAGCTGCTGGTAGCAGGGGTCAAATGCGAAGTTATGGCTGACGGCCAGGTAGCGGCCCTGTGATTCAGCGAGCTGGACGAGATCCTCCACTTCGCAGACATTGACGCCCAGCGGCTTCTCGACGAGGACATCGAGACCGTGCTCGAGGGCATCTCGTGCAGCGGCGTGGTGTCCCAGCGGCGGGAGCAGGATGTGCACTGCGTCGAGTGGCTCATCCTTGAGCATCTCGTTCCAGTTGGAGTAACGCCGGGCAATGCCAAACTCGTCGGAGAACGACTTGAGTCGGCTGGCGTTCGTATCGCAGGCAGCAACGATCGAGGCCTGACCCAGCTCTGCCAGCGCTTTGGCATGCCAGTCGGCGATGAAGCCCGTGCCAATAAAGCCGACGCGAGACACCGCCCGGGCCGGTTCGTGGCACGGATCGCGATCGGGACACGACAGCGGCGTCTGTGGTGTGGGCACTGCCGACTTCCGGGCGTGCTCGAGTTCGGGAATCGCCGAATTCATTGGGACAGTCACTTTGCTAGGGGGTTGTGAACCCGGGTCGCCGGACCCTTGTATTCGATCAACCGACTCTGCCGACCTCGCAGGCGGTTCAGGTGGTACTTGAATTGGCCGAGCACTTCAGGGAACTTCCCGAGGATGCAGAAGCTGGCAAACCAATGGGCCCAGCGCCATGAGTAGCGGCGACGTGCACGCAGCAGGATCCGCAGGTAGAACAGCGGATACAGGCCAAGCAGACTCAGGCTCGCCCCGCCTGTCGGCCAGGCCAGACCGAGGGCGACCAGTGGCAGAATCAACCCCCAGAACCAGCTGCTCCGCGTCTGTCGACTGCGCGAATGCAGGGGTGCGCCTCCATGCCGGTGGTGCATCTCGGCATTCGCATGACCGGAACGGACGGCCCGCTTCCACCACTGTGAGAACTTCAGCATGTGAGCGTCATGGACTTGCATCTCGACCGGCAGACGCGTCAGCGACCATCCGGCCTTTCGCAGCCGCGCCCCGAATTCCGTGTCCTCGGCAGCAATCATGGAGTCGACGTATCCGTCAACCTGTTCGAGGGCCTGTCGCCGGACAAGGACTCCCCCCCCGAATTCCTCGACCTCGCCTGGGGGGCCATCGAACTCGATGTCACACAGCAGGTTGTAGACCGACACGTTCGGCAAGCGTTCCCGTGTTCGTCCGCACACGGCGGCCGCTCGAGGGGACGCGTCGAGGTAGTCCCGCGCCGTGCTGAGCCAGTTTTCGTCAGGAGCACAATCGCCGTCGACGAACTGGATGTATTCAACGTGTGGGGCCTGCTTGAGCAAGAGACGCCAGCCGGCGTTGCGTGCCCGGGCGGCGGTGAAGCCCACCGACGTGTCCAGCTCCAGCACGGTTGTGCCCAGACTATGCGCGAGCGCAACGCTGTCGTCCGTCGATCCGGAATCGACATAGACGATGATGACGGGCTGACGGACAAGTGTCCGCAGGCAGGCGGCCAGGCGTTCGCCTTCGTTGCGTCCGATGACGACCACGCCCATGCGTTCGAGCGTGGACCCACTTCGGGAGTTCACGCGCTCGTCCGCGGAGGGACGTGGAGGCGACGAGGGGCGCTCCTGGGGATGATTGGCGGATTCTGAATCGGTTCGCATTTCGTGTCTCGCCGTCGATTCCCGATACTGAACAGGAAGTTCAGAACAAGGTCCGTGAGTCAGGCGTTCCCGGGATCACACCGGGAAATCATCAAGTCAATTCTGTCGATATCGAAACTCTGTAAGGCTCATCGCGTGGCCAGGGGCCCGGTGTTGGCCGACGGACCTCTGCGGGCGACCCCGTTCGGTCAGGGATCGGGTGGATACTCCCGTCGGCCATCGGTCCAGGTCGGGGACGCCGGGAGCGACCTGCCGCGGAGACGCATTGAGGCGTAACGGCCCGTGGCTCGCGGGGACATCGACGACCTGGGACAGATTGCAACCCCACAACAGTAGGCTCCCTCGGCGAGTCGGTGATGCCAAACTGGCCGCATTCATCGGCAAAACCAGAACCGGGAACCAGTTACTCCGCGCCTGACGGCTCCGCAGGTGAAGCGGGGTCGAGTCTTGTGAAAGCGACGGATTCCCGCCGATGGAGGCCCGAATGGCCCCCGGCTGTTGTTCCTTTCGGGCGATGGTCACAAGCTTCTGTTGCTGAGCAGTTTCCGTCAGAAACCCTGGGGGTTCGTTCGTGGATTCAGGATGGAGTGACGCAGCAGATCCCTGGTGAAGCGCGGCGGATTCTGCTGGGGCTTGCGCTGGATCAGTCGACGCATGTTCCAGACCGACAGGCAGCCGACCGAGACGAGATCCGTCAGGGAGGCGTACAGCCGACCGTAATGCTTGACGAAGAAGCGCGTACGGGATTGAAACCAGTAGGCGGGGCGCGGGCGATCTTCCCCGCGGCCATGCAGAATGCCGGTGGCTTGCCCCCCCAGATGGACGACTCGGCTCGCTGGAACTGACCAGCATTCCCACCCGGCCTGACGGGCTCTCAGGCAGAAGTCTGTTTCCTCGTAATACAGGAAGTACTGTTCGTCGAGCAGACCGATGTCGTCCAGGACTTCGCGGCGCACCATCAGGCTGGCACCGCTCACCCAGTCTGTCGCATGCACCCGAGTCTCAATCGGTCGCGCGACGATGTATCGCCCCAACAGCCGCGTCACGACTCCCCAGCGCAGGTGCAGATCGAGTTCGCTCCAGAGCGTCGGGAAGCGAAAGCTGGCATGTTCCGGCTGACCTTCGCCGGAATCGACCCGGCTGCCGACAATACCCACGGTGGGGTGATCCTGCAGGAATCGAGTGAGCGGCTCCAGCGCTCCGGGCGAGACTATTGTGTCCGGATTGAGCAGCCAGATGCAGTCGGGAGGTGCCTCGGAGGCCAACGCAGGCTGGATGGCCGCGTTGTTGGCATACGCGAAGCCGCCGTTCTGATCGAGCGCGAGCACGGAGACCCACGATCCCCAGCCAGTATCGGCGATTGCTGCGTGGAGCCTGTCGACCGAGTCATCCTGCGAGTGGCCATCAACGACGACGACGCGGTCGCCCAGATCGCAGCGGAGTTCGTGCTCCAGCGAGCGCAGGCACTCAATCGTCAGCTGCGGAGTGCGGTAGTTCACAATGACGACCAGTGTCTTCATCGGACCCCCGATTCAGAATGACCATCGGTGGCCCCTCGGGGCGTCGGAGTCCAGTGCTGACGATGGACCAGCAACATTCCGGCCGATCGCAAGCTGCGAAACGCATGACCCGCAAGCCCCGACAGCGAGGTTGCCGGTGTGCAGGCACGAGCAAAGCCGACCCAGGCGAGCAGCAGCGAAGCGGCAATCATCACGAGGGTTGCGGCTGATACCGAAGCGGGCAGCCACGACAGTCCTGCCAGCCCGGCCAGGACGGACAGGACCAGGAGTAGCGATACCAGTGCGATCAGCAGCGACAGCGGAGGAATCGCGACCTCGCAGGCCATGGCCAGCGATGAGAGCCGGAATCTCAAGATTCCGTCGAGCAAGAGCCGCGGCACGTAGCGCGTGGCCGTCAACAGGTGTCCGTGGATCCACCGCTTTCGTTGCGTGTCGATATCCTGTGTCTCTGCCGGCAGCGCTGCCGTCACCCTGGCCGCCTCACAGAACACGGGTGGGTAGCCGGCGAGGGTGAGATCACAACTGAGCTGCATGTCGTCGGCGGTGTTGTCCGTCCTCAGATCAACCCGCTCGAGAACGGACCAGGGGATGGCCATGCCGGACCCAGTCAGCAGGCTGGGGAGCCCCAGCCACGTCAGGCCACGAGGGCGAATGTGGTTTTTCAGGGTGATCGCCAATCTCGAGAGGGTGCCGGATGTCGAGTCCCGACTGGCGGACATCTGGTATCGGGCCTGCGTCGGCCGCCCCGTTGCTTCCGCGGCTCGGACCAGCAGATCGAGCGAGTCCGACGCGAAGCAGCAGTCCGCATCGAGGAATACGATGATGGCCCGATGATCGTGTCGCAGGCGGTCCATCGCGTACTGCAGGCCGAAGCCCTTGCCCCGATCCGAGAGGTCGTTGCGTTCGATGACACCGACCCCGTGGCGCCGTGCGACGTCGGACGTCTCATCGGTGCAGTTGTCGGCCACCACCCAGACCCGGTCCTCGGCGCGAATCTGGGCCTGCAGGCTGACGAGTGTCGAGCCGAGGATATTCATCTCGTTGTGAGCGGGAATCAGGACGTCCACCGCCGGACGATAGCCCGGTTCGCGAAGTTGCCGGGCCGGCAGCCAGGCACAGCCGCATTCGAGCAGCAACAAGGCGGCGAGGGCGCACACCGCAATGGCCGGGATCAGCAGCAAGAGGGATACAGGTGTCATCGTCGGTACGTCGTCTTCAGCGGTGAGGAATTCAGACCGGTCAGGCTGAGAGGACCGTTACACCAGCACACGTGAGCTCTTCTTCGACGGTGCGGCGTTGGTTTCGGGCGAGCGGTCGTTCACCGTCGTCGCATCCCTTCGGCGTTTCTGTCCCGTGGCGAGATCCCACAGCATCACGGGGCCCAGCAGTAGTGCGAGGCAGGCGCAGAAGGTGCCAGCCAGCAGCTTCTTGCGATTGTCCTTGATTGGTTCCAGGGCTGGAGAGGCCGGTTGCATGACCACAAATTCGGTTGGCTCGGGATCGAGCAGGCTGCGAAGATCGTTGTGACGCTGCAGCAGGCGATCTCGCTCGGCGTTCAACAGCTTCACGTTGTCGTCGAGCATTTGCGCTTCCTGTCGTGCCCCGAGCAGCTCGTCGAGTCGCGCCTGCTTGGCCAGCAGGACTTGCTCGAGATACCGGGCATCCGTCTGACTTTCGAGCAGCGACAGTTCGATCTGCAGTGCTGGACTGGCGGAGGGCGGGAGCAGGGCGGAGGTGCCCCGGTTGCTGCTGAGAGCTCCGGGAACGCGCTGCTCGATCGATTGGAGTTGCGATCTCAGGGGCTGCAGTGAGGGATCATAAGCGGACTGCAGGGTTTGGAGCTGCATGGCGACCTGGTCCAGCTCGGCATCGCTGATGTACTTCTGCTCGTGAAGTTTCTGGGCGCGGTCAAACTCGCGCTGTTTGAACTCGAGCTGCGTCTGGAGCTGAAGTTCCTGCTGTTCTGTGGAAATGAAGTCGCGGAGCACGCGCCAGCGTTCGAGGTCCAGCGTTGCCGTGCGCGGACCATTGGCTGCGGAGGGTGCACCGGGTGATGCCATGCCCGGGTTGGTCGACAGGGTGCCGAGTTGAGCTTCCTGGCCTGCCTGACGCCGCTGGGCGGACGCCAGGGTCGCTTCCATCAGTTGCAGGTCGATCTGCAGATTGGCCAGATCACGTTCAAGATTCACGACATGCTTCTCGTCATTGAATTCCTGCAGGGCCTTCCGCGCCTCGCTCAACCGGGAGTCGAACTGCGACAAAGTGGACTCGTAGCGGGAGTGGATCTTCTGGGCCGCCGTCGACCGCGAAGCCGCGACTTCCTGCATGAATGCCTGGGTGAGCTCGTCCAGGATCTGGGTCCCTTCTTTCTCATCACGCCACTCGAATGTCATCAGCAGCAGATTGGATTCGTAGGGAATCTCAACCTCGAGTGACTCTTCCAGGTCGGTCAACTCGACATCGAGTTGCAGTTGATCCCGCGTCCGCTCCAGGACTCGTCGCGATTCGACCAGCGGCACAAGCGTCAGCAAAGAAGGGGTCTCGTAGTCGGGCGTCCGGCGCTGTTGCGGTTGTACATCAACTGCGATTCGGTGTTGTAAGTGAAAGTTGTGAAGCGTTCGGCAGCTTGCCACGCGGCATAGCCTGCGGCCGCGATCGCCACCAGCGTCCAGAGCCAGTGCTGGAGCAGAAAGAGCAAGGGCGAAAAGCCCTGTTCGACCGGTGCGCCGTGGCGATGAGGAGTCTCGTCCCACTCGATCGATGGAGACAATCGCGGCGTGCGGGGCTGAGTCGTTTTCGGCGGTGTCATCGTAGATTCCATAGGATGAGGCTCCCTGTCGTTGATCTGAGCGGACGGGAGGAACCGCAAACGGCATGCCTATGTGTCACGACCCGAGTTCACGGCAGGCCGGCCGTGACCGCGCGAGGAGCGTCGCCGTGGAGACGTCTGGCAAGCTGTGACGAACATGTCGGATGCACAGATGCTGCCGCAGGGTCCCAAAATCGGGGTCGTACGTGTCGGAACCCCTGCTGTCCGAACGGTTCGTCCGGTCGTATGACTTTCAACGTGGCAATACAGTTACAACCGGGTAATGCGATCGATCCCGCTGTTGCGGCTCGCTCGGGACAGTCGATTCAGACAGTCGAAGAGCTTGATGGCATCCCCAAGGATTCGGGGCCTCACTGACGGATTTCCAGGAGCGCAGAACCATGGATGGGCACACCGCGTACCGCTGCTTGAGCGGTCTCGTGTTGCTTTTCGTCACCAGTGTTGCGATTGCGGAACTGCCCGTTCCCTTGCTGAGCGACCCCGGAGTCGATCCCGGTCTCATGGCCGACCGTCAGGACGGCTGGGAGCCCGGCGGCCGGGCGGTCATGGAACGCCATGTGTCGCTCCGGGACGTGCGCCGCATCGCTCTGGAGCAGAACAAGGCCCTCGCTGTCGTGCGGTACCTGCCGGAAGAGCAGGCGACCGAGATCCTGGCGGCCGAGGGGCGATTCGACACGCTGTTCGGCATGGGGATCTTCGGCGGTGAGATTGATCGTCAGAATCGCAGCATCGTCGATTCGTTCGGATCCCTCACCAACGTGCAGGAAGAGTTCTTCGTCCGGCCTCTGGATCAGAACGAGTTCTTCCTCCAGCAGTGCAACTTGTCGGGTGGCATCACGCGCCTCGCTTACGACACCTCGTACAGCACGCTCGATCCGGCCGGTCTTGGAACGTTCGTCAATCCCGCCTGGGAGTCACGGTTGCTCTTTCGCTATGAACAGCCGCTGCTGCGAGATGCCGGGTGGCAGGTGAACGAGGCGCCGATCGTCATCGCGAGGCGACGAACCGAGCAGTCGACGTTTCAGTTCGAGCAGGAAGTTCACAGGCTGCTGCGCGACACCGAGGACGCCTACTGGGATCTCGAACTGGCCCACCAGCTCGTTCTGGT
Organism: uncultured Planctomycetaceae bacterium; assembly: GCA_963715185.1. Lineage (GTDB taxonomy): Bacteria > Planctomycetota > Planctomycetia > Planctomycetales > Planctomycetaceae > CAVPPT01. The sequence continues at coordinate 455,906 of CAVQRG010000001.1, forward strand.
CTTCGAGGACTTCGAAGCCAGTGCCCGGTCGACGCTGGTCCGTGAACAGAAGCGACTCGAACTCGGCACGGGAACGTTGCCCGATGTGGCCCAGTCGGAGGAGCGATATGCCAACGCTCAGTCCCGCGTGGTCAGCGGCGAGGGGCTTGTCAACGTCGCCATGCTGAAACTGCGACAGATCGCCGGCGTATCGTCCCGCGACATGGAAATCTACGTGCCGGCCGACGACGCCGCCTTGCATCGAAGCTATCCGGATCTGCCGGTCGCGATGGAAAGATCCCTGGGGCGTCCGGAAGTACTCGCCCAGGCTGCGGCGCTCCGGGCTTCCCAGCAGATGGTGCTGCTGGCGTGCAACGGCCTGGAGCCCGACCTGCGCGTGATCGCGGACTACGCGACCACAGGTCTCGAGGAGACATTCGCGCGGTCGATGGACACCCTGGCCGACTTCCAGTACCACGAGTGGACGGTTGGAGTCCGGTATTCCCGTTCGATCAACCAGTGCATCGAACGGGCCAACGTCCGCAAGGCGAAGCTGGTGGTCTCGCGAACACTGGCGCAGCTCGAGCAACTCGAACACGACTCGATGTACGAAGTTGCTCAGGCCTACGAGCGCGTGCAGGTCACGGCGGCCACCCTGCGACTTCAGGGAGTGCGAATCGAATCGGCTGCGCGGGAGTTCGAAGCCCGACAGCGACTGTACGAGGATGGGCGGGGCAGCCTTGCGATCCTGCTCGAATCCGAGGATCGATTGCTGGCCGCGAAGATCGACGAGCGGGTCGCGTATCGCGATCATCAGAAGGCGATTACCGATCTGAAGTACGCCAGCGGTACGATTCTCGAAGAGGATGTCATCATCGAGCACTGAGGCGTCGGTCCCGGGCATCAGCTCCTCTCGCCGGAATCGCTGGCCAGCCGACAGGCCAGATGCGGGATGACGCCATGCCCAGCAGTCGTCTGCGGCAGCTCCTGATTTCTCCGCGTGTCGACATCCGCCCGGCACCGGGGATTGGCCGGGAGCTGCAACTTGACGGCTTTGCGAGGTGCTCTACGACGGGAAGGACCGCTGCAGTACAACTCCGCACAGGGCGCCGAGTCCGAAGCCGGCCAGCGTCAGCAGCGGTCCCAGCAACTCGCGGCGAATGCTCAGCAGGTGATGGCGGTGCAACGCACGCCAGTACAGCAGCAGCACGGGAATCTCGACCGTGGCGACCGCCCAGACGACGCCCATCAGGCCCCCGAGGTGCCACCCCAGCGGGATGCCAATCAGCATCCACACCGTCCGGACAACATGCATGATTGTCAGGTGACTGACGAATCCGCGTGCTGTCAGACAGCTGTCCGCCGGCGCGATCATGCACTTGAGGGCCGTGTTCAGCAGCAACAACTGCAGCATGGGGCCTGCCAGGGCATATCGTGAATCGTACAGGAGACCCACCACGGGAGTCGCCAGGGCGCTGAGCATTCCGACGACGGGCAGCAGCAGCAGATCGCTGTACAACCGCCCGCGATAGTACACGTCTCGCAGCGTCTGCGGGTCGTCCCGGTTGGCTTGCGAGAACATGGGCAGCATCACCGCCCGTGCCAACTGGACGTTGAGCATGTGTGCCGGCTGGGCCAATGTCATCGCAGTCTGGTAAATCCCGAGATTGGCCATGGTGACGATCCGCCCCAGCATCAGGCGATCGAGATTGGAAGCCAGGTAGTACAGACTGCTGTTGAGGGTGATCCACTTGCCGAAGTGCAAAAGGGCACTGGCCGAATCCGGATCCCAGGCGAAGCGGTTCCGAGGCTCGGGGAAGATGACGTGGCTCAGGATCGTGCGTACCGCGGTCCCCACGAGTCCTCCGAGGACCAGGGCCCACACCGTGGGAGAAGCGAGGGCGATGATCACCATTACGATGAGCCCCACGAACTGCCCGACGATCTCGATGATCGCCAGGCGACCCAGCTGCAGGTGCCGTTGCGCCGTGTGCAGGGACGTGGACGACAGGCCGGCGAGAACCGTAGTCAGTCCGACGACCGGGACGAGCGTGATGAGGATGGGGCGTCCGTAAAGCATGGCGATGGGCCATGCGATCAGGCAGGTGATGGCCCAGAGGAGGACGCCCCGACCAACCTGGATTGTCCAGGCGGTGTTCAGGAACTTCGGATCGTCACCGCGTTCGTCCCGTACGATGGCCGGACTGATGCCGATGTCGGAGAGCATCTGCAGGCCGACCATGATGACCCCGGTGATCGCCGTGAGCCCGAACGCGTCCGGGGTCAGCAGTCGCGTCAGAATCAGGCTGCTCGCCAGTCGCAGTACGTTGAGAGCCACCTGCGAGATAACTGTCCAGACAGACCCGGTCACTGCCAGTCGGCGTGTGAGCCGGCGGGCCGGCGGGCGACGCCATTCCTCGCGAGGAGCGGCTGGCAGGGCAATCGGGGGACGTTCGTGGACGATGGGCACAATCAGTTTCCTGCAGGAGGGCGTCGGATGAATCAAGGAGGTCGCGGGGGTCAGTGAGGGGTCGCGGGGTCGAGCGCGTCATTCACCTGACGAGTGCGCCAGGTCGCGGCCAATCCGAGCATGAACAGGTAAGGGGCCTCAAATGGTGGGTGCGAGTACACTGTGGCCAGAATGACCGACAAACCGACAACCGTTCCCGCCACCGCGTATCGCAGGAACGACTGGTCTCCGAACTGGCCGGAGGACAGTGTCAGGATGGCTGTCAGTGAGAGCGCGAACCACAAGGCCAGGCTGAGCCAGCCGCGCTCCAGCACGAAGTACAGGTAGTGACAGTCGATCGAGTAGAAACTCCCGGGCATGTTCTGGGGGAAATTCCGCACGTAAGCCTGACCGGTCGCGGCCTTGCTGAAGCGATCCATGCCCCGGCTTCCATATCCCAGCAGCCCGGTCTCCTCGATCAAGGATCGGTACACGAGCACCTGCAGGAACCGGTGATTCGTTCCGGTGTATTCGTAGGTGCTGCCGTCGATGTTGATCGTGACTTTGCACCCGGGATCACTTCCTTCCAGCTTGTTCAGTAGATCAATCAACTGCGAAGAGTTGGCGACCAGGAGCAGGGTTCCGGTCAGAACGGCTGTCAGGAACGTCCGTCTCCAACTCGGGTTGTTGAGGTACAGCAACACGCTGAGGGAAATGCCGAGCGCGAGGACCGGGCCCCGTGATCCGCTGGCTGCGATCCCCCCGAGCGCCGCCAGGGGCATAACTCTCCACCACCAGGGACCCAGACCCAAGCGCGAGAGACGGCGTCCTTCGAGTGCCCAGGGGAGCAGGCAGACGAACAGCAACCCGAGTCCGATGGGATGAACGGCCGGACCACTGGCACGTCGCAGTCCGAAGCGCGTCAGGTAGTCCAGGTGTCTGCCGGAGAATGTCCAGTACAGATTAACGCTGGAAACGGCCTCGAGGGCCGACATTCCTGCGGTGAACAGACACCCCAGACCCAAAATCGTGATGCTCAGTTGTCGGACTCGCTCATCATCGGGATTCTGCCGTGCAGCGAGGGCGATTCGGCCAAGACCGTAGGGCAACGTGTAGCGGAGGAGGACGGCCGCGATTGATCCCAGTCCAGCGCCGACCTGCACTTCGGACAGGATGATCGACAGCGTCAGCAGTCCCATCAAGGCGTCCGACAGCCCCATCCGATAGCGCGCGATCCCTCCTGTCATGAGGAAGCAGAACGCAATGGCGACGCCCGCGATCGTCGGAAGATCGAACAGGATCGGATAGATCTGGCGCGAACAGTAGGTCGGCAGCATGACGGCCGGCCACCACACGAGCCACACCGCGCGACGCGTACCGGATGTCGCGCTCAGGATCAGACCGGCCAGGAACACGATGGTAGCGAGTGGGGCGAACATGTCCCGGTCTACAAGCAACTCGCATACCACCAGAACTCTGCCCCCCCGGAATGTCGCCGCGCGTTGTCTCCGCCGCCTGTCTTCAGCGAGTGCCCCACTGGTGGCGGGGAGTGCCGCGCATGCTGTTAATCCGGCTTTACACGCGGGCGTGAGTTCCAGAATCCGGCACAGCAGTTGCCTTCAGTGTGTATCGCAGGGCTGGAGGCCGCTCGTTCCAGCATCACATGGGCCCTGATTCAATCGCAGGCGGAAAGCCAGACACCATGACCTCGGAAGACATAACTCTGCTGAAGCAACGCATCCATTCCCGTGGACAGCGGGTTCAGCCGACGGAAGCTAAACAGGAACTGGCTGTTGATCCGGGACAAACGGGACGGGCTGCCACGATCCACGAGTCGAGGCCGCATTCCGTCCCGCACCGTCCCGCGCCTCGCGTCTCAATGATGTACAAAGTCAACAAGAGGTTGATGGATGTCATCATTGCTTCGACGTTGCTCTTCCTGCTCTCACCGCTGTTTCTGATGATCGCGCTGTTCATCAAGCTTAACGACCGAGGGCCTGTGTTCTTCGTTCAGAAGCGGGTCGGCCGCAAAGGGAAGCAGTTCAGCTTCTTCAAGTTCCGCACAATGGTCCCCAATGCGGAACGACTGAAGGATCAGTTGGAAGCACAGAACCGCTTCCAGAACGATGTGACCTTCAAGATCCAGGCCGATCCGCGAGTCACGCCGGTCGGCCGACTGCTGCGGAAGACAAGTCTGGATGAACTACCTCAGTTGTGGAACGTCGTGCGGGGTGAGATGTCGCTCGTCGGCCCCCGCCCGCCACTGCCGCGCGAGGTCTTCCGCTACTCACCCGTCGAGCGCAAGCGACTGGATGTCACGCCGGGACTGACTTGCCTGTGGCAGGTGAGTGGCAGGAGTGATCTCCCGTTTGAGAAGCAGGTCGAACTCGATCTGCACTACATCCAGCATCAGAGCCTGTGGATGGACATCTTGCTGATTCTCAAGACCATTCCCGCCATCTGCTTCATGCGGGGGGCCTACTGACGTGATCGCATCTTCGACGGTTGTATCGCAAGGTCGACGCCACCGGGCGCAGGCTCCGATTGTGGCCGAGCCGGTCTGTTGCATCGATCTCGACGGGACGCTCGTTTCGACGGATACCCTCTGGGAACTGGTACTCAAGCTCGTGCGTCAGTCACCGTGGACGCTGCTGCTGCTGCCCCTGTGGCTGATGCGGGGGCGCGCTGTCCTGAAGGAGCAGGTGTCGGCACGGGTGCAGCTTCGCGCCGACCTGCTCCCCTATCGCCAGGAGCTTCTTGAGGAAATCGCCCGACGTCGTGAACGTGGCCAGCGCATCTACCTGACGACTGCAGCGGACCGGAGGACCGCCGAGAGTGTTGCCCGTCATCTGGGCCTCTTCGACGGCGTGCTGGCCACACAGGGAGGGCGGAATCTCAAGGGAGACCAGAAGCGGAACGCCATCCAGTCGCTGATGAACGGCACACCCTTCGAATACTGGGGGGACTCCCGATCCGACATTCCCGTCTGGCGTCACGCTGCAGTGGTGCATGCGGTTGCTCCTTCGTTCAGCCTGCGGAGGCAGTTGTCTCGACTGTTCCCCACAGCGGACTGTCTGCCCGGCAGCGACCTCCGACTGCGTTCATGCCTGCGGCTGGCGCGGCCGCATCAGTGGGCCAAGAATCTGCTGCTGTTCCTGCCGATCTTCGCTTCTCATCAGCTCGGCAATTCTGACGGATGGCTCAGCCTGGCCTTGGCATTCGTGGCATTCAGCGGGTTCGCTGCTGCAGGTCACATCATCAACGATCTGTTCGATCTCGAAGCGGACCGCTCGCATCCGGAAAAACGCCAGCGTCCGATGGCGGCGGGGAAGGTGACGCCGGCCGAGGGACTGCTGCTGGCGGGTGGATTGCTGCTGGCCAGCCTGGTCCTGTCGTGGACATTCCTGCCTCATCCGTTCTGGCTCGTGGGCCTGGGGTACCTGGCGCTAAGCCTCTGGTATTCACTCTCCCTGAAACAGTTGGTGATGGTGGATGTCATCCTGTTGGCCGGACTGTACTCCTACAGGATCTGGGCCGGCGGAATGGTCATCGGTGTCGAGATTTCGCCGTGGCTGTTCGGGTTCTCGACGTTCTTCTTTCTCAACCTGGCGTTTCTCAAACGCTACATCGACTTGCGGGCCCTGCCCGGTGATGGAGTCGGCCGACTCAACGGCCGGGATTATCAGGCTGAGGATGCCGAGGTGCTGCGAGGGTTGGGGCCGGCGGCCGGTTACATGTCGCTGGTGGTGCTGGCGATGTACGTCAACTCGGACGCCGTGCGGCTGGAATATGATTCGCCCCGACTGCTCTGGCTCGTCTGTCCGGCGCTGGCGTACTGGATCGGCCGGTCGTGGCTCCTCGCGAATCGAGGAGTGGTTCACTTCGACCCGGTCGCCTTCGCCCTGCGTGACCGGGCGAGCTATGTCGTGCTGGCCGCAGTCGCTCTGGTCTATGCAGCGGCTTCCTGAAGACACATAACTCGAGCTACGACATCCCATGCCAGTTACGATGAACGATGCACCGCCACATCTGCACGCCGCAGGTGAACTGGCGATGGGCGCTCCCAACGGCAGTGGAACTCCAGAAGTTGGGACCGGGCACCACGAGGCCCCGGCCGTCGGGATGCAGGGCGTCCCGCGGAATTACTGGCCGCCGGTGCTGCTGGCTCTGATCTGTCTCGTGGCGCTGTCTCTACGGTATTTCCGTCTCAGCGAGTCCTGGTTGTGGTACGACGAAGTCTTTGGGTCGACCTTTGCCGCCCAGAGTCTGGTCGATGCGACTATCGCTGCGATCCGTTTCGATGTGCACCCTCCGCTCTGGATTCAACAGCTCAACCTCTGGAGCCGATTGAGCCTGAGTGATCAGTGGTTGCTGTCCAATTCAATCGGTTGGAGCCTCGCCGCGGTCGTTTCGCTGTACTGGACTGCTCAACGCATCTATGGGACACGGGTCGCACTGCTGGCGGCCCTGCTTCTGGCGATCATGCCGGTCTCCGTCGCCTACGCCCGCTTTCTGCGGATGTATCCGATGTTGATGACGTTGACGATCTGGGCGTGGTACTTCAGCTTCCATTTTCTCACCAGGGGGGGGCGGCGCCGCACGCTGGCTGGTCTGGTCTTGAGTGAACTCGCTCTCTCGTACAGTCATGGAATTGGTGTGCTTACCAATGTCTGCCTCGGGCTGTACGGGATTCTGCTGCGATTGGGAGGCAGTACCGAACCGGTGGCCTTTCGGCGCTGGTCGCGAGCACAGGCTGTCGTGGCAGTGCTCAGCCTGGGGGGCGTTGCCAATGGATTCGTGCGCCGCGTAGCACACACGTTCGCCCCCGACTGGTCTCACCTGACGACAACAGCGGCCAGTTACTGGCTGGGGCTTTCGTGGGTCGCCGACGCCCGGGCCGGAGTTCTCGGGCTCGTCCTCTCTGCGGCCCTGATCTGTGGGATAATCGCTTTTCGCCGAGGTCGAACGACACTGCTCGCCCTCTGGCTGTGCCCCCTGCTGATGACGTTCGTACTCAGTCACCTGGTGCGGCCGATCTGGCATCTGCACGCCTTGATGTCCACCGTCCCGTTCGCGGCACTGGGTGTGGCGCTGACACTGGACAACCTGTCGGCGAGTCGACGTCGTGAGCTGGTCATCCTCACGCGGTCCGTCGCCTGCCTGACAGTCACTCTCTTGTTCGCGGCGAGTGTGCATCACGTGAAGACCTTTGAAAAGCAAACGAACTATCGCTGGGTCGTCGAGGAAATCGAGCGCGACGCTGTTGCCTCGGACGTCGTGGTCGTTCCCGAATCGGCGGACTTCTGGGGAGTCGCGCGGTATGCTCTGGGCCCGGACTGGGGGTCCCCCCTGCAGATTCAGTCAGCGGCACCTGGAAACGACCGTTGGGCCAGGCTACTGGCCGCGATGGGACCGGTGTGGAGACAGCGTCTGCATCTCGAACCGCTGAGCAGTGCCGTTGAACACAACGGGATCCAGTACGTGGTCGGTGAAGACTTCGAAGAGCTGATTGCCGACGAGGCACCGACACACGTGCTGGTCGTCAGGTCACGCTCCTCCTACGTCGATGAACTGCGTGGCTATCGCACGAAGGCGAGGCGGCAGCGGGGCAACATTCAGCTCGTAGTGCTGGAACGGCTGCCCGATGTGTCCGCTGATCTTGTCAGCCGGTTGCGATCTGCCAGGTGATCCCCGGGTCGTCCACCAGCAGACGCTGAGGCAACGGGTGCCTACTCGGTAGCTGAAGCCACGGGGGCCGACAGCACCCGGGTCACAACGCCTTCCGGGGTCGCTGCAAAGATGGCGTTGGCGCGAGGATCGGCAATGAGCAGGTCGGTGCCCTGCCACGCCAGCCCGACAGGATGCACCAGCGGATCCCCCTCGATCCACGGAGTCGCCTCTCCCTCCGGCGTCACCTTCCAGATAGCTTTGCCATACCCGTCCGCAACGTAGGCGTGACCATCGGGACTGATGGCGAGCTGATTGGTGAACGCGAACGTCGGCTCCTCAATCACCGGGGTGATCGTCCCGTCAGTGGCGATGGTGACCACGCTGGGGGACAGGCCGCGGGCGGCCCAGAGGATGCCGGCACCATCGAACACCAGTCCGCGGACAGCAGCCAGTACAGCCACTTCGGTCACTTCGCCGCCCGTGGGCGGTATCTTCCAGATCCGCTGCAGCTCCAGATCGGAGGCGAAGATGTTCCCGTCCGCATCAACGGCCAGACACATGGGGATACCGATGCTTCCTCCGGTCAACGGTGTGAGTTCGCCATCGTCACTCACGCGGTAGACCTCGCGTGTCGCCGAGTCACCCGCCAGCAGCTGTCCTTCGGCGTCCAGAGCCAGGCAACGAATGCGATTGAGCGGCGTGCGGAACTGTTTCTCGGCCTGGAAGAACACCTCGGCCTTGCCATCCTGAATCCGCCAGATGCCGGGCAGATTGAGGTCGGCCACAAAGACCACGCCGTCCTCGGCGGCGACCACATCGATTGGATACTGCAGTGACTGCGCGCGGGCGGAGGACGCCATGGTGACGAATGCGAGCAGGACTCCAGCAAGGGAATATCTCATGTTTTCGGCATCTCAACGGGGTGTTGTCGGCCCACCATGCTGGCGGAGCAACGCGCGGCCGAGGGGAGTCCTCGGAGTCCAGTCGGGATTCTCAGGGCAGTGGTGCGGAGGTCGATGCACTCGGCCATCCGGGCCACATGGTACGTGTCTGATACTCGTCAAGATACCGTTCCATTCGCGGATTGCCGAGCGGAGCCTCCTCGGGAGGCGGTGGATAACGGGACATACCTACGCGAGGCAGTGGTTCCACTGTCTGGCCGTAGATGGTGTGCAGGTCGGCATCCTTGTCCCAGCCGACGTTTCTCAGGATGAAGTCGCGCTCCCAGCCCTGGGGCAGTGGATCTTCGGGAACGGCGAATTCGAGCACGACTTCGTCTCCACTTCCCATGACGACCAGTCGGTCATCTTCGTCTGTCAGCAGTTCGCGGACATCCCCCAAACGTGTGAATCGTCCCCACATAGGCCGCCACGGGGAGGGTGAGACCTGTGAGTAGTCGTAACGTTCCGGTCCATGTTGTGGATGGACGATACGACGCGACACACCCCGCGATCGGAGGTCGGCTCTGGTGAGGGGCAATCGGGTTTCGCGGATGTCGACCGGTTCCTCATCGGCGGTGAAGAAGATCTGGTCCCAGTAAATCTCGCTGCTGGTGGTCAGCCTCAGCCGGTAGTCTTCCGTGGAGAACAACCCCGACAAGTCGACGGCGATCGTTTTCGTCTTTCCGCCGGGAAACCCTGTGAAGGGCACCGCCTCGTGCCACGTTCCGGCGGCATCGGGAATCCACAAGGCCGGTGGTCGGGGGCCGGGCAGATCCGGGTTCTGTGACAGGGCCACGTTGATGGTCGTGTCGCCGGGATAGATCCACCCGGTAAGAAACAGCGTGATTCGCTCGGCACCGTCCAGTGGGCCCAGGTCCAGTTCGAGCTGTGTGTCCTCGGTGTATCCCTGGCGGTGCTTGATGTCGAACAGACGGGCATACCGGTCGTCCGCCTCACTCAAGAGTGGCAGCACATCACGGCCCTGTTGATCCGTTGCCCGCACAGGCAGTCTGGGCGTGCGGACCGTGTGAATCCGATGAGCCGCGATTTCCGCGGGACCCACCTTTTCGTTCGAGAAGATGTCGACGTCTGCGGGATGATCGATGGCCAGCAACTCGACACGATCGAAGTAGGCGACCTCCCACAGCTCTTCGGTGATGCGCAGCTCGTACCGGTCGCCATGCGGCTGCAGAAAACGCCCGTCGATCTTGAGGTGTTCCCAGGGACGATCGGGCACGATCCGACCATCGGTGCCGACCATGCCGATTGGTGCCGACCAGAGTAGGTCCGTGACGAAGGTAAACTCCTGCCCATTCCAGGCGTACAGGTAGGGGCACGACCCCTTCAGGGCTTGCTGTTCGCAGAGGAGTGTTCGCGGTGCGGGATGGATCAGGTTCTCGGGAACCCCGTTGGGCCAGAGGACGCGCACGGTGTCGGCTTGTGTCGATGCTCCGAGTCCGAAGTGAGTCCGCGGACGGCGGACCACCTGACGCTGGCGGCGGGCACCATCACGCAACTCGATCACACTGCCGAGACCGTAATGGTTCACGCGGCCGCTCGCCGACAGGTCATTCCCCTTCACCTGCTGAGCCATCAGCCCGATTTCCAGCCACGACTGCCCGTCAGCACCCCGGTTGTACAAGATCAGCGGCGGGGAGCCGATCCTCGCTAACACCAGGTCGACACGGCCATCCTGGTCGAGATCACCCGCGTCGAGTGTGGTGGATCCCGTGGGTGCCGGCAGATCGGAGATCGCGTCGTCCGTCAGTTCGAAACGGCCGTCGGCCGCACCTCGCCAGAGATGCAGATCATCTGCATTACTGCCGGCGATGTCGGGCCAACTGTCGTTGTTGAGATCGGCGGTGAGCAGTTCGCTGCCCGGAAGTTCGGACAGGCGGACCAGTCCCTCGAGGGTGACTCTTCCCGGCAGCGGGGTGGCGGTCTGTGCTCGAAAAAGTCCATCGTCACTCCCCAGCAGCAGATCCCAGGAACCCTGGTTGTCGATCGGTTCGATGACCCTGATGGCCGAGTCACTCTCAGGAACGTGGCCGACTTCCTGCCATTGAAACTCCCCGTGACGGAGGTTTTCGAGACGCCACAAACCACCCGTGTCGCTTCCCAGCAGCACATCGAGATCGAGATCCTGATCCCAGTCCAGGGGAAGCACTGACTGGAAACGGACATCCGTCGGGGCACCGGAAAGGCTCGACATCTCCTCGAAGGTCCAGTTCCCGCGATTCGACCACAGCCGCGGTCCGGAATCCTGAAGGCAGAGGAGATCGAGGTCCCCGTCAGAGTCCAGATCGCACACGGCGAGATCCTCCACCCGCGCGGTGGTCGCCAGTGCTTCGGGCAGCGCCACCGCGGCGAAACTGCGTGAGAGCCGCGTTTCGTCCTGTTCGATCACATCGTTGCGGTACACCGCGATTCCATCGGGGCCGAAGAGGATCAGATCGAGATCGGCGAAGTGGCAGGTCGGATGGGCAGTCTCGTGGTTGTTCGCCGCGATGCTCGCCTCTGTTCGTTGACGTGTCGTTTCGACATCGTCGTCCAGATCGGCGGTCACAAAGCCGGTCCAGTTTCGCTCCAGAGTGAACTGGGCGATCAGTTCCCATGCGAACTCCGACCGGCTCCAGGTCTGAAAGGCATCCCCACTGAGAGTGCAGATGTCAGGGGCACCGTCGAGGTCGATGTCGGCAATCTGCGCCTCACGAACACTCCCCGCTGCGAACAGACCCGGCTCGCCCGTCTCCGCGACAAAGCGGATCGGAACAGGTTCGGCTCGGGTTGCCGAATCTGCCAAGACATCGAGGAACCGGGGAGAATACGTGTCGAGAACGAATTCCAGCGCGTGGCGCTGGACCAGTCGCCGATCGCTGCGCGTGGCCTCCTCGGGCGTTACGACGTTCCGCAACAGCAGCACGTTACGTATTACGAGGGGCCAGTCCCCGGCCTCCGCCGCCTCCTGGGCGTTGGCCACGATCTTAAGCAGATCGACACGAACCCGCTGCTGGACGCCGGGAGCAAGTTGCTCCCAGCGTGGTCCACCCGCCTGCAGTGTTTCAAGAATCTTGGGATCCTGTTCACGAGCCTGGACCTGCAGCCGTTCCAGCAGGATCACCAGATTTGTCGGCGACAGACGAAAGGCGTCGTCGAGGCTCTGCCGAGCCAGCCTTTGCGATTCCTCGTCACTGGCTGGCGACCCAACGGAATACAACTCGTAAGCCGTGGGCAGATCGCTGGGGTCCAGGTCGCGGGCCTCGCTGAGCAGTCGAATGGCTGTCGGGAGATCCTCTTCGCGGACGGCCAGCCGCGCTCTGAGGACTGTCAGGGGCAGCGATGCTGCTTCACGGGTTGCTGCCGCTGCCAGCGCCTGTTGTGCCCGTGTGATGGCGGAGGAGAGGGCAGTCGCGTCGCCGATGTCCACCGCCTCGGCTTCCAGGACTGCGGCCACCGCCAGGTTTCGCGTGGGCAGGACCTCATCGGGCAGACGTTCCGCCAGTGGAGAGAACGTGTCGATGGCCTCCCCGAGAGAACCGTTCTCAAGATAACCGAGCCCCAGGTTCTTTTGCCGGACGATCTCGCGCGCTTCGGCCGGTGTGAGCGAAGCGTCCTCCTGTGGAGGAACTACAGGCAGGGGGACGTTTGGGGGGCCTTGTCGGGCCCACCACCACAAACTACCCCCCGTCAGTGCGAACAGGAGCAAGACGGCCAGAAGCCTGACTGTGCGGCCGTTCGTGTTCTGGTCTGTCATCTCCTGCCTCGCCTCGAACAGGCAAATCAATTGTTGCCGCCGTGACCAGAGTACGCCCGGGAGGATTCGAACCTCCGACCTGCGGATTAGAAGTCCGCTGCTCTATCCAACTGAGCTACGGGCGCGTGGCTGATTTTCATGCGTTCTCTGGTTGCCGAAATCCTGCCTGCAGGAAGACGACACCCGAGACGACACCGAGAGGCCGATCTGGAAAGAACCCTTGTTGCTTCAGTCCCTGCAGAAGACCAGATGCAGCGTGGGCTGAGTATCTTCGAGTGAAGGATGATGTTCAAGCGGGTCGAGCGCCAGCCGATCGGTGTCACCGGCCTGCCACGTTGACTTATGATCTGCGGGGACTGGTCATCCAACGTGGCTTCTCCCCAACGGCAGCATGCCCAGCAGCTGCCGATTCCTGAATCCTCCGCCGGAAGGTAGCCGAATGACCTCCCAACTTCTCGTACTCGCACTGCAGCCCATCATGCTGGTTCCGTTTGCCTCGGCCGGGGCGGTGCAGTTGTCGTCCGCAGCGGGGCGTCCCAACGTGCTGTTCATCGTGGCCGATGATCTGAACTGTGCGATCAGCCCCTATGGTGATCCGGTGGCCCACACTCCCAATCTGGATCGCCTGGCGCGACGCGGCATGACCTTTGAACGAGCCTATTGCCAGCAGGCCGTCTGCAATCCCTCCCGGTCGTCGTTCTTGACCGGACTGCGCCCAGGTACGGTCGGAGTGGACGACCTGAGGAAGTACTTTCGCGACACCGCCCCGGATGGGGAAGCCCTGGTGACATTGCCAGGGCTGTTCCACGACAATGGCTACTTCTGTCAAGATATCGGCAAGATCTTCCACAACATGGGAGACACGCAGGATCGACGCTCCTGGTCCGTCGACGAGGTGCTGCACCGCGGGCCGCATGCCGACGATACGGTGTATCGGCAGCGGGCCCAGGCTGAGAACACTCAGGGAAAGATGAAGGCGCCGGTCACGGAGTCCCATCCGGTTGCCGACAAGGTTTACCGCGACGGGCAGATCGCCGACATGGCGGCGGCGACGCTGCGGGAGTCTGCGGCGGATGGTCAGCCGTTCTTTCTCGCCATCGGCTTCTGGCGTCCACACCTGCCGTTTGTCGCACCGCGGCGTTACTGGGATCTCTACGATGCCGATCTCATCCCGATGCCCCAGCCGGCCTCTCGGCCACAGGGGGCGCCGGATATTGCCATTCACTCCTCACGTGAGATTCGGGGCTATGGAGATGGACGTGGGAGCGAAGAGTTCGCGGCTGAGGAGGTTCGCCACTATCGTCACGGCTACTATGCGTCGATCAGTTTCCTGGACGCGCAACTGGGCAAGATCCTGGATGCACTTGATGCCAGTCCTCACGCCGACAACACGATCGTCGTCTTCACGTCGGATCACGGATTTCACATCGGCGAGCATTCGCTGTGGGGCAAGACATCCAACTTTGAGCTGGACGCGCGTGTGCCGTTGATCATCGCCGCGCCGGCGCTCGCCGCGAGTCATGGGAAACGCACGTTTGCGCTGTGCGAGTTGGTCGATCTCTATCCGACGCTTGCGGACTTGACGGGGCTCACCGAATTTGCCCCGGACACACTGGATGGCATCAGTCTGATGCCGGTGCTGCAAGACCCGGAGGCACGCATCAAGCCGGTGGCACTGACGCAGCATCAGCAGCCGTTTTACGGTGACGCGAGCAAGTGGCAGGCCTGGGGCTACTCCCTGCGCACAGACCGCTGGCGCTATACCCAGTGGCGTGATACGCACGACGACCGCGTGATGGCCACCGAGTTATACGACCACGAACAGGATCCTGCCGAGACGCGCAATGTTGCAGCGGATTCGGAAAACCGGGACGTTGTAGAACGACTGCAGGCGGAACTGGTGAGACGGTTCTCAATCAGGGCGCCAGTGGCCAACTGACCTCCACAAGGCCGGTCCGATCGATTCGCACAGGCAAGTCACACCGTGGGGCACAGTGGTGATGCACGCAACCCAACCGGCCGCGTTTCGATTCCGACCGCGGCTTCCTCGATACTGGCTGGGCTGGTGGGGGCTCGTGGTCTTTCTGGGAGGATGGACGGGCAGCGATGCGAATGGGGCTGATCGTCCCAACATCGTGCTGATACTGGTCGACGATCTCGGATGGTCGGATGCCGGGTGCTACGGCCACCGCTGGCACCAGACACCTGGTATCGATCGTCTGGCGGACGAGGGGATGCGGTTTACGAACGGGTACTCACCCGCTCCGATTTGTTCCGCCGCTCGGGCCAGTCTCCTGACCGGAAAGACGACGGCGCGCCTGGGATTCGAGTTTGTCACCAAGGGCGAGTCGGGACGGCAGCAACGGGATTCCGGCCAGCCCCTGATTACGCCGCCCTTCACGTTGAATCTCCCCCTGGAGGAAAGCACGATTGCTGAGGAACTCTCGAGGCTCGGCTATGAGACGGCGTTCTTTGGGAAATGGCACGTGAATCAGCATTACGAACAGTACCTCGGCTGGCATCCCGACTTCGGTCCGAGGCAACAGGGTTTCAGCCTTGCAATCGAGGACTTTGGCGATCATCCGTACGCCTGGAAGCGTGCACCCGGCGGGACGAACGACAAGCCGGCGGACACGGCCGCGGGAGAGTTTGCGGCCGATTCGATGGTGCGACGCGTTACCGATTTCATTCGTGGGCGTCACGAACGCTCGTACTTCCTGATGGTGGCGACCTTCTATGTTCACACACCGGTCAAGAACCGCTGTCGATGGCTGGTGGAACAGTACGAGAGCCGCATCCCGGCGGGCTTGCCGAGGCGCGATGCACGACTGGAGTACGCTGCGTTTGTGGAGACGCTCGATCACCATGTGGGGGCCGTTCTGGCGGCCATCGATGAATGCGGCCAACGGGACAACACGCTCGTGGTCTTACTGTCAGACAATGGTGGTCATCCTGAATACACTGGCAATGCTCCGCTGCGCGGGTCGAAGTGGAACCTGTACGAAGGGGGTATCCGCGTTCCCCTGATCGCACGCTGGCCGGGCAGGATTGCTCCGGGCTCCACGAACGATCTCCCCGTGATCGGCTACGACCTGCTCCCCACGTTCGTGCAACTGGCAGGCGGAGAGTCGACCGGCGTCGACGGCGTCAGCCTGGTGCCATCGTTCAGCGATCCCGCCTGGCGCCCCCGGCGAAGTCTGGTCTGGCACTTTCCGTACTACCATCCCGAGCAGACGTTTTCGCAGGCCGGCGTGCGAATTGGAGTGGATGATTTTCAGATTAGTCAGACGCGGCCGCAGTCGGCACTGCGGCGACAGGACTACAAGCTCATCAAGTTTGCCGAAGACGAGCGTGTGGAGCTGTACGACCTGGCGACCGATCTCTCCGAGCAGCACGATCTCAGCGGCGAATTGCCCGAGTTGGCTGCCGAGATGGAGGAGCTGCTGGAACAGCAACTGACTGAGATGGGTGCCCGGAGGGCAGTCCGCGCCGTGAAGTAGCAACCGCTGACAGAGGTGCCAGCGCACTGATTCCCGCTACTGCTTGGTGTTGCGCTGTCACGCGTTGGTCGAGAACCTGCGCATGCGCAGTGGCGTCGGTGGAACTGTTTGCTGGCAGTGAACAACGAACGGCTGCGTCGTTTCGACGGCTTGATGTGGACGGAGTCGCAGAAGTGTCACGCGAGTCGACGAGCTGTTAGCATGACGGGTGCGCAACTCATACCAGCCAGGCACTCGCGGGGTGCACGTCATGAAGGCCTTTGTCTCCACTCTCGTCCATTCGCTTGCGCTCGTTTCGGGCCTGACGCTGGCGTTCGTAGCAGTGGCTGATGGCGAGCAGCCAGCGCCGTCGAACGACTATCCCTTCAATCGCCCCCCTCTGGCCGAGAAGCCGTATTCCGAGTTGCCGCTGGGGGCCATCAAACCGGCAGGCTGGCTGCGCGACGAGCTACGCAGAATGGCCGGGGGCATGACGGGGCATCTCGATGAGTGGTACCCCGAAGTCTGTGGCCCGCGCAATGCCTGGCTCGGCGGGGACGGTGACACGTGGGAACGCGGTCCGTACTGGATCGACGGACTGTATCCGCTCGCCATCCTGCTCGGAGATGAAGCCCTCGAGGCGAAAGCCATGCGGTGGATCGAATGGACTCTTGCGAATCAGCGTGAGAGTGGCCAGATCGGACCACGCGAGTTGCCGGACGCAGCACGCACGCAGCCACCACCGCAGGGCGCGCAGATCCACAAGCCGGGCGACTGGTGGCCGCGCATGGTGATGCTCAAGATCCTGCAACAGCATTACCTGGCGACGGGTGACCCGCGTGTGGTCGACTGCCTCACAAAGTACTTTCGCTTTCAACTGCAGGAGTTGCCGCAGAACCCGCTGCACGATCCGCAGAACCCCCACAGCGGTTCGTGGTGGGCGGCCCAGCGCGGGGGGGACAACCTGATGGTGGTGCTGTGGCTGTACAACGTCACCGGAGAGAAGTTCCTGCTGGACCTGGCCGAACTCCTGCACGAACAAACGGTGCCGGTGACCGAGTGGTTGAGTCCCGGGCGTGAAAACCGCGTGACTCACCGCATCGATCAGGGTGAGGGGCTGCATTGCGTGAATCTCGCCCAGATGATCAAGACCCCCCTCATCCGCTGGCAGCAGGATCCGGACTCGCGGCATCTCGCGGCGATCGAGAATGCCTTCGCCGACATTCGTGCCTTTCATGGGCAACCGCACGGCCTGTACGGCGGTGATGAAGGCCTGCACGGCGACGCTCCGGATCGGGGCAGCGAACTCTGCAGTGCCGTCGAGATGATGTTTTCTCTTGAGAAGATGTTTGAGATCACGGGCGATCCGGCTCATGGTGATCGGCTGGAACGCGTGGCCTTCAACGCACTGCCGACGCAATGCTCTGCGGACCACAACACGCGGCAGTATTTTCAGCAGGCCAATCAGGTGCAGGTGACGTTCGGTGAGCGTGACTTCTTCAACGACGGCGGCGATCGACTGGTGTACGGGTTGCTCCAGGGCTATCCCTGTTGTACCTGCAACCTGCATCAGGGGTGGCCGAAGTTTGTCCAGCATCTGTGGATGGCGTCTCGTGACGGCGGCCTGGCGGCGGTGTGCTACGCGCCATCGAGCGTGACCGCCAGGGTGGCAGACGGCGTGACCGTCACGTTGCAGATGAAGACGGGCTACCCCTTCCAGGAACGCACTACGATCGATGTGTCCACTGACCGGGTGGTCCGCTTCCCGCTTCACCTGAGGATTCCCGGCTGGTCTCAAGGTACGGAACTGGTCGTTGCCGGGGAACGCATCCCAAACGTGGAGGCCGGTTCGGTGCACGTCATCGATCGCGAATGGAAGGATGGTGATACGGTTGACCTGCGCTTCCCGATGCCAGTTCGCAGCTCGACGTGGTTTGCCCGATCGAAGTCGATCGAGCGGGGGCCTCTCGTCTACGCGCTCGACGTGGAACCGGAGTGGAGTGAGGTCGTCGAGCCACGACCCGAAGGTGTTCCGCCCACGGCCATGCATCGCGGTTACCGGGAGGCCCGGCCCAGGTCGGCATGGAACTATGCACTGCCCGGTCGGGTGGCCAATGCACCGGAGACCGCCGTCCGTCTTGAAGTCGCCGATGCAATCCCCGACAACCCGTGGACACGTGAGTCTTCACCCGTGAAGCTCAGGACCCGTGGTGTGCGGCTTCCGGACTGGCACGTGTATCGCAACTCCGCCGCACCCCCACCGCTGAGTCCGGTCCCGATCACGGATGACGCCCGGATGGATGCGATCACGCTGATCCCTTACGGAGCGACCATCCTGCGAGTCGCCGCCTTCCCTTGGGTGCGTCAGGAAGACCTGCCCGTGACGGCACTGTACACCGAGGAAGAACTGAAGTTCGCGTCGGTGCGGGCCTCTCACACCTGGACGGGAGACACCGTCCAGGCCATCCGCTTTCCGCACGAGCCGCTGTCGTCAGCCGACACATCGATTCGTCGCTGGACGAGTTGGCCGCAGGTGGGTCAGGAGCAGTGGGTCGAAATCGAGTTCCATGAGCCAATGCGGATCGATCGGGTCGGCGTCTACTGGTACGACGATGACGCGGGCATCGACCCGCCCGCCGTGTGGCATCTCGAGCAGGAAACCTCTGACGGATGGCAGGTTGTGGCGACCCAGGCATCGCCGCTGCCGATTGAGGCTGACCGATACAGCTGGGGTGTACCGCGCGATCTGCGAACCGACGCGCTGCGAATCGTGATGCGTCCCGGTCACACCGACAAGGCTCTGGGCATTCTGGCGGTCAGGGTTGACGGTCAACCAGCACCGGCCGCGGCCATCCGCGGGCCGTCGTTGCCCGCACGTCCCGGGATGTGACCGAATCCTGCGCGAAGACGGCCGTCATGTCCGTTGAGGGAATCGCGGGGTGGGTGGTGGCAGGAATCTTGCGCCGATGCATGGCATCCGCGCCGCAATGCGATTATCGTGTCGGCGAATTTGGCACGGACATTGCCATATGTGCTGGGGCAAGGAAACCTGCTGAATTTGCCGGTTTTCAGGATGCTGACTGGGGTGACATGCGCCCCCGGTGAGCACGGGTGCTCAGAATGCGGGCATGGTGCCCCATTCGTCGTTTGAGGAAGGGCATGAATTGACGGGATGAGAGCCGACCAGATGTTGGCTCCTTGAGCCGTGCAGCCGCCTCGCAAACATGGTTCTCTGAGGAGATTGAAGTCAATGTCAAATTCCAAGTCCAGCGGCAACTCCGTACCGAAGGGGGACACGCCCAAGCACTTCTTCGAGTTCGCGAAGGAGCATGGCGCGCAGCAGGTCGACCTGAAATTCTGCGATATCTTCGGCATCTGGCAGCACTGCTCGTATCCCATCGAGATGTTCGACGACGGGACCTTCGAGGATGGGATGGGCTTCGACGGCTCGTCGGTACGCGGATGGCAGGCGATCAACGAATCCGACATGCTGGCCGTTCCGGACCCGTCCACGGCTCGGCTCGACCCGTTCTTCATCGAGCCGACTGTCAGCGTCATCGCCGACATCGTCGATCCGATCACCAAGGAGGTCTATCACAAGGATCCCCGCGGTGTCGCCAAGCGGGGCATCGCCTATCTGCAGTCGACCGGAATTGCTGACAGCTGCTACATCGGTCCGGAGCCGGAGTTCTTCGTCTTCGACGATGTGCGTTACTCGTCGACGCAGCGGGGCGGCATGTACGAGATCGACTCGTCCGAGGCCGCCTGGAATACCGGGCGCAGCGAACCGGGGGGCAACCTGGGTCACAAGGTCGGCTACAAGGGGGGATACTTCCCCGTCAGTCCTTCCGACACGATGCAGGACCTGCGGACCGAGATGGTGAACGAGATGCGCCGCATCGGCATCGTGGTCGAGGCCCATCACCACGAGGTGGCGACCGCCGGTCAGTGCGAGATCGACATGAAGTTCGAGCCGCTGCTGAAAATGGCGGATCAGTTCCTGTGGTACAAGTACATCATCAAGAACGTCGCCAAGCGATACGGCAAGACGGCCACCTTCATGCCCAAGCCGGTCTTCGAAGACAACGGCAGCGGTATGCATACCCACATCTCGCTGTGGAAGGGTGACAAGCCGCTGATGGCAGGCGACGGCTATGCCGGGATGTCCGAGCTGGCTCTGCACGCCATCGGTGGCATCCTGAAGCATGGTCGGGCGCTCATCGCCCTGTCGGCACCGACGGTCAACAGCTACCACCGGCTGGTTCCCGGCTTCGAGGCTCCGGTGACGTTGGCGATGAGCCAGCGGAACCGTTCGGCTTCCTGCCGCATCCCGATGTATTCCGGGTCCCCCAAGGCCAAGCGGGTCGAATTCCGCTGTCCTGACCCGTCCGCTTGCGGATACCTGTCGTTCACCGCCCTGATGATGGCGATGATCGACGGCATTCAGAACAAGATCGACCCGGGCGAGCCGCTCGATCGCGACATCTACGACATGACCCCCGAGGAGCTCTCCCAGACGAACGTGGCGCCGAAGTCACTGTCCGAGGCACTCGAGTCGCTGCGTGGGGACCACGAGTTCCTGACGAAGGGAGATGTCTTCAGCGAAGGCCTGATCAAGACGTTCATCGACTACAAGTACGAGAACGAGATCGATCCGGTTCGGCTGCGTCCGCATCCGTTCGAGTTCGACCTGTACTACAACTGCTAGTCGAGGCGAGCGCGACAATCTGCAGGTGACCCCGGGTTCCCTCAGAATCCGGGGTCACTTCGCGCGGGTCTCCCGGCCCGAGGTTGACGGGACCCGACAATCTCTCGATCCTCTCGGCATGACCGGAGTCATCGACAAGCTGGATGTGTGGGGGCCAGGAGCGCCGTCGACGGCTCTGCTGACGCTGGAGCAGGCACAGGCTTACACGCGGCAGCTCGCAGAGACGCATTACGAGAATTTTCCGGTGGCGTCTCGCCTGCTCCCGGCGGCACTGCGTCAGCATTTCTGCAATATCTATGCATACTGCCGCTGGGCGGACGATCTCGGCGACGAGACCGGCGACCGTCAGCGGGCGCTGGAACTGCTGTCGTGGTGGCGCGAAGAGCTGGCTGACTGTTACGGGGGACGGACTCAACACCCGGTGTTCGTTGCACTCGCGGAGACGATTCGCGAGTTCGCGATCCCGAGTGAGCCCTTTCGGGATCTGATCTCTGCCTTTGAGCAGGATCAGCGGGTGACGGAGTACGCCACGTTTACCGAGCTGGAAGACTACTGCCGCAGAAGTGCAAACCCCGTCGGGCGCCTGGTGCTCTACCTCTGCCGGGCCCCGAGCCCAGCGCGGTTCGTCTGTTCGGATTCGATCTGTACCGGGTTGCAGTTGGCGAATTTCTGGCAGGATGTGGCCCGTGATGCCGAAATCGGCCGTGTGTATCTCCCGCGGGAAGATCGGGAACGGTTCGGCTACACGGACGGCGATCTTTCCCGGCGCGTCACCAATCAGGCATTCGTGGACCTCATGACGTTCGAAGTCGACCGCGCCCGCGAGTACCTCGTGGCCGGCTGGCCCCTCGTCGATTCTCTTGAGGGGCGGGTCCAGGTCGACGTGGAACTGTTCATTCGTGGCGGGTTGCAGATTCTCGACGAGATTGGGACGATCCGGTACTGCGTCTGGGATCAGCGTCCCGTCGTCAGTCCGGGACGGTTCGCGGTCCTGTTTCTCCTCAGCATCGCATCGGTATTGCGACGTCGCCTGCGTCGGACGCTGGCCGGGGGCCGCCCCGGCTGAAGCAGTCTTACCCTTGGTCAGTCCCCACGCATGGATCCACAGCTCGTTGACTCCTTTCGAGAGTGTCGCCGACTCGCACGTCGGAAGGGACGCAACTTCTACTTCAGCTTTCTGACGCTCCCGCGTCCCTTGTTGCGCGACATGTGCGCTCTGTACGCCTTCATGCGGGTTACCGACGATCTCGGGGATGACGCCACTCGCTCGGTGGCCCAGCGTGCTGCGGCCCTGGCTTCGTGGAGGCATGCCCTGCAGGCGGCGCTGGAGGGAGAGTGCTCAGCGCATCAGATTCTGCCCGCGCTCGCCGACGTGGTCCATCGCCACCAGATTCCGCCCGATCATCTTCGGGCGGTCATCGCGGGGGTGGAGATGGACCTGCATCCCACGGGGTTCGCCGACTTTGCAGAACTCTCGGATTATTGTGACCACGTTGCGGGGGCCGTGGGGATGTGCTGCATTCACATCTGGGGATTCAGTGACCCTGCGGCACCGCAACTCGCCGCCGACTGCGGCCGGGCCTTTCAGTTGACCAATATCCTGCGCGATCTGGCGGAAGACGCGGATATGGGGCGCGTTTACCTGCCGCAAGACGAGCTGCAGCGCTTCGGGTACTCACCGGACGACATCCGCACGCGCGTTCGAGATGAACGCTTCCGTGAGCTCATGCGCTTCCAGGTTGCACGGGCACGAGACTACTACAGCTGCGGCGCCGAACTGCGTGGACTTGTGGATCCTCCCGGTCGGCCGATTCTGACCGCCATGCTGAGGATCTATGGCGGCCTGCTGACGAGCATCGAAGCGCGAAACTACGATGTCTACAGCGACCGCATCCGGCTCTCGACTCCGCGGAAGCTGAGAATCGCCCTGGAGAGCTGGATGCGACCTCGGGCGACAAGCGACCTCTGGTAGTCCTGCGGCGTCGCCGAAAGGGCTCGGCTGACGCCGGGAGCAACTTCTTCCGACTGCCTGCTAGAACCCATAGCGATCGTTGTTGGTGTCGAAATCATCGTCGGTCATGCCCACGTTCGTCTTCACATCGAGGTAGGTGAAGTCCGAAACCAGGGGTGGCTCGGCCCCTGCAGTCGCCGGAAATCCGTATTCCTGGACACGAACGGGGAGCTGGGTCTGCTTGTCGCGATAGAGACGGGTCTTGTGGTACGTCACACCTGGCTTGTGGACGGGGTGTGTGACTTCGATGACTTCGCACGCCCGCTCACCCATCTTGGCCTGGGGATAGAACTTGACGACGACCTCGTCATGGGTGGTGTCCTCCAGCCATTGCTCCATCAGTTGAATGACCATCCTCTTCATCCCGATCATGGTGATGGGATAGCGGCTCTCGCCCATGGCGAGTGAGCCGTTCGGGTCGAGTGAAATGGTCCCCAGCAGAGAGGCGACACCGGCTTCGTGGACCTGCAGTTGATTGCTGTAGCGGCCTTCCATGTAGATGACTTCGCGGCCGGCATTGGGCTGGACGTACTTGAGGTAAACGCTCAGCGGTTCTTCACGAAAGCGAATCAGCATCTTGGAATGGACCACTTGGCCGTTCGGGCGTTCCTCCTTGACGAAGACCGCCTCATAGTCCCTGATCTCATCCATGGCCGAAAGGCATTGGTTGGCCATCTTCAGGGCGGGCAGCAGGGGATTCTGGGAGGGGACCGACTCAATGCGAGCGGCGATCTGTGGTTCGGCGGCGCACACCGAGACCAGTCCGGTCAGCAACAGGCAGGCGATGGCCAGTTTCGGCGAATGACGTCGGCCAACGGAAGAGACCGGAACAGATTCTGGCATAGTGATTCTCCACTAGAAGGCTGTAGTTCGTAGCTTCTAAAGCGGAGGCCGTCCGGGCAAGGCCCATGCGCAGTACGTTCCGCTGACCACCTTCATCGGCCGCCACGCGGAGAGACATTGACCAACCCACCAGGGGAGGCAGCATCTGCGCGAGCGTCGCCGGAACCCCAATCGGCACGACCAAGACCAACTGGTCGATGCGAAGTGGTTATGCGACAACTGAGCGCTGAGAGACGGGGCGGTCCTCATCGAGGTTCCGATCCGCACAGAGGCGCCGCCCGGATTCGAACCGGGGAATAACGGATTTGCAATCCGTCGCCTTAGGCCACTTGGCTACGGCGCCATCTCGCCGAACCTGTTCGTTCGGTGAACATGACAGATGTGAGGTCTGTCCGCACTGGATCATCGGCAAGGTCGTCGTGGAGTCATGACAACTTTAGCGATCAAACAGTTCGAACACCACTTCTCCCACTGTCTTACGCAGCCCGATTAGTCGACCACCGTCCCTGTGATCTGGTCACGTTTCCTGAACAGGCGCCAGGAAGGCGAATAGACCGCCGATCTGATAAACTCGACCCGCGCGACGCGATCATGCTATTCATCCCCGCTTCGCAATTCAAGCGAAGACCCGTCGGGGTTGGGAGCCGACCCGCGGTCGGCGACAGGCCCTGTTTTCCGTCGTTTTTGCGTGCCCCGCCTCCCCGTTTCGGTGTGTTTCTCAGGAGACTCTCATGCCTGCTGACCTGCATCCTGCTGTCCCCCTCGATCGCCGCCGGCTTCTGCAGGCTGCTGCGGGTGTAGGGGCCGCAACGCTGCTGCCCCACGGACGTCTGGTCGCCGACGAGTCCGTCGTCACCAACGGCCGCCTCAAGCAGTCTCTGGTTCATTGGTGCTACAAGTCCGCCTGGCCCGACATTCGGGAGTTCTGCGAGGTGGCGGTGCGGCTGGGTTGCCAGAGTATCGAGTTGATCGACCCCGAGCATTGGCCGCTGATGCAGGATCACGGGCTGACCTGTGCGATCGCGTCCGGAGGGCACGGGTTCAAACAGGGACCCAATCACCGCGAGAATTGGGACTTCTGTCGGGAGCAGCTGACGCAACGCATCCAGACGGCCTCGGACCATGGCGTCGAACGGGTCATCACCTTCACCGGTTTCGCGGATGGCCTGTCCCGGGAGGAAGGGGCTGAGAACTGCGTGGCCTTCTTCCGGGAGATCGTGAAGCTGGCCGAGGATCGTGGAGTCACGCTGTGCCTCGAGATGCTCAACACGAGGGACGACACGCACCCGATGAAGGGGCACCCGGGCTATCAGGGTGACGATACAGAGTACTGCATCGACATCATTCAGCGCGTCGGCTCCGAGCGGTTCAAGCTGCTCTTCGACATCTATCACGTCCAGATCATGAACGGGGATGTCATTCGACGCCTGCGGCAGCACTATCCTCACATCGGCCACATCCATACGGCCGGCAACCCCGGTCGTGGTGAACTGGACGACACGCAGGAGATCAACTACCGGGCCGTCATGCAGACGCTGGTGGATCTGGGTTACCCGGGGTATGTCGGGCAGGAGTTCATTCCAACCCGCGATGCCTGGGAGGGACTCTCGCAGGCCGTCCGGGTGTGTGATGTCTGAACGCCCGGGGATGGGTCAGAGGAAATAAGGGGAGTCGCTACGGTTCGTAGCGACTCCCCCTCGCTTCTCGGGTTCTGACGCCTCTCGCGCCGATCACAGGGGGACGTCGGCGGTCCCTTTACGTCCGCTGTTCGGATCGACGACCGTCAGTCGGACCGTCTGCCCACCCATTGATCTCTCCAGTTCCGACAGTTCGTTGGGATGCAGGACCGGCTTCCCGTTCGCCTGCAGAATGATCAGCCCCGGAGTCAGTCCGGCGCGATCTGCAGGGCTGCCGGGTACGACTTCGGTAATCCGGACGGCGGCTTCGACGTTGTAGAACGCCAGTTCAGTGACCACCCCCATGCTGCCACTCGTGCCGCCGGTCGGCAGGTGCGGCAGAGAGTCTGGCAGCGGGTTGGCGACCGTGGCATTCGGAAGCTTGACCTCGACCGGAACATCCTTGCCGGTGTTCACGTCGCGGATCGTGAGGGTGACTGTACCGCCGCTCTTGCGGAGCGCGGCTCCCAGCTGAGCAGGGCTGGTGATCGCTGCTCCATTGGCACCGACGATGAGGTCACCCGGTTCCAGACCGGCCTCAGCGGCGGGGGTCCCGGGTTCCACCCGCAGGACCTTCAGGGCTGTGCGAAATCCAACACGCACCTGCTCTGCGGAGATCCCGAGCGACGGGGCTTCGGGCTCCGGCGCGGTGCCGGGCGAAGAGGGCGCACTCCCGACACTGTTCGGGTCGACCTTCAGGGAGACCTGTGCGGTCCGACCCGAGTTGACGTCGACCACCACGATCGGCAGCTCATCCTGCTGAGTCGCCAGTTGCTCCAACTGGTTGGGGTTAGACAACGGGGCCCGGTTGACCCCGATGATCACGTCGCCGACTTCCAGTCCGGCGGTGCGTGCAGGCCCACTCGGATCGACGCTGGTGACCTTGAGCACGACCTTTCCCTCCATCTGCGCTGCCTGGGTCGTCATGCCCAGGTTGCTGGTGGCAGTGGCCTCTTCCCAGACCGGTCCCTGTGGCGAAGGCTGGCTACTCGCTGAAGGTGTTGCGGAAGCCGGGGCGGCAACCGTCGTGTCGAACCATTGCGACGAAGCTCCCGTCCACACCCCGCTCGAGCGCGGGACCAGATAGGCCCGAATCGTGCTTCCCGGTTGGGGGATCTTCGAGTCGATCACGTTGGGCTCGTTCGCAGCCGGCTGGCGCCCGCCGGGGAGCTGGGACACGTGTACATACACTTGCTCTCCCGGGGCGGGAAATCGGACGTTGACCCCCGCGGGGGCCTGTCGACGCACCTCGGATCGCAGAACGTTCAGGTGCACGAGAAAGTCGTACCGTGACTGGGCCGGGCTGGAAAAGACCTGCTCGACCTTTCCCTCCACGACCACGACGGCATCCGAGTTGTCCGCCCGGAGTGCCGTGGGGCCGACCACCAGACCCACGAGGGACGCGATGGCGATGATGACCGCCTGCCAAGGCTGCTGTGCTTTCTGAATTCTGTTCATGGCTCTCAAAGATGTGTACTGCGGGGAAAGGGAGTCTCTGGCCGAAGTCGGCTGCATCATGGTCCCGATGCCCACGATAACAGCACGGAATCGCGCCCAACGGATCTCAGACTAAGTTCAATAGTCCGCGATTGCCAGCGTCGCCGACGGAATCGCCGCCCCTCTGCGAGAGCCTGCAGCGCATCGCGTGATATTTCCCCCGAGAGCCCGCCTCATCAGTCAGAATCCGCTCGAATCGGTCGTATGCCATCCAGGATCAGGAGACCCGCTCATGACGGCCCGTGTGTCCCACAGCCTGCTGGATCCCTGGGTGACGGTCCCGCTGAAGTCACGGTACGACAGTTTGCGTATCCCTCAGAGCCTTCCACCGGAAGGCATCGTGCTCATCGGTCATCTCAGTGCCATTGCCGGCGCGGTGGGTCTGGCCTTCTGCACAACTACCTGGTGGGGGGGGCTGCTCGCAGCCGCCGGCATCGTGGGCAATCACGTTGCCGACGTCTTCGACGGGACGCATGCCCGGCGGACCGGGCAGTGTCGCAACGGTGGAGAACTGCTCGACCACTTTCTGGATCCCCTGTCTTTCTCGTATTGGTTGGTCGGTCTGGTGCTGGCCACTGGACAACTGGGGATGGGACTGGCGGCAGTCATCTGCCTGTACGCGACCGCTGTGCTGACGAACATCCGGGCGAAGCTGATCGGTGAGTTCACTCTGGCCGCGTTCGGACCGACCGAGTTCAAGGCGCTGCTGGCTGCCTTTGGCCTCGCGATGGCTGGATTGTCTCGCTGGTCGCCATGGGTCGTTGCGACGACCAGCCTGATGTTCTTCACTCTGCTGCTGGCCGCGGGGATCGTGCAGCTGATCGTGAATCTCGTGCGGGCGGTTCGCGACGTCAACCGGCACGGCCGGCCGGCGGACACTTCCGAATGGGTCATGACCCACGACCCTGCAGAGCCCGCCGACACCCCACCGATGCCGGTTGTCGCCGATCGACATCAGGGGCGAGTCCAGCATGTCGGGCGAAACGGGGTCGCCCCCCCGGGACCGACGACCCACGTCGCAGGCCGGCTACCCGGCTGACTCCGGTTGGAGATCTGTTGAGGGGCTATCGGGGATCGCCCGCCAGTTGGCGGAGGTCCGGCTCCGTCCTGCGCAGCCCCTCGTCCATGCTCACCAGCGGTTCGTATCCGAAGTCCTCTTCGGCTCTGTCGATGCTGTAGTAGTGATGCTCGCTCAGTTCGGCGGCGAGGAAGCGGGTCATGGGGGGCTCGCCTTCCAGGCGCAGACCGCCATAGACCCATTCCAGCAGGCGGCCGACACTGCGTGCCGTCGTCGCCGAAATCGATTTCGTCACGGGTGGGAGGCCCGCTCGGCCGAGGAGATCGTTGACCCAGTTCCAGAGGTTGACCGGCTCAGGGTCGTTGATGAAATAGGCCTGCCCCCCCACAGGTGAGCCATCGACGAGGGCCGAGGCTGCCTGCAGGTGCGCCACGGCAGCGTTCTCAACGTACGTGACCGAGATGAGATTCCGTCCGCTGCCGACACGTCGCAGTCGTCCGGTTTTCGCCCGCGCGATCAGGCGAGGGATCAGATGATTGTCCCGTGGACCCCAGATGAGGTGCGGACGCAGCGCGACCGTGAGCAGGTGTCCCGGCTGATTGGCGGCCAGCACCGCCTGTTCGGCCACCGCCTTGGAGTGCGGGTAGTGTGCCCGGTAAGTCTGCGGGTAGGGGAGCGACTCATCGGCATTCTCGTGGGGTTGGCCGTCATGCACCACGCTGGGCGAGCTGGTGTAGATCAGCCGGGTCACCCCTTCTGCCTGGCAGGCGGTGATGACGTTGCGGGTCCCCTCGGCGTTGATATCGAAGAACAGCTCACGCGGTCCCCAGATACCGGGAAGAGCAGCCACATGAAAGACGGTATCGACGTCGCGACAGGCTTCGCGGACGGCAGCTGGATCCCGCAGATCCCCCTGTCGGCATTCCACGCCGAGCGCCTCGAGGGCCGGATAGCGTTGACGGCTGAAACTGCCAACCCGATCGCCGCGACCCAGCAGCTGTTCGACGATGTACCGCCCAAGGAAACCTCCGCCTCCCGTCACCAGGACGTGCATGTCATTCGTCCACCAGTTGCTGTGTCGCCCACACCGCAAGTTGTTCGCGGTTGATCTTCACATTGTGTCGCGTGTCCACCGGAAGCGAGCGATGAAACAGAACCGTGTCAATCCCGCCAGTCAGCGGACTGGCGGCTCCCAGGTCGAGCAATTCTCTCCGGAGCTGTTCCGCCTCGGTCGCGCTGTCCGGAAACTGACCCGCTTCTGTTTCGATGATGATGACCGGTCGCTGCCGGGGCTTCGCACCTACGCCAACCAACGCGGATCGGTACACCCTCGGATGCTCGTTGAAGATCGCCTCGCTGCAGACGGTGAAGAGGTAGCCCTGGTGGAAGTCGACCGCATGTTGCCGGTCGCCAGCCGTCCACTGCATCTTGCGGAACCGCGATGGTTCCGCGGCTGTCCCAGCTTGCGTCACCGGTTGCACGATGTGAGCCTTGCGGCCACACATCCACAAACGCCCCGCAGAATCGAGGTACCCCACGTCTCCGATGCGATGCCAGAACGTCTCGCCGTCTGCGATCTTGGCGAATCGCGTGGCTTCCGGACTGTGGAAGTACTCGCGCGTGACCGAGGGGCTGCGGACGATAATCTCGCCGATGTGTGACGCGGGCAACTCCTCGGCCTGGGCCATGGTCTCGATGGGATCGTCGCTGATGGCGATGATGCGGATGTCGACGTGTCGAAACGGGCGACCGACGCACGTCCCACACCCCTGCCGGGTGAACTCGGCGGTTTGCTCCAGGACTTCCCGCGCGCGATGGACGTGACCGGCAGGCTCTCGGTGGCACCGTACGGTGTAAAAAGGTCGGCCCCGGGGCTCGCCAGGATGCTGCTCATTCGCTGGAGGATGGGCACCGCAACAGGTGCGCCCGCCGACAGCGCCCGCGTGAGCGTAGGCAGTGTGAGATGTTCGTCGACGCAGTAGCGGCTGACACGGTTCCAGAAGGCCGGTGAGCCGAAGGCCTGGGTCACCTGCTGGTCGCGGATGTGCCGGACCATCCGTTCCGGATCCACACTGGCCGGTCGAGTGGGATCCATGTCCGGGATCACGGTGGTGACGCCCATGCAGGCGTCGAACAGTCCGAACAGCGGAAACCCTGCGAGATCCACGGATCCCGGCTCGATCGCATAGTGGTCCCGGATCATGTCGATCTGAGCATCGAACATTCCGTGTTCGTAGAGCACTCCCTTGGGAGGGCCGGTGCTGCCACTGGTGAAGATGACCGCTGCCGGGTCGTTCGCCCGGGTGGGGGCAACCTCGATGCGACCGGGACTGGCGGATCGTAGCTGGTCGTAAGTGCGTCCCCCCCAGAACCAGCGACGTCCGACGGTGACATTCCGTCTCGCCCGGGGAACCAGCGCACGTCGGGCGATGCGTACCGCGTGCACCACCGGGACAGCCACGAATCCGTCCGGATCGACATCCTGCAGGCACTGAAACACATTGCCGCGCCCCATCCCCGGGTCGATGAGCACAACGACCGCACCCCGCTTGAGGAGGGCGAAGGTCAGGGCAATGAACTCCCGGCTGAAGGGGACGAACAGCACCATCCGCATGCCGGGATCGACACCCATGTCCTGCAGACCCCGGGCCAGCAGGTCGCTCTCTTCATCGAGGTCCCGGAACGTCCAGGCTCGGTAGGAGTAGTTTCCCTGACGATCCCGGTGCGCGACCTCGATTGTGGCCGCTGCGTCGGGCTGCCGTTCCGCGAAATGACGCAGTCGGTGGGAGATGTTACAGAGCGTCGGCGACGACGTGTGGCGAGCAATCTCTGCGGAACTGGTCACTTCAGGCGACCCTCGTGAAGATCTCTCCCTTGCCCAGTTCCAGCAGGTCGCCACAGAAACGCTGGTACGCTCCGTTCAGGCACTCGGCAGGGACGGGGAAGTCTCTTTGCTGCAGGTAGCGCAGGTACACGCGCAGAAACGTTGGCCGGTAGGTGCAGGCGTAACGAAACGTGGGCAGAATCTCGGGGACCACTTCCGTTCCGAACAGGCCGATGGTGCCGCGCTTCATCCCGGCTCCATTCCGGATCCCGGCTTCGCCAAAGACGAAGATCGTGCCGGCAATCATCCCCGCACCGGCGGCATCGCCCGCCCGACCCCCGATGGCAATCAGACCGCGACGCATGCAGACTCCCACTTCGTTGCCGGCATTGCCGTGGATGAGGATCTCGCCCTCAGTCATGCCCTTGCGTCCGCCACGGTAGACTGCCCCGATGAGATGGCCGGCGTTCCCCTGCACGCGAATCTTGCCGCCGTGCATCTCGGCCCCGACCCAATCGCCAGCATTTCCCTCCACGAGGATGTCGCCGCCCTTCATCTCCGCTCCGAGATGCATGCCGGCGTCCCCCTCGACGCGGATGGATCCCGAGGCCAGGTGAGTTCCGATGAGCTTCACGCGTGAGCAGTCTCCACGCCAGACGAGTGCCTCGTCATCCTGAGCGCTGCCGGCGATGTCGAAGAACTCGCCGAGTTCGACCTGTCGGTTGCCGCGCCAGACGAGGGTCCTGGCGACATCTGCCAGTGACTGAGAGCGCACGATCTCAAGACGCACGCTATCGACTTCGAGCGGGATCGACGAAGGCGTACGAACCGTAAGAGTGAGTGGCATGTCAGTCAGACCCGAGGAACTCAAGCCCGTTGTAGTGCGACATCCGGGGAACATCAACCGGGACGCGCTGGTCGGCGGCATCGAGACAGCGAATCGACCCTGGGGATCGCGAGACCCGGCAGGCGGCGATTGTATTCCGCGCTGCCGAGACTAGAATGACGGCTTGCTGTCCGCGGCCCCGCGAATCAGGGTCGCGGTCTGTTGTTTTTGGAGGGTAGCGTGAACTCGCAGGCCAGTGCCACGACAGGAACCACATCGGGCCGCGACGAGCTGGTGCTCGTCCTCGACTTCGGGTCTCAGACCGCCCAGCTCATTGCCCGAAAAGTGCGGGAGCAGAATGTCTTCTGCCAGTTGGTGAGGCATGACATTACCGCTGAGCGCGTTCGCGAACTGGCACCCCGTGGCCTGATCCTCTCGGGCGGTCCTGCCAGCGTGTACGCAGACGGCGCCCCGCAGCCGGACCCGGCCCTGTTCGACCAAGGCATCCCCATCCTGGGCATCTGCTACGGGATGCAACTCATCTGCAGGGCCGAGGGGAGTGAAGTGCTGCCGGGCGAATCGCGTCAGTTCGGGCATACGCCTTGTCACATCCACAGCAGCGATCCCCTGATGCATGGCGTGCCGGAGGAATCCGTTGTCTGGATGAGCCATGGTGATCAAGTCGAGGGTCTGTCGGCCCATTTCGACACACTGGCAACGACGGCGACCTGTGCCAACACGGCGATTCGCCATCGAACCAAGCCGCTGTACGGTCTGCAATTTCACCCGGAGGTGACCCATACGCAGTTCGGCACGCAACTGCTGAGGAATTTCGTCCGCGACGTCTGCGGCTGCCGGGGAACGTGGCGGATTACGTCGTTCATCGACGAGGAAGTCGCGCGGATTCGGGCCCGGGTGGGATCGGCGGGGGTCATCTGCGGCCTGTCGGGAGGCGTCGATTCGTCGGTAACGGCGGCCCTGCTGTTCAAGGCGATCGGTTCACAGCTCTCGTGCATCTTTGTGGACAATGGACTCCTGCGGAAAGAAGAGCGGGAACAGGTTCGTCGGGAATTCGGCGGGCATTTTCGCACCGATCTGCATGTCGTTGATGCCCGCGAGCGGTTTCTCAACGCACTGGAGGGCGTCTCGGACCCGCAGGAGAAGCGTCACATCATCGGCCGGGTCTTTATCGAGGTGTTCCGCAAGGAGGCCGAGTCCATTCCCCGGGCCGATTTTCTCGCACAGGGGACTCTGTATCCCGACGTGATCGAGTCTGGCGCCGCCGCCGATGGGACTGCAGCCACGATCAAGTCCCACCACAACGTTGGCGGGCTGCCCAAGGAACTGGGTTTCGAGCTGATCGAACCACTCCGCGACCTGTTCAAGGACGAGGTCCGTCGTCTGGGGCTGGAACTGGGGCTTCCCGAAGATCTGATCTGGCGGCATCCGTTCCCGGGCCCGGGGCTGGCTGTCCGCTGCCTGGGGGCCGTGACAGAGTCGCGGCTCGCCACGCTGCGTGAGGCCGACGCAATTCTGATCGACGAGCTGCAGACCAGCGGCCTCTATCGCGAGGTTCAGCAGGCATTCACGGTGCTCCTGCCTCTGCAGACTGTGGGCGTGATGGGGGACGCACGCACGTATGAGGATGTCATTGCCATCCGGGCGGTGGAGACGGACAATTTCATGACCGCCGACTGGGCGCGGCTGCCCTACGACCTGCTGCAGCGGGCCTCAACCCGGATCATCAATTCCGTCCGGGGCGTCAATCGAGTCGTGTACGACGTGAGCTCCAAGCCTCCCGCCACTATCGAGTGGGAATAGCCCAGACTTTACGGGCCCCCTGATCATGCCGGCTCTGCGCCGAACAAGTCTTCAGACGCCTGGGGCGGGACGGTGTCGCTGAAACTTGGTCAGGAGCGGCTCAATGACGGGGGCCGGCACGAATTCCCGGAGACGGTTTGCACTGCCGTCCTGGCCCATCTGGGCGATCTGTTTGATCAGCGTGCTGGAGATGTGCGTGTACTTTTCACTCGCCATCAGGAAGACCGTCTCGATCCCTGGCGCCAGCGCGCGGTTGGCCAGCGTCATGGTGAATTCCGTCTCGATGTCCGTCAGGGTGCGAACACCCCGGAGCATCACCGCCGCCTCGGAGCGGCGAACGAAGTCCACAGTCAGGCCCTCAAAGCAGGCGACCTCGACATTGGGGAGATCGGCAAAGACCAGGTGCATCAGGCTGATCCGCTCCTCAGCCGAGAAGAGCGGCTGCTTGTCCGGATTGATGCCGATCGCCACGGTCAGGCGATCGAACAGAGAGGCACCGCGCTTCACAATGTCCAGATGGCCGAGTGTGAGCGGATCGAAGCTGCCGGCATAGACAGCGTGACGGGCATTCAGGGTATTGTTCATTCAGGATCCTCCCAGCCGCAGGGGCTGCTGCTGCCTTTGAGGAGCGAACCCCGGCCTTCCGGCCTGGGGCCTCCGGAGACTGCCAAACTGGCATCTGGGATCTGTACGAATGACCACAGTTCCGTAACGCCAGAGCTCGTCGCAAGTGATTCTCAAATAGAGCCTTATGTTGCTGGTCGTGTTGTCTTTGTCAGGCTGTTTCTGGATCGACCGGCACAGCGTTTGCGATCTCTGCGGGATGGCGATCGTCCCGGTATGATCGCGGACAAAACGGCATTCACGAAGATCTCAAGATGGCTTTGTTTCGCTGGGGACACGCGTTCGACGCCTTTCGCGATTTCGAGCGCGAGGTAGACCGATTGGTGCGGACGCTGAATTCGGAAGGGTTCCGGATGGGCCGTCCGTTTCCAGCCGTCAACATTTATGAGTTGGATTCTGAGTACTTGCTGACCGCGGAACTCCCCGGTGTTCGAGAGGAGGAGCTTGAGCTGAATGTGTCTCACGGAGTTCTCACGATGAAGGGGAACCGCAGGCCCGTCAAGCCCATCGCCGAGGAAAGATACCGGCGGAATGAGCGCCCGCATGGCCCTTGGGAGCGGACGTTCGCCCTGCCCGAGCGGCTCAACGAAGATGAGATGCGTGCCGAGTTGGCCCACGGGGTCCTGACGGTGCATCTGCCCAAGGCGGCATCTGCGCAGCCT
Source organism: uncultured Planctomycetaceae bacterium (assembly GCA_963715185.1). Lineage (GTDB taxonomy): Bacteria > Planctomycetota > Planctomycetia > Planctomycetales > Planctomycetaceae > CAVPPT01. The sequence continues at coordinate 490,688 of CAVQRG010000001.1, forward strand.
CGGCAAGTGCCCGTATCGACCGGCGACCAATGAGAGTCCAGCCATGACTGCCGAATCCCAGCTTCCCGCCAATCCCGTGCGTGGTCGGTCTGCCAGCCTTGCTGCTCAGCCTGAGCGGCGGGTCTGTGCGCCTCCCATTGACATCTACGAGACCGAGGAGGGGCTCACGCTCGCTGCGGATCTGCCGGGTGTCACTTCCGAAAATCTCGACCTGCAGATACAGGACAACAAGCTGACACTGTTCGGGCGCGTGCACCCGTCGGTGCCAGCCGGTGCCCGCATTTTGCACATCGAGTATCACGTTTGTGATCTCCTCCGGTCCTTCATCCTCAGTGAAGAAGTCGACCACGAGCGGATTCGGGCGCGAATGAGCAACGGTGTGCTGGAGGTGGATCTCCCCCGCGCCGAGCGTCCCGAACCGCGTCGAATCCAGGTGAACTCCGATTAGAATCGGTTCCCGGCTTGCTGTTCGAGAACAGATTCAGGGCCCGCGACACTGGACGAGCGGCGAAGCAGCTCCGATGATGCGCGGCCTGTCGGGGACCAGTGACGGAAAGAACTCATGTCGGCGCAGTTGCCATTTGGCGAAGGGATGCTGAACTCGTCTGTGGAGCGGCTGCGCCAGGAGTTGGATCGCTGGCTGGGCTCGAACTGGTCCCCGGGCGAACGGGCCATGGATGTCATAGGGTTGAGGTCGGGGGAACGCGATTGGTGTCCTCCTGTTGACGTCGTCGAGCGGGGAGACTCCATTCAGATCGATGTCGAGCTCCCCGGAGTCGATCCGCAGGCGGTCGAGCTGACGTTGGCCGGACACATGCTGACGGTCATCGCCCCCATTCCGGGTGGCGAGCGTGCCGAAGGGGAGCGCGTCCACCAGTCGGAACGCCCCCGGGGCCGATTCCGACGGTCGATTCCACTTCCGGCTTCCGTGGATTCGGAGTCGGTCTCCGCGGAATCCCGTCTGGGAGTGCTCTCCATTCGAGTGGGAAAGGTCGCGACCGCCCGAGAGCGAAAAATCCCCGTGCGAGTGATTGAGACACCTGCGGGTGTTGAGTGAGATGGATGACGCATGGTTGCGCGTTCTGATGTCACTTGCTTGAGAACTGCTTCGTTTCCCGTCAGTCATTTCGGGCTGAAGCCCGGTTCTGCCCACTCTGACAGGCCCTGCTCGCTTGCCGAAGCTCTCGCGGTGCTTACAATGTGTGCAGAACTCCGGTTCTGTGCTATTCTCGACACCATTTCCTGCGGACTGGGGGAGTTGTGGCTGCTCAGGTGGACGCTGACGAAGCGCCTGTTCTCGTCGGGATGATCGGTCATTGTGCGGCGATGCGCGAGGTCTATCGGCTGACGCGGCGCGTCGCGACCAGTCAGGCGACCGTGCTGCTGCAGGGCGAAACGGGGACCGGCAAGGAGTTGTTCGCTCGGGCTATCCATGAGTTGAGCCCCCGGGCGACCGGTCCCTTCATCCGGGTCAATTGCGGTGCCCTCAGCGAGAGCCTGTTGGAAAGTGAACTGTTCGGTCACGTGAAGGGAGCTTTCACCAGTGCGATCGACCATCGCACGGGCCGGTTCGAAGCCGCCCATGGAGGGACGATCTTCCTCGATGAGATCAACTCGGTCAGCTATCAGTTGCAGGTCAAGCTGCTGCGCGTGCTGCAGGAGGGCGAGTTTGAGCGGGTGGGAGATACCCGGACCATCAGCGTCGACTGTCGAATCGTCGCGGCGACGAATCGCGACCTCGTCGATCTGGTCGACGAGAACACGTTTCGGGAGGATCTGTACTATCGTCTGAATGTCGTCCCGGTCTACCTGCCGCCACTGCGCGAGCGTGTCGAAGATATCCCCGAGCTGGTCCGGTTCTTCATCAACAAGTACGCGGTCGAAAACAGTCGGTCGGTCACCCAGATCGATCCCGGCGCCCTCAAGATGCTGCAGACCTACGGATGGCCGGGGAACGTGCGCGAACTCGAGAACTACATCGAGCGGGCGATCGTTTTCGCCACGAGTGATACGGTGACCCCGGAGTTGCTCCCGCCCCAGGTGACCGGCGATGCCCCCGTCAAGTGGGGACGGTCGGCCCGGCACGATCTGGACACGCTCTGCGCCGAGATGGTGGCCCTGTCGCTTGCCCGCTGCGGAGAAAGCGAAGAAGAGGTCCATGCCCGGGTCACGTCGCTGGTTGAACGGGAATTGATCCTGCAAGTGCTCCGGGCCAATCAGGGGACTCAGACCAAGACGGCGACCAGACTGGGCATTAACCGCAATACCCTGCACAAGAAGATCGAGGAGTACGGCCTGCAGAGCGAGGCCCGCTGATACGGTGTTCTCATGCGGGCCGGGTCATCTCAAGCCTCGCCGCGGCTGCGGGTTCGCCTCGTCCGCCCGGTGTCGGGCCTCTCGGGGGGGTGTCGAAGTGGTGAGCCCCGGAAGTGGCCAGCCCCGTGTGTGCCGGCCGGTACTGGGCCGGGTGGCTTCGAGGCCGCCCCACGGGTCGACGTTCGCAGAGCCAAATCCTGCTCCGGGCGGGACACGGGCCAGCAGGGAAGCTGACCGCCGACAGTGCTCAACGTCTATAGTATACTAGTACGTGACCTTCCGGGACTTGATTGTTCATGCTCGACCGCGTCACCCTGTTGTGCTTCTTCGCGAGCTACCTGGTTGCCTTGGGCATCGAAGCGACACGTCTGCTGCGGCGGATTCCCCTGAACCAGTGGGCCGCGCTGCTGGTGGCCGTCGCCGGCTTCGTGGCTCACACGGCGTACCTGCTCGTGCGGAGTCGCACGGCGGACCTGCCGCCGCTGCTCAGTTCGACCCATGACTGGCTGCTCGTGCTCGCCTGGCTGGCCGTGCTGATGTACGTGTTTGTCATCGGGCTGGATCGGACGCTGGGGATCGGGTTGTTCGTGCTGCCGGTCGTTCTGGCGCTGGTGGCCGCAGCCCGGTTTGTTGATGACACGCCGAATCAGCTCCTCAACGCGGCGCACGGGTGGGGCATGCTCCACGCCACGCTTCTGGTGTTGGGCGTGGCGGGGATCCTGCTGGGTTTTGTGCTCAGCCTGATGTACCTTGTGCAACACCACAGATTGAAACACAAACAGGGGTGGAGCGGGGGGCTGTCACTCCCCAGCCTCGAACGTCTGGGGCGGTGGAACTGGTGGGCGGTGATCGTTTCTGTGCCGGTGTTGACGCTTGGCATGGCGATCGGAGTGGCACTTTCGATCCGGTCTCAGCAGACACCACAGCCGATCAGTCTGACCGAGGCCAGCATCCTGGTCAGCGCGTTACTGTGGGTGTTGATGATGGTCCTGTTCGTGTGGCTGCTGGTTGCTCGTCATCCTTCAGGGCGCATTGTCGCCTGGCGGACTGCCTGGGCGTTCGGATTCCTGCTGGTGACACTTGTCGTGCTGCAGGTATTCAGCCGGGGCGGCGTGCACGGTCGGGGGGGCGGAGGGATGGGCCTGCCGACGTTGGGGAGCACGTGGCCTGACGAAAGCGGTGTGGGCAAGGTTGTTCCCGTTCGACTCGAGCGTAGAAGCGCCTGATGAATCTGCAGGTCGTCTACTGCAATCACGAAACAGCCGATCTCTCGGTGCGGGAGCGACTCGCCTTTGCCACCGAGGAGGACGTGCTGCGCGCCTACGATGAGCTGAGACAGCGTTTCCCGGACTCGGAGCATGTGGTGATCTCCACGTGTAACCGCATCGAACTCTACACGGCGCAGGAAGACCCTGACGACGCGCCGTCCTCAGCAGAACTGGCGCGGTTTTTCGCCGAGTTTCATCAGCTGCCGGCTGAAGCGTTCTTTGAGGACCTGCTGCAGCGTTCGGGGGTAGATGCCGTCCGTCATCTGTTCGAAGTGGCCTCCAGCATCGACAGCATGGTGCTCGGCGAGCCTCAGATTGTGAGCCAGGTGAAGTCGGCGTACGAACTGGCCGCGCGGGGGAATGCCAATGGTCCACTGACCAATGCCCTGTTTCAGCGGGCGTTGACGGTCTCGCGGCGCGTCAGGACCGAGACCCGTCTCTCTGAGGGACGGATCTCGATCGCCAGCGTGGCGGTGGGGGAATTCGGCCGCAACATCTTCGATCGCTTCGACGACAAGACCGTGCTGGTCATCGGGGCGGGTGAAATGGCTGAAGAAACGCTGAGGTACCTGCAGAAGGAAGGAGCGCAGGAGATCATCGTCTGCAATCGGACATCCGAGCGCTCGCAACGACTGGTCGACGAGTTCGGCGGACACACCGCCCCCTACGATCAGCTTGAGGTCTGGCTGGGGCGTGCCGATGTGATCGTGAGTACGACCGGCGCCGACCGGCCGATCGTCGATGCCGCCTGTTTTCGACGCGTGCGCCAGCAGGCTGGTGAGCGTCCGGTGTTCATCCTGGATCTGGGGGCCCCGCGCGACTTCGCGGCTGACGTGGCCACCGTGGATGACGGCGTCTTCCTGTACGATCTTGACGATCTGGAACAGACGTGTCAGCAGAATCGTGAGGCCCGGGCCGGCGAGATCGCGCGCACCCGGTCCATCATCCGCGATGAGACCGATCGGTTCATGCAGGACATCTACCACAAGGCGACCGGGCCGATCATCAAACGGCTCCGGGAGCAGTGGTCCGACATCAGCCGTCAGGAGTTGGAAGTCCTGTTTCGAAAACTCCCCGATCTCGGGGACAGCGATCGTGAATCGATATCGAGAACGGTCGATCGGATCGTCAACAAGTTGCTGCATCCCCCACTTGAGACCCTGCGTGACGAAGCCCGTGAAGGCCCACCGCACGGATTGCTCGATGCCATCCGTCGCCTCTTTCACCTTTCCTGACAGGCAACGCGCCACTGTGTGTGCCGCTGGCCGGGTTGCGGGATCGACGCGCCATGCCGACAAAATACCGGGAGACTGGTGGTCATGCCGCTTCTGAAATCCAGTGAGTTGACGCTTGGCCGTCGGGGCTTGCCGGGGACCAGCAGGTCTTCCGCCGCGAGGGGGGACTGTCTGGTCGATTGCGGGCAATCGAGGCGATCACCGCGACGCCTCATCGGTGCGTGTCTGGGCACATTCGTGCTGGGGCTCGTCGGCATGCACCTTGACGGCAGACTTCGGGCTGATGAACTGTCGGGCAGACCGGTTGCGGCCGAGGCCACGCTGGACCGGTTCGAGTTACATCCGGATCTGCGGATCGAGCTCGTGGCTTGCGAGCCGGATGTGATCGACCCGGTCGACATGGCCTTCGATCCGGAGGGCCGCCTCTGGGTCGTCGAGATGTCCGACTATCCGCTCGGCCCGGCCGAGGGCCAACCGCCGCGATCGAGGATCCGAGTGCTGACCGACGAGGATGGTGACGGCCACTACGGAAACCCGGTGACGTTTGCCGACGAGTTGCTGTTTGCGACCGGGTTGCTGCTCTGGCGGGATGGGGCTTTGGTCACGCTGGATGGTGAACTCGTGTTTCTGCGGGATCGAGATGGCGACGGGCGTGCCGACGCCCGGGAGGCATGGTTCGGCGGCTTCAAGCAGGAGAATCCACAACTGCGTGCCAATCACCCGACATTGGGGCTCGACAACCGTGTGTATGTGGCCAGTGGGTTGCGTGGAGGCGAGGTGAGCGGCCTTCGTGCTGACGGGTCACAAGGGAATCACCCGGTTTCGCTCAGTAACTTCGACTTCGTCTTCGATCCGCTGACGGGTGAATACGGCGTCACCACGGGGGTGGGACAGTTTGGTCAATGCTTCGATGACTGGGGCAACCGATTTGTCTGCAGCAATCGCAACCCCTGCAAGCACATCGTGCTTGCCGACCGGTATCTGTCGCGCAATCCGCAACTGCGGATCACAGCAGTGCACGAAGATGTGTCCCCCGCCGGCGAGGAATCCCGGCTGTTTCCCATCAGTCGCACCTGGACGACCTCCAATCTGCACGCGAATCAGTTCACGGCCGCGTGTGGCGTGCAGATCTACCGGGGCCACGCGCTGCCTGCCGAGTTTCGCGGGAACTGTTTCATCTGCGAGCCCACGGGAAACCTCGTGCATCGGGACGTCTTGTCGCCGCTGGGGGCCAGCTTCACGTCACGTCCCGGGCGCGACGGTGTGGAGTTCCTTGCCACTCGTGATGAATGGTTTCGGCCTGTTAACCTGCAGCACGGCCCGGATGGTGCCTTGTATGTCGTCGATATGTACCGGGCCGTCATCGAGCATCCCCAGTTCATGCCGGAGGAGTTGAAGACCAGGTCGGATCTGACGGACGGTGATGACCGGGGGCGTATCTATCGCATCGTGCCCCGGCGCCGGGATCCGCGACTGACGATGCGAGCTCCTCGTCTTTCGTCGGCTGACAACCCGACACTGGTGACACATCTCGACTCGGGAAACGTCTGGTTGCGTGAAACAGCAGCGCGACTCCTCCTGGAACGGCTGGATTCGACGACGGCACCCCGTCTGCGGGAACTGGCGCGAGTCGGCCGGACTCCTCAGGGGCGAGTACGGGCCCTGTGGCTGCTGGATGCCCTGGAGCTTCTGTCGGAGGATGTCGTCGCTGTGGCACTGGAGGATCCGCATCCCCGTGTTCGTGAGCAGGCCGCCCTCCTGGCCGATCTGCGATTCGCGTCCCAGCCGGCATTGCGGGATCGACTGGTAGAGCTGTTGGCGGATCCCGCGAGTGATCCACGTCTGCTGTTTCAGTGCGTGCAGAGTCTGGGGGGATTTCAGCTGTCCGCGTCCGACGTGACGTCCATTGCCGGGATCGCCGTGCGGTTTGGTGATGATCCCTGGTTGCGGACCGCGGTGGCCTCCAGTGTCGGCGATGCGATGCCGCTTGTCCTCGAGACCATGCTGACCCGCAACGTCGCCGAGATGGCTGCGTCGCCGGAACGGCTCATCCCGCTGATACGGGAGTTCGCGGGACTTGTCGGCTCCCGCGGGCAGGAAGCCGAGATGCTGGCGGTCCTCCGGTCGATCGCAGGGCTCGGTCAGGATGACGAGTCGCTGACGCCCGCACTTCGCCGCAGCCAGTGGGCCGCCTGCCAAGGGCTCGGCAGTGCACTGCGCCCTAGCGGGAATCTGCGGAAGCTCAGCGAGCAACTCCATGAGAGTGACCTTGCACGGGCCGAACTCATGTTCGAAGCCGTCTCCCAGGCCGCCCTGGACCCTCAACTGACAACTGCGGTCCGGAGGGAGTCCCTGGCGGCCCTCGCGTGTCTGGATGGGCCAACCGCCCGTCCGGCCCTCCTGCAGATCCTCGATGGTGAAACCGATCGCGATGTACTAGTCGCTGCCATCGAGGCGCTGTCCCGGCACGTGGATGAGACCGTAGCGACACGATTGCTGACGGACTTCCGGTCGACGACTCCCGTCCTGCAGCGAGTGATCCTGAGTTCTGTGCTCGCTTCGTCGGCGGGGACCCGTTGCCTGCTGGACCTGATCGACCAGGGAGAGATTTCGGCCCGCGACATTGATCTCAGCACGACCGGGCGATTGACGCGTCATCGTGATGCGGCCATCCGCGAGCGGGCGCAGCAGCTGCTGGCCACCGAGATCTCGGCAGATCGCCGGGCTGTTCTCGATGCGTACCGGCCCGTGTTGACCCTTGCGGGAGATCCCCTGGCCGGTCGCCAGCAGTTCACCAGAACCTGTGCCACGTGCCATCGTATCGGCGAGATCGGCGTGAACGTGGCGCCCGACATCTCGGATTCGCGCGTCAAGACACCCGAACAGATCCTGACGGACATCCTCGACCCGAATCGTGCCATCGACAGCAACTATTTCGGCTACACGATTCTCGAGAAGAGTGGTCGTGTGCACACCGGAGTCGTCAGTGCCGAGACGGCGGCAACGGTCACGCTGAGACAGCCTGAGGGCAAGACCATCACGGTGTTGCGGGACGAGATCGAACAACTGAGCTCTACGGGTCAGTCCCTCATGCCGGTGGGACTCGAAAAGGACATCTCGACCCAGCAGATGGCCGACCTGATCGCGTTCATCAAGAACTGGAGGTATCTCGATGGCGCGGTCCCGAGCGATGTCATTCGCTGAGGCCGCGTCTGCCATCGGTACGATGATGGATCCCCACTACGGGATTTCGTCGTCGGCAGAGTCGGCGATGAACATCGCATCGCCGTAGCTGTAGAAGCGATATTGCTCTGCGATGGCCGTGTGGTAGGCATTCAGCACCTGCTCGCGTCCGGCAAAGGCCGATACCAGCACGAGCAGTGTCGAACGGGGCAGGTGGAAGTTGGTCAGCAGGGCATCGACGACGCGAAACTCGTAAGGCGGCCGGATGAACAGACTGGTCTCGCCTGACCAGGCGCGGAGCGGACCGCTGGCCGCAACGGACTCCAGGGTGCGGACCGTCGTCGTGCCGATGCCGATGACTCGCCCGCCAGACCTCCTGGTTCGGTAGATCGCGTCGACCGTGGGCTGCGGCAGGTCGCACCATTCGCTGTGCATGCGGTGCTCGCTCAGTTGATTCACGTCCATCGGCCGAAAGGTGCCCAGGCCGACATGCAGTGTGACCGGTACGATTTCCGCTCCACGTCGTCGACAGGCCTCGAGTATCTCGGGAGTGAAGTGCAGCCCCGCCGTCGGGGCTGCCACGGCACCCGGCAGTTTCGCGAATGTCGTCTGGTAACGCTCCCTGTCCAGCGACGATGGTTGCTCCCGCTGCAGGTAGGGCGGAAGCGGGACGGTACCGAACTGCTCCAGGAGACAAAAAGTGTCTTCCTGCGAGTCCACGATGGCCGTCCATTCGCCGGTTTCGGTGCGGGTCCTCAGGGTCAACTGCAGGGTAGCTGGCGACGCCCCGCCGCTCGCATGTTGAAGCGTGATGGATTCCCCCGGCTGAAGCTTGCCTCGAGTCTGACCGATCAGTCGCCAGTGCCCCTCTGGCATGACTCCCAGGAACAGCCCTTCCCACTTGCCTCCGGTGGCCGTGCGTTGACCGACGAGTCTGGCGGGCACCACTTTCGTTTCGTTGACGACCAGCAGGTCTCCGGGGCGCAGCAGGCCCGGAAACTGGCGAAAGGTCCGATGTGCGATGGCGCCCGTGCGGCGCTCCAGGCACAGCAGCCTCGACGCATCACGCTCCGGCAGCGGCTCGCTGGCGATCCGATCGGGAGACAGTTCGTAATCGTAGTGGGAAACTTCGTCGAGAGAAGACATGCTGGTGAGTTCGGTTCGTGGGCAGCCGGTCGACGATCGTATAGTCTGGAGTGAGGACCATTCAAACACAGGCTCACGAGTCACGGCTCCCTCCGACAGCTCTGCGATCGTGCCCAATATCGCTCACCGCATCGCTTTCTGCATCACAGAACTGGATCCCGGCGGGGCCGAGAAGACGCTGGCGCGCATTGTTACGTCGCTGGACCGGCAAGTCTGGGATCCAGAAGTCTTTTGCCTAGCCCCTCGCGGGCAGGTGGCCGACAAGTTGGAGGCGTGCGATGTGCCGGTCGTCTGCCTCGACGCGAGATCCCGATGGGATGGGCGTGTCCTGCCACGACTGGTGCATGAACTGCGCCGGTTTCGTCCGGCTCTCCTGCAGACGTTCCTGTTTCATGCCAACCTGACCGGCCGCCTTGCCGCGCGACTGGCCGGTGTGCCTGTGGTCGTCTCGGGGGTGCGGGTGGTGGAACCCGATGCCCGCTGGCGACATCGCGTCGACGCCTGGACCAACAGTCTGGTGGCCCACAACATCTGTGTCAGTCGAGGAGTTGCGGAGGTCTGCCAGAAGTCCGGAATTGCGGCAAAGAAGATCACCGTCATTCCCAATGGCATCGATGCCGCAGAGGTGACCCGGATGCCGGCAGTGGAACTCGAGCAATTTGGAGTCCCGCGGTCGGCTGAGGTCATCCTGGCGGTGGGGCGCCTGCATCCGCAGAAGGGTTTTCTCGTGCTCCTGGAGGCCGCCGAACCGCTGCTGAAGGCGTCCGACGAGGTCCAACTGGTCATTGTCGGCGAAGGGCCCCAGCGGAGCGAATTGAGCGCCTGGGTTCGGTCGCACGGGCTGGAGCACTCGGTGCATTTGCTCGGTTGGCGTCCGGATGTCGCGGGACTCATGAAGTCGGCCGATCTGTTTGTGCTCCCGTCGCTGTGGGAGGGAATGCCGAACACGTTACTGGAAGCGATGGCGGTGGGACTGCCTGTGGTGGCCACCTCGGTCGAGGGGGTGGCGGACATCGTCACCGACGGCGAAACGGGGCTGCTTGTCCCACCCCGCTCGGCGGAAAGACTCCGATCGGCCCTCAGGACTCTGCTGGCGGCGAAGGAGATTCGGCGCCGCATGGGTGGAGCAGCGCAAGGCTCTGTTTCAGAAAAGTTTACGATGGAAGCGATGTGCCAGACCTACGACACCGTCTACCGGGATCTGCTGGCGAAGAACAGTTGAGTGATGCCAGATTCCACCCGCTCGGGGCTGCCCGGGAGGGGGGCGAGAAAAACTCTGAAGTCTCAATTCCCGACTCCCGGCCAACCTACGACGACGGGGGGTGGGGCAGGCCCATGAACTGCCATTGAAATGCTTGACTGACCGTGTGGCGTTGGTATTGTGGGCCTTGGTGGTGGCTAGTGGGGATGAGTGGTGGGCCGCCCCGGGGTGTGACGACCCAACTCTTCTCGGTCCCGGAACTTGTGGGAGGCCGCCTGTTCGATGTCGTTGACAGGCACCCATGTTCGCAGTCTCGACGACAAGCAGCGGTTGGCAATCCCCAAACGCTGGCGCGAGGTGCTCTGTGAGGAGCCTCAGCAGCAGTTGTTCGTGGCCCCGGAAACCGATGGAGCAGTGGCCGTCTACTCCATCCAGGAGTTCGAGCGACGTGCGGGGATGCTGACAGAGGCCAAGGCGAAACCGGCGGCGGTGCGCAACTATCAGCGACTGTATTATTCACAGGCGGAACAGGTTGACGTCGATGCCCAGGGGCGAATTCGTATTCCTGACCGACTGGTGGAATTCGCCCACCTGAACCAGGAGGTGGTGCTTCTGGGCATCCATGATCACATCGAGATCTGGGACAAGCAGGCATGGGATGGATTCGTCAAACGGCATTCTGCTGAGTTCGATCAGATGGCCAATTCGGCGTTTTCGTAAGAGGGAACTTCTGGGTGAATGGTGAGATTGCGCGGGCGGCGCAAAAGTCTGGCCGCTTCTTGGGAGCGATGGTGCTGCCCGACCGGGAATTCCGCTGGCTACCGGGCTCGCGGAGTGGGGAGTCATGATGACTTGCCAGAACCATGGCAGCCGGCGGGCTCCTGCCGGCTGCCAACCGATCGCCTCGCAGTGCTGCGGAACGGAAGCCGCGGCGAGGCGATCGGTTTTTGACCTTTCCCTGATCTGCCCGCAGCGGTAGAAAACGCGGTCCGCTGGACCGGTCATGCCGGCCCTTTCGACATTTCCCCCTCGTGACGGCGTCCTTGCCGACGCCCTGTGTCCCATGTCCCAACGGCGGCAGGCGCCTGCTGTTGTTCATGTTCCGGTTCTCCGGCGACAGGTCGTCGAGCAACTGGATCTGCGTCCCGGGATCACCGTTGTCGACGCCACGGTCGGTGCCGGTGGCCATAGCCGCGACATCATCGAACGCATCTCACCCGGTGGCCGGCTGGTCGGCATGGATCGTGACCCGCTGATGCTGGGGCTGGCAGCTCGTACGCTGTCTGAGGTGGCTGTTCGAGACGTTGCAGTGGAGATGGAGCACTCCAGTTATGTTGACCTGCCCGAACATCTCGCCAAGCGCCACCTGTCGACGGTTGACCGCCTGCTGGCCGATCTCGGGCTCTCTTCGGACCAGCTTGCTGACGAATCACGAGGCTTCAGCTTCCGCAGTGAAGGGCCGCTCGACCTGCGTTTCGATGTCTCACAGGGGCGGCCCGCGAGCGTGCTCCTCAACGAACTCGGCGAACAGGAGCTTTCGGATTTGTTTGAGCGGTATGGCGAAGAGCGCCACAGTCGCGAAGTGGCACGGGCCGTGGTTCACAGCCGACGTCAGTCGTCCAGTTTCACGCCACGACGGCTCGCAGAGCTCGTGGCTCAAGTCCTTCCCGGACCATCACAGAATCAGATCCACTCGGCCACACGGGTCTTCCAGGCGCTGCGGATCGCCGTCAACGATGAGCTACGTCACGTCGAGCGGTTGCTGGACGAGGTACTGCCCCAATGCTTGGTCGCGGGGGGCCGCGCGGTCCTCATCAGTTTTCATTCCCTCGAAGACCGTCTCATCAAGCAGGCGTTTCGCCGCAATGAGACCTGGGAACTGCTCACCCGAAAGCCCATCGTGCCCACACCCGGGGAGATTCGAAACAACCCACGCTCAAGGTCGGCGAAACTCCGAGTAGCGATCCGAAAATGACACGCAAGGCACCTCCGGCAACACCCCCGGACGAATCCGAATGGGGTTTCGAGGACAAAGCTCCTCGCATGAAGATCGAGACAAAACTGGGGCTGTGCCTCGTGTTTTGCCTGGTGACAGGGTTCTCGTTCGTGCTGCACCAGAAGTGGTCGAAGATCCAGCGGCAGCAGTTGCCGGGCGCAGCGGCGGCCAGCGAAGCCGCAGGACCGCAGGACGCTACGGTCGACCCGGGACTTCCCCCGGTGGCATCCATTCCGGCTGAACCTCGTCATGGGCAGCAGAACAGCACGGCCAGCACCAAGACATCTGCGGCGGAGGACGTCAATCCTTTTGAGGACGGCCCGCTGGCCTCGGTCTCTGAGCCGGCCCCGGCCATGCACTCCCGGACGGAGTTGGCTGACACGACGGATGCGTTCGCAGAGCTGCCCGCCCAGCAGGAACACACAGAGACGCTCGACCCGTTCGCATCCGGCTCGGCCCCGGCGGCACCACCAGTGGAACGCGAGTTCGCCGAGGCTGAGCCCCCCGCGTTCGTGGATCCTTCCCCGCCAGTTGATTCACCCACTGGCGAGGACGAACCTGCCATGACCTGGCAGTTGCCGTCAGAGAGTGCCCCCACCGACTCGAGCACCATCGTGACGGAACCTGCCGATCCCGCTGACATGACCAGCGAAGAGTTGCCACAGTTCGGGGAGCTCCCGGCTGCGGCCGCCGCCGCGCAGGTCGAGCAGGGAGCGACGCAGCAGGAAGCGGAGTTCTTCATGGAGCTGGTTCCTGTCGAACCTGAAGTTCCGGCGATGCCTGAGGCTCCGGTCGCCACCGAGCAGTCTGCGAGTAACCCGTTCGGTGGGGAACAGCAGCCTCAGCCGCCAACGATTCCTGCCGAGCCTGTCCCTGCGTCGGAGATGGGCAATCCCTTTTCGCTCCCGGCGACGAACTCGCCGAGTTCGCCGCCGGACGAGGAGGCCATGCAGATCTTCGCGGCGGACGATGGTCCGCAGCTTGCTCAGCCGGCTCCGGTCGAGCCCGGCATCAGCAGCGTCAATCCCGGCATGTCTGCGTGGGCTGCCCCCGAACGCGAACCCGCAGGCGCCTCCGCTGACTGGACTTCGACCGGAAGCCCGCTGAAGAGTGAACCCGGTCGCCTGCAGGAGTCCGTGACGGAGGCACTGCCGACGTTCTCCGCGCCCGATCTGCAGGCATCAGGCAGCGGCCGACTGTCATTCCCCGAGACCGCAAGATCAGGCACCCCTCAAGGACCACAATCCACGGCCACGACGGGCCTCTCACTGCATCGCGAAACGGGCGAATCGGTGGCTGCGGAACGGGAATGGGTCGTCACGCGCAGCGACAGCTTCTGGTCGATCTCGCAGGCCGTCTATGATTCAGGTCGTTACTTTTCGGCGCTGGCCCGCTACAACGCGGATCGTGTGCAGGATCCGACGCGGCTCGCGCTCGGCACTCGACTCCGAGTGCCGCCCCCCGAGGTCCTGGAGGCAGAATTTCCGCAGCTGTTCGTCCCCCAGGCGAGTTCGGAGTCCTCAATCGTGCCCACCGCCGGGGAGTCACGCCGGAAGTCGCCCCCGACAGGCGGGCTGTTCCTGAATGGCGACCATCAGCCGATCTACCGGGTAGCCGAGGACGACACCCTGAGTGAGATCGCACGACGTCATCTGGGCCGGGCCTCCCGCTGGCAGGAGATCTTCGATCTGAATCGTGATCGCCTGAAAAGCCCTCAAGACCTCACAATTGGCACGATCCTGCGTCTCCCCGCAGATGCCAGCCAGGTCGCGCTCCCCCCAACCGCGTCATCCCGCCGATAAGCAGAAGGGGCTGTGCGGAGCGTGACATGAGTGTCCGTTATCCGTCGCGGCCGGCGTGTTGGGCCGGGGGCGCGTTGAGATGCCGGTGTTTCGTTTTCTCATGACGGTCACAGTCATCATCCTCGTTGCGCTGGTCGGGATTGCGATCGAGCGTTCAAGTCTGGGTCTGAGACGCTCCATCAGCCTGCAGCATTACCGGATCGACCAGCTCGAGGAGCGTCGAGCCCTCCTTCGGCTCGAGGTGACCCGACTCAGCAGCCCCGCAAGATTCCGTTCAGTGACTCCAGTCGGGACGAGAGACACGTCGACGACAGCCCTGCCGGAGAACTGACTTCGGCCGGCAGATGAGGTCAGGCGAGATTGCCGGGGACCTCGCCCCGGGGCCCAGCCGGTCGGTGGTTCGGTCCGCAGAGATTCGTTCCTGGGTTCTCCCTTGGTTTGACGTTCATGAACGGACGAACTCGCCTGCTGACATTTGGAGTTCTGGTCTGCTGGTGCGTGCTGATTGGACGGCTCGTGCAGATGCAAGGCGTGAGCCGCCATCCGCTCGCGCAGATCGTGGAGCGTCAAAGGATCTATACGGAGCCCATTCTCGCCCGCCCTGGAGATCTGCTGGACCGTCGTGGTCGCCTGCTGGTCACCACCATGCGCACACCGAGCCTGTACGTCGATCCACAGTGCCTGCCCAATCTCCAGACCGCTGCCAACGAGCTCAGCCGTGCTACAGGGTTGTCGGCGGACATGCTGCGGCAACGGCTCGACCAGTATCGGGATCGGCGGTTCGTGTGGATTGCCAGACGTCTGTCCGACGACAGCGTCGTCATGCCGAATCTCCCATCGGACAGTTGGGGGCTGCGCGAAGAGTTTCGCCGCGTCTATCCTCAAGGCTGTCTGGCTGCCCATGTGCTGGGCTGGTGCAATATCGATGGTGTCGGTCAGGCAGGACTGGAACGGGAGTTACGGAATCGGTTGAGGGGGACGGACGGACACAGAACGCTGATCCGGGATGCGCGAGGTTACGTGATCGACGTGCAGTCGACGGAGACCAAGCTTCCGCAGCACGGCGAATCGGTGGTGCTCACGATCGATGTGGTCGTTCAGGGCTATGCGGAGGAGCAGCTCGACACGGTCATGCGGCAATGGCGGCCGCGCTGGGCCGCGGCTTTGGTGATGGATCCCCAGTCGGGCGATCTGCTGGCGGTGGCAGCCCGGCCCGTGTTCGATCCGCATGTTCCTGGTGATGCCGCGCCCAAAGCCTGGCTGAATCCGGCGGTGTCCTGTGCGTACGAACCGGGATCGACCCTGAAGCCGTTGTTTGTCGGAAGGGCTCTGGACAAAGGACTGGTCAAACGCGACGAGGTGATCGACTGCGAGGGCGGGGCCTACCGCATGGGGCCGCGCATCCTCCATGACCATCATCCGTACGGTCCACTCAGCCTGGGAGACATCCTGGTCAAGTCGAGCAACATCGGCATGGCGAAGATTGGTCAGCGGTTGACCAACACAGGCCTGTCACGAGCGCTCCACGACTTTGGATTCGGCCAGTCGACGCGGGTCGGTTTGCCGGCCGAGTCGGCTGGCGAAGTCCGTGCACTCGAAAGCTGGGATGAATACTCCACGGGATCTGTGCCGATGGGCCAGGAGATCGCCGCCACACCACTGCAGGTGATCACGGCCTTCTGCGCGCTGGCCAACGGTGGCCGTCTGGTTCAGCCGCGGCTCGTGCAGGAGGACCGGCGTCAGCAGTCTCGCCCCCGGATTGCCTCCCAGGTCATGGAGAACGCGACGGTGCGCTGGTTGACGAAGGGACCTTTGGTCGAGGTGGTGGAGCGAGGGACGGCTCGTCGCGCCCGGCTCGATGGGTTGACCGTCTTTGGCAAGACCGGGACGGCGCAGAAATATGATGCGGAGCAGGGGGGGTACTCGTCGAGCCGGGTCGTGACATCCTGTGTCGTCGGCGCACCGGCCGAAGATCCTCGCGTTGTCGTCCTGGTGGTCGTCGATGAACCCGAATCCCCGACAGCCGCGGGTGGCCTCGTGGCAGCGCCTGCCGCTGCCCAGATCCTCCAGAACACTCTGAACTACCTGGGTCGGTCCACCGCGGAATCGATGGAGATCCTGGCCGACCGCCGGAGACACGAAGTGCCCCGCTGAACCACGGGACGCGATCGACGTGGTCTCAGGTAGCGTCGGCAGGAGTGGACGACATGCGAGAGCGGGTCAAGGTGCAGGCCTCCGGACTGGTTTCAACACGTCCTGGGCACGGGCCGCAAAGTTGATGGACTGAAACCCTGCTGCGCGGCAGAGGTCGTCCACCCGTATGACATCCCGCATGGGGACGGCGGGATCGATGTCCAGAATGACCGGGGTCTCCGGCTCCAGTTCGACGACCGCATGCAGTTGTCCCGCCAAGGCTTCGGTGTCAGCGACGATGCGATCATTCAGCGCGATAGTGGTCTGCCCGTCTGCATCCATGGCCAGCTGGAGCCAGATTTCGACCATCCAGGGCTCGCGCGGCAGGTTCTCCTGTGCTTCGATGCTTCCCGGAGCGGAAATCGCAGTCGCGAGAGAAGACTCACGAGGTTGTCCCGCAGCGGCCACAACGAAGAAGATCAAGAGCAGAAACACGACATCGATCATCGATGTCATCACGTCACTGTCACGTGACGTCGGCATTCGCTGGGAATTGGGAATCTGCATTACTTCTCCAGCACAGCGAACGCGATGCGTGTCACCCCGGCGCGGACGGCGGCCAGCATCACGGGTTCCACGACACGGTAAGGGACGTGCTGGTCGGCTCGGATTCTCAGTTCGTAGTCTGCCGAGCGGACCCGCGAATCGCTGGCGATCATCTGTTCGATGTCCTCCAGCGTCACCGATTGCCCCTTGATCAGCAATTTCTGGTCGGCCGTGATGGTCACCACCAGGCGTCGTGGGTTGTCCGTGGAATCATCGGCTGTGGCCGCGCTGGGTAACTCCACAGCCTCGGCCACGTCGTGCTGGACGAAATGCGTCGCGACAAGGAAGAAGATCACGAGCAGGAATACGACGTCGATCAGCGGTGTAATATGAAACCTCAGGCCCCGCTGCCGATCGCGCTGAGGGACCCTCATGACGGCTGTTCCCGTTCCAGGGCCACCGGCGGCACGGGCCGCCGCGACGGACGGGATTCGGCAGAACGGGCCGTGCCCCCTGGAAACGCTCCCTTCAGGCCGGCTGACGAGCGTTTGTACGGCTGAAACAGGTGCTCTGCGAGCAGGGAGGCTTCCGCCACATATTCGTCGACTCGATTGCGAAACAAGGCGAACGCTGCGAGTGCCGGGACGGCGACACACAGGCCCATGAGTGTCGTGACCAGAGCCTGTGAGATGCCGGGGGCGAAATCCGCGGGCTGTGGGTTGGCCTTCTGCGTGAATTCCCCGAAGGCGACAATCATGCCCCAGACGGTCCCCATCAGTCCCAGCATCGGGGCGATGGCACTGATGACCGAGAGATACTCGATCTTGCGAAACAGGTGCGCCGATTGTTCGACGCTCGCATCTTCCAACGCCTTCTCGACGGCGGGATAGCCCAGACCCACTTCCTGCAGACCTGCTGAAACAATGTGGCCCAGAAAGCTGCCGGACTCCCGACAGAGTTTGTCCGCGGGCTGGTACTGCTCCTGCACGAGTAACGTTTGCAGCTTCTCGGCCAGTCCCCGGGGCATCAGCGCGCCCCGACGGATGCTGAGCAGGTGTTCGACGATCAGCGCGACCATGGCGACACTCAGCCCGGCAATCACGACGCCGATCGTGCCTCCCGCCCGCAGCAGCGCCGGAAGATCCACTCCATCGCTGCTCACGCCGCTCACGTCCTGTGCAGAGGCGACATTCACGACGCACAGGCCGAGGAACGCCATCAAGCTGACCGCTCTCAACTTCGCCGACCGGGACATGGGGGGATTACTCATCAAGGGGAAGAAGACTCCGGCGACTTGCCTGTCGTGTCGGACAATCGCTGCAGCGCCAGGCGTGCCTCGGCCGCAGCGGGAGACCAGCCATGATGCGCAGTTACTTCCTGCAGGAGTGATTGCGCCATCGACAGCCGCCCTTGGCGCTCGAGCAGGATACCGGCCTCAAGGCAGGCACGCGCAGTCAGTGTTTCATTTTCCGAATACACGGTCGGCAGCCAGAGATACGCAGCCGTGGCCCGATCGAGATCACTGCGGTGCTGATACATGCGGGCCAGGAGGAAATAGGGACCGGCGCGGAGATCGGACGGCATGGATTCGATCTGCCGTTCGTACTCCGCCAGTTGAATGTCGCTGAGATCTTCTGCGACGACCTGCAGTCGCCACAACTGCGCCCGAGCGAGGGAGCTGATCGATCGGGTCGACGTCCGGCTCAGCGTCTGCAGTTCGCTTCGCGCGACGCTGGCATAGAGGGGATGCTGCAGCAGCAGGCTCGCGCCCATCAGCCGGGCGGCCTGCGACTCATCGACCAGCCATGTCCGCGCCTGTCGGGCCATGGCATCGCTGATCGGCTCCGGTTCCCACACCAGCGGGATCAATGGCCATTCCCGGGGATGCTCGTGGCTGTTCAGAATCTCCAGAAAGTGGGCGCACGCTGCGAGGCGGTCGCCACTCTGCAGGGCACAGCGAACCTTCCACCCCAGAATCTCGCGTTGGATCCATGGCCGCGGCTCAGCAGCCAGGGCCTCTGTAAACCGCTGAGAGGCTTCGGCCCAGCGTTCGCTCTCGAACAGCGAAACGCCCCGCCGGTGCGGTTCGGTGTGCACGGTCTCCACCTGCAGCACTTGGCGCGTGGGATATGTGCGGACCGGCTGGCCCACGGTCATCATCAGCTCGATCGTCTCGGAATTGAAGTCCGCGATATCAGCCACCAGGGTCAAGGGAGTGGCGGTCTCATCCGGTTGGAGGACGATGCGGTCACCCGCGCGAACGGCCCGCGCGATCAGCAGGCTCGCCAGCAGGCAGAGAACGCTGCCGAGGCGGAATCGCCTGTGAGGCTGCGATGTCGAGCAAACGGGGAATCCGTGACTCATGAGGCCTCGAGTGGGCTGACGTCCGTTGGGGGGGACGGCTCCCGATGGAACATGTGGGGAATCAGCATGACGAAGCCGGCCGAGATCGCCATGTCGGCCACGTTGAAGATGCCCGTGCGCACCGGGCCGATTCCGAGATTGAGGAAGTCGATGACGATGCCCAGCGTCACCCTGTCGATGAGATTTCCGATCCCCCCGGCGAGGATGAGTGCAAGTCCGCACAGCACCCATCGGTCGAGATCCCGTTGCCAGAACAGGTACGCTCCCACCAGCAGCAGGATCGCGGCGTTGAACACGGTCAACAGGATGAACCTCGCCTGCGGCGAGAAATTCGCGGCGAGGCTCAGGAACGCCCCGGGGTTTTCGGCATACTGAATGCGCAGCGTGTCCCACAGGTACGACTGCGCTGGCTGGTCCTTGAAATGCTCCACCGCGTACTGCTTGGTGGCCTGGTCGCAGCCGACCAGCGTCGTCAGCAGCGCGAGGAGCAGTCCCCAACGAACCCCACGTTGATACAGTTGTGACATCTCAGGAACCCCATAAGCAGATGGCTGGTCGGGTGGGCGGCCGCTCGCCTCAACGAAACTGGCGGACGTCGCGGTACTGATACTGCCCGTCGTTCTGCTCAGCCAGCTTCTGCAGGAAGTTGGGCGGAATGCCGGGGGTCCCTGCCAGGTTGACGGTCCGACCGAACTCGATGCAGTGAATTCGCGCGCCACCGTTATTGCGCTGACGGATGTCTTTGAGCTGATCGGCGGTCAGTGCCGGATCCTGGGCGTCCGTCAGGAAAAAGATCACGTCGGGATTCGTACGGAGAGCCGACTGGAGTGCCTCCCAGTGCCGTGTCCCTCCATCGGGACGGATGGAATCCAACTGCTGCAGCACCTCGAGGCGATGAATGTCGGTACCGCGAAACAGGTCGGACCGCCCGGAACGCGGCAGCAGCACTGTCGGCGCGTTGCTGTAGAAGATCACCTGAAACTGTTGGGTTGCGTCGAGGCGTTCGAGACTCGACATCAACTCGGCCTTTGCGACTTTCAGGGCGCCGTAGTCATCCATGCTCCCGGAGTGATCGAGCACGTATACGAAACGGCGTCCTGCATCCGCGATGCCGAACATCGAGGTCATGCCGCCGAGTGCGGCTCGGCCTGTGGCCGAGGGGGCAGCACCGGCGTCCTCGGCCGGGCTGTGGGACGTCAAGCGGTTGCGACCGCTCGACAACGTCGGAGGTCCCCCCAGGCCGAGAATCGGCTCACCTCCCGTCGGCGGAAGTGTTGAGGCGAGGGGCGACGTATTGGGAACGATATCCACGGCATCTGCCGCGGACTGGCTCTCAGGGACGTCGTGGGATGGGATCGACTCCTGAGGCGCGTCGGCTTCGAGTTGGGAGGACGCGTCGGTCAGGTACAGACCGATCTCGCGAAAACCCTCACCGCCCGAGCCGCGATAGTCGCTCCGGCAGCCCGGAGACCGTGATACAAGGACGACAGCTCCCAGGCACACGACATGAAACAACGCGGACAGGAGCCAACTGGGCGCAGCCAGCCGGCGGTGCATCGGCCTCAGCCAGTCCGTGTCGCCATCACGGGGAGGGAACAGATCGATCGGCGCTGCCATGAACGCAAGTCTAGGAGCGTGGCAGGACCCGGTCAATATGGGCGTTGGGCGTCGCGGCGGGCTATTCGCCTGCCGACGTGTCGATTTCTTTCGTGACGGCGACCTCCCAGTCCATCAGATGTTCGTCCGGAAGCGTGACCTTCGCCTCGATCTTTCCGTCCGCCTCGATTTCCAGGCCGATTTCCCGCAGCCGCTCTTCCTGCTCACCGCCCGACTCGATGGAACCGTCGTCGCTGATGGCTCGCCACCACTGCAGATGAGGCCAATCGCGCCGGACAGTCTTGAGACAGTTGTTCATCGTTCTGCCGTTCGTGCCCGCGCTGAAACCGGCACGCTTGGCAATGGCGCTGAACGTCGCCAGCTTCTCGGCACGCTTCAGTTCCCACAGAATTTCCGCAACTTCCGCCGCTCTTGTGGAGGCCATTCGGATCCACCTCACTTTTCAATAAACTTGACTGACGCGGTCTGATGTCGGACCAGCGCCGGCATCGGTCAGACTGATGACATTTCTGTGTCTGGTTGTCCTTCTGCTACACTAGTCAACTCGACCGAGAAGCTCAAGCTGAGTCGAAGCAACCGCTGGTGTGCAGCGGTTGGTCGGTCACACCACAGACATCCTGCGGGCGACCTGGGGTTGCGAGAATGGATCAGCAGTACACGGGCGAACAGGTGAACTTTCGCTATCCTGCGGACTGGCAGCTCCTTGAAGAGGACCGTTCCGGCGAGAAGTCCCTGACACTGACCGGTCCCGGCACCGTCTTCTGGTCGTTGACGCTGCTGCCTCAGCGCCTCGATCCCGGTGATGTGTTGCAGGCTGCACTTGCGGCCTTTCGTGAGGACTACCCCGAACTCGACATCTATGGGTCGCCGTCCGTCGAGGACAAGGCGGCCGAACAGACCGCAGAAGTCGGGTTCATGTGTCTGGAACTTACCAACAGTGCCTTCCTGAAGTCGTTTCGCACTGAGGAACTTACGGCCTTGGTACTCTATCAGGCCACCGATTCCGAACTGGAGCAGTTCCGCGAAGAGCTGGAAGCGATCACCCGCAGCCTGACGTGGAGGGGAGACAGGGCGAGTCGGACCGCCTGACCGCCCGGCTCGCTGGACGAAAGCTGCTGCGGCAGCAGGGGATTCGCTTTGCCTCGGGTCGACCGATTTGCCTATAATCCGAATTGAGGAAGTCAGGCAAGTTTTTCCCCAGAGCCCGGAACGGAGTCACAACGAATGTCTTCGACTGCGACACCAACTGACGAGGTGGTCGCCATCGGCGTCGTCGCTGGCGAGATCTGGCATTATCTGTGCGAGAACGGCCCGGTCACCATGTCCACCTTGGCCAAGGACATCGAAGCACCGAGAGACTCGGTGATGCAGGGAGTCGGTTGGCTGGCCCGGGAAGGAAAGGTAGCTTTCCAGAACGGTGCACGCAGTAAGCGTATCGGGCTGGCTTAGGGGCTTTACGGATCTCCTGGTGACATCCCGGCGGCAGAGATTCGGGTGACAAGGTCCCTGAATCACGGCGAATGCGGCGTTGCTGATTCTGAAGTCGCTGCTCGCGGTTGTGACCTGAATCGACGGGAGTCCGGTGGATGACCACCCCCCTGAACCCAGACGAGGTCTTGCAGGCGGCCCGGAACTGTGTACGTCAGCGGGATTACGCCCAGGCGATCGAGCTCTTTCAGCAGGTCTTGGCGCAGCAGCCGAACCATGTCGCGGCCCATGAAGGACTGGCCACCGCCGCCTTTCTGAGTGATGATTATGATCTGGCCATCGAACACTTCAAGAAGGTCACGATGTTTGACCCGCGGCGCTCGGAAGCGCTGGTCAACTTGGGGGCTGTCTACAATCGTAAGGAAGACTATCAGAGCGCAGTGGCCTGCCTGAGAAAGGCACTGGCCAAGGATCGGAAGTCGGCGACAGCCTATTACAATTTGGGCTTGGCCCATCGCGGGCTGGGCCAGTCCAGCATGGCAGTGTCTGCCTACAAAGAGGCGATTCGGCTCTGCCCGGAGATGGCGGAGGCCTATCAGAACCTGGCCAACGTCTACACCGACATGGGGAATTCGACGCAGGCCATTCTGCATTATGAGCGGGCCTTGGCCTTGCGTCCCGACTTCGAGCGCGCCCAGCGCGGGTTACAACGTGCCCGGGCTGCCAAACTGGAGGCGGACCGTTCCGTCAGCCCGTTCGGCAGGCTGGTCGATCCGGTCGGACAGTCGCGCGGTCCCCTTGCCCGAACCCCTGTGCGCGAGCTCAACGATCAGCAGCGGTTCGACGACCGGACCACGGTCCACAGGCTCATCAAGGAGGCGGAACAATCGGCCTCAGCCCTCGTGCATCAGGTGCGTTCCGAACTGGAAGCACAGTTGCTGACCTTCACCCGCGCGTTTGCACAGAGCAAGGATGCCCGGGGATTCTGGGACGAATATCGCACGCTGAAGCAGGCCATCGACAACTTTCATCAGATGTACGATCTGCATCGTCACCGGATGGATGCTTTACAGGCCCACGAACGTGCAATGGGTGGGGAAGAAACGCCGGCCTGATGTTCGCTCATCGGGCGGTCCAGCCTCCGTCAACCATCATCAGGCTGCCGGTGACGTAGCTCGCCGCATCGCTGGCGAGGAAGATCGCCGCCCCCTGAATCTCTTTCAGATGACCCCAGCGCTCGAGCGCGACGGCCCCCACGATGAACCGCCGGGCCTCCTCGGTCTCGGCGATCGGCTCATTCATCGGGGTGAGGAACGGACCTGGACAGATGGCGTTGACCGTGATGTTCCACGGCGCCAGCTCCAAAGCCAGCCCACGCGTCATCTGGACGACAGCCCCCTTGCTCGAGGTGTAGGGAGTCCGATTCGCCAGACCGACCACGCCGAGCGTACTCCCCATGTTGATGATCCGTCCTGCTTTGGCCTGTTTCATCTGCGGGATGACGGCCTTCGTGCACAGCCAGACGCCATCGACGTTGATCGACTGCACTTCGCGAAACTGCTCCCAGGTCAGCTCGTCGATCGGACCCCGCGTATTCACGCCGGCATTGTTGATCAGGATGTCGATGCGGCCGAATTCCGAGAGCGCCGCGTCGACCATGGACCGGACGTCGTCGGGCTTCGTGACATCGGCGGCCAGGCCGACCGCTTTGTGTCCGAAGTCGGCGGCGATCTCGGCTGCCGCTGTCTGGGCTTCGTCGGCATGTCGGCTGGTGAGCAGCACGTTGGCTCCGGCCGAGGCCAGGCCGGCAGCCATGGCCTGCCCCAGTCCTTTCGACCCGCCGGTCACGATGGCCACCCGTTCCGAAAGGTCGAACTGCTTGATTCCCGGTAGCATGATCACTCCTGAGTCAGTGATGGCGATGTGTAAATGACGTCTTCTCGCGGATCATCCAGTCAGGCTGCGGATACAGACGTGGTCCATCGGCTGGGGGGCGGGGTCGGGATAGTCGCTGCGGAAGTGCACGCCACGGCTCTCGGTGCGGGTGAGCGCCGAGTCGATCATCAGCCGGGCTGTGAGCAGCATGTTCTGAACTTCCCAGCCATCGATCGTCTGAAACTCGCGCAGGGAGACGTAACGCTCCCAGAACTCGACCTGCTGACGGGCCTGGCGCAGTCCCTCTTCATCCCGGCGAATCCCCATCGCCCGCCACATGAGGCTCGTCAGCGAGTTGCGCAGGTCGGCGAGGTTCAATTCCTCCTCGTCGCTCGGACTCGGCGGCCAATCCGATGTCAGCGGGGGAATGCAGAAGTCGTCGGGAATGGTCAGTGCCTGCCGCGAGGCACCGCGGCCCGCAGCGCGACCATAGTACAACCCCTCCAGCAGACTGTTCGAGGCCAGCCGATTGGCGCCATGGAGTCCACTCGAAGTCACTTCCCCGGCGGCCCACAACCCGGGCAGCGTCGTTCGCCCCTCCAGGTCGACGGTCAGCCCGCCGAGCATGTAGTGGGCTCCGGGACGTACGGGGATCAGGTCCGTAGGCAGGTCGAGGCCGAACTCGCGACAGACCTGCTTGATGTGAGGAAAGCGTGCATCCACCAGTTCGGGGGAAAGGTGCCGCAAGTCCAGGTAGACGCAGGGATGTCGGGTGCGATCCATTTCGCTGGAAATCGACCGGCTGACGATGTCGCGTGGGGCGAGTTCCAGTCGCTCGTCGTACCCCGACATGAATCGTTCGCCCGTCACATTGACCAGATGCGCACCTTCACCTCGAACGGCCTCGGAAATGAGGTGTCGCGAGCTGCCCGCGATGTAGAGCACGGTGGGATGAAACTGCATCATCTCCATGTCGCGGACCTCGGCACCGGCTCGATAGGCACACGCGTGTCCGTCGGCGGTCGCGATGTCGGGGTTCGTGGTCTCGCGATAGAGTCGTCCGGCACCACCGGTGCATAACACCGTCTGTTTCGCCCAGACGAACGTCTTGCCGTGATGCGGATTCCAGACCAGGGCACCGCGACATTGTCCCGCATGAGTGAGCAGGTCGATTGTGAACGTCTGCTCCCAGATGTCGAGGCTGTTGACACCGCGGACGGTGTCAATCAGTGCCCGCATCACCTCCTTGCCGGTCGCGTCGCCCAGCGCATGGACGATGCGGCGATGGCTGTGTCCACCTTCGCGCGTGAGTGCAATCTCGCCATCGACCGTATCAAAGTGGGCCCCGTAGCCGATCAACTCCCGAATCAACTCGGGCGCCGCTTCGACGACTGCCTGCACGACGTCGGCATCACACATGCCGGCGCCGGCCAGCATCGTGTCTGCGGCATGATTGGACGTGTCGTCCGAGGGGTCGAGGACCCCCGCGATGCCACCCTGTGCCCAGGCACTGTTCGACAGGTCGATCCGATCCTTGGTGACGACCACGACCCGCAACTGCGGGTCGATCTCCAGTGCTGCCCGCACGCCGGCGATCCCCTGCGCCGATGATCAGTACGTCGGCGAACATATGCGGGATCCGCTTCGGATCGAAGCGAACGAGATAACGTCGCCTGGGGGAGTCATGGAGCATGGCGATCTCCGCGGAAGAAGCGTGGCGTCAAATCGTCATGGCCGTGAAGCCGCCATCGACGACGATGTTGGCTCCGGTGAGGAAGCTGCCTGCGCGGTTTGAGGCCATCAGCAGGACTGCTCCCGCCAGCTCGGCTGGTTCGCCAAAGCGAGACATCGGCGTGTGACGCATGATGCTCTCCACGCGATCCGGCGTGAGCACCTTGCGGTTCTGTTCCGCGGGGAAGAAGCCGGGTGAGAGGGCGTTGACCCGAATTCCGCGAGGAGCCCATTCGCGGGCCAGGTTCTGGGTCAGGCTGAGTACGGCGGCCTTGCTGGCCGAGTACGTGAACACACGCGACAGAGGAGTGATGGACGTCAGCGAGGCCACATTGATGATCGATCCCGACAGGCCGCCCTCCAGCATCTGCTTCCCGAACACCTGGCAGGCCAGCCGCACGCTGCGCAGGTTCACGTCCAGTATGCGGTCCCACTCCTCGTCCGTGATCTCCAGAAACGGGGTCGCCGAGTTGATGCCCGCCCCGTTGACAAGCACATCACAGGTCCTGCCCGAGGACTGCAGGTGTCCCACGAGTCGCTCCAGGTCGGCCCGCTGCGTGGAATCGGCTGCGAAGAACTCACCGACACCACCAGCACTCTCGAGACGCTCAACAGCGGTGTGACCATGATCAGCGTTGCGCCCGACGACCACCACATAGGCACCAGCAGCCGCCAGGGCGTCGGCGATCGCTCCCCCCAGTACCCCGGTCCCCCCGATCACTACGGCTGTCCGATCCGTCAGCCCGAAGAGTTCGTACAGGTAGGCGTGAGGCGATGGGCTGGTCATGGGTAGTACTGCGATGTCGAATCGGGGTGGCGTCGGACGAGCATGTCGACCCCGATCCTAACGCGTCACGCACATGGCGTCTAACCTGCGTGTTCCCGAAATCGTGTGGTACCGACAGCACATCAATCGTGCGTCGGGGACCGGCGTCGGAGCGCCTGGTCCTGAGCGGAGGTGTGCTTGCGTCGCCCGGACGGCATCGTCGCCGTTCACGTGTCTCAGGATGCGCGTTGACCGAGTCGGACCTGACCCGCATCAAGGGGAGCAGAAGGCGCGCCCGGGGACGTTGGCAGTCCAGCGGGGACATGCGGTGCGAGCACGCGCGGCGGTGCGAGCAATGACTGCCATCGATCGATCTCAGACAGTGCTCTCAGTTCGGCGTCGACGTCGACATTCGATTCTTCGATCATGGACTGACGCAGTTCGCCGCAACCTTCTGCGGCCGGCGTGCCGGTACGAGGCCTGCCGGAACGCTCTGTTGGGAGCAGGAGACCGCCCCCGATTGGTCGCAGAGAACTGGGGTCGAGGAAGACGGTCAGCTCCATGACCGCGACCTCGGAACTTCCCTCACCGGCTGCATCCAGTTCCACCAGGACGCGTCCGTCCCGATCAATGGTGACCCCGGTCGTTTCCTCGGGAATGAGGACGGGCGGGTCGAGGGGCCAGACTCCGTCATCCTGCAGGACTGCCAGACTCCGGTCGCTGTTGATCGTGAGGTGCCCGCCGCGCGTGTACGCGATCTGATCCCCTTGTCGCACGCGTAGAAACCCGGGACCGACGATGGCCAGGTCGAGGCCTGCGCGTGGTCGGCACAAGCTGCCCGGGTGACATATCGATCAGCAGACCGCTGACGTTTGACCCGAGCGCCCCGAGTGACTGTTGCGCAGGCTCCGCCGTTGACGCCGGCAGGGCGGCGTCGCTCCACACGACCCGCAGTCGCTTGAATCCCACGGAGCGGGCATTGGCCAGATTGTGAACATGAACCGAGCGGGCCCGGTCGAGTGCTGCAGCGAGCTGCTGCCAGTGCGATGCGATCGTGGCTTCCGGCTTCCGCAGGTTGAGGGGTGCCAGTTCGCTGTGATGAGGGATGTCGAGGGGCTCTCCCGCACCGGGCAGGCCGTCCCCATGCAGGCCATTGACGTTCTTGCGCATCCGCAGGATGCCCTTCACGTCTTCCGCCGAGAGACCACGCAAGGCGTCGAACCAGATTTCGACGTCCTGAGGGCTGGCCTCCGGGAGTTCCTCTTCGATGATCGATCGCGTGATCCGCTCGCTCTGAAGTGTTTCGGCGTCAATGGGGGCAGCGTCGGAGGCATCGGGCAGTGAATCAGGTTCAGCGCCTGCAGCCATCACGCCGGGCGTCGTGGCGTCGCAGACCCGCGCCAGCCCCGCGGTGCCTTGTGAGGAGCCCGCGGGGAAGTACTGGATCTCGTCGACAGGTTCGGCGGGGGCGTCACTCGAATCCAGCCACGGTGCGGATTGCGAGTGGACACTCAAAGGGGCCACTGTCGACCAGCTTGAAAGCGGCGACGTGGGCACATCGTTGTGGATGTCGAGCGGGGGAAGTGTCGCCGCAGAGGGTTCCTCGGGACGCGAGATGCGACTCCACACGGCCAGATGGCCGCTGAGGAACCCGGCCGCGATTCCCAGCACCACTCCACTGGCGAACAAGGACGCGCCAGGCTTCATTGTCGTTCCTTCGAGCAATTCAGCGGGACACAAAGCCGAACCCGCCTTCGGTCCGACGAGCGTTCGATCGCGTGGTTCTGGGCCGGAATGGCGGCCAGAATCCCTGACCCTCGGGGTCGCAACGTGACCGATGCCGTTCGTCGTGCCTCCCGCCACAGCGACAGGAATGCGGCCGGCACGCATGGCAGGCGGGGACCGTATCGCATCCGAAGCAGTGGAGCAAGATTGATTTGCGGCGAACAGCGGGCTCAGATCACGTCCAGACTGTCAATCCAGCGTCCGATCTCTTCGATGGCCTCCTTGCCAGGGTAGTCGCGCTCGTTGGCAGGAAGCGTCCTGATCCAGACCGGGAATTTCCGCTCACGCAGGCCCTCCGCCGACGCCTCGATGCCTTCCCGCTGCGGGTCCTCCTCCGGATAGGCCAGATGGAACTGCAGACGGTAACTGGGATGGTTCTCCGGAGGCTCCATGCCGACCTGCGTCTCACCAGCGACACACCCCGAAACAGTTCACGCTCGCGGAACGCGGCGAGGCAGGCAATGCTGGCGGCATCTCCCAGGGCGTGTACCACGATACGCGTGGGGTCGATGGGGTAGAGCTCCTGGACGTGCTTGACGACATCCGCCAGGAACTCCACGTCATTGGGGGTCCAGCCGGCGACGTCCAATGCCTGTGGGCCGACCAAGATCAGGCCCCGTTGGCGACAGACCGCCTGCCAGCGACTGAGCACGGCCGCCTCCATCGAATCTCCCGACGGATGCACCCAGACCACCAGTCCATAATCGAAATCCGGGTTGATGTCATCCGGGACGTACAGCCAGAACGGTTTGTCACCCGGATCGCCGAGCGACAGGTTCAACCGCCCCGTCTCGACGTCGGGCAAGGGTTCTGCCGGGGCCGGAATCGATATCGAGGGCAGAGCGTCCGACGGGAGTGCTGTCAGCGATCCGAGGGTCACAGAGCAGCGGACCGATTCACCGTCGCGCAACAGTTCGACTTCCAGCGTCTCACCCGGTGCGTGCCGGGAAATCAGTTCGCGCAGCGTCGCCGCATCCTTGATCGGAGTGTCGCCGATCGCGTGGAGATGATCTCGCGGGCGAATTCCTGCGTCGGCGGCGGGAGTGTCCGAGAGGACGAACCGGACCTTCACGCCTGCTTCCGGGGCCTCATCACGGGTGTCGCGTTCCGGCAGGATCCCCATCAGCGGGAAGTCGAACACGCTTAACTCGTCAGTCAGTGTCAATTCGGCTGTCAGCGACTCGTCTTGCCGCAGGTAAGTCAGTGTCAGTGTGTCGCCCGCGTACTTTTGCCCGAGGATGCTCTGGAGCTGGGCGAGGCGCGCGACGGGTCTTCCGTCCACCTCGACGATGCGGTCTCCCGATTGCAGCCCGGCATCGAAGGCTGGGGACCCCGGTCGGACACGATCGATGACGGCCTCACCGGCCAACGGACCACGTCCCGTGAACATCAGGCCCAGCTTGCCGGGCTTCAGGTCCTCTCCCGACTGTAACCGCCGAGCGGCCTCATACACATCATCCATGGGAATCGCGAAGCCGATGCCCGAGTCGTACCACTCGATTCCCGCGGTTTCTCCCTCGGACTGCGGTGACAGGGGGACGATCAATCCCAGTCCGCGACCCTCCACATCGACCAGCGGACCCCCGTAGTTGAGGGGCGAGACATTCGCATCCGTCTGCAGGGCCCGTCCCCAGATGCGTCCCAGGGCACTCACAATTCCGACGGACATGTTCGGGAAGTCCAGCTCATACGTTCGACCCAATGCGATGGACCACTGACCGACCTGGATTTCCGCCTCGGGGACCGCAGGCAGAGGAGTCAGGTCAGCCGCTTCAATCTTCAGCAACGTGAGCATCCGCGCCTCGTCGGATGCGACGATGGTGGCGGCATGCCGTTCGCCGTCAGGGGTGGTCACGAGAACAGACGCCGGCTGACTGGCGAAGTTGAACGAGCTGGTCATGATCTCGCCGTCCGCCGAGACGATCACACCTGTGGTGGGCCCGGTGGGGGTCAGCACGTCGTCCACCAGCTCCAGACCTCCGACGGTCTCGATGCGGACGATGGAGGTGGCGGCCAGCGCGGCGGCCTCCCGAAACGACTGTTCCTCCAGGGCTTCGAGGCGCTCATCGGCTCTCACCGGGAGCAGGGGACCGGCCAGCGCGCTCAGTGCGACCACCAGGCCGATGCTCAGCGCCCGACAGCGCAGCGCGGTCATGCGGGAATATCTCAACATCAGGAAGGCTTCGCGGGGACGGGGAAGGTCACGGTGACCAGTTGCTGCTTGCGCCGCACAACCAGAGTGAGCGCATCCTCCTCCTCCAGACGACCGAGGACGTCCTGCAGGTCACGAATTGAGGGGACGAGTGAGTTGTTCGCGAACACGATCAGATCATCCGGCGCAGGCCTGAGGCCGCAGCCGGCGAGCCATCGTTGACATCGTCGATGTAGGCGGGCGTTCGGTAGACGACGTCCGGGACGAGGATGAGTCCGAAGTCGGCCGGCGTGTAGCGTTGTGGGTTGCGGGTCGCTTCTGCCGCCGCCTTTTCGGTGAAGTCTCCGGTCTGAATCTGGCGGATGGTCGGGGCGAGCTCAGAGATCGGGACGGCATAGTTGATCCAGGTGTGCGTCTGAGCACTGCGCAGCTCACGGCCCAGCATTCCGAGCAGCCGACCGTCCTGGGTCGTCAGCGCGCTGCCTGCCGCACCCGAGTTGTTCGTGGCCGCATCGAGGATGTAGACCGGTCCGTCATAGGGGATCTCGAAGCGACCGCGCCGCGCCGTCAGGCTGGTCTGGGCCGCAACGACCCCATGCATCACCGATACAGGTTCATCTCCGGCGGCGACGTTGAACACGTTGCTGAAGGCGAGCACTCGAGTGCCGGGACCGGCTTCGACCGCCTCCTCCAGGTCGAACCAGGGCAGTTGCACGGCATCGATCCTGAGAACGGCCAGATCGAGGCTCGGTTCGGCTCCGACAACCTCTGCGGTAAAGCGTCGGCCATCGTCCAGGACGACGGTGATGACATCGGCATCGAGCACATGGCTCCAGACGGTGACGATGTCACCATCGGGAGAGATGAGGAATCCCGAGCCGTAGTGCTCCAGTCCCCGAATCCCGCCTGCCCCGAACACCTTGACGATGCGGGGCAGCACGTCCTGGATTGCCAGTTGACTCGACTGTGCTCGAACCGGTTCCGTCACGGACCCGAAGAGGCAGGCGGCGAGCAGCGCCAACATCCGAGACAAGGAGACGGTCATGACTGAGGTCCTCCGAGCTGGACCTCGGTGAGTTCGATCGTGCCCCACTCCTGGTCACCGTGGCGGACCACCAGCCGCGCCGGCCAACGCCGTCCGTCCGTGTCCCGCCAGCCGAGGATCCGGACTTCGCACGCGTCGACGTCGGCCTCGCGCTGAGTCTCGAAACCGACAAGTTCACCCTGAGGCCGGTTGAAGAACCAGCGGGTCGTGCTCGTGCCGCGGGTCGTGACCAGCACATCCACGCGTTCACCGGCTCCGTCGAGCGGCTCGCTCCCCTGGTAGAAGTACTCCGTGAAACGTTCCTCGGGAGACAGCAGCAGTTGTCGGAAGTGCGACAGGGCCATTAGCAGCCCTCCCGTCCCCGGAGGCTGGTCAGTTGGAATCTCGTCCAGTGACTGGTAGTACGGCTCATCGGCGAGGAGCAGCGCGGCGGCGGTGTCACTCAGCTTGAACTCACAGGTCTTGCCATCGGAGGTCTGACCCCGCAGCGTCCATGTCCCCGCAGGAAACCGACCGAGCGTTTCGATCCCCTGCATGACACGCGTGCGCTCGAGGCGGTTGAAGTGGTAGTTCGCGAACCCCTCACGTTGCTCGAACAGGTTTCGGTACTCTTCGGGCAGTTCGGGAGCCGCACCCTGTCCGGGAATCGGCAGAGGGGGCACGCCCTCGCGGGGCGCGTCGGGTTGATGGGGATTCTTGTCCCCTGGACGCGGTTGATGGGGCATCAGCGGTTGCCGGGTCTGAGCCAGCTCGGCGCGACTGTGCAGGGGCCTCAGTCGGACCATCATCCGTTGCGTCTGTCCCTCGCGTCGAATCTCGAGCGGTCGGCGCCAGCCGTCCGGAAAGATCCCCAGGATGTTCTTGAACTGATTCACGCTGCGGATCGGCCGTCCCGCGAAGGAGGCCAGTTCATCGCCGACACGCAGGCCGCGTCGGAAGGCATCCGATTGCTCCAGGACCTGGTCGACGACCACGGATCCATCCGCTTCGGAGCGGACCGTTGCTCCGAGGGTCGCGTGATCGACGACTCGCCCGCTGCGGAGCTGATCCAGAAAGTTCATCACCTGGTTGATCGAAATGGCATACCCGGCCCCGGTGTTGACCCGCCCTTTCTTCTCGAAAGAGGCGCGGCCATTGATCCCCACCAGCTCGCCCGCCTCGTTGAACAACGGGCCTCCCGAGTTGCCGGGATTGATGGAAGCGTCCACCTGCAGGCAGTCGGTGTATTCGAGGATCGTCCCGGCGGGTTCCTGGTAGCGATGCACACCACTGACGATGCCATAGGTGACCGTCGGACTGAAGTCGTCGGCCAGCAGAAAGGGATTGCCAACCGCGTACACCCAGTCCCCCATCCGGAGCTCGTCACTGTTTCCGATCCTGGCGGCGGGGAAGTCGTCGCGCCCCAGCAGTTTAATGAGTGCGACATCGCCCGTGGGATCGAGTCCGACCAGGACGGCATCGTACAGCCGGCCATCGTTGAGCCCGCATTTCATGAATGGCCCAAGCTCGCCGACGACGTGGAAATTGCTGATCGTCCATCCCTCGGGCGAGATGAGCACTCCGGAGCCCCCCCCCTCTCCCTGGCCGGCAAAGATCGCGACGGTCGGCTGGGAGATCTCTGAGATGACGGCGACCCGGCGCTCCTGCTCCTCGAGGACCAGCGGGTCCGCCGCAGGAACAGAGCGCAGCCAGCAGCCGAACAGCAGCGCGACGATGATGCAGTTCCGTGTCGTCATCGGATCACTCTTGCTTCTGCCAGGTCCAGATGCTCGCAGGCCCCTGCGGGATCGGTCGAAGTGACCTCGATGACCAGGTCCCGGACACCGCTGACATCCAGGTCGATCGGCTGGGCCTCATCGTTCCACTTCAGGTCCGTTTGCAAAAGCACACGATCGTCTCCCCGGATGATGACGCCGATCGAAGGATCGCAGTCGCTGCCGATGTCTTCGTCCATATCCATGATCGCTCGAAACTGACGATACTCCCTGCCAAGACGGTAACGGACCGTTGTGCCCGAGTGAATCCAGAGGCCACGGTCGTATGCCGTGCCGCCGACCAGCAGAGGTCGCCCGGCGGAGTTGCGGTTTCGCCGGACTGCCCAAGCGTAGTCATTGTAGGCGGGCACGGCAGTCGGATAAGTGACGGCATCGGGCTCTGCATCGCCCAGGTAGCGGATTTTGCCCAGGCTGTAGTCGATACGCGCCACAAGGTCGTGCGGGAGCGTCAGCGGTGTACCGTCGGTCAACTGCAGTTGAAAGCCGGCGTCGGCCAGCGTCAGTGACTGACCCGCCAGACTGTCGCCATTCGTGAGATCCAGCCGGCAACTGGTGGCCGGACTCGCGGCGTCGGTGGCGTAGATCACCCCGAACACACGTTCGCGAGGAATCTCGATCGGGCTGTCTTCGATCAGCAGGTTTACGCTGGAATCGGTAATTGTTCCGACCACACCATCGACGTAGTCCAGCAGGTCCCCTTTGCGCACGACCACCAGATCTCGGTCATGCGCGCGCTCAAGCAGGGAATTCCATTGACCGACGACCCGTGAGTCCAGTGGTGACAGCCGCAGACTGACGACCAGGTTGCGAGGGAGGGCCAACTCCCCGAGTTCCGCGTTGGTGATTCGCAGTTGACGTCGTGTGGCGGTGATCGTCTCGGCCGACACGCGGGAGCTGTCTCGCAGCCGCACCAGCGCAGCGGCTTCCTGGGTGCTGGTGGCGGCCTCACGGAGCGGTTGCAGCCGCACCTCCTGCAGGTCCTGAACCGGGAGTCTGTGTGTCCCGTCATCGGCATCGAGCGTCAGCGACTCATTGTCGAGGCCCGTGAGTTCCCCTGTCCGCGCCTCGCCATCCAGCGTCCGGACTTCGACCGGTGATGCCGTCAGGGCGGCAAGCAGAATCAGGAGTGGTGCGCTGTACATGGCCTTCGATCCTTCAACTGCGCCGGGAATGACCGGCGCAGGTCCCGATGTCTGAGAGTTGTGTCCGCCAGCCCGCTCTCCTGCGACCATGGAGCAGAACCGGCGCTGTGCTGCTCACGGCGTGGGGGCCTTGCGCTCTGCGAGCTTCTTCAGATACTCCTCGACGGTGCGCCGGTAATGAGCGGGGAACTGTTTGTTGATCATGTTTCGGGCCTTCTCCTGCGCCTTGGGGGGCAGCTCGCCCCAGCGGCCGCGCCCTTCAAGTTCCTTGCGATCCACGTCTCCGGGCGCTTCCTGTCCGGCAATGCGCGAGTCCTCGGCGGGGCCACTGGACTGATTGCCATCCGGACGCCCCTGTCCACCGCCGCCGCCACCTCCGCCCTGCTGCTGTTCGAGTTTCTTGATGATCTCATCGAGCGTGGTGATGATTCGCTCCTCGACGAGCTGCACCTGGGGACCGCTGCGCCCGAGGTTCAGTCGGCGCTGTACGTCCCGCATCTGACGCGCCACCTCATCGAGGCTCTTCTCTTCGACAGCTTCGAGGTCGTGATGCATGAGTTCGGCGACGGACCTGTAACGCACGGGGACGGCCTCCGTACGATTCAGCAGGCTGTCGAGCGTGGCCAGCCCGTCGTCGCGCAATAGCAGTGCATGTTCACAGACGGCGCGATAGAACAGGCAGCCCGCCGGGTCCACGACGTGGTGGGGATCGATTTGTCGAAAGAGCTCGAGACTCTCGTCGTACTGCGTCAGGACTGCCAGGTACCGGGCATAGAAGTAGCGCACGTTGTGGGTATGAAACGCCGACCGACCTTCCGAAGTCAGGACCGGGAACTCGCCGCGAATCGCCAGACCGCCAGGCGACAGGCAGGCATCCACCAGCGCTCGAGTGGCCGGATCGACGAGGTAGAACGACTGCAGGACTGCGTCGAAGCGCTCCGAGATCGTTGTGTCATTGGTGTCCGGGAAGTCCCAGAGTGGGTCGATTGCGGACCGCAACGTGTCGTCGACATCCGGCTGATCGTCGAGCCAGCGCTGCACCTCAGCGCGGGCCTCCCCCACCGACGCGGCGCGAAGAACTCCTTGTCCAGAGGTTGTTCGCTGCGTGCCGGGCCGTTGATCAGCATCGCGGCGGCGAGCATCCCGAACGATAGTCTCGTGGTCACATCGACTCCCCGGGGTTGGGACAGACAACGTCAGCGGTTACGACCGACGGACAAATCATACGTGGCTTCCTGAATCCGCTGTTGCCGACCAGCCAGGTTTCGCAGGAATTCGAGGTCATCCGGGCGACTGGCCTGGTCATCTTCGACCTGCAGACCAAACTGTCGTGTGAGCCGGTTGATCTGGCTCTGCAGACCCCGGATCATCTTCAACTCCGCCAATTGATCGACCAGTGGACGATCGCCCGGCTGCGACTGGTTCTGCTGTTGTTGCTGGCTCGGATCGCTTTGTTTCTCCATTTGCGCTCGAGCGCAAAGAGCATCTCTTCCAGCGATTCGACAATGATCTGTTCCAGAAGCTGCGTCGTCTCGCCCACGTCGAAACGTCCGAGGCGGGTTGTGACGGTGCGCATGTTGTCGCGCATCTGTTCGACTGCCTCCGGAAACGCGACCGATGAACCTTCCTCCATCAGCAAAACCAGGGCCTTGTCGGCGTCCGTCACGTTCTCCGCCTGAAGTCGGCTGAGTTGAGTACAGCGTGTGTCGTGCCGATCCTCCCAGTCGTCGTCAGACACCTTGTCGAGCTGGAGCGAGTCGTCGTTGATCTGGATCTGGCGTTCGAGCATTCGTTGAAATCGGGCTTCGAGCAGCGTGAGCATCAGCTTGCGCTCCTCCTCACGGAGTTGCCGGAGAATCGCCTCCAGCTCGGCCTTCATCTGTTCGAGTTGTGCCAGAGCCTCGGCCTGCTGCTCTGCAGCGCCCTCGCGCCTGCTTCTCCAACTCCTGAATGGCCTGTTCCATCCGTTCGCGGGCCTGCTCGAGCTCTTCGCGTCCTGCCGTCTGCTGCGACTGCTGACCCTCCTGCGACTGCTGACCCTCCTGCGACTGCTGACTCTCCTGTGACTGCTGACTCTCCTGTGACTGCTGACTCTCCTGTGACTTTTGACCCTCCTGCGACTGCTGACCCTCCTGTGACTGCTGACCCTCCTGTGACTTTTGACCTTCCTGCGACTGCTGACCTTCCTGCGACTGCTGACCTTCCTGCGACTGCTGACCTTCCTGCGACTGCTGACCCTCCTGCGACTGCTGACCCTCCTGCGACTGCTGACCCTCCTGCGACTGCTGACCCTCCTGCGACTGCTGACCCTCCTGCGACTGCTGACCCTCCTGCGACTCAGGAGTTGCGCGTGGGGACATGCCGCGCCCCTCTGCGGCGCGTTCGGTGTCTTGCTGGTCGATCTTGTCCGCAAGACGTTCGGCGTCTTCGGCTACGCGCTGCTGGGCGCCCTTCAACCGGCCGACGTCGCCTGCGCGCTGGGTATCCGCGCGCAGATCGTTCTGAGCGGCAATCAGGCGATTCGTGTCTTTCAGCAGATCGTTGATGCGAGCGATTTCCTCATCGAGACGGTCGCGCTCGTCGAAACTCTGCAGGAGCTTGAGCAGAGCCGCCAGATCGGTGAGCAGCGACTCCTGTCGCTCCAGGGCATCGGCGTACGAAACCTGCTGTTGCTCGTTGGGTTGCAGTTCGTTGACAATCCTCGACATCTGAGGGCCGACCTGGCGATTGATACTCTCGTTGCGAGTCCTCAGGAGCAGCTCAGCCCGGTCGAGATCGGTGGTCCGTGTGTACTCCGCAAGCTCGAGGAGTTTCTCCTCGAACCGCTGGTACTCGCTCTCCAGGGTCTGCTGCAGGATGTGCAGTTCTTCCTCGGCATCGGGCGAGATTCCGTCCGACGCTGCAGCGGGCAGAGGCGCTTCGTCTGGAACCTGCGCCGACAGGCGGAGCGGCACCATCAGCAGGAAGAGCAGCAACGCGAAACGGCGGGCAGCGCTGCTGCCGGTGACGGCGCAAGCTCGTCGGAGGGAATTTACCGCTGAAGCCATACCTGCTCCCTCAACTGTCAGAAGTCGCTTTCGATGACTGAGCGGAGACGTTCCTTCCGGGTCCGATCCCGCAGGGCCTCCTGTTTCTCCAGGATGGACTGCAGTCGCTTGACCACTTCATTGTAAGTCTCGCGTCGGCGCATTTCGTTGAGCACCCGCCCCATCCGCAGCAACATGCGGTCGACGGCCTCCCTCGCACCGTCTATGAGATCCGTCGGATCATCCTCACGCTCATGCGCCAGGCGAAACAGGGCAATTGCGGCATCAACCTCAGGATAGTCAATCTCGTTAATCTGGTGTAGAGGAGACACGATTCCCTGGTCGATACGCTCGAGCATGGCTGACGTATCGACGCGATTGTTGACCAGTTCGGCGCGGACGTCACCAAACATCTGCTCGATGGCCCGGGTTTCGGTGTGATTCTTGCGGATGGTGTGCAATCTTCGTTCCCCGCAGGCGAGGATCGCGTCGGAGATCTCCTCCCGTTGCAACGACAGGTCAGCGGCTGCCTCTGCATTCGACAGACCTGCCTGTTCGCGCAGCGCTCGTGCCTCAAGGCTCCGCCGGTGATGGATCGCGAGATCATCGCGGGCTTCGCTCACTTCCGCGATAATCTGCTCGAACCGTTGTCGCAGGTTCAGTTCCTTGTCGTACAGCAGGGACAGCAGTTCTTCCGGAGAGACGATGGTGAAGGAGTACAGTTCGCCGTGCGTCACATGCGGGCCGTTGATGGGATCCCCATCCTCGGCAAACACCGTGAGTGCCAGTTGCTGACCGACTCGCAAATCGAGTGGCGGCACCGCGAATCGCTCCACCCGTTCGTCGCTGGTCTCCAGTGGAAACAGCTTCTGCGACGCAGGCCGGCCGGTCAGGTCGCTCGCCGTGAACTCTTCGACATCGTCGACCCGGTGACCGAAGTGAACCGCCGCCACGCCATAGTCGTCACGGACTTCCCCTTCGACCGGGATGCTGGCGAGGCGTGTAATCGACCGGCCGACGCCCCGCAGTCTGGTCTCGATGACCGGTGGCTGGTCCACGATCCCGGTGATCGTTAACCGGAGTGGTTCGAGACTCTGGATCTCGTCGACATCGTACAGGTCGATCTGCAGCGTGAGATCAGGAGGCAGCGGGATCGGCAGGGCGATGTCGCCGGTGCTGTCTGAGAGGCTCTGCATCGCGGATGTCGAGATGACGAAAGGAATCGAAACCCTACGGCCATCTGCCGAGAGAAAGCTCTTCGACCCGTCCCGCACGTTGAGTGTGCGGGACGCGAAGCTGTCCTCCGCTGCCTCAGGCCCCTTCAGCGTCAGGGTCGCCTGCGACTCACCGGCAGGATCCGAGGATCCCGCCCCGCGAATCCGCAGATCGAAGACGGCGTTGCGTAGTGTCATCCCGGTCAGAGGTTTGTTCGCTGCGGCCGTAAACAGGAACCTGGTTTCCATCGGCAGCGAGACCTGGGCACCCTGCACACGCACGCGCTGATCGGCGAAGGCGTCCATGCCGGTGTAGTCGGGGTAGTCGCAGTCCAGTTCGACATAGTCGAGACGGGGCGCATCCACGATTTCGGCCTGATACGGCTTGCGATTCGTGTAGTCACCTCCGACGATCCAGAACTGATGCGGCGCGATCACGTTCGCCAGGGTATGGCGAAACGAATCATCACCCTGCCGCGACATAGTGACGCGGCCGCGGCTGGCGACTCCTCCCTCCGTGGTGCGGTATTCCAGCACGACCTGTGCGGGGACTTCCTTGTCCTCGGCGACCTCAACCCGCAGGGTCAGGTCCGCTCCGCGCGGATGCCGGTAAGTCTGAAGAGTGTCGAAGTCCCGGATTCGGTCGCCTGGTTGAGCCACGACGCGCAGCAGCAGGGCTGAACGCCGGTACGGATCCCAGTAGTTGTCGGCCCCACGAATGTAGGCAGAATACCATCTCTTGACCGCGGCACCGTTGGCCACGCTGAGGCCGACGATCGACGTCGCCAGCAGGGTCGCGGCGACGGCGGCGTTCCGCAACGGCTTGTGATTGAACACGTCGCCGAGATTCAGTCGTTGCACCGCGTCGCTGGCCTCACGGGCCGTCCGCTCCACCATGGCCTGTGTCAGAGGAGTCGTCGGCGCGGGAGGATCCTCCGACAGTTCGACCGCCGAGATGACGCGATCGTCCAACTCGGGGAAGCGTTTCTCCAACAGCAGCGCGAGCGAGCGGTTTCGCACGCCCCTCAGCATCCGCATGACCACCCAGATGAGCGCTGCAGCGACAACCGCACACAGCATGAGTACGAAGAACGTCCGACGAAACCACGCCGGCAGTTCGAGGCGGCTGATGCGGAAGTAGGCGAGGTCCGTGAAGAAGCTGAGCCAGAACAGGCCCCCGACGACGGCCACGACAAGGCAGATCCCCTCGATGATGACGTATCTGCGAATCTGTTGCCGCAAGGTCTCCAGCGCAGTCTGAAGATTCTGGGGCAACGGCAGATGATCAGCGGAGGGCATGTGTTTCGCTTCCGGAGCGGACAGGGCGCGATGGTCACGCCAGCTTCAGCAGTTTTCGCGACAACCATTCGAGTGACAAGAGGCCAACCAGCAGATACAGCACCCAGCGACGGTCCCAGAGCTCAGAGATCTGCTGGTCGAGAATGAAGGATTGTCCACGGTCCGGGAGAAGAGCGGGAACCCGCTCGGCCGCGTCCTCGATCTGAACGTAGGCCCCACCGGTTTCTTCCACCAGTGTCTGCAGCTGCAGGGAATCCTGGCGCAGACTGGTCAGCTCACGTTGGGGCAGCGTGACCGTAATCTCGCCAGTGGCCGTTTCGCTCGAATCGGGAACGGGAAGGGACAAGCGATACTTGCCGGCCATCGTTACCCGCAGGTCCCCGACAAATTCAGTGGCACGATTCCGGTCCCGTGTGAGTACGGGGGCCGGGAAGATGGCCCGACCCCGGGGATCGAACACATTCAGGGAGATCGTGTCCGTGTCCAATGGCTCATAGGAGGCGGTCAGCACGCGGGCCCGCAGGGGAACAGTCTGGGCCACCTCGTAGTCGCGGTTGTCCAGGACCAGCATCGCCCGTTGCAGTCCGCGTTTGGCGCGACCCTCGGCGGCCGCCCGCGTCAGCTTGATCCAGAATCGGTCGAA
Organism: uncultured Planctomycetaceae bacterium; assembly: GCA_963715185.1. Lineage (GTDB taxonomy): Bacteria > Planctomycetota > Planctomycetia > Planctomycetales > Planctomycetaceae > CAVPPT01. The sequence goes on from CAVQRG010000001.1 coordinate 531,376, forward strand.
GTACTCTTCTCCCATCGACCGCAGTCGCCACCATTCCCCGTTTCCCAGATAGACCACGTTTCCCTGGCTGTACCGCTGTGAGGCGATCAGCACGGGAGGTCCGGCGTCACCGACCGACAAGGGATCGGCGAACACCGCGTAAACCGTAGCTCCGCTCTTGCGTCCATTCGTCGGGTAACAGCCGTAGACTCCCGGGAACTCCTCCCAGAGAGAGGCGGATTCCGCGGGACTGTCCGACAGTTGCAGGAACGCTGCCGCCATCCCCTCTTGCGTTAGCCGGATCTTCCAGGGCTGCGTGGCCCGGTTCTTCTGTTGAAACTGCGGGCGCAGCTCTTCGAGCACGACCGGAAGCAGTCGGTGCAGGATGAGGTGGTCTTCGGGCTGCCCCGCCAAGGCGGGAGTGTTGACGTCGCCCGCCACCACCACCAGGCCACCCCCTTCGTTGGAGACCCATTCTTCCAGCAACGCCCGTCCTTCGGGGGGCACCTGCGACCAGTCAAGATCGAAGGCGATGATGCAGTCATAAGAGAACAGTGCTTCCCGCGCTTCGGGAAACTGGAAGAGCACCTGCTGGGCATCCTGGGCGATTCCCGCCTGGGCGGTCTGCAGCCAGACGTCAACTTCGATCGACTGATGGCGGTGCAGGGCATTGCGTGCGAAGCGATAGTCCCGGGTCGGTCCACCCGCCATCATCAGAATGCGCGTCGGGCGATCGAACACCCTCACGACGCGGCTGTCGCTGTTGTCGTCGGTGCGGTTCTCGGGGACACCCGGCGGCACGACCAGGCGGATGGCGTACTCGATGTCACCGGCATCCCGCGGCACCTCTTCGAACGACACCTCGACCAGAGCGTTGTCCTCGGTCAGCGAGGCCGCACGCTCTTGCACGACGACCGGTTGTGGATCGTCGGCCGTCTTGCGCAGCAGCTCAACGGTCAGGGGCGGAAACTCGGCGAAGCCGGATGTGGCCTGCCACTGTGACAGCTCCTGGGACTGCACGAGGGCCGAGATCTCAAATGAGTCACCCAGTTGCACATCCGTCGGCGCGATGATGCGGACGATCTGCAGATTGACGGGAGGTTGAGTGCCACCCACTCCCACACCCACGAGCCGGCTCCCGTCCTTGCGGGCGCGGCGATTCGGGGCCGTCACATCCCGTCCAACATTCGAGGCGCCATCGCTGATGACCACCACACCCGAGAGTGAGCGACTCTGCAGCTCTGCCAGCAGTTTGTCGACCGAATCTCCCAGGCGTGTCGACGGACCGGTGGGCTGCAGAAGCTCATCCCAATCGGGGGAGTCGGGAATCGCTGACCCGGAGTCGGTGGTGGCTGGTGCAGGCCCCGGGCGGCTCCCGTCATGCGGAAAGCGAAACAGCCGCTCGCTCAGGTCGCTGTCGAAGGTGTATACGTCGACGGTGTGCGTCTTCGTCAGCTCTGCCAGCAGAGTGGAGTCGGCCATCATCGCACGCACCGCCTCCCACCGAGGCTGCTGAGCCCCGGTGGAGGGATCACCGGCATCCCCCGCAGGCTGCTGCATGGAGGTGGAAGTGTCCACGAGCAAGGCCACCTGGGAGGGGCGGAACGATTCCTCCTGTGTCCGTCGATGCGGGTTCAGAGCGATCAGGAACAACCCCGCCAGCGCCGCCAGTCGCAGCGCCAGCAGCCAGGTCCGCCAGCCTCGGGACAAGGTGGCTGTGTCGCGGAGGCTCAGCCAGATCAGCAGGGCCGCGACGATGGCGAATCCGGCGAGCAGTGCCATCTCACTGAGGGTCTGCGGCGGAAAGTCGTACTCGATCGTCGTCACGGTGGAGACGTCGGCGGGACTTCCCACCTTTCCGACACCGTTCGCCAGCACGCCGGAGATGCGATTGATCATGCCTGTCCCCTGGTGCGGTGATACCCCAGGCGACAGGCCAACGCCTGCTCTCCCGCGAGCAGCAGCAGCAAAGCTGCCAGCAGCAGCCAACGGACGTCCTGGCCCGGAGATTCGCTGCGAATCCAGTCCAGCACACCGGCGGGCTGAATTGTCAGGCGGGTGTCATCGCCGGCCATTCTCCACAACTGCGAATCCTCAGCGACGGCCAGTTCGCTTTCTTCCGTCGGGGGATTGTAGGCGATCCAGCGCTCGGTGGGCTGTCCGCTCTGGTCGAATCGACGAATCCGATACATGCCAGACAGGTCCGTGTCCCGAAAGGCCAACTCCCAGAGCGAGGCGTCCGCGTCGCCCGCCGTCATGTCCTCAGGTGGGGCCGCCTTGATGCTGATGACCCTCTCATCCGGCAGTTCCAGCTCCAGTTCCTCACGAAAGACCTGTCGGTCAATCTGCTCGATGATCGGTTCTCCCACGATGCGGGACTGGGGGATTCGGTCTTCGCGAGCGATGTACTTCTGCAGTTCCAGCATCAGCACGGCAAAGCTGGGTGCCCCCGGTCCCGAGGCCCAGTTGTTCCACGTTTGCCCCTGCGATGTTGCGAGCGGCCCGGCAGATGTGAGGCAGGTGATGACCGTCCCGGCACCGAAGCGGTGCTCCAGGATCAGCGGATCTCTGCTGCGCAGGCGGGCGATCACACGCAGGCTGGCTTCGTCCAGCCCACCGCGACTGCGCCAATCGGGGTCAACGGGTATCAGCCGGTTGATGAGCACGCTTTCGATGAACGGGTTCTCCTGTCCCCCGAGAATGCTGAAGATCGGATGATCCTCGACGATCAGGTCGGGGCCGGTGTCGGCGGTCGGGCGGTGCACCAGATCCTGGGGAGCCAGGCTCAGTCGCGCCGGGAATAGGCCTGCTCCGTCGCGGTACAGTCGGTCGTTGTAGAAGGCCGGTCGCACCTGATCACCCAGGAACCACACCAGTCCGCCCCCCGCATCGACAAACTGCTCGATGGCGACCAGGGCATCGGGGGGAAGCTCGGCCACGTTCAGCAGATACAGCGATTGAAACGGGCCCAGGTCGGTCCGCCGCAGTCCTTCCACGTTCACGATCAGCGGCGCATAGCCTGTGACGGATCGGTCGGCAGCCAAGGCGTCGACCAGGTACAGTGCCTGATCACTCCCCGGTGCGCCATCGACGATCAGCACCGCATTCTCCTGCGGCACATCGATCGCCAGATGCCGAACGTTGTCGATCTCGAGAGAGTCGCTCTCCAGCGAGACTTCGAGGCGATGGCGTCCGGCATTCTCAAATTCCACTTCGAAGCGACGCTCCACTTCTTCCCCCGGGGGAATGACGTCCAGGATGAGGTTGAGCGGCAGTCGCTGGCCATCTGCCGCGACGAGCACGCGGACGTCGGTCGCTTCGCGGGTGCCGAAGTTCGCCACCCCGACGACAAGCTCCAGTGGGACCCCGGCGGCTGCGGCCTGCAGTGCACCGGTCAGTCGCGTGATCCCCAGGTTCTCATGAGGAGTGTCCACGGTCCGCACCAGGTTGATGGCGACATCTGCCTGGTTGAGGGCGGCGAGTTGTGGGCCGATCGCTGCCTGGCCAATCCAGTCGCGATGCCGAACATCGGAGACCACATGCAGGAATCTCGCGGCGGCGCGATCGTCGGCCAGTCGCTGACGGGCGGCCTCCAGTCCGGCGAGCAGGTCCACCTGGCGTTGTGTCGGTGTGAGGGCTTCCAGCTTGGACGCGACCTCCTGCACCAGTGCCTCATCGATGTCTCGTTCTCCCAGATTGGCGAACGTGGTTTCCGGGTCCGACATGCGGAGCACGGTCAGTGTCTGCGTTCCCGGACGCCGGGCCCCCTCGGTGACCAGTCGCTGAATCACCGACTTGGCTTCATCGAACGCGGTTCCCTCTCCCACACGATCCTGCATGGATCCACTGTCATCCAGCAGAACGACGTGGTGGGACTTCGCCCCGCGCAGGAAGGACAACTGGGACGGATCGAGAATCAGTCTCGCGATCAACAGGCCGATCAGCAGGACGATCAGAATGCGCAGGAGCAGCAACAACAGGTGTTCGAGCAGCACGCGACGCCGATTCTGCTGCTGACTCTCGAGCAGAAACTCCATCGCCGCGAATCGCACACGGCGATAGCGCAGGCGATTGATGAGGTGGATGAGAATCGGAAGCGCGACGAGCGCAAGGGCCGGCCAGAAGTAGGCGGGGTTAAGAAAATGTTGGGCGATCCAGGTCGTCATGGGTGCGCGCAGCCATCCCTACAGTCGCAAGTCAACTCTCCGTAACTGCCAACGGGCACCGACGGGGCCGATCGCCTTTAGGTGGCCGATGTCCCGGGGCCGGTGACCTACGCTCTTGATAGGTTAGTCTTTGCCACGGGCGGCGACGAGGGCCGCAGCATATCCCACCAGATCCCCCGTCCGACGTGTCGCGTCCCGCAACAGGTCCAGGCGACCGGTTTCCAGGCACAGGTCCGCGAAGCTGAATCCCGTGTCCGGTCCCAGGTGGGTCAGATACCGGGAGGCGACTTCCACCGCCTCGGGGGCGCGCCCGACCCGTTTCAGCAGGTCGACGAGCACATAGGCCACCATTGTCCGGTCCGACTCCTCGGATTCCGTCGCGAGTTGACGGCGAAAGTACGCCAGAGCGCCGTCGCGGTCCCGATCGAGGAGCACCTTGAAGAACTCGCGGTGCGACGGGTAAAAGTCGGCAAAGGGTGGATCCCCACCATACTGCAGTGGCTCGTCGAGCTGACCGCCATAGTCACACAGTTGCACCGCCAGCTCCAGTTCATCGGCAGGTGGTTCGATCAACCGCGCAAACCGAACGACGGCGTTCAGATGCGACACGTCCACATGGTAGCCCCCACCTTCGAACAGCCAGTCCCGTCCGGTGATCATTTCCCTGAGGCTCTCGCCGGCGGGGGCCAGCGCCAGCCGGTCCTGGACGCCACGACGCACGCTGCCACACAACTCGTCATACAGATGCCGCACGATCACCTTCGCGCAGTCGGCCCTGAGATGTGGTGGCAACGCAGGCAGCACCTGTTCCAGGGCGGTAATGGTGCTGCAGGTCCCGTGGGCCTGGAGCATCAACTGGACGCCTTTGACGGGATGGACCTGCTCGAACAGGGCGAGCCGAATGGTCGACTCCGTCCGGTCTGGGTCCCCGTCCGCCAGCGGCCACTGGTCGATTGCCTCCCGCAGAGGTTCTGGAGCTTGGATGACCTGCAAGTACATCCACGCTCCGGGGAGGTCCCCCTGAGCGATGAGCATCTCGGCGACTTCGCGCACGGCACTGATGTAGGTCTCCTCGACCGCACGGCGCTGTTCCGCTGGAACATCTTGCAGGGACGTCGGTTGCGACAGTGGCAGCCCCAGCTCATGCTTGCGCTGCAGCAGCAGGGCATCGAACAGCCGATGCGCATCTCCCTCCCGGCGCAGTGTTGCGATCAACTGCGAGAGGATGGATTCGGCGTCCTGCGCTGCCGCCTGCTCGTCGAGCTGGTCAAACTCGTGCTCGCTGATGGATGTCTGAGTCATTGCGCCAGAGATCAGGTCATGTTGCACCAGGGGCGCGCCACTTGGCTTTCCCTCGAAGGCTTGTCAGCCACAGCCACAGGTCCCGCAACCACCGGTGGACGTCGCGAGAGTGACCAGACCGTCAGCCGAGACGGGTTGCACTTCAATGGTTCCCAGCCCTGCCGCCGCGGCCTGCAGGGCGAGTTTCGTGCAGTCGGGGCCACGCTCGCTGAGCACGTACACGACGAGTTTCGTCTCGTCCAGCATCCATTCCAGATCGACGAGCTGCAGGTCGAGCTGCCAGTCGGTGATGCGTTGCTGCCATTTCGGAAAGGCTTCGTCGGCCAGGCCACGCAGTCGGCCTGCCTCGGCGAGATCCTCGTTCGTCGCGATCCGCAGTGCACGGACAGCCGCGGGGGACTCGGAGTCCGGCGTCGCGTCGACTTCGAGCACCTGGCCGACCATCAGCCCCCGATGCGTCTCAACAACAACAGACTGGCCACGATGCGGATTCAACTCGTCGTTGACCGCACAACGGGAGAACTCAGGAATGACGCCGTAACGAACCAGCAGCACTTACGCTCCCGTCAGCCGATTGGAGGGATTATGGTGGAACGGAGTCGGACGCCCCGACATTGAACTCTGCTCGCGTCTATCCTAGTCCATGCGCATGGTCCATCACAGCGATTCGATGCTCCCGTATGCCTGCAGGCCGGTATTCCTACGATGAGAAGAGCCCTCGTGCTGGAGTTCGAGTGCTTGCCGGCCTTCGTTTTGGGGGCTTACGGCTGCTTGCGTGCGGGGACCCCCGGCTTTGACCACCTGGCAGCGGAATCGGTCTGCTTCGAGCGATGCTTCGCCTCGGAACCGGCAAGGAGTTCGCAGTCACGGACGCTGCAATCGCTTCGCGAGTCCGGCATCACGGTCAGTTTCGAGGAGGTCGGGTCCGTCCCGGAGCCGGGCGCCCGGTCATCGGGCAACCGAGGGAAGCGTCCACTGGTGGGCGAGTCGACGCAGGTTCCCGCCGATCTCCTTTCGGAGGTACGATGGCTCCGCCACCCCGGACTGCCGTTGGAGGATGCCGCGAAGTGCCTGCTGGCAACGACACCCGCACTAAGGCAGCTGGACGAACTCGTCGAGCAGGTCGTGGTTCAACTCCGAGCTGAGGAGTCAGCGGAGGACTGGTTGCTGATCGTGCTGGGCGCAGCCGGTGTCCCGCCGTCGCGTGACCCGCCGACGGCCGGAGTCGCTCAGTCACTCCTCGGCGAGACCGAGTTGCACGTTCCGTTGATTGTGCGTACCGGGCAAACGGGCCGAGAGTTCGGGACCCGTCGCCAGGAACTGGTGCATACGGGCTGCCTGGCGGACACGATTATCCAATGGATCCGTGGAACATGTGACGGAGTCGGATACGAACTCAGCCTGCTTCCGGCCGTTGAAGGGCGAGAACTCCCCGAGCGCGACAGCATCGTGTGTCGGGGGGCGGAAGGGGAATGGGCGATTCGCACGGGAGACTTTCTCTGCGTCGCCACGTTCGCGGGTGGACGGGTCGGAGAGTCTGGGGATGGAGCCCCGCCGATTGCGACTCCGGAGCGGCCGGGCATCTCCGAGTTCCATTCCGAGGTTGCCTTGTTCGTCAAACCGGACGACCTGTGGGATACTCTGGACGTCGCTGATCAGTACCCCGCAGAAACAGAAAGACTCCTGGGCGTTCTGAGAGCTTCCGCCCAGGCTGCGACCGGCAGCCAAGGGAGGCCCTGATGCGATCAGATCCCCGTCAGCCGAAGTGATCCGGGGGACAGAAAACGGCGGCCACCGCGGTCTCGCGGGCGGGGAGGACCCACGTATCCCTTCGGATTGCCGCCGTTCTGCGGAATCACGATCCCGGTCGGCTGCGGCCACGATTCCCGATGGCAGGCTAGGCACCACGATGGGACAGCTCCTACTATACCGCCTACGATACGAACGCCAATCCGCAGCCTGCTTCGGGTGTGGACGGTCGCAGGAGATTCCGCATGACAACTGATGAAGACATTCAAGGATCGATCGAAAAGCTGAACAAGGCGTACTCGTCCATCCGGGAACAGATGGGACGCGTGATCGTCGGGCAGGATGCAGGTCATCGATCAGCTGCTGATCGCGCTGTTCAGCCGCGGGCACTGCCTGCTGGAAGGCGTGCCGGGGCTGGCCAAGACGCTGATGATCAGCACGCTGGCGCGACTGCCTGTCGATGACGTTCGCCCGCATCCAGTTCACGCCCGATCTGATGCCCGCCGACATCACCGGCACCGACGTGCTGCAGCAGGACCCGGAGACCGGTGAACGGCGGTTCCAGCTTCATCCACGGGCCGCTGTTTCACAATGTCGTGCTGGCGGACGAAATCAACCGCACGCCACCCAAGACACAGGCGGCGCTGCTGGAGGCCATGCAGGAGCATCAGGTCACCGTCGGCCAGAATCGCCACCTGCTTCCCGACCCGTTCTTCGTGCTGGCCACGCAGAACCCGATTGAGCAGGAGGGGACCTATCCGCTGCCCGAGGCCCAGCAGGACCGGTTCATGTTCAAGGTGTTCGTCGAGTATCCCACGTTTGCGGAAGAGCGCCAGATCGCCAAGCAGACCACCGGCCTGCAGAGTGATGAGATCGAGGCGGTTCTGTCGGCTGAGGAGATCCTCGAACTGCAGCGGATCGTGCGCCAGGTTCCGGTGACGGACCACGTCGTCGACTACGCGCTGGCGCTGGTGCGTCAGACGCGGGTCGGGAGAGGCAGGCGCGCCAGAGTTCGTCAACGACTGGCTCAGTTGGGGAGCCGGTCCCCGCGCCGTGCAGTTCCTGCTCCTGGGCGGCAAGGCCCGGGCCCTGCTGCATGGACGCACGTACGTGTCGACGGAAGACATTCAGTCGCTGGCGGCACCCGTGCTGCGGCACCGCATTGTGACGAACTTTTCGGCGGAAAGTGACGGCATTACGGCGGATGCAGTGATCGAGAAGCTGATTGAGGAAACCCCGTCCAAAGAAGGAGAGCTGACCAGCGACCCGCGTCTGCAGAAGATTTTTGCCGCGTGAGCGATGTTCGCTGGGGTTGGAATTCCCGGCAGGTCTCCTCGCCACCCACTGATCCGAAACGGTGATCATGGTGCTCAAGTCGCATCAACTGCTTGACCCCGCTGCTGTCAGCCGTGTCACCCGTCTGGAGCTTGAAGCACGGAACGTGGTGGAGGGCTTTCTGTCCGGGCTCCACAAGAGCCCCTACTTTGGACAGTCGATCGAGTTTGTGCAGCATCGGGAGTACGTTGCGGGTGATGACGTGCGCCGGATCGACTGGAAGGTGTGGTCCAAGACCGACAAGTTCTACATCAAGCAGTACGAGGAGGAGACCAATCTCCGCACGACGCTGCTGGTCGATGCCAGCGAGAGCATGCAGTTCGGATCCCATGAGCGGACGAAGTTCGACTACGCCTGTTCGATCGCCGCCTGCCTGTCTTACCTGTTGCTGCGACAGGCCGATGCCGTCAGCCTGACGACCTTCGACGAGAGCCTGCGCAATCGGGTGCCCTCGGACAGCCGGCAGAAGCACCTCAACGCCATTTTGGCGGCGTTGTCCGCGGAGGCGCCGGCTCAGAAAACCGGCATGTACGAGATTCTGCGTCAGGTTGCCGAAGAGAAATCACAACGGGGCATGGTGGTCCTCATCTCGGACTTGTTCGCGGCCCGCGAGAGCCTGTTTCGGGGGCTGCGTCTGCTCCGGCAGCGCGGGCACGATGTTCTCATCTTTCATGTGCTCGACGATCAGGAACTGGACTTCAACTATACCGGGACGACCAAGTTTGATGGTCTCGAGGCCACAGGGGAGCTTGTCTGCGACCCGCGTGCACTGCGGGAGGGGTACCTGCGGGCGATGCGGGAGTTTCTCGATGAAGTGCGTCATCGCTGTGCACGAAACGTGATTGACTATCAGACGATCCGGACCAGCGAGCATCTGGATGCCGTCTTGCGCCACTACCTGAATCATCGCGTGGGATTGAGGCAAGGGGGGCGCCGCTGAGGACCGGAAAGCCTGGGGGAGTTGGAAATGCAAGACGGTTCCCTGTTTTCCGTGAGCGGTCAGGGGGTGCTGGTGTCCGGCGGGAGTCGAGGAATCGGGCGGGAACTCGCGCAGGCCTTCGCCGCACGGGGGGCCCGGGTCTTCATCAGCGGTCGTGACCCGGACACGCTGGCAGCGACGGCCGAGGAGATCTCTATCGGGGAACATGCCGTGCGCTGGGTGACCTGCGATGTTTCGTCCGTCGAGGCGATCCGCTCGGCCGTCGGTCAGGTGCTCGAGGAACTGGGACAACTCGACACCCTGCTCAACGTCGCCGGTGTCAACATTCGGCAGCCGGCCGACCGGTTTACACCCGAACAGTTCGACTTCGTGATGGACATCAACCTGCGCGGAGCCTTTCTGATGGCGCAGGCCGTCGGAAAGCATCTGTGTCAACGCGGGCAGGGGAGTATCGTCAACATCGATTCACTCAACAGCGCCGGGCCCCTGAAGAGTGTGACCCCTTACGCGATGAGCAAGTGCGGACTGAACGGGATGACCCGATGCTGGCCCTGGAGTGGGGACCTTCCGGTGTCCGCGTGAACGGCCTGGCGCCCGGGTTCATTCTCACCGACCTGACACAGAAGCTGTGGTCGGACCCTGAGATGCGTGCCTGGGGCGAGGCGAATACGCCTCTCGGCCGGTTTGGCTCGCCGGCGGACCTCGCAGGAGCGGCCCTGTTCCTGGCGAGTCCGGCGGCCGCTTTCGTTACCGGGCAGACCCTGTACGTGGACGGGGGATTCCTGGCAGGGCGCAGCTGGCCCATCCCGGAGAGCGGCGGGCAGTAGACCTCGTCAGTCTCCATCCCTCCCGTGCCTCGCGGACGCGACCTGCACCGCGCGTGGGAGGCGTGGACCTACGGGCCGTTCCGGACAGGGTTCTCGTACCAGATGACGCCGAGGTTGTCCCGCTCCTCGCAGGTCAGCACATCGAGGTCCCCGTCGCGATCCACGTCGAGCAATTCGATGCGGTCGAACTTGACGCCGCGCATCAGGCCGCTGATCTCACGCATGCTCCAATGTGTGTCCGTCTCGCCAGTGGGCGTCAGCCAGAACACGCCATGGCGGTCCTGTGCGTTCTCGCAACTGACGACGAGATCGCAGCGGCCATTCAGGTCGAGGTCCGCCACCCGCACGGCCTTGCCAGTGCCCGCGCCCTCGGGCATGGCGATCTCATGCATCAGCCACGACTCGGGATCGGGGTCCGTTGACTGCTGGAACACCAGAACGCCACCATCGCGGGTCGCTGCGACAACCTCCTTGCGGGAGTCACCGTCAAGGTCCGCGTGGTCGAGAAACATCACCTCCCGATCTCGACCACCAATCAGATGAGTCCGCCATCCACTCAAGGAGCCTGCCGCTCCGCTGGGATTCTCCAGCCACTGACAGCCACGCGTCGGTCCCTTGCGATCGGAAAACAGCACGTCCAGGTCGCCGTCGCCATCCATGTCGGTCGCCCTGAGCGACATGATCCAGCCGGCGTCACACAACGGGGTCAGGGTCCAGCCTGCAACATCGCGGGCCTCGCCGGAAATCTGGAGTCGGCTGATCGTTGCACCCTGGTTCTTCGAACCCACGATCAGATCCCCGCGTCCGTTCAGCGAGCTGTCGATCGGCAGGCAATACATCCACAGCAGTCCGCGCGATGCAGGAACCGGTTGAGTCGACCAGCGATTCTCATCCTGCACACCCTCGGGAGAATCCGGAGCCCAGTGCACATGAATCGCACGTCCACGCCCCTCGCAGCAACTGACCACGTCGAGACGGCCATCGCCGTCGACGTCGACGGGCACGGCATCCTCGGGGTCGCTCACTCGTCCGATGGTGACAGCCGGCCAAGCGGCACGAACGTGTTGTGCGCCGGGGTGCAGCGCAACACGAATGATCCCCCCCTCTTCCCAGCCGGTGACGACATCGGGAAGTCCATCGGCATTGATGTCCCCCAGCCGCACTCCATCGGCTCCGCGCGATGACCCATCAATCGTGTGCATCGTCCAGGCGTCCGCCTGTGCCCTTGCCGGGAAGGCGAAGACGACGATCATCAGCCAGCGGATCGCGCCCCGGTCGATTGGTCGATGTGGTGTCATTCCGTCCTGGTTTCGGTGCTCGCGCTGTCTGCCTCTCCGGGCGCCTCTTCTGCGGATGGTCCTTCGGGCAACGTGCCGGGAGCGGTCGACTCCCCGGCACGACTGGCGGGCGGTGTTGTGGTTTCCGGAGGGGCCGTCTCGTCTCCTGTTTCGGGGAGGGCGCTCGCCTCGGGCTCCGCGTCATCAGGACGGGCCACGGGGGCGAACAGGTCGGCTTCTTCACTTGGTTCGACGGCAGGGCGGGGCCCGATGTCCTGGCCCGTCAGCAGCGTGAGATAGGCCCGAACCAGAGCACGTATCGGACTGGCGGGGTTCCTCTCGATGATCTGGCGGAAGAGATCGGCGGCGTCCGCGTTCCGACCCATTTCGAGTGCGATCTGAGCAGATCGCAGGGAGTTCATGGTGAGTTGCGGCTCGATCTGATCTTGGAAAGCCTTGAAACTCCGCAGTTGCCATTGGACGGTAGTGGCCAATGCCGCCGACCAATCGGGAGAAAGGTCAGGCTGAAGTACCGGCATCGGTGGACCGAGGGGAGACGTATTGGTGAGCAGGCCGACCGCCAGTTCGGTCAGTCGCTGTCGTTCACCTTTCAGCACATCGACAGCCCGGACCAGATTGCCTTCGGAGACAGCGGCCAGAGAGGCCATCGTCGGCCAATCGCGAAGGTTGGCCGACTCGGCAACACTCTCCAGACCCTGGATCTGCAGGTTGGCGTCGGTGATACGGCCCGACTCCAGCAACAGTTGTCCGTACAGCAATTGGAGCTCAGGCTTCCCTGCGATGATGGTGAGATCCTCTTCCAGTACCTCCAGGGCCAGACCCGGGCAGCCGACTCGCACGAGCGACTGGATGATCGTCAGAGGATCCGTCTTGCCGTCCTGTTGATGTTGTGCTTTCTGCTCCCGAATGCGTTCGAGCGAGGCCTCGAGCTCGACCAGGACTTCGTACCCCCGCTCCTGCTCCAACTCGTAGGCGGGCGAGTCTCGAGGAACATCCGTCAGCGACTGTGTCAGGTCCTGAAACTTCAGCAGATGCTTCAGGGCCAGATCGATCTGTCGTTGTCCGAGATACGTCTGGAAGAGCCCATAGTGGGCGTATGGATTGAAGGGATCGCAATTCAACGCCATCTGGTAACTCGAAAGGATCTGGAAGTAGCGAAGCGACCCCGAGATCTGGACTCCGTCCGTCTGCAGGATCTGCCGTTCGAGTCTGTCGATGACCTGATAGATCCTGGCGACCGAGATGTAGGCCTGGCCCGAGTTCGGGGATTCACTGAAGCCGACATGTGCGCGTCGCAAGGCCTCGTAGGCCAGCGCCAGCACGGCGTCGACTGGCAGCCGCCCGCTTTGCAGCATTTCCGCACGATGCTGCAGCACCTGGTGATCATTCGGTGTCACGCGAGGCGGGAGGAACACGAGTTGGTCGTACAACGAAGGAGGTCGCGGTGTCGCGGCGCGAAAACTCGTGATCTCTGTCTCGGCGAGCGGGCCACGGAAGACATCCGCCACCAGATTCGTTTCCGCATGTTCGCCGAGGTATTGAGACAAGGCTTCATCCTCCCCCCGGTCGGTGCGATAGAAGCAGGCGGCGCTGGCGCCCAACTGTGTCATCACCCAGTCCGGGCTCTGCAGGAGATCGCGAAACGTGAGATAGTCCGGAGTCGGCGGGGTCAGCCGTGGGAGGATGTGGGTCGTGCCATGGTCATCGAAGATCCGTTGCCAGTCCTCGCGCAGACCCGTCCCGGGAACCCCCTCGCGCGACTGACGCAGAGCGAGGCGCGCCGCCTGAAGTTCGTCCAGCAGGGACGGCGGTCGGCCGAACAGGCGGACGCGGCTGTCCGCAAAGGGGCGCTCACCGAGCCAGATCAGCTGGTCCCCCTGCGGCAGGACGAAGTTAAACGGGCGGTCATCGAAAGAGTCGGTCACCACCTCTTCGAGGCTGTCGAGCTGATTCTTCAGTTCGGTGCTGAGCCCCATCCCGACCCTTCGACCATCCGCACCCATCAGATGGCCGCTTACCGCGGCGAAACCAAGGGCGAAGAATGCCAGCACGGTGACCGCGCGGCCCCCTCGCGAGAAGAGCAGTTCACCGAGCTCAACCGAATACTCCTGGCGGAACTTCTGGCGGTACCACGACTGCGCGTGCACTGTCGCCAGGGAACAGTTGATGAGACTCGCCACACCGAGTTCGTGGCCATTCGCAATCGCCAGGCCGGTCGCCAGCAGATACAGCAGCCAGTCGCTGATCCGCAGTTGCTCGCGATTCAGCAGCAATGTGATCAGCGTCACCATCATCAACAACAGGCCGGCGGCACCGAAGTAGTTCAGTGAAGACCAGAATTCCAGGTTTCCCATCGACAGCCACGTGTAGCGGAATGGCGAGCGTGGGTTGCCGAATGCCTGCAGGGCGGGATATTCCACCGTGTACTGCACGACGGCCGAGAGCATTGCGTGGATGTGGAACGGATTGATGAGCAGGGCCACGGCCCCCAGCGCGACGGCGGTCCACGCCTGGCGAGCCGAGACGGCCTCGGTGGTTTCGGGTCTTGTCAGGCCCTGCAGCGATTCTCCAATGGCCCACGTCAGCAGAATGGCCAGACCCAGCCAGGCCCGTGCGTCCAGATTGCTCCACACCGCCAACAGGGCCGCCAGCAGCCACACCGACCGGAGAGCCCCTTCGCGGGAAACCGCATGAATCCAGGCGAGCGTGAGCGCGACACCCAGCAGAGACACGATTTCGGGGCCCGGGGTGAAATAGGGGAAACAGGCGATCGCTGCCAGGACCGCACACACCGATCCCCACCAGGTCGATACACCCGGGAGGCTGATGCGACCGAGTATCCAGAACGTCATCGCCGCCAGGATCGCGTTCAGCGCAGACAACAGCGCGAATCCCCCAACGCCATACACCCCCGCGAGAATCAGGTCCGTCAGCCACGACAGATTGATCCAGGGGCGGTCTGTCGCCGTCGAGGAGAGGACGTCGGACACGGGCGGCAACCAGCCGTGTGTCGCCAGATACAGGCCACTCTTGATCTGAACCAGGATCCCCGTCTCGTCGATCACCGTCCATCCCAACAGCATCGCGATCAGCACCGCGGCCCATCGCAGCATGATGTCCCCGCGAATCGCCTCCTCCTCGACGAGTTCAGGCGTCAGCGGCTCATATTCAGGCAGATCGTCCCCGGCGGAGGCGTCCAGTGTGTCGGACGCTGGCCCGTCGGGGTCGCGAGGATCCTCGGGAGATCCGGATGTCGGCCGCTCCTGATGCAGGGAGTCCGGGGGGAGAGCGGGTGTCGGATTCGACGGCTCGTCAGGTTGATTCACGATCTCTCTCAGTGGGAATCATGGCAGGAATCATGGCCGCAATTGCAGCCCATGAGGGCAGTTCTGGCGATGTGCTGATGCCGACGCCAGCCAGCAGGCATGCTAAGCCTGCTCGCCGTGAAGGGTCAAGGACGCCAATCTCGTCCGAACAAAGCAACCGGCAGGGCGTCCGCTGGCTTGCGTGTCGACTCGGCATGCCCTCGGTGCCGGCCGATAGTCACTACGAGATTACCGGTGCCATGTTCGAAGAAGTACTCGGGGAATTCCGCGGTGAGGCCGAGGTGTCCGAGAATCAGCCTTTGCAGTGCTGCCGGACCTCTTTAGAATCCGCCAGAGGGTTCGAGCCGACATTGAACCCTGACCACCTTGCCCGGTGGTGTAACGGTAGCACGAATGACTCTGGATCATTTAGTCGGGGTTCAAATCCCTGCCGGGCAACTGCTGATCGGAACACGAGTTGTGTTCACGCGGAACTGTCCGGTGCGATCCGAAGCTGACTCTTTCGAAGAGTCACCTGCCTTTTCGGAGGATCGCGCCATGTCGAATAGGACTGTTCCCAGCTACTGCCACCACAAGGCCACCGGGCGGGCTGGATCCTACCTTATTGGGCTGTCCAGCTTTTGGGGTCCACCGCCTGGGCCTGATCCTGCGGAAACTGCTGGGCTCGGGGAAACCGCTGGCGTTCGCGGCGGCGGCCCGGGCCCTGTGCGTTGCCCAGTGTGCCACCACCATCCGGTCCCGCACTGCGCGGCACTTCTGCGCTCCTGAACCGCATCCTCACCCCGGCACGGCCCACAACCGCCGCGGCGTAACCCGACCAAGATCTCCACACATCGCGACCTAATTCAACGGGCTGTTGGGGAAACTACGTCACTCGATGACACACGCTGTAACATCGCCTTTTGGAACAGAGCGTCACAGTCCCGCTCCAACACGCCGCCGATCAGTTTGCAGTTCCACGCCGGACTACGACGAACGACTTCTTCCGCCAGAATGTCGATTTGCCGCCAGCCCATCCGTTGAAGCGAGCGAATGGAAGTGCCGAAGACCACCGTTTCAATTCCGCTCCATAGGATCGCTCCTTGGCACATCGGACACGGCTCAGCGGTCGTGTACAAGACGAGGTTCTTCCCCTCGACGCCAACACCCGATGCAGCCAGCCCGTTGATGGCGTCGATTTCGCCGTGCCACGTCGGGTTGATTGAAGTCTTGTTCCAGCCTTCCGACAGAACTGTGCCGCTGTCCCCATCCACGATCAAAGCCCCAAACGGCAGATCGGGAACATTCGCCGCCAGTTCGATGGCCCGCCGCATGTAGCGTTCGTGATCGTTCATGCTGCCCTTCCTTCAATCTTCTCCCGACACTCCGGGCAGGTGTGAAAGCGAGTGCCCGTGCAGCAGACGAGATGCTCGAAACACAGCTTCGTTTCGCCACACTCCCAGCACTGAGCCAGAACCATTTCCGGTTGCTCCTGCGGCGGCGTTGCATTTTCAAAGGTATCCATGACCTGTCCCTCGTGATTCCAAAAAAGTGTTCAACCCGTACTCTGGCAAACTTCAGGAAGGGGTGACGCCGAATTGACGGCTCGGAACATCGCCGCCGCCGAGTCTCGACCAAATCGTTTCTGGCTGCGGCGAACAAGTGGATAGCCCAGCCGAGTCAAGAAGTGGTTGGGGCGGGAGAAAGCGAGAATGTCGTAGCACACCTTGTCGGTGTCACGGTCCCATTCGATCAAGAACCTTTCCTCGCCGCTCTCAACGTGGCCGGGCAGAGTTCCGTAGGCGAAGCCGAATTTGGTGATCGGTCCCGACTCGTCCATTGTGTAGATGATGCGGCACGAATTGAGCCACCAGAATCCCACGGCCCAGCCCATGATCGCCACGACTTGGCCCGGTTCCAGTGATGTTTCCGGCGACCACGCACCAGATGATCGTTGCCCACACGATCACGATGTCCGCCGCCGACAGAGGCAAGTTTCTCAGTCCTGAAAGAACGGCATGAACAAGAGGTTCGCCACAAGGTTGATGGCGAAGGGCAACGCGACCATCCAGCCGATCTTCCCCCGAAATGCATGCACCAACACGAAACCAAAGCTGACGACGATCACAGGATAGAGGATTGACCAAACCAAGCCGATGGTGGCCGGTGAAGGCGTCCACGATGGTTTGGCCAGCGAGTTGTACCACGTCATCCAGTCCATCAGCGGTTCTCGACCTTCTGCCGAAGTTCCTTGACCTCTGCCCGTAGTCGCTCGATCTCTTGCTTCAATTCTCGGACTACATCCGGCCCGTGTTACCCACCGTGGGCTTTTTGCATTTCCGCAGCCAGTCGTTTCTTCCCTTCCTGAACCTCACGTCCCATCGCCTCGGCCTTTTCCATGAGTTGATGGGCAAGGTCATGGGCTTCGGCCATTTCGAGGTTCTCGGCTGCTACCCGGAGATGGTGGATACGTCGGCTGGCAGCTTCGAGCTTTTCAGCTTGGGCGTGGAATTCAGGGGGAAGTGTGCCTTATCCAGCGTGATGCGCATGGATCGAATGGAGTTCCCGCTCCGGACCTTCATCGTAGAAGCTGAACGGGTGGATCTGCACGCCGACAAAAGGACCAGGCGGCTTACGCGAATCGTCACCGAAGGCTGATGTTGTCATGGCGGCCGTACCGAGCGCGGCGAGCGATTGCAGTGCGGCACGCCGAGAAACAGGTCTGTCGAGGAAGCTGAGATTCTGCGGCGAGTTTGTGTGTCCAGGGTCATTCATCAGGTCAGCTCCTTCAATGGTCCGGTGCTGTCGGCGAAGCGGTCCAGGCTGACGCCAGCGGTTTCGGCGAGTGTCAGCCACAGATCGGCGAGCGGGCGGCGGCCGGGGTAGTGCAGGTGTCCAACGTGCGGAGTCAGCCCGCCGGCCAGTAGCACCTGCAGGTCGGCGTAGTTGTGTTTATCGCCATCGCTAATGCCGCTGCCCATGGCAATGCAGCAGGAGTCGAGCAGTGTTCCCTCGCCTTCGGGGATGCTCTCAAGTTGCTCAATCACGTAGGCGTACAGAGCGACATGGAAGCGGTCGATCTCGGTAATCTTCGCCTTCGCTTCATCCCCTTTGGTGTGTGTGAGGACGTGGTGGTTCTGCGGCGAGTCGAACACGCCGTGGAACATCCGCGGGCTGTCCCAGCGTTCCGGATCAACAACCAGCGTGGCGACACGGGTCAGGTCGAGCCGGAAGGCGTGGACGATCAGATCCCCCATCAACCGCAGGTACTCGTCCCGGTGTTCCGGGATGCCGCTCGGCTCAGGGA
This sequence comes from uncultured Planctomycetaceae bacterium, assembly GCA_963715185.1. Classification (GTDB taxonomy): domain Bacteria; phylum Planctomycetota; class Planctomycetia; order Planctomycetales; family Planctomycetaceae; genus CAVPPT01. Next base: position 549,584 of record CAVQRG010000001.1, read on the forward strand.
ATGGCGGTTGACCGATGCGCATTGCGGACTGTTCCGCCAGCTGAATCCGACGCTCAGTCTGTCGGACGCTGTCGAGGTATTCGTTCAGTTTCTCACGGTCGTCGGTTGAAAGCGTGGTGGCCAGCTGCTTCGCATCGGCATGGACTTTGTCGAGCACACTGCGATTGAGGACATCACCATTGGGCCTGCCGAAGAGTCGCTGAAAGACTTCGCGAGGATTCTTCTCCGTCTTGGCGGCATGCCCTGGCCCGTACCAGGAGATGGACTCGAAATACTTCGTCTCCTTACTGTTCGTGAAGTCATTGCAGCTCAGTTCCAGCGAAGGCAACGGAGAATCTCCGCCGATCTGCCGGGCGACGAGTTGGTCCAGCGTGATGTTCGTCGGGAACCCGCCGTCGAGGGTTTCCTGAGGGGCTGAACTGGTCAGCCAGCACGAACCGCACTGCGCGTGCACACCCGTGCCGGGCACAAACTCGCGGTCGAGACCTGTAATCAGAGAGACGGAGTCCCGTAATTCGGTCAGCGGCTCAAGGGCTGGCGGCAGATCCCAGTCGCGCCCGATCACCTGGGGGAGAAACGTCGCCTGGTTGTATCCGTTGGGGGTGTAGATGAATGCGAATCGTTTCGGGGGAGAACCAATCTTCCCACCAGCACGGCAGAGTGACTCCAACCACGGGAGCGCAAGCACTCCGGCCGCGCTACAAAGGAATGTGCGTCGATGATACCTCGTGATGTTCATGATCAATCTCCCTGAACGTTCCGTGTCTGCAAGAACGGATACGCCAGCACAATCCTCTCAATGATTTGGCTCAATCGGTAGCCACCCGGTGACGCGTCATTGACGATCCTGGTCACGGCCGGCATATCGAAATGTTCGATCGGGCGCCCCAGCGCGTAGCTCAGCAGGTGTTCGACAAATCCGCGGACGAACTCCTGTTCGCGCTTCCGCAGTGCTGCTTTGAACTCAGCGGGCCCACTGAATGGCGTTTCGTTCCACACCCCCGAGGCGTCGACCGTTTGCGTTCCGTCATGCGTTCGCAGCTTGCCAATGGCATCGAAGGTTTCAAGGGAAAACCCCGGCGGATCGATGCGGCTGTGACACGAGTAACAGTTCGGGTCACTGCGGTGTTTCTCGAATCGCTGTCGAACCGACAGTTGTTCCAGGTCATTGCCGTCATCCGGTTTGTTTTCCTCCAGAACGAACGCCACCTTCGGTTCCGCCGGTGGACGGTTGAAAACGGTCTCCAGCAGCCACGCACCACGTTTCACGGGACTGGTCCGGAACGGCAGCGATGTGAGCATCAATGGACCGGCCATCGTCATTACGCCGCCACGGTTGTGATCCGGGAGCGAGAGACGATACCAGTCTCGATCAGAGTTCTTGTCGTTTGTAGGACTCCCCGGTTCGCCGACGGACATTCGTGTCTGTTGAAACGGTTCCTGCAGTCCGTACAGATCCGCCAGTCGCTCGTTGAGCCAGGTGAATTCGGGATCACAGAGATCAAGGACCGAACGGTCTTCGACCAGCACCGTCTCAAACAGCAGCAGCGGCTCGGTCAGCATCGCTCCGTGCAGCGTCGATTTCCCCTGCGGCCCGGAGTAGAACTCCTTGAAGAGCTGGCGATCCGGCTTTGAAGAGTAGAGCTGATCGAGCTTCATCCACTGCACAGCGAACGACTCCGAAAGCTCTCGCGACCGACGGCGATCCTGCAGCATCCGTCCGATCTGCTTCCTCAGCGTTTGTGTCTGCATGAGTTCACCGCGGGATGCCAACGCAAGCAACTCCGCATCGGGCATCGACGACCACAGGAAGTAACTCAGCCGACTGGCGAGTTCGAAATCATCCAGCGGACGAACCTTCCCCATCTGCGGATCAAACGGCTCGCTGAGAAACAGGAACTCCGGCGAGGTGAGCACGCTCTGCACGGCCACTCGGATGGCATCGGGTTCAGTCGCACCGGCGTCGATCGACTGCCGAACCAGCGCGACCATCGCGGCCACTTCCGTCTCGGACACATCTCGTCGATAGGCGAGTCGGAGAAATTGAGCCAGCCGACCAGAAAGCGGCAGCGATGGATCGATGCTGCTCGCCACTGGCTCCGGTGAGACGATGTCTTCACTCTTGTCCTCGGGGACTGAAGGCAGCTCACGATTCCCTTCCACTCCGCTCAGTATGAACCCAATGTCGTCCAGCAGCACATACTCGCCGCTGAACTGGGAACCATCTACGCGAAGCCTGCGAACCACGGTGCCGGGAGGCGCCACGAACGAGAAGAAGACGTTCCCCCGACCGGGATCGATCTCCGCCTGTCGCGACGTTTCTTTACCGTCCGAGAATACCGCTGTCAGTTTCACGGGCCCTCGCTGATTCTTGCGGGCGAGCACGCACACACCCAGGTGTTCAACACCAGCGTCGTCGCCACCATCTTCAACCTTGAAGGTGAGTTCAAACGTCTTCTGCCCCTTGGTCTTGTTCGTCAACAGGTGGTCGCCCGACGTTTCCTGCGCCGTCGCGAAGGCTGCCAGCCAGAGATCCTCGTTGGGATTGATCGTCAGCGTCGCTCCGCCGACAGAGACGCGGATCAGCCCGCCTTTGCCGGCAATAGTCTGATTGTTCTGAGACGCGCGGACATCAAACGTCCCGCCGCTGCCATGCTCAAAGGCTTCCGTCAGTTCGGTGGCGAAGGCTCCTTTCCAGGTATCGTTCCCATCCGCCTGGCGGGCGATGTTGTCATTCGCAGCGAACCTGGGAGCGACTGAAACCGTGCCGCTCACATCGTCAGCATTGCGCGTTGCCAGACTCGTTGGGGGAGTCCATGTCTTCCCCAGCAGGTTGGCCATGACAGGACTGTCCCGTTCCAGACGCTCGCTGTGCGCGATCGCGTGAGACAGCTCCAGATACTTCTCAAACAAGAGCGGTGAAAAGTCCAGCGAATCGCCCCGGTTGGCGTAGCCATACTCCGCTCGGTTGTCTCCCGGCAGCCCCTGCAGCGGCAGCAGCACGTCGTACTTCTGCCCGTACTCCCGCATCGATGTCTGCAGCGTCATGCCGAGCCCTTTGTCACCGGACTCAAGCAAGTACCGCTTATCAGAAACCGGCAGCCGTTCGGGGAACATGAAGATGTCGTAATTCAATCCGAAGAGATCACGGACCGTGTTGTTGTATTCGAGCCGCGTCAGTCGCCGCAGAACAGGTTTGCCGGGATCGATCGCCTGCAGCACCGGATCGGGCTGCTCCTGCAGTTTGGCCACAAAACCGAGGAGCAACTCGCGATTTGCCGCGGTCAATTCATATCCGGAGTCCTTGAGCGGCATCTGCCTCGCTTCCACGACATCAAACACCCGCTTCCAGATCGCCCTCTCCTTGAGTGTGCTCTCGAAGGAATCGAACGATTCCAGGTTGAGCCCGCCCTCACTCGTTTCGGCGTTATGGCAATCAATACATGTCGCTTTCAACAAGGGGAAGACGTCAGCCGAGTAGTCCACGGCCAGCGATGGCCCCGACCACAACTGGACGATGCACCCGACCGCAATGGCCAGCCATGTTGTCCGACCGAAGGACATTCCAACATTCTCCGAGAGATGACGACTTCAAGAGATCAACGAACGGTAATGTTGAATTCTGTATACAGATTTGTCAACATTGTGTACTGTGTGGTGTCTACTCCCCGAATATTCATCGCCGCTCAGAATCCAAGCTGGTAGTAGTTTTCATGGAGACATTCACGACTCGACCAAGTCGACAGCACGTTTCAGCCACACCCCCGCAGTTCGAACGTCGGCTGAGCGACTCGGTCTACGAACAGTTGCTTGAGCTGATCCTGGCAGGAGAACTTCCCCAGGGTGAACCGATGAGCGAGGTCCGTCTTGCGGAGCGGCTGGAGGTCAGTCGCACGCCCATTCGGGAAGCAATCGGGCAACTCGTCAGCGACGGTCTGATGACTCAGGAGTCCAACCGCCGCCCCTTCGTCACCGCGTTTTCCAGCGACGACGTGTTCGAGGTCTACGAAATGCGTCGCATCCTGGAGAGCGAAGCGGCCTGTATGGCTGCCACCCGGATCGACCGGATCACGTTGGAACAACTGCAACGTGAAGCAGGTGAGTACGCGCATGCCAAACCTCGTTCCCGCACCGTGGCGCGGTGGGTCGAGCTCGACGATGTGTTCCATTCCACGATCGCCCAGGCCAGTGGTTGCCGTCGACTCGCGCAAGACATCGAACGCTATCGCCGTCTTCACCGCGCGTTCAATCGGACTCATACCGATGTCAGCATTCTCGACCGCGCTCTCGATGAGCATCGGGACATCCTGAGAGCCCTCGCCCAACGCAATGCCGATGCGGCTCGCTCTGCCATGCAAACCCACCTGGAAGAATGGCAACGCTTCTTCGCGAGTCACTTGGGACGTAACTCGCCTGACTAACCTCACCGCCGCCGATGACTCTCCAGAGATGTCGCCAGCACGATCGTCCTGTTAATAAGAGTCTCCGTCAAAACCTTATAAGTACTGAACAGATTGGTCTGTCGATTGCATGTTGATGTTCTCCGAAAGGAGGGCATGACCCCTGTTGACGCCAGCGTGTATCCCCTCAGTAAGGGGATACGTCATGGCGTCCAGGACGGATGACCGCAAACAACTCTCGGACGAGCAATGGATTCTGATCGAGGACTGGTCGACGGACCTGTCGTGCTATGGGACGCCGCTGGTGCATACTCCGAACATCGACAAGCTGGCCGCCGAAGGCATTCGCTTCGAGCGCGCGTATACCACCGCGCCGGTCTGCTCGACATCCCGTTCGGCGATGATGACCGGCTTCCACCAGAACTACATCGGAGCCCATCAGCACCGTACAGCCGAGAAAAAACCGTTGCCCTACGGGATCAGACCGATTCCGCACTTGCTGGAAGACGAAGGGTACTACACCGCGACGATGATCGGGGCGAAGACCGACTGCAATTTCACCACACCTGCGAAGTTGTTCATGGGGGACAGCTGGGCAGACCGCGCTGCGGGTCAACCGTTCTATGTGCAGGCAACCTTCGGTGGGACTCATCGCGCTTTCGTGCGCGACCCGGAACATCCGATCGATGCCGACCAGGTGAAGTTGCCGCCCTACTACCCGGACGTTCCGCTGGCGCGCCGCGACTGGGCGAATGGTCTGGAGACCGTGCAGGTTGTCGACCGTTAGGTCGGGCAATTGCTCAAGCAACTCGAAGACGATGGCCTGGCAGAGAACACGATCGTGTTCTTCATCGGCGACCATGGTCGTTGCCACGTTCGCGGCAAGCAGTTCCTGTACGAAGCCGGTGTGCGGATTCCCCTGATCGTTCGCTGGCCGAAGCACATCCAGCCGGGGTCCGTGTCCAACGAGCTGGTCTCGTCCCTCGATATCTGCCAGACCATCGTCGATGTGGCCGGGGCCAGGCCTGCTCACGAACTGCACGGCCTGTACCTGTTCGGCGAAGACCTGACGAAGCGTAGGTATGTTCACTTCAACCGCGACAAGATGGACAGCACGCACGACGCCATGCGAGCGGTGCGCGGTGATCGGTTCAAGCTGATCCACAACCTCATGCCTGAACGCGCCTATTGCCAGTTGAATGAGTACAAAGAGAAGCAGTATCCGATGCTTTCGCTGCTGAACGTGATGAACATGCAGGGGAAGCTGAATCCCGCTCAGGCCCGATTCATGGCTGCGACGAAACCGGAGTTCGAGCTGTACGACCTGGAGCGCGATCCGCACGAGATCAACAACCTGGCCGACGACCCGCAGTCTGCGCACGTCAAGGCAGAGTTGCAGGCGGAGATCAACCGCTGGCGGGCGGAAGTCAAGGATGAGGGCGTCACTGAGGAGTTTCGACAGGGCGGATGGTCAAGTACGCATCCCACGAAGTCGCTGGCAGAATGGCAGGCCGAACTCCAGGAATGGGAGCAGGCCTTGCTCGTCGACGGAAAAGCCAATCGCGGCGGTGCAACCGGCAACAGGAAGACGAAGAAGAAACGTTAGTCCGAAACAAACCTCCTTGATGGGGGCACAATCAGAGGTGTCCGGCGGGCCGGAGTTTCGGCGGCCTGCAGAGTAACTCCCGGCGATGCGGACTTGGTATGGTGGGCGGGGCCATCAACGGGATCGCGACGTCGTCGCGGGCCGCGGGAGTGAACATGGACCGCTCCTGTGGCGGGGCGATGACTGTGGGGCGGAACGACTGTACTCCTCGCCGAAATGGATCAGTCCACCGTCGAGAGAGCCGATACGAAACAAGCATTGGGAGAACAGCGATGATCACTTCTTGCACCTCGGGGCGTCGCTGCTGGGCGGTGATGCCGGTTCTGTTGCTCACAACCCTGGCTGTCCTGCAGATCGCAGGCCGCGCGGCCGCCGCCGCAACAAGGCCGAATGTCCTGATCATCACCGTCGACGACATGAGCGCCGATTCGCTCGGTGCGTTTGGGTGCAAGTTACGTGATACATCGCCGAATATCGACGAGCTGGCGCGACAGGGGATGCGGTTCAACCGAGCGCATGTTGTCGTCGGTAACTGCTTTCCATCGCGCAACGTGATGTGGTCGGGGTTGTATCCGCACAATACGGGAGTCGAAGGTTTTTATCAGGTGCGCGATGCCAGGCATCTGCATCTCGCGGATCTGATGCAGCGCTCGGGTTACTACACGGGGATCCTGCACAAGGTGTCGCATTCAACGCCCTATTCCCCGTATCCTACATGGGATGTGGACTTGACGAGCGACCCCGAAGGTCGCAAGCGCGACACCAAGGCGGCCAGCACCTACGGTGAGGGGACGGCTCAGGGAATCGCAGCAGCACGCGACGCGGGCAAGCCATTCTGCCTGGTGTTGAATGTCGCCGATCCGCACAAGCCGTTCTATGCGGAAGGCAAAGGCGGCGTGACGATCCCGGACAAGAACGTACCGTCTCGCGTGTTCACGCCCGCGGAAGTGCCGGTCCCCGGGTTTCTGTTCGACGATCCGGTGGTCCGCAAGGAACTGTCGCATTACTACTCGAGCGTGCGGCGGGCGGATGACTGCGTCGGGGCAATTGTCGCCGCACTCGATGCCTCGGGACAGCGCGACAACACACTGATTCTCTTTCTCTCCGACCATGGCATGCCGTTGCCCTTCGCCAAGACGCAAGTCTATCACCATAGCTCGCACACGCCGCTGTTTCTGATTGCTCCCGGCGTGACGAAGCCCGGCTCGGTCGACACCGCGCACATGGTCTCTGCCGTGGATCTGCTCCCGACGCTGCTCGAACTCACCGGCATCGAGCATCCCGACAGGGTCGACGGGCGGTCGTTCGCGCCACTGCTTCGCGGAGAGACGCAGGCCGATCGTGATTTCGTGATCAAGGAATACAATGAAAACGCCGGTGGCTCTCGCGATCCCATGCGGTCCATTCAGACGCAGCGATATCTCTATATCTTCAACCCGTGGTCGAACGGGGAGCGCATCATGGCCACTGCCACGAGTGGCACGTCGACATACCGTCGAATGGCGGAACTGGCGAAGACCGATTCCTTCATCAATGCCCGGCACGATCTCTACCAGCATCGCGTTCCGGAGGAGCTCTACGACATCCAGGCAGACCCGGACTGCCTGAACAACCTCATCGACTACACTGAGTATCAATCGGATCTTAGCGAGCTCCGTGCGAAGCTCGAGCAGTGGATGGTGCAAACCGGGGACGGGATGCTGGCCGTCTTCCGGCAGCGCGACGACGCTGCGGTGCGCGAAGCGTACGTTGTTGCCCAGGAAGAAGAAGCCGCGGCCCGCAAGGCGGGTGGGAAAGGCCAGGCCAAGAAGTCCGCGGCGGCAGATCCCGCGGGACGTGCAGGCAAGAAGGCTGTGCCGCGCAGGAGGGCCAATCTGATCTCCTTCGCATTGCCTGATTCGATCACACCGGGAAAGCCGGTCACGCTACGCATCGAGCACCGGCTGCCTGCCGATCTCGGCGAGCAGGTGTTGACCGTGACGCTCAAAGGTGGCTCAGCCGGTGCGCGGCTCGACCGCAAGACGCTCAAGACCACTGGTGACGGAACTGCCGAAGTCACTTTCGATGTTCCGCGCGAAGTGCCCGGTGGCGTGGTGAGCTTTGCGGCGTTCGTCGGCGAGGATTATGAGAGCAGCCTGCAGCACATCCAGTCACCTCCGCAACCAGTCCGTTGAGTATGAAGAGGCTGTCCATGAGCTCTGAGCGTCTTCCCCCATGGTTCTCCCTCGGTCGTTGTGCGGTGGTCGTGTTCGTTCTCACCCTGGCGGGTGCGCAGACTGCCAGTGCCGCGGACACGGCGTTGCCGAACGTGCTGTTCATCGCGGTCGATGACTTGCGCGACACGCTGGGATGCTACGGGAACGGGGTGGTAAAGACCCCGAATATCGACCGGCTGGCCGCGCGCGGCGTGCTGTTCGAACGTGCTTTCGTGCAGTATCCCGTCTGCAACGCCAGCCGCTCGTCGTTTCTCACGGGACTGCGTCCCGATCAAACCGGAGTGACGGACAACGGGACGCTGCTGCGAGACAAACTGCCGGAAGTCGTGACGTTTCCCCAGTTGCTCAAGGAGCACGGCTGGCACTCAGCGGCATTCGGCAAGATCTTCCACCTGGGAGGTGGGCGCAACGCGGCGCTCAAGGCGAAATGGATGGACCTGCCGAAGTCGTGGCACAGCGCCGAGGCGTTTTCGGCGACCGAAACAGGTTCCCGAAAACTGGCCGGGCGTAACCTGACAGATGACCAGTTGAAGTGGTGCCACTGGGGGATGATGGACGGCAGCGATGATGACCAGCCCGACGGCCAGATCGCCAAGGCCGTGATTGCGAGAATCGAGAGTCTCGGAGACCAGCCGTGGGTCATCGGGGCTGGTTTCATGAAACCACATGATCCGTTCGTCGCACCGCAGAAGTACTTCGATCTGTATCCACCGGAGTCACTGGACTTGTATCGGGACCCCGCAGACCAGACACCGGCGCCGCCGCTGGCCGTGGGCTTTGGGGGATTCGGCGCGGCGTTTCGCAAGTTCAGCGATGCGGAGCGACTGGAGTTTCTGAGGGCCTACTACGCCTGCACGTCCTTCATGGATGCGCAGGTCGGCCGGGTACTGGACACGCTGGACCGACTGAACCTGTGGGACCGCACGATCGTCATCTTCGTTGGTGACCACGGCTATCATCTCGGCGAGCGCAACTGGTGGAACAAGAACACGCTGTTCGATCGCAGTTGCCGCGCGCCACTGATTGTTGCCGCGCCGGGGGTGAAGCCGGGCGTCGCGCGGGGGCTTGTGGAGTTCGTGGATCTGTATCCCACGATTGCGGAGTTGTGCCGGGTGTCGCCGCCCGCTGCGCTCGCCGGACAGAGTCTGCAGCCGCTGCTGGAGGATCCCTCGCGGACAGGCAAGTCCGCTGCGTACACAATCGTCACGCGTGGGCCGCAGGAGCGTGGCGATTCGATCCGCACGGACCGTTGGCGCTACACCGAATGGAGCGATGGCCAGCGAGAGCTTTACGATCACGTGCATGACCCGCAGGAAACTCGCAACGTTGCCGACGCGCATGCCGACCTTGTCGGAGAGCTGTCGCGACAACTCGCGGCGGCCAGGACTTCACCGTAGCGCAAGACTTCGCCCTAGCGACCGGAGCAAGGAATGAGGGGTCTCGCTGAGCTGCTGTTCGTTCGCCTTGAGAAGCTCTGTGAGCAGTTTGCCGCACCTGCTGCCACACGAGCCACGAGGGGTGCAGTGCGTCGTATCAATGCGCCCGATCGACCGGTGACCATGAGTGCCTCGTTTCGAGGTCTGGCGGCCGCCAGCCGACTGCTCTTGCTGCAGCTCTGCCTTTCCGGGCCTGCGTCCGCACAGGTGTCCTATCCGTTTGAGCTGCCTGCTGAGATTGAGGCCACACTGGTCGTGGACACGACCAGATCAGCACCCATCAACCACATGCTGCTGGGGCTCAACTGCAATTGGCCCGAAGGCCTGTACGGCAAGACGGGTTACAACAACCCGAAAGCGCAGAAAGTGATCAGGGCATTCCAGCCGACCTCGTTGCGGTTTCCCCATGGCGTCTGGGCGAACTTCTATGACTGGGAATCGGACGGACGCCGGATGACCGACAACTACTCGACCCCTTACGACAGTGCGGTGAAGAATCACGCCGACCTCAAGTACGGATTCGATGGGTTCAGCGCGCTGCATCGGGAGCTGGGCTTCGATGTCCTGTTCACCTGGAACGTCAACTACGACAGTCCGGAGAAGGGCGTGCGTCGCCTGATTGACCGGCGCAACAAGGGGTTCGATGTGAAATGGATCGAACTGGGGAACGAGATCTTCTGGAAGACGCAGCGCAGCGAGGCGGTTCGTGATGTCGACAGGTATATCGCCGTTTCCAGGGCGCATGCCGCCGCACTCCGGGAAGTCGCGCCCAGAGTCCTGCTTTCAGTTCCCGTTCACTGGCGGAACGCTCTCACCGATCCATGGAACCTGGCGCTGAGAGAGCACGACTACTACGACGCCGTGACGCTGCACAAGCACATCAGCAAGGCGGACGACCGCAAAGGCGCGGCCGAGATACTGAACGTCAAGCGTGAGATGGTGGAGGCCGGCGAGGATCTGCGTCAGGTTTTCCCCGGTCGTCCGATCTGGGTCTCGGAGTGGTCAGTCAGTTGTGGAGACAACGCGCTGAGCATCCTGGGGATGGCGGACACCTATCTCGGGTTCTTTGAGCACCCGGACCTGTTTCTGATCGCTGACTATTTTCAGCTCAATGCGAGCCACGCGCTGATTGAATATGACAAGCAGGCCGACGTCCACAGATTGACGAGCTATGGCGCTGCCTATGACATCGTCCGCGGCGTGTTCGAGGGGAGCGAGATGTATGAAAGCCACATCGACTCGACCAGGCTCGATGGCGGCCTCGACGCCGTCAGCGCCAAGGCTGTGGTCAGGGAGGGAGAGGTGACCGTCTTCGCCATCAACAAGACCCCGCGCCACGTCCCCCTGTCTGTGACCTTTGACGGCGCTGCTGACACGCGGCCGGTGCTCCACAGGGCGCTGTCCTTTGCCGATGTGAATGAGCTGAAGTCTTTCGGACTGGGTGAACGTGTGCTGGCCGATTTCGGGCCCGACAGGAGATCGGCGACCGGTGCCATCCTGCTCCCGCCCCTGTCGATTAATCGCATCGACAGGGAGCATGAACGATAGGCATCCGTCACCGGGCCGGCTTCGTGCGAACACGGGTCTGGGCATCGTGACATCGGGGGCGGAATCACTCCCCCCAGTAATACCCCTTCTCTCTGGCATCGGGAAGAAGCAGGCCCAGCCAGGTTCTCTGAACGTCTTCGGGGGAACTCGTCTTCCAGTGAAACCAGCTGATCTTCATGCGTTCCATTGATTGCACCCCGAATTCATCGCCGTCAAAGCCACTTCCGTCGGGATCATTGGGCGTGCTGTTCAGCGCCTTGGGGAGATTCGCCTCGGTGTTGATCACCGGAAACTCCTGCATCAGCTCAGCAATGGGCTCGCCTTCATTCGGCTTCGGATACTTCAGGTTGTAGGCATGAAACCCGATCGACGCGTTGGAGAAGTCGACCCCGCGCTCTCGCAACTGGCGGGCCACGCCCAGCAGCGTGCCTTCCTCGGGCTTCCAGGTCATGTGGTTGGCGCACGAAACCAGCACGAGGTGCGTCTGCGGCGCCGCTGCACGGACCTGGTCGAACAGGATGCGAATGTCATCCAGAACCTGCGTCGTGTAGTTTTCCGGCCACCACTGCACGGGTTCATTCATCAACTCGTAGAACACATGCGTGCGATCACGGTACGCGCGGGGCGACGAGTTGCCAGAAGTGTGAAATGTGTTTTGTGGTGTCGAGATACGGGAACTTCGCCGACTGGTCGGCCAGCGCTTCGTAGTCGGGGTCCCGATAGCCTCCGGTATTGTGATAATTCAGCAGGACGTACAGTCCGTGCCGGCCCGCCGCATTCACAACCTGGTCGTAGTCCTTCAGCATCGCCTCGACATCTGCCGCGTTGTTCAGGTCGGCATGCGGATACGGTACCGAGGTACCCTCGGCACCGTGAGCGCGCTGCCAGGCATCGAAGCACGCCAGTCGCACCGCGTTGACGCCATTGTCCTGAAGCGTCTGCCAGTAGGCGTCATCGTAGATGAAAGCCGTCTTGCCGGTCGATCGCCCGTAGGCGTAAACGAGCACGGAAGTGCCGCGCAGAAGCTGTCCGGTCGATGTGACGACGGTCTTGCCCAGGTGATGCGTGGCAATCTTCACCCGGCCCAGTTGTGAGCCCGGCGGCTCTTCTGCCATGCAGAGTGAGAGAGTGGCCAGCAGCAGGGCGGTCGTTGTCGGGATGCTTGCGCATCGAAGCGAGGCCATGCGTGTGTCTCCAGCGAGGGGAGCAGGGACGCGTCGTTGGTTCTGGCGGGAACAATAACGAAGCCTTCCCTGCGCGTCACGCGCGGCTCCGTCATTCCCGGGGGAGCTGGCTCTCGCTGCCAAAGGTTTCGAGGTCCCTGTAGTTGCTTTGCCAGGTCGTGTACATGACTCCGCTGACGTGGTCGCCGGAACTGGCCTGCGACAGCCAACCCCGGATCGCCGCCGGGTCATGGTCGTAGTACCCAGCCAGAATCTGCCTGTGTCCCCTCTCGCCGAAGAATCGAAGGCTCGACTGCGACTGGTTGTGATTCCAGTTGATGATGGTCACATCGGACGGCAGTCCTTCCCATGACCCAGCGAGGTCGCCGCGCACCAGGTAGTACTCGTCGCGGGCGTTGTGGTGCGGATCGAACATGTCGCTCCAGCAGCAAATCTCTGCGTTCGGGCTGCGACGCCGGATGGTCTCGATACTGCGACGAACGTTCCCGGCCAGAAGTTCTCCTGCTGTCTGTCCGGCGCGTTGATCATCGGCACTCCAGTTGGCCACGCGGATCTCGTCGTGGGAGAGCATCCAGATCCGGGGGGCAAACAGCTCGTCAACGCGGCGCACCTGGTCCTCCAGGATCTCAAAGACCCCGGGGTCCGACAGGGAACAGCAGACCTGTCCGTCGTAGATGACGATCGTGTGGAAATAGCTGACCCGGAGCCCTTGCCCTTCACGAATCTGTGAGCCGGGAAGCAGGGTGAGTTGCGGCGGTGCGTGGTAGACGGTGTACTCGCCGGCGTAGGGGACGTTGCCGAGCTGCAGATCATGCAGCGGCGCAAAGTCTCGACCCTCTTCGTAACGGATGGTCCCCGTTTCGTTGGTGACTTCGAGTGGGCAACTGCTCCGTCGAACAAGATTGACGAATGGCTCTTCGACAACTCGGGCATCGTCCAGCCACAGCTTGCCGCCACGACCATTCCAGACTCCGAGGTAGAAGAGCACTTCGCGGCTGTCGAGGCTGTTGAAGACGATGTGGTGCTGCGTCCAATCCTGGTCACGCTGCACTCCCAGGTGAGTGAAAGACAGGACTCGCCCGTCCTCGCCGATCGCAAACATGCGGACGTCAGCAGCGGACGCGAAGCCTTCAGTCCTGATCCAGACCGAAGCGTGATACTGGGCGAACGGGCGGACGACGAGCTTCTTGTTCACGCGGCGATTGCCAGTCACGTCGGCGGGGTTCTCGATCCGCAGCGATGCGTCACCACTGTGCCTGACATCTCGATCGACGAAGGTGCCTCGACCGGGTTCATCCTGAAAGCTCCAGCCAGCGAACCGGTCATCCCGATACTGCTCGAAATCGCCTGAGATCATGTTGTGTGGCGACTCGGCCAGAATCGCCTGGCCATCCCGGACCACCATGGGCATCCTCCTCACTGGCAGGCCTTCCGCGAGATTCGGATCGTGTGCCAGGATGCCCGCGCTATAGCCGAACGAACCGATCGCCGGGATGAGATCGAGCCCCAATTCGGTGCACAGGGCCCGAATCCGGCGAGCGTTCTCGAAATAGGTGTCGGTGACGCGGTCCAGGATGTTCAGCTTGTAGTCCGCCAGCAGGACTCCATTGTACCCGGCAGTCTGGGCACGTTGCAGCAGCGCAGCGAGCTGATCGGCGTTCTCCGTGACCTGCAGGTTCGTCTGCACATAGACCCAGCGACGACTCAGTCCGTCATCGGCGGCCGCCAGGCGAACGCTGATCAGCAACGATGTGACGAGTCCAGTAAGCTGAAGCGGAAGACGTGACTTCATGAGGAGATTCCAGTTTGTGGACAGCAGTGAGCGGTCTGATAGCGGTATCCCTGCCGCGAAGTCCGCCGCCAACTCAAGGCGAATACTCGGTCGCACCCGGTCGGGAAGTGTCCCGAGGCTCTGGCAGCAGGGCACATTTCTGCACGACGATCCGCGGGGCATATCCCTCCGTCGGGGTCGGCCTGCAGGTACTCAGTCGCCGACCGGACCTGATGTGCCGGACGTCTGGCGGCCGGCCGTGAGTGGCATGATCAACCTGCGTTCATCAATGCTCCCACCAATGCAATGTGATTGGCATCGGTAGACACGCGTTCGCTCGGGTTGGACGCACTGCGGACGTGTGTGGTCACGAGCGTTGCCGATCATAGGGCCTGTTCGATCTCGTAGCCCTCACGGTAGGGGCGACTCATCATGCTCGCGGCCAGAGCGTCGCCGACGATCTGTTCGGTCGATTGGTTCCAGTTGATCCTGCGGCCCAGACGGCAACAGATGCCGGCAAGATGGCAGACGTTCAGCATCTTCATGTGTGAATGGACGTCGGAGATGGGAAGCACGCGATTCTCGATGGCATGCATGAAGTTGGCCCAGTGTGCGGGGCGGTCGTTCGATTGCATGGGCATTCCCCGGTAGACCTTCGCGATGGCATCTTCGGGCAACGGAGCAGAGGCAAGCTGCTCAACCGGGTGCGCCAACCAGCTTCTTGCGGTTGACGAAGATGCGGCCCTGTTCGCCCTCGAAGAGAAGGCCGTTGTCCATGTCGTGCCGAATGATCATCTCGACGTCGCCCTCGGCAAACGCAACGGTGAGATGAAACGCGCTGGCGGTGTTGTAGCGATCGTCCTGGATCGGCACCCCATCTCGGAATGCGACGTCATGCACGGCGGTGCCATCTACCGAAACGGGATCGTTGTTCTGTCCCGCCGCCGCGATTGCGAGCATGGCGATGTCGACATGATGGGCACCCCAGTCGGTCAGCTTCCCTCCGGAAAACTGATACCACCAGCGAAACCGAGCGTGGCAGTTGGAGTAGACATCGCCTGCTTCGCTGTGAGTGAGATACCGGTAGTCGGTCTGCGGTGTTGGTCCGAGCCAGCGATCCCAGTTCAATGTGCGCGGGACATCGGCGACCGGAATGGCGGGGCTGACGGCGCCGCCCTCGATGCCCACCTCGATCCGCTTCAGCAACCCCAGGCGACCCTCCGCGATCATGGCCAGGGCCTTGTTGAAGAGATTGAAACTGCTGCGTTGCTGTGTGCCGACCTGCACCACTCGGCCCGTTTCCTCCTGAACCCGCCGGATCAGCTTCCCCTCGTCGATCGTCAATGTCAGCGGCTTCTCGCAGTAGGCGTTTTTGCCGGCGCGCATGGCCTCCACCAGAATCTTCGTGTGCCAATGGTCGGGAGTTGAGATCTGCACGACATCGATGTCGTCCCGGGCCAGTACATCGCGATAGTCCGCATAGGTGTCGGCCTTCCCGTCACACAGCACCGTGTTGCCGGCGGCGAGGCGCTCGGAGTCGACATCACACAGGGCGACCAGGTCGAGGAACTCCTGTCCCACCGGAGCCGTCCGCGTCCCGTTTCCCCCCACTCCGATCAAGGCGAAGTGCGGACGACCGTTTCTCGATGCCGCGACCGACCGTGGCGTGGTGAAGTGCCAGGGGGCCAGCGTCGACGCGGAGACGGCAGCGGCCTGTCGGAGAAACTGTCGTCGGGAAGGGCTGTGCAGCGTGACTGGACGGGAGTGGCTGGTCTTCTTTGACATTCGGATGATCACTGGTTGAGGAGTGTGGCGAATCGCAGGCCGCGGCTGCAGGGAACCCCGCGACCGCTGATTCTCCGGCCGACGTGTGCCAGATTGTCAGGTTCCGCCGGCCGTCGGGACGAGCCGGTAGGCACGCACCCAGTCGTAGAATGTCGTGTTGATCAAGTCGTTGTTCAGGTCGGCCGGGGTCGGTGGCGACTCCCAGTCGTAGGTCTCGGTGACGAGGTTCAATTGCATCGGTCGATCGAACGGGCTGGGGTCGAACGTCGTGTCCGGCTCGATGCTGAACGCGAACTGATCGTTGTGGTAGAACCTGATCGTGTTGGCGTCGATCCACCAGACGCCGTACACGTGAAAGTCTTCGTCTGCCGCCGGAGTGATCCGTATCTCACCGGGCACAGAGCGGGTGACGGACTGGCCGTCATCGCGGCAGCGGTAGTGTGTGTTCGACTTCATGTAATGGCGTCTGTCCGGGACACGTTTGCCACCGCCGACCGCTTCCTGGACATCGAGTTCCTGGGTCGCCCTCAGGGGATCGTCGGGATCCGCCCGGTTGGAAAACCAGAAGGTCGAGGACATGGAGATCTTCGAGGCTTTCATGCGCACTTCGTAGTAGCCGAAGTGCGCCTCGGGACTCGTCGAAACGACCGCACCGCCGGCGATGTGGAACGGTCCCTCTGGCGGGTCGAGAATGCGGTTCCTGATCTGCAGCACTCCGTTCTGCAGCGAGATGGTGTCCGGCATGAATTTCGCCGGCGGCCTTCCCTTCCAGTGCGGATGGTGGTCCAGCCACTTCGACGCATCGAGATGCTCCCCGTGGAATTCATCGGTGAACGCCGCAATGGGAACCCAGGTGTATCCCACCGGTGGCGCAGGCGGGGCGGCGTGCGCCGACGGTTCCATGCTGGAGAGCATGACCATCAGGACCGTAGCCAATGACTGGCCGTGATGCATCGCGACCTCACATCAACAGGTCTGCCGTCCGAAACAGCACTCACGGTCCGTGTTCAGACAGCGCCGGGCGGACGAATGTTGAAACCGGGTCAGCCTATCGGCTGATTCGGGCGGCACCCTGTCGGACAATGCCGTCGTAGCACTGGTCATCAACAAGAGCTGCACAACATCCGACCGCGTTGACTGTACCATTCTGGGGAGCGCGGCCCAAGCCTCCACGAAGACACGTTGCCACTGGGCTTCGGTGTTGACTGTTGCTTCGCAGCGCTTCGTTTCCCAACCCGATGCTCGGCGCGATCCAGGGCGCACACGGGTGGCGTTGGGCGCGTGCAGTGCACTGTCATGCAGGGCTGCTCCTCCCGAAACTGTCTGCGAAATGGAGCTGGCGACGTCTCGGTCATTCGCGCGGGGAAATCCTCTGTAAGTGTCTTGACGCTGCGCCACCCGGGTCGTGAGGATGGTGCCTTCCTCGACGCGTGAAGCCGTATCGACTGGATCTGCTGAAGTGGAAGCGGACGCCTCTCACCGACCTTCGGCCGAAACCGGCATCGTGTCGCGGACACTCCTGTACCTGTTCGCCCCGTGGGGGTTTGCGAATGACGTCACCAATCCACTGGTTCAGGCTTTCAGGGAGACTGGTGACCATGGTTGTCGTAACGATCACTCACCGCACCCTCCTCGAGCGCCCGCAACTGGAGTTCACTGATGCAACGAGCCGACCTGCCCCGCATGAGATTCGTCCTGTTGACCATGGCGCTGTCGGCATTCGGCACGCAGCAACCTGCTGCGGCGGCGACCGACCGTCCGAACATCCTGTTCATCATGTCCGACGACCACGCGGCGCATGCGATCGGGGCCTACGGCGGCCGTCTGGCCGCCTTGAATCCGACGCCGAACATCGACCGCCTGGCCCGCGAGGGCATGCGGCTGACCAACGTGTTCTGCACGAACTCGATCTGCGTGCCCAGCCGCGCGTCGATCATCACCGGCCAGTATTGCCACACCAACGGCGTGCGCACGCTCAACGGAGGCGTCCCGCCCGAGTCGCAGACGCTGGCGCACCGCATGCGAGACGGCGGGTTACGAGACGGCCATGATCGGCAAGTGGCATCTGAAGCACGAACCGGCGTTCGACTACTACTGCGTCCTGCCGGGGCAGGGCTCGTATTTCAATCCCGAGTTTCGCGTCCAGGGCCCCGAGCCGTGGCCGGAGAACACGATCCGCGTTTCCGGCTACGACTGCGTCCACTCTCCGATGCGATCACCGATATTTCGCTCAAATGGCTGAAGAACCGCGGAAGCAAGGACAAACCGTTCTTCCTGATGCACCACTTCAAGGCGCCGCACGACAATTTCGAGAATGCCGAACGCTACGACTGGCTCTACGACGACGTCGAGATCCCCGAGCCCGAGAGCCTCTGGCAGCGCGGGCAAGCACGGTCCGGAGGGCAAGCCGCAGTACGGCACCTCCGTCGGCGCCCGCAACCGAGCGGCGCAACATGGGACACCACATGTTCGTCGACCCGTCGCTTGATGCACGACGCCTACCAGCGCGAGGCCTACCAGCGATACCTCAAGAAGTACCTGCGCTGCGTCAAGGGCGTCGATGACAACATCGGCCGACTGCTCGACTATCTCGAAGACAGCGGGCAGCTGGACAACACGATCATCATCTACACCGCCGACCAGGGATTCATGCTCGGCGAACACGACTACATCGACAAACGCTGGATGTACGAAGAGTCGCTGCGGATGCCGCTTCATTGTTCGCTATCCCCAGCTCGATCAGGCCGGACGCCGTCACCGACGCGATCATCAACAACGTCGATTTCGCCCCGACGCATGCTGGACCTGGCCGGCCAAGCCGCCCCAGCCGACATGCAGGGCCGCAGCTTTCTGCCCATCCTCAAGGGCAAGACGCCGAACGACTGGCCCACGGCGACCTACTATCGCTACTGGATGCACATGGCGCATCACGACAACCCGGCCCATTACGGGCTGCGCACAGCACGGTACAAGCTGATCTTCTTCTACGGACTGCCGCTCGATGCCCCGGGAGCTGTCGGGGAGCCGACACCCGCGCACTGGGAGTTCTACGACCTGGAGAAAGATCCGCACGAGATGAACAACGCTTACAGCGATCCGGCCTATGCCGCGGTCGTGCAGGAATTGAAGACAGAATTGTTGCGACTGAAGGAGCAGCTCGGCGACACCGACGAAGCCTATCCCGAACTGATGGAAGTCAGGCGCGAGTTCTGGGACTGACGTGGAGGGTCCGGCAGAACAGGGTGCCATCCGTCTCCGTGGCTAGTGCCTCAGTTCACGACGTTGCGCAGTGGCTCTCCCCGCAAGGCCCGCAACACTTCCCGCGCCCCTTTGGTGCGAAGCTCGTGGATCCCTTCTTCGCAATAGAATGCGGTATGGGGATTCAACAGGAGCCGGTCGTGTGCTGGATGGTCGGGATTTCGCCAGGCCGCCAGGATCGGGCTGTCGGCCGCCGGCGGTTCCTGCTCCAGCACATCAATTCCTGCCCCGGCCAGCTGGCCGCTTGCGAGGGCCTCGACCACCGCGAATGTATCGACGATGCCACCGCGCGCCGTGTTGACGAGAAACGCTCCCCGGGGCATCATGGCGATCTCCCGGGCACCGATCATCCCGCGGGTCTCGTCCGTCAGCGGGCAATGAATGCTGACGATGTGTGAGCCGGCGAGGAGGTCCCTGAGGCTGTCGGTCCGCTGGATTCCGAGGGCCTTGTCGACTCCGTCTGGCAGATAAGGATCGAAGTAGAGAACGTGCAGGCCGAGTGCCTTGGCGCGCCAATGCCGCAGCCGTGCCGATCCGTCCACAACCGACGATTCCCAGGTGACGATCACGCAGACGAAAGAGGGGAGCTGCCTGGTCAACGTGCCATTCGCCAAGACCCCGCTTGAGACGGCTGTTGAGAAAGTGCGTACCTCGGGCCAGCGTGAGCGCCATGCCGATCGCCGAATCAGCCACCTCTTCGGTACCGTAATCAGGCACGTTGCAGACCGGGATGCCCCGCGCACGTGCTGCGGCGATGTCGATGCCGTCATACCCGACTCCCGGGCGTACGATCACCCGACACCGCTCCAGTCGCTCGATGCTGGCCGCGGTGAAGCGGAAGTAGTGATACACCATCACAGCATCCGCATCCTCGATGTGGCCCCAGAGTTCGGCCTCGCCCAGGGCACCCAGGGCGATCACATCGGCGGCATCGCCGAGGACGGATCGTTCCGCGTCAAGCGGTTCCGAAATCAGGTCGGTAATCACGACTTTGGCGCGTGTGGACATGTGCGTCGTTTATCTGAAGGATGGGGCAGCAGGATCGCTGCATCTGCCTGCTGGTGCTCGCTGGCATTGTCTCCGACGATGCCAGGTGTCGCTGCGTAAGTCTGGCCGCCAGTCTCATGACTGTGACGAGGCTGGACCCGTCGTGAGGCCCGAAGAGGGCGCTGCCCGCGATCAACGCGAGCCCGGGAATCGTAACAGCTTTCAGACTGTCATCGAGGTTGTCAACGCCTGCGCCCCTCGGGGCTGTCGGAGAGCTGTCCTGACAGGGCACCATGGCCGTGAGAGGCCCGCGACCGGTCGGTCGCTGCCCGAAAGGCGTGGAGGCGGACAGACAACCATTGTCGCGAAGCGTCCGACAGAGGCGCGACTGGACGTTGAGCAAGGTCCGGCTGGTCTGGCGGATGAGATGTTCGTGGTGTCGAGTCTCCCAACTCCGTATGCTGCACGCTGCCTCAAGTCACTTCGTTCTGAAGCAGCGACCGATGTGGCCGGCCGTGCCCGTTTCGCGAAGCACAGCTCGGGCCGTCATGAAACGATCTCGAGAGACCCGCTGAAAGCCCCCAGATGGATGTCACCTTCGCGGCTGACGAGCCACTCTATCAGCTCGCCATCGTTCTCGTGGCCGGCATCGTCGGGGGTGAGTTGGTCGGTCGCGTGGGTCTCCCCAAGGTCACGGGGTGGATCTTTACCGGGATTCTTCTGCGCACCTGCGAGACGCAGCTTGCCGGTGCGACCGGGCTGACACAGCAGGCGGTGGCCGGCTTTGACCAGTTCATGAGTTTTGTTCTCGGTTACATTGCCTTCACCGTCGGCGCGGCGCTGCACTTTGCAAGTCTGCGCAATGCAGGCCGGCGACTCGGATTGCTGCTGCTGGGTGAAGCACTGATCACTCCGACGATTGTCGTGATGACGATGTACTGTCTGGGTGGCTGGCTCGATCCCGGGCGCATGACCATCCGAGCCTGCCTGATCCTCGGCGCCATCGCCATCGCCGGGGCACCCGGCACGACGGTGCTCGTGGTGCAGGAGGCACGAGCCCGCGGGATCCTGACGCGGACACTCATCGCCGCTGTGGCCCTGATTGACATGGTGGCGGTCGGCGTGTTTGCCTTCGCTGTCTCGTATCTCGCTGAAGGGGGCGAGGGGGCCGCTTCGTGGCACAGCCCCTGGCGGATCGCCTTTGTGTCGATGGCGCGCGAGTTTGGTGTCGCTTTCACCGTCGGGACGACTTCCGCGCTGATCGCACTCGGGCTGACACGGACGGTGATCGGGCCCGCCTTTCTGGGACCGGCGATGGTGGCTGTGATCCTCGGTGCCTGGGGCGGGGCAGCGGGCTTCGGTGCATCGAGCATCCTGGCCTGTACCTGCGCCGGGATTGTCGTCTCGAATCTGCAGCACGATACCGTGCGGTCGACAGAAGCGTACCTGCATTCCATCGGTGGCGTGTTGTTCGCTGCGTTCTACACGTTTGCCGGAATGAGGCTGGACTTCGGCCTGGTGATGCAGGCGGCGGGCCTTGTCGTCCTGTTCTTTCTGGCGAGATTCGTTGGCAAGTACGCCGGTGCCTATGCCGCGATGTCGATTGCCGGGGTGCCCACTCGCGTCAGGAATTACCTGGGCCTGGCGCTGCTCCCGCATGGGGGTGTGGCAGTGGGGCTCGTGTTGCTCGTGCAGTCACTGCCGTATCTGCACGACGTGGCGGACACGGTCACGACAGTGGGGCTCGCGGCCCTGGCCATCAATCAGCTGCTGGGACCAAGTGCCGCCCGGTTCGCATTGTCGCAAGTGGGCGAGGCCGGCAAGGACTTCCCCAGGTTGCTCGATTTCCTGGACGAACACCACATCTCCGTCAACATCACCGGTACGACGAAGGAGGAGGTCATCCGGTCACTCACGGCTCAGCTCTACACGACCAAGTCGCCGCCCTCCCTGCCGCAGGAGGAGTTTGTGCAGAAGGTGCTGGAGCGCGAGCAGGTGGAGACCACCTGCCTGTTGGAGGGCCTGATGATTCCACACGCGGAACTGGACGGCGGTGAAGCGATTACGGGCATGCTGGGGATCAGCTCCACAGGCATCGACCTGGGGGCAGCGGATGGACCGGTGCATGCCATCCTGTTGCTGGCGACCCCCAAGGCGGATCGGCGGCGTCATCTGGAAGTGCTGTCTGCCTTTGCCACGGCCATCACGCGCGACGTCAACCTGCGTGAGCAGCTGTATCATGCGCAGTGCCGCTCACGCCTATGATGTGCTCCATGCCGATGAGGCGGAGGACATCAACTATTTCATTGAAGATGCCATCGCACGCCTGCGAGCGAGCGAAAATCGAGATCTCACGTCGCGTCAGGCCTCGAAATGAAAAGTAACGCATGATCTCTCCAGATTTCTCATCTGAGCCGGAACTTCTGTGCCGAAGGAGCTTGTTCGGCGCCTCTGTCGCGGGTGCACACGCCAGCGCACGAACTCTGGAGTGCCAGGCATGACGGTCCTGTGGCGGCAACGGCTGCTCCCGGTCTGTGTTCTCGCAACGCTGGCGGGCTTGTGCCATGTGATCATCGGCTGTCGGTCAGAGGGCCCGGTGCCGCTGGTGGTGTATTGCGCTCACGACTCGATCTTCTCCGAGGAGATCCTGAGACGCTTCGAGCGGGAGACGGGCATCCCGATCTCGATCAGGTTCGATACGGAAGCCACTAAGTCCCTGGGCCTTGTGCAGCAGTTGATCGCAGAGAAGGCGCATCCGCGCTGTGATGTCTTCTGGAACAACGAGGTCCTGGGCACCCTCGATCTGCTCGATGCGGGCGTCCTGCAGCCTTATCAGGGGGCCGGGTACGCGCGGATTCCCGCCGGATTCAAGGACCCGGACGGCCACTGGGCCGGGTTCGCGGCCAGGCTGCGTGTGTCGATCGTGAACACCGATGTCATGGAGGCGACGCCCGCAGCCATCGACCAGCGATTCCAGGCGGACGACCTCTCCCGCGTCGTTGTGGCCAAACCGTTGTACGGGACGACGCTCACCCACTACAGCCTGTTGTGGGAGCTCTGGGGGGGCGACAGACTGCGGCAATGGCATGAGGAGACCCGCCGCCGCGGACTGCAGGAGGCGACGGGCAACGCGCAGGTCAAGGATCTGGTTGCTGCCGGCGTGTGCGACGTGGGCTGGACCGACACCGATGACTACTTCGTGGCCCGGGATGCAGGCGAACCGGTCGGTATGGTTCCAGTCCGCATTGCCGGCGGAGCCACGATCTCCATTCCCAACAGCGTGGCCATCATCCGGGGAACGGGGCAGCTCGACCAGGCCCAGCGGCTGGTCGACTTTCTGCTTTCCGAGGCCACTGAGATCGCGCTCGCACGGTCTGACTCCCGTCAGAGCCCCTTGGGACCCGTGGACGAAGCGCAGCTTTCTGATGAAGTGCGTCAGCTTCGGAAATGGACCAGCGAAGGCTATGATCTCAGGCGTCTGACACAGGCAAGGCGCGAGTGCAAGGACTGGCTGATGGCGGAGTACCTCGAGTGAGCGTGGCCGCCGCGTGCGGATGGACGCTGGTGCGAAGCGTCGCGATCGTCCTGGTGTCTCTTCCACTCTGCTGGTGGATCAGGGAGGTGCTGGCTGGTCTGACCGGAGGCCGCCGCACGCTGCTGTGGGGGCTGTTGCTGGTTCCGTTCTTCACCCCGGCGCTGCTGACAGGCTACAGCTATGCGAATTTTTCGCTCTCGCTGATCCGGCACCCTGCCTGGAATGAGGCTTTGTACGGGGGGCTCATCATGCTGCGCTTTCTGCCCGTCGCCGTACTGGTGATGGTCCATGCCCCGCCGCCACCGGTTTCGGCCGAAGCCCTGCATTGTGCGCGGCTGGCACTCAGTCCGGAGATCGGACCGCTTTCGCGAATGCGCCGGCTCTTTCCATTCTACATCCGTGGGCCCTGGCGAGCGGCATTCCCGGCGGCGGCGGTTCTGTTTCTCCTATGCTTCCAGGAATTCGAGGTGGCCTCGCTTATGTCGATCGAATCCTGGACCGTGAAGTTGTTCGACGCACAAGTCGGGGGCGTCATGCTCACCCGCCTGATGCGCCTCCTCGTGTTGCCCTGTCTGTGCCAACTGGTGATTCTGGGGCCACTGGTCTTGCTGGCGACCCCCGGTCAATTCCTTCCCGCCAATCCCCATGAACAGTTGGTGAGTGTGCGCCGCTGGAAACCGGCGAGTGTATGGCTCGTGTCCCTGCTGGGCATCGTCCTGGTCACGCTCGTTCCCCTGATGATCGTCGGATGCGGAGCGATGACCGGGATGGCGTCTGTGCTGGAGAACGGACAGATGCTCCGCGAGATTTTGCGGGCTGGGGGATTTGGTGTTGCCGCAGGTGTGCTCTCGGCTGTGCTGGCGTACTGGATATTACGCCTCATCATGAGTGATCGCCGGAAAGGGGTGCACCGATGCGCCGGCTGGTGTGCGCTCGCGTTCTCGCTCCCAGGTCTCATGGGGTCGTTGGCGGTGAGCCTGATTTTCTTGTCGCTGCTGCAGTGGGGGCCGCTCATTCCTGTGCGCGACACCGTGCTGCCGGCCGTTCTTGCGATGACGGTCTTTCTGTGGCCCCGCGCGCTCTGGCTGTTGCTGCTGGCGGAGGTCGCCAGCCCTCCCAGCAGCCTGCACCTGACACGACTGCTGGGGCAGGCGCCGCACGCGTCGGCACGAGCCCGGGCTGCCGAGTTGCACTGGCAGTTGCGCCTGAGGCATCGCTTTCTCGCGGCAGGGGTACTGTGTCTGTGGGGCTACCTGGAACTCACGCCTTGCTATCTGCTGGCTCCCCCCGGAATGGCGACCGCACCGGGCCGGCTGTACAACCTGATGCACTACGGGCGCAGTGATGTGCTCTCCGCGATGGTGCTGCTGACGATGCTGGCTCCGGTTGTGCTGCTTGGACTGCTGGCCATTCTCAAGCGGATCTGGCTGAAGACCCTCGCGTGACGGGGGGCCGTCCGCATGGTCGATCCCCCGGACCCCGCGCGGCCTGATCGTCAGTCTCGACTCAATCCACAGGGTCATCCCGAGTGCACTGTTCGTTGCGTTGAGACATTCTCCTGCGACTGAGCAGCTCGGCCCAATACCGTCCGTGCTCCCCTGAGGCTGCAGGGCGCAGGCCTGCCCCTCACCGCAGCGCCGTCGTCAGTTCGAAGGATCTTCACCGGGGCGGTCGGGTGGACTCGGATGCTGGAGCAGGATGGTCGATCTGTACCAGAGGAGCCTACGGGACCCGAATGGTCGACAGTCATCATCAGGCATGAGGAGAGAGAGAGCGTATGCCTCCGCGCAGGCGACCTCAGCAGTTGAGCCAGATCCCCTCGCAGGGCCCGTCACACCCCGCGATGCACTTGCAGCCGTACCTGCAGTATCTGCGCGGAGTGTGGACTCTCGGAGAATTCGGTTTCCGCCTATCGCAACGATCTGCAGCAGTTCATCGCGTGGCTGAAGACACGGCAGGTCGACTCGGTCGGTGCCGTGGATCTGGCGCTCCTCGGGGACTACCTGGAGTGGCTGCGGGCCGACGGTCTGGCGGCGTCGACCGTAGCCCGCCGGATGGTGGCCCTGAAGATGTTCTTTCGCTTTCTGGTGCTCGAAGGGGTGCTGACCGAAAGCGCCGTGGAGCTGCTGCGGTCCCCCAAGTTGTGGCAGTATCTCCCGTCGGTCCTCAGTCCGGAGGCCGTCGACCGACTCCTGGCCGCTCCCATGGCTCAGGACAGCTATCCGTTGCGGGACCGGGCGATGCTCTGCGTGCTGTATGCGACCGGCTGTCGTGCTTCGGAAGTCACGGGTCTGAGACTCAAGGACGTGAGCCTCGCGGAGCGTTACTGCCGCTGCGTCGGCAAGGGTAACAAGGAGCGGATCGTCTCGTTGAATCCTGTGGCGGTGGCCGCGCTGGAGGCCTACCTGCGTCATGAACGGCCGGCCATGACCCGGGAAACGAGTGATGACGGGTTCCTGTTCGTCACGCGCACAGGGCGGTCGCTCTCGCGGATCGTCGTCTGGCATCTGGTCAAGAAGTATGCGGCCCGCATCGGCTGCTCGCGGGAGGTCAGTCCGCACACGCTCCGTCACTCGTTCGCGACGCACATGCTTGCTGGAGGTGCGGAGATTCGGGCTCTGCAGGAAATGCTCGGTCATGCGAGCATCCGGACCACACAGATCTACACCCAGGTTGAGCACAGCCGACTCAAGGCCGTGCACGCCAGTTGTCATCCGCGCGGATAACAACCGGGAAGTCAGGCCCCGGGGCGATTGATCTTCGAGAACTTGACTTTCTCGACGTAGCGGACCGGCTGTTTCGTGATCGGATCGATTCGCCCCGTGCAGGCCGAGACCGCCTGGATCGCATAGCCGTAATGCAGGTTGTAGTCGGCATCGATCTCCACCTCGATGTCGTCACTCATCCGGCTGCCCGGCCGGCCAACCATGCCGATGATCTCGGAATTCAGTCGATCGAACACCAGTTCGTCGTTCCCCAGCATCCGGCTACCCAAGGCCACCTGCTGCAGCGAGCCGTCGGGATTGGCCAGGAGTCTGACCTTGATGTCGAGATTCATCTCGCTGCTGTCGGACTGGGCCGCCTGACCGATGGGCATGTTGATATTGAAATCACCCTCCGGCTCCAGAATCTTCAGCGTGAGCATGAAGAAGATGAGGAGTTGGAAGACGACGTCAATCATCGGCGCCATCTGCGTTTCGATCTTGTCCGCGGACTGGCGGCGGCGCAGTTTCATGGGAGCCTCACTGATCGAGCGCCTTCGCCTTCGCCTTGAGAGCGAAGTTGACGAAACCGCTTTCCTGTCCGAGCTTGATGAGTTCCTGGACGAGACCCGTGGGAACCTCGTTGTCTGCGCGAATGACGACGGTCATGGTCGCGGGATCGGTCCCCTTCGCTTTCGCGACGCGGGCCTCCAGGTTCAGCCGCGGGCCATAGTCGAGCACACGAACCTGATCCTCGCCGAGAAACACAAACGGATCCGGGTCCAGTCGATGGCCCTCCTCATCGCGAAGGAAACCGATGTTGAGGACGATCTCGTCTTCGCGCGGCGAGACCGGCGGACGCGCCAATTCGTCAGCCGGCAACTTGACGCGTTCGTCCGCCTGCGTCTGCTCGAAGTTGGTCACGATCATGAAGAAGGCGATGAGCTGAAAGACGATGTCGATCATCGGCGTCATGTCGACGTCGACAAGATTGGGCTGCTGGCGACGGATTCGCATGGGAGCCTGTTCCGAATCGAGAAGGAGTGCGCGGGGGACGTCTACTCGGGCTTCGTCGGTGTCGTGGTGGTCGTGCCCTTGCCCTTGCCCATGGTGGAAAACCGGCTCATCAGTCCCTCGCTGACCATGCCCACTTCGAGCACGTACTGATTCATGCGATTACGCAGAATGCTGTAGGCGATCATGGCAGGAATGGCGACCGCCAGACCCTCCAGCGTTGTGAACAAGGCGGTGGAAATACCTTCGGCCAACTGCGAAGGCTTTGGTTG
Organism: uncultured Planctomycetaceae bacterium; assembly: GCA_963715185.1. Taxonomy (GTDB): domain Bacteria; phylum Planctomycetota; class Planctomycetia; order Planctomycetales; family Planctomycetaceae; genus CAVPPT01. The sequence goes on from CAVQRG010000001.1 coordinate 577,298, forward strand.
GGTGGGACTGTTGGCGATGACGCGAAAGCTGTCGATCATGCCGTACACCGTCCCCATCAGGCCGATCATGGGGGCGATCGTCCCGATCAGTGCCAGGTAGCTCAAGCGATGCTCCATTGCCATCGCTTCTTCCTCACCGACTTCCTGCATGCCCTCAATCGCTTCCGAATAGCCGCGGTTGAGCTTGCTCAGGCCGGCGGCGAGGACGCGCGCGACGAACGAGTCGTCCGCGCGAGCCGTCTCGTAGGCTCCCTGGTAGTCCTTGGCCTGCAACTTCTGTTCGAACGCCTCAATGAATGAGGTCGGCATCAGGGCGTCGCGGCGGACCTGCATGACATTCATCATGATAATCGCCACCATCAGAAAGGAGAGCAGCAGCAGAATCGCGCCGAAAATACCAGACGCCTGGATCATCCAGGACAGAAAGCTCTCGGTTCCGATGTCGTTCGCCTCGTCGTCGGCCGTCGCGTCAGCGGGTGCTGCCACCGGCTGTGCCGCAACCTCTTCCTCCACGACCTCCTCCTGAAACGCCAGGACCTGTGCGGGGTGGCCGCAGGTGATCAACCCGGCGACCCCGATGAGCCACAGCAGGAACAGACTGGCCGGGGCCGGTGAGAGTGGTCGTGAAAGCATTCTCTTCTCCAAGGTGCTCATGCAACACGTTCAAGGATCGATCCCCACGCGATGGCCGACTCGGTCTGTCGGCGATCAGGCGAGATCGAGTTGGTATCGGGCTGGGGACTTGCGGAAGTCGCGACCGAGCGGGCTCGGAGAGCAGTCGCAAGGTGGTTGGCATTCTAAGGTCGCGGCCCGGGAATTGCCACGAATCTCGAACGTTTGCAGCCTTGTCAGCCTTCCCCCAGTTTCCGTGTCCATTCACTGTTGGGGTACAACGACTCAAGTTTGCCGGCGGCCTCGGCGGCCCGGGCTGGTTGGCCGACCGTCGGCCACAGACGGCTGAGCTGATACAGGGCTTCGGCGTGCAGGTCCTCCTCGCGCGCCAGGGCCGGGATTACATCGAGATGGAGGTAGGCCATAATCGCATCTTTCGTCCGCTGTCCCAGCGCGAGATAGCAGTCTCCCTGGCGCAGATAGGCCTCGGCCTGAAGTCGCGTGTCATCGGAAGCAGAGCGGTGGATGACGTCCCCGAGGATGGTCGCGGCCTGTTCATGCTGCGACAGTTGCTGCAGGCACATCGCCTGGCCAAGCATCGCCTGAAACTGTTGTGATTGCTCGCCCGGCGTGGAGGCCGGGGCCCCGGCCACCTCGTCGAAGACACGGCGAGCTGCGGCAATGTCCCCGTTGGCGAACTGGACGCGACCGATTGAGACCCGGGCGGCCATCTGGTAGTCGGGCCAGTCGGACTGCGCCGCCACGGCGAACGCGGCTTCGGCCCCCGCGCGATCACCAGCCATCAGCAATACTTCCCCCAGCTGCATCTGGCCATCGTAGTAGCGATAGTGATCCGGATGGGACTCCAGAAACGTCTGGAGTTTCTGGATGGCCGCCTCACGCCGTTCCGCGTCGGCCAAAGACATGCGGGCCATGGTTGTGGCAATGCCATAGTCGACCTCGGCCCGAAGGAGATCGGAACCCCTGACCGCGGCCTCACGCGCGACTTCGTAATCCTGCAGCGCCAGTTCGTACTGGCCGGCGCGGGCCTTGCTGCGCGCGAGTCCCAGTGCGGGAGGCTGGCCCTCCCAGTCCACCATCAACACGTCGTTCGCGGGCACGTTCGTGGGAGCCCCGACAGTCGGCTCGACCTTGATTTCGTTCCTGGTGACACTCGTGATCTTTCCCGCGGCACGTTTCTCGGTGCTCTTCCGCGTGATGGTGTCCAGAGCCTGGGCGGGTGGTGTCAGCCACAGCAGCAGAACCAGCAGGACACAGAGCTGCCACCGGTTCGCCGCAAGACCGTCGCGGCGAGAATTCACCCTGCGGGGGGCGTGGAAGTCGTGAGGAGTCATTTGCGTGCCCTCGAGGGTGAGCGCGGCTGCGAGGAGGAGCGACCGACGACGGCCGCCAGTCGTTCGCGGCGCTGACGCTCGCGCCTTTGGTTGAGAACATAGATTCCGGCGATGGACCCCAGTCCGAGCAGTCCCAGCAGCGCGATCATGAAGTAATTCGTGGAGCGTGCAGCAGCCGGGGGGCTGACGGTGCTGGTCGGCGCAGAACGGCCGGGTTCTGCGGGCTGTCCGGCCGCTGCCTGGACAACTCCGGGGGTTGCCGCGGCCACGTCGACCGGCCTTCCTGTCGGGCGACGAAGCGGCTGAGCCGGTTCACCGAGCTCAGACAGGATCTTCTGGTACAGCTTGTTGAGGCGCGTCCAGTCCGCGTCCGAGAGTTCGTCGCTGATGGCAATGAAGCGCTGGATGCCGAAACGGGCATTCTGCAGGTGCTCGTCCATGGCGGCGTTCGTCGTCTGTTCCTGAGCCAGTTCGTACTCGCAGAGGGCGAGGTTATAGCGGGCATCGATGTGCTTGGCGGTGTGAGTGGCGCCGCCGTCCCCATACTCGATGAACCGTTGCAGCTTCTGGGCCAAGGCACCCCATCCCCAGACCTCGGTGGGTGTCTGCTGACCTTGAATCGCGATGGCCAGCTTCGCAGATTTGTTGCCGATGCCCTGTTCGGCCCACTGCTGATACAGCCGGGCCGCCTCGATCTGGGCATCGAGGGCATTGGGGCGCTCGGTGAGCACCTCGAGCAGCACGCTTTCCGCCTGCTCGTAGTCGCCGCTCTCACGATGACAATGCACCAGTCGGAGCTTCACGCCGAGCAGCTTGGCGGGGTCGTCGACGAACTGCGGGTCATTCGCGCCCCGATTCAGCATGTCCTGGTAGGTGCTGGCAGCCTTGGTGAAGTACTCCGCCGCCTTGTCAGGTTGATCCGAGGAGCCCTCAGCCAGCCCAGTATAGGTTTCCGCGATCCAGAGCAGGGAATTGAACGTCTGCCCCTCGCTCCGCTGAAAGAGGTCTCCCAGGAAAGACTCGAATGCACTCCGGACATCGTTCAGTCGCTCAGTCGCACCGGACGCCTGAAGTTGTTCCAGTTCCTTCTGAAGCTCTCGGCCGAACTCGACATAGACTTGCGTGAGTGCCCCGGCATCCTCACCCGCGCCGGCAATCGACTCGAGCTGCTCACGTGTGGTCCGGGCTGCCTCCAGATCTCGCGTGCCGATTTGAGATCGCAGCAGTTGCTGATAAGCCAGCGAGGCGATCGCCTTGCTCTGCACCGAACCCGGTCTGGTCGGACGCGGTTCCCCATCTGCCACGGCGACGGCGGCGAGCACGGCATGGGGACTTTCGCTGAGCAGCTCGATGGCGCCGAGTTTCTCGTCCTGTGTGTGATAGACGCCGTCACTGTTCCGGATCTGCACAAGGGACAGCTTGGCCAGAATCAGGTCGTCGGGGGAATCTGCCGCGGCGGGAAGCTGCGACTGACGCTGGGCGATCCCCTCCTGCAGAAACTGTTCGGCCTTGAGCTTCCACTGCTGCAGCGCTTCGGCCTCCGGTCGTTCCTCGGGGGGTAGAGCGGCCCGTGTGAGGTAGGCATTCCAGTACGACTGGCCGGCACTTATCTGCGCGTTGGCATACTGCTGGGCCGACTTCGGAACCTTGGCGAACCAGGCGGCTGCTTCATCGGGTTGATCGGCCTGACGATAGACCCGGGCCGTCGCCATCAGTGCATCGACGGCCCGGTCACTCTCGGGCCAGGTCTCGGTGATCATCGTGGCGACATCGAGCAGTTGCTGCATTTCGAAATGCCTGTCGGCGTCCTCCGCCTCGAAGTAGACGCGGTCGAAAGCCGCCAGTGCGATGTAGGCCGATTCGAGGGCGACCTCGGGGTAATCCTGTTTCTGCCTGGCGGCGATGTAACTGGCCAGAATGCCGGCTTCGAGATGCTTCCCTTGCAGAAAATAGCTGTAGGCCAGCTTGAAATGAGCAATGTTCAACTGATCCTGTTCGGTTTCGGGCGTGGCCAGTTGCAGAGCCAGTTCGTACAGCCGGGACATCTCTGCAGCGCTGGCCCGTAGAGACTCGCGCAGTTCGACGGCCTCCTCGGTCTGGCCCTGGGCCAGGGCGGCGTCCGCCTGGCTGCTGAGTGTCTTGGTCTCCTCGAGCAGCAGGTTGGCGGTGCCATAGGCCGTATCGAAGTCGGTGGGATCGCCCGGTTCGCGATTGAGCGCGACCATCAACCGTTGAATCATGGCCCCAGACGCAGCTTTGAGTGGCCCGGGATAGCGATTGATGTCCCGGGCCCGATTGAGAGCCTGGCTGAGAAGATTGCGTTGATTCGTCTCCGTCTCTGAACGTTCGCTGCCGAGCACCTCCTGGGCGCGGGCCAGTTCGTACTGAATTCCCAGCCCGACGTCGGTGCGGGCACGTGATTTTGCGTCCTTGAGCCAACTGGTCGCTTCATCGAGGACCAACGGGAAGTCCTTTCGCTGCTCGTGATTGAGACAGATCAGCCGAAACCAGAGCACACGATCCTTCAGGTCCTGCAACGATTGGCCGGGGTGTTCCAGGATCTCGTTGTAGATGCCCAGCGCCTTGCGGATGTCGTTCTGCTCTTCGAAACACTTGGCCTGCCACATCCGCGCATGCAGACCGGCGATCTGGCTGCGATAACGCTGATGAATATCATCAAACTCAGCCGCGGCCTGCAGCAGGAGCTCTTCTCGACGATCTGTGCCGGGATCGTAGGTCTGAGCCTCCTCGTACGTGCAACGCCCGAGGTCCAGTTGGGCCTGCATGAATCGCGCTTCGGCGGCAGCCCGTGCGGCGCGTTGTTGGCGGTCCTCTTCAGGAATGAACGTAGGAAACGCCGACCATTCACGTTGATGCTGATCGCGAGCTTCCTGAAAGACCGTCCGTGCGCGGGCGATGAGGTCTCTCGCGCGTTGTCGAAAGGGCTCTTCATTGCCCTCGTTGGCCGGTGCCGACGCCTGCCAGGCTTCGACGCGGGCCTTGTTGAGCAGGATCCGTGCGCGTTCGGTATTGGCCAGACCAATCAGTGGATGAGAGGGAGCCCCCTGTACGAACCTCTCGAACAGGGCTTCTGCTTCGTCGAGCTGACGCGTCTGAGCGTCAGGATTCCGAATCCGTCGTGCCCCCTCCAGCAGGGTGACCCCCTGCTCGTAAGGGATCACCCGTCGCACGTCCTCCGGCACTGCAGGATCGGCCTCGAGTTGCTGGAGATAGCTGAGGGCCATGTCGAAGTAGCCCCGCTCGCGGAGGCCCTGGACGAATTCCAGATAAGGTTCCGCTGCCGCGGCTGGCTCCACGAACATCATGCTCAGCAGGAGAAAGCCCGGGAGTCGAACTCGCGACATGGATGGTCATCCGAATTGTTGACCGGTCCGTGACCGGAAAAGAGAGGACAGTCCCAGGCAGCGAAAGACCCACGGGAGGCTGAGGCCGGAAGCCCGTTCAGGTGGCTGCATCGCCGACCTGTTGAGAATAGGCGGACATTTCGTGCGACGCAAGCCGCCGAAACCCTGTCGCCGAGCAGGGATGCTGCCTTCGGATGGGGCAACCCGTCCGTCTCTCATGTCGCCAGTCCAGCCCTCAGCATTCGGGCGACGGAGTCGATCTCAGATCGGACGGCGACGAGCCGACGGGAACGCGTTTTCGCACTTCTCTGTTTGGCTGCCTGCGTTGGCTGCCCCGCTGCAACGGCCGCGGCGGTGAGCACTCGTGGGGCACGGACTTGCAGGGCTTGGCTCTGTCCGCGATTTGTCGACCTACCAAAGGAGTGAGAGCCGAAAGGACTTGGCGTCCTTTCGGCTCTCGGGGGATTGTGCGAGGTGTGATTTGTGGGCGGGATTGGGGCCCTTTCTCAAGGGGCCGGAAGGGTTTCCTCTCTCTCTCATAGTGCGTTAGCACCGGAGGAGAGCTATTGCAGAGGCCGTGCCGTCTGTGCCGGATTTGATGATTCAATCTCGGCGGATGCCCGCAATCTCCTTGTCTCAATGGAGTTGCGGGATTAGGGCTGGATTGGGAGGAATATCCCACTGCCCAAGCGAGTGGCGGCCTCTGCACAAATTACAATCGAAAACGGGCGTGCTTTGCAGTTTTGCCATTCGCGCCGACATCGGCAGAGGCTCTCATTCGGCCGACTGAACGTCGATCTTGATACGACCGAGGCACTCCACGAGGGGCAGAAAGGCCATCACCGGTTCGGGGCCCTCGTCAGACATGCTGGAGTCGGCCACCTTGATGTGGGCCCCTCCGATTCCCCCCTGGCCCAGGGTCGCATCCAGGGGAATCCATTGTCCCTCGAGAAAGGCCTCGGTCCACATGTGGCCGGCGAACGCGGAATGGGGCTCGGCGTAAACAAGCCCGACGGCCACGCGCGACGGAATTCCCCTGACCCGCAGCAGGGCTGCCAGCAGCATCGCGTGTTCGGTGCAGTCGCCTTCAAGTTGGCGGGCGACCTCGGACGCCGTGGCCAGCGCCGTCGAGAAGTTCTTCTGGCGAATCTGCTGATGCACGGTCTTCTCCAGCGCGACCGCCACCGCGGTCAGATCGTCCGGGGACGTTCTCTCCGTATCAGCCAAGGCGATGACTCGGGGATCTGCCGTATCCAGGAAGCGAGACTTCTGCAGGTATTCGCCGTCAACACCCGCATCGGTCTGAGACTCCCGGGGGACGAATCGCTCAACTTCCAGCCGGATGGTGTCCTCGTCCACGGGGGTGACTTTCTGGGTCGACCCGGTCGGGAACAGTTCGACGATTCGTGGGTGCGCGGCCGTGATGTGGTACACGACGCGACGGGTCTGATGCGGATCCGAGATTCTCTCAACAGGGAGCAGTGTATTCACCGCCAGATCGAGTTCCGCCCCTTCGATCGTTCTCAGTGCTTCCTCGCGCGAGACCGCGAACGATTCCATTCCCAGCAGGCCCATTTCTGTCTTGACGGTCTCCCCGTCGGCGTTGAGATACGCCTTGATGTTCACCAGCGGCAACAGGGAATGGTGCACCGACACCCAGGGCAGGGACTGCAGACTGCCGTCGAACATCCGCGTTTCCGCGGGTGGTTCGCCACGTAGATCCAGTCTTGCGAAATCGCCCATCTGCGGATCGTAAATGCGAAACGACCGTGTCTCACCCGGTTGCAGGGGGTGCTCCGCAAGGTTTCGGTCCTGGTAGGCCGGTGACTTGACTTCCGGATCCCAGGGCTTTGACAGGTCGGTGGTCTTCCCGTCCGTATCGATTGTCAGCCTCAGATCACCGTCGATGATCCGGCCGGTCGTTGTGGTCCGATTGAGTGGCGGATTATCGACCTCGCAGGTGAATCCCAGCAAATTCCCGTTGGTGTCTTCCTCGGTGGACTGACGCACGGTCATGGTGAGGGTCCCACCAAACCGCTTAATCGTCATGCGCGTGACGGACTCACTCCAGTGGTGCGTCTCGCCCTCGACACTGGTCGTCCAACTCCGCCCGTGCAAATAGCCGACGCGCTGGCCCTGCAGATGAATGACCTGCCACATCTCGTCCCCGTCGGCTGTCTCGCTGGCGCCGCTGTGGTTGTGTGCCTGTGCGAATGTCTGTGACGCGAAATGCAGACACATTGTTCCCAGGCTCAGCAACATCACCGCGACCGTCAGTCTTCCGGTGCGAGGGTGAGACGGTGTCGAGTGTTCAGCCATGTATGCCATCGGGGGCCTCTGCAGGATGGGGGCGCTGCGCACGGTGTCCCTGCGGGGACGCATCGTTCGTGATATGCCGATCGCAGTATTCGCACCGGCGATTATGGGGATTGAACGGGAGCGCGACCAGTAGAACCAGTGGAGTCGACCGAGATTCCGTTTCGGATCAGCTGGCATGTCCCGTGTGGCATGTCGTGTTCGCTCGGGATTCTCGCCAATGATGTGATGAACAAAGTGGTCTGTCGCAGTTTGCGAGGTAGAGTTTCCAGTCCTTCGTCGGAGGGCACTCCCTGAGGGGGGCACGTGAGCCTCGTGGGCATGGTCAATTCGAATACATCCGGGACTCAGCATTGGGGAGAGTCGTCCGGAACTTCGAGGGGTGGATAACTATGGGCTTCCTGAAGCGGCTGATCAAGAACACGTTGCGCGACGAAACCTCCACCCGGGGGCACAGCAGCTTCGCAACCATTACCCCCGACCAGCTCGAAGAGCATTTGACGGTCGCGCGGTATGGCAGCTTTCTGCTGACCGATGCGGTCCGGCCGTCCTACGACCTGCAGGTTGTGCCGGGGGCCGGCTACCGCCGGGACAACTACCGCGACCGCGAAACCGGAGCCGACGTCCCGGTGCTGATGGCCTCCGAGTCCCGCGAACGTCTGTTTGATCTGTTCCTCGATCTCCTCGACCCGCTGGGAGACGAAGTCGATGTCGTGCTCGAGACCAGCCACGAATCGCAGGGAGAAGGCCACAACGACCTGTATCGCGAGTCTATCGACCTCCCCGTGCTGAAGAGCTCGCTGTACGACTTCGAGGATCTGCTGCTCGATGACGGATGTACCGGCATCGCGGTGCTGAATCCGCGGATCCCCGTTGAGGTGCAGTTCGATGAGCACAAGCTGCTGATCGTCTACGGACAGGAGCTGGAACCGTTCCAGGAGATCTTGAACGATTACAACCTTCGCTGCAGCTCCAGCCTCAGGTTCATCACCGAAGGGGAACACGTGCATTCCTCCAGCGAAGCGTTCGTCGAGCGATTCGAGCAGCTCAAGTACCGACTGGGAGTCGAGGAAGAGTCCTACTGAGGCTCGTCGGTCCGTCGCTTCCCCCGGGTCTCTGCATCACGTTCACACTTGATGCAGTTGGGAGTGTACGGAATCTCGCGCAATCGGCGCCGCGGGATCATGGAGCGGGTCGCGGGTTTGCCTTGAGCCAGACAACCCTCGCACAAGCCGTAGCTGCCCTTGTCGATCTTCTCGAGCGCGGTCTGAATGGCCTCGAGGATCCGCTCATCGGACGCGGCCGCCCTCAACGTCAATTCCTGTTCGTAGGCATCCGTACCCAACTCGGCCATGTGCGTGGGGCTGCGCGAGTCGGGGTGCGGTTCCAGGGCTTCATCCGTGAGATGCTCGTAGTCGCCCCGCACACGTCTCTGGAGGCCTTGAAGCAGCTTCCTGAACTCATTCTGGTCAGCGGTGGTCAACATCAGACGGCCTCTCGTGTGTTGAGTCCCGAGGTCGTTCAGTCTTCGCCGGCTATCGTCTGACGACAAAACCAGAGGACTGTCCAGACGACGCCGAGCCCAGGCTCAGCCTTCCAGTTCCCGTCTCAGGGCGGCGAGCTCCACATCGATTTCCCGATCACGCTGCGTGCCGAGCTTCGCCGGCGCCTGCCCCCTCGACACCTCGCTGGGACTGTCGGAACTGGAGGTGTTGGCATCCATCAGTTGCTGCTGTCGACGACGGGCGTCAGCGAGCCGTGCCTCCAGGGGCTGCACAGTGTTGTCGTCAGATGCGCTTCTGTGGCTTCCGCGGCCGAGTGCTGCTGTTGCAGTCCCGCCATCAGGTCTTCGATTTCTCGTTTGCGGATCAGGGCCTGTCGCGCCTTGTCCTCATGTCCATCGGCCAGTTCCTGCCGTGCCCGATTTGTCCAGCGCCGCCTCCTGAGACTGCTCATCGATTTCGGAGCGCAAACGTGCGGCATTCTTGGCGGCCGTGCGCATGCTGCGCTCGGCTCCCGCCAGACCCTCCTCGATCTCCGCGATGATGCGCACCAAGGCGTCCTGCGGGTCTGCGATGCTATCGAGGAGTGCGCTGAGATTGCACGTGACGATGTCGGTGAGTCGACTGAAGTATGTCATAAACCCTCTGGTGTAATGCGCTAACGCTCGACCCGCGTGCTTGTTGTGTGGGATCCCACCCCAGAGTCTTGCGCCCTCGCAGATTGTAGTCCGCCACCGGGAATGGGCTTGCCCGATTCGGTGGGAACGGAGTTCATCGGGTCGGGGATCAGGCTTCCTTGTGTCACCGGAAAAGTTCTCCAGATTTCTCACCAGGCGAGATCATTCAGGGGCTCTGGCTGGCCTGTGCCGGACTGATGCCCTGCCGCTGCAATTTGGCACGCAGTTTCTCCCGGGCCAGTCGCAGACGACTCTTGCAGGTTGGCAGCGACGTCTCCATCACCTCGGCGACTTCGGCCAGCGGCAGGCCGCTGTAATGGTGCAGCGTAAAGGTCAACCGTTGCTCCTCCGGAATCTCGCTGAGTGCTTCGTCGATCCGCGCCGCCACTTCGTGGTGATGGGCCCGTTCCTCGGGGGATAGAAACTCGCCTGCCAGCCGGGCAAGACCATCGTCCTCTTCGGCCGATCGCACTCGAATCGCACGAATCAGGGCATCATGAGACCGTCGGCGGATGTCGTCGATCAGCAGGTTGCGTCCAATGCGGTACATCCAGCCGCGGAAACGTCCCAGGGGAAGATAGTCCCACGCCTGGTGAAAGACTTTCAGCAGGGTCTCCTGAGTGAGGTCCTCCGCGAGCTGCGCGTCTCGCGTATTGCGGAAGAAGAAGCCGCACAGCGGCCCCTGGTAGCGCTCGACCAGCGCGTCGAACGCTGTGCGATCGCCTTCCTGGATGCGGATCATGAGCAGATCGTCGTCGGTCATGCCGCAAGATGTCGTTGTTGCAGGAGCGGGCCAGACTCTCCAGCGCCTGCCGGAGCGCGGAGACGGGACAATCCCCTCGGACAGAATCCATGCGAGCATGTTGACCCTCTGGATTCGCAGTCCGTATAGTGGCCCATCACAGGTCAGGATAGCAACCAACACGAGTCGCAGTAATCGTTAGCGAGCGCGGCTTTCGCGCCACTTCTTATGACGGCTGTCGAAATCCGCTTGACATTCGGTGCGGACGACCGGTTCGACTGCCGGTTTCCGGCATCACAGGTCCTGGGTTATCACTGCGACTCCCCCCGCGCTCGACAATCTCGAAAGCTCCGTCGCGGCTGCTCTCGAGTCCCCCTTGGACTTCCCGCCTCTGCGGAAGGCGATTGCGCCGGGCGATCGGGTCGTCATAGCCCTGGACCGTCATACCCCTCATGCAGCAGTCCTGGTGCGAGCTGTCTGGGATGTGCTGGAGCGCCAAAACGTACGCGCCGAGGACCTGCTGATACTGCAGCCTGCCGCGTTCGTCAGCGATGATCTGCCCGATCCCCGGGACGCACTCCCCGCACCGGTCCGTTCCCAGGTCCGTTGGTCTCGGCACGATCCGACGGAAAAAAAGGGGTGTGCCTACCTCGCATCGACGACGTCAGGACAGCGGATTTACCTCGCGCGTGAAGCCATCGATGCGGACCTCTTGATCACCATCGGTCCCATGATGTTCGACAGTGTGCTCGGATACCGTGGCACCAACAGCGTGCTGTATCCGGGGCTTTCGGCTCTTGAAGATGTCCGCAGGGCGCATGGACAGGGGCACGACGAACTGGGGCCGGATGACGTTCGTGCCCTGCGGCAGACGATCGACGAAGTCGGCTGGCTGCTCGGTGTGCAGTTCACACTGCAGGTGCTGCCGTCCCGACAGGGCGGTGTGGCTGCGGTGCTCGCGGGCAGCAGCGATGCCGTCTACAAGCGCGGGCGGGAACAGCTCGCAACCGACTGGAGTCTGGAAGTTGCCGAACGTCCCGAGCTCGTGGTCGTCGCGGTGGATGACGAGTCGCGCGGCCGCGGGTGGGAGCTGATCGGTGCGGCGCTGGAGACGGCACGACAGGTGGTGGCGCGAGAGGGCCGAATCCTTCTGTTGACGGATGTGCGCGAGCCACCGACAGGGGGATTCCAGATGCTGCGTGACAGCCGGCGTCCCCGGGATGTGCTGCGTCAGGTGCGCCGGGAGGGGCCGCCCGACCTGCTCGCAGTCGCGCAGGTCGCGCGAGCCCTCGACTGGGCGAACGTGTATTTCCTCAGTGGACTGGCCGACGACGTGGTCGAGGAACTGTTCATGATCCCGCTGGGGAATCTCCAGCAGGTCGAGCGGCTGGTCGACTCGGGAGTCACGACGGCCTTCATCGGGTCGGCGCACCACACGCATGTGCGCGTCCGCCCGACGGGAACGGCTTCAACCTTGATGTAGTCCCCGGGATATTGCGTGCCGGGCACCCGCCGACGCCTTGCGGCGACGGTTGCAGCACGTCAAGGTCACATCAGTCGTTCCGCAGCTTCATGTCGAAGTCGGTGAGCTTCTGACGGATCTCGTTGAGGGATGTCACGCCGAAGTTCTTGGCTGCGAGCAGTTCATCCGCCGTCCGGCTGACCAGCTCACCCAGAGTGGTGATGCCCAGGCGCGTCATGCACTTGCGCGAACGCACCGACAGGTTGAGATCGGTCACGGGTCGCGAGAGTTTTACCTGTTCGGCTGGCGAGAGTTCCTGGATGTTGAAGGCAGGTTCACGCGTGGTCTTCCGGTGCATGTTTTGCCCGATCGTGAGACCGTGAGCCTGCATCAGTTCGCGAATCTCCGTCAGCGACGTTTCGCCAAAGTTCTTGCCCGCAAGAAGTTCCTGCTCACTGATCTCGGTGAGATCGCCGAGCGAATGGATCTCCATGCCGGCGAGGCAGTTGCGGCTGCGCACAGAGAGCTCGAAGTCGGTGACGGGACGACTCAGCAGATGTTCGAGACGCGCCTGGTTCTTCAGCGTCTCTTCATCGTAGTACATGTCTCCCGTGGCTTCGATGTCCTTGAGATACAGATGCGCTCGCTCGTTGACGGGATCGAACCGCAGAACCTGCTCGAAACAGTACTGTGCGGCCGGGTAGTTCTCCCGGTCTTCGTACAGCAGCCCGAGATTCAGCATGGCGCCGAGATAGAACGGAGGCTTCGACAAGGCGCGTTCATACAATCGAATCGCATCGTCGTCGTTTCCGTAGAGGCTGTTCTGGACAGCGAGCGAGAACAGGGCCCGGGAATGGTGCGGGTCCATGTCGACCGCGCGCTCGAAGTACTCGATGGCGCCGAAAGAGTCGCGTCGATCTGCCAGGATGCAACCCATCTGATACGAATACTCGGCCCGCCGCGCGCCTCGGCACCTGTGCTGCGGACGAGGGCCTCCGCCTCAGCCAGCAATCCCTGTTGCCGGAGCTCGCCGGCCTGCCGGAGTTTGCACTCAATCGGATCGTGACCAAGTGCGCCAGCCTGTTCGAATTCCGTGGCGGCCTCGGCGTGTCGCCCCGCTGTGGAGAGCGCCTGGGCCAGATAATACTTGCCGACGGGATCATTGCCGCACTCCGAGAGAAACCGGATCGCCTCATCCGGACGTCCGAGATAGAACAGACCAATGCCGGCCCGCGCTCGGGCCGCAGGGTCGGAGGTGGACTGAGCCTCGGACTGGAGCTGCGTAATCGTCTGCTGAAACTCGGTGGCCTGCGGTCCGGAAGCTGCGCGAAGTACGGTCTGGATCTGCTCGGGACTCAGCGAGGGAGATGCGCAGAAGACTTGCCGAATGTCAATCGGCTCAATGACCGCCTGAGTGGAACTCACGTTTGAAACTCCTGGATGGCGAATGGCAGAGTGATCGTCACCCATGGGGCCGGTGTGCCGATCGGTCGCAACTGTCAAGTCAAGGAGTATAATCAACCGGAGATTGTCTGCAACTGCCCGCCCAATCTCAGGTTGTGGAGCCCCCCTCAGATGCGATCCTGTTCGACTCGTTGCGACTTACTTTTCTCCCTGGTCCTTGTCGTAGCGGAGCTGTTCGCGGCGTCGTCTGTTGGGCTGTGCGGGGACTGGCCGCAAATTCTCGGGCCAGAGCGCTCTGGAAATGCTGTAGGCGAAACCATTTCCGACAAGTGGCCCGCCGCGGGCCCGCGAATCCTGTGGCAGCGGGAGGTCGGATCTGGTGTGGCCGGCGTGTCAGTTGTCGGCGATCGGGGAGTGCTCTTCCATCGACGGGGTGACGCAGATCTCGTCGAAGCGTTCGACGTTCGAACCGGCCAGTCGAAATGGCAGCAGCAGTCTCCCACAGACTTCAGCCCGCAGGTTGGCGGCGACAATGGTCCGCTCTGTGTCCCCACAATCGCGGGGAGACGAGTGATCACCTTCGCTCCGCAGGGTGTCCTTTCCTGTTGGGACCTCGATTCGGGAAAGCGGCTCTGGCAGCGGAAGACTCATGAGGAATACGGTGCACGTGAGGGCTACTTCGGTGCCGGGAGCAGTCCGCTGGTGGTGACTGACCGAGTGATCGTCAACGTTGGCGGGTTGGCACAAGGCGCTGGTCTGGTGGCGTTCGCGCTCGGAGATGGACGCGAGTTATGGCAGGCCGTGAAGGACGGGCCCAGCTACTCAGCTCCGACGCTGGCCATCGTTCGGGGGGAGCCGCTGGTTCTGGCCGTGACGCAACTCAACTTTGTGGGTGTCGAACCTCAGACCGGCGAGGTGCGATTCCAAGTGCCGTTCGGTCGTCGTGGGGCCACCGTCAACGCGGCTGCTCCGGTGCTGCTGAAGGAGGATCACGTCTTCCTGACGGCCAGCTACGGGATCGGGGCCGTCCTGCTCCAGGAGACACAAGGTTCCCTGGCAGAGCTCTACCGCCGAGGAGATGTCCTTTCGAGTCAGTATACGACCCCCATTCTGCACGAGGGTTGCCTGATCGGGATCGACGGTCGAGACGATGTCCCTCCGGCTCACTTGAAGTGCGTGGACCCGATCTCGGGGCAGGTCCTCTGGAGCGTGGACAACTTTGGCTACGCGACGTTGATCAAGGCTGACGGGAAACTTTTGATCGTTACCACCAGCGGCGACCTGGTGCTGTCGCGGCCGCGCCGGGACCGCTACGAAGAACTCGGGCGGTTCTCGCTCACCAGCAAGACGCTGCGGGCCCTGCCAGCGCTGGCAGATGGCCGGCTCTTCGTGAGGGATTCCGAGACGCTCTATTGCCTGGATGTGGCCAAGGCCGAATAGGGACGTCGTTTCCCGGGGCCCGGACTGTCAGCTGCCGCAGGGGCAGCCGGCGTTGGTGGGACTCCACTGCCAGACCACGCGCTCGGGTGGCTCGTGAGGGGGGCGAATCTCACAGGACGCGTTCGCCTGTTCCTCGATCTGCTTGTGATCGGTGAGTGTGGTCTGCACGCGCCCGGTCCCGGTCTGCAGGGCCTGGGTTGTCAGTCTTGTTCGGTAAGTCTCTCCCGCCATGATGCGCGGAATCGTATGTTCCAGCACACGTCCATGTTTATGGCTGAGCTCCGGCGAAAGGCGGACCTGCAGCAGTAGATCGATGGCGTCGCTGGTCCCCCGATTGTCGACCTCGAAGACAGTCCACACATCATGCCCCGGTCCGACCCATTCGACGATTCTTGTCCGCAGCTGGATCGCGGGAGGTGATGCCGGGGCCGCAATCGGCGTGGCTGGGCGGAATGGCTTCTCTTCAACAGGCTCGGCGACGGCTTCCGGATGCTCGTCCGATTCCGTCAGCGGGGCGACCGGTGTTGTCGGAGAACTCCAGGGAAGCACAGGCCGCTCCGGTGGGAGCAGTAGCTGCGGCTTCGTTTCGACGGGTGCGCGCTCGTCATCGTCGACGAGGAACGGCTGATCCTCCGTCTCGGCCACCAGTTCGAGTTCCGGTGCCTGGGGCTCCGGGGGTGATTCGACTGGCGCGGGGACGAAGGTGGTCGAGGCGACCTGCGTCGTCACCTCGACGTGACTCGTCTGCTGCACGGATGTCACACGCGTCGGACGCAGTTCAATGGACAGGCGTCGCCGGGCACCCGGCTCAAGCCGCTTCAGAGCCCAATGCAGTTCGCCATTGACGATGGTGGCCGGGGGGTGGACCTGGGCAATCCGCTCCAGATCCGGCACATGTTCCCGGACCGAGACGTCATCCAAGGCCTCCTCTCCGCGGTTTTCAACCAGCAGTACGTAGTGCAGGGGTTCCCCCAGATTCGAGTGACGCGGCACGAGCTTCTCGATGTGCACAGTCGGCCGTCGCTGGGTCAGCGTGGAAGCGAAGCTCCCCACCTCACTGGTAGGCTCCAACCACTCCGGGCGACCGGTGTGAAGTCTCACTTCGGCCTGTGTCATGTAAGGGACGAACGCACTTGCGGGGGGCAGGTTCAGCGGCTCGGCCCGTTTCCAGCCATCGCGCGGCGAAAAAGGTGAGAGCTCTGATAACGAAGTCCGCTCGCGCAGGACACGTCGTGTCGACACAACATCGAAGGTGCGTGTCGGGTCCCAGTCGAAGGGAAGTCTCATCCGGCGGAAGCTGGTCAACAGCAGTGGTCTGGCGCTGTCCGGTTCTGGCTGTGTGAAGGCGGGCATGGCCTGGGGCGCGTCACTCACGGGATCTTCATTCCCCGCGGCAGGCGGAATCTCGAGAGCGTCCTGCAGGGGGTGGCGTTCGGCTGCGGGCACGGGCTGCGACGGGGGCGCCGCGAGTGTCAGCGGCCTGGTCGATGCCGGTACTGGCGCACGAGGCATCGACGCAAACAGGAAGAGTAACAACGTCAGCATGATGCCAAACGTTCCTGCGAGGGCAGCGGCACTCCAGACGGGGAGCTGTCTGACCCACGCGCTGGCCTCCCGCAGCCCCGCACTCAGGTCGGGAAAAGATTTCCTGAGACGCTGCAGCAACGCCGGGAGCTTCTCGAAGTAGGTCAGCACCTCTTCGAACGACTCGACGATTCCCAGCCAGGCGGCTTGTGTCACCAGCCAGATCATGCGCAACGGCCACGTGACAACCGCCAGCAACTCGTCCAGCAGGTGGTCCACGGGGAGTGTCCAGAAGCGGACGCACCGCAGCAGCAGCCGTCGCATCTGGATCCAGGGCGCCACCACCTCTGGAAACAGATGTCGGAAGGCCCGCAGGCGGCTCGAGCGGCGAAAGCGTGTGAAGTCCGACATCATATGGTTACCGTTCACCTCCCTGTCTCGGGCCGCAGCGCTGCGCTTGACGACAGGCTGGGCATCCGGGGCTGACAGTGCGCGGCCAAGCCCGACGGGCCGTGCCGGCACAGGCGTGTCAGTCTGAAGAGATACCAGATTTCGGCGAATCGAAAAAGATGGACTGCTCCTGGTGCGGACCAGGATGCGGCTTCAGACTGACGGCAAGTCGTTCTGTGGTCACGGGATTTCCGCCCGAGCCGTGCCACACAGGAGACCAGCGATGCCCGTCGGCGATTGGTCTTGGCGGCCATCGACAGGGCCGCGTATACTCCCGCCCCTCTTGCCGGACCACGAGGGAGCGGTCAAGGGGCGATCCTGTCATAACGACGCGCACGCCATTGCACGGAGGCACAGCGTGAGAAGCATTCTGATCGTCGGTGTCGATACGGTCGTTGGGGCCAACATGGCCCCTGTCCTCGCCGATCACTACAAAGTTGTCGGATTGGCGGAGATCCCGACGCCGGATGTGTCCTGCTGTGACGTCCTCTCCGGTTCGACCGATGGTGCCTCGGCGCCGCGTTGGCTGGCCGAAGTTCAGGTCGATACCGTCGTCTATTGTGGCGCCGCTTCCGGGTCCGCATGGGATCCAGCGACGATCGAGCGTCTCGACGACCAGATGCCCGGCACGGCTGCGGCCTGGGCCGCGGCGGCGCAGGCTCTCGGGCATGCTTTTGTCTATCTCACTTCGGACGCCGTCTTCAGCGGGCCGTGGATGTTTCACGACGAAGAGAGTCTGTCGGTCTGCCGCAGTCACGAGGCAGAACTGCTCCGCGAAGCCGAGCGACGGGTGACGGCCGAGGCTCCCGACGCACTCATCGTACGAACGAACGCCTACGGCTGGGCACCGCGGGCGACTTCACCGGGTTGGATCGAACAGATTCTGCTGGACCTGGATCGTCGGTCGCTTCAGAAATATGACTTCATTCGACATGGGACTCCCATCCTGGCAACGGACCTCGCCGACATCCTGGTGCGGGCCCTGGAAGAAGATCTCCACGGTGTGCACCACATTGCCGGGGCCGAACGCGTGAATCCGCTGCAGTTTGCACAGCGGCTGGCTGATCACTTCGAACTTCCCTGGCTGGCGGTGCGGCGAGTAGAAGAAGCACTCGTTGATCCTGCCATCGGATTCGGAGCGGGCGAGACGTCCTTGCAGACCAAGAAGATTCGCAAGGCGCTGTGCGTCGCGATGCCCATGCTTTCCGAGGGACTCCGGCGCTTGCGTGAGCAGCAGCAGCAGATGGGCCCGGCCCACTTCGGTCCCGACTATCCTGTCGCCATCCGCCAGTCGGCGTAAGGCACGTCCGGCCGCGAATGATCGAGCGGCCGTCTTCCCTGTCGGTATCCGTTGTGGCAGAGTCCACGCCACTCATTCGAACCGCAGGAAGCCGAAGCCCTCTGGACGGGGTAGGCTGCCCGAAGGATGGGTCCAGCTCTCGATGCCTACGGCGGGCATGATGCGCACCACGCCGATCGACCAGGTTTCGCCACGCCGTGGGGCCTGTCGCGCCAGTTCGTTGATCGGAATGGCCATTTCGATCCTCCAGGCATCCGCATCTCCATCGACGGCAATGAAGCGTTGGCCGTTCCACGCGTCGTTTTCCCAGCAGGCGTCGGCCGTCCACCCCCGTTGATCCACGTCGAAGCGATAGCAGGTGCGATAGTCCCGATCGATGTCGAATTGAAAGCTGAGGCGGTCGAACCCTGTCAGGTTGGCGTCGTCGATGCGCCCCGCCGTTTCCGGCGGAGCGGTGGGCAGCGATGCTTCACGTGGTATGCGGGCCGACACATACAGGAAGCCGGCGTCCCAGGCGAAACGAGCGACCGCGTGTGACTCGGTGTCCCGGGCAACATCTTGTGTGCCGAAGGCACTGGCGTCCGCTTCGCTCCTGAGCACGACGGGGTCGGCATCCTGCCAGCATTCGTCGCCGAGAATGCCGTCCAGAAGCGGTGGCTGTGCAGCGCGGCGACACAGAGTCAGAGGGTGTGGTGACAATGAACCCTCGGGCGTGGCCAGCCACAACTCGCCGGCCGCCAGTCGATTCCAGGGGCCTCCGGCTTCCGCCGTCAGGAAACCTCGCAGGATCTCGTCGGATTGCCGCGGCTGACCGCGACGTCGCTGCAGCGAGGCGAGGGAAAACTGCACAGCAGGTTGGGCGAATGCCTCCGGGTTGGCCTGCTTCAGCAGCTTCATCAGCGCTTCGGCCTGATCGGCCCAGGACTGCTCCCGCGCGTCCTGTTGATCGATGACTCCCCCCATTCGCAGTGGTGCGTTTGCCGATGCCTGGTTGATGATGGAGGGTGACGCAGAAGTGGAGGACTGATCCCCCGCGCGCGCCCGTTGAATCGCTTCCTGCAACTGGGCCGTGATCACCTGGCGATCCGTCGTGATCGTGGACCGTTCGCTGATCGACGAGCTGCGCAGCCGTTGCCAGCCGACCTCTGCACTCGTGTAGAACGGGAGGAGCCACTGAATGGCTTCGCCAGTCGCCGGCGCGCGTGGGTAGCGACGGACGACCTCCGCCAGTACGCCGGCGGCCAGCTCCCACTGTCCGCGGCTGCGATACTCGGACGCGAGGTCGGCCAGTTGTGAAGCGGCCTGATCATCGGGGGCGGCGCCGGTGATGTCCTGGAGCTGCGCAATCACCTGCGTCGCGTGCCGCTGGTCATCGAACATCCGTTGACTGTATTCGGCGAAGTTCTGCTGCTGCTGAGCGAGGTTCTGGCCTCGCTCCAGTTCGGCATCGTTGATGGCTCCCAGGGTGCGTCGTGCATCGCTGCCAGGACTCAAGGCCAGACCTGCGAAGAAGTCTGTCAGGGGCATGGTCTCGGCGTTCGACGGACCGAATGCCGGGGCAGGGCGGTAGGCCTCGCGACGGCCCATGGTCACGTTGTCCGCCGGAAGTCGCGAGTAGGCGTCCCGCGCGGCCATCTGCACCGATTTCCCCTGGCGCGGCAGGAACTCGAAGGGATCCAGGGAGATCAGCGCTTGCCCTCCTGTCTGAAGTCGCTGAAAGACCCGCCGGGCGTGCCATGGTTCCAGATGCAGCACATCAGCGAGGACGGACTGCTGGTGCTCGTCACCCGACTGCGCCAGTGCCAGTTTGAGAGCATCGCCGAGCAGTCGCGTGGCCGCGTCATCGGCGGGAGGCTCCTCCAGCAGCACCACATCCGGCCTCCACATGCGGATGCAGGTCACGAGCCGGCTGAGCATCACCTCCCGCAGGCGGTTATCCGTCAGCAGTTGCCATTCGCGTACCAGTTCCGCTTGATTGTGGGACAGCTCCGGGGCGGTGAGCGGGAATGCCCAGTCCACGTCGCTGTCCACGCCTCCGGCTGCGATCAGTGCGTCTGACAGTTGATCACTGAGCAGACGTCCGGCATCTCGTTCGGGGCCGATATCACGACGGGCCGCTACGACCGCAGCGGTGCGATAACCCAGTTCAGCGCCATACTTCGTTGGCAGATTCAGAGACACGCGGGTTGCATGGGCGTGGAACGCCAGCATGGCCAGCCGTGCGTCAGGCTGTCGTACGCCGTGCCAGGTCTGACCACCATCGTCCGTCAGCAAGATTCGCCCCAGCGCGCCGACCGCACAACCCCGGGTCTCCGATGCGAACGCAATGGCCTGCAGCGGTACAGGATGACCGGTCGGTTGAGGCTCCCACGTACCGCCGGCATCGGGAGAATGCCAGACGACACTCCCGGGCCTGCCCACGATCCAGACGTGGTCTCCGACGGTGGTCACACCGCGCAGGTCCAGGACATCCCTCAGCTCACGGGGGAGCGCCGTGTCCGGGGCGCACGACGAGACGCCCGCATTGTCGGTGGTCATGACGAGTGCCCCGTCTCCCACCATCCAGCCCCGCAAGTCGGGTCGAAGGACAAGATCCTGCATTCCACGGAGGCCCAACGGCTTGATGAGCGCGGGGAGCAGCCGCCCGCCGCCGACAGACTGGAAACGTCCCACAGCCCCGGCGACGACCCCGACTTCGACTTCGGTGAAAGCCGCACATTGCCAGCCCTCCGTCGCCGGACCCGGCACCGCGTCCCAAGTGATGCCACCGTCGCTGGTGCGCAGGATGCCGGCCGGGGATCGGCTGCTCGACTCGCCGACGGCGATGCCCTCCTGCAGATCGAAGAACTGCACATGCCTCAGCAGCGGCAGGGGATGTTCTGCGATGCGCTGCCATGTCTCCCCACCGTCTTGGGTTCCCAGGACGACACCTGTTGAGTTACGAAAGTGGGGTGCGATTCCCCCCCCGACGATCCAGCCGACCCGGTCGGTCAGAAAGCAGACGCTGCGCAACGGGACGCTCACGGGGGTCGGCGTGTGCCGCCACGTTTGGCCACCGTCTGTGCTGCGCCAGACGGCACCACGGTCTCCGACCGCCCAGACCAGTCGGCTGCCCACCCACGTCACATCGTGAAGCGACGCATCCTCGAGCAGTGGCGAGACCGCCGATCGGGTCTGCTCCAGCGGCAACGCCAGCGGCCTCGACTGCCCGGCGGTTTCCTGGGGCAGCAGGCACAGGAGGAGTCCCAGTGTCAGTGCCACGCCCCGGCAATCACGTTCCATCGTTGGCCTCCCTGTTCTGACCGGTCGGTCAAGCGGTTCGATCCTTCGCGCAGCCACAGGCCGTGCCCCGCGTCATTGTGACCGATTCTCTTGCCGAGTGGGAGTCTTGCCCAGGTACGACGATGCCCACAGGCCTGATGTGCGTTCATGGGAAGTGGCTGCTACCATGCACAGGAACTCATACAATTCACACCGCGACGACGAGCAACGGAGGAGTACTGATCTCATGGCTGGACAACCGGTTCTGATCAATGGTCGGTGGCAGGACTCCGCGGGATCACGGACCTTTCAACCGGTCAATCCGGCGACGAAGCAGCCTCTGGGGGCCGAGTATCCTGTCAGCCCCTGGTCGGAGGTGGACGCAGTGCTGCGGGCGGCGGACGACGCATTCGCCCAGATCCGCGGGGTTACCGGAGATCGCTTCGCGGGCTTTCTCGCGGATTACGCGGATGCCATCGAGCGGCGGGCCGGGGAGATTGTGGAACTGGCCCATCTGGAAACGGCTCTGCCGGTGGAACCGAGATTGAAGTCCGTTGAGCTGCCCCGCACCGTCAGCCAGTTACGGCAGGCGGCCGCGGCCGCACGCGAGGGGTCCTGGGCACTCCCGACTCTCGATACGCAGGCGAACATCCGTTCGCAGTTCGAATCGATCGGGCCGGTGGCCGTCTTCGGTCCGAACAATTTTCCACTCGCCTTCAACAGCATGGCGGGTGGAGATTTCGCTGCGGCCATCGCTGCGGGAAACCCCGTCATTGCCAAGGGGCACTCCTCTCACCCGGGGACCACACAGAAGCTTGCCGAAGCCGCGGCACGAAGCTGCACAGGCGGCAGGCATGCCCGCCGGCTTTGTCCAGCTGATCTACCGCACGTCTCATGAAGACGGCGCCAGACTGGTGAGCGATCCACGATTGGGGGCCACAGGGTACACCGGTTCCCGCCAGGCCGGGCTGTTCCTGAAGCAGGCCGCCGACCGGGTGGGCAAACCGATTTATCTCGAACTCTCCAGCGTCAATCCGGTCTTCATGCTTCCCGGGGCGCTGCGCGAGCGGGGAGATCAACTGGCCGAAGAATTCTCCGCGAGCTGCCTGATGGGGGCTGGGCAGTTCTGCACGAATCCGGGTCTGGTGGTCCTCAAGTCCGGCGAGCACACGACGCGGTTCGTCGAGTCGGTGGCGGCGAAGTTCGCCTCGGCGGCCGTCGGGACACTGCTGTCCGAAGGCGTCGAACAGCACCTGCGGGCGGGAATCGTGGCCCTGCAACGTGCGGGCGCCCAGGTCGTCATGGGCAATCAGCCTGTCGACGCTGGTCGCTGCTGTTTTGCCAATACGCTTCTGCAGGTGACCGGCGCCCAGTTCCTGGCGGACCCCCAGGGGTTGCAGGCCGAGGCTTTCGGAAACGCCGCCCTGGTCGTGATTGCCGACTCAGAGGACGAACTTCAGTCCATTGCTGCCGCGCTGGAAGGTAACCTGACCGGGTGCTTCTACACAGACACACAGGGAGAGGATGACGCCCTCTATCGGCGACTCGAACCGATCGTGCGACACCGCGTCGGCAGGCTGCTCAACGACAAGATGCCCACAGGAGTGGCGGTCAGTCCGGCCATGAATCACGGCGGTCCCTTTCCGGCCACGGGCCATCCCGGATTCACTGCTGTCGGCATCCCGGCCTCGCTGCGGCGGTTCGCCATGCTCCACTGCTATGACTCCGTCCGTCCGTATCGACTGCCAGCCGCTTTGCAGGATGCGAATCCCACCGGGAAACTCTGGAGGCTGGTCGACGGAACCTGGACGCAGGGTGATGCTTGAGCGCACCGGGTGAGCCGCGAGAACATCGGCTTGATGTTCGTCTTGAGTTTCTGGCTGATCCAGGCGACTGAGTCCACGGTGGGAATGCGACATGCGGCCTGGCCCGGTGATCCGGGACGCGGATGTCAACAGGTTGTTGATCGGCAGCCCGGTCCTGTACTTCGGAATGAGATCCCATGAGCGAACCGGTAAGATTCGGCATCCTCGGCTGTGGCCGCATCGTTGAGAGAGGCCTGGCTCCAGGTCTTGCCGCAGCCAACAACGCGACACTGTATGCCCTGGCCAGCCAGCGCGCTGGTGTCGCGCGCGAATGGGCCGACAAGTACGGTGCCGAGAAGGCTTATGACTCCTACGAGGAATTGCTTTCCGATCCGCAGGTCCAGGCCGTCTATGTACCCTGTTCAGGCGACCTGCATCACCGCTGGACGATTGCGGCCGCGAACGCCGGCAAACATGTCTTGTGTGAAAAGCCCCTGGCCCGGACCGTCGCCGAAGCCGAGGAGATGATCGCGGCATGCCAGCAGGACCGTGTCCTGCTTCAGGAGGCCTTCATGTGGCGACACCATCCGCGAGCGCTAAGGGCCAGAGAGTTGTTGCATGAAGGCGCCATCGGCAACTTGCGGCAGATCGTCGTGAGCTTCTCGTTCGATATTGATCGCTCCGATTGGCGGATGCAGCCGGAGCGAGGGGGCGGAGCGATGTGGGACATCGGCTGCTACGGCGTCAATTGCGCCCGCTTCTTCACGCAGGCCGAACCGGCGCACCAGTTCGCACGAGCCCATTGGTCTGAAACGGGTGTCGATCTTTCCATGCAGATAGCGCTGGCCTTTCCGGGCGAGGTGCTCGCCAATATCGACTGCAGTTTCGAGGCCCCGTTCCGCTGTCAGGCGGAACTGGTGGGGACAAAGGGCCGCATGATTCTGCCAGATGCTTTTCTGCCGAACGAAGACTCGGTCGTACTCGTGCAGCGCTCCACCGGGCGCGATGCCGTCATCGACGTGGAACGAGTCGAGCCCGCCAATCAATACGCCTGCCAGGTGACCGACTTCTGTGACTCAATCGCTCTGGGCCGACTGCAGGCGCCTGGCGAGAACGGTCTGGCCAACATGCGGGTGCTGGAGAAGGTCCTGTCCTCCGCCCGGCGTTGAGGCTTGCCGGTTGCTCATCACTCAGTGATTGACGACGAACTCGCTCGAGTTGAGATAGGCCCAGAACACATCCTTGAGGGCTTCGGCCGTCGCTGCACGTGGATCACTGCTGCGGGATTTGGCCTGCTGCACATGACGACGGAACGTGTTCAGTTCCCGTTCGGTCGGCTCCCGCGACAGGGTCGCCTGACAGACCTGACGAATCCGGTCGGAGTCGCTGGTACGGCTGGCCACAATCCGCGCGAGCACCCCGTCGGAGTCTGTCGAAGTTGCCCGTCGAATCAGCGATCCATTCATCATCAGCAGGGCCTGCGGCAGTGTGCCGTCGAACGTGGAGACTTCGCCGTTTTCCTCGTTGTCCAGCACCTCGAAGAACTGCTGCAACCACTCCTGACGGGCAGCCGCCAGCGCCGTAAAGTCCTGTGTCGGGGCATCGACTTCCTCCGTCAGCACGGTCAGCGAATCGTAAACCTGTTCGGGGGAGAGCGGCTTGAGGTATACGCGGCTGAATGCCGGGGGATCGCCCAGATCCGGATCGTCCGTGGTGGCGGAGGGAGCGCGACGGCTCGTCAACTGGTACGCCCGCGATGCGGTGATCCAGCGAATGAGTTGCTGGATGTCGTAGCCGCTGGCCGCAAACTCCCGCGACAGCCGGTCGAGCAGAGCAGGATGGGTCACCGTCTGGTGCGGCCCCATGTCGTCGACGGGGTTGGTGAAGCCGTATCCAAAGAAGTGGGCCCACGTCCGGTTGACCATCGCTCGTGCCAGTTGCAGATGGTCTTCTCCGCTGAGGAGCTGGGCCAGTTGCTCCCGGCGATCGACATTCCGGCTCGCATCAATCGTCTCTCCATCGAACTTCGGATAGGCGACCTGCATGATCCCGCGCAGATCCTCGAAGTACGTCGGTCCGCCGACGGCACGATCGGTCAGTGCACGGACCGTCCTCGTTTGTCCGGATTGCTCATCGACCTCCTGACGCCGCTCGATCCCGGCCTGCTGGAAGAAACTGTTGAGTTCCCAGAACTGCTCCTGTGTCCAGTCATTCCAGGGATGTTTGTGGCATTGTGTGCACTGCACCTGCTGACAGAGAAACAGTCTGGCCGTGATGGCGGTCGCGGGCACGGCCTCGTTGTTGAGATGGGCCAGCAGAAAACCTGTGGCTCCGTTCTCGGCGATAGAACCCTCTGCGGCCACGAGTTCGGCCACCGTATCGTTCCAGGGTAGATTGCGGCGAAAGCGGTGGATGAGGAACCGTTCGAGTCCCCGCCGCTCCTCGCGCTTGTTGGCACTGCGGCCCACAAGCAGGTTGGACCAGATCGTCGTGAAATGGTGCGCGTATTCTTCCCGCTCCAGAACATCCTCGATGAAGTCGACGCGCTTGCGCGGACTCTCGTCGGCCACGAAGGTCTGGACGGTGTCGAGGTGCGGAATCCGTCCGGTCAGGTCCAGTGACACACGCCGGAGCCATTCGGCATCGCTGGCGATGGGGGACGGCTCGATCTGGTTTTCGCGCCAGCCCTCGGCGAGCTCGCGATCCAGGAACGTGACGACATCCGAGATCGGCAATGCCGGCTCTGAATTGACCGCGACAATCGGCACCGTGTCCGCAGAACTGGCCGGATGTTCTGGATCGCGAGCTTCCGGACGATCCAGACGCACCACGGGTGTCGAGCGCCACTCTCCTCCGCATCGGATGCCATGCGCAGGTCATCCCGCTGCGGGTTCGAGTCGGCCGCCGGAGGATCGCCGGCCTGTTCGGCAAGCTGCGGGCCGAGTGCCGCATCCGGCAGGAGCAGGAGTCCAACGAGGATGGCTGCCGACACCGCGCCGGTGGCGGCTAACGTCACGCGCCGCCGTGACCATCCGGACTGCGGAACGCCGGTCCTGGAGGCAGGGTGTTTCGCCGCCTGCGTCACAGGCCTGAGATCGTGGCCCGGTTCCGCTCCAGCGGCGGTGTCCCAGTGCAGTGTGCCGTGGAGCGCGACATACCCCAGGTACCTGTCCATGGCGACGGGATCGGAGAGCACGAGCTGTTCGAGTCGCGCGGCCTCCTCCGGCTGCAGCAGACTCTCACACCAGCGCTCTGCCAGCGCGTCGAATTCCGAATGCTCTTGGGGACGATCACTCATAATGGTGCAGGATCACCCGCCTGCCTCCACTGCTCTCAGTTGTCGGTTGATGCACTCCAGCAGCGTCCGGCGAATTCGCCCCAGCGACTGGTACACCGAATTCGCGGGTCTGCCCAGCATCGCGGCCAGCCTCCGTCCGTCAAGGCCGGGGGCGTATCGCTGCTGCACGAGCTCGCGGTCCTCGGGTCGGAGTTTCTGTAGGCACTGCGCGAGCGCCGCCCGTCGTTGATCCATCAGGTCCGAACGCTCCTCGATTCTGCCTGCCACACGCTGGACGAACTCGTCGCTGAACTGCAGCCGGTCGCGCGGCGTATTTCTGCCGATGCTTAAGGATCTCGTAACTGGCGATCTTCGCGGCCCAAGAGAAGAAACTCGTCCCCGGCTGAAACTGTGTGCACTTGCTCCAGATCACCACATTCGTGTTCTGCAGGATTTCCTCGGCATCCTCGGGACTGGATGTCTGGGCGAGGATAAACAGATACAAGCTGCGCTGACCTCGTGTGAAGAGTTGCACGAACTCTTCGCTCGGCGAGGCAACTGTGGGATGCTCGTCTGTGGACACGATCGGTCAGGAACTCCTGCAGGATCTTTCGCGCCGTCACCGGAAACTCGTCACTCGTCAGCCAATCAACTCCTGTATGGGGGTCCCGCCGTTGGCGATCTTCATGGGCCGGCCGCGCTTCGAAGTATGGACGGTGTTGAGCGGGATCTTCAGAGCATGTCCGACGGTCGCCCACAGGTCGCCCGGGAGATAACTGGTACCGACGACTTCCGTTCCATCCTCGTTGGTCTCGCCCACCGCGATGCCGCCGTTCAGTCCACCCCCACCGATGCAGACCGACCAGCTACGGGCCCAGTGGTCCCGCCCCACGTTCTGGTTGATTCGCGGGGTTCGGCCGAATTCACCCATGCAGACGACGACGACGTCGTCCAGCATGCCGCGATCCTTGAGATCGCGGGTCAGCCCCGAGAGGCCCGAATCGAGCATGGGCAGACGCTGGCCGCGCAGCGTGTTGAACACATCCTGATGGAGATCCCAGCTGCCCGGGAACTGCACCTCGACGAACGGAACGCCGATCGACACGAGGCGGCGGGCCATGATCAGGCTGTCACCAAATGTGGTCCCCCCGTACATCTCCCGGGTTTGCGGAGTCTCGTCGTCTGTCTGGAAGGCCTCCATCTGAGACGATGTCATCAGGTTCACGGCCTTCTTGTACACGTCCTTGTGCGCCTGCGGCAGATCGCCCCGATCGGAACGGATGAACGAATCTTCCACGACACCCAGCATCTCCAGCCGCTGCCGAAGCCGTCCGCTGTCCATCGCCATGTCCGCATTGCGGATCTGTCCGTTGGACTCCACGACGAAGGGGGCATGCGTCATCCCGAGGAATCCGGGGCCCAGGCTGCCGCCACCAATCGAGATGAAGGCGGGAATCTCCAGGTCGTTGCGCTGCGAGCCGATCTCATAGCTCACGACGGAACCAAACGTCGGATGCACCACCGTGGGGTTCGGCACATAAGCGGTGTGCATGTAGTAGCGACCACGATCGTGGTCCGCCTCGCGCGTGCTCATGGATCGAACCACGGCGAGGTTGTCCATCACCTTGGCCGTTTCGGGCAGGTGTTCGCTGATCTGCAGGTCGCCCGCCGTGCTGATGGCCTGGAACTCGCCGCCGGTGTTGGCACCCGGCTTGAGGTCCCACATGTCGATCGTCGGCGCTCCACCTTGCAGCCAGATCAGAATGCAGCCCTTGCGATTCTTCGACACCTGGGCCGCGTTGGCGCTCAGCGTGTTGAGGAAGTGCATGGCCGGCAGCGCCATCGCGCTGGAGGTGGCCAGGTGATTGAGAAAATGGCGGCGCGTCATGCCTTGGGGAGGACGGAATTGCATCGGTTGTTCCTTCTGAAGCGGGTTGTTGAAACCGCATGGTTCGGGATGTCGTCGCGTCGACGCAGATCGTGATCTGGGTTGTCCCGTCGTTGCCGGGCAGAACTGCGCGGGAGCGACGGCTGGCACCGGGCCCCAGGGCTAGTGGTTAAAGACGAATTCGTTGGAGTTCAGGAGCGCCCAGTACAGGTCCTGGTACGCTGCCCATTTGTCGCGGCTGGAGTTAATCAGTTTGAGCGAGGTGCTCGCTTCGAGACGCGATGGATTGCGACCCAGAGCGGACAGATACAGGTGGCGGATCCGCAGCGGTTCGCTGGTGAAGCGCTCCGACTTGAGCACCTTGGTCAGCAGCGTGCCCTGTTCGCCGCTGAGGGCTGTCTGCACGAGCGGGCTGTTCATCATCATCAGCGCCTGGGGGATCGATCCGCTGAAGATCGTCGGCTCCTCGTTGTCGTTCCCGCCGAAGATGCGGAGGAACTCCTGCAGCCAACGATTGCGTTCCTCGCGCGCACGTTCGTAGCCACCGCGCCCCGCCATGTCCGCCCCGGTCGCCACCAGCAGCGAATCGTAGAGCTGCTCGGCCTGCAGCGGCTTGATGTACATGTGCGAGAACAGCGGAACCTCCCCCGCCGAGGGAGCGTCCACGCGATTGTCGTCGTTGAACTGGCTCGACAGGTTGTATGCCTCGCTGTTGCAGATCCAGAAGATCAGTCGCTTGAGATCGTAACCAGAGGAAGCGAACTCGGCGGCCAGACGGTCGAGCAGTTCGGGATGCGAGGCAGGATTGTGCGGGCCCATGTCATCCACGGGCTTGGTGAAGCCAAAGCCCAGAAAGTGGCCCCAGGTGCGGTTGACCATGGCGCGGGCGAGCTGCAGCCCGGGGTCTTCCCGGGTGAGCTTCGCGGCGAAGACTTCACGGCGATCCACCTCGCCCGTGGCCGCGAACTCCTGGTCCGCGTACCGGGGATAGGCCACCTCCATCACCCCCGAACGCTTTTCGTAGTAGACCGGTCCCGAGTACTCGCGCGTCAGCAACTCGGAATACAGGTCCTCGTTCTGACCGGTCTCGGGATTGAATTCCCGGACATTGTTCCGGCGAATCTGCTTGAAGAAACTGTCGAATTCCCAGAACTGAACCTGTTTCCAGTCGTTGAACGGATGGTTATGGCATTGCGTGCACTGCACCTGTGTCCCCAGGAACAGGCGTGTCGTGCGGGCAGTGGCCTCGACGGTGTAATCCTCGGAGTTGGGATTCCCGTCCAATTGTGCCAGCAAGAAGTTGACGGCTCCGTTCTCTTCAAAGTGGCCTTCTGCCGTCAGCAGATCGAAAACGCAGTCGTTCCAGGGACGATTGCGGGAGAAGCACTCGCGTAAAAACTTCTCCATGCCCGCCCGGCTTGTCCGCTGCGGCGTCTGACGCCCCAGCAGCAGGTTGGTCCATACGGTGGTCCAGTTCTGCACGTAGCCAGGATCCTGAAGCAGATCGTCAATGATCCGCGCGCGCTTGGCGTCATCCCTGGACGCCAGGAATTCATCGACCGTATCAGCCGAGGGGATGCGACCGACGATGTCCAGGTGGACCCGACGCAACCATTCTGCATCGTCGGCCATGGGGCTCGGCCGAACTTCGTTGTCTTCCCACCCGGTCCGGATCTGTTCGTTGATGAAATCGACGACAGGGTCCGAAACGCCGGTTGTGAAGTCGGCCTGCCTGCGCGGCGTCTGAGCATTGACCGGCATGACACTCGCGGTCAACAGAAGTGTCGGCAGCATTCGCAGAGCCTGGCGCATCATCAGCTTATGCACGTCCCGGGTCATCCTCGGCGAGTTGAAAACAGAGAAAAGTGGCCCGCATCAGTGGCGGAAGCATCGGCCTTGAATCAACACCTCACTCCGCCCGGCGATGTTCGTCAGAATTCCGGATTCCGGTGAGGTGACAATCAGTTGCTGAAGTATAACACGTGTTAGGTCAATCAGTTGCAGAGAATCCACAGCCTGTGTTCGTTGCCGGAAAATCCAGGGATCGCGGCGGTTGACGCCGACGAATACCGGCCTCAGACTGTCCTCGGGGGTGCTCGGGCAGGTGGCCCCGGGCGAACTGTCACTGTGGGGCCATGGACATGTTCTGAAGGCGAGGGCAGATGACGCAGGTCCAACTGAAAGAACGAGTTGCGGTCGTAACGGGAGGTGCGAGCGGGATCGGCCGGGCCACCGCCCTGCTGCTGGCCGAACACGGGGCTCGGGTGACGGTTGGCGACTTGACCTGCCCCCCGGAAGGCAGCGACGAGTTCGTCCGTGCGGGCATCACTCAGCAGAGTTGTGACGTTCGAGATCTCGCGCAGTTGCAAGCCCTCATCGACAATGCCGCCCGGGAGGGGGGGCGACTCGATATGCTGATCAGCAATGCGGGCGTTGTGATGGTCGGGAAGGTGGACGAGATCGACGAAGCCGACTGGGACCGCTGTCTCGACACGAACCTCAAGGCCGCATTTTTCGGGGCGAAGTTTGCGATCCCGCACCTCAAGCGGCAGGGGGGCGGAGTGATCGTCCACACCTCCAGCAATGCCGGCATTCTGCCCCGGGCCCACGATCCGGTCTATTCAATCAGCAAACTGGCGCTCAACGGGTTGACGCGATCTTTGGCGCTGAGCCATGGCCCCGACCGGATTCGCGTGAACGCGGTCTGTCCGGGACCTGTGGAGGATACGGGAATCATGAACAGCGATCTGGATCGCCAGCCCGATCGTGCCGAGGCGGCCCACAGGTTCATTCAGGCGAGCCCCATCGCCCGAGCGGCGGGCCGCATGATCACTCCGCACGAGGTCGCCCAGGCCATTCTCTACCTTGTCAGCGATGCCGCCGCCATGGTGACGGGCACCGTGATCGCGATCGACGGCGGCAAGTCACTGGGCGTCCCCCCCGCGTAGTCTCCCCCCCAGAAACCGAGTCCTGTCACGAAAGCCCTGGGATGTCGACTGAACTGCGACCGCTGCGAATTGCCATGTGGTCCGGGCCTCGTAATATCTCTACGGCCCTGATGCGCTCCTGGGAGAATCGCGGCGATACGTTTGTCTGCGACGAACCGCTCTACGCGCACTACCTGCTGCGAACCGACGCCGATCATCCGGGCAAGGCGGAAGTCATTGCTCATCATGAGACTGACTGGCGGAAGATCGTGGACTGGTTGACGGGCCCCGTCCCGGAAGGGCGGCGGATCTTCTACCAGAAGCAGATGTCGCATCACCTGCTGCCGGAGATCAGTCGTGACTGGCTGACCCAGCTCACGAACTGCTTCCTCATCCGCGAGCCCCAGGAGATGCTGACGTCGCTGCTGAAGATCACCCCGAATCCCGACGTGATGGACACCGGTCTCCCACAACAGTTGGAAATCTTCGACCTCGTGGAGCAGCAAACCGGACAGGCTCCGCCCGTCATCGACTCTCGCGATGTGCTCGAAGACCCCCGCGGGGTGCTATCGGCGTTGTGTGAGCGAACCGGGGTCGACTTCACCGAGCGAATGCTGCAATGGCCCTCAGGCCGCCGCGAGACCGACGGTGTCTGGGCGGAACACTGGTACGGACAGGTCGAACAGTCGACCGGTTTTCTTGAGTATCGACCGAAGCGCGAGACCGTACCGGCGGGGCTGCGGGACGTGCTGAGGCAGTGCCAGGCGCACTACGAGAGACTGGCCGCGCACTCCATCCGGGGCTGATCGCGTCCGTCGGCCTACAGATAGTCGTTGATCAGGTTCTCAAGGTACTCCTGCCGCCCGCTTTCGTTGGCCGCCGCCTCACCCTTGGCGAGGATATAGGTTTCGAGATCCTGGAATCCCACCGTTCCCTGCTCGATCCGGGACCCGATCCCGTCGTCGTAGGACCGGTACCGGTTCTGGACGAACTTGTCGAGCACGCCGTCGGCCCGGATGCGGGCGGCGATCTTGGCACCGCGGGCAAAGGCATCCATGCCGCCGATGTGAGCATGGAACAGGTCGACCGGGTCGAAACTCTCACGACGCACTTTGGCGTCGAAGTTCGTGCCACCCGGCGCCAGGCCTCCCTGCTTGAGGATCACGAGCATGATCTGCGTCGTCAGGTAAATGTCCGTGGGGAACTGATCGGTGTCCCATCCCAGCAGCAGGTCACCGGTGTTGGCGTCGATCGATCCCAGCATGCCCTGGATGCGGGCGTACTCCAACTCGTGCATCATGGAGTGCCCCGCCAGGGTGGCGTGGTTGGTCTCGATGTTGAGCTTCACCGTTCCTTCGAGTCCGTTGGCGCGCAGGAAGTTCAGACAGGCGGCCGCATCGAAGTCGTATTGATGCTTCGTCGGCTCCTTGGGCTTCGGTTCGAACAGAAACTGCCCCTTGAACCCAATGGACCGCGCGTAGTCGGCCGCCATGTGCATGAAGCGGGCGAGGTGCTCCAGCTCCCGCTGCATGTCGGTGTTGTAGAGGGTGTGATAACCCTCGCGGCCTCCCCAGAACACGTAGTTCTCGCCGCCCAGTTCATGCGTGACCTCGATCGCCTTCTTCACCTGTGCGCCCGCATAGGCGAAGACGTCGGCGTTGCAGCTCGTGGCGGCTCCGTGCATGTATCGCGGATGCGAAAACAGGTTCGCAGTGCCCCACAGGAGTTTGATGCCGGTCTCCCCCTGTTGCTCTTTGAGTCGGGCAGCAACGGCGTCCAGGTTCTCATTGGCTTCGCGCAGCGTCGCGCCGTCGGGCGCGACATCACGATCGTGAAAGCAATAGAACGGAACGCCCAGCTTCTGTATGAACTCGAAGGCCACATCGACCCGACGCAGTGCGTTCTTGACCGAGTTGGAGCCGTCATCCCAAGGACGCTCCAGGGTGGCAGCACCGAACGGGTCCGTGCCTGTGCCCCGAAATGTGTGCCAGTAGCACACACTGAACCGCAGGAGGTCCTCCAGCCGGTGCCCCTCGATCTGCTCTTCAGGGTTGTAATGCTTGAACGTCAACGGGTCGCGGCTCTTGGGGTCGTATGCGATCCGTCCAATCTTGGGAAAGAACTCGGTCATGGAGGTGGCTCATTGGTGCGGGCAAGTGGGCAACCGACGTATCTCTGCACAGTCTAACGAGAAGCATCCGCTCACGGAAGCAAACCGGCCCCAGATTGGCCTTGCCGCGTTTGGGCGATCCTGCGAGACTTCGGTCCCCTCCGGCTGCAATATCGGCCACTCATGGCGTCTCCGATCCCCCATCGTCTGCCCTGGCTTGTGCTGTTGTGCGCGAGTCTGCTCTCCGGCTGCCAGTCGCCTTGGCGAATGCCGTGGAATGCTGCTGCGCCGGTGTCCAATCCGATTCTCGTGGCAGCCTCCAATGACGAGGTGCTCTGGGAACGGACCGTCGACGTCCTGCATGATTACCTGTTCGAAATCGCGCGCGAGGATCGTTTCGCCAGGATCATCGAGACCGATTACAAGACCGGGGCAGGTGTCCTCGAGCCGTGGCATCATGACAGCGTCGGCTGCGAGAACCGCTGGGAAAGCACGCTCCAGTCGGTCCGCCGGCGGGTGGTGATCCGTGTGACCCCCGATGAGCGCGGAGCCGGTTACCTGGTGAGCGTCGAAGCCTTCAAGGAGTTTGAAGATCTGCCCGGCATTGCGGCAAATTCCGCCGGTGGCGCCACCTTCCGGGATAGCAACCCGCTGGGGCGCGACCTGAATCAGGTCGTCGGCCAGTCCGCGCCGTCAGGCTGGATCGGGGCCGGCCGGGACCTGGCGCTGGAGCAATCGATCATCCGATCCCTGCGACAGGCCTACTCCGGGTGAGGCGAGCGGCTGTCGCGTGCCTCTACTTGGTGAGGATGAGCTTGCCGGAACGGGTGACCCGCAGGCGGTAGATCTCCCCCTCGTGCTCGATCTGGATCTCCTTGCGTCCCCGGAACATCTCGCTCGAGTTGAGACGAGCCCCAGGCAGGGACGAGGGCGTGTCCGCCTTGCTCGGGCCTTCGCGAGTGGGGTCGGGAGGAATTTCGGAGTTCATGGATGCGTGAGTCTTGCAATCGTCCGCAGGTCCGTTAGATTACATGACATTGAGACTCAGTGTCAAATGAGTCTCGCCCGAGTCAGCCAGCCAACGGGTTTCAGCGGCCCGCACAGCCGCGATCAGACACCCTCGCCAGCCAAACTCGATCGGTGCACGCGACGTTTCTGAAGGAACGTTCGCTGACGTTCGAACACACGCTGTTGTGGAGGGATCTCATGTCTCAAGTGGCTGTACGTCGTGGCTTTACGTTGATTGAGCTCCTGGTGGTGATCGCCATCATCGCGATCCTCATTTCCCTGCTCCTGCCGGCGGTCCAGCAGGCGCCGAAGCGGCCCGCAGAACCCAGTGCCGCAACAATCTCAAGCAGATCGGGCTGGCGCTCCACAACTACCTGGACGTGCACACGAAGTTTCCCCCCTCGTTCGTCACCGACGGTGATGGCGTGACCAATCCCACGGGAGGAGGCGAATGGTCGGTGCAGGCGCGGATTCTGCCCTATCTCGATCAGGCGAACGCCTACAACAACATCGACCTGTCGGCCGCCTATGACGATTCAGAGAACAGTGGGTCCGGCATTACAACGCTGCGCGTCGCCGGCTATTTGTGTCCGAGCGAGATCAACGATCGGGCGCGTACGAACAGCAGCGGTGTCCCCATCCACTATCCGGTCAACTACGCGTTCAACGGGGGAACCTGGATGGTGTGGAACGTCCAGAACCGCAGGCAGGGAAACGGTGCCTTCGCCCCGAACAGCGGCTTCTCCACACGTGATATGACCGACGGCACGAGCAACACCCTCGGCTTATCTGAGGTCAAGGCGTTTACGCCCTACACTCGCGACGGGCAGACCGGGATGGCGGCTGTCCCCACGACGTCGCTCGAGGTGGAGACGTTGATCGCCGGGGGGGGCGAACACAAACCTGACAGTGGGCACACCGAATGGGTCGATGGACGCGTCCATCAGACGGGATTCACCGCCACGCTCCCCCCCAACACCTACGTGGTCGTTCCGGGAGGAGTTCGGGACGAGGGTGACTACACCTCCTGTCGGGAGGACAAGAATTGCGATACCCCGACGTATGCTGCCGTCACCTCGCGCAGCTGGCACGAGGGACTCGTGATCAGCCTGTTGATGGATGGATCGGTGCGGAGCATCAGCGAGAACATCAACCAGGACACCTGGCGCTACCTCGCACAGCGGGATGACGGTCAGGTCGTCGGTGAGTTCTGACGCGTCCGGCGGATGCGAAGTGGTCGCGGAGTGGACCGAGGCCGGACGAGAGCGCCCCAGACCATGCGGGGGCCATCTGGTTCAGGCGAACAGTTCGGGGATGACCTCGCCGCCATCGACGATCTTCATGGGGCGGCCCAGGGGACTGATGTTCTCGTGGTGCGGGTCGACCTCCAGGCATTGACAGACCGAGCAAAACAGGTCGGCTGGACTGAGGGGGCGGTCGGCGACGGCCGTCCCGTCAGCCGTCGATGATCCAATGACCTGCCCACCCCGGATGCCTCCACCGGCGATCGCCGCATTGAAGACGCGCGGGTAGTGGTCGCGCCCCCCGCGGGCATTCACTCGCGGCGTCCGGCCGAACTCGCCCATCCACAGAACCACCGTTCGCTCGAGCAATCCCCGCTGCTTGAGGTCGGCGATCAGTGACGACATACCGGGGTCGACCTCTCCTGCGAGGGCATCGATCCGCTCAAAGTTGTTGTCGTGGGTATCCCATCCACTGGAGATCACTTCAACGAATGTGACGCCCGACTCGACGAGCCGCCGGGCCAGCAGGCATCCGCGGCCGAACCGCGTCTCTCCGTATTGCCGCCGCAGGGTCTCGGGTTCGGCGGAGAGATCGAAGGCCTGCTTCTGGTCGCTGAGCACGAGATCCGCAGTGCGGGCATAGAGCTGGCGCTGATTCTCGACCACCTGCTCTGCTCCCCGCCCGGCAAACTCGCCCTCGAGCCTGTTGAACAGCCCCAGGCGACGGCGATAGCGATCTTCGGGGACAGGGAGCGTGACGTTCTGTGGCATGCGTCCCGGTTCCGCGACGACGAACGGCTCGTACCGCACACCGAGGAATCCTGCACCCTGCGTCTGGCCGATCGAGACGACCGAGGGCAGATCGAGGTCCGAGTCAGCGATTTGATGGGCGATGTTGGCCGCGAAACTCGGATGCTTGACGCTGCCCGAGGGGATATAGCCGGTGTGCATCTGATAAGTGGTGCGCTGGTGGTTCCCTTCGTTGTTGGTCAGCGAGCGAATGAGAGCAATGTCGGCCATCGATTTCGCGGTCTGTTCCCAGCCCGCAGCGACCTGAATCCCAGGAACCGTCGTCGAGATGACGGGAGTCGACCCGCCATTCTCATCGTCCGGCTTGGGATCGAAGGTCTCGAACTGGCTGGGACCCCCGGCCATCCACAGCAGGATCAGGGATCGCCCCTGCCGCCTCAGATCTGCGGCCTGCAGGCTGAGGAGATCACGGAGCGAGAGCGTCCCGGCTGCGCAGGCTCCCGCCGAAACGGAGTGAAGAAAACTTCGCCGGCGCAGCCCCTGCTGCGAGATGTGAACTTGCTCATGTCGGGACGTGTGCATTGTGTTGATCCGTGCGGAGTGCTGGGGCGTCGATCTTGGGTCTGGTGACGTGTCGTGGTTCCCTCGCCATCAGCGGCGAATAGGGCGCGGAGGCTATCGCTTCGTCAGGAACTCGCTCGAATTGAGCAGGCTCCACAGGATGTCCTCGAAGGCCTGGTGGCGATCACCAACCAGCCGGATGTGGTCGCTGCAGATCGTGCGTTCCGCCTCCGATGGTTCGCGGGTGAGTACCCGCAAGTACAACTCGGCCAGTGCGTCGTCGTCGTCCTGGAAGTCTCGCAAGAGGCGCCCGAGCATCGTTGGGCCACGTCCGTTCAAGCTGCTGTTGATGATCGGCGAGTTCATCATGAACAGCGCCTGCGGAATCGTTCCCATCAGGTCTTCCTGCGGCGTGGAGGGGTCGTATCCGAACAGTTGTTGAAAGGCTGCCCGCCCCAGGTCGCCTCGACCGGCCCCGGTTGACTCGAAACGTCGGGCTCCTGCCGATCGCGGTGCTGCGAGACTCGCGCCATCGAGCGCCTCAGTCAGCGAGTTGAAGACTTGATCGGGCCGCAACCGTGTGGGTGTCGCCGCCGCAAACGGCACAGTGGTATCGGTCGCATCCTTGTTCAGCTGACGCTGATACGCCTCCGTCATGGCGATGGTCCGGTAGACCCAGCGCATATCGAAGTTGCTGGCGATGAAGCCAGCCGTCAGGACTTCGAGGACCTCTGGCAGATGAGCCTCACGTTCTGGGCCGAGATCGTCAATCGGCATGTAAAAGCCGCTGCCAAGCATCTCCGCCCAGATGCGATTGACAAACGCCCGAGCGAACCACGGGTTGTCGGGGTCCGTCATGAAACTCGCCAATGCAGACCGGCGGTCCACGTCATTCGTGCCAAGGGGTAAGGTCTCGTGGCTCACGAAGAAGGTTGGCTGCATGCGCGTGCCCCGTGCCGCCGGCTCTTCGAGATCGGGCATGTAATACTCGGCCGACCCGCGACCGGCCTGAGCTGGATTGGGACGTGGCAGATTCGTCAGTTCCTCCAGCGAGACCGCCTGATCGTCATCCTTGTCGGCCAATTCGATCAAGCGTTCGAAGCGGGCGCCGAACTGTCGGTTCTGCTGTGCCTCACGCTGGGTAAGACGTCCGTCGCGATTCCGGTCCAGGAAGCGGAACAGCTGCTCCGGATTGATTTCCCGTTGCCGCGCGTCGGGGAGGTCGTCAGCCGATTCGATGAGGAACGTTCCTGGAAAATCGTTGGGTTCACGTCGCATGCGGATGCGCGGGAAGAACGCGGCCAGATGGTGAAAGTCTTCGCGCTTCCAGGCATCGTAAGGATGATCGTGACAGTTGGCACACTGCATCTGGATGCCCAGAAAGATTCGTGAGGCTTCCGAAGCGAGTTCGGCCGGGTCTCCATTGTGCGCGGCGATCAGCGCGGTTCGCCCCTCCTCCCGGGTGTTCCCGGTTGCGGTGAGCAGTTCGGCCGTAATTTCGTCCCAGGGGCGATTGTCGCGCAGCTGCGTGGTCATCCACTCGAGGAAGACGGGCTGCGTGCCACGCGACCTCACCTCTGTGGCCCGGGAGAAGATCACATTGTTCCAGTAGCCGGCCCAACTGGTCGCGAACTCATCTGATTCGATGAGTGTCTCGATGATCCGTTCGCGTTTGCGCGGATCGGGATTGAGGCTGAACAGGGTCACCTCCGCCGCTGAGGGAATGTGCCCCGTCAAGTCGAGTGTGACTCGCCGCAGGAAATCCTCGTCACTGGTGAGGGGGGCAGGCGTTACCTCTGAAGTCTGCAGCGATTCGAGAATCAGGCGGTCGACGAGCTCCGCGGCATCCGTGGAGTCCCGGGAGAGCTCCGCCGCGGCAGTGACGCGCTGATCGCAGGCCCAGAGCACCGAGGTCGCGGCCAGGACCAGCAATCCCGTGTTCACGAGTGCAGCAGGCGTCAACATCGAGAACGGGCCCCGGTGTCGCATGGTATCGATCCCTTTGTCGTGTGAGAGGTCGTGATTCGAGGGTGGACGCCCTTCGTCCGAAGTGACCAGGTCGCCTGGCGTCACCATGGGAGCGACCAGTTCGACGATGGACATGATGTGCCCTGTTGGCCGTCCGCCAGAAGTCAAACACCGCTCCCCCGCGAAGAGTTCCGCGAGATTCTGCAGGATTCCTCCTCCGCCCTCTAAAACGGCAGTGAGCAGGCGACAAGTTGCATCATGCGCACCCTCGTGGGTCTCCGCCACAATACGGGATTCCGCACCGCGTTTGACGCCCATCTTCACGGCCCCGGCGACTGTCCGCGCGCCTAAACCTTGATCGGTGCGCATCTCTGCGGGTACAAGGCAATAGGAGCACGCCGCTCCCGTTGTT
The DNA here is from genome assembly GCA_963715185.1 of uncultured Planctomycetaceae bacterium. GTDB lineage: Bacteria > Planctomycetota > Planctomycetia > Planctomycetales > Planctomycetaceae > CAVPPT01. Next base: position 616,658 of record CAVQRG010000001.1, read on the forward strand.
TTCTTCACAAGCAGTATGGGACCAGCATATGTCATCGGTCGAGTCCGGGCATTCACCGTACAAGGTCATTGGAACCCGTCCGCTCCGGCATGATGGTGCCGACAAGGTGACCGGACGCGAAATACGGGGCGGATATCCGCCTCACGGGGATGCTGGCCGGTTTCATCCTCCGCAGCCCCCATGCCCATGCCCGGATTCTTTCGATCGATACGAGCGCTGCCGCCGCCCATCCCGGAGTTCATGCGATCGTCACGAGTGCCGACATGCCCGACCCAGGTGACCGGGTCGCCGAACTGGGCGAAGGGGCCGTCAATCTGCGACACCTGAGTGCCAACGTGCTGGCCCGCGACAAGGTCCTGTATCACGGGCATGCCGTGGCGGCCGTTGCCGCCGACAACGTGCATGTTGCCGAGGAAGCGGCCGCCCTGATCCGGGTCGAGTACGAACCGCTGCCCGCAGTGCTCGATGTCCGGGTCGCCATGCGCGACGATGTTCCGGTGTTGAATGAGGATGTGTACACGAAGGAGTTCGGTGAGACGATCGGTTCCAGGCCTTCGAACGTGGCGCAACGAATCCAGTTCGAGCAGGGGGATGTCCCGCAGGGGTTCGCGTCGGCCGACATCGTCATCGAACGCGAGTTCACCACGTCCACCGTTCATCAGGGGTATATCGAACCGCATACCGCGACCGCGGTCTGGCATGGTGACGGGCGGCTGACGATCTACGCCACGACGCAGGGGAGCTTCACCGTCCGTCAGCAGGTCTCCGAACTACTGCATCTGCCGCTGACGCTGATCAAGGTGGTGCCGATGGAAATTGGCGGCGGCTTTGGCGGGAAAATTTCCGTGTACGTGGAGCCGGTCGCAGCCCTTCTCGCGCGGAAGTCGGGGCATCCCGTCAAGGTGACCATGAGCCGCACCGATGTTCTGGAGGCGACCGGTCCGACGCCGGGATCCTTCATTCGTGTCAAGCTGGGGGCGACGAAGGAGGGACAGTTGGTCGCCGGTGAGGCCTGGCTGGCGTACGAGGCAGGTGCCTATCCCGGGTCGCCCGTGGGCCCGGGTTGCATGTGCATCTTCGCCTGCTACGACATTCCGAATGCCCGCGTCGAAGGTTTCGACGTGTGTGTCAACAAGCCCCGGACGAATGCCTATCGGGCACCGGGTTCCACGAATGCCGCCTTTGCGGTGGAAACGGTGGTGGACGAGATCTGTGAGCGGCTCGGGGTCTGTTCCCTCGACTTCCGCCTCAGAAACGCGGCCCGCGAGGGGACGCGGCGTCCGGATGGCGTGCAGTACCCGCGCATCGGTCTTGTGGAGACGCTCGAAGCCATTAAAGCCAGCGATCACTGGAAGACGCCGCTCGAGCATCACGAGACCTATGGTGCGCCGGGAACGACGCCCGTGCCTGGTGCCGCCCGCGGACGGGGCGTCGGCTGCGGATTCTGGTTCAATGCCGGACTCAAGTCTTCCGTAACGGTCTCTGTCAACGGGGACGGGAAGGTCTCGCTGATCGAGGGCTCGACCGACATTGGCGGCACCCGCACCAGCATCGCCATGCAACTGGCCGAGACCCTCGGGATCCTGGCCGAAGACATCAATCCGATCGTGGCGGACACCGACAGCGTGGGGTACACGGACGTCACCGGTGGCAGTCGTGTCACCCTGGCGACCGGCATGGCGGCCCACGAGGCAGGGCTGAAGATTCGCGAGCAGATGTGCCAGCGGGCGGCGCTCATCTGGGAGTGTGATGAGGCAGCAGTGAGTTACGCAGAGGGACAGATTCGGGGGCCCGATGGTCGCCAGTTCACCTTCGCCGAACTGGCGGCGAAGATCATTCCCACGGGGGAACCGATTTCGGCATCGGCAAGCATCAGTGCGCCGGCCTCCAGCAATGCCTTCGGAGCACACTGCGTGGATGTCGAGGTCGATCCCGAGACCGGCAAGGTAACGATCCTCCGCTACACCGTCGCACAGGATGCCGGCACAGCCATTCATCCCAGCTATGTCGAAGGGCAGATGCAGGGGGGTGTGGCCCAGGGGGTCGGCTGGGCGCTGAACGAGGAGTACGTCTATGACGACGATGGGCGCATGCGGAATGCCTCCTACCTCGACTATCGCATGCCGACCTGCTTCGACCTGCCCATGATCGAGACGATCATTGTTGAAGTCCCGAATCCCGACCATCCGTATGGGGTGCGTGGTGTGGGAGAAGTGCCAATCTGTCCGCCCCCGGCCGCGTTGGGAGCGGCCATCTTCGATGCGGTTGGTGTCAGAATGCATGAACTGCCGATGTCTCCCCCGCGGCTGCTGCACTCGATGCTGAAGCAGCGCCGGAGGGATGACAGTCCGGGTTGAGTCCCGGGTGTCCGTCGGCCGACGCGTCCGTCCCCAAGTGACCTGAGCAGGAGTACCCCAGACCCATGCGCACGATCGCCTTCTCGACGTTGCTGGCGCTGATGTGCCTCAGCAGTCCCGTCTGCGGTGACGAGCGACCCAACATCCTGTTTTGTTTCGCGGATGACTGGGGGCAGTACGCCAGTGCATATCGCACGGGAGCGGATGACCAGACTCCCAACGCGATCGTCAGTACGCCCCACGTCGACCGGGTGGCCCGTGAGGGCGTCCTGTTCCGGAATGCGTTCGTCAATGCACCGTCGTGCACACCCTGCCGCAGTGCGCTGCTGTCGGGACAGTATTTTTTTCGGACTGGACGCGGCGCCATTCTGCAGGGAGCTGTCTGGGATGCGAGCATCCCCAGCTACCCGCTCATCCTGCGGGATGCCGGCTATCATATCGGCTACACGTACAAGGTGTGGGGACCCGGAACTCCGACGAACGCCCCTTACGGCGCGAACGAGACGCGCTATCAGGGTCATGGGACGCAGTTCAATCAGTTCTCGCAACACGTCAGCCGTTCGCAAGACCCTGAAGCGACCAGACAAGATCTGCTGGACGAAGTCCGCGGCAACTTCACCGACTTCCTCGCCGATCGCCAGGCGGGGCAGCCGTTCTGCTACTGGTTCGGTCCGACGAACTGCCATCGCAAATGGGTACGCGGTTCGGGACAGGCCCTGTGGGGACTGAACCCGGATGACCTCCGCGGAAAAATGCCGCCGTTCCTGCCGGACAACGAGGTGATTCGCGAGGACTTCTGCGACTACCTCGGGGAGGTGCAGGCATTCGATGCGGCCGTGGGCGTGTTGCTCGAAGAACTGGAGCAGCGCGGCGAACTGGAGAAGACGTTGGTCGTCATCAGTGGCGATCATGGCATTCCGGGGTTCCCGCGCGGCAAGTGCAACCTGTACGACTTTGGTGTGCAGGTCGCCCTCGCCGTGCGCTCCGGCGCACGATTCCCGGTGGCCGCGTGGTTGACGACTTTGTCAATCTGATGGATCTGGCCCCGACGTTTCTGGAGGTGGCGGGGGAAACGCCCCCAGACGTCATGACCGGGCGCAGCCTGCTGCCTGTGCTTGCGTCGTCCCGACAGGGATTGGTGGATCCGCAGCGGGATTTCGTGGTGGTGGGGCGAGCGGCATGTGGCGGCCGCACGCACCGACAATCTCCCCTATCCCCAGCGGGCCCTGCGAACGCAGGACTATCTGTACATCCGCAACTTCAGGCCGGAGCGCTGGCCGATGGGGACGGCCCCCGGATTCGGGTCGACGGCAGGGCCCCTGGCCTCCTTCGATGAGCTCACGGAGGAGACCTTCGTAGCGTTCGGCGACATGGATGCCAGTCCGACCAAGGCCTGGATTGTGACGCACCGGGATGATGCAGGGATGCAGCCGTATTTCGATTTCGCCTTCGGTCGACGCCCGGGGGAAGAGCTCTACGATCTGCGGACGGATCCTCATCATCTGGTGAACGTGGCCGACGCGGCGGACTATCAGAGTGTTCGCGAGCAGATGGCGGGTCGTCTGCTGGAGATTCTGGCTGCCAACGATGATCCTCGACTGATCGACGATGGTCGAAAGTTCGAAACGGCTCCGTTTACCGAGGCGAGCCGGCCTGCGCCCGTCGAACGACCGCAGGGAGTGCGCGGAAGGTGACTGGCAATTCAGCTCCGTTCGCCTAGACTGCAAACGTGGCCGGTCGTGCGATCTGACGGTGGCAGGCCGACTCGTCCGTGAGCTCTGTAGGGCTTGTGTCATCATCGTTTTGCGTCACCGGGTGCCGCCCTCATGCCGAAGGACTTTCTCAAGGATGTGCAGGATCGCTACGACGTTGTCGTGATCGGGTCCGGCCTGGCCGGACTGACGGGTGCCAACGTCCTCGCCAAGCAGGGCTACTCGGTGCTGCTGCTGGAACACCATTATCAGCTCGGCGGTATGGCGACCTGGTTCAAGCGTCACGGGGGGCACATCTTCGACATCTCGCTGCATGGGTTTCCGGTCGGGATGATCAAGTCGCTGCCGCAAATACTGGACGCCGGAGATCGCCGAGAGCATCGTGCAACTCAAGGGGATTCGATTTGAAAACCCGCAGTTCTCCCTGCGGACGAGCTTCGATCGGCAGGACTTCACGCGCATCATCACGCAGCAGTTCGGCATCACCCAGGAGACGGTCGATGAGTTCTTTACCACCGCGCGCGAAATGAACTTCTACGACGACCAGTCGATGACGACCCGCGAGCTGTTCGAGCGATTCTTCCCTGGCCGCGACGACGTCGTCCGCGTTGTTGATGGAGCCGATCACCTACGCCAACGGATCGACGCTCGAAGACCCGGCGATTACGTACGGCATCGTCTTCAGCAACTTCATGAGCAAGGGTGTCTTCACGTTCCGGGGAGGAACCGACCAGCTCGTCGCGACAGATGCGGGAGGAACTCGAACGCAACGGCGTCGACATCCGCATTCGCACGCTGGTCGAACGGATTGAGGTCTCGCCCGACCGCCAGGTGCAGGCGGTATGGTCGAACGGCAAGCGCGATCGAGTGTCAGCGGTGCTTTCGAATTCGAACATCAAGAGAACGATTCTCAAACTGGTGGGTGAGGAACACTTTGACCCCGAGTTTGTCGAAGAGGCCGCAGGCGGTCCGCCTCAACAACTCGAGCTGCCAGGTCTACATCGCCCTGAAGCCGGGCGTGGGCTTCGACGACTGCGGCGACCTGCTGTTTCACTCAGAACACGAGGGCTTCGACATCGAGGCGATGCTGTCCAAGCAGGTGAGCAGCCGGACGTTTTCGTTCTACTATCCGCGAGACTCGCCCGGGAGCGACCGCTGGCTGATCGTCTCCTCCACGAATGCCCGCTTCGAGGACTGGGCGGAGCTTTCCGAGGAACACTACGAGGCCGACAAGCAGGACCTGTGCGAGACCACACTGGATTGCCTCGATCAGTACGTCCCGGCGATTCGCGACAAGGCGGACTGGGTCGAGGCCTCGACACCCCGCACATTTCAGCACTACACCCGGCACATGCAAGGAGCGAGTTTCGGCACGAAGTTCGAGGGGCTCAAGGTGTCGCAGACGCTGCCCGAGCAGATCGGCGGACTGTTCCACGCCGGCAGCGTGGGGATCATCATGTCGGGCTGGCTGGGCGCGGTGAACTACGGAGTGATCGTGGCCAATGAAGTCGACAAGTACCTGACCCCTGCGGCCGCGACCGTCTGAGGGTGTCTGGCCGCATCCGGAACTGAATCGCCGAGCGGCGTTAAACCGCCCCTGGCAGGGCGGGCAAGGACTCTCCATGTATGTGCGGAGGATCCAGGTGCGCAGCCTGATCGTCTGTTCAGGCCACTCGACGATTCGGACGGCGTGCATAGGATGACCGAGGATCGGGTCGCGGTGCGGATCCGCCACGGCCAGGGAGCCCCATCCGCACGGGCGTGGAAGCACACTGTGAAGCACGAAATCCTGATCGTGCGAGCCCTATGCCGGCCGCTGAGTCCAACGCGAAATTGGACAGACACTGCAGATGCCCGCGCCCGGTCGGGAACCTCGTCTGCCGACGGGAACTCGCCCGCGGGAAGCCCGCAGGACAGTGGAGATCGTCGAAGGAAGCGGTCCGGGTCTCAGTGCTGTTACCGACACTGTCTGCTCGCAGAACGTCTGCGGATTGCTTCGCTCCTCCTGTTCGGCGGATTCGCCGCGTTCTTCGTGAAGCATCTGTTTTCGCTCAGCAGACTTCAGACGACCGCCGACTGGCTGCTGTTCTGGGATCATCTCGCCGTCACGATCGTGATGGGGCTCGTCGGCTTTCGGCTCTGCACCCATTGCGGGCATTTGCTAAGCCATCTGCGTTGGTGGAACTGATCGTCTTCGGTGGAGCCGCCTCGTTCTTTCTGTTGCTGACGCACAACCGGCTCACAGATGGACTCTGCGAGCTGGGTTTCCTCGAGTACTCGCTGCATTCCTGGGCGCTGCTGATCTTTGTGTACGCGTTCTTCATTCCCAACACCTGGCAACGGGCTGTCGTGGTCAGGTTGCATGGCGGTGGCACCACTGCTCGTGATGGCGTTTGTCCGGTGGACAACGCCGGCGTTCAGGGAGGTGCTCTCGAGCAGCGTGTTCTTCCTGGCGATACACCTTCGGCTGCGGTATGTACATGGCAATCGTCGGCCTGACCGCGAGTCTATGGCGTCAGACAATTGGTACGTTGCGGCGGGAGGTCTATGAAGCGCAGCAGATCGGCCAGTACGACTCAAGAGACTGCTGGGGTCGGGAGGAATGGGCGACGTCTATCTCGCCGAGCATCTGCTGCTCAAGCGGCCCTGTGCGATCAAGCTGATTCGCGGAGAGAAGGCCGGTGATGCGGAGGCCTTCAAGCGCTTCGAACGCGAGGTCCGGGCCACGGCCCAGCTGACTCACTGGAACACCGTGGAGATCTTCGACTATGGACGTTCCGACAACGGGAGTATTCTACTATGTGATGGAATACCTGCCGGGGATGAATCTCGATCAGCTCGTGCAGCTCCATGGTCCACTGCCGGCCAGAGCGCGTGATCCATCTGCTCGCACAGACGTGTGAGGCACTGACCGAGGCGCATGACCACAACCTGGTGCATCGGGACATCAAGCCCGCCAACATTTTTGCGGCCCGGCGGGGCGGCGTGTACGATGTCGCGAAGCTGCTGGACTTCGGTCTCGCTCGTCCACTGGTCAGTCTGAACGGCGACGATGTCCAGTCTGACGCAGGATGGTACGATTGCCGGGTCACCGCTGTTCATGTCACCTGAACAGGTGAGCGGTGAACAGCCCGACGAACGAAGTGACATCTACTCGCTCGGAGGCGTCGCGTACTACCTGTTGACCGGTCGTGTTCCGTTCGCGTACGACAAGCCGATCAAGGTTCTGATGGCCCACGTCCACGAGGCACCCCGCAGCCGCCGTCGGAGTTGAACGCCGAGGTTCCTCACGACCTCGAACAGGTGGTACTGAGCTGCCTCGAGAAGGATCCCGAGCCAGCGCTATCAGGATGCGGAGGCGCTGCGAGCGGCGTTGCTGGCCTGTGAGTGCGCGGGCCAGTGGTCGCGGAGCTGGCGTGGAGCTGGTGGCAGAATCACGGCTGCCCGCAGAAGCGTGCACTCGACGCCCAGGTGTTCGGGAACGAGCCGGTGGCCGTCGCTGGATGAACCGGAAGGTGGCCACGAGGGAGTCATGGCGATGTCCGCAGGAGTCGACCGCAGGGAGTTTCTGTTCGCGTCTGCTGTTGGCGCACTGTCGCTGACTGCCGCATCACGAGGTCGGAGTGATGAGTCCGACGGGGTCGCCCGGTTCGACCGAACCCCTGCCGACTCGTGGATTGCCATCTCCACGTAAATCATTTCGGTCGATCTGTGGCTGACGACGGTGCAGCATCTCGATGCCACCGGGACGAGCCGCGCGTTCATCCTGCCGCTGGAGACCGGGGAAGGAGGCGTGACACTGCACACCGAGACGGTGCTGCATGCGTTCCACACTTATCCCGATCGCGTGATTCCCTTCTGTCAGACGGACCTGCGTCGGGATGATGCGCTGGAACGGGTTCGGGCCTACCACCTGCTGGGCTGTCGGGGTGTGGGCGAGCAGAAGGAGCATCTGCCACTGAACGATTCGCCGGGTGGAGGCTGTCATCGCCCTGTGTGATGAGCTCGACTGGCCGATCACGATGCATTTTCAGGACGGTGCGGACGGATTCAACCAGGGGCTGGCGGAGTTCCTGGAAACCTATCTCAAGCGCGTATCGCCGCGTGCGGATCATCGGCCATGCCCAGACCTGGTGGGCGAACATCAGTGCCGAATGTTCCGCCGCCCGAGACGACGCTGTATCCCAAGGGGCCGGTCAGACCGGCGGGCTGCTCGACCGCCTGCTGAGCGAGTATCCGAACCTGTACGCCGATCTATCCGCCGGCAGCGGTTACGGGGCGCTGACTCGCGACGAAGACTTCACGTCGCGGTTTCTCGAACGGCATCCCCGGCAGTTGCTGTTCGGCAGCGACTGCCCGTGCCGGGATGGGCGGGGTGAGAACTTCCGCGGGCTCTGCTACAGCAGCCAATTGCAGGACCTGCTGCGACGGCTGGTCACGGACGGACAGGTCCTGCGAGAGATCTTTCAGCGACAACGCTCTGCGAGCCCTGGGCGGAACGACCTGATTGGAGCCTTAAGCGGAACGAGCTGATTGTGCCCGGAAAGGCCCGTCCAGCCCGGGACTCGCCGGCAACGTCACAGTCGCCGGCAACATAACCGTCGGATGTCCGGTCTTGTGTGAGAATCTGTTCTCAGAGTGCTGCCGGATTCACCGGCCAGTGCCATCCAGGCGTTTCCCCCGGCGAACGCGGGCTCACAGCAACACCTTTCGTACGGCAGTCTGTCCTCTCAGCGTGGGAGGAGACAGTGCAGTTTGTCGAGGCGAACTTCATGATCCTGCTCGGACTCGATCCGCACGCTGATCTCGGTCCCCTCGATATCAATCACTGTGACGACGTACTCACCAACCAAGAGAGAATCACCGATCGAGAGTTCAAGCTCATGTTCTTGCACAAGGTGCCTCCACGGATGAATATCGGCCAGTGTGTCATCGCCCGTTTAGACACAAGACTTCGAGCGTCTCGACGCTTGCCATAGCGCTCGAAGGGGGCGACTATAGCACCTTGATTGGGGGTGGGCAAACGGAATCTGAGTCAGCCGACGGATCTGAAAGAACGCCTCCGACGCTTGAAGGAACCTCAGCAGGAAACTGATTGTCGGCATGGCGTCCCATGTCGTCTGCCCACATCCCTGACTACGGAACTTGCGTTCAGTTGATGCCTGAAATCGAACCTCTCGAAGTGCTCGTCGTGGCGCCGCATCCGGACGATGCCGAGATCAGCGTGGGGGGCACTCTATTAGCATGCAAAGCAAGCGGGATGCGTGTCGGCGTCCTGGACCTCACGGACGGGGAACCGACTCCACACGGTTCGGTCGAGAAGCGTCGGCGGGAGACAGAGGCAGCAACGAAGCAGTTGCAGCTCGACTGGCGGGCGAATCTCGGTCTTCCCAATCGCAGCCTGCAGCATGATCTGCGCAGCGCGCCGGGAACTGGCTGGTGTCTTTCGTCGCGTGCGGCCACGGATCATTCTCGCACCCTACTGGGAGGATTCCCATCCGGATCATGTCGCGGCCAGTGCTCTGTGCGATGGGGCCCGCTTCTGGTCGAAGCTCAGCCGCACCGACCTGCCTGGCGAACCGTTTCTTCCGCCTCGAATCTACTATTACTGGAGCATTCATCTGCGAATCCATCCGAAGCCGGCGTTCGTCATGGACATCAGTCCGCACATTGATGGCAAGCTGAACGCGATCCGGTGCTTCGAGAGCCAGGTCACCGCGGGACGCAGCGTCACGCCGCCGACGCTGCTCGACGACATCCGCGACCGGGCCCGATACTGGGGCTGGTCGATCGGAACGGAGTACGGTGAGCCACTCGCGAGCCGCGAGGAGGTGGGGCTCTGCGATCTGCGAAACCTGGTGTGAACGATGACAGTGACGGTGGAATTCCTGGGTCTGGCTCGGCGGCGGGCAGGCTGTCGCTTTCTGGAAGTCCAGGCTGTGAACCTGGGGACCGCACTCCGTGCCATGTGTCGGGCGCAGCCAGCACTGGTGGAGGAGGTCATCGATCAGGATCGGCTGACGGCCAACTTCATTGCGAGTCTCAATGGACTGGCGTTCGTCCGGGATCCCGCCACGCCTCTGCAGGACGGCGACGAGTTGCTCATCCTCAGCGCCGATGTGGGAGGCTGATCGGACGAATCCCGGCACTGACGACCCTTGCAGACTGGTCGTTCCGTCCTGATGATGGCGAGGCCATCCCATCTGACCGACCGGTGCTCCTCCATGACCGACCTCACCGTTCAACTCGGACGACTTCAGCTCCGCAACCCGATTCTGGTCGCGTCGGGGACGTTCGGCTACGCGCGCGAGATGGCCGCCTTCGTCGACTGTGCACAGATTGGCGGCATCATCCCGAAGACCATCACACTGCAGCCGCAGACCCGGTAACCCACCGCCCCGCACGGTCGAGACCGCATCGGGCATGCTCAACTCCATCGGGCTCGACAACGACGGGCTCGACGTCTTTCTGGCCAAACACGTTCCCTATCTCACGAACCTCGGGGCGCCGCTGATCGCCAATGTCGCCGGTCGCAACGTCGAGGAGTACGTGGAGATGGCATCGCGACTGAACGACGTGGCCGGGATCGCGGCCATCGAACTGAACATCTCCTGTCCGAATGTGAGCGGCGGAGTCGACTTCGGCACCCATCCCGGGATGACCGCCGAGGTTGTCGCCAGCGTGCGAGAGGCCTGCACGCTGCCCATCATCGCAAAGCTGACGCCGAATGTGGCCAATATCGTGGAGATCGCGGGCAGCCGCCGCGGAAGCGGGGGCCGACGCTGTCTCGTGTGTCAACACGCTGCTCGGGATGGCGATCGACTGGCGTCGACGGCAGCCTGTTCTCGGGAACGTCGTGGGTGGGTTGAGCGGGCCGGCCATCAAGCCGGTCGCCCTGAGGTGTGTGTGGCAGGTTGCCCAACAGCTGAAGATTCCCGTTGTGGGTGTCGGTGGCATCTCCTCGGCGGACGACGTGATGGAGTTTCTCGTCGCGGGGGCGTCAGCCGTTCAAATCGGCACGGCCAACTTCTACAATCCCACGTTAGCCGCACAGCTCATCGAGCAACTGCCAGATCAACTGGCGGAGATCGGCAGCAGTGCAGTCCGCGACATCATCGGCTCGCTGTCTGCCGGCCGTGGCGTCGGCCTGCCGACACTGATCATTGACCACCAGCCTCTGCTGCGATTTCCATGCGAGTTCTCTCGGGCATTCAGCCAACCGGTCGCTTTCACTGGGGTAACTACTTCGGTGCGATCCGGCAGTACATTGCGCTGCAGCACAACGACCAGGCGTTCTATTTCATCGCCGATCTGCATGCACTGACGACCGTGCGCGAACCGGCCGTCCTGCGACAGAATACGCAGGATGCGGCACTCGATCTGCTGGCTCTGGGGCTCGATCCCGCACAGGCGACGCTGTTCCGGCAGTCCGATGTGCCGGAGATCACCGAGCTGACCTGGCTGCTGATGACCGTCACGCAGATGAGCCTGCTGGAGAAGTGTCACGCCTACAAGGACAAGAAGGCCAAGGGACTCGCGGCGGATGCCGGACTGTTCACGTATCCGGTGCTGATGGCGGCCGACATCCTGCTGTACGACAGCGATGTCGTGCCGGTCGGTGTCGACCAGGTGCAGCACATCGAGGTGACCCGCGACATTGCGCAGCGGTTCAACAGCATGTACGGGGAGGAGACGCTCACGCTGCCGCAGGCCCGGGTGCTCGAGACGTCCGCCAAGGTGCCGGGGCTGGACGGCGAGAAGATGTCCAAGAGCTACGACAACACGATTCCCGTGTTCGAGACGCCGAAGCAGCTCCGCAAGCTGATCATGAAGATCAAGACCGACTCGACGCCGGTCGAGGCCCCGAAGGATCCCGAGACCTGTGCAGTCTTCACGCTGTACCGGCTGTTCGCCGACGAAGGCGAGCAGGCGGCCCTGGCGGACCGCTACCGCGCAGGGGGCATGGGGTACGGCGAAGCCAAGCAGGCTTTGTACGACAGGGCGATGGAGTCTTTCGGCGAGGCCCACGCCCGGCGTGAGCGGCTGGCGGCAGATCCGGACACCGTCGAGGATATCCTGCGGTCTGGCGCGGCCGCCGCCCGCAGCAAGGGGCGGGAAGTGCTGGATCGCGTGCGGTCGGCCTGCGGGTTGTCCTCCCGGGATTCTGTGGCGACCGGCTCCGCAGAACGCTCTCCCGATTCAGCAGGCTGACAGAGCGAACCGGGTGAACAGCAACGTCGTGCGTCAGCAACTGCTCTTCTGGCTTCTGGCCGTCGTAATGGTCGCGGTGCTGTCGATGATGGCGGCACATGCGCCCGCAGTGACGCGTAAGCTCGGGCTGTTCTCCCTCGCTTTCGGTGTCTTGACGGGATGGGGGGTGTCGCGTCTGAGTCAGGAGTTCTCCTCGATCGGACGACAGACCGTCATCATCGCAACCGGGCTGCTCGTGCTTTCAGGACTGGTCAATGTGGCTGTTCAGTCTCACCGGCAGCTCCGGCTGGAGCAGCAGGCCCACCAAGTGACGGATCCCGAGCAGCGACTTGCAGCGAAGTTGTTAAAGGACTCGGTGATCGATGATCCAGAGCTGGCTGCGCGGCTCCAAGCGCAACGTACCCTCAGCCTTCGCGATTACCTTGCGAATCGAATCTCCGGACTTGGGGCATGGGCGAGACCGTTCGGTCTGTCACTGTGGCTGCTGGAGTTGTGTCTGGCGGCCGCGGCCGGAGTCTGGATGGCGCGTCGTCGAACGCCGCCCGCTACTGACGCGAACGCAGAGGACGACGTGTTGTCGGCACCGGGCGTGGCTGATCTGGCGAGTGCCGGCCAGTTGACGCACGGCTTGGACGGGGAGACGCATCGGTCGTGATCATCGGACTTGGAACAGACATCGTGGAGATCGTGCGGATCGGTCAGATGATCGAGAAGCACGGGGAGCTGTTCCTGCAGCGCGTCTACACCGAGGAAGAGATTCGCTACTGCCAGAAGCGGCGGGAGGCGATCCAGCACTATGCCGGGCGCTGGGCAGCCAAGGAGGCCGTCATGAAGACGCTCGGCACCGGTTGGACGCGGGGCATCGGCTGGCGCGATATCGAGGTCATCAATCGGCGCGGTGGTCAGCCGACGATTCAACTGCGCGGAGGTGCCGGTGATTACGCGCGAAAACTGGGAATCGACGAGGTGCTCATTACCATCTCGCATTGTCGCGCTTATGCGACAGCGACAGCCGTGGCCTTGCAGCACATCAACAAGCGGGCCCAGGCCTGACGCTCACGCCGCCTGATCCGTGGTGCCATGCTCTGTGGCGTCATCGAGGTTAGAGTCCGGTGCGGCATCTCCACGAGTGGCTGGAGTTTCTGCGGCGAGGATCTCCTCGACCAGACCTCCGTAGTCGTGTGCGCCTGCCGAGTTGACGGCATACTCGAAGATCGATTGTCCGAAGCTCGGGGCCTCGGCAAGCTTGATGTTCCGGCGAATCCGGCTCTGGAACACCCTGGCCCCCGCCCACGGGGCGTCGGCATCACTCGCATTGAGGAAGCTCAGGAGATCGTCCGTCACGTCCGAGGCCAGACGTGTGCCAGTTTCGTAGAGGCAGAGCACGATTCCCGACACACGCAACTGCTGGTTGAGGCGGCGACGCACCAGCGCGGTCGTCTCGAACAACTTGGACAGCCCCTGCAACGCGAGGAAGTGCGGCTGCAGGGGGATGAAGACTTCGGTGGCGGCGGTGAGCGCATTGATGGTCAGCACGCCCAGCGAAGGGGGGCAGTCCATCAGGATGTAGTCAAACTCCTCTTCCGAGGTGTGTGCGGCGATGGCCTGGCGCAGCACCTGCTCCCGTCCGGGGGCATCGACAAGCTCGAGTTCGGTGGCCGCCAGATCGAGTTCGGCTGGCGCGACCCACAGGTTCTGGGCGACGAGTTGCCTGACGTCCCGGAGTCGCTTGGTGCCTGCGAACACCTGATACACCGTTTCCGGGCTGCCGGTCGCTTCGATCCCCAGATGCAGCGAGGCGTGGGCCTGCGGATCGAGGTCGATCAGGAGCACGCGTCTCCCCTGTCGGGCCAGTCCGGCGGCCATGTTGACACTGGAGGTCGTCTTGCCGACGCCTCCCTTTTGATTCATGACGGCAATTATTCGCATGTCGTTTGACCTCTCCGTGCGGGGGGCGGGGAGTATATCGTGGTTCCGCCGAGGGCGCGAAGACAGGTTCAATCGGCGTCGTTGTCGCGGAATATCACTGGGTTTCGGTCTCCAGGGAGACCGACTCGGCGATTCGCGTCTGCTGTGCCTGGGTTGTTGCCAGTTGACCGGCCTGTCGGGCGTGATGCGTCCGCATCGGCCGGATGAGCAGCCGTTCCAGTGCCAGTTGCCGCCACCGCCAGTCCTCCCTCGAAATCCGCGTATCCTCGCGCAACTGATCCATCGCGGTCAGCGTCCGCTTCGCCGAGGTCATCGCCTTCTGGGTGTCGACCACATCGAATCGCGAGGCACCGGTTCCCATGGAAATGCGCAATGCGGAACGTCGGCGCAGGATGTCCAGGAGTCCGTTCATCTGATCCCAGCGATCCTGGGGATCCGGAATCAGCTGCGGGTGGTCCAGGACCAGGTTGAGGGCGGCCACCACATTGCGGACGGATTGATCCTGGGGTGGTGCAAAGTAGATGGAGTACCTCAAGTGGTCGAGTTGTGCATGCAGGTCGGGGTGCTCGGCTTCTTCGTAGAGTCGCGCCGCTTCGCGGTGCAGGAAATAGCTGACGAGGGGATCGTAGGGTTCCGCAAACGATGAAATGTTGCGAATGGCCACGGTGGAATGATCGCCGGCAGCCGCTCCCAGTGCCAAGAGGTACTCGCGCCGGCGTTCGTCTTCGGGGTGCAGCTTTCGTTGCAGGCCCTCATGCCCGACCTGCATGATGCGGGAACGCGGACGCTCCGTGAGTCGCTGCTTCAGCGAATCGCGATAGATCCAGAAGCGGTCCGGATGCTGCACGATCAACTGATGCTGCTCCGTCACGTCGTGCAGGCGGGAAATCGTCTCCTCGACCTTGGTGGACTCGCCCAGCCAGTCGAGCATCCGGGAGCCTTCTTCGAGCCAGAATCCACGGACCTCCTGCCACTTCGGGCCCCAGCGCATCACCTCCGTGGGCAATCGATACGCGAATCGCCCGTTGGCCACCGTGTTGATGTCTCCGTATGCGGGCGGGGGACTGTCAGCCGGAAGATGCAGCGCTGCGAGATTCAGCATGACGGACCAGTCCCAGCCGACCTGGGCCATCAACCGCCGCAGATGCGGGGCCTCGCACCGCTCCACGAGCGACGCGTCAACCAGCGGTTGCGGCGAGTTGCTGGCCATCAGCAGGATTTCCCCGGGAGCGGCCTCATGGCAGAGCACCTGAGGGAACACCGACCGCAGCGTTGTGATCGCGTCCTCGATCGGCTGTCGACCGAGATCGACATACGACAGTCGCTGACACAGCATCCCGCCAGGCTTCAGACGCGCCTGCATTTGCCGACACCACTCCTGCGTGAACTGGGCCATCGACGGCAGCAGCGCCGGGTGCGATGAGTTGACCAGGATCACGTCGAAGGTCTTCTTCTCGGCCAGCGCTGCGAGGGTCGCGTCGGCTGTCGACAGCTTCACCCGGTCGTCCGCCAGGGGATTCGTCCCGGTCATCGGGACCACGACGTCGCGGATGATCGTCAGTAGGTCTGCATCGCCTTCCACGCAGGTCACACCTCGCACGGGACAGGCCAGGCAACTCGACAACGTCACCGAACTTCCCAGACCCAGCAGCAGCACTTCGTCCGGTTGCGGATGAACGGCCAGCGGGACTGCGGCATGCATCACGTCGCCTGCGAATTGTGGACAGATGTGCGGAGACACCGTGATGGAACCGATCGGGATCCCGTCCCTGCGCAGTTGAACACGCACGCCCTGGGACTTCCAGACCGACCAGGTCGCGTGTGCACCGTCGACGACGGTCAGCAGTCGCACGTCGTCGAGGTACGGCAGCAGCTCCCGCTCGGTCCCCTTTCCATAGGCGTTGAATGTCTCGGTTGAGAACAGCAGCCGGGCTGCGATCTCCGGTCGATAGTTGTTTCGGAGCAGGCCCGCAGTGACCAGCAGCCCCACGAGGCTGGCCACCACGCCCCAGTCGAATCGTCCCCAGACGTGCGGAGTGTTGCGCCACCACTGGTAACAGGCGATGCCACCTGCCGCAGCCGTCAGGCAGGCCAGTGTCATTCCGGGATCGGGCCAGATCGAGCGAAGAATCAGCAGGCCCGCCATCCCCCAGAGGACGCCGGGAAGCCACAACGTCCGCGACGTGCGTTGGGCGTCGGTAACGGAGACACGGCACAGCTCTCCCCACGCCCAGCCCAGCGGGACACCGGCCAGAATCAGCAGTCCCACACGCAGTGAAACCAGCATTGCCACACTTGAGATTGTGGCGTTGGACCACAGCATGAGCTGGATCAGCACGGGGTGTAACAGCAGGAGCGCCAGTGGGCACAGCGTGGCGCACAGCGACACGGCAGTTAACGGACCGGGCTGCGCCGACCGTGGTGTACGGGATGCACGCAGTCGCGCCACGCCGACGCCGACGCATACGCCCGACCACAATCCGACATGCAGGTAGGGATTGTCCAGCATCAGTTGCAGGAGCAGCCGTCCGACAATGGCGAGTTCGGCTCCGATGATGAAGGCCAGCGGACCACGATCGAGCCAGGCGCATCGGCGCGTTGCCATGTCTGACAGGAAACTCTCAAGCTCTGGGCCAGCCGGATCAGCATCCAGTTCGTCGGAATGCGTCAGCCCGATCCAGAAGGACGCTGCGCCGGCCAACACCGCGATTCCGGCGAGGACGTGCACGCCCAGCAGGGGCACTGCCAGCACTGCACAGAACAGCAGCGCAGCGCTGGCACCGAACAGGGTCGTCGCCGGGAGCAGATCCGTCTGGCGGCGCTGCGCAGCATCGGTGTGCGCCCGCCGGTTCAATGCGACCACGCAACTCATCGGGACAACCAGCAGACCACACATCACGATCGAGAGCAGGGTGAATGTCGACGCCTCCGAGGTCAGCAGTGTCATGGGACACCAGCCCACGAAAGTCGTCGACCACTGCAGGAGCCAGGGGAAAGCGGCCGTCCATGCGGCCGGCACGAGCCACAGGGTTCGCCGGGGGACTCGGTGGAATGTGGACCACTGATCGGGAGCCCAGATCCCCAGCACCAGGCCGATGCAGACAGCCACCACCACAGCGGAGGTGACGGCCAACGCACCGCCAAAGGTCGCCAGAACCTGATGAACCCAGGCGAAGACGAAAACCCCGCTCAGCGCACCGGCGAGTACCGAGGGCATTCGAGTCAGTCCAGGTGTACTCCCACGGGGGTGAACCGGGCGGGTCGTCACTGTCGCTGTCATGGCATCCCTGCCTGCAGAGATTATGGGTCCAAAGACCCGGACCTGCGAATTGAGGTGGGAGTTCTACCTGAGAAGCGCAACCGGCTGCAATATCGGTCTTTGTGCCTGATTAGCGGCGTCGGCGGGGCATCTTCAGGCAATCGTCACCCCGCGGCGGAATCGCATCGCGGGCCACCAGCAGGGAGCGCAGCAGTGCCTCAGGTCTCCGACAGGCTGGGAGTCACCCCCAACTGGCGTGCCACACGCTCGATCTGCGTCTGCAGGAGTGCCAGTGACGCTTCGGCTTCTTCGAGTGACATGGTGAGGGGCGGGCTGACGCGAAGGACGGTTCCCGCGAGTGCCCCGAGCAGATGGATCCCGGTTTCTCCATCCCCGAGGTAGCAGCTTCTGATGATCTCAACAGCCACATCCCCGGCAGAGAGCCCACCGGCGGGTCCGCACTCGATTCCGAACACCATCCCTTCGCCGCGAACCTTGATGATCAGTCCGGTCTCCTTCAGGCGCAGCAGTCCCGTTGCCAGCACCTCGGACAACCGGGCGGCGTGTCCGAGGACATCGGTGCTCTCGAACTCGTCCAGGGTTGCCAGAACGGCCGCGCATGCAAGAGGGTTAGCACTCCAGGTATCTGAGGCCGCACCATAGTTGAGTGACGCCATCAGGTCGGCTCGCCCGGCTGCCGCACTGACGGGGATTCCGTTACCCATCCCCTTGCCGAGCACGACCAGATCGGGTTCGATGCCGTATTTCTCGAAGGCGTACATGGGACCTGTCCGGCCGAAGTTCGACTGCACTTCGTCCAGGACGAAGACAACATCCTGGGCGCGGCACCAGTCCTGCAGCCACTGGAGATAGGCCGGTTGCGGATGGTAGCTGCCGCCGCCTCCCAGGTAGGGCTCGGTAATCAGGCAGTTGATCCTGCGGCCGAACTCGGCATGCAGTTGATCCAGTTCGGCCTGAAAACATGCGAAGTCGAGCGACTGCTGCAGGCGGGTGAGGTCGTCGCATTCGGCCATCGGGAAACTGATGAACTTCACCCGAGGATCGCGTTCCGGATCGTGTTCAGTCCCGGTGACAGCCCCTGCCAGCCCTTTCTTGCCATGAAACCCGTGTCTCGTCGCGAGGATGATGTCGCGGCTGTTGTCACGGTGCAGGCAGGCCCAGAGAGCCTTCTGCACCGCTTCGGAGCCCGAGGCAGCCCACATGACCTGTTCGCACCTCGCGCCCCCTGGTGAGGCCCGCAGACTGCGCAGCAGACGTTGTGTGGCTGCGGCTTCGAGTTCGGTCATCGCGTTGTAGGCGGTCAGTGTGACCGCTTCGAAACATTCGTGGGAGCCGGCTGGCGGACCATCGCCGGCGAACAGATCCTGAGGCTGCCAGCCCATCGACTGACAGAGCCTCTGCATCCAGCGACGAGGGTTGTGCCCCAGATTGGCCACCAGCACCCCGCTCGAATAGTCGTAGAGCCTGCGACCTTCCGGCGTGAAATGAAACACGCCGGCGGATCGGGCAAACACGGCCAGAGACGGCGTAAACGTCCGCAAGGCATGAGGTTCGTGCTCCGTCAACGACAGGCGCACGGCATTCGATCGGTCCTCGTTCGGGAACTGAATGGCGGCCGGCATGCACATCACCTCGGTCTGCAATCGGGGGCTTTCTTCGAGGTTAGCAGTCGACGCGATGGTTCGCGAGTGGGGCGTCACTTGTCCTGGCGAATGACGTCCATGGGCGTCCGAGTGTTACGCTTGTCCGAACTTCTTCGTCGGTTTTGCGGGAACCTGCCGCGATTTTCCGCGTCTCTTGTAGTTCATGGTGAGTCCCTGCGCGCTCGGACGGTTCGTGTCGTTCCCCGCGCAGGGCCAGGCTCGTTCGGGTGTTGTGCGTGGATGACTGAGTTGATCGCGACGGACTTGATTGCGAACGGATGGATGTTTGCGGGAGGCGCTGCACTGCTGACGGTGCTCGCCACCAGCTGGACGCACCTGAAGAATGTGTATGCGCAGATCGCGAGCCGAATCGTGGTGACGGTGACGGTCAGCGGTTACCAGTCGGAGGCGTTGCTGCTCTTCCTGAAAAGTCACCTGCAGGCGTCCCGCTGGGGGCCGCGGGCCTATCTGGGGTGGATGCTGTACGTCCGACCGGCGCGGCGTGTGCAACTGGTCCCCATGGAAGTGGCGCCCCAGGCGGGGAAGCTGTATTGGCTGGGTTGGCGGCCTCTGTGGAGCTACAAGTCGAAGGGGGCCCCCGACAACATCGACTCCGGTTCGAATTCCCGCGAGTGGACCGAGGAATGCCTCCATCTCGTCTTCTTGCGGGGGACTTTCGACGCGGATCAATTGGTCGTCATGGCGACGGACTGGTTCAATCGGCAGGTGGTCGCCAACGAGGAGGCGGGGGGACGGCGACATTTCATACGGCATATCTACGGCACGGCGGGGAAGTCGACGGCGGCGCTGATGGGGACCGACGGGATGCGTCGTAAGGCGGGCGCACCTTCCTCCAGCACCGATATCCGTGGCTGCCTGCAGTATCGACCGCTGCAGTGGAGCTTCAGCGATCTGGGCCCGGAACGTGACGAAGATGTCTCGCCGCTGGACCGGCTGGCCCTCTCCAGTGAGGCCGAAATCCTGGTGGAAGAAGCCCGGCGCTGGAAGGAAAGCGAGGCTTGGTACAAGTCGCGGGGAATCCCCTGGCGGCGCGGCTGGCTGCTGCATGGCCGGCCGGGCACCGGAAAGACAGCGCTGGCCCGCGCGGTTGCAGAGGAACTCGATCTTCCGGTGTTCGTCTATGATCTGGCCAGTCTCCACAACCACGAGCTGCAGCAGGAATGGGCCAATATGCTGGCGGAGGTCCCCTGCCTGGCGCTCATCGAAGACATCGATGCGGTCTTTGACGGCCGAACCAACACCAGTGCCGGTCACGATCGTCAGGCCCTGACGTTCGACTGTGTGCTCAACTGTCTGGATGGGATCGAACGGGCGGATGGCCTGTTCGTCGTCATCACCACGAACCGTCTCGAAAAGGTCGATCCGGCGTTGGGGCGTCCGGACGACCATACGGGTTCGACACGACCCGGCCGCGTGGACCACATCCTGGAGATGAAGGAACTGGACGAAACCGGACGCCGCAAGATGGCCAGCCGGATCCTGCAGGAGTGGCCGGGCCAGTGGCAATTGGTCATCGAGGCCGGTGCGGGAGATACGCCGGCCCAGTTTCAGGAACGTTGTGCCCGTCGCGCCCTGGAGCTGCACTACGATGACGAGGTCCCGCTGCGACTCGGTGGGACCGCGAGCGAGGGCTCCCCGCGACCTGCGGGCGCATCCTCGCGATGACACCGCTCCGGCGGCTCACCAGGCAGCGGCGATTCCGCACTCCCGCGCCGTGGCCTGCCGGCGGACGTCGCAACCGCCCGTGGTGCCGAAGACCGCTGCGAATTGTCACCGGGGGGAGGTCAATCTTCGCAACTTCGAGTTGTTTCCGGTTCCGGAAAGACGGATGTTGAAAGAGCCGGTCAGGCGGTTGACGGGTCCTGATCGCACCGGCCCTCAGATTGTCGTCTGTTGCCGGAGTCGAAAGGCGTTCATCTGACATGCCGCTGGCTCAGGATTTCGATTACGATTCGCGCGGTCGCGGCGAAGCGTTGATGTTTTCACGCT
The DNA here is from genome assembly GCA_963715185.1 of uncultured Planctomycetaceae bacterium. GTDB lineage: Bacteria > Planctomycetota > Planctomycetia > Planctomycetales > Planctomycetaceae > CAVPPT01. The sequence continues at coordinate 637,800 of CAVQRG010000001.1, forward strand.
CTCGGGGCACCATGCAGGTCGGCAGCGGCTGACGACGCCGGTCCGTTTCTCATCACATTCCGGTGTTCCTCGCTTCGCCACGTGGACCCGGTTCTGGAGGTTTGCATGAACGGTGTGGAATCGCTGCTCACTCGAATCGACGCTGAGATCAGTGCTGCCAACGACCGGGTCAAGGCCATTCAGCAGGAGAAGGTGGCTGAGTATCAAGTTCGACAGGAACGGCTGACGAAGTTCGGCAAGGCCTGCGATCGTCTGCACGAGCTGTGGGATCCGCGACTGGATGCGCTGGCACAACGGTTTGATCATCGTGTCAGCATGACTCCGCAGGTGACGCCGATGCTCCGCCAGACCACATTCCGGTTCGAGTCCGAGCTGGCCCGCATCGTGCTGATCTTCTCGGCGACGACCGACTCGGAGGTCCAGAATCTCGTCCTGAAATACGATCTGGAGATACTGCCGATCCTCATGCAGTTCAAGAAGGGGGATGAGCTGGAGATGCCCCTCGATCAGCTCGACGAGGAGGCCATTACCCAGTGGATTGATGACCGCATACTGGACTTCGTCAAGACGTTCCTGACGCTCCACCAGAACGATCGCTATCTCAGCTACCTGAAGGATCACACGGTGCTCGATCCCGTGGCCGGTCTCCATTTTCCGAAGTATGCCGCCGCCGCGAAGTGCGAATGGAATGGTCAGACCTACTACTTCATCGGGGAGGAGACGCTGCACGAGTTTCGGACGCAGAACGGCATCGCGGAGTGAACCTCACCGCCGCCGGCGGTCACACGGGGCCGTCGTACAGCACCAGCGTCTCAGCGTCGCCGGGGTGCAGCAGCACGAGTCCGCCCTCCTCAACGTTGACACGGACCGTGCAGTCGGGTGCGCCTGTTGCGGCCCGCAGCAGAATCGCTTCGAGGGCCTGCACTGCCGCAACCACCTGGCGATCAGACGCCAGATCGTTGTAGGCAAGGGACCGCATCCTTTCGAGGCGATCTCCCCGTTGCTCCAGCTGGCCGCCGTGCTCAACATACGCGACCTCACGGGCGAATCGCTCGATCGCTTCAATTCCATAACCGCGCTGGGTGCGCTCGCCCCAGGGTTCGAGAAACTGGCCGTTGTAGTGGTTGTTGATGTGGTTCTTCAGGGCAACGGGGGTGACGCCTTCGACCGTACATTCGACCCCGCGTTTGCGGGAGTGTCCGTTCCAGTTGCCGTTGTCGAAACGAAACTGGACTTCCTGTTCCACGTAGCCGGGAAAGTTGTCTGGTGTGACCCAGGACGTGTGGATATCGAAGGCGGCTTGGCGTCCGTCGTCGTACTCGTAGATCAACTGCAACTGGACGCTGTCCCATGTCGGGCCGTTCGTGTCCCCGACGAGTCCGCGTTGTCCAGTCGCCTTGATCGTCCTGAGCCGACCGCCAAACGTGAAGTCGATCAGCTTGATGTAGTGGACGGCGACGTAGGTGCCGGGGTTGCGCCCTGGATCCACTCCGAGAACTGAGATCCCGAGATCTGCTTGGGTTCCAGCAGTGAGCAGTAGCCATTGTTGACGTGCTGCAGCAGGCCATCGACGACGAGTGTCCGCAGTTTCTTGTGATCGGGGTCCAGCAGCTTGTGGTAGACCACCTTCGTCAGGACTCCTTTGGCACGCGCAAGGCTCACGAGTTCATCGAGTTCCCTCAGGTCGAGCACGGCGGGCTTTTCGATCAGCACATGGGCTCCGGCGTCGATCGCCTGCCGGGCTGCCTCGAAATGGCGGTCGTCCGGAGTGGCGACACAGACAAAATCAGGCCGCTCATGCAGCAACCGCTCAATGGCGCCGTCCCCGGCGAAGCTGTCGAACTGGTGGATGCGTTCCCCAGCCTGTTGTCGATAGGCCTCTGCGCGACGCCCCGTTCGCGAAGCGACGGCGATCAGGAGAACGTCGATGTCCCCAAAGCGACGGTCGCTCATGCCGTGCGCATGGACCGTCTCGAAGAACGGACGGTAGGTTTCCTCAAAGATCATGCCCATGCCGATCATCCCGGCACGGAGCGTCCGAGGTTGGGGGGCGCTCATCCGATCCATCTTACCCTGGGCAAAAGTCGTTGGCGACCACCGTTGACAGTCCTGGCAACGGCAAGGCGGGGGGCCAAACTGGTTTCTGCAGATGAGAGGCACGCTCGTCCGGGCCACCACTCTTCGTCCGAAGTTAATTGCTATATGGCACATGCGGTCTGGCCTCTGGGCGGACCCTGAGTCGCCTGAGCACTGTTTGACATTGAGTCTCAGTTGCGATAGTATTCAGCCGACGCAATTTCCCCCTCTTCATTCAGGCCCGCCCCCTATGCCCTCCCTCGACCAGTTGAAGGTTTCAGAGAGTGCTCGCATTACGTCGATTCAGGGCACCTGCCGCTTCACCACCCGGTTGATGGAGATGGGCCTCTTGGAGGGAGAGGAGGTGCAGATGATCGGTGCGCTCCCTTTGGCGACCCGATGACATTCCTGGTGCGGGGCAGCCGCATGGCCCTCAGGGCTGTCGACGCCCGGCGCGTGGCGATCGATGTCATCGCCGTTCCCCGTTCCGCCATTCCCGTGTGATCTCCGGATCGCTGATGACGTCATCGGCCCGTCACTCGATGCCCACTTCCCCTGCGGCACCCCGCAAGACGGTGACTGTGGCACTGATCGGGAATCCGAACACCGGGAAGAGCACAACGTTCAACGCCTTGGCCGGTTTGCGCCGAGGGTCGGCAATTACCCGGGTGTGACGGTTGAGAAGAAGATCGGTCGCGTGGTCTGGAACGGCGTCCACGTGGACCTGATCGACCTGCCGGGGACCTACAGTCTCTCCCCGCGGTCCGCGGACGAGTTGGTCGCCGTCGACGTTCTGCTGGGTCGGCAGGCCGGCGTACCGACGATCGATGTCGTCGTCTGCATCGTGGATGCCTCCAATCTCGAGCGGCACCTGTACCTGCTGAGCCAGGTGCTCGATACCGAGGTGCCGGCGGTCCTCGTACTGAACATGTGGGACTCTGCGGTTCGCCACGGGATCGCGATCGACGTTGCGCTTCTGCGTGAGCGCCTGGGGATCCCGGTGGTCGTCACGGAGGCGCATCACCTGCGCGGGATCGAAGACCTGCGAGAGGCGATTCTCGCTGCGGCAGGCCGGCACTTCAGTCGTCCGACCGACGTCTTCCCACCGTCCTTTGGTGCGGAGATCGAGTGTTTGCGAGACTATCTGGCGTCGCTCGGGCAGGGGGACGAGCCGGTCTATCGTCTCGAGCGCATGCTGCTCGATGCCGGGGGGGCGATCGAGCAACAGGTCCTGTCCAACACGTCCCCCGCAGTCGCGAAGTATCTGACAGAGGCCCGCACACGTCTGAAAGACGAGGGTTACGCGGTGCCGTTCGTGGAAGTCCAGTCCCGGTACCGCTGGGCGCGGTCGGTACTGAAGGACGTGGTGCAGAAACCGGCGTCCCGGCCGTGCACGTGGACCGATCGCATCGATCGCGTGGTGACTCATCATGTGGCCGGGCTGCTGGTGTTCGCCGTGCTGATGTTCCTGGCGTTTCAGGGAATCTACCAGTGGGCCGTGCCGCTGATGGACCTCTGCGAAGCGGCGCAGAGTTGGGTGAGTGCATGGGTCGCCGCGCACGTCTCTCCCGGGCCGTTGCGGAGCTTGCTGATCAGCGGTGTGGTGGCAGGTGTGGGGGGAGTGCTCGTATTCCTGCCCCAGATCATGATGCTGTTCTTCTTTATCGCGCTGCTCGAGCACTGCGGCTATATGCCGCGGGTGGCTTACATGATGGATCGCGTGATGTCGTCGGTCGGTCTGAGCGGCAAGTCTTTTCTGCCCTTGATGTCGTCGTTCGCCTGTGCGGTTCCGGGGGTGATGGCGACCCGCGTCGTGGACAGTCCTCGCGACCGACTGGTGACCATTCTGGTGGCACCCCTGATGAGTTGTTCGGCGCGGCTGCCGGTCTACCTGCTCTTGATTGCGGCGTTCATCCCGGCCCGCTCGCTCCTGGGAGGCTGGATGTCTCTGCAGGGACTGGTGTTGTTCGCGATGATGTCGCTCGGGGCGCTCGTGGCCATTCCCATTGCCTGGCTGTTGCAGCGGTTCGTCCTGAAGGGAGACACCTCGGCCTTCATGCTCGAATTGCCCGAATACAATCTCCCCTCGCTGCGACTGCTGTTCTATCGCGTGTGGGAGGCGGGGCAGGCGTTCGTTGCGAATGCGGGCACGCTGATCTTCGCAACGACGATTCTGCTCTGGGCAGCGGGCTATCTGCCGGGGGATCACGGCCGACTCCACGAACTGGAAGCCGCCATTGAACGGCAGTCGGAGGAGGCCGACCGGGACGAGGCACAACTGGCGGCTCTGCGGGCCAAGCGGGATGCCGAGAGCTCGCGGCTGATGCGCGAGAGCTATCTCGGGCGGGCGGGACGCGGCATCGAGCCGCTGGTTCGGCCACTGGGGTGGGACGGGAATATCGGTGTGGCGGTGCTGGCGTCGTTTCCGGCGCGAGAGGTCGTGATCGCCACCTTGGGCACGATCTACAGCCTGGGGGGAGAGGTGGACGAGGAATCTTCCGGGCTGATCGACGCCATCCGTGCGTCGCGCTGGCCCGATGGTCGCCCGGTGTTCAACATCCCCGTGGCGTTGTCGATCATGGTCTTCTTCGCCCTGTGTGCGCAGTGCGCGTCGACGCTCGTTGTCATTCGTCGCGAGACGAACAGTTGGCGCTGGCCGGCATTCTCCTTCGCCTATATGACCGCTCTGGCTTACATCGGGGCGCTGATCACTTACCAGGCCGGCCGGGTTCTCCTGGGAACGTGACCCCCGCGGGACTTGCCGGGACTCGAGATGTCTGGGTGGGACATGCAGTGGACCGTGGTCATCTTGCTGATCGCCTTCGCGGTCGGAGTCATCGTCCGCCGGCTGCGGCGTCTGCTGGGCAGAGGCGGTGGGGCAACCGGCTGTGGTAGCTGTGCCAGCCATCAGAAGTCGCAGCCCCAGCGAACGTTCGTCGAGTTCCCGGACGCGTCTGCGAAGAACGTCGGAACGAAGCCTGACTGACGGTGCCGGGCGTGTCGCCTTGAACCGGGTCGATCGGCATCGGGGACCTCGGTTGCAGGGGAGATGCCGTCCGCCAACAATGGGGCGAGTTCTGTCAGCTCCGGACTTCAACTGAGGCATTCATGAAACCGCACCCGACGATCGTACTCTCTGCCTTCGCAGATGAGGCCGCGAATCACAAGACGGCCCTCGAACAGATGACAGCGCTGGCAGCGCTGGGGCTGCGGTCTTACACACCGCGATTCGTGGACGTCACCGGTGAGGGGACGGTGGAACATGTCGTCGACCTCAGTCCGGAGAAGCGGCAACGTCTGCAGGCCTGGCACGACGAATACGGCATGTCGGTGACGAGTATCGGCTCGCGCATCGGCAAGGTGAAGCTGCAGGATCAGGATGATGGTACCCAGAACCGGTACGTCCCGTTCGATGAATACCTCGGGACGGAGGTGGCAAAGACGATTGCGGCGGCCTGCGATCTGGGGACGCGGCTGATTCGCGGGTTCTCGTTTTACCACCCGCGGGGCGAAGATCCGCAGCGGTACATCGAGCCGGCGGCCGAGCAGATCGGCCGGATTGCCGATGCGTTCGGCGAGAAGGGAATCGTTTACGGTCTCGAGGTCGAGTCGAACCTCATCGGGCAGAACGGGCGACTGCTGGCCGAACTGGCGGCCGCCATCGGTCGTGCGAACCTGGTGCTGATCTTTGATGGCGGAAACCTCTCGCATCAGGGTTACTCACCGCTGGAGTGCGTCGAAGAGTTCAATGCCATGCTGCCCTACCTCGGATGGATGCACGTCAAGGACTATCGCCTGACGCGGGCCAAGACGCCCGGAGAGCATGTCGATGAGGAGTCGGACTGGAACTTCGTCCCGGCCAACCTCGGCGACTCGGGGCATGAACTCGTCTTCCGCGAACTGGCGACCCGACTGCCGGAAGTTCGCGCGCGACTGGAGGCGGTGGGCGTTCCCGAGTTCTTTGTCGAGTTGGAACCGCATCTCAAGGGAGGGGGGCAGTTCGGTGGGTTCAGCGGTCCCGACGGCATGGGGGTGGCCGTGCGATCGGTCTGCTCGCTGCTGGACTATGTCGGAATCGACTACGATCTGCGGTCCTTCGATGACATCCGCGCGGCACGCGGCTTCTGAGAGGCATTGGTTCGAGCCGGGAGATTTGCAACCCGATGATGAAAGACGTGGACAAACTGCTGGACCTGCTCGTCTGTCCGGAGTCGCACGCGCGGCTGGTGTACGACGAGGGGAGTCTGGTCAGCACCGACCCGCTGACGCGCCGTCGCTACGAGATTCGGAGCGACATTCCTGTGATGCTGGTGGACGAGTCGGAACAGCTCGCTGAGGCAGAGTGGCGGGCGATCATGCAACGGCATGGGCGCAACCCGGAAAATGGTCAACTCGCTTCCGGAGTGGACGGATGATGTCAGCGCGGACATTCGCCGGGCTGAGGGGAATGCTGTGCGCAGCACTTCTCACGCTGCCGTGTCAGTCAGGGTGGTGTCAGTCGGCCGCTGCGGTGTCTGGCGACGCGCCCTCTGCCGAGGTGACTCCGGCTCACGACGCTCCCCGCTACACATGGCTGGGGAATCATGACCCCAACGGCATCGGGAAGTTTTACCTGGGCCGCGAGATCGCCCGGGTCATGGGACATCAGGGGATCGCGTGGCTCGAGCGTCCGGAACGGGAGCAGGAAGAGGGGCTCTCGCTGCTGATCGAATGTCTGGATCTGCAGCCTGGACTGGTGGTGGCCGATATCGGTGCCGGTTCCGGTGTGATCAGTCTCCGCCTGGCGCGGCATGTTTCCCCCGGGGGGACCGTGCTGGCCGTCGACATTCAACAGGAGATGCTCGATGCCCTTGCCCTGCGCTGCAAGCAGGATGGTGTCGAGAACGTCGAGCCGATTCTCGGTACGGCCCGGTCGCCGCGGCTCCAGACCGGGAGCGTCGACCTGATCGTGATGGTGGACGTCTACCACGAGTTCGACTTCCCCCACGAGATGCTCGCCGAGTTGTCGCGGTCGCTGAAGCCCGGTGGTCGCATCGCCTTTGTCGAGTACCGGAAGGAGGATCCCCAGGTGCCGATCAAGGAAGTGCACAAGATGTCCGAGGCGCAGGTGCGCAAGGAGGCGGGGCAAGCGGAATTCGGGCTGAGGTGGAAGGAAACGATCAACAAGCTCCCGCGGCAGCATGTCGTCGTCTTCGAGAAACTGGCGGATTCTCACTGACGGCCGGCGTTCATGCATGTTTCTCAGCTGGATGCGTTCCATGTGCGGGTGCCATTGCGGCGAACTGTCCGCCACGCTTCGCACACCCGTGATGAGAATGACACGCTGCTCGTGCGCTGCCGCCTGGCGGACGGCACGACCGGTTGGGGCGAGGGATTGCCGCGACCCTATGTCACCGGTGAGACCATCCAGGCAGCGCTAAGGCTGTTCCGGGACGGCCAACTGGCGCGGCAACTGGATGGTGTGGTCACCGGTCTTCCGTCGGTAATCGCGATGCTGGACGAGTTCGAGCTGCCCAGACCCGAGCGGGGGCTGCGCGACTGTTTCGGCAATACCGTCCGGTGCGCAGTGGAGTTAAGCATCCTCGATGCCGTTTGTCGTTCTGACGGAGTTCCGCTGTCTGAGGTGACCGCGTTGTTGCCAGAGTCGCAGCCGATCCGTCAGCAGGTCGACCGCGTGCGTTACAGTGGTGCCATCCCGGCGCTGCGGCCGAAGCAGTTACTGATGTTGGCCGTCGCGCATCGGCTCTACCAGTTTCGTCACTGCAAGGTGAAGGTGGGCGTTCCCGGACAGGATGATGGGCGCGTGTTGCGAACACTGCGCCACATTCTGGGCCGGCGAATGGACCTGCGGGTCGATGCCAACGAGGCGTGGATGGCCGGGGAAGTTGCCGCGAAACTGCAGCCGCTGCTTCCCGTCGGGATTTCGGCCGTCGAACAGCCTGTGCCCCACGATCAGATCGCTGCGTTGGCAGACTTGCGCAGGCAGGTGAGCGTGCCGTTGGTGCTCGATGAGTCGCTCTGTACGCTGAGCGACGCTCGGCGGGCGGTGGAGGAGGGACTGTGTGACATCCTGAACATCCGGCTGTCCAAGTGTGGCGGGCTGCTGAACTCCCTGCGACTGGCGGCTTTTGCACATCAGTCGGGGATCGGATATCAGCTCGGATGCCAGGTCGGAGAAACCGGTGTGCTCTCGGCAGCCGGCCGACATTTCGCGACATCCGTGGCGGGGCTGCGTTACGTGGAGGGGAGCTTTGATCGGCATCTGCTGGCGGTGCAGTTCACGCGGCCTGACATGACCTTTCGCCATGGCGGCTGGGCGCCAGCGTTGACGGGGCCGGGTCTGGGCATCGATGTTGACGGCGACTGGGTCGCGGCGCGAGCCACCGCTGCCATTCCGGTTCGAGTGGGGCCAGGACGATGAACACAAGGATCCGCTGGATTGCCTTCGACGCCGTCGGCACGCTGTTGCGGTCCGAGCCGCTCGTGCATGAGGTCTATCACCGAGTTGGGCAGAAGTACGGGTCGAGCCATTCGCTGCAGTCCGTAAGGCGACGATTTCGACGAGCCTATGAGTCAGCCGTGTCCGCCAGTCCCGACCTGGCGACGAGTGATCAAATCGAGCGAGCTTTCTGGCGGCGGGTTGTCAGTGACGTCCTCGAGGATGTCACGGATCCGGACGCCTGTTTCTCGGAGCTCCATGAGTGGTACGCACAACCCCGGGCGTGGACCTGTTTTCCAGATGTGACGGAAACCCTCGAGAAATTGGGCCGGCGGGGCCTGCGTCTGGTGATTGCGTCCAACTACGACAGTCGACTGGATCAAGTCTGCGCAGGGCTGGAAGAACTGAGACCGATCGAGCTGCGCGTAATCTCGTCTCAGGTGGGCTGGCGCAAGCCACATGCCGGGTTCTATCGTGCGTTATGCACCGCCTGCGGCGCCGACCCGGACGAGTTACTGATGGTCGGGGATCATGTGGCGAACGATGTTGAGGGGGCGCTGCGCCGGTGTCGCATCGCTGCATCTCGATCGTCTGGGGGAGCGCCGGGCGGGGGTGGTGACGCGACTGACGGATCTGCTGGACCTGCTCGGTTGAGGGCCTGCGCATGCTCGTCGCCACATCGGCGGGCGGCCCTCATGACCCCGCCGCGGTCGGAACATCCGATCGCCTTCCGACACGGGATGGGGTGCGCACCGGGGTGTGGACGACCATTCCAAATCGCTGGCGTGTCGGCTATGTTGACGGCGTAGCACCGGAACAGGGAAGGAAATTGTGTCTGCGAATCTCGTGAACGTGGGACCGTATCGATGCGGCACCGGCGAGCCCTTGCTGTTCATTGCCGGGCCGTGTGTCATCGAAAGTGAAGCGCTCGTCCTGAGCGTGGCAGAGGCACTGCGGCAACTGGCTGACCAGCAGGGGTGGTCCGTCGTGTTCAAGTCGAGCTTCGACAAGGCGAACCGGACGAGCCTCGACAGCTATCGGGGCCCCGGGCTCGAACGAGGTCTGTCCATTCTCGCCAAGGTTCGTGAGGCAACGGGCCTGCCGGTTACGACCGATATTCATAGTCCGGAACAGGCTGCTCCTGCTGCCGAGGTCTGTCAGATCCTGCAGATTCCCGCGTTTCTGGCGCGGCAGACGGATCTGGTGGTCGCTGCCGCCGAGGCGACGGCCCGCCACGGCGGCGTGGTGAACATCAAGAAGCCCCAGTTCGTGGCCCCGGACGACGTCGTGCACGCCGTCCACAAGTGTCGCGAAGCCGGAAATCCCAACGTGTTGCTGACGGAGCGGGGCACCACGTTCGGCTACGGCCGTCTGATCAACGACATGCAGTGCATTCCGGCGATGCAGTCCCTCGGCTGTCCGGTCGTGTTTGATGCCACACACAGCGTCCAGCGCCCAGGCGGGAGCCGGACGGGAGGCGCGCGGGACATGGTGGCCCCCCTGGCACGGGCAGCCGTGGCTTGTGGCTGCGATGCGGTGTTCCTCGAAACGCATCCGGACCCCGATCAGGCGTTGAGTGATGGTCCCAACATGGTCGCCCTGCGGGACGTAGAATCGCTGCTCGGGCAGCTCAGCCAGTTTCGTCAGCTCTTCAACAGCCTGCAGGTCTGATCAAGCGATCGGGAGACCGGGAACATGCGTGTCGTCGTCTGCCGTCCGTTTCCCGCCGGGGAAACTGCTGCGGCTGCGGGCCTTCCCGGTCGTCGACGCGACATCTGGAAACTGACCCCTTGAGAATCATTTATGACTGATGCTCCGATGGCATCCGAGTCCAGACGATCGCCCTGGATCTATGGCGGCATCGCCTTGGCGCTGCTCGCGCTGCTGCTGTTGCTGACGTCCACCTGCCGGCCACCCGTCCAGGTGGACCCCGGCAGCGATCCGCAGGCCATCAACGCGCAGGGTGTGTCCGAGGACCATTGTGATCGAATTCTCGCCGGCGTGCTGGATGGTCTGCGTCCCGACCGGGTGGGGATCACCTCCGATCAGTCTGTGCTGGTTGACGGACTGAACAACTGGTTGTCCGAATGCGTGACTCCGACCACGGGGGATGTTCCGGATGCAGACCGCGACTTACGGCAGTCGCTGCTGCCGGCGGAGGTGTTCGAGCAGACCGAGTTTCGCCAGTTCGTCGAGCAGGACGCTGGTCACATTCGGGATCAACTGCTCGCGCGCGGCATCGTCGACGTGGTGGCCACACCGTATCGGACGGACGAGGCGCGGGCCCGCGAACTGTTCTACTGGGTTGTACGCAACGTGGATCTCCTTGCCGGCGATGACGGTGGCGTCCCGCTGACACCCTATGAAGTGCTCGTGTTCGGTTCGGGAACGGCCAGCGATCGCGCCTGGGTGTACGCCAACCTGCTGCGTCAACTGCGGATCGATGCCGTGATTCTGCAACCGGACACGGAGACGGTGGGAGCGGCGGGCCACTGGCTGGTGGGCGTGCTCCTGCCGGACGACGGCGTGTACCTCTTCGACTTCCGGCGCGGTCTGCCCTTGCCCTCACTCGACGATGATGCGACGACGGTGCTGGTTCAGCAGGTGGCCACGCTGGCCGAGGCGCGCGTTGACGATCAGTTGCTGCGTCAGCTCGATCTCCCCGAGGGAGCCGCCTATCCGCTGTCGGCGGCGGATCTGCAACAGGTGTCGGTGAAAATCATTGCGGACAGCAGTCTCCTCGCGCCTCGTCTGGCAGAGCTGCAGGCGGCCGTCGAAGATCGTGGGGTCGTCAACGTTTCCACGAGCCTGGGACCGACGGAATTGCGGCCCGCCGGCGTGGTCGAGCGAGTGACGGAGGCCGGGAAGTCGGGCCTGTGGACCCGCGAGGACATCAGCGTCTGGGACTATCCAGAGAGTCGCTGGCGCCAGTCCGAGCAGCCGACGCCGCGTCAGGAAGAGGCATTGGTATTTCGTCGCACGGTGCTCGAGGGGCCTTGGGTCGTTGCGGGGGTGAACGAAACGGAGCAGGGGCCTCAGGCGGTGTTCGGGCCGGCCGAAAAGTCTCTGCGCGAGGGCCGTATCCAGCAGCTCCTGGGGGCCGAACAGGAGGCGATGGGGGTCTTCCTCAATACCCGGTTGGCTGAACAGTTCGCGCGCATTTCACCCCAGTTCGGAGATGCCAATCGCATCGCTGCCGACTGGGCCGAGTATTGGGTCGGAGCGACGCAGTACGAACTCGGCGACTACAAGGTGGCCGGCGAATCGCTGGAACGCTATCTGAAGCGGGCCATGATGTGGTCGTCCCCGGCTCAGTATCTGCTCGGCCTCAGCCTGGCTCAGCAGGCCCGGTGGTCCGACGCTGCCAACGCTCTGGCTGCTCAGACCGCTGCCGCTCCCCAGTCTGCGGGAAATCAGTGGCTGGTCGAACGGTGGAGGCGAATCGCGCGCGGATCTGAAGCGTCACTTGGCTCGGATGTGTCACCTCCCGACGATGTCTCACCTCCCGACAAGGAGGCGGGTGATCCGGTCCCCTCCAGCGAGGGGGGCGTTCGCACCCCCGCGTCATCACAACCTGAGCCGTCGTCGGCCGACCAATGAGCCAGCTCCGACGACACTGGTTTCTGATCGGGCTGCTGGTCGCGATCTCGTCAGGCCTGTTTCTGGGGGCCCGCTGGACCGCGGCCGACGTGGAACGCCTCGAGAGTGTGGTGGGGCCCCGCGCGAGTTCGATTCTGGTGGCCGTCATCCTGTTCCTGATGTCGTTCAGCCTCGACAGTCGTCAACTGGGCCGGTCGCTCAGTCGTCCCGGACCTGTGATCCTGGCGTGTCTGGTCAACTATGGCGTGGCTCCCTTGATCGCGTGGACGCTGATGCCCTTGCAGCTTCTCGAGGATTTTGCAGTCGGGCTGATCATCGCAGCATCCGTTCCCTGCACTATGGCGGCCGCCTCGGTCTGGACGCGAAAGGCCGGCGGGAACGACGCCGTCTCGCTGCTGGTCACCATGCTCACCAACGGACTGTGTTTCGTGGTTACACCGCTCTGGCTGAAAGCGCTGGCGAGTGTGACGGTTGACTTCGACATGTGGGAGATGATTCGGCGCCTGGTGTACTCAGCGCTGATTCCCTGTCTGGCCGGTCAGGCCATGCGGCTGATCCCCTCACTTCGCAGGCTGGCGACGGACTTTCGAACCGTCATGGGGGTGGCAGCGCAATCCCTGGTGCTGGTCATTGTGTTCTCGGCGGCGTTGCTGAAGGCGGGGCCGGAACTGGCGCGTTTCGGCGGCCTGAGCAGCGGTCCGCGGGCCCTGGTCGTGGTCACGCTCTCCTGCATCTTCGTCCATAGTGCAGCCATGGCCATCGGCTGGCATGTCGGACGCTGGTTCGCGTTTCCCCGACAGGATCTGATCGCCATCGCCTTTGCCGGCAGTCAGAAAACGTTGCCGATTGGACTGCTGATCGCCACGATGTTCGGAGGCTTCACGGTCTTCCCCATGTTGATCTATCACGCATCGCAGCTCTTCATGGATACGTGGGTCGCCGAGCGGATGGTCGCGGGGGGGGGAGCAGCGCCGTTGCCGGCCGATTGATTGTCGCTGCTCTTCGGCTCGCACACGAGCCCGCCCACGGCGGGGACGCTCAAGCGAGAATCGGGAGCAGGTCCTGGGAGCCGTGCTGAACCTCTCGCGTGACGATGCAGCCGATCAGGGTTGTTGCCGTGCAGTCCTCGATGGCCACTTCGGCTAGGCTGCCCGCCAGTCGTGGCTGACCATCAAAGACGACGATGCGATCGCACTTTGTCCGGCCGACGAGTTGGATCGCCGCGGCTGGTGGGGTCACGGGGGCCGGAGTCGCTCCCTCAATTCCCAGAGGCTGGCTCGGCGGTCCGTCCGCCGCCGCATGCCACCCGGGCAGAACGTTGGAGGTTGGCAGGGCGATTGCAGCTTCGCGGCTTGCGGCGTGCTTGCTGGGTCCTTCGACCAGCACCTCCACCTGCCGGCCGATGAATTCTGCGTTGTCCTCAGCACTGATGTGGGTCTGCAGGTCGAGGAGTTCGTTGTTCCGTCGTTTCTTCACGTCCTCGGGAACGTCATCGGGGTACAGCTCGTCCGCCTTGGTTCCGGGTCGGGGGCTGTACTTGAAGATAAAGCTGTTCTTGAAACGGAACTCCTCAACGGCCGCCATGCTCTTCTGGAACGACGCTTCGTTCTCGCCACAGAATCCGACGATGAAGTCGCTGGAGACGGCACAGTCGGGAACGATTTCTCGAATGCGGGACATCATGTCGCGGTATTCCTGGACCGTGTAACCGCGTTTCATCCGACGCAGGACGTCATCACATCCCGCCTGCAGGGGGACGTGCAGGTAATGGGCAACCTTGGGGAGATCACGAACCGCGTGCAGCAGGTCGTTCGTCATGTCCTTCGGAAAGTTGGTGACGAACTTGATGCGTTCGATGCCCGCCGCTTCATGGATCAGCGCCAAGAGATCGCTCAGCCGATGCGTGATACCGTCCTGAATCTGCTGGTAGCTGTTGACGGTTTGCCCCAGCAGAGTGATCTCTCTGACACCCTGGTCAGCGAGTGACAGGACTTCGCGCTGAATATCCCGGGGCGGCCGGGACTGCTCGGGGCCGCGCGTCGTGGGAACGACGCAATAGGTGCAGAACTTGTCACAGCCGATCATGATGCGGACATAGGCCTGCCAGGGCGAGGGCCGCATCGTGGGATCCCGCAGCGGATCGTAGCTCTCGAAGCTGCCGGCGACGTCGCTGCGACTGCCGTCCCGACGTCCCAGCGACACGGCCACCTGCTTCTTGCGCGTGCGTCGGATCTCGTCGACCATGCGCGGAATCTCGGCCAGTTGACCGGTGCCGACGATCAGATCCACATGCGGGGCCCGCTCGAAGATCCGCCCCTGGTCCTTCTGGGCCATGCAGCCGATGACGCCAATCACCTGCTGGGGACGCTTCCGTTTCCCGTATTTCAGCCGTCCGACCGAGCTGTAAATCTTATGTTCGGCATGTTCCCGAACGCTGCAGGTGTTGAACAGGACCGTGTCAGCCTCCCGAGGATTCTCGCATAACTCGTAGCCCTGCTGACGGAGTGCCGCCACGACGAGTTCGCTGTCCAGTACGTTCATCTGGCAGCCGACCGTTTCGATGTAGAGCTTTCCGTTGTGGTCCATGATTCGCTGCGCAGGATTGACGGGAGCGGGTGAGTCTGATGGATTCGACGTCGTCGGGCAACACCGGTGCCGCCCAGTCGGACATCGCCTGACGGTCGGCGCCGGAGCTCGCGCCGGGGATCGTAGCGTCGGGAAATCGGGTGGCTCCCCACCCCGACGGGGTGCGTCCGCCCCCCGCCCGAAAGAGGCTGCCCGCCAATTGCCACGAGACGGATGCGGGATCGAGGCCGGTGCGTTGCATATTTCATCACCGATGATAAAGTACCCTCTGACTCGAGGTTGGATCAAAGATCGCCCCCGTTCAATCCGGTAAGATCGTCTGAAGGAGAGATCGACGATACGGGAGGCCAGGAAAGGTGTTGGGACGGATATGTCGTTGACGAAAGAGCGCAAGGGCGAGGTGATCGCGGAGTATCGTCGATCAGACAGCGACACTGGGTCCCCCGACGTGCAGATTGCCGTGGCGACCCACCGCATCAACGAGCTGACGGGGCATCTGAAGCTGCACCCCAAGGACCATGCGAGTCGCCGTGGCTTGCTGATGCTTGTCAGCCGTCGTCGTCGGTTGCTGGACTATGTGCGCCGCACAGACGTGGATCGATATCGCAGCCTGCTGGAACGCCTGAACATCCGCAAGTAGGCGGTGGCACGAGCAGTGCGACAGTGCGAATTGAGGGACTTACCGCCGGTCTGTCGACTTCCCGGTGGCTGCTCTCGTGTTGAAATAGTGGCCCGCTGGGGCACGGAAGTCGGTTGTCTGACAGACAGGACAGGACGCACAGGTGAAAGTAACGGTTGAACGCGACCTTGGTGGACGAAACTACTCTCTGACAACCGGCGAACTGGCGCGACAGGCAAGCGGGGCCGTTCTCATCCAGCATGGTGAGACGGCCGTTTTTGTTGCCGCCCAGACCGGTCCGGCCCGGCCGGGCATCGACTTCTTTCCTCTGACGGTCGACTACCGTGAGCGGATGGCGGCCGCCGGCAAGTTCCCGGGAGGCTTCATCAAGCGTGAAGGCCGGCCGACACAGCGGGAAATCCTCACCTGTCGTCTGACAGATCGACCGATCCGGCCTCTCTTTCCCGATGGCTTCAACGACGAAGTCCAGATTATGTCGTCGGTGTGGGGCTGTGATGGCCAGAACAACCCCGACGTCCTTTCGATCACCGGTGCCAGCGCCGCGCTATGCCTCGCCCCAGTGCCGTTCGCCGGTCCCATCGGGGCCGTGCGCGTGGCCCTGCAGGATGGGGAACTGATCCTGTTGCCGACCTGGGAACAGATGACAGCCAGCCGACTGGATCTCGTGGTGGCTGGCAGCCAGGATTCGATCCTGATGATCGAAGGCTTCGCCGATCAGTTGCCCGAGGACGAAATGGTCGCGGCGCTCAACTTCGGACATCAGCACATTCGCACGCTGTGCGAGATGCAGCTGGAGTTGCGAGAGAAGGTGGGCGTGGCCCCCTTCGAGTGGGCAGCACCCGCAGAGAATCCGTTTGCTGGAATCGTGCGTGAAGAGGCCTATCAGCCGCTGAAGGATGCACTCCAGAGCACAGTCAAGCAGGAACGGCACGAGCGGGCTGATCAGGTGCGGCAGGGCCTGATGGACAGGCATTTCCCGGATGGTGCCGTTGCGACCGCTGACGGTCGGACACTCGACCAGCTCAAGTCTGCCGTTTATCACCTCAAGAAGCAGGTCTCGCGCGATCTCGTTCTCGAAGGCAAACGCCTCGATGGCAGAAGCCCTGGAGATCTGCGTGGTGTGAACTGCGCTGTCGATTTTCTGCCCCGCGTGCATGGTTCGGCCGTCTTCACCCGGGGCGAGACCCAGTCGGTCGCCACGGTGACACTCGGAACGGCGCGTGATCAACAGCGCGTGGATGGACTGTTCGAGGACTATTCGAAGTCGTTCATGCTCGACTACAACTTCCCGTCCTATTCGGTGGGAGAATGCCGTCCGATCCGCGGACCCGGTCGGCGGGAAATCGGGCATGGTGCGCTGGCCGAACGCTCGGTACAGCCGGTGATGCCCACGCGCGAAGCCTTCCCTTACACCGTGCGTGTGATTTCGGACATTACGGAGTCCAACGGCAGCAGTTCGATGGCCTCGGTCTGCAGTGCCACGCTGTCGTTGATGGATGCCGGTGTGCCGATTTCGCAGCCGGTTGCCGGTATCTCGATTGGTCTCGTCAAGGAGGGGGACCGCCATGTGCTGCTGACCGACATCATGGGTGATGAGGACCATTTCGGCGACATGGATTTCAAGGTGGCCGGTTCTCAGAAGGGGATCACCGGCATCCAGCTCGATCTCAAGATCGACGGGATCAACGAGGAGATCATCCGTGCGACGCTGAACCAGGCGCGCGATGCCCGTCGCGAACTCCTCAAGCAGATGCTGATGACGATTCGTCGACCGCGCGGTGAAATCTCGGCATTCGCGCCACGACTGTTGATGACCAAGATCGATTCCGAAAAGATCGGGTTGCTGATCGGTCCGGGGGGCAAGACGATCCGGGAACTGCAGGAGTCGACGGGGACGCAGATCGATATCCAGGACGACGGGACCGTGACGATCGCCTCGGTGCATGCCGACGGTGCGAATCAGGCGCTCGCCCGGATCGAGGCCATGACCGAGGAAATCCGGGTGGGCCGCGTCTACACCGGCAAAGTCAGTTCGATCAAGGACTTCGGTGCCTTCATCGAGATTGCTCCCGGCAAGGATGGGTTGTGCCACATCAGCGAGCTTTCCGAGGGGTTCGTCAAGTCGGTCGGGGATGTCTGCAAGGTGGGTGACATCCTGGAGGTCAAGGTGATCGCCGTCGACGACCAGAATCGCGTCAAGCTTTCGCGCAAAGCCGTACTGGCCGCTGCCCAGGGTGAGACAGCCGATAGCGACGCAGACGCGGACGCTGATGAGGACGACGACGACGAGTCATAGCGCAGCGGAAGCTGAAGACCCTTCGGTAACGCCTACGCGGACCCGTGACAGATAAAGTTCCGTTGACGCCTCAGTTCGACGAACAGGAACGACAGCGGCTGCTCGATCAGTTTGCAGAGATCGCCGCGTTGGCGGGGGGGTTGGCCCACGAGATCCGAAACCCTCTTTCGACAATCAGCCTGAATCTGGGGTTACTCCTCGAGGAGTTGCAGACAGCCGAGTCGCCGCGCGACCGGCGGATGCTGAACAAGGTGTCAACCATCCAGAAGGAATGTCGCCACCTGCAGGCGATTCTGGATGCGTTCCTGCAGTTCTCTCGGCTCGGAGAGCTGAAACGTCATCCGGTGGATCTTGCCGAGCTCGTCAATGAATTCGTGCGCTTCTATGAGGCGGAGGCCGCCGAACACGGGATCGACATCAGTCCGCATCTGGCCGCAGACATACCGCTCGTTGCTGGTGACCGGGATCTGCTACGGCAGGTCCTGATGAATCTGACCCGCAACGCCCAGCAGGCCATGCCGGATGGCGGCGTGCTCGAGTTACAGGTTTATCCGCAGGGCTCGTGCGTGATTCTGGAAGTGATCGACAATGGCGTTGGAATGGATGCGCGAACGCGCGAACGCATGTTTCGGGCATTCTTCTCCACACGTCCGGGCGGCAGCGGGCTCGGCCTGCCGACGGTGCGCAAGATCATTGAGGCGCACGGGGGAAAGATCACCTGCGAGAGCGAACCGGGGCGCGGGACGAAGTTCGTGATCTCTCTGCCCAGCGTCACGGCTGAGGCCGAGGAATCTGCGTCCTGACGTCAGCCAGGGTCTTGCGGGCCGGCCAGCGCCCTTGCGCGATTTTCTGCGCACAAGCGGGATCCGCGCGTGACCTCGAAGTCAGAGCAGAGACTCCAGCAGCATGCGCAGCTTGCGCATCTCGAGGGGCCGCGAATCGACGTCGGTCAGCGCCGGGATGAGATTCACGGCCAATGCCCGGTTGTATCCGGCGCTCTGCAACTGCGAGATCAGCTTGCTGTAGTCGATCTCTCCCAGGCCGACCTTCACCTGCAGTGCAGACTCGGAACTGTCTCGCAGATGCACATGGTACACGTGCGGCGCAAGCCGCTCGAAAGAATCGACCCGATGGCTGCCGGCGAGGTAATGGCTGGGGTCCAGAGTGAGTCCGAGACCTCGGACCGATCCGCACAGTTCCACGGCGGTATCGGGATCTTCGGAGAGGGTTCCGATCTGTGTGGTAATGGACAGGCGAACGCCATCCTGGCTCGACACAGAGAGAAGCTCTCGCAGGCGTTCGATTTCGGAATTGAAAGGCGTCCCCAGAGGGGACGCGGGGACAGTGACCTGTGTGACCTGCAGCAGCTTGGCCGCTTTCGAGATGCCGGCAAACTGCGCGGGGTCGATGTCGTCCGCCAGGCAGAACGCCACCGGGGTGATGCGTGTGGTTTCGCGGTAGCGGTAGGCGAACGCATCGGGATCGGCCGCCACCGAGGACGGCTGGATCTGATTCGAGCCTTCCTGCAACCACAATTCGAGCTTGTCGAATTCGAGATCCGTCAACAGTTGACAGGCGTCTTCGAACGATTTCTCCGAGCAGCAAACAGTAGACGCGGCCACGAACACGTGAGGAATCCCTTCGAGTGATACGTTCGTACTAACTGTTTGTCGTGCAGCAGTTTGTGGGACATTCCCCGTTGGGGTCACGACGGGGTTTAATCTATTCGGATCGGAGGCATCATGCAAGATCGGGCGCTTCTGGCGGATGCGGTGGTCATGCCTTTTTGGGGGATTCTCCGCATTTTGCAGTCGATTCGGTCGATACACATACTGGTCAGCCGATCCACCTCGGAGAGGTCCGGGTGTCGATCGGATGTGGACCTGACGGGAATCATGGACGGACAATGGCGGTCACCGGCAGGTACGGGTCCGCTTTCAGCAAAAAAAGGGGTGGATCATGAAGAGGAACCCTCGGTGGACGATGGGGCTGGCGGCGTGCTCGCTTCTGGTGGTGACCGGATGCACCGCCCCACAGGCGGCCGTTCGCGGACAGAGCCATCACACGACGCAGGTTGGGCCTGTCGCTAATGGGAACCTGACGACCGTTCAGGGCGCCTTCCACGACCAGCACTCGCAGCACGTCTCCTATCACAGCACGACCGGGATTCCGGGCTACAGCAGTCAGCCGGGTCCCTGTCCCAACGGAGCCTGTCCCCCCGGATACGGGGCCCCATGCCCGCCCGGGCACGGGCCAGCGATGGGCGGAGGCTGCCCGACGGGAGCTTGCGGCGCCGGGTGCGGCCCACAGCATTACCACAGCTATTCGTACTCTCGGCCGAACAATCTTGTCTATCCCCAGGCTGAGGCCGGGAACGTTCCGGGAGGCGCGGTTGTGTATCCTTATTACACCCATCGGGGACCGAGTGACTTCTTCCGCAAGGACGGGAATCTCTGCGGTTGCAGTCGCTGATTGACCCGCGGCGCACTGAGCCAAACGACGCGAGCCCGACGTCAATCGACGTCGGGCTCGGTGTCGTTACTCGATTCGTAACACTTGGGTGCGTCTAAGAAAGTGGTCGAAGCGGTGTCGCTACTTCGAGAGCTTCAGGAACACGAACCGAGGTGCATCGCCCCGACGAACCAGAACCGGCACACCCGATGATCCCTTGGCCGCGTTCAGGGCTTCGCCAAACTCCTCTGGAGAACTGACCTCGACCGCTCCCAGCTTCTCGATGACATCACCGACTGAGAGATCAGCGTTCGCGGCCGGGCTGTCCGGTTCCACGTCGGTGATCACCACGCCGTGCACCTCGTCAGCGAGCTGCAGTTGCTGCCGCCGCTCCTGTGTGAGCTCGCCGATCTTCAGGCCGAGCTCGTTGAAGGACTCACTCTCTTCAGTGGCTGGAGACTTGCTCCGGCGACTCCGCTCCATGGCTGGCGTAAAGTTGCCAGGCATCTCCTCGACCGTGACGGAAATGGTCTCGCGGACCGTACCACCGTCAGCGTAGCGCAGGACTTCGAAGGGATAGCTCTCCCCGATCTGGAGGGCTTCGACCATCCCCTGAAGTGCCGACTGGTCGCGGACGGTCTGGCCATTGCACTTCACGACGACGTCGCCAGCCTTCAGACCCGCCTTGGCAGCCGGGGTGTCGCTGCGGACTTCCCCGATCAACGCTCCCTGGCCGAGCGGCAGGCCCAGACCTTCACGCAACTCGGTCTCGATGGGGACGAGGACAACACCCAGATAGGCACGGCGTACGCTGCCGCTGGTCATCAGTTGCTCGGCAACCCAGCGGGCACTGTTGATCGGGATGGCGAAACCGACACCGTCATAGCCACCACTGCTTGAGGAGATCGCGGTGTTGATCCCGATGACCTCGCCATGCAGATTGACGAGCGGTCCACCGCTGTTCCCCGGGTTGATGGCCGCGTCCGTCTGCAGGTAGTTCTCGCGTTCGTTGATCCCGGTGTTACGCTGCTTCGCACTGATGATCCCCGCCGTCACGGTCGTCCCGATGTCGAAGGGGTTGCCCAGTGCCAGGACCCAGTCGCCGACTTCCATGGAATCGCTGTCGCCGAAGGCGATGGTGGGCAGCGGTTCGTCGACATCGAGACGCACGATGGCGACGTCCGACCGGGGATCGGCCGCCCAACTGACGGCTTCGATCTCACGCCCGTCGTTCAGTCGCACGACGACCGTATCGGCATTCTCCACGACATGACTGTTCGTCAGCACGATGCCGCCGGCATCAATGATGAAACCCGATCCGGCTCCCCGACGGGGTGGAACGGACCGTTGCCGCATCATGTCCCTCAGGCGGGGATCGTTCCCGAAGAACCGTTCGAACATCTCGTCCCCAAACGGGGAGGCCTCACCATTCTGCTGTGTGATCTGCATCGCTTTCGTGCGAGTTTCGACGGAAACGACAGCGGGCAGCGCCTGATTCGATACCTTGCGAAATGTCAGCGACAGAGCCTCGGCATGCTCCTGTCCCGCGGTCTCGAGGACGCGCTGCTGGGAGACGGCGACGGCGGCACCGATCAGACACAAAGCCCCCACCATCGACAGCGTGCCGAGGCGGGTAAAGAGCGGACCTTTCATGGGAAGTTCTCCTTGAGTCGGTAGGAAGTTAGAGTCGAGACACCGGCTTCGGCCTGCCCTGGCGAAAAGGGTGTCTCAATCGACCTGATTATGCCCCTGCATACACCGATCTACGTCGGGAGACATGTTGATGTTGGAAAGATTCGGTTTCTCAACAGCAAGGTCGCATCCCGCGCTCGGACGGCGCTAGAAATTGTAGGCAGCCAGCAAGGCTCGGGGAACGCCTATCGGCAGCACATGCACACGCCCCGTCCAGGCCTTTGATGCTGGAGAGCGGAACCCAGCCTTGGGGGCTACAAACGTCGCTGTCTGATCCGCCCGGACGCAGCTGCCCCAGGGTTCTCCCGAGTCGCAGTCCATGCCAGACGGCAGGTCGACGGCCAGCACCTTGCGTCCGGCCCCGTTGATGCTCTCAATGACCGTGGCCAAGGGGGGACGGACGGTGCCCCGCAGACCTGTGCCCAGCAGGGCATCCACGACCCACTCGGCCTCTTCCAGTTCTCGGCGGATCTCGTTGTCTGCCGGATGCACTGTCAGCGGCGTTCCCGCCTGCAACAGGATGCGCAGGTTCGCTTGCGCGTCGCCGCGCAGGTCGTCGGGAGCGGCCAGCAGCAGTACGTGCACGGCCAGGCCCTGTGCTTCGAGGTGACGCGCGATCACGAATCCGTCGCCGGCATTGTTTCCCTTGCCGCAGCAGATGCAGACAGGCCCACTGACGCCCAGGCTGTTCAGGAGGTCCGCGCAGCCCCGACCCGCGTTCTCCATCAGGATCAGCCCTGAGATGCCGTACTCTTCGAGCGCACGCCGATCGACTTCGCGTGCCTCATCGCGTGTGAGTGTTTGCATGCTGCTCTCCCCCAGGTGGAGCCCTTGCTGACAAACATGATGACGACCTGACCACGACAATCAACCGCCCTGCCGTCGTCGAGCCTCTCGAAACCCTCAAGTGTCTGCTACGATCCCACGGTAAGCATTCCTTTCAGCAGGTTGTGCATCGGGAGAGGATGGGCTGGTGGCATTCACCTATGCGGATCGCTGGGCACTGATTACCGGTGCATCGTCGGGGATCGGTGCGGAGTTCGCTCGTCAGCTGGCGGCACGGGGCATGCATCTTGTGCTCGTCGCGCGTCGAGAAGGCCGTTTGGAGGAGCTCGCCCGCGAGCTCGATCGGCGGCACGGCACTCGGTGTCAGATCATGGGCTGCGATCTGGGTGATGCCTCCGCGCCGCGCCGCCTGGTGGAATCGCTGGAGCAGAGCGGCCTGCAGATTGACCTGCTCGTGAACAACGCGGGTCTGGGCCACGTCGCTACCATCGAGCACTCCAACCTCGAACGTCTTCGCGAACTGCTGGCCGTCAACGTCACCGCACTGACCGAACTGACTTACCTGCTCCTTCCGCCGATGCTGGAACGTCAGGAGGGGGGAATCATCAACGTCGCCTCCGTGGCTGGGTTTCAGCCCGTCGGGTACATGGGGGCCTATGCGGCGAGCAAAGCGTATGTCCTGCACCTCAGCGAATCACTGTGGGGCGAGGCCCGTCAATGTGGCGTGACTGTCATGGCCCTCTGTCCTGGCACGACCCGGACTGAGTTCTTCGATTCGGCTGGCATGAGCGGGTGGCTGAACAAACACCGCTCTCAGACTCCCGAAGAGGTCGTGCGCGCAGGCCTCGCAGGGCTGGAGAAACATCGCCAGTACTACGTCCCTGGGTGGATGAACTACTTCATGACGCTGGCCGCCAGACTCGTCCCGCGCAAGACGGTGGTGGTGCAGTCCATGAGCTTCTTCCGCCCCCAGGCATCCGGAACGTCCGACGACCGTCAGGTTCCTGGACACCAGACCGATCTCAGCTAGCCCTTGCTGGGCACCCGCTCCTTGGACTGCTGAGTCACCTCCCGCAGCTTCTGGTCATCTGGCGTTGCGGCAACGGCGACCGAGGCCTGCTTCGTTTCGATCTGAGCACGGGCGTCGCGCAGATCGCTCAGGAGTTTGGCCGTTCCGAACCAGGGACTGATGGAACTCATCGCTGTTCTCCACTCGGCGGGAATCCGGGACGCAATGCTCACCCGGCCGAAGAGGCGGTTCGGGTCGAGGATACGGGGAACCGCTGTGCAAATGCGATGCCACGCGAAAGGCGTCGGTCTGTCTGACGCCCGTCTCCTGACCGCGATTCGCGCGCCCTGTTCGTAGCGGGTGCACGATGTGGCCATGCCCAAGGGGCGGATGAGCGGTATCGACGGCGATTCCGTCGCGGCGACAGAACCCCATGGGGGGCGTTCGATACGTGTTGCTGTGGTCAGTTCTCGACACGCACTGGTGTGCGATCACGACACACCCGGTCAACCCGGACCACCAGAGCGACACTCGCTCTGAGACAGGGCCGACCACTGGGCCCGACCGACTTCCAGCACTCGTTCGTCCGGCCAGACACCCAGTGGGGTGTAGCCGGGGTGTCGTGATGCCTTGTAGGGGTCGTTCCTTCGGGTGTTGTAACAGCAGATGAGTGCCCAGCGGGGCTGCTCACTGCGGTTCTGGTCGGAGCGGTGGAGGAGATTGGCGTGGAAGAAGACGGCATCACCGGCATTCAGTCCGACGTGGACCAGCTCGAATCGCTTGAGAGCGACGTCCACGCGCTCCAGATCCGCCCCGGTCTGATCACCGGTCTTGCCGTGGTCGATCCGCCCGATGACCTGCGAGCCTTGCAGGACCTGCAGGCAGCCATTGGCCCGGTCTGCCGGA
The DNA here is from genome assembly GCA_963715185.1 of uncultured Planctomycetaceae bacterium. Taxonomy (GTDB): domain Bacteria; phylum Planctomycetota; class Planctomycetia; order Planctomycetales; family Planctomycetaceae; genus CAVPPT01. The sequence continues at coordinate 662,281 of CAVQRG010000001.1, forward strand.
TCGATGGCGATCATACAGCTCGCCATGTCGGGCAGCAGGCAGCCATTGTCGTACCAGTACCCGTAGTCCTGGTGCCATTCCCAGGCACCGCCGACGCGCGGCTCCTTGAGATTGAGCTTGTGGTGCCAGTGGTAGACTTCACCCCGCAGCAAGGTCGACATCGTGCCGACGACACGCTCACTGCGGGCGATGGCGCTGTAGATGTCGTCATTCAATTCGTTGCGGACCGACAGCGTTGTGATCTGCCCGGTGGAGTCGCGTCGTCCATAGGCAGACTCCGCGAGTTCGCGATCGGCGACGGCCACGTTGCGCAGCAGTGCCGCTTCCTCGGTGCTGAGCAGCCCCGGGACGATGAGGAAACCGTCGGCGTCGAACTTCGCGATCTGCCGTTGATTGAGGGGGAGTGCCATCGCGATATTGTGTACATTCACGGCCCCCGCGGGAAGTGAACGGGCATCTCTGTGCGTGATCAGTCGTCGCTGTCGGTGAGACTCCGGGGTTTGGGTCGTCGCAGGATCTGGCGCTGGATGTTCGTGGGAAATCTTCCTAAGCTGCGCGTTCATCAAGGCTTTACAGAGCCGGTCGAGAATGCGATGGCGGACAGTTGCAGATCGAATCGCATCAGTGCTGGCCGACCGTTCAGGACGCTCAAATGGCCCAGAAGAAATCGAGCAAGCTGAAAGCGGGTGCCCCGATCCGCGTGAAAGCCGGAGTCACGTTGCCCGAGAATCCCGAGGTCGTCATTGCGGGTTGGACGGGCACGGTCTCGGAAGCGAGCGGCAGCGGCAGCGCTCTGAAGTACATTGTCGAATGGGATGACGCGACGGAGCAGGCGATGCCCGCAGGCTACCGCGAGGACTGCGAGTCGCAGGGCCTGTATTTCAAGATGGCCTGTCTCAATGCTGCGGACGTGGAAGCCTGCCCGCCGGCGGACTCGTAGGTGCCAGCGGCCTCTGTGGGCGGTTGGCAGTGCCGACTGCGGCAGGAGGCGCCGATTCTCGTCGTCATGTCCGGTTCAGCCGTTCCATCGTGGACGATCGATGCGTTGTGCGGGTTTCCGGGCAGCCGTCGAGAGACGCTAGCATTGCAGAGGTGGGGATTTGCGCGATTCCACGGAATTCCGCGATCGCGCGGGCGTTTCGAGACGTACAATTGGCGTGGACGGACTCCCGGGTGCCATCGATGGCTCCGCTGCGGCACCTTCGGCCCCTACGGACCGGGTAATCGGTCGAACGACCTAAAGTCGTTGAAGTGCTGGCGACGATAGTACAGGTCAGACGGTTCCGTGCGAAACTAGTGGGTCGACGTGATCCACTGATGGCAAGATGTCATCAACAGTGACGACGCACCGTCAAGGGGGGATGGGCTTTTTCGGATTGACCGGCCGCGGGGCAAGACGCCTCGTGTTGGCTTCCGGTCCGCTCCCCGCAGGGCAGGATCCCTGTCTGTCCATACGTTGTGGACGAGCAGATATCCTGTGTCACGCGGCGCCGCTGACTTCAGTGACGGCGCACAGTCCTTTGGTCACGACGGCCCCTGGTTAGGTCGGCGCGGCCAAAGTTCCATCGGATTTCATCCGGAACCTGAGACTGCCCCGACCCAGACAACGGTGGTTTATGCCAAGGACCCAACGGCACGGAGAGCCAGCCATCGTCCTAGGGGTGAAGATCCGGAGGGAAAGACGCACCCTCTGACCCAGAAACATGTGATTTGGAGAGCCCGCAATGAGGACGATCTTCACAACTGGTCAAGTTGCCAAGATCTGTAAGGTTGCCCCGCGCACCGTCAGTAAATGGTTCGATTCCGGCCGCCTTCGAGGCTACCGGATCCCCGGCTCACAGGATCGCCGAATTCCGCGCGAACACCTGATCCGGTTCCTCAAGGAACACGGGATGCCGTTGGGCGAACTCGAAGACGAGGCGATGGGCAAGCTGCTGCTCGTCGGCGTCGACTCACAGGTCCGCGCCGGTCTGCAGGAAATGATCTCGCCTGAAGACTTCAAGCTCGAACTCGCCGCGAGTGGGTTCGAAGCCGGTATCCAGGCCGAATCGCTGCATCCCGATGCCGTGGTCGTCGACTTCGCCATGGGACGCAACGAAGCCTTGATGATCGCTCAGAACCTGAAGAAGAACGCCGACTACACGGACACCGTGCTGATCGGACTGCTGAGCGATGACGACAACGCGAGTGGCTTCGACCGGACGATCTTCAACGAGACGTTCCGTAAGCCCTTCGACGCCGCCCTGCTCGCAGAGCGGATTCGGACCCTCGTCGGTCGCAAGAAGCAGCTCGCCTAGAGCTGGTGATTTCACGAGGAAGAAAACCCGGTCGGGACCGGCTTCGCTCGGAGGGCGCAGCCGCCGACCGGTTCACCGGCAGGGAGGCCGATTACCGGACGCACCATCAGTGGTCAACCATGACCAGGGACTGTGCTGATGGTCCGGTGAAGGGACTCGTAATCGATATACGCTGATCGCTCGTCGATCGGCTCGAAGGTGTTTTGTGCGTGCGGCAGGCCGCCGGCTCGTCCCGGACCAACAAGCTCTCCGCTCTGTGGGTCCACTCAGGAAGGGGCAGCTCAGATCCGGTGAGTCGACAACCGGCCGCGCGTGCGAAACACCTTTCGTTATGCGCCCGACTCCCTCGACGCGTACAATGGGTGACGTCGCTGGACAGTGTCACAGTGACCGGACGCGCCCTTCATGCTCAGCCCACCGGATATGCCGAAAGCCGGCCCCGCAGCACAGGGGTGGCTACTCTCCCTGCTGATCGCGGTTGTCGCCGCAGCAGCGGTCATCGGCACGCTCGATGCCACCGGCGCCGTCGGCCAACTGGGGGAAGGGCCCGGACTGACGCTCGATGAGACATTCAACGTCCAGATGGGTGTCTATCATCTGCGGGCCATGCGGACGTATGGCCTGGGACTTCTGCATCCGGCCAGTATTCAAGAGGTCTTCGGGGCGCCGGGCTACAATCCCGATCATCCCCCCCTGGGCCGACTGCTGATTGGGCTGGCGCACGATCTCTCGCGCCCGGTGCTGAAGCCCGAGCTGCCACCGGACCTGCTTGTCGTCACCTGTGGACGCGTCGCCTCCGCGTTTGCGTTCGCCGGGACTGTCCTGCTGATCGGCGGAGTCACGTCGCGATGGTATGGCAGGATGGCCGGCGGGATCGCGGCGGTCAGTCTGCTCCTCATGCCCCGCCTGTTCGCGCATGCCCATCTGGCTGCTCTCGAGACATCATTGGGGTTGATGTATGCAGCGACGGTCCTGTTCGTTGCCGATCGCTGGACGGGGACACGGGTGCGCGGGCGGGACATGGTGCTGGCGGGCTTCCTCCTCGGTCTCACGCTGCTGACCAAGATTCAGGCCGTGCTCCTGCCGATCCCGATCGCCGTCTGGGCACTCGGGCGCTGGAAGCTCCGCGCCATCCTGCCGCTGGTGGTCTTCGGGGGGACGGGACTGGCCGTATTCTTTGTGGGCTGGCCGTGGCTCTGGCTCGATCCCTTCGCGCATCTTGCCGAGTACTTCGGCCGAGCGACCAACAGGCAGACGCTGTATTGCTGGTACGCCGGACAGAAATGGGCCGACACCGACGTTCCGTGGCATTATCCGCTGGTGATGTTCGGCGTCACGGTCCCTGTCGGGTTGCAACTTCTGGGGATACTGGGGGTCCTTACGCGACACCGGTGGCATACGGGGCCGGTTGCACCCGAGACTGCCATCGACGAGGCACCTGTTGCCGTCCCCCGTCGCCTCACGCCGAATCCGGCGGGCATCGAACTGGTATTGCTCAGTGTCCTGTGGCCCCTCTTGTTCTTTGCCCTGCCGGGCATCACCATGTATGACGGGACCCGGCTGTTTCTGATGGTCTTTCCGCTCTGGGGAGTCCTGATCGGCTGCGGGGGCGCGGCGCTGTGGCAGTGGATCTCGACTCGCTGGGGGAGGAGTCGCGCCGTCGTCGCCCTGACGACGTTGTTGCTGCTGCAGGCCTGTGGGGTGATCGCCATGCACCCCGTCCAGCTCAGCTACTACAACCTGCTCGTAGGAGGCTTGTCGGGAGCCAGTCGCCTGGGGTTTGAAGTTACCTATTGGGGCGACAGCGTGACGCGGTCAATTATTCGGGACATCGCCGCGGATGTCGGCGAGTCAGACTTTCCCGTCGATGTGGCCCCAGTGCTGCATCCCTTTCAACTGCAGGAACTCCAGACTCAGTCCCCTGTACTGCGCGTACCGCTGCGAGCCTTCGACGACACCACGGGCCGCGACGTCCGGCATGTGCTGGTCTTTCGTCGGTGCGCGGATAGCTGGGACTCACTAACGCCCCGCCCGCCGGACAGTCGACGGCAGGCGGCTGTCATCCGGGATGGTGTGCCGCTGACCGAGTTCTATGACATCGCCCCTGGAACGTTCGGCGACCTTCCGCCGTCCGAATGACTCCCGGGGATGGTCGCCGTGCGACCGATCAGGACAGGTCGGCAACGATGTCCTCGACACGCGTCAACTGTTCCTTCAGCGCGGCGAGGGTATCGCGGACGTTGCTGACGACCTGTTCGGGAGCTTTGCTCACGAAGCTCTCGTTGCCCAGTTTCGCCTCATGGCCGGCGATATGCTTGCGGAGCTTTTCGGCTTCCTTCTGCTGACGGTCGAGTTCGGCAGCACGGTCGATCAGCCCTTCCAGCGGGATGTAGCCACTCGCGTCACCCAGCGAGAAACTGGCCGCGCCGGCGGGACGTTCGATGTCGGCCCCCGCGGCCTCCAGCACCGCCTTGGCCAGATTGTCGAACTGGCCCGCCACGGACTGCATGTCCTCGGTCGTTCGCATCAACAGCCTGATCGGGGTGGCCGGGGGAATGTTGTAGACGGCCCGCACGTTGCGGACGGCGACGATGGTCTCCTGCAGCCTCGCGAACCGCTGTTCCAGTGAAGGATCTCGCCAGGCATCCGGCAGCCGGGGCCAGCTCGCAACGATGCAGGCCTCTTCTGGTCGCTGCGGGACCAGCACCGGACCTTGCGCTTCGCATGCTGGCAGGGATCGCTCCGGTGCAATCTCCCGCAGTCGTTGCCAGATGTCCTCGCAGATGAAGGGCGTAAATGGTTGCAGCAGCCGCACGAGGGTATCGAGCACGGCCAGCAGCACGCGCTGGGCCACCGGACGAGTCTGTTCGTCCCTCAGTCGCGGCTTGATCATCTCCAGGTACCAGTCGCAGAACTCGTTCCACGTGAACTCGCGCAGTGTTCGCGTGGCGAAATCGAACTGATATCGTCCGAGGCTCTCATCCACCTGCCGGACCACCGTCGACAGCCGGGACAGAATCCAGCGATCCTCCATGGCGAGCTGGTCCGGAGCGACGTCATCTGGCTCATACCCGGTGAGGTTGAGCATGGCGAACCGGGCCGAGTTCCAGAACTTGTTGCAGAAGTTACGCCCATACTCGAACCGTTCGCTGACCATCCGCGCGACCGGGACGTCGGGATCGGGGTCATATCCGGGCGAAGTGTACTGGTAGCCGGTCTTGCATTGGGGGCACAAGACGGTCGGTTTGACGCCTCCGTCGGGCTTCGCTTTCTGGTGTTCGAGCGTCTGCGGGATCAGTGTCTCGCATTGCGGACACTCGTAGGCGATCGGGAGACGCACATCCTGTGTTTCACCCGCGAAGGAAGCGATGCTGAAGCGGACCGCATCCGTCCCGTACTTGGCGATCAGATCGACAGGGTCGACACCATTTCCCTTCGACTTGGACATCGTCTGCCCGAAGCCGTCGAGGATCTTGGGATGGACATGCACGTGCTGGAAGGGAACATCTCCCAGGTTGTACAGGCCGGTGAGCACCATCCGCGCAACCCACAGGGTGATGATGTCCCGCGAGGTGATGAGTACGTTGCCGGGATAGAAATAGTCGAGGACTTCGTTACCGCCAGCGGACGTGGCGTTCACGTCGGTGGCAGGACGCCCTGCCTGTTTCGCGACTTCGGCGGCATCCAGTGGCGGATTGTGTTCGAGATCGGGCCAGCCGAGTGTTGCATGCGGCCACAGCGCCGACGAGAACCAGGTGTCGAGGACATCGGGATCGCGCCGGAAACCTCTGCGTTCGAGATCCGACTCCAGATCCTCTCGGCCGACGGTCACGCAGATCAGAACCCTGAACTCCCCATCCTCCGCGAGGGACCATTCACCGGCAAGCGCATTGCCTGCACCGTTGAGTGGGAACTCCAGTCTCGGGGAACCTTCCTTGACCTCCACGTTGTGAGTGCTGAGAAACTCCCGTGCCGGGGCTCCGCTGGCAGACCACACCGGAATCTGATGTCCCCACCAGAGTTGCCGGCTGATGCACCAGTCCCGCTTCTCACCCAGCCAGTCGAGGTACGTCTTCGAGTACCGCGACGGATAGAACCGTACGCGGCCGTCAGTGACAGCGTCCATCGCCATCTGGGCCAGGCCTGGCTTGCCGTCATTGCCTTCACCCATGCGGACGAACCACTGATCCGACAGGTAAGGTTCAATCGGCGTCTTCGAGCGGTCGCTGTGCATGATCGGGATGATCCGATCCTCGGCCTGCTCGAAGTGGCCCAGTTCCGTCATTCGCTGAACGACAGATTCGCGACAGGCATAGCGATCCTGCCCCTGCCACTCCCCACCTTCTGCGTTGATGGTGCCATCGGAATTGAGAATGTTGATCATCGCCAGGCCGTTGCGCAGACCGCACTGATAGTCGTTGGGATCGTGCGCCGGCGTGACCTTGACGGCTCCTGTTCCGAGGTCCTTGTCCGCGAGCAGCCCGTCGGCGATGATCGGGATCAGCCGGCCATTCAGAGGGATGCGGACCTGCCGGCCCACCAGATGTGTGTAGCGTTCATCGGTCGGGTGCACACAGACGGCGGTGTCGCCGAGCATGGTCTCAGGCCGGGTGGTCGAAAAGCGGATCGTCTCTCCCGTGGTTTGGCCCTCGGCGTCGACGACCGGGTAATTGAACGTCCAGAAGTGTCCCTGGGTCTCTTCGTGGAAGACTTCGTCGTCGGCCACGGCTGTCTGCAGATGGACGTCCCAGTTGACGAGCCGCTTGCCCCGGTAGATCAGGCCGTCCGAGAACATCTTGAAGAAAGTGCGACGGACGGCCCGGCTGCAGACCTCGTCGAGAGTGAAACGGATCCGGCGCCAGTCGCAACTGGCACCGATGGATTTCAACTGGGCGACGATGCGTGTCTCGTAGTCATCCTTCCAGCGCCAGATCCGCTGGACGAGGGCTTCGCGACCGATGTCGTGACGCGTGAGGCCCTCTTCTTCGAACATCCGTCGTTCGACGACGGCCTGGGTGGCGATGCCCGCATGATCGGTGCCGGGCATCCACAGGGCCTCGTATCCCTGCATTCGCCGCCAGCGCGTGATCAGATCCTGGCAGGTGCCGTTGAGGGCATGCCCCATGTGCAGGGCTCCCGTGACATTCGGGAGCGGAATCATGATGGTGTGCGGCGGTCGGTCCGGATCCGGGTCCGCATTGAAATCGCCCCGGCTTTCCCAATAGGGGAACCAGCGGTTCTGGGCAGCCAGTGGGTCGTACTGTTTGGGGATGTCTGTCATCTTTGGTCAGCGATTTTGCAAATGTTGGGAACGCTACAGTAGCGAGTGGAAGCAACTGGGCAGACACATCGTGGCGATGCCGCCCGCGCGGTGCGCTCTTCCTCGCGGCTCGTCCGTCGGCGTGACAGGTCAATGGCCCAGGTCAGTGAGCCGAGCTGTGGCATGCAGGGCTTGATGCCAGGCGGGACCGCCCCGGATCACGCGCCGGTGTGCTCGCCGATTTCTCCTTCATCTTTGAACAGCTTGTATTCCACGGCGTCCACGAGGGCCAGCCAACTCGCCTCGATGATGTTCTCACTGACTCCCACCGTGCTCCAGACATCGCGGTCGTCGGCACTCTCGATGACCACCCGGACCCGGGCGGCCGTCCCTTCTGCCGAGTTGATGACCCGCACCTTGTAGTCGACGAGATGCATGCGTTCGAGGTTCGCGTAAGTTGGAATCAGCGCCTTGCGGAGGGCGTTGTCGAGTGCATTGACCGGGCCATCTCCTTCGGCCACTTCGAGCCTCACGGGCCCATCGCCATCGATCTTCAGTTTGACCGTGGCCTCGGTCAGCGGTTCAGTCTGCCCGGCTGTCTCGACGTTCACCCGGTAGTGAATCCGTTGGAATCGCGGCTCGTAGGTGCCCGCACACTTCTTGACGAGCAGGTCGAACGACGCCTCGGACGCTTCGAACTGGTAGCCTTCGTTCTCCAGATCCACGACGCGGTCGAGGATCCGTTGCATGAGGTCGGGGTCCTCATCGAGCTTGTGTTTCGTGGTCTTGGCCACGATGTTCGAACGGCCGGACAGCTCGCTCACCAGTACGCGGCGTTCGTTCCCGACCCGCTCCGGCTCGATGTGTTCGTAACTGCAGGCGATCCGGTTGACGGCGTGCACATGCATGCCCCCCTTGTGAGCGAACGCGCTACGTCCCACGAAGGCCTGGTTCGACCGGAAATTCATGTTGGCCAGTTCGTAGACATATCGAGACAGTTCGGTCAGACGACGCACGCCAAGGCCGTTCAGCACCTCGTGTCCCTGTTTGAGGGCGAGGTTGGCCGCGATGCTGATCAGATCGGCATTGCCGCATCGTTCGCCGATGCCGTTGATCGTGCCTTGCACCTGCACGGCCCCGCGCTGACCGCAGCCAGGGAATTGGCGACGCCAACGTCACAGTCGTTGTGGCAGTGGATGCCGACGGGGCAAAGGAGTTGTGTGCGCACGGCTTCGAGCGTCTCGACGATGCGTTCGGGGAGCGAGCCGCCGTTGGTATCGCAGGCGACAATGATCTCCGCACCGGCGTCCCGGGCGGCTTGCACGGTCTGCAGCGCGTACTCGGGATTGGCGGCGTAACCATCGAAGAAGTGTTCCGCGTCGTAAATCACCCGTCGCCCCTGGCTGACGAGATAGCCCACTGAGTCGCGGATCATCGCAAGATTCTCTTGCAGGTCGACGCGCAGGACCTCCGTCACATGGAGGTCCCAGGTCTTGCCGACCAGGGTGCAGGCGGGAGTCCCTGTACCGAGCAGGGCCTGGATGCCCACATCGGTCTCCGGCCCCACGCCGCGGCGGCGAGTCATCCCGAACGAGCAGATGTTCGAGTGTTTCAGTGGCAGATCGCGGACCTGCTCAAAGTACTCGGTATCCTTGTCATTGGACCCGGCGAAGCCACCCTCAATGAAGTCAAAGCCCAGCGCGTCGAGCATCCTGGTGATGAGCAGCTTGTCCTGCACGGAGAAGTTGACTCCTTCCCCCTGGCTGCCATCGCGGAGCGTTGTGTCGTAGAGTTGGATATGCATAAGCGTTCGGCCTTCGACGAGCACCGGTCAGTGTAAGGGTTCAACAGGCAGAGAGCATCCGCGGAATCGAATGGAGGACGTCGGGCTTTCGTGAGTTTTCCTGTCCGTGAAGTCGGCGGGCAGACCTGCTCGGAAGTGCTCGTTCGGCTTTCAGGCGAGACGATGTCCCAACAAAAAAACCCCCAGGTCGAGGGACCTGAGGGTCAGGAAACGGTTTCGCAAAGTCCCTCAGTGTCGCCTCCGCAGCCGCGGGACGATAATCGTGGGCACACCAGCAATGATCCGGTGAGTAGACAACACCGACAACCTCAGACTTTCGAGTTGGACTGGCAGAATCCTGCCGGGACGACAGAATTGGAAGTGTGAGGATATCCGTCGCTCCGCCTGTCGTCAAATCGGTTGCCGCTAATGGTCCCGGATCGCCTGTCGCATCAACTTGAGGAAGCGGGTTTCGTAATGCTGTCCGGCTTTATCAAGCCCGCGCTGCTCAGGCAGCTGACGCTGGAGGTCGAGGCGTTGTTCGCCGCCGAAGGAGTCCTTGCCGGTGCGGAGTTTCGCCAGGAGCCGGACTGTCGGCGACTGGCCAACCTTGTCGACAAGGGGGACGTCTTTCGGAACGTCATTGCCGAAGATCAACTGCTTCAGTGGGTCGAGAGGGTGTTGGGGCCGAACTTCAAGCTCAGCAGTCTGAATGTCCGCAGCGTCAACGCGGGCTGCTCAACCCGGCAACCTCTGCACTGCGACATGGGGGCTCTCCCCGATGAGCGAGGTGACTGGGTCTGCAACACCGTGTGGATGCTCGATGACTTCACGAACGAGAATGGACCGCTGCGTGTGATTCCCGGTTCGCACCGCTGGGGACGACTCCCCCAGGAAGTTCTGGACGATCCTGCGGCGACTCATCCGCAGGAGGTGATCATCACGGGCGCGGCCGGCGATGTCGTTGTCATGAATGCGCATGTCTGGCATGGGGGATTGCCGAATCGCACCGATCGTCCTCGCACGGCGATGCACGCCTTCTACTGCCGTGCGGACAAGCCGCAGCAACAGTACCAGAAACGCCTCCTGAGGCCGGAGACGGTCGCAGGTCTGACGCCGCGGCAGCGGCTGGTGCTGGCCATCGACGACCCCCGCAACGATGAGCTAAGCTCGCGAGATGTGGTCCGCAGCGGCTTCATGCCGTAAACCCGGGTCTCGCGATCGGCATCTGAGTGCTCACGCGTCAACAAGTCACGGACTGTCCATGGAAATCATACCGGCGATCGATCTGCGGGGAGGCAAGTGCGTTCGGCTTCGCCAGGGGGACTACGCACAGGAGACAGTCTTCGGAGACGATCCGGTGGCCGTGGCCCGGCAGTGGGCGGAGCAGGGTGCCCAACGGATCCACCTCGTCGATCTCGACGGCGCGAAGGCGGGACGGCCCGTCAACCATGCGATTGTGGCCGAGATCGTTGCCGCGGTGGATGTTCCCTGCCAGATGGGAGGCGGGTTGCGGGGCGACGATGCCGTGCGACTGATGCTCGACGATGTGGGGATCGACCGTGTCATCATCGGGACCCAGGCGCTTAAGCAGCCTGAATGGTTTGAGCAGATCGCACACCGGTTTCCGGCGCGCGTCGCACTGGGCGTGGACGCGCGAGACTCGATGGTGGCTACGGAGGGTTGGCTCGACGTGTCGGCGACACCCGCCCGGGATCTGGTGCGGCAGTTTGCCGATGTGCCGTTGGCCGCCGTCATCTACACGAATATCGCCAATGACGGGATGATGCAGGGTGTCGATGCCGGCACGCTGCGGGACCTGCAGGAACTGGCCTCGCTGGGGATGCCGGTCATTGCCTCGGGTGGCGTCACAACGTTGGAGGATGTGGTCCGTCTGGTCGAAATCTCGCGCAGCGAGCCGCGATTGACGGGGGCGATCGTGGGGCGGGCGCTCTACGAGGGGACGATCGATCTCGTCCAGGCGTTGGCCGTCGCCGGCGAATCTCCGGGTTGACCTCTCCTCGATCGGCGACGTACGGTCTGCTATCCCCGCGTTCCAGATCAGGGAGGACATGAGTGAACGCCCGCAATGGTCCTGTGTGCCGTGCGCTGATCGCAGCCGTCTGTGTGCTGCCGTGGTTCTCGGGCCCGATTGGTGCCCAGGACACCTCGGATTCCGTGGTGACTCCCGATGTTGCCAATCCGGCTGCGGTCGAAAGCCGGCCGCAAAACGTCATCGTCCTGCGCGACGGGCGGGTACTGCAGGGGGCCATCGAGGACAGGCCCGGGGGCTACCTGGTCGAAGTGGCCAATGGCAGCGTCATTGTGCCGTTTGAACAGGTCCGCCTCACTGCGGTCAGCCTGCTCGATGCCTACGAAAAGCTGCGGCGGGGGATGGAACAGCCGAACGCGGCCGACCTCGTCGCGCTGGCACGCTGGTGTGCTGCGCATCGTCTGTATGGCGCGGCACGCGACGAACTGACGGCTGCCCTGCGACTGGAACCTGAGCGGCAGGAGGCGCGCGATCTTCTGGTTGAGATTTCCAAGGTGGGGCAGCTCGATCGTGACGCCGAGTCCCCTGCACCTCCGTTGCGCAGAACGAGTGACGGGTTTCAGTCGGGAAGCGTCGAATCGCTCGGGGGACTGGCGCCCGAGACCGCTCGCGACTTTGTCAGCAAGGTCCAGCCACTGGTGATGAATCGCTGCGGGAGTGCCGGCTGCCACGGTGCGGCGGGGAGCAGCAGCTTCCGGCTGATGCCCGTGCGACTCGGATCGAGTGGGCATCGTGTCTATACCGAGCGAAATCTGTCCGCGGTACTGGCATTGGTCGATCATCAACAACCCGCGCAGAGTCCCTTGCTCCTGGCGGCTAACGGGGAAAGACCCGACAGCCATCATACGGTGCCGGCAGGCCCGCGGGCCGCAGATCAATTCCGCCTGCTGCAGACGTGGGTGCAGGCGGCGGTCCGCGACCGGGAAGGGCCGTCAGGTGTGCCGGTCGCATCCCAGGCCAGTCGGGACAGGGAGATGTCCGCCCCAGAACCCGCGGTCGAGACCAGTGATGAGTCGCTGCTCGAGCAGGTGTTGCAGGACGCGCGACCTGATCGGTTCGATCCGGCCGTCTTCAATCGGATGGTGCATGGAGCTGCCGATTGAGATCGGAACTGCTGTGCGAGCCCGGCAACTTGACGGTGAAGTGGAAAGACCGGCATCATTCGGTTGCTGGATGACCTCGCCCGTGCTTCAATGAGCAGAACGAGTAGACGCGAGTGGCGTGTCGGCCGGGCCGGCGAGTTGCTCGCCTTCCAGTGATCGCTTGATCCGCTGACTTGGCCTGCGTGTGGACGAACGGCGCAGGGCTTTCGGGCGGCGAGCGTCTGCGGCGGCGACCCAGGCGCGGCCGGTCGGTCAGGAGGCGTCTTCGTTGACGCAAGTGTTGTCGCGGCGTGAGCTGGGAATCCTATTCCTTGTCAGGACAGAGGCGCCTCATGGCCATCATCCTCGTTGTGGATGATTCGATCGTGGATCTGCGTGTTGCCGGCAACCTGCTCGGCAAGGTGCCGGACTGGACGGTGCTCTACGCCGAGAACGGTCATCAGGCGGTGGAACTGATTGAGTCCGATCTACCGGATCTCGTTGTCACGGATCTGCAGATGCCCGAGATGAACGGGCTGGAACTCGTGGAGGTGATCCGGAATGAGTATCCGCTGATCCCGGTTGTGCTGATGACAGCCGCCGGCAGTGAAGAGATCGCGGTCGAGGCCCTTGAGCGAGGTGCGGCCAGCTACGTCCCGAAGCAGCAGCTGGCTGCCGACCTGGTCGGGACTGTTTCGCGGCTGCTGGCGGCGTCGGCCCAACAGCGGTCGCGGCGTCGGCTGCTCAACTACCTTTCCGAGGTGCGATACGTCCTCGACAACGATCTCGACATCCTGTCTGCCTGTGTCAGCGAGATTCGCGAGATGCTGCGTCGGCGCTACCTGTTCGATGAGAGCGAATGCCTGCGTCTGGCGTCTGCCATGGACGAGGCGCTCAGCAACGCCTACTTCCATGGCAATCTCGAAGTGTCATCAGACCTGCGTGAACAGAATTCCGACCTGTATCACGATCTGGCCGACGAAAGGCGATCCCAGGAACCTTACGCGAGCCGTCGCATTCATGTCCGCGTCGGCATCGATCGGGAACGTGTCGAGATCGGCATTCGTGACGAGGGGCCCGGATTCGACCCGGCCAAGCTTCCGGACCCCACCACCCCGGGCTACCTGGAACGTCCGAGTGGTCGCGGCGTGTTGCTGATGCGGGCCTTTTCTGACGAGGTCCACTTTGGCGATCGCGGGAACAGCGTGACGCTCGTGAAGTTTCCGTCGCGCAGAAGCGACGCTGACACGCTCGAGGATCAGTGATCGATCGAGTCTGTCAGCGGCGGGCATTCCCCCGGCGCAGCGGTCCGTTCAGTACACGGGTCACCCCTCCCAGCGCGACTTCATGAACTTCAGACCTGCGGTCGCCAGGTGTTCTTCGCTGGGGAACATCCGTCGCCAGATCTTGGTCGCGGCGGCGAGTTCCGGCAGCGCCAGTCCGAAGGCTTCGATCATCAGCCACCCGTCGTAGTTGACTTCCTTCAAAGCGGCAAACGTCGGGTCCCAGTCCACTCCGCCTTCGCCGGGAGTGCTGCGGTCATTCTCGGAAATATGCACGTGCACGAGCTGATCGGCACACGCCCTGATGGCCGATGCTGGACACTTCTCTTCGATGTTGGCGTGAAAGGTATCGTACATCACCTTGAGGTAAGGGTGGTCGACCTCGCGGGCAAACCGGGCACAGTCCTCGGCACAGTTCAGGAAATAGCACTCGAACCGGTTGAGGTACTCGAGGGTCAACATGACGTTCGCCTGTTGGGCGTAGTCGGCCGCCTGTGCCAGAGTCTCCTGGCCCCGTTTCCATTCGTCCGGGGTCGGTCCCTTGCCGCTGAACTCACCCAGGGCCGAGTGAAGCGGGCCACACAGATGCGTCGCCCCCGCGGCCTGACACATATCGACAGCCTTCTTGAGCCGTGCCAGGCCGGCCTGACGGCAGCCCGCGTCTGGCGAGATGGGGTTCTCCTCTGCCGTGCAGACCGTCACTGCAGTGGCACCGAGGCCCAACTCCTGGAGCCTCGCTCCTGTCTGCTGAAAGTTTTTCAGCGTCATGTCGAAAACCGGCAGTTCGACGCCGTCGTATCCCCAGCCTTTGATCTGGTCGAGCAGGGGAAAGATCGATGCACCGACGTCGGTGGTCCACAGCAGCAGATTCAGTCCGTACTTCATGGGAGTTCATCCTCGGGCACACAGATTCCAGGCCACACAAACCGATTCGTCGGCAACAGGTCGCGCCACCGGGCACGCACGAGATCCAGGCCAGCATCGAGCACGTTGGCTGTGGAGGCTGGCAAGGGGGAGAGCTTGACTCGCCGCATCACCTGATTGAGCCGAAACATGAGTCGATCAGACTGACGATAATCGTACAGGAACCGCTCATCGAGAAACAGGCGTACGAACATGCCCAGGCGGCGTGTTTCCCCCCGCGCCATCCGGTTGACGGTCCCCTCGATCAGGTCCGTATCGACCTCGGCCAGAGTGGCATAGTACGTGTCGAGATGCCCCGGGTGATGTTCGTCGAGAACCGTATCGAGCAGCAGCTCGGTCACGATGTGGCCGAGGAAGGACGTCCGCCACCGATCGCCGTTGCCGAGGTCGTCTCGCAGCAGCAGTGTCATGCCGGCCGTGACTTCGTGGAAACCGCGGGTCGCATGGAACCAGCGATCATCGTGGAGGTGCTGCAGCACCCCTGCGGCGAACTCACTGGCCGCCAATGGTTCATCCGCCGCACTCGCAACGGGGGACACACCACGTTCACGCAGCCTCACCCGCCGGTCGGCGACCGACAGCCAGTCGGGAGTCGCCGTCCCCGCGAGGAAGTACGGACGGTCCAGATAGCGGATGCCGTGGGTCAGGTAGTTCACTGGTCGGTGTTCCTCGATCGTTCTTTCGGGCTTGTGGCGTGTATAATCGCCAACCATGACCGAGCATGTCATCCCCAGTGCCTCCGTGGCAGTTGCACCGCTCCGTATCCTGATTCTGGCTCGGGACCAGTCCAGCCGCGTCCAGAAGGTGCGGTCAGACTTGGAGGCCGCGCTGATGCATCATCCCGGCGTCGAGATCGTCGCGGTCGCCACGACACGGGATCCCGCGTCCGAGGAGCTGGAGGTCGATCTGGCTGTCGTGCTCGGGGGGGATGGTGCCATCTTGCGCGCCTGTCGCCTGTTCGATCGGCGTCAGATCCCGATTCTGGGTGTGAACCTGGGGCGGCTGGGGTTTCTGGCCGATCTCTCCCCGGAAAACCTGGAGCAGAATCTCGATACGATCGCCCGCCGTGAGTTCACCGTCGTTGACCACCTGATGTTCGAGTGCCTGCATACTCACGCCGATGGGACGACGGCCACGTTTCTGGGGCTGAACGAGGTGGCCATCGACTCGGCGGGTTCGCTGGCCATGCTCGATGTCGACTTGCGGATTGGGGATGAGCAGGTCACGACATACAGCGGCGACGGCCTGATCGTGAGCACTCCCGTCGGCTCGACCGCCCACAGCCTGTCGGCTGGAGGTCCCATTCTCAGGCAGGACCTGCAAGCCTTCGTGGTCACCCCCCTTTGCCCGCATACAATCACGATTCGGCCGCTCGTTGATCGAGCCGATGTGTCCTACGTGATGACCGTGGCTGAGCCGGCCGATGGTGTCACGCTGGTGATTGATGGCCAGATCAAGCGGCCCATTCTGCCCGGAGACCGCGTGACCGTGCAACGGGCCGACGTGTCCTTCCAACTGGTGCGACTGCCCGGCCACTCGTACTACGGTACTCTGCATCGCAAGTTGGGATGGGGCGGCCAGCCCCTCTATCAGCGGTGAGGGGGCCCCCCGGGGATTCCTCTTAACTCCCGACAGGGCCATCTGCTAGATTCTCCCGCGTACACGGTGGAGCCAAGTGGTGAAGGGAGGCCCGCAGATGTCCTGCTCGAACTTGAGACTGATGAGGATGGCCGTTGTGTGTGCGGCCGTGATGTGCGGCGTTCACTCGGTTCGCTGGTGTGCGCACTCGCATGCCGACGAAGCCGCAGAGCGATACACCCTGCGGTATCGCTTCACACCAGACCAGACGGTGGACTACACGGTCGAGCAGGAGTCGCAGGACTTCTACAAGCGTGGCGAAGCGCAACAGCAGGTCAATTATGGCACCACCACCTGGAAGCACTACCGCGTCGTCTCGGTGGATGACGACGGAAATGCGGTGTTGCAGCTTCAGATCGATCGCGTGGTGATGCGCGCCTCGGAGGATGGCGGAGAGTGGACCCGCTTCGACACCCAGGATTCCGAGACCGCTCCGGTACAGTTCGTCGGTGTGTTCAAGACCATCGGTCAGCCGATGGCCCGGGTGCGGGTGTCCCCCCGCGGTGAAATGTTGCCGCTGAGCGGGCCGGATGTGATGGAATGGCTCTTGGAAGATGTTCCAAATCCAGGGACCGAAAGCTTGAGTGACATGAACCTGCTCATCCCTCTGCCCGAGGAAGCCGTTGCGGTGGGTCAGGTGTGGAAGGAGCCGTTCGAAATGCAGGTCGGCGTGGATCTGACCAATCCTCTCAAGCGGACCGTGAAACTGCAGCGTCAGTATCGGATCGACTCTGTCGATGGTTCTCAGGTCTCCATTCGCTTCGAGACCGCCGTATTGACGCCGCTGCAGGAGCCGGCACAGGAGGCACAGATCCTCAAGAAAGTGGCCCGCGGCAAGGTGCTCTTTGACATGGAGGAGGGCCGGATCATCTCCCGCTCCACGCACGTTGACGAAGAGGTCGTGGGCTTCAACGGGCCTGGGTCCGAGATTCGCAACGTCACCAACCGGACCGAAGAGGTCCGCCGGTAACCGATCCGCCGCGACGTTCCCGCGACCCATCCGGAGCGTCGACGTCGCCGGATGCTCCCCGACAGACCGTCCGTTGACGGCCTTGACGAATCGCCTAAACTGGCGGTCCTCTGCAATTTATGGGTCATCTTGGATCGCTGTGCCCTTTTCTTCGGGGATAGCGAGACCCAGAGGAGACGTCCGCACCGCGCGTCAGGCGCTGGTGTGTGTGCCGTGCAGGTCAGCGAGGTGAGCGGGGATGAAACGTGTCGAAGTTTCAGCGGTGATGACCGGCCTGCTGGAAGCCGCCAGTGGGATGTCTGCACGCCTCGGTGTGGAGGTCATCCTGCTGCTGACGGATCGGGCGTACGATTTCGCCGAAATCTCGCGGAGCATTAAGCCCCGAAGGCTGCTGGTGGCCTCGGACCGGGTTGAGGTTCAGGAGGCGGCCCGCGAGGATCATGTCGACGTCGTCGCCCTGCTGCACGAACCACAGACGCGGCAGGTGCAGATCAGCCAGGCCCTGCTGGAAGCCCTCGCGGATGACTTTCTGCAGACGGGGTCCCAGATTATTGCCCTGTATCCCGGGTTCGAACGCGAGAACGTCGACTCGCTCAGCATCATCAACCTGTCGGAACGACTTGCCAAGCTGACCGCCCGCGATCTGCAGCGGCTTGAGACCCAGGTCCCCCTTGAGACACTCCGCCGGGTGGTGGATCTGGCGGTTGAGATCGGAGAGCAGGGCCGCGAAGGGAAAGCGGTCGGGACATTGTTCGTCGTCGGACATCATCGCAAGGTGATGGAGATGTCCCATGAGCAAATCCATGATCCCTTCAAAGGCTACAACAAATCTGAGCGAAATATCCGCAGCCCACGCGTGCGGGAGAGCATCAAGGAACTGGCGCAAGTCGATGGAGCCTTCGTGATTGGGTCTGATGGCACCGTCGTCTCAGCCGGCCGGATTCTCGATGCGGCTGCCGACGGACTCACTCTTTCGAAGGGACTCGGGGCACGCCATTGGGCGGCCGCAGCCATCTCCAAATCCACCAACGCCATTGCCATCACGGTGTCGCAGTCCACGGGGACCGTTCGCCTGTTTCAGAAGGGCTTCGTCGTTCTGAGGATCGAGCCGATGCATCAGGCGATGAAGTGGCAGGACGAGAGTGTCTCGGGGTTCGTCGACTGACCGGCCAGCGGGCGGGCGCCATGGCCAGGTCGAGACGGTGACACCGGGCAAGCACGCCTCGTCTCCCGGGTTCGGTGCGCAGGACTCGTCTTTCGGCACTTTGCAAGTTTTGCTAAGACACGCCCCCACTCAGTCCCGGTGATGGGCGGTTTGCGGGCATTTTCCGTGGTTCACCGACTGAGTGAAGTGAGCGAAGCAGTACGCAGGAGCCACTGCCAGACGCCGTTGACAGGAGCTTGCTCCCGTGATCGATGTGGGTGGTGAAACCAGGGGAAGGGAATCCCATGCAGAGTGCCTTGTGGAAGATCACAGCGTTGGCTGGTGTCATCGGCGTTGGTGTGCTCGTCGTGCTGCAGGCCCAGGAGGGCATCCGGCTGCCGACCGCAGAACCCGTCGAGTTTACTGAGGTCGACTCGGCTCAGTATTCAGCGGCCTCCGAAACCGCCGACGATGAACTGTCGATGGTCCCGTCAACTCCATCGTCACAGGCAGCGAACGCGTTCCTGTCGACGTTTGGTGGCGAATTGCCGCCGCAGTCTGAGCAGGCACGGACGGCAACGGACGCGGTCGCCGACAACGGTCCCGAAGCGCAGGCTGACGCATGGCAGGCTCCTCCGGCTGAAGCAACGGCTGAGGTTGCCGGTGCACGGGCCCCGACGGATAACCCCTTTGCCGGTCTCCTGGAGTTGGACGCTGGGACTCGTGAACCGGCCAATGCGTCGGTGTCCGACGTCTCGACAACTGAGGTCTCAGCCGACGTCTCCAACCCGTTCGGCGGCACTCCGGCCGACCCGGAAGGTGCTGAGGCTAACGGCAGCGTTCACACAGGGCTCACTGCGGCACCTGATGACCCGGCGTTGGACAGCGACACCGTCGCCAGCAACGATGATCCTTTTGTCGGTCTCAATGCCCTCGAAAGTGCGGCAGAGACGAACTCCACGGCTTCCGAACTGGCGGCCCTTCCCAGTGATCACCCGGGGCCGGCACTGATGACTCCCCCGCGTCCCGCGACCGCCGTCCACGCGGTGGCAGAAATGGATGCCGAGGAAGCGGCGGCGGGCGAGATCCTGCCGGCGGCGGGGTTGCATGAAGATCACGAAGTGGCCGAATCAGGGCCGCACCTCGTTGTGCCAGCGGAGGACGTTTCTGGACCTGATACTGGTACGCCACCGAATCCGTTCAATTTTGGGGAGACTGCCGAGTTTTCGCCGGTCGCCGAGCTGTCCGCCGCGCCACCAGCGATCCAGACACCCGCGGCGATGGAGCCACGGGGGCTTATGCCACAGCCTGACTTTCCGGAGACTGCTCAGCTCGAACCGGAGCCGGAGCTCGCCGAGTTTTCGCTCGATATGGACTCGAGTGCGGAACCGTCGCCGCAGCCGTCCGGAGATGTCGGCGCAACTTCGGTCAGCGATGGACAACTGATGCTGATCGCCGAAGACGAATTGCTGGACACGGACACGTTCGACTCCGCTGAAGAGGTCACTCCCACCCTGGCGGCGGAGGAATCCTTCGAATCCCAGCCGACGATCGCTCCCGAACTTGGCTTGCCCGATATTCAGCCTCGGGGAGGTGCGCAGACTCCATCGGCACCGATGCCCTGGGGCGGCCCCACTGTGGAGCCAGCGGGACTCGCTCCCGAAACGCTCTCGTCCACGACGGACGCTCTGCCTCAGATGGAGATCACGCCCGATCGCTACGATGCCGGGTCGCCGACGCTCGCACCGATGATCGACACCCCTCGCTTGGGCGCTGAGACCTTCGTGGGTAACGGGATTGTTGCGGACGACAGCCCCTCTGGTCCCCAGCAACCCCAGGTCAGCATCGAAAAGACCGCGCCTCCCCAGGCGGTGCTGGGTCAGCCGATGGTCTACACGATTGTTGTAAAGAACGTCGGTCGCTCTCCGGCGAACAACGTCCTCGTCGAGGATCGCGTGCCGCTGGGGACCAACCTGACAGGAACGGATCCCCGCGCAGAATATGTCGAGGCCGACGGTCGTCTGATGTGGCGACTGGGGCGGCTGGATTCGGGGAGCGAACAGACGATTCGCGTCCGGGTGATCCCCACCGATGCGGGCCAGATCGGCAGTGTGGCGACGGTCAGCTTCGAGGCAGAAGTCGCCTCCCGTACGATGATCAAGGCCCCGCAGCTCCGGTTCGAGTTGAACGGTCCGGATGAAGTTCGCGTTGGCGAACAGGCCCAGTTTCGTTTCATCATCAGCAATGATGGCACCGCCGAGGCGAGCGGTGTTGTGTTGCGCAGCCTGATTCCTCAGGGCTTCGAGCATCCCGGCGGCGACGATCTGGAGTATGACATCGGATTGCTGCCAAACGGTCAGAACCGGGAGGTCGAATTGAGCCTGCTCGCGATCGCGTCCGGCCAGTTCGAAAAACGGGCCATGCTGTCTGCCGAGGGGGGCGTCAACATCGAGTCGGCGAAGCCGATTCAGGTGCTCGACTCGCGGATCCGCGTCACCCGGAATGGCCCCGAGAACCGGTTCGTGGGACGAGAGGCCACCTATGTCAACACGATTACCAACCTGTCACTCGAAGCCGTCTCGGGACTCACGATTGAGGAGAAGGTCCCCGCGGGTCTGCAGTTTCGCGAGGCACTGCCGACCGGTCAGTTTGAACCCCAGCAGCAACGACTTCTGTGGCGGATTCCTCGGCTCGAAGCCGGGCAGTCTCTGACGCTGACGTCCCGCTACCTGGCGGTCAACGAAGGCGACATGACCTCGCTCGTGGTCGCCACGGACGATCGTGGAGATCGGGCGGAGCTGAGCAGCTTGACGAAGGTGATCGGTTTCTCGTCGCTCAAAGTCGATGTCTCTCACGCAGGTCGGCCAGTTGCCGTCGGCGAAGAGGTCGCGATGCGACTGACTGTTCGCAATGGCGGAACCGCCGCGGCCCGACAGGTCGGCACGTGGGTGGAAATCCCGCGTCAGCTTCGTTTTCAGTCCGCTCAGGGACCCGTCCGCTTTCGCGAGCGGGCTGGAGGTATTGAGTTTGAGCCGATCGATCAATTGGCCACCGAAACGGAACAGAGCTTCGATATCGTGCTGACCGCTGCAGAGGCTGGAGATGCACGAGTGCGCGTGCACCTGGCGAGTGCCGAACTGCAGGAGCCGATCAGCGAGGAAGAGTCCATCGTGATCTTTTCGGAAGATCGCTGAGGGCGCAGGTGGCAGCCAGGTCTTCGCCTGGCATCTCGTGCAGATGGCGATCGTGAAGTGGCAGGGCAGAGGGGCACTCGTACCGGACAGGCACACACTGGAATCCGACGGGAAGTGGAGTTCGGCCCGCGGGTACGAACCCACATCGGGTGGCGGGAGTGCCGCTGGGGGGGATCGAGTGCTGAAGGCTTCGCTCCCGCGCGGATGCCGGGCACCCTTGCGGGTCGTGGCCGCGACCTCTTGCCGGCTTCGTGGGCGCCGATAGTCAAGCTAGCGGGGTCACGCGCGTCCTGCTGATGATGAAATGGGTGCAGGCGGACCAGGGGAGCGAGGGACTGTGCCTGATTGAACTGATCCCCGAGTGAACCGGGTGTGATTACCATTCCCGAGTGTTGCCACTTCGAGTCTCAACTGGTCTCTGACTATGCCGCTGCAGAATCGCGTGACCCCCGAGAGTCGCATTGTCGCCGTCCGCGATCGCGGACTGTTCATGGGAAACCGAGGCTGCCTGCATGACGATCGGCGGCGGCTCGTCCGGCAGACTTGCAGCGTCAAGCGGTGGATTGTCTGCCAGACTGAGTTTCGGGGCCGGAGGCGGACACTGATGTCACCGGGCCTGTATACGGAACTGTTCTTCCTCGACGAGGCAACCGCCCTCGCGGCCGGCCATCGTCCTTGTGCCGAATGTCGACGGGCCGACTACAACCGCTTCAAGGCCGCCTGGACAGCCGAAAACCCAGAGCACGGACTGACGGCAAACAGCCGCATCGATCTGGTGGACGCGCAACTGCACAACGACCGGCTGCTGCCGTCTGGTGAACAGCGAACGTTCTCGGCGCCGCTGAGCGGACTCCCGGACGGTGTGTTCGTACGTCTCGTGGAGGGTGGCCAGCCGCACCTGTGGTGGGAGCAGCGGCTGTATGCCTGGACGCCGGCCGGGTACCTTGAGTGCAAGTCTCCGAGGGCCGACGAGGAAGCTGTCGTCCTCACTCCGAGGAGCACCGTGAACGCCTTGCAGGCGGGCTACACGCCGGTGATCCATCACAGCCTGCAGAGCAGTTCGATGCCGGGACGAAACTCGCTGGCTGCGCCTGTCGAGGAGGACTAACGACGATCACCGGCAGTACGATCGCGGGTGGACCCGATCGCTTTGCTATCGGGGTGGCGTCAGCCGCAGTAGGTTGCCGAAAGGCAATCGCGAATCAGACAGGGACCTCGCCTGCCTTCGGCCGCTGGATTGCGAGCAATCCAGGCGACTCGCGGCTCATCGCGAGCGGCTGCGGCCTTCTGATTCAAGGCCTGCCCGAGAGCCTGATCGAAGGCCTCGCCCTGCGGGGAATCTCACTCCGCGTGCCCAAGCCGATTGACTACAGCGACCGCACGAAGCACGTCGGCGGGCGCCGCACAACACGGGATGAACGGGATACGCTGTTTGCGAGGAAGCCGTCATATGCGACCGTGGCTTATGTAGACGGTCTGTCGGTGGATGGGCTGCGTGTATCGATGGCGGACGGCGCGTTGGCGCAATACTAGTGGGCTGCGTTCAGCGGCTACTTCGTCAAGAACTACGCCGTCCGCGACGTTTGCCGTGCTCCCGATACCGAAACGGCAGCGATCCCCGTCATCGTCTTCCAGGACTCCGGCCGCGGGTCGACGTCCGACTGGGGCGGCACAGGCATGGCTCGAGCGCATTCTGCCGGGAACTTAGAGGCGGTACCCTGCTTCCTTCAAGGGGGACACGGCTTTCGCCGCAGGCGGCGAACTGCTTTGCGGGGATCGTTGATCTCTGCGATCCATGGCCGCCTGAGATAGCCAGGCGGACCCACGATCATCAGAATAGGCGATCGACACCTTCCTGACGTTCAGTGGATTTCCGGCCAATGTCCGCACCATTCCGAGAGCTGCTTGAGACCTTTGAGAACCCTCATCCCGATCGCGATTACCTGATCGAGACCATTTGTCCCGAATTCACGTCGGTCTGCCCCAAGACCGGGCAGCCCGACTTCGGGACGCTGACGATCACGTACACGCCGGATCGCGTCTGCTTCGAACTGAAGTCCCTGAAGCTCTATCTGCAGCAGTATCGAAACCACGGTGCGTTCTATGAGGACGTGTCCAACCAGATTCTGAACGATCTGGTCGCGGTCACTCAGCCCCGGCAGATGAAGCTGGTGGCAGAGTTCACGCCCCGGGGTGGCATCCGGACCAACGTGATCGTCACATATCCGCACCCACCGCGAGGCTGAGTGCCACCGGGCGGCGTGCGACACCTCGGGATCGAACGGGTGCCCACACCGGTCCAGGACGGGGACTCCTCCCTGCCTGCGAGCCAGTCGACAAGGTGCGCACTCTGACAATGACGGGCTGGGGCGTAAACCCTGAGCCGTGGTTTCGCGGACTTCGGCCCGCCGACGAACTCACAAGATCAGCTCGCAGGACCGGGACGTCCCTGGGGGCCTCGGCCGGAGCTCGGAGAGCGTCCACCCGGGTACCCACTGCCGGGATAGCCACTGCCGCCCGTCGGGGTTCGCCCCCGGGTACGACTGCTGCCCCTCCGGAGGGTGTTGCGGCCTCGGCTTTGTCCGTAGCCATAGCCCTCCTCCCCGCCTCCCTCGTAACCGCCTTCTCCTCCGGCGTAGTCGGAGTACTCCGCCCCATATTCGCCGAAGAGTCCTTCCGCGGCGACGGCCTTCTCGGCGTTCTTCAAGTCCTCAAACGGCTTGCGCTCATACTCGAGTTCCGTCTGTCGCGCTTCGAGTGCCTTAACGCGAGTGAGCTGATCAATGGCGGCCAGTCCGCCATCCCGCATCGCCACGAGCACGGTCTGAGAGAGGGCCAGATTTGACTTGGAGCCGGCGGGAAGCCGCAGGTCCGGGTGGTCGTTCGAACGAATGCTCTCGGACATCATCGAGTCGACCAGGAGATCTCCGGTCTTGAACGTGTAGGGTTCGATCTCGTACCGCTGTTTGGCAGGATCCAGTTGGTGGGTCTCCTCGATCCCGCCGATCTCCTGACCCAATTCGACCTTGAGCGGTGCGCGAATGGTTGTGCCCAGATCGGGATCCCATTGATAGACCAGCAGATCGGCAGTCGGGAGCGCCATGCCGCGCGCCGGTTTGACATCCTGAACGAAGAAATCCACGTCGGGACGGACGCTCACCGGTTCGGTCACTTCGCTCCAGTCCGTGGTCCGCGTCTGACCCTCCACCACATGGGCCAGCCCCCCCACCTGCGAGATAGGCCGACCGTAGTTGGGGTTGCGCAGCTGCAGACGCACCCGATAGCGATAGGCGGCCCCCGGCTCGACATCGAAGTCGAAGTAACGAAACAGCAGGAGATCGCCCTCGGCGCCGATGTTTGTCTGGATGTACTCCAGGAGCTTCTTGTCGCGATCCTCGTCCTTGAGGTCACCCGAGAGTTCCTTCATGAGTTCCTGCTGCTCGGCGGTCATCCTCGCGGAGGCCATGCTGCCACCTGCGCCACGCGGTCCGTAGCCCGCGGCCCCGCTTTCGTAGCCGCTTTCGTAGCCTTCCGAGTAGTTTTCCTCGTACGATTCGCCGCCGTAGCCGTATCCTTCGCCCATCAGGGCGGAGGTCATCTGGCGATTGTCGTACACCATGTCGGAGAACCCGCCCTTCTTGACGGGTTCTTCGGGGAGGGTGGCCTGTTCTTCACGGTACTTCATGACGAGGCGACGGTTGTACTCCAGCTCCTGCTGAATCTCATCGTCACTCAACTTGAATTCTTCGAGCCGGGGATGTGTGGCCCGGCTCTTCCAGATGCCCATCACCAGGCCCGGCAGAGGCATGGTGACCGCACTGTCGGTGACTGCCGCCTTCACGACCTCGGGGTCAAAGGACACCGCATCGAGCAGAACCTCCTTGGCAATTTCGATGTCGGTCTCTTCCCACTCACCACCCCACGGATCACCTTCGGTCTGCATCTTCTGTCGCTGCAGCTCGAAGTCGATGACTTCGTACAGTTGACGGGCCTGGCCGAAGGAGACGTGCATCGCCTTCTTGTACTTAAAGAGCTGCTCGCGGAGGGGAATGATCCCGCGGACGGCGACATAGCGCAGCCCGCGTCCGTTCGCATTGCTGGCAGCCATCCCCCCATATCCGTAAGGGCTCTCTCCGTCTTCGTAGCCCCCTTCATAACTCCCGTACTCATACTGCTCGAATTCGTACTCCGAATCCATGTACTGGCTGGCCATCTCGCTCGCGTAGTCGCCACCGGGATACCCTGGGCCAGCGCCTGGGTAGCCCGGGCCGGCGCCCGGATAGCCGCCTGGTCCAGCGGCGGTCACGTTGCTGCGCGTCCGGAATTCTTCGGGGATCGACTCATCAACCTCTTCGGTCTCGACCGTTTCCTCAGCGTTCATACCGTCGGCCAATTCCGCGTCAGCCAGCAGGTCTTCGTCCGGTGTGGCGGCCATCACCAGCCGACCCGCATCGGCAATCAGCGATTCCACAGGCATGAACGGCGGTTCCGTGACCGTCTCGTCGGTCGCGTAGGGATCGAAGTAAAAAGAGATGCCCAAGTCGTAGCGCGTGGGGTCAATCTGCTTGCGGATGTTGTTCCGCACCAAGGCTTCGACGGTCTCGTCCTCAGGCACGATGAACTTCTGCTGCTCATCTTCCGGCCACGAGTGCTGTTGGATATTGCCCTCCGCCTCGGCGACCTTCTGAGTGATCTCCGCGGGAACGTGGTTGTAGGGCATCCACTTCGTTCCCAGCAGGGCAAACAAAGCGAGCAGAGCCATCAACCCGAAAAAGAGCTTCTCGGCATGCTTCAGGGCCAGTTGTTTGAAGTCAAATCCCTTGAGTTTCATGGCCATATCTGGGACTCCCGTCGGAGAGTTGAATCTGATTCAGTGTGGTGTGCCGGCGGATGTCTCCCCGCCGCGGTTTCTCAACGACTGTCTGCAAGCTGATCTGCGAGCAACTAACCGCCTTCCGGAACAGCATCTGCCGGTGCCGGCTCTGGGGCGGCCTCACCCGGAAGCTGGTCTGCCATCGGCGCTGCATCCTGCGGGTTGGCTGATGCGTCAGCGGCGGGTGCGCCCTGAGGTGCTGGGGCATTGGTGGTCGCTGCCGGCTGCCCCGCAGCCTCGAGACCTTCGCCAGCACCCGCGTCGCCTTCTGCAGGCGGTGTTTCCATCTGTGTGTTGGCAGATTCCTCGGGATTGGACCCATCCGAAACCGGGGTCAGATCATCGTTGGTGACCGGTTCGTACATCGTAATCCGGCCACAGAGGTCCATCTGGACCAGATCGGGATGAGCGAGCAAGGCGGGGTCAACCGCGTTGGGCGTCGGAATGCCGGGGAGCGGTTCCAATGTACCGCGGCTCATGCCGCCATAGCCGCCCCCATATCCACCGTAGCCTCCCATGCCCTCCGAGGCGTAGTTCTCCGAGTCGTAGCTCTCACCGTAGTCGGATTCACCGTACCCGCCGCCTCCATAGCCACCAAACCCACCGTACCCGCCGAAACTGTAAGCCATGCCTCCAGCCCGACCGGCCTCGGCCGCATAGGGATTGGGGCCGATATGGAACCGGCCAATCCGGATCGGCCAGTCGGAACTGCTCAGTTCCGCCAGGAACTCGGGAATGTGTGCCTGCTCGATGATGACGCTCATGTAGAAGCCACGTTCCTTGTAGCCCGCTTCGGCCGTTTCCCCGATGTAGCGACTCATCTTCTGATTCGCGCTGATTCCATACCCTCCGTACTCCGACGCATAATCGCCGCCGTAATCCGACTCGTAACTACTCGGAGCGACAGCCACTGCGTCGGTCTCGTCACTCGCCTCCGGAACCGGCCTGCCGAACTCCTCGGTGACGTCAAACTTCACCGATGCCCTCGTCGCACCTCCGGGAGCTCCGCCCCCGCCATACATGGACTCTCCATAGTCGGACCCCTCGTATCCGGAATCGTCGTACCCCCCCTCGCCGCTGTATGAGATAGCCGCTGCGTCCGCACTCACGGAGCTGACACCGCTTCCGCCAGTCAGCCGGATCTCATCGATCCGTCGCACGATGGAATCACCGACATAGGTGGCGTTCTGGTTCGTACGGACAACCGCCTCGAGCAACAGTTCCAGCAGCCACACGTCTTCCTGGGCATCCCACATTTCCTTGGACGAAATGGGGAGCGACTGTCGTGCGTTGATGGGCTCGCGGGGCAGTGTTTCCGGCTTAAGGGCCACCTTCTCCTTCCAGTCGATGACGAAACCAGGTGGCTTCGGGTCGCCGACGTAGGGCTCGGCCTTTTTCCACAGTCGCGAAATCACATGCCCGTATTCCTGCATGTAGGCATAGCGGGCGTTACGACTGATCTCCGCACGGTACTCGTGCGGAATGAGTGGCTGCACAATGGTCGGCCAGCTCATGCGGGAGGTCTGCATCTCCCACAGCTTCTGGATCTGCTTTTCGTTGCGCTTCTTCAGATCCTCGTTGATCGTCTCGAGGCCCTGGGAATAGGTCTCATTCGGGCCGATTCCCGACTGCACACCGCTCAGCGTGGAATCGAGCGTGGATTCCCGATCGGCCGTCGCCTGCTTCATGCCGCCACTGGCGGAGAAGTACCCGAACAGCGCCAGCGGGATGGCGATTCCGAGGATGACCCAGAACCGGTGCTTGATCAATGGTTCGAGCTTGTCCATGGTTTCCTTCTACTCAGGGCATAAGACTCGTGTGTCGGAACTTCTGTCACGTCGGTGTTTTCGTCGTCAGCTCTCATAGACAGCCGGTTGAGCTGCAGCGTCCGATTCAGCCGGGGCCTCGCCCTCCGGAAGCTCAGCCGGAGTGTCTGTCCGCTCGTCCTGAGGGATCGGACGCCAGACGAACTGCACCACGAAGTCGGTCTGCCACACCTCCTCCACCTCGGGATTGGCGGCGCCCGGACGCCCTCCAGGCCCGGGTGTGGGGGGCGCATAAGGATTGCCCGGTCCGTAGCTCTGGCCCCCAAACCCCGGCGGGCCATAGCCCGACGGTCGAAACCCGCCCGGTTGTCCGAGCAGTCGGACCCGTCGCTCTTCCCCCTCAACCCCTTGCGTGCCGGGTCGTGGCGGGCCGCCCGGATAATATGGGACCTTGCTTCGAGGCGCTTCCAGCAGCACGGCATGGCTGATGCCCATCCGCCCGACATCCTGGTATTCGCCGTCTTCGGTCTTGACCTGCCATGAGTTCAGTTTCGGCAGCAGCGCCTTTTCGACGTAGGCGCCTCCCATCTCGCTGGTGTCCTTCTCGTTGTGGTGGAAGTGCTTGCCAACCAGCGTAAACACATAGCCTTCCCCCGCTGGGGGGGTTGCCTGATCTTGTTCGGCCAGGGTATCGGTCTGCTGTGAGGTGAGCCTCGTGAACCACTCGCCGACGTCCCCCTCGTGTTCGCAGGTGATCTGATCAATGGAGATGCGATGGCGATCCGGCAGAGCGAGGCCGTCCGCCTCGACACGGTCGCGGGGCAAGCACTCGTTGATGGCCTTGTAGAGTTCCAGCCATGTGAGATCGCGTCGTCCCAGGACGAGATTCTTGGCCTCGTTGCGTTGCGCTTCGAACTCGCCCACCGCGCCCGTATAGGTCGACTGAAAAGTGCCGAGCTTCGAGGCGAGGTCTTGCGCCTGCTTCTCGGCGTTGGCGAAAGCTTCGGTGTGGACCGCGCTGTAGGTCACACCATTGCCCATCATCGAAAGTGCAAACCCACCCAGCAGAGTGGCGGCGGCAGCCACCATCCAGGGCTTCTTCTGGCGAATCATCCGCGCCCGGCGGATCTCGGGAGGCAGCAGCGAAGTGTGGATATTGGTCTGCTGCAGCGTTTGCAGGGCCAGTCCGTACGGGACGGCGAATGTCAGCAGATTCTCCTGGAACAACGGCGCGTTGAGGACCGCATCTCCCGACAGGGCCCTGAAGGTCTCCGGGCGTTCGACTTCGTACTGCAGGTTCTGCTGCAGGAACTTCTGCAGGCCCGCCAGTTTGAACCCGTTTCCGACGCCAATGACTTTCGAAATCTTGGCCTGACGATTGACACTCGAGAAGTAACCGATGGATCGCTGAATTTCCGAGACGTAGTCGTTGAAGACCGGTCGCAGCGCCTGAAAGACCGCCCGGGGGTCAGGGGACTTCGTGGCGTTGCACTTGAGGTGCTCGGCCTTGGCGAAACTCAGCTTCATCTCCTTCGTCAGCGCCCGGGTGAAGTGGTTGCCTCCGATCGGGACGTTACGCACCCAGATCTTCGCCCCGTTGGAGACCAGCAGCGTGGTGTTGTCGCATCCCATGTCGAGGAGGATGACGTGCTCGTCGCCTCCGGCCTTGTCCTGGCCCGGACGAAGTCCGAGTTCGTCATAGGACAGCATGTTGTACAGCGCCAGCGGAGCAATCTGGATCAGCTCCACCTCGAGCTTGGCGTTCGTGAACGGACGCAGATGCTGCATCACCTGGTCGCGCTTCATGGCGAACAGCCCGACTTCCGCATCGAGCATGTAGCCGCTTTCCTCGACACCACTCCCGACCGGCTGGTAATCCCAGATCACCTCTTCGAGGGCGAACGGAATCTGCTGACGGGCTTCGTACTTGACGATCTCCGCCATCTTACTCTTCTCGACCGGCGGCAACTGGATGAACCGCACCAGCGAAGAGTGGCCGGGAACGCTGATCGCCAGCAGGTCCCCCTGGACATCGTTTCGCGAGAGAAACGTCTCCAGGGCCTGCGGGATCAGTTCTTCCGGTATGGCGTCCGGCTGACTGAGAATCTTCGGAAACGGGATGTAGTCGAAGGCGACCGCGAACACCTGGTCGGCCCCTTCGGCGTACTGCAACTTCAACGCCTTCAGGGCGTATTGCCCGATGTCGATGCCCCATACACTCCGATTCTCAGCCATGACGGTGTCCTTGAATCCAGGGAAGTCGCAGGTCTGCTGGTAAATGGCTCACGGAGATCCGACCGCGAGAATGTGGACGGTCCGTACGAGAAGTGCTGTCACCCGAGCTCGACCTAACATTAGACTAACTCGGGATTTCCAATTACGTCAACCAAAAAGGGTGAGGCACCGTTCAACTTTTGCAACGTTGGCCCTCTGGTCCCGTTCTGAAGTACGCCAATCTCGACGCTTCTGACGGTGATTGCGATTAAGACGTTCCGCACCGGCACAGAGTTCCAGCGAACCGGGCCATTTCTGGTGACAGGTCCGGGACACCGGACGTGGGCAGGTCCAGTCGGCAGAACTGCCGGGAGGCGGCCTCACCTCTCGCAGGACGTGGGAAGCCGCGTCAAACCCGGTGCTGTGCTAACTCCGCGTCAAGGGGGACAGCCAGGCACACAGGCTCCCGCCGAACAGGCAGGGGACCCAGGCGGCGAACTCCGGTGCGACGACGGCAGCGCGTCCCAGGTACTGGCCCGCTTCGGCCACACCGATCACCAGCGCCAGTGTCACCATACAGATCGCCATGTTGGTCACCAGGCTGAGGGACTCCCGCCGCACGATCAGCGGTATGACAAGAAACAGGCCGACGATGTTCAACAGCGGTTTGGTCAGACGCACGTGCAGATGCAGCACCTGGGCCCGCTGGAGGCGCGACCCCGAGGCCGGACGTCGAATCCTGCGCATCAGATCCGGCGTGGACAGCAGGGTGTAGTTCGCTCCCCGCGTCGAGAGCTGATCAAAGGTCACATTGCTGACCAGGAAGACGTCGCTCCCGTTGGGCTGGGGAATCAGGTGGGTACGCCCCGCCTCGGTGAGCGGCAACTCCGACCAGGGAGGGCTGACATCGCTCAGATACCATCCCCCGGGGCCCTCCGCGCCCGCGGGAAAGTGGCGGGCGTGCGAAGCGCACAGTGAAACGAACTCTTCGACGAGTCCGTGGGCCCACAGCCGGAATTCGGCCTGTTCGACCGATTGCTCACCGGGGAGGAGGCTTTCGCCGGAGATGAACACTCCCAGGGCCCGGTCGTACTGTGGGTCGACCTCTTGGGCTCGCTCCGTGTCCTCGCCATGCTTGGCCGTCAATTTGTCGGCGATTGGCGGGATGATCCACTCACGATTGACGATCAGCAGCGCGTGGACGACCAGCAATCCCAGCAGAAAGGGGAGCGCCAGCCGATACGTCGGCGTACCGGCCGCGAGCAGGGGGTGAAGCTCACCATGGCGCAGGAGCAGCGCCAGCACAGCGACGAACGACAGCGTCAGCAGCGTCGGACCGATCAGGTCCAGCACCCAACTCGTCTGGTACAGATAGTGGGAGCCGATCAGCTTCAGCAGAGTGATGGCCCTGTCGTCCGGGACCGCCTGCTGAAAGCCATCGAGGTTCATGAACCCATCGATGACGGCGAACAGCCCCATCGACGCGGCAAAGAGTCCCAGGAAGATCGAGACGAAGCGGCTCAGCAGATAACGGTCGAATGTGGTCATACGACGCCGATGGCCAATCTCCGGAGGTCGGATGGGGACCGGGACCGTGCCAGGGTGAGGAGGATCCTCCCGCCAGGCGCGTGGTCCAGCGGATCCGGCAGCCACCCCACTCGGCCCATGCGCGGAATGCCGGCTCTCGGTCCAGGGATGGGGTGCGGATTACAGGTCAATGACGCAGATTGGTCAAGATCAGACAGGACCGCGGCGCCCCGGCTTCAAAAGGTCACAGACCGCAGGTATCATCGCGGCATCCTGGACGTATCCACCCTCAAGGTCAGGCTTTCTGATGCTCACCGAAAGCGGATGTCTGTCCCGTCGTCGCCGCTTGTGGGATGCGGTCCCCGAAAATGTCGACTGGCTCCTGGTGGCCGATCCCCGGCACGTACAGTACCTGTGCAACTTCTGGGTTCAGCCCCTGAGCTTTTCGGGAGGAGAGCGGGCCTGGCTGCTGCTCGAGCGCGAGGGGGCCGCCTCGCTGCTGGCAGACAACTTCGTGATCCGCTCGGGCGTGCACGAGCCTTACGTCGACCGGGAAGTCGTCGAGGACTGGTACGACCATCGCCACAGCGTCGTCAATCGTGATCATGCCCTGCTGGCCGCCCTGCGGCGGGTCGCCGGGGAGTTGGCCGACCGCCCGGGTCTGACCGAAACGGAATGGGTTCCGATCGCAGCCGCCAACGTGTTGAGGGCCGCGGCCGGGCCGGATTCATCAGCCGACACTCTTGCAGCAGAGCAGGGGACGTCGCTGGGCACGCTGTTGCGGACGTTGCGCCGGCGGAAAGAACCGGATGAAGTGGCGCTTCTCCAGGAATGCATGCGGGCCGGGGAAGCCGGGCAGGCGCGACTCCGTCAGATCATTCGTCCCGGAATCGACGAATTCGAGATCTATCGTGAGGTTCAGCGGGCTGCGATCGCCGTCGCGGGACGGCCGGCGTTGGTCTATGGAGATTTTCGAGCGACGAATGCGACCCAGCCGAAGTCGGGTGGTCTGCCCACCGAGTATCGATTGTGTGACGGGGACCTGTTCATTCTGGATTACTCGGTGGTGATCGACGGCTATCGCTCCGACTTCACCAACACCATGGCTGTGGGGCCGCCTCGGCAGGAGATCATCCGTCTGTTTCGTGCCTGCCAATCGGCGATGGAGGGGGGCGAACAGGTGCTGCGAGCCGGTGTTGGCGCGGCGGAGGTCCATGCAGCGGTCGCTGCCCCTCTGTGGGCCGAGGAGGGAGGGCGGACGTTTACGCATCATGCCGGCCATGGTCTCGGACTGGCCCATCCCGAGCCCCCGATTCTCGTCCCGGAGAGCACAGACCGTCTCGAAGCCGGTGATGTGATTACGCTCGAACCCGGAGTGTATGTTCCCGGTGTGGGTGGCATGCGAATCGAACACAACTACCTGATCACGGACTCGGGTTACGAGCGGTTGAGCCATCACGAGATTACGCTGTGAAGCGGTCAGCCGGTGAATGACTCGTTGAACTGGGTTGCTGAGCAGATGGCCCTGCTCCGCGGTGACGATCTGTTGCGGGTCCGCCGCGTGGTGTCGCCACGGCCCGCCGGTCGCTGCGAAGTTGACGGACAGGTCCTGCTCGATTTCGCCTCGAACGACTACCTCGGACTGGCGTGTGACGCGCGCCTGATTGCGGCAGCGCATGCAGCCCTCGAGGAGTCCGGCACCGGGGCGCGGGCCAGTGCCCTGGTGACGGGTCGGACCCGGTGGCATGCCGCGCTCGAAGAGCGGCTGTCTCAGTTCGAGGGGGCGGAAGCGGCCCTGCTGTTTCCGACGGGCTACGCGGCCAACCTGGGAGCCGTCACCGCCCTGGTGGGGCCCGGTGATACCGTCTTCTGCGATCGCCTGAATCATGCCAGTCTGGTTGACGGCTGTCGACTTTCCGGAGCGCGACTGCGGGTCTATCCCCATCGGGATCTGGATCGTCTCACGTCTCTGCTGCATAGAGCCGCCGCCGGCCGCCGGCTGATTGTGACCGACAGTGTGTTCAGCATGGATGGGGACATCGCACCACTGGTTGAGTTGTGTGATCTGGCGGACGAACAACAGGCGATGCTGCTTGTCGATGAAGCGCATGGGACCGGGGTGTTCGGGAACAACGGGCGCGGAGTCTGTGAACTCGCCGATGTGGAAGCGCGGGTCACGGTGCGCGTCGGCACCCTCAGCAAAGCAGCGGGAGTCCAGGGCGGGTTTGTGGTCGGATCGCGACTGCTGGTCGAATGGCTGTGGAACCGTGCGCGACCTCAGATGTTCTCCACAGCGCTTTCCCCCGTTTTGTGTGCAGCGGCATTGGCCGCGGTTGATCTCATCGAAGCGGAAGCAGACCGACGCCGACACCTCGGCCACCTGGGTGAGTTGTTCCGCAGTCAATTGGAGGACGCAGGTCTGCGGCCCGGAGGAGAGCGGGCGGGCCCCATCGTACCACTGCGACTCAGGTCGGTGACTGAGACCCTGGCAGTGTCCCGGTCCTTGCAGGACCAGGGATTCCTGGTTCCTGCCATTCGGCCACCGACAGTGCCGCGTGGAACCGCGCGTCTGCGGATCTCACTCTCTGCCGCGCACACACAGGACGATGTTCGCGCCCTGGCGGAGGCCCTGGCGTCCTGCATCCGCTCGGACGGGTGACACGGATGCGGCCGTCAGCTTCGTGTTGTGAACGAACGTTCGCACGCTCGTCGAGGTCCGCACGCGTCCGCAGGCAGGACCGTGTTCGGATTGTTTGTCAAGCGTTGGTTCGACAACTTTTTCGGCTTCCAGATTCGCGCGAGAACGTATGCATTTGGAATTGCCAAGTGGCCAGCGCGCGGCGCATACTACCGACCATCATGCGGCCGACCAGTGCCCGTGATCGACTGACTGTTCGAGGAGATTCGTCATGACTCACTTTTCGGAGTGCCCCGATTCGGAGCGGAGTGCCACCCCGAAGCTGACCCGTCGTGACTGGATCCGGACAACCGGGTGTGCCGCCGTGGCCGCCTCGGCCAATCCGCTGGTTCGTCCGCTCGTCTCTGTTGCGGAAGAGGCTCCCGAGCAAACGTCGGAAAACGTGGTGCAGCAGTTGTTCACGTCGCTCACGCCCGCCCAGCAGACGAAGATCTGTTTTCCCTGGGATCACCAGGACGATCGGGGATTGCTGCGCACGCACGTGTCGAACAACTGGAACATCACCGACGTCAAGACGCTCAACGTCAGCGGCGGTTTCTTCACTGGCGATCAGCAGGAGATGATCGAGTCGCTGTTCTTCGGTCTCTACAATCCCGACTGGCGGGATCGGATTCGCCGGCAGCTGCAGGACGATGCCGGAGGCTATGGGCGTGCTCAGACCATTGCCATTTTCGGTGAGCCGGGGACGGAGCACTGTGAGTTCGTGATGACCGGACGTCACCTGACGATTCGATGTGACGGCAATACCACCGAGCATGTCGCGTTCGGTGGCCCGATCTTCTATGGACATGCCTCCAAGGGCTCGCGAGATGCTTTCTACGAGGAGGCGGATCACCCGGGCAACGTTTTCTGGCCGCAGGCCCAGAAAGCCAACCGTTTGTACGAGATGCTCGACGGTCGGCAGCGCAAGCAGGCGCTGATTGCTGCAGCACCCGACGAAAGTGCCGTGGGGTTCCAGGGGCGCGAGGGACGTTTTCCCGGGGTCCCGATTTCGGAACTGTCTGCCGACCAGCGCTCTCACGCTCAGGAGGTGTTGAGGACCTTGCTCGATCCCTATCGGTTGGCGGATCGGGAGGAAGTGCTGGATTGCCTGGAGGCGCAGGGTGGCTTGGATGCCTGCTCACTGGCGTTCTATCAGTCAGACGACATCGGTGACGACGGTGTGTGGGACGTCTGGCGACTGGAGGGTCCGTCGTTCGTGTGGCATTTCCGTGGTTCGCCGCACGTGCATGTGTGGGTCAACGTGGCCGACGACTCGTCGGTCAAGCTCAACGCCGCGGGTTGAGGCTGGGGTGTAGGTTCGATTCGAGTTCGCGTTCGCGATGTCGGACCTGATGTTCCAAACCGGGTCGCCGTGGCCCGTTCATTGATCCCTTCGGAGTCGCATGTGTCTGAAAGATCGTGGCCGTCACTGTCATTTCGCCCTCATTCCACCTCTCACTCAGAAAGTCCCACAACTCCTGCGCAGCGTTCCCGCACATCCTGGGATCTGGAAGTGCCTGCCTGCCTGTCGATGAGCCAGATGACGACGTGTCGCTGGTCATTTCTCGAGGACGTGCAGCGGTATCGTCAGGCGGGGTTCTCAGCACTGGCCGCCTGGCGTCCCAAGCTGGTCGATTTCGGTGAAGAGCGATCTGCCGAACTACTGCAGGATTCTGGCCTGCGCGTGTCCAGCCTCAACTGGGCTGGCGGCTTCACCGGCGCGAACGGGTATTCCTTCAACGAAGCCGTGCATGATGTGCGCGAGACTATCCGGACGGCCTCACGGTTGGGGGCGCCGGTCGTGACCATCGTCAGTGGGGCGAAGCTGGGGCACATTCAGCCCCATGCGACGCGCCTGCTGGTCGAAGGATTGACTGCGACCGTGGACATCGCCGCCGAGTGGGGGGTCACGCTCGCACTCCAGCCGATGCACTCGTTGTTTCGCGACGAATGGACGTTTCTCAATTCGCTCGACCTGACCGAAGAGATTCTTGCACAGATTGATCATCCGCACCTCGGGATCGCCTTCGGGACGTATCATCTGTGGCAGGAGCCGGATCTGCTGGCCCGGTTGCCCGCTCTGGTTCCCCGGATTGCGGTCGTGCAGATCAGCGACTGGCGCGACAACCCCCGCTGCGACAACGACCGCCTGCCCCCGGGTTCAGGGTCGATTCCGCTGGCGCCGATCGTCGGGACGCTCGAAGAGCATGGCTACGCCGGCGACTACGAAGTGGATGTCTGGTCCACGGATCTCTGGAAGACCGATGAGCGACTGCTGTTGCGGCGTGCCTGTGGCGACGTCGTGACACTGCTGGAACCCGCAATCCGCCGCCCTTCCCGGCAGAATCGGACAGTCCGATCATGAGTCAGTCGGATGGCACATGAATGGTTCACTCTCGCGGAGCTGGCCCGTCAACTGGGTTGGGATATGCGCGAACTGGAGCGTCGCGCCAGCCGGGGACGAATCCCCGGGCATAAGCGGGGGGGCGACTGGCAGTTTCAGAAGGATGAGATTGCCGACTGGCTGGAACAGGAGATGCGCGGGTACAGCGACAGCGAGCTGGCCGAAGTCGAGCAGCGTCATCAGTCGCAGGAGGTCGATGCTGACGTGCCGCTCACCAGTCTGCTGAAGCTCGAGACGGTCGCGGTGCCGCTGGAGGCGCGTACGCGGCGGAGCGTGCTCGAGGAACTCGTCGATGTGGCCGGTCGCA
This sequence comes from uncultured Planctomycetaceae bacterium, assembly GCA_963715185.1. Classification (GTDB taxonomy): domain Bacteria; phylum Planctomycetota; class Planctomycetia; order Planctomycetales; family Planctomycetaceae; genus CAVPPT01. Next base: position 699,680 of record CAVQRG010000001.1, read on the forward strand.
CGTGGCAGGTCTGGGAACCCGCGGCCGTCCTGCGGGCGGTGCTGGAACGCGAGGATCTGTGCTCGACGGCGTTCGCGAATGGCGTGGCAACGCCGCATCCTCGGCAGCCCCTGCCAGCCGCCATCGGAGAGTCTGTGGTGGCGTTCGGGCGCACGTTTGCCGGTGTGCCTTTCGGAGGCCGGCAGGGAGAGTTGACGGATCTGTTCTTTCTGGTGCTCTGTCTGGACACGCGAACGCACCTGCAGGTACTCGCGCGGCTCGCGCGGATGCTGCAGGTTCCGAGCTTTGTCGAGGGGCTGCGTGCCGCGGCCGACCCGCAGGCAGCATACGACGTCATCCTCGACGCCGAGCAGAGCGTCTGAGTCGACAATCCCGGAATCCGCAGCTCTCGCTCTGGCTTGCGTGAAGAGGCACCGGGAGTACGATGATCAACTGATCGCATCTCGCCGACCGACCACGGAGCCGCCTCCCATGACAGACCGTCGAGCCTTCTCGTCTGCCCTCCTGTTCGTTCCGATTCTGGCATTGTCCGGCGGGATTCCGGGCATGGCTCAGGATACGTTGAACCTGCCCACGATCGGCGAGGTGCTGAGACTGGATCCGCGGATGGACCGCGTGATCGCGCCGGGGGCCCGTCTGGAGGTCGTGGCGTCCGGGTTCGATTGGACCGAGGGGCCGCTCTGGATCGATGCTCAGGGGGACGAAAAAGGCTACCTGCTGTTCTCCGACATCCCGCGGAATTCGGTATACCGCTGGCGAGAGGGAGTGGGCGTCGATCTGTACCTCAAGCCTTCTGGCTACACGGGCAGGTCCAACTATGGCACCGAACCAGGTTGCAACGGATTGTTGCTCGATTCCCGGGGACAGCTCGTCTCGTGCGAACACGGCGACCGGCGGATCTCCGTACTCACCGCAGGGGGCGGAAAGCGGACGCTGGTCGACAACTATCAGGGCCGTCGGCTGAACAGTCCGAACGACGCGGTCTTTCACTCGAACGGCGATCTGTACTTCACGGATCCCCCGTACGGACTGCCGAATCGCTGGGATGATCCGCGGCGGGAACTGGATTTCTGTGGAGTGTACCGCCTGTCGCCAGATGGCCAACTCACGCTGCTGACCGACGAGATGACGCGACCGAATGGCATCGCGCTGTCACCTGATGAGAAGACGCTCTACGTGGCACAGTCCGATCCTGCAGCTGCACTGTGGATGGCGTTTCCGTTGCAGGCGGATGGCAATCTGGGAGAGGGACGCGTCCTGCATGATGCCACCTCCTCGGCGGGCGAGCTCCCCGGACTCCCGGATGGGATGGTGGTGGCCGACGACGGGCACCTGTTCGCGACCGGACCGGGTGGCGTGTATGTCTTCGACACCGAGGGGCATCTGCTTGGACGAATCAGCACGGGCGAGCGGACGGCCAACTGCACACTGGGCGGACCAGATCGTTCCACCTTATACCTGACCGCCGACATGTACATCTGCCGGATCCCCACGCTCGTCCGGGGGCTGAGTCGCTGAGATTCTGTGGGGCGCTGGCCCGATCTCCGGTCTGGCGGTCGTTGGGGCTGGCAGCCATCTGCGTGCTGGGCAGGCGACTGCGTCATGAACGAACCGCTGGCTTACCTCAATGGCGACTACCTGTCGTTTCGCGAGGCCCGGGTGTCGGTTGCCGATTATGGTCTTGTACGGGCGGCAACGATCACCGAGATGGTCCGCACGTTCGGCCATCAGGCGTATCGGCTCGATGAGCATCTGCAGCGGCTGGCCGATGCCCTGCCAGAGATCGGCCTGGATCCGCGACCCCTTGTCAGCGATCTCCGGACGGCGGTCGGAGAGATCGTGGCGCACAACACCAGGCATCTCGACCCGCAGAGTGATCTGGGAGTCGCGATCTTCGTGACTCCGGGCATGCACACACGCTACGCACCGGTGTACGAGGGCGGGGACAGCCGCCCGACGGTCTGCGTGCACACGCTGCCTCTGGCATTCGACATCTGGGCACCGGCGTATGTGACCGGCATCCCCCTGGTGACACCTTCGGTGCGGCAGATTCCTGCGGCGTGTCTGAATCCGCGGATCAAGACCCGCAGTCGCCTGCACTGGTACCTCGCCGATCGGGAGGTGCACGCGTCAGACCCTCGGGCCATGGCGCTGCTGCTTGACATCGAGGGGCACGTGACGGAAACAAGCTCCGGCAATCTGCTGGTATTTGACGGTCGGCAACTGCTCACGCCGCCGGTTGAACGCGTGCTGGATGGTGTGAGCCAGCGCGTGGTCTGCCAGTTGGCCGCATCGTGGGGCATGCGGCGGGTCGAGCGGGATCTGCGGGTGGCCGATGTCCTCGGTGGCGAAGAGGTGTTTGTGTCATCGACCGGTTATTGCCTGCTGCCGGTGACGTCGATCAATGGCGATCCAATTGGGACCGGCCTCCCCGGGGCGTTGTACCAGCGGCTGATGCGAGCATGGTCGCGTGAGGTGGGGGTCGATATCATCGCGCAGGCGACGAGCGGGACCGGCGGAAACCTCAAATGAATCCCTTGCGAGAGCATCTCGATTTCTTCCGGCAGTTTCGCGAGCGATTCGAGACAACGGGTGCGGTCGCGCCCAGCAGCCGGTTTCTGGCACAGGCGTTGACGGCTCCGATGCTGGACCGCAGTGGCCCGCTGCGCGTGCTGGAGGTCGGACCGGGAACCGGGGCCGTCACCCGCCAGATCGTCGCGCGTCTGAAGCCCGAGGATCGGCTGGATCTGGTCGAGATCAATGCCGAATTCGCGCGATTGCTGCGCGAGCGGTTCGTGCAGGATCCCGACTTTCAGCCCGCGGCCGATCGGGCACAGGTCTTCGAGGCTTCGCTGGAGGACTTCCGCCCTGAGGCACCTTACGACATCATCATCTCTGGACTGCCATTTAACAATTTCCCGGCGAGCCTCGTCGAGCAGCTCCTCGATCATTGTCTGAATCTGCTCGCCGACGACGGACATCTGTCGTTCTTCGAATACATGTTTGTACGGCCACTGCGGCGCCGGATCTCGGCGGCACCCGTCCGTCGACGTCTGGGAGAAATTGAAGCTGTGCTGCAGCAGCGATTCAGGCAGCATCGTGTCGGCACGGACTGGGTCCTCGTCAACGCACCGCCGGCCTGGGTCCAGCATCTCGAGAAGCGCGCCGGGAACAATGTGGACAGGGCTCGGCCCACCCTCGTGTGAGGAGCGAACGCCCTGTGTATTCCGGCGTGCGCCGGACGTCCCCGAAGGAGGATCGACTGTGACACATGCCCGGTTCAGCCATGGCGCTCGGCGTCGCTGTGCTCGTGGAACGCTCTGGTGCATTCTGGTCGCACTCACCGGCCTGGGGATGGGGCCGGAGTCGTTGCCCGCCGGGAATCCGCGGATGCTCCGCGCGGGCGCCTGTGCGGTGGAAATCACGCCCACCGAGTTCCCGATCTCGGTGAACGGCGGGATGACGGATCGGCAGATGACCCGCGTCCATGATCCGCTCCACGCGCGATGCCTTGTACTGGACAACGAAGTGACCACCTTGGCGATCGTGATCTGCGATTCGTGCATGATTCCCCGGGATCTCTTTCGACGAGGCCAAGCAGCGGATCGAGGCGACGACGGGCATCCCGGCAACCCACCAGTTGATGGCGGCCACGCATACGCACACGGCAGTCACCGTCACCGGTGTCTTCCAGAGCGAGCCCGAGGAGGAGTACCGCCGCTGGCTGGTCGACCGGATCGTTGCCGGCGTGGAGGAGGCAGCCCGGCGGCGGGAACCCGCGAGAATCGGCTGGGGAGTGGGGCGGGATCCGTCACAGGTCTTCAACCGCCGCTGGTTCACGAACGAAGGCGTGACGAATGTGGATCCCTTCGATCAGCAGACCGACCGAGTCCGAATGAATCCCGGATTCGACACGACGATCAAGCGGGAGCCCTCCGGCCCGGTTGACCCGGAGGTCTGCGTGCTCAGCCTGCAGTCATCAGCCGGACGCCCCTTAGCGTTGCTGGCGAACTACTCACTCCATTACGTCGGCGGTGTTCCCGGCCAGGCCCTGTCGGCAGACTACTTTGGAGAGTTTGCCCAGCGGATCGGGGAACGCCTGCAGGCCACGCGAGTCGAACCTCCGTTCGTGGGAATCCTGTCCAATGGGACGAGCGGCAACATCAACAATAATGACTATGGGGCGGTTTCGCCGCCGCGGCGGGAGCCTTTCGAGCAGATTCGTCTGGTGGCCGCCAGTGTGGCTGCCGCCGCCCATGAAGCTGCCCAGTCGATCGAGTATCGAACCTGGATTCCTCTGCATGTCCGGGAAGCCGAAATCGAATTGGGCGTGAGGCTTCCCGGGCAGGATGAGGTGGAGCGTGCCCGTGTGTTGCTCGATGAGGGGGGGCCGGGGCCCTATCGCGAACGCCATCTGATCTATGCGCGCGAGACGGTGCGGCTGGCGTCCTATCCGGCGCGAGTGAAGGTGCTAGTCCAGGCCCTCCGGATCGGTGATCTGGGGATCGTCAGCAGTCCGTGTGAGACCTTCGTGGAGACGGGACTGGCGATCAAGGCACACAGCCCGCTGCCGACCACCTTCACCATCGAACTGGCCAATGGCTACAACGGTTACCTGCCCACGCCCGAGCATCATGACCTCGGAGGCTATGAGACCTGGCGCGCCCGCTCCAGCTACCTCGATCGCAACGCCGAGCCGCTGTTGCGCTCTGCACAGTTGCGACTGCTCCAGGAAGTGGCCGATGCGAATTGAACCGGCCGCGAGGCCGCGGAGTCTGTTGAGGCGGGGGACGGAATGCTAGGATGCATGGCAGATCGCACCCGCAGTCCGCTCATGGCAGAAACAGGTCCGGCAGCGGGGATGTGACTGACGCACAGATGGTTGCAGGGAGGTCGGTATGCGTGATGTGCTGACCCTGGTTCTTGCCGGGGGTAAGGGAGCTCGCCTGGAGCCGCTGACGCGCGATCGCGCGAAGCCGGCGGTTCCCTTCGGCGGCAAGTATCGAATCATCGACTTCGCGTTGTCGAACTGCATCAACAGCGGGCTGCGCAAGATCCTGCTGTTTACCCAGTACAAGGCGCTGAGTCTCGACCGCCACATCAACCTGAGCTGGCGTTTTCTCTGTCGGGAACTTGATGAATACATCGATCTGCTGCCGCCGCAGCAGCGAATCAGCAGCGACTGGTATCAGGGGACGGCCGATGCGGTCTACCAGAATATCTACGTGATCGAGCGGGCTCGTCCGGCCCATGTGCTGATTCTGGCCGGAGACCACATCTACAAGATGGATTACTCCGAACTGATCGAAGATCACATCGCGGCGGAGGCGGATGCCACGATCGCCTGTCTGCCGGTCGGTCTCGAGGAGGGACGCGAGTTCGGGATCATGGGGGTGGACGACTCGCGGCGGATCACGCGGTTCGAGGAGAAGCCTGCCGATCCGTTTCCCATGCCTGACGACCCCAGTCGCTGCCTGGCTTCGATGGGGATCTATGTCTTCCGGGCGTCGTTCCTGTTCGAAGAACTGTGTCGCGATGCGACCCGGCGCGAAAGCCATCACGATTTTGGCAAGGACATCATCCCGTCGATCATCGAAACCCGGAATGTGCGTGCCTTTCCGTTTCACGACAAGAACACCGGCAGCAGTTGCTACTGGCGGGATGTGGGTACGATCGATGCTTACTATGCCGCCAACATGGATCTGGTCTCGGTGCATCCGGAGCTCAATCTGTACGACCAGACGTGGCCGATTCGCAATCACCACTATCCCTACCCGCCGCCCAAGTTCGTCTTCGCCCAGGAAGCCGCGGAGCGTCCCCGCGTGGGACAGGCGCTCGACAGTCTTGTCTGCGCAGGGACCATCGTCTCTGGAGGTCGGGTGCGCAGTTCGATCCTCGGTCCGTGCGTGCGGGTCAACAGTTGGGCAGAAGTCGAGGGGTCGATTCTCTGCGAGAGTGTGAATGTCGGGCGGTGCGCTCGTGTGCGACGTGCCATCATCGACAAGGAGGTCAATATCCCGGAAGGGATGGAGATCGGTTACGATCGCGAGGCAGATCGTGCGCGGGGGTTCGTGGTCACGCCCTCGGGGATTACCGTGGTCGCCAAGCGACACGGGTTTTCGGGCACGGGTCCTTGAGACGGCCCGGATGGCAGGCAGGTTGACGGGCCGGGATCGATGTCCACTTTGACGCCCCGGCTGGAACGGCGATATATTAACTGCTGCCCCGTCAGGGCGCTGTTGCCGCTGACATCGTCTACAGGCTTGCACTCCCGGAAGGGAGGCATTCGTTTCGGGGATCATGGCCATGGCTCGGCAGGCCGGCAATCAGCCTGAAGGCTTGCGCAGGCTCGGCAAGTATGTGATCCAGAAACGGCTCGGTGCCGGTGGCATGGGGACCGTCTTTCTGGCGGTCGATGCCGAGTTGAATCGGACCGTCGCTCTGAAGGTGCTCCCGCGCAAGCGCGCGAGCAATCCGGTCCTCGTCAGGCGCTTCAAGTCGGAGGGACAGGCCGCGGCTCTGCTGGAGCACGAGAACATCGTGCGGGTCTACGAAGCGGGTGAGGCGGACGGATACCTGTACCTGGCACTGGAGTACATCGAGGGGATCGACGTCCACGAACTCGTCGAAAAGCGTGAAGTCCTGCCGGTCAAGCGATCCCTCGACATCATTCGCCAGACGGCACTGGCGCTGGAGCATGCGCACGCGCGGCATATCGTCCATCGCGACATCAAACCTTCCAACCTGATGATCAAGCGTGATGGCAGCGTCAAGCTGGCCGACATGGGACTGGCACGATCGATTGACGACACGCTCGAAACCAACATCACACGGGCCGGCACGACCGTCGGCACTGTCGATTACATGGCGCCTGAGCAGGCCCGCAACAGCAAGGCGACGGATGCCCGCAGCGACATCTATTCGCTGGGCTGCACCTGGTACCACATGCTGACGGGGCAGCCTCCCTTCCCGGAAGGGAGTATGACCAACAAGCTGCAGTCGCACGCAATCGCGCCCATTCCTGATCCCCGGCATCTCAACGATGCCGTGCCCGAAGCGGTCGTGGCGGTCCTCAATCGCATGATGGCCAAGAAGCCTGAAGACCGCTACCAGTCTGCGACAGAGCTGCTTGAGGATCTGGATCTGGCGCGTCGCAACATGGGAGCCTTTAACGTCGATGTCATGGCGGCCCTGGCGGACGAAGTGCCGGTTCAGCCTCCGTCGAAAACTTCCAGACGCCAGGGACGGACGCCGGAGGGGACACCCCCAAGAACCCCACCGCGCACCAGCTTCTCGCCCGTCGATGTTCCCCGCGGAAGTGTGGACCTGCACACGCTTCGATTCGTCATTCCGGCGGTACTGGTGCTGGCCGTGCTCGGGCTGATCTTCTGGGTGGCACGCCAGGGCGGGGAGGAAGGACTGAGCGGCAGCGCTGCCGACACCAATCCGTACAAGTCACCCGAGGAGGACGACGACGCGTCGGAGCAGGCCAGTGGACGCGCCGAATCGTCGCAAGAGGGGCCGCGTCAACGACCGACTGTTCCCGGGACGCAATTCAACGGTACGACGCCCCGGGTGTTTGCCACTTTTCCCGGTGTGGAAGATGTCGCACCCGGGACCTCCTCGGCGAGTGGCCTGCAGCTGATTCCGGATTGGGTGCAGGCTTTCCGGACACCAGTTCGATCGCAACTTGCGCCACGTCGTGTCTGCCAGCACCCGCAGAACCCTCAGGAGTTTTCGACACTGACCGAGGCTTTGCAGGATCTGCCAGCCGCTGGAGCCGTGATTACGCTCGCCGATGCAGGGCCGTTCGCGCTCGAACCGACCGCCGTTCGCAACTGTTCGCGGCTCGTCATTGCGGCGGCGGAGGGAGTCCAGCCGCTCGTGGTCATCCCGGCCGAGCTGGCGGTCACTTCGCAAACGGGACTGTCGGTGACGGAGGGCATTCTCGAACTGGACGGCGTCCACTTTGCACTGCTCGATCCTGCAGGTGATGACTTCACGATGATTCGGGTGGACAGCGGCGAGCTGGTGGCCCGGAACTGTTCTGTGACGTATGCCGATCGTGCCGGGCATCAGGCGACCGGGCTGCGACTCAGATCGCCACGTGCCGGTGTGGGTGGGCGCGGCCTGCTGGAGAACGTGGTCATGCGGGGCGCGGCCTGACGGCTGTCTCACTCGAGGGATCCCATGGGGAGTTGATCATCGGCAACGCCCTGCTGGCGTCGCAGGGAGTGCCGGCTCTGGTCATCACCGACAGTCCTGCTGATTCGCAGCAAGGCAGGTCGCCGGGAGCAATCCGTCCCCGCGTGCTGCGACTGCTGGCGAGCACGGTCCTGTCGGATGTGGCGGCTGTCGAGTTCGTCAGTCCGCCGGGTGAACAGCTGGGGCCCCATGACATCGTGGTCCGCAGGTCTGCGCTGCTGTGCACGGCACCGAGTGACGGCCCCTCATCGGATTGCATGGTGCGGTTGCCAGGTGGCGGACCGATGTCTGCTCCGGACAACGTGACTTGGGAAACGGTCCAGTCCCTGTACGGTGGCTGGACCACGCTGGTGGACGCCGGTGGGGGCGAGTCCCGGGGTGCTGATGTGGTCCGTGGCACAACGGATTGGCGGCAGTTCTGGAATCAACCCCTCCATTCCGATGCCATTGTCAGTGAGAGAGTGGGGGGGACGTGGTGCGAATCGCTGTCGTCCCTGATGGCCCACGACGTCGAGACTGAGGTTGGGCAGGTGGCGCGTCCGGCTTCAGACGGGCAACCGTCCGGATCTGCGCCAACAGCTTGCCCGCTGTTCCGCAGGGCGTCATCGACCACCTGATGGCGGCACGCCGCCGTCCCCGACTTCCCGACGTCTTTGGAGCAGCACTGACTCTGAACGGTCCGAAGAAGCGATTCAATCTGGCGCGGGGGGGGCGACTCAACAAGTTTCTCGCCAGTGAGGAGTGTCCCACGGGCACGCATGTGGTGGCCTTCGGCTCAGGCCTGCAGTCGCTCGATCCTGTTGTCATCGATGGGAAGACGATTCGCCTCGAGTTCGAAAGGGAGGGGGACTCACCCCTGGTGATTCAACCCCGCGCCGGTTCGCGCAACTCCGACCAGTCAGCGCTGATCACCATCAAGGGAGGGACGCTCGATCTTGTGGGAGCGAACGTCCGCCTGCCGGCGACGAGCAGTGCTCAGATTCCTCCCTGGCTGATCGCCGTCGAGCAGGGGTCGCTGTCGGTCCGTCGCTGTACCATCGAGGGACCACAGACGCCAGACAAGCAGCATTCCGGGCTGATCTGCTGGATTGATGCCGCGAACGACACCGGTGGAGACAACGGTCCGCCGGGCGACCTGCAGATATCCGACAGCTTCCTGGTGACGCGCGGGAACATTCTCGCTGGACCAGTACGATCGCGCGTGGTGGTGGTGACGAACAGTGTGCTCGCGAGCGGCTCCGATGCCATCCGGTTGCGACTCGACGAATGGCTGCCGGGAGACGGTGCCTTTCTCCTCGACCATACGACGTTGGTGGCCAGCGGTGCCATCCTGCGGGTTGAGGCGGAGAATCCCGGAGAACCACCGGAGGTTCCCTATCCTGTCTTCGCACGCGAGTGCGTGTTCGCGGGCCCTGTTGTGGAGACAGAGGGCTTGTCATCGACGGTCGTCGCGGTCCTCCCCGGCATGATCGATCAGGGCTGGGTGACCTGGTGGGGCTACTTCAACGGCTTTGCTCCGAGCCTCGAGCGGCTGCTCAGTGAGGGGAGTACGAGCATCACCCGGCTGGAAGGGGAATCCAATTCGTGGTTGAGCCGTTGGGGACATGGTCACGAGTTGGGGGCACTGAAGGGGCCGACCGGTGTGGTGTTCGCCTCTTCATTCGAAGCGTTATCGAAGCTGACGGTGACCGACTTTCGTCTCGCGTCCTCTTCGCAGGCGATGCGCTGGGATACGTCGGGGAGGTCCCTGGGGGCCGACCTCGCCAGGGTTGGCGCCGAGGCGGGGGGCGCTGAAGCAGCGCGATCACCGACGGGGCCCTCCAGCACTCCTGATCGGCGGTCGCTGGGCTTCTGAATCGAGTGCGCTGTGAGTCAGGCGATCAGGCGGATTCGGAAGTCGACCGGACTGGCGCAGACGGGACATCCGCCCCGGAATGAACCAGCGGCCACTCCAGTCGAAACATGCAGCCACCTGCCGGCGGGCAATCGACCCGGATGTCGCCGCCGTGCTCTCGCAGGATCTTCTGGCTGACGGCCAGTCCCAGTCCGGTGCCTCGTGAACCCTTGTTGGAGGCAAACAGGTTAAACACCTGCTCGCGTTCCTCGTGGGGTATGCCCGGGCCATTGTCAGTGACCTGTACATACAGCAGGTCCCGTCCGGTGTCGTGACCAGTCTCGACCACAATGCGGCCATCATCCTGGCGATCCAGGGCATCGACAGCATTCCCCGTGATGTTCAGTACAGCCCGATGGATCCCTTCAATGTCAAATCGACTGATCGGAAGATCGACGGCGAATTGCCGGACGAGAACCGTGGGTGAATCCACCAGCCGCGCGTCGATGAGGTCGCAGACTTCGCCCACCACCGTATTGAGCTGCGAATCCTCGAGTTGAGGCTGTCGCTCCTTGCTGAAGGTGAGCATGTCCATCACAAGAGTGTAGATCCGGTCCTGATTGCGTTCGACGATATCCCAACCCTTGCGAATCAGGTCCTCTTGCGAGTCTTTCAGCCCCCGGTCGATCAGATAGCTCCCGCCGCGCACTCCCTGCAGAATATTCTTGATGTGATGGCTGAGCAGAGCGATCGTCTGACCCATTGCGGCGAGTCGCTCGGCCTCCACGAGCGCCTGCTGATACCGATTGTTCTCGACGGCCAGAGCCGATTGCCGGCCGATGGCGACCAGCAGGGCGAGCAGTTCGTCACTGAACCGGTGACCGGCCGCGCCCTCCAGTTCGTGACCGGGGGTCGTGGTGTCGACATAGATCACCCCCATCAGTTCGTAGCGACCCTGCATGGGGACGCACAGGGCTTCGCGAATGCCTGCCTGCAGGATGCTCTGCCCGGGATCGAACCGCGTGTCGTGGCGGGCATCGGAGGTCCACACCCCCTCGCCCTTGGCAATGACGTAATTCACGATGCTGGTGGATACCGGCATTCGTTCGCGCGACAGTATTCCCGTTCTCGTTCGGACGATACGCGGCACGATGCGGTCCGAGCGAGTGTCGGACACCAGCATGCAGCCACGATCGGCCCCGACCGCCTGAATGGTCAGGTCGAGGATGCGCTGCAACAGCGTATCCAGGGGCAGAGAGGGACGCACCGCTTCTTCCGAAATGCGGTAGAGTGTCTGCAGGCTGGCATTGGTCACCCCGATCCGGGACAGGGGACTCACGGCTGCCCGCTGAGTCAGTTTGTGTGCCTGGGCTGCAGAGATCGTCCCCACGATGCTCGATCGGTCGGACGCATCCGCTTCAACGAGATTGATGAGGTCGTTGACCGCCGGAGCCTCGTCCTCCTGAGGGGACTCGGAGAAGGAAAGGACCGTGCGTCCGATCTGAATCTGGTCCCCCTCGTCGAGGACCTTTCGCCGGACAGCCCCACCGTTGACAAAGGTCCCGTTCGAGCTGCCCTGATCGGTGAGCAGCCAGGTCCCCTCGTGCCACTCGAGACTCGCGTGAAGTCGCGAGACCTCCGTGTCCAGCACGCGCACCTCATTTTCAGGTCCACGGCCAATGTGCACCGATCCCCGCTCGATGGTGACCCGTTTCCCTTGGTCGACACCCTGCAGGATCAGCAGCGTTGCCGTGGGCACCGCCATGCGATCCACGTTTCGCTCCCGCGAGAAGACTGGAATGGCCTGGGCGAATCATAGCACCTAAGGGTGCCGCCGCCACCGCCTGTCCGGCAAGGAGATCGGGTTTCAGACGTCGAGACGGGTTGGAGCAGGGCCCGGCCCGACCAGCAATTCGTCGATGGCGGCGATCAAATCCGCGTAGTCGTACGGGTCACTCAGGCAGCGTGAGGGAGTGTGCGACCTCCCGGCGGGCGAGAATCTGCCGATCACGATGCACGGGACGTGGGCCCAGCGATTCGGGGTCGGCTGCCGGTGGCTGTGGAGGACGAGGACCGTGGGCTGCTGGGGCTCGGCGGCGTGAGGCTCCGTGGAATCCATGCGACCAACCTGCAGCCCCCTGGGCTCGAAAATGGCCCTCACGACCTCTTCCGTCTCGGTCGGACCATCGATGATGAGCACATTCTGGGGAGCGGCCACGTCGCATTCCTTGCTATTGCACCGACAGGAGAGGGGGCACAGCACTCCTGCATGCGCCCCGGTGCCAGGAGCCCCGCCCGGATCGACCGCATCGCGTCGCCGAGCAGACCCATGGGCAACAATCGGAGACGAGAATCCTTCGCCTCCGAGCATCACAGGGGCGGGAGAATACACGGATTCTCAGCGCAGTGTCAAAGCGAAAATGACGACCTCAATGGCAGGTCCGACCCAGCACTCAGGAGGTCGTGGCGAAACGACTCTTGAGCAGGTGTGCCAGCCGCGATTTCGTCCGTGCGGCGGAATTCTTGTGGATCAGGTGCTTCGCAGCCGCCTGATCGAGCTTCTTGGCCGCAGCACGCAGGGCGTCCTGGGCAGCCTGTTGGTCGCCCGCAGCCGCTGCCAGACGCACCTTCTTCACGACCGTCCGCAGACTGGATCGCTGAGAGCGGTTGAGCAGGCGCCGCTTGGCGGTCTTGCGAAGTTCCTTCTTGGCGCTACGTGTATTGGGCATAAGTCGCGGATATCAAAAGGACTTGGACGCTGGCGGTGAGCGCACGCATAACACCGACGGGGAAAGTATAGTGACCGCGAAATTGAGATGCCAGTCAGCCGACGCGGCAAGCGTCGCCAGCCCCCAGATCTCCGGGAAAGTCCGCACGGTCCGGGCAACCCGAATTAGCCGGCATCGCCCCCCTGCAGCTGCTCCAACCGGTTCCGGGCGTCCTTGTAGTCATAATCGACGACGAGCACCTCCCCGTAGTGCAACTCGGCGGACGGGACGTCGCCCAGCTCTTCGGACATGCGGGCCATCAGGTAGTGGGCCTCGGTAAATGTCTGGGGATCGGTCTCGCTCTCGAGTTCGGGGAGGGCACGCTGCAACTGCCCGGCGGCGAGCTTGATCTTCCCGTCGTGATAGAAGCACTTGGCGAGCAGGAACAGGGCCTTCCCTTTCAGCCGGGTATGCTGGCTCGCTTTCTGCAGCAATGGGATCGACTGCTGCCACTTGCGGAACCGCATCAGCAATTTGGCGACCTCGAGCTTCAGGTTCATGTCCTTCGGATAGCGCCTCGATCCGCTTCGAGTACACCTGGAGCTCACGCTTGGCCGACTCCAGATCGAGCTCGCGCACACGTTCCTTCAGCGATTCGTCGTCGCGGTGTTCCGCGAGACGTTCCTTGGCCAGCTGCAGGTTCTTCCGCATCTGATCCAGTTCGATGTCCTCGATCTGCTCCTGGACGTTGGGGTCGCCGCCCGAGATTTCGAGGGCTTTCTGAAGAGTCTCACGGGCCTCATCCAGTTTCTTGTTCTGCCGATAGTGGTGACCCAGCTTGAGGTAGTGCTCGACCTTCTCGGGTTCTTTGCGGATGGCATGCTGCATGTCCTTTTCAACCGACATGCCTGGCGCATCGGCGGGTCCCCCTTTATTACCCAGAACGTTCTTGATGTGCACCGAGACATCGCGAGTGTTTTCGGCGTTCTCGTAGCCGCCGTGCGCGGTGGTCTCCTTGAACAAGGCCCCGTTGACGCGTGAGCGGGCGTCACCGTCGTTGGGGTCGAGCTTGCAGATATGCTGCCACACCTTGGCGGCTTCGGTGAATTCGCTGCGTTGTTCCAGGAGCTCCGCCAGTTTCCAGTTGAGGTCCTTGTTGTCAGGTTCCGAGTTGCGGGCACAGGTGTACGCGAACTTGGCGATGTCGAGGAACTCGCGTTCTGCGCTGGCCTGTCCGAGATCGGCGTTCAGCTGGGCATCCCAGGGATTGATCTTCAGGCCTTCCTCCGCCCGTCGATCGACTTCGTTCCAGTCCTGGGAGGCGCGTGCCTTCTTGATCTTGCCACGCAGACCGATCAACTTGCTCTTCGCCAATGCTCCCGCGCCAGACTTGTTATTGTCGTACTTCTTGTACGCGGTGCCGCGGGCAAGCTGGCGGTACATCACGTTGTCGGGCACCAGGCTGGCGCAGGTGCAGAACATGTCGAGAGCGTAATCCCAGTTGCCCTTTTCGAGGGCTTCGTTCCCTTTGCGGTAGCAATCGGAGGCCGCCTTGCGTTTTGCGGCATCTCCCATACTCTCGTTGGCCATAATCAGCACCTCGTCGTCGCCAGCATCTGGATCGCAGAGAAAAGACAGCGTGGGGGAGGCGCCCGGCCGCCCCACAGACCCCGTCCCGACGATTATACGCTGTGGGCTGTTCGGTCACACCTGGCGACTTGAGATTCGGTCGCCACTTGAATCACGGGTTCCGGCCACGCAGAATAGCGATTCTTGCCGGCGGGTGGACCGCGGGGTTGTCGTCGGATGAGAGCGGGTGACTCTCGCAGGACACCTCCCGGGGAACGCCGGGTGCCCCAGGCCGCTGATCGACAGGACTCTCATGACCGACAGCACCGCCGGGCTGCTGGAAACGCCGCGTCCCCTGCGGTACCGCCTGAACTCTCACGGGTTGCGGGTCTCTGCGGGTCACACCGGGACAGCGGCGAGAGCAATCCCGGGGCCTGAGGTGGGCTCACCGGGTCACGCCGGGACAGAGATAAGCTACTCGATAAATGTGACTCGGGCCCGCGAGGGCTACTCGGCCATTTGACCACGGGCGAGGGGAGATCCGGGCGAGAATCCGGACATCGCGACCGGATCCCGGGAGGCGGACCTCGGGCGGGTGGCGAATCAGGCCGGAGGGGCCGGGTGAGGCCGGGGTGAGCTCGAGGACCACGGGCCTCATCACTCGAAAGCTCCCCTTCACTCCGTCTGTGCCCCCCCCCCCCCCCGAGAGCTCTGAAACTCTGGGAGGTCTCCGAGCTTGAGCTTTGGCGAGTTCGAAGGGCGGGGGTGGCTCATCCCAGTCGGGCGGACCACGGAGCTCATGGAAGGGGGCCCTCGGAAGGTTCCCGGAGGGGGGGCTCGAATCCATCCGACCGGGCTCGGTCGGGTGAACTCATGAAAAGAGGGCCGAATCCGATCGACCGAGCCCGGTCGGGCGAAGGGGGCCACAGGGCGGAACTCGTTAGTTTTTCGTCGGAAGACGGCTCTCTTTTCATCCGACCGAGCAGGACACTGATGGAGTAGGATGCTCGATTTTGCCCCCGATCCACTCTCCATCAGTATCCTCCCCCCTTTAGGGGGGGTGGATACTGATGGTGATGGTGGCGGGTGGGGGTGATGATGTTCCTCCTGCAGAAGCCTGGTGGCCCCTCATCTTTACAAAATGGGCCCTCTCGTGCCCTCTAAGGCCGAATGCGATTCCGGATGTCGTCCAGAAGGCCGGAGGCCCTTGGGTCGCGAATGTCGAACTCTGGCGAGCTCTCCCCTGAAACCTAGGGGAAGGGCCCCGAAGGCCCCATCCGAGCCCTCCCCCGTGGCCCCTCTCGAGACCCCTCTCCCGAGCTCCCTGGGGCCCCCATGTCCCGGTGAGTCCCGGGGACCCCATCCAATTTCTGAGAAAGTCCGTGCCAAATAGATATCGCTTTCCCTTCCGGGGCCCGGTTTCCCCTCATCGGCGGCCCTCTTGCGAACGAGGAAATCCCTATGTTTCTGGTATGAAACGGGTTCTCCCGACTTTTTCCGGAAAAATTTGAAAATCGGGCTATCGGTTATCGCCATTCGGTCTTATTCTGCCTTGACAAAAGCGGCCCCCCTTGATCTCAACCCGAGGTCCGTCTGATCGAAGGCGTTTTCGAACAAGCGAGACGTTGCGAAGCTCCTCGGCCTTTCGGAGCCGACCGTAACGCTCATGGCGACCGAGGGCCAATTTCCGGAACCCGTGGTCCTCGCCCATCGGAGGTACTGGAGGCGGGTGGATCTCGAACGGATGTTCCTCGAGCCCTCGGCCCCGAAGGCCGAATCCTGAAATTTTGTAAAGGGGTGGCGACCCAAGATGATTGCAGCGAGCCCACGGAAGACATTCGACAAGAGCGACCGATCCGCGACCCCTCCCCGGTCGAAGTTGATCGTCGCGAACATTCCCCACGAGCTCAAACGGCTTGATCGGTGGCTCCTCTGGGAATGGCAATGGAGGGGCTCGGGGTTTTAACGAAAATCCCGCTCCAGACTAACGGCCGCAACGCGAAAACCTCCGACCATCGAACGTGGACGAATCTCGACGAGGTCGTCAAAGCGTTCGCCGATCACCCCGAGTGATTTGATGGCATTGGGGCCGACCATTCCCGAGGGCTTTGTCGGAGTCGACCTCGACAATTGCCGGACCCCTGATGGTGGGCCCTCGGCCTCCGCTCAAGTGATCCTATCGCTGATGGGATCCTATGCCGAATGGAGCCCCGGGCCACGGGCTCAAGATCCTGGCAACCGGGCGGACCTCCGACGAGCTCCGGGACATTTGCCATTCCCGAGGCGTTGAGATTTACGACGGGGCGAAGACCGCCCGTTATTTCACGATCGGCGGCGACGCTCTCGAGGGCTACCGGGAGATCCGCGAGGCCCGACGTGGGATCTTCAGCGTTCAATCGCTCATCACGGAGCCGCTAAGCCTCGGGATTTCGACGAGGTCGATCACGTCGATAAGAGGGCCCGCGATCGGGCGATCGCTCTGCTCCCGCACCTCTCGGCTTATCGCCGATCGGATTATCATCAATGGCTCTTGATCGGAATGGCCCTCAAGAGCATTTCGGACGATCTGCTCGATGTCTGGATCGAATGGAGCCGCGAGGACGTCAAGGGAGCCGCTCTTGAACGGTCCGAATTTGAGCGGGAATGGGCGAGCTTCAACAGGACCGATACGAACATCGCGACGATCGCGACGCTCGAGCGTCTCGCCCGAGAGGACGGATACCGGGAGCGGGCTTACTCGCCTCGCGTTTATAGCTCGGCCGATCTCATGGCCGAGGAATTCCATCAGGAATATCTCGTCAACGAATTCCTGATCACGGATCTCCCGACCATCATCGCGGGCCCTTCCAAGCATTGCAAAACGACTGTCGCCCAAGACCTCGCGTTTTCGCTTCGGACCGGAACGCCGCTCTTCGGAGATCCGAGGTTTACTATTCCCGCGAGGAGTCCGGCGTTCCTCGTTAGCGGGTGAAGGACGCGGCCCGTCACGCAAGATGTCTTCCGACGGATGTCTGAACAGCGAGGCGTTCCGCTCGAGAATGTCCTCGTGGCGTTTGAGCTCCCGCAACTCTCCATCGACGATCAACTCGAAGACCTCGCGGAGATGATCCGCGAGCACAAGATCGAGGTCGTGGTTGTCGACCCGTCCGATCATGTCGCGCTCGGGCGAAGGCAGACGCGGCCGGTCAACAACACGTCGTCGGGCCGATCCTGAAAAAGTTTGTCGACGTTGTTCAAGCGGCCGGGCTCAAGCGTTTCTTGTGGCTCACACCATTAAATCGGCCGGGCGGGATGGTGAGCCTCTCGAGCTTCAAGACATCAGCGGAGCGGGTCTCGACCAGTTTGCGGCTCAATTCGTCCTGATCTGCCGACGGAAAAGTTTGACTACTTGGAGACCATTACCTTTGGCTCTCGGTCGGAGCCCGAGGCAACGGCGGTGGGATCTTCGGTCTTGATCTTCGCGAAGGAACACGAGCCTCCGGGATGACATATGAGACCACCATCCATCATGGCGAAATGCTCACCCGGGAGGCCGACAAGCGGCGGCTCTTCACCCTTCGGGTTTCAACGAATGCGGATAAGGTCCGGGCCATTCTCGAGAATCATCCCGAGGGGCTCGCGGTGTCCAACGTGCGGACCTCCGTCGGACTAAGCCCCGCTAATACGAAAGCGGCCCTTGCGGAATTGCAACGGGCCGGGGTGGCCGAGATCGCCGAGATCCAAGCGGCCAACGGACAAACTTACAATCGGTGGCGGATCATCCCGACGGTCCCCTCCCTGATGGAGAACGACCCGGAGGACGATCCAGACTAACGAAAACGTCGGTCCGGGTTCCGCTGCAACCCGGTCCGTCGGCTCGCCTCGCCTAGCCAGCGAGGCGAGCACCATACACTCCCGCCCGCCCGTCATGGGTGGGCCCCCCTCCCGGGCCATCGTCCTCCCGGGGGGCCCAAACAACCCTGAACGGAGGGTCGACAGATGCGAGAAGCTACGCCCGAGCTCTCATACGTCACGCGGATTGCGAGAGCCACCCAGAGGCTCGCGAAGGATCGCAAAGGCGAGGTTGTCAAAGCGAACGTCGAACACGATCGCCGATGCGATATGGTCAACGCTCGCGGGGTCTGCTCGTGTCGACCCGTGATCCATCTGAAAACCCGCAAGGGGCTTTTCAAGATCGGTCGGAACGGAACCCCTCGGCTCGTGGCCACGACCTCAAGCATGAACTAACTCGGAAGGAAACTGATGACACCATTGCTCACGCGTGAAGACCTCAGTCGAATCTTACAACTTGAAGAGCGAACGTTGAGGCGGTTCCTCGCGGATGGCCGACTCCCGACGCCGCTCAAGCTCAAGACGCGGGACCGGTGGCATCCCGAGATCATCAACCGATGGGGCCTCGAGGCTCATAGCCCGCCGGAGGATTCGACCGCGAATGCTGAGGCGGCGGACCGTTCCTCGAGGGGGAGCCCGGTCCGGTGGCCCGCACTTGAGAGGGGTGATCGTGGTAGATCCCCTCTAGTAAACCACCGGCCGGGGGCTTT
>CAVQRG010000002.1:0-370995 GCA_963715185.1 uncultured Planctomycetaceae bacterium
AGTCGGGGCGACAGGATTTGAACCTGCGACCTCCGGCTCCCAAAGCCGGCGCTCTAGCCAAACTGAGCTACGCCCCGAGTTGTCGGTGATCCTTGTGACACTGACTGCAGCGGCTGGGGCTGAACTGGACAACCCCTCTCGCTGCCGACAGGCCCGCCCCTCCAACGTTCTCCGAAGGTTCAAGCACCCACGCAGAGCTGTCCATTGACGGACTCATGCATCTCAAGCCACAGTCTAGGTGAGGCGCTGCCTCTTGGAAAGCATGTTCGCCGGTCGGATGGTCCTGTGAGGGCGTCTGGTTCCGATGACAGTCGTTGCCGCCCGCCGCACATCTCGACCGGGAACTGGCGGGCCTGATCGCCTCGCGGGAACAGGGCTGGCGGTGGAGGGATCACTTCACGGGGGGACTGCTGCCAGGCAGCGGGGACCTCGCATCGCTGCGGAACGGGGTGCCGGCACCGGCGCACGGGGTTGGCTTCCACAGCAGGTAGGCCAGGAGGATTCGATGCTTCAGGTCGGAGACACCGCACCAGAGTTCGAGGCCGAAGATCAGCATGGCCAGCGAGTGGCGTTGGCCGATTTCCGCGGCAGGAAGGTCGTCGTGCTGTTTTTCTATCCGAAGGATTACTCTCCGATCTGCACGCGGGAAGTCTGCTCCTTCCGCGACGCCTATGAGCAGTTCAGTGACGCGGGGGCCGAAGTTCTGGGGGTAAGCGGCGACTCAGTCGGTTCCCATGCGGATTTCGCCACGGCCCATGGTCTGCCGTTTCGCATCCTGAGCGACTCGCAGGGCGCTCTGCGCCAGTCGTTTGCCGTGGGGCGTACGATGGGCTTGCTACCTGGTCGAGTGACGTTTGTCATCGACATGGCGGGAATCATCCGGCAGGCGTTCGTCGCTCCGTTCAGTGCGGACAAACATGTGGAGCAGACCCTGGACTGTGTTCGCGGGTTGCGTTCGGACTGACGCAGGCCGCCTCGCTGCATTTGCGGGCCCGGGTACCGCCTCAGTGAGTCCACCCCAGGGCGATCAACGCATTCAGGCTGCGGACGAAGACCTGATTCCCCGTGACTGCCAGGTGTGCCCACGCCGGTTCATCGGTGACTTTGCGTGAGTCCACCAGACGAAACTCACTTGAATCGGCCTCGATCAGCAGCAGGTCGCCCCGTTCATCGAGGGCGAGAATCTGCCGGCCATTCACCGCCATACTCCAGTACTTTCCGAAGGGCTTCGTGGTCCAGCGAGATTCGCCGGTGCGGGGGTCGATGCACGTGAACCGTTGATTGCGGAGATGCAGGTACACGAATCCGTCGATCAGCACAGGAGAGGACATATAGCCCTCGGTCGTCGTTTTCCAGTTCTGTTCCACCTGAAACTGCCCGGAGCTGCGAGTCACATCGAATAGAAAGGTCCCCCCCCCGTAGCTGCTGGTGAAGACGGCCTCATCGAGGGGCAGAGGTGACACGATATTCATGCCTCGAAAGGCGGGGACCTCGATGGACCAGAGCGGGTTCCCCGTGTCCAGGGTCAGCCCCGCCAGATTCGTCCGCGTCTGCACAATCAGTTGGCGCACATCTCCCAGTGTCGCGATGACGGGTGAGGAAAAGGCGCTGCCCCCCATGCCGCCGCCATCTTCCAGGCTGCGCCAGATCAGGTTGCCCGTCCGCTTGTCCAGCTTGACCACGCCGCCTCCGGCCTGCACGTAGAGCGCGTTCCCGTCAAGCAGCGGAGAGCAGACGAACCCGAACGCCGGTAGCTCAGTACCGAACTGCCCCACGAAATCGACACGCCACAGCTCTTTCCCCGACCTGGCATCGAGACAGACGAGCACATCCCGCATGCCTGCGACATACAGGCGTTCCCCATCGCAGGCCGGGGTTGAGCGAATCCAGTCTCCGTTCGCCTTGGCGAAGAAAGGCACTGACATCGCTCCGGTCCACTGAGCGCACCACCGTTCCTCACCCGAGGTACGATCGAAGGCTCGGACAACTTCGGACTTCTTCTCGACGGTCTCCGTGATGAACACGAGGTCCTGATCCACGACCGGCCCCGAGTAGCCCGGTGACAGGGGAATCCTGAACTGCTGCCTGAGCTGAGCATCGGTCAGGCCGTCCGGCCAGGGTTCAGCGTCGACATGGGCCGTGCGCAGGGGACCGCGCCATTGCGGCCACGACGCGTCAGCAGCCCCGCCCGCCTGGGAGGTGGCCACTTCCGTGAGCGGCGCACAGAACAACATTGTAATCGCGATGAAGTTCATGACTCGTTCCTGAGGGTAGAGGGCGCTTGGTGTCGAAGTTGGACCAGAGAGCAGGTCACGATGAAGAGGCGGGAGAGATCGGCTGTGGATTGAGCGTCTCGGCGAAGTCCTGCAGATTCTGAAACGTGTCACAGTATGCGCTGTAGCGGATCTGTCGGCGGATCTCAGGCTCGAGGCTGCGGCCTCCGATGACCAGAGCGACTCGGAGCCGCTCCGCATGATCAAACAGACTGTTCATCTCCTCGCAGAATCGCTGTTCGTCGCGAATCACCGAAACACTGAGCCACAACAGGCGGGGTGTATGACGTGCCATCGCAGCGTGCAGTGTCGAGAAGGGGAGCATGTGACCCAGCGAACTCGCGTTCCAGCCTGCATCTCTGAGGACCAGCTCGGACATGGATACGGCCAACGTATAGGGGTCCCCGTCGAGGGTTGCTCCCAGC
Organism: uncultured Planctomycetaceae bacterium; assembly: GCA_963715185.1. Lineage (GTDB taxonomy): Bacteria > Planctomycetota > Planctomycetia > Planctomycetales > Planctomycetaceae > CAVPPT01. Next base: position 2,699 of record CAVQRG010000002.1, read on the forward strand.
GCCACAGGAGCGTCAAGAGCAGGCTGCCGGGTCAGTTGACGCAGTTCGTGGACCGTCCGCAGACACATCTCGCAGGCGCGGCGTTCCTCAAACACTTCGACATCGCCACATTGCCACAAGCTGCCGATTTCGTGAAAAGCGCCCGCGACGACCTGATCACAGATCGAACTCATGGAGTGCCCCGCCAGATACAGGTCGAGCACAATCTGATTCGAGACGGCCTCATCGGCGGCGATCAGCGCCGTCAAGAATCGCTGGCGTGCACGCTCGGTCGTCCAGTCGGAAGTGCCACTCGTGGCCGGCAGGCCGAGCAACTCGGGATGGGCGAGAGCGTATTGTCGGTCGCGGAGGAATTGAATGACGCCATGCACCGGGATCCGCCGGTGCCCCCCCGCGGTCCGCTGTACTTCGATCAGGCCTTGGTCACACCACCGCTTGAGCGAAGATTCACTCACGCCAATGGCTCTCGCAACCTGCTTGGGAGAAACGAGTTTTGACATGGGTGAGGGTGGCGTCAGCGCCGCGGGGAGTCGCGAGAAGGCAGGTCTCGAATCTGGAATGCTTGAGAAGTATGGTAGCGGCCAGACCTGCTTCGGCCACCCCACCGCGATACGGACTGGGGACGCGGACCCGCCTTGTCGGTGGTCGACTCGCTGGTTGCCGTCTAACCCCCGACGTCTACAACATGCCGATCGCCGCGGGCTACATCCATGCCGTCATATGTCAGCTTATGAGACAGCACTGGTCACTCCGGTGGCCTGTGTGGCAACCTGGCGGCAGCACAACACATCGAGACAGTCTCTGAGAGGTGACGGGAATGGGGAAGCAGATTGACTGGTACTATCATCGCTCGGGCTGTAAGACATGCGGGAAGATGGACGCCCTGCTCGCGAAGCAGGAGTGCTCCGCCGAAGAGGTGGTGTCCGCCAACAAGGTGAAGTTGGGGAAAGCGGATGCTCTGGAGCTTGCCGCGTCTGTCGATCGAATTCTGGCAACACGGGGCAAGCAGACCGTTGAGCTGAGAATGAGTGAGCACCCGGACGAGGAGGTGATTGTCAAGCACCTGATCGGACCCACCGGGAATCTGCGTGCTCCGACAATTCGCAGCGGCAAGCTGCTGCTGGTCGGTTTTGATGAGCATGAGTTTGCCAAGGCGCTCGCTTGAGTGTTTAATGGCAGTTCGCGACCCGGGCATTGGGCGACAATCATCATCGGTTGACGTGAAGCAGGCGATGACTCCCGCCTGCTCGGCTGTTGATTAGGCCTTGAGGACTTCTGTGTCTGCTGTTGTCTCATCACAGAGCTGAAGCCGTGAGAATCGCCATCGTCGGATCTGGAGTCTCCGGGCTCGTCTGCGGATATCTGCTGCACCGCGAGCACGACATCACGGTGTTCGAGGCCGCGCGGCGTGTTGGTGGCCACATCAACACATCCAACGTCGAACTGGATGGAGCGAGCGTGTCGGTCGACACGGGCTTTATCGTGTTCAACGACCGGAACTATCCCAACTTCGTCGGGCTGCTCGACGAGCTGAATGTTCCATCGCGTCCAACTGAGATGAGTTTCAGTGTGCGCTGTGAGCGCTGCGGTCTGGAGTACAACGGTTCTTCCCTGAACGGTCTGTTTGCCCAGCGGCGAAACCTGGCGAGGCCCGGTTTCCATCGGATGCTGCGGGATGTGCTCCGCTTCAACCGCGAGGCCTGCGATCTGCGCGACGACCTGCCCGCCGATCTCACCGTTGGTCGATTCCTGAGGGAGCATGGTTACTCACAGACATTCGCCGAGCATTACCTGCTGCCCATGGGCGCGGCGATCTGGTCTTGTCCCATGGAAACGTTCGAAGAGTTTCCCATCGGATTTATCATCGAGTTCTACTCGAACCATGGCCTGCTCCAGCTCCGAGATCGACCTGTCTGGCGGACTGTGGTGGGGGGATCCGCGTCCTACGCAAAACAGCTGTTTGCCGGTTTCGCCGGCTGCATCCGCCTGGGTTGCCCTGTGCACAGCATCCGCCGGACACCCGGGGAAGTACTGGTCCAATCGCCGCGGGGGACAGAGTCTTTCGATGAAGTCATTCTTGCCTGCCACAGCGACCAGGCGCTGGCTCTCCTCGATCCACCCACGAGTGCTGAACGGGACGTGCTGGCGGCTTTCCCTTACGGGCACAACACGGCCGTGCTCCATACCGATGCGCGGCTGCTGCCGCGTCGGGAACGTGCCTGGGCAAGTTGGAACTACCATGTGCGCGAGGAAGCCGGGCTCCGCCCGAGTGTGACCTACAATATGAATATTCTGCAGGGGATTGAGTCCCGTCGCCCGTTGTGTGTCACGCTCAACGAGTCAGAGGCTATTGCCCCGGACCAGATCCTGCGCGAGTTCCAGTACGAACATCCGGTGTTTACGACCGCGCGTGCCACTGCTCAGGGTCGTCATCAGGAGTTGACACGACAGAACCGCACGTCGTTTGCGGGGGCGTACTGGGGGAACGGCTTCCATGAAGATGGCGTGAACAGTGGGCTGACGGTCTGTGAGGCCTTCGGAATCGTGCCCGCCTGGAGCACTCGCAAGGGCACAACAAACGCGAATCCCGGCAGGACCGTGCCCCAGGTGGCCTATGCCCGCTGATGCCCGACAGCTCGTCAGTTGTCTGTATCGCGGGCAGGTTGTGCACCGCCGGTGGCAGCCGTTCCGCCACGAGTTCCGGTATCCGCTGTTCCAGCTCTACCTCGACCTGTCCGAGATCGACCAGGTCTTTGAGGGGCGATGGTTGTGGTCGGCCAGTCGACGGGCACCTGCCCGATTCCGTCGCGACGATCATCTTGGAGATCCCCGACAGCCACTGCGCGATGCGGTCCTGGATGTGGTTGAGGAGCGGCTGGGGATTCGCCCGGCAGGTCCAGTCCGACTGTTGACGCACCTGCGTTACTGGGGCTACGTGATGAATCCGCTCAGCCTGTTCTATTGCTTCGAGCCCGATGGTCACTCGCTGGCTGCGATCGTGGCCGAGGTCAGCAATACGCCTTGGGGAGAACGCCACTCGTATGTGCTGGATGGCCGGGCACGAAACGAGGACGGCGTCCTGGAGACCAGCCACGCGAAGGAGTTTCATGTCTCCCCATTCCTGCCCATGGAGGTGCAGTATCACTGGCGAGTGGCCACTCCCGGTGAGCATCTGGCGGTGACGATTGCCACGGAAGACAAAGAGGGTCATACGTTCGACGCCGCCCTGGCACTGCAGCGAAGCCCACTGACCACCGGAAATCTCGCCCGCACCCTGGCTTGTCATCCGTGGATGACTGGACGCGTGGTGACCGCGATTTACTGGCAGGCTCTGCTGCTGTGGTGGAAAGGGGCCACTTTCTTTCCGCACCCGCCCGCGCGGGAGTACCTGTCACAAGATCAGCCACTGACCAGCCCGATTGCACGATGACTGCCGCCAGCTCGACACCTGCGATGACCACTGCGACCTCAGAGATCCCGGCGATTTCCAGAACGCCCGCGAGGGTGTTCGCATCCTGGTCGGAACGCGCAATCGTGTCCCGACTGCAAAGCCTGCGAGGTGGCGCATACAGCTCACGACCCCGTGCAGTGACTACGAACTGGGCGAGACCGCTCCAGATGGCCTCTCCGCCGAAGTGACGTTGCACCAGTCCCGTTGTCTGCCGCAGGTGGCGTGGGGGGGGAGCGTCGCCGCCGCCGAGGCCTACATGGCCGGACATTGGTCGGCGGACCACCTCGTGAATCTGTTCCGCATCTTCTGCCGGAATATTCACCAGGATGTCTACCTGAGCAAGGCGGTGTCGCATGTCGCTGCAGCGGCGAGTCGACTGCGGCACTGGACCTCGACAAACACACGAGCAGGCAGCCGCCGCAACATCGCCAGACATTACGATCTGGGCAACGAGTTTTTCTCGCTGTTTCTCGACTCGTCACTGATGTATTCCTCGGCTCTGTTCGAGGAGCCCCACCTCACGCTGGAGACCGCTGCGGAAGCCAAACTCGACCGCATCTGTCGCGCACTGGATCTGCGGCCGGGGGACCATGTCGTCGAAATTGGATCGGGGTGGGGTGGATTCGCGATCCACGCGGCTCGCAATTACGGTTGCCGTGTGACCACCACGACCATCTCCCGGAATCAATACGACCATGTGCGCCAGCGCGTGGCAGAGCTTGGGCTGGGAGAACAGGTCCGCCCGCTGCAGTCCGACTACCGGGACCTCGTGGGGCAATTCGACAAGCTCGTGTCGATCGAGATGATCGAGGCAGTGGGACATCGCTATCTGCGCACTTTCTTCGGCCGGTGTGATCAACTCCTGCGCCCGACGGGGCGCATGCTGATCCAGGCGATCACCATGCCCGACCAGCGATACGAGGAGTACCGCCGGTCCGTCGACTTCATCCAACGATACATCTTTCCGGGTGGGCATCTGCCATCGGTCGGCGCCATGCAGCAGGCAGTCGGGGCCGCAAGCCAGCTGCAGCTTGTCGAGTGTCAGCAGTTCCCCGAGAGCTATGCCCTCACGCTGCGCGAGTGGCGGCGACGTTTTCATCAGCGTCTCGAAGAGGTGCGCCAACTGGGATTCGATGAAGCGTTCATTCGGCTGTGGGACTACTACTTTGCGTATTGTGAAGCGGCGTTTCTCGAGCGGGCTGTAACGGTCGGCCAGTTTGTCTGGGAAAAACCCAAGTACTAGAGTGGAGCAGTCCAGCGTGTTGATGAGTTTCCCGTGGATCCAGTCGCGGATTCTGGACGCAGCGGAGATGGGCCGGCTACCCGATGAGTGGGTGCGTGCCGGGATCCGGCACCTGCTACGTGGTCGGTCGCTGTCCCTGCGTACCTCCGGGGATGAAGAGACGGCCAGACTGCTCAGGGAGTTCATCGAGACCCGCCGGACAGAGCCCATCGCCATTGTCCCGGAAATGGCCAATGCACAGCACTACGAGGTCCCACCAGCGTTCTTTCAGGCAGTGCTTGGTCCGCGACTGAAGTACAGTTGCTGTGAGTGGTCCCGCGACGGCGACTCCTTGGCCGAAGCGGAGGAGGCTGCCCTGGACATCACGTGCCAGCGGGCGGGTATCGAAGACGGGCAGTCGATCCTGGATCTCGGCTGCGGATGGGGTTCGCTGTCACTCTGGATGGCCGAGAGGTTCCCGTCCAGTCGTATTCTGGGAGTGTCGAATTCCGGTCCACAGGGTGCCTTCATCGCGGCACAGGCGAGTGAACGTGGGCTGGCAAACCTGCGCGTGACGAAGGCGGACATCAACGACTTCGTGCCCGAACAGCCGTTTGACCGCGTGGTCTCCGTCGAGATGTTCGAGCATGTGCGCAATCATCAGCGTCTGATGCGCCGCATTTCGGACTGGCTCACCCCCGCTGGCAAGTTGTTCGTGCATGTCTTCTGCCACAAGTCCCAGCCCTACCTGTTCGACGATAAGGGGCCTCAGGACTGGATGGCCCGCGAGTTCTTTAGTGGTGGCATAATGCCGAGCGAGACCTACCTCCCTCAGTTCCAGTGTGACCTGTCGCTGGTGCAGCAATGGCGGTGGAACGGTCGGCACTATGCGCGCACCTGTCGTGCATGGCTGAACAACCTCGATCAGAGTCGCGAGTCCGCTCTGCAGGCCCTGGGGGGGGCAGCCGATCGCAACCGGGCGGTGCGGGCGCTGGGACGCTGGCGGCTGTTCTTCATGGCGTGCGAAGAGCTGTTTGCCTTCAACGGCGGGACAGAATGGTTTGTCTCGCACTCGCTGTTCGAGCAGTGGCCGTCGCACACGAAGACGCGAGAGCAGCCACGGGATGCGCTCCATGCCTGAGGTCCTCGCGGCGACCGGGTTGCTGGTTGTCAGCCTGATGCTCGGATTGTGGGGCATCAGCGTCGTGCTGCAGGATGTCAGCCTTGTCGACATCGGCTGGGGTGTGGGCTTCGTGCTCATCGTCTGGTGCACCTGGCTGCTGACGGCGGGCGAAGTCGTCTCCGATCAGCCGGTACCTTCGCGCTGGGTGCTGCCGGTGCTGACGACGCTTTGGGGACTGCGGCTTGCTTCCTATCTGGCGTGGCGCAACATCGGCCAGCCCGAAGACAAGCGGTACGCGCAACTGCGATCGACCATGAATCCCGGTTTCTGGTGGAAGAGCCTCGTGGTCGTCTTTGGGCTTCAGGGCGCGATCATGTGGCTGGTGTCTCAGCCGCTGCAATGGGGCGTTGCCCATGCCCAACCCGGATGGAGACTGGGGCATCTGATCGGCATCGCGCTGTGGACTCTGGGAATCCTGTTCGAAACCCTCGGAGACTGGCAGCTGGCAAGGTTCAAGCGGGTGCCGGAGAACGCCGGGCGAGTTCTCAAGCAGGGCCTGTGGCGCTATACGCGGCATCCCAACTACTTCGGGGACTTCTGTGTCTGGTGGGGGCTCTACCTGGTGAGCGTGGCCCATGGAGGTCACCTGTGGACCATCGTCGGTCCGATGGTCATGTCGATCCTGTTGATGCGCGTGTCCGGGGTCACACTGCTCGAGCGGTCGTCGATGGCCGAGAAACCGGAGTTCGCCGACTACGCTGCGCGGACCAACGCGTTCTTTCCCTGGCCGCCCCGATCTCCGCAGTAGTGCGGCGATGCCGGCGATCTCGGGGGGCCCGTTTGTGACGCCAGCTTTGCTCGTGGGGCGCGCCGGATCCAGGGTTTGTCAGCGATGCACGGTCGGCTCCCGCGTGACCGTTGTGGATGAATAGGTCGTCCTCGCGACAGCCATGGTTGTCGCCCTTGGCTCGGGGTAACTGAGCATCCTGTGCGGAATATGTCGCATTCGCCGTTAGAACCACCGCGCCAGTGCGGTTTGGGAGGGACAAGTGAGAAGTGAACGAAATGGCTGAACAGAACTGTGGTGAGAGGAGGGGCAGCAACCATGGCCGCGGTGCTTAGTCTTCACGAGGGGAAGAGCCAATCCAACTGGAAGTCGAGGGTCGAGGCCATTCTCGACCTGGAAACGCCTTTCATCTACTCGGCGGAGTTCGACGACTCCACACAGATGGAGGCCGACGAGGAGTGCGTGTGCGCTCTCCTCGAAAACAGACGTCCCGTGAGATCGCGCCGTGGCTCGAAAACCAGCAGATCCACGCTCTCCACCAGCCTGTTCGCGGCCTTGCCTTCATTGGCGTTGCCCCTGCTTGACGTCGACGAAGAACGTGCGCTGTTTCGCCGGCTCAACTTCTTGCGGTATCGAGTGAACGTGCTCCGCAGCCGCATCCATCGTAGCCGACCCGCACGGAAGGCAGTCGCTGTTGTCGAGGACATGCTGGCTGATGTGGATCGGATTCGCACGCGGATTACCGAATCGAACACACGTCTGGTGGTTTCGATCTCCAGCAAGCTTGCAAGCGAGACGCACGAACTGGAAGACTTCGTGTGTGAAGGTCTGATGATTCTGTTGAATGCCGTGGACAAATTCGACTACTCAAGGGGCTATCGCTTCAGCACCTATGCCACACACGCCGTGCAGCGACACCTGTTCCGCCTTCGACATCGAAACTACCGGCATGCCGCACGCTTCGTACCGGTCGAGACCGGTGCACTGATCGACATGCGTGGCGGGGCAGTGGACGAAACTCCTCCGACAGATCAGGAGCAGCTCTGTCGGGCCGTGCTGGAGTCTGCCAGCCAGATCCTGAGCGCTCGTGAGCAGTACGTCATTCGGTTGCGGTTCGGCCTCGATGGGGAGACCAGACACACGCTTAGAGAGGTGGCCGACCTGCTGGGCGTGTCCAAGGAGCGTGTGCGGCAAATTCAGATCCGGGCGCTGCAGCGTGTTCGCGAGTCAGCGACAGCGTTTGGCTTGCCGCTGGACGCCATCGAGATCCCCTGAGGCTGCCACTCACTGAACTTGAGATCGATCGTGATCGATGGTCTTCCGCTGGCACCTGTCGCCTGCGGTGGTCAGGCATCGCTGCTGTGGTCTCCGACCGGCACCACGTCGACACTGACGTCGAGCGTGTGCTGGCCCCCGCCGAGAAAGACGCCCTTGAAAGGGGTGACGTCTGAGTAGTCGCGGCCCACTGCCACCGGAATGTGATCGGTCGAGCAGAGACAGTTGTTGGTCGGGTCGAGGTCGATCCAGCCGACCTCGGCGCCGCAGTAGACGGATACCCAGGCGTGGGACTCGTCCGCGCCGATGAGTCGCTCCTTGTCTGCGGGGGGGTGGGTTCTCAGGTAGCCGCTGACGTAGCGGGCCGGCAATCCCAGAGACCGGAGGCAGGCGATCTGCACGTGAGCAAAGTCCTGGCAGACGCCGCTGCGCATTTCAAACGCCTCTGCGGTCGGAGTTGTCACCGTAGTGGCCTTCTTGCAGTACTTAAAGTCCTGAAAGATACGCGTGGTGAGGGCAAGGGCCGCCTCGAGGATGGGCCGTCCGCCCTCGAACACGGTCTCTGCATAGCTGCGGTAGTCGGCAGAACGGACGATGCGGGGAGAGTCGAACCCGAATGGAGCCACGTCCAGCCAGTGGGGATCGGCTCGCTCTTCAAGTGAATGTTGCAACTGATGCCAACTGATGGTGGACGATGGCGCCAAGCTGGAGGCGGGGGCGACATCCACGCGGCTGGTCGACGAGATCAGCAGCTGACGATGGTCTTCTTCAATGGAAAAGGTCTGAACCACGTTGCCAAAGAAGTCGGTCCGTCGCTGTGAAATCGGCGGGGTGGGGCGGACGACGAGTCGATGGGATTCACACCGTAACCGCACATCCGTTTTCGGGGTCAGCATCACCCGGTTGTGGCAGACGCGCACGGGCTCACTGTACGAATACTTGGTCGTATGCGTCACCTTGTACTTCATGGCGGCAACAGAGTCTGGGACCCGTAGTGCCGGGACAGTCCGGCGTGGATCAGAAAACGGTTCGAGACGGTATCGGACAACTTGGGGAGCTGATCGCTGAGCCGTTGCAGCAGCCGGTCCAGGTCCGACCGCTGTCCTGAAGGATCGACGCGGGCGAGGTCTGCCACAATGGCCAGTCGCACCGAGTTGCGCAGCGAAAGTGCCCGGCGTTGCTCCGGGCTGATCGCAGCCGACACCTCATCGCGAGGCAGTTCCTCGAGATGTTCTTCGATCGACCGTAACTGGTAACCGACAGAGCGGGGGTTGGATTCGTCGATCAGCAGCAGGTCGAGGACTGGTGCGGCCTGGAAAGTCGCGAGATAGCGAATGCGATAGGTCATGATACTGTCGGCGGTCTGCAAGACTGACTCGAGCAGCGGGGGTTCGTCCGCCAACGGTGTGACCAGTGTGCCCCGCAACAGGACCGATGTCTGCCAGGCCCGTTCAATCCGGCGGCCCAGATCGAGGAACCGCCACCCCTGGCTGCGAGTCATGCTCTCCTGCGCCAGGCCGGAAAAGGCGAGCAGTTGTGTCAGCAGCTTGTCGAGCAAATTGAGAATGACCGTGAAATCGACGGCTGCCAGGTCAGCGGGCTGCTTGAAGTCCTGATCGATCTGGTGAATCACGCGCCAGGCGTCAATCGACACGCGATCCCGCACGATCGACACCAGTCGCATTGCCTGATTCAGTGTCGCCCGCAGGCTGCGCGGCTGCGAAGCATCGAAGATGGTGACGGGCAGTTGCTCTTCCACCGTCGGCAACTGGGCATGGAACTCTTCGATCAAGAAGTCCGGATCGAGCTGACCCTGCTCGGCCAACGCCCGGTACAGGCACCGCAGCAGGTCTGGCGACTCCAGTTCGCTCGTGATCCTGTTCATCACGGTCTGCAGCAGGCGGACGTTGCCTTCCGCCCGCTCGACCATGCGGCCCAGCCAGAACAGGTTGTCAGCCACACGGCTGGGCAGGTCGGAGCCGGACCGGCGCAACTGCACGACGTCGCCAGGCGCCGACAGCAGACTCACCTTCGCGATGGGCTTCTCGGATCGAATCCAGACATCCTGGCTCCGCTCCCCTGAAGTCATCGTCGACTCGAGTGTCTCAGCGGTGGGAGAGACACGGGCCAACCCACCGGGTAAAGCGAGGAAATCATCGCGTCGATGGATCAGAAAGCTCCGGAATGCCAGATGCCACGGGCGGCAGCCGCCATTCGTGAGCACCGGAGTCGTGGACCGCAGCACGGTCTGTTGACCCACATACTGCGACGGATGCTGACGGATGCGGGCGACGAGCTCGGCCCGCTGCTCGGTAGTCATCTGGGCCGGATACAGGGGACTCTGTCCCGTGCGACGGTACGCCATGCGAATGATCAGCGAGTCGAGATGACTGAGGACGTATTCGAGACCAACGGCTTCCCCACACCACCAGGTGGCCACGCCCGGCACCTTGAGTGGTTCACCCAGTAAGGCCTGGCACACGCGCGGCAGGAAAGCCAGCATGATGGGGGACTCGACAAGACGACTGCCGGGCACATTGGCGAGCACGGCCGTATTCGACCGCAGAACTTCCAGCAGCCCCGACACTCCGCAGGCCGAGTCGGGATTCAGTTCGACGGCATCGCAGGCATCGTCGTCCAGGCGACGGAACAACACTTCCACAGGGAGCAGGCCACCGAGCGTCTTCAGCCAGACCTTGTTGTCGCGAACGGCAAGGTCGCCTCCCTCCACGAGCGTGTATCCCAGGTAGCGCGCCAGGTAGGCATCTTCGAAGTAGCCTCGGCTCGTCGGCCCGCGGGACCACAGTACGATCCGGGGGTTGTCCTTCATCCGCGGTGCCATGCTCCGCAGAGTTTCCTGCAGCGCGATGAAGAATGGCGCAAGGCGCTGGACCTGGCAGGTCCGGAACGCATGTGGCAGCATACGTGATGTCACGATGCGATTCTCGAGCGTATGGCCCAGCCCGAACGGGACGCGGGTGCGGTCTCCTGTAACCCACCACTGTCCATCGGGTGCACGCGCGAGGTCGGCTGCGTACAGCGTGAGGTGCTGGCCTCCTGCACTCGGCAGACCATGGTAGGCCGGGTAGTAGTCCGGATGACCGTAGAGCACGTCCGGGGGCAGCACGCGATCACGGAAGAGTTGTTGTGGTCCCAGTATGTCGCGCAAGACCAGTTCCAGCAGATGGGCCCGCTGATTGAGACCGTCGGCAAGTGCGGCCCATTCCCGCTCGTCCAGAACCAAGGCAATCGCGTCCAGCGTCCAGGGACGGGAGCGTCCCTGCTGGTCATAGGGGTTGAACGTGACGCCGTCGTTGGCGATCTGGTTCTGTGCCAACTCCCAGCGACGCCGGACTTCGGCGCTACCGAGACGGTTCAACTGCTTACACAGCGGCTGCCAATGCGGACGCAACTGGCCCGAATGGTCGAAGGCTTCGTCGTAGACACCTGCGATCGGCTGGTAGCCGGCAAGCACAGGTGACGGAGCAGGGGCCACATCGATCAGTTCCGAATTGTCCATTCAGAATTCACGTCGCAGGACGGGTCAGTGGAGCACGAACGGGCTGATGGGTCGGAGGGGTCTCGCACACTCCGGACAGCCCCCTCATTGCCAGGGACGAGCCGCACGACGCAGATCGAGAGTGAGCGGGTACGCCGGATTCTCCTCGCGAGGTGGGATGTGCATCTGACCGGGAGTGTGGCCCATTCGGAAGAACCGGGCAACGCGGCGGGCTTCGGCTTCGTATGCATTCACGGGAAATGTCTCGTAGTTTCGACCGGCCGGATGGGAAACATGATACATGCAACCCGCCACCGAACGCCCCATCCAGCGGTCGAGAATATCGAACACCAGTGGTGCGTGAACAGGGATGGTGGGGTGAAGACAGTTGGGAGGACACCACGCCCGGTACCGGACCGAGGCGACGTACTCTCCCTGGACGCCGGTCGGCTGCAGCGGGACGTGGCGTCCGTTGCAGGTAATGACGTGCCGGGTGCCCGTCATGCCCGACACCTTGACCTGCAGCCGCTCCACCGACGAATCGACGAAGCGGACCGTACCTCCGCCGGCCGGCTCCTCGCCGAGGACATACCAGGGTTCGATCGCGGTGCGCAGTTCCAGGTGCAGGTCGTCCCGGGTCAGGTCTCCAATAATGGGAAAGCGGAACTCGAAGTGCGGTGCGAACCAGTTGCGTTCAAAGGTGAACCCTGCGCGGCCCAGCTCTTCAAGGACCTCTCCGAAGTCCCGCCAGACGAAATGGGGAAGCAAGAACCGGTCGTGCAAGCTGGTGCCCCAGTCGATGGGCGGCTCGTCGTAGGGCTGCTCCCAGAATCGCGCGACCAGGGCGCGGATCAGCAGTTGCTGCGTCAGGCTCATCCGGGCGTGAGGCGGCATCTCGAAGGCCCGCAGTTCCACCAGGCCCAGTCGGCCGGTGCTGCTGTCCGGAGAGTACAACTTGTCGATGCAGAACTCGGCGCGATGCGTGTTACCGGTCAGGTCGATCAGCAGATTGCGAAACAGCCGATCGACCAGCCAGGGTGGTGCATACTCGCTGCGAGGAGGTACAAGTGAGAACGCCAGCTCGAGTTCGTACAAGGCATCCCGTCGGCCTTCGTCCACGCGCGGTGCCTGACTGGTCGGACCGACGAATCGTCCGCTGAACAGGTAGGACAGCGAGGGATGATTGAGCCAATAGCCGACGAGGCTCTTGAGCAGGTCGGGCCGCCGCAGGAACGGGCTGTCTGCCGGCGTGGGCCCCCCGAGGACGACGTGATTGCCGCCACCCGTTCCGGTGTGCTGGCCATCCAGATCGAACTTCTCGGTCCCCAGCCGGGAGAGCCGCGCGTCCTCGTACAGCTCGGTTGTCTGGTCAACGAGTTCACCCCAACTGCCGACCGGCGTCGTGTTCACCTCGATCACCCCGGGGTCTGGCGTCACCTTCAACTGCGCAAGTCGCGGATCCTGCGGGGGCAAGTACCCTTCGAGCACGATCGGCATCTGCAGTTCACGCGCCGTGGTTTCGATACACGCGACCAAGTCGAGATAGTCCTCAAGTCGATCGACAGGAGGCATGAAGACATGCAGTCGTCCGTGTCGCGGCTCGACGCACAGTGCCGTGCGGATCACCTTGTCGTCGGTCTCATCCCCGACTTCGAGATATTCGGAGGGCGGCTGCTGTTCGGAGATTCCCTGGCGACCAACGGCCTCGGGTTGTCCAGCAAGGAATGCCTGCTGGCGATTGTCCGGTACGGGCAGCGGTGGCCGGGGAGCGAACGGGTCGGGGGGAAACGATGACGGAGCACGGGACGATGTATGGGGGAGCGAATCAAGCGGAAGTCTCAGGCCGACGGGGGAGTCCCCCGGCAGGAGAAACATGCGATCGGGGCGGAAGGGCCACGGACCGCTGAGCCAGCGGGGTTCCGCCTGCCACATCTGTCGTCGGAGCGGCATGACGAATCCGACCGGTTCGTTGATCCCCCGCGAAAAGGTCTTGGCCATGCGGGCCCGTTCTTCGGGGTCCTTCAGTTTCGGGTCTTTTGGATCGACGTTGACGGGCAGTCGTTCTTCCTTCCAGAGAAAGTAAGCGATGTCCTCATAGGCGGGAACGATCCACTCTGCGCTCACATCCAGTGTCTCAGAGAGATGCTGGGTGAATCGTCGGGCCGCGTCCGGACCCAGACCGTAGTCCCGGTCGATGTTGGCAATCAGATCGACGTCGTTCCAGACGGGAATCCCGTCCTTGCGCCAGTAAATCCCCAAGGCCCAGCGAGGCAACGATTCGCCGGGGTACCACTTGCCCTGCCCATAGTGCAGCGCCTCCTGGCGCGAATCGCGACCGCAGCCGTTTGATCAGTGCTTCCGACATCCGCCGCTTGTTCGGACCCACAGCCGCAGTGTTCCATTCCGCGCCATCCATGTCGTCGATCGAGACGAACGTCGGTTCACCGCCAATGGTGAGTCGGACATCGTGCTCGTGCAGGCGCTGGTCGACCGTGTTTCCGAGTTCGTTAATGCGCTGCCACTCCTCATCGCTGTAGGGCCGCGTAACCCGCGGGTCTTCGTGGACGCGAGTCAGCTGCATCGCGAATGCGAAGTCGACCTCGCATGGCTCGTGATCGCCCGTGATGGGCGAGGCGGAGATGGGACTGGGCGTCGCCGCGAGCGGGATATGCCCCTCGCTGGCCAGCAGACCCGACGTGGGATCCAGGCCAATCCAGCCGGCTCCGGGAATGTACACCTCGGTCCAGGCATGCAGGTCGGTGAAGTCGGTTTCGGGACCGCTCGGCCCATCGAGAGACTTCACATCGGGTGCGAGTTGAATGAGATACCCGGAAACGAACCGCGCGGCCAGACCCAGATGGCGGAGAATCTGGACGAGCAGCCACGCGCTGTCGCGACAGGATCCGGAGCGGAGTGACAGGGTCTCCTCGGGGCTTTGCACCCCCGGTTCCATCCGGATCATGTACCGGATTTCCTGCTGCAGCCGCTGATTAAGCTCCACCAGGAAGTTCACGCTGTCGACGGGGTGACGTGTGATGGCGTCGAGATAGGCCGTCAGCGCCGGCCCGGCATCAACTTTCTCCAGGAAGGGCTTCAGCTCTTTGGCCAGCCAAGGATCGTATTGAAACGGCCATTCCTTGGCTCGATCTTCGACGAAGAAGTCGAACGGGTTGATGACCGTCATCTCGGCGATGAGGTCGACCTCGATCGAGAGGGCGCGGGTGGGCTGGGGAAACACATAACGTGCGAGGAAGTTTCCCAGCGGATCCTGCTGCCAGTTGACGAAATGCTCAGACGGCGTGACCTTGATCGAATAGCTGTGAATCGGTGTGCGACAATGGGGGGCCGGACGCAGCCGCACGACCTGCGGCCCGAGCGAGATCAGGCGGTCGTAGGCGTAGGTTGTCTTGTGGTTCAGCGCGACGCGGATCGTCATCGGAGTTGGTCAGTTCCGGGGAGACAAGGGCTGCGATGTGGTGGCGGTGGTGCCGGGAGCAAGAGTCGTCCCCGACTGCTGCATCTGCTGCTGGCCAGTTTCGACAGGGCGCATGGCGAAAAACGTCTCGTGGACCGCACCGCCGATGTGGTTGAGTTCGGACTGTAGATGATCGACGAACTCGTGGAGACCCTGGTTGATGACGGTGTCGACATCGGCGTAGGCCAGTTGGGCCTTCAGTCGGCCCATCAACTGCTCCGGCAGATTGCTGTAGGAGCCCAGAGGAGATCCGACGATCTGGTGCAGGGATTCGTCGGCATGGTTCACGCAGAAGCTGATCGATCTGGGGAAGCTGACATCGAGGACGAGGAATTCGACCACGCGATGCACGGTGATGGTGTGATAACGCTTGCGAAACGCTTCGAACGCGCTCACGGACCTCAGCACGGCGGACCACTGCAGGTCGTCCAGGGTCGTGCCGATGTCCTGGATCCGGGGCAGCAGCGTGAAGTACTTGACGTCGAGTATGCGGCTGGTCTTGTCAGCCCGCTCGATGAGGCGACCGAGATTGGCGAAGTGCCACCCCTTTCCACGGGGGAGCGTCGCGTCCAGAATGCCGTTGAACAGATGGCTGTGCTGCTTGACTCCGAGATAGAACTCCATCTGGTCAGGCCCGGAAATCCCGCCGTTGGCCGTGTCCCGCACGAAGTGGTAGAACTCGTTGAGTTGCTCCCAGGCCTCTGAGGAGATCGCCTCACGCACGGTTCTTGCGTTCTCTCGGGCGCCGGCCAGCGACGAGAGAATCGAGTGGGGGTATTCGGCATCAAACGTGAGGAAATGCAGCACGGTGTCTGCTGTGGCGGTGCCGTAGTGCTCTCGAAAGTACTCTTCGTCACCCGTCGTGCGGACCAACGGTTCCCACTGCTGGTCGACCGTATGCGGCTGGTCGAGAATCACGTTGAGCGTGACGTCGATGAACCGCGCCAGGTTCTCGGCGCGCTCCACGTACCTCGCCATCCAGTAGATCGATTCCGCAACGCGGCTCAGCATGGAGAAGTTTGATCCAGGGAGTGTCATCGTGCTCGTCGGGGCGAGGGGACTGGGATTCGCTATCAACGCTCGACCTGCCGCGAGCACCGGGCAGGGCCATTCATCAAAACGTCGGGAAGCACGCGTGGGCGCGTGAGTTGCCTGTTCGGCCTGGACTACAGGGGGGGCTCCGGGGACGCCGCGTCCTGCGGGCTCAACGCCAGGACCCAGGTGTCCTTGCTGCCGCCTCCCTGCGAGGAGTTTACGACCAACGATCCCTTCTTCAGTGCCACGCGGGTGAGACCTCCGGGGAGGACCCAGATGTCTTCGCCATACAGGATATAGGGGCGCAGATCGACATGTCGTCCCTCGAAGTGATCGCCGATTACGGTGGGGACTCGCGATAGCGCGAGCGTTGGTTGCGCGATGTAGTTGCGGGGATCTTCTTTCACTTTGCGGCTGAACTCACGCTGTTCCTCCCGCGTCGAATGCGGTCCGACCAGCATGCCGTAGCCTCCGGCTTCGTTGGCCGCCTTCACCACCAGCTCGTCGAGGTGGGACAGGACGTACTGGCGGTCTTCGTCGCGGGCGCAGACGTAGGTGGGCACGTTTGGCAGGATCGGTTCCTCGTTCAGGTAGTACCGAATCATGTCGGGAACGAACGCGTAGATGACCTTGTCGTCGGCCACGCCCGTGCCCGGCGCATTGGCCAGGGCCACACGTCCGCGCCGATACGCGTCCATCAGCCCCGGAACACCCAGCATCGAGTCCGAGCGGAACGCTTCCGGGTCGATGAAGTCGTCGTCGATCCGTCGATAAATGACGTCCACCCGCTGGAAGCCGTCGGTGGTGCGCATGTGCACGAACCCGTCTTTCACCACGAGGTCCCGACCTTCGACCAGTTCGACCCCCATCTGCTGGGCCAGGAACGAGTGCTCGTAGTAGGCCGAGTTGTAGATCCCGGGCGTGAGCACGACGACCGTGGGTTCCGCGACATTGTCGGCGGCGAGGGAGGTGAGCGTATGGTACAGCCGACTGGGATAGTCGATCACCGGTCGCACCTTGGCGTCGGCGAACAACTGGGGGAAGCTGCGCTTCATTAACAGCCGGTTCTGCAGCACGTAGGACACGCCCGAGGGGCAGCGCAGGTTGTCTTCCAGAACGTAGATGGCTCCGTCGCTGTGACGCACCAGATCGGTCCCGGTGATGTGGCACCAGATTCCGCGGGGCGGCGTCAGCCCTTCGCATTGCCGACGATACGATTTGGCCTTCTCGAGCAGATCTCGGGGAAGCACCGCCCTCCTGAATGATCTGCTGATCGTGGTAGATGTCGTTAATGAACAGGTTGAGGGCCGCGATCCGCTGCTTGAGTCCGGCCTCGATGTGGTTCCACTCCCAGGCTTCGACGATCCGGGGAATGAGGTCGAAGGGAAAGATCTTCTCTGTCCCCTGCTCATCACCGTAAACGGTGAAGGTGATCCCCATCCTCAGCAGGGCCCGGTCGATGGACTCCCGACGTTGCTCCAGTTCTCCCGGAGGCAGCGAATTGATCCGGTCGACCAAGAGGTCGGCCCCGGCCCGGGGCCGGCCGCGTTCATCGAAGAGTTCATCGAAGAACGACTCGGTATCGTAGTTTTGGAAGGAGTGGGTCGGTGACATGCTGATGGAATCGTGCGCTACTGGTGATGTCGAGCGCAACGGTACTCTACCAACGCGCCCGCGTGATGGATACTCTCCCACCTCGATCTACTCCCCCCGGGGGGGGGGAGTAGAATGCGGCACGAAACCCCGTGGTCGGGGTGACTCGCTCTCGGGAGGTGCCGGGCGGCCGTCAGCGACCCGACTGTCCCGCCGCCCCCACGCGCTCGACGACTGCCCGCCGGGTGACTCTGGAGTGACGGCTCAGTCGATCTCCGAGAGGACCTTGCAGACGAGGACGGTTTCGCCGTCCTCTCCCATTTCCACTTTGAAGCCCCGACTCTTGAAGAGATTGATGGCCCGGGAATTGTCGGACGTCGTCTCGGCATACACCCGACGAATCTCCCAGGCTCGGCAAATATCCAGACAACAGTCTGTGAGGGCTGTTCCGAGGCCTCTCCCTTGCCAGGCATCCGCCACGAAAACCGCAAATTCGGCCTGCCGTCGGTCGGTGTCGGAAACCAGTCGACCCACGCCGAGCAGCTTGCGTATGCCGTCGACCTCTTTCTCGGCCACGATCGCCATCTCGCGATCGTAGTCGATGAAGCAGAAGCGCGCGGCCATCTTGTGCGTGGTTTCCTTGAACAGATACCGGAAGCGGAACCAGATCGATTGCCGGCTGCTTTCGGCGATCATGGCATGCCACATCGGTTCGTCTTCGGGCTTGATCGGGCGGAGCAGCACCTCGACGTTGTGCTTGGTGGTCACCACCTTGGCCAGCTTTTCGGGGTAAGGCCGAATCGCCAGATGACCGTAAGGCCGGGGCGGATGATGCAGCGTCTCCTGGTCTACGATCACACGCGCGTCGAGTGCGATCGCCCCCTTCGGCGAGACCAGCAAAGGGTTCACGTCGAGTTCGGCGATCTCCGGCCACTCTGCAATCAGGTAGGAAATCTGCATGATCGTGCGGATCAGATCATCCAGATTGACGGCCGGTTTGCCCCGATAGCCCGTCAGCAGCGGCCAGAGTCGCAGGGACATCAGCATCCGCCGCGTCAGATGCTCGTTCAGCGGGGGCAGGGCGAGTGACCGGTCTCGCTGGATTTCCGCTGTCGTGCCTCCGGCGCCCACCAGGATGACCGGTCCAAACACGGGATCCTTCTTGGCCCCGACGATCAGTTCGTGTCCGCTCCCCTTGGGCACCATCGGTTGCACGGTGACGCCGAGAACTTCAGCGTCCGGGCACATCTTGCGGGCGCTCTCGGTCACGCCCTGAAAGGCTTCGCGCACGGCCTGTGGATTCGCGGGGCCCAGAGCCACGCCCCCCACATCCGATTTATGGGTGATCTGGGGGGAAAGCACCTTCAGGACCACGGGATACCCCATCTGGTCTGCCTGTCGGACGGCCTCATCGGCGCTATACGCGTTGGCGGGCATCGTGGTCGTGATGCCGTAACAGTCCAGCAACTGCTTCGAGAGCGTTTCGTTCAAGGTGGTCTCGCCACACGCGACCGCACGGCGGATCTCCTCGCGAATACTCCAGCGGTCCTTGGGGGCCACCAGGGGAATGTCACGCGGGGTCTCGTGGAGGATTGCCCAGTTGCGATCATGCGTGACCACGTACATGAAGGCTTTGACCGCACGCTCCGGGGAGTCGTACACGGGAATGCCTGCGGCGTTCAGTCGTCGCTGGCCCTCCTCGACAGACTTTCCACCCATCCAGGCCGCGAGCACCTTCTTGTGACTTCGTGCAGCGGCGGAGGCCACGGCCGACGCAGTCTCGTCCGGCGCCGTCATTGCCTGCGGCGTGAGGATGACCAAGGCGGCATCCACGTTGTCATCGAAGAGCACATGCGACAGGGCGTCGGCGTATCTCTGGGGTGTCGCGTCTCCCAGCACGTCGACCGGGTTGCCATGCGACCAGAAGGAAGGCAGGCAGGAGTTGAGGGACTCGATGGTCGCGGGGCTCAGTTCGGCCAGCGTCCCTTGACGTTCGAGCAATTCATCGATCGCCATCACCCCCGGACCACCTGCATTCGTCACGATCGCCAGACGCTTGCCGGTGTGCAAGTGGCGGCGGGCCAGCAGGGCCGCGCAGTCGAACATGTCGTCCGAGTCAAAGATCCGGACGATCCCGGCGCGCTCGAACGCGGCTTCGTAAACGGCATCCTGCCCCGCCATCGCCCCGGTGTGAGACGCTGCGGCTTTGGCCGACTGTTCAAAGCGGCCAGCCTTGTACGCGACAATCGGCTTGTTGCGGGCAAAGGCACGGGCAGCCGACATGAACGGACGTGCACCGGTAATGGACTCCACGTAGAGAATCAGTGCATCGGTCTGCGGGTCGTCCGCCAGGTAGTCGATCAGATCCGCGATACTCACATCGAGGGCGTTCCCGATCGAGATGAAGTGGGAAAACCCGATGTCGCGATCGATCGCCCAATCCAGCACCGAAGTGCACAAGGCCCCCGATTGCGAGATGAAGGCCACCCGGCCGGACGGAGGCATCGCCGTCGCGAAAGTCGCGTTGAGCTTGTTCGGAGGGACGATGATTCCCAGGCAGTTGGGGCCGATCAGTCGCAGGCCATCGAACTCGCGCACCGTCGACAGGACTTCGTCTTCGAGTTTCCGGCCTTCGGCGCCGACCTCACGAAAGCCCGCCGACAGGATGATCATGCCTCGGATCCCCATTTCGCCGCACTGCCGGACGATCGAGGGAACCGTGGGGCTGGGGGTGCATACGATGGCCAGATCGGGGGGGTGCGGCACTTCGCCGATCGAAGGATACGCCGCCACGCCCTGAACCGATTCCCGCTTCGGATTGACGGGGTAGACCGTGGCCTCGCTGCCGGAACTGATCAGATTTCGAAAGACCACACTCCCGACCGTGCAGGGCGTGCTGCTGGCTCCGATGACCGCAATGCGTCTCGGACGGAAGATCTTGTCCAGGTTGTGAATCGGCATCTCTCTGCTCCGCGCTGTCAGGACGCATCAGTCCATTCCCAGACCCGGTCTCCAGGAGAATTGCGATTCGTCTGTGAACGCGGCTGTGCGGCCATCGACGGCGGCGAGCGAACCGCAGCGATCCTCCTGATGATACGTCGGCGTTCGGCGGCAAACTTCCAAGCTTCTGTGCTGAGGAGCCACCGACCTTGGCAGAGTGAGCTCATCATCCTGCCGCCGGGAAAGCAGACGTTCATTCGATCAGGCTGGTGAATTCTAGCTGCCATCGGGACAGAGATCACGTCCGGGCACCCAAACGTGGAATCGGAACGGACCCGCAGTCCTGTGGAGCAAATCGGCCGGTCGACCTGTCTGCCGAACACGGAATCCACTTGCTGACAGTCGTTTATGACTCCGGGTGCAATGGCCACTTTGCAGGAGCCGGCAGGTCCCTCCGCTCAGCGAATACCAAGGTCGTATGAATAATTCGCTGCCTGAACCATCTCGAGGCGAGCCCCAGGCATCCCCAGCCTCGCGGTTGCTTGTCGCGGGCCGGGAACCGAGGTGATACGTCGTCCGTGTTTGGACGGCGATTCAGGGCGGCACCATCGGCATCCCTGAGGAATGGAATGTGATCAGTAGAAGGTCGCCAGAGTTGGGACATGTCCCAACTCAGCTCCTGCCCCATGAGGTGAAACCAAAAGAAGGAAGGGGGGCACCTCTCATATCCAGTTCGCTGGCATCATCGAGAACATCCCTCTTCGACGGGAATCAGGCGCGTGGATTCGTGAGATGAGTTCTTGCCAGTGGGGACGGCTGGGCGTTCGTCGGTCGGTGCTCCGGAAGACTCTGAGCCGCGACTGGAAGGGAGTCTGGCATGACAGAAGACCCGTCTCGATGCTCTCGGTCGATGGATGGGGAGCAGCTTCGCGGAACTCCTAAACTGGCCACGGTCGGTTCGTTTAAGGTCACGAACAAGAGCGGCCGATGCAACCGAAGCGAGTTGGAGTGGCGGTGAAGTGCGGGCAGTGACACACCGCTGGGCTTGGCGAACACGAGCGAACTCACAACGGTAAGCCCTGCCACGGACCGCGACGGAAGATCCTGTTGGGGATGACCGATGTTGCTCACCGGACCGTGAATGTCTTTGGTTCCCCATCCATCTCCGATTCCCATTGTGACAGACGAGCCTTCAGGTCGTCGACAATTTCTGGATGCGTGTAGCCGACGTTCTGGCGTTCAGAGATGTCCGTCTCCAGATTGAACAACAGATCCATCGTGCCGCCGTCATCCAGATACTTCCATTTGCCATGTCGAATTGCGCGCATCTGGCGGTTCGATCGCTGAATCCGCCAGCAGAACGTGCGTTCCTGGATGGTGTCCTGCTGCCCCTGGAGTACAGGCAGCAAGTTGATGCCGTCCAGTTCATATCCCGCAGGCACTGTAGCTCCGGCGGCAGCAATGAACGTGGCCGTCAGATCCATCGTAATGGCCGGCTGAGAGATTACCTTGGCTTTGGGCAGCGTGGACGGCCAGCGCACCAAGCACGGAACGCGAATGCCTCCTTCCCACAGAGTTGCCTTGTGATGAAAGAGCGGTCGGTTGCTGGCCCAACGTTCCCCACCATTGTCGCTGGAAAAGACAAACAGGGTGTCGTCAGCGATGCCAGCCTGTTCCAATTCCTCCATGATCATGCCGACGCCATCGTCGACACGCTCCAGCATGGCTGTGTACACACTTCGACTTCCATCCAACATGTTTTCACTGGTGACTTTCGGTTCGGGACGCCCGGGTGGCTGAAACGGAGCGTGGACGGCCAGATGCGGCACATACAGGAAAAAGGGCTTCCCGGCATGCTTGCGAACAAATGCGGCCGCTCGGTCGTTGATGAGATCCGTCAGATAGCCTTCAGCCTTCGAAATCTCCAGGCCATCTCGCAGCGCATACGTGCCATCAAAATAGGTATGTCGGTAGTAGTCAGCATGCCCGAGCAATTCGCCAAAGTACTCATCGAAGCCGTGATGCAAGGGGTTGAACTCGTCGTCGTATCCGAGATGCCACTTGCCGAAAATCCCCGTCACATAACCGGCAGATTTCAGCATGTGGGCGATGCCAGGGTGGCTTGCGGGAAGGCCGATGCCGTGATGCATCTGGGTGATCGGCGTCCAGCTTCCATCGATCAGGCGTTGTCGCTCGGCCGTGTATCCCAAGGCCCACTCGAAGCCGACCCGTTGTTGCCAGCGGCCGGTGATGAAGGCACAGCGCGTGGGTGAACACACGGGTGCGTTGGCGTAAAAGTCGCTGAGGCGCACCCCTTCACTCGCCAGGCGATCAATGTTTGGCGTGTGAATATCCTCTGTTCCCATACAGCTCAGGTCGGCATAGCCCATGTCGTCGACCAGAACGAAGACAATGTTCGGCGAGGTCGTGGTGGAGGCGCCCACTCCGTCTGCACGACAGGCCCGGGCAGAGGCAGCAACAAGAAGGAACACCAAGATGAAGCGACTCATGGCTTACAGCCCCTTTCCAGCAATGCGGGCGCTCTCTCGAAATCGAGCAAAAGACGTGGAGAACACGAACAGACCACATCGACCTTGTAGATTCAAGGGCCGAACGTCTGATCGCGAGTTTCTTCGATGGGCCCCGCCAAAAGAGTCTTCCCGAACACAACGGCAGCCGCTGCCGGAAGTCGGCGTCGATTCCCAGGTCTTCAGCCCGACACGAGTTCAAACACGCGTCTGCCTGAGTCGCTGATCCACGACTCACACGACCTTTGTGCTGATTCGCTGGCGTCGGCACACAGGGTGAGAATGCGCTACCGACAGGACGACACCTTCTTCTCATCACCAATCCAGAGTCCATTGGTCTCTACCTTCCGATGCGTTTGCGTTGAGGCAGTTGATGGATTCGAATTCCATCACCGACGGCAATCCGGCCCACCGATCTCGGGAATCTGCGCGGTCAGGGTCCCGTAGTAGGGCGTTGCCAAAAAAACAGTTGCGGCGATTTCTGGGACGGCTATGCTAGATATGCCATTGCAACCATCAACATACCGATCCTGCCCACCATCCCTCCGTTTTGATTCCCAGTTGCCTGCCGCAGCGATCTCTCCCCCGCTGCGCAGGATATTGCCGTGCCGAGCCATTGCCACCTGGACGCCAACAAGTCCTATCGGACACACGCAACAGAAAATGTCCCGTTCACCTGAGAGATCGATCATGCTCAACCGCAGACAGATGCTGCAGGGAATGACAGCGGGCGTTGGTGCCGCATGGGGTGCCTCGCTGCTTCCCGAAGGTCTCATGGCGTCGCCCATCAGCAACGCGACGCCGAAGCGTATTGTCTTCTTCCTGCAGAATCAGGGATTCGATCCGAAGACCTGCATTCCGGAAGGGATGAACAGCAGCGGCTCACTGGCGAAAGCCAAGCTTCCCGAGCCCATCAGCGCACTCGAACCCTACAAGGAACGACTGCACATCATCAACGGTCTGCACGGCATTCACACCAGCCCGTCGCACAGCGCGTTCTTCGGGGCGCTCGGTGGCTATCGCGGGAGTGACGGTGTGCCGCCCAGCGCACCAACGATCGACTATGAACTGAGCAAGGTTCTGCCGCAGACGCTCTTGCCTCATCTGTGCATCGGCATGGACTCTATTGAGAACATGACGACCAAGCCCACGATTGCGACGTTGTCGGCCAGCGGCGCGGGTCAGCCGATTTTCATGTATTCGAATCCGAACCACCTCTACCAGATGCTGTATGGCGGCATCTCCACTGGCGACATCAGGCTCCAGCACGAAGCTCGATCGAACGTGTTGAATCAGATTGAAGCGTTGGCCACCACCAAGGGGCGATCGCTTCCGAGCACGGACCAGCAGCGTTACGGCCAGTACGTCCAGGGATTCCACGAGATGAACGGCCTGCGCGATCGCCTGGGCACTGTTGCCGATCACTTGCGCAGATTCGCACCGTCCGTGGACGAGCGATACACCAAACCGGAGTTCGAAACCGACTGGCACGACGTTCTCCTGGACCTCGGCATCTCGGCGCTCACATCCGGGATCACCAATACGCTGACCATCGGTTCGGGTCGTGGCGAGATCTTCGGTGCCTGGAAAGGACTGGGCGTCGAGCAACAGGGTCACAACCTCGGCCACATGGAACAGCCCGACAATCCGATCTGGATCAAGATCCGCCAGTACAACAGCCGCATGCTGGTGAAGATCATGCAAGCGCTGGAGAGCGTGCCGGAAGGCAGCGGCAGCATGATGGACCACACGCTGATCGTCTACACCAGCAACAATGCAGACAAGCAGCACACCAACGGCGCTAACTGGCCGGTCATGCTACTGGGCAACTTCGACGGCGCATTCAAGACCGGTTGCTTCACACAACTGGACGGCAGTCGCCCCATCAATGCTCTGTACGCGACGCTTCTCCGCGCCGCCGGGCAGAATTGTGACCGTTTCAACATGAACGACAAACTCGCCAAGAAGTTCGATGCCGGCACCGGTCCGGTTAAGGAATTGCTGGTATGAACAAGGTCAGATTCGTTCTGGCATTCATGCTCTCGTGGACCTTGCAGTCGGTGGCCGGAAGCGAGCCTTACACGCCCGGACAGAAGGTCAACAAGGACTTTGCGGGCTTTGCCGGACCGTTTCTCGCCAACTACTGTGTGGACTGTCATGGTGAAACAGAACCGGAGGGCAATCTCTCGCTGCATGATCTGGGTCCTGTGGATGAAGTGAATTCCGGCATCTGGCGAAGCGTGTGGGCGCAGGTCGCCCTCCAGGAGATGCCGCCCAAAGAGATGACACAGCCAGAGGTCGTGCAGCGACTGCAGTTTTCCGACTGGATCGTCGGTGAGTTGACACGCGTCATGCGCGACAAGGGCGGCTTTTACGACCACCTTGATCCGAACAAAGCCAACTTCGTCGACCATGGCCTGCTCTTCGGTCCGCTGCCCGATGGCATCAAGCTCAAGCCGACCTCCTCGCCGGCGCGCATCTGGCGTGTGACACCACAGGAACACATCACGCGCCTGAACGAATTGATCAACAGGGAACCGGAGTTCGATCCCCAGAAGCCGGGCCTTCGCACGCGTGGCGATGTCGTTCCCACCAACCACGGCGGTGAACTCAAGCTCTACTTCGGGACCGACCGCATCATCAAATGGCAGGGCGGGACAGTGGCCTATGCCACATCCGTCAAGAGCGTGCCCGCTGTTCTGTCGTCGGCGCGCGTTCACGGACTGGAAAACTACCCCGACTTCTACACCGTCAACAGTGCCGAAGCGACGCAGATCCTGGGCGTTGCCGAAGATATTATTCGCTACATGGCCTACGGTCCCTTGAGCATCGCCAATCCCGAACAGATCACCGACGATCCCAGTTCCTACAAGATCGAAGGTGATCTCCGTGGGCTGCCGACCGCCCTGGTCTACAGCACCAGGGTCATGCGTCCGCTGACGCCGGTCTTCGATCTGATGAATGAGGAAGGCGTGACCGATGAGCGATTGCGGGCTGCGGTGGACGACCTGTTCGAAGCGCTGACCTTCCGTCCCCCGAACGAACAAGAATCAGACGATTACCTGGCGATCGTCAGACAATCGATCGAGAAACTCGACAAAGAAGACGGTGCCATCCTCGGGCTGTCATCCATCTTCCTCGATCGAGACGCGCTGTTCCGGCCGGAGCTGGCCGAGAGCGGCAATCCGGATGCGCATGGTCGCGTCATGCTTCAGGACTGGGAACTGGGCCTGGCGGTCAATCACGCGCTACGATACATCAGGCCCGACGAGCAGCTGCGGCAGGCCATCGTTGAAGGGCGGATGCGTACCAAGTCGGATGTGAAGCGCGAAGTCGAACGGATGCTGGCCGATGACAGCATCCGCAAGCCGCGCATCCTGCAGTTCTTCCGCGATTACTTCGACTACGACCTGGGTGGCTATGTCTGTAAGGACACGAAAGCGCTGGCGGATACGGGAGTGAGCACAAGGGGGACTGCGCACTACCGCGCCATGTTCGACGCCACGGCGAGCACGGATCGCCTGATTGAGTTGATCCTGCAGGAAGACCAGGACGTCCTCAAGCAGTTGCTGACGACGAATAGGGTCGTCGCCACGAAGGAAGACAACATGTATCTCGGCAGGAGAAACACGAAACAGGAGCGAGAGTTGTCCATGGCCGCCGCGAAGCAGGCGGAGGAGGTACTGGCGAAGCAGGAAGCCGCGGAACTGGAGGCGCTCCAGGAAGAAGTTGCCGATCTGGAGGAGCGGTTGAAGAAGGATCCGGAAGATCCGGGAGCCGAGAAGACGCTGGAGCGAAAGCAGAAGATGCTCGAGGCGGCCGAGAAAAAGGCATCGTCAGCCAGAAAGGGGAGGCAACAGGACATCAACCACCACGTGACCGAGGCCAATCTGACAGGGCCGACGATCTACACACGCGTGAGTCGGCGCAGCTTCGGCAACGGCTCCATGAAGCCGGAACGGATCCTGGCCACCGCACCCGCAGGCCAACGTCTGGGCATCCTGACTCATCCAAGCTGGCTCGTGTCTCACTCCGATGCCATGGACAATCACGCCATCCGGCGCGGCCGCTGGATTCGTGAACGATTGCTGGGTGGCGGCATTCCCGATGTGCCGATCACCGTGGATGCGATGCTGCCGGATGAGCCACACAGCACATTGCGTCAGCGCATGCGGGTCACCAGGGAAGCCTATTGCTGGACGTGCCACAAGAAGATGGACCCGCTTGGACTGCCATTTGAAATGTACAACCACGCTGGCCTGTATCGGGAAACAGAACTCGATGAACCGGTCAACGCCACCGGCGAGATCATTGATTCCGGTGATTCCTCCCTCGACGGCAAAGTCACGGACGCCCTCGAGATGATTCAGAAACTCGCGGAAAGCGATCGCGCCGAACAGGTGTTCGTCCGCCATGCGTTCCGTTTCTGGATGGGCCGCAATGAGACGCTCAACGACGCGCCGGTACTTCAGGAAGCATATCGCGCCTATCAGGACAGCGGCGGCAGCATGAATGCACTGCTCGTTTCGCTGCTCACTTCCGATGCGTTTCTCTGCCGCACGAGGAGTGACGCGGCGTGGGCCGACCTGGATTAGTTGTCAACGAAGTGCAATTCGTCTTCATGGCGATCTTCGCATGGCACCTGCTTCAAACAGCCGAAGCAGCGAGCACGGCTTGACGCTCATGTCGAACCGACAGGCATTGCGAACGCTAAAGTTCAGAACTCGCATCGGTGTCCGCGCTGAGGACACCGCCGCGAGTGTGCAGAAGCCCGTAGCCGCGCTGGTTGGACCACCCGACGTGAGTGTCAGCGACAGCGAAGTGACAGCGGTGGGGACATCTCAGCAGGTTGCGGCACGATTCCCGAGCCGATCCAAGGTCCGTCTATGAGCGTGAATCAAACAGGCGATGAGTTGATGCGCATGAACAAGTCAACAGTCGTCGCATATCTGAAGGAGAACCAGGACCCGCGGGGCATCGAGCACTGGAAGACTCGCAATGAGGGCGCGCTCAAAAGCAATGGCATCGGACTGACCATCCTCTGGAAGTTCGCCAAGACTATCGGATGCAATGCGAAGCTGGCCAAGTCATTGTGGAAATCCGACTAACACGAGATGAAGATCATCTCGATCCTCATCGACGATCGCGAAAGCGATGACCGTCGAGCAGGCGGAGGCGCAGGTCGAAGAACTCGAAGGCGGGTACCTCGCGCACGTCTTCTCCTCCTCCGACGCGCCCTTGGCAAAAACTCCGTTCGTGGTTGAACGCGCCGACGAATGGATCAAGAGCAAAGACACCATTCGCCGCCGCTGTGGGTACGGACGACTCTACGAAATCTCCTAAGGCAGCAAGAAGTGCACGCCGGACGAAGCGTATTTCCTGGCGCATGTTGCGGACATCGATAAGAAACGCAAGAAGGCGTCGATCCCCATGCTCATGTCGATGGCCGGCGCGCCAATGGGCATTGGAATGCGGACGAGGAAACTCAATAAGGAGCCGCTGAGAGTCGCGAGAGCGATCGGCCCGATCACGCATTGAGAATCGTGCGATCCTTTCGATGTGGCCAAACACCTCACCAGCGACCCAGCCAAGCGAAGGTGCGCTCGACCACTTGGTGTCGGGGCAATAGCACAAATCCGTGTTGGGCTTCGCGATGCGTGACGATCTCCAGTTCGATTCACGACCGCCGCGCCGTCTCGGCGCCGATGTCACAACGTGTTTGAAAATGGTCAACTCAATCGTCTGACGATGATGTGGATCCTGGCGGCGGTGTTGCAGGCCTTGGAGGTTACGGCTGACACCGGCTGTGCAGCAAGCCGGGACTACGCCTACGGGGATCCAGGCGATTCCGGTCCCCGGGATTTGCCCCACGTTGTGGTTCGGTATACCACTTGCACGTGGAGTGGACACTCCCGGAACGACGCCGGCCTGACGTGGCCCGGAGATCCTCTTGCCTGGTCAGCCGTTGTGACTCGTCGAGCATGCGATCCCGTTGCGGCCAATCCGCA
Source organism: uncultured Planctomycetaceae bacterium (assembly GCA_963715185.1). GTDB lineage: Bacteria > Planctomycetota > Planctomycetia > Planctomycetales > Planctomycetaceae > CAVPPT01. Next base: position 31,635 of record CAVQRG010000002.1, read on the forward strand.
TGAACGCTTGCGCAGCGAACGCGACCAACCGAGCGTTCGCCTTGAGGGCAAGTCACCACCAAGCGCTACAGCTCAACACTCCGGGGCGACCTTGACGATGAGCACCGTCACATCATCGCGGACGCTGCACGATCCGCGATAGTCCTCGATGGCTTCATGGATCTCACGAATCATGTCGGCGGCCGGCAGGTCACGATTCTCGCGGACAACGTCGAAGAGCCGCTCGCTGCGGAACATTTCGCCTGCGGGCGACATCGCGTCGAGAGCACCATCCGTATTCATCAACAACAGGTCTCCCGGTTCCAGCAAGATTGGCTCGCCGAATGCGAACGTCTCATCGGACACTACGCCCAGTGGCAGTGCTTTGCTTTCAAACCGGTGTTTAATTTCGCCGGACGCGTCGAAGACGTGCCCCGGCGGATGGCCGGCATTAATGGGCGTGAACACCCGCGTCTGCGGATCCAGCCCTCCTCCGATCAGCGTCACCAGCTTGTCCGTATCGCGAAGCATGGCGGTGTTCAGACGGCTGAGGATCGCATCCAGCGAAACGTTGCTGTCCAGCAGCGCACGCAGATAGGCTTGCGCCGAGGCCATGATCAGGCTGGCGCCGACTCCATGTCCAGACACGTCTGCGACGACAAGCGCGAGCGACCCGTCGGGCAGCTTAAAAAAGTCGAAGTGATCGCCGCCGGCGAACGTGGCCGGGAACACGGCTCCGGCAATGTCGAAGCCGGGCAGCCGAGGCGCCTGCTGAGGCCAGAGACGTTGCTGGATGGTGCGGGCTGCGAGGAGTTCCACCTCGTGGTGGCGGACATCACTCTCCAACTGTTTGCGTTCGGTGATGTCGAGATGAGAGCCGACCATGCGGAAGGGCACCCCATCGTCGTCGCGGACGACGGCGCCCCGGGCGAGAATCCAGCGGTATGACCCGTCCTTGTGCCGCAGGCGGTGTTCCAGTTCGTAATTCCGCGTCTTGCCCGAAAGATAGTCTTGCACGGTGTCCAGGGCCCGCTGGCGGTCGACCGGATGCAGCCGGCTCTCCCACTCGCAGAAGTCGTGCGCAATCTCGTCCTCGGTATATCCCAGGATGCTCTTCCACCGCGGAGAGAAGTAGACGGTATTGGTTGCGAGGTCCCAGTCCCAGATGCCGGCACTCGTTCCGCGAATCGCGAGTTGGAATCGTTCCTCGCTCTTACGGAGGGCCTCTTCCGTCTGCCTCCTCTGGATGACGCCACCCATGATATCGGCCACGGCGACCAGGAAGTCCTCCTCCGCCTGCTGCCGCACATGCCCTTCATTCACGTACAGCGTGAGCATGCCATGCAAGACGCCATCCGCGTGGAGCGGAATGCAGTAATGCCCATGCGGACCCATTCCCGGGTATTCCCGGACATGCCGCTCGTCGACCTGGTCCGCAAACAGGACCTGCCGGCTGGCGGCCGCCTGTCCACACAGGCAATGACCGAACGCCACGTTGTGACACATGGTCTGCACGGCGTCAGACATGCCGACCTGCGCCGTCATCACCAGCACATCTTGCCCCGAGTCCACGAGGAAGACCGCCCCCTGTGCCTCGAGTGCAAGCCAGGGCAGGCTGACCAGAAACTCCAGCGACCGCTCCAGCACGTTGGCGAGCTCCGCCGACTCCTGGGAGATCTGCAGAATGTCGCATAGCGCGCCAAACATCTGCAGACTCTTCGCGGTATCTTGCCGCGAAATTAACCGTTGGCCCACAACCATCTGCCACCCTCCGCCGCCTCCCCCCGCCGATTCGAGTCTAGAGATCTGGTCCCGAACGGCACTCTTAGCGTACGAATCTTCGCAGCCGGAAGCAACCGAAAGCCCAGCACACAAGCCTGCGCTGGGCGCTGCTGCGGCGACTCTTCGCGAATCAGAAGGCGAAACGGTCCTCGTCTGCACCTGGGGCACTCGCGCCCCCTCGGGCGCACATGATCAGGATGCCGTGCGGACGAAATCCGTAACCGGCGGTGCTGGCTGTCACTCGGGGATGTGTGACGTTTCTGTCCCCTCCTCTCAGGCCTCATGGGGAATTCGCATCAACCCACCCTGATTCGACACCGGCCCGGTCCGGCCTGCTCACTGCGAGAGGACGCGCTGGGCCACGAGGTCGAAGTCTTCCTGGCCGCCCACCGACAGCAGGGCGCGCCACAGGCTGTCGTCCATGCCGAACGACATCAGCCGGACCGAGCCGTCCCCCAGCAGTACGTTGCCCCCCGTGACGTGCGGTCCTTCCGCGCGGGAGGTGCACTGGATCGCCTCGCTCCGTTCGTCATCGGCTGGTGATCCCTCGTGTCCCGAGAACAGCACGTCGTGCCCCACGATCGACGAACCCTGCACTTCGGGGTAGCCGCTCACCCAGCCGGTCGAGTCGTTGCAGGCGGTCGGTGCCGTCAGCCGTTGCTTCTCGGCCACGAACACCGCCAGAAACAGCACCGCGAGCGGGGTCCCAGCGGAACTGACCGCTTCCTCGCGGGCCTGCACAAAGCCCCCGTCCTGACGATCGGGGCCGGTCATCCACAAACTTGAGGGAGGACCATTGCCGTTGCCGTTGCCCATTCCATTCCCGGGGCTGGTCGAGGCCAGATCGCAGTCGCTGCAGGCGTTCCCGACGTAGTCCATGGCCCCCACCGGCTGTCCGGAAAACACCAGCGTCCGGCGCTCCTGCACAGGGCAAAGATAGAGCGGAATGTGACTGCCGCGGACCACCGCATCACGCGCGTTCAGCCAGCGGTTCTGCTGGTCGATGTAGGGCAGAATCTGATAGGCCCAGCCCCAGGCCTGACGCTCCCCTGTGGCGGGCGCCTCGTCATAAGTGCGCGGCTGGAGCACCACCTCCCGGCAGGAGCTGATTGGCGCGGCTGTGGCATGTGACAGCAGTGCCAGGCTGATCTGACGCAGGTTGTTCTGACACTGCGCGCGGGCGGCCGCCTGCCGGGCCGGCATCAGGGCCGGAATCAGCAGGGCGGCGAGTACTCCCATGATGCTGATGACCACCAGCATTTCGAGGAGCGACATCCCCCGGCCCGCTGGGGGACGCAGCACCGCCGCAGTCTCTGCTTAGAAGGCCTTGCTGCTGATCAATTCCCTGCCCGATCGCGTGGCCAGGGCTGCCAGTACGCCGGGGGCGATCGCCTCGCTGATCAGCCGGACGCGCCCGTCCGCAAATACGAACAGGCCACCGTCGGGGTCATTGCCCCCGAAGCCCCGCGGCCGGGCCGGTGTCGACGCGTCGGGGGGAGGGAATCGTTCAGCCGGTAGTTCGACTGGGGCTCCTCACCGTCCACTTGTCGCAGTTCGACCCACCGCACCGTGTCGGTGTCGAGGTAGGTCAGCTCCGCGGCATACGAAGGCCGGCCGATCCACCAGCCCAGGCCGTGGCCGTCCTGGCAGGCCGGCGTTGAAGGTGAAGTCGGTCGTGGCGAACGTGCGTTGGAAGACCGGGTTGATGACCTTCTCCCCAAACGGTGCCAGCTGCGACTGAAACGAGCTATCCACGGTTCGGCGCGCCCCGTCCGCTTTCGCCCACGATGATCCCGGACTCTTCAACAAGCCCTCCGTCACTCAGGAAGTAGATGGCATCAGGCCTCAACTCGAGTGCTGCCCGGATTGCCATCGCCTGATGCGTTTCGATGGGCCGCCACTAATGACACAATTGAACCATCCGGGCGGCGCCATTCCTCTGAGCCGAAACCTGGACCACCAATCGCCTTCGGATGGAATCGGGTCACCTCAAGGACCACGCGGTGCGGCCATGCACACAATGCGCCCGTCGGCGAGCGACAGGAACAGTCGTCCGTTCGCCACGGCCAGGCCGTCCCAGGCCGGCGGGGCATCGAGCGGATACTCGGCCAGCTTTTCCCCCGTCTTCGCGGAGGCTGCCCACAAGGTTCCTCCCATGCGGCCTTCAAAGGCCTTGGCCACGTCGTTTTCCGGGAAGACGACGGGAGTCCCGGCCACGAACAGGACATCGTCCGCCAGCGCCAGCGCCTTGCCGGTGAGAGGAATCGAGGCGCTCCAGAGTTCCTTGGAGGGAGCTGTGCCCACGACCACCTTCTGTCCTCTCCGTCTTGCTCGATCTCTTTCGTTCCTGGGCAGATTGGCAGCCTCCTTGCCCGAGTCTCCCGGATCTTTTGCCGGGGCTCCGTACGTTCCTGCGTAGAGCGTGTATCCGCTCGTGCGGGGGTCGAACCACACCGTGCGCCCGGGGGTGTAGCCGCGAACCTCATAGAATCGCGAGCCATCCATGACCAGGATGTCGCCGTGTACGCCGCCGGCGCCGGTGGGGATGTCGTAGTGCAGCATCGTGTCGATGGTCCAGAACGAGCGATGCTGCGGGATCGCCTCGAGAAAACCGTGCGAGGGAATCAAGTGCGGTTGCGTGACATCCTGAAGCCTGACAGGCGACAGGTCGGGATTGAACGCCTGCTGTCGCAGATAGAGCAGCTTGTCGTCGGCGATGAAGATATCCCCCTTAAACCCCTCGATGCTCATACCCTTGACGACCTCCCGGTTCTCGATGGGGAATCCGTTCTCGCCGAAGGGGCCGTACATGCGCCTTTCGTGGACGACCTCACCGGAGTGCGGATCCAGCGCATACACCGAGATACCGCCATCGATGAAGGAATTCCTCCCGGCGGCGAAGTAGGCGAGGCCGTTGCGGATGAGGATGCTGCCACAAATCGGCCAGGCCGACTCCAACTGGCCGTAGGCGCAGATGACCCGCCGCTCCAGCGGGAGAAACCGCCACACCAGCGCCCCGTCGTCGGCTCGCAGGCAATAGGCCGATCCATCTCGGGAACCGAACAGGACGAGCCCCTCGTGGTACGTCGGGGGAGAGTCCACGCGTCCTTCGGCAGTGAACCGCCAGACGATTTCGCCGTCTGCCGCGTTCGTGGCGCAGACGGAATGGCCATCCACGTCCGCTGCGAACACCATGCCCGCGGCGATGACCGGTGCACTCACTCGGGTGCCGATCTCTGTCTCCCAGAGTCTCGTGAGCACGGCGGGAACCTTGTTCTTCGTCGTTCCCGATCGGGTGTTGTCATGGCGGTAGGCGGGCCAATCGACCGCGGCATCAAGAGCCTGAGACTTCAATGCCGAGGCCCCGGAAAAGGCGGGGCCCTTCTCCAGCAGGTCTTGTCTGGCAACCTCGACGGAACTCCCCGACGTGGACAACCCCGGTTCCGGAGCCAGCGCATTGAGCGCGTTCAGCATGACGCCATTCGCGCATGAGCAGGCCGGCGGACCGGCATAGTAGAGGCCGTTGCAGGGAAGCGGACCGATGCCGCACGTGCTGCGCACCCAGGGGTTGGGAGACTCCGTTCCCGAACTCATGCCGAGAAAATCGCTGCCGCCGCTCACGGAGTTGATGTAGTACTCTGTGGTGATCCGGTTCCGGTAACACCGATCGTGGCCCATGGGACCGACCATGGCCTGGTCGATCTGCCTGACCACGTCCCCGGTGATGGGATCGAAGCCGTTCACGCCCATCCGCGGCAGGCCCAGCTGCGGTGCAGGCCTTCCGGTGGAAGCGTCGTAGGCGGCCGCCCAGACGAGATCCTTCGCCACGAACACGTCGGGCGGCTTGTGATGATTGATCGTGGCCGGTTTCTCCCACAGCGCCTGACCGTCGTCGATCCGGAACGCCCGGAGCCGCTCCGAATCCGCGAGCAGGGCCGCGTCATTCGAAAGCACGAGACTCGCTGCGATGCCCGACGGACCCTTGAGCACAAGGGGCGCGGGGACGCGCCACAGGGACTTGCCGCCGGCGCGGTCCACACACACCAGGTCTTTCGCGGTCGCATACACCACCCGATCGCTGATCACTCCCAGTGTCGCCCCCTCGTAGCCCGCTGTGTCGGCGCCGGAGAGTCTCCAGAGCTCTGCCCCCGAAGCGACATCGATGGCCACGATCTCGTTCTTACGTTCAGCCGGCGGCCGGATCCGCGGTCCGTACACTTCGGGTTTGAAAAGGCTGGTCTTGAGTGGCGACAGCGACGGATCAGCGATCGACGCCGCGATGTCGGCCTGGTCGCCGGTCACGACGAAGAGCACCCCCTCGTCATACACAAACTCCATCGTTCCTGCAGTTCTCGAGTACTCTTGAATCACGTCGCCAGTTGCCGCATCGAAGGCTGCGATGGGCGCCTTGTAGCCGGGTGTGCAGTAGACGGTATCCCCCACGGCGACGAGCCGCCGCTGGATCTGCACGGGCGTCTCCTTGTCACGGGTATAGATGGGGTGCCAATCGGGAAAGGCGACCTGCCAGAGGATGATCCCGTTGAAGGCGTCTCGCGCCACAAGTGTGTGTTTGCCGGGCAGGGCCGGGTGTTCGGCGGAAGCGAGATCTTCGATGGTGAACAGGCGCCCCTTTGACGAAACCATGCAGTTGATTGAAGGCATGGCGAGGTGGGAACGCTGCCATTCCGGTACGCCCAGCCACTGATAGCGCCGCGGTGGACCAACGACGGCATCCTCCGCCACGGCATTGTTGTCCGCCCCGTGGAAGTGTTGTTGCCATTCGTCAGTATCGGGCAAAGGGGGCTTAACGGTCACATCCCACTTGCCGTTCCGCTTGATGACTGCTGCGCCGTAAGGCCGCAGCACACGCATGAGTTCATCCGACGAAACCAGAGCCGTGTCCTCGCACACCACGAGCGTGGCCAGATTGTCCACGTACGGGAGCCGCTGCCCACTCCAGTGCATGACGGAAACCGGTCCGTAGACGCCGAGCTGACGGATCGCCTGACGCGCGGCTGCGACACGACCGGGATCGGTCTCCAGTCCCTGCACGACGCAGTTGTCCGCCAGGTGCAGTGCCGCCGTCAGCTTCCCATCCCCGCAACCAATGTGAATGACCAGGCCGCCGTGGAAGTCGGCCAGGGCCGCGATCTGTTCTGCCTCCTCGGCCGGGCCGGCCAGGGCGACCGTGGCCACTGTCGCCATCATGATGCCGGAAGTGGAAACTGCCCTAAGTCGATGGAGCGCTGCGCGACGCGTGCATATTGGCTGCATGAGAGGTTCCTTCTGTTGCCCGCAGTTCAGATCCGTTGCGATTAAAATCTCAACCCGGATCGTTGGCATGAATCACTCCGTGCGAGTACGGACGACTGGAACATGGCCGCAATCGTCAACCAACTCGACTGATTCTACCGCAAGACACCTTCGTCCCCAACCAAGAAGGCGTCGGGCCCCTTTGCTGTGACTATGTGGGACGCGTCCGTCAGCCGGATATCGTGGAACGTTGGTTGTCAGTTTCGCGATTCTCCGACTTTGGGAGGCAGAGATGTTGTACGTGCGGTTGGACACTCACAGCAAACAGCTCACGATGAAGCAGTTACAAAACCCATCGAATAGTGAATACACTGGCCCGTGGGTTGCGTGGGATGGGCCTTCGAAAGGAGGTGTCCCGGGCTGTTGACGTGCGAGAGGTTTCCGTACTTGCGGCAGTAATGCTCGACGTCCAGGGCGGAGTCGAGCACCACGCGTCAGACCGGACGCAACTAAGCGACAGGCAATGGCTGCAGATCGCGGACCGGTTGGCCCCGCGCTGCGGTCTCCAGCCGGAGGCCGCCTGCCGATTTCGCCGCAGCAAGCGAAAGGGTGAGCGGTTTGCGGAACTGCGTCCGGGGACACGCGAACGTCTGGAGCGCCTCGGGCCGAACGGGCGTTGATTTACAAGACACTCGCCCTCAGCGGACTCCGTCGAGGGGAACTGGCTTCACTCACCATCGGCAGTTGTCAGTCGTACCGCTGTTCACGGTACCGAATGGGTTGGTGCGAATATTTGATCGCGATCTTGAGGCTGCTGACATCGCCAAGGTTGACGAAAGGGGGCGAAGGCGCGACGTGCACGCCCTCCGACACACGTTTGGGACGCTTCTCAGCACAGCAGGCGTTGCTCCCCAGGCGGCCCAAGCTGCAATACGCCATTCCCACCTCGATCTGACCATGAACGTCTACACGGATCCTCGACTGCTCGATGTTCAGGGGGCCTTGGAGGCGCTGGCGACGCTGTCGCTCGATGCCTCGCCCCCTCCGCTGCATCGACCGCGACCCCCAGCAGCTCTGGGTTGGGTCTTTCCCGGTGTGACCTTCTTTCAGGGGGGAAGAGGGTTCCCGGGGGCAGAGGTCGCTGTGCACCATTCAATCCAAGCCCATGGCGACCTGTGGTTTCGCAGTCAAAGGCAATCCAGAGCCGTGACGACATCAGCTTCTCCAATGGAAAGGTCGCGGCATGATTGCGGGTCCGTGTCGGTTCACCCCCACGAGTGTGGGGACATCGTTTTGGCGGAAGCCTTGCCCTTGGCGGCAGGTCAGAGCTGTTACGACAACGCCTTCATGGGATCGTGCTCTGGCACGGTGAAGACCGAGCGGGAACTGGTGGAGTATGCCAACGGGCCCGAGGCGGCGCGGGAGCTGACGTTGTAATCCGCTACTACGATAGAGAACGCCGCCATTCCGCGCTCGGGTATGTCTCCCCCGGCCGAGTCTGAACGTGAACCGACCGTCCCGAAATAAGAGAACGGACCGACCGCGCTACCTGAAGCACCCCAGGTCCTGGTCGGGTCAGGCGTGATACTGCAGGCTTTCCAGCAGGTCCGGATCGTGTCGCGGCACGGGGGCGGCGGCGGCGAAGGAGCGGAGGAACATCCAGCCTCCCGATCCGCACACAATGGCAATCGCAGCCAACTCTGGAAGTCCGAAGCGGGGCGTCGGACCGATCACCGGCGGAAAGATCATAATGGACAGGTCGACCCAGCGGCCGATCAGCACCACGACCGCCACTCTCAGCATGATGCGCTCGCTCCGTTTGCACGGCGGGGCAGCAAGACGAAGAACGGGATCACCCAGTTCAGCACGATGCTGCCCACGACGATCGGCCCCCACGGACCGTGCAGTCCGCAGGATGAAGTAGGACGTCTCTTCGGGAATGTTGGAGTACCAGATCAGCATGTACTGGCTGAACCAGATGTACATCCAGAAACAACTGAAGCCGAGCAGCAGCTTGCCGAGGTCGTGCAGATGTTCGTCGGTGAAGACGCCTCTGCAGCGGGCCGAGCCGTCGCAGCGCAGATGCAGGCGATGATCATGAGCCGCCAGCGTCGCCATGAATCATGACCGGAGAACTGATAGACGCCCCACATCGTGCTGAACCACATCGGCTCCAGCGCCATGATCCAGTCGATGCCGGCCAGCGAGAATGGTGATCGCGAAGACCGCCAGAAACAGCACCGAGAGCCGGGCGTCTGCCAGACGGCGCGGCCGTGATCGCCCGGTTCGTCTTGTCGTCGCGGACGATGCGACCAGCCATCTCGCGAGACAGCAGGATCCACAGCAGCACATAGACGACTGCCCGGACGGCGAAGAACGTTCGGGTGTCAGCCACAGTTCCTTGAACCAGAACGTGCCCGGGTCGCCGTCGCCGTGAGTGATGCCAGCCGTACTGCGGCAGCCGGAGGGCCAGCGTCACCAGCAGCATGCAGCGCCGGCGATCGGCAACAGGCCGGTCATCGCTTCGGGAACGCGGCGAAACGCGACATTCCAACCGGCGCCGCAGACTATCGTCAGGGCGATGAACAGGGCACCACCCAGCCCGAGCGTGACCAGGTAGAACGACAGCGAGCAGCAGATTGGCCCAGGCACGATCCGGGCGATCAGAATCGCGGCCGTCGCATGCCGAGAATCGCCACGCGCCAGATGGGTGTTGCCGGCGATCAGCTTGGCGCGAGAGCTGCGCGTGTGGCTGGCGAACAGATGAGTGAGTCGAGTGTCATGGCTGTGCTCTCGCTCGGTTTCGCTCGGGGCTTCCGTGCAGCGGCATCCGCTGGCCGGCTCGCTGGCGTCGGTCTCGGTGCCGCTGCCTGCTGCAGGCTGCGGACATAGTTGATGACGTCCCAGCGGCGATCCGCGAGAGTTGAGCGGCCATCGGGGCCATGCTGCCCTGCCCGTAGGTCAGAATGTGAAACAGCTGTCCGTCCTTCATCTGGAACGGACTTGCCGGTCGTCAGCGGCGGTGGTGGCGGAAAGCCGCGTTTGGCGACCGGACCGTCACCGCCCCCGTCGGTCCGTGACACGAGACGCAGAAGACGCGATAGACCTGCGCTCCACGCTGAATGGACGCTTGCACGTCTGTTGGTGCGATCGTCCGCAGGTCGGCTGTGCGCCCGGGTCGGCCGCCTGGCGGAGCCGATGTCATCGGCGCGTGAGTCAGCAGTGCGAAGTGGCCGGCTCGTCGGCATACGGATTCTGCAGCTCCTCGCCGGCCCGCACCGCATCTTCTTTCGTCGCGGCGTAGTACAGCGGCAGCTCGCCGCGAGCGATCGTTCCGGCGACCGGCGGCTGCATCGTTCGGCCGTTGGGGAACACGTTGTTGGGCGAATACGTCCCGGCCGGGTGAATGCTTCATCTCCGGCAGGAATCTCGACGTTCGGCTGCGAGTAATCGACGTCGATCGCCGCCGCGACAGGACCACGACGGCGCCAGCAGACACGCCAGAACGATGTTGATGCGAGCTGAGGTTCATCGCAAGTGCACCTCCGTCGCCATCGTTCTCTTCGACGTGCTCGACGCACATGAAACTCTTGCAGCAGCTGCCGGACAGCCGGCGACGTCGAACGCGGCATCGGCTTCGTCGATCACCAGCACGAAGCGATCGTCGGTGCACGCGGGTCGATCGATGCGTGGCCGCTTTCCGGGAAACAGCCGACTGACCGCGAACAGCGCAAACACCGATCCGAAGCCGGCCAGCAGCACGGCCGCTTCAAAGGCCACCGGGACATCGGAGGGCAGCGAGTTCCACGGCTTGCCGCCGACATCGATCGGCCAACCGATCGCCGCCGTCCAGTGTTCGAACCACAGCATCCCCAGCGCTCCGATCATGCCGCAGACGAAACAGACCCACGTCAGTCGCGACGGCCGCAGTCCCATCGCCCGGTCGAGCCCATGGACGGCGTAGGGCGTGAAGGCATCGACGATGCGCAAGCCTTGTCGCCGCACGGCCTCGGTGGCGGCCAGCAGGTCGTCTTCGTGTTCAAACGTCGCCAGCAGGACGCGGTCGCTCATGCTGCTTTCTCCTCGAGCCGACGGTGTCGGCGCGCTCGCGCTTCTTCAGATGTGCGGCTCCCTTGACTTCGGCAATGGCGATCACCGGCGCGATCCGGCAGAAGATCAGGAAGCAGGTGAAGAACAGGCCAAAGCTGCCGACCAACGTGGCGATTTCGATCGACGTCGGCGCATAGTCCGCCCAACTCGACGGCAGGAAGTCGCGATGCAGGCTGGTGACGATGATCACGAACCGTTCGAACCACATGCCGACGTTGACCAGGATCGCGATGACGAACACGAGCGGCAGCGTCGCGCGGACTCGTCGGAACCAGAGCAGTTGCGGGACCACCACGTTGCACGTCACCATCGTCCAGTACGCCCAGCTGAACGGCCCGAGCGCCCGGTTCTTGAACACGAACTGTTCGTAGCCATTGCCACTGTAGACGGCCATGAAGAACTCGGTGCCGTAGGCCAGCCCGACGATGCAGCCCATCGACAGCATCAGCTTGCACATGCGGTCGATGTGCGTGAGCGTGATGTAGTCTTCCAGCTGCATCACCTTGCGGGCGATGATCATCAGCGTCAGCACCATCGCCAAGCCGCTGAAGATCGCTCCCGCCACGAAGTAGGGCGGGAAGATCGTCGTGTGCCAGCCCGGAATCACGGCCGTCGCAAAGTCCATGCTGACGATCGTGTGCACGGAGAACACCAGCGGCGTCGCCAGTCCGGCCAGCAGCAGGTAGACCGTTTCGTAACGATGCCAGGTCCGCGCCGATCCGTTCCAGCCCAGGCACAGAATCGAGGCGATCCGCTTCCGCCAGCCGGGCTGCGCTGCGATCGCGAATCGTGGCCAGATCGGGAATCAGTCCGACGTACCAGAAGACGGCCGAGATCAGCAGGTAGGTCGAGATGGCGAACACGTCCCACAGCAGCGGCGACTTGAAGTTCACCCACAGCGGACCGCGCGTGTTGGGATAGGGCAGCATCCAGAAGGCCAGCCAGGGACGGCCCATGTGAATCAGCGGAAAGATGCCGGCGCACATCACGGCGAACAGCGTCATCGCTTCGGCCGATCGGTTGACCGCCGTTCGCCACTTCTGCCGGAACAGAAACAGCACCGCCGAGATCAGCGTGCCGGCGTGACCGATACCGACCCAGAACACGAAGTTCGTGATGTCGAACGCCCAGCCGACCGTCTTGTTCAGCCCCCACGTGCCGATGCCGGTCGCGATCTGATACCAGACGGCGACGACGCCCACGAGCAGCGCCGTGAACGACACGCAGAACGCCGCCCACCACAGGCCGGTCGGCCTGCGCTCCATCGGCGCGCAGATGTCGCGCGTGACGTCGCCGAGCGTCTTGTCACCGGTGACCAGCGGCGGCTGCGCGAGTGCGAGTCGCGTCAGACATGGCCCTGCTCCCCCGAATCCGTGTTCCGGCTGCAGTCAGCCGTCGTTCGCGTGACTCACGACCGCAGGTACGACACGCGACGGCCGGAAATTGAACTCTTCCAGCACGCCGTACCGTCGCGGATTCTGTCAGGGCCGTCGTGAACTCGGCTGTCCGGATCGTTCATGTCGCCGAAGACGATCGCCTGGGCCGGGCAGGATTGCTGGCAGGCGGTCTGAATCGTCGCCGTCGACCAGCGGCTCGCCCCGCCGCCGCGCTTCGATCTTTCCTTCCTCGATCCGCTGCACGCACATCGAACACTTCTCCATCACGCCCCGCGAGCGCACGGTGACGTCCGGATTGAGCACCAGGTTCTGCAGCGTCGTCATGCGCGTACTTGAACCAGTTGAAGCGGCGCACCTTGTAGGGACAGTTGTTGGCGCAGTACCGCGTTCCGACACAGCGGTTGTAGACCTGTTCGTTGAGCCCTTCGTCGCTGTGGACCGTGGCCAGCACCGGGCAGACCGTTTCGCACGGCGCGTTGTCGCAGTGCTGGCACATCATCGGCTGATGCGCGACGTCGACGTCGTCGTCGTCGCCCGCGTAGTAGCGATCGATGCGAATCCAGTGCATTTCGCGCTGCCGCCGCACTTCGTCCTTGCCGACGACCGGCACGTTGTTTTCCGACTGGCAGGCGATCAGGCAGGCCGAACAGCCGGTGCAGGCATTCAGATCGATCGACCATGCCCCAGCGATGGCCGGTCTTGGGATGATCTTCCGGCCACAGTTGCACGTCCGCATCGTGATGCGTTCGGCGGCGTGCCGGCTGTCGGGATCCTTGGCGAACGCGGCCAGCGTCGTCTCCTGCACGGCATCTCGCACTTCGGCACCGTGCGGCGCGACGTTGCGGCGGCACTTCGAGCGAATGATGTTCCTGGGTCGAGGCCAGCTCGTGCCGCGCGCCCGTCTTCTGTCAGCGTGACATCGCCGCGCACGTACTGCAGCGCGCCGTCGCGCAGTTCGATGAAGCCGGCCGCGTTCTTGCCGACGAGCTCGCCCGGCGTCCACGGTCGGCCGCGCTTCCAGCCACTGCGGGCCGATGTTCGGCGAAGCGATCGGTTCCCTGCGACGCCGTAGCCGAGCGCGATCGCCAGCACGCGGTCGTGCTGGCCCGGTTGAACCAGCGACCGGCAGTTCGACGCTGACGTGCCGTCTGCGGACTGCGACGCGCACGACGTCGCCGTCGGACAGCTCCAGTTCGCCGGCCGTCGCCGGCGAGACGCAGACATAGTTGTCCCAGGTCACCTTCGTGACCGGGTCGGGAAGTTCCTGCAGCCACGGATTGTGTGCGTGCCGGCTGTCCGGTCAGGCCGACCTTGGAGTAGAGCGCGAGGCAGTAGTCGCCGTGCGGTGGCCGCTGACCGGCATCAGTCGACCGCATCCGCCTGGAACTCGCCCGACGTCGTCCGTGTCGGTCGGCACTTCGCACAAAGCCATCATGCACGGCCTGGTCCCAGAACGTGCTGAAACGTCCGGTCGCGTCGGCTCGACGCGCGGAAAGATCGGCTCCTCCCAGGTGGCCTCGCAGCATGTCGTACGCCGATTCGTCGTCGCCCGGACCAGCGGGCCAGACTCTCCAGCATCGAACGCGTGTTGCCCAGCGGCTGCAAGCGTCGGCTGCGACAGGCTGACGAGTCCGCTCGACCGGCTCCGCGTCCAACCACGATTCCAGCGGATGATGATCCGGGCAGACGAAATGAGCCAGCGAGGCGAAATCGTCCATCGCGCTCCGGCAAAGCTGACGACCAGCGGCACCTTGCCGATCGCCTCCGCCAGCGCGTCGCGGTCCGGCAGGTTGTGCGTCAGGTCGGTGCCGGCGACGAACAAGCGCCGACACCTTGCCGCTCTTCAGTTCTTCGACCAGCTCCAGCACATCGCCGTCGTTGCCCTGCCGCTGCCGGCTGGGCCGTCGATGTCGACGTGTCTTGCCGTAGTTGCCGAGCAGGTGATTGATCGCGTTGACCAGCACCTGGACGGCGACGTCCTGACTGTCGCACAGCACGAGGCTTTCGCCACGAGCGTCCCACAGTCGATCGGCCAATGCCGTGCAACTCGTCTTCGGCGATCGGCGACGCCGCCAGCCTGCGGCGATGTCGACCGACTCGCCGCCCGCCTGGCCAGTCGGGCAGTACAGATGACTCAGCACGCCGCCGTACTCGTCCGGGGCCAGTCGGATCCGGCGATCGGCATTGCTGCCGGTCAGCGACATGCGTCCTTCGAACTGCACGTGATACGACATCTCCGGGCTGTTCGGCCGTCGGCACGCGGCGCGTCCGCCAGGCCGCCGTGAACTCGACCGGCGAGATCCACGTTCCCAGAAAGTCGGCACCGAACGAGACGATGACCTCGCGCTGCATCGAGATCGATAATGCGGCAGCACGCGCGACGCCGTGCGTCCGCTCGTGCGCATCGAGGATGGCCGAACAGCTGACGGCATCGAACGTGACGTGCCGGGCGTCGTGCGAATCGCGCGAGGAACGGATCGATCGATGCCTGCAGCGTCGGGCTGGTGACGGTCGACGTCACGAATCGAACCGCACCGCCGCTCTGCGCGATCTCGTCCAGCTGCTGGCCTGATCGCCTGGTCGACGTCGGTCCAATCGGCCGGTTCGCCGTGCTGCAGCGGATGCGCGAGCCGATGACTGTCGTACAGCCCCAGCGGCAGCGCCTGCCCGACGGCGCACAGCCCGCCCCGCGACAGCGGATGTTCGGGCATGCCTTCCATCTTCAGCGGTCGACCGTCGCGCACGCCGACCAGCAGTCCGCAGCCGGCCGGGCACCCGGCACAGGTCGAAGCGTAACGACTGCGTCCGTCCGGGGATCAGCCCCTCCGGCTGCTCGACGAACGGCAGCGCGGTCTCGTGTCGGCGCGCGGCTGCACACCCATGCGCGGCCAGCGACAGCGTGAACCCGGCCGCTTCCAGAAACCGTCGACGGCTGATCGCAGCCGGGTCACCATGCCGTCGGTCGCTGCGACGTCATCGCCGCGTGTGGACGGCCGATCTCGTCCGCGTCAGGCTCTGCCAGTACTTGCTGTGTGATCTCGTTGTTCATGCGGAACTCGTTCAATAGTGGCACACCGCGCAGTCGGTCGAGGCATGGACCGCGCGGCCGTCGATGCCGTCTGGCGTGGCCTCTCGATGGCAGTTCACACACCAGCCCATCGACAGCCTTTCGAATTGCCGCACGCGTTCCATCGACTCGACCGGACCGTGGCACTTCTGGCAGGTCACGCCGGCCGCGACGTGGGCCCGGTGATCGAAGTAGACGTAGTCGGGCAGGTTGTGGACGCGCACCCAGGGGATCGACTTGCGCCTCGTCGCCGGCGATCGGCTGCAGCGGCTCGTCCAGACCGAGCGATGTCGTACAGCTTCTGCAGTTCGTCCGAGATGACTCGCTCCGGCTTGCGTTTCTCCTCGTCCGGCCAGCTGTGATCTCCTGCTGCAGCACGTCGAACGAACTGGTGACGATACTTGTGGCACTTCATGCAGACGTCCGATCGACGGAATGCCGGCGTGCCGACCGTGTTCGGCCGCCGAGTGACAGAACCGGCAGTCGATCCCAAGTTCTCCCGCGTGCAGCCGATGCGAGTAGTCGATCGGCTGCTCCGGCGCATAGCCCTGCTGATTGTCCGGCAGCCGCCAGTCGACTCATGCCGGACGCCAGCACCATCAGGCCGAAGAACAGCCCGATCAGCAGGATCGACAGTGACGATCGTGCGTTGCATCGCTCGGTCTCGTTGCATCACTGATCGTCGTCCGATCTGGCTCAACACTTGATCTCCGCGTTCTTGCGGGCGTAGAACCACCAGTTCACGGCCAGGCAACTGGCGTAGTAGACGGCGAATCCGTACAGCGCGTATTCCGGCGTTCCCGCTTTGATCTGCGTGGCGAAGATCTTGGGAATCAGGTAGGCACCGTAGGCCGCGATCGCCGACGTCCAGCCCAGCACCGGGCCCGCCTGTTCCTTGGAGAAGATGATCGGGATCATCCGAAACGTCGATCCGTTGCCGATGCCGGTCGTCGCAAACAGCACGACGAACGTGACCAGGAACGGAATGAAGTACTTCTCGGGCGTCGTCGCTCTGTCCGGCCAGCGAAACGAAGTAGCCGGCCAGAATCGTCGACGGCCACCATGATCCACGTGTCCCATTGCGTGACGCGGGCACCGCCCAGTTTGTCGGACAGCCAGCCGCCGACCGGCCGAATCAACGCGCCGACGGCCGCGCCGATCCAGATGTAGTTCGACGTGACCAGTCCGTTGGTCGGCGTGACGAACACGTCGTCGATCAGCTTCGGAAAGGCATTGGCATAGCCGATGAACGAACCGAACGTCATCACGTACAGCCACGTCATGACCCAGTTGTGCTTGTTGCTGAAGATGGCGAACTGCTTGTTGAGCGGTTCCTGAATCGTCCTCGGCGTGCAGGAACCGCATGCCCAGCAGTGGTCGCAGCCACCGCGACGACCAGCACGAGAAAGATCCGCAGCAGTTCGGGAATCGGCAGCGGGACGAAGACCAGCAGCACGACGCCGACCGCCGCGCCCGAGGAAGCCAATCATCTGCAGCCACAGGTATTTTCCGATCGCCACCGGCGTCGGACCGCAGTCGTGCTGCGGCAGGTTGTTCATGAACGAGCCAGGCCAGGATCGCCAGCACCGTCATGATCGGCACCCAGACCAGCGCCGCGTTCTGAATCCACAGCTGCTGCGACTTCGCCGTCGTCGACGAACTCCTGCGGATCGCCACCGAGCCGCCGAACAGGCCGAACGTGATCACCCAGGGAATCAGGAACTGCATCACGCTGACGCCGGCGTTGCCCAGCCCGGCGTTCAGCCCCAGCGCCAGCCCCTGCATCCGCTTGGGAAAGAAGAACGAGATGTTCGACATGCTCGAGGCGAACGCGCCGCCGCCGACGCCCGACAGGGCCGCCAGCACGATGTAAGACGCAGAACGGCGTGTCGGGATTCTGCAGCGCGAATCCCGTCAGCGACCGCCGGAATGATCAGCAGGACCGTCGTCATGAACTTGACGTTCCGCCCGCCGCAGATCGCGATCATGAACGAGTTGGGAATGCGCAGCGTCGCCCCCGCCAGACCGGCGACGGCCGGCAGCGTGAACAGCAGCGCCCGATAGCCCGCCTCGTCGTACGGCTGGCCGTCGTTCCGGAACGTGAAGTTGAACAGCTCCGGATTGGCGAAGTGCAGCCGCTGCATGATCTTGACGATCATGCCCCAGTAGAGCCACACCGAGAATCCGCACAGCAGATTGGGAATCGAAATCCACAGATTGCGATTGGCAATCGGCTTGCCGTTCGATTCCCAGAAGGCATTGTCTTCGACGTCCCAGTGTTCGGGTGTTCTGGCCATGGTGGTCTCAGTCTCTGCAGAAGTACGGCTCGATGCTGTTGGCGGTCGCCGGTCATGCGTCGCGATTTCGCGGTTCTATCGCTTCGGCATCGATCGAACCAGGTGGTCCAGCGACAGCGGTCCCGCGCCTCGCCAGACGAACAGGACAAGCGTAGAAGAAGACGAACGCGGTGAATTGAAAGTCGACGTTGGTGCCCAGCAGGCTCCGCTCGCCGTCGTCGCCAGTCAGCGAGACGATCGACCGCGCCAAACAGGATCAGCGCGTTGACCGCCGCGGCCACGCGCGTCACGAATCCCAGGCAAGAGCTGGCACCGCCGATGACGTGAGCGAACACGACGGACCAGGCGATCATCGTCTGGCCTTGCCCAAGCCCCGCTCCGAGCGTGGCTTCCAGCTCGGCCATGTTCATGATGAAGTAGATGCCCTTGATCATCAGCGCGATGCCCAGATAGATCCGCAAGGCGTCCATCGGCCGCAGGTGGCGAATGCCCGGGAATCAGGTCGCGGATCGGGGCGCGGTCCTTGCGTTCCTCGCGGCGCCGGGCCATCGCCTTGTCGAATTCGTCGGCGGCCGCTTTCTCGTCGGCCGGGCTGAACCGCACGAGCAAGGCTGAAGAACGAAAACAGCGGTCACCAGACCGCCCAGAATCAACAGTGCCTGTGGATAGCGTCAGGCTCTCCGATCGGAACAGAAACCCGGCGCAGACCGCTCCCATGTTGCCGCCGGCACCGACGATGCCCGCCACCGATCCCAGTGCCTTCTTGTTGATGAACGGAACGATCGAGTACGTGGCACCTTCGGACATCTGCACGAACAGGCTGAAGACGATCATCGCCGGAATCGCCAAGCGCCAGCACCCTCATCTGCGAGAAGAACATCAGTGCGATGCCTTCGATCAAGCAGCGCGATGAACAGCCAGCGGACACGTCCCTTGAGGCCGCCGTGTTCGCACGAACCGGTCGCTGATGAAGCCGCCCAGCGTGCGGGCGAAGATGTTCATCAGCCCGAACAGGCCGGCCACCAGCCCGGCCGTCTTCAAGCCCAGGCCGAAGTAGTCCATGTAGTAGATGGCGGCGATGTTGTTGATCGTCAGTTCGATGCCGAAGCAGGCGGCGTAGATGAAGAACAACGCCCAGACACGATAGTCCTTCGCCGCCAGCCAGAACGAGCCCTTGCCCGTTTCTCGACTGCACGATCTCGCCCGATGCTCGCAGTTCCTTGAAGTTGCCGTCCGGCAGGTCGGTCGTGAAGAAGAAGTAGGCGATGCCGGTCAGCAAAGCAGACGCCACCGGCGGCGACCATCGACAGTCGCCAGGCAGACGGCATCGCGTGAAGCCGAGCCAGACGAAAGCCGGCGAAGACCAGCGGCATGACCATCTGCGTGACGCCGCCGCCCAGGTTTCCCCAGCCGGCGGACGTCGCGTTGGCCGTGCCCACGACAGTTGGGAGCGAACATCACCGACGTGTGGTACTGCGTGATGACGAACGACGCGCCGATCACGCCGATCCCCAGGCGAAACAGCAGAAACGACTCGTAGCGAGTGCGCCAGTCCGATCGCCATCACGGGGATCGAGCCGAAGATCAGCAGGAACGTGTAGCTCAGACGCGGACCGATTCGATCGCACAGCCAGCCGATGAACAGCCGAGCGACAATCGTGATCGCCACCGACGCGATGATCGTGTTGCCGATCTGCTCCTTGGTCAGGCCCAGCTCTTCGCGCACCACCGCCATCAGCGGGGCAATGCCGAACCACGCGAAGAAGCACAGGAAGAAGGCGAACCACGACATGTGGAACGCCCGCATCTGCGGCGTCTTCAGCGAGAACAGATCGATGCGTGTCGCTTTGTTGCGGACTTCCATCGTGTTGTGCGCTGCCGGACCTTCAGTCGCGCCGTACCAGCGGACGACTTGCGGCTTTCGCCACAGGTAGGGGTTGGGAATCACCAGCACGTGAACCAGCCGCGTGAACGGGAAGAATCCGATCGTCAGGAACGCCAGCACAATGTGCAACTTCACCAGCCACGGCATCGCCGACGACGTAGCTGACGTCGGGATTGAGCTTGAAGATCGACCACAGGTAGGGCGACAGATTCGGTGGCGAACCAGGACGAACCCCAGGGATAAAACAGGGCGACGCCGACGCCGCTGACCGTTTGCACCAGCAGCATGCGCGAACAGAATCCAGTCGGTCGCGTGCGTCACCTTGCGGACTTTGCTGCTGTCGTCCGCGCGCACGATCACGCCGACCAGCCCGATCAGCGTCAGCAGGCCGAACGCCAGCGCCGAGATCTCCAGGACGTACAGCCGCAGCGGATGGCTGTTCCAGGCCAGGATGCGTGCGCGGAATCAGAAACGCGATCAGATGGCCCGCCGTGACCACCAGAATGCCGTAGTGAAACGGCACGACCGCCCAGAAATGATGCTTGTTCTCCAGGAACTGGCTCGACAGGCTGGAGTACGAAAACGACTGCTGCCCGATACCGATAGATCGTCATCAGGAAGAACGTGAACAGGCACACGTAGGGCAGCGCCACAAACAGGAACTGATCGAGAGAATGTGACGCTCATGTTCATTCTCCTCGCTGAGGCTGGCGTCGTGAGTAGTTGCACAGGTCGTTGAGTCGGCATGCGTACCGCATCCGCTCGGCACAGCTCGCTGCTACAGCCGCCGGGCAGCACGTCGGCCACCGGAAACGCACGCAGCGGATCGACGCCCTCGGCGGACCGAGGGCCGTCCGGTGCCGGGATTCGTCGAGCCGTCGCTCAGCGTCTTCGCCCTCGCCCCAGACGCTGACGCCGGATCGCTGTCAAGCACAGGACGATGACATGCCGGTAGGGGGTGTCCGTTCTGTCGAGCGCCGCCGCATCTTGTGACCGCCGGCAGCACGCAGGCGCGCGACGAACTCGCGTCGCTTCGTCCGTCCGGCATCGCCGCGATCACCGCCAGCACGTGCGTCATGTGGTCGGGCAGTTCGCTCGACTCCGGCAGATCCGTGCTTGCGCAGCTCCTCCCGCATCCGCACCAGGAACATGGCCGCGGTGTACTCTTCGCCGAACAGATGCCAGCCGACTTCCAGGGCGCAGGCCGGATTGACGTCGAACGTGCGCGTGAAGGCTTCTTCGACTTCCCACAGTTGCGTGCTGCTCGACGAAGTGCCCCGAACTCGGCGCAGTGCTCGGCCGCCTCGGGCAAGTTCCGCCTGCAGCGATGACGTACAGCAGCTCGGCCAGCTTCGAGCGTCTGTTCGTCCGGATAACGTCAGCAGCGCTGACGTCCAAGCGAGCTGCACAGGTCGTCTCTCGCGTTGAATTCCGCTCGCTAGTCATCACAGCCCCTCGTCTGGGACCGCCGACGAAACCGAAGCCGGCCTCTTCGCGGTGCTCGTGCGGTTCCTTCATCATTTCGATCGCCTGTTCGCGATGCATCGGCGGAATCACGAAGCGATCTTCGAACGTGCACAGCGACGTCAGCTTGTAGATCGCTTCGGCTTCTTCGCGCGTGCAGTCGGCTTCGCGCAAGCATGCGGTCGGCCGTTTCCCGGTCGACGTCGCCGACCGTCTCCGCCCGGCGATGCCAGCGCACCGCCTTTTGCTTGCCCAGGGCGTAGCGCACGACGCCTTCGTGCCCGGCGCCGAACAGATTGGCGAGGAACTTCATCGGCACGCGCGACTCGTCGATGTCGTGGAACAGGTCGTCGCTGTCGTGCGTGATCGTGTCGTCCGTCTTGCTGGCCATGCACCGGCGACATCGGCGGCACGTAGAACAGCATCGGCAGCGTGCGATACTCGATGTGCGGCGGCAGCGCGATCTTCCACTCCTTGACGAACTTGTAGACCGGCGATCCTGGGCCGACTTCGATCACGCCGTCCGGAATGCCGTTCGCTCTGCGCCTCGGCGATCACCTCGGGATCGATGCGGATCGAGGATCAGCGAGCGCTGTCCTTCGACCAGCTCGTCGTCCGGCAGCTTGGCGACTTCTTCCATCCGATCGGCGTCGTAGAGCAGCACGCCCAGGTAGCGAATGCGTCCGACGCAGGAGTGGAAACAGGCCGGCGCCTGGCCGGTCTCCAGCCGCGGGAAGCAGAGGATGCACTTCTCCGCTCTTGCCGGTGAACCAGTTGAAGTAGGTCTTCTTGTAGGGGCAGGCCGCGACGCAGGACCGCCAGGCCCGGCACCTCTTCTGATCGATCAGCACGATGCCGTCTTCGCCCCGCTTGTACAGCGCGCCGGACGGGCAGGAGGCGACGCAGCAGGGATTCAGGCAGTGATTGCAGATGCGCGGCAGGTAGAAGAACACCAGCCGCTCGACGCGAACTGAGCTGCAGTCGCTGCTGTTCGGTGAGTCCTTCCAGGTTCGGATCGTTGGCGGCGTAGATCGGCGAGCCGCCCAGGTCGTCGTCCCAGTTCGGGCCCGCCTGCGACGTCGATCTTCTCGCCGGTGATCATCGAGATCGGTTCGGCGGTCGGCTGGTCGGAGCCCTTCGGGGGCGTTGAACAGGTTCTGGTAGTCGTAGGTCCACGGCTCGTAGTAGTCGTCCATGCTGGGCATGTGCGGATTGTGGAAGATGTTGGGCACGACCTTGCGCCTTGCCGGTCGACTTGATGCTGCAGCTTGCCGTTGCCGTTCTTCTCCCAGCCACCCTTGTACTTGCTCCTGGTCTTCCCACTTGGTGGGATAGCCGGTGCCGGGCTTGGTCTCGACGTTGTTCCACCACATGTATTCCGCGCCCTTGCGGTCGGTCCAGACGTTCTTGCAGGCGATGCTGCAGGTGTGGCAGCCGATGCACTTGTCCAGGTGGAACACCATGGAGACTTGGGAGCGGACGTTCATCGCATGGACAGGATTCTGGCTGTCGCTTCGCAAGTACCGCACCTTGCTCAGAACTGTCACCGTTCGGACACCGTTTCGCGGCAGTTTCGGACCAGATGTGCGTGTCGCGATTGCAGCCGATCGGCCCCCAGTAGTTGAAGTGGTAGGTGAACTGCCCGTAGCCGCCGATCATGAAGTTCGGCTTCAGCCGCGTTCGCGTCAGGCTGTTGTGCCCGCCGGCGCGGCGGTTCTTGCGCAGCGGCGACTTGCGGCACGCCGTGGGTTCGCTCCGGCGAGTGGTACTGCATGCAGATGCCCGGCGGGATGCGGGCGCTGACCACCGCTCGCGTCACGACCACGCCGTGGTCGTTGAACACCTCGACCCAGTCGTTGTCGTCGATGCCCAGCTGCTCGGCATCCTTGTCGTTCATCCAGAGCGGATCGACGCCGCGCGACAGCGTCGTCATCCGCTGGTTGTCGCCGTAGGTCGAGTGGATGTGCCACTTGCCGTGCGGCGTGAGGTAGTTGAGCATCAGACGTCGGTCGCCGGCGCTCCGTCTCGCTGAACTGCAGGTCGGCGTACTGCGTCGGCAGCGGCTTCGGCTTGTAGGTCGGCAGGTGCTCGCCGAACTCGAGGTAGACCGGATGATCGAGATAGAAGTGCTGCCGGCCGGTCAGCGTCCGCCAGGGCACGATCGCCTCGACGTTGTAGGTGAACGGCGAATAGGCCCGGCCATTCTCGATCAAGCCCGACCACATCGGGCTGTTGATGAACCGCCGCGGCTGGCTCTGGAGGTCCTTGTACGACGTGCGCACGCCGCGGTTCTTCTCCGCCAGATGCAGCCAGCGGCAGCCCGGTCTTCTCCTCCATGTTCTTGTACGATCGGTAGGCCAGTTCGCCATTGGTCACCGTGGCGAAGTGCAGGATCGCGTCGCAGACCTCGTCGTCGCGATCGAGCGACGGATAGGTCTTGCCGTCCCAGGTCTCGGTGCGATGCGTCTGCGAGGTACTCGTCGTACTCGTCCGTCGATCGCGTAGTTCGTGCCGTGGGCACCGAGTCCGTTCTCGCGGACCAGCGGGCCGTACGAGATGAACTGGTTGTAGACGATTCTTGTAGTCGCGCGTGACGACCTTGAAGTCGGGCATCGTCTTGCCCGGGAATCGCTTCGCCCTCGCCGTCGATCCACTGCTTCATGTCCGGCTGAGCGATCTCGGCCGGCGAGTCGTGGGCCAGCGGCGCGGCGACCAGGTCCTCGACCGGCTCGGGGAAGTGCTTCTCGGCCAGCTCCGAGAACTTCTTGGCGACTCGCTTGGAAGATCTGCCCAGTCGCTCTTCGACTCCCAGCACGGCGGCACCGCCTGCGACAGCGGATGGATGAAGCTGTGCATGTCGGTCGAGTTGAGGTCGGCCTTCTCGTACCAGGTCGCCGCCGGCAGGATGATGTCGCGAGTAGAGCGCCGACGTGTCCATGCGGAAGTTGAGATCGACGACCAGATCCATCTTTCCCTGCGGCGCATGTCTCGTGCCACGCGACCTCCTTGACCGAATCCTCGGCCATGTCCTCGGCGACGGCGTTGTCGTGCGTGCCGAGATAGTGCCGCAGGAAGTACTCGTGCCCCTTGGCGCTGGCCATCAGCGCGTTGCCGCGCCAGATGAACCAGACGCGCGGCCAGTTCTCTTCGGCGTCGGGATCTTCGACCGAGAACTTCAGTCTCGCGGTTCTTCAGCCGCTCGACGACCACGTGCGGCGATCTCGTCGGGCGTCGTCGCGCCCGCCGCTGCGCGCCTGCCTGGACGACCTCGAGCGGGTTCTTCGGGAACTGCGGATAGAACGGCAGCCAGCCTTGCGCACCGCCCGGACCTGCATGTCCATCGTGTGGCCCTGGGCCAGTGCTCGCCGGCGACGGCGTTCTGCGGGACGGTGTGGTAGTCGGTGAAGTCCTTCTCGTAGCGCCACTGATCGGTGTGCACGTAGTGCCAGCTCGGCGCGTTCTGCAGTCGCGACGGCGGGATACCAGTCCTTGGCCAACGCGATCGACGCCCACGACTCCACCGGCGCCAGCTTCTCCTGGCCGACGTAGTGCGCCAGCCCGCCGCCGTTCACGCCGACGCAGCCGCAGAACATCAGCGCGTGAATGCCGGCCCGGTACATCAGGTTGGCGTGGTACCAGTGGTTGATGCCGGCGCCGATGATGATCGTGCACTTGCCGTCCGGTGTGCTCGGCCGTCGTCGCCCACTCGCGGGCGAAGCGGATCAGCGACGTCGCGGCCGATGCCGGTGTACTTCTCGCTCCAGGCCGGCGTGTACGGCGCGTCGTCGTCGTCGTAGTCGGCGGGGTACTCGCCCGCCAGCCCGCGATTGACGCCGTACTGCGCCATCAGCAGGTCGTAGACCGTGGTGACCATGACCGTCTCGCCGTCGGCCGTCGTGAGCGTTCTTGACCGGCACGCCGCGTCGCGAGCGTCTCGCCCGCTCGCGAAGTCGTCGAGCTCGACCTTGCACGACGCCGTCGTACGTGTCGAGAAAGCGTCAGCACGCGGCTCGATCTCGCTGCCGTCCTCGCCGTCCTTGAGCAGCAGATTCCACTTCCCTTTCTCGGCGCCCCAGCGGAAGCCGGAGCTGCCCATCGGCATCTTGGGCCCGTTCGGTCGGCTCGTCCCACATCAGGAACTTCCACTCGCCGTGCTCTTCGTCCGGCGTACTTCTCCAGCCGGCCGGCCCGCAGCAACTGGCCCGGCGCGCGACGCCGTCCTCGCCCTCGTCGAGCTCCACCAGGTACGGCGCGTCGGTGTACTTCCTGGTGTAGTCGAGGAAGTACGGGACCTGCTTCTGATGATGGAACTCGTTCAGCAGCACGTGGTTGACCGCCATCCACCAGGCGCCGTCCTGCCCGGCGTTGACGGCGACCCACTCGTCGGCGTACTTGGCGACCTGGTTGAAGTCGGGCGAGAAGACCCACATCTTCGTGCCGTTGTGCCGCGCTTCGGCGGCGAAAGTGGCAGTCGGGCGTGCGCGTCATGTTCGAGGTTGGAGCCCATCGACGGCCAGCATCTTGGCGTTGTACCAGTCGGCGCTCTCGGCCACGTCGGTCTGCTCGCCCCAGGTCTCGGGCGAGGCGGGCGGCAGGTCGCAGTACCAGTCGTAGAACGACAGCGAGACGCCGCCCATCAGCTGCAGCAGCCGCGCGCCGGCGGCGTAGCTGATCATCGACATGGCCGGAATCGGCGAGAAGCCGGCGATGCGATCCGGGCCGTGCTTCTTGATCGTGTGGACCATCGACGCGGCGATGATCTCCAGCACCGTGTCCCAGTCGGCGCGCCGCAAGCCGCCCTTGCCGCGGGCCCGCTGCCAGCGCTGCGCGCGCCTCCGGGTTCTCGACCAGACTCTTCCAGGCATCGACCGGGTCGTCGTGCTCGGCGCGCGCCTGCCGCCACAGGTCCAGACAGCGCGCCGCGGATGTACGGGATACTTCACGCGCAGCGGGCTGTAGAGATACCAGCTGTAGCGAGATGCCGCGCTGGCAGCCGCGCGGCTCGTAGGGCGGCATGCCGGCTTCCAGCGAGCGGGTAGTCGAGCCCCTGCATCTCCCAGGTGACGATGCCGTCCTTGACGTGGATGTTCCAGGTGCAGCCGCCGGTGCAGTTCACGCCGTGCGTGCTGCGGACGACCTTGTCGTGCTGCCAGCGGTTGCGGTAGAACTCTTCCCACTCGCGCCCCTCGGGGTTCACTTCGTCGCGAATCCAGGCAATCGCGTCCGGATACTCATCAATGACCTCGTGGCGAGCTCGACTCGCCGCTTGCGCCGGCCGGGGTGGATGAGGAATGCATCGGCCCGGCGGATTTCGGCGGGCGTCCGAGATGCACGGCTGATACGCCGGCGTCGACGAGCGGACGCCGCACGCCATAGAACCGGCCCTTCCAGATGGCGTCGAACAAGAAGATCAACGCCGCGGCGGACGCCAGTCCGAGCATCAGAAACGTAATGCGGTTGATAGACGCGTCCGCCTCCGTCTGCGCGGCAGAGGCCTCGAAGTACGCGGTCAGCGCGTGAATCTCTTCTGCTTCGAGTGGATGACTCTTGAAAATCGGTTGCATGGTGGCGGTCGCTGGTGCCATCAACCACGCACCGAGTGATTGACGTCCCTTGAGGCGTTCGTAGACACGGGTCAGATCCGGTCCGAGACGCCCACCGCCCAGTGCCGCCAGATCATGCATGCTGTGGCACGCGATGCAGGCGGTACCGCCGTTCTTCAGCTTCTGTTCCCCGAGGAAGATCGCCTGGCCGGCCCTGCGGTCCTGTTCGGTAAAGGGCTTGTTCGAGATCTGGACACCCTGGAACTGCGACTTTTCGAGCTTCGACTCAGCCTCGATCAGCTTGATGATCTGCTCGGCCCGGTAGCGTGTCATTCCGGGAGCGACCGGCATGACGACGCCGCGTGATTCTTCCACCAGCTTGGCTGCATAGGCGTCGCCGCTGTCGATAACGCCCTTGGGGTTCTGCATGAAGGCGATCAACCACTCGGCATCCTTCCGCTGGGTGACATCCTTCAGATCGGGGCCGGTCAATCGACCGCCGCCGATGGTGTGGCAGTTCATGCAGTTCTGGCGGAAGTAGTCCGGCGTGTCTTGTGCCAGCGCGACCACCGGCGCCAGACAGACGACGATGACCTGGGCGATCCGGCCAATGGTCAGCCCGTGGCGTTGCTTGTTGAGAGGGGGAGAGAGGTCCCCGCCGTGGGAGTCCCGATTCGACCCGGCCCTCTGCAACACAGGCCCCCTGAGATCGTCGGGTTGTCGCTGAATGGTGACCATCGTGAGTCTTCGCAGATTCCGGTGTCCCAATCAATAGCGGATAAAAGTATCCGTTTGTCCTGTTTCGGCCTCACGTTAAGAAGCCGGATTTCGGATGTCAAGGTCCGCTTGTCCGTTTTTTGCGGTACGGCCGGCGGTGGCAGCGCGAATCTGCAATCCGGCTCGATGCGAGTGACGAATCAGGCCAAACAAGTCACGCCGCTTGAGAGGGCCGCCACCGATAACGGCAATCCGTGCGGCCTGTCCCGGCGGTCGGGTTGCGATCACAGGGTTGGTCGCGAGCAGTCCGGAAAACCTGTTCCTGGTTGTGCGATGTCCGAAACGATTGACGCTCGGAACATCAGGCGAGAAGCCTTCCCCACGACTTGGGATACTCGAATCACTTTATCCTGATTATGCCGAATCGCAGGTTGTAATTCAGGACCTCCGGGTCCTAAACTGGCCCGGAGCCATGGGGCCGTCTGAAGGGAAGTCCGGAACTACCGCTCATGATCTCCCAGACCGTCGAGTGTGCGCTGCGAGCCATCGTGACCATTGCCCAGCACGAAGGGAAACCGTGCACCGCCCGCAAGATCGCGGCGATCACGCAGGTTCCCTCGGCCTATCTCTCGAAGTTGATGCAGGGACTGGTCCGGGCGGGGCTCGTCCGTTCGCAGCGGGGACTTCACGGCGGCTTCATGCTGACGGCAGATCCCCGGGAACTGACGATCTGGGATGTCGTGGACGCGGTCGAACCGATCAAACGGATTCGTGCATGTCCGTTGGGCATTCAGTCGCACGGACCGAGTCTGTGTCCGCTGCACCGACGTCTGGACAACGCACTCGAGACGATCGAACTGCTGTTCCGTGGTACAACGGTCGCGGACGTGCTCTCTCAGCCTGGCAGTGCCACACCGTTGTGCGAGGAACGAAAGGTCGTCAGTCTCGCGCCAATCCCTTCCACGAATCGGCCCGCAAAGCGAAAGTCTCGCAAAGAAGAGTCCAAGAAGAAGACGTGAGTCGTCTGCTTCCACATCACTCTGGAGAAGTCATGAAGAAGTCAGAATATGTTTCGCCGGCGACCCCTGTGGGAGAACTGGTGGTCTGCTGCCCCAGTGCCGCCCGCATCTTCGAGGAACTGAACATTGACTATTGCTGCCATGGCAAGGCGTCTCTTGCCGACGCGTGCAACGGCAGGAATCTGGACCCCCATGCCCTCATCGCACGGATTCGTGCCGAGCAGTCCAAAGCCGGATCGTCCAAAGACCAGGACTGGTCCCGCGCGTCGATGACAGCCCTCTGCGACCACATTGAGCAGACCCATCATGAGTTCCTCCGCGAACTCCCCCGGCTGTCGGCCTTGGCTCGGAAGATCGCCGAGGTGCACGGCGAGAGACATCCCGAACTGCTTCGACTCTCAGGCGTGATTGAGGGACTCCAGCAGGAACTGCAGTCGCACATGTTCAAGGAAGAGCAGATCCTCTTTCCGGCCATTCGCCAACTGGAGCGGTCGGCTGAGCTTCCCCGGTTTCCGTTCGGGACAGTGGCCAATCCCATCCGGATGATGGAACACGAACATGATTCAGCGGGGCAGGCGCTGGAACAGATTCGCGACTTGACGGATGGCTTCCGCGCCCTGGCGATGCCTGTGGAAGCTGGCGGGCGGCACTCGTCGGCCTGCAGACGCTGGAAGCCGACCTCCATCGGCATATCCACAAGGAAAACAACATTCTCTTCCCCCGCGCCGCGGAGCTGGAGTCCTCCCGCGCCGTTGAGGCCTGACCCGACGCAATCCGGTGCGACGCATTCACATCATCGGCGGCAAGAATCACGGCAAGACCACCGCAAACTGCGTGGCAGCATGAGCAGGGCCATTCAGAGTTTCACCTCGACGGATGCAGAGAGGACACGAAGACTTTTCGGTCGAGGGAATTCCCGATTTCAAGGAGGTGACTCGTGAGGACCGCTCCCGCAGGGAGCCTGTTGGAGTTGCTCCGGCAGGTTCCCGACACTCGGGGGCGACAGGGCCAGCGCCATTCGCTTTCCGCCACGCTGGCGGCCATGGTGTGTGCCGTGCTCTGCGGAGCACGCAGTTACGAGGCCATCGCTCAATGGCTGCATCTGCAGGATGTGTCCACCTGGCATTGGCTGGGATTCTGGCGGACGCCCCCCAGGAAGACCGGCATCCGCTCGATTCTGCGGTCCGTGGATCCCGAAGCGCTGGAGGCGGTCGTCCGGTGCTGGATGGCCGACACGCTCGACGTCGAACTGGACGAACAGCGCCTGCAGCCGGTCTCCATCGATGGCAAGACCGTCCGTGGTTCTCTCCAGAAGCATCAGCCGGCCATCCACCTGCTCTCGGCTCTGGACCAGACCACCGGATGTGTGCTCAGCCAGACCAATGTGCCTGCGACAACCAACGAAGCGAAGGCCTTCCCCCCCCCCCCTGGATGCAGCGGCAGTTTGCTGCAGCGTCCGATGAGGCGGAGCAGACCCACAAGGGCCGCGGCCGCGTGGAACATCGCCGACTGCGGACGACGACGATTCGCACAGGCCATCTGGACTGGCCCGGCGCGGCACAATGCTGCCAGTTGACCCGCACCATCACGAAGAAAGGCGAGACCACCCGCGAGATCGCCTCCGCGTTGGCCAGCGCCTCCTGAACTGGCCCCCCCACAGAAACTGCTGCGGTGGTGGCGAGAGCACTGGCACATCGAGAACCGCGTGCATGGGGTCCGGGATACCACGATGGGAGAGGATGCCAGCCAGATTCGCACGGGGTCAGCCCCTCAGGCACTGGCCGCCATCCGCAACCTGGCGCTGAACGTCCTGCGAACCTTCGGCACCCCCCACGTGGCCGCGACCCTCAGAGCCTCTGCCCTCACAGTCGAACACCTCTCTGCCAAACTTGGTAGATTCAATCTTTGAACGGCCCTGGATCCGCGTGGCAGTCGTTTGCGTTTTCGCTGCCAAGACCGCTTAATCACGTCAATTTGGGGAAGTTGCCGATGTCTGAGTCGCCGCGCGTCTGGAGCGTCGTCGCGTCACGTGTCCCGTGGAATGCCAAGTCTTATGTAGCGCAGACTGGTGTCGTGCTTCTGTTAGTTTTTGGGGTTTATTATTTTCGCATTGACTTTGGTGAAGCCGGGGTCAAAGTCGCCTCATTCGTCGCGTTCATCGTCGCGGCCATCGTCTGGGTCAAGGCTTCTAATTTGGTCGAAGTCAGACGGTCCGCGTCACTCCGCGAAGCGGCGGCCCGGTTGCGGCTGGGGTATGCGAACGGGGCTGACGAAGACTTGCTGTCGGCACTGTCGACAGCCGGCATATTGCCGGGCCGAAAGCTGGGCAACGTCTCGACCGGACAGGCGGCCTCCCAAAATCTGGCCGTGTTCGATCACAGGTATTCCTACGGCAGCGGGAAGCACCACCGAACGGTGAATCAGACCGTCGCCTGTTTTCGCTTCCCCGAGCCGTGGGTACCGGGATTCTCTCTCCGGCCGCAGACGTTCTCGGACAACTTGTATCTGTGGGCAAAGCCGGTCGATTTCGACTTCGACTCGCATCCGAAGTCTTCGCGAGAGTATCTGCTCGATGGCGAGAGCGAGGCCGCCGTCCGAAAACTCTTCACGCGGCCGCTGCTCGACCATCTGGAAGGGATCGCGGGCCTGAGCGTCGCCGGCCGGGATGCCCTGCTGGTCGTTTACCGCCCCGGGAAGCGCGTGCGTCCCGATGATTTGACCGGTTTTCTTCAGGAAGCGTCCGGCGTGGCGGCTGCATTCGTCAAGGCGGCACGGTGAGGCCAGTGCATACTCATGCGTCCATCCCACCATCTTGCGAAAGAAAGCCTGGACAACGGACTATGGGCAAGATGAGTGGCATCACAATGGGGTGGATCAAGCACCACCGGTTCACATCGACACCCGAATGGCCGATTGGTACGCGTTGCTGTCGGCAACAGTTCTCCGCAAAGAAGACTTCGCGACATTCGCACTGCGAGCGCAGATCAACCCGCGACTCGTTCCGTCGTTGTCACGCGCCGCCCGCAATGCCGACACTCTTTGCGCCGCACGATCTTCTCCACTCGGGGCCGCGTGTAGACCACGTAGAAATGCCGGCAGCCGCAGCTGGGGCAG
Source organism: uncultured Planctomycetaceae bacterium (assembly GCA_963715185.1). Classification (GTDB taxonomy): domain Bacteria; phylum Planctomycetota; class Planctomycetia; order Planctomycetales; family Planctomycetaceae; genus CAVPPT01. The sequence goes on from CAVQRG010000002.1 coordinate 63,262, forward strand.
ACCAGTACACCCGCAACGGTCTGCGGTACGCCCGGTGGCGTGATACAAAGGGAAGATCGCAGTCAGCTCCAGTCACCAGCGGTCGAGATGGGAGCGATCGCGTCGTGACGACGGCGAAGACGTGGACGGCCAAGTACCGGGACGGGCAGGGGATCGTCCGGGAAGTCGCCACCGGTTGCCAGGACAAACAGGCCGCACAGTCGATGCTGTCAGATCTGAAGCGCAGGGCGGAGCTGGTCAAGGCGAATGTCATCACCGTGACAGAGGATGCCATCGCCGATCATCAGCAGTTGCCCACTACGCAGCACATTGAGGACTACCTCATGCATCTGGAGAGCAAGCAGGCGTCGATGCATCATCGCACCAATGTTCGCGGTTGCCTGAATCGGGTTTTCAGAGAATGCGGATTCCTGCGGTTGACCGACTTGTTCGCGACTCCGATTGAGTGATGGATGTTGGACTTGAAGCGTCCGGCATGGCGGCGCGGACACGGAATCGTCACCTGTCAGCCATCAGTGCCTTTGCGAACTGTTGTGTCGAGACGGACCGTCTATCACGCAATCCACTCGAGAGGGTGAGGAAGGCGAACGAAGGGGCAGGCCGGCGCCGGCAACGACGCGCAATGACCGAGGACGAAATCGGCCGACTACTTGCCGCTGCTGGCCGGAGACCACTGCGGGACGCGATGACCGTGCGACGTGGGGCAAGAAGGGGAGAACTTGCCGCAAAGATTGCCCCGCAAGTCCGCAATCGACTCGAACGACTGGGGCGCGAGTGCGCCCCGGTTTACAAGACGCTCGTGCTCACCGGCCTGCGCCTCAATGAACTTGCCTCGATTACCATGGGCCACTGCCGACTGGATGGCCCGACACCGCAGCTAGAACTTGCGGCGGCGGACTCCAAGAATCGACAGGGCGCGATGATCCCGCTCAGATCTGAACTCGCCGCAGAGTTGGCCCAGTGGATCGAGGACAAGGCTGAGGGCCCCAGAGAGGCTCTTTGCGACGCTCCGGCGGTGCAATTCTAGGTGCATCGCTTGCGATTCCAACCGCAGCACACGCGAACCTCGAAGCCCTCAGGGGCAAATGTGTCAGCAGATGTCAGCCGTACCACTGTTCACGGTACCGAAGGGGCTCGTGCGAATACTTGATCGCGATCTTGAGGCTGCTGGCATCGCCAAGGTTGACGAAAGGGGGCGAAGGCTCGACGTGCACGCCCTCCGACACACGTTTGGGACACTGCTCAGCAAGGGAGGCGTGGCACCCCGAACGGCGCAGGCGGCGATGCGACATTCCCACATCGATCTGACCATGAACGTCTACACGGATCCTCGACTGCTCGATGTTCAGGGGGCCTTGGGGGCGCTGGCGACGCTGTCGCTCGATGCAGCTTCGGAGCCGATGTCACAACGAGCAACTGGCACCGATGACCAGTCGGCCAGAAGTCTGGTTGCACCGATGGTTGCACCAAATCTGGTGCAACCGTGTCGTTCTCAGTCATTGACTGGCAATGCGACTTCACCACGAGGGGGTGCCGATGGCCCGTCGACAGGCGGCGCAAGTGACGCCACGGTCAAGAGAAAAGCCCGGCAGTCAACAACTGACCACCGGGCTTGCGAGGAGCGGGTGAAGGGACTCGAACCCTCGACATTCAGCTTGGGAAGCTGACACTCTACCAACTGAGTTACACCCGCATTAGCTGTTTTTTGAGTTTTCTCGTGAGGTTGCACTACTTTTGTTGAATTCCCTGCACTCCATTTGTGCCTAGTGGCGGTCGATTCTCCTTTCCAGCGGTCAATTTCGCAACAACTGAGTCTACCAATGGACCCGAGGCGTCGCAAGAAGTGGGTTCCGCAGTTGAAGTATAAGGCTCTGCGGAATATCGGCTGGCACGTCTCCTTTAGGGACCCTCAGACCAACATGCCTCGCCGGCATCGGTTCGGAATGGTCAGCCGAGAGGAGGCCGAAGCGGCGTACCATGAATGGGTGGCAGCACATCTTCGCGGCGAAACGTACTCACTCAAGAAGGCTCGCGGACGCAGGAAACTGGACGAACAGTTGGCCGCCCCCAGGCCAAACAAGGATGGAGTCCCGGCGGAAATCGTGACTGGCAGCCTGCTTCACATTGCCTCCGGATTCCTCACGTTCGAGGAATCTCGCGTGAACGAGGACGCCGGAGTCCGTCGTCGGGGGATGATTATGCGAAAGACGTACAGTTCACGGCAGCAGTTTGTCCGAGAGTTCTTGCAGCTGCTCAATACGCGGTACGGCCAAGGGGCCGTCGGCCACATGACACTCGTGGACCTGACGATGCAGGATGTGGAAGCGTACAACCAGCTCCTGGTGACCGCTGGCTACTCTTCATCGCAAGTCACAAAGAGGCTTCAGGTCGTGAAAGCCATCATCGACCGAGCCGGCCGGCCGGAATACGGCCGGCAGCTGCTGTCCTGGAACTGGGACTCCCGCGACGTCGCACACGGCAAGCCGGCGGAACCGCGAAAGCTCCCCACGCTGAAACAACTCAAACTGATTCTCGGCAAGTGTGACACGAAGAAGACCGCCATGGTGTGGATGGCCATCGGCTGCGGCTTCGGCCAGCGGGACCTGGCGGTGGTCCGTGCAGGTCAGTTCGATAGAATCAGCTACGACCTGCGTCGTGGCAAGACAGGCATCGACCGTTACGGGGACACTCCCAAATTGGTATGGAAAGTCCTGCAGGAACACCTGGCCGAAGCGAAGCGGACGGAGGGAGAGCTTGTGTTCTTGACCAGGAAAGGGATGCCGCTGGTCCACGGTCACTGCGACTCTGTTGTCCTTTGGTGGACGAAGTTGCGTAGGAACCTTGGAGACGACGGCGAAGGCTTGGGAGGCTTCTATACTGACCCGCCCCCACGGTTGATACCAAGGTCTATGTTAGGGTTTCAGTTGTCAACAGAGTCGCCGCACAAGGCCGCTGGAGCGTAGCGGAAGTGGACTTGTGCGGCGGGCGCGACTCCGGGGCCGGGGGGCAGTACCCCAGGGCACTGTGCGGCCGCACGGTGTTGTTCTCCACGCGCGAACGCTCGATCAGCACCTTCGCCTCCAACAGCGTCTCGAAGATCTCACCGTTCAGCAGCTCGTCCCGGAACCTTCCGTTGAACGACTCGATGTAGCCGTTCTCCCAGGGAGAGCCCGGCTCAATGAACAGCGTCTTGACTCCCACCTGCTCCAGCCAGCGGGTCACCTTGTGGGCCGTGAACTCCGCTCCATTGTCGCTGCGGAGGTACTGCGGCACGCCGCGTCTTACGAACAGGTCACTCAGACGCTCCAGGACGTCCTCGCTGTCCAGCCGTCGGCCCACATCGATCGCCAAACACTCCCGCGTGAACTCATCGATCAGCGTGAGCATCCGCAGCGGTTTGCCGTCACGAGTTCTGGTGAAGACGAAGTCGTAGCTCCAAACGTGATCTTGGTGGGCCGGACGCAGCCGCACACAAGACCCGTCGTTCAGCCACAGGCGCTTCCGTTTCGGCTGTTTGGCCGGCACCTTCAGCCCCTCCCGTCTCCAGAGACGTTCGATCCGCTTGTGGTTCACCTTCCACCCCTCTCGACGCAGCATCGCCGTAATCCGGCGGTAGCCGTACCGTCCGTACTGACTGGCCAACTCGATCATCCGCTTCACCAGACGGGGTTCATCGCTGGGGACGTGACTGGCCCGACGCTGCGTCGACCGGGACTGGCCCAGGACCTGGCAGGCTCTGCGTTCGGAGACCTTCTCTCGTCCCAGAGCATCCCGGACCTGTTCCACGACCCTGCGACGCCTCGCCGGGCTTAGCAGTTTCCCGAGGCCGCCTCCCGCAAGATCGCCTTGTCCAGTTCCGCCTCAGCCAGCAGCTTCTTCAGCCGGCTGTTCTCCTTCTCCAGGTCCCTAAGCCGCCTGGCCTGGTCGACCTTCAAACCGCCGTACTCCTTCCGCCAGCGGTAGTACGTCTGCTCCGTGACCCCCAGCTTCTTGCAGACTTCGGGGGTCTTCTTCCCCTGAGCCAGCTCTACTTCCGCTTCACGCAGCTTGTGGATGATCTCCTCCGGACGAAATCGCTTTCTCGCCATGACCTGCTCTCCTGTGCTGGGTCCACCATGCCGAGACTGTACTCAACATCTGGACTCGATTCAGGGGGGCAGGTCAGTTGAGTTTGTTCGACAGGGATAACGATCTGGCCCTCTCCCGAGAGGAGGCCCCCGGACCGGCACGCGGGATTTCAACTGGTCCCCCGAGGCCAAAGCGATTCCCAACCGGACGCGCATTCCTTTCGACGGCCTGCCACCCGGCGACAAATTCCTGGTCGAAATCAAGGACGCCGAGCACAACGCCTTCACCGATTCGGTTCCCTACTACCCCGCCCGTGAACGTGATCCCCGGCATCATCTCTGGATCCAGCAGGCGACCACCGCCTTTCTCGACGCCTACCTGAAAGGCGAAGCGAAGGCCCGGGAGTGGCTCCGGAACGAGGCGCTGGAAACGGAAACCAAGGGCGAATGCATGCAGGAACAGAAGCTTGCGGGAGCGGCGAAAGCCTCGAGCCCGAAGCCGGCAACGACCTCCGGCGACAACGACGCGCCGCCAGAGCCTCCCGCTCAGGACAAGGTTGCCCGGCTGTTGAGCTTGTTTGACAGGGACAACGACCAGGCGCTCTCCCGGGAAGAGGCGCCACCGCGCCTGAAGGCCATCTTCGAGCGGATCGACCGCGACGGCGACGGCAAACTCACCGGGGAAGAACTCCGCCCCATCCTGGAACGCGCCGGCCGGCGCCAGGGCAGCGAGCGCCAGCAGCCGAGCAACGCCGAGCAAGTCCAGAGCGCGCGGCGCCGATGCCGCCAGTCTGCCGGCCGGTGGACCACACCCCGTTGCCGTCATCGAGGAACTGGTGCTCCACGATGCGCAACGAAACAAGGATTTGACGCTGCGCATCACCTATCCCGAGGCGGATGGGCCGTTTCCCGTGATCCTGTTCGCCCACGCGGTGCGGCGCAACCGGGACGATTTCAAGCCACTGGCTGAACACTGGGCAGCCAACGGATACGTGGTGCTTCAGGCGGATCATGCCGATACCGGCAGAATGGGCGCGGATTGGAGGGATCGCGCCCGGGACATGAGTTTCATGATCGATTCCCTGGGAGAGATTGAGGGCAAGGTTCCCAAGCTGGCTTCGAAGATGGATGCCACGCGGATTGGAGCGGGCGGTCATTTCATCGGCGCCTATGCCGCCTGTGCGCTGGTGGGAATGAAAGGGACAGGCTTCGGACCGGGAAACGAAACGGAAGACTTCATGGACCCGCGGGTGGATGCGGCGCTGTTGCTTGTCACCCCAGGGCAGCGGGCAGGAACTGAACGAGAAGTCGTGGGAGGAAATCGACAAGCCCATGCTGGTGGCGGCGGGTTCCGGGACGCCCAGCCGCAGGACCTCCAACCCGGCCGAGTGGCGCACCGAACCCTACCGCTTCGCCAAACCCGGCGACAAGTACCTGCTCTGGATCGAAGGCATGGACGGCGGTTACGCGGGCCTCTGCGCCGGCGACGAAATCGACCCGGTGCCAGCCACGTTGGTTCGGGATGTGACCACCGCTTTCTGGGACGCGCACCTGAAAGGCGACGCGCAGGCTCGCCAACGCCTGCACGCCTGGCCGGTCCCGGAGGCGGACAAGGAGCGTTTCCGTCTCGAATGCAAAGTGGCAGGCGTCTTCGAGTTCGGACAAGCGGCAGGGAGAGAAGCCCGTTCCGGCCAGACGGCGACTACGACTTCAGCCGCCTCGACCAGTTTCTCGAGAAGTCCGTGCCGCGTCTCGGGGGCGGTTGCGCGTTCATCCTGATCCAGGGTGACCGCGTGATTCACCGCAACGCATACGGCACTTTCACTCCGGAGAAGGTCGTCGCCGATCGCCTCCGTCTTCGAAATGGATCTCCGGCGGCGTCATCATGGCCCTGGTCGACGCCGGCAAAATCAGCCTCGATGACCCGGCTTCCAAGTACCTTCCCTACTTCACCGGCAAGAAGGCCGAAATCACCATTCGCCAGATGTTCTCGCACACGCACGGGCTGGCGAAGGGGGACGCTCGGGATTATCTGCACAATCCGACCTTGACCATGGACGAGGCGGTCCGTGAGATCGCGAAGTACGATTTGATCGCCGATCCGGGAACGGCCCTCTATTACGCCGGAGTGGGGATGCAGGCCGCGGGCCGCATCTGCGAAATCGAGACCGGCAAACCGTGGGCCGAGATCTTCCGGGAAACGCTCGGCGATCCGTTGGAGATGGACAGCACCGACTACTTCGCGCTCGGCCCGACGAAGAATCCCGATGTGGCAGGTGCCGTCAGGACCTGCGTCGACGACTACGGCAACTACCTGACCATGCTGCTCAACCGCGGCGTCTACAAGGGCAAGAGGATTTTGTCAGAGAAGGCCGTGGCAACCATGCTGACGAATCAAAGTGGTTGCCTTCCCATCCTTAAGCACCCCTACGACGTCCTCGACATCATCGACCCGGCGCTCGCCAAGGCGCCCTACGGCATCGGTTGCTGGCTGGAAGACTTCGATCCGAAAACCGGTCAAGACGACTTCGATCAGTTCCGCCGGCGGGTTCGGATGCATGCCGTTCCTGGATCTGAAACGCAACGTGGCCGGCGTCCTCCTGCCGTACGCCCGGAATTGGAAACGGGACGACAAGGGCCGCCTCTACAACGACGCCCACCGCGTCTACTACGAAGCCAAGGCGATCATCGACGAGATCCTCGACGCCGGCGCGACAGCCTTAAGGCGATGCACCTGCGAGAACCTCCAACCCCGCAGTCCATTCGCCCGCCCCATTAGGCACCGTGGCGGGCAAGCTGGTCAAAGTACACGGCGAATTCGCCGCAAACGAATACACGGGTCAAAATGGCGGTCGTCCCGTATTGGTCATGATCGGTTGCAGAGCGGGCATCTTTCGCAGTACCGAAACGCTCTACGGCACGATTCCTCTGATTCAGAACAACAATCCTGCAGAGCTGCTGCCACTACCGGAGAGTGCGGGCATGGCTCCGGGTGTTCCCGCGATGACGGAGCGCCAACGGCAACAACTGGAGGAACAGATTGCGGAGCCTCGATCCCAACGTCGTGAACTGGCGAAGCAGAAAATGTTTGGTACGTCCGAGTATCTGCGGACCGGTATTCTGCTCAACACGCTGGAAGGGAAGCTCGAAAGCTATGAAGCAGACGGCTCGCCCCGACTGCTGGCGATGGGTGTTCGCGATCGGTCGACGCCGCAGAATTCGGAACTCCTGATTCGTGGTGAAATCGACAAACCGAGTGACGTCGTGCCACGCGGTTTCGTGCAGGTTCTTTGTGACTCAGAGATGCCTGAACTCGCGGCAGGCAGTGGGCGACTGGAACTCGCCGACTGGATCGCCTCCGCCGATAACCCGTTGACGGCCCGCGTCATCGTCAATCGCGTCTGGCTGAACCTGTTCGGCCGAGGACTGGTCACCACACCAGATAACTTCGATGTTTCAGGACAAAGGCCGGACCACCCGGAACTGCTCGATCATCTTGCAGTGACGTTCATGGAAGACGGCTGGTCCATCAAGACGTTGATTCGCCAGCTCGTGCTCAGCCGCGTCTATCGACTCGACAGCGAATTCGTAGCGGCAAACGATGAGAAAGACCCCGACAACATTCTGTTGTGGCGGATGTCGCCACGTCGACTCGATGCCGAAGCGATCCGCGACGCCATGCTGTTCACCGCTGGCAGGCTCGACCTGAAGCCGCCGGTTGGCTCGGTCGTGGCGACCGGCGGCGAGGGTTACACCGGCGGGATCGAACGCGGTAATCAACTGGCTGAGTACAAGTTCAACTGCCGCTCAGTGTACCTGCCGGCCATTCGTGGCCGCGCGTTTGAGTCGCTGGAGGTGTTCGACGGAGTCGATGGCAGCATGGTGACCGGTCAGCGGGATCAAACGACGGTGCCGTCTCAGTCACTGTATTTGCTCAACAGCTCCTACGTGTTTGGGCTGGCCAGTTCGGCGGCTCAGCGTTTGATGCGTGAAGAGACAGAACCTGCGGCACGGATCGACCTCGCTTACCAGCGCTGGTTCGGACGGCTGCCGACAGATACCGAGCGCAATGCGGGCTGGCTTTCATCGAGCAGCTATCGACAGCAGCCGGTTGCGAAAACGTCCCCCAACACCAATCCCGAGTTCACGGCCTGGCTGACCTTCTGCCAGAGCCTGTGGGCCAGTGGCGAATTCCTGGTCCGCAAGTAGGAGTCCATTTCATGTGTCATACCGCAGTTGACGTTTACATCACGCCGGTCGTTCCTGCGCAGCGTCAGTTACGGTTTCGGAGCGGTCGCGTTCACCGCAATGTCGCAGCGAAGCGGGGCTGCCGAGTCACCCCTGGCGCCGAAGCAACCGCATTTCGAACCGCGTGCCAAGCGGGTTCTGATGCTCTGCATGGAGGGAGGACCATCGCACGTCGATTCGTTCGATTACAAGCCGGAACTCGCGAAACTCGAAGGGAAAGCGATCGGCAAGGGGAAAGTCCCCAAGGGACTGCTGATGCCGTCGCCTGTGGGAAGTTTCGTCAGGGGGGCGAGTCGGGACTGTGGATCTCGGACCTCTATCCCGAAGTCCGCGAGCACGCCGACAAGCTGTGCCTCATCCACAGCATGCAGACCGACATCCCGGCCCACCCGCCGGCGTTCATTCAGATGCACACCGGCATCTCGACGTCGCCGCGACCGTCGATGGGAGCCTGGGTGCTGTATGGCCTGGGGCCCGAGAACGCGAATCTGCCGGGCTTCGTCACGATCTGTGCTCCGTCCAACAACGGAGGCTCGACGAACTTTGGTAGCGCCTTTCTGCCAGCCTCCTACCAGGGGACAAAGATCGGCACGAACCGCCAGCCGATCTCGCGGGCTCAAATCGCCAACCTGAAGGAAGATCACGGCAAGCATGCCGGCGCGACCGACAAGCCGATCGCGGGACTGCTCACCGACCTGGCCGCGCGGGGTCTGCTGAAGGACACGCTCGTGCTGTGGGGCGGCGAGTTCGGTCGCACGCCATACGGACAAGGCGGCGACGGTCGCGACCACAACCACACCGGCTACACGACCTGGATGGCCGGCGGCGGAGTCAAAGGCGGCTTCCAGTACGGAGCCACCGACGACTTCGGTTACGAAGCCATCGCCGACAAGGTCCACATCCACGACTGGCACGCCACGATCTTGCACTTGCTCGGACTCGACCACGAACGCCTCACATTCCGCCACGCCGGCCGCGACATGCGCCTGACCGACGTCAAGGGTCGCGTCCATGAAGGCATCCTCAGTTAGTCCCGACACCCTCTCTCGTTCAAAGGAACCAATCCCATGAAAGCACTGTTGAAGTTCTCGATCCCCGTGTTGTTTGCACTGGCAACCCAAGCCGCGTTCGGTCAGGCACCCGGCGGCGGCGATCCGTTCAAGAAGTTCGACAAGAACGGTGATGGCAAGGTCACGGCGGACGAGCTACCGAATCCGCAGGCGTTCGAGCGATTTGACAAGAATAAGGATGGCGCGATCACCGGCGACGAGATGGGCGGGGCGAGTAAGCCGGCGGCAGGCAAAGGCGGCGGACAGTTTGATGCGCTGGTCAAGGCGGCTGACAAGAACGCCGACGGGAAGATCACCAAAGCCGAAGCCGGCGACGCTCCGTGGTTTTCCAAGCTCGATCAGAACAAAGAACGATGTGATCGATGAGGGTGAACTGAAGAAGGCCCGCGAGGCGATGGGTGCGGGAGGTGGACAGCTCGATGCATTGCTGAAGAAGGCCGACAAGGATGGGAATGGCAAAGTTACCAAAGCCGAAGCGGGTGATGTTCCTTGGTTCGCACGGCTCGATCAGAACAAGGATGGTGTAGTCGACGCAAGAGAGATTGAACAGGCGCGTAAGGCTTTTGGTGGCAACGGTATGAACTCCCAAGCCGGAACACAGGGAGGACAAGTCAATGCCATGCTGAAGCGCGTCGACAAGAATGGAGACGGTAAAGTAACTCGGGAAGAAGCGGGCGACGCTCCGTGGTTCGACAAGCTTGATAACAATGCGGATGGCGTTCTCGACGCCGAAGAACTCGAAAGGCTTCGTGACGCAGCGACCAGAAAATCCAAGGCGAAATGAGTGAATAGATGGTCGGATATGAAACTACACTCTTCGTTTCAAGCAGTGTTGGCGCTGGGGCTTGGTCTGGCATGCTGTTCAACAGCCATAGCCCAGTCGGAGCCCAACCCGGCAGCGCGACCAGCGGTATCTCCGACGCAGTTTGATGCACTCGTTAGGTCGCTCGACAAGAACGCCGACGGCTGGATCACCAAGGAAGAAGCCCGTGCTGCGCCGTGGTTTGGTCGCGTGGACCGCAACGGGGACGGCGTGCTCGATTCAGATGAACTCGACGCGCTGCGCAAAGCTCGTGGCGGAGCAAACGCAAAGCCCAACCCCGCGCCGAAACTAACCGCAGCATCCAAGCTCTATGTATCTCCCGACGGCTTCACGCCTGATGCGCCATTCGTTGGTGAAATGAGTGGTGGTTATGGCGATCCGGAGTTCAACGACTCCGTCCATCAAGTTGTATTTCAGGACCGCCAGAACCGTGTCTGGATCGGTGATGTCGACCCGGAAACGGGCTTGTTCAAGACTCCCACGGGCCGCGATTACCTGATGGATGAAAACATCAACGTGATTTTTGATCGGCCACCAAGAGGAAGGAGGTTCTCGACCAACGGTCCCGAGTGGACCCGCGATGCGCAGGGGCATTTCGTCGTTTACACCAAGGAAGACGCCCAAGGAGTCATGCATCAATGGATGGCCCGCCTGGTCGAGCGTAAATCTGTCGTGAAGCAGTTGACGCATGGCGAGACTGACTGCTTCGGCAACATGCCCAGCCGCTTTCATGATGGGCAACCGCCGCGTCTGGCGTTTACCATTGACTGGCCTTTTCCTAAAGCCAAGGCGGCCTGGATCTTCTTCGACAAGCCCGACGAATGGCACAAGATCCCCTCGTTCGATGCCAACCTGATGAGTATGTGGAGTGCCTTCTCTCCGCAATTTCTGTTCATTCAGCGTCTGCCTGGGGCGTCGGTCGGCCAGGCTGCACTTGCCGATGCCGCTACCGGCGACATCGTTGTCTTGACCGACGACGATGGTGACAAGAATGATGCTCAACTGTTCAATGCACCCGAATTCGGTGGCGAGCGGATGCTGTTGTGCAACGTTGACAATAGCTTCCTGGCCATCTATCGCGACGAGAAGCGAGACGGCAAGTCACCCTGGAAACGCTTTGCAACACTTTCGCTACCTTCGGACTCACCATTCAAACACATCGTCTCACCCGAGGTAATCGCGTCCGCAACAGGTATAGGCGGTGTGTCCTACTTCACCCTTCTTGCCCGCATCAAGAAGGATCGAACAAGCGAAGGCAGCATTTGGGTACTCGGACTTGGCACCGACCCAAAGAATCGCTTCATACGCCGTGTGGATGACGGCGGTGTCCCGGGTACACATGCCTCGGTTCTGGAGCCCGAACCGTTCGTGGGAAGGAACGAAGCTTATGTCTATTACAACTACTTTGACCGCGCGGGCGGAAAGACAGGTCTTCGTCGCGCGACCACTGGCATCAGAGTTCCCGATTCAACTTCCGAGACAACAGTCGAGAATTCAACGGAACCCGAGGAGAAAGCATCGAGCGCTTTGTTTCAGCGTGCAGAACTTACGGGCCTGACCGATACCGCGGTCGCCGTGAACGGCTTTGCCATCGCTGACCTCAATCGTGACGGAATGCTGGACGTCATTGCTGCGAGGCAGGTGCGGACCACATTCTTCGCGCGGCCCGGTCAAGAGCTGCCTCATGATCGACTCGATGTCCTCATCAATCGAGGTGACATGAAGTTCGAGCCTCACACGATCAAGATTGTTGGTTCGGATTTGTCAGCCGAAAGATTCGGAGCGAGTGCTGAGGTACCCAACCTCGTGGACTTCAACGGCGACGGCTTCCTCGACATCTTTCTTACACGCAGCGGCGGCACGCGCTACCAGAAACACGGCAACACCCTGCTCATCAGCGACGGCGCGTGGAACACGTTCCGCGATGTCTCTGCCGCCATGGATATCCAGAACCTCGACGGCTACAACCGTCAATCATCCATCGCCGACGTGAACGGCGACGGCTGGCCCGACATTGCCATCGGCTGCGACACCATCGGTCGGCCGGACCGGTTCGGCGCGCCCCACAGCCGACTGTTTGTCTTTCGCCCTGGCGGAGATCGGTTTGAGGATGGCAAATTCGCTGACATTTCCGGCACGCTCGGTCTGGAAGCGTTTGGCGGTTACACGGGCGATCCCGCGAAGGACAAAGCCGGCCCGGGTGTCTCGCTGCGTGATCTCGACAACGATGGTGACCTGGATTTAGTCCAGACCTACCACGCCGACATGACCGGCGCAATGCAGATCGACCGCGAAGCGGCAGCCAACTACGATCAGGGTGTCTGGGTCTGGAAAAATCTCCTGCGAGAGACCGGCGAGTTTCGGTTCGAGCGGGTCACCGGCAACGGGCTCGCGGAATACGCCTCCCTCAAGTGGAACCCGGAAGCGGAACGCTACGATGCCACGGCGGTTGGTTCGGGCCTTCCCTACCTGGCCTGGGCCGATACCGACAACGACGGGCTCCTCGATGCGCTTGCCGCCGGACCCAACTCTCCGTTTTGGGCGCCACGGGCCGAATACACGGGTGGACGGTTTTGGCGAAACTTAGGCGGCTTCCGCTTTCAGCAGGAAACAGCGGGCGCCGGGTTCGCTTCGCTCGACTGGACCTACAAGCAGATTTACGAGCACAACGCGCGGGAAATCCCGCCGCGCCTGCGCGACACCTCGCCGCGAACGGTTCGCGTGCCGCCAGGATCGAGGCCCGACCATGGCAACAAGCAACCAGGCATCCCGCTCCACGGCCCCGGTGGCAATCATCCCTACTTCGCCGACGTGATCTTCGGCGACTTCGACAACGATGGCTGGCAGGACGTGGTCCTTCTCGACCGCTCCGAGCATCCCGGCCAGAACACTTACGCGCATTTTTTATCTCAACGAACGCGGTCACTTCCGCCTCCTCAAGTCCGCTGATACAGGTCTCGACGCCGGCGGCATCAGCGGAGAGGCCGCCGATCTGGACGGCGACGGCCTGCTCGACCTCGTCTTCGCCGCCGACCCGATGAACAGTGCCGGCGGACGGAAGCCCGATCCTGAACGGTTCCACAGCAAAGTGTTCCTCAACAACGGCGGGCACCGTGCGAACGCAAACCACCGGCTCCACCTCAACTTCACCGGCCTCAAGGACGCGGAACTTATCGGCGCACAGATCGAGATCACCGCTGATGGCAAAAAACAATACCGCTGGATTCATTCCAATCACAGCTACAAGAGCGGAGCGCGCTGGATGCGCATTTCGGCCTTGGAAAGGCAGCGGTCGCCGATGTGAAAGTCACATTGACTGATGGTCACTCTCAAGCCTTTCAGAATGTCCAAGCCAACCGGAAGCACTCACTTCGACTGGAAGAGAATCAATGAAAGTTGCAATAGCTCTATTAATTCTGCTGTCCGGTACAATCACATCTTTTGCCGCCGACAAGCCCAACATCATCATCTTCTTTGCGGATGACCTCGGTTACGCCGACATCGGTGTGAATGGCTGCAAGGATATTCCGACGCCGCACGTGGATGCCATCGCCAACAATGGCGTGCGATTCACCGATGGCTACGCCACGCATCCGGTCTGCTCGCCGTCGCGAGCCGGGTTGATGAGCGGGATGTATCAGCATCGCTTCGGCTTTGAACACAACTCCGGGCCGGAGCGCTACGCGTCGCCCGACTTCGGCATGCCTCGCGATGTGCCGTGCCTTGCCGAGAAGCTCAAGGCCGCCGGATATGCAACCGGCATGGTGGGCAAGTGGCATATCGGCTTCAATGAGGGGCTGCGGCCGCACGAGCGCGGGTTCGACTATTACTACGGGTTTCTCAGCGGTGCCCGCAGCTTCTATCCTGACAATCCGCGCGAGCTTGATCCGATCATTCGCAACGGACAGCCTGTGCAAGGTGAAACGGATTACCTGACTGACGCTTTCGCACGGGAGTCGGTCGATTTCATCCAGCGCAGCAAGGATCAACCCTGGTTCCTGTATCTTGCCTTCAACGCCGTCCACTCGCCGCTGGAAGCAACGGAGAAGTACGAAGCCCGCTTCCCACACATCACGGACCGAAAACGCAAGACCTATGCGGGCATGTTGAGTGCTCTTGACGACGCTGTCGGCAGTGTGATGGCGAAGGTCCGCGAGCTTGGTCAGGAAGAGAACACGCTGGTCATGTTCTACAGCGACAACGGTGGACCGACTGCAGAAACCACCAGCCGCAACGATCCTCTGCGCGGCTATAAGGGCCAGATGTTCGAAGGGGGCATCCGCGTCCCGTTCGCCCTGCAATGGAAGGGAACAGTTCCCGCAGGTCAAACCTACCGCGAGATGGTAATGGGCTTCGATTGCCACGCCACAGCGCTCGCGGCGGCCGGTGTTGAGTCAGCCGACAAGCAGCAGCTCGATGGTGTGAACCTGCTGCCGTTCCTCACCGGCAAGGCGAATGGCCGCCCGCACGAACAGCTCTTCTGGCGGGCTGGTCCATCACATGCGGCGCGCGTTGGCGATTGGAAGCTGGTAACCATACCGCAACTCGGGGGTTCGATGCTCTTCAATCTCAAGGACGACATCGGCGAGCAGAACGATCTTGCGGTGAGCAATCCGACCAAACTGAAGGAACTCCAAACCGCGTTCGCAGAATGGGAGCAGGGAACGATCGAGGCGAAGTGGATTCGGCAGGATCAACGCAACGCCGAACCCGGCGGCAAGCTGAAGGCGGACGCCACACCAGGGCCGCCGCAGACCGGCCGCCAATCGAATCGACAAAGCCTTCAAGAACGCCGACAAGAACGGCGATGGCAAACTCTCCCGTGACGAGTATCCACAGCCGGGTGTGTTCAACGCGGTCGACGCCGACAAGGATGGCTTCGCCACGCTTGAAGAAGTGCGAGCCTACTTCAGAAATCGGCAGGGGAACTGAAAGCGATGAAGTTCACGACTCGACTCATCATCGGATACTCACTGGCGATCACGCTGAGCTGCTCGTGGAGTGTCCCTGCGTTTGCCCAGGACTCGCCGGGGACGGCTGCGTTCAAACGGCTCGACAACAACGGTGACGGGAAAATCACCCGCGACGAGGCACCCAGTGCCGACAGCTTCCGTGCTGCCGATGCGGATCAGAACGGCTCGGTCAGTCCCGATGAGTTTCGCCGGTATCTGGCCAACCGGAATCGACCTGCGCCGGCAGGGGAGCGGCCAGACTCACCCATTCCCGCAACGCCGCAGCCTGCTGACGGTGTTCCAGCCTTAAAGCAACTCCCCGACTCCGACGCCGTGCGCGATGCGGCGGGCACTGGGCAGCTTTTCGAGTGCGTACATGTGCCGGGCCTCACGGACATCCGCAAGGGCGTCAACGGCTTCGCCATCGCCGATCTGAACCGCGACGGCCGGCCGGACTTCATCGCCAGCCGTGTCACCGCCGGTGTCGCTGCCGGGCGTCGCGGGCACGACCACGGGCAATGTACAGCGCAGCCGACGGCTCACTGCCATTGATCAACTTGTGGTATTGATCAACGAAGGCGGTTTCCGCTTTCGCGAGCATCGCATCGAGATTCGCGATTCGAAACTTGACGCCGGAACAGTTCGACGGCCGCGCCCAGGTGCCGAATCTGGCCGACTTCAACGGCGACGGCTTCCTCGACATCTTCATCACGCGGCACTCGCCCATGCAGGCGAACGAGAATCGCGGCAACGTGCCGCTGCTGGGCAATACCTTCCTGCTGAGCGACGGCGCGTGGGACCGCTTCGTGGATGTGTCGGCAAAGATGGGCACTCGCAACGAACGCGCCTACAACCGCCAGAGCAGCATCGGCGATGTGAATGGCGACGGCTGGCTCGACATCGCGATCGGCTGCGACAACATCGGCAACGCCATGGGCGGCCTGCCGCATCAGCCGGCTTTACGTTTTCAAGCCGAACGGCGCGAAGTTCGAGGACGGTAAGTTTGAAGACATCGGCGGCAACGATCTCGTTCCGGACTTCGGTGGCTTCTACCACGACAGTGCGAAGGACAAAGCCGGTCCGAACCTGGCCTTTCGCGATCTCGATGGCGACGGCGACCTCGACCTCCTCCAATCCTGCCACATCGACCTGCGCGAACCGCTGCTTGCCCTACTCGCCGGGCGAATACCGCCAGGGCGTCTTCTGCTGGAAGAACCTCTTCCGCGAGACCGGCGAAACACGCTTCGAAAAGGTCACCGGCAACGGCCTCGCCGTCGAAGCCAGCCTCCGTTACGACCGCGAGAAGCAGCTCTACGAAAACGCCACCGAGGCCAAAGCCCCCGGCCTGCCCTACCTCTTCTTCGCCGATGTGGACAACGATGGCCTGCAGGACGCCCTCGCCATCGGACCCAGCGATTCAAGCTGGTCGCCGCGAACCGAGGATGTCGGCGGACGGTTTTGGAAAAACCTCGGCGGCTTTCGGTTCGAGGAACGTACCGACGCAGCCGGACTATCAGCGCTCAACTGGACCTATCGCCAATGGCACGAGTTCTTCGAGCAACCGATGTCCGACCGGCACCGCCAATGGCGACCGCTCGGTGCGACACGCAGCCAGCCCGGCGTACCTTCGCGTCATCCGCTGGAGAACCGACCCTACTACGCCGACGGCATCTTCGGCGACTTCGACAACGACGGCTGGCTGGACTTCGTGGCACTCGACCGTCGCGAGAATCCCAATCTGCCGACTCGCGCGATGCTGTGGATGAACCGCGGCGACGGCACCTTCGAGCCCAAGCCCACCACCTTCAGCGGTCTCGACAGCGGCGGCATCTCCGCCGAAGCGGCCGACCTGAATGGCGATGGCCTGCTCGACCTCTTCTTCGCCGCCGACCCCGACAACACGGGCGTCGCCCTCGACATTTCGCGTTACGAAAGCAAGGTCTACTGGAACACCGGCGAGCACGGCGCGAAAGCAGAACCACTGGCTCCACCTCACGTTCACCGGCCTCAAGGACGCCGAACTCATCGGTGCACGGGTCGAACTCACCGCCGACGGCAAGAAGCAATACCGCTGGATTCACAGCAACCACAGCTACAAGAGCGGCGGCGCAGCTGGATGCCCACTTCGGTCTCGGCAAAGCCACGAGCGCAGACGTGACGGTGACGTTGCTCAACGGAAAGTCGAAGACCTTCCCCAACTTCGCAGCGGACAAGTCGCATCAACTCACCTTGGAAACACCATGACTCCAACATTCCACCCCTCTATCACTCCGGTCCTCCTCGCGCTCGTCGCCTCCACCGCGCTGGCGCAGTCGCCCTCGCTGGCCGATCGCTTCGACCGCGTTGATCGTAATCGCGACGGCAAGGTGACGCCGGAAGAGTTGCCGCAGGCTGCGTTGTTCAAGCGGCTCGACCGCAATGGCGACGGCGTCATCGAACGCAGTGAGGTCGGAGGCACGACGACTCCGGGCAACCTTACGACACCGAATCGTCCGCGCAGCGCGGGCACGGGCGACCTCGTCATGCCGGAGGAGCCGCCGCTACCAAGAAGCACCTCAATCTGCGCTACGACGAGATCGTCGGCGTCGATCCCAACCTGCTGAGCCTCGATCTCTATGTGCCGGACGACAGCGCAGACCGGCCACAAGCGCCCGGTGATGATCATGATTCACGGCGGCGGCTGGCGGAATGGCGACAAGGCCAGTCCGCCTATCGTCGGTGCGAAGATGCGGCACTTTGTCGGGCAGGGTTACGTCTATGCCAGCATCAACTACCGGCTTTCGTCGCAGACCACGGAGCCGAACGGCGTCCAGCACCCGACGCACGCGATGGATTGTGCGAAGGCCGTCGCGTGGATTCACGATCATGTGGCCGAGTACGGCGGCGATCCCGCGCGGATGCACCTCATGGGTCACTCGGCGGGCGGTCACCTCGCGGCCATCCTCGGGACGAACGACCGCTTTCTCAAGAAGCACGGCAAGGATCTTTCGATCCTCAAAAGCAACGTGTTACTCGATCCCGCCGCCATCGACATCCCGCGCTATATCGAGTTGGAGAGCGGACGCGCCATGACCGCGCTGTATGAGCTGGCTTTTGGCAAAGACCCCGCCAACTGGCGCGATGCCTCACCGCAACAGCACGTCGCACCTGGAAAACACATTCCACCCACGCTGCTTTTTTACGCAGGCGACCGGATGAAACTCAATGTGCTCGCGCCCGCGTTTGTCGAGGCCTTGACCAAAGCCGGTGCATCCTCGGCGGCAGTAGACACGATCACGCTCGACCACGGCCAGATCAACTCGCACATCGGCATGGTCAACGAACCGATGACCGCGCTGATCATGCGCCTGCACGCGGGTGAGGATGCGACTGCTTTTCCCAAGACAATCGACGGCCAGTCGTCCGCTCAGGCAGCTTCCGCGCCGACCACCGCCTGCCAGCCGAACCCGGCCCTAGCCGCCGCAGTTCACCTTCACGCAAGACTACTCGCCAGCCACAGCGTGGATCTACAAAGGGACGCTAAACACCAAATGACCATGAAAACAAATCTCCACCACTCCATCACTCCGCTGCTCCTCTGCTCTCTCAGCGTCCTCTGCGGAGCGACAGCTCACGCCCAGGACGCCCGCTTCAAACGCTTCGATAAAGACGGCGACGGCAAGGTCTCCCGCGACGAGGCCAAGGGCACCGCTGCGGAGGTGCGCTTCGATGAACTCGACAAGAACAAGGACGGCTTCCTCACGCCGGACGAAGTCCCGCGTGGTCGCACCGCAGAAGCGGGGAAACGCGGCACCTGCCATCGTCACCGAATATGGACATTCGCTATGCCGAGGTGCCGCCGGGTGTGGATGCGAACCTGCTCTCGCTCGACGTTTATGCGCCGAAGGATGCGAAGAACCTGCCGGTCATGATCTACATCCACGGCGGCGGCTGGCGCACGGGGGACAAATCGGGCGGTCGGACTCAAGCCGGCTTACTTCACCGGACGCGGATTCGTCTTCGTCAGTCTGAACTACCGACTCGTGCCCGCCGTGGACATCCTCACGCAGCTCCAGGACAGCGCCAACGCCATCGGTTGGGTGAAGAAGAACATCGCGCAGCACGGCGGCGATCCGGCGCGGCTGCATCTCATCGGCCACTCGGCGGGAGCGCATCACGTCGCCATCCTCGCGACGAACGAACGCTTCCTGCAAAAAGGCCGGTGTGGTGCTCGGCGATCGTCAAGAGCGTCGTGGAACTCGACACCCAGGCGCTCGACGTGCCGGAGCTGATGCATGGAAGCGACAACGCTCTCTACCTCCAGGCCTTCGGCAAAGACTCCGAAGTGTGGAAGCAGGTCTCGCCGCGGGACAACGTGGCGAAGGACAAAAGCATTCCGCCCTTCTTCCTCGTCGTCGCGGATGATCGCAAACCAAAGCTCGCGCAGGCGTCCGCGTTTCAAAAAGCCCTGCAAGCCGCCGGCGTGCGTTGCGAGTTCGTCGAGTCCCCGCAGCACGACCACGGCTCGCTCAATCGCGCCATCGGCGACAAGGCTGACAAGGTCACGCAGGCGATGGCGCAGTTTCACGATTCGATTCTCGGCATAAGGAAATCCGCTGCGGCGAAACTTCCCTCCGAAACGCCCGTGACCTGGGAGCCCTCGCTCACTTTCGACGCGGAGACGACCAAGGACGGTCCACTGCCGGTGAACGCCATGCAGCTCGTCACGCATCGCAGGATGCTCTTCTGCGGCATGGCGACCTCCTTCGAGCGCGACCGCCACTCCGGGGGCAGTTCCTACATTTACTCCAAAGCATCCACCGACGCGCCGTGGAAGCTGGAGGCGGATTTCGGCCCCGGCACCTCGCGCATCGGGCAGATGTTTTCTGCCCGCTTCGAGCACGACGAGCATGGCAAACCCATCCCCGGCGGACAGCAGGAGGTGCTCGTGGCCTTCACCATGAGCCAAAACCGCCGCGCCGGAGCCTTGACCCTGCAAATGCGCGTGCGCGACGACGCCACCGGTCAATGGCACACCCACGACCTGCCCACGCCGAAAGTCGCCGACACCAACGTGCGCGAACTCTGGCTGCACCGCGACCGCGTCACCGGCGCGGACCTGCTTTTCGTCGCCGCCAATCCCTCACCGCTCGGACTCCACACAGGCGTCTACGATGCCAGCGTTCCGGGCCGCATCCGCTGGCGCAGCGAAGCGGAGTTCACCGCCCAAGGCCGCCGCGGCACGAGCAAGTGGTTCGGCATGACCACCGTGAACGGCGTGCTCCTCGCCTCGGACGTGGACGCCGTCTTTCGCCGCGAAGACGGCCCGCAGCCGAAGTGGACGAAGGTCCTTCAGTTCCCGCGCGGCGTCGGTGACGAAGGTGGATCGGCAGTTCGCGGCCTCACCGCCGTGCCGAATCCGCAGTCCGTCACCGGCTGGCCGGAGAAAGACATGCTCCTGATCGCCACGCAGATGAAGCTCTGGCGGATGCGCGTCCCGACAAGCACCGAAGACAAACACGACCACGTCGCCGAACTCGATCTCGTTCCCTGGTTCGCTGAAAAAACCGGTGAGCCCATCGCCTTCGCCGAATCCGCCTTCAACCGACTCACGCCTTTCCTTCCCGTGCCCGATGCCGCTCCTGTGTGGCCCATCGGCTTCCAAGTCGTCTATCCCGTGCCCGGCAAGACGCTCTCGAACCGAGACCTGGAATCGTTTCGCCTCAAAGATGACGCCTGGTATCTCCTACGCGATCAGAACGCCAACTACACCCTCCACCGCATCGAAAGCGACCGCCGCCTTTTCCTCGCCCGCGACTTCAAGCCCAGCCCCTTCGCCGACGAGCCGCACATCCTCTACGCCTGCGGCTACAACGGCTCCTACTTCAAAGGCTCCCTCGGCACAGCATGGATTTACAAGGCGGCACTGAACGCGAGAAAGCCATGACTCCAAAACTCCATCCCTCCATCCTTCTGGCCATCGCCTTCGCCTCGCAGGCTCTGGCGCAGACCGCCGCGCCGCCTCTCTTCCAGCGGCTCGACAAGAACGGCGACGGCAAACTCACCACCAATGAGGCCACCGATGCCGCCGCCTTCAAGGCCGCCGACAAGGACGCTGACGGCAGCGTGACGCGCGAGGAGTTGCAGGCTTATCTCGCCAGTCGCGCCGCAGCGGCCAAAAAAACGCCGCCTCTCTCAGCCGCACCCGCCGTCAATGTTCCCGTGCTCAAAGGCGGGTTGTTCGAGCGGATCCTCGTGCCGGGTATCTCGGAGATGCGCGATGGCATGAACGGCGTGGCGGTGGCCGACCTGAACGCCGACGGGCGCAATGACATTTTGGCCACCACCACGGGCCGCACGGGCAACCGGCTGCGAGTGTTCCTCAACGACGGCGGCATGAAGTTCACTGAACATGTCGTCACGATTACCGGCTCCAGTGTGCGCGCGGAAAACATGGGGATGAAGCCCGAGGTGCCGAACCTGGTGGACTTCAACGGCGACGGCCTGCTCGACATCTTCCTTACCCGCCATCGCGGCAGGGTGAGCAATCCCTCGCCGGGAAACACGCTGCTGCTTTCCGACGGTGCGTGGGACCGGTTCAAGGATGTCTCCGAGGCCATGGGCGTGCGCAATGAACTCGGCTACAATCGCCAGTCATCCATCGGCGACGTCAATGGCGACGGCTGGCTCGACATCGCGGTCGGCTGCGACACCATCGGCTCGCCCGCCTCGCTCGGCTATCCGCTGCAAAGGCTCTTCGTCTTCAAACCGAAGGGTCCCCGGTTCGAGGACGGCAAGTTCGAGGACATCGGCGGGACCGATTTGGTTCCCGACTTTGGCGGCCCCTACAATCCCGATCCGAACAATCGCCGCTCCGGCCCCGGCATCACGCTGCGCGACCTCGACAACGACGGCGACCTCGACCTCGTGCAGAGCTATCACCTCGACGCCACCAGCTCGCACCCCGGCGACCCAGAAGGCGTTCACGAGCAGAAGTTCGGCGTCTGGTGCTGGAAGAACCTCCTGCGCGAGTCCGGCACGTTGCGCTTCGAGAAAATCACCGGCAACGGTCTCGCCACCGAGGGCCAGCTCCGCCTCACGCCGGACAAAACGCAGGTCGAAGTCGTCGCCCATTCCATCAGTCTGCCGTATCTGTCGTTCGCCGACGTGGACCGCGACGGGCTGCTCGATGCCCTCGCCGTCGGCCCCTGTTCCCCGGGCTGGCACGCCGAATCCGACGCAATCGCCAGTCGGTTCTGGAAAAACCTCGGCGACTTCCGCTTCGAGGATCGCACGCAGCCGAGCGGACTCGATGCCGTGGGCTGGACCATCGGCCAATGGCACACGTTCTGGGGAATGACCACGCCCGCCCGAATGAAGCTCGACCGTCGGGGAGCGGTGTCGCCGGTGACCGGAATGAAGCTGCGCCCCGGCTCCGAACTTGGCTTTTATCTGGCCGACGCCATCTTCGCGGACTTCGACAATGACGGCTGGGAAGACCTCGTCGTCTGCAACCGCAGCGAGCGTCACGCCGTCGAGGGCCGGGCGGCCAACATGCTGTTCATGAACAACGGTGACGGCACCTTCCGCCCCACCAACATGGACTTCTCCGGCATCAACACCGTGAGCATCTGCGGCGAGGCGGCGGACCTCAACGGCGACGGACTGCTCGACCTCGTCTTCGCCGCCGACCCCGGCAACTCCTGGGCGCGGACAGCGCCGGCTCGAAGCCGCCCGAGGCCTTGTTCGAGAGCAAAATCTACCTCAACACCGGCGAGCACGGTGCGAGAGCCAACCACTGGCTCCACCTCACCTTCACGGGGCTCAAAGACGCCGAACTGATCGGTGCCCACGTCGAACTCACCGCCGCCGGCAAGAAGCAACACCGCTGGATTCACAGCAACCACAGCTACAAGAGCGGCGGCGCACTGGATGCTCATTTCGGCCTTGGTACAGCGACCACAGCAGAGATTACTGTCGCATTGCTCGATGGGCGTTCAAAGAGTTTCAAACGCCTCGCGGTGGATATAACCCACAATCTGACGCTCGACACACCGTAACCTGCGGAGCCCGGACACGCTCATCCATTTGACACATTTCTCTCTCTGTTTTTGCGGTCTGCTCGCGACCCTCACGATAGGCTCGATCGTTTCCGCACAGGATGGTCATCGCTCGTCGTACTACAAAGACGGCGAAATCCACGTCAACGTGCTCGGCCAGCCGGAGGGGAAGCCGATCACCACCGGCCACTGGGACTTCAAACCGTCGTGGTCGAAGACCGGCGATCACCTCGTCTTCTTCCGCCGCCTGAAGAACGATCCTGTCGTGAGCAATTGGATCACCCAGCTCTGCATCATCAACGCCGACGGGAGCGGCTTTCATCCGCTCTCGGACGGAACATACACCGACTTCAATCCCACCTGGACGCGCGACGGAAAGAACACGCCGGTGTGGAACCGCAAGAATGGTGAGAAGGGCGGCTACCACATCATGGCGAGCAAGATCGGCGGAAAGCCCGGCGAGGAGATCGCCCTCACCGATCCGAGCTATCATGCCTGGGTCCACTCCGCCGTGAGCGATGGCCGGCTCTTCGTCTCCGCGATTCCTCCCCAGCTCGGTTACGGTCACTACCTGATGACACCGAACCCCGGAGGCGAGGCATCCTTCGAACGCGTCACCTGCGAACTCGCGAAGACCGGCAGCCTCGACCGCCTGAGCATCTCGCCCGACGAGACGAAGATCTGTTTCGACTATCAGCCCGGCAAGAACAACGAGATGCCCGGTCGCACCCTCTACGTCGCGGACTTCGATGTGCAGGCTCGCACCATCACCAACGCCGAACCCTTCGCCAATGCTGATCGCAAGAAAGTGTGGTTCGACTACCCGCGATGGACCAAAGACGGCGGTGCCATCGTCTACCACGCCGGCGGCAAACTGTTCCTGTACACGCTGTCCGACGGCTCGACGAAGCAGGTCTCGACCGACAACAAGGCCGACTACCGCTATCCGCATGGAGAGGCGACGCCGAACTGACACTCGTGTTGGCGTTTCAAGATTTGTAACTCTTTGACAGAATCCAGAAGTTCTATTCGAATGTCGATTGTCTCAGAACGCCCAGGCAACATCTCATGAAACGACTCCTCGCCACTCTCTTCTTGATTCTCCTCGTTTCGATGTCGATTGTTCATGCTGCTGATCGACCAAACATTCTCTTCATCGCCATCGACGATTTGCGTCCAGAGATCGGCGCTTATGGAGTGCCGCGCGCTGTCACGCCGAACATCGACAAACTTGCTGCAGGCAGCATGCGATTCGACCGTGCTTATGTGACGTACCCGTTATGCCTGCCCTCACGCGCGTCAATGCTCACGGGACGCCGGATCGATTACTCCGGGGCGGGCAAGAAGCGCCCATTTGCGGAGTTGATCGCGTTGCAGCAGACCTGGCCAGCGACTTTTCGCGTGGCTGGTTACTGGACTGCCACCTCGGGCAAGCTGTACCACGGCAGCGTACCCAATGTAGACACCGCAGCGTGGGACGTGCCTGGAGAGTTTTGGCGCAATGGGTTCAAGGACTGGTCGCCCGCGCTGATGAAGAGGGTCGTGGACGAAGGCGGGCCGAAGAATGTGGTGGACGAGTTTCGCAGGAAGGGAGGCGGCTCTGGTTCTCTGCTGTACATGGCCGTGGACGGTGACGACGACATCCTCACCGATGGTCAGACCGCGAGTATCGTCATGGGCTATCTTCGCGAGAGACCGAAAAACAAACCATTTGTGATCTGTGCCGGATTCAGCCGCCCGCATATGCCGTGGATCGCTCCTAAGAAATACTTCGATCTCTACAATGATACAGCGATCGAGCTGCCGCCGCTGCCCGAAGGCGCGATGCGCGAGCTTCTCAAGGAAGACATTGGCTCCGGTGTGAGTAAGGATGCCGCACTTTGGAACGAAGGCGTCACCGACGATGAAGCCCGCGAACTGATCAAAGGCTATCTCGCCAGTGTGTCTTATTCTGACGCGCAGGTCGGACGGATACTCGCCGAGCTTGAGAAAAGTGGCGAAGCGGACAATACGATCATCGTTCTGTGGGGTGACCACGGCTATCACCTCACCGATCATGGCCTGTGGCGCAAGAACACTATCTACCACATTGCAAACCGCATCCCGCTGTTGATCCACGCGCCCGGAAAAACCACCGGGGTTTGCAGCCGTATCGTGGAGAGCATCGACCTTTATCCAACGCTGCTCGCGCTTACCGGAGTCTCAACCAATGACCTGCATCTGGATGGCCGCAGCCTCGTCCCGCTCCTCGAAACGCCCGACGCTGAGTGGTCACATCCAGCCTTCATTCATGCCGGCAAAGACCACGGTATGGTGACCGACCAGTATCGCTACTCAATCTCTAACAATGGCACCGAGAAGTTGTTCGACCTCCATGCCGATCCGGAGGAGTGGCAGAACCTCGCCGCCGTTCCGGATCATGCCGAACGCGTGAAGTCCATGCGAACCGCCGTTGCTGGCGCGTGGAAAGGGGATGTTGCCGCGGACACCCCCGCCGCTGACACCCGGGACGAGAGCAATGGCCGGTGACAGCGATAGGGCTTGAGAGAAAACGAATCAGAAATGGTGACGGCAAACTTGACCGGGACGAACCGCCGGCAGCGGTGTTTGACCGGCTGGACAAGGACAAAGACGGCTTCGTCACCGAGGTAGAACGCAAGGCGCTGCGACGTCCAAACTGAAAGATGCTGACTACTACTAACCAGACGTGTTTGATGGCCGCGCAGGAAACCTTGTCGGAGGTGAACATTGGACCTTCGCACTTACGATCGGACCGACGCGACGGCCATAGCATCGCTTTTTCGTTCGGTCTTCAGCGATTCTGAAGGTGAACAGGAAGGGGACCGGATCGGCACTCTCGTACAAGAAATGATCGCCACAACCGACAGTCAGGATCTGTACGGCTACTTGGCTGTGGAAGGCGAGGAGCTTGTCGGAGCCATCTTCTTCAGCCGACTTTCATTCGAGACCGATATCGATGTGTTCATTCTGGCTCCTGTTGCTGTCCGCACTGATCGACAAGGTCAGGGAATCGGTCAGAAGCTGATCGGGCACGGCCTGCGACACCTCAAGCAACAAGGCGTCCGCTTCGTGACGACCTACGGTGATCCGGCTTTCTACTCCAAAGTGGGTTTCCGCCCCATCTCGCTAAGGGAGATAAAGCCACCCTTTGAGCTGTCGCAGCCCGAGGGATGGCTCGGTCAGGCACTTGCTGATGAACCAGTCAACGAGACGCTCGGCGACGGCAAATGCGTGGCGGCTTTGAACGATCCGGTCTATTGGTGAATTCAAGATCGACGGAATTGTTAGCTGCAGACAACGCTTGGCCGCACTTCGGAAAATACGTTCAACAGCCGTGCAATCATTGAAGAGATGTTTTTACAAAAGCTAATTGAGGCTGATACTGATGATGACTCGCCAGATTGTCCTGACTGTTGGAATCTTGGCATGCATTGCCAGCCTGATGCCGCTGGCCCGTCGCGTGTGGGCACAGAACGCCGTCGAGAAGCGGTTCGACCAACTCGACAAGAATGGCGATGGCAAGATCACGCCCGACGAATTGCCCGCCGCCGAGTTCTTCAAGCGGCTGGACCTCGACGGGAACGGCGAGATCACCAAGCCGGAAGCGGCCAGGGCGCTGGCACGCGGGGCGTTCAACGATGTGTTGAAGCCTGCGCCGACGACACCTGCACCGACGGGGCCAACTCCGATGGAAGCTCCGGTGCGGCAAGGGCCTCAGCCGGTTCGCCCCGGCGATCATGGCGTTGGCCGTTTCGTACCCAACGTCACGTTCACAGACCTCGCTGGCACAACGCACCACCTCAGCGAACTGGCGAAGAATCGCCTTGTCGTTCTCGCGATGACCAGCACCAGTTGCCCGTTGAGCAAGAAGTACCTGCCGACGCTGGTCGAACTGGTGAAGACGTCCGGTCCGAATATCGCCTGGGTTCTGGTCAACCCGCTGGCGACAGACAAGCCATCCGAAATGCAGGCGGCAGCGGGCCAGTTCGATGGCAAGGCGATCTACGTGCATGACCAGGACGGACAATTGGCCAGCAGCCTCGGCGCACTCACCACGACGGATGTGATCGTGCTCGATGCGTCACGGACCATCGTCTACCACGGCGCGATCGACGATCAATACGGGTTCGGCTACTCCATCGAAGCTCCTCGTTATCGCTATCTGGCCGATGCGCTCGCTGCAATCAAAGCGGGCAAACAACCACTCGTCGCTGCGACCGAAGCTCCCGGCTGCACGCTGGAGAAGCCCGCGAAGGCAGCAGCTTCGACGGAGTTGACCTATCACAACCGCATCTCGCGGATCGTTCAGCAGCACTGCATCGAATGTCATCGCGAAGGGGGCGTCGCTCCGTTCGCGCTCGACACCTACGACGATCTCGTTGCTCACGCGGGCATGGTGAAACAGGTGGTGAAGCGCGGGATCATGCCTCCGTGGTTCGCCGCGGAAACCAAACCAAAGATCGGAACGGGCGAGGCTCATACGCCCTGGGCCAATGATCGCTCGCTGGCAGCCGCTGAGAAGCAGGACTTGCTGGCCTGGATCGCTGGCGGCAAACCCGAAGGGGACCTTCGCGACGCTCCTCAGCCTCGCAAGTTCGACGAAGGCTGGCTGATTGGCGAACCGGATGCAGTGTTCCAGTTTCCGAGGCCCGTTCCGGTCAAGGCTACCGGCGTGATGCCCTATCAATACGTCGTCGTGGAAACGAACCTGCCCGAAGACAAGTGGGTGCAGGCCATTGAGGTCCAGCCCGGAGACCGTAGCGTCGTCCATCACGTCCTCGTGTTCGTCCAGGGGAGCGACGAAGAAGATGGCGAACCGGTCGACGACGCCGCTGCCGAGCGCGGTGGCTTCTGGGGCATCTACGTTCCCGGCAACAGCACGCTGGTCTATCCCGAAGGCTTCGCCAAACGGATTCCGAAGGGAGCGAAACTGCGATTCCAGATGCACTACACTCCCAGCGGAACTGCGACGACCGACCAGACCCGTATCGGACTGATCTGGGCCAAGGAACCGCCAGAGCACGAGGTCCGCGTCGCGGGGATCGTCAATGCCCGCATCAGCATTCCGCCCGGAGCAGAAAATCACCGTGAGGAAGCTACCCTGCGATTGCCGCTGGACGCCACGATCATGGGTTTCCTCCCGCACCTGCACGTGCGTGGCAAGGCGTGCATGTACGAAGTCACCCGCTCCGACGGCCAGACGACGACGCTGCTCGACATCCCCCGGTACGATTTCAACTGGCAGTTGCTGTATCGCTACTTCGAGCCGCTGTCGCTCCAGGCAGGTGACACGCTCCGCTTCACTGCCTGGTTCGACAACAGCGACAGAGAACCCCGCCAATCCCGATCCGACGAAGACCGTCCGCTGGGGAGCACAGACCTTCGACGAGATGCACCTGGGGTACGTCGAGTACTACGTTCCGGGAGCGAAACCGGGCGAATCGACCTCGCTGAACGGCGGTCGACCCGGTTGGGTCGCTGGCGGGCAACGGTCGCCCCGGCTTCGACCTCGAAGCCATCTTCAAACGCCTGGACCGCAACAACGACGGCAAACTGATCGGCGACGAAATCCCCGCCGCTCAACGCGACAACCTGCTGCGCCTCGACTCCAACCAGGACGGTGCGATCACGCTCGAAGAGGCGAAACGCCTTCGGCGCTGAAGTGCCGAGTCAGCCGACGGAGATGAAGGGGAATTGATCGGTGTCGAATGGTGGCTGACCGGTCGTTCAGACATTGGCGAAGATCTCTGTGATCTGCT
This sequence comes from uncultured Planctomycetaceae bacterium, assembly GCA_963715185.1. Taxonomy (GTDB): domain Bacteria; phylum Planctomycetota; class Planctomycetia; order Planctomycetales; family Planctomycetaceae; genus CAVPPT01. The sequence continues at coordinate 92,241 of CAVQRG010000002.1, forward strand.
TGGTCGCGATGCCGATCGGACGGTCCAGCGGCACTCCGGCGCAGGAGAGCAGTGTCGTGAGCAGGTCGCCCTGATTGCCCTTGGTGTCGGGCAGGAAGCGCCCGGTGTTGATCGAACCGCCGCCCGTCCAGCGATGATGAAGGGCAGATTCTCGCGGCGTGTGCTTGTTGCCGTCTTCCAGACCGGAGCCCCACATCATGATGCAGTTGTCGAGCAGCGTGCCGTCGCCCTCGCGCAGGCTGGCCATCTTGTTCACCATGTAGGCGAACTGATCGATGTTGAACTTCGTGATCGCCGCCACCTTGCGGACCATCTCTTCCCGGTTGTCGTGGTGCGTCTGCGAGTGGTGCTTGTCCGTGAAGCCCAGCTCGGGGTAGGACACGCCGTTGGGCGTGGAGCCGATGTAGGTGCTGACGCGCGTCGTGTCGGTCTGGAAGGCCAGGACGTTCAGGTCGCACATCACCTGCATGTACTCGCTGCGTTTGTCACCCTCGGGGATCTTGACCTCGATCGGCGGCGAGTCGCTGGCGTCGCGTTTGGTCGACCGGACGCCCGCCTTCTCCAGGGCCGCCTCCTGCTGACGGGACTCGATCGCGGCGATGCGCCGCTCGACCGAACGGACGCTGTCGAGGTACTCGTCGAGCTTCTGCTGGTCGGTCTTGGCCAGCGTCCGGCGCAGGTCCCTGGCGCCGCCGAGCACGCGGTCGAGCATCTGCCGGTCGAGAGGATTGGTCTTCGTGACCCGTCCGGCCTCGCCCTTCTTGCCGAAGAGCCGGTTCAGGACGTTCCGGGGATCGATCTCGGCGGGAACGGGCTGCGTGGGCGAGCGGTAGCTGCAGTGCGAGTAGTACGCCTCGTGCAGGCCCTCCTGATTCTCCTTCCACGTCTGCGGCATCGTCGCCAGTTCGAGCGATGGCAGCAACGTGTGGGCGCCCACGTAGTTGGCCATGATCTGGTCGGCCGAGATCGCGATGTTGATGCGGCTGCGTGTGTCCGCGTCCGGGAGGGTCGCGGTGAGCCAGGTCGACAACTCCAGCGCGTGCGGCGCACCGCTGAACGGCGCGATCGGCACGCCGGAGATGCCCTTCATCATCAGGCACTGGTCCAGGATCGGACGCAGCGACTCGATCGCTGGCGGCGGCGACTTGTGGATACGCTCTCCGGGCTCTCCGGCCAGAACTGGTCCATGATGACGCCGTGTGGCATGTACATGAATCCGAGACGCACCGGCGGCTTGGCGGGATTGCCGCCGGCCGCCCAGCCCAGGGAATCCAGCAGCGGCAGCGCGAGGGAAACGCCCGCTCCTTTCAGCAAGGTGCGACGATTGACGAGCGAGTGGCTATTCATGGTATTCATCCTTTGACTCTGCGGTGCGTGAACAAGTAACTGGTGATGACCTCGGTGATCATCGTCCGCATGCGGTAATCGTCCTGCGGCGATCTTCACCATCAGCTGGTCGATCACGATTTCATCGTAGCCTTCCAGTTGTCGCCCAAGCGCGTAGGCCATCAGTCTTTCGGTCAGGTTTCGAGCCAGGTCTGCTTCTCGCTTGGCCAGGAGGCCCTTCAATTCTGCGGGAGTGGAGAAGCTCTCTCCACTTGGAAGTTTCCCCGCTGAGTCGATCGCAACGCCTAGCGTCATCTTTTCGCGCCAGCGACCGATGGCGTCGAAATTCTCCAACCCGAAGCCGATCGGATCGAGAACCTTGTGACAGTTGGCGCAAGTCGGTTCCGATTGGTGTAACTCGGTCCGCTGACGCAGCGTCAATCCCTCCACGTTCTTCTGCTCCTGCTCTTCGAGCTCAGGGACGTTCGGCGGAGGCGGCGGGACACGTTCTCCCAGGACCTGCTCAAGCACCCAGACACCTCGCCGGACGGGACTGGTCCGATTGGGAAACGACGTCGTCGCCAGCGTGGCCGGCATGCCAAGGATGCCGCCCCGGTTGGGGTTCTCAAGCTTGACCCGCCGCATCGTGGGACCTGAACGGATTGCTCGAGGCCGTACAGCGCGGCGAGCGGCTCATTCAGGAAGGTGTAGTCGCTGTCCACAAACTGAAAGACGCTCTGGTTCTCGCGCACGATGCTCTCGAAAAACAGGCGTGCTTCTTCCACCATCGCCTTGTCGCAACGCGGGCGTCATCTGGGGAAACATGTCCGGGTCAAACGTCTGACGCTCCAGCCCACCCACGCCCAACCACTGGGCGCCGAAGCCGTCGAACAGGGCTCGCGAACGGGGGTGCATCAGCAGCCGCTCCACCTGAGCTCGCAGCACTTCGGGCTTGTTGAGTTCGCCCTTGTCAGCCAGGGCGGACAACTCGGCGTCGGGCGGCGCCGACCACAGCAGATAGGAAAGACGCGAGGCCAATTGATAGTCGTCCAGCGGCACGATCGGGTCTTTCGAGTCGACTTCCTCTGCAGGCGTGATGAAGAGGAATTGCGGAGAGACGAGGATCGCCTTCCACATCAGGCCCAGCGAAGCCGTGTAGCTGAGCTTGTTCTCGCGGCCAAGCTCGAAGATGCCTACCAGAACATCCAGCTCCGCCTCGGTGGGCGGACGGCGGTAAGCATCGCGAGCCAGGGAGCGCGCGACCTTGCGCGCGGCCGTCTGCGGAGATCGGCGCCGTCGGATGGCATCTCGCCAAAGAGGCGCTTCTGGACTTCGGTGGGCGGCTGACCCTCCGGTGCCACGACCTGATCGATCACTTTGTTGGCAATGTCGAGAAACAACTCCGACTGCAGCGGCGAGATCGAGTTGAGATACCCCTCCCCGACGACCTCCTCGGGCAGGCTGTCGGCGATCGACGGGTCCACGCCGTACAGGTCGTGGAGCGTGTTGCCGTACTCCACCTTGCTCAGGCGACGGATCACGAAGGGGCCCGGGTCGCGCGGGGCCAGGTACTTGAGCTTGCCGATCCATTCGATGAATTGGCGGCGCTCCTCATCGGTCGGGATCTTGTCGGCATGGTCGGGCGGCATGTCGTGCACCTTGACGTTCGCGACCGCCTTCTTCCAATGCAGAAACGAAGACGCAGCGCCGGGACTCTTGAGCGCCGACTGGAGATTGATGCCCGCCTCGGGGCGGGAGCCGTGGCAATCGATGCAGTACTTCTTGACGAAGGGTTCAACCTTCTTCTTGAAAGTTCTCTCAGCGTCGGCCCGGAGTTCTGCTTCGGTCTGAGTATCGTCGAACTGAACGGCGGGATCGTGGCTGTCGTCTTGCCGCTCCTCGGCGACGGCAACAGCGGCAGCGCCCGGCAATAGGGTGACGATCAAGCTGTAAGTCAGCAAGACTGCGGCTGTCCGGCGAATGAATCGAATTTGGTTTGGCATGGTCATGATTCTCGCATTCTCCGCCATCATTGTCTTCCCATCTTGAGCCAACCCCCGTCCTGCAGCGTGGAATTCTCTTGAGTGTCCGCGTACCAGGCCTTCAGGCGCTTGAGCATGACGGCCGCTCGATCAGCGTGCTCCCCAGCCAGATCGGTCTTCTCCGACGGATCCTGGTCGAGCCGGTACAGCTCCACCTTTTCGTTGTCAAAGCTCCCTTTCCGAGCCTTGGGATGTTGTACAACCAGCTTCCATGGTCCGTCGCGCATCGCTTCAGAACGATTGCCGCCGTTGTCGAGCGAGGCCCAGTACAGCGGTCGTTCAGGGATGCGTTGCTGCTTCAAAAGCACGGGCGAGAGATCGATCCCGTCGAGCGGTCGTTCCGCCGCAGGCTCTACCCCAGCAAGTGACAGCAGCGTGGGCATGATATCCAGCGTGATGCCGGGGACGTCGTTCTCGCTGCCTGCCTTGATCCTGCCGGGCCACCAGGCGATGAAGGGCACCTTGTGCCCACCCTCGTAGACACTGCCCTTGTTGCCTCGCAATTCCGGGCTGGCACTGGGAAAGTCCCCGGAGGCACCGTTGTCTGAGAAGAACAGCACCAGTGTCTTGCTGTCAATGCCGAGGCTGACGAGCTTTTCGCGAATCTGTCCCACGCCCTCATCGATCGGCAGCGTCATGCCGCGATATTTTTCAATGCGCTCGGCTTCATCGGCCGGTTCCCAGCGGTTCCAGCCTTCTTCCTCCGTGCGGCGAACCGGATCGCCGCGCACCTGCACGGGGTTGTGAATCGCCAGATGTGGAACGTACAGACAGAACGGTCCAGCCTGGTTTCGCTCGATGAACTCGAGCGCATATCGATTGATCAGGTCGGTGACGTATCCTTCCTCCTTGGTCTCCTCGCGTCCGTGCCACCAGTCGTGTTCGTTGTGGTCCCCCACGTGACTGACAGAATCGATGTTGCCACTGTGATAGCCGATGAACTCATCGAACCCGTGATTCTGAGGATGATAGTCTTCCGAATTATGCACGTACCCTTGATGCCATTTGCCGATCAAAGCAGTGGCATAGCCCGCTGACTGTAGCAACTCAGCAAGAGTCACTTCCGACTTCTGCAGCCCTTTCAGGTGTTCAGGATGCTCGCGCTGCGGATGGATCACAGCCTCGATTCCGGCACGTTGTTGATATCGCCCTGTCAGCAATCCGGCCCGAGTCGGCGAACAGACGGTGCCCGAGGAATGAAAGTCGGTCAGCCGCATTCCCTCGGCGGCCAGACGGTCGATTTCCGGCGTCTTGAAGTACGGGTTCCCAAAGCAACTGACGCCGGCATACCCCATATCATCCACCATGATGATCACGAAGTTGGGGCGCTCATCCGCCTGGGCCAGCGACGAGGTGAGAAGCAGCAGTATGATCGCGACGAGTATGTAATTTCGTTTGTTCATGTTATTGCTCAATACTCACGGCATCGCCCTCATGTTTTGTCTCGTTGTCCTGTCTCAACGAGAGCGCGTTCTCAGGCAGAGCAATGTTGGGTTCACCGCTCAGGTAGCCGAGGCGGGTGAGATATCGGTCCAGGCGCAGGGTGGTGACTTCAAGCCAGGGGCTGTCGTTGAAAAAGCCGTGGGGCTGGTCGGCGGCCAGCCACATCTCGACATCGAGACCAAGCTCTCGTGCCTTGGCGGCGTACTCGACGCCTTGCGCCAGACCGTTGGTATCTTCGAGGCCGTAGAAGAGGATCGCTGGCGGCGTTTTCTTGTGGAGGAACAGGGTGGGCGAGATGGCTTTGGTGATATCGTCCCCGTTTTTGCTGCGGACCACTGTGCGACCCGACAACGATGGGTTGACACCGGGGTTGTAGAGCACCATCGCGTTAGGGATCGCGGACATGGAGAGATCATCCCCCTCGGCGTCAAAGCCGGGAAGCAGGGCCGTCGCCGCCGCAAGATGAGCACCCGCCGAGCCGCCTGCGGAAATCACCTTCGCCGGGTCGATGCCAAGTTCTTCAGCATGTGCCCGGACCCAGCGGATGGCGTTCTTCGCGTCCTCCACGCAGACATCGGGCGTCGTGTTGTGGGTTTTGCGGATTCGATATTCGGCGCTCGCGGCAACCATGCCCCGGCTGGCCAGGTATTCGGACTGCCGGGCAAACTGTCGATAAGTTCCACTATTCCAGCCACCGCCGAAGAAGAACACGATGCAGGGCCTGTCCTGGCCATCTGTTTTCGGCGACCAGACATGCAGCTTCAAATCTCCCTGCGGGGTGGATTTGTACATGCGCTGCTTCGGCGCAAACGGCCGCATCGGTCAGAGTGAGGTTGGCGATCCCAGCGATCCGGCTTCTTCGGGGCATTCGAGCCGCCTTGCTCCTGGGCGATGGCCACTGCGGCAACGCCGGGCAACGAGCCGGCAATGAGTGCCAAAGCCAGCAAGAGTGCGACACTCGGGCGAAGAGATTCAAATGGGTTCGACAGGGTTGTGATTCTTCTAAGCATGGTGGGCGTTCTTTGAAGACCAAACAACTGGGGATTCGATTCCGTATGGGCGCATCGCTTCTGGCTCGGCCAAGAGTCGTTTTGTTTCCTCGCGGAGCACCGAAGGGTCGTGCAATTTTCGCGCGTCCGCCAGTGCGACGTAATTGATTGTCCGGAGCGGTATTCCAAAGGAAATAGGACAGTCTATTGGCGACAGCATGGTGGTCGAGCAGGCCAGGCTTTTCTTCGAGGCAGACAAAGGTTGGCGAACATAAAACGGCTGAATAGCCAGCAATCATGGCATCAGCAAAGGATTTACCGCTATTGAGTGCTGCTGTAATCACACCCATAAAGCGATCCACATCGGTGTCAGAGACAGGTTTCCGATAAGCCTTCGTCATGAAATGACGCAGCAGCCGTTCAGCATCGCTGATTGGATCAGAGCTGGTAACGGTAAACGGCTCGTTTTCTGCGCTGGGGAATAGGGCAGGTCGCCAAACAAAAGCCGGTGACCGAAGCTGGGATGGCCGTCGGTATGTGGTCCACTGACTTCGAGCCACCTGAAGGCGACACCAGGCTGGCCATCGAGAGTCGCTAACGGATTACGCCAGCCAGCCGGGTAGCGGGAGCGATGGAGACGCGCAGCATCAACGGTAATCGTTTCGCCTTTTAATAAGTAGACCTCGATGGTTCGTGTTGTCGGTTCAACGCCGACATCAAATGCGCCTAAGCGTCGGGTTTGGCCTGGAGGACGCTCGGCATAGACAGTAATTGGTTCATCACGACGACCTTTCGAGACAACATCCAGATTGGGTTGCCACCATCTATTCTTCTTGGTGCCTGGACCGACCCAAATGCTGTACGCATTTAATGCAATCTTGTAGTAACCATCGGCAGGTGCTTTGGCGAGGAGGAATTTAGTTGTGGTCGGCAAGTAATTGCTGATGACGGTCCCAACGGCTTCGAGTTCACGGATCGCCTCATCGGTCGGATTCGTAATCGGTGCTTCTTTCGCACGCACGTCCGGTTGACCGCTGCTGCCCAGGACCGGGAAGGTGGCGCGATCCAGGTGGGTATTTAGAATCATGATAAGAAAAACGTCGAAAAAATCCGGGATCATCGCGGGCGCGGTAGCGCTTGGTTTCGTCAGGGATTGGCTTTGTTTGGGTCGCAAGTACTGCACGTAACGCGTAATCAGCGGCTTGGAGATACTGTGCGACTTGCACATGCGATACATCAAGCGAGTCACCAATCTTGTTGAAGCGATGGCTTTCCCCATCCTCAGGGAACATCTCCTTGATTTCCAGCCACGGCGCTTGCAGAAGGTCGCGCAACGTCGCTTCATATTCGAGACGATTCATGCGTCGCCAAGTTGAGCGTCCGGTGGTGCGGTCGTCACGCTGTTCAGCAGCAATGACAGGCTTGGCAATCTGCGCAGGAATTCGGCACGTGCTGCATCGGCCGGGTGCTCCGCACTCTTGGGCGGCATTTGGTGCGCCGCTACACGATCGTACAGAGAAACTAAAAAAGATGCGGCTGATCGCCGTGGTACCGCTCAGATCAATTGCCTGTAAGTTGAGATCGCCTTCGCTGGTATCTTTATCATGGCAATCGAAACAATGTTGCTCCAGAAACGGGCGCACGGCGACGGGGACATCGGTCAAGTGAGGTTGCCTTTCGCCAGCGATCCGGCTTCTTCGGGGCGTTTGAGCCAACTTGTTCCTGGGCAATCGCTATCGAGACATCGCCGGGTAACAAACTGGCAATGAGTGCCAGAACAAGCAACGGTGCGATAGTCGGGCGAAGGGATTCAAATGGATTCGATAAGGTTCGGGCTTGTTCTACGCATGGTGGTGTGCTCGTTGATCTGTAAATCAACAGACTGAATGAATGCGGGCTGACCTCACTCTGAAACATCCTCGTTCTTGCCTGGTTCGCTCGCCGCGCCTTCGCTCAGGCAGTACAGCCTGGTTGCCGTCCGAATGAGCAGTTTGCCACCAGCAATGGCTGGACTGGAGAGGCAGCGCTCGTCGAGGGGGTTGGTGGCGAGGATGTCGAACTCTGGCCCCGGCTTGATGACGTAAGTCAGGCCATCTTCGCTCAGGCAGAACAGGTGTCCGTTGAAAGCGAACGGCGAAGCAGTGAACGAACCGCTGGGACGAAGTCGTTGCTTGTCATAGACCTCTTCGCCGGTCCTGGCTTTGTGACAGGTCAGTAGTCCCCGGTCATACAGCGTGTAGAGATAGTCGCCATAGACGATTTGGGACGGGTTGTAGGATGCCGTGCGTTCCTGGTACCAGGCAAAAGCTTCATTCCTGGCATACTCGCCTTCTGGAGCAAGGTTGCCACTGGCCCCCGGTCGCAATGCAAAGGTCGGGCGATGGTTGTCCGCCACGAAACCTGCGCCGATGTAGCACAATCCATGTGCGGCAAAGGGCGAAGGAACCACCGGCGAAGCCATTCGCCCGTCGAATTCCCACAGCAGGTCGCCATCGAGTGAGTAACCTCGGTTGCGTTTCACTCCTGGCACAACAATTTCGGTGCGAACTGAGTTTTCCCAGACAAGCGGCGTGGCCCACGAGGCGGTCTCGTCGCGCGGCGTTCGCCACCGTTCTTCTCCGGTCTGCGCATCGAAGGCTGCGATCCAGGAGGCTTCCAGGTTGTCGTACACGACAATGACCTGGCCGTCATGCACCACTGGCGAAGCCGCGGCGCCGTAGTCGCTGGCTGTCTTTCTGGGCTCGATCTTTTGATTCCATAGCACCTTGCCATCGAGGTCGTAGCACCACAGACCCAGATCTCCGAACAGGACATACAGCCGCTCGCCGTCGGTTGTCGGAGTCTCAGAGGCATAGGTGCTCTTGGGATGTCGCGGCACCTGCGGCCGGCCGGCGTGAGCTTCGTGCTTCCACAACACGTCGCCCGTGTTCAGATCGAAGCAATAAACCAACCAACGATGCACGCCTTTTGCAGGATCGCGAACGCCTTCACCGAGATACAGTCCCCTTTTCGGAATCTCCGTCGGCTGGTCGTTCACGACGGTCGTCAGGAAGACGCGATTGCCCCAGACCGCCGGACACGACCAACCCAGGCCCGGCACATCAGCCACCCACTTCACGTTCTCGGTCGTCGACCACGTGATCGGCAATCCAGCATGGTCGGGCGCGACTCCTGCCGCATTCGGCCCACGAAAGCGCGGCCAGTGGCTCTCGTCAGCGAACAGCGACGAACGGCAGACGCACAGGAGAAGGCAAAATAGAAAATGGATTCGCATCATATTCGTCGTCGCTTTGCTCTTCATTCGGCGGCCGACGCCCGAATGTCGTACACAAACAGGCGATCTGCCCAACGCAGATAAAGTGTGCCATCGTTGATGACGGGGTGGGTCCAGCACCGGCCTTCGCCTTCTGGCAATGCAAACATGGTGACAAGATTGAAGCCGTCGGGCTTGGCTTCGATGAGCCCCATCTTTCCATTTTCCCCAAGGCAATAGAGCATGCCGTCGGCGTAGATGATCGAACCTTTGCCTGGGCCACGGCCGGACCAGCGTTCCTTGCCAGTTTTCAGTTCCAGGCAACTCCAGCCCGCTCCCTGATTCATGTAGATGTGGCCCTCAACAACCACATAGCCGCCATGTTCACAGTTCAACTTGGAGCTTTCCCAGGCAAGTTCCGCTTCAAGCCCGTCCGGTGTCGGCTTGAGAGTCACCGCGCAGCCGCCGCGGGTATGGTACGCCGTCGCCTCGAAGACATAGCCAGCAGCGTACACGGGTGAGTTACCGTGAGCGGTGGTCGTCTCCGGGGTTCCCATCTTGGCGACGCGGTTATAACGCCAGAGCAGCTTCCCATCGTCCGGTGAGACCGCGACAAGACCTCCACGGCTCATCGTGACAACCTGTCTCACGCCATCGGTTTCGATCAAAATCGGAGAACCATATTCAGCCCGCTCGGTCACTTCGCTGCTTTGCCAAATCAAACGACCGGTCGTCTTGTTCAGCGCGGCGAATGTCCCTTTCGTTTCGCTTCCCGGAGTGCAGATCAGCTTGTCACCATCGATCAAAACGGACTCGGTATAACCCCACGGCGGCACGCGTCCGCCAAGTGTTTTCACGACGTCCACCGACCAGATCAGCTCGCCATCGCTGGTGCGGTAAGCCGCCAGCCGCCCGAGACCGCCGAGCAGATAGATTGTGTCTCCGTCGATAGTTGGAGCCGCTCGTGCACCTGGATAGGGCGAATGCGGTGCGTCGGACTCGCGGAACGCTTGGCCGTGTGTCGTTTCCCAGACATTGTTTCCCAACGGATCAAAGCAGAAGAGCCTCAGCTCATCGCCCACTTTACCGGTGACATAGATTCGGTCTCCCGCAATCACCGGCGACGAGTATCCTCCGCCAAAGCCGCTGATCGTGCGCAGCAACTTAGGTCCCCCATCGGGCCACGTCTTCAGCAAGCCGGTCTCCGGTGACTTGCCATCGCGATTCGGCCCGCGGAACTGCAGCCAGTCTGCCGCATGGAGAGATATCACCTGCAGGCACAACGTCAGGAGTAGGGCAGTGCCTGTTCTACAAACAAACAAAAACGAGTCATACTCAGAAAAGGAAGGTTTCACGCCAGAATCTCCTTGACAACATGGGCGTGTTCGACGCCGGTCAGTCGGACGTCGAGGCCGGCGTGGCGCATGGACAGACGCTCGTGATCGAGGCCCATCAGGTGCAGGATCGTGGCGTGAAAGTCGCGGACGTGGACCGGCTTGTCGACGGCGTTCATGCCGATCTCGTCCGTCGCGCCGTGGACGATGCCGGGCTTGACGCCGCCGCCGGCCATCCAGGAGCTGAATCCCAACGGATGGTGTTCGCGGCCCTTGTGATCGGCCGTCTTGTTGAACGGCGTGCGACCGAACTCGGTCGTCCAGACCACCAGTGTCTCGTTCAGCATGCCGCGTTGCTTCAGGTCGCGGAGCAGTGCGGCGATCGGCTGGTCGACGTTCTTTGCGAGCGGCACATGTGTCAACATGTCGCCGTGTGCGTCCCAGTTTCCCGACGATCCTACGTCGATCAGCTCAACGAACCGGACGCCTCGTTCGACGAGCCGCCGGGCCGCCAGACACTGCCAGCCGAAGCCGGTTGTTCTGACCGGGCTCCAGACCGTAGCTGTCCAGCGTGTCTCTGCGTTTCATTTGCAAAGTCGAACGCGTCGGGAACGGCCATCTGCATGCCGAACGCCGTCTCAAAGGTCTGCAATCGGGCCAGCAACTGCGGGTCGCCCGCCGCGTGATGCGAGGTGCTCGGCGTTCATTTCCTGCAGCGCCGCCAGTTCCAGTTGCTGGCGATCAATCGGAACGCGCGGCGAGACGTTCGCCACCGGCTCCTTGCCGGGAACGACCAGCGTTCCCTGATACGCGCCCGGCAGAATGTCGTTGCCATACACCTGCGTCCCCGCGTAGGTCTGAGCAGGCGCGATGACGACGAAGCCAGGCAGGTTGCGGTTGAATGTTCCCAGCCCGTAGGTCGCCCACGAACCGATGCTGGGCCGCGGGACTGTGAACGAGCCGGTATGCATGCCCAACGTCGCGTTGTAATGGTTCGCGTGCGAGGTATGCATCGAACGAATCAGCGCAATGTCATCGACGCACTCGGCAACGTGTGGAAAAAGCGAACTGACTTCGGTACCGCATTGACCGTGCGGCTTGAACTCCCACTGTGGTCGCTTCAGGAAGATGCGGCTGTAATCAGGCCGGCCTTTCGTCGACGGGTGGTCCGAGGGAATCTCCTTACCGTGCTGCTTCGTCAGCTCGGGCTTGGGGTCGAACGTATCGATGTGCGAAACGCCGCCGGTCATGAACAGAAAGATGACGCTCTTTGCCCTGGCAGGAAAATGCGGATCGCGTACAGCCAGCGGGTCCCTCTCATCGGCGAGCAACTGATTCACAATGCCGGGGAACAGGATCGAGCTTGCTGCGGCGGAACGCAGGAAAGTGCGACGGGATGGGTTCGTCATTGGTTCACTCCACAAACAGGAATTCATTGCTCGCCAGCAGGACGCGGGACAGTGCGGACCATTTCTCCTTGGCGTCGCCGGGGTAATTGTTGAGGAACTTCGCAGCGCGCTGCTGTTCGGATTGCGTCGGTTCTCTCTGGAACAGCCTGCGGTAGGCGTGCGGCACTCGCGCTTCATCTCCTGGCGTTTCCAGGATGACTGCAGCGAACTTCGCGGCCTGTGCGTGGAAGAACGAATCGTTGATGAAGTACAACGCCTGGGTCGGCACCGTGGTTGTTTCTCGCGCCGGCGTGGAGGCGTTGGGATCAGCGCCGTCGAACAAGGCCAGAAACGGGTGCCTACGCTGTCGCTGCACCATCATGTAGACACTGCGTTTGTTCGTTTCATAGACGGCGTTGAAGGGACGATGCTGCGTGAACTTCCAGGTGCTTTCCTCCGGGAACGGATGTGAAGTACCGGGGGTGAGATCGAGCTGGCCCGAGGCCGTCAGCAAGCTGTCGCGGAGTTCTTCTGCTGTGAGTCGGCGACGGTTGAAGTGTGCCAGCCAACGGTTGTCAGGATCCGCCGCGACAGGCGTCGCGCTGGCTCGCTGATAAGCATCGGTGTGCAGAATCAATCGGTGCATCGCTTTCACGCTGTAACCGCTTTGCACGAACCTCGCTGCCAGGAAGTCGAGCAACTCCGGATGCGTCGGGGCTTCACCCTGGGTGCCGAAATCGTTCGACGATCGCACCAGACCTTGACCGAAGTGCCACTCCCAAATGCGGTTCACCATCACGCGGGCCGTCAGCGGATGCTGGGACACCCAGTCACTCAACTCGCGGCGACCGCTGCCGGCATCCTCGGGGACCTGCATCCCACCAAAGACCGACAACCAGCGTCGCGGCACTTCCGGTCCGAGCTGTTCTGGCTCGCCCGCCTTCTGAAATCGCGCGTTCTTCGCCTCTCCATCCACCACGGCATAGGCGACTGGTATCACACGCTTTTCAGGCTTGGCTGAGGGCACTTCATCTGGCGGGAAACTCTCGCCGAGTTGCACCAGCGCGGGACCGTATTCGGGTGTGACAATGTGGGACAACTCAAAGGCCACCCCGTCACTGTTGCTCGGGTGTGCGTCCGCCACAAGGCCGCTCAGTGTGACTGTGCCGTCCAGGGGACTGACCCAAGCCGCGGTCACCGGCCGCATCGGGCCGGGATGGAGAAAGAACGACTCCGCCGTCAGCGTGGTCCACGCCATCACCTGCTGGTCATCCGTGTTCACCAACGCCCACGGAGTATTTCCGTTGCTCCAAGCCTTCAAAGCCGCATTTCCCCCCACGTCGGGACGTGGCTCCGCCAGGAACATCGGCGCCGGCGAGGTTTCGAGAAAACACCACTGCGCCCCATGAGACGCGGAATACGGGTTGCCCCTCATTAAATCTGGCACCAGTTCTGCCACACTCCACGAGCGTTTCGCGCCATCAGTCTCCACGATCTGCCACTCGACGAGCGTCGTATCCGAGCCTTGGCTCTTCCCCGGCGACACCGTCAGTTGCACCACTTCGCCCCTTCGCACACGAATGCGTTGCTCAAAGGGCACACTGGCCCCTTCGGCGACGGTCGACGAAGCCAGCACCCGCCTCTCCATGCCGAATTTCTCGGCGAATGCATCCCCGGCGGCTTGGCGATTCTCGAACTGCCGCTGCTTCGCGACCTCCGAATTCGCCTGCTCTTCCGCCGAGGGGCTCTGCAGGCCCTCGATTTGCGACAGGGTCGTCAACGGCACCATATCGCGGGGACGCTGCTTGGCCTCACAGCCGGGGAAGGCGAACCTGGTGCTTTCAAAGATGCCATAGAGCGCGTAGTAGTCTTCTGCACCGACCGGGTCATACTTGTGATCGTGGCAGCGGGCACAGCCCAACGACAGCCCCAGAAAATTCTTCCCCAGATTGTCGATGACATCCTCGTAGGTGAGGTGCATATCCTTGTCGCTGTCGTGACCGAAGCGGCGGGCGAGCGCCAGATAGCCGGTCGCGACAATTCCATCCGCACGCTCCTCGGGGCTCGCCTCTTCGACCAGCAGGTCCCCGACCAACTGCAAGCGGACAAATTGGTCGAACGGCATGTCACGCTGGAAGGCATTGATAACCCAGTTGCGATACCGCCAGGCATGGGGCAACGGGAAATCCGCATTCTCGCCAGCGGTGTCGGCGTAACGGACGACGTCCAGCCAGTGCCTTCCCCACTGCTCGCCGTACTGCGGAGAGTCGAGCACGCGGTCGATCGCTTTGGAGAGCGCGTCGGGCGACTCATCTGCGACGAACGCTTCCACCTCATCGTGGGTCGGCGGCAAGCCGGTCAAGTCATAGGTCAACCGCCGCAGCAAAGTCCGCCGATCGGCTCTCGCTGCCAAGTTCAAGTGGCGGCCTTCGATCTCGCGCAGCAGCAAGTCGTTGATCCGTTTCACATCTTCGGTGGCTGGGGCCGGCGGAGATTCCGGCAACGGTTGGAACGCCCACCAGCTCTCCGCCTCGTCTAACGTCATGCCTCCGAGCACTTCACTTCCGGTCCGCGGATCGGGGGCACCCATCTCGACCCATTTGGTGAGGATGGCGATCTCGTCGTCGGGCAGCTTGCCGCCACGTTCGGCAGGCGGCATTTCCCACGACTCGTAGTTGATCGCCTCGATCAGATAGGCTCTCATCCGGCTTGCCAGGCACAATCGCTGGCCCGCTGTCGCCCCCGTGCTTCCAGCCCTCGGCCGAAGCCAGCGATAGCCCACCTTCGGCCTTTGATCCTCCGTGGCATTCAAAGCAGCGCTTGACCAACAGCGGTCGCACTTCTTTCTCGAAGAACGCGCGGCTTTCAGGTGAGATCTGGTCCGCAACCCGTTCCTCGGCTCTCGCCGTTGCCGTGAGCAAGCCACTCAGCGCTGCCATCACGAGCGTACTCGATTTTATCGACTTCGAGTTCATCGTCTTTTCTTGTCTCCTGTCTCGACAGGGTTCACGGGCGACCGGATCTGTGGTTAGGGAAGATGTCCGGACTCGGAAAGCGGTCTTCGATTCCCATGATGTATTCCTCGCGCGGCACCGGAGGGTCGGGCCAGCTCAGGGGGCGGATGCGGACGATTCCACCGGCGCGAAACCCTTCCAGAACCATGCCGACCTTCATGCGGATTTGAATGCCGCTGCTGCCCGGTGGCGCGTCGCCATCGAGCTTCGTGACATCGACAATCGAACCTTCGATGGCGGTGTGGTAGTGGCCGATGTCACCAATCCCATGTTTCAGGTTGGTCGCCACCGGGGACATCTGCCCTCGGACGCCCTTTTGGAAGTCGGCGTAGAGCGATTCGTCCATGCCGCCCACCAATGTGGCGATGACCGTAGCCTGGCCGGATTTTCCATACTCGACCTCATCGACCAGCGCAGCCATCCAGCGAGTGCGGATCAGCGTGTTGTGCTCCTCGGTCTGCTGCCGAGCGGCGCGCTGGATCGATTCCTCGTCCAGCCAGATGTCGCCGATGTGCCAGCGGTTCCAAACGCCATCTTTCTGTCCGAACTTCGTGCCACGCGTTGGCTTCCATCGCAATCCCAGCAGGACGGCCTGGCCGTCTAGCGACTTCTTGCCTTTCTCCGGCCACATTCCCTCGTCGATCAGGTCTTGAAGCAGCAGCGACTCGCGGCCGCGCCAAATGCGAGTCGCGGCATCGACGGTCATGGTCTCAAGTGCGCCTTTGCCGGCTTTCCCGTCCTTCGCTTCGCGGCGGGCGGTGACAAGCCACTGGTCGTTCTCCCGTTTCACCTCTTGCAGCTTCCAAACCAGACCCTGGCGCAGGCAGAAGCTGGCCTCGTCTTCGAGCAGGGCGGCATGGTTCGCGCGGTTGCGGAATGTCGGAACGGAGGAAAGCCCCGGTTCCGGTGGCAGGTAGAAACTGCCGTGCAAGACGGTCCCAAGCGGCATATCCCTCAGGTCCGCTGGCGCACCGCGATAGCGGACCATGCCGTAGGGAAGCATTGCGAACGGCGTTGCGGCCTGTTGATAAAAGGGCCCTTCGCTGGGGATGCGGAGACTGCCGCGGCGGTTGGCGTGATCGACAAAGGTGAGTTCGCCGGTGTAGGACTTCGCCTTGTCCGCCAGTGGGAACTTGCCGGGGTCGGGGCGGTACGGTTCGTCCGCGATGCTAGTGGCTCCAGCGAACAAGGAGAAGCCGACGCACAACGCAGAGAACCACCGTGCAAGATCTGTCTGCTGCCTCATACGTCGATCACCTTGTTACTGTCGCCGAACTGATCAGTCTCGACACCCATCCGCTGAGCCATCATCAGCAGCAGGTTGCTCATGTGCGCATCTGGATCCGCTGGGCGACTGCTGACGATCATGTACTCTTTGGGATTATCGAGCTTGTAGCCGTCGAAGTGACCTTCGTTAAAGTCGAGGTGGCGACCATGCTTGAGTCCCATCGCTGAACCACCGGCGAGTACCAATGGCAGATTGGCATTGCCGTGGCTCTGGCCATACGACATACCGCTGCCCATCAGAGCCATGGTGGAATCCAGCAGCGGCGCACCGTTGACGTCTTTGGTCTCTGCCAATCGTTTGAGGAAATAGCCATACTGCTCAAACGCAAACGTGTCATACTGAGTCAGTTTCTCCATCGTACGCGGGTCCCCGCCGTGGTGACTGAGATTGTGGCGCCCCTCCGTGATGCCGATCTCGGGGATCGGAATCGCCGACACCTCCGTGCCCATGCTGTAGGTGGCGACGCGGGTCACGTCGGTCTGGAAGGCGAGCACGATCAGGTCATAGACCGTGCGGAAATAGTCACCCGCCTGCGTTTGCGGGATATCGCGATTGGTGCGTTTGCGATCGGCTTCGGCAATCTCGGGCAGTGGCGCATCCAGCCACTCGTCAGCTCGCCGCGTTCTGATTTCCGCTTCACGTACCGAACTGAGATACTGATCCATGCGGCCTCGATCTACCGTCCCCATCTTTTCCTGGAGTCGGCGGACCTCTTCGAGGTTAGCGTCGAGCACGCTGCCCTTCAGGCCGAGGGCTTCCCGTTGAGCCTTGATGCCGCCTTTCGGCTGCTCGAACAACGATGCGAAGATCTCACTGCAACGGCGCAGCGGCGGAAGATTGACACCATCGGCGGTCCAGGCCAGCGACGCTCCATTGATGGAGATTTCCATGGAGGGATAACGCGTATTCTGCCCGGTGACCTGGGCGATTCTTTGATCCACCGAGATCGTGTTGCCAGTCGAGGAGCCGAGTTGCCCGCCGGTCAGCCAGACCTTGATGCAATCGTGGGCTTTGCCGAGGCCTCCCGGGTGATGCAGGCCGCTGATGGGCGTAATCACATCACGAAATTTCTCCAACGGTTTGAGCGAGCGAGAGATTTCATAACTCTCACCCGACTGTGTGATCTGATAGTTGGGCGAGTGAACACCGTTCGCCAGGTAAATAAAGGCGCTGCGACGCGGCGCAGTCTCCGGTTCGGCTGCTCGCAATGGATGCATGCATTCCAGCATCGGCAAAGAGATGCAGGTCCCCAGCGCTCGCAGCGCATGGCGGCGGTCGATGAGCCAGCGTTGAGATAGAAAGTTCATGGTTTTTTGTTCCTAGTTGTTTTTGTTTGTCGGTCAGCGTTTTTGCATCAGGTCGGATAGCGCCACCGCACGCACGATGTCTCGGACGCCGTATTGGCTTTTCTTGGCTTCTTGCACGATCCTATCGATGTCGTCCTGGTCATCCACGGTCAGCACACGACGAAGGGCGTACGTACTCAGGTGTTCGATGAACGCTTGCAGGAACGCATCGCGGTCTTCGAGCAGTAGCTGCTTGAATTCACTCGCATCACGAAAAGTCCGTCCGTCGGGCATCACACCGGAGGCATCGACCAGCGGATCCTCACCGCGGCCCGTCGGGATTCGTTCCCGAGTCCGCCACTGGCCGATGGCATCGAACTGCTCAAACGCGAGCCCCAATGGATCAATGTTGCGGTGGCAAGCGGCACAGTTGGCGCTGGTGGCGTGTACTTCGATCCGCTGACGGATCGTCACTTTTTCGCCTTCCGGCGGGATGGGCTCGATCGGATTGACGTTCGCCGGGGGCGGAGGCGGAGTCTTGTTGAAAATTGCTTCGCTCACCCACACGCCGCGATCGACCGGACGATGACGGGTTCCATCCGAAGTCATTCCAAGAATGGAGCCCATCGTCAGCAGGCCGCCCCGGTTATCCTCCGGCTTCAGGGCAACTTTCTCGAAGCCCGAAGCTTTCGGCTCCGCGATGCCGTAAAAGTCGCTGATCCGGTGGTTGGCGATGGTCCAGTCCGAATCGAGAAAATCGTCGACCGGCAAGTTCTTCGTAAACATCTCGCAGAAAAACTCGATCGGCTCTTCGCGCAAACTCCTTTCGAGCCAATCGTCATAGCTTGGATAGAGTTCTTTGTTTGGCGAAAAGACCCCGAGTCGGTGCAGTTGCAACCACTGCCGCGAAAAATCCTCAAGGAAGCGTTCGATCTTGTCGTCCGCCAACATCCGATCAACTTGTTCCTCCAGGCCAATGCCGCTGAATTCTCCGGTGCACGCTTTGGTCATCAAGTCACCATCGGGCATCGAACTCCAGAGGAAGTACGACAGCCGCGAAGCGAGTTCCGAATGGGTCAGACGCTCGCGGGGCTCGAGATCTCCCTCCACGAGATAAATGAAGTGTCGCGAAGTCAGCACGCCCAGCATCGCGGCGCGGAAGGCGTCGGGAACGGCCTTACCCGCTCCGCGCTGAGCATGGTACGCGGCAAGATAGCCCTGCAATTCCTCCAGCTCGACAGCACGCCGCCAGGCGCGCTCGGCGAACCGCTGCAGGTGCTCCGCGACCACGGCGTCGGTCGCGTCTTCGGGCGGCAACACACCTTCGCGACGAGACCGTTCCGCATCCGACTCCAGCGGACCTTCCCATTCGATCCAATCAACGATGACAATGGGAAACAGAGCGTTGCCCCCGATCGTCGAACATCTGCGGGGCATTCAGGTGCAGGAGCCGCGTCTCGCTGGTGTGGGTGAAGATGTAGTCGGAACTGGAACCGACCGCGCGATTGAATCTTCCGCCTTGGCGTGTGCCATCGATGCCCGTGGTAGACACCACATCGAAGTGGAGGGAGATGGGCATTTCCAGAAACACCTCGGCTTCATAGATCTCCGGGCTGTCCTCCGGTGCGGTCACGTCGAGTTCGAGCACGCTGTCGAGGACGCCCGAAAACTTGGCTTCCGGCAGCGTGCCGATCCGCAGGTGCGGTACTTGACCGCCAGGTGGACGCAGCCCGCTGGCCTGGAGACGCATGCGGTAGAGACCACTCTGAGGCCGGCCCCCGCCGCCGAACCAGCTCGGCGAAAGCGCGGTATGGCGAGTCTCGTGACGGAAGGGCAAACCCGGGATTGATCAGGTAACGCAAGGGCCGCTCAATACCGAGCCGCTCCAGCCATTCCCGCTGTTCCTCCCCGCCGCGATAGCGAATCTCCGCAGCGGTCCTGCGAACGTCCTGCGTCTTCACCGGTTCTGCCGGAAAGGCCCGGTCCAAGACCGTTTGCGCGGCGCGGTAGTAGCGGTCGACATGCGAGACGGAAAGCGAAAGCTCCGATCCAATCCGCTCGTACCCGTGCCAGAGCTGATCTTCGTTCAACTCGCCTGGCGCGGTTGGATCGTAACGTACGCCGAGCAGATCGTAGACCGTGTTCTGATACTCTTTGCGGCTGAGTCGATAGTGCGCCACGGGCGGGCGAGCCGCCATCCGCGCAGCCTTGCCCTCTTTGATCCGAGCGTCCAACCTGGTAACGAACGCCGAGATCTCCTCCTGCGTTGGTCGCGGCTCATCTTCCGGAGGCATCTCACCAGCATTGATCCGCTCGATGACCTCCGCCCAGTGTTGAGTGTCAACGCCCGAATTGAAATCACGCGAGAGCTGGTCGATTCGCAGTTCACCCTCCTCGTTATCGGGGCCATGACAACGGAGGCAATGCTTCGTGAGAAAGGCTTCCAACGGCTCCTCGGCATTGACGACCCCCGCAAAGCCAACGCTGGCGACGACGAGCAGAAGAATACGAGCAGGCATTAGAGTCGCTCCTTGTTCTCTTCGATTTGCCTGCGAGACTCGGCTGCGGCCTCATCGACTCGTCCCGCCGACAGCAGATCCACGATGCGCAGGTGGTTTTCGAGGCCGACATTCCGATCCTTGACTTTCCCGATGGCCTCGACGAAAACGGTGAAAGAAGACCTCCAGCAAATCGCCGAATGCCACGATCGGCTGCAAGCCACTCGCTTCCATCAGCGACCGGTGGAACTGAACGTCGATGGCGATCGAAGCCTTCAGGCTTCGCGCCTTGCCAAACTGCTCTGCGATGCTTCGCAGATTCGCCTCGATCGACGGATCACCTTCCATTCGACGCGCCACATGAGGCAACACGCCCGTCTCAATAATCACGCGACAATCAATGAGTTGCTGCGGGTCAGCATCGATTAGCCCCGAATGAAATCCGAGGTGACTGGTGAGTTGCCCCATATCGAGCCGCCCGACGGTTAGCCCGACACCGGTCTTTGATTCGATGATGCCGAGGAACTCAAGCGTCTTCGTCGCCTCACGGAGGCTCAGTCGACTGATCCCGAACGTTTCCGCGAGCTGTCTCTCTGTCGGCAGCCGATCACCCGAAGCCAGGTTTCGTTCGACGATGTACTGCTTGATCTGCTCTGTGACCTGATCGCGCATCTTCGGGGCGAGAAATCGTTTGCATGTATCTTCCTGCATGACTTGTGGCACCAACCCAATTCGGACAGATTATCTGACCATCTGACGTGTGGCAAGGATCGGTATGGTTCGATCCCGCCGGACGATGAGCTGCGGAGCTCAAGCCGGAGGGCGCGCCGCGAGGTTAGGAACGAACCTCCGACCGGTTGGGTAAGCCGGAACTCTTCCAGACAGCCGCCGCCTTCTCGCAGGACTTACGGTGCAGTGCGCTACGACTGGTTCAAGACGCCATTAACGATTTCGCTCTCGAGAACACGACGCTTCGAAAGGTAGCCTGGCGAATCGTACCGTTTCTCTGCCTATGTCTTTTTCTCAACATCCTTGATAGACGATCGCGGATTCGTCCTTCATCCAGCACGGTGAGTCGAACCAGATGGGCTTTCCGTCTTCATTCGCAAACCGCTTAGAGCGTTTCCAAGAGAAGTGTAGCCAGCGATGGTGAGGTCGGGTATCCGCAGGCTTTGAAGCAGTTGCGGCAGTCGGAGGTGGTGATCTGTCCGAGGAGGTTGCCAGCGATCTCGCAGAGTTCGTGCCATGGGCGCCGGCCGCCGATCGGAACAGAGCTTTCACTTTGCTGAAGACGTTTTCGATCGGGTTGAGGTCGGGCGAGTACGAAGGCAGATCCAGAACATCAGCACCGGCGCCTTGGATCGCCGCACGAGCGGTCTTCGACTTGTGGCGGGAGAGGTTGTCCAGGATGACGATTTCGCCTGGCCGCAGGACTTGGGCCAGCAGCCACTCGCAGCAGCCGGTGAAACTGGCGCCGTCCAGCGGTCCGTCGAGCAGCAGGGCTGTGCGGATGCCGTTGATGTCAATGGCCTGCACCAGCGTGACCGTTTGCCAGTGTCCGGCGGGAATCGGGGCCACCAGTCGCTCGCCACGTAAGGCCCGTCCGTACCTGCGGGCCATCGCCGTGGACAGGCCCGTTTCGTCGAGGAATACCAGACGTCTGGGGTCCAGGCGGGATTGGTTCAACCGCCACCATCCGCGAGCCCGGGCCACGTCTTCCCGATCCTGTTCGGCCGCGCACTGCGACTTTTTTTGACACTCAACCCGAGTCGTTTGAGCCACACAGCAACCCCCGAGACCGAGAGCTCAACTCCGCACACCTCGCGGATCTGATCGCGGAGTTCGGCCAGTGTCGCGTCCGGCTGCTGTCGAACCATTTCGGTCAACTTGTGTTGCTGGCTCTCGTTGAGCTTGGGCATCGCGCCGGGCGGATGTCCCGGTTCCAGTGTCCCAGCGGTTCGTAATCTGGCGAACAACTTCTTGACGAATCCATCGCTGACGTGGAAATGACCAGACGCTTCCTTCTTCGAGTGACCCGCCTCGACGAACGCCACAACCCGTTTGCGCAAATCCATGCTGAAAGGTGCCATCGCTCCCGCTCCGGTGAGACCTCCCCACCGAACCCCCACACCATCAGTTTCTCAAACCGAAGCTGGGATGGCTACACTTCAGTTAGATGTGCTCTAGCGTTAGTGATTGTGCGGGTCTTCGCATAGAAATCCGCGACGCAGAGAGTGCACTTGCGTCCAGTAGGTTGCGCGATTCCGCTCGGGTGTTCGCCGTTCTCACGCCCATCGCGTGCCGGTCGTTGATTGATTTCTTCTCGCTCGTTCTTGGACGTACCATCCCTGTTCCTCCACAGAAAGAGGCGGAAGCATGGCCACTTCCGCACGGACGGGTCCGGTGCGACGCGTGTCGATTGACCGTTGACTTGGCGTGAGGATTTGCACTAGGGTCGGCTTGGGGAAACCAATCAGCACACACTCACGACCGTCGGCCGCCATTCCATCCGGGGAAGCAGCAAAAAGCCGTTCGCTTTCGCCTGCTTACTGAGGATCAGAATGGCCTATGCGTCGTGGTGGAAATGTGGTCGACTGTGTTCACGAGAGCACAAGGAAGTGTCAATGCCACCGAGGATGTGCGTCTTCGGGCGGTCGAACTCGTTTGTTGCCAGGGGTGGACGATTGCCGATGCCGCCGAGGCGGTCGGGTATTCCAGGCGGGCCGTCGAAACGTGGCTGGCGAAGTCCAATCGTGGCCGCCAGAAATCCGCGCTCAAGTCCCGCAAGCCGCCGGGAGCCAAACCGAAGCTCGACGCGGCCCAGCAGCGACGATTGACGCGACTGCTCGACAAAGGTCCGCTGGCGGCGGGCCTCGAGAGCCAGTTGTGGACCGGACCCCGTGTGGGCGAATTGATCGAGCGGGAGTTCGGCGTGACAGACCATCCGCGGTATCTGCCGTCGTTGTTGCGGTCTCTGGGCTGGACGGTGCAAAAGCCCAAGCGGCGGGCCAGCGAACGCAACGAAGAAGCGATCACCCACTGGGTGCGTCGCGACTGGCCGCGGATCAAAAAAAAGCCCGTCGGTTGAGAGCGACGCTTGTTTTTCTGGACGAAAGCGGGTTTTTGACGCAGGCGTATGTGGGAACCACCTGGGCTCGGATCGGCCAGACACCGGTCGTCCAGCACCGCATGCGTTATCGCCAGAAGATCAGTGTGCTCGGTTCGTTGACGATCTCGCCGGCCCGTCGTCGGTGCGGCCTGTACGCCGAGTTTCTGCGGGGACGCAGTGTCACTCAAGCCGATCTGATCGCTCACCTGCGTCGCTTGCGCAGAACTCTGCGAACACCGCTGGTGGTGGTGCTCGACAACCTGAACCAGCACAAGGGACGCGACCTGGGAGCCTGGTGCCGCAAGATTGGTGATGTCCATCTGGAATACCTGCCGCCCTACGCTCCGGAGTTGAATGCCATCGAGGGCGTCTGGGGCCACGGCCAATGCGTCACTGCTGCCGGTCGGATCGTTGACGATGTCGAGGGACTGGAGCAACTGGCTCAGGAGTCGCTCACCGCCGCCAACGAACAACGCCTGCTGCGGGGCTTCGTCAAAGGAACCCGACTCCCATTCGCATTTGACCTGACACCACATAACACACTCTGATCCTCAGTAGCCGTCAATTGATCGCCAGAGCAGAGGCACGCGTCGCCACGCTGCAGCGAGACTATGAGTTGACCATGCAGGGCCGGGTCGACAGCCGTCTGCGGTTTCTGTCGACACTCTCGGCCGTGTTCCTGCCGCTGACGCTCATTTCCGCAATCTATGGCATGAACTTCGAGGACCTGCCAGCCATGGGGGAACCGCACGGCTACATCGCCGTCATCGGCCTGATGCTCGGCACGGCAGCGATGACGGCCGCCTACCTATACTTGCGCGGCTGGTTCGAGTGAGTATCCGGTGCCATCCGGAGGCATAGGACAGACGAGGCACGTCGTGGATCAACAACTGCAGGCCATCACCACGTTACTGGCCCTGGTCAACCCGGTCACCTGCATGGCGATGTTCCTGCGGAACACCGACGCGCAGTCGCGCGAGGAACAGCTGGCCTCTGCGACCACGGTGGCATTGACGGTCCTCGTGATCCTGACCCTCGCGGCTCTCGTGGGGACCGACGTCCTGCATGCTTTCGGCGTCTCGCTCGATGCGTTTTCCGTGGCGGGGGGCGGAGTGCTGGCGTGGATTGGGTTTTCAATGCTTCGGGGGAGCCTGAGCGGTCACGCCGGAGCAAAGCCCGATTCCATGGATCGGCAGACATCGCTGGGCCTGTTCGCGTCAAGCCCGGGCACCATCACGGGCGTGATCACGCTGGCCGCAACCCATTCGCGGCTGGAGATCCCAGTGACCGCCCTGATCGCCACTGGTGTCATGTGGCTGGCCACCCTGCTCGGCATTGTGCTGGGCAGCCTGCGCCCCGGCGAGCGGATTCGCACGAGATGCGGCGACGCGCTTCACGGGGCTCATCGTCATCGCGATGGGCGTTCAGTTCGCGCTGACTGGGATCCGGTCGTTCATGAACGGCTGATCGATCGACAGCGTTGAGAGCGTACCCAGCTTGGCTTCTTCGATCGAAGACATCCGTAACGCACCTGCGTTACTGCTTCCGTGTGGTGAAAGCCCGTACCCTCTCATCCATCTCGCGGGAGACCTGTGCCCCGAGCATGGATCGACGGCACCGCAGTCTAAGGAGTACTGGAACGAAGTCCATGCGCCGCGCGGATGAATTCGCCCCGGGTGCGGGCGGATTCCAGTTCGGCCGCGTGCAGACCACGGGATGCCGCCAGGTCCAGCCATGTCGCGCGCAACGAATCATCGAGCGTTCCTTCCAGATCGACGACGTGCCCGGGAAAGGCCTCGTAGTACTGGCTGGTGATCAACACGCCACGCTGCCCCGGCTTGTCACCAGCGGGATGCAGGCCGTGAAGCCCCCCCAGCGTTCCCCACCACTGGACAGCGACGAAGTCGGAGTGTCCCGGCAACACGTCGGAAACGTAGATCGTCGCCGAACCGGACTGGTGCAGCAGCCGCTGCAGGTCTGGAACTTCGACCTCCTGCACCGGCGTCTGACGATCCAGTGCCAGGTGAGCTGCGACGCCGGCTGCCTCTCCCAACGAAGTCCAGATCGGCTCGAGGCGCAGGGCGCAGAACCCGACGTGCGAAGCCGAACACGCGACCGGCACCAGCAGGTTTTCGCAGTCCACTGGCACCAGTGTACCGTAGGGAACCTGATACGGGGCCGTGCTGTGGTAGAACTCGCCCGTGTGACGACCTCCGAACCTCGGTCCCTCATGATCAGTGCCGTGACAATTGGGACCGTAGTCTCCCATCGCGATCGCGTCTGTCCGCAGCACGCTGCGGGCATCGTGCGGAGCGGGATCGGTGTCGTTCTGGGTGAAGACGTACTGACCGACCATGCGTCGCGCCTCGCGCACATAGAGCTGCTCGGGAATGTGTCCGGTCTCGGTGAACTCGTCCCGGCACCAGCCCCATTCGCGGGCTTCGTCGCGGAATCGCGCCGGAACGGCATCATCGTTCTGCAGAAAGTACAGGAGGCCCACGTTGTGCCGCAGGTGCTCCGCGAAAATCGGTTGTCGGATCTCGTTATCGCCATCGGGCCAGGCATTGTTCGTGTCGGGCATCGACAGCCGAACAAGATCTCGCGAGACGTCATTGATGTCCGACTTGCCGTTTGGCAGCAGTGGTTCCTGGGCCTTGAACAGCCCGCCATGCCAGCGCACGAACACGACCTCGATCTGGCCGCCCTGCAACAGGGGCAGGACCGGCAGGAAGTCTTCTCGTCGATAGCCGGGCGGAGCTGCAGGGGGCACCCGGTTGGCCGGGTCGCGCACGTCATGATGAAGCGGAAGTTGTAACCCTGCACTTGAGCGTCCGCCTCGCCCGGAGCAAGTGACTCGTCGTACTCGGAGCGGGCCTCGCGCCCGACACGATACTCGACCCCGGCGGCTGCCATCAGGTCGCCTTCGTACGTCGCGTCGATCACAACCTGAGGCACCACGGTTCGTCGCTGCCCGTCCGCCCCTTCAAAGGTGACCCCGGTAATCCGCGTGCGGGGGGCATCGGAAACCAGGCGCACATCGATCAGTCGCTGCTGACTCAGGACCTGGATGGAAGGCACCTCGGCGAGCATGGCCTCGAACACCAGCCGGTTGACCCTGGGCTCCGCGTGCGTCCCCTGAAAGCAGCCCGAAGCCTGCGGGGAATCAGGTCCGCAGGTATCCGCATAGTGCCGCACAACTCGCTGGGTGAACTCCCGGTAGATGCCAGTCAGCGATTCGAACGTCCGGAAGTCGGTATGAGAAAGCCCATTGGTCACGAGGCCACCGATGTGCCGATACGGCTCGCACAGCAGCACGGTCTGTCCCCGTCGACCGGCTGCCAGCGCGGCCGCGATGCCGGCGGGAGTGCCGCCATAGACCAGCACCTGGGTCTCGACGGTGCAAACTCGCTCCTGCGCATGGACGACCTGCGGCGTCGAAAAGTGGACGGTCAGCAGCCCCAGCAGCAAAATCATCGCACGCAGCATGATGTCACTTTCATTGAAACAGAAAGCTCAGGCTGAGGATCTCCCCAGGCGAATGCGGACGACGC
The DNA here is from genome assembly GCA_963715185.1 of uncultured Planctomycetaceae bacterium. Lineage (GTDB taxonomy): Bacteria > Planctomycetota > Planctomycetia > Planctomycetales > Planctomycetaceae > CAVPPT01. The sequence goes on from CAVQRG010000002.1 coordinate 118,762, forward strand.
GGGCCAGGCGGCGACTCCCCCCCGGCGGGGGAACCAGCCGCAGTGTCACCGGCAACCAGCACGGCGCATCGACCTTGTTTTCCGGGACGCTGTCGATCACCGCCAGCTTGGGGCGCTGGGCGCTGTCGCGATAGCGTTCCGAATCGACCTGGTTGAGATACAGGCGTTTGGCGGCAATCAACTCGGAGATGACGTCAGCCATCTCGCGACTCATGCGTGTCCAGACAACAATCCGGGTGTCGGCACGCAGGGCCAGTCCAAACTCGCCCGAGGTCTCGCCGTACGCGTGGAAGTCCAACATCAGCGCGTCGAATGTGACATGGTCGGCTAACCGGACGTATTCGATGATCGCCGCCCGCGTCTGCCCGTGGTCCGCCAGTTCGACCCACTTCAAAGCCGGTAGTGCCTCCCGCCCGTCGTCGACGAGGTGCTCACCGCGACGTTCCTCCTCCTCCAACACGTCGATGACTCGGTACTCGGGCGTCGCGGGCCGGCAGCGAGTGCGGGCCCACTCCCGCAGGGCGAAGATCTCGTCTTCCATCGTTACGGAGAGGGGCACCGTCAGCTCCCGCTCGCGGTCCAGATCCTCCTGCGCGAGCACCGCGCTGCTGGGCATGGGCCTCGATGATCGAGGAGTTAACGATCTGTTCGAGCTCTGCACCGCTGTAGCCCTCGGTGCGGGCGGCGAGTTCATCGAGATCGAACTTGTCCGGCTTCCAGCCCCGCTTTCCCAGGTGGATGCCGAGAATGTCCTTTCGCTCGGCGAAGTTGGGGAGATCGACAAAGAAGATCTCGTCGAAACGGCCACGTCGCAACAGTTCCGGGGGGAGATGCGAGACGTTGTTGGCGGTCGCAACCACAAACACCGGGTCGTCGTGTTCCTGCAACCAGGTGAGGAACCGCCCGACGATCCGCGACATGGTGGGATCGCCCGCCGCTTCATCAGCGAATCCCGCGAAGGCCTTGTCGATCTCTTCCAGCCACAGGACGGAAGGAGCGATCGTCTCCACCAGGCGGAGCACCTCCCTCAGGTTCTGCTCCGACGAGCCTCGATGTGGATCGAGGAGGTTCGCGATGTCCAGCCTCACCAGCGGGAACCCGAGCAGGCGGGCGATCGCCCGGCAGGTCAGGCTTTTTCCGCACCCTTGGACACCGAGCAGCAGCACCCCCTTCGGGTTCGAGATGCCGAGCTGTTCCGCCTGGGTGGTGAAGGCCTCGGCCCGCTGGGACAGCCATTCCTTGAGTCCTTCGAGGCCACCGATATCGCCCACCCCGTAGTCGAGATCGAAAAACTCCAGCAGGTCGGACCCCTCGATCATCTGCCGTTTCTCGACGACCAGCCGTGCATAGGTCGCTTCGTCAATCACGTCGCGGCCCTGCAGCACGCGGGCGAAGGCCCGCCGGGCTTCACTGGCGGTGAGCCCCAGCACGGCCCGCACCAGGTGATCCTCTTCGCCCGGGGTCACGGTGGTCGACCGGCCGGCCCCGGACGACAAAACCTGGTGGAGTTCGCTACGCATCTCGTCGACGCCCGGCAGGGGCAGGTCGAGATGGGTCGCCTCCTTCCGGAGTTCCAGCGGGACCTGGGCCACTGGTCCAAGGAAGATCAGCACCTTGCTCTGGTCGCGGAGCGTTCGCAGCAGGTCGCGCACCTTTCGGACCACCTGAGGGTCTGCAAAGTACGGGTGAAAGTCCTTCAGCAGCAGCAGATGCTGAGCGGGGTATGCGCCGACCTGGCCCAGGAAGTCCATCGGTCCAGAGGCAGTGGGGGACCGAGCTTCCAGGTCAGGCACCGCCCCGGACGTACGCGTCCAGGTCACGAGCCCATAGTCGAGTTCAGCGGCCAGATCTGCCAGCTCCGCTTCCCAGCGATCCTCCTCCCAGGTCTCGAGAAAGAGGAGGGGCTCGCGGGACAGGATGCGGGTGCGGAGTTCGTCGAGCGTATCGGAGGTGAGCATGAGTCGATGAGAGAGGGTGCGTGATCGCCGGAGTGCCCCGGGGCGTCAGGATACCGTGACGTCCGAGGATCGTGCAAAGCGGTGGAGCAATTCCGACAACTTGACAGTTCATTCTCCGATTCCTATGGTTACGTCAGAAGTCACCGGGATTTCCGGAGGGAGCACGTCCGTTTGACGTACTTCTTGGGGTCAAGGCCCACACTTGTCCCAGACGGTTCTGGGTGACTTTCGTCAGAAGCGGTGGACAGCCTCGCCGAGACTGCCTCTGAACGTCCTGCCGGTGAGAGTTGAGTCGGTCTCCGACGTAGAACACGTAGAAGATGACAACAGCAGTGACGGTCGGTCGGCAGTAATTCACAAGGAACGGTCCTGATGTAAGCGAGAGCGATCAGAGAGGCCGGTGCCCATCGGTTCGACGGTTTCCCGTCCCGGCGACGGGAGCAGCCGTTGCGGATGCCGTGTCCGGTTCGTTGCACGGAGGTGAAAGTGGGACATGTGCCCGCTTTTTTTGTTGGTGTTGGCTCGGTGGTGGGAAGACGACCACACGAGAGGCAGAAGCCGGGAGCGACACAGAGCAAGCTGGCTGTGAGGGTGAGTCAGAGGAATCAGAGGAAAGGACGTCACGAGCATGAACGGCGTTGAGGTCCTCCGTATCGTCGACGCGATCCATCGCGACAAGAACGTCGACAAAGGAATCGTTTTCGAGGGCATCGAGCAGGCGCTCCTTTCTGCCGCGCGCAAGCACTACGGCGAAGAGGCTGAGATCAGTGTCGTCATCGACCGTGAGACGGGTGACGTTGCCGCCGAGCTCGACAAGGAGGAAATCCCTCCCGACGATCTGGGACGGATCGCCGCCCAGACCGCCAAGCAGGTCATGATCCAGAAGATCCGCGAGGCCGAGCGGGACTCGCTGTTCGACGAGTATGAGGACTTGCGAACGCAACTCGTCAGTGGCACGATCACGCGGCTGCGATCACGGGATCGCCACGGTCAATCTGGGCAAGGTCGAAGCCATTCTTCCGCGCAGCGAGCAGATCCCGGGCGAAGGTCACCGTGTCGGCGAACGCGTCCGCTGCGTGGTCATCGACGTGCGCAAGCAGGGCAGCCGCGTCAAGATCATCCTCTCGCGGAACCATCCCGATCTCGTGCGGCGACTGTTCGAGGTCGAGATCCCGGAGGTCAGTCGAGCGGATCATCGAAGTCCGGTCACTCGCTCGCGAAGCCGGTTATCGCTCCAAGGTTGCGGTCAGCTGCTACGACACCAGTATCGACGCCGTCGGTGCCTGTGTCGGCGTGCGCGGCTCGCGGATCAAGAACATCGTGGACGAGCTGGCCGGCGAGCGGATCGACATCGTCCGCTGGAACGACTAGCCTGCAGGTGCTGATCCCCAACGCCCTGCAGCCGGCCGAAGTCGAAGATGTGATTCTGTGCCCCATGCTGGGCCGAGTCATTGTGCTCGTGCGGGATGACCAGCTCTCGCTGGCGATCGGCAAGAAGGGTCAGAACGTCCGGCTGGCTTCCAAGCTGGTGGGCTGGGACATCGAAGTGATGACCCGCGAGGAACTCGACGAACAACTCGACCGTTCGGTCACCGCCTTCGCCAACGTGCCCCACGTCTCTGATGAGCTCGCCGAGGCGCTCGTGTCTCAGGGGTTCTTCAGTTACGAGGACCTCTCAGTGATCGAACCGGACCAGCTCTTGGAACTGAGTGGACTGACTCAGGAGCAATGCGACGAGATCGTCGAATACGCCGACGCCGAGAGCCTGCGGGAAGAGCAGGAGGCCAACGCACGGCGGGCAGTGGAACGAGCGGAACGGGCCTCGGCCCAGATGGCCGAACAGGTGGCGGCCGCCCAGGAAGCACAGGATCAGCGATCCGACGGGGCAACCAGCAGCGAGACCACTTCGGAGCCAGTCGCGGCCGACGCCGGCCAGGCAGAAACTGCTGCTGAGGAAAACGAGGCTAACGAAGCGGAAGGGGAGGTTGCTGTCCTTACCGACGAAACAGCGGACACGGATGAGGAACCGAACGTCGTTGAGGAGCCTGAGACGGCGGCTGAGGTCAGCGAGGACGCATCGGGCCCGCCCTCGGGCGAGGCTCCCGCGGACGTCGAAACCTTCCAGGACAATGGTGAGGAGTCGCCGATCGTCGATGCGATCGAACCTGAGGAGGCAGAGTCGCGGGAGTCGTGAGAAGCCGAGCCGGACAGGAGATTCGCCCAGTGCCTGCAGCGCAGTCCAGGTCGATCCAATCTCGATGGCACGAAGGTTAAAGACCAGAAACCAGGGTTAACGAACGGGAGAGACGGTTGAAGGTTCGCATCTTCGCTCTGGCGAAGGAATTAGGGCTCGATAGCAAGGTGTTGATTCAGCACTGCAGCGACGTTGGAGTGGAGGTCAAGAACTCCGCGCTGGCCAGTATTACGCCTGAGGAGCGAGACCTGGTGCTCGCCCACCTGAAGGGGCTCAATGGCAGCGAGGCACCGGCACAGCCGGTTGCCGCCAATGTCCCGGTCCGCGACGCGTCGAACGATATGGGTCGCGTCCGCGAGATCAAGAACCTCGGCCCGCTCGGTCGCCTGCGGCGAAAGACCGTCGACGAGGTACCGCCCGCCGAAGTGATTGAAGAGCCACCGGTCATCGAAGAGGAGTTGCCCGAACCCGTGGCCGAAGCGGCTGACACTCCACCCGCTGCCGTCGCCGAAGCTGCGGTCGAAGAAGCGCCACCTGCCGCGGGACCGGTCAAGGCCGCGGAGACGATGCGCCCGATCACCCGGGAGGACTATGTCCCTCCCGTCGGTTCTGTCGGCGGCAGCCTCAGGGAAATGAAGCCGGTCGCCTCGATCCAGGAATCGGGACCGAAGTCCACCCGCAGGCAGTCCAAGAAGCCGTCGCTACCGACGCTGGCCACGCCCGCCTTCAAGCCGCCCGTGGTTCGTCCTGCGAAGGGAGAGGCACCGGCCCAGAAGCCGGACATGCCGCTGACAGCGGAAATCCTCAAGCAAAGCAGTCCGCTCGCCAGCATCATTCGAAAGAACGCTGAGGGGCGGAAGCGAGGTGTCGGGACCGACGAAGAGGAAGAAAAGGCACGCGTTCGTCCCGGACGGACGGCCTTGGATGATGTTCGCCAGTTGCGTCGTACTCGGCGGCAGCGGACGCCGGGTGGCGAAGAAGACGCGGCGGCCGCAACGATCACGCGGCGCACGGTGCGTCGTCAGCGTCGCACGGGCCCGGTGGAACTGAAGACGTCGGCGAGCATTGAGTTTCCCATTACAATTCGCTCGATGTCGGAGGAACTGGGGCGTCCGGCCAAGGACATCATGCGGATCCTGTTTCAGGCCGGCAAGATGTGCAACATCAACAGCGAACTCGAGGAGGAGGAGGCTCTCGAGGTTGCAATGGAATTGGGCGTCGAACTGGAGATACGTCGCGGACGCGATATCGAGGAGGAACTGGCAGCCCGGCTTGAGATGCCGGAACTCCCCGAGGGTGCCGAGGTCCGCAATCGTGCGCCGGTTGTCACCATTCTGGGGCACGTCGACCATGGCAAGACCACGCTTGTCGACAAGATCCGTTCCGCCAATGTCGCTGCCGGCGAAGCGGGAGGCATCACACAGCATATCGCCGCCTATCAGGTCGAGCGGGACGGCCACCGCATCACGTTCGTCGATACGCCGGGGCATGCGGCCTTTGGCGAGATGCGGGCTCGCGGAGCCAACGTGACGGACATCGTCGTCCTGGTGGTTGCCGCCGATGACGGCGTGATGCCGCAGACGCTCGAATGCATCAGCCATGCGAAGGCCGCCGGGGTGCCGCTCATCGTTGCCATGAACAAGATGGATCTGCCCGCGGCGAACGAGCAGAAAGTGCTGACCGAGCTTTCGCAGCGCGACGTCCTCCCGTCTGAATGGGGCGGTGACGTCGAAGTGGTTCGGGTCTCGGCTCTGGAGGGGACCGGAGTCGACAACCTGCTCGATACGATTCTGCTGACTGCGGAGCTGCACGAACTGAAGGCGGCTGTCGACGTCCCGGCCGTGGGTATCTGCCTGGAGGCATTTCGCGACGAGGGTCGCGGCCCGGTGGCTTGGGTCATCGTGCGTCAGGGGACACTGCGGGTCGGGGACATTGTGCTATGTGGCGCCACCTATGGACGCGTGCGGGCCATGTACAACGACCGGGACGAGGAGTTGCAGGAGGCCCCGCCTTCTACGCCCGTGAAGATTGCAGGCCTGGAGAGCATCCCGAGCGCCGGCGCACTTCTTCGTCATGGAGGATTTCGATGCAGCGCGAGAGGCAGCCGAAGAGCGGCATGACGTCGGACGCGGGGCGGCTTTGGCTCGACGCGGCGGCCCGCGGACCCTGGAAGATATTCTGGCGCGTTCCAGCACCGCCGGCGGACTACAGGAGCTGCCGCTGATCATCAAGGCGGACACGCCCGGTTCCCTGGAAGCCCTGCGGAACGAGCTGCAGAAGTTCGAGCACCCGGAAGTGCGGATCAACATCCTGCACGAAGGCGTCGGGGGAGTCAACGAGAGCGATGTCTACCTGGCGAGCAGTTCGGAAGCAATTATCGTCGCGTTCCATGTTGTGCCCGATGATCAGGCGGTGAGCCTGGCCGGCCGCGAAGGGGTCGAGGTTCGCCGCTACAACATCATTTACGAAGTCACCGACGATATGCGAATGGCGCTGGAAGGGCTGCTGCGTCCCGAGAAGGTGGAAGTGTCGACGGGACGGGCGCTGGTGCTGCGAACCTTCCAGATCAGCAGGCTGGGAACGATTGCGGGATGCCGGGTGTTGAATGGAACGATCGATCGCGGCAACCGGGTTCACGTGATCCGGGAGCAGACGATCCTCAACGACTACGCGATCGCATCTCTCAAGCGTGAAAAGGACGACGCGAAGGAGGTTCGGGAAGGCTTCGAGTGCGGGATCAGGCTCGATGGCTTCAATGACCTGAAGGAGGGTGATCTCCTGGAATCTTTCCGCATCGACGAAATCAAGCGAACACTGGATTCGTGAATTCGCCAGACTCACCGCAGGCAACCCGGGACTTCGAGGGAGCGGCCATCGCCGCTGTCGGTGTGATCGACCTGTCCGTGCGCCGGGATCGATGTCGGCAGCTGCCAGTCGCCACCGACGTTGTCTGCCGCGTGCGTTTCCCGACGTCGCGCGGGCCGCTGCCTCACAACGGGAGTGAGCGATGACCGTGCGCAGAACTGCGAAAGTCGCCGAAGCCATCCGCGAGGTGGTCAGTTCAGCCATCCTGATCGAGTTGCGAGATCCCCGCGTGAAGCTGGTCACCGTGCTGGGTGTCGAGGTCACGGGGGACCTCCAGCATGCCAAGGTGTTCGTGTCGGTGATGGGGGATGACCGTCAGCAGTCGCTCACCCTGCACGGACTGGAGTCGGCCCGAGGATTCCTGCAGTCGAAGATTGCCGAACGTCTGGACCTGCGGTTTACCCCGATTCTGTCGTTTCAACTGGATCCGGGTGTGAAACGGAGCATCGAGGCCTCTCGAGTGCTCCGCGAGCTTCGTGACCTGGAAGGGGAAGGACTGGCTGATGACCAGGATGACTTCGAGTCCCGTGATATCGCAGCCGAACATGTGGGAGAGATGTCCGACGCGCCTGACCCGACAGGCGAAGACTGACGGGATCTGACAACAGCAGCGTGGTGGTAAACGGCCCGGTTCGTATTGCGAGTTTTCCAGCGAACAACATGTCAAGCAGCAAGAAACTGAAGTCTTCCGATCGTCAGGCGATTCTGCGCAAGGTCTCCAGCGTACTCAAGAAGAAGTACGGAGCACATGTGCCGACCGATGATCGGAATGTGCTCGAAACGGTGCTCTTCGGTTGCTGCCTTGAGAACACGACCATCGACAAGGCGGAGGCGGCGTACGAATCTCTGCTGAAATCGTTCTTCGATCTGAACGAAATCCGCGTCAGCTCGGTTTCGGAGATCGAGCAGGCGCTGGGCAACATCAGTGACGCGGCGTGGCGGGCCATGCGGATTCGCGACGTCTTGCAGTTCGTGTTTGAGAAATACTACGAGTTCGACTTCGAGCCCCTCCGCCGCAAGACCCAGGATGTCGCTGGCAAGCAGGTCGCCAAGATCAAGAGCCTGTCACCATTTGTGCGGCTGTACACACTGCAGGCGGGACTGGGAGTGCACGTGGTCCCCATGGACGATTCGACTCTCCGCGTCATCAAGTGGCTGGGACTGATTTCCTCGGACGCTTCCCCCGAGGAGGCCGCGGAAGAAATGAAGCCTTCGGTGTTAAAGTCAGACGTGCCACGGCTCTGCCATCTGTTGCGCTGCGTCGGGACCGATCCGAACTACACCTCGGGCTTTCGCCTCAACAAGTCCCAGATGGTCGAGGGGGCCCTCGACCCCGAGGAAGCCCCCAGCCGGCTTCAGGATCTACTGGACACCCCGAAGCGGAGCCGTGTGGCGAAAAAGGTGACGCGGAAGAAGCCGAAGGCAGAAGCCCGAAGTTCCAGCAGGGCGAGACCGCGCCGGAGTGACAAAGAAGGTCAGCCGCTCCAAGCAGACGGCCCGTAGCAAGACGGTCCGGCGAAAGAAATAACAGGGCTGTCCGGGCCCCTACGAAACGGGTGTGTCATGGCGCACCAGCCCACTGCCGGCCGCGTCGTGAGCAGCAAAGGGATTGTCAGACCTGCGCCCCTCGCGTGGGAGCTCCTCTCCGGCGGAGGGACCAGGCCATGGCATGCTCTTGGTGCATCTCCCGTTGGACGACTAGAATACCCGGCACAGTTCGTCCCTCTCAGGTCGAAAGGTCGTCCATGACTCGTTTATTCACTGCTGTCTACACGGGATGCTGGATCTGCTGCGGTCTCTGGGCTTCAGCAGGACTTGCGGCACCAGTTCAGGAATCCCCGGAAGCTGTCCAGCGTCCCCCGTCTCCCCCGCGGAAACAGGGGGGGCTCTCCATCCGAGAAGTCTTCGAGTCCCTGCAGCAGTTGGGTGACGATGAGCTGGAGCCTGCCGGCGAGCTCGCCCCGGAGACGCCTCAACAGCGTTCCCAGCGGGCCGCCGTCGCGTGGTACATGGTCGGTCAGGTTCACGAATCGCGAAACGAATTCGAGAAGGCTGCCGACGCCTACAAGCAGGCGATTCAGGAGGCACCTGCAGAGCTGCCTCCCTATCAGTCTCTGATGTCGATCGCCTTTGCTCAACGAAAACGCGACGAAGCAATCGAGTACGCTCTGCAGGCGGTCCAGCACAATCCCGAGGGCTTGCAATTGGCGCGGGGCCTGGCAGCCCTGCTGGTGCGGGCCGGGACGACATCCGAGGGGATCGACCTGCTGCAACAGGTTCAACAGCGCGGGCGCTTTGCCGAGGGATCGCTTGCCAACCTGATCATCCATCGGGATCTGGGGGTCTACTTTCGTCTGAGCGGCAAGAACGACGAAGCCGCTGAAAACTATCGCATTGTGTTTGCTGCGTTGCAGCGTGCAGAAAACCTCTCGGAGGAAGAGCGTCAGCAGCTGGTGGGGGACGACGGCGCCACCTTTGAGGAGATGGGAGAGGTGTTTCTGGATGCCAAGCAGCCGGACCTGGCCGTCAAGGCGTTCGAGCAGGCCGCGAAATACAGCAAGTCCCGACCGGGGCAGCACAGCTTCAACCTGGCGACCGTCTATCGACAGACGGGGCGCCCGCAGGAAGCCCTGGATGAACTTCAGGGGTATTTCAACGCGCAACTGCAGTCCAAGGGCCGCGCAGGCCTACCAGTTGCTGAAGGACCTGCTCGCCGAGCTGGAACGGTCCGACGAGCTGCTCCCCCGCCTGGAGAGAATGCTGGAGAAGGATGAACTGAATAAGGGCCTGCGCTATTTCGTTGCCGACCAGTACGTCGAAGACGACCGACTGGAACAAGCCGAGAAACTGCTCTCGGAGACGATTGGCGGGTCGAAAGACCCGCGCGGGCTCGTCGGACTCGCCGCCGTCTACCACAAACAGGGACAGGCGGCGAAGCTGCTCGAGGCTCTCTCGGAGGCGTTTGCCGTCATTCCCCAGACCGACGAGGAGGAGATGCTCGAACGGTTGACCCCCGATGTGCGGGCGCTGATCGAGCAGTTCGACGATCTGCAGACATCGATCGCCGAAGACAACGCCATCATGGATCAGTTACTCACTCTCGCACGGGAGAAGAAGGGGGCAGATCCGCCCGCGCTGGATTTCGTGCAGACGTACCTGGTGGGCAAGCTGTCGCTCGCTGCCGAGCGCACTGACGACGCGGTGGAATTCTATCGGGCGGCGATCGACATGCAGAACGATCCCCCCGCCATGCTGTTTCGTGAGCTGTCCTTTCATTTGATCGATGTTGAGCGCTTTCGCGAGGCAGCGGAGACCATGCAGATCGCGATTGAGCATGGATCGCCGCGCCTGCAGGGAACGCGGACGTATTTTCAGTACTTGCAGTCTCATGCCTGGGAGATGGCCGGAGAGACGGACTTGGCGCTGGCGGCGATCCAGGAAGCGCTCAAGGGGGCGCCGGACAACGTCGGCCTGCGGTTTCAGGAAGCCTGGGTCTACTACCATGCCCATCGCTTCGAAGAGGCGATTACGGCCTTCGAGCAGGTCATCGCCGACTTCGAAAACGACAGTGACGAAGAGACTCGCAAGACACTGCGCAACTGTCAGTTCAGCCTGTCGGCCATTCACGTGCAGCAGGGCAACTTCGACGAAGGCGAGGATATTCTCCTGCGGGTGCTGCAGGACGAACCGGAGAACACCCAGGCCAACAACGACCTGGGCTATCTCTGGGCGGACCAGAACAAGAATCTCGAGCAGGCGCGTAGCATGATCAAGAAAGCCCTCAAGGCGGAACCCGACAACGCCGCCTATCTCGACAGCATGGGCTGGGTGCTCTTCCGCCTGGGCAAGTTCGAGCAAGCCCGCAAGCACCTGGAACAGGCGACCGCCACACCTCGAGGCGAAGACAGCACAATCTTCGAACACCTGGGTGATACGTACGACAAGCTCGGGCTGCCCGAGCAGGCCCAGGACGCCTGGCGAAATGCCCTCAAACTCGAACAGGAAAAACCTCATCCGGATCCGAAGCTGCTCGAGCGGATTCAACAGAAGGTTCCCGATGCCCCCGCGGAGAAGGCTGCTGACTGAGGGGCGAGGGTCCGGGCGGCTTTGTGGATCGCCCACGAGATCGTTGTCCGTCGCTCCCGGACCGCAATTCCCAGTAACGACATTTCAGGCGTGCAGGTGGCCCGGGGCCAAGACTGTCGCCTTCACATACCAGATTTCAAACTCGCATGGCCGGACACAGTCACTGGGCGAACATCGCCCACAAGAAGGGTCGCGTTGACGCCAGGAAGGGCAAGCTGTTCGGCAAGCTCAGCCGGGCGATTATTGTTGCAGCGCGAAATGGCGGGGGAGACCCCGACATGAATCTGACACTGCGGTATGCCATCGACAAGGCCCGCAAGAACAGTATGCCGAAGGACAACATCGAGCGCGCCATCAAGAAGGGCTGCGGCGAGGCCGGCGGCGAAGACTATGCCGAAATCACCTACGAAGGCTACGGTGCGGGGGGCGTCGCCGTGCTCTGCGACGCCCTGACGGAGAATCGCAACCGGACGGCCGGCGAAATCCGCAAGACGTTCGAGGTCCACGGAGGCAACTTGGGCGGGAGCGGATGTGTCGCCTGGATGTTCGAACGCAAGGGCCTGTTTACCGTCTCGACCGACCAGACCGACGACGAGACCATCTTCGAGATCGCTGTGGAGGCGGGGGCCGACGATGTCAAACCCGATGGTGATGTCTTCGAGATCACCTGTCCGCCGGAGCACTTTCAGCAGGTGGCCGACGCCCTTGAGGCACGCGGTCTGACGACAGACGTCGCCGAGTTCACGCGGATGCCCTCGAGCACCATCGAGCTCGACGCCGCTGACAGCCGGCGTGTCCTGAAGCTGCTCGAAGCCCTCGAGGACAATGAAGACGTTCAAAACGTGACAGCCAACTTCAACATCCCCGACGAGATCATGGCTGAAGTAATGGGTGAGTCCTGAGGTCGGTGCGAACTGCGCATGTCCGGCCGCCGGATGAGCCCGTGGCCGCCGCGCGAGTGTGACAGTCTGATCAAGGCCCACAATCAAGGACGAAGGCATGGTTCGCGAACGAACGGTTCAGGGGCTCCGCGCCGCGTCACCTGCCGGAGGCAGCGGTGAGGAACTGCCCGAACCGGCCGTGATTGCTGACGGCGAATTCGATCCCGCAGATCGCCGCTTTGACGAAGCCCTGCGGCCCACCGCGCTCGAGCAGGTCGTTGGCCAGACCCAGGTCGTGGAGCGCATCCGCGTGATGCTGGACGCGACCATCAAGCGGGGAGACACGCTGGGACATCTCCTGCTGGATGGCCCCCCGGGCATCGGCAAGACGACACTGGCCACGGTGATCCCGCGTGAACTCGGTGCTGAACTGCAGATCGTCTCGGGCCCCGTCCTGCAGGCACCCAAGGACCTGCTGCCCTACCTGACGAACGCGGCGCCACGCTCGGTGCTGTTCATCGATGAGATTCATCGCCTGGCGCCTGCGGTCGAGGAGTACCTTTACCCGGCCATGGAGGACTTTCGTATCGATATCGCGCTGGGTGACGGTCTCAATGCGCGCACCATCAACATGCAATTGCGGCGGTTCACCGTGATCGGGGCGACAACGCGGTCCGGTCTCCTCACTGCGCCGCTGAGAGACCGCTTCGTCTACCGAGAGCATCTCGACTTCTACGAGATCTCGGATCTGGTGGAGATCATTCGTCGCAACGCGGTCAAGCTCAAGACGCCGATTACCGATGACGCGGCCCAGGAGATCGCCTGTCGCTCGCAGGGGACGCCGCGCAAGGCCAACAACCTGCTGCTGCGTACGCGGGACTTCGCCACACTCGGCCATCCCGAGGGTGAGATCTCCAATGAGATCGCCCGCAAGGCGATCGATGCGATGGAGATCGATCTCCTCGGACTCGAACGCCAGGACCGCCGCTATCTGCAGACCCTGATGACCGTCTTCGCCGGTGGGCCGACCGGCCTGAGGGCACTCGCCCACAGCCTGAGCATCCCTGCCGACACCCTCGAGGATGACATCGAGCCGTTCCTGCTCCGCTCGGGATTGATCCAGCGGACACCCCGTGGCCGGATGCTCACACTGCAGGCCTACCAGCATCTGGGGGCCTCACCTCCGGCGGGGCACACGCCGACCGGCGAGCCATCCCTGTCCTGAGCCGGAGCGCCGCCCGAACGCGCCAGGCGTCGTCTCACTGCAGTCAGTCCGGCTGCAACTTGACGTGGGTGCATTCGGGGAGCCGTGGGCGACGGTTCATTCTTCGGGGAAGAAGGGGAACATTCTCCGGATCTCCACTTCGCTGGGCTGATGGCCGTATTCACAGATTTCAAACGCCTCGGCGTATTGCACCTGCTGGGCCCTTTCCTTTCCGTACCAGCGAATCAAGGCGTCGCGGGAATTCCGAGCCTCGCTGCCCGACCGTTGTTCCCAGCGTTCCTTGAGCCACGCTTCCCGGAGTTCGGGTTGGGATGCCGGGGGAGCCTGGGCGGTCTTCTCGGCGCTTCCCAAGGCGCCCCCTTCGAACGTTTGCGAAACCAGTGCCGTCAGCGCGTGCACCTTCTGGTCGAACACCGAATCGATGGCGACAGCGATGTCGGCCTCGAACGGATAAGGTTTCTGGAAGCGATCGCTGGAGTACAGGAATACCGGATTCTTCGTCAGCGGCGGGATGTTGGGCATGAAGAACGGGACGGTCACCATGAAGGCGGCGTCCTGCACCAGCACGCCGACGTAGCGGTGATCGGGATGGTAGTCCCAGGGACGGTGGGCGATCACGATATCCGCGTCCCACTCACGGATCAGACGGGTGATCATGCGCCGATTCTCAAGTGTCGGCATCAACTCTCCGTCGTGGATATCGAGGACTTCCGATTGGACACCGAGACGCTCAGCGACGAGGGCCGATTCGGCGGTACGACGTCGGGCCAGCGGTCCGCCGGCCATCGACCAGTGCCCGATGTCACCGTTGGTCACCGAAACCAATTTGACGTGGTGTCCCTGGGCCGCCCACATCGCCGCTGTTCCACCGCTCTTGTACTCCGCATCGTCCGGGTGGGCGCCGAAACAGATGATCCGCAACTTGGCGTCACCTTGCGCACTGTCCTCAGCCAATGCCAGCGACGGCAGCAGCCACGCGACCAGAACGATCGAAACAGACTTCAGGCAAGACATGATGCGTTCTCCGTGATGCGGATTGCCGGAGACAGGTTAGCGAAAGCCACACACACCATTGCAGGAGTTTTCGAGGGTCGCCGACGGTGAGGACCGAAACTCCTGGCAAGTTCCACGACCAGGGCGACATACTTCGTAGCGACAGGCGCGGCTCACCCTTTGGCGGCTGCCAGTGCCAGATCGTAGTCGGGGTGCTCAGCGATTTCACTGCAGTACTCGACATGCTTGAGTTTGTCGTCCGGCCCCACCACGAAGATAGCGCGGCACAGGCAGCGATCGAGGGGTCCCCCTGGATCAGCACCCCGTAACCTTCGCCGAACTTCGCGGTGCGATGATCGCTGAGACAGTGGACCTTGTCGACCCCCTCGGAACCACACCACCGCTTCTGGCCGAATGGCAGATCGGTGCTGACAACCAGCACCTCGACGCCCTCAAGTCCAGCGGCCTCGTCATTGAACCGCTTCGTCTCCGCATGACAGACCGGCGTGTCGAGCGACGGGATCGTCGCGATGATCCGGGTCTTGCCTGCTGAGGACGAGAGCGTCACGTCGGCGAGTGCGTTGCTCTGCAACGTGAAATCCGGTGCCTGATCACCGACATTGAGTTGTTGCCCGGCAAGCTGCACGGGATTGCCTTTGAGTGTCACGTTTGCCATGGAATTGATCCCTGAGAGAAGTTCGATGCGATACCGGAGGATGCGATCAAGCGCTTCTCGGCAGTATGGCGAAACCGCACGCCGCTGCAACCGAGCACCACCGATTCCCGGTGAATCATTCCAGCCGCGCCATCGGCTGACCACGGGCGTTGGAGACGATCGCCGGTCACGCAGCAGCTCCCTCTGACGGTCGACTCTTCCCGTCGGCCGGTCAAGCAGGAGGGATCCGTTCATGAGGGCGTCTCTGCCAGATCCGAGGTTGGCGGAAGCAGCCGCTGCCCGAGGAAATAGCCGACTGTACTGGCCGCGACGCCGAAAAGTTCGGAAGGTGTCTGCCACAGCAGGTGCGCCGGGGTGAGGGGGCCTGCAGGCAGTTCGTCCGGCAGCAGTATCCAGCCGAGCAGGCGATGCCCGAGCCAGACTCCGCCTCCCAGCAGCACGGCCAGCACACCGGACAGATCTCCCCGCGGACGCCCGAAGAACCCGGTGAAGAACGGGACAAGCAGGGCCACCAGTCCGATGGCCAGCGCTTCCTCCAGGAGGCCCAGTACGTCGGGACTGGCAAAGGCGAAGGGGAGGGCGAGCAATGTAGAACAGAGCACGGTGCCCCGGTCCACGAGCAGCGGACGGTCGTGAAACACCTTGAAGTGATGCAGCACGTTGTGAGCGAGCAGAGCCGAGGGAGAGAGCAGGGCACTGGTGGCGGTCGAGACCACAATCGACAGCAGGGACACCACGAACACAATGCGCAGGGCCGGCGTGAATGTCACACGAGCAAGTGCGATCAGAATGCCATCCGAATCGGCCTCGGGCAGCACCAGCCGGGAACCCAGTCCGAGCAACACGGGCACGAGTCCGAAGCCGAGATACATCACGCCGGCAAGCAGACAGGCCTGCCGGGCAGTCCGGGCACTTCTGGCCGAGAAGACGCGCTGCATCAGGTCCTGTCCTGGGATGTTCCCCAGGGCCCCATTCATCCAGGTCGTCATCCAGGCCATCATCGCCAGTCCGCCCGCTTCCGGCAGCATTGTCCGCGACTCGGGATCACTGTCGCGCCAGACGCGCTGGACACCAGCGGTGACCGAGCCGTCTCCCAGATTGCCAAAGACCGATAAGCCCAGAATCACCAGTCCCACCAGTACGACAAAGACCTGTGCGGTGTCGGTCATCGTGACGGACCACATGCCGCCGCTGATGGTGAGGTAGAGCACGAACAGGGCCGCAACGGTGATCCCGATGGGCGTTGGCCAACCGAACGCTTCCTGCAGCACAGCAGCCAGCGCAACATACTGGGCCGCGATCCAGGGAAAATAGCCGACGGCTTGGACAATGCTCGAGAGGCGTTCGGTCCTGGGACCGTAAGTCCGCGCATAAAAGTCGCCCATCGTGAGCAATCGCATGTCCCACATCCGATGGGCGAAGAACAGGCCGGCGATGATCAGGGCCAGGCCCGAGGCGAATGGGTCGAGAATCACGCCCCGCAGACCCTCTTCACGGGCCGCATCGCTGGCCCCCAGCATCGTGCCGGCACCGAACCACGTGGCGAGCAGTGTTCCCCACGCGAGCCACAGGGGGAGGTGCCGCCCTGCAACCAGGTAGTCCTCCTCCGATTCCACCCGGCGACCCGCGAGGATCCCGATGGCGATCATGACGCAGGCATACAGCCCAACCGCACTGCCAATGGTCATGGCAATCCCCTCCCAGCCAGATTCGCGCGTGAGTCTATCACGGGGCCTGCGCGAGGGAAGGGCCCGACGGGCCATGTTACTTTCGCCCCCCCGGGAAGATGCTCGCGGCCGTCTGCACCCGAGACGGCCAGATTCCGGGCGTCGGCTTGCGGCGACGCTCCCCGCGAAGTCAAATGTCTCGCGGAAGGAGACACTGACGTGACACCCGACTCTCTGGAACGCTACCTGTGCGAGAGCATTCCATTGACGGCCGCCATGGGCATCCGCGTCGAGGTGGCAACCCCCGAGCGGGTCATACTGACGGCACCGCTGGCGCCGAACGTCAACCATCGGGAGACCGCGTTTGGCGGCAGTCTCTCGGCCCTGGCGACTTTGGCCGGCTGGTCGCTGCTGCATTTGCGATTGCGGGAGGCGTACCCCAAGTGCCGGCTGGTGGTGGCTGAGAATACGGTGCACTACCTGCGGCCGGTGTACGACGGTTTCTCGGCCGTCACGACCGAGATCGATGACAATGCCTGGCGCGACTTCCTGGAGATGATCGACCGCAAAGGGCGCGGCCGGATTCCACTGCGTGTTGTCGTGCAGAGCGAGGACCGTGACGTCGCTGTGTTCGAAGGCCGATTTGTCGCTCTGACGTGACTCCCTTGCCGACCTCTGCTCGCGCCGGACATAATGCGGGTCTGTCCCGGAAACACTCCACACCCCCGGCGGAGCCCCTTGGCATGCGGCAGATCATCGCGAGAAGTCTGGCAACAGCGTTCTTCCTGGTCACCGGGACACTGGCCATGGCGGAGTCGCGGACGATCGCCCGCTGCGGCGAAGGCTGGCTGGAGGAGATCGATGGCTACCCGGTGCTGCACGTCCGGGGAACCCCGTATGAGATGGGGTATCAGCATGGAGCCCTGCTGAAGGAACGGGTACGCACCAATCTCGACAACATTCTCAAACGGGACGACAGCGAAAAGATCGCCGAACTGGGACCGTTCGAAGTGAAGGCGAGTGCGGTGATCCGCACGATCATCGGCATCCAGGAACCACACGTGCCCGCACGTTACCTCGAGGAGATGCAGGGGCTGGCCGACGGGGCCGGACTGACTCTCGATGAGGTGCAGGTCGCCAACTTTCTGCCGGAGCTGTTCCATTGCAGCGGCTTTGCCCTAATGAACTCCGCGACCGCCGACGGCACGCTCTACCATGGCCGGGTGCTCGACTATGCCATCGACTGGGGCCTGCAGGATCATGCCGCCATATTGGTTGTGGAGCCGGACGAAGGAATTCCCTTCGTCAACGTCACCTACGCGGGGTTCATCGGCAGCGTGACGGGCATGAACGCCGAACACATCTCGATCGGCGAGATGGGAGGGGGAGGCGTAGGCCTCTGGCAGGGAATGCCGATGGCACTCCTCGTGCGGGAGGTCCTTCACCGGGCCGAGTCGCTCGACGAAGCCATTCAGATTTACGAAGATACGCCGCGCACCTGTCAGTACTTCTATGTGGTCGCGGATGGCGAAACGAACGAAGCTGTCGGCATGGAGGCGTCGGCCGACAGGTTCTTCATCGTCCGTCCCGGTGAGTCACACGAACTGCTGCCGCACGCTGTGAAGGACTGTGCGCTGCTGTCGGCGGGGGATCGCTATGACGAGCTCGTCAAGCGGGTGCGTACCGGGCATGGCACGTTTACCGCCGAGACGGCATTGCGGCTGATGGACCGGCCCGTTGCCATGTCGTCGAACCTGCACAACGTGTTGTTTGAACCGCGCACGACCCGCTTCTGGGTGGCGAACGCCAGCAGCGACAAGCGACCCGCCGCGGAGCAACCATATCACGCGTTTCAGTTGAGCGAACTGCTCGAGCGACACCCGGACACGTCCAGCCCCATGATTCCACTGGTCGCTGCGAACCGATCCGCGGCCGTCGTCGACGACGCCGTTCCGCTGACGCCGCAGACCTCATCAGTGCGCGGGCAATAATCGAGGCGGGCATTCACCGTTGCCCGCTGCGTCGGCGTCGCTGCCGAGACCCGCGAACCGTTCCCCTGGTTATTGACGAGATCCTGATGACGATCGTTCGAGTGGCGTTGACCGTGTGCCTGCTGAATGTCGGACTGATGGCTGTCCCGTCGCAGGCAGCCGAGCCGGCCAGACCAAACATCGTCGTGATTCTCGCCGACGACCTGGGGTACTCCGATCTGGGGTGCTACGGCTCAGAGATCGACACGCCGCATCTCGATCGACTGGCGGCAGAGGGACTGCGGTTCACGCAGTTCTACAACACGGCCAAATGTCACTCGTCCCGCGTCAGTCTGTTGTCGGGTCGCTGGTGCCGACAGGCAGGAGACGAGAGTCTGCGGCGGGCGGTGACGATTCCCGAAGTGCTGTCCTCGGCGGGCTACTTCACCGCGATGACTGGCAAATGGCACCTCGACCAGCAGCCGACCGACTTCGGGTTCCAGCGCTACTTCGGCCACCTCTCCGGTGCCTGCAACTACTACAAGGGCGACAACACCTTCCGGCTGAATGGGGAACCGTGGGAGGTCCCGGGGGAGGGCTTCTATACGACGGTTGTCAATGTGGACTACGCACTGAAGTTCCTGAACGAAGCACGCGAAGCTGCGCAGCCATGGTTCCTGTATGTGGCCTTCAATGCCCCACATGCCCCGCTGCAGCCGCTCGAAGCAGACTACCGAAAGTATCTGGGACGCTACGACGGGGGCTGGGATGCCACTCGCGCCGCACGGGTGACGAAGCAGAGACAGCTCAATCTGTTCGGGGCAGACGTGGAGTCGTCGCCGCGCCCGGATCACATCCCTGCCTGGAAAGACCTGACTCCAGAGATTCGCGACTGGGAAGCCCGCCGGATGGCGGCCTATGCCGGCTTGATCGACCGAGTGGATCAGGAAGTCGGTCGCCTGGTTGCCGATCTCGAAGGGCATGGCGAACTCGACAACACGCTTCTGCTGTTCGTCTCGGACAACGGAGCGTGTCCTTACGACCGCCGCAGCAACAGCATGGACAGCCAGCCTTACGAGCCAAACGTCACCTGGAGCGACAGCACGGGCTGGGCATGGATGCGCAACACTCCGTTCCGCTACTACAAACAGAACCAGTTCGAAGGGGGGATAGCGACACCCGCGATCGTCCACTGGCCGGCCGGCATCAGCCTCCCACCCGGGACGATCGTGCACACGCCAGCGCATCTTGTGGATGTGCTCCCCACCGTCGCCGACGTTGCGGCAGCCCCGATCCCGGATGAGTGGCCCGGGCGAGAACCGACCCCCTTGGCAGGTGTATCCCTCGTCCCGATCCTGAAGGGTCAGCCGGTGTCGCAGAGGCCGCCCATCCACTTGCTCTTCGCCAGCGATCGCGGACTTCGCGACGGAGACTGGAAACTGGTCTCCTTCAAGAGCCAGCCGTGGGAGCTCTACAACCTCCGCGAGGATCGCACAGAGTTGCATGACCTGGCGTCGCAGCATCCGAACATCGTCGAACGCATGTCTGGGCAGTGGCACGACATGGCGACCAACGTCCTGATGGTCCGCGGCGGCGAGCAGGTACCGGTTGCCGAGAAGGCCACGGGACATCGTCATCCCGAATGGTCCGTCTATACGGGCGAGAACGGTGCGGACACGAGTCGACAAAAGGCAGCCGGCCGCGACTCCCGGGCGAAGCCGGCCAGGAAGGTCGGCAACCCCGTCGCCCTGCGTGCCCGCCGCGACACAGTCTTGTCCCTCCAAGGGAGCGAGATTGTTCTGTCCTGTCAGGCAGGAGACCCGGGAGTCGCCATGGATCAATTGGGAGGCATCGCGCAGGCCGGCCCCTACACATTGGTCTTCAGCGTGCGGAGCCAGAGCAGCGGTGGCGGCGAAGTCTACTTCACGACCGACGCCAGCACCAAGCTGCCCGGTGGCCAACACGTCGCGTTTGACGTCGACCATGATGGGGCATGGCATGACGTGGCACTGACGCTGGACACAACGGACAGGTTGCATGCGCTGCGCCTCGACCCCTGTGAGGGGACTGGAACCGTGCGGTTGAAAGGGTTGAGACTGCAGGACGCCTCCGGAAAGACACTGCAGTCGTGGCCCTGATGAGACGAACTCCTGTCCCTGAGGAAGCGGGATTCATGACCGGGACTGCCTCACGGGCGCGACCCCTCTTGACGACGCGCTTCCTGCTGCCCCTTCTCCTCCTGCTGTCACATGTTGCCCGGGCTGATGGACCCGCTGAGATCGAGACCTTTCTGCAGAGACACTGCGCCGATTGCCATAACTCGCAGACCGCGGAAGGGGGCCTCGACCTCTCGGCACTCGAGTTCCGCCTCAGTGATTCCACAACGTTTGACCGCTGGGTAAAACTGCACGACCGCGTGCAGCGCGGGGAGATGCCACCACCAGAAGCCGCCACCTTCGGCCCCGGGGAGCGCGCCCGGTTCCAGGCAACACTTGCATCGGCTTTGGTGGACGCCGACCTGGAACGGCAAGCCGACGGCGGGCGAAGCGTCGTGCGCAGGCTGAACCGCGTCGAATTCGAGATGCTGCTCCGCGACATGCTGGGAATCCCGGTGCGAGTTCGCGAGCTGCTGCCCCCGGACGGCCGGGGAGCCGGATTCGATACTGTCGGTGCAGCACTCAACGTCTCGGCCGTGCAGATGGAATCGTATCTGGAGGCCATCGATCTGGCGCTCGCTGAAGCCACGACACTGATTGAGGAACCCCCGCGGCGGATCCACCGGCTGACGTACCTGCAAACACACGGGATGATGCAGGAATACCGTCGGAGCGGCCCCTACTATCCGCAGGCGGACGGGCTGGCAATGTTCGCCCCCGACTTCTTTTCGCACTTCAACTCGTTGCTCGACCAGTTCGTCATCGCCCATTCGGCCCAGTACCGGGTCCGCGTCTCCGCCTATGCAATCCGCACGGCAGACCCGATCACGCTGACCGTTCGCATGGGTGGGCCCGGGCACAAGGAGAGTGACGAAGTCCCGAAGACACTGTTGGGAAACGTCTCGGTCCAGACCGGGGATCCGCAAGTGTTCGAGTTCGACAGCTACCTCGAACGGGGACAGATGTTCCGGATCTATCCATCGTCGCTGCGCAAGATGCGATTCGAGGGCCCCGACTGGTTCCTCAAGCAGAAGGACTACGAGGGCCCGGCGGTGGTGGTGCAGTGGGTGGAGGTCGACGGGCCCATCTTCGAGACCTGGCCGCCCCCGTCGCACCAGCGACTTTGGGCCGGCGTGGGACTCGAACCGATCCCCGGCGTCGAGCAAAACGATGATCCCAATGCCCATCTCGACGAGCCGCCGTCCGAGATCGCCAAGCCGCGCCTGACTCAGCTACCGAAGTCGAAACAGGACAAGGAGACCGGCAATCGGAACATCTATGATCCGAAGCAGGGGATCGGCGGCGAGCTCGTCTATCGCCGTACGCGCATCACCGCACCGCTGCATCCGACACGGCAGCTTGTGTCTGCACAACCACGGGCCGACGCTGAGAGGCTGCTGCGATCATTGATGGCCGCTGTCTATCGTCGCGAGACCACGGCCGAGGATGTGCAGCCATACGTCACGCTGGTCGAACGATGGCTCGATGAGGGCGTGCCGTTCGAGGCGGCCATGCGCGCCGGATACAAGGCCGTGCTCACTTCTCCCGGCTGCCTGTATCATCAAGGGGACCGGATCAGTGCGCCGGGCCACCCGGAACTGAGCGATGACGACCTCGCCGAACGACTGGCGTTCGTCTTCTGGAACTCGCTGCCGGATGCAGAACTCAGGGAGGCAGCCGAGCGAGGTGAGCTGCGGGAGGCTGCCGGGCGCCGTGCACAGGCGGATCGCATGCTGCGCGACCCGCGGTCGGAACGATTCCTGGCCAGCTTTCTCGGCCAGTGGCTGGACCTGCGGCTGATTGACTTCACTTCGCCCGACTCCGATCTGTATCCCGAGTTCGACAGTCTGCTGGAGTGGTCGATGGTCGAGGAGACGACAGGCTTCTTCCGGGAGCTGCTGCATCACAACCTGAGCGTACGCAACGTCATCGATGCCGACTTCGCCATCCTGAACGACCGGCTGGCGCGACACTACGGTGTCCCCGGTGTAGCGGGGTGCGAGTTTCGTCGGGTCGAGCTTCCACCCGGTTCTCCGCGAGGCGGCGTCCTGACCCAGGCCAGCATCCTCAAGGTGACGGCCAATGGCACCACGACGTCACCAGTCGTGCGTGGTAAGTGGGTGCTGGAGCGAATCCTGGGTCAGCCTCCCGATCCTCCGCCACCCGGCGTGCCGGCCATCGAGCCGGACATTCGCGGGGCCACGACGGTCCTGCAACAACTGGCCGCCCATCGAAGTGTGGAGAGTTGCGCCGGTTGCCATGTGAAGATTGACCCTCCGGGCGTGGCACTGGAGGTCTTCGACGTGATCGGAGGGTGGCGGGACCGCTACCGGGCGCTCGACCCGGAACGCAGTATGGACCGCGTGAAGTATCTCCCGCATGCCCCGCCTCCGCCACGATATCAGGCGGGGCTGCCGGTCGAGGGCAGCGATCAACTTGCCGACGGTCGCCGGTTCACGAGCATCCAGGAGTTTCAGGCGCTGCTGCTTGCCGACCCGGATCAGATCGTACGCAACATCGTCGGGCAACTGGTGACCTATTCGACCGGTGCACCACTCTCGTTCGCCGACCGGACGGAAGTCGAGCGAATCCTCGCGGCCACACGCGGCCAGGAGCATGGGTTCCGCTCGCTGGTTCTCGCCGTGGTGGAAAGCCCGCTGTTCTCCCGAAAGTAACCTCACGGAACGTGCCGACCATGTCCCATCCGTCGCGACGCACACTCCTGCGTACTGCCAGCGTGACCCTCGCCCTGCCGTTGTTCGAATCGTTCGCACGCGGGCGAAGGTTGCGGGCCGCGACAGACCTTCGGGGAGTGGCCGGCGACAGCATTCCTCGGCGTATGGTCTGCATCTGCAACAATCTCGGGCTGTATCAGCCCCACTTCCTGCCGGAGGGGACCGGCCGGAACTACACACCTTCGCGTTACCTTAAACTGATTGCCGACCTGCGCCAGAACTTCACGGTCTTCACGGGTCTGTCGCACCCCGAGGTCGATGGGGGACACTCGGCCGAGAAGAGCTTCCTCACCACCGCACCACACCCCGGCGGGGGGAGCTTCAAGAACAGCATCTCGCTCGACCAGCTCGCCGTCGACCACATCGGCCGGGACACCCGCTTTCCATCGCTGGTCCTCACGGCCAATGGTCAGCAGTCGCTGTCCTGGACGCGCGCCGGTGTGCCGATTCCGGGAGCGACGCACCCCTCACAGGTGTTCCGCAAGCTGTTCCTCGATGGCACCGAGACCGAGATCGAAGAACAGGTGCTCAAGCTGAGGATGGGGCAGAGCATCATGGATACGGTGCAGGACCAGGCGGCGGCTCTCCAGCGAAAGCTCAGCGGGGCAGATCGTGAGAAGTTCGACGAGTACCTCACCTCCGTCCGGGAGGTCGAACAGCAGATGGTTCGTCAGCAGGAGTGGGAACGCCGTTCCAAACCCCGACTGACAGGGGACGCCGCCCGGCCACCGAAGGACATCAACGACCAGGCCGACGTGATTGGCCGCACGCGACTGATGTACGACCTCACACACCTCGCGCTGCAGACCGACTCGACCCGCATTGTCACTATCATGTCCGAAGGATTCTTCGTGGTGCCGCCGATCAAGGGGGTGGAGGAAGGTTACCACACGTTGTCCCATCACGGGCAAAACCGCGAGAAACTCCTGCAACTCGCACTTATCGAAGACGCACACATCCGGGCCTTCGGTGATCTGCTACGCAAACTCCGCGAAACGCGCGAACAGGGTGAGACACTCCTGGATCGGTCGATGGTCCTCTATGGCAGCAACCTGGGGAATGCCAGCAGCCACGACAACCGTAACCTTCCGGTCATTCTCGCCGGCGGCGGTTTCCGCCATGGGCGACATTTCGCCTTTGACCAGCAGCACAACGCTCCCCTCGCCAATGTGTTCGTCGCCATGCTGCAGCAACTGGGGATCGAAGCAGACCGCTTCGGCAGCAGCTCCGGGGTGCTGTCCGAACTGCTTTAGGTCCTTCCCCAGACGTGCTGCAGGCAGACCCCACCAGATGGTGACCGGCATCGCGGTGACCCAGGACACCTCCCAAGGAAAGATCCATGTCTCAGCCCGTTTCCCGTCGTCGTTTCGTGGAGCAGGTGACGGTGCTGGCTGCGGGAACATCGCTCGCCCGACAGACGGCGCTGGCGGTGGGCGAGCCCGCTCCAGTCCAATCAGGTGCCGATGCCGACACTCCTGCCAGCCCGCACCCCTTTCTCACACCCGCCGACGACTTCTACACGGTCGCGCGCGGGAATCCCAAACCGCACACGTTGACGGGGGAGGCACTGGTCCGGGCCCGCATGACGCCCGAAACATGGCGTCTGGAGATTACGGTGGAACGGTCCGAGGTTCCGGCGGACGAGAAGCTGCAGGCCAGCATCGACCGCCCGCTCACGATCGCCGACGGGACGGCACTCGACCTGACAGCCCTTACGGAACTCGCCACGCAATCAGGCGTGAAATACATCAAGGCCATGCAGTGCCTCAACATTCCTACGCCGCTGGGGCAAGGGCTGTGGGAGGGGGTACCGCTGCGCGATGTGCTTCGCCTGTGCGGCACACTCAACAATGTCCGGCGGATCTACTACCAGGGCTTCCACAACAACGATCCCGAACAGGTCTTCCAGTCATCCCTCAGCTACTCGCAGGCCATGGAAACGCCTCCCGGAGAGCTGCCGGTCTTTCTGGCGTACCGTCTGAATGGCCAGCCGATCCCGCCCGTCCGGGGAGGGCCGGTCCGCATGATCGTCCCCTGGGCACACGGCTTCAAGTCGATCAAATGGCTGCAGCACATCTTCCTCACCAACGACTACCGGGCCAACGACACGTACGCTCTGAAGAACAACGACCCGGAGTCACCGCTGAAGACGGCCGCCTATGTCGATGAGGTGCCGGCACAAATTGCGGCCGCGACATCGGTCGTTGTCACGGGGCAGGTGATCTCGGGGCCGTCCGGCCTGCAGCGGGTGGAGTACTGGCTGCGTCCGGTCGAGGGAGATCCGCAGCCACTGGCCGACGACGATCCCGCGCTGTTGCAAGGTCCTTGGACCGCGTGTCAGTTGCTGCCGCCCCCCGACTGGGAAACGGTGCTGCCCGCGGGAATCAGCAGCTCTGAGTTGCTGGGCTTCGATGCGGCCACCGGCCAGCCGCTCTCGTGGCCGCCCCGCTACGGGATGGCCTCGTGGATCGCGGCGATTCGCGGCCTGAAGCCCGGAACGTACGAGATCCGTGCCCGGGCCGTCGATCTCAATGGATTCGCCCAACCAGAGCCGCGCCCACAGCAGAAGAGCGGCAAGAACGCGCTGCAGGTCCGACAGTTCGAGGTGTTGCCAGGTTGAATTGGCGTCGACTCTTGCGGCTTCGACGGCAGTTGGCTGCTTATCAGACACCACTTCTTCACGATCATTGCACTGGAGTAACGCATGGAGCCTGTTGAGCGCTGCATGAGTGCCCTTGCCAGAGTCTATCAATCACATCCGTTTGACATGTTGAAGGAGCGCGACTCGGTCTGCTTTCTCTATCGCGAACTGTGCCAAGAGTTCCCCGGTCGCGTACCGATTCAGCTGAGCCCCGGGATCACCTCACCAGTCGAGCGCAATCAGGAGGCGGTCCGGGTGCACTCCGAAGTGGCGATGCAAGCAGGGCGTGTCGATCTGGCGGTCTTTCAGGATCGTACCTATATCCTGGAAGAGAAGGGGGCAGGGATGCCACGTTGTTTTCGGCCTCCGTTCCTGACCGGAATCGAACTGAAGATGAGCCACAGCGCGAGTGGCCAGAACTCGACAAAGCCCAACGGTGCGCCGAAGGATCTGCGGACAATGGCCGAGCTCCGCGAATACTTCGACACCGGTTATGTGGTGCTGCTGGACCTGACCCGCGACAGACCGCTGGATTCGCTGTACCGCGCGGTGGAGCGACATCACTTCGCCACGCTCGTGCACATCCAGCTGGAAAGCGTCCGGTGGATTCGTCCCGGCTGAAGTTGATTCTTGATGGATTCGGCGGACGGGTTGGCGGAAAGCGGGTAGCACCGGTTGCCCCAACCGGTGCCGCGACGGGGTGGCACGCCCAGACCAACGGGATGGGCGTGGCGCGATTATGCCCACTCCCTGTGTTCCTCAGGCCGTGTCGTCCGGCCGCCCCTCACCCGGTTCGCTGCACTCGCCACCCTCTCCCGGCGGGAGAGGGTCTTCCGTCGGGGGCACTCCCACATGTCATACAAGCACGACGCGCCAGCGGGTAGCACCGGTTGCCCCAACCGGTGCCGCGCAGCGGCAGGAAGCTCTGCATGTCGCACTTCTGCACCAGCCAGACAGGTAGGGCCGGCTGTCTGCCGGCCGGGAGAACCGGCCCTCACCCCCGGCCCCTCTCCCCGAGGGAGAGGGGGGCATGAAAACTCCCCTCCCTGCCAAGGAGGTGGGGCATCCCAGGCACCGCCCCGGCAGGGGCGGCAGACCTTAGAGGGTAGCACCGGTTGCCCCAACCGGTGCCGCGCAGCGGCAAGAGGCAACAGGCGGCACGGCCGAGGTCCTCACAGACCAATGCACGCGTGTCTACATTGTCCACAGGCTGCCTGACCTCGTTGCAAGTCACATGCCCGCCCTGTAGTGTGATGCGGGCATGCCACCGTGGCTATCTGCTCCCGTTCATATGCCGAGGATGCTCCAGGAACGAGTGTGTACAAGTGACGCCGCAGCCCCAGGTGCTTCTTGCGGGCCGGGCCCGCACCGGTTGAGGCAACCGGTGCTACCCGCTTCGAAGTGCTTGCCGGAGCGTCGTGATGCGCCCGTGATCGCGCAGACAAAAGCCCGGGGGCCAGCACCCCCGGGCCGGTGCACATCATCAGTTCCCGCCCACAACAACCAGAACGGGAATTCATGTCGATAAGATTTCGGCCTCCGTTCACACTCCTCGTGCTCCTCGTTGCGGGATCAGTCGCGCCAGCTGCACGCGCCCAACAGGGTGCTCATTTCGCATCGCCGCGGCCGAGGCTGCTGGTCCTCACCGACATCGGCGGCGATCCGGATGACCAGCAGTCACTGATCCGGCTGCTCGTGCATGCCAACGAGTTCGAGATCGAGGGACTCATCGCCTCCGCCTCGGGGACCCCCAACGAACTCCGCGAGAAGGTCACCCGGCCGGACCTCATTCGCCAGCACGTCGCCGCCTATGCGCAGGTCCACGCCAACCTGCTGCAGCACGACGCCGCGTTTCCCGCTGCAGAGCTGTTGCGGGAGCGGATCCGCTCTGGCAACCCCGATCGCGGCTGGAAGGCGGTGGGCGCGGGTCACAGCACCGCAGGATCAGACTGGATTGTCGCTTGCCTTGACCGGGACGATCCGCGACCACTCAATGTCGCGATCTGGGGCGGACAGACCGACCTTGCGCAGGCGCTGTGGCAGATCAGGAATGACCGGGGCGAGACCGGACTGGTGGCCGCCCTCCGAAAGCTCCGTGTGTATGACATCGCCGACCAGGATGGGATCGCGGCGCGCATGTGGAGGGAGTTTCCGGGCCTGTTCTATGTCCTGAATGCCGCAAAGTCCGGCGAGGACAAGCGGACCGCCGTCTTCCGGGGGATGTACCTGCGGGGAGATGCATCGCTGACTTCGCTGGACTGGGTGAACGCTCACGTCCGCGAGCAGCACGGGCCACTTGGTGCCCTCTATCCCCTGAAGACCTGGACGGCACCGAATGCACATGGCGTCCTCAAGGAAGGAGACACGCCCAGCTGGTTCTACTTTCTCCCTATGGGTCTGGGGGATCCGAACCATCCCGAATGGCTGACGTGGGGCGGGCGCTTCGAGCGGAACGCGCAGGGGATCTACCGCGATGCCGGTATCGCCGGCGGTGAGCCTGCCGATCCGCGTGACGGCGTGGCCTGGTTCC
Source organism: uncultured Planctomycetaceae bacterium (assembly GCA_963715185.1). Taxonomy (GTDB): domain Bacteria; phylum Planctomycetota; class Planctomycetia; order Planctomycetales; family Planctomycetaceae; genus CAVPPT01. The sequence goes on from CAVQRG010000002.1 coordinate 147,339, forward strand.
GGCCCACCTTTCAGAACGAGTTCGCCGCGCGCATGGACTGGTGTGTGAAGCCCTACGACGAGGCCAATCATCCGCCGGTCGTTGTGATCAATGGCAAGGCGGACCCGGCCCCGGTTGTGATGCACGTGACTCCCGGACAGAGAATTCAGCTGACGGCCAACGGCTCCTCCGATCCTGACGGCGACGCATTGACATACTTGTGGTGGATCGACGGCAGCAGCTCGGCCGGACAGGCCCGACTGGCGTCCGAGCGCGGACAATCCGCACAGGACACCTGCGATGTTGTGATTCCCGACGACATCGCCGCGCCGTCGGTGCATGTCGTGCTGGAAGTGACCGACGAAGGTGCGCCTCGGCTGACTCGGTATCGGCGAATTGTGTTCGACATCCGCTGAACCTGTAAGGGCCTGTGTGTGCCGCTGCCAGGCGGCACAGGGCGGCCGGGATCCGTGCCACTGGACCGAATCGGAAGTCATTCCGGCGCGCGGGCGAGGTCAGTCCAAGACTTCCACAGTTGCTGGATCGGCGCAGGGTCGGTCAGTCCATAGCCCTCCGGAGTTCGCTGACTCAGCGCGGTGGTGAAGTCCCCCTCATCGGCATGAGCGAAAGCCGGGTCGGCAAGCACGAGGTCGACGGTCCCTGCCAGATTCTCCACGTTTGACTGATTCTCCCAGAAGCTGTTGGAGCCGAGCTGCACAGCGTTTCGACCGGCTTCGGTGAACAGCACGAATCCACGTGTGTTGTCGGTGAAGATGTTGTGCCTGACCTTCAGGAGGCAGGTATCACGGGCATCGACGCCGGCGTAGCTGGAACCTGCAATCACATTATGCTCGATGGTCACGTTCGACCGCGCAAACCCGCTGATACCGGTGCCGTTCCCCAGGATGACGTTGTTGTTGATCCGCCCGTGAGCACTCTTGTTGCCGAGGTACACGCCTCGATTGGCGTTCTCGATGATCAGGCAGTCGTGAACGTCCAGCGTTCCGCCGGTGGAGCGAATACCATGAAATTCGGAACCGGTGACGATTGTCCGGGCGACCTCCATTTTCGAGCCGGCATAGACGCTGATCCCACAGTGCCCCGGGTTCGATACGACGCAATCACTGATCGTGGCTTCCGCTCCTCTTTCGATGCCGATTGAGAATTCGAAACCTTCAAACCGGCACTCTTCGAGAACGAGGTTCGAGAATCCCGTGGCGAGGATCGCCGAAGGAGAGCGCTTGTGATTACCCGAAGCAATAAGGTGGCAGCGGCGCAGCGTGACAGTGGAGTCCTTCACGAACAGGGCCGTGGGCGGGGTCTCGCTGCGATCACTCGTGGCCAATTGCCAGCGAATCGTCAGCCCCTCGACGACTACAGGTTCCCGCGCTGTGATCGTGAGGGCGGGCTGGTTTGACGTCACATCCACGATGCAGACCTGCGGGTCATGACCCCGCAGCGTCAGTGCGTGAGCGAGCGACAGGGGAGACGTGACCAGACCAGGGGGCAGCGCCAGTACGTCCCCCGGAGCAGCCCGTTCGAGACGTTGGACCAGGTCGTCGGCCCGAATCTCGACCGTGACCGTGAACGCCCACAGAGCCAGGCAGCCGGCCAGCGGGCGAAGTTTGCGGCAGACCATACTGCTCCTCCCGAAAAGTCCAAGAAACTGACAGGGGCCAACGACCGATCGGGCCCCGGTGTTGAGGCGTCGATCAGGCCGGAATCCAACGCGAGAATCCCGCCTTATGCGAGGACCGAACCAACAATACGCGCCACCCCTAAGCCATTAATCAGACACGCGTTGCACACAGTCTTCCCGGTCAACGGCGTTGGCCGTGACAGCCGGTCCGCCTCGAATCGGACGGTCAGGACGAGGGCAGCGGGCGTGCCTTCCGTCGGTGCGGCAGGAACTGCCGGACTTCCGAAAGGTGAATCGGCTCATCTTGACCGGAATCGGCGGGTGTGCACAATACGCCCGCTCGGTCACCAAACGGCCGACGACAGAGAGCCAACCAACCTCTCAGCCCGATCGGGCGCTCACCTCAATCCATGACTCCCCGGGTGCTGTCTGCCATACCCCGGAGGGTCGAATCGGCAATGCAAAGGAGTGCGAAGGCCGTGAAGAAACTCATCATGTGTGCACTGGCGGTCGCCATGCTGGCGAGCCTGTTCGTCGCTTCCGAGACGATTCAGGGTCAGTCGACCTCAGCCGATGCCAAACCTCACCAGGTCGGCCTGATCGATATGGCCTACGTCTTCAAGGAGTATGACAAGTTCAAGGCCTTGCGCGAGGAGCTGCAGTCGGAGATCGAACGCAGCGATGCCCAGGCCAAGGCGATGATCGAAGAGATGCAGCAGCTGCAGCAGCAGGCCCAGAGCGGTCAGCTCAAGCAGGACAGTCCTGAGTTCAAGCAGATCGAGCAGGCCATGATTCAGAAGCAGGCCGATCTCGAAAGCTTCCGGAAGGTCCAGCAGCGCGACTTCCTGCGGAAGGAATCCGAAATCTACAAGCAGGTCTACCTGGAAACGCAGAAGGCCGTCCAGCTGTATGCTCAGCACTTCAACTACACCCTGATCATGCGGTTCAACCGCGCCAAGGTTGAAGAGGCCGAAAACCCCCAGGCCGTGCTGCAGAGCATGAATCGCCAGGTGGTCTTCAATCGCGGACAGGATGACATCACTCAGCCCGTGCTCGACTACCTGAACCGCACCTACCAGGGCGCCAAGTAGTCGGAGCTCCCTGCTGCCGATCATGGAACGTCAACGCACGGGCAGATCCTGGGATCTGTCCGTGCCGTTGCGTTTCCCACTGCGGGACCACGAATCCAGCTGTGCATGGCGGCAGACCTTCCATCTCGGGGTCCCGAGCAACGTTTCCCGATGCACGAGGGTCCGACCGATGCGGCATCGGCGGCCCCACGCTGATATTTGCGAGGCGGCCAGTGCTCGGCCCACCAGGCGGCGATCATGTCCATTTCCCATGAGCATCTCGTTCCCCTGAGGAATCAACGCACGATTTCACGCGCGGCCTCGGTCAAGGGCGTCGGACTGTTCGGAGGCGCAGACGTTTCCCTGCGGTTTCTCCCGGCAGGAGAAGACTTCGGCATCGCCTTTCAGCGCGTCGACCTTGCGGAGAGCTGTCCCGTTCCGGCCGTGATCGATGCGGTCGTGCCGCGTCCCCGACGCACGGCCATCGCCCGGGGCGCTGCCGTGATCGAGACCATCGAACATGTCATGGCCTCGCTCGCGGGCCTGCAGATCGACAACTGTCTGGTGCAGCTGGATGCCCCGGAACCTCCGGCCGGAGACGGCTCCGCACAGATCTTTGTCGATGCCCTGCTGAACGCCGGGATCGACGAGCAGGGCGCGCCGCGGAAGCGACTGGTCGTCAGCAACAAGGTGCAGGTGTTCGAACTGGATCACCGTACAGAGATCTCGGCAGCGGCGGCACCCGATGGATCGCTGTCGATCACTTATGAGCTCGATTACGGCCACCCGTACATCCCGACGCAGTCGGCAACGGTGTCCATCACGCCACAGACCTTTCTGGACGCGGTCGCCTTCGCCAGAACGTTTGTGCTGGAGGACGAAGTCGCCGCTCTGCAGAAACAGGGCTACGGCCTGCGGATGACGCCGCAGAACCTCCTCGTCTTCGGGCCACAGGGGGTGCTGGACAATCGCCTGCACACACCGGACGAGTGTGCGCGGCACAAGATTCTCGACGCGATCGGCGACCTGGCTCTCATCGGCTGTGATCTGGTCGGTCGCTTTCGTGCCCAGCGATCGGGCCACCGTCACACTCACGAGCTGGTCCGCAACCTGCGGGTCGCTCATCCCGACTGTTGTCCCCACACGAAGTCCGTGGCGTAGACCCTCACGGACACGGCCCACGCCCCCGTTGAACCTCAATCTCCATTCACGAGCAGCATCCCGGACAGGATTGCCACGATGGCCAGCTTGATTTCACCTCATTCTGTAGTCGATCCCCAGGCGCAAATCGGAGACGGCTGTCTGATCGGCCCGTTCTCGCTCGTCGGCCCCCACGTCACGCTCGGTGACAACTGCCGGCTGGAGAGCCATGTCACCATCATCGGCCACACCACGATCGGTGAAGGGAACCGGTTTCTGCCAGGCTGCGTGATTGGGGGTGAGCCCCAGGATGTGAGCTACACCGATGACGACACACGGACGCTCATCGGCAACGACAACCAGTTTCGCGAGGGTGTGACCGTCAATCGGGGAGCCGCCAAGGAAGATGGCTGCACGCGGATCGGCAACAACAACCTGCTGATGGCGAACGCGCATGTGGCGCACAACTGCCATGTGTTCAACAACACCATCCTCGTGAACGGTGTGCTTCTGGGGGGCCATGTGCACGTGCATGACCGGGCCATCATTTCCGGCAATACCGTGGTGCACCATTTCGCGACGATCGGCACGCTGGCGTTCGTCAGCGGTGGCTGCCGTGTCCCGCATGATATTCCTCCCTACTTGCTGGCCGCAGGCTCCGACAACCCCTCGTTGCGGACGGTGAATCTGGTCGGCATGCGTCGGGCTGGCATCTCCGAAGACAGCATCCGCCTGATCCGGGCGGCCTTCCGGCTGCTGTTCCGCGAGCATCAGCGACTCGACAAGGTTCGCGACTACTTTGCTGAACAGCTCGGAGGAGTTCTGCCGCTGGAACTGATGCGGCTGCTGACGTTTATCGAAACTCAGAGTCGCGGCAAGCTCGGCCGCGGCCGGGAGGCCTTGCGTAACGATTCATCGAACCGGGCCGACGAAGAAAGGCGTGCAGGATGACTGATCTCAAATATGCCGTAGTGGGCGTGGGGGCTTTGGGCCGGCACCATGCGAGGATTGCCGCGGGACTCCCCGGGGTCTCTCTGGTGGCCGTCGCCGATCCGAACGAATCTCAAGGCCGGGCGATCGCAGAATCTTGGAATGCGGAATGGGTCGCTGACTATCGCGACCTGCTCGACCGGGTCGACGCCGCGTCGGTCGCGGTCCCCACCTTCCTGCATCGTCGTGTGGCCGGTGACTTTTTGCTGCGTGGCATCCCGGTGCTCATCGAGAAACCCCTGGCAGGGACCGTCAGTGATGGTGATGCGCTGGTGTTAATGGCCCGACAGCGGCGGACACTGTTGCAGGTGGGACATATCGAACGCTTCAATCCCGCGTTCCAGGAGACGCTTGCTCGAACGGCGCAGCCCCGTTACATCCGAGCCGAGCGGCTCAGCCCTTACGCGTTCCGGTCCATGGATATCGGGGCCGTTCATGACCTGATGATTCACGACATCGACCTCGTCCTGCGACTGGCCGACTCGGGTGTCGTCGGCGTGGAGGCGTTCGGCGCCTCCCTGCTGGGAGGACGGGAAGACGCGGTGCAGGCCCGGCTGCGCTTCGAGAGCGGCTGCATCGCCGACCTCGTCGCCAATCGCGTCTCGCCTGAGTTCTGCCGTTCGCTGCAGGTCTGGTCGCCACAGGGGTGCGTCACCGCCAACCTGCACACGCGGGAAGTCACGCATCATCGGCCTTCCGCGCGACTGCTGAACGGCGAGCTGCCCTACGACCTGGCTCAACGTCCCGACGCCAACATCGACACCCTCAAACAGGCGGTGTTCGGTGACTTCATCGCGATCGAACGTCCCGCGCTGGAGGAGGTCGACCAGTTGACGGCCGAAATCAGCAGCTTCGTCAACTGTGTGCTGACGGGCGCATCTCCTGAAGTCGACGGTGTTGAGGCCTGTGAGGCACTGCGTGTCGCCGAGTCCATCCTCGAACGCGTCGCCGAACATCAGTGGGACGGCAGCCCCGAGGGTCTGTGTGGAGCCGACCTTCCGCACACTCGCGTGAAGCGTCGGGCGGCCTGACGCCAGGCCACCACACACAACACGCCGGTCCCAGAGAGGGACTACGGTCACCAGGCGCCCGGCAGCAACGGTCGGACGCGAAGATGGCGAACGCACCTACTCCAGGTCGGCCAGTGCCGCAGCGACCTCTGCCACATGGCCGGCAACCTTCACCTTGTCCCAGACCGCTGAGACCTTTCCCTGTTTGTCGATCAAGAAAGTGGCTCGCTGCAGACCCATATAGGTCTTGCCGTAGTTCTTCTTCTCGACCCACACACCGTACTTCTCCGCCACGGCATGGTCTTCGTCGGCCAGCAGCGGAAAGGGCAGTTCGAACTTGTCGGCGAACTTCACATGCGAGGCAACGCTGTCGGTACTGATGCCCAGCACGACGGTGTCGTTTCGCTTGAAGCCCGCGAACTCGTCGCGAAAGTCGCACGCCTCCTGTGTACACCCCGGCGTGTTGTCCCGCGGATAGAAGTACAACACAACGTTCTTCTCGCCCTTGAACTCACTGAGACGGATCGGCGTCCCGGTCGATGAGGGAAGCTTGAAGGCCGGGGCACGTGTCCCCACGGCTGGCATTTCGGTGCTGGACATGGCGGTTCATTGGTGAGAGGAACAAGACCTGGTTGCCTGACGCTTGGCGGCAGCGAGTTCGACGCTTACTCGAGCGCATCTCGTCACCGACTGTACTTCGGCCGGCAAAATCTGGCAATCTGTCGCCCACCGGGCCGCGCGACCGGACTGCCTGAATCGATGTCGTGCAGGCTGCTGACGATGAGCATTGCTCGTGTGCTGTGACATCCCGCTGAGAGAGATTGGGCCAGTTCACGCCGCCGCAGCCGTGTCGGACCTGACTTCGGGTCGTTCATCAGCGACAATTGAAGCGAGACATGCCTTCACACTTCGAACAGGATACCGGCTCGTGAGCGGTGCGATTACTGATCATCATGGCGGGCAGCAGCGGACGGTGCTGGCCCTCGTCCTCTGCTGTGGGCTGGCCGGGACGGGCGCAGCTGACGACTCCGATCGGGTTCGGGAGGCCCACGTGTTCTGCCAGCGCGGGGAGTACGTAGCGGCAGAGCGCCTGTGTCGCGAGATCCTCAGCGCCCAGGATGTCATCGCTCCTCTGCGAACGCAGGCCACACTCACGTGCAGCCGGGCCTGCCAGTCCATCGGCCAGTGGGAGCAGGCGCGGGAAGTCATCGATGCGGAGCTCGAGCGGCAACCGGGAGAACCACGACTCTGGTCCCGGCTCGCCGAACTGGAGTACCTGCGCGGCGAGCATGCCGCCGCCACCTTGAGCACCGAACGCGCGATCGAACTGGATGCGGACGCCATCGGTGCCCGCCTGATCAAGGCCCATCTGTCGCGGGAGGCCGGGAAGTTCGATGAGGCGCTTGCGGGATATCTCTGGTGTGTGCGGTTCTACAATCGGAAGCAGCCCACTGACGCGGAGACGCTCCTGCTCGTTGCGGAGGGGTCACTCGAATACGCACGCTGGAAGGGCGTCTCGTCCATTTATGATTTCGTCGTCAACACGCTCTGTCCCGATGCACTCGCCAGCGATAAGGACTGCTGGCAGGCGTCCCTGATGTCGGGTGAGCTGTTGCTCGAGAAATATAACCGCCCCCAGGCCATTCCCGAGCTGCAGGCGGCACTCCGGATCAATCCGCACGCGGCGGAGGCCTACGTGGCGCTCGGACAGGCCGCGTTGCAGGAACACGACCTTTCCGAGGCTCGGCAACTTGCCGACAAGGCTCTGGCGTTGAACGATCGGCTCCCCTCCGCGTTACGACTCGCCGCGGATGTTCAGCTCGGTGGTGGAGATCCGCAGTCGGCTCTCGCGCGCCTGCAGGAGGCCAGCCGGATCAACCCCGTCGATCAACGGACGCGCGCCCGTGAGGCCACTTGCTACCTCGCCCTCGATGGAATTCCGGGTCTTGAGCATCTGCCAGCGGGTTCTCAGTGGGGAACTGTCCTCAAGCAACCAGGGGGCTCCAGCAGGCGCGAGGTTCGATCGCGTGTGTGCGGACGTGCTCGGGCAGAATCCGAGTCCGGGTGAGTTCCTGGCCTGCCTGGGCGAATTCCTCGATGCCCGGCGAAAGTACGAGGCCGCACAGTGGGTCCTGGTGCGTGCCATCGAGGTGATGCCGCAACTGTCTGCCCCGCGGACCGCGCTGGGGCTCCTGGCGATGCGGACCGGACGCCTGGTGGAAGCCCGCAAGATCCTGGACTCAGCATTCCAGGCCGATCCCTATCACGTCCGCGTGCATAACATGCGCAAGGTGATGGAGGTTCTCGACAGTTACATCACGATCGAGACGGCACACTTTCTCATCCGGGTTCCGGAAGACGAGCGGCTTCTCGGTGAGGCGATGTCTGACTATCTCGAGAGCATCTACACCGAGCTGACCGGCCAATTCGGGTTCGAGCCACCAGGGAAGACGCAGGTCGAAGTCTATGGACCCGCCAAGGGTCACAGTGCCCATCAGTGGTTCAGTGCCCGCATGGTCGGCCTGCCGTGGATCCAGACGATTGGCGCTTCGACGGGCCTGATCATCGCGCTCGCATCTCCTCATTCCGCCCCGGAACCCTTCAATTGGGCACGGGTGCTGCGTCACGAGTTCGTCCACATCCTCACGCTGCAACAGACGGACTTCAACATTCCCCACTGGTATACTGAAGCCCTCGCAGTCCGGGTCGAAGGAGCATATCCGGACGAGTGGCTGGACCTGCTCCTCGAGCGAGTCCCCGCGGGGGAGACCTTTGACCTGCTGACCATCAACCGTGGATTCCAGCAGCCTCAAGGCCCCAGCGACTGGCAGATGGCCTACTGCCAAAGCTCGCTGTATGCGGACTACATCGCTGCGCAATTACGGCGAAGACGCGCTCGCCCGGCTGTTGGAGGCGTTTGGCCGGAACCTCTCGACCCCCGAGGCGATTCGCGAGGTGTGCGGCGTCGACCTGGTGCGGCTGGAACAGGGCTACCGGAACTTCCTGGAAGACCATGTCGACCGGATCGCCCGCGGTCGAGAACCACTGCCGGACGATCTTGCGGACCTCGGCGGGGCAGCCAAGGATCTGACGCGACTGGCGGCCGCCTTCGATTCCCAGCGGCCTCACCCCGCAGTGGTTGAGGCCTTGGCGAATGCTCATCTGGCGGCCGACCGTCTCGACGAGGCGCGTCACGTGCTTCAGGCCGGTGTCGATACGTTTCCCCTGGAGCGGCGCTTCCTGCGCCAGTTGGCTGCCGTCCTCGTCCGTCAGCATGACCAGGTAGCCCTGCGACCAGTGCTTGAAGGACTGGCGAGCCAGGATCTGGACGACGGGCTGGTCCGCCGCAAACTCGCGCAACTGGCCTTCGACGCGGAAGACTGGCCCGCTGCCGTTCACTGGGGCCTCGAAGCCACCTACTGCGACCTCCGCGAACCGGCCACCCATCACTTGCTGGGACAGGCGTACGCAGCGACGAGGAACTGGCCGCAAGCGATCCACCACTTCGAGATCGCGCTCAGCCTCGACGAATCTCTGAAAGACGCGCGGGACGAGCTGGAGCAAGCCAGGCAACAGTCCTCGAGTCCTGCCCACGACGTCCCGCACCAGTGATGGCAGGGTCGCCTCGCTGAGCGGTCTGAGGTAATCTCCCCGCGACGGTCGCGGTCACCCCCAAGGCATGCCTAAACAGATGTCAAACGAAGAACAGTGCACGTTTTCGCTGAGAGACCTGCAGTCACTGATCAACACCATGTACTCGCGCAAAGACGAAGCGCGCGGCGTCGAAGGGACCTTCATGTGGCTGATGGAGGAGGTTGGTGAACTCGCCGCCGCTCTGCGCGACGGGTCGCCCCGGGAGGAGCTGGCGGCCGAGTTCGCTGATGTCCTGGCCTGGCTGGCTACCATCGCCAACGTGGCGGGAATCGATCTTCAGCAGGCCGTGCTCGACAAGTACAGCGCAGGGTGCCCCGGTTGTGGTCAGATGGTCTGCCGCTGCGCGGATGCCGAGAAACCCTGATCACCGCTGCTGCACGCCGCCAGTGGACATCGTGTGCCCACGGGCTCAGGCCCGGCCGAGGAACTCGCGCAGCGCGTCCTGTTTGGGCGAGCCGACGTCCTGATGAGAGGTGATCCCCCAACAGCCGTACTTGTCCCACAGACTTCCGAAGGTGAAGTGACAAAACAGTTCGTAACCCATGGCTTCGACAAGCTGGAGGTTCTCGAGGTAGGCGGTCTTCATCTCTGGCAGAGACTGTGCGCGGAACATCTGGGCCACCAGCCGCGGGTCTTCGAGGATGGCGGGCTGCATCAGATGCTGTCCTCCCTCATAGGCCACAATTCCCTTGCCCCAGCGACGGGCCAACGTGGCATGGATCTGATGCAGTTCCGGGACCTCACCCCCGCGCAGTGAATCGATACAGGCCGTAAGCATTGCTGCGGCCGTGCGGGGAATGGGAATTCCGTCTTCCTCGGGGTTGGGCAATCCGAAATACGCGGCGGGGGCGAGGACGTCGAATTCTCCCTGCAAGGTCTGGCTGAGGACTTGCGCCACCCAGGGGTTGTGCAATTGGCATGCGGCGACACGGACCACACGGTCTCCGAGCACTTCCCGCCAGATGCGGAAGGCGCGGGCCGCGTCCCGAGCGATTTCCTCAGGCCAGTCACCGAATCCGCCGAACACATAGTGGCGCCCCTGAGGAAAGCCAACGTTCCAGCACTCGTTGGACCATTCCACATAGACCTTCTGCGATTGCGCGTGTTCGGCCACGTACTCCGCGAACCCGCGGATATACGTCTCGTCGGCCGTGTGATGGATGCAGAACCACGGTTCGGCACCGACATCGTTGGCCAGCTTCACACAGTCCTCAATGGCGTATTCGGCGCTCGCCCCCTCGAAGCGTCGCAGACTGCCGGGCTGCGGACGGTTCTCCCACGTCAGTGGCTCGGAACGCTCGAGGTTGACACCGAGCCAGTCCATGAAGCGAACCACCTCGTAGTCAGACAGAATCTCACGAGGCTTCGGGCACCCGGCGGGCATCGCGATCTGCAGATTCCGCAGATCGCCCGAGGCAGCGCGAAGGAGAAATCCGGATTCCGTCGCCCGATCGACGCGGGCCACCAGGCGATTGGGCTCACGCGAGATCGTGCGGGCGTCGAACTTCACATCGAGCGCGGCCGTTCCCTCCCAGGTGATGATGTAGTCGCCAGTCGGGTAACTGTCTGCCCCGGGAGCAGGGCTGTCGATGTCGTGAAAGATGAGTGTCTGCACAGGCGTCGTGAGTGGATAACCGCGCTCGTCGGTCTCGACACCACGCCAATCATCGGTGAACCAGTCGGAAATGCGAAGGGCAGCGTTTTCATCAGGCCACCACGGACTCCAGCGGACCGAAGGAGCCAGGTTTGTCCCGATTCGCAGCTTCGACGAAGATAAGTGCAGCCGATCCCCGGATGTCCCAGCTTGTGTTCGTTGTCTGCCGCCGAAGGTGCCCACGATTCCTGCGAGCGATGCCTGACCGACGCGGTTGAGAAAGGCGCGACGAGCCATCGTGTGGTCATTTGGCATCATGGGTGTATCCTGCAGGCATCAACGAATGTGAAACGCGTGGATGCCGGGCCATCAAGCTGAGGACCATGGCCGACATCTGGTTCGCAGCTCAGACGTTCTCGCAAACGACATGCCGACAGGCGGGAGGGACACGCAACAATGGTCCAATCGATGCCCGACGAAGAACTGCTGGATGTGTGCGATGACGAGGATCGCGTCGTCGGGACCATGACGCGGGCCGAGATCCACCGCCGCCAACTCCGGCATCGGGCCGTGCACATCTGGGTCTTTCGCCCCGACGGACGGATACTCGTCCAGCTGCGCGCCGCGACCAAAGATGAGTTTCCGCTGGCGTATACGTCCTCGGCTTCGGGACACGTCGATGCGGGCGAAAGCTACGATGAGGCTGCGACACGCGAACTGCAGGAGGAACTGGGGCTCTGCGAGCCGCTCGTCACGCTGGTGACTCTCCCCGCCGGACTGCAGACCGCCTGGGAGCATACCCGTCTCTATCGCTGTACGACCGACTCGCCGCCGCATCCCGCTGCCGACGAGATCGCTGACATCGAATGGCTGGGACTAGACGAACTGAGATCGCGGATGGCTCAGCACCCGGAGTCGTTCACGCCCCCATTTCGAGAGCTGCTCGCCTGGTACGAGGCGGCGGGGTCCACAACGGGTCCGTCCGACGCGCCTTGATCAGAGACCCGAAGCGTGGAGTGCCTGCCGCGTTCACTCGCGAATCTGGACGCTCGATCCGATCGTCAGCAGATCGTAAACGACCGCGACATCTTCGTTGCGCAACCGCACGCAGCCACGGGACAGGCTCTGCCCGATGGAGTCGGGCTCGGTCGTCCCATGAATGCCAAAGCTGTTGCCGATATCGATCCAGTGTTCGCCCAGAGGGTTCTCCGGGTCATCGTGGGCCACGACGCCGTCGGGCCCGTAATAGGTAGGATCCTGCAGCTTTTCCTGCACGGTCATCTCGCCAATGGGAGTGGACCCATCCTTCCCGACACCCACGGGAAACCGGGCGACGTAGTAACCATGCGCGTGAATGGTAAGCTCGTAATCGCTGAGATCCACGATGGCCGAGAAAGGCCCCTTGATCACCTTCAACTCCTGTCCCGCCCGGACCTTCTGCGGGTGCACACGATTCAGTTTTGCCAGGTACTGCCACGAAATCTCGTAGTTGCGGGCCACGTTCTGCAACAAGTCGCCAGGCTGAACGACGTACGGGTCCATGTAGTGAGGCTGGGGCATGAAGTAGATGCGCCGCGCGAGCTGGTCGAGGCGATCCTGCAGTTCAGGCCGCAGTTCGGGGCGCTGCCAGTACAGCCGCGAAAGTTCCCGGTGTGCTTCCACTTCGCCTTCGCTGCGCCGACTGAATGAGGGCGTCGATCTGACTGAAGTCGTAGCTGCCTGCCAGCGATGACGCCGCGGCGGGTATGACTACCGGACTGTCGCCTGTGGGGGATGCAAACTCGCGACTCGCAACCTTCACGATCTCAGCACTGTCGGGTGTCGCGGGACCCGCGGGCGTGGCGGGTCGAGGACCAGAACCCTCGTTGTCGGCGGAGGCAGCCGATGCGCCCCACCAGTCATCCGTCGCGGCCCCCGGCGAGTCAGCCTGTACAAGCTCCGGAAGCTCAGTAGTGGGACTGACGGACAACGGGAGCGACGTTGCCGCTACCTGTCTGGCCGCGGGCCCGTCCGTTCGGGGACGGGGTACGGACACCGCGGCCCTCTGCTCTGCCGCGAATGGATTGATGTCGCTGGAGGAAGACTCATCCCCAGCCGTGAAGAAGGGAGACTCGTCGGTGCTGCCGGAAACTTCGGTCTGCGAGCCGCCCCAGGTATCGGCATCTGTTGTGGGATCGACGGCGACGAAGACATCCTCCGCCGGACGAGAGATGCCCCACATGGCCTGTTCAAAGGGGAGCAGTTCGAGTCGCCAGGCAACGGTGACCGCGACGGCCCCCAGTGTGAAGAACCAGAATCGAAAGGTCTGCAGCGGGTGACGGCGCGGCGAATTGAACATCGCGTTCCTCCCTGAACGCAGCGAGCGGAATTCCCCGAGGTGCAAGATCGGCTGTGCGGCGCTTGAGAACGCCGCTGACACGCCGAATCACCCGGGGAAGGGGCCGGGAGCTTATCAGACACCTGCTTCAGCGACAACGCGAACTTACCGGCCGCCTGTCGCACCGGGGATGTCGCCGCGGGCCGCGAGGTCACTGGTCTGCGATTGGGCAGATCAGCGTTCAGACGAATGATCGGTCAGGGCGGCGGCGGGAGCCTCGTCGCCGATGGGATCGGAGATCGAGAAGTAGGCATCCTCGTCCAAAGCCGGTCCTCGATTCAGTTTCCAGGTATTGCGGGGATGAAGCAGGCCAGAGCTCTGGCAGCCCGCGAAAGCAAGCAACAGAGCCAACAGAGCCAGTAGTGGGGCGACTGTCAGGAGTCGGCGCGCAACGAACATCGATCCGTGTCCTTCCGGATGGAGTGCCAGAAATTCGATCGGGGGAGGTCTCTGGAGGGGGGCGGAGTATAGTCCGAACGGGCAATCCGGCCAATCGAAATCACAAGGGCGTTGCCGCGGAGCGAGGAACAGTGAACAATATCTGCCGGAGACCGGCCCCCGCCCTCTTAGCAAGCCTTGGCAGGAAACTGGGAATATTCAGGACTGTTGATGGATCATTCTGTTACTGACGCCGCTGCGGATGACAGCCGAGCTGGTGTCATAAGTCGCTTGGTAGAAGAGCATTACGAGCTCATCTATCGATTCGCCTATCGGCTGTCTGGGTCGCAGGCGGATGCTGAGGATTTGACACAGCAGGCGTTTCTCACGGCTCAGCAGAAACTTGAGCAGTTGCGGGACGCCGGCAAAGCGCGGTCTTGGCTGCTCACCATTGTGAGGAACTCTTACCTGAGGAGCCGCAGAAGGCAGGAGGTCGTTACGGAACTGCCCTTCGAGGAACGCATTGATGAGCAGGCCTCCAGCCTCGACACGGCGATTGACGAGGAGGCCTTGCAGCGGGCAGTCCAGCAACTTCCGGAGGACTATCGGCTTCCGTTGATCTTGTTCTACTTCAACGAGATGAGCTATCAGGAGATCGCCCAGCACCTGGACATTCCCGTCGGGACGGTCATGAGCCGTTTGTCCCGCGGCAAGGGGTACCTCCGCCGACAACTGATTTCGGCCGCCCAGCCAGACACGATTTCGAAAACCTGATCCACGTCACCCCCACCTTCCCATGTCGGACCGGCCAGATCATCCGAATCTTCGCGAGTTGCTGGACGCGGTCCGTCCCGACTCAGAGGACCTGCACGATCAGGGTCTGGCGTCGGCCCTTCGTGATCTGGGCTCGGGCGAAGACTGGCAGACGGCTTTTGAATCTCAGCAGGACTTCGATCGAATCGTCGGAGCCGCGATGCGTCAGGTCGTAGTACCGGTCGGTCTCAAGGGACAATTGCTGGCAACGCTGGCAGATGCACGCTCCCCGGTCTCGCCGGCGAAGTCTCCGCACCGGGGTCGCTGGCTCGGCTCGCGCCGGGGCATGCTGGTTTCGGCAGCCGGACTGCTGCTGGCGTGTGCAACGTGGCTGGTCTGGCCCAGCCAGCCGCCGGCCCTGACGCTGGACGAGGTCCGTGCTTCGCTCCCCGTGGCCGACGGATTGCTGATGTGGGGCCGTCTCGATGCGTTTGATGACAGCTTTGCGATCCCGCTACCCGACACAGCGTGGAACGGGATGCTGGGGCAGAAGGCGACGGGGCTGGACCTGAATGGTGACCAACAGCACGATGCCGCCATCGTCCCGTTCGACGCCGGTGCCCAGACTCGGACCCGGGGATACCTGATGATCGTGCGAGCCTCGGCCTTGGCAGATCAACCCGCCAACTCCAGACTGTCTCTGTCAGGGATCTCTTACGTACCGGTTCCCAATACCGCCTGGAAGAGCCGCGATGGGCAGTTCGTGTATGTCTGCTTCGTCGAGGATGGACGACTGGAAGGGCTGTACAGTCGCCTGTACGGCAGCTCGGCCTGAGAGCACTAACCAGTCGTGTCCCTTACGCGGGTCTGCCCAGAGGTGTTCGGGTGCCGGTCTGCGCGGTCCCCCGGCAGAGGGACAGCTCTCAGCCGACTCCGTGGCACTTCTTGTATTTCTTTCCGCTGCCGCAGGGGCACGGGTCGTTGCGACCGACTTTCGGCTGCTTGTTGCGGATCGGATCGATGACCTGGGCCTGCTGGCCTGGCTCCAGTGCCGGCTGACCCGCCTGGCCTGATGACTCCTGCGGTGAGTACTCCTCGGCGGCCCGCGAGGCCTCCTGGTGCACGGTCCCCGTGATCTCCCACAGACCGCCCACGAACTGGGGGCTCTCTTTCTCGAGGCGGAAGATGGCGCTCGTCACCCGTTCACCAATTCCGTCCCACATGGCCTCGAAGGCTTTCATGCCTTCGCGCTTGTACTCGACCTTGGGATCCTTCTGCGCGTATCCGACCAGGCCGATGCCTTGCCGCAGATGATCCATGTAGTAGAGATGCTCTTTCCAGGCATGGTCCAGCACATCCAGCAGCAGCGCCCGCTCGGCATGGCCCAACTCGGGCCGAAAACGACTGTCGAAATGCTGCAGGAATTCCTGCCGCGCGGTGTCCCGATCCAGCCCCTCCAGGCGAGTCGGGTCGAGTTCCACGTCCAATGCCTGCCGGGCCGCCGTCACGAGTTCGTTCAAGGCCGGACCATCCAGCACGTGCTCCCGGGGCGTGTGGCCGTTCTCGCCATACGCTCGCTTCAAACGGTCGTCCAGGGTGTCCAGAAATCCGTTTTTCGGGAAATACCCACGGCTGCATTCCAGCAAACGCTGTTCGATTTCTGTGCGTTGCTTCTCCTTCAGGTCATCCGGAGTCAGTGACGTTCGGAAGCGGTCGTTGACCCAGCGAATCAGCCCCTCACGATCGCTGTGGCCTCGATCTCCGAGGAACCGCGTCATACCAACAGCGACGGGGAACTTGATTTCCTGCTCGCGATACGCGGTGCGCAGGCGGTCGCGGGCCAGCTCGGTCACCTCGGCGGGATCGTCCAGCGCAGCAAACTCCTCGGGTGTGACCTCGACACCGTACTGATGCTGCAGCCAGGCACAAAGGGTGCGGCGATTGAAGTCCTCGGCCAGAATGGGATCGAGGCCCGAGAACTCCACACGAGCGATTGCCTCCCGAGCCCGACCGTACAGATAGTTGTGGAGAGCAGCGCGGTTGATCTCCCCATCAGTGGCGTCTTCCTGGCCGATTCGCTTCAGCTCGCGGTCGTTCGTATTCAGTCCGTACTGGCGGTTTGCCCATTGCGAGAGGGCCTGCCAGCTCCAGTCCCGCTGATCGGTTCCGTCGGGGAGGTTTTCTTCGAGCTGCTCGTGAATGAGATCGTCTGCCTGCCGTTCAGCCTCCTCCGTCAGGTAGACGACCATCTGCTCCCTGGTCATTCCTTCCAGGTCGCCTGGTTCGACCAGGACACCCATGACCTGCGACGCCCAGCCGGCACTGGTGGCCCAGCGGTACTTGTCGGAGAGGAAGTGAGCCGTCCACTTTTCGACCTGCCGATTGATCATATCGAGGATCAGGTCTCGACAGTTGGCCCCGTCGAGAATGCGCTGGCGGTAGGAGTAGACCTCTTTCCGCTGGAAGTCCATCACTTCATCGTATTCCAGCAGGTTCTTGCGGCTCTCGAAGTGACGTTCTTCGACACGCTTCTGGGCCTTCTCGATTTGCCGCGTGACGAGGCCGCTCTCGATGGCCTCCCCGTCCTGCATGCCCAGCCGTCCGAGAATGTTCTTGACCCATTCTCCCGCAAAGATCCGCATCAGATCATCTTCGAGCGAGAGGAAGAACCGGCTCGACCCGGGGTCTCCCTGACGCCCCGAACGTCCGCGCAACTGCAGGTCGATGCGGCGCGCATCGTGGCGCTCGGTGCCGATGACATGCAGTCCGCCGGCCTCGGCGACCTGGCGTCCCTCGGACTTCATTCCCTCCCGCTCGGCCACTTCGTCGGATTTCGCGTCCCACTCAGCCTTGGTGACCTCCAGCCGGGACTCGTAGCCTTTGTGCTGCCTGAGTTCCTCCCAGGCCATATGCTCGGGGTTGCCGCCGAGGATGATGTCGGTACCGCGGCCGGCCATGTTGGTCGCGATGGTGACGGCCGCCCGGCGTCCCGCCTGGGCCACGATTTCCGCCTCGCGCTCATGAAACTTGGCGTTGAGGACGCTGTGCTGGATGCCGTACTTGTTCAGCTTGTTCGAGAGCAGTTCGGACTTCTCGATGGAGACGGTTCCCACCAGTATCGGGCGCCCCGTTTCGTGCACCTCGCGCACCTCGTCAATCACCGCATCCCATTTCTCCTTCTCCGTCCGGAAGATGACGTCAGGATGATTGACCCGCTGCATCGGCCGATTGGTGGGGACAGCGACGACGTCCAGACCGTAAATCTTGTAAAACTCGTTGGCTTCGGTCATCGCCGTACCGGTCATGCCGCACAGCTTGTTGTACAGCTTGAAGTAGTTCTGGAGCGTGATGGTGGCGAGGGTCTGCGAGACCTTCTTGACGGGCACACCTTCCTTGGCTTCCACCGCCTGATGCAGCCCGTCGCTCCATTGACGACCATGCATCTTGCGGCCGGTGTGCTCGTCGACGATCACGACTCCCAGCCCACCATCTTCCACGCGCTCGACGACGTAATTCACATCGCGCTTGTACAGGTGATGCGCCTTCAGCGCGTTATCGATGAGGTGGGGCCACTCCATGTTGCCCGCCGTGTAGAAGCTCTCCACCCCGGCGAGTTCTTCGGCGTGCCGCACCCCGTCATCCGTCAGATGGCAGGTGTGTTCCTTCTCCTTGACTTCGAAGTCCACGCCCTTGCGCAACTGCCGGGCGATATGGTCCGCTTTGGGATACTTGGTGATGTCGTCATGCGCGGGCCCGGAAATGATCAACGGCGTCCTGGCCTCGTCGATCAGAATATTGTCGATCTCATCGACGATCGCGTAGTCGAGCGGGCCCTGCACCTGCAGATCCCGGGTCGGCTTCATGTTGTCGCGCAGGTAATCGAAACCAAACTCATTGTTGGTCCCGTAGGTGATATCGCAGGCGTACTCTTTCTGGCGTTCGTTGGGGCGCATCTGGGACTGAATGGCACCGACGGTCAGCCCCAACCCGATGTGACAGGGGCCCATCCATTCCATGTCACGTTTGGCGAGGTAGTCGTTGACCGTCACCACATGGACGTGGCCCGCAAGACCATTCAGATAGGCCGGCAGCGTCGAGACGAGCGTCTTGCCTTCCCCGGTGACCATCTCGGCAATCTTGCCCTGGTGGAGGATGTACCCTCCCACCATCTGCACGTCGTAGTGACGCATCTTCAGATATCGCTTGCCCGATTCGCGGACGGCCGCGAACGCCTCGGGAAGCAGTTCATCCAGCGCGGCGCCATCTTTGAGTCGCGACCGGAACTGGTCGGTCAGTCCCGCCAGTTCTCCGTCCGAGAGTTTTTCGTAGTCCGGTTCCAGCCGGCGGATGCGTTCCAGCACCGAACCCGGCGCGATCGAGTCGTTTCCGTGCTTGTCACGCAGGAAGCCGACCCGCTCGATCGTCCGCTCGTTGGACGATCCAAACAGCTGACGGATCCAGCGTTCGACGAATGCCGTGATCGCGTTAAAGACGTCGCCGAGACGATCAAGAAGTTCCATCGATCTGAGTTCTCATTCGGTGTTCGCAAGACTCGCTGGCGACCGAACTGCAAGGGCAGCGGCTTGGCCAGCGAGCATCACATGATTGAGCGGGACTCATCGCATCGCCCGTTCGAAACCGGCGAACCGGACGCCAAGCGAATCGGGAAATCGATGGCTCGCGCCCCGTCACTGCGGAAGGATCACCCCTCAAACGGCCGTACCTTCGTCGGCATGGCCATCAGGCTGTTCGTTAATACACTGCCAATCTTCGGTCACCTCCTCTGGACACACAGCCGTCTCATCAGCCGAACGGGTGCGGACCTTCTCCCTAACTGTCATGGCACCAGAAGTTTATTGCCCCGGATCAACTGGGTCAATGGGCGATCGCGTTGCGGGCCCAGAGGGCCGGGCCCTCGGTCCGGGGGACCGACCAAGGTCTCCAGGGTCTCCACCGCTGCGGGGGGCCGCTGGCTCAATCCGACGCTCAATTGATTCAGCAGCGCCAGGTCTGGACGATACAGGTGATTCACAGGTGATTGGTGAACGCCTGTGAAGAAGGAGGCCGGCCATGACACGCCCCCGCCAATGTGCTGTTGCCGTCACACTCACTACGATGCTGCTTTGTCCTGAAGGAATGCTCGCCCAGGGAAGCACTGGCCGGGGACGCGGTGGTCCGGGTTTTGGTGGAGGCCGAAATGTCCCCAAGTTCGCAGAGGACCGCGACGTCTTTGGTCTTCTGCTGAGTCACGGCGAGAGGATTCACCGGCAGGTCAAAACCCTCGCGGACGGGATCAAAACGCTCACGAAGTCAGACGACACAGAGCGGGGCGTCCGCGTGTGGGAGACTTCCGAAGATCCGCACGTCGCGAGCGTGCTGCAAGAGCACGCGAGGGTTGTATCCCTCTTTATCAAGCATGGGCACGCCGAAGTCCGCAAGAATCACGCTGTGCCGGCGCGGGAAGTGCCGAGTGGTGCCCAGCGATAAAGAAGCGAGTGAAGGTGACCGGGGGCGTGGGCGCTCGCCCGGCGCCAGCCCACAAAGACCGGCCCCGGCCACACCCCCAGGTCACCCCCACTCGCTCTCAGTTATCTCGTGTGGCAGAAGAATCGTCCTCGCGGACGCTGTATGCCGCGAAGAACAACGTCCGCAAAGGTCATGCCGGTCGACGCCCGGTTCGAGCACAATCCCACAAGCCGATACACCAAATAGACTTAATGCCGCCACTCCCCTGGAATCGAAACCGTGCCCCGACGAAAGCCCCACGAGACTGCCGACCGACTGCGCAGAAGCTGATTCATCGGCAGTCATGTCACTGGCCACGTCGTGACTTCCAGTCTCAGGTAGAGTCGTCGCGCGACGTGCTCGAGGCAGTTTCAGCAGGGAGGTCGGTTGCTGCAACAGAGACCCGGGCCTATTCTCAGCCCTCGGGCCAGCTTTCAGCCCGACACTGTGATTGATGCGGGATCAAAATCATGCCCGAAGAGCCTGAGATCAAAGCGGACGAGGATTGGAAATCACGAGTCAAGGCTGAGAACGAGCAGCTCGACGCTCAGCGGCAGCGAGAATCGGCAGGCGGCGCCGACCGTCCTGTCCGGGAGGCCGAAGCTGGGCGCGAACGTCCACGGCTGCCGAAGCCGGACTTCACAACCCTGGTCGGAATGTTCTCGACCCAGGCCATGGTCGCCATGGGATTGATCCCCAATCCTTCTGGCGAAGAGGTCGACGTGCAGATCGACCTGGCCCGACACTTCATCGATCTGCTGGCTGTCCTCGAGGAGAAGACGCAAGGACAGCTCAACGACGTCGAGCACCGACTGCTCGACCAATCGCTGCACGAGTTGCGGATGGCTTTCGTGGAAGTCTCGCGCGGTGCCTGAGAGTTGCGGGGCACTCCCCAGACATTGAGGTTGCGCGGCGGGACACTCCCGCCGAAGGAGAGGAGTCAACGTGGCCGAGCAGGGACCACACGACTGGATCTGTCAAAGTGGCCCCGCCAACTGGTACCGACTCTGGTCGCCACCAGAGTGGACGACGCGGGAGGACGACGAACAGCTCACACTGAGCCCCGCAGACGGATCGGCCGTGCTGACGGTCTGTTCTGCCTGGAGTCGTGAAGCGGCGGCACGAGCGCTTGATGACCTGATCCCGTTGACCCGGTTTCTGGGCCCCGTCACAGAAGTGAAGTCGGCCGGCCCGGTCCCATCGGAGGAGGACTCGGTTGGCTTCCAGGGACTGACTCGGCTCGATGCCCCCCCGGCGTGGTGGAAGCGACCGTTCGTGCGGAAGGAGCGGGTGCCTTGGCGGTTGTGGGCGATTCGTCGGGGGCCGGTGGTGGTCGTGGCCACTCTGGTGCATCTGGGCGAGCGTGACCCGGAACTCGAGGCCAAGGTCGGCTACATCCTCCGGACACTCGATTTTCATCCGCACCCGGCCGATCCTCCAGAGGTCTTCGCCGAGCGGGTCATCGAGTTGGCCCGCCGCAAGTTTCCGCTCGTGAATTCAGAACCGGGTGACGACTTCCAATTGCGTCTGGGACAGTCGCAGATCAACCTGTTCAACTTCTACCGGTCGTACGTCCAGTCGCCGGAGAAGTTCGAGCAGCTCATGCTGCCCGTGCTCACGACCGTCGTGCAGGTGCAGGAGTGGGGGGAAGACCAGGCGGAACCGCCACTGGAGCGGGTGCGTGACCGCATCATGCCGATGCTGTATCCCGAGCCCGTGTGGCGTGAACAATTCCCCAGTTTTGTGGGGAACCCGTGGGTCGGTGGCCTGATGATCCTGTATGTCGTCGATGAGGCGCAGGCGTACTGGTACATCCGCGACACCCTGCCGGACGCCTGGGGAATCAGCGAAGAACAGTTGCACGAGATCGCGTTGGCGAACCTGGATGAATACTTCGAACGCAAGCCGATGCAGTTGGCCGTGACTGGCGGTGGGGAGCATCCCCTGATGGTGATGCCCGCCCAGCCGGATTCCTACAATGCCGTGCGCGTGCTGAGCGAGTCATTCCGGCGGCGGGTCCGGGAAGTCGTGGGGGGGGCGTTCGCCGTGGGAATTCCCAACCGTGACTTCTTCATCGTGGTGGGACTGGAGTCGGAGGAGTTGCTGCAGCAGATTCGGGAGAAGGTGCGCGGAAACCATGTGGAGATGGACCACCCATTGACTGAGGGACTGCTGCTCGTGACTCCGGATGGCGTCAGCGAGTTCCCCGGGGACGAGGCTTGAAACGTGCGTGAGTCCACCACTACGGCCCGGATGACCCTGCTGGGAACCGGCACCAGCATGGGGGTCCCCATGATCGGCTGCGACTGCGAGGTCTGCACGTCCACCAATCCCCGCAACCAGCGACTGCGCACGGGTGTCCTCGTGCAAGCTCCCGAGGGAAACTTCCTGATCGACACGCCCCCGGAGCTGCGGATTCAGTTAATCCGCGAACGGGTCGACGAGCTAGAAGCAGCGATTTTCACTCACGCGCATGCCGATCACATCCTGGGACTGGATGACCTCCGCATCTTCGGCTTCAAGCGCAATGCCCCGGTGCGACTCTACTGCGAGCCGGCGGTCGAGAAACAACTGCGGACCTCCTTCAACTATGCGTTCGCACCTCCCGAGGAGCGGAACCATCAGCATTCGCTGCCGCAACTGGAATTCTGTGGCATCGCTCCAGCGCCGTTCGATCTGCTGGGCCTGCAGGTCCGTCCGTTTCGCGTCTGGCACGGGGGCACGCCGGTACTCGGATTCCGCCTCGGGAACGTGGCCTTCTGCACCGACTGCAAGCGTGTTCCGGACGAGAGCCTGCCCGAACTGGCCGACCTGGAGGTTCTCATCATCGATGCCCTGTGGTGGGAAGGAGAGCATCCGACGCACTTCAATGTCCCCGAGGCCTTGGCACTGATTGACCTGGTGAAACCCCGCCGGGCTTACCTGACACACATTTCGCATCGTCTGGAACACGTGGCGACGAACGCCCGACTGCCGGACGGCGTCGAACTCGCGTACGATGGGCTGCAGATCTCAATTTCTCACTGACTCCGCATTGTTTGCGGATTCCCACTGAGTTCTTACTGAGCAAAGGTGGTGGTGTGGCGCACGATGAGGAGCGAGCGATGCAGGTGTTCGCGCAGCTGGCTGCGATTCGCCATGCCTCGCGGCAGCCGACTGGACGCGACCGCTTTCTGCTGCTGACAGGCATGGCGGCGACACGCGCCGGCTGGCCCGAGGTCGCGAGTCGCTGTCGGACACTGATCCTCGAATCGGCCCCGCGTCATCTCGTCGGACATTTTCACACGTTTCGCCGAAGCGATGCGCGATGCGGATTTCGTGACCTTTGCTCACCATGTCGAGAAATATTGCAGCGTTGAGCGTGGCGAACTCCTCATCGTTCAGGCGGGCGAGGGTCCACTCAGTCCACCGTGCGGAGCAACTCTCGGTGCGCAGGTGCTCGAACTCCTCCCACCGTCCAACCGCGACAGCGGCTGATGTCCGCGCACTCCCTGATGCCAGCAAGCCGATTGCAATGTCATCGGGAGATACTCACAATGCGATTCCGCACGGCTCCGGGGACAGGCCCTCGCTTTCCCGATGACGCCATTGCCCGGTGACAAGGTTGAACACCCATGAAAGCCATTCAGCTCGTTGAACCCCGTCGGTTCGAACCGATCGAGATCGCTGCGCCCGGCGGCCCCCGGGGCAGGGGAGGCGCTGGTCTCAACGCACCGAATGGGAATCTGCGGCAGTGACATCAGCGGTTACCTCGGCAAGATGCCCTTCTTTCGCTATCCCCGGATTCCCGGACACGAGCTGGGCGTCGAAGTGCTGGAAGTCGGCGCAGGTGTGACACACGTGCATCCGGGTGATCGCTGCAGCGTCGAGCCTTACATGAACTGCGGCGTCTGCTACGCCTGCCGCAAGGGGAACAGCAACTGCTGCGAGAAGCTGAATGTGATCGGCGTGATGATCGACGGCGGCCTCTGCGAGCGGTTCCTGATGCGGGCCGACAAGCTGCATCCGTCGACCACCCTCAGCTTTGATCAGTTGGCGCTGGTCGAGACGCTGGCGATCGGCTGTCATGCCACCGACCGCGGGGCGCCCTGCGCGGCGAGCATGTGCTGATTATCGGAGCCGGACCGATCGGCCTGGCGACGCTGGAGTTCACGCGGCTCACCGGCGCGACGATCACCGTGATGGACATGGTGCCCAGCCGGCTCGAGTTCTGCCGGAAGACCTATGGTGTCGCGCACACCGTGCAATTCGATGGTGCGGGGGGAGCTGGATCAGATGCAGTCCATCACGGACGGCGACCTGTATTCCGTCGTGACGGACGCGACCGGCAACAACCTGTCGATGTCGAACGCTCTGAACTATGTCGCGCATACCGGGTCACTCGTGTTTGTGGGAATCACGACCAACGAAGTCAGCTTTCCGCATCCGCTGCTGCATCGCCGGGAAGTGTCGGTGAAGGGAAGTCGCAATGCCCTTCCCGCCGACTTCGGCCGAATCATCAGGCTGATCGAGGACGGGACGATCAACACCGCACCGTGGATCACGCACCGCACACCGTTCGACCAGATGATTGCGGACTTCGACTCGTTTACGAAGCCAGAGACCGGAGTGATCAAAGCGATCGTGGAAGTTGCGTGAACATCGAGTCGGCCCTCAGCGTCCGGTCGCCTGCGATCAACGGCCGGCCCGCAACACTTCGTCCGATCGCTGAAAGCGAACCACGATGATCCGCTCCGCCGTCACGATTTCCCTGGTCGAGGAGGCCCGCGGGGGCCCGTTCGTTTTCTGGCACGATCTACCAGGCTCCATCCGCCAGGCGGCCGACTTGGGGTTCGATGCCGTCGAGATCTTTGCCGGGTCGCCCTTGGACGTCAACGTGGGAGAGTTGCATCAACTGCTCAACGAGACCGGTCTGAAACTGGCCGCGGTGGGGACCGGGGCAGGGTGGGTGCTGCACCGGGTCCATCTCGTCGACGCGCACCCCACCACGCGCGAAAACGCGCACGAGTTCATCATGTCGATGATCAACCTGGGAGCCGAATTCGGAGCGCCGGCGATCATCGGTTCCATGCAGGGGCGCTGGCAGGATGACGTAAGCCAGGAACTCGCCGGGCAGCATTTGCGGGAGGGACTCAACGAGCTGGGGCAGTATGCAGCCAACAAGGGCGTACCGCTGATCTACGAGCCGCTCAACCGTTACGAGACCAACATGTGCAACACCATGCGCGACGGTGTGGAGCTGCTCGAGTCGCTGGAAACCGAAAACGTGAAGCTGCTCGCCGATCTGTTTCATATGAATATCGAAGAGACGTCCGTCGCGCAGGGGCTCCGTGACGGCGGCCGGCATATCGGTCACCTCCATTTCGTCGACAGCAACCGCCGCCCCGCCGGGTGCGGACACATGGATTTCGGGCTTGTGGCGCAGGCCCTGGCCGACATCGGCTATCAGGGCTACGCCTCGGCCGAGGCTTTCCCGTGGCCCGATTCGATTAAGGCCGCCCGGCAGACGATCGACACGTATCGTGCCGTGTTTGGTTGAATGCGCGTCCCCATTCACGAGGAAGAGATCCCCGCATGCAGCGACCACAGACACTTGGACTGGCCCCGTCGTTCGGGTTTGGTGACCGCATCGGCCTGGCCACACCCGGACATGTCGAGGCCATGCGCCGCGCCGGAGGCAGCATTCAGCCCATCTTTCCGCAGCAGTCCATCCGCGAGATGGCACGCACGAATCGCACTCCAGAGCAGGTGATGCAGGAGGCACTGACCGGCATGCAGGAGGCCGACTGGACCGGACCGACGGGAGCCGATGCGGATCACCTCAAGACTCCCGAAGACGTGGATCGCACGGTCGCCGCTGGCTTCACGTTCTTTACGATCGATCCCTCCGACCATGTGGACCAGCACGCCGACGATTACGACCCGTCGACCCTCCGCGAGAAGTTCGTCAGTGTCCGCGCCGAGACCCCGTGGTTCGACGCCTATGTGGGACAGTCGATCTCACTGGGAGGGGGCACGCGACTGGAACTGACGGACGAGGCCTGCCAGCGCTGTGCCGTCAAATATGGCCGCGCCATCCGGCGGGCACTGGAATTGAGTGAGCACATTCGCCAACGCAGCGAGGAGGCGGGTCAGCCCTTTGAGATCGAGCTCTCGGTGGACGAGACCGAGCAGCCGACGACACTGGCGGAGCACTACATCATCGCCGACCAGTGCCTGCAGGGGGGGATGCGGCTCGTCAGCCTCGCGCCCCGCTTCATCGGGGACTTCGAAAAAGGGGTCGACTACAAGGGAGACATCGCGGCTCTGGAGCAGTCGCTCAACGATCACGCCCGTATCGCTGCGGCGCTGGGTCCCTACAAACTGAGCCTGCACTCTGGTTCGGACAAGCTGTCGATGTACCCCGCGTTTTCGCGGGCCACCCAAGGGCGTTTTCACGTCAAGACAGCCGGAACCAGCTACCTGGAGGCGTTGCGCGTTGCGGCCCGACGAGACGAGTCGCTGTTTCGCCAGATTGTCGACTTCGCCCGGGGTCGCTATGGAACGGACAAGGCCACGTACCATGTGTCGGCGACCCTGGACTCGGCCGCACCACCGGCCGATGTCCCGGACGTTACCGAACTGGAGCGTCAGTATCTGGAATTGTGGTCGGAGGTCCCACCGGGTCGGGGCTTCACCGCCCCCGGCCGCCAGATTCTGCATTGCACGTTCGGTTCGGTCCTCAACCACCCCGAACTGGGCTCCGCTCTGATCGATGTCCTGAGGACACACCAGGACCTCTACTCAGAGGTCCTGGTGGATCACTTTGTCCGCCACCTTGAATCCTTGCGTGCCGGGCTTTAGAACCGAAACATACACCCACGGAAACCAGTCAGCCTTGAAGTGGAGACATTGGCCATGGTCAAAATGAAGAGTGAGCAGACGGGGAACACGGCGATCATCGAGGAACTGCAGGCCGCCTATTGGATGGAGATCGAGACGGTGATGAACTACATCGCCAACTCGATCAACCTGGATGGTGTGCGGGCCGAGGAAATCAAGAAATCGCTCGCGGCTGACATCCAGGAGGAACTGACACACGCCCAGACGCTGGCGCGTCGCATCAAGACAATTGGTGGCGCGGTCCCCGGGAGTCAACAGTTCCGCGCCGCTCAGGGCTCGCTGCAGCCGCCTCCCAAACAGACAGATGTCGTCGCGGTCATCCAAGGCGTGATCGCGGCGGAGAATTCCGCGATTGCCCAATACAACAAGATTATTCAGCTGTGCGATGGCGTCGATTACGTCACCCAGGACCTCTGCATTCAGGCCTTGGGTGACGAGGAGGACCATCGACGCGAATTCCAGGGCTTTCTGGCCGAATACCAGGAGGGGACTTAGCCCCGCCTCACGGAGACCAGCGACATGGACCAGCGGGTTCGGTGGAGCCGTCGTGAATTCGTGGCCGCTGCCCTTGGTGTGCCGGCCACCCTCGGTGGCGCGTGGAATGCCGCAGGTGGCGAATCGCCGCCGGCCACGGCCGGCGAGCCAGTGCGTCGTCATCGCATCGCCACATCGACGTACTCGTACTGGCGTTTTCGCGACGACTCCAGACTGTCCATCGAGCAGTGCATCGATCTGGCCGCGGATGCCGGTTTCGATGGACTTGAGATCCTGCACATTCAGATGCAGGACACATCGAACGCGGCCCTGCAACGCATCAAGCAACGTGCTTTCCGGCGGGGTCTGGATCTCTGCGGATTTTCGACGCATCAGACTTTCGTCAGCCCCGACCCCGAGGTGCGGCAGAGGAACGTCGCGCACACGATTCAATGTATCGAACTTGCGTATGCGCTCGGGATCCCTACGATCCGCGTCAACACCGGCCGCTGGGGGACGACGACCAGTTTCGACGAATTGATGGCCAACAAGGGGATCGAGCCACGGCTCGAGGGCTACACCGACGAGGATGGCTTCGGCTGGGTCATCGATGCGCTGTCTGAGTGTCTGGCACGGGCCGAAGCCTGTGGTGTGGTGATGGGCCTGGAGAATCACTGGGGACTGGGCCGGACAGCCGAAGGCGTGCTGCGGGTCATCAATGCCATCGACTCTCGCTGGCTGCAGGCGACACTCGATACCGGCAATTTCCTGGAGCGTCAGTACGAGCAGTACGAACTGCTGGCACCGCACGCCGTCCTCGTCCAGGCCAAGACCTACTTCGGCGGAGGCACCTGGTACACTCTCGAAATCGACTATGATCGCGTGGCCTCAATCCTTCGACAGGCGGGCTATCGGGGATACATCTCCCTGGAGTTCGAAGGGCAGGAGGCTCATGAGACCGCCATTCCCCGCAGCCTGACGCTCCTGCGTTCGGCATTTGGCTGAGACCGCGAACAGCTCCGGAAATCCGTCGAAACACGTCTATGCTCAAGCATCATCTGATTCATCCGCAGATCAACCAGATCCTGGGTCGCGCAGGACATCATTCCAAAGTGCTGATTGCGGACGGGAACTATCCGGCGCACAACACGCTCGGCCCGAACGCGGAACTGGTCTGCCTGAACCTCGCGCCGGGCATCGTGACCTGTGCGCAGGTGCTGCAGGCCCTTGTGACGGCGATCCCGATCGAAGCCGCGAATACCATGGGAATTCCGCCCGACGATCCCTACGCCCTGGGAGGAGACCCAACGATCTGGAACGAGTACCGTGAGGTACTCGACGCGGCCGGTCTCGCTCTGGAACTGCAGCCGATCCCGAAGTGGGACTTTTACGACGCTGTCGCCTCGCGCGACCATGTGCTGACGATCCAGACTGCCGACCAGGCCCTGTGGGCCAACCTGCTGCTGACCATCGGAGTGCGACAGCCCGGCGAGTAAGATCCCGGGCCCGGCATCGAGTTCGCTCACCGTTCTCCCAAAGTAAAAACACCACGACGATGAAAACCCGCACACTCACCGGCACCGATCTGGAGCTGCCGATTCTCTCTTTCGGTGCCTCGTCGCTGGGACAGGAGTTCCGGCCGGTCGACATCAACGAGGCGCTGCAGTCGGTCCATGTGGCACTTGACTGCGGGATGAACTACATCGACACCTCGCCGTTCTATGGTCGCGGGATGAGCGAAGTGCTGCTGGGCGTAGCGCTGCGCGACGTGCCGCGGGACTCATACATCCTCTCGACGAAGCTCGGCCGGTACGCCGGGGCGCACTTCGATTTTTCAGCCCGCCGCGTCGCGGAATCGGTTGACATCTCACTGGAGCGTCTGGGCGTCGAGCAGATCGAGATCATGCTCTGTCACGATATCGAGTTTGTCGACATGCAGCAGATCGTGGACGAGACGCTCCCCGCACTGCGCAGGAGCAGGAGAAGGGCAAAGTCCGGTATATCGGGGTGAGTGGTTATCCAATGAAGATGTTTCGGTTCATTCTGGATCAGACCGATCTCGACGTCGTGCTCAGTTACAACCACTACACACTGCAGAACACCATGTACGGTGACCTCGTTCCGTACCTGAAGGAGAAGGGAGTCGGCATCATGAATGCGGCGCCCTTCAGTGCCCGGCTGCTCACCAACGCCGCGTTGCCACCGTGGCACAAGGCGACGCCGGAGGTGCGCGAGACGTGCCGGCGGGCGGCTGAGTACTGCCGGGAACAGGGCGTCGACATCGCCCAGCTCGCGCTGCAGTTCTCTGTGGCGAATGAAGACATCACGACCTGCGTCACGGGAAGTGCCAACCCCGACCGCGTGCGGCAGTGGGCGGCATGGATCGAAGAGCCACTCGATGAACAGCTTCTGACTGACGTCCGACAGATCCTGGCCCCCATCCACAACTGGTTCTATACGGAAGGTCGCCCGGAGAACAATGACCCGATGCAAGGGTGATGAAGCGAAGGTCTTTGTCGAAACGACCATTAACAGCGGCCGCGCTGCCTGCGGGAGCCCGCAGTTGGTGATCGCAGCGATCGAGGACGTGATGCTGACCTCGTGGGACGGAACTCGTGCACGTTTCGATGTGACTGCCGCTGCACTCGTTCGACAGAAGGAAGCCCGTGGAGACCTCGATGCCGCCTGACATCACCGCGAAGTGTTCGACAGGCGCCCACCTGTATTGGGAATCCAGGCAGCATCCATGATTATCGACGCCCATCAGCACTTCTGGGACCTCACGAACTCCCAGATCTTCAACTATGCCTGGCTCGAGACGCCCGGGCATCAGCCGATCTGCCGGTCGTTTCTGCCCGACGATCTGAAGCCCCAGCTCGATGCCGCTGGCGTGGAGCGGAGTATCTTTGTCCAGACCCAACACCACATCGACGAGAATCGTTGGGCGCTGCAGCTCGCCGACGAGCACGACTGGATCGCGGGCGTGGTCGGCTGGGTTGATCTGGCATCACCCGACTGCGCCGAACAACTGGCGGAGTTTCAGGCGCAGCCGAAGTTCGTGGGCGTGCGACACATCACGCAGGACGAACCGGACGACAACTTCATCCTCCGCCCCGAGATCCTCCGTGGCATGAAGGTGCTACAGCGCGCAGGAGTCCCCTTTGACCTGCTGTTCTACGTGAAGCACCTGCGTCATGCCGCGACGCTGGGGGCCATGCTGCCGGAGTTGCCGATGGTCATCGATCATCTGGCGAAGCCGCACATCAAGGACGGGATCATTGACGACTGGGAGGCGAACTTTCGTGCAGCGGCGCAGCACGAGAACATTTACTGCAAGCTGTCGGGGATGATTACCGAAGCCCACTGGCAGAACTGGACGGCGGCCGATCTGCGGCCGTACGTCGACATCGCCCTCGATGCGTTCGGGCCAGAGCGGCTGATGTTCGGCAGTGACTGGCCGGTCTGCGAACTGGCCGGGACGTATCAACGAGTGTTCAATGCCTTGCAGGAAACGCTGAGTGGCCTCAGCGAGGGGGAGCGCATCGCAATCCTGGGTGGTACTGCCCGAAACTTCTATCGCTTGCAACTCTAGGCGTTTGCGACGAACCCGGCCTGGCACCGGTTTTGAGTTCATTGACAGACTTCCGGGCTCTGGAGATCCTTGTCCCTGTCACACTGACCTTTCGAGGTCGTGGTGTGGTCTGCGGCCCCGTGTGACCATTTCGAGGTCAGCCTGGACGGGGCTCGACCGTGCGGCCGCAATCCGCTCGGCCGACGACAGATTCCCGCCAGACGATCCGATTCAACATCGAGGAGTGTCCCCATGACTGTCACGTTGCGTTCGCTGTTGCTGACTGCATTGCTCGGAGTGCCGCTGCTCAGTTACGGGCAAACGGAAGAGACCCAGGATGAACCGACGCCGACTCCAGCGACGGCAACGCCGTCCGGAGAACCATCGCGTGGACCGGTCGGTCTCGATCCGCACCGCCTGCAGACGGAGACGACTGAACCCGGGCCCGTCCAACTCGGGCCGGAAGGGGAGTTGCCGGAAGATCTGATTGATGGAGCCGAGACGTTACAGACAAAAAGGCCGTCATCCGCGGCTGACGCGAGTGATCAGGCAGCTGATCCGCAGGGCCTGCACGATTCGCTGGCAGACATCACCACGCGGCTGGAATTACTGGAGAGCCGGCTGGTCACGAACGCTCCGCAGGGGGCCGATGCCGATCTGCGCCGCGATCTGCGCCTGCTGACTGAGACCGTGGCCAAGCTCAGTCAGTCGATTGACGACAATCTGGCAAGCATCGACCAGCTTCATCAGCAACTGGAAGAGCAGCGGCTCGTTAACCAGGAGAACAGCAACCGCCTGCAGGAACTGGCAGCGGCGGCGGCGGGCACTGGTGAGTCGCCGACACTGTGGGGCAACAGTCAGTCGAGCGAAGCTAGCCGCAACCAGCACTTCGAAAACATGCGTTATCGACTGCGGCTTCACAACAACACCGGACGCGAGCAACCACTGTACGTCAATGGCGTGTTGTGGTCCGTCCGGAATGAAGAGTGGAGTTTCGTGCCACTGCCGAAGGGACCTGTGACGGTGCAGCGCCCCGGTTTCGACCCGATCGAACTGGCGGAAGGCGATATTCGCTGGACGGCTGATCGACGGGGGTTCTTCATCGAGTACGATCTGTCGACGAACGGTCTGCCCGACCCCGGTACGTAGGACCCGGCTTCGGGGTCAAAAAGTTGCAAGACCCGCCCAACCTCAGCGGTCAAGTTCCTTCAGCACCCAGCGCCGCCAGCGCTCCTGGAGTTCATCGCGGTCGCGCAATTCGTAATTCGTCCAGAGCGCGCGGTCCCAGCCGTCGACCGGTCCTGCGGCGACAAAGTCGAACAGCGTGCTCGGAGTGGAGCAGGACAGCAGGAAGCGCACCAGCGACGTCGACAGGGCGTAGGCGGCTTCATCGGCCGGAGCGATTTCGCGGCGCTCGAACAGCGTGGCAAGTGATGGCCACTGTTCGCCGCCCGCGAGTTGCTCAACGTAGTGCCGGTATCCTGCTTGCCGGACGGGGTCGTCAGCGAGACTGGCGACCCCCTCGTTGGCCCAGGCCGGCATGCCGTCGGGAAACCGTTCGTGCAGCAGCACATGGGTCAATTCGTGGGCAAGTGTACTACCGAGAACGCGATCCCGGGGGGCATGAATCCAGATGCGATGCCGGGACTCTGTCTGTGTTCCCGCCAGCCAGGTGAGTCCCTCGTCCCGATCACTCTGCAAGCGAACCTCGATGATGGCGGGCTGCGCGCCGGGCGGCAATTCGTGGCCGAACCAGTTGATCGCCAGGGACCGCCGCAGTCGCTCGGCAGATTTCAGGACTTCCTCTGCCAGGCGTTCGTCAGCACCTGCGAGCACGATGAAGTTCGGACTGCGGACCGATGAACGAGCTGGCGTCGCGGTCCCAGATCCCGACCGTTCGAGCTGTCGCCTCGCAGCCCGCGTCCGCAGACTGACGGCAACCGCCTGGTCATAGAGCCGAGCCACCGCCGTGACTGATTCGACTTCGGCAGGTGCTCCCGCCGTGGCCAGGGAGACGGCAAGGACACCCAACGCCACTACGGCTATGCAGCCCACGAAACGGCAGCGGGACCCGTCCTGGATCCTCATAGTTCCTCCCTCACATCCTTGTGTGGGCTGTCGGCTGGGACGAAAAGGGCGGGATTCTGCCCGAGATTCGTCAGCGAGGTCAAGAGGAGTGCCGTCGTAGACAAGTTCGGGCGTCTGGAGCCGCCACCACTCACTCCAGCCGGACCGGTTGCGCCCCCCTTCGGATTTGCTCACGGCGGGCCGGATGAACTAACGTTGCTCGGAGGCCACATCGGGGTGGGCGTGCCTTCTGCTGCGAGGAGCGGCCGTTAATGGCCCACTTGCGCAGCACAGAATTCCGCCGACACGTTCCGCAAGGGAGTCGTCAGTGAGGTCAGACGCGTCGGAGACGGGTGAAGATCGGCGCTGGACGTGGGCGTTCTGGAGCGCGTGGCTGGTTGTGACCACCATGGCCGCAGCATGCACCGCGCTGCACCGGATTCGTCCGGCGGCAGCAGGTGCGGAAGAATCCCTCTGGTGGTCGGATCCGTCCGTCGACTGGGTTCCATTCCTCCCGCTGCTGCTGCTGGCGGTGCCGGCCTGGTTTTTCCGCCTGCAGTCACAACGCCGACGAAGTTCACAGCCGGGATCCGGGGCAATCGGTGGAACCCCGTCACTTGTGCGCGCCTGGGGACTTGCAGCTCTTCGCGGCTGGCCTGGGCTGGTGGATGAGCTGGTGGGTGGGACAGAAGTTCGGAGATCTGCCACCGGCCTACCACGACGAGTACAGTTATCTGTTTCAGGCCGCGACTTTTCTGGCCGGACGAGTGTCGTATCCCAGCTACGAGCCGCTGCCGGAGTTGTTCAACCAGATGCACGTCCTCAACGAGGGACGTTTCGTCAGCCGATATTTCCCGGGCGTCGGCCTCTGGATGGCACCGTTCCTGGCGTTCGATCACCCCTGGTGGGGCCACTGGACGGCCCATGCCATCGCTTCGTGTCTGGTGTTCTGGATCGGCCGACACCTCGCCGACAACAGCGTCGGTTTCTTGGCGGGCGTGCTGACTGCGGTTTCGCCGGGCATCGGGCTGTTCAGCAACCTGCTGCTGTCGCATCACCCGACACTCGTGGGACTGCTGACGTTCGTGCTCGCGTTTCTGAAATTCCGCTGCCGCCTGTGGTGGGTCTGGGCGCTCCTCGCGGGCATGGGCTTGACGTACGCGATGCTCTGCCGGCCAATGACCGCGGCCGGAGTGGGTCTCCCGTTCGGACTCTGGATGGCGTGGTGGATTGCCACAGGGAAGGGCGGTCCCCCGGCGTGTGACGACCCCTCGACCCTGGCAGATCGATCGTCCTGTCGGTCGCGGCTGATCTCGGGCGCGGCCGTGGGCGTCCCGTTGGTCGCCGGCTTCATCGGACTGTTCGCCTACAATCAAGCGATTACAGGGGATGGTCTGACAAATCCTTACTCGCTGTACACCACCATCTATACACCACGGCATGTGTATGGATTCAACAATCGGATTCGCGGTGAGCAGCGACTCGGCCCGAAAGTCATCAGCAAGTACGACGAGTGGGCCGAGAACCTGACACCGCAACTGGCGGCGAGGAACGTCCGGCGGCGCATCGAATCCAGTCTGAGGTGGACCTTGGGGATTGTCCCGCTGACCCTGGCGACGCTCGTGTTCCTGCTGACCGGCGGGCGCTGGTCAGTCGACTGGTGGCTGCTGCTCGCAGCCATCGTCGCGCTGCACGTCGTCCATGTCCCTTACTGGTTCGAAGGGATCATGGGCTGGCATTACGTGTTCGAATCGGCCCCCCTGTGGCTGCTGATCGCATCCGGTGCCGGGTTCGCCCTGAGTCGCCAGTGGCGCACGACAGGCCACGGAATGATGCAGATCTGGGGCATCGGGCTCCTGGGTCTCACACTACTGGTGAACCTGGTGACCATCGTGCCTCTGTGGCCGTCGCGTATCGATACCGGAGTGGCCGAGGTCAGCTTCTCGCGTCTGCGTTACGCTGAGCTGTTCCGGCTGGTTGCAGAAGCCACCGAACAACGACCAGCACTGGTGCTCGTACGGCACGACGATGCCGATCGTCACATCGACTATGTGGTCAATGAGCCGGGTCTGGCCGGTCGCATCCTGTACGGCCGCTACGAGGCCGCCGCGGGCGACCTCGAGCGCGTAGAGCAGCTATTTCCCCACCGGGACCTGTGGCTCTTCAACGCGGCAACCGGCGAGTTGCGCGTGCTCTCGCGTGCCGAGACCAATTGATGCGCGAGCCTGCGACGCGACTACCGTCCCTGACCCTTCAAGGCATCGATGGATTGTTGTGCGGCGGCACGGAC
This sequence comes from uncultured Planctomycetaceae bacterium, assembly GCA_963715185.1. Taxonomy (GTDB): domain Bacteria; phylum Planctomycetota; class Planctomycetia; order Planctomycetales; family Planctomycetaceae; genus CAVPPT01. The sequence continues at coordinate 182,712 of CAVQRG010000002.1, forward strand.
GGCCTCTTCCTCGTCGGTCCGAAGCTGTTGCAGAGCCTCAAGCACTTCGGGATTGCCGGCACCAATCTGCCCGAGTACCGTGGCCGCCTCCTCTCGGGTTCGCGGTCGCGGCAGCGAGAGGGCGCGGATCATCAGGGGAATCGCCTGCTGCGTGATCGCCGGTGTCGGATTGATCTTCACCAGTGCCCAGGCCGCCACAGTCCGGTCGAGTTCATCGTGATGGTTGAGCATCGCGCGCAATCGCGGGACCGCCGTCGCTGCCTGAGGCCCCATGGAGCCCAGGACGTAGGCCGAGGCATACCGGACCTGCGGCACCACATCATCCAGTCCTTCCAGCAGTAGCGGGATCATGCCGGCGGTTTCTGCGCCGACGTCGTGCAGCGCCACCAGAGCTTCCACACGTACCAGCGGATCCGGGTCGTTCGCCAGCCGGGCCAGTGCATCGGCCGCCGGACGTCCGCGAGGCCCCAGTGTGGCGAGTGCAACTGCGCACTCCTTGCGGACCAGTTCCCAATCGTTGTCCAGACCACGGACGAGAATGGGCACCGCCTGTGCGGCCGCGTCGGAAGTCGGATCGAGCATCACCATGGCCCACGCCGCGGACAGCTCGTGCTGTTGATCATCGGTCTCCTCCACGAAGCGACGCAGGGCGGGGATCGACTCGACGGCTCCCAGTCGGGCGAGGGCATAGGCGGCCCCCCCCCGCGTGGGATCCTCGGAATCGTTGAGCATCTGCAGCAGCCGGGGAACTGCCGACTGGGCCGCCGGGCCGATGCCGGCCAGACCCAGGATCGCGGCCCGACGCACCTCCTCGTCGGGACTGTCCAGCAGTGCTGTGAGGGCCGGGGTCGCGGCACCCGCGTCAGCACCGATGTCGCTCAGCACCGTGGCCGCCAGAATCTGCCAGTCGGGTTCGCTCAACAGTGCCGTCAACGGAGGGACTGCCGGTGCCCCCATATTGCTGAGGGCGTTGGCCGCCTCGATCGTCAGCACACCATCCTCATCCTGAAGAGCCTCGATCAACTGAGGAATCGCGGCGGCCGCACCCGGACCAACCTCGCCCAGCGTCTCCGCGGCAGCCCGCTGCACCTGATCATCTTCATCATCCAGGAGTCGGGTCAGTTCGGTTACCGCCGCCGCGGCCTCCGGACCGTACTCACCCAAGGCATCAATCGCGGCCAGCCGAACCTCCTCCGGAGTTCCATCAGTCAGCTTCTGGAGGGCCGAGACGGCTTGCGCTGCCCGGCGCACCGACGGCCGGCAAGGCGCGGATGACGTGCCTCTGGAGGCCACCTTCGCTGTCCGCCAGCCGGGCCAGCAGCGCAGGCCCTGCGGCTTCCGCAGAGAGCCCAAGCAACTCCAGGGTCTGGGCAGCGTGGATCTGAACGGCCGGCGACCCCGACTTGAGAAGCCGGATCAGCTCGCTGGTCGATTCGCTGCCCAGCGCTGCCAGTCCATAAGCGGACTCCGCGGCCAGATACGGCTCGGAGCTCTGCAGTCCCTCGACCAGCGTCGCCAGCACCTGTGCGTCAGGGGAGGCACTCTCGGCGTCCGCCGACAACTCGGCCAACGCGCGTGCTGCTCCCACCCGGTTGGCCGGCAGAGAATCATGCTCCAGCATTTGCGCCATGGCCTGTCGGGTGTCCGCCGTGGGGCTGCGCATGCGGCGCAGCGCATTCAGGGCGACATAGCGCAACAGATCGGCCTCATCACTGAGAAGAGCAAGCAGCGCCGGCACACTGCCGGCAGCATCAGGACCGATGGATCCGAGAGTGTACGCGGCCTCGTATCGCAACAGCAGATCATCACCTGTCAGGGCGGCCACCAACTCGGGAACAGCATCCCGCGCCATGGGCCCCCAGTCCCCCAACTGCCGCGCCGCGTCGATGCGCTCATCGAGCGAGTCCGCTGCCAGTTGTTGCCGCAGCGCGCCGATTGTGGAATCGTCAGCGCGGGCACTCGAGGCCGACAGAAGCACCAACGCGCAGCCGAGGCGAGCGGCTCTCATGAGGCTGATACGCAGGACATCGAGCAGTCGGCTGGACATGGATGCAGTCTCCTGAGGCGGGTTGCCGTTGAATTCTTGTTATCGTGCCGATATGAAGGATAGTCAAATGTTCGCGCGATGGGGTCTATCTCACGAGATTCCGGTGCAGTTGACAAGCATCAGAGCCCAGAAAACGGTGGATTGTCGTATGAGTCGCGTTTCACTCCTGCTGTTGCTTTCGACGGTATTGGCCACCCTGAATCTGCTCTCGCCTGCCGGTGTGGCGCAGGTCTTCTGGGCAAATCGCCAGGCCGCCCGCTGGTATGCGGGCAACGCAGTGTGGGGCGCCGGCCTGAACTATGGCCCCGTTGGCCCCTGGGGCTTCGGGTCGACTCCGGCTGAGAGCTACAACCGTGGTATGGCCGACCTCGTACGGGCCCGCGGTCAGGCGGCGGAGTCGGCGGCACGGGCCGCGAAGGATCGGGAAATCGCACGGGCGCAGTACCTCGAGAACAAGAGCCGCTGGACGGAGGATTTCGAGCGCCGGAGGCGAGCAGCCTTGGCAGAGCGCACCGAGCAGCAGGATCAGCGGCGGGCCCAGATCGACAGGTCCCGCGCTTCGCGAAGGACGTCGGCACAGGACATGCCTGTCGCCACTGAGCTGGACCCGGAGACCGGGGCGATCGCCTGGCCGGAAATCCTGCAGTCTGACGAGTATCAGGCCAGTCGGGAGCGCCTCGACGCGCTCTTCCAGCTGCGGGCAGAGCAGGGGGCCGACCCTCAATTGACCGGCGAGATCATCGAAGCGGCCGACGAGATGCGCAGTCTGCTGCGTGGCCATATCGGCAACTACGCTCCCAACGACTACATCGCCGCCGACAGGCTGCTCCGATCCCTGCAGTCCGCCGGCACCGCAGCGACCTAGCAGGTCCCTGAACAGTTCCCCGGCGTGTTCCTGCTGCCAGCTTTCGGCAGTGCAGCAGTCGTCAGTGCCGCAGAATGATGTCGATCGTTCTTGCTTGTTCGCAAAGGCCCCGAGGAGTCGGAGCCTGCGTGTTGCGGCCGCCTGCCGGAGGAGCAGCACTGCAGCCAAAGGGGGTTGCACAAGAGTGAAACCCCAGTAAAGTCTGTCGCCTTCCCGCCTGTCCGAGTCCGTACCCTGACTGCAGTCGGCCCCAACTCGACGGCAGCCGCCGGGCCAGTCGGTCTCCATCGCGAGGATACAGACAGTCGAGGGTGCAAAAAACTACTGTCGCCGCGAAGTCGCACCCTCCCAGGTCGCGTCGTCCGAGAAGGGCGGGTGATCGCGGGGATTGTCAGACCAGAAGACAAGCAGGGACCGACAACCAAAAAGGCCCCCCCAACCGCTGTTGGGGAGGCCTGTTGATCCAGTCTAAGCCATCAGGCTCGGGGCCGAGATCACGCAGCGCGATCCGAAGACTCTTCCGGAGGAGCCGGAGCATCTTCCACGGCCGGGGTCGGAGCGGGGCTGTACTGGCCACCTTCGATCACGGTGCCGCTGGCGGAACCGCAGGAACCGCAATCCGACGACGAACCGCAGGAACCAGTGTTGCTCCAGGAGGAGCCGCAGCTGCTGAAGGAAGCCTGCGAGCAGGTGGCAGAGGGCTGGCAGGAACCGCAAGAGCTACTGTGGCTCACGGTCTGGAACTGCGAGGGCTGCCAGTTGCTGGTGCAGCCATTGCCACAGGGGGCGCCACAGCTCGGGGCACAGTGCCGTCACCACAGGGGGCGCCGCAGCTCGGGGCACAGTTGCCACTTCCACCCCAGGCACCACAGTCAGAGGCACAGGGGGCAGCACAGCTCGCGGCACACGGAGCGGCACAGCTCGGAGCAGCACAGCTGGTTTGGCAGCGAGTGCGGCAACGGGACCGGCAGCAGCGACGACCGGCTTCAGCTTCAACTCCGGACACCAACAAGGCGACGGCTGCAACGGCAGCCACCATCAAAACTCGACGCATCATGGTCTGGACTCCTCTGTGAGAAAGAAAGGTGGTAGTCGTTGTCGCAGCCGTGAACCCTTTCACCGGCCGCAGGTAAGCCTCATCGTCTGTGTGCAATGGTAGCGGTTGTGATGATCTTACCGGTTTCGCGGGTTAGGATAGCACTGAGCGTGGTCCTGTCAAACGAATGGGGGCTAGTCCGCAAATTTGGACGGCTTTTTTCCAGACCCGCCAGATATGCTCCTGCCCCCTCACTTCGGAACGTGGAAAGGGCCGCATGTGACCGGCCCGCGGAATATCAATGACAACACCGACATCAATTCCCCCACACCCGGTCGTCCGCCGCTGGAAAGTCGACCGAGTCGCTGCCAGTTTTGGCCCCGTCCCACGCCTGATGGGGATCGTAAACGTCACGCCAGACAGCTTTTCCGATGGGGGGCAGTACGTCGATCCCGACCGCGCAGTGACGCACGGTCTGGAGCTTGTCGCTGCCGGGGCCGACCTCCTCGACGTCGGCGGCGAGTCGACGCGCCCCGGATCAGTACGCGTGTCCGCACACGACGAATTACAACGCGTCCTGCCGGTGGTCGAGCGCCTGGCGGCGACCGCCGGGGTTCCCATCTCGATCGATACCATGAAGGCCACGGTCGCCGAGCAGGCCCTTAAGGCTGGCGCCACCATCGTGAACGATGTCTCGGGCCTGTCGTTCGATGAACGGATGGCAGGGGTGTGTGCCGGTTCGGAGTGCGGTATCATTCTGATGCACATGCAGGGCACGCCGGAAACGATGCAGCAGGCTCCCCACTACGAGCATGTCGTGGATGAGATCGTGGACTTCTTCGCAGCACGGCTGAGTGATCTGTCAGCCCGCGGCATCGATCCTGAGCGGGTGGTGGTCGACCCGGGCATCGGGTTCGGCAAGACGGCGTCCCACAATCTCGAGATTCTGAGCCACGTCCAGCAGCTCCATGGACTCGGTCGTCCGGTGCTGATCGGACACTCGCGCAAACGCTTCCTGGGAAGACTTCTCGGGCGAGCGATTGAAGAGCGAGCCGCGGGGACGGTCGGAGTGGCGATCGCGTTGGCGGAGCAGGGGGTCGAGATTCTGCGGGTGCACGATGTCGCCGCCGTCAAGGACGCCCTGACGGCCTGGCAGGCCATCCGGTCGCAGGTCGACGCGACACCCGCGCGGTGAGGGGCGCTGCCCACGTCGATCGCCGACTACTCTTCGCGTGGTGGCCGGCTCATCAGGCTGTCGGTGGCTTCGATCGGCGAATGACCTTCGAAGAGCACCCCATAGACGGCCCTGGCGATCGGCATGTCGATACCACGCTGTTCGGTCAGATCGTGAATGCTGCGTGTGGTGTTTACCCCCTCTGCGACCGCGGCCATGCCCTCCAGAATCGCCTCGAGCGTCTCTCCCCGGCCCAGGCGTTCTCCCACCTGTCGATTCCGTCCGTAGGGGCTGATGCAGGTCGTGATGAGGTCGCCGATGCCCGCCAGCCCGTTGAAGGTCGGCGCCTCGGCCCCCAGACGAATTCCGAAGCGGGTCATCTCCACAATGCCCCGCGTCATCAGGGCAGACTTGGCATTGTCACCATAGTCCAGTCCGTCGCAGACTCCTGCAGCAATGGCGATGACGTTCTTCAGGGCCCCGGCCAGCTCGACACCGATCAGGTCGGTATTGGTATACACGCGAAAGCGACTGGTCGTGAACATCGCCTGCACCTGTCGCGCAAGGGCGACATCCCCCGAAGCGGCGACCACCGACGCGGGGAGGCGACGGGCGATTTCTTCTGCGTGGCTGGGGCCGCAGAGCGGCCACTGCCCGGCTGCCCAGCGTCTCTTCGATGATCTGGCTGGGCCTGAGCAGGGTCTCGTTCTCCATGCCTTTGACGACGCTGATGACCGGCCGGTTCTCGTTCAGCGCGGGGGCCAGTTCTGCCAGTGACTCGCGAAGGAATTCGGTGGGGATGGCGGCAACGAGGAAGTCGGCTCCCTGGGCGGCCTCCTCAATATCCGCCGTCACGAGCACGCGATCGGGGATGCGGACGCCCGGGAGCAGTCGCCGGTTCTCGCGAGTGGTTTGCATCTCATCGGCGTGGGCCGCGTTGCGGGCCCAGATGGCCACCTGTTGATCGTCGCGCTCCGCGAGCAGCAACGAACAGGCGGTGGCCATCGCGCCGCTTCCGAGAATCGTGGTCTTCGTCGACATGTGCAGTATCCCTTCCGTCCATCAGGAGTTCGGCCCTCGTCACCCCCGCCTCGATTGCGAGCCGACGACCGCTCCTCAAGGGGCGTGCGCCGCGAACTCAATATCACGTCCCAACCCGTTGAAGTCGTCACAATCGCTCACGCTGACGCACCGCGTCCGAGCGACCCGGCCGTTTTCGCGGAATCGGCTTGCCAGACCGATTCGCCGGGTTAGGGTCTTCTGAAGCACCCTCCTACCGGAGTAATCTAATGCAAGTCGCTGTCGAGCAACAGACCGCGTTCACCGACCGTCGCGCGGTGCCGGGCAACAATCCGCAGGGAGTGGAGCGCCGCCAGTTCACGCCGAGCTACAACGCCGAGCGCACCGATGTCAACGAGCTGGCGGAAGCCGTCGACCAGTACAAGATGCGCCATCGCCGCCGCTTCATTACGTTCGACGAACTCTATGATGTCATGGTCTCACTCGGCTATCATCGCTGAGGGACGGTGACCATCCAGAGGCGTCTGGGACGGCATGCAGAGCACCAGTGGCGTGGCTCTCAAGGAGTGGGCGGTCGTCTGCGCGGCACTTGCCGCAGGCCGGCAGACCATTCTGCTGCGCAAAGGGGGCCTGGCAGAGGGACCTCTCGGGTTCGCGGTCACGCACCATGAGTTCTGGCTGTTCGCCACCCGCTTTCATCAATCAGCGGATGAACTGAGCCCGGTCGCCCAGCCGCTGCTGGCGGAGGTGCTGCACGAATCGCCCCCCTCGGGCTGCGTCCGACTGCCGCTGTATGTCACCGTCGAAGCGGTGCACCAGCTCGACTGCCCGCAGTTGCTGTTACGTCTCGCGGAGCTGCACATCCTCGCGCCGGAGACAGTCGACGCCCGTTTCCATTACAAGCGTCCCGGCCTGTCGGTCCTGACTGTACGCGCCTATCGACCGCCGAGAGTCTGTGACATTCCCGACTCCCCGCACTTCGCAGGCTGTCACAGCTGGGTGCACCTGCCCGCTGATCTGCCGACTGCCGGTGTCGAGCCCGTCCTCAGCGACGAAGACTTCGCCCTGCGCTTCAGGACATCCATCGTCGACTCGACGTGTTCCTGACCTGACACTCGTGCGTCACTCATCCGTGCCCACAGCGCCGGCCCCAGAATGAGTACGCCGACGATCACGGCGGTGATCGCAGCCACCAGCACCCCCCGGAGGCGGTGTCCTTGGCGATTCGCGCCAGTTCATGTCGCTCCGGTGAGATCCGGTCGACCACGGCCTCGATCGCCGTATTGAACAGTTCTGCCGACCAGACGAGGCCGCAGGTCAGCACAATCAGCGCCCACTCGCTGGCGGTGAGCTGTAACCACAGGGAGACCGCGATCACCAGCAGGGTCGCTCCGCCGTGAATCCGCAGGTTGCGATCCATGCGCCAGCCTTCGCGAATTCCATCCCACGCCACGGCAAAGCTGCGGGCCAGCGACTGCCGCGATTGCCTCGACTCGTTTCCTTCGATCATTGTCCTACAATCCCCCAGGGGCACTGGATGTGTCAGTCCCCGGACCTCGGTGAAACCGAGGCCAGCACCGACCGCATCCGCTCGCACTTCCGCCACTCTGTTCCCGTGGTTTTCTCATGGGTTATCGCAATCTTAGCAGCTGCGTCGCCGACCTGGAGCAGACGGGAGCGCTGATCCGAATTCCCGACGAGATCGATCCGTATCTCGAGGCCGCCGAGATTCACCGCCGGGTTTATGCGGCGGGTGGCCCCGCGCTGTTGTTTGAAAACGTCAAAGGCTGCCGCTTTCCGATGGTCAGCAATCTCTTCGGAACCATCGAGCGAACGCGGTTCCTGTTTCGCGATACGTTGGCGCTGGTTCAGCGCCTGGTCGAACTGAAATCCGATCCCGCGGCCGCGCTTCGGCGTCCCCTGTTCTACGGTCGCGCGCTACCGACGGTCTGGGCCATGCGCCGCGCTTCGTCTCGTCGGGACCGGTGATCGAGTGTCAGACAACCGTGGACCAACTGCCGCAACTGACAAGCTGGCCCGACGACGGTGGGGCTTTCGTCACACTGCCGCTGGTCTACACCGAACATGTCGAGGCCCCCGGCTGGCAGCGCTCCAATCTCGGGATGTATCGCATTCAGCTCAGCGGGGGCGCCTATGCCCCGAACCAGGAAGTGGGGCTGCACTACCAGATCCATCGCGGGATCGGAGTGCATCACACGGCCTCTCTGCGAAAAGGTGTTCCCTTCCGGGTGAATGTGCTGGTGGGAGGGCCGCCGGCCCTCATGCTCGCGGCTGTCATGCCTCTCCCCGAAAACCTCTCCGAACTCCTGTTTGCCGGAGCACTCGGCGGACGCCGTGTCGGCCTGGTGCGTCGGCCCGGGAGACTCCCGATCGTGGCGGAGGCCGACTTCTGCATCGCCGGTACCGTCGATCCCGACCGGCTGCTCCCAGAGGGTCCGTTCGGCGATCACCTGGGCTACTACAGCCTGGTGCACGATTTCCCGGTGCTGAAGGTCGAACAGGTATCCCATCGCCGGAACGCGATCTGGCCCTTCACGGTGGTCGGCCGACCTCCCCAGGAGGACACTTCGTTCGGCCAGATCATTCACGAGATCACCGGGGCCGCCATCCCTGCGGTGCTGCCGGGCGTCCGGGCCGTCCACGCAGTCGACGCCACTGGCGTCCATCCTCTGCTGCTCGCCATCGGCAGCGAGCGTTACACGCCTTTCTCGAACGGTCAGCGGGATGCCGCTGCGGCACCGGCTGCGCGACCACAGGAGCTGCTCACCCAGGCCCATGCCATTCTCGGGCAGGGCCAGCTCTCGCTGGCCAAGTACCTGCTGATCGTCAACGGGCAGGACGCCCCCGAACTCGACATTCATGACATCCCTGCTTTCTTCCGCCACCTGTTGGAGCGCGTCGACTGGGGCAACGATCTGCACTTCGTGACCCACACCACGATTGACACGCTCGACTATTCGGGACAGGGCCTGAATGCCGGCTCCAAGGTAGTTATCGCGGCAGTTGGTCAGTCACGTCGCGAACTGCCCACCGAGCTGCCTTCGGGCTGGCATCTGCCTGAGGGTTTCACCGATTCGCGCGTCTGTCTGCCGGGGATCGTGAGCATCACGGCACCCCGGTTGACCAGTGCGGTGGACGGACACTTGCGGCAGTTCTGCGAGCATCTGAGCCATGACCATCCACTGCGGACGTTTCCAATGGTCGTCCTCGTCGATGACAGCGCTTTCGCCTCGGCCACACTGAACAACTTCCTGTGGGTGACGTTCACCCGTTCCAATCCGGCCAGCGACCTCGATGGAGCCGAGGCGACCGTCACCGACAAGCATTGGGGTTGCCGCGACACGCTGGTGATCGATGCCCGCATCAAGCCGCACCATGCGCCACCGTTGATTGAAGACCCTGCCGTGACCCGACGCGTGGACGAGCTCGCCCGTCGAGGTGGTCCGTTGCACGGACTGATATGACCCTTGAGGTGACGGGCGACGCTTCGGCTGCTGGCTAGCGGGCCAGCGGGTGTTCCTCGGCAGACAGGCGTGTCGCTGGATTCGGCGACAGCAGGGCCGGGTGAGGCATCTTGAGCGTCGCGATAATCGGCAGCGGATCCCCCACGGGATGCACCTCGGCCAGGTTGACATCCCGGTCCAGCGGCGAACAGCTGAGTGTCACCGGCAGACCACCCCATCGCTGCGCGGCTTCGTCGCACCAGTCGGGTAGCCTGAGTGTCCAGGTTGTCAGTTGAGTTTCCCCCGGTGCGATGATCCAGCCGGCCTGTCCGCTCCAGTCCAGCGAATCGGACAGCACATCGATGACCGGCCATGTCGGTTCCCAGGGATGGTGCAGTTCGCGCGGACGGGGCACAGCCACCGGGTGTTCCGAGACGTTCATCATCGCCACGGTGACTTCCACGATTCGTTCGCCCCCCTGCGACGGCTGGACCCGCGTCGACAGCGTCCGCAAGGCGACCTGTACATCCCCCAGATTCAACTGGGCGTGCTGCCGACGCGCCTCCGAGATTGTCGACTCAAGATCGAAGCTCACCGAGTTGACCAGCAGGACACCAATCATCGTCGTGGCTACGGTGATGAGGCTGAGTAAACCGGTCGCCAGCCGGCTGCGTGTCAGCAAGGTGGTTCCAGAGATTCTGATCACCGCATAGACGAAGATGAGGGAGTTGGCGACGATCACCACCACGACCGCCAGGCCGGCCCGGTCTTCGTACCTGCCCGGCATGATGGACGCGTTCCCCGTGAGGATCTTGGCCACCAGCACCAGTGCGCAGACCCCGGCGATGGCGAGACACTGGAAGCCGGCCGCATAGCACAGGCTGGCCACCACGGGATTCTGCTCGAACCGGACGTGCGGTCGGGTCCAGCCGGCCACGCTCGCACCGACCATCTTGACCAGCAACACGCAGGGGACGGTCAGCAGCAGAACGTCCTGGGCACTCAGCGTCAGCAGCGTCTCTCCCAACCGCCGCAGCAGGGACGCATCCACTTCGCGGTCGATGTAGAGCACCGCGAGGCGCACCGCGATCCCCACCGTGAAGAGACTGATGATGAGAAATGAGAAGGGGGGGGCGACCCGGGCCCGTTCCTCGACCAGTTCTCGGGCGAGAGACCGCGGTCGAGTCGTGATGCCCCACATCGTCCACATCGAGTCGGTCAGCAGGCGCAGCAGGGCCACGACGCTCCGCTCGAAGAAGGCCCCGAGAGCCTCGCCCTGCGCGGCCCGTCTACTGCCGACCAGCGGATCCTCCGGCACGACCGGCGCGGCGGAAGAACTCCCGTCGGAGTCGCTGAGACGGTGCCCGTGAGGTGAACCAGTCGAGTCGCGATCCATCGCATCCTCAGGGTTGGGAATCCGGCAGGAACCCGTAAGTCGGCTGCAGGCCTGCCGATCGCGAGAATTCTGCCCGGAACGGCCGGCTGTGTCGAGATCGGCTGCTCCGGATCGGTGGGTGAAGGGTCAGTGCAAGTTACAGCCAGCGACGCTTCATGATCGCCCGCCGCATGACTTCTCTGGCAGATGCTGCTTCCTGTTTTTGAGAAATTCGCGGAAGCCTCGGGTTGGTCTTTCTCAACTCTGTTGCGAATGCTAGAAGCCGCACCCTTCCCACCGGATTCCCCGATCGCAACGAGAGCAGGCCACACCGTTCGAGCCCCTCAATCGTTGCACTCACCGCGACAGCGTCTCCTCGAATTTGGTCCGACAGACCGTCTCAGGATGGCACGCTGGCGCCACGATCTCCCGGTGAGAGAGCGATTCATGAAGGGGTGCAATGACACACACCTTGAATCACAGAACAGAGGGATCGTCATGTCAGCTTCCACGTTCACGTCCTCCGGCAGTTCCCCCGACTCCAGGCGCAGGTCCGTTCAACCCTGAACAACCGGCTGCACCGCCCACTGCATGCCCTGTTCAATCCGCGGAGCGTTGCCGTCATCGGGGCCAGTGAGCGGGTCGGCAGTGTCGGACGTACGGTCTTCACCAACCTGCGACATCCGCAGTTTGCCGGGCGCATCTACCCGGTGAATGCTCAGCGGAGCCAGGTGCTCGGTGTCAACGCCTATCCCGATATCGCGTCCATCCCCGAGCCGGTCGATCTGGCGGTCATCATGACCCCGGCACCAACGGTGCCCGGACTGATCGAACAGTGCGGTCTGCTGGGAGTTCCGGCAGCCATCGTGATCTCCGCGGGCTTCAAGGAGTTGGGGCCCACCGGCCTGGCGCTCGAGCAGCAGATGCTGGGACTGGCCCGGCAGTACCGGATCAGGATCATCGGCCCCAACTGCCTGGGAGTGATGAATCCCTGTCAGGGACTGAACGCCACGTTCGCCAACACGATTGCCCGGCCCGGCAGTGTTGCCTTGCTCTCGCAGAGCGGAGCCATCTGCACCGGGATTCTGGACTGGAGCCTGCAGACCAACGTCGGGTTCACGTCCGTCGTCTCACTGGGATCGATGCTGGACATCGGCTGGGCGGACCTCATCGATTACTTCGGGCAGGACACGGCCACGTCCGCCATCCTGCTGTACATGGAGACGATCGGCCCGGCTCGTGAGTTTCTCTCGGCCGCCCGCGATGTCGCCCTCAAGAAGCCAATCATCTGCATCAAGGGCGGACGGACGCGCGAGGCTTCCGCTGCGGCCGTCTCGCACACCGGGTCACTGGCTGGCAACGACGAAGCCTTCGATGCGGCACTCCGGCGCGTGGGGGTCCTGCGTGTGGAACGCATCGCCGAGCTGTTCTCGATGGCGGATCTGCTGGCGAAGCAGCCGCGCCCCCGGGGCCGGCGGCTCACCATCGTTACCAACGCCGGCGGTCCGGGTGTGCTCGCAACCGACGCGCTCGTTCAGGGCGGCGGACAACTGGCACCGATGTCCGAGCAGACCATGCAGTTGTTGAACGAGTCGCTTCCCGTCCACTGGAGTCATGCCAACCCGATCGACGTGCTGGGCGATGCAGATCCGGAGCGTTATGCGAAGACGCTGCAGGCAGCGGCGAACGACCCGAACAGCGACGGGCTGCTCGTCGTACTCACGCCTCAGGAGATGACCGATCCCCTCAAGACGGCGGAGGCGCTGCGTCCGCTCGCCCATATCAAGGACAAGCCGGTCATCGCGAGCTGGATGGGAGGTGCCTCGGTCGCGGGAGCGGTGCGTGTACTCAACGAGGCCGCGATCCCGAACTTTGCCTACCCCGACACCGCGGCCCGGGCCTTCAACTACCTCTGGCAGTACGCGGCCAATCTCAGCCACCTGTACGAGACCCCGACCCTGCTCGTCGACAGCAGCGCCTCGACGACCACGCGTCGGTCGACAGCGACCGCACTCCTGGAACGCGTTCGCGCAGGGCCGAACGCTGCTGACCGAACTCGAGTCCAAGCAGCTGCTGGCTGCCTACGAGATTCCGACGGTTGCCACGCACCTCGCCGGCACTGCCGAGCAGGCGGTGGAACTCGCAGAGCAGATCGGTTTCCCGGTGGTGGTGAAGCTCAACTCGGAGACGATCACCCACAAGACCGATGTCAGCGGTGTCCGGTTGAACCTGACGACGCGCGAACAGGTGGCCGACGCGTTCCACAAGATTCAGTCGGCGGTCACCTCGCGCTTCAGTGCGGAGCAGTTCCAGGGTGTGACGGTCCAGCCGATGGTGCAGGCCGAAGGTTACGAACTGATTCTTGGCTCCACGCTCGACGAGCAACTGGGCCCGGTCGTGATGTTCGGGACCGGGGGGCAGTTGGTCGAGGTGTTTCAGGACAGCGCCATTGCACTGCCTCCGCTGAATGGCACGCTGGCCCGGCACCTGATCGAGCAGACGCGAATCTGCAGAGCCCTGCGGGGCGTCCGCGGCCGTCCGCCAGTCGACCTGCTGCAACTCGAGCGCACATTGATCGGCTTCGGTAACATGCTCATCGAGCAGCCATGCATCCGTGAGTGTGACATCAACCCGCTGCTGGCCTCGCCGGATGGTGTGCTGGCGCTCGATGCGCGGGTCGTGTTGCATGCCGCGGAGGCGAACCTCGCCAGCCTCCCGATCCCCGCGATTCGTCCCTATCCTGCGGAGTACATTCGCGAGGTCAAACTCAAAACGGAAGCATTTGTCACGTTGCGGCCCATTCAGCTCGAAGACGAGCCGATGATGGTCCGCTTCCACGAGAGCCTGTCCGACGAGAGCGTGCGACGGCGCTATTTCCAGATGATGCATCTACAACGTCGCACCGAGCATGAGCGTCTGATCCGCGTCTGTTATTGCGACTACGATCGCGAGATCGTCCTCGTCGCCGAACACAGGGACTCCGACCAGCGGGAGCGTCGGATCGTTGGCGTCGGGCGACTCAGCCGGGAGTGGCGCGGCGATGTCGCCCAGTTCGCCATCACGATCTCGGACGCATGGCATCGACATGGCCTGGGTTCGCAGTTGTTCCTGCAACTCATCGAAGTGGCCCGGCGCGAGCAAGTCTCACGCATCGTCGGTCACATCATGCCGGACAACCTCGCCATGCAGAATGTGTGCCGACGCCTCGGCTTCCAGCTCACACGCCCCACACTCGACGACGACGTCTTCGCCGCACTGGATCTCTGAGAGCGCAGGCTCGCCGGGATCGGGACGGCTGTGACGCTGCCACCGTGGCCTCCGGGGCCCGTGCGCGGAACCGATCAGCCGGTCCCTGCCAGCGGCGTTCGGCGGTGGAGCAGGGCGGCCCTCCCAGGAATCTGCCGGCGCTGCGATCGCCAGTGGTGATGATGAGCTGGCTTCGGGCATAGAATTCGCACTCCCAGCGTGAGCGTTGCCGTGTTGCCGGAGCGGATCGGTTTCGGCGTAATGGGTTGCCCACCGGGTGTGCGACGTCGCAGAATCATGCGGCATGGTCTATGACTCCAGCATGGCGATCACACGCGCTGAGAGCAGTCGGATGACAGACGTGAACGAGCAACTCGCCCAGACCGCCGAGAGAATGCGGCTTGAGGCCGAGGCCCGCCGTGACCCCGGAGCCAACTGGAAGCGCTGGGGCCCCTATCTCTCGGAACGGCAGTGGGGCACGGTGCGCGAGGATGATTCGGTGGACGGACGGCCTTGGCTGTCCTTTCCCCATGAGCAGGCCGTCTGGCGGGCCTATCGCTGGGGCGAAGACGGACTACTGGGAATTACCGACCGGCAGTGCCGGCTCTGTTTTTCTCGCGCTCTGGAACGGAGTCGACCCGATTCTCAAGGAGCGGCTGTTCGGACTGACCGGTCCGGAGGGGAACCATGGGGAGGATGTGAAGGAGTGCTACTACTACCTGGACAGCACCCCCACGCATTCCTACATGAAGGCTCTCTACAAATACCCTCAGGCGGCCTTTCCCTACGAGCAGCTGCGTGCTGAGAGCGCGCGTCGGTCGCGAACGGAGCTGGAATGGGAGTTGACCGACACGGGTATCTTCGCGGAAGACCGCTACTTTGACATTCACATGGAGTATGCCAAGGCGGCGCCGGAGGACATTCTCATTCGCATTTCCATTGCGAATCGCGGACCGGAAGATGCCACACTGCATGTCCTGCCGACGCTCGTGTTTCGCAACACGTGGACGTGGCCTCGAGACTACGAGGTGTCCAGTCCCCGACCGCGTCTGGCACGCGTCAGCGACCGTGAGATCAAGGCCGAGCACCCGACGTTGGGGGACTTTCGCCTCCAGGCGGATGTGGGACCGGATGGACGCCCGCCCACGTGGCTATTTACTGAGAACGAAACCAATAGCTGGCGAGGGGACGACGAAAACAGTCGTCGCCCTTCGTGCAAGGATGCCTTTCACGTGTCGGTGGTCGAAGGACGGACGGGCGCGACAAATCCTCACCCGTACGGCACCAAGACCGCCGCGCACTACATCTGCCAGATCCCTGCGAGAGGCACGATTGAGCTGCGACTGCGGCTCTCACAGTCCTCGCTCGATGTGCCCACGTCGTTCACGACAGGCTTCACAGACGTATTCGCCGAACGGATCCAGGAGGCAGACGCGTTCTATGCCGCCAAAGTGGAACCGGGCCTCACGGCGGACGAACTGCGCGTCCTGCGCCAGGCCGAGGCGGGGCTGCTCTGGACCAAGCAGTTCTACCACTATGTCGTGGCCGATTGGCTGGACAACGGGCCTGCCGCCTATCGCGGTCAACTACGCCAGCACCGACGCAACGAGGACTGGAGGCATTTGTTCAACCGGGCCATCATTTCGATGCCGGACAAGTGGGAGTATCCGTGGTATGCCGCTTGGGACTCCGCGTTTCATCTGATCCCCTTCGCCACGCTGGACCCCGTGTTTGCGAAGGAGCAGGCGCTGCTGTTCCTGCGGGAATGGTACATGCACCCCAACGGGCAGATCCCGGCGTACGAATGGAACTTCAGCGACGTCAATCCGCCGGTGCATGCCTGGGCCTGCTGGCGCGTGTACCAGATGACGGGGCCTCCGGGGCAGCGCGACCGGGTCTTCCTGGCCCGCGCGTTCCAGAAACTCCTGCTGAACTTCACCTGGTGGGTCAATCGCAAGGATATCCGGGGCAAACACGTGTTCAGCGGGGGATTCCTGGGGCTGGATAATATCGGGATCTTCGACCGTTCCCGGCCACTTCCCACGGGCGGACATCTCGAACAGGCGGACGGGACCGCGTGGATGGCCTATTACTGTTCGAGCATGTTGTCGATTGCCTTCGAACTGGCCGACGGCAATCCCGCGTACGAGGACATGGCTTCGAAGTTCTTCGAGCATTACATCGCGATCGCCGAGGCCATGAACTGCCTGGATGGGACCGGTCTGTGGGATGAGGCGGATGGCTTCTACTACGACCACCTCCATGTCGACGGGCAGAACATCCCGCTGAAGATCCGCTCGATGGTCGGGATCATCCCGCTGTTTACCGTCGACATTCTGTACGAGCGCGTGATCTCGCGGCTGCCCGGATTTCGCAAGCGGATGGACTGGTTCCTCAATTACCGTCCCGAGCTGACCAGCTTCATGTCGTGCATGGACTCTCTGCCGGGACAACAGCCCGCGGCTGGGCTCCGACTGATGGCCATCCCCACGCGCGAGCGACTGGAGCGAATCCTGCGCTACGTCCTCGATGAAGACGAGTTCCTTTCGCCGTTCGGTGTCCGTTCGTTGTCGCGGCACCATCTGGAGCACCCGTTTGTGTATCGGCTGAATGGCGAGGAACTGCGGGTGCAGTACGTCCCAGGAGACTCCGACAGCGCTCTGTTCGGGGGCAACTCGAACTGGCGCGGGCCGGTCTGGTTCCCGCTCAATTACCTGCTGATCGAGGCGCTCGAGCGTTATTACGAGTTCTATGGCGAGACACTGCGAGTCGAGTGCCCGACCAGGTCGGGACAGTATCGGAACCTGCAACAGGTTGCGGACGAGATCCGCACGCGACTCTCCCGTCTGTTCCTCACCGACGAGCAGGGAACACGCCCCTGTTACGCCCGTGTGGAAGGGCATTTCGAGGGTCCGCACTGGCACGATATGGTCCTGTTCTACGAGTACTTCCACGCCGACACTGGTCGCGGTCTGGCGCCTCCCATCAAACCGGGTGGACGGCGCTGATTGCCCCGATCCTGGAGTCCCTGGCGAAGCGGCGAGGTACGAAGACCGACCAGCGGCGCTCGGACTGACGCGTCTTGGCTATACTCTCGGCTCCGCGTCGGTCATGGGACCGCCGGGAACTACCTCACCCTTCTGTACCACGCGAGGCGACTTCGTGGACGTCGCAACCATCGAACAACTGGGACGAGATCTGCTCATCGTCCTCACGGCTGGATTCCTGGCCGGCATCCTGTGCCGCCGGCTCGGCATCTCGCTGATGGTCGGGTATCTGCTGATCGGTGCGGCCATCGGCGAGGGCGGCCTGCAACTGGTCGGTCAGCATCACCACGAGATCGAGTACCTGGCGCGGGGCGGGGTTCTACTGTTGCTGTTCGCGATCGGCATCGAGTTCTCACTGATGGACCTGGCCAAGCTCAGCCGGTACTTCTTCATCGGTGGTGCTGTGCAGATGACACTCGTGGCGGTCATCATCGGGGGACTGGCGCTGTTTCTGCTCCCCCCGAAGACCGCGTTCCTGATGGGGGCGGCGGTCGCGCTCAGCTCGACGGTCATCGTGTTCCGGTCATTGTCGGAAGTGGGCGAAAGTCGCTCCCCCCACGGCCGACGCACGATCGCCATCCTGCTGTTTCAGGATGTGGCCCTGGTCCCGCTGATGCTGCTGATCCCATTGCTGGCCGAGGAGGGGCCGCCCGTCGACTCGCGCACCGTCGTCCTGCTGGCCGCGAAGACGTTGGCCTCGGTTCTGATCGTGCTGGCGCTGCGGCGCAGCGTGCAGGTGTGGGGCGTCCGTCTGCTGGCCTGGTCGCGCAGCCGCGAGTTGGTCCTGGTGTTCACGCTGGGGGTGCTCGTCTGCCTGTCCTGGGGTGCGCACGAGGTCGGCCTGCCCCCGGCCCTGGGGGCCCTGGCCGCCGGTCTGACGCTGAGCGGAAACCGCCTGACGGCGCAGATCGACGCCCTGATTGCACCCTACCGGGAATCGTTCTCCGTCGTGTTCTTCGTCACGCTCGGGACACTGATGCATCCGGAGTTGCTGCTGAGTCAACCGCTGCTCGTGCTGGGAGGGTTCGTCCTGATCATCGCCGTGAAGTCGCTGGCGGCCGCCGTGGCCGTGCGGCTGACCGGCCTCGACTGGGGATCGTCCTGGGGGATCGGACTGTCGCTGTCCCAACTGGGGGAATTCGCTTTCGTCCTGTTCGCGCTGATGCACACGCAGCAGCTCCTGCCCGATGACACCTACCGGGCGCTGCTGCTGCTGGCGCTGTTCACACTGCTGGCGACGCCGACGCTCATTCGCCTCGGTCGCCGCGGAATCGCCACGCGTCTGCTGACAGACACACCGTCGCACCTGAAGCTGGCGAGCTCGGAGGATCTCCGCCATGCCATCATCATCGGTGCCGGTCCCATTGGCGGCCAGATTGCCAACCAGTTCGAATGCAAGGGGATTGATGTCTGCCTGATCGATCTGAGTCCCGTCAATCTCTATGCGTTCGGACAACTGGGGATTCGCACCGTGGCGGGGGATGGCCGTGACGTTCGCGTTCTCAGCCAGGCGGGAATTCAGGCAGCGTTGCTGGCCGTTGTTGCTGTTCCCGACGACAACGCCGCTCTGGAGATCACCCGGGCCCTCAAGTCTGCCAACCCCCAGATGGAAATCATCGTACGCTGCCGCTATCGCACCAATATGCAACAACTCGAGGCCGCGGGTGCCGGGGCCGTCGTCAGTGAAGAGCAGGAGGCGGCACTGGCGATCCTCGCACAACTCGAATCACGACTCTGATCCGTCAACCGCCAGGCATCGACCGGGGAGCAATCGGATATGCCGGAGCTACCCGACATCACGGTGTACCTCGAGGCCCTGGAGCACCGCATTCTGGGCAGTCGCCTGCGGGAGACGCGCATCGTCAGCCCGTTTCTGCTCCGCACGTTCGATCCACCGCTCGAAGCGAGTCACGGCCAGCGCGTCACGATGGTCCGCCGGCTGGGGAAGCGCATTGCCGTCGGTCTCGAAAACGAACTGTGGCTGGTGCTCCACCTCATGATCGCAGGTCGGCTGCATTGGAAGCTGGCCGGCGCTGCCATCCCCGGTGGCAAACGCGGTCTGGCCGCGTTCGATTTCGAGCCCGGGTCGCTGCTGCTGACCGAAGCGGGATCGAGAAAGCGGGCATCGCTGCACGTTGTGCGGGGCGAGACCGGCCTGGCGGCCCATCATCCGCCGGGCCTGGAGGTTCTGGAGGCCCGACCCGAAGAATTCGTCCGGGTGCTGCGCTCCCGCAATCACACGCTGAAGAGAGCATTGACCGATCCGACCCTGTTCAGCGGGATCGGCAATGCCTATTCCGACGAGATCCTGCACGCGGCCCGCGTGTCCCCGATCGCCCTCACCCAGAAACTGGATCGAGGACGCAGCCCAGCGACTCTTCGAGGCCACATGTACCACGTTGCAAAGGATCGACCGCCGGCGCAGAGCAGACCGGCCAAGGGTTTCCCGCAGCAGTGACGGCCTTTCGACCGGAAATGGCGGTGCACGGTCGCTTCGGACTGCCATGCCCGGAATGCGGCTCACCGGTGCAGCGCATCCGATATGCCGAGAACGAAACCAACTACTGCGCCACCTGCCAGACGGGAGGCAGGGTACTGGCCGATCGATCACTCTCGAGGCTGCTGAAAGAGGACTGGCCGCGACGCATCGAGGACTGGGAATAACGGACGCGCGATGCGACCGCGTGCTCAGGAAGAGACCCACGGCTCACGAAGCTGCAGACAGGCTTGCCCCCCCAGCTCGTAGTCCCGGCAAATCTTTGGACGCCATTCGTAGTGCCGGCACCTGAGACGGACCGTGTCGTACCACAGACACTGATCCTGGGCTTCCTCACCCCGCGCGAGGCCGCGAAAGTGATGGTCGATCTCCGCGATCAGCTCCCGCGGCAAATCGGGGGGACGAGACGGGTGCGGTCCATTCCGCTGCGGCAGCGATTGATAGAGCAACACCGGCGACCCGACTCCTTCGCAACACAGGCCGCAATCGTCGCACCCCTCAGGTTCGAGGATCGGGAAGGAGGGTGCTGTCATCATTCGGTCTCGATCTGTTGAATTCGTGCTGCCATCCCCTGCGTGAACGTCGTCCACTCTGCGTCCGGCATGTCTTCACTGACCGACACCCAGACGACCAGATCGTCTCGCTGCCATGTCTGGGAACGTCCGCGCAGGTGGGGGCGAGAGGAAAGAAGTTCGGCGGCGTCCCGGGCTGATGTCTTGTCCGCACAGACATTTGCCGAGAGGATCGCGAAGCGGTCCGACTGCGGGTGACGACAGCAGGCCACGAGCGATCGCAGGAGATTGCAGCGGTCCAGCTCATCGGTATCGAGTGACTTGAATAGAGCCCCCGTCCTGTCGGGGCGCAAGACAAGGTCCGGATTACTGCCGAGAGCCGGCAGTTCCCCCACCGGGTGGTCTGCGAATTCCCAGCCGTCCGGAAGGTCATCGGCGCCGGGCACGAGGGAGAGCAGTTCCTCGTCGGTCGTCGTCTTGTCATCGCGGGCGGTCTGGCCGATCTGCCGGTAGATGTCGCGAGCCCGTTCGTACTCGGCCAGTTCGTCGGAACTGAGAACGTCGCGGTTCCGATCGATCTCCTCTTCCATCCGGCGAATGAAGTAGTCGGTCTCGATCTTGCGTGGCTGCAGTGGCTGGCCGGGGAGGGTGATGTGCACAGGCGCTGAGTGAGCAAACCGCAACGTTCGCTCGTCGGCCGCGTTCCCCGCAAAGCAGCGGACTGCAATCCACGATGAGGTCGCGACAGGCACCGTGACGTCGAAGGATGTGCGAAAGGACTCCGGACTCTCCTGGTCGTTCTGTGCCGGGACGACATCAACAACCCGGCCATTGCGCACGATTTCGATGCGGTGCAACCGCTCCGGGCCCTCCGCGTTCCCGTGGACACGTACCGTTGTGGGTCCGTCAATGCTGATGCTGCTGCCCGGCGGCTGTCCGTCAACCTCGGCGAACAGCATGGGCCCGGTCGTGACGAAACTCCGCCCGGCATCGAGACCTGTCATCCAGTTGTCGTAGCTGAGAATCCGCCGGGAAGCTGCACGTACACGCGTCCGAAACCGAGCGGCACAGGATGCACGCCGCTGGCCGTGCCAGCTGTCGGGCGCATCTTGAAGCCGCAGTTGAGCAGCGCGTAGTACGTCTTGAAGCCGAATTCGATCCAGCCCCATTCGGTGAACCCATCGGCATCGGTCTCGATGTTCCAGCCCTCGGGCGCATCTCCTGCGTCCACTGTTTGAAGAAGAACTCCGTGCGCCAGATGTGATTGTTCGACAGCTCGAACAGGTCGACGTCCATGATCGGCACGAGCATCAGCGACCAGGGCCACGAGTGCTTGTCGAGATCGAGCAGCGCCCCCTGCTCCCGGGCTTCCGCAGCAATGGGAGCGACCGGCGGAGCTGCCAGCGTCAATGGTCGCTTGTGATTCAGCACGAACACGGCGCCCAGTGTGTGACGGGCTCCGTTGACCGTGAACAGCTCGTATTCGGTGTTCACGGGCCAGATGACGTGCATCGCGGTCCACTTCGATCAGCTCGGGCTGCACGGTCGTGGCGATGGTCTTGTCACCCTGCGCCGGCGGCGTGTAGGCGTCGCGGACCCAGTATGAGAGCGGCAGCGCGACGTTGAGGTCTTCCGCCGCGCATCACGTTCGGGAGTTCTTCCAGCGAGCGATGCACATGAGTGTCGCCGGAGTACCAACCGCGCTCCGCCATGTCGATCCAGCGCCTGCAACGGCACTTCCAGCTGCAGCGGTTGATCGCCGACCTCGAACGTCGTCTGGTGACTGTGGTACTCGGGACCTCGTTCAACGATGAGCACGTAGGAGCCGGCAGGGAGCTGCACACGACAGGGGTGGGCCGACACAGTGGTATGCCGCTCGAAGCTCGTGGGCGAACGGGCCACGTCATACGGCACCGCGGTCCCCTCGGGAGACAGCGACTCCACGAAAAAGTGGACCCCCGTCTCGAGTTGACGGACATAGAGACGGGCGGGCAACGTCTCACCGGTTTCGCGACTGGTCACGTGGATGTGCACGGGCTGGTGGGCCCCCGCCAGCGACACGCAGGCAGCCACAACCAATGTCGACAGGATCGCGAGCCCGAAGAGCCTGGCGCCGTTGACGCGATCGCGGAGTTTCATGGCGTTTCGAAATTGGGATTCAGTTCGTGCGACGGCCCCGGAGGCCTGCGAGCAGACGCCCTGTACGCCGCTGCGGCGTGCCCCCATCTTGCCATGCCACGGGAGTTTTCCGCAACCCATTGGCAGGGCGATGCTTCCGGCACGGCCATCTGGTCTCCCCACAATCCGCAGATTGCGTTAGAGTCCCGCCCTCTACGTCCCGCGACTGTGAGTCCCCATCCCGCGAATGGCTGTGCCAGCGATCCCTCTGCCCCGGACCACGATTGTCCACCTGCTGGGCCGAATCGTCCTTGAGACGGTCAGCCTGATCGGGGACGTGACGCTGTTCGGTCTGCGCATGCTGGCGTGGCTGGTCTCGCGACCGGTGCGGGGCAAGGTGCTCTGGCCGGTGCTGTACGAAGTGGGGGTCAACAGCCTGCCGGTCATTCTGATTACGGGCGGGTTCATCGGCATGGTGCTCGCCGTTCAGTCGTACGACCAGTTCGCCATGATGGGCATGGAGAATCAACTCGGCGCGGTGATCAACATCACGCTGGTCAAGGAACTTGGCCCGGTGCTCGCGGCGGTGATGCTCGCGGGACGGGTGGGGAGTCGCGATGGCCGCAGAACTCGGAACCATGCGCGTCACGGAGCAGATCGACGCCCTGACGGCTCTCGGAGCCAACCCGGTGCACTACCTCGTCGTCCCGCGATTCCTGGCCTGTTTTCTGCTCATTCCGCTGCTGACCCTGATGGCGGATGGCATCGGGATTCTCTCGGGCTGGATCTTCAGCACGGAGATCCTCGGGATCGACAGCTTTCATTACTGGCGACACTCGCGACGGTTCGTGACGGGCTACGATATCACCAGCGGTGCATTCAAGAGCGTCTTCTTCGGAGCGGCCATTGCCCTCGTGGCGTGCCATCGCGGCTTCCATTCGCGGGCTGGCGCCGAGGGGGTCGGTCGTGCTGCCACCGAAGCCTTCGTTTATTCGTTTGTGGCGATTCTCGTGTTGGACTTCCTGCTCGGGACGTTCTTCATGAAGTTGTACTACGTGATCTATAGCGGCCAGATCAGCCTGACCTGAGGGGGCGCTGCAGACAGGCTGATCGCATGCCCCAGCGCGTCTGACACCCATCGACGCTGTCCACCACGGCGACCTGCATGTCTCTCATCGAACTCCAGTCGGTCTCGAAGTCGTTCGGCACGCAAGAGATTCTGCGCGATATCACGCTGCAGGTCCGTCGTGCGGAGACGCTGGTCATCATCGGCGAAAGTGGCTGCGGCAAGAGCGTGACGATGAAGCTGATGATGAATCTTCTGCGGCCGACGTCCGGGCAGGTGCACTGGGACGGACGTCCCGTCTGTGATCGCACGGAACGACAGATCTCGCAGGAACGGCTCAAGTTTGGTTACCTGTTCCAGGGAGCCGCGCTGTTCGACAGCCTTACGGTCTTCGAGAACGTCGCGTTCGGAGTCCGACAGAACCACCGCTGGCCGGAGGAGCAGATCCTCGAGAAGGTCCACGGCCGGCTGCGCGACGTGGGGCTCGACCCCGATGTCGTGGGTCCCAAGAAGCCAGCGGAGCTCTCCGGAGGAATGAAGAAGCGCGTGGGACTGGCCCGGGCGCTGGCACTGTCTCCGGAAGTGATGCTCTACGACGAGCCAACGACCGGCCTCGATCCGATCATGAGCGACGTCATCAACGAGCTGATCCTCAAGACGCGCGATCGTGATCAGGTGACGAGCGTGGTGGTCACCCATGACATGCACACCGTGAAGAAGGTCGCGGACCGGGTGATCATGCTGTATCCCCTCGAGCGGCTGCGGGCCGACGTCCCTCAGATCATCTTCGAGGGGACTGCGGAAGAAGCTTTCGAGCACGCGGATTCCCGCGTGAGCCAGTTCGTCCAAGGTGAGGCTGGAGAACGATTGATGGAACTGTCAGCCGCCTGAACGGGGGGCTGCGATCCACCGCGCCTGAGGACCTGAGTGACCATGACGGGCGGAAGACTCGCCCCTGGAAAGATCGTCGAGAATCGTGACGGAGCGCCAAATCCAATTCCGGGTCGGACTGTTCGTGCTGGTGGCGCTGGTCATCGCCACCGTCCTGATTCTGCAGTTCAGCGATCTGCAGAAGGGGTGGCAGAAGACCTATGCCCTCGCCATTCAGTTTGACGATGCGCCGGGTCTGCAGACGGGAACACCGGTAACGCAGAACGGCATCCGCATCGGGCGTGTGGCCGAGGTCCGCCTTGCCGACGAGGGGGGGGTACTCGCCGTGGTGCACATCGAGCAGCACCGGCGGCTGAGGCGGGACGCACGGGCGTCACTGGTCCGCACCATTCTGGGGGATACCAGTGTCACGTTTTCGCCCGGGATTGATGCCGAGCAGCTCCCCCCGAATGCGAAGATCAAAGGATACCCTCCCAGTGATCCACTGCAGATCGTGGAGCGGCTCGACCGACGCGTCAATGAGACGCTCACTTCCTTTGCGGAAACCAGCCGGGAATGGCAGCAGGTGGCGGCGAACGTCAACGCATTGATCGAAACCAAGCAGGGGCACCTGGACGACGTCATCGAGCGTTCGGCACTGGCTCTTGAACAGTTCACCCAAACCATGCAGGCCGCCAGTGGCACGCTGGAGAGCGCGAATGCGCTGCTGGCCGACCCCGAGCTGCAGCAGAGCCTGCGAGCGACCGTCGCAGCACTGCCGCAGATGGTCAACGAGACGCGCGGAACGATCGCAGCCGCCCGCGTGTCGATTGAGAAGATCGGCAGCTCGGCCGATGAACTGGGAATCACGCTGGCCACCATGAATCAGGTGGCCGATCCGCTGGCCCGCAAGACCCCGGCGATCGTCACCAAGCTGGACGCCAGTCTCGGCGAGCTGGAGACGATGCTCAGTGAAATGGCGACGTTTTCGAAACTGCTGAACAACCAGGACGGAACCCTCCAGCGGGCGGTCAGCGACCCCCGGCTGTATGATGATCTCTCGCGATCGGCGGCGGCCATGCAGGTGGTGCTGCGGAATCTCGAACTGGTCTCACGGGACATCCGGGTCTTCAGCGACAAGGTGGCCCGACATCCGGAACTGCTCGGCGTCCGGGGGGCGATCCAGGGGAGCAGCGGCCTGAAGGAGATCGACGAGGCCGGACGGCCGCAGCAGCCGATCCAGCCGGCCGAGTACCTCACACCGAACCGCTTCCCCAGGTGATTCCCGAGGAGCGCCCCCACGGGGCGGGTCATCGCGACCTCCGCTGCGAGGGCAGGCTGCCAGAGTCACGCCGGGAGAGCTTGACGTCCGCCGGAAGACTGCCGACGCTACCGGCCATGTCGTATCGCTCTCTGCTCCTGATGCTGCTGTTGGCCGTGGCTCTGACCATGCTGTTCTGGGGACCGCTCTGGCGGGGCTACGGGCTGATTGGCGGGGACCTCTATTCGTACTTTTTTCCCCAGAAGGCCGTGCTGGCCGATCAGCTGCGACAGGGGGAGTGGCCTCTGTGGAATCGGCTCGTGGGGTTCGGCTATCCGTCGCTGGCCGAGAGCCAGACGGGGGCGTGCTATCCACCTACGCTGTTGCTCTACAGGCTGCTGGACGTCAACACGGCCTACAACGTCAGCCAGCTAGTGCACTACGTCGCGGCGTTCCTGTTCACCTGGCTGTTCCTGCAACGTGTCGGCCTGCGAGGGTGGGGAGCGACACTGGGGGCCGTCATCTTCGTCTATGGCTGGTTTCCCCCTCGAATCTGTCTGGAGTGGGCGATCATCGGCGCGGTCTACCTGACGTGCTGTCTGTGGTGTGTCGAGTCGTACCTGCAGACCGGGCAACAACGGTGGCTGCTGGGACTCACCGCGGCGTTGGCGCTGCATATGCTCTCAGGACACTTCAATCTGGCGTTCATCACGCAGTTGACGGTCGTGCTCTACGCGCTGCTGTGGATTGGCTGGTGCACGCCCGATGCCCCGGGTGCACGCACCCCGCGGCGGCGACGACGCCGAATCGAGCGGTCGACCTTCCCGCCTCGAAGACCCGCGCCTGGTCCCACTGCTGGCTGCGGTCGCGCTGGGCTTCCTGCTGGCGTGTGTGCAGCTCCTGCCGACGTGGGAACTCAAGCAACTCAGCCAGCGGGAGGAGGTGGGAGCCCATCACGACCCGGGCTACGGACATCTACCTCCTTGGTACCTCACCCAGGTCGTGGCACCGTGGTGGTGGTATCCCGCCGATCTGGATCCGGATCAGGCGTTGCAGTCCATCCGGGTGCTGTCGATCGACTCGAATACAAACAAGGTGGAGGCCCATCTCTACTTTGGCCTGCTGCCTTTGCTGTTCATCGTGATGCGACTGTACCGGTCGCTCTGGGGAGGCGTACGGCTTGATCGGCGACACGCAAGTCTGCTGCTTCTGGGCGTGCTCGCCACCGTGTATGCTACGGGATGGCTGCTCCCGCTAACGAGGCAACTGCCCGGATTCAGCTTCTTCATGGGCCCCGGGAGATACGGCATCGTCAGCACACTCGCCGCCGCCGTGCTTGCCGGCAGCGGCGCAGACCTGTGGCTGTCCCGCCGGCGTGGGGGAACCCGCAGTGTGCTGCTCCTGATGGTGCTCGCTGTCACCCTGGCCGATCTGTGGTGGGTCAGCCGCCGGGTGACCTATGCCACCATGGTCCCCGATCCGCCCTTGGCGCATCGGTCGGCGAGCGAAGTGGGGCGCGTGCTCCGTCAATCCCCTCGGCTCGTCCGCATGTGGGCACCGGGGGCAAACCTGGCCAGTCTCACCGGCTTCAATACGGTGCCGGTCTACCTCGGTCTCGGACCGGCGGCGTACTACGATCCCAGGCTGATGCTGAACACACTCGACGCGGTGGCGGCCGGCCCTGACAACGACACCGTCGACGACGAACGCCAGTCATGGCTGCAGCGCGCGGCGGTGACGCATCTGCTGAGCATGGTTCCCTTGGACGCCGCAGCATGGCCGGCCGCGCGGCTGATCTGGCAAGGGTTCGATCCGCTATTGAGCCCCGCGTGGGCCCGCTTTCAGGAACCGCTGTATCTCTACGAACTGCCGCAGAGTCGCGCGCGTGTGTCTTTGAAGAATCCACAACCAGGCGATGACGCGCAGCTGATGCGGCACGAATCGAACCGCGTCGTGGTGGAGGTGACGACCGGGCAGGGGGGACGGCTGGTGCTGGCTGACCTGAACTACCCCGGCTGGAGTGCGACCTGTGGGGGGAACGAACTGGAGCAGCTTCCGGTCGAGCCTCCTTTTCGCGTCGTCGACGTGCCGCCGGGCCGGCAGGTCGTCGAGTGGACCTTCCGACCAACAAGCGTGCGGCTCGGTGCGTGGCTCAGTGCCGCAGGCGTGCTGGTGTGGAGTGTCTGGCTGGTGCTCGCGCCGGCGCCGGCCCACCGGCTGACGCTGCTACGGCCTGCGCAGCTTCCGGTACACCATCGGCAGAACGAGCCCGAGCAGAATCCCGACTCCCAGCGCCGGCAGGAGATGCGACGGCTCCAGAAGATGATCCGCGCTCGTGGGTGCCGTGGTACCATGCCCAGGATGAGCCGAAGCCACACCGCAGGTGGCGAACACCAGAACGGCGCTGGTAACGGCATGTCTCAGTCGTGTTGTTGTCACGTGGGTTGTCATCGAGTTGATCCTTCCGGTGTCGGTATGAATTGGCGGGCGAAGTTTTCGAGCAGTCGGCGCCCGATCTGCTGACTCTTCTCCGGGTGGAACTGAGTCGCGACCAGGGATTCTCTGGCGATCGCGGAAACGAACGGCCCCCCGTGGTCGGTCAGCCCCAGGATGACGGACTCATCCTCTGGGACGACATGATAGCTGTGGACGAAGTAGAAGTGCGAGCGATCGGGCAATCCCGCAAACACCGGGTGTGGTCGGGTCAGCGTCACCTCATTCCAGCCCATATGCGGGATACGCAGGCCGGGCTGAGAGGCGAACCGCACCACCTTTCCCGGGATGATCCCCAGCCCCTCGAATTCGCCGTCTTCAAAGCTCACGTCGAACAGAAGCTGGAGCCCCAGACAGATCCCGAGGAACGGGCGACCGGCCGCAATGTGATCCTCGATGGGTCGAACCAGATCCCGCAGACGCAGCGCGGCGATGGCGTCGCGAAAGCGCGCCGACCCCGGGGAGGACGAGGGCGTCTGCCTCGCGCAGGTCCGCTGGGCTGTCGACGATGACCGCTTCGACGGCGAGCCGCTCGAAGGCCTTCTGGACACTTCGCAGGTTGCCCATGCCGTAGTCGACGATGTGAATCATGGAAGGCTGACTCCGTGACACGCGTGTGCTCTGTCGCCAGAGACAACCGCGCGCCGGTGAAGGTTCGTCACTGGTCCGAGAATCGACGCCAGTTCGATTCGTGCCCTTGTCCGCGCCCGCTGAGCATACCGGGCCAGCCAGAGCGACGCCACCGGCCCTGTTCCGGGTCGACCCGCTCTCCGCTGAGAAACTGGTTCTGGTCGGCATGCCTCCAGACTCCTGCCGGTTCCTCGGGCGTCAGGTCGATGCCCATCAGGCGCTTGACGATCTGCACGCACCACAGGCAGAGCACAAAACCGAGCCCCATCAGCAGCGCCAGCAGCAGGTTGAGCACACCCAGCCCGAAGTAATGTTCGACCCAGGGCCAGAGCCACTTCCATCCCAGGAGTACGAGCAGCGTCGCGAGGCTGAGGTAGGGCCCGTAGGGGAATTCCCGCCGCCGCTGCGTGATGGCCGACACCCCCACGAACAGCAGCGCCACAGCCGGAGCCAGGAAGAACACGACGACGGTGGGCTGCCACCCCAGGAAGCTGCCAATCATCGCCATCAGGATGACATCGCCCAATCCCATGGCTTCACGGTGCAGGATGCGTTCGCCGACGACGCGGACGAGCCAGACCAGACCGCCCCCCGTCACCAGTCCCGCCAGACTGACCGCCAGCCCGTGCAAGTGGGGATGCGCAGTGATCCAGGCAGGGACTTCCGGCCCGCGCAGCAGCGCCGCCAGCCAGTTCGGAAGCGAGGAGATTCCGAACCACAGTTCCAGCAGAGTGTCGGTGTCTTCGAACAGTCGTGAACGCTGAAACCAGACCGGAACAATGAAGACCTGACCAATGACGACGGCCCCGAGCAGGCCGACGATCATTGCCGGCACCGTCGATCCGTCGGGAATAATCCACAGGTCGAAGTCGATGAAGGTCGCCACGATCAGTGCTTCGAGGAGCACAACGTGGTAGAGAAACCGCCAGTGCAACCAGGCTTCGGTCGAGAGGGCGGAGGCTCCCGTCAACAACTGCGGCCCGAGCGGAGAGTACAGCGAACTGTCGCTGAGTTCGGCCCCGTACCCGGCGGGAACTTCGAACCAGTAGAGCAGCACGAGCAGTACCCCATTGAGCAGCTCGATGGCCGGATAGCGGAGAGAAATCCACATCCTGCAAGTTCGGCAGCGACCGCCCAGTCGCAGCCAGCCGATGAGCGGAATGTTATCGAACCAGGCAATGGGTGTGCGGCAGCGGGGACAGGACGAACGCGGCGACCAGATCCCGCTGAGCTGGTCTCGCAGACGGTCGTGCTGCGGCAGACGATAGATGCAGACGTTGAGAAAGCTGCCGAGAATGCAACCCAGCACGAACAGGTAGGTGTAGATGATCCAGCCCGGGAGGTCGAACAGAATCACTCGACGGCTCCCTGCTGCAGGAGCGGCCCGAGGGCGGTGAAGACTTCCTCGATGACCGTGGCGAGCGGACGCCCCTCGGTGTCGACGATGACGTCGGCCGTCTGGCGGTAGAGCGGTTCGCGCTGACAGAGCAGTTGTGCGACTTCGTCGCGGCCACCGGACGTGGTCAGGTTGGGCCGTCGCCCGCCCGTGGTGTCGTCTGCAGCCAGGCGAGTGAGGATGGTGTCGACGCTCGCGGTCAGCCAGACGACGGGACCGGCCTGGCGCAGCTCACGTCTGGTGTCGGGATCAAGGATGGCGCCGCCTCCGGTTGCCAGGACCAGACCATCCCTTTGCAACAGTTCGTGCACCACGCGTCGTTCCAAGGCGCGAAAGGCCGCTTCCCCCTCCTCGGAGAACATGGCGGCAATCGACTTGCCGGCCCGCCGTTCGATCTCGGCGTCGGCGTCGACGGCCTCCCAGTCGAGCCGTGCCGCCAGAGGCCGCGCGACCGCCGACTTCCCGGTACCACGATATCCGATCAGTGTCACGACCATGGCGTGTTCAATTGACCCTGACCGGCGAGATCCCGCGGCGGAGGGTCTGCCGCATGGTCTCCAACGGGGCGGGGCGGCCGACGAAGCACTCGAACTGGGCGGCCGCCTGCAGCACGAACATCTCCAGTCCACTGATGGCGCAGCACGAGTGCTCGCGCGCCTCCTTGAGCAGCAGCGTGTTCTCGGGATTGTAGATGGTATCAAAGACGAGCATGCCATCCCGCAGCCAGTGCATGGGGAAGGGTGTGTCGTCCACGTCGGGATGCATGCCCACCGGCGTACAGTTGATGAGGACATCGGCCAGAATGGAGCCCCGATTCTCCCAGTTGATAAACTGGCAATCGAGCTGTGCGGCCAGTTCCTTGCCGCGTTTCTTGTTGCGATTGCTTACGGACAGAGCCGCCCCCGCGCGTGACACCCCCAGACCGATCGCCTTGGCAACGCCCCCGGCCCCCAGGATGAGGACCTTCTTCCCCGCCAGTTGCGTCTCGTCATCATCCCGCAGGGCGAGCCCCAGTCGCAGGGTCTGCAGGGCAGCTTCGTAATCGGTGTTGGCCGCCGCCCAGCGTCCGCGGGGATTGCGATACACGGTATTGGCCGCCTTCACATCGGTGACAATGTCGTCCTGGTAGCGGACGTAGTCGAGCACCCCCTCCTTGTGGGGGATCGTCACGCTGTAGCCCTCAATCTCGAGCCATTCGAAGGCCCGCAGGCTGCTGAGCAACTGCTCCTTGGGGACGCGGAGCGGCAGGTACACCGCGTTGATCCCTTCGTGGTGCAGTGCCTCGTTGTGAATCAGCGGACTGTAGCTGTGGCTGATGGGATCACCGAGCACTCCGAAAACCCGCGTCTCGCTGTTGATGTCCGGGAACCGGTAGATGTCCCGCATCTCCTCAAACGATAACTGGCCCGGCGCGAGAACCCGTTCGCTGCTGAAGGTGGCGTAGGTAAACGGAGCCCCGTACTTGCCGCACAGAATCCGACTGAGAATCCCCAACTCCCCCATACAGAAACCGATGGTGGGCACCGGGGCCTCCTGGACCAGACGCAGCAGCTCGATGTTGTCCTCGGGCGAATTGGCCATGGTGACGATCTTGATGATGTCGGGATCCCGTTCGCGCATCAGATCGTAGATCTCGCCCAGTTCGTCCGGTGTCTCCTTGAAATTGTGATAGCTGACGATGCGCTTGGTCTTGCCGTACCGCGGGATCTTGTCTGCAATATCGACCTCGAGGTCGACATATTCGGCTCCGGCCACAATCGCCTGCCGGAGGATGGTCTGCCGCTGTTCCTCAGTCCCGCGCCAGCGGCCGACATCTTCGCGACGACGGCAGGTGATCACTACGGGCGTGGGTCGCTCGGCCAGCAATCGCGTCACATCGGGGAGCCGGCTCAGCCAGTCCAGCCGCAGTTCCACCAGTTCGGCCCCCGCCTGGGCCATGGCCTGATGTTCGGCGTGGACCATGCGGTGACGGGTGCGACCAATGCTGACGCAGATCTGAGGTGACGTCATCGAGGAATCTCGTCGGGAATCGTTGTCCGCAGTTTAGACCGACACGTGAGCAGTCTCAATCGGAGCCTCACCTGCGGCCCTTGCACTGCCGTGATTTCGGACCCCTCGAAGTGCAGCGGGAGAGCGGGCTCAACCGAGCCGGCCGAATTGACGGTCGAGCTGCTCGCGGCTGAGCGTGAGCGCCGTCGGACGACCGTGGGGACAGTGATGGGCGTCGTCTACCAGGTGACGCTGCGCCAGCAGCGAATCGATCTCTTCGGGGGAGAGTCGCTGGCCGGCCTTGATCGCTGCCTTGCAGGAGAGCATGTGCAGGAGGCCATCGAGCAGATCGCGCTGCAGTGTGTTCGCCCCCCGTTCCTCGAGGGTCTGGACGACCGCATGCACGAGGTCCGCCGGGTTGAGGCGGTGCAACATGGTCGGCAGGCCCGCCAGCGCGACAGTGTTTCCGCCGAATTCCTCGATCGGGAGCCCCAGTTGGTGGAGCAGTTCGGCGTGCTCGCGGACGAGCGCCGCCTCGCCCGCCGTCAAATCCACAGTTACCGGGACGAGCAGCCGCTGCACATCGACCCCCTCACCGAGCACACGTTTTCGCAGCCGTTCGTACAGAATCCGCTCGTGCAGGGCATGCTGGTCGATCACCGTCAGACCGCTCCCGGTTTCCAGGACCAGATAGCAGTCGTGGACCTGCAGAGCCCGAAGATGTGCCGGCGGGGTGCCCCCGGTCGTTCCTGACGAAACCAGGGGATCAGATGTCACCGGGGGAAGGGGAGTGCTCGAAGTGACCGGATCACCGCTGTCGTGTGTAACCGGATCGGCCCCTCCCGGATGGAGCACGACGTCGACCGCAGAATCCTGCGGGGCCACCGCGGCGGGGCGCCAGCCGTCAAGTTCCTCCGTCGCCCAGGCCACCAGTTCCTGCTGAATCTCCCGTTGCCGGGCCGAATCGACCGTTTCAGTACGTTCGAGTCGGGGGGGGCTGATGGTCAGCGGCGCGTCGAAGTCGAGTGCCAGGAAGCGGTTTCGCAGCGCCGATAGCAGCAGTCGGTACAGGCTCTGTCCGTCGCGAAATCGGACTTCGCTCTTCGTCGGATGGACATTAACGTCCACCTGATCCGGCGCAACTTCGAGAAACAGGAAGGCAATCGGCTGCCGGCCGACCATGAGCAGCCCACGATAGGCCTCTCCCAGCGCATGCTGCAGCGACCGGTCCTGGATGAATCGCCCGTTAAGGAACAGGTACTGCCCCTTGCGTGTCGCCTTGCTGTGGCGGGGCGGAGCCACATAGCCCCACAGCCGCGCGATACCGCTGTCGGCCTCAATCTCGATCAGGTCTTCCGCCAGCTCCCGGCCGTAAAACAGTTCGAGACGATCGCGAACACTTGGAGTGGCTGGCAGTTCCTGGACACGTTTGTCGCCATGCCTCAGAACCATCTGCAACTGCGGATTGGCCAAGGCCACACGGGTGAACTGTTCAGAGAGATAGGCGAACTCGGTCGTTAGTGACTTCAGGAACTTGCGACGAACCGGCAGGTTGAGAAACAGGTTCCGCACTTCGATCTGTGTGCCGGGCGGACAGCCGCAGGGGCCGGGCTGCTGCATCTGCCCCGCTTCCACGACCAGTTCGGTCCCCTGCAGGGCGTCGGCACGACGCGAGCGGATGCGAAACTGGCTGACTTCGGCAATCGAGGCCAGCGCCTCGCCCCGGAACCCCATGGTCTGGACGCGGAACAGGTCGTCGGCCTCGCGCAGCTTGCTCGTGGCATGACTGGCGACCGCCAGCGGAAGGTCGTCGGGATGGATCCCTTCACCGTTGTCGACAACGCGGATCAGCTCGGTACCGCCGGCAACCACGTCTACATCGATCCGGGTGGCCAGCGCATCCAGACTGTTTTCGAGCAGCTCCTTGAGCACACTCGCTGGCCGCTCGATCACCTCGCCCGCCGCGATCTTGTTGATCAGCGCGGGTGACAAGGGCCGAATCCGGTCCGACACCTCCATGTCCATCGCCATCAGGAGTTCCGTCACCACAGAGACATCAACCGCCGACTCACTGCTGATGTGTCATAGCCCGCCGGGCGGTGATTCGCAACGCTCGGGCTGCTCGCCACGACGATTCGCTGTGCCCCGGCGCGGGACGAGAGTGCCCTCCTCGGCAGCGGGGGAGGCCGGAGCGGCCTCGGGCGATTCGAGGTGGAATTCCTCAATCAGGTCGCGACGACGCTCGGCGACCTGGCGGTCGAATTGCGTGAGCAGGTCCAAAGCCTTATCCCGCGACGTGATGAGCCCGATAATCAGATACTGAATGATGGCCAGAAAGTAACAGACCCAGCCGACCGTGTCGTGAAAGATGGCTGCCATGATCACGAATACCGGGGACGAGCGTTTGAGGTGCAAGGCGCACAGCCCGCGGAACATCGGCCCGGCCTGAACTTTCAAGCTGCCCACCAGTCCCAGCGCCCGGTCGTAGTACGGGCGGGGCGGGCCCGAATGAATGATGGCGAACAGCTCCTGATCGGGCATGGCTTCAATGACACCCACCGCCAGCAGCAGTCGCCCGGCGACGACCCACCAGTGGTCAATGGCGATGTCGAAGTGAAAGTTGAGCCAGTCGCCGATTGAGCGTTCCATGTTGGCCGTGGCCAGCAACAGGAGCAATGCCCCGCGGAACCATTCGTCGATGTCCTTTTCCAGTTCCTCGTCGAGGTCCTGCAGTCGCACGACATCGCGGCGAAACCGACGGAACAGGGGGATCGCGATCAGGCCGGCGATGACGCGCGCCGCCGGGCGGACAAACGGCTTCAGCAAGGGCTTCAGGAACGGCAGCAACAGTCCCTTGAACAGGCTGCCCATCATCGTTCCCTTCCGGTATCCGCTTGGGTGATGCTCCCGCGGGAGAACGACCCCACGCGGACCAGAGAATAGAACAGTGACCGGGTGCAGGACCACCCGCCTTGGTCGAACGCCGCCCCGGGCAGTGAGTCAACGGGTCCAGTCGATGACCTCGTACAGCTTCCGCAGCTTTGCGCCCGCGCCGCGTTGAGCTGTGCGACGTGCGCAATGCGTCCGACCAGCTGGGCCGCAAACTCGGGATGCTGCTCACGATTCTGTGAGGCTGGCCCGTGTCGCGCACAGTTCGTCAGCAGCGCCTTCAGACGGTCGTAGTCGCGGCGCGAGACGTTCAGCTTCTCATTCACCACCACTCCGGTCACGGTCTGCCGTTGATTGCTCCGCAGCACCTTGCGTTTCCCGGGATGCACGATGAACCGCTCATCCCTGACAATCCGTGTCACCAGCGGAATGAACTCTCCGAGTGCCGGCACGAAAGTCCCGGGGCCCGAAAATGTAAGGTCGTCCGCATAGCGGGTGTAGTTCACGCCGTACGCGCGGGACATGCCGGAAAGCCGGACATCCAGACTGTAGGCCGACAGGTTCGCGAGCGCGGGCGATGTCGGTGCGCCCTGGGGCAGATGTCGGGGGTAATACGTTCTGAGGACGGAGGCGGACTGGCCGGGGAAGCCGAGGTTCGCGGGAATCGCTGATGTCGTGAGCCGTGCGAGCCACAGCGCCACCACGCGAGAGTACCCGATCGCCCGAAACAGGGCGACGACGCGCACGTAGCGGCAGGACGCATAGAAGTTGCGCAGATCGATGCTGAGGACCACCCGCTGCCCGACGTGGGGGCGCGCGTTTGTGACGATGGAACGTTGCCTGACAAAGCCATGCGCACGGGGGTGGGGAGGGACTTTGTCCAGCAGGTCCCGGAGGATGCGGTACTGCACCTGGCGCAGCGCACTCTTGGGAGACTCGATCAGACGATGTCCGCCGCTCCGCTTGGGTCGCCACGAGAAGTGATAGTGGGCTGCCTTGAGAGAGACCGGCCGGGCCCCTTCGTCGAACCGGTGAATGAGCCAGGCCAGCTTGCCCACCTTCAATTCGAGGAAGTCGGCAAGATCCTGGGGCGTCTGGAGGTGAGGCAGGCCGAAATGTTCCAGCCAGCGGGCATCGCCATCCTGGCTGAGGTCCAGGTAGCGGCGGCCATCGACACAGAGATGCGCGAACTGGTAGGGCGGGGTGCGGGAATCGACGCGCTCGATTTCACTGGCCGTGCGAACCAGAGACGAACGGTGCCGGAGTGGTGCGAGCGCGAGTCGCGTCGGGGTGCGGGGGGGGCTGCGTGGATCGACGACGTCATCCGCGCGATCGGCGCCTGCGCTCCGCCAAGCAGACGTCGCAGAAAGTCGAGCAGACCCATGTTTTCCGGGGAGGCGGTCGGGCGAGAGTGGAGGTGGCTTGCGGGCCGGACAACGGATCCTGTGGCGAATTTGTTGCGACGGACATTCTCCGTCGCGACAAATTCACGCGACGAAATGGGAACAACGCTGCTTCCGTGGGGTAACCCCACAGTGTCTCAGAGAGACAAAGCTTGTCGGGCCCCCAAGCCACACGGCGCTCATCGTAGCTGTCCCCCCGGGGGCGTCAACTGCGAACGACCTCGCCGGCGTCGCGCCCGACCTCAAGGCTGGCGGTTGGGGCTCTCCGTAGAATTCCGTCGTAACACCGGTTAGCATGCTGCCTTGCGGCCCAGCGACGTTGCCTTCTCCAGGCTCGGCCGTACCTCCCCACGATTGACCACTCCGACGAGACACAGGAGAACACGCGCGATGAGTAATGACACCGTGCAGATGGCCGCCCCGAATGCCAAACGTCTGTTGTGGGCCGGATTCATGGCGATTCTGGCTGCCGGCGTGGGGTTCGCCATTCGCGGCGGGATCCTCGACAACTGGGGTTCTGAATATGGTTTCACAGCGGGAGAACTGGGAACCATCGGTGGGGCCGGCTTCACCGGGTTCTGCTTTGGCATCATCATCGGTGGAGTGATCGCGGACAAGATCGGTTATGGCAAACTGGTCATCGCGGCGTTCCTGTTCCATGTGCTCTCGGCATTCGTAACGTTCGCTCCCACCGACGCCATGGCGAAGGAGACGGTCTTCAGCTATCTCTTCTGGGGGACCTTCCTCTTCGCGGTGGCCAACGGCACGCTGGAAGCCGTCGCGAACCCGCTGGTCGCGACACTGTTTCCGGCGAACCGCACGCACTACCTCAATATCCTGCATGCCAGCTGGCCGGCCGGTCTGGTTCTGGGCGGGGCCATGGGCTGGATTCTCGACGACCGGATGGGGCTGCACTGGAAGTACCAACTGGCCCTGTTCCTGATCCCGACGCTGATCTACGGATTGATGTTCCTGGGGCAGCGGATGCCGAAGTCGGAGGCGTCGATCAAGGGGCTGAAGCTCGGAGACATGTTCAAGGATGTCGGCATTCTGGGTGGGCTCGTTGTGACGTACCTGATCGCGCTGTTCTTCGGCGACGTGCTGAAGCCACTCTTTTCCGAGAACCCGCAGATGGCCCAGAACGTGGGCTATGCCATCGGAGGCCTGCTGCTGCTGGGGATCGGCATCATCACACGTTTTTCGATGGGCTCGATTCTGCTGTTCGTGCTGTTCATCGTGCATGCCATGGTGGGGGCGGTCGAACTCGGAACGGATGGATGGATCCAGAATATCACCGGGAACATCCTCTCGTCGGAGCAGGGCAAGATGCTGTTCGTGTGGACCTCGGGCATCATGTTCGCGCTGCGGTTCTGTGCCGATTTCATCGAGAAGCGACTTGGGCTCTCTCCCGTCGGCATACTGCTGGTGTGTGCCATCCTGGCGTTCGTCGGCCTGAACCTGACGAGCACTGTCAACTCGTTTGCGATGGCTGTGGTCGCGCTGACCGTCTATGGCATCGGCAAGACGTTTTTCTGGCCGACCATGCTCGCAGTCACCAGCGACCGCTTTCCCCGAACAGGTGCCGTGGCGATCAGCATTATGGGGGGCATTGGCATGATGTCGGCGGGACTGATCGGTTCCCCCGGGCTGGGCTACTTCAAGGATCGCTACTCCGGCGAAACACTGCAGCAGGCCGACTCCGCTCTGTATCAGCAGTACCAGGCCGACGCTCCCAGCAAGTTCCTCATCTTTCCGGAAGCGGTTGGACTCGACGGGAAGAAGCTCGGCGAGGCCAGTGAAGCCCTGGCGGAACTGCGAAAGACCAAGTCCGATGCGACACCCGCGGACCTCGAAAACGAGCAGTATCGCGCCGTGCTCGAGGCTTCGATCACTGGCGATCGCAAGACACTGAAGACCGACTCGCTGATCCCGGCGACGATGGCCGTCATTTATCTCGGTCTGCTGCTCTACTTCATGTCGATCGGCGGGTACAAGCCCGTCCATATCGATGGGCATGAACACTCCGGAGATGCGCTGGCTGACGAGGAGATCGCCGCGCGGACGACTGCGGAATCCTGAGCGGGCTGTCGGATCAGCCCCCGTGGCATTTGCGTCTGTCCCTGGACCGGCGTGGCGTTGAACGAACCCAGCCCCCGACGGCAGTCGGGGGCCTTTCCGGAAGGTCGGGCTATCTGCCAGTCGCATGCCGACTGGGACATGCTCTCGCGGTCACGAGGATTGACTGCCGAATCCCGGACGACTGACGGATGCTGGGGACCGATCGTCCGCCGGGCGATCTGGAAGCAGTTGTCAGCCCGCAGAGTAACCAGGCAGGGTTACTTCTCGTTGCCGCGAAACTCGGTGCTGGCCTTCTTGAGGAACCGCTTTTCCGCTTCGGTCAGCGACGCCATGCCCTGCTTGTGCACCTTGTCGAGCAGCTCGTCCAGCCGCGATTCGGTTTCTTCGCGGCGGATCCGCTCGCGCTCGCGGCGTTTCACTTCCCGGCTCTTGCGCCACTTCTCGAGGGTGCTCGCCTTGGGTGGCGCATCGGCCATCTGTTCCCGCTCGAGACTGGTGTAGCCCTGTGAGAAATCGTAGCCCAGGAACGAGTCGTCGTAGGACTCGCTCAGATGCCGCTGCAGCGTCTCGTACAGGTTCATCACCAGCACAATGCCACCGATGGACACCAGATGAATGCCCATCGCGGGATCCACGCAATAGCCGGCCACGATCAGCGCGATGCCCGAAATGCCGCCGGCCCAGAGGGCGATGGTGTGGACGGTGAACGGATCCCAAAACCGTGCGCAGACGGCCCGCAGCATCCGGCCGCCGTCCATGGGATAGATCGGGAGCAGGTTGAGGTAGACCAGCTTGATATTGATGGCCAGGATCAGCAGAGGGAGATCGCCCCAGGCGGGCATCCCGGAAAAACTCGCGGGGAGCGTGAGCGGATGAAACGCCGCTCCCAGATCCGGGCTGGAAGAGACGAGCGGCAGCATCAGCAGACCGATGAGGAGATTCGACAGCGGTCCAGCGGCCGGGGTCAGAAACTCCGACTGGAACGTCGGTGCTGTCTCGCAGATCGCGAGCCCACCGGCGGGCCACATCACGATTTCGTCGGCATCTCCGCCCGTCAGCCGGGCGGCAAACACATGGGCAAACTCGTGGATCAGCACGCTGACGAACAGCAATCCGGCCACGACCAGCCCGAGGGTCAGCCCGAGGTTCAACGAGAAGATCAGCAACATCAGCGGAAAGAAGACGCTGATCCTGACCGCCGTGGCGAACCATGTTCCAACGCGAAACGACAGGAAGAGTGGGTTCTGACGCCGCTCCATAGACGACCCCGAATCTGACGACCTGCCCGACAAGGTGCGCGGCAGAGCCACGACCGGCGGGTCTATCCTACTCGCAAGCAGGCTGACTGGCAAAGCCCGAACGGCGCAGGACCGTTCCCCCACCGCAGATGCTTCTGTTCCGCGCCGTCGCCAGACTGTTGTCGCTCTACTTCAGCAACAGTCCGACCCGGCACAGCAGTCCTCCCCGGGCAGAACTGTCAGCGTGCCGCTACCGCGTTTGGTGTCGGCTGGAGAGCGAATCACATCGCGACGGCAATCAAACTCCGATGCCTGTTCGAGGGGGACGTCGGTCCGGGGCGGAATCCCCAGGATCTGCTCGCCATAAGGCCCGGTGGTATAGATGCGAAACGTCTTGTCGCAGACCGCCATCCGTTCGCCCCGTCGCAGTGTGTGGCCATCGTCGTCAATGACGGCCTTCCAGGGACCTCGATAGATCACCGCCTGGTGCCGATCGAGGCAGGGTCCTTCCTTCCCTTTCCAGGCCCGGACGGTCAGGCTGCGAAACTCGATCCCCTCGATAACTGCCCAGGGTTCGCGTTGACGCTCGATGATCTCAATGCCGTAAAACCCAGCGTCTGCGAAGGCACCCAGGAACCGATCCTCCCGGAACGCGCCACTGAGGCAGCCGCTCCACAGCTGCCCGTCCCGGCGCAGATGCTCCGGAACATCCTCATCGCAGACAATATCGCTGATGACCGCCCGCCCCCCGCGGCGCAACACCCGATGCAGTTCAGCGAACAGAGCCCGACGATCCGCGGCATGTACCAGATTGAGGACACAGTTGGAGACGACAACGTCGATACTCTCGTCGGCAATCAGCGGTCGCTCCTGGCGCAGCCGCTCCGCTTCCTCGTGCGCGACGAGCCACTGGCTGCTCGTCGAGATCGGATGGACGGCAAGTTGCTGTTCGAGCAGTTCCAGGTTCAGGCACAGGTCCTGGATCCGTCCCTTCCGAAACTCGACATTGTCGTAACCGAGGCGCTCCGCGACGGTCGGCTGATGCCGGCGAGCCAGCCCGAGCATCTCATCGTTGCAGTCGACCCCGATCACGCGCCCCTCCGCACCAACAACCTGTGCGCAGATGAAACAGATCTTCCCCCCGCCGGATCCGAGATCAAGCACGGTCTCACCCGCGACGATGTGACGCGACGGGTCACCGCAGCCGTAATCACGCTCGAGAATCTCCGGGGGAATGACGCGCAGGTACTGTTCGTCGTAGCTGACGGGGCAGCACAACGCCGCCTCCGCCTGCCGGGCAGCGGCGCTGTAGCGGTCGCGTACGGCGCGATCGACCGAATGGCCTGATGCGGCGGAGACCTTGGTCGCGGTCGGGTTGGCGGCGATCTCTGTCATGGGTTGGACCTGTTCAGGGCGCTGAGGGATTCAGGGGGTCGATCGGCCGGAATTCATCGAAGAAACTGCGGAGCACGGTGTCGGGTGGACCTCCGCTGCGGTTGGGCCGGATGCCTGTACGAAAGTGTCCGGAACACGAGTCTGTGGCTCTGTCACGAGTCTCACTTTCCCTAACGATTTCAACTATTCGCGGGGCAATCGCCCGAGTGCATCGTGGGTTCCCACCAGGACCAGCACATCACCGGGTTGCAGCACTTCGCTGGCTTTTGGAACAAACGTGTCTGTACGGACCTCCGGGACTTCGGTGGCCTGCTCACCTTCGTCGTCGTGCGGCAGCGCGCGGCGAATCACCACCAGGTTCACGTCGTACCTGGCCCGCAGTTCGAGGACCTGGAGGGACTTATGCTCGAACTGCCGGGGCACGGTCATTTCCATCAGCGCGAGTCCATCGGACAGGGGGACGAAATCGATAAGTCCGAAATGCGTCAACTGCCGCGCCAATTGTATACCGGCTTCGCGCTCGGGCTGAATGACATCGTGCGCCCCGATCTGCCGGAAGATCTCGGCATGGAGGCGCTGTCTGTGCCCGGCAGACGACTTTGGGCACGCCCAGCTGTCGGACGAGCACGGTCGTCAGCAGCGAGGCTTCGAAGTTTTCTCCGATCGAGACGACACAGACGTCGACCTTGTCGATCTCCTGACTGAGCAGGGCCTGGCGGTCTGTCGAGTCCAGTCGCACAGCGAGGTCGACTTCATCCTTGATTTCGTTGACCAGTTGCGTCGTGCGATCGATGGCGATCACCTCGACACCGCTGGCCGCGAGACGCCGGGCCACAGTCATGCCGAATCGCCCCAACCCGATGACGGCTACCTTCAGCATGGCTTTCCTGTTGAACAAACCTGGGTATGGACGGTGGCCACCTGCGGCATCGAGCAATCGCCCACACCATATCCGATGCACCAGCGGCAAGAAACGTCTAGCCCAGCGTCACCCGTTCTTCGG
Organism: uncultured Planctomycetaceae bacterium; assembly: GCA_963715185.1. Taxonomy (GTDB): domain Bacteria; phylum Planctomycetota; class Planctomycetia; order Planctomycetales; family Planctomycetaceae; genus CAVPPT01. The sequence goes on from CAVQRG010000002.1 coordinate 224,825, forward strand.
GATACTGGTAGCGAACTTCGAGCTGACGACTCATGAGTGCCATCAGCAGCGTGAGCGGTCCCACGCGGCCCAGGAACATCGCGACGATGATGACGAGCCGCGAAGGAGTCGACAGGGTCTGTGTGACGGCCACGCGCGCCCCGTCGGCCAGTTCGATGGTGCTCGACACGCCGACCGTACCGACGGCACTGACCGCCTCGAACAGGTAGGGCAGCATTCGGTCGGATTGCCTTTCGTAGATGAGGAGCAGCAGTGTCGTGCCCATGATGGTCACGACCGACAGGCTCAGGATCACGAGAGCACGATGCACGAGCTCGTCGGGAATTCTGCGACCGAAGCATTCGAGATGCTGCCGGCCGCGGAGCACGGAGATCAGCCCGATCGACGCCAGCGCCGCCACCACCGTCTTGACGCCCCCGCCGGTCGATCCCGGGGAAGCCCCGATGAACATCAGCATCAGGGCCAGCAATTTGGTTCCCGGTCGCATCAGCCCCAGATCGACGGTGTTGAACCCCGCCGTCCGGAAGGTGACCGACTGAAACCAGGCATCGACGGGGGACATCGGCACGGCGGCCACCTCCCCGCTACTGGTCCGTTCCAGCAGAAACAGGCAGACCGTTCCCATCACGAGGAGGACAGCCGTGGTCACCAGGACGATGCGTGACGTCAGGCTCAGCCGCACCCGCGAACGCCCCGAGAGCATCTCCCTACCGAACCGGCGCCGGACCTGGTGATAGCACCAGTGCCCCAGGTCGTAGAGCACCGCGAACCCGAGCCCGCCGAGGACGATCAGCGACGTGACGACGCCCCACACCTGCCAGCGATGAGCGAGACCCACGAAGCTGTTCTCGGTGAGGGCGAACCCGGCATTGCAGTAGGCACTCACCGCATGAAAGACCGAGAGAAACAGGCGTTCCCCGAGGGGCTCTCCGGCAAACAACCCCGATAGCAGCAGCGCACCGAGCAGTTCCGCCGTCAGCGTGAAGGCCAGAATGGTGAGGACCAGCCGACGCAAGTTCCCCAACCCTTCGGCCTCCATCATCTGGCTGAGGGTGACATGCTCGCGGAGCTGGGCCTGCCGCCCCGCGGCGAGGGCGAAGAATGCCCCGAAGGTCATGATGCCCAATCCGCCGACCTGGATCAGCCCCAGGATGATCAACTGGCCTTCGCGACTCCAGTAGGTGCCCGTGTCCTCGACGATCAGACCGGTGACACAGGCGGCGCTCGTGGCGGTGAAGACTGCCGTAATCAGCGGGGCACTCTGCGGAGCAGCGCCCGCGGTCGAAGCCCGGGCCGTGGGGAGCAGGAGCAGGGCGGTGCCGATCGCGATGAGTCCGACAAAAGATCCGGTGAGTACGAGTCCCGGATTGAGTCGTTCGGCGGCCGCACCCCGCACAACGGCCAGCAGAGTGGCGACCGTCTGCGCCAGCAACGCCAGATCGGCAACAAACACCATTCCCGACCACCGCGACACCGGACGTCCCGTCCAGTCGGGGAGCTTCGGCGCGAAGATGACGGCCAGCAGCGTCGCGATCATCCACACCAGGGCCACGAGGCACTGCGCCCGATGCTCGCGCACGTAAGTTCGCTGGGTGCGGCTCCAGACGTAGCGGACCAGCAGCGACCCGCTGAGCCACAGCATGGCACCGAAGGCCAGCGCGTCAAACTGCCAGGGATGCGACAACGTCTGATCGCGCCCGTGGCCCACCATCACCGCCGACACGCCGACGATCAGCACAAGGGGATCGATCCACGCCAACCAGCGCACACGACGCGGATGGAGCGTGTCGCGTGTCGACAGTTCGCACGCCAGCTGCAGATCCCGATCCATGCGGCGAATCCTATCGGGCCATCGGGGCAGGGTCGAGGCTTTGGCCCACAGGGTTGAGGCGTCACAAGCCGGCCGCGCATAATCCAGCCCCCCTTCGCCCGGCACGACGGAGTGAGGCTGAGGCCCTGCCGGTGGAATGAACGCCCCCGATGTCGCGCGACTACTCGACCGAAAGTCTGGTTCACGACCCGATTCACGGGTACATCCCGTTCGTCTCGCGCAGCGGGCTGCCCGATGGGGAGACGGCTGAGCAGGAGATCATCGACCATCCTTGGGTACAACGGCTACGACACATCCATCAGCTGCAGACGGCCTGGTGGGTGTTCCCGTCGGCGGAACACATGCGGTTCCAGCATGTGCTCGGGGTGATGCACCTGGCGTCGCGGGTCGTGGAGGAATGGTATGGCTCGCTGACCGAGGCCTGCAGCGCGGTCCCGTCCCGCGCGTACGTCGAAACGCTGGCGCGCATGGCCGGCCTGTTGCACGATGTCGGCCACGGACCCTTCGGCCACTTCTTCGACGATCATCATCTCGACCAGTTCGGCATTACGCACGAAGACATCGGCGGCGTGATCATCGAGACGGAACTGGGCGAGATGCTGCGGGGCATCCGCCGCAATCCCAACGGCTGCCTGCAACCGCTGGAAGAAGTCGACCCCCGGCAGATCGCGTACCTCATTCGACGTCCCCGGGGCGGGAGCGCCGACGAACAGGGGCATCCCGACTGGCTGCGAAAGCTGCCGGCGCTCTTCAGCGGCATTTACACAGTGGACAATATGGACTTCGTCCTGCGGGATGCCTTCATGTCGGGCTACAACACGAAAGCTTTCGATCTGTCCCGCCTGATCCACTACAGCTTCTTCACATCACACGGGTTGACGATCCATGCACGCGGGCTGCCGACCCTGATCAACTTCATTGAGACGCGGGCCAACCTGTTCCGAACGATCTACTTTCACCGGACAGTTCGCGCACTGGACCTGGCGCTGGAAGAGCTGTTTCCCGAGACGATGGAGCAGCTCTTTCCCGGCAATCCACTCGACGATCTCCCTGCCTATCGGGAGCTCACCGAGTCTTCGGTGCTGGTGGACGTCGACCGCTGGGCGCGGGCGGATGTCCCTCGCCTGAGGGACCTTGGTCAACGGTGGCGGGACATCCTGTGTCGCCGCACGGGCTGGAAGATGGCCGCCGAACGTTCTTTCAATTTCCACACCACCGCCGCCGAACGGATGACGATCTTCTCGGAACCCGACCTGGTGATGAAGCGGGTCCGGGAACGGCTGCCCGAGGAACTGCGGTGCATCCCGCTCAACATCGATGTGGCCCGCCATTATCACCGTCCGAGCGGGCGGCTTCCGGCGGGCGGCCAGAACTGGCTCCTGGATCCCTCCGCGGGGCGCCCACAGGAACTCCACGATGACGAGCTGTTCAAGGCGTTGCCGGTCAGCTTCCTGATCATGCGGATCTATACGCACGATCACCGTCACGATCTGCCGGTGACCACGGCGCTGCACGCCGTGCTCGGCGATGTCACCGATGCCAAGACCAACATGTAGCGCGACGCGTCGGACCGCCGGATCGGTAAGGATCTGACGCCCGATGCAGTTGTTCACGCAGTGCCGGTTGGAGGGATTGTGTCTGCTCTGACGGGCAGCGCGGATCTGCCGCAAGGGCTGTGACGGTCGTGTGGCTCACCACGATCGAACTGCATCGCGCTGCAAGAGCAGTCGATAGGGTAGGGCGGCGAGTGACTGTGCTGCGTCAGTTCCAGCTGGTTCGATTGACCGGAGCCCTGCATGAAGATCCTCGACGACGAACAGACCCTCCCGGGAGCCGACGGAATCCGCGTGCTCCAGGCCTACGTCGAGGCCCAGTGCGCCCTGGCTGCAGTGGTAGCGATCGCGAACGAAGCCCCTGCAGATAGTGACGACCAGGCAGTGCGTCGCGTGACCTGGGTTCCGCGGCTGAAGGAGATCGAAGGCGTCCCGGCAGGCCGGCTGGCCCCCATTCATGGACGACTGATCGCCCTCGGACTGCTGCAGTTCCAGATCGAGGGTCGCCGAGCAGGGGTGCAGTACCAGTTGACCCCGGCGGGCCGCCGGGCCCTGCAAGACGCCGCCCCGCTGGACGACATGCTCGAAGGCACGGACGACGAAACGGACACTGTGGAGGACGAGCCGCTGCAGCGATCGGCCTGAAACTTCTGCGGGGCACCGCTAGGGTGCCCCCCGGCGGATCGGCACATCCGGTCAGAACTGGGGAGCGCAGGTCCAGACTGGCCACGCTGGTGGTGCCGTCCACCACGAAGATCTCCACGCGGCGGTTCTGCTGACGCGACTCTTCCGTACTGTTGGTAGCCACTGGCTGGAACATACTGTAGCCGGCGATGCCCAACCGCTGCTCATCCATGCCGGACTCCGCCAGTTGCTTTACAACAGCGGTGGCGCGATGGGCAGACAGATCCCAGTTGGTGCCATGCTTGGCCTTGGTCGTCGGCTGTACCACGCGTCGATCATCGGTATGTCCCACGACGAGCAGATCGAAGCCATAGGCCTCGGCAGTATTCATGATCTGTACCAGTTCGTTCAGGAGCGGCTTGCCTTCCGGTCGCAGGTCGGCACTTCCCGTCGCAAACAGCAGGTCGCCGTTGAAGCGGGCCACGCCGGCCTCGGCATCATAGACGAACTGCGGAAAACGTCGCGTGAGCTCTTCGAACCGACGAACGGCGTCGGCCGAGAGCGGTCCCGAGTTCGTCGTCTGGCTGACGAGCAGATTCTCGTACTCCGAATGCAGGGCCTGACGCTCCTCCTGCAGATTGGCCAGACGCTGATGCGCGATATTCAGTTCACCCATCAGGTGCTGATTCTCGGCCGAAGCCTGGGCGAGTCCCTGTTGAGACTGACTCAGTTGACGATACATCTGCATCGTTCGAGCTTGCGCCTGCTGGTACTGTTGCATGGGCACGGCATTGCAGCCGCACACGAGCAGACAAGCCGCAAGACATCCTGCAGACAGGGCGAGATGCGCACTCGTTGAGCGCGCGCAGTGTTCACCAGACAGCATGGCGAAACTCCTGGTTGTCATTCGCTCCCGCCAGGCCACAAACGAACGACGTCCCACAACGTCGCGGTCCATGGACCGACACGGGAATTCACCGACCTCCGCCAAGAGGCCAGCGATCGAATCGCAAATTGAGAGGGGAGGGGAGGGATGTCCGCGGTCCCTGCGGACGAGTGACCGGGCTTATATCCCAGTCCCCGGAGGCCGGGAAGAGGGAGTGCCTGTTGGGGCTCTTCGACTGGCAGAATCTGCCGCAGCCCCCCGCACGATCTGCCGGCCCTGCAATCCTTGACGGCTGCCAATCGACTCCTTAACTTGTTGACTCGGCCGAAGATGCACGAGCCTCACCTGGCGGCGGGGCAGGGTCTTCGTTCCGATTGCGCCCGTAGCTCAGTTGGTTAGAGTGCATGCTTGACATGCATGAGGTCGCTGGTTCGAGTCCAGCCGGGCGCATTACTCTCAACTGACGCTGAAACAGCAGTTTCTGTTACCTGCCGGCGGTCGGCAGTGCAGCCTGAGATTCAACGAAATCCGGTAGTCTACCGGATTCGGTGAACTGGAGGTTGCACCCTCATGCCGAAAACCTCCTCTCTTCGCGTCCCGTCCTATCGCCGCCACAAGCCCACAGGGCAGGCTGTCGTCACGATCAACGGTCAGGGACCTGTACCTCGGGAAGTGGAACTCCGCGGCCAGCAGGGCTGAGTACGACCGCCTGATCGCCGAGTTCCTCGCCAACGGGCGGAGACTGCAGGGCGACGTCGATGGGACCGTGGTCGAAGTGCTCAATGCCTACCGGAAGTTCGCGGAAGACTACTACCGCAAAGGCGGTCGGGTCACGAGCGAGTACGCGGGCATCAAGGAAGCTCTGAAGATCGTCCGCGAACTGTACGGCCGGACCATCGCCAACGAGTTCGGTCCCCTGGCCTTGAAGGCAGTTCGACAGCGCATGATTGAGAAGGGCTGGACTCGCAGCACGATCAATCAGTCGATCGGCCGCATCCGCAGATGCTTCAAGTGGGCCGTTGAAAACGAACTGGTCCGCCCGGACATGTACCACGGGCTGATGGCCGTCTCGGGCTTGCGGAAAGGTCGTTCAGAGGCCCGTGAGCCTGATCGGGTGCAACCCGTGGACGATGCGACCGTACAGGCCACATTGCCCCATCTGACGCCCGTGGTGGCGGATATGATCCGTTTTCAGCGGATCACGGGATGTCGCCCGCAGGATGTCTGCAATCTGCGGCCCTGCGACATCGACATGTCGTCGGACGTCTGGCTGTACCGACCGGACACGCACAAGACCGAGCATCACGGGCGGGACCGAGTTATCCCGATCGGGCCGAAGGGGCAGGACATTCTGCGGTCGTACCTGTTGCGGGAGAAGGAATCCCATTGCTTCCGGCCCGAGGATTCGGAGAAGAAGCGCCGCGAAGAACAGCATTCGCGCCCGCAAGACACCGTTGTCGTACGGCAACCGTCCGGGCACGAACCGGAAGCGGAAACCGATGCGAACTGCGGGTGAACAGTACACCACCGGAACCTACCGTCGGGCGATCCACCGGGCGTGCGATCTGGCCTTCCCGGCGCCCGAACCACTACGCCGCTGCGACGATGAAAGCGTCAAGCAGTGGCAAGAGCGATTGACGGACAAGCAGCGAGCCGAACTCGACCAGTGGCAGTCAGACCATCGCTGGAGTCCGAACCGCTTGCGCCACTCCGCTGGAACGGAGATTCGGAAACGGTACGGGCTGGAAGCTGCCCAGGTCATCCTGGGGCACGCATCGGCCGACGTCACACAAGTCTATGCCGAACGGGACCTGCAAAAGGCGGTGGAGATTATGCGGGAGGTGGGCTGACACGAAAAAGCAGCATTGGCTCGTGCCTGCCTCATCGTAAGATTGTGCGATGCGGCCACGCGGAGCGGCCGCAGGATAGGCACAGACGCGAGGGGTAGGTCATGGATGGATCAGGCACGGCAGATCGAGTTGACCGGGTGGCGCTGTCCCCTGATGTCTCCACGGCGGGGGCCATTCACACGCGCGAGGTTGATCCGCTGACCGTGACGCAGCGTCTTCAGCGGGAAGGCCGGTGGGCTGGCCAGATCGAACTCGAGCGGAACGAGATGATGCGGCTCGCCCGGAAGCAGGGCATGGGCAAGGAGGAGGCCCAGTCGTGGGTCTACGGCGAACTGGATCGCCTGTACCCGCCCCTTCCTCCGCCACCCGAGGAGATCGTTAGCACGCTAATGAATACGACAATGTCGCCTCGGTCCGACGATGGCCAGATTCAGGGGCTCGGCGACCTACCGCACGGCTGGCCGGACCTGCCGGCGAACGCTTCGCTCAGCTGCCGAGGTGGCGTGGGTGCAGGCGAATCGGCTTCGGGTGGTGCGGGAGTCGCCCGGGCGCTGCCACCGTGGTGCGGCTGGACCAGGCTCTGTCCCCTGCGCCCTCATGGGCTGCACTGGGCTGGCTGGAGACCAGTATCAGGTCGTACGCGAAGTACGTGGACGTGGCAGCCAAGGCCACGAGCATCAGACGATGGCGAGGCTGCTGTGATGAAGCGTGAGCGCATGGCCATCGCTGAGGTCGAGGCGCTGCTGGCCGAGATGGTCGTCGAGGCGCAAGGCTGAGGTGAGGCGGATGATGGGCGAGGGGTGAGCGACAATGTCGCCGATCGGTCGGAATCGCCCAGGACCTCGATCGGCCGACCGACCGGAAATCGATCCGGCATCCGCCGCCGGGGGCGATGGGTCCCATCTGCGAATCTCCCCCTCCAACCGGACGCGGAATCAGTGTCAAGATACGCAAGGAGCCCCTGTGTGGACAGCAGCAGACCGGGGGGCCGCGTTGATGCCCACCTGTTCGAGATGCGTCAGCAATCCGATCAGCTGATACTCGCCGACCGTCAGCGACGGCTTCCCCGACGACATCAGCCGCGTCGCGTGTCCCCCGACATCCTGCTTGATCTCCAGACCCCTGGCAGTCAAGTACTTGATCGCCCCGGCTTCATCCGTTGGCAGGCGATCGAATGCAGGGGCGGTACCCAGGAGCATCACCCCGACAGACAGATACGAAAGTGACTGCATCAGAAACCCCCGAATTCGAGTACCTGTGTGACCACGCCATCCCGCTGGAAAACTCCGCGACCACCCCGACGCTTGCGCGCCCGTTGCGCATCGGGAAGCCCGGCTGCCCACACTCCGGGTTTCCCCGACCATCAGGTTATCTGCAGCCACCATCAACGCCAAGACTCCGACGACTGCCCGGAGATCCCTCTCTCGCCGAGCGGCATCGGATCGCGGTGCGGCCCATCAACAGCGTGGTGCAGACTCGCTGCAGAGCGGGCCACGCGCAGAGTCTCCCGGGGTGTTTGCGGGCTGCGCAAGTCCGAAGGCGTCGATTGGTGGAGCGATTGACATGCAAACGGCGATGACTGTGCTGCTGAACTCTCCGCGAAGCGCTCGGCCCTGGTCTCCGGCGCACGTGAGTCGCGGCGGTGCTGAACGACCGCCACATCTGCAGATGTCCGCAGAAGCCAGAGCAGGTGCGCCCATCTGTCCGCCAAGCGATGGCCAAAGGAAGGTGGTGCCCCAGTCGTGTCGGTCCGCGTGCCAGTGCGCTGGCGGGCTCATCGAACGGGGTCGGGTGCCCGGCAAGTCTCCGCTCACATGGCGAACTCACCGTGATCCCGTAACTCGCGCGATTGACGGCAATCGTTATCCCTTACCGGCTTGACCGAGAGTCGCCAGGCAGCAGACTCTTCAGCATCGACATATCCCGGTGATTGGGGCGATGACGGAGAATCGAAACGACGAGCGCCTGACTTCCTTGCCATGACGAGCGCCTGAGTGGTCGATGTCACATTCGGGAACCGTGCCGCGTCAATTCGCCGCCCGCCGTCCGTGCGGAGTCGTGGATCGGCCTGTCATTGCAAGGACGCCGTGCATGAATCCCGTTCGCCGAATCACCCGATTCACTTCCGGCCTGAGTGCCATCCTGTTACTTGGCGGGATTTGCCTGCCTGCGGGCTGCCAGACCACTCGGCCGCTGCCCGTGGCCGATGTCCCCACCCCCGCGGCGTTGGCACTCGAGCAAACCGCAAACAGACACGCGGACCTCTTTCAGCGCGTCTCCTTCGAAGAAGACAACACTTCAGAGGACGGGGACGATGCCGGGTTACCCGCGGACAACATTCCGACCCTGATCGCCCCGGCCACGGCGTCTTCCGTCTCGGATCTGCCGTCATTGGAGGCCCTGGCGCAGTCAACGAACCCGAAGCTCGTGCGACTCCAGCAGGAAGTCCAGGCCGCCTGGTCACGGACACAGTACGTCGACAAGCTCCCTGATCCGACGATCGGAGCCAACGTCTTCGGCCAGCCGATCGAGACGGCCGCCGGATCGCAGCGGGCAACCCTGACTCTGATGCAGATGATCCCCTGGCTGGATCGACTCCATGCTCAGCAGCAGCAGGCCTGCTTCGAGGCACTGGCTTTGCAGCAGATGTTCGAGGCGGAACGATTGCGAGTGATTGGCGATCTGCGTGCCGCGTACTATCGGTTGTATAGCCTCGCCCGTCAGATCGAGACGATCGAGGCCAACCAGGAGCTGCTGGAGTCACTCATTGATATCGTGAATGCGCGCGTGGCGACCGGAAGGGCCACGCCGGGGGACGTCCTGCTCGGCACTCTCGAACTGAGTCGCCTGGAAGAGCAGCTGGTGACACTTCGTCAACAGGTTCGCTCCACGGAGGCGGAAGTCAATCGCCTCGTCAATCGTTCCATGGACGCGCCGATTGCCGTTCCACAACGATTGGTTGTTGAGGCTCCCGCCTGGTCCCATGCGCTGCTGGTCGATACGGCGTTCGAGCATCAGCCGGTAATCGCTGCCGCCCATCTGCAGGCCGCGGCCACGCGCTGGGGCATCGAAGTGGCGGACCTGCGTCGGCGCCCCGATTTTCAGGTCGGCGCTGCCTGGTTCTTCATCGAAGGCAACAGGCCTCCTAATCCGATCGTTGACGTCGGTCGCGATGCCTGGTCGGTCGGCGCCACGATGAGCATCCCGCTGGGTCATCAGAAGTACGACGCCATTCGTGCCGAGGCGCAGTCAAAACACGCGGCTTCGCACGCCAATGTCGAGGATGTCCAGCGGGAGTTTGATGCCCGGCTGCTGGACCTACTGGAACAGGCCCGTGCGGCGAGCGAGACCGCCACGCTGTACCGCGATACGATCATCCCGCAGTCTGAGCAGACACTGCGTGCGGACCAGGCGTCGCTCGCCGATGGAGCCGTTGAGTTCGACCGAGTCATTCAGGACTTTCGCAACCTGCTGACGCTGGAATTCGGCTACCACCGGTCGATCGGCCAGCTGGCGACGAGCATCGCCCGTGTGCAGCAGGCAACGGGTGTTGATCTGGTTCGCTGAAGCTGACCTGTACGTGGCGGAGAATTCTGCGATAATCAGCATATGGGGGCCCGTCTGCTACATGCCTGCCTCACACTGCTGACGACCGTCATGGTTGGCGTCCAGTCGGTCCCGACCGGCTTGGAGAATTGCTGTGACCGCGCAGGTCTGCTGTCCACATCGAGTGTGCACGCAGGTCCGAGCGGAAAGACTGGCTGTTGCCACTCTGCACCCGGGTCCTGCTGTTCCACGCAGGCCGGCTGCTGTTGTTCGCCACAGGGGTCAACGCGTTGCAGCATGCGGTGTGCCTGCGGCAGCGATCCGCGACTGCCGGCCGCTCCTCCCCAGACTGATGTTGAGGCCGACCTTCATCAGTTGATCGCAGACGGCGAGGGTCACTCCTCACCCTTGCCGCCCGGCGCCACCGCCTCTGTGGGTGGAGCAATCGGTGACTCGGCGACTCCGGCGGTCGATCCGGGCTTCATCTCGCTGCTCTGCGTCTGGCTGATCTAGTGCGGCGCTCTCGGTGTGCGCACTCTTTCGCGCCATTGTCCTTTGACGAAGGTGCGACTTGTCCCGGCGCACGATGCGGCTGACCGCGGCAGATCCCTGGCACGGTTCCCACCTCGCCACCTGTTCGCGGTCAGTCCGCTCACACATCCATCTCCACTTCACCCCGTGGAACTGTCATGGCCGTCAACGACAAACTGAAGCCGGATGCCCCTGCGACCTCGGTTCCCGCGTCCTCGGCATCACCTCCACCTCCCCAACGGCGTTCCGGTCGCTGGTGGGCACAGAAGCTGACCTCTGCAGGGCTCGTCTTCGGCGTCGGCATCGCCCTGATTGCCGCTCTGGGTGTGGCCCAGCGCATCGGATGGATCACGGGAGCCGGTCAAGCACCGGCTGATGCGGGTGACGTGGATGCCGTTTATGCGTGTCCCATGCATCCTCAGATCCGGCAGCCGCTGCCCGGCAACTGTCCAATCTGTGGGATGCGCCTGGTGCCGGCCACATCCGGTCGCGACACGGGGCTGGACGCGCTGGCTGTGACAATCACGCCGGCCGCCCGGCGGCTGGCCAACATCCAGACGGACTCCGTCCGCAGCGAGCCGGTGGTCACGACAATCGAAACGCTGGGGGCGATCGCGATCGACGAGAGCCGCATGGCGACCATCGCCTCGTACATCGACGGCCGCATCGAGCGACTGTTCGCCGACTACACGGGAGTCCACGTGGACAAGGGCGATCATCTGGCGGTCGTCTACAGCCCGGAGCTGTACTCGGCCCAGGTCGAGTACCTGGAGAGTCGCAAGTCACTCGATCGAACTGCGTTCCGTCGTCTCTCGAAGCGATCCGGGAGGCACAGCTCAAGCTGGCTGACAATTCGCGACAGCGACTCGTCGAGCTGGGAATGACCGACGACCAGATCACGGAACTGGAAGCAGACGGGACTGGCGAAGTCACGACTGACGATCTACGCACCGATCGGCGGCACCGTCATTGAGAAGATGGCCATGGAGGGCAAGTACGTGAAGGCCGGCGATCCGATCTATCGCATCGCCGATCTTTCGACCGTCTGGCTGATGCTGGAGCTGTATCCCGAAGACGCCTCACGGATTCGCTTTGGCCAGCGCGTGCAGGCAGAGTTGCAGTCGTTGCCGGGCTCGACCTTCGAGGGACGTGTCGCCTTCATCGATCCCACGGTCAACGAACAGCAGCGGACTGTCGGAGTCCGGGTCGAATTCCTCAACGACGACGGCCGACTGCGGCCCGGCGACTACGCGACGGCCAGCATCTTCCTGCCGATCGGGCAGCAGGGGGAAGTCTATGACGCGGATCTGGCCGGATCGTGGATCAGCCCGATGCACCCACAGATCATCCGCGACGAGCCCGGGGACTGCCCGATCTGCGGCATGGATCTCGTGCCGACATCCCGGTACGGCTATACCGAGCGAGCCGGTGCCTCAACCGGATTCATCGACTGTCCCCCGGTCGGCCGTGCTGATGGCCGGTGCGAACAGCGTCGTCTACGTCGAAACCGAGCCGGGCCGGTTCGAGATCCGCCCGGTCACGCTCGGCCCCATTCTCAAGGACCGTGTCATCGTGCTTTCCGGTCTGGCAGAAGGGGAGCGCGTTGCGACGGCAGGCAACTTTCTGATCGACTCGCAGATGCAACTGGCCGGCAAGCCGAGCCTGATTGATCCAACCCGCGCCGCTGATCGCGCGGAGACCGCGCAACGAACCGCTGCAGTTCGAGGATGTCCATGTTGCCGCCGTCGCCGGGGAAAACCGGCCAGCACCTCGAACAACTGTACGAGGCCTACTTCGCCATTCAACGATCCCTGGCCGCTGACGAACTCCCGGCAGCCGAGGACGCGAAGGCACTGCTTCGAGCGAGCCTCACAACTGGCCAGCGACGATGCGCTGTCGCGAAGCCTCCCGCGACCACTTGCGGGTCATCGCCGAACACAGCGAGCATCTTCATCATCTGGACATCGCCGCGTCGCGACTGGAAGCGTTTCGCCCCATCAGCCATGCGATCGTCGAACTGAGTGCGACGGTTCGTGGCGAGGGGGCCGATTCAGACGTTTTCCCAGATGTTCTGCCCGATGGTCACCGGGGGCGCAGGCGACTGGCTGCAACCAGACAGCGACCTCCGCAATCCCTATTGGGGCAGCAAGATGCTGACCTGCGGCGAGTGGTCCGGGAGTTCCCGGCCGCGGGACACACCGGCCCCGTCGAACAGGGCAGCCAGGCACATCCCGACGACAACGGAGTAACGCATGCTCGCCGCCTTGATTCGCTTCTGCACTCGCGAACGGCTCATCGTCCTGCTGCTGACGGCGTCGTCATCGCCTTCGGCATGCTACGCAGCTCGGGAAGTGCCGATCGACGCGATTCCCAACGTCGGTGAGAACCAGGTGATCGTCTTCACGGCCTGGCCAGGACGTTCGCCGAAGGACATCGAGGACCAGGTGACCTATCCACTGTCGGTGGCGTTGCTCGCCGTCCCACATGCCGAGAGCGTCCGCGGCAAGAGCCTGTTCGGGTACAGCTTCGTCCAGGTGACGTTCTCGGACGACACCGACTTCTACTGGGCCCGCTCGCGTGTCGCCGAGCAACTGGGAAGTGCGGCCTCTGTGCTGCCGGAGGGCGTGGTTCCCACGCTCGGTCCCGATGCAACCGGCCTGGGCCAGGTCTTCTACTACATGCTGGACCCTCCGCCCGGGATGAACCTCGCCGAGCTGCGCAGCTTGCAGGACTTCGTCGTCAAGTACGAACTGCAGGCCGTTCCCGGCGTGAGTGAAGTCGCCAGCGTCGGCGGCTATGTGCGCCAGTATCAGATCGAAGTCGATCCCGACAAACTGCGCTTCCACGACATTCCGCTCGACCGGCTGATCAAGGCGGTCAAGGACTCGAACATGGACGTCGGCGCCAAGACGGTCGAGTCGACCGGCATGGAGTTCATCATTCGCGGCCGGGGATTCATCGGTGCCGACAAGGATGTCGCCAGCGCCGTCGAGGACATCGAAAAGACCGTCGTGATGTCTCGCGAGGGAGTCCCGGTTCGCATTCGTGATCTGGGAGCGGTGCAACTGGGACCGGACTTTCGCCGGGGGGCCATCGATCTCAACGGAGCGGAGGCCGTGGGCGGTGTCGTGGTCATGCGGTTCGGCGAGAATCCCCGCAAAGTCATCGAACGCGATCCGGGCGAAGATCCGCCAGATCGAGCCGAGCCTGAAGGGCGTCACGATCCGCGGCGTCTACGACCGCACAGGACTCGATCGACGAAACCATCGCCACACTCACGACGGCGCTCACCCAGGAGATCCTCATCACCGTGGTTGTGATTCTCCTGTTCCTGCTCCATGTACGAGCGAGCCTGGTCGTCGCCGCTACGTTGCCGATCGCCGTGTTGATGGCCTTCATCGCCATGCATGTCTTCGGCGTCGATGCCAACATCATGTCGCTGGCCGGAATCGCCATCGCCATCGGGACGATGGTCGACATGGGCATCATCGTGTCGGAGACGATCTACGATCAGCTCGCGGAATGGGAGCAGAGCGGACGTCCCGGCGGAAGTGAACAGCGCGTCGAGGTCATCAACAGTGCCGCGGCCGAGGTCGCCCCAGCGGTTGTCACGGCGGTCCTGACAACCGTGGTGAGCTTTCTGCCCGTCTTCATGCTGACGGGACGCGACTACAGGCTGTTTGCACCGCTGGCTTGGACGAAGACCTTTTCACTCGTCGCGGCCCTGATTGTGGCTGTCACACTCGTGCCGCTGCTCAGTCGGCTGCTGCTGTCCTCCAGCCGGACCCAAACGGTCACGCGGCTTGTCGGTGCGGTGACGAGTGCGGCGCTGCTCGGCCTTTCGTGCTGGTTTCTGTGGGGTGTACGCGCCGCCCGCGCAGTTGCCTGTCAGTCTCCCGATGCTGACGGCGCTGACGGTGGCCGCTTGGCGGCGTTCTCGGCTACTGGATGCTGAGCGAGCGACTGACGCCCATGGAACGGAATCCCGTCAGTCGATTCATTCTCCGCGTCTATGAACCGACGTTGCGACTCTTTCTCGCACCACAAGGCGGACTTTTCTGTGTGTACCGGCGTTGATCGTGCTGCTGGGGCTCGGAGCGTGGCTCGGTCTTCCAGGCGGTCCTCAGGCCCTTCGAGACGTTTGCACGAAAGCTCGGGACAGACATGAATCGACGTGCCCGGCTATGTGCACGTTCAAGCACGTCTTCACCGGGCTGGAATCGGACGACTGGATTGCGCTCGACGAAGGCAGCTGGTTCTACATGCCGACGCTGTATCCGGCGGCCAGCTTCTCCCAGGCCATGGAGGTCCTGCAGACGCAGGATGCCCTGATCAAGGAGATTCCGGAAGTGGAAAACGTGCTCGGCAAGATCGGCCGTGTCGAGTCGGCTCTCGACCCCGCTCCGGCCGCGATGATCGAAACGTACGTGATGCTCAAACCGCAGGACGAGTGGCGGCCGGGCATGACGCCCACGAAGCATCTGGGAGCAGATCAATGCCGTCGCCACGCTCCCCGGCGTGACGCCAGCGTCCCCGCTGCAGCCGATCGAAGGGCGGGTCGTGATGCTGCAGAGCGGCATCAAGGCCTCGATGGCCATTCGCATCTATGGCGACAGCCTGGAGGGACTGGCGGACGCGTCCTTTCGCGTCGCCGATCAGCTCAAGCAGATGCCACAGGTCAATGCCGCCACGGTCAATCCCGACATCGTGCTGGGGAAGCCGTATGTCGAGTTCGATGTCGACCGCGAGACGGCCGCCCGCTACGGCATGTCGACCATGATGGTCAATCAGATCATCGAGACCGCCCTCGGCGGCATGAACCTCACCACAGACCGTCGAAGGACGCGAGCGGTATCCCGATTCGTGTGCGCTATCAGCGCAACCTGCGTGAGCGGATCGACGAGCTCGCCCGTCTGCCCGTCGTCACCCACTCGGGCGAAGTCGTGCCGCTCGAGCTGCTGGCCAAGATGAAGACGACCTGGGGACCGGGTGTCATCAACAGCGAAGATGCCCGACTCGTGGCGCATGTGTCCTTCGCTCCCTCGGTCGTGGCCGGAGATCTGGAGACGGTGCGAGCCGTCGAAGAAGCCCTCCACACAGCCCAGACAACGGGAGCCCTCGACCTGCCGACGGGGTATGCGTTGCAGGCGGTCGGTTCGTTTCAGAACCAGATCGAGGCCAACCAGCGACTCATGTGGGTGGTGCCCCTCGTAATCCTGACCAACCTGTTCATCATCTATCTGCAATTCCGACACCTGCCGATCACGCTTGGCCGTCTTCGCCGGAATTCCGGTGGCGTTCGCCGGCGGTATGATTCTGCTGGCGGTCAACGGCATCGAAATGAACACCGCCGTCTGGGTCGGCTTCATCGCCTTGTTCGGGATCGCCGTCGACGACGGCGTGGTGATGGCGACCTACCTGGACCAGGTATTCACCCGCAGGCGGCTGGCAACGATCGACGACATTCGCAACGCCACCGTCGAAGCGGGCCTACGCCGAATTCGCCCCTGCCTGATGACAACGTTTACGACCATCATCGCGCTCGTGCCCGTGCTCGCTTCCACCGGTCGGGGAGCCGACGTCGCCAAAGCCATGGCATGGCCCGTCTTCGGCGGGATGGTGGTCGAGTTGCTGACGCTGTTCGTCGTTCCCGTCGTGTTCTGCGGCTTCAAGGAGTTCAAGATGAACCTCGGCCTTGACGACCGACACTGGGCCGGAGACTGACCGACCGCGATCGTCACCCGATCTTTGCAAGCCAGGATTCTCGGTCCACGATTTGGTGCGATTGACGGAGACCGCTGATGAGCCTTGCACCCCTGACCGCAACGTGGCCTTTCGGCTGAGCAACCCACGACAGGGGCCCGCGAAGACACGTCTGATGAAGTACCCCCGGCAGGATTCGAACCTGCGACCTTCGGTTTAGGGAAACAACAGATGATGCTGTTTCCGATTCGTTGGGCTTCGTTGGGAGTTTGACAATCGCGATGCCCAGTATCGACTCGCGAAGAATGTCGTCTTTCGCAGCCATTCGTAGCGAAGACCCGGGAATTGCGTTAGAGCGCGTTTCAGATAACAGTAGCGCCAGGAGGGCGAGCTGGGTAGAGTAGCGACTTTCGTTTTGCACGGAGGTTGCGATGCAGGCTTATTCGCGGGAGTTTCGGCGTGATGTCCTTGCCGCTTGTGACGAGGGAGGCGGGACACGGGAAGTGGCCCTCCGTTTCAACGTGAGTGAATCGTGGGTCCGTCGAATTCTGCAGAGGCGTCGTGAGAGCGGCATGACGGCGCCTCGTACGACACGCGATCGTCGGCCGAAATGGCACGACATCAGTGACGACATCCAACGCGTTATCGAGGAACAACCCGATCTGACATTGTCCGAGCTGAAAGACGAACTGGGCACTGAGCTGAGCGAATCCACACTCTGCCGCGCACTGCAGAGGCTCAGGCTGACTCTTAAAAAAAAGTCCTGATCGCCGCCGAACAGGAGCGTCCCGACGTGGCCGAGAAACGTCGGACATGGGTCGCCAGACAACGCGACTTTGATCCGGAACGACTTGTTTTCGTCGACGAAACGTGGGTGAAAACCAACATGACGCGACCTCGGGGACGATCGCTGCGTGGTCGACGTCTTCGCGATTCGGTGCCCCATGGCCACTGGAAGACGACGACGTTTCTTGCCGGTCTTCACTGTACCGGGCTGAGAGCTCCTCTTGTCGTTGACGGAGCCATCAACGGTGAGATCTTCCTGGCGTGGGTGAAGCAGGAACTTGTTCCAACGCTCCATCAGGACGACATTGTCGTGATGGACAATCTGAGCGCTCACAAAGTGAAAGGTGTTCGTGAGGCCATCGCCGGCGCCGGAGCGCGTGTGTGCTATCTGCCCCCGTACAGCCCGGATCTGAATCCGATTGAGACGGTCTTCTCGAAGTTCAAAGGGCTGATCCGCAGCCGGAAAGAACGCACGGTGGCAGCGCTCTGGCAAGCGTGCGGAAGAGTCTCCTCACTCTTCCCCGAAGACGAGTGCCGACGGCATCTGAGGCACGCAGGGTACCGCTACATATAAGTGCAATGCGCTCTAGGCTGGCGACAGAGCTTAAGGACGAGTGGTGTAATGGGGAAGGAGGCAGCAAGACGACCCTGAACCGCGCCAAGAAGGAACTCGGCATCAAGTCCGTGCGTCGTGAGGTGCCTGGCCCATGGTACTGGGAGCCCCCAGACAAGGATGCCAGCCCCCCTGGAGTTGAATAACCTGGCGATCTTGGCACCCTTGCGAAATCCGCCGCTGAAATAGCCCGTCATGAGGCAGTCGAGCACATGATTGCCAAGTCTCAACGACTTGGCCAACTTCGGGCAGCGGACATGATCTCGCGTCCCCCATCCAACGTTAACAGTGTGATCCACTGCGATTCCCAGTTTCCCTGAGAGGTTGATACATGGCGCTCTTCCGCAAGGCCCGCACCCGCTGGGTGGACTGCAACGGCAAGCAATGCAAGGCCGGGACTGAGGGAGCACGGAAATTGCAGACCCGCTCGAAGCTGTGGTACGGACGATATCGGGATTCATCCGACATCGTGCGGGAATGCAGACTGGCGACCTCGAAAGAGGCATCCCGCCTGATGCTCAATGAGCAGATTCGCCAAGCCGAGCGGGAACGGTCGGGACTGGCAGACCCGGAACTGTCTCAGCATGCATCGCGTCCCTTGACTGAGCACCTGGAGACGTTCTGCCAGACCCTCGAAGCCAAGGGGAACACGTCCAAACACGTCCAGACGACCCGGACCCGCCTGCAGGCGCTGATGACCGGCTGCCAATTCCGCAAGTTGTCGGACCTGAATCGCGACAAGGCGTCGGCCTGGCTCCGCGGCGAGCGGGAAGCCGGGCGACTGAGCATCCAGACCTCCAACTACTACGCGGCTGCAGCGAGACAATTCGGGAAGTGGCTGATGGAGTCAGGACGGTTGTCCCGCAACCCGTTTGCGGGAGTCTCGAAGCTGAACGCCAGCACGGACCGCCGTGTAATCCGCAGAGCTCTGACCGATGAGGAGCTGTCTCGCCTCATCGCCACGACGTCCGCAAGCACGCAGACTTTCCGGGGACTGACCGGGGAGGACCGGTCGGCACTCTATGCGACGGCTGCCTTCACCGGGTTGAGAGTCCGAGAGTTGCGGTCGCTCACAGCGAGGTCTCTCAACTTCGAGGACGGGAGCATCACCGTCGATGCGTCGTACTCGAAACGCAGGCGGGAGGATGTTCTCCCACTTCATCCGTGGCTGGCTGCACAGTTACGTGCATGGTTTGACGCAAGGACCAGGAACGGGCTCGGGCCATCCTGAGCATCGACGGCAGTACAAGCGACTCTGTGGCCTTGTGGGACGGTACGTGGTCGGAACGGTCCGCCCGGATGTTGCGGATGGACCTCGACGCGGCTGGCATCCCCATCGAGACGAATGAGGGGACAATCGATTTCCACGGACTGCGGCACACGTACTGCACTCGACTCGCGAGGTCGGGCATCAGTCCGAAAGAGGCTCAGACGCTGGCACGCCATTCGTCCATCACGCTGACAATGGACCGCTACGCTCACCTGCAACGGATGGATTCCAAGTCCGCCATGTACTGGTTGCCGAACCTCCCCGAGTCATCGCCAGCGCACGCAGCGACCGGTACGGATGGCCGTTCTGAGGGTGCACGAAAAGGTGCACTGATTGGTGAGAGATCATGCGATTCGATGCGATCGAATGAGACTTCCAACTGCATGGAAGCGGAGACCCCGAACGCTCAACTTTCCGGGGAGAAACGCGGCAAGACTGCTGAGAACAAGCCGCTTGATTCAAGTAGCGGAGGAGGGACTCGAACCCCCGACACGCGGATTATGATTCCGCTGCTCTAACCGACTGAGCTACTCCGCCAGGTCTCACTGTCTCGTCGTCACTGTCCACCGGGGGATGAATGCTGCACCCACGGCTGGATGAGTCATTCCTGCCCCGCGCCCGGCCGGCGCCAACCGGCACCTTCAGACGAGCCAGCGGCAGATGCCAACGACGAACCAGACTATCGCAAAATCCGCGACGGCCTGCAACCGGATTGTCTGACCCGACATCACCACCGGCCGTCAGTGCCGGAACAGGTCCCCGGACAGGCCGAGGGAGCGTTCTGGTCGGCGGGAGTGCCGGGGCGTCAGCCGTCGCTCTGGTAACGAGTGATGAAGCGGCGGTCGATCCAGTCTTTCCAGCTCCAGACCCAGCGCCCGCTGAAGGTCACGCCCCGGTACTCTCCCAACGCCCGGCCATCACCGAGATTCAGCAGCTTGAGGAACCGTGGCTGCGGCTGAAAGTCGACGAGCGGCTCACCCTGGAGCAGGCGAGTGATGTTCTGCCACAGCACCGGCCCCTGACGCACCGCGAACACACCCGACTTGGGTGCAGGCCGGTCCCGCAATGTGCCGGCGTCGCCGACCACGAAGACTGCGTCGTCCCCCACGGCCTGCAACGTGGGACGCGTCAACAGAAAGCCGCGGTCATCCCGGGGGAGGTCGATGTGATGGAGCAGGGGGGGCACGCTCGCTCCGGTGGTCCAGATGACGAGATCGGCCGGCCACGAGGTCTCGTCGTCCAGACGGACTGAAGTGGCGTCGACAGCGACAACGCGTCGCCCCCAGATGGTCTCGACACCCCGCTCGCGCAGCAGATCGCTGACGCGTCGCGAGAGCCGCGGCGACGCGTCGGAGAGCGGGCGGTCATCGGCATGGATGACACGCAGCAGGAATGGTACGTCGCCCAGCGTCCGCCGCAGGAATGGCGGCAGGCAACAGGCAATCTCTGCCCCGGCGGCCCCACAGCCGACGATGACGACATCGAGGCCGCCACACGATGCGGCTGAGCCTCGCGGCCGGTTCCCGCCGCCGCTCGCGTGCGTGGACACCAGTATGGACACCTGCCGGGTCGCCCACGACTCAAGCCGCTGGGTCAGTTCGCGCAGAAATGTCTGCATCGGCTTGATGCTCAGCGGCGGCCCCCTCTGCTGATCGGGGACGGGCGTGACCGACCCGACGTTGATCGACAACAGATCGTAGGAGAGGTCCGGCCGCCCGGAGAACTGGATAAGGCGATTCTGGCGATCGATGGAGATGGGGGCATCGACGATCAGCCGGGCCCCGGCGGAGGCACACAGTGGTTCGAGATCGACCTGCATCTGCGCGGGCCGATACTGGCCGGCCAGTACGCCGGGGAGCATGCCGGAATACGTGGCGAACGGGAAGTCCGACAGACAGATGAGCTCGGTGTTCTCTCGGGGTTCGTGCCGCCACCTGCGCAGGATCTCGATGTTGGTGTGGCCGAGCCCCAGCAATACGACGCGCTGCCCCCCGGAGTCCGCTGGCATCGTGGCGGCTCACTGTCCGCCGCTGGCCGGCGACTCGAAGGCAGGATGTCCGGGGTCACCGCCCGACCGCAGAAAGGCGACGAGGTCCAGGATCTCCTCCTCCGAGAGGGTATCCAGCAGACCCGCGGGCATCATCGAAGTCTCCGAAGGCCTGCTCTCTTCAATCTCTTCGCGCTCGATGCTTGCAAGCTTGCTCGGATTGAGCATGTCGGTGAGGACCCGCAGTCCGTCACCACTGAGATTGATGACACGTCCGTCAATGACCCGCCCATCGGTCAGCAGAAACGTCGTCTTCTGGTACTGGTCGGAGACTACCTTGCTCGGCTCGATGAGTGACTCGAGGAGGTTGCGGGCATTGAACCGTCCCCCCACGCCGGTGAGATCGGGCCCGTTGATGCCTCCCTCCCCACGGACACGGTGGCACCGAAAACAGGCGGCGGCGGCGAACAGCTCCCGGCCGCGCTCGAAACTGCGGCCCCGCTGACCCACCTCGACCAGCGAGACGAGTTCGTCGACGGTCCACTTCCTCACGAAGTCCCGGGGCGCGAGGGCCTCGGTAGGATCTACGGACCGCGGCTTGCTGGCGAGGACGGACGCCAGCGCGGTCCGCTCCTCATCCGTGAGCGTGGAGATCGCCTCGTCCCGGATGTTGGTGAGAAAGCCTTCGAACGACATACCCCCGCGGTGGGCGGCCGCCCGATGAAACCAGTTGAAGTACGCCGTACGTTCTTCGGTCGTCCAGCCCGTCGCGAGATCCTTCAGCACCAGGGCGAAGTGGATCTGGCCTTCCTGGGTTGGCGCACTGGTGAGCAGATCAAGGGTCCGGCCGGCGACACCCGGGGCCTCCAGGCGAATGAGCAGCGTCGCCAGTTCTCGGTTGAGCCGCGGGCTGGGCCCGGGAAAGTGAGCGTCGAGCTGCCCCAGAACCTGCTCTCGCGACTCCGGCGCCCCCTCACCCAGCCTGAGATAAACGAGTCCGTAGGCACGCACCAGATCGAGCTGCTGCCGTTCGCTCAGCTGATCCCAGTCGATCCGGGACAACTGACTGACAAGGCGGCCGTGCTGTGAGGAATCTCCATGACGCGCGAGCGCCAGCGCCGATTGAATGAGCGTGTCGGGATCCTCCGCCTGAAACACGCGATCGGCCCACTGCTCGACCGGCTGATGCTCGATCGCCACACGGGCCGCGAATCGCACATGGCGATCGGGATGGCCGAGGAAGGGCCACACCGCATCGACCACCGCTGGATGCTCCACCCCGTGCAGCCCTTCGACGAGGAACCTCGCGCCGCGCACCGCCGCTTCGGTATCCCGCTGGGCAGGGGCCGGAGCCGTCGACTCGTCCCCCGTATAGGTCACACGGTACAGGCCCGACTGCGTCTTGCGGCCGCCAATCGTGAAATACAGGGCACCATCTTGCGGATTCACCAGCATGTCTGTCACAGGGAGGGGCTGCGCCGACACGAAGCGCTCCGTCGTACCGACATAGCTGCCACCGCGCGGCTGCAGATGGACGGCATAGATGATCCCGTAGCTCCAGTCGGCAATGAACAGCGCCCGCTGATACGTGGCGGGGAAGCGCGCTTCCGTTCCGAAGGTAATCCCGGTCGGGGACCCCGGGCCAATGTCCACCACCGAGCCGAGGCTGTCGGGATAGTAATCGGGCCACTTGCCGGTCCCGGACCGCCAGCCGAACTCACTGCCACTCGTCACGTGATTCACGCGCGTGGGCCGATACCAGGGACTGCCAATGTCCCACTCCATATCGGCATCGTAAGTGAACAGCTCCCCCTCCGCGTTGAACGCGATGTCGTATTCGTTGCGGAACCCGTTGGCGAACAACTCCCAGTCCTGTCCATCGGGACTGACTCTGGCGATCCACCCCCCGGCGCCAGCCGGCCGCGTGCGTGACCCCTGGCATCCCACATGCGTTTGTGCAGGATGTCTTCGCTCCACACGAGCGGCACCCGCGACGCCTCGAAGTCCGGGGGATCGGTATGGTTGCCGGCACACACGAACAGCGAACGCCCATCGGGGGCGAGTACAATCGCATGCGGACCATGCTCTCCGCCACCAGCGATACTCCTCAGAAGTTCGACGGTGTCGAACTGGTCGTCACCATCGGTGTCCCGCACCCGGTACAGCCCCGATTCAAACGTCGCGGCGTTCTCGCGGCGGCCCTGCACGTTCGCCATGACATACAGGCTGTCGAACGCGTAGAGCAACCCATGCGCCATCCCGAGATCGATGTCGATCGCCTCGATCTGAGTGTCGCCTGCTTCCCCCACCGGGGGGACCGTGACCCGATACAGTTTCCCGTATTGATCAGACACGATCAGCCGCCCCTGCGTGTCGACCGTCATCGACACCCACGACCCCTCGACATCTCCCGGCACCGAGTACAGCCGCTCGACCCGGAAACCGGGCAGCGTGTTGATCTGGTCTTCCGGCGTGGCGGTGGACTGTGCGTGAGCCTGCAGCGACATGCCCTCAACGATCGCGCCGATCGCCACAGCGAGGGTCAGCAGCTTCAGCAAGCGACGGACGTAGCAATGGATCATAAGGCATCCCGGTGAATTTTCGTGGAGTGTGTCAGGAACCAGTGACGGGCGAGTTGGCCGGGGGGACACAGTGTCCCATCGCCGACGGAACGATACGAGCTTCAGGCTTCTAGAGGTGGGACACAGGGCCGGCTCGTGGAGTATCGGGGTACGAGTTCAACGGACAAATCCGCGGGGGCAACTCCTCAAGTGATCGGGGAGGGGATGGCGAATCTGCTCGCGACCTTCGCGGAACAGGTAGGAATTGGCATCCGCTGCCCGGAAACCGGTAAACACCTCAGCCTGGCCGTCGACCGTCAAGTCTGGCCCGAGCACCAGCGCTTGCCGATCCACGTCGACACCGTTCTCGCGCAGGTGGACGAGCGTCCGTTCGAGGGCATCGAGCGCCTGTCCGTCATCCTGCAGACCCGCGCCGATTTCCCCGACCGGCAGCTTCGAACCCAGGCGATACGAGATATTGCCGAGATGGCAGAGGGCACTGGAGAGATGTCCCTCGACGAACGGGCTGTTGAGCTGGCTCACATCACGCGCCTTCACGGCCTCGACGAAGTTGTCGAAATGATCCTCCGTGGAACCACCTTCGAACGTCCTGACCGAGTTGCCGTCCGGATCGAAGGCGGTCACATGGTTGAAGTTGCTGGTCGAGACGAGATATCCGTCGGCCCCCTCGAAGATGACTCCGATCTGGTTGCCATGCTCCTTCCCGAACTGTCGATGAAACCCGTCGTCTTTGATCTCAAGCCCGCGCGTCTCGAAGATGATCCGTTGCCCTCCTGGAAAGTCGTAGATGCTGACCTCTGTGTTGGGGGTCTCGCCCGCGTCCTCGTAACCGAGCCTGCCACCGAACGTCATCACGCGCTTGCCGAGATTGTCCAATCCCAGCCCCCAGCGGGCGATATCCATCTGGTGAATCCCCTGATTGCCCAGGTCGCCATTCCCGCAGTTCCACTGCCAATGCCAGTCGTAATGGAACTGATTGCGGGTGAGCGGTTCTGCCGCCGCGGGACCCAGATACAGGTCGTAGTCGACACTGGCCGGGACGTCGTAGTTTGAGCGTGGACCAATCGACTTGCGACGCTTGTAACACAGTCCCCGCGCCAGCTTCACCGTACCGATCCCACCGTCGTGGAGGAACTTCATCGCCTGCTGATGCGCCTCATGAGAGCGAGACTGGGTTCCGCAGGCCACCACCCGTCCGGTCTGCTCTACCCATTCGGATGCCCGGCGACCCTCTTCGACGCTATGGCTGACCGGCTTCTCGCAGTACACATCCTTGCCGGCCTGCACAGCCCAGATGGTGGCGAGGGAATGCCAGTGATTGGGCGTGGCGATCGCGATGACGTCGACGTTGGCGTCACCGATCGCCTGTCGCAAATCCCTGTAGTAACGCGGTGCCGTTCCCTGCTTCTGCTGGACGACCTCGACTCCCTTGGTCCTCCCCACGGACTCGTCGGGATCGACGACCGCCACGATGTCGCAATCGGGTCGACGGACAAAGTTGGCGATATGCGTCTGCCCTCGATTATTGACACCAAGAATGGCCACCCGCAGCTTGTCGTTCGGACCGACTCGCCGCTGTTGGGCCTGCACGGCCGGAGGTGCCACGAACCCGGCAGCGGCTGTGGCCGCCGCGGCGAACATCGAATCGAGAAGCATCTGACGCCGGGACAGTCTGTTCATCGGAGACCTCGACTGGGTCGGAGGGTGAGAGCGGCCGGAACATCATGTCACAGCCGGGCCTCCATCCGGGTGGGTGACCTTCAGTCTACCCCGTCGCCGCAGATGGATTCAACCAGCCCCCCCGGACCCCGGCAGCCATGGCGCAGGCTGACGAGCGATGGGGGCATCCGATCGCTTGCTGAGAAGATGCCGTCGGCCGTCGCCTCAACGCCCAGCGGCTGCGGTGATGGCTTGCTGAGTCTTCGAAGCTTCCGACCTTCGTCGAATTTGCCGCCGCTGGGTAGCCCCAAAGGCGAAGCTGGCCCGCGCCGTCTGTACATTTACAATGTCGCGCGAAATTCCCTCGCCATAGGCCCGCCGTCCATGGAAAAACCTCCGATTGTCGACCATGACCAGATCATGCACCTGCCAGCCGTGCTCGTATGTCAGCAGATCGCTCCTGGCTTGAATCTCGTCCATCACCTCCACCGGAATCTCACGCCCGCTAACCATGCAGACCCGCTTGACCTGCGGTTCCATCGCGGCCGAAGGAAGATGGTTGATGAAACACAGCCGGTTCGGCAGGCGTGATTCATGTACGGCGTATCTCAGCTGGTTGAGGCGAAGCATGCCAGAATCCCAATCGATCTCACCCGAGATGCCCGGGGAATTTGAGATCCAGGGTTCACGCACCGCCCGGGCTGACGTTCAGGCATCGGGATCTCCAGTTCGTAGGCGCAGAGGCTCTGCCAGAAACAGGCTCCGAACCTCCTCCGAAAGACTGAGCCAGAGCTTCAGGCCATCGCAAAGCGTCGTCTGTCCACCTGCTGTCGGCGCTACGAGACAGAAGAACCAGAGCAATTCCGGCCATGCCGGAGCGAAACTGGCCTCGCTGTGCAGGGGTACGGCAAACGGACCGAAGTCGACGTTGTGAACAGTCTTCTGCCCGAGCCGACTGGCACGTCGCAGGGCATCCGCCGAGTAGCTCTCGGTGAAACGGTCGGTCAACTGAGTCAGTTGGTCGGGGTCGATCTCGAACCCACGAAAGACCAGGAGACCATCGGCGCTCGAACAACCGCACAACGTCATCGTAGTCAAGATCGATCAGTGATTCGCCGGATGTCGGCGTGATAAGGAGCCCCCCCCCGTCGAACAACTCGGAAATTGCGTGTGTCTGCATCTGATACCCTTGAGACTGGCTTTCGAAACAAGTTAATCCAATCGTCGAATGCGACTACTTCAGCGGCAGGTCGTCACTCGAGATCGGCAGGAGCGTGGCCTGCTGGGCCAAGAGAACACTTCTGTGTTGGCCTGTCTTGTGGGAAGCCAGCTTCCGGACAACAAGGCTGGAGTATCGTTGCGATCACGTGAAGACTACCTCGCCAACTGGCCTTCGATAGGCGGGGAAGAAGCCGACGACGTCATCTTCAGGACACAACGACTGCGCCTCCCACTTCGAAACCGTTTCACGAATAGCAACGGGATTGGTTACGAGTCGCCAGGACAACATCGGATCCAGAATCGGGGAGAATCCCTTCTTGAAGTGATGGAGGCTGTCACCGCGTCGCAGGCTTCCGGCCAGGTTGAGAGTGTGATTGTCCCGCGTCCTGGCCCACCGTCCGGCCTCGCAGATCAAGAGCTTCGAGGGCCGGGCGTGAAATGCGCAGGTGCTGGTGCCGGCCAGAAAATACTCAACAATTCCACCGCTTTCAGTGAGCACGGCGGCAGCCGCCAACTCATTCGCGCTCAACGAGGCCGAGATGCAGATGGCCACCAACACGCTCTCGGAGTTCCTCAAACCAGCCCAGGGGTAATCGCCAATGGTCCTCGGCCTTGATTCGCTGCATTGACTGGTCGTAGATGTCGACGAACTCCTCGAGCCGCTCCCACTCGTGATCGATCCGGAACTGGAACCCGTTGCACTGCGCCCGGCGGATATCTCGGCGGTGGTTTGCCCGTGTCTGAGACCAGACCTGCTCATCCGGGAGGCGAAGATTGATCGACATGCTGTCGCCGTGGTCGACCGTGACGCCATGGCGATCGAAGGCGCACAACCTGGGAGTGAGGAGCGGATGCATGCGAACGAAGAGCGATACGATCCCGCGCCTCGCGAGGCAATACTTCAAGGCAGCGATGGCCCGATTGGCAAAGTCTTCACCGTCGGTGCCCTCGGCGAGCGTCAGGACAGGACCCGGAAAGAACCGCGGCGAAGTCGCGTCACATAAGTCGGCCCCACCGACGAGCGAGGCAGGAATCTTCCTGATGATCAGCGGGAGAAAGAAGGTGCATTCCTCCTCCGTAACAACGGACGGCAGGGCGGGGGCTCCGCCCGGAATCTGGTGTCGGGATGCAGAAATGTGAGATACCCCGGCAGGTGGTAGATGTCGTGGCGGACCCGTGAAAGTGCTGTGGCCCAGCGGGAGTCATCTGGGACGATCAGTTCTGCGTCGATGGTCATTGCGTCCTTCTGCGGTTGATGCCCTGTTCGCGGCCTGTCGTCCTTCGACAGTATGCCCATCCCAGTGCGAAATCAGACCGGTATCTGCTCTCCACCAACACGAGCGAGCTGCAATGCTGTTGTCCTGCCCGAGGTCTGTCGCCAGGCGCAGCGTGCACGACTTGGGCAGACGGCTGTACCGTTTCAACGATTACCATCCCGCGCCTCAGTTTCGCCGCCATTCGATGATAGTTTGGGGCAATTGAACCCCCTTTTCGTTCGACGGCAAGTCATCATCCTTCTGTTTTCGACCAGCGTTGAATACATACATGTTCAGATTTTCGCTTGAAATGGGCAGGACCGATGCCTGCTGAGCCAGCAGAACACTGTGAGCCGGGACACTTTCGAGAACGACGGCTCCCGCCCCGATCGCGCTATTTCACCGATCGTCAGGCGATCCCGGATGGTGCAGCCAGTCCCCAGAAAACAGGACTCTTCGACGACTGTCGCACCGGCCAGCGTAACCCCCGCCGAGAGGAAAGTATGGCCCTGGAGTTCTGAGTCATGGGAGACGATGCTCCCATCGCCGACGAAGACGTCATTGCCGATCTTCGCCGTTGGGCACAGTACCGCCCCCGGACCGATGTAGCAGTTGTCGCCAATCTCCTGGTTGGGCCAGACAATCGCGGACGAAGCGATGTAGTTCACCAGACGATAGCCCTTGGCTTTGGCGTCGACATACTTGCCGGGCCCTTTACGCGGTTGAGCCTCCGTTGGATGACTGTGATGTGCATGTCGTGCTGTTCCGGGAGGATACAGTTTCCCGACCTCTTCGAAGGGCACGACCGGGCAGTCCATGGAACTGGCTTTCGAGACGAATCGTCCGTCGACGGTGAACGCCACGACGTCATAGTCGGAGTCGTGCATGAACTTTGGTAGAAGTCGGTTGCTATCATCGCTGTTCCCGAACAGATACCAGAGGCTTCATGATCAAGGCTCCTCAACCCACACCGAGCTGACGTAGTGAATTGTCCAGTTGCTTCTGAGCCGCGCCAGCAGGAGACCTGCCCCTGCCGACGGTCGTTTCCGAGGAATGATCGCCGCCAGTTCCCTGATTGTCTGAGCATCGAACAGCGATCGGGGCGAGAGACTCACCCCGAGTTCCGCCTGAAGATCAGCGAGGACCTGCACAGCCATCAGCGACGTCCCACCCAGTTCGAAGAAGTTGTCCTCCGGACCGATGCTGTCGATCCCCAGGGCCTCGCTCCAGATTTGTGTGACGATGGCGTCGACATCGCGGTTCGCGGGGGTCGACACGGCTTGCGGGCCAAGCGTCTGACTCACGAGTCTGGGCCAGTGCGGCGATTGTCTGTGCATCGTAGAGGGTGCGTGGCGAGAGACTCACCCCGAGTCTCCGCCTGCAGATCGGCGAGGACCTCCACAGCCGTCAGCGACGTGCCTCCCAGTTCGAAGAAGTTCTCCTCCGGACCGATGCTGTCGATCCCCAGGGCCTCGCTCCAGATTTGTGTGAGCCGATGGCGTCGACATCGCGGTTCGCGGGGGTCGACACCGGCTTGCGGGCCGAGCGTCTGACTCACGAGTTGGGCCAGTGCGGCGATTGTCTGTGCATCGTAGAAGTGCGCTGCGGCGAGAGACTCACCCCGAGTTCCGCCTGCAGATCGGCGAGGACCTCCACAGCCGTCAGCGACGTGCCTCCCAGTTCGAAGAAGTTCTCCTCCGGACCGATGCTGTCGATCCCCAGGGCCTCGCTCCAGATTCTTGCGATCCGTTTCCTCAACGGGAGACCAGCATCGACCTGCCCCGACCGCGGTGACCACAGTCGACTTCGTTCGCGACTGCACCGTCGTCCGTAGCAGGGCCGCTGGACGAGCCTGCCGAATTCAAGGCTTGCGTCGTCGACTGCACCGCAGTGATCGTTCTTCGCGGCCAGTGTCGCGTGCGCTCGAAGGGATACGTGGGGAGGGGGACGCGACGCCGCCCCTCACCGTGATAGAACGCTTCCCAGTCCAGATCGACACCGTTCAGCCACAGTTCACCCAGCGACTGCAGCAATACGCGGCGGTCGGAGGCTTCCTGCTGCGGGTGTCGGGTCATCGACACGACACTCGCATGGCGACCGGCCTCTCCGTGCTGACGCACCAGCATCGACAGCGTTGTGCCGGGCCCGACCTCAATGAGGACATGGGCAGGGTCGGCCAGCAGTGACTCGACACACGCGCTGAACCGCACGGTGTCGCGGACGTTCCGTTGCCAGTACGCGGGCGACTGGATCTGTTGTGGTTGAGCCCAATCCCCCAGCACGGTCGACAGGATAGGAATCTGAGGTTCGCTCCACCGCACCTTGCTCACCTCCGCTGCGAAACGATCGACCAGCGGCTCCATCATCTGCGAATGGAACGCGTGTGATGTGGCCAAAGTGCGATGGGCGACACCACGCTCGGTGAGCTTCGCGGTGAACTCCTCGATGGCCGGGGAGGGTCCGGAGACGACGGTCAAGCGGGGACTGTTGATCGCCGCAACAGAAAGCTGGGAGGGCAACAGTGGTGCCGTTTCCTCCGGTCCCAGATGGACGGCCAGCATTCCCCCGCGGGGCATGCTCTGCATGAGTCGTCCGCGCAGGGCCACAAGCTGGACAGCCTCTTCGAGACTCAACGCCTCGGCCACCGCCGTCGCCACCAGTTCGCCGATGCTGTGCCCCACGAGACCGGCGGGCTGCACACCCCACGCCATCAACTGCCTCGCCAATGCATATTCCACACAAAACAGCGCCGGCTGCGTGAACTCCGTCTGAGCAAGTTGCTTCGCCGCGTCAGCCCGTGACGAGTCCCGCGGAAACACAAACTCACGGAGATCGCCGGAGAGCTCGCCGCGGAACAGGTCGAGGCATCGATCGAACTGTTCGCGGTACACCGGGGCCGATTCGTAGAGGCCTCGTCCCATGTCGACGTACTGGGCACCCTGTCCCGGAAACAGAAACACGGGACGGCGCATGAGGTTCGGTCGCGAACCCTCAGACCTTGTGGGCGGGGTGTGGAGGACGGACACCGCCTCGGCAGCGTCACCGCAGACCGCGGCGAAACGCTCAGACCCGGCCGCCCGTCCGACGGCCAGTGTGAATGCAACGTCCTCCAACGCCGGGGCAGAGGAAGACTCCAGCTCTCGCGCCAGGTTGTCGCGAATCTGCCCTCGAGCCTGCTCCGTTCTCGCAGACACCAGCAGCAGTTGATCCCCACGGGGGGTTTCGGCGACGGCCACCTCGCGTGCCTCCTCGAGCACGACATGCGCATTGGTTCCGCCGATGCCCAGCGAGCTGACTCCGGCGCGGCGCGGGGTGTCCCCTGCGGCCCAGTCGAGCGTCTGGTTGTTGACGAAGAACGGGCTGCTGGCCAGGTCGATCTCGGGATTGGGGGTCTCGAAATGGACAGTGGGGGGAATCTGTTTGTGCCGGAGTGCCAGAGTCGTCTTGATCAAGCTGGCGATTCCCGCTGCCGCATCGAGATGCCCGATGTTGGATTTCACCGACCCGAGCGCACAGAACTGGTTGCGTTCGGTCGACTCGCGGAACGCCCGCGTGAGGGCGGCCACTTCGATGGGATCGCCCAGATAAGTCCCGGTCCCATGGCTCTCCAGATAGCCGATCGTATCCGCATCGACGCCGGCCGCGCCCAGTGCTTCGGCCACCACGTCGGCCTGCCTGCCCACGCTGGGGGCGGTATACTCAGACTTGGTTGACCCGTCATTGTTGATGGCGGAGCCCTTGATGACGGCATGGATGGTGTCGCCCGCCTCGATCGCGTCGGACAACCGCCGCAGCGTGACGACTCCGCCGCCGCTGCCGAAGATGGTCCCGTTGGCACGGGCGTCGAAGGGGCGGCAGTGCCCATCACGGGAGAACACGCTCCCCTCGGTGTGCAGATGTCCGGTCGCCAGCGGGACACGGATCGCCATCGCCCCCGCCAGGGCCATGTCACACTCGCGGTTCAGCAGGCTCTGGCAGGCCAGATGCACGGCCACCAGAGAGGTCGAACAGGCGGTCTGGACGGTCAGGCTCGGCCCGCGCAGATTCAGCTTGTACGACACCTTCGTACTCAGAAAGTCCTTGTCACTCGCCACGAGTGTCTGCAGATAATCGGACGTAAACCGCGGCAGGATTCCGCTGAACAGCAGATACGTGTTCATCGCACTGCCGGCAAACACGCCGATCGGACCGGGGAAGCGGTCGGGATCGTACCCGGCGTGTTCGAGCGCCCCGTGACAGCACTCCAGGAACAGCCTCTGTTGCGGATCCATCAACTCCGCTTCGAGCGGCGAATAGCCGAAGAAGCGGGCGTCGAAGCAGTCGGCGGCGTCGAGGACCGGTGCCGCCTTCACGAATCGGGGATCGTCGACCAGTTCGGGAGGCACACCAGCGGCGAGCAGTTCGGCATCCGTAAAGGAGCGGATCGACTCGACGCCCGCACACAGGTTGCTCCAGAACTCGTCGACCGTCGACGCTCCGGGAAAGCGGCCAGACAGGCCCAGGATCGCGACATCAAACTCGTTGCAAACATCACTGCTGGACATCCGTGGCCCTTTGTTAGCGTCCGCGGACACGCCGCGTGCGTTCTCGTCGTTGAGTCCCTCGAGAGCGACTGTCGGCGACCTGCGCCGTATCCGCTCCGCTGCTGACACGCTCCAGGAGGCTCGCGACCGTCGGATGCTCAAACAGATCGACAGCAGTCAGCTCGTAACCCAGGCTTCGCTTGAGCTCAACAATGAGCTGGACCGCCTGCAGAGAAGATCCACCCAAGGCAGCAAAGCGGTCGTGGACGCCGATCCCGTCAATCGACAGAATGCGCTCCCACACCTCAGTGGCCGCACGCTCCGCGGCGTTCCGCGGTGGGCAGTACGCAATTTCGAGCGGCGGGCGCGGTCGCACGACACGCGCCCTCGCCCCGGCCAATATGCTTGCGACGCTGTCGTAGTCTCGCGCGATTTCGAACAGCCTTGCGGCCGGCGTGCCCCTGGTGGTGAAGCCTGAGGTCGTCGTGCCCTCGTGGGTGATTCCCGCCGCATCTTCGGCAGAGTCTGCCTCGGCATCGCAGTCGGGGTCGTACACGAGTCGGCTCAGTTGCTCGGCCGAGAACGCGAACTGTCGGTCCCCGCGGTCTTCACCGTCTTCCGCCGGATGTGCGATGCCGTCAAGAAAACGCCGGGCCGGCTCGTTCTTGGGTGTGGGGCAGTACGGGACCACAACCCGCGAGATCTCTTCCGCGACGGCCATCTCCCCCACATGCCTGAGCATCGCATGTTCGACACCACGCCCCAGCGACCGGCAACTGAGCAGCAGCGTGTCGACCAGAAGTGTGTCGTCTTCTCGCCCAAGCAACAGCGCACCGACCTGGCCGTAGTCACCGAAGCGATCACGGACGGAGACGATCCGCGCCTCAAGCTGCCGATCATCCAGCAGCTCGCGCAGTTCGGCCTCGCTGCGACGAATTGTGCTGGCGTTGAACTGATTGGTGCGTTGGGTGAGCTGCGACAACCGCGGGAGATCACCCGGCCCCGGTGAACGGATCTCGATGCTCAGGTTGAGGCTGTCGATGAAGTCCGCGAGGTTCAGCGATGTGTGCCGCATCTGCTGCCGCGCGACGTTGTCTCGATACATCTGGGTGCGTTCGAGATCTTCACGCGTCGCCTGCGGGCGGTCGAAGGCCCACAGTCGCTTCAGCAACCCGAGCCCCTGCCGGGGATCGTCCGGCAACTGTACGGTCAGCACTTCCGGGCAGTGAGCCATCACCTCTGCGCATTCGACCGGGTTGTCGTCCACAAAAATGAAGCTGTCCAACCCCAGGTTGAGCTCCTCGGCCAGCTCCCGGAGGTTCTCCGATTTCGACCGCCAGTTGATGCGGCGCGCCACGACCTGCTCCGGCTGCAGCGGCAAATGTGGGTGCGCCGCGAAGACTGCATCGACATCGGCCACATCGTTCTTGCTGCACAGACAGATCAGCATCCCCTCGCGCTGCTGAGACGCGGCAAACTCCTGCAACTCCTGCCAGGCATTACCCACATCGATCCCGTGAGGCCCCACTTCACCACAGACCCCACCCCACAGCGTGTTGTCGCAGTCGAGCACCAGCACCTTGTAAGGCGCCCGACGCACGGACTGAAACCTGCGGCTCAGCAGCGTGCCCAGCGCGGCATAGAACTCAGGCGTGTACGAGACATGTCCCAAACGGTGACCATCCGGATCGAAGTACGTCTCGACCGGCAACGCCGCGAAGAGCTCTGAGCTGGCAACAAACTGTACGTGGTCGAAACGAGAGACGGCCTGCGCGATCTTCACTTCGGCTCTTTCCAGCCGTGTGCGACGCGCCTCGTCCTCCACCGCTTCCGGGTCGGGGGGACAGCTCACGACGACGTGCGGCGCACGGCAGTGCTGCGCAGAGGTCTCGAGCGCCGCGATCAGTTCATCAACATGCGGATCCAGATCGGTTGCGACTGCCCCGCTGCCTGCCGCAGAGGTCGCTGGCCCTTCCCGCCGGCCAAACACGTTGAACAACCCCGACCGTTCGAGCAGAGTCTCTTCCTCCACAGCAACAGAGAAACCATGCCGCTTCAGCGTGTCGAGGACCTCGGTCAGAATCGGCCCCTCCGAGTCATGCACCTCGACCACGATCTGGCGAATCTTCGGCCAGTCCTGCTCCGAGATCCCGCGCAGTACGTCGAGCTCACTCTTCTCCGCGTCGAGCTTCACCAGGTCGATCCGCTCCAGCCCGTGCTGCGCGATCACATCGGAGAGCGATACGAGCGGGCACTCGACCTCACGCTTGTCGAGCCTCCCCTGGAAGAGTTCCTCAGCGTATCGCCGACGTTCCTCCGGCTCCAGATCCAGCTCGCTGAGCATGTTCTCGATCACGGCGAGAATGGCGTGAGCGTCTTCCTGTTCGTCTGCCTGAAACCCCGAGAATACCGACGAGTTCTCATAGAACGTGAAGATCGCCTGCTTGCTGCGGTCCGAGACACCACAGTTGAAGACATGGACGTTCCGGCCGTAGAGCGCCGCATTGCCGCTCAGCACCTCGAACGTTTGAGGCGAGGGCTCGAAGGCATAGATCGTTGGATCCGCACACCGCTGCAGCACTGCGAGGGTGAACATGCCGATGTTCGCACCAATGTCGACGACGCAGGCGTCGGCAGGCAACTCGATGCCGTGACGAAAGTAGGCACCATCCGTAAAGATCTCCTTGTAGAGATACTCGGTCTCGTACTTGTTAAGGTGCAGAATGTCCCCACCGGCCGGGAGAGTGTGGCGGCTCCCCGCGAGAGAGTATCGCTTCACGCTCTTCCTCATCGACGACCGGCACCAGGCGGCCCTGTGATCGCCCCAGTTCGTCCAGGCAGAGCAGGGTGGCATTGAAGCCGGACCGATTCGCATTCAGCTCGCTGCCCCGATGAATGAGCTGCTGGAATACCTGGTTGTATGGTGCAAATGTGATCTCCCAGGGTGAGTTCAGCTCACGCCCCCAGAAGTGGAGGGTGTCGGCAACCGGTTCGGCGGTGAAGTTCGCGGCGATGGTCACAGGAGTTGCAGGCGCACTTGGGATCTCCGACTGCTGCTGGAAGAGTTGCAACCGCACACCCCGGGCTGCGGCCACGCAGTGGCCCAGGTCATTCCACAGCGTGATGTCCCCGCTCAGCGAGTTCCCGGAATGGTCATGGAGTACCGCGCGAATCCAGCCCGACGTCGCCGACTGCCCGTACACCTGTAACTCATCGATTGAGCTGAGGACGAAGGTGTCTGTGTCATGCGCCTTCAGGGCGGCCAGCGTCTGGATGCAGGCGTCCAACATCGGAGGATCGAGTGGACACGTTACCGAGTCGGTGTCCAAAGCGGCCGGCTCATCGATGCGTGACACGGCGACGGCGCCCATCCGCGACCACCGCTCGACGCGCTGAAAACGCGGACCGTACTCATTACCGCCTCGTCGCAGCCAGTCATAGAACTGATCGCGACTGCGGGAGACCTCTCCCTCCAGTTCCTGAGCGATGGCCGTCTGCGGATTCAGCATGGGCGAGGGAGCAACCGGTTGCTCCTCGGCAACAACCAGCGTGGCATGTGTCTGCTCAGCCTGCCAGCGGACTTCCCGCCCAGACTCCACTTCCTGTGTCAGAAGCTTGAATCGCAGCGTACCCTGATCACTTAAGATCGCGGCGGCGGTGAACTGGATGTTTCGCAGCGTTGCCGACGACAGGGAGAGCGCATTGAGTGTCCGCTCGAGGTAGGTTGCCCCCGGCACGACCGTCATCCCACGAAAGCCGTGATCCGCGAGTCGGGGGTCGTCGGCAATGTTGAGCAGAACCGTCAGTGGGTCGCTCTCAACGATCGAGGTCATGAAATCTCGCTTCCGCTTCGCTGTTCCTGGGGCATCAACTGTCGGTGCCTGCGGGACGAGTGTCGAGTGGCCACATCGCGCCATGCCAGACTGGTTCCGGCGGTGCTGCCAGCGATAACTCCGGTGGTGCTACAACCTGGCCACCATCCATTTAGCCCGCAATGTCTTACGTCAAGGACCCGGAAGTCCGTGCAACTGCATGGCCCCCCGGCAAACCCTGCTTCTCGTGCGCTCAGGCTAATCCCGGTTCAGACCTGAACTCTACGGTCACAATAGAGTTGCTTCGGTGCGCAAGAACCTCGCCCGACCAACCGTCATCCATCGGTCTAAGCGGTGGTTGACTGACGGGGCAGCCGGGATCTGCACTACCGAGTCACGTTCGACTCACACAGGCAGTTTGGAGGCCCGGATTTCGTCAAAGTCGCTCCTCAGTTCGATGTCTTGCCTTCCAGCGCCCCCACATTGACTCCAGAGTGCCCCGACAAGTCCCCCGCCACAGCACCGTCGGATCACTTGGAATCATCCCTGCAAAGCGATAGGGTATTCGACGCCACAAACAGGCGGGTCACCCACGGGGATCTCCGCGACACCCTTCGAGATCGGGCGCACAATCAAGGTGCCTCCTCCCGCAATGTGTGGTGTCGGTGCGCGAAGTCGTAAGGAAACTTGTTGAATCGACTGCAACCACGACGTTTATCGTTCGGTGTGTGATGTTGGTTCGCGAAGTCGTACGGAGACAGCAGTTGGCTTGAAGCCGTTGCTGCGGACCTCGCTCCACTGGCTGAACTTGATCCCCCAACGTTCACCCATTCTAAGGAGAGAGACATGCAGCGACTCCCCGTTCTCATGCTGGCGGCCACACTCTTCGCCGCAGACCCCGTACTCGCCCAGCCCACCGATGTCCGCACCATCGATGGTTCGGGCAACAACCTCAACCATCCGGAATGGGGACAGGCCGGGACGCTTCTCCGTCGGGAGGCCCCAGCGGACTATCCGGGCGACGGGTCCGGCAGCACGATCATCGGAGACCCCGATCGACCGAACCCACGGGCCATCAGCAACGCCGTTTGCACGCAGACCGGGGACATGCCTAACGCCGGCCGCATGAGTGACATGGTCTGGCAGTGGGGCCAGTTCATCGATCACGACCTCGATCTGACGCCGATCGGCGACGAGGGGAGCGGCGAACCTGGCGGCGACGCGAGTTTCTTCCTGAGGTCCGACCCAACCTTCTCCCCCCCCATGGACTTCTTTGTTCCGTTCACCCGATCCAATTTCACCGGCTCCCCCCGGGAGCACTCCAACGACATCACCGCCTGGATCGATGCCTCCAACGTCTATGGCTCCGATGCTGACAGGGCCGAGTCGCTCCGGGACCTGACCAACGACGACGGGCTGCTGAGAACAAGCGAAGGCGGGCTCCTGCTTCCTAGAGAGGGCGGGGACTGGTTTGCGGGTGATATTCGGGCCGGGGAGCAGATCGGACTGACCGCCATGCATACGCTGTTCGTGCGGGAGCACAACCGGCTGGCCCGCGAAATCAAGCAGCGACGGCCGCGGTGGTCCGGCGACGATATCTATCAGCTCGCCCGCAAGATCGTCGGGGCGGAGCTGCAGATCGTCACCTACGAGGAGTTCCTCCCGGCACTGCTGGGTTGGCGGGCGCCGAACCGTCTGGGCGGCTGGACCTATGACGCCGATCTCGATCCCTCCATCACCACCGAGTTCGCGACCTCCCTGTATCGCGTTGGCCATACCATGCTGTCACCGAACCTGGCGCTTGTCGACGACGACAACGAACAATATGGTTCCATTGCGCTGCGCGACGCCTTCTTCACAGATCGCTTCACATCCCAACCGGGACTGGTCGATGACGTCCTGCGGGGACTGGCCGCACAGCCCGCCCAGGAAATCGATGCCAAGGTTGTCGAAGACGTGCGAAGCTTCCTGTTCGGCATGGGTATGGTTGGGCTGGACCTGCCCGCCCTCAACATCCAGCGTGGACGGGACCACGGGATCCCCGATTACAACACGCTCCGCCAGGCCTACGGGCTCCGCAAAGCCAGAGATTTCGCCGATATCACCGAAGACCCGGAAGTGCAGGAAGAACTGAAGGAGATGTTCCATGACGTCGACAACATCGACCCCTGGGTCGGCGCCATCTGTGAGGACCACATCCGCGGCAACTGCAATGTCGGGCAGCTCCTGGCGACTGCGATCCGCGACCAGTTCGAACGCGTCCGCACCGGCGACCGCTTCTTCTGGAAGCGTGACAGTGACCTCAAGACTCCCATTGTCCGTCGGGTCATCGACCTGTACCGCGTGAAGCTCTCAGACATCATCCGCTGGAACACCAGCATCGGCAACGAACTCCCGGATAACGTCTTTCAAGTCCAGTGATCCGGTGATGGATTTGAGGCAGAGCAGGGCGATCCCGCTTGATCGGGGTCGCCCTGTGTTTTGCGCGGTCCGCGCCTGAATCTCCCATCGGTGGAACATCGCGGGAACTGCGATGATCACCCGTGGGAAAGAGGGGTATGAGCGTCGACACTGGATGCGGTCCCGTGGGCGTTGGAGCACGTTCCACGCTGGCAAGGCCAGCAGCGCTCGCGACGATCCACACATCGCTCCAAGCCCGGCCCGGCCCCGATTTGTCGTTGGGCGGATGGGTTCGCTTGCCCTTCGAGCCGGTGCTCCCGAGAATCGAGGAGTACGGCTGGCCATGAACGCACAGCGCAGGAGACGGCTATGACATCTCGCGACACACGCCGAGAGTTTCTCAGAACATCGGTCGGAACGGCCGTCGCGGCGGGACTCTCCGCGCGATTGGTTTCCGCCCAGGACGACTCACCCCAACTCGAGTGGCGCAACCGCACCGAGCTCATGCGCTATCGCCAACTGGGCCGAACCGGTTTTATGGTTTCGGAAATCGTAATGGGCGGAAACGAGATCACGCCTGACAACTACGAACACGTCCTGATGGCCCTGGATCACGGTCTGAACTATCTGGACACGTCACCAGCGTACGGAAAAGGGCAGAGCGAACTCGGCTTCGCCAAGGTGCTGCAGGCTCGGCCGCGCGATCAGTTCTTTCTCACGTCGAAGGTCAGCGTCTGGGACACGACCCGCCACGAACGATTCCAGCAGATCTTTGATAACCTCTCTGAGGACGAACAGACCCGTCTGCAGGAGGAAGCCGGCCGGCTCATCGAATCGCGCGGGGCAGCCAACCCGAGTTATCTCGGAGGTTACTTCGGCGGCCAGACCCGCGAGCTCAACTCCGCCGCACTGTGCGATGTGATGGAAGATCGGTACGGAGACCGCATCGATCGCGAACGAAGCTATCGCCAGACCGTGATCGAGTCCGTTGAGGGGAGTCTGCGGAGGCTCGGGACCGATCACGTCGATATTCTGATGTGTCCACATGGTGCGAGCAGTCCGGTGGAATTGACGCGTTACCCGGAGATCTTCGAAGCCTTCGACCAATTGAAGCAGGCCGGCAAAGTCCGTTTTCTGGGGGTTTCCTCACACAACGACCCGGCCGGCATTCTCAACGCCGCCATCGCCGCGGGGAGATACTCCGTGGCCATGGTGGCCTACAACATTGTGAATCACACCTTCATGTCTGACGCGATCGCCTCCGCGCATGAGGCCAACATCGGAGTCATTGCCATGAAGGTGGCTCGCCCGGTGTATCCGGGGCCCAACCGTGGTGCCGGAGACGAAGTGGGCCGCAACCGGCTCAAGGAACTGATTGCGGGCAACTGGTCGGTGCCGCAGCAGGCCTATCTCTGGGCACTGCGGAACAAGAACCTGAGTGCGGTGATTTCCAACATGGTGAACGGCGAGCAGGTGCAAGACAACATCTCACTCCCGCTCGTCGACGAAGCTCGATAGGCTGCCTGCAGCAGCTCTTTCGCTGCCGCCACCATCCGCGGCTTCAAGCCCCGGCGCTGGCTGATGCACTGACGCTGTGGAGGTTCCTGCTCGCGGATTCGTGGTCGGAGGGCGTGGCGACGAAGTGCACCCCCTGCGCGGACGATCGGCACCGCCGAGGGAACGATCGTCGCGGGTTCCATGCGTGACGGCATGTCACGCCAGGCCGCGAACACGTCGGCAATCGATTTCTCGGTTGTATGCATCGTCGTCCGGCCGAAACTGGTGCGAGAAGCCACGGTCCGCTCCGGGTAGCATCCCGTCATCAGAGCAGTTCGCGTCGGAGTACAAAACGGGCGGTCGTGAAAGTCGGTCAACCGAATCGCCTCTTGATACAGGCGATCGAGATTCGGCGTCCTGACAACAGGATTGCCATGACATCCGAGGCCACCGTATCGCTGGCCGTCGGTCATGAAAAGAATGACCTTGGGCTCATCGGCGAAGCCGGCTTCAGCGACCGACAATACCAATGTCTAAACGACGAACAGGACACGTCCGGCGAAGCACAAAGCAGGCATGGCAAGGTTCGATGGTGTCTGCTGGTTACTGCGTTGAGCTGTTCCGCAGCGACGAAAAGTTCACGGGATCCGGCGTGGCAGGCAGCGTCGACTTCCAGACCGCGAGCTTCTGCTTCAATTGGACGACTACCTCCGGATGGGAATTCTGCACGTCTTTCTCTTCGTAGGGGTCAGCGACGATGTCGTACAGTTCCACGTAAGCCAAGGCTTCGTCGCTCACGAGCTTCCAGTTTTGATCGACGATGCAGTACTCAACCCAATGAAAGGAGTTGGATTGTCCCGGCTTGCCGCGGCCCTGCATCCGCCAGAACAACGCCCTGCTGCGACCATCCTTCACGTCCCCCTGAAGCTGTGACAGCTGGCTCATGCCATCGGGTTCGTACGACTTGGGCAATGCGACACCGGCAACTTCGCAGAACGTCGGCAACAAATCGACAGCTGAAATCATCAGGCGCTTATCCACTTCACCCGCAGCAATCTTGCCTGGCCAGCGTGCAATGAAGGGCACATTAATACCGCCTTCGAACAGCGAGGCCTTGTAGCCTTTTCGCCCAGCCGTGATTCCCTTCGAGGCGGCGATCCCGAAACCCGCACCCGTCGCCGTGTCGTAACTCAGCTCAAGAGGCGTTCCGCGGCTGGCGCGGGCGGGCCCGTTGTCCGAGCTGAAGATGACCAAGGTGTCGTCTGTCAGCTCCCAGCTGTCGAGCGCGTCCAGCACTTCGCCGATCCGGTCGTCGGCATGAGAGAGAACCGATGCGTAAATCTCATCCGTTTCGTCAAGCCCGCTGTCTCGAAACCGCCAGCGATACTTCGGCACAACGTGGAAGGGAGTGTGCGGTTCGTGGATCCAGAGATTGATGAAGAAGGGCTTGCCCGCCTGATGGCTGCGTTCGATGAACCGAATCGCGCTATCGGCGTCTTCGTGAACCGGCATCTGCTCACCGGAACAATTGAAGGCCCCGTAGGCATCGTATCCGTAGTTAGCCGGTGAAGGGGAATCTGGAATCATGTCGTTCGCCAGGTGCCACTTGCCAAAATGAGCGGTGGCATAGCCCGCTGCTTGCAGCAGCCGGGGAAGAGTGATGCAATTGGGGTCCAGCCAGTCGGGCATGTTGCGTTTGGCGTTGCTCGGCACCCACGCGAAATGCCCGTCGATGTTGTATCGTGCCGGAAAATGCCCCGTCATCACGGCCGTTCTGCTGGGAGAACAAACACCGCTGGCAACGGTGAACCGATGGAAGTCCGTTCCTTCACGTGCCAACCGATCGATGTTGGGCGTCCTCACATAGGGATGTCCATGACAACCAAGATCGCCCCAACCCCAATCGTCTGCAAAGATGAACACGATGTTGGGACGGGTCGTATCCGGGACAGCAACAGACGTCAGCACGCTGACCAACGTAATCGCGAGAAGTGAGTGTGCCTTCATGGGATTTTCATGCATGTGTGGGGCGAAGTTGATGCACAAGGAATCTTGCCGATCATTGTGCCAGAATCCATGTTGACGTGCGCGATCGGTCCACTGGCCGGTTGAAACAGATCGGGAAGCCGTGTCCGAAGGTCATGAGGACCGGGAACCGGCAGGCGAAGGTCCGAACAAGGTCATCGCGAAGTTCGTCGCGGTACGGTGGCGGCCCGCACCGGCAGTACCCCGACCGCTTTGCCAGCCTGGCGTCGCCCAGACGCTGAAAGGCGCCGGCGATGTTCGCGGCCTTGGCTGATGGCGTAGGAAAGAAGCTCGAGACGCTACGAGCCAACAACCGGGAGGATAACACACGCCTCCTTCCCGGGACGTCTTTAGCCCAGCGCTACGTTCGATCGGGCAGAAGCGGGAATTCGAGACACGGTTTCCCGGGCTTGGCGGGGTCGGTAGAATTGGCCAGAGGGGACGCCTTTCAGCTCAAGGTCTGGTGTGGGCCAGGGCATCCCGGGTTGTCCACCAATCCGCAGCGTGGAGCTGACCAGGTGCCACAGCGGGCGTCAGGACAAAGAGGAATCGGCGCAAGTCGTTACAGAGGGCGTAGCTCAGTCGGTAGAGCAACGGACTTTTAATCCGTAGGTCCAGGGTTCAAGTCCCTGCGCCCTCACTCTTTCATATCTTCACATCAGGCGACCACGGCGACAGCCCGCCGGATGAGGCCGTCCTGCCGGTTCACCGTTCGTGAGCGCGAGTGAGTCGTTCGTACTCAGTCGGCTCGATCCACGAGAGGTCGTTCCAGAAGCCGGTGTCGTTCGCTTGGGGAATGCCCTCCGTCGTACGACCGTTGCAGACG
Source organism: uncultured Planctomycetaceae bacterium (assembly GCA_963715185.1). Lineage (GTDB taxonomy): Bacteria > Planctomycetota > Planctomycetia > Planctomycetales > Planctomycetaceae > CAVPPT01. The sequence continues at coordinate 267,806 of CAVQRG010000002.1, forward strand.
ATGGCTGTCAGCTTGTCGGTCAGGGAGGTGACGATCTCCTGATGTTCGGCGCTGACGTTGGTCGTTTCACCGGGATCCACCTCCAGATTGTACAGCTCTGCCGTCAGCTTCCTGTGCGGCATGACCAGTTTCCAGTTCCCGTCGGTGATGGCGAACCGGCCAGCGGACGCATGATTGACCAGCGGCAGCCGTTCGTGACTCGACGCAGGCTGGGACAGCACCGAGGCGAAACTCTGGCTGTCCTCACCGACGTTGTGCGGCAACTCAGCACCGATGATCTCGGCGAACGTCGCCAGCAGGTCGGTCTGTCCGATCAGGTCGTCGCAGGTGCGCCCCGGCTGCGTGATGCCCTTGGGCCAGCGGACGAAGAGAGGCACGCGGTGTCCGCCTTCATAGATGTCGCGCTTGCCGCCTCGATAGGGGCCGCTGCTGTGGTGACCGAAGTCCTGAATGCGGCTTCGCCACGAGTTCTCGGGACCATTATCGCTGGAAAAGACAACCAGCGTGTTCTCCGCGAGGCCGGTAGTTTCGAGCAGATCGAGAATGCGGCCGACGTGGTGATCCGTTTCGATGACGAACTCTCCATAGCCGCCGCAGTCCCCCTGGCCATGAAACTCGGGTCGTGGACAGACCGGATAATGCGGCGAGGTGTATGGCAGGTAGAGAAAGAACGGGGTGCCGTGCCTGGCATCGGCCGCTTGGCTCTCGATCCATTCGATCGCCCGATCGGTGAAGCGTGTCAGGCACTGGTTATCGATGAAGTCTGGTGCGACCTCCATGCCGAGGGTCCCCAGTTCCTCGCGCGTCTCCTGCTGAGTCGTCTGATAGGGGGGCATGATCCGGTAGTCGCTGTGTCGCTGGTTCGGTTTCTTCGCCGTGAAGAGCGTTGGCGCAACCTGGGCATGTCGTCCCTCGAACCACGCGAGCACTCCGTAATTCAGCGATGCAGGAATCCCGAAAAAGAAGTCGAAGCCCTTGTCCAGTGGCATGTCTTGCACCGGCTGTGTCCAGTCCCGGCTCCCTTTCTCGCCCGGAAAGTCCATGCCGAGATGCCACTTCCCCACCATCGCCGTGCGATAACCGTGGGCCCGCAGCAGCGACGCCAGTGTCATCCGGCCATCCTCGATCAGGCATTTGCCCTCGGCCCCCATCACACCCGACTTCCGCTCCGTCCGCCAGCAGTAACGACCGGTCAGCAGTCCGTACCGCGAAGGTGTGCAGACCGTGTCCGCACAATGGGCGTTGGTGAAGGCGATCCCTTCGGCCGCGAGTCGATCCAGATGTGGTGTCTCAAACCTGGCCTCAGGATTCAGACAGCTCGCGTCACCGTACCCCTGATCATCGGTGTAGATCACCACGATATTCGGCCGTTCGCTGGCCAAAGCGATTGTCGCCGGCCAGCAGGTCGCGGCACCAATGACGAGGATACGCAGCTTGCGGATCATGCGACACAATCCTCCGGGACTGATTTCAGAACGACAGAAGAAGAACTGCCCGGGCTTGGCCGACGGGCGAATCACGACGTACCGAGCCGCCGCACTCCCACCACGAGCCGAAGCACGCTTCGCCGGGCCATCGGTCTTCTGCCCGGAGGAGGTCGGGGCAGCAACCCGCTCGTAAATGGGCGTCACAGCTCGCGCGGTGACCAGGTCGGAATGCCACGCTGCTGCAATTGCTGCTCGTAGCGCACTGCCTGGGGCTGATGTGCCGCGTAAGGGACGTCTTCGTTGACCATCAGCGGCACGGTCTCGGCCCACCAGGCGTCGTAGGCCTGTCGCATCGCAGCCACGACGTCGGGGTGATCGGCGGCCACGTCGGTCGTTTCGTACGGGTCGACGGAGATGTCAAAGAGCTCCTCGTTGTTCACGAAGCGCCATCGCTGCGATCTGACAGCGCAGCCGTTGAACTTGCTGCCGTTGGGATCGGCCCCCTTCTCCCAGCGTCCCTTGTGCACAAAGAGCTGACGATCGGGCCAGTCGGCGTGGGGGTTTGCGAGCAACGGGAGCAAAGTTCGCCCGTCGATCTGCTGAATGCCCTCCGGGATTTCCGCACCTGCGAGCTGACAGAACGTCCGGAACATGTCGATGTGTGCCGTCAGCGCCGGGATGTCGACGGCTTCACCGAGTTTGCCCTTCCATCGCCAGAATGCGGGGACATGTGTCCCGCCCTCGTACGGCGATCCCTTGCCGGTCTTGAACCCTGCGGTGAAGAGCGGCGTGGTCTTGCCGTTGCGCTTCCCGCCGCGTCCGGCCTGTCCGTTGTCGGTCATGAAGATGACGAGCGTATTGTCCCACAGGTTCCATTCATCCAGCTTCGCCATCAGCCGCCCGAAGTTGTCGTCGATGTTCTCGATCATGCCGTAGCGCCCTGCGTCGCCTCGTCCCACCCGAGGTCGGCAAATCGCTGCTTGTAACTGTCGGGAGCGATCATGGGGCCGTGCGGGGCATTCGTGCTGATGTAAGCGAAGAAGGGCGTGTGCGCCTGTTGCTGCTGCCTGATCCAGCCGAGTGCTGCCTGAAAGAACACGTCCGTGCAGAAGCCCTCTGTCTGGACGAGAGTGTCGTTGTGCAGGATGACGTTGTCGAAGTAGAGACCGTCCCGCTCACGATTGGGGGGAAAGTCCGCACAACTGCCTTGGTAGGCTTGGCCGATCCCTCCCGCTCCATGAATGAAAACTTCGCTGAACCCACGGTTGTACGGCTGGTATTCGTCTTCGTCTCCAAGGTGCCACTTGCCGAAGATGCCGGTCGCGTATCCAGCCTGCCGCAACAGCTGCGGAAACGCTGTCGTCGAGAGCGCCATCCGCTCCCGCTCCTTGATGGTGTGCGTGACGCCATTTCGGAACTCGTGCCGGCCACTCATGATTGATGACCGCGTTGGTGCGCAGGTCGGGCTGACGTGAAAGTCGGTGAAGCGCGTCGACAGCTCGTAGAACCGGTCGAGGTTCGGCGTCTGCAGGACCTTGTTGCCCAGGCACGACAGATCGCCCATGCCCTGATCGTCGGTCATCACCAGAATGATGTTGGGACGAGACCCCTGCAGGGCGTCGCCATCCGCGGCCCGAGCTTCTGTGTGTGTCCGACCGGGACAAAGTACCAGGCAGCAGGACACACAAGCGACAGCGAAAGTCTTCATCAGGCAATGTCCTCAGACTCGAGTCGATGTCGAATTCCAAAGCAGGCAAGCAGCGAGATGCGGGCAGGCGGCACGGGCCCCCCGTGAGGCGTCCGAGACCGGAATAGTCCTTCGCCTTCGTGCCTGTGTCGTGCGGCTGGCCGTGCTTGTGATTGTAACGGTTTCGATCTCCAGGCGAAGGGCCCCGCGAGCCGGCAGGGAGACCAGTCTGAACCACCCGGGATCACCAACAACCGTCGGATGGGGGGTGCTCCGATGCCTCGCTGTGGTTGTGACCCAATGACGGATGCAAGACACAACTATCGCGAGGGCAGGGACCTGCGCGTCCGGTCGTCACGGGACGCGGGAGGCAATCCTGTCGTGCGATTGTCCGCGGAACTGTGGAGCGACTAGCATTCGCTGTCGAAAGGAGGCACAAGTGATGCAACGTTACGGACTCAGTTTCCTCTGCGTGTCGTTCCTGGCCGCGATGCCGGTGGGTCGACCGGCGCATGCCCAGGGGTTCCGACAGGCTATCCCGGGAACCCCCTTCGGAGTGGCCCAGTTCTCGATTCCACTCCCTGCGGGCGCCAATGCCGAGTTGCTGGAGACCGACGGATTCCAGTTACAGGAGAAGAATGGCCGGGTGTTCTATCCTGCCTTTTCCGGCGGGCAACTCCAGCGGGCCGTGTCGGACTTCCTCGGTCGCGGCCAGCTTCCCTTCGAGCCACAGTTGTCAGTGACGTTCCTGTTCACAGGCACCGAACCGCTCGAGCTGACAGTCCAGACGCCGACCCCGTACAACGTCACACTGTATCCGGACGCGGGAAAAACCCGCTGGTACCGGCAATCGCTGCAGCGCTGGTGGCAGTCCTACCACAACATGGTCAAGCGACAGGTCGCCGCCGGGGACTACCCCCCGCTGGTTCAGGTCTATCTCACCAGTCTGCTGTCGCGTCGCATGGGACTCGAGACACCATGGTTTGTCGAGAAACAACAGGCGAGTCGCAGCGAGCTGGAACAGTCGCTGCAAAGACTTTCGGGGGCGGACGAGCTGCGCTATTCCATTCTGCGCGAGACCATGCGCGGAGGAGGCGGGCTGACAGAGCCGGCTGACCTGCCGGTGCCCCCCGAGATCTCCTGGACACCGCTTTCGCTGCCCGACATCCCCGCCCCGGTCGAGGTCGAGCCACTCGCGTTCCACGTCCCGGAGGAGTGCTTCTACCTGCGCTTCGGCAGCTTCGAGAACTACCTGTGGCTGGATCATCTGAAGGATGACTACGGCGGGGACATCATGCGGATGGTGACACTCCGAGGCCACAACGCGCGGCTGGAAGAAAAGCTGCAGCGGCAGCTCGCTCTCAAGCAGTCGGCACTGGCGGAGATCGTCGGCCCCCAGATCATTGCCGACGTGGCGCTGATCGGTCGCGACCTGTACCTGCGGGAAGGGGCCGCTTCAGGCATGCTGTTTCATGCGCGAACGGGGCGCTGCTGGGAGCCAATCTCAACCAGGATCGTCGGCAGGTCGTCAAGGAGTTCCGCGAGCAGGGGGCTCAACTCGAAACCCTCTCGATTGCAGGTCACGATGTGACGTTCCTCTCCACACCGGACAATCAGCTGCGGTCCTTCCATGCGGTCGACGGGGACTTCCACCTGGTGACAACATCGCGTGAAATCGTCCGGCGATTTTACGAGGCCGGACAGGGGCAGGGTGCTCTCGGCGGGTCGGCAGAGTTTCAGAACGCCCGACGGGAGATGCCGCTCGAGCGCGAAGACACGATCTTCGCGTACTTTTCGTCGGCCTTCTTTCGTGGCCTCATGAGTCCCCGGTATCAGATCGAGTTGACGCGGCGGCTGCAGTCCGTCACCGACATGGAACTGGTGCAGCTCGCCCAACTGGCGGCTGTGGGTGAACATGCGCCGTCCGACAGCGTCGACGAACTGATCGCCGGCGGCTTCCTGCCCCCCGGGTTCGGACAGCGACGGGGGGGCGAAGGTCCGGTGGCCACCAACCACGGATTCGTGGACCCTGTCCGCGGGGCACGCGGCACGTTCACTCCAATCCCCGATGTTCCCTTCGACTCGATCACGCGCACAGAGGCGGCCCTGTTCGCTCGCAGCGACCAGTACTGTCGGACCAGCTGGCAGCAGATGGATCCACTGATGGTCGGAATTCGGAGGTTCGCACTGGATGAGGAGCAGCGGTTGGAGCGCGTGGTGATCGATGCCAATGTGTCTCCGCTCGTCGAAGAAAAGTATGGGTGGCTGCTCTCGATGGTGGGCAGTCCGACCGATGTGGAGGTGCAGACCGATCCGCGCGACGTGATCATGCTGCAGATGACGCTCAAGGGAGGTTTGCTCTGGCCCGACATTCCCCCGCACCATCTGTTCCTCGGTGTGCAGGACACCACGCAAGCCGGCGAGATTATTCCGACGGGCTTCCAGCGGACGCTGGAGATCCTGAAGACGACCCCCGGGTACCTCGGGGCCTGGCCCCAACTGGGCCTGCTGGACCGACTTCCCTTCCTGGCCGGTCAATCAGATGCAGCCGGCTTTTCCCAATTGCCGTTCGGCGTGTGGCGATGGCAGGGAGGCGGCTTTTCGGCACTGTCGCTCAACCAGCAGGTGCTGGCGGAGGCGGCTCAGCATCTGCAGCCTGTACCCACCGACAACCCCGCCCAGATTCGACTCCGTGTGGCCGATCTGGCGAACTCGAGCCTGGCCGGCCATGTCACGCGTCTCAACTATGGCCGGGCGCTGCAGGCATCACGGGGCAATGTGGACCTGCTGAATTCGGCAACGCAGCAGTTGCGCGTGGAGTCCGCCAGCGCCCGGTCGATCGTTGAGAACTTGCTGGACACCGAACTGGTCTGCAGTCTCGGGGGAGAGTACGAGTACGCCCCCGGTTCGGATGGCGTGCCGAAATGGCGGTCGACAGCGTGGCCCGACGCCGCCGGTCACCTGCCGGGTGACTACCGGGCGCCATTGCTCACCTGGTTCCGTGGTGCCTCCGCCGATCTCACAAAGGCTCCCGGACGCGTCTTCTTCCAGGCCAGCGTGGACATGCAGAGGTCGGAACGGGAACCGGCTGTCAAACTGCCGCTGTTCGACCTGTTCAAGAGTGGTCCGAAGCCTGCGCCCAGTCCTCAGCAGGAGACCGAGCTGGGACCGGCGGGAGACCTGCCGACGCCCTGAGGACCGCCGGCTCAGCGCTTCACCTGCGGTGGCTGAAACTGTGGTGTGAAGACTTCGGTGTTGCTCGTCGCCGTACTCCGCCACCCGTTCTGCCCGGCAGTGGCCTGCCGTGGAGCAGGGCGTGAAGCGAGGGGACCCGCCGCCGCCGCATTCGGGCTCCGGGGTCCATTGAGTCCCCGTGCGACGGCTGGCGGTTGTGACGGCGTGGAAGAGACCTCATCGACCGGTTGTGATCGGGGTTCCGGAATCATCAGTTGCGCATCAGCCGGTACCGCAATCTGGCCCGGTGAAGGGGGGAGGGGGGGCACGATCGACGGCTCGGGCTCGGGGAAGGCCTGCTGGGACGGCGAGTTGCTTCCGGATTGTGGCAGCGGCGGGTTTGGCACCGCTGGGCCAGGCGCATCGAGCGGCGTGGGATCGGGCTCCGGCAGGGGAATCGGGTCCGCCGGACGTGGGAGCGGTTCGCCGATGCTCCAAGGGCGCTCGTCCCTGTCAGGACTGTCGAATTCGTTGAAGTCAGGCCCGGCAATTCCTCGATCGAGAGCGGGGTTCAGATCGAGGGCAAGGAGCTGCTCGGCCCACTCGATCCAGTCGGGACGCGTGTCGATGAACAGCAGGTGTTTGAGCTGTTCGCGGATCGATTCATCCCGCTCACCCATTCGAATGCGCGCCCGTACGAGGTTGCCCAGGAATTCGGCACACGTCGGCTCGATCTCATGGGCCATCCCGTACAGCTCGATCGCTTCATCGATGCGCCCGGCCGATTCAAAGACGAGCCCGAGATTGTTCATCGGCAAGGGATTGCCGGGCATCAACTCCATGGCCTTCTCGAAAGCCATCGCCGCCTGAAACAGGTCGTTCTTGTCGAAGTGCACGCGGCCCATGTTGTTGAGGGCAGGCCCGAAGTTCGGATTGTGGCACAGAGCGTTCTCGAACGAGGTCACCGCCATCTGGGGGTGTCCTGCCTCGTAGTGCGTGACACCCGCCGCATTGAACTTGATCGCGTGGCGTTGGTCGAAACGCGTCGAGACGGAGATGATCTCCTCATTGCCATCATCGACCAGCGCGCAGCCGCACAACCGCAGGATGCCCCACAGCACCAGCAATCGCGCACCGAGCTGAACACCATTGATCATGGGAGCTGGCTGTCGATGTGAGCGGCCTTTTGACAGTGAGGAAAGGTTGGCGCAAGGCGACGACGCCACCAGACGCCAGAGGAGCCGTCGAACCCGCGCTGCGGAGCGATGCTGCGCAAGAGAGCCCGTGACCACTCCGCAGAGGGTTGCCGAAGGAGGGAAGTTGGAGATCAGAAGCAGTGAGAGGAGAGAGACCGGCGGAGGACCGCCAGCCGGTACGACGAACACCTTCGTGGGGATGAGTCCTGACGGTTACTCGCTGCAGAGAGCGTTCCACAGCACCGCCTGAACCGCGACAACCAGGTGTGCGCGTCAAGGGATCGTCGGGGAAAAAATCATTTGCGTCAAGGTGACTTCGGCATCCCAGACCTCGCCGGATGCGCTCTCCGTACGGGGTTCTGACAGGAACAGATCCCGGACAGTCATCCCCTGGCGCTCGTCCCCGAGGTGGTGAGCAAACCGGATGACCTGCTCGAGTGAGACCTCCTGCAGCTCGATCTGTGTCGCTCGCAACTGGTACGGCGACCTTCCCTGACGCACGGCGGGCTGCGGATCCACTCGAATCAGCGAAGCCGTCGGGATTTCAGCGGCCTGTAGCGCCGCCGAAACCCGCACCGCGATCTGACTGGGAGGTTCCACCTCCAGGGAAGCCACACGGGGCTGTTGCCGCAGGCGCTGGATGTCCGCCACGAGGCTCCGCGCCTCCTGCAGGTCCTCGAAACTCTGGTCCAACTGCCTGCGGGCTGCCTGCATCGACTGAAACCCGAAACCGGCAAATACTGCCAGTAACAGCCCCATCAGAGCCAGCAGTCCCGTCAGCCTTCGACCTGGCAGGGCCCCCTTCATCATGGTTGCCCCCCGGGAATCTCGTTGTCGGACCGCCCCCCGTCGTTCGACGACCGCTCCATCGGGGCCGGCTGCGAGGACCAGACCGCCTGCACTCGTGACTGGATTGTCTGGTCTTCCGCCTGTGTGGTCGCCGGCGGCAGCACAGCGAAGCCGTGTGCTTCCAGGGAGGCAGCGAGCCGCCCCGCATCGCTGTGACTCTTCAGGACCACATCGAAAGTCAGTGCACCATCCTCAATCCGAATCTCGGTCAGCCGGAAGCGGATGTCATCGGGCAGTCCGGCCAGTAGCGCGTGGAGCACCTGCAGCGCCGACCGGGGCCGCGTGACATCGTCTCCCGTACGACGAGAACCGGTCACCTTGGTATGTTCACTTCGCAATCGCGCCAGGACCGCCAGGGGAATTGACGTCTCGGGAAACGCCTGCAGAAAGACTTCGTTCTGGTTCTGGTTCACTTCGACCAGCTGTCGCGCGAGTTGCTCTCCACGCCACCAGCACGCCACGGCCAACGACACCAGAAACAGCGGTGCCGCGCCACACAGCCAGTAAAGTGCACCGCGGTAGGGTCGGGCGGGATCTCCGTTGGTGAGCAGACCACGCCGCAACTCGTACCAGGGTTGCCACCGGGCGCGCAGCACTTCGGCACCGGCCCGGGCCACATGGACATCCCACGCATCGGTGGTGAGGGAGACCGCGTCGGCCGACTCGAGGCAGCGAAGCGTCTCCTGCACATCCTCAGCCGCATTGACCAGAGCAATCGACGCCGGATGCTCGAGATCCAGCAGTTCACCAGACAGTTCCCGTGCCAGTGCCTGACGCTCGCGCCGACAACGTCGCCAACGGACCACCTGTTGATCGCGGATGCAGAACAGATCGCAGTCCTCCTCTCGCGGCCAGAGAACCAGGTCGGCTTCTTGAGCGGCTGGCTCCTGCAAGAGTGACTGACAGGCCAGCAGCGATGCAGGAACAATCGACTGCACCAGCAGGCCTGCGCCCTCGAGGGCTTCCACGATCGGTGCCCAACGTTTGAGCTCGATGCACACACCACTGACCGTGACGGGACCCGCTTGAAAGTCCGCGACGATTTCCTCAGCATCGAACGGCAGCGTGTCTTCGAGCTGGTAAGTCAGGGAGTTCCGATCCCGGGCGGCCCCCAGTTTGCTTGCGGCAAACGTGGCAAAGAATGTCGATGCCGTATCCGGGGCCAGCAGCAACTGTCTGCCATTGAGCTGGTGTTCGCTGACAGACTGACGCACCCACTCGGCCAATTCCGCGGGCGACGCGTTCGCATCTCCGCCGTAAGCACAGGACCTGGCGTCAGTCCCCGCCGCCAGCAGCCGCCAGCCACGTGAAGTTTCCAGGAGAATGCAACTCACACCGCGCATCAGCGAGCTCGCCGACGGTTGTTTGTCTGTGACTTGGTACGCGCCCACCGCGCTGCAGTTCGAGCGTGAACTGATGTCCCTCGAACGAGACACTCACGACCTCCGCCGAAATCCGCTCGACGCGAATCCCGGCCGGCGTGAGGTCCAGCGCTTCCCCCTCACCGCACAGATCGATCTTCCCCGTCTGATCGGCGACCAGGGCGACCGACCTCCCGTCTTCGATGATCGTCCCCACCAGTTGTACGGCAGGCGGTGGCTGCGGACGGGGCGGAGGTGCAGTCACCGGGGCCTTCTTCGGCTTGGGTTGCGGCATCGGCTGCGCCACGCGTGGGGGGGGATCGACGAGCGGCCCTCGCAGTCGCCGCGCCCACAGCGGTGCATAGTCGTCCAGCGGCCGTGGAGGCGATTCGCTGCCGGTACCGGGTGGCGGTCGTCGCCCATCGGATTCTATCCGGGCGGTTTTCGGCCAGGTGGGTGGTTCCATGGCCCACCACCCCAGGGCTGCTGTTCCCACGGTCAGCAGTCCTGCGGCGGTGCACAACAGCACACGGGTGTGACGAATACTCATGTTCGTAACCGTCTGGAGGCGACCGCTCCGGACCGCCTCAGGTGACTCGCCAAATCGCTGCTTACCAGTCGAACTCGGTCGTGCGCACGCGGCCCTCAGCATCCGTCTGCCGCACCGCGAATCGCTGCTGCCGAAATCGGGTCGACGTGACCTCCGTCCACAACGAAAAACTGGAAGACGACTCGCCGAGCAACTCCAGCATCTGCGCCTGTTCTTCGGGACTATTCACTTCCTTTTCGATGAGCAGCCCCAACTCCAAATGGGGATTTTCACGGTAACGTTGCAGCAGTCGTCTGGCGAGCCCATCCGCCACAATCGGACGGCAGATCGTCAGTACTGCATCATCGGAAGCACGGCGGAGATTCAGGCGCCCGTTGCCCCAGCAGGTCACCTCGCGCGTGAGCCCGGCGATCAGCCGCGCATCCCCGAGTCGCTCACGCAGCCGGCGCAGGTCGAATACTTCGCCCCAACTGCAGAACGCCGGCCGGATAGCCATGTCATCCTCTTCCGGCTGTCCGGCATCCAGCAGGCTCACCGAGCGGCGCGAAGCGGCCTGAGAGGGAACTTCCGGGGACAATGCCACCGCGTGGACACCATTCGTACCAAGCAGCCGCATGAGGCCCGACTCCGTCTCAGACTGGCCCGCCGCATTGTAGAGTGAGTTGAGGTTCACCTTCGCGTCTTCATCGGCCAGCAACAGTTCGATCCGCTGCCCCCCCAGCAGGAGAGTCTCCTGGATCACAGGCGGCAGGGGGACCGACGGACGCGTTCCCTGAGACTCTTCTCGCTCCTGGAACAATCGAGCCGCAGCAGGCAGGAGTGTTCGCTGACAACTGATCACTCCCCAGCGACGCTGCAGTTCGTCCTGGGCCTGCAGCGCATCGAGACCTCTGCGCAGGCTGACCCTGGCCAGCGACGACAACGCCACGCTGCTGATGACCAGCGTCACCAGAACCAGCAGCAGGATATAGCCCCTGCGCTGTTCCCGTTCGGAGGTCCGAGGTCGCGCGTGCATCACGTTTCTCGATGGTGTTCGACTCTTGCAGACAACAGCGACGTGCCGCGGTCATCCCACAGCAGTACCCGCACGCTCGGGGGCATCGGCGGCAGACCGCCCGTCGCTTCCAGCAACGTGCCGGGAGCCGTCTCATCATCATCTGCAATCACGTTTGCGATGACCTGCAGACGGCTGACACCCCGCCACAGAACCGAGGTCTGAGGGCGGCTGGGCGGGCCTTCGCCACGCAGTGCCGTTTCGTGTCGCAGCAGGAGCCCCGTTTTCTGGTACGGAACCACACGATACACCACCAGCGCCGGGCGGTGAGTCGCCAGCTGCGTGAGTGGATCTCGCGACAGAAATCCATAAAGTCGCAACTGCTGCGGCTCGATCAACATCCCTTGCGCATTGCGCAGATCGCGCCGGAGCTGTTCCTCCAGCAGCAACACAGACTGTTGCGTCGCCTGCTGAGCCACCGTCTGTTGGGTGTCCCGGGCCACCATGCGCATCACACGGGCCGCCATCAGCATCAGGATGGCGGTGAGCACCGACGAAACGAGCAGTTCGATCAACGTGAATCCGCTGCGCGATGATCGACCCGGAAGCTGAGTCATCTCGGTCCGCCTCCTGCCAAGCTGGACGCGGGACGGATCACTTCCACCGAGCAACTCAGCGGCGCAGTGTCCGCGGCAGATCGGGGAGCGAAGACGTCGAGACGAATGACATCGACCGGCAGACCGGCCACCAGACGACGTGCGATCGGCTGCGTCTGCCAGACCCAGCCCGGTGCGGACGCGATCCCTCCCTGTGCCTGCGGAGGCACCCCCTCGGGCCGCCCATGCCAGACGGAGAGCAACTCATCTGCCATGGTGGCGGCAGCCATGCGTTGACGGGCGTTGCGCAGTTGACGGTGATGGACGCGAAACGACAACAGGACGCCCACCACCAGCGATGCCAATAGCGTCAACCCGACGACGACCTCCACCAGGGTGAAGGCACGCCGTCGAGGGCTCGAGCGGAACACATCACTATAACGAGAGGAGCGCATGGACCTCCGCCTCTTCATTGGTCTCGATCTGCTGGCCCGTCATTCCGAGCGTGACGAGCCAGCGCGTCGCACGATTGGCTGCCGTCAACCGAACTCCATACGTCGGAGATTGTCCGCCAGGAGAGACTGTGACTGCCACGGGCTGCCTCCCGCCACGCTGCCGACCCACGCGGACTTCCGTAATCTCGATCCCGCGTGGAACCCGGATGACCCGCGTGGGATCCTCGACCTTCTCCGCATCCCCCACCGACAGCGAGATCAGACCACGGCCGCCGTCGAACCGCAGACGCAGTGGCGTGGCCAATCGACGAGCCTCATCCCGTGCACGGTGGTCCAGCGCGGCGATCTGTTCGACCGTCTGGACGAGCCGGGCTTGATGCAGATGCCCACGGACGCTGATGGTCGCCACGCCTGTGAGCAGCGAGACGACGATGGCCGCAGCCAGCAGTTCCAGCAAGGTGAAGCCTTGCCGCCCGGCAGGCATGTGCATCACTCCCGATCGGCGAGATTGTCACTGGTGAAGTCGCGGTCGGCCCCTTCGCCCCCCTCCTTGCCGTCGGCTCCCAGCGACAGCACTTCGAACGGGGCGTTGCGGGCGGGGCTGACATACTCGTACTCGTGCCGCCACGGATCCACAGGAACCTTGTCCAGAAACCCGTCCGGAAATGAGGACGTGCCCTGGACCAGGACGGCAAGTCCCTCGTCGTTGTTCGGATACCGCCCCTGATCGGCATAGAAGGTCTCGAGTGCCTTGACGATGATGGCAATCTCAGCCTTAGTGGCGTTCTGCTTGCTCGCGATCAGGTAACTCCTCGTGCGGATGGCCACGAGGCCGGCGAGCATCCCGATGATGACCATCACGACGATCAGCTCCACGAGGGAGAACGCCCGACGGCCCGCGCAGCGGCTTCGCCCGATCGCAACCACACGCTGCGCACGTCGAGCGCTGCTCCAGCGATGACGGAGGCCTGGCCCCGGGGTGTGTGACGAGCTTCTAAACGACATTTCCGGCCTCGAGAATGGGAAGAATGGTTGCCAGCAACAGGAAGCCGACAAAGCATGCCAGCACGATGATCAACAGCGGTTCCAGCAGCGCGGTGATTCGCGACGAGACGGTGGCGATCTGCCGTTCGTAGTCCGTCGAGAGTCGCATCAGCATCTCGTCCAGTCGTCCGGATTCCTGTCCGACAGAGAAGACCCGCACCGCCAGCGGTGGGAACACTCCGGTCCGCTCCAGTGCGGCAGACACGTCTTCCCCGGCACCGATGCTGCGCCCGCAGTCTTCCAGGGCCTCCCTCAGCACCACGTTGTCTGTCGATCGCGCCGCAAGGTCTACGGCCGTCGTCAGGGTGATCCCGCTGCGACACAGCGTACCAATCACCATCGCGACTCGCGAGATGCCCTGCTTGACGGCCAGCGGACCAATCAGGGGCAACCGCAACAGGGTGTGGTCCCACAGGCGTCGACCCGGCTTCGTGCGCACGGCCAGCAAGGCAGCCACGACCAGAACTGCTGCCAGCAGCGCCAGCAGCCAGCCGTACTGGACCAGCACATCGCTGATGCCCTTGACGATGCGCGTGGGCCAGGGGAGTTCATCGAGCGTCTCCGCCAGATTCTCCAGCAGGGGAGGCATTACCGAGGTCATCAGGAAGATCGCCGCCGCTGTTCCAAAGATGACGAGAAAGACCGGGTACATCAGTGCCGTGAACACCTGATCCTTGAACTGCAGCACTCGCTGTTTGAACTCGGCCAGTTGCTCCAGTACGTCTTCCAGTGTTCCGGAGTTCTCTCCCACCTCGACCAGTTGCACCGACGCCGGATCGAACAGATCCGGCCGCTCGCGCAGGGCATCGGCGAGACTGGCACCGGACGCCACACGATCCCGGACCCCAAGCATGGCCGTGCGAAACGCACCCGAATGCTGCTGGGCGATCGTGTCGAGAGCCTCGAGCAACGGAATCCCCGCATGCAGCAGCATCGATAACTCGTGAACCGCCAGCGCCCAGTGCTTGCGGGCCCGGCCCGATTGCAACCGCGACCACCACCCGTACTGTGCCAGTGGTCCCTGCTCGCTGAGGCCGCGCACGATCACGCCGCGAGATCGCAGGACATCACGTGCCTGCCGCGGGGAATCGGCCGCGACCGTCCCACTCACTGACACGTGATGCTGGTCCAGACCTCGATAGGCAAAAACGCTCACGACCAACGGCCTCCCCGAGACGCCGGATCTCTGCGCCCGCCGTCACCACAGCCCCCAGCGCCACCTGTGTGCCCCGAAAGACGAACCGTCGTGTCAGTCCGCATCGTTGTCGCTCACACTCGTCACACGCCACACTTCCGACATGGTGGTCTGTCCCTGCTCGACTTTCGCCAATCCGTCCGCCGCCAGCAACGACATGCCCGATTCGAGCGACGCCGCACGGATCTCGGCGGCATTCGCGCGTTGCTGCACGAGATCCCGACTGCGGTTGTCCATCACCAGGAGTTCGAACAACCCGACACGACCGCGAAACCCTGTCTGACGGCAACGCTCGCAACCCTGGGGCTCGAACAGCAGGAGACCTTCCTCCGGCGATGCTCGCTCGGCGGCCCGCTTGCAGTCGACACAGAGCCGGCGGACGAGCCGTTGTGCCAGCGAGGCAACCAGCGAACTCGCCACGAGGTAGGGTTCGATCCCGAGGTCCAGCAGTCGCGTCACGGCGCTGGCGGCATCGTTGGTGTGCAGCGTCGAGAACACGAGGTGCCCGGTCAGAGACGCCTGAATCGCCATCATGGCTGTCTCCTGGTCACGAATCTCGCCCACCATGATGATGTCCGGATCCTGACGCAGGATGCTTCGCAACCCCGAGGCGAAGGTCATGCCCTTCTTTTCGTTCACCTGCGTCTGGCTGATGCCGTCCAGCTGGTACTCGATCGGATCTTCGAGTGTCAGCACGTTGAGGTCCTTGGAGTTGATCTCCTGCAGTGCCCCGTACAGCGTTGTGCTCTTGCCACTCCCGGTCGGGCCCGTCACGAGAATGAGTCCATGGTCCCGATGAATCAGTTCGCGCCAGCGCCGGAACGTCGGGGCCGGCATGCCCAATTCGTTGAGCGTGTACAGCCGGGCACTCTTGTCGAGCAGACGAATCACGATCCGCTCATTGTGGCTGGTCGGGAGCGATGCAATCCGCAGGTCGATGATGCGATCCCCCAGTTGCACAGTGGCGCGGCCATCCTGGGGCAGACGCTTTTCGGCAATGTTCATCTTGCCCAGCACCTTGATGCGGCCAGCACCTCTTCCTGGATCCCTTTCGGAATCTCGAAACTGTCGAAGAGCACACCGTCGATTCGCTGTCGCACGATCACGCGATCATCGTACGGCTGCACGTGAATGTCCGACGCTCCCGCCTTGACGGCATCGAACAACAGATGATTCACGAGCCGGATGATCGGGCGCGGCCTTCGGTATCCAGCAGGTCTTCCTGACCCGCAAGAGCCTCGAGCTCGTGCAGGTCGATCTTTCCATCGAGAGAATCCAGCACCTGCTGAGCCTGGCTCGAACGATCGGCATAGGCCGTGTTGATGGCGGCCAGCAACGCCTCGGCTGTGGTGAGCCGGGGCTCAACCTGCCGCCTCAGCACGCGGGAGATCAGATCGAGCTGGGCCCAGCCGTCGCGATCACAGAACGCCACGCTCAGACTGCTGCCCTCTTCCAAGCCGAGCACGCGATGTCTGCGGGCGTAACCGATTCCAAAGCGGCTGAGGAATTCGGGGCAGGCGTCCACGATGCGAGATCGGGAACCAACGTCAGCCCCAGTTTCGCGGCCAGTCGCTGCGATTCCGATTCGCCCGGCGAAGCGACAGCGACTTCCGGATTGACTGACGTGAGTGACACGTTAAGCGGTAAGGACGAGGACCTCATGGGATCAGCACGGGCAGGCTCACCGGGTACTCTCCCGGCAGACCCGCACGATTGACATCACGGTCGGACAAGAACTTCAGGTCTCCAAAACGCGAGTCCCGGAGCACCATCGGTCGAATGAACAGGAAAAACGACATGGTCCTGCCCGTCTCATCGGTGCGGCTGGTCAGCTCGCGCAGAATCGGCACGTACTCCACCCAGGGGACCCCGATGAAGTCTTTGGCCTCGGTGACGCGCTTCAGGCCCCCCACGATGACCGTTTGCCCATCGGGAATCGTCACAGTGCTCCCCACGCGATCGATCTGTCGCGGTGGTGGAAGTGTCTCGGTGCCCCCTTCACCGAACGTACTGAACTCGACATCGAATTCCAACTGCAGATGGTTGTCCTCGTTGATATGCGGGGTGACGTTGATAATCGTGCCGGCCGACTGGTCGCCGCCGAGACTCGTCGTGGCAACCGTCTCGGACGCATTCACACTGGAGAAGGGGATGCTCGTCACACTTTCCAGCTTTCCCGTCGCGTTGTCATTCACCAGGATTTTGGGAGCCGACAACACCCGCGCCCGGGAGTGACGGGACAAGGCCCGCACGACGACGTCCGCGACGTCCGGATCGACGAGCGTGCCGTTGAACCCCAGACCCGGGATGATCGTGAGTGCCCCGGTGATCGGGTTCACCTCACTCAAGCCGAACGACGTAAACTTGAACACGCGTTCGAGCCCGTCCCGATCTCCGATGGACACCTCGACACCGAGGGCAAAGTCGTCGGTCGTGTCGATCGCGACAATCTTGGCTTCGATGAGCACCTGGGGACGACGCTGATCCAGTGACTCGATCAGCCGGGCGTACATCGGCTGGACACTCGAGGGCGCAACCACAATCAGGCTGTTCGTAGCGATGTCGGCCGAGACCCGGGCCCCTCCCGGCAACGTGGCCACACCACCGGCCCCATACTGAAGTCCCAGATCTCCGGTCAGCGGCATCGCCAGGGGATTCGTGTCGTCGACCAGCATGTCGGGACGAGAATCCACGCCGTTCTCGCCGGGCGTCAGTGGCAGCCGAACCAGGGGCGCCGTGTTGGGCCCGGTACGGATTTGCCCCGGTTGAAGCGGGCGCTGCAACGGATTCAGTGGATTGACCATCCCCGGTACGAAACCCGGATAAGCGGGTTGTCCCACGAAGCCCCCCATGCCTGGCACTGCGCCGAACGGCGTGACCAGTCCGCCGGGGTACATTCCACCGGCACCGTACGGCAGAGAGGATCCATACGCCTCCTGTAACGCGAGCAGGCTGTAAAAGACGTCGATGGCCCGCGCGTTTCTGAGCTTATAGAACTGAATCGGGCTGTCGGCCGACCGGGCCGGTCTGTCCAGATCTTCCAGCAGTGTCTCGATCTGCCGATGAATCTCGGTCGTCGCCCGGACCACCAGCAGGTTTCCGTCTTCGTCTACGGTCGACTGGTATGTGCGGTTGGTATCTTGTTCCGGAATGACGCCCTGGATGATTTTGTCCAGCCGTTCCGGAGTCAGATTGCGAATCCGGTACACCCGCGTCGTGAGTCCCAGCGAGATGTCGAGCTGCTTGAGCAGTTCCAGCGCACGTGCTACCAGTGTTCGTTCGCCGGCCACGATGATGCGATTCCCGTGTGGTTCATCAAACATCTCCAATCGAGCAGGGCCCGTTCCCTTCCCTTCGGAAGCGGCCTTCTGCCCCAGGATGCCTCGCACCTGTTCAGTGAGCGTCGTCGAAGGCTGGTGCTGGACCTCATAGAACTCGAAAGTCGTCTCTCCGGCCGGACGGTCCAGCAACTCGATCAATTCCCCGGCTGTCTTCACGTTGTGCGCGAAGTCAGTGATGATCAGGACGTTTCCCTCTGGTTGTGCGATGACATTGGATCCGTTCTTGCTCAGGAACGGCCGCAGCAATTGCGAGACCGTAGGCGCCGCGATGTTTCGCAGCACGAACACCTGGGTCACCGGGCTCGCCGGCCCCTCCTGGCGCAGGACCGTGTCTGCCTCGCCGGGCGGCGCAAACTGCGAAAGATCGGCCACGTCGACGATCCGTTTCCAGCCGGGGATCTCGGAGTTCACGATCGCCAGATTCTCGGTCCGGAGCACACTGCCCAGCAAGGTCATCAGCGAAGAAACCGGGATCTCGGCCGGAGTGTGAATCGTCACCTGCCGGTCCGACAGATCCGATTGATAGAGGAACTTGACGCTGAGACGATCGGACACGTAGTTGATCAGAGTTTCGAGCGGTACGTTCCCCTGCAGATTGAGTTGGACCGTTCCCCCGCCGGTTGCGGGCGGAGGCTGGGCGCCGGCCATCGACGCCATCAGACAGAGGACTAGCAGTCCGCACGCGACGGTCCCGCTGCGCATCGGCCGCCACTCAGTCCGCGATGTGTGACTTGGCATGGACATTGCCCGACGGCATGCAAGTGCCGCACGGTAAGTACCCCGGGGATGGAAGACGACAGACACCCCACGTAAGAGATGGAAATCTGGAGGCGGCGGGAGAGTAGGGGATCTCGCCCGCAGGTGTCAATATCTGGTTGCTATCCGCATGTCTGTAAAAGACTTACAGATTCTCCACCCCACCCGTCCAATGACGGGCCCGGCTCGTCTTTCCGCTGCCGATAAGGCCTCCGCGGACGTCGGCCTCGATCGCTACCCCTGCGCGCTACGACAGGAATCCCAACGGACCGGAAGATCCTCCCGAGGCGAAGAAGTTGCGGATGTTGGGCAAAATTGCCTCGAGGTTGTTGTCGTTGGGAACTCCGAACCAGCAGGCGAGTTCTGCGTTGTACTCGTCAACAGAGGTGGTGGGAATCTGCCGACCTCGGCCCAAATCGAGACTCGAGCCGGCGGCAAGCGTTCCGGGATACTGCCCGTACAACCGCCCGCCATTGACGCCCCCCCCCATGACGATGTGGTTCCCGCCCCAGGCATGGTCGCTGCCATTGCCGTTCGACTGCAGCGTGCGAGCGAAGTCCGAGGCCGTGAACGTCACCACGTCGCTCGCGACTCCCAGTTGCTCGGTGGCCTTGTAAAAGGCGTAGAGGGCCTGGCTGACCTGAGGCAGCATACCCGCCTGGTTGTTCAACAGTTCGTCGTGATGGTCCCAGCCTCCCATCGACACGAAGAAGATCTGGCGCGAGTGATTGAGATCACTCCGCGCCCCGATGGACAACGCCACCCGGCGAAGCTGCCCTGCCAGTGACGTGTAATTCCCGTTGCTCAGTTTCGGAAACGGGACGTCGAATTCGCCGCCGGTCAGCCCATTCTGGACAGCATTGGTGACATTATTGAACTCGACCGCCGCGTCAATGGCACCTCGTTGCGATTGTGCGTAAGTCTTCTCCAGCAGATCCGCATACGTATCCGTCAGGATGTCGTTGCTGATGCGACTGTAGATCGCGGTCTGTCCCGTGCCGGACGGAGTCCCGGTGTACCCACTCAGTACGGTGGCCCCACCGCTGCCGACGACGTACGGCACCACGCTCATGCCGGTCTCGAACACATTGACCGAATTGAGCGCGATGTTCATCGAGATGGTCGCGTCGAGATTGACGGTGTCGCTGAGGATATCCGCCATGCGTCCACCCCAACCGGTAATCTGCGAGCGCGACTGGGGAATCGACGTCTGCCAGTGCCTGATCAGGTCGGAGTGCGAAAACAGCCCCAGGGGCAGCTTCGCTCCACTGGAGTAGTTCGACTTGTCCGTCGGCTCGACCAGGCTGCCCACGTTGGCGACGAATCCCAAGTTTTCCAGATCGTAGAGCTCCTTGAGCTCGGACATTCCGGGATGCAGGCCATACGAGCGGCTCGACGGGGCGTCGGGGATCTCGAGCAGATCTTCCCGGGGCAGTGCCAGATTACCCCGAATGGTGGAGTAGGAGTTGTACTCCGTCTGGTCATAGGGGGTCAGAACGTTGAAGGAATCGATCCCGCCCAGCAGAAAGACGCAGACCAGCGCCTTGTAGCCGGTGGTGTCGCCCGACGCCGCCATCGCGGAATTCGTCAGCTTCAGATTCAATATGGTGTTGAGCAGCGAGGTGGACGACAACGCGGCGCACCCCCCCGAGAACTTCATGAAGTCGCGGCGGGAGAGAGAAGGAAGATCGCAGACAGTGACAGGGCGATTCATGACTCGGACTCCAACGGGTGTTTGACGGAGGTGACGAGGCACCTCGGAGATTTCCACAACGGCCCGGGCAACGGCCCATCCGGATCGATGGGCCTGGATCCAATCACATCAATGGGAGACCGCACACTCGGGCGAGATCAGCGTCGTCAGGATCGCCGTCTCTGCTCTTACATCCGTATTGTTCGTGTCATCAATATGACCGGCGATGATGGCGCGGGTGGCATCGCTCATCGTCCCCTGGCAGAGCAGGAGATCCAGATGCCGCATCAGGGCATGGGGATCCGACGCCGCCAGTTGCTTCTCCTGGCTGAAGTCCAACGCGATGTTGCAGGTGATCGTTCCGTGCGTGGAGTTGTTCAGGATCGTGAAGTTGGCCGACTGGTTGTACACGTTGGTCCGCATCCGGTTCGACAAGCGGTTCGCCGTGACGGCCGTCAGCACGCCGAACTCCGGAGCGGCGGCGAAGCCGTTGGGAATATTGCGAGGTGTACGATAAGTGATCAGGTCTCCCGCGGGCTGAAAGTCGGGCAGGTAGAAGTTGAACACGCTGGGAGACTGGTAAGGCCCCTGGTTCATGTCTCCGTTCAGGCTGGGAATCATGAACAACCCATCGCGATAGCTACTCGATGGCTGAAAGGCACGAATCATTGCCGCATAGCGGACCATCGGCTCCTTCAGGCGGGCATAGGCTGTCCCTCGCGTGGTCACCAGCAGCGCCAACGGGCTCGACTGCTTGCGGATCGAGATCGAACTGTGCGCTTCCGAGTCGAGCAGGATCGCCTTGACGATCGCCTTCATATCCCCCCGCACACCGCTGCCGTTGTCGTTGAATACACTCGCGACACGTTTGATGTAGCGGGTCGAAGGGTTGGAGCGCACCAGCCGCTGAATCAGCAGCCGGGACACGAAGGGGGCAATATTGTCGTGATTGAAGAGATTGTCGAGCGCATCGTTGATGTCTTTCATACCGGTCTGCCCCGCCGGCAGAACCTGGCCGTTATGCAGGGTCTTGGGATCCGTGTCATGATTGGACTGATGCATCTTCATCGGGTTGTGGTAGTCCCGGGTTCCGTTATTGGGCACCACTGGAACCAGCATAGTTCAGCCCCGTGAACACACGGGCGAACGAAATGATGTCGTCGTTGTCGTACGTGGGAATCAGCTCGCCGTTGGCGGTCTTGAAGACGCCGTCGTTGTCCATCTCATACAGCCCGATTGTGAACAACTGCTGGAGCTCGCGCATAGTTCTCGTCGGGCTCGATTCCTCTGGAAGGGTCGGGTTTGGGATTGCGGAAATGACTCAGGTAGCGGCCCATGATCGGGTGCAGCGTGACATCAAGCATGATGTCCCGATAGTTGCCGAAGCTGTTATTCAGCAGCTCGTCGTAGTAGTCGACGACGCCCAGATAGGTGGGCTCCCCGCTCCGGTCCACAGATCGGTCGTTGAACCCGGGTCCGTTTTCGCTGATCACCCAGATCTGCAGCAACGCCCATGCGATGCGCTGACGCAGCTGATCGGGAGCGGCGATCGCGTTGTGCCACCAGGCGTGGTGCTTGTACCGGCCCTGGTTGATGGACAACTCGGTGTAGCCGAAGCCGTCCCCGGAAATCATCGACTTCGCCAGCGAGTGATGCGGAGTCGCGTCCTCGGCAAACTGGTCATCAATCCATTCCTCACAGGCCGGCACGACACCGATCTGCTGCATGCGTGTCGCCAGTTCGTCGATGCCTGCAGTCGTCGCCCCGAACGTCGCCATGTTGAGAAACTGGGCCGCACGCACCTTGCACTTCATCACCTCGTACTCGGTGTTGTCGGCAACGGGAAAGGTCCCCGCGCTCGCCACACCGGCGTCCCGGCACAGGCACAGGCCGCAGACAATCACACACGCCACGCGGAGACTCAGGCGAGACATCTACCTCTCCTCTGGAACTGACGACGGGATCTGCTCGGCGCAATGTTCGCGCGCACCACAACTGGCACCAATCAGATTTCGCAGAAGGACACTCCTCCTGGAAATCAGCCCGTGGCGGCCCGCCTCGTGAACGCTGAAGCAAAAAAGAGAGCTGAGAAAACCGTACAGGATCCATCCCGACCGGGAATGATGCAGACCAGCTTTACCTGGTCATCCGGAGATGAACCAAGGTGGGATGGACACGACACCCAGACCCGACAACAAAACAGGGTGGCCCGTACGCCCAGCCAGCAAGTCCACGCCTGTCTGAACGCTCGCATCTTGCATACGTGAGGAGTATGCCGTCGACGCTCGCTTGACCCATGATAGGCCAGGTGGACTGCACTGAACTGATCGACTGGCTAGT
The DNA here is from genome assembly GCA_963715185.1 of uncultured Planctomycetaceae bacterium. Taxonomy (GTDB): domain Bacteria; phylum Planctomycetota; class Planctomycetia; order Planctomycetales; family Planctomycetaceae; genus CAVPPT01. The sequence goes on from CAVQRG010000002.1 coordinate 290,464, forward strand.
CTACCCGGACTGTGGCCGTTGTCAACAATTCGAGGCACGAGAAGTGCATGCCACGGGCCAAGCCTCGGTGTCCCCGCTGGCCGACCGTCTTCAGACCGACAGGGTGAGGCTCGTCGAGTTGACGCGGCGGGACCACCGCTGACTGGGCTCGGGCGCCCCTGCCGATGGTCGCGAAAGCGGGGGCAGCGGCCCCCATCACAGGTGCTCGAGGATCTCTCGCCTGGCGATTAACCGAGTGCCGCGCTCCCGCACACTGTTACAGACGGCAAGCCAGCGGGATCGCAGTTCCTCTTCCAGCGACTCGGCGATTCTCCCGCGGGCAACCCCGGGAATCCGTCCCCCGGCCCGGTGGGCATGACCACCGCCACGTCCCAGCCCCTTGAGGAGCTCGCGGACCATCGCCCCCGCGTCGCCATCCCCCGGGGTGGTCCGGACCGACAGCAGCACATCTTCGTCGATGGCGGCGGCGCGCATCACCCGGTTGATGCCCTCGCAGCGCACGAGCAGATCGGCCAGCTCGCCCACGACTTCGGCACCCTCGGCCCTGGGGAGCAGGCAGAAGGCCGCGTCGTCGTACAGGAACGTGCTCTGCAAGGCGAGCACGAAGTCGCTGTAGTAGGCCCGGGAGAGCGGGGCACTTTCGATTTCGGCCAGCCAGGTCGGGTTCGCCCACCGTGTCAGCCAGCGGATCATGAGGCGATCCAGCCGGGAGTGACCGGTTTCACATCCGCGCGTCTCCGAGCGAATCGCGTACACGAGGGCTGTGGCCAGTCGTTCGTCCGGCTGCAGATTCAGTTCGCGCATGTAGCTGGCCGCAATCGTAGCGGAAGCCGCCATTTCCGGACGAACGTCTTCGAACGGCAGCTTCTCGCGCGAACCCTGGCGCGGTGGGTGATGATCGACGACGGCCAGCAATTGCAGGTTCGCATCCATCGCCAGTCGATTGAGAGACTCCACACCGCAGTCGACGAGCACAATTCCCGTGTGCGGCGGCACAACGAGCGAAGAGGCCAGTTCGATCGGAGGCTCGAGCAACGAAATCATGTGGCGATTCTCGGCCCGTACGATGGCACCACCACCAATCAGACGTGCCGGGCGGTCAAGACACTCCTGGATGATTCTCTGCAACGCCCACCCGCTCGAAATCGCGTCCGGATCGGGGTTGTCATGCATGAGCACGACCAGATCCTGAAAAGGCTGGAGGACCTCGAGCAGCTGCTCACTCCGTGACAACGGAATTGTCTGTATCGGGAAGGACGTGGACATCACTGTGGATTCGAATAGCAGGTCTGCGAACTGGCGGGCGGGCATCTAAACCAGCCCCTCCCATCATTGTACCTGTTCGGGCACCCCGCAACAGGCTTTCGTGGTCAACCGAGCCACGAAGGGGATCGCAAGGGCCTGCTGGAGCATCAGCGTCGTGGGCACCGTCGGCAAACAGCTCCGTGACGCTCGCGGTCAGCCGTTTCTTCCAGGCCGTCACCTGGCTGGCGTGAACACCGAACTCCGAAGCCAACTGGGCCGTCGTCTTGTCCCCTTTGACGGCTGCCAACGCCACCTTGGCCTTGAGCTGCCGCTCCCAACCTCCGCCGCTTCCTGCTCATCAATCTGGACCTCCCGATCCGGCTCCCGAACGGGGCCAGATTCGACCTTATTGGGCTGTCCAGTTTTTGGGGTCCACCTCACTCAACACGGCCGGGATGGGCAGGTGATCTGCTCCCCATTCTTGATCCAGATGTAATGAGAGTCTCGGAGGCCCTGTTGGGCAAGGAGAGACTCGATGACGACGAAGCGTTGGAAGCGACATACTCCGGAGCAGGTTGTTCGGAAGCTGCGGGACGCGGACGCGATGCTGAACGCCGGGCAGGATCTGGCGGTGGGGGTAGACCAACTCGAAGCCCGCCTCCTTCAAACGATCTCGAAGTTCTTCGCTGTCGGGCGCCTTGTCGTACACCAGCGGCAGACGCTTCCTCGGCAGATCGACCACCACGCGGTCCAACAGCGGCTCGATCAAGTGCGGCTTCGTGTTGATCCACCGGCGCGATGTCCACCGCCAGCGGCGTGCGGGTGGCATCTATCAGCACCATCAGCGTGGTGCCGACGCCCTTGTGTCCACGGCCGACCTCCGCGCCCCCTTTTTGCTGGCGCAAACATGCCGTCGGCGAACAAATACCGCCAGTCGAGTCATGGGAGGTCGCTGGCCATCTGCAGCAGTCGGCCCCAGATGTTGGCCACAGGCCGGCCTCGGTCCAGTCCCGCGGCCTCCGCCAACACGTGGCATAAGAGGGAGAATCTCTTGGGAAATCTTTCCACCGCGCGCCCCGAGCGGAGCACCCACAGGATGCCTTCCAAGCACGGCCGCGGCGGAATCGGCGGACGGCCTCCGGCTGGGGACCGCAGCGCGGGGGCGAACAGATCGGCGATCAGCAGCCATTGCGTCTCGCTCAGTTGCGTCCGGTCGTGACGCGTGATGGTCGACTCCGTCCTGGACGTCGAGCGATCCCGCCACAAGGACGGAAACCTCTCGAACGTCAACAGCATGGGACACCTCCTTTAGAAGGCCCACCCCACGCAACTCGCGAGCCAGTGTGTTCACCACTCTATGCGTTTTGTAACGGATTCTTGTCAGTTTCAGATGATGTCCCAAGCTCAGTGGAAAGTGCCGGTGTTGGCTTGGGGATGGGTTGACGTTCGCTGGCTTTCATCTGCTGGGCAACTTGCTGGTCCTGACTGGGTTCGTCGAGGGCCGCTTTGAGCATCCACAGATCGCCGTGGCCCATGATGCGGCGAAAGGTCTTCTCGGTGGCGGCGAAGTTGGCGGCCGTCCATCTCAGTGCCATCGAACCGTCACGCCAGCGCTTGACGCGTGCACTCCGCTGACGCACGGCCGAGTAGCTGTTGTCGATCAGGTTGGTCGTCCCCAGGCAGCGCCTCAGCTTCGAGGGGAGACCAAGACGGTTGATCGTGAACAGCTCGTCGAGACCTTCGTGCAGTGAGGCGGCCGCGCTGGGCCTATCCCGTTCGGCCAGTGCCTTGAATAGCCGCTCGCCCGCCTCGAGGAACTCCCGGGAAACCTGGCTCTTGGAGCAGCACGGCCGTTTTGCTCGAAGTCGAACGCGAAGTTCATTCAAACACTAAAAACGGTTGGACGGTCTCACAGCGAACCGCCCCTGGCGGCCCACTGCTGGGCCGTCTGTGGCAGCACTTGTTCGTAGCGCCGGGTGGAAACGCCGGACATCAGGACCTGGAGCATCCGATCGGCCAGGCGGCTGTCCTTCTGCAGGGCCTCGTAGGCGGCGACCTCGCCCGGCTCGCCGTCATCACGCTTTCGCTTCCTGAGTCGCGGCTTGGTCACGCCCAGTTGCCTCTCCTTGAAGACGACGCGACCTCGCTGCGTGCCGTGATCGACGACCTCGCGATCAGCCTGTTTGCCCTGCTGCTTGGGTCCGGCCAGCTGCTCGGCACTCATGGCCAGCACGGACTCAATCGTGGCCCGCACCATCACGTCGACCAGATCATTGATGGCAAACGGCACCTGCTCGACCAGATCCACCAGCGGCAGGATCAACTGCCCGTCCCTCCGGAGCAGACCGGCGATCTCTTGTGAGTCCGGTAGTCGGTCCGTGTCGATCGGGGAAACAACCTCTTTCGCTTCGTTCATCGGTGGTGGCTCCTGTCTGGAGGAAACCAATGTTCGCCGGATGATCCCCATCACCCGGCTCCCCCAGAGTCACCACCGATCTCTTCACCCTTCCACTACCAGCGGGACATCATCTCCATATCCAGTTTCACGCTACTTCGACTTTGGGAGGCGTCCTAAATATCGTCCCAGCTAAGGCGCTCTCTGCACCGGGGCTGTCGGCGCCTCGTTCAGACCGCGCAAGCTGAGAGACGCATATCCGTTCCACCCCAGGCGGCGGAATCGGCCCTCACTGCCCCAGGCGATCGCAGGTGTGTTGATGGCCAATGGTTGAGCTTGCGCAATCTGACGCATCAGTCTGAGCTTTGCGGTCATAGATGCCCAGAACGCATCCAACTCCTCACGCGAAGGCACGTTCTGCATATGGGCATCGGCAAAGGCGTGAGTACGTGCTTGAATCTCGACCAAGTCTACTCCAGATCGAAGAAACTCTACCCGCCGCTTAAACACCTCATTGCCAGCCATCGCCGCGGCTTCTTCCAACAACTGCGCAACTCAGCACAGACTTCCGACGTATACGGAGCCAACTTGTTACCAGATGATGCAGCCACCTGATTGGTTATCTGCTCGATCCTTAGAAAATACTGCTTCACAAGGTCGCCTGACGGCCCAAATCCACGGTCGCAGTAATCCTGAAGTATGACATTCACGTTCTGCTGTGGATCCCAGAGAAGCCTTGCAAGAACGTAGTAGTTGATTCCCTCGGTCGCCCAGTGATGGACAATCGAGTCGAAGTCGGCGCCCTGTAATCCACCATCAGTGAGTCCTCGCAGGTCCTCCGCCAGCTTATGAATGTAGACGGCGGGAACTCCCTCACGACTGCCATATAGCAGGAAGTTCGGCCGCCAATACAGTTGTTGAATCTGCTTGTTCCACGCGTCCCAGTCGGCAAGGGCCTGACGACGGGCCGCATCGTCGTCGTACGTCCCAGAGACAAAGCCCACCGCGATCCGCGAATCCAGCGTTTCACGCACTGGTGGCGCAGCATATGCGGAGTACGCATACACAACAAATCGCGTATCGGGTCGCTCGGCACTGACTTGAAGTGCCAGCTGATTCCAGAACTTTACCATTCGGTCAGTCAACGAGACGTAGCGGATCTTCCTGGGTGGTGACGTCGTGTAGTCCATCAGCTCAAGCGGACGTCCGTCGGGGGGATCGAGCCTCCGACACTCAGGGCATAGGCAGAAATTGGCACGGCCGCCATCGCTGGGGACCAAAGACACGCAGGTCGTGCCAGATCGATCCAACTCGGCGATCTTGTCTCGGGCGACGCGCCGTGACAAGATCGAGGTTTGACATGCACAATCGAGGACGCTCCGGATCTAGATCCGTCAGGTCCCTGGATCCGTTAGATTGAAGAGCGAACCACTCTGGATGTGATTCGTGATACTTTTCCCATGTGTCGCCGAATGAGTGCCCGGCATTGAGGTTCAGTGTCCCGCCAAGCCGCTGCCAGTCCGTCCATTTTGGCAAGCCAGTCCCCTCGCCAGTCGCCGTTTGAAACCTGAAGTCGTACTCAAACGGCGTGAATCCAAGGTACGCCAGTCCGTTGTTCAATCGCTCGTTCCGACCGGCCCAGCGTATCTGCCGCTGTGTAAGAAACGGTGTAAATGTTCTCTTCAGCACAGGCAGCGGAATTGTTTTCTGAGATGGGACAACGAATCCAAGCTCACCTGGCCAGAGGTAGCGGACACCCAGAAGCTCCTCCAAGTACGTCACCACTGCGTAATAACTGCCCCTTGGATCCAAAAAGGTACTGGCATCGTTACCCAGCATTATCAGGACGTTGCCTGTCGTTTGCAGGAGAATGGCGCCTCGATCGAGCCCGTCTCCGTTCACCTGCAGCCGGCGGGACAGTGCACTCTCTCCCACGAGGACAAATGTCGTTGGACGAAAGGCACCGACCTGAGCCGACAACCTCTGTCCGACCAGACTCACATCTTGGAGGGCGGACTCCTTGACCACTCGAACGCTCGCTCCGGAGATTCGAGCAAACTGCTGAGCGAGCAAATATCCCCCAGCGGCCGCCGCATCGCTCGGCCGGTCGCTGAGCACGATGATGCACTCAGCCGCCCCATCCCGGACTAGGTGTGCCGCATCAGACGTCGAAACCAGCAGCGAGAGGACACACATCGCAGTTCCGATGGAATCACATACACGGGCGCTAGTGGTGCTGAAGTCCATGGAGATGATGTCCCGCTGATAGTGGAAGGTTGAAGTGATCGGTGGTGGCTCTGGGGGAGCCGGGTGATGGGTATCATCCGTGGAGTGTTTGTTTCGTCCAGACAGGAAGCACCACCGATGAACGAAGCGTACCAGGTTGTTTCCCCGACCGACACGGACCGATTGCCGGACTCACAAGAGATCGCCGGTCTGCTCTGGAAGGACGGGCAGTTGATCTGACCTGACCCCATTTCCAATACGAGGGGTTATGAGTATCTATGAAGGCCGGGCCTCTCAAGCTGGGAGGTTGCGTAGGAAGATGTCTGTGGCTAGTGTACAGTTTCCTAAATGCGGGAAAAGAACACTAGCGGCGATGACCGGCCCCACGAACAACAGCACGATCAGGCTGTACAGAAGCATGGCCAGCGGCGTGCTGCGCTCCACCGACCGGCGTGTTCAGCCCCAGAGACTTTTCGAAGCCCAGGTATTGCTTGCTGTCGTGAGTAGTGACTTCCATGCTCCAGCGCATCGAGTACCAGGCGAGCACCTGTTCCCCGCCGGCTGTCCAACTCGTCGAATAGAACGCCGGTGCTTTTGATCACGACACAGCAGCGTCAGCAATACGAAGGCCAGCTCCGGCCGCGTGTGATAAACGCGGCGGTGCTCCTCTTGTTGAGGTGCAGCCGGAACAGGGTCGGCAGGCGGTCACGGCGCCCGTTCCGGAAGGGGAACTGGACAATCACTCCCAGCACGACCCAGTTGTGCCCCCAACTATTGATCGCCTTGTTGCGGCTGGAGGCGAGCGGACGTGATGCATGTCGGTGCCGAACATCTTCAGGCCGGGTCTTCGGGCCAAGGTGTCATCGAGCGGCAGCAGCACGACGTCTGCGAGGAAGGGCTGACTCCAACTCGAACACCGCCAGTCCCACCGCGTCCAGGGACCAGCGGGTGGCGCTGAAGACGCGGTGAAAGGACGAGAAATGCTTGGCCGCGCGACTGCCGGCGGCGCGGATCAAGGAGGTTACATCTCACCGGGGATCGAAGACCCACCGGGTCAGCAGCGTGGATAGGCAGTCACAGGTTGGTGCGGTCATGGTTCTGCGCTCAGACCCAGCAACAGCGTGACGAAAGTTGGTACAAGCGCCGCGGCGCGTGTCCTTGCTCGATGCCTGAGAGTGATGCCCCGAGCATTGTGCGGAGGCTCGCTCGATTTGCGTATACCAGTTTCAGGGCCTGCGAAAGCGGCAAGAGTCGAACTTGCTCGCCATGGTCTCTCCTCGTCACTGGATCGTGTATTACGAGTCGCGAGACTGCCACGCCCCGCAGGAGATGTCTTGTGGAACGGATACACTTCGACAGACCGAAACAGGCTTTCTCGCCGAACAGACCGGGACTCAGGATCGCATCCACCAAGCGGGTGCCCGCATCAAGCTGGGCATTACGGGAAAGAAGCAGCGGCATCCGCGGTCGGAAACTCGGCCAGCGCCGCATGCAGTGCTGGTCAACTCCCGCCACGGCCGCTTGAGGCCGGACTTGATGGCGGGCAACTCAGCAGTCCCAGACGGGGGTGAGGCCTGGTGACCACCCCCGAACAGGAAGGCAGCTTTCGCCTTAGCTGTCAGGCCGTCACGCCCGAGCTCACAGGTCGACGACGGGCACCAGAACCGGCCGTTCCTCGGGAGACGGTTGAGCCTCGAGGGGTGCGCGATACTGAGGAAAGAAACCGGTCGAGGTTTCCCTGAGACCCGCCCGTTGATTCGCCTGGCGCCTTTCTTCACAGAGTCGGCGGTAGCGGTCCTCATTGACGATCCATCTCCAGACCGCGAACCGGTGACGCCGATGCGAGAACCCGCACTTGAAGTGATATAGCGAATCCTCCTGGGCCCCCACACCTCCGCCCAGATGCAAGGTGTGGGCACCTTGTGCGATGGCCCACTCACGCAGGAAGTCGATCACCAGCTTGTTGGGGCCGATCCGTGTAAAGTCGTTGGCAGTTCCCCCCAGGTAGTACTGTGCGATTCCGTCACATGCGGTTAGCATCGCCGCACTTATCGGCGTCTCTTCCAGCCTCGCAATGAAGAGATGGGCCAGCGGGTGTGGATAGGCCAGCCAAGAGGCGAGATAGTCTCGCGGGAAGAAGTACTCAGGCGCTGCCCCGACACGCTCCATCGTTTCATGGTACATCATGATGAAGTCGTCAATTGATCGCAGGTGAGCATCCTGTTCGACGACGACTCGCTGCCTCCTCAACTTCTTGATTGAACGACGGTGGAGTTCACGATAGTCCCTCCAGTGCTCATCACTGGGCTTCGTGAGATCAATTGAAACTGTCGGACCTACATCGACGGATTCGCCCAGCCCTTCCAGCCAAGGCTGCTGATTGATGAGCGGATGTAGTCGCGAGAAAGCACAGACCACGCGAGCCTGATCCATCGCTGCCGAGAGCGCTCGCCGGAACGCCACTATGAACGGGACTAGGCAGCACTTCGTGCGAGGCCACCGGGCCCGCGTAGCCGTATACGGAGGTCGCATCGTACCAGGCAGTTGACTCGGCCTCTTGTCTGGGACCGTGTTCCTCACCTTCAATCGGCCGCAGTAGCAACGGTAAGCTGATGGAATACTCCCCGTCCTCGAAGTGGAACAGGCGTGCGATGCCCTCACCACTCGCCTCCGCGATCCGATGAACTTGGCACTGGTGAAAGATGTCATGCTGGCATGACTTGGCGAGTGCCTGTTCCCATTCCGGTATATTGTCGGTGGTCAGGACAACCAAGTTGCCTCCGTGAAGCAGATTCATGCTGACAGTGGCCTTTCCAGGATCTGAACGGGGACACAAGCGGCGGGTCGGCGTGATCCGATGCGCTGTACAGAATTGCGCGGACCTACTCTTCTCATCACAAGCACAAGTGCCTTTCAACACTTACGGAACACGCACACACTCCCAAGGCTCGGTGGACATGGCAGAGTCGGTGGAGCGATTGATCCAATCCACGATAGTGTCCGCCACGAACTGACTGCCGGCCGCATTCCAGTGATATCCGTCGGGACAGATCAAGTCCTGCCCCTGCTCCCTGGCTGAAACAAACAGTGGTGAGAGATCCGTAATGCAGACGCCTGCTTTTCGAGCCGCATCGACGATCGGGAGGATTCGCTGCGGCTCGACAGCATCATGCGCGAGCGTCAGACAGCCTGCGCCAACAGATGCAGCTTGGTTCTCGATCTCGGTAAGACACGCCGCAACGATGGCCGGTCCATCTCCATCATTCCGGACCGGCTGATTGAACAACAGCCCACGGACAATCGCACTGAGGTAGGAACGATCCGTGAGCCAATCTGTGACTGGCGAGTCGAATGGGGCGATGAGCAGTTTTCCATCGGCCAACCTGGCGTAGGGCTGGTAGTGCATTGACTGGTAACTGGACAAAACATCGCTCTCGTCGTTTGTATACGTCAGCGTCACGATCCAGTCGGGAACAGGATTTTGAGCAAGATAGTCCCGTAACGAGAGCAGTTCCTGGTGGGGCCCGTAGCCCGTTACACCGAGATTCTCGACGTGCAGGCCGTGTGCCGCCAAGGCCGCTGCCACTGTCTCGTCGTCGCTGACGCCATCGCCGAAAGCGAAGGAATCCCCCACGAGGACTACCGTGGGATGTGACTCCGCTGTTGGGTTTTCCGGCGTGATCCGCTGCCCGCGCTCGTTTGTTGTGAACGTCCAGTCGCAGCCATCTCGCAGGCGATGCACATCCAGGTTCGGCCGGTAGCGGAAGCCGAGCAACGGGTCAGACTGAAACGTGATCGGCCCTCGCAGCGCGACCAGGGAAATCCTGCGCCGCGACTTCAGCCAGCGCAAGCGACCCGGCTCCCAGCACGACAAGGAAACCGAGTCTCCTCAATCTTGAACGCCGGGGTCGGAATGTCTGCGATACAGAACTTGGAGGTTCAGGGAGTGTACTCGTTCCCATGTGATCGGCCCGCTGCAGAGTGTTGAATGCTCCCTGCCTGCTCACCGGGAATCTCCGATTCCCATAGAACTTCCCCGGTCACAGGCTCGACTGGCTCCTTCCACTCCTCGGGAAAAATCCCGAGATCGTCCAGATCCTGCCAGTCTCCTTCGGGGACTGTATCTTTCGAGCTGAGCACTTGCCCGATTGTCCGCAGCACGATCTTGAGGTCCAGCACCAGCGACCAGTGTTCCACGTACCAGACGTCGAGGTCGAACCGCTCACTGAACTTGAGAGCCTTACGGCCGCTGATCTGCGCCAGACCCGTAATCCCGGGCCGCACCGCGTGGCGTCGACGATATCGCTGGGGATAACGGCCGAGATACTCCATCAGCAGGGGGCGGGGACCTATCAACGACATGTCTCCGCGCAGCACATTCCACAACTGCGGCAGTTCGTCGAGACTGGTCTTTCTGAGCAGATTCCCGAGCCAGGTGGTCCGCTCTTCGTCAGAATGCGGACGGCCCTGCGCATCGCAGGCATCGCGCATCGACCTGAACTTGAGCAGCATGAACGGCTCTTCATTGAGCCCCGGCCGTCGCTGCCGGAACAGCACCGGCTTCCCCATGCTGATACGGACAGCGATCGCGACGAGGACCATCACGGGACTGAGCAGCACCAGCATGGCCAGCGACAAACTGACATCGATCAGCCGCTTCAGGCGGATCCCCGGCGCAACGGTAAGCGGATCTGAGTATTCTCAGCCAATGAATCTACTTTCCGGGCCCGCGGGGTAGCCGCATGGCGGCCATCTTCAGCCGTTGGCGTCTTTGCGATCTTGGAACGATGGCCAAGTGGATATCCAGAGTGTTCCAGACAGTAGTCCGGCGCGTTGTCCTGGCTCAGGGTTGATCAGTTCAGTGTTGGCATCGTTTGCCGTAGACGAAAAATGCCCGCGATGTCGTGGGGCTGATGATCTCGAGGGACGCTCCCCTTGAGCCATCTCCAGAGGTCTTCGACCAAGGTCCGTCCCGCCACGATGCCTTACAGGAACGAGTCGATCGCCACAAGTCGTGCGCCCGCGTGGACGAGGTCTATCGGTCTCATGGCTGCCAAGTGTCATGCCTGAGTTCAAGTGTGGAGCGTGGATGTGAAGCGATTCGTGATACAGCCCCATCAGCTGGCGAGCAAATGCCTCAGCCGAGAAGCGCATGCTCACAAGTTCGTGGCCACTTCGTCACATCTCCTGCCGGCGGTTGTCATCATGCAGCAGTGCCACGATCGCCTCAGCCATGGACGCAATTTCATCTGGGGGATACGGAAGGTACGTGCATCCGGCTTCGGTCGCTGCGCACAGCGGCTCGTCATTCGATCCCATGACTGGCAGCGTCCACAGCTCATCCACGGGTGACGCAATGCGCATCGGTAGTCTTCGGATTGTGCGCCTAGAGGGAAAGCTTTTGTGGCTCGGTTCGCTCATTGCTGAACCCGGCAGTTCGATCGCGAACGAATTCGTAGAAGGCTCGTCGTCGCTCGTCAAGAAGGCATTGGCTGTATTCCCGGGCCTTATCACGGTTCTGCTCTGCCAGTTCGACGCAATACGCCGGATCACGAAGCAGCTTTTCGATGAGATTCGCCAGGTCTTCGGGGTCGCCCGGCCGGACGAGGCAATCAGGTGGCAGGAGCTCTGGTATGCCACCTACATCGCTCCCGATCGCTGGGCAACCCCGGCCATGGCCTCGACAAGAGCGCGGGGAAGCCCTTCCGTCTTCGATGCGATCAGAAACAGATCGATGTCGTCGAGCAAACTCAGCACAGCCTGGCCGGAAGGCAACTGGCCCGTGAAGTGAACATGCGGAGAAACCCCCAGACGACTTGCCAGTGCCTCCATTTCGGATCGGTGCCGCCCCTCACCCGCGAGGATTAACTCGACGTTGAGACCCCTCTTCCGGCACAGTGAAACCGCTTGCAAATGGACGTCCGGCGATTTGTACATCACCTCGAACGTCCCGACATATCCCAGCCTTACGGGAGGCCCCTGCGAATCCAGTCGATCCGGCATCGAGTTGATGCGCTGGTGGCGAGATGTCAGGTCATCAACGATGTCGCGGTCGGGCAACACCACATCAGAACAGCCATAGCTGCGATCTGGCGTCGCGGCGGGATATCGCTGCTGCAACGCCTTCTGCGTGACATACGCAGCCGCCATCGCCTCACTACATTGGCGTCGTAGATTGGCTGCACCACGGCACAGTGCGATGGGACGGACAACACTCTTGACGTTGCCTGGTGCCAACGCGACCCACGGGTCGGCGACCACCTCGACGGCAAACGGCCACCCGCGCTGCGCAAGCTCCTTCTCAACCACCGTGCCAATGTGACACGGTACGCGAAGTATGAACGCATCGGCCTGATCTACAGCGTGAGAGACAAGCTTCTTCAGCTCGTGGCGACAACGCATGTACTGCCAGGGTCCGCGGTGGTCTGGTAAAGGGCAAAAGCGAACGCCCGGACCAGAGGCCTCAACCGCACTATTGGGCACCGAGTCATCCGTCCGCGTGCGCCCCAGCACAACAACCTCGTCGAACACCTCCAGATAGCGGCTCCAGAACCGCTCGTACCCGTAGACCGGGGCGTAGATTCGTGTACCCACTTTGACGAAGTGCTCTGCCAGGGAAACCAGTACTCGCATTCTGTTTATTCCTGACTGGCGTGAAGGGGTTGCCCGCTTGTCACAAGTCGGAAGTGGGCTTTTTTGATGGCAATTGCAGGTGCATGAAATGAACGGATGCTCCGCCGTCAGGGGGCGCGTAGCACGTGGGCCCCGGTGACCAAGTCAATGGTTCGTCAGTCGCGAACATGATACCCCAGCCGGGGACCGCTGACGGCGACCGGAACACCCTGCGGGCCCCTGTGACAGCGGCACCGATGATCCGCGCGTTTAGTGACTCCAACAGGTCCTTGGCTTGCACCAGTCGCGGCCAGGAGTTCGCGACGTTCACCGTCAGCAGCACGCCATCACCGTCGGGCGCTACGATGCCGGGCTCACTGACTTCCATGACGGACTGTCTAAGTTATTCAGGATACGGCGGCGCTGACGGCAGCGACTCCCGAACGGCTTCGATGCCCGAGCGCGCTCATTATAGAGTGACTCGTGGAGCTCAATGATTCTTCCGAGATCGAACGCGGCCATCTTCTGACGACCGGCCACTCCCATCACCTGGGCCTCGTCAGGATGATCGAGTAACCAACTCATCGCACGGCTGAGTCCGTCTACATCGCCGACCTTGACCAGGCGACCGCACGCGTTGTCAATCAGTTCGCGAGTGCCGCGGATATCGGTTCCAATGACCGGCACTTCGGCACACAGCGCTTCCATGACGCTTCTCGGCAGCCCCTCTTGTGTTGAAACAAGGATGACGGCCTGAGAGCAATGAAGGAGCGCGGGAATGTCGCGGCGCAGCCCCAAAAAGTGGACCCGCTTCCGAATTCCCAGCCTCACGGCCAGCCGCTTCATGCTCTCCATCAGCTTGCCTTGGCCGGCAAGTAGCAGGTGTGCCGATGGTCGCTCCATTCGTGCAAACCCCTGCAGGACATCGCGATGACGCTTCCTGGGTATGAATTCGGCGATGCAGAGCAGAATCTCACTGTCCCCAGCGAGGTTCAGCGAACTGCGGATTCCCTCGCTCTCTGCTGCAGAAGCCCGTCCTGCACCATAACGATCGAGGTCTACGCCAATGCCTGGCATGTATCGAATCCGGTCAGCGGGAACCACTCGTTGCCGTCTGGCGGCACGCTCATCGTCCCGATTGATGACCACCAGATAGTCTGTCCATTGACCTGCCAACTTCTCCAGAGTCCGGAATACGGCGTTCGTGACGGGTCGCCCCTCCTCGTGAAAGTGAAAGCCGTGCACAGAGTAGATCACACGAGGTCGGTTATGCCTGGGCATACCCTTGAGCGCATACCGCGCCACGAAGCCGGCCACCGGAGTATGAACGTGGACGATATCGTAACCTTCTCGCATTACAACGCGCTGAACTGTCCGCGACGCCTTCAGCAGATTGCGAGGATCGAGTGGGTTGCGTGACCAGGACACGTCCCACACCCGGTCGAAAGCCTCGCAGCAGTCGTGGGACCCGGTGACGCCGCGCACCATGGCATCGACGCGCCAGCCCTGAGCCCGAAAATGCTTGGCAAAGGGCAGGAGAAACGCATTGAGCGTATGCGGAACGGTGGTGACTTGCAGGAGTCGTGGCATGGTCAAGGGATAACTGCCCCTCAGTTAGTGTCCGGGCCGGAGACGCCCATGCAGAGTTGGGCCGCGACGCCAATCCTGACGGCACGGTAAGTTCGACTGATACGCATCCACATACCGGCCAAGCTGCGCTTCACGCAATCAGGCCCGCACATGATACTCCAGTCGGGGACCGCTGACGGCGACCGGAGCATCCTGCGGGACTCCGTTGACAGCGGCACCAATGATTCGCGCGTTTAGTGACTCCAACATGTCCTTGGCTTGCACCAGTCGCGGCCAGGAGTTCGCGACATTCACCGTCAGCAGCACGCCATCGACATGGGGAGCGACCATACCGGGGTCACTGACTTCCATGACGGAGGGTGTGTCAATCAACACATAGTCGAATTTGGCCGCCACCGCGTCGAGTATTCGCGGCAGTCGGATGGACGACAGCAATTCGGCCGGCTTGTCCACTTCTGAGCCGGCTGGAATGATTACCAGGCCGGGGATTTCGGTCTGGCACAGGGCTTCGTCGATCTCGGCAGTGCCGGACAATAGGTTCGCAAGGCCGACGGTGGCTGTCAGTCCGAAGATCGAGGCAACCGCGGGGTTGCGCAGATTCGCATCGATCAGCACCACGCTCTTGCCGGACTGGGCCATCGAGACAGCCAGATTCGCAGCGATCGTGCTGGTCCCGTCGCCCGCGTCCGGACTGGTGATCTGCAAGAGCGACGATCGCTCCCCAGGCTCACGAAAGTAGATCGCCGTTCGCAGTCGGCGGAACGCCTCGGCATCGGCAGAGTTCGGCTGGTGATGCGTGCACAGCACGGACTCGTACGAGTTACGTCGAGTGCGACGGAATCGAGGGATCTGCCCCAACACCGGAATGTTCAAGCGATACCGTACCTCGCCCGCCGACCCGACACTCTCGTCTGACATCTCGCGGTAGAGCGCGATCGCGGCGCCGCCACAGATACCTAGGAACGAAAACACCAACGCGAAGACTGGCGCACTCGGCGAGACCTTCTCGCCAGGTTTTGGCGGCGTGATCAACTGCGCCTGGTAGGACTTGGCCTCTTTAACGAGATCGACACCCTGCACCTGCTTGACAATTTCGGTATGCAGGTCTTGAATCCGCTCAATCTCGCTACGGATCGTCTCGAACTCGTACCGCTTCTTGGCCAGCTTTTCGACCTGCGCATGCTCCTCACCCACAAGTTCCCCCAGCGACTGCTCCACATTGCGAATCCCCTTGAGCTCCTGTTCAATGAGACTGGCATAGACGTCGATCGGCATCTTGCCTGGTTCGGCGGGCTGATCCACCTCTGCCCCCTGCAGGAGCTCGAGCTGACTGCGCACTGCAACCAGGTCTGGATGGCGGTCACCGTACTTGGAAATCATGGTCTGCTCCATCAACTGCAGCTCAATCAGCCGTTCTCGAAATCGCTGATCTCGATAACGTCCCGATTCAGATTGCCACCGTTCGATGAGCTCTCCCAGGATTGCGGGATTGGCTCCTTGGGCCTGCAGTTCTTTAAGCGTGCGCAACTGATTCTCGAGTTCTGTGCGGCGGATCGACTTCTCAAGTAAGGCCGAATCTGCCCGATCGAGGCGCGACTGAGCGACATTCGTGTCGGCGGGCGTCCCCATGGCCAGCACCAGATCGGTCTCTGCGAGTTTGTCGTAGGCCTCTTGTTTGGCGGCCAGCTCGTCCTGCACTTCGTCTCGCCACTGCTGATAAAGTGCGGCACTCTCTTCACTGCCGGCCCGATGCATCGACTTCAGGAACTCTTCGTAACTCCTCACCACCGCTTCAAGAACGACGACGCTGTCCTCGGAGGATGTCGATACGTACGTCAAGTTGAGCAGCGCACTGCTGTCCTGATTCGAGATCCGCGAGGAGGGCGAGACACTAAGCCCCTCGATGAGAGTTTTGGTGATGTCTTCCTCGCCCTGGAGCGACGGGAGCTCGTTCAACTGCCCCTCACGAATGGCTTCACCCAACAACAGCGGGCTTCGGATGACCGCAGCATGCACGGCCAGAGTATCTTCCATGGCAGCAAACCGTGTATCCACGCCCGGAATCAACTGCGGCGCTTTCTTGACCACCAGAAGCTGTGCTTCGGAAAGGAACGTGGGCACCCAGAAATGGTACGCTACGGCGCCAAGGAGTAGCGCCAGAGGCACTGTCACCGCCATGTGTCCTTTCCGACGCCAAAGGACACCCAGGACATCGAATGGAGCGAATGACCGTGTGTACTCTGCAGGTTCGGCCGAGTGTGACTCAAGGTAGTACATAGTTCCCTCTCCGAAGGGTGGCAGCAGCGGCCTCAGTCGGGTGAGCAGGGTGCGACTCCCACTGACCGCTCATGGCCGGGCACAGCACAGATTCGCGACAACAAAATAATAGCTAGCATGGGCATGGCCCCTAGCTTGATCAGGAAGAAGACCACATTGTCGAGGTCACTCACAAGAATGACGAAACAGAGATTCGTAAGGAACGGCACGATCAGCAGTCTTGGATCTGAGCGGCTCCACGTGTAGACACACCGCTGGACGATACCGACTGTGGCTCCGAGTAGTACGAACGAGAATGGCGCAGCCCACAGACCGAAGTTCAGCATCGCCTCCCCGGCAATCCCATAAACGCGACTCGACTCCCATTCCCCAAGATGGTAGCTTCCACGTCCATGCAAGATCTCAGTGCCGAATTCAACTTTGCCAGGAACATCGAACCTCCAGAGACGCTTCGGTATGGCGAGACTCAGTGCATGCAGATACGATTGGCCATAGGCCACTCTATAATCCGATGCGGATGCTGGTACAGACAGTCGATAGAGCAGAAAGGCTTGGACGTCGGACCTAGAGAAGTCCGCGAGCAGCAACGTCTTTAGCGTCCGATGTCCCTCCTCAGACATCTCGGCGCGTGCTGCAGAGGAAGTGAACGCCCGGCCGGCTTCTAGGCCATGACTCTTGTAGAAGCCGTACATGTACATGAATCCTACCAGAAATATCAGACCCAAGGCGACGAAGGCTCGGGGAATGTGGCGGACCGTGAGATGTACCATGCCCACAGCCCAAAACAGCGCCCACACGGTGTTACTGCGACTGCCCCGCAAGCCTCCGAAGAGGAGCTGTAGCAGAACAAAGATCAACAGACACGCGATCAGTTCGCCCCAAGATGGCGTGCGCACTGTACGGCGACACCAGACGCAGTAGGCCATCGCCGACAGGATCGGCAGGCACTCGGAAAACATGAACACCCAGCCCATCCCCTGGAATCCGACCTCATCGGTCGTAACGTAGGCCATGTAGCCGATGACACCGCCGTACTTGGCATAGACGAGAAATTGCAGGAGGCCGCTGAGTAACATGAATGTCACCAGCACCGGCTTCCAAGTGGCCGGGTTCACGGTCCATGTGTTGTAACACAGCCGACCGCGTCCCACGAAGTAGTTGCGGCTGGCCAGATAGACGACGATGCCACCCACATTGAGGATGGCCATCCTGCCCAACCACTCCCGCCAATCGTCTGGAGGAATAACCTCGCCCAACGTCGTGCCGAGCGTGATACAAAGCAGCGGGGCGGCGAAAAAGAAGTAGCTCCCGATGACGCCAAGCACACCGACCGGGTCGTACAGATCCAGGCGGCCTCGAAGCCATTCGATGGCGTCCACGCTAATGATGACACCGCAGGCGAAAATGGGCACGACGAACCAGTGATGAAAGCGATAGTCCGTCAGCAGCAAATAGGATAAGACGCTGCCACACAAGACGAGTGAAGTGAGAACGCTACTCACTTGTACTCCGTGTCGGTGCCTCGCCTGTCGGTAATCTCGACGACCGTCCTCGCGAACAGCTGGCAAGGCTGCCAGTGGGGTTGAGCCTCGTGGCGAGTCACTTCAGTGCAAGCACCTTAGAGGACATGTTATACATCGCGTGCCTCCGACCACATTCACATCCGAAACCGCTGCATTACTACACCCCCACCGCAGCACTCGGCAGTCCGGACTCACATGCCAGCGACCCGCGGAATTGCTGGCAGACGACATCGCGATAGACTGACTGCAGCTCCAAGACGCCTCGAGAGACTTCGAAAGGGCTGTCTTCAACAGCCTGCAAGGCGCGGTCCGGCGTCACAGTCGTACGGACCAGCGGCATTTCTTCGATCGAGCGCACCCAGGCACTGATCGGCTCCGACAATGATCGGCGGGACACCAGTTCCCCAACGACCGTGGCCTCCACGGCAATCGTATCCGACACCACGCACGGCAGACCCGCAGCCTGCGCTTCCACCAACGCGAGCGGGCTTCCCTCGTGCAAGGAGGGAAACAGGAGGCCATCCATAGCGTTCCTCATCAACAGCGGGACATCCGGACGAACTCCAGCAAAGACGACCCGTTTACAAAGCTGGAGCTGTTCGACCCGACTTTCAATGGCCGGCCGTAGAGGGCCATCGCCGACCAGCAGCAGGCACAGGTTGGGGTTCCGCCTGGCCGCTTCCGCGAGCACGTTGATCAGAAACATGTGATTCTTCTGTTCGAAGAATCGACCAACATGTCCCAGAACCCACGCGTCCCTGGGAATCCCCAGGTCTTCACGGATTCGACCTCGATCAGTGACGACTTCCGCGAAGGGAGCAAAGGGCATGGAATAGAATATAATCTTCCAGCGGCGATCCAGCGACCAGTTTTCGCCAAACAGGTCTTTCGCAGCCAGGCCGCTGCAGGCGAGGCCATGTGTCGCATACCGGCTGATCCACGACTGGGTAAGGCTCAGATAGCGACGGCGGAGAAAACCGGCACCCGTTTCGGCCGCTGTTGTGTCGTTGTGAGAATGGGCGATGCGAGCCGGAACCCCCGCCCGTGCAGCGACTCGCAGGACATAACCACTGAAGTAATGCAGGTGGCTGTGCACGACATCGTAGGGCCCCCCATCACTGAGAATCCCCTGGAGACTCCTCGCGAATGCCCGCGGATTTCGCGGGGAAGCGGTGCGATGAACCTGCGAACCCAGTGATCGAATTTCATCGTCGAACTCACCGGGCTGACTCGTCGCGAAATCCATGCGAAAGCGCTCGCGGTCGATGTGACGCAGCATGTGCATCAGCCAGACTTCGACCCCGCCCCGGTTCATGCAGGCCAGCACGTGAAGAATGCGAAGTGGAGGTTCACACGAGCGAGACATCACGAGAACTCCGGCTGCGGATGGCGATCCAGAGAATGGCCGCACTCCCGACAAGTTGTGTAACTGCGGCGAACAGACTGGTCCACGCCGCGCCCCGCAGGCCATATGCCGGGATCAACAGAAAGGCAGCAACAAGTGTGACAACGAACACGACCGAGAAGAGAGGAACCTGGGCACGAAAGTACCGAGCGGCGGTGATCGCGTATCCCAGAAAAGATGCCACGAATCCGAGCCCGGCCGCCCCCGTCAGCCAGACGAGCACATCGATGTGCTGGGCGTATTCCGGCGTGTAGACGAACGACAGGATCGGTGCGCCAGCTGCCGTTGCCAACAGCACACCGGCTGCACCCAGTCCGACGCCGATCGCCATCATCTGGAGCACGAGCCGACGGAAGGCGATCAGGTTGTTGGCAGCGAAGTAGTTCGCCAGTCGCGGAGCAGCGGCCTGACCGATGGCGTTCGACACCATTCCTCCTGCGACCAGGAGATAGGCCAGTGATGCGAACAGTCCGAGTTCCTCCTCTCCCACGTATCGTTCAATGACAAACCGGGGCAGATTCGTGTTGAGAGAAATCAGCATCGTGACAAACCCCAGCGGCAGCGACAGCCAAGCCAGCCGACTCAAGGTCGGCCAATGCAGTCGGGGACGCAGCGAAAAAGCACCGCTTGGTGAATCGTGTTCGGGCTCCTCGGGGCGCTCTCGCAACAACTCAACAACGCGGGGCAGCGTCCACAGAAACAACGTCAGCATCGCAGCCACGGCCCAGGCCAGGATGCCAGCCAGCAGACTCTCCGTCCACCAGATGCACAATGCCATGCCGATGACGGCCAGGATTCCCTTCATGATCTGTGCCTTGGCACTGAAGTCCATTCGTTCGCGACGCTGCATCAATGCATGGCACACGTCGCCGACGGCTTCGATGGCCTTAACGACACCAATCGACATAATCACCTGCAGCACCGACGATCGATAGCCAGCCGCGAGACAGATTACTGTGACCGCGAGGAACCCGAGAACCGTCATCACAAGCCGCAATCCCAGATAGTCTCCAAACTGGTACTGTTCCTGCGGGTCCGTGACGAGGATCGACCGCAACTGAAGGTCGGTCAGCATGAAGACCGGAGTGGTTATCGCGAGCCCCAGCGCGAATTGACCGACCATGGCGGCATCGCCCAGTTTGGCCAACACAATCAACATGCCCCACTGACATGCGGCATAGACCGCGTTGCCGACGAACGTCCACGAGAAGTTCTTCCGCAGGGAAGTACCGGGCTGACGAACAACTGGCCGAACCGGCGGTTCGGTCGTCTCCGGCAACGTGGGCTGCACAGGTAGTTCGAGTGACGGCACGGGCTGGAAAGGCCTGAAGGTCAACTGGCTGCGAAGGCGGCACCTGTGTAGTACGCACGACAGATGGTCTCTGTGATGCGGTCGATGCAGGCATCGTCGATATGGGCCCCAACCGGCAGGCTCAGGCTGCGAGTGGCAAGCAGGTCTGTCTCCGGCAACAGCAGGTCACTGGCTGCGAAGTGGCGGAAGGCTGACTGCCGATGGACTGGAGGATCGTAGTACTTGCGAGTCTCGATCTGAGCCGCGGCGAGAACCTGGCTCAGCTCATCCCGGGTCACACCGAATGTGGCCGGATCGACAACGATGGAGAAGTCCTTGTAGGAGCAGCGATCCTGTTCCCGGACCTCGATGAACTCCAGGCCGGGCAGGGGGCTCAGCAACTCGCGGTACCGGGACGCCTGGTAGTTCCTGCGTTCCACGGACGCCTCCAGCAGGTCCAGACTGTGCAGGCCCATCACGGCCGACATCTCTGGCATGCGGGCATTGAGTCCCGGGAACAGGCAGTCATAGGTCCCGTCGTTTCCGTACTCTCGCCCCAGACGGATGAAGTCGGCGAGTTGGTCGTCATTTGTCGCCACCACGCCCCCCTCACCGGCCACCAGCAGCTTGGTAGGACTCATGCTGAACACATGCGCATCCCCCTGGCCACCGACAGGCACACCGTCATACAGAGTGCCGAAGCCATGGGCGGAATCGAAGATCAGCTTCAGACCGTGTCGGTTGGCGATTGCCTCCAGTGCTGCAATGTCAGCCGGGTTGCCAAAGTTGTGAACGGCGGCAATCGCACACGTTCGAGGTGTGATCGCCGCGACAATGGCTGCGGGATCCACGTTTGTCGTCTGACGATTGACCTCCACGAACACTGGCTTCAGCCCCCGCCACGCCATCGCCGTCACGGTGGCCATAAAGGTGAAGCTGGGCACAATGACTTCACCTTCCAGCTTCAAACCCTGGTAGGTCAGCATCAGACCGCTCGTACAGCTGGAGACAGCGACGGCATGTTTCACCTGCAAATGTGCTGCGAGGCGAGACTCGAACTCCCGCAGCCGCGGTCCTTTCGTCAGCTGGCCCGAAGAGACGATGGCCTCCAGTTCATCTCGGACCTGTTCAAAGGTGGGCAGCAGCGGCCTTACAAAGGAAATCGGACTCGCCGCGAGTGATTCCGTCGTCTCCTTGGTCACATTACGAATCATGAGTTCTGGTCCCGAAGTCAGGCGTCATAAAAGGAAAAAGTCAGACATTTCCGTACCAAGCTGAAGAAGGGAGGTCGGCCTGCCCCCGGGCCCAGCAAGCATGACATCAGGGGCACAACTGGGCGGCGACACACGAGCCTTGGTGCCGACTTTCCTGTGTAGATCTCAGACGAGAATCTTCTGAGTTGATTCGGCTGGCTGGGGCTTCGCAACCGCTTCCGGCGAGCGATACTCCGGGACGAGTTCACACAGCTTCCGGCGGATCTCGGTGGCGGCACGACCAATGACCGCCGTCACTTCGGCGATCTGCTGATTGACCTCGTCCAGCGAGAAGGGACGATGATAGGCCATGCGGATCTTCGGGTGTGGAGTCTCCAGCGTCTGCTCGTCATCAAAGTACAACTCCTCGTAGAGCTTTTCGCCCGGCCGTGGCCCCGTGATCTTGAGTTCGATATCGCTGGAGGAAAGTCCGGCGAGGTGCAGGAGATCGCGGGCCAGGTCCAGGATTCGCACCGGCTCTCCCATGTCGAGCACGAATACCTCCCCGCCCTTGCCGAGAGCTGCCGCCTGGAGCACCAGCTGCGAGGCCTCCGGGATGGTCATGAAGAAACGCTTCATGTCGGGGTGCGTGATGGTCAGGGGACCACCATTGCGAATCTGTTTCAGAAACAGCGGCACGACGCTTCCGGCCGACGCCAGCACATTCCCGAACCGGACAGAGACGTATTTCGTATCAGAGTTCTCGGAATGGGCGTGGACATAGCGTTCGGCCAGGTGCTTGGAAACGCCCATCACACTCGTGGGATTGACTGCCTTGTCCGTGGAGATCATGACGAACTGGTCAGCGCCGAATTCATCGGCCAGATCCGCCAGCAGCTTCGTCCCCAACACATTGTTCACGATCGCTTCGGACGGATCGCGCTCCATGAGCGGGACATGTTTGTGAGCCGCGGCGTGAAAGACGATCGCCGGGCGGAACTTCTCGAAGAGCCCGCGCATCCTCCTCTCGCTGCCAATATCTGCCACACAAGCGACGACTTCGGCCAACTCGCCCAGATCGCGAAGCTCGTTCTCGATTTCGAACAGACTGTTCTCGGACCGCTCAACCAGTACCAGACGACTGGGCCGGCACTGCATGACCTGCCGGCAGATCTCTGATCCGATGCTGCCGCCTCCCCCCGTGACCATGACGACCCGGTCTTCGAGCATCTGGCGGATGGCCGCTGTATCCAGTTCCACAGGTTCACGCCGGAGGAGGTCGTTGATGTTGACGTCACGAATCTGCAGGCGGTTGACCCCATGCAGCAGTTCGTCCACTCCCGGGATCACCTTCAGCGTGATGTCTGCCTGTCGACACTGGTCGAAGACCTGACGCAGTAAAGGACCACTGAGGCTGTTGGCGATAATCAGGACGTCGTGAACCCGGAACTCATGAGCCAGCGCCGCCAGATCGCGCACGCCCCCGACGAAAGGGATACCTCCCAGTCTTGTGCCGCGGTGGGCACCGTTGTCGTCGACGAATCCCACAATCCGGTACTCGAGCCTCGGGTTCTTGTGGATCTGGGATGCGTACCCGTCTCCCCCCTCCAGGGCGCCGATCATGAACGCCGGACGCCGACCGTCACGCGATACATGATGCCAGAAGTGCTCGCGAAACATCCGCGGCAGTGACCGCATGGCTCCTACAAGAAGAATCGTGGCCCCGCAGTCGAGCAACAGGACCGAGCGGGGAATCAACTGATCACGGACGAAGAACAGATCGATCGCCCAGACCACCAAGGACGCGATCAGCGAGACCCGCAGGAGACTCTCCAGATCCGCGAACGTCACGTGTCGCCACCAGCCTCGGAAGGCACCGAAGAACTGAAAGACGAGCAGCTTGCTGGCCAATACCCAGGGGAGCGTACTCCAGAACACCTTGCGATAGTCCCCAGGAACCGACAGATCGAAGCGCAGCCGGTAAGCGACCTCATATGCGAGGAACAGAACGCCTGCATGCCCCAGAACAAGCAGCAAGGTCCGAGAGAGCTGCGACCCGGGCGGCTGCGAGGCCTCATCAGGTAACGCCGCGTGTTCCGGCATAGATCTCTGAGTCGCAGTCACAGGTGCCCGATAAGCCGAAACTGACACCTCGCGAGGCCAGATCCTTAGTTGCTCCATCATTCGATCAATCGCCGGTGGCATCGGGACATTTTGTGAGGGGTGTGGCTCGTGCTCGGATTGAACTGCCGAACCGGGACTGGATGTCGCGCGGCGGGAAATGGACGCACTCCGTCCTCCTGGGTGACCATTGCCCCCAGAAGCGACTTGCGAATTGTCGACCATCCGTCGGTGTTTGGAGGCACTTCATGCGCTTGGATCCTTGCTCCAGTGACTCCTGAATATCCCGACTCCTAACCCCTTGCTACGGTAGGTACAGAGTCGCGGTGGTGCGCCAACGAGATTGTCAGTCGCAAGTCGACCTCCAGAGTAACTTGGGGTCGACCGGGGATCTGCTAGACCGACCGCGGGTCGAACCACGTAGTCGCCCCCTCCCATCCTGCGACAGCGCTCGCGTGAGTCTTCATCAACGCGCCCCGTGCCGAACGCATTCAGTCGCATCGAAAAGGTGTGAGGCATGCCAGCAACCCCCGGGCGGTGATGCTGCTCAATTCGGGGATCCCCCGAGCCGTCTAGGTCCCGGGCTCCCACGGCGTGTCCGTCAGCTCCGGAATCGTCGGTCGGGTGAACTCACCGGATTCAACCCATTGCGGACTTGAAACGGTCCAGAAATCCGCGGCGAGATCATGCTCGACGTATCGGTACGGCAGCCAGCCCAGCCCTTCGTCACCCCATTCAGCCCCCCAGCACCCGCGAATCCGGAGCGCACCAACTGACGTATGGCGGTGGTGATCATCGTATCCCAAGGCCACTACCGCAGCCCCAGCAACGATGCTGTCGTAGGTCGGACGAAACGGAATCTCGGCGTCCAGAGTCATCGAACTGGGAGTAGCAAAGCCGAACACGACCGGAAAGCCGGCCGCAAGAAAGGCCTTGATTCGCTGCAACGTGGCATGTCCCGACTGTCCCGGCTGCTGAACGCGCAGAGTATCGCACGGAGGCAAAACGATCCGAGAACCCATAAAGAAAAGGCCCTGGCTCATCCTGCTGATTCGTCGACGTCGGCTTGTACAGACGCGCGGGCGGGGCACCGAACCGCACTAACGCCTTAAGGGTGGTCCTCAGGTCGAGATCGGACCTGCAGTCGCACCCGGAGAGTTGATGAGCAGTCTTGGACACGAAGTGGGGCGAACAGGGAGATGCCTCTCCAAAGACACGGCGCTGCAGCGATTCGACCAGCGCCAGGCAGGCCGCGGCAGACTGACACACGTCGCGGTCCGAATTCAGGACGGGACGGAAGAACTCTGAGAGATCGATCTGGTCAGGAAGGCGCGCGGGAAGTGAAGTGTCCAGGCTGGCAAAGACCGCCTGGATCTCGGTGTGATCCAGTGTGTAATCGCGGAAGTCGGGAAGGTCCCGCTTCCATTGACAACAGGGCATACCTGGACTCGGTTGAGCACTTGGCCGTGATGACGGCAACGGGAGCAACGTCAGACTCGCGGAGACTGTTACCACACGAAGACGCACTTAGAAAGGGCGCCGTGGGTGAGCGCTCCGGTCGATCCGGTGTACCTTTGGGCGCACCGGGGTGACGCAGATTCGCCGTCTGCGGGCAGGGTGACCGGAAATGATCCGCGGCTGCTCGTCCCAGTGACTTCTGGTCAGTCTTCCCCCGACAGCACGATCGACAGACGATCTTCAGCCGTTGTCGGTGGAGCCGAGAAAAGGCTCCCACAGGACACCTTCGCCGGACCCGTCACCGCGAAACTGCAACAGCTTGTGCTTCTGGTTGCGATTGAGGGCCTTGATGGTGTTCCCGAGACGCACGTGAGGATTCTGATTTGGCTGCTGGGGCAGGGGATCGTCCACGCGCTGGGGCCACCCTTCCTCCTCAAAGGCCATCAGGACCGTCTCCTGATTCGCGGATGGGAGCTTGAACTGCTTCACCAGCTGGTCGGCGTACCAGAGCCGCTTGCAGACCACGTCCCACTGCGGCTTTACGCACGTCTGGCCACGGCGGTCCAACGATTCATGAAGTCTCGGTCCCGTCTCGGAGACGTTTGGACCAGGGGAGAACGGCGTGAGAAACACTGACTTCCCTGTGGCCGTGGTCACCTGCCGAGCAAGGCGTTCACCTTCCAGCGTCAATGTGAAGACGGATCCCTCACCAATCTCGACCGACTCGAGCGGGCCAGCACCATTGACCAGGATCTGCGCCACTTGCCTGCGGTGCTTCACGTAGCCGCGCACGATCATCCACTTCAGCAGGATGTCAGGGACTCCGTACCCACGGAGCTGTGCTACGTCCACGGCGAACGTCCAGGCATCACACTCCGCGTCCCGCGCAAGAGGCGCCTGCTCCAGCAGGGCCAACGTCGCCCGCATCTGCTGGTCAAAAGCCGGCAGGATCGGAATCCCGGACTCTGCCAGCGTACCTTTCGAAAGTCCGTTCGTCAGCATCACTACATATCGTCATCAGAGTTGAGGGGTGATCTTCAGCAAACCGCAATCGCCTACGAAGATCAAGCGAAACCTCCGGCAGCTCACCAAAAACTCTTGCAGAACGGTACTGCCAGATTCCAGGGCCCTCCACGGAGCAACAGCGAGAAGTTGCTCGAATCCAGCGCGAGGTTCCCAACGAAGCCTTCCCCCTGCGGTGTCGCCGTCGCGGCGATGCAGGTCTCACAAAACCGTGCGAACATCTCCAGGTGCGGCGCAACCTCAGCAGCGGTCGCTGCCAAAACAGCGGGGGATCGGGCGACTTGGCCGCCCGATCCCCCCGTCTCTGTGAAACCGCTGGACTCTGGCGACTAGTTCGCCACGTTGGGATTGATCCAGAATCCCATTGCCTGGACATAAGGCGCTGTCAGCAGGATGGGCACGATGCGGTCAAACTGGTATCGCATCCACCAGGCTGGATCGGGATTGAGGTAGAGGATGTCGCCCGGCTGCACATACAGATTCTCATTCCAGTTGTAGCGGGCAGCGATCAGATCCACGTGGATCAGCATCGGCGGTCCGCCCGGGACGCTCCGATGGACCGTCACGGTGTCGGGCGAGTCAATGGGATCGATGTACCCGGCCATCGCGACCGCCGTGACCACATCGATATCGCGGTTCGGCGGAATCAGCAGGGCGTTGCCCAGTTCGCGATCCCGGCCCTGGACTGAGAAGTTCAGGAAGTTCGCGTTTGCCAGGCGGCCGGTCACGAAGAACACTTCATCGGGCTTGCGGGGAATGGCCACGACATCGCCCGACTCCAGCGTCACATCCTTGGGCTCCAGTCGCGGGATCACAAACTCGCCGCCGTCCCAGGTCATGCTGATCTGCCCACCGCGAAGGGGGATATGCAGTACGACGGCGACGTCTCCTTCACCCTCAGGCATCATGATCTCGCAGGGGGGAGGGAGCGGCAGACCCGGCATCATGTTCATCTCAGAGAAGGACGAATGCCCATAGGAAACGGGCTGAATCTCCTGGGCGTTGGATCCGAACATCGTCGGCCGTGGCAACGAGGCGGTTTCGAACTCGAGCGTCAACGGCTTGAGCAGTCCCACCTGATCGTCGGCGTTAATCACCTGTTCGGGTTCGTCCGGAGTCGGACCAGGGGTGTCGATGGACTCGAGATCCAGGTTCTGCAGCGTTGGCTCAACCAACATCGCCGGACTGCCACACAACGGAAGATAGCGTGCGGCGAAATCTTCACGACTCACGCGCCGGTGCACTTCAACCTTTTCGGCCGCCAGTTCTCCGAGACCACCTGCCAGGGCCAGCGCGTGACCCACATCATTCTGGTAGCGCGGGAGATCGTAAACACCCGGGGTATTCACCTGCCCGACAACGGAAACGTCAACCATGTGCTTCTCCGCCAATGCGACCGAGACGCGCGGGTTGACAAGGAACCCGTCCGCATAGGCGGCGTTGATGACGTCCTGGGCCTCCGAGAGATTCCTGCCCCCCACGGTCAACTTGCCCACGAGCGGCAGCGTGACAGTCTCGTCGGCCATGATCCGCGAAGTGATCGGTCGAACCTCGGCCCCCTCGAACAGACCCGGCACAGTGATGTCGATCGTATCGTTCGGCCCGAGGATGTAGTCGGCCGGCGGGGGGACTGTCAGCTTGGCGAGGTTCAGTTCCGGCGCCATCGTGCGATAGGGCATCCGGAACTCCATCGGCAGCTCGCAGGCCGGAATTCCTGGCGAATGCAGCGGCGTATAGCACCCCGTCAGAACCGTTAAACTCAGGCAACTCAGCGCCAGCCACCGAGGGTCTGTCCTTCGTGGCAATCGATCTGCCGGTCTTCGCTTTCTGGTGAGATTTGGCATTGTCTGGAAATCCCTTTCACGTGGCGGTTTGCAGCACCTCTGGCGAACTCGGAGCGGACAATCGGCCGGCCCAGTTCTTCGATATGTCTGACAGCAACGGAGCAACCCATCCTGGGCGTCCACCTGCGAATATCGGAACATTGCCTGCAACGCGATGCACAGAAGTGCCTGCCACGACGGTCGCACCGAAAACGAGGCGCGCATTGTGCCGGGACTGCCGCCTGATCCGGCTGTGCGCTTCCTGCCGGTTGACCCGGTTGTTCCCAGTGGGACGGCTCAGGCGACGACCGACCCGGCTCGAGGCGGCGGGTCAGGCCTAAAGCAAAGTAATTACACAAGTTGAGCGGCAGCGACGGTCGAGCGACTCACACGGCAGCCTCCCACCTCACGGAGGAGGGCCCTTTGATAAAGCCCCGCGTGCAGAGAGCATCGTCAGCAGATGCAGGGCGGCGCAAAGGCACCCCTCGACATCCTGCGGGGCGACTCGCTTCGTCAGCACGCGACTCACAGATGCCCAAGCGATCCAACGTGGATCACTTGAAGATGGACCGCAGCTTCTCGAGGAATTCGTCGAGCCTGGCCTTCAGGCTCTCGTCCAGGTCACTCATCCCTTTGACCTTGTCAACGAGTCTGGCCACTTCAGCGGTTCCCTTTTCGAAGAGGGTCGACATGGCCGTCTTCGCTCCGGCAGGCAACGCTTCCAGTTTCGCAGCCATGCCCTCAGCGTCGAATTCCATTTCGTCCAGTTTGGCAATTGCCGCCTTCGCCGTCTCCGTGTCCTTGATCCCCTTGAGTGACTCGATCGCGCCGCCAAACATGCCCGAAACATTCTTCAACATTTCGGACCCGCCATCCACCCCCTCGAGGGACGACTTCGCAGAGTTGTAGGCCGCCGAGAATTCCTCACCGATCGCGTCCCAGGCCTCTCCCGCCTTGTCGGCTGCCTTGCCAGCCACATCTGCTGCCTTGTCGCCCATGTCCTTGGCCGTATCCGCGGCAGATCCGGCGGCCTGCTCGGCCTTTTCCGCGACTTGCTCGGAACAGCCCACAGCGCTGAACAACACACAGGAAGCAAAACTGAGATGGAGTAGACGTGTCATGTGAGGCCTCCTGTTGACTCCGAAGATGTTGCGGCTCGACCAGGCCACAGGCATGGTCGCTAGCGTTGTCCGTTGGATGTCGGGCGAACCACCGCGATGCGGCTGTGATCATACTTATGCGTCACCGCCCCAACAACCGTCACCCGCGTGTGCAGCCGGATTGTCCCCGATTACCGAAGAGTGCTTACCGGTCAACGCGCGCCGGATACACGCGGCGCAAGAAACAACCCCCGGCTTTGGGGTAAGCCGGGGGTTGCAGGATCGCTTGTGGCAAGCTGTGACGCTTAACCGCCGAAGCCAGTCAGCTTCGTGACGATCTGGTTCAACACCGGTTCGAGCGTCTGCTGCACACCGGGAATCGCCAGCACCTTCTTGATGAGTGCCTGAAGCGGCCCAAGCTGCTCGTTGGCCATCTGAGTGACGGCGGCACGTCCAGCCTGGGGCAGCTGATCACGAATCGCGGCGAGGTTGTCGATCTGGGTGCTGTATTCGCCCAGCTTCGGCAGGGCAGCCACGGCGGTTGCCTCGTCGGTGATCCCGTTCAGAGAATCTGTGATCGAGGTGAACATTCCACCCAGATCTGTCGAGAACTTGGTGAGGTCCGGAAGTGCAGCTGTGTTATCAACAGGCACCTGAGCTTCCTGGACAGGACGCTGAACCTCGTAATCGGTGACCGGTGCCTCCAGAACCTCCCGGTTGGCCTGCACCACTTCCGCCTGATCCGCTGCCGGACGAGAGAAGAACCGCCAGGCCAGGAAGCCGAGCAGCGCCAGGGCAGCGATCGGAATGAGGCTCTTCATCAGCGAGGAGCCGGAATCCTGTGCGGCACGGGCGGTCCGCTCGACATCGCGACCAACGTTGCGGGCGGTGGCACCCATCTCACGTGCGACGTTCCCCGCCTGACCCCAACCCGGCACGTCGGCGAGAGAGAGACCTGAGGGAATCGCGCTCGCGATATTCGACTTCTGGCTGTTGAACAGGCTCGTCAGCCCGGCGGCGGTCGCGGGCTTGCCCTGGAACTGCTTGAAGATCGCGTTCATCACAAACGGAGCTGCGAAGCCGAGCACCTTCTTCATCACCGCGGGATTGCTGGCGAGGAACTTCACGAGCGTGCCGACAAGAGCGGTCATTGCTCCGCCACCGAGCAACGAACCGAGCAAGTCGCCCCCCTTGGAAGCCGCCTGTTCGGGCTCCTTCGTGATCAGACTCGTGATGTTGTCGAGCGTGCCCGAGTCGACACTGTTGAAGGCAGACGCCAGCTTGCTGGCACCACTCTCGGTGGCAGCCATGCCGGAGAATGCCGAGAGCAGGCCCGGAATAGCAGCCCCCAGGGCCGACTTCGCCTCGGCTTCGCCGCCACCGATCATCGAAGCGAGTTTGCCCGTGATTTCGCTCGTCACCTGGTCTTTAATCATGTCGACAAGATTCATGGTAGTCCTTTTGAAAGTTGGTGTGTCGCGGACTGTTCCCGAGAAATCGGGATTGTCTGTCCGCTGGAAGTGAATTCGTCGGTAGCTCTTGAAGTTACAAGTAAAACTGTAGACCTGTATTCCTGCTGGCAACCCGCATGTGTCAGCAAACATGAGAAGTCAGTCCAGCATACATCCTCCTTCGCGCGGGATGGTTCTCTGATCGAGGAATCGCCTGACCACGTCCCCATTCAACCGGGATTAGATTCCTGCGCCAAGTGTGCAGCCCGGAAATCCGTCACGTCGACCCTCGTTTTTTGGAGAGAACCCGCAGTCTTTAACAAGGCAAAGAGCCACTGCACACCAAGGCCCCCACGAACTCAGCCCCTCCCCGACTTCAAAGGGCGTCACCTCCTACACGGATGCCGCCAGATGTTTGCCCAGCTTCCGCAGGCGGAAGGAGTTGACGACCAACCCGATCCCGAACACGATCGCAAAGCCCCCCAGCAGGCGAATGAGCATCATGCCCGACGCGAGCGGAGCCGTGAGCAACAGCACGCCGAACAGAACCGACAGCACTCCACCGAGGATCAGCCAGCCTTCGCCTTCCAGTTCCTTGCGTTCACGTATCGCCACGAAGATCTCGAGGACCCCACCGGCGATCGCCTGCAACCCCAGCATCACTGCCAGCACAGCGGCCGCGACCGTGGTCATCACCAGCGGATGAGCCAGCACAAAGAGGCCGATCACGATGGCCAGCGCTCCCCGCAGAATGGACCAGACACGGGACTCGACCCACCCCATGATCCCGGCCACAATCGCCAGACCCCCGTCGATCAAGGCGAAGATGGCCAGCACCTGGATGAACGCCATCAGGCTGAGCCCGGGCTGGAACAGCGCATAGATTCCCAGAATCGTGAGCAGAATTCCGCGTAGCAGCGGCAGCCACCACAGGCTCGAAATCGCCTCAGCCGCGCGGGCCCTCGGAGTCGATGGGGATGCCTCGTTCATGTCGCCTCACTCCCGAATCTCATAAGCCGACCTGCGTCCACTCGGACCACAGGTCGGCAATTGCTCAAGCCCACAGGATTATCCTCCCTGCTGCTGCTCCTCTTCGTCCGGGGGAGGATCCAGTCGGACAAGCAGGTAGTTTTCGACACGATCGGGCCCGAAGTGGACCAGCACGGGGGCTTCGTCCTGCGTCAGGTTGTACAATCCCGTCTCGACGACGATGTCCTCGTTTTCGCCGATGCGGAACGCCGTCCGCTGGGTCTCCCTGTCGACCTGGCCCTGGATCGCCACAGCTTGGTCGGTGTCCGCGTTAAACAGCGAACCGCTGATGATCCCGTCCTTGTTGACGGCCAACTGCACGACCATACTCGGTTGGGTGTCCTTCTCGTTCATCGAGACCGCGAACGTCCCCAGGGGCATCCACTCTGCCTGCTGAGCCTGCTCTTCAGAAGCCGGCGGCTCGGGTGTAGCCAGTTTCATGGCGCTCTGCGCGAACTCATCGGCGGTCGCAACCTGCTCGCCACCCACGTAGACGTAATTGTTTTCGTAAGTGACGTTGCCGCCCGTGCCATAGTCGTAAAACACCGGCTGCTGCCAGACCGTGGACGGCGCAGACCAGTTGAACCAGCTTGTCACATTGCCCCAGACGGGGACGGTCCACCAGAATCTCCAGGGGACGCGGTTGAACCCCCACCCATAGTTCCAGCCACCGAGGCCAAACGAGTGGCTGCCCCACCAGGCGCTCGTGAAGCAGTTATTGTAGCGGTTGTTGAAACGCCAACCGCTCCGCACTCCAGTGCCCCACCCGAGCCAAAAACTCGTGCGGTTCGCGGGTCGATTCCACCACCCGGCCCGGGCGGGGTTCGTGAAGGCGTTGTTCCACCGATTCTGGATGTTGATGTTCGTGCTGTTGTTGATGTTCACCCAACTCGGGCGATTATTGATCACCCTGTTGTTGGACCAACGGTTGCGGTCACCGAAATCGATACTATTGCCGAGGCCATTGCCAATCCCGGGACGGTTGCCAATACCGGGCCTGTTGCCATCCCCGATGCCTGGACGGTTGCCAATACCAGGACGGTTGCCACCGCCGATGTTAATCTCATTGCCGATGCCATTGCCGATACCGGGACGGTCACCAATACCGGGCCTGTTGCCGTCACCAATACCGGGCCTGTTGCCGATGCCGGGTCTGTTGCCCTCGCCGATACCCGGACGGTTGCCATCACCGATACCGGGTCTGTTGCCATCACCGATACCGGGACGGCTGCCGATGCCGGGGCTGTTGCCATCGCCGATACCCGGACGGTTGCCAGCGCCGATACCGGGTCTGTTGCCATCACCGATACCGGGACGGTTGCCGATGCCGGGGCTGTTGCCATCGCCGATACCGGGACGGTTGCCGGCAATCCCGCTACCGGCACCCGGACGAAGCGGCCTGTCCATGCCGAGAAAGTCACCCAAGTCGCCTGGCGAGGGACGTCCCCCGCCGGGACGATCGCCGCCGCCCATCCCCGGGCGGTTACCACTGCCAATGCCGCTACCGCTCCCAATCCCGGGACGGTTACCACTGCCGATCCCACTACCACTCCCGGGGCGATTACCGCTGCCGATTCCACTACCACTCCCGGGGCGATTACCGCTGCCGATCCCACTACCACTCCCAGGGCGGTTACCGCTGCCGATCCCACTACCACTCCCGGGGCGGTTCGCAAGGCCGGAGCCGCCATAACCAGGTCGTGATCCACCAATCGACGGCCGATTCGTCGTAGGTCGATCGCCGCCCGGTCTGGGCAGGCTGGTCGACGGACGATTCGCCAGGCCGGAACCCCCGCTCCCCGGACGTGTCGTCGGCCTGTCAAGGCCTGAGCCACCGCTACCGGGACGTGTGGAGGGGCGATACGCCGTCGACGGTCGCGACGCTGGACGCGACGAAGGTGTCAACCCGCCGCTCGGTCGATTCATACCCGGCCGGCTGGCCGTGGGACGACTCGCAGTTGGACGACTCGCAGTTGGACGACTCGCAGTCGGCCGGCTGGCGCTGGGCCGTGACGCAGGCCGAGGGGCACTGGTTCTGGGACGCGAGGCCGCCGAGCCTCGGGCTCCGCGGCTCGGGCTCCCCCGCCACCGGCCCGGGCTCCGCCCGGGCGACCAATGGCCATCACGGGGTCGGGAATGATCAGCAGCACTGCCAGCAGTGCCGCGAGAATGGGCAAGCGTCTCATTGAACTCCTCCTTCGGTGGCCGATGCACCCGAACTGGATGTGCCCTCGGCATGATCCATCCGCACGACGGTCACGGGGGCTTTGGTGGGCAGTGGCTCACCGTCAAGGGTCTCCCCGATCGTCTGAACGCTCAGCGTATTCTCGTCCACAAGGGTAATGACCTGTGTTCCCGCCGACAGACTGCCATCGCTGCCAACGTGCGACATCTTGAGATTCCAGTCCTCACCGTTCCGGGAAGCGGTCCCCTCACCAAACGAGCCGTCGGAGTAGAAGCTCCATGCCCGCACCTGGTGGGCAACGGGATCCCAGCCGATGACCTGCGTCCCTTCGTAGGCTTCTCCGTCTGCGAACACGGCACTGAAGGAGCGGATCAGGAATGCGCGGTTGGGCGACCAGCGGATCGTCGTGGTCACGTTGGCATCAGTGGCGTCGTCCTGCCAGGTACCAACCAGGAATTCCAGGTCCTTCAAGGCGTCATACGAGGAGGGGGGGGCTGGCAGATCGCGTTCCTGGGAACTGCTGATCAGCCACTGACCGTTTTCCTTGACGAACAGCAACGACATTGCGGAATCGATCGGATCGAGGTCCGGCAGGTACACACTGGCCCGTCCCTCGGCGGCGGCCACGTCGGGCCGGATCATGCGGATGTCGAGGATCTCACCACTGAGGCTGGCACCGGGGTTGTCGCTGAAGAAAGTGGACAGCTCCTGGACAATCGCGTCGCGTCCGACGGTCTGCTCTCCTGTCTCCTGGTTGGCCGAAACACCGTCGGCGGTCCAGTGAGTGCCCAGGGCGGCGGCGTCCCCCTTGTTAAAGGCATCCACGTAGGACTGAAGCCGCCCGCGGATCGCGGTTGCCTCGGGATGCTCGGTGGGGGCGGCCGCGGGCTGGGCCGCCGGAGCGGCCCCGGGCTGGATGACGACACGTTGCCCCTGCTGCACCTGAACCGGCGGTCCGGGCTGGATCTGTTGAGCCAATACGACATCTGTGCCGACGCCAACTTCGACGGGACACTGCTCCTCGGCCCCACCGGACCTGCCGGCGACAACCAGGATTGCCAAAACCATGAACATCTGTTTCATCTTGAGAAACTCCTGCCAGACAAACCGATTCGGGGGAGAGCGGGAACGAGGCAGTGCGCAGACGGTTATTGACGTTGCCGACCGTGATTTCAATGCGAGACGTAATCTCTGCGAGAGATTCGGACCTGCCAGAACGAGGTGGTGATTTTACCGCTGAATGGCGGGGAACCTCGGCACCGTCCGTGGAGCGACGTTAAGATGGACGTCGGACTGGGATAAGTCAAGCGAGCGGGCCATGAGCGCAGGCGCGCAGCCCGACCAGGCGGGCAGAGCTCGCGGGCACGCGTCCCGGACTCCGACCATGATGCACCGCAACGGGGCCGAAACTTCGTCTTGTCCCGTTCTGACGGAAGCCCCTATACTCCCGCCGATTCGGGCAGCGGTCATGGTGCGCCAGAGGCGCGAACATGACGGTTGACCTTCGCCGGGAGGGTGCCCGGCGATCGCTTGACACACTGTGTCAATCACGGAAGGGGGCTTCACGTGCGATGGTTGTCCGACTTCGGCAGCCGTCCTTTCTCCCGCAAATGAATCGTCGCGTGACGGTTCTGATCCAGTTTTCCAGGAGGGGAATTTGATGACAAAGCTTGGAGCGAATCTGTTACTCGGCCTGTTGGCGTTGTTCGCTGTGACAGCCAGTGAGGCTCCCGGAGCCGGACCGATCCCGGGGATCGAGGCCAATCTGCCTTTGTATCGTCCGGCGGACCGCCTGAGCGGGACGATCATGATGACCGGCTCGGACACGATGGCCCACCTCGCCGGCGGCTGGGGCGACAACTTCCGTCAATACCATCCCGATGTCGACGTACAGATCTCCATCCAGGGTGCGGCGAATGCCGTGCCGGCGGTGATCAACGGAGAAGCGACCTTTGGCCTGCTGAGCCGTTCCATCACCAGCGCAGAAGTCAAGGAGTTTCGGGACAAGCTGGGATACGATCCGACCGTGCTGACTCCGAGCCTGGAGCGCATGGCTATCGTCGTCCACAAGGACAACCCGATCAAGAGCCTGACAGGCGCCCAGCTCCAGGCGATCTTCGGTAAGCAGAGCAGCGGGCAGATGCAGGTTCATACGTGGGGTGACCTCGGCGTGACCGGACCGCTGGCCTCACAGGCGATCTCGGTTCACGGCCGTGCCGACAACACGGGTTCCACCGTGTACTTTCAGCAGGCCGTCCTGGGCGGCAGCGAGTTCGACGACGGGATGGAGCGGCAGCCCGCCAACATGAATCTGGTCCGGGAAATCGGGAGCAACCCGGCCGCGATCGGTTACGTGGGCATGATGTACCTCAATCGCAGTGTGCAAGCAGTGCCACTCGTCAATCCGGCGACCGGCAAAGCCGTGGCCATTGATTCGGTGGAAGCCGACGAAGGCCTGTATCCGCTGATGCGGCCGCTGCACCTCGTCGTGAACCACAAGCCGGGGACCACCATGCCCAAGCTGCAGAGTGAGTTCCTCAAGTACGTATTCAGCCGCCTGGGGCAGGAAGATGTCGTCAAAGGTGGGTTTCAGCCTGTGCCCTCAGATCGAGCGCGGATCGCACTCGATGGTGTCGGCGTTCGCGAGGTGAACTAGCCGACCGCGAGTGGACTCATGGTTGCGAACGTGAGACTGGATCCCATCACCGACTCGTCAATGGCGCCCCTCTCGAAATGACGGACGCCGCTGAGAACGAAAGCCAACACATCCCGGAAGGAGCCCATCATGTCCTGGAGGAAGCCCCTCGCACTCCTGAGCCTCGGCACCGTAAGCACCCTGTTGCTCATTGGTGAGGCGAACGCGATCGACCCGATCAAAGCCCCCGGGTCAATCAACCCGACCACCACGCGGCCCGCGGACCAGCTGTACCCGCCGGGAGCTGGTAATCCCATGGGGACATTCGGCAGTCCCTTTGACCCCTTCGCCCCAACTCAGCCCAGTTTCGGCACGTCGCCGCTGAGTCCGTCGACCCCGGGGGTTGCGCCGCGACTGGCTCCCCCCCCGGCGTCCTCCCAACCGGATCCCAACGCTGAGCCGCCTCGGTGGCGTCTGGGAGTGTTCTCGATGGATACCGAAACGGGGGTCCGGGTGGTGAAAGTGGTGCAGGCGTCGCCGGCAGCCCACGCCGGACTGGAGGCCGACGACACCATCATTGCCGTTTCCGGAAACCAGGTCGGCTACATCGACGGCCAGCGAGCGGAAATGGGTTCTGTCTTCAATCAGCGGGCCGATGCCGATGGTTATGTGGTGATGCTCGTCCAGGATCATCGCAGCAAGTCGCTCGTCAATCTGCCCGTCCAACTGGATGCGCGCTTCGAGCGGATCCAGGGAACGATCACTTACCGCGATCAGGCACGCTTGCCGCGCAATGCCCACGTGAGCATCGAGCTGCGGGAGCGGTTTCGCCAGGGCGGACCTGTCGTACCGATCGTGACCCGCACGATCGAGAACATTCAAGAAGTCCCGATTCCGTTTACCCTGGACTACGACCCCTCGATCGTGGATCCCCGCCGGCAGTACGAGGTGCACGCGGCCATCTATGACGGGGGACACCCCATCTATACCACGCGCACACCCTACCGCGTCATCACCGAAGGCTATCCCCGCACCGCCGACCTCACGGTCTACTCGGTCGCCAGCCAGTACAATGTGAACGGCTACGCCTCCAGCCGGGAGGAGGAGATCGATCAGCTCTACAAGTGGTTCAACGAGTACCTGCAGCGCGACCCGCGTCGGGCCGAGGAGTCGGTCTATACGTCGCAACTGGATCGCGGCGGCCAGCTGCTCGACATGCAGGCCGAACTGCTCGGTGGCAACGAGTTCTATACGCAGTGCAACCGCGACAAGACCGAGTACATCAACCGGCTGTTCCAGGTCGTGCTGGGGCGGCAGCCCACTCGCCAGGAGCTCAGTGGCTGGATGGGACGCCTGGACCAGAGCCAGGGTCTCAGGCGGGATCTGGCCCGCGAATTCCTGATGGCCGTGAGCGAACAGAACTGACCGGACGCTCGACGGAGACCTCTCGTCGCGGCCCGACTTCGCTCGAAGTTCGGGCCGCGATCGCTCCCAGCGGACACGAACCCCGGGAACGGGAGTGTCCCGATCCCCGACACGGTCCCAGAATCATCAGCGTCCGCCGCCCGACCGGCGGCCAAAAGGAGCTTGTCCGATGACCCGTGTGTCGTTGGCCCCCCCGTCGTGGGCGGCGCTGCGCCGACCTCTGAAGCGTCGCCAGTTGCGGTATCTGCTGGGTCGCCTCAGTCCGCGGCTCTACTACTGGCTGATGTACCAACGGGAGCGCCGCGTGTTCTTTCGCCAGCTCCGCGAGGACAGCATCTCGAGCAAGACGTCTGTCGACAGCCTCGCCGCGTACGAGGCCTACGACGATCGCGAACAGCGGGAGCATGCGACCGCTGTGGACGTCTGCTGTTTCCAGCAGCGCATCGTCCGCATGCCCGTTCGGCAGATGCGCGACGAATACCTCAAGTATCTGTTCAGCGAGATTGACCCGTTGCTCGACAGCAGTCGCCCACTGCGGGTGCTGGAGGTCGGCTGCGGAAACGGGATCAACCTCGTGGCGCTCCGGGAGCGGTACGGAGACCGGATTCAACTCCATGGACTCGACACCTCTCCCCGAAGGATTGAGGTCGCACGCAACTACTTCGGCGCAAACTGTCGGACGTCGAATTCAGTGCGGCTTCGATCACGCAGCCGGCCCCCTGGCCGGATCGTACGTTTGACGTCGTGTTCAGCATGCATTGTCTGGAACAGATTGCCTATCACTGCCTGCAGGCTGTGCAGCAAATGCACAGGCTGGCGCGGCGCAAAGTGGTGATGATCGAGCCGGTCTACGAATTCGGCAATCGGGCGCAGCGGATGTACCTGATCAATGCCGACCACAACCGGATCCTGCTGAAGTCGGTCCGCGAACTCGGCTACGAAATCTCCCGGCTGGAGCCCCTCGACATCCAGAGCAACCCACTCAATCAGTCGACACTCCTGGTGCTCGAGATCCCCGCGGCAGCCGCCAGTCGCGCTGCGTGAGCGTTACGGCCAGCGACTTTATGGACTTCAGCTTTTATCGCTCGTCCCTCAGAATGGGCACGGCCTGGGCATGGCGGTTCAGTGGCTGCGCTTCCCCGGACGACGAGTCTGAACCCACGAGTTGACTGCTGATGACTGATCGCTTCGAGTTCGGCGCCAATTGGGCCCGCTTCCTGGGCGAAATCTCTGAGGAGCGCATCTCCGCGGCCATGCGCTCGCTGCAGACGATGCTGAAAGTCGACCGGCTGGACGAGGTCCGCTTTCTCGACGCTGGATCGGGCAGCGGCCTGTTCAGTCTGGCGGCCTATCGGCTCGGTGCCCGCGTGGCCTCGTTTGACTATGACGCCCAGTCTGTGCGCTGCACCGAGGAACTCCGGCGCCGGTTCGCCAACAACGATCCCGCCTGGACGATCACCGAAGGGTCGGTACTGGATGAGTCCTTCCTGCGCAGCCTGGGTGAGTTTGATGTTGTGTACTCATGGGGCGTCCTGCACCACACAGGGGATCTATGGCGGGCCATGGAGCTGGTTGCCCAGCGTGTTGCGTCTGGAGGGCAGCTCTGGGTGGCGATCTACAACGACCAGCGACAGATCAGCGAGCGGTGGAGGGGAGTCAAGCAGCTCTACCATCGGCTGCCGAGCTGGCTGCAACCGCTGCTGGTCCTCCTCGTGGGCGGAGTGCTGCTGCTGCATCGCGTGGTGGTGACTCTGATCGCCGCGCTGCTCGAACTGTGTCTGCTGCGAAACCCTCTGCGGCAATTCTCGTCACTCGGGAGGCGGCTGCAGGCCCCCGATGCCCGCGGCATGCATCGCTGGTACGACCTCGTCGACTGGGTGGGCGGCTGGCCGTTCGAGGTGGCCAGACCCGAGGAGGTATTCCGGGCCATGCATGAGAAAGGGTTCCTGCTCGAAGAGTTGAAGACCTGCGGTGGCGGCATGGGCTGCAACGAGTTCCTATTCCGCGGGCCCGAGGAGGGAATAAAACATCGGTGACGGGGATCGGTTTGCTTGGGGGGCTGTTCGACGGACTACAAGCCCCGCGTCCGGGCAGGTCTCCAACTGCGGGAATGAACTGATGCGGGAAGGAATCGCCGGGGGTGTCGCGGTGCTGTGTTCCGTGCTCTGTGTCGGCTGCACCCGGCAGAGCTACGAACTTGAGATGGAGGTCGACTCAGGCCGGCTGCATCGCCGGCTGATCGTTCGCGGGACGGATGACCAGCCGCCGTCCCAGCAGGAACTCGAGCGTCTGGCCGCAGCGTATGGACGTGCCGTGATCGTCCATGAAGATGGTCGTCGCGAAGTGGAGGGAACGTTCTCGGGAATGCTGCCCGATGACATCGGTGGCGCAGGTCACTTTCGACATTGGACCACATCCCTGGGTTCGCTGACGTACTACAGCGAGCGATTTCGCGGCTCCGACGAACTCGCCACGAGGCTTGAAGAGCGGCTGCAGGCGGTCGATCAACTGGTGGACCTGGCGATGGACTGGGTTGGGCAGGAGGCGAACGATCCCGAACTGGCCGAGCAGATCGGCAACAAACTTGATGACGGAATTCGCCGCGACCTGAAGGACGTGATCCTGCTGATGTCGGCCCATTCCGCCACGAGCCGGGATGATGCCGAGGGGCCCCGCAACTTGGCACTGCTGGCCCGTTGCGTGCAGTATGCCCTCGAACACGACTATCTCGAACTCGAGCAACTTCCGGCGCTGCGTCAGGGAGGACCACAGGCCGCCGCCGTGCTGAAGGAGGTGACCGCCCGCCGGTTTGGCCTGGCCGATTTCGATGCGCTGCTTCAGCGTTTTCCGGCACTCGCCGATCAAGAGGCGTTCGAGGACTCACTGAGCCGACTCGCCATGCAGTCCGAGCGGTATGCGGAGATCGTCGAGTCGCTGCAGGGTTCCGACGATCGTCTCGCGCCCGATGATGCTCTCGAGCAACTGGCCGTTCGTGCCATCGGGTATGAATTCGCAGGGCACGACGAACTCCAGGTGCGTTTCCGCTCGTCGCGGGCCCCGTTCGCGACCAACGGAATATGGACCGAGAATGGCTGGCTGGAATACACGGCACAACTGCAACTGCCGGACGGTGTAACCCAACAGATTTTGCCACCCCTCTTGTTTGCCGCCTGGAGCGAACCGGACGTCGCATTTCAGCAGAAACACTTCGGCCGGACCATCCTGAAGGAGAGGGCACTGGCGGACTATGTCTTGTGGCGCGAGGCACTCAGCGATGCCCAGGGTGCCCAATGGCAGGCATTCCTGAAAGGGCTGAGCCCCAGCGACGACATTGCGAAGCTGCTCGATGAATTTCGCTTCGACGAAAGCGCCGCACCGGACCGAGGAGGTGAAACGAGCGATGTTGGCAGGGCCCGCGACCTGATCAAGGCGGGGCTGCTGAACGACTAGCGGGCTGACGCTTGACGAGTCGCCGTGGCGACACCGCGTTGACTGCTGTGAACGCTTCCGTTGCAGGCACAGCCGACTGGACACAGGTCGAGCCGCTGGAGACTGGATCACGCCGACCTGCAACGGCGCGACACGGCAACTGGTGCGAGGCTCAGGGGCACTTGCACCATGGACTTGGCGTGCGCTCTTCGCAGGGGCAACGTTGACCATCCGCCGCGAATTGCAGCATACTTGTGGCAGTCGTCGCGGAATGCAGATCAACGATCAATGAAGCATCTCGTTGCACAACTCATTATTCGTCTTGCCGCTGCCGTCCTCTGCTGCACGGTTTACTGTAAGGCGAGAACTGAGCGTCCCAACATCGTTCTGGTCATGGCCGACGACATGGGTTACTCGGACATTGGTTGTTGCGGCGGCGAGATGGAAGCGCCGAACATCGATCGCCTGGCCCGCGAAGGACCGCGATTCTCCCAGCTCTACAAAACTGCACGCTGTTGTCCGACGCGAGCCGCTCTCCTGACGGGACTGCATCAGCACCTGACGGAGATTGGTGCAATGCCACGATCAGCCTGATTGACCTGTGCTCTTCCTTGAAATCTCGCTGCCAACTGGAGTTCCCGAGGCAGACTCTGGATGGCCACAACATTTCGCGGTTGCTCGAAGCTCCGCATGCAAGCTGGCTGCACCCTGCGGTATCCACCTACGGCGAAGGCCGCTTCTCATTGCGATCGGGACGATGGCGATACATTCGCTATGCAGATGGATCGGAGGTACTCTACGAC
Source organism: uncultured Planctomycetaceae bacterium (assembly GCA_963715185.1). GTDB lineage: Bacteria > Planctomycetota > Planctomycetia > Planctomycetales > Planctomycetaceae > CAVPPT01. Next base: position 332,703 of record CAVQRG010000002.1, read on the forward strand.
CATGAAGTTGACCCGTACGAACTACATAACCTGGCAGCGGATCATCAAGCGGAACAGATACGGTCGCCATTTCGGAGCCACGTTCCTGAAGACTGAGCACCATCACTGGGCGGTCGCAATGGTTAAGACGCAGCGGTCAGATCGCAATGAGACGACGTCGGCCAGGAGCCTTTCCACACTGAGCACATTACGGCATTCAATCGCATGAAACATATGAGACGATCTGGCCTGATCGGCATGGTGTTGTTGGCGGGGGTGCTTCTTTGGTGGTGCCCCACGTGTTCGGACGCTGCTTCCGATCGACCACCGAATATCGTCTTCATCTTTGTGGACGATCAGGGGTACTACGATCTGGGCTGTTACGGCGCATCCGAAGTCAAGACGCCTCGCATCGATGCGATGGCAGACGGCGGGACGCGCTTTACGGACTACTACGCCGCGGCCCCGATTTGCAGCCCGTCGAGGGCAGGCCTGCTGACCGGGTGTTATCCGAGGCGAGTTGGTAACGAGATCTGGGTGCATCGCGCAGATTCGCGATCAGGCATTCACTCTGACGAACTGACGATTGCCGAGCTGCTCAAAGCAGGCGGCTATGCAACGGCCTGCATCGGCAAGTGGCATCTCGGTTTTGAAGGGCCGTTCTTGCCCCGCAATCAGGGCTTCGATTACTATTTCGGACTGCTGCACAATCTCGACCCGGTTGAGGTTGTCTATTTCGATGACGAGGGAGGCGTGCCCCTGATGCGAAACGGCGATGTCGTCACGCGTCCAGCCGATCCCGCAGAACTGACAAGGCTCTACACGGACGAGGCGATCGACTTCATCGAGAAGCACCGGGAGGGTCCGTTCTTTGTCTATCTGCCGCACACCATGCTTCACAATCCGCTCGGCGTGAGCGAAGAATTCAAAGGCAGTTCCGAATGGGGCGAATATGGTGACGCGATCCAGGAACTCGATCACAACGTAGGCCGCATCTTCGATACGCTGAAACGACTGGACATCGATGACAACACGATCGTCATCTACGCATCCGACAATGGCCGCGGACCGGGACGGACGCCGCAGCAGAAGATACGCGGACACAAGCTTTCGACCTATGAAGGCGGGATTCGTGTGCCGGCTATCGCGTGGGGGCCGGGGCTGGGATTGCAGGCGGGCGCCGAATCGTCGACGGTCGTGCGCGCAATGGACTGGTATCCGACGCTCGCCACATTCGCAGGGATCGCAGTTCCGCAGGACCGCGTGATCGATGGGCGCGACATCAGCCCTCTGTTGAAGGGTGAATCGACAATCGTGCCGCCTCCAGCGATGAAGAAGTCGCTCAACGCGTCCATCCCACTTCGGCGGCGGTGGAATCCCCCCGGCGAATGGGCGCCGTTAATCAATCGTAACGAATTCAACGACGCCTTCTTCTACCATGGCAGCCAGGGGGCACTGGCAGCCGTACGCTGGCGCAACTGGAAACTCCATTTGAATCCAGGTCTGGAGCTTTACGATCTCGCGGCGGATCCGGGGGAGTCCGAACCGGTGCGCAACGGCGACATCACCCGCAAGCTGCGTGGCATGGCGATTCTGTTTCAGGAAGAAATGCGGCACGACGCCCGTCCAGCCGGCGAGGTGCCGCAACGTTCTGTTGACGGGAGAACCGAGATTTCGCCGGAGACGCTGAGCAGTCTGAACGCGAAGCTTGATGTGACCTACGCCCGCTATGGCGAGCGCACACTGGAGATGGATATCTATCGGCCCAAGGGCGCATGGGGTGAGTTGCCCGCGGTGGTGTGCATTCACGGCGGAGGCTGGGCGAATGGCAATCGGACCAGTCACGAAAAGGTCGCCCAGGCGCTCGCGGCACGCGGGTATGTCACGGCCACCATCTCGTATCGCCTCAGTGGCGAGGCACCCTTTCCGGCAGCGATCCACGATTGCAAGGCAGCGGTCCGATTTCTGCGGGCGAATTCCAAAGAGTATGGCATCGATCCAGAGAACATCGGCGCAATCGGACTTTCCGCAGGCGGCCACCTGACGGCGTTGCTCGCAACGTCCGCCGGGGCAGAAGAGCTTGAAGGCGACGGTGGGAGTGCAGACTTCAGCAGTGCCATTCAGGCGGCCGTGCCGATGGGCGCGCAGACTGACATGCAGTCGCAGCGCACGCGAGAAATCTCCAGCACCAAAGATCGGGGCCAGATCTGGAGGCAATTTCTCGGCGGCGCGTACGAGGACCAGCCGGCAACATATCGCCTCGCATCGCCGCTGCATCATCTGGATGAAAGTGACCCGCCCTGCTGGTTCATCTCGGGCGAAACAGACGACCCCAGTACGCACGCAGACGAGTTTCGCCGGCGAATGGACGAATTGGACATCCCGACCGGCTTCACTGTCATTAAGAACGCCCCCCATCCGTTTCTTGGCAAACAGGTCTGGTTCGATGAGATGATCGAAGCGGCGGATGCGTTTTTTGGCAGAACCCTCAAGTAGAGCCGCGTCCCGATGGTCGAGCCGCGGGGGAACGGGTGGTGCCGACGGGGCTCATATCGCCTTGGACATCCGCTGGGCCAGCCGGTCTAGGGCAGGACTGATGTCGTGGGGGGCGAGGTGCACATTAAGCAGGCTGAAGGCATCCTCGTTGGCCAGGGCCGCCTTCATTGCCTGATGCAGTTCTCCCACGGTGTGCACTTCGAAACCCCAGCCGTCGCCGAGCAGGTCGTTGATGCGGTGGTAGTCCCAGTTGAGAATGTCGTTGAAGGGCCCATCGCGCAGAAACCGTTCGGTCGTGTAGCCCTTGTTGTTGAGCACGACGACAATCGGGTTGTACTTGTGCCGGATCGCGGTGGAGAGTTCCAGACAGGTCATCTGGAATGCCCCGTCACCCACCAGCACCAGGGGGCGCAGGTCCCGGTTGGCGGTCTGGACTCCCACAGCCGCCGGAATCGCGAAACCCATCGACGTGTAGTAGGCGGGGCTGAGAAACTCGGTGTGCTTGTGAATCGTCAGATCGCTGGCCGCGAACAGCGAATCGCCGACATCGGCAATCACGACCATCTCGTCGTCCAGTGTTCGATTGACACGGTCGAACAGGCTGGCAATGGTGACCGGGTCATCGTCTCCGAAAACGCCGGCCGGGCGCTCCACCCGGACAGGCAGGGACGACTTGGGCTTGGCCTTCAGCTTGGCGCGGGCCAGCCCCGCCACGAAGTCGCCGAGCAACACATCGTGGAAGTGATGATGCCCGATGCGGAGCTTTTCACTGGTTACTGAGATGCACCGCCCCGGATCCAGTCGGGCCGTGTAGATGCCGAGATTGATGTCCGTCATGAAGGTCCCCAGCAGAACAACACAGTCGCTCGACTCGACAAACTGCGTGACGGACTGACGTCCCATCGCCCCTTCGTACACGCCGAGGTACAGGGGATGCTTCTCACTTACGACGCTCTTGCCGAGCAACGTGGCACACATCGGAATATTGTTCTTCTCGGCCAGCCTCAAGACCTGCTCGCGCAGTCCAAACCGATGGATCTCAACACCGGCAATCAGCACCGGCTGCTTCGCGGTGGAGATGCGTTCAGACGCTTCCCCCAACGATGCCGCCAGCGCCTCGGGGTGACTCTGCAGGTGCGTGACCAGCGCCTCGTGCGGATACAGCGCCTCGGCCTCGACCCGATCGCGGGGGATCTCGAGATAGACCGGTCGCTTGTAGCGGACGGCGGCCTCAAGACAGCGATCGATCTCGCGAAAGGCCGTCAGCGGGTCGTCCAGCGAGGCACTGGCGACCGTGATCTTCTCGAACACTTCGCGCTGCGTGTTGAAGTCGCGGACCCGGTGGTGGAGCAGGGGATCCGCTTCTCGCTCGGCAATCCCGGGCGCACCACTGATCACCACGACTGGAGACTTCTCGGCGAACGCACCGGCAATCGAATTGCACAGGCTCAGACCGCCGACGCAGTACGTCACACACACGGCGCCGAGCCCGTTGATGCGGGCATAGGCATCCGCGGCATAGCCGGCATTATCCTCACGCGTACAGCCGACAACGCGGATCGGGCTTTCCTCGAGCATCCCGTAAAAGTGGAGCACAAAGTCCCCGGGGATGCCGAAGACGTCCTCAACCCCATAGTGCTGCAATCGTTCGATGAGATACCGGCCGATCGTCTGCGGCTGGCCGTTGGCATCGGCCTTGGACCGCCGGGGGCGGTCGGCCTTGCGTGCTGCCGTCGACGTAGTGCGTCTGGTTGTGTTCTTCTTCCCAGTCTTGCGAGCCATCGTGTCATTCCCTGGATGGTTCGTCCAAAGTGCCGCAAGGACCGCGGACAACGCGGATGAGGCGGACAAGCGTGGCCCGCCCCCGTGGCCCTTTGGAGTCTCATTGCTGACATTATACGCATTCGCCCCGCGAGAACGCGGCTCGGACTGTCACGTGTGACTTGGCGCATCAGCGTAGGGCGTTCTGTTCAGAGTCTCGAGGGCCCGCAACGCGGCTGCTCCCAGTTCGTGTTCGTCCCGGCGAGCCCGTTCGGAATAGTCGGATACAAACGACACATAGCCGCCACCGGCGGCACGACGGGTTGTCTGAAACCGGATCAGCCCTTCCTCCTCCTGCCAGATGATGATGTGCCAGAAGCGCTTCTCCAACGCGTCCCACGTGTCGATTCCCATCTGTGCAAATGCCTGCTGGACTGTTCGTTCGTAGCTGTCGGGTGGGAGCGGGGCGCGCACGTTCAACAAGGCGCCAAGTATTGCCGCGCCCGCCTGCGATGCCGTGACCGCCAGCGGGAAACGCGCGATCGGCTCTGAAGGTCCGTCGCGACGATCGGTGCAGAAGACGTGCGAGCAGATGAAGATGTCGCGGTCGTCAAGGTAGACCACCGACTGCGGAACCGACTCCGTCAGCGGGGACATGCCATTCCGGTCCCACAGCTTCGCCCACCACGATTTCAAGGCCATCTCCCACCTGCACGCCTGCTCAGTCTCGGGGTGCCTCTGTTCTGGGTGCCCACGCAGTGAACAAAACGAATCAGCGGCATCGGTCGAATCAGCCACTCGGAACACTCAAATCCTAGTCTTCGAATGACTACAATCACAGCACTTCGGCCTGACCAACCCGCCACGATTTCACGGATCTCGGACCAATGAACGACTTTCGAATTGAAAAGGACTCGATGGGCGACGTGCAGGTGCCGGCCCAGGCCTATTACGGTGCCCAGACTCAGCGGGCGGTCGAGAATTTTCCGATCTCCGGCTGGCCGCTGCATCCCGAACTGATCCACGCCATGGGGCTGGTGAAGCTGGCCTGCGGACGTCGCCAATCGCGATCTCGGCAAGTTGACCGGCTCGGGCAAGAACCCGCTCGACGACGCCCAGGTCGACGCCATGCTGGCCGCCTGCCGCGAGGTGGCCGACGGCAAATTCGACGACCAGTTCCCGATCGATGTCTTCCAGACCGGTTCGGGCACGTCGAGCAACATGAACGCCAACGAGGTCATCTCCAATCGGGCGATCGAGATGCATGGGCGGGGACCGTTTCGCGGCGGCCAAGCCGATCCATCCGAACGACCACGTCAACATGGGCCAGAGCACAAACGACACGTTTCCGACGGCGATCCACGTGGCGGTCGCGATGGCGATCCAGCAGCAGCTGCTGCCGGCACTGCGAGCGGTCTGCACGACTGTGCTGCGCGGACAAGGCCAAGGAGTGGGACGAGATCATCAAGATCGGCCGCACGCACCTGGCCGACGCGACGCCGCTGCGGCTGGGCCAGGAGTTCGGGGGCTTCGCGCGGCAGATCGCAGCTGTCGGTCGAGCGGGCCGAGCGAGCCGTGCACGGCCGGTCCTGGAATTGCCCGTCGGCGGCACTGCCGTCGGCTCGGGCATCAACACGCATCCCGAGTTTGGCCGCCGGGTGTCGCGCAGATGCTCGCCCAGGAGACGGGCATCCCCTTCGTCGAGGCGGCCAATCACTTCGAGGCGAACGCCCAGCGCGACGGACTGGTCGAGTGCCACGGCCAACTGCAAGGCGATCGCCATGACGCTGTTCAACGTGGCGAACAACATCCGCTGGCTCGGCTCGGGTCCGCGCTGCGGATTTCTACGAAGTGATGATTCCCGACCTGCAGCCCGGCAGTTCGATCATGCCGGGCAAGGTGAATCCGGTGATGTGCGAAAGCCTGATGCAGGCTCGCGGCGCGCGTGATCGGCAACGACGGCTGCGTGACGCTGAGCGGTGCGACGGGCGGGCAGTTCCAGCTCAACATCATGATGCCGGTGATGGGACAGACGACACTCGAATAGCATCATGCTGCTGGCGACACGCCACGAAGGCGTTCGTCGAGATGTGCGCCGAGGGACTTGAGGCCAATGAAGAGGCCTGCGATGGCCTCGGTCGAGAAAAGCCTGTCGATGGTGACGAGCCTGAACCCCCACATCGGCTACGAAAAAGCGGCGGCGCTGGCCAAGGAAGCCTTCAAGTCCGGCAAGACGATCCGCGAGTTGTGCGAGGAACAGAGACATTCTGCCCCCCGAAACACTGCAACGAGGCCCTCGATCCCATGCGTATGACCGAACCGCAGGTGTGAGACCGCGGCCCTACGGACTGCGGAGCCGGCCCGGGTCGGCGGAGACTTATCGCACGAAGACCTGCACACCCTCGTCGAGTTGATCGCTGGGGTGTGTGACGATCTGCTCTCCAGGCTCCAGGCCCGAGAGGATCTGCGCCTCCAGTCCGTTCTGCCGGCCGACCTCCACCAGGCGGCGACTGGCCGTCGCGGTCGTCGTGTCGACGGCAAACACGGCCCAGTCTGCGGCGTACCGAAACAGCGCACTGGTCGGGACCTTGATGACGTCCGGCTCTTCCCAGATGACAATGCGTGCCTCGACACGGAAGCCGTCGCCCAGGGTAGCACGCTGTTCCGGTGGATCGAGGAAGTCGAGTACGACGTTGACACGCTGTTCCTCGACACCGAGGGCCGAGACCTTCGTGAAGCCGGACGGTTCCACCAGCCGCACGGTGGCCTGGAGTGGCCAGCTGCCTCCCCACTGGTCGAGCTCGGCTCGTGCGCCCGGCAGGATCTTGACGGCGTCGCTCGACAGCACATCGACAACCACTTCGAGATCCGACGGCTCGCCCACCTCGGCGAGTTGCATCCCGGGGGAAACGATGGTGGCACTCTCCTGCATCACCCGGAGCACGCGACCGGAAATCGGAGCCCGAATCTCGAAGTAGCTCGCCGAATCGGGAGTGGTGTTCTCCGACTGCGTGCGGAGCAGGGCGGCCTGTTCGAGTTCGAGTTCGAACTGGGCGATCTCCTGCGCGAACGTCGCCTCGCGAAACTCCTGCGTGCGCAGCCGGAAGTTCATCTCCTGCTCCTCGATCAGCGAGGGTGTGGCCGCGCCCTGCTCGCGTAACCGGCGGATACGGGCCACTTCCGACTCCGCATAGTCGAGGGCTGCCTGCGCCTTTTCGAGTGTACTGGCCGACTGCTGCAGCCGAGCGTCCGCCGCCTTCACACGGGCTTCCGCCTGGGCCTGCGCACGCGGATCGAGCAGGTCGGGATCGGTGGGCTCGATGCGGGCCATGACGGTCGTGCCCGCCGCGACCGAATCCCCGACATCCAGGCCGATCCTCAACAACCGGCCGCTCAAGGGTGAGGAGACCACATACCGCTCCTTGATGCGGGTCTGTCCATCTTCATCGACCGTGACGCGCAGCCGGCCAAGTTCGACGGTCGCCAGATCGACACCAACCGGCTTGGGAAGGAACGCGAACACGAGCGACCCAAGCACCGCCAGCGCCACCCCCCAGATGGCCGAGCGCCGTAGCCAGGTCCCCAGTCGAGAACGTCGCACAGTGGTAACGATGGTGTCTACTCCCGCTGTTTGAGCACCGAAACGAGATCGAGACGATCGAGTCGCCGTCTCACGATCAGGGCCGAGATAGCCGCCGCCAGCAGCGTCACCGCCGCGGCAAAGGCCAGTGTGCGCAGGCTGATGACCAGTGGAAACCGGAACAGTTCGGCCGGGACACTCTTCGTCACCAGCCACGCGAAACCGTAGCCAATGGCGAATCCGGGGGGAATCGCGGCGAGCGTGAGGATCGCCAGTTCCCCCAGCAGAATCGCCGAGATCTCTCCGCGCGTGAAGCCGATCACGCGCAACGTCCCCATTTCGCGACTCCGTTCCGACAACGAAATCCGGGCCGTGTTGTACACCACGCCGAAGGCAATCACACACGCAAACATGACGTTGAACGACTGGAACCGGAGCTGGTTCTCCGCCACGGTATCTTGAAAGCTCTGATAGGCGGCGGTCTTGATGGTGACGCCCGCGACGCGCGGGGTGTGCTTGAGCTGATCGTACAGCTCATCCAGCCGCGTCGCATCGACACGCAGGTGGGCCCCCGAGATGCTCCCCTCTTCACGCAGCAGGGTGGCGAGTGCCTCACGATCCATGTAGGCGTTCGTGCCGGCAAACTCCGCGATCGTCGCCGTTACGGGGACTTCCCACACTGGCCGCTGTCCCTCGAGCACCTCGACGATGACCGTTTCTCCCTGCGTGACGCCCAGCAGTTCGGCCAGCTTGTCGGACAACATGATGCCCACCGGGGGCAGCTTCGCGACATTCTCGTCGGCATCGATCAGTCGATACAGCTCCCGTTCCCGGGGGAGTCCCATGAGGACGGTGCGGCGGTAACGCTGGCCATGCCGCACCCGGACCGGCACCGTCCGATAGGTTTCGCAGCGCAGGACTCCCGGCAGATGGCGCAGTTCGTATTCCGCCGAAGCGGTCAGCGGCTCGACGAACGCGACGCTCACATCCTGCCGCTGAGTGACAAAATACTGGAAGGTCATCATGTAGTTGACCGCATCCATGCCGAAATTGCCCAGCACCAGCACCGCGACGGCAAAGGAAATGCCCAGCGTCGCGAGCAGCGCCTTCATCGGCCGGCGCTCCAGTTCCCGGACGACCATCCGTCCTGTCGACGAGAGCACCTGGGACCAGCCCAGTCGTTCGAGCAGCGTCTCGCGAAACTGGGCCGGAGGCGCGGGCCGCATGGCCTCGGCGGGAGGGAGACGGATCGCGGTCCACACGGCCCCCAGCGTTCCGACCACCGCGGTCATCAGACTGACGACGATGGCCCACGACACCACGGCCGGATCGAAGCGGTAGAGAATCACCGGGAAGTGATAGAACTCGGCGTACATCCCGGTAATCCCCTGGCCCAGCCGGACGCCCAAAGCGGTCCCCAGCGCTGTTCCGACCAGCGCGATCAGGACGACGAACAGCAGGTAATGCCCCCCCACTTCCCAATTCGAGTAACCAAAGGCCTTGAGCGCCGCAATCTGTTCGCGTTGCGTGCTGATCAGCCGGGTGACGACCACATTCAGCAGGAACGAGGCCACGCCCAGAAAGATCAGGGGCGCAATCAGCGCCGTTCCCTTGAGCTGTGTGATCTCGTTGTCGAGGAACCGGGCCGAGATCTGCTCGTCGCGGCCGTATGCTCCCGCACCCCCGTATGGTTCGACCAGGCGGTCGATCCGCGTGAGCACCTCCCGTTCGGAGACACCCCGCAGCAGTTGCACCGACAGATCGTTGAAGGCTCCTTCCATGTCGAACACGGCTGCCAGCTGTTCCTCTTCCATCCAGAACACACCAAAGCGGCGATCATCCGGAACCAGGTCGTTCCCGCGAATCTGATAGACGTACTCCGGCGAGAGGGCGATGCCCACGATCGTCAGAGTCTGCAACCGGCCGTTGAGAACAGCATTGAAGGTGTCGCCCGGATGAAAGCCGTCGCGCCCGCAAACCCCTCGCTGGCGAGTACTTCTCCGCGACGTCCGGGCTCCACCCAGCGTCCGGCCCGCAGGTGCAGATCGTTGAGACGCGGGTGCCGGTCTCCGGGCACCGAGATCAGACGGCCGACGGCCGGTTCCGACATCCCCTCAATATCGAGAGTGACGTCCACCACAACGCGGGCATCGACCTGAGCCACTCCCGGGATCTGGGCAACTCGATCGGCCAGCGCGAGCGGAGCACGCTTGAGCTGCACAAAGACGTCGGCGAACCGATAACGGTCGTAGTACGTAGCCCGCGTCAGTTTCAGGGCTTCGAGCGTACTCAACGACATGACGAAGACCGACACACCACTGGCGATGACCAGCGCAATCGCGATCGCCTGCCCCTTCATATGCAGCAGATCGCGAAACAGCTTCAGGTGCAGTGCGGACACGAGGGCTTACGGTTCGACAAGTGGATGAGTTGAGTGGTCCGTGTTCTCCTGCGCGCACAGCTCTCAGCGTCTGGCCGTCCCTGACTCGTTCTTCCTGACCCATTCACGACTCACCACTGCAGTTCCTGGGGACCGATGCGGGTGGTGTTCTCGTGCACGCCGTCGATATGCCCATCCTTCAGCGAGATCACGCGATGGGCCATGTCCGAGATCGCGGCATTATGGGTAATGACCGCAGTTGTGGTCCCGAGTTCGCGATTGATCCGGTCGATCGCCTCGAGCACGACTATGCCCGTCTCTACATCGAGCGCTCCGGTCGGTTCGTCGCACAGCAGGACGTCGGGTTGCTTGGCGATGGCCCGCGCAATGGCCACCCGCTGCTGCTCCCCCCCGAAAGCTGCGCCGGGAAGTGATCGATGCGTTCCCCGAGATGCACTAGTTCGAGCGCCTCTCTCGGATCGAGCGGATGATCGGCGATTTCTGTGACTAGCGCCACGTTCTCGCGGGCCGTCAGCGAGGGGATGAGGTTGTAGAACTGGAACACGAAGCCGACATGCCTGCGGCGGTACTGGGTGAGGGCCGCGTCGTCGAGGGCCGTCAGCTCTTCATCCCGGTAGCGCACAACGCCGGTCGTGGGAACATCGAGGCCGCCGAGAATGTTCAGCAGGGTTGACTTGCCACTCCCCGACGGGCCGAGCAGGACGACGAACTCCCCTTCGTACAACTGCAGGTCGACCCCCCGCAGCGCCGGGACTTCCACCTCTCCCATCTGGTAGACCTTGGTCACCGCCTCGGCAGCAAAGACGACAACAGGCGTGGAGACCGGAGCGCGTGATGGCGGATGACTGGCCATAGATTCGACGAAGGAAGTCTCGTTCGCGTGTCTACCAAGAGCAGACATGCTATCAAACCACCTGTCGCGGCTGCAGCGCGAGGAGCCAGGAGTGCGGCGAGCGGGAGACGTGAGCCTTCTGCCGTGCAACGGCAACGGTCAGTACGGAACGGGAATGACGCCGGCCTGAACCACTTTCCCTGTATTCGAGAGATAGACAAGGACAGCTTCGACGCGATTCGGACGGACTCGAAAAAGGCGGGCAACTGCACTGTGAAGTCCCCGGGTGCGGCCTCGACTTCGCCGAGACATATGGCGAAGAGTTGGGCGGAGAATTCGCGAAGGTACCACCTGAAGCCTCTCGCTTCGAAACAAGGCCTGTCGAAGACTCGACTCGCAGACTTGGCGATCGTCTGCCCTAACTGCCACGCCATGATCCATCGCTTTGGCGAGTGCCGGCGGCTGAAGGGTTCATCAAGAGCCATAATTCGGACGAGCGAGAGGCGTGAGCCTCCCGAGAGGCCGTTATACTCGAGACTCCTGGAACAACCGGAGAGATTCATGCACTCGCTGATGAGCTGTCTGCTCGTGACGCAGCCCGCTGCAGCCGACAACTGGCCCGAGTTTCGTGGGCCGACGGGCGATGGAATCAGCAGCGCCCACGGGGTACCGGTCATCTGGAGCGAAACCGAGAACATCGCCTGGAAGATCGCCATCCCTGGGGAAGGATACTCGTCGCCAGTCGTGTGGAATTCACAGATCTGGTTGACGTCGGCCAGTCCCGATGGCAAGCAGCTCTTCGCGTTCTGCATCGATCGTGACAGCGGCGAGATGATTCACGAACGACTGATGTTCGAGGTCGCCAACCCTCGCGAGAAACACAAGTTCAACACCTATGCCTCGCCGACGCCGGCCATCGAAGCGGGACGGGTGTACCTCAGTTGGGGGAGCAGCGGCCTGGCCTGTCTCGACACAGCGACGGCCGATCTTCTGTGGTCCCGCCGCGACTTGGAGTGTAATCACTACCGCGGGCCCGGATCGTCACCCGTCTTGTGGGAAGACCTGCTCGTCTGTCACTACGATGGATTCGACTACCAGTATGTCGTCGCCCTCGACAAGCAGTCGGGGGACACGGTCTGGAAGACAGCGCGGCCAACCGACTTCGGCACCAACGACGGTGACAAGAAGAAGGCGTACGCGACTCCGATCGTCATCGATGTGGACGGCCGTGCGCAGCTCATCAGCCCGACGTCGATGGGAACCTTCGCCTACGATGTCCGGACCGGTAAGGAGCTCTGGCGGGTCCGGTATCCCGAGTTCTCCACGGCCAACCGGCCGATCTATCGGGACGGGCTGCTGTTCATCGGCACGGGTTTCGGCAAGGGGACGCTGCTGGCAGTCCGGCCGACAGGGGAGGGGGACGTCACTGAGACGCATGTGGCGTGGATCGAGAAACGCAACATGCCGTCCAAGCCTTCGCCGCTGCTCGTCGACGGGTTGCTGTACTGCATCAGCGACACGGGCGTCGCCAGCTGCCTGGAAGCGCAGACGGGCGAAACGGTCTGGCAGGCCCGGGTCGGAGGGAATTTCTCGGCCTCTCCCGTGTACGCCGGCGGCCGCATCTACATCCCCGGTGAAGACGGCAAGACATCGGTGATTGCTCCCGGTCGCGAGTACATCCTGCTGGCGGAAAACTCTCTGCCGGAGGGCTGCCTCGCCTCCCCCGCAATTGTGGACGACACGATCTTCCTGAGGATGCGCACTGAGTTGTACCGCATTGAGGACCTGAGTCGGCCAGCCCGCGAAAACTGATCTGGCGTCGATTCGCTCTCGGCGTATGATCCTCGCCGCTCACTTCTCTGCGAGGTCGCCCGAAGATGCCCCTGCCGCCGCTACTCGCGACACTCGTGCTGCTCGCCGCCGGGAACTCCCCTGTGGTGGCGGATGAGCCCGAAGATCGGCCGCCTACACTCGCCAGACTGGTCGAAGACATCGTCAGGGCGTCCCTGCCTCAGACCTTTGAGGACAGTCGGCACTGGGACAAGCACGAAGAGATCTTCTCAGGGTTCAAGGTTCGCAACGACGGACTGAACGTCCGCATCTCCAAGCGGGAGAAGTCGGTCAAGCATGGGTTCTGGCGAAAGTACACTGTGACGTTGCTCAACCCCGATGAGACGTTTCACCTCGCAGTCAGGCACTGGCAACCGATCGGTGAAGGCCGTTATACATTCGAGGTGATGGCCGAGGTGCGCGTGCGAGTGCTGGCGCGGTTCGAACACTGGAATCTCGGTGTCAAATTGCTCAATGGCAGTACCGAAGCCGATGCGTCGCTCCGGCTGCGGGCCGACTGCTCCCTCCAGTGGGAGTTGGCCCGTGTTGAAGATCAGGGACCGGTGATCGTGCTGAAACCGGATGTCGTCAACATCGATCTGGAACTGGGCGACCTGGACGTCCGCAAGGTCGGAGAGCTGCGTGGCTCGGCGGCCGCGGAACTGGGCAACGGACTGCAGGATCCGATCGAGGACCTGCTGCAGACCCAGGAGAAGTCGGTCCGCAAACAGGCCTGGAAAGAGATCGAACGGCACCGGGACGACCTGCGACTGCCGCTCGCCAGTCTGTTCGATTCCCCCTGGGCCGCGCTCCTGTGGGCCCGCTGACGCAGCCGCCAGTTGTCGTACCCGCATCTGGTCCCACACACCACGACCGACAACTGACCTGCCCCCCTGAATCGAGTCCAGATGTTGAGTACAGTCTCGGCATGGTGGACCCAGCACAGGAGAGCAGGTCATGGCGAGAAAGCGATTTCGTCCGGAGGAGATCATCCACAAGCTGCGTGAAGCGGAAGTAGAGCTGGCTCAGGGGAAGAAGACCCCCGAAGTCTGCAAGAAGCTGGGGGTCACGGAGCAGACGTACTACCGCTGGCGGAAGGAGTACGGCGGTTTGAAGGTCGACCAGGCCAGGCGGCTTAGGGACCTGGAGAAGGAGAACAGCCGGCTGAAGAAGCTGCTGGCTGAGGCGGAACTGGACAAGGCGATCTTGCGGGAGGCGGCCTCGGGAAACTGCTAAGCCCGGCGAGGCGTCGCAGGGTCGTGGAACAGGTCCGGGATGCTCTGGGACGAGAGAAGGTCTCCGAACGCAGAGCCTGCCAGGTCCTGGGCCAGTCCCGGTCGACGCAGCGTCGGGCCAGTCACGTCCCCAGCGATGAACCCCGTCTGGTGAAGCGGATGATCGAGTTGGCCAGTCAGTACGGACGGTACGGCTACCGCCGGATTACGGCGATGCTGCGTCGAGAGGGGTGGAAGGTGAACCACAAGCGGATCGAACGTCTCTGGAGACGGGAGGGGCTGAAGGTGCCGGCCAAACAGCCGAAACGGAGCGCCTGTGGCTGAACGACGGGTCTTGTGTGCGGCTGCGTCCGGCCCACCAAGATCACGTTTGGAGCTACGACTTCGTCTTCACCAGAACTCGTGACGGCAAACCGCTGCGGATGCTCACGCTGATCGATGAGTTCACGCGGGAGTGTTTGGCGATCGATGTGGGCCGACGGCTGGACAGCGAGGACGTCCTGGAGCGTCTGAGTGACCTGTTCGTAAGACGCGGCGTGCCGCAGTACCTCCGCAGCGACAATGGAGCGGAGTTCACGGCCCACAAGGTGACCCGCTGGCTGGAGCAGGTGGGAGTCAAGACGCTGTTCCTTGAGCCGGGCTCTCCCTGGGAGAACGGCTACATCGAGTCGTTCAACGGAAGGTTCCGGGACGAGCTGCTGAACGGTGAGATCTTCGAGACGCTGTTGGAGGCGAAGGTGCTGATCGAGCGTTGGCGCGTGGAGTACAACACCGTGCGGCCGCACAGTGCCCTGGGGTACTGCCCCCCGGCCCCGGAGTCGCGCCCGCCGCACAAGTCCACTTCCGCTACGCTCCAGCGGCCTTGTGCGGCGACTCTGTTGACAACTGAAACCCTAACATAGACCTTGGTATCAACCGTGGGGGCGGGTCAGAGCTTGGGCATCGCGCCGGGCGGATGTCCCGGTTCCAGTGTCCCAGCGGTTCGTAATCTGGCGAACAACTTCTTGACGAATCCATCGCTGACGTGGAAATGACCAGACGCTTCCTTGACGTGTCGAGGGACGGAGCACCGCCTCGACGAATCGCCACAACCCGTCTACGCAACTCCATGCTGAAAGGTGCCATCGCTCCCTCTCCGGTGATGACCTGCCCCACCTAACCCTCTTCCACAGCATCAGTTTCTCCGTTCAAACCGAAGCTGGGATGGCTACACTTCAGTTAGATGTGCACTAGCAGGCCCTGACGGCGGTTGTCACCAACTGAAATTGGTACGGCGGAGCGAGAAGCCGGGTGAATTTGCACGCAATCTCCCGGACGGTCACGGTCACTTCCACATGCCCCGGTGGAGGGTCGATTCTATCGCTCCCCGGCGACGTGATGCACTACATTGTGGGTCGATTCAGCACTACAAAGGGCGATATTTCGACCCGACGATAGAGGTCTCCATTCCTCACAACTTGCATTCAAGAAGCAGGTTACGAATAATTGGCCGAGACAGAAAGTCGTGATACGGCAGCTTGGGGAGCTGACACTCTACCAACTGAGTTACACCCGCGTCGGTGATCGAGTCTACCCCAACCGCAGGCCGTCGACAACTACCGATTCGTGCGATAAAGTGCGACCCGTCGTGCGATCCTGCGCGAGCCAAGCCCCTCGGGCTCCCGTCTGCGCGGAGTGATATGCCATGTTTGGGCCGGTCCAACAGACCCCCTACGACCTGACGTTTCCACTGTTCGGGATTCCTGTCCGGGTACTGCCTTGGTTCTGGCTCGTGGCCGTGCTGCTCGGTTACAGCACGGTCCACTTCGGTCCCCAGTACCTGCTGGCGTGGGTTGGTGTGGTGTTCGTCTCGATTCTGGTGCACGAACTCGGACACGCGCTGGTGGCCATGCTGTTCGGGTATCCACCGCGGATCTTCCTGTACCAGTTCGGCGGCCTGGCGATGTTCACACCCGGATACAACTTCACACAGGGCCGGTCGATTCTGATCTCGCTGGCTGGGCCAGGGGCCGGATTCCTGCTGGCGGGTGCGGTGTACCTGTTGATCCCGGTGTTGATGCGCGTCGGGATCATGGAGACCGCGGGAAGAGGCTTGTCGCTGTCTTCGTTCGTTGTGGGACAACTGCTCTACGTCAACGTGTGGTGGGGATTGCTGAATCTGCTGCCGGTGCTCCCCCTGGACGGTGGTCATATCTGTCGCGACGTCTGCACCTCGATGAACGTGCGTGCGGGGGAACGCTGGGCGACGATGATCGCACTGGTCACGGCCGCGTGCGTCGCGGTGTGGGCCTATCGCGAAGGTGAGACGTACATCGCAATTCTGTTCGGTGTGATGGCCTGGCAGAACTACGAGCAACTTCGGCAGCAAAGGTCGTGGTAGACCGAGCGAAAGGTCTCAAGCGGCCGGCGAAGCCGGACGTCATTCGGCGTCCCGGGCCCGGGGCCGTCAGAACCCCAGACCGATGCCGGACAGGGCCTCGGTGCCGACAGTACCATCGGTGATGTCGAACATTTCGGGGAACTGCCGGGCCCACCGCTTGTTGGCCTTGGGACAGTACTGTCGTCCGTTGGCTTCAATGGCGGCGACCGTCGGCACGCGGGCGGCGAGTGATGCGGAGTGCAGGAACGAATATCCCGGACAGGTGAGGTCCTGCACACAGAGGAACATGCCGAACTTCTGGGCCGCCGCCGCGGCCAGTAAGGCCTCGGTCTGCCCCTTGCAGGCCTTGAGGGCGACGCCGCTGTAACCCTGTTCGCGGGCCAGTAACAGGGCTTCGTAATCGACCAGCGACTCGTCGATCACCACCGGCTTCAGCCGGGCTGCCTGGTGCATGGTGTTTTCGGGATGCGCCTTGAGGTCGCGATGGGTGGGCTGCTCGATGTACTGGATTCTGTCGTAGGCGCCGGGGCGTTCCTGCTTGATGCGTTCCAGGAAATCGAGGATGTAGGCCACGTTTTCGCACTTCTCGTTGAAGTCGGTCGAGTAGAACCATGTCTGGCACCCGCGTGCCGCCTGGGCCTCGGTGGCGACCTGGTCGACAGCGATCACTCTCCGAACGTCCCAGTCGAGGTCGTCGCCGTTCAGCTTGATCTTCAGGTGGGTCAACCCGTCGGCTGCGATCCATTCGCTGAGCGTCTCGGGCAGTCCGTCGTTGATGCGCGTCTCGATGTCGCCTTCCGTCAGGGGATCGAGGGCACCGACGAGATGATAGAGCGGCATTCGCGGCTTGGGTTCCCGCAGGGTGTACTGGTCGAGGTACTCCCCCTCGAACTGGTCGTCCAGGTAGTGGGACAAGTCGCAATTCATGTACTCCGCCGACAGGGCGTTATAGCTGTTAACGCGATTGACCCGGCCGTATGCATCATGCAGGGCGGCGTCGACGGGACTGGCGGCGACCAGTTGCGCCAGGGGCGGCACGGCTTCGGGGAGTCCCAGCCGGTGAGCGATCGACTTGCCCAGGTGGGTGTATTCGGCCGAGATGTGGTAGACGATGTCGACCGCGTGATCCGACTCGGGGAAGTCGTTCACGAGACTGACAGCCTCCTCGGCGAACAGACACATGGCCTTTTCGGCCTGTTTCGGCTCCACCAGCGATGAGGGCCAGGCCCAGACATTGCCCACCGGCATGCTGCCGAATCCCGTCGCATGCTGACCGGAGCGACTTTCAACAGTCACCTCCACGTTGATGAGCTGAGATTCCGACATCACCCGTCCACCGAACTTCAGCGGCATGCGGAATGGACAGGGCTCGAACGAGATGAGGGCCTCGGTGACTCTGATATCAGACGGCTTACTCATGACCTTTCGGGGCACGCAGGCTAAAGTCGGGGGCACGCAGGCTCTGGGGCACTCAATCAACACCGGGGGCAATTCTATCGGTGTCGCTCACTCGATTTCAACGAAATGTGGCCGTTCTTGGTATAGGAACAATCGTTATTGACCCTCGGCAGCTCGCTGGCGTATCGTCCCCCCGACCGTGAAGGGCCCGAGATGCTCGCCACGGGTGAGTCTCGATGTTCTCCGGCTGGGATGGTGCCATGGACGGCCGCAGCTTCGAATCGGACCTCGTGGCGCTGCCGGGATGTCCGGGTGAGGAAACGGCAGCGACCGCGCCAGGGTGCGGTCAGCAGCGGACCGGGACCACCGCTCCCCTTCTTGATGGTCGCACGACCTACCTTTGTCCGGATGAGCACCATCCGATCTCCCGGGCTGTCCACCTGGCCCGACTGGCGGCCTTCTATCCCCAGTGCCGCATCTGCGAACATCGCCGGGATACGGGGCAGATCCCACATTCCACGCTCGAGTTGCTGGAGGCGACGGCTCAGCGTCACCAGCGAGGATCGCTCTTCGCCTCCGAGGGGGTCCGCGGTGTCTATCTCAACCAATTGTCCCGGGCCGTGGTCGCCCGCATGGGGGCTGCGTTCGCCAGCGTCCTCTGGGAAGAGCACGTTCTGAGTGGTGCTCCCGTCTCCGATCTCGCCAGCGGGCTGGTTCCGGCGTCCACTCATGTGCCGCGTGGCCCGCAGGTCGTCATCGGTCACGATTCCCGCACATCATCGCCGGATCTGTGTGTGGGCCTGGCTGCGGCCCTCCGGCGGATGGAGTGTGAGGTCGTGGATGTGGGGCAAGTGAGCCGTCCTGGCCTGAGCTTCGCCGTACACCATCTGCAGGCCGACGGGGGCGTGTACGTCGGAGGGCAGGGCTTCCCTCCCGCCTGGAACGGGTTGGACTTCGTGGGACAGTGCGGGGCACCGTGGTCGAAACCCGGCCGGTTGGAGGCCGTGGAGGACCGCTTCGCGGCGACAATTGCGCGACCTTCGCGGCGAGGCGGACGTCAGCGATTCTTCGATAGCTCGGTCCCCTATCGGGCGTCGTTCTGGAAACACCTGCACGACCTCGCGGGTCTCCGGGTGGTCTATGCCTGCAAAAACCCGGCCGTGATGCGGACGCTGGCGGCGTGGAGCGAGTCCTTGTCGATGGAACTGATTCCCGCCGAGCTGGAGAGCCGGGGAGCAGGCCCTTCCGGCGGGGCCGCTGGTCTGGGAAGGTCGGTGACGCAGTCCCAGGCCGATTTCGGTCTGTTGATCGAGCCCGACGGCCAAGGCTGTCATGTGTGGGATGAACGCGGAACGCAGGTCTCCGACGAGGCCCTGCTGTGCGCTCTGGCCCGATCCCTGAGGCGAACCGCAGTCTCCGCTGTAGTGTGGGGCACCGACGAACCCGCACCCGCTCAACCTTCCGCGGTTGGTGCATTGCCGTTCGATGTGACCTGTGTGGCCTCGACATCCGAAGCGGTCGTCGAAGGTCTGCAACGTTCCGGCGCGACGCTGGGCTACCAGCCCGGTGGCCGGTTCTGGATGGAGCACGGGCCCCTGACCTGTGATGGCATTTTGACGCTGACCCAGATTCTCCAGTTGCTGCAAAGATCGGGGCGAAAGGCGTCAGAGGTGTTCGTGCGACCGGTCGCCGCCAACGGGGCCGCGACTTGTCAGCCGGTTCCGACCTGCTAAAGTGATGCTTCACAACCTGCGAAACTGAGATCGAGACTCTGGCGATATGGCGAAGACGCAACGCAAGCTGAAGAAGGCAAACCACGGTAAACGGCCAGCCAGCGCACAGGCGCGGCGCGCCAAGCGACGCCAGATCAAGACCTGATCCCCGTTGCTCTCCCGGCCGAGCTCGCGTCTGAGCTCATGGTCCGCAAGTGGCACATCGCGCCCGGCACTGTCTGGTGATCGTGAAAGCGCGTAAGGACTGCCTCTCCAAGGTCGTCCCCGGGGGCCATCTTGCCTGGCACCTGTTGGCCAGTTCCCTCACAGGGATGTTCTCCGCACGTTCCGGGGAACGTGCTGTTACTGCGCGGCGGGTTCACCCGCCGGCGTTCGTTGCGGTCAGGTCGATTTCGACGGCCAGGTCTCCTCCGACTCCCTGTCATGCGGGGGACGTGGAGGTCGGCTCATTCCCTCCGGTTGACCTCCACCAGCGGCGCGGGAGACAGCCTAGGCCGGCGATCAAGAGTTGTGAGGCGCAGAAGAGCGTTAGCTTCATCAGTCGGCCTTCGGTAAAGCCGTAGGAATGCAGACCGACGCCCAGTTCATTCACTCCGAACCAGGACCAGCTCACGACGATATTCCCCAGCACGGTAAGTACTGCCAGGCCGCGAGATTTGACCAACCCATCCCAACGGGCGTGCAGGACGAGGGCGTTCCACAGCACAATGATCAGCGCGCCGTTCTCCTTCGGGTCCCAGCCCCAGAAGCGCCCCCAGGAATCGTCTGCCCAGAGTCCGCCGAGTACGGTCCCGACGAAGCTGAAGAAGATGGCGAAGCAGAGCACGCCGTAGTTCATGCGCGTCAGCGAACGATCCTGTTCGGGCGTCAGGCCTGTGGTCAGCGCGCCCGTACCAGGTAGACGAGCCCGAGCAAGCCGGAGACATACGTGGCTGCGTAGCCCAAAGTCACGCAGACGACATGGGTCGCCAGCCAGAACTGGGTGTCGAGCACTGCCTCGAGGACGGCGAAGGTGTCGCCATCGCTTGCCAGACCGTGGGCAATCCGCAGCGTGAGGAAGCCCGCGACGGCGGCAATGACGTTGCCCACACCCAGCTTGTAGACGACTTCCAGCCCGATGCCGAACAGTACGGCAGCCCAGCCAATGAACACTGCCGAGGAGTACAGGTTCGTGACCGGCGGCCGCCCGGAGATATAGATGCGACCGGCCACGGCCAGCGTGTGGAGCACCGCCGTCGTGACAATGATCCAGAACGCAATTCGATTGAGTGGCTCCGTCCAGACCAGCCAGCTGACGGCCACCAGCACGAACGCCAGAACGTAGACCCACGAAGCCAGGTTGAACGGCGCGAACCGGTTGAAGAACGACTCGAAGTTCACCCGCTCCAGGCTGACCTGCTGTCCGCTACCCGGGGGAGTGAGTTCGTCGACATCGTTGCCCTGCAACAGCTTCTGATAGTCGCTGAGGGCACTGTTGAAACCGGCAGGATCCTCGTCAGCATACGCCGACAGGATCGCCTTCAGCTTCTCGAACGCGGGGGCTGCGCCTCGTCCCATCTGGGCATCCACAGCGGCATACACACTGGCCAGTGGATACTCCAGCCAATCGGTCCCCATGGCCTCTGAGATGGAAGATTCATCTCGCCCGAGTTGTGACGGCACGGGCAGAGGGAGCTTCATCTCCCGCAGACGCTGGCTGGCGCCACTCAGGAAGAGCCCAATGTCCTGAATCTTCTGGTTGGCCGCCTGAGGATCGGCCTGCATCTCTTCGGGCGTGGGGAACTGCGGAGCCGCGTGCCCGAAGTCCTGGAACGAGACCTGCAGCTTCTGGAAGGTCGACAGGCGTCGGGCCAGGTCGAGAATCTTGCGTTGGAGCATCGTACGCTCGTCGGCGGCCGTTTCCTCGGCCGCCCGGATGGCCGTGTCGAGATCCTGCAGCTTGTCCTGGAACTCGCTAATGGAGTACCGCCAGTGTCCCGGACGGTGTTCCAGTCCGAGCATGTCCACGACTTCGAGCGATTCGATACGGAATACCTGGTGATCGAGCGCGGCCTCGTCCCGGGCGACGACGTCCAGCAGCCACTCAATGGCGCCGCGTGATCGCCCTTCCGACTGAAAGTTCTTGAACGTCTGCTTGTCGGAGATCATCAGCAGGGAGTTGCGGGCGAGCGAGTCGATGGGCTGGGCCCGACCCTGGTACAGCACCGGCAGGCGACCGAAGTCATCCAGTTGCATCTGTTCGGGGTTGGTTGACCGCGGTGAGGCCAGCGCTGCGAAGAGCCCGGTCGTTAACAACACCGTGAGCAGCGGTAACACCCAGCGGCGCGATCCCGGGTTCGTCCGGGCGGGCGCTGCGCCCTGTCGATCCTGCGGCTTCGAACGTGCCGGCCGGTCAGGGGACTCGATGTCCCGGAGGTCCTGACGAAGACCCCGCCGTCGATCGAGGAACCGCAGCAGCACGAGCGTGAACTGTGCCAGCATGCCGACCGCGACAATCATGCAGGAGACGTAGGGTGTCATCCAGCCGGTGTTGCTGACGACCTGCAGCCCTGTGGCCTCTTTCGAGCCGCTGCCGAGCGAGCCCGGCGGGTGGTAGCTGCTCTGGTAAAATGTCTCGCCCGCGTACCTCAACGGGTTGTTCATCCAGATCCGCTGCTCGAAGTCGGTGCCGCTGCTCCGCATCGCGCAGGCGGATAATGGAGCGATAGTCGCGGACGGTGTTCGTCCCGATGTAATCGTTCTTCTGGACATCCTGCAGTTCGATCTGATACGGCTTGTAGAGACGCTTGAACCGCAGGCTCAGCTCGTAGTCGCGCCCATCGACGCGGATGGTATCCGGAGTGGTGGCGAAGAATGGGGGCATCAGCAGCGTGCTGAGCAGATAGCTGCCAAGGTCCTTCCCGGTCTCCCGTTCGCGCAAGGTCACGTAGGCGGCGGGCGTGTCGACGCGGCCCTCGCTGTCGGTACCGACTGTAGGCCGGACCGGCTCGGCCACGAGACGCTCGCCGTGACCGGTCGTGGCGAGGTTCGTGAAGTCGCCACCGGCGAGTTCTTCTGTGCTGATGCGGCGCAGGTCGGAGTTCGGGTAAAAGGCGACGACCTGCACGTCAAACGGCAGCAGGGCATTCTCGATCGTCTCGCCGTCGGCCAGCAGGGACGCCGGAATGACGGTGTGTGTGTCGGAGTCGGCGTCGGTGCGATCCACGATGGCCAGTTCGGCCGTGCGAATGTCCTCGCTGTAATTGACGGCTTGACCTTCCTCGATGGTCATGCGGCTCTCGACATGCGCAGTCCCCACCAGGACTTCGTAGACCATCATCAGGCCGATGCCACCATGCAGCAACACGATGCCGGCACGCTTGTTGAACACCAGGACGCAGCCCACGAGCAGGACACCGCCGGCCAGCGTTCCCTTGAGCAACTGGTAGAGAATCCGCATCGAAGAGTCGCCCAGCGGGCCGATGGCGAACATGCTGACATCGGCGAGGGTCAACGCCAAGGCGGCGGTCCCCAGCAGCCAGCGCGTCGTCCCCCGGGTCGCTTCGCTGCCGAAGGCACCGTACCCGGCGGCGGCGGCCAGCGCCAGCAGCGACACCTGCATGACCCGCCACAACGTGTCGTAGGTCACCCAGGTCTGCGACTGCAGTCCATCGGTGTTCGAACCGCTCGCGATCACCAGCGCCGTGACCAGACACCCCAGCGCGATAATGGCGACGCCCAGCCACAGCCGGGCCCCGCGCGTCTGGACCCGAAACCGTACCGCATGCGCGGCCACCAGATTCATCAGC
Source organism: uncultured Planctomycetaceae bacterium (assembly GCA_963715185.1). GTDB lineage: Bacteria > Planctomycetota > Planctomycetia > Planctomycetales > Planctomycetaceae > CAVPPT01. The sequence continues at coordinate 356,116 of CAVQRG010000002.1, forward strand.
ATGACCGCGCCGATCAGCCAACCCTTCGGAAACCAGAACCCCAGCCAGTTGGGGAGATTCGGCTTGCTGGGGAAGAACGAGGCCGGTGCAAACAGCTGCGAGTCGATCCAGACGAAGAGCTCACCGAGATGAAGCCAGGGGAACCGGGTGCTGAAGAGGCTGGAAAAGTTGATGCGAAAGTAGGAATTGATGACGGCCCAGATGTCCTGGTTTACCTGAGCCATGGTGCCGGCGAGGACGATGACAATGGACATCGCAAACAGCGCGACCGTCAGCTTGAGTGAAGCCAGCGGCTGGAGGAGCCGTCGCCACCGCGCGGCAGCCGGACGGGCCGTGACCGGTCGGCCCTGCGAATCATGGCGTGAGTCAGTGGGCGTGGTCTCACCCGTTGTTGTGTCTGTCAACTGATCGACGGTCGCCATGCTTGTCTCCGCGGGAGGCACACCTGCGTCCCATTCATTGACTGCCGCCGTGTCAGCGGCCCTCTTCCCAGCATCAGGCTGATCTGAGTGTGCTATTCGAACCTGAACGACTTGACGAATGCCTCGAAGTTGTCTCGCTCGCGGAGCGCCAGCTCCCTGCTGCCGCGCAACTTGAAGAACCACTGCTCGGTATCTCGCCGTAAGATGACACCGAGAGTTGCCTCTTCCTCGCCTGTGAGTTCGACGAACAGCCCCGAGTGGCCGTCAACGGAAATCGTCTGTGAGTTCTCAGACAATTGCGCCTCGGTCAGGTCCGGGGGCAACCCGATCTCACCGCGCCAGCGGTTCACGTTGGCCAGGTCGTCCCCGCCTGCCACCGAGACCGAGATGTCGACCGCCTCGGAACCATCTTGAACGGAGAACGACGCCTTGCGAAACGTGCTCGCACGTCCCGGTCCCCATCCTTCGGGAACGTCGTAGGTCAGTGGGCTGGCGACGGGGGCCCTGGCAGGTGGGGAGGCTGAGGCGGCGCGGGGAGCAGTCTCGCTGATTGTACGCGGGGTCGTTGTCGTAGTGGGGGAGGGCATCACGATGGCACCGAGGACAAGTGCCTGCTCAATCTCGGGAGTCTTCCCGCGGAGGCGTACCAGCGTCGTAGGACGCTCGCTTTTCGCAGCCCGCGACACCTCCCAGTCCGACGAGGTGAGATCCGCTGCCGGTTGGTTGATTGACTGTCGCTGCTCGGCAGTCATCGTCGGCAGACCGACCTGGCCCCGCCAGCGATCAATGTTACTGACCACGTATTGTTGTGAGTCGGCCATGTTCAACGGCAGGGGGATGACCGACACCTCCAGTGGCGGTTCGTCGCTGCCGATTCGCAGGGTCGCAAAACGCATTTCGCTGCCCGGTGTCTCGCTCCAGCCCTCGGGGAGAGTCCACACCGGTCCACCATCTTCGTATCGGACGGACCTGACGAAATCGAAGAACGACGCCGCTGACGATTCGAGTTGCTCTTCCGGTCCAGTGACCTTGAAGAACCAGGCTCGGGTGTCTCCCGACGGAGTTTCGAAGTCAACTGCCCGCGGAGTCGCAGCCACCTTGTCGACCTTGTACTGCGTAATCTGCTCGCTCTGTCCGCACCCGCAGAGCACGACCCCGGCTCCTCCGAGAATTAACATCCCCAAGGCGTGGCGCTTCGCGACCACGAAAGGCATCGGAGACTCCAGCAGAGAATGAAGAATTGGCACCGTGGAAAGTCCGGGATCGGAAGGGGTGGGCCGGGCCTCCACCAGAGGGGGCCGGAGTGCGGCAAATGGTCTCCGGGAAATCACTTACAGCGTGAGACGCGGCTCAGTTGTGGTGGGTATTCCCCGGGGAGGTCACAGGCGATTATAGAGGTCCGATTACTGAAAAGTACACAACCCATTTCCGGAAGTGGGCGGATCTGGCATGGGACCTGCTCCCTACTCGTGCTGTCCGGTCCATGATCTGACCCGACAATCCCATCTCCACTCCAGACGCTGCAAAGTCCCGGAAAACCGGAGTCGTCGCCCCAGCACGGATGCTGCCCGACGTGAAACGTTGTAAGTTTCTCCGCCGCGACGTTGTAGTTTCTGCAAGAACTGGCAAGGAGGCCATCATGCTGCGATCTGCTCATCGCACCCCATCCCGCTGCGCCGTTCACTCTGCGGGGCAGAGTTGGACCTGACCGCGTCTCCGCGACCAATCCACTTCGCTTCTCCCTTCTTCCGCGACCTCCTGTCTTCTCCGCAAGTCTCAGACAACTCTGTCGGTCCACTCAGGCTCCTGACCGGGTTTGTCGTCAAATCCCACAATCTGCACATGCTCGCAGCGCAGCGATCGCTCGCTCCCGGTGCGCGCTCAGGAACTTCCAATGACTACTTGCACTTTCTCGGCTGTGCTGTTGACGTCTCTCGCTGCGATGGGTGGCGAGCCTCGGGGAGTCGTTCTGGATTTCGGCGCCTCGTGGTGCTACTACTGCCAGCAGATGGATCCGGTTGTGGATCGGCTCGAGCGTCAGGGATACTCCCTTCGCAAAGTCGACGTCGACCGTGAGCGTGAACTGGCGGAGCGATTTGGCGTCACCCAGTTGCCGACGTTCATCCTGCTGGTCGATGGCCAGGAGGTTTCGCGGAAAGTCGGGGCGACGACCGAAGCGGAACTCCGAGCGATGCTGGGGCAGATTCCTGTGGATCCCCCGGTGATGCAGACGGCATCGACCGCCGGTGTCTCTCAGCCGCCCGCTCGTCAGTCGATCACCACGCCTCCGGCCGAACTGCAGGGCAGCGAGGCTCGACCGCCGGTCGAGCGTGCCCTCGTGGGCGGCACTGGCAGTGCCACCGCCGGAGAGAAGCCAGCCAGTCGTCAGAGCGGCCCTGAGACCGGCGGGCCCAGCCTGTTGGGCAAGCTGTTCGGGCGAGGCAAGACCGCGGCAGCTGGGCCTGGCGACGATGTGGTGGTGCGTGGCAACATCAGTGACGTGCCCCGCACCCCGGAGAATCTGCTCCCCGTCCGCGACCCCCTGCAGGCCAGCGTACGCATCCACGTGATGGTGGCCGACCAGACGATCGTGGGTTCGGGCACCGCGATCGACTCCCGCCCCGGTCGGACGGTGATCATGACCTGCGGGCATGTCTTCGAAGGGTGGAATGAGCAGTCCAAGATCGAGGTCGACCTCTTTCGAGAGGGTGAGGTCCAGCGGTATGTGGGTCGTCTCGAGAAGGTGGATCTGAGGTCGGATGTGGGGATCGTCACCATTCCCACCGATTCGATCGTCGCGACGGCTGAAGTGCCTGATAAGGATGGGCGAACCCGCGAACAGGAACAGGTCGTCAGTATCGGGTGCAGTGGCGGAGTCCAGCCTTCCCAGGAACAGGTGCAGGTGACGGCCCTCAACTACTACGAAGGTCCCGACAACGTCGAATGCACCGGGTTGCCGGTCCAGGGGCGATCGGGAGGTGGACTGTTCAACCGTCGTGGGCAGCTTGTTGGCGTGTGCATCGCAGCCGACGCGGAACGGAGTCGAGGTGCCTACGCCGGCCTGCTCGCCCTGCATGCGCTGCTCGACGAAGCCGGGCTCTCTGCGGTGTATCGCTCATCATCCTCGGCTGGCGAACCACAGGTGTTTGCGCGGTCCGAGCAGGAAGTGAACGGGACGACCGTTCAGCAGGAGCGCGCCGCGCAGGCCCGTGGAAGTGACGCGGGGTTCAGAGACGCGACGGACCGCGACGCACTCGCTGCTGAGCGGGCTCTGGCCACGGCCAGCCTCGGTGGCGACGCCGAAGTCATCTGCATCGTTCGTTCCCGGAACAACCCACAGCGGCCTCATCGAGTGGTCATCATCGAAGAGGCCAGCCAGGATCTCCTGCAGTTTCTCGACGGAGAAACTCAGCGGCAGCAGGCCGTGCTGCAGGCCCAGGGGGGAACGGGTCAGCTCAGGTCCGCCGAGATCCGGTAAATGTCCGCCGTATCCAGGACGAGGTCGTTGGCCTGGAAAAGCTGCTCCACCGCAGCCCTGTGCAGTTTCATCTTCAGACCCCCAATCCCGATGGCTCCGTAGCAAACAGTTGAAGAGCCGCGCCGAACACCCTTATCCATCACTTCGATGCCGCCCAGTCCGAGTGGAGGGACGGCATTGAGATCGATCGCGACGCTCAGGGTGTCCGCCGATTCCCAGTCCTGACGGGAGAGCAACTCGACTCCTGCCGCGCCCGCGGCGATCAGAAGTTGCACGCCTTCCAGGGCTGAACGGGGATCTATTCCGGGAAACGCGACAGGCTCGATCGTGGCACTCTCCACGCGCTCCCGAATGTCGGCACAGACGCGATCCGCCCGTTCCAGAGAGCGAGAGGCGAGCTGGACGGCCGCTCCCTCGGCACAGAGCAACTGACCTGCGCGCTGGCCGACCGGTCCCGTACCCCCCAGCACCAGTGCGCGACAGCCTGCAAGGCTGATGTGACTTGATGCTACGCGCACCGCAGCGGCCGCGGTCGTGTTGGAGCCATTCGAGTCCAGCAGCACCGAGACGCGCATCGGGCCGAAAAAGGTCTCCCGTATGCGTGCCAGAACGGCCGCGCCGGCCGCGACATCGCTGCCACCGATAAAAATCGCCGTGCATTTCAGGTCGGCCGGCGCCCGGGTGAAGATCGCACCGTGCACCAGCGGTGTGACGTTCTCGGGCGTCACACCGCCATAGGCGAAGATCTCGTCCGCACCAGCATCCAACGCGACGACGCGGTCGAAACTGCTCGGGAGCGGATCGGTGTCGAGCTGAATCAGAATCCGTCGCATGGTCGGACGAGAAGGGGGTCAACAGTCGGGAGACTGTATCGAGAGTGGGCCTCAGACTCCCGAGAAGGGATGCTTGGCGTCGGCTTTCTTGGCCAGCATCTCATCGGCCGACGGCTCGTTCTTCAGAGCCCGGACGATCGCCTCCTTGGTTGCGGCATAGTTGTACTCGAAGATCTTCTTGTCGCTCTCGGCTTCCCAGTGGATGAACACACCGCAGACGATGACCCAGTTGTCGGCCTGATCCTTGGGGATGATCCCGGCTTCCACACAGTCGGCGACCGCTTTGGCGACGGCAAATTGGGCGGGTCCGAACATCTGTACGGCCTGCTTGGCCCCCTTGATGGTCACCTTGGTGATCATGACGGTCGACGGCTTCACCGCCAGATTGGGCTCAAGGACTGCGAGCAGGTTGCTGTGCCCGGCCGACTGTGTCGCCAAGGCGTTCGCGAACGCGACTCCGGCAGGCCCGTCCTTGTCACCGATGAGCAAATCGATATGGGCCACCTCGTTCCCTTCGCCGACCAGGGACTCTCCGACAAACAGGGCCATGCTTCTTCTCCCTTGTAATCTGTGGAATGTGAACCGACGATGAGGGTGGAACCGGCAGTCGACTCCACAGACCTGTCACGTCGATAGGGTCCAGTGCGCAAGAGAGATCTCCAGCGCGCGAGAACGTCAACGTAAGTTCTCTCAGTTATCTAACAAGTCCTTGATCGTAATTCCAGCGACTCCTACACCGAAGGACTGCATGCTCAGGCCCTCTTCATCGCCAACTCCGTCGCCCGGCCCGGCTTCGACTGACCAACCCGTGACAACCGTTCCCGATCTCGTCATCGTCGGTGCGTCTGCCCGCGCAGCTGCGTATTCCGCGCGCTGCGATCCGGCCTGAGGCCGGTCTGCCTCGATCGTTTCGCCGACCTCGATCTGCAGGCTGTCGTCGGGGTCCGGCAGGTCGACGACTATCCGGAGGGGTTGATCCGCGAACTGGAGCCCTATGCCGGTCGACCGGTCCTCTACACGGGCGCCTTCGAGAATCATCCGGAGGTACTGCGCTCGATCGAGGCCCGGCATTCCATTCTGGGCAACGATGCCGACACCGTACTCGCGGTCCGCGATCCGCAACGCACGCTGGAGGTGTTGCGGCGCTTCCGGATTCCGCATCTCGGCGTGCGCCCCTCTGCCGACGCGCCGCGGGCCGATGGATCGTGGCTGCTCAAGCCTCTGCATGGTTCGGCAGGCCGAGGTGTGACGATCTGGGATGAACAGGCGACCGGCTCCCCGACCTGCGACGAGCCGCACTACTATCAGAGGCGGGGGACAGGCGAGACCTGTTCGGCAGTGTTTCTGGCTCAGCAGGATCCGTTTCAGTGTCGGTACGTGGGGCTGACGCGCCAGCTGGTGGGCACGTGTGCGCTCAATGCCCCGCCGTTTCGGTGGTGTGGATCCATCGGGCCGCTGGTGCTCGACACGGAGACCGAGATCCTGATTCGACGCACGGGAATCGTGCTCGCCCAACACTTTGGACTGCGTGGGTTGTTCGGGTGTGATTTCGTGGTCGAGTCTCCCTCCCGTCCCCTGCTGACGGAGATCAATCCTCGCTACACCGGCTCCGTCGAAGTCATCGAGGCGCTCGCCGGGCTGAATCTCGTGATGGAGCACTGCCTCGCCAGTGGGTACGACGGACCGGATGTGTCGGCCAACGGTGCGACGGCGACGGGGCGACTGCCGATTGTCGGCAAGGTGGTGGTGTACAGTGACCGTGAACTGACCGTTCCGGATACCAGTCAGTGGATGTGCACGACCCCCTGGCAGACGATTCCCGGATATGCCGACGTGCCCAGGGAGGGAACCGTAATTCCCGCCGGAGGACCGATCTGCTCCATTCTCGGCGAAGCCGAAACCACTGAGGTCTGCCTCGATTCCCTCCTGCACTGTGGGGCGGAAGTCCTGCGGGCGCTCAGTGCGGCGGACTCCTCCGCCTGACTGCTGGTGACAGCTGGCAGGCAGGCGTTACGATGCGACAACGACCCTGCTGCCCAGACGCAGTTGGCAATTGACCTGTTGAGAAATCCTCACGCGGGACGTTTCCAGAGTTATGCCACAAGCCATTGTCGACCCGGACGAACTGCGACAGTTCGCTCAGCAGTTGAAGCAGTTCAACGCCACGCTCTCGGATCAGGCCGCGATGCTCGCAACCCGGCTCGAGGCGCTGAGCACCACCTGGCGAGATCAGGAAAACAAGAAGTTCACCGAAGAGTTCCAGCAGCATCTGCGGATGCTGGCTCAGTTCGTCGAAGTCAATAATCAGCACATTCCCTACCTGCTCCGCAAGGCCCAGCGGATTGAGGAATACCTTCAGCAGCGATAGTCTGGCGCTGCGGCAGACGTTGGCGAACGACGCCAGCTCATCGAATTCCCGACTCCAGAACAAGTTGACATCCGGCCATGTCCAGTCCTGCGCGCGTGACATCTATCGAGGCCGTCCGCGAGTTCAAAGCGGCCCTGTTGACCTTCGAGCAGGAAGCTACGGCCTCACTGGAGTCCATCCAGTTGCTGTTGCATCGCGTCGTCGGCTGGGTGGAACACGATTGTCCCGCGTACTGGGATAGCCAGGTGAAGCGGGCGTTCGACAAGGTCGCAGAGACCCGGACACAGCTTGCCACCTGCCAGATGCGGACGGTGGCCGGTCGCCATCCGGCGTGCATCGAGGAAAAACAGGCATACGACAAGGCCCAGCGGCGGCTGGAGTACTGCCAGGGCATGGTTCTGCAGGTCAAGCACTGGAATGTGAAGATTCGTCATGAGGCGGACGAGTACCGGGGTCGGACAGCCGGCCTTACGCGGTGCGTGGCGAACGATCTCCCGAGCATGGCGGCACTCATCGAGAGAACGGCGACGGCTCTGGAAGCCTACGCCGAGATCTCGACCGCACCGTCGGAGCCCGAGCATCAGCGAGCAACTCCATCGGCAACCGGGACAACGGCTTCCGCCTCCCCTGCCGACGGCGGATTAACCCCAGAGAATCCGGAATGAAATCCCATGTCGGCCTCGAATCTCCAGACAGCCTCCGGGCACTTGCGCGATGCGTGGGACGTGCTGATCGTGCGGTGGGCCGACCTCCGCGAACACTGGCAGGATGAAAAGGCCCGGGAATTCGAGGAACAGCGACTTCAGCCCCTGGCCCGCGAGATGCAGCACGCGCTGCCCGCCATCGCCCACCTGTCTCAGGTCATCGCGACCGCCGAACGCGCACTGACGGATGAACAGCGATCATGAATTCCCTCGAGGGACACAGGTGGTGACGTGAGCGATTCCCTCAGCCCTTCCTCCGTCGCCGAAAGGTTGTATGACCTGAAGCGGGGGTTCGAGGACGCGCGCTTTGCTCGAACGGGCCTGGGAGCAGCTCGCGAGCGACGGGAGCGATGCGCAGCGGCGAGAACTGGAAGAAGCGCTCGAGCGGTTGACGGCGCAACACGAGGCGCAACTGGCTGACATTCAGACTGCGGCGCAGCAAGAGCTGTCCACACACGAGGAGCAGTATGAATCGGAACGGGCAGAAGCCGAAGCAGAGCTGAACAAGGTCTGTTCCCGAATTGACCGCGAAGCGCATGAAGCGACGCTCGCGGTGAAGCGTCGTCACGAAGAGAGCAGTTGGGTACTCAGCTCGGTGCTCGATGACTCGTCGGAGCACAGCCCCCGCCGCCAGTATGAACGGTCCGTGACGCTGCACGAGAAGTCTCAGACTCAGCAGCAGGCTGCGTTGGCCGAACTGCAGAAGTCGGTGGCGGTTCTTGCGGACGAGCGCGGGTGGGAACCGGCCGACGTTCCACCGCCGTCGGACCTGCCGCGCGATCTTGAACAGCTCTTGACTCGATTTTACGAGGCCGTGGAGGGTGCCCGGCAGGCTCTGGGGGACCTGCAGCGTCTGCTGCTTCCCAGGCTGTTTGTGGGGTACCGTCCCCTGTGCCTGCTCATCGCCCTGACGGGTGTGCTCGGGATCCCGGTCTGGGCTCTTGTTGATCCTGGAGTTCTGAAGCTGGGGGTCAGCGCTGACGACACCGCCTGGCTGGGCATCGCGATTGGTGCCGCCGCGGTGATCAGCCTGCTGCTGCTGGGCGTCCTGTACCTGGTCGCCTCGCTGCGTGTCGCCGACGTTTTCTCCCTGGTCCAGGAACACCGAGTGACGGCCGAGGCCTGTCATCATGCCTGGCTTACCCAGGCTCGGCGCGAAGGCGTGCAGCGCGAAAAGGAGTTTCGCGAGCGTCAGGAACAACTGCAGCAGGAGCGAACCCAGCACCTGTCCCGATTGCAGGCCGCGGTCGAAGAACAGCTCTCGGGGATTGACGCGGAGCGGACACGCAATCTGCAGACAGTGCGCGACCAGTTCGCGCAACAGTTCGCCGCACACGAGCAGCGACATCAGGCGTTTCGAGATCAGTGGGCCGCCCGGTCTGATCAGGATCGGGTTCGCCTGACCGAGAAGTTCCAGTCAGAGTGCACTCGACTGCAGGAGCAGTTGGACCACCATGTCGCGGGCCGACATCGGCAGCAGCAGCAGGCTTGGGAGCAGTTGACGCACACCTGGTCCAGTCACCTGGTTGCAATCGATGAGGCCGAGACCATGGCGACGACCGAGAGCCGACGTCAGTTTCGGGACTGGTCGGTCCTCTCCGCGGCGGACTGGGAGCCCCCGGTCCGTGTGCCCAACGGCATTCGGGTGGGTGAGTTCGCCATCGAGACTTCACGTCTGGACCAGTCGGTACCGCGCCAGACGTCGCTCGCATCTCCAAGGGACGAGTATCGGTTCCCGGCGATGCTGGTTTTCCCGGAGGCGACGTCGGTCCTGTTCAAGACACGAGGGGCGCGAGGCCGCCGCGAGGCGCTGCAGGCCATGCAGGTGCTGCTGTTGCGGACGCTGACGCTGATCCCGCCGGGCAAGCTGCGTCTGACCATCTTCGATCCGATCGGCCTGGGAGAGTCGTTCTCCGGTTTTATGCACCTGGCCGATTTTGATGAACTGCTCATCACGAGTCGCATCTGGACAGAGACGCCCCACATCGAGGCGCAACTGGCCAGTCTCACCGAGCACATGGAGAACGTGCTGCAGAAATACCTGCGCAACGAGTTTGCCTCAATCGAAGAGTACAACCGCTTCGCGGGCGAGGTGGCCGAACCGTACCACGTTCTGGTGGTAACAGACTTTCCCGGCAAGTTCAGCGAGCAGGCCGCACAACGTCTGGTCAGCGTAGCCACGAGCGGCCCGCGCTGTGGTGTGTTTCTGCTGATGAGTGCCGATGTCGACGCGCCGCCCCCGCATGGCTTCGATCTGGACAATATCGAGTCCTCGGCATCGACCTTCACGTGGAACGACGGCGCCTACCGTTTCGACCATCCGGTCCTCGAGCGCTGCCCACTGGTGATCGATGAGCCACCCCCTCCGGAGACTTTCACCACGATCGTGAAGAACGTGGGTGAGGCTTCGAAGGATGTCCGCCGTGTCGAAGTCTCGTTTTCGCGCGTTGCGCCGCCGCCCGAGCAGGTCTGGACGGGGGATGCACGTCGGGGGATCGACATTCCGCTGGGCCGAGCCGGCGCCATGAAACTGCAGCGGCTGAAGCTGGGGCAGGGCACGAGTCAGCATGTCCTCGTGGCAGGGAAGACCGGTTCGGGGAAATCGACGTTCCTGCACGCCCTGATTACGAGCGCTGCCCTGCATTACAGCCCCGACGAGGTGAACTTCGCGCTGGTTGACTTCAAGAAAGGCGTGGAGTTCAAGGCCTATGCGAGCCACGGCCTGCCGCATGCACTCGTGATCGGGATCGAGAGTGACCGGGAGTTCGGTGTGAGCGTCCTGCAGCGACTGGATGCCATGCTGCACGAGCGTGGCGACCTGTTTCGGCAGCAGGGGGTGCAGGACATCGGGGCCTTTCGCGATCGAAATCCCTCGCGGCGGATGCCGCGGATCCTGCTGATCATTGACGAATTCCAGGAGTTTTTCGTCGAGGATGATCAGCTCTCGCAGACCGCGGGACTGCTTCTCGATCGCCTAGTCCGCCAAGGGCGGGCTTTCGGGATCCACGTGATCCTGGGGTCTCAGACACTGGGAGGGGCCTATTCCCTGGCCCGGAGCACACTCGGTCAGATTGCCATCCGTGTTGCCCTGCAGTGCAGCGAAGCCGATGCCCACCTGATCCTCAGCGAAGAGAACACGGCAGCTCGCGATTGCTCACACGTCCCGGCGAGGCCATCTACAACGATGCGAACGGCCGCGTGGAGGGGAATCATCCGTTTCAGATTGCCTGGCTGCCTGACGAGGAACGGGAAGCCTACCTCACCGTGCTCCGCGAGTTTGCCGTGGAGCGAGGTCTTGAGCCGGCCCCACCCGTCATCTTCGAAGGGAACGTACCATCGGATCCGTCGCGCAACCGCGAGCTTTTGCATCTCCTCACCCGGAGGGATGTCGCTCCCGACGATGCTCCGACTCCCGTTCCGCAGGTCTGGCTGGGCGAAGCCGTGCAGATCGGTCCACCGACGTCGGTCACGTTCCCTCAGCAGGCCGGAAGCAATCTGCTGATCGCGGGCCAGGATGCAGGGGCCGCCACGGGAATCCTGGCCAATGCCCTCATCACGCTGGCAGGCCACGATCAGGATCGGGAGCCCACGACGACTGCAGATTCGGCCCGCTTCTGGATTTTCGATGGCAACCCTGTGGGGACTGCGGAAGCCGAGCTGTGGAAGCGGGTGGCCAACGTCGTGGGGCCGGCGACGCGCATCATCACGCCGCCGGCTGCGGCGCAGGCACTTTCAGAGCTGACTGCGGACTGCGGGCAGCGTGCGGCGCTGCCGGACCATGCCCGTCGTCCATCGTTCCTGGTGATTACGAATCTGAGCAAGTTTCGCGATCTCCGGAAGGCCGAGGATGATTTCGGGCTTGGCAGCTTCGGGTCGCCGCAGAGCGAGGCTCCCCCGGCCCCGGGGAAGCTGTTTGCCGACCTTCTGGTGAAGGGGCCCGAGGTGGGCATCCACACACTGCTGTGGGTTGATACCTATGCGAACCTTGAGCGCTGGCTGAGCCGGCAGTCACTCAAGGAGATCGAACTACGGGTCCTGTTCCAGATGAATGCAGGGGACTCGAGCAATCTGATCGACAATCCGGCGGCTTCGCGACTCGGTGTGCATCGAGCGCTGCTCTATCGGGAGGAAACCGGCGAGGTCACCAAGTTTCGGCCCTATGGTCCACCCGAGTCGACGTGGCTGGACTGGGTGCAGAATCATCTGCGGTCTTCCGGCTCGACCATGGAACCCGCATCGGACCTCGATGAGTTTTCCGTGGCGTAGCCGCAGTCCGTGGCGTGCGGTGTAGACCCCGGGGTGGCGGACGTGGCACCCTTGTCCGGTCCTGATTGCTTCTCCACCTAGCGCTGGTAGATGGGCAGGTAGCCGTTATCCAGTTGAAGGATGGTGGCGTTGATCGCCGTCGTGTAGACCGGACCGATGTGTCCCTCGTTCCACGCCCCGTCGGCCGACTGCTTGCGGAGGATTTCCTCGGTGATCTCCTGACGATAGCGGTCCCATTGCTCGCCGCCGACCCGATACATGACCTGGGCGTAGTAGTAGTGCGCGTAGTGCCAGTGACCAAAGGTGGAGCGCATGCCGCCTCCGCCCGGCCAGACGTTTCGTTCGCAGAACTCCATCATCTTCTTGACGAGTGGCCCCTCGTACTCGCCGGAGCTGAACAGCGTCGCGACGGCTGCCGCGGTGATCGGAGGTCGGGCACCTCCCTGCCGCGTAATGCTGTACTGCACGCCCCCATCTTCTGTCGTGCAATCGGTGATGTACTGCTTGGCGCTGTCGATGATGGACCTCGCGACGGGGATGCCGGCGTTGCGGCACGCGCGCAGACCCTGAACCTGCGTGACGCATGTGGAACCCTCGTCGAAGTCGTTGCCATCCTTCGCCGAGATGTATCCCCACCCTCCGCGTGTGGTCTGAGCAAAACCACTGAATTCGACCGCCTTCGTCAGTACGTTGCGGATCTCCTCGCGTCGCTCCGCGTCCTCCTCTTCGCCGAACACCTGTGAGAGGAACAGCATGCTGAAGCCATGTCCATACGTGTAGCGATAGTCCTTGGGGTATCCGATCAGCCCGTTGGGCTGAGACATGTCGATGAGATAGCCGACGGCCCGGGAGATGTTCTCAGCATACTTGCCGCGGGTGGTGGTCGAGCCTTCGGCGAGCAGTGCGGTGCCGGCCAGCGCCGTCATGGCGACGCGGTACTGGCCGCCGTTGGCCTCCCAGTATCCCTGTCGGGTCTGTTCGCGGGCCAGATACTCGAGCGATCGGGAGATCGCCTTGTCGACTTTGGGGTCCCGGCGTGGTGTCGCTCCCAGCGACCACTCGGCAGTCCAGACCGGGATCAGCATCAGGCAGAAGAGGACTCGCGACATGAAGGGCGACCCTGCGGTGGAAGTGGGCTGCTCGGAATGGTCTCAGCAAGCAGTGCTGCAAGTATCGAATCTGCGATGCCCAGCGACAACCCCGATTGTCCGACAGGTCTTGCGCTGCGCCCCGTAGGCGGCGCACGCTGTGGGCCGGCCCCGTCCCTTACCGTGGCGATGGTTCTGCCCGCCGCGGAAATGCCGGGGACCTGCGTCACAAGGGGGCAGGACGCCTCTGGCGGCCCGACGCGACCGCCAGGGTCACCGCAGCTTGGCGACGGTCTCGCGAACCAGGTGTCCCAGGTGCGGATGCGTCGGCTCGAGTCCTACCTCGAGGCCGGCCTCCTGCAGCGCCTCGGTGCAAGTCGGGCCAATGCTGGCGATCAGGGATCTGTGGGCCGCCTGCATCCAGGCTTCGCCCAGCCCCAGCGATTCGGCCACCTGCTGCACATGACGAATCTGTTGAGCACTCGTAAACATCAGCGCATCAAAACCGCGATCGATCAGTTCCCGGATGGCCACTTCTAGGGGGCGGACGTCATCCGGCAGCGACCAGCGATAGATGGCCACCGGAAGCACGAGGGCACCGCGTGCCGCCAGTGCCTGGCACAGGTCGGGGTTGGCCTGCCCGTATTCCTGAATCGCGATCCGCCGGCCTTCGACGGGCAGTCGACTGTCGTCGATGGCCGCTACCAACTCCCGCCAGGTGTTGGGTTCTGCAGCGCGCACGAAGATGGGGACACCCCATTCGCGCATCACCGCCGTGGGCTTGGGGCCGCGGACGACGACGGCGCACATGCGGAGTTCCGCGAGGAACCGATCCTCCGAGCAGAACCTGGCGACTGCCTCCCGCAGTGCTCTGGCACCGACACCGGTCAGGAAGACCACGACGTCGATCCGGCCCTCCAGCAATTCCTCGGCGAATCTGGCAATGTCGGGACTGTCGTCGATAGGGACTTCGCGCAGTGACGGGGCCACGACCGCTTCGACGCCGGCCCGTTCGAGGAGTTGTCGGACCTCAGTCTGCCGACGACTCTCGAAGCTGCACACGCGAGGCCGGTGGCCGGGAGGCACTGGGGCTTCTTGGGTCGGTCTGGACATGGACGAGAGCTTACCGGACGATCTGGTGACCTGTCTGCCGTTCACATGCGACAGCCTTTGGGGACCGCATGCCGGGCGTGGCGTACGGAATGGCACAGGCTTTGCATCGTAATCGTCCGGCTCGATTTCAGAAGGGAGAACGCTCATGTCCAAGGACCAAACTTGTCCGTGCGCCAAGGAGTTCATGAGCCACCATGTGCGGGTTGTCACACCCGAGATGCCGATGGCAGATGTGATTCAGTTTCTCCTCAGGCACGAGATCTCGAACGCGCCGGTTGTGGAAAAGACATCGGCGGGGGATGCGTTGATCGGCTTCATTTCCGAGCGGGATTGCCTGGATGCGCTGGCGAGCGAGTCCTTCTTCGGCAACCCGAGTCCGCTGCAGACGGCGCAGACCATCATGCGGACGCATCCGGTCTGCGTCAGTCCCGACACCGACCTGTACACACTGGCATCGATCTTCACAAATCACGGCTTTCGGCATTTGCCTGTGACTGAAGGAGGGATGCTGGTTGGAATCGTCAGTCGGAGGGATATCCTGCGGGCCATGGATCACTTCTACCAGCAGGCCAGCGACGAAAAGCAGCGCCGCCGGTTTCCGCCCAACC
>CAVQRG010000003.1:0-906415 GCA_963715185.1 uncultured Planctomycetaceae bacterium
TCCTCCAGTCGCGTTGATCGTAATTCTGCACAAGCCCTTTCCAGAACGAGACCTGTCACCAGATCTGCCACTTCCCACTGGAGCGTTATCCGGAAACGCCCCCGGATTATACAGGTCTGCAGAAAGACTAGTTACGCAGGACAGGACTGTGGAAGACTACATCAAGACCACTGCTTTTTCGGGACCGGCAGAACGAGTCCTTGCTGCGGCGATCACGACGTTGACAAACAACGGTTTTGCTATCGTTGACCGAAGCGACGTCGAAGCGACACTTGTTGGCCCTGGCTTCAATAGCACACGCCAAAACCCACTCGTGGGAGCTTCACGAATCAAGATCGCGGCAAGGAGCCACACACTTCATGTCAATGCCGAACTGGGGGGCGTGGAGTCGATGCGTCGCTTCTTGATGCGCTTTCCATTTCTGCTTGGTCTGGGCTTGGGTGCGTTTTTCGCCGTTTTCGGCGGCGTTTTCTTCGGGCAGCTTTTCGGCGTGGGATTTGGTGTTCCCGGTATGGCTGGATGGAGGTGGGCCGCACTGACGCTGGCAATGGGAATGCTACCTTCCGTCCCATGGATCGTGATTTCGCCGATGATGGTTCGCAGAATCCGCGAACGAACCCATCGGGCGCTTGACGTACTCGTGAGCAACTCCACCTTTGCGTCACGCGCAGCGTAACTATCGCGTGCACCGGAGCGGCCGATCCAATAAAATACACGTATCGGTAATGCCAAGAGCAGACGAACAAAACGTTCCACGGGAGCGGCCGTCGGCGTCGGTTTTGAATTGAGAATCGTTCGCGGCCGCCCCGTGAACTTGGTCGTTCGCCACTGACGTGGCAAACGTTGCGGATGAGCCGTGAGGTTCACCCGCAACAGAGTCGGTGGGGTTACCCCACCACACAGGCCCGGGACGCCGGGCGACGCTCGATCGGCCGCGGAGTCGGCCCCGAGCGGACAACCTGTTTCGTTCGCCAACGTGCCAGCTCCTTGGGTGGCGAACCAGCGGATCGAGCTGACCGAGCACGACTCCGGCACTACCGGCCACAGCGCCACCGGGCGTCGCGCCCGGCGGCTCATCCGCAACGTTAGGTGCCAAGAGAAAACACTGTGACTGATGACGCTGCCAAGAACGATATTCCCCTCTATTCCGAACTGTTCGGTGCGGTTCTCAACGCACTGAAGGAACTTGGCGGTTCGGGTAAACCTTCCGAAGTACGCGACTTTCTCGCAACGAAAATAAACCTCTCCGACGCCGCTCTCGAGGTGACCAAGAAGAATGGCGAACAGTTATTCATGAATCGTGTCCAATGGGCTCGCTTCTATCTCGTCAAATCTGGATATATCGACTCATCGCATCGTGGCGTTTGGTCGCTCACGGATGCCGGGCGCCACGTCGAAATTGATGACGACACAAAACGGCAGATCATTGCCAATGCCGGTACCGTTCCAAAACCTAAAGAGGATGTTACGGCAGAACCCGACGATGTTGACTCGACCGATCCTCCGGACGGCGATCACGACGACCACCGAAGTCGGCTAATTGAATTGCTGTTCGCGATCTCACCCAGTGCATTTGAACGACTTTGTCAACGCTTGTTACGCGAATCCGGATTTGAGCAGGTTGTTGTCACTGGTCGCTCGGGTGACGGTGGCATCGATGGTCACGGCGTTCTTCAACTCAACCCATTCGTGAGCTTTCGTGTCTTGTTTCAATGTAAACGTTACCGCAAAACGGTTGGCTCATCTGCGATTCGAGATTTTCGTGGGGCAATGATGGGTCGCGCCGACAAGGGGATCATTCTTACAACTGGCACGTTCTCGCAGGACGCCGTACGCGAAGCTGTCCGCGATGGCGTGCCTCCAATAGAATTGGTAGACGGCAATGCCCTTGTCGACATGTTTGAATCCCTCGAATTTGGCCTAATTCCCAAGCAGGCATTCGACATCGACCAGTCGTTTTTCGCGTCGTTTGAAGATTGAACGTCCGTCGTGGGCACCTAAACAAATGCGTGAACCGGAGCGGCGACTCCGGCGGAATCTGAAATCAACGTGTAACGTCGCCGCCCGGTTAGCTCAGTCGTTTGCCAGCCCGGCTGGCAAACGTTGCGGATGAGCCGTGAGGTTCACCCGCAATACGACGGTGGGGTTACCCCACCACAATGCCCGGGACGCCGGGCGACGGAAGGTCCCTGCGGAGCCGGCCGCGAGTGGAGACGCGTTTCGTTTGCAGGTATCCTGTATCACCGGGTGGCGAACCAGCGGATCGATCGCACCCGACACGACGCCGGCACCACCGGCCACGTGCCATCGGGCGTCGCGCCCGGCGGCTCATCCGCAACGTCCGCCAACAGAGAGCCATACATGAATCACTCCAAAGCCAAATGTCGATTCTCCACGACGCACTCGGCTCGGTTCTTCCCGCTCGGCGTCTTCGCTGTCCTTACTTGCGTTTTCTTTCCGTGCAACATCCAAGCGGATGAACCGATTGGAGCCACTAACCCCGTGACGACGAACGTGTCGTTCGACGAACCCTCCACAAGTACGAATGAGACAGACAAACTGATTCCTGAAGGGACGTCTGCCCTCCCGACTTTGCCCAAGCACTTCGGGAGTTATACGGTGGGACGAGACGGGGATGAATCGACTATTCAGCGTCAAGCGATCAATGATGGCGTCATCCGCATCAAGGTTCAGGGCTCATACGAGGTAAGTATCGGCGGTGTCGGTGTGGCGCGGGGCGAGGGTACTACTACTCTCGAACTGGATGGACCACGAGTTGACCGACTGTTTCGTGGATCGCAACTTGTCCGGCGGGACATTGTCGATGCGATCATTTCATTGCCGTCTACGATACGTTCAACGAACGAGACTCTAAAAATGCTGTCGGACCCCGAAACACAAGAAGCACTTCGGCAGGTTGAATCCTTACTTCGCTTGTTGCCCAAGACGACTGTACATTCCGAACGTCAGATCGAAACTGATTCAGACAACGAATAGACCGCTCATCTCGCTCGCATTCCACCGGGTAGCACCGGTTGCCTCAACCGGTGCCGTGCAGCGGCAGGAAGCTCTGTATGGCGCACTGCTGGCCAAGCCAGACAGGTCGGGCTTTGCCTGACGACAGTCATCGCCCTGACGACGTCTGGTTCAACGTCCGATGCGGGTAAGGAATCGGCTGATCTGCGTGCGTGGCCTCTTCACGCCGGGTCGTCATGCGGAGCATGGCCCACGTCACATCCGCCTTCCGTCCTCAACTCCTCACTCCCAGCGTGTCCCCACAGGTTGACTTCACCACACAGTCACGGAGACACTGGGGCGAATTCTCCTCCGTGCTGTCTGCAACCCTGCCAGGTGCTTCCACGATGCGAATCCCCGTTCTCGCCGCCTTTGTCATCAGTCTGCTTCCACTCTCGGCACCCGCCGATGACACCACGTACGACGTCGTCATCTACGGCGGCACGTCGGCCGGGGTGATCGCCGCCGTGCAGGTCGACCCGGATGGGGAAGTCGGTCGTCATCGTCGGCCCCGGACACTGCACCTCGGCGGGCTGACTCCAGCGGCGGGCTGGGCTGGACCGACAGCGGCCGCAAGGAGGTCATCGGCGGACTGTCGCCGCGAGTTCTACCAGCGTCTCAAGGCGCACTACGATCGAGCCTGCAGCCTGGCGAGCAGCAGACAGCCCGGCAGAGTACGCCTGCTATCGACGCCGACGACGACGCCATGTGGGTCTTCGAGCCCCACGTGGCCGAACAGATCTTCGACGACCTGGATCGCCGAGCTACGAGATCCCGGTCGTCCGCGACGCAGTGGCTCGATCGCCAGCAGGGCGTCGCGCTCGAAGCGACGGTCGCATCACGCGCCATCACCACGCTCGGCGGGAGACACCTTTCGCGGCCGGATGTTCATCGACGCCACCTACGAAGGGCGACCTGATGGCCGCCGCGGGCGTCTCGTACACGTCGGCCGCGAGGCCAACGCCGTCGTACGGCGAAACGCTCAACGGCGTGCAGACCGGCGCGCGCCACCACAGCCATCAGTTCGATCGACCCCGTCGACCCCTACGTGCGTGCCCGGCGACCCCTCGAGCGGCCTGCTGCCCCGGATCCAGCGCCGAACCACCCGGCGAGAACGGCGCAGGCGACCATCGCGTGCAGGCCTACTGCTTCCGCATGTGCCTGACCGACGCCCCGGAAAACCGCGATCCCCTTTCCGCAAGCCCGCAGGCTACGACCCGCCGGCAGTACGAGCTGCTGGCCCGCGTATCTGCAGAGGCCGGCTGGCGGGCCATGTTCCAGCAAGTTCGATCCCGATCCCCGAACCGCAAGACCGACACCAACAACCACGGCGCCGTTCAGCACCGACAACATCGGCATGAACTACGACTACCCCGAGGCGAGCTACGAGCGCCGCCGCGAGATCATCGCGGAGCACGAACGTACCAGCAGGGCCTGATGTACTTTCTGGCCAACGACCCGCGCGTGCCCGCAGACGTCCGCACCGCGATGAGCCGGTGGGGACTGGCGAAGGACGAGTTCACCGACAACGGCAACTGGCCGCACCAGATCTACGTCCGCGAGGCCCGGCGGATGGTCGAGCGACTACGTGATGACCGAGCACGACTGCCGGCGCGACGCCCGACGTCCCGAGCCGGTCGGCATGGGCTCGTACAACATGGACTCGCACAACGTCCAGCGGTACGTCGACGCACGAAGGCCACGTCCACAACGAAGGGGACATCCAGGTCAGCCCCGGCGGGCCCTACCTCGATCTCCTATCGCTCGATCGTGCCCCAGGGCCGAGGAGTGCGCGAACCTGCTGGTGCCGGTCTGCCTGTCCGTCGTCGCACATCGCCTACGGGTCGATCCGCATGGAGCCGGTGTTCATGATCCTCGGGCAGTCGGCCGCGACCGCCGCCTGCCTGGCGATCGATGACGGCGTCTCCGTGCAGCAACTCGACTACGCGCGCCTGCGGAAGCGGCTGGATGCGGACGGCCAGGCGCTCGAGATTCCGCCCGGCAGTGTCTCGAAGCGCGGTCTGGATCCGGCGCAACTCGCGGGCATCGTCGTGGACGATGTGGATGCCATCAAGATTGGCACATGGCATTCCAGTGCCTCGATTGGCGGGTTCGTCGGCAGCACCTACCTGCACGACAACAATGACGGACAGGGGAACAAGAGCGTGCGCTTCCCCATCGCGGTCCCCGAGGCGGGCCGGTATGAGGTCCGCCTCGCCTATACCGCCAGCTCGAACCGGGCCTCCAACGTCCCGGTCTCGATCTTCCATGCGGGGGGCCAGTCGCAGCAGACCGTCAACCAGAGACGACGTCCACCGATCGACGGGGCGTTCTTCTCGCTGGGGACCTTCTCGTTCGATCCGCGCGGTGACTCGGCTGTCACGATTGAGACGACCGGCACCGACGGCCACGTGATCGCCGACGCCGTGCAACTCCTCCCCGAATCCAACCAGCAGGCGGTCGAATGAGAGTGTGCCACGCCTCGGCGAGCCGTGACATCGAGCCTACCGGCCCACCAAGCCCTGCAGCCGGGCACGTATCACATCATCACCGAAGACTGAGGCGTCCTCAGGCGTAGGCTCCGAGGTAGACCGGCTGGCGACGGGCGCCCCAATCCCCCGGCAGAGGCTCGAAGAGCCCCGGGAGCCTGGTCGCGCATTTGCGGCAGCAGCCCTGCCCATCGAGATTCCAGTCGGTTAACTGGTACCAGTCGCGGCCAATCAGCAACTGACCACATTGGTGGCAGTACGTGCTGCCCCCGTCCCCATCGTGGACATTCCCGGTGTAGGCGTAGCGCACTCCGTTACGTTGGGCGATGCTGCGGGCGCGTGTGAGTGTCGCCGGCGGTGTGGCGGGCGTATCGAGCATCCGGAAGTCCGGGTGGAAGGCGGTAAAGTGCATCGGTACGTCGGGGCCGAGGTTCTCGACCACCCAGCGCGTCATGTCCTCCAGTTCGTCGTCCGAGTCGTTCTGGCCCGGGATGAGCAGCGTCGTCAGTTCGAACCAGACATCGGTCTGGTGCTTGAGGTACACGAGCGTATCGAGCACTGGTTGCAGATGGCTGAGACACAGTTCCTGGTAAAACCGGTCTGTGAAGGCTTTCAGGTCGATGTTCGCTGCATCCATCTGGCGGAAGAATTCCTCGCGCGGCTCGGGACAGATCTCTCCGGCTGTCACCGCGACGGTCTGCACGCCCTGCTCACGACAAGCAACGGCAACATCGATGGCATACTCCAGAAACACCACCGGGTCGTTGTAGGTGAAGGCAACGGACCGGCAACCCAGCTGCCGGGCTGCACGGGCGATCGTCTGGGGGTCGGCCTGATCCGCCAGCGTGTCGATCTCGCGCGACTTGCTGATGTCCCAGTTCTGGCAGTACTTGCAGCCCAGATTGCAGCCCGCGGTCCCGAACGACAACACGGGGGTCCCCGGAAGGAAGTGGTGGAGCGGCTTCTTTTCGATGGGATCGATGCAATACCCACTCGATCGCCCGTAGGTGGTGAGCACGATTTCGCCGTCTTGGCAAGCTCGCACGAAACAGAAGCCACGCTGTCCTTCGTGCAGCTTACAGAAGCGCGGACAGACATCGCACTGCACGCGCCCATCATCGAGGCGATGCCAGTACGTCGTCGGGAAAGTGTTGGCAATTCGTTCACTCATGAGTCGGGAAGCTCTTCGGGCCAGCCAGGGATTGCTGATTTCGATCCAAGCCTGTCGGTCGCCTGCACTGTTGGCGACCCCTTCGACGTTCATCCGCCCAGCGGTCCTGCATCACCCCGAATCGACTCGACCTCAAACCGCTCGGCCGTCAGTGTGTCGGACCAGTAGTCTGCGGGAAGCCCTGCCTTCTGCTTCAGCCGCTGGAGGAACTCCTCCGGTTGCGGCAGCGACTGCCAGACGGAGGGCAGAAACACGGCGTAACGCGAGCCCTCCCGCAGAATGACGCCATCGATGTCCGGCCGCAGTTGCTCGCACAATTCCTGCTCAGACGTGAATGTGATCGGTGCGGGCGGCGACAGGACCGAGATGTCGATTTCCAGGTCGATCAGCTCTTCTTCCGCGAGTGGCTCAAAGCGGGGATCACGATTGGCGGCCTTGAAGGCGTTGTTGACGACACCTGCGGCCAACGCCTCTCCCCAGTTGAGGGACCCCATGCAACCGCGCAGTTCCTGCTGCCGCCGCAGCGTCACGAAGGATGCCTGGTGACGATCGGCCAGCTCCGGGAAGTCGCACGCACGCACTCGCAGGCGGTCTTGCCCCGACAACGATTGGCGAATGGCGGCCTGGGCGAGTTGCAGCAACAGGTCGCGCTGGGCAGTGTTGAGCGGAGGCAACGCCTCGACTGTTGACGATGTCCGCCGGTTGGGCGTGACCGCGCTCTCTTGCACGACGAACGCGCCGTAGCCGACCACACGGTCCTGCGAACCGGCTGTATCCCCCGAATTCCGAAGGTCCACGGTGCGCACCACCATGTCCTGCTCGTCCACGACCTGCAACAAGCCCCGAATCGCGGCGAACCCGCAGGCCCGATCGGGGGTCAACGCTTTGTACTGTTTCCGCTCGATCAACGACGCCGTTTCCCGATCCACGTATCTCGCGGCCGGGGCCGTCAGAAAGTGACTCAGGTCGGAGCTGACCACAACCAGGGTCTCCGGGCCGCCCCAAAGCAACTTCAGAACCTCGGCCACTTCCCTCGTTGAGACACGCCCCACGGCGAAGGGAACGATGTGAAACTGGTCCAGCACGACCTGCAGAAACGGCAGGTGAACTTCGAGGGAATGCTCCCGCCTGTGAGCATCGTCACAAAACACCACCTGCCCCAGACTGGCCGCGCGGAACAGCAGTTCTTCGCTGACGGGCACAACCCCCAGCGGCGTTTCGAACCCTGCACAGGTCGGCGCGGCCAAGCCCTCCACCGCTTCCCGATGAGCGGGCCCCAACAGCACGACTGTGCGGATTCGATGCCGAACCCCTCGCAGCCGTGCGTATCCGCTCGCAGCTATTGGCCCCGAGTAGTCATATCCGGCATGAGGCAGGATCAGGGCCTTCGGCGCCGGCCCAGGCGCGTCAGCCGCTGACAACCACTTCAGAATACGACTGCGCAGCGCCGGGCATCGTCCGGATAGAAGAGACCGGATACGGCGGGAGGCCGGATACCGCAGAGCGACTGCGGGTGTACCGGCGAACTTGCGGGTGCCGCCGACCTGTCAGGGGACCAGTTCATGGGACCACTCTCGACCTTGCACGCATGGTCGACACTGGATCGTCCGGATATCTTGCTGCACAAGCCAGCCTTTGTCGCCCGATACAGGGCGTGTCAGCTCGGAGACCGCTCGGACGCGCCAATAACGAGGGCCTCTCACCGTGGGCCACATGTCAGCACACCGCGTTCCGTTCGATGGCAGATTTCCCGAACGAGGCGCACCAGGTTCTGCCTGCCGGTCAAGACGCTGACGGGCCCGCCAGAATCCCCTTCAGTTTGCGAAGCGCCCGCAGGTAACGCATGCCGGCCGCGGGCGGCGTCAACCCCAGGACCTCGGCGGCCTCGCGATTGTCGAGGTGTTCCTGGTGTCGCATCAACAGCATCTCACGATCCTTCTCGTCCAGTTGATCGAGCGCCTCCCAGAATCGCGATTCCAGCTCCTTGCGTAACGCTGCGGCGGCCGGTGTCAGTTGCAGATCGCAGAGCTGGGCAGCAAGATCGAGCGAGGACTGATCTGCCCGGCCCGCGACGGGTGCGTGCTGCTCCCGCTTCACATCCCGCCGCTGTGCCCGGTGCCGACGATGCTGATCAATCATCCGATCCTGGGCGATCTGCCGCAGCCACTGATGAAAGGGCATCGACCCATCGCGAATGTACTCGGGGAGCCGCCGATGTGCCTCGATAAGTACTTCCTGCACGATGTCACTGGCATCAACCCGTCGCGCCATCGCGCGGTCCATACGACCCGCCACCATTCTCCGCAATGCGTCTCGGTGACGTTCGATGAGCTGATTGACGGCCTCGTCCTCGCCTTCCCCGGCACGTTGGAGCAGTTCGTGAGTGGTTCGGGCGTCGGGCCACATCGGAGGGGTCGGGTCGCGAGGTGTCTGGCGGGTGATGTCGGGAGCCGGCGGTCGTTGGGCCGGACTATCTGTTCTTAGACGACCCTCGCGGGTTTAAAGGGTAGTCGCTGATCGGCAGACGGAGTTGTCGCACTTCCTGCAGGCGACGCCAGCCTCGTGTGACGAGTTCCTCCCGCAGGCGGACCCCCTCGGCATCGAGGTGCTGCTTTCCGAAGGGTCCGTCGATCGCAATCGGAGGAAAGCCATCATCGACAATGAATTGCGCGAGCGTCGGGTTGCAGGTGATATGTCTCTCCGGCGAGGAAAGGAGTTCGCGGGAGTCGATCTCCCCGATGACGTAGCGCAGGTAGAGATCGCTGGCGGTGATATCGGGCACCTCCCGGGCACAGACTTCACAGAGATAGCCCTGATCACATTTCGCCATGTCAGTTCGGTCGCGGGGGTGTGTCCAGAAGCGTTTCCGCCGCTATGATTGTGATGGTTGGCGAAGAGCGGCCGCAAGCGACATTGGCGAGGCCATTTCAGCGATTCTTGCGGAAATCGGGACCTCCGCTGCCGCCCCCTCCGTCCGCATGTTCGTGGCCCGGGCTGATCTCGGGTTGAGTGCCGAGACCTGAGCAGACTGAATCTCCGCATGTCCCTGCCCCGCTTCAGCGTCGAGAACCCGGTCCTGGTGAACATGATGATGGTGGTGACGCTGTTCGCCGGCACGGCGTTCGCGTTCACCCTCGTGCGCGAGATGTTCCCCGAAAGTCGCCCTAACAGCATCGGAATCACGGCGTTTTACCCGGCGACGCAGCCCGAGGAACTTGAGCGGGCGATCACCATCAAGGTGGAGGAAGCCGTCCGGGACATCGACGGCGTGGAGAAGGTCAACTCGACGGTCATCGAAGGGATGAGCACGACCGTCGTCCAGCTCTACAACGAGGTTGACGACGTCGACGAGGTGTTACAGGAAGTCAAGAACGACATCGACGCGCTGGAAGACCTGCCCGATGATCTCGAGAAGATCACGATCAGCAAACTCGAGCCACTGCTGCCGGTCATCATGGTGGCGGTGTACGGCGACGGCAGCGAAGCCGAACTGAAGCGCGCGGTGCGCGAGATTCGCGACGATATTCTCGAGCTCCCCGGCATCAGCGACGTGCAGGAACAGGGCGTGCGCAAGGATCAGATCTCCGTGGAGATCCGCCCCGAACGTCTGCTCGAATACAACATCACATTCGATGAGGTGGCCGCTGCCATCCGGGCCACCAACGTCGATATCTCGGGAGGCAACCTGAAAGGGGACCGGGCACAGGTAGCGGTCCGCACGCTGGGCGAGGAATTGCGGGCCGTCGACCTCGAGGACATCGAGATCATAAGCCTCCCCGACGGCCGGACCATTCGCGTGCAGGATGTGGCGACTGTCGAGGACGGGTTTGAAGACTTCGATGTGGAGAGCTACTTCAACGGGAAGCCATCCGCCAGCCTGATCGTGCAGAAGACGCCATCGCAGGACGCGATCGAGATCTCCACGCTCATCAAGGCCTATGTGGCGGGAAAATCCGGGCTCCCTTTCGACCCCTACGGGATCGCCGCTGCCGAGAACAGCCCCTGGTATGCGCGGCCCTGGAAGCGCTTCCAGGGGCATGCGACCCAGGTGCTCGGCAGGTTCTCCGGTCGCCCCGACCCGATCGCCATCTATGAGAGCAGTCGTCGCAACCCATTCGACCACAATTTCGACGTCGCGCTGCATACGGACCTGGCGAGGTTCGTGGAAGGTCGTCTCGATCTCATGCTGCGGAACGGTCGGGCGGGACTGATCCTCGTGCTGATCTCGCTGAATCTGTTTCTCAACTGGCGTGTCGCCTTCTGGACGGCGATTGGATTGCCGGTCTCCTTCCTGGGAACGTTCGTCGTGATGTGGATGCTGGGTGTGTCCCTCAACCTGCTCTCGCTGTTCGGACTGATCATCGTGCTCGGGATCATCGTCGATGACGCGATTGTCATCGGCGAAAACATCTATCGCCGCGTGGAAGAAGGGATGCCGGCGCGTGAGGCGGCCATCAAGGGGGCCGAAGAAGTCATGATGCCGGTCACCATCGCCGTCGCGACGACGATTGCCGCGTTTGCCCCACTGCTGTTCATTCGCGGCCAGATCGGCGACTTCATGCGACAGCTACCAATCGTCGTGATGGCGGCGCTCACCGTCTCGCTGGTCGAAGCGCTGGTCATCCTGCCCGCCCATCTGCGCCATCTGCCCGGGCGCAAACTGCGCGGCGAAGTCGCGACCACCCCACACACCTTTCTGGGCCGGTGGTGGAAACGGCTGTCCAACTTTCAGCATCACCTGATGAACGATTTGCTGCTGCCGACTTACGAGTGGTTTCTGCGCGGCGCTCCGCTGGCGTTACGTCACGATCGCGACCGCGATCGCCACCTGCCTGGTGGCGCTGGGTCTGGTCGTCGGCAAGACCAGCCGCGGCTATTCGATCGGCAATATCGTCCGCTGGGAGTTCGTCCAGAAGATGGATGCCGAGTCGATCTACGCGATCGTGGAGATGCCGGTCGGTTCGACGATCGATGCCGTCCGCCAGCGTCTGGAGGTGATCAGTGATGCCGCGCTCCTGCTGCCGGAGGTTGCCACGTCTTCCGTCGATGTCGGCATGGCGCTGGACGTCACCGATGTCGGCGCGGTCGGAGGACAGGTGCAGAGCCACCTGGGACAAGTCTGGGTCGAGCTGAAGGCGGCTGACGAACGGGAACTGGCCGGGATGCGTTCCAGCACCGAGGTGCTTATGGAGCTGCGCAGCATCTCGGACCAGTTGACCGGCGTGAACAGTGTCACCTGGATCGAGATGAACGGTGGTCCCGGGGGCAAGGACATCGTCATCCGGCTGTCGGGCGACGACTTCGATCAGTTGAAGGACGCCTCGCAGGAACTGATTGCCGAACTCGGGCAGTACACCGGCGTCGTCGATCTGGACGAGAACGCCGATGAGGGCAAACGAGAGGCACGGCTGACGCTGCGGAAGACGGCCCGGCCGACGGGCATTACGGTGTCGGCGCTTGGCAGACATGTGCGGGCCGCGACCTATGGGGCCGAGGCACGACGCATCACCCGCAACCGGGAAGACGTGAAGATCATGGTGCGCTACCCCGAACCTTTCCGCCGGGAAATCGCCAATCTCGAGTCGATGTGGATTCCCACGCAGTCGAAGACCGGCGAACGCGGCTGGGTGCCCATGAGAGAAGTGGCCCAGCTCGAGGAGGCCGTCGGATACACGACGCTCCATCGTTCCGAGCAGCAGCGGGCCCTCACCGTGTACGGTGAAATCGACGCCGAACTGACCAGTGCCTATGACGTGCTCGACAAGATTCGTAGCGAGTATGTGCCGCAACTGGAGCAGCGTTATCCGGGCATGAAGGTGGAAATCCTCGGCAGCAGCGAAGAACAGGCCAAGGCGTTCGGGAGTCTCAAGATCGCCTTCCCGGTCTCCCTGCTGCTGGTCTACATGCTGCTGGCCGGTCTCTTCCGGTCGTACTTTCAGCCGCTCGTGGTGATGGCCGCGATTCCCTTCGGTTTCCAGGGGGCCATCGTCGGGCACTGGCTGACTGACAACCCGGTCACGATTCTCAGTGCGATCGGCCTGGTCGCACTCACGGGGATCCTCGTCAACGACTCCCTCGTACTCGTGGATTTCATCAACCAGCGGATCCGCAGCGGGCTGACGCCTTTCGAAGCGAGCATTGCCGGCGCCAAGCTGCGACTGCGGCCGATCCTGCTCACGACGCTGACGACGGCGGCCGGCCTGACCCCGCTGATGTTCGAAAAGAGCTTTCAGGCCAAGTTCCTCATTCCGATGGCCGTCACCCTGACCTTTGGACTGATCTTCGCCACCGCCCTCACTCTGGTAATTGTCCCCGCGCTGAACCTGGTGTACTTCGACGTCATCGGGGCCGGGCAACAGCTCCTCGGGAGACGAGCGCGCGAAGCAGACCGGAGACGACGTGCCCCAGACGCGCCGCACGAACCTGTGGCGGTTGGAGGCTAGACAAGCACCGCAGCCACCCGCAGAACTTCAAGTCAGGAGCCTGTCGAAGATCAGCGACGCGGCGGCATCCGGGCCGAAGGCTGACCGGCCCCCGTTCGTAGCTGGGAGTGGCTGAGACTGGACAGGACGAGGATGCACTCAGCACACTTCGAGAATAGTGCGCAGGCTGGCGAGTGGACCACCTGCGATCAGCAGGGTCAGGCGTGCAACGTGGCCCCGTTCAAGCGGAAGCCGAAGCAGGATCCGCGACGACCGATGCCGTACTCTCAGCCACGCCGACCGCTTGCCTTTCACTGTCAGGCATGAGGGTCCGATGAACAGCATCATTGCCATTCACCCGTACAAGCACCAGGGCCTCTGGGTTTTCGATGACGATCAGGTAGGCCTGCTCCGGGAGCCCTTTGTTTCGGGAGCAGATACGATCATCGAACGCATGGTCGCGGAGATCCCGGGAGCCTGCGCAAGGATTCACCCTGTTGTTCTCCTCAGGCTCCTTTCCGGGACACCAGGCCGTCTTCGAGTGGCGCCGGGAAGAGTCCGGCGGGAACTGGTATTACAGTCCGGCCCTGGATGCGGAAGGCTGGCTGTGCCCGGCGCTCTTCAAGTATTTCGACGCCGCACCGGAACGGATCTACGCTCAATTCAAGTCCGGAGACGCATGAACGGAAACGACCGCATTCACATTGCTCGGCCTGCCGCTGTCGCCACGGTGTGCGTCGGCCTGTGGCTGGCGTCGCACAACGGCGCCGCGCAGGAGGGCCACCCCCTCCCACCTAAGCAGCGCGGTGATCTCCGGCACTCACTTGCCGATCAGGAACGCACGCTCACCGAGGCGATCGCCGCCCAGCCCCGCAATGTCGAACTGTACTCCCAACGCGGCGATGTCCGCCTGTTTCTCGGCCAGTTCGAGGCCGCCCTGGAAGACTACGACCACATGGTCGCACTGCAGCCCGACGTGGATGCTTCACACTGGCGGAGGGGAATCGCCCTGTTCTATGCCGGGAGGTACGCCGCCGCGGCCCGTCAATTCGAACGGTATCACGTCTTCGACAACATCGACCGGGAGAACGGCATCTGGAGGTTTCTGTCTCAGCAGAAGGCCGACGGCACAGACGCCGCGCAGACCGGCCTCCTCAAGTACGAGAAGGACGACCGCGAACCCTTTCCCGATGTCTACCGCCTGTTCGCGGGAACACTGACTCCCGAGGATGTGCTCTCGCGAATCGAATCGGCGGAGCTGACATCGACCGAGCGCGCGAAACGCTTGTTCTACGCGCAGTTGTACATCGGACTGCTCCACGCCGTGCACGACCGGAACAGTGCGGCGATGTCGCATCTGCGGCGGGCGGTCGCCAGTGACTGGCCCGAGACGGCCGGCTATGGTCCGCGTTACATGTGGCATGTGGGCCGCCTGCATTACGAACAACTCGTTGCCGCGAGCGCGCAGCAACCTGCGCAGCCAGCGAATGGCGCGGCGCCACCGGCTGAGCCGGAGGCGATCAGCCTCCCTCCACCGTCGCTGCACCTCGATCCGTTCTATCAGAAGTGCTTGCTCGTCGAAGGTTTTCCGATCGTCGCTTCCGCAAAGGTCCACGACGCGGCAGTCCGCGAAGCGGCCTGGGTCGTGACCAGGATGCTTGAGCACCGCCCGGATCTGCTGCAGGCCCTGAAGCGCCAGCGGGACCCGGCTGGCGGTGATGGCTTACGACGAACTGACCACCGACATCCCCGAACACAGCGACCTCACCCCCCGAGATTACTGGGACCGCCGCGCCCGGGGGCTGGGGGCCACGAAAGCCCGTCCCGCTGTCAGTTGCGGCGAGGAGAATCTGCTGCAGTTCCCTGGCGACCCCTACTCGACCGAGAACATCCTCGTCCACGAATTCGCCCATGCCATTCATGAGATGGGTCTGAACCGCATCGATGACCAGTTTGATGCGCGGCTGGCCTCAATCTTCGAACAGGCCCGAGACGAAAAACTGTGGAAGGACACCTACGCCCTCACCAATCGCAGCGAATACTGGGCCGAGGGGGTGCAGTCGTATTTCGATACGAATCGGGAACACGACGACGTGCATAACCACGTCAATACGCGGGCAGAGCTGCGCGACCACGACCCACGGCTGTTCGAACTGATCGACGGGGTGTTTGTGCAGAACACCTGGCGATATGCTTGGCCCAGTGACCGCGAAGACGCGGACCGTCGGCATCTGGCGGGATACGACCGACCGCAGGCACCGACGTTTCTCTGGCCGGAACACCTGCGCAACGCGAAGGACGCGAAGTCGCGCTGAGTCATGCGGACGGGCCGGCTGCGTGCTCCCCGTCGAGTCCTCCATCCGGACTACCAGCCCTGAGCACGAACGTAGTCGGCATCCCAGCGCGAGAGGACACACTTCTGCCGCGTGTAGAACATCACCCCTTCGATGCCCTGAACGTGCAGGTCGCCGAAAAAGCTGTGGTTCCAGCCTGAGAAACTGAACAGCGCCATCGGGGCCGGCACCCCGACATTGACCCCGAGCATCCCTGCCTCCATATCGGCGCACGAACTGGCGGGCCGCCGAGCCGCTCGAGGTGAAGATCGAGGCCCCGTTCCCGAAGCTCAGTCCATTCATGATGCGGATCGCTTCGGCCAGCGTATCGGGGCGGACGAGCGAGAGCACGGGCCCGAAGATCTCCTCGGTAAACAGCGTCATCTCCGGCTTGACATGGTCCACCAGTGCCGGGCCGACAAAGAAACCACGGTCCGGTGAACGGTCGCTGAGGTCGCAGGCCACGCGAGCCCCCTCGGCATCGACCCGACCGAGGTACTGCTGCACGCGCTGCCGGGCGGCGGCATCAATAACGGGCCCCATGTCCACCGCCGCGTGGGCGCTGGTGTCGGCCACCTGAAACCCGCTGATCGCCTGACTGACTCGATCGCACCACTCGTCGGCCGTCGGCTGTCCGACCGCCATCAGCACCGACCCTGCCATGCACCGTTGACCGGCACAGCCATAGGCCGAAGCGAGAATGGCACGCAGGGTCGGGTCGGGCTCGGCGTCGGGCATCACCAGCAGTACGTTCTTCGCCCCGCCGGCAGCCTGCACCCGCTTGCCGTGCGCACACCCGAGGGCATACACATGGGCCGCGATGCGCGACGAACCGACGAAACTGATCGCCGCGATCCCCGGATGTGTGCACAACGCATCGACCACTTCTGCCCCGCCGTGTACCAGATTGAACACCCCCGGGGGCAGTCCGGCCTCCAGCAGCAGCTCGGCCAGTCGCATGGCCGTCAGTGGCACTTTCTCGCTCGGCTTCAGGAGGAATGTGTTTCCGCAGGCGATCGCGAGGGGGTACATCCACATCGGCACCATGGCCGGAAAGTTGAACGGGGTGATCCCCGCACAGACCCCGAGCGGCTCACGCATCGTGAACGCATCGATTTGCTCGGCGACCTGCGGCAGGCTCTCCCCCTTGGTCAGATGCGCAATGCCGCAGGCAAACTCCACCACCTCGATGCCGCGCCGCACATCCCCTCGCGCCTCGTCCAGCGTCTTGCCATTCTCGCGCGTCACCCCCCGCGCCAATGCTTCGAACTCGCGCTCCAGCAGTTCGCGGTAGCGGAACATCACCTGCGACCGCTGTGGGGCCGGCGTCCCGCTCCAGTCGCCAAACGCGTGTTGAGCCGCCTGGACGGCCTGCTCGACGTCCTCCCCCGACGACAGCGGGGTTTCCCCGATGACTTCTCCTGTGGACGGATTGTGGACGGGGACCGTGGCGGCGGCCCTGGGCGTCACCCACTCACCGCCGATCAGATTCTGGAGGACCATGGGCATCGCTCCCGGGTGTCTCCAGACAGTAACCGGGACAAGCGACCGCCCACAACGGTAGCCCTCCCGCAAGCCCGACGGCGCCTGCTTACCAGGCTGTGCGCCTCGACCCGCGGACGTCTGCGGGCTGCGTCGCGCTGCGGATGATGACGCTCTGGCCGAGGTCATCGAGGCGAACCTGACGCCCCGCCGAAAAGCTCACCGACTGCTGTCACTGCCGAGAAGACATCGCCAGCAGTCGGTCGTCATTGCACAACTGCACCGCTCACCGCACCGTGGAATGCTCTCGGCACCGGCTTGCTAGTCGGTCAGCGCGAAGGTGATGTCGGTCTTCCCGGTCTCCGGGATGTCCACTTTCAGGCCGGACTGGGCGGGATTGCCATACTTCACGGGAATCAGCTGCTTCGCATACACGGGTCCGCTGACGGCCGGCCCGTCGTCCTCGCCGCCCGGAAGCGGCGGAACCTCGATCTTCGTGATCATCACGGTGTACGAACCTGGCACGGCCCCCAGCGTCTCGGGATAGGCCGAGAGTTCGAATTTGCCTTCCTCGTCCGACTTGGCAGCACAGCCGACACCCCCGGATGCCGCTGGCACCAGGATCACGGTGGCGTCCACGAGGGGTTCACCCTTGTAAGTGACCACTCCGGAGGCCGGCACGGTCTGCTGACGGCCTTCGACCCACTTGTCCTTGCCGGAGCCACCGCATCCGACGAGCGTCAGAGCGGCAAGTAATGTGGCGATCGCAAAACGACGCATGCTTGATGTTCCTGATGGGCACAAGAGTGCCAGTGCAGACTTGATGGAATGAGAGAAAACGAACTGACCGGGCCAGTACTGGCTCGCCCGGTCAGTTGTCTACGAGAATCCGGATCAGAATTCGCCGATGACCTCACCGCCGGCCCGAGTGCCCAGGCCTCCCCACACGCCGTAGGGGCTGATGCCGCCGCTGGCATTCGCCATGGGCAACGTCGCCGCCAGGTTGCCGGTATCGATGTTCTCGCTGATGAACCGCACCGAGCCATCACACATCAGGACCTGGGCTCCTCCCTCGTGGAAGCTGCCGGCGGCCCGAAGGGTCGGGTTCCAGTGGATACTGTTCAACGTCACGGTCGCGTCGAAGCAGCTGGCGCTATTGGGTGGAACGGCGGTGCTGAATGAGGCGAAGAACGCGTTGCCAGCCATGGCGCGATAGCCGGGGGCACTGTCGTTCAACGGGGCCGCGTCGATCACGTACTGCCGCAGGGTTCGATCGTACAGGGCCGTACACTGGATCGGCGCCGTCAGCGGCGATGCCGCCACCAGCAGCCCCACGTCACGCGGGCTGGAGAAGGGGCGGGCGTGTTCTGCCATGGCGATGGTGTTGCTGCTCCCATCGGTGCAGTCGCGCAGGCCGTAGCAGATCAGCGCGCCGAACATACCACGGGTCGGAATGACCCGCAGGGCATTCGCGGCATCGTTACCGGGGTTCGTGTCACTGCCAGCAACGGAATCGCCCTGACAGTAAATGTAGCTGTTCACCCCCTGGGTCCGTGCCGGAACCACCGGATCAAGTGTTCCCGGATCTGACGGGCAGTTCATGGAAGCGGGAGCGGGTCGCGCGAAGGCCGTCCCGGCCGCACGGTCCCACGCCACGCGGCGCTGTGCAGTGATCTCGTTGTACCACGGCGCCTGATCCATGTAGGGGAGCAGGTAAACGTGGCCACTCCAAGAGGTACGGGATTGTCCCGGGCCATTGGGACCATTGCCGATTGGCGCCGAAGTTCCCGGGCCCCCCTGCCGCGGACAGAACCGGTTGTAGACGTCGTGGTAATTGTGCAGGGCCAGTCCGAACTGCTTGAGGTTATTCTTGCACTGAGTGCGGCGGGCCGCCTCCCGTGCCTGCTGGACGGCGGGCAGCAAAAGGGCAATCAGAATGGCGATGATCGCGATCACCACCAGCAATTCAATCAGCGTGAATGCATGTCGCCTTGAGCTCTTCATAGTCTTCCTCTAATGCGAATGAATGTGCTGCGAATACCCTTGACCAACCGAGACGTTGGCACCACCCAATATGGCGGACTTTGCCCAGCCGAACAATCAAAGTTTCACGCAATCTTCGCAGATCAGAAATAGTCTTTAGCTATTTCTAATCGCGTCTGGTGAAAGGCTGGTCGCAGCGAAAACCGGGGAGCGCAGCAGGCTGCGCCTCCCCGGGTCACTTCGACCTGAAGCCATCGTTCGCAATGGCTCGACAAGACCGGCCCCCTCAACGGGTCGCTTGGGTCTCCTGGCGGATCACGCCGATGAAGGCCTGGATGAGATCGGCGGGCGCGACCGATTTTCGATAGTACGCATACATGGCCATCCGGATGCCCAGCAACTGCGACAGGGGTCGCTCCACTAGTTCACCAGTCGGTATCCTGTCCACAGGACGCACGACGATCCCGATCCCCAGCCCCATGGCCACGTAGCGCCGAATCGTACCGGCCAGGGCCAATTCGATGCGTCGCGACGCCACTTCGCTGTTAAATATCTGGGCCGCCTCGAGCGCGGCAGCTACTCCCCAATCGGCATACAGGTTCGGGTGGTTCAGGAACGAGTAGCTTGCCAGATCCTCCAGACGAAGTCCTTTCCTCTTGGCCAGCGCGTGCCCCCTCGGCACCAGCAGCACCAGTTCCAGATCATAGACGGACTCGCTGACAAGCGCCGCAGTGGCGCAGAGAGGCCGGAGACTACAGACCCCCAGATCCGCTCCGCCCACTTCGACGGCCTGCAACACCTGTTCGCGCGTCGCGACCTGACGCAGACTCAATTGCACTTCGGGATACTGCCGTTCGAACTCCGAGACGCAGGGTAGCAGTTCTTCATCAAACGGGCGCGGAGTTGCGCAGACAACCAGGCGCCGCTTTCGCCTCTCCAGTGCGTCCTCGAAGCGCTCTCGCAGGCTTTCAAACTCCACGACCAGTGGTGACGCCAGCCGCAGTAGCACTTCCCCTTCTGGCGTCAGACGACAACCTCGCTGATGCGGCTCGACGAGTTTCGTCCCCATCAGCATCTCGAGACTGTGAATCTGCTTCCAGACCGTGGGCTGGGCGAGGCCCAGACTCTTGGCCGCTGCAGCCATCCCTTCGAGCCGGGCCGTCTCACAGAAGCTGCGCAGTTGCGGATAGGTCAGATCCTTGTACTCGGACGGTCGGTTCACCATTGATCTCGTGACAGATTTGCAGAATGTTCCCTCAGAATACGCGCACACAGAAGGGAACGGAAGCGAGTTCGGACGCCGGCTAAGTGCTGCCGGGCACGGGGGCTGCGCCCGTACGAATTGGCGCCGACCTGACCGGGATCCTGGCGAGATACTTGAACCGCGTACCCGAATTGGGGCAGAATCAACAGTGACGACGGCGGGCATTCCCTCAGACTCCTTCCCAACCCCTGCCTGTGCCCCTCTCCGGGGCCAGGCCGGCTAGCCTCGGACCTGGCATGACATCATCCTCCTCGGCGGGCAGCGACGTTTCCTTCGCGGTCCCGTTCGTGCACCGACTCCGCTTCACCAACGACGTGTTTGGCGCCGATCAGTCCGTGCTCGCCGATCTCCTGGAGGGTGCGGACGATCGGCCGACGCGTGTGCAGTTCTGGCTGGACGAGCAGGTGCTGGTGGGGCTGCCTCAGCTCAAGGAGCGGATCCGGAAGTTCGTCACGTCTCAGCAGGGACGACTGACGATGCCGGGCAACATCCAGGTCGTCCCCGGCGGTGAAGCGGTCAAGAACGACATCCACATCCTCGAACGGATGCTCAAGTGCCTGAACGCCGCCGATCTCGACCGGCGGAGTTACGTCGTGGTCATCGGTGGTGGCGCCGTGCTCGATGCCGTGGGCTTTGCAGCGGCGATTGCCCACCGGGGGATCCGCCTGGTCCGGCTGCCGACCACGACACTGGCGCAGGGGGACTCGGGGGTTGGCGTCAAGAATGCCGTCAACCTGTTCGCGAAGAAGAACTGGGTCGGATCGTTCGCCGTCCCCTGGGGCGTGATCAACGACGCCGCGCTGCTGACGACGCTGCCCGATCGCGATTTCCGCTGCGGATTTTCCGAAGCCGTGAAGGTGACGCTGCTGAAGGATGCGCAGGGGTTCGACGAAATCTGCCACGCGGCGCCCCGCATCCGGCGGCGCGATATGGCCGCGGCGGCTCCGGTCCTGCGGCGATCCGCCGAGTTGCACCTGGATCACATCACGCGTGGTGGCGATCCGTTCGAGGCGCTGGAAGCCCGTCCGCTGGACTACGGCCACTGGTCGGCCCACAAGCTGGAGGTGTTGAGCGACTTCGACCTGCGCCATGGCGAGGCCGTTGGCATCGGCGTCGCCGTCGATACGGTGTACTCAGCACTGAAGCACGGGCTGCCGGCCGCAGACGCGCAACGGACTCTCGACTGCCTGGCACAACTGGGGTTGCCGCTCGATCATCCGACGCTGCATGACACGGACGCGCTGTTCAACGGACTGGAAGAGTTCCGCCAGCATCTCGGTGGCCGGCTGACGCTCACCATGCTGCAGGCCGTTGGACAGAAAGTCGACGTCCATGAAGTGGATCGCGCGGCCATGGGCGAAGCCATCGAACGCGTGGCCGAGTTCGCACAACACCCCTCGCTGGTTGAGGCGGACTGAGTCGGCCCGCCTCTGCGTGCAGGTGGCGCGGCAGGTCCTCAGGGGGTGACGTAGGTCATGAAGCCGATCATCATCTCGTCCCAGCTCTGCTGACCCCAGTGCACTGTCTTCTCGGGATCGGGGTTGTTGGGGTTGTCGGCCGAATTGTCATAGACAGCAGTGGCCTTGAGCTTCGTCCCCTTGGGGAGCAGCATCGGTTCTGCGAGTTCGTAGCGCAGTTGCCAGTTGAAGTCGTAGCGCGGGACGTCGAGCAGCACTTCGTGGCGACCGTCGGGGAAGAAGGCTTCGTAACGGAACGACTTGCCCCGCAGATGCATATGCGGCGTCATGCTGATCAGCAGCGCGTCCCGCGGCACTTTCTTCTCGGCCGTGACAACATGATCGGCCGTGTGGGGCGGTATGTTCAGGCGGTGCTCGATGAGTTCGCTCCCGCCCGCCAGCCGCTGGACTTCGGACTGGTCCACAAACTTGAGGGCGATCTCACTGCGGTCGCTCTGCGCATAACCATTGGGCGTGTAGTGCAGTTCGAACAGCAGCTTTGATCCCGCCGGGACCCGGATGGCGACCCCCTCGGGGAGGGTGAGGGGGACCGACCCCGGCGCGTAGCCGATGAGCAGATGTCCCAGCCCCTTCTTCTCCTCGCCCGGTGGCTGGAGGTAGGCGATGATGTGGTGTACGACCTCTGGGTTTCCCGGACGTGCCTGTGCGGCCACGATGTACTTGTCTTCGGTGAACCCGGGGTCAACCGGGAAGTACTGGTAATCGACAACGCCCGTGGCGGGCACGTCGTAGGCTTCGTCCCGCATGGGGATCACGACATCGGGCTCCGGGATCCGCCACCCGCTGACGAACTGCGGTGCCGGTGGGGTGAGTGCCGGGTCTCCCTGCGGACTGCCGTTGCGAATCCAGGTGAGCACGGTCTCCCGCTCCGCATCGGTGAGACGGGCATCGTTGCGAAAGTGACCGAACTCGGGGTTTGCGGTCCAGGGGGGCATTCGCCCTTCCTGGATCACCTCGGCAATCGTCGCTTCCCAGCCGAGCACGTTGTCATACGTCATCAACGGGAATGGCGCGATCTCGCCGTCACGATGGCACTCGACGCACCGTCGATTGAGGATCGCGGCCACATGCCCGGCATAGGTGATCTCTCCCTGAGGTTCGACCTTGCGCTGTCGGCCAATCAGACAGCCAGGCGTCGGGGTTTCGGGCAGGCTGACCGACTTCCCGGCGAGCAGTTCTTCCAGCGCGGTCACCAGGTCTGCCCGCTGCGGCTCGAGCTTTGCCACATTGATCCCAAGCTGATCGTCGACCCGTCCGTGGTAGCGCACCACCCGCTGGGCATCGAGGACGAACACCTCGGGCGTCCGGGTCGCTCCGAATGCATCCGCCACCTGCTGTTCCCGATCGATCAGAATGGGAAAATCGATCTCGTACCGCCGGGCGTAGGCAGCGATCTCCGTCAGGCTGTCCTGCACATTCGCATCGATGCCGATGAACGCGACGCCTCGGTCACGAAACTCGCTGGCGAGGTCACCCAGCTTCCGCCCATAGTGCTTCGCGAGGGGACACTCGGTCCCCAGAAACGCGACCACCAGCAGTTTCGCGTCCTGGAACTCTGCCAGACTCTGAGACTTGCCGCGATAGTCGAGCAGTTCGAAGTCAGCGATCAACCGGTCCCTCACGGCTTCGGCAGAGGTCGGACGAGGGAGCACCAACAGGGCCAGGATGGCCATCAGCAGAAAGAAGTGTCGAACCGACATCGGCCTGTTTCCGTCGCGAGTTATCGATAGGAACCACATCAGCCTGGGATACCGGTCGCGAGGGACCCGGTCAAGGGCAGTCCGATGACGCGCATGCGGCGCGTCATAGACGTTGCAACCGTCACACTCGCTTACCCAGGCCGCAGGGAGCAGGTTTCGCACGCTGCCTGCTTGCCGGGCAGATCGCCCGATCTGACGGCCGGAACGGCGGTGGACGTATGACGGTGCTGCCGACGATGTGGGAGGAGTGCCGCAAGATCGGTCAGTTCGGGCCCCCGAGTGCCGGAACGCCCGAAGACCCTGTTTGTCGAATCCCGATGCTCTACACATTCGGTGTACTTTCTCTCGATCTACCAGGGACACCCTATGGCCCCTGAGACCGTCATTCCCCACGACCTGTCGAATCCGCAGAAGTCGGAACTGCCGGCTCCGCCACGACGGATCGTGTTGTGCGGCGTCCTGGCATTATCCGCAGGCATCACCCTGGTGGGCGTGATGCGCGCCCGATCGACGACCGAGTACACCGGTGAGCTGCAGGTGCATCGCATGCCGATCGTCGCCGGCAGCACCGGGATTGTCGCGGAGATTCTGACTGGCGAGGGGGACGCGGTGCGCATCGGCGATCCGCTGCTCAGCATCACCAACCCCGACGTGCAGACCCAGCGGACCCGACAGCAGCAGGTCGTGGCAGCCCTCACGGTCGAACTTGAACAGTCACTCGCACGGGCCGAGCTGGAACTCGACTGGCGGCTCAAGGAGCTCAACCAGGACATCTTCACCACGCAAATTCAGTCGGCGGAGTTGCTCGAAGAAAAGTACCTGCACGAGATGGAAAAGGTCGCTCTCGGCGACCTCCTCTCCAGCAATTCCCTCGCGATGTGGACACAGGAAGACACCGTGTTCGACTCGCTGGTGCTGCAGGATCATCGCCGCGACGAAGGCCGGCTGAAGACGGTGCTGCGACTCGAAGCCGCGGCCAACGCCGCAGATGTCTGCTCGGCCCAGGTCGACCTCTGCGACCAGCAGGTGCAATGGCTGGATGAACTCAAGCAGTCGCTTCCCTCTCGAGTGGAACAATCGTTCGGCGTTCCCCTCGCCCAGTCCCGTCTCCGCGAGGCCGAGGCAGAACTCAGCCGTCTGGAACAGGCACAGGAGCAGGAAGTCATCGACTCCCCGGCGATCGGGATGACGGGAGTGTTCCATGTCCGGCCGGGAACCTATGTCAAGGCCGGCGATCTGCTGGTGGAAGTCCTGGATCACGCCCGCCAGTCACTGACTGTCGAAGTGCCGTCCGGACAGGTGGACCAGTTCCCGCTCGGACGCGAAGTGAAGCTGATCTTCCCCGGTGCCGAGCGCCGATCCGGGCGGGTCATCCGGGTGGCTCCTCAGACTGTCCCCACAACCCGCAACGCCCGGGACAAGTCCGCCTCCCTGATTGCCGTCGAGTTGGAGCCGGCCGGGAAGGTCTGGCCGACGATGCCTGTCGGTACCGAGATCCGGGTCGTGCTGAGGGACTGAGCCGCGCCGTCAGACGCGAGTCACGCTGTGCACGTCGTCGATCGAGATCGGCGGTGCCGATCGGCCATCACCATCGATCAGCACGAGTCGCCCTCGGCCACTCTCGCGCGCATCGGGATAGCCCGTGACCGTCTCCCCCGCGGTCGTGGTGATGACGACGGCGTGGGCCTCGTCGAGACCCGGCAGTCCTTCAGTGACCAGGGCCGGGAACCGTCCCCAGGCCCAGGTCCACAGGGACGCTTCGACCGGGACCCGACCGGCAATATCCAGCCACTCAGCCTCCGCTTTCAGCAGGTCGGAACGGGCCGCTTGTCTGCACCAGGGGATCAGGGTCTCTGCGATCCACCCTTTCGCGCGGCCACGAGTTCGTCGAAGTTCGGCATGATTCTGCTTCATTTTCGCAGGAAAACTCACGGGAAGACGCCGGTGTCGGGACCGGGCGTGCATCGATGATTCCTCTGGTGTTCGCCTCAAGTTGGTCGGCCTCAAAAACGATCCAGATGAACCCCTTATGAAAACTGCTGGCACCGGGGCCAGTGGACTTGCAGAGGTTTCGCGAGGCGAGTAATCTCGTGAACATCGGAGAAATCCGCCTCTCGCGTCTCGAAGTTGCTCGTTCTTTGTCAATTGGGAAAACGTCACGAGTCACAGGCGCCAGCGGCGTCCAGACATCCCGTGTTGAGGAGAGATCAGGTTATGCAAACGGCTGCTGTCCTGGAAGCAGGGATCGAAGTGGATCCCGTGGAAGAAATCCGCCTGAGGACGTGGGCACGGGAAAACTACGCCCCCGCCAATGAACGCGACACTAGCTGGCATCCGGTCATTCTGGACGAGATGCA
Organism: uncultured Planctomycetaceae bacterium; assembly: GCA_963715185.1. Classification (GTDB taxonomy): domain Bacteria; phylum Planctomycetota; class Planctomycetia; order Planctomycetales; family Planctomycetaceae; genus CAVPPT01. Next base: position 25,695 of record CAVQRG010000003.1, read on the forward strand.
CCGCAAGGACTGCGAGCAGAAGCAGTAACCCGCTGGTCCGCGGACAGGGTGACCACTGACGCCTGCATGAATCCTTCCAAGCCCGGCCTTGCGCCCGGGCTTTTTGTCTGCGCCGATCGCACTCTCCCACCGCCTCCTCTGTTGAGTTCAGCGTCCCATCCATTACCCTGAGCACGCGGGTTGCATGTCGCCGACCTCGACGAACTTCAGACCACCAGTCCTTTAGGAGACACCGTGGCCGCTCGTCTCACTGCCGAGGAGGTGGCGAAGGTCGCCCGACTGGCACGCCTGCAGCTTTCCCCCGAGGAATCAGCACAGTTCAATCACCAGCTGGGGGCGATCCTCGAGTACGTCACAATGCTCGACGAACTTGAGACCTCGGATGTCGAACCGATGGCACACGCGATCGAAGTTTCGGACGTGTTCCGGGCCGATCAGTCGGACAACTCGCTGACGAGGGACCAGGCCCTCAGCAACGCCCCTTCCACCGACGGACGCTATTTTCGTGTGCCCCCCATTCTCGATGACGTCTGATCCCGGCCTCCGCCGCGGGAACTCACCGACGGGAGAGACCCCATGTCGCTGACCGGGTCCACAACAGCGGAATTGCTGGCCCAGTTGAAGCAGTCTGAGATCCGGTCGGCCGATCTTGTCGCGGACTGCCTGGACCGGATCGATGCCCACGATGCACAGGTGGGGGCGTTCCTGCACGTCGACCGCGACACGGCTTTGGCCGACGCTGAGGCGATCGACCGACGGCGACAGTCGGGACAACCCGTCGGTCGACTGGCGGGACTTCCTGTTTCGATCAAGGACAACCTCTGTGCCCGGGGACAGCGCACCACGTGTGCCAGCCGCATGCTGCAGGACTTCGTAAGTCCGTACGACGCGCACGTCATCGAGCGGCTCAGGGCCGAGGATGCGGTCCTCCTGGGACGTACGAACCTCGATGAGTTCGCGATGGGTTCCTCTTGCGAGAACTCCGCGCTGAAGAGCACACGGAACCCGTGGAACCTGGACCACACACCCGGAGGCTCGAGCGGCGGAGCGGCAGCGTCAGTGGCGGCCGGCATGGTGCCTTTGGCGCTCGGGTCCGATACGGGGGGCTCGATTCGGCAACCGGCTGCGTTCTGTGGGGTGGTCGGCATGAAGCCGACCTATGGGCGTGTCTCGCGTTACGGGCTCGTGGCGTTCGCCAGTTCACTCGACCAGATTGGACCATTGGCGCGACGATGTCTCGGGCGCGGCACTCCTGCTCGAGGTCATCGCGGGACATGATCGCCGGGACTCGACCAGTGTGGATCAACCAGTTCGCGCCTACAGCGACATCGTCGACCAGCCACTGGACGGCCTGCGGATCGGATTGGTGCGCGAGCATTTCGTCGAGGGACTGTCGGAGGAAGTCTGCGATGCGGTCCACGGGGCGATGGCCGTCTATGAGTCGCTGGGGGCCGAAGTGCACGAAGTCACCCTCCCCCACTCGAAGTACTGCGTCGCGGTCTACTACATCGTCGCCTCCTCGGAAGCATCGAGCAATCTCTCGCGCTATGATGGGGTGCATTACGGCCATCGTGCGGCGGATTTCGCAGACCTCGTGGACATGTACTCCCGCACCCGCGGGGAGGGTTTCGGCGCCGAGGTGAAACGCCGCATCATGCTGGGGACCTACGCGCTGTCGGCGGGCTACTACGATGCGTACTACGTCAAGGCCCTGAAGGTGCGCCGACTCATCCGTGAGGACTTTGACGCCGCGTTTCAGCAGGTCGATGTGATCGCGGCCCCGGTGACCCCCACGCCGGCCTTTCGCGTCGGGGAACTAATCGATGATCCGCTGGCCATGTACTTGACCGACATTTACACCATCAGCGCAAATCTGGCCGGCCTCCCCGGGATCTCGGTCCCCTGCGGACTCAGTCGCAACCATCTGCCCATTGGCCTGCAACTGCTGGCTCCACCCTTCGAGGAGGAGCGGTTGCTGCGTGCCGCGCATGCTTGAGCGGGCCACCGACGGCCCCGGGCGCAAGCCTCCTCTGGCGACATAATCCGATGCAGCATACCCCCGTCATCGGCCTGGAAGTCCATGTCCAGCTGCTCACGCAGAGCAAGATCTTCTGCGCCTGTGTCAACCGCTTCAATCCGGATGAACCCAACGCGCAGACGTGCCCGGTCTGTCTCGGCCTGCCCGGTGCCCTGCCGGTGATGAATGCCGAAGCCTTTCGGCTGGCGCAGCTGACGGCTCTGGCGCTCAACTGCGAACTCGCCCCGGTGACGAAGTGGGACCGGAAGCAGTACTGGTACCCCGACCTGCCCAAAGGTTACCAGATCAGTCAGTACGATCTTCCGTTCAGTCATTCTGGCTGGATCGAAGTGACGACCGAGGCTTTGGGGACACGGCGGATCGGAATTACAAGGGCTCATCTGGAGGAGGACGCCGGCAAGAACCTGCACGACGAATCGGGTCGCGGCGGGGACAGCCTGGTAGACCTCAACCGTGCAGGAACACCGCTGCTCGAGATCGTCAGTGAACCTGATCTGCGTTCCGCCGCCGAGGCGAAGACCTGCTTGGAAGAATTGCACCTGATGCTGACCTACCTGGGCGTCTCGGACTGCAACATGCAGGAAGGGAGCCTGCGATGCGATGCCAACGTCAACCTGCATCTCGACGCGCCCGAGGGGACCGTCGCGACGCCGATCGTCGAGGTCAAGAACCTCAACAGCTTTCGTGGTGTCGAAGCGGCGATCGAGTTCGAAGTGCGACGACAGCTTCAGGAGTATCAGAAGTCGGGACGCCGGTGGGGCGACCTCGGTGTCGAGAAAGAGACCCGCGGCTGGAACGCCGACCGGGGGGCGACATTCGCGCAACGGGGCAAGGAAGAGGCGTCGGATTACCGCTACTTCCCCGATCCGGATCTGGTGCCGGTGAGTGTTTCCGCCGCAGATGTCGACAGGTTGCGCGGCCAGTTGTGTGAATTGCCTGCCAGCCGTCGTCAGCGATTCGAGCAACAGTTCGCGCTGTCCGCCTACGACGCAGCGGTGATTGTCAATCAGGGCGCGCGTTTGCAGACTATTTCGAGCACGTGGCCACCGACTGCGGTGACGGCAAGCAGGCTGCCAACTGGGTGACACAGAACGTGCAGCGTGAATTGAACGAACGGCAACTGACGATCGATCAGTTTCCGCTGAAGTCATCGATCCTGTCCCTACTGCTCCGCCGCATCGTCGAGGGTGAGATGACCGTCCAGAGCGGGCGCGAGGTCTTCGAGGCTCTGATGCAAGACGCCGATGCCGGCGTTCCACCCAGCGCAGAACGTATCGCCGCCATCATCGACGAGCGCGGACTGGCGAGGCCCACCGACACGAGCCAACTCGAGTCCATCGTTGACGCCGTCATTGCCGAACAGCCGGATGTCGCAGCTGACGTACGTGCCGGCAAACAGCAGGCAGTGGGTCCCTTGATTGGCCAGGTCGTGCGACGGCTGAAAGGGGCGGACCCACAACAGGTGCGCCAGTTGCTGCTGGACCGGCTGAAGTCCTGAAGCCTGGCCTGGGTGGATGATTGAATCGACGGGCCCGCTTCTCTACCATGCGAGGCGACGGAGATCGTGTTGGAGGTTGCTCCGTGTCATCTCGCGCTCTCGCCGCCAGGTACCCTGTGACGTGTCTGCATCTCGGACCAATTGAACGAGGTTCGTGGCTGCTTGTTGCTGCGCTCAGTCTGCTGGCCTGTTCGGATGGTCGGACGGGCGTCGCAGACGACTCCGTCCCCGCGCCTGTCAGCCTCCCTCCTGCACCACCGGTCGCCCAGCCGACACCCCACGACCTGATTGCTGAATCCGAACTCTCGTCGGAGGACTGGGTTTTCGTGAGCGGACAACGGGGCGTCGACCTCAAGGAGACCTGGAACCTTCGCCCCGAAGACAACCAACCGGTCCTGGTCTGTCGGGGTCAGCCACTCGGCTACCTGCGGACGCGCAGGAGCTATGACAATTTCCGGCTGAGCCTGCAGTGGAAGTATCCGGTGGATGCGAACGGCAACAGCGGAATTCTGGTCTACACCAGCGACGTCGACCGGGTCTGGCCGACCGCCATCCAGATCCAGCTCCACCAGCCGGTGGCCGGCAGCATCTTCCCGAGCGGCGATGCGCGCTCGGACAACGAGATTTCGGACATTCGACAGGTCGGCAAGCCGGTCAATCAATGGAATCAATGCATTGTCGTCAGCCGGAACGGCACGCTGAGCGTAGAGATGAATGGGCGGGCGGTCGGCGAGGTTACCGGGTGCCTGCCCCGGCGGGGGGGCATCGCCCTGCAGAGCGAGGGTTCTGAGGTTCATTTCCGCAACATTCAACTGACGGAGTTCGGCCACCGGCTGCCGCCACTGGCGGAGACTTCGGCGGCCCACGTCTCGTCGCTGCAGAACCACTGGTGGCAGCGGCGGCAGGCATGGGCACCGGTCTCGTGGGACAGGCCCGAGACACCTTTCCAGCGGCACAGACCGCGATGGGAGCATGCGCGAGATGTGGTTCACCGAGACAGCCTGGCCGCCGATGCTCGTGATGCTCACGCTCGCCACCATCAGTGGTTTGTGCTGGGTGCGACGCCGTCAGATCGGCTACCTGCTGGGAGTGCTCGCGCTGATCGCTGCTGCGGGGATCACCTGGTACGCTGAACAGGCGATCGTGACCGATGCGGAACGAGTCGAGCAGGCCATCAGGGACGTGGCCAGTGCGTTCGTCAGCCGGGACGTCGAACGTACTCAGAGCTTCTTCACCCCCGAGCTGCAGCCGATGGTCACCGCCGCCTTCGCCCTCGTCGAGCAGGTTGACAACCTGCGTCTGACGGACATCCAGGTGCAGATGCTGGCGCAGGACTCTCGGGCGCACACTCACTTTCGCGCCAATGGCACTGTCCGAATCCGGGGCCCGATCGACATCGGGCATCACCCTTCCCGCTGGCACCTGACGTGGCAGAAGGAGGGGGGACGCTGGCGGGTGATCAAGATTGAGCGGCTGCACCCTCTCACGGGGGAAGAGGTCGGTGTGTTCGCACGCGAATGATGGGCGACCGCGCTCGCCAGGAACCAGGACACCCATCCCCATGATCGCCCTGATGAACGCCGCATGTTGCTGATCATCCTGCAGTTCCTGTTCTTCGCCGCGATCATCGTGGGGGCCGGCGTTGTCCTGTCACGCTCTGCCGATCGCATTGCCGAGGCAACGGGCATCGGTCGTCTGCTCATCGGCAGCGTGTTGCTCGCGAGCGCGACATCGCTCCCCGAACTCTCCGTGGACATCTCCTGCGTGCGTCAGGGCGAACCCGATCTGGCGATTGGCGATCTGCTGGGGAGCAGCCTGATGAATCTGCTGATTCTGGCCGTGCTCGATCTGACGCAGCATTCCCGCGGCAAGATGCTCTCGCGGACAGCATCGGCACACGCCCTCAGCGGCGCCGTCAGCATCTCGCTCACCGCCATTGTCGCCATCTCGCTGATGGTCGGTCGGCAACTGGGAGCACATACAGTTCTGGGGATCGGCATCGGAAGCTGGCTGGTGCTCGTGGCCTATGGACTCGGCATCCGCATGATCTTCCTCGATCAACGGATCGCGGCCCGCACCGTCGGGGAACGGCCCGCTCCTCCAGAGAAAACACCGGAGACTGCCTCGCTGTGGCCGGCGGTCGCCTGGTTCGCCGTCGCGGCAGTGGTCGTCTTTCTCACGGGCCCCCGCCTGTCTGCCGCGGCTGCCGAACTGGCGGAGCTGACTGGTCTGGCCAGAACCTTCGTGGGAACCACGCTCGTGGCAATCAGTACGTCCCTGCCCGAGCTCGTCACCTGCTGGGCAGCCGTTCAGATCGGGTCACTCGATCTGGCGATTGGTGACATCCTCGGGAGTAACGCTTTCAACATGATCATCGTGTTCCCTTTGGATGCCTTGCAGCCCGGCTCGCTGCTGGCCCAGGTGTCGCCCGCGCATGCGGTCTCGGCCCTGGCGGCCATTCTGGCCACCAGCGTGATTCTCATGGGGCAGCTCTATCAGGTGGAACGCCGCCTATGGCTCATCGAACCGGATGCACTCCTGGTCATCCTGATCGTGGCCTCGAGCCTGGGTGTGATCTATCTGCTTCCCGGCTGAACGCCGGCCGACGCGGCCAGGGAGCCCGGTGCCCGCCTGCTCCACAGGTCGCCCACACTGTGAACGCCGACTCAGACACCCTGCCCTGCGACTTCGAGGGTCTCGATGACCTTCAGAAAGTCCTTCAGCCGCTCGTCGTAATCGGCAGCAGGGGTATTGAGCACGAACACGATGATGGTCTCGACACCATCGTGCGTGCGGGGAATGGCGACCCACAACTGTCGTGTCCTGACATCACCCGAGCCGCTCAGATTGGAACCGGTCTGGCTGTTCCCCTCCACGAGCAGCCACATCGCCTGTTTCCCGGCAACTTCGCTCACATTCTGCTCGATGACCCTGGACCGTTTGGAGGCTGTCAGGCCCGGAATGCTGATGTCGATGAGTTCCTGCGGCTGGTACCGCTTGCCGGGGAACTGCAGGAACATGCCCAGCCGCGTGGCGTAGTTGCTGGGGCCGTCGCCTGCACGACCTGTTTCCGAGGGGGCAGACCAGATCCGGACAACGTAACCCGGCAGGAAGAAGTTCCCCAACTCGTAACCACCACGGATCCACGGCGAGTCGGGATAGGCCACCTTCAGCCCCAGTTCCTCGTCAACGAAGGTGCGTTGGAGTGCGACAGCCGGACGCTCCGGCTGGATCTGTACCGTGCTCATGATGTCTTCGAACCTCGCGAAGGACGCATCGAAGCTGTCTTGCGGGGCGGTCAACTGAAAGACGATGAGGTCCTGTCCGCGGGGAAAGAGGTACCAGTGCTGAACCGTGGGGACGTCCCCACCCCCACCGAGGCCGAGACCCGATCCGACGCCGGCCATGCGAAACGACAGCGCCTGCTGCCCTGCCAGTTCGACCACGTCGCTGGAAACCTTGCGACCCTGGGGGACCACACCGATCAGTCGATTCAACCGTTCCTCGATCCCTTTCAGCCGCGGGTTCCCGGCCGGCTCCGGTTCACTCGACGTGCGCACGAATCCGACGAACAGCGACTTGGGCGGCACCCCTTCGATGAGCACCACCACCGGCTCCCCCAGCGTGCTGACCGGAATCGGCGCGGGTGTCCACGTCGCACCATCCACTGTGAACGAAAAGCCGTAGTCGGGTTCGACGAAGTCTTTGGCAGTGGCCACCGTTGCCAGACTCAGGATCAACAGCAGCAAGGCGGGTTTGCAGAGGGTCAATGTCATCGATTGTCTTTCATTGGGATGCTGAGCCATTTGTTCGTTCGTTCGCTACGATCTGAATGTTCAGAGACGATTCGCCTCTCAGGCGGGACACATCGCTGTGGCCGGCCCTTGTCCGCACTGGTCGATGACTTCAATGCTTGAAGTGGCGCCGTCCGGTCAGAATCATGGCCAGGCCATGTTCGTTGCAGGCCTCGATCACCTGCTCATCCTGCCGCGAGCCACCAGGTTGAATGACTGCCGTCACACCGGCTCTGGCAGCTTCATCCACGCCATCGCGGAATGGGAAAAATGCGTCTGAGGCGACCACGGCTCCCTGGCTGCGCCCCCCGGCCTTGTGCGCCGCGATAAACGACGAATCAAGTCGGCTCATTTGCCCGGCACCGACCCCGACAAGGGCCCCACTCTGTGCAAAGACAATCGCGTTCGACTTCACGTGCTTGCACACCTTCCAGGCGAACGCCAGATCGATCCGTTCGGTCTTGGTTGGCTGCCGGTCCGTGACCACTGCCCAGTCCTCTTCCGGATCAGGCTGATCATCCCGCTGCTGCACGAGCAGTCCGCCACGAACCTGCCGGTATTCCAGTGCCGGTGCGGACAGGCCGGACAACGAGGGACACGCCATCAGTCGTACGTTCGCCTTCCATTTCGGACGCGTGGTGAGGATCTCGAAAGCCTCGGAATCGAAGCCCGGTGCGATGATCGCCTCAATGAACCGGCCCGGTTCACACATGGTTTCGGCCGTCGCGCGGTCCACCGTACGATTGCAGCCGACGATGGACCCGAACGCACTCACGGGATCTCCGTCCCAGGCCCGCTGAAACGCTGCGGCCAGCGACGGACCGATCGCACAGCCACAGGGGTTGTTGTGCTTGATGACGACCGTGGCCGGCTCGACGAACTCGCCGACAATGGCGAGCGCCGCGTCGAGATCCAGCAGGTTGTTGTAGGAGAGTTCCTTGCCATGCCGCTGAATGGCGGCGGCGAGCGAAACCGGTCCGGGATCAGGCTCGACATAGAATGCCGCTGCCTGGTGCGGGTTCTCTCCATAACGCAAGCGGTCCCTCAGCCGGTACGACAGCGTCAGGTCGCTGACGAACTCTGCGTCCGCGGCCGCTGGTTCGTCACTGGTCGTCAGCTCGGAAAAATAGCGGGCGATCGCGCGATCGTAGCGGGCGGTCATCTCGAAGGCCGCACCGGCCAGACGACGTCGCAGATCGAGATCGAGGGGCCCTGCCGCCAGTGCCTCGATCACCAGCGGGTACTGGGCCGGTGACGTCACGACGCCGACATACGCATGATTCTTGGCCGCCGACCGGATCATGCTCGGGCCACCGATGTCGATCTGCTCGATCGCCTCCGGGACCGTCACTCCGGCGCGGGCAATCGTGTCTTCGAACGGGTACAGATTGCAGACGACCAGTTCGAAGGGGACGATGCCATGCTCGGCCATCGCTGCGGCGTCACCCGGCAAATCGGGCCGGCCCAGAATTCCCCCGTGCACCCGGGGATGCAGGGTCTTGACACGACCGTCCATGATCTCGGGGAACCCCGTGCACTCCGAGACGTCGACCACGGGGAGTCCCGCCTCCCGCAGCGTCCGGCTGGTGCCTCCCGTCGAGATCAGTTCGAAGCCCGATTCAGCCAGCGTCCGGGCCAGCGGCACCAGACCAGTCTTGTCGCTGACACTCAGCAGGGCCCTGCGTCGCATGTTCTTCCCCATCATCACACCCCATTCCCCCCCAACCGCACGCATGTCGCACCTTTGCCGCGGTCTCCTCGCCGCGTAAGCTGGCTGGGTCAGCGCCGACTCTACTGGTCCCCCTGCCGAGCGTCAAATCAGCTTCCGAGGACTCCAACCATGTGTCGTTTCGCGTGCCTGCTGTTCGTTCTCTGCCTGTTCGACGGACTGCCGGTGCAGGGAGCGACGATCTATGTCGACAGCCGGGTGGGAAGCAACGCCCTCGATGGTCTCGCTCCGATTCCCAACAACCGTTTCAACGGACCGGTGAAGACCCTGTGTCATGCGATGTCGCTGGTTTGTTCCGGCGATACCATCGAACTCGTGGACAATGGGACCCCCTACTACGGCTCGCTGAGCCTGGTCGGTTCGCGCTTCAGCGGAGCACCCGGATCGCCGCTGCGGCTGTTCGGGAACGGCGCGACAATCACCGGATGCCTACCGATCTCAGCATCCAGCTGGCAGGACGAGGGGGACAACCTGTGGCGCATCACCCCGATCCGCAAGGGCCACTACCAGTTGCTGCGCGAGGAGACGCCGGTCCCCGAAGCGGACTGTCCGGACACGCTCGCCGGGCTTCCCAACGTCCCTCCGGGACACTGGTGCGCCAGTCGGGGCCGGATCTACTACCGCGCACCGGTGGGAGAAGATCCACGCGAAGAGACGTTCCAACTGGCGAACGACGACGTGGGGCTCACACTCCAGGACGTTCACGATGTCTGGGTCCGCGATGTGACCTTCCAGAACTTTCGACTCGACGGAATCAACGCGGCCGACCGCTGCCAGAATGTGCTGCTGGAGAACATCACCTGTCGTGGCAATGGACGAGCCGGCCTGGCGGTCGGCGGCTCCTCGCATGTCCACCTTCGCAACAGCCGGCTCGTCGACAATCGGCAGCATTCGCTGCTGATTACGGAGTTGGGCAGCGTCCAGGTGGACGACAGCCAGCTCAATCCACCGGCGACAGTCGCCCCGTGAGCGCGCTTCGGTGCCTGGCAGACCGGCCTAGACGCCGATCCCTTCGACCGCACTACCCGGCAGGTGGCGCGAGCGTTCGAGATGCATGGCTCGCCAGAGCCGCCAGTGGCTGAAGGCCCGTGTGCGTTCCTTGTCCGACTTGAAGCCGGCACTCGTGGGGGCATAGAGCGTCTGGGCGTGCCGCTGCAGGTTGACGAAGCCGTAGTCGGCCGGATTCTGCCCCATCAGATGTAGCGTGGCCAGCAACGCCACGTCGCGCACCTGACACGTGAACGTCTCCCCTTTCTGATGGTCCTGACGTTCCGAAACCACAGTGTCGTTGTTGAGCAGCGGCTGCAAGGCATCGAGGTGCTCGGGCCCTCCCAGACGAGCGATGGCCAGAATGGCGGTCGGGAGCTGACTGTCGTGCATCCCGGTCCGAATGGCCTCCTCGGCAGCGTCGGCCCCTTCGCGCAAGCCCAGACGCACGGCCAGTTGCACGCGATTGAAGGCCGTCACCTGACCAGCGTTTGTAACCCACAGACCGAGCAGCCTGCGCGGGATCCTGCGATGAAGACTGCACGGCCTGCTGAAACTGCGACTGATAGAGCACGCCGTACAGACTCGACGCGGCTGTCGGAGTGATCTGGCACTGCCGATCGAGCAGCGCGAACAGCAGCACGCAGGTTGCCGCCGTCGTCCGAGACGCATTCTGGGATCCCGGATCGGAGTTTTGCCGCAGCTCGCGGCAACGCTCATCGACCGTCTGCGAGAGCATCAGCCCCCCGCGCTCGACCAACCGCATCAGTTCCGGATCGGCCCGCTGCATGTCGACGAACAAGCGGCAGGCGGCCGGGTCCTCTCCCACCTCTTGTGCGAACCGCTCCCAGCCCGGCATGCCGATGGCCAGCGACGGTTCGAGCGATTCGGCAAAGGCCGACAGCCGGGCCTGCAGTTCGGTGCGCTCGATGACATCCACCAGCCGCCGCGCCCGATAACGCACTTCGAGGTCCGGGGAATCCAGCACTCTCTGCAAGGCCGGGAGCGCCATCATGCCCAGGGTTTCCAGTTCCTGCTCGGCGGACTCCCGCACGTCGTACGCCGCGTCACCCAGATGATCGACGTGTATCTCGACCTCTGTGACCGTCTCAGCCAGGGACTGACGCGGGCAGCCCTGCCCAACGACAGGCCGATCAGCATCAGCAGCATGGCCGCATGCACGACACGACGGGTCGCTGACGTTCGTCTCGGACAGATGTCGGCCATGGCCGGCCTCAGGCTGGACGGGAATCCTGCGACCGGGGGGGGACTGCCCGGTCAGACCTTCGTGATCCATGATACGCCTCGACGTGGGACATCGTCCACACGCATCTGGATGCCAAGGCTGCCCGACCCGCTGAATGCGCTGGTGACAGCGACTTTCCGCGCGCTACGCCGTAAGTTGCATGTGCCCCTCTTTCCCCTCAGCCTCTCGGAGTCCGTCATGAACGCCATTGAATTTATCCGTCTGTCGCTGAACATGAGCCAGGGCTGGGTGATGGGTGTCCTCGGGGACATGCAGGACGCACCACTCACGTTTCCAACGCCCGAAGGGAGGGAATCACCCGTTGTGGATTCTGGGCCACCTCACCTACAGCGAAGCGAACCTGGTCTCCTCCCTGATCAAGGGGGAGCAAAACCCGTGTGCGGACTGGAAGGAGCTATTCGATGCCGGCACCGAGCCCAGCGCCGATGCGTCGCTGTATCCCGCCATGGACGAACTGCTGGCGAAGTTCGCAGAAGTGCGAGGACAGACACTCGCCCTGCTCGATACGCTGACCGACGCCGACCTCGACAAACCCAGCCATGCGCCCGAAGAGATGCAGGCCTTCTTCGGCACGGTGGGAAGTTGTCTGGCGGCGGTGATCATGCATTTCACGTGGCATGGTGGACAGGCGGCTGATGCCCGGCGAGCCCTCGGGCGTCCACCCATTATGGGGTGACCAGCGGAGCAGATTGCGGCGGCGGCGGTTCCCGCACGCAGGCGGCGCGGGGCGATCGCCGGTACAACCGGGGGGGGGCTGCTGACATTCGGGGATTTCCCTTGGCCCTCGGAAGGCCTACAGTTCCCCGAGACGCCCAATCCTGAGTCCGACCACTTCGTCCACCCTATGACGCAGTCACGCAGTTCCAGCCTCACCCGCTTCGACGACTACAAACACGACTTGCACTCGGGGACGCCGAGCACACCAAACGACCGCAGGCATCGACGTCGAGAACGGTCGGCCCTGTCGCTGCTGCGGGACTTCTGGGGCCTGCTCGACGGCTTCCACTTGGCCATCCTGCTGTCACTGGCAACCCTGACGGTAGCGACCCTCCTGACGCTGATCCCGCCGGCCGCGACCAAATTCGTGGTGGATTACGTGCTCGGGGACCGGCCCCTGCCGGACACGGTTCCCGCCTGGGTACCGCGGGACCGCTGGCCCCTGCTGGTGCTGGTCGTCGGGGGGGTGTTGTTGATCTCGTTCTTCAAGCTGACGATCCACATCTGGGGTCGCTGGCATGCGACGCGCGTTACCCACCTGCTGCAACTGTCGGTCCGCCGCAAGGTGCTCAACCATGCCGTGCGACTGCCACTGCATCGGGTGCACGAGCTGAAGGCCGGCGGCGCAGCCAGCATTCTGCGTGAGGATGCACGGGCGGTCGGTGAGCTGGTGTTCGGGATGCTCTACAACCCGTGGCGGGCTCTGATTCAACTGCTGGGAAGTCTGGCGATTCTGGCCTGGGTCGACTGGCGCCTGCTGCTGGGGGCGGTGGTGGTGATCCCGCTGGTGTTCGTCACGCATCGCACGTGGATCAACCGCATCCGTCCGCAGCACCGCCGCATCCGGGCCCAGCGGGAAGAGGTCGACGCGCAGACCACCGAATCGTTCGGGGGGTGCGCGTGGTGCGGGCCTTCTCCCGACAGCGCTCCGAGGTCGACCGCATCATGCGGGGCAACCACCTGATGACGCGGCAGCAGCTCTATGCCTGGTGGTGGTCGCGCATCGTCGAGATCGTCTGGGAGACCCTGATCCCACTCGCCAGCGCCGTTCTGTTTCTCTACGGCGGGTGGCAGGTCATCCAGGGGCAGCTCACCCTCGGTGACCTGATGATGTTCCTGGTCTATCTGATGATGCTGCTCGGCCCGATCGCCGTGCTGGCCCAGAGCGCCGTCGACTTTCAGAACGGCCTCTCAGGACTGGACCGGATCCTCGATCTGCTCGAAGAACCACGAGAGATGGAAAGTCCGGATCCCACCGAGAAGCTGCGTCCCGAACAGGTCGTCGGCCGGGTGACATTCGAGGATGTCAGTCTCAGCTATCCCGGGGCGGACAATTTCGCACTGCGGAACTTCTCCCTCGATGTCGAGTCGGGCGAGACCATCGCACTCGTCGGGCCCAGCGGGGCGGGCAAGACGACGATCTGCAACCTGGTCGCACGGTTCTATGATCCCACGAGTGGACGCGTCCTGCTGGATGGCCGCGATCTGCGGGAATTCGATGTCGAAAGCTATCGCAGCCTGATCGGCATCGTCGAACAGGATGTGTTCCTCTTCGACGGAAGCGTCGCAGCAAACATCGGCTACGGACGACGCAATGCCCCGCGGGACGAGATCCGCCGGGCTGCAGAAGTAGCCAACGCGGCCGAATTCATCGACGACCTCCCGCATGGCTACGACTCGGTCATCGGTGAGCGGGGGGTGAAACTGAGCGGCGGTCAGCGACAGCGGATCGCCATCGCCCGGGCCGTGCTCGCAGATCCCCGCATCTTGATTCTCGATGAGGCGACCAGCAGCCTCGATACCGAGAGCGAACGCCTGATCCAGGCCGGTCTGACGACGCTGATGCAGAATCGCACCTGCTTCGTCATTGCCCACCGCCTGAGCACGATCACCCATGCCGACCGGATCGTGGTCGTCGAAGGGGGCCAGATCGTCGAAGTCGGCTCACACGATGTGCTGATGGACGACGGAGGACGGTACCGCGACATGGTCCGTCTCCAGACCGAACCGGCCCCTGTCTAGAACGTTGCGGCCGGTCGCCGCACTGTTTCCCAATTGCCTGTAACACTTCTCCGGAGTGTGCGCTTTCGCTGGCAGCGAGGGTCCCGCGCGGGGCCCGACCGTTGACGTGCGGGCTGATCCATGCCCCGACGTGCTATCAACATCCCCTGCGAGTGAGGAGCAGAACGATGAGAACTCTCGGACGAACGTTGCTCTGTGCCGGCCTGCTGTGCTTGGCGCCTTGGACGATTTGCCACGCCCAGCAGGTCACTGTCACCAGTGACGCGGCGGTCGGTGTGGCCGTGGCCGGACCGCAGGGATTCACCCATGTCAGCGGCAACGGCGTCGCCGTCACGCTCGATGGCCACGGGCTGTCAGGTGTCGTAGCCGGTCCGGCAGGCGTCTGGCCGCTGCGATCACCAACCATCCCCACGAATCCCTTTGGAAATCCAGCACTTCCGTCCGGCGAACCGGTCGCGCCACGCGCGGATCCGGGTCTGAGGCTAGACCTGGGAACCCTCCAGATGTCGCTGCCCCAGGGGGGGGCACCGGGGCTCGCCATCGACCTGGGGAATGGTTCCATCTCTCTGCCGCAGATCGCCGGGATGAGCATTCCGGGAATCCGCGTGGGGCCTGCAGGTGCACAGGTGCAGACCAGGGATGTGAGTATCGACACGCGTCAGGGATTCGATGTGGCGGTGGGCCAGGGGCATTCGCAGATTCGCGTATCCCAGACCGCCCTCGAAGCGCTGGCCTCGGCCCGCAAGGCGTTTCACGCGAGTGATTATCCGCTGGCACTGCGTTACTGCGACCAGGCGGCCCAGACGATGGCCTGGAATCCGGATGTACAGCAAATGAGCTCGCTGGTGTGCTTTGCCCTGGAGGATCACCGTCCGGCCGCAGCAGCAGCTTACGAGGCACTCTCCCGCGGAGATGCCTGGGACTGGGCGACGCTCTCGGGCCTGTATGCGGACCCCGCGAGCTACACGGCTCAATATCGGGCCCTGCAGCAGCAGTCCCGCGAGGCGGATGCCACGGCGGAGGTGCACTTCCTGATGGCCTATCACTACCTGGTACTGGGGCATTCCGAGGCGGCCAGGGCGCAGCTGGAACAGATGCTGGAATTGCAGCCGGGTGATCGGCTGGCCAGTCAACTCCTCGCACGCATGGCGGCCGAATCACAGGCGACCCCTCCCGGCGTCGAATAGCCGACCGCTGTCGAACGACCTTGACCGACACCCGGTGCCTGACCCGCACCGGGTGTTTGCGTTGCCCGGGCTCGTCGTTGGCCACCCGCAGCCTGTTATCCGGGGGGATCCGCTGCGAGGGATCTCTGCTCGTCGTCAAGAAAGTTGCTGAAAGGCTGTAACAGTCGTGCGTTCTCGCCGCGTGTGAGAGTGTCAGGCAGCCCACATCACGGGCTGCCAAATCCAACAGAAACCCCCAGGAAAGGGAGACCTCCGATGACCAGCTTGAAGCACTTCTGGAACTCAGCCTTGTTCGTCCTGATCACCGCAACCCTGTCAATGCCCGCCCAGGCCCAGTGGGGCAAAGGTGGCTTGAAGGGCCTGATGGGCGGACCCAAGTCGGCATCCCAGGCCATGAACTTCGGCGGCGGACAGGGCGGCTCCATGGGCTTCGGGGCCACCGGTGGCGTGCCGGCCATGAACTTCACCAACCAGAAGGGCAACGTCAACGTCGGGCTTGATGCCAACGGTGGCGTCGGTGTCGGTGTCGGAACCAAGAACGGTTTGGGAATCGGCCTCGGCGTGAACGGCGGCACCGGCGTGGGTGTGGGTGCCGGTGGCGGTACCGGAATCGGCGTCGGACAGAATGGGGGCGTCGGCATCGGGATCGGCAGCAACGGTGGCACCGGAGTTGGCATTGGCAACAATGGCGGCACCGGGATTGGCATCGGCAACAACGGCGGTACCGGTGTCGGGATTGGGAATAACGGTGGCACCGGGATCGGTGTGGGCAACAACGGAGGAACAGGCATCGGCATCGGCAACAACGGCGGTACCGGTGTCGGGATTGGGAATAACGGCGGCACCGGGATCGGCTTCGGTAACAACGGCGGCACCGGGATCGGGGTCGGGAACAACTTCGGTACCGGCATCGGGATCGGGAACAACGGGGGTACCGGCATCGGGATCGGCAACAACTTCGGCACCGGCATCGGGATCGGGGAGAACTTCGGCACCGGACTCGGAGTGGGGAATAACGGGGGAACCGGCATGGGGGTCGGACTGAACGGTGGCCAGGGGACGGGCATCGCCAACAGCCCCTTCAGCTCTGCCGCAGGCATCGCCAGCGGACCGGGAAGTGCCACCACCGCGATCGTCGCGAACCCCTTCCTCCCCTGACTCCCGAATCCTGGAGCGTGTCAGGCTCAGCAGATCACACAGCCTGACTCCAGTAGACTGCTGAACATGAGGCCCACGTTGCACCGGCAGCGTGGGCCTTCTTGCGTTACCGATTTCGAGCGGCGGCCGCACCATCGCAGGGCCAGAGCTCCCCCACGCTCCAATCCAGCAGCCCTCACGGGAGAATCACGAGAATCGCTGTAACAGTCCGTGTCCTTCCCCGCATGAAGAGGCAGGCAGCACGAAGAGTCGGCTGCCTGCGGACACCAGAAACTGGCGACTTTGTCGCCGCAGCCTCAACGGGAACTCAATCATGACCAGCCTGAACACAACCCTGTATGTGACGACATTGGCCCTGGCAAGTGTGGCTGTCTCGTCGTTCGCGACCGCCTGTCCAACGTCCCGCCGGGTCTACTCCTCCCCCACTCCGAACTACGTGACTCACAGCCGCCCGGTGTATCGGACGGTGGTGGCCACCCCGGCCGCCACGCCGGCAGCGAAGGCTCGCGAGCTGGTGACGCTGGCGAAGTCTGCCTTCCGTCGATCCCTGTACGCCGAAGCCCTGCAGCACACCGACCGCGCCCTGACCTATCTGCCCAAGGACGCCAACCTGCACCAGCTGCGGTCGCTCTGCCTGTTTGCCCAGGCAGACTATAAGCCGG
The DNA here is from genome assembly GCA_963715185.1 of uncultured Planctomycetaceae bacterium. GTDB lineage: Bacteria > Planctomycetota > Planctomycetia > Planctomycetales > Planctomycetaceae > CAVPPT01. The sequence continues at coordinate 42,754 of CAVQRG010000003.1, forward strand.
CCGCCGCATCAGCCTACACAGCCTTCACCCTCGGCAACGCCTGGACCTGGCCGGCACTCCGGGAGCTCTACACCAGCACCGAGCAGTACAAGGCTCATTACACACTCCTGGCACGGATGGCAAAGGATGCCGACGAGGCCCACTTGCACTTCCTGCTCGCTTACCACCACCTGGTGCTCGATCATCAGGAAGCCGGCCGACGGGAGCTGGAACTGGCTCAGCAACTGCTCCCCGGTGATCCGCTGGTTGCGGCTCTGCTCAAGGTGCTGCCGGCTCCGGCCTCGACAGCCGCAGCAGCCTCCGGGAACAGCCGCACGATGGCAGCCGTTCCACCTCCTTCGGCCGACTGACAGCGGCCTTCCCGACAATCCGAAACCAGAACAGCCTCCCGGATGATCGCATCCGGGAGGCTGCCTTCTTGATGGTTCCATCGGCCGTGACGGTTTCCAGGCTGTTGGGATCGGTCTGGTGCGGGACTACCAACCGCTCAAGTAAGGTGGGCAACGTCCCGATTCGAACGGGAGTGCCACGGGCTAAGGCACTGCACGCCATCTTCACGCCCGTTGCCCATTCTTCCCTGAAGAGACGACCTGAGCTTGTCGCCTGACCTGGCCCACGCTGGACATCACCGCACCCGTTTGCTCGGAGAGTGGCTACGCCCAGCGCTGTTTCCTTGCCTCCACCATCGAGTCTTGAAAAGGCAACGTCCCGAGTTGAACGGGAGTGCCACGGGCTAAAGCACTGCACGCCCAAACGTGCCCGTTGCCATGTTCACTGTGTCTCCACAACTAATGCGGAAACGGCGGGCAAACCCCGCAGAATTTTAGGAGATTCTCGACCCACCGAGGCACAAGCAGCACTACAACCCACAAGACATTACCAGGCAACGACTTGCTCAACACGCCCCGAGCACGGCCCCTCATCCGCTCGACGGAACCGTGTCAGGGACCGGCTCGCCGGGGCGTCGACCGAGCGCCTCCAGGTCCGACTGATGCTCGTCCCACCAGCGCAGCGGCCCGATCCTGGGTCCAGGGCTTGCCCAGCGGGACCGCCTGCAACCGGTCCAGGACTTCAGACATGGATTGAGGTCGAGCGGCGGGGTCGCGCTCCTGACAATCGGCAATCAGTCGATCGAGCTCAGCGGGGATCGGAGTCGACACGAAGCTGGAGGCGACGGGAGCCGGACGATTCATCGTCTGAGCGAGCGCCTCGATGGCTCCGACCGAGCCGAAGGGTGCCCGTCCGGTCAGCAGATTGAAGCCGACGACCCCCAGGGCAAAGATATCGGATCGGGGATCCAGACATGCCGGGTCGGTGATTCGTTCTGGAGCAATGTACATCGGCGTTCCGACCAGCACGCGGGTGTCGGTGGCTTGCAGAGAAGCTTGGGTGCCATGCTCCCGGGCCAGCCCGAAATCGAGCACCTTGACCACGTCGGACTCCCCGCCACGCTGGCAGACCATGATGTTCTGCGGCTTGATATCCCGGTGCACCAGATCGCGATCGTGGGCTTCCTTGAGGGAACGGCAGACACTCTCGAGGATCCAGACAACCCGCTCGGGACAGACGTGTCCTTCCAGATCGATCAACTCCTGCAGATTGAGACCTTCGATGTACTCCATGGCGGTAAAGAACAGGCCTTCCGGCGTGTGACCGTAGTCATAGATCTCGATGGTATTCGGATGGGTCAACTGACTGGCCAGCCGGACCTCGCGCTCGAAGCGCCGCAGATTCTGCTCCGTCACCATGTCGGGCCGGATGACCTTGATCGCCGTTGGACGTTTGAGCAGATCGTGGTGAGCGAGGTAGACGCGGCCCAACCCACCTTCACCCAGCAGGCGATCGATGCGATAGGGGCCGACCTGATGTCCACGGACCACATCTCTCCGCACGCCCAGATAAGCCAGTGCCGCCCAGGCCGCGCCCAGCGAGGCGATCGTCAGCCCACCCAGCAGCAGTCCGAAGGCCAGGTGCAGATATCTGAGCGGCGCATATACCGTGGAGTAGTCCACTTCCGTGGCGATCCCGAACTGGTAGTCCGGCAGCCATTTCCAGGCCCCGACCACTTCCACCCCGCGGTAGTCCCGGTACCCATCGAAGTCGCTGCCGTTGCGACCAGCGACGGCGGCACTTGCCATGCGGGTCAGCGGCCACTCTGCGCGCGGGAGAGGGTTGCGGTGTCCTTTGAGCAGGTTGCCGCCGGGGTCGGCCACGCGCACAATCGCCGCCGACGACGGGGTCGATCGGGCCTCAATCAGACCGACCTGCAGCAGCTGCTCGAGAAACCGGCTTTCCGAAATGAGATATCCGTCATCCGAGAAGGTATAGGTCTCTCCGCTGTCGAGAAACTGCCCAACGTTCAGAAGCGAATCGAAGCGCTGCTGAAGTTCGGGCCCGGACACCAACAGAAAGCCGAGGGCCCGGTTGTTGTCCCCCATCACGATCGTCAGGACGGCGAGTCCCGGGGCGGTCGGCCCTTCCGGCGGGACGTAGTCCCGCGTGATGTAACCCTTCCGTGTCGGCAGCCAGAGTCCCGTCTGCCTCGAGCCGACGCGCGTCAGCAAGGCGGCACCATGCTCCGTTGCGAATTTCCCCAATCCGGGAGAGGCGAGTGACGAGTCCGCAATCAGGTGCGCGTCGCGACTCCACAAGGCGTAATGCACATGCTCATCAGCGCTCAATTGCTTCAGGATCGCGTCGAGTTCGGCGCGTTCCGACGACTGCCGCAGCGTCTCGGGATCGTTGTGAGAGTCCTCGGCCACGGACTTCAGCCGCTGCACAACATCACGCAAACGGGGGGATCGGGCCCAGGACTGCACCAGCCGTTCTTCGGCCCCCAGCCAGCTCTGCAGCGCATGCACCTGTTGTTCAAGGATGGTCTCCACGGTTTCCTGCACCATGGTCCGGACGACCCGACGGGTCCCTCGCTCGACCCAATAGCCCAGCAGTCCCAGCAGCGGCAGTCCCACGAGCAGTGTCGTCAGCACGCCCCGCCTGTTGCGGGCCAGTTGACGCGTGAGGGTTTCCGATAGCGACTGGGTCCCGTGCTGCAATCGCGAAAGGTTTGACCTGGGGTCGACACCGCCCGGCTGCTGCGGCACCGGCTGTGCCGGGACTCGTGCTGCCAGCAGGGTCTCCTCGGTGTGATGGTCGAGTAGCGACTCCACCTCCTCACGCAGACGCTCATCCTCCCCGCAGGTCTCCGCGAGGAACGCCGGGACTGCATCAGTCGGCAGCTCGACGGCCCGGAGGAAGATCTTGCGCACCCGCTGGTGATCAGGGGCCGCCATGCCTAGTCCCCTGCCGGGCTGCCGGAGTCGGCACCGCCTTCCGGAACGCTGTCGTCACCGGCAACGGCCCCTCCCTCCTCCGCGTCATTCTCCGCCAGCTCGCGCCTCAGCCAGGCCCGAATCATCGTCCATTCGCCCTCGACCGTTCGCTTGGAAACGCCGAGCACCTGCGCCACTTCTTCCACGGTCATGCCACCGAAGAAGCGCATTTCGACGATCTGGGCCTGGCGCATGTCGATCTGCTCGAGTCGCTCGAGGGCCTCTTCGAGCATCAGCACATGCTCGTTGTCCCGACGCGTGAGGAGTTGCTGTTCGTCGAGCGGGATCCGGCGACGGCCTCCCCCCCGCTTCTGGGCCTGAATGGCGCGGGCATGGTCGACCAGGATGCGCCGCATCACGCGCGAGCCGATGGCGAAGAAATGGGTCCGGCCCTGCCAGTTGACATCCTTCTGGTCGATCAGCCTCAGATAGGCTTCATGCACCAGTTCGGTCGCCGAGAGATGCTGGGCCAGCGGATCATGCGCCAGATGACTGCGCGCGAGTTGCCGCAACTCGTCATAGACGATCGGAAACAGCTGCTCTACAGCTCCCTGATCGCCGGCCTGGGCCGCGAGCAGAAACTGTGTGGTGGTCGATCTGAAGGCGCTCACGATCGGCGTGCCCGTTGTGTGCCAACACTGCTATTGTTCACTCCCTGCACGACAGTGCAACTGTGGCGGACAGATTTGCGTCCGCCACCTCGCACGCGACGCCTTCCAGTCCCCCGGACTTCCCGATAACTTCAGCGGAGAACAGGGGCTACGTCGGACTTGTTGGAACCGTTCCATGATACTCTCTGCGGGCCTCAGTCCTGTCTGGCAGCAGATTCTCGTCTTCGACCGCCTGACGTCGGGCGAAGTCAACCGGGCCGTCGAGGTGCAGTGGTGCGCCTCCGGCAAGTCACTCAACGCAGCCCGCGCAGTCCAGGCACTGCAGGGCGCAGGTTATACGATCAGCACTTGTGGCGGACGTACGGGCCGGGAACTTCACGACGAATTCACACGTGACCAGATCCCCGCCCACTGGATCGAAACCACCAGCGCCACCCGGATCTGCACCACGGTCATCGAGCGTCAGACCGGTCTCGTGACGGAACTGGTCGAAAACGCGCCGCCGCTGACCACCGCCGAACTCGAACAGTTCGAAGCGACGTTCCTCGCCCTCAGATCCGATGCCCGTGTCATCACGCTCAGCGGCTCGCTGCCTCCGGTGATTGACGGCCCCCCTCCTGTCGCCCTGTATCAGCGCCTGCTGCAGGACGGTCCCGCGGCCATCCTCGATGGACGTGGTGCGGAGCTTCTGGCGGCCTTGCCCGAGCGACCGTTGCTCATCAAGCCCAATCGCGCGGAACTGGCGGCGACCTGCGGTCACACGCTGCCGGATGAGTCGGCCGTGCTGAATGCCATGCGGGAATTGAACCGGGCCGGAGCGGTCTGGGTGTTGGTCACCCAAGGCCCCGGGGATGTGCTGCTGTCGTCGGCAGGCGAAGCGTTCCGGCTTTCGCCACCGACGGGCCCCGTGGTCAATCCGATCGGTTGCGGGGACTGCCTGACCGGGGGCGTGGCCGTGGCCATCGCCGAAGGCGCAGAGATGATCGACGCGGCGCGGCTGGGGATCGGCGCCGCGGTGGACAACCTCGGTGAACTGTTGCCGGCCCGCCTCGATCGCTCCCGGGTGGAAGCCTGTGCCGAGCGCGTGGTGGTGTCGCGCATCTGAAGTTGTCGCGGTGTTGACCGACTCAGTCGGCGGCGAAGTGGCAGCGTAGCAACTCGACAACCTTCATGGACCGGACTTCGAACTGCTCGTGCGACCGCGGGTTGCCCATCGCGCGGATCGTCACATCCACCTGAACTCTCTTCGAGACACTCTTCCCCACCGTAAAGGGATCGCCGATGCTCAGCACCACTTCGATGGGCTGGCGGTCTTCGGAGTTTCCCCAGCGTTTGAACAGGCCCCCCTGTCCCAGGCGCAAGGTCACCTGCTCCTCAGCGACTGCCTTGAGCCTGGCCGACGTTTCTTCCACGAAGCCGCTCACCTTGTAGGCCATCATGTTCGAGGCCACACAGGTCGTAAACGAAGCAGAATGCACATTCGGGCCGGTGAGACCAATCGCGGGGGCAGCCGCCGTGTCCTTGCTGCAGATTTCGCCGGCGTTGAGGCTGCAGGTCCGGTTGCGCCCGGTTTCCTTGGCCTTGTACAGGGCCGCATCGGCGCGGTTGAGCAGGGATTCCATCGTATCGCCGTCCTCGAGTACCGCCACGCCCAGCGAGACGGTCACCGACAGTTTGGCCGCTTCACCGACCGACGTCTGCTGCACGATCTTGCGAAGTCGCTCGGCCTTGCGAACTGCCGAGGACAGATCGGTCGACGGACACAGCACGACGAACTCCTCTCCTCCGTAGCGGCTGACAAGTTCGCCCGAGTACAGTTCGCCCTGCAGCAGACGCGCCACCCCCAGCAGCACCTGGTCGCCGATCCGGTGACCGTGGGTATCGTTGAAGCTCTTGAAGTGGTCGATGTCCAGGAAAATCACACTGAAGGCGTCCGTCTCACCCTTGGTGAAATCGACGAACATCTCCCGCAAATGCTTCTCCAGTTCGCCGCGGTTGGCCACTCCAGTCAGGGCATCACGACAGGCCGCCAGCTTCAGTTCACGGAACTGAGGCTCGTTGCGTTTGCTGCGCGTCACATCCCGAAAGATCTCGGCAACGCCCCGCAGGGTTCCGCCGTCATCCAGTAGAGGAATCGTCTGCAGTTCCACATCGATCCAGTGACCATTGCGGTGCTGCACCTGCAGGCTGCGGCAGGCGGGCCGCGAAGTGGACATCACCTCGTGGACGGGACAGTCGTTGTCCGACAGTCGGTGACGGCCGCGGTCCGTGTAAGACAGTAACTGGGAAGACCAGGGTTGCCCGAGCACCTGCGAGCAGTTGCGACCCAGCAGGCGTTCCACGCCGAGATTCCAGACGACAAAGTTCAGATCGGCATCGAGCACATAGAACCCGTCGTACAGGCTCTCCAGGACATACAGGTGAGAGAAGATGTGACACAGGGAGCTGGCTTCGATGGCGGCTTCCAGCGTCAACGGGGCACTGGCTTCCACCGAGGTCTGCGGTGTCCCTTCCAGCAGAAAGGCCATCCCGTCCGTTTCCACCCAGCGCTCGAGGGCGCTCACGACGTTGCCGTCGAAACGAGTGCCCGCCTCCCCCAGCAGAATCTCCATCGCTTCCTGATGCGTTTTGCCGTCGCGGTACACCTGGTCGTTGCTGAGGGAATCGTAGGCGTCAGCCACGGCCAGAATTCTGCGCGCCCAGGTGAATCTCGTCACCGACCGACCGGCTGTCGTCCAGGGGCACGTCATAAAACGTATGAGAATCTACGACAATCTGGATCACTTCCTTGTCGAGTCGGCAGGCCTGCAGCACGTCGGCACCGATATTGTGGTGCACCGACATGAGCTCCGCTTCGTCGGGGCTGAGCTTGCCCGGCTTCCGCAGGATGTTGTCGGGCACACCGATCTTGCCGATATCGTGCAGCAATGCCGCGACTTCGAGCACACGCAGGTGTCGCCCCTCCCAACCAAGCTGCTGAGCCATCCCGGTCGCCAGCATGCCCACGCGGCGCGAATGTCGCAGTGTCGCCACATCGCGGTAGTGCAGGGCCGAGACCAGCCGCTTCAGCACGCCGCGGGCCACGACGCTGTCTACACTCGCCAAGGGTTCCTGCTCGACGATTTCCCCCTGCTGCGCGAGCGACATCATCGACAGCAGAATCTGTGAAGAATCCATCGGATGGCTGCTATGCAGAAGCCGATCCGCCAAAGCCAGAGGAGAGGAAGCGGACTCCATCAGCATGATCGACCTCGCTGCACGGTTTACCGAGGGGCGGGACCGGGCAGACAGACGCCCTGGGGCAATCGCTGTGCGTGGTCCTTAGGAAACGCTACGTCACAGCCGCCAGCCGTCAAACTGAGAATGTCCTTTCCCCCGCACCCTGGAGGGGGACCGGGGCACCGCGGTCAGCCGGCGGTGACGCCTGGGACGGTTCTCACGATTGTCCCAGCTCCCGCGATCGACGGGTCGCCGCGACTACGGCATTCATAAGTGCCGCACGCAGACCTCCCTGCTCCAACTCATGCAGGCCGGCAATCGTCGTCCCACCGGGACTGGTCACCGCATCCTTGAGGCGCCCGGATGCTCGCCAGTCTCGAGGACCATCTTCGCGGCCCCGAACAGAGTCTGGGCTGCCAGCCGGGTCGCGGTCTCGCGGGACAGCCCCACCCGCACCCCGCCGTCACTCAGCGCCTCAATGATCTGGAAGGCATATGCCGGGCCACTTCCGGAGAGTCCTGTGACAGCATCGAGCTGCGATTCCGGGACTTCCACCGCCCACCCCACGGTCTCGAGCATCTTCCGAACCAGCGCGGCATCATCCGCCAGGGCGGACGAGTCGCAGGCAAACGCCGAGGCCCCCGCCGCCACCAGACAGGGTGTGTTGGGCATCACCCGGACGAGCCGGCCCGTTCCGCTGAGCCATTCACGCAGCCTCGCCAGTGTGACCCCGGCGACAATCGACACCAGGAGGTGCGTCTCCGTCACCTGCGGACGCAGGTCGGCGAGCACTCCCTCAAGCTGCTGAGGCTTGACCGCCAGCAGGACTACGGAGGATTCCTCGAGCACCGACCGGTTCGACGTCACGAACCGCCCCCCCGTCGCGGCGACGAACCGTCGGCCCGCCTCCGGACTCACGTCACTGGCCACCACATTCTTGGGTGACAACCCGCCAATCTCGATCAGCCCCCGTGCCAGCGCGGTGGCCATCCGTCCGGCACCAACGAAACCAATTCGCTCGAGTTGAGGCATGTCTGTCATGGAACGATCCACGCGGGCAGGAAGCGGTCGCCTCGATTGTGGCGGCCTGGACCGTCTGACACAATTCATGTTCGTCAGACGCCCGGTGCTGACAATCGGGTCCATTGGGAACATCCGCCGCCGCCGCCACGACCGACGTTGGCTACCCAAGGGTCGCGATGGTGCTCCTGGCAGCCTGCCCCGGGCCATGCACACACTGGCCCATCGTACGCAGAGTGAGTCTTGGTCATGCTTGAACTCTATGGTCAGGTCCAGGAAGCGAGTGAGGCCATCCGGGCCCACTGGGACGGTCAACCGCAGGCCGGCATCATCCTGGGGACCGGACTGGGCGGACTCACCGCGCGAATCGACGTGCAGGCCACCCTCGACTACCGCGAGATCCCCCACTTCCCGCAATCCACGGCGCTCAGCCATGCCGGTCGGCTCATCTGTGGAGAACTGAATGGTCTGCCCGTGCTGGCGATGGAAGGCCGCTTCCACATGTACGAAGGGTATCCGCTTCAGCAGATCACGCTGCCGGTGCGGGTCTTCCAGGAAATGGGAGCAGAACTGCTGGTTGTCTCGAACGCAGTCGGCGGGATGAATCCGTACTATCAATGCGGGGACATCATGGTGATCGATGATCACATCAACCTGATGGGCGACAACCCGCTGATCGGCATCAACGACGACCGCCTCGGGCCGCGCTTCCCCGACATGTGTGAACCCTACGACCGCGAACTTTCCGACGCCGCCCTGCGGATTGCCCGGCTCGGGGACATCGTCTGTCATCGGGGCGTATTCGTCGCGGTCTCCGGCCCGAATCTTGAAACCCGGGCCGAGTACCGGTTCCTCAGGCAGATCGGGGCCGACGTGGTCGGCATGTCGACGGTACCCGAGGTGATCGTGGCGGTCCATGCGGGGCTGCGAACGGTCGGGTTCTCGATCGTGACCGACATGTGCCTGCCCGATGCCCTCAAGCCAGCCAACATTCAGGAAATCATCCGGATTGCCAATGAGGCGGAACCGCGACTCACGACACTGGTGACCGGCACCCTGGACCACTTTGCTGCCTCGCGGAGGGCGTGACGGTGCCGCATCGCGCACATCGACCGCTTCTAATGGGACGGATCTGCACTCTGCTTGTGGCGTGCGTGGCGATGTCAACGCTGCTCCCGGCCACCGAGCCGCAGCCGGTCCGCAGTGAACGTTACTGGCCTCATTGGCGCGGCCCGCTGCAGACCGGTGCCGCCCCGCTGGCGACTCCGCCTCTCGAATGGAGCGAAGCCAGCAACGTCCGCTGGAAGGTGGACCTGCCCGGCCACGGACACGCAACACCTGTTGTCTGGGGGGATCGTGTGTTTGTCACGACCGCCGTCCCGACCGGTCCCGCGCTGCCTCCACGGTACAGCGACGCCCCGGGAGCACACGACAACCTGCCCGTCACCCATCGATACGAGTTCGTGGTCCTGGCGCTGGCCCGCGAGGATGGCCGCATCCTCTGGCAGCAGACGCTCAACGAGGCACTGCCCCACGAGGGGGGCCACTTCACGGCCAGTCTGGCGTCGGCCTCACCCGCCTGCGATGACAGCCGGCTGTTTGCGTCGTTCGGATCGTTCGGCCTGTTCGCGCTCGATCACCACGGCCAGGTGCTGTGGAAGGCCGACCTCGGCCAGCTGCACAGCAAGCACGGGCATGGCGAAGGCAGCTCTCCGGTGCTCTGGAACGACACGCTTGTCGTCAACTGGGACCACGAGGAGGATTCGTTCGTCGTCGCCTTCGACGCAGCGACGGGCGTACAGAAGTGGAAGGCACCGCGCGATGAGCCGACCAGTTGGTCGTCCCCCATCATCACCCTGCAGGATGAGCAGCCGCAGGTCGTCGTCGCGGCGACCAACCGCATTCGCGGCTACGATCTCGCCACAGGACGGGAGCTCTGGGCCTGTGCAGGGCTGTCGAGCAATGTGTGCGCCTCACCGGTGGCCGGACACGGGATGGTGCTTGCCGGCAGCAACTACGACACGCGAAACCTGCTGGCCATTCGACTCGCGGGCGCAGGGGGACATCACCGGCACCGACCATGTGGTCTGGTCGCGGACGGAGCAGACGCCGTACGTCCCGTCCCTGCTGCTCTATCAAGACTCGCTGTACTTCCTGCGGATCTACCAGGGGATTCTGTCACACGTCAACGTCAGGACCGGTGAGGACATTCACCCGCCGGTGCGCCTCGGCGGATTGCGCAACATCTACGCTTCACCGGTGGCGGCCGCCGGTCGTGTGTACATCACCGACCGCAACGGGCTGACGATGGTCCTCAGCCACTCGGACACGCCGGAGCTGCTGGCCAGCAACCGGCTGGACGAGAGCTTCAGCGCGTCCGCTGCGCTCGTCGACGGCGAACTGTACCTGCGGGGTGACACGTCGCTGTACTGCATTGCCGAGGAGTGACGGCGGCTGGATTCTGTGGCGGCCGCCTGCGCCGCCGGACATCGACCCCACATCCGGTGAACCGAGGTCGTGAGCGCCGTACCAGCACAACGCGCCAGCGAGTGCGCTACAGCGGCCCCAGTCCCACTTGCTTGCGCTGCGTGCTGCTATCGCTGACGTCGGCAACCGCACCAATTCATCGCTACATCAGATCGCGGATCCACACGTTGCGAATTCGTGTCGGATTGTTGTGGTACTGGATCTTCAGCGGTTCCCGCAGTCCGTGGGCCCGATAGTACGGAGGGCTGATATAGTCGGTCGGCCCGAGCAGCTCGTAGTGATTCTGCACCAGCACCCCGTTCTGCAGCACGGTCAGGTAGGCGGGCGACTTCAGGCGACCGTCGGCATGGAACCGCGGGGCCGTGAAAATAATGTCGTAGGTCTGCCACTCTCCAGGTTTCCGACTGACATTCACCAGGGGAGGATGCTGCTTGTAGATGGCGGCACACTGCCCGTCGTAATAAGTGGTGTTCACGTAAGAGTCGAGGATCTGCACCTCGTAACGGTTCATGAAGTACACGCCGCTGTTGCCCCGCCCCTGCCCTTCCCCTTCCACGACTGACGGCGTCGCAAACTCCAGATGCAACTGGCAGTCGCCGAATCCCTGCTTGCTCGTAATGTTGCTGCCGACGGTGCCCGCGCCGTCTTCGAAGGTCCAGTTCTCCACGCCGTCCCACTGATCAAGGTTGGTGCCGTCGAAGAGCACGATGGCATCCGATGGAGGACCGCCGGCGTCACCGGGGGTGATGATCCGCGGCTCGGTCCAGTTCACGCCACTCTTCCATTCGATTACCTGAAAGAAAGCTGGTGCCGTCGTCGCACCCGCAGCGAATGTGGCCAGTGCCACCAGGGACCACCGGCGGCCGGGAGCTGAATCACGCATGTGAACGCCTTTTGAATTTGAACGGGTGCAACGACCGGGAATGCAGAGCAGATTGTCACTCCCCGTGCTCAGCCTGACAAGCGATCACGGGCAGCCGCGGTGTTCCGTTTGCAGTTGCCCGGCATGCGCGTATGCTGAAGGGATGACTCTGCGTTTCCGCCCCTCGCTCGATGAAGTGTCCGAAACCATGAACATCGTGCGCCCTGCCCTGTCCACTTCGTGGAGAGTTCTGCTAAGCGCAGCACTGGGACTGACTGGCTGCAGCAAGTCGGAAGATCCCGCGAAGTCGGCCGGCAATGACCCGGCCGCGCTGCCGCAGGTCGACAAACACCAGCCGGCAAATCCTTCCGATTCGGGCGCAGGAGACGGATCCCTGACCTTGCCGTCGATCTCACTGGGCGGCTCACCCTCTGCGGTGATGACGTCCGCAGGTGCACGGCAGTCGGCCCAGGAACATCGCCGTTCGCTGCTGGCCGCCATGCAGCCGCTGCAGGTCATGCTCGGTCAATGGAAAGGGACCACACAGCGGGAGGTCGGCGACTTCAAGGCGCTCGACCAGCCGGAGTGGGTCTGGGACTTTCAGTCCGACGAACAGCAACCGGCGCTGGTCATGCGGTCGGCAGCCAGTCCCTATTTCCGCGAACTGCGACTGACGTTCCTGACCGGTCTGTCGCGGTATCAGCTTGTGATACGTGATCCGGAAGGTCGAACACGTACGCTGGAGGGGACCTTCTCCCAGCCTGTCGAAGAGTTCCAGGGGGACGACAAACGACTCCATCGCCGGTACAAGCTCGAACTGACGGAAATCGACGGAGCTCCGACCGACGACCCTTGGCAACTGGTCCTCAATCAGCAGGACAACAACCGGTATCTGATCGAGCTGTCACGACGACGGGGCTCGCGATACATGCGGTTCGACACGGTCGCCAATCAGCGTCAAGGCACATCGTTTGCACTCGATGACTCCGACTATGGCGAACGCAAGTGCATCATTTCCGGAGGACTGGGCACGATTGCTGTCAGCTATGCGGGCAAGTCGTACTGGGTCTGTTGCAGCGGCTGCAAGGCGGCGTTCGACGAGAACCCCGAGAAGTGGATCGCCGCCGCCAAGGCGCTCGATGCGACGAGGTAGCCGCGAACCAGTCTGCCGCTGGACCGCGGCAGCATCGACCGCTGCTCCGCCTATTCCTGGAAGCTCGTCGGCACGATGCGTGTCTCGCTGCGTCTCTCGAAGGCCTGTTCGAGCAGCTCGTCACTGGCCGTCTGCGGCAGGAAGACATCCAACTGGCTGCGAAACTCCTGCACTGCCGCCACGCTTTCCGGGGGAACCGACTGCAGCAGGCGAGTGAACTCGGTGAGGGCCACCGTCTGCTTGATGATCTCGACAAGCTGCTCGCGCCGGTGCCGGGCCCCGTTCTGATCGGCCACCGCGCCGGCACTCAGTTGTTGGTCGAGGGCCGTCAGTTCTGCAATCGCGGCCTCGAGCTGTTCGTCACAGTTCCGCACCACGACAGGGAGATCGAGCTTCGCTCCGACCGACTCGGCTGAGAGCGCACAACTCGATGCGCGTCACCAGCGCAGCCAGTTGCTCGGGCTCCAGACCTTCCTGGGAGAGCGCTTCGAGCAGCCGACGATTCTGACGCCACCGACTCCCCTGCCTCACCGTATCGAACATCGCCCGGTATTCGCGACGGCAGGCATCGGCCAGTGACTGCGCGGGCAGGTTATCGGAGACCACTGGGCCGGCGAGCGGTTCGAACTCCGGCACACGGTGCCCCGGCAGGCGTTTGACGAGACCCAGGAAATGGACAACCTCTTCGCGCGTCAGTGGGTCGGCAGCACTCTCGGTCTCCCGGGCCACCGGAACCGCCGGGGCACCGGACTGCTGACTGCGCCCACAGCCTCCCGCGGTCAGCAGAAGAAGCCACATCCCGACTGCCGCGATCCAGGCTCGCGACTGGCAGCGGCAGGAGACTGTGCGACTCTCCACGCTCTCAGCACATGTCATCTTCAGACCTTCGCATAACGGATTGATGGCAACCGGCCCGACAGCAGGGCGGAAACCCTATCGCTGGTCGTCCGCGTGCGTCAATCCGAGATATGGCGCCAGACATGCGAGCCGGTCTCCAGGGTCGTCGGTGGGGTCGCAGGAAGCCATCTCCGGGCCCTGCAGGCGGGGCAATCTGCGCATCATCTTTTTTTGCTTAGACTTGCGACGGATCGCGGCCTGTCATCTCACATTGACCCTTTCTTTCGAACGTGGATATACTCCCGCCCCTCCGCGGTCGGCCCGCCTGGAATCCCAGCGGCGCCGCGGTTCCCCTTCCCGCAATCCCAGGGGGCTCCCTGCCATGACATCCGTCCGCCTGAGAAACACCGTCCCGTTTCCGCACTTCGACCAACTCGACGAGGCACGCGAGATCATTCGGCGCGAGGCCGATGCCCTCTACGATGTCTCCGACCGCATGAACGCCACGTTCTGCGAGGCCGTGGATCTGCTGCTGGGCTGCCGTGGTCGAGTGATCGTCACCGGCATCGGCAAGGCGGGGCTGATCGGGATGAAGATCTCGGCCACGCTCTCGTCGACGGGGACCGGGTCGCAGTTCCTGCATCCCGCCGAAGCGATTCATGGGGACCTCGGGTGCCTCGGTGCCGACGATATCGTGCTCGCACTCTCCAACAGTGGTGAGACCGAAGAAGTCAACCGCCTGCTGGCACCGCTGGCCCAGCTCAATGTGCCGGTCATCGCGATTACCACCACGGCTTACAGCACGCTCGGCTCTGGTGCCCAGGTGACGATCGAACTGGGTCATTTGTCGGAGGTGGGTGTGCACGGGCTTGCTCCGTCGACGAGCACAACAGCGATGCTGGCACTGGGAGATGCCTTGGCGCTGGTCACCAGTCGCCGCAAGAACTTTACGCCACGAGACTTTGCCCAGAGGCATCCCGGCGGAAGTCTGGGACGCAAGCTGACGGCCGTCGGCGATCTGATGCGCTCGGTGGATCATGTCCGTGTGGCATCGGAAACCGCCACCGTCCGCGAGGTCTTCTCGAGTCTATCACATCCGGGGCGGCGCACCGGGGCGGTGATGCTGATCGACGCCCGGGGCCGCCTGTCGGGATTGTTCACCGACAGCGACCTCGCGCGATTGCTCGAGCAGCGGTGCGATCATCAACTCGATCAGCCAATCCGGGGCGTGATGACCCGTTCGCCGCTGACCGTTCCTCCGGAGGCGACACTCGCCGAGGTGATCGACATCCTGTCGGGTCGCAAGATCAGCGAACTGCCGGTCGTCGACGACGAGGGCCGTCCCCTGGGCCTGATCGACATCACTGACGTCATTGGCTGCCTGCCTCATGCCGAACCGGAACAAAACTCCCCGGAACATGCCCGGGGCCTGCGGGCCGCCTCCTGAGGCCTCACCCCCTCGGAATCAGAGCTGGCGGATGACCGCAACAGCCGTGCCATGTCTCGAACTGCGCTGACGACCATCACCCTGCTCTGCGTGTACGGTGCCTACCGCATCTACGCGGCCGTTCTCAACCCGCTTCTGGCGGTGGAGATCGTCGCGTCGACGACCGCGACCGAGTTGGAAGGTCCGGACCTGACGCGCAACACGCTGCAGGAGGACATCGCCCGGGCTCACCTGCCGGACGCCGACTGGGCACCCGACGCCAGCTACTTCTGGCAGCGGTCCGAGGAGGCGTTCCTGTTCTTCGATCAGTGGCTGCTGGTCGAAGACGATCGTCAGAACAAGGTCCGCCTCAGCCCGCTGGCGATTGTCTGGTTCGATGTGGACGATCCGGACCGCGCACCGCACGTCATCACAGCCACTTCGGCGCTGATCGAGTTTCAGTCCAAGGTGGAACTCAGCGAACAGGATCCGGGGCATATCATCCGGGCCGACCTCGTCGGGGTCGTCACCATCACCGGTCCGGATGGGCTGAAGCTGGTGGGCCGGGAGTTCACGTTCGACGAGATGGAAGCCCGGTTGTACAGCGCCTATCCGGTGAGTTTCGCGGCAGGTCCCTCGGCCGAGCGGCCCGAGCAGATTCGTGGCCGGGCCAACCAGTTCGAGCTCTCGCTGGTGCAGACGGATGACTCGCCGCATGGTGACGGGATGCCTCGGATCGGGGGACTGTCGCGCATCCTGCTGCGGCGGGACGTGCACGTGGAGCTGACCTTCGAAGACGAAGGCCGGCTGACGAACATGACCGTCGACAGCGACGGGCAGTTCTCGTACGCGGTCAAGGATCGGGTCGCGAGTTTCGAGGACAATGTGCGCGTGGTGCGCCCGACGCACGGCGCCGGAGAACCTGAAGCCCTCGATCGACTCGACTGCGAACGGGTCAGCCTGGCCTTCGTGGACAAAGATGGCGAAACCAGGGCCGGTACACTCGACCTCGACCTCCGACTGCAGCAACTGTGGGCCGTCGGACATCGCGTCCGCCTGCGGTCGGATGAGCACGACCTGCGGGCCGAGATGCAGGAACTGCGGTACGATCTGGACGCGCGGACCATCATGATGCTCGACCACGAGAAAGTGACCGTGGCGCACGAGGACGACGTGCTGCAATGCCCCTCGATCCGGCTGGTCCATGACGAAGACAGCCAGTTGCGCGAGGCCGAATGCCTCGACCTCGGCCAGGTGCTCCACCACAACCCCGATACGGGTGAGGTGGAATTCCAGCTTGACTGGGAACAGAGCATGCATCTGCAGCCCGACCCGGAGACCGGCTGGGACCTGCTGGTCCTCGAAGGTCAGGCCCGCGCGCTGCAGCCTGCGCGGCAGACCGGAACCGCGGCCAACATCATTCGAGTCTGGATCGATCGGGCGGCCGCCGCCCAGCAGTTCCGTCCGGGTCAGGATCCGCTCGTCGACACGGGGGGCGCACGGCCATTGCCGGTCAAGCGCATCGTGGCGGAACAGAACGTGGCGATGGTCAGCCCGAGTGTGCACATCGAAACCGGGCGGCTGACCGCCGACATCCTTCCCGCCACGTCGCCGCCTGCTGCAATGCCCGCGGGCTCCGGCGACCGGCCAGCCTCCCCGTTCGTCGGTGGAACCGATCCGGCCGAGGAAGGTCAGGAACCGGTTCTCATTGCGGCCGACACCATTGTCGCCCGGATCACGCATGATGCAGCGACCGGTGAGTTCGATCTCGCCCAGGCCGATGCCACAAAGAACGTCCGACTCCGCCGACTGGTGGCCGGGACATCCACAACGGCCGCTTCGACGGAATCTCTCGCCCAGCCTGGCTCGTTCGCGGTGCAGGCCGATCGCCTCCTGTTGACCAATGAGTCCGGCCATGTCCTGCGGCTGCTGGGGGCTCCGGCCCGCATTCGTTTGGCCGAGGGGGAAATCGAGGGACAGGACATTCTGTTCGTGCGGTCGGAGAATCGCGCAGAGGTCCTCGGATCCGGTGCGCTGACGATTCTGGTTCCGCAGGACCTCGAAGGAAATCAGCTCGAAGTTCCACAACCCCTCACGGTGCAGTGGAAAGAGGGTATGCGCTTCGATGGCCAGCGGGCTGATTTCCTCGCGGATGTGCGGACAAGGCTGGGGACGAGCCTGATGCGCTGCGAGGAGATGGTGCTGCTGCTGACACGACGCCTCTCGTTCACAGGCGACTCGCCTGCGGCTGAGGATGTCCAGATCGAGGCCGTCCACTGCCGCAAGACGGTGGAAGCCCAGTACGTTACCTGGGAAGGGGCTTCGACCCTGGCAGGGATCCGCAAGGCCGAGGTGGCCGAGTTCTCCACCAACCTGCAGACCGGCAGTGTCTTCGCCCAGGGCCCGGGATGGATCGCCGACTGGCGTCGCGGGCGGTCGCTGCAGGTGAACCTGACCCCGAACGCCTCGGCCCAGGCCAACGAGCCGGCCAGTTCCCGCAAGTTCGACTGGGAGTACGTGCGCGTCGACTTCGCCGGACACCTTGAGGGAAATCACCGGGAACGGTATGCGACGCTGCACGACCGCGTCCAGGTGATGTACGGACCTGTCAGCGACCCGAACATGACGGTCAATCGCGATCGGGTGTTCTCAACCGAGACCGATCAGTCACGCGACTCGGTCTGGTTGGGGAGCGACCAGTTGCGCGTGTCGATCGTACCCGCCGTGGAGCCTGAAGGCAGGGATACCCTCGAAGTGGTCGCCTCCGGAAGTGCCGAGCTGGAGGGACAGCAATTCCGGGCACGCGCGAACTCGATCAGTTTCGACGAGTCCAAGGAGCTCTTCACGCTGAAGGGTCGCGGCCACGATGCCAGCATCTGGCACTGGTCGAAACCGGGTGCCGAACCAGCCCAGGCGACTGCCCGGACGATTCAGGCGATTCCGTCCAAACGACAACTGTTCCTCGACGGGACGCGCCGCATCTGGGGCGTGCACTGACATCGACGTCAGCCCCGGCCAGTCCGCGAGCGGACCCCGCCAACTGCGTGTCGCGATCGTGCTCAGTCGCCGCACCTCACAGCACACGGGACGCTGCGCTGCCGACCTGCGGTTTCACTTCGCGGACTTCTTGTGCAGGAACCGTCCGCCGCTGATGAACATGCCGTTGTCGCAGGGCGTACACCATTCCACCAGCAACCGATACTCGAACTGACGGGTCTCGCTGGCCATCCGCACGGTCACTTCGCCCGGCGACAGGGCACCCCGGTGCAGCAACCCGATGCCGAACCGGCTGATCTCCCGCGTCATGGCCGCGATGGTGTTTCCGCGGTGAGTCGTGATTTCGGCAGGGACCGACAGTTCGAGTCTCTCTGGCGCTGCGCCCATGCTCGACGTCGGCCTTGCCGATCCGCTCGAGAATATCGCGCAGGTCGCTGAGCGTTGGTCGACTCCAGGGATCGTGGTCCATAACGGGGGGCTCCCCTGTGTGGAAGTTGGTCGCCCCCAAACATAGGTCATGACGCTCCGCCCGACGCCCGATCCACTCCCCGGGCCGGCGGCGTTCGCACTTGCGACCGTATCGCGCTGACAGAGCCGTCAAAACCGTCACAAGTGAGCGGCCGGGACCCGGTGTCGTCGCTTCAACGCGTCAGGAGACGCCAACGCCGTGAAGACATCCGCAGGGCCACTGCCACTCCGATGACCAGCAGGAGCAGCCAGCCAGTCGCGGGGAACCAGCCACTGGTCTCTACCGGTGTCGCCTCGACCAGGCTTTCTGCCGGCGGACCGATCGGCTGCGGCTCACCAGACAGTGGAGGTGCGGCGGCAACACGCACCGGCCGGCTGCGATCGAACGTCGCAGCATCGGCAGCTTCGTCGACCGTCAGCCACTGGCCGGCTTCGCGCGTCAACACGCGCTGCCGATTCGCGGCCGCTGCACTGCGGGCCGTATCCAACCCTTCCGCAGCCGTCAGACCGAACTCGGCCGACGCCCGCTGAGGATTGTAGTGGGCGAGCAGATCCTCGCTCTCCGCAGAGACCAGCTCCACCCGGCTGTTCACCGAGACCTCGGGAGTTCCGGCGAATCCACGCTGAGAGGGAGACTCCCATCCCAGCGAATAGTCGGTATGGTCGCTGTCCGGCGGGAGCAGGTTGACGCCCCCCGTTGCCGACGCGTCGACACCCTCAGCATGTTCGCTCTCCGTGGAGCCGTACGGTCGGTGCAGCAGTGCGTCGTCCTGGTCTTCGGCCTCCATGTGGCTCTGACCGGTGACGGCCTGCCAGCCCGGCTCTCCAAAGACATTGGGGAAGTTCTTGAAGGCCGCAGTGTTCACCGAGGCCACGACCGGCTGTGTGGATTCTGCGCTCGTCGAGGTCGGCCCTGAGAACGGTGCCGTCAGCGAGCGGGTCGCGTCGTCCCTTCGCTTCTCTTCGACAATCAGCGCCAGCAGGTCCGCCGGATGCTCCTCCACGGCGGCGATGCTGATCCCTTCGGCCGCAGCGATTTGATACGCGGCCAGGGCATGCTCTTCTGCAGAATCGAGTCGCCAGCCTTCCAGTTCCTGGCGGGCGGCTGCCATCAATGCCACCATCTCCGCGCGGCGGCTGGTCAACTCAGGCTGGGCTTCTGCGGGTTCAGCCGCTGCGCTTGGCGTGGCGGTCATCGCCGCGAACGGATTCTCGTCCGTCAGTGCGTTCGTATCGCTTTCCGCGACCGTCGCCAGATCCTCCCGCTCCAGGGCGGGTGTCGGATCGAAACTCACCACCTGCACTTCAGGCGACTTGGCACTGTGCACAGGGCCCGCCATCAGCTCGGACCGCAAGGCTTCGAGCCGACTGTCGAATTCCGGCACAAACGACTGCCGGGACTTCGATGACATGCGGGACTCCGGTCCCCTCGACGACATCGCCGACGAAGAGCGATCCTGCCACCACGGCTTCTGCATCGCGGCGTCCGGTTCACTGTGTGACGTCCGCCCTTCGAGGGCCGCGATCAAACGTTCGCGCTGCGTATCCGCCGATTGGGGCTTCTGCACCGAGATCGTCGTCGGTGTCTGTGTTTCGGTATTGGTCAGGAACGGGTCCTGTGACTTCGCGTCATCGCCGTGTTGTGAACGTCGGTCCAGCAGCGAACGGAACAGCCGTCCGGGAAGCGAGCCTTCCTTCTCGGTCGTATCGGCCACGGCTACTGCCGGCTCCTCGGCCTCCGCCTTTCCCAAGGAGAACAGACCGGTGCGGCGGATCCCCTCATCGACCTTGGCGTCGGCCATGACCGGATCCTCGAAGATAGCCTGCTCGGTCTCTCGATCCTTGTCGCGCTTGAGCTGAGCCAGGTGCTCCCGGGGGCTGCGCACACCCGGCAATCCACGGCTGGACAAGCATCAGACCGACGAACGCGGCGGTTTGACAACGTTGACAGGTCGTTTCGAGACTCACTCGCACGGTTACCCCTCCCCTGTGGGCTCTCTGAGTGGAACAGCACCGGGCGTGTCGAATTTCACCTGCGCAGCGGCAGGCACGATCCCCGCGGTCCGGATGCTTCGGCCCTTGTCCCAGCGTATCGGCCATGCCGATTGAACGTTCTGAGCCGAATGTGCCCACCGTGCGAGTGGTTTCCGTCATGACGCTCGTCAGGCCCGCAAAGTCTTCCCAGACTGCCAGGCCGACCCAGTCAGGAGTGGGCACACCGCTGCTGCATGCGCGCCTTGGCACCCGCTTTTCGGCGGTGGCGGATGCAGGGAAATCCAGCGCGTCACGGCGAGACGCGCGTGGCCCGCCCGTCCTGTACCGGGCAGAGGACGGGGACCAACACAGGGCGGACTGCTACCCGCTGGCAGCGGCCCGGTTCTGCCGCTTCCGCTCGTTCTCCGTCAGCCAGATCTTCCTCAGGCGGATCGTGGCCGGCGTGACTTCCACATACTCATCCCACTCGATGTACTCGAGTGCCACCTCGAGCGACATCTGCCGCGGCGGCTGCAGGATGATCGCATCATCCGCTCCTGATGAACGGATATTGGTCAACTTCTTCTCGCGAACGGGATTGACCACCAGATCGTTCTCGCGGGAGTTCTCGCCGACGATCATTCCCTCGTAGACATCGACCCCCGGGCCGACGAACAGCTCCGTCCGCTCCTGGAGTTTCCAGAGGGCGTACGCCGTCGTGGCACCACTCACCTGCGAGACGAGCACACCGTTCTTCCGTCGCGGCACGTCCCCCTGCACCGGACGATAGGCCTCGAACCGGTGGTGCATGATCGCCCGACCGCGCGTCGCGTTCAGCAGACGCGTTCTCAGCCCGATCAGTCCACGGGCCGGAATCGAAAACTCCAGATGCGAGTGTCCATGGCTGCCGGCACTCATCTCCGTCACCTGGCCGCGCCTTGTCGAGACCAGCTCCATGACCGATCCGACATCTTCGGTCGGCACATCGACTTCGAGCAGCTCGAACGGCTCGTGCCAGCGTCCGTCGACACGCCGGCGAATGACCTCGGGCTTGCCGACCGACAGCTCGTACCCTTCGCGTCGCATCTGTTCGATGAGGATCGAAAGATGCAGCAGGCCGCGACCTGACACCTTGAAACACTCTTTCTGCCCGGTCTCCTCGACCCGCAACGCCACGTTGGACTGCAACTCCCGGTAGAGCCGGTCCCGCAGGTGACGACTGGTGAGGAACTTGCCGTCTGCGCCGACAGGGGCGACGAATTGATCGTGAACACGATCGACAGTGTCGGCTCGTCGACCTCGATGCGCGGCAGTGCAACCGGATGCTCAGGACAGGTGATGGTGTCGCCGATCTCGAAGTTCGGCAACCCGACAAGAGCCGCGATGTCGCCCGCCGTCGCCACGTCCGCCTTCGGTGCGGCCCAGTTTGTCGAACAGCTCGACCGAGTCCACCGTCCCTGTCGCAGGGCGGCCGTCGAAGTTCACGATCGACGACAGGCTGTCCGGGCCGGACACGCCCGCCGGCGATCCGGCCAATCGCGACGCGACCCACGAACTCCGACCAGACGATGCTCGTCACCATCATCTGCAACGGCCCCTCGACGTCGACGTCCGGTCCGGGGATGTGCTGCAGTACCAGGTCGAGCAGCGGGGCAATGCTGCCGGTCCGCTGAGTCGGATCGCTGGTCGCGAATCCGGCCCGGCCACTCGCGTAGATGTAGGGAATCTCGAGGGCATCGTCTCCACCCAGCTCGTGAATGAGGTCCATCGTCTCGAGCAGCACATCGTCGGGACGACAGTCCGGCCGGTCGATCTTGTTGATGACGATGATTGGCTGGAGCCCGACCTCGAGCGCCTTGGTGAGCACGAAACGGGTCTGCGGCCGCGGACCTTCGAAGGCATCGACCAGAATCAGCGCGCCGTCGGCCATTCTCAGAACGCGTTCGACTTCGCCGCCGAAATCGGCGTGGCCGGGCGTATCGATGATGTTGATCTTCACTCCCTGGTAGGTGAGCGAGATATTCTTGGCCAGAATCGTGATCCCACGCTCACGCTCGAGTTCGTTCGAGTCCAGGATGCAGTCACCCTGCAGTTGCGAGTCACGAAACTGGCCACTCTGTCGGAGCAGCGCATCGACCAGCGTGGTCTTCCCATGGTCGACATGGGCAATGATGGCAATGTTGCGGATGTCGTCTCGTCGCATGGAACGTGTCCGGTCGGGTTCACCCCGCAGGGTGGAAGGTTGGGGGCCGTGCTGCTTGACACAACGGGTGCCGTACCCGCATCGCGCGGCGGGGGCCAGTTATGGCACGCGTGCGGAGCTGCTGTGAAGCACAACACCGCTCGCCGGGTCACGTTGACCGGGCGGAGGAGTGTATCAGGAACCTCCCTGTTCAGAAAGCACTCGCAAGCTCATCGAGTTTATAGAGTTGCAGCCACCTGCGGCAAGCTCAGCCCGGCCGCTGCGATCGGCGGCCAGAGAGCCTCGCATCGTTCCCAGGCGGAAACACCCGTTAGGGACCGCCTCTGGGGGCCGGTCTGAACGGTCCCTTAACGCCCCGCGGATGCCCCGGTCGTGCTGCAGTCGGACGCCAGATCGAAGTCGAATTCCTGAGTTCCTGGTCGCACCTCGACGGTGAGGCCGGAGTGCCGGTGGTAACAGTCGGGCACAAGTTCCGCGGCTGAGGCATCGCCGACGGCTTCGTTCTCATCTTCACCGTCCCCCTCCGAGACCGCCGTGAGGATTCGCACGGTCTTCAACCCAAGTCCGACGCCCGCCTGCTCCGAGTTGAACATCAGCTTGTACTGCCCGAGTGCGTCCGTCCGGCCGACCGAGTAGGTCTGATCGGGGGCGAGAAACTGCACCGTGGCTCCATACAACGGCACGCCATCGAGAGTCACAATGCCCGAAACACTGGCCAGATCCAGTCCTGCGTAATCGGTACGGACGCGGGTGTCGCAGCCGATCGGCAGGACCAGCAGCAGCAGACCTGCGGTTCGTCGGCGCCGTGCAGCAATGCGAGAGACAGACGCGGCGCGATCAGAATTCACCGACGACCTCCCCGTCATCCCGGGTCGAGAGCGCCTGATACAGGTTCAGGTCGATATTCTCGCCGACGAAGCGGACGGAGCCGTCCCCCATCCCGAAGACAGCCCCGCCCGTATGCCAACTGCCGAAGCTGAGTTCCATCAGGAGACCGTGGGCCGCGGGGTTCCGTGTCCGCAGGTTCATCTCCGCAATCGTCGAGCCGACTGTCTCGGAAAACTCGGTCCCCCCGTTACCGCCGTCACAACGACAGGGATCTGCCTGAGGCGACCCGATCGAGAAGCGGTCCATGCTCTGGCCGTCCTTCGTAAAGTCGGGGTCGGTCATCGCTTCGCCGACAAAGAACGTCTGGGACGTGCCGTCGACAACATCGCTGATCCTCGTGCTGCTGCAGGCATAAAAGATGCCGTTCTGGACGAGGTCCTCCAGGGATTTCGAGCCGGCCAAGACGATGGTGCTCGTATCGTCGGAACTCGATTCCGACCCGGCGTTGCCGACATAGCTCGTGGGGACGCGCGAGTCGATGCTGCTGGCGTTAACGTGCTCCTCGATGGGCATGCTCGGACAGCGATAAACGCTGAGCAACGTCTCGCAGGCGGATTCGTTGGGGCTGGCATCGTCGCTCCAGTTGCCCAGGCCGTTCTCCTCGAAAATCAGCGTGTTGTAGAGCGTCGACTGTTCGATGTACGGCAGGATGTGTCCACTCCACAGCATCCCGCGGGTATCCCACCCATAGGGCAGCAGCCGAAACGTGTCGTGATAGTTGTGCAGTGCCAAACCGATCTGCTTGACGTGATTGCGGCACGTGGTCCGCCGGGCGGCCTCCCGCGCCTGTTGCACGGCCGGCAACAGCAGGGCGATCAGAATGGCAATGATTGCGATCACCACCAGCAGTTCGATCAGCGAAAACCCACGGCGCTGCATGAGGGCCTCCGGTTCGCGGCCCAGCCATCCGGCCTGTCTGGCGCTGACCCGCATCGTCAGCATGATGCCGCAACATCAGCCGCGAGAAAAGCGTTGCGGGATGGTCGTCCACGACAGCCACCGGACAGTTCCCCGTCAGCTCCCCCAGCGCCGGTATTCGCTGTTCCCCACACCGGCACTCAGGCGGCGTCGCGGCTGCGATCCGGCAGCACCTCCGCCGGCCGAGACGGATGATTGAGCCCGATGAGCCCCTGGGAATCCGTTCAGTCCTTGATGTTGTCACTCATCTTTTTGCAGATGTGGAGTGCGTCGTCGACTTCGCGTTCAATGTCATCGAGTGTTTTGCCGATCGGCTCACGCAAGACCAGCAGGCGCAGCACCTCGATGTTGCTCGTCCAGTATTGCTTGACGAACACCTTGACCTGCCCGATGTTTCCGGCCACCATCCGCACCAGCATGCGGACGAGCAGATTGTTCAGGGTGTTCCAGGACTTGATAATCGACATGGCTCCCTTCTGGCCCTTTTCGAATTGCTTGGCGAGGTTCTCCTTGCCTGCTTTTTTCAGAGCGGACTGCGCCAGGGTGAAGAGCAAGGCCCCCTGGATCGTGACCATCATCTCCTGACCTTTGGGAATCGAGTCCAGATCGTGGGGTAGACTGGCCAGCAGGTCCCGGACCGCCTTCTGCTCCTGGGCCGTGGGCTCGGCCGCCGCGTCTCCCGGCGTCGCCCCCTTGCCATCCGGTCCGGCCCCAGCGGCTGAGCCACTGAGCTTGTACGTCCCTGCATCCTCCTCAGGCACCGGCTTCTCCGTCGGCGCGGCCTTAGGCCGCTTCGGGGCCGCCTCCTTCTCCCCAATGGTGATCGAACCCGCCGATTCCCCTTTCAGCAGCGCACGGAATTCGGCCATGTCGTCCGGCCGGCGGCGAACTTCCGTCTCCAGCGACGACATGACTGCCGTGTTGACATGTTCGGGAACATCTTCCCGGACTTCCTTGAGGTCACGAAAACGCCCGACCGGGACATGACCGGTCATCGCTTCGTAGAGAATGACCCCGAGGGAATAGATGTCCGCCCGATGGTCGAGGTCACCGTCCCCGACCAGTTGTTCCGGAGCCATGTAGTAGGCGGTCCCCATGGCAGAGGTCGTGATGTTCGAACGACCATGGATGAGGCGGGCGATGCCGAAGTCCGTGACCTTCACCCCACCCTTGCGGCTGATGAGGATGTTCTCCGGTTTCAGGTCCCGGTGAACAGTGATCTCGTGGGCATGCTCCATCGCGTTGCAGACTGACACGCCGAAGGTCAGCGCCTCCTTGAGCTTGAGCGGCTGCTTGGAACGGTTTCGCGCGCTGATGAATTGACGGAAACTGACGCCATCGACCAGCTCCATCGAAACTGCCGGCACGCCATTGATGATCGCCATGTCATGCACACGCACGATGTTCTTGTGCGAGAGTTGTCTCGCAACTTTCGCCTCACGGACGAACAGCTTCAGAGCCCGCTCGTCACTCTGCATGTTCGCGAGCAGCAGCTTGAGGGCCACCCGCTCGTCGAGCATCGTATCCAGAGCCTCATACACCTGCCCCATGCCCCCCTTGCCAAGCAGGCGGACAATCTCGTAGCGATCTCCGAAGATCTGGCCCGCAGTCAGCGACTGCTGCACGAACTCGCTTTCGGCCCCGATACTGGTTGCACGGCCGCTGAGCGTATCGAACCGGCCGGCATGCGGTGTCTCCTGGTGCGATGTCGGGGACGGCATGGGCGTCTGCGGAGGCGCGGGCGGAGGGGCCACCGGTGCCGAAGGCACGGTCTTGACCGCAGGCACGTGCAATGTGGTCCCGCAACTCGAGCAAAACTTGCTGCTGTCGGGAAGTTGTGCCCCACACTCGTGACAGAACATTGCATGGCCCTCAACGTCGGGAAACTGGTCGGGAAACTGAATGAAATGCCGGATTGCTGCCTTAGGCGATCACTCCGCGCGGGCTCCCACCCTCAGGTCGAACGAGTTGCTAAACCGGGTCCAGCCAGTTCAATCCGTACTGAAACCGCGGAGTGACCTTGATGTCCACATCACCGCAACGAACGCTGGCCCCTGCTGTCACCGCGGCCAGCTCATGCAGGCTGAGGGAACGTTCGTTGACAATCACGGAGGCCTGCTCGCTCGCCGGTTCGATCCACAGCCCTCCCTGCAGCAGCAGCAGGCGTGCATGCTGCTCGAGCACGGACGCATGGGAAATCAGCACGGGACTGTTCAGATCGCGACCGATCATGATGCTCCGCGGAAACAGGATGTATTGCTCGAAGCCGGCCAGGTCGTCCGTGCGACGGAGTCGAGCTGCGGAGACCATCTTGGGCAGGTTGGCGTCCCCTTCCGTCCCGACTGGATCAATTCCGAATGCCGAGTAGTCGCCCGTAGGATCGAATGCGTTCTGATGATAAAGGTCCACCAGCAGCGTCGGACCAGCGGCCGGTCTGACCGCGGCCCCGTTCTGCAGTGTGCACACTTCCTGCGGCCCGAGCAGGCTCCCCGCGACGACTGAACCGTTCGCGCAATCGGCATTCTTCCAGATGACTTCCCCCCCCTCGAAGAAGATCTGTGCATGCTGACCACTGATCCGTCGGGACAGTTCGTCATTGGCGACCGACCGGGGATAGGCGCGCATCACAATGTGGTTGCTGCGGTCCTTGCCCAGTCGAAACCGGGTGCCGGCCATGAGGCACAGATTCCGCTCGCCGCTGGGGGACGCAATCCGCAGCGACAACCGCGTCATGTGCTGTTCGGCGGGTGGCGTCACCGCGACTTTCGTCGGCTTCTCCTGCGTCGAAACGACCGTCGACGTGGAGTCATCCGGCGATGATTGGACTACGGAGGTCGCCACAACGGACTCGACCAACAGCGTGTCGCTGACGGAACAGACAGCCGGCTCGCCCAACGTGCCCGCCAGCACTCGCGTCAGCTTCTGGACATATCGCGCCGGTTCCATCCGGAACTTCTTGACGGCCTGGATGTCACCCATCCGCAGTTCCAGGCCAACGGGCAGAACCGTGTCTTCAAGATAAACTGCCAGGAACGGCTTGCGGCGGTTGAGGGCAAAATTGATCTCGTTCTGCACGTGCGGAGAAGCCACCGATCGTGGGGTGATGAACACCACGAACAGCGAACTGCCGTCGAGAGCACGGGCGATTTCCTCCGGCCATTCATTGCCCGGTGCAATGCCCTCGTCGTACCAGATCCGAAATCCCTGGGCATGCACCGCTTCGATCTCGGCAAAGACCAGGTCGCTGTCCGCATGCGAATAGCTCACAAACAGGAAGGGCTGGCCCCCGTGATACGCCTCGATCATTGATGCATCAATCTCCGCAACCGTGCCGGGCATCGTGCCCTCCGCGCACCACACCACGGCAGCCCGTACAGTCTTCAGGGGATCTTAACGCCATCCTAACATTGATTGAGGCCGAACAAAAGCACGTATCGCATGGGCAACCGTGCTGATACAGCGATGCCGCCCACAATACACAGCGCACAGGCTGCGCAATCGGACAACTCCCACCAGGGGAAGACAAGGTGTTCTCACCGAGGCGAGATCTCATTGGCATCGAGACCGACCATCAGCATGCAACGCCTCCCCCCCGCACACCGATGTGCCCCAGCTACTGCTCGTGCTCGTGCTCGTGAAGCCAGAACAGACACCGCACTCAGGCGGCGTCGCGGCTGCGATCCGGCAGCACCTCCGCCGGCAACCGACCCAGTTCGCGTTGCGTCTGACGCATGTCCTGGCGCCAGGAGAGCATGACACTCGACAGTGTGCCGATGATCGCCACGGCTCCCGTGATCAGCGGGAGCCAGCCACCGCTCTGCTTGCGTTCCGCGTCGTTGAGTATCGACTCACGAAAGTCGACCAGGCTGTCGTACTGACGCTGGACCGCATTGCGCAGTTCCTCAATCGGCGGCTCGAGTGCCGCGTCGGCATTGAGGCTGGCCACCAGCTCGACGAGCTGTTCCGCAGACTTCGTTTCTGCCCGCAACTGGGCAAAGGCGGCCGAACTTCGGCTCTCCATCAGTGCCGGCATGGTCAAGGCGAACGCGCCGATCACCACCACGGGAAACAGGAGTGAGGCGATCAGCAGCTTGCGGTAATGGAGCGTCATCGGAGCCTCCCTGCTCAGCACGGACCTCTCTTGCGGAACGGGACGTTTTCTAGCGAAAATCCGCCGATCCGTCGACACGCGTTTCCTGCGGAAAACAGGAGCACGACCGACGATCGCACCGGAGGTCTCAAGCCCCCTGCTCGCCCCTTCGCTGGTCGACCCGGCCGCTCCACGACCGTTCGACGGATCCGCTTCCACCAGTCCCGCTAGTTGTCGTCCCAGTCCCAGCCGTCGAGGTCGAAGTACTTCCTGACGATCCATTCTGGCTGGTGTGCGTCGGGTTTTCGCTTGCGACCCGTCAGGTCGATCTCCGCCGACTCGGGGACCTCCGCCGTGAGCGGCAGGCCATCCCCCAGTTGTTGCTGCCAGTCCTCCATGAGTGCAAACATGCGGGCGATGCGTCGTGCCTGACGGTGATCGCCGGCAAGGTCGTGCAGTTCGTGGGGATCGTTCTCGAGGTCAAATAGCTGGGTCTTGTGGATGTGAGGGTAGCGGATCAGCTTCCAGCGGTCGTCGCGCACCGATCGCATGAACTTCTCGTAGGCCAGAAACAGGCTGTCCCGCACACCCGCCTGTTCGCCGCGCCAGATCGGAGCCAGGCTCTGCCCGTCGACACCTTCCGGCGGGGCCACACCCGTCAGGTCACAGACTGTCGGGAAGATATCGAACAGATAGACCAGCGCATCGCTCGCTTCCCCGGGCGGAATGCCGGCGCCACGAAATATCAACGGGGCCCGCATGCTGTGTTCGTACACGCTCTGCTTGCCCAGCAGCCCATGACTGCCGACCGCCAGTCCATGGTCGGCCGAGTAGATGACGATCGTGTTGTCTGCCTGTCCGCTCTCCTCGAGGGCCTGCAGGACACGACCAATTTCGAAGTCCAGATGCGAAATCAGTCCGTAATACTCCGCGAGCTGATGACGGACGATGGTCTTCGTGCGCGGCCACGGCGCGAGGGTTTCATCCCGACCGGTCATCCAGCCGTTGAAGAAGGGATGCTGTGGCAGATAGTTCTCCGGCAACGGAATCTGATCGGGGGCATACCGGTGAATGTAGTCATCTGGTGCCTGTCGCGGATCGTGTGGAGCCGTGAACGCCACATAGGCATAGAACGGCTGTGCGCCGTCACGGGATTGCAGGAAGTCGACGGCGGCGTCGGCGAACAGCGTACTCGAGAACTTGTCGCCGATCCGCTCATTGGTCGTCTGGCCGTCATTCACGTCGACCAGCTTGACCCGGGTGTGGTCACCCATGCCGCCGAAGAACACGTTGCGTCCCTGCTCAAAACTGCGGAGGAATGACTCCTGCTGGTTATGCCACTTGCCCGTCCCAAAGGTCGTATAGCCCTGCTGCCCCAGCAGTTCGCCAATGGTCGTGATCCCCTTCAGGTTTTCCTGGATATTGAACAGGGACCGCCCGCTGTTGAGCATGGCCCGGCTGGGAACGCACACCGCCCCCTGCATCGCGCCCATGCAGTAGGCCCGATTGAAGTGAAAGCCACTACGCACCAAGGCATCGAGGTTGGGCGTCTGGATGACGTCGTTCCCCAGTTCAGCAATCGTGTCCGCCCGCTGATCGTCGGCAAACAGCAACAGAATGTTCGGGCGTTCGTCGGCCACCAGGGGGGAGGCCATCACCAGCAGCAGCGTCAGCACGGCCGGCAGTCGATTCACAAACATGGTGTCTGATCCTGGGGGGTAATGTGTCAGTTCGTCGAGGGAGGAATCTCCGCCGGCATGACGTCGCCATCGCGTCCGGACCGGTTACGCACCGCCGCCCGATGACATCAGGGCATCCATGCGCCGTTTGACTTCTTCGAGCGACACGTCTTCGATATGAGACGCGATCGACCAGGTGTGACCGTAAGGGTCTTTCAACGTTCCAGCACGGTCGCCGTAAAACTGATCCAGCACCGGCCGCACCTCGATCGCCCCGGCACTCAGCGCCTGCGCAAAGACCGCATCGACATCTTCGACATAGAAGAGCAGGTTGACCGGCGACCCGCCCACCGTTTCGGGAGCCAGCGCCCCCATGGCGGGGTTCTCCTCGGCCATCATGACGATCGAGTCGCCGATCCTGATTTCCGCATGCCCGATGACTCCCCCGGGCATCTCGAGCCGCATCAGCTCTTGCGCCCGAAAGGCGCGCTCATAGAACCCGATCGCCTCGGCGGCCTGCTTGACAATGAGGTACGGTGTGACGCTGTGGTAACCCTCGGGGATTGGTTTCACGTTCGCCATCATGCCGGGCTCCTCGTCCTGTGTTCAGAAAATCGGTGACGCGCATCGATGCCAGCGCACTGGTCAGATCGATACACGGACTGGCGGGCGGCCCACCCGGGCTGTCCCACTCCGCACGTCAGATAAGTTGTGATCGAAGAAATGAAGACCAGTACTACCGGAACGCAGCGACCGACACGGCTCGCGGACTGTCCGCCGCACAGTCCGCACGCCAACCCGCGTGGGTCGTCGGAGGGTGCATTCTCAGCCTTCCTGCCCCGGTCCGCAACCTCCGGGACTTCCGGGATCGCACGCATCGGAACGAACGAATCGGTTCCCGCACGCGATCACCCATCGCCCGACTGCCGATTGACGGGGGCCGACCGGGCGGCATTCCGGACCGTGAGTCTCCGCGCAGGCACTGACGAAACTGGCCGAACGTTTCGTGCCTGTGCCGGATGCCGGCGGGCCCTGACTTGGTCCAGACAGCCGTCACTGGCGTGCGATCGTCGCAGCGCGAGCGCCAGAGCAGCGTTGGGAAGCCTATGGCCCGCGATCACTTCCGTCGTGGACTCACCTCCCTCGGGTGGAGCCGAGGATGCCGAATCCGCGCGGCCTCGCCACCCCTGCAGGGCCCCGGCCACTCGCCATCGGCTGCCGCCCTGGCACGCGCAGACGAGGGTGGCTGGCCGGAATTGAGACCACATTGCTCCTCAAGGCAGACGGGTCCTATAATTCGCGGCCCTGCGACGGCGAGCGTGGGCTGGACGAGCGTCCTCGCTGCGGACTTCCCTGGAAGCCCGACGCCCCCCACCCGAGCGCCACAGCACGAATCCCGAACACCCACACGCATGTCACCCGAGTTCATCCGCAACTTTTCGATCGTCGCCCACATCGATCATGGCAAGAGCACGCTGGCCGATCAGCTCCTGCTCCGCACCGGCGCCATCACGCAGAGAGAGTTTCACGAGCAGGTGCTGGACGATCTGGACGTGGAGCGGGAGCGGGGTATTACCGTTAAGGCCCGGGCCGTTGCCATCAACTATTCCCCGGAGGCAGCGGCAGCGCCGAACAAGCGGCCGGCCGGACCGACCTATGAGCTGAACCTGATCGATACTCCGGGACATGTCGACTTCCACTACGAGGTTTCGCGTTCACTGGCCGCTTGCGAGGGGGCGCTGCTGCTGGTCGATGCCTTCCAGGGAGTGCAGGCGCAGACCGTCGCCAACGCGTATGCTGCCATCGAAGGCGGACTCGAGATCATCCCGGTGATCAACAAGATCGACCTGCCGGTGACCCGGATCGACCAGGTGCTCGACGAGATCGAAACGGTAATCGGACTCGATGCGACCGAAGCCCTGATGATCTCGGCCAAGAAAGGGATCGGCATCGACGACGTGTTCGATGCGATCATCAAGCGCATCCCGTCCCCAAAGGGAGAAAGCGGGGCTCCGCTGCGGGCACTCGTGTTCGACAGTAAGTTCGACAATTACCGCGGCGTGATCACCTACGTCAGGATTATGGAGGGGACACTCGCCAGAGGGGACCGGATCCGGTTCATGCGGGCAGGCACCGTGCACGAGGCTCTCGAGGTCGGCCAGTTTCGACCAGCCATGAAACCGACCCAGGCCCTCGGGCCGGGACAGACCGGCTACGTCATCACCGGCGTGAAGGACGTGGCCCACGTGCACGTTGGGGATACCCTCACGCTGCAGGCCACTCCGGCGACCGCCCCGCTCCCCGGTTACAAGGCCCCCCAGCAGATGGTCTTCTGCGGCATGTATCCTACCGAGAACCGCGACTTCGAAAAGCTGCGCGATGAGCTCGAACGGATGTCGCTGAACGACGCCAGTTTTTCGTTCGCGCCGGAAACCAGCGATGCACTTGGCTTCGGGTTCCGCTGTGGCTTTCTCGGCATGCTGCACATGGAGATCATCCAGCAGCGACTCGAGCGTGAAGCCGACGTCGATCTGATCCAGACCGCACCCAACGTGACCTACGAAGTCGTCCGGCGCAACACCGCAGAGGTGCTGCACATCGACAATCCCGTGGATGTACCGGACGCCGGGGACATCGAGGAGTTCCGGGAGCCGATCGCCCGCGTCACGTTCATTCTCCCCAGCGACAACATCGGCACGGTGATGCAGATGTGCGAGGACCGTCGGGGCATCTATAAGTCGACCGACTACCTGGGGCCCGATCGGGCGCAGCTCGTCTACGAACTGCCGCTGGGCGAGATCATTTATGATATGCACGACAAGCTGAAGTCGGCGACACGCGGTTACGGCACGATGGACTACGAGGTCCTCGGCTTTCGACCGGCCGACCTCGTCAAGCTCGACATCCTCGTCAAAGGGGTGAAGGTTGAGGCCTTGGCGCTCATCGTGCATCGGGAGTTTTCCGAACGCCGGGGGCGGGCCATCGTCAAACGGCTCAAGCAGGAGATCCCCAAGCACCAGTTCGAAGTCGCCCTGCAGGCCGCGATCGGCGCCCGTGTGATTGCCCGCGAGACCATCTCGGCCCTCCGCAAGAATGTCACGGCCAAATGCTACGGCGGCGACATCACCCGCAAACGCAAGCTGCTGCAGAAGCAGAAGGAGGGCAAGAAGCGGATGAAGCAGTTCGGCCAGGTGGAGATTCCTCAGAAGGCCTTTCTGAGTGTCCTGGAAGCTGGCGGCGAGGAGTGATGCGGACGACAGGCGGCACACCGCTGTGGGCCCGACGCTCGGCCCTTCAGTCCTGGGCGATCGCGAGCTCCTGCAGGCGGAGCTGACCGCAGGCGGCGTCGATATCGGCCCCCTTGCGCTTGCGAATCGTCGCATTCACCCCTCCCGTTTCGAGCTCCTCCAAGAAGCGCGCCACAGCCACCCGCGACGGGGCCTGCAGATCGATCGGCTCGACGGGATTCATCGGAATCAGATTGATGTGGGCTGTCCGGGATTGCAGCAACCGGGCCAGTTGCCGCGCATGCTCTGGTGCATCGTTGACGCCCCCCAGCAGCACATACTCGTAGGTCACGCGGCGGCCGGTCTGCTCGAAGTACTCGTCGGCAGCGGCGAGAATCGCGTCGATGCCGATGCGGTCGTTCACCGGCACGATGCGGTTGCGCAGTTCGTCATTGGGCGCATGCAACGAAACCGCGAGGTTGTACGGTTTGCCGTGGGCCGCCAGTTCCCGAATCCCCTTGGGAAGTCCCACGGTCGAGACCGTGATGCGTCGTGCCCCGAGCCCCAGGCCCCCTTTCTCCCCCAGCGTTTCCAGCGCAGGAAGCAGGTTGCCGAGATTCATCAGCGGTTCGCCCAGCCCCATCACCACAACGTTGGTAATGCGTTCGTCCGGTCCCAACCGGCGATCGAGGCGTACCACCTGCTCGAGGATTTCACCGATGCTCAGGTTCCGCTTCACCCCTTGCAGTCCGCTCGCGCAGAAGATGCAGCCCATGGCGCAGCCCACCTGCGTACTGATACAGACGGTCCGGCGCCGGGGCTCGCGCATCAACACGCACTCGACATGCTCGCCGTCGGCGAACTGCAGCAGCAGCTTCTCCGTGAGATCCGATGCGACTTGATGCCGGGTGATGCGGGACTCGAACAGTTGAAACTCCTCGGTCAGCGCGGCCCGTAGCGAGGCGGGCACATCATGCATGGCCTCGAACGTGTCAACCCGCTTGCCGAACACCCAGCGGCGGATCTGATCGGCTCGGAAGGGAGCCTGTCCCTGCTGCTGGCACCACGCGCTCAACGCCGTGCGATCGAGATCGAGAAGTCGTGATTTGCTCAACGTGCTGGACATGCCTGCACTGTAGGCTGCCCGCACCACGATGGCTATCGTGGCCGGGCCCCGCTCCGAGTGCCCGGCCCCCCCAGGCTGCGGAACCGGCAAATCCGACAAAGGCCTCATGACCGGCCCGGCGGATGACCGATACACAGGGCAGCAGACCGCTGCAAGGCGGTGTGAAGCGTCATTGCGCCAGCCGCAGGGATACGTCGCATGCCCCAGGAATCGGGCAGACATCAGCCAGCCACAGTCCGCGCGCTGCGGACCGCAGGGCTGCTGGCCGGAGCCGCCGTCATCGGGCTGTCCATCAGCCTGATCCGGCATGCGCCCCCCCTGCCCATCCAGGAATCGCGGTTCGAGGATGCCCTGTTCGAGGATCTGGCTGTGGCGGCACCCCGGCAGGACGGCCCAGCGACGGATCCCACACTGACCCCCGACTCACTCGTGGTCCCGACGAACCCGGAACCACTGCTGGCAGGGATCCTGGAAGCGCAGCCACATTCCCCCGCATGGCTCAACGGGCAGATCGAAATCATCGCGACCAGCGGCGACGACCACCTGGTCCAAGCGAGTGATGAGCGAGCACGTTGATTTCTCGATAGCACCGCGAGGCAGCCTGCAACTGAGGACAACCCTCTGATCGCCATTCTGTGAGACCTGTGATGTACAACGACTACTGGCACCTGGAACGGAATCCCTTCGAGAACGATTCGGACCCCGCCTTCTTTTACGCGGGACGATCTCACGAAGCGGCGTTCCTCAAACTGCAGTTCCTCGTGGAACAGTCCAAGGGGGTCGCCCTGCTTGTCGGGGGACATGGACTGGGCAAGACCTGTGTCACCCGGGCCCTGGAGCACCGTCTCGAAGAACGCTATCGACCGATCGTGCGGCTGATGTTTCCGCGCCTGTCTGCGGCCGACACCCTCGCCTACCTGGCCACCGGTCTGGGGGCCGATCCGCAGGGGTTGATGGCCGCTCCCATCTCGACCGTGTGGCGATCCCTGGAGTCCTGCTTCACCAGGCTGGCCGCCGAAGGGAAACGGCCGGTATTCCTCATCGACGATGCTCACCTGATCGAGTCGCCGGATGTCCTCGAAAGTCTGGCAATTCTGCTCAACCTCAGCGACGACCGCGGACTCCACCTGTCGGTGGCACTCGTCGGTCAGCCGCAACTGCTGCCACAGGTGCAGCGCGTGTCGGCTTTGGATGAGCGGATCGCCGTCCGCATCGGCCTGCATCCGCTGGATCTGGAGGAAACGACCGGCTACATCGCGCACCGCCTGCAGGTGGCCGGCCTGAAGCGCGATATCTTCCCCGGCGAGACCTTGTCCGCGATCGCGAACCTCTCGCGGGGCGTCCCCCGCCGCATCAACCAGATCTGCGACCTCGCACTGCTGGTCGGTTATGCCGATGGACTCGCGGTCATTTCACCTGATGAAGTGACGGCCGCGGCGGACGAACTGTGCCACGTTTCGCTCGAGTAGGCTCTTCAAGCCGCCCGGCGTTTCCGACGCGGGGCCTGCGTCTCAGGCGACCAGCAGTAGCTCAGACTCCGTCCGGATTTCCCGGCGAGTTGAGCGGCCCCCGTCTTGCGCAGGCAGTACGCGGCTTTCTGAGCCAGCCAGCGGGGCACACCCGCGTGACGGGCGATGTCGGAGGTGGTGAAGGGCTGTGGCAGGTCCGCGGGCAACAGTTGGCGCAGGTCCGCCAAGCCGGTCAATTCGCGGCTCTCGGTGACTTCCACCAGGCGACGGTCCGCGACGCGGTAGTCCTTGCCGCGCCAGCGGCGTTGCGCCGAGGGAGGCGCTCCTCCTCCTGCACCGTCAACAGTACCTGGAGCGTGAGCCGGGGATGGGGGAACACCTCCACGAAATGGACGAGATCATCGAACAGATGAAACAGGGTCTCGTGTTTCGGACTCGAACGGCGGGAGGTGACGGGGCCGCCGCGACGTCGCCGACGGATCAGCAGTTTGCGGGCCGCCAGCGGCTTGATGACCAGCACCTCATGCGTCGTGAGCAGATCGGCGATCTTGCCACGAATGGCACCGAGCGAACTGAGCTGGACCTCGATCAACTGGTGGGCCACGACCGCATCGATGCGATAACCGTTGATGACCACCTCGCATTGCGCGGCCGTCTCACCCACAAGGGTCTTGAGCTGACGATGGAGCGTCGTCTCCATGGCCTCCCTGCCTGGGCAAATCCCCGGGCCCCCCGACCGGCGACCCGCAGCGGATCGTAGGGCACCCGCTGCCGTGGGTCGAGACGAATCCCGCGTCCAGAACTGCCGGCCCGTCCGCGGGACCGCGCGGGCGAGGTGAACTGGCGGGACGACGCAAGCCGCGGCGAGTCGGAGGGACCTTCACCGGCTGGCGGCCGGGCACTGCCGCTTTCGCGGCGACGCCCTTGCGAATCGATCGTCTCCGGGTGATGATCGCGTGTCACCTTTGTTGAACACCCTTTGAAGCACTCTGTGAGGATGCCTGCATGAACTCCGTCGGCCCCCGACTGTCGGTGATGATGTTTCTGCAATTCTTTGTGTGGGGGGCGTGGTACGTCACCGTCGGCAACTACATGAATGCGGTCGGCATGTTCGACGAAGTGCCGATGGCGTACACCGTCGGACCGATCGCGGCGATCGTCTCCCCCTTCTTCCTCGGGTTGATCGCGGACCGGTTCTTCTCGACCGAGCGAGTCCTGGGGGTCATGCATCTGCTGGGCGGTGTGGCCTTGATCGCCGCCCCGCTGGTGGCACAGAAATGGTTCATCCCGCTGCTGCTGGCCCATATGCTCTGCTACATGCCCACGCTGGGACTCACCAACACCCTGGCATTCCACAACATCACCGACCAGGAGCGACAGTTCCCGATCATTCGTGTGTTCGGCACGATCGGGTGGATTGTGGCGAACATCGTCGTCAGCAAGGTGCTGGGAGCCGACAAGCTGGCGTTCCAGTTCTTTGTGGCCGGTGGTGCCGGCCTGCTGCTCGGGCTGTACAGCTTCACGCTGCCTCACACACCGCCTCCGGCGGCGGGCCAGAAGACCTCACTGCGCGAGATTCTCGGACTCGATGCGCTGGTACTGCTGAAGCAGCCTTCGTTCGCCGTGTTCGCGTTGTGCTCGTTCCTCATCTGTATTCCGCTGGCCGCTTACTACGCGTATGCCCCGCTGTTCGTCGACGGCATGGGTATGCCGAACCCCGCCGCACGCATGTCCTGGGGACAGGTCTCCGAGATCTTCTTCATGCTGGTGATGCCCCTGTGTTTCCGCAAGCTGGGCGTCAAGTGGATGCTGTTGATCGGAATGGCCGCGTGGGTCTTGCGCTACGGTCTGTTCGCCCTGGGAGCTCCGGACCGGGTGGCCTGGATGATCATGGCCGGTATCCTCCTGCATGGCATCTGCTATGACTTCTTCTTCGTGACGGGCCAGATCTACGTCGACAAGAAATCGACGCCCTCGATCCGCGGACAGGCCCAGGGCTTTCTCGTGCTGATTACCCAGGGACTCGGCATGCTGATCGGTGCCCAGGTGGCCGGCCGCGTTGTCGCTCGATACACACCCGAAGAGGCCGTCGCCCTGCAGGGGAAAATCCAGGAGCTGACGCGCGAAGCATTCGGCAAGAGTGCCGAGATTGCCGAACCTCTGACGATGCAGGCGACGGAACTGGCGCATCGCGTCAACACGATGCTCGACTGGCAATCCATCTGGCTGGTGCCCTGCATCGCCGCGGGTGTCATCATGGTCCTGTTCAGCCTGCTGTTTCATGAACGGCTGGCCGGCCCGGACGACAACTCCGTGGAGGGCTGAACGCCGCCGCCTCGCATCCCTCGCCATGCGTTCCGGAGGCAACTCGTGACCGGCAGACCGATCGTTCGTCCAGCAGTCTTCACAGGACCTGCGTGATTACAGACAGGTGTCCCCAGGGGCTCCTGGTGAGTCGTTCCATGACCAATCCTACCAGCGATCTCGCCACAGGGACGTCGGTCACCTGGCGAGTTCGCTGGCGGTTGTCGGTGCTGTGGCTGCTGGAATGGGGCATCACCGGCGCACTTCTGACCTACCTTCCGCTGTATTTCACGCAGAACGGGCTCTCGCTGGATGAGACCGGCCCGTTGCTGGCCATTGGAGCCGTAGGACTGTGGGTCGCGCCGTTTGTTGTCGGACAGGTCTGCGACCGCTGGATGGCTTCGGAACGGTACCTGGCCCTCGCTCACTTCATCGGGGGCGTCACGCTGCTGGCAATCCCACTGGCAACCGAGGTCTATCGGGAAACGGGGGAAGGCTTCCGGGCCATCCTCATCCTGTTCGGGCTGTACGCGGCGGCCTATCTCCCGACGATGCCCCTCGCCAGTGCGCTGACATTTCGGCACCTCCCGCGGCCACGCGTGCAGTTCGGAGGGATTCGTCTCTTCGGTACCGTGGGGTGGGTGCTGGCCGGGCTGGGACTGTCGCTGTGGCTGGGAAGGACTTATGCCAGGAAATGGCTCCTGGCATCGCTGCCTTCGACCGGTCCCCTCATCAGCCAGTTGGACGACATCTTCTCCTGGCTGCCGCCCCCCTCGAGTCGCGACTGCTTCCTGATCGCCGCGCTGCTGTCGTTCGCCCTGAGCAGCTTCTGCGTCTTTCTGCCCGCTACACCCCCGCCCCGCACTCCCCGAGAGCAGATTGCTCCGCTGGCCGTGCTGAAGATGTTTCGCCACCGCACCTTCACCCGGCTGATCCTGGTAAGCTGTCTGCTGGCCTTGGTGATGCCCCTCTACTCGCTGGCCGCCCCGGCCCTGCTCGAACAGACCGGCGTCTCGGCCGACTGGGTGCCCGCCGTCATGACGATCGGCCAGATTTCCGAGTTTCCTGCCCTGCTGCTGCTCCCCTGGTTTCTCCGCAAGACGGGTCTGCGGGTGACCTTCATGATCGGGATTCTTGCCTGGCTGCTGCGCTACCTGCTGTTTGCCGTCAGCCGCTCCGGTTTCTGGATCCTGGCGGGGATCAGCCTGCACGGCGTTTGCCACGTCTTCCTGATCATCGTGCTGCAATTGTTCACGGACGCCCATTGCCCACGCGACCTGCGGGCCAGCGCTCAGAACCTGTTCGCGTTCATGACACTGGGAGTCGCCATGCCGCTCGGGCTGCTACTTTCACAACCGTTGATCCAGAGCTGCACCGATGCCTCCACGGATACCGTCGACTATCAGACTCTGTTCGCGGTACCGACTGCGATCCTGGCAGGCATTCTGGTGCTGTACTGGTGGTGGTCACGCACCGACACGCCAGCGCAGGTCACGGGCAAGGACGTCCACCCGACTGCAACAGTCGGGTGACCACAGTGCCCGACATGTAGTCCATCCGCGCCGGAACAGTCAGTTTCGCCCGCACGCGGATAGATCGACACACAGGCCGCATCGACAGCCGTCAGATCAGCGGCTGATCTCCACCTCACCCTTGCGGGCGCGGCGTTCACGTAGCCGGACGGCCTTTCCAATGCGATCGCGCAAGTAATAGAGCTTCGCCCGCCGCACCCGTCCGTGACGCTTGACCACGACCTCGGCCACCTTCGGGGAATGCAAGGGGAACGTTCGCTCCACCCCTTCCCCCGCGACGATCCGCCGCACGGTGAAGGTTTCCCGGATCCCCGATCCACGCTTGGCGATCACCACACCCGTGAAGATCTGGATCCGCTCCTTGTCCCCTTCCAGAATCCGGGTGTGAACATCGACAGTATCGCCAATCGTGAATTCCAGTGCGTTCTCACGCAGGCTCGACTGTTCGGCGAGTTCAATCAGTTTATGCATTGTCGCGATTCCTTAACTCCGGCGAGCCGAGGAGTATAGCGGCTACGTCCTGCGGGAGAAAGCTGAGCGACCCGGATTTTCCGCAGCGAGGAAGACCTCCTCGCTGCGGCCAGTGGCCACCGTTGACCCCTGCCGACAGTCGGATGCCGGTCTCAACCCGAATCCAGCAGGTCGCCCCGCCGCTCGGCAGTCCGCCGGCGACTCTGATCCTCGCGCCAGCGGGCGATTTCCGGGTGATTCCCGCCCAGCAGGACCTCCGGGACCCCCATTCCCCGGTACTCCCGCGGCCGGGTGTACTGGGGATACTCGAGCAGTCCGCTCTCTGCGAACGAATCGTACTTGCTGCTGGTCTCGTCGCCAAGCACGCCGGGAACCAGCCTGAGTACGGCGTCGATCAGCAGCATGGCGGGGACTTCCCCCCCGTTGCAGATGAAGTCCCCCGCAGAGACCTCCAGCGGCTGCAGCCCCTCGATGATCCGCTCGTCGAAGCCCTCATACCGCCCACACAGCAGCAGCAGTCGCGATTCGCCGGCAAGTTCCTGGACCAGCGGCTGATCGAGCCGCCGTCCCTGCGGCGTGAGCACCACGAGCTTGCCTGGTCCCTCACCCTGACGTTGCACATGCTCGACGCAGCTGAAC
The DNA here is from genome assembly GCA_963715185.1 of uncultured Planctomycetaceae bacterium. Lineage (GTDB taxonomy): Bacteria > Planctomycetota > Planctomycetia > Planctomycetales > Planctomycetaceae > CAVPPT01. The sequence continues at coordinate 83,683 of CAVQRG010000003.1, forward strand.
ACAGGCTCGCAGCGGATGAGCATGCCCGGTCCCCCGCCGTACGGGGTATCGTCCACGGACTTGTGCTTGTCGGTGGCCCAGTCGCGAAAATCCCAGCGGTGTACGTCGATCAGCCCGGCGTCGATCGCTTTCTTCAGCAACGATTGACCCAGATAGCCGTCGAAGATCGCCGGAAACAGGGTGAGGATGTCGAATCGCATGAATCATCAGGTCGATACGACTATGGGCAACAGGGCCTGGGCCTGACCGGGCAGGAGAGTCAATGCACGTGGGCCGGCGGAATGCCTGCCACAACGTTCATCCATTTCGCGCCTTGCCCGCCTGCCAGGGAAAGCAGGCTCAGCCGGGATGTACGATGCCCGAGGCTGCCACCACTCCACGTTCCCGACCCTCACGCAGAACTCCGTCGGTCAGCTTTCCGACGCCACTTCCGCGGACGATTCTTCGGCAGCGGGTGCTTCATCTCCGGCATCGGCTGAAGCTTCGGGCTCGGGGGCCGCCTTCTCCTTGGGCTTCTGCATCGCTGGCGGGGCCTTGGCCTTGCCCCAGTCGGACTTCTTGAACTTCTCGATCAGCACCGCGACCTTCTCGGACGGCTGGGCCCCCACGGAGATCCAGTGGTCGATCCGATCCAGTTTCAGCGTCACGCGTTGCGACTTGTCACTGACCATCGGATCGTAGGTGCCAACCTCTTCGATGGCCCGACCATCCCGGGGGACGCGGGCGTCCATCACACAGATTCGAAAAAAGGGTCGATGGGCGCGTCCCAGACGCTTCATGCGGATGCGTACTGCCATGGAGTGTCGAGTATCCAGTCTTTGAGAGATGGGAAATCCGGGGTCAACCAGCAGGCCCTTACCAGCCTGCCACCACCCACAATGTTCGCTACCTGCGGCGTTTGTTCTTCTTCCGGGCATCCTTGGCCCGTTTCTTTTCCAGTTTCCGCTTGTCGCGAATCTGGGTCTTGTCCGCCGGACCCCGCTTGCTTCGCTGTTTTTCCCTGCGGACTTGCGCACCCGGGTTCATCATGTCGGGTGCCATCTGCGAGATTGCCTTCATGCGATCCCGCATCGGCAGCCCGGCCATCTTCTGCATCAGGCCCGACATGCCGCGAAACTGTTTGAGCAGTTCGTTGACCTCGGCCGGATCGGCTCCACTACCCGAGGCGATCCGGTTCCGGCGCGAACGGTCGATTTTGTCAGGATTTTGCCGTTCGTCAAGGGTCATGGAGGAGATCATGGCCTCAACTCGCTTCATATCCTGGTCCGGATCGAGCCCCTCCATCTCATCCATGGCACCGGCCAGGCTCCCCATCCCCGGGATCATCTTCATGATGTTCTGCATCGATCCCAGCTTCTTCATCTGGGACATCGACTTGAGAAAATCATCCAGGGTGAACTTGCCTTCGAGCATCCGCTGCTGCTGACGCTCCATTTCGTCCTGATCGAGGGCAGCGGCCGCCTTCTCGATCAGCGTGGCCATGTCGCCATGCCCCAGAATCCGCTGTGCCATGCGGTCCGGATGAAACCGCTCGAGCTTGTCGAGCTGCTCGCCGACCCCGATGAACTTGATCGGCACACCGGTGACTGCCTTCACCGACAGGGCCGCACCGCCCCGCGTATCGCCATCGAGCTTCGACAGGATCACCCCGTCCAGTTCCAGCGCCTCGTTGAAGGCCTTGGCCGAGTTGACGGCGTCCTGTCCCGTCATGGCGTCGCAGACGAGCAGCACCTGATGAGGCATCAGCTTGCTGTCGATCTGCTCCAGTTCCCGCATCAGGTCGTCGTCGACGTGCAGTCGACCGGCAGTATCCAGAATCAGAATGTCGCGACCCTGCTGATTGGCGGCCTTGCGACCGTTCTGGCAGACCTTGAGCGGCGAACTCTGGGCCGGGTCCTCGAAGTACACGGGAACATCGATCTGGGCCCCGATGACCTTGAGCTGCTCGATGGCGGCGGGACGCTGCAGGTCCGCAGCGACCAGCATGGGCTTGGCCCCCTCGTCCCTGAGCATTCGTGCGAGCTTGCCACAGGTCGTGGTCTTGCCCGACCCCTGCAGCCCGCACATCATCAGGACGGTCACTTCACCCCGGCGGAGCGGGATGGAGTGATCGACAGGCCCCATGAGCTGGACCAGCTCGTTGTAGACGATGCCGACGATCTGCTCTTCGGGGCGCAGCGATTTGAGCACGCGATCGCCAACCGCCTGTTCGGTCACCCGGTTGGTGAACTCCTGCGCGACGTCGTAGTTGACGTCCGCTTCGAGCAGGGCCTGCCGCACCTTCCGCATGCCCTCGCGAATGTTGGACTCGGTGAGCTTGCCGCGGGCGATGTTGCCGATTGCGTCGGTCAGGCTTTTCGTGATACCTTCGAACATGGATGAAACCTGAACTCGTCCGGGCGCTGTCGGTGACGGGGTGCGCCACAACACGGACCGGAAGCAAGACCCGGTCCCGTGCCGCGGCAGGTGCCTGCGATTCTACGTGAGACGCAGCAACCGGGCAAACGGGGCTCGACGGCGGCGTGCCAAGCCTTGGCCCGGACGTTATGATGAGGCCCCGACGTAGGATGTGCTGAGCACCTTTCGACGGCTCGCGAACCAGGACCGGGACCGACGGGTCCCCTCCCTGCCCCGACACGATCCAGTCAATTCACCCACAAGCGACATGACCAATCTCTTCAACAAAGTCTGGGACCTGCATTCCGTCGGCACGCTGGCCTCTGGGCAGACGCAACTGTTCATCGGCCTGCACCTGATTCATGAAGTGACCAGTCCGCAGGCCTTCGAGATGCTCCGGGAACGGGGGCTGAAGGTCATGTATCCGCAGCGGACCTTCGCCACCGTGGACCATATCGTCCCCACCGAGAACCAGGCCCGCCCCTTTGCCGACGGTCTGGCCGAGCAGATGATGTCGGCCATTGAACGCAACTGTGACGAATTCGGGGTCACGCTGTTCAACCTCGATGACGAGCGGCAGGGCATCGTCCATATCGTCGGGCCCGAAGAGGGATTGACCCAGCCCGGCCTGACGATCGCCTGCGGTGATTCGCATACCTCGACGCACGGGGCATTCGGGGCGATTGCCTTCGGCATCGGGACGTCGCAGGTCGCCTACGTGCTGGCGACGCAGACGCTGGCGATGAACAAGCCCGGTGTCCGGCGCGTCGTGGTCAATGGTGAACTCGCGCCCGGCGTCTTCGCGAAAGATGTCATCCTGTACATCATCCGCCAGCTCGGCGTGAAGGGAGGCATCGGTTTCGCCTACGAGTACGCGGGCGATGTTTTTGACCGCATGACCATGGAAGAGCGGATGACCGTCTGCAACATGAGCATCGAAGGGGGTGCCCGCTGCGGCTATATCAATCCCGATGAGACGACGATCGAATACCTGCAGGGCGCCCCTTCGCGCCCCAGGGACAGGACTTCGACAGCGCGGCGGACTGGTGGCGGTCGCTCGCCTCTGGCCCTGACGCCACCTTCGACGACGAAGTCTGCTTCTCCGCCGAGGACATCGAGCCGACCGTCACCTGGGGCATCAATCCGGCCCAGTCGGTCGGAGTGCGTGAGCCGATCCCCCAGGTCAACGAGTTTCCGGCCGAGGAGCAGAACGGTGTCCGCGAAGCGCTCGAATACATGAGCCTCTCCGCCGGTCAGTCGTTGCAGGGCCAGAAGATCGATGTCGCCTTCATCGGGTCGTGTACGAACGGACGGATCTCGGACCTCCGCGAGGCGGCGAAGATCGCGGCGGGGCACCAGGTCGCGGCCGGGGTGAAGGCCATCGTCGTCCCGGGGTCGCAGCAGATCCGTCGTCAGGCCGAGGCGGAAGGACTGCACGAGATCTTCCTGGATGCCGGCTTCGAGTGGCGGGCCGCAGGCTGTTCGATGTGCCTCGCCATGAACCCCGACAAACTGCAGGGCGCGAGATCTGTGCGTCGTCCTCCAACCGCAACTTCAAGGGACGACAAGGGAGCCCCACGGGGCGGACCCTGCTGATGTCTCCGGCCATGGTGGCCGCTGCCGCCGTCCACGGAGCCGTCACCGATGTCCGCGACATGCTCACCCCGGCAGGAGTCTGACGCGCCAGGACGACAACTATGGTTCAGCAGGCAGATGGCCGTTCGTATCACGTGAGACTTGACGAGAGCCGTGTTATGGTCGGAGAGCCAAGCGGACAGGACCTGCCGGGCTTTGGCGGCGCCATCTGCGAGCTCTTCGAAGGCTGCTGACTCTCTGCCAACTCTCGGCTCATCAACCACTCAGCCTCTTAGCAGACTCCTCCATGACTGAAATCACACAAGTCGCCGGCACCGGCATTCCACTCCTGCTCGACGACATCGACACCGACCGGATAATTCCGGCGAGGTTTCTGCGCTGCGTGACCTTTGACGGCATCGGCGAGCACGCCTTCGCAGACGACAAGCAGCAGGACGTGGCGCACGCCTTCAACCAGCCGCATCATCAGCAGGCGTCCATCCTCATCACGGGGCGAAACTTCGGCTGCGGTTCCAGCCGCGAACATGCGCCCCAGTCGCTGCTGCGGTGGGGGATCAATGCCATCATCGGTGAGTCGTTTGCCGAGATCTTCTTTGGCAACTGTACCGCCTTGGGGCTGCCCTGCGTCACCGCGTCCCGTCCCGACCTCGAGGCCTTGGCAACCCTGGTGACCCGTGACCCGGCGCTGGAGATCAATGTCGACATCGCCGCGGAAGAAGTCCGCTATGCGGACACGATCGTGCCCGTCTCGATTGCGGCGGGTGCCCGCCAGGCGCTGGTCAGCGGGCAGTGGGATTTTCTCAGCCAGTTGCTCGACAACCGCGAGGGGATCCGCCAGACCGCAGGCCGACTCCCCTATCTCGGTGCGCCAGCCTGAGCGTCTGGCACGAAAGAGGTCTCACGACGCAACTTGTGAGGACTGACGATGCGCAATTGTCCAGCCTGTGGTGCCACCAGGGACGCCGAGGCCCGGTTCTGCTCCAGTTGCGGGACCGAACTGACGTACGAGTCCGACACGACGTCTGAAGGAGCCGAGTGGGAAGCCGACGTGCTCACCCTGGCCAGCCGCGGCAAAAAGATTGAGGCCATCAAGCTCTATCGCGAAGCGACCGGCGTCGGCCTGAAAGAGGCCAAGGAGGCCGTCGAGGCCTTGATGTCTGAGCAGGGGATCGACTCCCCGGGCTCAGGCTGCGCCTCCGTCCTGCTGGCGGTCTTCCTGCTGCTTGGTCTGGGGTGGGGCTGGGCCTGGCAGGTCTGCTGAATCGTCGGCTGGCGCTTCGGAACGCGGTGGCTCAGCCTCGTCGGCCAGCATGCGATCAAGCAGCCCCATGACCGTCTGCCGGTACACGGTCTCCAGCAGGGGAAAACGCCGTATCAGGTCGAACAACCGGTGAAGTTCGGCCCCTTCCTGCGAATCGAGTTCGACAGACTGGGTTCGGCCCTCGGCATCGATCAGCACGGCGACATACTGTGCCTGCTCAGCGACAGTTTCCAGGCGGACATCAAGGATCTGCGATGTCGAGACATCGAAGTCTCCCGCCCTGCCAACCTCGACGACATCGCGCTCGTGACGACGTTCGCCTGCCCCGAGCCAACTGGTGAGCTTCTCCCCCAGTTCGGCGATGGACTTGGCAGAACCTACTCGCTCCAACTCGCTCCCAAGGGCTTCCAGTTCGCGCATCTGTTCGGCACGCGACTGGCCGGCAACGGCCTGCCTCTGCTCATCAATCCTGCCCCGGACAAAGGTCGAGAGCCCCGGTGTCTGCGCATCCGCTTCGCCCTCCAGTCCCGGCTCCACGGACACGCCAGCCCCTTCGGCGACGGCGGTCGCGACGACCACCGATTGTGGCGAACCCTCTGTCGCCTCGCGATCGTCCGACGCGTCGGCCTCAACCGTACGAATTCGGGCCGAAGCAGCCTGCGGAACCATGCGGACGGGGACCGCTCGCCAGACGAGGACTCCGAGCAGCACCGCGTGCAACACGGCGGAGACCCCGTAGGCCAACAGATCGGTCCGAGCCAGGCTGAACATTAAAACAAGGCCCTTGGGACGCGATGTCGCGCTGCCACTCAATCCACCGTTCCTCTGCGGACAGTTTGTGAACCCCCGACATTCTACGCGTGATGCCCCTCGGCGTAATGACCAATTTCGCTCGGCAAAGGCACGCTGTTCGTGTTAAGCTGCTGCTCGTCACCCTTCCTGCCCCCCACATCCCACCCGGAGGTGGTCCGGTGCTGCGACTCCTTGGACGCCCGGTCCGTCACTGTGACGGAATCTCCCGCCGTGAGTTGTTGACCATCGGCGCGCTGAGTGCCGGCGGACTGACGCTGGCCGACCTGCTGCGCGTCGAGGCTGCGGCCGGCCTGCAGGGGTCGCGGAAGTCCATCATCAACATCCACCTGGACGGCGGTCCGCCACAACTGGAGACCATCGATCCCAAGCCACTGGCTCCCGTTGAGATTCGGGGTGAGTTCGGGGCGATTTCCACTGCCCTGCCCGATCTGCAGGTCGGTGAGCTGATGCCCCGCATGGCCGCGGCGGCCGCAGAGTTTGCCTTCATTCGCACGCTCGTAGGTTCCGAGGGGAAGCACCACGCGTTTCAGTGTCAGTCTGGCTACTCTGAGAAAGATCTGGTCTCACTGGGGGGACGTCCTGCCCTGGGGAGTGTGGTGACAAAGCTCAAGGGGCGTCCCGACGATCCCGCACCCGCCTTCGTGGATCTCATGCAGGGCCGCCCGCTGGTTCGCAACAGTGCTCGCCCCGGGTTCCTGGGACCTGCTTTCAGTCCCTTCCGTCCCGATCTGTCGCAGATGTTCCCCCGCGAGCTGGAAGCGGGCATGCAGGGAGAACTGGCCCGGCTGGGGAACAATCACAGCCTGAGCCTGACACTCAACGCCGGCCTGTCGACCGCCAGGCTGCAGTCGCGCCGGGACCTGCTGGCCGGACTGGATCGTATTCGGCGCGAGATCGACGCGTCCGGCATGATGGAGGCGATGGATCGCTTTCACGAACAGGCCGCCGGGATCCTCACCTCCGGGACACTGGCAAACGCGCTCGACCTGTCCCAGGAGGATCCGCGGGTCGTGGACCGCTACACGGGACCGGCGCTGGCGGGTCAACTGGCGCACTACACCTCGGAGGGTCCGCAATCGACACGCAAGTTCTTGCTGGCGCGACGACTGATCGAAGCCGGTGTCCGCGTGGTGAGCGTCTCCATCAGCGACTTTGACACCCACTCGGACAACTTCGGACGCATGCGCCAGTTGCTGCCGATCGTGGATCATGGGCTGTGCACCCTCGTCAGCGACCTGGGCGAACGCGGCCTGCTCGACGACGTGTCGATCGTGGTGTGGGGTGAATTCGGACGCACCCCCAAGATCAACAGCAACGGCGGCCGGGACCATTGGCCGCGCGTCGGCCCGTGCCTGCTCGCCGGGGGTGGACTCAAGACCGGTCAGGTGCTCGGTGCAACCGATCGTGAGGCGGGCAGCCCGGTCACCCGACCCGTCCACTACAAAGATGTGTTCGCGACGCTGTATCGCAATCTGGGGATCGACGCCCGGCAGATCACGATCAACGATCCCCAGGGACGCCCGCAGTACATCCTCGATGACGGAGAACCGATCACAGAACTCCTGTGACGATTCCTCCTCGTCGGAACGAGCTTCGCTTGGTGCATGCGGCGAAGCGCGATGCACCAAGCCACGGATTCGACGGAGCGTTGCTACCGACCGGAACAGGTGTCACCGGTTGATGGGGATGTCCCATGCGAAGTGCGGCGGTAACGCCAGCAGCCACGCCGAAAGAAACGGGAACGCCAGCAGAAACACCCAGCCGGTCATCCGGATCGAACGCCGCTGTTCAACCAAAATGGGAACGATGTACCACTGGGGGCAGCAGATCATGGTCAGGCCCATGGCGAGTGTGAACCAGATCGGCGACGTCAGTGCGTGAGTCGCGAAGCCGCCGGAGGGGAGCCAGGGCTGAAGCGGCAAAGCCAGCCAAGATCGCCAGACATACAACAGGATCAGCGCAACCGCGGCCACATTCCCCAGCCCCTCCGCCAGCCGATCGTTGCGCGAGGCCACTGGCTGCGCCGGGGTCGGCCGGTGGGTCCGCGCGTCGTAGTGTGCCGTCCAGGCGCCGGACCGCGCGCGGTAACGCTGTGCGGCCTGGGCATACGCAGCGTCCGCATCGTAGCCTGTTGATCGTGGCGATGTCTGCCGCGGACGCCGTGCTGACTGACGCCGACGGGCCTGCTGTCGCTCGTAGCGCTGTCGCGCGTGGTCGTCTGTCAGAACCGCGTACGCCTCGATCACCTGCTTGAAGCGTTCGGCAGCATCGGGATGCCGGTTGCGATCTGGATGATGGGCGGCCGCAAGGCGCTTATACGCCTTCCGGATGGTCCGCTCGTCATCGGCGGCCGAAACACCCAGGATTTCGTAGGGGTCACGCATCTCGCGACTCCGGGCGGGACAGACCGAAGCTTAACTCCTGGACCATCGGGAAGCACGCGTCCTGCAGCCCGGCACCTGCCGAGAGCGTCCCTGCCGCGCATCACCGCCGGTCGTCACGAGCCCCCCGACCTGGCGGCGACCTGCACCACTCCCACTCCTGACCACCGCGACGTCAACGCCCCAGGGTGACATAATCGCCCTGAACCTGCCGGGGCTCTCTCGCTACAATCCGACGTCGGCGGGAGAACGAGGAACTCTGGGCAAGCTCGGGAGAATCCATGGCGGCCGACGCGTCAGAGACATCATCGCGATCACAGGATCCTCCGCTCTGGGTTGTCCTGCTGATGTCGGCCATGGCCGGCGCATTGGGCTGGGGAATTCGTGGACAGTTCGGCCACGAAACAGGTGCGATGATTGCCGGCGTGCTGGTCGGGCTGACGCTCGTGCTGCTGTTCTGCGCCCGGCTGCCAGCCCTGGCGAGCCTCCGGGCCGCGGCCCTGTTCACCCTCGGGATCTCAATCGGCGGATCGATGACCTATGGGCAGACCATCGGTCTGACACAGGATGCGGCGCTCATCGGCAACTGGGGGGCGCTGCGCCGGGGCCTGTTCGGGCTGTGTGTGAAGGGAGGCATCTGGATTGGATTCGCCGGGGCCTTCCTGGGAATGGGACTCAGTGCAACCCGATATCGACCGCTGGAACTCAGCCTGCTGGTGATCGTCATGGTGTTCCTGGCCTTCGCCGGACTCACCGTGCTCAACACGCCCTTTGATCCGGCGGCGGGCAAGCTCCCGCTGCTCTATTTCTCGGACCACTGGGACTGGAAACCGCAGACCGCTCTGCGTCCCCGGCCCGAGTGCTGGGGCGGGCTGCTGGTGGCCCTCACGGCACTGGTGCTGTACTCCGTCGTGGGACGCCGTGATGCGCTCACCTGGCGACTGGCAGGCTGGGGCGTGCTGGCAGGGGGAGTCGGCTTTCCCCTGGGGCAATGCGTGCAGGCTTTCCACGCCTGGAACCTTGAGCTGTTTCAGGGGGGCTGGCTGACGCCTCTCGATCAGTCACTCAACTGGTGGAACACGATGGAGACGGTGTTCGGCGCACTCTTCGCGGCGTTGCTCGGGCTGGGGGTCTGGCTGAATCGTGATCTCATCCAACCGGCGTCCGAGGACCATCAGTCCGTCGAACTCACCCCCGGCGCCGAATGGGGGCTGCTGGCGGTCCAACTGGTGGCCATCTTGATGCACGAGTTCTACTCGTCGCTGTACTTCGACTACTTCATGGGTCTGGCCCTGACGATGATCCTGATTCCGGTGCCGGCCGTCGCCGCGGGACGTCTCTGGCCCTATTTCCAGTTGCTCCCGATCGCGGCCGCACCAATTGCCGGCAAGACCTTTCGCAGCCTCTGCCTGGGTGACCAGCAGCTCCCCATGTGGGCCGGGGGGCTCGCGTACATCGCACTGCCGCTCGTGGTGACCCTGGCGACGGCGCTGCTGCTGTCGCGGAGCGACCGCCAGAAGTCTGCCACACTCATCCCGGTGCGCACCATGCTGCTGTTGACGACTTGGCTCTACTTCTGGCTGAACTTCGCCATGTTCCGGCTTCCGTGGCCGTGGCAGACCTGGACACCGCGGACACTCAACGGACTTGTGTTCGCCGTGTGTGCCGTGGGGCTCTCGGTGGGGGCCCTGCTCTGCGGGCGGGGCACGACTGCGAAGTCCGCGAGCCCCAAGAACAGCCGCGCCTGATGCCGGCGATCAAGCCGCACTGGTTGAACGGGTGGCCAAGTTGCGTCCCTCGGTCCATTCGCCATACTCAACAGCATGCAGGACCCATCGGCCGACCCCTCACGACGCGACTTTCTGAGCGGACGCGCCGTCCGGCAGCAGGTCGAGCGCGCCGGCGACAAGCTGGCGGATGCCGTCCTCGAAGCCGGGGAACACAATCCGCTCCCCACGGGCCACGACACCATTCGTCTGGAGACACGCGCCATGGCGTGTCCCTGGTCGGTGGTGATGAACCCCGGTCCACCGCGGCAGGTGATGCAGGCCAGCGATGCCCTCGATCTCGTGCATCAGCTCGAGGACCGTCTGAGCGTGTATCGCCCCGGCAGCGAGGTCTCGCGTCTGAATGACCATGCGGCCGAATCGCTCCAGCACGTGGCCCCCGACCTGCTCGATCTGCTGTTGCGCTGTCGTCAGTGGAACGCAGAAACCTGGGGAGCTTTCGATCCGACGGCGGGTCCCCTCATCCGTCTGTGGCGCGACTGTCGGCAGCACGGCAGGATTCCATCTTCTGAGGAGGTCGCAGACGTTCTCGAGCATGTGGGAATCCAGAAGATTCTGCTGGATGACGCCGCGCAGACGGTTTGCTTCCCGCACCCCGGTTTCGCGTTCGACCTGGGGGGGGTCGGAAAAGGTTTCGCCATCGACCAGGCCTCGACGCTGCTCAGGAACGAGCAGGTTGCCGACTTCCTGATCCATGGTGGCTTCAGCAGCCTGTACGCCGCCGGCGACCATGCCGGCCAGGGAGGCTGGCCCGTCGGGATCCGGAATCCGCTGTTCACGCAGGAGCCGTATGCCACGATTCTGCTCGTGAACCAGGGGATGTCGACAAGCGGCTCCAACATCCAGTACTTCCGGCACGAGGGACGCCGGTACGGCCACATTCTCGACCCGCGGACGGGCTGGCCGGCGGAGGGCCTGCTCTCGGTGACGGTCCTCGCACCCACCGCAACCGAGGCCGACACGCTCTCGACGGCTTTCTATGTGATGGGACTCGAAAAGGCTCGAGACTATTGCCATAATCGGCCGGAGATCAGCGCGATCCTCGTTCCCCTGCCCAGCCCCCATCGCGGCCGCGTACTGGAACCGGTCGTCTGCAATCTGCCTGAGGATCGTTTGTTCCTGACGAGGCAGGGAACCCGCCCGCCCCTGAACCCGTGAGCATTCACCGGGTGTGACCAGCGGGCGGAACGATCCAACATCGTGGCTCGACTACCAGAATTTCCACATGACGGCTCCAGCGAATCCTCATGACTGATCTGCGTCGCATTTCACTCCTGGCCATCCTCTTTCTGATCGTGCTGCGGATCGCCATCGGCTGGCAGTTCCTCTACGAAGGACTGTGGAAATACGACACGATGCAGACCGCCACCCCCTGGTCGTCGGAGGGCTACCTCAAGAACGCCCAGGGACCATTCCGCAGTCACTTCCGCAGCATGACCGGTGATCCTGATGAACTGAATCTGCTCGACTACGATTCCGTCAGCGCGGACTGGGATCAGTGGCGGAGCCGCTTCGAGAAGCATTACGGACTGGACGAGTCCCAGCGCCAGTCACTCATGCGGTTGCTCGATGGTGCCCCGAACTTCACGGCGCCGCTCTCGGCCCTGCCATCCACCGTGAACCTCGACGCCTACCAGGCGGTGCTGACTTACGACCCGCAGCAGAAGATGCTGATCGTACAAGGAGACACGCCGCTCCTCCCCAGCGAAGCAGCCGGATTGAAATCGATGGTGGACGTCACCACCGTGACGAACGTCAACGGCGAGACCAGATACATCAAGGCGGGCACCGAAAACGACCCGGTTCCCGCCGACCCGCGCGACGAAGAGTTCTACCGAGCGATCCGGCGCATCGAAGACCTGCAGTCACGTGACATCGGCTACCGGCGGAAGCTCGCGGCCACGCTCAAGGGGGATCCCGACCGCGTGGGGGTCGTCGGCCGACTCACCGAGCGAGGGAGTTACACTCCCGAAATGGGAACCGTCACCGAGGCGGACGAGGACGAAGCGACTCGCAACATTCGGTACGGTGAGATTCAGGTGTACAAGGACATGCTCGCCAAGTACGAGGCAGACCTGAAGCAGGCGCGGACCGACTTTCAGCACGAACACCTGGACAAGGTCTGGGGCCGCATTCAGCAGAAACGCGCCGAATTGACCGGGCCGGTGAAGACGCTCGAGAGTTCCCTGCAGGACGACGCACGCAAGCTGCTCTCGGCAGCGCAGTTGCAACTGGGGCCCCCCGCACCCCCGAAGACCAAGCTCTGGGCCACGAATCAGCAGGCGATGTGGGCCCTGATCATTCTGGGGGCGCTGCTCATTCTCGGACTGTTCACGCGACTGGCTGCCCTCGGCGGGGCCGTGATGCTCATGATGTTCTACCTCGTCACGCCCCCGTGGCCCGGCGTCCCTCAGCCCCCCAGTCCCGAACACAGTTTCATCGTCAACAAGAACCTCATCGAAGCGCTGGCCCTGCTGGCCATCGCGGCCCTGCCGACCGGCTCCTGGTTCGGTCTGGATGGCATGTTTCGCTGGCTGCTGTTCGGTCGCAAGAATCGGGACTAGACTTGCGCTTCAGCGATCTCGGCTTCCAACGGAGGGTCCATGCGCATCGGTATCGTCGGTTACCAGGGTTCCGGGAAGAGCACCGTCTTCGAACTGCTGACGGCAGTGAAGCCTGATATCCACAAAGCCCACACCGGGCAGGTCGGTATCGTCACCGTGCCGGACGAGCGGTTCAATCGACTCGTAAAGCTGTATCGTCCCAAGAAGGAGACGCCCGCCAGGATCGAGCTGTTCGACACCCCCGGGCTCAGCCGGTCCGACTCCGCGGCGAACCCGCAGCGACTGGGAATCATCCGCGAGTCGACCGCCCTGGTGCATGTGGTCGGCGCCTTTGCGGGCGGAAACCCCTTGCGCGATGTCGAAGCGTTTCACACCGACATCGTGCTGGCCGATCTGCAGGTCGTCACCAACCGCATCAGCCGTCTCGAAAAGGATGTCACGAAACCGATCCCCAACCGGGCCGAGCTGCAGGCCGAACTGGACGCACTGCGGCCCCTCGAGGCGCATCTTGCCGAAGGCCAGACACTGCAGACACTCGAGATGACCGACCTGCAGCGGCGCGCGGCCAAGGCATTCGCGCTGCTCAGTGGCAAGCGACATCTGGTCCTGCTGAACACGGCCGACGCCGACATTGACCAGAACCTCGTGGAGGCGGTCGAGGCCCTCGGTTCGCCCGTGGTGGCCGGACCACTCGGGCTCGAGCTCGAGGTCCAGCAGTTGCCGGAGGACGAGCAGGCCGAGTTCGCCCGCGAGATGGGACTGACGAGTTCGAGTCGCGACCTGGTGCTGAAAGCCATCTTCGAGCTAACGGGTTACATCACCTTCTACACCTGCGACGAGAAGGAGGTGCACGCCTGGCTGCTCCTGGAAGGCGCGAACGCCGTCGAGGCCGCCGGAACCATCCACACCGATCTCGCGCGAGGCTTCATCCGGGCGGAGGTGATGTCGGTGGAAGACCTGCTGCGTCTCGGCTCGGAACGGGAGGTGAAGGCCGCAGGTCTGCACCGAACCGAAGGCAAGGACTACATCGTCCGCGATGGGGACGAGATCGTGGTCCGGTTCAACGTCTGAAGACCCGGCCTTCCGACAGCCATGGCCGGTGACTCCGTAAGTTCGCAACCACCAGTGAATTCAGTCCATCTTCGCTCAACATTCACAATCTTGCGGGGAGCACTGCGGTGGGTGGCATTGCCGCAGCCGTGAGAGCGTGTAGAATAGCTATGGTGACTTGTCCCTCTTGATGGGCGCCCGTGTCAACATCCCGCCGACTGCTGGTTCTCTCCCCCTCCTCCTCCGCGAGCTCAGCCGAGCTGCTCTCGCTCGCGAGCTGCGAGTTCGATGTCGTTCACAATGTTCCGGAAGCGCTGGCCCAGCTGTGCGCCGCGGACTACGACGGCGTCTGCGTGGTGGATCAGCATACAACCCAGGCCGGGCTGCTGCTTGAATCGTGCGGCATGCTGGAGAATTTCCCGGATGCCGTCGTCCTGCTGAGTCTGGATCTGAAGATCCTCTGGTGCAATCGGCGTCTGCAGCTGCAGACCGGCCGGGAAACCTCGCTCGTGGGGTGTTCGTTTTACGACGCCTTCGGCACTCCCGAAATCCTGGGCCCCGATTTCTGTCCCTTCCACACAGCCATCGGCTCGGGCGAGTCGGCCCGCAGCACGATCCGGGTGGATGACAAGACCTACTACGAGGTCTTCGCCAATCCCATCATTGAGGGCACGGGCGAATACGACCTGCCCAGCTACCTGCTCGTCACGGTGCGCGACGTGTCGGAAGACATGGCTCAGCGCAACAAGTTCACCGCCATCTACCAGGCGGGGCTCGAGCTGGGAGACCTCCAGCCGCAGGATGTGCTCGAGATGTCGACCGACGAACGGATCGAGCTTCTCAAGTCCAAGATTCTGCATTACACGGAGGATCTTCTGGAGTTCGACACCGTCGAGATTCGCCTGCTGGACCGTGAGACCAGGCGTCTGGAACCACTGCTTTCTGTCGGGATGGAACCGATCGCGGCCAACCGTGTCCTGCTGGCCTCCGCGGAGGGCAACGGGGTCACCGGGTTCGTTGCGGCAACCGGCAACAGTTATCTCTGCGAAGATACGACGACAGACCCGCTGTACCTGCTGGGGGCACCGGATGCCCGCAGTTCGCTGACGGTCCCCCTGACCCTGCATGACGAGACGCTGGGCACCTTCAACGTCGAGAGTCCGCGGCCCGGGGCGTTCACCAACAACGATCTCGAGTTTCTGCAGCTGTTTGGGCGGGAAGTGGCTGTCGCCCTCAACACCCTGGAACTGCTGGTCGCTGAGAAAGTCACGACCGCCAGCCAGAGCACCTCCAAGATTCTCAGCGAGGTGGCCCCCTCCGTCGATCAGATCCTCAACGACGCGTCCTGGATCATGGAGAAGTACATCGGTCACGACGCGCCGGTTTCACAGCGACTCTCGCGGATCCTGGAGCATACCCGCAACATCCGTCGGCAGATCCAGGACGTCGGGCAGGAGATCATGCCCCAGCTCCGCAGCGTAACGCTCACTGGACGCGACGAGCACCAGGAACTGCGCGGCAAACGGCTGCTCGTCGCCGACAGCGAGGATGAGGTCCGCATCGCCGCACACGAACTGCTGGGCCGTTACGGCTGCCTCGTCGAGACCGCACATGACGGGGAGGAGGCCCTGCTCATGATCCGCTCGACCCATTACGACGCCGTCCTCGCCGACATCCGCTTGCCCGACATGAACGGCGGCGAGTTCTTCCAACGCGTGCGCGACATTCACGAGCATCTGCCGATCATCCTGATGACCGGGTACGGCTACGATCCGACGCACTCCATCGTCAAGGCACGGGAGTTGGGACTGGATTCGGTGCTGTTCAAGCCGTTCCGCCTCGACCAGTTGCTGACCGAGGTCGAGAAGACCGTCTGCCCTGCAGTGACAATCGCAGGCCAGTAGGCCTCTTTTGCACCGTCACCGGGCCTCTGCCGGCATGGGCGACTCCAACTGCACCAGTTGCGGGGCAGGTCGGGCAGTGGGACGCACCGGACTGGCTCCGGGATCATCACTGGCCGCCGCCTTGCGCGGACCGAGCAACACCACGCGCGCCGCCGCAAGCAGCCCGCGCCACGAGCCGAAGGTCGCATCGACCGCGGTCGGTTCGTATCCGCAGTGCACCATACAGTCCTGGCAGTGCGGGTTCCCGCTCCGGCGACCGTAGGCGCCCCAGTCCGTGGTCTGCATCAGCTCTTCAAAGGTCTCCGCATAGCCGTCCTGCAGCAGATAGCAAGGCTTCTGCCAACCAAACAGGTTGTACGTGGGATTCCCCCAGGGGGTGCAGTCCAGATCCCAATGGCCCCTCAGGAATTCGATGAACAGCGGTGACTGGTTGAACACCCAGCGGCGCTTGGGTCGATCAAAGACCTCGCGAAACAGCCGTTGCGTCTGCTCCCGTCGCAGAAAGTGCTCCTGGTCCGGCGCCTTCTCGTAGTGATATCCCGGCGACACCATCATCCCCTCGACGCCCAGATCGGTGAGACGGTCGAACATCTGGCGAACCCGCTCTGGCTTGGCCGTATCGAACAGGGTGGTGTTAGTGGTCACACGGAAGCCCTGGCGGACGGCCGCGACAATCGCGCGAACCGCAACGTCGAAGACTCCGTCGCGACAGACAGCGGCATCGTGCTCCTCGCGGTCGCCGTCGATGTGCACCGAGAACGACAGGTATTTCGAGGGGGTGAATCGGTGCAGCTGCTTCTCGAGCAACAGCGCGTTCGTGCACAGGTAGACGTACTTGCGGCGTTCGATCAGTCCGGCCACGATCTCATCGATCTGAGGGTGCATCAGCGGCTCCCCCCCGGGGATCGACACCATGGGTGCGCCACACTCTTCCACCGCCCGGAAGCACTCCTCCGGCGAGAGATGTTTACGCAGAACCTCCGCGGGATGCTGGATCTTGCCGCAGCCCGCACAGGCAAGATTGCAGCGGAACAACGGCTCGAGCATCAACACAAGAGGATACCGCTCGCGGCCTCGCAGCTTCTGCCCAAGAACATACGTTGCCACGGTCCACATCTGCGAGACTGGCACACCCACGCTGCGTTCTCCCGTTAATGGTTCCCTCGGCCGGCATAATGGCAGGTCCGGGCACTCCTGTCAGCGCCGAGTGCCGCGCAACCATTTCCCCCGCGGCCGATGACGAACCGTCCCTCCTCCGCTGGAGCGCAGGCCACGAATGGCCTATGGTGTCTGCATGACGCGATTCGCCGGCATTGTCGTATGTGGCGGTAAGAGCTCCCGCATGGGACGGCCGAAGGCCTGGCTTCCCTTCGGGGACGAAACCCTGCTGCAACGGGTGGTTCGCGTCCTCAGCGGCGAGGTCGCCCCCATCTGTGTCGCGGCCGCAGATCAGCAGGAACTCCCGCCGCTGCCCGCCACGGTGACCATTGTGAGGGATGAACTGGCGAACCGGGGACCGCTCGCCGGCCTGTCCGTCGCCCTCGATTCTCTGGTCAACCGGGCAGACGCCGCATTCGTCACCTCGTGCGATGTTCCGCTGCTGCGACCGGCAGTCGTTCGACACCTGACCTCCTGCCTGGGGGATGCCGACGCCGTGATTCCCCGGCAGGAGAGCTGGCAGCATCCGCTGACCGCGGTCTATCGCCTCTCGCTGGCGGAACGCTGCCGGACACTGGTCCGACAGGAACGCCTGAAGATGCTCAATCTGGTGGAAGGGGCGGAGGTGCGAGTGATCGATGTCGAGTCACTGCGCTCCATCGACCCACAGCTCCTCTCGTTCGCCAATCTCAACACGCCGGAAGAATACGAGTCACTGCTGCAGTCGCTCACACAAACGGAACGGAGGCTGCCCCGCTGAGCCATGAGTCATCCCTCCCGCCTATCGGATGATGTGCGGATGCGCGGCTTTCGCTCTCGATCCACCGTTGCGCAGGCGCTGGCCTGGCTTGATGCCCAGGCCCAGCGACTCCCTGCCGAGACTGTTTCACTGGCGTCCGCCCATCAACGCGTGCTCAGTGCGGATATTGTCGCGGAGCGGAACGTCCCGGCCTTCGATCGCTCGGGGATGGACGGCTATGCGGTTCGTGCCGATGAAACGATCGGGGCTGGCATCTACAACCCGGTGCCACTGACGATCGTCGGCGACTCGCTGCCCGGTCGTCCCTGTTCCATCACCGTCGGTCCGCAGCAGTGCGTCCGCATCATGACTGGGGCCCCGATGCCTGCCGGTGCCGACGCGGTCGTTCCCGTGGAACTGACGCGCAACCCGGGCGTCCAGGTCGAGATCACCGCCACGGTGGCCGCTGGCAAGCACCGAAGCCCGACCGGTGAGGACATCGCTGCAGGGACAATCGTGCTCAACGCCGGACGGAGGTTGCGACCCCAGGATGTCGCCGTGATGGCCTCGCTGGGACTGGCGCGGGTCCCGGTGGTGCGCCAGCCCCGCGTGCGGGTCCTCGTGACCGGCAATGAACTGATTGCGCCCGGCGACCCGTGTGGGCCCCATCAGATCTACGAGGCCAACTCGTGGATGTTGTCGGGGCTGATTCCGCGCGACGGTGGCGTCTGCGTCGAGATCCAGCGGATCCCGGATGACCGAGAGCAACTCGCCGAGGCCTTGCCGTCCCCCGACGCCGATCTCATTCTGATTTCCGGGGGATCGAGCGTGGGAGCCGAAGATCATGCCCCCCTGCTGATCGCCGAACTGGGCGAGCTGGCCGTCCATGGAATTGCCATGCGCCCCTCGAGTCCGACCGGTCTCGGGCGTCTGGGTGAGTCGCTGGTCCTGCTGTTGCCCGGCAATCCGGTCTCCTGCCTGTGCGCTTATGATGTCTTCGGCGGGCGGGCGATCAGGCAACTCGGGGGGCGACCGGCCGAGTGGCAGTTTCGCACTTCGCGCGCCACGCTCCAACGCAAGCTCGTCTCGACCGTGGGTCGCGTGGACTACTGTCGCGTGCGCTGCAGCAACTCGGGGATCGAACCGCTGGCCATCAGTGGCGCGTCGATCCTGTCTTCCACGACCCGCGCCGACGGATTCGTCCTCGTGCCCGAAGAACTCGAAGGCTATCCCCCCGGCGCCGAGGTGCTCGTCCACTGGTACGACGAATACGCCTCAGCTTGAACGCTGAGCCCTACATCGTTTCCGGCCCCAGCATCCTCGTCTTGCGTTCGATGGCCACGACAGCCGTGCGGCGCCGCTGCCTGTCGCGAGACGTCGCGACGACCGGAATGACCTCACGTCCCTCGGCGACCGACAGACGAATGGCGAAGCTGCCACCCGCTCCCACATCGACCGGCCGGCCCAGAATCGAGACGTCCACATCGCTTCCAGCGCTGCCATGCAGAACCACGTCGACTTCGATGTGCAGCGGCAGCCCGTCTTCGCCGGGAGAAGCACCCGCGCCCACCGCCGCAGCAGTCTTGGCGCGTCGGTCGGACGAGGCGGGACGGCGACGACGAACCACGCGCCCGTTCGGCGAGATACCACCTCGGGGCTGTGTCTGCCGAACAGAGCCGGCGCCCGGGACATCGACGCGGGGGGCGACGTCGAAACGATGGAACCCGCCTTCCGTGTCCAGAACTCCCCATTGTACCTGGTAAGTACGCCCCGGGCCGGGGACTTGCAAGTACCATTCGCCCGCCTCCGGCGTGATGGCGACATCACAGATCCATTCGCGAACCGGCACATCCTCGCTCGTGACATCATACAGCCGCAGGATCGACAAGGCCTGATGGTGCTGCGGCCCGAGCGCGACACACATCCGATCACGGCTGGCCGCCGACAACGACCAGCGGACTCTCAGCCAGAAAGGCGAGACCGGCTGAACATCCAAGCGATCCTCGCCGCCCTCGATGACAACCAGCCGGTGCAAGTGGCTGCTGAGGCCAGAGGTCGCCCCCCGCGAGGCTGGTGCCGGGACCGGAGTCGCGATCAGCGCCTCGATCAGCTCCGCCTTGCGCATGGCATGCCAGCCGGCCAGATGCCGATCTCGTGCCATCTGCGCCAGACGCCGTCGAGTGTACTTCTGCAAGGCTGTCGCAGCCATGTCGGTGACTCCGCTCGACACCGCAGACCGACGGGCATCATCCCCTGGTATTCATCCGCACCTCGTGACGGATGACTTGCGTGGGACGCCGGCGACGCGTCCGCAGGACAAAGATCGAGGCGTCGGCCAACTGTCGCGGCAACACGCCCGGCACACGTCGCGAACGCGACGTCCTCAGTTCTACCAGATGCGCATCGCGGCTGACAGCGATTGCTCCGAATTGACGTGGGGACGTCGCCGAGTGTCATCCACGCGCGAACTCGCCTGGGGTCTCCCGACGCATCGGCTTCCGGCTCGATCTTTCGTCGGGTCACAGCGGTTTTGACTGTTCTGACGTCGGCGGACCGCCGGTTTGTCTCAGCAGCGAGCCCGCATGGCGGAATGCATCAACCCTAGTCCCTCATCTGCCCGATGCCGATGGCGGGCGCACCTTGCGCGTCGCCCAATCGCCTCTTGTCGTGGGCCTCCGTCGAGGGCTACGATGAGACTCGTGGCCCTCGTATTCGTGACCCTGCCTGCGAGCCTGACCGTGGACAAGAAAAGCGTCGCTGCCATGTCACTCGTTGCCGCGATTCCGGCGGCGATCATGCTGGCCATCGCAGTGCTGGCCTTCTTGAACCATGCCGACAACATGCCGACGCTGCTGCAGGTGATCACGGGCCTGGTGCTCCTGGTCTGTGTCTTCCTGGCACTGGCACCGCTGGGGATTCTGTTGCAGATCCCGTTCCTCCGCCTGGGATACGCGTCGGGACCGCAGCCGGTCAAGGCCCCGAAGCCTTCGCGCAAGGAGAAGCAGGCTGCGAAGAAGGCCAAGAAAGGGAAAGACCAGGTCGAAGCCGCTGAGCACGAAGAGCCCGAAGGGATCAGCGATGCCCTGGCCGATGACGACTTCGACGCCAGCGATTCGAGTGCCGAGATTGCCGCTGGGGATTCCGATGAGTTTGAGTTCGAAGACGGACTCTCCGATGCCGACTTCGACCTGTCTTTCGACGACGAAGACGACAAGCTCTGAGGCCCCGTCACCGGCGCTGGATCAACTGCTCGCGCTGCGATAGTGGTTCAGCGACCAGCAGAAGATGCGTCGCGAGCCCCAGAGCATCAGCAGCGTGATCGCCGGTCCCAGGAGCACGATCTCCCAGGAGGGCTCCAGCGTCTTGGCGAGCAGCACCCGCGAGGGAATGGTCACGACCAGCAGAATCGGGATCACGAACGAGAACCCGAACCAGATCATCTCGCCGGCCAGCGAGGCCCCCTGACGGTAGATTTCCTGCGGATAGCGGGCGAAGACCGTCACGTAGAACCAGAAGTCATACAGCCCCTGGTTCCGCCCCAGCCAAACGCTGGTGCTGGCGAGCGCAATCATCAGCGCATAGAAGAACGCGACGCCAACACCAATCAGCAGCAGATACATCGCCACGTTGCCCAGGGTCACCTGCACATCGAGCTGGGCGAGCGAGTAACACAACAGCCCCACCGCCAGCGCGATCTGGCCCAGCATCGCCAGGTTCACCTTCTCGAACGAGATCAGGAACTGCGTGTCAATCGGCTTGAGCAGGGCGAAGTCCAGGTTGCCGGTGCGGATCAGCTCACTGAAGTTGGCACAGTTCGGCATGAAGAAGGTCTCGACCAGGGCATTGATGATCATCCCGGTCGCCATGAACGAGAAGTACTCGTAGCGGGTCCAGTCCTTGATGGAGGGCACGTGACGATAAATGATGTCGAACAGCACGAGTTGAGCGAAGAACCAGAACCCGCGCGTCAGCACCGTGATCACAAAGTTGCCGCGAAACGTCATCTCCCGCACAACCGAGTTGCGGAAGAACGTCAGCCAGACGCGCAGGTAATTGGGACGAAACGTGGACATGCCGGGATCATAGGCGGGCGAACGACGCGCCGCGAGTCGTGTCCGCCGCGCTTTCTGGGCAGCGCCGGTCGAAGGAAGCCGTAGCACGCTTGAATGCCGCGGGCCCGGCCTTATGATGGCCTCGCATGAACACCCTGCTCCTCGCGCTCCTCGCGTTTCTTCCCATTGCAGTGGTCGCGCTCTTGCTGGTCGTGCTGCGCTGGCCTGCGGCGCGGGCCATGCCAGTTTCGTATCTGACTGCCGCCCTGCTGGCGCTGTTTCTCTGGAAGGTCTCCGCGACGCAGGTCGCGGCCGCCACCATCCACGGACTGATCGTGGCGGCGAGCCTCTTGTACATCATTTTCGGCGCCATCCTGCTCCTCAACACGCTGAAGGAGAGCGGCGGGCTCAAGGTCATTCGCCAGGGATTCACCGACATCAGCCCCGATCGACGCATCCAGGTCATCATCATCGCCTGGCTGTTCGGGTCGTTTATCGAGGGGTCGGCAGGCTTCGGGACACCGGCGGCCGTGGCCGTCCCCCTGATGGTGGGGCTGGGCTTCCCCGCCCTGGCGGCGGTCGTGGCCGGGATGATCATCCAGAGCACCCCCGTCTCGTTCGGAGCCGTCGGTACGCCGATCCTCGTGGGTGTCCGTGACGGACTGGCGAACGACCCGGACGTGCTGGCCTTCGCGGCCAGCATCGGCTTCCCGTCGACGGGTGACACGCTGCCGGCCGGGTTTCTCGCGATGATCGGTGCCAAAGTCGCGCTGCTGCATGCCATCGCGGGAACGCTGATTCCCCTGTTCGTCGTGATGGGGATGACCCGCTACTTCGGGCCGCGTCGGTCGGTCGTCGATGGCCTGCGGGTCTGGCGTTTTGCGCTGTTCGCGGCACTGGCCATGACCATTCCTTACCTGGCGGTCGCGTTTCTGCTGGGCCCCGAGTTCCCCTCGATCCTCGGCGGACTGATCGGACTGGCCATTGTCGTCCCTGCCGCGCGGGCCGGATTTCTCGTGCCCAGGGATGCGACGTGGGACTTTGCGCCCCGGGAGGAGTGGGATCACGAATGGACCGGGGTGATCGAGCTCAGCGATGGCGGCTCTTCGCGGACGATGCCGCTCTGGCTGGCGTGGCTCCCCTACCTGCTGGTGGCCCTGCTGCTCGTCGCGACCCGAATTCCTCAACTTGGACTCAAGTCGCTCCTCACATCACCGGCCGCCACGCTGGAATGGTCCGACATTCTGGGAACCGGAATCACTTCCAAGTTCCAGTTCCTCTACCTGCCGGCCACGATCTTCATCATCGTCTCGCTGCTGACCGGTCTGCTGCATCGCATGCCGCGCACCTCGTACTCCCGCGCCTGGCAGGATTCCGCCCGCACGATGATCCGCGCGTCTGTCGCACTGGTCTTTACCGTGCCAATGGCGCAGGTGTTCATCAACTCGGCCGGGGGAGCCGCGGGCTTCGAGCGGATGCCCTACGTGCTCGCGGAGGCGGTGGCCAACATCGCCCACACGTCCTACCCTCTGTTTGCTCCGCTGATCGGCGGGTTCGGCGCGTTCGTGGCCGGCAGCAACACCGTCAGCAATATGACGTTCTCGCTGTTCCAGTTCAGCGTGGGGGAGCGGATCGGCGTCGACCCCAGCTGGATGGTCGCCCTGCAGGCCCTGGGCGGCGCCGCGGGCAACATCATCTGCGTCCACAATGTGGTCGCGGCCTCCGCCGTCGTGGGACTCGTCGGACGGGAGGGGGCCGTCATCCGCAGAACGCTGCCGATCTTCGTGTACTACGCCCTGATGCCCGGCTGCCTCGGTTACGCCATCGTCTGGCAGCATCAGCTTGGGTGGCTGAACGGCGGCAGCATTCTGTTTGCCTGCATCACCCTGGGCCTGCTGACGTTCTTCGTATCGAAACTGCGCGAGACCCCGCAGGGATGACGGAAGAGCGGGCGGCACGAATCCTGTCACAGGACTGTGAACGGGTGGCGGTGAGTGGGCATGGGCAAAGCCAGTGACACGCGTGCGACTGGGTGGCTGCAGGCCGGATGAAGGGCCACCCTCAGACGTGAGCTGACGTCCGACCGAGGTGGTTCCTCCCCCCCCTCACCCTGGCGAGATCCACATGACCAGACCGGAGCTGGCCGGCTAGATGAACTCGGCGACGACTTCCGGACAGGGCGCGTGGATGACGACCTTCTCAACCAGAAGGCCCTTTCTGGCGATCACGGCGGAGCCGATTTCGACTGCCTCCGTGACGGAGGCAGTGTCTCCCGTCATTGAGACCCAGCCTTTTCCGCCGATCGCCATCGCGAGGTTGATCGTGATGAGCTGCACGGGGGTGGCTTTGACGGCGGCATCGGCAGCCTCAATGACGGAAGCCACGCTGAAGGCCTCGATGACGCCCAGCGATTCCAGCTTCGGCAGGTGGTTCACGCCGCTGATGGCGGGAAAGACGGCCGGATGCAGGTTCGGAATCACGAAATGGTCGACAACGGTGTGGGCTCCGATCGCCACGCCGGCTTCGATACTCGCGTTCACTGCGTCGACGCGACCACCGACGAGCACCATGTACTTGCCGGGACAGATGGTCCGATTCACGACGAGGCGCACGTTGGCCGCTTTCAAGACGGCGTCCGCAATCTGAAAGCCTTTGGCGATGCTCGACGTTTCTACGATGCCGATAGCGTTACCGTCGTTAATTGTCATGCCGTTTCCGAGCAATTGTGATGAGACAACAGACCTCCGGGTGTCACGCTATCGAGCGATCGCAATGGCGTGTGCGGAGACAGCCGCCACGCGACCGTCGATGCTGGCATGGACGGGGCAACCGAGCTGGTTCTCCTGAACGTTCCCGATGACGTCGCCGCGGCTCACCGCATCACCCACCCCGACGGTCGGCTCGGCCGGGGCACCAATGTGAGCCGCCAGCGGAATCACGACCGAGTCGGGCTGCCAGTCGCTCGCGACGAACCCTGCCTTGCGGTCATACGGCCTAAGCCCCAGTCGGGTGTACAGAGTGCTGATCGGGATCTCGCGCCCTTTTCGGACGGGATGGGGGGGACGAAAGAGCGTCTCCAGTTCGGCCTCCGTCCGACCGTCCTTGCGCTCCTTGAGGATCGCCTTCGCATCGACGCAGATGTTCTTCGGGTCCAACTGTTCCGGGCAGGCGATGAGCGAACAGACGTTGCATTCACAGCAATACTGGGCCCACAGGCTCCCGCGCTGCTTGGCATCGCCCGTCATCAGCAACGTCCGCATGACGCGATGCGGCTCGATGGGATAGCCAAGAATGTAGCGCGGGCAGAGTTCGGTGCACAACGAGCACTGATCGCACTGGCCGTGACCGATCCGCGTGTAGGTCTCCTTGCTGGACGTCTTGCGTCGCACGAGGTAGTGATCCGCCGGCAGTACGATGATGCCTCCCATCGTCTTGGCGACAGGATCCGCCGGATTCTGAGTGATCCCCCCCATCATGACGCCCCCGGTCAATACGACCGGGTTGTCGCACGTGACACCGCCAGCCAGCGCAAGGCAGTCCGCGATACTCGTACCGACCGGAACAACCGTCGTCTGCGGATCGGCGACAGCACCGGTCACCGTGACGTACTTGTTCACGACCGGTCTGCCGTCAACCGCGTGGGCGATGTTGACAATCGTCTCGACATTATCCACGACGCAGCCCACAGACAGGGGGATCCCGCCCGGCGGGATCTGACGGCCGGTGACCTCGTAAACAAGGAGGTACTCATCGCCAGCCGGGTAGACATCTTCGTAGATCAACGTCCTGAAGCCCGCCTTGTCCACCTGATCCTGGAAACCGGCCGCAACGTCGTCGTTCTTCTGCTTGACGGCAATGGTCACCTCGCGCGCACCAGTGAGCTCCCGCATGATCTCCAGTCCGCGGAAGAACGCAGCCGTGTCCTGCAACATCGACTCGCGATCTTTCTGCAGCAGCGGCTCACACTCCGCGCCGTTCGCGATGACGTGCTCGACCTGCGACTCGAGTTTCTTGTAGGTCGGAAACCCGGCACCTCCGGCTCCCACGACGCCGGCCGCACGGATGCGTTGGAGCAAGGTTGCTGCATTGTTGGTCGTGATGGCCATGTAGGAATTTGAAGCATTCAGCCATCGGGACGCAAGGCCTCTGTTTTTCCGTCATCGCCGGGCCCTGCGCATCGTACAACTCCCGCCGGCAGGGAAGCCCCGGATCGAGATCCGGCGTCGCGAAGCAACAGGAGATTGTGGGTTCGGCCGGACTGGCACCAGGCGACACGCGGACGATCCCCCCAGGCCAGACGTCGTTCCGCCACCTCTCTACGGCTGCGCCGCACCGCGAGGGTGAGTGCAGCGGAAAAATGGGTGGAACACATTGAGGGTCGACTGGTGTTCGACCCCTGCCTGGCAGGGAGGGGAGTCCTTGCGCGCGGCTCCTTCAGCAGGGAGGCGGGAACACCCACTCACTATCGAGACGCACACACACCGAGCGGCCAGCTCTCACAATGCACTGGCTCTGCCAGTGGCACACCGTGGTGGTTCGTGAACTGCTGTCTCGGCTGGCAGAGCTCTCGCGCACCGACCGAGACCGACGCACTCACACCGCGTCGAGGGCTTGTTTCAGGTCGGCGATCAGGTCTTCGACATCTTCGGTTCCCACCGAGAGGCGGATGAAGTCGGATGTCACGCCGGTCGCCACCTGTTCCTCGGGCGTGAGCTGCTGGTGCGTAGTGCTCGCCGGGTGGATGATCAGCGACTTGCTGTCGCCAACGTTCGCCAGATGACTGAAGAGCTGCACGGCATTGATCAGCTTGACGCCGTTCGCCCGTTGCTGATCAGGTGTCGCGCCCTGAATGCCGAAGCCGAGGATGGCGCCACAGCCATTCGGAAGATACTTGCGGCCGAGCTGGTAACTGCGATGCGACTCGAGCCCGGTGTAGTTCACCCAGCTCACCTTGGGATGATCCTCGAGGAACTGAGCCACAGCGAGCGCGTTCTCGGAGTGCCGCTGCATCCGCAGGTGGAGCGTCTCCAGTCCCTGCAGAAACAGGAAGGCGTTGAACGGGCTCATCGCCGGTCCCAGGTCCCGCAGCAGCTGGGTGCGTGCCTTGAGGATGTACGCCAGATTCATGGGCCCGAACGTCTCGAAAAACTTGCAGCCGTGATAGCTGGGATCCGGCTCGGTCAGCTCGGGGAACTTCCCGTTGTCCCAGGGAAAGTCCCCCTTCTCGATGATGATGCCCCCGATCGAAGTTCCGTGCCCGCCGATGAACTTGGTACACGAATGGATCACGACGTCGACCCCATGCTCGAACGGACGGCACAGCGCCGGCGACGCCAGCGTGTTGTCGGCAATGACCGGGATACCCGCCTCGTGCGCGATCGCAGTGATGGCCTCGAAGTCCGGAACATCGCAGCGGGGGTTGCCGATCGTCTCCAGAAAGATGCAACGGGTGTTCTCGTCAATCGCCTTCCGAAAGTTGTCCGGATCCGACTGGTCCACGAACTTTCCGCCGATCCCGAACTTGGGGAACGTGTAGTGGAAGAGGTTGTACGTCCCCCCGTACAGACTGGCTGACGAGACGATGTTCTGGCCGCACTGCGTGATGTTGAAGATCGCCAGTGATTCGGCGGCCTGCCCCGACGCCACCGCCAGCGCGCCGCTCCCCCCCTCCAGCGCCGCCAGACGCTTCTCGAGCACATCCTGCGTCGGATTCATGATCCGGGTATAGATGTTCCCGAACTCCTCGAGTCCAAACAGCCGGGCCGCATGGTCCGTATCGTTGAAGACGTACGAGGTGGTCTGATAGATCGGCACCGCCCGGCTATTGGTGGTCGGGTCCGGGACCTGACCGGCGTGCAGACATTTCGAACCGAACTTGAGCGCGGCTTCTTCCATCGTGACGGTCTCTCCAAGAGCAGGCGATAGGACGGGCGTGAAACATCCTATCCCGGGCCGCAGGTCATCGCAAACGGGCCCGGCACCCTCTGCTTGCGGCGAACGTCGCGCCTACGGCGCCGAGGGACAGACGGGGTTGTTGTCCGAGCCATCCTCGTCGATCACCGGAAACGCCAGTGGGCCGACCGGGCCATTCAGCGTACCGACGAAGCTCTGCGGCGGACTGCCGGCGGGTGTCGTGGGCGCCGATGTGCACGGCGTGCGGACTCCGCTCGCTCCCGAGGGACTGGAGCCACCACCGAGGCTGTTGGTGGACTCCGAGGCTTCCATCAGAACGTGCTGCAGCACGCCATGGGCATCGATCAGTGCCACATCGATCTCCAGATCCTCGGTCGGTCCGTCCGCCTCATCCAGCGGATCGAGAAGCCGGGGAGCCCGTTCCGGGGGCAGCACGTCGATCCCCAGCGCTGCGAACCCGGCGTTCGCCCCCCCCTTGCCTGCTGTCGAAACCAGCAGATCCGGGTCCATGCCCGCGTCTGGCGAGCCGGCCTCTTCGCCCGGCGTGGTCACCACCAGGGAATAGCGACCTGGTTGGACACCCGGCATGGCGAAGCAGCCCAGTTCGTCGGTGCGCACGGTCTCGATCACTTCGCCATGCTTAAAGACCGCCACCAGGGCAGCGTGCACCTCAATCGTCTGACCCGTCTCGGGATGCAGTCGCCGGATGCGGCCGATCAGTCGTCCATCACTCTGCAGCCTGACCTGATGATGAAAAAACGCCGTGCCGGCGGCGCGGTTGGGGCCTGGCTGAGCAGGCCTCTTCGTGGGCAACTCCCGGAGGCGCCTGACCGGTTCGCGCGAACCGACGAAGGTCGAATCGATCCAGGCGAGAACAGCGCGCGTGTCCTCCTGCGGAACGGCCAGGCTGTCGAGACTGAGGACACCGACCGCTGCAGGGACTTCCGGCGGCGAGACGGCATCGACGTCGGACAGCACGTGCAGGCTGTAGGCGAGCACAGCCGCCGAGCTGCGCACCAGGACCGCATGAGTCCCCGAGGTCAGTCCCTCGATCTCGAAAGTTCCCGCGTCGTCCGACACACCGAGGGCGACGACCTGCCCCGTCTTCAGGAACAGAACTTCCGCATCAGCGACGGGCCGCAGCTCACCAGCATCGCGGTCGAAGGTCCGCAGGCGTCCCGACAGCCGGCCCTGGGCATCAACACGCACCTGATGGGAACGAAGCGTCTTCCCAACCCGCTCGGGACCGGGTCCGGCCTGACGCCAGCTCTCCGGGTCGTCCTCGATCAGCGATGACGGGCCGGGTGTCGCCGACCCCTGCAGAAGCGGAGGTGCGGGCAAGTCGGCGTGAGTCATCTGCCTCACAGCCGAATCGCGGGCCGCGTGGTGGGTCGGCCGCAGTGACACGTCAGCCGCCGAGAGTCGCACGAACGGCAGCCGCAGCAGGGCTGGCGCAGACACCACCGAAGATGTCGCCAGCAGCAGGGCCCCCAGTGCGAACCCGGTCAGGCGGGTGCTGAGGGCCTTTCGGCGGACGCTCCGCTGATGGTTCCGCTGCTCAGCTGCTGACCGCGACATCCCTGTGCTCCCACGCCGACAAGACACCCGGCCAACCCTGGACGGGGATATTCACCGTATCGGCAGCGAACAGCGATCGACGCGAACGTGAGGTCGCTGAATCGCGGGGGCGGCAGAGGTCTGCAGCGGCTGGCAGATTCCGCCGGTCCACCTGGGGAGAATGGCGGGAGACTGCGGGACTCCGTTACCATGAACTGCATTGACCTCAACCTGTGCGACACGCAGCGGCGAGAGCATTGGCATGCAGCAACGTTCCCCGAATCGAGCACACCAGCGTCCGTCACGTCGACGAACAGCGATGATCGGAGTCCTGGTCTGCGGCGCCGTGTATTGCTGGGCCCTGTCGAGCGTTCAGGCGGAAGACTGGCCCGGCTGGCGCGGCCCCCGGGGAGATGGGACCAGCCACGAGGTTCGCGTCCCGATTCACTGGGACGGCATGACCGGCGAGAATCTCGCCTGGAAGACTCGAGTACCGGGCGTCGGGCATTCGTCGCCGATCGTGTGGGGCGACAGGGTGTTCCTGACGAGCTGCCTGGAGGACACCGGAGAGCGGGTGCTGCTCTGCTTTCATCGGGAGACCGGCGCCCTGACCTGGCAGCGGACGGTCGTCACATGCCCCCTCGAGACCAAGCACACGCGCAACAGCTACGCCTCCGGCACACCCGTCACCGATGGCGAAACGGTGTGGGTCGCCTTTCTCGAAGTGGACGGGCATACGTCACCGGCCATCAACGTTTCATCACCGCGGGACTGCACACCCGGCCGCATCGTCATCGCAGCTTACGACTTCGCGGGCCAACAGCGCTGGCTGGCGAGCCCGGGAGAGTTTGCCAGCGTGCATGGCTTCTGCAGCTGTCCCGTCCTGTACGAAGGACTCGTGATCGTCAATGGCGACCACGATGGAGACTCGTATCTCGCGGCTCTCGACCGGCAGACCGGCGAGACCGTCTGGAAGACACCCCGGCGGCATCGCACGCGCAGTTACGTCACTCCACTGATTCGTGAGATCGACGGCCAGGACCAGCTCGTGCTTTCCGGCAGTCGCTGCATCGCCGGCTTCGACCCGCACACCGGCCGGCGCCTCTGGAACATCGAGGGCCCCTGCGAGCAGTTCGTGGCGTCGATGGTGTACGACGGTACGCGGTTCTACATGGCCGCCGGTTTCCCCACGCATCATGTGATGGCCATCCGTCCGGGTGGCACGGAGGATATCACCGACACCCATGTCGCATGGCATGTCACCGATGCGGCCTGTTACGTTCCGTCACCCGTCGTCGTCGATGACTTCCTGATCGTGGCCGACGATCGCGGGACGGCGAACTGCTACGACACGGCGACCGGCGAGCGGCTGTGGAGATCCCGGATCGGCCGCAACATCGGCTCCTCGCTGATTGTGGCCAACGGGCTGGTCCACATCACGTCGGACGATGGGACCACTCACATCGTCCGCCCCGGACGAGAGTACGAACTGGTCGCCGAGAATCCCCTTGGAGAAGCCGTTGACGCTTCACCGGCCGTCGCCGACGGAGCATTGTTCCTGCGTGGCGGTGCGCATCTGTTCTGCATCTCGGACGACGCCGACGCACCCTGACCGGAGGTTCGCAGCCACCCCCGG
Source organism: uncultured Planctomycetaceae bacterium (assembly GCA_963715185.1). Classification (GTDB taxonomy): domain Bacteria; phylum Planctomycetota; class Planctomycetia; order Planctomycetales; family Planctomycetaceae; genus CAVPPT01. The sequence goes on from CAVQRG010000003.1 coordinate 114,491, forward strand.
ACCGGCGGCCTGCGACTGCGTCACGGTCGGGAGAACTGCTGATCCCGCTCGGCCGTCTCGCTGCCTCGATAGGTGAACGGCTGTGCCTCGTGTCGCAGCTTGCCCAAGACGGCGGCCGGCTGTGCAAAGTACTGGACCAGCGTCCGCTGCAGCCCCTCATCGATCCGCACATCTTCGGGCCTGGCCTGGTGTCGCGACAGCCACAACACCACGTAATCTCCGGCCGCAGGCAGGCTCACCTGGTAACGACCCTCGGCGTCGGCCGTGGCCAGATCGCCGCCCGAGGGCCCGCAGACTGGCGGAGGCAACCGCCGTATCGACCGGTCCAGCCCCGGGCTGAAACCCGGCCTCCGCCAACGGGATCGTTCCCGCACGCTCGGAGGGCAGCACGATAACCCGGGCCCCCGCATCCGACTTCGTGCCACCATCGGGCGTCACGTAGGTCACGCGCCCCTCCAGTGCCACAGTATGTCTGGCGAGCGCAACGTCAGCGACCGCCGGTGAGTCGACCTCCGGCTGCGGTACCTCGGTTGCTTGCCGGGCCTGCGGGGCATTTCCCGCGCGACCGCAGAGATACCCCAGTGCGAACAGACTGAGGCCCGCGGTGGCCGCTCCCACCCAAAGGCTGAGCCGTTTTCGGGAGTATGTTCGCGCGACCGCCGGGTTGGGTTGTCGCGGGACGAGCGGCTGCTCGGCCAGTTCGGCCAAGGCGGATCTGTCGTCGACCTGTGTGTCCACCGACCCCGCCGGGGATGACGGCGCCGGCTGGGCCGTCTCGACAGCACTGGTTCGCAGACTCTGTGGAGTTGTCTCGACGGAGACGATCACCGGGTCCAGCGGAATCACGGTGGCGGGGCTCAGCGGCCCGTGTTTCACGACCGAGGGCGTCTCGCGTCTCTCCGGATCATCCACCGTTTCGGGCGGGCCTGTGGCAACCGGGGCAGCTGCCAGTTGTGCCAACTGGTCGAGTGCGTCCGCCAGGCCGGTGTCCTGCAGGTTGAGTGCCGGTGCCGGCAGTGGCTCGACCTTGCCCTCCAGGGTTGGGACCCGGATCGACATCCCACAGGTCGGACAGTCAGTCACCTCGCCGGCCTTGCTGCGAGCGATTCCCAGGAACTGGCGGCAATGGGGGCAGCGAAACTTGATCGGCATGGGCGTGACAGATCGTCGATCGGCGCGAACACCCACCCGTCCGCCGTCCCAACTCGGGCGGACACTGTGGTGCAACTCCTTCCTTTCTGCCCTCTGCGTGCTGCTGTGTCAATGCGAGAGCCTTCCCGAACAGGCGGTTCCCGGTTGTTCCGGCCTCTCCGCGCGGTACACTGCAATCCTCAACGGCCGGGACACCGCACATTCAAAAACCGTCATGAACGTCAACGACTTTCTGGCTCACGAAATCAACCGCAGGAAGTTTCTGGGCGCCAGCGCTGTCAATGCGGCCGGGATGGCCGCTGGAATGGTGGGCATCCACGCCGGTGCCGCGGCGGTCGCAGCCATGTCCAGCGACGTGCTGCGGCTGGGGATCATCGGAGTGCGGTCGCAGGGACAGATGCTGGCTCTCGAGAGCCTGCTGACAGGTGAGGCACTCGTCGCTGCGATCTGTGACGTGGACGAGTCGGTTCTTCGTCAAGCCGCCCTCGCCATCGAGCAGCGGCAGGGACTGCGTCCCCGTTGTGAGTCCGACTTCCGCCACCTGCTGGACGATCCCCAACTGGACGCCGTGCTGATCGCCACGCCCGATCACTGGCATGCCATGATGACGCTGCTGGCGGTACAGGCGGGCAAGGATGTGTACCTCGAAGTGCCCGTCTCGCACACGATTGCCGAGGGGCAGAGGCTGGTCGAGGTCGTGTCGCAGTCTGGAAGCATCGTCCAGTGCGGATTGCAGCAACGAAGCGGAACACACTTCCAGTCGGCGGTCAGGCTCGTTCGCAGTGGACAGTTGGGAACCGTGCGACTGGCGAAGGCCTGGTCGGCCGTCCGCCGCAAGGCCCTCTCACCCCAGGGGGACACTCCCACACCACCGGGCGTCGACTACGATCAGTGGCTGGGTCCGGCCGTCGCCCGCCCCTTCAACGCCAACCGGTTTCACCATCACTGGAACCGCTACTGGGACTACGGCAGCGGAGAGCTGGGGACCTGGGGCATCCACCTGCTGGACATCGCCCGCTGGGGTCTGGGCCTGGAGCTGCCGGTCCGGGTCAGTGCGACCGGCGGACTGCTGCACCTCGGCGGCGACCAGCAGACACCCGACACGCTGCTGGTGAACTACGAATACCCGCACGGCCTCCTGCAGTGGGAGCATCGCCAATGGTCGTCGCATGGCAACGAGAGTCGGCACACCGGACTGGCGTTCTACGGCGACCGGGGAACCCTGGTCGTCGATCGCAGCGGCTGGAAGGTCTATGACTGTCAGGACAAGCTGACCGCGGATGCCAGCGAACTGAAACAGTCGCATCTGCGGAACTTCTTCGCGGCGGTGCGGACGCGTCGATCGCCCGTGGCAGATCTCGTCACCGGGCACCTCAGCAGCACCCTCTGCCATCTGGGCAACATCGCGTATCGGCTGGGGCGAGATATTTCCGTTGATCCGCAGACCCCGGATCTCGTTACCAGTCCAGAGGCTGTCGCCTTCGTGCGCAGCGAGTATCGAAGACCCTATACGCTACCGACCGGGTAGAGGCGCGACACCGCAGAGTGTGGACCCCCGGAGCGGGAGGAGTCACGATGGAGAAGTCTGGTTGGTATGCAGGCTGGGGGACGCTGGCGCTGGTCAATGCGGGGCTCGCCCAAGGGAAGAACCGCAGCGGCCTCAACTGGTTTCTGCTCTCGCTGCTGCTGGGACCGGTGGCGACATTCCTGCTTGTGATCTCCGAAACGCTTCCCGTTGACGCGACCCACACCGGTGCCTGACCTGTACGACGCTGTCATCATCGGGGCCGGCCACAACGGTCTGGTGTGCGCCGCCTATCTGGCGCGGGCCGGCTGGAAAGTGCTGGTGGTTGAACGCCGCGATCTGGTCGGAGGCTGCTGTGTCACCGAGGAACTCTGGCCCGACTTTCGAGTCTCGACCGCCGCGTACGTCGTCAGTCTGTTGCTGCCCGACATCGAGCAGGATCTCGACTTGGCGCGACACGGCTATCGCGTGTTGCCCCGCTCCCCGTCGTCGTTTACGCCACTGGAAGATGGCCGCTCGCTGATGCTGGGGCCCGATGCCGACGCCACCCGGCAGGAGATCGCCAAATTCTCCGCGAGGGACGCGGCCGCCTACCCCGAATACGAACGGTTCCTCACCCGAGTGGCTGAGCGACTGGAGCCCACGCTGTCACAGACGCCGGCCGACTTCTGGCCCTGGACGAAATCGTGGCGCACACGGCCGTGGACCGATCGAATTCGTCATCTGCGATCTGCCTGGAAGCTGCTCAAGTCCGTCCGGGACCTGGAAGACGATCTGCCACAGATCTTCGAACTGATGACCGGCCCGGCCACGGCCCTGCTCGACCGCTGGTTCGAATCGGATGAGTTGAAGGGGACACTCGCCACCGATGCCATCATCGGCACCTTTCAGCCGCCTTCGTCGCCGGGGACAGCCTATGTGCTGCTGCATCATGTGATGGGCTGCTCCGGCGGAGCCCGCGGCGTCTGGGGATACGTTCAGGGGGGTATGGGGACGCTGAGCGAGGCCCTCGCCGCCTCGGCGCGGGAACATGGAGCCCAGATCCGCACCGGCTGTCCGGTCGAGTCCATCACCGTGCGGAACGGTCGAGCCGCCGGAGTCCGACTCGCCGATGGCGCAGAACTGTCAGCCGGAATCGTGATCTCGGGAGTCGATGCCCACCTGACGTTCGAACGCTTCCTCGAGGCCGATCAACTTCCGGGCCTCTTCCTGCAGGCCGTCCAGCGGATCGACTATGCCAGCGCCAGCCTGAAGATCAATCTGGCACTTCGGGAGCTGCCAGACTTCACCTGCCTGCCGCACGGGAAGGAACCGGGCCCGCAGCATCGGGGGACGATCCACATCAATGCCATGCCTCACACGATCGAGCGGGCCTACGACGACGCGAAGTACGGACTTCCCTCGCAGAAGCCGATCATCGAGATGACGATCCCGTCCGTGGTGGATCCCTCGCTGGCACCACCCGGACAGCACGTCGCATCACTGTTCGTCCAGTACGCGCCTTACAAACTCGCGTGGGGAACATGGGAGGAGCGAAAGGCGGAGTTCGCCGACCGCTGCATCGCGGAGATTGCCCGCTACGCCCCCAACTTCCCCTCGGCGGTCCTGCATCGCCAGGTGCTCTCGCCTGTGGACCTCGAACGCACGTTCGGCCTCACGGGTGGAAACATCTTTCAGGGAGCGATGCCCGTACACCAGCTGTTTCAGCTGCGGCCCGTCCCGGGCTGGAGCGACTATCGCACCCCGTTGCCCGGGCTTTATCTCTGCGGAGCAGCAACCCACCCGGGAGGGGGCGTGATGGGTGCCTGCGGACGCAACGCGGCCCGGGAAGTGCTGAGGGATGGCCGGCGGACGTGAGCAACTCGCAGCGGTTCAATGAACCACCAGCGGTGTCTGACAACACAGCCTGTGCCCCTGCAGATCCAGACCGACCGGACGCATGAGGTTCGGGATGGCGGCCGCCATCGGCACGTCGACGGCGACGTACGCCTCACCCTCGGACACGCCTTGCAGGTGGATCTCGGCTTCGTAACCGAGACGCGCCCCCAGCACATCGCGCACCTCGTGCCGCACGTCATTCTCGGTCGCGCCGGGAATTGCCGCGACCTCGGCCCCCCGGCGGCTGGCGGCGACGACGACCGTCCGCGCCTGCACCATCAGTGAAAACTCCAGGAGTCCCATCAGCACGATGCCGAGAACCGGCAGGCTCACGGCCAGTTCACTGCTGAGCAGGAGATGTGGTTGCTGGGGGGCCCGCCGAATGAGTCGGTTATGCATAGTCTGTCGATGTCAGTGGCTGAACAGAAGACCAGATGCTGCCGGATCGCAAGGTATGGGGTGAGCGTGTGACCGGATCCCGGATGAGGTCTGTCGTACTGGTGGACCCGGTCGGTTCACGAGAACCCCGGTGTTCCCCTGACTGGCCGGCTCTCCCGGGTCTCGCGCTGCCTTCCGCGAGAATGCGGGCGAGTTCCTCAACTGTACAGATCACTTGCAACAGGCACACCTTCGCGCTCTTTCCCACACTGCTCGTTGCGTGTGAAAACGCTATCACATGTTTCCGGAAAGACACGCACGTGTTGCCCGTTCGCCACAGATTCCAGCAATCCCCCGATCCGCCTGACGAGCAAGCCGCAAGACCGGAGTGACTCGACCCCTGCCCCCCGGGACGGGCGACGGCACTCAAGCGGGGACACCGGTCGGGCGGGTCCGGGGGATTGCAACGAGTCACGAGGCTTCAATCGAGGCGTCACCCGCGAGCCCCAGTTCCTCCGCCAGTGGCTGCAGGGCCGCGATGACGAATGCAATGTGTTCGTCCAGGTCGACCCCCAGGTCTTCCGCCCCTTTGCGCATGTCGTCGCGGTTGATGGCGGCCGCGAAAGAAGCCTGTTTCATCTTCTTGCGGACACTCTTCGGCGTCAGACCTCGCAGGCGCGCGGGCCGCACGAGTGCACACGCCGACAGAAATCCACACAGTTCGTCGCAGGCATAAAGGGCCTTGTCCATGAGCGAGACTCGCGGACAATCGGCCAGGTAATCCGCATGCGACTTGATGGCGTAGATCACGTCGTCGGCGTAACCCCTCGCGGTAAGGATGGCCGCCCCCTGCAGGGGATGATCCGGCGGATCGGGCCAGCGCTCGTAGTCGAAGTCGTGCAACAGCCCGACGCAGCCCCACTGCTCCTCGTCCTCACCAAACCTGCGGGCGTAGGCGCGCATGGCTGCCTCGACGGCCAGCATGTGCCGCACCAGGCTTTCACTGCTGGTGTACTCGCGCACCAGCGCGAGATCGTCGTCGCGAGCCATGACAGGCCTCTCCGGGGGGACGTGGTGACGCTGCCAGTGTCGTGGAGTTGACCGGCGACCGCCAGCCTGCGCGGACACCCGCCCGAACTGGAATCGCCTCCGATCTCACCAAAGATTTTCCGGCCGGGAGCGAACAACACCGCAGACTCGCCGCGCCGTGCGGCGGGCTCACACCAGGGCGGCCCCGTGTTGACAGCCTCAGGCCATCCAGTCAGAGTTCACAGCACACATCGACCTACGTCACTACTCCCACACAGGAATCGGAGCAGGCATTCGCGATGTCCCAAGGCGAGACCATTCTCTACACAGCCCACCCGGCCATGTTCCGGAACAACCCGGTGTGGTTCATCATCTGCGTCCTGCTCATCGCGGCCTTCGGAGTCGGCCTCGTACTGCTCTTGATCTGGTGGCTGCGGGTGCAGGGCACGACCCTCGTCGTCACCGACGACCAGACCACGCTGCGCACCGGGCTGCTCTCGAAGAACACCAGCGACGTCTTTCATGAAAACGTCCGCAACATCATCGTCAGGCAGAGCTTCTTTCAGCGGATGATGGGGGTCGGATACGTGGGCGTTTCCAGTGCCGGGCAGGCTGGAGTCGAGGTCGAGGTCAACGGGATCCCGGACCCGGATCGCGTCAAGCAGATCATCGACGAATATCGCAACCGGTCCGGCAGAGGGCGGCAGAATGCCGAGTAGCGAACTGCAGGTTTTGACCGATCTCGTGAAGCGTCGCGCGGTCGCAGCCCTGGGGACCCTGGACGGCGGAGACCCGTTCGTTTCGCTGGTCCCCTTCGGTGTGACGACCGACGGAACCGCGCTGATCGTGCACGTCAGCGGCCTCGCCGGTCACACGCGAAACATGCAGCAGCATCCCCGCGTCAGTCTGCTGATTGCCGACGAGGAAGGCCCCGGGAAGATGCCGCAGGGTCTCGCCCGCGTGACGATTCAAGGAACCGCACGACAACTGGAGGCAGCCGATCCAGGCTTCGAGGAGGCGCGCACGTCTTATCTGCAGCGATTCCCGGACGCGGCCCCTTTGTTTCAGTTTCCCGACTTCAGGCTGTTCCTGATTGAAGTCACCGGTGCGCGACTCGTCGGCGGCTTCGCCCAGGCGCGCAACGTCTCGGCCGCGGAATTCACGCAACTGGTGCGACGGCACGGTGACGCAGGCCTCGCCTAGCCGCCGGTTGAAGGATCCTTTGTGGTCGCCCGCTTCATCAGATTTCCCGCGCGCTGCAGGGCAGCGATGCGGTCGCTGCGAACGAATTCAACAGGTTGCCAGACTCCCGGTGCCACCCACCCGGGGGCCGGGGTAGTGCGCTGATCTTTTTCCAACGTGGTCACTCGACATCGAGGCAGGTGGGATTCGGACATGTCGGCATTCGCTTCATCGACGGCTGATGGGGACGATTGGTCGCCCTCTGGAACCGATCGCACTTTCTCCAGCCTGCGGGCCTGGGGCAGGCTGCTGAATCACGAGCCGCGCCTCGGGACGGCCGCGCTGTTGCTGCTTCCCGCCGCGATGCTGCTGTTGCTGCCGGTGAGCGTACTGATCAACATCGCTCCGTTACTGATCCACGGGGGCTGGACCACCGGGACGGTCACCCGATGCGACGTGGTCGCCGTCAGCCTTCCCCCGTCGGCTTGCCTGGCCGGACTGCTGGCGCATGGCGGCGGGGGGAATCGAGGGGGGCCGCGCTGGATGATCGCCTACACCTACGGCGACCAGCGCGGAGTGCTGCATCACGGTGCGGCGGCGGTGTCACGGAGCGTGTGGTCGCAGCAACAGCCGGGAGGCTCAGTCGACGTCGTCTATCGCTATTCGGATCCTGATCAGCACCGACTGTGGCTCGCGATCCGCAGCACAGTGCAGGTGGCGACAGGGATGTCGCTGGCGGCGGGCCTTCTAACGCTGATCGCAGGTGCCATGGCCTGCGCCGGCTGCGTGGACATCGCGCGCGAAGTCCAGTTGTTGCGCGATGGGGCCCTGACCGTCGCCACGATCACGGAGGTCTCGACGCTGGGAGATCTGCGGCGAAATGGCGTCCAGCAACTGAAGTACGAATACGATGCTCCTCTCTCCTTCGCCGGTCCCCCGCAGACTCTGACTGGCGAGTACACGGCCCGTGGAGTCCGGCAGACAGGCAGCCAGCCTGGTGACCGGATGGCCGCACTCTATGATCCACGGTCTCCCGATCGCAGCCTGCTCGACTGGCATCACCTGCGAAGTCTACCGGTCAATCCGCCCGGAACTCGGGAGAAAGGCTGACGTTCTCACACTGGCGTTGACAGCAAACTCTCCCGTCGAATATTCCCCCCCGCGTGTGCACAACCTCGCCGGGAGAGACCCGATGGCGGCCTCACGCGATTCCAGGTCGACGAGTCAGCGCGGACGGCCGCTGCGGGACTGGCTGAGGCGTCTGGACCTGCGGGCCTGGGGCCGGCTGGGCGTGTGGCTGATGATGACGCTGGCCATGAGCGGCATCCCGGGGTCGCTGGAGGCGATCTGGCGAGACCTCGAATCGGCGCTGCTCCCGAAGGACTTCGCCGACCTCGTCAAGCTGACCGCCCCGCTGACGCTCTCCATCGCCTTGCTCACCCTGGGCTGGCGGTGGGGGTGGTTTCGCGAGGGAGGGGCGATCCCGATGGGGGGCATCCTCGTCGCGGGCGCCTGGCTGGGTCAGTTTTTTGGCCATACGGGGGCCGTTGCCCCGGCACAAGTCTTCCCTGTCGAAGGACAGGCCCTGCTTGGCCTGACAGTCCTGCAGGCCGGCAACTACCTGATCGCCTACGCTCAGACCTATGGACCGGCCGGTTTCGCAGCATCTGTGATGATGGGACTGTACCTCGGTCGCTGGTGGGAGGAATCCCTGCGCACATGGCTCCGACGGTATGGCCCCCAACCGATGACGGCCGAACGCTCCGAGGCCGGAACACCGGTTCCGCCGAACTCGCGTGCCGCCTGACAACGCTGGCTCGCTGCCGCAGGGCACCACGCGGCAGGCCGGACACTTGACAGCCGGCGGCCGGAAACGTGACATGGGAACAGAACGATCCCGCGGCTGGTCGCCGTGGTCCTGCTGGTCTTCCTTGTCAGAGAGAGTGCTCCCATGCCTGTGCGTCTGTCGATCCTCCTGTCCCTGTGCGTCCTCACCCCTGCCCTGCGGGCCGCCGAGCCACACGCGCTCTCCGCCGAGGAGCAGCAGGCCGGCTTCAGAGCACTCTTCGATGGAACCAGCCTCGACGGCTGGGAACATGGGGGCAACTGGCAGATCGAAGACGGCGTGCTCACACGATCCGGCAAGGGTGGGAGCCTGACCTATACCTCCCAGCCGATTCCCGATGACTTCGACCTGCGTTTCGACTGGAAGGTCGCGGAAGGGAGCAACAGCGGACTGTACTATCGCCCCGGCCAGTACGAATACCAGATTCTCGACAACGCGGTGCATGCCGATGGCAAGAACCCCCGGACCAGCGCCGCCTCGATCTACTTCTGTATGGCCCCGTCCCATGATGCGACGCGACCGGTTGGCGAATGGAACGAAGGCCGCGTGATCTGCAAGGGGACGGTCGTGCAGCACTGGCTGAACGGCCAGAAAGTGATCGACATGGACTATGCAGACCCGCAGTGGGCGTGGAACGTGGCCCTGCTGCAGAATCGCGGCGGGGACCTGACAGCGCGTGGCGCGCACCTGTCCCTGCAGGATCACGGTGATCCCGTCTGGTATCGGAATATCAGGTTGCGGAAGCTGAAGGACGCCGATCAGCTCGACACCACGCCGATTCAGCCTGCGGAAGTTCCGGTCGAGGCCATGGCGGATGAGCAACTGAAGCTGCAGCGCATCATGGCCGGCCGTGCTCGCCAGCAGCGCAACGCCGCTCGGAAGAAGTAAACCCGCTCGGCCACAGCCGCTGGCGGCTCAGTATCCCACACCGACCGCTTCGCAGAGGAACCGCATAAAGGGGCCGGCAGCCCGGAAGGCGCGGATCGACTCGGGCACGAAGTCGGCAGCAGTGATCGCGGCGGGATCCAGCGACTGCACGCCGATGAAGTCCTTGCGTTTGAGGTCCGCAACGTACGGATGCTCGCGATCCACACCGCGCGGGAGACGCTGCAGCGAATCACCCGCGAGGGTGTACCGGCTGCGAAACGGTTTGTGGTCGCGGGCCCGTTGCCAGTCAGCAGGGCGCGACTCGATGGCCTCGCGTACCGCGCGCAACGGGTCCGCTGCCGGATGCCACATTCCAGCACCCAGGAAGCACTGCTCGGGTTCGATGTGCACATAGAACCCGGGGGCGTGGACATCCGCGCCCGCTTCGTGACGGAACTGAATCCCAATGTTCGTCTTGTAAGGGCTCTTGTCCTTCGAGAACCGCACATCGCGAAAGATCCGCATCAGCGAGCCGCCGACCTTGCGAGGGACTGCCTGAAACAGCGGCGAGACCTTCGCCAGCGGCTGTTGCATGGCCTCAATATAGGCCAGCGACGGTGCCAGCAGGTCTGCCTCATACCGATCACGATTGGCGGCGAACCAGTCTCGATCGTTGTGACGCTGCAGGTCACGCAGGAACTTCAGCGTCGCTGGAGGGAAACCCTTGAAGGAAGTCTTGGCCATCGGATGCTCTCCGTCCAGTGGCAGCGCGCGGCGGGATGGCCGTCGCTATCGCTGGTCAGAAGGTGAAGGCACCGGCCCTGACGATCTCCGAAACAGGCTTTCGTCCCGAGGGATTGAGGTCCATCTCGCGGTAATCCGCGGGAAGCTGGTCGGGATCCCCGGGCTGCCCGACGGCGATCATCACTTCCACGGCGTAGTCGTCGGGCACCTGCAGGGCTATGCGAGTCTTCCCTCGATCGAAGCCCGCCATCGGGTGGCAGACCAGACCGAGCGCAGTCCCCTGCAGCAACAGGTTCTGCACAGCCATGCCGCAATCGAGTGTATGGACCGGGTTGGGTTTCCCATTGCGGGCGAACACCTTGCACGACAAGCCGACGATCAGCAGCCCGGCCCGCTCGCACCAGACCTGATTCGCTTCCGCCAGCAGACCGAGGAATGTCGACCAATCCTCACTCTCCCGCGTCGCATACAGAAACCGCCATTCCTGTTCGTTGTACGTGGATGGCGCCCAGCGGGCGGCCTCGAAGAGACGCTGGATCTCCTCCTCACGGACACCTTCCCCTGACATGGCGCACGGCGACCAGCGGCGCAGGAGAAGCGACTCGATCGGATGATCAGCCTCACGATGCTCGAGCGAATCGGCCAACTGGGTCATGCGATGCTCCCGGAAGAGAACGGCTGTGCAGAAACTGCCACGTGGCAGCCCCGAATTGTAGTCAAGGGCGCGGCCGCGACCACGCAGCACGCACACGGATGCGACATGGTCACTGATCTCGCGCGTTCTTGATCACGGCCCGCACGAGGACCTGCAGCCGATCAGCAGCCTGCTCGGCGGCGCTGGCCACTTCGTCACCCCTCGTCTTCGCCAACGCATCCGGCAGGCAGACGTTGGTGATCGTCGACAGGCCGACCGTGCGCAACCCCAGTTCAGCCGCCACCAGCACCTCTGGCACAGTCGACATCCCCACGACATCGCCACCGATCCTCCGCAGGAATCGGTATTCGGCGCGGGTTTCATAGTTTGGACCGGTCAGTCCGACATACACGCCGCGATGACAGGCAAAGCCCTGGCACGCAGCCGTCGTGCGGGCGATCTCGATCAGTTCTCGATCGTAGAGGGTGCTCTTGTTGGGGAACGCAGACCCGAAATCCTCGTTGCGCGGACCAACAAGCGGGCTGGTCCACATCAGGTTGATGTGATCCGCGGTGACCATCAAATCCCCCACATGGTACTGAGGGTTGAGCGCACCGGCGGCATTGCTCACCACCAGCGTCCGTACTCCCAGCCACCGCATGACGCGCACCGGCAGCCCGACTTGCGCGGCTGAGTACCCTTCATACAGATGCCCCCGCCCTTGCATCGCCAGTACGGGCACGCCATCGACCGATCCGCAGACCAACCGCCCCTGATGCCCGACGGCCGTCGACTGAGGGAAATGGGGCACATCGGCAAACGGGATCGCGACAGGCTGCGCGAGTTGTTCGGCCACGCGGCCCAGTCCGGTCCCAAGAATGACTCCCACGACGGGTCGCGCATCCCACTGCCGACGGATCGCCGCCGTCGCCTGCTGCAGTTGCTCGTTCAGATCCGGGGAAGACTCAGGCATGATGCTTGCTCAGACCAGCCGACGCACACCGACACAGCGCACGTTAACACAGACTTCAAATTCTTCTCCTAGACTGCATATCCCCAGTGTCCATGGTCGTGAGGGTAGCTGATGAGGCTTGGACCGGACGGGACCGCACGCCGGCTCCCACACACCTGCCACGACTGCCGATTCGCCTGGTGCCTGACAGTCCTGCTGGGGCTGTTCGGCTGCGAACAGGCGGTCGCGCCGAACATGCCCCCCGGTCCGGTGTCCGCCCCATCGGCACCGCCCGCTCCTCCGAGGATGGCGCCGCGTCCCGTCGCCCAGGATCCGCCAGGGACCCGACCAGCGGTGCCCAGTGACTCCCCGGCGGAAGAACCGCCCCCGCCTCTGCCGGAGCTACCAGAGGCCATGGCGGGCGGTACAGTCGAGCAGGAAATCGAAGGGGTGTATTTTCGACTCATTGACGCGTACCGCACCAGCTGGGGGCTGACCATCATTGTGGCCGCTGTGAATCGGGAGGATCGCCCACGAACGTTTTCGATTGCGGGGGGCATGATCCTAGGAGATCAGGAGACGCGGTTGTCCAGTGAATCCGCCAAAATCTCCCCACGGGAGGAGACTTCGGTGGGGGACTTCACCCTGCGATTCAATCAGCCGGTGATTTTCTATGTCAGCTGGCAAGGGCAGGCCCTGGAGCAGGCCAGCCTGATCCGACTGGACTCGACGGGTGTCGGGCAACTGATCGAATTCCGCGATGTGCGGTTCTCCGAACCGTTCGGTCGTCCCGTTCCTGAAGAGGCTCGGGTCGCGACGCTCTCACGCCTGCAGGACGTCCTCGAGGCATCGCGAACCGTCCCCGCCGCCTGGCGATACGACGGCCAGCGGGGCTATTTCGACCTGAACGTGAGATGGTGGATGCCGGACACGTCCTCGTTTGATGGCTGGATCTCCGACACTCAGCAGCAGGATCTGAAGAAAGCCATCGCGGGACAGTTCCTGCCGGACGGCGAATATGGTCTGCCGGGAATCACCCTCGAGTCCGACCGCACATCCGGGCATCAGCGGGCACCCACACAGGGGATCTCCACGCGCAACCTGCTGAGGCAGGGGCAGTCGGTTTCGGTCGATCTCTCGCTCTACTACACCGAGCTGATCGGTGCGACCGACCGGGGTGTCCAGATCGCCATTCGCATCCCGCCGATCTGAGGGCCATTCAGCGGTCCCCCGACTCGGCCGAGCTCTGCCCCCGTCGCAGCAGCAGGAACGGCTCTTCGAGCCGAATGAGACGTCCCGCGAACAGGTACGCCGCCAAGGCAGCCAACATCGGTACGAACAGGGCCAGCAGGCGCGAGCCGGAGGACGCCCCCGGGGGGAGCCAGTGCATGGCGGCCAGACAGACCGCGGACATGGGCAAGACAGTCACCAGCGTCCGCCCGGCGGTCCGTGCGATGGAGCGGATGTCGAGCAGCCCGACCCGCCGATGAAACGCCGCTGAGACCCAGAGCATCTGCACCATCGCCGCCACGGCCGTGGCCAGTGCGAGTCCGGCCCCGGCCATCCGCCCTACAAGCAGCAGATTCAGCAGCAAGTTGATGAACACGACCCAGACACCAACGACCATGGGCGTGCGTCGATCTCCGAGCGCATAGAATCCGCGGTGGATGATCAGCAGCCCGACGTAGGCCCAGACGCCAATTCCGTACGCCCCGATGCAACGCGCCGTCAAAGCCGCATCCGCAGACGTAAACGCGCCCCGCTGAAAGAACAGCACGGCAATCGGCTCGCGCAGCAGAACCAGTCCCACGCTCGCTGGCAGACACACCGCTGCCACCAGTCTCAGCCCCAGCGACAAGTCATGCCGCATTAGGTGCCGCTCACCCCGCTCGGCATGCCGCGACAACAGCGGAAACAGCACCGTTCCAAGGGCGACCCCGAACACTCCCAGTGGGAACTGGTACATCCGCTGAGCAAAGTACAACGCGGACGCCGTCCCTGATTCCACCAGTTGCGGAAAGCCTGCGGGCGATTGACCCGGCGAAGCCGCCAGGCCCCACGCGAGCAGACTGTCCACCAGCGTGTTGAGCTGCGTAATGGACAACCCCAGCACGACGGGCAACATGGCCCGAACGATGCGGCCCACCTGGGGCATGGCGCTTCGCCAATGACGAATGAGCGGCAAGTCGGTCTGTTGCATCGTTACGAAAGGCAGCGCCAGTTGCACGATCCCCGCCAGCACAACACACAAGGCAATCAGATGAATCTGCGTCCGCGGATCTCCGGCCAGCAACGGCACCATCAGAATGGCGGCGATCCACAGGAGATTGAGGATGACGGGCGACAATGCCGGAATCGCGAACTTGTCCAGCGACTGCAGCACTGCACTCACCTGGGCGGACAGGCACACCAGCACCGTGTAGGGGAGCATTACGGCCGTCAGTCCCAGCAGCAGCCGTGTGTCGGTCCCGGGCGGCGACAGCCAGTACATCCCCCCGATGGCCAGCTCGGCCAGAACCACGAACAGAGTCAGCCACTTTCCCAGCGTGATGAACACGGCAGTGGCCAGACGTCGGGCCGGGACGGTCCCTTCGCGTTCCAGTTCGCCAACAAATGCGGGCAGAAAGGCCGCCGTCAATGCCCCTTCTCCGAACAACCGCCGCGCCAGATTCGGAACCTTGAAGGCGACGGAGAAGGCGTCCATCAGTGGCCCGGCCCCGAACAGCGCGGCCATACCCATGTCGCGCAGCAGCCCCAGCAGTCGGCTCCCCAGCGTGAACAGGCTCACGACGCGAAATCCGGACGCCAGCCGTCCCAAGCGAACGGTTGCCGCTCGTGACGAGGCTGCCGGTTGTGCGGATTCGCCGGCGTGAGGACCTGCGATCATCAATTCGCTTTGCGCGGAAGACTCTGGTGACTCGGGACCCTCATACGCACGGGCTGAGTTGTAACTCCCCACGATCAGATGCGAAACGTCAGTCCTCCCCTGCAATACATCAGATCGACACAATCCGAAAAACCGCTGTGTCCCGAGGCAGTTTTACCGTAGACCGTTCCCTGACAACCGATTGCGGAAGCGCATTGCGCACACACGTCGATACTGGAGCAGTCGGACTTCTGGGCCTAAGCCATCCGACGCGAATCGACATCCGAGCCTCAGGACGAGGACTCGCAGAACCGGGGCGGACAGCAGGGAGTCGACAGAGTGCCCTTTCACCGAACAGCAGCGCGGCTGGCATGGATCGCGGTCTGCCTGGGGACCTCGGCCCCGATGGTGACCCGCGCCGGGGAGACCCATTCAGGCATCAGGCTCAGCGAATGCTTCGGGCACTCGATTCCCGTTGCCAGCTCGCCCGCAGATTCCAGCGACAGCCCCGCGTGGGCCCTGCCGGAACCGCATGACGCCGAGCAGGGCTGGATCCGACCCTGCGCCAGTGCTACCAGCGTGATCGAACCGGCCAGCAACGGCTGCGATGATTGCTGGGAGTTGCTCCCGTCGGGACTTATGTATCACTCCTACATCGCCGGCCCCAAGGAGCCCCGGGTGGCGGCGGTCTGGCTGAGCGAGAAGGACCGCGGACTCGTCTGGGAGACGGCCGTGGGAGGTCGCGCCGGGATCCTCCGCCATGGAACGCCGGGCTGCGGGCCCAATCCCCAGGGCTTCCAGCTCGACGTCGAGGGAGCGGCCCTCGTCCGCATCGACCACGAAGAGGAATCCGATGTCGAGGCGGCCGACTTTCGCATCGGGCTCATCGGCACCTGGCGGCGCAACACCACCGCCACGAAGTTCGGATACTCACACATCAGCTCTCATGTCGGGGACGAGTTTCTGATCAAGAATCCCGGCTTCGAACGGATCAACTATGTCCGCGACTCCCTGATCTTCGGAGTTTACGAACACGTGACGCCCGAGCTGGGGATCTACGGAGAGATCGGATACGCCCTGAACGCCAATGGTGGCGCCGAACCACTCGAGTTTCAGTTCGGCACCGAATACCGTCCCGTCCCCTGCAATCGCTGGAACATCAGTCCGGTGTTTGCGATCAACGCCGGGCTCCGCGAAGAGCTGCAATTCGGGGGAGGTGTGAATGTCATCGCGGCCCTTGAAGCCCGCGGCCGCGTCAGCGACAGCCGCTTCCGCGTGGGACTCCAGTACTACAACGGGAAAGAGCTCCAGTACTCGTTCCTGCAGGAAGACGTGCAGTTCATCGGGGCCGGCCTCTGGTTCGACAACTGACCAAGCCCTCCGCCACGTCGCCGAGCGGGACTCGCGTTCAATCCGCCGTGCTGTCGCCATCCGGCACCACCGGGAGCTTGTCAGCCTCGTCAGGCGGACTGTCCGCCTTGTCGTCTTCGAAGCCCGGTCGTTGCGGGCGCCGGCTGGCTGGCATCTCCGCGGGCTCCTGCATCTCCCCATCGTCGAACGCCTCCAGTTCTGATGGGTCCACCAGCCTCGGCTCCTCCGGCGCGGCATCGGTCTCATAGCCGAGGACCAGGTTCTCGTCCGGGTCGTAGGTCACGTGAATGCCGCCGTGATCTTTCAGCAGTCCCTGCCACCGATAGATGACGGTCTCCTGCATGACCCCGGACGGCCCGGGAGCCCTCGTGGGAAACCCCGAGACGAGCTGATCCACATCTTCCAGGGTGACCGGCTTCCAGTCGCCGCCCCCCTCCTCCGCTTCCATCGCCGCCTGGATGCGGTTGAGCGTGTTGGTGTAACCGAAGCGTTTCGTCGCCTCCCACCCGACCAGCGCCACCAGTCCGAGAATCAGCCCCCACACGATCAGCCGCTCGACGGGGTTGCGGGGCTTTGGACTCCCCTCCGGACGTTTCGCCGGAGAATTCTGAGCGGGGGAGGTGGAATCGGACATACACATCTCCGGAAGATGCCGTGAAGGAAATCTTGCGATTGATCGCGAAAGCGCGAAAGAACGAGTCGTGAGAACTGCCAATAGCATGCGCACAGAGGCTGAGCGGCACAAGTGCAGCGACTTGCAGTTCCCTCGGGCCGACCGTTCTAATGAGGTGATGACCATCCATCAGCACGGAACCCGCCGTCCCGGATGGTGACGAAACCTCGCCACTTTCGGCCGGCGCGCATGGCCAAGGTCGACCGGAGCGTCGCAGTTGCCCGGGTCAGAGGTTGACGCGATTTCCACCACACGATGCCCCACATCGGACGGACGCGGGACGGTCGTGTTGGAGCCGGCCCGACGATCCCGTTATAACCGAGTCAGCAATTCAGCGAGGAACATCGATGCCAGAGTCCCCCATGCCCGATCGTCGCGACTTTCTGTGGACCACGGCTGGTCTGGTGGCCGGCGGCATCCACTTCAGCACCGATTCCTCCGCCGCCCTCGGGCAGTCGGATGTGCAGGTGTCCGCACAGGTCGACTCTCCGGAGGCTCGGCCGCGAAGCAATCGGGGGCGCATCTTCAAGGCCGACAAGGGGGGCGACATCGGTGCCGACCTCCAGACCATGCGGGAGCGCCTCATTCAGTATCGGGACCTTGGCTTCGACGGGATTGAAGGAGCGAGCCCGAACATCAAGGATCTCTCGGCGCTGCAGACGGCAATCGCGGAGACCGGTTTTCCCGTGCATGGACTGGTGAATGGCGTCCATTGGAAAGAGCGGTTGTCGTCTCCGGATGCCAGCGTCCGCGAAATCGGCCGCGCCGCCCTTGAGCAGGCGCTCAAAGATGCCCATGTCCTGCGGGCCTCAACCGTGCTGCTCGTTCCCGGGCGGGTCACTGGCGACGACGAGAATCATGACCACGTGTGGCAGCGATCGATCGTTGAGATTCGCAAGGTGCTCCCGGTCGCCTCGCGTCTGGGGGTGAGCATCCTCATCGAGAATGTCTGGAACGGTTTCTGCGAAGAACCCGAACTGCTGCGGGACTATATCGACGAGATTGACAGCCCCTGGGTCGGCGTCTACTTCGACATTGGCAACTGCCGCCGGTTCGGCCCCGCCGAGAACTGGATCCGCGTCCTGGGGCGGCGCATCGTCAAGCTCGATGTGAAGGACTGGAGCGCGAAGAACCAGTTCTGTCGGCTGGGCGAGGGGGATGTGAACTGGCCTGAGGTCCGCGTTGCGCTGGCCGAGATCGGCTTCAGTGGCTGGGCAACTCGCGAAGGTCGGGACCACAGCCTGGAAGACACGGCCCAGTTGATGAATGAACTGCTGGATCTGTGACCTGTTGAAGTGTTCGATGTCTGCCTGACACGCCGGAGACCGGTGCCTGTCCGGTCCACCCAGAAAGATTGCCCCGCATGATCAATCGTAAGCTGCAGCCGGTGGGATGGTCGATGCTCATGGACGAGCTGGCGGACGCCCACGAGCATCTCGGCAGCCTCATCCAGGAGGCTACTGAGAACGAAGAGTACACGGAGGAGGAATTCCGGATCGACCTGGGTCATGTCTACGCCCATCTCAACCGCGCCTGGTACCGCCGGCATGTGTCCGACGATCTCACCGAGGCGGATTGGAATGTCGCCTCCGCGTTCCCCCACGATCTGGAACCGCTCGCCTGAAGGCAGCCGCACTGTGGCCGAGTACCGCTGGAACCAGGCTGATCTGGCGGCCGGTTATGATGCCGGCGCGCTGCTGGTGCATCCGCACTATATCGCCGTTCAGGATGCGATCCTGGCAGCCTTGCCGGTCGGCGGCAGAGAAGATCCCTCGACTGCCGAGACGCCACTCATCGTCGATCTGGGAGGCGGATCAGGACGGCTGCTCGAGAGGATTCTCGAGCGCTGGCCTCATGTGCACGCCATCAATGTCGACCAGTCGACGGCGTTTCTCGACCTCGCGCGCGAGCGGCTGTCGCGCTTCGGCAAACGTGTGACGTTCGTGAACGAGCGTCTGCAGGGAGACTGGCCGGCCCGAATGCCGAGACCCGTCGACGGCTTCGTCAGCATGTCCGCCATTCATCATCTCGACCCGCTGGAGAAGCGACGTCTTGCACAGCAGGTGTTCAAGCTGCTGCGCCCCGGCGGCGTGTTCCTCAATGGCGACGAAGTCCGCCCCGCAGCCGACGACGACTACCGCGCACTGCTGGAACGGTGGGTGACCCACATGGAATCGCTGATTGCCGAGCAGCGGGTCACGCCCGCAATGGCAGAGGCGTTGCTGGGCTGGAAACAGCGTAACGTCGACCAGTTCGAGCACCCCCGCTCGAGTGGCGATGACTGCCACCAAACCGCCGATGAACAACTGGCCGACTACGCGGCAGCCGGCCTGGTGAACGCCTGCGTCCTGTGGCAGCGCGACCTGTGGACTCTGCTCTCGGGCCAACGGCCCCGATAGACAGCCGGCAGCAGGGCTTCGTCAATGCACGCCGGTCAAGACGTCGGTCGCGATATTGGCTGGCATCGGAATCACATCGGGGGTCGGAGAATCGCCATGGGTCATCTCCTTGGGGATCTCCAACGGCGGGCCATCGACCGGCCGACTGTTGTAGACCTTCCAGCCATCCTTTCCGAGCAGCCTGAGGAACGGCGGCATGGCCGCGGCCTGGATCTTCCCGACGTATTCGAGCGTGCGGGCCACCCAGTTGTAGTGGTCATAGAACCCGCTGCCCCAGCAGTTGATCCGCCGCAGGAACCAGTTGTGGTAGTCGTTAAACCAGCGACCGGTGCTGACGACATAGAAGCCGACCACGTACTGGTCGCGCATCATCCGGTACAGCGACTGCATCGGTCCGAAGACCCGTCGGCGATAGCGGCGGATGTACTTTTCGTACGACTGGATGGCCTTGGGGCAGCGGCCATTTCGCAGGAATTCATCCACGGTATTGGCCGCCCGTTCGCCCGTGGAGTGGGCAATCTGGACCCCGGATGAGTAGAGCGGATCGACGAAGAAATTCGCATCGCCGATCGACAGCCAGCCGTCGCCACAGAACTTGCGCGTGGTGTACGCCAGTCCTTTCAGGCTGCGAATTCTGCCCACCTGAACAGCGTCGGTAAAGCGTTTCCTGATCGACTGGTGACGATTGATCGCCGCCAGCAGCACTTCCTCCGGGTTGTTGCTCCAGTCGAGATTGCTCGGCTCGTTCTGGACAAACCCCACGCTCATGATGTCATTGGCAAGCGGAATGAGCCACATCCAGCCGTTCTCGACGAAGAACCCGTTGAAGAAGCCCTGTCGGTACCCCGGCTCACGCTGCACACCACGGAAGTGTCCAAACACGGCGGATGTCTTGATCTCGGGATCCGGCTCGATGCAGTCGAGCTGCCGCCCCATGACACATCGCCGGCCACTCGCATCGATCACGAACTGCACACGCAGCTCTTCCGGGTCTTCTCCCTTGTGGCGACAGCGCACTCCCACCGCACGGTCCCCCTCGAAGAGCACTTCGTCGACCGACGTGTTCTCCCAGAGCTGGACACCATTCTCGAGGGCGACATCCTGCAGTTGTTTGTCGAAGACCGCGCGCTCGACATGGTAGGCGTACTGCCGAGGATTCATCATCTTGCGCGGGAAATTGTATGACCACGTGGTGGTGGTCGTCGTCATCTCGCTGTCGGCGGTCGGTGCAATGTGAAAGGTCCCGGCGTACTTGAAGGTATGCCCGGCATTCTCCATCCGCTGCGCCATCCCCAGTCGCTCCCAGATCCCCTGGGTGGCGGGGATCAGCGATTCGCCGATGTGAAACCGCGGGAATGTCTCCCGCTCGATCATCACGACGCGATAGCCTTTCTTGGCCAGAAAGGTGGCCGCGACCGCTCCACCGGGTCCACTGCCGATCACGGCAACGTCAAATTCTTGCTTGTTCATGGGGTTATTTCCTGGCGATAACAATCACCACAGCCGTGATCCCAGCCAGGGTTCGACTCCGTTCCCTCGGCAAACTCGATGCTGCGGTTTTGGTGAGTGTCGTCCGTGACTCCTGGTAGAGAGGCTGGTGAGCAGTCCGAAGGCAGGAGCCGGCAAGCGGGCCATCACTCTGAGGATGACAACGTGCAGCAGCTTCACTGCTCTACGGGGGCGACTGCTTTCGTTCGCTTCTGACTGTACCTTACTTGACTTGGTGAATCGGCTCCGGCATCCAGACCGGCGTCACTTGTGGCGTGTGTACGCTAGCGAATTCCGGCCTCGTTCGCCAACGAGTGACGAGATAGGCGCCTGACAGCGGGGTGCCTATTATCAAAGTAGGCAAAGGAGGTTGCGCATGGCGGGGAGACGGATGTTCTCCATCCGGAGTCTGCACGACTATTTCTGGGGCTTCAAGCTGACGCCCGGCGGGCGCATCGTCGTCGTGGCAGTGCTGGTGGCGGCAATCGGCTCGGTGACCGTCGAGATTCCGGTTTACCAGATCTTCTGCAGCCTCATCGCGTTACTGATGGTGGCCGAACCGATGGGACTCCTGTTCCGTCCGGTCGTCGAGTTACAGGGGAGTCTTCCCGAAGTGGCCCGGGCTCTGGAGCCGATCACCTCGGACATCTCGGTCTCGAATCGTTCGCGGCGGCCCGTCTTCGACCTGACCCTCAGCCTGTTCGGACTCCCTCCCGAAGTACGACGCCTGCAGAACGAGCAGTTCATCCCGCTGCTGCGCCCAGGGGAATCGACGGTGTTTCCCATCACACTCGAGGCCCGGCGACGCGGATTCTATCGTCTGCCGGCGGTCCATGCCCACTCGACGTTTCCCTTTAACCTGATGCGTTTCGGAAGCTGTCGCCTCCCGGAGCAATCGGTCACCGTCCTGCCCGTCTACCATGCGATCGATCATGTCGATCTGCCGGCCACTGAACGCTACCAGCCCGGAGGCCTGCTGTTCGCGTCGGGTGTGGGCACATCGCCCGAGTATGTCGGAAACCGGGAGTACACGCCCGGGGAACCGCTGCGACGGCTGGATGCGCCGTGCCTGGGCCCGTCTGGGAAGACCAGTCGTCCGCGAGTACCAGGAGGAGTACTCCTGTCGGGTGGCGCTGATTCTCGACACGTTCGTGGCGCAGCCGCGCACAGCGGGACCAGAAGGTTTCGAGGAACTGGAGGCCGCCATCAGTCTGACAGCAGCCCTCGCCGAGTTTCTGTCTGCTGGCGACTATCTGATCGACCTGTTCGCTGCCGGTCCCGATCTGCATGTCTTTGGCAGCGGTCGCACTCGGGCCGCCCTCGACCGCGTCCTGGAGATCCTGGCCTGCGTGGAGGCCAGTCCGACCGACCGACTCCGCGGATCTGACCGCATCGGTGCTCGACGAACTGGAGACGATCTCGACAGCGGTCTGTGTGTTCCTCGACTGGGATCACGCACCACCAGCAACTGGCCGAGCGGATTTGTCGAGGCCGGCTGTGCCCTGAAGGTGATCATCGTCCGCGAAGAGCCGACGACTCGACCGCTGACCAACGCCGGATGGAAGTCGTGCAGTACACGCCCGTCGAAATCAGCCGCGGAGCCGTGACCGTCCTGTGAGCGACTCCACCTCCCGCTGGCCTGGCTGGAATTGCACCACCCCCGCGGGCGTTGTCGGTACCTCGGCAGGCACGGGTGCCGTCAGATCGTCTGCTCGCGCTGTCGATGATGACGGTCGAGCTGTTGTACCTCGGCGGCCCTCTCTGGTGCCTGGCTGTTTGTCGCGGCGGCCCTGCTGCTGGCAGGGGTGGGCACCTTTTCACCTTGGCGTTGCGGCTGGATACGACGACACCGGCATCTGCTCGCCGCGCTGCTGGCGATCGGGTTTCTGGCACACCACCTGTTGTTACCATTTCCCCTTCCGGAGGACGCGTTGTTCATCCGGTCGCCGCTGGCTCATACCATTGCGCGGTATCTGATTTCTCTGCAGATCCTGTGTCGCTGTCTTCTGGTCAACCGCGAGGGACACCTGCCCGAACATTTGGCGGGTCTCGGCTTGCTGACGCTCATCTTCGCCAGCAACCTCCGCACCCCTGCGGCCCAGCACCAGATGGCCCTGCTCTGACGCTCGTGGTCGTCACACTCGCCATGGCCTTCACCAGCCGCTGTGCCGGCCGCTCGGGCAGATGCCCAGACGCCCACGTTCTCCGCAGCGGACTGCTGATCATTCGCTCTGACGGCCGGTCTGCTGCTGGGAGGCGGCACGGCGATGTCTGCTGCGGACTCACGAGCAGACGGTCGGAACTGCTGGCCGAGTGCCTATCGTGATGATCTGCCGCAACGTCCCGGGCCGGGCTTTTCCCCCAGCGGGCGTCTGGATGATGTCGCGAACTGGAAGACATTCGATCAGGACGCGATCTGTCTGCGTGTTTCTCTGATGGTCATCACGGATATTTGCGGGGGAAGGCATTCGATCAGCATGTGACATTTGCCGCGGCCGCGAACGCTGGAGAGCCTGGCAGATCGCAGGGGCACGAGCAGACCATCATGTCCGCACACGGTCCGCCGCCAATCTTCCCGCGGGCGATTGGGAGGTCCGCATCTATCCGGTGCAGCGAACAAGCCCAGGCTCCCTGGAGCATGACCGAAGTCTGGCCCGAGGCCAACTCGCGGCTACCTGTTCACGACACTGGCGACCGCGTACATCGCCACGGACGAAGGTCCGGTCCTGCGTGACGCCCATCAGATCATGACGATCGACGACCGACGGTCGACCTCCCCTTACTCGTCTTGTACTTCGCTCTCCGCACCACCAGTCGAAGCTGACTCCCGAGCAGTCGAACTCGGTTGACAGGCGTGGACAAGTGACCTCGATCCGCGCATTGCGACATCTGGCCGACGAGATCGTCCTCGACTGCCGCACTCCGCGGGAGCGAATCGATGCCGTCGAACGGTTCTTCCACGAGAACTTCCAGTATCAGTTGGGGGCCATCTGGGCGGCCAGTCGGAAGATCCGGTGACGTACTTTCTGCTGCATCGTGTGCCGGCCCATTGCGAGCTGTTTGCCTCGGGCACAGCCCTGCTGCTGCGGCTGGCCGGCATCCCTTGCCGCTATGTCGTGGGATACGTCGCCGCCGAGTACAACGCTCTGGGGGCTACTGGATTGCCCGCAACCGCGATGCCCATGCCTGGGTCGAGGCCTACGACGACGACAGCCAGCCGCTGGCCCACGGTCGAATCAACCCCCGCCGCCGGCGTCCCGCAACCGCGAGACACCGGACGCATCCGTCAGCAGCTCGGATACGCTGCAGGCAGCGGCTGATCATGTGGCGTCGCTCGCTGCAGACTGCCGCGGCTTCACCGGCATCTGGAGCCGTACTGATCACGTGGTGTGGTCCATTCCCGGCCTGCTGCTCCTGGGGCTGATCGTGGCCGCGGCGGCCATCCACCACCGCGGCTACCGCTGCACGCCGGTCCCGCGCTACCGATTGCGTATCTGCATCCGCATCTGCGCGACCTGCATCGGGTACTTCCGCGACTCGACAGTAACGCCCGGTGCGGCGGGGGATGCCGACGATACCGGCAGAGACCCTCGCCCAGTTCGCCGAGACGGCTCCGTACGGCGGAGTCTGCTCAGCTGGAGCTTCTCCGTTGGCTGACTGCTATGACCGGTACGCCCGGATGCGGTATCGTGGTGACCGGGATTCGACAGGACCTGACGCAACTCTCGAGGACATTCGCACGCTGCCGCGGCCTCCGAAACCGCCGCCACGTCGGCAGCGTCGTTGACCTGGCTGTGCAGCCGCCCGCATGAACGATCCCCGCTTCGACGCACTGCTCGGCCGCAACGTCGTCGTCGACGTTTCCAGCCAGTACGTGTTTCTGGGCCGGCTGCACGGGGCCGACGACAAGTACCTCATCCTCGAAGAGGCCGACGTGCACGACCTGCGCGACACCACCACCACGCGGGAGCTGTACGTGCTCGATGCGAGACGGCACGGCATCTCCGTCAACCGCAAACGCGTGCTGATCGCCGCGACCGAGGTCGTCAGCCTCTCGGCCCTCGACGACGTCGTGGAGTGACCGTTCGACAACCCGGATGCCTCAGATCATGAAGTCGGTCTTCTGACCCAGGATGCGATCGACGAGGTCCTGCGGCAGATCGATGGCCGACGAAGTCGCATCATCCATGTCAGTCGGATTGATGCCGCAGTATTGAGACCACGGCCCCAGGTGCCGCCAGCGACCGGCTCGCTCTGGGTTCGTTCGGCATCACGGGCGTCGTGCAGCGATTGCAGCCGATCGTCGAGTAACCCTGCGGCATGCAGCGGATTGATGATGACGGAGTGCTCGGTGATGTAGGCGTCGAGCGATCGTCGTCGGCATTGGCCAGCGGGTTGACTGCGCAGGGCGTTCATCTCGGATCGACGGCGAGAATCGGACAGTCCCCGCGACGACCCCCGTCGCTGCGACGCAGGCTTCCGATCAAGGCGTCGAACTCCCCCTTGACTGTCGAGCAGCGGCTCGACCTTGCGCATGTGGCAGCACTGCTGCTGACCTTCGACCGACAGATACAGCACGCCATGCTCGGCGGTCTGCTGCGTCCATCGTCAGCCGCGGATGCAGCGTCCGGACGTTGAGTCCGTACGAAGCGGCCATCTGGTCACGCGTCGTCAATGCGTTTCGGCGAACATCACACCGGTGTCGACAAACAGGACGGGGATGTCGAGCTTCAGCCGGGAGATCATGTGACGCGATGACGCTTCCCGACTTCTGCATCGCCGAGATCGCCGCCACGCGCGTGCCGAACATCTGTTTGGCCCACCGCAGACAGATCTTCCGGGCGTATCGGCCTCGAACGCCTGGTTGAGCGGAATGCCAGTTTCGCCTGTGACAGTCGTGCCATGTGTCGAGAGAGGGACGTCAGCCCCGCGAAACCAGGAAACGCAACAGGGACTCGCCGCCCTGCTCCGCGAGTCTATCAGGTTGCCTAACCGGGTCCAGTCTGTCGATTCGCGTTCGCCCGATTGCGGACCGATCTCTGCGAACGCATTGATTTCCTCGGACCTGTCTGAACAATGGGAGCTTCGATACATCTCTGCACCCCATCGCAAGTCTGGCAGGAGCACCCGTCACCGATGTTTGAGAACGAGATCGCCATCAACCAGCTGCAACTGGCCCTTCTGCAGAAAGTCGTCGCCGATCTTCCCGCGGAGAGCCTGTTCAGCCGCGGCACGGGCATGGGCATCCCCCGGCCTGGATCTTGGGACATCTCGCGGTCACGGGGGAACTCGGTCAGCAACTGCTGGGCGGGAGACTCATTCATCCGGAGTGGCTCCCCCTGTTCGGCCCCGGGTCCAGCGACCGCATGGACGAGTCGACGGAACTGTCGAAGTCAGGTCTGGAGCAGGCGGTTAATGCGGCGTATCTCGGGCTGCAGACCCTCGCCGCCGAGACGCTCCCGGACGTGGTCGCCCGGCCGCATGAGGTCGAACTGTTTCAGTCGACTCCCATCACGACCGTCGGCCATCTGGTCTCGCTGCTGCTGACAAATCACTTCGGGTTTCACCTTGCGCAGCTGTCCAGTTGCCGCCGATCACTCGGCCACGTGGCCCTGTTCTAAAGGCAGTCCGGCGACATCGGATCACAACGCAGGCCCGTCCCGTGGTGCCTGGGCGGGGTGCTCGAGAGGAATCGGCGCTGACCACCGCGCACAAAAACGCCCCGCTAACCGGGGGGCGATTGCGGGCGCTGGGGGGGACGTCTTGCGTGCGCGATTACGGGCTGATCAGTCGGTCGACCTTGTCTTCAAGGTCGTTGATGCTGTTGTGGTTGATGCCAGCCAGCACCGCAGCGGTCGTGGCAGCAGCCACCGTTACGAGCGTAATGGTGTCCAGACCGAAGAAGCCGTTGTACTGTCCCCGGACGACGGGCGTCCCGGTGACGAGCACGGCCTGCTGATGGGCCTTGGGCGGAGCAGACTGCGCCGACCAGACACGGATGTTGGCGGCCCGTTCACCGACCGAAACCTGGTACACGCCCGGCTTCATCTCAGGAGCGGAGAACTTGCCATCCTGATTGGTGTTCGTGCGGGTGATGACGTTCTCACCTTGTGAGATCACGACCGTCGCACCATCAATCAGCTTGCCTTCGGGAGAGAAGACGGCCCCGTTGAGGGAACCGGCTTTGGTCAGTGCCACATCTGTCGGTTTCGGCTGCGGCGTCTTGCCTGCTGCGACACACGCCTCGCTGGGCAGGAGCAGACCGCAGCAAGCCAGCACGACGGCGGCGCCTTGCCACTTGCGAAGTCTCAACATGGGATTGATCCTTTCTCGGAACTCACAACCGGATTCGGGGAATGAGAGCCGACCCCGGCTGTCGGTCGACTCCCGCGCGGAAGCAAGCGCGCCTCTCCGTGGCAGGTTGCCACATCCCAGGAGAGCCCCCCGCGTTGCGGAGAGACCCTCATGACGCCGCCGTTGCTCCTAATGTCACGTACGTTCATCTCACCGGAACACCCTCTGGATCTCACGAACCAGAAGACATCACCAGTGTGGCCCAACTCATCAAACAGATGGTCAACAGTGAGGAGTCTGCCGGCGAACGCCGGACTTTTGAACTGACCTTGGCAGTCTGAGACCCGGATCGACTGATGGAAACCAGCCAGCCAAGGCCGATTGACCCCCTCGGTATGCGACGGGGTCGATGAGGGGGGCGGTTTACACTCCCCTGCCGCCTGACGTCAAGGTGTTTCCTGAGGTTTTGCGAGCTTCGTCCGCCGTTCGGCAGATGTTGCCGCCCGGGACGGAAGAGACGTCAGCCAGAGCCCCTGGGACCACGACGCGGGGGTCCCGTCGCTGAGCGCCTACCAGACCTCGATCTCCAGCTCGAGATCGATCCCATGCGTTTCGCGGACCTTGGTACGGACCAGTTCAATCAGCCGCAGGGCATCGGACGAGCGGGCTCCCTCGTTCGCGACCAGAAAGTTGCCGTGACGTTCGCTCACCACGCACTGTCCGACCTGTGTCCCCTTCAGTCCCGACTGCTCAATCAGGGCACCGGCACTCAACCCCCGCGGGTTCTTGAACACACAGCCCGCCGACTGAAACGAGAATGGCTGCGACGACTTCTTGAGAATCCACAGCTTCCGCATGCGGCGCGTAATCTCCGCAGGGTCGTCCTCGGACAACGCCAGCTCCACATCGATCACGACCAGCTCGTTGATGCTGCTCGATCGATAGCCAAAGGACAGCTCGTCCTCCGTCCGTCGGCATCGCTCGCCTTGGGCGGTCATCACCGAGACCGACTTCACAAACTGCCCAATGTCACCATTCTTCCCACCAGCGTTTCCATGCAGCGCCCCGCCTACCGTCCCGGGAATCCCCACGAGGGCTTCCAGCCCCGCCAGCCCAGCCTGGACGGAGTGGGACACCACCCGCGACAGCAGAGCTCCGCCTCCCGCGTGCACCTCGGTCCCGGAGACCGTCACCTCGGCGAATGCGGGCGCGGTCAGTTTGAGCACCGCTCCACCGACGCCCTCATCCCGCACCAGGAGATTCGAACCTCCACCCAGCAACCGGACGGGAATGTCGTCGGCAGTGCAGGCCCGAATGACCCGCTCCAGCTCATCGACATCGCGGGGTTCGACGAAGTACTGGGCCGGCCCTCCGATCTTCAGCCACGTATACGGGGCAAGCGGCTCGTCGTACCTGACAACCTCACTGAACTCGTCCGGAAAGCTCATGTCTCACCCGTTCAATATCGCCGGCCCCCATAATCACCAACACGTCCATCGGGGGATCGTCAGTCTCCAAAGTGGGAATGATCTGGTCAAGGTGGGTACAACAGCGACTGTAAGTCCCCTGGCTCGCAATCTCCGCGGCGAGCTCCTGCAAGACACGGTCTGAAGCCGACCTCTGATCCACCCCCGCCTCCCGGGCTGCAAAGATGGGTGCCAGCAGCACACTGTCCGCCCGAGCCAGCGACGCCGCGAACTCCTGCCGCAGCGCGGTCGTGCGGGAGATTTGATGAGGCTGAAAGACGACCCCGATCCGTTGACCGGGAAATCTCTCCGCGGCCGCCCTCAACGTCGCCGCGATTGCCGTCGGATGGTGCGCGTAGTCGTCAACGACGATCCGGCCCCGCCACTCGCCGATGACATCGAACCGCCGCCCGATCCCGGAAAATCCTGTGAGGCCGGCAATGAGAGTCTCCACCGGAATCCCGAGTTCGTGACCAAGCGCCACCCCGGCCAGGGCATTCAGGCGGTTGTGCTGTCCCGACAGCGTCAACGGCCACGTCACGGGCCACTCAACTGCAGCAGCCGTACCACGCTGGACCAGATTCACCCGGACCTGTTCTCCGGCGGCGGACGTGCTCTCGACGCCCTCGACCTCATGACGGCCGGGTGACTCCCTCAGACTCCAGTCCGATGCGAGTGTTGTTCCGAAGGTGACCTTGCGGGCGCGCGCCGACAATGACACGTCACGGGCTGCTTCGCAGTCGCCGTTGACGATCAGCACGCCATCGTCGGGGAGCCGGGCCACGAACTCCCGGTAGCAGGCCATGGCCGACGCCAGATCAGGAAAGCAGTCGAAGTGATCCGGCTCGATATTCAACAACACCGCATGCGTGGGAGCAAGCTGCAGAAAATGTCGGCGATACTCACAGCTCTCGATCACGAACGGCCGGAGCCGGGGTGGGGCCAGACCTGACTCCCTGCGATCGTTCGCGCTGTGCTCCATCACGTGTGCACCGAAGTCTGCGCGACGAGGCCGGGACCGCCCGTCGGTCCGCTCCGCAGAAGACGAGTGGCGCACGGCCGGCCTGTTCCAGCAGATGCCCCAGCAGCGCCGTCGTCGTACTCTTGCCATGCGTCCCAATGACGGACACCCCTTCGTATCCCGTCATGATCAGACCCAGAAACTCATGCAGCGAAAATTGAGGAATGCCGGCCCGCTCGGCCGCTTCGCGTTCCACGTTGTGGGGAGGGACGGCGGCACTGAAGATCAGCAGGTCGCATGCGTTCGGCAGCCGCGCAGTGTCATGCCCGGCAGCGCCGCAGACGCCCATCGCGTGCAGGCTTGCGCGGTCGCGCTCAGACAACGCCTGGTCGGAACCGGTCACGTCCCAGTCGTGCTCCCGCAGCAGGCGGGCCAGCGACTTCAAACCCGCCCCGGCGATCCCCACCAGGTGCACAGTCTGCGGCGTCACCAGTCGAAATGTTCGGGAAGAGTCCATCCGCGCCGCCGTCGCGTGACTCGGGGCCGGTGTCCGTCGTGCGTCCTTCGTCAGCTCGTGGGTATGCCTAGTCGACATGCTCGCCCGCCTCGGTCACCTCTGCGGGCGACGCCGCGCGGTCTTCGGCCAGTCGTTTGAGCTGCTCCAACCCCGCTTCATAGTCACGTCCGATCATCGCGTCGAACCAGAGACCGAAGTAGCGGTTGATCGGATTGCCCCCGACGTCTCCTGTCGCCGTCCAGACGACGCGTGTCGCCCCGTCCTGCGGCTCGTATGCAAACCGGCCCCGCATCGGCTGCGCAAACCCTTCGAACTTCGCGACGTACTCCATCCCTGTCCGGGGATCGCTGTCGGTGATCGTAATCTGTCCACCACCGTTCACCGGATCGGTCCAGTTCGAGATGGCACCGATTCCTGACTCCGGGCCCTCGAACCGGTACTGCAACTCCGGATAGTTCTCCGAATTCCACGTGGTCCACTCGGGCCAAGTCGTCAGGGTACTGACATAGGCGTGAATGACCGCCGGCGGAGCATCGATGCTGATGGATCGCTGCACCCGATACTCCCGGGGCAGCAGGTAACTCAGCAACACCGCGAGCAGAATCAGTGAGGCACAGGCCAGCGCCAGCCCCCTGAGCGCCTGCAGCCAGACCGGACGCGACGGGAGCTTCTTCCCCGCAGTGCCCTGATCCGACTTCGACTCAACTGACATCTCGGTCCCTCCGTGGTTGGGGCGCTGTTGGGCTGCTCAACGGCCGGGTGACACAGATGCCGCCCTGCTGATCCGCGTCCAGACAGCGATCGACGCTCGGCATTGGACAGGTCAGCCCGCGCCGGGTCAATCGCGATCCTCCCGTCTGTCGACGACGCGATCGCCGAAAACCTCGAAGCTGAGACCGCTGACGACGGCGGGGGGAGCGTAGCAGTTCCGGCCTGCTTGCCGCGAGTTGCCGCCAAATACTATCGTCACGCCTCCAGGGTATTCCCGACGTGAAGGGACCACCCAGAGTCGGATGCAGCCAGGAGGGAATGTGGTCATGAAGGTCGTCATCGTGGGTGGCGTGGCCGGGGGAGCGTCGGCAGCGGCACGGGCCCGGCGCCTGTCGGAAGAGGCCCATATCGTGCTGATTGAACGGGGTCCCGATGTCTCGTTCGCCAACTGCGGACTCCCCTACCACATCGGCGGGACGATCGCCGAGCGGGACAAGCTGCTGGTGGTGACTCCGGAGCGGTTGCGGACGCGGTTCAACTTGGACGTCCGCACGCGATGCGCCGTGGAGGCCATTGACCGCGCGAACCACACCGTACGGATCCACGATCTGGAGACCGGCGAGCGACACGACGAAGGCTACGACAGGCTGATCCTGGCTCCCGGGGCCGCGCCACTCCGCCCGCCGATTCCCGGGATCGACCTGCCAGGCATCTTCACCCTGCGCAACCTGCAGGACATGGACCGCATCAAGGCCTCGATCACCGGCGGACTCCGGTCGGCCGTCGTCGTCGGTGCGGGCTTTATTGGCCTGGAGCTGGTCGAGAACTTCGTCCACCTCGGGATTTCGACGACGCTCATAGAACTGCAGGACCAGATCCTGCCCCCCTTCGATCCCGAGATGTCGACGCCCCTGCTGGAACGGCTGCGGCAGAAGGGAGTGTCAGTCCATCTGGGGGTATCGGCCGATGCTTTTGAGGCGACTCCCGAGGGAGTGCTCGTCCGCCTCAACTCCGGAGCCGAGCTCACGACCCAGATGGTGGCCTTGGGCATTGGCGTGCGGCCGGAGAACAAGCTGGCCGTCGATGCCGGGCTGAGCGTCGGGCCGCGGGGCGGCATCCAAGTCAACGACAACCTCCAGACGAGTGACCCTCACATCTACGCGGTCGGGGATGCGATCGAAGTTCGCGACTTCGTGCTGGATCAGCCGACGCAGGTCCCGCTGGCGGGACCTGCCAATCGCCAGGGGCGGATTGCCGCCGACAACGTCTTCGGGCGCAACTCTCGCTACCGGGGCACACAGGGAACCGCGGTCGTCGGTCTGTTCGACCTGACTGCCGCCATGACCGGAGCTTCTGAAAAAGTGCTGATGCGACAACAGCGACCTTACCGGATGGTGTACGTGCATCCGGCACACCATGCCGGCTACTACCCGGGGGCTCGGCAGATGACCCTCAAGCTCACATTCGATCCCGGCAACGGCCGCGTGCTCGGTGCCCAAGGTGTCGGCGAGGCAGGCGTCGACAAGCGGATCGATGTGCTTGCCGTCGCGATTCAGGCCGGATTGACGGTCTATGATCTCGAAGAGCTGGAGCTCGCTTACGCACCACAGTACGGCTCGGCCAAGGACCCGGTGAACATGCTGGGCTTCGTGGCGGCAGGAATGCTGCGGGGTGACCATCCCCAGATCGATGTCCCCGGTCTGCTGGCGCTGCCAGCGAATGAGCAGCCATTCCTGCTGGATGTCCGCACGCCCGAAGAGTACGCCCGGGGCCATATCCCGCGGGCGGTGAACATCCCTGTGGACGATTTGCGTTCGCGCCTCGACGAACTGCCCGAAGGTGGAGAGATCGCCACATACTGCCAGGTCGGACAACGTGGCTACCTGGCGACACGGATTCTTGCACAGGCCGGCCGACCGGTCAGAAATCTCAGCGGGGGCTATCGAACCTGGCAACTCTGGCATCCCCAGGCCCAGGCAAGTCGCTGAACGGTGCGACCTGTCGATGCCGGATCCCGGTGCGCGTCAGGCGCAGGAGCACGGTCACAGAATCGGGCCGAGCATCGCCAGCGTATTGTTCCACAGCCGCCGAGGCAGGCTCCACGAGTCGACGAGTTCGCGGGTGACTTCCTGGGCGTGGCCGATGTACTCCTCTTGACGAGCACGCATGTCAGCCGTCAGACGTTCATCGCAGCACAGAATGTTGTTCTCGTAGTTGAGATCGAAGCTCCGGCGGTCCATGTTGGCCGAGCCGATGAGGGTCACCTCGCCATCGAGTGTCAGCGACTTGGTGTGCAGCAGCCCTCCCTGGAATTCGAAGATGCGGACACCGGCATTCAGCAGGTCCGCGTAGTAGCTGCGGCTGGCTCCGCCGACGATCCAGGAGTCGTTACGCGCCGGGAACACCACCGCGACGTCCACCCCCCGGTAGGCGGCAGAACACAAGGCGGTCTGCATCGACTCGTCGGGAACGTAGTACGGAGTCGTAATGACCAGCTCTCGCCGCGCCGAATAGATGAGTGACTCGAACATCTCCGGCATCGCCGAATAGCGGACGGTCGGCCCGGTCCCGATCACCTGGGCCGAGAACCCGGGCTGCGCCGCGACCGGCCCGGGACGGTCCAGCCAGCTCGACAGGTCTTCAGCCACGTAGGTCATCCAGTCACTGATGAAGAGCTGCTGGTTCTGACGCGCGATCGGTCCCTCGAAGCGCACGACGGCATCGACCCAGGGAGCGTACTTCGGCTTGACGCGAAACTCGGGGTCCGCGCAGTTCTGGCTGCCGCAGTAGGTAATGCGACCATCGATGACGACGATCTTGCGGTGGTTCCGCAGGTCGATGCGCCCGCGAAGGGGTCGCAGCAGAAGGTTGCCGATGCGGAGCGCCACAGCGACCTGCACTCCCGCCTCGCGCATGGCCGGCCATACATCCGATCTCGTCAGCAGCCGCGAACCGAGATCGTCGACCATGGCGCGACACTCGACACCACGCGCTGCGGCACGCTGCAGGGCCTCGGCCACGCGGCGGCCGTTCTTGTCGGGCAGCCAGATGTAGAACAGGACGTTCACATCCTCGGTGGCGGCATCGATATCGGCGACCATGGCGTCGATCGTGGCGTTCGAGTCGGGCATCAGCCGTCCGACATTGCCTTCACACGCGGGAAACCGGCTGATGGAGTAACCGACGTGAAACAGGTGTTGGTGACGGGGCGGAACGCTGGCTGCAGTGAGGTCGCCCAGCGACGCGGAACCGGAATGATTCCACAATGTCTCGAGGACCTGCTGCATCCGCCTGATCTGCCGACGCCCCGTGTTCACCTCGCCCAACAGCAGATACACGACCAGCCCCAGCCCTGGCACCGCCGTCACCACCACCAGCCAGGCGAGTCGCGAGGTGGGATCGCGATGGGGTCTCAGGAGGACCCGCGCAATGACCGCCACATGCAGTCCCAGAGACAGCAACAGCAGCGCTGTGCTTCCGTTCATCGGCAGATGCACTTGCAGCAGGGGAAGCCGGCTCGGTCCGGCGCTCTCGGTCGCCAGACAACCGCCGGCGGAATCCGGGTGGACTGCAGTGTCCCGGGAGCAAACGGTGGTGTCAAATCGGCGCAGGCCACAGACGGGTCCGTTGGACGATCCGACACTCTGCGCACGGCCGTCAGTTGTCGGGCAGCCAGTGCCGGAGTCCTTCGAGGACCCCGGCCGCATACGGTTGCCGGGCCTGGTAGACATCGCGCGATGTCAGCGACCGCAATTCCGGCTGGGCATTGCCGACCACCGTTCCGCGGAACCCCCGGTCGAACAACGACCGATCGTTGCCCGAGTCGCCGAAGACATAGACACTCTCAGGCGGGGTCTCCCACAACCGCGCCAGGTATCCGGCGGCGGCCCCCTTGTTGACTCCCCGCGGCAGGACATCGAGATCGCGGCTCGAGCTGTAGACCATCTCCACCTCGCAGCCGACTGCCGCCAGCTGCTGCTGGTACGCATCAATCTGCCGCCGATCGGCATCGTGCACGAAGTAACTGATCTTGAAGTCCGAGAGGAACTCGGCCGGTTGCAGCGTGACCTCTTCGTAGCCGGCGAGGGTGGCACAGATATTGAGCCGATACCACCCGCTCAGATCGGCCAGCCACTCTCCCAGCGGCTCCCCCGTCGGGTAGGCCCGCACCTCGGTGCCGACGCCACCAATGATGGCATCGGGCGCGGGGAGACCGGTCTTGCGAACGGACTCGACCACGGAGTCGAAGAAGCGTCCCGAGGCGTACACCAGGCGCAACCGGTCTCGCCGCGGCTCCAGCCAGTCGCAAAACCTCTGCAACGACTCCGGATGTCCCAGGAGTGTGCCATCGACGTCACTGATCAGGAGATTTCGGTCTTCCATAACTGCTCCTCGGCAGGATTGATGGCCCAATCGGCTCGCGGACTGGTCACGTCGTCCAGCAGTACTTCCGGGTCGATATGTGGCTCGAGCGTCTGAATCACACCGAGCAACTGCTGCGCCACACCGGTCCAGGTGAAGTGGGCGCGGGCCTTTTGCGACCCATGCTTGGCCAACTGGGCCGACACGTGGGGATATTGCAGGATCGTGGCCATCGCATGCCCAAAGGCGTCCGGATCGAAGGGGTTGGCACACAGCGCGTCCAGCCCCCAGGTGACCTGTTCCCACAGGCCCCCTTCAGTCGTGACGACAGTCGGCGTGCCACAGGCCATTGCCTCGACCGCCGTCATCCCAAACGGCTCGTAACGACTGCTCAACGCGAACACGTCGGCGACCCTGTAGATGTCGGGCAACTCTTCATCGGCGATATAGTCCCGAAAGATGATCTGATCGGTGATGCCCAGTTCGGTGGCCAGTTGCCTGAGCTCGTCGATCTGCTCGGCTTCGCGGACCGAGGGCTCTGTCGATCCGACGGCCAGCATCAGCTTCGCATCGCGAACCCGCTCGATCACCACGGGCATGGCACGCAGCAGCAGGTCGTACCCCTTGTTGTGAGCCATACGCCCGAGCGCGAGCACCAGCGGACCGGTCGCATTCAGCTCCTGCTTGAGCGCCTGCCGGGATGTCTGGGACACCGGAAAGAACCGCGTGTCGTCGTACCCGGGGGGAATCACACAGATCTTCTCGGAGGGAACGTCGTACTCGCCTTTGTGCAGGATGTCTCGCTGCTGGGGCGTGGTGGCGATCAGTTCGTCGCATTCGTCATAGATGACCTTCTCCTCGCGGATGCGCGTGCGGAAGTTGTACTTCCGTTCCAGCTCGTCCGCGTCACCATCCATGTTGTCCCGCTTCCAGGAACCGATGGAGTGCGGCGTATGCACATGCGGAATGCGCAAGCGGTTGGCCAAGGCCTGGCCGGCCAGTCCAGCGTCCCAGTAGTGACTGTTGATGAACGTATACGTCCAGCCCTGCGTCTCGATCAGTTCGTGGGCCCGCTCCACCCATTCGGGAATGTGATTGCAGAGCGTTTCCTTGGGAACGAACTCGCCCCCTCCACACGGAACGCGCAGCAACCGCACCCGTTCGTCCACCTCTTCGTCGGCGGCCTGGTCCTCGAACTGACGTGTGAAGATGTCGACTTCGTGACCGAGCCGCGCCAGGTGCCGTGCCAACTCCAGAACATAGACCACCTGTCCGCCGGTGTCGGGCTTGCCGAATTCCGGGTTCGCAGACACATATCCATGCGTCGAGATCATCATGATTCGTTGTCCCGTCCTTGTACTCATGTCTTGCTCCTGTCGTGAAAGTGACGTGAAGGTCAAACGCGCCAGGGCCTCGATGCCCTCGATTGACCGGGAATTCAGATGATCGGAGCCAGACCGTCGGCCGCGTCGAGCGGCGTGGCGAGCCCTGAGACGGGCGTCGCACTGGCAGCCGCTCCGGTGGCTTCGGCGCGATCCGATCTCCGGACCGGAGGCAGCTCCCCCTGCTCCATCAACGAAGCCACGCGCTGCAGCGTCGAGAGCATCTGTGTCTGCTCCCAGTCCTGAAGCTTGAAGAACTCCTTGCGGAAGCAATCCTGCAGCAGCGAGGGCGCCAGCTCGAGCAGCGACTCCCCTTCACTGGTCAGTTCCACGCGCACACTGCGGCGATCAATGCCATCGCGCGACCGTCGGGCCAGTCCTCGCTTCTCCAGGCGATCCAGAACGCCCGTCAGCGTTGCCTGGCTGATATGCAGCGCCCGTGCCAG
Source organism: uncultured Planctomycetaceae bacterium (assembly GCA_963715185.1). Classification (GTDB taxonomy): domain Bacteria; phylum Planctomycetota; class Planctomycetia; order Planctomycetales; family Planctomycetaceae; genus CAVPPT01. Next base: position 151,614 of record CAVQRG010000003.1, read on the forward strand.
TTCGCTCATTGAAACGGGCTGATGACGCCCAAGCTCCCTCAGAGCTGCCAACTGGGGAGCGGTCAGCCCGAACGCCTGCAACAGCCCGCGAGAACGGAGATCAATCGCCCGTGTAATCCTCCGCAGGGCGACGATGACCTGATCTTCAATCGCAAAAGACATTGGCAGGGGCTAAACAGACACGGAACGCCAAAAGCTTACAACACTATGCATAATCCCGTCAACACACATCGCCACCTTTGAAAAATCCCACAAATTGCAGGCAATCCGCCGCGCAAATATCCTTTGCCCACAAACCTTATCATTGTGAGATCTAACACGCACAACGGGCTCCGGCGGGCGTCCGCCAACCGTTGCGGAGAGGACCTCGGATCCAGCTGGACCCTGTCCGGACGCAAGAATCGGCGGCGGGGGAACACTCGCGATCGCGGCCCCAAGGATGTCCCTCGGACAGGCGGACGCCCCGGCCTTCGCCGACTACAGGTTGTCGTCGATGTGCTCAGGGTCCATCTGCAGCGCGTGACAGGCCTTGATGAAGCTGGCCGCAGACCACGCCTGATAGGCCTTGCCCATCGGGCGTCCCGTCACACCATGATGCCACTCATTGAACTCCCACTCCCGGTGAGTCCCCGCCGAGCAGAGGCGGGCCAGACTCACCAGTTCGCGGCGGGCGATGTCCCGCATCCCCAGCCTGTGGATGTAGCGAACCCACAATCCCCCGATGAACGGCCAGATGCCCCCGTTGTGGTAGTGATTGGGGAGGTTCAGCATGTTGACGGTGAAGTATTCCTGCCATTCCCGATCACCGGCCTGGACGGGCGGATACAGGCACTTGACCGGCCCAGGTTCGTTGACGCCGACCCCCCACAGAAAGCGGAAGGTCATCATCGCCCGCTCCTTGTCCACCAGGTCCGTCAAGTACGCCAGCAGATTCCCATAGACATCACACCGCCAACTGAAGTTGAACGGGGAGATCTCGGCCACCAGGTAGCGGGCATCCCCCAGAGCAAACTGCACCTCGGTGAAGCTGGGGATCCCATCTTCGTCCTGCGAGTTGGTGGAGGGCCAGAACCGTTTCAGAATCACACGACGGACATGCTGTGCCCATTTGGCGTAGTCGTCTGCCTGCTCGACGTTTCCCAGATGACGACAGATCTGGCTGTAGCAGATCAGGCACCGATGCCAGAGCACCTCGTCGTACAGGACCTGATAGCTGCGGGCGAAGAGATCGGTCCAGTCCCCGGCCTCGGGAATCTCGAGCAGGCCGCAATTGTTGGAGTCGTGGGCACTGAGCCAGTCCATCGCCCGTTGCAACTGATGATCGAACTCGTCGAGCAGCGACCAGTCTCCGGTCCACTCACAGAACCGCCAGACGGCGATAATGACCCACAGGCCGCTGTCGATCGACGTGATGCCCCCGACTCCGGCATACTCGGGAGTCTCGTCATCGATACTGACGTTCCCGGGAATCTGCCCGGCAGGAGTCATGTGCGAGAGCAACGTGTGAAGCGTCGCCCGCTGACACTGGCGGATCTCGTCATCCTCCAGATCCAGCGACCAGACGATCGTCTTCGCTCCATCCCGGGCCCAGACTGCCCGGTAGTTGGCATCGGTCCCGTAGACCTGGTTGTCGGCCAGCGAACAGGCCGTGAAGCCTTTGGGCGTGACGTTTCGCCGCAGTGCTTCGACAGCCTTGTCGTAGCCCAGGTGCAGCAGCGCCAGCTCGTCGGCGGTGAGATTCCGGTAGTCGTCCGGTTCGAAGAGAATGCTCATGACGAAGGCGATCCTCGTCGGCTGGCTGCTCTGCGCCAAGTCACGAGTGCGATTGGCACCGGGAATCGGCCACATCAGACGCGCAGGCGGGGCCTGTCCCGGCGGCAACCAGTTGGCACCGGACTGATGTCACATCAGTCCACAAGATCCGCTCGGGAAGAGCAGATGCCTCACACCGTCGCGAGCAGTCTGGACGGCGGGGCGGCGGGGATCATTGCCAGATGCGCCATCGTTCCCACGGGAGACGATGGCACACGGAGCTCACCTGTCCCCGCGTGGCCGCCCTGCGGGCTGCCCCTGCAGGGACCGGGATGACCAGCGGCATCAGATAATGCCGCCATGCGTCCGATAGGGAGTGGCGAGATCTGGGAGATCAAGTCCCCAGACGCGTTCCCAGATTTCCGGGATCTGCCGCATGCTCTCGGAGGAGTAGATGAGCTGGCGGACCCGATGATCGGGCAGCGCACTCCAGATCGGCATAACGCATCCGGTCTGGACAGAGACGGTAGCCAACAGGATGGACATCAGCAGGACTTTCCGCATCGCGCATCTCCTCGAGACGATCGACGAACCGAGAGTTCCGGAGTGACCCCCGCCAGGGGATCACATGGGTTCTCGGAGGTGCCGTTGTGGGACGTTTCGGTTACCGCGAATCGCGGAGTCTTCAGTTGGCGGGTCGAAAGGCAGAGATGCGGGAATCTCTTGGTCGTCAGTCGTACTGGCTGACTTAGTGACTTGCCGGGGAACTGCCGATCGGCTGCGGGGCCGGGGAAGTGTCCGTGTCGGCAAGGTGAGGTGTAACGGGATTGACGGGCTGTGCGTGTGAGGTTGGGTCCCGGCTGCCGCCGCTCGTGCGGCCGCCTCCAGTTCCAAGACCTTTTCCTCCATCTCCTTGCCGGGCTTAAAGGTTACGACGAACTTCTCAGCCACGTCGACCTTCTCACCCGTGCGGGGGTTCCGGGCTTTCCGGGCCGCCCGACGCTTGACCTCGAAGACACCGAAGTTCCGAAGCTCAATGCGTCGCTCCCGAACCAGTGTTTCGATGATGGCGTCAAAGGTCTTCTGAACAATCTCCTTGGTCTTCAGTTGTGTCAGACCAATCTCGTCCGAGATTTGCTTGACGATCTCTTTCTTGGTCACGAGTCGCGTCTCCTGCGGAAACCGGTGGCGGGAGTGGAATGCCCATTCTCACACCGTTTGAGCCAGGTGAAAACGACTCAACTTTAATCGCTTCAGAAGTTTACTGTCAAGGCGTCTCTCGCAAACCCCGCTGCATCGCGGAATTCGGCCGAATCTCGGCCCTCGAGTCGTCCTGACAGGAATCACCTCTGGAGCCTGGTTACAACCAACTTACTTGGAATGACTTGCGAGTGCTGAGTCCCGGCAGTGGTGAATCTTGCACCACCATCTCCCTGAGCAGCACACTCGTCTTAGTTATCGGCCAGGCGCGACCCGTGCATTCAACAAATCCGGCCTAATCGGCAAAGTCCTGCAGGGTTCGCAGCAAGTCAAACCTTGGAAGCGATTTACACCCGAAGGGTCATCAGACATCCACCTGAGCGGCCCGGAATTGGATCTCAGCCAGGCTCACGAACTCGCCCTGCCCCACTCCCGGGCAGCCGACCGCGACCTGGTCCCAACTCTCGGGAGTGCTGAGGTTCGACCGCCAGAACGGCCAGGTCTGGCACTGTTGCGGACGGACCGGGTAGATCTGGCAGCGGCGGGTGCGGGGATCGAAGAAGGTGCAGTCCCCGTTGGCATGCTCTGTCAACGAGATGCGCCCGCGGGCCGGACGCGTCTGCAGCAATCGGATCTCTCCCACCGGCTTGTCCAGGTACCGGGCGATCCGCTCGATCTCGTCATCGTCGACCCAGACATGGCCGGGAGCCCCGGTGCAGCAGTTCCCGCACCCCTGGCAGTGGAAGTGAAGCCCTGCGTGGTACCAGGGACTGTCCGGCGTGGGGGGTTGTTCTGATGATGCCTGATCGGTGCTCTGCATCGATTGTCGAGAACGTTAGGGTGACTTCGGCCGACAGCCCGCCGCACTTTCGGGCATAGTCGCCAGAGACGCAAGCGTCGTTAAGGGCGCATGGACCGTCACAACTGATGTTACTGATGACTTCACACAGGATTTGCCCCGCAGCCCCGTCGTCGAGCGTTCCGGGATGGTGTCCGGCCCAGAGGGTGGCCGAACATGTAGACGTCAACCACAAGAGACACCGCGTGTCCCCGGGTGGACCACTGACATCGACTTTCACCGCGTACTACCCATTCCCATCAAGCGTCCGCATCGCCGTTTCGCATCGTCACCCCCGTGAGTGCGCAGGACGCCCTTCAAGGATACGACCATGCTCGTTCTCAGCCGCAAGCAGGACGAAAAGATCATCATCGGAGATTCGATCAGCCTGATGGTCGTGTCAATCCAAGGTGACAAGGTGCGGCTCGGGATCGAAGCCCCCAAGGAGGTCACGATCCACCGCGAAGAGGTCTACCGGGCCATTCAGGAGGAACGCAAGCGCGAGTCGACCGACTCCGTGGAACGTTCCTCAAACGTCTGACCCCGCCGGCGTCAAGCATCCGACGAGGTTTCGCTCGCCGACTCTGCCACGCAGACCTGCCTCTTCAGCGGCATCCGCTCCACAAGCTTCTCGACAATCAGGGCTCCGATGTCGAGCGCTGCCGTCGCCGCGGGTGACGGTGCGTTGCCGACATTGATCACGCGCTCCGACTCCTGAATCACGAAGTCGTCCAGCAGGGCGCCGTCGCGCCCGAGGGCCATCGCCCGCACACCGGCTGGCGCGGGCAACAGATGCTCCCGACGAATCTCCGGGACGAGCCTCTGCAAAGCCCGCACGAACGCCTGCTTGCTGACCGATCGCCACATCTCGCCCGCACCCGTCTTCCAGTGCCGGGCTGCCAGTCGCAGAAAGCCCGGGTAGGTCAGCGTTTCCCACAGGTCCCCCGGATGAATGGTCGACTTCCGGTAGCCTTCTCGGGCAAAGGCCAGCACGGCGTTTGGCCCACATTCCACGCCCCCGTGGATCATCCGCGTAAAGTGCACTCCCAGAAACGGAAAACTCGGATCCGGGACCGGGTAGATGAGGTTCCGGCAGAGCGCGTGGGCCTCAGGGATCAGTTCGAAGTACTCGCCCCGAAACGGCACGATCTGTGCTGAAGGCGACTGGCCGGTCAGCTGCGTCAACCGGTCCGACTGCAGTCCCGCACAGGTAATCAGCCGCTCGGCCACCACCTCGCCGGACGGGGTCCGCACCACAATCTCGTTCGACCGGACATCGACGCCCGTGACACGCGCCCCCAGTCGAATCTCTCCCCCCTGCTCACGCACGATCTGGCCGAGCCGTTCGCAGACCTGGGTGTAGTCCAGGATTCCCGCTTCGGGCACGTGTATGGCGCGGATGCCGGCCGCATGTGGTTCGAGCTCCCGCAGCCGCTCCTGATCGATCAACGTGCACTGGATGCCATTGGCCTGTCCGCGTTCGTAGATGGTCTGCAGGCGGGGCAGCTCAGGCTCATCGATCGCCACGATCACCTTGCCGCAGATATCGATCGCGATCCCTTCCTGCTCGCAGAACTGCTGCATGGCAAACTTGCCTTCGCGACAGTTCGTGGCCCGCAGCGACCCGGGCCGGTAATAGATACCGGAGTGCAGGACGCCCGAATTGTGCCCCGTCTGGTGAGCAGCGAGACGCTCTTCCTTCTCCAAGATGGTGACCCGTGTCCCCGGGAACCGCTGCAACAAACGCCAGGCGGTCGCCAGACCGACGATCCCACCACCGACAATCGCGACATCCGTGCTCGACATGAGTCTCAGGCATCATCCTTGGTGAAAGCGTTCGTCCCGGTTCCACTCGTCCCGTCCGGGGCACCCACACGTTGACGAAACTCAGCACACTCCTCGGACGGATTCGTACAGGCTTCGCAGAGCGAACGCCCCTGCCCGTCCTGCAGGCCCGCCAGACCTCCACAGGTTCCCTGCAGTCGGCGGTTGGACAATATCACGCCGATCGCCATCCCCGCTACCGCCAGTCCGAACAGGGCGGCCGCCAGCAGGAATGTCGTCAGGGGCGACCCGGCGGGAGGGGCTGCGGCCACCGGCTGCAGGTCGGGAAACCCTGCCGTCACCAGCGAACGAAATCCCTCGGCGTTACGCACGAGGAAACACGCGCGAAGCCCCCGCTCGCGTGCCAGTGCGAGCCCGTCGTCCGGCCCGAGCACCATCAGGGCGGTCGCCCAAGCATCGGCGGTCATGCAATCGCTGGCCAGCACCGAGACCGACGCCAGGGAGTGGCGAACCGGAGCACCGGAGCGTGGATCGAGCGTATGCGAATACCGAATGCCATTCGCCTCAAAGTAGTTGCGATAGTCGCCCGACGTCGCAAGTGCGACATCGGTCAGTTCGACAACCTGACCCAGCTCCCGGCGGTCACTGACGGGGCGCTCAATGCCGATCCGCCATCGGGAGCCATCGACTTTCGTCCCCTCAACGCGGACTTCCCCACCGATCTCCACCATGAGTCCTTTCGGGTCCAGCCGACGCAGCCGCTCCGCCACACGATCGACCGCATACCCCTTCGCGATCGCGTTCAGATCAAGGGCGACCGAGGGACGGTCCTTGCGAATGGCCGGGGGAGAAAGGCGGACCGCCACTCGCTCATAGCCGACCTGCTCTCGGACTTCGGCCAGCTCTTCCGGCGAGGGAACCTGTGGCCCCCCGGTCCCCGGACCGAAGTTCCACAACTGCACGAGAGGAGAAACCGTCGGATCGAAGGCGCCGTCACTGGCGTTCGCAATCTCCAGTGCAGCCCACACGACGTCGGCTGTCGGGGCGGACACGTCGAACCAGTCCGTGCTCTGTGACCGATTGAACCGGGACAGCTCCGATTCAGGCCGCCAGAGCGACATTTGCCCGTCGATCTCTGCGAGGACCGTCTCGACCTCCGCTTGCACCTCCACGGCGGAAGGCCGCTGATCCACGAGCGCCAGCCGAACCGTGTACGTGGTGCCGAGTGCCGATCCCTGCAGGACGAGGCTCGCCTCCGGATCGGGCCCGGCCGGCGAGTCGTTCTCAGCCGGAAGGGCGGTCGATGCCACAACCAGTCCCAGCAGCCCACAGATTGCCAATGGCAGGACGTACCGTCTCATCAGGGCATCGTAGTGTGCAGATGCCGGGAATCGCGAGCCCTCAGAGGAGTCCGGGCTGCTATGATGGCCGCTCTGCCCGGGTTTCCCGCCAATGCCTGATCGATCGAACATTCCCGCCCGCCCTGCCCGGTCCGATTCTTCAGCCGCCGCCTTGGCCTGGCTGATTCTCGGGACCCTTGCGGCCGGCGTGGCGGCACAACTGGTGCTCGAATCTCCCCTGCTCGCCCGGGCTTTCCTCAGTCCCCCGACCTGGCAGACTGTTATCGGGTCCCTGGGGGGTACGCTCGCCTCTGAGGAAGGCCGCGTGGTGCAGGCCACGCTGCCGCTTGTGCGAATCCTCATCCCGGCAGTTGTGGGGACGCTCCTCGTCTGGCTGGTGGGAGCCGCCCTGATCCAGTGGGTCTCCCGCCGCGGGTTTCGAGAAACGCTCAGTTCCTGGGGGAGCCTCGGCTGGAGATGGTGGTGCCTTCCGGGGCTCTGGTACCTCGCCTGGTTGGCGGCCGTCCTGACCGACTGGACAGCCGGCATCGCCGTGCTGGCTGCGACCGTCGACCTGTGGTGGGCCGTTGCGGTCGCGGGCTGGTTGACGTGCGGCGTTGGCCTGGCCACGAAACCATCTGCAGGGGCAGGCTCTCACGGGCTTGCTTCACGCGAGGTCTCTGGCCGTTGGCAGTCGGGACTGGCCTGCGTCGTCGTCGGCATGTTCGTGTATGCCGTCACCTTCACGCTGATGAACTGGCAACTGTATCGGGGCCTGTGGATCCCCCATGGCGACTCGGCCATGTATGAGGAACATCTGTGGAACCTGCTGCACGGCAAAGGGTTTCGCAGCTACCTTGATCAGGGACTGTTCCTCGGAGAGCACCTGCAGGTCGTTCACCTGGGCCTGATCCCGGCCTACCTGGTCTGGCCTTCCCACCTGTTGCTGGAACTGGCCGAGTCGCTCGCGCTCGCCTCGACAGCACTGCCTGTCTATTGGATCGCGCGGCGTCATACGGGAAGTGGCCGTGCCGCAGCCTGGCTGGCGATCGCCTCGCTGTTGTACTTCCCCCTGCAGTACCTCGACATCGCCATCGACTTCAAGACGTTTCGCCCCATCGCCTTTGGTGTCCCGCTGCTGCTGTTCGCGATCGACCAGATGGAGCGCCGACGATGGTGGTCCATGAGTCTGCTGCTACTGGCGGCGCTGTCAGCCAAGGAGGACTACGCCCTCGTCATCGCGCCGCTCGGTGTCTGGATGCTCGCCACCGGGGGGATCCAGCGCCTGCGTGCCCCTGCCCCACGTGAGCCCGCCGATCGCGGGCTGATGCTGGCGGGCGCATCGCTGACAGTGTTGTCCACCGCCTACCTGGCCCTGGCGGTGAAGTTCATCATCCCCTGGTTCCGCAGTGGAGACACGGTCCACTACGCCCGCTATTTCAGCCAGTTTGGTGAATCTCCTCTTGAGATTGCGACCAACATGCTGACCAATCCAGGTCTGCTCTGGAGTGAACTCGCGTCGGCAGACACCGTCGTGTACGTGCTGAGTGTACTGGTTCCGCTCGGCCTGACGCCGCTCCTCTCGCCGTCTCGCCTGCTCGTGGGAGCACCGCTGCTGATGCTGTTGTGCCTGAACGAACTCTCGCACGACCCGCCGGCTCCGATGCACCACTTCCATGCCCCGCTGGTGCCCATCGTTTTCTGGGCCGCGGCCGCCGGACTGGCGCAGGTGGACCGAATGCACTGGTTCCGCTCGGACGGGGAGTTCGCACCGAACAACAAACTCACCGCAGCCCGGTTCGCCTGCCTGTGCGCACTGTGCACGGGGGCGACGATCGCGCTCCATCCGCTCAGCCTGAAGTTCTGGGACCCGGGACGCAGCACGTACTGGCGAGCACTCTATGTTCCCGGTCCGCGGGCCGAGAAGTTCGCCCTCATCGAGCCGCTCATTCCACACGAAGCCCGCGTGGCCTCAACCGACTTCGTGCATCCGCGATTCACGCATCACGACCGCTCTTACGACTACAGCGATTACCGGCGCACTGTTGCGGACTATGAACAGAAAGTCCCGGATGACACCGAATACATCGTCATCGATACCATGCATCCCTACACACTGCAGGACCATGGCAAGGTGCTCACGGCGGAAGACCTCCCCGAGTACCGTTCGGGCGACTGGGAGGTCCTGCCCGATGCGACGGACGGCTACTTCATCGTGCTCAAGCGTCGAAACCCGCCGCCTGCACGTTCGCGCTAATCTTCCGCCCGGCTGCCGTCTCCGCACATCCGCACGATCTTCGGATCGAACCGCGCCACCGTCTCGACCAGGTCGGACTGCTGCCGCATCACTTCCTCGATGTTCTTGTAGACGCCGGGAACCTCATCGGCCCCGGCCGCGAGGACCTGCACACCTCGCCGCGCGAGATCTTCCTGCACGGCCTTGAAGCGAAATCGGTCCCGCGCCGCCTTTCGTGACATGACCCGACCGGCTCCATGTGCCGCAGAGGCCAGGGATTCCGGCTCCCCTTTGCCCCGCACCACGTAGGCGGGCGACGCCATCGACCCCGGGATGACGCCGAGGACACCAGCCCCCGCGGGCGTGGCTCCCTTGCGGTGCACGATGAGTTCGCGGCCCTCGTGGAATTCCCGCCAGGCGAAGTTGTGATGATTCTCGACGCCGGCGATGATCGCCGCACCGCACAGGCCACTGACCAGCCTGTGGATGACATCGTGGTTGGCCGCGGCGTACTCCCCCATCAGGTTCATGGCCGCCCAGTACTCCTGACCGGCTTCGTCATCGAGGTCGAGCCACGCCAGGTGTCGCAGATCGGCGAACCTCTTCGGCAGACGGCTCTGCGCAATGGCCGAGTAGGTGGAACAGACTGCGTGTCCAGCACCGCGACTTCCCGAATGACTCAGCAGCGCGACATACTCTCCGGCGGGCAGCGTCAGTTCGGGCCGCTCGAGCGTCAGCCGGCCGAACTCCACAAAGTGGTTGCCCGATCCCGAGGTCCCGAGCTGATTCCACGCCGTGTCTTTCCGCTCACGCGTGATCCGCGTGATCGCCCAGTCACGATCCATGACCTCGTGGTCTTGCCGGACGGGCTGCGTCTTTCCGGCCCCGAACACCGTGCCCCGCTCGAGCGACGTTCTGAAGACGTGGAACATCTCCCGGTCGTCGAGCGATGCCACCGGGAGATCGAGCACAGACAGCTTCATCCGACAGGCGATATCGACCCCCACGGCATAGGGACAGACGGCGTTGTCGAGTGCAAGGACACCACCAATCGGGAGGCCGTACCCCACATGGGCATCGGGCATCAGGGCGCCCCGCACGGCAACTGGCAGACTGCACGCCTGGCGCATCTCGCATGGGACGCCTCTTCGATCCCTGCGGCACCCCAGGTGCGATACGTGATCGGCTCAGGACGGACGTACTCGCGCTCGGCCACCAGATCTCGAGCAAACTCTCCGAAGTCGGCGTGGTCCACGTAGGCCTGCGGATCCGCCAGAATCGCGTCGATCAGCCGCTTGCCCTCCCCCTTCCTCCAGGCATGGGCTTTCGCGGCCGATCGAATTCCCGCCAGGGCAGCAGCCACGCAGTCGGGTGGCACGCCCAGTTTGATGAGCTGCTTCTTGTTCATGCACAGACCCCTGCGATCAGACTGCACTCCAGCGACGTCGCGCCGACATTGCAAGGCAGGACACGAAAACTCACGACACGTTCAGCCGCGGCGCGCAAGACGGAGGTAAAGCGACGGCCCGAGGCCGCCTGTTGCTGACGGCCATGCGGGGGCCTCCCTTGGTCGCCACGGGGGCTGCTGGTAGCATAGTTCTTCTGAGTTCCCTGTGTTTTCTCTTCCCTGCCGACCCCGCTCCAGATCACAGGACACGCCGGACCGACATGCGACGACGTTTAGCGCTGATGGCATTGCTGGCGGGCCTCACCGGTTGTGGCCGCGGTGAGAACTCCGGTGATCCGGCCGCCCGCTCCGGTTCGCCTGACGGCACCGCGCCGTATCGGATTGCCGTCATTCCCAAGGGGACGACCCACGACTTCTGGCTGTCCGTCCATGCCGGTGCCCAGCAGGCCGCCGACGAACTGGGCAACGTCGAGATCATCTGGGACGGCCCCCCCAGTGAAAAGGAGAAAGAAGCCCAGATCAATCTGGTCGACGGATTCATTGTCGATCGCGTCGACGGCATCTGCCTGGCCCCCATCGATCGCGACGCGCTGATTCCGGTGGTCCGCCGGGCGCAGCAGAAGGGCATCCCCACACTGATCTTCGACAGTGCGCTGTCCGACCCGGACGCGACCATCAGCTATGTCGCCACCGACAACCTCCGGGGTGGACGCATGGCCGGCGAATACATGGTCGAACTGCTGGGTGGCCAGGGGAACGTCATCCTGCTGCCGTACCAGGAGGGGAGTGAAAGCACGGAGCAGCGCGAACAGGGCTTTCTCGAGGTGATCGCCCAGCACCCCGAGATCAAGGTGCTCTCGGCCGACCAGCGAATCGGCTCCGATGCCGAGGAGGCTTTGCGCATTTCCTCATCGCTCCTCGTGACCCATGGCGACAAGGTGGATGGCATCTTCACGGTGTGTGAACCACTCAACAAGGGAATGCTCAAGGCCCTCGAAGACCGCCAACTCGCCGGACAGGTCAAGTTCGTTGGGTTCGATTCCGATCCCCGATTCGTCGAGGCTCTCGAGGCAGGCAGCATGCACGGCATCGTCCTGCAGGATCCGGTGAAGATGGGCTACACCGCCGTCAAGACGATGGTCGCGCACCTCGAGGGACAGCCGATCGAACGGCAACTCTCGACAGGCGAAAACCTGGCAACGCCCGGCAACATGCACGAGGAACGCATGCACGAACTCCTCTTCCCTCCGAAATTCGGGCATTGACGTCCGCTGGCGGAAACGTGACCTCCTGCGGCGAGGCAGCTTCCATGACGGCGCCCCTGCTTGCGATGAGCGACATCCGCAAGTCTTTCGGAGCCACGCAGGCGCTCGCAGGTGTCTCGCTCGAGGTACACCCGGGTGAGGTACTCGCACTCCTGGGCGAGAACGGTGCGGGCAAGAGCACGCTGATGAGAATCCTCAGCGGTGCCGAACGCCCCGATGCCGGACAGATGCAACTCGCCGGTGCCTCGTTTCGCCCCAGGAGCCCGCACGACGCGCTCCGCTCCGGTGTCGCGATGATCTACCAGGAGTTGAACCTGGCCCCGCACCTGACGGTCGAAGACAACGTCATGCTCGGCCAGGAGATCCGCCGCTGCGGGCTGATCCGCCACCAGGACCAGCGCCGCCGCGTCCGCGACGTGCTCGAGAGCCTCGGACATCCGGACCTCGAGCCCCAGACGCCTGTGCACCGGCTGCCGATGGCAGCCCGGCAACTGGTCGAGATCGCCCGGGCGCTGGTCATGGAGGCGCAGGTGATCGTGTTCGACGAGCCAACCAGTTCGCTCACCCGGCAGGATGTCGATCGGTTATTCATCGTAATCGAGTCGCTGCGGCGTCAGGGTCTGGGCATTGTCTACATCAGCCACTTTCTTGAAGAGGTCCGCAGCATCGCCCAGCGCTATACGGTGCTGCGCGACGGCCAGTCGGTCGGTGGCGGCCTGCTGCAGGATGTCAGCGAACGGGACCTCGTGCGGCTGATGGTCGACCGCGACGTGGCCGAGCTGTTCCCGGCAGTCCCCCATCAACCCGGCGAGGTGCGCGTCCGCGTCCGCGGACTGAGTGGACGCCTGCTGCCCGAGGATGTGTCGTTCGAGCTTCGCCGCGGCGAGATCCTGGGTATTACGGGACTTGTCGGGGCTGGACGGACCGAGTTGTTGCGCTGCCTGTTCGGGCTGGACGCGGTCGTCCGGGGCGCAGTGACGATTGGGACGCTCGCACCGGCAGCCACTCCCCGCGCCCGCATCGCAGCCGGACTGGGCTTCGTCTCCGAAGACCGCAAAGGGGAAGGGCTGGCCCAGGTCCGTTCCATCACGGACAACCTGACCCTCAGCCGGTTGACGCCGTACGCCCGCTGGGGCTGGCTCAACGGGCGGCAGCGGACGGCCGCTGTCGAGAACTGGATGCAGCAGTTGCGCGTGAAGGCCCGGTCCCCTCGTCAGCCGGTCGTCGAACTCTCCGGAGGCAATCAGCAGAAGGTCGCCTTGGCCCGCGTACTGCATCAGCAAGCCGATGTTCTGCTGCTCGATGAGCCGACGCGGGGGATCGATGTCGCAACCAAGGCCGAGATCTACCGGCTGATCGGAGAACTGGCGGCGGCCGGCAAGTCGGTCCTGTTCATCAGCTCCTATTTTACGGAACTGATGGCGGTCTGCGATCGGATCGCCGTCATGAGCCGCGGGCGGGTACAGGAGGTCCGGCCAGCGGCGGAGTGGACCGAAGAGTCGATCCTCACCAGCGCCATCAGTGGCGAGGCCTGAGGCCCCGCGGCTTTGCACGTCAGTCGGCGGGACTGTCCACCTGTGCGAGCACAACGGTGACGTTGTCCTTGCCTCCGTTGGTCAAGGCCCGCTGCACCAGCACATCACACGTCGCCTGCGGATCTCGCCCCTGTGAGCATTCGGCGGCAATCTCTGCATCGGCAACCATGTCGGTAAGACCGTCGGTGCACAACAACAACTGATCACCGGTCTGCAGTTCCAGCGTCAGCACCGTCGCCGATGCAGAATCGCTGCCCCCACCGAAGCTGTTCGTCAGCACATGACCGAATTTCTTCACGCTGTTCGGTTCCATGCCCGCGTCGATCAGGTCCTGCGCCATGGTCTGATCGCGCGTCACCTGCTCGAGTTGCCCGCCGCGCATCAGGTACGCGCGGGAATCTCCCAGGTGCACGATCACGGCATGCAGCCCGCAGAGGTGAGCCGAGGTCCACGTTGTCCCCATATCCCGCAGGGAGGCATCCGCATGACTGTGCTCCTGCAGCGTGGTGTGAATCCGCTTGACGTAGGCCTCGGCCCGCTGCTGAATCTGGTGAGCATCGAGGTCACGAAACCGCATGACCCAACTGCTGGCCTGCCCCGTCAGCTCCAGCATCGTCTGCAGGGCCAGGCGACTGGCATAGTCACCCGACTTCATCCCCCCCATGCCATCGGCGACCACCAGTGAGTACGAACTGGTCTCGGGAACCTGCAGCTCCTGTGGATCCAGACTCGACAGCAGCAGTTCCACCGCACGTCGCAGCCGCAACACCGCGAACTGATCTTCGTTGCGGGCACGGACATGCCCCACATGTGTCGCGGCCCCGAAGGTCAGCGCCGCCGACCCATCGGCCGGCACGAAGAAGGTGTCGGCGAACGACTGCGCCGGTGCGTACACCAGCGTGTCTTCCTCTTGCTCTCGCATGGCTGGGACTCCCCAAGTGACGACGTACCGCCGTGGATCGCCGATCCACATGTCTGCGGAGAGTCACTGTAACACATCACCACTTGACAACCACGCAGCCGGATCCGGGTGGGTCAGGGACCGGCTGGACATCCAGGGAAACGGCAGTGCCCAAAGCTGTGCCGTCTGCCTGCCGCGCGAAGAACTCGGCAGCCGCCAGAGGCACAATTCCTCTGGGCGTTCGCTGCCGCAGAGCGGACGGTCGCCGACCTCAGGACTCGACCGTACAGGCGTCGACAAAGGAGTCTTGCGTAAGATTGAAAAAATGGGGCAATCCAGTTTATCTTGGCTGTTGTCTCCCCTGGAGCACCACGCCTACCCAAGTTAACCATACCTCTGGAGGTGCCTCATGATCGACTCTCCCCCCTCATCTGCTGCTCGATGGACGATTGCCGTGTGTGCCGTCCTGCTGCTTCCGGTCAGTTCATTTGCAGCGGTCCTCGGGCCGGGTGACATCGCCTTCGTCGGCTTCAACGCGGATGGCAATGATGATGTGGCGTTTGTCACGTTCGTCGACCTCATGATCGGCCAGCGGATTCATCTTCATGCCGACGAATGGACGGGCACAAAGTTCGCGGCGCCGGTGTCCAGTGCAGAAGGGAGCCTCACTTGGGAGGCCACGACGCCGGTTCCGGCCGGCTCGGTGGTCGTCCTCACCGATACTCAGAATAGCTCGTCAAAGCCGATTCAGGTCAACACCGGGCAGATTATTCAGGATCCGAACCAGACCAACAATCTGTTCATCAGCGCCGCCGGGAATACCATTCTCGCGTACACAGGAACTCCACTCGTGCCTAGCTCCTTCACATTCCTCGCCGCCATCTCCAATAAGCCGGTGGACTACGACAGCAACTCCGCAGATGGCACAGGGACTCTGCTGGGTACAGGGTTGACGCTTGGCACGACGGCCCTGCTATTGAATCCGACCAATAGCGACATTGACGGCGGCGAGTATCGCGGAGTCCGGACCGGCTTGACGTCGTTTGGAGACTACAACTCGCTGATCCAGAATATCACCACCAACTGGGTGACCAACGCGAACGGGGAGTCTGTGCTCACCAACGGCCAGCTCGATGCCACAGCCTTCACTATCCCCACGCAGTCGCAGCAGCAGGCGTCGGTTCCCGAAGCCGAGACCCACTGGCTGTTCGCGCTGGCGGTCATCGGCCTGTGGGTCCAGCGCCGACGGTGTTGAAGGCTGATCGAGGGTGCCACACGCGCAGGGCACACGCTCAACTCAGCGCGGCCCGGGTCCGCTGGACGAGTTCGTTGTCCTTCTGCCCCGAGCCGCGCAGCTTGAACAGATTCGCCGACAGGTACGTGTTCCGCCACGCCGGAGAGATGTGATAGTAGTCCTCCAGCACGGCCGAGCTGAACTTGTAGTCATGCGCATCGTTCCCCTTGAGGAACACCAGCACGCGCGCCGCGTCGATCAGTGCTTCTGCCGATCCCGATCCATTGAGATACGACTGCGTTGCACGGGCGGCCGACATGGGATCCCGGCTGAGCTCGGCAAAGATGGATGCGGGTGTCGGCGCGTCATCGACCGCCGTGTCCGCGCTCGCAAGGGCTTCGATCGTCACGTCCCGGACGTTCCCTCGTCCGGGCAGCGCATCGCGAAACATCGACAGGAAGGCCCCGTTCTGCAGCAGCAACAGCAGCCGTGTCTCGTTGTTGCCACTGGACTGAAACGCGTGGCGGACCGCGTTGCTGGTCGTGACGGCATGCAATGCGACAATGGCCGGCTGCTTCATCAGCAGTTCACCCGCAAAGACGAACTGGGCATCCCAGATCGACTGCGGACTGGTGCCGCCGTTGAGCAATTCGACCATGTGATTCGTAACCTCCTCGTCGGTCCCGCTGCGGAGCGTCGAGAGCAACGACACCACGGCTCCGTCGTCGGGCTGACCGTCGAGCCAGTCGGGCGGCAGCGACGGCAACAGTTCGGTATGACGGCGAAACGGTCGGTCGGCGGGGTCATCCCGGTCAGCCGGGTTCGATCCCTCGTGATTCAGCAGAGCATACGCCAGCGACCTCAACACCGGCTCCGCGTGCTGCCAGCCGATGCAGTCCAGCGTGCGCCGGCTGTTGGCCACGAAGATGGCCTTGTGGCCGATCGACCGGAAATCCCGGGCACCATACCGGTAGAACAGTTCGTAGATCTCATTGGCCCCTGCTGTCCTCGCCAGTCCCGCGACGGCGGCATCGACGGCCGACTCGTCCCAGTTGTCCATGGCCGAGATGAACATGTCCCGGGCCTGATGGGCACGTGGCACGGCCGACTCGTCGACCGGCGGCATGGTCCAGCCCCGCTCGCGATCGTCACGGGCCTGCGAACTCTTGAAGTCGTCGAGTGCCCAGAAGATCGGCAGCCACCGATGCTCCGGCGGGGAACTGAGGCTCGCCAGGTGACACGAGTTCACCACCAGCACCGCATGGAACTTGAACCCCACCGAGGGTCGCGGTTCGATGTTCCTCACGCCGGCCAGCAGCATCGCGGCCAGCAGTTCCCGATAGCTCAGCCCCCCACGGATCCGCTCCGCAACCACCTCGAGCAGTTCATCCCGGGGGGTCTCCTCCAGCAGCTGCACCACCGGCTCGATGCTTGGATCGAGACGCACCACAGCGGGATCCAGCACCGTTTCGTCTGCCGACACCAGCGGCAGATCGCGAAGAAACGCCAGATCACCCATTCCAAGGGCTGCACCAGCCGAGGCTGTGGTCCACAGAGCCTGACGACGTGTGAGAGTGCGCGACATAACCAAGCCTCCAGAGGATGGGCGTGTGCTTCGTATCCGGGCCGCCTCTTCCCTGAGTGGGACGCATTCGCCGCCGGACCATCACTCCGCCTGATGCCCTCAACGCGTCGGTCCCGAACTCGATCATACGCTGTGCCGACGCGATCACGAAATCGTTCCGCCCGACATTCCTGCATTCACTGCGAACTCTGCCAGTTCGACACACGGCGTTGTGGAGCTGAGCGGGCAGGTCCCGTGTGCAGGAAAAGGGCACGATTGACGCCCGGTGCGGCGTGCCACTGTCTGTGCCCAGTGGCGCAGCGCCAGTCTTCAATCGGCACTCTCGCTGCCGTTGAGCTCGCGCAGCAGCTTCCGCGTGTGCTGGCCGGATGGTTTGAGGTCGCTCAGCTCCCAGCCGCCCGTCGCGTTCGCGCCAGCGACCAGCACGGAACAGGTTTCGTTCTTGTCGGCCACTGACCACTTGCACCAACTGATCTGATGGGCCTCCATCCATTCGATCCAGGCATTCCATTCCTTCATGTCGAGCGGCCCGTCACCGGAGGCTTCACAACCTCCATACTCGGAGACAAACAGGGGCAGTCCCTGCTGGAGTGCGTAGTCACCACGTTCGCGAAGCCATTGCTTGTGCGTGGCCGCATAGAAGTGCAGCGTGTACATGATATTCGTGACCCCCGTGATCGGGTCGTCTGCCGCCAGATGCACATCCTGATCCCAGTGAGGAGCTGCCGACCAGAATGATGTTGTCCGGGATCGACCTCGCGGATGGCTGCGATCATCGTTTCCGAATAGGCCTTGACCGCATCCCAGGACTCTCGTCTCCGGTTCGTTGTAGATCTCGTAGATCACGTTGGGGATGGTGACCATACGCCCTGGCCATTTCCACAAAGAAGGCTTTGGACTGTTCGAGGTGTGCTCGTGGCGTGGTGATCGTGCCAGTCGATGATCACGTAGATGCCGTTTTCGATGCAGGCATCCACGACCGTCCTGACGAGCTTCTTGGATGCTTCCGGGGACTGCAGATAGCCGCCCGCCCGGTTCAACACCCATCGCCGCCCGCAGCACGGTGCAGTGCCAGTCATCCCGCAGCCATTTCACCGCCTCGGCGTTCTAGAACTGAGGCCACCAGACATGCCACCCGAAACTCATGCCGCGCAGCACCACCGGCTCTCCCTGGGCATCCACGAGTTGCGTCCCCTGGACGGCCAGTTGACCATGAGTCTCGACAACCGTCGGCGACTGCGCCCGGGCGGAACTTCCGACGACAGAGATGAGCACGAGGACCGGCACTACGCGTTGCATCTCAACACCCCTCGTGCAGATTGACCGGGACACGGTTCACACCTGTGGGCACTATAGCACCATCGTCGCGTCGATGACTCCCTGGCACCACTGAATCCCTGTGCGAAGCGCCGGGTGCCTGAGGCCGAGCATACCCTTGATGCGAGATCACGCCATTCCCCCCGGCGGAGAGTCGGCCGCCCCCGGATGCCGGCCCTCAACCCTGCCTGCACCGGCAGCGTTTGCCGAATCACACGGAGCCGGATGAGTGGGGGAATTGATCGGCGGCCGCCAATTCACCACCCCGACAGACCCCCGTATCGACGGAATCCCGAATGGGAGGTCGCGTTCCGGCCGGACACCACCGAAAACCGGCGGAATCTGCCGATCGGTGACAGCACGGGGTGTCCGGCTTTCCATATTGACGACCCCGGACGCCCCTCCTATGTTCCTGCCCCCTCTCATCGCTGAATCCCAAACTCACAACTCCTGTCGATGTCACAGCGTGTCCGAGCGCACTTGCGCACAGAGGCACAAACTGCGTCGATCATCCGTGTGCGTCCCTGCCGACGCGAACCGGGAACCTTGCGCCATGTCTCACCACCTTGCCCGTCTGATGTTCGGCATCGTCCTCACGACGATGATCGGCTGCAGCGATCTCGACCTGTTCCGGCTGCAGAGTCCGGAGGAGGAGCAAGCGGAAGAACCGCTCGCCAAGGTGGTGGAGGATGCCCGCAAGTCGGGTAAGACGCCCCTGATCGGCGACTACACCACGATCTCCGGGTACAAGATGGTGGTGCTCGAAGGTGTCGGCCTGGTCACCAAGCTGGACGGCACCGGAGGAGATTCCCCCAGCTCGAACTACCGCAAGGCGCTGCTCGACAATATGCGCAAGTGGCGGATTGAGGAACCGAACAAGGTCCTGCAGTCCCCTTCGACCGCGCTGGTGATCGTCCGGGCGATGTTGCCCCCGCTGATGAAGAAGGGCGAGACCTTCGATGTGCAGGTCCGGCTCCCGGAGGGGAGTGAAGCCACCTCGCTGGCCGGTGGCTGGCTGCTGAAGTGTGACCTCGCCGAACAGGCCCTCGTGGAAGGGGAAGGTGTTCTTCAGGGAGACATTCTCGCCAAGGCCGCCGGACCGATTCTGATCGCGGGCGACGGAGAAGACTCCACAAGCGTGGCCATGCTCAAACGCGGCACGATCCCCGGCGGGGCGGTCTACATCGGTGATGAACGCAACCTCACCATGTATCTCAAGAGTGACTACCGCAGCGTGCGCATGGCCACCCGAATCGCCAAGAAGATCGGCGAACGCTTTCACGACTTCGACGACTATGGCATCCGTCGGCCGCTCGCGAATCCGGAAACCGATACCCGCATCGTCCTCCGCGTGCATCCGACCTACCACGAGAACGATTCCCGCTATATGGAGTGCGTTCGCCACATCGCCTTCAACGAGTCTCCCGTCGAACGACACCTGCGAATTCAGCGGCTCAGCCGGGAGCTGCTCAATGGTCCCACGGCACTGGAGTCGGCCATCCAACTGGAAGCCATCGGCACCGAGGCCATTCCGGTCCTCAAGGCGGCGTTGAGTTCACCCTCCTTCGAATCCCGCTTCCATGCGGCCGAGGCTCTCGCCTATCTGGATGACGAGTCGGGCGTCGATGTCCTGGCCGAGGCAGCAGCGCAGCACCGCGCGTTTCGCGTGTTCGCTTTCGCAGCCATGGCCACGCTCGATGGGGGTGAAGCCCACTCCCAACTGACCGCGCTGATGCATCATCCCAGTATCGAAACCCGCTATGGTGCCTTCCGGGCTCTGACGACACTCAACCCGAACGATGCCACCATCCCGGGGAAGCTACTCAACAAGCAGTTCAAGCTCCATGTCGTCGACTGCGATGCGGAACCGATGATTCATGTCACTCAGCGACGTCTGGCCGAGATCGTTCTGTTCGGTGGCGATCAACACTTCCGTCTGCCGATGACCATCAAGGCGGGACAGCGCATCTGGCTGACCTCCCCCCCGGGTGCGAACAAGCTCGTCCTCAGCCGGTATGAACCGGGCGAGGAGGATCAGCGGCTCGAACTGGATCCGCGGATTTCGGACGTGATCGAAGCGGTGGTCGCCATGGGGGCGTCCTATCCCGATGTCGTCCAGATGCTCGTGCAGGCGGAACGGCAACACAACCTGCCCGGCAAGATCGCCATCGACGCCTTGCCGCAGGCGGGACGCGTCTACTACCGACAGGTGGAAGACGGCGCACAGGCCGCCGCGGCAACGCGTGTCGGCAACCGCGTCCAGTCACCGGGCATGTTCCCGGCGACAGGCCAGGGCCCCGAAGATCCCGACGAGCTGGAGCCGGGCGAGACACCCCTTCCCGCGGATTCGGAAGAAGCCCTGCCGGCAGACACGGACGAGCCCTTTCAGAATGAAGACATCCCGGTCGACACGCGGTAACGGTTGAAATCGTGCGGTCCGACAACAGGTTTCTGAAGCCGGCACGGCCCCCACGCCGCTGTCGGCTTCGGCCGTGAGATCCCCTGAATCCCTTCGCATGCTCCAGTCCCTCGAATTGTTCGGATTCAAAAGCTTTGCCGAGCGGACCGCGTTCGACTTTGCCGATGGCATTACGTGCGTCGTCGGACCGAACGGCAGTGGCAAGAGCAATGTCGTCGATGGAATCAAGTGGATTCTCGGCGACCAGAGCGCAAAGAGTCTGCGCGGCAAGGAGATGACCGACGTCATCTTCAACGGCTCCGCCGGACGCAAGCCCAGCAGCTTCGCCGAAGCCTCCCTGACGTTCAACAACACGAGCGGCTACCTGCCCGTCGACAGCGCCGAAGTGAAGATCGGCCGGCGCCTGTACCGCAGTGGCGATTCGGAGTACCTGATCAACAGCGCGGTCGTGCGATTGAAGGACGTGCGCGAGCTGTTCATGGGGACCGGAGCCGGCACCGCGGCATACAGCATCATCGAGCAGGGGCGCGTCGATCAGATCCTGCAGGCCAACCCCGCCACGCGGCGCGTGGTCTTCGAAGAGGCGGCCGGCATCAGCAGGTACAAGGCGCGCAAGATCGAGGCGCTTCGCCGACTGGAACGGGTCGACCAGAACCTGGTGCGGTTGACCGACATTGTCGAGCAGACCGAGGCGCGCCTCAACGCCACCCGCTCACAGGCTACCAAGGCGGCGAAATACCGCGAACTCGCCGCCGAGCTGCGCGAATGGTGGACCGGGATCGCCGCCGATGATTACCGGCAATCGACCGAGCGGCAGGTGGAGATCAGCGCGCGACTCGCCGGGCAGAACGAATCCCTCACTCGGCTCGATGCACAACTCAACGGCCTCGATCAGCAGCTCCTGGAACTCGACATCACTTCCCAGGAACTGGACGACCGACTGCGCGAGAGCGAGCGGCAGCGAAGCAGCAACCGCGAGGCGATCGCCGCCGAGGAATCCGCCATCCGTCATCACGCTGCACAGAGTGCCGAGCGCGAAGCCGAAATCGACCGGTTGCGCCAGCAGCAGCAGGTCCTTCATCGACAGGTGACTTCCGTCCACCGCGAACTGGCGGACGCCGGGCAGCAACTGGTGCGACTGGAGACTCAGTTCACCGAACGACAGCAGGCGCTGGAACTCCGCGAACGGCAACTCGTCGAACTGCAGGCGCAATTGCACGCCGCCGGACAGGCGATGCACCAGCTCCGCACCGAGCGGGCCACGCTGCTGGAGCAACGGACGCGGTACTCCCACGAACTGGTGGCGCTGGAATCGCGGAATGAAGCGGCGAACCTGGCTCATGCGGCGGCCGTAGATCGCCTGGCCCGGGTGCACGAAGCACTCGAAAACACCGCCCAGGAACTGGAGGTCCGGGCACAGGCAACGCAGCAGGCCGTCCAGGAGGTGAACCGGGCACAGGCGCTGGTGGACGAGAGCCGGCAGGGATTACAGCGACTGCATGGTGAAGCTGTTGCGGTTGAGCACCAGCTCGCCCTCTGGCGCGAGCAACGCAGTGCCAGTCTCGCGCGTCAGCAACTGCTCGAAGACCTCGATCAGCGGCAGGAGGGACTCAATCTCGGTGTCCGGGAGATTCTCAAACTTGCCGCCGAGGCTCCCGCACCGCCCTGGAATCTCATTCGTGGCAGCGTGGGGGATCTGTTGCAGGCCGAACTCGACGACGCGCCGCTGCTGGAGGTCGCCCTCGGACCCCGCGTGCAACTGCTGGTGATCGACGATCTCGAACCACTCGTCGAGTACCTCAACAGCGCTTTGGCGAGGGTGGCAGGCCGCGTCGGCTTCTTCGAAGTCGGCGATGCTGAAGCGGGTCCATCCGGGAAGCAGAACGAGAGCGCCGCCGACAGTGCCTGCATGCCCCTGCCCGACCTGTCGGTCGAGCCCGGTGTGACGGGTCGCGCTGATCGCCTGGTCTCGCAGTCGGAAGTCCCGCAGCTCGCCGGACAGCTGCTGGGCGATACCTGGATCGTCGAGACGCTGGATACCGCCCGTCGGCTGTCCCGGAAGTACGGACCGTCGCTGCGGTTCGTCACTCTTCAGGGGGAACTGGTCGATGCCCAGGGCTGCCTGTTCGTCGGTCACGCCCCACCAGAAACGGCGGTCATCTCCCGCAAGAGCGAGCTGAGAAAGCTGAAGTCCGACCTGCGGACCATCCAGGCCCGCATCGCGGCGGCAGAGCAGGAGCTGGCCGAGCTCGGACAGTCCCGTGCCGAATTTGATGACGACCTGCCGCAGCGTCAGGCGATGCTCCGCGCCGGTCTCGCCGCGCAGGCTACCTGCGAGTCACAGCAGACCGCGACCGCGACGGAGCATGAGCGGCTGCAGCGCGAGTCGCAGGCGATCTCCCGGGAGATCGCCACACAGATCGCCCAGGCACACGCCATCGGCGAGCAGATTGACGAACATCGCCAGTCCATCGCCGCTCAGACACTGACGCTGGAGCGGATCGATGCCGATCTCGAACATGACGAGGGACTCTGCCAGCAGATCCGCCAGGAACTCGAAGATCTCGAATCGTCCCTCAAGGCGCAGCAGCTCGAACTGGCGAAACACGAGGAGCGGCTGCATGCCCTCGGGGCAAGCCACGAACGACTCGCCCAGGAACACGAGGCCCGGGTGGCACAACGCAAAGAGACGGCTGTGCAACTGCACGCCGCCGCGCGGAAGCGGCAGCAGATGACGCGACAGGTCCTCGAGGCCCAGTCGATCCTGGCCGAACTGTATTTGCACACCGACGAGTTCGACCGACAGTCTAAGTCACTGTTCCGCGAACGGGATCAGTTGCGCCAGCAGCGACGCACGATCCAGCGTCAACAGGAGCAGGGACGCGAACAGGTGCGCAAGTTCTCCAAGGCCATTCACGAAACAGAGATTGAATCGCGCGACCTTCGGCACCTCGTAACCAGTCTCGAAGATCGGCTCCGCGAGGAGTATCAACTCGAACTGCAGGAACTGGTGGCGCAGGGGATCTCGGCGTATCGCCTGATGCTGGCACAGCGGCAGGACAAAGTCGCGCGCCGCGGGAACACGGACCCGACGGACGACACCCGTGACAACGATGAGACCGCAGTGGCCGACGAGCCGTTCAACCCGGAGGAGATCGAAGCCGCAGAACAGTCGGCGGACGAGCCCTCCTTCGAGGACGTGCGTCCCGAGATCGAGGCCCATGTGGAGAAGCTGAGGCGGCGCATCAAGCATCTGGGAGCCATCAACACCGACAGCCTGCAGGACCTCGACGAACTGGAGTCGAGCTTCAACGAACTGAGTGGTCAGCTCGCCGACCTGCAGGAAGCGAAGTCCACGCTTGAGGACATCATCCGTCGCATCAATGTCGAGAGTCGCCGGCTGTTCGTGGAAACCTTCGAGGCCATCCGCGGACACTTCCGCGAGCTGTATCGCAAGCTGTTCGGTGGCGGCGAGGCAGACATCGTCCTCGAAGATCCCGACGATGTCCTGGAATGCGGCATCGACATCGTTGCCCGACCGCCGGGCAAAGAACTCCGCAGCATCACTCTGCTCTCGGGAGGCGAGAAAACCCTGACGGCCGTGGCGCTGCTCTTCGCCATGTTCCGCAGCAAACCGAGTCCCTACTGCATTCTCGACGAGGTCGACGCAGCCCTCGATGAGGCGAACGTCGACCGCTACAAGCGCGTCCTCCTCGAATTCCGCGACACCACGCAGTTCATTGTCATCACCCACCGCAAACCGACGATGACCGCCGCGGATCGCCTGTACGGCGTCACCATGGAGCAGGCGGGCGTCTCGAAACGGCTGACCGTGCGGTTCGACGACGTTTCGGAGGACGGCCACTTCCGGGTGAGCAACGCCGCGGCGTAACTGCGCCCCTCGCGAAGACATGGACGCGCGATTACTTGCTTCGCTCCTCCAGATCCTGGACCTGTTTCTTCAGCCTCTGCAGAGTCACGTAGAGCCCGACGTGCAGCAGGGACAGAACCGCGACACACCCGACAAGCGCCCACTGGGCGGCAGTCATATTCATCCCCGTCCCCTATGGCTGTGTTTGCGGTCCGGTCTCTTGAAAGGATTGCCGAACGAGCTCGAGATCTTCATCGATGTCGAGCACCATGTCCAGTCGCACGGCGCGGAGGATTCGCATCACCGGCCCCTGCACTGCGGCGAACTTGACGGCGCCCCCCTGTCGCTTCAGGGGCGTCTGCAGGGCGATCAGTGACCCGACGCCCAGACTCGAAAAGCAACTCTGGGCTCATCGTCGGAATCACCTGAAATCAAATGAGACTGGCGAGTCGGACGCACTTTCCTCCTGTGAAGGCTCATCTGCATTAAGTGGCTACAGTCCCCGAAATGCAAGGGAACCGAGAAGCAGGCGAGCATTCCCATGCCGTTGAGGAATCCCAGCGCGCCCAGTGTGGCCGTATCTGCTCCGGGCGATGCAGCGCTGTGGACAAGCTTGCAACGACTCTAGCGATCTGCGAGCCTCCCCCGTCGGCTAAAGATCTGCACCCCACGCCCCGAGAACACCCTGCGCCATGTCCATTGTCGAAATCCAGGACCCTCGCTCCCGTGCGATGGCGGCCATCGCTGTCGATCGCGGATTCAACTGTTACCAGTTTCTGGCCGATGTCGGTGGACGGACCGTCGACGTCATTGCCTCGCAGCCTGGCTTCGAGGCGGGCAGCGGCTCTCCCAGCCACAGCGGCATCCCCATCCTGTTTCCGTTTCCCAATCGCATCCGCGACGGCCGCTTCCACTGGCAGGGTCGCGACTATCAGCTCCCTCTGACGCCCGGTCATCCGCACAGTCTGCATGGGTTCTGCCTCGACCGACCCTGGCGGGTGCTGAGCCAGGATGAGGACAGCGTGACCGGCTGCTTTCAGTTGAGCGTGGATGCCCCCGACCTCTACGAGCACTGGCCGGCGGACTACATTCTCGAATTGCGCTATACCGTCCGGGGCGGAACGCTCGCAGCGGAATTCACCGTCGAGAATCCGTCGGAGGAGCTGCTCCCCTGGGGACTGGGGACGCATGCCTACTTCCGGCTGCCGCTCGCTGCCGACAGCAGCGTCGCCGATTGCCTCATGGTCACGCCGGCTGACGAAGAATGGGAGCTGGTCGACTGCCTGCCGACCGGGATCCGCAGGCAGGTCGATGACGTCACCGATCTGCGACGGGGAGAGCCGGTCACCGGCCGTCGTCTCGATCATGTTCTCACGGGATTGACGGCTACGGGGGAAGTCATTGAAACGCTGGTGATGGATCAGCGCACCGGGTTGCAGGTCGCCCAGCTCTTCCCCCGGGACTTCCGCGAACTGGTGGTGTTCACGCCCCCCTGGATGGATGCGGTGTGCATGGAACCGTACACCTGTGTGACGGACGCGATCAACCTGGAGCAGGCAGGGATCGACGCTGGCTGGCAGACGCTCGCCCCCGGGGACCGCTTCCAGACGCAGATCGTCATTCGGGCAGGTCAGGTGCTGGCGTAGCCGCCGGATCCTCCTCCAACGCCCCCAGCCATTTCCCCCAGCGGCCGAACCGCCCACTGTGGAGCATCACCAGGTACGCGGGCACGAGGATCGGTCGCACGACGAAGGTATCGAGCAGCACGCCGAAAGCCAGCGCGAAACCCAGCTCGATCATGCCCATCAGCGTGCCCGTCATCAGGGTGGCGAACGTGCCGGCCATGATGACGCCACAGCTCGAGATGATGCTTCCGGTCCGCGTGAGGGCGACGAGCACACCACCCACCGGGCCATGCGTCGGCTGCTCTTCCTCGACGCGCGACATCAGCAGGATGTTGTAGTCCTCTCCCATCGCGATCAGGATCGTGAACAGGAAGATCGGCACCTTCCAGTCCAACCCCGGAAACTCGTCGGGATGCAACGCCCAGAAGACGGTGTACGTCACTCCCAGCGTGACGAGGTAGCTGAACACGACGCTGATGATGAGATACAGGCAGATTGCCGGTCGCCGCAGCAGCAGCACCAGCACGACATAGACGGCGATCACCACCAGCAGATCGATGCGGACCTGATCGCGATCGGTGACGTTCTTCAGATCGCGAACGCTGGGCGTCGTTCCGATGCTGTAGACACCGGTCTCCGCCGCGAGCGCCGCGACTCTCGGTGAGATGGCCGGCGCCACCTCTTGGGACGCGGACGCCCCCTCCTCCCCGAGGAGTGTCGTTTCGGCCTCCCCTTCCACCTCGGGGTCCAGAACTGCGAAGGCCCGTGGCAGTGCCTCGCGAATCACCGCCTCGACATCATTCAACAGATCGATGCTGTCCCGTGAGAACGGATCGACATCGAACACCAGATCCAGCCGGATGATATCTCCCGCGTGGGGACCATCATGGCTGAGATACGTCTTGCGCGCATGGTTGCGGATGATCGCCCCACGACCTCCGAAGATTCCGCCGCGCAACTGTTCCCGGACATACTGCTGGCTGACAGGGCTGATCCCCAGCGGGTTCTCCTGGGTCCGGATGTCCGCCAGTTGCAAGCGGTCCCGCTCGGCCTCCAGCGCTTCTGTCAACTGCCGCGCAATTCCCTCGCCGATGGCCACGCTCTGACGCGTGGCCTCAGTCCCGTGAGGCAGATTCAGTTCAGGATGATGCAGCAGGATGGTCACGGGCCCACCGACGCCGGCTGGGAAGTGCTCCTGCACCGCGTTCGCCCCCACAACACTCGCGTCTTCCTGCGGCAGATCGCTCAGCAGTCCGTAACTCAGCTGCGTGTGATGCAACAGCGCGATCACGGCAAACGGCAGCATGAGGGCGACGCTGCACAGGAACACGGTCGCGGGTCGCGCCGCGACCAGATCGGCCACCCGCTGCCACCCGCGCTCCAGCCAGCGCTGCTCCCGCAGGAACGCCAGCAGACTTGGTTGACGCCGCAACTCCCCCTCGGGTTCGATCTGCTCCAGCGGCATCTCCGGCCAAAAGGCCCAGCTGCCGAACATTCTCAAGAGTGCCGGTGTGAAGGTCACCGCGGCACAGAGCACGACGAACAGACCGAACGAGATCGCGAACCCCGCCTGACGAAACTTGCCGAACTCGGCAAACCCCATCATCCCGATGCCACAGATGCTTGTGCCGGCACTTGTGGCCAGCGCGATTCCCACACGGTGAACGGCTTCAGCAATCGCGTCTTCCAGCGATCGCCCGTTGTCCAGTTCCTCCTTGTAGCGTGCGATCAGAAATAGGCAGTAATCCACGCCGGCCCCATAGACCACGACCGTCACGTACACCTCGATCCCGTTGAAGAGGCCGATCCAGCCGGCTCCCGCCATGATGCGCAGCAGCCGCAGTGACATCTCCACGGCCAACCCGACGGTCATCAGCGGAATCAGCGTCAGCACCGGGGCGCGATAGATCAGAAACAGCAGCACAACCACCAGCAGTTTCGTAAACCACTCGGTATTGGCGGCGCTCTGTTCCTCGGCATGCAGCATGTCTCGACCCACCGTCGCCGACCCGCTGATCTTGATGTCGAGGCCCACCAGATAACGGTGCTCGGGATGCCGGTTCAGATCGGTGAGGTCCGCGACCCGATCTTCAATCCGCTCGATGACGCGCACATTGCCACGGTCGAGAAACTCCGACTTCAGCTCGATGAGGACCAGCAGCGCGCGACCGTCCTCACTCACCAGCAGAGGACCGATCCGCGCATCATTCGGGGTCCAGATCGCCTTGATGATTCGCTCAGGTTCCGGAAGCTCGACGGCCTCGCTCCCCTCGGGCGGCTCATCCGAATGATGACCCGGCAGGACATAGGCGGCACCGGTCGTCCGCGCAATTCCTTCCAGATCCCGCAGCAGCACCTGCTCGACGAACTTCCGGTCTTCGTCGGTCAGTCCGTCCTTGCGACGGACGATGAGCACGATGTTGCTGCCCAGCGCGTCCTGCTGGACCCCCCCCTCCTCGGCCAGCTGCTCCTGCAGACTTCCCGGGAAGGCCTCCTCGTACAACCGCCCGGCCACCCGACTGGGCGCGTACGAGGGGAGAAAGACGAACTCCCCGTCCTGGACCACATCGGACCATTCGGGACTGGCCTGCACCACCAGCCAGGTCAGCAGCACCCAGACGATGAGCGTGGCCTGCCACCAGCGGCTGACGAATTGACCCAACCGGAGAAACATGGTGGCTGACGGATCGGTGTGCTGGAACTGCCGGGCATCGGCATCCGCAGCAATAGGGATCGTGGCGGTTTCGGCACCGAACGCGACCGCCTGACCCCAGTCGAATTCGCGAGTCCGTCACCTCCTGGAGAAACTGCCCGAAGACCTGTCAACGTACCTGCCCAACCAAGCGCCGTCAACGGACGATCATACCGACGGCACTGACCCCCAGAAACACCAGCACGACGACCCGGAAGTGCTCCGCCCGCAGATGTCGTGACACAACACGACCCAGCACGAAGCCCAGCAGAGCGAATGGCACGCCGACCAGCGTCCAGCGAACGATGTCGGCATCCACCCAGCCGCGACCGCTCAGCCCCACCGCCTTGATCCCTGCGATGCACAGAAAGAAGCTGCCGACGAACGAGCGGAACTCATCGGGACTCCAGGTTTGCCGCGAAGCAAACGCGACGATTGGCGGACCGGGGATTCCCACCGCCCCTCCCAAGAGGCCACTGACGTATCCGGCCACACCACTCCACAGGCGCGCGTGACTGGAGGCCGAAGTCGGTGGCCGCCCGGCATCACGATGTAGCAGCGTCTCGACCGCAATCAGCAGAATGATCACCCCCGTGCCCCGCACCAGCCACCCCTCATCGAGGTTCTCGAACAGAACCAGACCGGAAACCAACCCCAGCGCGGCCGCGACCACCGCGGTTGTGAACAGGGAACGATCGAGATCGCGACGGAACTCCACGTAAATCAGCGTCAACGGTGCGATCGCTACGAGCGACGCGATCACATTGGCCGTGCGGATGTCGAAGATCTGTCCGAGGCCTGCCAGCGACAGTAGCGCGAAACCGAAACCGAGCACGCGCTGACACAACCCGGCAGCCGTCATCAGCCCCGCGAGCAGTGCGATGGTAGAGACGTCAAACGAACTCGTGGCCGCCTCGACAGTCATGGCGAGCGAGTCTAGGGAATCTCCATGACGCCGGGCAGTCCCACGGGTGTCCGATCGTCAGGCGCGGCGCGAGATCGATGGAGTCGGTGGCTGAAAGTCCCTGTTTTTGTGCTGTGACGGCTGCCTGAGCCGATGTCGCTCCGCGGAAGATGAGGGTCTGGGGCTTGTCCCTGCGCTGCCGGGAGGGTATCCTTAACTGCACAGTCAGCCTGCTCTGCAAGGTACTGGCTGATGCAGCCGGAACTCACCGAGAAACGTTGTTTGCTTCGCGCAAACACGTTTTCCGGCTCACCGGGGTATTCCGGTAGAATTGGAGAATCTACAGCTCCGTATCATCTGTGTCGGCATATTCGCCGTACACATCTGCTGCCAACCATCGGTTGCGTCAACCGCTCTGGAAAGCCGCCAGCATCCTGTTGGGATGCATCGAATTCCGCGGCTCGCTCGCTAGTCCGGAGTTTCCAGTGACCGCGGCATTGTCCTGAACGTGGTGTCGGTCTGACCTGCGACTCCGGGGCAATCACCTGAAGAAGAGGTGGTCCATGGCCCGGGTGTGTTGCAGCGTGAATGCTCTGCTGCCTTTGGCAGCGACAGAGGCTCGCTCGCCATGCTGGAACACCAGCAGTTCCCTGGCCGAGACCTGTGAGATTCACGGAGCACCAGGGATGGACGGGCGGCCGATGATGACCGGCCGGATGATCACACGAACGTCCTCGAATCTGAAGGAGGCCAACGATCGCCAGAAATCAAAACACCTACGAAAAGCGACAACGCGAAGCGGCCAAGAGGGCCAAGGCCGAAGCCAAGCGCGTGAAGCGAGACGCACGCCGCAGCATGGAGAGCACGAGTCCCGTCCCTTCGCCCGAGTCTGTAACGCCAGACTCTCCCGAGGAGCCGGAGTGACCAGACCGACGAACATCGTCGACAACGGCCGTGTCACGCCACAGAACGTCTCGACGCGATCCGGAGCATGAGAGTGTTTCGCACACTCCGGCGCGTCAACTTGTTGAAGAGAGAAAGAAGAGAAATGGCAGAAGGAACGATCAAACGGATCACCACCCGCGGCTTCGGTTTCATCGACGATGGAACGGGCAACGACATGTTCTTCCACAGCACGTCCGTTGAGGGTGTGCAGTACGAAGAACTCCAGGAGGGCAATCGCGTCTCCTACAACGTGGGAAATGGTCCGAAGGGGCCGCGTGCGGAGAACGTACGCAGGATCTGACAAGGCCAGTTCCGGCGACGGGATCGCCGGACGGGCACGGGACCACCGAGGGTCGTCAGACTCTCGGTGCATCTCTCATGCAGCGCAAGGACACAGAGGTTCCGCACGACAACCGCCGACTGAACCTGGAATCGAACTCGAGATGTCCGTGAGAAAACCACCGCCGCTGATTCGCGGCCGCACCCATGAACGCTGCCCTGTCTGCGGCGAAATCAGCTATTCACTCAACGGTGTTCACCCGCAGTGCTCCGTGCGACAGGCGGACGCCAAGCGGATGGAGCAGATCAAGCAGACCAAGGAAACAGCGCAGGCCACGCCCGGCGTCGAGGCGATCAAGCCGTGGCAGAAGCGTTGCCCGGGCTGTCGCAGCGTCCAGCACGTTCGCAAGAAGGTGTGCGACTGCGGCCACACGTTTTCCGACCAGCCCCGCCCTCCCTCGCGGGGCAGTGACCGCTCATGATGCTCCAATGGCTCTGGTTGCTGGCAGGTGTGGCTCTCGCGGGGGCGCTGCTCGTCGCCAGTCGCTACTTCGCATTGTGGCTGCAGGCCTACGTTACGGGCACGCGCATCAGCCTGCTGTCGCTGATGCTGATGTCCTTGAGAAAGGTCAGCCCGAAAGACGTCGTCCGCTGCAAGGTGATGGCTGTCCAGGCCGGTCTCCAGGACTTCTCCACCTCGGCAATCGAAGCCCAGTACCTGGCGGGAGGCAATCCTGAGCGCGTGACCCGCGCGTTGATCGCGGCACAACGGGCCGGAATCACGCTCGACTGGAACACGGCCGCTGCCATCGATCTGGCCGGGCGCGATGTGCTCGAAGCTGTCCGCGTCAGCGTGAATCCGGAAGTCATTTTCTGTCCCGATCCGAGCACCGGGCGGGGTAACACGCTCGATGGCGTTGCCCGAGACGGAATCCAGCTGAAAGTCCAGGCCCGCGTCACCGTGCGCACGAACCTGACTCAACTCATTGGCGGAGCCACGGAACTCACCATCATTGCACGCGTTGGCCAGGCCATTGTCTCCGCCATCGGTTCCTGCGATTCGTACCTGGAGGCATTGGGGGATCCGCAGATGATTACTCGACAGGTCCTCGAACGGGGGCTGGACGCTCAAACGGCGTACACCATCGTGTCGATTGACATCGCCGACATCGATGTGGGGACGAACATTGGTGCGAAGCTGCAGATCGACCAGGCCAATGCCGACATCCGCATTGCCCGCGCCGGTGCCGAGAAGCGGCGAGCCATGGCTGTCGCGCGCGGGCAGGAGATGATCGCCCGGCAGCGCCAGAACGAGGCCGCCTTGGTCCTCGCCGAAGCCCAGATCCCCGCCGCCATCGCCGATGCTTACCGGACTGGAAACCTGAGAGGGCCCGGTCCCCGCAAGGCCCTGATTCATCAATGCGTCTCAGACTTCCCACGAATCGGGCCACCCGTCGTCCCCAAAGCGGGGTAGTCCCGACCCACACACCGCTCTCCGCGGACAGCCTTGGAGTTCTCTATGTCAACGAACTGCTGCTGACCGGGACTCATTCCGGCGTCGACTGGCAATATCCCCGTCGCCGGTGATCTCCCGGTCACTGCCCGAACGCTTCACTCGCGTTGGCTGTCGGGCCCATCGAATCTAAACCTCACCCCTCAGGCCTCGAAGGAAGCATCATGCTCGAAATCTCCCCACCTGCTTACGATCGCTTGTCCGACATGCTCGCCGATCGTCCACAGAACGTGGCTGCTCGCATTGTCGTGCTCCGGGGACGTGCCCGGATTCGTCCCGGACGGCATCGCCAGAACGATGTGGTGATTGAGCACGATGGACGCACCGTGCTCCTGTTTGATCAGCAGGTCGCACAGCACCTGAATCGGCGGACGCTGGGCACGCGGAGCACCAAAGACGGCCCGCGCCTGCAACTGCAACGGAATGCACCACAGACTCAGAGCTGACCGCGTGTGGGTCTGGTGCATCTCTCCAGGCGAGGAAGACTGCGGAACAGATGTTCGGAGGGGGCTGCAGCGCTCGGCGCTACGGCCCCCACCTGACATTCAGTCTTCGGTGAGTGTCAGCAGGATGTCGGCATACCAGGCACCGTTCAACCCGAGCGCCTCATCGAGTTGCAGGTCGCGTGTCCCGACGTCGAAGCGGGCGGAGTGGACCCCGAGCAACCGCCAGGGCAGATCATCCTCGGCATCTCGTGCCCGCGAGGCGCGCATCACCACGGGGGCACCACTGGTCCCCCGATGGGTGCGGGCATCTGTCAGAAAAAAGCCTTCCCCCTGAAAGCGCAGCCCGAAGGACGACGCCAGCACCGCGTGCCT
Organism: uncultured Planctomycetaceae bacterium; assembly: GCA_963715185.1. Lineage (GTDB taxonomy): Bacteria > Planctomycetota > Planctomycetia > Planctomycetales > Planctomycetaceae > CAVPPT01. Next base: position 185,076 of record CAVQRG010000003.1, read on the forward strand.
GACGACCGGTGTGTGGTGCAGCCTGTCGTGGAACCCCAGTGGGAAGCCCACCACGAGCAGCGATGTGCCCACCTCGACCCGTTCGTCGGCACGGACCAGGTGTTGCGGAGTGAAGGCGACGTTGACGATCGTACCCGGCAGGGCCTCGCGATCGATCTCGATCACGGCCACGTCGATCGGTCCGGCTGCATCCTGTCCCTGCCGCCAGAGCCGCTGCCCGTTGTCGTAGAGTGGAATCGAAAATCCGGTTGAGCGGGCGATGTTGTCCCGATCGATATGAACTTCGATCTCGATCCGATCCGGGAAGTGCTGGCCGGCTTCGTCGATCATCACGTGCCGGCTCGTTACCAGAAACAGCCGCTCCTCCCGGGCAAAGAAGAAGCTGCTGGCGTTGGTCAACAGGCGCTCGCCCTGAAAGGTGAAGACGCCGACCGTGGTCAATAGCAGGGAGTCGATCATCACAGGTTCCATCCACGCGGGGCTGACCGCGCTGCCGCGCCGACGCTCACGGTCGCACATACCGAGGATGTACTGCGCACAGCTCATCCCGCGGTGCGATCATACTCCACAGGCGTGAGCGAGCTGAAGCCTGCCACCTCACAGAGCGTCAGCCCGCCAACATCCCGGGGCAGTCGACGGTCGCAGGGATCTGTGGCAGAACTCAACGGCCTCTTCGGGACCACGCTGCAGATTGATGCCCCGCGACGACGGCTACGGCTGCGACTCGTCCTGCCCCGCCTCCGGCTCGGCATCGGGCAGGTCATGCACGACCAGCCCCAGTGACTCCATCCGACGGTACAGCCGCGGACGCGTAAGACCGAGCAACTCGGCCGCCTTGCTCTTGTTCTGATGCGCCAACTCCAACGCCTGCACGATCTGTTCGCGCTCAACATCTTCCAGCGTGTCTGCGAGACGTCGCAACACGACCGGTCGCGGCGGCCCGACGGTCTGCGCATCCCGGCCGGTGCGAAACCGGAACGGCAGATCGGCTTCGGCGATCAGGCTGCGGGTACAACGTGCGCGGGCTTCGCGAATCACGTTCTGCAGCTCCTGATGATTTCCGGGCCATCGGTACCGGCGAAACTGCTGCCAGACGTCCTGACTGAACCCTTCGATCTGCGACTCCTGATCGCGATTGAGGTCTTCGAGCAGTTGCTGCGCGATCAGCGGCAGATCCTCCATGACATCGCGTAACGACGGCACGTCAATGGACAGCTCCGTGAGCAGGTAAAAGCATTCCTCACTCAGCTCTTCCGTCTCAACCGCTGCCGACAAGGCCCGCGTGCTCGACGAGACGAGCCGCACCGCTCGCGACAGCGAACCCTCATCGCTTGCGCAGGAATCGACCCGTGCGCAGTAATCGACGAGGATCTGCTGCACATCCCGAGGAAGCTGATCGGCCTCTCTGAGATAGATGGTCCCGGGCAGCAGGCGGGGCGCCGCGTCTGACTCCCCGTTCTGCTCCAGAGCCCGCTGGAGTGTCTGCTTCAGCTCGCGCGCGGGCAGGGAGCGACAATCGAGTGGCAGGAACGACTTCAGCCGGAGGGGACTGTCGTAGTGGATCAGCCGCGCCAACTGGCCTTTGCCCGTGCCGGACTCTCCCTGCAGGTTTACGTTCACCAGGGACGTCCGTCCCAACTGGAGCTGACGCAGCATCCGGCGGAACGGAGCGGACTGGCCGACCAGCGTCGAGACGCCAAAACGTCGGCGCAGATCGCTGCGGAGCGAAGACAGGACAACGTGCAGTTCCTGGACCGAAGCGGGCGTGACGGCCAGCGAGGTCTGCGGCAGCGGCAGAATGGCACCCAGAATCTGGGCGGGGGTCCCTGCCTCGGACACCAGTGGTACAAACAGAATCTGACGCGCACTCTGGGCTCCGGAGCGATGCACGACAAACGCCGGGTGCAGTACGTAGTCGCCATCGATCGCCGCCTGCGGCGGACACAGGGCCCCGGTGAGCGCCTCCAACTGCTCGGCATCCGGCTCAGAGACGTAGTCGCACACCTGCCCGATCACATCTCCAGCCTGCCAGCCTGTCAGCCGCTCACACCCCTGATTAAAGAACAGGATCTTGCGATGGGGATCGAGCACGAACAGCGGTGTGCTGGTCGATGCCAGCCAGAGCGCCAGTCCGCGTTGCACCCGGGGTCGCTGTGTCATTGCGTCGACTCTGAATGGACAGATGAGCGGCCGGGCTCCGCAGCCTGGGCTCGTGCACTTCGGATGCGCAGCGGTCACGCGTCGGACGGGGCAGGAAACTGCTCGACCGACGGCTCGCGCCATCTACTCTACCGCAGGAGGAGCGACGTCGACAGTTGTGTCGACAGTTTCATCAGAGCACCGACAACTGCCCGATGATGCGGTCCTCCGCTCCTTGACTCTTGAGTCGGCGCAATCCCGATGCACTGCAGTCACTCCGCCAGGCTGGCAATTGGCAGGGGCATCCGCTACATCTGCATGACCTGCCACACCGAACGAGACGCGCCGCTGGCATCCCTGATGCACCGGCCGCGCGACTCACCTGCCCACTGTCTTGCCGACGTTTTCCCTGTCGATGGCCAGAACCAGCAGACGCTACAACCTGCTCTCCGCGTGCTCGGCCGCTGTGGTCTGGGGCGCATGGTCGTATTTCGTCAACTCGGCTGAGAGCACCACAACGGGTCTGGTTGCGGGGCTCGCGCAGAGCCTTGCCAGCTTCGTGATGACGCTGATCGTCGTGCTGGTCGTGACGAGGATCTACAACAGCATCTCACACAGTTCGCTGCAGATCGTCCTGCCGGCGGTCATCACGGTGATCGGCATCTGCTTGATCCTCGTGGCGGTCCATGCTCTGGCAGGCACGCCGCACATCGTCTTCACGATCGCCCCCTCGCTGACCGTGGCCTTCATCTTCTGTGTGGTGACGGCCCGTGCGTTGAGAAGAGCCGAGATGACCACCCAGGCTTAAGTCCGACCGGCGGCCTGACAGGGGTTGTTGGATTCGAGGCGGCGCGACAGAATCTCAGCATGACTGCATCCCTGATGACTGCAGAAGAATTTCTGGCCGTCCGGTTCGACCTCCCCGAGAGTGGGCAGTGGGCCGAACTCGAGGCCGGCGTGACGGTGCACCTCCAGCCGCCTGACCTCGATCACGGTACGACGATTCTCAATCTGTCGAAGCGGCTCGCGGCGTGCACGCGACGACCAGACCTGGGATATCCCTGCTTTGATCTCGGCATTCGCCTGGCCCAGAATCCCGACACCGTCCGGTTTCCCGCCGTGAGTTACTTTGGTGCAGGCGCTCCGTTCGCGGAGGTGGACAAGGAAGTGACCGACACCGTTCCCTGCTGGGTGATCGAACTGGCGTCTTCTGCGGACCGCCGTCGTCAGATGACTGCGCGCGTCGCGGACTACCTGAACCGAGGAGTGCGGCTCGTGTGGGTGATCGATCCGGCCGCCCAGTCTGTGGAAGTCAGGCACGCGGGGCAGGCACCGCAACTGGTGTCAGCCGAGGACCGTCTAACGGCCGCACCGCTGCTGTCCGACTTTGCGGTGCAGGTGGCAGAACTGTTCGTCGAACCGGTCTGGTGGCGCGGCTGAGAATCAATCTGCCGAACATGTCGGGCGTAGCTCTTCTTCCGGGTGGGGTGCTGCCAGTCTGACAGGCCGCTTCCCGCCTAATCAGCACGCTCGCGCCACGCGGAATCGCGCCCCCGGGAGTCGCGCAGAGTTCCGCGTATTCCGTTTGCCCAGGGCAGCTCCCAGGTGTAGGTTCCAGATGGAGTGTAGCTGCACTGGCTGCGCGCCTCTGGCTCGCAGTGCTGATCGAGACTGGCCCTTCAGGGCCCGACCACCGGGAGATTTCCATGCGGATTGGTTCTATCGTTCGTGCCGGCCTGGCCATGACCGCGGCTGGCAGTCTGTGCTTCTCCGGGGGCATGCTGGTCTGGTCTCAGGAACCGACATCGCAACCGACCATCGCATTCGGCGACGAGTCCGACGAGGTCGCGCTGCAGACCGACTCGACGCTCGACGAACGACTGCGGAGCTACCGCGTCGAGCTGTCGACCGACGGGTTTCTGCCGGGACGGATCAACGTCATCGATTCGCAGACGGGATCGATCATTCCGGCCGACGACATGACCATTGAATTCCTGCGCGACGGTGAGGTCGCGGCCACCACCAAACCGGGTGTGGATGGTGTGTTTCAGGTCGGCAATCTCCAGCCGGGCGTCTACGCCGTGGTGGGTGCCGGTCCCGCGGGATACATCGCCTATGGCGTGGAAGTGATCCAGAACCGCAAGACGGCTGACGCCGATCGGCCGGGCCCGCGACTGGGGGGGGACGCCAACCAGGTCGGACTCTTCCAGGAGGTCGGTGATGCCCTGATGCTGGATTCGCTCGCTGTTCCCGCCAGCGATGTTCCGGCCGTGGCCGGAATCGTGCGGGGCAACATTCCCAGCAGCCTGACGGCGACCGCTTCGGGACAGTTGAGTCCGGAAGCAGCGCCGGGTGCACAGCTCCCGGCCGAGCCTCGTCGTGAGCAACTGGCCACGTCTTCCGACCTGCGGCGGCATCAGGTCCGGATTCGAGCGGACGGTTCCATCAGTGGCCGCATGCGGCGGATTCACCCCCGGACGGGTGAGCCGGTGCGGATTCGACGCCTGAACGTCTTTCTGGTCCAGAACAACGCGATCGTCGGTCGGGCTCCGGTCGACGAGCGCGGTGTCTTTCGGATTGCCAACGTCCAACCCGGTACCTACTCGTTCGTCTCCGCCGGCCTCGAAGGCTTTGCTGCCTTCGCGATTCAGGCAGTCTCGGACAGCCTCGCGAATGCGGACGTGCCAGACGAACTGCTGATGCCGGTCGCCTTCACGCAAGTCAATCCAGCCCAGGAATTCGAGGAACTCAAAGATCTCTTCGCAACGACGGTGTCTCCTGAGAACATGCCTGCTGCGGTGGAACGGCTGAACAACCTGCTGCAGCAACTCGGTCTGGGCGACCTGGGCGACTTTGGCTTCGACCCGAACACCGGTGCCCCGGGAGGCGGCGGAACAGGCGGCTCGTCCGGATCATCCGGCGGAGGAGGCGGAGGCGGTGAAGGCGGCGGACTCGCCGGGGCCCTGCTCGGTGGCGCACTGGGGGCCGCCATTGGTGCCGCACTCGCCGACGACGACGACGACAGTCCGACGATCGTCAGCCCGTTCAATCCTGGTAACTGACGACGGCCCCACAGCCGCGATGACGGCCCACACCTACAACATCCCGGGGACATTTGTCTCCGGGATTTTTTGTGCGCGTGTCGGCACGCACGGTTCCTGGCCGTTCTGTCCGGTTCCGGTCGGCGGAGAGATCGGCAGACTGATGGTGAAGGTCGAGCCCTCGGGAGACGACTCGCTCAATTCGATGCGTCCGTGACACGAGTTCTCGATGATGTTCCGGCAGACGAACAGCCCCAGCCCCGTCCCCGTCGCCTTGGTAGTGAAGTAGGGACGAAACAGCCGCGATTGCTCCGCAACGGGAATTCCGCAGCCATCATCGCGGACCGACACCAACAGCCTGTCGCCCGCCTGCTCCGCCTCGATCTCGATGACGCCCCCCTCCTCCGTCGCATCCATGGCGTTCAGAATCAGGTTGAGGAACACCTGGACGAGCTGATCCCGGACCACCAGGACCTGCGGAAGATCATCGGGAATCCGGCCGACGATCTGCTTGCCTTTGCGACGCTGATAATACTTGGCGATGCTCAGCGCCTCGCTGACGGCCACGCTGAGATCGCACCGGCTGGTCGCGGTGGCGACCGGTCGGCTGAAGTCGACCAACTCCCGCAGCGTCCGCTGAATGCGGAGCAACTGGTCATCGATCATCCGCAGGCGTTCGTGCGTGTAGTCGTCCACGTCGCGGCGGTTGAGCATCTGAACGATGGAACTGATGGCCGCCAGCGGATTTCCCACCTCATGCGCGATGCCGGCTGCCAGCAGACCAAAGGCCGCCTGTTTCTCCTGTTGCACGAGGAGTGCCTGCGACTCCTGCAGTTCGAGTGTCCGCTTGTCGATTCGCTGCTCGAGCAGGGCCTGATTTTCCTGCAGTTCGGCGTTCAGCTCCGAGAGTCGGCGCGAGGCCGATTTGAGCAAGGCGGTCAGCGCCGTGCTGGCCCACGTCACCCAACCCATGAGCACGACCATCAACAGAAACGTGCGCCAGGACTGGCCAGCCCCGGAACTGTCCGCAAAGTTCAACGTGGCGTAGCTCGCAACATGCAGAGCAAAGGTCGAATACGTCACATGGGGGGCGTAGCGAATGGCGCACACCAGCAGCGACAGGAAGTAGTAGAAGCGGAAGGGGCTCTCCAGGCCCGCATCGTAATGACACAGGAGCCCAATGAAGACGGCCTCCATCAGCGAGATGAATAACGGCGCACGCTGCAGAAACACCTGGCCCTGCAGACTGGCCCAGGTATCCACGGCAGCGTAAACGGCACCGAGCGTCAGGATCGCGTTCAGTTCGGGTTGATGAGCCGTCGGCCCCACCAGATTCACCAGCACATAGCCGATGCACAACCCGAACCAGCGAATCCGGATCGTGATCGCCTCGGCGGGCAGATCCCAGTTGATGGAGTCACGTTGCGGGGGGACGAAAGACACGCGGGCGTCGCAGCAAGGAAGGGGACAGATTCTGTGACCACGCCGGGCGCACTGCCCATTGTAAGCGGAGACGCCGGCCCATTCACCCATCCCTTCCCGGAATCGGATGGCGACCCCGGTTCCCCAGCCGTTGGAATCGCACCTCGAAGTCGATACTGTGTGCCGTCGTGACTGGAGTTTGGTCCGAGTAGCCTGGCGGCGGTTCGCCCCCATGAAGATTGTCTTCGCGAGTTCAGAAGCGGTCCCTTTCGCCAAGACGGGTGGGCTGGCGGACGTCGTAACGGGGCTCGGGAAGGCGCTCGTGGCCCGGGGGCATGAGGTCACCCTGATCCTCCCCTATTACCGCCAGTTGATTCCCCAGGAGCTCTCACGTCAGCCCACCAGCCGGTTCGTCGAGGTGCCCCTGCGCGGGCGGATGGTGCGGGCCGGGCTCGTGCAGTCCCGACTCCCCGGAACGAAGATCCAGGTGCTGATGATCGATCACCCGGGATTCTTCGACCGGCCCGGAGTGTATGTCGACCGCGGCACCGACTACCCGGACAATTGCGAACGTTTCTGCTTCTTCAGCCGATGTGTGCTCGAAACGGCGCGCGTCTGCAAGCTGCTGCCGGATATCCTGCATCTCAATGACTGGCAGACGGGCCTGGCCTCCGCCCTGCTGCAGATCGAATACCGCAGCAAACCCGGCTTCGAGCAGACAGCAGCCGTGTTTACCATTCATAACATGGCCTTCCAGGGGAGCTTCTGGAGCATTGACATGGAGCTCACCGGACTGGACTGGTCGCACTTCAACTGGCGGCAGATGGAACACTACGGGCAGTTGAACCTGCTCAAGACGGGCATCGTCTTTTCCGATGCCGTCACCACCGTCAGTCCGACCTATGCCCAGGAGATTCAGACGCCGGAATTCGGCTGTGGACTCGAAGGAGTACTGCAGCACCGGAAATCGTCGCTGCGGGGCATCCTGAACGGCATCGATGTCGAGATCTGGAACCCCGCCAGTGATCCCCATCTGCCTGTGTCCTACGATGTGGAGACCGTGACGGAGGGGAAGGCGGCCTGCAAGCGGGCGCTGCAGCAGGCGTGCGGCTTGTCTGTGCGCGAAGACGTCGCGGTACTGGGGATGATCTCCCGCATGACGTCGCAGAAAGGCTTCGACCTGATCACGAAGATCGCCGATCCCCTGCTGACGGCTGATGTGCAACTCGTCTTCCTCGGGACCGGCGATCCGCGCTACGAACGGTTCGTCCAGGACCTGCGCGAGCGCCATCCCGGACAGGTTCACGATCGCATCGGTTTCGATGAAGGCCTGGCCCACTTGATCGAGGCCGGGTCGGATCTGTTCCTGATGCCCAGCCAGTTCGAGCCCTGCGGCCTGAACCAGATGTACAGCCAGCGCTACGGGACGGTGCCCGTCGTGCACGCGGTGGGCGGGTTGGCGGATTCCGTCGTGGATGACACGCCGGAGTCGCGCGCCCAGGGGACAGCGACAGGATTTCAGTTCAGCGAGTATACGCCCGAGGCGTTACTGGCCCGCCTGCGGGAAGCGCTGGCGGTCTATCGCGATCGTTCGGCATGGCAGCAACTGGTTCGTGCCGGGATGATGGCAGACTGGTCATGGAACCACAGCGCCCGTCAGTATGAAGAGGTTTATCATCAGGCACAGACCGCCACGGCGCGGCCTGCCGATGTTCCGCGGACCCTGAGGCGCCAGGTCCCCACTGACAATGCCTGAGGAGAGCGTGTGTCGGCTCTGTCGGGCGTTCAATTGACGACCGGCAGGCCATCCTGCAACTTGGTAAGTGCTGATCAACATCATGCGACCAGTTTCTCTGGCAATCTTCTGGCATCAGCATCAGCCGTATTATCCGGACGACACCTCCGGGGAGACGCTGATGCCCTGGGTGCGACTGCATGGCACACAGGACTACTGGGGCATGGCGATGCACCTCCTGGAGGTGCCGGAGTTTCACTGCACGATCAATCTGGTTCCCAGCCTGCTGGCCCAGATTCAACGGTACACCGAACGGAACGGCAGCGACCGGCACCTGGACGTCTCCCGCCGGCCGGCCGACGACCTCGCCGCGCAGGACGCCCTGTACCTGCTCGAGAACTTCTTCATGGCGAACGTGGACAACATGATTCGCCCGTATCCGCGCTACTTTGAGCTGTATCAGCGGCGCGGGTTCGGTATCGATCTGCCCGAAAAGGCCCTGCGACGATTCTCCCCGGCCGATCTGCGCGACCTGCAGGTGTGGAGCAACCTCACCTGGTTTCATGAGCTGGCCTTCGAACAGGACGCGGAACTGGCAGACTTTCGGCACAAGGGTCGCGGCTGGACAGAGACCGAGAAGCAATGGCTGTTGGGCAAACAACTCGAGCTGCTTCGGCAGATCATCCCACTGCATCAGAAACTGAGCGATCGCGGACAGGTCGAGCTGACCACCACGCCGTTCTATCACCCGATTCTGCCGCTGCTATGGGACATGCGTTCCGCCCGTCAGGCAATGCCGGGCGTCCCATTGCCCCAGTATCCCGAATCGTATCGCGAAGATGCGGTCGAGCAGATTCAGCGGGGCGTGGCTTTCCACAAGAAGCTGTTCGGCGTCGAGCCTCGAGGGATGTGGCCTTCGGAGGGCTCGGTGTCTCAGGAGATCATCGGTGCGGTCGCGAAGGCCGGCATCCAGTGGATTGCCACAGATGAAGAGATTCTCGCCCACAGCACCGACGGGCTCGTCTCACGCGATCCGCATGGGCATCTCCGACGTCCGGAAATGCTCTATCGTCCCTGGCGTGTCGAGGAGGGTGAGCACTCTCTGCAGATCGCCTTCCGCGATCATGGCCTCAGTGACCTGATCGGCTTTCATTATCAGCGCAGCGATCCGGTCCGGGCCGCCGACGACCTCCTCGAGCGAGTCGAATCCATCGGCCGGGCTGTCGATTCACGCATCGGGGATCGCCCGGCCCTCGTCCCGATCATTCTCGACGGCGAGAACTGCTGGGAGTACTACCCGGACGGGGGCGTCAAGTTTCTGCGACATCTCTACCAGGAGACGGCCCGGCGCAAGAACGTGAGTTCCGTCCGGATGTACGACTACCTCGAGCAGTACCCGGCGACCGATCGCATCCCGAGGCTGTTTGCCGGGAGCTGGATCTCACACAACTTCGCCATCTGGATCGGGCACCGCGAGGACAACGCCGCCTGGGACGCCGTCCACGAGACGCGCGTCCGCCTGCTGGCTGCGGAGGCCGCCGCGGAACTCCCGGCCGCGCAACTGCGACGCGCCCGCGAAGAGCTGCTGATTGCTGAAGGCAGCGACTGGTACTGGTGGTTTGGCGATGACCATTCCTCGGCCCAGGATGCCCTGTTCGATCAACTGTTTCGTCGGCATCTGCAGAACGTCTACACTCACCTCCAGGAGCCGATTCCCCCGGCACTCTTTCAGCCGATTTCCCGGACGGGACAGCGTCTGACGCACACGCAGCCGCGGGGTTTCTCCCCGGTAAAGGTCGATGGTCGCCAGACGTTCTTCGAATGGATCGAAGCGGGCGTCTACGAGGCCGGGAGCCAACGGGGCACGATGACCCTTGTCACAGCGGGGATTATCGAGTCGCTGCATTTCGGATTCGATGTCGATCGCCTGTTGCTGCGGATCGACATGGCAGGCACAGCCCGGGGCGTCCTGACGGGCGAAACAGCGGTCGAGATCGGGTTTCTGTGCCCGGCGGCGACGGTCGTGCGCATCACCCGCTGGTCGGACCCACAGGGGCCACGGGTCCAGCTCTCGCGCGACGGCAACCCCGTCAAGAAGGTCGGCGCGACCGCGGCCATGGACGAAATCATCGAGGTGGCGATTCCCTTCTCCGACCTCGGCGTCCAGCCCGGTGATGCGCTGCACTGGTTTGCAGAAGTCATCGAGAACGGGCAGAGCATCGACCGAGCGCCGAGCGAGGGCTCGATTGAACTCGTCACCCCGGACAAAGACTTTGAGCGCATTCACTGGCAGGTGTAGACGACGCGACGTCCCGATACTTACGGCATGAGTGACCCATGAAACCCTCGACCTCGATAATGCCCGAGCTGCGGAAGGACCCCATCGTCGGACGGTGGGTGATCATCGCACCCGACCGGCTGACGCGACCACAGATCCTGCGCGAAGAGTTCGTGCGTCCCGACCTGGACGCCTTCGATCCCTTCCTGGAAGGGAACGAGTTTGCCACCCCCGGCGAGATCCTGGCCTATCGCGAACCGCATACGCAGCCCGACAGTCCCGGCTGGCGGGTGCGTGTGGTGCCCAACAAGTTCCCTGCCCTGCGGATCGAAGGTCAGCTCGAGAACCGCGGCGAGGGGATGTACGACCTGATGCGCGGCGTCGGCGCTCACGAGGTCATCATCGAATGTCCCCAGCGGGAAACCAATCTGGGCCGGCTACCCGTCGGTCATATCCGGGAAGTGCTCTGGGTGTACCGCGACCGTCTGGTGGACCTGAAGCGGGACCGCCGGCTGGTGCATGGACTGATCTTCAAGAACAAGGGTTCCCTCGCGGGAGCCTCCCTCGACCACAGCCATTCCCAGCTGATCGTCAATCCCATCATCCCCATCACGATTCAGGAGGAGATGCAGGGTTCCGAGGACTACTTCCGCTGGCGCGGCCGCTCGATCTTCACCGACATGATCAAGCAGGAACTGGCGAGCGGATCCCGCATCGTCATCGACTCCCCGAACTTCCTGGTCTTCTGCCCCTTCGCCAGCCGCTTCCCCTTCGAAACCTGGATCGTCCCCAAGCAGCACGGCAGCCATTTTGAGAACATCCAGCGGCAGGCAGTCGAGGAGATGGGCACGGTGCTCAAGCAGACGCTGATGAAGCTGGAAGCGGCACTGGACGACCCGGCCTATAACTATGTGCTGCACACGTCCCCGTTCGACGTGCAGGAGGTGCCCCACTACTGCTGGCACATCGAGATCTTTCCCCGCCTGACGGGAGTGGCCGGTTTCGAATGGGGGAGCGGATTCTACATCAATCCAGTCACCCCGGAATCCGCCGCCGCGGTCCTCCGCGAGACACAGGTCGGGGTTGAGTAAACCGAGGTGTTTTCGATATCACTTGTCGTGTCGAAGGTTGCGGCAAACCTCCAGAGAGTGTGCAGCGGGGCGTCTCGCTGCTCCCGGTCAGTGTCGCCTCCCGAACAAGCAACCGCAGACCACCCCTGATCCCCTGTGATCTCCAGCGAGGCAGAGACTTCCGCTCCCGAAACAGCAGCCGGGCTGACAACTCCGAACCTCAATCCGCGGTGAGCCACCCTTCCGCATTTCCTGGCGCTTGATCAACTCCGAAAGTGACCCTCCTAAACATGACGCCACTTCGCCTCGTTCTGGCCCTGCACAATCATCAGCCGGTCGGCAATTTCGACGGTGTGATTGAAGCCGCCTATCAGGACAGTTACTCACCGTTCCTGGAGGTCCTCGACGACTACCCCGACCTGCCCATCAGCCTGCACACATCGGGCAGCCTGCTGGAGTGGCTGGTCGATCATCGTCCGGAGTACATCGATCGCGTGCGCGAGTTTGTCGCGCGGGGTCAGATCGAGATTCTGGGTGGGCCGTTTTACGAGCCAATCCTCGCCAGCATTCCCCGGCGGGATCGCATCGGGCAGATTCGGGCGTATTCACATCATCTGGAGCAGACCTTCGGGCAGCCTGTTCGCGGCATGTGGGTCCCCGAGCGTGTCTGGGAGCAGACCTTCACGGGAGACATCACCGACGCGGGCATCGAATACACCATCGTCGACGATTTCCACTTTCGGGGGGCCGGGTTGTCCGAAGACCGATTGCACGGTTACTACCTCACCGAGGACGAGGGCCGGCTGCTGAAGATCTTCCCGGGCAGCGAACGCCTGCGTTACACGATCCCCTTCCAGGATCCTCGGGCCACCATTGATTATCTCCGCGAAATCCATCACCAGATGCCCAATGCCATCGTGGCCTTCGGGGATGATGGCGAGAAGTTCGGGACCTGGCCGGGAACCAAGGAGCACGTCTATCGCGACGGCTGGCTGAGACGGTTCCTCGACACCCTGATGGAGAACCGTGACTGGCTGAACGTGACCACGCTCGCCGACGCGGTCGACAATGTCTGTCCTCTCGGCCGGGTCTACCTGCCCGATTCCAGCTACCGCGAGATGACAGAATGGGCCCTGCCGACCGAGCAGCAGATCGTTTATCACGATCTGGTTCACCACAAGGAGCATGACCCGGACTGGGACCAGCTCCGGCAGTTCGTCCGCGCCGGGTTCTGGAGAAACTTCCTCGTGAAGTACTCCGAAAGCAACGAGATGTACTGCCGCGGACGAGAGATCAGCGATCGGCTGCAGCGATTGTCGCAGGCCAACGGAGCACAGCTCAGGCCGGAGCTGTTGCATCAGGCCCGCACCGAGCTCTATCGCGGGCAATGCAACTGCCCCTACTGGCATGGGGCCTTCGGCGGGCTGTACCTGCCCCATCTCCGCAATGCGATCTACCGGCATCTGATCGCCGCTGACAACGCCATCGAGGCGTTGGCCGGTCGTGAAGGTCGCTGGGTGCACATCGAGGCAGACGACTTCAACCTTGATGCCCGCAAGGAAGTCCGAATCTCCGGAGACCGGCTGGTCGCGTACGTCGCTCCTGCCCGCGGGGGCCATCTGTACGAACTCGACATCCGCAACACGCGTCTCAATCTGCTGGCGACCCTCAACCGCCGTCCCGAGCCATACCACCAGAAGGTCAGGGACGCAGCCGGGCAGCAAGGACATGGCGAGAGCGGAGGGGCTGTCAGCATCCATGATCTCGTCCACTTCAAGCAGCCCGATCTGGACCAGAAGCTCGACTACGACAACTGGCCGCGTAAGAGTCTCGTCGACCATTTTCTGGGCAGCGGGACCACGCTCGAACAGTTCATGCAGGGACATGGGGAGATCGGCAACTTTCTCACCGGGGTCTACGAGGCACGACTGCGCCGCTCCGATCGCCGCGTCGAAGCCATCCTCACCCGGGTGGGTCAGGCGGGTGAGCATCGCCCATCCGTCACCAAGACCGTCGCCCTCGATGCCTCGGCGGGGGGATTGCTCGAAGTGCATTACCAGCTCGACAACCTTCCGCCGGGGGAAGCAGTGCGGTTTGGCGTGGAATTCAACTTCGCCGGCATGGCTGCCGGGGCCGACGACCGCTACTTCTATGGCAGCGACGGTGGACAACTCGGCCAGTTGCAGACCGTGCAGTCTCTCGATGGCCTCGAGCGGATCGGACTGGTGGACGAGTGGCTCGGTGTGGATGTCTCGCTCGATCTCTCCAGCCCCGCCACGATCTGGACGTTCCCGATTCAGACCGTCAGCCAGTCTGAAGGCGGTTTCGAACTGGTGCATCAGAGCAGCGTTGTGATGCCCCACTGGGAAATCGTGGCCGACGACACCGGCCGGTGGGGAGTGTCGATCCGACTTTCGGTGGACACCTCCGCCGCCCAGGCGCGACAACTGGCGACTGCTTCTGTCGGCGAGTAAGCCGAGAACTGATGGACAGGCACGACGCGCTGGGGGGCACATCGCTGGTACTGCAACGCTCGATGCGTGGGTAGGAAGCCCTGGCCAGCGGGAAGTTCGCGAACGTCAGCGCTGCCAACCCCGGAGAGTTGCCCTGCGCCATGGCGACACGGACCGAGAACCTCTCATTCCTCGGCCGGAAACTCATGGAGCCGCAGTTCGCTGGGTGGGGGCACGTCCCGGTTCGCCAGATCGCGGTTCACACCGAGAGTCTCCCAGCGCAGCATCCAGCGGCTGCCATCCGCGACGGCCGATTGGGTCCGCACCTGCAACCCGGGGAAGTCACCGCGCGGGCGGGGTGAGACTTCCGACGTGTCCCGTCGGACCGCGGGCAGTTGATCCAGCACGGCCAGCGTGCTGCCGTCCAGCTTCCACCGGCCGGAGCCAGCCTGTCGGGCCGAGAACTCCACCAGCAGATTCCCGTCCGCATCGGGAGTGGGGCGACCCACAGAGACCTCACGCACCTGGGAACCGCCGCCGGGAAACTCCCAGCGGAAACCCCAGTCGCTGACCTGTCGCGACTGCCAGCCGCCTGCACCATCGGCCCGCGCAACGAAGATCTGAGACTGTCCGTCTTCCCCGTAACGGTGATAGGCCACTACCGGACGCTGTTCGGCATCCCAGCCGAGCGCATAGGTCATGTTGACCAGCCCACCACCCGGTCCGGCTGGATCGACGACCTCCGCGTGCGACATGGTGATGGGCCGGGGCACCGGCCGGCCCATACTCGTCTCCCATTGCACCAGGTCGGCGCTGCGGGCATAGGACAGGGTGTGGTTCGACATGGCATCCGGGGTGTCGCGCCACATCCAGACCATGTGGTAGCGTCCATCCGGACCCCGTTGCGGCCCGGTACCGTACGCGCTGCGCTCCCCCTCACCTTCGAGCAGCGGTCCATCGAACAGGCGTCGCCATGTGCGCGTGTCGGGATCGTAGGTGTTGTAGAAATCACTCCCGTTGCCGCTGCCACCATCACGATACCGGAAATGCAGGTCGCCTGCGGTGCTGGTGAAGAAGTGTGGATAAGTCACACGCTGTTCGCCTGAGCCGGTCATGCGGTCCAGGCGCTCGAGCGTGGTCAGATCGAACGCCTGCCGCATGCGGTAGTAGACCAGCGGATCGGCGTGCATGTTGCCCGACAGATGCAGACAGCCATCGCGGTCCAGCGCCATGGCGAGCCGGTTGTGGCTATCCCATCCGGTGACGTTCGACAGACGCTCGCGGCGCGGAACCGGCACACCCTCCGGCTGCACGCGCACCCAGTTGTCATCCCCCAGTTTCCGGCCGGTCACGGTCAGCCGACGCTCGGCGTCAAAATAGGCAATGAACTGATGCCCACGCTCCACGAGCAGCTCGAATCCCACCGGATGTCCGGCCCACACATGGTCGATCAGTATCCCTTCGCCCGCTTCAGCCGCGAGGGCCGGGGCGGGGATTGCGAACAGCAGCGCGAGCAGCACCAGCCGGGACCGCCACCTCAACAATGTCATGAGTGAGGCCTCCTGAGGCTACCGGTTCACATCGGGACTCGGGCTCACCACTGCACCGCCAGCGGACCCCAGGGGTCGATCTGCACCAACCGCTTTGCCTCCAGGGCGGCATAGCACTCCGGCAGATCGAAATGGCTCAAAACGTCGGGCAGCAGCGTCGACAATGGCCAGGCATACTCTTCGGACTCGGCGATCTCTGTGTAAGACGTCAGTGCATTCTTCAGCGTGACCTGCGTCACCGTGTCGCTGAGCATCCCCGCGAATGTGGCCGGCAAGGCCCCCCACCCTTTACCGACCAGATGCACGTCGGTGTGCCCCAGTGCGGCCAGCCAGTCCAGCACGCGCAACACGTCGAACGTCTTCAGCCCCACATAGGGCCGGTCGAGCATCAGCGCGTGAATCGCGTACATGAAGTCACTGCCATAGGGATGATGGAACGAGTTCGGCTGGGCCGTGTCCGGCTGCGATTCGCCGATCCCGCGGACATCGCACGTGAAGAACGGGACCCCTTCCTCGGCCGACAGCAGTTCACGGACGAGCGGCTCGTCCCGAAGCTCGGCATCACTGGAAAGATGGGACACATACAGCACCGCCCGGTCCCCCGCCCGGGGAGGACGCGACTGCCAACGTTCGTCGGTCAGTCGATACACGACCGCCTGAATTCCCGGCTCGGTCTCGACGGCATACGCCACCCCCTGCTCGGCCGGGTATCCGCGGCTGCCCAGGTACTGCCAGATGCGATAGTCGGGTGACGCGGCGACCGGCGGCGGCAGCCGCAACACGCGACGGACGGCGGAGCGGAGGTCGGCATTGCGCAACGACCGCAACTCTGCGAGCTGCCGCGACTTCTCACGAGTGAAACCGAAGACCGTCCGTGTGCCTTCGAGGGCGGCCACCTGCCCCTGCGGCGTGCACCGAAGGGTGTCGTCCGACTCGATGGTCAACGACGGTTCGGCCCCAACGTCCGAGACTTTCGTCACCCCGTTGAAGAAGCGGTACATGGCCTCGCGGTTCTCCTGTGAGTACCCGTGCGCGGTCGGTCCCGCGAACATCGCGATGCTGTCGTTTGCTTCGAGCAGGGCGTACAGGCGCTGCAGCCGGACGTACGCCTCCTCGGCACCGCGCACGTCGAAGAAGTCGCGCTCCTTCGCCAGGATGATGATCGGGTCCGGCGCCAGAGCCGCGAGGAAGTCGTCGTGGTCCAGACCGAGTGCCAGCACGCGGGGCGGACACTGCTCGGTGTCGGCGGGGAGTTCGTTCTCGAGGTTGCGGCGAAACGTCGTCACGAAGCAGGCCGGGGCCGCCATCGTCCAGCGGGGCTCGACACCGCACAGCCAGGTGGTCATGGTGCCGCCGCCCGAATTGCCGGTTACGCCGACGTGCTGCGGATCGACTTCCGGGCGCGTCAGCAGATAGTCGAGTGCGCGAATGCCGTCCCAGGCCCGCCACATGCCGAGGAACTCACCCACGAGAAACTGCTGGTTTCCCGCATGCAAGTGCTCCGTCACCCCCGCACGTTTTGCAGGCGACAGGTCATCGTTGACGTACTGCAGACGCTCCCCCTGCCCGATCGGATCGTAGATCAGGCAGACGTACCCGAGTCGGGCCAGTCCCTGGGAGAAGGCCTGGTACGGTTCGGCCGCCTTGCCGTTGTCGGAATGGCCGCAGGTCCCGACCACCGCCGGCAGGGGCCCTTTGCGATTCCTGGGGAGGTACAGGTTGGCCGTCACCGGGAACCCCGGCCGACTCTCGAAGATCACCTTCTCGATGGTATAGGTGTCCCTTTCGACGATGCCCGTCACGCGGGCGTTCAGCGGTGTCCGCTCCGGCTCGGGACCGAAACACTGCCGGATCTTCGCCCTCACAGACGCGACGTATTTCTCGGCATCAGCCCGCGACTTGAGTCCCTGCTTGATCCGCAGTCCGCGCTGTTCCGCCTGGCGCACCTGCTCGACGAACCATTCCTGGACCATCCGCGGAAAGCGGTTGAGGGGTTCGCGGGGCGGATCGGCCTGGCAGCGCGCATCGCGTCCAGCCCAGACCGCGACGCCCAGCGAAGTTGACAGCCCGGAACCGACGAACATGCGGCGGGACAGCAATCCGGGAGACTGATAGTCAGGCATCGGCAGGACCTTCCAGGCAGGGGTGATGACGGCGTCCAGGCGACCACAACTCCGTCTGCAGGCTGTGGGGGTTGATGAGAATTCAGTCTACCACAGCTCGTTTCGGCAGGCGATCGGTCGGACAACCCTGACGAAAGCCTCAGACTGCAGTATCATCAGACCACCTCACCCCTCCCCCGGAGACCGCCGTGAAAGCTCTCGTCAAACTGCGTGCCGAACCGGGACTCTGGCTCGAAGACGTTCCCGAACCGGTCGTCGGGATCAACGATGTGTTGATCCGCATCGAGAAGACCGGCATCTGTGGCACCGATGTGCACATCTACAACTGGGACGAGTGGGCCCGGCGGACCATTCCGGTCCCGATGGTGGTCGGGCACGAGTTCGTCGGAGAGATTGTCGAGGTCGGTTCCAACGTGCGGGACTTCTATCCCGGGGAACTCGTGAGCGGCGAGGGGCATGTCGTCTGCGGACACTGCCGCAACTGCCTGGCCGGGCGGCGGCACCTGTGTGCCGAGACCGTCGGCATCGGCGTCAATCGGACCGGTGCGTTCGCGGAGTACATTGCCATTCCCCAGACCAACGTCTGGCACCACGATCCCGACATCGATCGCGACGTCGCATCCATCTTCGACCCGCTCGGGAATGCGGTGCACACGGCGTTGTCCTTCGACGTTCTGGGCGAAGATGTGCTCATCACGGGGGCCGGCCCGATCGGCTGCATGGCGACCGCGGTCTGCCAGCATGCCGGTGCTCGGTACGTGGTCGTCAGCGACGTGAATCCCTGGCGGCTCGAACTGGCCCGCAAGATGGGTGCGACGCGGACCATCAACGTGGCGGAGGCATCTTCCCGACCCGGCGGCCCGATTCCCCCTCAAGGACCACGCAACCCGCTCGACACAGCCTGCGCTCCGGCCGACACGATCATCGGCTCCCCGGGCGCCGAGATGATCCGGGACGTGCAGCGGGAACTTGGCATGAAGGAGGGCTTCGACGTCGGCCTCGAGATGAGCGGCAACGCGGACGCGTTCCGCGACATGCTGGCCAACATGTGCCACGGCGGCAAAATCGCCATGCTCGGAATTCCCGCCGAGCCGATCGCCATTGACTGGAACAAGGTCATCTTCAACATGCTGTCGATCAAGGGGATCTACGGCCGCGAGATGTACGAAACCTGGTACAAGATGACGGTGATGATCCAGGGGGGGCTGGACATCACGCCGGTCATCACGCATCGCTTCCGGTACGATGAATTCGAGCAAGGCTTCGCTGTGATGCGCAGCGGGCAGAGCGGCAAGGTGATTCTGGACTGGTGCCACGCCTGAAACGGTCGCTATCCCGCAAGTGACGGCACAGCAGAGAGATCCCATGTACGGACGAATTCAGCAGCACCTGTGCGAGCAGCTCGACGCCATTCGTGCAGCCGGCACCTTCAAGGCCGAGCGGATCCTCACCTCCCCGCAGGAGGCCCGCATCGACGTTGCCGGCCGGGAGCTGCCGGTGCTCAACCTGTGCGCCAACAACTATCTCGGCCTGTCGGATCATCCCGAGATCGTGCGGGCCGCCCACGCGGGGCTCGACCGCTGGGGGTACGGGTTGTCCTCAGTACGCTTCATCTGCGGGACGCAGCAGGTCCACAAGCAACTCGAGGCGACGCTGAGCCAGTTCCTCGGCACTGAAGACACCATCCTCTACACCTCCTGTTTCGACGCCAACGGCGGGCTGTTCGAGACCCTGCTGGGCGACGCGGATGCGATCATCTCCGACGAACTCAACCATGCCAGCATCATCGACGGGGTTCGCCTCTGCAAAGCGCAACGCCTCCGCTATCGCAACCGCGACATGGCCGACCTCGAAGCCAGGCTTCAGGAAGCCGCCTCCGCCCGCTTCCGTCTCATCGCCACCGACGGCGTCTTCTCCATGGACGGCTATCTCGCCAACCTGCCCGGCATCTGTGATCTGGCCGACAGGTACGACGCGCTCGTCATGGTGGACGACTCGCACGCAGTGGGCTTCACCGGGGCGCAGGGTCGGGGAACTCACGAGCATTACGGCGTGATGGACCGCGTGGACATCCTCACCGGCACGCTGGGCAAGGCACTGGGGGGCGCGAGTGGCGGGTACACCAGTGGCCGGCAGGAGATCATCGATCTCCTGCGGCAGCGATCGCGGCCGTATCTGTTTTCGAACTCAGTGGCGCCTCCGATCGTGGCGGCCTCGCTCCAGGCGCTGGAGCTGATCTCAACGTCGTCCGATCTTCGAAATCGGCTTCACGAGAACACGCGGTTCTTTCGGGCCGAGATGACGCGGCTGGGGTTCGACATCCTGCCGGGCGAACACCCGATCGTCCCGGTGATGATCGGCGATGCCGCGCGGGCAACGCAGATCGCCGATGCCCTGCTGGAGCGGGGCGTGTACGTCATCGGCTTTTCGTACCCCGTGGTTCCGCAGGGGCAGGCCCGCATCCGCACACAGATGTCGGCCGGTCATACGCGAGCAGATCTGGAGTTCGCTCTGGAACAGTTCGCCGCAGTGAAACGGGAACTGTGAGGCGAGCTGGCGACGGTGTCCCTCAGCCTTCGGTCGGGAGATCGGGAAGCTCTTCGAGTTCTTCCAGCACACTGTGGTCCAGGGTCGGTCCGTGGGCCTCGGCGGCTGATTCGCTGAGAGTCAGTGTCCCCTTTCGCCGGGCCAGCGAAACCGCCTCGGCCTGTTCATCGGTGAGCAGCAGCGAGACCGGGATTGGCAATGAGGTGCCGGACCTGGTCGACGCCGACCCACTGCGGCTGCGCGACGCTGCGTTGCTCAGAATCTGGTTGCGGTCGAACGTCCCCACGATCTCCGCGGACGTGATGAGCGTCTGGAGGGGCGGCTCCGGGGGATCAAGGGGAACACCGTCCACGAGCTTCTCGGGCATCCGGACGAGGACGTCGACCCGTTCCACGCCCGTCTCCGACGGCTGAGCTTCTCGCGGAAAGAACCCACCGCGCAGCATGGCAGAGATCGACGGGAGGGTCATCAGTTCCCGCGCATCGATCGGTACCTCGAGGACCTGCATCCCCTCCGGCAGCACGACGTGGCGCGTCAGTGGTTCCGCCAGGAAGCTGCGGATCACCGACTGCCAGAACCAGTCCGGCAGATTGACGTCCCACACATTCTCGCCGGGCTGCGCCTCGAACATCATGTTCCGAGAATCCGGCTCAAACATGTAATGCTTGATTCCGGCCACGGCCATATCGGGAAAATCGGCAGGTAGCCCGTCGCGCAGACTTCACTCGCGCAAACACACTCACGGCTTCGAGGTGGTAGGTATAGGCCCGCAGCACCGGAGGCGACTTCTCGCTCAGGCCGTGCACCATTTCCTGCGAGCTTCGGCTCTGGCTGGGGAATCCACCGCCAAAACTACTCTCCATGGGGTGGGTTCGGTCTGCCGTACCGAGCACCTGACCGGTTGCATCCACCAGAAACGAGTAGGCAGTCGGGCCAGTGAACTTCCACCGGCCGGACACACTGTCGCGCGATGGGATCTGCAGGTTGACGCCGTACACCAGGTCCTCGGCGCGGATTTCCGGCGGGGGATTGAACCGGAACGTCAGCGAGGCAGGCGGACGCGGCTGGTCGGGACAGATCACTTCCCGATCACTCGGCTGGCCGGGGGCCAGCATGAAGGTTTCGACGTGCGACTCCTGCGCAGCGGGAACGGTGAGGGTCATCGTATAGTTGCCGTAGGGAATCAGCCCGAAATCGGCGCTGCCGTCGGCCCCCGCGGTCTTGTCGACGCTGACCTTGTTGTCGTTGCCGGCATTGATGGCGGTCCCCTCCAAAGCGACCTTGCCCTCGACCGGGTTACCATCGGCCGAGACGAGCCGGATCTTCAGCGGTCCCCAACCGTCAACGCCCGGGGCAGCAGCCGGGGTGGCAGCCCGCGACTGCAGTTCCTGCAGCAGCCGGGCGTTGAAGGCGTTGTGCTCGGCGAGCATTGCCGCCTGCTGCTGGCGCACCGTCTCCATGGTGCGCCACATCAGCAGGACCATTGCGACACAGGCCAGAGCCGCCACTGTGACCATGACGGTCATCAGTTTCTGAGCCATCAGTCTCTCCTTCATGGCGTCGAGCCAGAGGCGGCGGGCGATGGCCGCCGGGTTGCCAAAGCGGTTGAGCACAATCTGCCGCGCATATTCTTCTGGGGAATGGCCCGGCGAGCGAGAGGCGTGAGCCTCCCGATTCGTTGAGTTTTGATCGCCATCCATGTCATCGGGGGACTGACGTCCGCCCCCCGTCAGCAGCTCGCGCTGCAGCGCGCAGTGCAGATGGTCCGCCAGTTCGTCGATGATGTCCTGTCGCAGCGATGCAGGTTCGTCATCGCGCGGGGCGGGCAGATCGGCGGTCAGATCGATATCACTCACTGGTCCGTTTTCAGTCTTCAGTTGGTTGATGGCGAGTGGTCACTGACGAGGGTCCTGCTTCTTTCCTCTTTCTCCATTCGGCATTCCGCACTTCACACACTCGGCGACGCCTCGCGCCTGACAGTCCCCCTTCCCTGCTCCCTGCTCCCTGCTCCCTGCTCCCTGCTCCCTGCTCCTCACCCCAGGCCGTACTCCAGTCCCAGCACATTGTTCACCCCGGCGGCAAAGCTCTGCCACTCCCGACGACGCGCGGCGAGCGTCTTGCGCCCGGCAGTCGTCAGCTTGTAGTACTTGCGGCGCCGGCCATCGTGTTCGGTCCAGAACGCCTCGAGGAGCGCCTGCCTTTCCAGCCGGTGCAGGGCCGGGTACAGGCTCCCCTCCTTGAGTTCGAGCTGCCCTTCGGAGCGCCCGAGAACAGTCTGCACGATCTCATATCCGTACGACGGCCCCTGCGCGAGGACGTCGAGCATCATCAGTTCCAGGGTGCCCGCCAGCAGCCTTGTGTCCATGTGTCCGCTCCATACCTGCTTCGTCTAGGCATATACATAGCCGCGCCAAGCTTGTACTGTCAAGTCCGTCACCCGGCAGCGAGGGTGCGGGTCGCGGGGCGGGTTGTCCAATCGAACGCCCGAAGGGATGATGACTTCGTTCAACGCCGTCCCGGCTTTGTCGCCCGAAAGAGATCATCATGCGAACCCCGCCCGCCGCTGTGATGCTGCTCTGGTCGCTGCTGACGCTGGGTGCCTCGCCCGCGGCCGGCCAGTCAGTCACGTACGAGTACCATCCGGCTCCGGCCCACAATCCGCTCAAGGGGCTGGTGCCCTACGTCTCTCAGGGGATGAACTCCGACGGCAGCGAGAAGTTTCCGCACTCGATGGAGTTCAACTACCTGCCGCTCAGCGATCTGGTCACCGGACCGGGGAAGTACGACTGGGAACCACTTGAGACGCTGCTCAACAGCATCGCCGGCCGGCGGCATCAGGCGGTGTTCCGCGTATGGATGGTCTACCCCGGCCACACGGAGGGCATTCCGCAGTATCTGGTGGATGAAGGGCTGAAGGTGACGGAATGGCTGAACACGAACACAGCCCCGTTTCCCGCGAAGAAGGTCCGCACACCGAACTACGAAGACCCTCGGCTGCGGGAGTGTCTGCGGGATTTCGTGGCGGCTCTCGGTGAGCGCTACGACGGCGATCCGCGAATCGGCTACATCACCGCCGGGCTGCTGGGCACGTGGGGGGAGTGGCACGAATATCCCCGTGATGAACTGATGGCCAGCAAGGCCGCGCAGGCTGAAGTGCTGCACAGCTTCGACAGCGCCTTCGAGACGACGCCCATTCTGCTGCGCTACCCGGCCGGTGCCGACAACTACAACTATGCTCCTAATGTGGAGTATGACCTCGGCTACCACGACGACTCGTTTGCCTGGGCCACGCTGGACACCGACCGGGAAGAGGACTCGTGGTTCTTCGAGCCGGCCCTGAAACTGGCGAACGCCACGACGAAGTGGCAGCAGCAGCCGATCGGGGGGGAGATTCGTCCGGAGGTGTGGGGGAGGATCTTCGATGAGCAGGTCGGCATCCCGCAGGCACAGGACTTCGCCACTTGCGTGCAGCGGACGCATGTCACCTGGCTGATGGACTCCGGGATGTTCACGAAACGAGGCAACGACTTCCGCCGCACGAACGCCGAGAAGCAGGTGCAGCGGATGGGCTACGAACTGTTCGTGGCTCGGGGGCGGTTCACGCTGTCCGCAGACCGCCGCCGTCTGCAGGTCGAAGTGACGATGGAGAATCGCGGTGTCGCTCCGTTCTACTACCGCTGGCCGGTGGAACTGGAGCTGACTGATGCGCGTCAGGGGTTGATCACGCAGACCATCACCGACTGGGACCTCCGCACGGTGCTGCCGGACCAGCCGCAGACATTTGCGGCAGAACTGCAGTTCGAGTCACCTCTGCCTGCGGAGGGCGGCGAGCTGCGGATGCGCGTCGTCAACCCACTGCCAAACGGCCTGCCACTGCTGTTCGCCAACACGGCCGACATCATGCATGAGGACGGCCGACTCACACTCACAACGTTGCGCTGATGCCGTGGCCACTGTGCGGCGCCTGCGTCGCGCCGGCCGATGGCGTCTGATCTGGTAGCCCGGGGTGCCATGGTTGCGCTGCGCACCAGCGCCGCCACAGCCGGCGAACAGTAGTGAGGGGCTCCTTGAAAAATGATTCCTTCACGCTTTAGAGTGCGGTCATTGCTGCACTTATCGCTCCGGGGCCCCCATGGGCGGTCACCTCATCTTTCTATGCACGCACCTCGGCCTCGCGGGGGACCGTGGCGTGATCGTGGGAGGCACGGATGACGCTCTGTGACATATCGCATCGCTGGCCCCTGCTCCGGGGTTTCTCCTGCGTGCTGTCGCTCTGCCTGCCGGCCGCGCTCGCCGTCCAGCTATTCAGCATCGCACAAGGAGAGCACACGCCTGACGCTCCCCTCGATGACGGTCCATCGACGCCGTGGGTCGTGCTCGCCGGTCCCGAACAGGAGCACGGCAAGCCTGTCGAAATCCTCTCTTGCTCGCAAGACTCGGTCAGCCTGTCCGTTGATGGTCGCCGAGGAACTGTCATTCACTCCCTTTCCCCGCAAAGACTGCCCGCTACCGTCACATTTCAATTCCAGTCGAAGTTTGATCCTCAGGCGGACGAAGCTCCCACGGAACTCTTCGGCACCGGAGACTTCCGCATCTTCATCGGATCAGGAGGGAGCCCTGCAGATAACCTCGGCGCGTACGAAGGATTTCAACTGCGAATCTTCCCGCACCTGGGCGATTCCCAGGAACGTCGCACAACCGGTGACGAGTCGCATACAGCCACCTCTCTCTGGATTCGCAACATCGACGGCATGCGACGCAAAAACAGCGACGGCGATCCCCACAGCGGGCTGCTCAGCGATGCTTGTCAGAATCGTGGCCGACAGACGCATCGGCACAACTGCGGGTGGTCCCGGGTATCACTGACCAGTGGCGGCTTCGGACTCGAGAATGGCGAGGTGGTCACGATCTCGATTGTCGTTACACGGGAACACGTCGAAATCAGGGCGGGACACTGGCATCACAGGTATGAACTTGGTCCATCAGAATTGCGCCTATCGCAGATCGATGCGTTCGCGATTGGCCACACGAATATCAGCCGCGGGTATAGGACCGTTACGATCTCCGGCGTGACTGCCGAACCCCTGAGCCAGTAGAGTAGAATCGAAATCGGCGTGTTCCACGGACCCGGTCGGAGTTTCGGCCCCCTGCCGACGTCGTCGGCCCGGGTTGTGAGCAACCTGCGAGACCCGTAGGGATGCGAACGACCCTGCGCGGCGGCCCAGTCGTCGCCGGCGCAATGCAGAAGCCAGGAGTGTTCACGATGACGCGGAGAAGCCGTTGGCGTGTCGTTACTGTTGTCGCAGCAGTATGCCTGCTGGTATCGGCCGCCATGACCTGGACCCTGGTCCCGCCTGCTCAACTGACCGCAGAAGAACAGGCGTTACTCGGCACGTACACACTCTCGGTCGCGGGCGTGGCTGAGCCGGCCTATGCTCTCACGTTGCACGCAGATCGCACCTGCACGTACGACTATTTCAGTGGATTCACAACAGGCGGCGCGGACAGCTGGTG
Source organism: uncultured Planctomycetaceae bacterium (assembly GCA_963715185.1). Lineage (GTDB taxonomy): Bacteria > Planctomycetota > Planctomycetia > Planctomycetales > Planctomycetaceae > CAVPPT01. Next base: position 210,948 of record CAVQRG010000003.1, read on the forward strand.
GCGTCTCCACAATGGCGAGCTGTCGATCACACATCGGTACCAGATAGTCCCGTACACCGGTGGGCCCACACTGCCCTTCCTGCGCAAGGCCGAGACAGACCGATGGAGACTTGGTGAGCCCGACATGTCCGGAGAAATTCCCTTGATCTCAACCGGATCTTTGGCGAACGCCACACTGGCAAAGCGGGACTGACTGAGACGCCGCCACACCCCTCATGACAAACCTGCATGCACCGAAGTTACCCAGGCGTACCGTCGGCACAGGACGCACCCACAGCGGCAACCCGCTGACGCTGGTCACCCGGAGGCATCACGACGTCATGCTGCGAGCCGCTGCCTTTGTCATCGACGGCCTGCTGGGACTGGCCCTCATCGGCCTTGTTCCGTTCGCCTGGATCATGCGCGATGGATTGGGGCCAGATGCTGTCGACTCATCCGGGGTTGCCGCCCTGGGACGATGGTTCATGACGTTCTGGGCCGGTCCGATCATGATCACGCTCATCGCAGCGGCGATGGGTGTTCGCTGGGCAGCCAGGAAGCCGACCGAATAGAGCGGTCTCGGCATGCGCCCGCCGGAAACCTGCGATACATGCGGGGTTCGCACAACAGAGGCTATGTCCCAGCGCCGCTCCGCAGGTCTATGGTGAGTCCTGCGGTTCGATGTCGTGGCCGGCAGCGAGTGAATTCGCGAGCGAACGTGCGACGCCGGCCGGATCTGCGGACCCGGAGATGGCGTTGCTGACTGCGATCCGCCTCGCTCCCGCGGCGATGACCGCCCCCACGTTCTCCGCGGTGATGCCGCCGAGGGCGAACCAGGGGCGTGTGGTCTCCCCGGCCATCTGTTCCACGAAAGCCAGCCCCGCGAATTCCGCGAACTCCTTGGTCTGCGACGGGAACACGGGCCCCACTCCGAGGTAATCGGCGCCGTCGAGCACGGCCTGCCGTGCCTGCTCGATGGTGTGGGTCGACACGCCGACGAGCCGGTCCCCTCCGACAATGCGGCGGGCCTCCTGGGCCGAGAGGTCCTCCTGCCCGACATGGACGCCATCGGCATTCACGAGTGCGGCGATGTCGGGTCGATCGTTGACGATGAACAGGGCGTCGGCATCGCAGGTCCAGTCCCGCATGCGTCGGGCCAGATCGATCAGTCGATAATCGGGCAGGTCCTTCTCGCGGAGTTGGACCGCGTCCACACCTTCCTGCAGCGCCGCACGCACCACCGGTCCGAGTCCCTGCGGACATTGTCGATCACTGACCAGCAGGTACAGCCGAACGTGCCGCAGACGGTCGCGGGCGGAAAACGTCTGCACCACCGCCTGCTCGATCGTATAGAACCCGTACCGTAGCCGTTCGAACCCGGCGGCGGCATCAGAACTGATGGTCTTCGAGTACTCCTCGAGGGTCCGGAGAGACTCTTCGACGCGTTTGCAACTGGCCCGCACGACATCGAAAACGTGGGCCCGATGCCGCTCGGCATCCGTCGCGATGCCCGTACCCACATCACCGCGCGTGTCCCTCGAGGCCAGCATCCGGTCCTGGGGCAGCTGTGCCAGAGTGGCGGCGAGGGCGTGTCGGTGCTCTTTGAGTAACCGGGACAGATGGGCATCGTCCAGCACGAAGCGGACAAAGTCCTCGACGACCCGCAGTCCCTCACGACAGCGGTTGGCGGCGGCATCCAGAATCCGGTCGACATCGGTCGTCTGTCGCGGAGCGCGGACCACCGGAACCAACTCAATGTCCGTGGCGATCGGAGCGTGCGAGAAACCGGTCTGCTCAATGACTTCCTGCTGCAACCGGATCCGGGTGAGGCCGGCTTCCGCAAGCGCCTGCCCCAGATCCTCATCGACATCGAACAGACCGAGCAGCAGATGCTCCGTACCGGTCTCGACATGTCGCCCGCCCTGACCGGCGGCCGTGTGCGCCTCGGCAAGAGCCGCTGTCAGCGTAGGACTGAGTTGTGGTCGATCCACCGCTCCGCCCGCGTCGACATCCGCCCCGTCCGGTCCTGACTCAGCCGGGGCAATCCGTTCCAATCCAAGGGTTTCGGGGGTGATCCCGCGCTTCTGGAGGATTTCGGCCGCGCGGCTCTCATCCAGCCACAACGCCAGCAGCAAATGCCGGGTCTCCACCCACGGATCTCCCTGGGCGCAGGCCAGCGATCTGGCCTGGTGACAGACTCGGCCAACCGCTGCAGAGGCAGGACGGGACTCGGGCATCAAATTCTCAGAGCCTGCGGACGAAGCCGTCGAACGCATGGTGAGGGCGTTGGATTTCCACGGTTCTAACAGACGAGCGAACCTGCCGACCAGCAACATCGTCACACTTCGGGGACGGGGGTACATGTCAGAGACAGGGGGCAGCGTGTGCAGCGACGGGCGTCTGGGTGCGGCCAGATCGACGCCCGCCCCGAGCCACAGTGGCCGCCCGGCGCTTCGAGGCGTCCCAGTGGCGGCGTTGGTGGGATGCGGAAAGATTCCCCCTCAACCTCTCAAAAGACAATGGTTTACGATCCGCCACGGCCTTCCTTAGTCTTGTCCCACTTGACGCACGGCATTAGAATTCGCCGTGTCACTTCAGCGGCGTCGTTGTCTGGCCCCACCGGGGAATGGGTGGGTGTTGAGTCGGCTCCCTTGCTGCGACCCATTCCGACGTCGGAGACTTCGGAGGAGTGATGTCGAGTGCCCGGGCTGGAGGGTGTGTCATGGCAAAGGATCGCCCCTCTCAACTCCTGTCACCAGATACAGCATCACACCTCTTCGTGACTCCCAAGGGCGGGAGGCGGATTCGCCGCGACCGGTGAATCGGCCGAGATATCGACTGAACGAGCTGCTGCCCGCGTGGCGCAGCCCTGTTCAGAATCAGAGAGGCAGTATTACGAACGGAGATTGATCGCATGTACGAGCGATTTACCGACCGCGCCCGGAAGGTCATGCAACTGGCCAATCAGGAAGCTCAGCGGTTCAACCATGAATACATTGGCACCGAGCATATTCTGCTGGGACTGGTGAAAGAGGGCTCGGGTGTCGCTGCCAATGTGCTGAAGAATCTCGACGTGGATCTGCGGAAGATTCGCCTCGAAGTCGAGAAGATCGTCCAGACCGGACCGGACATGGTGACGATGGGCAAGCTGCCGCAGACGCCTCGCGCCAAGAAAGTCATCGAGTATGCGATGGAGGAGGCGCGGAACCTCAACCACAACTACGTAGGGACCGAACATCTGCTGCTGGGACTGCTGCGCGAACAGGAAGGTGTCGCGGCCCAGGTGCTGATGAACCTGGGCCTGAAGCTGGAAGACGTGCGCGAAGAGGTCCTCAACCTGCTGGGACATGGCCTGGAAGGAGAAGAGGCGCAGCAGAGCGGACGAGCCGCGAGCACCAAAGAGCAAGAGCAAGACTCCGGCCCTGGACAGCTTCGGTCGGGACCTGACGGAACTGGCCCGCCAAGGCAAGCTCGATCCGGTCATCGGCCGCGAAGACGAGATCGAGCGTGTGATGCAGATTCTCTGCCGTCGCCAGAAGAACAATCCGGTGCTGCTGGGTGAGGCCGGCGTCGGCAAGACGGCCATCGTCGAAGGGTTCGCCCAGATGGTCGTGGACGGCAACGTGCCCGAACTGCTGCGCGATCGGCGGATCGTGGTGCTCGATCTGGCGATGATGGTCGCCGGCACCAAGTACCGGGGTCAGTTCGAGGAGCGCATCAAGGCGGTGATGAACGAGGTCCGCCGCGCGAAGAACACGATTCTGTTCATCGACGAGCTGCATACGCTCGTGGGAGCCGGTGGCGCCGAAGGCGCCATCGACGCTTCGAACGTGCTCAAGCCGGCATTGTCTCGCGGCGAGTTGCAGTGCATCGGGGCGACGACCCTGGACGAGTACCGCAAGTACATCGAAAAAGACAGTGCCCTGGAGCGCCGGTTCCAGATGGTGATGGTGGATCCCCCCTCCCAGAAGGAGACCGTGTCAATCCTGCAGGGCCTGCGAGATCGTTACGAGAGCCATCACCGTGTGCAGATCACCGACGATGCACTCGAGAAGGCGGTGGAGCTGTCCAGTCGGTACATCACCGGCCGCTGTCTGCCCGACAAGGCCATCGACGTCATCGACGAATCGGGAGCCCGCATCCGGCTCAAGAGTCATGGTTCGGCCGCCGGATCTCAAGGAACTGGAGGAAGAGATCGAGCGATGAACACGCAGAAGGAAGAGGCGGTCGCCAACCAGGACTTCGAGAAGGCCGCTTCCCTGCGCGATCAGGCCGACAAGCTCAAGAAGAAGAAGGAGTCCACTCACGCACGAGTGGCGGCAGCGTTCCAAGGAGACGGATGGCGTCGTCGACGCGGAGGTCGTGGCCGAGGTGGTCGCGAGGATGACGGGCATTCCGCTCACGCGGCTCTCGAGCGAGGATGCCGTCCGCCTGCTGCGAGATGGAAAAGGAGCTGCACCGTCGGGTCGTCAGCCAGGACGAAGCGATCAAGCTGGTGGCGAAGGCGGTTCGTCGTTCGCGATCGGGACTCAAGGATCCCAAGCGGCCCACGGCGACCTTCCTGTTTTCCGGCCCCACGGGTGTGGGCAAGACGCTGCTGGCCAAGACGCTCGCCGAGTTCATGTTCGGCGACGAAGACGCCCTGGTCCAGGTCGACATGTCCGAGTACCAGGAAAAGCACAACATCAGCCGACTGATTGGTGCCCCTCCCGGCTACGTGGGATACGAAGAGGGAGGACAGCTCACCGAGAAGATCCGGCGGCGTCCCTATTCGGTGGTCTTGCTCGACGAGATCGAGAAGGCCCATCCGGACGTCTACAACATGCTGCTGCAGATCATGGAAGAAGGCCATCTGACCGACAGCTTCGGTCGCAAGGTCGACTTCAAGAACACCGTCCTGATCATGACGACCAACGTGGGTGCCCGCTCGATCGCCAGCGAAGGGTTCGGCTTCCAGGGCACACGCGATGAAAAGGCCGATTATGAGACGATGAAGAAGAACGTCATGGCCGAAATCCAGAAGGAGTTCAAGCCGGAGTTCATAGGCCGCCTCGACGAGGTGATCGTGTTCCATAAGCTGACCGACGAGAACCTCAAGTCCATCGTCGACATCGAACTGACGAAGGTCCGCGAGCGGCTGAAGGATCGAGGCCTGTCCCTCCAGCTCAGCGACGAAGCCAAGACCTTCATCATCTCCAAGGGACGCGGCACCGAAGCCGATGAAGGGCTCGATTACGGGGCCCGGCCGCTCCGTCGCGCCGTTGAGATGTATGTCGAGGATCCGCTCTCCGAAGAACTGCTGCGCGGCAGCTTCGAGGGGAAGAATCATATCCGCATCACCGTGAAGGAAGTCGGTGACGAGAAGTCGCTCGATTTCATTTCCAGCCAGGTCGAGCGAAGTGACGACGAAGACCTCACGCTCGCGACGATCGGTGCGGGTGACGGGGATTCTGGCAACGACGGCTGACGTCAGCGGCTACAGGCCGGTCATTCACTGCTGAAACCGTGAGCCCGCGAATCTCCTTCGCGGGCTCACTTTGTTCTGCACCGAACTGGCGCTCGCACGACCGCGTCTCCCACGGTGCGCTCCGGCGATGCGTCAGCTCCCACAGCCGACATCGAAGCGGCAGCGCTGCCGGGAAAGCAATGCGGATACCTCGTGCTCACCGATGCCATGCGGTATGGTGAAACTCGGCCTCCCAACTGCAGGTATTATCGGGAACATCCCCCGATGCTCCGTTGCGACCGGTTGGTCGGACTGAGGATCTCGCTGTCACCCTTGCCATGAGTCACGGAATGCGCATTCTGCTGCGAATCGCTGTCCTGCTGCTGATGGTCGGTGGTGTCGGGGCCGCCGTCTATCAGCCGGCCAAGGACTACTGGCACGAGCGCCACCGTCCCCGGTTCACGACCCTTAGCACCGAACAGGGGGACATCACCGAGATCATCAGTTCGACCGGGACGATCCAGCCGGTACTGTCCGTCCACATCGGCTCATTCGTCTCGGGTCCGATCACTCAGCTGTACGTCGACTTCAACGACGAGGTGAAGCAGGGGGAGTTGCTGGCGGAGATCGATCCTCGCATCTACGAGGCGAGCGTGGCGCGCGACCGGGCTGCCCTCGCAACACGGAAGGCGGATGTCCAGCGGATCCAGGCACGCCTGCAGAACGCCGTGAACGATGAACAGCGGGTCATGGGCCTGAAGTCCGACAACAGCGATTTCATCTCCGACACCGAAGTCGACCAGTACCGTTTCTCCCGAATGGCGCTCGAGGCGGAACTCCTCGTTGCCGAGGCGTCGGTCGACCAGTCCGAGGCGAACCTGACGAACTCGGTCGCCAACCTCGACTACACAAAGATCACGTCTCCCGTCGACGGCATCGTCATCGACCGCAAGATCGATCCGGGTCAGACACTGGCGGCCCAGTTTCAGACGCCCGAACTGTTTATCATCGCGCCCGACATGCGCAAGCAGATGCACATCTTCGCCTCGGTCGACGAGGCGGACATCGGCCAGATCCGCAAGGCCCAGGAAGCGGGCGAGACGGTGTCCTTCACGGTCTACGCCTATCCAGGCGAGACCTTCGAGGGACAGATCGATCAGATCCGGCTGAGTTCGGCCACAACGCAGAACGTCGTAACCTACCCGGTCGTGATCGCGGCCAGCAATTCCGACCTCAAACTGCTCCCGGGGATGACGGCCGAGATCACGTTTCCCATTCGGCGAAAGTCTGCCGTCGTCAAGATCCCCAACGCGGCTTTGCGCTTCGTACCCGAGCTCGAACATGTCCGGGAGGCAGATCGCGCGCTCCTCGATGGGACTTCAACCTTCGCGGAGGGGAGCGCCTCGAAATCACACCCCCCCGCCGGGAAATCCGTTGCCCAAAAAAAGGGCGCGGCCTCCGCATCGAGCGATCAGGCCGACCGCCAGACCGATAAGGTCGAAGACCCCGCCCAGCGCAGCCGGAGCAAACATGTCTGGGTACGGGACGCCGACCTGCTGCGCGCGATTCCCGTGGAAACGGGGATCAGCGACTACCACTTCACCGAACTGGTCTCGGGAGCGGTCACCGCCGGACAGGAACTGGTCATCGGCTTGCAGACTGAATAGGCATTGGAGCGTCGGGAGACGAGGACATGGTGACACTGCGCATTGCCGTGCGGGCGCTGCTGAAGAACAAGATGCGGGCCAGCCTGACGGTGCTCGGCGTGGTGATCGGGATTGCCGCCGTCACCACCATGGTCTCGGTGGGCCAGAGTGCCGGCGGACTGATTCAAAGCCAGTTCGAGGCTCTGGGAACGAATGTCATTGCCATTCTGCCCGGCAAGAGCAAGCGCGCCGGTGTCCGCCAGGGGGATTTGCCGACACTGACATCGGACGATGCCGAGGCGATCGTGGCCGACTGCCCCACCGTCATCGCCATGTATCCGATCGTGGGTACGTCCGCCCAGGTCATCTACGGCAACAACAACCACAGTCCGCGCGAGCTGCAGGGGGTTGGCGTGGATTACCCATCGGTGCGCAACTGGAAGCTGAAAGCGGGAGGTTTCTTTACCGATCGCGATGTCGCGTCCTCGACGAAAGTCTGTGTGCTGGGCAAGACGGTGGCGGAGGAGCTCTTTCAGACGAGCAACCCCCTCGACGAGACCATTCGAATTCGGAACATCCCGTTTCGTGTGATCGGCGTGCTGGAAGAGAAGGGCGCCAATCTGGTCGGCCAGGACCAGGACGATGTGCTGCTGATGCCTTACACGACCGTGCGCAAGCGTCTGAACGGCTCCGCCTTCAAGGATGTTCATGCCATCCTGGTCTCGGCCCGGGACGCCGGACAGGCCGAGATGGAGATCCGCAACCTGCTGCTGGACCGGCACGGGCTGGGACTGGGGGACGCGGAGGATTTCCAGATTCAGAACACGACCGAGATGGCGAATGCCCTCGGGAAGATCACCGGGATTCTGACCGCCATGCTCGCGGCGATCGCGGGCATCTCGCTGCTCGTCGGTGGTGTTGGCATCATGAACATCATGCTGGTGTCGGTGACAGAACGCACGCGGGAGATTGGCATTCGCATGGCCGTCGGAGCCCGCAGTGCCGACATCCTCAGGCAGTTCCTCGTGGAGTCGGTGTTGCTTTCGTGCGTGGGTGGTGTCATCGGCTTCGCCCTCGGGGTGGCGGGCTCCGCCGGAATCACCACGGCCATCAACGCCTATTCACAAGGTGTCGAATGGCCGATCATCGTCTCCATTCCAGCCGCCGTCACCGCCATCCTGTTTGCCGCTGCGGTTGGTATCTTCTTCGGTTTCTACCCGGCGCCTGCGCGAGTCGACTCGATCCAATTGAGGCGCTGCGGTACGAATAGCCGTTTCTCGAATGTCGAGTGTCGCTCATCCGCGGGCAGCAGGGGCAGGTCCTCCTGAAACGGCTGGTCGGGCTCCCGGTCGCGCAGGTCATTGGCATCGCGCGGAGGCAGCGGGGGCAGGTCGCTCTTGCCATCCAGCGGGTTGTCGAGGTCGAACGCCTCCTCAGCCGGTTCGTCCCCCGACGGGTAACGTGCCGCGTTCCCGGTTGGACGAATGGCGGCCGGGTAGCAGATCTGGTGACATCGCCCGAGTGGCCCCGCAAACTCCACGCGCTCCTCCGTGAAGCGGATCCCATGTGCCTCCAGAATGGTCCCCGTCTGCAGCTCGAGATTCGCCAGCTCCGTGTTGTACTGGGCCAGCGTCTGCGCCTCCGAACTGACCGCGTTGCCCCAGTCGGTGATTGCCAGCAGTACGTTAAGGAAGATCGTACGTCCGTTTTCGAACTCGGCCTGCTGGACCCGCAGGTTGTCGCGTGCCGCCCGCCGCGTCTCGAGGAAGGCGTTGTACTGTTCATAGAACTGGTCGACATCGCGCACGCTGAGGGCGAGGAGATGGGCGGCACTGTGGAGCCCCTGTTGGAAGTTCGCCCGATCCCGCGCGACCAGCAACTCCTGCTGACGGACCGCCGCTCGGGCCTGACGCAGACCCAGCGGGACCGAGAAGTTCACACCCAGGGTCCAGTCCGTGTACTCCCCGCCACGCGTGGCGATGGTCCGTCCGCCCGGCGTACGACCCTGCAGACCATCCCAGCGATAGAGCGCCACGGCATCCAGTTCCGGCAGGGCATTGTTCTCGGCCACCAGCACGCGCTGCAGATCCGCTTCGATGATCAGCTTCAGTTCCACCAGATCCGGCCGGAACCGTTCGGCGAGCGATACGAGTTCCTGCCAGTCGAATTCGAGCCGCTCTTCGAAAGGGGGCGTGATCGGGATCACTTCGCCGACCTCCGTCGGCGAGATCCCCAGGATGTTGAGCAATGCCGCCTCGCGCTGCAGGACGCTGGCCTTGGCGGCCACGAGATTCGCCCGGAAGTTCGCGAGCGCCACCCGGGTCTGTGCCACATCGGCCAGATCTCCCAGTCCACGCGCCTTGCGTGCCAGTTCCCGGTCGTACGCAAACGTCGACTGTTCGACCTGCTGCTCACGCGCCCACAGGTCGGTCCGCGCGAACACCAGCGCCCAGTACGCCTCGATCACGCCGCTGACGAGCTGCTGCACACTCGCCTTGAACTGGAAGAAAGACCGTTCCGTCTCGATGCCCGCAATCAGAATCGGCGCGAGATTGGCTGCCAGCCCTCCCCCCTGCAGCAACGGCTGTACGTAACTCAACTCCGTGAAATGATCCGTCTGCGGGTCGAGCGGAAACAGGCCTGGTTCTGTCTCGGAGCGGGTGACGCCCAGTCGCAGTCCCGCCGTTCCCCCCAGGGCATTGTCGTCCGTCAGCGTGGCATCGAGCAGATACGCATCGGTGTCCGAGCCGATGATCGTCGCGCCTGGTCCGGGCAGCCCGGGAGTGAGCAATCCGGATGGCTGCTCATTCTGTGAAAAGGTATTGTTGATCGACAGGAACGGATCGAAACGCCCGCGGGCTTCGTCGATCCCGGCATTCGCGATGCCGGGATCGTAGATGGTCTGGCCCGACGAGACGGCCGTGAACCCGGCCAGCACGCGCACCACCTCCGAATTGGCCAGGGCGATGCGAATCGCCTCATCGAGTGACAACTCGAGATCCTGCTCGCCATTGTCGGGATTGGTGACCGTTCGCGGCGGCGAATAGGTCGGAATCGGGACCAGTGGCAGTGATTCCGGGCAGCGATAGGTGATCTGTCGCTGTTCGGGATGCACGATTTCGCGCACTTCCTGCGCCTGTCGGCAACCCATCAGGCCGAACAGCACCAAGAACAGCAGCGGCAGTCGAGCATCCTTGCATTTAGACATGCCTTCGAGATCGTCAGGGCAGTCCTCTGGAGCGCATGAAATGACTGGAGCGATCAATCATCTGCCGCCGCTTCTGCGTCTTCGAGCGTCTGTAGCGATTGTATCGCCTTGTCAAAGTCCGTGGTGTCGGCCACGATCTCACCATCCCGCAGGACGACCGTACGATCTGCGTGCCTGGCGACGTTCTGGTCATGGGTAACGATTATGACGGTCAGGCCCTGCTCGCGATTGAGCTGCTCGAACAACCCGATCACATCGCGACTGGTCCGCGAGTCCAGATTGCCCGTCGGTTCGTCTCCCATCAGGATCGACGGGTTGTTCACCAAGGCCCGGGCAATGGCCACGCGCTGCTGCTGCCCTCCCGAGAGCTGGCTGGGGTGATGATCCAGCCGATCCCCCAGTCCGACGCTTTCCAGCGCGGCGGTCGCCCGCTGGTTGCGCTCCCGGGCTGTCACACCCCGCGTATACATCAGGGGCAAAGCCACGTTCTCCAGCGCCGTGGTGCGAGCCAGCAGGTTGAAGTTCTGGAAGACGAAGCCCAGATGCCGATTCCGGATCCGGGCCCGCTCATCCTTGGACATCGTCACCACCTCTTGCCCTTCCAGGAGGTAGCTGCCCGACGTCGGACGATCCAGACAGCCCAGCGTGTTCATCAGCGTCGACTTCCCCGATCCCGACGGCCCGATCAGCGCAACGTACTCGCCCCGCTCGATGGCGAGCGTTGCTCCCTTCAAAGCCACCACCTGGACCTCCCCCAGGTCGTATAGCTTCCGGACGTCTTGCAGTTCGATCAGGGCCATGGGGCCTGTTGGACGGCTGGACACGGACATCTCGCGGAGCCGGTTCCCGGCACACGACGCGATTCCCGATGCGCGAACCGCTCAGGCGGCCGGCGGCAACGGGGACCTCCCTTGTAACAGCTTCGGCTCGCCGGACACCAGTCGGACGCCGCTGGGGTGGAGCACGTCAGACCCACTCGGTGCGTTCTTCTTTCGGGAGTTCATCGGCATCGAGAGCCACCAGTACTTCGTCGCGGAAGTAGCGGCCGGCCCATAGACGCACCGGAACCAGGAGTGCCACGAACAGCGGGAACAGGATCCCCACCGGGCTGACCTTGACCACCCACAACACGATCAGGCATGCCATCTGCAGCAAGGTGAACAGGTGAATTGTCCTGACCGGCACCTGCCGGATGTAGTGCGTCCGTGGATACAGGGCCGGGTCCATGACCCACAGCATGATCCGCTCGAAGAACTGGTTCCCGGCGAGCGACACCACGCCCATGTACAGAAACAGGCCGTAGAGCACCGCCTGGGGCACCTGACGGAACACCGGGAGCAGCAACAGCGAGAGGGCGATGAGCAGGTGGATCAGCAACCCCGTCACCCGCTGCTCACGGACATGGAGAATCCGCTGTCGCGACCCACCCTGGGGATCCCAGGACTCCTCGAACGTGGCCAGACTGCGCAGATGGTTGAGCGAGCGGACGGTGGCGGCCACCAGCCACGGGAGACCAAACAACGAACAGACCCCCTGCAGGATCCCCACCACCAACAGGTTGAGATGGTACGCGTCTCCCTTCTTGAGCCTGTTGTCCGGGCTGCTGACGATCCGCGTGACGATGTTCTGATTCACATACATCAGCAGCGCGACGAACAGCGCGGGGAGGGCGGCACCCAACCAGATCCAGCGAGGGACAGAGAACAAATCCACCAGCCAGGGTCGCCCGGTCGTCGTCCCCAGTCTGTCGGGAACTGCCAGCCGTTCCAGACGGACCTGGGGAAACGTGAAGGCGAACACGATCATGATGGCGACCGCGATGGTCGGACCGAGATCTGCCAGGAACTCCCGGGCCATCGGGCGGAGATAGCAGCTATGCCGAAACCGTGACAGGATCATGGCGACCGTAAAGGTGCCCAACGCGAGAATCAGCGACAGGAAGGCGACGTCGTGCTGCAGCTCGGCCGCATGGGCGTCGCGAACATAGTTGACGATCTGGTGTCCGGCTTCGGCAATGAAGATGCTGGCAATCAGCACCGTGAAGATCTCATCGGTGAACCGCGTGAACCACCGGATGAGGCAACTGGCATCGGTCACTGCCAGCAGGATGCAGTAAGCCGCCGACCACAGGCCGATCCAGGCGTAGATCTCCAGGAAGTGTTCGGCATACCCGAGTCGCCGACAGAGAAGATAGATCACGCCCGTCAGCACGAGCAGTGGGCCGGTCCCTCCGAGGACGAGCAGCGGTTGTCCACCGAACAGGCTGAACACGATCCCACCGAGAGCGACCGCCACCAGCATCTCGGCTGGCCCGATCGCTTCAACATTGCCATCTGTGCCTCCCGTGGCAAGGTACATCAGCCCGCCGAAGGTGATGGCCGGTGCCAGACAGGCGAAGTACAGAAACAGCGTTGAACCGATGGTCTTGGGATGCAGTCCGTCCAGGAAGTCCGACGGGTACTGGGCGAGGCGGCGTTGGAAATCGGCACGGAGACCACCGGCCCAGCGGCCCGTGTACTGCAGCCCAGAGGAGACCTCCTCGGTGGCCGGCCGCGCAGGCAGTTCGGTGCGGGCTTCGAATTCATCGAGGGCCCGGGACAGGTCGTCCCCGCTGGTGGCCTCACCCGCATCGAACCGGAACGTGTCGTCCGACATCAGCCGGGCGATTGCCGTCAGCGTATCGAGGTGTTCGGCAGCCTGACCGGGAGATCCCAGCAGCACGAACAGGAAGCGCGTCAGCGTGCCGTCCGGCGCACTCATGTTGAGGGCGTTCTTCAGCCGGACGAACACGACGATCTGATCGCTCAGTCCCTCGACGTACGCATGCGGGACGGCCACGGCATGTCCGATCGCCGTGGAGAACTGGCGTTCGCGGGCCACGAGCTCGTCGACGACCTTCTGGCGGAGCGTCGGGGGGATAACACCGACTTCGACCCCACGATCGACGGCGACTTCGAACACATCGTGGATGTCCCGGACCGTGAGATCCAGAACACACAGCCGTTCGTCGAAGGACGTCTGCAGCCTCTGCATCGTGCCGTGTGGAAGAAATCGGGCTGTGCGAACGAGAGACGCGTGGTGACCATCCGGGAAGCCGTAGAATGCCGTCCTCGTACGCTCCTCACCCAACACCGGCTCCCGGGTGTCCTTCGGGAGTGTAACGAGTGTACAGGCGATGTTCCCGCCCGGTGCTCACGACGGCGACTGCGTGGCGCGGGGCCGCGCACGAGTCCCGGAACCACGTCAAGATCAAGCGGCGCCGTCTGTCCGCGCTCGAGCAGTTCCCAGGCGACGGCTCCCATGGCAGCGTTGTCGGTACAGTACTCACGAGGTGCAATGACGAGATCGGTACCGGTCTCCCGCGCCATCTGTTCGAGCCGATCGCGGAAGGTCGCGTTGGCCGCCACCCCTCCCCCCACACACAGACGCGCATAACCGAGGCGGATCAGCGCCTGCCGGCACTTGGCCACGAGCACATCGATGACGGCCGCCTGGAAGCTGGCGGCGAGGTCGGCCCGTCGCTGCCCGGTCATCTCGGGCGGAGTCTTGCGGGCACCGGGCTGTCCCTGGACCTCGTAGAGCACTGCCGTCTTCAGTCCGCTGAAGCTGAACTCCAGTCGCTCGTCGCGCAGAAACGTGCGCGGGAAATCGAATGTCCGCGGATTGCCTGTCGCTGCAGCCCGCTCGATCGCGGGACCTCCCGGGAATCCCAGGTCCAACAGGCTGGCCACCTTGTCGAAGGCTTCTCCCGCGGCGTCGTCCAGCGTGGTGCCCAGCAACTCGAGGTCGATGGCCGACCGGCAGTCGTACAGGTTCGTATGCCCTCCGCTGACCACCAGGCCCACCGCCGGAAACACTTCCACATCCCGCGACATCTGGCAGGCGTACAGGTGGGCCTCGATGTGATTGACGGCCACGAGCGGAATATCGAGGACCAGCGCCAGCGTCTTGGCTGCCGTCAGTCCGACCAGCAGCGAGCCGACCAGACCAGGCTGCGTCGCAACGGCGACGGCACACAGTTGATCGAGGGAGGCGGACGCTTTGCGCAGCGCCTCGTCGATGACCGGCAGGATCCGTTCGACATGCGCCCGGGAGGCGATCTCAGGAACCACTCCGCCGAACCGCTCGTGCAGTTCGTGCTGCGAGGCGACCACGTTGGACAGCACGCGGCGGTCCCGGGTGATGACTGCCGCCGCCGTCTCATCACAGCTCGATTCGATTGCCAGCAGCAGGCCCTCGGGGGCCATCACGATGCCCGCGCGGGGCACGGGAATCAGGATCGGCATCAGGCTCGCCGCCTCTTTGGATTCCTCGGCCTGCGGGGCCGGGTCACCTTCGGCCGCCTTCGCCGGTGCCTCACCCAGTTGCTCGCGCAGATACTCCAAGGCCTTCGTGAGCTGTGTGTCCTGGAATTCAGTCTCGGGTGGACCGTCGGAGTCGAGCACATCCCGATCCTGCCGGTAACGGTAGTACTGGCTGATCTGCCGCCCGTCGAACTTCACTTCATAGCCGTCGCTGGGCATCACTCCCCAGTCGTCCGACTCCTTGGAGTCGGGGAAGCGATGGATGTTCTTGCCGCTGGGTCGGTGGTAACTCTGCGTGGTCAGCTTGAGGGCGCTCTTCCCCTCTTCGAGTTCGATGACATTCTGCACGCTCCCTTTGCCCCAAGACCGCTCACCCACGACGATGGCCCGTTCGTGGTCCTGCAAGGCCGCGCTGACAATCTCGCTGGCCGACGCGCTGTAGCGGTTGATCAGAATGGCCATCGGAAAGCCGTCATAGGTCCCGAACCGCTTGGCGAAGAACGGGCGACCACTGCGGGTACGGCCCTCGGTGCTGACGATCTTGCCGCTGTCGACAAACAGGTCCACAACCTCGACGGCACTGGTCAGCAGACCGCCCGGGTTAAACCGCAGGTCAATCACCAGACCTTTCATCCCGTCCTTCTTGAGTTGCCGGAGGGCATCTCGCAGCTCCTCTGAGGTGCGGCGTGAGAAATGCGACAGGCGGATGTAGCCGATCTTGGTCTCGGGATCGAGCATGTAGTTCCAGGAACCGTCGCTGTTGTAGGTGTCGCCGAGCACCGTCTGCAACTGGATGACTTCGCGCGTGATCTTCAGGTCTTCCACCTCCTGGGCGCCTGTGTGGCGAACGCCGATACTGACCTCCTCGCCCGGCTTCCCTTTGAGCAGCGACACCGCAGTCTCCAGTTCCTTCCCCGACTCGAAGTCGGCCACCGGTTTCCCCTCGACCACTTCGATCGTGTCACCGGCACGCACCCCGGCCTTGTACGCCGGGCTGCCTGGCAACGGCGTCATCACGACCAGTTGTCGCGACTCGCGATCGAAGTGCACCTGGATGCCCACACCGCCGAACTCCTGCTCCACCTCTTCGTTGAAATGGGTCAGGTCCTCGGGGCTGATGTAGTTCGAGTAGGGGTCGAGTTCGTTCAACATCCCGCGGACCGCCGCCTCCACCAGTTCGCGGCGATCCACATCCTTGACGTAGTTCTGCTCGATCTGCTCGAACGTATCGACGAACACGCGCATCAGCTCGTAGTACTCGTCGTCCTCCGCACGACCGGCACGGACCCAGCAGACCATGCTCAACAACACCACGGTCACGATCCAGGCGACGCGGCCCAAGGCATCGGCCCGGCCAGAAGCAGGCTGCGGCTCTCCCGTGAGACTCTCGACGGAACAGCTCGGACGAACTCGCCACAGACCTTTGAACATCGACCAGACTCCAGTAGGCTGACGGAGATACAGACTCTTGGACCCTGAATTGTAGGCAACCAGCCCCCGGGCAAGCAAGATGCACCTTTCCCCTGCTGATTCTGCGGACCCCGCGGAGGGAAAAGCCCTCGAATTGCTCCGCCGGTTGAGGGCCACCCCGCAACTCCTGAGGGCCATCGCCTTCGCCCAGCGGGAATCGGTCAACGAACTGCAGCAACAGGCCCGGTTGCGCCAGGAATTCCCCGAAGATCTGGTCCGGGCGGGGCTGCAGCTCCTCGATGCCCGCACCCGTGCCGCCGACAAATTCACCCGCGCCGAGCAGATGTGGCTCGATCGCGTCGGCTGCGAACAGGCCACCGCGGAGGAGGTAGCCCGGCACAAGGCCCGGAGGTTCTCCGGGGAGGTGGACGACCTGTGCTGCGGTATCGGCGGAGACGCACTCGCGCTGGCTGCACACTGCGAACGGGTCCACGCGATCGACCAGCGGGCCTCCGTCTGTCTGATGGCTTCCTGGAACGCCGAGGTTTATGACGTGGCCGACCGCGTCCGCGCTCGGTGTGCCGACGTGACCGGGCTGACAGACCGATCCCGACTGGTGCATATCGATCCCGATCGACGGGCGACGGGCCGGGGTCGTTCGCTGCGGGTCGAAGACTACTGTCCGGGCCTGGAATTCCTCCTGTCCCTGGTGGAGACGCGAGCGGGCGGAGCGATCAAGCTCGGACCGGCAAGCAACTTTGGTGGGAAGTTTTTCGGTTGCGAGATCGAACTCATCAGCCTCAGGGGGGAATGCAAGGAGGCCACCGTCTGGTTTGGTGAACTGGCGGGAGAAGCACCGTTTCGCGCGACGCTCCTCCCCTCGGGGGAGACGATCGCCGGTGATCCGCTGGACCTGGAGGCGGTGCTGAGTGCACCGGCACGGTACGTCTATGATCCCGACCCGGCAGTCGTTCGCGCGGGCTTACTCGACGCCGTCGCCGGCCGCCTTAACCTGCAGCGCCTCGATGAGGCCGACGAATACCTGACGGCTGACCATCTGGTGGACTCACCGTTCGTGCAGGCGTTCGAGTTGCTGGCCGAGCTGCCGAACAGCGAGCGCCAGATCCGGCAGTTCTTTCGGACAGCCAATGCCGGTCAGGTGGAGATCAAATGTCGCCACCTGCACATGGACGCCAACAAACTCCGACGCAAGTTGAGTCTCGATGGCGACGAGGCGCTCGTGCTGGTGTTCGCCCGAGTGGCAAGCAAGGCACGGGCGCTCGTCTGTCGACGGCTGTCGGCACAGGCGACCGCTCTCCCTACGAGGCTTGACGGAAGTTGACGTTCCCCATGGGAATCAGTGGCTGCGCCGCTTGGGCACCGGTCGTATTCCGGAACGAAAAGCCGTACAGCACCACCATGCCGGTTGTCATCTCGCCCACGTACACACCCCCGAGCGCAGGAGGGCCCCGCGCCACCGCGGGCGTTCACGAATCCTGGCACTATCACGTACTGCGCATCGGTCCCGGCATCGATGTTGAAGTCGGCCGCGATGTTCCGGCCGTACGCCTGGGAGAACACGCCGCGCTGGCTGTTGTAGGCAAAGCCCACCAGTCGCCCGGTCACGAAGTCGAGGATGAAGATGGCATCGGCGTTCCCCGTCTGGGTGGCGACGGTGCACATCGCGAACTTGTCTCCAGAGTCGACGGCCTGGGCATAGGCCGGCTCGTGAGGCCAGTACATGGCGACCGCCAATCCCGCTATGGCACCGCCGACAAACCAGGCGAAACGGCTCTCAGTTTTTTCCGTCCTCACGGCATTGCTCCTTGTCGGGACTGTTGATGTGTGTGGGTTCTGACGGGCACCTGTATGCTAACCGATCACCGGCAGGTGGGCCAGATCGGCGCCCATCGCTCACCGTTGTATTCGCGTCAGCTCACAAGTATCCTGACCGCCGCACGAATTCATCGACAACTCTCATCCCCCACCGTTCCCGCTGCGACGCTTCACTTCGTCTGCAGTGCAGCGAGCTTCCCCGAGGGGCTTGACGACCATGGACACCACGAACGGATCCTTGAATCGCAAGCTCCGCATGGGGCTGGTGGGCGGCGGTCAGGGCGCATTTATCGGCCGGGTGCATGCAACGGCGGCTGTGATGGACAACCGAGCAGCCCTCGTTGCCGGAGCACTCTCTTCCGACCCGCAGAAGGCGAAGGCCTCGGCCCCCTCCTACGACATCAGGGAAGATCGGGCGTACGGGTCGTACCAGGAGATGATCGACACCGAAGCGGCGCTCCCGGCCGACCAGAGGATCGACTTCGTCTCGGTCGCCACCCCCAACCATACCCACTTCGAGATCGCCAAGGCAGCCATTGAACAGGGATTCAATGTCTTCTGCGACAAACCGATGACGTTCGACCTCGCCCAGGCCGAGGAGCTGGTCAAACTGGTCGAGTCGAGTGGCGTCGTCTTCGCGGTCACCCACAACTACACCGGGCATCCGCTGGTGCGGCAGGCCCGCGAGATGATTCAGGCCGGCGAACTGGGGGAAATCCAGGCCTTTCGTTCCTGCTACATGCAAGGCTGGCTGAGGACCAGGCAGGCGACGGATCGCCAGAAGCAGTCCGCCTGGCGCACCGATCCGACGAAGTCCGGAGCCGCCGGTTGCTTTGGTGACATCGGCACGCACGCCTACAACCTGGCCCGCTACATGACCGGTCTGCTGCCCGAGCAGGTTTCGGCCAACCTGAAGGTTTTCGAACAGGGACGCCAACTCGACGACTACGGGCATGCCGTCATCCGGTTCGAAAACGGCGGCCTCGGCACGGTGACCGCCTCACAGGTCACGCATGGTCGCGAGAACGACATCTTTATCGAGGTCGACGGGACCGAGGGCGCACTGCAGTGGCGTCAAGAGGACCCGAACTACCTCACGTTCCGCCAGAACGGCAAGCCACATCAGGTCTACTTCCGCGGTCCGCGAACTTCGTTCTCCACTCCGCTGCAGGCCGCCTCGTGCCGCGTTCCCGCCGGTCATCCCGAAGGATACCTGGAAGCATTTGGCAACGTTTACCGCAGCGCAGTTCGATGCGATGATTCAACGGGCAACAGGCGAGAAGTTCGAGACGCGGGACACCATCTATCCCAATGTGTACGATGGCGTGGACGGCATGAACTTCATTACGCAGTGTGTCGCTTCCAGTGCCGAGAACGGGGCGTGGCTGTCGCTCAAGCACCCTGCCTGTCGACGCTGAACCTGTGTCCGAACGCCGGGGCTGACCACCGGAGCAGCGCCGGACTCCGGTTGCTGTGCCGCATCACGGGGCAACTATGGCCGAATCGAAGCCTGAAGGCCGGCTGACCTTCTGGATCATTGTCGCCATCATCGCGGCAGTGGCCATCTCTGTCCTCCTGCCGTGGTTCGGCCTGTCGGGGCTCGTCCCGGGAACCGATGCGCACGCCGCCCGCGAGCACTCGCTGCTGACGCTGTTTGAAGTGATCGGTGTGGGAGGCGACATCTTCCTCCGTTTGCTCAAGATGATGGTGGTGCCGCTGGTCATCGTCTCTGTCATGCAGGGCATCCTCAACCTCGGAGACGTTCGCAAGCTGGGCAAGCCGGGGCTGGTGACCATCGGCTACTACCTGACGACGACCATGCTGGCGGTGCTGCTGGGGCTGGCGCTGGTCAACATCATCCGGCCCGGCCAGGGGACGCTGGACCGTGGACAGGTCGAGCAGATCGCCGAGGCCGGGGAACTGGAGATCGCCCAGCGCGGCGGAGCCGCGGTCGAGGAGGAAGGGATTCTGCTCATCATCAAGAATCTCGCGCTGATGCTGTTCACGGACAACCTGTTTCGGTCGGCCGCGGAGACCGAGCTGCTCCCGCTGATTGTGTTCTCGATGGTCTTCGCCGCCATGCTGACGACACTGGGGGAGCGGGTCGACACGCTGAAGCAGCTCATCGACCAGTTCGACCATGCGATCTTCGCGTTCGTCATGCTGCTGATGCGTGTGGCCCCGCTGGGGATCTTCTGTCTGGTGGCGGGCCGCTTCGGGCCGGAGATGGTACGCGGGACCTTCGCCGCCACGATGAAGCTCGTGTGGTGGTACTCGCTGACGGTCGTGATGGGGCTGGCGATTCATCTGCTCGTCGTGCTGCCCGTCATTCTGTGGCTGCTGACCGGCCGGAACCCTTACCGGTTCGTCCGTCAGATGTCTCAGGCGATGCTCATGGCATTCTCCACGTCGAGTTCGTCGGCCACGCTGCCCGTGACGATGGAGTGTGCCACCCAGAACGCCGGCGTCTCCAACAAGTCGGTCGACTTCGTGCTCCCGTTGGGGGCGACGATCAACATGGATGGGACGGCCCTGTACGAAGCCGTCGCCGTGATGTTTATCGCCCAGTTCCTCGGGCAGGACCTGTCACTGGCGCAGCAGGCGCTGGTCGCGTTGACGGCGACGCTCGCCGCCATCGGAGCGGCCGGCATCCCCGAGGCCGGGCTGGTGACGATGCTGATCGTGCTCAACGCGGTCGGGCTGCCGCTGAAGTATCAGGCGATCATCCTCCCGGTCGACTGGCTGCTGGACCGCTTTCGCACCATGGTCAACGTCTTCGGCGATGCCTGCGGTGCGGCGGTGGTGGAGAAGTACCTCCCCCCCGACGAACCGGACCCGGCCCCCAAGGCGGTGTGACACACGTCTGGTCCAGCAACGACAGTGGAGCCTGAGTATCGACGACCTGAACCATCTCCGCATCCGCAGGCATCGAACCGAGGGCAGACTCATGATGACGAGCTGGCGACTGACGTGTGTGACGGCCCTGCTCTGGATTTTGGCGACGCAGCTCGTTGCCAGTGACAAACCGAACGTCCTGCTGATCTGCGTTGACGATCTGCGTCCGGAGCTGGGGTGCTTCGGCGTGCAGTACATCCGATCGCCGAACATCGACCGGCTCGCCTCGCAGGGAAGGATCTTCCGCAACCACTACGTCCAGGCACCAACCTGTGGAGCATCGCGGTACACGTTGCTGACAGGACGCTACGGCGGGGCGGACAACTACGCGTTGTTCGAACGGGCAGCCACCATGCAGGCCGAGCCCGCCTCGATTCCGCCCAGCCTGCCGGCCTGGTTTCGCCAGCACGGTTACACGACGGTGTCTGTCGGCAAAGTCTCGCATCATCCGGGGGGCCGCGGCGGGGATCGCTGGAACGATCATTCACAACTGGAAATGCCGGAGTCGTGGGACCTGCATCTGCTGCCGGCCGGTCCCTGGCAAGATCCTCGTGGCTGGATGCATGGCCTGGCCCATGGAGAGATCCGCATTGTGACAGCAAACCGGGCGGTGCCGTCGAGATGGATGTCTTTCAGGCGCTGGATGGACCCGACTCGATCTATCCGGACGGCGTTTCGGTCGACGAAGCCCTCCGGCAACTCGATCAGCGAACTGCCGGGGCCGACAGACCGTTCTTCCTGGCGGTCGGCATCCTGCGGCCTCACCTGCCCTTTGGGGCACCCGCGAAATACCTGAAACCTTACGCGGAAGCCACACTTCCGCCGACACCGCATCCGACCAGGCCGGCCGGAAGAACGACCTGGCATGCCTCGGGCGAGTTCATGAAGTACGACCGCTGGGGCCGTGACCCCAACACCGACGCCGACTTCGCGCTCGAGGTCCGCAGGCACTATGCGGCCTGCGTGAGTTACGCCGATGCCCAGGTCGGCCGGCTGCTGGAGCGCCTGCAGCAGAGCGGTGCCCACGAGAAGACAATCGTGATTCTCTGGGGAGACCACGGCTGGCATCTGGGCGAACACGCGGTCTGGGGCAAGCATACGCTGTTCGAAGAATCGCTGCGGTCACCGCTCATCGTTTCTTGTCCCGGCATCAACGCGCCGGGGGAAGCGACAGACGCGATCGTCGAGACGCTGGATCTGTTTCCCACGTTGTGCGACCTCGCCGGCCTGCCCGCGCCCGACTTCGTGCAGGGGGTCTCGCTGCGTCCCCAGCTCGATGATCCCGCATCCCCCGGACACCCGGCGATTGCCTACCAGAAGTCGAATCACACCATTCGCACCACAACGCATCGGCTGATCCTGCACGGCGACGGCTACGCCGAACTCTACGACCACACCTCACCTGCCGGCGAAACGGAAAATGTGGCCGACACCAATGCGCCGCTGGTTGAGCAGCTCTCGGCAGAACTCCAGCGTCGGCTCGCGCGGTGAGTGATGCCGACGCCATGGGAGTGTCCCTGCGGATCCCGCAACGTCGGGGATGCGACGCATGACGGCGGATTGACTCCGCCGTTGGTCCGCGGACGGGGCTTCACAGGCTTCGCGAGATCACTCCTCCAGGATCACCTCCGACACGGTCGGTGTCGGAGACTGGCACGGCAGGAAGAACCGGCGATCACATCCGGAACAGGACACACTCACACCACCCGTGACGGAGTCGACCAATGTGTCGAGTTGATAACCGACGCCTTGCGGAGTGAGCGTGCACTCGACTTCCAGGTGCACCCCACAAGGGCAGCCCCACGTGATCCGGTCGCGGGACAGCTTCGCAGCGACCGGTTTGAGGTGATAAGACATAGGACGGAGACTCCACTTCCATCGTGAGTCGACTCACGCCCCCGCGACCCGAACGATCGCGCCCCCCCTGCGCCTCCAGGGAGCGGAGGCGCTGCTGGCGGTTGCAGCGCTGGTGGGACTGGATACTGTCCTAGTCGACTGGACCAAAGCGCGGTCGGATCGATTGCGAACAGTCGGCTTCGCACCGTTGACTAGACGTCAACCCAGCTGGCGCCGTTGGCGGAACTCTTCACAGCCGCCTCGATGAACGCCATTCCGGTCAAGCCGTCGCGCACATTGGCATACTTGCTGCCGTCACACGCAAATGGTTTTCCATCGTTGTAGGCTCTCACATCCTGCTCGAAGCAGCGATGCAGCCGCGCATAGGCGTCATGAAAAGCCTCGGGATGACCGGCAGGAACGTTAGGCTCGGCCATCAGGTCTTCTGGCAGATCGCCAAGGAACCCGTCGTTGGCCGCGACCGCCGCACGGAAATAGGTGCGATCCGGTTGGTTGGGCAAGAGGATGGTCACTTGCTCGGGGAACTCCTGGGTCCAGATCAACGATCCCTTCGTGCCGTTGATCTCGATGCCGAGATCGTTCTTATGACCGATCGCAATCTGTGAAGCCCGGACGAGCGCCTTGCCCCCATTGGACAGTTCACAGTAGGTCGTAAAGTGATCGTCGAGGACACGCCCCTGGACATACGTCACCAGATTGGCCTGCACCTTGGTTACATTCAGGCCGGTGATATATCGCAGTTGCATCAACGCGTGAGTTCCGATGTCACCGCCGCAGCAGCTGATGCCGGACTTCTTGGGATCGACGCGCCATTCCGCCTGGGCAACGCCTTGGTCTTCCGTGCGACCTGCCAACCAGCCCTGCAGGTATCGGGAATCTGCCCACCGCACGTCTCCCAGTAATCCGCTCGTGACAATGAACCTCGCGAAGCGACTGGTCCAGTGCCCCAAATACGTGTGCGCGACGCCAAACGGGATCTTGGCTTTGTCGACGGCTTCGACCAGCTTCCGCGCCTCGTCGATATTCAACGTCAACGGTTTTTCACAGAGCACCGGGATGCCCGCCTGCACGCACTTCAGCGACGGGTCGAAGTGGACATGGTTAGGCGTGACGACGACCACATAATCGACGCGTTCGCCGACAGGCTTTTTCGATTCGGCCTGGATCATTTCGTCGTAGCTGGTGTATCCGGTGATCGGATAAGCCCAGTTCTCCGCCTCCGCCATTGCCACTTTGGGATCGGGATGCAAAGCCGCCGCAACCACCCGGCGTGTCCCATCAAAGTGAATGGCCCGTTGATGCGGCTGGACGATAAATGCACCGCCGCCGCCGCCGATCAAACCAACATTGAGAGGTCGCTGACTCATGGAATTGCTCTGCTGCTTGCGATGATCGTGACAGTCTCTGTCCTCACAGACTGCAATATCGGCGAGAGTATAGGCTCCGAATTGCGGCGTCAACACGCCGACCGGCCGCGGGCGCGTCGCAGACATCCGAGTGAGCGGAATACGCCGGGGCCTCATGAGGTCCGTTCACTGACCACCGGCCCGTCGACCGACACCAGAGACCGCGTTGCAACACCCCAGACGCGCTGCAAGGTCCAGGCTGAGTGTCTCACACCCGCGCGGCGTCGTGAGGGACGTGCTCGGCATCGATTCCGGGAACGAGGGACTCCACGAGGGCGAAGCCGCCGAACAGCACAGCGCTGAATACCAGATCGCCCGCCACGGTGTGATGGAAGAACGGGATGGCCATCACAAAACAGTCCACCAGCCCGGCCATACTGCGGGGATACCATTCGCCGGCCAGCCACACGCCGAGGTTCGTCACCACGAAAAAGAGGGCCGAGGCCAGCAGTGCTGCGCCTCCGACCCAGAGCGGCTCCCGACGATGCTCCCGGATCTTCTGCCCGACAAGCACGATCAACGCCAGGGCGCCGTAGACGAACGGTATGGTGGAATGGAAGCCCAGCCACATGTCGGTGCCCAGCATCGCCACCAGCGGCAAGCCGATGGCCCAGCGACGGTCTCGCAGTGTGGCGCCGGCGAACAGGGCCATCGCCCCCACCGGTGTGAAGTTGATGGGATGATTGATCAGGCGAAATGTCGCCGCCACGCAAATCAGTGCGGCAATCAGGTACAGGCGCTGGTGGTTGTCGGTCTTCATCAGTTCGCTCCTCAAGACGCGCGGGGCCCGTCCGGTCGACGGGTCGTGCAGTGGCAGTGATAGCAGATCCGTCGCCGATTCAGCAACGACTGCAGCGGGCGATCGGGTCCATCGACGTTGTGTGTCATTCCGGCCAGGGTCCCTCGAGCGTGAGCGGCGTCTGGTCGGCCGGACAGACGAGGGCAGTGCCAGTCCTCTGCAGGTTGTCCAGCGCAGGTGCCGGACGCCACCGCTGGCATTTTGGACAGTACAGGGCCGGCATCAGTGTGCGGCGACCGGTGACGGGGTGCGCGACCGGAGCCTCTCCCTCCGCCGCGACAATCGCGGCTTTCGTTTCCAGATCCACGTAGACCATCAGACCACTGCGGTCGTCCGCCGCTTCCGGCTCTCCGGAACATCCGGCGAAGAACGGAGCCGAAACGACGACAAGCAGCAGGCAGAGACGTGTCACGAGCATGGTTGCGGCTCCGGAATTCATTCGCGGTCGTACAGCTCGTCCTGCCGTTCAGCATCGCCCAGTGTTCCGGGGCTGACGTACCCGAGACGGTATTCGTCCATCAGCACGGCCTGCTCGGGGAAGATGAAGTTAGCGCCGGGCACATCAATGCGGAACTGCCGCCCGAAAGTCTCGACATGCCCATCGAGGAAGGCGACGTTGGCCGCGTCGTGATGCCGGAAATGGACATTCGGATAGTTGTGACTGGGAGGATCGAGGATCCAGTTCTCCTCGAAGCTGAACGCCGGAGGCGAGAACGAGGTCAGTCTCAACTGTGCACTGTCTGCGAACACAATGGTCCGTGTCGGCTGGACGACGTCGCGCAGCTTGCGCGTGGCAGGCTCACGGGAGTTCTGCGGGGCGTAGGTTGGCGGCGGGTAATCGATGCCGGACACCCGGGACAGAAACACGCCGTTATAGGCGAATCCCGATGCCGGCCGTCCGAACCGCACTGTATCCATCTGTTCGGGGCCGAAGTTCGGGCACTGAAAGGCGGTGTAGCTGGTTTCCATGAAGGAGGAGAGCGGCCCCTGCGCGAAGTCGAGCTGCCGGGCCGGGTCGGGCTCGTCGTAGTTGACGGTGCCGAACCAGAACCGGGCCGTCCCCTGCGGACCGGAGAACGACGTCAGATAGGTCAGGCGGTTGCGGTCCTCGATCACGTAGGGAGGCAGCGACTCGGCATACACGTCCATGTAATTGTGCAGGGCGAGCGTAAGCTGCTTGAGCCGGTTGCGGCACTGGGTGCGGCGGGCGGCCTCGCGGGCCTGCTGCACGGCCGGCAGCAGCAAGGCGATCAGGATAGCGATGATGGCGATCACCACCAGCAGTTCAATCAACGTGAAGCCGCGGTGACGGCGGCCTGCGACGGACGTGTGGCGCATGACAATCCCCGTTGTCGGAGCCGGAGGGATGTGTTGTGAGGCCGCACATCCGAGGAAGCATTGTCGCTGACGTCTGGCAGCGTCCGATCCACCTGGCGCGCAGACCATAGCTGCGGCCACAGTGGCGCGACGTGCAGACACCTTTCCTCGAAGGCACTGTCTCACCCGGTCGGCTTCAGGCAGGTCTTCTGGCTTCCAGGCATCACAACGCGCCGCGCCTTCCCGAGGCGACTGGCCTCAGTGGCTGATGCGGCGGTCTTCCCGGTTACAGCGGCGGGACCGCAACGGAATTGCACCGTTTTCCCTATTCTCCCGGCGAATCGCTCCGACGGGCACCTGAAGTGTCCCTGCATACTACCTGCCACGAACCTGCTGTCAATCGGGCGCGGCTCGGCCGATCTGTCGCCGCACGCTCCTCGTGTCCCCCAAGGCCACTTCGCGCTTGTCGGCGGTCCGCCAGAACTCCTATTATCTGGACACACCAGTGGCTCGTTCTTCCGGGCTGCGGTACGGTGATCGGAGCTGCGATCGACGGTTCACCAGTTTGCCGTCGACTCATGTCTGCCACAGCCCCTCATCCCATGAACAACAGTCACGAACGAACAGCGAACACGCGCGTGCGCTGGTAGATCCCCGGCTTGTCTGCCGGGGAGTTGCTCTGACTCAGGAGTCCAACGTTGCTGCAATACGAATTTGAGAACTGCATCGGGCACTGGATCTGTACCACCTCCCACGCCATGCGACGGGCCATGGAGGCGCGGCTGGTCCAGAAGGGGATGACGCTGCGGCAGTGGGAAGTGCTCGCCCGGCTGGCCTGTGAGGGGAACCTGTCGCAGACCGAGATGGCCGATCGCCTGGGGATCGAGCCGCCAACGCTCGCCGGCGTTCTTCGGCGCATGGAACGTGACGGCTGGCTCGAAAGATCCTGCTGCAGCAACGATCGACGGAAGAACAACATTCGCCCGACCAAACAGGCCGAAGCTGTCTGGAATGAACTGACGGAGATCTGCCAGCAGATTCGGGAGCAGGCTGCCGCAGGTCTCACCGAAGACGACCTGGTGCGATTGAAGGCCACGTGTGAACAGATTCGCCGCAACCTGTCGGATCTCGACGCTGTCGATGCCGCCAGTCACTCGGACGACGGGGGACGTGAGATCACTGCACCGGATGCTTCCCCGACACCGACGCTCGCCGCCCCCTCGTGAGGCTCGTCGGGCGCCGCCCCCAGCAGCCTCAGCCCGGCACCATGGATCTCGTAGCGCAGGGAATGGGACGCGACGAGCTCCTGCAGAAGAGCCCCGACCGTGGTCTCCCGCTGAACCAGTGTGACCGGCGACTCCAGGCGGGCTCGGTCTGACGGACTCAGCGATTCCGTCGAGATCGGCACGCCGGCCATCTCTTCGACCACGGACAGCAGATCGCGAAACGGGACAGGCACCGACTGCTCGAATCCAGCGACCCGCTGGGTCAGCGCGGCCCGCACATCGATGCGGCGGGTCTCCTCCGCCAGCGGGACCAGAATCGGGACATCCACAGATCGGGCGAGTTCCTCGACCAGCAACTGGACGTCATTCGGGGTTGCATCATCGTGACGCGCCACGGGGAGAGCCGTCCGGTCAGGCTCGGGCTTCGCGGGGGCCACGGCCGGCGGCGGACTCTTCGGTTCATCCGTCACGGGTGCCACGGGCGCGGGGAGCACCTGTTCGACAGCAGGCTGCGGGTCGGCGACAACGACTGGCTGAGGAGGTGCGTCCGGCCCGGGAACAGGAGCGGCGACAGCGTCCGTCGGCATGTCCGGCGGGGGTTGCGGTGTGGTGGCAAGTTCGCCGCGCGACGTGATCAACAGCATGGCCAGCAGACCCGTCATCGCGAACGCCACGCCCCAGGCGATCACGCTGGGTGTCAGCCAGACCGCCCAGTTCACTCTTGTTCGTCGCCGGGACTCAGACTCAGCCGGGGATCGCTGGCGCTGCTCGTCCACGGGTTCGCCGCGCAGCTCGCCGGCCCCCTCACGGATGATGTGCACCCCCGCGCCACACTCCGGGCAGTTGACCACCCGGTTGATGAACTCGCGATCCCTCACCCGCAGCGGCGTCGCACAGTGGGGACAGGGGAAACTCATGAGTGGGGTACTGCTCGCAATCGTTGGCGGCGAGGTGGTCCTGCAGCAGAGCGGCCAGGCGGTCGAGTCGTGGGCTACCTGCCGTGAGACTACCTGCGACCGGACCGCCCTCAATCAGTCTTCCCACGCGTGAATCGGCAGACCTCGCTGCTCGGCGAACTTGCGCGTCAGCAAAAAGATCCTGCCCTCCTGCTCACTGATGGAGACAACCATTTCCTTACCCGGCTCCTTGTACTGTCGCACGATCGCCGCGAGTACGGCGTGCGCGGGAATCCGGCCGAGATTGAAACTCTGCGGCATGTTCTTGGTGAAGCCGGCATCCTTGAGGGCATCCCCGTCGATCTCGATGGGGACGCCGATTTCGCCGCCGATATAGTCCATCGCCTCCTGCAGAGGCATGCGGTTGAACTCGGCATCGACCGGCAACAACAGTCGTTCACGGACGGTTCGCGCGGCGGTGGCGGACGGGGCCCCGGCGACCTGCGGTGGCTCCGCCGAAAAATCGGTCCGCCCGGCTTCGTCCCACGTCAGAATCGTGCCCAACGCCAGATTCGGGGCCGCCTGTGGTGGCAGGGCCGTGATGAACCGGACCACCCGTCCGTCCTGACGCGTGAGTGTCGCCAGACGAAAGACCTCCAGCATCGCGGGGAACCGGCCGATGATCTTGCGAAACCCCGACCGCTGTGGATGCATGCGACGGACCGCCGGGACCAACTGACGCGGCAACTCCTGCAGATCGTTCTGAACCTCACGCTCCAGGCTGACGGGGGACACTGTCGACGGGCCACGGACGAGCAGCTCCGCATAGAAGTTCTCGGCCGCGTGCAGACTCCAGCCAACCGTCTCGCCGTGCCTGCTCAGCCAGTCGGTCACCTGCATCAGTAGCGGCTGCACCGACGGCGGCACGAGCTGCTCGAGGTGCCGTTGCAGGTCGGCCGGTTCGCAGATGATCGTCAGCAGGCGCTCCCGATCCGTCCGGGCGAGAATGTCGAGGATCCCGTCGCTCGTGTCGAGGTTCGGCCGGGTGACCGAGTCGGCAAGATCCTCGGCCATGTCGCGTGGACAGATGGCGATGGTCTGTGTGTCGCGAATCATCACGGCCCGGTCGTCGTGCAGGTACACCTTCTGTGTCGCATACTCGTCGAGAGGCTCCCCGCCGAACTCGTCAATGAGATCCGACAGCTTCTCGGCCTGTGCCAGTCGGACCACGGCAGCGACTTGAGGCTCGGTGCCACGCGCTCCCAGGACCCAGGTGATCAGGATCTCTTCGATCTGCGCCGGCTCACGCCCACTCACCGCCCGCAGTCCTTCGGTCATCCAGTTGACGAAATCTTCGGTCAGGCTGGCGCGCAGCTCGGCCATTTGCCGGTCATCGCCCCAGAGCTCCGCCGGACGAAGATTCATGATGAGCCGCACACCGGAGGGAACCATCAGCAACTCGATGGGGGGACCGTCCGTGGGGTTCAGACGGGCCTCCCAGTCGGCACGACTCTGCAGCTTTGCCGCAGCGGACGGCGGCGCAGCAGGCGGGACGTCGGCGGAGGGCACACGCTGTGACGCGGCCTGCGGCAAGTTCGGGGCCAGCAAGAAGTATCCGCCTCCCAGGACACCCAGAAACAGCAACCCCAGCAGAGTCGTGGTCTGCAGCCGTCGTCGGCTGCGCCGCCGGATCTCCTGAAGTCGATCGACTCCGCCCCCCGTCTCGAACTCGAGATTCGGGACCGCCGGAGAGGCCGGAATGTCACAAAACCGGTCATCGTCCAGCGCCGATGTTGCCGCTTGCTGACGGGTGTCCTGCCGCTGGGGTGGATCCTCGGGCGGCGTCCGACCGCGATCTTGGGCGAGTTCTTCCTGCAGGAGGGTGCGCTGACCACACGACGGACATTTGCCGTAACGGCCCAGCCGGCTGCGGTCCTTCAGCGTGAGTTGCTTCCCGCATTCAGTACAGGCGACGCGGACACCGGCCATGAGGGATGACTTGCTCTCGTCTTCAGGGACATTTCCGGGGACTTGAACAGCCCGGAATCCGGCAGATGCTGCCAGAGTTGCATCATAGCGCGACGGCGGCTGACATGCCAACTTCCCGCGCCGAGAAGCCTCGCAGCAGCGCCGGCGACACACGATCGGCCGCCCTGAGCCGGGATTTCAGGCGTTTCGTCCATCGACCGTCGGGCGACCTGGACCCGCCGACACCGTCCGGCGGAAATTCGACGCAATTTGACCTGGCTGATTCCCCTTGACCCTCCCCTGTGGTTGTGAGAGAAGGCGCTCCCCCCTCTCAGATTCCCATTGACCAATACGTTCTGGAAAAGGTTCGTCGCGGGACACGTCCCTGCGAAGAACCCTGGCTGACCGGTCTGACGACGGTGTCGTCGAGACGATCCGGCCAGCGAGTGCCCAGGCATTCCCTGCGTCCCGACTAGTGGCGTCTCAATCAGGAACATCTCATGTCGCGGGTCCGAACAACCATGCTGGCTCTGCTTGCCGCAGCGGCTCTCGGCAGTGTCACCGGATGCGGATCACTGCTGACGGCGCGTGCTATCCAGACGTTTACGGACAGCCTGGCCGCCAGCGATCTCGAGTCCATGAAGGCCTCGAGTTCTGCCACCTTCGATGACGCCGCGCTGCGGGATCCGGCCGCCGTCAACGATTTCGACATCCTCAAGCTGCCGAAGGGTCGTGTGAAAGTTGTCGCCGAGGAAGAGGTGTCGGAAACCGAGAAGCTCGTGACCGTGGCGGTCGGCGAGAAAGAAAAGGAAATGATCTACAAGCTGACCCGGGACGCCTCCGGGCGGCGCTGGGTTGTCGATGACATCGTGATGCAGCAGAACAAGCAGGGACTCGATGAGCCCATCACCCGGTCGGTAGCCGAGACCATGGACCTGCTGCTGACGGTACGGGAGTTTCTCCACAACTGGCGGGATGGGGGTCGCGAAGACCTGCTGGCCGTCACGACCCCCGAGTTCCGCGAGGTGCTCTCCGGCGTCGCCCCCGCGCATCTGCAGCAGCTCACCTCCCAGTTGGTCGGAACTTCGGCGGAGAAGTCGCGGTTCAAACCGGAAGCCTGGCTGGACGGTGATCAGGCGGGAGTCCAGCTGACACTCTCCACCGGAAAACTGCTGATCGAACTGAGGCGTCACGAGCAGTTGTGGCGGGTCAACGATCTGGCTCTCGATGCTCCGGACCCCGAACTCAGTGTGCGGTCGGCCCGCAAGCTCGCCCAGAACCTGCGCACGGCCACCGAATTCCTGATGGCGTATGAAGCGGCGAACCTCCAGGATCTGGAGCGCACCACAACCGAATCCTTCCACCGGAACTGCCTCGCCGTCGCGGACCTCAGCTCGGTGAAGTTGCCCGTGCACGGTCTGATCGCCACCCCGTACAAGGTGCGTGTCCACCAGGAACAGGCGGAACTCGTGCTGGAATCGGGAGGACGGGCCTTCATGGTCAGCCTGATGCCTGTGGACCCGACCAGTTCCAGCGAGGGACGGCTGGTCCGCGTGGACGAGGTGACTATCTATGACGAGGCGGGCGGCCAGGTGAAGCGCATGTCGGCGCTGTTTACCGCCCACGCCATGACCGAGATCTTCGCCCAGGCTCTCGCCGAGCGAGACCTGGTGCACCTGAAGCAGGCCTCGACGTCCGACTTTAACCAGCGCGTCTGGGACTACGTCGACCAGGAACTGCTGGAGGCCCTGCCCCTGGATGAGATCGAACCCCTGATGCCCAAGGTGGTCGCGACCGTGTTTCAGGGTGCCCTCACGGAAGTGACGGTGGCACAGGGATCGCGGGCGCTGACCTATGTGCTGCGCGACAGCCGGGGTCGCATGGTCGTGGATGACGTCCTGCTGCCCGTCGTGAATCGACCGAATTCGCTCAAACAGAATCTGCGGGCCTTGCTACCCGTGACGGCGATGGCCCGCGGTGTGCAGGCGAACGATCTCGCCGCCGTCCGCCAGATGTCGTCGGCGGAACTGGACCGCATGGTCTGGGCCAGCCAGGAATCCATGCCCGACGTCGGGTATGACATTCCCAGCCACCTCACGGCGCCGGTGACGTCGCTCTCGATGACCGAAGACCGGGCCGATCTCACGCTCGGCAGCGACCATTTCGGTGCCCAAATCCAGCTCCGCCGCGTCGATCGGCGCTTCGTCGTGGACGACGTGCTGCTGATTGCCGGGCCGCAGGACAATGAACGGGTGGAGCTGAAGCGCGTGACGCGGCTGAGGCTCGCGGCCGGGGGTCCGTAACCGGGCCTCCCGTCCGGCGCGATGCCGGCTTCAGCGTTCCGCACTTTAGCGCTGGTTGCGGACCAGCGCCACCCAGTCCCCCGCCGATGTCGGCGGTGCACCGAGTGTGACCGCACCGCCCCCTTCGACATGCGCGGCCGAGCCCTCCTGCAGGTCCCCCCCCTGCTGCGGGTCATACCATTGAACGCGAAACGTCCCGGCCGGCAGCTTCAGCGCAGGCTCCGTCCCTTCCGGCACGAACAGGGCGTAGACCCACCCCTCCATGGCGAAGCAGTGGGCCTCTTCGTCTGAAGTCAGATGGTCGGCAGGCTGCATCTCGGTGAAGGGGAGATGTTCCTGGAAGAACGTCAGTGCGTGACGCGTGACGTCCCACAACCGGTCGCGGCTGCGCCAGTCCTCGCAGTTGAGGTCGTTGTGGGCCCACTTGTATCCGAACAGCCACTCGCAGCCGGACCCTCCGGCCAGAAGATTGCCCCAGAGATGCTGCTGCACGACCTCCCGGTGTTCAGGATCGTCGGCATCAGGTTTCACGCCGGTGTGGGCGGGACCGATCTCGTCGAGGCACACGAACCACTTATGTCCGCTGCGGGCCGAGGCCTCGCGCCACTTGAGCGTCTGTCGATACGTATCGTTGGTCTGCAGCGACGGGCCGTCGAGCGCTGGAAAACCGAGCAAAGGCCGGTACACCTCTTCGATCTTGTTGGGAAACGTGTGCACGACGATGGGGTGATCGTCGGGATCGACGGCCTTGAGGAACTCGCAGAATTGCCGCTGTTGCTCGGTCGAGTTGGTGTTCTCTTCTCCCAGGTTGAAGACGACAGCCGGGTGATGGCCGAATCGCGCGACCAGTTCACGGAAGTACAGCCGGCGTTCGAGGCCGAGGTCCCCCTCGTTGAGCAACTGGTCGTTTTCCTGCTCCTGCAGGACCATGTGCAGCATCAGTCCGCGGGCCGTCATGTGGGAAAACACGATCTCCCACTGATCGAGCTTGCTGCAGTCGAAGCGGTCGTGCACGTCAGGCTGAGTCCAGGGCCAGACATCCTGACCGTCGCCACCTACGTTCATCGTCAGAAAGTAGACCGAGTTCATGCCCTTCGAGGCGAGGTAGTTGAGAGCCCCGATGAGACCCCGGCCCTTCTCCCCCTGCCAGGTCGGATCGCCCGGGTTCCAGTCCGCCCGATGCGGAGTGAAGCGATGCAGCCCGGCTCCCCCTCCCGGCAGGGGCGTTCCCCCCTCGGTCCGCGTGACCACCCGGTAAGTGTCGTCAAAGTCCACGAAGCCCAGGAGATTCTCGGGGCTGTCGGCCCCACCCTTCAGAAACCACTGCTGCGAGTCGGCGAAACGCAGGTAGTGCTCGCCGACGTAGTTCAGCCGTCCGTGACCACGGAAGTCCTGCCCGGACTTGTCGGAAGGGGCGATCGTGAATTCTCCGGTGGCCCCGTCAAACCCGCTGGGCCGGCCTGCCTCCGGCGCGAGCGAGGCCGCGACATCGGTCCCCGTGCGGAAGGACGCCCGGTACCGCCACGCCCCTTCCGCATCGGGAGAGAAGTGAACACGCCAGACGGCCCCCGAGGTCGCCCCGGTCTCGGCCGCATCACCATCGGCTGCGAAGAAGCCCGGGACAACGTGTGAGCGACCGGTCGCCACATGGGTGAACTCGACACTGAGGCGGAAATCCCGAAACGGATTGGGGTCGGCGGTCTCCGCCGTTTCCGGACCGGCAAAGGACAACGTCACCCGGTGCCACTTCCGAAGTTCACCGCTCACCTGCCCCGACGGCTCGGCCGACACGGTCCCGATCGGCAGCAGCAGGGTGAGCAGAGAGCTGATCGTAACACGGGCGAGGATGCGGTTCATGAAAGACCCTCGAGTGGTTGTGTGAGCAGCGGGAGGTGTGGTACACACGGCAGGATGATAATCGTTGGGCCGCGGTGGCTGTAGGGAGCGATCCCCGCAGGCCGGTCGGCACACTGCAGAACCCTGGACCCGTTCCTTCCGGTGACCCCCACTGTGTCCCATGCCCGCATCGGTGCCCTGAAGTCCGTCACGGAGTTTCGCGCCTGCATCGATGCGCTCGGGCTGGAGTTGCCCGTTGACGACCAGCCCCTCTCCGCGGAGGCTGGCTCGCCCTTGGCGGTGCCACTGGTCATCAACGGGTTTCGCGTCGGCAACCGCTGGTGCGTGCATCCCATGGAGGGGTGGGACGGCACGACCGACGGCCGCCCCTCGGTCCATACGTTGCGACGCTGGAAACATTTCGGCGAGTCGGGCTGCAAGCTCGTCTGGGGCTGTGAGGCCTTTGCGGTAACGCCGGACGGACGGGCCAATCCGCAACAGCTCTACTATCGTCCCGAGAACCTCGACGCCATGCGGCAGCTGCGCGACACGCTGGTCTCGGCACATGTCGAGCGGTGCGGCCCCGGTGCTGCTGAGGACCTGCTGGTCGGACTGCAGCTCACACATTCCGGACGTTTCGCCCGTCCCCGGGTCAAGGATCGGCTCGAGCCGCGCATCGCCTACCATCATCCCATTCTCGACGAACGCTTCGGCATCGATCCCGGTGATGACACCGTGTTACTCAGCGACGACGAGATCACCCGGCTCATCGAGGCCTATGTGGCGGCCGCCCGGCTGGCGCAAGAGGCTGGTTTTCAGTTTGTCGACGTGAAGTGCTGCCATGGTTACCTGGGTCATGAGTTCCTTTCGGCCTACGATCGGCCTGGCCCCTACGGGGGCGACTTCGAGGGGCGGACCCGCTTCCTCCGCGAAACGGTGGACGCTGTTCGCGACGCCTGTCCCGACCTGATGATCGGCGTCCGACTGTCGGTCTTCGACCGCCCCCCGTACCTGCCCGATCCCGCACTCACCCGTGGCGGAAAGTTTGGCCCCGGGATCCCGTCCAACTACCGCGGCTATGATTATCCCGGTTTCGGGTGCTCGCGGGACAACCCGCTCGTCATGGACCTGACCGAACCGATCCGGCTCATCCGGTGCCTGGCTGATGACCACAACGTCAGTCTGTTCAACATCACGGCTGGGTCACCCTACTACAATCCCCACATTCAACGGCCCGCCTTTTACCCGCCGTCGGATGGTTATCAGCCTCCCGAGGATCCCCTCGTGGGCTGTGTGCGGCAGATTCTCGCGACACGGGACATCAAGCGCGCCCTGCCGGATGTGACGCTCGTCGGTTCGGCGTACACCTACTTCCAGGAGTTCCTGCCACATGTGGCGCAGGGAGTTGTCCGCGAAGGCTGGGTGGATGTCGTCGGCATCGGACGCATGATCCTCAGTGACTGGGAGCTGCCTCACACCGTTCTGGGCGGCGGGGAACGGCTGTCGTCGAAGAAGATCTGCCGCACGTTCAGCGATTGCACCACGGCCCCGCGAAACGGCATTATCTCCGGCTGCTTTCCCCTGGACGACCATTACAAGTCTTCTCCCGAGGCGGACGCCTTGAAGCAGGCCAAGGATGCGCTCCGCAAGCGGCTGGCCTCCGAAGGAACCCAGGATCGATAGCACCGCCCAGCCGGCCGATCGACCCGCGAATGCCCCCCTCCCGTGACGACCGACGCCACCGCAGCATCGAAGCCTGATCGAGAACGCATTGCGCCGGGTATCCGTCAGCCCTGGGCCGAACTGATCCTCCGCGGCAGCAAGACGCTCGAGATCCGTTCGATGGATACCCGCGTGCGGGGGATGATCTACGTCTACACGTCCAAAGTGCTCGCGGAGATTCCGGCAGCCCGGGAGGCGCTGCAAGTCCACCAGATCGACCCCGCGAGACTCATCAGAGGCCAGATCGTGGGCACGGTCGAGATCGCAGGGACGCACCGCTGTGTCGCCAGCGACGCGGCCTCCGCCTGCGTGCCCCCCGGACTGCTGCAGGACAAATGGGCCTGGGAGCTGGCGAACCCCCGTCGGCTGGACGAGCCTCTGAGCGTGCGGTTTCTGCCTTACGGGGTGTGGTTCTACCCCTTTCGCCGGCGAAACGCGTCCTCCGCGCACCGCCGTACGAGGTAATCACGGGGACAGAGGCCTATGGAATCCCTGACCCTGCTCGCAACCGCCGCTTTTGGTCTGGAAGCGGTCGTGGCGCGCGAACTTCAGCAACTCGGCTACGTCGACCAGCAGGTGGAGGATGGACGCGTCCGCTTCCGCGGAGACCTCGCCGCGATCGCGCGCTGCAACCTCTGGCTGCGTTCGGCGGATCGCGTCCTCGTGGAGATGGGGACGTTCCAGGCGACCGACTTTGGCGAGCTGTTCGATCACACGCATGCGTACGACTGGGAACGCTGGCTGCCGATTGACGCGGCCTTCCCCGTACAGGGACGCTCGGTCAAATCGCTGTTGCACAGCGTCCCCGACTGTCAACGGCTGGTGAAGAAGGCGATCGCGGAACGTCTCAAGCGCGTCTATCACCGCGACTGGTTCGATGAGACCGGGCCGAAATACTCGATCGAAGTCAGTCTGCTGCGCGACCGGGCGTCGTTGACCATCGACACCAGCGGCCCAGGTCTGCATAAGCGGGGATATCGGACGCTCGTCGGGCAGGCCCCCCTGAAGGAGACGCTGGCCGCCGGTCTGATCCAGCTCAGCTACTGGCGAGCCGGTCGCATGTTGATCGACCCATTGTGTGGCAGCGGCACGATCCCGATCGAGGCGGCACTCATGGGCCGCAAACTGGCGCCGGGCCGCAACCGCACGTTTGCCGCCGAGGCCTGGCCAGCCGTGCCCCTCGACGTCTGGGAACAGGCACGCCAGGAAGCAGACGACCTGGCGCAGGCGTCCTCGGGTGTCTGCATCCTCGGGACGGACATCGACCCGCACGAACTGAAACTCTCCCGTCGACATGCCGATGCCGCCGGAGTGAGCGGGGAGATTCACTTCCAGCAGCGGCGGCTCGACGAGTTCGCCACCAGCGAGCAGTACGGCTGCATCATCACCAATCCCCCGTATGGCGAGCGCCTGGGAGAGGCCGAGAGCGTCGAGGCGTTGTACCGGGAGATGGGTCGCGCGTTCCGGCCGCTCGACACCTGGTCGCTGTACGTGCTGACCTCGCATCCGGGCTTCGAACATCTGTTCGGACGGAAGGCCGACCGCCGCCGCAAGCTGTACAACGCCAAGATCGCCTGCACGTACTACCAGTACCCCGGACCGAAACCTCAGGGATTGCCCGGGAGAGGCGGGAAGGACGATTCGGCAGGCATCCGGTAGTCGAGCATCTCATCGAAGCAGTTCGTGAGCACGTCCAGAAGTTCGGTCAGGACGACCGGCTTGAGGAGGTGATGGTTGATGCCCACCTGGGCCGAACGTTGGCGGTCGGCTTCGGCACCCCACCCGGTGACGGCGATGATGGGCGTCTGTGCGAACTGCGGCCGACGCCGAAGCTGCTCAGCGACCTCGTAGCCATCCATGCCCGGCAGCCCGATATCGAGCAGGATGACATGCGGGTGAAACTGCCTGCAGAGATTGATGGCGGTGGCCCCATCCGCGGCGATCAGCGTCCGGTAGCCTTCGAACGACAGGATATGCGAGAGCGATTCCGCCGCATCGGCATTATCGTCGACGATCAGCACCCGACGATCGGCACTGGCGGCCTGCAGGGCTTCACGCGGGATGGCCATGCCGACCACCGAGTCACCCAGACCCGACGCGGATTCGTCGGCCGCCTCTTCGACCGGCAGTGTGACGACAAAGCGGCTGCCATGTCCCGGACCACGGCTGTCCACGGCGATGGTCCCGCCATGCAGCTCTGTCAACCGCTTGACGATGGCCAGTCCCAGTCCCAGTCCACCGAAGTCCTTGCTTTCCGACGTATCCGCCTGTGCGAAGAGTTCGAAGATGCGCTGGCGGTCCGCGTCGGCGATGCCAATGCCATTGTCGATCACGCTGAGAATGGCGGCTTCCTGCTCCTGTTCGAGCACCACACGAATTCGCCCGTTCCGCGGGGTGTACTTTGCCGCGTTCCCGAGCAGGTTGGAGACCACCTGGACCAGCCGCACCCGGTCCCCATCGACCATGACGGCGGTTTCCGGCAGCAGCACGGTCAGTGAATGGGCCTGCGCATCGAGCTGCGGCCGGACCGACTCCAACGCCATCTCCACGATCTTGCGCAGGTCGATGGGACTGCGCGTCAGTGTCAACTGGCCACGGATGTAATGGGAGACGTCGAGCAGATCATCCACGATCTGCACCAGTTGCTCGACCTGCCGCGTGAGCATCCGGCGGATGCGGTGCACCTCGGCCGGTTCATCCTCGCAACGGGCCAGCAGATCCAGGCCCGTACGGACGGGAGCCAGCGGATTTCTCAGTTCGTGCGCGAGCAGCGCGAGGAATTCATCCTTGCGATGGTCGGCCAGTCGCAGTCCATCATTGAGGGATGCGTTTTCTGACGCGCGATTCTCGGCCAGTCGACGCAGACGGGACAACCTGCGCAGCAGCAGAACGGCCATCAGCCCCACGACGAAGTAGATGACCAGCGAGAGGAGGTCGGCCGCGCCCGTGAACAGCAGGCTGTTGCGGGGCTCGATGATGAAATGGGCCGCACAGAAAACGCCCAGGCAGAGCGCGAACAGCGCCGGGCCCACCCCCCCCAGCCAGGCCGAGACGAAGACGGACACATAGAAGAGTCCGAAGGGGAGTCGATCGTCGATCACAGAATCGAGCGAGACACGGGCCCAGGTCGCCGCCAGAGTGACGAAGGCCGCGAATCCATATCGCAGCAGCAAATCAGCGGTTCGTCCTTGCATCGATTTCAAGATCCTTCTCGGGTCTGCAAGATCCTTCTCGGGCCCCAGCCCTGACTACGGGGTCCTGACGTCCACCAAGGTGCGTGGGAGCGGAAGTCTCGTCGTTGTATCGCGACGGCCGCAGCAGTTCCAGTCTCTTTGCCGCGCCGAGCTGCGAGACCGCCCGTCCAACCCTACGCGTCACAAAAGGTTACACTCTGACGTCGATTTCACACAACTGCGGTTTCTCCACATCCTAGTCGCGGTCGCGGTGCTCCTCGCGCATGATCTCCGCAATCCGGGCGACAACCTCCGGATGCTCTCCCGCCACGTTCGTGCGTTCCGCCACATCCTGCGACACATCGTACAAGGCGATCGGGGCCTCCGGGTTCTGCAGGACACCCAGTCGCACCCCTTTCCAATCGTCCAGGCGGACGGCGACCTTTCCCCCCTGCTCGTAAAACTCCCAGTACAGATGCGGGTGTCGCTGTTGCTCGCGATCGCGGCCTTCGAGCGTCGGCAGGAACGACAGGCCGTCGCACGCGGGCACCTCGACGCCGGCCGCCTCACACAACGTGGGGAGCACGTCCTGAAAACCCGACACATGATCGTTGACGCTGCCGGGCGCGATCCGGCCCGGCCAGCGGGCAAGCATCGGCACGCGGATGCCGCCATCGTACAGGTCGCGCTTCGCCCCCTGCAGGTCGCCGTTGGAATCGAAGAACGGCATCAGGTGCCCGCCCTCCTGATGCGGTCCGTTGTCGCTGGAGAAGATCACCAGCGTGGTCTCATCCAGTCCGAGTTCCTCCAGCTTCGCCAGCACCCGGCCCACGTCCGTATCCACGATCTGCATCATCCGCGCGAAGCCCCGTTCCTGTCGGGGCCAGTCACGCCCGGCGAATTCACCCCAGTCAGGAACTTCCATTCCGTCGCGATCGGCACGGTCATCACGCTGTGCCTCGTTATTGGCGTGCGGCATGTTGAAGGCGAAGTACAGAAAGAACGGCTGCTCCCGGTGAGTCTCGATGAACTGCAGGGCTTCCTCGGTGATAAGCTTCGGAGCGTACGAGACCTTCCGCCGCGCGACGCCCCGCCCTTCCCGATCAGAGGGCTCCTCGTATCCCGGATACTGTTCGTTTCGCAGACCAAGCTTGCTGCCATTGCGGACCATGAAGGCCGGCCAGAAGTTATGGGCGTGGTACATGTTGATGTACCCATAGAAGAACTCGAACCCGTTGCGTTGCGGGTCGTCCAGCGGCGGGGGATGACCAACACCCCACTTCCCGACGCATCCCGTGGCATAGCCTGCCGTGCGCAACAGTTCGGCCACCGTCACATCCTCGTCACGCAGCAGCGCATTGTCGTTGCCGCGAATCGGTGCGTGACCGGTATGCAGACCAGTCAGCAGCACGCAGCGCGAGGGCGCACACACCGTGGAGCCGGCGTAGTGCTGCGTGAACCGCATTCCCTCAGCCGCCATCCGGTCAAGGTTCGGTGTCGCCAGCGACGGTTGTCCATAGCAGCCGAGGTCTCCGTAGCCCAGGTCATCCGCCAGGATGTAGATGAGGTTGGGGGGCGACTGGCCCTGCGCCTCGGGCGTACGTCCGGCGCACAGCACAAGCATCAACAACCATAGCATCAGACGCATGAGGGGTTCCTCGTCGGGGCTCTGGAGAGCGTCCCATCATGAACCGATTCGTCCCCCGCGACAAGTAGACCGAACGCCGGTGTGGAGGAACGGGCGTCTTGTCGGGCCACTGTCCGGCAACTCGATGCGTTGGCGCTGCGACCTGTCGCACACACGACTGATGTTGCGGATCGCACGCTCAAAGCCGAAGATGACCTCGGCGTGAGGCGGATGGCCTGATTCCGTTGTCGCAGCAGTCTGCCACGGTGCCCGCTGTCGGCGCGACGCGGTCACACGAATCCTCAACTGCCGATCTTGCGAACCTCCTCAATCCAGGTCGGCACACCGTCGAACGCAACCATCAGAAACGACCACTCAACTCCTCCCGTCAACATCGTCGTCCACACGAGGCTTTCGCGCATGTCCAGGCTCGCATTCGCCATCCTGTCGCTGCTGTTCGTCCTCAGTTCGGTTGGCCAGGCACAGACCTCCCAGACCGACGAGAAGCTCAAGCGGCGCTCGCCCGGTTTCCCGACGCCGATACCAACAGCGACGGCGTCCTGACGATGCAGGAGGCCCGGGCCTATCTGGCCAAGGCCAAGCTGCCAGGGGGACTCCTGACACGGCGGGGGGATGCTGCCGGCCGCGCCCCAGCGGACAACGCAATCTTCAAGGCGACGGCCGAGGAACTCGATCGTGCCATGCAGGCGGACACCGCGGCCAATCAGAAGGAGCCGCTGCAGTTTCCGCGCGGCAACGGCGTGCGGATGGTCTCGACCGGCCACAGTTGGGTGGCACCAGGACTGCGGACGCTCCCGCAGATCGTCGCGGCGGCGGGTCTCGACGGACATCACATTCGCTCGCACACGTCCGGAGGCGGAACCGGGTCCGCGAACTCGATCTGTGCAAAGAGTTCGGCAAGTACGACGAGTCGCCGCCCCGGCCCGTGCTGCTGCCGGCCATCGCCACCGGGGAGTGGGATGTGATGACCTGGGGCTCCTACTACGGCGACATTCCGGAGCATTACGGACAGTGGATCGACGTGTGTCTCAAGGCGAATCCCGAGATGACGTTCCTCATCCAGGATGGCTGGCCCCGCTTTGACGCGGCGATGAACGAGCTCGAAGCACCCGAAGCACTCCAGCAGATCGATGCCCTGCACGCCGCCATGCAGCAGGGACAGTACCGGTCCAGTTACGAAGCGCTCCAGCAGCGGTATCCCGGGAAGGTCCGCATCATCCCCGCCGGGGCGGCAGTCGTGGAGATGCTGCATAACTATTATGAAGGTCGACTCCCCGGCTTCGACTGTGTGTCGGAACACCTGGGGGGGACCCGGGGCATCTATCGCGACGGAGGGCACCTCTCGCGGGACAGCGGGATGGAATGGATCGTCGGCTACATGTACTACGGCATGCTGTATGGCAAATCGCCGGCGATGATCGACGGCCTGCAACCCAAGGGCGTGGACCCGCAGGTCGATGCCGCCCTGCGCAAGGCCGCCTGGAACGCCATCATCCACAGTCCCTACTCGGGCATCAGGGATGAGAACGCGGACGGCCTGGCAGACGCTGCACCACCGGCCAGCGAACGGCAGGACTGATCAGGGCGCGTCGGTT
Organism: uncultured Planctomycetaceae bacterium; assembly: GCA_963715185.1. Lineage (GTDB taxonomy): Bacteria > Planctomycetota > Planctomycetia > Planctomycetales > Planctomycetaceae > CAVPPT01. The sequence goes on from CAVQRG010000003.1 coordinate 253,418, forward strand.
CACGCGCATCTCACTGTCCGGGCAGGGCCTCAGGCAGGGACGGGAGCTCAATTCCCGGCAGCGCCCGCACCGATGTTGGTCCCGTTGATGAAGCTGAACGTGAACACATCCGTGAGATTCGTGAACGTAGGGTTCACGCCAATCCGCACGTAGCGGCGATCGGGCGAAACAATGGCACCCGTGCGCAGTTGGGCTCCATCGGGCACGAATTGAATGATGGGCTGAAAGCCGACCGCACCGGTGAGTGCCCCGCCCGGTCGGCGCTGCTGTTCGGCAAGCGTCGTCCGCATGCGCGACTCCAGAAACCGGTCACGGGCCGCCTGAGCCTGGGGGGACAGCCCCTGCCGCAGACCCTGCTGAGCCCGCGCAGCGATCTCCGGCAACCGGGCTTCGATCTGAGTGGTCTCCACCGTGCGCGGCTTCTGCCGCCGGCCCCCGTCGAGCGTCACACGGACCACAGCCTCGCCGCCGTCGAGCAGCACCGTCTGCGTCGACGTCTGCTCGTCCGGCGTCCCCTGGTGCGTGATGATGGTGAGCTGGGCCCGGTTGCCCACGATCTTGCCCCAGGCCAGTTTCACTCGGATACGGTACTCGCCCGACAGACCTTCGGGACAGACGTATTGCTCGTAGCAGTTTTCCGCCTCCGGCCCATACCCGTCGTGCAGATACACGCCCCCGCCCGGGGAGTCGGGCATCTCGAAGGAACAGACACTGCCGGCCGGCTCTTCGATGAACATGTCGAGATCCCCGGCTCCGCTCCAGGTCAGCCGGGCGGACAGGTCTCGACGTTGCGCCTCCTGCATCACGGTGCTGATGCGCAGGGCTTCCTGGGCATCACCCGGCTGCTGATGGTCGCGAATCAGTTCGAGCAGCGCATTCTCGGCGTCCCGCTGGATCTGTTCGTGGTCCTTGGTCCAGCCATACCGCAACACGCCGTTGGCCGCCCAGATGATGTCCTCCTTCTGCTGGGCCTTTCGCGCCAGCCGGAGTGCGAGGATGTACGGCTCGGGGCGCTCTTCGGCCATGCGTGACGCCTGCCGGTACATCCGGAGGGCCGCCGCTTCCCGGTCGAATCGGGTGAGATACGCCGCGGAGTACATCATGCTGGTGAAATCGGCGTTGCCGAAGTCGGTCAGCGACATCACGACCCGCTGCACGTCTTCGCGCGGACGCTCGGCGATCTCCATCGACAGCGCGAGCACCTCGTACATCCAGGGCTGGGACTGCCCATGGATGAGGGCCGCCTGAATGGCCTGAATGGCGTGCTCATGTTCCCCGGCATCATGAAGCTTCTGCACGAGGGCCCGCACAGCCGCTTGGGAGGGCCGGTTGCTGGAGAAGTACTCGCCCCAGATGCGCTCGGGGGGGCCGCTCTCTAACGCGGGAGGCGCCGCCGCGAGAGAGCCGGAGTCCGGTGCCGGCGCCCGCTCGGAAATGGGCACAGCGGACCCCGGCCCCTGGGCCAGCATCCGCTGTGTGTCCCGATCAGGATTGAGGCCGAACAGTTCTCCAGCCTGACTGAACCCCCCAGTTACCGAAGGTCCAGCGGTTTTTTTTTCAGACAGGGATTCGGTGCAGCGTCAAGTGTCCCGGAGATGGGATCGGCGACACTATAGAAACCGCCACCACCACCGCCGCCACCGAAGCCGCCGCCGCCACCACCGATTCCGCCGCCGCCGCCGAGGCCACCACCGCCGCCACCGAGGCCGCCACCCAGGCCACCTCCGCCCAGACCACCACCGGCACCGCCGACGTTGCTCTTCATAACGGCCGGGGAGATGACGAGGTCACCGACCGGGTAGACGCGCGTCTGCAGTTTCTCTTCAGCCGCCTCGATCGTGGTAATCTTCATGACTTCGTCTTCGACGACCCAGGTCAACCCGAGGCCCTCAAGCATGATCTTCATGGCACTTCGCAGCCGCACGCCGGAGAGCACGAGATTGATCGGCTCATCGGTGGCGATGCCCACGTCGGTCAGGGCGACATCGTCCATGAGAATCGTGATGTTGTGCAACTGGCTGATGTAGTCGATCGCGTCGCTCAGCGGAGTGTCGACGAACTCGAAGTTGGTTTCATCTTCGAGGGCCCGATAGATCCGCTCCTCGTTGGGGCTGTTCTGGTGCAGGTCGACCGAGTTCCACTTGGCGCGGCGTTCGGTCAATGCCCGCCAGACCGGTGCTGGCGGATACCGCACTGGCGGCTCGTCCGGGAACGGAACGTGCGAGAGCTCCACCTGGTGGAGTGTCGCGAGGAAGCGGTCCTGTCGCAGGGTGCGCAGTCGAAACGCCTTGTCGAGCTGACCGGCCGCTTCGGAGACGGTGAGCGTCTGCACCCCGATGGCACTGCCCGGTCGCATGCTCGTGATCTGCCGAGCGACCGCCTCGGCCTCTTCGAAGCCCTCTTCGTTTCCGCGGTAGCCTTCCCAGATCAGGGCGCGAACGCGGTCGACAAGCTGGGCCAGCCGCAGTTCATCGAGCATGGACGCTTCGACGAGGCGGCGCTGCGCCTCCTGTTCGGCGAGGCGCTGCTGTGCCCGGATATTCCGCTGATCGATGGAGGCGGTCCGGCTGCGGACAATGTCGATGGCCGAGTTGACGCGTCGCAGCAACTGCGCCCGCACTTCGGGGCTGATGTCCTGTGCTGACTTGACGGCGCCGAGGGCACTTTCGAGATCGTTGCGTGCTCCCAGCGGATCGCTGTTGAGCCGCTGCTCAGACGATTCAATGACCTGTCCGACATCCAGGGTCAGTCGCTCACCGGCAACCTTCCGACGGTCGACTTCGCCTTCGATCAGACTCTGGTCGAGCGGCGACTCGCGGCCCTGCAGGTCGCCCGGCAGCAGCCGACTGTCCGGGATGGCCGGTGCTGCTGGTGTCGGTGACGTTGCCGGCGTTGGCCCGGCCGGAGCTGCCGGATCGAGTTGCGGGAACGGCGGGGCCTGTGAGTCGTCGGGGGCCTCGGTCTGGGCGATGGTTCGCACCTGGAGGTCGCCGGCCGCACCGATCAGCACTTCCGCCCGCACATTCGCCGGATCGAAATTCTTGATGGTGAGTCCGAGCTGCTCGGCTGTCTTGAAATCGCGTGCGATGACGGCCTGTTCGCCGGCTGCCTCGAGCCGGGCGATCTCGTCTTCGAAACCCTGCTGAGCCTGGCGATACATCTCCATCCCCGCCAGTGGGTTCAGGCCGCCGTTCAGCTCTGCCTGGCGATAAGACCCGTACAGGAAGGTGTTGCCACCAGTCATCGGCTGTCCACGCGAAGGAATCCGCAGAACCTGATCCGCCCCCGAGAGGGTGACGGTCACAGCGCCGGGCAGAATGCCCCGGCCCAGATAGATCGTCTCACGATCAGTCCGGAGGGGCAGAGCTTCGTGGGGGACGAGATCGACCATCTTCGGGACGACCTCCACGCTGGTCGGGAAGTAGACCGGCTGCAGCACGACGGCCGTCAGCTCTTCGCCGATCTGCACCACGTCGCGACGCTGGTCCATGCCTTCGTCGACCAGAACGCGTCCACCAGTATGCTGGGCCAGAATCCCGAGCAACTGCAAGTCGGTTCGGGGACCAACGGCGTAGCTGCTGACGGGCGTCTGTCGATCGCGCAGGTCCTGCAGCAGGTCCTGCATGTCGGCCTGTTGAATGAGGTTGGCCGTGCTCATCCCGTCACCCAGGTAGAGCACCGCACCGCCGTCGCTGCCGGCGAGCGCCTGCAGGGCGGTCGTCAGCGCCAGCCGCATGTCGGTGGCACCGGCCGGGAAGCGCTGACGCAAGCGGGGAATCGCCGTCTGCAGCGCGACCTGGGGGGTGACATCAGGAGCGGTGAGGGGGACGGTCTGAATATCGACCGCATAGACCGTGAGCTGTCGGTCCGACGGAAGGGCCGACAACAGTTCGCGGAGCACGCTGAGCCCATGCTCGCGATGCTCTCCGACCTGACTGGCGGAGGTGTCCACCAGAATGACCAGTTTCCGGGACGGGGTCGGCGCTTCGATGTGGTCCGCCTGGAGCGCGACCGCGTAGTAGGTCTCGCCATCCGGTGCGTCGAAAGCCTGTATGGTGGCGGAGGCGCCGGCCCGGGCGACGTGGGCGCCGAGCCCGAGGACGAGAACCGCCATTGACCAACGAGCGGCAGCCTTCGCGTTGAACATCATGCCGTTACTCCCAGAGACCGCAATGACTCATCGGGATGAGTCGGAGAATCAGAATTGACCACGTCCGGACCCGTGTTGTGAACGAGAGGACCGGCCCCCGGTACTGTTCTGCTGAGCGCGAGCGACCCTCGGCTGAGTCAGAACGGGGACCAGCATCCACATTCTATAAAGTGTCTCGGACGCTCCCCAAGCAAATTCATTGCAATTCAAGGCGAAAGCGCGATTTCTGGACCGCTCGGCCTTCGGCGTGCGGTCTCTCGCGAATGTGACGTCGCGCCAGACGGAAGGTCCGTTTCACAAGCTCGTGTCGGCAAACTTCATGCGACGCGCGTATAACTCCTTCAACCGCGACACCGAGTACATCCGGACCACCTCTCCTTTGTACGTCACATGGCCATCCGCATCGGTCGCCAGATGGTCCTGGACCTCGGGAATAGCCGCCCCCGCATACAGGGCCGCGAACGTCTCGGGGTCCACCCCGTTGCCCGATTCCAGGTCTGCCATCGCGTCTCCACCCCCGGAGAGAATCAGGAACCCGTTGAGGCCTTCGCTGATCCCCTGGTACCGCCCTTCGGACTTCAACGCTTCGGACGATTGCTGCAGCATGATGAACGTCTCGCGCAGCTTGTCGAGGGAGTTCTGCGACAGATTCTGATCGTCATCCGGCGCCTGGGCCACGGCCCGCTGCGTCGAGCCGGAGGAATCCATTCCGATCAGGTAGCCCAGAGAAAACAGGGCCAGTCCGATCATTACAGTCGTGAAACGCGGCATGATTGCCTCCTGCCTGTGGTCATGGCCTCAGCGAGTGCTGGGAATTGGCACGGAAGTCTGCAGGTTAGCTGCGTCAATGCGTCCACCGCAAGAGGGGACCGCAGCAGGAACCCGGCGGCCCCGGCGGGTGTCGGGAGTCTGGCTCGCGATCCGGGAGGGGACCTGCGGATCGCGGATTCCCGCCAGAGACGGCACCGTGGCGTCCACGACAAACAGCTCTTGCTGTAGACTGGCGACAGACAAGGAACAGACAGCATGGCACGTGTAGTCCTGGCGATGAGTGGCGGGGTGGACAGCTCCGCCTCGGCCTACCTGCTGCAGCAGGCCGGGCACGAGGTGATCGGGTTGTTCATGCGCTCCGGTGCCCAGGCCGAGTCCACCTGCAGTCCCGATGCCGCCTCGGCACTGCCGATCGTAAACGCGCCCACCCGCAAACAGGGGTGCTGCAGCGCCTCGGACGCCGCCGATGCCCGCCGGGTGGCCGACGCCCTGGACATCCCCTTCCACGCCCTCAACTTCCAGGAAGCCTTCGGACGCATCAAGGATTACTTCGCCGATGAGTACCTGGCCGGACGAACTCCCAACCCTTGTGTGATGTGCAACAACTGGCTGAAGTTCGGAAAGTTGTGGGACTTTGCCCGGCAGGTCGACGCCGACTTCATCGCCAGTGGACACTACGCGCAGATTCGGGAGGTCCAGAGCGAGGTGTCAAGAATCGGCGGCGAAACCCCACGGACGCCGGCCCCTGAATCCCGGACATCCACCAGCTACGCCCTGCTCCGCGGCCGGGACGGCACCAAGGACCAGTCGTACGTCCTGTTCGGTGTTCCGAGGGAACTCCTGCCGCGCATCCTGTATCCCGTCGGCAACCACACCAAGACCGAAATTCGCGAACTGGCCCACGCCGCTGGACTCCGCACGGCGGGGAAGCCCGACAGTCAGGAGATCTGCTTTATTCCCGACAACGACTACGCCGCGTTCCTCGAACGTTATCGCGGCCCGCAGGAGACCGCCGGCGAACTGGTCGATACCGGCGGCAACGTGGTGGGGCATCACGAGGGATATGAGCATTTCACCATCGGGCAGCGGCGCAGGCTGGGAGTGACGTTCGGGGAACCCCGGTTCGTCGTCCGCATCGAGCCCGAGACCCGGCGCGTCGTCATCGGCACGAAGGAGGATCTCGGCCGGCGACACGCTGCAGGCCGACCGCCTCAACTGGCTGGTGGATGAGGTCCCCTCGCGCTGCGAAGCCCAGATCCGCTACCAGCACACCCCGGCGGCGTGCGACGTCGAGATGGTGGCTGACGACCGACTGCAGGTGACGTTCGACGAACCCCAGCACGGCATCGCGCCGGGACAGGCGGTCGTGCTGTATGACGGCGACCGTGTGCTGGGCGGCGGCTGGATCTGCTGAGACGCACGCCTCACAGCCCCGGGCCGCGGAGGCGTTCAGGCCACCGATTCGCTCGGGAGCTTGACGATCACCGCGCCGTCGTCGGCGGAGTCGGCCGCCGCGTCCCGCCGGCGACGACGCCCGGTCCGCGAGACGAGCGTGAGGATGGCCGGCAGTGTCACCAGTGAGACGAACAGGCAGCTCCCCACGCCGATGACCAGCACAAGCCCCAGGCTCGCCAGGCCGCGATGGTCGGCCAGAATCATGCTGCCGAAGCCGATCATCGTGGTCAACGACGTCAGCATGATGGCGTTGATGGTACTGGAGGACGTGCGATACCGCCGCTTCTGCATCCGGTAATCGTGCAGCACGTGCACGCCGTCGTCCACACCGATCCCCAGGATGAGTGGCAGCACGATGAGGTTGGCCGGGTTGAGTGGAATGTCGAACAAGCCGAGGAGGCCGAACATCAGCAGACCGCCGGCCAGCGCCGGCAGCAGCGACAAGAAGGTGTCCCGGACACTGCGGAAGTCGAAGATGGCGGTCGCACAGGTCGCGAGGCCGGCATACAGACAGAGCAGTTCGTTCGGGTCGAGCTCGCGGCGCTGCGCCGGGATGAAGATGACGGCAAAGCCGATCACCGTCAGGGGAGTCAGCACCCCGATGAGCAACGGCACGAGTTTCGCGGCATCCGCCAGCAGCACGACCCAGATCGCCACCAGCGCATACAGCGCTGCATGCATGTAACTCTCACGAATCTGCCGGGCCCCTTCGTAGTTCTGCAGGGGGGATCCAGTGATCTCCGGGTCCACGCCACGCACATCGCCGACGAAGCGGGCCAGCGGTTCCTCATCCCAGATCAGATCGGACGGATAGACCCGCAGGAGCCACACACCATCCCGGCTGACAAAACGTTCGCGGACGGCCAGAGGAAAATCGTGGATGGAGATCGGCTGCGGATCCGCCATCTCGGCCAGGGCTTCGAACTGTCCCTTCAAGGACGACAGCATGGCGTATTGGTAGCGCCCCAGCAGCTCCACCTGCCGATCGAGAGGCAGAGCTTCGAGCCGGTCCAGCGAGATGTCCAGCGACCGAGAGACTGTCTCAGCCTCGGGGTTCGGCATATCACTGAGTGTGACGAACAGCGACTCGAGCGCGTCACCGATCGTCTGCGGGTTGAGCTGCGGAAACTCGCGCGGAAAATCCGAGAGATGCGAGAGCCTGTCCTGGATGTCGGCCACGAGCGGCAGCGTGGCAGCCGGGTCGGACTGCGGCAGACGCGAGGCCAGTTCCTCGACGCGTCCCACAGATGCCAGCGCCTCGAACTGCTTACGGCGCTCGAGCACCTGCTGCGGGCCGTCCGCCAGCGAGACCGCAAACAGCAGCGACCCTCCCGACTCGCGAAACACGCGATTCTGCACCTCGACCGATTCGACCCGCTGCGCCTGCAGGTGCAGCAGGTTCGCGTCGTACCTCACACGGGACACGATGCGGCCCTCCTCCACCCGGAAGCCACAGGCGCCCACACCGAGGATGACTCCCACCGTCACCCCCAGCACCGTCCACGGCCAGTGCGATGTCGCCTGCCTCAGCAGGTTACCCTGGAAGGGTGTCGGCAGAGCCATGGGTTCGACGCGGCGATCGGCCAATGCCACCAGTGCCGGCAGCACGACAAACGTGGTGATGCAGCAGAGGATGATTCCCCCGCCCGCGATCACCCCCAGTTCGGCAACCCCCAGAAAGCTGGTGAACGTTGCGCAGAAGAAAGCGAGTGCCGTGGTGGCCGCGGCCGTCACGATGCCCGTCCCCACGCTGGAGGAGGCTCGCATCAATGCCGGGCCGAGCGACAGGCCTTCATGCCGAAGTTCGAGGTACCGGGCGAGGTAATGAATGGCAAAGTCGATCCCCAGCCCGATCAGAATGACGGCAAACGAGACCGACAGGATGTTGAGATGTCCGACGACGAGCGTGGTATACGCGAGCGACCAGGCGAGCCCCACCGCCAGCATGATGAGCGCCAGCGCCGGATGCCGCACACCCCGGAATCCGATCAGCAAAATGGTCCCCACTCCGAGGAACGAGATCAGGGATGCCATGGTCATATCTGACTGCGACCGGCGCATCTCGTCGCTCTCGAGCACCGGGATGCCCGTCAGCCCGATGCTGATCCCTTCGTGAGCCGCCTCGGTCTGCGTGATGAGTTCGCGCAGCCGGTCGATCGAACGGGATGAGCCCTGGAAATCCTGCTCGGCAGTGGTCGGAACTGTCAGCAGAAATCCCATCGTCCCCCGTTCGTTGATCTGGTACACGGGGTCGAACGCTTCCGCGCTCAGCGATTCATCGACAGGCACGGGTGACAGGCCACGGCGACACAAACTGCTGCGACGTCAGAAAGGCTTGCAGGCTTTCGGCCAGCAGCGCGGCCTGGGCCAGCGCCTGCGGGGGCGGGTTCTCCGTGCTCAGTTGCCGCTGCAGGTTTCGCGTCGTGGCTTCCAGTCCGGCCGCATCCCAGTTGCCCTCCAGAATCGGAGCCGACTGCGCAAGCTGCGAACGACTGGCCGCGAGCTCCTCGGGCGAGAGAAACTGCAGGGCCTTGGATCGCAGCGGACGGGGGTCGAACTTGTAGAAGACGCCCTGGAAGAGTTCCGGCTCCTGCTGGAGTTGCCCGCCGAGATCGTCCAGCGCGCGCTCGATGGTCGCGCGGCTGTCCCCCTCGACCACGACCACAATGTCGGACTCCTCCCCGAACTGCTCCGAGTAGGTGAGCCACCGCTGGTGAAACTCACTTCCGGGATCGATCAGATCGGACCGGTTGGTCTTGAACGTCAGGAACCTCACGGAGATTCCAATCGACAGCAGGACGAGCAGCCCGACCACCCACAGCACGGCGGAGGGCCGGCGGGTCACGGCGCGAGTGACGGTGTGCAGGAAATGAGGGATGACTCCCTCATGCTGCGGGGCGCCGGAGCTCCCTTTCCGGTGGGACTTGCGCTCCCGATGGTGAGTGGGGGGCCGGTCTCGCTTGTCACTCATTCCGAATCCCCTGCCCTCATCGACGCCGCGATTCTACCCCAGCCGTTTCATTCGGCACAACGGGGGCCACCGCATGACGGTAGCTGACTTCCCGCGGGATCTTGTGATTCGTGACCAACACGTTTAGGATAGAAATCCTCAAGTCACGGGGCTGCCTGCTTCTGGGGGTCGGCCCTGTCCCTGCCGTGCCTGCCCCGCCCGGAGATGCCCGCAGTGCCCAGCCCGCCTCGTGTGTGTGTTGCAGGGATTCTCTTCGCAGCGCTCTGCGGACCGTCCGTCGCGCCGGGGAGCGATACCGCCCACGCCGTCGGGAATGGGGACCAACGGGAGCTGGACTTCTTCGAGACCCGCATTCGCCCCGTGCTGGTCGAGCATTGCTACAAGTGTCACGCCACGACCGCGAAGACCGTGCGCGGAGGTCTGACGCTCGACTTCCGCGAAGGCCTGCGGAGGGGCGGCGACAGCGGGCCGGCGCTGCGGCCGGGAGATGTCGGTGGCAGCCTGCTCATCGATGCGCTGCGCTACGAGTCGTTCGAGATGCCTCCGGAAGGGCGGCTGCCCGATGCGGTCATCGCCGACTTCGTCCGGTGGGTGGAGCTGGGGGCGCCGAACCGCGCACCGAGCCCGCCGAGCAACATCTCACCACGCCGGCGACCATCGATCCCAACCAGGGGCGCCAGTTCTGGTCCTTCCAGCCCCCGCAGCCATGCGAGGTGCCGCGTGCATCGCAGTCGGACTGGGCACGCTCCGACATCGACCAGTTCATCGCGCACCGCTGGGATGACGCGGGGTTACAGCCGGCCGAGGACGCCGATCGCCGCACGCTGATCCGGCGTGCGACCTTCGACCTGATCGGCCTGCCACCGACCCCCGCTGAGATTCACGCCTTTCTGGCTGATGGGGACGAGACGCCCGTCGCGTTCGCCAAGGTCGTGGATCGGCTGCTGCAGTCGCCGCAGTTCGGGGAGCGCTGGGGGCGTCACTGGCTGGATGTGGCCCGGTACTCGGAGTCGACCGGCGGGGGACGTTCGATGCTGTACCGTCACGCCTGGCGGTATCGGGACTACGTCATCCAGTCGTTCACCGACGACAAGCCCTTCGACCGCTTCATCCTCGAACAGCTCGCCGGCGATCTGCTGCCGGCCGACGATTACCGTCAGCGGCGTGACCAACTGATCGCGACCGCGTTCCTGGCGCTGGGCCCCACCAACTACGAGCAACAGGACAAACTGCAGCTCGAACTGGACGTCATCGACGAACAGATCGACACGGTTGGCCGGGCCTTCCTGGGGATGACCCTCGGCTGTGCACGGTGCCACGACCACAAGTTCGACCCGATTCCCACGACCGACTACTACGCGCTGGCCGGCATCTTTCGCAGTACGCACACGCTTATTCATGACAACGTCTCGAAGTGGGTCACGCATCCGCTGCCCCGCGACCCGGAGTCGCAGCAGCAGGTCGACGATCATCAGCGGCAGTTGGACGCACTGCACGAGCAGATCGCGCAGCAGACCGCCACCTGCGACGAGCTGCGCGGTCGGCTTCCCCAGGTCACGCTGGACGACGAAGGGGCCGTCGAGATCGTCGGCACCTGGACCCAGAGCACGCACACGCAGGGGTTCGTCGGGGCCGGTTACCGCCACGCCATGGGCGACGGGGCCGCGATCACCTACACGCTTCCCGTTGCACATCCAGGCCGACATCAAGTGTGCGTCTCGTATACCCCCGGCGAGAACCGCAGTCCCAACGCGCTGTTCCGCATCAGACACCGCAATGGAGAGATGTCGACACGGATCGATCAGCGGAAAGCCCCGGAGCTGGATGGGCAGTACTTGTCGCTCGGCGAATTTGAGTTTGCCGACACCGCGGAGGTGACGGTCCTCACGAAGGGAACGAGTGGTGTCGTCATTGCCGACGCGGTTCGGATCCTCTCGCTTACCACGGAGCAGGACGACTCGGAGGAACCAACCGCGGACGTCGCCCGCCTGACCGCCCGCATCGCCGGCATCCAGCGACAGATCGTCGACCTGAGATCCCGGCTGAAAACCTTGCGGGACCAGGCCCCCCCCGCCCCACCGGACACCATCATCGTTCAGGAGGCAGCTGACGACCGCGTGGGCGACTTCCACGTCTGCATCCGCGGGAACCCGAAGCATCCCGGCCCTGCAGTGCCACGTGGATTTCTGCAGGTCGCCCAACTGGGACAGCCGCCTGCCATTCCCGCTTCGTCCAGCGGCCGGCTCGAGCTGGCGCAGTGGATTGCCAGTCGCGAGAATCCGTTGACCGCGCGTGTGGCCGTCAATCGCATCTGGCACCACCTGTTCGGGACCGGGCTGGTGCGGACCGTCGACAACGTGGGATTCACGGGCGAACAGCCGTCTCATCCGCAGTTGCTCGACCACCTCGCGCTGCGGTTTGTCGACGCGGGCTGGTCGGTGAAAACGCTGATTCGCGAGATCCTGCTGTCGCGGGTGTACCAGCTGAGCAGTCAACCTCTGGAGACGGTTCCGCTTGCGGACCCCGAGAATCGCCTGCTGTCGCACTTCCCGCGCCGCCGTCTCGATGCTGAAGCCATCTACGACTCGCTGCTGGCACTCAGTGGCTCGCTCGATCTGTCCCGCGGCGGCGACACGGTCCGTCCCGACACTAAGAGCGAGTACGGCTACGAGTTCGAGGTTGGCGGCCGTGCCGTGTATCTCCCCGTGTTCCGCAATCGGCTGCCGGAGCTGTTCACGGTGTTCGACTTTCCCGATCCCAACCAGTCGGTGGGACGCCGCAATGTGAGCACGCTCTCGACACAGGCGCTGTTCCTGATGAACAGCCCCCTGGTGATGGAGCAGTCCCGGCTGGTGGCCGAACGACTGCTGGCCGATCTGGAAATCAACGACGATGACCGCCTCGACCGGTTGTACACGCTGGCTTTGGGGCGCTACCCGACCGACCGCGAACGCGAGCTGTCGCGGCATTTCATGACGTCGCAGACACCGGACAACGATGAGGAAACGCGACTGACGCGCTGGACCGGTCTCTGCCAGGCGCTGGTCGCCAGTATCGACTTCCGGTATGTGCAGTGAATAGCGGGGAGCAGGCGGGAGTCGTGAAAGGTGCCACTGGCGGATTGTCCGCCAGTCTCTGCGAGAGTTGATTCGGTCAATCGAGGGTGAGTGACGATGCGCAATCCCTGTTGCAGCGAACACGTGGCGACGCGCCGCCAGCTGCTGAACTCGGCCGCATGCGGCTTCGGTTCGCTGGCGCTGGCGGGCTTGTGTGACGAGCAGGTTTGCGCGGCCAGCGGGGGGCTGACGCATCCGCTGTCGCAGCAGCAGCCACTGATTGCGCCCCGGGCGAAGCGGATCATCTTCATCTTCATGCAGGGCGGGCCCAGTCACGTCGACACGTTCGACTACAAGCCGCTGCTGGACCAGCACGACGGTGAAGAACTGGAGTTCAAGGATGCCCGCACGCTCGCGAAGACAGGGACCGTTGCCAGGCATCGCGTCATGAAGCCCCTGTGGAAGTTCCGCCAGTACGGCGAGACCGGACGCTGGGTGAGCGACCTCTTCCCGCACATTGCACAGCAGGTCGATGACCTGTGCTTCATCCACAGCCTGCACACCAACGGGGTGGCCCACGGGCCGAGCACGCTGTTCCTCCACACCGGGGCGACCAACCTCATCCGGCCGTCGATAGGCGCCTGGGTGACCTACGGCCTGGGGACGGAGAACCAGAACCTCCCCGGGTTCGTCACCCTCGGGCCGTCCTCGGCCAACGGGGGACCGCGCAACTACGCGAACGCCTTTCTGCCGGCCCACTACCAGGGGACCGCCATCGGTCGCGCGGGGCAGCCCACGACCGAGGTCCAGATCGAGCACATCACCAACACCCGTTTGCCTCGTGCCGAACAGCGGCGACAGTTCCAGCTTCTGCAGAGCCTCAATCGCGCCCAGATGGCCGGCGGGCCGCAGGACGACGAACTGAACGCCGTCGTCAGTTCGTTCGAACTGGCCTGGCGGATGCAGATGCACGCCCCCGGTCTGATGGACCTCTCCGCAGAGACGGAGGCTACGATGGCTTCGTACGGGATCGGCGTGAAGGAGACCGACGACTTCGGCCGGCAGTGCCTGCTCGCGCGCCGTATGGCCGAGGCGGGCGTCCGATACATCCAGATCAGCTATGCGGACGACTCCTCCAACCCCCGCTGGGACCAGCACTCCAAGATTCAGCAGCACGCCATCCATGCCCGGGCAACCGACAAGCCCGTCGCGGGACTCCTCGCCGACCTGAAGGCCCGCGGACTGCTGGAGGACACACTCGTCTGGTGGGGGGGCGAGTTCGGTCGCAATCCCTTCTCGCAGGGGAACGACGGCCGCGACCACAATCCCGACGGCTTCACGCACTTTCTCGCGGGGGGCGGCGTGCGGTCCGGCCTGGCCTATGGAGCGACCGACGAATTCGGACATCAGGCGGTCAGCAACAAGGTCCACATGCACGACCTGCATGCCACGCTGCTGTACGCCATGGGGCTCGATCACGAACGGCTGACGTACCGCTACGCCGGCCGCGACTTCCGCCTGACCGACGTCGAGGGGCGGATCGTCGAAGATCTGCTGATCTGAGCGTGTGACGAACGAACCCTGAGCCCAGGCAGGGCGGGCAACGCCCACCCGGTGTCACGACGATCGACACGCGAACATCGATCGAGCATGATTTCGCCAGCAGTAGTCGTGCAGCCCGTGCGGGTTGACCGTGACCCGATGCCGCAACACAAGGTCTCTTTGCGTCCCGGATTCACGCTGATCGAGCTGCTGCGCTGTACAAACTCATCGACTTTAACGCCGATCCGGATGACGCCGCGATCAACGGGCTGCCGCCGGGTCAGACCATCCCCTTCTTCCTCTGCCCCAGCGACTCTCACCGCATCCTGCAGTCGAACGTGGTGAATGGCGTGATCGTGGACAGTGCCGTCCACAACTACCCGCTGAACACAGGCACGACCTTCCCGCTCTCTCCGCGGAATCCCTCGCGCGTCCCGGTCACGGGGGTGTTCTTCGAAAACTCCCGTGTGCGGTTTGCCGACACCACCGACGGGTCGAGCAATACCGTCTGTATCAGCGAAACCATCAAGTCGGAAGGAGGGCCGAATACCTGGGACGGCGCCAGCCCGACCAGTGGCTTGGTCCTGACGGCCGGCAACGACAACGCCACCCACGGACCGGAACTGGTCGACTACCGGACACAATGCCATCAACCGGGCCTGCGACTGCAGCAGACGCGCGGCAGCCGGTGGCTGTACGGCGCTCCCGGCCATTCGATGTACAACCACATCCGTCCTCCCAACGATGCGGATGTCGACTGCCGGGGCGGCCTGCCCCACAGCATCCGTACCAATCACTGGTGGGACCGCCTGTCGCTGAATGTCGCGGCCCGCAGTCGTCACACCGGAGGCGTGCATGCCTTGTTCTGCGACGGACACGTTCAGTTCGTGAACGACAACATCAACGCCTCCACCTGGCAGGCGCTCGGCAGCCGCGGACTGGGCGAAGTCGTGGGCGAATTCTGAACGGTCCTCGCGAACGACCACTCCGCACGTCGCTGCCAAAGTGCAGGAAGAGCCACAGGCAGATCAGCAGAGATCTCCGCCAGCGCTCATCTGCTCGCGAAACCGGCAGAGCACATCGATCAACACCGGCTTGACCATGTCGATCGCAACTGGCAGGGGGACGATCGTTCGCTCTCGCAGGTCGGCTTCCTCCCAGGTGGGCAGGATGGTCGTGACCTGCAGGGGAAAGACCTGCACATGACAGACGCCCCCCCATTTCTCGTACGAGTATTCGCAGATCACAGTCTCGTCCAGCGTCCCGATCACGCCCGCCTCCTCCTCGGCCTCTTTCGCGGCCGATGCCGCGGGTGAGAGGTGCCTCTCGACCACCCCCTTGGGGATGACCCATTGGCGCGAACCGCTGGAGGTGATGAGCACGACATGGAGCTCATGGCCGAGCCGCTGGTAAGGCACAACGCCCGACTGTCGGTAGAGCCAGTCTGGTTTGGCAGCCATAAGCGATCGTTGTCAGCAACCGTCCCGTGACGTTGCGGCCGTCGACGCGGCAGACCGGCAGTGGCCCTCTACCACGGATAGGTCAGTCGCCGACGCACCAGAGTGAGCGTGGGGAGCGTGAACTCGCGCACCGGGAGTTCGCAGCGATAGCCGACCAGCACATCGTCTGGCCCCGAGCGAAACTGCCAGGGCGACGACCGCACGTCGATCTCCTGAACTTCCAGATCGGCCAATCCGAGCACGGCCAGCGTCTCTCGCGGCACCTCTGCGCCGCGCATCGCGGAAACCACCGACATCAGGCACACCATTACGGCCAGCGGTCGCAGCATCTCAGCCTCCCTGTCCCGAGCGTCGCCTCTACCCGAACGAACCACCCACAGCCACGCATCAGCCGCGGAAGTCGGGAGCGGTGAAGTGATCGCCTGGCGGACAATCTAGCGGTGTGCCCTGTCCGGATCAACGCGGCGGGAGGTGTGGATGTTCCACAGTGGGCCCGCCACACCGGGCGGCCGGCCCGCAGACCGGCCGTGGACAGCCTGCAACACGCGAGTCAGAATGTCTCCGTCATCACTCTCACCAACGATGGAACATTCCAATGCCAGAGCTGATTTCGCGCGTGACTGTCCGTTGTGCTCGCCTGGTGCTCGTGTTCGGCCTGATATGGAGCGCGCACGGCGGGTTCGCCCGGGCTGACGAGCAGGCTCCCCATATCGTGTTCATCCTCGCGGACGACATGGGATACGGTGACGTGCACGCCCTCAATCCCGCCTCGACTATCCCCACACCACATCTCGATGGGCTTGCCGCCGCGGGGATGACCTTCACCGATGCGCATACGCCCTCCTCGGTCTGCACACCCACGCGTTACGGACTCATGACCGGGCGCTACTGCTGGCGCACGCGGCTGACGAAGGGCGTGCTCGATGGCTATGGCGAACCGCTCATCGAGCCAGACCGCATGACGGTGGCCGACCTGCTCCGGACGCGTGGGTACCACACGGGCATCGTGGGCAAATGGCATCTGGGACTGGGTTTCGCGAAGCAGGGCCGGACCTTCGACTTCACACAGCCGGTGAGCGACGGACCGCACACGCATGGCTTCGACGAATCATTCATCATCCCCGCGTCGCTCGATTTCCCACCGTATGTGTTCATCCGCAACGGCGAGATCACCGGACATCCGCTGGAGGACCAGCCGGCCCAGTCGTTTCCCCGGTTCCTGCGGAAAGGGGAACGGGGGAGCAACCTCAACATGCCCGAAGTGCTCGATGTGCTGGCGTCGGAGGCCGGGGACTTCATTCGGCGGAGCGCTGCGGGCGACCAGCCGTTCTTCCTGTATGTCCCGCTGACGGGCCCCCACAAACCGGTGTGGCCGCATCCGCGATACGAGGGCCGGACCCGGCTCGGACCGTACGGAGACTTCATCGTCAACGTCGACGACACTGTGGGCAAGATCCTGCGTGCGATCGAAGCCGCAGGCGTGCAGCAGAACACCCTCGTGATTTATTCGAGCGACAACGGCTCGTTCATGTTCCGCCGGGACGAACCGGAGTTCGTCGATCACGTGGCAGATTCTTCGGTGCAGGCCTATCGCGCGTCGCATCACACGTCGAACGGCCCGCTTCGTGGCACCAAGGCGGACATCTGGGAGGCGGGACATCGTGTCCCGTTCCTGGCACGCTGGCCCCAGCGAATCCAGGCCGGCAGCACCTGCGCCGAGACCATCTGCCTGACCGACTTCTTTGCAACGGCGGCAGAGATCACCAGTGCTGAGAGCCCCGCAGATCAGGGTCCCGACAGCTTCAGCGTGCTGCCCCTGCTGAGGGGCAAGACCTGGGAGTCACCCCGGCCCCCGGTCATCCACCACTCGGCGGATGGCATGTTCGCGATTCGCGAGGGGGACTGGAAACTGGTGCTGGGAAATGGGTCGGGGGGAAGGGAAGCGCCTCGTGGGACGCCGTTCGAAAGGCCTTACCAGCTCTTCGATCTGTCGGTGGACATTGGTGAGCAGCGGAATGTTATCGACAAGCATACGGAAGTCGCGAACCGGCTGGAACAGGCCTGCGAATCCGTTCGCGGGCGCGGTTCCAGCCGATGATCGCCGGTCGTTGATCTGCGCTGCCAAGAAGGCCGCAACGACCCACATCACCACCGGGATGGGGTCGTTGCAACACGCCTGGAGGGTATCCGACGGACCTACACGTGGGAGTAGGCCTCCATGCCGTGTTCGGAAAGGTCGAGACCACGCTGTTCCTCTTCGGGCGTGACCCGCAGAAGGCCGGCGGCCTTGAGACCCTGGAACACGATGCTCATGGTGATGAAGGCCCACAGACAGATGATCGCCGTGGATTTGGCCTGGACCATGATGTAGCCCATGCGATCGAGATTTTCGGGAATGTTCTGACCGAAGATACCGGTCGCCAGTCCGCCCCAGATGCCGCAGATCCCATGCACGGGGAAGGCACCGACCGGGTCGTCGATCTTCAGTTTGTCCAGCATCAGCACCCCGAAGAAGACCAGGGCACCGGCCACAGCCCCGATGAGGAGAGCGCTCGACTCAGACACCTGGTCGCAGTTGGCCGTGATGCCCACCAGACCGGCGAGGGCGCCGTTGAGAGCCATCGTCACGTCCGGCTTGCCGAACTTCATCCAGGAGAGCAGCATCGCGACGATCGCACCGATCGCTGCGGACAGAGTAGTCGTCAAGGCGATGTAGGTCGTGATTTCCGCGTTGGCGGCACCGTAATAGGTGAGCTGGCTGCCCGGATTGAATCCGTACCACCCCACCCACAGGATGAACACACCCAGCGCGGCGAACGTGATGTTATGCCCGGGCATCGGAATGGACTTGCCATCCGACGAGTACCGTCCGATCCGCGGCCCGAGGACCAAGGCTCCAGCCAGGCCGGCAAACCCACCGACCGCATGCACCACAACAGAGCCGGCAAAGTCGGCGAAGCCCCATTCGGCCAACGCTCCACCACCCCACTTCCACATGCCGCTGATGGGGTACACCAGTCCCGTCAGAATCATGCTGTAGACGAGGTAGGCACTGAACTTCATCCGGCCGGCGACCGCACCGGAGACGATGGTCGCTGCCGTCGCGGCAAACGCAACCTGGAACAGAAAGTCTGCCGAGTTGCTGGCATAGGGATCATCGGGCAACTCCGCCGGGAAGTTCGCGCCACATTCCATCGTCATCCTGCTGGGCATCACGATTGACCATCGATCCGCCGAATCCGAACCATTTCCCTGCATAGTCATCCCCGGGGTACATCAGGCCGTATCCCACGAAGAGAAACAGCAAGACGCCGAGACAGAGATCCATCAGGTTCTTGAACAGGATGTTGACCGTGTTCTTCGCGGCGTTGAGCCCGACTTCGACCATGGCGAAGCCGGCCTGCATGAAGAGCACCAGGACTGCACAGAGGAACATGATCAACGTGTTGATCGTGTAGCCCGCTTCCCACTCGGAAGTCATCTCGAAGGGGGCGTCTGCTGACGCCGACTCATCCACGACCTCGACAGCTTCTTCGGCCACCTCGGTCTGAGCCGCAGCCCAGGCGGGCATCAGCAGCCCGCTGAAAACCATCGTCAGTAGAAATGCGTTGAGCGCTCGGCCTCGATACATGGATCAATCCTCTGGTCTGAACGTCTGAATGGTTAGGCGTATTCGTGTCGGTCCTCGATGACGAGCGCAGACTGAGCGCACGCCGACATCGGTTTTGGCTCACCGTGTATGGCAGAACCCAACTAGCGACCCTGCTCAAATTCCGATCACGCAACTCACGTGCCGCAGCCTCGTCACAACCGACATCACGTCCAGAAACTGCACCGTTACGGCAGTTTTTGCACCTCGGGCGCACGGTCGACCTGACCACGCCCGAAGCAACTGCCCCCCGAGCGCGCACTGGCTGCCTGCTCAGTCGGCGAGTGCCCTGTCGCTGGCGTGCGGGACACGACGCTGGCGCTGCAGGCTCCCCACACCTCGGTCGGGAGCAGACAGCCCACCAGGCCGGTCCGACGCGTGCCGACAGCGTCAGCCCGCGGGGCTCACACCGGCTGAAGACGGTATTCAACGGCTTCGCGCTGCGCCGGAGGAGGTGCCCCTGTCAGGCTCGAATCCAGGCAGGGCCGGAAGCACTCTGACCGGGTCGCCGGACGTTCTGCACCGAGATCCCACAGGGGATCGACGGGCGGGAAATCGCGCTGGTTGAGTATTCAGAACGGGTTAAGGCGATTTTTCGGAAACGGACCTCAACCACAACATTTAGCGTTGACGATGTGAATAACATCAGTATATTGGGCCTGCAATGAAAGATTGGCCTGAGCCCGCCTCAGACCGTAATCGTCAGTCTGGACAACCGGTTACTGCTCATGACGAGCCTTGAAATGAACCGATGTTCAGTGTATGAATGAACATGTCTGACTTGGGGTGCTCGTGCTCGCAGGGCACCACCTCAGGCCTACCCAGGAGCGATTGAAACACGGAGTGCACGGAGGCCCCGGACTTCCTGGATCAACGCGCAGGCTGCGCGGCCCGGACCAACGTGCGGAGGAACGATGCGGCGATGACTGCTGCGCGAGGGATGCTGGCCAAGGCCTCAACAGCGTCCGCGACACGGGCGGAGAGGCCCACCAGAGAGAGACTGATCATTTCAACCCATTTGAGGAGGATCCTCCATGGCTCGGACCCAACAGGAATGGCTTGTTCGCAAACGAGATGGCCGCGTGAGCCCTTTCGATGTCGCGCTGATCGAACGGGCGATCACCAACGCCTTTCGTGCGGAACTCAACCTCGCCGAGAACCAGCCGGTTGACGATGACCTGACCGCTGACATCCGGCGTATGTCCGACGAAGTGGCCGACCAGATCGGCGACGCCGCGAGTTCCGAGCGGGGAGTGGATGTCGAGAAGATCCAGGATGTGGTCGAGATGCTGCTGATGCGGCGGGGTCACTTCCGGGTCGGCGCGTCGTTACATCGTGTACCGGGCCGAGCATGCCAGCATGCGGGCGCTGCGCGGTGACATCGAAGATCGAGACCGATGCAGAGCACGCCCCTCCCAAGATCCAGGTGATGATCGAAGATGGCGTGCGCGTCCCCTTCGACCAGAATCGCATCCGTCGTCGACTCGGCGAAGCCTGCAGGGGGCTCGAAGACGTCTGTTCGGCTCGATGAGCTGATCGGATGAGGTGATGCGGTCGGTGTTCGACGGGATCACGACGGGCGAGATCTACCGGGCCATGATTCTCGCGGCCCGCGCACGCATCGAGCGCGATCCAGCCTACGACACGGTCACCTCCCGGCTGATGCTGATGGTGATCTACAACGAGGCGCTCGGCGAGGCTCCGGCCCAGACGAGCCGGCTCGACAAGCTGTATCGCAACCAGTTCGAGCACTACATCATCGACGGCATCAACGCCGATCGTCTGTCGCCCGAACTGCGTCAGTTCGACCTCACGAAGATCGCCGCAGCGCTACAGCCCGAGCGGGACACCTACTTCAAGTACCTCGGCCTGCAGGCGATTTACGATCGCTACCTGCTGCACATCGAAGGCCGGCGCATTGAGACGCCGCAGTACTTCTGGATGCGGGTCGCCATGGGCCTGGCCATCCACGAAGGGGAAGATCGCGAAGACCGGGCGATCGAGTTCTACAACGTGCTCTCGACGTTTCGGTTCACGTCCGCCACGCCGACGCTGTTCAACTCGGCCACGCCCCATCCGCAGCTGTCGCTCGTGCTATCTCTCGACCGTGCAGGACGATCTCGAGCACATCTTCAAGTCGATTTCGGACAACGCCCGGCTCTCGAAGTGGGCCGGCGGCCTGGGCAACGACTGGACCAACATCCGGGCCACGAACGCCCACATCCATGGGACGAACGGCCAAAGCCAGGGAGTCATCCCGTTCCTGAAGGTCGTCAACGACACTGCCGTCGCTGTCAACCAGGGGGGCAAGCGGAAAGGGGCCGTCTGCTCCTACCTCGAGACGTGGCACCTCGATATCGAGGAGTTCCTCGATCTCCGCAAGAACACGGGTGACGACCGCCGCCGGACGCATGACATGCACACGGCCAACTGGATCCCCGACCTGTTCATGAAGCGGGTGCGGGAGAACGGCGAGTGGACACTGTTCAGCCCCGATGATGTCCGCGATCTGCACGACCTGTACGGGACAAGCCTTCGAAGATCGCTACGCCAGGTACGAACGGATGGCCGATGAAGGAGAGCTCGAACTCTTCCGCCGCGTATCTGCCGTCGACCTGTGGCGCAAGATGCTGACGCGGCTGTTCGAGACCGGTCACCCGTGGATCACCTGGAAGGATCCGTCGAACATTCGCACCCCGCAGGATCACGTCGGAGTGGTGCACTCCTCGAATCTGTGCACCGAGATTCTGCTCAACACGTCGCCGCGACGAGACGGCCGTCTGCAACCTGGGGTCCATCAACCTCAAGGCCCATATTGTGGAGGGGCAGCTCTGCCTCACCATGCTGGAAGAGACGGTCCGGACCGCGATGCGGATGCTCGACAACGTGATCGACATCAACTTCTATCCCACGCCCGAGGCCGAGACCTCCAACAAGCGGCATCGCCCGGTCGGAATGGGGATCATGGGATTCCAGGATGCCCTGGCGGCACAAGGCTTCAGCTATGCCAGCCAGGAGGCGGTCGAGTTTGCCGACCGCAGCATGGAGGCGATTGCCTACTTCGCCATCCTGGCCTCTACGGAGCTAGCCCGCGAGCGAGGGACCTACCCCAGCTACGAAGGCTCAAAGTGGGATCGCGGGCTACTCCCTTTCGATACGATCGAACTCCTCGAGCAGGAGCGCGGCGTACCGATCAACGTCGATCGCTCGCACTCCCTCAACTGGGAAGTGATCCGCGAAGCAGTCCGGCAGGCACGGCATGCGGAACTCCAACTGCATGGCGATCGCGCCGACCGCCACCATCTCGACGATCATCGGCGTCACGCAGTCGATCGAGCCGAACTACAAGCAGCTGTATGTGAAGAGCAACCTGTCGGGCGAGTTCACGCAGATCAACATCGACCTGGTGGACGAACTCAAGGGGCGTGGGCTCTGGGACCAGGACATGCTCGACCGCATCAAGTATTACGACGGCTCGCTGACCGCCATCGAACGCATCCCGACCGACATCAAGGCCCGCTACCTGACGGCCTTCGAAGTCGATCCGCGATGGATCATCGAGTGTGCGGCGCGGCGGCAGAAGTGGATCGACATGGGACAGTCCCTCAACCTGTACATGCAGGAAGCCAGCGGCAAGAAACTGCATGACATGTACATGCTGGCGTGGGAAAAGGGGCTCAAGACGACCTACTATCTCCGATCGCTGGCCGCCACGCAGGTCGAGAAAAGCACGCTCGATGTCAACAAATTCGGGATCCAGCCGCGCTGGATGAAGAGCCAGTCGGCCTCGAGCGACATTCGTGTCGACCGGATCGACACGTCGGATGCAGAATCGGCGGAGGAACCAGTCGCGGCCGTCGTCGCCGAGATGTGCGACCCGAACAATCCCGACTGCGAAGCCTGCCAGTAGATGGACACCGACGGAATCCGGTCGCCGCTCACAGGGGCGGCATGGCCCGAGCCGTCGGAAGGTCGAGGATCAAGCGGAGACGGGGCGGACAGCGCAGCACCGTCCCTCTCCGCGGCGGCCACCAGCGGTGACACGAAGCCAGAAGATGCAGAACTGAGGACATCGCCCCATGCCCGAGCAGACGTCCGTGAGGGGCCGACTCACGTCCAACCTGGGTCGAATGCTCATCGGCCTGGCGGTCATCGCCCTGCTGATTCTGCTCTTCGTCTGGTGGCCGAGAAAGGGATCTGCGCAGTACGACGTGTTCGCCTGGACCAACGCGCCGGGAGAGAACCAGGACCAGATCGGCGGAGAGATCCATCAGTTTGTCAACGAGAACTTTCCGCCGGGGGAATACGAGTACGTGGGGATCATCAGTCAGCGACTCCCCACAGCCGGCAACAACACGACCACGACTTATGTCCTGTTCCGGAAGAAGTAAACGTCATTGATCGCGTGCCATGGCGTCACGAATGGGTGCCATGGCGTCACAGCGAAGCTGGGTCGCCATGCTTTCCCGAGATACAGAATTGTGTGAGCAATGAAGGGCTACGAACATGCCGACCCGGCTAGCGCCGTGACGGCATGCCACCCAGCCCACATCAGCGTCAAGCCGACATGCTCCCTGTAACCTGCGACGACTTCCCGGTGGCGGGGCGACGATGACAGCCGGCCACCTATAACAGAGTGACGACTTTTACCGACAACCCGAAAGGATTTCGACATGTCGAAAACTTCCAGCGAAACCCACGTTTTTGCCAGCGACACGGAGACCGTCATCATGCCAGCTCAGCCAGCCACTCCCACACCCGCGATTCCCGATCTGCACGACGGACAGGTCGACACGGGACGAATCGACGCCGACTCGAAGCGGCTCATCAACAATTCCCAGGTGGACGTCAACCAGTTGATGCCGATCCGCTACCAGTGGGCCTGGGAGCATTACCTCAACGGGTGTGCCAACCACTGGATGCCGACCGAAGTCCCCATGACGAAGGACATCGAGATCTGGCGCTCGGGCAAGCTCTCGGACGATGAGCGACGGGTCATCATGCGCAACCTGGGCTTCTTCGCCACCGCCGAAAGCCTGGTCGGCAACAACCTCGTGCTGGCGATCTTCAAGCATGTGACGAATGCCGAGTGCCGGCAGTACCTGCTGCGGCAGGCGTTCGAAGAGGCGATTCACACGCATACGTTTCTGTATGTGGTGGAAAGCCTGGGCCTCTCGGAGGGCGAGGTGTTCAACATGTATCACGAGATCCCGGCCATCGCGAAGAAGGACAAGTTCGAGATGGAGCTCACCACCGAGATTCTCGATCCCGACTTCTCGACCGAGAGCTTTGCCGGGCGCAGACGTTCCTCAAGAACCTCATCGGCTACTACATCATCATGGAGGGGATCTTCTTCTACAGCGGGTTCGTGATGGTGCTCTCGTTCCATCGCCGCAACCTGATGACCGGCATCGGCGAGCAGTTCCAGTACATCCTGCGGGACGAGACGATCCATCTGAACTTCGGGATCGATCTCATCAACGGGATCAAGGCCGAGAACCCGGAGGTCTGGACCCCCGAGTTCCAGCAGGAGATGGTCGACCGCATCCGCGAGGCGGTGGAGCTCGAGATCGCGTACGCCGAAGAATGCCTGCCGCGGGGCGTCCTCGGTCTCAATGCCGGACTGTTCCGCGACTATGCCCAGCATATCGCCGATCGCCGGCTGGAACGCATCGGCCTGCCGACGCAGTACGGGTCCAAGAACCCATTCCCCTGGATGAGCGAAACCATGGACCTCTCGAAGGAGAAGAACTTCTTCGAAACCCGGGTGACCGAGTACCAGACGTCCGGATCGCTGAGCTGGGACTGAGCACGCCGCTGCCTCCGGGAGTCTGCAGGACTCCCGGAGGATCGGGCTTCCGGCCGCTGCCGGTCTCCTGCTTGAGCCATCGCCGGACACCTTCAGACCGCAGGAGAGATCGTGTTCGCGGGACGAGTCACTGTGATCTGGTTGGTGCTCGTGGCTTCGACCACGGCGAGCGAGGTCGACCTGGACAGGTCCATTCGCCGTGGTGTCGAGTTTCTCTGCCGCACCCAGCGCGCCGACGGCGCCTGGGGAGGACCGCAGTGGACCGGCGGCGTCGACAGCGATCCGGTGCCTGGCGCGTTCCATTCTTTCGATGTGGCGGTGACAGCCATGTGCCTGGAAGCGCTGCTCGATGTCGGCGGTGCGCATCCCGATATTCCGAACGCCCTGCACCAAGCGGAGTCCTTTCTGACGGAGAACCTGCCGGAACTGCGACGGGCCGATCCCGAGAACCTGCCCAACGTCTGGGGATACGCCTATGGCATCCAGGCACTCGTGAAGCTGCATCAGCGAACGCCCCCGGAGGACGCGGCGAAACGCGACGCGTACGAGCATCTGATCCGGCAGGCGATGGCTGGGCTCCAACGGTTCGAGACGGTACACGGAGGCTGGTTCTATTACGCGCGGTCGATCACGCGGAAACCGGACGCCCCCTCGTGCAGCTTCGTCAATGCGGCCGTGCTGGTGGCCCTCGCCCGGGCCCGGCAACTCGGCATGGAACCGGATGCCGGCATGGTCCAGCGGGCTCTGCAATCGCTGCGTCTGCAGCGCAAGCCTGACTTCAGCTACCTGTACTCGCTGTCGACCATCCTCGATCAGCAAGGGGCGATGCACGAGATCAACCGCCCCGCCGGCAGCCTCGGACGCACACAGGCCTGCAACCTGGCCTGTCGCCTGTGGGGAGATGACGACGTCACCGACCCGATCCTGCGCCGCTGGCTGGAACGGCTGATCACTCGCAATGGTTGGCTGGAGATGGGCCGCAAGCGACCGATCCCTCACGAGTCGCATGCGCAGGTGGCGGGATACTTTTTCTACTTCGGACACTACTACGCCGGGCTGACCATCGACGAGCTGCCGGAGACCCAGCGCCCCGACTTTGGCGAACCGCTGGCTGCCCTCATCGTGCCCCTGCAGGAACCGGACGGCTCCTGGTTCGATTACCCCCTGTACCGGTATCACAAGCCCTACGGGACGGCATTCGCATTAATGACCCTGGGACGGTGTCGCGCCGCCAGCCCGAAGTCCCACTGACATCGGGCTTTCGGTGAATTGGCCTATGACCGTCACCGGGGCGGTCCGTACAATTCGCACGTCCTTCGGGAGGGGGCTGCGGCACGCCGTTGTGGTTCGGCAAGCGGGACAGACGCGGTGAGCAGCATTTCATTCCGGTCCTTCAACATCCGGCTCCATCATGCCTGTCACGACACATCGACCGTTGCCTGCGGAACTCCGGGCCATCCAGAAGGACATGGAAGAGATCGCCGCCGGGTACGGACTCGATTTCTTCGAGACCATCTTCGAGGTGCTCGACTACGAAGAGCTGAGCATGTTTGCCGCCTATGGCGGATTCCCGGTGCGGTATCCGCACTGGCGCTTCGGAGCCGAGTACGACGAATTGATGAAAGGCTACTCGTACGGTCTGCAGAAGATCTACGAGATGGTCATCAACACCGACCCCTGTTACGCGTACCTGCTGTCCTGCAACTCGATCACCGACCAGAAGCTGGTGATCGCGCATGTGTACGGTCACTGTGACTTCTTCAAGAACAATGCCTGGTTCGCGCGCACGAACCGCAGGATGCTGGACCAGATGGCCAATCATGCGGCCCGGGTGAATCGGTACATTGATCGTTACGGGTACGAAAGAGTCGAGGAGTTCATTGATGCCTGTCTGTCGCTCGAGGACCTGATCGATCCCCACGCACCGCACATTCGGCGCCGGCCCGATCCCAAGAAGGTCCAGCAGGAGGAGGAGCGACGCCGGAAGGCCCGCGACGACGAAGATCGGGGAAAGCTGCCCGCCGCCAAGGGCCGGTTTGTGGCGAAAGAGTACATGGACTCCTTCATCAATCCTCCCGACGTACTCGAGCGAGAGGAAGCCGAACGCCAGCGGCTCGAAGAGGCCTCGGAGGCCAATCGTTCGTTTCCGGCGGAACCGCAGCGCGATGTGCTGCTGTTCCTGCTCGAGCATGCGCCGCTTAAGCAGTGGCAGCACGACCTGCTGGCCATCATTCGTGACGAGGCTTACTACTTCGCCCCCCAGGGTCAGACCAAGATCATGAACGAGGGCTGGGCGTCGTACTGGCATTCCAAGATCATGACGCGGCACGGCCTGACCGATGCAGAGGTGATCGACTATGCCGACCATCACTCCGGCACGATGGCTATGAGCCCCCAGCGACTCAACCCGTACAAGATCGGTATCGAGCTGTTCAAGGACATCGAGGAGCGCTGGGACAAGGGGCAGTTCGGCCCCGAGTGGGACGACTGCGATGATCTGCGCCACGCAAGACGTGGGACCGTGAGCTCGGACAGGGCCGCGACAAGATCTTCGAAGTCCGTCGCATCCACAACGACATCACCTTCATCGACACCTACCTCACCGAAGACTTCTGTCGCAAACAGAAGCTGTTCAGCTTCGCCTACAACGAGCATTCCGGCGACTACGAGATTGCCTCCCGCGAATTTGCTGCCATCAAGCAGCAACTGCTGTCCAGCCTGACGAACCATGGCCGCCCGTTCATCTACGTCGCGGACGGCAATTACGACAACCGCGGCGAACTCTACCTGCAGCACGACTACCAGGGGATCGAGCTGCGGCAGGACTATGCCCGCGACACCCTGGCCAACCTGCAGCTGCCTGTGGGGCCGGCCGGTCCACATCGAGTCGGTCGTCGATGACGAACCGGTGGTGTTCTCCTACAACGGCATCAGTCACGAGATCGCCGCCGCATGAAGGGTGACGCGACCGACTGAGGTCCCATTTCCCGCTCACGCAGCGGGCATGAGGTCCGGCCCGAGCGTCGTCACTCCTCTGGGAGTCGTGGGGTACCCCAGCCAGACAACCGCTCGCGTGTTGGCTGACAGCTACCGCGGCGGCGTGCGGGACATCACATACGCGAACAGCGCCCGCAGCTCGGCGTCGGTCAGTTTCTCGGTCAGGCCGTCAGGCATCAGCGACGTCTCCATCGCCTGCAGCAGTTCGATGTCGTCGCGGTTGACGAGTGTCGTCTGATTGTCGGCCCCCCGCAGCGTGACGGTGGTGGGGGTCTGCGCGTCGATCAGGCCGGTCAGCACGCGCCCGTCCGTCGTCAGCACCTTGAACTGCGTGAACTCCTCGCGGATGGCGGCGGAGGGATCGACCACGGCCAGCAGCAGAAAATCGAGGTTCGTCCGCTCGTAGCCGGTGAGGTTCGGCCCCGTCTGACCTCCTGCATCGAACAGCGTATGACACACGCCACAATGCTTCTTGAAGAGCTCACGACCGGCAACCAGCGGGAGTTCCCCATTGGGGGACTGCCGTCCCCCGCGCGCCAGCAGCGACTGCAGTCGCGCGATCTGCTGTTGTTTCTCGGCCGGAGTGGCACGGGTGCGGCCCCACAACTGGTCGAGTGCCGACTGGATGGCGGCATCGTCATGCAGTCGCATCTGCTGGACAATGTCGAGCGGAATGGTCTGGCGATCGATGCGAAACGTCGCGATCTCTTCGAGGAACTGCCGCGTCCACTCCGGCCGGCTGGCCAGCACGCGATGGGCGGTGGCCCGCAGGTCGTGCTCGGCAGGCAGTGTCGTGTGATACCGGCTGCAGATGGTCTGGCCGATGCGGGCATCATCGAAGTTCATCAGCGCTTCCAGGGCGGCCCGTTTGATGGCAGGTGACCGCGACGACCCCAGCAGCGTGAGCCCCTGCCCCACCAGTCGTGACTCCTTGAGCTGTCCCAGAATCTCGAGATACGTCAGTCGCGTGGGGACCTCGGCCGACTCGTCACCGATGATGCGAAGTGCCTGTCGGACAGCGTCCTGGTTCCCCAGGCGGAGGGCGAGCGCGAGCTCCGACTGGCCCAGCGACTGCTGGTACTCATCGAGCGCCGAACGGAGCGATGCCGGCAGGTTGGCGATCTCGCGCCCCTGGTAGGCTTCGAGGAAGCCGGTCATCAGGCGGGCGCGGTGCCCGGCTGTCGGCGCGAGTTCCAGAAGTTGCGCAGGCTTCCAGGTTCGCGGATGAGGCCGGAACGCCGTCGGAAGCTGGTGAGACGCCGGGGACTCCCTCCAGCAGTCCCGCGAGTGCGAAGCGGTGCATCAGCCGCGACAGAACAACCTCCTCCACGAGCGGCACACCCCACAGTTGGGAGTCGTGAAGGAGTCCAACCACGGCGTCCGGCTCGCCTCCGTGTGCTTCGAGCGCCCACCAGAGGAGGAGCGGCATATGCAGGTCGTCGCGATCCTCGTCCCGCCGCAGCAGTTCGGTGATGATCGGCAGCGCAAACCGGGTCTCGAACCGCCCGGCCGACGAGGCGAGCTGCGAGCGGACTTGCACGTACGGCTCGTGGCTGGCGAGGCTCGCCAGTTGCGCGCCCAAGGCATCGTCCAGCCGTCGCTGGTCTCCGAGCAACCGGATCGTCCACCGGCGGACATGCTCGTCGTCGTGCCGAAGCAAGTGCGCTGCCAGTGAGAAATCGAACTGGCCCGCGAGGTGCAGGACCCACAGGGCCTCGAGCGATCGGCCGTCCTGGGAATCGAGCGCGATCTCGCGCAGGTTCGCGAGGAGCGCCGCGGCACCGTCTCCCGACTTGTGCCCGGGGAGCGAGGCATCGAACCTCTCCCCCAGCACGCGGACAGCCGTGTGACGCCACCACTTGTTGGGATGTGCGAACAGATTGATCAGTTCTCCATCGGTCCGCCTGGTGAGGTCGATCGAGCCCCATGGGATTCGACCCTTGGGCTTGGCTGGCTCGCCGCTTTCTGCTCTCTCTCGCTCCGCTCCACGCTCCCGGCTCTTCGCGCCCTGCTCCGTGCCCCGTCCTCCTGACTGTTTACTGACCACTCGATAGATGCGGCCGCTGGTCTTGTGCCAGTTGTCGCGAGGATCGACATGAGTGAGGCGGGTGTCGTACCAGTCGGCCATATAGACGCCACCGTCAGGCCCCAGCGTCAGTCCCACCGGGCGGAACCAGCGGTCGGACGTCTCGACCACCGGGGGCAGGTCGACCGTGCGGTACGTCGAGGTGTCGGCGATCAGTTCGCTCCCCCACACGCGGTTGTGGAGGGAATTGGCAGCGATCACGTTGCCGTGGTAGCGCTGGGCAGCGCTCCCCCTTCGTAGATTACGAAGGTCTGGGCGAAGCGGTCGGTGTCCCCCTCGTGCCGCATGTGTTCGAAGAAACCGAACGCGTAAGGGTTGGTCAGCGGTCCATGCTTGCCCCAGTTCTTCACGCCGTACGAACCCTGAGGATAGAACATGCCCCGGGTGTTGCCGTTGTTGGTGCCAGAGAACACGCGCCCCTTGCCGTCGATCTCCAGCGAAAAGGTGTTGCCGCCCCCTTCGGCAAAGATCTCGAACACCTTCGTGACGGGGTGATACCGCCAGATGCACTGCCCGAGCCAGCGGACATTCTTCGTCGCCGCCGACGAGACGTTGCCGGTGGTCGTCGAGCCATTCGCCCCGTACAGCCAGCCGTCGGGGCCCCACATCAGACTGTTGGCGACCGAGTGCGTGTCTTCCAGGCCAAACCCCGAGAGGCAGACTTCCGGATCGCCATCGGGGACATCATCCCGGTCGGCATCGGGATAGAACAGCAGGTAGGGAGGGTTGAGGACCCAGATCCCGCCGCGCCCCGTCACCACCGCCGTCGCGATGTTGAGACCAGTGATCACGTCCCGGTGCGCGTCGTACGTCCCGTCGCCGTCGGTGTCGGTGAACACAGTGATCTTGTCCGCACCGTGCACATGCTGCGGCGGCGGGGCGGGCACCTTGTCGAAGACGGCCCGCAGGTACTGGTCGTAGCGGATCACCTTCAGCCCAGCGGGAAAGGGATACTGCCGGTACTGGACCACCCACAGCCGGCCGCGGTCGTCGAAGTGCATCGACAGGGGTTGTTCAACGGCCGGTTCAGCGGCAACGAGTTCGACCTGCAGTCCTTCTGCGGGCTCGAAAAGCTGGACCGCCTTCTCGGCGGGAGTGGGCTGCGAGTCGTCTCCCACCTCCCCCTTGCCCTCGAACGTGTGAATGATCTTGTCGACATCCGCGTTGCCGGCGACCTCTTCCGGGAACACATCGCGAGAGCCTGGCGTCGGCGGCGCATCATCGGCCACGACTGACGTCACAAAGAGAGACAGCGTCAGACCGACAACAGACAGCACTGGACGAACCGATCGGGGCATGCCGGTTTCCCGGTAAGGGTGGGCGGGATACGGGTTCCGACATCGTACCAGAAAGGACGCGTGGGGCGAGCGGGAGGCGTGAGCCGCCCAATGAAGGCGAATCCAGGCGTCAAGCAGATTGGGTGCCATGCCCGCATTGCGCAGCAGTGCGGGCATGCTTGAACCGTGAGCTGCTGGTGACGAGACTGAAGCACACGCTTCAATAACGACGTAACGAAATAAGACCTGCCAGCGGTTTGACGAGCCCGGTCGTGCTCATGCATTGACGCTCTCGTGCTCTGAGCATCAATCGTTTCTCGACAAACAATGATCGCGGCTGTGGGTGGTCGACGCGATCGACCGGGCAAGGCTTACGGCACGTCGGTGCGCACCCCCGCGGGAGGAATCGTCGGCTTGGGGAGCTTGAGCAGCCCCTGCTCGACCTCCGACTTCGACAGCTTCTCGTCGCCATCCACATCCCCCAGTTCGAACAGTCGGTGCATCGGCTGAGGAAGTTCTTCCCTGCCGAGGACGCCATCGCTGTTCTTGTCGCGGGACATGATGCGGTCGACGACAGCCGGGTCGGCCCCTTCGGCTTCGCCTCGCCGACGACCGGCGAAGTCTCCAAAGCCTCGCGGACCATCACCGGGAGGACCCATGCCGGGCGGACCCTCGCCACGCGGACCGGCACCGGGGGGGCCGTCGCCCGGGGGATGGGGTCCGCCAAAGGGGAGCGCGGGAATGAGTTCGGCGCGAGTCAGTTTGCCATCGTGGTCTCTGTCGAACTTGCGCAGCACTTCGGCGGCACCATCAATCTCCTCGACCGAGAGCTGTTCGTCCAGATCGAGGTCAAACACCATCAGCAATGGGTGCGGGAAGCCCTGCGGAGGCCGGCCGGGGAAAGGGCCACCAAGCCCCGGTGGCCGGCCCGGGCCGCCCGGCCGGTCGCCATCGCGGGGACCGGGAGGACGAGGGTCTCCGTCCCGCCGGGATTCCGGTCGACGCGGGGGGGCGTCGTCCTGCTGGGCCGGACACACCACGCTCGAGCCGAACAGTGCCGCCAGCACGACGAGACTCATCGAGCCGAGACTCTTCAACCCGCAATTCATCGAGCCAATGTGCCATCGCATCCTGAGACGCTCCTTTCGCAATCCGCTTGGGCGAACCTCCGGCCTGATTGACGACCGCCACCGCCGCCCGCCGGTCCACCGAAAAAACGCCAGGCATCAGTAGCGGGCGAGATCCCCCGCCTGTTCCTTCAGCTTGAGGGCCGTCACTAACTCCTGGGCCCGCGAGACCATCATCCGCAGTTCGCTCCCGACGGCGATGAACTGCCAGCCTTCGGCGACCCGCTGCTGCACCTGTTCGATGGTCTGCACATGCAGTCCGACGGGCGTCCCGACCTTCTTGCCTGCGGCAAGCACGCGCTGCAGCATGGCCTCGAGTTCCGCCGGAGAGGGATCGACGCCATCGGCACTGCGCATCTGGGCGGTCAGGTCGTTCGGACCGACGAAGATGGCATCCACTCCGGGCAGACTGTAGATGGCCTCGGCATTCGCGACCCCCTCGGGGGACTCCGTCTGCAGGACGACGAGGATCTCGTCGTTCGCCCGTTTGTAGTAGTCGCCGGGTGTCGCATCGAAGTTGAGGGCATGGAGTGTCCCGCCGAGCGACCGGTTGCCGGTGGGGGGGTACTTGGCGGCAGCAATGGCGGCCCTGGCCTGATCGACGGTGTCGACCATGGGGACGACGATGCCGAACGCCCCGGCATCGAGAACCCGCTTGATGTGATCGTGGCTGCCACAGGGAACCCGGGCCAGCGGCACGCAGCCGGCATCGGCAATCGCCCCGAACAGCAGTCCCGCCTCGCTCCAGTCGATCGGGGAATGCTCCAGGTCGACAGTCAGCCAGGGAAATCCGACGCGGGCCATCAACCGGGTCGCCATCAGGTTTCCGAACGACAGCCAGGTGCCGACCTGGGGTTGCCCCTCGCGGAGGGCGGCTTTGACAGGATTTTGCTTCATGGCAGGATGGTGTGAGAGGGCTTCTGGGGTGTGTGGACGGGCCGGTGCCCGCGATTCGAAGTCTTGAGTTGTGCGGACAGGCCCCCATCGGGCAAACTGCTCGCGGCATCCGTAGTCTGCAGACTGACGAGTGTGCCGCAAAAACTCAATCAACGAACGGCGGAAGCTTCATGTCTCATCCCCTGCAGCGAGAGCTCGAAGTTGCGGTCCAGGCGGTGCGGGCGGCCGCCCGGGTTTGCGCCCGGGTGCAGTCCGGAATCACACCGGAAACGCTGGAGAAGAAGGATCGCAGTCCGGTCACCATCGCCGACTTCGCCTCCCAGGCAGTCATCTGCGGGGCCCTGCTCCAAGCCTTTCCGGACGATCCCGTCATTGCTGAGGAAGACTCCACATTTCTGCGACAGGCGGACAACGCGGCGTTTCTCACCCATGTCGAGACGCAGGTGGCGACCGTGGCGGACGACGCGTCGCGAGCACACGTCCTCGACTGGATCGATCACGGCGGTGCCCGCGAATTCTCGAGTCGCTTCTGGACGCTGGACCCCATCGATGGCACGAAGGGTTTCCTGCGGGGGGAGCAGTATGCCATCTCGCTCGCGCTGATCGTCGATGGCGAGATTCGCCTGGCGGCGCTGGGCTGTCCCAATCTGCCGGCCCACGATGCATGGGATGGGGACGTCGGCGCCCTGCTGACCGCCGTGCGCGGTGCGGGGGCCCGGCTGCAACCTCTGAGTGCCGACGGCGAGGCCCCCCAGACCGTGCGAGTCTCCGGGACGGGCAACGTCGCGATGGCCAGCGTTTGCGAGTCGGTGGAGTCCGGACACAGTGCGCACGATCACTCGGCGCGAATTGCCCAGCGTCTCGGCGTCAGCCGCGCCGGTCCGCCTGGACAGCCAGGCGAAGTACGCCGTTGTGGCGCGGGGCGAGGCCGACATCTACCTGCGACTGCCGACGCGACAGGATTACCGGGAGAAGATCTGGGATCATGCCGGCGGTGTGCTGATCGTCGAGGAAGCGGGGGGGCGCATGACCGACATCCACGGTCGACCGCTGGACTGGACCTGCGGGCGGGAACTGCTCCGAAACCAGGGGGTGGTGGTGACGAACGGACAGTTGCACGAGCCCGTTCTGGACGCGGTTCGTGAAGTGCTGGGTTCGCAGGACGTTGCCTGAGATGGTCGAGATCGCGCTGACTCTGGCCGTGCTGGTGGCGGCAATCCTGGCGATGGTCTTCCTGCGCGGCGCCCGACATGGTGTTGATGGGTGGGCTGGCCGCCTTGATGATGACCGGTGTCGTCGACATCGAGCGCGCCCTCGAAGGGTTTGCCAACGAAGGACTGATCACGGTGGCCGTGCTGTTCGCGGTGGCCGAGGGAGTGCGGCAGACGGGCGGTCTCAACTTTCTCAGTCAGCGGCTGCTGGGTCATCCGAAGACCGTGGCCGACGCCCAGGCGCGGATGATGGTCCCGACGGTGGTGATGAGCGCCTTCCTGAACAACACTCCCGTCGTGGCCATCCTGCTGCCGGTACTCAGCGACTGGGCGAAGAAGTGGCGACTGTCGGTCTCGAAACTGATGCTGCCCCTCAGCTATGCGGCGATCCTGGGCGGGCTGTGCACGCTGATCGGCACGAGCACCACGATCGTGCTGGACGGCAAGTTGCAGAAGGATGTCGGGCATGCCGGGCTGTCGATGTTCGAGATCGGCCAGGTCGGGTTGCCGCTCGCCGTCGTGGGGACCGTGTATGTCCTGTTCGCCAGTCGCTGGCTGCTTCCCGAGCGGACGCCGGCCAGCACCAGTTCGACAACCCCCGCGAGTACAGCATCGAGGTGATTGTCGAACCCGGCAGCCCCCTCGTGGGCAAGACGATCGAAGAGGCCGGACTTCGGCATCTGCCGGGCATGTTCCTGATCGAGATCGACCGCGACGGGCATGTGATCGCGGCCGTGTCGTCGACGGAACGCCTGCAGGATCGGGACCGGCTGGTGTTTGTCGGAGTGGTGGAATCGGTCGTGGACCTGCAGAAGATCGCCGGGCTGAAGCCTGCCACCGACCAGGTGTTCAAACTGGCCAGCCCCCGCTCCGAGCGCTGTCTGATCGAGGCGGTCGTCTCCAACAGTTGCCCGTTCACCAGCATGACGATTCGTGCCGCGCGATTCCGGACGCAGTACAACGCCGCAGTGATCGCGGTCTCACGCAACGGCCAGCGGCTGACGGGGAAGATCGGCGATATCGAGCTGCTACCGGGGGACACGTTGCTGCTCAAGGCGCATCCGTCGTTTGCCGACCTGCAGCGAAACTCCCGCGACTTTTACCTGGTCAGCCGTGTCGAGAACTCCACCCCTCCCCGCTACGAACGGGCATGGATTGCGCAACTGATTCTGGTGGCGATGGTCGTGCTCGTCGCGGTGCTGCAGGTGAAGATGCTGATCGCGTCGCTGGCCGCCGCCGCACTGATGATTCTGTCGCACTGCGTCAACGGTTCGGAAGCGCGACGTTCGATCGAGTGGAACGTGCTCATCACCATGGCCGCCGGGATCGGCATGGGCAATGCGATGGAAGACAGCGGGGCGGCCGAGGCGGTCGCCGGCTCCCTGATCCGGATGGGGGGCAGCGATGCAACGCTGGTCCTGGCGATCGTCTATGGCGTGACGATGGTCTTCACCAACCTGATCACGGCCAAGGCGGCCGGCGTGCTGGTGTTCCCGATCGCCATTGCGGCAGCCCGTACACTCGGGGCCGACCCGACAGCGTTCGCCGTCGCGGTCATGATTGCCGCCGCCGCCAGCTTCGCCACCCCGATCGGCTACCAGACCAACCTGATGGTGTATGGCCCGGGAGGGTATCGCTACAGCGACTTTCTTCGGGTCGGAGGGCCGCTGAGCGTCATCCTGTGGGGGCTGTCGATCCTGATGATCCCCCGCATCTGGCCCTTCTGACGACCCGTCACCCAGGTTGCGATTGCGGACTCCTTACCGCTGGACAGTCTGGTCCAGTTGATCGATACGCAGCACCACCCGTGTGCGGGTGAAGCGATCGGGAGCGCTCTTGAACTCCTTCCGCGTGTCGTCCGAAGTGAACAGGTACAACTCGTCATCGAAGAACGCCCCGAACTTCACACTGCCGGGCACGACCATCTCGGTCTCATGCAGGATGACCGGATCGCAGCCAAGCAACTGGGGCACGTACTTGCGGGGATCGGCGAGGAACAGCTCCTGCTCTTCAGCGGACGTGAGGTAGTAGGTCTGCCCGCGATGCTCGGCAGCGAATTGTGCTTCGCCCTTCACCCACGACCGCGCGTCCCACAGGGTGACCGGGCTGTAACCGTCGAGGGCCACCAGTTCCGGTGCCGAGGTGACGATCTCGACCGGGGGCGCGACGGGTTTCTCAGGCTTGTGCTGGGCGACATACTGCTGCTGCCCGCCATTGATGAAGTTCATGTACTGCGTCGCCACCAGGAAGCCCGTCGACGACACGATGCGATCGCCGTTTGGCTGGATGATGACGTCGCTGGGGTACTGGCTGACGCCGAACCGCTGCGCGAGATCGGGACGGTGATCGACGTTGACCTTCAGGCAGACGACCCGTTCCTGCATCAGCGTGAATACGCCCGGCCGGGAGAAGACCTCCTGATCCATGCGGCGACAGGGGAAGCACCAGTCGGCATAGAAGTGGAGCAGCAGGGGTTGATCGAGGCGCTGAGCCTCGGCCAGGGCCTTGTCGAAGTCCATGTGCCAGGACGGTGCCTCTGCAGCAGGCGCGGCGACGGGGCACAATCCACAGAGGACAACCAGTGCGCAGGTAAGGAAGCGACGTACGGGCATGGGGCTGTCCTCGCGTTGAATCGAGACCGACTCAGAGCACGGGACGCCCTGCAGACCCAGCCGGCCTCCGCTCGCCATGCGCGGACCGATGTCCCGGTTTGCAGGTCGTCGGACGGACGACTACGCGCATCGCCCAGATCCTCTCAGTCCAACGCTCCAGACCTAGATATCGGCGGGAACTGCGGCCTCCCTCCGGACTGATCTGCCAGTTCGCGCACGACAGTCGCCCTCGACTGACGGACGACCCGGTCGTAACGCCCTCAACCTCTCGCTGAACTGCCTGACCGGCCCTGTCCCTACGACCGGCCGGCCCGACGGCCGTGCGGAAGAGGCGGACTGACGGCCCCCGGCTGCTGAAAGAAATCGTCCGCCGGCGGAGGGGCGATCGGGCGATCACCCCGGGGCAGGTCCCCGGGCGCGAGTCCGGCCAGCCGCAGGAAGTTCGCCAGCAGGCGATGTCCGTCGACGGTGAGCACCGATTCGGGATGGAACTGCACGCCATAGACCGGCCATTCGCGATGCTCGATCGCCATCACCAGACCGTCGTCACTGCGGGCCGTCACGACCAGGTCCGGCGGGAGACTGGCAGCCTCGACCGTCAGCGAGTGATACCGCGTCGCCGGGAACGGCGTGGGCAGCCCCGCGAACAACTCCGACTTCGCATGATGGATCAACGAGGTGCGCCCATGCATCGGCTGCGGAGCGCGGACCACGTCGGCACCCAGTGCCTGCGCAATCGCCTGATGTCCCAGACAGACCCCGAGCAGCGGTATCTCGCATCCCAGTTCGCGCACGAGGTCGACCGACACCCCGCTCTGTGTGGGAGTACACGGCCCCGGTGAGATGACGATCGCCTGCGGCGCGAGGTCGCGAACCTCGCCGACGGTGACGGCATCATTCCGCCGCACGTCAGTCTCGCAGCCCAGCTCATCGAGGTAGCGCGCGAGGTTGTACACGAAGCTGTCGTAGTTATCGATGAGCAGGATCATGCCGCCGCAATTCCGTTTTCAGACAGGGTGACTGGGGCTTGATAGACCATCCAAGCCACCTGTACGTGTCATCCTCAGACCCAGCTTCCCGACTTCCGTCATACGTCACGGCCCCAATCCTTGGCCCACCTGTCTGGGGCCATGTTCGCTTCCACTCACTTGTTGATTCTCTATAGACGCCACGTCCGGCTCGATGGGACGCGCCCGTCCTGCGCCCCAGCCACCCACCACCCCATGTCTCATCTTGGGTTCTCGAACCACACCACGTTCTGAGACGCCTGGCCGGCCACCAGCAGATCCGGATCATCGTCACCGTCCATGTCCACCAGGCGGATGTCGTACGCCGCCTGCTCCTTGCCGACCACGTGACAGGTGAACTCTCCGCGGCCATCGTTCTCGAACCACACCGCCAGTTGGTCGTCCTTGGCGCAGGTGGCCGCATCGATGTCCCCGTCGCCGTCGATGTCTCCGACCGCCAGACAGTGCGGGCCCGTGAGGTCGGCCCAGATCTCATGCGACTTCCAGTCGGGACCGGCGAACCACAGCACGCCATCCCCATGCCCGCGTGTGCAGAACAGATCCATCACGCCATCGCCGTTGACATCGCAGGGGAGGATGTTGGTCGCCCCCGGCTGATCGGCGGCCACCAGATGCTTCGTCCAGCCGCGTGATGTCGGGTCTGCCGGTGCTTCCCACCACGCAAACCAGTCGCCTGAGCCCGGCTCAGCCATCGGGCCCCCCTTGGCGGCGGTCATCACATCGGGGCGTCCATCGCCGTTGATGTCGCCGAGCCCCAGATAGTGAGTGAGCCCGGGTGCGTCCTTGTCGGCAGGAATCGCACGCAGCCAGCGCTCTGCCGTTCGCGGATCTGCGGGGATGTCGTACCAGACGAGCGACAGGGGGAACGGCTCCGTCGGCTGGGCGCTGTTGGCGATCAGGTCGAGCCGGCCATCGAGGTTCACGTCCCCCGTCAGCAGTCCGTGAATGCCATGCACCTGGTCGTCGATGAGGTGATACGTCCATTTGTCCGTGAGCGGATCGTCGGGACTTTCCAGCCAGAAGATCAGTCCGGGGTTGTAGCGCGGCACCAATGTAGTCCGGGTCACCGTCGGCATCGACATCCAGCACCTCACTGTGGATGCAGCCATGCTGCGGATCGTCGTCGAGGACGACTTCGGTCCACTGGGGT
This sequence comes from uncultured Planctomycetaceae bacterium, assembly GCA_963715185.1. Taxonomy (GTDB): domain Bacteria; phylum Planctomycetota; class Planctomycetia; order Planctomycetales; family Planctomycetaceae; genus CAVPPT01. The sequence continues at coordinate 292,666 of CAVQRG010000003.1, forward strand.
GCAACGAACAGCCGGCTCTTGCCGCCCGAGTTGCTGATGACATCGACCAGTCCGTCTCCCGTGAAGTCGGCCCCGACGGCGGTCTGCGTCGCGAAGCCGGTGTGGACGACATGCTTCGTCCAGGGAGTGTCGACGACCGGGGACTGCGCACCAGCGAGGCATGGGAGGCCTGCCACGAGGGTCACGCCGAGCAACAGCCGGACAACGAATGGTCTGAGAAGGTCGGGGGCCATGGCCGCATTCCCTGTGGGTGAGTGACTCTGAACAGGTCGCACGCTGCGTCGATCTCAGCATGGCGAACAGCAGGCCGCTTCGACAAGTCCCTCACCAGCATGTCGCCGACGTGCTGGGGCTACGGCAGGTTCTTCGCCATCCAGTCGGCGGCCGAGTCGGCCTCCCGGTTGCCTGTCGCCTGGTCGGCCACCTTTTCCTGGGCGGCACGGATTCGGCGGCTCACCAGCCGACTTTCGATCGGCTCGTCCTCGTGCATCCCCAGTTGGGCGAGCATCTTCTCCAGCCAGTCTCCGACGAACGGTTTCAGCAGAGGATCGTCGAGCGACATGTGGACGGCCAACCGGGTCCGACAGGGGAGCTCCTCGGCGAACCGCACAAGGCCGTCATCCACGGACGGCAGCGGATGGCGTTCCGCGACGATGAGGTCCATGCGGGCCGACTCGTCGACCTGCAGCCTGGCCGCCAGATCGGTCGAGAGGTTCGTGGCGAGCACCGGCTGAAGGGGGACGTCGCCCCCTGGGCCGTCAGCGATGAGGGTCTCCAGCCGCGCCAGCGTGTCGGGGAAGTGCGCGATCAGCAGAACGGCCACCGACTCCGAACGCGCACAGTCGAGCAGATCAGCACGGATGCCGTTGAGCTTCGCGGCCTGGGTGAGCCAGATGCGGTCCTCCCGCCGGTCGACCCGAGAGAACTTCCCGCGCGTCAGAAAATCGAACAGCCCCATCGGTGGTGACCCTCGGATCTCCCTGGTGCCTTGGTGGTCCCCGGTGCATCACGGCAGCACGGCGGCGGCCAGCATGGCTATTGTCGTCGAAGGAGAACCGACTGCCAACGGAGCGAGCTTCGTCCAGCCCTTCGCGGAAACTCCCGGCATGGACTATGATTTGGCTGACCGATCACGGGTTCTCGTCGAGTCTCATCAACATGCCCGCTCCGCCTAACATCCACGCCGACGAACAGCTGCTGGCCTGTCGGGATCAGTTGCTCGCGCTGCTGTCCGGGTACGGCCGGGTGGCGGTGGCATTCTCCGCCGGCGTCGACAGCACCGTGGTCGCCAAAGCGGCTCAACTGGCCTGCGGTGACCGGGCGGTCGCGGTGACGGCGGTCAGCCCCAGTCTCGCCAGCGGTGAACTGGACGAGGCCCGCCGCCTCGCTGAACAGATCGGCATCCGGCATCAGATCATCGAGACGGGTGAATTCACCCAGGACGACTACCGGGCCAACGCCGGGGACCGCTGCTATCACTGCAAGACCGAGCTGTATACGCAACTGGAAGGGTTGCAGGACCGGCTGGGGGTCGATGTGATCGTGAACGGTGCCAATCTGGACGATCGCGGCGACTATCGTCCCGGCATGCAGGCCGCCCGGGAGCATGCGGTTCGCAGTCCACTGATCGAGGCCGGTTTCACGAAGGCGGATGTGCGGGCCCTCGCACAGGCGTGGAACCTGCCGGTCTGGGACAAGCCGGCCTCCCCCTGCCTGTCGAGTCGCGTCGCCTATGGAGTGGAAGTCACCGAGGAGCGTGTCCGCCGGATCGATGCCGCCGAAGCTCTGCTGCGCAGCGTACTGGGAGTGCGTGAACTGCGAGTGCGGCTGGAAGCGAACGAGTTGGCCCGCATCGAAGTCCCGCTGGACGCCCTGCCCCGCCTGACGGAGCCCGCGGTCCGGGACGTGGTGGTGAGCCGGCTGCGTGACCTCGGCTTCCGCTATGTGACCCTGGACCTGGCGGGCTTTCGCAGCGGCAGTCTGAACGAAGTGCTCCCGGTAGAACTGCTGACCCGTCTCTCATGAGCGCGCCGCACAGCGACCCCGCCGCACCGCGACTGCTGCCGCTGCTGGCCTTCAACGGAGCCTATCTGCTGGCGGCAGCCGCCGTCGCCCTCGGCCGGCGCAACGGGGAATTTCTCTTCTACATCATCGTAATGCTGGTGCTGGGTGCGGGTGTGTTCCTGGTACATCGCCGCGTGGGTCTTTCCGGGGGTGTGTTGTGGGGCCTCAGTCTGTGGGGATTGGCACACATGGCGGGGGGGCTGGTGCCTGTGCCGGAGAGCTGGCCGATCAACGGCGACATCCGAGTGTTGTACAGTCTGTGGCTGGTCCCCGGTCGATTGAAGTACGACCAGGTGGTTCACGCCTTCGGATTCGGTGTAACGACCTGGCTGTGCTGGGAAGGACTACGGGCGATGCTGGCCGACCCGCACGGCGTCCCGCGGTCGAGCATTGTACCGACGCTCGGCAAGTTGACGCTCTGCGCGGCGGCGGGGATGGGCTTCGGTGCCCTCAACGAGGTAGTGGAGTTTGCCGCCACGCTGATGATGCCCGAGACCAACGTCGGGGGCTATCTCAATACGGGCTGGGATCTGGTGTCGAACCTCGCCGGTTGCATCGCCGCGGCCCTGCTCATCCGGGCGCGCGGCGCGGCAACCTAGAGCCGGCAGTCCAGGGTCACACGCCGCCGGCCTCGTGCTCTTCGCGGCCGTTGCCGTTGGCGGCACTCGCCTTGTTGAGGGCCTGCAGATACGCAAGGGCGCTCGCCTCGATGGTATCGGTGCTGACCCCTTTGCCGTGGTAGGTGCGACCGGCGCAGTCGATTTCGACGCTCACCTCACCCTGGGCATCCTTGCCACTGGAGACGCTGCGGACGGAGTACTCCTGAAGCTTCGCTTCGAGACCGGTGATGCGTTCGAGGCACTTGAAGACGGCATCGACGGGACCGTCCCCGGTGCTGGCATCCTGAAAGCACTCGCCACTCTCGTGCCTCAGCTCGAGCGTCGCGGTCGGGATCGTCCCGGTGCCACCGAACACATGGAACCTGGTGATCTTCCAGTGCTCCGGAACGTAATGGACGCGCTGGTCGATGAGGGCCGATATGTCGGAGTCGTAAACATCCTTCTTCTTGTCGGCCAGCTTGATGAAGTCGTCGAACACCTGCTGGAAGGTCTGATCGTCGAGTGAGTAGCCGAGCTGCCCGACCCGTTCCCGAAAGGCATGTCGCCCACTGTGCTTCCCGAGCACGAGGTTGGTGCCAATGAAGCCCACATCCTGGGGACGCATGATCTCGTAGGTGGACCGGTCCTGCAGCATGCCATGCTGATGAATGCCCGCCTCGTGAGCGAAGGCGTTCTGGCCGACGATGGCCTTGTTCCGCTGGACCTTCATCCCGGTAATACCCGAGACCAGTCGGCTCGTGGGAAACAGTTTCTCGGTACGGATGCGGGAACTGACGCCGTAGTAGTCCTGCCGCGTCCGGAGGGCCATCACCACCTCTTCGAGGGCCGCGTTCCCGGCCCGTTCGCCGAGACCATTGATGGTGCATTCGACCTGTCGGGCGCCGGCCTCGACCGCAGAGAGGCTGTTGGCCACCGCCAGTCCAAGATCGTTATGGCAATGGGTGCTGATGACTGCCCGGTCAATGTTGGACACGCGCTCCTTGAGGTGCCGGATGACCGTGAAGAAGTGCTGCGGTGTGGCGTAACCGACGGTGTCGGGGATATTGACGGTCGTGGCTCCCGCGTCGATGGCGCATTCCACGACTTCGGCGAGGAAGTCGAGTTCGGTCCGTGCGGCATCTTCGGGTGAAAACTCGACGTTGGGGGTCGAGATGTCGGGGCGCTGCGACATCAGGTCGACGGTGTACTTCACACTCTCGACCGCCCGGCGGAGGATCTCGTCCTTGGCCATCTTGAGTTTGAACTCACGGTGGATGGCCGAGGTCGCGAGGAACACATGAATCCGCGGAAACTGGGCCTCGCGCAGGGCTTCCCAGGCCCGGTCGATGTCCTCGGTGCGACACCGGGCGAGTCCGCAGATGGTCGTCTGGTCGCCGAACTGGCGGGCAATCCGCTGCACCGCCTCGAAATCTCCCGGCGAGGCGATGGGGAAGCCCCCTTCAATAACGTCGACCCCCAGCTCCACGAGGGCCTTGGCGACCTCCAGCTTTTCGCTGGTGGACATGCTGCATCCGGGCGACTGCTCACCGTCCCTCAACGTGGTATCGAAGATCGTGATGGTGTCGGAATTCGTGGCGGGTGGTTGGCTCATGGCGAATCGTTGTGAAAAGGCGTTGCTGGTCGCGATCGGCTTGTAAGCTCGTCGCCCCCTTACGAAAAAACCCTGAGGCCTCGGGAGAAGCCTCAGGGTGGGTATGTGCTGCTGGCAGACGTCGAACCCGAACCTAAGACCTCCCGGGAGGAGGCAGGGTGAGCAGTAGGCCGAGTTCCGGACGGTCAGTGGTCATGGCCAAGCCGAGAAATCTGGAAAAAATGCGGAATCCCAAGACCGCTCCCGCGTGAGTACCCATCGAGGTCTGCGAGTTTAAACCTCGGTGTCAAGAGCGTCAAGGTGCCGCAAGGTTCGCGGAGAATGGGGCAGGACACCGAAGATCCGGGGGATTGCGTTGACCCGAGGGGCTATGCAAGGCCCTTTGATCTCTGGCCTTGCAGCAAATCTGCCACGTTTTGCGTTGACGATCTGCGCGAACCACCGTAGTAATGGAGATGCAAGGTGAAACTTGTTGAAAACCGGTGAAATCTGCGTGGACGGTCGGGAGAGTTCTGGTAGGATGGTGGCTTCGGTCGCAAATGACGCGACCCGCCCCAGTGACTTGCGAGTCCGGTGAGGCCAGCTCAGTGTCGACTGAGAGCTCGTGAGGCGGCGGCGAGACGAGGGAATCCCCGTGCGGATCCCTGGTTCTCAAGGAGTCGGTATGGATGCTGCAACGGAGAACCTCATCTCTCGGTCTGGCTGGCCAGATTTGCCTGCCTGCGAATGATCAACCGCCGTGGTTGATCCGCAGGGGCTCTGAGACGACAGGACAGGGCTCGGAGTCAGCCGACGGCAGGACAGGTCTGAACGGATCAAGAACCCCAGGGAAACGTCCGGACCACACCACCAATCAGCGTTGAGAGACATGAAACAGGTTGCGAACGCCTCCGGTCAGTCGTTGTACTGCCGGACCAGCACCTGCCACAGTTGAGAGCCACCGCCCAGGGAAGGTCGGTTGACTGCAGTCCCCCACTTTTCGGATGACAGGAGCCCTACCGTGCATCGACTGGACGAAGGATTGCGTTCACTCATCGAATCGGCACAGAAGCGAGGTTTCTTGACCTATCAGGCTGTCGACGAGTACCTGCCGGACGAAGGGGGCGACCCGCGGCTGGTCGACCAGATCATTCTGGCGCTGGAAGAAACCGGATCTCCGCTCATCAACGATCCCGATGCTCCCGACACGGTCGCCGACAAGACGCGGCTGGCCGAGCATCGCCAAGGCCGACGAGCCTCCCGACACTGCCCGCTCGATGATCGAGCCGGAGACGCCGCCATGTCGTCTCGCGATCCGATTCGCATGTATCTCACGCAGATGGGAAACATCCCGCTGCTGTCCCGCGATGACGAAATCTTCCTCGCCAAGCAGATCGAGATCACCCGCAAACGGTTCCGCCGAACGATGATGGAATCGGACTTCGCCCTCGATATCGCCGTCGACATTTTGGAGAAGGTGCAACAACGGCGAACTCCCCTTCGAGCGGACGCTGCGGACCTCGGATACCGAGAACACTCAGAAGGAGCAGATTCTCGGCCGCATGCCACTCAACCTCCAGACGCTGCGGCATTTGCTGGATGAGAATCGCGAAGACTTCGCAGCGTTGCAGGACGCCACCGGCTCCAAGCGAGACCGCGGACGCAATCCGCGATGCGAATGGTGATTCGTCGCACGCAAGATGTGTACGCTCTGCGGAAGAACTCACCGTCCGAACACATCGACTGCAGCCCGTGTACAAGCGGATGCAGCAGATCGCCGAGCGGATGACGGAACTCGAACGCGGAGTCTCGCCGTCTGTCGCGCACGCACCGGCAGCTCGCGAACGAAGTCGACATGCTGCAGAACGAGCTCAATGAACTCGTGCAGATGACGCTCGAAACGCCGGAGGAGTTCCGCACCCGGCTGCAAGAAGTATCCGGAACGCTTCGACGCCTGGACACACGCCAAGCAGCAGCTTTCCGGCGGCAACCTGCGACTGGTCGTTTCCATCGCCAAGAAGTACCGTAACCGCGGCCTGTCGTTCCTCGACCTGATTCAGGAAGGAAACGCCGGCCTGATGCGCGGCGTCGAGAAGTACGAGTACCGTCGCGGCTACAAGTTCTCGACCTACGCCACGTGGTGGATTCGTCAGGCGATCACTCGTGCGGTGGCCGATCATGCCCGGACGATTCGTATTCCGGTCCACATGTTCCAGAGTATTTCGACGCTCAAGGCCAAGAGCGAAGAGATTCGTCAGGACACCGGCCGCGAGCCAACCATCGAAGAACTGGCCGAGGCGGTCGGTCTCGGCGTCGAAGAGACCGAACGGATCATGAAGACCTGGAAGCATCCCATCAGTCTCGATACGCCTGTCGGCGAAAGCGAAGACTCGAGCTACGGCGACTTCCTCGAGGACAGCAACGAAGGGACCCCGGCCGATTCGGCCATGCATCAGATGCTGCGGGACAAGATCGATCATGTCCTCAAGAGCCTGACGTATCGCGAACGCGAGATCATCAAGCTGCGTTACGGGCTGGGCGACGGCTACAGCTACACGCTGGAAGAGACCGGACGCATCTTCAAGGTGACGCGCGAACGTATTCGGCAGATCGAATCGAAGGCCCTGCGAAAGCTGCAGCACCACACGCGAGCCGATCACCTCAAGGGATTCGTCGAGGCCCTGTATCCGGATGGCACTCCCCCGGAAGTCGCTCCGGAGGGCGAGAGCACGGAAGTTCTCGCAGCCGAACCGATTGCTGCAGGCGTGTGAATCAACCGACCTGTTCGTGATTCGCAGCCGGGCGCGCCAGCTCCCTGTGGCCGGTGCCTCCTCGGACATGTCCGGGGAAGCACCGCGAGATGGCGCTCGCGATGCCCAGCACCCCTGATCTGCCAGCGACCGAGGTTCCCCATCCCGGACGAGCGGGTGCGCGGGGTGAGGAACGCGATTGCCCAACTCCCCGGTCTTGACCCGCTACCATGGAGAGTGGAGGGCAGCGGAGCAGCCCGTAGGGATTGTGGTTTGCCCGGTCCCCGAACAGCCGTCGTCCGAGAAAGTGAGATTGCACTCATCGGCGATGTGGACTATCTGGGGTTCCCACACACCTTATCCTCCCAGCGACGACTGGATCCTCCCAGCGACGACTGGCGATGAAGGCCCAGCGGTCGACCCGCGGCGGCCAGGATTGAACACCGTTCGAGTTGAGCAGGCGGCCCGTAAGCTTCGACACGAGTTGACGCTTCAGCCACCTCTCACTCCTGATGGAGTGCAAGGATGCACGTTTTCTTCTCCGTGGGAGAACCGAGTGGCGATCAGCATGCGGCCCATCTCATCCAGGAGATGCGTCGCCGGCACCCTGCGCTGCGTTTCAGTGGCTTTGGCGGGCCGAAGATGGCCGCCGCCGGGGTCGAACAGTTGTACCCCCTCACCAACCTGGCAGTGATGGGGATCAGCCATGTGCTGCCCCTGCTCTGGACCTTCATCAAACTGCTCCGGCAGGCGTCGCAATTCCTGCGGTCCGAGCGGCCGGATGTCGTGGTCCTGATCGACTTTCCCGGGTTCAACTGGTGGATCGCCCGCAGTGCCAAGAAGGCCGGGATCCCGGTCTACTACTACATGCCCCCACAGTTATGGGCCTGGGCGCCGTGGCGGATTCGCAAGGTCCGTCGGTTCGTCGACCGCGTACTTTCAGGACTGACATTCGAGACCGAGTGGTATCGTGAGCGCGGCGTGCCCGTCGAGTTCGTCGGCCATCCCTTCTTCGACGAAGTGGATCGGCATTCGCTGGATGAGGCCTTCCTTGCATCCCTGCGTGAAGGTCAGTTCCGTACGGTCGGCATCCTGCCGGGGTCGCGACGGCAGGAGGTGGAGCGCCAACTGGCCCGCGATGCTCGAGGTGATTCGGCAACTGCACACAGCGCATCCCCGGGTCCGGTTTCGCGTCCCCCTCTACAAGGCAGCCTTCCGCGAGCTGTGCGAAGAGGTGATGTACACGGAGGACGAACAACTGCCGATCGACTTCTTTGTGGGCCGGACTCCCGAGATCGTCGAAGCGGCCGACTGCTGCCTGATGGTGTCGGGCTCTGTCAGCCTGGAGATGCTGGCCCGACGGACCCCGGCGGTTGTGGTTTACCGGCCGCCGCTGTCGATGGCGATCCTGTTCTGGCCCCTGATTACGTGCAAATACATGTCGTTGCCGAACCTGATGACCGGGCGGGAGATCATGCCCGAGCATGTGATCATCGGCAACCCCGACCGCCACGTCGAAGCGATGGTTGAGACCCTCAATCTCTGGCTGAGATCACCACGGGTGCTGGCCGAACGACGCCAGGAACTGGACGATCTGGCGAGCCGTGCCGCCGAGCCGGGGGGCATTGCCCGCGCCGCCTCAATCATCGTGCAGGAGGGCGCTGTCGCCGTCGCGTCAGTCGGCTGCCTGATCGGCCGACATCCGCCGGATCGGCCGGTCTGGTGGTACACGTTTTGCTCCCCAGAGCGTAGGATGCTCCGGCTTCGCTGAGAATCCTTGCCTGAGGTTGCGCTCACATGACCCCCAAAGAAGTCCTGGCCCTCTGCCGCCGGGAAGAGATCCGGGCCGTTGATCTGCGGTTCATGGATTTCCCCGGCACGCAGAAGCACTTCACAATCCCCGTAAAGGCTTTGACCGAAACGAGTTTCGAAGACGGCTTCGGGTTCGACGCCTCCTCGATGCGGGGCTGGCAGGCCGATCAACGAGAGCGACATGCTCGTCGTTCCGCAGGCGGAGACGGCCATCGTCGACCCGTTCATGCAGGCGCACACTGGCGATGACCTGCAACATCCAGGATCCGATCACCCGCGAGGACTATGCCAAAGATCCGCGCAATGTTGCCCGCAAAGCGCAGGGGTACATGCAGTCGACCGGAATCGCGGATATCGCCAACTTCGGCCCCGAAGCCGAGTTCTTCGTCTTCGACGATGTCCGCTTCGACCAGAACGAGCACGAAGGCTACTACCACGTCGACAGTGCCGAAGGGCAGTGGAATCGCGGACGCGCGCGACAGCCGAGGGAGGGGAGCACCGGGACCGCAGCCGACCCCGTCAGCAATGCCGGCTACAGCATCCGCCACAAGGAGGGCTACTTCCCGACCCCCCCGGCCGACACGCTGCAGGACCTGCGGACCGAGATGATGCTGACGCTGCTGGAGTGCGGCGTCGATGTCGAAGGACAACACCACGAGGTCGCGACTGGCGGGCAGTGCGAGATCGACATGCAAGTACGCCCCGCTGCTGCAGCACGGCCGACAACCTGCTGCGCTACAAGTACATCGTCAAGAACGTGGCCGCGCGGCACGGCAAGACGGCGACCTTCATGCCCAAGCCGCTCTGGAACGACAACGGCTCCGGCCTGCACCTGCACTTCTCGCTGTGGAAGAAGGGCGAGACCGCTGTTCGCCGGCTCCGGCTACGGCGGGCTTGAGCGACCTGGCGATCCACGCGATGGGCGGGCATTCTGCAAACACGCCCCGGCCCTGTTCGCGTTCTGCTGTCCGACCACCAACAGCTACAAGCGGCTCGTCGCCGGGCTTCGAAGCCCCGATCAATCTGACGTACAGTTTTCGGAACCGATCGGCCGCGATCCGCATCCCGGTCCACAACTCCAGTTCCGGCGAGCAAGCGGTTCGAGTTCCGCTGTCCCGGATCCGACGTGCAACCCTTACCTGGCAATGTCGGCTGTGCTGATGGCGGCACTCGACGGCATCCAGAACAAGCTCGACCCCGGTCCGCCCGCTCGACAAGGACATCTACGATCTCGGCCCGGAGGAACTGGACGACTTCCCCACAGTCCCGGCCTCGCTGGAGGAATCGCTGCAGGCGCTGCGGGACGATCACGACTTCCTGCTGCGTGGCGACGTCTTCACAGAGGATGTGATCGACACGTGGATCTGGTACAAGCAGACCCACGAGGTCAAAACCCTCGAGGAACGCCCGCATCCGTGGGAGTTCGCGATGTACTACGACGCCTGAGCCGGCCTCGTCATACTCCGGCGTGCACCGGCGGTCACCCGCCGATCAGGCCTGATTGTCGCTCGCCTCGTCCGCTTTCGCCTGCTGCTCGCGTTGAATGGCGAGGTAGATCTCTTCCCGGTGGACCGTCACCTCCTTGGGAGCCTGGATCCCCAGCCGGATCTTGTCGCCACGGATCTCCACGATCGTGATGACAATGTCATCACCGATCATGATGCTCTCATCCCGATGACGCGACAGCACTAGCATCGAACCAGACTCCATGCTCCTGAGGTGGAGGTGGGGCCGGCGACGCGACCCTCCAACCGGGACATTCTGCCCCTGCCTTCAGGATCGTCACAGGCGAACCAAAGGGAAGAGACTGCTGAGCGCCCGTGACTCACTTCCCCAGGATCATACGCCACCTGTCCCGCTTGGCACGGTTGCGCAGGTCGCAACAGGCAGCCTGGCGGCCGCGCGGCGGTCCCCGCGGGGCGCTCCGCGGAAGGGGTCGCAATCCACTTCGCCTCCGGAATTGTGGTCAGGAGCGTGATTTCCGGCCCCGGAGATGCGAGAATCGGCGAATCCCCTGCGATTCCCCCGGCCCGAATTGTCACCCTCATGGGACGAGATCTCCGCTTGCCACCATTTCGCCCGATTTCTGTGATCCTTCTCGGCTCTCGACCGTTGTCGGAGCAACCCTGCGACCATTTCTGTCGCATATTGACAACACCCCTTCCGAGGAGACTCGAGCGTGGAGTTCCTCTCTGACTGTCTTAAGGGTCCGGCACTGCCGGCATCCGTGCTCGTCGTTTGCGTGATGGCCTACTGGCTGCTCGTCATTATCGGCGCACTCGATGCGGAGTTGTTTGACCTTTCCCTGGAGGGAGATGCCCCATGGGGTCCGGATGGCGACACCCTCGCAGGAGCGGGGGACGCAGACCCGCAGGGGTATTCACCGCTCAGCGTCGGGATGATCGGCCTGAGGTTCTTCAACCTCAGCGACGTCCCGTTGATGGTGTGGCTGTCGTTCTTCGCCATCAGTACCTGGGCGTTGACCATGTTGTTTGACAGGCCTTTCGAGCCGACGACTACGACCGAGGGGGTGCAGGCTCTGCTGCGCAATGGCGGCATCAGCCTGTTTGTCGCGAAATTCTGCACCCAGCCACTCAAAGGATTCTTCGCAACCAGCGAAGTGAACAAAGCTGCGAACCTGATTGGAAACACCTGCGTGGTCACGTCCGGAGAGGTCACCTCGACGGCAGGCCAGGCGAGTTATGCGACTCCAGCCGCCCCGCTGGTGATTAACGTCCGCACGCTGGACGCCCAGGCCACCGCACATCGCGGCGACACCGTCCGCATCGTGGACTACGAGCCCGAGCGAAACACTTTCATCGTCGAACATTCTGAACAGGAGACCTGAGCGTGTCTCACCTCGCTTCTCTGACACCATCTCTGCCATTGGCGCAATCGATCTCGAACCTGTTCGAGGTCGGTGGCGTCGTCATCATCTTCCTGGCGGCCCTGCTTTTCGGAGCCGCGCTACTGTTCGCACGGTTCTACCGGAAGGTCGGCCCCGAGGAAGCGATCGTCCGCTCCGGCAAGGGGGGGCTCAAGGCGGCCAGCGGGGACGGGATCTGGATCATCCCGATCCTGCATCGGGCCGAACAGATGGATCTCTCGGTGAAGCGGATCGAGATCAAGCGGCAGGGGTCTTCGGGCCTCATCTGTCGCGACAACGTGCGGGCCGACATCGAAGTGGCCTTCTTCGTACGGGTCAACAACCGTCCGGAAGACATTCTGCAGGTGGCTCAGTCGCTGGGCTGTGGCCGCGCCTCCGAGAAGGCCGCCCTTGTCGAGCTGTTCGATGCCAAGTTCTCAGAAGCCCTGAAGACCGTCGGCAAGCGGTTCGATTTTGTCGAACTCTACGAGGAACGGGACAAGTTCAAGGACGAAATTATGAAGGTGATCGGCCGGGATCTGGATGGCTACACCCTGAACGACTGTGCCATCGACTTCCTCGAACAGACCCCCATCGAGATGCTCAACCAGATGAACATCCTCGATGCCGAGGGCATCAAGAAGATCACCGATCTCACGGCCAAAGAGCATGTGATGGCCAACGAGATCACGCGGGAGAAAGAAAAGACACTCAAGAAGCAGGATGTCGAGGCCCAGGAGGCGATCCTGGAACTCGAGAAACAGCGAGTCGAGGCGGTCGAGAAGCAGAAGCGCGAGATTGCCGAGATCTCCGCCCGGCAACAGGCGGAGGCCCGCAAGGTCCAGGAGGAAGAACGTCTGCGGTCCGAAGGGGCCCGCATCGCAACCGAAGAACAACTGCAGGTGGCCGAAGAGAACAAGCTCCGACAGATCATCGTCGCGTCACGCAACAAGGAGCGGACCGATGCGGTCGAACGCGAACGGGTTGAGAAGGATCGCCTCCTCGAAGTCACCGAACGCGAGCGGGTCGTGGGCCTGGCCGACATCGACAAGGAAAAGGCCATCGAGGTCGAGAAGCGGAACATCCAGGATGTGATTCGCGAACGTGTGATGGTGGAACGCTCGGTCGTCGAGGAACAGCAGAAGATTCTCGACACCGAGGAGTTCGCCAAGGTCGACCGCTCGAAGCGTGTCGCCGTCACCGATGCCGAACGCATCGCCGAAGAGGCGCTGGTGAAGGAGATCAAGAAGGCGGAAGCGGCCAAGAAATCGGCCGAGTTCCTGGCCGAACAGGTCGTGATCGAGGCAGAAGCCAAGCGGACAGCCGCCGAGAAGGACACGTCGGCCATGAAACTGCTCGCCGAGGGCCGGCAGGCGGAAGCGGCCGCCCTGGGACTGGCCGAAGCCGAGGTCCAGGTCGCCAAGGCCGGCGCCATCGAGAAGGAAGGGACCGCCGAAGCCTCCGTCATCGAGCAGAAGTTCTATGCCGAGGCCCGGGGCATCGAGCAGAAGGCCGAAGCCATGAAGCTGTTCGATGGAGTGGGACGCGAGCACGAGGAATTCAAGCTGCGGCTGAACAAGGACAAGGACATCGAGATTGCCGCCATCTCGGCCCAGAAGGATATTGCCCGCGAACAGTCGGAGATCGTCGGGCAGGCCCTGCGGACGGCCCGCATCGACATCGTGGGTGGCGAGACCGAGTTCTTCGACAAGATCGTCGACTCGATCAAGGCGGGCAAGAGCGTCGATCGCTGGGTCAGCAACAGCCAGGTGCTCACCGACGTCAAGGACACGTTCTTCACCGGGAACGGGAACGGCGACTTCCGCGCGAATCTCAAGCAGTTCACCGATCACTTCGGACTGAGCTTCGAAGATGTGAAGGACATGAGCGTTGCGGCCCTGCTCGGCAAGTTGCTGCTGGAGTCGGAAGACGATGCGATCACCCGCGGCCTGAAGAAGCTGCAGGGCACGATCAAGTCGATGGGACTGAGCGACAAGAAGGTCGCCGCCCTGGGCCTGGCGGCTACCGCGAGTGAGAAGAAGTCGTAGGCTCTCGATTCAACACACGGTGGACCGCAGATGACGCGGATCTGTGTGGGTCGCAGTGTCGGATAGAATGGAACTCGCGGGAATCCTCAACCGGAGCAGGACCAATGACTGAGCAAGTACTGCTGAAACGCATCACGGTGAATCCTCGAATCTTTGGCGGCAAGCCGATCATCCGTGGGCGGCGGCTGGCTGTCGAACACGTCCTCGGAATGCTGGCTGCCGGGGACGATCCCGGGACGATCCTCGAGGGCTACCCTTGGCTGGAGCGCGAGGACATCCAGGCGTGCCTCGTCTATGCGCATCGGCATGTCGGGAATGAACGGATCGAGCCGCTGGAAATCGAGATGGACCCGGTCCCGTGAGGCTGCTGCTTGACACCTGCGTTTGGGGACCGGCGGCCGAAACACTCCGAAACGGAGTGCATGACGTCGTCTGGGCTGGAAACTGGGCCGAGGATCCAGGCGATGGGGAGATTCTCGCCACGGCGTATGCCGAAGAACGAATCCTGATTACGTTGGACAAGGACTTTGGCGAACTGGCTGTTCGGCAGAAGGTGCCACACCATGGGATCCTGCGGATCATCGGATTCCCAGCGAAGCGACAGGCCGATGCGTGCCTGGCGATCTTGAAGTCAAGCGGCAACGAGCTGTTTGCGGGGGCCATTGTGACTGCTCAGCCAGGGCGAAGCCGCATCCGCCCGCCAGATGACGCGGAGAGTGACCACCTCGAGGCCACTGAGTAACCCTGAGTGAGGACTATTGCGGCTGGCTCCGCTGGAAATCTTCATGGCCGATGCCACGACACAATCCGATGCTCCGGCGCAGCTCGAGAGCGGCACGTACGAGATCCTGCGCAATCGCCTCCGGGGGCACGGGGAAGACCTGAGGCATCGGCTGGGCTTGCTCAACACCAGCCGCAAAGAGGTCTTCGGCTCCATCGACTTCAAGCTCCTCGAGACGGAGCGGATCACGACCGAGCACAACTGCATCCCCCGCGACATGGTGGCTGTGGGGAACCGGTTTCTGTTTGGCTACAACGTCCACTTCGGACTCAAGACCGAGCGTCGTATCGCGGATGTGTTTGCCGTCTACGAAGTCCGCGAGGAAGCGGGGGATGACCGGGATCACTCGCTGCATCCGGCCGGGACAGAACTGCTCAACGACTCGCAGTTCCAGAAAGACTTCCAGGACATCTACCGCTATTACAAGGATGCCCGGTTCGCACGGTTCTTCGTCCGCGGGCCGCATCTGTTCATGGTCTTCCAGGTCGGCAAGTCACCCGACGACTTCAAGACGTTCAAGTGGCTGCTGAGCGAGAACTCGCTGCAGTATCTGGACAATCGCAGTGACCACGAGGTCCGCTTCCCGCCACAGCATGAGTTCGACTGGATCCGGACGACGCGCGACATGCACCACTTCGGGACACATCCCCATGTGTCCATCGCAGACCGCCTGTTTGTGGAAACCGTGGGCGGCGACCTCACCATCAAGATCGAGAACAATACCGATTCGGGCGCCGGCATCTACAGCGAACCGGTCGACAACGCCGATCAGACGCTGGATGACGCGGAGATTTCCTACGCGGCCGTGGGGAACATCATCCTGCTCAAGATCCGCCCCTACCAGGAGCAGGTGTGGCGGTACATCGTCTACAACGAAAAGATGCATCAGGCGCGCCGGCTCGATGCCATCGAAGATGCCTGCGTGCTGCTGCCCGATGACCAGGGACTGATTTTTTCACGCGGCTACTACCTGCAGTCGGGCGAGCACAAGACGTTCGACACCAGCATCCAGGGACTGAAGTTCGCCCGGCGGATCGCCAGCCCCAACGGCGAAGACACCCTGTATGTGTTCTACCAGCCCGGGTCGGGCCTGCACGTCCTGCTCGCCTACAACATCATCAGCCAGCAGGTCGACACCCCCCTCATCTGCCACGGGTTCACGCTGTTTCCCGGCGGGGAAATGGTGCTGTTCAAGGCGCAGCCCGAACCTCAGAAACACCACGCCCTGCAGGTCTGGCAGACCCCATACGTGGGTGCCGACTACGTCCCCGCGCAGACCACCGACTCGTACCTGTACAAGATCGGTAATCGCGACATCGTGCGGGGGATGGCCGAGTGTCACGAGGTCCTCAACCTCATCGAGAAGGAGGATACCTACGCCGGCCTGTACGTCGACCTGGTGAAGCGGACCACCGACATCCTCGACAGCTACTTCTGGATCGGACACGCAGAGACCTCCGACCTGGCAGAGCCGCTCACGCAGATCAAGTCGGCAGCGGCCTCGGCCGTCGAGGAGTTCGAGAAAGTCACGCGTGTTCGCCAGAACACGACCAGCCAGACCCAGCGCGTGACGGACGAAACCCGCGAGATCCTCAATGCGGTCGGGCGGCGCCGGTTCGACAACATCGACGAGTTCGTCAAGTCTCTGGCGGCGCTCCGCGGGGTGCGCGGGGAGATCGTCGGATTGCGGGAGCTGCGGTATGTCGACACCGGTCTGGTGGAGACACTGGAAGCCGAGGTCGCCCAGTCGGCCGAGCAGCTTTCCCACCGCTGCGTCCAGTTCCTGCTGCGGGACGATGCGCTGGCGCCATACGAACAGGCCGTCGCTGAGGAACACGCCGGCATTGAACATCTGACCAAGGTCGCTGACGCGCGTCAGGTCGAGGAGAAGATCGGTGCCTCGGCGGGCGAACTCGAGATGCTCATCGAGATCGTCTCCAACCTCAAGATCGACGATGCCACCCAGCGCACGCTGATCATCGACAACATTTCGGCCATCTTCAGCCAGGTCAACCAGGCACGGGCCGTGCTCAAGCGCCGCATGCAGGAACTGGCGGCCACCGAGGGTGCGGCCGAGTTCGGCAGCCAGCTCAAGCTGCTCAACCAGTCGGTCGTCAACTATCTCGATGTCTGCGACAGCCCCGAGAAATGCGAGGAATACCTCACCAAGCTGATGGTGCAGGTTGAGGAACTCGAAGGCCGCTTCGCCGAATTCGATGACTTCGTCGTCCAGCTCGCCGAGAAGCGTGACGAGGTCTACAACGCCTTCGAGACGCGTCGTCTGGCGCTGATCGAGGCGCGCAACCAGCGGGCCAACACGCTCGCCGCCGCTGCCGACCGCATCCTCAAGGGGATCAAGTCCCGCGTCGACGGACTTGAGAGCCTCAACGATATCCACGGCTACTTTGCTGCGGACCTGATGATCGAGAAGGTCCGCGACATCGTCAAGCAGCTTGAAGCCCTGGGCGATTCGGTCAAGGTCGACGACGTGCAGTCCCGGCTGAAGACCATTCGCGAGGACGCGGTCCGCCAGCTCAAGGACCGGCAGGAACTGTACGAAGACGGCGACCACATCATCCGGTTCGGGAACCATCGCTTCAGCGTCAACACGCAGGTACTCGACCTCACCACGGTGCTCCGCAACGGGCAGATGTGCCTGCACCTCACCGGCACCGACTTCTACCAGCCGGTCTCGCATCCGGATCTTGACGGGACCCGCGACGTCTGGGACATGGAGGTTCTCAGCGAAAATCGCGACGTGTATCGCGGAGAGTTTCTCGCGTACCAGATGCTCAACGCCCGCCGACTGGCGAGCGGAGGACGTCAGTCCCCCGATCAGGGTGCGACCAACCCGGGGACTGACGTTCCCGGCTCGCCGGATGCGCTCCTCACCGACGTCCAGAGATTCATGGGGCCGCGCTACGCGGAGGGATACATCAAGGGGGTCCACGACCACGATGCCGCCCTGCTGCTGCGCGAACTGCTCGCGATCGAACGGCAATGCGACCTGTTGCGGTATGACTCACGGGCCCGGGCGCTGGCAAACCTCTACTGGCATCACTTCGGGGACAAGCGCGAAAAGCTGCTGATGGCGTCCCGGCTCTCGGGTTTCGGAACCATCGTCGAGTTGTTTCCCGGCAACTCGCACCGGGCAGGATACATCCAGGCGCTGCGGCGCATGCTGGCTGCGTTCACGACGGAAATCGGGCTGTACGCCGACGGGGACAACGGCACCACAGCCGACGACGGGCTGCTGGACGAGGCGGCCGACTATCTCCTCCACGAACTGATCACCTCCCCCGCCAACCCGCGTCAGGGAGCCTTCGTTGTCTCGCAGGCAGCCGCGGAACTGCATCGCGGCTTTCACGAGCACCTCCGGCAGGTCAAGGCCGAGGACCGCTTCGCACACTCGATGCAGGCCTTGAGCAAGACTCCGGCGGCCGAGTTTCAACTGGCCCGCGACTGGGTCTCGGCCTTTATCGCGCAGGCGAACCTCGCACGTCAGGCGAGCGGGGGACGTGAGTCCCCCGATCCGTCCGATGCCGCTGCGACATCCGCTCCCGGCGCGCCCCGGAGTGATCTCGTCGATGAGGTCGCGGTCCTGCTGCTGGCAGGCGCGGTCGACGAGCGCGCCATCATTCGCGTCGACATGGAGCGGACTCTCACCGGCCTCACCGGGACTCATCCCGTCATCCAGTCCGGCCGCTATCAACTGCACTTCAATCGCTTCCTGCACAAGCTGGATCGCTTTACGCGCGACATCATCCCGCGGTACCGCAGGTATCACACGGTCAAGTCGCAACTGGTGGGCGACGCCCGCGAGGAGATGCAGCTCGAAGAGTTCAAGCCCCGTGTGCTCACTTCGTTCGTCCGCAATCAGCTCATCGACAGCGTGTACCTCCCGCTGATCGGTGACAACCTCGCCAAGCAGATCGGCACCACCGGGGCCGACAAACGCACCGACCGGCAGGGGCTGCTGCTGCTGATCTCACCGCCCGGCTACGGGAAGACGACATTGATGGAGTACATCGCCAACCGGCTGGGGATCATCTTCATGAAGATCAACGGTCCGGCGATCGGTCATGGCGTCACATCGCTGGACCCGGCAGCCGCCTCCAATGCCGGGGCGCGCGAGGAGATTGAGAAACTCAACCTCGCCTTCGAGATGGGGGACAACGTCATGATCTACCTGGATGACATCCAGCACTGTCATCCGGAGCTGCTGCAGAAATTCATCTCGCTCTGCGATGCCCAGCGGAAGGTCGAAGGCGTCTGGAAGGGGAAGACCCGCACCTACGACTTCCGCGGCAAGAAGGTCTGCGTCGTCATGGCGGGCAACCCCTACACCGAAAGTGGCGAGAAATTCCAGATCCCCGACATGCTCGCCAACCGGGCCGACATCTACAACCTGGGCGAGATCATCGGCGACTCACGCGAGGCCTTCGAGATGAGCTATCTCGAGAACGCCCTGACATCGAACCCGGTGCTGTCCCGGCTGGCGGCACGCTCTCAGAAAGATGTCTACGCCGTCATCAAGATGGCCGAGCGCACCCTCCGCGGCGAACAGCTCTCCACCGAAGGTGTGGACCTCGAAGGGAACTACTCACTCGAAGAGCTCAACGAGTTTGTGGCCACCATGGTCAAGCTGATGCGCGTCCGCGATGTCGTCCTCCAGGTCAATCGCGCCTACATCCTCTCCGCGGCCCAGCACGACGATTACCGCACCGAGCCCCCCTTCCTGCTGCAGGGTTCGTACCGCAACATGAACCGCATCGCCGAGAAGGTGCTGCCCGTCATGAACGACGCCGAGCTGCAGACACTGATCAGCAGCAGCTACCAGAACGATGCGCAGACCCTCACCACCGGTACCGAGGCCAACCTGCTGAAGTTCAAGGAACTCATCGGCATCCTGACCGATGCCGAACGCGAGCGGTGGGAGGACATCCGGAAGACGTTCCGCCAGAACATCAAACTACGCGGCGTGGGCAGCGACGACAAGGTGGGACAGGTCATCGCGCAGATGTCGACGTTCGCCGATGGCCTCGACGCGATTCGCAAGGCGGTGACCGCGGGAGTGACCCAGATGATGACCAACGGCCAGAACGGCGTCGACGCCACCGACCTGCATCTGCGCACGGCCGTCGAACGGATGGATGCCCTGGCCGGGGGACTGAAGTCGCTCTCCGACCGGCTGAACGAGGGCCTGCAGCAGGTGACGGCTCTGGCCGAGCGGCCCATTCATGTCGCAGTCCCCCCCATCGACATGAAGTGGCCCGACTCGTTGCCCACACCGGCTGGGCCGTCCGCGCCTCCCGCCGCCCATCCCCACGAGTGATCCCGCAGTGCTCCAGCATCAGCTCCCCCTGGAAGAGGACTCCAGCGACCCCACCGGACAAATCCGGCGAATCACGGTCGTCAACCGCATCCCGCGCACGGTGCTCAACGTGCTGGAGCAGCAGTTCGAGCTGATGAACGGCTGGATGCGACCGCTGCTGGAACGTTCGGATTCGCAGCAGGAGGAGCTCCAGCACCTCGGCGCACTCATCGAGGACTGCCTGAAGGACTACCGATCCCTGCTCCACAGCCTGAAGAAGGCCAAGGACAACAGGTAGCGTCGACCCGGCGAGGCCATCTCGAGGCTTGCACCTCGAACAGGGCAACCCCCATCACGGCCGCGCTGCCCGCTGCAGTTCCGGTGACCCTCGTCGATGCGTGCACTTGCACTCTCGCCGCGGAATCGGCGAGATTGCTGCTTCCGATGAACACAAACGCCATTTCGCCGTATCGCGAGGTCACCCGCGCAGCGATCCTCGGTCTGTTGGTGAATCTGGCGCTGGGGATCGTGAAGCTTGCCGGTGGGATCGTCGGCCATTCGTTTGCCCTGATCGCGGACGCCGTCAATTCGCTCGGCGACGTCGTGACGACGCTGGTGGTGCTGTTCGCCTTGCGCGTGGCCCAGCGTCCTGCTGACGAGGAACACCCTTACGGACATACACGAGCTGAAGGCATCGCCGCCTCCAACGTCGCCTTGCTGATCATCATCTCGGCCCTGCTCATTGGCTGGGAGGCGATCCGGCGGTTCCCGGTCCAGCATGAGATCCCTCGCGCGTGGACCCTGTGGATCGCCGGGGCGAACGTGCTGATCAAGGAAGGACTGTACCAGTACAAGGTCCGCGTGGGCCGCCGCACAGGATCCGCGGCGATCATCGCCAATGCCTGGGATCACCGGAGCGATGCCCTCTGTGCCCTGGCAGTGCTGCTCGGGCTGGGCGTCGTTCGCTTTGCGGGCGAGCAGTACCTCTGGGCCGACGAAGCGACTTCGCTGGTGGTCGTGGCGGCCATCGTCTGGTCGGGCATTCATCTGTTTCGGGTGAGCGCCAGTGAGCTGATGGATGTGCAGGCCGCCCCGGAGTTCGTGCAGCAGATTCGAGACATCGCCCTGTCGGTGGCCGGCGTGCAGGGAGTCGAGAAACTCTGGGTCCGCAAGTCGGGACTGGAGTTCTTCGCCGATATCCACATCGAGGTTGACCAGCATCTCACGGTCGCGGCGGGCCACGAGATCGGACATCACGTCAAGGACCGCCTGATCGGCGACCTGCCGATGCTGCGGGATGTGCTGGTGCACCTCGAACCCTTCCCGCACACGCACGAGTGATGTTCCGGACGTCTGCCCCTGCCCCTCAGAGGAGGGCGGCGAGAACGGCATCCCCCATCGCGACGCTGCCCAGGCTCGGCTGTCCCGTGCCGGCAATGTCTGCCGTCCGATGACCAGCGTCGAGCACGGCCGACACGGCGGCTTCGATGGCCGCAGCCTCCTGCTCCAGGTGCAGGGAATGCCTGAGCATCATGGCTGCAGCGAGGATGGTGGCCAGCGGATTGGCGATGCCCCTGCCGGCGATATCGGGGGCCGACCCGTGGATCGGTTCATACAGACCCGGACCGGAGTCGCCGAGTGATGCTGAGGGGAGCAGCCCCAGCGAACCGGGCAGCATCGACGCTTCGTCGGTGAGGATGTCACCGAACATGTTGCCGGTCACGACAACGTCGAATGTGGAGGGACGGGAGATCAGATGCATGGCCATCGCATCGACGAGGACGACTTCGTACTCGAGGTCGGCGAACTCCTCCTGGACAACGCGGGCCGCGACACGCCGCCAGAGCCGGGAGACTTCGAGCACGTTGGCCTTGTCGACAGAGGTCAGCTTGCCGCGTCGCTGCCGGGCCGCGATCGCCGCGAGCCGCACAACCCGCTCGACCTCGGGGGTCGAGTAGACCATGGTGTTGAAGGCCGACTCCCCCTCGCTGGTCGGGGTCAATCCCGACTCGCCGAAGTAGATGCCGCCCGTCAGTTCGCGCACGAACAGGATATCCGTCCCTTCGATGATCTGCCGCTTCAGCGGAGACGCGTCGAGCAGTGCCGGATGCGGGTTGATGGGCCGGAGGTTGGCGAACAGCCCCAGCTCCTTGCGGATCCGCAGCAGTCCCTGTTCGGGACGAACCTTGGCGGTCGGGTCGTCCCACTTCGGACCGCCAACCGCGCCCAGCAGAATGGCGTCGGCGTCGCGGCAGGCCGCGAGCGTCGCCGCCGGCAGCGGATCGCCGAACTCGTCAATTGCACATCCCCCAATGGGATGACTGCTGAGCTGGAAGTCGTGGCCGTGCTGTTCGGCGATCTGGTGCAGGACACGCTCCGCCTGTGCGACGATCTCCGGTCCGATACCGTCACCGGGGAGCAGAACGATCTGGGCTTTCACAGGGGTGACTCCTGACGGGATCAAACGGCCGGGCGATAAGGGAATTCGAACGGGCTGGCCAATGTAGCCGACGTCTCACACCGATGCCAGCAGAGTCCGCTGACTGGGCCTACAGACCGCGTATTCCGCAAGGTCAACGGATCCTGATCCCTGTCGGGGGCGCGGGAGCGAAACGACTGCGGTGACGGGATGCGTCACGACGATTCGACAGTGGGGTCCAACCCATCTCGTCCGCTGAGTTCTTGAGGCAGATCGTGATCCTGCGCCATCTTCTTTGCTCTGGGCGTGAGTGCTGCGATGGGAGGAGTCTCGCTCATCCCGGTGGAATCGGTGATCGTCAAGGAACAGCCCGACATCCCCGCGCTCTCGGATGCCCGAGGCCCTCACCCGCAATCGGACGGATGGGCGCGGGAGCTGGTCCTCGCCCCCTGGATCCCGATGACGCTGCTGACGACCGGCGGACTGACCGTGCTGTACTCGATCGCCCTGCCCCGCAAGGGACAGGACTGAGCACCCGGCCGGCGCCGCCTTACTCCTCGGTCAGCTCGAGGGTGCTCCACAGACTGGGATCGCTGGCGAACGGGAATTCGCGACCCGCCGAGAGGGTCTGCACCCCCAGCTCGGCATCCTGCACCATGTAGAAGAACCCCAGGAAGGGATGCGCAACGGGATCGAACCCCTGCAGAGCCGCGGCAGGGATCCAGGCATCCAGCCAGTAACCATCGGCGAGCTGTGTGGATTGCACCGGAATCAGGTCCGGATCACACAGCGGGGCTTCCTCACGAGCGCGGGCAATCGTACGCTGGACCACCTGCGCCGCGCTCCCGTCGGCTCCGCCTCCCGTCGACTGCAGCTCGAACTCGTGACAGTACCGACTGGCCCGATGAATCGACTGGGTATTGCGGGTATCAATCCAGATCCGTGCCACGTCGACGGGCGCGGCGGGGTCGGCCGTGGCCCGCCGTGGCGTTGCACGCCCTGTGAGGGTGATACTGATGCCCAGCCCCTTGATGTTCCAGGCACAGCGCACCTCGGCGAACTGGGCGCTCCCATCGAGCTGCCCCACTGCCGGAAGGGTGCAGGACTGGGGCAGATTCAGCAGCCGCTTGCCGCTCCGTGGCAGGCGGTCGATGCGACGAACGGCAAACGAGTACCGGAACAAAAACCGCGGAGGGAGCAGTGAGGTCATACCGCGTCAGGGACCTGTCGGGATGGATGAAGCAGGAGATCCGGATGCGGGTGCCTGTCGTACGGCCTCAATCATCTGGACGTACTCGCTCGTCCGATTGCGGACCTTCGTCTGATCGGACGGCACGTAGCGAAAGAGGTCTTCATTCACAGGAGCATTGAGCTCGATGTTCGTGAAGTCCAGGGCGAGCATCGGGGTGTAGGTCGGCTTGTCGGGCGCGGTCCTGCGGAGATACAGAATCCGCGCGGGGAAGAGGGTCTGCTGATCGATGTACAGCCGCACACGGTCGGGGACATAGTCGGGAAGCGGGGTCTCCTCGTCGTTGCCGCCCCGCAGCCGCGCGAGAAAGCTCTCGTTCCACTTGCCCTGGACCACCGAGTACGTGCGGCCGTCGGCGGAGTCCTCGCGCATGGCGTCGAAGGTCATGGAGCGTTCGAGGGCCGACATCAGCGCCGGCAGGCCGCCCAGGCCCAGACCGGCGACGAGCTGCGCCTCGGCCACTCCGGGATGCTCGTTGAGGGCGTCGATCACTTCCTGGATGACGGTTCGGGTGATCGACACGTCCTGCGCCGGCTCGTCTCCCTGCGCGAGCTTCTGAATGGTCCAGAGCAACTGGCCGTCGCAGACCTCGACCAGCTGGGCGCTGGTGCCCCCCACCTCGATGGCGAGCTGCAGACTCAGTTTGGGAAAGCTGCCGGCGATGTAGGTGCCTTCCGCCCGAAACCGCCGGTCGCCGATGGAAACGGTCTCTCGCAACTGGGCTTGGACTGAGGAATGCTCGTAGAGGCGCTTCCGAGCCTCTTGGACGAGCTGGGTGGCCCTCTGAGTCTCGGAAAGCCCATCGGGTGCAGGCCCGGGTCCCGGGTCCGGGGTCGCCGGGACGGCCTGAGTCGTCACTGCCGCGCCGGGGTCGTCCTGCGCGCGAACGCTTGACGCAAACGGCTCGCTCTTAGAGAGATACAGCATCAGACCGCAGGCCAACGCCAGCGAAGTGAAGATAGGCAAGCTTCTCATGATATTCCGAAAATGACGGATTTGCCAAAGATTCGGTCCGTGCCGACCCGAAAACAG
The DNA here is from genome assembly GCA_963715185.1 of uncultured Planctomycetaceae bacterium. GTDB lineage: Bacteria > Planctomycetota > Planctomycetia > Planctomycetales > Planctomycetaceae > CAVPPT01. Next base: position 317,191 of record CAVQRG010000003.1, read on the forward strand.
ATGTAACCGTCAGCCCGTTCCTACTGGATGCGGGTGACGCGGTGGTTGGCCTCCCTTGTTCCATGGGTCCAACCGCGTGGTGCTGGCGGCATTCTACTGAGATCGAATCCGACAGGTCGACCACAACTGGCAACGAATTCACTGCAGGCTGTTCACTCACGTCGCCCACCTGCCAATACGCACTCCCGCCTCGTTGCGGGGCATCAGGAACCGAAAAGGGATTGCAATGCGATACTACTTTCTGGCACTCGGCACACTGCTGATCGTGTGCGTCGGCTGTGCAGTCGACGGCAACCAGGTCTTGCACAAGAATGAGTATCACGCACCACCGGCGTCCATGCTGGCCAATCCCGGCCCGATGGTGGGCGGCCCTGGTCCGGGCGTGATGCACTATGCCCCCGCCGCCGGCGGACCTGGCCATGGTGGCGGCGGTGGTCAGCACTCGTTCGCCGGGTGCACCTCGCAGGTGCGTTTCCTGGGTCCCGAGGGGATGAGCATCGGCTGGCAGATCGGACAGGGCTTCGCCGACTACCAGGTCGTCGCCCCCGGCCGATACAACTTCCCCCAGGGCGCGACCTATCGCCTCAAGCTGCAGGGAATTCCCGGCCGCGAGGGACTGGTCCTGTACCCCTCGCTGCAGGTTTACCCCACACATCCCACGACCGATGCCTATCTGTCGCATAACAGTCTGCCCCTGCGGCTGACTGACGAAGACCTCGATCAGATCGAGACCAACAATTTCGTCACCAAGGTCATCTACCTGCCGGATGCGAAGTACCAGGAACTGGCCATCGCCGGTGTTGAAGAACTGGTGTCGACGCGTCTGGACCCGGGTCTCGATCCGGTGGCCGAGGCTGACCGTCGCGGCACGATCATGGCGGTCCTGCGAGTCGGTAACATGGACCTGGAGATGGGTGAGGCGGGAGCCCCCGTCGGACAGAAGGGCGGACAGGGAACCATCCAGCAGACCTCGCACATCGTGCAGGTCGACGGAATGGCTGGCCAGTACGCCCCGCCTGTACCGATCGGCCCCATCGCCGGCTTCGAAGGTGGAATTCCCAATGACGTCATGGTGGGTGGTCCCAACGGTCCCGGTCAGCCTCCCTACAGCCCGGTCGCCGGGATGGGTGGCGTGCCGATGTGGGGCTATCCCCGCACCGGAACCCCGATCGGTCTGCAGGGTCCTCCGCACCTGCCCTATGGTCGGCCCGCAGGTCTGCAGTCGCACACGATTCGCAACCTGACCGACTACGACGTTCCGGGCCCGGTGGAAGACCTGCTCATCGACGTGCGTCATGAGCCGGGACTCAGTCTGCCCCAGCCCGTCAAGTACATCCAGTACACCGAATCCCATCCGGTGTACGCACCTGGCGAGATCTCTCAGCCGGCCATGGCCATGCCGATGCCGTAGAACCGATCCGCCTTGCCGATTCACGATCAGACCCGGAGACCCATCACCGACGGGTGACCGGGTCTGGTCCCTCGGACAATCGCTGCGGAAGACCGCGTCTCCTCCACCACTGCCCTGGGCCCTCTCCGACCGGCCCACCCCTCAGGCTCCTCTTCGGCGAACACCATGCGTTGTCTGCAACAGATACTGCTGACGGCTGCGACCGGCATCGCACTCCTTACCGCAGCCGCCGGTCCGGTTTCAGCTCAGTCGCAAGGTTACTCGCCCGTCGATCCCCGGACGCCCGGAATGGCAGGTCGCTGGTCCGCCGCGACCAAGCCGGGCATCGACCGCTGCCCGCAGCCGGTGCGGATCGAACTGCCCGGCGGAGGTGAGGTCTCATTCTTCAGCGGCTCGGCAGAGACCGAGGCGACCGCAACGCCAGCCCAGGTCTCGATCATTGTGGGACCGGTCTACCGGTTCCGCATCAGCAACCTTCCGGAGCTGCCCGGCGTGGATCTGTATCCGACGATCGAACTGGTCGATCGACTGCATCCGCCGGCAGGCCGCGCCCACGAATTTCCGATTCCCATCGAGATCACACCCGAAGAGATCGAGATCGCCCTGCAGGATCGCCTCGTCACCAAGGTCATCTACCTGGAGCAGCCCGACCTGGCGGCGCCGCAGACGTGCTGCGACCCCATGCCGGTCAGCGACTTCGCCCCTTGCGTGAACCTGCTGCAGGTCGCCGACCAGCGTGGTCGCGTGATGGCCATCCTTCGCCTGGGAGGACGCGTGCCGGATGCGCGGTCCGACGAACCCGGGTTCTTCGGCGACTTCGCACCGGTCCTCACCGGCGGACACCAGAACGTGCCGGCGGATCCGCCGCACCCCGAGTTCCCGGCGACCTCCTGGAACAGCCCGGCCGGGTGGGGCCGTCTCCCCGCCACCCGGTAACCCTCGAACATCATGGCCCCCATGAACCGACGACATCCCCAGAACCTGCTGAGAGCTCGAGCCTGGCTGGCCGCACCGATCGCCGGACTCAGCCTCTTCACGAGTTCCTGTGCGCTGCCGACTGCCGGTAACACCACAGCCGCGGTGTCCGTCAACGATGCGACGCTGCATGCGGACTACATCGAGGAAGTCGACCAGGCCGAGGAAACCAGTCCCGACGCAGTGGCCGAGGCAACGTCGCCGCCGTCAACGCCGGTGATCCAGCAGATGAGTCATGTCGAGGAGTGGCCTGCTCTGCCACCCGGACAGGTGCATCCCTTCGCACCTCCGGTGACCGCGGCAGCATCCGCGTCACCACCGGGGACGCTGAACTCAGCACACTACTCGACGGATTTCCTCCCCGCCGACCCGCGGGTCATCCTCCCGGCCGAATCTCTGAGTCTGAAGAACTGTCCCATGCCTTGGGAGGAAGGACGCTGTCCACCGACGGCGACCTGCCCGCCCGCAGGCACCTGCCCGCCACCACAGGCGTGTCCGACACCCCCGATCTACGAACCGGACGTATTCGCGGATGAGTACCTCTGCGATGGAGGCGACCGCGGCCCGAAGGTGAATTACGTCGGCAACGAACGCCACGGTCTCGACACCGAAGATACGATCGCCGAATTCGTTGATCACACGGGCCAGTGTCACACCAAGCCCAGCACTCGTGTCTGCATCTATGCTCCGCAGTTCGCGGCTGTGCGTTCCGCATCGCTCCCGCTGGAGAATCTGGCGATCGATCGCGTGGCCGGTGCGCATGACGGACGCCCCACTGCAGGACTGGATGCCGGACTGGCACCCAACCAGCAGGTCAAGCACGATCAGCCGACCGGACTGAACATTCGCTCGCGTGTCAGCGGCCTCGATACCGACACGACCGAGGACGCGCTGGCCCAGATCGTGACCGTCGAGAATCATCAGAAACTGATCAACGTGTTTGAGGACCGCGCCTTCCTGAGTGAAGGCCGACTGGATGCCGCCATCGAAGCGTACCTGGCCTACGTTGTGCAAGCGGCGGGCGAATGGACCCGAGACCTGAACCCAGTAATCATCGCCATCGACGCAGGCGGTCAAGAGCTGATCACGACCTTCCAGGCCAAGGAATACAAGTGTGTCGAAGACCTGCGCAAGCCGGGTGATCTGAAGATCATCAAGATGGCCGACAAGAAAGCGGCCCGGCCGGGCGACATCGTAACGTTCACCATCCGCTTCGAGAATGTCGGCGAGCGGGAACTGAGCCAGATCCGGATCCTGGACAACCTGACACCGCGCCTCGAGTTCATCGAGGGGAGCGGACACTCGGACCTGAACGGACGACTCGATGTGGAAGACAACGGAGAAGGCAGCCTGGTGCTGCGTTTCGAGCTGGAGGAATCACTACCAGGCAAGTCGGGGGGCACTGTGACCTTCCAATGCCGCGTGCGGTAAGTGAGGAGGTCACAGCGCGGGAGCCCCGATGGCAATTGCTATCTGCTGGATTCCCGCGAATCCGGAACCTGCCATGGCAACATGGCAGGTTTCTTCATTTCTTTGTCCGCTGCTCCCGGTCACACCCGGGACGAGACGAAGGCCTGATACCCTTCCCGCTCGAAATGGGCCAGCCGATCCCACAGCGTACCGCGGATCTCGCGGATCTGCTGCGTATTCGTGACCTTCCGACCCGCTTGGTCCGTCACATAGAAGACGTCGATCACCTGGTCGAAATGCGTCCCGATCTTGGCCAGTTCGAGCGAAAGGCGCAACTCGTACAGAGTGCTGCGCGATGGTATACAGCAGCCCGGGGCGGTCGTGCGCATAGACGTCGATGATCGTCCGTGTCGCGGACGTCTCGTTGTCGATCCGCACGCGCAGCGGCAGGTCCGAGACCGGTCCACCGTTGCTCAGTTCTCCGAAACGCACGTTGCGCTGAAACAGAGATTCGATGGAGATCTCGTTGGTCAGCACTTCGGTCAGCGCCTTCGAAACCTGCTGTAGGCGCGCCTCGGGCACTTCGCCACTGAAGTCGCGGTCCTGCACACGAAATCGGTCCACGACGATGTCATCCGCCGTCGTACTGATGTCCGCCGAGAGGATCTCCATCCGCTTGGCTGTGAGCACCCCTGTGGCCTTGTGAAAACAGCCGGAAGCCGGGTCATCGTGCATGATGATCCGGTATTCGACGCAGCCGGTCTCAGCATCGAAGTGTCCATCGACACGAATCTCTTTGGGCCTTAGCTGCTGGATCACATCCAGGTCGGCGGCGATGCGCTCGGGACGCGTGCACGTGAGGTAGTAGGGGGAGAACGCGTCCAGTTGACGGTCGATCCACTTGTTCCATTCCTGCTCGTCCGTGTGACCATTCACCGGCACGATCGACTCGCGCATGCGCTGCGCACAGACCGCAGCCGCTCCTCTTCGAGATAGCCGTAGTGACGGCCACTGACGATCATCATGGCGGCGTCGAATAGCTCCGCGAGCAGTTCCCCCTTCCAGGTGGTGAACACGCCCGGACCGACGGAACTGATGTCGGCCACCGTCAGGACGTAGAGCATCCGCAGGACTTCCGGAGTGCCGATCTCCCGCGCGAACTTCACGAGCAGTTGTTCGTCGGTGAAGTCGCGACGCAGCGCCAGGTCGGCCATCTCCAGATGACGTTCCACCAGCAGCATCACCTGGTCGCGCTGCTCCTCGGACAGGAACAACCGGTTTGCCACGCGTTTTGCGATGTCGCGGCCCACCAGGCAATGATCTTCTTCGTAACCCTTGCCAACGTCGTGCAACAGCAGTGCCAGATGCAGGATCTCTTTGTGCGCGACCCGCCGATACGCGACCCCGAGTGGCCCCTGTTCCGTGGCGAACTGCGTCACCATCTCCAGTGTGCGCAGCGTATGTTCATCGACCGTGTAGTGATGGTACTGGTTGAACTGCAGCAGACATTTGACGTGCGCCATCTCGGGAATGACCTGTTGCAGCACTCCGCACTCGAACATGCTGCGGAGGGTCGGCCCCAGAGCCTGCGTACAACCGAGAATCGCGAGGAAATGACTTGCCGCCTGCGGCGTCAACTCTGCGGGGGGCTCGGCTGGCAGGGCGGCTGAAATCGCCTTCCGCACACGCGCGCTCGGCAGTTTGCCGTACAACGCCGCCGCCTGGTACAGCCGCAGGTTCGACTCCAGGTCTCCAGAGACATGGTCCAGATCGCGTGGCCGCACGTCGATTTCCTGGGGTCGCACGAGGAAGAGGTCATCGGCCCGATGTGTCGCGAGCAGATCCGACAGACGCCGACGCCACGACGGACGGCGATGGAGGTCCACAAAGTCGCGGGTGATTTCGGCAATGGCCGAGCTATGCTGAAAGTGCTCCTGCATGAACTGCTCGACCGGACTCTGGGCATCGGTCCCCTCAAATCCGCCGCTCGGTCGCGATCCGCAACTGTTCATCGCGGGTGAGGACATCCTGGGCCCGTCCGGCCGCAAAGTGCAGATTGATCCGCAGCCGCGTCAGGTATTCGCGGGCCTGCCGCAGCCGGCGTGCATCTTCCCGTTCGAGCAAGCCGTGCAGACGGAGCGACTCCAGGCCTCGTTGCCCGCAGAGACCGTAGCCCATCCAGCGGAGCAGGTGCAGATCTCGTAACCCTCCGAGCGAGGTCTTGATGTCGGGCTCGAGTTCGAGCGCAGTCGGGACGGAATCTTTCCATTCGTTGGCGCGGGCCTCGATGCAGTCGTCAAGATAGGCGCGCTGACGACTGCGGACGACGCGCGTCAGAAACTGCCGACGCAACTGGTCGTACAGGACCGGGTTTCCCCAAAGTGGGCGGGCCTCGACCAAACCGGTCGCGATCTCAGCCTCCTGCCGGGCCAGCCCGATACAATCCGGGACGGTGCGGACGCTGTGCCCGAGGTCGAGCTTGGCATCCCAGCAGAGCTGCATCATCCGGGTCGAGGCCTCGCGGAACTCGCCCTCGGCCCCCTCCCCGATCAGAAACAGCAGATCGATGTCCGAATACGGAGCCAGTTCGCCACGCCCATTGCCCCCGATGGCGATAATGGCCCCGGCGCGTTCGACAGCCTGCTGGGCTGCGGCGGGCCAGTCGCCGATGGCTTCCGCCATGAAGCTCTGCAACAGGACATCGACAGCGTTGCAGAGGTAGGTTGCCACCTGTCCGCCTGTGGCACCTGCCTTGAACCTGCGACGTGCCTCACCGCGGATCGCTGCCACGCGCGCCTTGCGGACAGCGATCTTCTCCGACAACAGTGCTGCAGCCGACGACACCATCCCTCCGCCGCCACGATCAGGACTCATCGCGGGTCCACGCGAACATCACGGTGCTCGTCCCAGAATCCACACGGGCTTGTGCACCGGATGCGACAGCATCCCGCCCGCGTGAACCCAGGATCGACTCCGGTCCGACTCAGAGCGACTCGCCGCCGGTCTCGCCGGTACGAATGCGGATCACCTCGTCGAGGTTGCTGACGAAGATCTTGCCGTCACCAATCTGACCGGTCCGCGCCGTTTCGACGATGGTGTCAATGATCTTCTTGGCGTCCTCGTCGGCGACGACGATCTCCATCTTCACCTTCGGCAGAAAGTCGACGGTGTACTCAGCTCCGCGGTACTGCTCCTTGTGCCCCTTCTGCCGGCCGAATCCCCGGACCTCGCTGACGGTCATCCCCTGCACACCCATGGCAGTCAGGGCATCCTTGACTTCTTCGAGCTTGTAGTGCCGGATCACGGCTTCGATCTTCTTCATCGGTAGTGTTCCCCGTCTGGGTCCTGTTGGCAGTGATAGAAACGATTTCTGTTTGCGGCGCTGCTGGCCGTGTGTCGCACTCAGCTCGGTGACTGGGCGTGACGAATTATCGCAAACCGCATGCCAAGGGCAACCACCCCCGGCTCAGAGGAAGATGTAACCCTCTTCTCCATGCTGGCTCACATCGAGCCCCTTGAGTTCCTGGTCCTGCGTCACACGCAGTCCCATCACGGGATCCAGTACCTTCAACACGATAAACGTTACGACAACCGCCGGAATGACAGTCGCCACGACGCTGATCAGTTGATTGACCAACTGACCGCCGTTTCCTTCCAGCAGGCCCGGGACCCCTCCCACCGCCTCGGCGGCGAAGACTCCCGTCAGAATCGCTCCCAGCGTCCCGCCGACACCATGGATGCCGAACGCGTCGAGGGAGTCATCATACTTGAACGTATTCTTCAGTGCGGTACACGCGTAGTAGCAGACCACGCCCGCCGCCAGCCCCATCCAGATGCCACTCAGCGGAGTGACCCAGCCGGCGCCCGGCGTAATGCACACCAGACCGGCCACTGCGCCCGAACAGGCTCCGAGAATGCTGGGACGACCGTTGCGAAACCATTCCATCAGCGACCAGGCGACGACGCCCGACGCAGCAGCCAGGTGCGTGGCGACAAAGGCATTCACGGCAAACTGGTCAGCCGCCACCGCACTCCCGGCGTTGAAGCCGAACCAGCCCACCCACAACAGCCCCGTCCCCACAAACGTGTACGTCAGGTTGTGCGGAGGCATCGGTTCCTGCCCATGTCCCAGACGCTTGCCGAGCACAATGGCACAGACCAGGGCCGAGACTCCCGAGCTGATATGCACCACTGTACCGCCCGCAAAATCGAGGGCGTGATACGGGCCATCCCACATCCAGCCGTCCCACACCCAGTGGCAGACCGGGCAGTACACGAACAGCCCCCACAGGATCATGAACACGCACATCGTGCTGAACTTCATCCGCTCGGCAAACGCTCCGCAAATCAGTGCCGGCGTGATGATGAAGAACATCCCCTGGAATACGAACTCGATACTCTTGGCCACCCATTCCTCGACGGGCAGCTCACCATCCGCGATGACACCATTGAGCAGGACATGATCCAGGTTGCCGAAGTACGGATTGTCGCCGCCGAAGGCCAGGCTGTACCCGATCAACGCCCAGAGCACACTCATCATCCCCATCAGAAAGATGCACTGCATCATCACGCTGAGGATGTTCTTCTTTCGAACCAGACCTCCGTAGAACAACGCCAGCCCAGGTGCCGTCATCATGAGCACCAATGCCGACGACACAAGCATCCAGGCGATATTGCCCGAGTTGAGATCGGGACCGGCTTCTTCAAGGACCGCGTCCGCCTCAGCCTCCCACGTCTCCTGGCCAACACACACATCGGGCACAAGCATTGACGATCCCGCGACCGCCAGCCAAGCAACGACTAGATACGATTTCACTACTAACTCCTTGAGCGCAAAGGAGATCCAAACGCAACCTTCCCGGAAGTCCGTTGCGTCAACAATCAGATCGTGACCGTGGGAAAATCCCTCCGGGACACACCGTCAATGCGAATGCCGCGACGGCCGACGGCGGACTCGGACGTCCGAGCCCTGAACCACTGACACCGTTTGCAATCGCCGTGCCAGCCATCCCTTTCAATAGGCAGTGTTGTGACTGATCGGTAGACTGAACGTCAATGCTCCCGCTTTCAAATCCCCTGATTCCTCGTCGGTTCGACCGGTCTCCGGCGGGACACCTGCCGGATCACCGATTCGCGACATCACGCGCGACGGCGTGTCTCCTCGCCACCCTCCTCGGAGGCCTGCTGATTCCTGAGGCAGCCGCCGGACAATCGGGCACGCTCAAGGCCAGGGCACCCGGCGCACCGTCGTCGGCGATTCAGTCCTTCCAGTCGAAGAGCTTCCAGGTGGTGACGGACCTTTCGGCCGACGAGGCCCGGGAGCTGCTCGGTCGCCTGGAGTCCATGCTGGGCTTGATCTCGAACTACTGGGGTCGCCCGCATCGCGGCGTCATCGAGATGTATGTCGTCAAGGACCTGAGTCGCTGGCCAGCGGCCCAGCTCCGCGGCATGGCCCCCGATGGCCTCATCAGCATTCAGTCAGGGGGCGGACTCACGAAAGGGACGGTCGTCAGCCGGGGGCGCGAGTTTCGCAGCAAGGCGGTCGTGTACGCGACGGCAGATCGCGGCACTCCTCAGCACGAAGCCGTGCACGCCTACTGCGTGCATGCCTTCGGGAAGACGGGACCGGTCTGGTATGCCGAAGGCATGGCCGAGGTCGGGCAGTACTGGCGGGCTGACGACAAGAGCGTGCAGATCCATCCCGAGGTGCTCCGCTATCTTCGCGATGCGCCACGCAAATCGATTCGGGACATCGTCGACAGTCCCCTCGAGGCGACAGGTGACTCCTGGCAGAACTACGCGTGGCGGTGGGTCCTCTGCCACCTGCTGGGACACAACGAAAACTACACCGCTCGCTTCAAGCCGCTGGGGATGGCCCTGCTGACGAAAAACGACACGAGCTTTGCGAAGGTCTACGGTTCGCAGGCGCAGGAAATCCAGTTCGAGTACAACCTCTTCCTGGACAATCTCGAACAGGGTTACCGCGTGGACCTCTGCAGTTGGGACTGGAAGACTCCCTTCCGCCCGCCGCGCGGCGACAATTCGCTGCTGTCGCAGATCGACGCCGGTCGGGGCTGGCAGGCCTCACGCCTGCGGGCCGTCAAAGGGACCGAGTACGAGTACGTCGCCAGCGGTGAGTGGCAGACGTCACAGGCGGGTGAACCGGTCGATGCCGACGGCGACGCCAACGGGCGAGCCCGCCTCGCGGGAGTCCTGCTTGCAGATGAGACACTCACCGAACCGTTCGAGCTGGGGACAGCGGGAACCTGGACCGCTCCGGCGGACGGCAATCTCTACCTGCGCTGCCGGGATGCCTGGGGCGAGATCGCCGACAACCGCGGAACGCTGAGTGTCCGACTGAAGATCGCGGGCGTCGGCCGACCGCTCACGGCTCCCGCACCGGATGCCGAACGGGGTTCTGCGCCCCCAAAACCGGCAGCGGATTCCGACGCGCGCTGAGACCGCGGACGACGCGCGCTGCTCACCAGGTCAGCGCGCCGGTGCTCGACGCGAATTGATCGGTTTCGATCTGCATGTGCTGCAGCAGACTGACGAACAGGTTGCACAGCGGCGTGTTCTGGTCGGAATCTTGGGCCACGTACTGCCCGTGCTGGAACTTTCCGCCGGCGATCAGAAGACCGATGAGCAGAAACCGTCGGCGGGACATGACAGCGTGGCTACATAACACGGGTGTCAGCGGGAGCGTCGGCCAGATTTCTGTGGTGTGACCAGGTCGAAGTTCAATCCCCCGGCCCCCTCCGTTGTAATGACAGTCTGTTCGTTGAATGCCTGGGTCTGACTGGTCGGTCGCTCGAACTTGTTCTCAGGTGCGAGGCTGCCGAGACTGATCTTGACGTTGTAAGCACCAGTGCCGGGGCCTTGATCGGACGAGAGGCGATACATTCCCGTGTCATCGATGGGGGCGGAGGCCACCGGACCCGCAGTTCCCTTCTGAGGTGTGAAGAGCACACGGCCGCCGCTCACTTCGGCTCCGTCCAGCCTGACGATGCCGGAGACGGCGACGCGTCCATCGTCAGCGCTCCCGCCGCAACCACAGGCGAGCAAAGACAGAAAACCGCAGACTCCTCGCACGCTGAGTCGCGCCATCGTATCTCCCTTCATCTAGGTACCTGTGCTGCCGTTCGCCATGTCGATGTGCAAATCGTGCCTCCGACCTCAGAACTCGCCAATCACTTCGCCGCCGTTGCGCGAGCCCAGCGCCTGAAACGTCCCGAAATCGATGGAGTACGACAGGAACTGCACCGACCCGTCCCCCATCATGAAGAACGCACCCCCGTCGTGCACGCTCCAGAAATGACTGAGATCCGCGGGGTCGCTGGATAATCCGGGACGAAGTCCTTCTCCACAGTGCAGGACAAAATCGAGAAAGCCTTCACCGTCCTCGCCAGTCCCCATGCTCCACCAGCCCCAATACGCGTTGTCGTCAGCGGCGCGTTCCCCCAGCATGAAGGTGTTCGACAGGCCGTCGGTCACGTCACGGAAGCGCACCGCAATATTCCTGGCAGGAAACATCCCGTCCCCTGGCACGTGTTCCGTGCTCCCACGAATGCCAAAAAAGTTGGCGATCGCGATGCTGATCGGACCCGACGACCAAGGAAAGTGTTCGGTGTAGCGCTTCTCACTATTGGGGTCGGTAGGGCACCGGTAGATCGGCAGCGACGTCGCGAGGTAGGCACTATAGGTGTCCATGCCGGCAACCGAGTCGTGTTTCAGCGAGTCCATTCCCACGTACATCGCCGACTGCTCGATCATGGGGAGGAGCCGCGCCCGCCAGGACCACCACCCGGTCGGGAAGCCGTGTACCGGCGAAAGCACATCCCATTCGCTCGAGATGACCTGCGGCGGCAGGATGTTGTGTGTGTCGTGGTAGTTGTGCAGGGCGATGCCAAGCTGCTTCAGATTGTTCCGGCACTGCGTGCGCCGGGCCGCCTCGCGGGCTTTCTGCACAGCCGGAAGCAGGAGTGCGAGGAGAATCGCGATAATGGCAATCACCACCAGCAGTTCAATCAGCGTGAAACCGGTTCTAAGTTGTGAATTTCGAGGATGAGCTGTCATCAGAGTGTGACCTCTGCAAAGTGGTGAAGGAGGAGAGTCAAAAGTGTTGAGCTTCCTAACGGCCCCAGAGTGTGACGGTGCCGTCCTGATTGGCCGACGCCAGGAAGGTGTCGTCGGGGCTGAACGCCACGCCGTAGGTCCGTCCGTGGTGACTGTTGAGCGAGAGGGTGTCCTGGCGGGTGATCAGATCCCACATCGTGACATAGCCATCCCAGCCGGACGAAACGATGCGATCGCCTGCCCGGTTGAACAAAACACGGGTCACAGATCCTGCATGCCCTTTGAGTTCAGCGACGCGACGGCCGCTGGAGGCATCCCACACAAAGATTCTGCCATCTCGGTCGCCCGAGACGAGCCTCCCTCCATCGGCACTGAAAGACACGCACAGAACCTCGCGCATGCCCATTCAGTCGTTCGATCGGGTTCTGACTGGTCCGTTGCGGATCGTACAGGCACACCGACTTGTCCCAGCCACCCACAGCCAGTCGACGGCCATCGGGACTGAAAGCCACACAGGCGGCAGGGGTCGCCTGCCCCGATTCCGTGCGGCGGACGAGATCTCTGACGACACGACCGTCCTGTGTGTCGATCAAAGCGATCGTTCCGTCGTGCCGTGCAGTCGCCAGTTGCCGCCCGTCCGGACTGAACGCTAGATCGTGAATTTCACCCTTGCCCGGCTGGTACTCGCACAGAAGTTTGCCCGTCCGGGAATCCCAGAGTCGCATCACTCCGTCCTGTGCGGCTGTGGCGATGCGCTCGACTAGCCGGAGAGCACACCAGCGCCGTGAGCCTCCCGTCATGTGCCTGAAATTCCTGTATCACATTTCCGGATTGTGGGTTGGTGATTCTAACCAGGCCCTCCTCGCCGGCCGTGACGATCTGTCCCTGAGCGCCGAGTGCTAGACATTGGACTGACCCAGAGTGTATTTCAATGTCGGTGAATTCTGTGGAGGCGGGAACGCTCCAGATCCTGACGATGTTGTTGTCGGTGGCGAGGGCGACATGGCGGCCATCCGAATGAAAGGCAACCTGTCCGAACAGGCGGGTATGAGAGGGTAGTCCTCCATCGGTCGTCAGCAGCAGGCGGCCGGTCGCCACATCCCAGATGCGGAGCGTCCTGTCATTCTGCCCCGAAGAGACAATCCGCCCGCCGTCCGGGCTGAAGTCGACGCCGATCACCCCCTCGACGTGCCCCTCACAGACCTTGTGCTCGCGGCGGTTTTCCACATCCCAGATCCGCACCGTGCTGTCATCGCCGGCAGTGGCGAGAAACCGCCCGTCGGGGCTGAACGACAGTGCCCAGAATATGCCGGCATGTCCCTGAAGGATTCCGGCGTCGTTCAGTTCGGGGAAACTGAGGAGTCGAATCGAACCGTCCTTGCGGGCCGCCGCGATGAGCTGTCCATCTGGGCTGAATCTGGTCGGATTCGCATCGAAACTACTTCTGTTCTGAGTTCGCTCGGTAGTGATCAAGTTCGCTTCAGTCGAGAGCGGCTTGGCAACCGCGACAGGCTCGAGCCCGGGGACCGACCACAGCTGGACCGTCCCATCCCTGTCTCCGCTGACAACGAAAGTTCCATCGGGGCTGAAGTCCACGCTCTGCACAGAAGCTTCATGCCCAATTCCGATCGACAACTCCTTCTGATCCTCAAGACTCCACAGCCGGACAGTTCGATCCCGGGCACCTGTGACAACGAGGTCTTCGACGGGGCTGAAGGCCATTCCCAGCACCTTGTCGGTATGTCCAGCCAGGCGCCGTGCTCCGTGCTCGAATCGAGATGCCAGATCACAACCAGACCTTGCCCGGCAGCCGCCCCGACATACATCCCGGACCGGTCGAAGTCGACGCACGGACCAAGGCCATCATACAGATACGATGTTGGGACGTCGGGATCCAGCGTCTGCAAGACACCCGTTCGGCAAAGGCGATTCAAGTATTCCCACTCCCAAGAGCCTTTCAGTTGTTCGGGAACGTCATCGAGCAACTGCTGGGCGCGCACCAGCTCGCCGTTCTTCCAGCACTGGTGGGCCAGAACCACGCTGCGGTTATACAGCAGCTGTTCCCGTTGATGCTGATAGCGAACACTCACCGCCAGGCCCGCCAGCGCCATGGCCGCGATCAGCCCCACGATGAGCAGCGTGGCCGTCAGCGGTCGGCGTTTGACCCACTTCCAGGCACGCTCGACGCGCCCCGTCGGACGGGCCAGCACCGGTTCACCGGTCCGGAAACGTTGCAGGTCGTCGGCCAGATCCAGCGCCGACGCATAGCGCCGTGTCGGCGACTTCTGCAGGCACATCAAACAGATGGTCTCGAGGTCTTTGGGGACGGCCCGGTTGAGCTGTCGCGGGGGAACCGGCTCGTCGTCCAGGACCTGTTTGAGCGTATCCAGCACATTGGCCGAACGGAACGGCGGCCGACCCGTCAGCAGGCAGTACAATACGGCGCCGAGGGAGTAGATGTCGGAATGAGGACCGACCTCGCGGGAACGACCGGCGGCCTGCTCAGGAGGCATGTAGCTGGCCGTGCCGACGATATGACCGCTCCCCGTCAGTTCGGAGGCATTCTCGATCCGCTTGGCCAGACCGAAGTCGGTGACGCGGGGCTGATAGTGCGCGGTCGCTGCGTCGACGGTCAGCGGGACCCCCTCGCGCGGAGTGGACGGTGCCAGCAGGATGTTTGCCGGCTTGAGGTCGCGATGGACGATGCCCCGGTCATGGGCGTAGGCCACCGCCTCGGCCACCCGGCGCACCAGTTCGGCCACGATCGGGGGACCTAGCAGTCGCTCCTGTTCGAGGACCTTGCCGAGGTTCGGTCCCTCGATGCAAGGCATGGTATAGAAGTGCTGGCCGTGCCATTCACCGACCTCATAGATCGGCACGATCGACGGATGCTCAAGGGCCGCTGCGGTTTCCGCCTCGCTGCAGAAGCGGTCGACGTCGTCCTGCGAGGCCAATTGGCTCGACAGAATCATCTTGATCGCGACGACCCGGTTGAGGCTGAGCTGGCGAGCCCGGTAGATGACCCCCATGCCTCCCCGGCCGATCTCTTCGAGCAGTTCGTAATCGCCAAAACTCCCCGGGGAGGAGGTGTCGCGTACTTCGCGGACGCGGGACCGGGGATCGGGCGCTACCGCGTCACCGATGAGGGTCGTGCCGAGCGACCGTTGGGAATCGTGCAGGCTCTTTTCAATGCAGAGGGGTGTGGGAGTCCAGGAATTCCCGACCATCCAGTCGTGATCGGCGAAGAACTCCTCGAGGTCTGCGGCCAGATCGGGATGCCGGGCCAGCAGGTCCGCCCGGTCGGGTGTCTCCCCTGCCTGCACGGCCTGGAGATAGCCGGCGATGAGCTCTTCCAGACGAGCTTCGGGATCCAAGGTCGCTGCGGAATCGGCCATGGCAGATGTTCCGGAGACGTGTTCAACCCTCTATTCCTACTGGATGCCGTCCGTAGCAAATCACTGCGCGCCATTTTGCAACTTTTTTGAATTCAGCCCCAACGGTCAGTGCAAGGCTATCCGAGGTCGGCCAGCTCCCTTCTCAGTTTCTTAACACCACGGAAGACCAGTCCCCCCACGGCGGCCGGGGAACGCTGCATGATCTCGGCAATGTCGGGAATGCTGTGCCCCTGCCAGTAATGGAGCACCAGCGCCTGTTGCTGCTCGGCCGGCAGCGTGTCCATGGCGGTCGCCAGCCGCAGCGCCCGCTCGTTGAACTCGTACTGCTTGCTGGGGGTGGGATCGTCCCCCGCGAAGCCGGACATCCGCCGGGACGATTCGGCCAGTGCCTGTTCCAGCGATTGCTCGCGGGCGATATCGCGCTTGCCGCGATTGAAGCGCCGCTGCCGTTCGGCCACCACGTTGGCCAGGATCTGCCGGAGCCAGCCGGCCAGTTCCTCATCCGAAGTGCCCTGGTACTGATCGAGGCTCTTATGGGCCAGCAGCAGTGTCTGCTGCACAAGGTCTGAGGGATCGAGCTTGGCCTGCAGTCGCGAGTCCCAGGAGACCCGCGCCAGAAACCGCAAGTAGGGTCGAAATCGGCCGAGTTGATCGAAGCCGCTGGCCATACAACCTCGTGGGCTGCGCGACGCTCGGGGCAGGCCATAAGTCAACGAAGTTCGCCAAGCGCGTCGGCAATAAGAATCGCGATTGACACGCACTTCGTATCAAGCAAGATCGATGATCGACCTGCTCGTGCTTATGGCAGACCTGCGAAAGTTAGCCTGCTGAACTGTCCGTAATTCTGCTCTGAGAAATCACCAAACACAAGCAATCGGCATGATCGAGACAGGATGGTCGGGCACTGAACTGCTTACCTCGCGAATCGTCCGCGCCACGCTTCCACCACCTCGATCCGCGTGACTCAAGTTGGCGTTGCAGGACGGAGCGAGCACCATCCTGCTGCCGATGGCCATCGCCTCGCTCGAGCAGATCGCCGCCTGGCGGACGGAGCGCATCGAAGGCTACACGCGCCCGCTCATCGCACAGATTGTCAGGCGGGCGGAGGACCTGGGCCTGCCGCATCCGCCGCTGGAGTCGTGTTCACCGTGCATGGTCGGCATCGGATTGCCGGGCGACTCCCCCAACGATCTGGGCCGGCAGTTCGCGGAACGGGGGATCCATGTGAGCATCCGCAAGGACAACGCCCGCATCGCCCCGCACGTTTATAACACCCAGGCCGACATCGACCGCCTGTTCGAAGCGATCCGTTCGCTCACTGGCCGGCGACAGGCCTGAGGGCGCCCAAGGCCTGAGGCGAACCTCGGGGCACCTCAGTCGGGGCCCGGGGGCATGTGCGGTTGATTCCGGCCGGCAACCTGCGATGCTTGAGAGGTTCCCTGTCCCGAGCTGGACCGACCGATGACCTCGTCTCCACCTCCCCGCGCGTCGGCACAAGACGCGGCGCCGTCACCTATCCTCATCCGGCACGAAGGACACACGCCGCGGGAGCGCAGTGCCTGCGGGTGGCGCGACCGGCTGATCAGTCGCGAAGATGCGCCGCTGGACCCCGCCGCCTGGGCCCATGCCGTGGACATCGACGGAGCGCGGCCGCATTACCACCTGCGGTCAACCGAACTGTACTATGTGCTCGAGGGGGACGGGACGGTGACCTTGAATGGCGCGGCGCATGCCGTGTCGCGCGGTTCGCTGGTGCACATTCCGCCGGGAGTGATTCACGGAGCGCAGGGCCGGATGCGGGTGCTCGTCATCGGAATTCCCGACATTGCCGACGATGACTACTACGAGGTGACCGGCACGGCCCCACCACCGGAGAATGTCTGACGCCGACCGAGATGTTGTGAAAGCGGCCAGTGGTCACGTCAGTGCCAACCGGTCAACCTGAAGTGTCAAACCGATGTGAGGACCCAGGTCTCATCCGCTGGTTCCCTGACAATTCGAAGAGATTCGAGGTGCACGGGCTGCCGCGTCGCCCGATCCCTGACGACCGCGTACGAAAGGGCCGCGTGAAGTGACAGCCGACGCAGGTTCCCACGAAACCGATGCGGCGGCCGTCTCCCCGGTGGTGCTGGTGCCGATCGACTGCCCGTTGTGCGGCCATGGGGGCTGCGACAGCGTGCTCCACAGCCCGGACTGGGGCTTCGGAGTGCCCGGCGAGTTTCATCTGGTCCGCTGCCGCCAGTGCCGTCACGTCTATCTGAATCCGGCACCGGACGATGCCTCCCTGCCGGCTTGCTATCCGCCGGGCTATGCCCCGCACCTTCGTCCGGTTCGCGCAACGACGACGGCCGTGCCCGCCGAAGCGACGACTGTGGTGACACGACGACCGTGGTACCTGTCTCCGCTCGTGAAGGCGGTGCCCGGTCCTGCGGCCCTGTATCGCTGGGTGACCGAGAACAAGTCGGTCTGGATCCCGGAGGGGAACGGCGAGGGGCGCCGCGCCCTGGAGATCGGCTGTGCGTCGGGCTGGTTCCTCGCGCAACTGCAGGATCGCGGCTGGAACGTGACCGGCATCGATCTCGTGGACGAACCACTCCAGGCGGCCCGCTCAGCGGGATTCACGGTGCATCACGGGACACTGGAACAGCAGACCTTCGCAGAGGGCAGCTTCGATGCCACGTTTGCCTGGATGGTGCTGGAGCATGTCCCGCGGCCAGTCGAGACCCTCCAGCAGATCCATCGCCTGCTGAAGCCGGGCGGGTGGTGGGCCTTCAGTGTGCCTAACCTGGCGACATGGGAACGGGTCGTGTTTGGGAGTCACTGGAAAGGCTACGACCTGCCGAGGCACTTGCAGCACTTCACGCCGCGCCGACTAAGGCGGTTGCTGTCGGACGAAGGTTTCGAGGTCCAAGCGATCATCCACCAACCCAGTTTTCTCAACTGGATCGGGAGCCTCGGTTCCTGGCGTGTGGCACGACATCCGGAAGGGCGCCTCGGGCCGTATCTGACCGAGCAGTTCTTCAACACGCCCCCCCTCCCCTGGTACTTCGCACTGGGCCCGCTGGCGAGGCTGAACGCGTTCGTACGGCAGAGCGGACGACTGACCATTGTCACCACGCGGCGCTGGCGCGATGAAAGTCCTGTTTCTGACCTCAGGACACCACGTGCCGTCGACGCGGTTCCGCATTCTGCAGTACGTCCCCCATCTTCGCCGCCACGGGGTGACGTGCGTTGTCGCGCACAGCTGTCCCCCGAAGTACGAGGCGTATCGATGGATCGGCTGGCGACTGAGCGAGCGGGTGCGCTGGCTCAAGCGGCGCTGCGATCTCGTGAGGTGTCGATTCGGCAGATTCGATGTCGCAGTGGTGGAGCGCGAGATCATGGCGGGGGACTCGGCCTTTTTCGAGGCTGCCCTGCGTCCGCTGGTGGACCGGCTGATTCTGGACGTCGATGACGGGATCTTTCTGGAGCACCCCGGAAAGCTTGCGAGGCTCGCGGAGCTCGCCGACACGGTGGTCGCGGGCAACCCGCAGATTGCCACATACTTCGCACCATTGGCGCGCTTGGTCGTCATGATCCCGACGGCACTCGATCTCGATCGCTACCCGTATCGACGAGCGGGGAGAAACGAACCGCCAGTCGTGGGGTGGACCGGCACTTCGTCAAACCTGCCGTACCTGGCTGCGCTCAGTCGACCATTGGCCGAACTGGGGAAGCGGAGGTCGTTCGCGCTCAACGTCATCGGCGACCACGATCGCGGGCTGGCCGGGCTGCGTGAGGCGGGGATCCCGGTCCGTTTCCAGAAATGGCGGGTGAGCACCGAGGTGTCTGACCTGCAACGGTTCGACGTCGGACTGATGCCTCTCCCCGACGAACCCTGGGCACAGTACAAGTGCGGTCTGAAGATCCTGCAGTACATGGCCGTCGGGGCCGTCGCTGTCGCCTCACCGGTGGGGGTGAACACGCGGATCATCGACAACCGCCGCAACGGCCTGCTGGCTTCGACCGACGACGACTGGGTCGAGGCACTCGCCAGATTGATCGACGACGACGCCCTCCGGCAGCGACTGGCTGAAGCGGCGGCGCGCGAGTCGAACATGACTACTCGGTGCAGGGACATGTCGCTGCCTGGATGGATGTCCTGAAGGGGCCCCGCGACTGCCGCCGCGAGGGGGGCTGATGCGGTGGGACAGATGTCGGTCTCGGTCCTTCTGGCGGCCCGGCCTGCTCTCCTCGGGAGGTCCCCCTTGACGCCTGATACTGGACGTCTGAAGATGAGTCTGGATTCGAATCCTCACTCTGATCAGACGCTCATGCCCGGTCTCCGACATTTGTTCGCGGCCCTCGGCCGCCGCCTGCCGCTGGTTGCCATCGCAGGTCTGCTGTGCGCGACTTCTCTCCCCGCTCGGGGTGCCGACAAGGCGGCCATCAACCGGGCGGTCAGCAAGGGCGTGCAGTACCTGAATGCGAATGTGAAGAGCCCCTCGAGCGGCGAGCTGGTCGCTGGCGGCTTACGCGTTGCTGAAAGGGGGCGAACCGCCGAGCAATCCCGTGGTGCAGCGCGCCGTGGAGGAGATCCTCGCCAAGAAGATCAAGCAGGGGTCTATGACCACAGCGGGCTCAACACGGGTCTGTACGAGGCAGCCCTCGACGCGATGATCCTCGTCGACATCGATCCTCAGAAGTACCAGCCGCAGCTCAAGCTGATCGGCGACTTCTATCTTCGTCATCAGCGAGACCACGGCGCGTGGACCTACGGAGCAGCAGACTCGGCCGGTGATACGAGTGTGACCCAGTACGCATTGCTGGGGCTGTGGGCAGTGGCCCGCGCCGGAGTCGAGATTCCCGCCGACGCCTGGGATCGTGCGATCGTCTGGCATCTGAAGAACCAGAATGACGACGGCGGCTACGCCTACAAGCCGGGGACGACTGAGGGAGCGGGAAACGGGACTTCCACTCTCAACATGAGTGCCGCGGCCGCCGGAGCCATTGGGATTGCCGCGATGCACCTCTATCCCGAAAACATGCCGGAACTGAGTGCCACCACGACCATCGCCCGTACCCAGTCCTCGGGGTCGAAGAAGTTCGGAATCCTGGAGCGACGACTGCCGCCAGATCCGGAGGCACCGGGGGCGACGACCCGACCGACCGGCCCCTTCAAGCCGAGCACTTCCTTCAGTGAAGTGCAACAACGATTGCGGCGGAGCATCGGCTGGGTCTCCGGGAACTTCGAAGCCCGCAGCACAGCCGGCTACAACATGTACTATTACTACTGCCTCGAGCGCATGGCCGCGCTGGCCGAAGTCACTGAACTGGGGGGTGTCGACTGGTTCAACGCCTGCGCCGATGTCCTGCTGAAGGATCAACTGGCTGGAACGGGAGTTGGCGACGCACCCACGAACGCAGTGGCGTACAGCTTATCGGCACCAGTTTCGGCATTCTGTTCCTGACACGCTCGACGGCCAAACTGCTCAACCGGTTGCCGCGGGAAGACCCCATCGGCGGGGGCCTGCTCGCCGGAGGCCGGGGACTGCCCGACAACCTGGCCGACGTCACACTCGAAGGTGGCGATGTCAAAGCCGACACACCGGCCGGAGCGCTCGACGAACTCCTCCGCAGCCTGGAACGGTCCGGAGGTGCCAGCCTCTTCGACGTGCAGAACGAGATCGTCGAGACCATTCAGTTGGGGGACCGCTCGCAGCTTGTCGGTCAGACGGACCAACTCATCCGGCTGGTGAATCATCCGAGTCCGGAGATTCGGCGGACGGCCCTGTGGGCCCTGGGTCGCTCTGACGATGTTCGGCTGGCCCGTTACGCCGTTGCCGCCCTCGACGACCCCGATGTCGACGTGCTCGTGGAAGCCCACAACGCGCTGTGCTGGATGAGCCGACGTCCCAATGCCTTCGGGCTGGCCCCCAATCCGCTCGCAGGTCTGCCCCAGAACGCCTCGGACGAGCAGCGTCAGGAGGCGGTCGCGACGTGGCGAAAGCAGGCCCAGCAGAAGTGGGGCGCGTGGTTTCTGCGCATCTGCCCCTACGAGCAGCGGGACGATGCCTTCATGGTCAAGCTGCAGCGGATGCTGGAGAAGAAGTGAGCGGTCTCCGCCACCGGTCCGCGGGGACCTCTGCTACGTCAGCGTGCGGATGGGGAAGCCGGCGTTGCGGATGTGGGCTCGCGTCTGCATCGGATTCTGGTCCTTGAAACAGAAGAACGTCCCCGCCGAGACACCGTCGGCTCCGGCCTCGAAGCCGTCGACAAAATGACTGGCCAGGCCGCAGCCCCCCGCCGTGATCACGGGGATCGAAACCGCCTCACAGACCTGGCGGGTCATTTCGAGATCGAGGCCCTTCTGCATGCCGTCGCGGTCGATGGAGGTCAGCAGGAGTTCTCCGGCCCCTCGCCGTTCGGCCTCCTGGGCCCACGCGACGGGATCGAGGTCGGTCAACCGGGTGCCGCAATGTGTCCAGACCCGATATCCGCCACTGGCGGTCTCACGAAAGTCGATCGACACCACCACGCATTGGGCCCCGAAGGCATCGGCCGCCTTGCTGATGAGGTCCGGTTGCTCGACGGCGGCGGTGTTGACGCTGACTTTGTCGGCCCCATGCGAAAGTAGTCGGCGAAAGTCCTCGAGCTTCGTCACGCCCCCACCGACCGTGAACGGCATGAATACCTGTTCTGCGGCACTGCGGACGACCGTGGCGAGCGTCTCACGCCCCTCGGGAGTGGCGTCGAGGTCCAGGAACACCAGTTCATCGACCGCCTGCGACTCGTAGATCCGTGCCTGGGAAACAGGGTTCCCCACTTCGATGACATCGTCGAAACGCACCGTGGTGACGAGCACCTGCCGGTCGGCGGTACCGTACTGGCTGCGCTTCAACTGCAGCTTGGGAATCAGTCGCCGCTTCTTCACGTGAAGACCTGGGTCATGAGTTGATTCGTTGAGCCAGTCTCCCGGCCCGTCCTCGTCCTGCGTGCTGCCTCGGCGCTTTGCTCTGGGTCGGTCAGGCCGGGGACCAGGCCAGGAAGTTCTCCAGCAGTTGCAGCCCGTACTGCTGGCTCTTTTCCGGATGAAACTGGGTGGCGAGGATATTGTCGCGGCAGACCGCCGCCGTCACCGGGCCCCCGTAATCACAGGTCGCGATGACATCCCGGAGGTCGCGACACTGCATGTGATAGGAATGCACGAAGTAGAAGTCCGGTGCCGCGGGCAGTTGCTGGAAACAGGCCGCTTCGGGAACTGTGGCCACATCATTCCAGCCGACGTGTGGCACCCGCAGCGTGTCGGGTTCGGGGGTGAGTCGGACGACGTCGGCATCGAACCAGCCGAGGGTCGAGGTTTCACCCCCTTCGTAGCTGCGTCCGGCCGTGGCCTGCATGCCGAGGCAGATACCGAGGAACGGTCGTCCGCCATCGCGGACCGTCGCGTGCAGCGCCTCGGCGAAACCGGTTGTGTTGAGCCGGGCCATGCAGTCTCCCATGGCGCCAACGCCGGGGAGCACGATGCGTTCACAGTCGTGTAGTTGTTCTGCGTCAGTGCAGATCTGCACGTCGGCGCCGAGCGACTCGAAGGCGTGAAACACCGACAGCAGGTTGCCCATGCCGTAATCGACGATGCCAATCATGCTGGTCGTGCCATCACTCCCTGCCCGCGTCAGGCGGCATCCGTCCGGGACTGATGTCGCCGGGCCTGCTGCTGCCAGCGCGTCAACTGCACTTCGGCTTCCTCGCGCGGCATGGCACCGTGGCGGCACCACTGGTCAAAGTCGTGCGTCTTGACGCCGTCCTGCTGGGCCGCGAAGTCGTGACTGTAGGGCGACACCTGATGCGCGAGGATAATGTCCCGAAACTCAGCTTCGCTCAGCCCGACGAACTGCAGAAACAGATCGAGGCTCGGCGGACGGTGTCCTTCATACTGCCCCAGAATGGGCAGGGCCTCTTCGCGGGTCAGGCGACCATTACGGATGTCCAGCGACGCGAGGTGCGTGGGCCGCGTGTAGCCCCGCTTTACGAACTTGATGTAGTCGCGGACACCCTGCATCGCACATTCGATCTTCTCGTAGCGATAACCGGGGGGAACGTTCTCGACTTCGTCTCCCTGCCAGCCCAGTTCGTCCTGGATGATCTGCGACTGCCGCTTCACATCCCAGGAGATGTAGGATCCCAGGCAGACCGAACAGTAGTTGATCCGGCGGAGTTCCTTCAGCGGCGGGTAGCTGAAGGGCTTGAGGTCCCGCTGGTCGACTTGTCCTCCCAGACGGACATCCATGTCTTCGGCGGTAATCCCCAGGTTGACGTAGCGGTTAAACCGCTTCTCATCGACCTGCTCGGGCTGATCGTAGCTGTAGTAGGCCGTGTATTCGGCCGAAGGCTCGCCCCAGAAGACCAGCGGTATGTTGTAGCGAATCGCCACCCACATGGGGTACGAGAAGATGCCGGTGTGGCAATGCCAGCAGAAGTCCCCCTTCTCCAGCAGCGACTGCAACATCAGCTTACGGACGATCTTCCAGTTGGGAGTGAAGGTATGAAAGTCAGCTCCCAGTTCACGCAGGGCCTTCTGCGTGTTGTCGTTGAGATTGGGGCGCAGGAAGCCGTGGTCGAACCGCACCACGAGCGGCTTGATGCCATACTCCTTGATGAGGTAGTACAGCGTCCAGGTGCTGTCCTTGCCGCCACTGAAGGGGATCAGGCAATCGTAGTCCCCCTGACCGCGATACGTTTGAATGAGCTGATCGAGCGCTTCCTTGCGGGCGTCCCAGTCGATCGCCCCCTGCTTGTGTTCGTGCTGACGGCAGATGTTACACACCCCGTCCTCATCGAACATGATGGTCTCGTGAGTCTCCGGCAGCAGGCACTTGGTACACCGACGCAGTGCAGTCATTCGAGCAGGCCCTCCCTGACCTTGATAACGGCCGCCTGCGAAGGTCAGTACGTTGCCGACTCGCAGCGCCGTCGAATTGAGCGGCGGGATAATAACAATGGCTTCACGGAGCGCACAGACCAATTGCCGGGGACAGCACACCACAACCTGCCGACACAACCTCTGTCTCGAAGGCATCTTGCGAGGCAGGGCCAGCTTTCTCGAATGAGACCCGGGACGGACTCCGCAGCCCGCCCCGGGGCACCGCGCCCTGTTATACTGAGCAACGAACTACACTGAGCAGCGAACTTCGACCGTCATCTGATCCATCTGCCCGGAATCTCGTTCACACCCTATGAGTCGACTTGCTGAGTGTGCTGTCCCGGTTCGCCGGCTGCTGAACGCGGTCCGGGCCCTTGAGGCCACGACCAGGTCGTTGCAACTGCCCCCGCTGGCCGGCCGGGAATGGTTCGAGCTGCTGACCACGAAGCTGATGCCCCAGCTGGGGGATGAGGCCTTCCTGGTCGTGGCGGTGGTCGGAGGCACGAACATTGGCAAGACCGTGGTGTTCAATCACATCGCCGGCAGTCGCGCCAGTTCGCCCAGTCCGCTCGCGTCGGGGACGAAACATCCCACGCTGCTGCTGCCCACAGGGTTTGCCGAACGGCACGACCTGACGCAGCTCTTTCCCGGGTTCACTCCCAGCCCGTCGAGTGTCCCGGAGGATGCCATGCGTGAAGACAACACGCACTGGCTGTTCTGGCACGAGGAACCCTCGCTGCCGGAGAACCTGCTGGTGCTGGATACGCCCGATATCGACAGCGAGGCCCGCATCAACTGGGAACGGGCCGACCAGATCCGCCGGTCTGCCGACGTACTGGTCGCGGTGCTCACGCAACAGAAGTACAACGATGCCGCCGTGAAGGAGTTCTTCCGCAAGGCCGCGAGCGAGGCCAAGCTGGTGGTTATCGTCTTCAACCAGTGCCAGCTTCCCGACGATGAGCAGTACTGGCCTTTGTGGGTCGGGACATTCTGCGAACAGACCGGCATCGCTCCGCGGCATGTCTACCTGTCCCCCAACGATCGCCGGGCCGCGGAACAAAACCGCCTGCCGTTCTACGAACGGGACTGGCCGCTGGACGCGGCTGCGACGCCGCCCGTCGCCGGGGGTGACTCACCCTCGAATGCGACAGCGCGTGCTCCCTCCGCGGCCGACACACCGCGCAACCTGCTCAGTGATCTGTCGGAGCTGCACTTCGCGGACATCAAACTGCAGACGCTCAGCGGCTCACTGCGGAAGTTGTGCAGCGAGACCCAGGGGGTACCCGTCTACCTGTCGGAAGTTCGTCAGCGCAGCGGTGAATTCGCCAATGCGGCGGAGCTGCTCTCGACGCACCAGTTGGCCGAGATCGACACCTGGCCGGAGGTCCCCAACGCCTTGCTTGTCGCCGAGATCCGGACGTGGTGGGCGGCGCAGCGCGAAGGTTGGACGGCCCGGGTGCATGGCTTCTACAACACAGTCGGTCGCGGACTGACGGCCCCGTTCCGGTTCGTGCAGGGTCGCGTCCAGGGGGAGTCCACCTCGCCGATCGAGCGGTACCGCGAGCGGGAGTGGAACGCCATCCTCGTTGCAGTCGGGAGCGTGTACGACAAACTCACCTGGATGAGCCAGCTGGGCAACGACCTGTTGCGTCCGCGCCTCGATGCGGTGCTGGGGGGGACGTCCCGCGGAGAACTGCTGCAGACGATCGAGCAGGCGCATCGCCAGGTCGACCTCGAAGGCGAGCTGAGATCACTGGTCTCGTGCGAACTGGCCAGCTTTCGGGAGGAGAGCCCGCGGTCCTACGAGCTGTTCCGGCAGCTCGATTCGGTGGCCGCGGCGGCGCGACCCGCCACGAGCGTCGTCCTGTTCATTGCCGGTGGACCGGTGGGGTCGGCAGCCGTCACCGCCCTGACGGACACGGCGCTCCAGTCGGCCATCCATATTGCGGGGGACATTGCCGGGGGCACGATCGCTGCGGCCGTCGGGGAGACCGCCATCAGCGGGACGGCCTCGACGAGTGCCGGCTATCTGGAGGCGCGTTTCCGCCGGCTGCATGCGGCATTCACCGCGCGGCGGGCGGCGTGGTTGGCCGGACTGCTGCAGGAACACCTGCTGGGGTCGCTCCCGGAAGACCTGCTGTCGGCTGCCCACACTGCAAGTTCGCCAGAGTTCCGGGAGGTCGAGCGCTCGCTGGCGGCTGTCAACCGAGTGGTCAAAGAGGTCGAACGCGACCTGCCAGCCCCGGCGGCGGCCCGGCCGGTCCAGCCTCAGCAGACATGATTCACAACGTCGCATTCCCATCGTGGCCTTGACCTCGAAGCCTCGCTCATGAACACCAACGCGATCGCCCACCTCGAAATGCTGGCCGAGGTTGATGAGCTGACAAGCCGGCTCACGGACTGGGCCCAGGAGGATTCTCCCTGGGAACCGTTGGCCCGCTCGCAATCACTGGTGCACCGCGTGCTGGACCGTGTCGACACACTGCGAATCCGTCTGGAAGCACCACTGATCGTGGCGACCTTCGGTGGCACCGGAACTGGCAAGAGCGCCCTCGTCAATGCGCTGATCGGGACAGAGTGCACGATCTCGGGACGTCAGCGTCCCACGACGCGCAGGACGGTGCTCATCACGCATACCGAGACCGATGTCGAGTCCCTCGGGCTACCGCTCGAAGACTTCGAAGTCGTCCAGCGCGCGTCCGACCTGCTGCGCGATATCGTGATTCTCGACTGCCCCGACCCCGACACGAACGAGAGCGACACGCCCGGGAGTAACCTCGAACGGCTGCATGAAGTCCTGCCACACTGCGATGTGTTGATCTACACCTCCACACAGCAGAAATATCGCTCGGCACGGATTGTCGAGGAACTGGGACAGGCGGCGACCGGCTGCCGACTGGTGTTCGTGCAGACGCATGCCGAACTCGACGAAGACATCCGCGACGACTGGCGAAAGCATCTCAGTGATCGTTACGAAGTCCCCGACGTGTTCTATGTCGATTCGCTGCGGGCGCTTGCCGAACAGCGCCGGCCACCGGCCCTCGGGGGATATGGGGCGGCTGATGGACCTGCTGACGCGGCAACTGGCGGCCTCCGAACGCACCCGTGTCCGACGGTCGAACCTGCTCGACCTCATGCATGCCGCGCTCGAACGGTGTCGCGACATCGTGGCGGGTCGCTGGAGTGAAATCGCGCAACTCGAGACCGCACTCAACGAGCAGCAGGAATCGCTCCGGCAGAAGATGTCCGCCCGGCTGCACCGGGAGCTGTCGCAGTGCCGGCATCTGTGGGAGCGGCGGATCCTGGGAGCGGTGACCGAACTGTGGGGCATGAGCCCGTTCTCCCTGGTGTTACGGATCTATCACGGGCTGGGAGCACTGGTCGCCTCGACGACGCTGTTTCGGCGCGGAGTTCTGCGCAGATGGCCTTGGTGGGGGCCCTGCAGGGCATGCGCTGGCTCGAAGGACACAAAGAACAGAAGTCGGCCAACGCCGCCCTGCAGCGGGCCGGGACCCTCGGTCTCGATGATGCCCTCCTGCGGGAGTCGCAATTGATCATCGCCGGCCATGTCCACGCGGCGCACCTGGAAGACGTCTGGAACAAGGACGTGCCCGCGGGGGGTGCCGGCACACGGCTGCGGACGTTGCGGTCCCAGGCCGCTCGCATGGAGTCGGAGTTCATCGACGATGCCCAGCAGCGCATCGATGACGTCATCAGCGACCTCGCGGTGCGGAACTCGGGAGTCTTCGTCCGGATGTTGTACGAGCTGCTGTTCCTGGCATACGTCGTGTACGTCCTGTACCGGATGGGACGCAACTTCTTCTACGACTCGGCCGTCCTCAACACCCCCCTGCTCTCGACCGACTTCTACATTCCGGCGGCACTCTTCTTCCTGTTGTGGACCGGGCTGCTGGTGATTCTGTTCACCCGGCGGCTGCGGCGAGGAGTCCAGCGACGCATCAATACCCTGGCGAAGGAACTGGCCGAACATCGCCTGGCGGGCGGGTTGTTTCCGGAGCTGGAGGCGGTCTGCCAGTCGGCGCACATCAGCCGGCAGCGGCTTGAGCAACTGGGCGAACAGGTGGAGAGCCTGCGTCGCAGTCTGTTGCGGAACGCGGAGTTGGGCGCACCGGTGCTCCGTAACCCGTCCGAGTCCCTGTCAACGGCCCTGCCATCGTAAACGGACAGGCGTGATGTCGCTCCCCGTCATTCGCGTTGAGCAAGCCTCGAAGCGGTACCAACTGGGCACCCGCCATACGTACCTGCGCCTATCGGAATCGCTGGAAGGGCTCGCCCGACGCGTGTGGACCACCCCGCGCCGCCTGGGCCGGCCCGCGGCGGACACGCCCGGCGAAAACGAATTCATCTGGGCACTCCGCGACGTGACCTTCGACATTCCGCCGGGGCAGATGCTCGGCATCATCGGCCGCAATGGGGCGGGCAAGAGCACGCTGCTGAAGCTGCTGGCCCGCATCACCCGCCCCACCGCCGGACGGATCGGTGTGCGGGGGCGTGTCGGAAGTCTGCTGGAGGTCGGGACCGGCTTTCACCCCGAACTGACGGGTCGCGAGAACATCTTTCTCAACGGGGCGGTCCTCGGGATGACCCGCACCGAGATCGAGCGGAAGCTCGACGAGATCGTCGCGTTCGCAGAGATCGGCAAGTTCCTCGACACGCCGGTCAAACGGTACTCCAGCGGCATGTACATGCGGCTGGCCTTTGCCGTGGCGGCCCATCTGGAGCCAGACATTCTGCTGGTGGATGAGGTCCTCGCCGTGGGGGATGCCGGCTTTCGCAAGAAGTGTCTGAGCAAAATGGGCGAAGTCCGCCGGTCGGGCCGCACCGTGATCCTGGTCTCTCACAACATGCCAACCGTGATGGCCGAATGTGAACGCGTGCTGTTCCTCAATGCGGGCGAGCTGATCGGCGACGGCAGTCCCCAGGAGGTGGTCCGTCAGTATCTCTCCGCCATGAGCGGATCGGGAGACGGCACAGTCCTCTGGGACAATCTCGCCCAGGCCCCGGGCAACGAGTTTCTCAGGCTGCGGGCGATTCGTGTGCGGCAGGAGGGGGACGTCAGCACTACAGCAAACGTCGACATTGCCGAGCCGATCCACATCGAAATCGAGTACGAGGTCCTGGATCCCGACACGCATGTCTACACCAGCCTCTGGCTGAAGACCGCCTCACAAACCCATGTGCTCTCAACCTTCAATGGCCCTTCCGCCAGTCTGACGCGCGACGAGTGGTTCGACCGGCCCCATCCTCCGGGGCGTTACCGTTCGGTCTGCACGCTGCCGGGCAACTTCCTCAACGACGAGACCTACGAGATCTCCGCCATGATCGGGCGTACCGTGGGACATGTGGATGCCAGGGCAGAAGGGATCCTCGCCTTCGAGGTCCACGATTCCGGGGCGATGCGCGGCGAGTACTCCGGTTCGTGGGCGGGCCCCGTGATCCGTCCCCGCTTCGCCTGGCAGACGACGGCCCTCGCGGGCAACCACCCGCCGTCAGCCTGAGGCGACCGACGACCACCGGCGCACCACTGCGGCCAACAGCTGCTGCAGCCGCTCCATCTGGTGGTGCACATCATGCCGCTCCCTCACATAGTCCCGTCCGGGAGAAACTGAGGGCGATCCCGTGGCGGCCCTTTCCCACATCTGTTCCACGAAGTCCGCCAGTTGCTGCAGGTCCCCGTCCGTGCAGACGCCACACTGCGCGGCCTGCAGGAACTCCGCCCCGACCTCGAGGCTCCCGATCGGGACCCCGGATGCCGCCGCCTGCAGGAACACGTTCGGAAAGCCTTCCAGACAGGAGGTGCTGACCAGCGCTGCGGCCCGGCGGAACAGGACCGGCATCACGTCCGGCGGGACCTGCTCAACGATCCGGACGTTCGCCGGCTTTTCCCGGTGCAGTCGCTCGGCGACGACGCGATCCCTCGGGTTGACCACCATCAGAAACGTCACTTCCGCACACCGCCGCGCCAGTTCAAGGCACAGTCCGGGGCGTTTGTGGACCTCCTCGGCGCGTCCGACCCAGAGGACGAACCGGGCCGGGAGGTCGTCGAACTCGGGGGGCAACGGCCGTTTGGCCGTCGCGTCCCACGCGTCGAGATCGAAGGGGTTCGGCAGGACGAATCCTTCGCGTCCGAAGCGGTCCTGCAGCCACTGCCGCTGCAGGTCGGTCTGCACCACGATCTCGTCCGCGTTCTGGAGAATGAAGCGGGAGACCTCCGCCCGATCTCCATAAGGGCTGACGTAGTCGGACGTCGTGGCGTAGCGCTCATCCAGATCGCCATCGGACCCGATGAACAACACGACGGGACGCCCGTCGGCGCGGGCGGAAGCGATGACTCTCGCAGAGTTCGACTGC
Source organism: uncultured Planctomycetaceae bacterium (assembly GCA_963715185.1). GTDB lineage: Bacteria > Planctomycetota > Planctomycetia > Planctomycetales > Planctomycetaceae > CAVPPT01. The sequence continues at coordinate 347,732 of CAVQRG010000003.1, forward strand.
ACCCCGAACGTGCCGAACACGTCCGCCTCGACCTGCCGATAGAATGTCTCGGGCTTCCGGGGATCACGGTGTCCCGCGCCGAGCAGCCGCGACAGACCCAGGACGGGCACCTGCCACAACAGGCCCGCTTCCCACCGCCGAACCGCCACCCAGGGAAACCGTGACCGTCGTTCAAGACACCGGCCGACCGACTCGTACAGCGCGTACAGGCGATCGGGTCTCGGGAGGATGCGGACGCCGTGACGCGTGGTCGGGGCCGACCCGCCCGGCTGCCGCACGACAAAGCTGACATCGGCGTCCCCGCGGGCACTCAGCCCCTGCGCAATCGTCCACGCCCGTGTTTCGGTCCCCCCCACAGCACCTCGTACCGTGGGATCGATGACCGGCAGGGCATGCAACGCCACGAGGCAGATGCGAACGGGAGGATCGGAAGGTGCCGGGCTGGGGGTCGTCATCCGTGACGGACCTTTGCTCGAACAGCGGCCGGTTCTGCCGGATCTGTCAAACGGGGGAAGGGCAATCGGGCATTCATGTGATGTCACTGCAGGCAGGGTCATTGTCGGATCTGCGCGGGGATGGTCAATGCTGGCAGACGCAGGTGGCCACGGGACCCGGCGTGCGGCATTCAGCCCGGACGACGAGCCCACTATCATGTGTGGCCGACCCCTGAGGAATGCGGCTGATGCCGAAGTGGTGGGAAACGCACCCGGAACTCATCTGGTGGACGGCGGCTTCGTCCCTGCTGACGGTGTTCGCCTCGATGGTGATCGTCCCGCTGCTGCTCTGCCTGATGCCAGCCGACTACTTTGTGCGCGAGGACAGATCTCAGGGAGAGTCGTGGATGGACCGGCACCCGGTCCTGCGTTGGACCTTGCGGATCGCGAAGAACTTACTGGGGACCGGATTCATCCTGCTCGGTCTGGCGCTGCTGGTGCTGCCGGGACAGGGCGTTCTGACCATCCTGCTGGGTGTCGCGCTGCTTGATCTGCCCGGCAAACGCCGCCTCGAGATTGCCCTGCTGCGCCGGCCGCACGTCTGCCGGGGCATCAATTGGCTGCGGGAGCGCGGCCAGCGTCCCCCGCTGCAGCTGCCGGACGGCGTCATCGAGAGCTGAGCGCGAGGTTCAAAACGTGACGGCTGAGCCGCCTGCAGGGACTTGCAGAATCCCACGGGCGGGATGCTTGTCAAAAGCCGATACTGAATTAAGACTCAAGGAAGATGCTGTGCACCTCTCCGGCGTTGCGGCCTCGAGTGCATTCGCCCCTCTCTCTGTGCGGGCGCCGAGCCGGGTGAGAACAGCGCAGCTCAACTCCAGGCGGGGGTGGACTCATCGTGCTCAAAGCCCGACAACGACTCGGCAAGTACCGGATCGAAAAGAAGCTCAGCGACGGGGGCTTCGCCTCGGTCTTTCGCGCCATGGACACCATCGAGGGCGTCCGCGTGGCCCTCAAGATTCCCCACGCCGCCAACATCACCGAAGACGTCCTCAGCGACTTTCGGCACGAGGTGCGACTGGCTGCCCAGCTCGAGCACCCGAACGTGCTTCCGCTCAAGAACGCGGCCTTCATCGACGGACACTTCGTCATCGCCTTTCCGCTCGGGGAGCGGACTTTTTCCGATCGACTGCAGAGCCGCATGTCGCTCCCCACGGCCCTCGACTACTCCGAACAGATGCTCGAGGCGATCGCCTTCGCCCACCGGCATCGCATCATTCACTGCGACATCAAGCCCGATAACCTCATCCTCTTCGCCGGCAATCGGCTGAAGCTGACCGACTTCGGCATCGCCAAGGTGGCCCAGAAGACCGTTCGTGGATCGGGGACGGGGACGGTCGGCTACATGGCCCCCGAGCAGGCCATGGGCAAACCCTCACTGCGGTCTGACGTGTTCTCGGCAGGCCTGGTGATGTACCGGATGCTGTCCGGCAAGTGGCCCGAGTGGCCGTTCGAGTGGCCGCCCCCGGGCTATCAGAAGCTCCGCGGACGCGTGCACCCCGATCTCATCAACGTCATCCGTCGGGCGATCGATCCCAATCCCCGCAAGCGGTATCGCGATGCCGATGCCCTGCTGCGGGCGTTTCGTCCGGCCAGTGAGACGGCCCTCCGTCACGCCGCCCGGAAGCGACGTCAGGCGGGCTGAGCGCGATCCGGCCGCAACAGCGCCAGGCCGCGGCAGTGCCCCAAGGATGCGAGGGTTCCACTCGTGTTGGTGGGGGACAGCGTGTCTCCGATTTCAGGACCGGCCTGAAACTGATGTCGCGGAGTCTCGGGAAGCCGACCCGTGTGCTCCCACTCCCCGCATTGCTCGCGCCGGAACTCTCTCGCTCACACGCAGAGTCGCTTCGAGAACCTCGCGGTGCGCCTGGCTCTTCCGGCCTGATGCTGCAGGCCCCACGGCCGGACTGGCACGCGAATGCAGATCAGCGGGGCGCTCGCGTGTGCTCCACCTGGGTCACGTCTGCAGCCCGCGCAGCCCTGCGCCCCAAGGCAGACGCAAGCGGCACCACATGGGGCAAAAGACGCCGCGGGTTTGACGCGGCTGTCCCCAGCGTGGTAGAGGTACAGGTGGGGCAGTGCTTGCGACTCCCTATACTGCTTGAGCCTTTCCCCTGTCTTCCTGCGAGCTCCTAAAGGTATCGCCATGAAAGAGTCCATTCGTCGGCGAGGGTTTACTCTCATCGAGCTGCTCGTCGTCATCGCCATCATTGCAATTCTGATTGCGCTGCTGTTGCCCGCCGTTCAACAGGCGCGCGAGGCCGCCCGCCGGACGCAGTGCAAGAACAACATGAAGCAACTGGGCTTGGCATTCCACAACTATCACGATGTCTTCAAGTCGTTTCCGCCCGCAGGAACAGCCGACGGCGTCGGCAACAACATGGATCGTGCCGATGCCTGGGGCTGGGGCATCCGCATCCTGCCCTACATGGACCAGGGCCCTTTGTATAACCAGATCGGGATCGGAACGCCTTCGCGCGTGCCTCGCGACCCTGCCAACATGTCCGATGTCAACGACTACCGAACCGCCACAGCCGGCACGACCGAGAGTCTGTTTGCCACCGTGATCCCGGGCTTTCTGTGTCCCTCGAGCACGGGGGAGAGCCACAACAAGTTTCAGTCGTACATGGCCACACTGATGTACGCGATGAATAACCAGATCGCAGTGGTTCCGAACGCGGGAAGTACACCAGTCACCCGTGGTGTCGGTGATATACTCGACGGGTCGTCCAACACGTTTCTGGCTGGTGAGAAGTCACTGTTCGAGCTGACGAATCGCATTTCGACCGGCGCCGCGTGGGGAGCGTATCGCGGCTGTCCCGGCTCTCGGCTGTGCATCATTTCCGCTCACGCCGAACTGAACACACCGTTTGACGGGACTCACGATGCCACAACCAACTGCTACATCGAGAACACGCCTGCAGATGCCACGCGTGCTGTGGCCGCGAGTCAGCATGAAGGGGGAGCCCAGTTCTTGATGGCCGATGGGGCCGTCCGCTTCATCAGCGAGAATATCGACTCGAACCCTGCCCTGGGAGGTGCCGGGGGAACGGGTGGCAACTTCACGTATCAGAATCTGTTCAATATCGAGGACGGCAACCCCCTCGGCGATTTCTGACAAGTCCCCGTGGGCACATACCGCGTCATTTGTCGAAAGCAGTGCCTGTGAAATACCTCGTTGTTGGAATTGGTGCCCTCGCCCTGCTTACTATGGGCTGCGGTGGAGACGGACGTCCGTCACTGGTTCCCGTGGAAGGTACGGTCACGGTCGACGGTGAGCCTGTCGCAGGTGTCCAGGTCGTCTTTCAGGTTGTCGAGATCGCCGATGGCAGCGAATACAAGCGCCCCTCGTCCGGTGTGACCGACAGTCAGGGCAAGTTCAAGATCGGCACGTATGGTGCCGACGATGGCATGCCGATCGGCAGCTATCGAGTCGGCATTCTTAAGAAGGAACTCGTTGGTGAACTCCCGGAGGACTACAACTCCGAGGATCCCTCGGCATCGGGCCGACCGATCCGCTATCGATGGGTCACCGCTGAGGAGGTGGCCGATCCGGAATCGTCTGGCCTGACGGCCGACGTGACTTCCGACGGTCTGGTCCCCGACACGTTCAACGTCGAGGGTGGGGGTCGCGTCGAGGTCATTGGCGGCCCGAGACGAAATGAACCGTGATGGAGTTCCTTCTTCTGCGTTATCCTGACTGCTGCGTTTCCTGCTTTGTCTGTCTCTCGCCAACGGGGTCATCATGACGCGTCCACAAAAAAAGCGCGGATTCACACTCATCGAACTGCTCGTGGTGATCGCCATCATCGCGATCCTCATCGCGCTGTTGCTGCCGGCTGTGCAGCAGGCTCGGGAGGCGGCACGCCGGACCGAGTGCAAGAACAAGCTCAAGCAGTGGGGACTGGCTCTGCACAATTATCACGACACCCACCTGGTCTTCCCGATGGGCGCCATGGGTCTCAATAACAACAACACCTCCAACCCGGTCAATAACTTCCCGTTCCATGTGATGCTGCTGCCGTTTGTCGACCAGGCCCCTCTGTACAACAGGTTTGACTTCAACAAGTTCTACAACACGACCACGCCCGCGGCGAGCAACAATCGACAGTACCGCGACACGTCGCTCGAGCTGCTGCACTGCCCCAGCGCTCGGGTACGCGACAAGAAGCCGTCCACGAACAGCGAAGGTTTCACCCTCCATTACTACGGCGTCGCCGGCCCCAAGGGACCGAAGCCGGCTCCAATGACGGGGAACTGGGAAATGAACAACGCCAACAACAACACGACGGACCACGGAAATCACGCAACAGGCGGGATGCTCTACCGCGGAAGTCGGGTGCGGATGCGCGATGTGCTCGACGGCACCTCCAACACGTTTATGGTGGGAGAGATCTCCTCCAAGCCAGCCAACAGCAACAGCTACCGGGCGTGGATTCAAGGTGCGAGCAACGGAAACAACAACTTTGCCAGCTACGCCTGCAAGAACATCAACCGTCCGATCGGTCCTTCGGGCTATTCGGGCGGTGTGGCAACCCGGTTGTTCAATGATGTCCGCTTCGGCAGCAATCACCCGGGCGGAGCTCACTTCCTGTTTGGCGACGGATCGGTGCACTTTGTGTCCGAGAACATCGATTTCAACACGTACCAGGCGGCGGCTCACCGCGAAGATGGTCTGGTCCTGCCGATCAATTAGTCATCAACTCGACACCGTCGCAGCCACTCTTCGGCCAGCCGTCGAGTGGCTGCTGTTGTTTCACCCCAACGAAAGCGTCTCCCATGATCGCCAAACCGGGTTCCGGCGCCTGTTACTTGCTTGTCCTCACCGGGTTGACCGCCGTTCTGGGGTGTGGTGAGCCTGACGCCGTCCGTCGCGTCGACATCCAGGGAACGGCGACCTTTGACGGATTGCCGATCATCTTTGGAGACGTCGAGTTTCTGCCGGACCAGCAGAAAGGGCACCAGGCTCCTTCGGGGTATGCTGAGATCGTCGTGGGAGAGTTTGACACCAGCCTCAGCGGGCAGGGCATCGTCCCGGGACCACACATTGTCCGGGTCACCGCCTACTCCAAGCGACCGGACGAAGTGGGGGACGAGACCATCGAAACCGAAGCCATCACACCGTTGTTTGTCGGCTACGAGATGGACATGGACATCAGCCCGGGCATCCTCGACATTGAGGTGCCGGCTGAGGCCGCGGGATTCAACTTCATGGACGCGGGTTCGAAGAGAGAGAGAGCCGGCACTCCCTGAACACACCGATACACGCCTCTCCCGGGACCGCGCTGCCGCTGGAGCGAGAGACACGGCATCGGGAGACGGACGTGTCATGACCGGGGCCTGCTGCCGGCGATAAGTCCCTGCCCGGTGACAATCGGCCGTGCGTAGCGGCTCGTGGGTGCCGCGCAGCGGGCTCGTGATGCTCGACAGCCAGACTGTCGGGACTGCGCCGAGGCTGGTTGCTCGCTTTGCCGTGTCTCCGGACCCGGTTGCCGGTACCGTGACGGGATCGTCCGCTACTTATTCCCCTGTCCCGGCGCTCACCGGGCAGTGGTCAGCTTGCACATGCATTTGTTGTTCGTGTCGATTTTACGCATCGGCAGATCGGTTATCATCTGCAGATTCACCCGACTGCGTAGCTTCCGGCTCGAACATCTCGTACCTCCGACAGTTTCCTCGCCAGTGGCGTGCCTCAACCCGCCAACGGCTTTGACCGCCCCGATGAGTGCAGCCATGCCTCCCCTGCCCGCGCCGCTGACTGGACTCGTCGCCGCGACCTTCACTCCGATGCGGGACGACGGATCGATCGATCGGGATGCCATTGCACCGATGGTGCAGGGCCTCGTCGGCCATGGAGTCGCCGCGCTGTATGTCCTGGGCAGTACCGGTGAAGGCCCTTCGCTGGCTTGCGACGAGCGCCGCTTCGTTGCCGAGGCGTTCGTCGAGGCCGCGGCGGGTCGGCTGCCGGTGATCGTCCAGGTCGGCAGCGACAGCCTGACACAGTCCCGACGACTGGCGGCGCATGTGCAAGAGGCTGGCGCCGATGCGATCTCGGCCGTGAGTCCGGTCTACTTCAAACCCGACTCGGTCGCGACACTGGTGGCGTCGATGGCGGAGATTGCCGCCGTGCGCCGACCTGCCCTTCTACTACTATCACATCCCTGCCGTGACCGGCGTGTCGTTCCCGGCCCTCGACATCCTGCGGTTGTCCGCCGAGCGAATTCCCTCCTGCGCGGGATCAAGTTCACTTCGCAGAACGTGTTCGAATTCCAGTCGTGCGTGGAGTATGCGGCCGATCGCTTCGAGATGCTGTGGGGACTCGACGAGATGCTGCAGTGCGGACTGGCCGCCGGGCGCGCGCAGCCGTGGGGAGCACCTATAACTTCGCGGCACCGATCTATCGCAGGCTGCTGGGCGCCTTCGCGGAGGGGGACCTGGAAACCGTTCGCCTGGAACAGTCTCGCTCGCAGGCAATCGTGCGCAACATTTCCGCCCTACGGACCACGCGCCGCTCAAAAAGCCATCATGTCGATGGTGGGTGTCGACTGCGGGCCATCGCGGTTGCCGGTGACACCACTCACCTCCGCGCAGGCCGCGGCATTGCAGGCAGAACTCGACTCTCTCGGCTTCTTCTCCTGGATCGAGCCGGGCCTTCCTGTCGGTCGGGGAGACGCAACGTGAGTCGCACGACGACCTGTCTGCTGCTGACGCTGGGCCTCGTTCTGGGCATGCGGCCCGGTGTGCTCTGCCGTGCGGATGCGGACGAGACGGAGGTGCCCCCTGCTCCGGCCCTTCGACTGGACTGGGCGCCGCTGCCGCCCCTTCCCGGGGACCTCGGTGTTGCCGGACCGTTCGTGGGTGTGCATGACGGTCGCCTCATCGTTGCGGGAGGAGCCAACTTCCCCCGCCCGGTCTGGGAGCACGACAAGGAGTGGCGGGACCAGATCCACGTGCTGGAGAAACTCGCCTCCGGTTACGCCTGGAGAGATGGTGGTCGACTAACACACTCCATCGCGTACGGTGCTGCGGTATCAACGCCCGAGGGTGTGGTCTGCCTCGGTGGCAACGATGCCGAACAGACATTCGACGGCGTGTTCCTGTTGCGCTGGGACGCGAACAGTGCGTCGTTCGAGCAGGTGGAGTACCCGTCGCTGCCGCGCGCCTGTGCCTACGGCCAGGCAGTCCTGGTCGACCAGGTGATCTATCTGGCCGGCGGACAAAGTGGCACCGGGCTCGACACGGCGCTGAACAACTTCTGGTCTCTGGACCTGTCGCTGCGCAACGATCCTGCGCGGTTCCGCTGGCGTGAACTCGAGGCCTGGTCGGAGGAACCTCGCGCCTTCAACGTGACCGCCCGGCAGCACAACGGCTACGACGAGTGCGTGTACGTGATGAGTGGTCGCCGAGATGCAGACGGCGACGTGCGGTTCCTGCAGGATGCCTGGGAATACACACCTCGCACCAGCCAGTGGCGCCAACGCCGCGACTTGCCCAGAAGCGTGTGTGCCGGCACCGGCATCGGCTTCGGCCAGAGTCATCTGTTTGTTCTCGGGGGTGATGACGGGCGCTGTTCCACAGGACGGACGAACTGCGGGATGCGCATCCCGGGTTTCCCCGAGAGGCACTGGGGTATCACACCATTACCGATACGTGGGTGTCGCTGGGCGCGACGCCCCAGAACCAGGTCACCACGATACCGGTTCTGTGGGAGGACCGCATCATCATCGCCAGCGGCGAGGTTCGCCCGCGCGTTCGCACGACGGCGGTCTGGAGCGTCGCTCCTGTGGTGCCCGACCAAGGCTTCGGCCTGTGGAACTATGTCGTGCTCGGTGGATATCTGTTGTCGATGCTGGGGGTCGGTGCCTACTTCGCCCGGAAGAACAGGAGCACGGATGACTACTTTCGCGGCGGCATGACGATCCCCTGGTGGGCGGCCGGCTGCAGCATCTTCGCAACCATGCTGAGTTCGCTGACCTTTACGGGCCTGCCGTCGAAAGCCTATGCCCAGGACTGGGTCTATGCGATCGGAAACCTGATGATCCCCGTCGTCGCCTTCGCCGGTGTGTACGTCGCGTTGCCGTTCTACCGGCGAATCGATGCCACCAGTGCCTACGAGTACCTCGAGCAGCGTTTCAGTCGCGGGCTGCGGCTGTTCGGCAGCGCCAGCTTCACGTTGTTTCACCTGTTCCGCATGGCGGTCGTCATGTCGCTGACCGGCCTCGCCTTGGCCGTCGCCACGCCGCTGACACCCGGACAGTCCGTCCTGCTGATGGGCGGATTGAGTATCGTGTACTGCACCATGGGGGGTATCGAAGCGGTGATCTGGACCGACACGATTCAGACGTTCGTGCTGCTCGGTGGGGCGCTGCTGGCGCTGGCCCTGCTGCTGGCCGGTACGGACGGCGGCTTCGATAGCGCGTTCGATACGGCCGTTGCCGAGGACAAGTTCCGTCTTCTGAATCTGCACTGGGATGGCACGAGCACTCAACTGGCGGTGTGGGTCGTCGTGCTGGGGGCCCTGGGGCAACATCTGTCGTCGTACACAGCCGACCAGGCAGTCGTCCAGCGATACATGACGACGCCGGACCAGCGGCTGGCCGCACGTTCGATCTGGACCAATGCGGTCCTGACGATCCCCGCCACGCTGTTGTTCTTCGGGATCGGCACCGCACTGCACGCCTACTACCGATCCCACCCGGAGCGACTGGATCCCACCATCACGACCGACCAGGTGTTTCCGCTGTTCATCGCCCGCGAAATGCCGGTCGGCATCGCCGGGCTCGTCGTCGCAGGCATCTTTTCGGCGGCACAGTCGACTGTGTCCACCAGCATGAACTCCATCGCGACGACACTCGTAACCGACTGGATGCGTCCGTTTGGAATCGGTACGAGCGATCGGCACTACCTGACTGCGGCGCGCGGCATTACGTTTGGTGCCGGCCTCGCAGGCACGCTGCTGGGCCTGATCTTCATTGACCCCACGATTACATCGCTCTTTGACACGTTCATCAAGGTGGTCGGGCTGTTCATGGGCATCCTCGGGGGTCTGTTCATGCTGGGCGTGCTGACGCGGCGCGCGAACGCGGTGGGGGCGATGACCGGTGCGGCGGCTGGCACCGGCATGATGGGCTGGCTCTTCCTGGCCACCAGCGTCAGCGGGTATCTCTACATCACGATCGGGATCGCAACCTGCCTCACGGTCGGGTACCTCGCCAGCTTCCTCAGCGAATCGAACAAGGACCTGACCGGCCTGACGCTGTTCACACTGGATTCCGGGAAAGGAGAGCCCTCGTGAAGCACACTGCCCGGCTCGTCAAGACATCGTTGCTGCTGGGCGGAGTGCTGGCCGGGGGCATCCGGGCAGACGACGCTGATGCGCCGCAGCCACCCAATGTGCTGTTCATCGTCATCGACGATCTGAGACCAGCGCTGGGCTGCTACGGCGATCCGCTCGCCAGAACACCGAACATGGATCGACTGGCTCGATCGTCCCGTCAGTTCTCCCGGGCCTACTGCCAGCAGGCCGTCTGCGGTCCGTCGCGAACCTCGCTGCTGACGGGGCGGCTCCCTGATCATACCCGTGTGTGGCACAACCGCCATCAGTTTCGGTCGACGCTGCCCTACCTCGTGACACTGCCTCAACTGTTCAAGCTCAATGGGTATCACACCCAGGCGTTGGGTAAAGTCTTCAGTGGCAACGTGCGCGAGGACGACCCGGCGTCGTGGTCGGTCCCCTCCCTTCTGCGTGGCGACGGCTGGCAGAACTACGTGTTGCCTGAGAATCACGGAAACGGCAAACAGGCCCCCTTCGAGGCTGCCGATGTCGCGGATGACGCCTATCCCGATGGCCAACTGGCCGCCCTAGCGATGGAGACCCTGCATCACCTGCAGTCCTCGCATCAGCCGTTTTTCCTGGCCGTCGGCTTCTTCAAACCGCATCTCCCCTTCAATGCGCCACGCAGGTACTGGGACCTGCAACCTGCCCAGCGATTCGAGTCGTTCGCCTCCTGGCCTCGGACGACCGGAGCACCTCCGCAAGCCTATCCGGATCACCTGGAACTGGGTGGCTATCGGGACGTGCCGGGAGATGAGCGAGTCGATCCGCGTCAGGCATCGGACCTGCGTCGGGGGTATTACGGCTGTGTCAGCTATGTCGACGCACAGGTCGGCAGGGTGCTCGACGCGGTTTCGCAGACGGGACTCGACCAGAACACGATCGTGGTCCTCCTGGGAGATCACGGCTATTCGCTCGGCGAAGCCGATCACTGGTGCAAGGATACGAATTTCGAACTCGACACCCACGTGCCATTGTTGATCCGCACCCCCGGGCTGAAGCATCCCGGGCAGGCCAGTGACGCCTTGACGGAGTACGTCGACATCTACCCTACGCTGGCCGAGCTGGCGGGACTGGACCTGCCGTCGGACCTGGATGGCCGCAGCCTGGTTCCGATCCTGGAGGATCCCCGTCACACCGGCCGGGATGTGGTGCTGAGCCAGTTTTCACGCCCCTTCAAACCCGGGGCTCCCGAGGTCATGGGCTACTCGATTCGCACGGATGCCCAGCGTTACACACGCTGGATCGACTGGAAGAGCCGCGAGGTGCTCGCGGAGGAATTGTACGACTACAGCTCATCGCCCAGCGTTCACAGCGCTGCCGGATCGCTGATCGAACGGCGGAACATCGCCGGGAGTGACGCGACGGCCCGGGAACGACTAAGTTCAACCATGGATCAGGTGCTCACTGCGCGACTCAAGACGACGGAGAAGCCGACTGCACTCCCGTCGAAGACCCGGTCGAAGAAGAAGCAGAAGAACCCCTGACGGCAAGCAAAGTCTGTTGGCCGGGCGTCGTGCTGTGTTGCCCGACGGAACGGTCTTGTGTCTCTACGAATGCGGCACGGACACACCCCGGAGGAAACCCAACCGCGACTGGGCCTACACAAACATCACCCTCGCCCGCTGCAATCTCGCCTGGATCATTCAAGCTGAAGGACGAACGCCATGAGAATCGTCTGCACTGCCTTGTCCCTCTCGTTGCTCGCCGGGGTTGCCCGCGGTGATGCCCCATCGCTTGGCAAGGTCGATGTGTTTCCCGCGGGGATGAACGGTGTCGCGCTACATCGCATTCCCGGCATGGTTGTGACACCGCAGGGGACGGTGCTCGCGTACTGCGAGGCGCGAGGAACAGTAAGTCCGACTGGGGCGAGATCGAGATCCACCTGCGACGTTCGACCGACGGAGGCAGTACCTGGTCCGACGCCGTCCAGATCGCCCACCGGGGAGAACGCATGGAGGGCAATCCCCGCAAGCCGGAGTCCGGTGCACAGGAACAGACCGTCAACAACCCCGTCGCCATCGTCGATCGTCAGACGGGCGCGATCGAGTTCGTGTATTGCGTAAACTATGCGCGATGTTTCTCGATGCAAAGCACCGACGACGGCCTGACGTGGTCGCAGCCGATCGAGATCACCGCGGCTTTCGAGTCGTTTCGGCAGGCGTACGACTGGAAGGTCATCGCCACCGGCCCGGGCCACGGGGTGCAGCTCGCGACCGGGCGGCTGGTCGTCCCTATCTGGCTCGCCTACGGCGACGTGGGAGAGCACAAGCCGTCTGCCACGGCAACGATCTACAGCGACGATCATGGCAAGACCTGGCAGGCCGGCGAGATCGCTGTGCCCGATGCCGGCGAGTACGGCGATCCCAACGAGACAATGATCGCCACGCTTTCCGATGGCCGCGTCATTCTGGTTTCGCGCAGCGTCTCCGAGGCGAATCGCAAGCTGATCACCATCGGCCCCGACGGGGCCACCGGCTGGAGTCGGCCGGCCTTTCACGACCAGCTCTGGGAACCGATCTGCATGGCCAGCATCGTGTCCTACCCATCACGTCCGGGCTGGCTCATCTTCTCGAATCCCCACAGCCTCGCCCGCGACAAACAGGGGCGGGAGATACCTGCCACGAAGGGTCCGCGGCAGAACCTGTCCCTGAAGCTGAGTCGCGATGATGGCCGCACCTGGCCCGTCAGCAGAACCCTCGAATCGGGCCCCAGCGCCTACTCCGACCTCGCCGTCCTTCCCGACGGAACCCTGCTGTGCCTGTACGAAGGAGATGGCACGATCGTCTGCACCCGAATTCCGCTGGAGTGGATCGCCGGCACGTCAGACGGAGACGCCCGATGACCCGCGCCGTTCTGCTCTACACCCTGCTGCTGATCGAGCTGGCGGTCGCACCGCCGGTGCTGGCCGCCCCCCCGAACATTCTGTTGATTGTCTCTGAGGACAATGGTCCGGAACTTGGCTGTTATGGTGACTCCACTGCGCAGACACCGAACCTGGATCGCCTGGCCGCAGAGGGTGTTCGGTTTGTCGCGCGCTTATGTCACCCAGGCGGGGTGCAGTCAGTCGCGCGCCAGCCTGCTGACAGGTCTGTATCCGCACCAGCATGGGCAGATCGGCCTGGCGACGTGGGGATTTCGTTTGTATCGCAAAGACACGCCGAACCTGCCCCGCAGCCTGAAGGCCGTCGGCTATCGCACGGGGATCATCGGCAAGCTGCACATCAATCCCGCAGCCGCGTTCCCGTTCGACTTCCAGGAGATACCCACGGCCAACTTCGGCGCAAGAACCTGGGAGACTATGCCAGTTACGCGGCGTCGTTCATCGCGGACAGCGAGGAACCATTCCTTCTCAGTGTGAACTATCCCGACGCGCACGATCCATGGCTGCGGCAGGTCGACGGACTCCCGTCAGAGCCGCTCACCGGAGCCGATGTGACAGCCATGCACTACTTCGGGATCGACCCGCCGGAGATGCGCGAGATGGTGGCCGACTACTACAACTGCCTCAGCCGGCTCGATGCGCTCATCGGAGACCTGCTCGGCGTGTTGGAGGAGTCGGGCAAAGCCGACCAGACCATCGTGATCTACCTGGGCGATCACGGCGCCGACATGCTGCGTGGAAAGCGCACCAGCTACGAAGGCGGCGTGCGTATCCCGCTGATCATGCGTTGGCCCGGCCAGGTCGCGCCCAGGTGCGCGACGAATTGGTCTCGACCGTGGATCTGATGCCCACCCTGCTCATGGCTGCTGGGGCCGCGCCAGTCGCGGGACTCGCCGGCCGGCCACTGCAGCCTCTGCTGGCCCGGGAGCCGGCGCCGTGGCGCACCCACCTGTTCAGCGAGTTTCACACACACGCCGCCGCTGCCAACTTCTACCCTCAGCGCGCCGTGCGCACCGACCGCTACAAGCTGATCGAGAACCTCTTGCCGGACGAGGTGAACCCCGGATTCGCAGACACCTTTCGCAAGCTCGAAAGGGACGCCAGCGAACGCAGCCAGCACGGTTTCCGGGGCGGATTGACGGCGGCCGTCGCCAGTGCCGCACCGGACGTCCGCGCGGCCTACGCGCTGATGGAAAGGCCCCCGCGCTTCGAACTGTACGACCTGCAGGCCGATCCCTTCGAGTTCCGCAACCTCGGCGCTGCGCCCGAACATGCAGCGGCCTTCGCGGAACTCAGGCAACAGCTCGCGACCTGGCGCGAACAGACCGCCGATCCGCTCCTCAATACAGCTCATCTCCAGCGACTGAAGGCTGAAGTCACCGCCAAACGCACGAAGGGGGAAAGCAAAAGCGGCACCTGGGGTTATCCCGACTACTTCTTCGGCAGAGAACCAGTCGAGCCATCCGCACAGCCCGGCAAGAAGAAGGGGAAGACACCGTGAATCGCAGACCTTCGCTGTACCCGATCTGGTTCATGGCTCAGTTGTGTCTCCCGGTGGCGGCGGTGCACGCCGCCGATGCGGCGCGCCCGAACGTCCTCATGATTGTCGTCGATGACATGAACGACTGGGTGGGCTGCCTGGGCGGCCATCCCGATGTGAAGACACCAAACATCGATCGCCTGGCCTCGCGCGGTCTGTTGTTTACGAACGCGCATTGTGCAGCGCCGGTGTGCAACCCGTCGCGCGTCGCCACGCTGACAGGCCGTCAGCCGGCAACGACCGGCGTCTATGACAACAGCGTCATCTGGCATGAGGCCTTGCCGGGAATCACCTCGATCCCTCAGCACTTCAAGTCGCACGGATACCACGTCGCCGGTGGCGGCAAGTTGAACCACCACATGCCGGGCTTCAATCGCCGCAGCGACTGGCACGAATACTTCGACCAGGTGTTTGACAGCCACTACCAGGACCAGTTGGCCCGCGGCCAGGATGTCAGCGGCTTTGATTGGCCGGATGGGTTCCCGTTGAATCAGCTCGAGGCTGTGAAGTCGTTCGCGAAGCCGCCCGACAATCCCCGGGAATTCGACTGGGGCCCATTCGACAAGCCAGATCGTGAGATGGGCGACGGCCGGTTGATCGCGTGGGCCGTGGAGTTCCTGCAGCGTCCACCGGCCCTGCCCTTTCTGCTGGCTGCGGGCATCTATCGTCCCCACTTGCCGTTCTATGCTCCGCGCCAGTACTTCGAGCGTTATCCGCCGGAGGCCATCACCCTGCCCCCCCTGAACGCAGACGATCTGAACGACTTGCCCGCCACCGGACAGGCGATGGCCGCCAGCCGCCGTGGCGACTATGAACTGCTGCTGCATACAGATCTGTATCGCGAGTTCCTGCAGGCCTACTTGGCGAACATCGCCTTTGCAGATGCGCTGATCGGCCAGTTGCTCGAAGCACTCGATGCGAGTCCGGCGGCCGACAATACGATCATCGTGCTGTGGTCGGACCACGGCTGGCATCTGGGTGAGAAGCAGCATCTGCACAAGTTCACGCTGTGGGAACGCTCGACGCGCGTCCCGTTCGTCATCGCGGCACCGGGTGTGACGGTCCCGGGCACGCGGACCAGCCGACCCGTGGGACTGATCGACCTGTTTCCGACACTCAACGAACTTTGCGCGCTGCCGAATGTTGAGGGCCTCGACGGTGCCAGTCTCATGCCGTTGCTCGAAGACCCCGGTACCCCCTGGGATCGTCCCGCGCGGACGACTCACGGACAGGGACACCATGCGCTCCGATCGGAACGCTGGCGCTACATTCGCTACGCGGACGGCGGCGAAGAACTCTACGACCACAACAACGACCCCCACGAATGGAACAACCTCGCCGGCGACCCGGAATTCGCGGCCGTCAAGGCGCAACTGAGACCGCACCTGCCCCAGTCCGATGCGGAATCGCTCAAGCGAAAGAAGAAGCGAAAATGAACGCCCTGACCGATCGTGACTCGCCTCGACCGGCTACGACGTTGACGCTCGTAAGCCGTGCCAGGCTCCGTCTGAGCATTCCGGCCGTACTGTGTCTGTGGCTGACGGCGGGGCCTGCTGCTTCGTGGGCCGCGGAGCCCGGGCCTGCCAATATCGTGTTGTTTCTGATTGACGACCTGGGCTGGAGGGATCTCGGCTGCCAGGGGAGCACGTTTTACCAGACGCCGAACATCGACCGGCTCGCCGGCGAGGGGACGCGGTTCACGGATGCCTATGCTGCTTGCGCGGTCTGCTCACCCACCCGCGCCGCCATCCTCACGGGCAAGTATCCCGCGCGATTGCTGCTCACCGACTGGCTGCCATCGGGACGCTGGAATCCACACGCGCGGCTGCGCGAAGGACGTTTTCTGCGCAGCTTGCCGGTGGAGGAAGTCACTCTGGCCGAAGCGCTCCGCGAAGCCGGCTATCGCACGACCAGCATCGGCAAGTGGCATCTGGGCAGCGAGCCCTTTTCCCTGCCTGAACATCATGGCTTCGACATTAACATCGCCGGCAATGGGCATGGCGCACCGGGCAACTATTTCTTTCCCTACGACGGTAACTGGCGGATTCCGACCACGGATCTTCGGGCCCGGTGGAACGTCCTGCCCGATGGGGCACCGGGCGAGTATCTCACCGATCGCCTGACTGACGAAGCCGTGAAGTTTCTTCGGGACAATCGCCAGCGACCGTTCTTTCTCTACTTCCCGCACTACGGTGTCCACACGCCACTGCAGGCCAAAGCGGATGTCATCGCGAAGTACGAGCAGGTTCCCGAGGCCGAGCGACAGGGCCGCCCCGAGTATGCGGCCATGGTGGAAAGTATCGACGACAGCGTGGGCCGCGTGCTGGCGACCCTGCAGGACCTCGAACTCGAGCGCAACACGGTGGTCATCTTCACCAGCGACAACGGCGGCTTCGCGGGCGCCACCAGCAATGCCCCGCTGCGTGCCAACAAGGGTGCGTACTACGAAGGGGGCATCCGTGTGCCGCTGATCATCAAGTGGCCGGGTATCGCCACACCGGGCCGGGTTGTCAGCGAGCCCGTCATCAGCACCGACCTGTATCCCACCTGCCTGGCCGCCGCCCGCCAGCGTCTGCGTCCCGATCAGCACCGTGACGGTGTGAGCCTCGAGCCGCTGCTCACCGGTACCGCAGGCATCGCTGCGCGTTCCCTGTTCTGGCACTACCCCCACTACAACACGCATCCGTCCAGCGTGCCCTCGAGCGTGATTCGCACAGGCCCGTGGAAACTCATCGAGACCTTCGATCCCGAAAGTGTTGAACTTTACAACATCACCGACGACCTGAGCGAAACCCGCAACCTCGCCGAAGAGAAACGCGAACTTGTCCGCGACATGCGGCGCGAGTTGGATGCCTGGCGGCGCGATGTCGGTGCGGAAATGATGCGTCCGAACCCCGATTACGACCCCTCCGCATGCCCGCCCGGAAGAAGCAGGACGCGAAGAAGAATTCCCCGGGCAGGGCCGCATCCGCTGCCGAGCACTGATGCTGCGAGATCACGCCGCCCGCTGAGTGAACCTGTCATCAGCCACTCGCCCGCCGCAATCCGTGACGAGCGGCACACGTGTCGAGGCATGGGGCGTCGACTCACGCGGGCCCGGCGGAGTCTGGCTTCGCAGCGTTTGCCGAGGTGGAATCTGTGAGCGCCACGGTCGATCCGCGCGTCCAAGCCGGGTAGGATGGCCTCCTTCCCGACCGAGGGCCCAGCGATGGCGACTGAGTGGATTGCGCGCCCCTCTTCCTCAGTTCCACGTTTCCGCGACATGCACGCGGAGCGGGACTATCTGCGCACGCACATCTTTCCCGCAACTCGAAGAGCGCCTGCGCGAACGCCGGCATCATCTGACACCGATCGACCTCCGCTGGGGAGTCGAGACGGTCACTGTCGACGAGCAGCAGAGCAAGGAACTGCTCGTGCTCCGGGTCTGCCTGGACGAGATCAAGCGTAGCCGGCCGTTTCTGATTGCCCTCGTCGGGGACCGCTATGGCTGGGTCCCACCCCCCGAGAGAATGCAGGCGGCCGTCGACGAGGCCGGCTTCGAGACCGAGGTCGCCGGCAAGAGCGTCACCGCGTTGGAGATCGAGTTCGGCGTGCTCGACAGCACCGACCAGAAGCGCAGGAGCCACTTCTATCTGCGTGCTCCCCTCCCCTACGACGAGATGCCTCCCGAGGTCGCCGCCCTGTACAGCGATCGGCACACCGGGCTGCCCGCAGCGGAAGAGGCCGCGGCACGTCTGGACGCCCTCAAGGCGCGCATCGAGCGCGACCCGTCACTCTCGGGACGGGTCCATCACTACACCACCGGCTGGGATGCCGGGCAGCAGGAAGTGACCGGTCTGGAGGAGTTCGGCCGGCAGGTGCTCGAAGACCTGTGGCGCGATCTCGACACCGAGACCCAGGCCTGGCTGCAACAGCCGGATCCGAGCTGGCAGGAGCAGGAACGCCGCGGGCTCGATGAGTTCATCGAGGGCCGGGGGCGGGGCTTTCTGGGTCGCGCAGAGATCACCCAGCAGCTCGTGGCGCTGGCCGACACTCCGGCCGCCGAGGCCAGCACCCGGGGCCTGTGCGTGTGTGGCGAATCGGGCTCCGGCAAGAGTGCGCTGCTGGCGCATCTGTATCGGAAACTGCAGGGGCGGAACGATCTGCTGCTGCTGGCGCATGCGGCCGGCATCTCTCCCCGCTCGACACAGGTCGATTCCCTGCTGCGCCGCTGGGTCGAAGAACTGGCCCGCGCGGTGGGCATCGACGATCCCCTCACCGAGGAGTCGACGCGCGAGGAGATCGAAGAGCAGTTCGCCGCGCTGCTCTCCCGGGCCGCGACGCAGCAGCGCGTCGTCCTGCTGATCGACGCCCTCAACCAGTTCGAACGGACTCCCCGGGGGAGCCATCTCACCTGGCTGCCCAAACTGTTGCCGCCCAATGCCCGGCTGATCGCCACCACCATCCCCGGCACCGAATCGGAGGCGCTCGCCCGCAGGGACGGGATCGAACTGGTGGATCTGCCGCTGCTCGACCTTGCCGAAGCCGGTGCGATCGCCCGGGCGGTCTGCGGGCGGCATCACCGCAGCCTCAATCCGCAGTTGCTGCAGATCCTGCTCGAGAAGCGGCGGGCCGATGACCTGCCGGCGGCCGGCAATCCCCTCTGGCTCGAACTGGCACTGGAAGAGCTGAACCTGCTCGATGCCGACGACTTCGCCCGGGCCGAGCGGCATTACGCCGGGACCCCCGAGGCGCGGCTGCATCAGATGATGCTCGACGTGGCGCAAGACCTCCCGGCCGACATCCCCGAGCTGTATGGGGAACTGCTGGAACGCACCGAGGAAATCCATGGACGCGGCGCCGCGGGCGCCTTTGCCGATCTGCTGGCGCTGAGCCGGCACGGCTGGCGCGAGTCCGACCTGCAGGCGCTGCTCCCACGGGCCGCCCGCTGGTCGATCCCGAGTCAGCAGCCGACCGTGGAGTGGAGCGACCTGTGGCTTGCCGGCCTCCGGCGATCGTTCCGGGCGCATCTGGTCCAGCGGGGCGCGTGCTCGCAGTGGGACTTCTTCCACATGCAGATGCGGCTGGCGGTCGCGCGGCGGAGCTTCCGCCAGGACGGCTACCTGCGCGACCTGCACACCGTCATCGCCGATCACCTCGAGACGCTGCCGGGCAGTGATCCGCTCAGGCAGACCGAACTGATGTGGCATCTGATCGGCACGGGGGACCGGCTGCGGACCGCCCGATACTACGCCGGAGCTCTGACGGCCGGGGACCTGGCGGGGGCGACGCGCACGCTGGCCGACTTTATCCTCACCGGCCCGGAGCTGGAGCCCGATCCCGAGCTGGAATGGGTGACGTCGCTGCTGGAGCTGGATGAACTGTCGTCCGAACAGGTGCACCGGCTCTGCGACCGTTATCAGTTCGATCTCCGGGACGCGCTGGAAAACGACGCCCGGCTGCCGGTCAAGCTGCAGCTCGTCCGTGCCGGTGCAGCATCGGCTGGAGCGGCTGGCGGCGCCGATCCGACCAACGCCGGGTGGCAGCGCGACCTGTCGGTCAGTCACGAGCAGGTGGGCGACGTGCTGCTGGCGCAGGGGGACGTGGCCGGAGCCCTCACCGCCTACCGGGCGTCCCTGACGATCCGCGAGCGGCTGGCGGCCAGCGATCCGACCAACGCCGACTGGCAGCGCGACCTCTCGGTCAGCCACAACAAGGTCGGCGACGTGCTGCTGGCGCAGGGGGACGCCGCCGGGGCGCTGCAGCGCCTATCGCGCGATCCTGGCGATCGCCGAGCGGCTGGCGGCCGCCGACCCCACCAACGCCGAGTGGCAGCGCGACCTGTCGGTCAGCCACAACAAGGTCGGCGACGTGCTGCTGGCCCAGGGGGACCTGGCCGGGGCCCTCGCCGCCTATCGGGCGTCCCTGGCGATCGCCGAGCGGCTGGCGGCCAGCGATCCCACCAACGCCGGCTGGCAGCGCGACCTCGTCGGTCAGCCACGAGCAAGGTCGGCGACGTGCTGCTGGCCCAGGGGGACCTGGCCGGGGCCCTGCAGCGCCTACCGCGCGACGCCTGGCGATCCGCGAGCGCCTGGCGGCGCGCCGACCCCACCAACGCCGGCTGGCAGCGCGACCTGTCGGTCAGCCACAACAAGGTCGGCGACGTGCTGGTGGCCCAGGGGGACCTGGCCGGGGCGCTGCGCGCCTACCGCGCGACCCTGGCGATCGCCGAGCGCCTGGCCGCCGCCGACCCGACCAACGCCGGCTGGCAGCGCGACCTGTCGGTCAGCCACAACAAGGTCGGCGACGTGCTGCGTGGCCCAGGGCGACCTGGCCGGGGCGCTGCGCCGCCTACCGCGGCGTCCCTGGCGATCGCGCGAGCGCCTGGCGGCGGCCGACCCCACCAACGCCGGCTGGCAGCGCGACCTGTCGGTCAGCCACAACAAGGTCGGCGACGTGCTGCGGCCCAGGGCGACCTGGCCGGCGGCGCTGCGCGGCCTACCGCGCGAGCCCTGGCGATCCGCGAGCGCCTGGCCGGCCGCCGACCCCAGCAACGCCGGCTGGCAGCGCGACCTGTCGGTCAGCCACGACAAGGTCGGCGACGTGCTGCGTGGCCCAGGGCGACCTGGCCGGGGCGCTGCGCGCCTACCGCGCGTCCCTGGCGATCGCCGAGCGCCTGGCGGCCGGCCGACCCCAGCAACGCCGGCTGGCAGCGCGACCTGTCGGTCAGCCACAGCAAGGTCGGCGACGTGCTGGTGGCCCAGGGGGACCTGCGCCGGGGCGCTGCGCCGCCTACCGCGCGACCCTGGCGATCGCCGAGCGCCTGGCGGCCGCCGACCCCGGCAACGCCGGCTGGCAGCGCGACCTGTCGGTCAGCCACAACAAGGTCGGCGACGTGCTGCGTGGCCCAGGGGGACCTGGCCGGGGCGCTCGCCGCCTACCGCGCAGCCCTGGCGATCGCCGAGCGCCTGGCGGCCGCCGACCCGACCAACGCCGGCTGGCAGCGCGACCTGTCGGTCAGCCACGAGCAAGGTCGGCGACGTGCTGCGTGGCCCAGGGGGACCTGGCCGGGGCGCTGCGCGGCCTACCGGGCGTCCCTGGCGATCCGCGAGCGCCTGGCGGCCGCCGACCCGAGCAACGCCGGCTGGCAGCGCGACCTGTCGGTCAGCCACAACAAGATCGGCGACGTGCTGCGTGGCCCAGGGCGACCTGGCCGGCGGCGCTCGCCGCCTACCGCGCGGCCCTGGCGATCGCGAGCGCCTGGCGGCGCACGGACCCGAGCAACGCCGGCTGGCAGCGCGACCTGTCGGTCAGCCACAACAAGATCGGCGACGTGCTGCTGGCCCAGGGCGACCTGGCCGGGGCGCTGGCCGCCTACCGCGGCGCCCTGGCGATCCGCGAGCGCCTGGCGGCCGCGGACCCGAGCAACGCCGGCTGGCAGCGCGACCTGTCGGTCAGCCACGACAAGATCGGCGACGTGCTGCGTGGCCCAGGGCGACCTGGCCGGGGCGCTGAGCGCCTACCGCGCAGCCCTGGCGATCGCCGAGCGCCTGGCGGCCAGCGACCCGACCAACGCCGGCTGGCAGCGCGACCTGTCGGTCAGCCACGACAGGATCGGCGACGTGCTTGCGCGCAGGGGGACCCGGCCGGGGCGCTCGCCGCCTACCGCGCGGCCCTGGCGATCCGCGAGCGGCTGGCGGCCAGCGATCCCGACCAACGCCGGCTGGCAGCGCGACCTGTCGGTCAGCCACGAGAAGGTCGGCGACGTGCTGCTGGCGCAGGGCGACGCCGCCGGGGCGCTCGCCGCCTACCGCGCGTCCCTGGCGATCGCCGAGCGGCTGGCGGCCAGCGATCCCACCAACGCCGGCTGGCAGCGCGACCTGTCGGTCAGCCACAACAAGGTGGGCGACGTGCTGCGGCGCAGGGGGACGCGCGCGCGGCGCTGGCCGCCTATCGCGCGGCCCTGGCGATCCGCGAGCGGCTGGCGGCCAGCGATCCCAGCCAACGCCGAGTGGCAGCGCGACCTCTGGGTTTCCTATGTCAAGCTGGCCGACCTCGCCGAGACGGCTAGTGCGAAGTCCCGGAGGTGGTGGAAATGGGCGACGGCCGACCCGGAAACCCAGCAGTGGTATCGGCGGGCATACGAACGTGCTCTCGTCCATGCAGACGCGCGGCCTGCACCTCTCGCCACCAGGACGAGCAAGTGCTGGCGTAGCTGCGACAGAAGGTCGGCGGCTGAGTGCACGGCCCCCGGCCCGTCGGTGAGTTACACCAGTCGCGCCTGGCAGCGAGCCTGTCGTCGATCGCGGTGGCCGCGTGTGGGACGCCCCTGTCAGCGGGGTCCGTAGACCACAATCTGGTTCAGGTGCAGGATGCCCTCGCCCTCGAGACCGACTTTGAGATACTGACCCCGCGTGCCGGCCGGCAGCTCGATGGCATACTCGCCCGACGGCTGCGCGGACTTCCAGACCTGCTGCCACGACTGGCCATCGTCGGAGACCCAGACCGCCAGATCCCGGGCCCGCGCGTGGAACTTCGGGTTGCGTCGGTTCTGGATCTCGATGTGCCGGATCTCGGCCGGCTCGGCCAGACGGATGACGACCGCCGGATGACTGGTCGACGCATTCGGGGAGTGAAAGGCAAACTCGCGCTGATCGGGGTCGGCCGCACTAAGCAGAAGTGAGGCGTCGCGGCTCCACGGTCCGGCGAAGCCGGGCCCCAGTTGCAGCTGGGCATCGCGAGAGATCTCGACGAATTCCCCCTGCCGGCGCAGCTTGCCCCGGTCGGCGAGACCCGTCTCGATCCAGCCGTCGACGCCCACCAGCTGTTCGCCGAGGAACTCGACGAGGTCGAGGAACTCGGAGGGTGCGATCGTTTTGGCGAGACCTTCGGGCATCGAGCTGGCCTTCATGTCCTGCCGGGCCTCGATGTCGCTTTGCGGAATCACGACGCGCAGACCTTTGCCATCGGGGGTGGCGACACCGAGAGTCAGGGCTTCGTCGTTCTCGTCCAGAATGAAGCCGGTGAGGGTCTTGCCCTCGGAGGTGAGCACCAGGACCGTCTCGAAGCCCTTGGCGATCTTTTCGTTCGGCCAGAGGATGTGCATCATGAGATCCTGTTTCGGATAGCGGGCGCCGATCCCATCGAGCTTCGGACCGAACGCGGTCCCCTTGGCCCCCAGTTGATGGCAGCCGGCACACACGCGCTCGAAGACAACCACGCCCTTGTCGGGCTTGCCGCCGCGTATGCCGGCCAGCGACTGGATGGCCTTGAGACGTTTGCGCTGCGAGAGTGCGGTATCCTGCGCGTCCTTGAGGGGCCGGATCGCCGCCCCGCCCGGACCAGAATCGAGCTTGTACGCGGCATAGTACTGCCGGGCCGCATCGGTGGACGCGGCCAGGAACGTCCCGGCCTGCTCGGCCTCATCGCCGAAGGGCTTCAGGGCCTGCAACGTGTGCTCCAGCGTATATTCGATCCAGTAGTCGAGCGGCTGATCGACGACCTGCAGCACGATCTCGATCGCTGCGGCAGACTGGACGTAGCTGAGGGCGCGGACGGCTTCCAGGCGCATGGCGCGGATGCTCATCGCGCACCGCCTGCCTGAAGACATCGAGCGCCCCGTCGAAGCGGGTCATCTCGTTGGAGACCGTATGCACCGCGGCAGCACGGGCCTGGAAGTCTTTCGACTGCATGAGGCGCGACACCAGATCGGGATCCACCTGGCGGAAGCTCTCCTGGATCCAGAGCGCCTCGCAGAGTTGTTCGGCCGATGCCTCGGGGTGGACCCAGCCCGCCACGGCAGCGAGGACTTCGTCCCGGTCGCGAGCCCGCAATTCGCGACGGGCGCGGTACCGTGTGCGCAGCTCGTAGCTGGTGAGCTGTTCGAGCAATTCGTCGATCGAGCGGTCCGCCTGCAGCGTCGGCTCGAGGAGTTCCCGCCCCTGGTAAACCAGCCGATAGATCCGGCCATGTTCGTGGTCACGGTTCGGGTCCCGTTGTGAGTACTGCATGTGACCGATCAGCGCGTTGCACCAGTCGCCGAACCATAAGGCCCCGTCGGGCCCGATCTGAGGGTCGACCGGCCGGAAGAAGTTGTCGGTGGAGCTGAGCAGATCGGCGACGCGCTGACCGGTGAAGCCCGCGGTCCCCGGCTCGTCACCAAGCTCGAACCGCGGCAGGCCGTGCATGTTGATCACGCAGGCATACGTAAACTGCCCCTGGACCTCTGCGGGGAAATGACGACTGAACAGGAACTCGTTGCCCACGGCGGGTCGCATCCCCTGGTTGTCGAAGTTGGGCTGCAGGGTCCTCCGGGATTCGACGGGGTAGCCGGACAGGGGACTCGCCCAGTGCTGCTGGGCGTTGGTGCCGTCCCCGACCATGCCCATCCCCCAGCGGTCGAAGACCAGGCACCACGGGTTGCCGTACCCGGGTGTGCGAAAGTGGCGAACCCTCCAGGACAGGGGGTCGAGCACGTAGGCGCCGGACGGCCCATGGTTGCGAAACGGGCCCCACGGAGTCTCGAGCGTGGTGGACATCGAGACGCCCTCCAGCATGTGCAGCAGCCCGCCGTGCGACCACTCCCAGGCTCCCATCGCATGATGCGTGTCATCTGTCGCGATGCCGTCGAGCACCTGTGTGGCCTCGTCGGCCCGGTCATCGCCATCGGTGTCGCGCAGAAAGAGAATGCGCGGCTCATCCACGACCAGCACGCCGTCCTGGTAGAACTCGAAACCGGTCGGGCAGATGAGCTGGTCGTAAAAGGTCTTGCAGACGTCGGCTCGTCCATCGTGGTCGGTATCTTCGAAGATCAGCAGCTTGTCACCGGGGCGCGACGACCCGGGGAGCCACTGCGGGTAATTCACCATGCAGGACACCCACAACCGTCCCCGGCTGTCGAAAGTCATCTGGTTGGGGTTGGCCAGTTCCGGAAACTCCCGCTCGGAGGCAAACATCTGGACCTCGAACCCCTCGGGAACCGTCATCTGTGCGATCGACTCTTCCGGAGTGGGGTAGATGAGCGTCGTCGGTTCTCGCATCCGGCGGAAATTCTCGTCGCGCGTGCCGAACATCGTGTTCGGAATGAACACCTCACCCGTGCCCGAGTCGTCTGGCTGGGGGGGCACGTCCTTGCCGACGGCGAGGTCCCACAGGTACTGATCGCGCACCGCCACCATCTTGCGAATCTTGCGGTACTCACCGGGAAACGTCTCCGTGTCCCAGGTCCGGCGACCTCCGTAGACGTACCACCCATTGAGCATGCGGTAATCCTGCAGGTGCAGCCAGGACTTGTCGTTGACGACCGCTCGCAGCTGTTCGAATCCGGTGGAATCGACGTTGACGGGTGCCGCCTGCGAGAAGAGTTGCTGGTCCAGTGTGGTGGCGATCAGCCGCGCACCGGCTGCATTCGCATGGACACCGTTGATCGTGTACTGAGCACCGGGCTGCTCTGCGAACGCCGTCTGCGTGGGCGTCAGCAGATCGAGATACGGGACACCGAGTTCTGCGGCGAGCGCCTGGATGGCGGCGGCGTACTTCTGCAGGGTCGCGTTGTGGGTGTCGGCATCGGGAAGGTGTTCGCTGCCCGTCGACTCGAACGCGATCGGACTGACGAGCACGAACCGGGCCTCGCGTCCCTCCTTCGAATACTTCGTGCCGGCCTCCCGGATCCACTGCCGGTACCGCTCCTGGAATGTCGCGATTGCCTGCGGAGAATCTCCGGCGAAATGCTCGTTGAACCCGAAGAAACAGACAAACAGCTCCGGACCAAACACGTCGAGAGGGTTGTCGATCTTCGTGTAGTCGCTCGGACGCTGCTGGTTTCCCACTTCGTCGGCCGGCCAGCCGAAGTTGCGGACGAGCAGCTTCTTCTCGGGAAACCGGGCCTGCAGCAGCGATTCGAAGTATCCGTACAGATTCATGCGTTCCGCCTGCGATCCGCCGACGAACACCACTCGTTCGTTGTCGCGAAACTCGAAATCCGCTCCGACGGCGCAGGTCGCGTCGAGAAACAGCAGGCAGAGCAAGACGGGACCTAGAGACGAGTGCTTCATCGGTGTTGTTCGGGCATCCGGTGTTGTGGGAGGTAATCGCGGCAGCAACGATCGGAGTGTCGAGAGATCGAGATGTCCATCGACCTGTCAATTGCGGGAACCGACAGGGCCTCTGCCGGTTCGGAATCCTGGACTGTCTGCAGCAGGTGGGAACGCGCGGCAGGGCCCGCCTCAGGCGGTCGACTGCGCGAACGTCAACCAAGAACATATCCCATCGAGGCACGAGAACAAACCGTGGACCGTCCGCCGCCGCGGGGCGCACCTCGGGTCCCCGGCCCACGATCCACCGGACACGCGGGGGGACCGGGGACGACGGCGCCGGGCCGAGGGGCGCCCCCCTGCCCGTTTCGTCCGAAAAAGCCTGCCTTGCCGGGAATTGACTACTTGACAGTTCGGAACCTTCCGATATATTGGAGTGCACACAGGGAATCGATCCATGAGCCAACCCAAGCGACGCTGGACCGATCTGGAAGCCCTCGGGCAGGCGGCCGAGTGCTTGCGAGTGCTGGCTCATCCGCATCGGCTACGAATGATTCAAATGCTGCTGGCTGGCGACTACACCGTCGGCGAACTGGCCGAGGCGTGTGACCTGCCACCTGCGATGGCGTCCGAGCATCTGCGGCTGATGCAGCGGTGTGGGTTCCTGACGAGTGAGAAGGACGGACGGAAAGTGTTCTACCGCGTCGCGGAGCCGCACCTCAAGAACATCCTGAAGTGCATCGAGGAGCGGTTCGACGCGGCAGCGGCCCGTCGCTGAGTTTTTTCGCCACACAGTTCGACAGTTCACGATATATCGACACGTACACGTCCCACCAGAACTCCCGGAGACCATCATGGCAGTCACAACCATCACCCCGCAGCAGCTGTTCGAGGTCACGCAGTCCGGCGCGACGGCCGAACTGATCGATGTGCGGACACCCATGGAATATCAGGAGGTCCACGTGGACTTCGCCCGCAACGTCCCACTCGATCAGCTGGACGCGACTGCCGTGGCCGCTGGCCGCAACGGTTCCGCGCAGCCGCTGTATGTCATCTGTCGCTCGGGCAGCCGGAGCAAGCAGGCGTGCGAAAAACTCCAGGCGGCCGGTGCCACGAATGTGGTCAGCGTCGAGGGTGGAACACAAGCCTGGGATCAGGCCGGCCTGCCAGTCGTGCGCGGCAAGAAGGCCATCTCCCTGGAGCGACAGGTCCGCATCGCCGCCGGATCGCTGGTGCTGGCCGGATCGGTCCTGGGAGCGTTCGTCAGCCCCTACTGGATTGGTCTCGCCGCCTTCGTCGGCGCCGGCCTCGTGTTTGCCGGCATCACCGACACCTGCGGCATGGGGATGATGCTCGCCCGCATGCCTTGGAACCAGGTGGCCGCGCCGGCACCTGCCAAGGCGGACACCTCTGCGGCGTGCTCACAGGATTCATCGAAGCCCTGCTGCGGATGAGTCGCGCGGGGAAGCACCACTATCACACTCACACAGGAGATCCCGGATGAATCACGTCAAGCACACGTCTGAACAGATGTTCGAGCAGGATGTCGTGCAGTCGCCGGTTCCGGTGCTGGTCGACTTCCATGCCGACTGGTGCGGACCGTGCCGCATGCTTGCCCCGACACTGGAGCGCATTGCGCAGGAGTTTGTCGGCCGCGCGACGATCGTCAAGGTCAATGTCGACACGGAGCCGGGGCTCGCGAATCAGTTTCGCGTGGCGTCGATCCCGACGCTGGTCTTCATGCGCGACGGCCAGGTCGCCGGGCGCACCGCCGGACTGGTCAGCGAAACCGGACTGCGCGATGCGCTGAATGAACTGGTCAGTGTTTCAACGGTCAACTGAAGCAAGGGCGGGGCGTGCCGAAGTCAGCCTCGCAGTGAACGAACAGGAGATGTCGTCATGTTGCTGAAATACTTCTATGACAAGTCGCTGGCTCATGCGTCTTATCTCATCGGTTGCCAGCGCAGCGGCGAAGCGCTCGTGATCGATCCCGGCCGCAATGTGGACCCGTACCTCGAAGCAGCCGCGGCCGAAGGTCTGCGGATCGTCGGTTCCGCCGAAACACACATTCATGCCGACTTCGTCTCCGGGTCGCGGGAACTGGCAGACCGGGTTGGGGCGAGGCTGTACCTCTCCGATGAAGGCCCGGCGGACTGGAAGTATGAGTTTGCCGACCAACACGACTCGCAACTGCTCAAGCAGGGCGACGTTATCCGGGTCGGCAAGGTGAAGCTGGAAGTGATGCATACTCCCGGACATACGCCGGAGCACCTCTCGTTTCTGCTGACCGACGAAGGAGGCGGGGCCAACCAGCCGATGGGCATCTTCACCGGGGACTTCGTGTTCGTCGCGTCGATCGGGCGTCCGGACCTGCTGGAAACAGCGGCCGGAGTGATGGGCAGCGCCGAAGCCGGCGCACGGCAGTTGTATCACTCGATGCGGAAGTTCCGTGAACTCCCCGACCACCTGCAGGTCTGGCCGGCCCACGGAGCGGGCAGCGCGTGCGGCAAAGGCCTGGGAGCGGTGCCGTCGAGCACGGTCGGCTACGAGAAGCTGTTCAACCCGGCATTGCAGTTCAATGACGAGCAAGAGTTCGTGGATTACATCCTCGCAGACCAGCCGGAAACACCGTTCTACTTCGCAGTGATGAAGCGCGTGAACAAGGAGGGGCCCGAACTGCTGCGGAATCTTCCGCCCCTTAAGTCCCCTGCGCCGGACATGCTGCCAAAGATCGCCCGCAAGGGCCTGACGATTGATACGACCCCGGCCCCAGAGTTTGCCGCCGCGCACGTCCCCGGAACGATCAACGTGCCGCTGAACATGCTCGTCCAGTGGGCCGGATTCGTCGTCGATTACGACCAGCCGCTCCACCTCGTGGCGGAGCCCTCGGCCCTGCCGGAGATCATGAAACGGCTGCGTTCGATCGGCATCGACAACGTCTGCGGATCGTTCGACGCGGCGGCGGTCAAGGCGAGCGGGCTGCGAACCGAGTCCTACCGCTCGGAGAGTCCGCAAGAGCTAAGTGAGCGCATTGACAGCGGCGAAGTTCAACTGCTCGACGTGCGGGCGGCAACCGAGTTTCACGAGGGGCACATCCCCGGTGCCGAGCACCGCTTCCTCGGCAGGCTGCTGCGCGAGATCAGCGACATCGACCGCTCGCAGCCTGTCGTGGTGCAGTGCCTCAGCGGCGGACGTTCCGCCATCGCCACCAGCATCCTGCAACGTGCGGGATTCGACGTGACCAACATGTCGGGCGGCTACAACGCCTGGGTGGCGGCCGGCCTGCCGGTGACCGGCGCGTTGGCAGTGCCTGCATGATACCGGGCGCCCCCAGAACCAGCTCCGGGGCCTGCGGGAGGAGGACATCCATGACGAGGGTCGTCGAAAATTCCGCCGAGAACGCTGGCCGCGCGAAAACGAGGGCCAGCTCCGAATGCGATTGCGATTCCTGCCAGACAGGCATCTGTCCCCCTTGCCTGCTCGTGTGGGGGCTGGTGGCCGTCGGGCTGATCATCAACGCTCTGCTGGAGATGTTCCAATGACAGACTCAGTCGAAGCCAACCGGAACGATGAACTCCGCGACGCAAACTCCTGCATGGCGATGGGAGCGGGCCTCGGGGTTGTGGGAGCAGGGACCGCTCTGCTCGCGGGCGCAACCTGCCCACTGTGTATCGTGCTGGCTCCGGCACTGATCGGAGTCGGTGCCTGGAAACGATTCGTCACAAGCCGACGGCCCGGTACCGAGTCGAGTGTGGAGGATGGCAGGACAAATGCGGCACGTTGATGAGGATCGGCGCACACAACGCAGGAGAGTCGCCCGGAGCAGCATCTCCCGTCGTCCAGCATCGCCTTAGCCGCCGGCCCTGTCGCCTGACCGGGAATCTTCCATGACGACGACATTGAGCATCTTGTTCGGCATACTGGTCGGTCTCTCCCTGGGACTGACCGGCGGCGGGGGAGCCATCTTCGCCGTCCCCCTGCTCGTTTACGGTCTCGAGACTCCGACAAAGGAGGCGGTGGGAATTTCGCTGGCCGCGGTCGGGGCCACTTCCTTCGTGGGCTTTCTCCATCGCTGGAAACTGGGTGAAGTCGAGCTTCGGACTGGACTGCTGTTTGCCGCGGCAGGCATGGTCGGGGCCCCTGCCGGAACCTGGCTGTCCAGCCTCTTGCCCGACACCGCGCTACTGCTGGCGTTCGCCGCCCTGATGGTGATCGTGGCCCTGCGGCTGTGGCAACAGGCATCGAAGTCGAGCGCCGCTGCCGAGTCGCAGGATTGCCCTGCCCCCGCATCCCTGGACGGTCCCACATGCCGCCGCGATGCGGCCGGTGCCTTGATCCTGAATTCGCGCTGCGCCGTGCTGCTGCTGATTGTCGGGGTCATGACAGGAGTGCTGTCCGGTCTGTTTGGCGTTGGCGGCGGGTTCGTGATCGTGCCCGCTCTCGTCCTGTTCAGCGGTATGTCGATGCACCGCGCGGTGGGCACATCACTGATGGTGATCTCCCTGGTCAGCATCTCGGGGATCACCTCGCAGGTCTGGGCCGGACGGGACATCTCCCCGGTCATCACAGGGCTGTTCGTGCTCGGAGGAGTCGCCGGGCTCTTCGCGGGCCAACGGATCGGCCGCCGGCTCTCCGGCCCACTCCTGCAGAAAGTTTTCGTCGTGGCCATCCTGGCCGTGGCCCTGTTTGTCATTGTTCGCAATCTCAGCTCGTGATCACTTGCACCGCGTCACTCACATGCCCGACAGGTTTCCTCATCAGTGCGACATCGGCAGCGACGGAACCGCCGTCGCCTGCGGCGCTATCCGCCGGCCGGTGACGTACTGGCAGAGGAGGCCCCAGGGCCTCCCGGACCGATTTCGACAGACCCACCTCAGCACCAAGGAGCCGTTCCCATGACACGCCAGATCTGCATGTTCGCCGTAGTGCTCGCCAGTTGCGCCGCGGTGCTCCCGGAAGACAACCTTTTGGCCTTTCAGGATGCCGGACATCACTCGGTGGAGCTGGCGCAGGGCCCTGGATTCGGCCGTGGGATGGGGCGCGGCCCCGGTCCTGAGATGCGCACCGATCAGGACGTGTTCCATGAACTGCTGCAACAGCACGCCAAGATCCGACGCCGCGTCACCCGTCTGGAGGACGGCGTCGAAACACTGACCGAGTCCGACGATCCCGCGGTGGCCGCCAAGATCCAGGAGCATGTGGCAGCCATGCACCGCCGGATCAAGGAGGGGCGCGGGCTGAGATTCTGGGACGACTTGTTCGTCGCCCTCTTCCAGAACTACGCCGAGATCACGATGTCGGTGGAGAATACCGACAAGGGTGTTCGCGTCCGGGAAACGTCAAAGGACCGAGCCGTTGTGCCGCTCATCCAGGCGCATGCTGAGGTTGTCAGTCTGTTCGTCAAGCATGGATTCGACGAAGCCCACAAGAATCATCCGGTGCCCACAGCCGCACCGGCGACACCGGTGGGACCGGCGGCACTCGAGTTCCCGATCATCCCTGAACATGGCGGCGTCCTGTCCCGTCCCCACGCGGTCGAGCAGCCGCGAGCGGGGGTCAAGGTGATCGTTGATGCGACCGCCGAAGCCAAGCCTGGGGAGATCAACAAGAGTCTGGACCGGGTGGCGCGACTGCTGAATCTCTATGGGACTGCCGGGTTGCAGGCGCAGGACGTCAAGCTGGCCGTCGTGCTGCACGGCGAAGCCACCAGGTCCGTCCTGGGCGATGCGCCCTACAAGGCGCGATTCCAGGTCGACGAGAATCCGAATCTGCCACTGATTCGCGAACTGCAGCGATCCGGCGTACAGGTCTTCGTATGCGGCCAGGCACTGAACTACAAGGGGTACCCCGATGCAGAGGTCGCCGACGGCATCCCGATCGCCGCGGCAGCGATGACCGTGGTGATCAATAAGCAGGCGGACGGGTACACCTATCTTCCCGTCCCGTAATAGCGATCGCGTAAGAGCCACTGGTCACCCGAGCGCGCTCCGCCGACGTGACTGAGACTGACAAGGGCAGGCCATGCGAGATGAGGCCCGGCAGACGCGGCCCCGGGAGCAGTGGAAGAACGCCAGCAATCAGGACGCCCCTGTGTACACGTCAGAACGTGCATCGTAGACGGTGCCGACACGTCAAGAGGTCAACACGTCGCATTGGAGGATAGGGGACTCGAACCCCTGACCTTCTGGCTGCCAGCCAGACGCTCTCCCAACTGAGCTAATCCCCCGGGATGCTTCGCGTTGGGTCGAACTGCGAAGCGTGGCTGAGACTATCAGCGGACGGAAAACGTGTCAACCGCGCGGGCCCGACCGGCGCGGGCCCCCGGGGCATCCCGCCGCTGGTGAGGGCGCGCCGGCCAGGCCGCCGCTGCGGCTGCCCCTCGATTCGCCCGCGCCGTGACGGGACCTTGCACACCAACTACACTCGCCGGTGTGTGAATTTCGCGGAGGACGTCCGATGCCCTTGCTGGGTGTGAACATCGATCATGTGGCGACCATCCGTCAGGCCCGGCGGACGATCGAACCCGACCCCGTGTGGGCCGCGGTCTTGGCCGAGCTGGGGGGGGCCGACGGCATCACCCTGCATCTGAGGGAGGACCGGCGACACATCCAGGATCGCGACCTGCGCGTCCTGCGCGAGACCGTGCAGGTGAAGCTCAACCTCGAAATGGCCATCTCCCCGGAAGTGACCAGGATCGCCGTCGACCTCCGCCCCGATCAGGTGACACTGGTCCCGGAAAAGCGCGAAGAGGTGACCACAGAAGGGGGACTGGACGTCGTCGGCAACCGGGACCGCGTGCAGGCGTGTGTCGAGCAGCTCCAGCAGGCAGGACTCGAGGTCAGTCTGTTCATCGATCCGGACGAGCGTCAGATCGATGCGACGATCGGAATGAACGTCCCCGCCGTGGAACTGCACACGGGCCGGTATGCCGATGCGCTCACACCGGCCGCTCGCGATCGCGAATTCCTGACGCTGGTGAAGACGGGCGAATACGCCGTCCAGCAGGCGCTGTTGCTGCACATGGGGCACGGGCTGACGTACCGGAACGTCTCCCGCATAGCCGCGATCCCGAACCTGTGCGAACTGAACATCGGTCACAGCATCGTCGCGCGGGCGGTGATGGTGGGCTTCACGCAGGCCGTGCAGGAGATGAAGGCGCTGCTGGATGCGGCGGCCTGAATTTGTAACCCTCCCCCCGTCGAGGATGGTGTTCCAGGCCGTCCCCTTCCCTTCACTGCGATCCCGGCCTAATGGACCCTGCTCAACGCCTGGCCCTGTCGCTGACGAGTCTGTTCCTGCTGGGAACCGCCGCCCAGTGGATCGCGGCGTGGTTGCGACTGCCGTCGATCCTGTTCCTGCTGGGTTTCGGATTTCTGGCGGGTCCGATCGCGAACCTGTTCTTTCCCGGTGCGGCACTGATTCGTCCGGATGACGACTTCGGCAACCTGCTGTTTCCCGTGGTCTCGCTGTCTGTGGCGGTGATCCTGTTCGAGGGGAGCCTGAAGCTGCGGTGGCGCGAACTGCGGGACATCGGCGGTGTGCTGCTGGCCCTGCTGACCGTCGGCATGCTGGTGACGTGGCTGCTGACGACGGTGCTGGCCCGGTACGTGCTCGATTTCAACTGGAGTACCGCCCTGCTGCTGGGGGCAATCCTCGTGGTGACGGGCCCGACGGTGATCGGCCCGCTGCTGCGGCAGATTCGCCCGCTGGGCCGCGTCGGTCCAATAGCCCGCTGGGAGGGTATCGTCATTGATCCGATCGGGGCGGTGCTGGCGGTGCTGGTGTTCGAAGCCAGCGTGGCAGCACGCGAGGCGGGACTCGAACAGGCGACCTGGGCGGCAACCACCGGACTTCTCCAGACGATCGTGGCCGGGACCGTGACCGGTGTGCTCGCCGCGTTCGCTTTGGCCGCACTGGTGCGACGGCATCTGGTTCCGGATCACCTGGAGAGCTCGGTCGCACTCATGATGGTGCTCGGGACGTTCACCGCGGCGAATCTGATGCAGCACGAGTCGGGGCTGGTGGCTGTCACGGTGATGGGGGTGCTGCTGGCGAACCGGCAGAACCTCGACCTGCATCATATCGTCGAATTCCAGGAGAACCTGAGTCTGCTCCTGATCTCGACGCTCTTCATTCTGCTGTCGGCGCGAATCGATCTGTACGAGCTGTCGTCGCTCGGCCTGCGCGGGCGCTGTTCCTGGGGGCCATGCTATTCCTGGTCCGCCCGCTGGCCGTCTGGATCTCGACACTCAACTCCAGTCTCACCCGTCCGGAGAAGACCTTCCTGGCCTGGTTTGCCCCGCGAGGGATCGTGGCGGCGGCGGTCTCGTCGGTCTTCGCGCTGCAGATGGGGGAGGCCGAGAGCGGACTGGTGACCGCGACCTTCCTCGTGATCGTGGGCACGGTGTTCATCTACGGTTTCACGGCGTTCCCGCTGGCACGGTGGCTGGGACTCGCCAAAGCCAACCCGCAGGGGGTGCTGTTCGCAGGCGCCCACGCCGGCGCCGCGCCATGGCCCATGCCCTGCAGGATGCCGGCTTTCCGGTACTGCTCGTCGACACGAATCGCTGGAACATCCAGTCGGCGCGGATGGAGGGCCTGCCAACGCGGCACGGCAATATCCTGACGGAAGAGCTGCTCGACCGCCTGGACCTGGGGGGCATCGGCCGCTTCCTCGCAATGACACCCAACGACGAGGTGAACGCGCTGGCGGCGCTACACCTGCGCGGGCTGTTCGGGCGTGCCGAGGTGTATCAGGTCGCACCCCGGCAACGGACCGAGCGCAACGAGACGACCGCGCCGCGCGTGCGGACGCGGGTTCTGTTCCGGCCCGAGGCCACTTCGCGGTATCTGGACGATCGCTTCGCCAGTGGTGCCATCATCCGGACGACGCGACTGACGCCGGAGTTCGACTTCGACGACTTCGTGGAAACGCACGGCCGGAGCGCCATCCCGCTGTTTGTGATCAGCGATGCGGGCCGTCTGAAACCCTGCGTCGCATCCGATGCGGTGGCTCCGAAGCCAGGCCAAACCCTGATCGCCCTGACCGACCCTCTGCCGGCTGACGAGGGGCCCCCTGCTTATCCGGCCGATTCGCCAGGATGACGGCGGAGCTCGGCCCGTGTCTCCTGCAGGACGATCGACTCGGCGTCCAGTTGAGCGCGGCGGGCCCGCAGCGAACGGGCGGCCTCCTGCTCCACAACTGCCCGCCACAGCGGCAGGCCATGCACGCGGCAGAAATGCCGGAAGACAGGTGCCCGCAGACGAACAGCCGTGTCGTGTACGACTGCCGGTTGGCCACAGATTTCACAGGTTGAAGGCTGCATAGTGCGTCCCTTCGATTCCAGATCTGCACCGCCGAATTCTCATCGGGTGAACCAGGCAGATCCTTATGAATCAGTCTCGGTCTCTCTCCAGATTGGAACGCATCCCCGGCATCGCGTCAACGCCGACGCCGGTTCCCGTCCTTGACCCGGCGGACTCGTCGCGACCTACTGACCGCTCCACCACGCGCAGAGGGCCACACCCAGAAACACCATCGCCACCAGGTCGCGCCAGCCCACCTGTCCACTGAGACGATTGCGGCGCAGGTAGTTGAGTAACCCACCGGTCGGACAGCCGTAACGGCAGTATGCCATCGGAACAAACAGCGACCCCCCAAGTCCCACGAGTGCCACCGTCACCGTCGCCCAGCCAGCGATCGGAAACAGGTACGCATCGAACGGCTCGAGACCGACCAGACTGAACGACAGCCCGCACATGGCCACGACGACGACCCACAACAGCAACAGCGCCGGGAGTCGGGCGAGCCACGGACGCAGCTTGCCGCGAACTTGCCACACGCGGCCCCCCCGCGGCCTCAGCAACTGCTGCAGCGCGCCGTGGGGACAGACCTGCGTGCAATAGACGTTCTGCCCGGTGGTGATGGGCACCAGCAGTGCGGCGGCCGTCAGAACGAGGGGGCCGAGCATTGTCCGCCAGGGAACGCCGTGCTGTGCCCAGCCGACCAGCAGCGCCTGCGACACCATGTCGCCGTTGATGAAGCCCAGGTAGCCGATCACCAGCAGCTGAAACGGGACCCGGACCCAGCGCCGGCCCCGTAGCGAGGTCAACCCGATCACCAGTCCCAGCAGCGTGACGAGCACCGTCCCCACGTCGGCGCGCCGACCAGCCGTTCGGCGATGAGGCGGGTGCGGACCGTTGTTCCCGGATCGCACGCTGGTCCGCTGCGGCGGCCTCCACGATCCCGGCGGCGACCGCCTGACTGGTCATCGTCGCACCGGAGACCCCCTCCACACCCTGCTGTTCGAGATCGAGCGCCGCCAGTTCCGCGAGTGTGCGACCGTTGAACAACTTGAGAAAGTGCGCATCCTCCCGCACGTAATCCACGTAAGGTTCGTTGTCGTAACTGCGACCAACGTCGAGCCCCACGACAACGCCCGCATCGTCGAGGGCGATGCGGGCCTCGGTGGGCCCCTGATAGCCGATCAGGTTGTCGGCCGCGGGTGTCGTCCGCAGCACTGCGCCGAGAGGGTGTCCGGTGTGGTCCGTCACGAACCAACGCCCGGCCCCTTGTGGATCGGGCGAACAGTGGCTGCCCGCGGAAAAAGCTGCTGCGCGTCCTCCACAGTCAGCGGCTCGGGAAACCGCAGCGACGTGCGGGGTCCCTCCAGCCGGGCGGCGATCGATTCCGCGATGGCCAGGCTCGTCAACGTGGCTCCCGAGACGGCGTCGACCTGCCGCAGCCGACCGGCACCTTCGCGCGACAGACCGTTCCACGACTGCAGAAACCGCGGATCCCGTTCGATCTGTTGCACATGCTCTCGGGTATCTCCGCTGCTGACGACGACCACGCCGGTCACGTGGTCATCGTCATCGAAGCCGATCGCGACGTTCGTCGGTCCCGAAAATCCGATGATCCCGTCACTGACGGGTGACGTCTGTGCGATCGTGCCGATTGGTCGACCGGCGGCATCGAGCACTTCATGCCGATCAACGACATCCACGGCCGCCCGGAGTCGGTCGGCGGCGGGCATGACCCGGTGGACGATCTCGAGGGGCGGGGCCGGTGGTGCCGCTGCCCGATCGACGGACTGCATGCGTCGCTGCTGCTGCAGGTGAATCAACAGCACGATGGCCGCGAACAGCAGCACGCGCAAACCATGCACGGCCAGTCCACGCCAGCCGTGAACGCTACTTCTGCGCGAATCGGTGGGAAGCGTGATCACTCCAATGGAAACAGCCCGACAGCATCCACATGGACCGTCCCCCCCGCCTCGGCCGTGGAGATTGTCACGGACACGCGGTCCCCCTGCTTGAGCGTCATGGGGCCGAGGGAGACAAAGTTGTCCGCCAGCGAGGCGGTCGCACGCATGTCGACACGTACGGTGCGCTGCCCGGTCGGCGAGGTGATGTCGACCGGAACCCGCGTCCCCCGATTCTCGTGCGACAGATACGCCAGTCTCAGGTCGAAACTCCCCGTCGCCGGAGCCTGCAGCTCGAAACGACAGGTAGCCCCGGAATTGTTGCCCGCGTAGAGGTAACCGTAGCCGACATACCCCTTGAGCCCTTCCCCTTTCGACCACTTGCCGGTCTTTGTGGCCAGCTCATCATCCACCACCAGGCCCCCGAGCTGCGCGGGATCGAGACCCGTGGCCGGTCCGTGGGGGCCCGCCAGCGGCAGGGCATCGTCCGGAACGGTGAAGCTCTC
Organism: uncultured Planctomycetaceae bacterium; assembly: GCA_963715185.1. Taxonomy (GTDB): domain Bacteria; phylum Planctomycetota; class Planctomycetia; order Planctomycetales; family Planctomycetaceae; genus CAVPPT01. Next base: position 385,705 of record CAVQRG010000003.1, read on the forward strand.
GTGCACGCTGGCACGGTACGCCTTTCCGGGCAGCTTCAGCAGGACGTCGAGGTCTTCCCAGTAGCGTTCATAAACATCGCGGGGCAGACACTCATGGAGGACACACACACTGGCGGCCTTGCCCACGACTTCGCCCATCATGCCGCAGGTCTTCATCACGCGGGTCGTGCCCAGCGCCTCGTGCGTGACACTGATGTTGCGGCCGGCCATGAACAGGTTGTCGATGTTGCGCGAGTAGAAGCAGCGATAGGGAACCGGATAACCGTAGCCGCGATCGATGCGGCGATCGTGTTCGGCGATCGAGATGAACGGGTTGTCGGGAAACTTCTCGGCGTACTGTTTCTTGGGGTAGTGCAGATCGATCGTCCAGGTGCTGGGCACGCAGCCGTCGGGGAACTCGCGCTTGGTGACGATATCGTCCTGCGTCAGGATGACGTCGCCCAGCAGCCGGCGTGACTCGCGCGGGCCGCCGATGTAGGCCACCCAGGTCAGGTAGGCGGTCGCGTGGTCCGCGGCGCCGTCGCGATTCTTCATGGCGTTGAACGCCCCGAACACGGCCCGCAGGTTCCAGTCGCGGATGGCTTCGGCGTCTTGCAGCGGATCCTTGTCGAAGCCACTCTCCCAGAACCACTGGCCGTGATGATCGCGCGGGTACGGAAAATCGTCCATCGGCAGATCGAGGGCCCAGGGCGTCTCGGGAAAGGCGACCGGCGCTTCTCCTTCACCCCAGGCCCACATGTTGCTCATGCCCATGCGGCCCTTCTCCGTCATCTCCCAGTCGGCCCCGGCCAGAAAACCAATCGTGCCGTGTCCGGTGCAGTCGCGCATACAGCCGACCGACGAATTTCGTGTGTGCGCTGGTGCGGGTGTCGAAGGCATAGACGGCAGTGATTTCGCCGTTCTCCATGTCCACATGATAGGCGTGATGGTTGAGAAACAGGTCGATGTTGCCTTCGGCGCGCACGACCTGCTCCTTGGTCATCGCCGAATTCCTCGTAGGTGCCGGGCGACTTGGTCGCATGATCCTGAAACTCCTCGATGATCTCGCCGATGCGGGGATAGCGACCGCGGCGGATCAGGCCGTTGGCCCAGACCCGCACCTCGCTCGACCCGTTACCGCCGAGCACGGGCCGATCCTGGATCAGGGCGACCTTGCAACCCATGCGCGCCGCGGCAATCGCCGCCCCCATCCCGGAGTAGCCTCCACCGACCACCACCAGGTCGTACCCTGCCTTCACAGTCGGCTCCTCGGGCAGTCCCAGCAGTGCACGGCGCCAGGCCGGCAGAATCGACGAGTCGTTCGGCGGCGGCTCGGCATCGCGCGAAAACAGAATCGCATCGCAGCGGCCATCGAAACCGGTCAGGTCGTGCAGCGCGAGCGTGACCTGCGGATTCTCGATCTCGACGGCGCCGCCCGCTGCCAGTACCAGTCGGCACCTTCGGTGCCGAACGTGGTCTCGAGCGGCTGACCATCGACGAGTAACTGAAACCGGCCCGGCTGCCCCGGCGCCTGCCAGCGGGCAACCCAGTCCTTGGTGCGGACAAAGACGCGCTAGGTTCCGGCCTCCGGCAACGTGACGGTCGTCGTCGCATCGTCCACCGGCCGTCCCAGACCATGGGCCAGCAGATAGGGCGAACCCATCTCGGTGATGAACTGCGTGTCGAGTTCCCACCCCCCCGGATGTTCGAAGCTTTCGGCTTCGACCAGGACGCCGTCCACTTCTGCGCCGGAAACCAGGCCAACCACGTTCCAGAGCATGCAGCCAACAAGCAGACGAGTCATGATGCAACTCCCACAGACGACCAGAGACGGACCTGCGATATTGACTGCAGTCTAGCAGTCGGCGACGGACCTTCGCGAGGGGCGATGGACGTCACTCCTCCTGCAGAGCGGCGCGGCCCGGCAGGGCCGGTGGTCAGTCGTCGTCTCCCTCGCGGTTGATGTCGTACTTCTTGAGCTTGCGATCCAGCGTCGTCCGTTCGATCCCCAGTTGCCGGGCGGTCGCCGACTTGTTCCAGTTGTGACGTTCCAGTGTCGCTGCGATGTACTCGCGTTCGACATCGCCCAGCGTCGGCTCCTGCCGGGCCAGCCCGGCCCAGATGTCGACCTGCTCCGCCGGAGGGGCCGAGGCCGCCGCGGTCCCCACAGGTACCGGCGCGACCTCCGGCGCTGCCGGCAGACGCTCCAGGGCCGCGGCCCGTTCCAGATTCAGCAGTCGGATATCATCGGCAGTGAGCACGGGATGATCGCTGAGAATGAGTGACCGCTCGACGACATTCTTGAGTTCGCGCACGTTGCCCGGCCAGTCGTACTGGCGGAGCACCTCGAGGGCCTGCGGCGAAAAGCCCTGCGCCCGGACACGCGATCTCCCCGCCAGCCGTCGCAGGAAATGCTCCGCGATGATCGGGATATCATCCGGATGTTCCCGCAGGGGAGGGACAAAGACCTCGATGACCTGCAACCGAAAGTACAGATCCTGCCGAAAGCTTCCCTGCCGCACAGCCTCTTCGAGATTGCGATTGGTGGCCGTAACCACGCGGACATCGACCTCGATCGCTTTGCTGCCACCGACACGCTCGAACGAGTGCCCCTCCAGCACGCGCAGAAACTTCGCCTGCACCTCGGGGCTCATCTCGCCGATCTCGTCCAGAAACAGCGTACCGCAGTGCGCCTGTTCGAACTTACCGATCTTCTGTCCCGAGGCCCCCGTGAAGGCTCCGCGCTCGTGACCGAACAGTTCGCTCTCGAGCAGGCTCTCGGTGAGGGCGGCACAATTGACGCAGACGAAAGCCCCGTCGCGCCGCGGACTGTTGAAGTGCACGGCCCGCGCGACCAGTTCCTTGCCGACGCCACTCTCACCCCGGATGAGCACGGTGGCTTCGGTCGGCGCAATTCGACCAATCGTCTGCCGCAGGTCCTGCATGACGCTACTGTTGCCGATCAGCTCGGTTTCGACCTCCAGTTGCTGACGCAGATCGAGGTTCTCTTCCTCAGCCCGGGAGAGTCCTTCCGCCAGCGCGTCCCGATCGCGGACGTTGTCCAGGGCGATGGCGAACTGATCGGCGACCGCCAGCGTGAACTCGAGGTCTCCCGAATCGAGCAGCCGATCCGTGCGTGTCGAGTACAGGTGCACGAGACCCAGCAGCCGTCTTTCGCGGCGGATGGGGGCACAGATGGCACTGCGGGCGGCCAGCTTCCCCAGGCTGTCGCGCTGCGCCAGGGCGTCATGCTGGGCAAGGTCGCGGGCCAGCACCGCCTCATGATCCGTCAGCACCAGTTCCGAGAGATAACGCGAGACTTCGGGGGGCGTCCCGACCTGTGGACTGCGTGAGGCCACACACTCCAGCCGCTCGACCTCGGGCGCCTCGCCTGCCACGGGCAGCACCAGCACAGCGCCGATGACGGCGGTCGTTCCCGCGAACAGACCGTCCAGCGTACGCTCGGCCAGCGACTCGATGTCCCCCGCCTGCGCCATCGACTGCGCGAGCTGATACAGCTCCGGGAGCCCCGGCTTTGTACGCCCCGGTTCGTGCAGAAGCTCCGAGGGCCGGTCGTACTGCGTGCCCGACTTCCGCTCGATAATGTCGAACGACTCCGAACCGGTATCGTCCAGCAGGCTCGCCCCCAGTCCCTGCCGCCCGGCCGGCGGAGTTGTAAACTCGATCTCGCAGTTGCCGATCGTCAGGATCTGCCCTTCGACGAGAGGCTGCTCGCGCTCGATGCGAATCCCGTCAACCAGCACCCCGTTCCGGCTGGCCAGGTCACGGACCTGCCAGGCACCCTCGCTGCAAAAGATCTCGCAGTGGTGCCGGGAGCACTTCGCATCGGGAATGACGATGCGGTTGGCATGGGCCCGCCCCACCGTCGTGATCTCGCCGGCCCGCAACGCGACGACACTGCGGCGGGCCGCCCCGCGACGCACGATCAGGCACTTCTGTCCGGCCGGGGGCGTGATCGATTCCAGGGACTCAGTTTGGTTCATACGGCTGCGGAGGACTGAAGGCAGGGGTGGCTGGTCGCCCGTCAAGAGGCCAAACCCCCTCCATCAGATAAGGAAAGCGTCCTCAGAACAAGTCCCGAGGACGCTTTCCCGTTGGCCGTTGAGCAAGTGCGGGCCAGTACTTGCTCGTGCAGCATCTCCAGGAAATGCATTTGCCATGCCAAACTCGTCGCCCGCGGGTCGGCGGCACCCCTGCCCGCCCCATCCGGCGACCAAAAAACGCCGACAATCCCGGCGAGAGGGACGCGGATCCAGGATGCGGACACTTCGCGGTCGCGCCAATCACCGACCGGCCTGAGGTGCCGAGTGTTGCATCCTGACCGATCCGTGTGGCATTCCGAATCAGTGTGCAGCGATACAGCACAGTCTCCCCGTCGCGGAGGGCACCGCCTCGGGATGCCTGCCGACGCAGACCAGAACTCCACCGGAGTTCGACCCCCTCGGCCCACTGTTCACTTCCCGGCGAGAACACGCACAATCTCGTCGGCAGACGAGCGAACGTCGCTGTCACGTGGCGGCTGCTGCCGGTCAACCCGGACGATTGGCGCGCGGATTGCATATTCTGAGACCCACGACCTATTCATTCTTGTTATTCCGTGTTATCCCGGGGCCTCGATCGTTCGCCGGCCTGAGTTCATTCCTCCCCGAAACACGGCAGGGGCCTGTCTTCAGTGACAGGCCCTGTTTTTTTGTACCGATGCGAATCGCGCCGCTGGCGATGACGCGCGGAGGAAGCCCGCTTTCGAGTGCCATGACTCGGCCGAATCACGGCGATGGCATCGCCGGGTCTCTTGCTGACATCGGGGACTGCCGCCCGACGCTCGCCACAGTAGAGCAGATTTCCTTATTTCGTGGTCACGTTGACCGTGCATTTCAGCGAGCAATCGCCAATTCGCGACCACGACAAAACACCAACTGGTGTATGGTTGGCCCATTCACCTCGCGGCCTCGGTCTTCAGCGTCTCCAGATACTCGAGCGCCATGGGCGGGATCTCATCGTGTGCCTCGGCGATCAAGTAGGTGACCTCGTACCACTGGCCGTCACGCTCGAAGACATAGGTCCACATCGTGAACGCCGGATCGTCGAACGTCGAACGTCGAGGGTCGCCGGTCGACGCGCCGCTGCGCGGGCTGACCCAGGAACTCGGCGTCGCTTGCTGACGCCTGACCCAGAGGGCTCTCCTGCAACAGCGTCACGACGATTCCCGCCTTCGACCGGCCGGCGAAGACCTGCTTCGGCGTCAAATGGATGATTCCGCTGTGGTTTTTTGCCGTCCAGTCCGGAGGCGAAATGATGGAGAACTCCGCTGCGTTGTGGATGCGGCGGTCCTCGGTAGGGTCCTCAACTGGGATAGGATAACCGGTCTCCCAGGGTTTCGTTTCGGATGTCAGCAGCGGCAACCATAGCAGCGCCATCAGGGCGATGACGAACACGATGACCGCTCCCTCGACCCAGCGCTTGGGCTTCATGACGTACCGTCTTGGGTGCCGCGGCCAAGACAACGCCCCGTGATGGCATCGCCGAACGTTGTCTTGGTGGGCCGCCGGCGCCATGATGCGGAGTGCAGGGGGTTCCGTTGTCGGTTGGGGTCCGTCGTTCTACGGGTCGGTCCTCGAGTAGGCGTACTCCAGTGCCGCAAGATTGGCCTCCCTGACCCGCTCGACGGTTGGATAGGGTTCTTCATTGGCCTGCAGGAGCCCCTGCTTGAGCATACCCGGCGCGACCTGGTCCTGGTACTGACATTTGTTGTACCCAATCATGTAAGGACGCGATAACGCAGCCGTCACGTAGCGCTTGTAGTAGGTGCCATATGAGTCGGGATCCTTCGCGGCCTGGCCCATGGTGACCGGGTATTGGGCGGTCGCAAACGAGCTGACATGATCCGCGATGTAGATCGGCTTGCCATAATCGTCGTGGACCCTGTCGAAGAATTCACTGTTGAATTCCCGGCTCGTGGGCTGAACGGCGATGGCATCGACGTACGGCAGAATCTCCTGCACGACGATGTCCGGCATGTCGATCTCGTGGTAGCGGTCGCCGAAGATCAGATGGTTCTTGTCGTACTTGCGCAGATACTGGTAAGCGTTTGCGTAGAGGTGTTTGGCGATCACTGCCATGAATTCGCTTTCGCTGGCGTTGGGATGGGCGGCCTTCCATGCTCCCCATCGCTTGCCGCCAGCAGACGCATCGGGCAGGTTCTTGAAGAACGACACCCAACCCTGGCCACCGCGACTCCGTTTCCACACCGGAATATCTGTCCAGAAGTAACCGATAAGCATCGGATTGTCGCTTTGCGGCTCGACAATCTGGCGGATCGCCGTTTCCATTTCGGCCAGGAAGTCGGGATCGAAGACATCCTTGAAGCTGAATCGCTCGTCAGGCAGCCATTGCGACACAGGAACCAGATTGATTCCTTTGGTGTACGGATACCGGTTCCACATCCACCTGGGACCCTGGTAACACCCGGCATTGAACCCCCATCCCTGGATTCGCCGGATCGCTGCGTCGTAGTCCCGCGAGGTCATGTTGTGAAAATGGTTGATGCCGAGCGCCCGATAGCCATGACCTTCCGGGGTGATCAGGAAATGCCGCCCGTCGATCTCTTCGAGGTGAAAGAAACCCGTGGCATCACCCTCGATCGCGGTGTAGCCCCCGAACGCATCGTACCGGGCATCGACCTCCTCACCTCTCGCTGTTGGGCCTCCCACGATCACCGCCGCGATGGCGAGAGAAATGACCGCCGTTGGGTGTCCGATGCGCATGATGTTCACTTTGTCCTGCAATGAAGTCCAGTCGCGTCCACTGGGGTGACCGGCGATTCCGAGCTTGGTGCTCACATCTGGAGGCTCACGCCTCCCACTCGCCGGACTCCCCGCTCCTCACGCCAGGCTCACCGTCACCGTCTTCAGCTCCGTGTAGTTGGACAGGGCCACTTCACCCAGCTCCCGGCCGATGCCCGACATCTTGAAGCCGCCGAACGGCGCCGCCGCGTCGAACACGTCGTAGCAGTTCACCCACACGGTGCCGGCCCGCACCTTCGCAGCCAGCCTGTGGGCCTTGGCGATATCGCGGGTCCAGACAGCGGCCGCCAGACCATAGAACGTCTTGTTGGCCCGCTCGACCACCTCGTCGAACTCCTGGAACGGCAGGATGCTCATCACCGGGCCGAAGATCTCATCGGTCGCGATGTCCATGTCGTCGGTGACATTGTTGAAGACGGTCGGCTCGATGAAGTAGCCTTGCTCACCATGGCGATGGCCGCCGACCACGCAGTCGGCCCCGGCATTCCTGCCCCGGGCGATGTAGTCCATCACCTTGTCGAACTGGTCCTGATCGACCTGCGGCCCCTGCATCGTCGCGGGATCGAAGGGATCCCCCAAGCGGCGGTCCCGCGCCCGCGACGCGACCCGCTCGACAAACTCGTCGTGGATCGATTGTTCGACGAACACCCTGCTGCCGGCACAGCAGCACTGCCCCTGGTTGAAGAACAGTCCGAACTCGGCTCCCGCGACCGCGGCATCGATGTCGGCATCGGCAAAGATGACGTTGGGGCTTTTCCCGCCAAGTTCGAAGGTGCAGCGTTTGAGGGTCTGGGCGGCATCCCGCATGATGAGCTGAGCCGTCTCCGTCGAGCCGGTGAAGGCGATCTTGTCGATGTCCGGATGTTTGACCATCGCGGCCCCTGTCTCGCCATAACCGGTAACGACGTTGATGACTCCGGGCGGGAACCCGGCCTCGACGGCGAGGTCGGCCATGCGAAGGCACGAGAGTGGGGTCTGCTCGGCGGGCTTCATCACGATCGTGCAGCCCGCGGCCAGCGCCGGGCCCCACTTCCAGGCGACCATCAACGCGGGAAAGTTCCAGGGGATGATCTGCCCCACGACGCCCAGCGGCTCGCGGCGCGTGTAACAGAAGTAGTCACCGCGAATCGGAATGGTGTCGCCATGAATCTTGTCGGCCCAGCCGGCATAGTAGCGCAGACAGTCAATGACCAGCGGAATGTCAGCGGCCTGCGCATCGGCAATGGGCTTGCCATTGTCGAGGGTTTCGAGGGCCGCCAGTTCGCCGGCGTGCTGCTCGCAGAGATCGGCGAGGCGGTGGAGCAGGCGGCCCCGGTCGCGAGCATCCATCTGAGGCCAGTCTCCCTCCTCGAAGGCCCGGCGGGCTGCCTTCGCGGCGCGATCGACATCCTGCTCGTTGGCGAGTGCCACGTCGGCGATCTTCTCCTCCGTGGCGGGATGCAGCGTCGCGAACGTCTGACCACTGACGGAGTCGCACCACTCCCCCCCAATCAGAAGCTGGGTCCGACGAACCTGGGGACGAGCGACTTTCGAACGGCTGGCGGTGGTCGACACGACAGATCTCCTGGCAGCGGTTGAGTGGACGCGTGCGAGTGGAGGATGAGAGGCCTCCCGCGTCCAGTATATCGGGGTGGTCGCGGGAAGTTCAGTGTCGCAGCCGGTCCAGCGCACGGCGCTGTGCTTTCCCCCGGGTCCCGGGTGTGATACGTTCAGCGGCGGGTTTCTGATGCTTCTCTTCCGTCACTCGACACACCGCTGATGTCTGGTCCGAATCTGCACATCGTCGATCATCCGCTGGTGCGGCATCACCTCACGCAGTTGCGTCGCAGCGAAACCGTGCCGGTCGCATTTCGTCAGCATGTTCGGCAACTGGCGACACTGCTCGCCTACGATGCGACCCGCGATCTTGCCGAACGTCCGCTCAACATCACCACGCCACTGACGACGATGACGGGCACGCAGTTGTCGGCCACCATCGGACTTGTCCCCATTCTGCGGGCCGGTCTCGGCATGGTCGAACCGGTGCTCGCGCTGCTTCCGGACGCGCAGGTCTGGCATCTCGGGCTGTACCGCGATGAAGCGACCGCGCAGCCGGTGCAGTACTACAGCAAGCTTCCGCCGGGCCGGCCTGTGGATGTCGCGCTGGTTCTCGATCCGATGCTGGCCACCGGAGGATCCGCCGTGGCGGCCTTGGAGGTGTTGTCAGCGTGGGGCGTCGGACGGACAAAGCTGCTCTCGATCATCGCGGCGCACGAGGGGATCGCCACCCTGCGTGCCGCGTGGCCCGATGTCGAAATCCATGTGTGCGCGGTCGATCCCGAACTGAACGACCGCAAGTTCATCGTGCCGGGACTGGGTGACGCCGGCGACCGGTCGTTCAACACACCGCAATGAGCACGACATGTCTGAAGATGAACTGATCGAGCGCATCAAGTCGGGTGATCGCGCGGCGCTGGGAGAGTTCATCGAGCTGCGCACTCCGCAACTGATGGCCTTCATCGCCAAGCGGATGAGCGACCGCCTCCAGCAGAAGGTCGAACCCGCCGACGTGCTGCAGGAGCTGACCGCCACGTCGCTCGCCGCACTGGATGACGTGGAGCTGGGGGATCGGGACCCGTTCGGCTGGCTGTGTCAGCAGGCCGAACGCCGGATCATCGATGCGCACCGGCATCACTTTGGTGCCCAGAAACGTGCCGCGCATGGCGAGGTCGGCCTCTATACGCCGCTGGGGGGCATGGACCAGGGACAGCTCGCCGACATGATCTCCGTCAGCATGACGAGCCCCAGTCAGGCCTTCTCCCGGCAACAGAAAGAGTTCCACATGTTCGAGGCGCTCGCCGGTCTGCCGGAGGATGCCCGCGAGGCACTGCGGCTGCGGTACCTCGAAGGGCTGCCGAGCAAGGAGATCGCGGAACGCCTGGGCAAGACCGACGGGGCGACCCGCGTGCTGCTCAGCCGTGCACTGACCCGGCTGCAGGAGACACTCGGGAAGAACAGCGAGTTCCAGAGCCTGCTGGCGCCCAGGCCCGCGGAGGATGCCTAGACCGCGGACGTCTCGACCCACCCGACAGCCTTAACCCAGCTCGGCCAGCAGCTGCAGGAACTCCGGCTCGTCCAAAGCAGGCATGGTCATGCTGCGGGCGCTGATGAGGTTGCACACGGCGGCCGCGCCCTTCATGGCGCTGCGAACGTCCGGAAATTGCGCGATCGTCAGCACGTCGTAGCTGCCCATCAGTCCACAGAAGCGGTCCATCTGCCCGCCTTCCGCCTCATAGAGCGCCTTGAATTTTTCGAAGCGTTCCGGACCGCCCCCTTTGATGGCTCCGGTGAAGCGGTACAGTGTGACAAACGTTTGCATGCAGAGGCTCCGATTCGGGTTTACCTCGCTCATCCGCGGCCTATCCTGCGGACCGAACCGCACCAATGCGGCAGGCCGGATGGCCCGCAGTGGCGAGCAGCGCCGTCACGTTGTCGGCCGCGTCGGGCCGCACAATCAGCACCAGCCCGATCCCCATGTTGAACACGCGGGACATCTCCTGCGGATCGACATCACCCAGTGCCTGCAGCCAGGGGAAGACCGGCGGGACAGGCCAGCTGCCCGGGTCGATCGCCAGTTTACATCCGGCGGGCAGCACGCGCGACACGTTTTCTGCAAGTCCGCCTCCGGTGATGTGGGCGATTCCCGTGACCGCTGGGTGCAGGGCTTCGTCCTGCATCACGGTCATCACCACGTCTGTGTAGAGACGCGTGGGGGTGAGCAGCACGTCGCCCACGGTCCCCCCCAGTTCGGCAACGTGCTCGTCGCATTCCAGCTGCGCATGCTCGAAGACGATCTTCCGGACCAGACTGTAACCATTGGAGTGCAGGCCGCTCGAGGGGAGTCCGAGCAGCACATCGCCCGGCTGGATGCGCGACCCATCCACAACCTGCGACTTCTCGACGACACCGACACAGAACCCGGCGAGGTCGAACTCTCCCGGGGCATACAGGTCCGGCATGATGGCTGTCTCTCCGCCGAGCAGGGCTGCCCGCGCCTCGACACAGCCGTCGCTGACCCCTTTGACCAGTTGCTCGACGAGGTCCGGGTCATCCTTCGAGAGGGCGAGGTAGTCGAGGAAGAGGAGCGGCTCGGCTCCAAGGCAGAGGCAGTCGTTGACGCACATGGCCACGAGGTCGATACCGATCGTATCGTACCGCCCCACACGACTGGCCACCTTGATCTTCGTGCCAACCCCATCCGTGCCGCTGACGAGCACCGGTTGCTCGTAGCTTCGGCCGCTGCCGCAGAGGTCGAACAGTCCCGCGAAGCCACCCACGAGAGGCAACACGCGGTCCGAGTGCGTGCGGCGCATCAGGGCCGGCAGCCGCTGCATCGACTGCTGATACAGTTCGAGATCGACGCCGGCATCTTTGTAGGTTGGTGAGTTCATCGTGCTGGGCCAGCTTTGGTGGTGAGTCGCCTGCCGTCCGGGCCAGCCCCCTTGACAGGGGGCTTCGGACCACTGACAACGGAGGTGTGCCGCTGTCGGCTGTCACAGTAGAGAGAACGGCAAAACCACACAACTGATCGCGGAGCCACAGGACGGCGGAGCGGCCGACTTCTCCCCCTGCCCCTCCGAACTTTCGAAGTACCAGATGGACGCTCAACGACTGCAGCAGGCTGCCTGCGACGCGCGACTGCACGCCTACGCTCCGTACTCGGGATATCATGTGGGTGCGGCGGTCGAGACCGCTGCGGGCGAGATCTTCACCGGCTGCAACGTCGAGAACTCGTCGTACGGGCTGACGATCTGCGCCGAGCGTGTCGCGGTCAGTGCGGCGGTCGCCGCCGGTCATCGGGAGTTCGCGGGGATCGCGGTGGCTACATCCAACGGAGGGCCTCCCTGCGGTGCCTGCCGTCAGTTCCTGGCCGAGTTCGCCACGACACTCCCGGTGCTGCTGGTGGATGGCGAGACAGGGAGGCTGCTGGGTGAGACCGATCTGCAGGAACTGCTCCCGCTGCCGTTTCACCTGCAAGGCGACGTGGCATGATACCGTGCCCTATACTCGCGCCCGATCGCTCACAGGGGACCTGGGAAACCTGTCCTCGGCGTACGTCCGGCCCGGCTGATACGAGGGGAAGCCAATGCCACTGCACGAGAAACAGAGCATCCGGGAACAGCTCGACGACGCGGTCTATTCCTCGGCCTATCTGTCGATCAGCATGCCGAAGTACCGGTTTCCCAAGGTCGAGCATGCCGCGGGCCACGCCTACGCGGTGGTGCGTGATGAACTGATGCTCGACGGAAACTCGCGTCAGAATCTGGCGACGTTCTGTCAGACGTGGGTGGAACCCGAGGTCCATCAGTTGATGGACGACTGCCTGTCCAAGAACCTGGTCGACAAGGACGAGTACCCGCAGACCGCCGAGATCGAGGCACGCTGTGTGCACATGCTGGCGGACCTGTGGAACTCGCCGAGCCGCGAAAACACCATCGGCTGTTCCACCAACGGCTCGAGCGAGGCCGCCATGCTCGGTGGGATGGCGCTCAAACGACGCTGGGAGGCGCGGCAGAAAGCGGCGGGAAAGCCGATCGATCGGCCCAATCTGGTCACCGGTCCCGTGCAGGTCTGCTGGCACAAGTTCGCCCGGTACTGGGATCTCGAGCTGCGCGAGATTCCGATGCAACCGGACCGACTGATCATGACTCCCGCCGAGGTGCTCCAGCGCTGCGACGAGAACACCATCGGCGTCGTGCCGACCCTCGGAGTCACCTTCACCTGTCAGTACGAACCGGTGCGAGAGTTGGCCGAGGCGCTGGACCGGCTGCAGGCCGATCGCGGGATTGATGTGCCGATCCACGTCGACGCAGCGAGCGGCGGGTTTCTCGCCCCCTTCTGTGCCGAGGATCTCGTCTGGGACTTCCGACTTCCCCGTGTCAAATCGATCAACGCGTCAGGGCACAAGTTCGGCTTGTCGCCTCTGGGCGTGGGCTGGGTCATCTGGCGCGAAGTGCACGATCTGCCCGAAGACCTGGTCTTCTGGGTGAACTACCTGGGGGGCAACATGCGCGACATCGCTCTCAACTTCTCGCGCCCCGGCGGACAGGTGATCGTGCAGTACTACAACTTCCTGCGGCTGGGCCGCGAGGGTTATCGCCGCATTCACACCGCGTGTTACGAGACCGCCCAGTACCTGTCGGCCGAGATCGAGAAGCTCGGCCCCTTCGACATGCTGTACCGTGGCGACAGCCGCACCGGGCTGCCCGCCGTGTGCTGGACGATTCGGGACGGGGCCACCCCCGGCTACAGTCTCTACGATCTGGCGGATCGCCTGCGAACGCGAGGCTGGCAGGTGCCGGCGTATTCACTCCCTCCCGCTTGCGACGATCGGGTCGTCCAGAGAATCCTGGTGCGGCATGGTGTCAGTCGCGACCTGGGAACGGCGCTGGTGGACGACATCCGCCGGGCGATTGACCACTTCGACAAACATCCGGTCGGCGTCCACATGACGGAAACGGAAGCCTCGGGCTTTCACCACTGACATCCCCCGGACACTCGCCAGGATTGCCAGCGGGGACGATGCGGGCATGGCACGCGGTGCGCATGCCCGTTCCCTCGCTGTGCTGGGAGCGGACAGCGGTCTGGTCCCCCGGCCGGCAGACTCGCACAGCCAATCGGAACGACCCTACAATCGGTCCGTGCGGACCCGGTCTGCGCGGGGTGCCCCCTCCGCGCTCCAGGAAAGGACTGTATGACGAATCTCGCCCCGGCTTTGCTCTGTGCACTCATCCTGACAACACCGTCGGCCTCACCGGCTGCCGATGTGCCGCTGTTCGCACCCTGTGAGGTGACGCTGACGTCAACTGGTCAGAGCGGCAACCCCTACACCGCGATCGCAGTGGACGTCCGACTCACTCCGCCCAACGGGGGGACGGTTCGCACGCTGCCGATGTTCTGGGACGGCGGAACCACCTGGAAGTTCCGCGTCGCTCCGGACGAGGTCGGCGAATGGAGTTGGTCGGTGACCAGCGGCGACTCCGGACTCGACGGAAAGACCGGGCATTTCACCGTCGTACCTTCCGACGAGCACGGAAGCATTCGGCCCCGGTCCGATGCGCCGCAGCATTTCGAGACGCAGGATGGGAAACCGTTCTGGTTTCTCGGGGACACCGCGTGGGCCCTGGTCACCGACAAGGCCGAGGAACATCACGACCGGTCGGCGGCCCAGCGCTATCTCGCTGCCCGGGCCGAGCAGGGTTTCAACGTGGTGCACACGATGTTCCTCAGCGAAGCAGGCTGGGGGAACAGCGGCGGGCCTCCCTGGACCGATATCGCAGCCCAGCAGATCAACCCCGGCTACTGGCAGGAGGTGGACAAACGCGTGGCGTATGCCAACCGCCAGGGCCTCGTGGTCGGGATCGCCCTCGCCTGGGGGAACAAACGCAACGTCGAGCCTTACTCGTGGGGACGCTTTCCCGATGTCGCTGCCCGCCTGCGCTACGCCCGCTACATCGCCGCCCGCTACGCGGCCTACAATGTGTTCTTCATCGTCTCGGGCGAATGGCACGGCGAGGTCCGCAACCGCCAACAGTCGGAGGAGGACGTCCGCAGCGAGTTCATCGCCATTGGCGATGCCCTCCACGCCGCTGATCCGCACGACCGCATGGTGGCGATTCATCCGATGACGAGCGGCGGCAGCGTCCGCGAGTTCAACGTCGCCGACTGGATGTCCTTCGGCGACTACCAGCAGAACTACAACCGGCTCCATCAACGGATCATCGACTCCCGCCAGTTCAACAAGCCGATCGTCAACAGCGAATACGGCTACCACCTGCGCGACTCGAATGGCGACGGCATTCCGGATAAGGACAACAGCACCAGCCTCGAATCGATGCGGCACGCCACCTGGGACATCGTGACGGCGGGGGGATATGTCGTCACCGGTTTCGGGACAACCTACTTCGGCGGCAACCGCGATCCCGGCCCCTTCGATCTCGAGGCGGCGAAGAACGACGACTGGGAGCGGCAGATCGGCCTCATCCGCCCGTTCTTCGAGCAGCTCGACTACTGGACGCTTGAGCCTCACGACGAACTCTTGCGCTGCGGGACGTCGCGCGGCAAGGATGGCAAGGAGTCGGGACACACCGCGCCGCCGCAAACCACCTACTGGTGCCTGGCGGAACCGGGGCGACAGTACGTGCTGTACGCGCGGGGTGTGACGCAGCCGGTCGAACTGGCGCTGGACAAGCCCACGCCCGCGCTGTCAGCGACGCTGTTCAACCCGCGCACCGGCGAGACGAAGTCGCTGGGCCACACCGAGGGGGAGCGCTACAGCTTCACACCGCCCGATGAACATGACTGGGTGGTCGTGTTGAGGTGACCGGCCGTGTGGCATCGCGTCACGGCGCAGCCGGGTCGCCATGTCGCAGAAGGCTGAGTGAGGCCACATGCTCACCCGCCTGCGGCGTGAGAGCCTGCCACCCGCCGCTCCCCGTAAGTCACGTACCGTGTGCGACTGGCGGATCGTCCGCCAGTGCGTGCACGAGCGCGAGTGGATACCAGCACGACGCGCCAGCGAGTGCAGCTTTTCACACATTCCCCAGGACACACTGGCTGACGCTGCGTGCTGGTAGACCATGGCGTGGCATGGCGTCAGGGTGCAGCCTACCCGACATAGCAGGCCAGCAGGAACGCGGGCTCGGCCCCCAAGGCGCAGGTCATTGTCAGGGCAAAGAACGAGCAGCAGCATCGCGCTGGCCAATGCGCATCGGCGCAGGAAACAGCCAGTGAGCAGGCCGATCGCCAGCAGAACCTCCAACGCCGTCGCCGTCCAGCCCGCCAGAGGAATCCAGGTGGCCGGGAGGAACGGGAGCAGCACTTGCGTGTACTCGAGAAATGACGAGCACTCGCCCCACGCCACGTTGGGGGATCCAGGCGGGCCCCAGACACCAATCGGTCAGCGACTGCGGACAGAAACGACAGCGCCAGGGCAACGCGCACTGCAATGACAGCGAGTCTGTGTTGGCTGGCGTCGTCCGTCATGCCGTCTCCCTCGGGGTCGATGGCTGGGGTGCGATTCACGCCCGCGCGAACTGGCGGGTTGCCGTGTCCTGGCACGCAATCGCGGGCCCTACTCCCGCCAATGCCGAGGCTCACTCAAAGTGTGTGAACACTGAACGCTGCCGGCGACCCGTCCGATGACGCCCGCCTTCAACTCCTGGACCATCCAGGCCTCGGCATGCTCTGGCGGAATCGGATAGGGAGCTTCCAGTCCCAGCACGCCGGCAGGGCGAAACCCAAACCGGGGATAGTACCCGGGGTGACCAAGCACGAACACCAGATCCACGCCAGAGTCTGCCAATCGCCTCAGTCCTTCCCGGATCAGCGCACCTCCGACACCGGCACCCTGGCAGCCGCTGGAAACGGCGAGCGGGGCAAGAATTCGCACCGAGACTTCCTGCCCCTCGGGTCGGAGTCGTGCCAACGTGAAGAGGATGTGGCCGACCAGCCGGCCTTCCGTGTCCGCAACCAGTGACAGCGCGGGCTGTGCCGTCTCGTCCACGAGCAGATCCTCGACGAGCTGGGCGATGTCCTGTCCCTGCACCGGTCCGAAAGCACTCGTGTGGATGTCACGTATGGCCCTGCGGTCTGGTGCTGTCGAAAGCCGGATGTTCAAGACGCACTTCCTTTCGGGACTGTGGACCCTCGCGACGACAGCGAGGCGGGAGTCACTGGACCGGCTACGGCTCCCCGAGCCGCTTCTTCCACCGCGGGTAGTTATCCTCCAGGAGATTGCGCGGCCACGTCCCGTACCAGCTATACCCGTTGCGGCGCTCGTAGCCGATGTCGGCCAGGGACCGCCTGGGGACCCCGTCGCGGTCCACGAAAACGGGCCGGCCTGTTTCGATGTCGTAGAACCTGGCCCAGACCGGTGGAGCCTCGGGATCCTCGACGACCACCCGGTTCCGTCCCTTGGGGGCGTTGTCGTCCTCGACTTCCATCACACGCAGGCCGGTCAACTTTGCCTGCTCGAACCACGCGACCGCCGCTTCGACCGCCTGCACGACCTCCGGCGACGGGTCGTCGATGCCCATCAGCAGCCGGGCGATGCCGACCGATTCA
Source organism: uncultured Planctomycetaceae bacterium (assembly GCA_963715185.1). GTDB lineage: Bacteria > Planctomycetota > Planctomycetia > Planctomycetales > Planctomycetaceae > CAVPPT01. Next base: position 402,612 of record CAVQRG010000003.1, read on the forward strand.
GATCCGCTGAGAGCCGCCAGCTCGTAAGTGCGGGCCGACTGCGGACGGAAGTCGTGCTCGTCGTGTTGCGCACACCACACCGTCAGCCTGTCGCCGATGCGGATCTGGCACTTCAGGATGCAGTCGATGCCGCGGTCGAACGCCGCAGCAGCAGCCTGCCGGCGGCGTCATCGACGAACGCATAGTTGTCGTCCGTGGCAACTTCGCGCACGAATTCGAGCAGCCGCACCATCGCATTGTCGTTGAAGGTGATATGCCGGTGATACCCGTCACCCGGGGGGTGGAACTGCGGCCAGCCACCGCTGGGATATTGCCCCCTGAAGACGTAGTCGAGGCCGCGATTGAACGCGGTGTGATACACGGCGTCGTGCGTCGCGTTGTACATCCGGGCGAGGAACCGCAGCTCGTCGGTGGTCGCCCCGTTGTCGTAGGTCGGCTTCAGTTTCCGGCGGTCCCCCTCGTAGGGACTTCTGGTCGTGTCCTCATTCTTGGGCCACCCGCCGGGTTCGCTCTGCCAGGACAGAATGGTCGCCGCGACCTGCCGGGCCTCGTCGGTCGCAAACCAGTCGGCGGGCTGCTTCAGATAATCCTTCGGCTCATCCGCAGTCGATCGATTCAGGACATTGAGCAGCACGCTCCACGCAATTGTCCGGGCGATCACAGACATCAGGTTCGACATAAGATGCATCCCGGGGTGTGATTGACGCGCGACAGGTTGGATCAACGATCGTGGGTAGCGGTGGGGGGCCGGTGGCGCTGAAAGAAATCCCAGATCACCTCTGCCGTGGATGTGTCCCGGCTTCCCAGCGTGACCGGCCACTCGTGACCGCCCCCCTCGATTTCATACAGCCGGACCTCCGCAAGGTCTACGGCTGTCGACCAGGCATGCTGTCGCACAGACGATTCTCCCGCCTCGTGTGCCGTCGCGGAACCGATGTCGCGGGTCTCGGCTCTCTCCAGCTTCAGCCGCTGGACCCAGAATTGCATCACGGCTGCGGTTCCGAGGTAGGCACCGTAGCCATCGCGGTTCTCAAGGTCGCCGTCCCACCAGGTCAGCTTGTCACTCGTCCCGTGCACCTCCAGCAGCGACAGGCGTGCCGACGGCTGCCAGCGGCGCGTCCAGTCTGCGAGCATACACCCTGCGACCGGCGCACAGGCCCGCACAAACGGCCCGGGCTGGCACGCCAGGTAGTAGCACATATCGCCACCATTCGACATCCCGGTCGCGAAGACAGAACGGGGATCCAACTCGAACTCGTGCACCAGTCGCGCGGCCAGTTCGCGCACGAACTTCACGTCGTCCACCGGCAGGTGCTTGTGGAAGTCGTAGCCGACGTTAAAGAAACTCTGGCCGTCGTCGTCGTGGGTCCCCTGCGGATAGACTGCCACGAATCCATGTTTCTCGACGAGCGGCGTAAACCCGGCAAACTTGCGGATGGACTCGGGCGAATCGCCGTAGCCGTGAAACACCATCACCAGTGCCGCACCCGGTTGCAGGTCTTTCGGTACGTCGAGCAGAAAGGTGCGGTCCTGCGCATCGATGTTGATGGAGTGACTTCCACTGTCCAGGGCCCGGGATCCTGGAGAGTCGTGACGTTCGCTTTCTGACGCAGGCGGGCGTTTCGCCGAATCCTCCTGGGCGGCGCACACCCGATAGCTGGCGACCAGAGCCAGGCACGCAGCAAGCCACCATGCGATTCTCAGACGACTCATGGGCGCCTTCGCTACAGCACAACGTCCACCCGCACACTTCGACGACGACAAGGACGCGTCCCGGTCCAGGCCCCCGACTTTGCCGCGCAGGGGTGCCACTGGCGGCTGCGCCGCAAGTACGGATCTGTGTCGTCGATCTGCCGGGCACACTACTGTCACTCCGGTTGCCCCATTTCAGTTCGACGAATCACAATCGGAGCCTGGGGATACTCTCAACCCGCGATACAGCAGTTCTCGTCTTCCCTGGAAACCTCCCCTTCCTTGACACGCCCGCAGCCTACAGAATCACCAGCCTGCGATGCCATGGGTCGATCAGGATCGCTGCAGCTCGCGCAGCCACTGGTGGCGCCTGTCAGAACTCACAGAGACAACTGTGGTGTGAAGCCCACGACATTCAGAAACGTTCGTTCCAAGGTGCGTTCATTGACTTTTTGTCAACGAAAGGAGCTCGGTGATAGAGACACGCCATGCGACGGAAACGTCAGGCTGCCGCTTCTACAAGTCTTGCAGAGGCGAGTCGGCGTCGCCGAAGCGATCTGCCGCATGCCCCATGCGGTGCATCAGGGAGAGATACAGGCTGCAGAGCTTTCGGTTGTCGTGGCCGGCGTCTTCGTAGTCGAGGGTGCGACCCGTCTCAAGGGTCCCACCCAGGCCGCCAACGGTCAGCAGCGGAACCTTGCTCGAGTCGTGGGCGCTGCCGGACCACATGTTGTTGATAAACAGCAGACAAGAGTTGTCGAGTACGGTCCCCTCACCTTCCGGCATGGCATCGAGGCGGCCGGCCAGATAGGCCAGCTGCGAGACATAGTACCGGGAGACTCGCTCGAAGTCGTCGGACCGATCATTATGCGAGGCGGAGTGGTGTGCGTTGCGGACATCCAGGAACGGATAGAACAGCCCGGAGATGTCGCGGCAGAGCAGGAGCGTGGCAATCCGCGTCTTGTCGGTCTGAAACGCCAGGGCGATGATGTCGCACATCAGCCGCATGTGATCGCGAATATCCTCCGGCAGGCCGTTGTCGGGTCGGTCCATGGTCACCATCGCCTGGTCGCGGTTGCGGGCGCGCTCGGCAGCTTTGTCTTGGCTTGCGCGCATCCGCTCGATTCTCGTTTCCACTTCGCGCACGCTGGTCAGATACTCGTCGAGCTTCTCGCGATCACTCGCACTGGCCCGCCGGATGAGACTGGCTGCTTCTTCACGTACGCGATCGAGCACGCTCTTGTTTCGGCGGCTGCCTTCGTTGTCGAACAGGCTGTCAAACGCCAGCGACGGATAGACCTCCATCGGCACCGGCGAGGTCGCGTTCTGCCAGGAAATGTGCGAGCTGTAGGCCATCGAGAAGTTGGTCTCGTGATAGCCGGTCATCGGCTGCTCGCAGCCCAGCACCAGCGAGGCCTGGGCGGTTTCCTGACCGAGATGATTCGCCAGCACCTGATCGACACTGATGCCGCCGCGTAATTCGGCTCCCTTCTGAAGCGACGCACCCGAGAGGATGTTGCCGGTCTGCCCGGGATGAATGCCGACGCCAGTGGCGTTACGGTTGAACAGGCCGTTGATGACGTTCAGCTTTGTCTTGAGCGGTTCCATTGGCTGAAGCGTCCTGCTCAGCTCCATCTCTGCCCCAGCCCCCTTGGCCCACCAGTGATCGGGATTGACGCCGCAGGCCATGAACAGCGCCGCAAATCGTCGGGGCGCGGTTGCAGTCCCCGTGGTGGTGAGCGCATCGGCGCCCCAGACCGGGATCGACTCCAGCCAGGGCAGTGCCATCGCGACACCGGCCCCCCTCAAGAGGGTCCGCCGGGAGAGTTGTGATCGTCTGGGTGCTGAAGAATCCGGCACGGTGTCACTCCCTCGCCAACTGGTCAGTCGCCTGTTTGTTGAGAAATTGCGGGCTGATGACGATGCATTCGATGAGACTGCTGAATCGATAGTCGCTCTGCTCCAGCGTGGCCCGCATCTTCTCGATCAATGGTTCGTCCGAGAGCAGCAACAGACGCCCCAGTGCATAGGATAGCAGTTTTCGGCACAGGTTATCGAGGAATTCCTCCTGGCGGTGATCTCGAAGATACCGCCGCAGCCCGGCCAGGCCGCTTCCCTCACTACCGTCGGGAAACATGGCGTCACTGCTGACCGGCCGCCCGCCGAGATCAACCTCGCGCCAGTCACCGATCGGGCCATAGTTCTCGAAGACAAGTCCCATCGAGTCGAAGCGGTCGTGACATGCGGCACAACTGTCGTGATCGCGGTGCCGCGCGAGTGCTTCTGCGAGAGTCAACCCGTCGAGTCCCCGTTCGTCCTGCGGCAGATCTGGCACGTCCGGCGGAGGCGGCGGAATCTCTTCGCCGATCAGCCGGCGAATCACCCAGTAGCCGCGCTTGACCGGGCTGGTCCGCAACCCCGGCGAGTTCCTTGTCAGGAACACCGACATCGGCAGCAGCCCACCGCGGTGAATGTCACCGAGATTCTCGATACGGCGCCATTCGTCGGCATCGAACACGAGATCAGCGACCCCGTAGTGCTCTGCGAGCACCTCATTTACGAATGTGTAGTCGGCTTCCAGAAACTCGAGGACCGACCGATCCTGCTGGACGATATCGACAATGAAGCGGATCGGCTCCTCGAACATCGCCTGCCGCAGCTCATCGGTGAACTGGGGAAACCGCTCGCGATCGACGGCGTTGTGCTCTTGAAAGCGCCGAAAGTCGAGCCAGTTGCCACCGAACTCGGTGGCCAGTCCATGGATCCGCTCGTCGGTGAGCATTCGCCGCGCCTGCCGCCGCAGAACGTCCGGATGGTGCAACTGACCGGTTGCAGCTGCCTCAAGCAATTCCTCGTCGGGCAGACTGGACCAGAGGAAGTAACTCAGCCGGCTGGCCAACTCGTTATCGGTGCGCAGCTCGATCCTCCCGCTCGTCCCTGCCAGGTCGATCCGGAAGCAGAAGTGCGGCGACATCAACACCGAGACGACAGCGTCCCGGATCGCCTCCTCGTGACTGAGTCGCTGTTCGTCGCGCAGCGCGTGGTAGAACGCCAACAGATCTTGCCCTTCCGGGTGGGACAATTCCCTGCGATACGCGCGCTCAGCAAATTTGAGCAGCGCCTGCAGGTGACTCGGCTCGGCGGCCAGCCGTGCGCCTTCCACCCGGCGAATCTGCTCGTTGATGTCATGAAAGTAGCGAACAATCGCCTGCTGCGCGACTTCGCCGGCTCCATGGCGTCGCGCCTTGTCGAGATAGACTTCGGCCAACCGGTCGATCATCGGTTCTGTGACAGCGGCCTGGTCCTCGGGCCGGGCGAAGTCGAACTCCGGATCGCGCATGTACCGCGAATCCGTCCGCTCGAACCAGAGGAACCCGGCGTATTGTCGCATCGGAGCCGACGTGATGAAGTCCAACTCCTGCCACAGCCGGTCCAGTTCCTGCTGCCCTTCCTCGGCGAGAATCATCTCGTACAGCGGCCCGTCGTCGCGGAAGTAGCCCATCATGCTGTGAAAGCCCGCACTCAACAGGCGTCCCTTTTCCTGCTCGTCCTTGGGCTTGCCGAGATAGTCTCGGCCCCGCTCAGAGATGTAGAAGGCGTCCGGAAAGACATCGCAGAACCGGGCAAACGCTGCCTCGTACCGGGAGCGCTGCTCTTCACTGGGAACGATCAGATCGGGATGTCGCGCTTCATCCGGATCTGCTTCGGCCGCCAGCGTGAGTGCCTCGCGGTTGTACGTCCGGCGGTTGGCCATGTACTGCCGGTTCTTCCAGAGCACGAAGGCCTGCGACCCCGTGTGGATCCCCTCAGCGCTCAGGTTCTCGACATGCGGCTCCACGTGCCGGCGGAGGTCGACGACGTAGTCCCGCATCACCTCGCAGCCGCGTCGCGCTGCTTCACTTTCTCCATCGTCGGCGGGAAGCTCATGCCACATCTGCTGCAGCCGGGCGATCGGCCCAATGTCGTCGGCCGGTTCGACCAGCACTGCCCAGATCGTCGCCAGGTACCTGGGACTGACGCGCTCTGTCCGGGCGACATCAGCGAGCACTGCATCCAGAGTCCCGGCCGCGCCGTGATCGCGCAACCGCCAGGCCGCGAAAAAGTAGTCGGCCAGGTCCGTCGGCTGACGCTCATAGAATTGTACAATTCTCTTGACGCAGTACTTGTCGCGGTCGGGGCTGGTGATCACCGGGTGTGGGGCGAAGTCAAACCCATCGGGTTTGAGCACCAGATGCTCGACGACCTTGCGCGGCGTCGAGGTACTTTGTCAGCAGGGACGGCGACATCGACAGAGAGTCCGCCGAATTGTCGAAACCTGCTTCGTTGGCCGGGTCAACAGGGAACTCGCGGGCGGGGCGAATGTCGACCCCGGCCAGATCCCGAATCGTGTAGTTGTACTCCGCATTGTTCAATCTGCGGACAGGAACGACGCCGGGACGACCCGCGTTCCGCTCCACTTCATGGCGACGAACAGACCGAATCCAGTCGACCACCGTGCGCCGCTCAGCAGACGGCGGCTGAGGCTCACCTTCGGGGGGCATTTCCCCGGCGCTAAGCCGGTCCAACACCTTCTTCCAGACCTGATGGTCGCGGGAGATCGTCGTCACCGTCTCGTACGCGGAGAGGTCAAGTGCCGCCTCGGCTCCATCACCGGCATGGCAGTTCTGGCAATGCGTAGCCAGAAACGGACGCACCAGTTCGTCGAACTGCGTGTGCAACTGCTGATCGACCGGATCGACCGGCTCTGCGGCCGCCCACGTTGCCGCCACGGCGAGAATCGTCAGACACGCCGAGGTCGAATGTACGATTCTCATCACAATCCCCCAAGACTTCTATGCCGTCGGACGGTGGTCGCGACGATCGCTGTACCTGACCACAACCTGGTTAGCGGATAAGCCGCAGGGTGGCCCAGCCGGCACGGCTGGGGGCCGCAGGCACAGCATGCCTCACACTCACCCCTCGATCGTGGAGAGGGTCCAGTCCCACGGGGCGCTTCACCCCATGCTCGGCGTCCTTTGACGATTGTCTGCATCACGTCGTTCGGCGCCCAGTGTGAATCGTCTTGTCGCTCCGCGACCCGGCCGATACCGGCCGGGCCACCCGCAAACCAAGAGAAATGGACATGCAGGGGAAGTGCCCTTTGGCCAGTGTCTACAAGCCCCCAACGTCATCGGTTGCACGTGTGATGTTCAGATCGCACCTCACATCGGGAGTCGGCCCAGGCGGCTGAGTCACGGTGCATCGGCCGGCTCAAGCATGCCGATACGCCACTGAAAGTGACCGTAGCTCCTACCCGATTTGTGGCTGTCGAGCATTCCCTGAAAGACCAATCGCAGGTTCCGCGGGTCCACAACCAATTTCTGATCGTATCCATCGCGAATCAACTCGCCGTGGCTTACGTTATCGGTCCATGCGTCGACACCCACGGCCGGTCTGATGTTCTTCCAGCCCGCAAACGGCCGATCCTCACTATCAGCAACCGGTGTCCATTGGCCGTCCAGGCGGTCGGCAAGGTACGCCTTGTAGTAGCGACGGCCGTTCTCTTCGACGATCGTCAGGTACTTCTGCATGCCCTTCAGGCGATAAGTGTGACTGGCCTCGAAGATTCGTGCCCGCAGTGCCAATTCACAATGATCGAAGCGGTTTGGAAAATCAGCCAGGTCTGTCCAGAGCCGCCACATGCGACCGTCCAGACTCGTGAGAAACAGGTAGGCGCGTTCGTCATCGCAGATGACCCAGTAGTCCAGGCCACCTACTTCGCGAGGATCACGTTCACCTCCGTCGAGAATCGGTCGCGCCTCGGTCCATGAGTTTGGATCACTGATGTCTGAAGTGGTGGAATACGCGACCCACATCATCTCCTGCCCGGAGACACCCATCTGATAGATCAAGTACCATTTCTCGTGCGGTGTGAAATAGAACACCTGCGGAGCGCAGTAGTAGTCGCTCTCGCTGACCCCGAGGATCGTGCGGCGTGAGTTGTTGGCGTCTTCCCAACGGGCGAATGAACAATACTCGATGGCCGACCGACCGGGCAGCTTGACGGTCATGAAGACATGCCAGCGCCCCTCGAAGAATACGACAGTCGGGTCTTTCTGGGCACGGCTCTGTTCCTGCTCACGGACCTCAGGACCGATCAAGGGCGCCGAGTACTCCCAGAATGCCGGGGCGACGAATGCGTCTTTGTTCCCGGCTGAGTGATCTTCGGCGTGAGTGGCGGATCGATCCGCGATGACTGCCACAGTGAGACAGACCAGCGCACTGGCAACGACTCGTTCTCGCTTCACAACTCTCACACTCCACCTCCTGATTTTCCGTCCGTTGTCATTTCGATGGGGGCCGCTGCACACAGGCGAGCTACATTCCTGATGATTGCCGTCTGGCTCCCTGGAACTCAAGAGCAACAGCACCGCGGGTGGCCCCGATGGCTTTGCGATCGGGGTGGCGTCAACCGCACAAGGTTGCCGAAAGGCAATCGCTAATCAGACATGGACCTCTTCTGCCTTCCGCCGCTGGATTGCGAGCAATCCAGGCCACCCGGGAATTCGATTTCTGAAACGCGTTCATCTTGCGGACGGTCGGACTCCGGCCCGGAACCAACTGGTTCGCTCGCCTTTGTCTCGAGCGATCAGCCCGGCATAGCGGTGGTCATCGATACGCGGGAGCACGCACTCGACCTGCTCCAAGAGGGTTCGGCCGTTGTAGTCGTCGTATAGCCTGCCGGTAAGGTGGTCGCCCGGGACCTGCAGGACCAGGGTGTGCCAGGTATTCACGGCTATGACGGTGGCTGGCCCAAAGGTGCGGGTCTGGGCCGGGGCTGTGTCGTTGCTGTAGAGGCGCAAGCCGGAACTGTCTGGTTGGATGCGCAGGTTCAGACCGCGGGCGTTTGCGTCGGCATCCGAGCGAACACAGAGGCCGACATAGCCGCCGGGCCGTCCGAATCGCTGTCAAAGTCGTCCTCGAAGATGACAGACGGCGTTTCCCCGGCGGAGCAGGGTGTCAGCCAGATCCCGCACGGCAATGCCAGCAGGGCGGTGAGAAGCAGCAGAGCTTTCATGGCTTGTCGATTCGTTCCAATCCTCGTCTAGATAGCGGGGCCGTCTCCCGTGACAGAGATCTCTTCATTCACACCAGCGGCTCGCTTAATGGCCTTCAGGTCCGCACGCAAGTGTTCGCGGAACAATATGATATCCGGCGCTGTGGATCAGCATGTTCGCGCCACGCCTGACCATATGCGCCTGCTGTTCGATGCTTCCCCAGAAGTGAATGCCCGCGCCGACACCCGCCACACGCGCCTTCTGAAAGATGGTCTCACAAGCGGTGAGGAAATCCGGGTGGTCGTACTCTTCCGGGAGGCCGAGATTGCATGACAGATCGTGCGGGCCGATGAGCACACCGTCCAGATCGGGGACGGCCAGGATCTCGTCCAGGGCTTCGATGGCGGGAACGCTCTCGATGTTGACGATCAGCAACCGGTCATTCGCACCCTTTCGGACATAGGCGTCGAGCTTCGGCTCCAGAGGATCGCCCTCGAGCATTCCGTGGAGCTTGCGCCCCTTGATGGGCCGCAGCTTCACCGCGCCGCGCAGAGCCTGCACGTGTTCGGCAGACTCCACGTAGGGTGCAATGACCCCGGCAGCACCGCCATCCAGCACCATCGTGGCCGCGTACGGGTCCGGCGAAGGAATGCGCACCAGCGGCGGAAGACCCAATGCGGCGTAGGCCTGGCACATCCAGCTCAATTCGCGGCGGTCCAGCGGTATGTGCTCGGTGTCGATGAACACGAAGTCGAGACCGCAAGTCTTTACCACCTCCGGCCAGCGGGGTGACGGTGAAACGATCAGTGTGCCAAAGCTGGTCTCACTCGAGTGCAGGCGTTTGCGCAGTTCGGCAGGTGTCATGGATTGACCTTGAGCTTTCCGAATTGAATCAGCGTGCGGGGCGTGTCGGCGGTGCCACTGTCCCAGACGCAACGAAAATCGCCTGGCGCCACCTCGAAGAGCGTGGGGTAAGAGTTCTTGATGCCCGCGTCGTAGAAGGTCTTCTCCTCACTCCATGCCCCGCCGGGCGGCTTGGTCTTGTAACGCAACGAAGTGCGTCCACCGTACGGAAAGCCCGGCGTCGTGTCGCGCTGAGCGGGGCCGTCGTTGTAGACATAGAGATGTCTCCCGTCCGCCATGCGACCGAAGAACCCCTTCGACTTGGCATTGTGCAGCTCCGACTCCTCCCTGGCGGGGCTCCAGGTGTGGCCGCCATCGCGGCTCACGCTGGAATAGGCCCGTGGCGGATCGGTCGTGAGCGCGTCGTTATCGTAGTTGGCGGTGCGCATCACGATCTTTAGTTCGCCCGGGGCGTCGCCGGGGGCAATGTTGCCCTCGTGGAGAAAGACCTTTCCGCTCGCCGGTTGCGGGATGAACGCCTCCAGACGCCACTCCAGCAGGCTGGTGCTGCTGAGGATGAACTGGTCACGCGAACCGTACGGGTCCTTTTGCAGCGTGTTGCGGTGCGCGGGTAGAAGAAAACGCTTCTGGCCTTTGATCTCAGTCTCCACAACGCCTGCGTTCAGTATCAGCGGCCCTGTATAGTGCATGGCCAGTTCGACTGGCGTCCAGGATCGCCCGCTATCGGCGGTGAAGGCACCAACGAGCTGCGATTCCTCACTGTTGCGGTAAGCCATGGGGCATCGCATGGCGAAGCACCAGATAACGTTTTGGCCCGGCGCCGGTAGAGCACGGGGTTGGCAAAGGCGAACTGAATGGCACCCTGACGCTCGCGATGGTCGAATACGGGCACCGGTTCCTCCCAGCTATCGCCGTCGTCCTGGGACAGACTGACCAGGATATCACCCATATCATTCTTGCCGTTGATCTGGACGCCGAAGGCCACCAGCAGCTCTTTCTTCTTGTCACCCGGAATGATGAAAGGCTGCCAGATCTTCCACGCATAGGGATGCTGTTCCACACGGCGAATCACCCGAACATCGGTGACGTCGCCGTGGTATCCGTTTTGCTCGCCATATCCGGAGCCGGCAAATACGCCCAGGGAAACGACGCCACAGAGAATCAGCCGAAGCCGGCCGATACTTGCCGACGCAAGCATGCGATTGCTTGTCAAGGATCGATCTAGCAAGGCCGAGAAATCGTACGGGAAGTGTTTCATGATTCTTCAACCAAGGTCGTGTTCTCGGGACGCGAGGGATGATGTCCCAAGCTCAGTGGAAAGTGCCGGTGTTGGCTGGGGGTGAGTTGACGGTAGCTGGCTTTCAGCGGCTGGGCAAGTTGCAGGTTCTGCCTGAGTTCATCGAGGGCCGACCACGACGGTTGATCGTGAACAGCTCGTCGCCCGGGCCATCACATCGAGCAGATCATCAATGGCACACTGCGCCTGCACCACGAGATCCAAGAGTGGCAGGATCACTTGGCCGTCCCTGGAGAGCAGACGGGCATTCTCCCGCGAATCCGGCAGCCCGCCCATGTCGGTCGGAGAAACCACCTGGTACGCTTCGTTCATCGGTCGTGTCCCCTGTCTGGAGGAAACAACTGTCCGCCGGATGATACCCATCACCCGGCTCCCCCAGAGGCACCACCGACCTCTTCGACCCTCCACTACCGACGGGCCATCATCGCCTCGCCAGCGGATCCGACCTGGGATGCGGTGGCGTGTGCTTCCTGCGTTGCGGTTCGGAAAGCCATCGGCGACAAAGAAAGACATGTGCCGTAGCGAGATGGCAGAAGTGTCGTGCTCCCAAGCAGCCCACAACAAACCGTTGCAGAAGGAGCCCTGACTGTTGGTGACATTCGTGTCGATCGCCACGGCCCGGTGAACGGTGCCGTCATCCGCGAAAGGTGAAATGCCAATGAGTTTTCGAGTCCTCATTCTGCTGCTGATCACGGCAGCGCCGAGCTTTGGAGATGACCGGCCCATTCGGGTCGCGGTCTTTCAGGGAGCAGGAGTCGGACCGAGTTGTGAAAAGTTGATCTCAGCTTTGACCTCGGACGCGGGCCGGGAGTTTGCAGTGCTTCGGGTCACCGCCGACGAAATTCGACGCGGAACGCTGGCGGATGTCGATGTGCTGATTCACCCCGGCGGAAGCGGCAGCAAGCAGGGCCAGGCGCTGGGCGAGCAGGGACGTATCGCGGTGCGTGAATACGTCGCTGCGGGCGGCGGATTCCTTGGCGTCTGCGGGGGCGCCTATCTGGCCACGAACGATTACCCATGGTCTCTGAATCTGATCGACGCCAGAGTCGTGGACCGACGGCATTGGGCTCGCGGAATGGGCACTGTGACGCTTCGGCTCTCTCCACAAGGCTCCGAGTTCTTCCAGCACGACGACCGTGATCTGGAGATCTACTATGCCCAAGGCCCGCTGCTGGCCAGGCGAGAGTGGGATGATCCGGACGTCCCGGACTATGAAAGCCTCGCAATCTACTCGACGGAAATCGCAAAGAACGGAGCCCCAAGCGGAGTCATGGCGGGGACGTCAGCGGCAGTTCGCTGCGAGTTCGGAACCGGTCGTGTGTTCTGCTTTAGTCCCCACCCGGAACTCACGGAAGGTCTGCATCACCTCGTTCCGTTGGCCGTCGAATGGCTGGCTGCCCGGCCGTCGGCGGTCGAAGCTCGCTGACGCATCCCAAGTCAACGCACTGGAACTGCGAAGCCGGGCGTTGTCCAACGGACCGTCCCTCGTCAGGATGCCCAGCTTTGTTGAGTTGTGGTGACTTCAGCGAAGGAAGTCGCTGCAGGCGGCGACGAACTCGTCCGTCTTTTCGAAGGGGACCATGTGTCCGCAGTCGTCGAAGACGGTGAGCCGTGCATCCGAGAGCAGCTCGGCATACACCTCGCCATGCCGAAGCGGGATGAGCTTGTCGTGCCTGCCCCAGACCAACAGCACCGGGCACTCAATGCGATGGAGGTGCCCGGCGAGCCGCGGGTTATGCAGGTAGGGGTTCCAGCCGACGCGCGCGGTGGCTTCCCGCGCCTTCAGCCATTGCAGGATGCGATTGTCCTCGAGGGTGAGGGGCATCGCGAGTTCAACCGTCGCGAGGTCATCGGGATGATGGAAGAGCAACTCGCGGATCTCCACGAGATCGTCGATGAAGATCTCGGCCATGGGTGCATCGGGGACATGCAGCCCGGCGGCGGCCGTCAGCACCAGGCGCGAGACGCGCTGAGGACGCAGAATCGCCAGTTCGGCGGCGATCCAGGCCCCCAGGGAGAAGCCGACGACGGGGACCTCGTCGAGTTCCAGGGCGTCGAGCAGGTCCACGTAGTGCCAGGCATAGTCCTGAATGACCCGGATGGACTCGAGCCCCTCTGACAGGCTGAACCCCGGGTGTGCCGGCGCGTAAACGGTGAACTGCCGGGAGAGTGCCTCGTGAAACGGGAGCCACTCCATCTCCCCAGCGGCCGAGTGCAGGTACAACAGCGGAGGGCCACTCCCCTTCCGCATGAGCTCGGTCTTCCGTCCGGCAATGTTGAGAAACGTGGTTTCGCAGGTGGCCGTGGTCATGTCTTGCCAGTCCTCGTCTGCCGGAGGAGTTTCGAACCCGCCCGGAGGCCGGGCGGACGAACTGCCGCGTCAGTGCGCGGAGGTCACCAGTTGGCCGTCGGGTTGATGGACGAACTCCTCGCGGAGATGGGGCAGCACCTCTTCGGCGAAGATCGTCATGTTCTTGCGCGTCAGCTCTGCGGGCAGTGTCCCGAGCTGAAACAGCCCGAGGATATTGCCCACGCCGAGCTGCTTGAGGTAATCGGTCAGCTTGTCGCGGACCGTTTCGGGACTGCCGACGATCGCGTACCCGCCGGCCTCGATATCGGCGCGTGTTTTGCAGTTCGACATGAACTTCTTAAGTGCACCGCTGATCCGTGCCAGCGAACGGGCGCTGGTGTAGCCCGGCGGGAAGACGAGCAGCCCCTTGAGCAGCTTCTGAACGAAGTACCAGAGATGGCTTTCGTATTCCGCCCACGCCTGCTCGTCCGACTCGGCCACGTAGATCGGCACGAGCCAGCCCATCTGCTCGGGATCGGCGGTGTAGCCGTGCTTTTCGCAGGCCTCGCGGAACTGCCCGAAGTTGCGCTTGAAGAAGTCCATGTGAAAGTAGGGAATGCCCATGTAGCCGAACCGCCGCTGGGCCACGAGGTCGATGGTTTCCTGGCTGCCGGCCCCGGGGACCCAGATGGGGGGATGCGGCTTCTGCAGGGGGAGGGGCCAGGGGTTGACGTACTTCAGCTTCCAGTGTTCGCCGTAGTGCTCAAACGGTCCGGGCTCGGTCCAGGCCCGCAGGATCAGATCGAGCGCTTCGGAGTACATTTCGCGCGCGGTCGTCGGGTTCTTGGAGAAGCTGTAGTACTCGGGCCCACCCCCGACGACCATGCCGGCAATGAGCCGACCGCCACTGATGACGTCGATCATCGCAAACTCTTCGGCGACGCGGGTCGGCGGGTCGTAGAAGGGGAGCGCGTTCCCGACGACAGCGATCTTGACGCGTTTGGTCTGCCTCGCGAGGATGGCCCCCATCAGGTTCGGGCTGGGCATATTGCCGTACGCGTTCTGATGGTGCTCGTTGACGCAGACGCCATCGAAGCCGAGGTCCTCGGCCAACACGAGCTGATCCAGGTATTCGTTGTACAGCTCGTGCCCCAGAACCGGGTCATAGAGCGAGTTCGGAATCCAGGTCCAGGCGGTCTTGAGCTGGTCCAGCTCGTCCGTCAGCCCCTGGTAGGGCATCAGATGGAAGGTGAAGAATTTCATGAATGCCATCCTCGTGACCAGAAAACCAGCCGGCATGACCGACGGTGCCATTCCCACACCGAGCCTTCGGACCTGATTATCCTGAATTCCTTCGCGGATTCCAGCAATACGCCCCCCCAGATTGGTCACGCATGCCAGAATATTCCAACTATCAGCGGAAGGTGATCTCCCGGTACTACGACAACCGGGAACAGATCGATGAACAGCGTCTTGGTGAACTGGTGACCAGTCTGTACCTCGCCAAGTCCGACAAGCAGCGTCAGAAGCAGTGGGAAACGGCCCGCGAGGTGATGATCCGCCTGGGCGTGCCCGAAACCCGCGTCGAGCATGTCGTCGGCAGTGCCGATGCCGCGCTGCTCGCCGCCGTGGTCGAGGACCTGCAGCGCGGCGTCATCAAGCGCCGTCCGCCCCAGTCCGGCAAGAAGCCTCAGCCTCCGACCGACTCGTGAGTTCTGACGGGTAGCGGTTCACTCGGGCGGGCTTCCGTTACGACCTGGCGCACGCGCTGCGGGTTACTTGGACGCCGCACCAACCGGCAGCGAGGCTGCCGCAACCGGGGGCGGCTGCAGACCATCCCGCTCGACGGGGACGTCACTCGCCCCCATGGACGGCTCGATCACCAGGATCGGATCCCGGTCACTGTCCGCGGCCCCATGGGTCAACAGGGCGTAGAGCATCCCGATGGTGAGCGCGAAGCCAGCCGATGTCAGGAACATCGCATGGAACCCGTAGGCATCGATAATCCCCCCCAGCAGCGGTGCCGACAGAAACACTCCCAGATCCATGAACCCCATGGTGATGGTGGTCCCACTCCCACGGAACTCGGGAGGGAAGGCTCCCGAACCGAGTGAGATGACACAGGGAAAGAGCAGCGCGTGCCCGAATCCGCAGGCGATCGAGGGGAGAACCAGATCCCATTCGGTGGTGACGCGGCCCAGCAACAGGTGTCCCACGAAGTGCCCCAGCAGGCCGAGCAGAATCATCCGGTGCCGGCCAATCGCATAGCTCCACTGCCGCGTGAGGATGCGGATCGCGAACGCACTGATGGCATAGCCGGTGAAGAACGTCCGGATCCCGGGGAGCCCCAGCGTGGTGGCATGCCGAGTGAGAAAGACGGTCGTCACCACGAACCCGACCCCCATCATCATCGCGACGAGCAGCACGGGCCCGGGGAAGTAGCGCAGCAGCAGGCGGTGGGCTGCATGCGTTTCCGTCGGGGGAACGTGCACGTCGGCCCGCGTCAGGAACAGGATGATGGCGAGGTAGCAGATCCCCAGCAGGGTGGCACTCCCGAACAGGACCTCAAACAGCCCGCTCCCGGTCGGAATCCGCAGGAAGTACAGGTCTCCGAGTTGGGCCCCGAGGATCATGCCCACGAAGCCGCTCGAACCCAGACTGCCGATGACCTCGGTCCGGCGATGGGCCGGCACCTGGTGCTGGATGTGTGAGATGGACGTGGCGAACATACTGGCGAGCCCGATGGAAAACGCCACTCGCGCCGCGTAGATCTGCCAATCCAGCTCGCGTGCGAACATCATGAGTGCGCACCCGAGGATGAACAGCAGGGAGCTGCCGATCCACATTCGGCGCACTCCATGCCCGTCCAGGTCGCGTCCGAGCGTGAGACGCATCAGCAGCGAGCCGATAATGCCCGCGCTGACGATCTCCCCTGTGGTGGCCTCGGTCCCTCCCAGGAACCTGACGAACTCCGCGAAGCGAAACGTCAACGCGTTCGCCGTCACCAGCAGCACGTTGGCGGCATAGGCCAGCCAGAACGTGCGGTTGTAGATGGCTTCGGGCTTGTCCCCGGCAATCACCGGTGGAGGAAGGGTCGTCATGGCCCGGTCGGCAGGTCCAAGGTGTCGAATCCGGCAGGCAGTCGCCCCGGCCGGGGTGTGGGGGCCCGCTCCACGCAGGTGGGGCATCCGCTGACATCCCTCGTCAGCAGACCGCCGGACAAAGGCAGCCGGTCGGACACACGTATGATAGCAGACACCGCAGGGTGGGAAAGGTTCTGCCTCGGGAGAGCGACCGTCACCGGCTCGTTCAGAACAGGCCCCGACCCTCGAACACCAGCTCCAACGTCTGCTCTTCCTTGAGGATGCGGGACTTGACGGTGATGGTGTCCTTCACCTGCGCATCCGCCCCGGGAACACGGATGAGAATCTGGACCACGCCATCGACAACCGGCAGCCGCCGACCCAGCCGCACCCGCACCAAAGCCTGCGTGTGCTCATCGGGCACCCAGGCGCCGGCGGGAATAAGCTGCACATACGAATCGGTGCCGGTCACCTTCCCCGAAAGGTCGTTGATCGAGTAGTTACTGCGTCCGTCGGGCATGCGAACCTGAATGACGATGTGGTACGACTGCCCGGGTCGTGGTGCATCCCCCGCCTCCGGCTTCTCGCCAAACCGCTGCGCGATCGGAATGGTCCACGCCGTGAAACTCCCGACGCGGACGGCGTTCTTCGGCTCGAGAAAGCGAAACCCGCCCGCACCGATGCCGCTGCCTGCGTCCTCGCCCTGAGTGTCTGCCGCCGTCACATCCGCCAGGAACTTGTGCTCCAGCAGGTTGAGTTCGCGGTCGGAGTTCTCGGCCAGGTACTGCTGCGGATTGGCTTCGTCCTGCTGTCCCCCGATCACCGGGAGTTCCACATCCTGCAGCTCGTCGAAGGGCTGGACCAGCAGGTCGTCTCCCTGCACGACCGTGGTGACGGTATTGGTCTCGTTGGACTGCCAACGGGGCACATGGATCAACAGCAGCAGATGGACCAGCAGCGAAATGATGTAGGCGGCGGCGGCCCGGCTGAGGACCCACTTCCCGAGGCGCTGCTGCCAGGTCAACTCGGCAGCGTCGAGATCGTCGATGAGAAGCGGCAAACTGGGCAGGTTGCTTTTCGGATCCCCCGCGGCACGTGGCGCGTTGACGTTTCAGCCACACAGGCCGCGAGGGCGCTGCCGATGACTCGGACATCGTCGTAGCCGCCGGGAGGCCCTCCGCGGCCGCGGTCGATGCTGACGAAGTTGG
The DNA here is from genome assembly GCA_963715185.1 of uncultured Planctomycetaceae bacterium. Taxonomy (GTDB): domain Bacteria; phylum Planctomycetota; class Planctomycetia; order Planctomycetales; family Planctomycetaceae; genus CAVPPT01. Next base: position 420,083 of record CAVQRG010000003.1, read on the forward strand.
TGAGGAGTCCGCCATGATCCAGCATCTCGTGCCCGGAGCGCACGAACAAAACGACGCGGTCCACAATTCTTCTGGGAATCGACCCTCCCAGACGTGAACTGAATCATATCACACGGCCGGAGGGCGGACGACAGGGGCAGGTGAATTCCGTGCCGCTAGCCCTTAGGAGAGCAGCAGATGTGCGAAACGACGGGCGGTCGTCGAGAGCGGATACTCTTCGAAATCCCGGGGTCGGACCCAGCGGAGCGGCGGTATCCCCCCCGTCAACCGGCCGTCGCGATAGACAGCGGTCAGGCAGAGCAGCTCAATTCGAAACCGCGTCACACCATGGTGGATCGTGGTGACATGCTGCAGATCAGCGATCTTTACCCCCGTCAGCCGGTACAACTGTTCCCCCACCATGCGCGCCCGCTGCGCGGGGTCCCGACTCGGTGCATGGTCCTGAGACAGTTCGAACCGCGGAAAGTCCCACAGGCCCGCCCAGCGTTCGCCGTCGCCACAGCGACGCAGCAGATAGGTCCCCCGCTTGTGCACGGCGACCGCCGCTTCCGTCACCCGCGTGAGGGCCACCCGGCGCGCGCGGGCCGGGGGATCTCGCCCTGCGTCCCCTGCCTTGTCGCCACGCACCACGACTGCAGTGGACACACCTGGCAGTCCGGGTCCGCAGGCCTGCAGAGCGTGGCCCCCAGTTCCATCAGCGCCTGGTTGAACCGGCCGGGCGACCGCTGCGGGACAAGTTGCCCGGCAAGCGACCACAACAGCCGCTGACCCTCGGTCGCACGCGGATCCTCGTCATACCCCATCAGGCGGCAATAGAGCCGCAGCGTGTTGGCCTCGACAATGGGCGCCGGCTGATCGAAAGCGAAAGACGCGATGGCCCCCGCCGTGTATCGCCCGATGCCCGGCAACGTCATCAGCACATCGACCTCGCGGGGAAACTGACCGCCGAATTCCTCGATCAGCCGTCGCGCCGTGCGATGGATGTTCCGCGCCCGGCTGTAGTAACCGAGTCCCTCCCACAACCGAAGCACCTCCTCTTCAGGTGCAGCCGCCAGCTGCGCGACGGTGGGAAACCGGCTGAGAAACCGCTCGAAGTAAGGGACGACGGCAGCAACGGTCGTTTGCTGCAGCATGATCTCGCTGATCCAGATGGCATACGGATCACGCGTCCGCCGCCAGGGGAGGTCTCGCGCGTGACGTGCGTACCAGCGTCTCAGACGGCGACGCAAGTGCGTCAGTTGCGCCGCCTCCAGTGTCAGCATCCGGGGATCGCAGACCTGCGCGTGGTCCCCGGGATCGGCTGCGCGAGAACTGCGGCGTCCGTCTGTGCGTTGCGTCATGACACCGAGATTCTATCTCCCGCGACGGCGAATGCGACCGCCGGAACCAGCGAGTTGTCGCCCCGCAGTCGTGAGCGTCGCGAGCCGGAGGCGTGAGCCTCCGGCTGGATCCAGCGCCGGGATCAAGCGACACTTGCAGCTGCGCCGCTCCGGCTGAGAAAACCGGCGCTACCCCTTCTTTCACCACTCGCCACTTCCTGCGCGGCTCCCCTTGCGCTCTCGCCCTGCTGGGCAAGACAACAGCGGTACCCTGCCCCGCCAGCTACGCCAGCAGTTCCGTGACGACCTCGGCCTCTTCCGGAACGAGCGGAATCGGACGACCGCCCCGGTCGGAAAGCGTCGTGCGTGGATCGATCCCCAGCAGGTGATACATCGTCGCCAGCAGCGACTTGGGCGAGATGGGCCGGTCGACAACATCGCCAGCGATGGCATCGGTCTGCCCCACCACATTGCCCCGGGCAATTCCGCCCCCCGCCAACAGCGTCGAGTAGGCCCGTGACCAGTGGTCCCGTCCACCCCCCTGCGCCTTGTTCAGCTTGGGGGTGCGCCCATGTTCGCTGACGAGGACGACCAGCGTCTCATCGAGCAGCCCACGCTGTTCGAGGTCCAGAAGCAACCCGGAGACCGCCCGGTCGAGGTGTGGGCAGAGTTGGTCGACCATCCGCGGAAAATGATTCTCGTGCGTATCCCAGGCATCCGCTGCCAGCCCGTACTCATCCCAGAAGACCGACACCAGACGCGTGCCGGCCTCGATCAGTCGGCGGGCCGCCAGACACGACTGTCCGAACAGCGTGTGGCCGTAAGACTCGCGGGTCGCGGGGGTCTCCCGTCGCGTGTCGAGGGCATCGCGAACCGCCACCGAGCCAACCAGCGAGTAAGCCATCTGTTCGTACGTGGACCAGGTCTGACCGACCGACGAAGATTCCAGTTCGCGGTGCGCGGCGTTGAACTTCGCCACCAGTTTGCGACGACGGTCCAGCCGGTCGAGCGTCATCTGAGGCAGTGGTTCGGCACCGGAGAGTCGAAAGTGGCTGTCGACGCTGCAACCGAGGTAAGGCTCGGGCCCCTCGAACCAGAACTGGCCCTTGGCCCGTTCCTTGCGCACGACCTGGGTCCCCTCTCCCTGGAACTCCGTCCAGATCGGATCGTAGGCCCCGCCCAGGTAGGCGGCGTACGGCCCGGCCCGGAACGGCTGATCAGACCGTTTGCTGCTGAAAGGGAACGGTAACGCCACGTTCTGCAAGAACGTGTCAGGCTGGCCACCCCGACGCTGTCGGTCCAGGTACTCGACGCACGATCCGAAGTAGGGATGATGCCGCGCGTCGCGGGGATTGAGTTCCATCGCCGCATCGATGTTCGAGACCCCTGTCGTCGCGTAGGCGACCCCATGCAGGGGATACGGATGCGAGCACGACCGCACCACCGTCACGCGGTCCATCACCTGCGACATCCGCGGGAGCAGTTCGCAAACATCCAGCCCCGGCAGCGACGAGGGAATGGGTCGCAGCGTGCCGCGAATCTCCACCGGGGCGTCCGGCTTCATATCAAAGGTCTCGAGCTGGCTGGGAGACCCGTAGAGGAACAGGACGATACAATTCTTCGCCCGACCGAAGCCGCGCGCGACCGCACCCCCGCCGGTGGCGGGCTTCGCCCGGGTCTCGAGCAACCCGGGCAGCCCGAGCCCCCCCAGCGTCATGCCGCCGATCCGCATCATCTCACGGCGGGAGAGACCGTCACAGAGTCGCTGTGCAGAGCCGAGCACTCGCAGCATGGCGGGGCTCCGGTAATGGGGCCGGGCGAATGCCACCAGCCTATCAGCACCGTCGGGCAACGACAATGAGGGCCTGCCGCCCGGCGCGAGAGCCTAGCGTGGCCACAGCGCAGAGCGTCAACTCACAACTGAGGCTTATGACATCGCTTGCACCGCTTGCGGTTGCTGACCAGCGCTCCACATTTCGGGCAGCGCTTGCCCTTCTTGGCGATCTTGGCCTTGGTACGCGGACGGTAGACCATGGTAGGGCTTTCAGAAGCGGGGCGACCTGCCTGCGATGGCAGCTGAGGGAAGATATCTCCCGGCCCCGTCTACGGCAATGGACCGCGCTGTGCACTGCCAGTGCCGCCCGTGATCAACGCGCGAGACACGGTTCGCACGGCTTCGGCGGACAAGCGGTGCCGACAGCCATCCAGACCGCTTTGAAGCCCTGCCGAAGCAGTGGTCCGACGACCGGCAGCTTTCCCCTTGCCAATATCGATTCGATTCCACACTGCTTGCCGGAAGCAGTGTGACTCTTCACAAATGGTCGATCTTTCTTAGCACGTTCGTCAAGCCGTGGCACATCAGGCGATTTCCCCATCATCCCCGCAGGCGGCGCTGGATCTCGTCCACGACCTCACTCATCGGCAGCCGAGACTGTTCGAGCGAGTCCCGGTCGCGCAGGGTGACGGTGCCATCCGCCAGCGTGTCTCCGTCGATGGTCACGCACCACGGGGTGCCAATTTCATCGTGCCGGCTGTAACGCTTGCCGATCGAAGCCTGTTCATCGTACTGACAGGCGATGCCGGCCGACTTGAGTTTGCGGTACAACGCGATCGCCTGCTCCGGCATGCCGTCCTTCTTTACCAGCGGAAAGACACCCACCTTGAACGGCGCGAGCCGGGGATGCAGCCGCATAACGATGCGCGTCTTCGTGTTGCCCTTCGCGTCTTCCTGCTGATCCTCGTCGTACGCTTCACAGATGAACGCGAGCGTCGCGCGGTCGGCACCGGCCGAGGGTTCGATGACATGCGGCGTGATCCGCTGCTTGGATTCGTCATCAAAATACGTCAGGTCCTTGCCGCTGCCCCGATATTTCGGCTGGCCGTGCTCATTGAGTTCGACCTCGAGCCGGCCGTCATCGGTCGCTCGCAGCTTGCCTTCCATGTGGGAACGGAGGTCGAAGTCTCCGCGATGGGCGATTCCCTCCAATTCGCCATACTCTCCGGATGACAGGAACGGAAAGGCGTACTCGACGTCGGCCGTCCCGCACGAGTAGTGGGACAACTCGTCGCGGATCATGGTCGCGGAGGCTGCAGGTTGCCACCCTCGATGCCCAGGCTGGTGTACCAGGCGAACCGCCGGTCGCGCCAGTACTGGTACCACTGCGGCGACTCATCCGGGTGACAGAAGAACTCGATCTCCATCTGCTCGAACTCGCGCGAGCGGAAGGTGAAGTTGCGCGGCGTGATCTCGTTGCGGAAGCTCTTGCCGATCTGGGCGATGCCGAACGGCAGCTTCACCCGCGTCGAATCGAGCACGTTCTTGAAGTTGACGAAGATTCCCTGCGCCGTCTCGGGACGGAGAAAGGCGGCATCCTCCTCGGTGCCCAGCGCCCCGATGATGGTCTTGAACATCAGATTGAATTCACGCGGCTCGGTGAGCTGGCAGGCGTCATGATCACCGACCATCTTGCTCGGCTTGTTCGGGCAGGGAATCGAGGCGAGGTGATCCGCTCGGAAGCGTCCCTTGCAGGTGCGGCAGTCGATCATCATGTCGTGGAACAGGTCGTAGTGGCCGCTGCATTTCCAGACCTGCGGATGCATGATGATCGACGTCTCGACCCCGACCATCTGGTACGGCGCAGGTGCCCCGGCCGGTGCATCCAGCGGATCGTGGCGGGCGACCATGTCCTGCCACCACGCCTCGCGGACGTTGCGCTTCAGCTCGACCCCCAGCGGGCCGTAGTCCCAGAACCCGTTCTGGCCGCCGTAGATTTCCGAGTCTCTGAAAGATGAACCCCCGCCGCTTGCAGAGCGCGACGATCTTGTCCATCTGGGTAGTATCCTTCGCCATGATCTCTTCTCGCTTCGCGTGATCGTTGATTCTGCCCGAAGCACCACGCTGCAAACGTGCTGCCCACCCGGGACTCCGCCGACGTCAATAGGCCGACAATGAGGTAATTTCGTTGTTCCCGTCCGACCACTCCGGCACGACGCTGAACAGGTTCTGCTCGGCACAGCGCTGGATATCAGCCTCGAGCCCCAGTCGGACCAGATTCTGTCCTCCACGACTCTCGCGAATCGTCTGTCGGCGGATCGTCTCGTCGCGGGAACGGGCCTGATAGTAGTCGATGGCCATTCTCGTTTGCACGTCGGAAACGGTACCGGCAGCAGACTCCTGCAGGTCCCAGGCGACCGCGCCGGCGAACAGGATGTCTTCAGCCGTTAGCTGGCCGTCCGTCCCCGCACACACCAGGTGCACCGGACGGGCATCGTCTCGCAGGACATTCACCAGCGCGCTGCGGTTGGCGAACGTACCGATCAGCACGCGATCTGCGGCCCGGCAGGCGTGCAGGGCCCGCGTGCCGTTCGTCGTGGTGAAGACGATCGTCTTGCCGGACACGCGATCCGGCGTGTAGGCCAGCGGCGAATTGTCGAGGTCGAACCCGTCAATCAACTGCCCCTGCCGCTCGCCCCCCAGCAGCACGTCCTCCGCGTTCCACCGCGCCGACGCCTCACGGGCCTCCTCGACAGTCTGGCACGGAACGACCCGCAGGGCACCGTGCGCGAGGGCATGCACGATCGTCGTCGACGCCCTGAGGACGTCGATGACCACGGCGACACTCCCCGCCAGAGTGGCCGGGTCCAGCAGGCCGGGCAACATACAGACAGTCACGGGCTGAGACATCGGTCGATCATAAGCAGCCGACCGCGATCGCAACAGACTCGGCCGAGGCCTGTTTCCCTGAGCTTTTCTTCCCAACGGGAACGAAGGTGTGCCACGCATGGCCCCCGGGAAGCTCAGGAGTCCCGGAGAATTCGAGGTGCAGCACCCGTCGATGCTGGAGTGTCCCCGGTCGCGAACGCCCGCTGCAGTGGACCAGCAGCGGACGCATGGCAAACACATCACCAGCTTGAACCAGGACGCGCAGCGGGGTGAACGCATCGATGACGAGCGACTTCCCCGTGCGGTGTGAACCGGGCAGCACCTCCAGTGGTCCGTTGTCGGCAGTCGCAGCATCCAGATGGATCCGCAGCGTGAGCATCGCCTCGAGCACGTCGAGAGGTGGCTCACAATGCCAGACACCGGCCCGCTGCCGGGGCGTCGAATAGCCCGGGACTTCACAGTCTTCCCTGACCGTGATGGTCAGATCCTTGTGCCAAGGCAGGGCCCAGGTCTGTTCGGGAGGTTTGTCAAAGTACAATCCCCGGACTAGCCCGGCGTCCGCCCCGAGCACGTCGAGCACAAACTGCAACAGGCGCGGTTCGCGCCAGGCAGCGACCACGTCCGGGCAGAGTTCGAGCACGTTCCGCGACGCGTAGATCGTTTGGTGCCGCGAACGCACGGCTTCCTCGGCCGTGTCGTGGCTCAGAGGTGCCAGCGAACACTGGATGGTCTGGAGAAGCCGGGGCGAAAAGATCTGGCCGAGCACGACTCCTCCCGCCTCGGTCAGTTCGTGGACTCGTGAGGGGTGCAACATCCGATGGCTCAGTGGAAACAAGACTTGCGACAACACAGGGGCACCGATCCGCCAATCGCCCCCCCGGATCCGCATTTACAAGCATTGCGGAACGGCGTAGCTTTCTGCCGATAATAACGGTGATTCCGGACCTGTCCCACCTGCCCGCCATGCCTGTCACCCCACCCTGCTTCGGTCGACCTGGCCTCCTCGTGTTATCACTCGCCGGGCTGCTCGCGCTCTCCTTGACCGGCTGTCGGGGGATGGGCTACGCCGACAATGCCGCCCTCGTGGGGACTGGCATCGGTGCCGTGGCCGGTGCCGCCCTCGGCGACAACAGCGGACATGCGGCCCGCGGCGCGGTGCTCGGAGCCGCCACCGGTGCCATCGCGGGCAGCCTGATCGGCAGTGCCGAAGAAGCCCGCGTTGAACGTGATGTCGCACTCGCAGAGCTGGCGGCCCATCGCCAGCCGGCGCTGCAGAACCACGACCTCGTCTACATGGCCCAGAACGGACTGGGCGAAGAGGTCATCATCAACGCGATCCACACACGAGGCGGAAGCTTTGACCTGACACCGGCGGCGCTCGTTCAACTGCGCCAGAGCGGTGTTGGCGACCGCGTGATCGTGGCGGCCCAGCAGGCGCGACCTGCACCGACCGTCATCGTTGCCGCGCCGCAGCCCGAGGTGGTCGTCGTTCGACCGCAGCCCCGCGTGCAGTTCACGATCGGCACGTCGCCGCTGGTCCACTGGCACTACAGGCGACACCATCATCGCTAACGCCCCGGACGACGTCGTCTACAGCGTCCCGGCAGGTTGAGCCTGATCGCTCGACCTGCGCAGCGGCCCCCCGACGGGCCAGCGCGCGCTGACGAGGAGCCGCCATGCTGTTCAACAGCCAGGGTCCCGTTTAGGATCATGGTCACCGACAGTTCTGTCGGAGCTCTGTGTGGCTTTCTCAAGTGTGGCTTTCGCAATCGTCGTTCGACCTGGTGGGATGCCGTGCGCTGTTCGGTTCGCGCTGCGGTAGATGGTTCGCATGAAGATCTTCTGTCCCGAGTGCCGACAACCGATCACGATCAAGCAGTTGCCGGCCGACGATGAGCAGTCGGATCCGCTCCGCACGCTCGAGAGCGTGGTGTGCCCGAACTGCGGCATGGTCCAGTTGCCTGTGGACCGGCAGATGGCTTCGACCATCATCCGCACCGCGGACGACAGAAGCGATCAACAGATTGCCCACTTCAAGTTGCTCCGTCCGCTGGGCCAGGGCTCGTTCGGCGCCGTCTGGCTGGCCAGCGACACGCTCCTCGGCCGTCAGGTGGCCCTCAAGATTCCGATCTCCCGGGGCGACGAAGCCGAGAACCTGCTCCACGAAGCGCAAACAGCCGCCACGCTGCGGCATCCCAATATCGTGTCCATCTACGAGGTTGGCACCGACGCGGGGCAGGTCTTCATCGCCAGCGAGTTCATCGATGGGCTGACACTGCAGGAGCTGCTGACCACCGGCACCCCCGCCGTCACCAGGACCGTCGAGCTGATGACCGCGGTGGCCCAGGCCCTGCACCACGCGCATGGACACGGCATCGTGCATCGCGACATCAAGCCGGGCAACATTCTCATCAGTGGACGCGGACAACCTTTCGTAACGGACTTCGGTCTGGCGAAGCGGCTGTCGGCCACAGAATCGATCTCGTCGGAGGGGCTCATTCTGGGGACGGCCCGGTACATGTCCCCCGAGCAGGCGCGGGGCGAAACCAAGGAGACCGATCATCGCTCCGACATCTATGCGATGGGGGTCATCCTGTTCGAAATGCTGACGGGCCACACACCCTACCGGGGCAACATCCGGGCGGTACTGCACCAGAAGGTGACCGAGGATGCCCCGCCCCTGCGACAACTCACGCCCTCCATCCCCCGCGACCTGGAAACCATCTCGCTGAAGTGTCTGGAGCGCGACCCCGCGAAGCGTTACCAGTCGGCCGACGAACTCGCCCTGGAACTGACGAGGTTTCGCAACGGGGAACCGATCCAGGCCCGCCCGATCTCGTCGCTGGAGCGAGGCTGGCGGTGGTGCCTGCGTCGCCCGGCCATCTCGGGTCTCGTCGCCGGTCTGCTGCTGAGTCTCACGACGGGGCTGATCGGTGTGTCCTTCTACTATCGGCAGGCGCAGCAGAACGCCAGCGAGACCCGGCAGTCTCTGTACCGCTCGCAGATGAATGTCGCAGCCGACTACGCCTGGAAGGGCGATGCGAGCGGATTGCGGAACACGCTCGCGCGGATCGCCGACGACAAACAACTGGCCTCCCTGCGTGGGTTCGAGTGGCGGTACTTCGACAACCTGCTCGCCCCCTTTGTGCAGGTCGTCGACGAGGAGGCGGACGTGCTGGACGTGGCGATCTCACGCGACGGCGACCTGTTCGCGGCGTGTGGCAGCGATCGCAAGATTCGTGTCTGGGAGACCTCCACCGGCAAACTGCTGCAGACCCTGACGCTGGAAGCCGGCCGCTTCACCTGTGTCGACTTTGCCTCGCAGAGCGGGCGACTGGCGGCCGGCGCCTCCGATGGCACGGTCCGCATCTGGAATCCCCTCACCAGCGCGACGCCACTTCAGCAATGGAAGCGTGGCCCCCAGGTCGCGTTCGTCGAGTTCGCTCCCGATGACACCGGCGTCCTGTTCGCGGGGAACTCGGGGCCGGTGAGAATCTGGAATCCAGTGAGCGAAACGGTCGAGTCGGAGCTGCCCACCGGAGTGGGGGACACCGTCGATGTCTGCTTCGCTTCGAACGGGACGCAGATCGTCGTCGCCAAGATGCACCGGGACGAGGGAATCGTCCGCATGCTCAGCACCGATCAGACCGGACGGTTCCCCCCCCTCGAACCGAACCCGGCTCTCGCCTCGGTCGCGATCTCTGACGATGGACAGTGGATCGTCACCGCCAGCAGCGCCGGACTGCTGCGCATCTGGTCCACCGCGGAAGGACTGCTGGTGGATGTCCGGGGCAATTCCACCCAGTGGCGGATCGGCGACCTGGCATTCCTGAAGGATTCCCATCTGCTGGCCCTCGTGGGCACCAACGGCCTCACAACGATCTTCGATACGGACAAGAAGCAGGTCATCCGAACACTGGGCACTCATCACCTCACCACGGGCGTGCTCGACCGGTCGACCAATGGCCGGTTTCTCGTTCTTGGCAGCGGCGATGGCACCGTCAAGGTGCTCAACATCGGCAGACTGCTGACACCCGACACTCTCTGGCATCCGGTTGATGTCCGCAGTGTGCAGTACCTTGCCCGCACGGGAGAACTGGCGGCCGTCAGCAGCGACGGTCTGCTGCAGATCTGGAATCCCGAAACGGGTCAGGCGGAGTGGAGCACCAGCGTCGACAACGCCGGCCGCCCGGCTCTGGTCGCCGCGGGCGCTGCTGGCGACGGCCGGCACATCAACACGCAGTAACAGCGATGCCCTCATCACGCTGCGCGACCAGGCGTCCCGGGACATCGTCCAGCAGATTCCCGCCCCCAGCTCCGGCATCGCGGCACTCGCCCTGTCACCCGATGGTCAGCAACTCGCTGTGGCCACGCACGACGGCAGGCTCGTGACCTTTCACGAAGCCGACTGGACCGCGACACAGAACGACGTGATGCTCGGCGACGTCGTCCCGATCAGCATGATCTACGGCCGCGAAGGGCAGGACCTGATCATCGGCTGCAGCGCGGGGGATGTGTTGTTCATCGACGCCGCGCAAGGCCGACAGCAGGCCTCCGCGCTTCACCTCACCTCGACACCGCGGGCGCTGGCCTGGTGCGAGTCGGGTCGCCTGCTGGCCATCGGGACCGATTCCGGGGAGATCCACCGCTGGGACGCAGTGTCGCGCCAGATGCGGCCGGTTCTCAAGGCGCACGCCGGACGCATCAATGCCCTGGCGGTACTGCCCAACGGCACGACTCTCGTCTCGGGGGGACGGGACAAGGAACTGGTGCTCTGGGAGACGCACTCCGGCGAGCGGATTACCACTCTGATCGGTCACCAGCGCCAGGTCTTTAGCATCGCGGTCTCGCCCACTGGCGACTCGATCGCCAGCGGCGGCCTCGAGGGGGATATCCGGCTGTGGGAGGCAGGACCTGCGAGGTGATTCACCGCGCTGACGGAACCGGGACCGAGCGGTCCATGTCGTTGAAACATAGCCCCACTCCTGCTAGTATGCCTAGTTATCCCATCTCAAACATCGGGCTACTCGCCACTCCAGCCATCTCTCTGATTCTCTGAGGAGACTACGCATGGCCATCCGCAGCGGGCGCTTTAACCTTGAGAATCCCAGCGGCGAGACCATTATCTCAGGCCGCAGCGATGTCTTTTATCGTTTCCTGAATTCCGGGGTTGCGCCGTTCTCGATCAATACCGCTGCCGCATCCTATTCGCTGGAACCCACCTTCTCTCTCGATCTAGTGATTGGCGACGAGGTCACGATCTCCGGCAGCGGAATGATTGAGGGAATCTACGAGTTTGCCGAGAACCGTGGCGACCTCAAGAGCGGTCGGTTCAACATCAAGAACTCGGCCCCCTGGCCGCACGATCCATCGCAACCACATCCCATCATCATTGACCCGCAATCGAAGGCTGCAGGGTACTATCGGCTCTACAACTCGGGAGAATACGAGATCATAATCAATGGGTACAAGAAGGCTGATGGATCCGGAGTTCCGGACGAAGTCGCCAGAGTCGCTGCGGAGAACTCAGTCGATTTTCAGGTAGGCGACGTAAAGCATCGCAACAGGATTTCGGTGAGGTCCAACAACAGCGACGAGCCCGTTTCTGGCATCTATGAGTTCCTGGGACGTGTGTAGGAGGCGCGTGGGACTTCATTTCTCAACGGCCTTGACAGAACACCTCCCATGACCGACGACGAACTGAAAGTCACGAGGCGATCCTTCCTCGAGCAGTCGGCCGGGGCCACGGCCATGTCGGCGGCGTGGTACAGCATCGCGATGAAGACCGATGCCCTCGCCCAGGCGCCGGGGAACGACCCTGTCCGGGCGCTGACCACTGGTCCCGGGCCCTCCCCGTACGCCTACGACGAAGAAGATCCCCACTAGCACAGCCCCCCAGGAGAACACGCGTGGCCGTTGCCAGGGTGCTTCTCGTCGCCGGGTCGGCCAGCTTCTCGACGCGTGATGTGTGGGATGGCTATCGGCATGCCCTCGCCACCTGCGGTGTCAGCGTCATCCCCTATCCCACGTTCTCGTTTCTCAAGGTCCTCAGTGCCGAGGCGGTCGGCAACGACATCATCGGAACGGCCCTCGACCTCGAGAACCGGATCGACTGCGTGATCTTCGTCGACGGACTGTACTTTCGCGGCAAGCGCGGTCGCGTCCCCCAGTCGATCCGCCAGGCCGGCATCCCCACCGTACTGATCGCGACCGACGATCCTTACGAGACGATCGCCAACGCCGAGGCGTTGTACACCTACCGCTTCACCAACGAAATCCGCTGCGCAGGGGACGACGTACTCTACCTCCCCACGGCCACGCTCCCGCTTCCGGAAGCCCCCGCTATTCAGCGGCCCCCCTATGACGTTTCGTTCCTGGGAACGGTGTTCGCAGACCGGCTGCCGCTGCTGCTCGAGGTCGCCGACTTCTGCGAGCGGGAACAGAAGCGCTTTCTGGTGGCGGGCAAGATCCTGGGGGGCACCGAGCCGTTCCAGCATTTCGTCTTCACCGAAACGCGACAGCGGACCATCGACACGCTCGAAAAGTGGGAGATCTATGCCCAGTCCCGCATCACGCTGAACCTGTTTCGCCACTCAGAGCACCCGGCCGACTCCCCCAGTCCGCGCGTGTTCGAAGTCACCGCCTTCGGCCATGCGGCGCTGCTCACCGGGCCGGCACGGTCCGAGGTCACGCGCATCTTCGGCGACGCGGTCTATCACTTCCACGATGGGCCGTCGGCCGTCGACGCGATCTCTTGCGCGCTGGCAGATGACGGCGACCGGCGCGAGCGCGTCGTTCGTGCGCGAGCAATCACTCGCGCCGCACATCTGTACGAACACCGGGCCGACCTGCTGGTCACCGAGCTCCGCAGCGCCGAGCAGCAGCGTTCGGTGTCGAAGCTGGCCGAGGAGAAAATCGCCTGGCTCATCGGGTGTGGCCGAACCGGTTCCACCTGGCTGGCCGAGATGCTGGGAGACCTCCAAGGGATCCGCCGCTGGCACGAACCGTACTTCGGGCGGTTCTTCAAACACCTGCAGGATCGCCCCGAAGAACTGGATCGAAATGCGTCGTTCTTCGCCCGGCGGCATCAGGCGGTCTGGCTCACGGGGCTGCGGGAGCTGTTCTTCCACATGGTACGCGACCGCTACCCACAGTTCGGACGACACGCCCTCGTGGTCAAGGAAGTCAACACCCCGGAACTCTACCCGTGGCTGCGAGCGCTGTTCCCGGCGGGGCAGATGATCCTCCTGATTCGCGATCCGTTCGACATTCTCGACTCGTACCTGGACCTGCAGAAGCCCGGGAGCTGGAACACCCGCTTCGGCGAGCGCGGAGCCGGCGATCCCCTGGCGGAGACGAACGTTCGACGGACCGCCGAACACATCTCCGGCACGATGCTCACGGCGCTACAGGCCTTCGCCGCGTTCCCGCTCGAACAGCGGCTGCAGCTGCGCTACGAAGATCTGCGGACCGACCCGGCTGCCCACCTGCAGGCCTGCGCCCGGCTGCTGTCGATAGAGGTCCCGCCGGCAGCGGCAGCGGCCGTGGCGGAGAAGCATGACTTCAGCAACTACCGTCAGACCGGCAAGCTGAAGTTCCGTCGGCAGGGACGGGCGGGAGCCTGGCAGCAGTCCGACAACTTCACCCCCACGGTGCGCAAGGTTGCCGACGAAATCCTCGGCCCCCTGCGTGCTCGAATGGGTTACCGGGAGGCTGAGGCAGGCATTCCAGCGCAAGACGCCAGCGAGTGAGAGCTGTTCCGGATCGCAGATTCCCGGCATTGCTGAGTGGCCTCTGTACGCAGCTTGGTGCTTCGTGCCGATGTTGTTTTCATGGACCAGGAAGACACCAAGGCACAAAGCCACAGAGAGGGTCGCCCCGGTTGCCCCAACCGGGGCCGCGCCGCGGCAAGAAGCCACTTCACTCGGCACTGCTGGGCAAGCCAGCAGTGGCACCCCGGTGCGGCTGTGCTGAGCGTCAGAAGATCGGGAGGCTGAGGCCTCCCGCTCGCCTCGACTTCAGAACCCGCCCACACCTTACGCGTAGAGTCCGGTGACGGCTTCCGCCTTGACCAGTTCGCGGGGCTGGTTCAGGTGGTTGTAGACGATCGTGTCCGGGTCGATGCCGAAGCTGTGGTAGATCGTCGCCAGCAGCTGCGCCGGATGGACCGGGTCTTCCAGCGGGGCGGAGGCCGTCTTGTCGCTCTTGCCGTGGACGTAGCCGCGCTTGATGCCGGCCCCGGCCACGACCGCCGTGTAGCAGTAGGGCCAGTGGTCGCGGCCGTCGTCGCGTGTTGCCGTTGCCGGAGGTGCTGACGCCGCGCTGCGGGCTGCGGCCGAATTCGCCGACGGCCACCACCAGCGTTTCGTCCAGCAGTGCCGCGCTCGTCGAGATCCTCGATCAGGGCCGACAGGCCCGGCGTCGAGCATCGGGGCCGACTGGTTCTTCATCCGCTTGGACAGGCCCGACGTGCACGTCCCACGAGTGGTTGTCGCTGTTGGCGACCTTGGGCCAGATCACTTCGACCACGCGCGTGCCGGCTTCGACCAGCCGGCGGGCCAGCAGGCAGCTCTGGCCGAACGTGTTGCGGCCGTAGCGGTCGCGAACCTCGCGCGGCTCCTGCTCGAGGGCGAACGCGTCGCGGGCGCGGCCCGAGACGATCAGCCAGAGCGCCTGGTCGTAGTACTCGTCGAGCTTGTACTCGCTGCACGGCCTTGTCGATCTCCGGCATGCCGTGCGTTGATCGACGTCGCGCAGCCGGGCGCGGCGCTCCAGCCGCTGGCCGTAGACCTCGGGCCGCAGCTCCAGGTCGTCGACCTTGATGCTGTCCATCTTGTCCATGTCCATGTCGTCGCCGGGCGGGTAGAGGTAGTACGGATCGTACGCCTTGCCGAGGAAGCCGGCGGTGCCCCCCTTGCCGACCACGTTGCTCTCCTGCAGCGGACGCGGCAGCATCACGAACGGCAGCATCGGCTCCGTGCGGCGGCTTCAGGCGGATGATGTTCGAGCCGAAGTTCGGGAAGTCCTTCGGGCTGGGCGGTTCGAGCTGGCCCGACGGGCTGACCTTGTCGGTCGTGTAGCCGGTCATCATCTGGTAGATGGCCGCCGTGTGGTTGAACAGCCCGTTGGGCGTGTAGCTCATCGAGCGGATCATCGTGAACTTGTCGTTGCACCTGCGCCAGCTTGGGCAGAGTCTCGGTGAACTGCACGCCGGGGATCTTCGTCGAGATGGTTGGCAGAACACCGACTTCACGTTGTCCGGCACGTTCTCCTTGGGATCCCACAGATCGAGATGGCTCGGCCCGCCCTGCAGGTAACAGAGGATGACGCTCTTGGCCTTGCCCCAGCCGCCGCCGCCGACGGCGCCTCTTTCGCCTGGGCGGCCTGCAGCTGGAGCATGCGATCCCAGGCTGAGGCCGAGCATGCCGGAGCCGCCGACACGCAGGATGTCGCGGCGTGTCACGCCGAGATGCGATCGCACAGATCTTTGCCGGGTTGTCCGGGAACTCGAATCAGCATCCCATGTCTCCTGAGTGCCAGAACCAGATGTCAGTGTACCATGTCTGCGCGCGACCCCGTTAACGATTGAACAGGAAGGCCGGGCTGTTGACCAGCGCCCATGCCAGATCCTGGGCCATCGTCAACCGGGCCTGCTCCAGCTGCTGCCGTGCTGAGCCCCACCGCCCGCTCCAGACGCGCCAGCCCGGGATCCTCGGGCAGCGGCTGCAGGACCTCCGCCAGTTTCGCTTCCCGCTCCACAACACCCGCGTCGCTGTCGCGGGGCTGTCGGGCCTTCGACAGCGCCAGTTCCCTGGCCCGCCGCTCGGCATGGGTCTGCCGGAACCAGGCCAGCAGTGCCGCGGACTGAGCCTTGGTCCGGGCCCCCTTGGCGATGCGCAACAGATCATCGATCTCCTGGGGCACACCGAACTCAAGCGGGTTGTCGGCATCGGTGACGGAGATGCGGAAGTGACCGAGCACGTGCTTGTCGTCCTGGTACCGATGATCGAGCTTGAAGGTCAGCCGGGTGACGGCATCCCGCACCAGCGGATCCTTGAACGCGAACACTGCTGCCTGGTCCCGACCGACCTCGGGACTGATCGCCCAGCCATTGTTGGACCGGTCGATCTTCCCGTCGATGGCGGTCTTCACATCGTAGTTCTCCTGGGAGAAGGTGGCCCGGGCATCGGCCAAGGCCACCGGGTGCGACTTCGCCCCCTTCTTCTGGTCTGACCACGAGGCGCCCAACTCGGTGAGAACGAAGTTGGACGTCGCTCCCAGCCCCGGCCCCAGTCCCTTGTAGGATCCCTCCGCCAGGGCCTCGATCTTGACGCCGGTGATCCGCTTGAGACTGGTCACCGCAACGAACGTATGTTCGACCCGCCCCTGGCTCACGCCGCCGACAAGCACGGAGTAGTCCGGCTGCTTCTCGATCGTCAGCGGTGCGGTCGTCTTCACACTGACGGGATCGAGCAGCTGCCATGTGATCGTCCGCCGGTACTCCCCTTCGAACTTGTCGAGGGCGGCCTGCAGCTCCTGTTCGTCGTACGTCTTGAGCGCGGCTTCACGCTCGGCGACCTGTTCCTGCTGCTGCCGATCCTTCTCGGCCTCGGCGGGCGCGATCTCGGCCCGGTAGCGATCGAGCTCTGCCTGGGCGGCCGTGATGACAGCCTGGCGCTGCGCTTCGCGCTCGGCCATGACGGGAGCGAGCTCCTGTCGATAAGTCTCCAGCTCTGCGACCAGCGCCTGATGTCCGTCGTCGAGCTGTTCGCGCACCTCGATGACTGCCGCAACCTCTTCGGGCCGGGCCGGACGATTGACGATCCGCACGAACAGTTCGTCGATCAGTTGGGCATCATCGGGCTGCTCGTCGACCAGTCTCGCGATGGCATTGCCGGACTGCGAAATGGCCTGTGAGACGGTCGGGCCGTTCATCAGGGCCATCACCGGTCCGAGCTGCAGATCGGCCGACCGTTCGCACTCACAGGCACTCTCCCGCACAGGACGTCCCAGATTGGCCAGGAAGCCGTCGGGCAATTCGGTGGCAGCGTCGGCGAGGGCCGCCGCCCGCGTCCCCTCGGGAACTCCGGGGATCTGCATCTTCGCACCGGAGACCGTATAGACGGCATCGTAGAGCACCTCGGCGGGCAGTCGACGTGCCTTCGCGTGCGAGTAGTTGATCGTGTCGTCCTCGTTCCATGCATTCGTGCCGACCGAAAGCTGGTAGGTGCGGCTGCTGACGATGCCCCGCATCAGTTCGCGCACGTTGAAGCCCGACTCCACAAACTGCGTCGCGAGGTAGTCGAGCAGTTCCGGATTGCTGGGGGGATTGCCGGCCCGAATGTCGTCGAGCGGTTCGATGAGCCCCGTCCCGGTCAGGTATCCCCAGACGCGGTTGACGTAACTCTTCGCGAAGTACTCGTTGTCCTTCGACGTGATCCACTGGGCCAGGCGATCACGGCGCGAGGCCTCGTCGGTCCGGGGATACTCGGCCGCGAACGGGAATTCGGGAGACGTCACGGCACCGGTACGCTCGTGCATCATCTCGCCCGACTCCCTGTCGAACACGACTTCGTACAGCGGCTTGGCTCCCTCGACGGCGGTGCCGCCGATGGTCGCGGCCCCGCCCGCATCATCCTTCTTCAGACCGACCTGGGCGAAGAACGCTGCGGTTTCGTAATACTGATCCTGCGTCCAGCGCTCGAACGGATGATCGTGGCATTTGTTGCAGTTGAAGCGGACCGCCAGAAACAGATGCGTCGTGTTCTCCATCAGCGCGTCTGGTTCGCGGAGGATCTTGTAGTACGACGCGGCCGGATTCTCCTTGTTCGACCCGCTGGCCGTCAGGATCTCCCGACAGAACTGGTCGTAAGGGGTGTTCTCCTCCACATGCGTGCGAATCCACTGGCGGAAAGCCCGGGCCCCCTCACCACCCAGAAATTTGCTGTTCACCTGCAGCAGATCGGCCCACTTGTTCGTCCAGTAGGTGACGTACTCTTCCGACCCGATCAGCCGATCAATCACTTCCTGGCGTTTGATGCGCGTCTCCCGCTCATCGCCCAGAAACGCCCGCACCTCTGCCGCCGACGGAGGCAGCCCGGCCAGGTCCAGCGACACGCGCCGCAGAAACTCATCGTCACTGCACAGTGGCGATGGCAGAATCTTCATCCGCTGCCATTTTTCGGCCACCAGTTCGTCGATGCGGTTCCAGGTCTCCGGCTGCTCCCAGACAAAGCCGGCGCGATCCCCCATGGCGGTGATGGTGGTCGCCGCGTACGCTCCTTCGAATCGCGCCAGCACCGGGGCCTCGCCTCGTCGCAATGTCGTCACCACGCCGGCCTTGTTGACCGCCGCGACATCGGTATTGCCACTCTCGATGAACGCCTCTGCCGTGACATCGCGCTGCGTGCCGTCTGCGTAAGTCGCCACCACTCGCATCTGCTGACGAGCCCCAATCTGCTGCACCACCGGATCCAGCGGTTCGATGGTGATGCTCGCCACACCGGGCGTCTCCGCATCGAGCCGGGCCCCTTCGGCAATCCAGCGACGCAGAATCTCATAGTACTTCGACCCCGGCTGCGTGAGCTGTCCGCCGACATGCGGAACAGCACCGGTCGCCTTCAGCAGCAGCAGGCTGTCGTCGGGCGAGGCGAAGTTGATTCGGCGCGCCTTCAGATCGTCGGTCCAGGCCCGCACGTCGTACTGCGGGTCGTACCCGCGCAGCGACAGCTTGAACCCTTCCTTGCCATCTTTCGAACCATGACACGTTCCGGCATTGCAGCCCAGTCGCGAGATGACCGGCATGACGTCGCGGACATAGCTGACAGGGCGGTCTGAGGTGAGACCTTCGGCAAGAATCGGCACGCCGTGCACACGATCGCCGGTCTTGACGACCAGCGCCGCCAGACCATCCCGCGTGGCCTGCACCTGACCGCTGGGAGTGACGGCGCCGAACGCCTGCGGCAGCGAGAACGTCGACATCCGCGTCACATCCACGCGATCGCCGGTGTCCAGCAGTCCCGTCACGAGCAACTGTGTGTAGTCCCAGGGACCTTGCAGGCGTACCACGGCGGGCTCGACCTCCAGCGCGGCCAGCGTCCGCCCTTCGGGAAGCGACTCCAAATCGGAGAGAGCGTCGGCCCCCGCCGCATCCGTGTCCGCGGCCAGCAGAGCTTCCGCGCGAGGGGCATCGCCGTCGATGTCGATCGGCAGAAATTCCCGACGCACGTCGCCGGTCTCGACGGCGACCAGCCGCACCCGGCCATCGCTGCCACCCACCACCAGCTCGCTGCCGTCCGGCGTGAAACACAGCGTGTACACCGCCGTGGGAATCTCGACCTGCGACACCAGTGACACATTCGCCGTCGTGAATTCCTCAACCTGCACGCGCTCCTCGGCCGACCAACTGCTCGGGAGCTTCTCCAGAATCTTCTTCAGTCCCTCAGACAGCTCGCTCTCGTACTCACTGGAGTAGACCGCGACCTGTCCCAGACCATCGAGGCTGCTGGCACAGGCAATCCTGCGGCCGTCGGGAGCAAACGCGACCTCGTAAATGCGCCTGCGCAACGCGGGGAAGGTGCGGATCAGGTTCGCATCGTCACCGATCACCCGCTTCGTCTGTCGGTGCATGCGGTAAATGCGCGGCGTACCGTCCGACCCGCCCACGAGCACCTCATCGCGTGACGGATGCCGGTCAACCGCCGCCAGTCCCCCTTTCAGCGCCGGGGGTAATCGATGTGACGTTGTCGATGAACCGCTGCGTCTGGACTTCGTAGAGCTTGGTCGTCATGTCGCGGCCCACCGACACGATGTGCGACCCATCGGCCGAGAACACGGTGTCGAGCGCCCAGTCGTCGTGTGCTCCGTTGAAGAAGACCTGCGCGCCGCTCTCGACGTTGAAGCCGCGGACGGCGTTGTCGGCACACCCGACGGCAATCAACTGGCCGTCCGGCGACCAGCTCACTCCGTAAACCGTGTCGTAGGTCAGCGGGATGGAATGGATCAGCTCGCGACTGGCCACATCCCAGATCTGCACCTCGCCCATCCGCTCGGGCAGACCCCCGGCCACGGCCAGCCGCGCACCATCCGGCGAAAAGGCGAGCGACTCGATCCGCTCCGACAGACCGATCAGGTGCGCCACCAGCCCGCTGCCATCGGCGTGTAGCAGCAGCACTTCGTGAAACCCCGCAACCGCGAGCAGCGTCCCGTCCGGCGAGACGTCCAGCGAAGTGATGATCGGCGGACGCGAGTACACAGGCGGATGTTCGCGGTCGTAGCGCTGCACCGCATTGACCGGCGTGTCGTCCGCTGCACCGTCCGCAATCCAGCGACGAATGAGCGCAACCTCATCCGCGGCCAGTGGCGGCTTCCCCTGGGGCATCTCGGCCGCACCGTCCGACGGTGTGATTAACTGGATGAGATAACTCTCGTCGGCCTGCCCCGGCACGATGGCGGCCTCACCACTTTCGCCACCGGCGAGCAACTGCCCAAAGTCCGTCATCACGTACGCGCCGTTCTGCCTGGCGGGTTGATGACAGCCCAGGCAGTGGGCCTGGAAGACCGGACGGATCTGCTGATAGTAACTGACCGCCTCACGGGCTGGTTCGTCCGCCTGCACCACAGTCGCAAGGGCGGCAATCAGCAACAGTCCCAAGACAGGCAGCTTCTGCATGGTTCGCACAGTCGTCGTTGAGAGGCCAGTACTTGACGGAACCGACTCGTCACACACGCGGGCGACTGGCACGGCGGTGGGGGGTGGACCCGAAGCCGTCGGTGCGAGAGAGATCGCCAGTCGGGACTGCGTGAGCGCTGGTCGGACCGTGAGGTCTCGAACGGGATGTTACATCCACGCCGCTCCGCCCATCCATCGGGACAGGCGGTAGCCGATCCGGCCGTCTGACTGCAGAATCACTGTTGAACCGTCTTGAACGGCTCGGCAGGCGGGAAGGGTGAATGGGTCACTCACCCTCTCCATTCATCGTAACCGTGCAGGTACCGACTGGCAAGGAAATCCCGACTCTTCACCCAGCCTGCCTGGTTGCTCCACCGATGATGCGAAGCCTCCGATTCTGCGGACTGCGCCAGCCCGCTGCAACAGGCGCAACCCGAACTCACACCGGCTCGCAGGTGGTGCGCCTGTCGGGAATCGGCCGGGCCTCGAGGCGACAGACGGCACTGGAGTGTGCGGCCAACGACCGGATTGCGGAGTTCGGCACGATCACACACGCAGCACCGACGATGCCGCCGACGATGTGAGCCAGGGGAATCGGCACCATGCCGGAAGCTGCGCTGTCGACGAACAGTGTCTGGGCGGTCAGGAACTCGAATGCCGCCTTCGCCACAAAGCCGCACAGCAGCACCACCGTTGCCCCCGCCCAGAACCGGCGGCCCGTAGCGAGGCTGTCTTTCAGAATGGAGGCGGCCAGCAACACAAACAGGGCCGAGTCGATCCCGGACAAACCACGATAGGTCTGTAGCGCCGGCATCAGCACCCAGAGCGCCGCCGGAATCAACACCACCGTCAGCGTGACACATCGCATCCATCGGCGCCGGTCATCCATCTCACACAGGCAGCCGAGGACGAGCAGCACGCCGACGTCCCACACCAGATGATCGAACGAGCAGTGCGTAAGATGGCAGGTGACAATCCGCCACAGTTGACCATCGGCGATGGCCGCCCGGTCGTACTGCAGCCAGGTCTGCCACGACGGACAAAGCTGCACACCAACGGCGATGCCAGCCAACAGCAGCGAGACGCACGGCAGGCGTCTCGCTGCGGCCCGGAGATGCGGGAGGACCGTCATCACTCGGCTCCCTCCTCGTTCGACTCCTCTTTGCGGCGACGACGTGCCGCATAGCCCAGTCCGGCGAGGGCCAACGCGATGCCGCCACTGATCGGGTCGAGTGCTCCGCCGCCGGTCCCCCCTCCCGTTCTCGGAAAGAACTGCAGGTCGCGGCTGCGGGGAGACGGTGATGTCGGCAGAGACGGCAACCGATCATCAACTCTCACCGGACCGGACGCATTCCGCTTCGCCACATCCGGTGTCAGGGAGGTCGCATCGATCGGTCCCAGATCGGCCAGCGCCTGCTCGCGCAGATCCTGCAGGCGAGCCATCACCTGCTGTTGCTGGGCGCGGTCCCTGCCGACGCGATTGAGGTTGCGGCGATCAATCTTCCAGCGCTGGTACTCGGCGTCGTTCTCCAGCACGAGGAAGGACGTGTACTCGGTGACGATCGAGTAGGTCTCGCCCAGTCGGACGATCTCGTCGACCACCGACGTCCGCGAGCCGCTGCGATCCGCCTCCCTCAGCAGCCGGTCGACTTTCTTCGAGGCCCACATCCGCTCGATCTCGGGATTGGCCGGATTCCCGAGCCGGGAAGGCCAACGTCGACGGCCTGTTCGATGGGTGCTCCGTTGATCTCGGCCTGACACCTTCACCGTTGACGTCACCCCCCTGTCGATATCGGCCGTACAGTCGCACCGGCATGCCGTGATAGAGGTCGGGCAACTGACGCGGTTCGACGTCGTAGACGTCTGCCCCGTCGAAGGCGATCGTCGACGTCGGCTCGCCGCCGGCCGCAGCAGCTTGCGGCGAAACGACTGGGCCTGTCGGTGCGAAGTCATCGCCCTGCGAAAGGAACGCGGCCAGTCCGCCGGCGTCTTCGGCCATCTGACTGAGCAGCGGACGGTTGACCTCGTTGCCCACACCGATGCAGAAGACGCGTGTTCCGGACGGCCGCGAGCCGATCAGGGTCAACAGTTCCTGGCGTTCCGACTGCTCGGTCATGCCGTCGCTCAGGATGACGACGTTCAGCGGGCGATCGGGATCGCCGTACTTGTAGGCGGTCGCCATCGCCGGTCGCAGCACCGTCCCGCCCCGCCCCTGCTGCGAGCGCAGAAACTCGACGGCGTTCGCCTGCGACTGCTCGGTGACCGGCTGCAAGCTGGTTGAAGAGCGTGTTCGGCGAGACGTTGAACGTGATCAGCTCGAAGCGGTCCTCCGGCTCCGAGTTCGCGGATGAAGGCATCGATCGACTCCCGCGACACCTGCAGCTTGCCGTCCGAGCCATGCTGCCGGAGATGTCCAGCACGAACACATAGTCCATGCCTTCGTACGCCTCCGCCAGTTCCTCGCCGGCGGTCAGCGTGAGCTGAAAGTAGCCGTCTTCGCCCGGCTGCTTTCGACGTGATGACATCGATTCCCGTGTGCGGTCGGGCGACGTGATAGGCCAGCACGACGTCCCGGTTCAGATCGCCGCCGTCGGTCTCCAGGCTGGCCTCATAGTAGGAGTCGGTGTGCTGGACAACGACGAACTCGTCGCCGTGGCTGGGGCTTTCGAGTTCCACAATCGGGATCTCGGACTTGACGTGCATCGTCAGGCCGAACTTGCCCTGTGTCCGGGCGTCGATCCCGGCCCGCGGTGCCGTCGCCAGCGGATAGACGTAGTCGCCCAGTCGTGGTCGAAGTCCAGCTCCTGGTAGTAGGTGATCTGCACTCGCTGTTCGGCCCGCGGTCCGATCGGGAAGATCCGCATCTCGAAGTTCTTGTAGTCGACCTGTTCCAGCAGGCCCGGATCGCGTCGCACCTGCTTGTAGCTGTTGTAGATCTCGCGGGCCCGCTCCTTCTCGACCACTTCGCCGACCATCTCCTTGCCGTCGATCCACATGCTGAAGTTCGCCACCGACGCCCCCTTCGGCACGGGAAACAGATACAGCGCCTCGACCTGCCGATTCTCGGTGTTGCGAAACACCTGCGTGACTTGCGTGACGGCGACGCCGTTGTTGATCGTGACCTCGACGGTGTGCTCCTCGATTTCGAGCACGCCGCCCAGGCCGCCGTCGGCGATCAGCATGCCGGCGGCCTCCATCGTCGTGGGTGTGAGCGTGGCGAAGGCACACAGTGCCGTCCCGACAAGCAACAAGTTGCGTCTGCGAGTGCTGTTCATGATCGACGTCTCCAGAGTGTTGACGGTCCCAGACCGGGACGGCGCCAGATGGACTGAGGTCTTTTCTGACTCGAACGACAAGTTCTTGCAGACAGGGCGTGACCTGGAGACGAATCTCACGCCCCATCTTTGGGGATTGCGGCGCCGCACCGATGCGAGTGACATCCAGCGCGGTGCAGTCAATCACCCACCGCGCTTGTGCAACGGTTCGATGCCTCTCAGCACGACGCGCCGGCCAGTGAACCGGTGCTCAGAGTGGCACCCATCCGTGACCTGCGGCCGGCGGGATCGTGAGTCAGGCGGAGATCGGCTATAGTGCGCGGGGACAGGCGAGCATGACCGCTTGACGCGGGTTTCTCGCTCGCCAGTGGAACCGGGAACCGAGCGTGGGAGGAGGAAGTCATGTCCGATGTCAGTCGTCGTCAGTTCGTCGGAGCCGCTGCTGGGGCGGCTGCTCTCCTCGGTGTGACAGGCGTGACCCGCGCGGATGATGAAGTCGCCCCGCCGCCGCAGGTGCCGCTGGGCAAGACGGGGATCACGATGTCCCGCGTAGGTCAGGGGACCGGTGTGCATGGCGGCAACCGCCAGTCGGACCAGACGCGGATGGGCTTCGAACAGCTCGTCTCGCTCTTCCGCCATGCCTACGATCGCGGGATCACCTTCTTCGACCTGGCGGATCTGTACGGCACGCACCTGTACTTCCGCGAGGCACTGCGGTCGATCCCCCGCGAACAGGTGACCATCCTCACCAAGATGTGGTGGCGATACGATGGTCCGGAAAGCAACACCCGGGAGCCGTTCCGTCAGCAGGCGGCGCACAGCACGCTCGAGCGCTTTCGGCACGAGCTCGACACCGACTACCTCGACATTGTCCTGCTGCACTGCATGAAGCACGGCGGCTGGGACAAGGACCTCGAGCTGTACATGCAGGAACTGGCCGACGCGAAGGAGAAGAAACAGGTCCGCGCCGTCGGCGTCTCCTGTCACGACTTCGACGCACTCAAGTCGGCTGCCAACTGCCCCTGGGTCGACGTCGTCCTCGCCCGGATCAACCCCAGGGGAGTCAAGATGGACGGCACGCCCGAACAGATCACGGCGGTCCTCCGGGAGATGAAGGCGAACGGCAAGGCGGTCATTGGCATGAAGATCTTCGGCGAAGGCGAACTGAGCGACGAACGTGAAGCCTGTATGCAGTTCGCCCAAAACCTCGGCGTCCTCGATGCGATGACGATCGGCTTCGAGAAGCCCGAGCAGATCGACGACGTGCTGAGAATGATCCAGAAGTACCCGGCGAAAGCGGTTGCGTAACCCGGGCGGCCTGCGACGTTGTGGGTGTGAGTGTGGCGAAGGCACACAGTGCCGTCGCGACAACCAACAAGTTGCGTCTGCGCGTGCTGTTCATGAGTACGTCTCCCGAGTCTTGACGGTCATGGTGCGGCGGCTATGAACAATGCGAAGAACAACAGACCTGACGATCGCGCAGATGCGCTAATGTGTGGGCATTCGAGTGTCTCGCACGAGTCATCGCCGGAGGCAGCTATGGCGCGCTACCGATTCTCGTACGACGGCCAGCAGATTGAGATCGACCTCAAACTGGATGGCGGGAAGATCACCGTGGATGGCCGGGAAGTCGAGGGAGCGGACATCAATCCCCAGAGCCTGTCTGACAAAGGGGACTTCCGGTTCGTGGCCGACGGATCCGAAGTCACTTGTGACTGGTCGGCCGGAAAAGGTCCGGGCGGTGGTCGCTGCCACACGGTTCGCTGCAATGGTGTATTGGTGCTCGAGGTCGAACTATACGACTGGCTCGACATCTGAGTGACGGAAAGTTGGGCGCCGCCCACCTAGCCTTGCTTCAAGTCTCTATGGTGCCGGCAATCCCCGGACGATGGCATTGGAGGTGGAAAGGTACGAGCGAGGTCGCCGCTCACCGAATCCCGGCGATGCCATCGGGGTCGCCCGGCGGAGCCAGAGGGTCAACGGCGAGTCAGGCGTTATGAGCATGGACGGTCCGCGACACCTGACGCAGGCCAAGTCACGATGACGAATCACAGAGAGAATCTCCCATGAACAATGCCAAGAGCAACAGCTCTGACGATCGCGCGGCTACGGTGATGGGGGCGGTTCTGGGTGCGATCCTGGTTCATCCGCTCGCCTTTGCGCTGGCCTATGTGAAGGGCTTCGTGCTGGGAGCAGGTGGCGGGCAGGTTCCGATGGCCCCCACTCCCACGTTCGGAACGGTGCGCTACGGACCGAGTGGGGGTGAGGCGGGTGTTGGCGAATTGCTCGTCCTGTACCTCTTCAGCCTGGGAATCGTCCCGCTGGTACTCTCGGTGATCGGAGGAGCAGCCGGCTACCGCTTTGGGCCTCGCCTGGCTTCGACAGGTTCAGCGGACAAGCCACCACCAAGCGAGCGCCCCGTCACGGCGTCCTCGATTGCGTGGATCACTGCCGTGTGGGCAGCTAGCCTGTACGTTGTCGGGTTCATCGTCATCACGATGGTCTTTCGCTTGGCCAGTTCAGCGGGCGCGGATCGGCTTTACTGGGTGACGCTGCTGATCCCGGCTGTCATCTGGGTTGGGGGAGCGATTGCCGCGTACTTTTGGCATCGCTCGTGGCAGGTCTCCGCCGCGCTGGTCACCATTGCCGTCCTGCTGCGAGTCCTCCCACTTGACGTCGTCGTGCCGCGATACGGACTCCTGTCTGTCGCGATCCTGTTCCTGGTCTACGCAGTCTTCACGCGGCAGTTGCCCTCGCGGCAGATCGCTGGCGGCACGCCCTGAGAACGCAACTGAGGGTCCGGGCCCATGAGTCGGTGCATGGACGGCGAGTGGCACGCCCTGACCAACGGGAAGGGTGTGGTTTCATTCGCGGCCTCGCCCATCACTGCGCTCTGAGCGTGACACCCTGCCGGTCTCGGAACACCACGCCAGCGACGTGATCTCACCCCGCCAATACACGAACGGTCCTGCGGGGGTCTCCCACCACACTTCGCCGCGCGACGGTGCGCGAATCCCGCTGAAGTCGCGATAGCTGTCGAACCGTCCCTCCCAGGGCTGCACAATGTCGCCGCGAGAGCGGGTCGTCGTGCGGGCTCCGCTGATATCACCCTCGTCGTCGAACAACAGGTCGACGTAGGTCTGCTCATCACCCACCCAGACACGGACAACGCCCGGCGAACGCGACTCGAAGTGCAAAGCCGGGTTCCGCAGCAGGGCCAGCGGACACCACGCAAGTTCCGCCAGGTAACGCTGGGCCTCGCCGCGATCGACCGCGTCTCCCCGGGCATGCGCAACGGGCAGCAGGCCCCAGAGACTGGCATCCAGCCGCCCCCGTCCCTTTTCAAAGGCATCCTCAACCAGACCGGTGACCAGCGGCGCCATCCGGACCTTCGCACGCCAGACGAACTCGGTGCGCGTCGCCGATACCGACTGCTCGGCCGTGAAGGACATCCAGGGTCGCTCCGGCCCCAGCCGCATCTCGCCCGTCTGCTGCAGCAGCGTCGCGCCCGGGGTTGCCGGCAGCTGCGGTACGCAGCGCCGCACGTATTCCAATACCTGCGGGGGAATCGGAGAGGCAGTCATGACGGTCTGTTCAGAAGCTCCTGCTGAGCATCAGCCCTCTTGAGCATCAGGCTCTGCAGCGGTGATTCAGGCACGTGCAGCGCCAACCGACATAACATTCCGCACGCTGACGGTTCAAGCCCGGCACGTGATTGCGGCAGGACCTTGCCGAATGAGGGCGGCAACCCGGGCCGCCAGATTCGGTGCAAAGTCGTAAAGGACCGGCAAGTCGTCGACCGTCGACTCAGGCAGCACCGTCGCCAGCAGGTCGCGCGATTCCACGGCCACGAGCGAACGCAGGGAGTCGTCTTCCACCAGTTCAGCGTCCGTCAACACGATCGCCAGCGGAACGAGTCGCCGTCCACGCAGCGCCGCCACCGAGCGGCGCGTGCCTTCCGTCGGACCGTAACAGCTCGAAACGCAGAACAGTGTGCAGTCCCCATCCTCGACCGCTCCCCCGGCACGCACACGCACATCCGCATCTGCGCAGACCGCCTCCACAGCGGGCACATCCTTCTCCGGACAACCGACGAGCGCAATCATCTGCCTGTCTACCATGCGACACACACGACCAGAGGCCTCAGCCGCTCACCGGGCCATCATTGACTCAACACGTCCCGTTCTGCTTCGATAATTGTCGCTGCGCCCTCCCACGGCAAGTCCACACCTTGTGGGCGGGGCCTGTGACCGACCCGCAATGCGTCCTCCAGGAGTTCCCCATGTCACTCTCCCGCCGCCAGTTCCTCACGACCTCGGTCGGCGCACTGCCGCTGCTGATGGCCCGCCGCTCCTCAGGGGCCACCGACACGACCCAGGTCGACCCCGACGGCTTCTTCACCATCGACCGCCGCGACGGGCGCTGGTGGTTCATCGATCCCGATGGAAACCGGTTCTTCTCGCTGGGCCTCAACCACATCGACCCGGCGACACTGCGCTATCCGGAAAACGTCCATCTCTGGCGGGACGAGTACGGCAACAGCATGCAGCGCTGGCTGCAGGACGCGGTCGCGACGGATCTCAAGGCGTGGGGCTTCAACAGCGTCGGCTGGACCCAGGAAGTTGTCACGCGCGACCCGACGAATCATCGGCATTCGCGGTCCTTCACCTACGAAGAGTACCAGTGGCTCGACATGCCCTACTGCCACCTGCTGCCGTTCGCCGATTTCCATCAATGGGAGGCCGAGACCATCCATCCCGACTTCTTCAGCGTCGACTTTGCCAACTGGTGCGACCATGTCGCTCGCGAACACTGTGTGCCCCTCTCCCGCGACCCGAAGCTGATCGGCTACTTCTACATCGACTGCCCGACATGGGTCCATACCCGCCCGCAGAACACCTGGAAGGGTCCGTTGTTCGATCCCGGGAAGCTGGCGAACGAAGCGGGGCGTCGCGAGCTGTTCGAACTTGCCACGCAGTACTACCGGGTGACTCACGACGCCATCCGCCGGTACGACCCGCATCACCTCATCCTGGGGGACCGGTACGAGATCAACGCCCCCCTGCCGGTCGAGGTCGTGCGCAGCCGCGCAGCCGTTCGTCGACGTCCTGTCGTTCCAGCAGTTCAGTCCACCCGACAAGGTGCAGGCCGATTTTGAACTGTGGCGTGAGACGATCGACATGCCGATACTGCTGGCGGATGGAGCGGGTTCGCGTCCGCTGGCCGACGGCAGTCACGGACAGGATGGAGCCCGGTATGCAGCGCACCCTCGAGATCCTGCGGGACAACCCGGCCTGCGTCGGCTTCCACCTGTGCGGAGCCTACCTGAAGAACCGGGCACGCCAGCGGGGTCTGCGCGACGAGAACAACCAGCCGGACCAACCGGCGCTCGAACTGATCACCGCCGCCAACCGCGAGACCAAGCACTGGGTCCAGCAGCTATCCGCCCGGTGATGCCTCGACCTGTCCGCACACGCCGCCCGTGATATCTCGCGCGGCGATACGCCTTGCACGGTAGTCAACCCGGTCCGACATCCGTTTACTCCGGCCCGCGCCCATGGAACGACGACAGCTTCTGTTCACGCTGATGCTCTGGTCGCTGGGAATCGCGGCGATCGCCGGCGTGCTGGCCATGCTGACCGCCACGTATGGAGTCGCGGGCCGGATCGTGGGCACGGCCCTGCTGACGACCGTCGCCGCCGCCGTCCTGTGGAAGCTTTCCCCGACCCTCGACGAGTCCGCCTCCACCCCGGGCGGACTGCTGGGTGTTGCACTCACACTCCTCTGCTATCTGCTGGTCCTCCCGGCGATCTGGGATTTCGGCCCGGAAGCGGAGCTGTTGTTGACCGCCCTGGGAACGGCAATCTGCGGTGGTGCAACGCTCGCCTCTCTGCGGGGTCTCCGACTGCCGTCCACGCAGTTGACGGCAGCGACAGGACTCGCGGCCGGCGGTCTGGTGTGGGTGTTGTGGATGATTTCGACCTGGCTCGTCGACGGACAGACCCAGGACGAATGGTGGCAGACAACACTGGCGGTGGGGTTCTACTCCACCCTGGCAGCGTTGGCCTGGATGGACTTCCAGAACTCGGCCGCGAGTCTCTGGCGGGCCGCGGGTGCGGCCTGTGCCGTCCTCGCCTGCGGCCTGCTGCTGCATCAGATCTGGTCTTCCGGCGTCCATCACCTCAAGCCGGTCACGGTGCTCACCAGTGTGACTGCGGTCGTGGTGTACGCGAACCTGGCCCTCAGGGTGCCGCTCGAAGCTCATCAGATGTGGATTCTCACCTGCACGCTCGTGGGGGCCGTCATCACGGCACTGGGAGTCGACCTCATGACGGTGGGCGAACTCGACGGGGACAGCTTTGTCACGCGGATCGCGGGGGCCGCCGCCATCGCCACGGGCTGCGGCACGCTCGCGCTGCTGGTGCTGGCCCGCCTCAATCGTGAACCGGGCGAACTGCCAACCCTCGCGACTCTCGATCGAGTCACATTCCTCTGTCCCCGCTGTCGGCAGAAACAGACCGTTCCCTTCGGCGAGGCGATCTGTCCACGCTGCGACACTCATGTGCACATCACACTCAGTTCTTCCGCACAGCAGCCGGCGTCGAACTGAGAGGCCAGGGGCGGTCCGTCGCCGTTGTTGAGCCCAGCGAACCGCCGGCCACCCGCGCTGCCCGAGCGGCGCTGACACCTCCTGCAGGCGTGCCACACTTTGCGGAATGGTGGCGGCCGACCGCCCACGGTACACTGCGGGGAATTCTCCAGCAGCCAGCAACCGACGCGCGCCCTCTAACAATGTTCCAGAATCCAGCGAGGAACAGCTCATGACTGACCACCACGCCACGACCGGCCCGCAATTCAGCCGTCGCAGTCTGTTGAAGGCCGCGACCGCTGCGTTTGCCGCGCCGATGATCATTCCGGCCTCGGCCCTGGGGCGAGACGGTGCGGTCGCACCCAGCGAACGGATTCGAGTCGGCCTGATTGGTCTCGGCTCCCGCTGTCGACGCATCGCCACCGACACTCTCAAGAACGTTCCGACCATCGAGATCGCCGCTGTCAGCGACTGCCTGCCGACGCGACTCGATACCTTCACAGCCGCCGTCGCCCCCGACGCGAAGTGGTCGCGCTACGTCGAATTCCGCGAGATGATCGACAAGGAGAATCTTGACGGTGTGATGATTGAAACGACCACGCACGCCCGCGCCTGGATCGCGTGTCACGCCATGGCGGCCGGCATGGACGCCTACATTGAAAAGCCCATGTGTCTGACCATTGCCGAAGGCCGCGAGATGGTCAACTGCGCCCGACGGCACGACCGCGTCACTCAGATCGGCACGCAACAGCGATCGTGCCCCTACACCAACTTCGCCAGCGACCTTGTGCAGAACGGGGCGATCGGGAAGGTCAAACGGGTCCTCACGATGAACTTCATCGGCCCGGTGCCCGTCGACGTCACCAGGACCGACCCCTGGCCGGAAGGGATCACCGACGGCAAGTGGTGGGATGTCTGGACGAACCAGGCGGAGTTCCGTCCGTACAATGCCGATCTGTTCTACAACTGGATCAACTACATCGACTACGACGGCGGTGGTCGCAGCTTCGGTGTCACCGGGTGGGGTGCGCACGCCTACGACCAGATTCAGCGGGGTCTGGGCACGAGCGAGACCGGTCCCGTCAGCGTGACGCTGAAGGAAGCCCCTTACCCGCAGACGATCGACAAGGAAGACTTCCACCGGCCGACCGACGACGAAGAGGCCGCGAAGCTGGCGGTTGCTCCCAAGCAGATCTCCGGCCCGCGCGGACGAGTGGTGATGCGGTACGACAATGGCACCGAGATCGACTTCTCGCTCAACGACGACTGGGGTCCGCAGTTCGGCGCCATCTTCGAGGGGGAGAACGGGAAGATCGAGATCAATCGCAACAAGGTGGCCGTCAACCCGAAGGAACTCCTCGAAACGGACGCCAACCCCGGACCGATGCAGGGCTCGGAGAACAACCCGCATCTCCAGAACTGGGCCGACTGCGTCAAGAGCCGCGAGCGCTGCAACGCCGACATCGAATACGGGCAGCGGAGTACGACTCTCTGCTACCTGGTGAACATCGCCCGCGACGTCGGTCGCATCGACGAGGAACTGCATTGGGACCCGCAAACCGAACAGTTCACCAACTGCGAGGCGGGGAACAAGCTGCTCAGCCGCGAGCGGCGTAAGGGATACGAGCTCCCGGGCTAGTCGGCAACAGCCGCGACGTCCCGGGTCTTACTCTCTGAAGAGACGCACGCACCAAACGGCCGACGAAACGGCCCAGGAGACCTGCCATGCTCCGACGACTGGCTTTGCTGGCTCTGGTGTCATCGATCGGCTCGCTGCCGGGGCGCGCCGCCGAACCACCCCCCCGGTCCGATCACACGGTCGAGTTCCGCCTCGCCGAAGCTCAACCCGCAGAGGGGCTCATCGAGGCCGAAGTGGCCGGCAGCGACACCGGAGAGAAGGTCTACCTCCATCCGACGGCGGTCGCCACCGGCAACGACATCGCGAGTGCCCTCGTCGTCGCCGACCAACTCGGCAACCCGTCCATCGATATGACCTTTACCAGGTCCGGGCGCAGAAGCTTGCGGAGGTGACCGAGCAGCACATCGGCCAGCGACTGGCGATCGTTGTCAACGGCAAGGTCATCAGTGCCCCCACGATTCGTGCGAAGATCTCCACCCGGCGCAGATCTCTGGCAACTTCACCGAACTCGAAGTGGCCCAGGTCGTCGCAGCGCTCCAGGGCGAACCGGCGCAACCGGCGGCCTGCATCATCGCGGCTCCGACCGAGTACTACATCGCCGGACCTCAGCAGGGACGGCCCCCCGATGGCCGGTTCGCGGCAGGCACCAAGGTCGATCTCTTGCAGGAAGCCGGCAGCTATGCGCGGATCCGCGCTGAGAATGGCGTCGTGGCTTACGTGGCCCGATCGGCTCTCACCTCCCACAATGAGCACGAACAGGAGACCGCCTTGGACCTTTCAGCACTGGTGGCCGGAGGCAACCGGTTTGCCGCCGACCTGTATCGGCGACTTTGCCACGAAGACGGGAACCTGTTCTTCGCCCCGGCCAGCATCTCGACCGCACTCGCCATGACGTTCGCCGGAGCCGCCGGCCAGACCGCCGCCGAAATGGCGCAGACACTGCACTTCCACGCCGAGGACGATCAACTGCACCTGCGGATGCAGGCTTTGCAGCAACTCCTGAACTCGACCGACGACACACAAGGTGTGCGGCTGAGCATCGCCAACCGCCTCTGGGGCCAGCAGAGCTACGACTTCCTGACGCCATTTCTCGACGTCACCCGGGAACAGTACGCCGCCGAACTGGCGAGACTCGATTTCCAGCAGACGGAAGCGGCACGCCAGACCATCAATGCGTGGGTCGAACAGCAGACGCAGGGCAAGATCACAGACCTGTTGCCGCCCGGAGTCCTTTCCGCCGCCACAAAGCTCGTCCTCACCAACGCGGTCTACTTCCATGGCTCGTGGGCCAGCCCCTTCGATCCGGATCAGACCCGGGACGAAGAGTTCCACCTCACGCAGGCGGAATCGGTCACCGTCCCCACGATGTTCCGCACGGGCATGTACCAGTACAGTGAGCCGGAGGGACTGCAACTGCTCGACTTGCCCTACGGCGACGGCAGCCTGTCGATGATCGTCCTGCTGCCTCGCGAACGCGAGGGGCTCGCGGATCTCGAAGCACGGCTGACCGACGACAATCTGCAGCAGTGGATCGCCGGCCTCAGGCGCAGGCCGGTCGTCGAGGTCCATCTCCCGCGGTTTCAGTCGACATCGCAATTCGAGCTGAGTGACACGCTGCAGACACTCGGTCTGAAGTCGGCGTTCAACGCGGGCTCTGCCGACTTTTCCGGGATGACCGGAGAGCGGGACCTGTTCCTTGCCGCCGTCATCCACAAGGCCTTTGTCGATGTCAACGAAGAGGGGACGGAGGCCGCGGCGGCTACCGGAGCGGTCATGGCGCCGACGTCCGCCATCGGGGGGACTCCGCCCCCACCACCGGTCTTCCGAGCCGATCACCCCTTTGTGTTCCTGATCCGCGACAACCGCACCGGGGCGCTGCTGTTCATGGGCCGCACCATCGACCCGCGCAACTGAACTGCCGTCAGCGTCAGAGCACCGACGTCAGCAGTTGCGTCAGTTCCTCGTCGGACAGCTTCCGCGGATTGCCATCCATGCTGTTCCCCCGCGAACTCTGCACGATGGCCGGTACCTGGTCGGCGTGAACTCCCAGCATGCTGAGTCGGTCCGGAATCCCGATGCGGGCATTGATCTCCCGCAGCGTCGCGATCGTGTCGGTCCCCGAGGTGGCGGGGGGCACACACGCCTTGCCGACCAGCTCCAGGTCCTCGCGCAGACATCCCGGTTCACTTCGAGCGCGACCGGCAACAGGACGGCACAGGCCAGACCATGCGGCACCCGGCAGTGGACCCCGAGGGCGGCAGCCACTCCATGTGCCAGCCCAAGCCCCGAATTGGCCAGCGCGATGCCGGACAGCAACGCCGCGTGCGCCAGGGCCTCGCGGGCCGACCGATCCTCCGGCTGCTGGACCGCGCACTCGATGGCCGGCAGGGCCCGTTCCAGTCCTTCGCGACACAACGCCCGGGTGAGCGGCGTGGCCCGGCACGACATCAGGCTTTCGATCAACTGCGTAATGGCATCCATCCCCGAGTGGGCGGTCACCTCGCGCGGGCAGGACACTGTCAGCTCGGGATCGACGAGAGCGATCCGGGGCACCATCTGTTCAGACCGCAGGCTCTTCTTGAACACGGGATCGTAGCAAGAGATGACGGCGTTCTTCGTCGCCTCGGTGCCGGTCCCTGCCGTCGTCGGAATCGCGAGCAGCGGCAACGGCGGCGTGTCGATCGTCAGCCCCCGGCCGACCCCTTCCAGGAAGTCGGCGGCTGATCCCCCGTGGCGGTTGGTCACGAGGGCACTCAACGCCTTCGCGGCATCGAGCGCCGCTCCACCCCCCAGACCGATGACGAAATCCCCGCGCCGATCCCCGTGGACATCGCTCGCTCCACGAGCCGATCGACATCCGCGACTTCGGGCTCCCGGGTGACGCGGCCGATCAGGACGGAGTCGATCCCCGCCGCCTCCACCCGGGTTGTCAGCTCGTCGACGACGCCTCCCCGTTCCAGCGTACGCGATCCGAGCACGATCAGGGCGCGCCGTCCGAGCGTGGCCGCCAGTTCACCAACCTCTGCGCGACGTCCCCACCCGAAGACTATCTTCCGCGGAACGAGCAGATCGTAGCGCAGTTCAGCAGCGGGGGAAGTCACACAACACTCCAGGGCAGATGGTCCAGATCGACGTTGCCGCCCGAGAGGATGATCCCCACTCGGCGGCGCGAGAATTTCTGTGAGCGGGCACGCACCGCCGCCACGGCCACTGCCGAAGATGGTTCGATCAGCAGCTTCATCCGCGTCCAGATGAACTGCATCGCCTCGATGATCGCCGCTTCGGAGACCGTGATGATCTCGTCGAGATGCTGCTGCAGAATCGGGAAGGTCCGATCGCCGAGGCTGGTCCGCAGACCATCGGCAATGGTGTCGGGATGCTCGACCGGAATGATTCGCCCCGCCTGCAGCGAACGCAGGGCGTCGTCCGCCCGCTCCGGCTCGCCACCGCACACAACACATCGGCTGCCGAGGGCCCGCGTGGCAAGAGCCGTCCCCGCCGCCAGTCCCCCCCCACCCACCGGTACGATGACCGCATCGAGCGCCGGCACTTCCGCGTGCAGTTCGAGCGCGGCGGTCCCCTGCCCCGCAATGATCCGCACATCGTTGTAGGGAGGCACGAACTCCCCTCCGGTCTGAGCCAACACCTGTTCGGCGGTCTGCTCCCGGGCCGACAATGTCGGCTCGCAGAGAATGATCCGAGCTCCGTAGCCGGCCACGGCTTCCTGCTTCACACGCGGAGACGTCGCCGGCATCACGACAAAGGCGGGAATCCCGCAACCCGGCTGCCAGGGCCAAAGCGGCTCCGTGATTGCCCGACGAATGTGTCACGACACCTCGTGCGCCCTGTTCGGCCGGGAGCGACATGACGACATGACAGGCGCCACGAAACTTGAACGCCCCGGCCCGCTGCAGGTTCTCGCATTTGAAGAATGCCTCGCAGCCCAGCCAGTCGTCGACCAGCCGGCTCGTCAGCACGGGCGTCCGGTGCCGCAAACGGGGCGATGGTCTCGGCCGCGTGCTGAATCTCAGCGAGCGTGGGTGTCGAGTCAGTCATTTTTCGTCAGGTCCGCCGCGCCGCTGCAGCACGGAGCGAGACTCCCCGGGGTTCACTCGGCCAGTGTACGTCAGCCGCCTACAATCGGATAGAATGACCCTGCTGGCGATCCTTCCCGATTTCCCGAGACCGCTGCAATGCTGCTTACCCGAATGCTTTCCGGATTCTTCGGACTCGGACTGCTCCTGACTTCCAGCCTGCTGCTGAACCTCAATGAAGTGGCGCGGGCCGAACTGCCCCCCGACGTGGGCCGGCAACTGCTCGACGAGCTGCAGTACCTCGCGTCGGATGCCCTTGAAGGACGGGGCGTGGGGACCGCGGGACTCGACCAGGCCGCCACCTATATCGCTCAGAGCTTCCGCGACGCCGGTCTCGATGTCACCCTGGAAGCCGGTGACGCCTATCAGGACTTCGAGGTCATCAGCGGGGCAGAGCTCACGTCGCCGAACGAACTCGCGTTCGTCGGCCCCGACGGGAAGCGTGTCGAGCTGACTTACGACGAAGACTTCCGCACCTGCTCGTTCGGCACCACGGGGAAGTTTATGGCCCCGCTCGTCTTCTGCGGGTATGGCATCGACGCGGACGACAAGGGGTACAGCGACTTTGCCGACATCGACGTCGAGGGCAAGGTGCTGATCATTCTCCGCCGCACGCCCCAGCAGGACAACGCGGACGGGCCTTTCAGCGGCCAGGGCTTTGCACAGTTCGCGGCTCTCAACGCCAAGCTGATGAGTGCCCGCAAGCACAAGGCCGCGGCAGTCCTGTTCGTCAACGATCCCCACACCGGCACGAGTGAAGCGGCCAAGCTGGCCGACCAGCTGCAGGCCGCCCGCCAGTCGGTGATCGACACAGCGATCGGACTCGTCAGCGGTCGGCCGGTCGCACCGGCGACCGATCCTCATGGGTCGCCACACACTGCGGCGGTCGATCCGCATGCCAGCCCACACGCTGCTGCCACCGCCGATCCGCATGCCAACCCACATGCCGCACCTCATTCGACGACGGCACCCGGTCACGAACCGGCGGACAGGCCGTCGACACCCCCCGTCACTGCGGCGACGCCCCCGGCCAAGGTCACAGACCACCACAACCCCCACGCCACATCAGACACGCCACACAACCCGCACGCGGCAGAGGGTCATGGGACAGCAGCCGAGAAAACCGCAGTCCCTGACCAGGAGCAACTCGCTGCCGCCGTCCGGCATCTGCAGGAGGTCGCGCAACTCATCGAAAATCACGATGCCGATCCCTTGATGGCGTTTGGGTACAACGGCTATCGGGCCGGGGCGTCGCTCCCCAGCTTCCAGATCACCCAGGAGGTGTGCGACCGGCTGCTACAGCCGGCGCTGGGCACGACGCTGGCCGAACTTGAGGCGAAGATTGACGAGACCGGTACCCCGCAGAGCATCGAACTGCCAGGCTGGTCCGCCAGTGGGGCATCGAGTCTGAAGCTCGTGCGCGAACCAGTGAAGAACGTCATCGGAGTGCTCGAGGGAGCGGGCCCGCTGGCCGACGAGACGATCGTCATCGGGCGCACTACGATCACATCGGCTGGGGCGGCGACGGTTCCATGTCCCCGGGCGTCAAGGAGATCCACAACGGGGCCGACGACAACGCCTCCGGCACGATCGCTCTGCTCGAACTCGCCCGGCGCCTGGCCAGTCGCCCGGAACCGCTCCCCCGCCGCGTGATGTTCATCGCCTTTACCGGAGAGGAGCGTGGGCTGCTGGGGTCTGCGCATTACGTCAAGGAGCCGCTCTATCCGCTCGACAGCACGGTGGCCATGTTCAATATGGACATGGTGGGACGACTGACGGACGACAAGCTGACGGTGTTCGGCACCGGGACCTCCACTCGCTGGGAAGAACTGCTCGACAACGCTGCAACGAAGCACGGCTTTCAGCTCGCGCGCAAACCCGAGGGCTTCGGTCCCAGCGACCATTCCTCGTTCTATGCCAAGGAGATCCCGGTGCTGCACTTCTTCACCGGGACCCACAACGACTACCACCGCCCCTCCGACGACTGGGAGAAGATCAACCTCGAAGGCGTGGCACGTGTCGTCGACCTGCTGGAGGACTTCGTGGTGACCACGGCACAGACAGCAGAGAGACCGGATTACGTCGTCGTCAAGGGGCGCACCAGCATCCAGCCCCGCACAGGCAGCCGCCCCTATTTCGGCAGCATCCCCGACTTCAGCACCGAGGGGACCGGCTACGCGATCCAGGGGGTCTCCCCCGACAGCCCGGCCGACAAGGGGGGCCTGAAGGGGGGAGACATCATCATCAGGCTGGGCGAACAGGAGATCACCAGCCTGGATGACTTCGATCTGGCGCTGCGGGGATTCTCGCCGGGCGAGCCGGTAGCGGTGGTGGTTCTGCGCCAGAACGAAGAGCTGACACTGACCGTCACCCTGGCCACACCGCGCGAGTGAGCCTGCGAGGCCCGATCGCGGAGCGGCACTCCTAGCGCACTCCGGCCGTCGTGACGCGGGACACACCGATGTTGCTCTTCTTGTCCGGGTGGCCGAGGTACTGCGGAAGATCAATCACTTCGAAGAAGTGATAGTTCGGATGCTCCAACCGCCGCACGGCCGCCTGCAGGGTCTCCCCCTGCTCCAGGTGGAAGAAGCTGGGAATCGACACCGTCTGATTTCGCCAGATCGAGACGCCTCGTCGAACATCTCGAGCGGTGCTGAGGTGTGACTGCACGTTGATCGTCTCCTCGTCCCAGACGACCAAACGTGTGGTAGTACATGTCCTCGTCGTTCCCCCGCCGCCGGTGTCGCTCTGAGCTGTAAGCAGCCCTCCGGGTCCGACATCGCAGCCGTTCTCCCGCAGCTTCGCCGTCAACGCCGACTCGATCGTCGGTCGCTTCGTGGCGTCGTCAATTCCCGAGACACTCGACGTCACCTTGACACCCGGCTTGAGGAGGAAGTAGTCGGGATCCTGTATGGCCTTCTCCAACGTCTCGATCGCCCCGAAGGCGGCAGCTTCGACGGCGACGAGTCCGCCCTCCGCGTTTCGCCCGACTGCCTTCCGCAGTGAACCACACGATCGATCCCTGGCTCGCCGACTGACCCGCCCCCTGGTACTGCCACAGCGTCATTCGGTGCTCCACGTTCACCAGGTACTGATTGGCGATCAGCAGATAATCGTCAGCGGGAAAGGCCACCTGGCCCCCCACATGCACCGAGTCCCCCAGCATCTCCCGGAACAACTGGCCGGTCGCGAAGTCCCATACGTACAGTTTGCTGTTCATCACTGCGGCGAGACGATTGCCCGAGGCACTGAAGGACGAGCACTGCTCCCTGCAGCGGTTCGATCGCCTGCCGAGCTACAACCTCACCCTGCTGCAGGTCGAGGACACCGATGTCGTCGCCGCTCGTAAACGCGAGGTACTTGCGACCGGGACTGAGTGCAGGCGACAACCATGCGCCGTGTCCAGTGAATATTCTGGTTCGGCGGTCTCGATGTTCCAGACGGCCAGCTTTCCCGAACTGCTGAGCGGTGACGCACGGTTATCGTCGAGGAACTCGCCCCACGCCACATCCCGTCCCGCTCCCTGGAGGTCCTCCATAGGGAATCCACCGAATGTGCCGCTGGATGCCATCTCGCATCAGCGACCAGATTTCGACTTCGTCACTCTTGCCGAAGCCGAACGTGTTCTTGCGGACAAGGAACCGGCGACCATCGTCATGCAGGGCCAGCGGGCACGAACCCGTCCGGAGCGACACCCGTTCCTGCGGTCCGTCCCCCCGTCAGGTCACACAGCACCACGCGGTCGTCCCGGGTTCGGCCCCTCGCGCAGTCGTGTACCCGACGACAGCCCGGCCGCATCGCGGGATTGAGGACCAGCGCTTGCGGCCGTTCGAAAAAGTCGGCCTTCTGGGGGAGAGCAGATCGCGACGTACGCGACCCCGCAGTTCATCGCCGCCGGGTCGGCTTCCAGAGTGCCACTCGTCGGACTGCGGGATCGGATCGACGCACGCGCATTCGACCAGTCGGGAGAAATCAGGTAGGGCCGCCTGGCGTATGTCCGGCTCGAGCAGGAGGTTCCTGGCCGCGCGGGTCACTCATCTTGGGCACGAAGGGGCTCGGCGATTTGGCCTTGAATGGACTGGCGCCTTCGCCACCTCGTCCTCGATCACCTTGCGATCGGCCGGATTCAGCTGTTCGAGTTCGATCTCGAACTCGGTGCCGTCCGCCTGTTTGAGCGTGACAGTGGTCCCGTCGAGCGAGACGAAGCGGGCCTGCATCTTGTGTTTGCCGGTCACGTCCGTCCAGGTGCGGACCTCCGCCTCCTGTGCCGGCACCGCGGTGGCAGACATCAGCAGAATCAACCCGATCGAAGTCGCCAGGCGCATCGTCGAGACTCCTGCACCGATCCCGGAGAATGATCGACAGGGTCAGCACGCCCCACTGGAGTTAGCGACCCGCCGGCCCCATTCTGCCACAGCGACGCGCGAACTTCAACGCTCGCAGCCGCGTCAGTTCCACTCGGGATGCTTGCAGGTATGCGGAAGCAGTCGATGCGACTCGTGTACTTCCCGCAGCAGGGACTCCCAGACGACGTAGGGATTCTCGTGGAAGAGGTGGTCGGAGGCAGCAGGGCGCAGATGCCAGTCGCCCCGTTCGAGTTCGCCTTCAAGTTGTCCCGACGCCCAGCCGGCACATCCGCAGTAGACGCGATAGTGGCTCAGGCCTGCCCGCCACAGTAGGCAGAGTTCATCACTTGCTCGAAGATTTGCGAGTCGTTCCCGACGAAGACGCCCGGCAGGACCGACTCCTGTTCGACATCCAGACCACCCACGTTGTGAAGGATGAACAACGCCGTCTGTTCGACCGGACCACGCCAGGTATGCCACGTCGTCCGTCTGCGGCAGATCGAAGTGACCGGCGAGTACGTTGGCCACCGTCATCGAAGACGGTCGGTTGATCACCAGTCCCATCGCCCCGTCGTCGTTGTGCTCGATAATGAGCACCGATCGTCTTGAAGAAGTTCGGATCCCGCAGTCGGACTCCGGCGATCAGAATCTGTCCGCGAAGTGATTCTTGCATGCCGTGACTTTTACCCGTCTGAAGACGTGTCACTCCCGGTAGCGGACGCTCACGCGAAATACCGCCCCGTGAAAAAGAGTCGACGCAGGCAGCATTTCGCTCCGAAAACGGCGATCTGACGAAAGTGCGTTCCAGCAGTTTGAATTCGGGTGCCACTGGCTCCGCCAGTGTGTCACAACGAGCGTGATCGATTGATGTTGCACTGGCAAAGCCAGTGGCACACAACCCGAAATCCACGGCGTGACAAAACGCTATCCGCGCTGGATCAGCAGCACGCCCCCGATCAGCATCAGGCAGCCGGTCACCTTCGCCAGGCTGACACTGCTCTGGGGCACGTTGAGCAATCCAAAGTGGTCCACGATGACCGACGTCATCAGTTGCCCGACAATGGCCGCCGAGACACATTGGCGGTCCCGATCTGCGGCACGAGCATCAGCACCGCGTCACGAACACGGCCCCCAGCAGTCCGCCGGTGAACAGATACCAGGGGGGCCGCACCCCGGGGGGAATCGCCGGAATGCCCGGCGTCGTCAGCACCAGCATGAGCCCGAGCACCAGCGTCCCACCCGTGAACGAGATCAGCGCAGCCAGCAGCGGGTTCTGCACCAGTTGACCCAGACGACCGTTGATGATCGCCTGAAACGGAATGATGACGGCCGCCAGTGCGGCCACGCCCATCAGCAACAGCGTTCGCATCGTCCGCCCCTCTTTCGTCAGCTCCATTCGGCAGCGGAGGGTAGCAGTCCGACACCGCCTCGACCATGGCGGCACCCGGGACCCTCCGCGACCGGCCGAACAACCGGCCCCAATTGTGAAAATAGTTCTTGCATTGATGCCCAGCGACACTATGATCCCGCCAGATTATCGGTTTCATCCCATCATTCCGTGGTGTCTTGGGGATTCGTTCCTTCGCCGGCCTGAATCCATCACACCCCAACACACGGCTGGGGCCTGTCGAAGCTCGACGGGCCCTGTTTTTGTTGGTACTCGCCAGAATCGCAGACCAGCGCTCAGACCGTGTTGTCACCCGCCGACCGCACCACGATCGCGGCCTCCCGGACACTCAGTGGATGGCGATCGCGGCATCGATGGCGATCCGCGTGACCTCGGCCAGTTCCTCGACGCGTTCGCCCGGCATGGCGGGGGCCGGCATGAGCACGATCACATCCCCCAACGGACGGATGATCACCCCCCGCTCGCCGCAGCGAGGGTCACCTGGTGCCCCAGCCGCCGCGAGGCTTCGAACGGCCTCAGCGTGTCGCGATCCTCCACCAGTTCGATCCCGATCATGAGGCCCTGCTGGCGGACTTCGGCCACATGCGGATGAGCGGCCAAAGGTGACAGCCGCTCGCGGAGCAGCTCGGAGTTGGTCCCCACGTTGCCGAGGACAGCGTTCGTCTCGAACAGGTCGAGCGACGCCAGCGCCGCGGCACAGCCCAGTGGATTCCCGGTGTAGGTATGCCCGTGGAAGAACGTCTGTCGCTGTTCGGGCGGCGCGAGAAACGCCTCGAATACCCGGTCGGTACTCAGCGTGGCAGCAAGCGGCAGATAACCGCCGGTCAGTCCCTTGGCAAGACAGAGGATGTCGGGGCAGACCTGCTCCTGCTCGCAGGCGAACAGCGTGCCGGTCCGCCCGAAGCCCACCGCCACCTCATCAGTGATCAGCAGGATTCCCAGGTCCTGCGTCAATTCGCGAACCCGCTGCAGATAACCGGGCGGATGGACCAGGATCCCGGCGGCCCCCTGTACGAGCGGTTCGATCACCACGGCCGCCAGCCGGTGACGATGCTCGACGAGGGTCCGTTCGAGTTCGTCCAGGCAATGGCGAAGGTAGGACTCGGGAGAATGCCCCACGGGCCTGCGCAGTGTCACGGGTGCAGGTACCAGGACGGTTTCGAAAAGCAGGTCCTGGAACGGCCGATGAAACGCGTCGGTGCGCCCCAAGCTGACCGACCCGATGGTGTCGCCGTGGTACGCGCCGCTGAGGGCCGCGAACAGGGTCCGCCTGCCGCTCCCCTCCCGCTGATAATGGTACTGTACGGCCATCTTCAGCGCGGCTTCGACGGCGGTGGCACCGGCATCAGAGTAGAACACCTTCGTCAACCCGGCCGGTGTGATCTCCACGAGCCGCCGTGCCAGCTCGATCGAGGGCACTGAGGAAAGCCCCAGCAGTGTCGAGTGCGCCACCCGGTCGAGCTGCTGTCGAATGGCCGCATCGATCTGAGGCACGCGGTGTCCATGCACGTTGCACCACAGCGACGAGATGCCGTCCAGATAACGGCGCCCGTCGACGTCGATCAGGTCAAAGCCTTCAGCACGCTCGATGATCGGAGCCTGCTCGTCCCGATACGCCGACATTGGCGTGAACGGATGCCAGACGTGCTCGTTGTCCCAGTCACGCAGCAGATCGGTCGTCATGCCATGCCCTGTGACGGCGAGGGGAGGATGTGAGTCACTCGCTCGCGTCGTTCACGTGGAGGCTGACTCCCGCCGATCGCCTCGTACGCTTCAACCAGGCAGCAGGTCCTTCACGGTGTCCCGTTCGTCGCGCAGCTCCTGCAGAGTGGCGGCAATCTTCTGCTGGGAGAAGGAGTCGTGCTCCAGCCCCTGGTGGATCGAATGCGACCGACCATCACTGCTCAGCGGATAGCCGAAGATCAACCCTTCATCGACGCCGTAGCTGCCGTCGCTGCAGACAGCCGCGCTGAAGCAGTCTCCGGACGGCGTCGGTGTGCGGATGGCCTTGATGGTGTCGATGGCGGCGTTGGCGGCACTGGCCGCGCTCGAGGCCCCGCGGGCTTCGATGACGGCCGCCCCCCGCTTCTGGATCGTCGAGAGATAGTCGGTCTGCAGCCAGTTGGCATCAGTAATGACGCTCGGGACCGGCTGTCCACCGATCGTCGCATGGGCGTAGTCCGGAAACTGCGTCGCGGAGTGATTGCCCCAGATGCCGAGGTTCTTCACCTCAGCCACGGTACGGCCGCTCTTGTTGGCGAGCTGGTACTTGGCGCGGTTCTGATCGAGCATGGTCATGGCATACCAGCGATCGCGGGGTACCTCCGGTGCATGGTGCATCGCGATCAGACAGTTGGTGTTGCAGGGGTTGCCGACAACGAGCACCCGCACATCCTTGGCCGCGGCCGCCTGAATCGCCTTGCCTGTATTGGTGAAGATGGGACCGTTGACACGGATCAGGTCGCCCCGCTCCATGCCCGCCTTCCGCGGGATGCTCCCCACACACAGCACCCAGTTGCAGCCGGAAAAACCGTCCTCCAGGTGATCGCTGTCGGCCTTGACGATGC
Source organism: uncultured Planctomycetaceae bacterium (assembly GCA_963715185.1). GTDB lineage: Bacteria > Planctomycetota > Planctomycetia > Planctomycetales > Planctomycetaceae > CAVPPT01. The sequence goes on from CAVQRG010000003.1 coordinate 464,654, forward strand.
CCGCGAGCGTGGGGAAGGCGCAGTCCACCAGCTCCATCTCGACACCGTCCAGCGCCTTGAGCACCGGGGGGACCTCGACGAGGTGCAGGATGACCGGCTGGTCGGGACCGAAGACCTCACCGCTTGCCAACCGGAACAACATCGCATATCCGATGTTGCCTGCCGCCCCTGTGACTGCCACTCGAATCGGATCCGCCATCAGTCCACTCCTCGCTCGATGCCCCTGCATTCAGGCCCACACCGTGTGACGCCGACGGCATCGTTTTAGTGATGTCGCTGCTGCGGAACAACCGTTAAAACTATCTCCGCACTTCAATCGTCACAATCCCGCGACCACTGGCTGTGCGGACTGTGCGAATGGTCACATTTCCGGGACCAAAGCCTCCAGCGCAGCGAGCCTGGTCTGTGCCCGTGTCGTCTTGCCTGCCGCCAGCAGTTCCGCAATCTCGTCCAGTCGCCGCTCGTTCGCCGGTCGAGGCCTTTCACGACGCAGCAGCAACAGCCGCAGCGGAAGCCGCAGGTCCTCCACCGTCGTCTGGCAGTCGGGATCGAGCCAGCGGCGGTGCAGTTCCTGCAGCACTTCGAGATCTCGGTAACCGAACTCCTCGCTCGGTTCGACGACAGTGCCTTCACCCCAGTCGTTCCACGTGGCAATCTGTATCAGCGGGGCGTCAGTCCTGAGGGCCGCCTCCAGCGAACGTCGAAAGGTCTCCCCCTCCGCATCCTCGATGCGTCCCCAGCTCGCGTGCACCTGCGCTTCGGCATAGATGTCGACGAATCTCGGGAAGGCGACCGGGATCGACTGCGGCCAGTCACGCGCAGGCGCGGTGGAATCGTTCGATCGCCTTCAGCCCCTCTGCAGGAATCGGCCAGTCGAAATGCCCAGCGCTCCGTCACGGCGCCGATGCTCGCTGAAATAGGCCAGCGGTTCGGCCACCCGCGACAGACACTGCGACCACTCGACATCCGTCAGTCCCGCCTGTCCGAACGAGAGTAGCACCGGTCGGCCGGCGACCCGCACATAGCTGTCACGGGGGAACCAGTGCGAGCTCAGCCATTCGATCTCACCCGCCGCATGGGCCACGCGATCGGACATCGGCAGTCGGCCGGCCTCCACCAGAGCCGGGATTGTCTGATCTTCGTAGCAGATCGCGAACTGCATCCCCAGTCGCTCCACCGCGGCCACGAGCCGCTCTGTGTTCCGGTGGAGCACCGGATAGTCGCGGAAATCCTGGAGGCCGTACCAGTCGACAATCACGCCATCGATGCCGGCCAGCTTCATCAGCAGCAGGTGGTATTCGAGGACGTGCGGGTCGCTCGAGTCGTAGGGCCCGATGAGCGGAGAGAAGTGAGAGGCGATCGATCGACGACCGTCGACCTGCGACTCCGGATCGAAGGCGTTCATCGTCCAATGCCAGCCCCAGTGGGGACTGACTGGCCGCGCCTCGTACCATGGCAGGTAGTGAGCCAGCAGCAGCCGCGGCGCCGGGGTGACCGCCGCCGCCGGTTCCTGGGACAATGCCGGTGTCCACAACCACAATGTCAGCAGCCCCAGGCACAGGTACAGCGGCTGCCGAGTCACCCAGAGACACATCTTCATACGAGCGCTGCTCCCCACCACCGGCCGGATCTAGGACATGCCGCCCTCGCTGGTGGCAATGACCGAATTGACCACGTTGGTATCGCCGAAGGCAAACAGGCTGTCGCCGGCCTGGATGGTGGCGGAACTTGGTGGAGGGAGCAGACGCTCCCCGTTGGCCCGCAGGATGCCGATGATCATCACCCCCCGCGAACGTAGATCGGTATCCGCGAGCTGCTTGCCCACATAGGGACTGCCGGCCGGAATGCTGATGTCCGCCAGTTCGAGGCCCCCTCCCCCTCGCTCGTCGTTGATTTCGAGAAAGCCTTCGACCGTCGGGCTGAGCATGTAACGGGCCATCTTGATCGCTCCGCTGCTGAACGGACTGATCACGCGGGTGGCCCCGGCCCGCTGCAGTTTCTGGACAGCACTGTCATCGCTGGCCCGCGCCACGATCAGTAGTCGCTGCGAGAGCATGCGTGCCGTCAACACGACATAGACATTGTCGGCATCCGTCGCCAGAACCGTCGCGAGGCCCTTGGCCTCGGTAATGCCCGCATCCTGCAGCACCGCATCGTCCGTCGCATCCCCTTCAATGTACTGCCAGCCGCGACTCTGGCATTCTTCGGCCAGCAGATCCTCGTTCACATCGATCACCACGAACGGCTGCCCGCGCCGTTCCAGAAACTCGCAGATCGTCGTCCCCATCCGGCCCATGCCGCACACGATGAAATGCTGGCTCAGCTTGCGGATCTTTCGTTCCATTCGTCGCTTCTCCAAGTGCCGTCGAAACTGGATGTCGACGAACATCTGCCCCAACTGATAGGCTCCGTAAGTGAAGATGCCGAACCCGAACGACAGGTACGCCATCACAAACAGCATCACTGCCGCATCATCACCAGCGTCGCGCGATCCCAGCGTCGACAGCGTGATGACGGCCAGGTAGGCCGAACGCAGCCAGCTCCCCCCGGTCAGCAGTCGGAAGCCCACCGTCCCGGTCGTCGTGACTGTCAGCAGCAGCAGCGCGATTAGGGCCATGCGGCGCATGGCATCGCGCCATCCCTGATCGCTCATGGAGCGCTCTGCGGCTCTCAGTCTCTCTGCCGCTTTGACCGCCATCGTCCGAATCCGTACAGGTCATCGCCAGACATCAGTTTGCTCTGAACCATCCCTCCCGGCCTCGCTCTCCTCAGCCACGCGGTAATCCGAGCATCCAGCGGGCGAGCCGGCCGACGGGCAGGTCCGGCTGCAGCAGCCGCTCCGGGCGACCCAGACGGGCGAGCACATTGCTGGCCGCAAGATAACCACTCCGCACCGCACCCTCCATGGTGGCTGGCCATCCCGTGCGGGTCCAGTCACCCGCCAACTGCAGATTCGGAACCGGCGACTGTTGCGCGGGTCGCCAGCGATCGACTCCCGGCAGCGGCGCGAACACCGACCGATGCTCTGTTACCAGCCGAGCCTGCTGCAACCGGGCCGACTGCACCGTAGGCCAGATCTCGCCCAGTTCCCGCACGACGTCGGCAATCACGGTCTCTTGAGATCGTTCGACCACACCGCGACTGGCACTGATCACCACCTGCAGGTAGCAGGTCGCGGGCCCCTCGCCCTCCCCGGCTCCCCGGTCCCCGCTCTTCTCGAACACCCACTGGCTGAGTCGTCCCGTCAGCACCGCCTGCGGCAGGTCCAGCACAGGACGATCGAACCAGAGATGAACGCTCGAGATCGGTGCCGACTGCAACTGCTGCACACCGGCGAGATCCGGATGCTCACGCAGGCAGTCCGGCAGCAGGCCAGGCAGCCGATACCAGGGGACCGCAACGATGAACTCCTCTCCCGCCAGTCGTTCGCCTGACCGCAACTCTACGGCGGTGATGGAGCCGCCCGAGGATTCGAGGCGCGACACGGCGCACTTCGGCCGGATCGTCCCTTGCCGCGACGTCAGCCAGTGAGTCACGGTCTGACCGTACAACTCATCGAGGGGCACGCGGGGAATCTCCACGCGCAAGCCATCACGATGCGTCAGAAATCCGTCGACAAACACCTTGCGCATAGGGAACCGCGATGTGCTCGAGCGTTTCACTCAGCGCGCTGACGAGGACGGGGTCCCAGAACTGTTCTCGCAGATCCAGCGTCCGGCCGTGATGCTCGAGCCATTCCAGAAACGAGAGTCCCCGGTCCTCGGCCCAGCGCGGGTGCCCCAGTCGCAACAGGTCGCGGCCCAGTCGCACTTGCTCCAGCCAGTCACCGATCCCTCCGCCGGGGAGCACCTTCTGCAGGTGAAAGGGGGCCGGACGAGCCCGCGAGCGGAGCACACTGCGCCGTCCCAGCCGATCGATGAAGACCACTTCCTCCTCGGTGCGGAACAGATCCTCGATACCCAGCGTGCGACAGAAATGCTGCAGGTTGGTGCAGCACCCCATCGCCACATGCTGGCAGGTGTCGATCCACTCGCCTGTCGGCTTGTCAAGAAACGAACCAGCCCGTCCACCCAGCCGGGGACGGGATTCGAGCACCGTCACCGGTACACCTCGGCCCGCGAGGCAGACCGCAGCCGACAGCCCTGCCAGGCCTCCGCCGACAATGATCGTCTGTTGTGTCATGTTGAGGCGCTGACAAAGAACCGTTCGTGAAGCCGTGAATGACGCCTGTTCCTTACCCCATGTGCGGAGCCCGCATGTTCGCAGGTCCGCCGACTGCGACAAACCCCGATGGCCCGCGTATAATCGATGACTGCCCTCCGTGCGAGCCCGGTGTGTTGTCACGTCTGCCAAACCTCTGGACCACTGCCGGACGCATCGGCACCGCTGCCGGGACGTTTGTCTACCCGCCGACCTGTGCGCACTGCGCGAAGGGGCTGGAGCAGTGGAGCGCGGGACGACTCTGCGAAACCTGCCGGGGAACGCTCGCCTGCAACATTGCCCGCGCCTGCCTGCGCTGCGGTGCTCCCGTGGGCCCGGGCGTGTCATCAGAGGCTGGCTGTCAGCATTGCCGAAAGGACCGCTTCGCGTTCGATCGCGTCTGGGCACTCGGAGTGTACGAAGGAGAGCTGCAACGCGCCTGTGTCCGGGCAAAGGAACCGTTCGCGGCGCCGCTGGCGGCTGGCCTGGCGGACCTGCTCGTGGATGCCTGGGAACCGCAGCTACGGTTCGAGGAGATCGACCTGATCGTGCCGGTCCCGCATCACTGGACGCACCGGTTGACGCGACAGCACCTCACGCCCGAGACGATTGGCGGCGTACTGTCCCACCGCTTGAAGGTAGCATTTTCCGCTCATATACTGGGCAAGGTCCGCCGGACTCCGGCGCGAATCGTCCTTGCCGCCAGCGCGGCGTCGGCAGAACCTCCGACGGGCTTTTCGTTTATGTCGCGGGGTCCGGCTGACCGGGGCGCACGTGCTGCTCGTGGATGATATCCTCACCACGGGGACCACCGCCGATCAGGCAGCTCGCGTGTTGCGGGCCGCGGGTGCGAAGAATGTGCTGGTGGCGGTCCTCGCCCGCGGCGTAGGACAATCCTCAGGACGGTGAATGAGTCATCGGGGAGCTGCGGTACAACGGCACCGGGAGGCGCGGTTTCGGCCGGCATGAACTATGGAAACTGCTGACGAAACCTCGGAGACGAGGAGGCCGAAGGTCCTGACCCCCACGCAGTTCTTCCTGCGCGGGCTGGCGATCAGCCTCCCTTCCATCCTGACCGTCGTCATCCTGATCTGGCTTGCACGCGGGGTCTACTCCTACATCATCTTTCCGGCGAGCACCACGGTCCGCTACATCATCGCGAAGGTCGTGGATGAGTCGCGCCCCAGCCTGTCGCTGCAGGCCATTACCAGTGGCCCAGCCCTCCCGTTCAGCGATCACAATTACGCCGTCACGCAGAAGCTGAGCGAAGGCTACCTGCAACGCTTCCGTCCCAGGCTCCGCACCCCCGAACCGGCCGCTGATCCGCAGGATGAGCCCAGCCGCCGCCTGAGCACGCTGACGGGATCGGAACTGCTCGACGAACTCCACGTGGCCGAGTCGCAACGGGTCCGCTGGCTGCTGGATGCCGTTCGCGACGAACAGAATCGTCCGCAACTGTTCGTGCCCTTGGGCTCCTCGGCCGTTCCCTACGACGTCTTCGCAGTCGTCGCACAGACGACCCCGCCCGGCGAGCGCGGCACATCGGCCATCGGCGTCTACATGGACTACGTGGCCGAGCGCTACTTTGGCAGCTTCTTTCTGCTCAATGCTGTCGCCGTCGTCCTGATCATCATGCTGATCTACTTCCTCGGGCGATTCGTGACGGCCCGCCTCGGGGGGTGGCTCGTGCATCGGGTGGAAACCGATCTGCTGGGGCGCCTGCCTGTCGTCCGCAACGTGTACGGATCGGTCAAGCAGGTCACCGACTTCCTGTTCAGCGAGAACCAGGTCGAATACCGCCGCGTTGTCGCGATCGAGTACCCGCGCCGCGGCATCTGGTCGCTGGGGCTGGTGACCGGTGAGAGCATGCTCGAGATCACGACGGCTGTCGGCGAGCCCTGCATCACCGTGCTGATTCCCAGTTCACCGATGCCGGTCACCGGGTACACAATGAGTGTTCCCCGCAGCGAGGTGCTTGACCTCGACATCTCGGTCGACAATGCCTTCCAGTTCTGTATTTCCTGTGGCGTCCTGGTGCCCCCTCATCAGCGCGTCACGCCGGAACTCCTGCAGCGTGAACTGACACGACGGCTGTCCGAGCGCATGAAAGACTCCGGCACCAGTCGCGTTCGCATCCTCCCGAACGTCCCGTCCCCGGAAGCCGATGGCGCCGAGAATCCTGCCAACGAGGGTCCCTCGTGACATCTCCCGCCGGCCTGCCACCGCTCCGCATCGCCACCCGCGCCAGCCGACTGGCTCTCTGGCAGGCGCACCACGTGGCCGGTCTCATCCGGGCCGCCGACGCCCGACGGGAGGTGCAGCTCGTCGAGGTCTCGACGGTCGGTGATCGAGACCTGTCTGGGCCACTCGCCGTCATGGGTGGCCTGGGAGTCTTCACCCGCGAAGTGCAGCATGCACTACTCGATGGGCGCACCGACATCGCCGTCCATAGCTTGAAGGATCTGCCCACCACGTCAGTCGACGGCCTCAAGTTGTCGGGTCTGCCGGTCCGGGGACCCCGCTTCGACGTGCTGGTCTGCCCCGCAGGCGCCGCCCCGATCATGGCACTCGACGAACTCCGCCAGGAAGCGCGCGTCGGCACGGGGAGTCTGCGTCGAAGAGCCCAGCTCCTCTACGCCCGGCCCGACCTGGTGATGGCCGACGTCCGGGGCAATGTGGAGACGCGACTTCGAAAACTGGATGCCGGCGAGTACGACGCGCTGATTCTGGCGGCAGCCGGCCTGGAACGTCTCGAACTCGGGGACCGCATCGGTCTCACGCTGACTCCGCCACTGATGCTCCCTGCGGTGGGCCAGGCGGCCCTCGGGATCGAATGTCGCAGCGACGACGACGAGACCGCGGCGCTGCTCACCACGCTCTCCGACAGTCCGACGCGGACCGAAGTCAGCGCCGAACGGGCCTGTCTCGCCGAGCTGCGCGCGGGATGTCATGCCCCGGTCGGCATGCTGGCCACCGTCACCACGGCCGGAGAACTCACACTGGAGGCCGTCGTGCTCAGTGTGGACGGTCAGCAGCGCGTGCACGCAACGCTCTCGGGCTCAGCCGACTCGGCCGAGGCGCTGGGTCGACAACTGGCGAACGAACTGCGCGCTCGCGGTGCTGACAAGCTGCTGAATGCCGGGAACGTCTGACACCGGCTCCTGCCGACGTTCACCCCTTAGATCAGCCCGTCCGCCCACGGTCCCGTAATGGCCACCGTCAGCCCCGGGTCCTGCAGGTTCACGAACAGCCATTGCCCGTTCCGGTTGAAGGTGGCTCCGCACATCTCTTCGGCGCGGTAGTCCCGGGCCTGGATGCGGTCCGAGGGCCAGCGGCCCTGGTGCCGGGCCGGCAGCGACCTCAGGTCCATCCCGTTGGCCACGAAGGGGAACACGCGCCCGTCCGGTGTCAGCCCCTGAATCCGCTGCGGCAGCACGTCGCCGTCTTCACACAAAACGATCCCCCCGCGCGGACTTACGCACATGTTGTCGGGCATGTCGAGCAGATGCATCCCTGGGGACTCGAAGATCAGTGTCAGCGTCTCTTCGTGGGGATCGTACTCGAACACCTGTCCGCGCTCGGCGGCTCCGCCGGAAGTGGCCGTGACATACACGCGCCCGTTGCCGAACCAAGCCCCTTCGAGTCGGGCGAAGGTCGCACCACCGGCCGCCCGCCCCTGATGATACACCCCCTGGTGGTCGCTGGTTCCGGGCGAGTCCGCCCGCTCAGGATCTTCGATATCCACCCAGGTCACGTCGAACGTCTGCCCGACCTGCAGCCCCTTCTTCAGCTGCCGATGTCCGCGTGCACACAGCATCTGCAGCCGCCCCCCCTCGCGCAGTCTGCCCGGTGTGTTCGGCAGGAAGCGGTAGATGCCGCTGTCGTCGCGATCCTCGGTTTCGTAGACGATGCCGGTTGCCGGATCGACAGCCACCGCTTCGTGCCAGATGCGTCCCATCGCCTTGAGGGGCCGCGGATCGGCGTCTCCCGTGGCGGGCACCTCGAAGATCCACCCGTGTGTCTGCTCGTAATTGAACTTCGTCCCCTCGTACTCTTCGCCCGGGCCGAGCGTTGTCTCTTCACACGTCAGCCAAGTGCCCCAGGGCGTCGGTCCCCCGGCACAGTTTCGCACCGTGCCCGACAGGCTGACCCAGCTCTTGATCCACTCTCCGGTGTTCGTGTCGAACATCAGGTTGGTGCAGCCGGCACTCGCCCGCTGGTCGTAGGTGATCGCGGCCGGTCCGATCGCCGGACCGTCCTCGTTGATCTCATGATTGCGGGCCAGGATGATCACGCCGTCGTGATCGGAGATGACCGCCATGCCGTCGTGCGCTGCCGGCGTAGGACGCCCCTCTTCCATCTCGTCCCCTGTCCAGCCGTAGGACAGATACCGGAAACCCTCGGGCAGATGCAGCAGTTCGAGCCCGGTTGTGGCGTCGGCGACGGGACGCAACGGTCCGTAGCCGGGGCAGGACAACTGGCGATCGTTGGCCCGACCGAGCCGCGCCGTCAAGGCCTCAAAGGTGCTGCCCACCGCCACAGAGGCGACCGAAGTCCGCAGAAAGTCACGACGATTGGTCCGAAAGGCACTCATGGTCTGGGCTCGAAAGATCTGGGTGGGAATCACTGCCATCAGCAGGGCCCGGCAGCGACGAGAGTGTGCCAGATCGGGGAGCGATTTCCAAGATCTGGCCGGGGGTGGCGACCCCTTCTTCACACAAGATTCATGTGTCAGTCGACGTACACGAACTCGTTGCTGTTGAAGAGCGCCAGGCAGAGGTCAGTCACCGCGGTGTCGGACTCCGACTCACGGAGGAACTGCCTCAGCAAGCGATCGGTCGCCGGAGTCGCCGGGCGGGCGAATACCTTCCGGCAGGCCAGGTCCACCAGCCTCTGGGGGTCGCCCCCCGCCTCCACCCGCAGCCGCTCCGCCAGGTCCTCGGCACACTCCAGCGAAAACTCCGAGTTCAGCAGTTGCAGGGCCTGCGGAGCAATCGTCGTCTGATTTCGCTGGGGACAACTCTGATTGGTGTCGGGACGATCGAAGACCTCGAACAGCGGGTACCGCAGGTTGCGACGCACGAACAGATAGATGCTGCGACGATCGTGCTGGGCGGGATCCTCGGTGACCGGCCACTGGTTGAGCAGCAGGGTGTCGGTCACCTCGGGCGGCAGTGGCGGACGCACACCGGGCCCCCCCGCCTCGCGATTGAGACGGCCGGCGATCTGCAGCATCGCATCCCGGATGGCCTCCCCCTCCAGACGCTGCCGACGCATCCGACCCAGCAGGCGATTTTCCGGATCAGCAGCAAGCAAGGCTTCCCAGCGCGCGGGGGCCGCAGCCGGCTGGCTCGCCGTCCGGTACACAGACGACGTGACCAGCAGGCGGTGCAGACGCTTCAGGCTCCAATTCTGTGCGACGAATTCGCTCGCCAGCCAGTCCAGCAGCTCCGGATGCGTGGGCAGATCCCCCATCGCCCCGAAGTCGCTGGAAGTACCAACCAGACCTCGACCGAAGTGATGCTGCCAGACGCGGTTCACCAGCACCCGCGCCGTCAGCGGATGCCGAGGGTCCGTCACCCACCGCGCCAGCCGGGCACGCGGCTGCAACGGGACGGGCGGATCACTCGCCGGCACGTCGACCGAGTCGGCGAGACTGACGACACGCAGCACGTCCGGCTGCACCTCGGGTCCCCTCTGACGGAAACTCCCCCGGAGCCAGACATAGGTTGCCCCCGCCCCCACTCGGCTCGGGCGGACGACGCGCCCCATGGTGACGGAGGGAGGCTCCTCGGCCTTCACCCGCTTGAACTCCTTCTCCAGTCGCGCGAGTTCTGTGGCATCGGCGTCCGCAGAGGCCTTCAGGCGTTTGATCTCGGCCTCGAGCGCTTTCCACCGGGCCGCCCGCTGCGTCGCGAACTCCTCCCGCGCACGACGTTCCTCGGGCGTGGGGAGTTCATGTTCGCGGAACAGTTCCGCAGACTCGAAGAAGGCCCGAAAGCGGTAGAAATCGTGCAGGCTGACCGGGTCGTACTTGTGGTCGTGGCAGGCGGCACAACCCATCTGCAAGCCGAGCAGCGTCGCTCCGACTGTCCCGGTCATGTCGTTCAGAAAGCTGTGCCGTCGTTCCTCCTTCAGGTTGATGTCGGGCATGTCCGGCCCGCACAGGAGAAATCCGGTCGCCAACGCCGCCTGGGAATCCCCGGGATACAGTTCATCGGCTGCCACCTGCTGACGCACGAACTCGTCGAAGGGAAGATCGTTGTTGAGGGCCTCGATCACCCAGTCGCGATAGCGCCAGGCATTCGGACGGACATGGTCATGTTCGAACCCGTCTGACTCGGCGAACCGGGCGAGGTCCAGCCAGTGCATCCCCCACCGCTCGCCATAGGCCGGACTCGCCAGCAGCCGGTCCACCTGCCGCTCGTACGCCACAGGGCTCTCGTCGGCGAGAAACGCGTCCAGCTCACCCAGAGTGGGGGGCAATCCGGTGAGATCAAACGTGACACGCCGCAGAAGCGTGGCACGGTCAGCCTCCGGCATTGGTTGCAGGCCGCGCGCGTCCAGAGCGGCGAGAATGAAGCGGTCGACGTCGGTCCGGCTCCAGGTGTCGTCGTCCGAAGTGGGAGGCTCGTGCCGCACCACAGGTTTGAAGGACCAGTGGGCGCGATCGTTGGCCGTGATGGGCGCTTCGACTTCGGCCGCACCTGCCGTCGCGAGGCAGCCGGACAGCCAGAGCACCAGCAGCCGGACACCACTCCGCCCCGCCATGCAATTGTTCCCCTCTCACGAACCCGGCTCGACCCACCTGTCGACAGTTTAGCAGCCCGTGGGGCACACCGGGATCAGTGATTGAACAGGAATTCCCGACAGTTGAGAATTGCCCAGTAGCTGTCTTCCAGCCCCAGGTTGACGTCACTCCCCTCGGCGAACAGCGGCGCCAGTGCGGCCAGTTCCTCTTCCGTAGGCTTGCGCGTCAGGCAGCGGATGTAGAGCTGCTCCACGATCTGCAGCGGTTCGAGTTTCTCCTCCTGCAGCTTCTTGAGGAGGCCCCCCTGCTGCATCTTGCTGTTGACGGTGTCGCCGTTCATCAGGTGCAGCGCCTGCGAGAGCGTCGGCTCCATCTTGACTTCGCAGGTGCAGACGGTCGTGCGCTCGGCGCGGCCGAAGGTCGTGCAGGAAGTACGTCGAGGTCGTGCCATCGGCGATCTGCGTCGCCTTCGCCCCCAGCGGCAGACCCCGGAACTTGTCCTGGGTGCCGGTCACCTGGCTGATGATGTCGAGCATCGACTCGGCCTTGATGCGACGAATCGTCTGGTGCGCGAAGTTCAGTTCATCGGTCCGGTTGCTGTCGTTCCGCAACGTCGACCGCTGATAGGTCTTCGAATGGCAGATCTCCCGCACCAGTTGTTTGAAGTCGTAACCACTCTCCGTGAAGCGGGCCGCCAGGGCATCGAGCAGTTCGGGGTTGGACGGGGGATTGCTCACGCGGACATCGTCGACCGCTTCGATGATGCCGATGCCGAAGAAGTGCTGCCAGATGCGGTTGGCAAAGTTGCGGGCGAAGTATGGATTCTCGGGCGACGCCAGCCACTTCGCGAGGACGTCCCGGCGGTCCTGGCCCGACGTCTCGGCAGGTCCACCACCGAGGAACACGGGAGTGGCATTCTGGCCGGTGACCGGATGCTTCACTTCGCCGCCACCGCGGTTGAAGATGATCTGTTCGCGATAGTCCTCCGAGTTCTTGCGGCCGATCTGTGCGAAGAACGCCGCGAAGTTGTAGTAGTCGTCCTGTGTCCAGCGGTCGAACGGATGGTTGTGACACTGAGCGCACTGGATCCGCATCCCCATGAAGATCTGGGCCACGTTCTCGGCGACTCTTCAACTGGTCCCGCTCGATCTGATAGAAGTTCGTCTGCGGGGCACCGAAGGTGCCACCGCTCGCCGAGAGCAGGTCGCTGCACCATCTCGTCCAGCGGGACGTTGTTACGCGATCTGGTCGCGACAGCCACTGGTAATAGAGCACGATCGACTTGTACGGGACCTGGTTCGAGGACCGCATCATCAGCCACTCGGCCCACTTCGACACCCAGAGCTCGGTGAACTCCTTGCCGGTCGATCAGTTCGTCGATCTTCTGCGCCCGCTTGTCGGGCGACTCATCCGCCATGAAGGCGGCATACTCTTCGGGAGTCGGCAGCAACCCGACGAGATCGATCGTCACGCGGCGCAGAAAGGCGTCATCCTCCGCACTGCTCTGACGGATGAATCCGCAGTCGCTTGAGCTTGGCCGCCACGAGTTCGTCGATGTAGTTGACCGGCTCGAACGGCTGCGGCTCGTACTGCGAGCCCCTGCGGGAGGACGATGTACTGCGACACCGACCGTGTGCGTGGCGAAGCGGGCCATCACGAAGGCTTCGCCCCGGGCACCGGCCGTCACCACACCTTCGGGCGAGATCGCCGCACTGACCGAATTGTTCGACTGCAGCAGGGCCAGCGACGTCACGTCGCGGGTACGTCCCGTCGGAATAACGGGCGAGCACGGTCACGTGCTGCGTCGCGCCTTCGCCGTCCAGCACCGCCTGCACTGGATAGAGTTCGATGCTGGTGCAGGCCGGCACGTCCTCCGCATCGGCGGGAACACCGCTGGCAATCCACTCCACCAGGTCCCGGCCCGGGGCCGAGTCGAGCTCGAACCGCTTCCCCCCGGTATGCGGCACGGCACCGACCGACTTCTCGACGATCAACGAGGCTTCGGGGACGGCCAGGTCGATACGACGCCCCGGCTGTTCCCGCGTAATGCGGTAGTGGTCCCCGTCGGGATCGAAGCCGAACAACGACAGCCGAAAGCCATCCTTGCCGCGGGCCGCGCCGTGGCAACTGCCGGTGTTGCAGCCCGACTTCATGAAGATCGGCATCACGTCGAGCTTGAAGCTGACGGAACGCTCGGCCTCGGCTTCGGTGACGGCCACCGGGATCTGCACCGACTGTCCCCCAAAGGCAACGCTGAGCTGAGTCTGGCCGTCGCCGGCAGCCCGCAGCACGTTGGCCTCCCGCGCGGCAATCTTGTCATCCGCCAGCGACCACTGGACTTCATCGGTGACGTCGCGGGTGATGCCGTCTGCGTACAGTGCCTGCACCACGACCGACTGCCGGTCCTTGCTGGTCTTCAGGCTGACCTCGGTGGGTAAACCCGCAACTCGGCGAGATCCGCCGCGCTCACCAGCGTGGGGAGCAAGGCGATACAGGTCAAGGTGAATGCTCGACAGGTCATCGTGGACGTTCCCTGGTCTCGAGTGTTTCTGCTCTGTCAGAGTGATTGTGCTCCCTGCCCGCGACATCGATCGCCTGTCCGTGGCGATCCTACCTCCCCGGCATCCCCCGCGCTGCATGTTGCGGCGCAGGAAGTCACTGCTCCGCGCCCGACCCCGCGGCCGCCTCACGGGCCTTCTGAGCCTCACGCAGTTGCTCCAGCCGGGACAGGGGCTTCGCCTGCGGCTCGGGCTGCTTGGCGACCTTGGGCGCGTTGGCCTGGACCGGCAGTGGCTGGTCGATCCGCAGACGTCCTGTCCCGAGGTTGTGCAGGATTGTGGCACCAGTTTCGGGGACCAGCACCCGACAGAACACGTTCTTGTGTGTCCCCGCCGGTGAACTCGCCTCGGTCTTGATCGTGAAGACCAGTTCCTCGGTCTCCTTGGTGACTTTCAGCTTTTCGGCAGTGGTCTTCGCCGGCAGACCGAGCAGTTCCACTTCGGCTTCGCCGTCGAAGTCTTTCCGCTTCGTCACGTTGACTGCGATTGGCACCTCGCGACCCTGCTCGACGGCCGCCGCCTGATATTCGAACGTGAGGTACTGCTCCTCGACCCTCAGCGGCACGAACGCCGAACAGGTCTCGACGTTGCCGTTCCCGACCTTGGCTGACGCCCGGACGGCAATCATTGATTGCGGACCGCCGCCTTTGTCGAGGCATTGATCGGAAAATCCAGCTTCGCTCTGATCCTTGGGGATGCTGACCGAGCGGCTCGAGCTGCATCCCGGCGGATTCTGCAGCAGGTCCACCTTGATCGCGTCTGTGAACCCTTCGTCACGCTCCGCCACGATCCGCAGGTTCATCGACCCGCCCTGCACCAGCGGTACGGCCGGCGGGACCACACGGATCTTGAACGGGGTCGCCTCGGTGACGACGACCGGCATCCGCACTTCCTCTTCCTCCCACACACGCTCGGCGTTCTGTCCGCGAATCAGCAGGTTCTTCTGGGCCAGTGGCCCCGTAATCACACGCTCGGGCTGATTCGGATCATCCAGAAACGTGGTGAGCGTCGCGTAGGTGCCGGCGACCGGTGCATCCTCGGCGGCGTAAAAGACGATCGGCATCTTGCCGCCGTTCCGCCAGCCTTCGGGACATTCCAATCAGACTCCCGCCGGGAGGTTCTCGTCGCGGAAGTTGACCGGGCCACCGAAGTCCTGACGCTGCACGTTGACCACGATCCGCAACCGCTCCGCCACGGGGAATAATGATCTGCGGCTGAACATAGCGCGCAAACTCGATCGGACGGGCGATCACCGCAGGGGTCGCCGGTGTGATTTCAATCCGATAAGTATGCGCATCGCCTCCGCAATACAGATGGTCGCGGACCGCAACGGTGAAGTCTCCGTCGTCCGGCGCTTTGAAGCGAAAGTAGCCGTCGGGACCACGGCTGTCGTCGTTGCTCGCCAGTTGCTTGCCGTTCGCCGCATCGTGCACATATACGACCGGGTCGAGGGCCGAACGGATCCGCTTCGCGAACACCTCGATGTCCAACTCCTGGTCCTTCGTGGCCGAGAATCAGTAGAAATCCCATTTGTCTCCTCGGTTAGGACACCGTTAAAGGCCACCGGGGCCGTCGCGGCAGTCGCTTCTTTCCCAGTGGTGTTCGGTTCGGCGTCAACGACGTTGTCGAGCGGCGAGAGCCGGAACCGTTCCACGAAAGGGTCGACGCCGTGCTCGTCATCAGACACGAGACCGAACTCCTCGGGGATCTCAGCGGGGAGCGGAATCTCCCGGGTCATCGCCACGGTCGGATCCCCCAGGAACGTGACGGAGAGGGTCTCGCCCGGACTCCCACCCGCAGGGACCACAGTCAACGGCCGAGGGAAGTTGCCGACGTGCAGCCGATAGTAAGGTCGCCGTCACCGTTGTACGCGGCGTCGCGGACTTCGATGATGTAATTACCATCTTCGGGAATGATGAGCGAGGCGAGGCCGTCGTTCCAGACGAGCGGCGAGTCATCGTTCTTGACGACCTCGCGACGCTGCTCGTTGAGGATCGCAATGTACGGGTCGAAGTAGTTCGTGCCCCCGGACAGCCCCATCCGCATCCCGAAGATCTCCACACTCAGACGCTCGCCCTGCTTGGCCTCCACCGAGAAGTAGTCCACATCCTCGCGGTCAATGCGGCCATTGACGGTGACGTTCTGTTCCACCGCCTGCGGCTGAGCGAAGTCGGTGTTCGGCTCCTTCTCCTCGACCGTCGGGAGTGCCCCGATGTGCAGGATCTTCAGATTGCTGAGGCCGGTCGCCGTCCGCACGCGGAGCCGCTGCGCCCCGAGCCGGCAGTCGGGAGCGATCTTCAGCTTGACCTTGAGCTGCTTGCCGTCGCTGTTTCCCTTGTCGTTCTCGGGAATGTCCAGGTCAAGACTTCGAGCCCGTTGTCATAGAGCATGACTTCCTCGGCATCCTGCAGGTTGGCCCCGGAGAATGTGAGTTCGACCTCCCCGCCGCGCTGCACGCCACGCGGCGCAACAGGCTGACGGTGGGAGCGCCGCCAGCGTGAGAGTTCGCTCCCCGCCAGACAGATCAGCAGCGCGAGCCGCAAGATTGGTTGAGCGCTTCGCATCGAGTTCCCCCTTGTGTACCGCTGGGCCGGCGGTGCAGGCGGCGGTCACCGATGAATCGACGGCCGATGGCGTCGGCCAATCAGGCCAGTGTCGTTCAGGACCTTGCCGCCGTCGACGATTTCGATCGGGCGGTCGCCAGGAGCCATCAGTTCCTTGTCGGCGACGATTCCCAGGCAGTGATAAACGGTCGTGAACAGGTTTTCGGGACCAACAGGGTTCTCTTCCGGCTCGGTGGCCGTCGCATCCGACGTGCCGTAGACGATGCCCCGCTTGATGCCGCCACCCGCCAGACACGACGCTGAACACCTTCGGCCAGTGGTCGCGACCGGCGGTGCCGTTGATCTTCGGCGTGCGGCCGAACTCCGACGAGACCATCACCAGCGTCTCGTCGAGCAGTCCGCGCTCGTTCGAGGTCGGTGATCAGTCGGGCGAACGCCTGATCGAACGGCGGGCATCTGTTGCGGAAGCTCGGCGACGATGTTGTCGTGCATGTCCCAGCCACCGTAGGTCAGGTTGACCAGTCGGACACCCGCTTCGACGAGTCGGCGGGCCAGCAGCATTCGCGCCCCGCCTGATTGCGACCGTATTCGTCCCGCAGTTCGGCGTCTTCCTTCTCGAGATCGAAGGCTTCGCGAGCTTCGGGGAGCTGATCAGCGAGTAGGCACTCTCGTAGAAGCTGTCCATCGCGGTGATCTTGTCGGACTTCTCGCGACTGCGGAAGTGAGCATTCACCGCTTCGAGCGCCGAACGGCGCGGTGGCGAAGCGGCGAGTCGTCGACACCGCCCGGCAGATCGAGATCACGCACCTTGAAGCCATCGCGGCCGGGTCGCTCCCGAGCGAGAACGGAGCAAAGGCCGAACTGAGGTAACCGCTGCCGGCGAACTCGTTCGGCTGATTCGGAATGCAGACATACGGAGGCAGGTTGTTGCGGCTGCCGAACTCGTGGCTGACGACCGACCCGATACTAGGGATACTGCAGGGCCGGGCTCGGACGATACCCGGTGAACATGTTGTGCGTGCCGCGCTCGTGGGCCGCTTCGCCGTGAGTCATCGAACGGATGACTGCACAGCTTGTCGGCGATCTGAGCGGTCTGGGACGAGCGTCTCGCCGAACAGCACGCCGTCGAGCTTCGTCTTGCACCTGCCCCATCTCACCACGGTACTCGATGCGGAGCGTACGGCTTGGGATCCAACGATTCCTGATGGGCCATGCCGCCCGGCAGGTAGATGTGGATGACCGACTTCGCGGTCCCTTCGAAGTTCTCGTAGTCCTTGAGCTCGGCCTCGGCCTTGCTTGGCACGCAGCAACTGGGGCAGCGTCAGGCCGGCACCGGCCAGCTGCCCGACGGACAGGAAGCCACGACGCGAAAGCCGATCAAAGTGGGTGGGGTTGCAACTTTTTCGCGACGGGACATGGATGGGCTCCTGGTGAAGATCAGACCTGAGGGTCTCCGAAAATTCAGGCAGCGCGACGCACACGCGTCATCACCAAACTCAGCTCAAGAGAAACGACGTCTGGAATTCCGAAGGGGGGAAATCTGTGTTTCGGGGGTGAGGGCCCGTGGGGCAGCCGGCAGGGTTGGGGGGGACGTTGTCGGGGTCGAGGAGAGGAACAGCCGCCAAGGATGGCCAAGTTGCAGTTCCCCCCGATTCACGAATCGTGAGCATCGCTCAGTCAACATGTCACAGCAACAGGCTACCCACCCAGTGAGCGGAATGTCAAGCAAACTCCGCCTCATCCCTGCTGACTGCGTCGCTTGCCAGGAACCCAGCCGAGGAGGTCCCACCCCGTGGACGCTCTGCGGTCCGCCTTGACGATTATGCCGATCACGGCAGGTTGCGAGCTGCGATCGATGGCACAAAACCAGCGGTGGACAGGCGCCGGAGACGGCGATGCTCCGCCTGCCGGACATCACCCCTCGCAGGTCACGCGCCTGACGTCACGTCGTCGGAGGTGTCGTCCGCGGCGGCGGACTCCTCAGCGGCGTCATCCGGAATTCCCGGCACATCCGGCAGCTGCACCTGAATCTCCCCATCCTGCACACGCACCGGGAAGGAGTCGGTCCGGAGCTGCGCCTTGGGGTTGTCGAGCCACGTCCCGTCGGTCACGCAGAACCGCCACGCGTGCCAGGGGCAATGCACGGCCGTCCCTTCCAGATAGCCTTCCGCCAGCGAGGCCCCCATGTGAGGACAGGTGTCGTTGATGGCGTAGTAGGTGTCGTTCTGCCGAAAGACCGCGACCATCCGGCCTTCGACGGGAAAGGCCCGGCCCTCCCCCTCGGGAATGTCGTCCGTCCTGGCCACGGTCTGGTAATCCGGCATGAGCTCCTGAATCTCCGTCGTGGACGGTCCCTCCTGGGCCGCACCATCCGCTGATGTGCGAAAATGTCCAAGATTCGCGTGTATCTCGTCGATTCTAGGAGTGCAGGCGGTCGGTTTCCATCGGGCCGGGACGTTCGCGGTACCGGTTTGCCGATCGAGCTGCACAGGGGACCTGACGATCGAGCACCCGCTCTCACAGGTCACCCGGGACCCAATCGCGCAGTACGGAGGTGGGGAACGATGCCCATTGCTGGAATGGACAATGGCAAGTGGTCGCGCGCCGCGGCTCGCGACCTGACCCGGCTGCTGCAGGCCGATCAGCAGTCGCGCATCCTTGATGTCGGCTGCGGACAGGGCCAACTGGTCGCTCAGCTCCGGCAGCGTGGCCTCCTGGCGTTCGGACTCTTCGACGGACCACCACCGTCGCAGGAGTCCCGCGACGGCGATGACATCCCGGCCATTCAGCCGGCCAGCCTCCAGAACTCCATTCCTTTCCTGGCCCAGTCGTTCGACGGCGTGCTGCTGCGTCATTCCGACAGCTATCAGCACCCGCTGCACTCCCCCGAGGCCTTCACCGCCACCGCGAACCTGCTGGCCTGTCTCAAACCCGGATGCTCCCTGCTGGTGACAGCGCGACTGCCCGCTGCCGAACTGCAACAGCATCTCGGCGGCTTTCCGGGCGAGCTGACGCAGCTGACGCTCGGGCATGGGGGCCTGCTGGGCGGACTGCTGAGGTCGCTGAGGTTGTCGTGGAGCCGGCCCGTCACCGCCTTTCGCTTCCGGATTCCGACCGAGCCGATCTCCCGGAAGGCCTGGCATCGCCTGGCCCTGCAGGCGGTCCGCAGTGGTCAGAGTGCCCAGCGTGGGCACATTCCGCAGCCTCACGTGCCCCTGACCGGGGCGAGTTCGAGACGGACCAGACAGCGGGTCTGAGCCCGATCGGGCCCGTGCACGATCGCTCTGGGCAGCGTGTTCCGCTAAGATGCGGCGTCATGAACTGGCTGCTCCTGTGTCGAATGCTGGGAATGCTGGGGATGCTCGTGGGCATCTCCATGGTGTTCAGCCTGCCGTGGGCGTTTCCCGCCTGTGGACAGACCGAGACTTTCGAGACCCGCGGGTTCTGGGGCCTGGTCGCCTCAATCGGACTGAGCCTGCTGGTCGGCGGGAGCCTGTCGTGGGTGGGCCGGCCGCGACCGGGTCGATGCTCCGCAAGGAAGCCCTGGCCACCGTCGGGCTGGGGTGGATTCTCGCCGGCCTGCTCGGGGCGCTGCCGTTTCTGTTCGCCGGCGTGCTGCGGGCACCCGGCACGCCGATGCATCCCGTCGATGCCCTGTTCGAATCGGTGTCCGGTTTCACCACCACCGGCGCCAGCGTGCTCACAGACCTCGAAACTCCGAGCGCCGTCCCCCGCTGCGTGCTGTTCTGGCGGTCGTTCACCCACTGGCTCGGCGGGATGGGCATCATTGTGCTGTTCGTGGCCATCCTCGGACAACTCGGGGCCGCCGGGAAAGCGTTGATGAGGCGTGAGGTCCCCGGCCCGATCGCCGAGTCGGTGCGCCCGCGCGTGCGCGAGACGGCCATCGTCATGTGGGGCATCTACGTCGGGCTGAGCGTCCTGCTGACCTGCCTGCTCGTTCTGGAGGGCCTGTCGTTCTATGACTCGCTGTGTCACACGTTCGGCACCATGGCGACGGGTGGATTCAGCACCTTCAATGCCAGTGTCGGCCACTTCCGCGACCCGCTGGTCGAAGCGACGATCATCTTCTTCATGGTGCTGGCCGGCACCAACTTCTCGCTGTACTACATGCTGCTTCGCGGTGCTGCCGGCGAACCCGACTCCACAATCCGCGAGCGTCTGGGACTGCTGCTGAAGGATCCCGAGTTTCGCCTGTACCTCTCTCTGATCGGCGTCACGACGATTGTCATCGCGGCCCATCTCTGGTCGCGGGGCATCTACGTTTCGATCGGCTCCTCGCTGAGGCATTCCCTGTTTGCCGTTGTCTCGGTGATGACGACCACCGGCTATGGCACCGAAGACTTTGCCAAGTGGACGCAACTCCCCAAGGCCATCCTGCTCGTGCTGATGTTCGTTGGCGGCTGTGCCGGTTCGACGGGCGGCGGCGTGAAGGTCATCCGCATGCTGCTCATCATCAAGGTGCTCTGGCTGGAGATCGAACGCGCGTTTCGCCCGAAGGTCGTTCGTCCCCTCCGGCTCGGCAACACCAGTGTCGATGAAGGGGTCCGGCGCGACATGCTGGTCTATGCCGGGCTCGTCACGTTTCTGTTCGTCAGCAGTTGGCTGATGCTCGTGGCCATCGAGCCCGATCATCAGTGGATGGCCGGCCAAACCTCGACCGTGGGGGAGAAGCTGTTCGACTGCGCGACCGCCGTCGCTGCCAATCTCAACAACATCGGTCCCGGACTGGGCGAGGTCGGCCCAAGTGCCAACTACTCGGATTTTTCCGCCCTCGGAAAGCTGCTGCTGACTGTGCTGATGCTGCTCGGCCGCCTCGAACTGTATGCCGTCATGGTCCTGCTGTTCCCGTCCTTCTGGCGGACCCATTGACAGCTCGCGCCAGCGGGGCGGCTACACCTCGACCAGATCCGGCGTCGGCTCAGGAGGTTCGTCCGCGACCGCAGTGTCGTCCAGCACATGTCCCCCCTGCACCAGCCGGCGGGTCAGCATCACTTCGCCCACCAGCAGCGCCAGCACGGCCACCAGCAGCCAGCGCCACAGTTCTGTCGGAGATTCGTCTTCCTGCATCGCCTGCCGAATCTCATCGACATGGTCAATGAACCGCACACGATCGCCGGCACTCAACCGCGCACGGTCTTCGGCTGTGAGCGGCGTGAGATCCGACTCGATGCGGTCGGAGACCACCACAAAGCTCTCGCCCGCCTGCCCTGTCGTTCCGCGCTCCACGCAGCGATAAACCCCGGCGACCGCCGTGTCCGCGAAGCGAACCAATGGCCGGACGGCATCCCCCCCTGCCTGCGCTGCGTGCTCCCGGCCACCCGGATCGATGAACAGGAAATCTCCGGCGGTCTTGTCGGGGTCGATTTCCAGTTGCAGCGGCTGTCCCGGTGCGACGTTACGTCCCAGTCTCCGGGAGGCGAGATGAAAGATCATCTCATGCAGGAAGGGCACGAAATCGTTGCGGGCCGGCAGCGTGCTCCAGTCGCTGTCGAGCGGGACCGCCAGTTGCAGCACCGTCCCTTCCCCCAGCTGCTGGCTCACCAGCAGCGGATCCCCGGTGTCGAGTGTGGCGAGCGTCCGCGTCGGCCGCTCATCGTCCCCCCCGGCTGCGCTGTCGGCAGTCGGCTGGTCGTTCTCCGCCCCGCGCGGGCTGAGCTTCCACCAGTGCGCGAAACGGGCATTGTCCAGATCGACGCCCCGCAGGCTGCCAAACCGCGTCAGCCACGCGACCTCGAGACTGTCCCCCGCGATATTCACGTCTCCGAGGGGGTGTTCGATCTCGTGCGAGAGACCGCTGAACTCCGCTGGCAACAGTGGCGCATCCCCGCCGGCCAGTATCTGGTTGTAGAAGTCGCTCTCCACGCGATCACCGGGCGCCACGATCAGTCCGCCTCCCTGCCGAACAAACGCCACCAGCGCGGCGTGCTGCTCATCGGTCAGGCGCGGCACGTTGGCGAGGATCACGACCTCTGCCTCAGCAAGCGACGTCCCATCGAACTCGTTCCACCGTTGGACCGTGGCCTGCACCCAGGGGGCCTTGCTCCCCCGCGGGGTGAGCGCACTGCGCAGGAAGAAGGTCTCGCTGCGGGTGGGATCCGCCTGGGGATCACCGTCGACGAGCAGCACGGGCAGCCCGGTTTCGACAACCACCGCCGCCAGGGAGCGGTTGTCTCCCGGAAGATCATCCGCCTCGACCGACACGCCCACCACATAAGATCCCACGCGGGGAAAGCGATGGTCGAAGACCACGGCCGCCTCACCATCCGCCGGGACATTCACGCTGACGGTCTTCTCGTCCAGACGCGAACCGTTCACCTCGAAGAACACCTGCTGGCGCGTCGCCTGGCCTCCCGACTGCCGGACGGAGGTCTCGATGCGAATCGGAAAATCGGGAACCGTCAGTTCGCGGGTCAGTTCCAGCGGCGCCACCGAAAAGTTCGCGGGGTTCTGCGTCTGTGCACCATTCACGTCGACCGCCCACACCCGCGGACGAATCGCGGACGACGACAGGATGTCGTCCACCCGCTTCCACACACGCTCGTTGCCGGGAGTCCAGCCCAGCGCCTGGCCGTCCGAGAGCAGGATGATATCCCGCTCGAGGTTGCTGCCCGCCGCCAGCAGCGTGGCCGCCCGGATGGCAGCCTCGGCCAGGTGCGACGTGCCGGAGGGCTCGGGCAGGTTGTCCAGTTCCCGCCGCACCAGTCCGATGTCACCGGTGGGCATTTCGATCACGCTGCGCACCTGGTCGCGGGCGTCCAGCAGCACGACCGAATCCCCACCCCCCAGCTCTTCGAGGAACGTGTGGGCCCATTGCCCCGCCGCCGCCTGTGGCGTGACCGCCTCCCCTTCCCAGCCCATGCTGTAGGAACCGTCCACGACGAGGGCCACGTCCCGACGGGCGGTGCCGGACATCTGGCTGAACACGCCCCCCTTGATCCACGGTCGCGAGACGGCCAGGGCCAGCAGGCCGACCAGGCACATCCGCAGCAGCAGCAACAGTAGCTCTTCGACACGAATCCGTCGGCGCGTCCGCCGGCCGAGTTCGAGGAACTGCATCGCTCCCCAGTTCACGACGTCGTAGTTGCGTTTGCTGATGAGATGCACCAGCACCGGGAGCGCCAGCCCGGCCAGACCGGCAAGCAGCAACGCGTTGAGGAATCCGAACGACATGGTCTGTGCAGTCTAACGCTCGCGGCAGACCGCTGGGTAGCAGCGCCGGGGGCAGTTAGTGAACCGCCACGGTTTGTCGGCGATGGACCGCAGACTATATTTGTTCGAGGTGAGGCACTGCGCGGGCACACGGCAGCGGACCGCCATCACCAACGCGCGCGTGCACGGAGCCCGACTCATGTTCTGCCCCTCCTGAGGGATGATCGGGTGACTTCTGACGTCGTGCCTGGAGGAGATGCGATCGCTGCCACTTCCGTCACTGCTCTCCACGGCTGCAAAAACTCAACGGAAACAATGAGGTAACCACGGGTGCCCACCAGCCGAAGCGTCCTGATCGTTGAAGATGAACAGATTATCCGGACCACGCTGAGCGAGTTCCTGACCGGACAGCGGTTCGACGTCTCTCAGGCCGGGACGGTCGCCGACGCCGTCCGCATGGCACGGGAGCGGGACTTTCACGTGGCGATCTGCGATGTGCAACTGCCGGATGGTGACGGCGTGGACCTGCTGCGCCGACTGCAGCAGATCAACCCGGCCACCTGCGGGTTGATCATCACCGCCTATGCCACCGTGGAGAACGCGGTCGAGGCCTTCAAGGCCGGCGCGATCGACTACCTCGTGAAACCGGTGATCTTCGACGATCTCGAGAACAAACTCCGCCGGCTGTTCGAGTATCGCGAACTGCTGGCCGAGAACCAGATGCTGCGGCGCGAACTCAGCCGACTCGATCGCATCGAGCCGATCGTCGGCTCGAGCAAGCCCTTCAAGGATCTCCAGGCGGCCATCGCCAAGGTCGCACTGGCACACTCCAACGTCCTGCTCGTGGGAGAGACCGGCACCGGCAAGGAGCTGGTGGCGCGGGCGATTCATGCCACCGGCCCCAAGCAGGACGAGAAGTTTCTGGCGGTCAACTGCGCGACCCGGCCCGATGAAGTCCTCGAGAACCAGTTGTTCGGCAGGACGTCCATCGTGGGGGGACAGACCAACGAACAACGCGGCCTGCTCCGGGATGCCGGGTCGGGCACTGTCTATCTCGACGAGGTCGCCCATTTGCCGATGGGGACCCAAACCAAACTCCTGCGCGCGATCGAGTACCAGGAGAGCATGGCCTCGGGCAGTTCGGAAACGTATCCCGTCAGCGCCCGGATCATCGCCGCCACCACCCACGACCTCATCCGCCTCGTCGGCGAGGGAACGTTCCAGGAAGACCTGTTCTACCGGCTGGATGGCGTCAAGCTCCGGATCCCGCCGTTGCGCGAACGCCTCGACGACATCCCGGAGCTTGTCGAGGCATTCATCGCCAACCATTCCCGCACCATGGGCAAGAGCATCAACGGCGCTTCCAGCGAGACCATCCGACTGCTGATGCAGGCCCAGTGGAAAGGTAATGTCCGCCAGCTCGACAATGCCATCGAACGCGCCGTGATGATGTGCGACGGTACCCAGCTCGAACCCAGCGACCTGCCCCCCGATCTTCTCGGCCTCGGTCAACCCCTTCCCGATACCGACGACCTGCGCTCGGCACTCCGCCACTACGAGCGGCTGCACATCACCCGGGTGCTGCGGCAATGGCCCGACAAGCGCGAGGCAGCGCGACGTCTCAAGCTCGGCCTCTCCAGCCTGTATCGCAAAATCGAAGAACTGGGCATCGAGACGTGAGGGGACGTCCGCGATGCCGATGTGATGCGACCTGTGCCGGATCTCAATGCGCGATCTTCACACTGTGAAATCGGCGTGAGGGAGTGCCGAATGAGCTTGAGTGGGCGCCCAACGAAGGTAGCCTCTCGCGATCGTCGGCTCTTGCGGTCCACCGAGCGGCACATCTCGTATGAAGGAACTGGCACGGTCGCCTGTCTGGCACTCCCGGGCGACCGGCTCGTCCCTCCGCACGGTCTGCTGGACCGCCTGTGCGACCCTGGTGACCTGCGCACTGCACTCGGCATCCGCTTCCGGACAGTCACTTGAGGACGTCCGCACGGCCTGGCAGGCGCGCGAGGAGCGGTTCCAGACCGGCGTCGTCCGCTGGGAGGATGTCGAGGGAACGATCTGGGAACCGCCCGGCTGGCAGGAACACGCCCACCGCGAGTCGCTGACGTTCGACAGGACGCGGATGCGCTACGTCCACGAGGGTCCGGTCTACGCCTTCGACGTCGACCGCTACTGCGAGCGACGTTTCACGATCGTCTTCGACGGCAAGCAGCCCCGCCAGTTGTTCGAGGGGGAGCAGGCGGGCGACTACCCGGCGGGGTTCATCCGCGATCTCGATGCGGTGCTGGAAGCCCGGCATACCAACATCGAGCCTCTGGTGATGGCCTTTCGCCCCCTCAGCCCGAAGCTCAATGGCACGGACCTCGCGGGGTGGAGGATGCTGGACAAGGTCGAAGGCATCGACGGCGAGCCGTGCGTCCTCTACGAGCACCAGCAGGAGTTCGTCACAGACACCTACTGGCTGCGCTGTGACCAGGAATACACCCTTGCCAGGCGCGAGATGATGGCGAATGGCAAACTTGTCGAACGGATCGAGATCAGGTATCGCGACGATCCTGTCTGGGGGTCGCTTCCCAGTACCTGGAGTTACGAACAGCGGCATGAGCCCAGCGGCAAGCGGATCAACAGTGTCGAGGCGCGGCTGACGGAATTCCACTTCAACGAGCCGATCGACCAGGCCGAGTTTGATCTCAAATTTCCCCCGCGGACCCGGCTGACCGACGAGCGGGCTGGTACCTACGCCATCGTCAGGGAGAACGGCGAGCCCCGCCTGATCGATCCCGAAGAGCTGGGAACCCCGGGCCTGACCTACGAGGATCTGATGCGGACCGACCCGCCGAGTCTCGTCGCTGCGCCGCAGGTCGCAGATGGTCTATGCCGTGCTGGGAGTGGCCGCCGCGGTCCTCGGCGGGGTACTGCTCTGGAAACGACACAGACTCGCGTGAAGTGCTGCCGCCTCACTGGTGGTGAGAACGTCAATCTCGCGAAAACGAAACCTTCAATCTGAGGCAGAACCATGATCAGCAGAAGCGTGCGAAGGCCTGCATTGTGCTTCATGCTGATGGGACTGTTTGCCGTCACCATCGATCGTACCAGTAACGGTCAATGTCAGTTCGGCTGTGAGAATCCTGGGTACTTCTCCCGCCTTGATCCTGCAGACCCGACGATTCGGATTGACTACGAACTGCTGTCAACCTGCTATCGCGTCTGGCGGACGGATGACCTCGACGATGAATGTGTCGATGACAGCATGCCGGTCGCCAAGGGATATCGGCAGGTCTTGACCGGAACCTGCTCTGGTTGTGCGCCCAACGGAAACGTGGAAGGGGAAGGTGATTGCTTCAACGTCACGCTGAAGCCGGGTGTCCAGATGATCGATTGCTGGGCCGACTGTGGTGGTTCGTGTCCCGACTGAGGATCTGCACGATGTCACAGCGGACAACAGCGTTTTCGACGTCACAGAACGGACCGACACGACGGAGGCGTCCGGGGTTCATGCTGATCGAACTCTGTGTCGTCCTCGCGATCTTGGGGATTCTCGCGGCCCTGATCCTCCCCGCCGTCCAGCAGTCACGCGAAGCGGCCCGCCGTGTGCATTGCGCGTCCAACCTGCGGCAGATCGGTGTGGCCCTGCACGCCTACCATGATCTGCACAACTGCATCCCCCCGGGGGCGATGACCGGACCGCGCGACGCTCCGCGACTGCGGGACAGGAGCGAAGGTTTCGGCTGGGCGGTCGCGCTGCTCCCCCAGCTTGAGCAGACAGCGCTCTACCACGAGACCAATCCGCAGGGCCAGCCCAGCATTTTTACCGACACGTTCGACGTCCAGGGACGGCGCGTGCGCGGGGGGGACGTCCGGCTGGCGGTGTTCTGCTGTCCCAGTTCGGCGCTCCCCGACCACTCGGCATCGATCGGTCCGACGCCGCTCGACGATTGTCAGGTCGGCTACGCGACCACCGACTACAAGGGGTCACGCGGCTCGCCGGTATTCGCAAACGGCCTGTTCAATCGCCTGAGCGTCGCACAACACCCTATCCGTTTTCGCCACATCACCGATGGACTTTCCCAGACCCTGGCGGTCGGAGAGGCGTCCTATCCCAGCCGCTTCGGCGACGAGTGGCCACACTGGATTGGCACCGTCGGCGGCATCACCAGCGTGGGATTCAGGGCGGGGATTGGCAGTCCGATCAATTGCGGGATGCCGTCTCGAGCCGGCCGATTCTGGCTGCTGGCCGCGAATGATAACTGCGCCATGAGCTACCACCCCGGCGGCGCCCAGTTTCTGCTCGCGGACGGCTCGGCGCGCTTTCTGAGTGAGACAATTGCCGAAGACGCGCTCGATCGGCTTTCCGCCCGCAACGATGGACAGCCCGTGGAGTTCTGATGCTCTGCTCACTGTAATGCGATGCGCCTGCCGTCATCACTCTGACGGCGCAATTCGCGAAAGTGGCACACATGGGGAGTGCAGCCCCGGCGCCATCCGCGAAGGGCTTTAAATGGCTAAGCGCAAGCCGCACCTCGCTGTTACAGAAATCTTCGCGCTGATGCCCGCGCAGTGGCATCGGTGCTGCAAGTGAGGACCGGCAGAATCTGCCGGAGGGCGTCGCCAGGACGACATCACGACCCGTGTGGCTCTCATACGGGGATGCATCGCCTTTGGGGCCCAGCCCGTCGGCACACTGAACGTCCCGAAACCCCGAATCGTGAGGAACTCCCATGAACAAGCTTCTGGCCATCTGTGCAATTGCGGCGGGGATCGGCCTCGCCGGCTTGACTTCCAGTGCCAACGCCGGCCACTGCTACGGTACCGGCTACGGCTACCGCGGGCATGGCGGTTACGGAGGATACGGCTACGGCGCCTATCCAGTCTACTACCGGACGAATCCGGGTTACGGCTACCGAGGTTCGGTGTACGCCCCGGGGCGCATCTACGGCGGACACCATCATCATGGTGGCTACTACGGACACCCGGGCTACGGCTATGGTCCCGGCGGCGGCTTCGCCATCCAGACGCGCGGGTTCGGCCTGTACGTCCGGTAACTCAAGGGACTGACCCAGCCCTGAAGTCCACAACGGTCCTGCTCACATCCGGGCAGGGCCGTTGTCATGCGCCGCCGGTCTCATGCGGCCACGGGCGGGCGTGACCACACGACCGGCCATCATCAGGCCTCTTCGTCCCCCGTGTCCATGTCGAGCTGCCGCATCTTGCGGTACAGATTGGAACGGTGGAGCCCGAGCAGCCTGGCCGATTCGCTCATGTTACCCCGCACGCGCTTGATGGCCCGGCGGATGAACTCCTGCTGAAACTGAATGGTCGCCTGGGCCAGAGGCAGGTCGAGATCGAACGTTTCCAACGGGTCGTGGTCGGGGCTGAGGATGAACGACAGGTCGTCCACCTCGACACGTTCCCCGGGTGCCAGAAAAGCGAGACGTTCCATCAGATTGCGCAGCTCGCGGACGTTGCCCGGCCAGCCATGCGCCTGCAGGCGGCGTCGGGCCTCTGCCGAGAGCGTCAGTTCCTTGCGGTTGGCCTGCCGGCAGAAATGCTTGAGGAAGTGCTCTGCCAAGGGCTGGACATCCTCAGGCCGGTCGCGGAGGGCGGGGATCTCCAGCGTCACGACACTCAGCCGATAGTACAGGTCTTCGCGAAATCGTCTGGCCCGCACCGCCTCGACCAGATTGGCATTGGTGGCCGCAATCACCCGGACGTTGATGGGGATCGACTGCGACCCTCCGACGCGCGTGATGACCTTCTGCTCGAGCACGCGCAACAGCTTGGCCTGACCACCGGGACTCATGTCGCCGATCTCATCCAGAAACAGCGTCCCCCCGTCGGCCAGCTCGAACTTTCCGGCCCGGGTGTCATGCGCGTCGGTGAAGGCCCCCTTTTCGTGACCGAACAGTTCGCTCTCGAGCAGCGTTTCCGCCAAGGCGGCACAGTTGACGGCCACGAACGGTTTCTCGCTGCGGGGCCCCTGGAAGTGCAGGGTCTGGGCAGCGACCTCCTTGCCAGTGCCGCTCTCCCCCAGAATCAGGACCGGCAGATCGGTGGCTGCCAGTCGGCGAATGGTGTCCCGCAACGCCGTCAGCGGCGGACTGTCGCCAATGATCTGCACGCCGGATACGACCTGTTCGGTGAGCTGCCGGTTGCTGCGAATCAGCTCGTCGCGCTCACGGGCATTCTGGACCGCGGTCGCCACCTGCAGACCCAGGTCGCTGAGCGCTTCTTCGTCGGCCGCAGTGAACGACCCTTCATGCCGGTTGATCAGCTCGAAAGCTCCGACGCGCTCTCCCGTCCCATCGACCAACGGCGCGCACAACAGGTTGCGCGTCCGGTATCCGCTCGCCTTGTCCACCTCGGGATCGAAGCGTGGATCGGCGTAGGCATCGGGGACGCAGATCGTCTTGCCGGTCTGCACGACCTCGCCGACGATCCCCTTGCGGTCGGAGAGCCACAGCCTGCCCCCCTCCGCCCCCAGCGCCGGACACGCCACCAGTTGATGCTGGTCGCGATCCCAGAGAAAGATGCTCGCGCGATCACAACTCATCAGCCGGGTCGCTTCCTCGGCAATGCGCTCCAGCAGCGGCTGAGTTTCACGCAATTGCGCAAAGACCGGGACCAGCGACAGGATGCCCCGCAGTCGCTCCAGACGCGTGCCGTCCGATTCCCGCTGCTCCAGAATGACAAGCAACCGCGAGACCAGCCGCCCCAACGCGAGCCCCGCCGCAAGCTGTGTTTCCTCGAGTCGCTGCCCCCCGAGAATCAGCACCTCGCCCGTCCGCACACACAGCGGGATCGCCAGCAGCCGATCCAGACCATCGGTCGACCTCTGAAAGGCGGCAGCGTCACGATCCAGCACCTCGACCAGCAGGGTCCCCAGCTCTTGCCAGCGGGGCGTTGTCCCCTGCCCGGCCACCATCTGCCAGTCGGGACTTCGACGCAGCACTCCGGACCCGCTGGCTCCCAACTCCATCGCCAGTTGAGGCAGGCTTTGCTCCAGCCACGCGCTGCGACCGCTGGCCACGGCCGCCGCCTGCAGCAGCCGGTCCGTCAACTGCAGCAGCGACGCATGTGCGGACTGCCGCGAAATCCACGGCGACTCGTCCCAGGACATCCAGGTTGTGGCCACCCGCTTCCCCTCCGTGCTCTGCCGATCTCTTCGCCGCGACGGGAATTCCGATCTCGCCGATTGTCATCAACAGGATTGCACCACACTCCACAGAAGATGTCAATTCGACTCTTCTTCGTGACGGCGGGTGTCAGACAGATACAGACGCACCGATCATGCGGATGAAGGAAGCCCCGCACAGCGCTGCCGTTTCGATCCTCAGCGTCGACGAACCCAGGCTGACGACCTGGAATCCGGACGCAACCGCCTGTTCCCGCTCGTCATCGGTCATGCCTCCCTCGGGCCCGATCGCCAGCAGCACTTCCGAGCATTCGCCCATTTGCCGGCAGAACCCCGCGACTTCGACCCCCTGACGGTCGGCGAGCAGCCGCAGCCCGACCGGGGGACTACGCTGGATCATCGCGTCCCAGGAGCAGACAGGTGCGATTTCCATGAGGTCGTTGCGGCCACATTGCTTGCAGGCCGCGATCACCGCCTGCCCCAGCTTGCGCATCTTCCCGTCTCCGGGCTTCACGACCGAACGTGCGGTTTCGAGCGGAATCAGTCGATCGACACCGATCTCTGTCGCCTTCTCCACCAGCCAGCGCAGTCGGTCGGCTTTGGGGGGTGCGATGGCAAGCGTGAGCATCGGGCGACGGGGCGGGCAGATCGGCAGTATGGTCTGAATCTCTGCGTGGGCCGAGCGTTTGCCAACCTGCTGGACTTCCGCCACAGCGGCAGTCCCCTCGCCATCGAAGAGGGTCACCAGCTCTCCCGGCCGAATTCGCAGAACTCGCCCCAGGTGCTCGGCCTCGTCACCTTTCAGTTCGACGGTCTCCGCAAGGTAAGGCCCGGGCAGGTAGAAACGATGCATGAGTCGCGAGAATCTCCGCAGTCGTGGACCCGCGTTGGTGACCGGGTGGCGAGAATGCCGATGATACCGAAAGCCCTTCAATATCCCGCCACCGCTGCCGGGAAGCAAGTCATTGTCATCAAAAGGATTTGACCACGATGACCGGGAATCTGTCCACCCGTCCAGAATCTGCATTCGCCCAACCGGCGGGGCTCGCCGCCCTCCGGGCCTGCCCCTCGTTCCATGAGGCGTGCGCCCGCATGCTCTATCTGGTCGAGAATCGCCGCTCGCTGGGACTTGTTGTCGGTCCCGCTGGCTGCGGCAAATCCGACCTTCTCGAACTCGTCCACCAGGCAATCCCCGGACAGGGCGTTGTGCTGGATATGGCGACACTCGACGCTGCGTCGTTCGGCTGGAAACTGGCCGCGGAACTCGGACTGGCACCCCGCGCCGATCAGCCGGCAGCTTGCACCTGGCAGCGCGTCGAAGATCATCTGCACGGACAGTCACGCTCCGGTCAGCCGCTGACACTCCTCCTCAGTCGCCTCGACCTGGCAGATCCCGGCAGCCTGCGTTGCCTGGAGAGACTGATGGGGACCGCCGTCGGTTCCGGGCACATCACGGTACTCGCCGCCGGCCAGGATCCGCTGCCACTGGAGCTGCGTGACCTGATGCAGCGTTACGCTGACATGCGCATCGAGCTCGGCCCGCTCTGCATCGAGGAACTCCGCCTGTACCTCGAACACTTGACCGGATTCTACCAGCTCGCCAGCTTCGACGAAGGGGCCATCGACGGGCTGCACCGCCTGACGGGTGGGCTGTTGCGTGATGTCCGCCGCTGCGCCCTTCTGGCGCTGCTCGCCGCTGAGTCGCAGCAGCAGCCGGTCGTCAGCGAAGAGATGATCGTCAGCATTGAGGACGAGCTCCCCAACGGAGCGCGGACGATTCCCTCTGCGGAGTTGCTGTACTCCTGATCACCCAGCGCGGATACATACGCACGCTGCCAGCGCGTTCCGCGCAGCATCGCGCCGGCGCTCACCGCGTCCCTGACGACACCACCGCAGCCCGGCGATCGCCACTCGCGATGTGCTGAAGCGACAGCGGCCGTGCGCACTGCTCAGTTGCTGATGCTGAGCCCCCCTGCTTCGGCCGTGTTCCCGCAGCGCTGAGTCTCGTGCACTGACTCGCGCTCACTGAAGGCCGGCGTTGTCTTCACGAGTTCTTCAAGAAACCCCGCGCTGGACCGTGCTTGTTGCGCGGCACCCGAACATTTCTCGCATCGTTCATCAATTCTTCACCTTTCGACCTATGGTGAATACGCGTTGTGAGTGGCGGGCTACTCCATCGATAGTCGAGCGGTCGGGTTTCAGCGAGATGATCACAATCCAGCGAGACGCGACACCGACTGGGAAGACTTGTCACTCGCACCGGCAGATCAAGGCACAGATCCGCCCGGATGCGACCAGGAAGCCGTCCTTGTGCCGGCCTGTCAGGAACAGGGGGGAGCTATTGATCGCGTGATTCGTTGACCGTTGTTTCGTAACAGACAAGTAGACAGACATGATTTTGTGCATCAGGCCGGCGTGGGCCGGCCATCGCACGACAACTCTTCTGCCCCCCGGGGCAGACACTTCGACCCTCAGGAGATCGATTCAATGCAAACTTCCCGTACGAAGGTGCAGGCCCAGCGCGGTGGCTTCACCCTCATCGAACTGCTGGTGGTGATCTCGATCATCGCCATTCTCGCTGCGTTCCTGCTGCCGGCGGTGCAGCAGGCCCGCGAAGCTGCCCGCAGCGCCCAGTGCAAGAACAACCTGCGTCAGTTCGGCGTCGCGGCCCATATCTACGCCGACTCCGACAAGAACGACCGCCTCTGCTCCGGTCAGTACGACTACGGCCGTGACGGCTGCGTCAGCGAGTTCGGCTGGGTGGCCGACGTCGTCAACATTGGCGCCGGTCAGCCCCAGCAGATGCTCTGCCCCACCAGCCCGTTCCGCGGACTGGAGAAGCTGAACGACCTCATCGGCACGACAACGTCCGTGTCGGGCGTCGGCTCCATCCCCCCCGAACTCGAACAGCGCCTGATTGCCGGGATGTGCGCCGACTTTGAAGTCGCCCTCTCGACCGGGACTGTCGGCACGCTCACGGGCGGGGATCCGGACCGCATTGCCCAGGTGCGCCGGATGCTCGAAGCCGGTTATGGCACCAACTACGCCAGCAGCTGGTTCTTCGGCCGTTCGGCTCCGCGCCTCGGCTTGAGCGGCACAGGTTCCGCTGCCGACACGGTACTGATTTCCGACCTGAAGGGACTGCGTGGCGCACTCGGCCCCCTCACACGGCGGATGACCGAGTCCAGCACCGTCCCCTCGAGCAACATCCCGCTGCTGGGAGACTCGGGCCCCGGCGATGCGAAGGAAGCGGTCCTGAGCAACACCCTGCCCGGCTTCGACCTCAACGCCGGTGCCCGGCTGGCCGAAACCGCCAACGACGGTCCTGCGTACTGGGACGCTACCGGCACAAGGATCAGACTGGCCTCGACCGGCCTGGTGGTGCAGCCCAGTCCGACGAGCGGCAGCTTGCCCGCCTGGTCTGACGACATCCTGCCGACCCCCAGCGAACCGCAGGATAATACCACCGGTGGTGGTGCCGACGGGCTGTTGTGGCTGCAGGATACCCGTGACTGGTATGCCCATCATGGTGCCGGTCGCCAGCTCTCCGCGAACATCCTGTTTGCGGACGGCAGCGTGAAGGTCCTCCGTGACCTGAACGGCGACGGTTACCTCAACCCGGGCTTCCCGATTGTGGCGGGAACGGCTGACGAGAACGACGGGTATCTCGACTCCACGGTCGAGCTGGCTCCGTTCGAAGTCTACTGTGGTCCGACGATCGACAAGCTGACCCGCAAGGGCAACTTCGAGTAAGTCAGACCGCTCGTCAGACCGGCTGACGAGTGCTGGCCAGAAACCCGCCAGGAGTCGGTTGCTCCCCCGCAACATTCCGACTCCTGGCGTTTTTCGCCTGAGAATGAGCCGATCCGGCTCCGTGCCACACCTCTGTCCCTGTGAATTCCCTCTCTGGGATAACCCGTCGTTGATTGTGACCTCCACAGCCACGAATGCCTGTCCCTGCTGCGGTGCCGACGTCCAGCCGGCCATGGCCCGCTGTCGCGAATGTGGACAGTGCCTCCAGGGAGCCACCCCCCCCGGAGAGCAGCCATTCACACAGGCCGCACCCCAGACAACGAACGCGCGCAGTGCACACTCGCCGGCTGCGACGGCGCCTAAGGCTCCGGCTCGGCCTCAACATCCGTCCGCGCCATCAATTCCCACGACCACACAAGCGGCTGCGGCATCTCGTCCCAGCGACCCCGCTCCCACTCCGAGCAAGCCAGCGAACAGCACTCCGTCGTCGACGGGCGACTCTGGCACAACGCGCGTCACTGTGGAATGCGACTGCCCGGGCTGCGGCACCGAACTGAAGGCCTCGCAGAAGCTGGCCGGTAAGCGGATCAAGTGCCCACACTGCGGCAAATCGGTTCGCCTGCCGGGACACTCCTGGATGGCAGGACCGTCCGCAGAGGACTCCCAGGACCGAGAGGCCGATGCGGCCCGCAGCGACATGTCGCCGCAGGGAGACCTCGGTCTGCTGCGGCAGATGATTGAAGTGGCATCGCAGGCCAACGCGACCCAACCACTGCCACCACTGAGCGGACGTCCGCTCAGTTCCGGAAAGCTGAAGTCGCTCAAGCGAACGTTGCTGAGCATCAAGAAAGGGGCCCGCTCCGAAGAACTGCAGCAGGCCCGGCAGGCGATCAACGATCTGGGGGCGAGTGGCGATGCCCGGGCGGCGGAATTGCTCCGGGACCATTACCGCAAGGCTCCCCGCGAATTGATCGGCCCCATCAATCGGGCGTTGGGCGAGCTGAAGGACCCGGAAGCTTTCGAGTTGATGCTGGGCGAGCTGATCGCGCAGGGCCCCAGTCTCGAACCGGGTGTACTGCAGGGCCTCGGTCAGCTTGGGGTCCGTCATGCCGTGCGCCCGCTGATGATGTTCGGCTCAGTCTTCCCGACGCACCGGATCCGCGTGATCGACGCCGTCGTGGCCATCGGCGAGCCGGGCGTCCGCGACCTCATCAGCCTGCTGGACGATTCCAGAGACGACGCGATCCAGACCGCGACCATCGAAGCACTGGGACGAATCAAGGACCGGCGGGCGGTCGAAGCCCTGACGCCGCTGGTACAGCATCCGCGCGAGACCATTCGCACGCTGACCGCCGAGGCCCTCGGGCAGATCGCCGACAAACGTGCGCTGCAGATCCTGTGCAGAGTCCTGGAAGACCCCAGCGAGAACGTGCGCCTGGTGGCGGCCACGGCACTGTCCAAGATGCCGGACAATCGTGTCGTCCGCCCGATGCTGCTCGCGCTGAACGACAAGTGTCCGGAGATACGCGCGATGGCGATCCAGACTCTCGGCGCCTGTCAGGAACCTCGCGTCCTCCCCAAGCTGACCGGTTTTCTCGATTCGCCTCATCAGGAAGAGCGGATTGCCGCCGCCGAGGCCATGGGTCGGCTGGGAAGTTCCGACGCGGTCCCCAAACTCCTGAGGATCCTGGAAACCACAGACCCCGACGATGAGCGGGCTGTGCTGCGGATCGTCGATGCCTTTCGCCGACTGGAAGATCCTCGCGCGGTGCTGCCGCTGCTTAACCTGATGGACAGCAGCAAGAAGCTGATCCGTCAACGGGCGATCGAGGCGCTGGGCAAGACCGGAGACCGCTCTGCACGCGAACTGCTCGAGGCGGCGCTGGCGTCGGACCCCGCTGACGAAGTGCGTAACGCCGCCGCCAAGGCCCTGGGAGAAATCGGTGACCCTGCCTCGGTCTACGCCCTGGAGAATGCCCTGCGCGGGCCACAGAACCTGCGCAGCCAGGCCGTGATGGCTCTCGGCGCGATGAAGTCTCCCACATCTACCCGAGCGATCCTGGAGCTGGTCGAGGATCCTGCCGAAGCGGTCCGCTACCACGTGGCGACGGCCCTCGGAGAACTGGGGGGTGAAGAGGCGATCCATGCCCTCGAAAAACTGACGACCGACGACGCCGACATGGTTCGACGGTCCGCCTTCAAGGCGCTCGAGACGCTGGGGGAAGCCCGCTCCGAGAAGGACGTCAAGAAGTCGCTCAAACGCCGCAAGGCCGGACCGAAAAAGCCGGTGGCCGGCCAGTTGATGCACCTGCTCCCGAGTTCGTTGATCGGCGTCCTGCAACAGTCCCGGACCGGGTGGCTGACCGCTGCCGGGTCACTCGCCGGTGTGGCCGCTCTGGGGGCCATCGTCTGGCTGGGCCTGTCGTTCTGGAACGCGAAGCCGGCCCCGATCCCCCTGCGCGGAGATGTGGCCAGCCTGTCGTACAGCCCCGACGGCAAGCTGCTGGCCGTCGGCCGGACGCGCGGCATGCTGGAAGTCTGGAACCTCGAATCCCAGGAGATCGCGTACCGGCTCAAGGACATCCCCAGCGCGCAGGTGGGCTTCTGTGACGATTCGCGATCGGTCGTCGTCACGACGGGCGGTACCACTGCCCTGCTCGTGTCCCTGGATGATCCCGATCGCCCGATCTCGCTGGAGGGTCACGAGAACGGCATCACTGCCCTGTCCTTCACACCGGATCGCAAGCATTTCGCGACCTTCGACAGCGACGGCCTCGTGGTGATCTGGGATGCCCAGACCCGCACGGGCACCAGCAGCCTGCTGCTCCCCCCCAAGGCCATCAGCACCATCGCACTCAGTCCCGACGCAACGCTCGTCGCCGGCGCCAGCCGCGGCGGAGACGTCGAACTCTGGAGCACCGAGGCCCCCGAGGAGCCCCGTCAGGTCTTGCGCGGCGTCGGCGAAGCCCTCTCGCATGTCGTGTTCTCGCGAGACGGATCACACCTCGCGGCCGCGACCGTCAAGGGACGCATCATCGTCTGGCCGACCGATCAGCCCCGGCCGCTACGGGTCTTCGAAGGGTCGAACGTCCTGCTGCCCCAGAGCCTCGATTTCATCGACCTCAATCACCTGTTCGTTGCCCGGGCCGCGTTCATCGAGCACCTCGATGCCGAGCAAGGCACCGCGCGGAAGTTCGAACTCAATGGCGAGATCGAGTTCGTCAGCAATGTCTCCGTCAACTCCAACGGTGGGACGGCTGCGGTCGGGTGCACCGAAAACACCGAGGTCTGCCTCGTCGATCTCAACAGCGGCGACGTGACGGCCATTCTCGACGTCCCCTGAGAGCCGCATGCTTCTCACAGGCGCACCGGCCGGGCTTCGCGACTCGACTCCAGAATGGCTGCGGTCAACCGGCACACCGGACCGGCACAGTCGACCGGAGCGAAGTTCTCTCTCAGTTCGCCCCGCAGCAGATCCAGGAACATGGAGATCGGTGCGGCAGCAGGCTCCAGCGGCTCGAGCGGTTCCACGACGTTGTTCTGCGCCCGCCAGACGCGGTGATCACGGATCATGAGGTCGGCCTGCTCGCAATGAATGTGCAGGTCCTCCGCCTGGAACTGGGCGTTGCCAACGAAGTCGAGCGCGAGCAGCGGTCCTTCACGCGTCGTGGCCGTCACCTGCGTGATGATCTCGACCCGACTCCCCTGCCGCTGACTGCGAGCGAACACCTCGACCGGGGTCAGACCAGTGACATAGAACAACGCATCCAGCTTATGGCTGCCCGCATCGGCCAGAAATCCCCCGTCGTTGACGGTCGGATCATCGCGCCAGGTGCCGGCAATCGTCTGCTGCCAGCGTTCCGAATTGTGTGATGTCACGGAGCGGATCGGCCCCCAGCGGCCGGACTGGACCTCCCGACGGAGGGTGCGATACGTGCTCCAGCCCCGCCGCTGGTAGGCCAGCGAGAACGGGGGAGGCTGCTCTCCCACTTCGGCGATCAACTGTTCGACTTGGGCGGCGGTAGCCGCCAGAGGCTTCTCGCAGAGAATCCCCAGCCCGCGGTCGCGACACGCGCGAATCTGCTCGAAGTGACAAGTCGTCGGCGTCG
Source organism: uncultured Planctomycetaceae bacterium (assembly GCA_963715185.1). Lineage (GTDB taxonomy): Bacteria > Planctomycetota > Planctomycetia > Planctomycetales > Planctomycetaceae > CAVPPT01. The sequence continues at coordinate 502,900 of CAVQRG010000003.1, forward strand.
CGATCACGACGGCCTCCAGCTCCGCCTGCTCCAGCAGATCTTCGAGTGTGTTGCAGGTGCGGGCTTCGGCCGCCAGCTCCGCACGCAATGCATCCGCAGACCAGCGATCGGGATCGAACACCGCAGCCACCTGGCCTCGACCATCCGCACGCAGACGGGATGCGTGCAGCCGGCCCATGCGACCACAGCCAATGATGCCGAACCGAAGAGGGGCGTTCATGTCATGCCTGCCGGGTTGGAAGCCTGTCCGGCCGCTCGCCCATCGGCAGGTGACCAGACAACCGATCGTAGCATGCCCGGAGTGAGGTTGGCACGAGTCCGAACGTCGGGGAAATCGCGGGGTGGCACGGACCACGTTTCCCACACTCAACCACACGCGGTGAGGCCTGACCAGTGGCGAGACACGATGGACGTGTGAATTCTCGAAGCCCGCCGGGTAGCGGCTCCGCCCGAGGAGACTACAATTCCCGTAACAGCGCACAGAAACTCTGGCGAATACGGCTCACTCCAGGACAACGACCAGCTGATGCACATTGTGTTCTTCGACATCGACGGCACGCTGCTGTCGACAGGCGGTGCTGGTCAGCAGGCCATGGAGCGTGCCCTCCAGACGGAGCTGGGAGTCTCGGGCCCGACGAAGCCGATCCCTGCGGCCGGTCGCACTGATCGAGCCATCACCCAGGACCTGTTGCGCGATCATGGCATCGAGGAAACCCCGGAAGTCTGGGACAGCTTCGTCGGCGCCTACTGACGCGCATCTGGTCGCCACGCTGGCGGAACTGGAGGGGTGCGTGCTCCCCGGAGTGACGCCGTTGCTCGATGCGCTGGCGAAGCGGGACGATGTCCGGCTGGGACTGCTGACGGGAAATTTTCGCCGGGGGGCGGAACTCAAACTGTCACACTATCAGCTCGATCGCCACTTCCGCTTCGGCGGTTTCGGCGACGATCACTATCATCGGGACGATGTCGCTCGTGCGGCGGTCGACGAAGCGACGGCCGCACTCGTCTCAGTCTCGGGCGCCCGTTTGTGGGTCGTGGGGGATACACCGGCCGACGTGCAGTGTGGCCGCGCCATCGGGGCCGGCGTTGTCGCGGTGGCGACCGGCATCTTCACGCGGGATGAACTCGCGGCGACCTCGCCTGATCATCTGTTCGACGACCTGGCGCAGCCCGAGTCGTGGCTGGCACACCTGGGCTGACCCACATGCAGCCGAGGAGGGAGGGGCGGGCCGTGAGGGGGTCGCCCGATTTCCTCTCTGCCGATTCAGCCGCGCCGGCAACGGGAGTCTCGCGATGGCCGCACACGGAACTGCTGAATCTCGCAGCGGCGCGATTATCGCAGCCTCAGACCGGGGATGTCCGGCGCCTCCTCCGGATCTTCCTGGTCGGCAGACTTGGAGAAGTATGGTTCCCAGCGATCGAGCGTGACCGGGACGTCCAGCTCTCGTTCACCCCGCAACTCGGGAACGAAGCGATTCACCCGCACCATGACCGTCTCTCCCGGCCGGTGCTGCTTGAGCAGCCCCACCAGGTCTTCGAAGTGACCGACCTGTGATTCGTTCACCGACAGAATCTCGTCCCCGACCTTCAGAGAGGCACGGTCCGCCGCGGCACCGGGGGTCAGGCTCTCCACGCGGCAGGGGGGCGTTTGCGACCCGCCAATCCCCAGGAAGGGCCCGCGGTCCAGAATCGTCAGCTCCCTGATCTCGCGCGAGAGTGCCACGGCGTCCTCGTAGGGCACGCCTGATCCGCGGATGACGTAAAGATGAAACTCGGCACGATGCCGCAGGCGACGCAGGTGCTTCAGCCCCTCGACGCCTCCCGTCCAGTCGGTGCCGATCAGAATCGTGTTGAGCCGCAGTGGCATCTCCTGCTCCCGGCGGAACTCGGGCTGCCGTCCGGGCCCGGGAAAGAAGATGGCCGGCGGCATGTTGAGACTCGTACCGTCCAGATCGTACTGGACCTTGCCGCCGAGTTGCCGGATGGCGGCCACAGCCCGTTCTTCCCGGAGCTGCTGATGCCGGCTGAGAATCCCCTCGGCGCGCATCGCCGTGCGGGGATCGTTATGGGCGGCCAGTTGCTCCAGGGCCTCGTCCGCGCGATCGGCGATCTCCCGATTCTCACTCTGCAGCAGTTGCTCGAGCGCCTGGGTCGCCCGGGCGGCCACCTCCGCCGAACCATCCTCAGCGGCGACCACCAGGGGCTCGATGGCCACTTCACCAGAGGCGATGATCGTGGCCAGCGCCTGTTCGCGCACGTAGTAGTCGGGGTCTCCCAGTCGCAGCAGTTCCCGCTGCAGGGCCTCATCCGCTGGAGGCGCGGCCGGTCGATCCGACCCGTCAGCCCCCAGGCTGGGGCGGGCCACGATCAGGCTGGCGAGAACCGACAACACAAGAAAACAGTCACGCAGCATAGGGTCACTCCGGGCTGATCTCATGATGGCAGAATCCGGACGAACAGACCATGCCAGTTGGACCGCTGCGGTCACCAGCCCCACTCGGACCGAGACGAGGGACAACACAGACGGTGCCTGTTCCCCCGGACAGGCAAGCGTGACGGAGCGAGGCGGACAGACCGGGAGCGCGGATCAGGCGAGCTGCGGCAGCCGCGGGCGGTGGGGCGGTCAGGGCCCCGGAACTGCCGTCAATTGATGCGTCTCGCCAGACAACTGCTTGCCGCCCTCGTTTCCCGGAGGATACTATGACAGGGGATGCCAAACGATCGAGGCACTATGAGTCGGAACTGGATACGCAGCGTGAGGCCTGCCGAACGTCGATCATCCTGGTTGCCCGCTGCGCTGGTGCTCTGGTCGGCGATGGTGCTCGGGCCACCCGGCACCCGCGTCGCCCGCGCCGATGCCACCGCGGAATACAATCTCGCGCTGCGGCTGTACGAGGACGAACGCTGGGATCAGGCCGCGCGTCAGTTTCGCAAGTTCCTCGACGAAGCCCCGTCGCACGAGAAGGCTCCGCTGGCCCAACTGCTGCTGGGCCAGTCGTTCGTGTATCAGCGACAGTTTGCCGACGCACGCAACGTGTTCCGGTCGTTTGTGCAGTCGCAGCCGCGGCATCCCGACCTCCCCTGGGCGATGTACCGGGTCGGCGAATGCAGCTATTTCCTCGATGATTTCACCGCCGCCCGTGATGAGCTGGGGGCCTACCTCAAGCGGGCTCCCGAACACGAACTGGCTGAATCGGCGCTGCAGTTTCTCGGGGAATCAGAGCTGCGTCTGAAGAATCCCCAAGGGGCGGTGAACGCCTTCGAGGAAGGACTCAAGCGGTTTGGAGAGGGCCCGCTGGCCGACGAAACCCGGTTCGGACTGGCGCGCCTACGCGGGGCTGGGGCGCGACGACGATGCACTCGCCCAGTATCGCGATCTGGCCGCTCGACCCGGCTCCCGCCGTGCCGCAGAGGCTGAGTTCAACATCGGCGCCCGGCTGTTCGAGCAGGGAGAGCATGCACAGGCGGCAGAGGCGTTTGGTACCGTCGTCCAGAAGTTTCCGCAGCACCGACTCGTGCCGCTGGCCCACCTGAACGAAGGCTTCTCCCGCTATTACCTTAAGGACTACGACGCGGCCATCGCCGACTTCGACGCCGCGCGTCAGGCCGACCCCGAATTGAACGGCACGGCAGCGTACTGGACCGGGCTGAGTCACAAGTCGGCCGGAGATTACGCCAGCGCCAGCCAGGTGCTGCTGGAAGAGTTCGAACGGGACCAGACGCAGGAACTGGCCGACCGCCTGCTGTTCCATGCCGCCGACAGTCAGTTGCGGGCTGGGAACTATGGGGAGGCGGTGCGGCTGTTTCTGGATGTTGCGCGACGCTGGCCAGAGTCGGAACTGGCCGACGACAGCCTGCATTCCGCCACCGAGGCTGCCCTGCGGAACCGGGACCCCGACCAGGCCGAGGCCGCCCACCGGCTGTTCCAGAAGCAGCACCCCGAGAGTGGCTTGCAGCTCGCCCAGCAACTGGCATGGGGTCGCGTGCTCATGGAGCAGGGCGATCAACGCGTCGCGGAGATCGACGGCATCGATGCCACGGCGGCGAACTGGCCCGCCAGAAGTATCGCGACGCGGCGCAGCAGTTTGAGCAGGTCCTGCTGCAATCCCAACTCGAGACGACTCAGGACCGTGCGCGGCTGCAACTGGCCCGGGCGTGGGAACGCCTCGACAACCATCAGCGCGTGCTGGAGACCCTGCAGCCGCTGCTGGGACAGAAGCCGCCCGGCGAGAGTGTCCTCCCCGCCCTGTCGCTGGCGAGCAATGCCTGGCTGGCGATCAAGAAGTACGACGAAGCCGCCCAGACGGCCCAGCAGGTCCTCGACGCCCAGGCGCCGCAACCCCAGGCGGCCCAGGCCTTGGCCAACCTCGCGGTGGCGCGGGCTCACCTGGGCCAGCAGCCGGAAGCACAGGCAGCCCTCGGCCGACTGCAGACAGAGGATGCCGACCCTGCACTGGCCGCCCGCACCGAGTACGAGGTGGGCGAAGTGGTCTACGAACAACAGGATTGGGACACCGCCGGAAAGCTCTTCGAGCGGGTCGTAAAGCGCGGGCCGGAAGGACCGTACTACGCACCGGCCGTCTCCGGGCTGGCCTACAGTCTGCACGAACGTGCGCGAAAGGAAGATGCCGCGGCGCAACAGGCCGACGCCGACGGCGACGCTGCCCAGGCCCGCCGTCAACTACTGGCGGCGACACGCGACTTCAGCGAAGCCGCCCAGTGGTTTGCCCGACTGCGCGAGCTGTCCGCGGCGGAGATGAGTCTGCAGGCGAACGCACTGTACATGCAGGGATTGTCGCTCAAGCTGGCCCGCCGACAGGCCGACGCGGCGCAAGTGTTCGAAGAAGGTCTCAGGCAGTTCTGCGCCTCCCGCAGACGCGAAGTCACTGACACGCGAGCAGCGCGCCGAGTCGGCCGAGGCCTATCGCTGTGCCAAGGGTGCCGCCCGGGCCTGGAGCGAACTCGGCGAGACCGCTGCAGCCGACAAGGCGTATGCCGCAGCAGTCCGGGAACTCACGCGTCAACCAGTCGACCAGCAACAGGAACTCGATCTGCTCATCAACGAGTGGGCCCTGTTGAATTACAAGGCGGGCGAGTTTGCCCGCGCGGATGAGCTGTTCCGCCGGCTCATCCAGGAACGTCCCGACAGTGACTGGAGCGACGACGCGCGACTCCTGCTGGCAGAAAGCGACTTCTTTGCCGACCGGCTGGAACCAGCGCGGACCGCCTTTCGGGATCTGGCCGACGACGAACGGTCGGACGACTTCGTACGCCAGCGCTCCCTGGTGCTGCTGCTCGATATCGGTGCCCGCCTCGACGACTGGGACGACGTCCGGAAGGTTGCCGAAGACCTGATCACCCACTACCCCGACAGCGATCACCGGACCTATGCCGACTACCGACTGGGCGAGGCGCGACTCCGCGGGGGCAAGCTCGCCGAGGCCGAACAGGCGTTCCAGGCCCTGATGGACCGGCGCGACGACCCCACTGTGGCCGAAGCCGAATGGTTGCCCAGCATCTGGCTGATGCAGGCCGAGGCCGCACTGGGCCTGAAGAACTACGACCAGGTACGCATTACGGCGACCGAATTCACCGAGCAGTTTCCAGAATCCCCCTTCCAGTATCATCTCGATGAAGTCGTGGGCGCAGCTTTCTCAAGCAGGCGCGCTTCGACGAGGCCCGCGAGGCCTTTCAGCGAGTCATCAATTCGCCCCAGGGGGCCCAGACTGAGACCGCTGCCAAGTCCGAGTTCTACATCGCCGAGTCCTACCTCACCGAGAAGCGCTACGAGGACGCGTTCGATGCCTACTACCGGGTGCTGAATTACGGGTTCCCCGACTGGCATGCCCCCGCCTTGTTGCAGGCAGGGCGCTGTGATGAACGGCTGAAACGCTGGTCCGGGGCGGCCAAGACCTACGAACGACTGATCAACGAGTTCCCGCAGACGGAGTACGCGGAACAGGCCAAACCGCTGCTCCGCAATCTGCAGGCCCGGCTGTCCCCGAGCACACCTCCATAACCCTCGTTCTGGACTGCCTTTCCGACCGCTCCCCGGGCCGGAACGGATTGATGAGGCGGCGTGGGGCACCGCGTGCTATCCTCTGTGTGGCGGCGGGCTCCCTCTGGGGCAATCGCAACGCTTTTCGGAGACAGGCCAGATCATGAACTTCGGGACGTTTTCGCACATGCGGGGCGCGCCGCCGCAACTCGTGATCCTCTTCGCCGTCCTCCTTGGCACCTGGAGCGAATGCCCCTCGCTGGTCCTGGCACAGGCACCGGACGCCGGCAGCCTGCAGGAACCGGGCCCCCTGCCCATCCCGGCCACGGCCCCCGCGGCCGCGCCACGCCGATCGGTCCTCCCCACCAATCTGATCGAGATCGCCCAGGCGCTCGACTACTGGATCATCCCGTTCGCCCTGGCGACACTCGTCGCCCTCTGGTTCGGTACCGAACGGCTCGTCGTCCTCCGCCGCGGTCGCGTCATCCCGAAACCGTTTGTGGACCGGTTGCTCAAGCACCTGGAACGGGGCACGATCGATCGGGACGAAGCCCTGCGCGTCTGCCAGGAGAACGGGAGCCCCGTCGCCATGATCTTTGCGCATGGCATCCGCAAATGGGGCAAGACCAGCGTTGAAGTCGAGCAGGCGATTATCGACGGCGGGGAACGTCAGGTCGCCGCCCTCCGCAGCCATCTCCGCGTGATCAACGGCGTGGCCACCGTCACTCCGCTGCTCGGACTGCTGGGAACCGTCTGGGGCATGTTCGAGGCCTTCAACGACATCGCCGCCGCCGGGGCCATGGGACAGACCGAAGTGCTGGCCTCGGGCATCGCCCTGGCACTGCTGACGACCGCCTGCGGCCTGGTCATCGCCATCCCGTCACTCATTCTCTACATGTACCTGTCCGGACGGGTCGACAGCCTGGTGATGGAGATGGACGACCTCGGACAGAACGTCGTGCATTACATCTCGGCCGAGGGCATCACCGGCGCACCGCGCATCGCCCGCCGGCCCAGCGTGGCAGTCCCACCAAGCGCGCTGTCTGAGCGATCGCCTGCTTCCGCACACAAACCTCTCAACCGGCTTCGCGAAAGCGCCCGCTAACGCAGCGCACCGTCCCACGCTCCCCACCTTCCGGAGGGGTTCACCGCTGTTGGCACAGCGGAACACCCCGCGCCGGGAAATTCGGTGATCCCTGCCGGGGTTCTCACCGTTGGCAGTGACACACGCACGCCCCCCCGTTACGAGAGCAGCAGGCCCCCATGATCGCACTCGAAGAACGAAACGACGTCTCGCCCGTCTGTCCCCACTGTTCGGCGAAATTGCAGACCATCTGGATGCGGGCCATCCAGTCGTTCCTGGGAAAGCGCTATGTTTATCTCTGCCCGGAATGCCACAAGGTGCTGGGCCTCTCGCATCGCAAGGGGTTCTGGATGGGCTGATCGCACCGAGGTGCCCGCGCGGAACTCGCGTTATCATCGCAGACTGTTCTTGCCGCTTCGACACTGGAGGATTATCTCATGCAGGCTGCCTTCATTACCCAGACCGGCCCCCCCGACGTGCTGCAGTATGGTGAGCTCGACACCCCCACGCCGGGCCCGCGCGACGTACTCGTGCGGATGGGGGCGGTGGCCGTCAATCCCATCGATACGTACATCCGCGCCGGGCTCATCGCCATGGCTCAGCAGTTCCCCTACATCCCGGGCTGCGACATCGCCGGGACCGTCGAGGCGGTCGGCAGCGACGTCACGCGGTTCAAAACGGGCGATCGTGTGTGGGGATCGAACCAGGGACTCTTCGGCCGGCAGGGGAGCTTTGCCGAATTCGCCGCGATCGACGAGGACTGGCTGTATCCCACGCCCGCCTCGATGAGCGACGCACAGGCCGCGGCCGGGGCACTCGTGGGCATCACCGCTCACCTGGGGCTGTTTCTGCATGCAGGCCTCCAATCCGGGAACGTGGTGTTCGTCAACGGCGGGACGGGGGGTGTCGGCTCGCTGGTCGTGCAGTTTGCCAAGGCCGCCGGTGCCACGGTCGTCGCGACCGTCGGCAGCGAAGAGAAGCGGGAACTCTGCCATTCGCTGGGAGCCGATCTGGTGCTCGACTATCACTCCCCCGCGCTCGATGACGACCTCCAGACGTTCGCCGCGTCGCAGGGCGGACTCGACATCTGGTGGGAAACGCAGCGGGAGCCCACGCTGGACCGGGCCGTGGGCCTGATGAAGAAGCGGGGCGCATCGTACTGATGGCCGGCCGCGATGCGCGGCCCGACTTCCTGCTCGGGCCATTCTATGTCAATGATCTGCGGATGGTGGGGTTCGCGATGTTCAATGCCTCTCCCGACGAACAGCGGCAGTGCGCCGACGACATGAACCGCTGGTTCACCGCCGGGTCGTGGCGCCCGCTGGTGGGAGAGACACTCCCCCTTGCACGGGCGGCCGACGCCCATCGTCTGCAGGAAGCGAACACGCTGGGCAAGCAGGGGACGCTGACTGGCAAGATCGTCCTCACACCCTGACCGGAGCTGGGGACGCGGGGTACCCGGTCGGGCATCTCAGGCAAATCTCTGCACCAGTCTCGAGAGGCGTGTGTGGATCGTCTCCAGCCGCGCGACCACACGGGGCAGGTCTTCGCGCGCAATCGCGCCGCGCTGACGGCGTTCGATCCAGGTCAGCCCGCTCATCAGCACGGCACTACGATCGAGCACGTCCACGAGCCGGCCTTCCTCGACCGTCAGGGGACGATGCCGCGCATACTCGGACAGCGCGGTCTGCCACCAGTCGGGTCGGTCGTCACCGAGCAGGCTGCCCAGCAGACGCGACAGATCGGAAGCCACGCTTTCTGTGCGTGCCGCCGAGAGATCAATCAGTCCGGTCAGGGTGTCTCCGGTAAACAACAGATGATCGTGCCAGACATCCCGCAGACAGGGCTGCAGCGGCACTCGCCATCCGCTGGCTTCGCGCAGATCGCGCAACACCAACTCCCGCCCGGCCCGCACACACTGCAGCAGCGGCAACGCGACCTCACGCAGGGGACCATCCTCGTCGAATCGGACCTGTTCCACAGCGACCTCGAGCTGCGCCGGTGTCCAGACGGTTGTCAGTCGCTCCAGCCGTTCACTGACAGCAGGGGCCATTCCCTCACGACCCGAGCAGAACCACTCCACGGCCGAGGCGGAGGGCAGGAACCGCGCGGCGGACACATGCACCTGCGCCAGCACCCGCATCGCGTGGCGCAGCCGGTCGAGCGAGGGGCGCTGATTGAAGTCCGCCACTCCGGCCTGCCAGGGCTCGAGCTGCCACAGACCTGCCCCATGAGTCACGAGCGTCTCGCCAGAACGGGACCGGCAGGGAACCGCGATGACACTCACACCGCAGTCCGCGAGGTGGCGCACCAGTTGATGCAGCCCCGTCAGGCGCATAGCCGACAGTCCCTGCCCGGGCCAGCGGCGCAGGGCCCATGCCTCCGCGGTGGTCGTCACCTTCCAGATCCTCGCCCCGCTGAATCCGCGACCGCTGACCAGCGGTTCAACCGACAGCACCGGACCCGTGAGCGAGTACTGCTCCAGAATGGCCGAGACCTGCGAATCGTCGAACGGCTGGGTGAGTCGGGCCATGGGCATCTGTATCGGTCGCAGGGACCACCTGCATCGCCGGGACCTCGGCATGCTCCGCATGCCGACATCATGTGTTCGTGGACGGTGAGCCGCAACCTTTTCTCGCGGGATCGCGCGGCTTGCCCTCGTTGACGGACATCCTTCTGGCAGCTGGCTCACGTTGACGTTGCGGGCTCCCGCAGAGCTACGCATGATCTCGGCGGCCGCAGCGCCTACCATATTCCATGTCACTTCAACTCAGTCCCCATCCCACCGGACACCGGCACTTATGAGTCCGGCGACACCCGCACCCGGGACGCAGCACCGCGATGCCCTGCTGGCCGACCTGCTGGAGGAGCTGATCGCCACGCCGGCCGACCGTCAGCAGGAGCGATTCGAGGCCATCGTCACGGGCCACCCACAACTGGCCCCGGAGCTGCGTGAGCTTTGGGCGATCGCGCGGATGGCCGATGACCTGGCGAGCATCGATCCCGAAATCTCCGGACTCCCCGCGGTCCGGGCCGAGGGACCCGTGCCCGAGGGCCCGCGCGCCTCGGTCCCCTTCACCGGCCAGCGCATCATTGGCGATTACGACCTGATCGAGGAGCTTGGCCGCGGCGGGATGGGCATCGTGTACCGGGCCCGCCAGCGGGACCTCCATCGCGATGTCGCCCTCAAGATGATTCTGCGGGGCGAACTGGCAACACCTGCCGACGTCGTTCGCTTCCGACGCGAGGCCGAGGCGGTCGCCCGCCTCGATCATCCCCACATCGTCCGTGTGTACGAAGTGGGCGAGTTCGAGGACCAGCCGTATTTCAGCATGCAGTATGTCGACGGTGTCACCCTGGCACGCCGGCTGAGCGACGGCCCCCTGCCTCCGCGCGAAGCGGCTCGACTGCTGATCCCGGTCTGCCGGGCCATCGCCCATGCGCATCGGCAGGGGCTGCTGCATCGGGATCTCAAGCCCTCGAATGTGCTGATCGATGGGTCGGGGCAGCCCTACGTGACCGATTTCGGACTGGCCAAACGGGTCCCGACGCTGGGGGACCACGCCGGTGACGAGGCCGAGGAGGCCCGCGGAGCAGGCGGAAGATCGCTCGGCCCGCTCACCGCCAGCGGCACCATCCTGGGAACGCCCGGGTACATGGCTCCCGAGCAGGCCGTGGGGTTCCGGGGCAGTGTGGGTCCGCAGACCGATGTGTACAGCCTGGGTGCGATCCTCTATGCCATGCTGACCGGCCGTGCCCCGTTTCAGGCCGCTTCTCCGGTCGATGTGGTGCTGATGGTCCTGGAACAGGATCCGCCACCACCCCGAGTGCTCAATCCGCAGGCCGATCCCGATCTCGAACTCATTGCGCTCAAGGCCCTGCAGAAGCCGACCGATCTGCGTTACGCCACCGCCGACGACCTGGCGGACGATCTGGAGGCTTATCTCAATCACGAGACCATCGCGGCACGCTCGTCCCATTTCTCGCAGATCCTCAGCCGGGCGCTGCGGCCCACCCATCATGTGAGGGTTCTGCAGAACTGGGGCCTCTTGTGGATGTGGCATGCCTGCGCGCTGCTCGTGCTGTGTGTGTTGACCAATCTGATGCAGTGGGAGGGGGTCACTTCGCGGCTGCCGTACCTCGGTCTGTGGATCGGGGGCCTGGGAGCGTGGGCGGTGATCTTCTGGAGCCTGCGCCGACGTTCGGGGCCGGTGACGTTCGTCGAACGTCAGATTGCGCACGTCTGGGCGGCCAGCATGGCCTGTTCGACGCTGCTGTACCTGGTGGAGGCGCTGCTCAATGAGCCGGTCCTCACGCTCTCCCCCGTGCTGCCTCTGATCGCCGGAGCAGTCTTCGTGGTGAAGGCGGGCATTCTCTCCGGCGAGTTCTACCTGCACGCGGCCCTGCTGTTCGCCACCTGCATCCCCATGACGATGTTTCCCCGATTTGGACTGACGATCTTCGGCGTCGTCAGCGCGTTGACGTTCTTCATCCCCGGGTGGAAGTTTCATCGACAGCGTCTGCGCGAGGCGGCTTGAACGACACGCAGCCGGTCCCCCAGGAGGCGACTCGCGGACCCCGGGGCCACACGACCATCGTCTGGTGCGCGACCCAAAGCCGGTCCCGGGCGGCAGATCGGCATTCTCCTGATCCGGCGAGCGTGATAATCTCCCACCCGCCACGCCTGTCTCTGAAGCAACTTTCCGGCCGGTTCAACTGCGTCACTCGCGCCCATGACCTCATCCCCGCCGCCGTCTGAGCACTCCCGGAGCACCCTGGCTTCGCGGAGCTTCGTGGGGCTGGTGCTGACGCAGTTCCTCGGTGCCTTCAACGACAACATGTTCCGCTGGCTGGTGGTCCCGATCGGCCAGGCGGTGCCGTCCGTGGGAACGGCCAAGGCACTGGCGCTGGGGGGGATCTGCTTTACGATTCCGTATCTGTTGCTGGCACCGGCGGCCGGTTCTCTGGCCGACCGCTACAGCAAACGAAACGTTATCGTCGCCTGCAAGGTGGCGGAAATCCTCATCATGGCGCTGGGCCTGTTCTCGATTCTTGTCGGGAATGTCTGGTGGCTGTTCGGTGTGGTCATGCTAATGGGGGCCCAGAGCGCCCTGTTCGGCCCGGCCAAGTTCGGCAGCCTCCCCGAGATGCTCGCCCTCCGGGATTTGTCGGCGGGGAACGGCGTCATGGGTCTGGTGACGGTCATTGCCTCGGCAGTGGGTACCATCGCCGGCTATGCCCTCTATTCGCAATCCCAGCCAGATGTCCTCGCCGGCGTGTCACTTGGCCAGCTGACCCTGGCCGCGACGGCCCTGCTCGGGGTGGCCGGCGCAGGGCTGATGGCGAGCCTGCTGATCGCCCGCCTGCCGGCCGCGCATCCCGGACGTCGACTGGCCCTCAATCCGGCCACCGAAACCGTGCCGGCCCTGCGGATGCTGTTTTCCAGCCGCGCCCTCACCCGGGCCGCCCTGGGCATCGCCTTCTTCTGGTTCCTAGCGTCGCTGTGTCAACTGACGGTCGATCGTTACGGCGACGAGCTGCTCGGTCTGGAGAAGGCCCAGATCGGTGTGCTGCTGGCCACCCTGGTAGCCGGTGTGGGCTGTGGCAGTGTCCTCGCGGGAATCTGGTCGGGGGGCAAGATCGAGCTCGGCATCGTCCCGCTGGGTGCGCTGGGCATCATCATCAGTTCGCTGTTCGTGTTCCTTGCCGGCAGCTCAGCCGATCCGAACGTGGCGGCCAGCCTGAACCGGGCCTACTACCTCTCCAGCGTGTCGCTGTTCCTGCTGGGGGCGAGCGCCGGACTGTTCAACATCCCGCTCGAGGCCTTTCTGCAGGAACGCAGTGATGTCCGGGTGCGGGGCACGATCCTGGCCGCCAGCAACTTCCTGTCGTTCTCGTTCATCCTGATTTCTTGCGGCCTGTTCTATCTGATGAACGAATGGCTGAACATGTCGCCGGCCGAGATCTTCATGGCGGCAGGACTGGGCACCATTCCCGTCTGCTACTATGTGTTTCGCATCCTTCCCGACATGACCGTGCGGTTTCTGTTCTGGCTTGCGAGCCACACCATCTACCGCCTGCGGATCAAGGGGGCCGAGAACATCCCCGAATCCGGCGGAGCACTGCTCGTCGCCAATCATGTGTCGTGGGTCGATGGCATCCTCGTGCTCGTCAGTTCCTCGCGGCTGATTCGCTTTCTGATCTGGAGCGACTTCACCGCGATGCCCGGCCTGAAGCAGCTCGCCCGGGCCATGCGGGTCATCCCCATCAAGGCGACGGACGGCCCGAAGGCTTTGATGCAATCGCTGCACGAAGGCGGGCGGCCCTCGAAGCGGGGGAACTCGTCTGCATCTTCGCCGAAGGTCAACTCACACGCACTGGTCAACTGCAGGCCTTTCAGCCGGGCCTGCTCAAGATCATCTCTGGGACCGGATGTCCCGTCGTGCCCGTCTACCTGCACGGCCTGTGGGGGAGCATCTTCAGCTATCATGGGGGCAAGTTCTTCTGGAAGCGGCCCCGCCAGTGGCCCTACCCCGTCACGATTGTGTTCGGCACACCGCTGCCCGAGCCGCAGACTGTTTATCCCATCCGTCGAGCAGTAGAAGATCTGGGAGTGACCGCCATGGCCCTCGAGAAACCTTCACAACTCATCCCGGTGCGCCAGTTCGTCCGTCAGTGCAAGCGCCGCAAGGGGCAACCCAAGGTGGCCGATTCCAGCGGGCTGGAGCTGTCGGCGAGCAAACTGCTCATTGGCTCGCTCGCGATGAGGCGGGTGCTCGAACGGCAGGTGTTTGCCAAAGACGAGCGAATGGTCGGCCTGCTGCTGCCTCCATCGGTGGGCGGCTGCCTGGCCAACATGGCCGTTTCACTCACCGGGCGCACGACCGTCAACCTCAACTACACGCTCAACGAAGCGACGCTCGACTACTGTGCGCGCAAGCCGGACTGAAGCACGTTCTCACCAGTCGTCGGTTTCTCGAGAAGCGCCCCTGCCGGCTTTCCGAGGCCGAATTCGTCTATCTCGAAGACCTCAAGGAGCAGATCACCGGACTCGACAAGGCGCTGTCGGCCTTCGCGGCGTATGCCGTCCCCAGCTCGCTGCTCGAGCGCTGGCTGGGACTCACGCGGATCGACGCGGACGACCTCTGCACGATCATCTTCACGTCGGGCTCTACTGGCGAACCCAAGGGGGTGATGCTGTCGCATTACAACGTCGGTTCCAACGTCGACGCCATCGAGCAGCTCCTGCAGCTCGAACCGTCCGACACGATGATGGGCGTCCTCCCGTTCTTTCATTCGTTCGGCTACACCGCCACGCTCTGGCTCCCGATGTGCTTCAACGCCAAGGTCGTTTACCACTTCAACCCACTCGACTCGCGAACCATCGGTGATCTCTGCCAGAAGCACAGCGTCACCATCGCACTCTCCACGCCCACCTTCATGCGGGCCTACCTCAAGCGAATCTCCCCCGAGCAGTTTGCCCGGCTGGATACGGTGGTGGTCGGGGCGGAAAAGCTGCCGGTCGATCTGGCCCGCCAATTCGAAGAGAAGTTCGGGGTGCAACCTTCCGAAGGGTACGGGACAACCGAATTGTCTCCGGTGGCGGCCGTCAACATCCCCGATCATCGCTCGTCCGACATCACCCAGGTCGGCACCAAGCTGGGCACGGTCGGCCGGCCCATCCCCGGAGTGCTGGCCAAAGTGGTCGACCCCGACACGTGGGAAGACCTCGGACTCAACCACGACGGGCTGCTGCTGATCAAGGGCCCCAACGTCATGCAGGGTTACCTGCATCATCCCGAAAAGACGGCGGAGGTCATTCGCGACGGCTGGTACAACACCGGGGACTTCGGCTGCATCGACGACGATGGCTTCGTCCGCATCACCGGACGCCAGAGCCGCTTCTCCAAGATCGGTGGTGAAATGGTCCCCCACCTCCGTGTCGAGGAAGAGCTGACCCGCATCGTCGACGACCCGGCCACCGCCGAGGTCGACCTGCTCGTCGCCGTCACGTCCGTCCCCGATGAGAAGAAAGGGGAACGCCTCGTCATCGTCCACAAGCCGCTCCCCCAGCCGGTCGACGTCATCCTCAAGCAGCTCAGCCAAAGCGGACTCCCCAATCTCTGGCTGCCCGCGGCGGACAGCTTTGTCGAAGTCGACGAAATTCCGCTGCTCGGCACGGGCAAGCTGGACCTCAAACGCCTGAAGGATGTCGCCCTCGAACACTTTGGTGCCGCCAGCGCGCAACCCTGCGCGACAGTGACCTCCGCGACCTCAGCTCCGCCGAACCCTGGTCACTGAGGCCATCCCGGGAATCCCGCACACAGGCGACCTCCATCAGTCGACGGCGGCGGGTGGTGCCTTGGCGGCGACTTTCCGCGGCGCACGTGGACGATAGGCCACCACCGTCAGGTCGTCCGGCTTGTGCGGGGCAGGAGACGTCTTATCGACCATCCGGTGTCGCGCCGCCTGCACCACATTGCCGACGGCACGCGCGAGCCGTCCTTTCCGAACGAGTTCGATCACCTCTTCGGTGCGGAGGTTGTCCGAGAGCCCGTCACTGGCGAGCACGATGGTATCGCGGGGACTCACGCGGACTGCCGGACCGATCTCGATCCGCATCGTCTCGCAGCCGACCACATTGGTCACGATGTGGCGGTCATCATGATGCATGGCTGCCTCGGCATCGAGCAGCCCCGCTTCCACCGCCATCGCAACCGGGGAATGCGACACCGTCAGCAGCTTCACCTTCCCCCGCTGTCCCGTCAGCAGGATCATCGAATCCCCCACGTGGTACGGCCGCATATATCCGGGCGTGATCTCCACCACTGCGATGGTGGTGGCGGCACCGATCGCCATGTCGAGAATCGCGCGATTGGCCGATTCAATGCCATCCAGAATGGCCGACCGCAGCCGACCGGGATCGGCCCCCGCCTCGGCGTCGGGCGCGCACAGCGTCTCTGCCAGTCGCTGCACCGCCAGGCAGGCCGCCTCGTCACCCGACCGGGCCCCCCCCACACCATCGGCCACCACGAGCACGGCACATTGCTCGCCGAGCGGCAGCAGCGCCAGCGCATCTTCGTTCGGAGTCGCTTTGGCGGGCGCGGGGGTCGTGAACGCCACCACCTCGCCCCCGGCCATGCGACACCGCCACGGGTCCGTCATCTCTACGCGCTGATACAGCACCGGGCCATCCGGGGACTCCAACACTGCTCCTCCTCACACGAAAGCGAACGACAGACCCCGCCCAGCGGGCCACTCACGGGCTACATCGTGATCATCCGGCCACGTGACTTCCAGTGCACGCCCGATCCAAGGCCTGACACCCTTGGGGGCTGACAGGCTCGTGTCAGCCGCTTGTCGTGCCGGTGCGTCATGTTGGAAAGCCCTGCCGTACGCCTTTGCAGCTACGCCGCCCCACCGAGTACGCATCACCTCCCTCACGCTTCACCTTCTGCTCCTCACCCGCCGTAGGCCCCATACCGCCGCACACCGCGCGCGAATGCCACCCGATTGGCCACGAACAGTATCACGACCCAGAGCACGGCGACGGTCAGCTCGTGCACGAGTTCGGCATGCGTGTACCGCCCCAGCATGATCACCGCCGGTGTGTAAGCCAGAAACTTGAACGGCAGGTACTGGACGACCGTGTTCAGCCTCCCCGGCAGCAGATCGAGCGGGATCATGTGCCCGCTGAGGAAGTAGTTCATCATCATGTAGATGAACAGCAGCGAACTGACCTCCAGGAACCAGAACGCGATCAAGCCGATCAGCGATTCCAGCAGAAACCCCACCAGAAACGCCAGCAACAGCGACACGCAGAACGCCGCAATCGTGAGGCCGTCGGGCCAGCCCGGGAAGAAGCTGCGACACAGCCAGAACACCAGCACGAACGGCCCGGTGGCGACGACATAGTACACCAGCTTGTGAGCCACCCGGTACCAGAACAGGTACCCCAGCATGTCGATCGGTTGCGTCAGGTACTTGTTGATCGCACCGCTGCGAACATCGCTCGCCACGCCGCTGGCCAGGCCCGGCATGCTCGAAAAGGCGCGGGCCACCATCGCCAGCAGAAAGTACGCCACCATGTCCTCAAAGCCGAAGCCGGCAATCTTGCCGCGCTCGTAGTTCGTCCCCACCGCGAAGATGGCACTCCACAGGAATATCTGTGTGACGATCGGCAGGAAGCGGAACAGCGTGCCCAGCGCGAAATCGGCCCGATACACGAGGCGTTCCTCGATGCACGTCCGCAGTATGACCCAGTTCACTCGCAGTTGTGCCAGCATGATGGCCCGATCGTCGATGCCGGCGAAGCTCCGGTCAAGTGTGCCGGCGAGGCGAGGGACTGGCCTGAACCTCCCGATGTGGTCAGGAGAGACAAGAGCCGTCACTCATCAACCCGTCAACTCATCAACTGCCCGCGCGCCGGTCTGGTGTCAGAAAGCCCAGAGTTCCACGTACCACACATACGCCAGTCCCACCGGATGCTCCTCGAAGAACTCGCTGTGACTGACGACATACATCAGCGGAAAGTAGACTGTCTCGAAAATCGTCTCATAGGTCGACGTGTCCAGCATGCCCCGATCGTGCAGCCCGTACAACGGCCCCACTGACGCCAGGTACCCGACCAACAGCATCAGACTCAGCACCAGCGGCATCAGCCGCGAGTGCCGGCGCCGATCATCACAGACGTCAGCCACGACGGGGGTCCTTGCAACCAGTGACGGCAGTCAGTCTACTGGATCGCGCCGGGAGCTGTCTGCCTTGTTGGGCCGGGACATCGGCTGCCGGAGGCCCAGGGTGACCCGATGTTCGGCCGGACATGACCTCGACCCGTGACTGACCCCACCTCCACACGCACCGTTGTCCACGTGGCCCTGGGAGACCGGAGCTACGACATTATCATCACCAGTGGTGAGCTGCCGGCCTTCGCCGACACGTTTCGCTTCTGGGCTTCGGCGGAGGGCAAGACCACCACCGGAGGCCGCGGCGCGGTCATCATCAGCGATGAGAACGTCCGCCCGCATGCGGAGGTGGTGGCCCAGAGCCTGAAAGCGGCCGGCTGGCACGCGGAGCTCAACCTGATTCCGCCGGGCGAAGGATCCAAATCGCTGTCCGTCATCTCGGATCTGTACGATGTCCTGGTCGACAGGCATGTCGACCGCGGCACCGTCGTGATCGCCGTGGGAGGCGGGGTCGTGGGGGACACGGCCGGCTTCCTCGCCGCGACCTACGCCCGGGGTCTCCCTTTCGTGCAGGTGCCGACGACGCTGCTGGCCGACGTCGACAGTTCGGTCGGGGGCAAGGTGGGGATCAATCATCCACGGGGGAAGAACCTGATCGGGGCCTTTCACCAGCCTGTCGGTGTGTTCATCGACACCGAAGTCCTGCAGACCCTCCCGGACCGCGAGTACCGCGCCGGGCTCGCCGAGGTCATCAAGTACGGCGTCATCCTCGATGCCGAGTTCTTCGCGTTCCTCGAACAACACACCGCCGACCTCAATCAGCGGGACCCCGACACGCTGCGGCACGCGATCGGCGCAGCTGCCGGCTCAAGGCTGATGTCGTCCAGCAGGACGAACGCGAGACCACCGGGCTGCGGGCCGTGCTCAACTACGGACATACCTTCGCCCATGCCTTCGAGGCACTGGCGGGGTATGGCGAGCTGCTGCATGGTGAAGCGGTCGCAATCGGGATGGTGTATGCCAGTCGGCTGGCGGAACGCCGGCAACTTGTCGGCGCAGACATCACGCAGCGCCAGGTCGACCTGCTCGCAGCAGTCGGCCTACCGACCCAGCTTCCCGAGGGGACCAGCTGGTCGACCGCAGAGATGCTCGACCGCATGCGGCTCGACAAGAAGACGGTGGGCGGCCAGCTGCGATTCGTGCTGCCGACGCGACTGGGAGAGGTCCGGCTGTTCGCCGACGTGCCGGAAGAGGACGTCCGCGCGGTGCTGTAAGCCGCCACGTGCCCGAACTCTCGGCCGGCACATCCGTGTCCTGCAGGACCGATGTCTCAGCGTCAACCGACGGTCAGTCCATGCTGCCGGCGGAATGTGAGCTAGGTTTGGACTGACGCCGGCCGTGCGCCCGCTCTCCTGTTGACGTGCACCACCGCTGCGGCCAACGGCCGGCGTTTCTGTCTGACCTCCACCGGACGCGGCACGCTGCCGACCGCAGCTCGCTGCAACTTACTGACGGCTTGCGACTTGTGTCCAGCAACCCCACCACAACCGAAGCTCCTTCGCGCCGGCGACCGGTCCCTGCTGCTGGCGGTCTGCATTCCGCTGGTGCTGGTTCTCGTGGTTCTGCTGGCTTCGCCTAACTTCCGGCTGAAGTCCGGACCCGAGGCAGAACCGTTCGCCGGCGACTTCCTTCAGGAATGGATCGGCGGCTGGATGCTGCTGGAGGGGGATCGATCCCGGTTTTATGATCTCAGCTACATCAAGCAGCTGGAACACGATCCTGCGCTGGTCGGCTTTGAGTGGGATCACGACGCGTACCTGCCGATGGTGTATCCCCCCTGCTGGTATCTGCTGGTGAGTCCACTCTCCCGGTGCTCGCTGCCGACTGCCGCCCTCCTGTGGACGCTGCTGATGACCGCCTGCCTGATCGCAACCGCGCTGTTGCTGCGCTGGGACGTGTGCGGGCCGCCAACCGCGACAGCCGACCCCGCCGATCAGGAGCGACGAGCGACCCGTGCGACACTGCTGACCTGGGGCTTGCCGGCGACCCTGCTGTTCTCCCCGCTGCTCGAATCGCTGGGGAGTGGCCAGAAAGGGACGCTGCTGCTGCTCCTGTTCACGGGCACGTACGTGCTGCTGCGGCGCCGGCAGATGTTCTGGGCGGGCGTCGTGTTCGGGCTCATCGCCTTCAAGCCACACCTGACGCTCGTGATCGGCGCTGCGATGCTGCTGCGACGGCAGTGGGCGTTTCTCGCCGGCGGAGCCGTCACCGGCGCAGTGCTCGTCGGACTCTCGCTGCTGACCGGCCTCGACGTCTGTCGACAGTTCGTGGCCTTGTGCACCGGCCTGGGTGACTACGTCCACACCGGTGGATACGACCTGCACAAGGCGCACTCGTGGTGGGGAGCGATGCAGTTGCTGTTGGACGGGGCTCCCGACGTCGTCATCAAGACTTGTGCCCTGCTGGGATCACTTCTGACCATCGCACTGCTGTCGCGGTCGCTGCCCGGCCACGGGGACGTCCCCGCCGCCGCGTTTCCGCTGCAGTACTCCGCGCTGGTGCTCGCGACGCTGCTCCTCAGTCCGCACCTGTTCAACTACGACCTGACACTGCTGCTGCTCCCCCTGTTCCTGATCGCCGACTGGGCGCAGACGAACATCGATGTGCGGCTGGACAACCGGCGGGCCCTGCTGGCCACCGCCACGGGACTGTTCGCGGTCTGCGGCCTGTCTCCCCAGTTGGCCGCTCTCACCGGTGTGCAGTTGACCGTCGTGCTGATGGTCGCGCTGCTTGCACTGCTCGCGCGGGCCCAGGCCACTCAGACGTTCAGCGTCGACGCCGCGGGAACCAGCCATGCCATGCAGGCCCACAACACGGCCCCGGCATAGACCCCCGCCATCAGGTCATCGGCCATTACTCCCCAGCCGCCCGGCAGTTGTTCCAGCTTTCGGCAGGGCCACGGCTTGAGGATGTCGAACAGCCGGAACAGCAGGAACCCGAGCACTCCGCTCGTCAGCGTGAGGGGCACGATCGCGAACACGACGGGGAACGCCGCGATCTCATCGAAGACGACGGCCCCGGGATCCTTGCGGTTGAAGCCTCGGGCAGCCGCTCCGCAGATGCCGACCCCCGCCAGCCCGATGACGACCGAAACCAGCCCCCAGCCCACCGGGCCGAGGGACAAGGCCTGCATACGCTCGACAAGGACCAGCCCCCACAGGCTGCCGAACGTGCCGGGCGCCCACGGGATCAGCCCCACTCCCAGCCCCGTGGCGAGCGCCAGAATGAGGATGTCGGCGAAGGAGTTGCGCGGGCGCGAATCAGTCATCGGTTCGGCTATCTTCCAGATGATGGCGCACTATAATCGCCGCAGCAGGGTCGTCCAACGTCCAGAACCCTGCCACCCCCCGATTCCGTTTGGGCTCACTGAGTCCGCCTCCTGTCATCGCCCCGTGGAGACCGACCTTTCGTCGCGACTCCCGAGATAACGAATCCCATGCCTGATACTCCCAAACTGAGCAAGGTCGAACCGATCAAGGCGAACAGCCGGCAATTGCGCGGCAGCATCGCCGAGGAACTGGCGGCGGACGAGCCGAAGTTCTCGGGGGACAACGTGCAGTTGCTCAAGCACCACGGCACCTACCAGCAGGACGACCGGGATGAGCGTGGTGGGGGCGACAAGGAATGGATCTTCATGGTCCGGACCCGCGTCCCCGGCGGCAAGGTGACCGCCTCCCAGTTCCTCGCCGAACTCGATCTCTGCGAACGCTACGGCAACGGAACGCTGCGGATCACCGACCGCCAGGGCTTCCAGCTCCATGGGGTGCCCAAAGCGGACCTGGCCGCAGCCATCCGCGGCATCAACGAGACGAAGCTGACGACACTCGCAGCCTGCGGCGATGTCGAACGCAACGTGATGTGCTGCCCCGCCCCGATCAAGGGCAACAAGGTGCGCCAGCAGATGCAGGACATGGCCGACGCGCTCGCCGAGCACCTCAAACCACAGACCACCGCCTATTACGAAATCTGGCTTTCCAACGGCGAGGAGCGACGGCAGCTCGACGCGTTCCAACCCGTCGACGAACCGATCTACGGCGCGACCTACCTTCCGCGCAAGTTCAAGACGGGCATCGCCCTGCCCGAGGACAACTGCATCGACATCTACACCCAGGACCTCGGGTTCCTCGCCATCGTCGAGGGGGATGAGATCGTCGGCTACAACGTACTGGCCGGCGGCGGAATGGGCATGACTCCCGCCAAGAAGCACACCTTCCCGGCCGTCGCCCGAAGACTGGCCTATGTCGCACCCGATCAAGTCCTCGCCATCGCCGAGGCGATCGTCAAGGTACAGCGCGACTTCGGCCGCCGCGACGACCGGGCGCAGGCGCGGATGAAGTACCTGATTGCCGACTGGGGCCTCGAACGGTTCCGCGCGAAGGTCGAGGAGTATTACGGCCAGTCGCTCGCCCAGCCGCATCCCGCCGACGTCCACGATGTCGACGATCACATGGGCTGGCACGAACAGGGGGACGGTCGACTCTATCTCGGCATCAATGTCGAGAACGGCCGCATCAAGGACGAAGGCAGCTTTCGGATGAAGTCCGGACTGCGGGCACTGCTGACGCGTTACGGCATGGACACCCGCCTCACCGCGCTGCAGGGCGCCCTCCTCTGCGACATCGATCCGGACGACCGCGCCGACATCGACGCCATTCTCGCCGAGCATGGCATCGTTCCCGCCGAACAGCTCAGCCTGGTCCGCCGCTATGCCATCGCCTGCCCCGCCTTCCCCACCTGTGGACTCGCGATCACCGAATCGGAGCGCGTGATGCCCCAGGTGATTGATGCCCTGGATGCCGAACTCGAGCGGCAGGGACTGGCCGGCGAACGGATCAGCGTCCATATGACCGGCTGCCCCAATGGGTGTGCGCGGCCGTACACACCGGACATCGGCCTCGTCGGCAAGGCCCGCGGAAAGTACACGATGTATCTAGGCGGCAATGCCGAGGGAACACGACTGGCCTTCCTGTTCGACGATCTCGTGCCCGAGGAAGAACTCATTACCCGACTGGCGCCTGTCTTCGCCCAGTTCAAGGCCGAACGCCAGCCGGGCGAATCCTTCGGCGACTTCTGTCACCGGCGGGGACCAGCAGACCTCGCAGCGGCAGCCACAGGTTCTGCGGAGTGACCAACCAACACCCGGGAGTTTTCGCTCATGCGTGGGTCAATGTGCTGGAGAGTCGGCCTCTTGGGCCTCGCGGGAGTGCTGGTCTCCACGATCGGCCTGGCCGAGGATGAATCCGCCGAGCCGTCCATTACGTACACGTTGAAGATCAACCAGGAGACCGTGTCGCTCACGCCGGGCCAGTCGCAGGAGGTAAAGGGGGCCTACGTCAATCCCCGCATCACGCTCGACGTCGCGCCGAGCCGACGCTTCCCCTATGCCGGACTGGCCTTCAGCTATCCCGCCGCCTACGGCTTCGAAGCCGACGTGTCCGACCCTCAGTCGCGCATCTGGACGCTCGACGGAAACAACGTCGTCATCATGGTGTTCGCTTTCGCCGAGGAAGTGACGCCGGAGAGCCTGGCCCGGTCCACCGCCGAGTCACTCGGGTTCGAGAACCCCGAAGTCAAACCGGTAAACATCACACTGGGGGGCGAAAAGCTGACCGGGTCGGCAATCCGTGTGGTGTTCGGGACCGAACAGATCTCGCAGCAGTTCATTGGTCTGCCGACAGACGCTGGCGTTTCGCGGGTCCTCGTCCTGCAGGACTCTCCCCAGGACTCAGGGGAACCGAGCGACGAATTCCAGTCAACGCTCGAGTTGCTGCAGAGCTCCCTGACCCTGACATCGAACCGGTCCCCTGCTGAGAAACCGGCGGCTCCGTGATCCGGGTCACGAACGTCACGAAAGTCTATCGACGGGGCAGTATCGATGTTCCCGTCCTGCGCGGGCTGTCCTGCGAGATTCCGACCGGTGCCTTCACGTTCATCGTCGGACCTTCCGGGAGCGGCAAGAGCACGCTCCTGTATCTGCTCGGCGCCCTCGACGAGCCCACCAGTGGCGAGATCGCTATCGGACAGCGACCACTCTCGACCCTCACGCCAGCCGAGCGCGACGACTTCCGGAAGTCCCAGGTCGGATTCATCTTTCAGAGCTTCAACCTGCTGAGCAATCTGACCGCTGTCGACAACGTCCTCGTCCCCTATCTCCCACATCCCGCCGAGGCCAATCGCCGGCGGGCCGAGGCCACCGCACTCCTGCAGCAGGTCGGGCTGGGTGACCGGCTCGATCATCGCCCGGCCCAGCTCTCGGGTGGCGAGCAGCAGCGCGTCGCCATTGCACGTGCCCTGCTCAAGCGACCGGCACTCGTGCTCGCCGACGAACCTACGGGAGAACTCGACACCGAGAACGGGGCCGAGGTCTTTCGCCATCTGCGCCGACTGCATCAGCACCAGCAGTCGACGGTCGTCGTGGTCACGCACGATCAGCGCTACATCACACCGCAGGATGTCGTGCTCGAGATTCGGGATGGCCGCATCAGTCCGGCGATCGCGCCGGACCCTGCGCCATGACCGACATCGTCCTCGTCTGCGAGTACGCAACACTCAACGGCGGCGAGCAGTCGCTGCTGGCGGCCCTCGACCAGCGGCCCGACCGTTTACACGTCGAGGTCATCGCCCCCCCGTCGGGTCGGTTCATCGACGAACTTCAGCGGCGGCGAATCGAGCACATCCCGATCGACCTGCACGATGCCCGCGGCCATCGCCGCCCGGCCGCCGAGGCCCGCGACCTCCTCACCCGCACCATCCGCCACGCCGCCCCGCGGCTCGTGCATGCCAACAGTCTGTCGATGAGCCGGTTGCTCGGCAGCCTGCGGGACGATCTGGACATCCCCTGTACCGGCCACGTGCGCGATATCATCAAGCTCAGCCGGGCCGCCATCGACGATCTCAATCGCCTCGACACACTGATCGCGGTGTCCCGGGCCACACGCGATTGTCACGTGTCGCAGGGACTGGATCACCGCCGCGTCGTCGTTCTCCACAACGGTGTCGACTGCGCACGCTTTCACCCCGGCCCAAGGACCGGCTGGCTGCATCGCGAACTGGGGCTCGACCGTACCGCCCGGCTGCTGGTCACCATCGGCCAGATCGGCCCCCGCAAGGGGCAGGCCCTGCTCATCGAGGCACTGGCCAGCCGCCACCACCAGTGGCCCGCGGCTCACCTGCTGATCATCGGCGAGCGGTACTCCACCAAGGCCGAGAACGTGGCGTACGAGCAGCGGCTGCATCAGCGCGTCCACGACGCGGTGCTGGACGGGCGCGTGCACTGGCTCGGCTATCGGGGCGACCTCGACCGACTGCTCAGCGAAGTTGATCTGCTCGTGCATCCCGCCCGGCAGGAACCACTCGGCCGTGTGCTGCTCGAGGGACTTGCGAGCGGACTCCCCATTGTCGCGACTGACGTCGGCGGCACCGGCGAGATCGTGGACGACGGCGTCAGCGGGCTGCTGATCCCACCGGACGATGTCGACGCGATTGGCTTGGCGATCGGTCGACTGCTGCACGACGCCGACGCGCGCCAACGGCTCTCAGCCGCAGCCCGCCAGACCGCGCTCACACGCTTCGCGATCACCGATCGCGCCCGCGACCTGTACGCGCTCTGGGCCGCGCGGATCGGCGGGGAGCCGCCAGAGACGCACGTCGGCTGAGTGACACAGAGTGCCACCGTGGCATGTGCGGATTACTGCGGATCGCGGTGGAACTCGTCCCAGCGGCTCCAGGCGTAGGTCCACTCCATCCACATCCGCATCACCGACCACAGACTGCGCATCTTCTGCAGTTGTTCGGCAGGGAACTGCGACTTCTCGGTGACGGACTGCAGTGCCGCATCGCGCAACCCCCAGCTCGCGGCGAGCTGCTGACAGAGGCCATCCGTCGAGAGGTCGGGATCGCTGTCCTCGTGGGTGTAGCCGGCCCCGTCGGCCGTGACGAAGAGCTCGAACAGTCGGCTGCGGAACGGTTCGACCTCGAGCGGCTTGTTCCCCTCCTCCGCCTCGCGAATGACGGTCTCCACTTCTTGGAGGATATGGCTGGCCAACTGGCTGGGGGTGGTTGTTTCGGGCACAGACAGATCTCAGCACGCAGAGTTCAGAATGGGCAGTCAGGAACGGACGATGCCGGTCCGCGCAACCAACATGATCGCTCGGAGCAGTGGTTGCAACCGTGGGCGGCAACTCCTCTCAACAAATCTCGACGATCTGCTAACATGGCGGCCCAACCGGCCCGTGGACCCTGCTGACGAGGACCTGGTCACCGACCGATGCATGTGTGTCTCCTGAGTACGCTCTTGTGGTACGGCGGACTGCTGGGAGTCTTCGCGCCCGGACGCGAATACCGCAACTTCATCGGACTGCATGGCTTTGCCTCACTCACGTATGCGGATGGTCGGCTGTACGCGGCCACTCGCGAGAACGGCACGTTTGTGTTCGTCGCCCAGCCCGCGCTGCCTCAGGTGGCTCGCAACGTCATCGCCGACGATCGAAGCATCTTCAACGCGAGTCCGGCGATTGTCGACGGGCACCTCTTTCTCCGCTCGGACAAGTACCTCTACAGCATCGGCCACTGACGGCGCATGTTCGTGCGGCGGACAACTTCTTCCCTCTTCACAGTTCACTGTTCGCCCGCAGCCGCTCGCAAACTGATTCCGACAGATCTCCCCCGGAGTGACTCCATGCCCGACCATGGCGACTACCGCACCACGCCCGACCCGACGCTCACCACGATGCCTTCCGGGGTGCCGTACATCATCGGCAACGAGCTCGCGGAGCGGTTCAGCTTTTACGGGATGAAGTCCATCCTGACGGTGTTCATGACGCAGCATCTGCTGAACGCCGCGGGAGAACCGGCCTACCTGAGTGACGAGAACGCCAAGGGGATCTATCACCTGTTTACGGCGGGGGCCTACTTCTTCCCGCTGCTCGGCTCGATCCTGTCCGACATCCTCTGGGGCAAGTACTGGACGATTCTGCTGATCAGTCTGATGTACTGCGTGGGGCACGGCTGCCTGGCGCTGATGGACCTGGGCCCGGCGATGGGCCTGTGGGACATGGCCCCGTTTCTGTACCTCGGGCTGCTGCTGATCGCCATCGGGGCCGGAGGCATCAAACCCTGCGTGTCTGCACACGTGGGCGATCAGTTCGGCAGCGGGAACAAGCACCTGCTCACACAGATCTACAACTGGTTCTACTTCTCGATCAACCTGGGGGCCGCGGCCAGCACCTTCCTCACGCCACTGCTGCTCGAGCGGGTCGGGCCCTGGGCGGCGTTCGGGCTGCCGGGCGTTCTGATGGCGCTCGCCACCGGCTTGTTCTGGCTCGGGCGCCACAAGTTCATTCACGTGCCCCCCAGCGGCAAGGACCAGTTCCTGTCGGAGACCTTCAGCCCCGAGGGACGCCGCGCCCTCGCCAATCTCTCGCCGCTGTTCCTGATCTTCGTGCCCGTATTCTGGGCCATCTTCGACCAGACCGGCTCGGCCTGGGTGCTGCAGGCCGAGAGCATGGACCGCCGTTTCCTAGGCATGAACTGGCTCGAAAGCCAGGTCCAGGTCGTCAATCCGGTGCTGATTCTGACCCTGATCCCGATCTTCACGTACCTCGTCTATCCCGCCATGGGAAAACTGTTCGAGGTGACTCCCCTGCGCAAGATCGGCATCGGCTTCCTGCTGACGGCGGCCTCGTTCGCAGTCTCCGCACTCATCGAGCAGGACATCGAGAAGCAGGCTCCCGCCGCCATCGTCGAACTGCGCGCCGAACTCGGCGACGCGGTCCCCGCCGAGGCCAGCCTGAGCGAAACGGTCCGTGCCGCACGCACCGAGGGCTGGACGCAGGACCAGTTGGCCCCCTATCTCGGGAACATGCCCAACATTGGCTGGCAGTTCTTCGCCTACCTGCTGTTGACCGCGGGCGAAGTGATGGTCTCGATCGTCTGCCTGGAGTTCGCCTACACACAAAGCCCGGCCAGGATGAAGAGCTTCGTGATGGGGATCTATTTCCTCGGGGTCTCGCTGGGGAACCTGGCGATCTCCGGGCTGAACTTCGGTCTCGAAGCCATCAAGCAACGCTCGGGGACCAACCCGCTCGCAGGACCGACCTACTACTGGTTCTTTGCCGCGCTGATGGTGGCGACAACTGCCGCCTACGTCATCTTTGCGCTGCGCTACAAAGGCGAAACCTACATCCAGGGTGAAGTCGATCGTGAGATCCTGGCCGCCGAGGCCACCGTAGAAGGGACTACTGACATCGAGTAGCCCCCATCCACACCGTGACTCGACTCGGTGCCCTACGGGGCAGCCTGAACCTGATCGGTCATCAACCGGCGAACTTTGGTTGTGGCCTGTTCCCATTCACCGACGTTGGCGAGGTCCGCAATCTCCGCCAGCCAGCCAGCTTCCTTCGAGGTCAACTCGCCAGATTCTTGTGCCGTGGTGAGCATCTGTGAATAAGTCTGCAGGCGCGCCTCATCCCGGCGGTTGCAGATCGAGTACAGCGCCGTCGCA
Source organism: uncultured Planctomycetaceae bacterium (assembly GCA_963715185.1). Classification (GTDB taxonomy): domain Bacteria; phylum Planctomycetota; class Planctomycetia; order Planctomycetales; family Planctomycetaceae; genus CAVPPT01. The sequence continues at coordinate 531,228 of CAVQRG010000003.1, forward strand.
TGCTCGTACGCCTGATGGCTGACGTCGCCATAACCGCAACCACACAGACCCGCGAGCAACACCACAACCAGGCCACGACGCCTGCTGATCGATTCGAGCGTCATAACCTAAAACTCCCCGATGACTTCACCCTCGCCGATACTCGAGAGTTCGGCCCAGGTGATGAGATCGATGTTCTCCGAGATGAACCGCACTGACCCGTCTCCCAGACACACGTGGCCACCACCAGGATGCTCGGCGAACATCTGCCCGACGTGCAGCGTCGGAAAGTTGACCGGATGAATGATCGGAAACCCGGTAATGTCCAGCTCACCTCCCGACGGCCCGGCATGGACCAGCGTCAGCGTTGCCGCCGCATCCGGACCGTTCTCCGGCGACATGAACCGGGGATGCGAGTACGCCCCTGGAACCACGCCGACCCAGGTCTTGTCACTCAGTCGGGAGGAATGCTCGCCAAGAAAAATCGTGTTCGATGTCCCGTCGGTGACATCCCGAAACTTCGTCCGAGAGTTGCGGAAGAAAGGACCATCTGCCACGCGTGAGACATCCCCGTTGATGGTGATGGTTCGCGTGGCACTGGTGTAGATGTCGGTAAAGATCACACCGGTGCGCGTCGCCCCGCATTCGCCCCAGCAGGACTCCTGACCATGGCTGGCGACGTAATGCGATCGGCCGAGACGAACTGTCCGGCCCGCAATCATCAGCGGTGCGCCGGACGCGTCGACAACGTCGAATGGTTCGTCCCCTCCGGTCGCAGAGGGACAGAGATAGACAGGGAGCTTGGTCGCCACCTCGCCGGCATATGCCGGATCCCAGACGGAGCGCTCCGGCTCAAACGCCGACGAGAGGTTCCCCTGATCCAGGTAAGGGAGCAGCATGGTCCCCCAGCCCCAGCCGGGTGCCCCATCCCACGTGAGGGGGTCGATCTGTGCCGCGGCAGGCCCCGAACCGTCACGGGTTGGCCAGGAGTAGTAGCCAGCCGGAAACGCGCTGTGGGCATCATGGTAGTTGTGCAGGGCCAGCCCCATCTGCTTGAGATTGTTGCGGCACCGAGTCCGGCGGGCAGCCTCGCGCGCCTGCTGGACGGCCGGCAGCAGCAGCGAAATGAGGATGGCGATGATCGCGATCACGACCAGCAGCTCAATGAGCGTGAAACCCAACCGGTCCCCTCTCGCGAATCGGACACGCATGGCGGTCTCCCGTCCTCCCTCGGTCTCCCGGAATTCGTTGTCGGCGGCTAAACGTAGCCAATGCTACCAATTGACCAAAGAGTAGCCGTGGCTACATTTCTGTCAAGGGACCGCGTGAAGCCGCCGCCACATTTTGTCACAATGGGGTTCCTCACCCCTGACTCACACGCCGATGGTCACACGACGACGACCTCCGAACCAGCACCAGAGGACCCGCCGCGATCATGCGACGGAGACGGCGGAAGACTATGTCGAGGCGGTCGCAGACATCGCCCGCGAATCAGACCGTTGCCGCGTCACCGATCTTGCCGAGCGCTTCGCCGTCAGCCACGTCACAGTGACGAAGATCATCGCGCGGCTGCAGCGTGAGGGACTCGTCGAGACGGTTCCGTACGGCCCCATCACGCTGACTGAGTCCGGGGCCCAGTTGGCGCAAGAATCACGTCGCCGTCACGAAATTGTCTACAACTTTCTGCTGGCGCTTGGCGTCAGCGAACAGACCGCCGCCGTGGACGCGGAAGGTCTGGAACACCATGTCAGTCCAGAGACACTCGAATGCATGGAGCGCCTGTCGCACACCAGGGTCGACCCGAACTAGGCTTCGGCACTCCTTTCTTCTGAGTCGGAACCTGTCAACTTCACACCCTCCAGGAGACTCCCCACGATGCCCGCCTCCGCCCGCCGCGGCCAACTGGCCCTGCTGTTCACAACCCTCTGCCTGGTCTCCCTGGTCGCGTCGCTGATGTTCGTCTCCCCGCGCCCGGCCTGCGCCGAAGGCGAACTCGAGGACGGCTTCGAGCAGCTCTTCAACGGCGAAGACCTGACCGGCTGGACGGTGCCCGAGGGAGACAACGGACACTGGAGGGTCGTCGATGGCGTGATCGACTACGATGCCGCGTCCGAGTCGCAGGTCCAGGACAGAAGCCTGTGGTCCGAGCGGGAGTTCGGCGACTTCATCCTCAAGATCGACTGGCGGCTCAAGCAGACCTCGGGACTGTACGACGTCCCCATCGTGCTGAAGGATGGCGGTTATCTCAACGACGCCGCCGGCCAGCCGATCACCATCGCCATGCCCAATGCCGACTCGGGGATCTACCTCCGCGGGTCGAGCAAGGCCCAGGTCAACATCTGGTGCTGGCCAATCGGCTCGGGCGAAGTGTACGGCTATCGTCACAGCGACCAGAACGACCCCGAGGTCCGGGCCGGTGTCACCCCGATGATCAACGCCGACAACCCTGTCGGCGAGTGGAACCAGTTCACGATCATCATGGTCGGCGACCGCCTGACGGTGATCGAGAACAACAAGATGGTGCTCGAAAACGCCCGGCTGCCGGATGTCCCGGAGCGTGGCCGCTTCGCGTTGCAGCACCATGGCGGTCGCAATGCCGATGGTTCCTACAAGCCAGCCTCCAGCCTGATCCAGTTCCGCAACATCTGGGTCAAGGAACTGCCCCGCTGAGCACGACTGTCAGCCTGCCGTGAATGATGCCTCCGCCACGACTGCTGCCTGATGCCCCCTTCCCGCCGTACACGTACGTGCCGGGCCGCGCACCGCATCCTGTTCGCGACCCCGCTGGTCATATGCACGGCGAGGAGCCGCAGCCGGCGGAACTGATCGTCGACGACTGGCTGCGCTGCCGGGACTACCTGCGCGGGATCGACCTGTTCAACCATGGTTACTACTGGGAAGCGCACGAGGTCTGGGAAGGGCTGTGGCACACCGCCGGGCACAGGGGCCGGTCGCGGACTTCCTCAAAGGACTCATCAAGCTGGCCGCAGCCGGCGTGAAAACTCTGGAAGGCTCGGCTGTTGGTCGCGCGCGACATGCCCGGCGGGCGGCCGAACTGTTTCGACAGTCGGCCGACGGCTTGGCAGCAGCGACTACGACTGCGAAGATGGCCGACAGGCGGCTGATGGGACTGTCGCTCTCGCAACTGGCCGACCGGGCGGAGCACGTCGCAGACACAAGCGGCGGCAGCGCGGGAGACATCGACCCGCACAGCCCGTCAGCCGTCTGGAACGTCATTCTGGAACCAGTGCATGAGCGGGACTGAATCTGAAAGGACGCCGCTCCTCACGCCTACGCACGTTGTCGCGGGCCTGGCGCTGCTGGTCCTGGCGATTGCGCTGGCGGTGTTCGTGAGGTGGCGGGTGCTCTCCTCGCTGATGACCATCGAGATTGACCAGCCGGTCGGCGCGACGGTGGTGTCTCACTTCGTCGTCGATGGGCGACCCGAATCGCGAACCGACACGGTACCGGTGACCTACGAATTTCAGGCCTCCCATCTGACATATGCCATCATCGGCGAAGACCCGTCCACTGGATCGATTCGGGTTCGCTTTCAGCATTCCCAGGGGGCAGCGGGCAGTGCGACTGGCGACGGCGTGAAGGGAGAATGCCAGGGAGGGGGGTTCACGACTGTCATGTCGATGGGAGGGATGTCGAGTCACGATGCGGGGATCATGCGCGCCGCCGTCCTGGCACAACGTGCTCCGGCAATCGCCGAATCCGCTTCCGCACCCGCGGCTGAGGAGGCGACTCCATGAGCGAGGCCCTGCTGGGCAGCCTGTTCATTGGGGGGGCCGTCGCCATGCTGTTGTGGGCGGGGAGCCCCTGGTTCGGCCACGCCTTCGGCTACGTGGAGGACGACTTCCGCGACAAACTCAAGCGGATGCGGATCCGCACCGACAACCTCCGCAAGCTGCTCGTCTGCTGGCTGGGAGCGGTGGTTGGCGTGCTCATCGTCATGTGGGTCGGACTGGGACTGCCGGTCCTCGGCGTGCTCGTCGCCATTGTGCTGTTCTGCCTGCCGTGGTACCTGCTCCGCCGACTGGCCGAGCAGCGCAAGGAGAAGATCGAAGACCAGCTGGCCGACGCCATGGTCAGCCTGTCGAGCGCGGTGAAGGCGGGCCTCGCCCTGCCTCAGGCCATGCAGATCCTCGCACAGCAATGCCCCCGCCCGATCTGCCAGGAGTTCCAGCAGATCTACGGCGAATACCAGATGGGCAAGACACTCGAGCAGTGCCTGACAGAGGCCAAGCAACGGCTGGAGAGTGAGAACTTCGCCCTGTTCGCCGCTGCCATGGATGCCAGCCGCCAGTCGGGAGGCCGTCTCAACGAGACCGTCGAGCGCATCGCCCATTCGGTGCGCGAGCTGCAGCGCCTCGAACGAAAGGTCCAGTCAGAGACGGCACAGGCCCGGACGTCCGCCTTCTACATGGCCCTCGCACCGGCGGCCATCCTCATCGTCTACTACCTGTTCGTCGACCCCGAGAACACCACGCGCCTGTTCACGACCGTCCCCGGACAGGTGATCCTCGCCGCCGCCCTCCTGCTGAACATCATCGCCTACTTCTGGGCCCGCAGAATCCTCAACCCCGAGATCTGAGACACCCCGGCAAGGTGGGCTGGTGAGTCGCGTCGGCACGTGGCTTGCAAGATCGTCGAGCGTAGAGGCCGTTGCGACCACTACCGCTCATCGCGCAGCGCCTTCAACAGTGCCTTGAATTCCTCCTGGCACTCAGGGCAGATCGCCAGATGATGTTCGATCGCCCGCAAACCTTCCGGAACCGATCGCCCCTGCAGTGATCGTTCGGCAAACTCGGCCAGATCCTTCAGGCAATCGCCACAGGTAACCTCGTCTGGCCTCGTCAGAGAGACCGACTTGAGGAGTTTGTCGACAGTTTTCTTGGAGAGATCCATGTGTCCGGCCTTCAACCCGTTTGCAGATCGGCGACTGAATACCCAGCGGCTTCCAGTCCACGTTTGAGACGCTGTCGTCCATCGTGGGTGAGCTTGTAGACCGCGTTCCGGTTGCTTCCCATCCGCCGGCCGATCTCTTCCAGTGGCATCCCCTGCAGCTCCGCAAGCAGTGCCACGCGCTGCTTCGCGGTCAGTTCGCTCTCGATGAGATGATACATCGTCTCGACCAGTCCCCGCCGGACCTGATCCCCGTCCACCTCCGCCAGCACGCAGTCTTCTGTCCGTGGCGTCTCGGCCAGCATCTGGTCCAGAGAGACATCCTTCCAATGGCGTCTGCGAAGTTCCGTAAAGGCGACTCTCACCGCGATGGCCGTGGCCCACGTTGTAAACCGGCTCTTCCCGCGGAACTGCTCCAGATGTCCGAGGGTCCGAAGCAGCGACTCCTGGGTAATGTCCTCGAGCAAGGCTTCGTCGACCCCCGAGCGACCGCGAAACGTCTGCCGTAGGCGCAACAGCAGCAACTCCCGCAACTCCCGGAGCGCACGATCTCGAACCGCTCCGGTCGTCCTCAGACGTCCAACCCACGACTGGTCCGCCACGTTCATCGATCCGGGAGCCCCTGATCCTCGTACTTCAATCCGTGCCAGCCGGCCGGAAGGCTCGCTTCCGTCGCGCGCACCTCGCGTCACCTTCTGACGCATCGTCCACACAGGATCTTACCTCGTTTTCCAGACGCTCACGACGGGCCTGACCTGCACGCCACTGCGACAGAGAATTTGCCACGGCCGTGGTAAGACCGGCACGGCCAGGCGCGTCAGCAGGATACCGGCGGACATGTCGATGCCCCGGTTGTGACAAGCACGCTGCAGGAGCGTGACCGTTTCCCCAAGACAAGGAGAGCAAACATGAAGACTGCGGTGCCCGCGCATGATTCACCGGCGAGTGAGGTGGCTATCGGCGGCTATAGCCCCGTGTCATATTTCGTCGTCGGCCGAGCCGAACCTGGGAGCCCCGCCCACGCGGTGGCTCACAACGGCAAGGTCTATCACCTCACCACCGCGCACCAGGCAGAGCTGTTCCGTGCCGAGCCCGACAGATACCTGCCGGAACACGACGGGATGTGCGCCTACGGCATGTCGGTGGGCAAGTCGCTGCCTGTCGACCCAGAGAGCTTCAAGATCGTCGATGGTCGACTGCTGCTGTTCCTGAGGAATGACGAGGTCGATGCCCGCCAGCTGTGGGAGCAGGGTCAACCCTCGTCCTGCTCGACCGATTCAGGCAGTTCCTCCGCCTGCTGAGTGATGGCCGGCGGCTCGGTGCGACTTCACCGTCGCACCGAGCGCGTCCGACGATGCACACCTCGTCCCCAATCAAATCCGTGGAGCACCCCATGAAGACTCTCTCACGAACGACACAACGACTCGGACTACTCGCGGCCGTTACCGCGGCATCGGTGGTCGTCATTTTCCGGACGTCCGGACTCGCCACTCCTCGTAGCGCCGCCATGACAGCCACGCCGGCGAGCCTTAGTTTCAACGAACAGGGCGAACTGCTCCGGCCCGAGGGATATCGCCGATGGATCTCGGTCGGCACGCCGCTGACGCCCAACGACATGAATGGAGGCCAGGCGGCCTTCCCCGAGTTCCACGCGGTCTACATCCACCCCGATGCCTTCGATGCGTATGAACGGACGGGTCGGTTTCCAGACGGGACCGTTCTGGTCAAGGAGCTGCTCAGCGTGGGCACCAAGCAGGCCAGCAGCGGGAAGGGGTACTTCATGGGGGACTTCACCGGTCTGGAGGTGCTCATCAAGGACGCCAACCGCTTCAAGGACCAGCCGGGAAACTGGGCCTTCTTCAGCTTCGGCCACGAATACCCCCTGAAAGACTCTGCCCGCCTCCAACCAGTGGAGAATTGCAGTACCTGCCACGGGGCAGCGGCGGACGATGACTACGTCTTCACGCAGTATTACCCGGTCCTGCGTGCAGCGAAGGCGACGGCGTCTGTCGAATGACACCGACGTGGATTCGCACAACCGTCACGCCGTTTCGAACGGACTCCGGGACGGCTTGAGGCCGCAGAGGACGATTCCCAGTTCGTAGAGGCCACAGAGCGGGAACATCATCATCAGCATGCTGATGGGGTCGGCGGGGGTCAGCATCATCGAGATGATCGCAATCACCAGGATGGCCATCCGCCGCTTCTCCCGATAGTCGCTGACTTCAAAGATGCTCAGCCGTTCCAGCAGCAGCATGACGAGCGGCAACTGGAAGCTGACGCCGAACAGCAGCGGCAGCGTCACCGCAAAGCTGATCCATTCCGACAGGCGAATCTGCGGCTGGATCTTCAGCATCTCGTTGAAGCCCAGCAGGAAGCGGAGCACAAAGGGAAACACCAGATAGAAACAGAACACCACCCCAATGAGGAACAGGAAGCCACTCACCGCGCCGTACAGGTAGACGAACTTTCGTTCGTGCGGGAACAGGCCGGCGGCCACGAACATCCAGATCTGGTAGAACACCCACGGGCTGGCAATCACCAGCCCGGCGATCATCGACACCTTGAGGTAGGTCAGGAACGGCTCCTGGACGTTCAGGGCCACTACCTGCTTCGAGCGCGCTGCCGAGGTCTTGAACTCCAGGAATTCAGGAGCCGACAGCCGCAACGACAGAAACTGATCTCGGGAGTTTTCCGGCGGTCGGGGATAGGCGTCTGGATTGACCTGATGCAGTGCGTCGCCCAGTTCGGCAGCACTGATCTCGACCTCGATCTGGGAGGTCATGGCCGCGGGTCCCGCAGAGGCTTCCGACCCTTCCTCGGTCGATTCGTCCCCCTGCAGGGCATCGAGAGAGAACTGGTCGCGCACATAACCCTTGACCTTGCCCCAGATATCGATGTCTTCGAGGGCCTGCGTGTCGTTGGTGACTTCCACCGGGCTGCCGTAACTCTGCAGCGCTCGATCGATGGGGCGGCGGACAAACGCGATGACCGACGACCCGTAAAACAACGCGAGCACGACGCCAATCACGACCCCGATGAGCGCCTTCCAGAGATGGACCCGGAGCACTTCGAGGTGTTCCCCGAAGCTCATGGTTGAGTCGTCGAACAGATCTTTGGAGGAGCGGGGCATGGCGAGGTTCTCGGGACTCCAGCGACCGATGCCGGGCGGACGAAGGCCGTACTCCAGCGTCGTCAGGGGGGGCTTCGGCCGCGAAACAGCGATAGCGCAGCCGTCAGAGCAGTGCCCACTCCGTTCGCCCGTCCCGCTGGACAGGTCGGTTGAGCGGCGTCTGGCTCCATTCTAATGTTCGATTGAGACGGGTCAACAACCGGCCCGCCCGATCCCGGCCGAGATCTGGCAGATTTGCCCAGAGCCTGCGTTGATGTCGCGGAGGCAAGTCGCTAACCTCTTGGGTTTCCACTGGTTGAAGGGTATGCGCTCCACCCCGGGGCGGATGGTATCTGGTGCTGAGGAGCATCTCTGTGTCCAAGACGTTTATGGCCAAGAAAGAGACCGTGCGGCCCGACTGGTTCGTGGTCGATGCGGAGGGACAGGTTGTCGGCCGTCTGGCAACCCGGCTGGCGACGGTGCTGATGGGCAAGCATAAGCCCAGCTACACGCCCCATGTCGACTGCGGGGATTATGTGGTCATCGTGAATGCGGAAAAGGTCCGGTTCACGGGGGCGAGCGTGGCGGATGAGAACCATCCGTACATGACCACCAAGATGCAGAACAAGACGTATGCCCGCTACTCCGGGTATCCCAGCGGATTGAAGATCTCGACCGCTGCCGATCTCGTCGACCGCAAACCCGAGATGATCCTGCGCGAAGCCGTGCGACGGATGCTGCCCAAGACCAAACTCGGGCGCCAGATGCTCTCGAAGCTGAAACTGTACAGCGGCCCGAACCATCCCCATCAGGCCCAGCAGCCGCAGGATTTCCCGAACTATCTTCAGGCCTGAGCCGGCGGCCGCCTCGGCGCCCACGCCTCAGTGACCTGTCCGGAACAACGTGACGGTTCTCGGACCGTCGAATGACAGTGACCCAACGGAAGATCTCATGACGGACGACACGAACCAGGAAACGACTGACGACGCGAGCGTCGACGACGACTTCGCCGAAGTGGCCACGGCCGAGGCTCCCGACAGCGGGGACGACGCAGGTGACATCGAATCCCTGCCCGAGGCCCCGGTGGTCCAGGTCCTCATTGAGGGCCCTGAACCCGATCCGCTGATCAGCGGCAAGGTCGACCGGCAGGGCGTGGCACTGGGCACCGGTCGTCGCAAGACGGCAGTGGCCCGCATCCGCATTACCAGTGGCACGGGCGAACTGACGATCAACGGCCGGGCCCTCGAGGAGTACTTCCCGCTGCTGCGAGATCGCGAGATGATTCTCGCCCCATTGCGGGCGACCAAGACGGAAGGTCAGATCAACATCTGGGTTCGCGTGAAGGGCGGCGGAGCCACCGGCCAGACCGGAGCCATCGTGCTGGGAATCGCCCGGGCCCTCGAGGCCCGCAACCACGACCTCCACGCCACGTTGAGTGAGGGGGGCTTCCTGACTCGCGACGGCCGGATGGTCGAACGGAAAAAGTACGGTTTACGCAAGGCACGACGGAGCTTCCAGTTCTCGAAGCGTTGAGATCGCTGTCCACGCGGTGCGTCGGCTGGGAACAGCTCGCTCGGCGCCGGCTTGTCGTTGTCCTGACCCTGTCGTCACCGCCCCTGCTGGAGAGATCCGGCAGGGGCTTTTTTCACAGTTGGAAACCGGTACCGGTTTGCACCCCTCCAGGAAGCAACCATGGAAGTCTCCATGTTCCGATCGCTGTTGCTTCCCGACCTGCGGATCATGCTCGAAGAGCAGGATGGGCCAGCTCTCGAGGAGTTCTGCAAGGCGCTCATCCCGGCGGTCGCCGCCGAAGTGCTGGAGGAACTCGAGCCACCGATCACGTGGTCGGTGCTGACGCACTGCGACGCGGCGACCCAAGCGGCCATCTTCCAGTTCCTGCCGCTCCCGTACCAGGTCTCGCTCGTCGATTCGATCGACGAGGAGTCGCTGGCCAAGATCATCGAGGAGATGCCCGCCGACGACCGGGTCGACCTGCTGGAGCGGATGGACGCATCCCGCGTGGAAGACCTGCTGCCGCTCGTCACCCAGGCCGTCCGCAACGACGTCCGCAAGCTGCTCTCGTACCCGGAGTACACGGCCGGCTCGATCATGACGACCGAGTTTGCCTCGCTGCCGGAGGACATCACGGTGGCGGATGCCTTCGACCGGCTCCGCAAGCAGGCCACCACGCGAGAGACGATCTACTACATCTACATCACCGACCACGACCGGCATCTGCGGGGATTCATCTCGATCCGCAAACTGATCCAGTCACCGCGCGATGTCCCCATCGGCGACATCATGCAGCGCAATGTCATTTCGGTGCGCGTGCACGATGACCAGGAACATGTGGCGAGAGAGATCACCAAGTACGACTTCCTGGCCATTCCGGTGGTCGATAACCAGAACCGCCTGGTGGGCATCGTCACGCACGACGACGCCGCCGACGTGCTCGAAGAAGAGGCCACCGAAGACCAGCATCGCCTGGCAGCCATCGAGCCGCTCGACGACAGCTATCTGAACTCGGACCTGATGACGCTGGCGTGGAAGCGCGGCATCTGGCTCGTCTTTCTGCAGGGCGCCGCCTTTCTGACGGCGTACGTGATCAGCTTCTTCCTGCGCGAAGATTCGGGATCGGGCTGGATGATGATGTTCCTGCCGCTCGTCCTCGCCAGCGGGGGGAACACCGGTTCGCAGTCCGCGACCCTCATTATTCGCACACTGGCACTGGGTGAAGGGGGTGTGCGCGATGCGCGGCGGATCGGCATGCGGGAGGTGCTGCTCGGCTCGATGCTGGGGGCGAGCCTGTGCCTCTTGTCCTTTACGGTGGCCTGCACACTGGTGACGGTGCCCCAGGCGGTCGTCGTTGCGGCGACCGTCTTCATCGTCGTGCTGCTGGGATCGGTGTGTGGTGCCCTGTTGCCCCTCGGCTTCCGCGGGCTGGGCGTCGATCCCGCCATGATGTCCAACCCGCTGATCGCCGCGCTCGTCGACGTGCTGGGGGTGATCATCTATTACAACATGGCCGGATTGGTCACCGGCGCCTGAAACTCCGGTCGGTTTCGTCAGGCAAGCTGCGCCACCGTCGCCCCGGGAATTGCAGCCCGGTCCGGCCGTGTGCGCTGGCGCTGCTCAAGCCATCCGGGGTGTGTTCTCGATAGCACCGATACCGGATGATTCTGCCGAGCTGCCGATCGCCGTCCGGCGCTACCAGACGCTTGCCATGCGTCCGGTCGGGTGGCCAGGCTGAAGTTTGCCGATTCTCCAGTTTCTGATGAGACCGTAATGTTCACACCGACCGCTGGGCGCTCTCTGACCGCTGTCCTGTTCTGCGGGGCCCTCGCCCTGTCGCCACTTTCGGCGCAGGACAGTGCTCCGGCCGAGGGCGAATCGTCGCCGGCGATCATGGCCAACGACCCGCAAACCCCGGGCGAATTCCTCGATGCCGCCCTACTGATGCTGCGCGTCAATCGCCCCGATCTGGCGAAAGGCTACCTGCAGCAACTGGTCGATCAGAATGTCGACGACGAAACGTTACTGCAACAGCAGCGCGAGCAGGGCACGGCCGTCTTCCTGAGACTCTCGCAGATGCCGGAGCTGCAGCCCGCCGGAGCCCAACTGCTCAGTCAACTACGGGCCGCGGCTGACCGCCGCAAGGGGGACCTGGCGTTCATCGACGGGCTGATCAACCAGCTGGAAGGGACACCCCGGGAACGCAGCGCGGCACTGCTGGAACTCCAGCAGTTCGGCGCCGACGCAGTTCCCCCACTGCTCGAACGCCTGCAGGAACCCGGGCAGGACACCAAGCGCGACCTGCTGCGACAGACGCTCACTCAACTGGGCCCGGCCGTCGCCCCTCCGCTGGTGGCGGCCCTCGATTCCCCGGACGAGACGATCCAGACGACGGCCTGCGAAGTGCTGGGCGCGTCGGCAGCGAAGAGGATGTCGTGAGCCTGCTGCCCCTCATGCTGTCCCCCGAGGCATCACCGCGCGTGCAGTCTGCCGCCCGCGATGCCATGGCGCGCATCCGCTTCGGGACCACCGACGGGGCCCACCGTCTGGTCAACAGTGGAGCCGCCGCTCGACTGCGCCGCGAGGCGGAGTCCCGGTTCTGCGGTGTCTGCCAGCGGCCCGATCATCCGGACGGACAGATCGATGTCTGGTCGTGGGACTCCGCGCTCGGCAACGTGGTCAAGACCCGCACGTCGCCAGCGGCCGCAAATGCCCACAGCGCCCAGCGACTGGCGCGCGAGGCGCTCCTGTTGTCACCCTCCCGTGAGAACCAGGCCCTGTTCCTGGCCACGTCCCTGGCTGAAGACGCCCAGCGTGCCGGCTGGGAGCATCCCTGGCCGGATGGTCCGGGTTCGGCCTACGAACTCGCCCTGTCCAGTGGCCCCGACCTCTGTGAGTCCGCCCTGCAACTGTCCTTGGAGCACAACAACCCCGGGGCAGCGATCGGCTGCCTGAAGGCGCTCGGCCGGACCGCGCAGCGCAGTCACCTGCTCCCCCGGGACGGGCGACGCTCGGCCCTCATCACGGCTCTGGACCATCCCAACGAGCGGGTCCAGTTCGCCGCCGCCAGCGCTATCCTGCAGATTGATCCGAACGAGCCGTTTTCCTCAGGTCATCGCGTCGTCGAGATCCTGACGCAGGCCCTTTCGGGCGATGCGGCCCCGCAATCGGTGGTGATTGACCCGAACACCCAGCGGGCGAACGACACCGCCCGCATCCTGCAGCAACTGGGATACGAGTCGCGCATCGCGACCACCGGCCGCGACGGCTTTCGTGTCGCTGCCGAGCGGACGCGTATCGACCTCGCCGTACTGCATCTCAACACCATCCGCTGGGACCTGACCCAGACGGTTGCCAACTTCCGGGCCGACGCCCGCACCGCCAGCGTCCCGCTCGCTTTCGTTGGTCCCGATGAATGCGAAGCGTCGGTTCATCGGCTGGTCGAACGGACGCCGGCCAGCACCTACGTCGTCATGGGGGGAGATGCCACCAACTGGGCCGGGCAACTCGACCCCCTGCTCGGGAGCACCTGCACTCCCCCGCTGACCCCCCAGCAGCGTCTCAACCGGGGGGCCGCGGCCGCGTACTGGCTCCGCGATATCGCCGAGCGATCCCGTACCAACGTCTTCCCGCTCGGCTCTGCCGAAGACGAACTCTCCCGCGCCATCAACGATCCCGAGCTGGCTGAAGACGCTCTCGTCGCGATGACCGCGATCCCGTTTCCCTCCGTGCAGCGGCGAATGCTGGAGGTGATCGCGAACGGAGTGGTGGAGGAACGCACACGAGAGACCGCGGCCCGGCAACTCGTGGAACATGCACGACGCTTCGGCACTCTGCTGACGGAGGCAGAGCGCGAGCAACTGGCCAACGCAGCCAGCCAGGCGACCTCTCCCGGGTTGCAGACGGCTCTGTCCGCAGCCGCGGGCACCATGGCACGCTCGGCACAGTGCATCCTGGAACGGCTGCGAGACTTCCCGCTTCCCGAAGCACCGTCGACCGACGTTCCACCGACAAACTAGGCTCCACGTTCACGAAGCCGATCTGTTCCCCAGGACAGCCACCTGTTCGGGGCGCCGCTCGTCAGACGTCGACATCGGGCAGCGGTCTGGCACCGGGGGCCGGAGTCCCTTTTCCGGCACGGATATAGCGGGCACGCTGCTGCTCGTAATCGGCGGGGGTGAGAGAGTCTTCGCCGACCTCGCCGCCGGCCTGTGCCTCTTCATGGTAGCGCCGCAGCGTGGTCACGCACCAGCCGCATCCGGTCCCTGCACCACCACACTCACTGATCTGGCTCGCCCGCCGGGGCTGATGCACCCGGATGTAGTTCAGGATCTTGCGCTTCGTCACATGAAAGCAGTAACAGATCGTGTCGTCGAGTTGCACGGCCGGCAGGTCCTCGTCGTGGCGATACCGTCCCGCGATCAGCGTTCGCTGCTGGTCCGATTCGGCAAGCTGTAACGCTCGGCGCGATTGTAACGATTCTCCGGAGGAAGTTCCGACAGCCCCATCCGAAACGTGCGGCCGGGGTCAGTTCCGGTCCACTCAACATCCGAATTCAATGGACGCCCAGGGACGGTGTGCGGGAGAGTCGATGCTCCATTGGCCAATCAGGTCCGGTATGGCCGGACGGCTGTTGCTGCTGACAGCCGCAGGACTGCTGAGTTCTGTCGCCGGGGGCTGGACTCCCCGCCCGTTCATGCAGAACACCCCCCGCGCCAGCATGTCCCCCAGGCATCCCGGGGGACCGTTCACCACGACCGACGTCGACGCGTGGCGCGAGGACACGACACCCAGACAGGGGCTGCTGCCCCCTGACTGGTGGCAGGTCGCCAAGGCGGCGTCCGGCATCGGAATCGCTCCACCGGTCACAGACGGACAGGCGACGGACCCCGTGTGGCTCGTCAGCTCCCCCAGGCGAGTTCATCCGCGCGTGCAGCAGACGGCTGCGCAGATCAGCCGGCAGCTGAACCCCGGCCGTCCGCGACCCGCAGCAACGGCGCGACCTCTGCGTGGACGAACGCCAGGCGCCCGCTTGGCTGATGCCTCCGTGCTGGCCGTGATCGCGGCCAGTGAATCCCGCCTGGCGGATCGTCGTCAGCCGGTGCGGGTCCCGGCCAGCCCGTAACCGGGCACACGCCAGGGCATGCTGTCCGTCCCTGCATCTTCGCGGCATCGTTGCACGCCCCTTGGCCCCAGGCCCGACCAGTCCCAGAATGCGTCGCGGCATCCGCCCCACTCACGACTCAGCCCTGAAGTAACGGGGCGTTCTGGCACCGCAGGCGGACTTTTGCGATCAGGAGAGAGCTTCCGGATCAGTTGAGTTCAACCGTCGTAGCGATTCTGCCGATGATTGATCTGTGGGCCAGCGCTGACAGAGCGAAGTCGTACAGTCATATCCGGGCTCGGAGTTCTCAAGATGCGCCGCCGCACCCTGCTTTCGCTCACCATCTGCGCCGGGTTGCTCTGGCCACTGTCGCCCGCCAATGGCGGATCCCACCGCGCGCCGGCGGCGAACCAGTCGGCGCGTCCCGTCGATGTCGCCCTCACGCCAGAGGGAACGTTACGCGGAGTCGTCCTCGATTCCGGAGGGGCTCCTCAGCCGGGCGTGCTCGTCGTCCTGTCGTCGTCAGACGCGGTGCGACAGCAGAGCGTCACGCAGTCGGAGGGAGCCTACGCGTTTCCTCACCTGAAGACCGGGGTCTACGAACTCGCGACCGGCGGGAACCTGCAACAGGTCCGTCTCTGGTCAGCCGAGAACGCTCCGCCGGGAGCGACCGTATCGTTGCCGCTGCGGGCGAAGTCACCCGTCGTGCGGGGGCAATGGGGCGGGCCGGGTCCCGGTGCCATTGCCGACATGGTCATTCTGGGTGTCGGCGCTGCCGGCCTCGGATTCGGCCTGGCGGCCTGGGACAAGGCCCAGGATCTCGAAGACCAGCTCGACACGCCTGTCAGCCCGTAATTGGTGCACCCGGGTCGCCGCCATGGGCAGCATCGTCGCTGCCGACTATCATCCGCTGTCACATAATGGTGCGTGCGGATCTGCAGAAATGGCGGTGAGGGACGAGGCCACTTACGTCTGTCCGTCGTGCGGTGAGTTGATCGTGATCCCGATCGACATCTCGGCCGGTCTGCGGCAGCAGTACGTCGAGGACTGCCCGATCTGCTGTAGCCCGAACCTCATCGTGGTGGAACTGGAGGAATCGGGTGACGTGTTCGTGCAGGTCGAACCAGAGTAATCCATGACGGGGGAACGGCGGTGAACCGCATCTTCACGGTGCTGGCGACGGTGAGCAACCTGGGACTGGCCGCCACGTTTCTCCTCGGCTGGAACATCGGCGATCCGGCGAGCCCCGAAGCCGCCGGACGGTTCGCGTGGCACTTCCTGGTCGCCTTGGGAGCACTGCTGCTGGCGCTGCTGGTGCATGCCGTGGTGCTCACCTACTTCATGGGCACGGGACGGTGGATCGAGGAGACGTCGGCCGCCTATCGTCTTGATCCCGGTGTGCGCGAAGAGAACATCCACGTGAAGTACCGGACGCTCCCGGGGATGATGGCGTGCGTGGCCCTGTTGATCGTCACCAGTGCCTTCGTGCGCTGGCTGACCCCGCCTCATCGTCAAAACTGGCGTCGGGCGGGCTGATCCACCTGGCGCTGGCGTGCATCACGCTGCTGGCCAACCTGCTGGTCAGCTTCTGGGAGTACGTCGGCATCGAGCGGAACGGCCAACTCGTCGACTCGGTGGTGGCCGACGTGCACCGCATTCGGGCCGAGCGGGGCCTCGATCCGGCCCCACCCGCCGCGTGAGCGTCGACGACGCGCCCCGCAGGCGCACGCGGTCAGGCGATGAGCAGGTTGCGGATCATCGAGATCGCCGCCGGTCCGACCAGCACCACGAAGATGCCCGGGAAGATGAACAGCACCAGTGGGAAGATCATCTTCACCGCGGTCTGTTGTGCCTTCTCTTCAGCCAGTTGCGAACGCTTGACCCGCATGCTGTCGGACTGCACGCGCAGGGCCTGGGCGATGCTCGAGCCAAAGCGGTCGGCCTGGATCAGGATGGCGGCCAACGCCTTCATGTCGTCCACGCCGCTGCGGATCCCGAGATCGTGGAGCACTTCGCGGCGCGGGCGGCCCATCTGCAACTGCATGTTGCAGATATTCAGTTCATGACAGACATCGGGGGCTGTGTCGGCGAGTTCCTCCGCGACACGACGCATGGCGGCATCGAGACCGAGGCCCGCTTCCACACAGACGACCAGCAGGTCGAGAGCATCGGGCATCGACAGGAAGATGCGCTCCAGTCCGCGGCGCACCATGAGCCGCAGGATCAATTCCGGCAGGTAGAACCCCAGGCCGGCCCCAATGGCCAGCGATGTCAAACCTGACTGGTTGAGACCGTACTTGACGGCCCCGAATCCCCCGCCTGCGCACAGCCCTGCCACGAGGCCAGCCGTCTTCATGGCGAGGTAGAACGTCGAAGCGTTTGGGGAACTGAAGCCGGCATTGGCCAGTCGCACCTTGAGCGTACTCTGCTCGAGTTCGGTCTTGGGCTGCAGCGCCTTGGAGAGAGTGGGGGCCGCCTTCTTGAGCATGCCCGTGACTCCCTGTTCCTGCACGCCACCACCGGACTGCAGGCGCTTGCGCGGGTCCTTCAGCTCGTCGAGTCGCTCGGAGGCCCGCGACCGCTTGCGGCTCATAGCCGACATCAGAGCCATCATGCCACCCGTAATCGCGGCAAAGATCAGGTACGGAGCGTAGGGGGCGTAGGGGGCGAGATCCATGGTTTCGTTCACTGAGTAAGTGGCTGACGGATTGTTGGAGACGACGGGCCCGGCAGAGATGCGGAGCCGCTGGGCAGCCCCGTCCGGCCTGCGGAGGCCCTCAGACCTTGATGGCCACGATCTTCTTGATGCAGATGGCACCGAGCACCTGCAGCACGGCGGCCACAGCCACCATCTTGCGGCCCAGCGGATCGGTAAACAGCAGCATCACATACTCGGGATTGAGGTAGTACACGGCGAAGAACAGCACGATGGGCAGAGCCATCAGCACCACGCCGCTGATCCGGCCTTCGCCCGTCAACGCCTGCACCTGGCCCAGGATGCGGAAGCGGTCGCGGACGATGTGTCCGATCTTGTCGAGGATCTCAGCGAGGTCGCCACCCGCCTGACGCTGAATGGCAACGGCCGTCGCGAAGAACTTGAAGTCCATGTTCGGCATCCGCCTGTGCATGTTCTTGAGGGCCATGTCGAGCGGGATGCCCAGGTTCTGTTCCTCATACGCCTGGTTGAATTCCTGGGAAATGGGGTCCGGCATTTCCTGGACCACCACATGCAGTCCCGAGGCGAGACTGTGTCCCGACCGCAGCGCCCGGGCGATCAGCTCCAGGGCATCGGGAAGCTGGGAAGCGAATTTCTTGAACCGTCGACGACGACGCCACAGCAGCCACATCAGCGGGAAAGTGCCGCACACCAGCGCCACGACCGGGTAGAGCGGCACCGGGGCCCTGCCGATCATGGCCAGCACGACACCCACGCCCATGCACAACAGTGTGACCAGGAAGAACGCTTCGGGCTTCAGTGGGGAATCGGCCTGGACGAACAGCAGTTTGAAGTTGCCGAACCGCTCGAGCAGTCCACCCATGACGCCGTGCAGGCCCTGCATGCCTTCACGCATCAGGGCATCTTTGGTGACCTGGTTGTCAGCCGCGATCGTCCGCTGGCCGGTCAGCACCTCCAGCCGGTCTTCGAGGCTGTTGCTCCCGAACTCCCGGAAGATCGAGTAGAGGCCCAGAATCAGCGTTGTGACACCAATGAACGCTACAAAAGAGATGACCAGAGGATCCATCGTGCTTCGCTCACATTCTCAGTTCAGTTGATCGAATGACGGCTGCGCCATGCGCAGACTTGCTCAATGGCCCAGGGGGCGGGCGGCGAACAGATTCGAGGGCAGTCGTACGCCGGCTGACTGCAGTCGATCCATGAAGGCTGGTCGCACACCAGTAGACTCGAAGTGACCGAAGGCCCGCCCGTTCTCGTCGATGCCCTCCTGCCGGAACAGGAAGATGTCCTGCATGATCACGGTATCCTGCTCCATGTTGAGCACCTCGGTGATGTGCGTGATCTTACGCGGCCCTCCCTGCAGCCGGTTCGACTGAATAATCAGGTCGACCGCCGAGCAGAACTGGTGACGAATGGCCTTCAGCGGCAACTCGGTGCCCCCCATCGTAACCATCGTCTCGATTCGGGAGACGGCATCGCGCGGGTTGTTGGCGTGCACCGTGGTCAGCGATCCTTCGTGACCGGTGTTCATGGCCTGCAGCATGTCCAGCGTCTCGGGACCACGGCATTCGCCGATGATGATCCGGTCGGGACGCATACGCAGAGCGTTGCGCACCAGGTCGGTCGCGGTGATGCGCCCTTGCCTTCGATGTTCGCCGGACGAGTCTCCAGCCGCAGCACGTGATCCTGCTGCAACTGCAGTTCGGCCGCATCTTCGATGGTGATGATTCGCTGATCGTTCTGGATGAAGCTCGACAGCGTGTTGAGCAGTGTCGTCTTACCAGAGCCGGTTCCTCCCGAGATGACGATGTTCAGCCGGGCCTTCATGGCCCCTTCCATCAGCATCACCATTTCCGGCGTGAACGCCCCGAAATTCAGCAGCCCCTCAAGTGTCAGCGGGTTGGACCCGAACTTACGAATGGTCAGGCTGGGACCATCCAGCGCCAGCGGCGGGATGATGGCATTGAGACGCGACCCGTCCGGCAGACGCGCGTCCACCATCGGGGAGGTTTCGTCGATTCGTCGCCCGACACGGGAAACGATCCGGTCCAGGATCTGCAGCAGATGGTCGTTGTCGCGGAAGGTGACGTCCGACTTCTTGACGCGTCCCTCCTTTTCCACGAAGACCCGTTTCGGGCCGTTGATCATGATGTCCGCGACGCCCTCTTCCTTCATGAGGATCTCGAGCGGACCAAAGCCGAACGTTTCATCGAGCACTTCCTCGATCAGCCGTTCGCGCTCCGAGCGGTTGAGCAACGGGTTCTCGGTGTCGCACAAATGCTCGACGACCAGCCGTATCTCACGACGGAGAACTTCCCCTTCCAGTTCGCCCAGACGCGACATGTCGAGCTTGTCGACCAGCTTGCCATGGATGTGGCGCTTGAGCTTCTCGAAGTCGTCCGCGGACGACTGCGCCGAATTCATGCGGGAGAATGTGTTGAGACCTGCCATGAACGATCTGCTCCGTAACAGCCGTGACCGGGATTGGGAGAGGTGCCAGAGCGCGGCCGGATGGGGACCGGTACTGCGCGTCATGGAAACCTAGCTCACGTCTGCGGGAGGAGACGTCCGCATTTTCTCCACATGTTGAAATTTCGCGACGAACCCCAGCCCCGCCAGATGGCAGCCCCGGCACAACCCTTCCCCTCGGCATCGCGGCACACAACAGTCTTTACGACAACACTTTACAGCACGTGTTGTCGGTATTCGTCGACAGCGGTATCATCCCGCCCCACTGTCCCCTGCCGCCTCCCGGCATCCCCGACCCCACGATCTCTGCGACCCCCCGTCATGTGGCACCGGCTTCCCTGCGCCCTGCTGCGCGAGTGCGCGGCCCGCAACATCGTCATCATCAAACCGAGCGCGATGGGCGACGTCATTCAGTCGCTCCCCATCCTCGGTCCACTGCGGGCCCACTTTCCCCAGGCACGGATCTCCTGGGTGATTCGCGACGACCTCCGGGAGCTGGTCGAGGGACATCCCCTGCTCGACGCCTGTCTCCCCTACCGGCGGACAGGAGATCTCAAAGCGTGGCGGTTGCTGCTCCGCAACCTGCGCCGCCAGAACTTCGATCTCGTTCTCGATCTGCAGGGACTGTTCCGTTCCGGCGTAATGTCGCTGGCGACGGGCGCCCCGATCCGCGTCGGCCTGGAGAACTCCCGCGAAGCGTCCCGACTGGCGCACAACCTGTCGCTGCCTGACACAGACCGGGAGGTCCGCGCCCAGGACCGGTACTGGCGACTGGCGCAAGTGCTCGGTCGCGGGGACGACACGCAACTCGCCCGCCTGCCGATCTACGGCAGGGACAGACGCTGGGCGGCCGAGATGACCTGCGGCCTGCGCGGGCCGCTGCTCGCCATCCATCCCGGTGCGCTGTGGGAGACCAAGCGCTGGCCACCTGCGCGGTTCGCGCTCGTCGCCGCCCGCGCGGCCAGGGAACTCGGAGCGTCGCTGGTCCTGATCGGCAGCCGGAGTGAACAGGCCGCATCCAGGCATCTGATGTCCCTGCTCCGCGATCTGGTGCCCCGCGCAACGGTTCACGACCTGACCGGGCAGACCGGCCTTCGTCAGTTGGCAGCGCTGCTGGAGCGGGTCGACCTGCTGCTCACAGGCGATTCGGGTCCCCTGCATCTGTCTGCGGCGGTCGGCACTCCTGTCGTCGGGCTATTCACGGCCACCGATCCGGGCATCTCCGGGCCCCGGGGACGCCATCACACATTACTCAGGACTTCGAGTCCCTGTCGTGGCTGCTATTGCCGAGCCTGCCCGCTCTCGGGGGACAATCGGCTGCGCTGTCAGCGGGAACTGACGGTCCGCGAGGCGTGGGAGGCGGTCGCCGAGGCTCTCACGCGCCACTCTGTTCGCGACGGCAGCCGGGGCGTGCGCATTCCCCTGCGGCGGGAGCAGGATGGCCACGTGGTCCCCATCGCCGATGCTGCGTGACGGACGGGTGACGGCCACCCCGCGCCGCAGCCGTCGGAAGACCTTCATCCCTGCGGGCATGCGGCTACGTCAGCTCGAAGACCGTCCCCTGTGGACCAGCGTTGATGACCGTCGTCTCACGCAGCCGGGCTGTCTGACCCCAACTCGCGTGCACGTGGCCGCATACCACCAGGCGCGGTGCGCAGACATCGATGCATTTCCTGACCGCCGTGCTCCCGATGAACCTTCCCGCTGAGTCACGGTCGGCAGCTCCCCGCGGCGGGGAATGCGTGACGAGCACTCCCCCGGCAGGACAGCCGGACAGCAGTTCGGCCGCCTGCTCGTCCGTGAAGTCGTAGCTCCAGTCGCCAAACGGAGTGACCGGCACTGCTCCCCCCAGCCCGAAGAAGGGCACACCGGCAATCGTCGTCCCGGCCCCATGCAGGACCGTTGCCGAACTCCAGCCGGCACACGCGTCGGACAGTTCCTCGAACGACTCGGCATTGCCGGGGACGAGCACGGTCGGACAGCCGATGGCGCGCAGCACGTCGATCGACTGCTCGAGACCCCGCCGCGCTGTCGCGAAGTCGCCCGCACCCACCACGGCGTCGACGCCTTGCGCCTGCTCGACGAGGCTGTGCGCGGCCTGCGTATCGCAGTGCACATCGCTGAACAGGAGTAACTTCATCGGTCAGGCCTTGTCATCATCGGGAGGTGGGGCGAAGCCGCGGCGCAACGTGTTCTCCGACACACAGACCGGAATCAGGAACTGCAGCAGGTAGTCGTGACCTCCGGCCTTGGTCCCCAGTCCGCTCAACTTGTAGCCGCCGAAGGGATGACGCTGGACCAGCGCCCCGGTGATCCCGCGGTTGAGATACAGGTTGCCGACCTGCAGTTCTTCGCGGGCCCGCTCGAGGCTGCGGGGGCTGCGACTGAACAGGCCGCCCGTCAGGGCGTAGTCGGTGGCGTTGGCAATCTGGAACGCTTCGTCCAGCGAGCTGGTGCACATCACCGACACGACCGGGCCGAAGATCTCGTCCTGTGCCAGACGTCCTGTGGGATCGACGTCGGCAAACACGTGCGGTCCGACGAAGAATCCCTGTCCCGCCAGTTTGCCGACATCCCGGGCCACAACGACGCGACACTCTTCCTCACCGATGGCGATGTAGTCCTGGATCCGTTCCTGGGCCTCGGCGTCGATCACGGGGCCCAGACTGACACCAGGCTCATCCGCAGGACCGATCTGCAGGCTCTCCGTGGCCCCCTGCAGGCGCTCGAGAAAGGCTTCGTAGGCAGGCTTGAGCACAATCACCCGCGAACAGGCCGAGCACTTCTGACCGGCGAACCCGAAGGCACTTCCCACCACGGCCTGCACGGCCTCGTCCAGATCGGCGTCCTCGTCGACAATGATCGCGTTCTTCCCCCCCAGTTCGGCGATCACCTGCTTGACATGCTTCTGACCGGCGGGTGTCTGCGCGGCCATCTCGTTGATGGACAGGCCCACCGAGCGCGAGCCGGTAAACGCGATGATCGACACGTCCGGGTGACTGACGAGCGCCGGACCAATCTCCTCCCCCACGCCCGGCAGGAAATTGACAACGCCCGGAGGCAGACCGGCATCCCGCACAATCTCCATCAGCTTGGCGGCAATCACCGGGGACTGTTCCGCCGGCTTCATCACCACGGTGTTGCCCGTCACTAGCGCCGCGGCGGTCATCCCCGTCAAGATCGCGAGAGGAAAGTTCCAGGGGGCAATCACCACGCACACCCCCCGCGGCCGGTAACTGTAGCTGTTCTCTTCCCCCGGAAAATCGCATTGCACGGGGATGGCCAGGTCCCGCATCTGCGCGGCGTAGTACATGCAGAAATCGACGGCCTCGGCCACATCGCCATCGGCCTCCGTCCAAGGCTTGCCACACTCGTAGACCATCCAGGCCGCCAGCTCGAAGCGGCGGTTGCGCATCTCCGCCGCGATCAGTTCGAGGTACTCGGCCCGGTGAATTGGCTCCACCTTGCGCCATTCCTGGAATGTCCGACGCGCCGTTTCGATCGCCTGACGGGCCTGATCGAGGGTGGCCGCTGCCACAGTCCCCACGACCTGCTTCTTCCGCGAGGGGTCGAGAGAGCCGAGCGACTTGCGGGAACTGACCGCCTTGCCATCGATGATCAGCGGGTAGTCGTGACCCAGCTCAGCCGAGACGCTCTCGAGCGCCCGACGCATCGCTTCGCGCTGGTCGGCTTTCGAGAAGTCGGTGAAGGGCTCGTTGTGAAATTCGTCAGCGGCAAGCCGGAGGGCCGGCGAAGCGTCGGTCATGGGGGCATCCTGCGGTCAAAGTCGCATTATAAGGGGGATCCCGCGCGGGAGTAGGGCAGGACCACACCAGGATCGCTCCTTGGCGGATCCCGGGCCTGTGCGGTGCGCGCCGACAGCGGGATCGGCGGCGGCAGCCGCGCGATCTGAGCGTTCGCAGACTCGCCATCCCGGGGGTTCCTGCGTAACATCTAGGAATTGCGTCACCACATCAGTCCGGGAGTGTTCGATCATGAAATGGGAGTCGGGGCGGCGGAGTGAGAATGTTGAGGATCGCCGAGGCATGCGCCGCGCCGCAACGATCGGCGGCGGTATGGGAATCCTCGGTCTGATTCTCATGTTTCTGCTTTCCGGGGGGGACTTCGGGAAATTCTTCGCCATGATGAGGCAGCAGCAGGCCGCCGTCCCCCAGGCCGGCATGGGAGGAGGGGCCGAGGTCGCCCAGAATCCCGAAGAAGAGAAGCTGGCCGACTTCGTCAAGGTCGTGCTCGGTTACACCGAAGACGTCTGGCAAAAGGTGCTCCCCGAGCAGCGCGGCATCCAGTATCCCCCGCCAACTCTCGTGCTGTTCACCGGCCAGACACAGTCCGCTTGTGGATTCGCCAGTGCAGCTGTCGGCCCCTTCTACTGCCCGGCCGACCAGAAACTGTACATCGACCTCAGCTTCTATCAGGACCTCAAGGACAAGTTCGGCGCGGATGGCGACTTCGCCCAGGCATACGTCGTCGCCCACGAGGTGGGACATCACATCCAGAATCTGCTGGGCTACACCGACGAGGTCCACCGGATGCAGGGCCGCCTCTCCAAAGAGGATTACAACCGGCTGTCGGTACGCCTGGAGCTGCAGGCCGACTTTCTGGCCGGCGTCTGGGCCCGTCATGCCCAGGCCGAGTACGACATCCTGGAGCAGGGGGACATCAAGGAGGCGATCGATGCTGCCCTGGCGATCGGCGACGACCGGCTGCAGGCCCAGACCCAGGGTTATGTCGTCCCCGAAGCCTTCACGCATGGGACCTCTGAGCAACGCGCGCGATGGTTCCGCAAGGGGCTCGAATCGGGCGACGTCCGGGAGGGGGATACGTTCAACATCCCCGAGAGCCAACTGTAACCGGCCGCACGCTCTCGCAGGGCGGTCACTCAGCCGTGGCTCGCCCGCCTGATGGCGAATTCACATAACCTTAACCGTGACAGTGCGTTATCACAGACCTTGCGCACCAAAGCGGGCCTGTGATCTGTTGCCTGCGGACGGAGTGGCGATTACGATAGTCTGAACCTGCCTGAGCCATCCGGCTCTGTCGAGACACCCGCGGATTGAAGGATGGCTCATGATTGCGAGCGTCCGAAGGAACGGGTCACGTAAGAACGGATCGACGAACGGGAACAACGGCCACGGACACACGTCGCCTCCCGAGCGGCGACGTGGTTCGCTCCACGTCAGTGTGCTGGCCCTCAACCGTCACTTCGTCGCGGTCCATGTGATGTCCGTCAAGCGCGCCTTCTGCCTCCTCTGCAAGGGGGATGCCGAGGTCGTCAATCTCGAAAACGAGCAGTTCCGCGCTTACGACTTCGAAAACTGGCGCGAAAACAGCCTGCTGAAACAGACGCTGGGCGACTACTGCGAACTCGACGACTGGATACGCACGGTCCAGTACCAGATCCAGGTCCCGCGAATTATCCGCCTGTTGAGTTACGACCGTGTTCCGCGAACCTCGGTGAAATTCAACAGGCGGAATGTGTTTCTGCGGGACGGACACCGCTGTCAGTACTGCGGGCAACACTTTCCCCGCCACCAGTTGAGTCTCGACCATGTGCTGCCGCGCAGTCGCGGCGGTGAAGACTCCTGGGAGAACATGGTCTGCGCCTGTCTGACGTGCAATGTCCGCAAGGGAGGCCGCACGCCGCGGGAGGCCGGCATGCACCTGCTGACCGAACCGCACAAGCCGAAGAACAGCCCCCTCATCAGCCGGCAACTGCACCGCGAGAAATATGCTTCGTGGGAGAAGTTCGTGCCCCACGCGGCCCCCGCCCACGAGTGAGCCGGGCGCGAGGCCGTGGTTCCAATTGCAGCACGCAGCGTCAGCGGGTACCTTGACTTGACAGCTCTGCGATCCGTCCGCGTCCGAACAAGGCTCAGTTCCATGCAGTCCCCGGAATCTTTCGCCGTTCGCCCACCTGTCGTTGACGACCGTCAGCGGTCGGGCTTTACGCTCATCGAACTGCTCGTCGTCATTGCGATCATCGCCCTGCTGGTAGCGCTGCTGATGCCCGCGGTGCAGAAGGCCCGCGAGGCCGCCCGCCGGGCGAGTTGCCTCAACAACCTGCATAACATTGTGCTCGCGGCCCACAACTACCACGACACGCACCGCACGTTTCCCCCGGGCTGGACCTGGGATCCCAACAACCCGCAGTGCGACCGCAGCCTCAGCCCGTCGGCTACCGCCTCATATCCTGCGACGATTCCCATTCACGACAACCAGCAGGTGGTCATCAACTCCTGGGACTTCGGACCGTACTGGAGCTGGCACGCGATGCTGCTCCCCCAGATGAGCGCGACCACCGTCAACCTCGACTTCCGCTTCGACAAGTTTCAGGAAGACCCCTCGATCCCCGTCCGCAACTGGACGGGACTGCAGGTTCCGATCGAGGCCTATGTCTGCCCCAGCGCCGTCGGGAACGATGTCCGCTGGGACGGGCTGGCTCACAGCAGCTACCGCGGCGTGATGGGCTACTGGCAGACCACCGATTCGACCCAGCCGTTCTATGTCGATCCCAATGTGGACCCACCCCTGAACAACGGCATCTTCTTCGACAACAGTTCGATCTCCTTCCGGGATATCACCGACGGAGAATCGAACACCCTGATGTTCGGCGATTCGCTGTTCGGATTCTGGGGAGACAACTACGCCTGCTGTGCCCGCGCCCGCGAAGACCAACCCAACTTCGATGCCTACTGGCAGGCCCCACCTGTCCCGGGTTGCGGCAGCGGTGGCGGAGCAAGTCAGCCCGGTCCCCAGTTCTTCAACTTCGGCGGACAGCATACCGACATCGTCAATTTCGCACTGGCGGACGGCTCGACACGCTCGATCGCCAAGGCGATCGACACCGATCTGTACCGGGCCATCTGCACGCGGAACGGAAACGAACGGATCATCAGTGAGTTCTGAGCCGGCGGCGCCTTACGCCCGCGACTCGGGAAAGCTCAGCACGTCGTTGAGGGTACCGCCCCCGCAGGCGGTCATCAGCAATCGATCGAAGCCGAGCGCCACCCCCGCAGACTCGGGCAACCCTGCCTCCATGGCCGCGAGCAGCCGGCTCTCCACCGGCAGGGGCGGCAGACCAGACTCTGCCCGCAGTCGCGACTGATGCTGCATCCGCTCGCGCAGTTCCCGGGGGTCCGTCAACTCCTGGTATCCGTTGCACAGCTCCACTCCATGGATGTACAGCTCGAAGCGCTCCGCGACCGGGGGATTGTCCGTCCGCACCCGGGCCAGCGCCGCCTGTGACGCCGGATAATCGTGCAGAAACACCGCCCCGCGCGTGGCGAGCAGCGGTTCCACGCATTCCTGCAGCAGCAGGTTGAGCCAGCCATCCCGATCGTCCGGCCCCAGCGATGCAGGAGCCTGCACGCCCCGTTCCGCTGCCAGCCGGCAGAGGTCCTCGACACCCGCGTCGAGCACGCCCCGGCCCATCGCGGCACGAAACGCCTCTTCGTAGCTCAGCCGGAGAAACACACCGTCGGGCAGCGAGTGGCGCGGACGGACCGACGGAGCAGGCCCGGTGTTGGCCGCGGCGGTGAAGAACCCGCGCACCAGCTCCTCGACCAGCGACATCTGCTGCGTGTAGCTGTCACCAACCCGATACCATTCCACGATTGTGAACTCCGGATTGTGGTGATGACCCCGCTCGCCCGCGCGGAAGCTGCGCGTAATCTGGAAGATCGCGTCGGCACCGGCAGCCAGCAGCCGCTTCATTGCGAACTCGGGCGAAGTCTGCAGGTACATCCTCCGACACTGGTTCGGGTCGGTCGAGTCGGGCACCTCGACAGCGAACGGCTCGATCCAGGCATCGATGCATACCTCCCGGGACAACAGCGGCGTTTCCACCTCCCAGTAGCCGCGGGCACGGAAGAACTCACGGGTCCAGTGGAGCAGTGAGGCCCGCCGCTGGAGCATGGGCAATCCGGCTGCAGGACGCCAGTCCCCAGGGAAGTTCATCGCTGCTGAAGTCCGGCGGAGATCGCCTTGCGAAGGTCGCGTAACTGGATCGGCTGGACCAGGATCTGCGCTGACGACGAGTCGCCGTTCATTTCGCCCTTCAGCTCGGCCTGGCTCTCTGAGAGCACGGCAACGCAAGCGACCGACATCTTCCGTCCGATGCGGGTCGCCCGGGAGAAGGCATCGAGAATGCGATCGCCGATGGCCGCCCCCATCAGAACCACGCAGTCGGGAGGATTCGATTCCAGCCGTCCCAGAGCCCGCTCGACATCGCTGAGCACAAGCACCCGGTACCCATGCCGTGTCAGGTACTCCCGCAGCCAGTCCTGGTGCTTCTTGCGGTCTTCGACGCACATCACGGTCGCGACCGTCTCCTCCAGCGCGATCGAGGAATCCGAATGGTTGAGTCCGACATCCAGCGTGCGAATGATCGTGCGGAGGTCCCCGATGAGCTGGGACGGCGTCTGGTAACGGGCGCGAGGATCGATCTGCTGCAGGCGCTCCACGATGTTGACCAGCGGTGCGGGCACCTTGGGGGCGACCCTCGCGAGGGGCTGAATGCTCTGATAGCGCGTGATGTCGCGGCGCTCCTCGCGACTGCGGGTCCGCGGATAGGGGGGCGTCCCGGCCAGAAGTTCGTACAGAATCCCTCCCAGAAAGAACAGGTCGCTGCGTGGATCGTTCGGCGGCGCCCCGGTGTGCTTCTCGAGGGTGGAGTATTCGAGGGCCTGGGCCCAGCCCGCTTCGCCCACCTTCTTCAGCACGCTGTCGTCGGCGGCCAGACCGAAATCGATCAGCTTCGCCACTCCCTGACTGCTGAGCAGCACGTTCGTCAGCTTCAGATCGCGGTGCGTCACTCCCTGCGACAGGGCATGGGCCAGCGCCTCGGCCATGTGCAGCGTGTAGCGGCAGGCCTCGGCGGGCTCCAGGCGTCCGCGGATCTTGATGAAGTCCCGCAGGTTGCCCCCCTCCACAAACTCCATCGTGATGTAGTGAATCCGCCCTTCCCGGCCCACTTCGTAGATCGGAACGATGTTCTTGTGCTTCAGCCGCAGTCCGATCTCCCCCTCCCGCTGGAAGAGCAGGACCGTGTCGGGGTCGTTGGACCATCGCTCGCGCAGCACCTTCACGCCGACCATCTGCCCGTTGACGACCGAGCAGCCACGGTACACACGCGCAAAGCTGCCCGAGGCATTGCGATACAGCAGCTTGTAGTTGCCGAGAACGAGCCCCTCGAACTCCCCGTTGCGCAACCGCTGCACCTGAAAACTGGTCAGATAGTTCTTCCGCTCGAGTGCCTCCAGCAGGTCGGTCGGCTCTGCGTCGCGGACCAGCAACTCGCGACATTCCCGCACCTGCGCCGGCTCCAACAGGCGCAGGCGCAGCAGCACAGATTCCAGCTCGTCAAGGTCTCTGGTCAACATCCGGGTTCGACGAGTCGCGGCGATCACGGGGGAGAGAGCGACACTCCACCGAGACCACTCCGAGTGATGTGTTAGGGAATTGGGCAAACAACACCGGGGGGCGAAACGATCCCCGGGACAACCGGCCCAGCAGGTATCCTATCACCCTGTCGACCCGGGTCAAAGACTGCCGTCCTGCGATCGGCGAACGGCGTGCCCTCCCGTCATGCCGTCAATCGGCTGCGGGCAGCCTGCCCCAGCGGAGCTGACCGCGCGACAGCGTCGCCCGCACAGTCAGACGGGACTCCTCCGGACCCCAGTCGAACACCACCAGATCAGCCAAGGCCCCCTGCTCCAGTGGGATGTCTTCGCAGCCCAGAAGCTGTGCCGGCTGACGTCCTGCCATGTCGCAGGCGGTCCCCAGCGGGACGCCGGCCATCCGGACCATCCCCGCCACGCAAGCATCGGTCTGGACGCCCGAACCGGCCAGAAACTGGCGCTGACCGGCGATCACGATCGGTCCGTCCGGCAGCACTTCGAAGCGACCACCATGATACTCGTATTCGCCGGGCGGGCAGCCCGCCAGTCCCGAGGCATCGCAGGTCACGATGATCCGCTGCGGGCCCTTGGCCCGTACCATTGTCTGCACGACGCTGGCGGGGAGGTGCCAGCCGTCCGTAATCAGGCTGGCCCACAGCCGGTCGTCCCCCAACTGGTCCCAGATATAGTTGGGGTGGCGGCGCAGCGTCGCGTGCGCACCGTTGCCCAGATGCGTGCTCAGCCGCGCCCCCGCCTTCACGGCGGCGGCAATTTGTTCACTGTTCGCAGCCGTATGACCGATGGCGATTGTCACTCCGGCGCGCACTGCGCGACGGATGAAGTCGCAGGCCCCGGGCACCTCGGGGGCCAGCGTGACCAGCCGAATGCGCCCCCCGGACGCCGATTGCAGCCGCTCGAACTCGCTCCAGTCCGCATCTCGGACAGACGCCAGCGGATGAGCCCCGCGGGGTCCATCCTCGGCGGAGATATACGGCCCCTCCAAGTGACAGCCGGCCACCATCCGATCGGCCCAGGGCTCGGCCTCACAGGCGCAACGCACCGCTTCGAACCCCGCCCGCAGCGCCTCGAACGAGTTCGTAATCAGCGTCGGGCACATGCGCGTAATCCCGTACGGGAAGTGCGCCTCGAGCACCGTCAGCGCCTGTGTCGGGGTCAGCCCCTCGTCGCTGAACCAGATGCCGCCGTGGCCGTTGATCTGCAGATCGAAGAACCCAGGGGCCACGTAAGGCCAGTCGCGCCCAGAATCGACGGCTCCCGGCACTGGCTCGATGGCAGCGATGCGGTCTCCGTCCACGCGGATGCGCACCGGCATGCCGGTATCGTAACGTCGGGCCGCCAGTTCCATCATGGTCCACCATTCTCCGATGCAGCCGGCCGAGGGAACCGCTGTTTGCTCAAGTCACGCGCACCACGAATCCCCCCGGCAGACGTCGCACCAGCCGCTTCATCTCGAGGATAGTCAACGTCGAGAGCACCCGCGATGCCTCGAGCGCTAGCCGCCGCCAGCACTTCGTCGACAGGCCGGGGATCGAGGGTCACCAGATTGAGCACGTCGGCGCTCCTGCTCGTTGAGCGACAGCTCGCGGGGGGCCAGTACCGTGTCGGCTGCCGAGACCTGCACCGGTGACATCAGCGGTCCCAGGGACTCCAGCACATCGTCCACATCGCGAACCAGAGTTACGCCGTCACGAATCAGATCGTGACATCCCTGGCTGGCCAGACTGTCGACACGGCCGGGGACGGCGAACACCTCGCGGCCCTGCTCCATGGCATGTCGCGCGGTGTGCAGTGCCCCGCTATTCCGCGAGGCCTCGACGATGATGACGCCCAGGGACAGGCCGCTGATGATCCGGTTCCGCTGCGGGAAGATCCCGCGGGTCGGACCACGCTCGAGGGGCGACTCGCTGAGCACCGCCCCCTGCCCGACGATCTCTTCGGCCAGTGGCCCATGCTCTGGAGGATAGACGTGAGCCAGTCCGTTCGCGCAGACGGCGAACGTCCGCCCGCCCCCGGCGAGTGCACCCCGATGGGCAGCCGCGTCGATCCCGCGCGCCAATCCGCTGATGACCGTCATCCCGGCCCTGCGCGAGGCCCCCCGCCAGACGCTCGGCCTGCTGCCGGCCGTAATGCGTACACTGTCGCGAACCGACAATCGCGATCCCCAGCGCATCCTGCGTCAGAAGTTCGCCGCGGCAGTAGAGCACTGCCGGCGGATCGCAGATCTCCCGCAGATTGCGCGGATACGAGTCCCCATCCCGCAACAGAAGGCGCACCCCCATCGTCTGGCAGCGGGCGACCTCTTGCTCTGCCTGCTCGGCGCTGGCGGTCGAAATGGCCGCGGAGAGCTTCGGCCCTACCCCTTCGACCTGCAGCAGCTGATCTCCGGGGGCCCTCAGCGTTGCGCCGGCCGAACCAAATCGCGCGATCAGCAGGTCATAAAGGCGCGGACCGATTCCGGGGACCCGGTTCAGCCGGATCACATCGATCAGTTCCTGTGCGGTGTCGGCAGACCTCGAATGCGCATCCGATACAGAGTCCATGGGGTCACGCTGCCACGGAAGGGAGACACGAGCCGGAAATATCATCGTAACCGGCCCCGCTTCCGAAGACGACTCGCCGCCCACTCGCTGGCCCGCGCTGTCACCCCGCCGATCACCAGTAGACGTACTGCTGGAACTTCTCGCGGTCGCGCTTGGGCAGCGCTTCGATATCGGGCACGATGTAGCGGTTGTCTTCCGTGTCGATCAGCATCTTGCCGGTCTC
This sequence comes from uncultured Planctomycetaceae bacterium, assembly GCA_963715185.1. GTDB lineage: Bacteria > Planctomycetota > Planctomycetia > Planctomycetales > Planctomycetaceae > CAVPPT01. Next base: position 563,195 of record CAVQRG010000003.1, read on the forward strand.
ACCGAAGTCGACCCCCTGGCTCTGCGTCCAGCGCATGACAAATTGCGAGCGGCCCCGATCGGTGTCGACATCGAATTCCAGGTAGCCGCCCACCAGTGTGATGCGGTGGACCCGCTCAATCGGTCGCAGCAGGTAGTGACGACGCAGTGTGGCCCGCACGATCTCCTGCGAGGACTCCGGCCACTCGGCCAGGTCGCGAATCAGTCCGACTTCGACATCGTCTCCGTGCTCATCCCAACGGCGCACGCTGAGATACTGCTCGGGATACGTCGCCGGAAACGAGCAGACCGCGAAGACGGCCTGTCCCGGCTGCTGGTCGTCTCGCCGCTGCAATCGCGGCTGATCGAAGGCATCGGAGACGAACAGCCACTCCGCCGGATCCAGCCAGGGGAGCTGATCCACCAGTGAGTGATGCTCGGTCACCGAGTGCGACGTCTCCGCGGGCATGCCAACGGGGGCCGGCAGCGCCGGTTGGCTGTCTTCCACTGCGGGAGGGGCGACGTCCTCGGAGTGCACCAGCAGTCGATCGACATTGGGATCCTTGGAGACCTGCGTCTGGATCCGCACCAGGCGGGCGTAGACACCATCCTGCTGGAGCAGTTCGGCATGGCTCCCCTGCTCGACAAGCCGGCCTCGATCGAACACCAGGATGCGATCGGCGTTGCGCAGCGTCGAGAGGCGATGGGCGATGGCAATCGTCGTCCGGCCGCGAACGAGAACTTCGAGGGCCTTCTGAATGCTCCGCTCGGCCTCTGCATCGATGTTGCTGGTCGCTTCATCGAGCACCAGAATCTGCGGGTCGTACAGCAGCGTACGGGCGATCGAGAGCCGCTGCTTCTCGCCTCCCGACAACCCTGCCCCCCGTTCCCCGAGTTGGGTTTCGTATCCCAGCTGCGTGCGGCAGATGAAGTCATGGGCACCCGCGGCCCGTGCAGCCGCCAGTCCCTCGTCGATGGAGGTCGCCGGCTGACCGTACGCGAGGTTGTCCCAGATCGTTCCCCGGAAGAGGAACGACTCCTGGAACACAACACCCAGATGCGCCCGCAGTTCGTGAGCAGCAAGATCCCGAACATCGATGCCATCGATCGTCACGCGGCCGTCCTGCACGTCGTACAGGCGGCTGAGCAGGTTCACCAGCGTGCTCTTGCCGGAGCCGCTACGACCGACGATGCCCACCATTTCCCCGGCCTGCACCGAGAACGAGACATCCCGCAGAGACAGGCTGATGCGGATCGTAGCCGAACGTGACCCCTTCGAATCGCACCTCCCCGCGGGGGTTTTCCCAGGAGGTGGGTTCGGACGGGTTCGTTGATCGTGACAGGAGTATCGAGCAACTCGAAGACCCGCTTGCTGCCGGACAGGAAACTCGTCAGCCACGCGGTGAAGTTCGACAGCGCGCCCAGCGGAGCGTAGAACATCGCCAGGTAGGCCAGAAACGCGATCAACTGGCCCAGCGTCATCTCGTCGCCGATCACGTCACGTCCGCCGACGTACCAGACGATCAGCCCGCCGAGGCTGAACACCAGTTGCATCGTGGCGGCGTACCGGGAACTGGCATGCTCGACCCACAGTCGCCAGTCGCGCAGTCGGTCGGCCGCCGTCGCAAACCGGTCGTATTCCCGGTCCTCCTGGGCAAACGCCTTGACGATGCGAATCCCCGACAGCATGCCGTTGAGTGCCGAAATCTGCTTCGACGGAGGCGTCCCACAAGCGGTAATAGCGCGGGTAGACGGCCCGCCAGAAGATCCAGGTGCCGAGAAACACGAGCGGGCACGGGGATCAGCGTGAACATCGCCAGCTTGGGATTGAGCCAGAGCAGCATCGCGCCGACGCCAACCAGTTGCACCGTCTGCAGCAGGAACCCGCCGGTCAACTGATGCATCAGCCCGTGCAGCACTTCGCTGTCGTGGGCCACGCGACTGATCATCGACCCCACCTGGTGGCGGTCGTAGTAGGCGACCGCCAGATTCTGCAGCTTGGCCACCATCTCTTTGCGGAGGCTGCAGGTCAGCCCCGAGCCGATCGCAGTCGCCAGCCGACCCTTGAACACACCCACGACCGAGAGCACGATCCGCGACAACGCCAGCGCCAGCACCACGACCAGCAGCGCCGTCCGGACATCCGCGACCGGCTGCGTGCCGGGAGAAGGCGACAGCAGGTGGTCGACCATGTACTGCTGCAGTTTGGGGGGAATGAGCTCGGCGATCACACCCACGATCGTCAGCAGACACAGACCCAGCGAACCGCGCCAGTACGGGGCCATCAGCGTCCACGCGCGCTGCAGCAGTTGCCGCCGCGGCAGACAGCGCGGACAACTGTCCTGCCGTGGGGGGAGCCGCAGCTCACACTTCGGGCAGGCGGGCGGATCGACGTCGGCAAGCAGGTCGACGTCATCCTGACCTTGCGCGGGCACTCCCTCGCGGGCCCAGATATCCAGCCGGCGGGCCACCTTGTCGAAGCGATGCGCCAGGGTGTTGGAGAACCGCAGCAGGTCGACCCATTCGTCGCCCACCTTGGCCTGCAACCGCCCGGAGCCGACGCCGACCGTGGTCCGCACCTCGTCGATCTGCGACCAGTCGAGCGCACGAACAACATCCGCCCCACCGGCATCGCGGGCCACCGACACGCCGTCGTCGGTCACCACGAGGTGCAGCCGGTCAAAGTCCCCCTCCAGGGAGACATCCGTATCCATCGAAAGCCGAATCGATCGCTGGTTCCAACTCTCCGCAGACTGAGGTTGCTGAACCGGCACCGCCAGTGAAGCCGTCGTATCCGTTGTCACTCCAGACAGATCTCCGCCACAAAAAAGCCCGAACTCTCGGCGGGGTGTAACATCCCTGTCGGGACCGCGCCCGTGGTGCCCCCGCCGCCATCAATCAGACGCGTAAAAGCAGCCAGGATCCCGCAGAAAAACCGAACGGTAACCTGTAAGACCTGCCCCCCGGAATCGGGAGCCCTGCCGCAGCGATCGCCTCCCGGTGATCGTCCACATCCGACCGAATCAGTACGATAGTCCCCCGAACGGCGTCGTTGTCAATGGGCGCTGTTCAGAGAATCCCGCGATCCACGGCAGACGAATCACGTCGCCCGGACGGCGGAACTGACTTGCGCATCGTGAGGTCCCCGCGTGTCTGAACCCCTGCTGCACGTTGTGTTGTATCAGCCCGACATCCCGCAGAATGCCGGCAACATTGCCCGCAGCTGCGCTGCCGTGGGAGCCAAGCTGTGGCTGGTCCGGCCGCTCGGCTTTCGCCTCGCAGACCGATACCTCAAGCGGGCGGGCATGGATTACTGGGAACATGTCGACTGGGAAGCGGTCGACGACTGGCAGCAATTGATGCACAAACTGGATGGACGCCGGACCTGGCTGCTCACGAAGTTTGCCGACCGGCTGATCTGGGAGGCCGACTTTTCACCGGGCGATGTGCTGGTGTTCGGCAGCGAGACTCGCGGCCTGCCCGCAGCACTCCGGCAGAAGCATGCCCACCGTTGCCTGAAGCTCCCCATGCGCGAGGCCGTCCGCAGTCTGAACCTGGCCAGCACTGCCAACACCGTCCTGTACGAGGCGGTTCGCCAGTTCGGCGGCCTGACGTGAACGCCACCCCAACCCGGTTCCCGCAGCGGCGGCCTTCGGCCTCCCGGCCTGTGGATGTCCCGCTGGACAACGACGGTGCCACACGGACACACTATATCAGGCCGGCGAGGACAGAGAGGGCGACAGCGAAACGGCCGTGGTCCGTGAAGACGCCAAGGCATGCACTGGGGACGGGGTGAGGCCGATGGCGGAGGACATGGATTGCCGAGAGCTGCCAACCCGCAGGGACGCGTGGTGCCTGGCGGGAATCATCGCGGCGTTTCTGTTGCTGCGCGGACCGGTACTGTGGCGAGCCCCCGGAGGCATGGACGAGGACTGGTTCGCCATCCCAGGCTGGACGGTGGCCCAGGCAGACTGGCCCCGGGTTCCCTACGCACCGGGACGCAACCCCGAGAGTGTGTTCTACTATGCGGATGTCTCGCTGTTCGCTCTGCCGCCTGCGTTCTTCTACTGGCAGGCCCCCCTGCACAAGCTGCTGCCGCCCGGTTACGGGACGTCGCGACTGACCTCCGCCATCGCAGGCCTGGTTGCGGTCATCATCGTTTATCACCTCGGATGTCGCTGCTCGGGTGATGCCCGGTCGGGGCTCGTCGCGGCAGGCGTCTATTCGCTATCGCGGGTATTCTACTTTCCGGCGATCACGGCCCGACCTGACATGCTTTGCACCATGTTCGGGCTGGGGGCGGTGGCCAGCCTTTGCAGATGGCAGGGAGAACCCACCGGCCGTCGCTGGCTGGTCATCACAGGCCTGTTGCTGGGACTGGCCGGCCTGACCCATCCGTTCGCCCTCGTGGTCTGCCTCCAGGCGGCCTTGGTGGTGGCCCTGTGGACGCCTGGCTGGCGGACACGCCTCACGTCCCTGACCATCCTCGTCACCGCGACGCTGCTGCCCCTGCTGCTCTGGCTGCCGCAGATCGTCGCCCAGCCTCACCTGTTTCGCCATCAGTTCTTCGGAAATGTGGTCGACCGGTCGAGCGGAGGCCTGCTGTCCCGCATGGTGTGGCCGTGGGAGTCGCTGACCTATCACAGCCGGCTGGTGTGGGAACATGCCGGTCTTGTGCCGTGCCTGTTGATGGCCGGGGGATTGCTCGGCGCGACTCTTATCGACGTCCGCCGTGGATCACCACGCGCTCGGATGTTGTTAGTGCTCGCGTGGTCCAGCATCTATCTGCTGCCTGTCTGTGCCGGCCCGCATCCCACCAAAGGCTACTGGAGTTATCCGGGCGCACTGTTGTCTTTGTGCCTGGCGCGGACACTGGTGGTGACGGGAGACCTCATCACTGCGAACTTTGGACGCCCCCGGCTGGTCACGCTCGCCGCCGGGCTGCTGCTGGGACTCGCACTGCTCCCCGGCAGCGGACTGCGGACCACCCTCGCTCATCTGCGGCACTGGGACGATGCCAACTACGACCGGCATCGATTCGTCGAGGAGATGCTCGCCGAACTGCCTGCAGAGGCGCGAATACACCGTCGATCCGGCGTTTGTGTACGACTGGTATCTCTCGGGACGGCCCACTCTTCTCGGGGTCGACGTCGGCATTTACTTCCAGTGCAGCGATCACGACTGGGACTACCTGATCGCCAGTCGTTACGCGCTCGACAACAATCTGCCGCAGCGACTCGGGGGTGAACTCGTGAATACCTTCGGTGATCGCGAGGACCCATTTTCGTGCTATGCGGAGGTGTATCGCCATCCCGGGAGGTGAAAGGGAGTGAGTAGTCAGCAGTGAGGAGGGTGAACACGCGCGGCACGTATGGGCGAGCGGCGGGTGAAGCACTGAGCGACAAAAGACAGAATTCTCCATCCTCAATTTCCCATCCCGCTCCCTGCGCTCCTTCCTTCTGGCCCCTCACTTCTCACTTCGCACTCGCGAGGCCGGTGGCACAGGGCACTACGTGTGCCATAGACTCTGGAGGTTGTCAGTCATTGGGAGCAGGAATTCGTGGCACTGCAGGTGAGTATCGTCGGCGGAGGAGGGCATGTCGGACTGCCGTTCGGGCTGGCGCTCTGCCACCGGGGCCATACCGTCAGCATCATCGACATCAACGAAGCGACGCTCGAGACGATCCGCCGTGGGCAGCTTCCTTTCCACGAGCGCGGGGCCGATGAACTCCTGCCCAAGTGTCTGGCATCGGGCCGGTTGATCCTCCGCTCCGATCTCAAGGAACTCTCCGCACAGGACGTGGTGATCGTGACGATCGGCACACCTGTGGATGAGTACCTCGACCCCAACATCCGCACGTTCGACCGCGTCGTGCACGAGGCCCTCGATCACATGCGCGACGGGCAGTTGCTCCTCATCCGCAGCACCGTGTTTCCCGGAGTCACCGACCGGCTGGGCCGGCTGATCACCGACCGGGGACTGGCGGTCGATGTCGCCTACTGCCCCGAACGCATCGCACAGGGTTACGCCCTGCAGGAACTGACGACGCTGCCGCAACTCGTGTCGGGGTGCACGCCGCGAGCCATGGACCGTGCCCGGGAATTTTTTAACGATTTCGGGGCGGAAGTGGTTGAGCTCTCTCCGGTGGAAGCGGAGCTGGCCAAACTGTTCACCAATTCCTATCGGTACATCAACTTCGCGATCTCGAACCAGTTCTACATGCTGACCGAGCGTTACGGGGCCGACTTCCAGCGGATCTACGAGGCGATGACGACCGACTACCCGCGGATGCGGGGGTTCGCCCGCTCCGGATTCGCCGGTGGACCCTGCCTGCTCAAGGACACGATGCAGCTCGGATCGTTCAACCACAACCTGCTGACGCTCGGCCAGCACGCGATGATGGTCAATGAGGGACTGCCGAGCTTCGTGATCGAACAGCTCAAGCGGCGGATGGACCTGACCCGGATGACCGTGGGCATTCTGGGAATGGCCTTCAAGGGGAACTGCGACGACCCCCGCAGTTCGCTGTCGTACAAGCTACGGAAGATTCTGGTGATGGAAGCCCGACACGTCCTTTGCACCGACCCCTATATAGACGATCCCTCGTTCGTCTCGCTCGGCGGGGTGCTGCGCGAATCCGACGTGCTCATCCTCGGGGCCTGCCACGACGAGTACCGCTCGCTCCAGACCGACAAGGAAGTCGTCGATGTGTTCGGCTTCCTGAACAGCTAAGGTGCACTGCCCAGACACACACAGCCCGGGGGTGGCAACCCTCGGGCTTTCAGGAATAGACGATGAAGATCCTCATTACCGGCTCGGCGGGCTTCATCGGCTCGTATCTTGTGACAGAGTTTCTCGACGCCGGCTACGACGTCGTGGGACTGGACAACTTCTCGAAGTATGGGGACGTTTCGGTTCCGTATGCCGGGCATCCGCGATACACGTTCGTGGCGGGGGACGCCAAGGACGTCGACCTGCTGCGCGAGCTGCTCGAGGGTTGCGCCAGTTCGTCGCCGGGGCGGCGATGATCGGAGGGATCTCGTACTTCCACCGGCTGGCGTTCGACCTGCTGGCGGAGAACGAGCGGATTACGGCGGCGGCCTTCGAGGCCGCCATCGATGCTCATCGCGCGGGGGGGCTCGAGAAGATCACGGTGATGTCGTCTTCGATGGTCTTCGAAAACGCGACCGAGTTTCCCACTCCCGAGGGGGCCGAACGGCGCAGTCCGCCCCCTTCCTCGACCTATGGATTCCAGAAGCTGGCCTGCGAATACTTCGCCCGCGGCGCCCACCAGCAGTATGGACTCCCCTACACCATCGTCCGCCCGTTCAACTGTGTCGGGATCGGCGAGCGGCGGGCGCTGTCTGACGAAGAGGTCTATTCGGGGGATGTCCAGCTCGCCCTCAGCCATGTCGTGCCCGATCTCGTGCAGAAAGTCCTCAAAGGCCAGGACCCGCTGCATCTGCTGGGGGACGGGAGCCAGGTGCGGCACTATACTTACGGGGGTGATCTGGCCCGCGGGATTCGCATCTGCGTCGAACACCCCGCCGCACTCGGCGAAGACTTCAACATCTCGACGGCCACGGCCACCACGGTGCTCGAACTGGCAGAACTGATCTGGCGGAAAGTCCACGGGCCGGACCGACCGTTCGCCTGGGTCAGCGACGAACCATTCGCTCACGATGTGGCGTATCGTTCGCCGGATGTCACGAAGGCGCGAGAGCTGCTGGGCTTCGAGGCCCGCACCTCCCTGGACTCCCTATTGGACGAAGTCATCCCATGGATCCGCGAGCAGATCAACCTCGGGACCATCTGATCGGCGCCGAGACCGACGAACTGGAGATGTCGAACACGGTCGTCGACCAGATCGCGCCCGCGATGACCATCGATGGGCAGTTCGCAAAGCTCACGATCATTGTCCCGGTGTACAACGAGGGAGAGAACTTCCCCCGGCTGATCGAAGCCATCGAGCAGCAAATCGCTCCCCCCTTCTCGGTGCTGATGGTGTACGACTTCGACCAGGACACCACTCTCCCGGTGGCTCAGAATCTGGCGGCGGAACGCTCATGGCTGATTCTGCTCAAGAACACGCTGGGCCGCGGACCGGCCAATGCCATCCGGGCCGGGTTTCAGGCGACACCCACCGGACCGGCACTGGTGATGATGGCGGACCTCTCCGACGACCTGCGGAACGTGCACGCGATGCGGCGGCTGCATGCCCGGGGGAATCGCGTGGTGTGCGCCTCCCGCTACATGGAGGGGGGCGAGCAGCGGGGCGGCCCGTGGCTCAAGCGCCAACTCAGCCGCCTCGCGGGCCTGTCGCTGCATCGTCTCATTGGCTTCCCGACCCATGATGCGACGAACAACTTTCGCCTGTACGATGCCGCCCTCGTCAACGAACTGGGCATCGAGAGCAGTCACGGTTTCGAGATCGCACTCGAACTGACGGCCAAGGCCTTCGTCCGCGGCGAGCCGATCGCCGAGATCCCCACCACCTGGTCCGACCGCACCGCCGGTGAATCGCGCTTCCGTCTGTTCCGGTGGCTCCCCCGCTACCTCCGCTGGTACGGCTACGCCCTGCGTTATGGCTGGCCCGGAAGCCGACGCGTCGCCGTGCGGCAGCGGCAGCTAGATCAGCCGTGAGGACACGATCCGGGCTGCCTGGGCCAGATCGTTGCGCACTGCCACGTTCTCGAAACGTCCCGACTCGGCCAGCAGTTGCTGAACAGCCTCCGCCTGTTCGGGGCTGAATTCCAGCAGCAGGTAACCCTGTTCGGCGAGGTACCGCGGAGCGTCGCAAATGATGCGGCGAATGACATCGAGTCCATCCGCGCCGGCATACAGAGCGGCGGGAGGCTCGTGCAGACGCACATCGGGCGGCAGCGTCGGTTCGTCCACCGTCGCGACGTAGGGAGGATTGCTCACGATCACATCGAACCGCTGACCTGCCGGAAGCGGAGCGAACAGGTCCCCTTCGAGCAGCGTGATCCGATTGTGCACCTGATGACGCTCGGCATTCCGCGCCGCCACCTGCAGGGCGTCCGGGCTCGCATCGATGGCCGTCAGTTGTGCTCCGGGCAGATTGACGGCCACAGCCACCGCAATGCAGCCGGTGCCCGTACAGAGGTCGAGCACCCGTGGTGTTGTGCGGCCCTGCAAGTGTTCCAGCACCTGCATCACCAGCAGTTCCGTCTCCGGCCGGGGAATGAACACCCCTGGACGGGTCACGAAGTCCAGGCTGAAGAACTCGCGATGGCCGACGAGGTAGGCCACCGGCTCGGCGGTCGCCCGGCGACGCACGAGTTCACGCATGCGGCCGCGGACCTCGGCCGAGAGCACGTCGTCGAAGTGCGTATAGAGCTGAATGCGCGGGCAGCCGCGGGCATGGGCCAGCAGCAGTTCAGCATCCAGGCGGGGCGAACTGCTGCCCTGCTCGCCCAGATGCCGCGTTGTCCACTCCAGCACACGCCGCACCGTCCATTCGCCGTCCGCGGCAGGGGGCGCAGGCGTCACGCGGGCACCTCTCTCACGTCGCTGCTCCCTTCAGACGTTCCTGCCGGTCAAACTCGACGAGTTCTGCCACCAGTTCGTCGAGGTGCCCGAGCATAACCTGATCGAGCTTGTACAGCGTCAATCCGATGCGATGATCGGTGACCCGCCCTTGTGGAAAGTTGTACGTGCGGATCCGCTCGCTGCGGTCCCCCGAGCCGATCAGTGTGCGACGCGCTCGGCGCGCTCGGAGGCGGCCTCCTGCTGCTTGTGTTCGAGCAGGCGGCTGCGAAGCACGCGCATGGCCTTCGCCTTGTTCTTGTGCTGACTCTTCTCGTCCTGGCACTTGACGACGATCCCCGAGGGCAGATGCGTGATGCGGACCGCGCTCTCGGTCTTGTTGACCTTCTGGCCCCCGGGTCCACCGGCCCGCATGGTGTCGATCTCGATGTCGTCGGGCTTGATCTCGACCTCCACCTCAGTCGCTTCGGGCAGCACGGCCACCGTGGCCGCCGACGTATGGATGCGGCCTTGCGATTCGGTTTCCGGAACGCGCTGGACTCGATGCCCGCCGCTTTCGAACTGCAGTTGGTGGTAGGCCCCCTCCCCCGCGACCGAGAAGGTGATGTCCTTGTAGCCCCCCATGTCCGAGTGGCTGGCGTCGATCACTTCGAGCTTCCAGCCGCGCTCCTGCACAAAGGCCGAGTACATCTCGAACAGATCCCCTGCGAACAGGGCCGCTTCGTCCCCTCCGGTGCCCGCGCGAATCTCCATAATCAACGCCCCGCGCGAGATCGAATCCCCCGCCGTGGCCAGATCTTCGAGATCGACCTCAAGATCCGCGCGCTGCTTGTGCAACGCGTTGAGCTCGGACTGCGCATACTCTCGCGACTCGGCATCGGTCTCTTCAGCGAGCATCGCCTCTGCCGCTGCGATGTCGGCGGCCAGCCGATGGTACTCGCGAACCGAGGCGGCCACCTTCTTCAGGCCGCCGTACTCCCGGTTCACTTCGAGAAAGCGATCGGTGTTCGTCAGCACCGCCGGATCCTGAAGCTGCTGCTCCAGTTCTTCGAAGCGTTTGAGCTTGGTTTCCAGGCTGGGGAACATGGGTCGCGTGTCTGCTCAGGGTGGAATCCAGCCCCCCGCAGCGAACGACTTCACTGCCAGGCGGGAAGGAGGGATCGTTGACTGCGGCTGGCAGCCGCGCGAACGTCGCCCCGCGACCGCCAACGCTAATCCTCGCCCTTCTTCTTGCCCCAGTTGTACTTCTTCTGGAACTTCTCGACGCGCCCGGCCGTGTCGACGTACTTCATCTTACCCGTGTAGAACGGATGCGAAGCCGAGCTGATATCCACGTACACCAGCGGGTACTCATTCCCATCCTCCCACTTGATCGTCTCCTTGGACGTCAGCGTGGAACGGGTGAGGAATTTGAAGTCCGCTCCGCGGTCGAAGAACACCACGGGGTGGTAATCGGGGTGAATGCCGTCTTTCATGTCAGTCCGCCGCCTCGCGATCAACGCGACATCTGCCGGTAAGTGTTCAGGAAACCAGACGCGACAGTCTAAGCATCCCGAGACCCGGAGACAAGGGCCATCCCTTCCCCCGACTTTCGCCACCATTGGGGGCCGTTCCCTCCCCACCGGCAGACCGATTCCCCCGCCTTAGTCGTCCTCGACCAGATCGGAAACCGTCAGGGCCCGCTTGAACAGCGTCACTTCGTTCCCTCGTTCGTTGAACCGCACATCGTCCATGATGGTCCGGATCAGCCACAACCCCCGGGACGATGTCTCATCCTGATTGGCGAGTGCCTGCTCGGCGGCCAGGCTCGCATGGTCAAAACCGGGGCCCTCGTCCCGAATCACGAACTCTGCCCGCTCCCGGTCGATGCGGATCTCCAGGTGAATCCGCCGCCGGGCATACTCGAATTCCAGTGACCGCTGCTGAATCAGCTTCTCCATCTCCTCCGCCATCAGTTGCCTGGTGGAGGAGCACACCTCCAGGTTGCCATGGACGGCGGCGTTCTTCAGCGCCTCTTCGACCGCCAGGCTGACTCGGAAACGTTCGATCTCGTCCGCCAGCGGCAGGCAACGAAGTTGCTGCTGCACATGCCGCGCGATCGCACGGATCAGCTCCGGATCGTTGCGCAGCAGAAAGATCTGCTCGCTCGACGACAGATGATGCATCAGCCGCGTTCCCGACCGGTCATCCTGCGCCGCCTGCAGTATCCGCTGCACGGTACTGACGAGATCCGCTGTGATGCGGTGCTTGGCAACGTAGCTCGCCGCCCCCTCGCGCAACGCCTGGGCCGCAATCTCTTCGCTGCCATGCGCCGTGAGCAGGATCACCGGCACGAAGGGGTAGTCCTCCTTCACCGCCGCGACCAGCTCCAGCCCGTTCATTTCGGGCATCTGCAGGTCGGTCACGATCGCATCGGGCAGCGGCGGCTTGAGGTGCGTCAACGCCTCGCGCCCGTTGCTGGCCAGTTGAACGGACCAGCCCGCCTGTTTCTGCAGCAGACCCGCCACCAATCGGCGATCCACGCCGGAATCATCAACAACAAGTACCGTCGGCAAGAGCAGCTCTCCCCTCAGCCCGTCTCAGGTGTAGTTTTCATCGAGGATGCGGTCGCCAAGGTTCCCGGCCCTCCAGCGGTTCGAGAAACCGCGCGTCGACCTCATCATACCATGCATGCAGGCGGCCCCGCATCTGGTGGACCACCTCGGGCCGCTGCTCAGCCAGATCCTGCCGCTCACCCACGTCGGCCGCCAGGTCGAACAGGTGCACGCGCCCATCCTCGAATCGCTCGATGAGTTTGAGGTCTCCCTCCCGCATCGCGGCGCCGGGAAAGCCACCTTGGTTCGAGTAGTGCGGATAATGCCAGTACAGGGCCCGCGCCGGCAGCGACGCCGCCCCCTTCAGCAACGGCACCAGGCTGACACCATCCAGGTGTTGCCCCGGACGCAGTGGCAGCCCCGCGATCTCCAGCAGCGTCGGATAGAAGTCCATGCTGACCACCGGATGGTCGCACACACTTCCCGCCCGTGCGACCCCCGGCCACGTGATGATCATCGGTTCGCGGATCCCCCCTTCGTACAGCCAGCCTTTCCCGCCCCGCAGCGGCAGATTGGAGGTCGGCCACCCTTCCGAGGTCGCGAGCCCGCCGTTGTCCGAGAAGAAGCAGACCACGGTGTTCTCTCCCAGGCCGAGGTCGCGCACCTTCTGCAGCACCCGGCCGGTGTGAGTATCCATGCTCTCCACCATCGCGGCATACGTGGCGTGCTTCTGGAGAACCCGGACCTGTCGGTCCGCTTCACCCGGAAACACCTGTTCCTCACTGGCAAACTGTGCGCGGCCGGTCAGACCCAGACGTTCCGCTTTCGCTTCATACTTGCGCACGAGGTCGGCGGGTGCCTGCAGCGGCGTATGCACAGTGTGATAAGACAGATAGAGCAGAAACGGGCCGTCCCGCATCGTGTCCAGCAGCTTGATCGCCTCATCCGCCAGCCGCTCCGTGAGGAACTGACCAGTCGGACCGTTCTCGAGACGCGGATTCTTCCACGGGGCAAAGTACCCACCGGGTGGCGACCCGGCCTGATGCCCGCCCACGTTGAAGTCGAACCCCTGCCGTTCCGGCCAGTACTCGGCAGTCGGCCCCAGATGCCACTTGCCCAGGAAGGCGGTCTGATAGCCGCCGGCCTGCAGGGCTTCCGCCAGCGTCACTTCTTCGAGGGGCATGACATCGTTGAACGGCGCCGGCCGGAACCGCCCTGCCCGCTTGCCGGAGAAGAAATTCGTCGCAGCAGCACGCGTGGGATGTCGGCCCGTCATCAGGCTGAAGCGCGTCGGGCTGCACACCGGGTTTGCGGCATACCCCTGGGTGAAACGCATGCCCTCCGCCGCCAGCCGGTCGACGTTCGGTGTCTCATAGAACGTGTCGGGGTTGTTGGCCCCGATGTCCCTGTAGCCCAGATCGTCGACCAGGATGAACACGAAGTTCGGGGGAGCCCCCTGCGCGAGCCCTGCCACCAGCGTGAACAGCAGCGGGACGGTGAGAATCACTGGGAAGCGGTTTGTCATGAGACTCTCCTGGGCATCGTCGCGTCTGTGAGACCGGTGTATTCGGATTGCGTCAGCTCCAGCCACCCCGACCCGGGGTGACGCGGTACATCCGCATGTGATCGGTACGCGGACGGATCTTGTCCACCCGCGGTCGCAGCAGGTGCAGGCGATCGAGGATCAGTGTGACGGCCACCCCGGCCACGAATCCACCAATGTGGGCCCACCAGGCCACACCCGCCCCTTCGCCCCCCATGGTCATCGAGCCCTGCACGAACTGAATCAGGAACCAGAAACCCAGGAAGAACCCCGCGGGAAGCACGAGGATTTCCCAGATGATGAACAACGGCAGCAGCGTGAGCACCCGCGCATGCGGATACGACACGAAGTACGCCCCCATCACGCCGGCGATCGCCCCGCTGGCCCCGATGGTCGGCATGGCCGAACCCGGTGCCGTCAGGTAGTGGGCGAGACTCGCCGCGATCCCGCACCCCAGGTAGAAGAGCACGTACCCGAGGTGCCCGAAGCGGTCTTCGACGTTGTCCCCGAAGATGTACAGGAACCACATGTTTCCGATGAAGTGCATCCACCCGCCGTGCAGAAAGATGCAGGTCAGCAATGTGAGCGGGGCCGGTACCGCGGACGGGGCCGCCTCTCGCTTGATGAGCCGCACTTGCGGCCCTGTCGGCGTCCGCACGATCACCTGATCGACCGGGATCTCCACCGGTTCGCCAGGATGCGAGATGCGGGCAGGAATCATCCCGTACTTCTCGACCAGCGACGGGTCGTCCTTCGTCTCGCGGAGCTGCAGGAAGAACACCAGCGCACACAGGCCGATGATCGTGTGGTTGACGAACGGCGTGGTCCGCGACGGAATATTATCCTTGAGCGGGATCATCGGCAGCGTCGGCGGGCATGGACGAACGGGTCACGCGGGACGGTCGATCGCTATCCTACGGAACCGCCAGCGGTTCCGCGACACCGGCTGCGGCTGATCACAGGTAGTCTTCGCGAACGGGATGAAAGATGTCCAAGGCCGCGCAGCCTTCGGACAGGGCGACCACCCGATGTCGCACGCCCCCCGGAATGCGGTACATGTCTCCCGGTCCCAGAACCTGCTCGGCGTCTCCCACCTGGAAGCGGGCCTGCCCCTGAACGACCATGCCCACCTGTTCGTGGGGGTGGGAGTGCCACTGGACCTCGGCCCCAGGATCGATCTCCGCCAGGCTGAGCATCATCGCCTGTCCCGCCGCCGTGTGGACCGTCACGCCGGGAAAGATCTCATGCCGTCCGCGTTCCGACTTCAGCACGAAGGGCGAAGGGGGTGAGGGGTCTGCGGGCATGTCGCTCTGCCTTTCTTCCAGATTCTTCGGACTGGTTCTCCAGACCTGATCCTGCTCCCAGGCCCGCGGCACACGCCCCGCAGCGGTTGCAAACTCGACTCCGCTGGTCGATCATCGCCCATCACATGCCGCTGAGGCAATCGTTCCCCCCGTTTCCCTGAGACGTCCCGCGCCACCATGTTTGTCGATCGAGTCACGATCTCCTGCGAAGCCGGCGACGGCGGCGATGGCTGCATGAGCTTCCGCCGTGAGGCCCACGTGCCGCTCGGAGGCCCCGATGGAGGTGACGGTGGCAAAGGAGGAGATGTCATCATCCGCGCCGAGCGAAACCTCGGGAGCCTGGCCAACATCGCCGGTCATCGACACTGGCGGGCCGGGCGCGGGGCACATGGACAGGGGAGTCTGCGGACCGGCAAGGGGGGCGACGACGTGATCGTGCTGGTCCCGCCTGGCACCATCGTCAAGGATGAGGAGCACGGGCACCTGCTACGCGATCTGGCCGAGGACGGTGACGAAGTCGTCGTGGCCCGCGGTGGCAAAGGGGGTCATGGCAACAAGCGGTTCGCCACGTCCACCCACCAGGCACCCCGCGAATTCGAGTACGGCGTACCGGGCGAGATCCGCACTGTCATTCTCGAACTGAAGCTGATCGCCGATGTCGGCGTGGTCGGCAAACCCAATGCCGGCAAGTCGACACTCCTCAGCCGCATGTCGAACGCCACACCCGAAATCGCCGACTATCCGTTTACCACCAAGTATCCCAACCTCGGTCTGGTGCGGGTCGGGTTTGACCGGCAGTTCGTCATGGCCGACATCCCGGGACTGATTGAAGGGGCTCACGCCGGGATCGGACTGGGGCACGAGTTCCTCAAGCATGTCCAGCGGACCCGCGTGCTCGTGCACCTCATTGAACCCTCACCCATGGACCAGAGCGAACCGCTCGAGAACTACCAGCAGATTCGCGAAGAGATGCGGCTGTTCGACTCCAGCCTGGTCGAACGCCCGGAAATCGTCTGCGTCTCCAAGTGCGAACTCCCCGATGCACAACCGCTGGCAGAACTTCTCAGCGAGGCCATCGGTCGCCCGGTGATGCTGATCTCATCGGCGACCGGACAGGGACTGGGCGCGCTGACACAACGGATCTTCGACGTGCTGGCTCCGGATGCAGTTGCCGATTTCCAACCACCGCCTGGTCGGGGTGACCGTCTGTAACGCCCCCCCCAGGAGTGAATGGCTTGGGCCGGTCACTACGAACGGTGAAGCGCGTTCGCGCGACGACTTCCCCTCGTCCAGCAATCGAATCAGGTCGGTCTGGTCTGCTGACGCCGCGGCCTGCTTCAAAGCCTGCAGGCGATCGATCAACCGGTCGATCCCTGCGCCGACGGCCTCGGAGTTCTGCTGCAGGATCGGAGCCCACAGCCGCGGATCGCCCGAAGCCACGCGGGTCGTATCCCGAAAACCGGTCGCCGCCAGTGCAAGCTCGTCCGCAGACAGCAGCGACGCCAGAGCAGCGGCCGCCACATGCGGCAGGTGACTCGTCAGCGCCAGCTTGCGGTCGTGCTCGGCCGGGGACATCCGGACCGTGCGCATCCCCAGCGACCGCCAGAACCGCTCGACGGCGATCGTGGCGGCTTCGGCGGTCGTCGGCACCGGGGTGACGACGCATGTCCGCCCTGCGAACAGGTTGGCATCGGCATGCTCCCAGCCTCCCTGCTCAGACCCGGCCAGCGGATGCGAACCGACGAACTGCACCGGAAGTCCAGTGTCCCCCTCCAGCTCGGCGCAGATCGATTCTTTCACGCTGCCCGCATCGGTGACGAGGGTGCCGGCCGGCAACTGCCCGGCAACCCGCATGACGTCGTCGACAATGCGATCGACGGGCGTGCAGACGACCACCAGCGAGCATTCCCGCAGGGCATCGAGACGCGTGAGGGGCGCGTCGATCAGCCCGGCGTCGCGGGCGGCTTCCAGGCGTTCCCGACTGCGGCCCACGCCCACCACTTCCCGTGCCAGCTTGCGGGACTTGATGGCAGCCGCGATCGATCCGCCGATCAGCCCGACTCCGACGATCGCGATCCGGTCCAGCACGGGAGTGTTAGGAGATGTCATACCCCCCAGTCTAAACCCCGCGACGACCGCTGACCACCGGTCTCACGTCAGCAGTCGTTCAAGAACGGTTCCCTGGCAGAGCGCGAGCGGCCGGCCAATCGGAGTCATGATCTCACGGGCGAAGTCGACCCCCATCTGCTGCAGAATGGTCGCGTACAGGTCGGGCACCTCGATCGGGTCGCTGGGTCCCTTGACGCGATCCTCGTTTCCAACCTCCGGATTCGTGGCCCCGATCACCAGTCCCTGGCGGAGCCCCCCGCCCCCCACGACCGCCGAGAATCCGTGGGGCCAGTGGTCGCGCCCCCCCAGCGGGTTGATCCAAGGGGTCCGGCCGAACTCACCGATGCAGAGCACGATCGTCGAGTCGTACAGATCGTGGTCGACAAGATCCTGCACCAGCGCCGCGAACGCCGGGTCGAGCTGCCGGCACTGCGTGACATGTCCTGCGTAGTTGTTGGCATGCGTATCGAAGCCCTGCAGCACCACCTGCACGGCGCGCACGCCCTGCTGCACCAGTCGGCGGGCGACCAGGCACCCACGACCGAACCGGCTGTCGCCATAACGTTCGACCACCGCGGCGGGTTCCTCGTCGATCTCGAACGCCCGCAACTGTTCAGAACTCATCATGTCCAGCGCCCGTTCGATGACATGCTGATGCAGCGTGTCATCCACCTGCTGTTCCCGCCCCCTGCGGAAGGTGCGGGACAACACTTCCAGGTTCGACAGCCGCCGCTGCTGCCGGTCGTCAGACACGTGCATCTGCATGTTGCTGATGTTGCGACCCGGGTCGTAGATGCGAAACGCATCGAACGCATCCCCCAGATATCCTCCCCGCGGGAGCTCGAATCCGTCACCGGACGCCAGCGACACATGCCTCGGGATTTCGAGAGCATCAGCGGGCAGCTCTTCGGCCAGGATGGCCCCCAGCGCCGGGTGCACGACGGTCGGATCGGGACGATAGCCGGTCTGCACGAAATAGGTGCCCCGTTCGTGGTCCCCCTCTTTCGACACCAGCGAGCGGATCACCGACAGGTGATGCATCTGCTCGGCCATCTGCGGCAGCAGGTGGGAGACCTCCAGCTCGGGCACCGTGGTCCGCAGCGCCTGAATCGGTCCGGAGTTCTTCGATGACGGATGCGGATCCCACGTATCGAGCTGACTGGGGCCGCCGGCCATCCAGAGCGTGATCAGCGACGTGGGGCGTTCGGCTCCCCGGCGCTCGGCCGCACGCAGGCCTAGCCCCGGCAGCAGGAACGACACACCCAGTCCTCCCGCCCACCGGAGGGCATCGCGGCGCGAAAGCGGCATGGATCTGTGCAATTCCATCTGGGTCTCCCTGAATCAGTATCGCGCGTGTCAGGCCGGAGCCGTGTGTGATCCGTCCAGAAGAACAGAGTCAGATGCCATTGTTCCAAACGACTCCGTTACTCCTGCCTCCTCACTCAATGGTTCCAGGAAAACTCGGGGGAATTGTAGAGCGACCAGATCAGATCCTGAACGGCACCTTCCCCCGACGTCGACTCGGGTGAGAACTGCGGCAACAGATGCTCCAGCTCCTCGGTCGTGGGTCGTCGCGTCAGGCAGACGAGAAAACAGTTCTCGACCAGTCTCTCGGGTGTCGACGAAAACCCCGCGATCCGGCCGGCGGCCGAGAACGGATTGGCTTCCGACATCTCCCGGGAAAACTCGCCATTCATGCGCAACAGGGCCTGCGGAATCGTGCCGGCCCGATCTGTCAGCTCATCGTCTCCCAGGTCGCCAAATTCGTTGATGAAGTCTTTCTCCCGGAAGAAGCGGCGGGCCCGCGTAAACAGATGGGAGTTCTGGTTGATCGTCTTCACGGAACTGGCCTGCAGCATCGACCCGATGACCTGCTCGGGCCGCAATCGAGTGAGCGGAAAGACCGCCCAGCGGTCCTCCAGACTCTGAAGATCCTCAACGTCATCCCCCTCGGGACGAGAGTCCCGGCGAAAGGCCTGCGTGGCCGCGATCACCTCAATCAGCCGACGCAGATCGCAACCCTCCTCGCGGAAGTCTGCCCCCAGCAGGTCCAGTACCCGCAACCGTTCGCGGGTGAAGGGGTCGTCAGGATCGGGCAGGTCGTCCACAGGGCGGTTGACGTCGAAGGGGCGGCCGAACATCAGTCCCCAGACGCGATTCACGATCGCCCGTTCGAAGCGACGGTTCTCCGGATGCGTCACCCAGACGGCCAGTCGATCACGCCGCGTCCCCTCTGTCCCGAGCCATTCCGGATGAAACGGCACATCCGGCTCCACCACCCGGGTATCGAGCGTCTCCCGATCCTCGACGAGGTACTCCCCCTCGACGGTGCCGACCCGCAGACAATTCTCCTCTCGACGTACGACGTAGCGGTACGTCCCGTCCGCGTCCCGGGGCGGGGACGCATCCGCGGGATCGACCTCGGCAGGCTGCACCTCGGGCGAGGTGTACGAGTCGCGTATCAGCCACAGGCTCCCGGGAGTGCTGGCGTCGATGGCCACGTACTGCCGCAACTTGTGCTTGTTGTCCCGAAAGGCCCGGCGGAGCTCGTCGGTCACTTCGCCGCGGTCGAAAGCTTCGTGCATCGCGACCGGCAGCTCGAACAGATCGCTCTGCTGGTCATGCACGCCGACGAGCGACATTTGAACCTGCCCGTAGTGTGCCGCCAGTCCTTCAAACTGCCGCTGGGTCCAGTCGTCGAACGGATGGTCGTGGCACTGGGCACAGTCGATCCGCTGGCCGAGGAAAGCGCGCACCGTCCGCCCGGTCAGCTTGTTCTGATCGAATTCATCGTTGGCGAAACCGGCGGTCACGAAGTTGACTTCCGCCTCGCCGGTCCACAGGCCATGCCCGGAGACCATGTCCCGGACGATCTCGTCGTAGGGGCGTCGTTCGCGGAGTTGCTCGCTCAACCAGTCTGTGAATCGGTCCCGACGAAATACGACGAACTGCCCCCCTTCGTTGCCCACGTAGGCCCGGGCCAGTCGTTCGGCGAAATAATCGGAAAAGCGCGGGTCCTCCAGCAGGGTCGCCGTCCATCGCTCCAGCCTGTCGGGAGCCTGGTCCGCCTCGAACCGGCGCAGCTCTTCCAGCGAGGGAATGGTGCCATGCAGAGCCAGCGAGAGCCGACGCAGCACGGTCATGTCTGCAGCGGGGGCGCGGGCGTGAGCCCCTGCTCGGTCCACAGCCTCGCCAGTTCGGCGTCCACCTCGCCAACAACATTGCCGATGGTGCTCAGCTTCGGATCTTCATGCACCGCAGGTTCGACACGGATCGCGGTGCTCGCCGCATACGCCGCCAACGCGGCGACGACCAGCACAACCAGCGCAGGCGGCAGCAGAGGTTTGATGCGCATCAGTCAATTCCGGATCAGGCAGGAGGCTGTTCGACGCTCCTCGACAATTCTTGGGGAGTGTCTGCGAAACCGGCCGCAAACGCCAAGACTCACCCCCCCGTGCACGAATGCCCCGGCAGGACTCTTCTGCAGTATACCTCTCGAGCCCGTGTGACGTTTCAGGCATCCCGATTGAAACTCGCGGCGGCCTCGCATGGTATGCTGGACAGAGACGCAACGCTGGTTCGCGGCCCGACATCGCACGCGTGACGATGATGATCGATACGGCGGAACTTCAAACGACCGACGAATCCGTCGAGGAGATGCGATCCGGTGCCGACGCGCCTGCGGCGGAAGATGGCCGCGCGTCCGCCAGTCCTCCGGTCGATCTCGTCACGAGCCTGCTGGACGATCAGGGCCGGCTGCCCCCCTTTCCCCGGCCGTGGCGGCATCCGCTGCAGGCCCTGGCGTGGACCATCCGGCTGCTCTTCGGACTGGCCAGCCTGATCGTGATGCTGGCGGTCATCGCCGCGATCCCGCTGGTCAACTTTCTGGCGTTGGGGTATCTGCTGGAAGTGGAGGGCCGACTCGGACGTCAGGGGCGCTGGCGGGAGGCCTTTCCGCTCCTCAACCTGGCGCCGCGCATCGGCTCGATCGCGCTGGGTGTCTGGTTGTGTCTGCTGCCACTGCGGCTGCTTGCCGGAGCCGCGGCAGATGCACGGTTGATCGATCCCGGTTCCCTGTCGGATCGACTGCTGCATCTGCTGGTGGGTGTCGGCTGGCTCGTCTCGACTGTGCACATCTGCCTGGCGCTGGCCCGAGGAGGCTCGCCCGGCTGCTTCGTCCGTCCGCTCAAGAACTTCCGCTGGGTGCGCGAACGACTGCAGGCCGGAGACTACCTGGACACGGCATCGTCGCACATCCGGGAGTTCATCGGTCGCCTGCGGCTGCGGCATCACTTCTGGCTGGGGTTGCGGGTTTGCGGTGGCGCTTATCTGGCTTGTCCCGCCAACCGCTGTCTATGCCGCGGGAAAAGGTCCCGAGGCCCCACAGGTGCTGCTGACAGTGGTCGGAGGAGCGTTGCTGGCGGTGGTGCTGGCGTGGGTGCCGTTTCTGCAGGCCCGCTTTGCCACGGAAAACCGTTTCCGGGCCGGCCTCGAACTCAAGGCCGTTCGCGGGCTGTTTCCCCATGCGCCACTGGCCTGGCTGCTGGCAATCGTCGTGGTGTATGTGCTGGCGCTGCCGCTGTACCTGTTCAAGGCGTTTCTACTCCCACCCGACGCCATGTGGCCAATCACGCTGATCTTCATCGCCAGCATCTATCCGGCGAAAGTCGTCACGGGCTGGGCCTATCATCGCGCGGTCGAGCGGCAGCAACAGGGCAAGACGTCGGGCCGTGTCGTGCGCTGGGGAGTTCGCCTGGCGCTGGCGATCCTGCTCGCGGCGTATGTGTTCCTGCTGTACTTCACGCAGTTCATCGGCGAGCACGGGCGACGCGTCCTGTTCGAGCACCATGCCTTTCTGCTGCCGGTGCCGTTCTAGGTGCCCCGCCGCGTGGTGCCGGCGGAGTGGTCGTTGGCGCTCAGGTCGTCAGTCGAACAGCGAGCGCGGGCCAGTGGCCGGGTCGGAGTACCGGTCGACGTAGCCCTGCACCTTCAGCTTCCGCCGGGTGTTGTCGCTGCTCATATAGCGGATCTTGCCAAAGATCGGACGTTCCGGACCCCAGGCCCGATCGTAACGCCCCAGCACCCAGAAGATGCCCGAGTATGAATTGGGATTACGACCGTCGACGGCGTACTTGTTGTTCAGGTGGATCATGATGTCCGCCGCCTGTTGAGGCGACTCGGACCATTCGAGGATCTTCTTCCCCCAGAGCATGCGCAGGTAATTGTGCATGCGCCCTCGGTCACGAGTTGACGCTGGGCCGCGTTCCAGAGTTCATCGTGCGTGACGGCCGCTTCGAACTGCGCGAGGTCGTAGAGAAACTCCCGCGGATCGTCGGCATGGTCGGCGAGGGTCTGTTGCGCCCAGTCGGGGAGCGACTCGTATCGGTCATAGTCGTCCCGCTGCGAGCACATGTTGTAGCCCAGTTCCCGCCAGGTGATGAGTTCGTCGAGGAAGCTCTCGGCCGGCGGACTCATGCCCCACCAGCCTTCACGGGCACCACTGGTCGAGGGTCCCAGCTGCTCGGGGGACCACTCTTCCCGCTCGACCAGCCCCGCGAATACTTCGTGAGCCGAGACGTGCCCGAAATGCAAATATGGCGACAGTCCGCTGGCGGCATCCGCCTCCGGTTCGCTGCGCTCGTCGGCGTAGCGATCCAGTCGGTCCTTCAGGAAGGTCGCCAGTGTGAGCTCGGCCGCCCGTCGACCTCCCTCGAAGACCGCTGGTACCACATCATGATCGATCGGCAGCGGCGCCAGCCGGGATGGTGTCGCCTCCAGCAGTGCGTCAGAGGCTTCCGGCCACCGTTGGAGGATTGCCCGAGGCAGCGGGGGCGCGGGTGGCAGGTCGATCCCCTCGAAGGGGTTGGCGCGCGGGAGGTCGCCGAGGTGCGGGGCCAACTGCTTCTGCAGGAAGCGTCGAAAATCGTAGGCACGGGCGAACACCTTGTCGGCGGCCCGCAACGGCAGCAGGCCATTCGAGTCGACTGCCTCCAGCGAGACCGGGATCCGCCGCCCCGCGATGCGAATCATGGTCGGCAGGAAGAAGCAGGGGAACTCGTCGGTGACGACCACACAGGCCCGCTCCGCCAGCGACTCCAGCAGCCCCTGGCCATGCTGATGTTCCGGCTCGACATAGGCGTAGTAGCGACAGGGGGTGCCGGCCAAGACCCGCCGATTGTCCGACATCCCCTGCAGGACAAAGCGGTGGATTCGATCGCTCGCCCAGTGATATCCGCAACGCAACGCTTCCAGCACAATGAGCGGCTTCTGCAGGGCCTCGGACCACTCGAGCGCCCGCTGCAGGCTGAAATTCCAGACCGGCCGACGGTTCGCGATCATCCAGTACAGTACAAAATCGCCGTTCGCCCGGAGGGGAGCGTCGTTGATGCGCCGGATTCGCAGGTCGGGAACAGGGCTCATGTTCGGTGGTCAGCTCGCCGCAGTCGCCGTCGCGAAGATGTCGCGCAGACACTGCTGTCGATAGGCGAAGATGGTCGCCAGGTCGCGGCGGACGAACAGGCGGTTCACCAGCGCCCCACCAGGGACGGCATAGTCCACCCGATCGATGCACCGCGTCCCGCCGTCTGTACTCTCGAAGATGTGCTCGTGCCACCAGCGGCGATAAGGACCGCGCACCTGCTCATCCACGAAACGGTGCGGCGGCTCCCAGACGGCAATCCGGCTCTGCCACCGCAGCGGCACGCCATGCACCTTCAGGCGATAGTCGATCAACGTGCCCTGTCGCATCTCCAGGGGTTCCGGGGTGAGCACCTGAAACTTCAGCCAGCTCGGTGTGATGCTCTCGAGATTCCGGGCATCGCTGAAGAATGTGAATACCTCATCGAGGGGCTGAGACACCAGCGTCTCAGCCGTTAATCGGTACTGACCGGCCTGTTCGGGATGGGGTTCAATCTTCATGTATTGTAGGCGCCGCCGGCCCACAGGCGAACAAGTTCCGCTCTCCTCGCGGTCGAGGGCGACGGCAGTGAGTTTCGCCGCAGAAAACGGCCCGAAACATGGCCGCCCCCGGTCCCGACGACTAACATTCGAGCAGACGGCACAGGCAGTTGCCGTCGCAAACATGTGCCGTTACGAAATGGGGTGCAGGGTGAACATCATGACTGAAATCTCGGGCGACCCACACAGCAGCAGGGCAGCAACGACGCGGGGAACCGTGGCCATCACGGGGGCCAGCGGACTCGTGGGGACAGCGCTCGGCCATTCCCTGCAGGATGCCGGGGCATCGGTCATGCCATTGGTACGACGCACCCCTCGCAACGATCACGAGGGCCAGTGGGATCCGGCCAGTGGCCTGGTCGACCCGACCCAATTGCGGGATGTCGAAGCCGTCGTCCACCTGGCGGGCGAAGGCATCGCAGACGGGCGCTGGACCGATGCCAAGATGCGCCGCATCCGCGACAGCCGTGTGCAGGGGACGACGGCTCTGGCCCAGAGCCTGGCCCGGATGGAGTCGCGCCCCCGGGTCCTGGTGTGTGCCTCCGCGATCGGGTACTACGGAAATCGCGGCGATGCCGAGCTTGATGAGTGGAGTGAACCTGGACAGGGCTTTCTTCCGGAGGTCTGTCAGGAATGGGAAGCCGCCACCGCACCAGCCCTCGACGCCGGCATCCGGGTTGTGAACGTGCGAATCGGCATCGTGCTGAGCCCTCGCGGCGGAGCACTCGCTAAAATGCTGCTCCCCTTCAAGATGGGAGTTGGAGGCGTGGTCGGCTCCGGGAAACAGTACTGGAGCTGGATCGGACTCGCTGACCTCGTCGGTGTGTTCCGCTATGCGATCGACGCCGACGACCTGCACGGCCCGGTCAATGCGACCGCTCCGCAGCCGTTGACGAACCGGGAGTTTACCCGGGTCCTGGGACAGGCACTTCACCGGCCGACAATCTTCCCCATGCCGGCTATGATGGCAAAGCTGGCCCTCGGTCAGATGGCCGAGGACCTGCTGCTGTCCAGTGCGCGAGTCCTTCCCAAGAAGCTGGAGGCCTCGGGCTTCCAATTCGAATTCCCGGACCTCAAGTCCTGCCTCGAACACGAACTGGCCCAAGCGTGACAGACTCGACGGAACCTTCACCGACCTATCAGGAGGCGATCCAGCGGCTGCGTGAGTGCTTTGCCCAGGCTGAGACGCTGGGCCTGAAGGAGCCCGCTGCAATGGCGCTGGCCACCGCCGATGCCGACGGGCGACCCTCCGTCAGGTTCGTCCTGATGCGGGGGTTTGATGCACGCGGCGTCGTGTTCTACACGAACATACGCAGCCGCAAGGGGAACGAACTCGCCGCCAATCCTCGCGCCGCCGTCTGCTTTTACTGGGAAGTTCTGGAGCAACAGGTGCGAATTGAGGGCCGCGTGGAGGCCGCCACCGACGAGGAGGCCGACGCCTACTGGAACTCTCGTCCGCGTGAGAGCCGCCTCGGAGCCTGGGCCTCGCAGCAGTCCCAGACGCTCGACTCCCGGGAGCTGCTGCTTGAGCAGGTCGCCCGCTTCGATGCGATGCATCCGGGGGATACCATTCCTCGCCCCGAATTCTGGCGTGGTTATCGCCTCCTCCCGGAGCGGATTGAGTTCTGGCACGGACAGCCCGCCCGGCTGCACGAACGCGACGTTTATGACCGTGGGCCCGGCGGCTGGACGCATCGACTGCTGCAGCCTTGAGCGTCGACTGATCAGACGGTTTGACTGCGAGCGTGCGGCCCGCAGCCAGGAGTCGGCAGAAATTGCCGGTCGCGACCATTGCGGAATGGTTTTGCTTCAGTTTCTCACGAATGACGTCAGAATTCGTTCCCGACGTCGATCTTGCGCCGATTCGTGATTCCCGCCCTCATCTGCTGGTAGACTGGGCAACCAACGGCAGTCGTCGTGACGCGAAATGATCCAGTTGCCCGGGGACAGGCCGGTTCCCCGTGCCGGCCCGCAGGTCGCGTCGGACCACGCAACCCATTCGAATGAAACACGTTGAAACAGGAGTCGCTGCGGGGTCATTGCGAGATCACGTCCCGGTGAGCGTTGCAGGACCGAATCTCTTGGATGAACCAGCGGTTTCTCAGCATTGAGAAAATGGGCCACTGAGGAAGGATCGGTGGCAGGCCATTCTCCCTGACGCGCTTGACAGTGCCGCTGGGTTGGCGTGTAATTCGAATTAAGAATCTGCCCATCTAGGGTCAGGCTGCATTGAGTGTTCGCTTGAGTGGGCAGAACGAGAGCTGGGACGGATGATTGCTGGGACAGGAACGATGTGTCCAACCCTCCTGAAGCTGGGAAAGGGAGAGTAGGACGAGGAGTCTTTCCGGTCTTGAGTGATCGTGACTGCTGAGAACCATCTTGAAGGTTCATCTGCCAGGTCCGGCTCAGCATGCGCGTCTGAAACTCCGATAACGATTACGGGGCGGCAGGCGGCAGGTCAGGCTGTGAAGACAGGCTATGATGGCTGGATCCAACACTCCTCGTGTGGTGATCACCGGGATCGGTGTCGTCTCCCCCGTCGGGATCGGCAAAGATCGCTTCTGGCGAAATCTCGTCGGCGGACGGTCCGGGATCGATTTCCTGCAGTCACTCCCGAACGACGAACTCCCCTCCAAGCTGGCGGCGGAGATCTGCGACTTCGATCCGCTGGCGTACGTCTACCAGAAGAAGTTTCTGAAGGTCATGTCGCGCGACATCCAGCTTGGGGTGTCGGCGGCCTCACTGGCGATGACCGACTCGCGTCTCCAGCCCGGCGACGTCGACCCCGATCGACTTGGCGTCGAGTTCGGGACCGGGCATATGGCCTTTACCCCCCAGGAACTGGCCGACGCGGCTGCCGACTACGCCGACCCAAGCCAGCGAGACGGGTACTCGCGCCGGGGTGACGACGGCATGGGGAAAATTGCCCCCCTCTGGCTGCTGCGACAGCTCCCCAACATGCCCGCGTGTCATGTCGCCATCGAGCATGACGCCCGCGGACCGAACAACACCATCACCAGCGGCGAGGCCTCGGCCCTGCTGGCACTGGCGGAGGCAATCCGGGTTATTCAGCGGGGACATGCCGACGCGATGATCGTCGGAGCCTGCAGTTCCCGCATCGATCCCATCGACATTGCCCGCCTCAATCTCATCGATCACCTGTCTCACCAGGACGATCCCAGCCGGGCCTGTCGACCTTTCGACCGTGACCGCGACGGCACGATCGTCGGCGAGGGAGCAGCGGTGTTCGTCATCGAGCGCTTTGCTCATGCCGTGGCCCGCGGAGCAGACATCTACGCCGAGGTGCTGGGCGTCGCCGGCGGGTGTGACGGCAGACGGTCCCGGAACGGCTCCGAAGGCAAGGGGATCGTACGTGCCGTGCAGTCGGCCCTCAGACGGGCACAGATCAGGCCGTCCGAGATCGGCCATATCAACGCGAACGGCAAGAGCACCCGACGGGATGACTGGGTCGAGGCGCGGGCCTACCACGAATCTCTGGGGAGTGAGGCGGATCGCATCCCGGTGACGGCGCTCAAGAGCTATTTCGGCACGTTCGATGCCGGATCCGGAGCCGTGGAACTGGCCGGGAGCGTGCTCGCCTTGCGGCACCGCACGATCCCGATGACGCTGAACTACGAGACCCCCGATCCGATGTGCCGACTCAACGTCGTGCGGGGCGAGCCACTCCGACAGCGGAGCGACGTCGCACTGAAGGTGAACCGCACCGCGATGGGACAGAGTGCTGCTGCCGTCCTGCGTGCTCTCTAGGCCGCCGGCCGATCTTCGGCCCCGACAGCGCGGCTTCTGCAACAGCGCTACGAGTGCTGCAGGTGTTCGGACCCGTCGGCCTGCGCGAATTCCGTGACACGGAATTCAGTCGTAGTGAATCAGGCTGAAGACGTCGTGCGGCTCCAGCTTGTGGCGGCCTCGCAGGCCATCGAGCTCGATCAGGAAGGCGCAGCCGACCACGGTGGCACCACCCTTCTCGGCCAGCCGGATGCATGCCTGCATCGTCCCTCCGGTCGCCAGCAGGTCGTCGACCATCAGCACCCGGTCCCCTTCGTGAAAAGCGTCGGTGTGAATCTCGAGCGAGTCGGTGCCATACTCGAGTTCGTACTCGAACGTTGCGGTATTGAACGGAAGTTTGCCCGGCTTGCGAACCGGAACGAACCCCGCGTTCAGTTCGAGGGCAAGGGGTGTTGCAAAGATGAAGCCTCGCGCTTCCGCGGCGGCAATCGTCGTAATCTCCTGGTCCCGGTAGCGGTCGGCCATCTGCTGGACGGCTCCGCGCAAAGCTTCCGGCGCCGCCAGGAGCGGGGTAATGTCGCGGAACAGAATTCCCGGCTTGGGGAAATCGGGGATACTGCGAATATAGTCGTGCAGGTCGATCGGATCATTCATCAGGTGCTTGAGGTTCCTGGCTGGGTTGCGGATGTTCCGGGAAGGTGGAGCCACCTGCCAGTGCGGTGCGGGCGGCCCGCACAGCATCTTTCGCAACGGGGTCTCCATCATACAGGTCGACGATGCCCTGCCATATCTTGCGGGCGGCTTCGACCCGACCAGCCGCTGCGCAGTGCCTCGGCCTGCTGCAGGCTTTGCTGCAGCAGTGGCAGCTCGCGCTCGGCCTGGGCGACCTGCAGGTCAGCCAGCACGGCCTCGATCGACGCACGGGTCTCCTGATTCTCGGGAGTCCCGCCCAGCAGGGTCGTCAGGCTCTCGAGCGTCCGCTGGGCCTCGGCCGTCTCACCTCGTTCATAGGCGGCAGCGGCCCGCTGGAGGAAGCGATCCACTTCCGGGTCAAGCGTGCGCGAGGCTGGCCGGCCGGCCGGTTTGCGAAACGGGTCGAGCCGGGTCTCGAGTTCCATCTGCATCAGATAGGGTCGCACCAGCGGTCCCCACCGCGATTCATCGCGCTCAAGCAGAGGGACGAGGTAAAGGTCGCGGGCCTCTTTCCAGGCCGGTCCGGCCGGCTTGGCCATCAACACCTCAGCCCTGGCGAACATCTCTTCCGGCGAGCGCTGTTGGGGACCGAACCACCAGATGCCCCCGAGAATCAGCAGGCCGAGCAACCCCAGCAGCACCCAGATGTTGTCCAGCAGGCGCATCAGCGGATGCGCGTCTTGGGTCTTTTCGATCTCAGCCCGGACCAGGTCCCGCATCAGCGTGCCCCCCAGTTCGTGCGGAAGCTGTCGTTCCTCTCCCGCCTGGGTTTCCGCGGCGGCATTGGCATCGCCGAAGGCAATGGCCGGGTTCTGCCGCGACATCTCGACCTTTCTGGGGATCTCCTGCAGGCGCAGCGAGAGGACATAGGCATCCGGATAGCGGTCTTCCGGGCGTTTTTCCAGACACTTGCAGACCACCTCATCCAGCCAGAACGGGATCTCCGGGACGATCATCCGCGGACTGTCGAACTGGCCCGTCTGATGCTTCCGGGCAACGTCGAAGGTTGTCTTGCCCGTGAACGGGGGCCGGCCGGTCAACATCACGTACATCACCGCCCCGAGCGCATAGATGTCGCTCTGTTTGTTGGCCCGCTTGCCCGTCGCCTGTTCGGGAGACATGTACTCGGCGGTCCCGATGATGCCGCCTGTGATCGTCAGCCTGTCGGACGCGAACACCTGGGCGACACCGAAGTCCGACAGCTTGACGAATCCGTCGCTCTTCAGCAGCAGATTGGAGGGTTTGATGTCGCGATGAATGATGCCGGCATTGTGGGCCGCCTTGAGAGCCGCGCAGACCTGTACCGTCATGTCGATAACCTGCGCCCACGGAATGCGCTTGTCGCGGTTCAGACGATCGGCCAGCGTTTCCCCCTCGACGTACTCCATGGCGTAGAAGTAGGTCTCTCCATCCACCCCATGGTCGACCAAGGCGACGATGTGCGGGTTGCGCAGCTGCTCCAGCGCCTCGATCTCCCGAGTAAAGCGGGCCACGAACCCGGGCTCGCGGGCCATTGAGGCTGGCAGCACCTTGAGGGCCACCTGTATTCCGGACTCGCGGTGTCGGGCCTGGTACACCGTCCCCATGCCACCGGCACCGAGCTTCCGCTCAATCTCGTAAGGGCCGATCCGGGTCGGATCCATGGATGTCTGTTGCTGAAGGACTGCGGTTGCGGTATCGATACCAGAGAACGATCAACCATCCACGCGCCGTGGTCAACCATGCCGACAGCCATTCTGATGATCGCCCATGGAAGTCGCGTACCGGCCGCCAACGCCGATCTTCGCCGCCTGGCAGAGCAGGTGGCCGCACAGCGACCCGCTGACCTGATCGAGTGTGCGTACCTGGAGCTGGCCGAACCAACGATTCCTGCAGGGCTTGAGGCCTGCGTGCAGCGAGGAGCGACCCGGGTGCTGATGCTGCCCTACTTCCTCTCCGCCGGGGCCCATGTGCAGCGCGATCTCGAAGAGCACCGGCAGGTGTTCAGTCAGAAATACCCCGACCTGGAATTCCGCTGCTGCCCCCCGCTCGGCCCCCACCCCCTGCTCGTCGAGATCGTGCTCGACCGCCTGGCGAGCGTCTCCTGAGGTCCCTCGCGGGTCGTCTCCGGAGGTCTGTAAATCACCGCGACCATTTGGAGGCCATCCACCCCAGCAGCACAATCGACAGCGCAGCGTAGAGATAGCCCGTCGGCGTGGCTGTCTGCCAGGTTTCCAAGAGTGTTTCGATGTAGTAGTCCATTCCTCGTCCTCCCGGGGCAGATTGTCCCTCATCGCAAGAGATTGACCCTTCTGAAGCCTAGCTGACGTTACGGGCGGCGGCGGAGAACTCCCCGAACCGGGGAGGAGAATGTCCGGGATTTCCTCGAATTCGTGGTCGCGTTCGTGCTCGTGGCAGCGATATTGACGACTGCAACGCCCCAGGTTCCCCCGAGAATCTGGGTCAGCTCTCTTCCGGCAGGGGGATCAGGTCCGCGATGCGCTGGGCGCGGAAGATCGACCATCCCAGCGAAGGCCGGGTCTCGCGGTCGTCCAGGATCAGCTCGAAGACGACCTCGGCCGGGTCGTCACGAGTCACCTCCACAACACGCGCCCACTGGGCCGCACCCGGCGGGTGGTCGACCGGTTCGCCGGCCTCATCCACAATCCGGCCGCCAATGGTAATCAGCACATGGCCGGTCGCAGGCAGCCAGTTGGCATCGCCGAGAAAGGGTGCATAGAAGCGGTCCGGCCCCGGTCCCCCGTAGGCCCACACCTGGGTGGCGGTCCCGTTGGCCTCATCGATTTCAAACTCGACGGCCCGGCTGTAGGCCGCGGTGGGGGGCATCTTCTTTCCGGGGGGAACTGTCCGGTGATTCCCGTTGTCGAAGACCAACAACGTCCCCTGCGGGGTGAACTCGGGGGCATGTGTGTGATAAGGCCATTCGACGAACCCACCCGGCCGGAGTACTCGACGTCCCAGTTCTCCCCGCCAGCCCCGCCGCGCCCCGAGAATCCACTTCACCTGCGAAGAACGCCGGTCGATCTTCACGATGGCATCCTGGTGTCTCAGGCTGAGGACGAAGCTGTCGTCGCGCTCGTCATACACCAGGGCATTGGCATGCGACCAGTCTTTTGTCCCGCCGGGAACATCCCCGTAACCCCGCCGGTCCCAGAACGTGTCATGCGAGTCGTAGGAGATGCGTCGCGGGTCGAGGATGTCCAGGAGCGGCCAGCGCTGCACGATGCTGCCATCCCGCGCGAACTCGACGATTACATCCCCAACGACGTTTGCTGCCATGAACCCCCGATTGGGTGACGACTCATCCGCGGGGAAGCTCTTCAACCGCCGGAGCTCGGAGCTCAGCACCAGCAAGTTCCCGTTCGGCAATTCCCAGAAGTCATGATGGAATGTGTCGACAGGAACCGCTACTGCTCCCTCGGGTACTTCGGGATCGAGACCGGTGGCCTTCCATTCGCAGACCGTCTCGCCCGTCACCGAAATCTCCCGCAGGCCCACCGGCCATGTGCCGAACAGAAACATCAGGTTCCCGCGATTCGAGAGCCGAATCGCCCCCGACGGTGCCGACAACTGGTACGACCAGACGACTTCGCCGGCCGCATCTGTGGCCAGAAACAGTCCGAAGTCCTTGGCCGACTGGTCATCGTCCCAGCGCAACGGATTGAACATCGTCACGCCGGGCTCCATCCGGACGGGGTCGGCGTGCGTCACGCGAACGGTGGGAAAGTCGGCCGGGAGAGGTGGCGGTGTGACCTTCACCGGCGCCGGCGATCGTTTTGTCTGCTGCAGAGAGGCTGATGAGCAATTCATGGGTTAGCCCGGCCCGCAGTCCCAGCACGGCAACCTCGTGCTGCTCCTCGACCCGGTCGTGATGCGCGAGCATCCAGCGGCGCCCGGCCTGACGCACCTCGACCTCGGCACGACAGGGGCGGGAGACGCGGAACGAGAGCCGCCCCGCCAGCGGGCAGGCGGGCGTCGACACGAATGACGGTGTCCCGGACAACTCCAGCGGAATCTCAGCCGCCCGGAGATCGCTCCCGAGCCCGAGACCTGCGGCCACCCCGATCACCACCTGCCAGAGCATCCGCTGCCCATCCATGGGATCCTCCCGAAACGTTGTTTTCTCCCCCGGGATTCTAGGGGCTGGGCGGGGATCGTGGAAATCGACTTCCGCAGTCGTTACAACGTCCACCGTCATGTCTGAGAATACTACATCGATCGAAGAGCTCCGCTGGCAGAAGTTTTCGGTCCTCGATGACGGGTTCGTCTGCCTGGTCGACTGCATGGGGGACGACTCCTCCATCGTGCAGGCGGCCCGCGTCAGCTATGGCGCCGGAACGAAAAAGGTCTCCGATGACCGCACACTGATCCGGTACCTGCTGCGGCATCGCCATACGACGCCTTTCGAAATGGCCGAGCTGAAGCTGCTGGTGCGCGTGCCGATGGACTGCTGGCGGCAGTGGATCCGACATCGCACGGCCAACGTCAACGAATACAGCACACGCTATTCGGTGGCGATCGACGCCACGCAGACGACCCCCCCCGAGCAGTGGCGCACGCAATCCTCGGTCAATCGGCAGGGCAGCGAAGGCTTTCTCCCCATCGAGGTGGGCACTCAGCTCACCGCCTCCGAACAGGCCTTTCAGGACGCGGCCGAGAAGCTCTACATCGATCGACTCGATGCCGGTGTCGCCCGCGAACAGGCGCGCAAGGACCTCCCCCTGTGCACCTACACCGAAGCCTACTGGAAGATCGACCTCCACAACCTGCTGCACTTTCTCGCCCTGCGGATGGATGAGCACGCCCAGTGGGAAATCCGCCAGTATGCCACCACGATCGGCGAGCAGATCGTCCGCCCGCTGTTTCCCATCTGCTGGGAAGCCTTTGAGGACTACCGGCGCGGGGCGATGTTCCTCACACGGCTCGATGTCGGCGTCGTGCAGCGACTCTCGCAACTCGCAGCGGCCAGGCATCTCGCGCCCCCTTACGACCACGAGTTGTTCGTCGCGGCGCAAGACGAAGCGTGGCGACCGCTCAATCGCTGCCGCGAACGGGACGAATGCCGCGACAAGCTCGCCGGGCTGGGACTTGTGAAACCCCTGGAACCTGTCGACAACGACTGACGTTGGTCGACCGCCCGAACGGACGGGCTGCGACGACCCGGCTGTGTCCCCGCACTGCCTGTGAAGGACGAACGCACCATGACCGATTCGCCCCCTGCCTCCGCCGACGCCATGGCCGAACGGAAGTCGGACATCCGTACCGCAGCGCATGCCGCCCGCCGGGCCCTCGAGAACAAGGACGAACTCAGCCGGCACATCGTCGCCCGCTTTCTCGGCCTGCCGGAGTATCACGCGGCGAAGACCATCATGTTTTATGTCGATGTGCGGGCCGAGGTCCGCACGCGCCACGACCTGCCCGACGTGCTCAACAGCGACAAGTCGATCGTCGTCCCGTGGTGTAACACCGAGGGCGAACTCGAGTTGTTCCGGCTGGAATCGATGGACGAGCTGGAACTGGGCATGTACCGCATTCTCGAACCGCGATCCGACCTCAGAAACCGGCCCGAGAAGCACGTCCGGCCCGAAGAGCTCGACCTCATCATGGTGCCGGGGGTCGCGTTCGATCGTCGGGGTGGCCGCACGGGACATGGCAAGGGGTACTACGACAAGCTGCTGCAGCATGCCCGGCCCGACTGTCCGCTCGTCGCCCTCGCCTTCGAATGCCAGATGTTCGACGAGATCCCGATGCAGGCGCACGACATCTTCATGGACAAGGTGCTCACCGAAGCAGCCGTCTACACCGGCAAAGGTCGCGGTTGAACTCCCGTCACGTTGCTGCCGTCGGACCGCGTCGATCCCAAACGCCCGCCTTGCCACAGACTCCCCCTCCCCACAGACGTCAGGAGCAGGCCTCGATGCGGTCCCGGGTTCACTTCACCGCGCCGTTGCAGTCGTGTCCGCACGCGGGCACCTGGAGCCGGTGGCGGGGCGCGGTACTGGCGGCGATGCTGCTCGCAGCCATGCCGAGGCCCGCTCGCGTTGTTGCTCAGGGTGACGACGCGGCCTTTCCGGTGGTCGACTCGAAGAAGGGGCTGCAGGTTGAGATCCTCGAGGATGCGGTCGCCTTGGGGGTGCGGCATGCCGTCTTCAATCTCGGCCTGACGTCGCTGGTCGATCTGGAACCGTCTGCCCACAACCTGTCGTGGACGCACGAGGGTCGGCCGTATTACTTCGATCGCCGGGTGCTCGAGCGTCTCGATCGCCAGATCCACACCCTCTCGGACACCGGTGCGAACGTGTACCTGGTACTGCTGGCACACCGCGCCAGCAGCGTCGACGAGCAGCGGATTCTGGTGCACCCCGACTATTCCCCAGAGGCCCCCAACCGAATCGGGGCCTTCAACACGGTGACCGACGAGGGCCGCCGGCACTTTGCCGCAGCGCTGGCGTTTCTGTCACAGCGCTGGAGTGGTGCGGACTTCTCGCATGGCAAGGTGGCGGGGTACATCATCGGCAACGAAGTCAACTCGCACTGGTGGTGGTCGAATCGCGGCGAGGCATCGCTGGCCGAATTCACGGACGACTATGTGAGGACGATGAGGCTCGCCGCCGATGCCGTCCGCTCGCAGTCGAACTGGGCGCGCGTCTATGTCTCACTGGATCATCACTGGACCATTCGTCATTCGGCCGAAAACCCGAATCGCTCGTTCGGGGCCCGGCCGTTCCTGGAACGCTTCGCCCGCACCGCACGCGCGCAGGGCGACTTCGAATGGCATCTGGCCTATCACCCCTATCCCGAGGACCTGGGGGATCCGCGATTCTGGGAGGACGAGACCGCGATCCGCAGCTTCGACACTCCGCGGATCACCTTCCGGAACCTCGAAGTCCTGACGGCATTCATGCGGCGGCCGGAGATGCTCTATCAGGGGAAACCGCGCAGCATCATCCTCAGCGAGCAGGGATTCCATACCCCTCCGGGGCGCGAAGGTGAAGAGCTGCAGGCGGCCGCATGGTGTTATGCCTATCGAAGAGTTGCGGCACTCGACGGGATCGATGCGTTCATACTGCACCGCCATGTCGATCATCCACGCGAAGGAGGCTTGCGGCTCGGGCTGAGGCGTTACGACGCTGACGACCGGGAATCGCGACCCGCAAAGCGGATCTACGACTGCTTCCTCAGGGCCGATCAGGCTGACTGGGAAGACGCCTTCCGCTTCGCGTTGCCGATCGTCGGACTGCAGAGCTGGGACGACGCGCGGGCGACACCGTTCGAGGCGGACTGACCTGGCCCGCTCCCCCTCCGCAGCTGCGGCGGATCGTGCCGACGGCCTGTGGTGGCGCGATGCGGCTCATCGCCTATCCGTACGTGCACAGGTAGGCGGTGTCGCCGGCCACCTGCAACTGGAACTTCTCGTTGGCCGCCACGGTAAACGACTGCCCTTCGCCGAAGGTCTGCCAGTCGCTGCGACCCGGGAGCTTCACGGTCAGTGCGCCGCTGATCACGGTCATCACTTCGTTCTGGGTCGTGCCGAATTCGTAGTCGCCGGCAGCCATCACACCGACAGTCGCGGGCAGCGTGCTGCTCTGGAAACCGATGGACTTCACCTTGCCGTCGAAATACTCATTCACTTTCAGCATGGGATCAGATCCGGAGGTCTGTGGGTTCTGGCCCGTGAGTCTAGGGGCTCCCGCGACGAGATACCACTTTGCCGCCAGGCGGCTGGCCCACAAGCGCAGCATGAGGCGAACGCCGGTGGGCACTGCTCAATCTCTCTGAGCTCCACCAGGGCCTGTTCGGTTCACTCCGACAGGACGTGAAACCAATGGCGATCCGCTCGCGGCTCAGCACGCATTCGCTATCATCCCCAGAGAACTCCCGGAAACGTCACCTGCACCTGCTGCCGCACCCGATCATGACTGATCCCCGCTGGGACATCGTCGACGACACGTACGCCGAAGGGTTTCGCAGCATCTATGCCGAGGTGCTGGTCACGGCGCGCGACCGCTACTGGCTGGAGCAGGCGGCTTGTGCCGCCACGGGCAACGCTTCGAGCACCATCCGCTGCGACTGCGAAGCCGGCATCGACCGCTTCGTCGGGCCGGGCGGGGATACCAACATCGCCACTCCCGATGGACCGCCCGGGCGTCATCCTGCAGTTCCACGTCCCGACGATTTCGCAAGGATCGCGAGCCGGCCCTCGAGCAGGCGCTGCTCACCCGGATCTCGCAGAACATCCTCACCTGCCCCACCACCCGCTGCTTCAACCGGCTCGACACCGACTCCTTCTTCAAACTGGGCCGCAAGGTGGCGTTGTTCGCCGATGGACACCAGTTCCGCGACGAGCGTTTCGGCCAGCGGGTGTGGGTCATTCCCATCATGGGCGGGGAGTTTGTCCTCGACCGCCGGTTCGGGTTTACGGACGGGCTGATGGGGGGCAACCTGTGGTTTCTGGGCGAGAGTGAAGACGCGGCCCTCGACGCGACCACCCGGGCTCTGGCAGCGGTTCAGGCGACTCCCGGGGTCATCACACCCTTTCCCGGCGGGATCGCCGCCAGTGGCTCCAAGGCCGGCAGCCGTTACTCGTTTCTCATCGCCAGCACGAACGATGCCTTCTGTCCGACTCTGCGTGAGAAACTGGGGGATGCCTGCCATCTGCCACCGGGGGTCACCAGTGTGATGGAGATCATCATCAATGGGCGAGACCTCGCGACGGTGACGACCGCGACGCGGGCCGGGATCGCTGCCGCCCTCGGAACTCCCGGGCTGGTCCGCATTTCGGCGGGCAACTATGGCGGTCGTCTGGGCAGGAGCTTCATCCCGCTGCGGGACAAGGAGGAGCACAGCACGGCCTGAGACTGACTTCCCATGGTTGAAAGGCTGCGGACCAGCACCAAGAATAGACGAGCGGATTCCGTCAACAGATCCTCGATTGGACACCTGCCATGGTTCGCCCCATCCTTCGCTGTTACCTGTGCGCCCTGCTCGGCCTGTCGATCGTGGGGATCGTGCTGACGTTGTTCGCCGTGCCGCGGGCGACCGCCGCAGATGTCCCGCTGGGACTCAAGCCGATCCGACACCCGCAGGACAATCCTCCGACGGAGGCCAAGATCTCGCTGGGTAAGCAGCTGTATTTCGATCCGCGACTGTCGTCCGACCGCTCGATTTCCTGCGCCAGTTGCCACGATCCCCAGAAAGGCTGGAGCAACGGCGAGGCAGTGGCGACCGGCTTTAACCAGCAGCAAGGAGACCGGAGTGCACCGACGGTCATCAACACCGCCTATCAGCAGTTCCAGTTCTGGGATGGCCGTGCGCCGACCCTCGAACACCAGGCGCTGGGGCCGATTGCGAATCCCATCGAGATGAACATGGAGCTGGCCGACGTGGTGGGGCGGCTGAATGGCATCGCCGGTTACCGTCAGCAGTTTCAGCAGGTGTTCGGGACAGACGTGACGGAAGCCGGAATCGCCCAGGCCATCGCTGCGTACGAGCGGACAGTGCTCTCGGGCGATGCACCCTACGACCGGTTCAAGGCGGGGGACGAGTCGGCCCTGTCGGCCGCGGCCCAGCGCGGGATGAAGCTCTTCTTCGGCAAGGCGAACTGCAGTGCCTGTCACAGCGGTGCCAATTTCACTGATAACGGATTTCACAACATCGGCGTGAGCTGGGCGCGAGAGGATCGGGACCTCGGCCGCTTCAAGGTCAGTGGACTCGAGGGGGACAAGGGAGCCTTCAAGACCCCCACGTTGCGCGAGATCGCCCGCACGGCCCCGTACATGCACGATGGCAGCGAGCCCACCCTGGAAGCGGTTGTCGAGCACTACAACGAGGGGGGAACGCCGAATCCTTTCCTTGATGAAGAAATCTTCGCACTTCATCTGACCGAGGCCGAGCAGGCCGATCTCGTGACATTCCTCACAGAAGGGCTCAGCAGCGCGAGTTATCCAGACCACGATCCTCCGGCGCTCCCGGAGTGAGTCCCCCGGGGACAGCGGCCTCCCGGCTGCCGGTTTGAAGATCGGCCGGGGCTCCGGTAGGATGAGACGCTCATTCGCTCACCATGCGAGTTCTCAGTGCGAGACGACATCGTTGCGAGTACGACAACGGCTGACCGGCGCAGGGATGCTCACCCGACGCTGAACGCCCCCCACCTCACCGACACTTTGTCACCCCCACGGAGTCACGTTGCCATGCGTCATCTGCTCATCCTGACGAGTCTCTCTTGCAGTCTGGCGGCCACCTCTGCGTTCGCCCAGAACCAGACCGCCGCGGCCGGCCCACGCAACGTCGCGGGCAATCTGGACAACCCCACCGGAGTGACTGTGCACCCCAAGACGGGTGACCTCATCGTCGCGGAACGCAAGGGGATCGTGCGCATCCTTGCCGAGAAACCCGAGGAAGGGAAACGGCGGTTTATGGAGGTCAATCGATTCCCCGGCGATCAGTACGGCAAGGGGCCCATCTACGACATCGGCCCTCTCGGCGTGGCGTTCATCGACGATGAGCATCTCGTCGTCGGCGACGGCAGCCTGCCCGACACCGAAGAAGTGATTCGCGTGTACGAGATCGAGGAAGAGCCGGCCGAGAAGCCGATCCCGGCCGACGACACCGAAGTCACCCTCGGCCCGCTGGACGCCAGCGACGAACTGAAGGCGGAGGGCAACTATTATGGTGTGGCCGTCACAGCCGGCTATGTGTTCGCCTCGGCCAACGGCGACGACACCAAGGGATGGATCGTCCGGGCCAAGCTCGACGAACACGGCCATCCGGGCGACCTGGAGCGGTTCATCGCCACCAAGGAGGCGGTTGAGGTGGATGCCCCCGTCGCGCTGACGGTCAGCCCCCAGGGGGAACTGGTCGTTGGACAGATGGGCGAGATCAACGTCCCCGGCGACAGCCTGCTCAGCTTCTATGATCCGCTGAGCGGAAAGCTGAAGAAGAATTTCCAAACCGGCCTGCACGACATCACGGGCCTGGCCTACAGCCCTGCCAACGGCAAGCTGTACGCGACCGACTTCGCCTGGATGGATGCCTCGCAGGGAGCCCTGTACGAACTGACGATCTCGGGCGACGAATGCACCACCCTCAAGCTGTTCGATCTCGACAAGCCGACGGCACTCACCTTCGACAAAGAGGGCAACCTGTACCTCACCATCTTCGGTACCGCAGCCGAAGACGCGCAGCAGAAGCCCGGAAAGCTGCTGCGAGTTGGGAAGCGTGCCCTGAGCCGTGCCGGGTAAACTCGGCGAGTCGTTCACTGCCGTGCGAGGCCCGCGAGCGTCTGCTTGGGGGCCTCGTCGCATGATGGGGGGGGCACATGGGCGGACCGCAGGTCGACGGGATCTCCTGACGTCATCGTGGGGGTTATTGCTGATGCGGCTGGGACTGTTTGCCGACGTGCACGATCATCTCGACAACCTGCGCGCCGTTGTGCGTCTGTTCAACGACGCCGGTTGCGAGACCGTCCTCTTCGCCGGGGACCTGGTGTCGACGTTCGCGGTTCCGCCTCTCCGCAAGCTGGAGTGTCCTTTCGTCGGCTGTTTCGGTGACAACGAGGGAAACAAGCCGGGGCTGCGGGCCGGCTTCAGCATTGTGGGGACCATCGCCGAGGCTCCGGTCCGCTGGCAGTCGGACGACGGGCGGAGGTTCGTCATCGTGCACATGGAACGACAGTTGCGCGAGTTGCCGGCCGACGAGGAATTCGACGTCGCGATCTGCGGACATACACACAAGCCCCGCATCGCCCGGGATGACGCAGGGCGGCTGTTCATCAACCCCGGAGAAGTCAGCGGGTGGACCTTCGGCAATCCCACCTGCGCCATCCTCGAGACCGACACGCTCGACTGCCGCATCGTGTCGTTGACGACGACAGCAGACATCCTGATCGCCGATGGCATGCCCCTCGACGCAGACCGGCACACAGATCGCGAGGAGACATGAGCAACCTGTCACGCCTGTTGGTGCTGGTCGCCGCCTGCCTGGGCATGGCGGATCACTTCGCCCTCTTCGCGAAGGAACCGGCCGATTCGCTCTCCGGTCCGCCGTTCGTGTCGTGCCATGCGTGGGGAATCGCTGATGGCAGGACTGGCGAACTGTTGTGGGGTGCTGCCGTCGATGATCCCCGGA
Organism: uncultured Planctomycetaceae bacterium; assembly: GCA_963715185.1. Taxonomy (GTDB): domain Bacteria; phylum Planctomycetota; class Planctomycetia; order Planctomycetales; family Planctomycetaceae; genus CAVPPT01. The sequence goes on from CAVQRG010000003.1 coordinate 603,697, forward strand.
AGTCGGCGAGCACCACCAAGATGATGTGCGCCTGCGTCATTCTGGATCTGGCCCGCACCAACCCGGGCATTCTCGACGAGGTTGTGACTTTCTCCCAACTCGCCGATGACACGACGGGATCGACGGCCGCCGTCCGTGCCGGCGAAAGCCTGAGTGTCCGCGAATGCCTGTACGGTCTGCTGCTCCCCTCGGGGAACGACGCCGGAAACGCTCTCGCCCAGCACTTCAACGACCGCTGCGCCCCGCCCGACTACGGCCCCGAACGGACCAACCCCTGTACGCTGGAGAGTCACCCCACACGCGCCGCTTCATTGCCGAGATGAACCGCAAGGCAGCCGCGCTGAACATGGAACGGACCTTCTACCGTTCCTCGTTCGGGGACGGGGGTGCGGAAACCGATCGCACGACGACCGTCCGCGACCTGTTGACCCTCGCCCACCACGCGCTGCAGAATCCGCTGTTCCGGCAGTACGTCTCCACTCTCCGCCACGAGACCATCGTCAACACGCCGGCGGGAGGGACCCGCCCGGTCGTCTGGATGAATACGAACCAGTTGCTGGGCATCGAAGGCTACGACGGCATCAAGACCGGCACGACGAACCAGGCCGGTTCTTGCCTGGTGTCGAGCGGACGACGCGGCGACGACCACCTGCTGATCGTCGTCCTGGGGGCCACGTCGAACGACGGCCGCTACGTCGATGCCCGGAACCTGTACCGCTGGGCCTGGCAGCAACGGGCCGGCACGGCCGCCGCACAGTGACCAACAACGTGACACACACGCGGTCCGTCCCGCCGGACGCGTTGCATCAGGCACAGGCCCCTCCGTTCACCGACCCTTTCTGAGATCAAACGGTGTTTTCGACCCGGTCGTGGTGAAGCCCCGCCTGAAAAGGGTCATCGCCGGAGTCGTCGATCGGTGGCGAGAGCACCTCGGAACTGGCGGGACAACTGCCGACGTGCCGCTGGATCGTGTGGAGCAGTCTGGTGAAGGTGATCGGCTTGACGAGATACTCGTCGAAGCCCACGTGCTCGCCCTGTTGACGGTGCGCTTCGGCTCCCCAGCCGGACAGGGCGATCAGTGTGGCTGAGGCCGTGTCCGGTGATCGACGCAACCGCCGGGCCACCTCAAAACCATCCATGCCCGGCAGACCGATATCGAGGATGATGAGGTCCGGCTTCACTCTCGCGGCCGTTTCCAGCGCGGCGAACCCATCATGCAGGACGGTCAGCTCGTACCCTTCGAGTTGCAGCAACTCGCCCAGGATCTGAGCGGCATCCACGTTGTCATCGACGAGCAGAATCCTGCTCCGCCTGCCAGTCGCCCCGCAGGAGACGGGACCGAGCGGGTTCCACGCATCATCGGGTCGCCGCTCTGGAGCAGAGAACTCGTGTGGTTCGTCGCCCATCACCGCTGCGGCCGCGGGTAACTCCAGGGTGAAGCGGCTCCCCAGACCGGGCCCGGGGCTACTGGCGATCAGCCGACCGCCATGCAGCTCTGCCAGTCGGCTCGCGATCGTCAGGCCCAGCCCGAGCCCGCTGTAGTCGCGCGAGAAGCTCATGTTGATCTGTACGAAAGGTTCGAAAATGCGGTCGAGTGCGTCAGACGGAAGGCCAATGCCGTTGTCAACAACCGCGACGGTCACCAGGCCGTTCTGGTGCTCTGCCTGCAACGAGACGCGTCCCCCCTCGGGCGTATACTTGGCCGCATTGCTCAACAGGTTCCCGATCAGTTGTGTCAGTCGCATCGCATCCCCGTTGACCCACAACGAATCGCGGTCGGCCAGCACATGGAGTCGGTGATGCTTCGCTTCGAACAGACTGGCGGTCATCTCGACCGCGTTGTCGATCACTTCCCCGAGGTTCATGCGTCGACTGTCCACGCTGACGACTCCCCGACAGAAGCGCGAGACATCCAGCAGATCGTCGGTGAGCTGAACCAGATGGTCCGTGTGACGCTGCATCATCTGACAGATGCGCTCGGCCCTGTCGGGAGAGGGATCGTGACGCAGCAGGGACAGTCCCGACCGGACGGGGGCCAGGGGATTGCGCAGCTCGTGGGCCAGCAGGGCCAGGAACTCGTCCTTTCGGGCATTGGCCTCACGCAACGACTGAGAGAGCTGTTCGTTCTCGCTCGAACGACGTTCGGCATCGAGTTTCTGTCGGCCGATGCGATGGTACAAAGAGACCGCCACACAACTAACCAGAACATAGATCTTCAACTGCAGAAAATCAGCGAGACCTTCAATGTACAGACTGGAATGCGGACGAATGAAGAAATGGGAAGCCGCGAATGACCCCAGTGCGAGGGACAGCAGAGCCGGTCCCGTGCCCGCGAGACCACCGGTCACCAGCACGCTGAGGTAGAACAGGCTGAACGGGCACTCCTCCCCCAACCAGGGCTGCAGGAGGAACCTGGCCCAGACGGCCAATGCGGTCGTGGCGACGGCGAGCGAATACCGAGAGAGAACCTTGACCGAGTTTCTCTCGAGAGCGGATGGAGGGTCGTGCTGGAGTGTCATGGGACCCCTCACATTTCAGACTCGACTGGCGCACTCAAGTGAGGTGTCCGCGTCGCCTGCAGCGACGCGATCAGTTGCCGCACATCCAGCGGCTTGGAGAACCAGCCATCCCAGCCATGTCCGACAGGCTCGGCTTCCGGGATCCGCTTCGACCCGGTTACCGCGAAGACCGGGAGGTCACTCAGCCGTTCGCTGTGCCGGATCTGGTCGAGAGCGTCCAGCCCGTTGGAGAACGGCATCTGCACGTCCATCAGCACAACATCCGGCAGGATACGCGACTGTCTCAGCCATTCCAGGGCTTCCGCACCGTCGCGCGCCACGTGGACCTCGAAGCCATGCGACGCGAGCACGTACGCCATCAGCTTGCGTTCGTTGTCGCAGTCTTCGACGACGAGCAGGCGGAATGCCGGTTGCGTTCCCGCCAGGATCGGCAGCGGCGCCAGTTGCCGGTCGAACGCATTGACATCCTCCAGCAGCCCCCGGAGTGTTGATTCGGCATCAACCTCTTCACCCTGCTCGAGTCGCCGCTGGATGACCTCCAGACGCAGTTGCAGCAGATTGACTTCATTCCGAAGTTGATGGTCCCGGTCGCCCGCCTCTCCCGGGACGTCGGCCTCTGCGGAGCCCATCGACTCCGGACGCTCGACGCGAATGTTCCTGGGTGCGTGGATGCCGATCTTGGCGATCTTGCCGCGGATCTGGAGAACCTGCACACGAATGCCCAGATTCGAAAACACGATCTCCTGGTGCGTACGCCGAGATAAGACCAGCATTGAAATCCTCCCTGAAATCTCCCCTGCGGACAGCGGTCCAGACGCAGGATTGCTGAAGCGCCACAGGCTCCCGGGTGTGGCTCCCCTGATCAGCCGGCGGCATCATCGTCGACACCCCGGCTTCGTCTTCCATCCTCTACGGCACAGTCGATTGCACATCCCGGACGGAAGGAACGTGAGGCTATCGCCCCCCCAGTGTTCTGGCAAGTGCACTTCGCAAAGGTCCGTCATCCGGCAGATCTCGAGCCTTCCTGTGACCCGAAGTCGCGCCGCAGCGGAACCCTCGACCACGAACTCACCTGACATAACCGACCACGCGGACATGCGTCATGCACCACCTCGCGGGAGGCGGCTGCACCCGCTACGGTCGCGCCGCTGCAGTCACCGTGTCCCATGCCGTTTGCTGAATCCACTTCGCCAGCACGGGATCGATCTCGCCGTATTGTTCGCTGGGCAGACCGACCGGTGACTGCTGGAAGAGCGTGGCGAAGAACGTGCAGCCGACGAGGTACGAGCCGGCCGAGTTCAGATGTATCCCATCCTTGTAGAGCTGATAGATGCTCGTGTAGCCCGGCACGGCGCCCGCAACCATCCGGCGGTGCAGCACAGTCATCGCCTGTCCGACAGGCACGAGCTGTACGGGCTTATTGAGGAATTCCGTCTCGCGCCGAACCGCTTCCAGCAGCTGCTCGAAATAGTCACGTCCCTCGTTCGTCAGATCCCAGTCCCCCGTGTACGGGGTGTCCCAGCGCGTGAGGAAGTCGTCGATCTGGGACAGGTCCACACCACCACCGGGCCTCGTCGGATCGTAGTCGTCCTTGTCGAACCGAAGCCCCTCACCCCGAACGGTCATCCGGGGCCACCGGGCGTAGATGCAGATCTGCACGTCGGGGTTCTGTTCGGCGGCCAGCCGGGCCAGCGTGGTGATGAGCGCCACATCCCCCCGCTCTGCACCCTGCTGGTTCTGCCCCGTCAGGTGCCGATCGAAGGGTTGCAGCGACACGGCATCCCAGGCGAATTCCTTGAGGGCTCGAGGATACGTGCCGTAGGGCTCTTCGGTGAAACCGCTGTCAGGATGGTCATAGATCCACTCGAGCGGGGCACCGGGAATCATCTGCCGCCCCCACTGCAGATCGATCCCACGCGTTCTCGCGAGTTGTGCCAGCGGGTCGTAGCCCACCGTGTCCGTCACACTGTTGCCGATGTAGTAGATGCGGAACGGTTGCTCATCCGCCGGCAGGGGGCGCGAGGCCAACACGCAACACAGGATCGCGATCGCCGTCTTCGACATGGGGTTTGGCCTGTCCGCGAGGAGTGCCCGCCGCTGCCGCGATCCGGGTGTCGAACCGGCCACTCTCAAACCGGCACACGGACGTGGTCGATGATCTCGCTGATGATCTCCTGCTTCGACAGGCTGCCGTACCGCGCCTTGGAGGTCAGCATCATGCGGTGCGGCAGGACGTACAGGGCAATCCGCTGCACGTCGTCGGGCACCGCGTAGTCCCGGCCGCTGTAGTAGGCAGCGGCCTGCACGGCGCGAAACGACATCAGCGTCCCACGCGGACTGACCCCCAGCCTCAACTGATGATGATTGCGCGTCTCGTTGACGATGCGTACGAGGTATTCCGCAATGGAACGATCGACGCTCACCCGGCGTACCTGGGCCTGAATGTCGTTGACGTCGGACATGGAGAGCACCGGCTGCAGATGGTCGATCGGAGGACTCACCGCCTGGTCGTACAACACATCGACTTCCATCGCCGCGTCGGGATAACCCAGGTTGAGCTGCACCAGAAAACGGTCGAGCTGCGCCTCCGGCAGCGGATAAGTGCCGTGGAAGTCAATCGGATTCTGCGTCGCCAGGACCAGGAACGGTGACGGGAGATGATGCCGCTGCCCCTCGATGGTCACCTGCCGCTCGCTCATGGCTTCCAGCAGCGCCGACTGCGTGCGCGGCGAGGCCCGGTTGATCTCGTCGGCCAGCAGCACGCTGCAAAAGATCGGACCGGGCCGGAAGCTGAATGACCCATCGGTGGGATTGTAGATCGACGATCCGAGGATGTCGGTCGGCAGCAGGTCGGGCGTGAACTGGATCCGGCGGAACTCGACATCCAGCGAGAGGGCGAGCGCCTTGGCCAACGTCGTCTTGCCCACACCCGGGACATCCTCCATCAGCACCGAGCCCCCACCCAGCAGGGCGATGATCAGTGCCTCGAGCGAGGCCTCCTTACCGCGGATCACCGACGAGAGATTGGCGTGGAGCTGCTTGAGCAACTCCCCCGTCTCCCGTGGAGACAACTCCCCGGCCGGCACTCCGTTCGCCCCGGCGGCCGGGATGAGATCCCGGTCTGCAGAAACGGCCGGATGGGTCGGGGGAGTCGTGCTCTTCACGTGGAACTCTGTACGGGAGTGGGAGATCCGTTCACCGCGAGAACAGTCTAGCAGGTCTCGGCCCCCCGGACAGTCCGGCTCGCGGGCATGTTAGGGGACGATGAAGATGACGTCGTGTCGCGCGACCAGGGTCCGGGACCCACTGGGACGACGAGTCGAAGAACGAGCAGCACAGACGCGCGGTCTGCCGCTGCTGGACCCCGCAGAACCGGGGCGATCCCGAGCGCCCGCAGATTCGATCAATCGCGCCTGATTCGGTTCAGCGCCACTGTCCGGATAACCGATAGATCTCCTACAGGTGGACTCATCGTGAGCCCGCCCGCGCAGCGTTTGGGCCTCCGCACGTGGAGTCGTGAGACTCCAGCGGCGCTGGGACCGAACTACCCGGCGTCGCCGGTTCGCTGTCCGCCACATCACCCGATTGAGACACAGATCCTCGGACGAAACTGACAAGCGGTTCACTCAGGCCGAATGTGAGCAACGTCGCACCGATGATAAGGGGGGCTTCGATGATACTCTGGCGAAACGCCGCACGCTTCTGCGCCACCGGCCTGATGATGGTTTCCGTGGGCTGCCAGTCCTGGGGACCAACTTCGCTGACGGGGGGGACGCCCAGCCGCAGCAAGATTGTACCCACACACTCCGCCCAGGAGCTGCTCGCAGTCGCGAGACAGTACGAGAAGGAAGGGGACAAGGAACTGGCCAGCGTCTACTTCCAGCGCGTGCTCACGGTGGATCCCATGAATCCCGAGGCTGCCCGGGGACTGTACCTCATTACGACCGGGCGGTCGCGCGAACAGCACGACATCCAGCAGATGATCGTCGCCGAAAAGGGTAAGCAAGAACGCGGTGGACTGTCCACAACCCGCGTAAGCCCCGAGCAGATCAACGCCGACATCGCACGGCTGGTCGCTGAGGCCGCAGCCAACGCCCAGGTCGTTCAGGCGCAGCGCACGTCCACGCCCACCTATGCAGAAACGCCGATTCAGGCTTTCGCCGCCCAGGCCACACCCACGCCGGTGGTCGCACCTCAGGTCGTTCAGCCGGCCGCAGCACTGCCTTCCGAGACCGCGCACGTCTCGCTGTCGGCCCCGGCCGCTGAACCGGCTCCGGTCGCTTCAGCACCGACGGCTGCACCTCTGCCCGTCATCACCACCAAGGCCCCGGCGCAACCTGTCCAGGTCGCTGCCCGACCGACCGTCGACTCCTCGGGATGGACAGCCCGCACCTCACCCTTCGAGCCGCGCAGCCTGATTCGTCTCTGCCGTGGCGCCGACAATGAACTGCTCAGCGAGGTTGAGAGACTCGACCATGCCGATGCCGAGATTCGCAAGCAGGGGCTCACGGCCCTCGCCGCCCGGGGCGCGAAGGCACAGCCGGCTCGCCTGGCTGTCAAGATGCTCCTGGACGACGCCGACGAGTCGATCGTCGCGCATGCCGCCTGGGCACTCTGGGAAATCGACGGCGATGCCTGGCAGTCCGTCCAGCCGCTCGCCGAACTGCTCGACAGCCAGAACCAGGCGGTCGTGCAATTCACCTGCTACACGCTGGGGACCATGGGCCGAGACGCTCAGACCGCTGTCCCCAGACTGAGAACGGTCCTGGCCTCGCCGGATGCGACACTGCGACTGCACGCGGCCGAGGCCCTCATCAGTGTTGATCCCGCGAGCCCGCAGGCCGTGGCAACGCTGATTCAGCTCACACATCATTCGTCAACCGAGATCCGCGCCCTGGCGGTGATGGCTCTCGGCGGAGTCTCCCCCGAACTGCACCCCGGCAGCGTCGAAGCGCTGACGCTGGCCCTGCGGGATCGGGAGTCTCAGGTGCGTTCGACCGCCGCCCTCTCGCTCGGGGCTCTCGGCCGCGCAGCGACGTCGGCCCTCGAACCCCTCCGCGAAGCAGCGACCAGCGATGACACGGACGTCAGCGAAGCTGCCGCGGCAGCACTCGCTTGCATCGATCGTTAGCAGGGAAGCGGCGACCGAACTCTACGTCTGCATCGCATCAGACGGCACCACAGGCCTCGCTTGTGGTGCCGTTCTGTTTTTCTTTGGTCGAACGCCAACAGCGCGGCGGCCACCGTTCCGTTGCCCTGCTGAGTCCGGCCAATTCGCAGCACGAATCGCTTCGCGACTGTTCCCGGACCGGGCCAGACGGTACGCTGATAGGTCTCTCGACTCCCTCCATTCCGAAGATGGCTGCACGCGACGGGCTGTTGCATGACCTCATTCGATACCGCGGAGAGTTCGCACGCGGACGCCGGCCGGGCACCCGACAGCGACAGGCTCGCTTCGCTGGGAGACTACGATCTCATCGAGGTTCTCGGTCGAGGCGGCATGGGCACCGTGTACCGGGCCGAGCATCGACGACTGGGGAAGTCGGTGGCCATCAAGGTGCTGCCGGCCGAGCGTGTCCACGACCCCGCCAGCGTCTCGCGGTTCGAGCGGGAAATGCGGGCCGTCGGGCAACTGGATCACCCCCATATCGTGCAGGCCTACGATGCGCGCGAGGAGCAGGGGACGCACTTTCTCGTGATGCAGCTCGTCCGCGGGGTCGACGTCGCCGCCATCGTGCAGCGGCACGGCCCGCTGCGTGTGCCCGATGCCTGCGAGATCGTGCGACAGGCCGCACTCGGTCTGCAGTACGCCCACGAGCGCGGTCTTGTGCATCGGGACATCAAGCCCTCCAACCTGCTGCTCGCACAGAACGGCATCGTCAAGATTCTCGATATGGGCCTCGCCCTGCTCTCCTGCGACACGCACCAGGGCGAACTGACCTCGACCGGTGAAATCATGGGGACGCTCGACTACATCGCGCCCGAACAGATCGCCAGCACCCACCACGTAGACATCCGGGCCGATCTCTACTCGCTGGGATGCACGCTGTTCAAGCTCCTCACCGGCATCGCTCCCTTCGCCGGGCCGGCATCTTCGAACCCCCTGCAAAAGATGCGGGCCCACGAGCGCGAGGCCCCGCCACCCCTCACCAGTCTCCGCCCCGACCTGCCGGCCGAAGTCGGGGCCATCGTCGAGCGACTGCTCGCCAAGGACCCGGACGCCCGCTATCAGACGCCGCAGGAACTCGCCGACGCCATTCAGCCGCTGTGCGACGGCGCCGAACTGCGGACACTGATCGAGAACCTCCCACCCGCAACCAACACACAGCCCGCGATCCCACAGCCGACCGCCAGTCATGTCTCACGCTCCGGCCGGACCGAGACGGTCACGAGTTTCCCCGCGCTGCCGGCCGCTGTCGACGACCAGCCACTGACCGGCCATGAGTTGACGTTTCGCCCGGGGACCGGAACCGGCATCGCCAACCGTGCGCACGAAAGAAAGCCGCCGAACGCCGCATCATGCGAGCGAGCATCGGCATCGGCCTGTTGATGCTCGGGGGCCTCGGCTGGCTGTACGGGGCCCAGGTGATCCGCATCGCCACCAGCAAGGGGTTGCTCGTCATCGAGGCGGACGAGCGGGAGATCGAGGTCACCATCACGCGGGGTGATGACGATGCTCCGGTCATCGTGAAGGACAAGGCCAGCGACCGCGAGTACACCCTCCAGATGGGAGCAGACTACCGCGTGCTCATCACCGAACCCGCCACAGGTGCCCAGTTTCGCAGCGAGCAGTTCTCCATCGTTGTCGGCGGGAAAAAGGTCTTCGACGTGCGGGCGGAACTGGACCGGCACGTCCCGAAGCCACGTCCCCCCTCACCCAATGAGCCGAAACCCTCCACGCCGAGCCCCACGCGTGACATGGCGACCCGTGCACGTCCCACGCCTCCGCCGGTGCGGAAGTCATCCCTCCCCTGCAACACCGGCCCCCCGCCCCTCGAGATCGAGCAGCTGACGCGAGAACAGGCGGTCGGGCGCGTCCTCGAACTGGGAGGGCGGATCCATGTCTACCAGCACACCGACATGCTGGCATTCGACCGGCGCGTGGAGAGCGCATCACAGATCAAAGCGGAGGAATGGGATCATCTGGGATTGTGGATGGAAAGAGCCGAAACAGGGGACGTGAGCGACGACCAGCTTGTGTCCATCATCCGGGCCCTGCCCGGCCTGCGCCAATTCACGACCTCCAGTGTCGGTCTCACCCCGCGCATACTGCCGGAGGTTGCCACACTCTCGCGGCTGCAGGACATCGGGTTGAATGGCCTTGATATTCGGGATGACGATCTGTTGCTGCTGCATCATCTGCCCCGTCTGGCGGGTGTTGGTTTCAACAGTGCCGGCACGATTACCGATGCCGGCCTGGCGCACCTGGTCAGTCACCCGAATATCGGAGAATTTCGGGGGTTCCTGCTGCATGGGCAACCGGTAACCGATGCCGGTCTGATCGCGTTGTTCCAGCGGATGCCGCTGGCCGCGGCGGCGAATCTGGGTCGCACCGGCATCACCGACGCGACGCTGCAGGCGGTTGCCGATCATCCGACGCTCACGACCATCCACCTGTACGGAACGAACGTCTCCGACGCGTCCATCGAGGCCCTCATCCGGAAGCAGCCTCGCTACCTCGACCTCAACGACACGCAGTTCACAGCCGCCGGGATCGAACGGCTGCGGGAGGCGCTGCCGGCCTGCGAGATCCGCTGGGAACCGTCGCCGACCGTTTCACAACAGGAAGCGATCCAGCAGGTGCTCGACTGGGGCGGCACGATCCAACTCGTCAACGAGGAGAGAACCCAGGCAGAGGATGTCGCCGATCCCTTTGCCATTGCCGAGGCAGACTGGCCGCGGGCGCAGCTCAACCTGCACGGTCTGCAGTTCGAGCGAACGCAGTTCGAGACGGTGCTCCGCAGTCTGCCGGACATCGGGTACCTCAGTCTGGACCGCTCGTATCTCGACCGGAATTCATTGTCGACCGTGTCGCGGCTGCCCAACCTCGTCCACCTGACACTCAGCAGAACCGGGGTCGTCGACAACGACATGCAGCTGCTGGCACAGATTCCCCGGCTGGGTGTCATCGGACTGGAGCAGACGAGAGTGACCGACATCGGCCTGCGGCTGCTGGCTGCCAACAAGGCGCCGGCCAACCTGCGCTTTTCGGGCACTGATGTCACGGATGCGGGAGTCGTCCCGCTGGTGGAGTCGCGCGAAGTCCTCGCCAACCTGTGGCTCAACGACACCGACATCACCGACGCCACGCTGGCGGCCCTGCCGAAACTCCCCAGGCCCGGAGGCCTGCAGTCGCTCGAGCTTCAGAACACCCGGATCACCGACGCCGGGCTCAGGCACCTCCACTCGCTCAGCGGACTCAAGCGGCTGGAACTCGACGGCAACGCCCTCTCGCGCGAAGCGGTCGAAGAGCTGCAACTCATGCTCCCCGGCTGCGAGATCACCTGGGACGAGTACGCCGAGCGGATCCCCGCCGGTCGGTGGGTCGACCTCATCCCGCTGATCGATGCGGAGCAGGACACGGTCGCCGGGGAATGGTGGGTTGCCGATGGCCAACTGATGTCGCAGACCTCCAAGGACATTCTCGAACTGCCGCTTATTCCTTACGGCGACTACGAACTGGAGGTCACCCTCATTCGGACCAGCGGAAATGACGCCATCGCGGTCAACTTTCCGGTCGGGACCGGCGATACGCTGTTCCTGCTGGGAGGCTGGGGCAACAAGTTCGGCGGCTTCAACATGGCCTACCGGCGAACGCTGGATCATGAAGAGAACAAGACGAGCCGTCCGGGCGCCATCAAGAACGGACAATCGTACAAGCTGCACCTGGAGGTCCGCACCGACGGTCGGGATGCCTATGTGACCGCCGACGTCGACGGTCTGCGGTATACCGAGTTCTGCGGCGCCCAGCGCGACCTCGAGACGGTGTCGGGCTTCAAGCTGCGGAACCGGGCGAAGGTCGGCTTCTGCCAGAACGTCTCGGGCGTGACGTACCAGACCGCCCGCCTCCGCATGCTGACCGGTGAAGCCCGGCTGCTGCGCCAGGCGGGGAAGTAACCGGGTCGCGACTCCGTGGACCGGGGCCGAGTCACCCACAGGGTAGCACCGGTTGTCTCAACCGGTGCGGCGCAGCCGCAAGAGGCTACGGGCTGACGGTCAACTGTCTGGCCTGGTACTCGGTTCGCAACGCAGTGGGGCACTGGCAGAGCCAGTGGCACACGCTGACGGTTGCGAGCCCGGCGGGCATGCTGCAGGCCCTGCTGCGGCGCGGGACCCTCACCGATGGCATCGCCGGGACGGATGGGGAGTGGAACAAGCATCCTGCTGCGACGCTGGCGAAGGCGCGACGGCTGTCGTAGGCTGATGGAGAAGTTCACCCACCCGCGCCTGTCCCCTGCCCACCGGCTGACCCAGGAGCCCTCCCATGGCCATCGCGTCGTCACGTCTCGTTGTCATCGTCTGCGCGCTGCTGTGGCTCTCGGGCCTCAGTCGGACCGCACTCGCGCAGCAGCAGGCCACGCAGCAACTCGATACAGAAACTCCCGACTCTCTCCGCGCTGCGGAACGTCTGATCTACAAGTCGGTCGGTGACGTGTCGCTCCCGCTGTATGTCTTCAAGCCGGAAGGCTGGCAGGCCAGCGACCGCCGCGCCGCGATCGTCTTCTACTTCGGCGGCGGCTGGCGCGGCGGCTCTCCCACGCAGTTCGCCACACACGCCCAGTATCTCGCGTCGCGCGGTCTGGTCGCGATCTGTGTTGAGTATCGTGTACATTCCCGTCACCAGGCGACCGTCGCCGAGTGCGTCCACGATGCCAAATCCGCACTCCGCTGGGTCCGCAGCCATGCCGACGAGCTGGGGATCGATCCCGAGCGCATCGCCTCGTCCGGAGGTTCGGCAGGTGGTCATCTGGCGGCGGCAGTCGCCCTGCTCCCCGGTCATGACGATCCGCAGGACGACACGTCGATCAGCTGTATCCCCAACGCGATGGCGCTGTTCAATCCCGCGGTGGATCTCTCGGCCGAGGGACTGGGCCGCACCGCTGACCCGCAGAAGACGCGGGAGCTGGAGAGCCGGCTGGGGGCGGATCTCGACAGTCTCTCGCCTGCGACACATGTGAAAGCCGGGTTGCCACCGTGCATCATCTTTCATGGCAAGGACGACACGACCGTCCCCTACGCCCAGGTGGAGGCCTTCACCGCGGCGATGACGGCGGCGGGCAACCGCTGTGAACTGGCGGGGTACGACGGGCAAGGCCACGGATTCTTCAACGAGAACCGCGGAAACAAGCGGGCCTACTATGACACGCTGCGCGAACTGGATGAGTTCCTGGCCAGCCTGGGGTACCTTGAGGGCCAGCCGACAATTGAGGCCGAAACGCCGTAGGCGTTCCGGCCGAGGGCGGCTCTCCGCCCCCGGCAGGCGACTTCGTCAATCAACCAGAGGTCGACTCTCGTGAACATCTTCAAGGCGCTGGCGACGGTGGTGGGAACGGCGATCGGGTTCGGAGCAGCCGGAACTGGCATCGGCTGGTTTCTCGGATCGTATGCCCCCAACTTCTATCGCCAGATCCTTCCCGTTCGCGATCCGGAGAGCTTCGATCCGGTCGAGATCGGCATCGGTCTGGGTCTGGTCAACGGCCTCATCTGGGGACTGATCATCGGGATCCTGACCGTCGCAATCATCGCCTGGAAAGAAACGCGCCGTCCCGGGGCCGCTTGAGCCGCGATCGTCTGTTCGCCTGCCGGAAACCCGCGGCGGGTCTCAGTCGTCTGCGGCAGCGCGACGATCTCCGAACGCCCGCTGGTGAAACGCAAACGCACGGTTGCCACCGCGCTCATAGAGCTTGCGACCTTCATGTTCCACCCCGGGGACTTCACGGAAGACATGCGGAATCTTCAGGTCCTCGAGCACTTCATGGAGGATGCGGTTGCCCGCGAGCAGCGAGTCGTCACCACCGCAGACAATGCGGATGAGCGTGTCATGCTGCAAAGCCTCGGCGTTCCTGGCGGCGAGGCGGTGAGGCAGCTCATCGAGGTTGTCCCCGAATACGCGTTGCAGCACGGGCGGCAGACGGGCCGGCTCCTTCTCCTGAGGCAGCGGGCCGGCTGAGTTGATGGCGATTGCCCCAAACACATCGGGGTACTTCAGCCCCAGCCGGGCAGCTCCCAGGCCGCCCATCGAAAACCCTTCGATCAGCCGCCCTTCGCGCGTCGCGAGCGTCCGAAACTCCCGATCGATGTTCGGGATCAGATCCTTGATGATCACACTTTCGACGGGACAAGTCCCGTCGAAAGCATCGCCATAGAAGCTGCGGGGAATCCCGTTCACAGCCACCACAATCGCCGGGGGCGCGGTCCTGTTCTTGAGCGCCTCGACATAGGACGGCAGGAACGTCTCGGCACACTTGCGCTGACTGCCATCCGCTCCATGCAGCCAGTAGATGACCGGGAAGCGCCGGTTGGGTGCCCGGCTGTAGGCGACTGGCAGCCAGACGAGGCAACTCGCGTCCTGATCCAGGATATCACTGTGAAAGACATGGTACTGCGACCGCAGAGGAGCCTCGCGATCGGGGTCGAGCCATTGCGGTTCCGTGGAGCGCGACTCCGCGGTCTGCCTGGCCGCGGGACGCTTCAGCGGCTGCCGCGGACGCTGTGCGACGGTCGACCGCACGCCGCCGGCGAGGATCAGCAGACCTAGCATCCCGACGATGATCGAGCTGTGTGACACTCTGCCGGGCATGGAACTTCCCCGCTGAGACCGACGGGCCATACGGTTTGGCAGCCGACTACGGGGCGACGTAGCAATCCCGGCTGGAGTCGAGACACTGTTCGCCGTCGCACATCTGATCGTCGGGACCGTACACCCGCAGCGTCTTGCCGCACCAGAAGTTGCCGTCGCCGGTGATCTCCTGGCCGGGGGTGCATCCCGCGTTGATGTACAACCCTTTCGACAGCAGATGCTGGCAGCGACGCGGATGGTGGATGATCGAAAGGTCTTCTTGCATCTGGGCATCTCCCGTTGAGGAGCGATGTCTGTGTCAATGAGTCCGGACCAACGTGAACGTCAGGCGGGGCGTGAACCTTTCAGGACCAACCCCCTGAGGCCGCCGACAACTGACCGGTCGCCTTGAGCAGCGCCCGCTTCACCGAGGCCCGGGCCAGCTGCACCTTGTAACGGTTCTCCGAGAGCGGAGTTGCCTCGGCCACAGCGGCATCCCCGGCCTGCTGGGCCGTCAGCGGAGTGACTGGCTGACCGATGAGGACATCGGCCGCCGCATCGCTGATCCACGGGACCGGCGCCACATGACCCAGCACCACCGACGCCCGGCGGACCAGTCCGGCATCGAACTGCAGCGTGACCGCACACGCGGCCAGCGGCCAGTCCAGTCCTTCCTGCTCGAGCACTTCGTAGGTGGCGTTGAGCTGCTGCGAACTCGCAGGCAGCCAGACATGCGAGATCAACTGGCCGGGCGTCAGCACCGTCCCCCCCTGACGGGGCTGGCGGGGTGTGACGTAGAAGTCGGACAGGGGCACCCACTCTGCCTGGTCCGGGTCCGGCCCGATCAGTCGCGCCCGTGCACCCCACGCGATAAGTGCCGGTGCGAACCGCGAGGCGTTGACATACTTCGCCGGTCCACTGTTACCGAAGATCGCGTGATACCGGTTGTCCCCGACCTCCGGAAGCGACCGCCCATTCTCGATGGCCAGCAGTCCGTAGCCTTTGCGGAAGTACCAGCAGTTCGGCAGGTGACAGAGATCGCCTCCCAGCGTGCCGTTCTGCTGGATCTGGATCGCCCGCACACCGGCGACAACGTCGGCCAATGCCGGGTAGTCCGCCAGCAGCGGACTGTCGGCAATCTCCTCCAGCGTCGTGAGGGCCCCCAGGACGATACCGTCATCCACGGGGGCAATCCCGCGCAACGTGGGCACTCCCGTAATGTCCACGACGCGACGGGGGGTGACCACCGCATCGTTCAGCAGCGAGACCAGATCGGTCCCGGCGGCGAGAATGGTGCCGTCCCCCGCCGCTTCACCCAGCAGGGTGACGGCTTCCGACTCGGTCTGGGGTGAAGCGTATTCGAAGGGCTGCATGCATCACCTCACTTTCAGGCGTTGGCCAGCGCATCGAGGACGCGCTTGGGAGTCAGGGGAAGAACCGGCACACGCACGCCGATGGCGTTGGCGACCGCGTTGGAGATGGCGGCCCCGCCGGAAATGACCGGCGGCTCACCCAGCCCCACCACGCCGCGGTTGTACTGGCTGTCCGGCTCATAGAACTCGACCACCAGTTCGCCGATGTCGCCAATGCGCGGCAGCTTGTAGTCCTTGAGATTGGCGTTGATGAACCGGCCGGTGGCATTGTCCATCACCCGCTCTTCCGAGAGGGCGTAGGCTGTGCACATGATCATCGCTCCGAGCACCTGGCTGGTGGCCTGCTTGCGGCAGACGACCAGACCGATATCCTGGACCGCGACGTACTTGTTGATGCGGACGCGGCCCGTCTCGGGATCGACCGAGACATCCACCATCTGCACGCCACCCACCTGCTGACTGGTCAGGCCGTCATCCTTCGGGCCCTCCCCCTGGAACTCCTGGCCCATCGGCCCGAGGAGCGCGGCAGCCTGTTTCCAGGTGCAGATCTCGCGATCACCGGCGAGGATCTTGCCCCCCGCCGCGCGGAGCGTGCCAGCGTCGACATCGTACTTGGCGGCGACCTTGTCAAAGATCGTGCCCAAGGCACTTAGACAGGCCCGGCGATGAGGGCCCGAAACCCCTCCGATCGTCGTGCTGCCCCCCGACGCTCCCGATGGCGGGTACTTGCTGTTGCCGATGTTGACCTTCACCGCGCTCAGCGGCAGACCGAACGATTCGGCCACCACGACATTGATGGCCGTCCGCGTCCCGGTCCCCAGGTCCTGCGTACCGGCAAAAGTCTCGACCGTGCCATCGGCGTTCACCTTGATGGTGCAGGTGCCATTGCCGGCTCGTCCGGCCCAGGTGTGCAGTGCCATGCCGAGACCGCGCTTCCACCCGCCGTCGTCCCACTTGCCGCGGGGTTGCCATTTACCCTTCCAGTCCATCAGCCCGGCGGCGATCTCCATTTCGGCCGCGTACACATCAGACGGCGCTCCGCTGGCAAGATCCAGATTCGTCATGAAGACGTCGTACGGGTCCTGCTTCATCTCGGCGGCGAGATCGTCGATGACCGTGCAGGTCAGGGCACAGGTCTGCGGATGATTGGGGGCCCGCCAGGCCCGGGCCGGACCTGTGTTGCAGATCAGTCCCGTCGATCGCACCCGGCGATTCGGAGGCTGGATGACGTAGGGCATCACCTGCGGGTTGACGGTGCTCCCCCCCGTGCCGTTGGTGCCCCAGTGATGGCTGTCCCAGCCGAGCAGTTTGCCATTCTCGTCGGCGGCGATCGTCACGTCGGCAAAGGCCGACGGGCGGTTCCCCGCCACCTTCAATTCTGTGGCACGGTCGAGCAGCAGCTTGACGGGTCGACCGGTCTCCTTCGACAGGGCCGCTGCCGCGATGTCCCATTCATCGACCGCGAACTTCGAACCAAAGCCGCCCCCCATGTACTGGCAGTTGACCTCGACATTGGCCTGGTCCACTCCCAGCGGGTTGACGTACTGACCGCCGGTTCCCGAGACGTTCTGCGTCGACAGGTTGACGACGAGCTTGTCCCCCTGGAAGTCGGCATGCGATCCATGCGGTTCCAGGCACATATGGGTGATGGTGTGCACACCATACAGCCCGGTGTGGACATGCTTGGCTCTGCCGACAGCCGCACCGGGCTCGCCGGTCACGCTGTCTCGCTGCGGCTTGATGAGACCCAGGTCTGCTGCCTGTGCCAGATCGAACTCGTCGACAAAGTGATCGAGCACTTCGTAGTCGATCTTCACGGCCCGTGCGGCTTCGGCGGCCTGCGCAGCCGATTCCGCCGCGACCGCCACCAGCGGTTCCCCCTCCCAGCGGATCTCGTACAGCTTCCCGTCGGCCGGTGCCCGACCGGGAAAGACATACACCCCTTTGACGCCCGGCACCTGTCGGGCGGCTGCAATGTCCAGGCTGGTGATGCGCGCATGGGCGTGGGGCGAGGTGAGCAGCCGGGCGTACAGCGTCCCGGGCGTGTTGATGTCCGCCGCGTACTTGGCCGCCCCGGAAGCTTTCGCGACTCCGTCGATGCGATCGACTTCCTTCCCCAGTAACTGATTGTCCTCACGCGGAGGCCACGCAACTTTCAGATCGACCATCAGGCACCTCCTTTCGCGAGTTCGAGAGCACATTTCGTGATCCCGTCGTACGTCCCGCAGCGGCAGATATTGCCCCCCAGCCCCTTGCGGATCTCGTCGAGGGAGGCGCCCGGCTGCTTGTCCAGAAAGGCCCGTGTCGCCATCACGAAGCCCGGTGTGCAGAAACCGCACTGCATCGCATCATGCTTGACGAAACAGGCGAGCACGTCGTCCATCTTCCCGCCGTCCACCAGGGACTCGACGGTGCGGATCTGCTTGCCCCGGGCGGACAGCGCCAGCACGGTGCTGGCGTAGGTGGCCTTGCCATCGACGATGACCGTGTCGGCCCCGTCGACACTGACATCCTGCAGGTCCTTGCAGCCGGTGAGGTTGAGCTGGTTGCGCAACACCTCGAGCAGCGTGGTGCGTGGCTCGGCAGTGACCTGCTGATCCTGGCCATTGATATTCAGCGTGATCTGCTGCGGACCGCTGACCACGTTTGACTGCTGGGCGGCAGCGGCCTCTTCCCCGCGAGTGGCCGCCGCAGTGGCCGCCACGGCCACCCCGGAACCCTTGAGGAAACCGCGTCGCGTGAACGACGGTCCCCCACGCGTGTGCTTGCCGTTGTCTTTCATGAGCCGCCACCTCCCGAGGTGCTGTCGAGGAATGAAGACGGAATCGCGACTTACGGTCGATCCACGCCCGCATTGTACCGCGAACAATCGCGGCCACAACTATCCGGGAGATTTCGACCGTTGTGAAGACGCCTGAAGGCTTGACGAACCACTCGGCCGGGCGGCGTGATGTGGTAGAGTGTTCGTTCACCCGCTTCCACCGTCCGTGCGCGTGCATGCCCGAGCCGATTCCATTTCGACGAATGACGCGCCTCAACCGGGCGTGCGCGCTCGCCTGCGGAGCACTGCTGCTGGCGGTCTGGTCCACCTGGCCCCTGTCGCGATCGGCTGCCCGCGCCCTGCCCCTCGGGTCGATGAACGATGCCACCGTCCCGCTCTTCAACGTCTGGACGATCTGGTGGAACGCCCACAGTGCGCTCACCGGCTTTCGCGGCTACTGGCAGGCACCGATCTTCTATCCGACTGCCGACACGTTTGCGTTCTCCGAGCCGCAGACCACCACGCTCCTCGTGGCGCCGGTACTCTGGCTCACCGGCTCGCGCGTCTTCGCCTACAACGCGTACCTCTGGCTGTCGCTGATCCTGAACGGACTGCTGACCGTGCGGCTGTTGCGCCTGATATCCATCGGCCGGGGCACGGCCTATGGAGCCGGGGCCGCCATGCTGCTCCTCCCCATCGTCCACTGGCAGCGGGAAGTCATCCAGCTTGTGCCGCTGTGGGGCATTCTGTGGGTGTGGATCGCGCTCTGGAAGATCCGTCGGCAGCCGGCGTGGTGGCGCGGCGTCGAACTCGGTCTGGCCTGCGCGGTCACCTTTCTCACCTGCGTGCATCATACCCTGTTCTTCGTGGTACTGCTGGCCGTTTCCGTCTGGGTGCTGCTCGATCGCAAGTGCTGCCGACAGACGCTGAGCGCCTGGCTGACGGCGACAGCGGTGGCCCTCCCGCTGATCCTCCCGGTCGCAGGGAGGCTCGCGGGCGTCAGCGCACTGCACGACTTCGAACGTCCGACGGACATCGTCGCACAACTGTCGGCCCGCCCCGGAGACTACACTGCCGCACACGGACTTCAGTGGATCAATCCCGGGCAGGTTGCCGCCCGCGGGTACTGGCGACTCTCACCGGGCTGGGTAAAGCTGTTGCTCGCCGCCGTGGGACTGGCGTACGGACTGAGACGGCGGCGCTGGCGACGCTGGACGCTGTTTCTGGCAATCACCGGGGGCGCCGCCTTCCTGCTGTCGCTGGGCACAAACCTGAAGCTCGGCCCGTGGACACCGTGGGAGACGCTGGTCGACACGGTGCCCGGCTTCGCCCAGGTGCGAAACGCCTACCGCTTCGCCTACTTCGTGCAGATGGTGATCGTCCTGCTGGCGGCAACCGGAATGGGGGCGCTCGTGGTGCTCCGGCGGGGCTGGGGCACGTCATCGATCGCGCGGCGTTGGTCGGGCACCGGACTGCTGCTGCTGGGACTGGCCGCCATCTTCGAGGTGCGCCCGTACCCCGTCAGGCTGGTCGACGTGCCCGACGCAGCGGCACACGCGGGCTGGATCGAGTTCGTGACGCAGAACATCGCACCCGGACGGACGCTGCTCTGTCTCCCCATGTCTGCTGGTTCTAAAGCCGCCGATTTCGAAGTGACCACGCAGTGGATGTATCTGGCGACGTACCACGGGCTGCCGCTGGTGAATGGCTACTCGGGTTTCTTTCCTGCGTCGTACTTCGAACTGCAGGATCTCGTCAACGACTCGTTCCCGGACGAAGCCTCTTTGCGGGAACTGCTGCAGCGCCACGTGCAGTTCGTGGTCGTGCGAAAGTCGGATGTCGTGTGGGAGTCCGATCAGCGGAAGTTTGGCGGCGCGACGATCATGCCGGTTTACGAGGATCCGTCGGGTATCACAATCTTCGAGCTGTCGCGCCCCGAGGGGACGGCGGGCGAATAGGCCGGCGACGACCGCTTCGCTGCCGGCCTGCGCCAGACAGGCGGAGCCCGCAGGCAGCTCCCCTCACACAGATCCTCACTGGACAGGGTCCGCCCGCATCGGACATGCTGTGCCTGCGGCATGCGCCATCGTCCGTCCCCTGCATCGGCCGGTCTCGACGGCCCTCCTCGCGCCGGCAGACGATCCCTCCCTGGAGCATACCTCGTGAACGACCCGATCTCGCGCCGACAGGCCCTGCAGTCGCTGGCAGCCACGGCCGCCCTCCCCTGGATCGACAACACTGCGCGGGGACAGGAAGCGACACCTCTGCCTCCCGTCCGCACGATCACGCAGGGGCCTGAGCATCACTGGTTCGGGTACTACGACAAGCGAGAGTTCGATCCGACCAATCGACACGTGCTCGCAAACCAGGTCGCCTTCGAGCATCGCACGCCCAAGGCCGACGACGTCATCCGCGTGGGCCTGATCGACACGGCCCCAGGGGATCAATGGGTCGAACTCGGAACGAGCCGGGCCTGGGGCTGGCAACAGGGGTGCATGCTGCAGTGGCGTCCACAGTCCGCTACCGAGGTGGTCTGGAACGATCGCGAAGGAGACCATCATGTCTGCCGCGTGCTCGACGTGACCACACACGAGCTCCGAACGCTGCCCCGACCGATCTACGCCTTGAGCCCGGATGGCCAGTGGGCCATCACGGCCGACTTCTCCCGGATCCAGCGGATGCGTCCGGGCTATGGCTACGTCGGCCTGCAGGACCCCTGTGCGGCGGAGCGGGCCCCCGAGGATTCCGGCGTCTGGAAGATGAACATGGACACGGGCGAGTCCGAGTTGGTCTTTTCGCTGGCGGAGGCCGCCGCGATCCCGCACCACGGGAAATCCCTCGCAAATCAGTGGAACTACTTCAACCATCTGCTGGTCAGCCCCGACAGTGCGCGGTTCATCGTGCTCCATCGCTGGCGAGACAGCACGGGATCGGGGCTGGACGCCGAGCCCACGGGAGGATTTACGACTCGCATGTTTACGGCGGCCATGGATGGTTCGGACCGCTACATCCTCGACCCCTCGGGCTTCACGTCGCATTTTATCTGGCGCGATCCGCAGCATGTCTGTGCCTGGACGGCACCCGCCGGAAAACCAGCCGCGTTCTACCTGTTCACCGACCAGTCAGACAAGGTCGACGTGGTCGGTGCAGGCATCATGACGCAGAACGGCCACAACACATACGTGCCGCAGACCAACAACGAGTGGATTCTCAACGACACCTACCCCGACCGGAAGACGCGCGAGCAGCGGCCGTACCTGTATCACGTCCCCTCGGGGCGCAAAGTCGAGCTGGGCGGCTTTCGTTCGCCCCCCGAGTACACCGGGGAATGGCGCTGCGACACGCATCCCCGTTGCAGCAACGATGGCCGCACTGTCGCGATCGACTCGCCGCACACCGGGGCCGGCAGGCAGGTCCACCTCATCGACATCAGCGAGATTGTCGGCTAGGGCCGGCTGGTGTCGTCCACGATCTGGCAGTTCTGCCCGAGCGACTCCAGCATGTCCCGCACGGCGGACTCCAGCTTCAGCGTCACGTCGCGGACGGTCGCCCGTTTGTCGGCCGCATACGACGTGGCGTGATCCCGCAGATCGAGCGGTTCCCCCACCTGCACACGCGCCTTCGCGGCCCCCAGATCCGGCGCTGTTGCAGCACTTCCATCTCCAGCAGACACAACACGTCGAGGAACCGTTCGAAGGTCATAGACTCACGGACGTAACCATCGTGAATGGCCACGAACTGCAGCAGTCGCCACAGATCGTCGTACAGGGCGCTCACGCTCTGCTGCCGTTCGAGGGCCAGTTGCTGTTCGTATTCCGAGCCTGCCGGTTCCTGGTGGACGATGCGGTCCGCCGTGTTGAACAGCGTGCGAATGCGGTCGAGCAATGCCTGCGGCCCGGCCGGCACGATCCCGAGCTGATGTTCGAGGCGCGACACGACCTGCTCCTTCGCCGCCTCGATGCGCTCGTTGAGACCAGCCTGGACGGCAGGCCGGACCTGCTGCGCCTTCTCGTTGGCAGCCAGCACGGCCTCACCGATCTGTCGGAGTCGTGCATACCGCGAGAGTGGTGCGGAGTCGGCGGCCAGAGCGAGCTTCGCTTCGAGTCGCGAGAGCGAGGCATCGATCTCGCCATGCATGTCGCGCAGGTAGACGTACTTGATCGCCACCGGAATGCAGTAGAGATGCTCGTCGCCTCCCGTCTTGCAGGCATCCTCCCAACCTTTGAATGCCAGTTGAACGACTCCCTGCTGGAAGGGAATGACCATACTGTTCTGCCAGATCGTCTGCCCTTCCGGAAAGATGACGAGCCACCGCTCACCGGCGGCGAGTAACTGCCGCGTCATGCTGAATGAGGGCCGGTCCACCGCTCCCCGGATGATCGAATACACGCCCAGCCGCGGCATCAACCACCGGTTCCAGGGGGACTGCTCGAACAGCTCCATCGCGGCCACATAGTTGTAGTGGACTCCCAACTGGCGCGAGAGGTCCATCAGGATGTGCGGCTCGAAGCCCCCCGAATGACTGGGTGTGAGCAGGCACCGCTGCCCCTGGAACTGTCGCAGCCGTTCCAGATCGTCGTCGGCGATCTCAATCTCTGTCACACGCAGCTTACGCCGGATGGTGCGGCGGATGTTCGACTGCACCAGCCCGATCAGGAAGCGGTTGTCGCGCGGCGGATAGAAGGTGAACGGCTTCGGCCTCGCCCGCGGGTTGGATTCGGAGAGCGCTCTGGGTGTCATGACGAGTCCCTCGCTCGCGCGGTGTACCACGACCGGGTCAGTCGGGCGTGCGTGGCCTGGCGAAAACCCGGAGGAATGAGGCCACATCCCCGCCCGCCCAGGTTGCCGCGGCACTATACTGCAGCAATCGTCCTTGGGTCGCAACCGGGTCTCCGCGTGACGAGCGGCAAGCCCGCCCCTCCAGTCGCCGGTGGCGAGCCGAGAACATCTCGCAATGTCTTGGTCTCAGGAGACCTCGTATGACGGCTCCCGCACGCCCTGTTCCTCAAAATGTCGCGTTCATCTCGACGCGTGTCGCCGGCACTGATGGCGTTTCACTGGAAATCGCCAAGTGGGCCCATGTGATCGAAAGGCTCGGCGCAAAGTGCTTTTACCTGACGGGTGAATCGGACCGGCCTCCGGGCGCACGGCCCTTATCGACGAGGCCCACTTCAACCACCCCGAGATTCTCGACATCAACCGGCAGGCCTTCGCCTCCGAATGGCGGACGTCAAAACTCACGGACGAGATCATGCGACTCGCCCGGGGCATTCGCCTCAGGCTGACGCAGGCGATCCAGGATCTCGAGATCGATGCCATCATCTCCGAGAACGCCTCGACGATTCCCATGAACCTCCCGCTGGGAGTGGCCATCGTCCAGACAGTCCAGCAGATCGGACTGCCATGCATCGCACATCATCACGACTTCTACTGGGAACGGCCGCGCTATCTCGTCAGCGCAGTGGACGACGTGCTGCGGTATGCCTTTCCACCAGGCCTGCCGCAGATCCAGCACGTGGTCATCAACAGCCTGGCCGGCGAGGAGTTCAGCCGTCGGACCGGTCTCTCCTGCCGCATCATCCCCAACGTGATGGACTTCGCTCATCCCCCGGACGCCCCCGATGCCTATGCCCGCGAGTTCCGCAGCGAGATCGGACTGCGTGCGGGCGAACTGCTCATCCTGCAACCCACGCGGGTCGTGGCCCGCAAGGGGATCGAACGTTCCATCGAGCTCGTACGCCGGCTGGGACCCGAGCGAGCGAAGCTGGTCATCACCCATGCCTCCGGCGACGAGGGGGATGCCTACGCCACCCGCATTCGCGAGTACGCCGAGATGATGCAGGTGCAGGTCCTCTATGCCGACAACCGCATCGCCCCGCAGCGCGGGGTGACGGCCGACGGCCTTAAGCTGTTTACACTCGACGACGCCTTCTCGCAGGCCGACCTCGTGACGTACCCCTCCGAGTACGAGGGGTTCGGCAATGCGTTCCTGGAAGCCGTCTATCACCAGCGAACGGTTCTCTGCAATCGCTACTCGATCTATCGCACCGACATCGAACCCTGCGGCTTCCGGGCGATCGAGTTCGACGACTACCTGACGTCCGAGACCGTCCGCGAGGTCGAACGCGTGCTGGCCGACCAGACGCTGCAGCAGGAAATGGCCGACCACAACTACGAGGTCGCGAGCGAGTTCTTCAGTTACGAGGTTCTTGAAGAAGAGCTGAACCTGATCATTCGCCGACCGCACAATATCTATCGGCTGATGGGGCGGCTCCGGCAGTTCCGCGGCCGCAACCGCCGCTGACCGCCGGCGGCGCGAAATGTGACCTCGCCAAACCTCCCCGGGCGCGCAACTTCCCTGCGGCTGGCTGATCGTTTGCTGGTGCCCCGCGGCTTCCGTGGACTACGGTCGGTTGTCAGTCTGTCTGGCAGCGGGATGACAATAGCAGCTGGCGACTGGCGACACATCGGCCTGGACCCAGGCCTCGCGCACCTGTGTCGCAAGTGCGGCGGCCTCTTGCGTCTTGTGCTGAGCTTCCAGCGACTGTTGCAGCCCCAGCAGGGACCAGGCGTTCCGCGGATGACGTGCGAGGTCGGCGAGGTACACCTCCTCGGCTTCCGCCCCGCGTCCATCGGCCAGCAGCAGGCGCCCAGCGCGTGACGTACAGGCTGCATCCAGCCTGGCGGTTCATCGTAGGCAAGTTGCTCCTCCTGCAGTACCGCCTGTCGAAGCAGCTCGAAGGCTTGTTCGTGATGCCCCTCGTGATAGACCAGTTCGCCCAGCGCCATCGTCCGGGCGATGGACACCACATCGCTGGCCAGGTTGTTCCCCATCTTCCAGTCGTCGGTGAATTGAGTGGCCACGGCGTCCAACTGTTCGATCTCCTTGCGGGCTTCGTCCGTTCGCCCCAGGTTGGACAACGCCACCGACCGTGCGAAGTGACGTTCGGCCCGGCTGAGCAGGCGCCACTCCTGGGGCTCTGTTTCCGCGAGAATGTCCTCCCACTTGCCGAATCGCAACATGACATGCAGCGTAGTCGGAGTGAAGCCATCCGCCACAGCCGCGAAGTTCTTGAGGAACTCCGGGGGGATGTCCGCCTCGATCTTGCGCACGGCGGCGAGGGCCTCTTGATAGTTCCCCTGCATCATCGACACGTAGGCCAGAAAGTGCAGGTCGTGCAGGAAGTAGATGTTGTAGAACTCCGGAGGAGGCGCGAGCTTGAAGTAGGTTTCGTCCGCGGCGATCGCCCGCCGGTTCGCTTCGGCAGCCTCCGGATACCGGCCCGTGCGAATGTAGATGTGAGAGGGCATGTGCACGAGATGACCGGAACCGGGAACCAGCGTCTGGAGCCGCTCGGCAGCAGGCAGTCCTTTCTCGGGCCAGGGAGAGGCCTCGATCGCATGAATGTACAGATGATTCGCACCGGGGTGCTGCGGATTCTGTGCGAGCACCGTCTCAAGCACGGCGAGAATCTCGAAGGTCCGCCCCTTCGGCTGGGCGTCGCCAGTCCACAGGTCCCAGGGCTGCAGATTCATCAGCGACTCGGCAAACAACGTCCCGACATCCGCATCGTGCGAATGCTGATGCCAGGCGGCCTCCATCGCGTCGGCGTACCGCTGATCGAGGGGCATCCGATCTTCCGGAACGGGCCATGCATAGCGCCTCGTTGACGGCCCGCACCAGCGCCTGTTCGACAGGCGACTCTTCATCGAGGGTGGCCATAGCTTTCTGTGCGGCCTCGTGGGCCAGTCGACTCTGCTCCTCACCCATCTGCGGGTTGTTGATGTGCAGGCCCCGCGCATAGGCCGACCCCCACCATGCCATGGCACACGACGGATCGATTGCCGCCGCCTGTTCGAACGATCGGATGGCCTCGTCGTGATTGAACCCATACAGAAGCTGCATCCCCTGATCGAACCAGCGCTGGGCTTCCGGAGAACCGGTCGTGACTGCGCGGGCATAACCTGTAAACCCTGGATACAGACCGGCCGTCGGTGCTGCTGCGCTCTGCTCTCTGCCCGCCTGAGGCGGCTCGTCCATGGCCAGCACCCAGCCGACACCAATCAACGTGACCACGGTCCCCAGCAAACTGACGTAGATGCGAGTCATGATTTGCTCCTTTCCACGTTCGGGTTCACAACGTGCTCGTGCGCGAAGACACATCGAGCAGCAGAGGCTCGAATGCCCACAGCAACCCCAGCATCAGGCGGGTCGAGATGCCCACGCAGAGTCCCTGCGTGGCGACCTCGGGGGCCTCAACAATGGACCGCAGTTGCGGCACGGCAATGCAGGTCGCGAATAACAGCACCGTGACGAGCACCTGTGTCGGCAGCAATGATTCAACCAGGTCCCCCCGCTCGAAGTCGTCGAGCAGCAGGGGCAGGCACAACAGCAAGACGAGCGAGACGAGGAACTGCAGGCACGACATCGGCTGGGGGTGACGTCGTCACGAGACCGGCTCCTTCAGTCGTGGCAGCTCCCCGCCTGTGCGTCTCGTCGTCGTTGACCAGTCGCGCGACCTATTTGCTCGCGGCGGCTGGGGGTGACGTCGCCGGAGCCTTCACCGGAAACTGTGCCTCGTAGGCCACGCTGGAAATGAAGTGCTTGGCGGTCACATAGTCGTTGACCGCCAGTCCCTTTTTCACCTCCTCATTCACGATCGCCTGCATCTCCTTGCAGGCCGTTTGAATCTCATCATAGCCGCTGGAGTTCATGCCGCTGTCCTGCGGAGTACGAGCGTCGTACAGCCGATCGATCTTGTTGCGCAGGTCGGTGTACTGCGGACTGCGGAGCACGAACGGCCAATGCAGCACGCCACTCGTCACATCCTGCTGCTGGGCCGACAATCGGTGCGCGGCACTCATCTGCTCGAGCGTCTTGTTGTACAGGGCGACCTGGGCCTGGATCTTGGCCTTCTGAGCATCGTCCCACTGCTGGGTGGCCTGCTCGCGCCGCGTGAACGTCTCCAGAGCTGTCTGCTGCCCCTGGTTCACGTTGCTCAGATACTGGCTCACGGCCTGCTGATGGGCCTCCTGGGCCTGGGCATTCGACAGGTGCATCTGGCCCACCCCTTGCGCCATATCTCCAGCTCCGGCCATAGCCACGCCGGCACCGGCTGCGGCCGTACCGCCGCCAACGCCCCCGTACCCGTAGCCTGGGTAACCGTAGCCGCCGGGATGTACGACCGGAACGTATCCGTGGTCCGCATCGTAGGTGTGGTGATACGGGTCGAGCCCATCACGAGTCGTGACCTGGGCAGAGGCGTCCTGGCCCCCCACAACGACCAGCAGAACAGACAGGCTGACGCAGAGCCTGACAGGGATTGACGAACTGATCATGATCAGTGCTTTCTTTGAAGACAATTGATTGACAGAGAGTCGAAACTGGAACAAGCCGCCCGGCACGCGGATGGCGACTGTGCCGTTCAATTGATTTTGCACCGGAAGTGCCGTGGGCACAAGCAACCTCCCCCACATCATCGCGGCCGATCATCGACTTCGTGATTCCGCGGCATCGAAAATGGCTGACGAAGTCGCCGAAACCGGCCCAGCCAGAGAACTCGGGAGCGTCGACCAACAGGCCCCGGAGATCCCCCTCGGCGGCAATCAGCGGGTCGACCGCCTCCGCCAGCGTCTGAAAGTCGGCACTCTGCAGCGGACCTTCCGGAGTCACGGTCAGGATGCCCTGCTCTCGATTCAGATCGAAGTGCATCATACCGGTGTTCCTGACTGATCCCGCGGGGTCACTTTCTCCGGGTGAGCAGGCGGGCCACCCACGACAGGTGGCCCGGCGTGCTCCCGTCGCATCAGGCCTTGGCCGTCCCGCTGATCGCCGCCTGCAGCTTGGCTTCGTCTTCGTGAGACAGCGAAGTCTGCAGCACCTTGCCACCCGTACCGGCAATCTCCTCGAGCACCCGGTCCGGTGTCGACTTCCGGACGAGGACGAACAGCGTCGAACTGTCGGGCTTCATCGTGTCGGCCAGCTTCTTCATGAAGGCATCATCGATTCCCAAGTCGGTCAAGGCCCCCGACGCGGCTCCCGCTCCGGCGCCCACGGCTGCACCCAGCAGGGGATTGAGAAAGATCAACCCGACGAGCGTGCCCCAGAACCCACCACTGATGGCTCCGGCGGCGGTCAGGTTCATCGACTGATGCAGTTTCACCTTTCCTGCACTGTCCTTCGTCGCCACAACGGCGTCCTCCAGGTCGATCAGGTAGTCCTTCTGCAGCTTGCGCAGCTTCAGACGGACATCCTCTGCCTGATGAATTTCGTCGTACCCGACGGCAATCAACGTACTCATATGCTTCTCCAGACTAACAAGTGACAAACCGGCGAACGAACAGCCAACCGGTCGCGTGAGGGCCGCAATTGGTGACCTGTCCCCAGGGATCGGCCGGCCAAATACCAGACCCCTGGTCAGACTGAATTCTAGACGACCCGACCCGCTACTTCACCAACTCGATCTCACTCGGTCGCCAGCTCTTGTCGAAGAACGATGGCAGCGGGCTGTACAGGCGCAAGATCGTGAACCACCCCTTGCCCGGCATCGTCTGAATCCAGTTTCCGCGCGGTACTCCCTGCGGCTGCATGGGAGCGAAATACACCGTCGTGGCCCCATCGCCGCTGGCTTGGGCGGCAGGGGACGGATAGCTCTGGCTGCCGGCGCGGGGGAATCGCTGCGGTGTAGCGAGCATCGAACGAGACTGGTTGTCGTACACGGTGAACGACCAGAACGCGCGGGCGGGAATGTCCTTGGGCAGTGTGCACTTGTAGGTCTTGCTGCCGTCGTAAGGATTACCGTCGGAATCGAGAAATCCCATGAGATACTGCGAACCGACATCTGGAATGCGCATGATCATCCCCGGCGAATCGAGCGTATAGGCGTAGTAGAACGCCGTCCGCGAATCGAGAGTTCGTGCGCCGGTGGGCGGATAGGGCTTGAACATCCCCTCCTTCGTGAACTGCGGCGGGGGCGTCTCGAAGAACGCGCCGCCTTCCCAGAGCATATTGCCCCACATTGAGCCGGGATAGTAAGACCAGTCGGGATGAGCCACAGACCAGCGCCAGTTGAGGACGCGCCCCGTGGCATTGCCCACCGCTGCGGCATCGGTGAGAATCTGCTTCATCCGTGCATCGGGTTTGAACGGCTTGCCGTGCTGAATGCCGATGGCAGCGAGTTGGCCGGCCAGTTCGACATCGTAGCTGGTGGCCGGTTCCTGCTGCACGTTCTCGTTGATCATCTCGAAGAAGCCGTAGTCGCTGGGCGGAATCGTGTTGAACGCCTTGCCGCTGGCCTCGATGAACTTAGTTTCGGCGACAGGGGGGGCTTTGGCGAGCCGGACCGTGCCCTCCAGCGCCGTCGCGATGCTCGTGCCCACTCCACCGGGCGTGTAGGGATAGAACTTGAGGTGTTGCTTGATGTTCTGGACCGCCGGCCTGGGATCGTTGTTCTCCATGAACGCGCGGGCTGCATAGAGCACGCGGTTGGTCTTCGAGTGAGCAACATAGAAGCCCCCCTCGGGTAGCGGGCCCTCATAGCCGGGCGGTACCAGCAGGTATTTGCCCCCCTCGCCGCGATCGGGGCCGGGGAAGCCGATGTCGATGATCCAACTGAACCACATGTCATTTATCGCCCCCAGACCCCGCGGCGGCTGTTCGACCACCATCGGGCCTTTGGAGAGGTCGAGGACGGCCAAGTAATAAATCGTGTCCGCGTTGGCGGTGAGAAACAGGCTCTTCGCGTCCATCAAGTCGGAAAAGATGACCACCGTGCTGAACTCGGCGCCGATGTCCTGGAACCCTTTGGCGATCGCATACGCCGATGCACCGCGGAAGCTGTTGTTGTAGGCATTGAGGGCACGGGTGAAATCGAGCGCATCGCGGACCCTCTCGGCCGTCTCGACACTTGGTACGCCGTCAGAGAAGTCCAAATCGCCGATCGACGTCTCGTAGTGTTCGTCGGTGGTAATGAACTTCGGGATGTCGTCGGCTGATTGAGCAACCACCTGACCGCTGATAACAGCAGCGACGAGTGCGATGGAACACGCGATTTCGGTTGTCGATTTCATTGTCGGAACTCCTCGGAGATCTCGTTTCAGGGATCGTTCTTGTCGATCGGTTGGAACTGAAACGCTACTGTGCCATGCCACGCAACCGCGACGCCATCCGCCTACTCGCGGCCGGCTTCGACTTTCTTCAGACCTTCCTCGAGCTTCTTGATGTCCTCGGGCGACAACTGCGGGGCGATCAATCCTGATCGTCAGCTTGTTGAAGTCGGCGGTCAGCGGGAACGGTGGCTGGTAGTCTGCGTCGTTCACGCCGGTAATCGTGTCGGAGCCGATGTCGAATGCTCTCGTCCCATTGCAGGATGATGGGGATCGTCTTCTCCATCTTCTGCGTGGCGACCACCTTGCCGTCCACCTTGAGCGTGCCGGTGCCCGGCTGGCCGATGCCGGAAAAGCTGTTGTAGGCCATTGTGCCCACACCGGTGCCGTCATACTGGAAGTCGAACTCCAGCACATGCCGGCCGGGAGTGAGGGCGTCCGGCCCTTCCCACTTCGGTCGTTCGAGATCGAGCAGGTTCCACAAGAAGACCGGTTTACCCTCGAGCAGGTAGAAGCCAAAACCGGCAAAGCGTCCACCGGAGGTCACGATCATCCCCTCGGCGCCACCTTCCGGCACGGTGATGTCCGCCGTGATGGTGTAGGACGTGTCGAGCAGATACGGCGCATCCCCCTGCGGCAGGCCGGTCATCGGCCGCGTGTAGACGAGGTCCGTTGCGGCCGGCGGTGAGGCTCGGACGCGCGGCGGCGACCCGGGCCCCGACCGATGCGTTCAGCGGCAGCACCTGATACTTCTTGGCCTCTTCGAGGAACATCGCCCGCATCTCCTTGACCTTTTCCGGGTGCTGTGGCGGCGATGTCATCGGACTGGTTCCAGCTCTCGTTGAGGTTGTAGAGCTGGAACACCTGGTTGTTGAGCGGATCGGGATTGGCTGCTCCGAACGCATCCCACGGGGCTCGATTGACCTTGGTGCTCATGAGCCAGCCCTCGTGATACAGGGCCCACTGGCCCATCATCTCGAAGTACTGCGTCGTATGGCGCGACGGCGTCCTGGCGTTGGTCGGGATCGAAGGTGTAGGCGAAGCTCGTCCCCTCGATCGGCTTTTGCGGGATGCCGTCCACCATATCGGGCGCTGCGAATGCCGGTCACTTCCAGCAGCGTGGGCACGTAGTCGATCACATGGACGAACTGCTCACGCAGGCCCCCCTGGTCCTTGATCCCCTTCGGCCACGAGATCACCATGTTCTGGTTGGTGCCGCCCAGCCGCGAGGCGTTCTGCTTGAACCAGTCGAACGGCGTATCGAACGCCCAGGACCAGCCGGCCGACATGTGGTTGTAGGTCTCTTCCGTGCCCCAGACGTCGTAGAACTTCATCTGCACATCCACGGGGGGCTGCACGCCGTTGAAGAATGCGACCTCGCTGAACGTGCCGAGTGGTCCCCCCTCGGCGCTGGTGCCGTTGTCGCCGTTCTGGTAGATGACGATCGTGTTGTCGAGCTTGCCCAGATCCTCGAAGGCCTGAATCACGCGCCCCATTTCGTGGTCGTTGTAGGCCACGTAGGCGGCGAACACGTTCACCTGGCGGATGAACAGCTTCTTCGCCTCAGGCGACAGCTTGTCCCACGGCGTCAGAATGTCAGCGGGCCACGGGGTCAGCTCCAGGCCCTTCGGAATCACGCCGAGCCGCTGCTGGTTCGCGAAGATGGTTTCGCGCAGTTTCTCGTAGCCGTCGTCGAACAGATGCATCGCCTCGATCTTGTCGACCCATTCTTTCGTCGGATGGTGCGGGGCATGCGAGCAGCCGGGCACGTAGTGCATGAAGATCGGCTGGCTGGGATCGCTCTGGTGAATCCGCGTCATCCAGTCGATGGCATCGTCGGCCATCGCGGTGATGAGGTTCCAGGTGCCGGGGGGCTTGCCCTCGAAGGGATAGATCTGAGTCGTGTTGCGGAACAGGTTCGGCCCCCACTGGTTGGCGTCGCCGCCCACGAAGCCGTAGAAGTAGTCGAAGCCCATGCCGGTCGGCCATTGGGTGAACGGCCCAACCTGGCTGGCCTGGTAGGTCGGCGTGTTGTGGTCCTTGCCGAACCAACGACGTCGCGTAGCCGTTGTCGCGCAGGATGCGGCCGATGGTGGCATTGTCCACGCCGATGACGCTGTCGTACCCGGGGAAGCCGGTGGCCTGCTCGGCAATCACGCCGAAGCCCACCGAGTGATGATTGCGCCCGGTGATCAACGCTGCGCGCGTCGGGCGAGCAGAGCGCGGTGGAGAACACACGGTTGAAGCGCAGCCCCGCCTTCGGCGATGCGGTCCATCGTCGGTGTCGGAATGACGCCGCCGAAGGTGCTGGGGACGCCGAAGCCCGCGTCATCGGTCATGATGAGCAGGATGTTCGGTGCGTCCTTGGGTGGCGCAATCCGCGGGGCCCACCACGGCTTGGACTGCAAGGCATCGTTCTTGATCACGCCCCCGAATTTCGGATCCGGCGCCGGCAACTGCCGACCGCTGATCGTCGTGGTCGCACTCGGCGAGCCGAGTTCCCCAGTCACTTGCACCGTGCCCGCGGGCTGGGCGATCGCTTCTGCCCAACCACAGATGGGCAGCAAACCCGCCCCAATCGCCAAACCGCAGACCCAAGAACTTCGACCCATGACTCGGCTTCGCATCGCACACTCCACAAAAAAATTGATTCAGAACCGTTCGCCCACCGCTCACGATTCGCGGCGTTTTTCCATCACCTGATACGTCCGATCGATCCCCTCAAACACCTCCGGCAGGCTTCCTAGCACCTGCACCAAGGCCCACAGAGCCACCCCGTGATGCACCCCCAACCGGAACACTTGATCCGCGTCGGTAAAGTCAAAATAGGCAGTCGACAGGCCCGAGACGAGCAAGATGAGCCCTGTCGCCAACTGCGTGAGTGGATTATCAATAAATCGTTTCAGTTTGCGAAGTGGTCGCGCCATAAGTTTGTACCCCGGCTGCTTGGCTGTCGGTTCTGCGTTATTCTTGGTTCGTCGGTGCTTCCCCAGCCGTTTTTTCTTCGACAACTCCCCAATACAAATCGCCGTCCGTCCGCCACAGGTCGCCGCCGCCGTTGGTTCCTTCGAGCTCGGTATGAAAACCCTGCTCGACGGAGTGCGACGCCAACTCCCCGCTCGCTTCCAGGCACTTGAACAGGTAGTCGCGTTCCGTGTCGACGTCGGGGGCCGTGATGTGCGTGATCTCGCCCGTCGTGCGGCTGAAGCCGACCCGCTCGTCGTACACCGCCGCCCCGATCCACTGCGTGCGTCCCGACTTGCTCGGGTCGGCCATCTTCCACAGTCGCACATGATGCCGATGCCGCGGGCTGTCTCCCACCGGCTGCTCGAAGGCCAAATCTTCCTTCCGCCCAAACAGATACAAACTGCTCACCGGCGCAGCATCATCCGGCCGCGACAACACTGTGTCGGCCGCGATCTTCAGGTCGCTCTCCAGCCCCAACGCCGCTGCCGGAAACCACTTCGCATCACGGAAAATCTCTTCCAGTTCCCCGCGGCTCCCGACCAGCCCCACATTCAGCGGATCCCCCGGATGATGGTCCCCGGTCCGCGTTACCCGCGGGCTCTCATCCAGTCCCGGATGATCCTCGGCATACCGCTCATACGCCCACGGGATCAGCAAATACGCAATCGCCAGCCAGGTGAGCAACAGCATCCCCAGCCACTTGGTCACGGTTCGCTTGCGGCTCCGCAGCCCCTTCCCCCCCGGCTGCAGCGGCAGCGCATCGGCTGCAGGTTGGATCGGCGCTAAATCTTCGGATGTCATGGCAAAGGCCCTCAGTTGTTGCCGGTTCCAGAGCCGGACGTTGTATTGCTCGCCGCACCACCGGCACTTTGCTGCAGACGTACCAGCGTCCATTGCTGCGTCTTGTCGGGCCCTTGGTGCACCAGCATGGTCGATTCGTCCTTGGTCAGGTTAGACAACCCCGTGTCGAAGATGTAATCCTGGCGGTCGGCCACCTCCCAGGTCACACCATCTGTTGAGTATTCGCGAGTTCATGTCACTCTCCTTTGCAAGTCTCGTGGGTGCGATATCGCGGGAGCTCTGCGGAGCCTGTCTGCCGATCGAGAAGTGCAAGGCAACTCCCTGGCATCCCTCCGCGCCGATGTTAACGCCTTGGTCGCGCCGCGTCCAAAGCCCGCCACCCCGCAACTTGCGAACTCCACGCGGGGCGTTGATGGCCCCGGAAAGACTCACGGGGAATTCACATTGGCCCCATGGCTTCCTGTGCGCCGTCACCCCTCAGAGCGTGGCGCTCCGCGATTGTGGCCTCAGAGTGCGACACCAGCGCACAACCCATGCACGTCGCTCTTGCACGCCGGTAATCGGCAGGATCTGCAGGGCGCACGACATCAGGAGCCCGTCGGGCAAGGCGTGCCGACCGCACAAGCTGTGCCGGTTCTGACGGACACCCGGAGCACAATGAATTTGCTGGGCGGTCAGCCGACGCATAACCGAATTCTCAGCTAGTGTCGGTATCGTTACGACAATACACAAAGCCGGTCCGGGGAACGCACACCTCCCCGCCGGTCGCAGAGCAGGAGGCTCGCCATGCGTCAGCGCAGAGGGAATTGGCAGGGATTGGTCGTCGGCGCTGCGGTACTGCTGACGACGGCGACGGCCTTCGGACAGTCACTCGAAACCGCTCCGGACCAGGCCGGCCATCGTACGTTCTCGCTATTCGGTCATTCGGCGCCGTTCGTCGGCCTGGGCCAGGACACCGATCCCGCGATCTCCGGAACGGCAGACGGCATACAGCCGGCCGGCTTCGACTGCTTCGCGGATCAATGTGCGCCCGGCTGCGATACCCTCTCCGGCTGCGGGGGCGACAAGACCTGGGTGCTGGTCGCCCCTTACCTGTGGGCGCCCGCGATGAAGGGAACCATCGGAGCCGGCGGCAATACCCTCGACGTCAACGTGACACTGCAGGACGTGTTCGAAGACGTCATCCCGAACCTCGATGGCGCAGCCATGATCCATGTCGAAGTCGGCAAGGGTCGCACCGGACTGCTCTTCGACACCATGATCCTGCAGATCGGAAAGACAGAGACCGGACCACTGGGCGGATCCGCCCACTTCGAGACCAACCTGACCGTGCTGGAATGGATGGGGATGTACCGTCTGCTGGGATCGGTTCCCGGTGACCCGTGTTCCTCACCCGTGAAGGTCGATCTGCTGGGGGGCTTCCGCTACTACGCGGTGCAGGGAGACCTGGCCGTCACTGCACCGGCGGGTCCCGTCTTCGATCGTGGGCAGGCCGATACCTGGGCAGACATCGTGATCGGTGCCCGTGGCAGCGTGACCCTGACCCAGGGACTGGATGCCTTCTTCCGGGCCGACATCGGCGGATTCGGGATCGGGACCTCGTCCGATCCGGCGATTGGCTTGGAGGCCGGCATCGATTACGCCCTCGGCTGCTGCCCGGGGTCGTCGCTCGTGCTGGGCTACAAGATGCTGGACATCAACGAGTCGAAGAACTCGGGAGCCGATGCCTTTGTGTTCGACGTGACCCTGCATGGTCCGTTCGCGGCCCTGGCCTTCCGCTTCTGAGATCCGGCATCGACGCCTCCGAGGCCGATCGCGGCCCGGAATCTGCGGTCGCCACAGCACGGCCAGACAGATCCACGACCCGGGGCACCCCGCCGGTGCTCCCGGTCTCTGCACAGGCTCCCTTCCCCCGCTGAGGGCCGCGCTACATCCCCCGGCCTCCGGCGGCTTCCTGGGCCGGATGGGATCGCATCTTGTCGATCCGGCTGATACGCTCAGAGAATGAGCAGCGACCGGGACATCATGGCTCGTGTCCAGGCGGGGGATCCGGAATCCTTCGGTCAGCTCGTACTTCGTTACCACGACCGCCTGCTGAAGGTGGCGATCAGCAAGCTCGGAGACCGGGCCACCGCCGAGGACCTCGTGCAGGAGGCCTTCCTCGCCGCCTTCGGAGCCCGCGACACCTACAATCAGCAGTTCGCGTTCTCCACGTGGCTGTGGACCATCCTGCTCAACCTCTGCCGGCAGCACCACCTCCGCCGCCGCACGACCCCGCAACGTACGGCCCTGCCGCTGGGGAGTGCCGACAACTGCGCGGCGCGGGAAGAGTCGGCCCTCGATGTGCTGTTGCGCACCGAGCAGCAACACGAACTGCACACGCAGCTCGACCGTCTGCCCGAACCCCAGGCAGATGCACTGCGACTGCGGTTCTTCGGCGAACTCTCGTACGAGGAGATCGCCACCACCATGGGCTGCAGCCTCAGTGGTGCCAAGCGGCGTGTGAAGACCGGCCTGACGACATTGTCACAACTCGCGTCCGTACCCTCTCACATTTCCCCTCACCGGGCCTCTTCGGAGTCCTTTCGATGAACTGCGACCAAGCCTTTGATGCTATGACCGATCCTCGCGGCCGGCAGACAGCCGCGATGCTGAGTCACCTCGAGTCCTGTTCCCGCTGCCGACAGATGCGCGAAACGCTCGCCCCCGCGCTGGGCGTGCTCAAGACGGAGCGCGTCATGCTGCAGCGACCGGACGAGACGGCTGCGGTGGGGACCGCCAGCCCGGCGGCCGTCCACATGGCACAACGTCTGGCGGCGCGTTTGGCGCCGGATCCGACACCAGCGGCGCGGCCTGCGCGGCAGAGCGTGTCGCGCGCCTGGGGTTTCCTGCTGGCAGCCTGTGGTGGTGCCCTCGTCGCCATCGGTACGCTCCTGGTCCTGCAGCCGCCGACCGCGACTCCCCAACTGGCCGACGAATGCCTCTGGCAACGGCGCGAGAAATCGTCGCCCTCTCTGCCGGCGCAGACGGTGGTCCGCTCCTGTGTCAGTTGTCACCTGTCCCGCTCTGCCAAGTCACACGCCCCGCTCGAAGGGACGTTGCCGAAGCTGCTGCCTGCGCCGGATCATTCCGGGGCTGAGACCGCCTCCGCCTGGGCCGACGACATCCGCGGTGCGTGAGCGCCGGCCGCCTGACTCGGTGCCCTCTGCGAACCGACTGCGCGGGACGGTATCGGCACGGAAACTCGGCCCCAGAACCTCGTCAGCACTGACCGCAGGAACCCGCATGCCCGGAGAATCATCTCGCAGAGACTTTCTCGTCAATTCGGGTGCACAGGTCGCTGGGCTGGGTCTGGGCAGCAGTCTTGCCTTGGCCCAGCCTGCGCCACAGGAACCGGCACCCCGCCGGCGCGATTCGCTGCGCGTCGGGTTTGTCGGCATCGGTGTCAAAGGGTCCTGCCATCTGGGGACGCTGCTGCGCCTGGAGGGAGTCGAGGTGGTGGCGGTCTGCGATGTACTCGAACGTCAGTGCGTGGAAGCACAGCGCCAGGCCGGGCGACTGGAACTGCAGACGCCCACGGCCTACTTCCGCGGCGATCGCGACTACGAACGGATGTGCGCCGAGGAGGAACTCGATCTCGTCTACACGGCCACTCCCTGGGAATGGCACACGCCCATCTGTCTGGCGGCCATGAACAGCGGGAAACACGCCGCCACGGAGATCCCGGCCGCCGTCACCCTCGAGGAGTGCTGGCAACTCGTCGAGACCTCGGAGCAGACGGGCCGGCACTGCGTGATGATGGAGAACGTCAACTATCAGCGCAACGAAATGGCGATCTGGCAGATGATCCGCCGCGGACTGCTCGGGGAACTGGTGTCTGCCGAAGCCGGCTACATGCATGACACGCGGTACCTCAAGTCGCACGACTACGGCGACGGACTGTGGCTGGCCGATCACCATGCGCTCCGCAACGGCAACCTGTATCCCACTCACGGACTGGGGCCGGTCTGCTGGTACATGAACATCAATCGCGGAGACCGGCTGGAGTACCTCGTCTCGATGAGTTCCAATCCGCGCGGCCTGGGACTCTACATGCAGGAACATCTCCCCGAGGGTCACCCCAAGCGCGAACGGGAATATCTCAACGGCGATGTGAATGTCTGTCTCATCAAGACCGCCAGCGGCAAGTCGATCACCCTCAAGCACGACACCGATCTGCCGCGACCTTATAGCCGCCGCAATCTGGTGCAGGGGACACGCGGACTCGTGCGCGGCTTTCCGAAACTCGAGGTCTGCGTCGAGGGGAATTCACACCGGCACCAGTGGGAAGCGGGCGACCGTTACCTGACGGAATACGATCACCCATTGTGGCAACTCGTCGCAGAGCAGTCGCTGGGGAAGTTCCCCGGCGTGCCCGCGGGCCCCATCACCCCGGGCGCCACATGGGAGTATGCGCCTGACAGGGAACTCCGCGGAGGCGACTTCCTGGAAGACTACCGGCTGATCGAAGCGCTGCGGCAGGGGCGCACTCCCGACTGCGACGTCTATGATGCCGCGACCTGGAGCGTCGTAGCTCCCCTCAGTGAGCAGTCGGTTGCCGAACGCAGCAGCGCGGTCGACTTCCCCGACTTCACGAAGGGGCGCTGGCAGAGCGCACCGCCGCTGACGATTCTGGAGGTCTGAGTCGGCGCACCGCCGCCCGGCAACAAAAGAAACCCCGCTCGAAGCGAGCGGGGTTTCACGTCGTGTGAGGGTAGCCTCACGAGGAAATTCACTTCACGTCCCACCACCAGCGACCATCCGGAAGCTGCGGGGCCCTGGCAGATTCAGCCACCGTCGCGACGCGCGGCGAGACCGACTGCTGTTCACGCACGACACTCAACAGATCGGCCTGCACACCGCCGGCCACCTGCACCACGATGTCCTTGCCGCCGTACACCCGATGGTTGACGACCGATTCGCATTCCAGCGGCACCAGATGACTGGCCGGACGATAGATCCCGTTGGTGTTGAAGACGCCCCGGTCCCAGTCGAGGCGGTCGTCCAGACGTTCGTGATGAATCAGGGCCGCCACCAGCGCGAGATCGAACACGTTCTGCAGGTCGGCGAACACCGGATCCTGCGTGGCGAGTTCGTCGTAGTGCTGCGTGAAGCTGGCCGCGAACGCCTGGTTGAGGGGTTCGGCTTTCCCGGTCTGGACCCGCTGGCCGCTGTCGGTCAGGAACTGATTCTCCGACTGGCAGAGCACTGAGGATCCGCGGACTTCGAAGGCGTTGTGGTCTTCGCTGTGCAACACCTCGTCGTATTTCATGGAGAGCCACCACCGCAGGGCGTCAATGCTCCCGCTCGCTGCCGTCGGATCCGCGGCGACGAGCTCGAAGTAGTCGGGGATATGCGGACCCGCCGCCAGTTTGCCGATACCGATCAGCTTCATGCGGTAGTCCGCCTCGACGATGACGCGGGCCGCACGGGAGTCCGCCGGCACGCCGTAGATCTCGATGTCCTGCCGCCCCAGCTTGTCGCCCAGTTGCCCGGCCCAGCGACGCACGCTGCCGGAGGCCAGCGGCCCTTTGGCTTGCGACGCTTCCACGAACTGCTTGAGTTCCTTCAGCCCTTCCTGCCGCGGATTGATCGAGCAGCCGAAGATCTGCATGCCGTCGAACGAGAACGTCCGCAGCACCGTCACGAGGTCGTCGAGCTGCAACGTCGGACGCTGGCTGGTCACACCGACCGTCAGGCCCGTTGCCGTATGCTGCCACGCTTCGGCCGGACCGGCAATCACGATCTCACCCGACTCGGGATAGACAAACAGGTACTGGACTTCGGTGAGTCCGGCGAGTTGCGCCATCGACTCGGCGACCGGCTTGCCGGTCTGGAGACGCTGGGCCACCGCTCGCTCCAGTCGCGTCAGCGACACCATCCGCAGTTGAGCAGGCTGGGCCATATCCTCATTCAGACTCGCGCGACGGGCTTCGAACCCCAGAGCCGCCAGTCGTCCGTTCTGTTCGCTGCGGGTCAGGTGATGCAGCAATCCGTTCGGATTGACGCGGACACCTGTTTCGTAATCGGTGATCGTACCGCCGATGCCGTCGATCTCTTCCCAGGGCCCCTCGGTCTGTTCCTGGATGAGCTGGATCAGAGAGTCGAAGTCGGCTCCGGTTCCCCCTTCCAGGGACTGGGCCTTGGCCCGGTCGATGCGGCCGGCGATGCGGCTTTCGGCATCGGGAATCTGGCGGATGGCGCCCAGGGCCGCGCCAAAGTCGCCCGCCTGAATCTGTGCTTCTGCCACCAGGCTCAGCAAATACGACTGCTCGGCAACGTCGAGGGCGGCCTGAGCTGTCTGGAGCGCGGGGCCGAACTCGCCGGCCGAGAGCTGTGCCTGAATGAGTTGGGCGCGACCTTCGCGCGTATCTGTGGAAAGCTCCGCCGCGGCCGTCACCCTGCAGATGACAAGCAGACAGATGCCCAGTCCCAACGCCGTCGATGTTCGCATGGTCGTCCCCTGTGGGTGTAGAGCGCCGCTCCGGAGAGGAATTCCCGCGCCCTGCAGCCGGGATTCCCCACCGTGTCGTAACTCTTAGGATCGTCACGCCGTCAGGCAGCGTCAAGCAGATTTCGGCAAATCCCGCCGGACGCCGACCGCGGACGCTCGGACATCCAAAGAACGGTCACAGCCGCTAGAATGACGACGCGGCAACTGATCCGCCCCAGCGTGCAACTCCCGCCCAGATGTATCGACCGTGACGATGATGCCGTTCATGCATCGTCGGTCCGCATCATGCCTGAACTGCCCGAAGTCGAAACCATGGTTCGCGGGATTCGCCCGGCCGTCGAAGGTCGGCGGATTGACGCGCTGCGCCGCTGCCCCTGTGCCTGCAAACCCCTGCTGGTCGAACCCTCCTTGCGCGATCCGCGCGCGGGTCGTCGGCCAGACAATCGTCGCGGTCCGCCGGATCGCCAAGCGGATCCTGCTCGAACTCGCTTCGCGGGACGCTCTCGTCATCGAACCCCGCATGACCGGACTCATGCTCCTCGGCGACCCTCCCGACCGGGAACACCTGCGCATCGAATGGCAGCTCACCACTCCACCTGTTGGGCACGCCAACACCAGGCTGTGGTTCTGGGACCGCCGCGGACTCGGCACCCTGCGCCTGTACTCCCCCGGCAACTGGCCGACGAACTCGGACCGCGCCGGCTGGGGCCCGACGCGCTGGTGATGACGATCGACGACTGGCAGGCGCGCCTGGCGGCGACCCAGCGGGCCATCAAGGTGGCACTGCTTGACCAGAAGCTGGTGGCGGGCATCGGGAACCTGTACGCCAGTGAAATCCTGCATGTGGCCCGCATCCATCCCCAACGTCGCGGCGACCAGCTCAAACGCTCCGAGGTCCGCCGGCTGTCGGCCGCCACACAGTCGGTGCTCGCAACGGCCATTCGCTACGAGGGCTCGACCCTCGGTGACGGGACGTATCGCAACGTGCTCAATCAGAACGGCAGCTATCAGAACGAACATCGGGTGTATGCCCGCGCGGAGGAGCGCTGCCCCACCTGCCGCCGCGACAGCATTCGCCGCATCGTGCAGGCCCAGCGCTCAACGTTCTTCTGTCCGCGGTGCCAGAAATGACGAGCAGCGGGCCGGGTTCCCGGCGGGTGAGTCCCCCGCGCCGTGCGGCGCCGACGCGCGTCGCTCGGTGGCGAGCTGGCGACGTCTCGATTAGGTTGGGCGTCGTATCGTGAGTCTCGTCCGACTTTGAGGAACCAGCCATGTCGAAACCACTCTGCTGCCTGCTGTTGTCCGCGCTGCTCGCCCCACTCTTTACCGCCGGTCAGGTCTCTGCCCAGGACACCCCGCCTCCGTATGGACTGGCCATTGATCTCGCGACCGCCAAGCGGGTCATGGCGGCGGCCGAAAAAGAAGCCAACGACAACGGCTGGCCGGTCGCCATCACCATTGTCGACAGTGGCGGGCACCTGGTGATGTTCC
Organism: uncultured Planctomycetaceae bacterium; assembly: GCA_963715185.1. Classification (GTDB taxonomy): domain Bacteria; phylum Planctomycetota; class Planctomycetia; order Planctomycetales; family Planctomycetaceae; genus CAVPPT01. The sequence goes on from CAVQRG010000003.1 coordinate 645,986, forward strand.
AGCGGCTGGAGAACACACAGCTGGGGAGCGTGGAAGTCTCGCAACTCAAGGCCCACACCGCGGTGATGTATCGACGCCCGACCAAGGCCTTTGAAGAGCGCATTGCGCTGGGGGGCGTGGACCTGAAGCTGCTCAAGCTGCCCGGACTGCCGATGGAAGGCGGCCTGCCGATCCTGCGCGATGGCAAGGTAATCGGGGCAATCGGTGTGTCGGGCGTCCAATCGGTACAGGACGCCCAGATCGGCACTGCAGGATTGCAGGCGCTCGAGCAGCACTGACGTAGAGCCGGTGCTTCGGACGTGCTCACCGAATCGTTACGCACTCTCAATGGAGGCCGTGGGGCAACCAACACACTGGCGTCGCGCCACCGGATAACTGACGTCTTGACGACACGCTTCCATGGACGAGCAAGCCCGCACAGCGTGTGTACGACGAAGGCGGCCATAGCAGTGTCTCATTTTCGCGCCACTCATGGAGTGTGCCATCGTGTTCAGGTGCGTCAGCCAATCGCGCGCCACGCTGAACGGCGACTGACGGAACGCTACTTCAACTGAGGTGTAAACGCCGCGGAGACGGGGCTGTCGACTGCCGATTCTGCAGCAACGGGCGCGACACTTTTCGCGCTGAACCGCATCCCTTCGCGCACGAAGACCGGTGGCACACCGCGTCTGCCGACGCTGGACCGCATCCCTTACCGGTCGCGCCTCACTGCAGCAGGTACACCAGCAGCGAGCCCTGGAACGCGGCGATGGAGGAGACGATGACGTCCCGATAACGGGCCCAGTAGACCGCGATCGCGCGCAGGACGCCCAGCACCAGCATCGTGCCGCCGAGCTTGGCCGTCAGAAAGTACCGCAATCCCACCGGATCGAGTTCGATCAGCTTCAGACAGATGACGCTCTTCTCGGTCGCCAGGATGACTTCCCGGCAGTAGACGACCATGACCGTGTCGAAGATCGACACCGCGGCGATAAACCCCCACTGCAGCCAGAACCATTGCAGGCCAGCAGCGCCCTGACCCGGCGGCCCACTGAAAAGTCGCTCCCATTCACGCACGGCAGTGTCTCCCCGATCCGTTCCTGTGTTCGCAAGTCCCCAGGGATCACGGGCCGTCAACAACCGCCGGCCCGCAGATGAGGACTATGTGCTCGCTCCATGCAGAACAGATGCCACTTCCCGTGAGGTCTTCGCGAAGACGCTGCAAGCCACCGTGAATTAACAACTAAGGACCCGGGCCCTCCGCGAACCGGTCGCCGCATCGCACAAGAGACGCGCTGTGGTGCCTGTCGGGACATCAGCGATGGCGAACAGGTTCAGGGGGGGCGCATTGGCGACGACCGGCCCACCGTCGGTGCGGCGGCCGGCTCCCCGCCGTTTGACGCAGCGGTGTCCGGCGAGTGTAATGGCGTCCAGAGTTCACCTTCGTGCCACCGATCCCAGGAAGCCAGCGATGAACAGCCCCCAGACGTCCCCTGCGGAAACCAGCCGTAGCTACGAGTTCGACGCCCGCCAGAACGAGGTGATCAGTGAACTGGCGAAAGCGATGCGGTGGGTCGCCATTCCGCTGATGGTGGCCGGGCTGCTGTACTTGATGAACACCGTGTCGTTTCTGTTCATGCTGCGCGGGGGGGGCTGGCGACTGCTGCTGCCCGTGGCCATCATGGCCGTCAGCGCCATTATCTTTCTGGCCATGGCGGTCTGGACAAACCGATCGTCCGCCGGTTTCGCCGAGGTCGTCGCCACCCAGGGGAGTGACGTCGACCATTTGATGTCCGCGCTCGACAACCTCCGCAAGATGTACTCGCTGATGAGCCTGTTCGTGAAGATCTACATCTTCATGATGGTCCTCACGCTCATCTCGCTGCTGATCGCTTACTTCACCGGGACGATCCCCAGGCCCGTGGTCTGAGGCTGCTCCGAGGCCCCGGCCAGGACAGCTGCCCCCGAGTGGATTTCCCGGCGGTCCTGGTGGCGGTATGATGAATCGGTTCCAACCAGTCTGCCGGCATCCCGCTGCGCAGACTTTCACGCCTCGAGGGTAAGACACGATGAAGACGATGATCGGAAGTGGGTTGATACTGACGTTGGTGTTGTCGCTTGCAGTTCCGGCTCAGGCTCAGAAGAAGAAGAACAAGGGGAATGCCGAGCCAGCAGCCATCGGACAACTGAACAAGTCGCTGGAGAAGGTGGAGCTCACTGATGAGCAGAAGGCGAGCATCAAGGAAATCCTCGCCAAGCACAAAGGCCCGCTGGCGGAACTCCAGAAGGCCAAGACGGCGTTGATCGGCCCTGAAGCCACCAAGCAGATGAACGAGGCACGGAAGGCGGCAACGGCCGAAGGCAAGAAGGGCAAGGAGTTGCAGGCGGCCGTGCAGGAGGCGGCGGGACTAAGCGAAGATGTCGCCAAGGAGTTGGACGAGCTGCAGAAGAAGTTGACGGCTGCCGCTGGCAAGCTGAAGACGGACGTGCTCGCTGTCCTGACCGACGAGCAGAAGGAAGCGTCCGGAATCACCGTGCGAACCGGTGGCAAGGGGAACCGCAAGAAGAAGGCTGCCGCCAACTGAAGACGGCATCAGTCCGCGTGACAGGCTAGCGACTCCTGTCGGCGTGACAGGCGATGACACGAACAGGGGAAGCCCAGCGGGGGCTTCCCCTGTTGCTTTAACGTGCCCACCCCGAGCAGGTCATGTCGCCGATCCGGCCGTCCTTCCGGCGAGTGACGACGGACCCTGGTTGTAGATGACGGGCATCTGCCCTTGCCAACGGTTCCACAGGTTTTCGTCGCTGAGCAGTTCCGCCATGAAGTGCGCCACGTTGATGCGACTCGTCTTCCCGGGATTGAAGATCGCGCTTCTGGTCGGCGATCGATGCACCTCGTAACCGGTGACACGGTCCTCGTCGATCAGTGTATCCGGACGAACCACTGACCACTCGATCGTCTGGTCGTCCTGTCCGATGGCGGTGCGCAGATAGTCGGCAGCCTGCTCGTTGTCGACATGTGGAGGCAGCAGCCGCCGCAGCAGACCCAGCACGCACCTTTCACCGAAAGAGACAGGCTCGGGGAGATCGCGGTTGCTGTTGCCGGCGGTGTTCATCAGCACGAACCGCGTCGGCTGTCCGGCGGCGTTCGCGGTGACGGCCTTGCACAGTCGCCGGGTGGCCTCCGTCACGAGCCGACGGGGGTGGCCGAAGATCCCTTTGAAGGTCAGGTTGTGTCCCAGACAGGAGGCCACCGCATCGCACCCCTGGACGTACCGGGCCAGGTCGTTGTCGCTGAGATCCAGCACACTGGCCGGAATGACCGAGAGACGCTCGTGCCGCCTGAGGTCAGGCGGCATCTTGTCGGGCGAGCGGACAAGCACCTTGACCTCGCTCCCGCGCGAGAGCAGTTCGCGCACCAGCAGACGACCGGTTGCTCCGCTCCCTCCGACCAGCAGACTCGTCACCACATCCCCCTGTCGCGCACTTCACCTGACCGTATGCACGCCCAGCCAGAGAACCGGCACACCCGGTCTGACGTGGCATATCACTCGGTGGGGGCGGCGTAATTCAGGGCGAGGAGTGCGTAGGCCGTCACCAGGTTCGGGTCCCCTTCGTACCAGCGGTCCGTCCTGTTCACCCAGCTCCCGTTCGGCTCCTGCAGCGAGGAGAGATGCGCGGCAAGTTCCCGGCGCCAGTCGTGCCGCGTGCCGTCCGCCTCTTCGAACTCGTCAACACCCATCACCGAGAGAGCCTTGGCGAAGGTATGGTAGTAGTAGAACAGCCCCTGCTGACCGAGTCCCGGGTTTTCTTCGAGGGTGTAGAAGCGTTTGATCCAGTCGGTGGCGGCCTGGACCCGCTGGTCTTCGGAGGTGAGGCCGGCGTGAATCATGCTCTTCAGACCGGCATAGGTCATGCTGCCATAGGAGCGCAGGCCTCCCTCGGGGGTAGTGCCGGCCTGCGAGCTGCCCCCGGCCGCGACCGAGTAGTAGAACCCGCCATCTTCAATCATCGCCGCGTGCGGGGTGGTGTTGTGCTCGGTCTCGAGGTTCTGACAGCGCGAGACGAAGGTGAGTGCCTTCTGGACCGCGGGGTCGTCCCGCGACAGGCCGGCCTCGATCAGTGCATCGAGCAGGAAGCTGGTGTTCGACAGATCGGGTCGCTGATGGCTGCCATACCCGGCTCCGCCGTACGAGGTGTGCGACTCGTCGATGCTCTCGTCTTCATCCCACTGCAGCCCCTTGAGGAACCGGACAGCGTTCTGCACGAGCTCGTCGTACCGCCCGTCGGTGTAGGCCGCGTTGAAGGCGGTGAGCGCGATGGACGTTTCGTAGTTGCGGTGGTTGCTCCCCTCGGGATAGATGCCTCCATCGTCGTGTACGAACGTCTGCAGATGATCGAGGGCCCGCTTCACGGTCGGATCCTCGGGCGTCAGCCCCGACTTGAGCAGGGCCGTCGTCGCCAGCGCGGTGATACCGACCGCGTCGGGGGCTGTCCAGCTTCCGTCGGCCCCCTGAGTCGTGCGCAGGAAGTTGATCGCCCGGGTCCGGGACTGCTGCCAGGCGTCGCGATCGGGACCGGCAGCAAGAACCGGTCCGGCAAGGCTGATGGCGGCTGCCAGAGAGAAGATCGTGCCCGCAAGTCGAAGGCCGTTCATACCGAACTCCAGGAAAGGCTGCTGAACTCGAAACGGACACTCACCCGACTCTCCGGGGAATTCCAGGCGCGAACACCGGCCAGAGGATTATAGGCCGGGGGCCCCCGCAGAAACACCCGGTATCGGGACGGCGGGGCCCGTCGGTGACGCGACTCACTCGCTCAGCCAGCGGGCAGCGTCCCGGGCATGGTAGGTGAGGATGATGTCCGCCCCGGCCCGCTTGATGCTGGTGAGAATCTCCAGCGTTGTCCGCCGCTCGTCGATCCAGCCCGCCGCGGCGGCGGCCTTCACCATCGCGTATTCGCCACTCACGTTGTAGGCGGCCAGCGGCACGTCGGGATGCAGGTCCTTCACGCGGTGGATGACGTCCAGGTAAGACAACGCCGGCTTCACCATCACCAGGTCGGCCCCTTCGGCCACATCCAGACCCACCTCCCGGAGTGCCTCGTTCCCGTTGGCCGGGTCCATCTGATACGTCCGCCGGTCGCCGAACTGCGGTGCACTCTCGGCTGCCTCGCGAAACGGTCCATAGAAGGCCGACGCATACTTCGCGGCGTAGCTGAGGATCGGGAGGTGATCGAACCCCGACTCGTCGAGCCCTGACCGCAGCGCCTCCACCATGCCGTCCATCATCCCGCTGGGGGCGATGACGTCGGCACCGGCCAGGGCATGGCTGACGGCCTCCTGCGCCAGGACAGCAAGCGTCGCGTCGTTGTCGACATCGGGCGTTCCCCGATCGGCATTGACGATGCCACAGTGACCATGATCTGTAAACTCGCACAGGCAGACATCGGTGACGACCAGCAGCCGGTCCCCCGTGGTGTCCTTGATGGCCCGCACCGCCTGCTGCACGATGCCGTCGTCGTCGCAGGCGTCACTCCCCATGTCGTCCTTGTAGGCGGGGATACCGAACAGAATCACTCCTGGGATCCCCAGCGCGGCCACCTCCTCGACCTCGGCCGGTAGCTGATCGACGCTGAGCTGAAAGTGCCCGGGCATCGAGGCAATGGGAAGCCGCTCCCCGGCACCGTGCCTCACGAACAGCGGCAGCAGGAAGTCCTGTGGCGTGAGCAGCGTCTCGCGAACGAGGTCTCGCAGGCGGGGATGCCTGCGCAGTCGGCGAAGTCGTGTCTGGGGAAACATGGGCGCCATTCGGGGGGGGGGCAGTCAGACTCTGTTCTACCCGACCAGTCACCGTGGCGAAACGATGGACGATCGGAAACGGGCGGGTGGATGAGCTCAAGCACCCCCGCGCCCCCGGGGCATGCACAGCGACGAGGCGGATGCGCCGCGACACACCCACTGCAGCGCTACGAATCGCTGCGGGCCGAAGGGGCATTGCGATTCAGCCGCTTGTCCAGTTCTTTCCGCAACTGGGCCTTCATTGGCTCGGACTGTTTGAGCACATCGGCTGCCCTCTGGAAGTCCAGGATTCGCACGCCGGTAATGTGGGGCCTGATGTAGATGTCGGGACGATTATGCCGCAGCTTCTGGGCCACGGCCGACAACTGCATGATCTCGAGTGCTCCCAAGGCGCACTCCCAGGCAGACGGCGTGGTCGTCTGATCGAGAGAGCGCGTCTTGTCCACGTTGACGGCGATCGTCACATCCGCGCAGCCGGACACGTGATCATAGGGCAGATTGTTCACCACGCCCCCGTCAATCAGCACGCGTCCGTCACGAATCTCCGGAGCGAAGATGCCCGGCACGGCCATGCTGGCCCGGACCGCCGAGAGCAGATCACCGGAATTCAGCACGACCTCTTCACCCGTCCAGAAATCGGTCGCGACGACTGACAAGGGAACCTGCAGTCCCTCGAACGTCTTCTGGCCCAGCTCCGCGAACAGGGACTCGATCACTTTCTCGGCGTCGAACAGGCCGCGGCCGGTGAAGTCGGGAGAGAACCCGGCGATCCAGCGCAGCAGTTCTGCCCGCTTGCCCAGCGACTCGCGCCACGTGTCGCTTTCGAGCACTTCGAAACGCAGCACGAGTTCGCGCAACTCCGCGCCGCTCATGCCCGAGGCATAGAGCGCCCCCACGATGGCCCCCATACTCGTGCCGGCAACCAAGCGGGGCCGGATGCCCATCTCGTCGAGGGTCTCCAGCACAACAATGTGCGCCAGGCCGCGCACCCCACCACCCCCCAGCGCCAACCCCACGGTTGGCGCGGTTGACTCCGGCAGTGACTGCTGCAATGCCATCAGGCCTTCTTGATCAACCGGATCAGGAACAGCAGGACCATCGCACCCACAGTGGCCATGATCAGTGCACCGAGCAACCCACCGGCGGTGATGCCGAGCATCCCGAACAGCCAGCCACCCAACAGGCCACCCACGGCGCCGACCACCAGGTCGCCGACAAGTCCGAAGCCGCCACCCTTCATGAACTGACCCGCCAGCCAGCCGGCCGCGACACCGATAATCAGAAACCACAGCAGGCTCAGTTGATCCATGGCTCAGTCTCCCAGGTGCGAACACAGGGTGGCACGACTGCTGACAACGAATCGGTCGGCGGCCAGCATCCCGTCGAGGCGACAACGCCTCCACTATACCAGCAGGCGGCCGGCGTCGATACAAGGACACGATGCCGGTCAACAGCCGGCGCCCCGCTGGCGGCGCGGTCGCCCGCAGTGGGCTGGCAAGAAGGCCGGGTCCGCGTTGAGCGGGAGTGCCAGAGCGACTCTTCGGCCAGTCGCCAGCAGGACCTGCACGACCTGCGAAGTCCGGTCAAGGCGCCAGGACCGTGGCCCAGTCCTGCTGCATGTCGACGACGGTCCATCCGCGTTTCGGGGCATCGGCCAAGGCCTCCACCAGCTTGCCGCTGCTTTTCGGATGGGCATCGTAGGCGTATTCGCGGTCGCTGTCGGTGTGATGGACGATCAGCCCGAAACTCGGGCGGGGGTTGCCGATCGTCGTGTACTCCAGCATCGCCTTGTCGCCATCGCTGTTGCCGAACGCAGCGATGGGACGGCGTCCGATGAACTGGTGGATACCGACCGGCTTTCCCTCCTTGTCGTCCACAAAGAGGGTGTCGAGCGTTTTGACCAAGACCGGCTGGCCGTCGCGCAGTTCGAACTTCACCTGACCATGCGAACCGATGACCTGTTCCGGAGGAATGCCGTATACCCGTTCGCTGAACACGCGCATGAAGTCGACGCCACCCCCCGAAACGATCCAGGTCTGGAAGTTGTTCGCCCGCAGATAGGCCAGCAGTTCGCGCATCGGCTGGTAAATGCATTCGTCGTAGGGCCGACCGTAGCGGGGATGCTTCGCCGTCTCGAGCCAGTCGCCGACGAGCGCATCGAATTCGTCGGTCGTCATGCCGGCATGGGTGAGTGCGAGGATTCGGAACAGCCCCTTGTAATGGTCGGCCAGCAGGGTGGCGGTCTCACCGGCCAATGCGGCTTTGACGTACGGGTCATCCTTCAGTTCCGGCTTGGCCGCGACCTGGTGCTTCAGGCTGTCGAGGCCGAACGCCAGTTGAAAGGGGACCGGGTTCTCCAGCCACAGTGTGCCGTCGTTGTCGAAGACGGCGATCCGCTCAGGCAAGGGGACGAAGTCGGCTCCCCCTTCCTGCGTCACGCGGGCGACGAAGTCGAGAATCGATGTCTTGGCCGGTCCGTCGTTCCACGAAGGGAGCGGATCACTTCCCGCCGCGCGAGTGAATCCGACGCCGGGGACGAGTGCCACACAGATGGCGGCCATCGCTCCGCGGAGGGCCGAGCGGCGCGAAACAGAACACGTCATCATAGTTCATCTCCCGACAGATGCATGTGCGGCTCACGCGCTCGAAGTCTGCTACCACCACTCCAGCGGCTACTTGAGCTCGAACGCGACTTTCTCGATCTTGCCCGTGAACTCGAAATCGCCCTTGTCCTTGTAGGCCGGGTCGACCGGCGTGATCGAGTCGCGGCCGACTTCGAACGGTTCCAGGCCATGGCGGAACAGCGTGCGGGTGAGCTTCCCTGCGCCGGCGGGCTTGTCGTTGACGAACAGCTTCAGCGTCCCGCCGCCCTCCTGGGAACCGTCGGCGATGAACTCCGTCTCGGATGGTCACATCGCCCGCGGGCAACGAGACTGTCCCGGGGATCGTCGACGTCGGCGATCTCAAAACATGTGTAGCGGAAGTTCGGCTTGCCGTCCTTGACGTACAGCGACCACCCCGCCGAGAACGCACCAGCACAGGTGACGACCCCCTCCGCGCCGCCCTCTCGGGATGTCGGACGTCGGCCGTGATCTGATGACCGCGCGGGAAGAGCTGCGGACCGATCGGCTCGGGCAGCCAGACGTTGTTGCCGAAATAGGTCCACGAGGTCGGTGGCTCGCCGCCGACGCGCAGCTTGGGATCGAATCGTTCGGCGAACCGGGGATCGAGCGGGAGGACGTCGTACTTTCGGGCCTCTTCGAAGAAACTGCTCCTGCAGTTCCTTCAGCTTCTCGGGGTTCTGGTCGGCGAGGTCGTTCGCCTGGCTGAAGTCCTCCTCGATGTGGTACAGCTCCCACGGGGCCTTCAGGAAGTCGCCGCCGCGGCTCGCGGCATCCCAGGGGGTGCCGAAGTGGGAGCAGGCGACCCAGCCGTCGTGGTAGATCGCCCGGTTGCAGATCATCTCGAAGTACTGGGTGGTCCGCTGGTCCTCGGCGTCGCCGCTCGTCGAAGGAGTACACCATGCTCACCCCTTCGATCGGCTTCTGGGGGATGCCGTTCGACCTCGCTCGGCTCCGGAATCTTGCAGGCTTCGAGGATGGTCGGAACGACGTCGATCACGTGGTGGAACTGCGTCCGCTGCTCGCCCTTGGCCTTGATGCCCTTCGGCCAGTGCACGACCAACGGGTTGCGTGTGCCGCCGAAGTGGCTGGCGACCTGCTTGGTCCACTGGAACGGGGCGTCCATCGCCCAGGCCCAGCCGACCGGCACGTGCGGTTCGCTGGTCGGCCCACCGATCTCGTCGAGCCGATTGATGGTGCTCTCCAGACCGAGCTGGATGCCGAGCAGGCTCGCCAGCTCGCTGAAGGTTCCTTCCAGCCCGCCTTCGGCGCTGGCGCCGTTGTCGCCCACGACGTAGAAGCATGAGCGTGTTGTCGAGCTCGCCGGACAGCTTCCAGACTGTCGATCAGCCGGCCGACGTGGTGGTCGGTGTGGGCCATGAACGCGGCGTAGTTCTCCATCAGTCGGATGTAGACCTTCTTCGCGTCGGCCGACTGGTCGTCCCAGGCGGGGATCTCCTTCGGCCGCGGGGTCAGCTTTGTCCCCGGCGGGATGATCCCCATCTCGAGTTGCCGGGCATGGATGAGCTCCCGCTCCTTGTCCCAGCCGTGGTCGAACTTGCCCTGTGAACTTCTCGCGCCACTCCTGCGGGACGTGGTGCGGCGCATGGACGGCACCGGTGCTGAAGTAGACAGAACCACGGCTTGTCCCGATCGGCGGCCCGCACGTTCTGGATCCAGCTGATCGCCTCGTCGGTCATGTCTTCGGTGAAGTGGTAGCCCTCTTCGGGTGTCTTCGGCGGCGCGACCGGCACCGTGTTGCGGTACAGCGTGGGGTAGTACTGATGCGTCTCGCCCTGGTTGAACCCGTAGAAGTAGTCGAACCCGAGACCGGTCGGCCAGCGGTCGAACGGCCCGGCGGGGCTGATGTCCGGCTCGGGCGTGTTGTGCCACTTGCCGAACATCGAGGTCGCGTAGCCGTTGTCCTTGAGCATTTCCGACACCAGGGCCGTACTTCGCGGGATGATGCCGGTGTAGCCTGGATAGCCGGTCCCCATCTCGATGATGACGCCGGTGCCGACGCTGTGGTGGTTGCGGCCCGCTCAGCAGTGCCGCGCGGGTCGGACTGCACAGCGCCGTGGTGTGGAACCGAGTGTACTTCAGCCCGTTGTCGGCGAGCTTCTGAAGGTTGGGCGTCGGGACCGACCCGCCGAACGTGGAGCACATGCCGAAGCCGACGTCGTCGAGCAGGATGATCAGGACGTTCGGGCTACCCTGCGGTGCCTTCACCGGCTGAGGATAACTCGGCGTCGAGTCCTTGTAGGTCTCGCCGATCTTACCATCGAAGGTGGGATCAGACAGGGGAAGCTGGGAGCCCGCTGCAGAGCCACCGATGGTAGCTCCCTGCTGGGCGAAGGACTTGCACGCCCCGGCGGAGACCGCGAACCAGCCGATGCCTGCGATCACAGACAGCACGCGCATCGATCTCTCGACATTCATGACGATTGCTCCCTGTCACGATATGGCCGCAATCACAGACAGCTTACCTGCGGCACCTGGTGAATCAGCATGACACGACGAGCCCCTGGGGCGTTGCCCCGCGGCTGCAGTCGTCCGGATGTCGCGAGATTTTCGCGACTGCTACAGGCAGGGCGCCCCGTGGGAGGAGCGCCCCGCCCTGATTTCAAGCGGTCACCTGCCGCCCAGCGAGGCTTCGATCTGCTTCTGCACCTTCTCGAGGTTGAAGGAGCCCGCCGTCTGGCTCGGCGGAAAGTCCTTCATCGTCATGAGGAACTTCGCCGCGAGTTGCTGCATCGGGGCCAGCACGAACACGCGATCCAGGAACCAGTCGTTATAGGTGTTGGAGTTGTGCTGGGCCTTCTCGAACGGATCACGCCGCAGGTTGAAGAGCAGCGGCACGCGCAGTTCGGTGAACGGCTCACGCCAGACCTCGAACGCCACGCCCCGGTTTTCGAGGAAGACTGCCTTCCACGCGTCAAATCGCATCGCGACGATCTGGCCGTCGTCGTTCACGTAGATGAACTCGCGGCGCGGCGAATCCTTCGCCTTGCCGCTCAGGTAATCGAGCATGTTGTAGCCATCAACGTAGTTTTTGTAGCTACGACCGTTGAGTTCCACACCTGCTTTGAGCTTCTCGGTAATATCTGGTGCACCAGCGACGGCTGCGAAAGTCGGCAGCCAGTCTTCGTGGGAGACGATGCCGTTGAGCGTTTCTCCTGCAGGGAATTTCCCAGGCCAACGTACAAAGCAAGGCACGCGATACGCGCCTTCCCAATTGGAGTTCTTCTCACTACGGAAGGGCATGGTGCCGGCGTCGGGCCAGGTGTTGTAGTGCGGGCCGTTGTCGGTGGAGTACTGGACGATGGTGTTGTCGGCGATGCCGAGTTCATCGATCAGCTTGAGCAGTTCTCCGACATGGCCGTCGTGTTCGATCATGCCATCGGTGTACTCGTCGTTCCCCTTGTGACGGTTCTCGGCCTTGACGTGCGTACGAAAGTGCATCCGTGTGCCGTTCCACCAGCAGAAGAAGGGCTGGCCGGCGGCGTTCTGGCGTTTGATGAAATCCTTGGCGGCGGCGAGGGTTTCCTCGTCGATGGTTTCCATCCGCTTCTTGGTCAGCGGGCCGAGGTTTTCGATGGTCTGTCCACCTTTGCCATCGGCTTTGCTCTTAAGCACGCCGCGGGGTCCGAACTGCTCGATGAACGTCTTGCCGTTGGCAAGTTTCATATCGGCGGGATAGTCTTCGTTCTCAGGCTCTTCCTCGGCATTGAGGTGATAGAGGCTGCCAACGAATTCGTCGAAGCCGTGCATGGTCGGCAGGTGCTCGTCGCGGTCACCCTGGTGGTTCTTCCCGAACTGGCCGGTGGCGTAGCCCTGGCTCTTGAGGACAGTGGCCATGGTGACGTCGGTCTTTTGCCAGCCTTCCTTCGCACCGGGCAGTCCGACCTTGGTCATGCCGCTGCGCACAGGCACGCTGCCGCTGATGAACGCCGCGCGGCCCGCCGTACAGCTCTGCTGGCCGTAATAGTCGGTGAAGGCGATGCCTTCCTTCGCGATGCGGTCGATGTTGGGCGTCTTGTAGCCCATCATCCCACGGCTGTTGTGGCTGATGTTCCACGTGCCGATGTCGTCGCCCCAGATGACAAGGACGTTCGGCTTTTTCGCCTGAGCCCGCACTTCGGCAGTACCGAGCAGCAGGGCGGCAACGCCCAGCCCGGCGAGAGAGAGTGCGCGGAAGGAAATCCTCATGGTGCAAGACCTCTAGAAAATTGTGGGTGCGAGAAACTCGAGCTGCTGGAGTTGTTGCGCCGACGATTTCAGCGCGCGATGACACGATCCACGACAACCCCAGCCCGTGTCGCTATGTCTTATCCCCATGGGGTCGTGTTTTCAAGGCAGGCACTGGCTCCTTGGCAGGAGTTTGCGATTCGCTTCGGCTCCAGAAGCTTCCCGCAATTCACGACAGGCCTCGAACAATGAAGGCCTCCCCCGAACGGAGTCTGCCGCGACCCTGTCCAGACGCCGCAGTCGGTTACGCCGAAAACCAGTAGCAGCCCAGGCTCCGACGCACCGGCTGACAGATCAGTTCCCGAGATCGATCGTGACCGCCTTCAACTGACCGGTGAACCGGAAGGGCATCTCGTAGCCGTCGGCGACCGGCGTGCCGGTGTCGAAGCCGATGTCGAATGTTTCGTCGAGCGTCACGCGGTTCGGGATGCTCTTCTCGACGCGACCTTCGCCGACTTTTTTGTCGTTGACGAACAGCGACACCGTGGCCCCGGCGAACGGCTTGTCGGCATCCGTGACATAGACGGCCTTCAGCGTCACTTCACCGGTCGGAACGGACTCTGTCGAGACGATCGTGTACTGGTCGACACCGACAAGGTTGTAGTCGTAGATCAGCTTTCCGTCCTGGACGTAGAGGCCGTAACCGGCGAAGCGGCCGCCTTGGGTGAACAGCATGCCCTCGGCACCGCCTTCGGGGATCACGACTTTGGCGGTAATCGTGTGGTTGCTGGTGCTTGAGGTCGGGAGCCGCGCCTTCGGGCAGACGAAGCAGATTGGGATACGTGAACGACGTCCGGCCCTGGGTCAGGCTGGGACGGTTGTCGACGTTGAGTCGTTCGGTCTTGCGATCGTCCAGGGGCAGGACGTTGTACCTGGCCGCTTCGGCGAAGAACTGCTTGACCAGTTCGTCGAGCTTCTCGGGGTTCTCCTTGGCGAGATCGTTCGCCTGGCTGAAATCTTCGTCGACGTGATACAGCTCCCACGGCATGTTGAGCAGGTCGCCCGGTTCGTTTTCGCTCAGCCACGGGATGCCGCGGATGGCGCTGGCCATCCAGCCATCGTGGTAGATCCCCTGATTGCCCAGCATCTCGAAGTACTGTGTCGTGCGACGGTCCTCGGCATCGGCATCATCGAACGTGTACAGCATGCTGACGCCTTCGATCGGCTTCTGGGCGACGCCGTTGAACTGTGCGGGTGCTTCGACGCCGACTGCTTCCAGGATCGTGGGAGCGATGTCGATCACGTGGTGGAACTGGTCGACGGATCTCGCCGCGAGCCTTGATCCGCTTCGGCCAGGAAATGGCCAGGCCGTTGCGCGTGCCGCCGAAGTGGCTGGCGATCTGCTTGGTCCACTGGAACGGCGTGTCCATCGCATGGGCCCAGGCGGCCGGGAAGTGGTTGTAATGCTTCTCGCTGCCGAGCGTGTCGAGCGAAGCCGAGCTTCATTTCCAGCGGTTCGGGGATCGCATTGAAGAATGTCATCTCGTTGAGCAGACCGTTGAGGCCTCCTTCGGCGCTCGACCCGTTGTCGCCTGCCATGTAGATGACCAGCGTGTTGTCGAGTTCGCCCATGTCCGTCGATGGCGTCTGACCAGCCGACCGACCTCGTGATCGGTGTGCGCCGTGAAGCCCGCGAAGACCTCCATCATGCGGGCGTAGACTCTGCTTTTCGTCTTCCGGCAGCGAATCCCACGCGGGCAGCGAGTCGGGCCGTGGGGTCAGCTGGCGTGTTCTGCGGGACGACGCCCAGTTTCTTCTGGCGGGCGATGGTCTGTTCGCGGTAGGCATCCCAGCCCTCGTCGAACTGCCCCTGGAACTTGTCGATCCAGTCCTCGGGAACCTGGTGCGGAGCATGGGTGGCTCCGGTGGCGAAGTAGACAAAGAACGGCCGCTGCGGTGCGACAGCCTTGGAGGCCCGCATCATCCGGATGGCGTGGTCGGCGATGTCGGTCGTGAAGTGGTAGGGCGAGCCGTCTTCGTTGGTTTCGGGCGGCTCGATCCGCTTCTTGTTCTCGACGAGGGCCGGATGAAACTGATCGGTGTCGCCGCCGACGAAGCCGTAGAAGTAGTCGAAGCCGAGACCATCGGCCCAGCGATCGAACGGACCCACGAGGCTGGTTTCCCAGTCGGGCACGTTGTGGTTCTTGCCGAACCAGGCGTTCACGTAACCGTACTCGCGGAGGATCTCAGCGAACGTCGCGGCCGAGGGCGGAATGATGCCCGAGTAGCCGGGAAAGCCGGTCCCGGCCTCACCGATCACGCCGCTACCGACCGAGTGATGATTGCGACCACAGAGCAGTGCTGCTCGCGTCGGACTGCACAAGCGCGGTCGTGTGAAAACGGGTGTAGCGCAGACCGTTGTTGGCAATGCGATCCATGGTCGGCGTGGGGATGCCGCCGCCGAAGGTCCCCATCTGTCCGTAGCCGCAGTCGTCGATCAGCACGATCAGGATGTTCGGCGGGTCTTCGAGTCCAAAGGTCGCCGGGATCTTCAACTCCGGCTTGACCGGTGTGGAGTCCTTGTAGGTCAGGCCGATCTTACCGGCGAACGGCTGCGGCGGGCAGGACCTCCTGCGCACACAACGGCGTGGAAACTGCAAGTGCAATCGCCACTGTCAGGCGCGAGAACGGGCTCGTCATCGGGTCAGACCTCCAGGGAAACGTGTGCGAATTTGATTGGCAGAGCTTGATCGCCTGCGAGTGAGGCGGGAGACGGGCGATCCACGACTACGCCAGCTCATGATTTGACTGTTTTAGTCATGCGGTGCCGACCTGGCAACTTGACCGGCCATCATCCGATCGTGTTGCCCGACGGATGCTGATGATGAACGTGTGCCTGCTGTCCATCACGCGCCTGGTGATTGTTGAGCCCCGTGGTTCGCAGCGCCTCGTGACACGTCGCGAACACGGACCCGCCACCGGATTTCCCCCAGACCGGACCGACATGTCGTCCAAGTGCAGGAACCGGACCGGTTCCTACTGGTCCCGGACCAGTCGGCTGATCTCGCGAAACTCGTCGCTGCCGGCCACTTCGCACCATTCGAACAGCACGGCCTCGGTCGTTGTGACGATCGCCCCATGCGTCGACAGCCGGTCGAGAGCCCACCGCCAGTCCGACTCGCGGCGACTGGCGACGGCATCGGCCGCGACATACACAAGATAACCAGCCGCCAGCAGATCGAGCGCTGTCTGCAGGACGCACACATGCGTCTCGATGCCCGCCACCACCACCCGGGGCCGATCACGCAGAGCCGCGTCGCTCGACTCAGCCGAGCGATCCCAGCCGAGCACTTCCGCACAACTGAAGCGCAGCTTCTCGGGACATGCTCCGACCAGTTCGGCCAGCGGAGCGACCGTCGGCCCCAGCCCACGCGGGTACTGCTCGGTGGCGAAGACCGGCACCCCGAGTACTCGGCCCCCCTGGACCAGCTTGACGCAGTTGCCGACGACCCGCGGCCCATCCGGGATGGCGGTCAGCAACCGCTCCTGCATGTCGACGATCAGCAGCCGACTGTCGTCGCGAGACAGCAGGTCTCCACTGCGCAGATAAGGCGGAGGTGTGTCACTCATGCCGGGATGCTATGTCCGTCACACCAGGGATGCAATTCCGCTGTCAGGAGGCTCCCATCTCCCGCACGCCAGCCGGCGCAGCCAATGCATCGATCGGCGATGGTCCGCAGCTACAGGAACTCCGCCGTCACCGTATCGGCAAGAAACAGGCCTTCACGCGTCAGTCGCACATGGCCGCCGGTCTCTTCCAGCAGTCCATTCCGGAGGAAGCGGTCGAGGGCCTCACCGGCCAATGCTGCCAGCGAGAAACCGGTACGCTGCTGGAAGTCACGCACGTCGATGCCTGCCGTCCGCCGCAGCGAGAGCATGATCAGTTCGCGGGCCCGCTGTTCGCCATCCAGCTTCTCAGACTGATCGATGCCCGAATCTCCCGCCAGCACGCGCTTCAGCCAGGTGGTGACGCTGCGATGGTTCGTGGCACGCACCCCCTCCACATAACGTGCGGCCCCCGGCCCGAAGCCGAAGTACGTCGCCCCGCGCCAGTAGACCTCGTTGTGCCGGCAGCGAAAACCGGGCCGTGCGAAGTTCGAGATCTCGTACTGCGCGAGCCCCGCGGCAGGCAGGCGGTCCAGGCCGGCGGCATACATCGACCGCTCGGTCTCGTCGTCGAGGGGCTGCAGGTCGCCGGCGGCCCGCCGTTTCCAGAACGAGGTCCCCTTCTCCCACGTCAGGCCATAGGTCGAGACATGTGGGATGTCCAGCGCGACGACGTCTTGAAGGGTCCGTTCCCAATCGGCGAGGCTCTGATCCGGAACGGCGAAGATCAGATCGAGCGCGATGTTGTCGAGCCCGACAGCCTGCAGCCGCTCTATGACCTCGCGGACATCGTCCGGTGCATGGTCTCGCTCGAGCACGCGCAGGGCCGCGGCGTCGAAGGACTGGGCGCCGAGGCTGACGCGGTTGACGCCGGCCGCGCGCAGCACCCCGACTCGCTCGCAGGTGAGATCCAGCGGATTCGCTTCCACGCTCAGCTCGTACCGGTCTGCGAGAGGGAACCAGCGCGTCGTCAGCTCCAGCAGTTGCCGCAAACTCTCGGCAGGGAGATGCGTCGGGGTCCCGCCGCCGAAGAACAGCGTGTCGACTTCGCGTGCCGACTCGAGCGTCTGCAGCTCGATCTCCAGTGCCCGCAGGTAGTCGTCGACGAGGTCGTCCCGCCCCGCGATCAGCGGAAAGTCACAGTAGCCACACCGATGCCGGCAGAAGGGGACGTGAATGTAGGCGGCGCGCGGCTCGTCGCACGGACCGGTCATGGAAGCTTCAGCGTCTGCTGACGGGGCAACGCCCCCTGCCGTTTCCGGGCCTGACGGTCTTCGAGTCGCACACCCTTGTCGGTGGCGGGGGCACTGGTGAGCGGATCGCTGGCCCCCTCCAGCGGATCACCGGCCTTGATGCCGCTCAGCCGTTCGTGGGCACGGGTGGCATACTGGTCCGAGAGTTCGTAGCCGACGTACTGACGTCCCAGCTTCCTGGCGACGGCAAGCGTCGTCCCGCTGCCGGTGAACGGATCGAGGACGACTTCGTCCTCGCGGGAACAGGCCCGGATGATGCGACCGAGGATCTGCTCGGGCATCTGGCAACCGTGCCACCCCTTGCGCTCCTTGAAGGTCCCATTCACCCGGGGATAGTACCAGGTGTCTTCACCCGGCTGGAACGAGGCAGCGGCATCCTGCGGGCGGAGGATCCAGGTGTCATCGGGCAACCGGCCTTTGGGATTGGCCCGCTTGTCGCCGTACACCAACTGCCGCGCCGAAGGCACCCGAACCTGCGGATCGTCCGCATTGAATGTGAACTGCCGGGGGTTCTTCACCATGTACAGCAGGTGGGCGTGCGAGCGGCTGAACTTCTGGGTGCAGTTCACACCGAATGTGTAGTACCAGATGACCCAACTCCGACACGACAGGCCCAGCTCCCGCTGCATCAGCACCTTGAGTTCGGCGGCAAACTCATCACCGATCGCGAGCCAGAAGGTCCCGTCTTCCTTGAGGACCCGCACCACTTCGCTCAGCCAGTCGCGCGACCAGCCCAGATAATCTTCGGCCGCCTGTCGATCGTCGTACACATCGTACTGGTAGCCGATGTTGAACGGGGGATCGGCGAATGCGAGATCGACGCAGCCGTCGGGAAGCGACCGCAGACCGCTGACGCAGTCGGTGTGATGAATGGTGTTCAGCGCCGCGTGCGGCATGTGACCTCTCCCGTGGGACGATCGCTTACGAGTCCTTGACGATGGGGTTTTCGAGCGTCCCGATGCCGGTGACATCGATCGCGACGTGATCTCCATCTTCGAGCGTGAAGTTGTCGGGAGGGACGATGCCGGTGCCGGTGAGCAGCAGCGCTCCGTCGGGAAATTCGTTCTCGCGACCGAGCCACTCGGCCAGCTCCTCCAGCTCGCGATTGAGTTCGGCCAGGGACGTCTCTCCCGTGAACACAGCCGTCCCGCCACGCGAAATGGCAAGCGTGATGACCGTCGCCGGCAGATCAAGCGCCTCATCCGCCAGCAGGATGACCGGGCCGATTCCGCAGCACTGGCGGTAGACCTTGGCCTGCGGCAGGTACAGGGGATTCTCCCCCTCGATGTCACGAGCCGACATGTCGTTCCCGATGGTGTACCCCACGATCTCCATGGCGGGGTTGAGCACCAGCGTGAACTCGGGCTCGGGCACACTCCAGCGGCTGTCGGCACGCACTCGCAGCGGTCCCCCCGGTCCCGAGACCCGGTTGGCCAGCCCCTTGAAGAACAGTTCGGGCCGCGGAGCAGAGTACACCTTGTCGTAGTGAGAGGCGGCGGACTCCGACTCTTCCATCCGCGCAACCTGGCTGCGTTTGTACGTGACACCCGCCGCCCAGACCTCTTGTTGATCAATGGGGGGAAGCAGCTTCAACGCCGAGAGATCGAGCGGAGCGATGTTGGGATCGACGAGAAAGTTCGCGAGGCCGGCAGGGTCCGGTGAATGCAGCACGTCGGCCAGCGAACGGATGTTGTCCACCTGCGCAAAATCGAGCAACCGCGCTTCGTCGTCGTGGGTCGCGATCACCGCCGCCCGCACGCTGCCATCATTCAACTGCACCTTGCCGAGTTTCATCCATCCATCCTTCTGCTGCCAACCGGTGGGGCCTGGCGCCGCACCAACCCCGGGAAGGTCATCACCATCGACTCACTCACGAGACCGCAACTCGTCGAGCGTCCGCTGCATGTCCGACGGGAGCGGGGCGACAAACTCGACCGGGACATGGGTCAGGGGATGTCGAAACGCCAGCCGGTGGGCATGCAGCGCCTGCCTCGCGATCAGCGTATCGTCTGGGGTGGCGGCTGTCGCGTCCGCTGCGGCTGAATCCCGCCGGGTACGCGCTGCAACACGGCGACGGGAGACCGGTTCCGCCGGGGCCTGTTCGAGATCCGCCAGTCCCAGGCGCTCCCCACCGCCATACAGTCGATCCGCCACGATGGGATGGCCGAGATGCGACATATGCACGCGGAGCTGGTGCGTCCGCCCGGTCTTCGGAAACAACCGGACGTACGTATACCCGGCAAACCGCTCGACGACTTCGTAAAAGGTCTTCGCCAGCCGGGCATTGCCCCCGGCTTCGCAGACGGTCATCTTCTCACGCCGCACCGGGTTCACGCGGACATGCGTCTCGATCCAGTCGCTGTCCAGCTTGACGCTCCGGCGGACAACGGCCCGGTACTCCTTGGTCACTTCGCGCTGTTCGAACTGGCGGCTCAGTCGACCGTGGACCTGGTTGTCCTTCGCCACGACGAGGACGCCGGTCGTGTCGCGGTCCAGCCGATGCACGATCCCCGGACGATCCTGGCCGGCGACATCGCTCAACGTGTTGAAGTGAAACTGCAGCGCAGCCGCCAGCGTCCCCCGGGGATTGCCGCGACCGGGATGCACGATCATACCGGCCGGCTTGTTGACGACAATGATCGCCTCATCCTCGTGCAGAATCTCGAGCGGGATGTCTTCCGGCGGAACCGTGTAGTCCGGCTGCTGCGGGAGACGGATCGAGATGTGATCGTTCACCTGGACGCGCCGGGACGACTTCACAGGCAGCCCGTTGACCAGGACGGCCCCGTCGGCGACCGCCTTCTGCAACAGCGCCCGGCTGTAGTTCGAATACAGTCGCGCCAGGTAATGATCGACGCGCCAGCCATGGGCCCGGGCCTCCACCGTATGCACGATCGGCTCTGAGGAGAGTTGCTCAGACATGGTGGCCAGGCGGGTACGAACGAACAGACAGACGGACGTGCGGCTGCCCTCAACGGCCAGCCAGTCTCTCCGAGTTTAGAAGGGAGAGCCGTGGGCGAGAAAGGGACCTGACGACTGAGCGCGGCGACAATCCTCGTGGCTGTCCGACCCGAAGGAGGGCGCAGGGCCCGTTGCCGAGACCTCCACCACTGCCGAAGCGATCGCGACAGGCCGTCCCTTGCGAACGGGAAACTGGTTCACCGTGCGGCAGAGTTACGGAGTGTCGTCGGCTTCAGGCTGGGGGGTGTCCCCCTCGCTGCCTTGGGGCGTACCTTCCGGCACAGGAGGTTTTTCGTCCTTCGACTCCGCGTCCTTCGACTCCGCGGGCTGAGAGTCAGCAGGTTTCGACTCCGCAGAAGGAGGCTGCTGAGGGTCGTCCGTCTTCGCCTCGGCCGGAGGTGCCTCCTTGGGCATCTCACTCTCTCCCGTCGCCGGTTCGGTGGAGGTCAAGGGCGGCGGGAACGGATTCTCACCTTCGGGCATGGGCGGCGAGCCATCGCCGGTCAGAGGCTCAGGGAACGGATTGACGTCCCCCTCTGTCGAGTCGGCCAGCGGTGCGCTCTTCTTGTTGAGCAGGTCCTGCAGGGAACTGCTCATGCCTCCCTCCAGTCCCTCAACGTCAATGGGTGACCGCGAACCGAGCCCATTGTCCTGCGGCAGTGGCCGGTCCTCGGGCGTCGGATTCTGAGAGCGAAACCAGGCATAGAACTCCTGGACGCGTCCGGTCTTCAGGGCGTCGATGCGGTCGGCCGCATAGCCGGCATAGCGGGAATTGGGAAACTCCTTCAGGAGCTGTTCATACGCGGCGATCGCCTCCGAGGTATCGCTTCCCGAGAGGGACTCCAGCGCAATGGCCAGACCATTCAGAGCCTGTTCGCGAACTTCCGCAGGCAACCCTGTGTACTGGATCAGCGAGTCGAAACCTTCGCGGGCCAGTTCCAGTTCGGCATCACTCGTGGGCCGATCCCGGGTCGACTGGGCAATCCCCTGACGGAGGTGCTGATCGGCGGCCCGCAGGCGCGCCCAATATGCCGCCGCAGAGCGGGGATAGGCATCCGCCACCGCTTCGAGGTCCTCGGCAGACTGGGCCGCAGCCAGTTGCGTCCACGCGTTCGTCTGCGTGTTGGACCTCGACTTCGTCCAGTAAATCGCCAGCGCCGAGAGGAAACCCGCGGCGATGATGCCCCACAAGATCTTGTTGAGGTGCTCGTCGAGGATTCGCGCAATCAACTTGCTGAGGTCGTTTTCTGCCAGCTCGTGGCGATGTTCGCTCTTCATGATCCGTTCACATCTGGCAGCGGGGAAGCAAGGGTCCCCCAGGCCGGGCTCACAAGTCCCGACGGGCGGCTCCCTCCGCGTGTACGGCGCGAGTATAGGCCAGCCAGCCAAAACCGGTCAAGCCGATGTCAAACAAGCAGTTGCGACGACCCGTGCATTGATGTCCACAGCTTTTCCCGCGTATCATCCTGGTTCATCGCACACAGCCCTCGACCGCGCGTCGCCCGCGATCCTTCCTCACCTGCCGGAGATCCTCGATGCCTTCCCGCACTCTCCTCGCCAATTTCGCCCTCGCCCTCGGTTTAGCGTGCCTGCTGGCTCTGCCCGCAGTGGCCGACGACCTTCCCAAGCCGCACGGGAAGCTGCAACTGAAAGACGGGGACGCAATCGTGTTCCTCGGCGACAGCATCACACATCAATGCCTCTATACGCAGTACGTCGAAGATTTCTTCTACACCCGGTTCCCGAAGATGCGACTGACGCTGCACAACGCCGGCGTCGGTGGGGCCCAGGCCTGGGATGCCCTGCAGCGGTTCGATCGCGATGTTGCCGACTTCCAGCCCCGGTACGTGACGATTCTCCTCGGGATGAACGACGGACGTTACCAGCCGTTCAATGACGAGATCTTCGGCACCTACCGGCAGGACATGAGTGAGCTGCTCACGCAGATCGAGGCCATCGGCGCCACGCCGATTCCGATGACGCCCACCATGTTCGATGCCCGGGCCGCCCGCCTGCGCGACAACAACCGCCGCGACCCCGAGTCGACCGCCCTGTACAACTCGGTGCTCACCTACTTCGGCACGTGGCTCCGCGAAGTGGCGGTTGAGTCGGGATACGGGTTTGTCGATATGTGGGGCCCGCTCAACACCATCACCCTCGAGCAGCGCAAGAACGACCCGCGATTCACACTGATCGAAGATGCCGTCCATCCCGGCCCCTCCGGTCAGGTGGTGATGGCCACCGCCGTCATCAACGACCTGGGACTCCCCCGAAGCGTCTCCAGCATTCGCGTGTTTCAGCAGGCCAACGGCCAGCCCAAGGCGACGGCCAGCGGCGGCAAGCTCTCTGATCTGCAGTTCACCGACGACAGCGTCCGCTTCACCTGGCAGGCCGAGTCGCTCCCCTGGGTCCTGCCGGAAGAGGCGCAGCTGGGCGTCGAACTGACGCGACTGGGACATCGACTGAGTGGCGAGAAGCTGGAAGTCCACGATCTTCCGCCCGGCAACTATACGCTGACGATCGACGGACGGGAGGTCGGGACGTATGCCTCAACGGCATTGGCGCGCACATCGAACTGCAGGGGAATGCCGAGACACCACAGTACCAGCAGGCACTCGAGGTGGCGCTGTTGAACAAGCAGCGGAACGAGGGGCCGATCCGCCAGCTGCGCGGCGAATGGAGCCAGTTCCAGCGCTATGCCCGGGCCCGGAGGGCCGCGGAATCTCAGCCTGATAACGCAGAACTGGCCAAGCAACTTGCGACCGTGTCCACGAACACCGAGGGGATGGACGAGCGGGTCGCCGCGCACATCGCTGCGGCGAAAGCGATCGAAGACCGTATCTTCGAGATCAACCAGCCCCCGGCACGAAAGTACGAGATCCGCCGCGTTAAATGACGGATGGCTGGAGTCACAGCCTGTTCGCACCGAGGATTCGACGCGTCTTGCCGACACCAGGCGGATTGACGAGATGCTGCGGCGAGGTCGTCCCACAGCCGTGGCTGCAGAGATGCATGCGCTCGCCGACAACAACCCATCGCAGGAGTCCGAACGCGAAGGTCCTCGTTGGCGTCGGACAAGTACAACACAGGTCGTGGATCGGAGCAGAGAGTGTCCCCGGCGTGGTTCTCCCTGCGGCGATCAAGACCATTCATCACCACCTGACACCGGTTGCTGTATAAAGTCGGCCGTAACCGGGCGGCGACGGAAGATTCTCCATGTCAGAACCACCTGACTTCGCCGCTTCGGTTCACGGCATGGTTATGGGCTTTTTCGAATGGCTCTGTTCTGGACGACGTATCGGACATCGTCGATCGTCTGGAACGCAGCCCGAATCGATTCCGTGTGTGGTGTGTTCTTGATCTTCTCCAGGTAGAAGTCCGCGCCTTCGCGGACCATGCCGACGCTGGCCTCTTGCATGCTGGAGTGCGCGATCAGAACGGGACGAATCGCTTTGTCTTCAAACCACCTGATGACGTCAATGCCGAGACCTTCTCCGATGAAGAAATCCAGAAACAGTATGTCTGGCATGTTGCCGTTCGCAAATTCGTCAGCTAACTCGGAGACCGAAAAGAATGAGCGCAGCTCACAGGAGGCTTTGATCGGTTCAGGAAAGCTGTTTGACCAGGTCTCGTGATTGTCTCGCTTGTCGTCGACGAACCATAGCTTCATGTCGAAGAGCCTAGGGAAGGTCGGAACGTTCTCAAAGCACTTACCGCTTTTCAAGTTTGGGCGTCATGTCGGCGCCCGCGACAGGGACGTAGGCCCGCAGGGTTGTTGGGGCGAGCCAAGACAAACAAGCTTCCAACTGACATCAGTGACAACACTGTAAAGATTGCGATTCGCATGAGTTCCTCCGTGAATTGTGTGTGGCATAACTAATCGTTAGGCAGAAGCAGGCTTCTGTGTTATCGGGAGTTGACGTTCTGCGAAACACTCGGCGCGATCGTATTCCTGCGGATCGTTAATGTCAATCAGCGCAGGGAGTTGTGGCGTCTCAGCCGGCAGTGAAGACGCGTATGAAACTGGTGTCGCGAGGGTCGCCAAGGTTGCTCGACCAGTTGCGATTGAGGTTGCGGACGGGCCACAACGACGTATCAACCACTATGATTTACATGGGTGTTCCGGAGCGGGAGGTCTGTGCAGTGCGGAGCCCGCTGGATGTGATCGCTCGCGGCGAGACCGGGCGCAGCGATGCCGCACCGGTGCACCGCTGACAGCGCCGTGGTCGGACCGCAGCACGCCGGTGCTGGACGACACCGCAGGTACCAACACAAAGGCCATGGCCGATGATTCGCACAACCCTGCTGACATTCACCCTGTTCCTCATCGGATCGACTGTTGTGGCAGACGCCGAAGAGCGTTTCCTGTTCAGGTTCGACGACCCTGAAGTCGCTTCGACCTGGCAGACCATCAACGATGGCGTGATGGGCGGTCGCTCCGATGGCCGCTTCACGATCAGCAAGGAGGGAAAGCTGGAATTCTTCGGCACACTGTCGCTGGAGAACAACGGAGGCTTTGCATCGGTGAGGTCGAGCGAGGCCAGGCTGGGGCTCGCACAGGGCGAGTCGCTTGTGATGCGGGTGCGTGGCGACGGTCGCGAATACAACGTCAACCTGTATGTGCCCAGGAGCCTCGGCCGGAACTCCTATCGCCAATCGTTCCAGACCACGCAGCACGAGTGGATCGACGTCACGTTGCCCCTGGACAAGTTCGTGGCCACCTGGCGAGGGCGGGTGTTTCCCGACGAGACCTTTATGCCCGGCAACATTACGGGAATTGGAATTCAACTCAGTGACAAGAACGCTGGGCCGTTCAAGTTGGAGGTCGATTGGATCAAGGCGGTGAAGATGCCGTAGGTGGGGCCCTTGTTCCAGGCGGGCTACGCCGGAGCGTACGAGCATCGCTCCCGCGCGCTGTCAGCCGCGTCTCGGCGCGAACGTTTCAGTCCGGGGCGTGGCGAGTCAGCGGTCCCCGTGCCAGACGACCTTGGTCTTCGAGATCAGGTCGTTGAGGGCCTTCTTCTCGGGATGGAAGGCACACATCACGAAGCCGATGCCCAGCGTGACGATGTTGGCAATGCCGGCGAAGAATCGCGCCGTCGCTTTCGCCAGCGACATCTGCTTATCCTTGTCGGTCACCACGATCAATCCGAAGCCATCCTTGCCGATCGTGGTCCGCTGCGTGGTCGCTTCCTGCACGCAGAAATACATCCAGAGGTTGTAGATCATCCAGACGGGGCCGACCAATGTCGCCGCCTGCCGCGGCCCCTGGTAGTAGGTGATGGCCATTGCGACGACATTGAGTAGCTGGGCGACAATGACGGCTTTCTTCTCCTTGGTGACAATGAAGCTCGCCAGGGGATACAGCATCATGTCCACGACGAAGGCCAGCAGCCGCACCCAGAAGTTGGCCGGCGTGTTGGCGCTCATCTGCTCCACCAGCTCCAGTGACCGCTGGTTGTAATAGCCGAGCAGACCATTCGTCCGCATCATGAACACGGCCGGGAACCCGGCGGCAATCAGCAGCGGAGCAAACCAGACGAAAGACATCAGGAAATTCGTAATGACGATTGCGAGGGTGAACATCCAGCTTTCCGTACTTTCGCCGATGAGCCCGAAGGCCCAGGAAACGACGCGCTCGTTCAAGCCGGTGAAGTGCGGATTGGTGAACGGGTTGATCCCGCCACCCACGAGTGTCAGCGCCACGGCGATGGCGATAAACGGCGCAGCCAGCAGCAGTCCGATCAGAAATCCGTACAGCGTGGCTCCAATGTTCCTGACGAACACCTTGAGCAGCTCGTAGAGCACCCAGGCCTTGTAGGAGTACTTGGAGGTCATGTGGATGATCGCCAGCGGAAAGACGAACATGGGTGCCAGCAGCAACACCGCACCGGCAATCTTTGCGCCGTAGGACAGGAGCGGATTCGCACCGCCGCCCAACTCGAACATCAGGAACAGCCCACCGATCAGCAGCCACACCGGCAGCAGCATCACCAGCGGCCAGAACACCACGCGCAGCCCCAGTGTGACGTTCTGAAAGAAATCGAAGTGGATGCGGTCGAACTTCTCGTCGCGCTTCATCGTCCCATCGACGATCTTCATCGACAACATCCAGTACCATCCCGGGATGCCGAAGAAGGAGACCGCCGTCAGACAGGTCCAGAAGAACTTCGGCGGGGCCTTCTCGCAGTAGTGAAAAGCCATGAAGAAGCTGGCGGCCGTCAGCACCGAGAACAGCGTCCAGTACCATCCCGTCCGCAGCGCCAATTCCTTGTGCGCGAACACGAAGTCCTTCGAATCCGACCAGGC
This sequence comes from uncultured Planctomycetaceae bacterium, assembly GCA_963715185.1. Lineage (GTDB taxonomy): Bacteria > Planctomycetota > Planctomycetia > Planctomycetales > Planctomycetaceae > CAVPPT01. The sequence continues at coordinate 672,763 of CAVQRG010000003.1, forward strand.
CTTCTTGTAGAACAGCGAGGGATCAGGTCCCTTCATGGCCCGTTTGCGGGCGACCTTCTCATCCAGCTTTCGGGTCTGCAGGTTCATCCCGCATCCGGGACACACGACATCCTCGGCCTCGAGATCGACGGCACAAAAGGGGCAGACACGGGCGTCGGCCGCCTCAGCCTTGTCGAGGTCCAGATCCACGAGGAAGTCGCTGTCACTCTCCGGAGGAGGCGCGGCAACCTTCGCCGGCTTCGACGCCTCTTTCGCGGCAGGGACCTTCAGCTTCGTCCCGCACTTGGGACATTTGATCACCTTGCCGCGAGCCGCGTCCGGAGCATTCAGCACCTTCTCGCAGCCGCGACAACGAATCTTGACGGGCATGGACAGACTCCGGACCGGACAGGTGACGAACCCATTCGTCGCCGCCAATGTAACATCTTTCCAAGCGATTGCACCCTTGCTCCGGCGCAAGACGAGGTGACCGTCCCACGCCCACAGAGCTCATCCGCAGGCGCTCACCAGCAGCGACGTCGGTCACGACTGGCGGTACAGCCGGTGTTCGCAGATGTAGTGCTCCACAGGACGGGGCGTCAGGAAGCGAATGCTTCGCCCGGCCTCGACCCGCCGGCGTATGTCGCTCGCCGAGATGGCGATGCCCGGCATCGGCACGATCTGCACCCGATTCGCGTCCGGCGTCTCCAGTCTCTGTACCTGACGTTCCAGCTCTCCCCGATCGAGCATCCCCCGGTTGACGGCGACCACGGTCGCCAGCTCGAGAATCCTCCGGGGTTCGCGCCAGGTGGGGAGGTCGGCCAGCGAGTCCGCCCCGATCAGCAGAAACAACTCCCGGCTCGGCTCTTCTTCCGCCAGTGTCTGCAGCGTATCGACCGTGTAGCTCAGCCCCGCGCGTTCGATCTCGATCGGGCTGACCTGCAGCTCCGGGCAACCGGCCAGCGCGAACTCGAGCATGTCAATGCGGGCTTTCGCGGGGGAGATCTCGGCATCGGCCTTGTGCGGCGGACGACGGGCCGGCACGAACCAGACTTCGTCCAGCTCGCACTGCTCGCGGCATTGCTCGGCCATCAGCAAATGCCCGTAGTGCACGGGATCGAATGTGCCTCCGAAGATTCCCAGCCGCATCGTCACCCCTTGCGTTGTAGTCATCAGCAGGCCGATCATACCGCTGAGGCGGAATCTCGACGAGCACACCCGCGGGAACGTTCCCATTACCGACGCGAAGCCCCAGCATCAGGCGACCCTGTTCGAGCCGGAGCCCCCCCCGACCCCCTGGGAAGCGGCGGCGGAGGCCGATCGCCTCGTGGCCGACGTCGTCCTCAACCGGCCGCTCGACACCATCTTCCATTACCTGGTGCCGGACGAACTTCGCGCGCTGCTGCGTCCCGGGCAGCGGGTCCGCGTCCCCTTCGGGCGCGGAGACACCCTCACGGTCGGGTACTGCGTCGGGCTGAGCACGGGGGTCACCACCAGCCGTCGACTGAAGACGCTGGCCGAGCTGCTCGATCGCGAGCCCCTGCTCTCCACAGAGATGCTCGAACTCACCCGGTGGATTGCCCAGCGCTATCTCTGCTCGTGGGGTCAGGTGCTCGAGAGTGTCGTCCCGGCCGGCGTCAAGAAGCAGGCGGGGACTCGCCTCATCACCATGTACGAGCCGGCGGCCGACGCCTGCAGTCAGCGCGATGATCGGAAGCTCCCCCGGAAGCAGCGCGCTGTTCTCGAAGTGCTGTGCACCGCGGGCCGGCCCCTCCCGGTCGACGAACTGACAGCAGCGGCCGACTGCGGGGTGTCGCCCATCGACGGCTTGCGGCGGAAGGGACTGATTCGTGCGCTGCAACAGCGCACCGAGCCGTTCGCCATCGACAACCGCCCTGTCGAGAAAGAGACGGATCTCGCGCTCAATCCCGATCAGCGCCAGGTGCTCGACCAGATCCTGCTCAAGATGCGCGAGGCCGAGCATGCGACCTTCCTGCTGCATGGTGTGACCGGGAGCGGCAAGACCGAGGTCTACATCCAGGCCATCCGCGAGGTGGTCAGCTACGGACGGCAGGCGATCGTGCTGGTGCCGGAGATCAGCCTGACGCCGCAGACCATTCGCCGGTTCCGCAGCCGCTTCCGCTCGGTCGCCGTGCTGCACAGCCACCTGAGCGATGCGGAACGTCACTGGCACTGGACGCGGATCGCACAGGGACAGGTGGAGGTGGTGGTCGGCGCACGCAGTGCGGTCTTCGCCCCGACGCCGCACCTCGGGCTGATCGTCATCGACGAAGAGCACGAAACGACCTTCAAGCAGGACAACACCCCCCGCTACCATGCGCGGGAAGTGGCCCGCGAACGGGCGCGCCGCGAACGGGTCCCGTTGATTCTCGGGTCGGCGACACCCACACTCGAATCGCTGCAGCGGACCTCCGCGGGGCTCGATGTGCTGCTCTCGCTGCCGCGGCGCGTCAACAATCTCCCGCTGCCGCCGGTCGTGGTGGTGGATGTACGGAACGATCCGCAGATCGGGCGGCGGCATGCCCTCGGGCGGGCTCTGGAGAATGCACTGCGCGTGGCCCTCAAGGCAGGCGGACAGGTCATCCTGTTTCTCAACCTGCGCGGACATTCGCCGGCCATCTGGTGCTGGAAGTGCGGCGGAGGCGTGAAGTGTCCGGACTGCGACATCACCCTGACCTGGCATCGCGACACGGGCCGCATTCTCTGTCACTCGTGTGACTACGAGGCCCCCACCCCCGAGCGCTGCCCCCAGTGCGGCGAACCAGGCCTGCGCTATCTGGGCACTGGCACACAGCGTCTGGAGCACGAGGTCGAGGCCAAGTTCCCCGATCACAAGGTGCTCCGCATGGACAGCGACTCCATGCGACGTCACGGCAGTCATGACGACGCCCTCGAGCGCTTCCGCAAGGGTGAGGTCGACATTCTGCTCGGCACACAGATGATCGCCAAGGGACTCGACTTTCCCAACGTGACACTGGTGGGTGTGGTCGACGCCGACACACTGCTGCATCAGCCGGACGTGCGCGCCGCCGAACGGACGTTCCAGTTGATTGCACAGGTCGCGGGGCGCACCGGCCGGGGCGAGAAGGGGGGCCGCGTCCTCGTGCAGACCACCGCCCCCGATGAGCCGTCCATCCGCCGGGCCGCCGAACATGACTACCTCGGCTTTGCGAAACAGGAACTGGTGCATCGCCGGGAACTGAGCTATCCCCCCTACTCGCATCTGGCGCGGGTCATCCTGCGGGGTGACGAGTATGACTCGGTGCAGGCCGCCGCTGGGAACATCGCCACGTTGCTGCGGACGAAGGCCGGCGAACAACAGTTGCCCGTCCGTCTGCTAGGCCCGGCGCCGGCCCCGATCGCGAGGCTGCGTGGTCAGCACCGCTTTCATCTGCAGCTCTCGGCCACAGAGGTCGACACGCTCGCGACGCTGTGGCATCTGTCGCCGGAAGTCCACGAGCTGCCGCAGGGTGTCGAACTGACAATCGATGTCGATCCCCTCGACATGCGCTGAGCCGCGCTGTGCGCAGCGAATACAAAACGACGGTCACCCTTCCGACAGTGTGAGTTCTGCTCCCTGGCGTTGCGCACCGATGCGGCGGGACATCCGAAGAGCATGCGTTGACACCTTCGCGCCGTTCCCCTCAACTATGTTCGAACTATTCGAGCACAGAAGGGTCTGTATGCACTCTGCGTCCGACAATGCCCGGCGCTTGCCTTCCGGCACGTGGCTGCTGCTGCCATGTCTGTTCGCCGGATGCGAAGTGAAGGTCGTCAAGAACGAGTACGTGGAGCCTCCTCCGGCGCAGGTGGAGGTCGTTCGCCCGCTGCAGCAGACGATCCCCCTGTACTTTGAAAACAACGGGGAGACGGAGGCGGTCAGCCGGGCAGAGGTCCGGGCACGCGTGGGCGGGATTCTCGAACAGGTGAACTTCGTTCCGGGCGATCTGGAGAAAGGCTACGTCCAGGAGGGCGATCTGCTGTACCAGATCGAACCGACACAGTACGAGGCCGCGCGGAGTTCCGCAGCCGCCTCACTCAAGGCGGCGGAAGCCCAGATCGAAGTGGCGGCAGCCCAGCTCGAAGTTGTGAAGGTCGAAGTGACACGGGCGCAGAACGACTTCGAACGCTACAAGAACCTCCTGGTGCGCGACGCGGCCACGCAGGCCCAGTTCGACGAGGCGCTCGCCTCGAAGGATGCGGCGCTGGCGAAGCAGATCTCCGCGGAAGCCGACCTGGCGACGGCGAAGGCAGCCCGCGACAAGGCGCAGGCCGGCGTGGAACAGGCCGAGCTCGACCTGTCCTGGACGCGTGTCACTGCACCGATTTCGGGCTACATCACCAAGACCGCGACCAAACGCGGCAACCTGGTCAGTGAAGGAAGCCTGCTGACAACGATCGTCGATCGCAGCCGCATCTACGCTAACTTCAACATCAGCGATCGCGAGGTGCTCAAGCTGCAGAAAGCGACACGCGATCGGGCCGCCGAAGGACAGCAGGACGCGCGAGTCGGCTACCGGCACATGCCGGCGTTGCTGCATCGTGAGATCGATGAGGGGTTCCCGTTTCGCGGGCAACTCGACTACCTGGACGAAGAGGGCGTTGATCAGTCCACAGGCACGCTCGCGGCCCGGGCCCTCTTCGAGAATCCCGCAGACCTGCTGCTGCCGGGCCTGTTCGTGCGGGTTCGCGTGCCTGTCGGTGAACTGCCCGATGCCCTGCTCATCCCCGAACAGGCGCTGGTGCGCGATCAGTCGGGATCTTTCGTGTGGATCGTGGACAACGAGAACCGCATTCAGCGCCGCGGCGTCCAGCCGGGACAGCGGCTGCAGGGACTCGTCGTGATCGAGCAGGGGCTCAAGGCGGAGGACCGCGTCGCCACGGCGCCGGCCCGACAGCGCATGCGGGACGGCCAGGTTGTCGAGCCAGTCGAGACGATGCTGGAGGCTCTGTCGCTGATCTCTCCCGACGACCTCCCGGCCGATCCGGCCGAGGTGGGACCACCCCACGACGACGACGTCGATGGTCCGGATTCCGTCCAGCGTCCCTGATCTGCACAGACTGTCTCATTCATGTCGCGTTTCTTCATCTACCGGCCGATCTTTGCCACGGTCATCTCGATCGTGATCGTGATCACGGGACTGGTTTCGTTCTTGACGCTCCCAGTGGCCAAGTTCCCCGAGGTCTCGCCCCCCACGGTGCAGGTGACCGCCGTGTATCCGGGAGCCGACGTCCGCACGATCGCGGAGACGGTCGCCACACCAATCGAGCAGGAGGTCAACGGTGTCGAGGGGATGCTGTATATGTCCTCGACGAGCGCCAGCGACGGGTCCTACACGCTCACGGTGACGTTCGAACTGGGAACCGACATGGACATGGCGTCCGTCCTCGTCCAGAACCGTGTCGCGATCGCCGAGTCCAAGCTGCCGGATGAGGTGCGGCGGCAGGGCATCACCACTAAGAAGCAGTCCACACAGATCCTGCAGTTTATCGCCCTGTCGTCGCCAACAGGGGCACAGGATGCCCTGTTCCTGAGCAACTACGGCTTGCGCGTCAAAGATGAGCTGTCCCGCGTCAGCGGTGTCGGCGCAGTGACGATCTTCGGGGTTGGCGACTACGGCATGCGGATCTGGCTCGACCCGCAACTGCTCGAGCAGCGCAGCCTCACGACGGCCGATGTCGTCGACGCCATCCGCGAGCAGAACGTCCAGGTGGCGGCAGGGCGCGTCGGTGCGGCCCCCGCCCCCGCAGGCACGGCCTTCGAGCTGACGGTCAACACACAGGGCCGGCTCGTCACTGCCGAAGAGTTTGGTGACATCATCGTGGCGACCGGCGAGGGGGGGCGTATTCTCCGCGTCAGGGACGTCGCCCGCGTGGAACTCGGGGCGAAGGACTACACCTTCGACTCCACCCTGCAGGGAATCCCTTCGGCTTCGCTGGCGGTCTACCAGCTTCCCGGGGCCAACGCCCTCAACACGGCACAGGCGGTCGAGCAGCGCATGCAGGCAATGCGTGACGCGGCGAGCTGGCCGGCAGGTGTCGAATACGAGATCCCCTTCGATACGACACGCTTTGTGGAGGCGTCCATTGCGGAGGTGTACGAGACGCTGTTCATCGCGGCAGCGCTCGTGATCCTGGTGATCTACATCTTTCTGCAGGACTGGCGGGCCACCATCATTCCGGTGGCGACAATCCCAGTCTCCCTGATCGGCACCTTTGCCATCATGAGCGGGCTGGGGTTCTCGATCAACATGCTCTCGCTGTTCGGCATTGTGCTGGCCATCGGCATCGTCGTCGACGACGCCATCGTGGTGGTGGAGAACGCGACGCGCCATCTGGCGGCGGGCCTGGGACCGAAAGAGGCCGCCGTCAAGGCCATGGAGGAGATTACCGGGCCGGTCCTTGCTACGACGCTCGTACTCCTGGCGGTGTTCGTGCCGACCGCCTTCATGGGGGGTATCACCGGACAGCTCAACCGGCAGTTTGCGCTCACCATTTCTGCCGCCGTCATCATCAGCACCATCAATGCCCTGACACTCTCAGCCCGCCCTCTGCGGGCTGGTCCTGCGCCCGCCCAAACCACAGACGTTCGCCGGGTTCCGCCTGTTCAATCGTTTCTTCGAACAGGTCGAGAACGGATACACGTTCGTCATCCGGCAGTTCGTCAGGCTGGTCCTGCTGGTCACGTTGATCTACGGCGTGCTGGTGGCCGGGACCGGCTGGAGCTTCACGAAACTTCCCACCGGATTCGTCCCCGACGAAGACCAGGGATACATGTTCGTCAACATCCAGTTGCCCGATGCCGCTTCGCTGCAGCGAACGATTGCCGTCCTCGCGGATCTGGATCCGATCTTCAAAAACACGCCCGGTGTGGCCAACTGGCTCTCGATTTCCGGCAACTCGCTGTTGAGCGGAACCGCCGGTTCCAACCAGGGAATGGCGGTCGTCATCTTCCAGCCCTGGGACGAACGACGGACGCCGGAGCTCAGCCAGGAGAGCATCCTGAGAAATCTGCAGCAGCAATTCGCCAAGATCGAAGAGGCGATCGTGTTCGGCTTCATCCCCCCACCGATCGACGGACTGGGGAACGCCAGCGGCTTTCAGCTCGAGGTTCAGGATCGCGGCAACGCCGGGTACGCCGAACTGCAGGAAGTCACGGAGGACCTCGTCGTTGCGGGGAACTCCCAGAGCGGCCTGATGAACCTCAACTCCACGTTTCGTGCCAACGTGCCGCAACTGTTTGCCGAGATCGACCGAACCAAGGCCAAGAGCATGAACGTCCCGCTGAGCGCCGTGTTCGGGACACTGCAGGCGTATCTCGGCTCGGCCTACGTCAACGACTTCACGTATCAGAACCGTTCTTACCAGGTGCGCGTGCAGGCGGAGGCGGAGTTCCGCGCCCAAGCGGAGGATATTCAGCGCCTCGACGTCCGCGATGCACAGGGGAACATGGTCCCGCTCGATACGCTTGTCGAGGTCCGCGAGGAATTCGGGCCGGCTGCAGTCCGGCGGTACAACCTGTATCCGAGTGCCTCTGTCAACGGCATGGCAGCGCCGGGCTACAGTTCCGGGCAGGCGCTGGAACTGATGGAAGAGCTGGCCGACTCGCGACTGCCAGCCGCCTTTGGTCACGAATGGACCGGCATCTCCTACCAGGAGAAGATCGCCTCCGGTGGACAGACGCTCATCTTCGCGCTGGCCATTGTCTTCGTGTTCCTGGTGCTGGCCGCACAGTACGAAAGCTGGACGAGTCCGGCCGCAGTGATTGCCATCGTGCCTCTGGCAGCGCTGGGGGTCGTGCTGGCACTCCTGTGGCGCGGAGCCGACAACAACACGTATACGCAGATCGGCATCGTGCTGCTGATCGCGCTGGCCAGCAAGAACGCCATTCTGATCGTCGAGTTCGCGGCCGAATTGCGCCGGGGCGGAGCCACCATTCCCGAAGCCGCCATCAATGCGGCAAAGCTGAGATTTCGCGCCATCCTCATGACGGCATTCTCCTCCATCCTGGGATTCCTGCCGCTGCTCGTAGCCACCGGCGCGGGGGCCGCCAGTCGGCGGGCCGTGGGAAACGCCGTCGTGGGGGGGATGACGGCCGCCACCTTCTTTGCGCTGGCGTTTGTGCCGACGGCGTTTGTCATCTTCCAGCGTCTCTCCGAATTCCGCAGCCGGAGCTCCGAGGCCGAGCCCGTATCTGAGCCGTCGCACCTGGCCACATCGGCACCGGCTCCACCTGCTGTGGGCGGTTCTCCGCGGACAACGGGAGACTCGGCAGCTCCCCCGGAAGACACGACGACACCTGGGTCACCGCCCGACGCGCCAGGTGATCTCAAGATGTGAGCGAACTGCCGCAGGCCGGTCCCACCTGTCGCCGGAGCGGATGCTGTAGAGGCAGCCACTCGAGGAACGCAAGACCCCCGCGAGTCATCACGAGAGACTCCCCCAAAGCATCGCACTCGGCCCGCCCGGTCAAGTCCGAACCGACAAGGCTGAGCGTCGCGGATCTGTCACCGTCAGTCAATGGTGTGCGCGCGATGTCCGGCAGAGAGACCGGTCAGATGAGTCTGCCTGCGAACTCTTCTTACCAGCGATTGACGGGGGGTCCGCGAGGCATACACTGTGGGCAGTCGTTTCCTCGGTCCGCCCAGGCGGTCCTACTCTCAGTGTGAGCTCGAGTGATGATGCCCAAACCGATGCGCAGTTCGTTGAGCCTGGCCGTCGCGATCATGTTCCTGGTGGTCGCCGCTCCTCCCGGGGAGGCGCAGACCGCCGGAGTTCAGGCCGCCGACACCGACTTCTCGATCCCTGCTGACGAACGACCGTTCTGGGAGAATGCCCAGGCATTCGTCGATGCCTACACCGCCCGCGATGCCGAGGCGATCGGCCAGCTCTTCACGGAGGATGCGGAGTTCTTCGACGAGTTCGGGGAGCGGACGACCGGTCGCGCCGGAATCGTGGCGATGTTCGACGACGTCTTCGCGACCTCGCCCGACGCAGTGGTGGAATCGATCGATCTGCAGCAGGTGCGCCATGTCACTTCCGATGTCGCGCTGGAAGAGGGCGTGACCCACTCGCGGGCCACTCCCGGCAATCCGCGCGAGTCCAGCCGTTACGTGGCCCTGCACGTGAAAGGGGCGGATGGCGTCTGGCGGATCCACACACTCAAGAGTTTCGGCCAGCAGGCCGGCGAGCGCTCCGAACAGCTCAATCAGCTTGTCTGGATGACGGGCGACTGGACCAACGAAGGGGGCAATCTGGTCGTCCACTCGTCCTGTCGCTGGAGCGACGATGGCAACTACCTGCTCCGCCAGTTCAACGTGCTGCGTGAAGGGGAGCCCGTGATGTCGGGTGTCCAGCGGATCGGCTGGGATCCCCTCCGCAGGCAGATTCGCTCCTGGACCTTTGATTCCGACGGCGGTTTCACCGAAGGGACCTGGGTGCCGAACGGCAACGAGTGGGTCGTCAAATCGAGCGGCGTGACCTCGGAGGGAGAGCCGGCCAGCGGAACGGCCGTCTACACCATCATCGACGCCGAGATGATTACGTGGCGTTTCCGCGACCTGATTGTCGGCGGCGACGTCCGTGAAGATGTCGAGCCCGTCGTCATGGTGCGACGTTCGCCGCAGCCTGCCACATCCGTTTCCAACTAGAGCCGTCGTCCGAACGGGCGAACACATACAGACAGGGGAAGACACATGCGTCGATTCGCAATCGTACTGATGCTGGGCGGATCTCTGATCGTCTCGGTCAACGACCTGGAGGCCCGCGGTCGTGGGGGCGGCGGCGGTGGATTCGGAGGTGGCGGAGGAGGCATGCGTGGTGGCGGGAGCTTCGGGGGAGGCGGCATGAGTCGACCCTCCGGCGGCATGTCGCGCCCGTCCTCACCCTCATTCAGCCGACCTTCGTCACCCTCAGTCAGCCGACCGTCCTCGCCGTCGTTCAGTCGGCCCTCCTCGCCATCCATGAGTCGGCCCTCCTCGCCCTCGGTCTCGCGGCCCTCTTCGCCATCGATCGGAAGCGGTTCCAGCCGGCCATCGCTTTCGCCCGGTTACCGCCCGTCTATCACACCCGGCACGCGACCGGGGGGGTCACCGGGACAACTTCCCTCGGTGAGCCCCGGGGGACAGCGTCCGGGGATCGGTTCGGGCGCTGGTTCGGGGATTTCGAACCGACCGGGGATTGGCACAGGACAGCGTCCCAGCCAGTTGCCATCCACCAGGCCGGGCGTGGGAGCAGGCGCGGGAACCCGTCCGGGAACATTGCCGGGGCAGAGACCTGGCACGGGCATCGCCGATCGCCCCGGTATCGGAGGGGGTGCTGCGGCAACCTTGCCGGGGCTGGGCAATCGACCGACGACTCGACCGGACACCCGCCCTGGCGTGGAAGGTCGCCGTGATCAACTGAGCGATCGCATGGCAAATGCCGGTGATCGTCGGGAGTCGATGGGCGACCGCCAGGGTCAGCGTCAGGATTCCCGGCAGGACCGGCTCAATGACCGCCAGGACTACCGCGACTTTGCCCGCGACGACTGGCAGAACTGGCACGACAACCGGTACCCCTACCACGGAAACTGGTATCACGGATTCTGGGGTGGCGGATACATGCATCCGGGTGGTCGCCTCGAATACTGGTGGGACAACTACCCCGTGATGACTGCCTTCGGCCTGACGAGCTGGGCCATCAACCGCGTCGGCTATGCCTTCGGGTGGTACAACTACAGCAATCCGTACTACGGAAGTGCGGGCTACGTCGACAGTGGCGCCTACAACTACTCGGAGCCAATCGTCGTCGAGTCGGCACCGGTCTACATGGACTCCGCGCCGGTCGGGTCGGCGACAGCCGAGGCCCCTGCGGAACCCGCCGACGCCACACCGCCGGGGGTCTCGCCCGAGGCGCTCGCTCAGTTCGATGCAGCCCGGCAGGAGTTCTACTCCGGGAACTACGACGCGGCGCTGACATCGGTGGATGCCGCCATTCGCGAGATGCCCAGCGATGCCGTCCTGCATGAGTTCCGGGCGCTGACGCTGTTCGCGCTCGGGAAGTACCAGGAGGCCGCTGCCACGTTGTATGCTGTGCTCAGTGCCGGCCCCGGCTGGGACTGGACCACCATGATTGGTTTGTACCCCGACGTCGACACGTACACCAAGCACCTGCGGGCGCTCGAAGCGTATCGCGACAGCCATCCGGAAGATGCTGCCGCCCGACTGCTGCTGGCGTATCACTACCTGACGGGTGGTCATGCGGACGCGGCGAAGGAGCAGTTGCAGAAGCTGTTGACGCTGACCCCCACCGACCCGCTGGCCCGGAACATGCTCGCCGAGCTGGACCCGACCGCGGTTCCGGAGGAAGCCCCTCCGACGGTTGAGCCCCCCGCGGCAGCGAATGCCGTCCAGGCAGAGGCCGTGGCGGGAACCTGGAAGGCCACCCGGCCGGGCGGCGACTCCTTCACCATGGAGCTCAAAGCCGACGGAGCCTTCACCTGGAGTTTCACGCAGGGAGGACAGACTCAATCGGTGTCCGGCGTGTATGCCATCGACGAGCAGTCGGTCATTGCCATGGAGATGGAAGACGGCGGCGTGATGCTCGCGCAGCTCGACTTGCAGGGAGACAAGCTCGATTTCATGATGCTCGGCGACGATCGCAATTCGCCGCCGCTGCAGTTCGCACGCCAGCCCTAGCAGGCACGGCCGACATCGCTGGTTCCACACGCACCCACAACGCCCGATGCGGGAGTTGTGGGTGTTCAGTTTTTGGCGGGGACCTCGCGACCTCCGGTCGGCAACTGCATCAGCCCCAGACCCAGCAGCGCCCCCCTGCGGGGGGGGCCTTGTTGATGACTCCTTCAGTTGGCAGGTGAGTGCCACTGGCTTTGCCAGTGCCCGGGGAACTGTCGCCGTGCAGGTGCCGCGTCATTGAGTGATCTGCGTCAGACGTGCCCAGGCTGCCCCGCCCGGCGGCCGGCCAGTCACCACTTGCCGCGACAGGAGGTTGCGAAGCCGGTCACGCCACAGGCTGATGTGAGCCAACCACTCGCCCTGCCGTCCATCAGCCCGGCCGACGGACTGGCTCGTGATTCTCGTGAGCGATAGGATGAAACAGCCTACCACCCACGAATGCGCTGGGCACGCGAGTAGGCGACTGCCACCACAGTGTTCACATCCATTAAGTGACCGCACGTTAGGCTGACAACCTTGCAACCTACAGGGGTTGCGTTGGTCATTTTAAACCAAGTTCTATCAACCTTCCTCGCCAGAATATCAACCGGTCACTTTCATGAGACACACATTCCGACGATTTCTTTTTGTTCTAATCACCGCGAGCTTGGCCGGATTGACCAAAGCCGACGACGATTCGATGTTCACCATCGTTCCCGTCGAGTATTCCGGCGCGTTAAGCAATCCTTTGAAGGGGTTTCGCCCCCCCTTGGGCGACAAGGCTATACATCACGAGTACGCCACTCTGGCGCGCCATTACATTAAGTGGAACGAGTTGGAGAATCACGAGCGGGACACCACCCAGAAGATCAGGGATTTCTGCGACGAGAAGTGGAAGGGTGTCGAGCAGCTCGGGATCAAGGTCATCCCCCGGGTTTACCTCGACTGGGATGGCAAAGAGGGCAACGAATACTGGCCCGCAGACATGAAAAGCGGCGACTATAGCAGTGAGCAGTTCAAGGAACGGCTGGAGCGCCTGATTGCCCGACTCGGAGAGGCCTGGGACAATGACCCGCGCGTGGCGTGGGTGCAGATGGGCATCATTGGGCATTGGGGCGAGCATCACAGCCCGGATGTCACGGCGGAAATTCAGGCCCTCATGGGTGACGCCTTCACGAAGGCATTCCAGAAGAAGAAGTTTCTGGTACGCCATGCCGACAGCTTCGAGGATTACGAGGTGGGCTACTATTGGGATTCATGGGCACACAATTATCAGGTGAGCAAATCAAGTCATGGCGCGGGGATCGAGGATGTGAACAACGCCACGGGGCGCTGGAAAATCTGTCCGATCGAGGGAGAGGTTGCCTATAACTGGGGAAGCTACCAGATTCAGCCCGGCGACAACCCAGACGACACCCTCTCGGATCCGGCGCACCGCGACTTCCTGATAGACACGATCCGCAACCTCCACTGTTCGGGGCTTGGTTGGATTTCCCACTATAACTCTGACGACCCGAAAGTCTCCGCAGGAGCTGCCGAGGTACAGAAAGCCTTTGGCTACCGGTTTGTCCTCCCCGAATTCTGCTGGTCGCGCCGTGGGGAACCGGACGGCAGCTTGCGTCTATCATTTTCAGTGATCAACACCGGCTCCGCGCCCTTCTACGAAAGCTGGCCAGTGGAATTCAGCCTTCTCGATCCTGTAAGTGGTTTACCAGTTTGGAAAACAACGCTCAAAGACGTAGATATTCGGCAATGGCTTCCGGGCGACAACTGGGATGAGTCAAGAAACGTCTACCTGACTCCGGCCCAAACCAATACGGTCGATGTCAGCATCCCGCTGCCCGATAAGAACAAGCTGCCGATTGGGGAATACATTGTGGCGCTTGCAATCGTCGAACCACTCGGCCTGGAGCCCAACGTGCGTTTCGCCGTGAACAACTACTTCAAAGGCGGCCGCCATCCGTTCGGCCGTGTCGGGATCGGCGTCGATGTCGCCGGCACGCACGAGCTCGATTCAGTAACATTCGACGATCCGATGCAGGATGGACGTCAGGCTTACGTGACCCGAATAGAATAGCAGCAGAACGAATCGGTGAACCGGCGTTGGCTCGCCTTTCGGTTTTTCAACGTCGTGTCCTTCGTTTGCAATTCTTGGTGCACCACCGTCAACTCCGTTGGTCCGCCAACCCGTTACCTCGAGTATTAGGTGTCATCGATTGCTTCGCGGCCGGGTGGCAGTCCCGAACGGTGTTGAACCGAGGTGTGCCACTGGCTTTGCCAGTGCCCCGGGAGCTCAGCTGTTCTCGGGCACCTCGCGAACTCCAGTCGGCGTGAGCATCAGCGCCAGTCCGAGAAGCGCCACGCCCCCCCCGGTGATCCACGCCTCCCGCGATACGAAGGTCGTCAGCGTTAGGCACGTCAGCAGACCGACCACGGGGATGACCAGGGGCACCCGGAAAAGACCAGGGCGTGCGGGCACCTGCCGGCGCAGGCGGATCGCCGAGAGATGCACGGCGGCAAATACGATGAGCAGCAGCAGACTGGTCGTCTCGGCGAGACGGCCCAAAGTCCCCGAGAACACCAGCACGAAACAGGCGACGAGCACACCCAGTACGGCGTAGTGCGGAGTCTGTGTCTGTCGATGGACGGCTCCCAGCCAGGCGGGGAGCAATCCCTGTCGCGACATGCCGTACACCAGTCGCGATGCCATGATGCCGTTCAGCAGGCCCGTGTTGGCGACGGCCATCAGCGCAATGACCGTAAACAGCGGCGACGGCACGGCGGGCGCCGCACGACGAACCACGGCAACCAGCGGAGCGTTCGCAGTGCTCAGATCGGCGACCGGCAGAACGGACAACGCCACCCAGCAGACTGCGAGATACAGCACTCCACACACGAGGATCGCTGTCACGATGGCCCGGGGAAACACCGTCTCCGGGGAACGAACTTCCTCCACCACCTTGTTCATGTCCTCGAAGCCGATGTACGCAAAAAACGCCAGCACCGCACCGGAGAGCACACCCCGTGGGGACGTGATCACCTCTTGGGCGGCGACGTCGGCCGGTTGTCCCTCTCGAACGAGGTACAGCAACCCCGCCGTCAAGACCAGCAACAGCCCGGAAAACTCCACGAGCGTCAGCAGGATGTTCACCGTCGATGACTGCCGGATTCCCCAGAAGTTGATCAACGACACCACGAACAGAAAGAGCACCCAGATCGGCCATTCCGACGTTCCCGGCCGCAGTTCCTGCATGGAGTTGCCGAACGCATGCGTGACGGTGGCCATCGAGACGACGCCGGAGCAGAACACCAGCCAGCCCACGAGGAAGGCCCAATGTGGTCGACCGAATGCTCTCAGACAAAACGTCGCTTCGCCGCCACTGTGTGGAAATCGCGCGACCAACTCGGCGTAGGTGACCCCTGTCAATCCCGCCACCATCATGGCCAGGCAGAACGAGAGCGGACTCCAGGTACCGGCGGCACCGGCGACTTCACCCACCAGCGCATAGATGCCCGCGCCGAGGATGTCGCCAATCCCATAGATCGCGACCGCCCAGAAACCGAGAGCTGGCCGCAGCGCCGGCAAGCCATCAGCGGCAGCTGAATTCGACGAAGACCGTGGCGACTCGCCGGTCGGCGGTTGTGGATGTTTCGACATCGACGGAAGTCACTACGCCCTGTCCGGGCAGTTGCTGATCAACCAGAGCCCGCGCCACCCGAGGCCCGTGGAGGGCACTGTCTCACGTCCAGCGTAGCGATGCAATCGGCACGACGCCGCACCATCAACTCCGAACACGCTTCCGTGCGGGCTGTCATTCTTTGCTGTCGGGCCGATTCGGCCGGAATCGGCCCGCTGCCCTTGTTCTCTGCGCCACGGTTGTTAGGGTCGGTAGTGTCCCCCAACCCACAGGAGGCCCTCATGCAAGCCGAACGTGAGAAAGTGGTCAGCATCGACTACACCCTGAAGGATACCAACGGGAACGTGCTCGACACGTCTGATGGGCGTGAGCCGCTCGCGTATCTCCATGGCGCTGGCAACATCATCCCCGGTCTGGAACAGGCACTGGAGGGGAAGTCCCCCGGCGATACACTCGAAGTGACGGTTCCCCCCGAGGACGCCTACGGAACGCGCGACCCGCAACTTGTGCAGACTGTCCCCCGCGAACAGTTCCCCGCCGACGCCCTGCCCCAGGTGGGACAGCAGTTTCAGGTGAAGACCGCCGGCGGACCCCGCGTCGTAACCGTGGCCCAGGTGGATGACACCGCTGTCACCGTCGATGCCAATCACCCGCTCGCCGGTCAGCCGCTCAACTTCGACGTGACGGTCACCGACATCCGCGAGGCGACGGCCGAAGAACTGCAACTCGGCCGCGCCACGTAGCCCGGACCACTGCGGAACGGACCGTTCGAGGCAGCCCGCAGTTCGTGGGATTTTCGCGTCGGAACTGGTAGAAGAGAGGCTACCGGACCACTGGCTCCAGAAGCATGCCGTGGAGCGACGACGCTGGTCACGTTGATTCATGCAAATCCCGACGCGCCGGCCGCGCGGCATGTGCTGAGCGTCATGATCAGGCGACCGGCTGCGTGCTGCGAAGTGCCCGTGCCTGCCGACACCAACGAAGCCAAAGCGGCCCTGTCGCTGCTGGAGAGCCTCGTTCTGGAGGGCCGCGTCGTGGTGGGGGATGCCATGTTCTGCCAGCGGGACGTCTGTGAGAAGATTCTCGACCAGGGCGGCGATTACCTGGTGATTGTGAAGGGGAATCAACCAGCCTTCAGCGACAGATGCAAAACGCCTTCGCGATCTCGCGAAGCTTTCCCCTACCGCAAGCGGCTGGCTTGAAGATCGCCAGCAAACCACGACGCACGAGAAGAGCCGTGGTCGGTGGAGACCCGCACGCTCACCACGCTGACGGCCGGATGTCGACGGCCGGAGCAAACAGTTGCTGCGGCTGGAGCGGATCACGATTGAAAGGCAGCAGCGAGGATTCGGCCGGGTATCATGGCTTCCACGTGACGGATACTTTAATAAGACACTGAACGCCATCGCCCGCCCCTCCCGCCAGCGTGTCAGTTCCAATTCATGGTGGGGCAACATTACGATTGGAGAAACAATGAAGACGCAGATTCGCATCCACCGCTGGATGCCCGCCTTGCCTGTTGCGGCACTGTTGGCCGCCTGCCTGATGGCTGGCGGTGCCACCGCACAAGGACAGGACAAGAAACCCAACATCATGTTCATCATGGCTGATGACATCGGCTGGATGCAGCCGGGTTGTTATCATCGGGGCCTGATGGTGGGAGAAACTCCCAATATCGACAGGCTCGCCAGCGAGGGTGGCATCTTCATGCACTACTACGCCCAGCAGAGCTGCACGGCCGGGCGAACGGCGTTTTTCACTGGCATGAATCCAATGCGGGCCGGGATGCTCATGCCGCAGTTGCCAGGTGCAATCTCCTATCTGCGCCCGGCACTCCAGCCCTTGCGAAGTTTCTTTTAGATCAGGGCTACAGCACCGGCGAGTTTGGCAAGAACCACCTTGGCGATCATCCGGATTCCCTGCCGACCGCGCATGGGTTCCAGGAATTCTGGGGTTACCTCTATCACCTCGATGCGATGCAAGGCGTTAGCTTCCCGGACATCAACAAGTCCCCCACCGAGCAGACCGTAGTGCCTCCGATGAAGATGGTTCCGATTCCCGGCATTCCCGCAACACCCGGTGCGATCACCCCTGAAGAAGGCGTCTGCATGGCTCAGCCACGGCCGATCCTCTGGATGAAATCGTCCGATGGCACGGCGGCAAACCAGAGCGGCACGGACGAAGGTCCGCTAACCCTGGAACGCTCGAAGACTGTCGACGAGGAAATTTCCGCCAAGGTGGTGGACTGGCTTGATCGTCAAGATCCCGAGAAAACGAGTAAGCCCTTCTTCTGCTGGTACAACCCGGCCCGCATGCACATCACCACGATGTTTTCGCCCGAGTATGAAGCCATGCTCGGTGTGAAGGGCGGCAACGATTGGGGAATCAACGAAGTCGGCATGAAGCAACTCGACGACAACATCGGTGTGGTCCTCAAGAAGCTCGAGGACATGGGTGAACTCGACAATACCATCATCGTCTTCACGACCGACAACGGCGCGGAAGTTATCACCTTCCCCGATGGAGGCACGACGCCATTCAAAGGCGGCAAGCTCACCACGTGGGAGGGCGGCATGCGTGCTCCCTGCGTCATCCGCTGGCCCGGCAAGATTAAGCCGGGTACCGTCTTTAAGGAAATCTTCGCTTCCCAAGACTGGCTGCCCACGTT
Source organism: uncultured Planctomycetaceae bacterium (assembly GCA_963715185.1). GTDB lineage: Bacteria > Planctomycetota > Planctomycetia > Planctomycetales > Planctomycetaceae > CAVPPT01. Next base: position 690,723 of record CAVQRG010000003.1, read on the forward strand.
CGTCGAAATCGCTGGCGGTGCCAAAGGTAACGACCTCAACACGCAAATCATGTCGGGCCAATACCCCGGCATCGTTAAGACCAAGCTCGATGGCGTCAATCAGCTCGAGTACCTGACGGGTCAGTCCAAAGAATCGGCACGGGACACGTTCTTCTATTACACCGGGGCGCAACCGTCCGCGGTCCGATACAAGAACTGGAAGTTCTACTACACCATGGTCGGTGCCGGTGCGATGGACGGGCTGATGGGGGCTCAAACCTATCACTGGACGCAGCTTGCCAACATCATGCGTGATCCGTTCGAGATCAGCGTCGGTGCAGACACTAAGTCGCTCCTCAGCTACGCCGGAGCACTCGCAGCACCTAGCACTGCGTACATCTACGACTGGAACCTCCTGCCGATTGGCCAGCTTCTGTGGGAGAAGGAGCTGATGTCATACAAGGAGTTCCCGCCTCTGCAGATGGCGGCCAGCTATAACCTCGACCAGATCCTTGAGTCGTTGAAACGCCAGAGTGGCTCCCACTCGGACTAGGCCATTCACGTTTGATCGTAAACCGCGCGGGCCGCTCACGAAAAGCGGCCCGCGATTTTTGGTCTGAAATCAAACGTCGGACTTTGTGAACGTCGAAATCGGGTAGCCGCGACGGTTGCAAATGTTACGCTTCTATCGTAAACGTCCCACGAACCATATCTTGCCGGGCGTGGTTGCTGAAACGGATACGAAGAGAGCACTTCGCCGATCGAGCACAGGGCACGGTCGGACGAGAGCCCGTTGACCGGATCCACCAAGGGACCCGGCTCTGTCGAGCTCTTCCGGCCAGACACAGAACCTGCGCGATGATCGATCAGCAACCGGCTCCCGAGTCCCTCACGCTGGCAGACCGCCTGGCCCTGGACCGGACGGCGCTGGCCAATGAACGGACGCTGCTGGCCTATGTCCGCACGTCGATCATGCTGCTGGTGTCGGGGATCACCCTGCTGAAACTGTTTCCCGAATCGCTGGCGGCACAGGTGCCGGGCTGGTGCCTGCTGCCTGTCTCGCTGCTGGTGGCTATCGTCGGTGGCAGCCGCTTCCTGCGGGTCTGTCGGCCATTGCAGCAGTTCCGCAATTCATCGGCAGGCTGCTTGGGGAGCGATCCGCTACCTGCGGGGGCCCGCCGCTCCGAGGCTTGAGTCCCCCACGTCGGCATGCCGTCAGTCACCGGGCGTCCAGATGGAACTTTCCCCCGCCCGCGACTGTCTGGCGCCACCCTTCGGGCCTTGATCCGGACATACGGCGCAACGACCTGGCCCCGATGACGGTAGTGCCCGGGCCGCGCCGCGGGATCACCCCGGCGAGGCTCGACGAGATCCTCGATCACAAAGCCCGCCCGGCACAGATCGCCCACGAGTTCTTCCCAACGATGAAGGTACTCGACCGCACCCTCTTCGCGGTACGCCGTGTCGGTGACATCTGGCAGCGGGTCGGGGAAATAGTAGCCGATCCCGAGCACGTACCGGTCCCGAGCGTCGCGCTCGACGATCTGCAGGCTGGTGGGGGTCTTGTGCTGGCTGATGTAGAGGCCCCCCTCCCGCAGGACGCGGGCCAGCTCGGCGTACACCTCCTGGATGCGTGGTGCATAACAGGTGCTGACCGGCTGATGGACGATGTCGAATGTCGCCCCCTCGAACATCGACAGATCGTCCATCGACGTTTCGACGCAGCGCACCACGACCCCCCGCCGCTCCGCTTCCCGCTGGTCGAGCGCAAGCATCGCCGGGCTGAGGTCGACCACCGTGACTCTGGCGCCGGCCACGGCATACAGGATCGACTGCCAGCCTCCACCTGACGCCAGGCAGAGCACGTCGAGCTCCTTGACCGAAGCAGGCAGCCAGCCCCGCGAATCGAGTGTGACGAGCGGGTGGACACACTCGGCATCGGTGGCCACCCGGGCGAAGCGACTCTCGGTCCCCGCCAGCCGATCCCACGCCAGACGATTGCGCTCGGTGTGACTCATCGTTGACCCCTCCCGTCCCGCAGGGCGGGTTGCCGATCCCATTCGGACTGAAGGCGCTCCGGCGACCGGGCCGCGGTTCCGTCACTAGCCGAGCATGGCGTTCGCCTCGGGATGATCGACGAAGCGCTGCGCCTGGTGATCCCAATGCAGGAGTTCGCGACCCACCTGGGGATATCGCCGAATGGCGATGTTGGCCAGGTGACAGAGCGTCGCCGAGGCCTGTCCGATTTCGACGGGGGCCCGCGGCGGCCGACGCAATCGCACCGACTCGATGAAGTTCGCCATGTGGGCCGTGTGCGGATCGTGCCCCCGTTCATCCACCTTGTCGGGCAGGCCGTTGAGTAACCCGGGGTCCGAGGCGGTCGTCCCCTTGTAGCCGGTCTGCATCCAGCCGTCGGTCCCCTCGAATCTCACCTGCACCTGTTCGGGGCCGCTCTCGCAAACCAGCTCGACCCCGTTGTCGTACTCGGCACGAAAGATGGTCTCGGTGGCGGTGTTGAACAGGCTCCCTGCGGGCAGAAACTTCGCATCCAGACACTCGATGCGGGTCGGGCCGCCCGTGTCCTGGTCCATCCCCCAGTGCGCCATGTCGTTGCTGTGCGCCCCGAAGTTCGTAATCTGTCCGCCCGAGTAGTCGTAGTTGAAGCGGAATCGGTACAGGCAGCGATCGACGTGATACGGGACGGCGGGCGCAGTCCCCAGCCAACGCACGTAATCGAAGGTCGGCGGGACGGGCATCGGCTTCCAGCCGGGGCCCGGACCAACCTTGTTGTTGTAACCGACCTTCGTGACGATCCGCTGCACCTTGCCGATCTGCCCCGCCTTGACGGCCTCGCAGACGAACCGGCTCACCGGGTTCGATCGCTCATGGCTGCCCGTCTGGCAGATGCGCTGGTGCCTGTTGACGGCCTCGACCATGGCCGCACCATCTGCCACTGTGAAGGAGAGAGGTTTCTCGCAGTAAATGTCCTTGCCCGCTTCGGCTGCGGCGATCGTCAGTCGGCTGTGCGAGTGGTCGGGCACCACAATGAAGACCGCATCCACATCGGACCGATCGAGCACGGCTTCGTGGTCCTGGACTGCGACGCATTTCTCGTAGGTTGGCTTCCGCTCCGCATAGTGACGGTTGACCAGATCGGCGGCCGGCTCGCGTCCATAGAAGTGGTCATCCTCCTTGTAACCGTAGCTCCCCTCGTTGACATCGCAGACCGCGACCACCTGTCCCAGATCGGCTGAGAGCACCCGCTTCAGCAGCCCCATCCCCTGGTTTCCCGTGCCGATGAATGCCACACGCACCCGATTGCCAGGCGCATCATCCGCGAACCCTTTTCGACCGAGCAGTCCCAGCGCAGTCGCACCGCAGGCCAGCAGTGTCTTGTTCGCAGTTCGGCGGTTGATGTTCTGCATGACCTCGTTCTCCCGAAATCCCAACAGGTTCTTAATGGGTGTTTCAATCACCCGCAAGCAGGCAGGCCGCTCACGCATGGTACCCGGGAAGCAGGGCCGGTGCGAACGTGACAGAGATGAGGAGCGTCGGCCGGCCCAATCAGTCCTTGCAGGGCTGCTCGGCGATCCTCATCCGGCACGAATGGCCGTTCACAATGGGAACGCATCGCACGCTGCTGATGCCGACCGCCCATCGGCGAAAACCACGTTGACGGACGCCGGTGATTCCGTCAGCATCCCGCCCCCGATCGTGGGGTCGCTCCACCCTCCCCCGCTGCGAAAGCCGCCCATGGCCCGTCTGCGTCTGTTCGCCTGTGCCGTGACCCTGGCCTGGACGGCATCCGGCTGCATCGGTCTGAGTCTGTTCGGGTCCGAACACACGCACACACACTACCACAACGAAGGTGAAGAGAACCCGCTGTTCGCACGTCTGGAGTCCCTGGAACAGCGTCTGGCAAAGATGGAAAGCAGCGACGGAGTCGCCCACGCCTCGGCCGAGACCGGCGAGTGACCGGGCAGCACCCCGAGCGGGTTCCTGCTGCCTGAGCGACCACGCGGCCCGTGAAGTCGCGGGCTATGCTCCCTCCGCGCTCTTCAACGGCATGCTACGCAGAAACAGCGCGGCACGGGCCGTGATGCCGGGCACCGTGCTCTCTCGGGGACCTGCGATGTTGAGCGTTTCGATCCGATGCAGGTCGAGCCAGTCCCGCACCATCTGCGGATCGGGCGCCACATCGAGATCGACGACCAGCAGCGGGCGCTGCAGGCGGACGGCGGCCTGCACGGTCAGCTCGGTCCCACCGGTCGGTTCCCCCACCGTCAAAATGAGCGTTCCGTCGGAATCGCGCACATTCCAGCGCGTCCGGACGGCATACTGCTTCGAGCCGGTTTCCTGCAGCGGGTAGTGGGCGGGGATCGGTCCATCTTCGGCCCGGCGTCCGGCAGGGCACCAGCCTCCCGTTGCCAGCCCGATCTCCGCAGCCACATCGAGGGCGGAGCGGTCGACACCTGTCTGTCCACCTGAGACAATTCGTTTCAGCAACATTCCCCGGTCCGCTGGGCGAAACGTGGCCAGTGTCGAGCCTAGGGCGTGTCTCCGTCTGGTGCGGCACCTGAGTCGCCGGGCCGGCCACCAGAACGACCATTCGTCCATCAACACTTCATACGCAAACGCACCACAGCCCTCAATGGAGACCAGCGATGTCCGACGAAGCCGACGACATTGTCGTGCTGACCACCACGCAGCTCGAGTACCAGGCCCAGCTCATCACTGCTGCCCTGGAACGCGAGGGGATTACCGTGCATCCGGCGGGGGGGTTCATCTCCGGCTTCAAGGCCGAGGCCCCCGGTGAGATGAAGGTCTTTGTGAAGGCCAGCGATTTGGAGCGGGCCCGCGAAGCCCTCGAGCGCATCCGCGAGGAAGACAGCGAGATCGACTGGTCACAGGTCGATGTCGGTGACCCGGACTGACAGACCGTCGCAGATGAGTGTCACGGCTGTCCCCGCCCGACAGCCGACCGATAACGTTTCACAGGGTCAAACATCTTGCGGGAGGTGTCTCGTGCGCTATGGACCGCTGGTGCTTGTATTGAGCCTCTGCACGACGCCGCTGGTCTGCGGTGGCGAAGTGGTGACGGTCGCCGGGAACGGGCAGAACGAGTCGTTCGGAGACGAGAGCTTCGCGATTGCCGCCGGCATCCGTGAACCGTTCGGCGTCACGATCGGTCCGGACGACGCGTTGTACATCTGCGAGACCAAGGGACACGCCATCCGCCGCGTGGATCCCGCCACCGGCTTCATCACCACCGTGGCAGGGACCGGAGAAGCGGGATTCTCCGGAGACGGCGGGCCCGCGACCGATGCCCGTCTCAACGAGCCCTACGAGATCCGGTTCGACGCCGCTGGCCACATGTACTTTGTCGAGATGGTGGGGGGGCGCGTCCGCCGTGTCGAGGCGGGAACGAACATCATCACCACGATCGCGGGGACCGGCGAGACCGGCTTCAGCGGAGACAACGGACCGGCCACCCAGGCACGGCTCTCGAAGCCGCACTCGATCGCGCTCGACAACAACGGCGGGCTCTACATCTGCGACATCGGCAATCATCGTATCCGCCATGTCGATCTGGCGCAGGGGACCATCACCACGTTCGCCGGGACGGGCGAACGCCGGCCGACACCCGATGGCGCACCGATCGTCGGGACGCCCCTCAACGGCCCGCGGACTCTCGACTTCGACGGCAAGGGCAATCTGTACCTGGCCCTGCGGGAGGGAAACGCCGTGTATCGAATTGACCTGGCGGCGGGCACGCTGCATCATTTGGCCGGCAACGGGAAGAAGGGCTACACCGGCGATGGCGGGGACGCGCGACAGGCCAGTCTGTCGGGACCGAAGGGCATCGCACTGGGTCCGAACGGCGACGTCTACCTGGCCGACACCGAGAGCCACACCATCCGCGTCATCCGGCAGGCGACCGGTCTCATCGAGACCCTGGTGGGGGACGGGCAGCAGGGCGACGGCCCCGATGGCGACCCGCTCCAGTGTCGGCTGTCACGTCCCCACGGCGTGTTCGTCGACGGGAAGGGAGACGTCTACATCGGCGACAGCGAGAACCACAAGGTCCGCAAGCTGGTCATCGAGTAGACGAGGTTCGGAGATCGTGTGATGGCGCGGCCTCTGCCAGTTACCGTTCCCCATCGCCATGCCGGTGGTCAGAGTCGTCTGGCGCTGCGGTTCTTCGCCGTCTCGGTGGGCGTGTTACTCGCTGCAGCGCTGGTTGCCGCGTTGCTGCACCGCGTGCTCGGCCGGCCCGTCGCGGGAGCTGCAACGATCTTCCCGCCGGCGTTCGCCGCCACCACGCTGTTACTCCTGGCCGGCAGCTTCGCCCTGGGCCGAGCCGTCAGGTTCGTGCGCCTCGAGAGGCAGCGCCCCTTCCGCCGCTGGCTGCAGGGCGCCGTGGTGGCGGGAACGCTGTTTCTGGGGGTGCAGACCTACGCCCTGTGGTCGCTGGTCCCTGCCGAACGGACGGCCCAGGCCGCCTCGACCGGCGTGACGGCGTTTGTGCTGATGCTCGCCGGCCTGCATGGCCTGCACATGACCGTCGCGGTGCTGTTCGTGGTCCTGGTCACGTTGCAGGCCCTCGCCGACCGCTACGACCACGAGTACTACTGGGGAGTGACGTGCTGCGCCTGGTTCTGGCATCTGCTGGGCATCGTCTGGCTGGGCATTCTGACGGTCTGTGCCATCGCGGCGTGACGATGCCGTCGGCCGGCCCGTGGTCCCGATTACGAGGCCAGTTCCATGCCGCCGCCGCTGCGGACGATCAGGACGCGCGGCAGAGAACCGGCGATCCGCTCCATGGCTTCATAGAACACCGTCTCCTGGCCGGGTCCAGGAGGATCGAAGCCCAGCAGCGTGATGGCCGAGTTGGCCGAGGCCTGTTGAATCGCCTTGGCCACGTTGTCCGCAATGACGACGACCGGATCAGCCTCGATCCGGGACGAGGCGGCCAGGTCGACGAGGTGGTTGCGGACCTCCCCCACGGCACTCGCGCTGGAGACAATGCGGAGGATGCGGACCGGGTTGTTTCGCCACTCCGGATTCCGATGCAGCAGATGCGCCAGAAGCAGCAGCAGTTCGCCGTTGGCCATGCCACGCCACCAGACATCGATCGTGCCGGCCGGGACGTCCCACGTCTCGTCTTCTTCGCTGGCGTCGATCACGCTTTCCTCGCGGAATCGCGCGCAGACAATACTGCGACCGAAGCGCGAGATCAGGCGCAGGTTGGCCCCGAAGACATCGGCGCGGGAGACGTCGTGTGGCCAACCCATCAGTACGGTGTTCGGCCTCAGACCGCCGATGCCATGACATTGCAGCAGGGACTCGATGCCACTCGACAGATGCTCCGCAATGACGACAGCCGGAAACGCCTGCAGCTCTTCCCTGCGGATGAATTTCCGCAGCGTGGTCTCATAGCGGGCCTGACGTTCGGCATGGTCGTCGATGTCGGCATGAACGATGTGGGCGAGCGACAGGATGCCGTGACCGGCGGTGAGCCAGTGCCCGTAGACCGCCAGATGCGGGCGGGTCCAGCCCGTGCCGCTGAGGGCCAGCACGACCGGCCGCCAGTTCTTGGGGTGATAGGCCTGGTCTTCCAGGCGGAGCAGGCTCTTGCGGGCGCGTTCGAAGGCCACGCCGCTGTTAAGGTCCCCCCAGCGCGACTTCGATCTCCCGGTAGCTGATGTACCAGTGTAGACCGGCAATCACGATGATCGACACCAGCGCCCAGACCCAGTTGACGAGGAACATCACTGCCAGACAACCAATCGCCCCCAGCAGCGACACAGACCAATGGCAGTAGCGGAAGGTGGGCCGGTAGCTGGGATTGCCGGTGACAGCCTCGTAAAACGTGGCGACGTTGAGCAAGCCGTACGTGATCATGAAAAACATGGTGATGACCGGCGCGATAGCATTCAGATCACCCAGCAGAATGCCGGCCTGTGCGATGACAAACGTGAGCACGGTCGCCGGGCGAGGCTCATTGGACCGGCCCTGACCCGTTGCGAAAAACCGCAGGGAACGAAAGATGTCATCCCGCGCGAACGCCTGCAGAATTCGTGGCGCCCCCATCATCGATCCCAAGGCCGACGACAGGGTGGCTGCAAACACGCCAGCCGTAATCAGCAGCGGAACGCTCGCGATCTCGCGGATCACAAGGTTATTGGCGATCAGTTCCTCATAGGGTCGTGCAGCCCCCATCAGCAGGGCCAGCGAGAGGTAGATCAGCGCGGTGACCGCGACCGCCGAGAGGGTGCCGCGCGGGATGGACCGGGCCGGGTTCGCGAGGTCGCCGGACATGTTCGCTCCCGCCATGATGCCGGTCACTGCCGGAAAGAACAGGGCGAACATGCTGAAGGGGCTCTCCCCTGCCAGGAAGCGCGGCTGCATGTTGGCGGTGAGGATGGCCGTGTCGAAATCGCGGATGGCGCCGACATAGAACGAGCCCAGTGCGGTGGCAAGCACACCGAGAATCACGTATTGCACCTTGATGGCCCAGCCGGCTCCGATGTACACGCAGACAAACGTCGCGAGATTCACCACTGTTGCGACAGCAATGAATTGGCCGGCCAGCGCGGGAACCGTCCCCACCAGGGCTTCGGTAAACCCGATGACGTACATCGCTACCGAAATCGCCTGTGCCAGAAAGAACAGCACTCCAATCGCACCGCCAAACTCGACTCCGAGGCTGCGGCTGATGAGATAGTAAGCTCCCCCTCCCTTGACGCGCGTATTCGTCGCGATGGCCGAGAGCGACAGGCTGGTGAGTGACGTAATCGTGTTGGCGACGAGCACGATGAGGATGGCCGTCGCAACGCCGGCCTGTCCGACCACCTGGCCGAACCGCAGAAACATGATCACGCCCAGAATCGTGAGCGTGCAGGGAGTGAAGACACCGCCGAAGGTACCGAACCTGGAGGACGAATCGTCCGTGGAACTCATGTTCGCATCCGTACGCAGAGGGGCAGGCGTCCGATCGGCCTGATTGTCTGCCCGCACTCATACCATCGGAGCACTTTCCGAATCCAGCCCGCGGACCCCTCGGAACTCAGCGAACGACCGAAGTCGACGACACCTGTGAAGGTTCGGAAGAGTCGCACAGACCGGCACGGTCACGCGGAAGACAAGAGTCCCTCAGGGCCAGGGCACCGGCACCTTCCCCGCCAGCGCCGCGTCGATCGCGGTGTGGAAGTCCGTTGAGTCCCAGGCCTCCTTCAGTTCTTTCGCGGCCGCTGCAGCCTCGGCGTCTCGGCCGTTGACGGCGAGCAGGGCCACCAGCGTCGCCGACTCATTCGTCATCTTCGCCTCTGTAAACTGCTGATGGTCGGGGCCCACTTGTGCTTCCGTGGCCCGATTCCGTCGAAAGCCCTCGATGATCCGCGGCACATCGGTGTCGGGATGGATGTACTCATCGCAGAGCCGGTACTCCTTCACGCGAATCAGTGCGGGCTCCGCAAGTGAGTACACCGACCGGGCCTTGTCCGGATCGTCCTCGTGCAGCCTCGTGAACAGCTCAACCACGCGTGCATCGTCACCGAGCACCCGGTTGATGGCCTGAAAGTCCATGAACGCCTGGAAGTGATTCTTCGCCGCGAGGACCTGCTCCCCCGCCGCATCACGAAACTTCCGGAGACTGACAAGCGCCGGTGGATACTTGTCGGCCAGTTCCTTCCAGTAGTTCAGCGCGAACGACAGCCGCACTCCCGACTGGGCCGGTTGAATGTCCAGGGCGTGTCTGTGATACCAGACGTGTTTGGCCAACGCCTCCCGATAGCGCCCGGCCCGGGTGTCGGCTTGTGCCTCCTCGAGGATCGCCTGTGGGTCGGGATCCGGCCCTGGGTCCCAGGCGAGTTCCTCAACAGGCCGGTCGACCGCTTGCCCACCTGTGTATCCATAGCCGCCGGCCTCGACACCATAGCCGCCATAGAGATCCTCAGCGATGTTGGGCGGACTCTCATCGGGAGTCGGCTGACCGGGCGGACTTGGCAAGGGGGTGGCGCGACGCGCCGACGGACGCCGCCTCCTCGCGGCGATTCACCCGGACCACGACCTTTCCGCCCCGCTTGAGGACGAAGCGGTTGGCGCTGAGCTCGAACCCTGTTCCGTCCCCCAGCAACTGTACGCTGTACTCGCCCGATGGCAGGGTGCGCACGGTGGAACCACTGACGGTGTCCACGAACTTGACTTCGACCGCGCGCTCGCCGTTCTCATTCAGGCCATCGCTTGCCACGCGCGAAATGACCACCTGCACCGAATCATCCACCGCCTCGATCTCCAGCGTGCCGCGGTTCGTCGTCACATAGATGACGCCCGCCGCCAGGACGCTCATGGCCCCGGCGGCCAGGCCGACCCTCGTCAGGCCATGTGACGGGACGTTCGCCCCCCACCACCAACTGAACAGAGCGGCCAACGCTGTGCCGGCGAACCACACCACCGCCAACCCCTGCATCTGCATCCCAGACATGGCCAGCAGCAGACAGGCCGCCGTCAGACAGGCCACGCCAATGGCAAAGCGGTCGAGACGCGACACAGGGCCAGGAGTCTTCTCTGCAGAGGTTGCCCCTCCGGTCTTCAGTGGGCCCGAACGATGCTCATCGACAAATGGAGCCAGCGCATCGGCCACGTCCGACGGCGACTGGAAGCGGTCGGCGGGATCCTTGGCCAGCATGCGGCGGAGGACCTCCGCCAGTTCGGCAGGGACGTCCGCCCGGACGGTGTCGATGGGCGTGGTTTCGCGATCGGCATGGGCTTTGACGCGGTCCATAGCGCTACCCTCATCAAATGGAGGTCGGCCGGTAAGCAGGAAGTACAACGTACAACCCAGGCTGTAGAGATCCGAGCGGATGTCGACGGAGTGCGCGTCGCCGGCCTGTTCGGGGGAGATGAAGTCGGGCGTCCCCATCATCGTGCCGGCGGCTGTCAGATGCCCAGGCTCAGAGTCGCGTGACGAGGGGGTTTCATCGGGGGACTCACGTCCCCCGCTCGCCTCGTGGGCCACATCGGCCAGTGTCGCCAGACCGAAGTCGAGGATCTTCACCTGCCCACCATGGGTCACCATCAGGTTGTGCGGCTTGATGTCCCGGTGGACCAGGCCCTGCTCGTGGGCCTGCTGCAGACCAGCCGCCGCCTGGCGGATGTAGTCGCACGCCCGTGGGACATCGAGGGGTCCTTCGCGCTTTACGACGTCGGCAAGATTGGTCCCGCCGACATACTCCATCACCAGACAATGCAGGTTGCCGACCTGCTCGGCGTCATGCGAGGTGACGATGTGCGGATGCGACAACCGCGCCGCCGCCTGCACCTCGCGGCGAAACCGTTCGACCGCCTGCCGGTTCCTGACCAGGTCCTGATTGATGACCTTGAGGGCGACGATGCGGTTCATCACACGGTGCTCCGCCTTGTAGACGTCCCCCATGCCCCCCCGCCCGATCAGTTCGATGATGCGGTACCGTGGATGGTTGGCCAGCTCTGGCGGAATCACGACCCGGTCCCGCGCCGCTGCCGAATTGGCGACGAGGGTGGCGGCAAGGGACGGTGCCTCAGCGCGGAGCCCGCCGCTCGCGTCCCCGGGCTGGTCAGGGTTCGTCGCTGGCAGCGACTCGTCAACCGGCTCAGCGACCGGTTCGCTGGCCTGCCGAACCAGTCCGACGAAGGTGTCGTCCTTCAGATTCAGCAGCGTATCGCAACAGCGCGTGCACTGTTCGAGATGAGACTCGACAGCGAGCAGTGCGTCCGGCTCCAGTCGGCCCAGGCCGAACGCCACCAGCAGTTCGTTGTTCGGATGTGTGGTCGAGTCCTTGGACATGATGTCTCACCTGCGGGAAGAGTTGGTCTATCAGGAAAGTGCCCGGGCCCGGTCATCCTGACACCAAATCGCGACAGAATCCCTAACTTGCACACCATCCACCGGTTGCACAGACGCCTACAGGACGTCGACGAGCCCACCCGCTTCCTGACGCAGAGTCTTGAGAACGCGGCTGCGCGCGGCATAGACCGAGCTCAGCGACAGCCCCAGTTCACGGGCCACCTGATCGGGACGATGCCCTTCGAGCACCTGGCGTCGGAACGCCTCCCAGGTCTGCGGCTCGAATCGCGGACGAACCGTCTCCAGCAGATGGGCCATCACCTGCTGGTCGTGCTCGGCATTCCAGACCCGGCTGAGGGCGCTGGCATCGTCCTCGAGTTGCTGAAGCTCTTCCAGCATGCTGCTGGTCCCCTTCCCCGGGGCCTGTTGCTGACGGGAGCGCCAGAAGTTCCGCACACGATTGACCAGAATGCGTCGCAGCCAGGTTCGGAACGCCCCGACCTGCTGGTTGTGGTCGAACCCCCGGACCTCCTGCACCACAACGGTGAGCACCTCCTGGACGAGATCCTCGGCGTCGGCCGCCTGAACATCACAGGACCGCAGCCACCGCAGGAGAAGCGGACGGTACAACGCCACCAGTCGATCCCACGCCTCGGGATCGGATGCGGCACTGACACGATTCAGCAGGCTGAGAGAGGTGTTGTCGTCCATTCCTGCTACAGGCAATTGCGATGCACTGCGATGATACCCGATCGGCAGACCGCCTGCCCGCAACAGCACTCTCAGCAGAACCCGCCCGTTGGCAAGCCCCGCGAACCTGCAAACGGATCCCACGCGGCGCTGCAACCGCCACGGCGTCTCCAGCGCAGTGCTGGCTCACACCGGGAGTTCAAAACCCTGGCGGCGGGATCGGGACAACAGGGCGTTCGCCGCGGGATCATCGACGAACTGCTCGACAGCCGGATCCCAGTGCAGCCGGCGACCCAGTTCCCGGGCGATGTTGGCCAGATGGCAGACCGTGGCGGTCCGATGCCCCGTCTCGATCGGGGCCCGTGTGGTGCGCCGTTCGCGGATGCAGTTCAGCCAGTTCTGAATATGCGGACGGGCCACATGACCGGACCCGGTCCAGCGTTGTCGTTCTTCGGCGTCGGGAGGGGGCAGCAGGTCGGCCGGAGCGGCGCGGTAGTTGTTCCGGCTGATGTGCAGGCGGCCTCGTTCGCCATGCACAATGACCTCCTTGACGCCAGGATCGAATTTCAACAGCGTGCCATTGGCATAACGCATCGACACCGCACAGAATCGCATGGCATCCTGCCGCTTGTCGCGCAGGGTGCCCAACGGCGGGGTCTTGTCGTGCCAGCGATCGTCGAGTTGCTTGAAGTCGGTCTCGTTGTCGGGGAGCGGTTCCGGCCAGATCTCGACCGGGCCGCTCTCATCCATCCCCAGCGCGTACTGCACCATGTCGACGCTGTGCCCGCCCCAGTTGGTCATCAGATGCCCGGAGAAGCTGCGGAAGTTGTCCCAGCCGCGCCAGGTCAGGTAGCCGTGCTTGTACTCGTCCTTCACCCACAGATCGCGATGATACGCTCGCGGTTCGGTCGGACCGCAGAACAGGTCCCAGTCGAGTCCCTCCGGGATCGGCTCGGCCGGCAGATCGGGCGTCGGCAGCGGCCCCGGGTAGTTGGGGACCTCTACGAGCGAGACCCGCCCGAGTCCGCCGTCCCGGACGAACTCGCAGGCGACCCGGTTGGCTGCCATCGATCGCTGCTGGCTCCCCACCTGAACCACGCGATCGTACCGCTGTGCCGCGTCACACATGGCCCGGCCCTCGGCGATGGTGAGGGAGAGCGGCTTCTCGACGTACACATCCAGCCCCGCCCGGCAGGCCAGCATCGCAGCCTGCGCATGATGATGGTCGGGCGCGGCAATGATCACCGCATCCAGACGTGCTTGCTCGAGCATCCGGCGATAGTCCTGGTCGACTCTGCAGCCGGCCGCATCAGTGTCTCTGAAGTCGGCCAGCACCGCCTGGAACTCCCCCCGGGGTTCCCGCGTTTCCTGCATCCGCTGCCGGGAACTGTCACACAGAGCGACGACCTGTCCCCCGGCCGGCATGTTGCCGATCAGGTACTTGCCGCGTACACCACAGCCGATGACACCGATCTGGATGCGATCGTTGGCCCCCACGCGCCCGGGGCCGGCGAGCACAGGCGCCGGAACGTACCACGGCGCCGCGAAAGCCGCGGCGGTCGCTTTCGCCGAGTGTCCCAGCAGTTGACGTCTGGTGAGTGAACGCGACCGTGTCATGGATGAGGCTCCGAACAGGGGACGCGGCTGCGGGGTGATCACAGTTTGAGCTGGTCGCGGGCATAGTCCAGGCTCGCGCGGACGTTGCTGTCTTCGAGAGCCACCTGCTCTGCCGGCGACAGACGCGAGACGTATTGCAGGTTGTCGGTCGCCCCGGCGCGGACGGCACGCAGCGTACGCGCCAGATCCCGGCCGGGCACATCGGGAAACGTGGCCCAGTACGGCTCCGTCAGGCAAGGCACCTGCAGCGGATCGCGGGTGATCAATTCGAGTGAAAAGCGCAGGCCGGGACGCTCTGTCTTCAGAAGCGCCACCATCGGCTTCAGATTGATGAAGCCGGTCCCCAGCGGAATATCGCCCAGCAGAAAACCGTCGGCAGTGGGCTGCACCGCCTGGTCCTTCAGGTGGACCGCATGCGCCCACGGGGCCAGCGCGGCGACCGTCTCCTCGGCGTCTTCGAGCAGCGCCACGCTGTTGCCGGTGTCGACACACGCGCCCACGTACTCGCTGCTGATGTGTTCGAACAGCGCAATCCGCTCGTCGTTGCGGTGATCCTTGTGGTTTTCCACAGCGATCGGCAACTGCAGTTTTTCGGCGACCGGCACCGCCATCTCCAGGGCCATCCTGCCGCGCGACTCGTACTCCCGGAACTTCTCAAGCGTGTCGAAGAATTCGTAACGTCGGCCGGGAATGATGGTCGTCCGGACGGCCCGCGCTCCGACCGCGACTGCTGTTTGCATCTCGGCTTCGAATCGCTCGATGTCGGCCCGGTCGGAGGGAACACGGATGATCGCCTCGATGAACAGCCCATCCTGTTCGGCCTTACGCCTCAGTGCGATCGCGTCGGCAGTCTCCAGCACCCCGAGCGGGACCTGCATGCCACCCGCACCGACACGACGACAGTGCTCGAGAAACACCGCTGGCGCAAACAGGTCCTCACCGGGCGAATCTCCCTGGTGGTGCTTTCGACGCAGGCCGCAACAGTAGAGCACCAGTCCCAGTCCGGACCGCTGCAGGGGCTCGTCGGCCGGCAGCAGCGGTGTTCGCGACAGAGCGATGGTCGAGACCGTCATCGCTCGCAGAGCATCCCGGCGATTCATCACACCTCCCGATGGCACAATCAGCGACAGCAGTCAGCGACCGGGGCGCGAAGCAAGCCGACCCCGCCCCGTGAGCATTGAGGATGCTTTGAGTATAACCTCAACGGCTGTCATTTCAGAGTCAAGGCCGGCGTGATCGATGCCATCTCCCGCTCCCCCGCTCGTGATGTGTCGAGAACCGGTGCGACCGACGAGGAACGCAGATCGCGGGGCGCAGCGATGGGCGAGAATTGAGTATAACCTCTGCCGTACCGTCTCAGAGACTGTGGAGAGAGCCACCAAGATGTCCTGGATCGTGATGCTGGGTCTGTGGTGCGGCGTACAGGAGTCCGCGACCGCCCCGCCGTGCGAACGCGCAGACACTCGTCCTGTTGATCGGCGGGTTCGCCTCCGATCCAAGTGCGCGGCAGATCGCCGGCACCGCCACGCGCCGCGAAGGGAACAGCGGACTCTATCGTCTGCGGGGAGATCTTCTCGACGAGGGGTATCAGGCCGAGTACTTCAACTGGAATGGCACCCGGGCCGGGGCCAGCACACAGCCGAACCCTCCGCTGTCGGCAGGCATCGTCGCGTATCTGCGCGAGCGCCGCACGAACCATCCCGAAGAACGACTGGTGATCGTCGGCAACAGTTGGGGAGGCCACACCGCGCTCGAAGTCTCGGCCGCACTCGCCGAAGAACCCGCGATCCCGGTCACACTGCTGGTGCTCATCGATCCGTCATCGGTCGGACGTCCCGGCCGGCCCGACTCCCTGCCGATGAACGTTGAGCGGGCCGTGAACTACTTCACCCGCAACCTCATCATCTGGCGCGGTTGGCCCGATGAACCGCGAATGGAGAACATCGACCTGGGAGAGCCAGCCAACGGTTTTCAGAAAGAGAACGGACCCCGCTACAACGACCAGGCGAACGTCGTTGCGCATATTGGGGCCGAGTGGGACGAGGCGATTCACAAGGATGTCCGCCGCCGCATCGCCGAGGCACTCGCGGTCGAGCCGGACGCCCGAGAGTCTGCCCCGGCCGCGGATCCATCAGACGCACCGGGCGGGTGACTCGTCTATGTCTCACGGCGCGACAGACCGTGAGTGTGCGACACACGACGCCTGTCTGTGACGGGCTGACGCGCGTTGGTGCGAACCCGCCAGGCGCTCCACCTGCGGCGCGTTTCTTGCATACCTGGGACGAACGGGCGAGAATGTGTTCGAAGCGGTTTCAGTTCCCGAGGCTTCACCCATGGGGAGACCTGAGATGGATCGCCGAACGTTTCTGGGCAGCGCAGCCGTGGGGACGACCTGGGCCGCTTGCGGGGCTTCTCCCACGTGGGGACAGGCAGCACCGGCCACAGCCCCTCCCTCTCAGCCGGCCCTGGAGTGGCGGAACCGACAGCCGGGCATGGCCTACCGACAACTGGGCCGCACCGGGATGATGGTCTCGGAGGTCGTCAACGGCGGCGATCCCGTCCGCTCGGACAACTACGAGCACCTGCACCTGGCGATCGACAAGGGGCTGAACTACCTCGACATGGCGCCGGCCTACGGGCAAGGAGACTGTGAAACGGCCTATGGCAAGTTGCTCGCCGGGTCAGCCCTGCGCGAGAAGGTGTTCCTCACCACCAAAATCAGTGGGTTCAAGGAGCTGCGCAACACGCTCTACAAGGAGATCTTCGACGGCCTGCCCGGCGAAAAGCAGGCGAAGATCATGCAGCGGGCCGACGCAGCACTGCAGGCCGGAGGAGGCGCCAAGCCCGGGTACTTCCTCACCTACTGGCCGGGCCAGCAGAAGGAGTTTGGCCCGTCTTACCTCAGTGATGCGATGATGGACAATTACGCGCATCTTGTGGAAGAAAGCCCACGGTTCGTCGAGCACATCACGAAGTCGCTCAACGAGAGCCTCCAGCGGGTGGGGACGGACTACTTCGACATCGTCATGTGTCCACATGGCGCGTGTACGGCTGCCCAACTGCGCAACCCGGCCATCAAGGCGACCTTCGACCGTCTCCAGCAGCAGGGCAAGGTTCGCCACCTGGGGGTCACATCGCACAACGACCCGGCCGGCGTGTTGCGCACGGCCACCGAGCTCGGCCACTACGCGGTGGTGATGATGGCCTACAACGTCATCAATGGCGGTTACCTCGAACATGCGATCCAGCAGGCCGCCGCGAATGGTGTCGGCGTCATCGGCATGAAAGTGGCCATGGCGGTGGCGACCCATCACAAGTCGCTGCAGCCGATCCCGCAGTGGCGCATCGACAAGGTGGAGCAGATCGTCCCGGGCGACATGAAGGCCCCGATGAAGGCCTACGTGTGGGCACTGCAGAATCCGAACCTGACCGCTGTCATCTCCAATCTGTGGGACCAGCAGTTCGTTGAGGAGAACCTGTCGCTGGCAGGCAAGAAGGTCGAACTGCAGGCCGGCTGAACCACGGACGTACGGAGCGGGCAACGACGGTGGCTGACCTGCTGCGCGAACTCCGGCTCACTCTCACCCTGGTTCTGGAGGTTGATTCGATGGACTCGATTCGCTGGCGATCTCTCTGGCTGACGTTGGTGGCGCCCGCCCTGCTCTGCTGGTCGGAAACCGCAGCGCTGGCACAGGCCCGCCGGGCGGCGACCGCCTCCGCTCGGGCCCCGACCCGGGCGGATGTGTCGTACGGCCCCCACGAGCGCAACGTCCTCGACTTCTGGCAGGCGGAAGCCTCTGCCCCGGCGCCGCTGGTGATCTACATTCATGGCGGCGGCTTTCGCGGAGGGGACAAGTCGAGCCTCAACGCCGCCACGCGGGAGCAGCTGCTCGAAGCAGGGATTTCGGTGGCGGCTCTGCACTACCGGCTGATTGGCGACGCCCCGCTACCCGCCGCACATCACGACTGTCGCCGGGCGCTGCAGTTCCTGCGGTCGCAAGCTGAAGCGTGGAACATCGACCCCACACGCATCGGGGCCTTCGGCGGTTCGGCCGGGGCTCAGTTGTGCATGTATCTCGGCTTTCACGACGACATGGCCGATCCTGACAGCGAAGATCCCCTGGCGCAGCGAGTCGACACGCCTGCTGTGTGTGGCGACGAATGGCGGACAGGCCACCATGGACCTTGCCTGGTGGATTGAACACATTCCCGGTTACGACACGCCGCACCGCGACTTGCGCGAGACGTTCGGGACCGACACTCACGAGGCGTATCGGGTCCAGCTTCCGGAGATCTCGGCCCTGTCGCTGATCTCGGCCGATGATCCCCCGATCTTCATGACGTACGGGATGCACCCGGACGACCCGCCCCCCACAGAGCAGAGGCGCGTCGAGGGCTGGAAGGTCCATCACGTCAACTTCGGCATCGCCCTGCAGGAGCGACTGGAGGAACTGGGCGTGGAGTCGCACCTGAAGTATCCACGGGCCGCTCCGCAGTACCAGAACGAGGCGGAGTTCTTCATCTCGAAGCTGACGGCGACCCCCTGAGCGGGGTGACCCTGCGGAAGGCTGAGCCCATGCCCGGCGCCGAGCAACTGCCGTTCTTCGCGAGTTCCGTCCACTTCAACCCCGAACGTGTCCGGGCGGCGGCAGTGTACTGCAGTGATGGCCGCTTCGGAGAACAGTTCGACGAGCTGATGCATACCGCCCTGGGATTGCCGCGTTACGACCGGCTGGCGGTGCCGGGAGGGGCAGCCTGTCTGGCACGGCATTTCGCGACCTACCGCGAGGAAGAGGGGGTCGCGTAGCAGTTGCGGTTTCTGATTCGCGTGCATGGACTGGAGCGGGTCGTGCTGATTGCGCATGAGGAGTGCGCGTTCTACACGCAGCGGCTGAAGATCTCGCCCCTCCAACTGGAGTCGCAACAGCGCGACGACATGCAGCGGGCAGTACAGCGCATGCGCACACTGGGACGGCACATCGAGGTCGCTGCCTTCTTCGCTCGCCGGGACTTCCACGGGACCGTGGGATTCGAACAAGTTTGCGTTTGAGGACACACCGGGTCTTGGCCAACGGCAAAATGTGCCGCGACACCAGCGGGACTGAGTGCCGCCGCTGCGATGCCCCCGGCGCAAAAAAAGACCCGGCTGCCGTGCAGGCAGCCAGGTCGATTGCAGGATGGCCATCCGTGCCAGTTGCCTGACTGTGGACGAACTCAGTACATGTCTTCGTCGCCCATGCCGTGTCCGCCGCCCTTCTTCTCTTCCTTGGGCTTCTCGGCGATGAGGGCATCGCTGGTCAGCAACAGGGTGGCGACACTGGCCGCGTTCTGCAGGGCGGTGCGGGTCACCTTCACCGGATCGATGACGCCCGCCTTGACGAGGTCTTCGTACACGTTGGTGGCGGCGTTGTAGCCTTCGTTCCCCTTCTTCTCCGAGACCTTCTCGCAGATGACCGATCCGTCCATACCGGCATTGTCGGCAATCTGCGTGAGCGGAGCGCGGCAGGCCCGGATGATGATGTTGTAGCCCACCTCTTCGTCGTGGGTCAGTCCCTCCTTCTTGAGGCTGGACGACGCACGCAGCAGGGCGACACCACCGCCGGGGAGAATGCCCTCTTCGACGGCGGCACGCGTGGCGTGCAGCGGCGTCTTCGACGCGGGCCTTCTTCTCCTTCATTTCCGACTCCGTGGCCGCTCCGACGTTCACCTGGGCCACTCCGCCGGAGAGCTTGGCAATTCGCTCTTCGAGCTTCTCACGATCGTAGTCGCTGCTGGAGTTCTCCAGTTCGCGACGAATCTGATCGATGCGGGCCTTGATGTCCTTGGTGCTGCCGGCACCTTCGATCAGCGTCGTGTTGTCCTTGTCGACGACGACCTTCTTCACGCGACCCAGATCGCTGAGCTGCAGGTTTTCGAGCTTGATCCCGAGGTCTTCGAAGATCGCCTGGCCACCGCACATGATGGCGACGTCCTGCATCATGGCCTTCCGGCGATCGCCGTAGCCCGGAGCCTTGACCGCAGCCACCTTGAAGGTGCCCCGCAGCTTGTTGATCACCAGCGTCGCCAGGGCTTCGCCTTCGATGTCCTCGGCGATGATCAGCAGCGGCTTGCCCGCGTTGACCACCTTCTCGAGCACCGGCACCAGGTCCTTGACGTTGGTGATCTTCTTCTCATGGATCAGGACGTAGGCGTCCTCGAGCACGGCTTCCATGCTCTGCGGATCGGTGACGAAGTACGGCGAGAGATACCCGCGATCGAACTGCATCCCCTCGACCACTTCGAAGTTAGTCTCGAGCGACTGCCCTTCTTCGACGGTAATAACGCCATCCTTACCGACGGCTTCCATGGCATCGGCCAGAATGCTGCCGATGGTCGTGTCGCCGTTGGAGGCCACAGTTCCGACCTGTGCGATCGACTGCCGGTCCCGGCATTCGATGCCCATCGAGTGCAGCTTCTCGACGATGAGCTTGACGGCCGCATCCATGCCCCGCTTCATCTCGAGCGGGCTGACTCCGGCCACCACCGCCTTGAGCCCCTCGGTGTAGATCGCCTCCGCCATGATCGTGGCGGTGGTCGTGCCGTCGCCCGCGTTGTCGGAGGTCTTGCTGGCCACTTCCTTGACCATCCGGGCGCCCATGTCCTCGAACTTGTCCGGCAGCTCGATTTCCTTGGCCACCGTGACACCGTCTTTGGTGATGGTGGGAGATCCGAACGATTTCTCGAGGATCACGTTTCGCCCCTTGGGGCCGAGCGTCACGCGGACGGCTCTCGCGAGCTTGCTCACTCCGCGACGAATCGCTTCCTGGGCTTCCTGATCGAAGGCGATCATCTTGGCCATATCTGACTCCGGTAGTTCGTTGTCTCGTTGAAGTTGTTAAGCGACTGACTGGCCCGCCAGAAGACAGGCTGCCGCCGGGTTGACCCCGGGCGGTGTCACCGGTTCCACCGGCGCGGCACGATCAATAGGTCGCGAGAATGTCCGACTCGCGCAGCAGCAGAAACTCTTCGTCCCCCACCGTGATCTCATCACCGGCGTAGGAACTGAAGATCACACGGTCGCCTTCCCGCACCGTGAGGGGCACCTTGTTGCCATCATCACGCACGTGCCCATCCCCGACCGCGACGACTTCGCCGCGCTGGGGCTTGTCCTTCGCGGAATCGGGAAGCACGATGCCTCCCGCTGTCGTACTTTCCGCTTCCTGACGACGCAGGACGACCTTGTCGCCCAGGGGGACAATCCGGGTGCCACTCACTTTGGCCTTCTTCGCCATGGGTAATCCTCTGACTCCTCTGACCTCGAATTCGCGCGGCGTCCGCGCGGAACATCAGTTACAACGGTGCTGTTCCTGCTAGGCGAAGCCCGTGCCAATGAGACGGAATCCACATCCGCTTGACACAAAAGAGGTTGTGCTCACACCCCATCGGAGCCCCGACTGCCGATTCGCCAACTCCCGGATTCCAGACCCGCTGAACCCCTGCCAATGTGGCAGACTGACAAGGGCGGTGCACGGGACCACACCCGGGTCGAGAGGCTCTACTCGCTCGCCGGCTGGACAGCCGGCTCGAGGGTCCCGCCGTCCCACTCGATGCGGCACTCGGGCAAAGCCTGCTGCAGTCGATCGATGCCCGCCTGCGTGACGTCCGTCGACCGCAGCGTGACGTCCCGGAGGTTTGTGAGCTGGACCAGGGTGTCCACGACCGCATCACTCAGCCGGTTGTTGTCCATGGACAACTGATGCAGCACCGGCCACTTCAGCAGCGAGGAAATCCCCGCATCGGTTAGGCCGGTGCCCCCCGCATGCAGGATCTCGACCAGCGGATAGCGCTCAGCCAGATGAGCCAGGCCCGCATCGGACAACCTTGTTCCCGAGACATAGACCTTCTGCAACGCCGGCAGATCCCCCAGCCGGGAGAATCCCTCGTCGCCGATCGGCATCCCGTTGATAATGAGCGTCGTGAAGTGGGGCAGGCGGTCGAAACGCGCCAGATCGGCATCGGTGACCGCCTTGCCTGTCAGGTCGAGCACGACCAGCACGAACTCGTCGTCCGGCAGTTCGTCGTCGGGTGTTACCGTGAGTACCCCTGTTGCGCGTGCGTGATCCCGGTGGTTCCCCCCTGCTGATGCACCCACTCGATGACGGCACGCTCCTTCGCGAAGTCGGTGGAGAAATGCGGGGGCTCCCTACCACTCCCGACCCGCCAGTCCGGAGCAAACCGCACCGCGAACTCCGAGGGCTTCACCAGTTCGATCCGGCCGTCGTCCTGTTCAACGAGGCAGATCAGCCGGCGGTCGAGGACCTCGATGTCGCCATCGATGATCTGGCCCGCCGCAGTGAACGAGACGTTCTCCAGGTCCGGAAGTTGCAGGCCAACCCATTGGTTTTCACCGGTATCAGCATCCCAGACGCGGACCGTGCAGGCGTCTTCGCCGGCCACGATCAGCTCTCCGTCCCGGCTCCAGTCGATGCCCACAGTCGTTGACGTACCACCAGTGAACGAACGCAGCAGCTGGCCGGCAGGGGTGTAAACGTTGACTCGGCCCTTGAAATGCCCCGCGAACGCCAGCGCATCCCCCTCCGGAGACCAGACAATGTCGCGGCTTGAAGCCGGCGTATTGAATGCCGCCACCACGGTCCCGTCGAGCTGGAGAATCCGCACGTCGACGTTGTACATGAGAGCCAGAGCCTGACCGTCTGGACGCCACGCAACCCTTCCACCGATGTCGGCGGGCAGTATCTTCGGCTGGGCCAGGAAGTAGCCGGTCCGATCGCGGGTCCAGATCCACGCGCCATCCGGAGCATCGGCCGCAAGATGTTTACCGTCGGGGCTGTAGGCCAGCGAGATGAACGTTTCACTGCCTCGGTTTGCGGACAGCTCCCGGGGATTCTCGTCCGTTCCGCTCCACAGCCGCACAATCCCCTGCTGTCCGCGCGCGGCGAGGGTAGCGGACTTCGGATCCCAGGCGACGGCATACTGATGCTGATCAGACCCTGTTCGCAGCACCCGCAGCGGATCTCCCTCCATCGTCCAGGTGCGGATGGTGTTGTCCGCTCCCGCCGTGGCCAACCGGGAACCGTCGGCCTTCCAGGCGGCATCGAGTCCGCGATTGCGATGACCTTCGCACGACGCAAGGACCCGCCCCTGCCGATCCCACAGGCGGACCGAACCGTCCCCATTGGCTGTGGCAATCCGGTCTCCCTGGGGCCGGATCGCCAGGCCATCGGCAAACGCCATGGACCGCCCGGTTGAGATTCGCAATGTCCCGTCATCGCGCACGATGTCCACAGCACCAAAGGTGTCGCACCGTGCAAACTCCTTTGCACCGGGTCGCCACGTGAGCGCGGTCGTGTAGTCGTCGTCTTGGCGTCTCTCAAGCCGTCGGAGCGTATCCTGTTGAGTATCCCAGAGGACCGTCTCCACAGCCCCGCTGACGATCGCGGTCCGGCTGTCGGCAGCCCAGATGACATGGTCGGGCTGAGCCACGTCCAGACGCTGCGCCACCGGTGTGCCGTCGACGTTCCAGACGTGTGCCGCGTCTCTCGCCACAGAGGCCAGCTTGGTGCTGTCGGGAGACCACGCCAGCGACTCGATGCGGTTGTTGAGATCCTTCAGTTCCGGTCCTGCTGTCCCGTCGGGCTTCAAGAGCTGGATGATGCCCTCAGACCAGCCGGTGGCGATCCATTCTCCATTGGGGCTCCAGGCCAGTTCGATGATAGCGGCTGTAGAAGCCCCTTCCGCGATGACCGGAGCCTGGGCATTATCCCAGGAGTAGAGGTAAACCTTGCGATCGTCTCCCCCCAGGGCGAGATGCCCCCCCGCAGGATTCCAGGCGATCGACTTGTGAACGCGGATGGGAATCGTCCGCTCGAGCACGGCCTCGCGACTGATAACTTGGACGTCGCCAAAGTAGCACACGGCCAGATGCGCCCGTCCGGGCTCCACGACAGGTCGCCTGCGGAATGCGATCCGGGATACAGAGCCAGCAGTTCGAGCGTGTCGGCATCGAACAACCGCACCTGCCCCGCGTAGGTTCCGCAGGCGAGGATCTTGCCATCGGGACTGTACGCCGCCGAACTGACGCCGTTACGCGGCGTGATGGTTTCCACCTGCCAGCGATTCACCCCGGCAAGTGCCGCCGGCCGGGGAACGATCCCGGGCAGCACATCATCGGCCGGGCCGGGTTGCCAGCCTCTGCCAGGCGCGCCCGCAGTCGCATCTGTTTCGCTTCCAGCCGGCTTGATCGTCCCACCGTCCCAAACGATCTCGCAGTCCGGCAGCGCCTCATTCAGCCGCTGTACGCCCTCGGGGGTGATTTCCGTCTGGTAAATCCGCAACAAGGAGAGCTTCTTGAATTGCTGCAGTGTCTCCAGACATCCGTCAGTGATCAGCGTCGCATGCACATCCAGAAGTCTCATCTCGGGAAGACTCCCCAGATGCGCCACGCCGGCATCTGAAATGGAACGCAGGCCGGAGAGATTGAGGTGTACAATCGTCTTCTCCTGGGACAACGATTCGAGGCCGCGGTCGGTGACTCCGGCGCAGCCGTTGACTTCGAGCTCCTTCAGGCCTGAGCCCACAACCGCTTCCAGCCCCGCATCGGTCACCCGGGTTCCTCCCAGCCGGACCGTTTGCAGCGTCGGATGTTCGCAGGCCCACCGGAGGGTGTCGTCGCCGATGCCGTCGTTCCCGATGATTTGCAGCTCAGCCAGCTTCGGCAGCTTGGCCAGGTGTGCCGCCCCCCGGTCGGTCACGTGCGTCCACGACAGCTCGATGAATGTCAGGCCATCCACTGCCGACAGGGTCTGACAGGTTGCGTCGGTGACAGCTGTGTGTCCCAGATAGACTGCACCTAGTCCGTTGATGTTGGCCAACTTGGCCACTCCTGCATCGGTAGTCGCCGTGCCGAATAGACACAGAATCCTGATCTGCATCCCCGCGAGGGCGTCCGCAGCCGCGTCCGTGATGCCGGTGTCTTGAAGATTCAGATGGTACAGCAAACTCTGGTGGCACCGAGACCAGAGCGCGGGCAGTTCCGCGACATCCTCATCGCTGAGCGAACTCACCTCCGTGAAGTCGACCACAGCCACGCGCAGCGGAACATCCGCCCTGGGCAGATCGTCATTGGTCCTGATGACCACGCGACGACCGTCCGGCAGGTCGGCCTGGACGACTCCCCCTTTCGACATCACCCACTGCGTGAGCGCACGGTCCCCTGCGTCGGGCACGGGTTCCGGCTGTTCGGTTACAGAGATTTCCTTGGGCTCCAGCCAGACTTCGACAACGGTCTGGCCTCCTTCCTTCAGCACAAACCGCTCGGTGAACGACTCGAAGCCTTCCTTGGTGACCTTCAGCAGCCGTTCCTTTTCGCTCGCAGCGACCCGCACGGTCTGCCGGCCGTTGCCCGTCTTGATCGTGGTGAGCTGCTCTTCGTCGATGGTCACCTCGGCCCCGACGGCCGCGTCCTGATGCACCTGGATGACGATGGTGCCGATCGACGTATCGACCTTGAGCAGCAGCGGAGCCGACAGAACAGCAGCGCCAGCAGCAGCGCCCCGGCAATCCACTTGAGACTGTTGCGGCGCTGCTCGCGCCGGCGCCGCTGGATGAGTGACGACGGACTGGTCAGCGGCACCTCGACCGCATCACGCGTGACCTGGGTCGGCATGCCGACACCGGTGTTGAACGTCTCGGCCGACACATCCAGTGCGGGCGTCTGAATCATGGTGGTGGGGAGGGGCTGGGCTTCGAGGAACCGCTGCAGTGCTTCATCGCCGATGCCGGTTTCCGGCAGTGTGCTTCCCGTGGACGCGGAACCCCCGGCCGACACCGACGATTTCGCACCGATAATCTCGGCCGAAGCGAAGGGCTCGAGAGCGGTGATGACCTCGTCCATCGACGCGTAGCGTTCGTCCGGATTGCGGGCGACCATCCGCTGGAAGACTGCTTCCAGTCCGGGAGGGATGTCGTCCCGGTTTGTGGTGAGGGTGGCCGTCTGAGGGCCGTCGGCCGTGAGCAGGGCGCACATCTTCTGCCCCTGGGTCCGCCCTTCGATCACCGGACGGGCGGTCAGCAGGTAGTGCAGTGTGGCCCCCAGGCTGTAGATGTCGGTGCGGCGGTCGGCGTGCTTTGTGTCCAGCGCCTGTTCCGGAGACATGTAGTCGAGTGTGCCCATGATGGTTCCGGTGCCAGTCAGTTCGGAGTGGTCGTCGCATTCGGTGGCGTCGATGCGGGCCAGCCCCATGTCGAGAATCTGCACGAGGCCCTGAGGGTTCAGGAGCAGGTTGGAAGGTTTGATGTCGCGGTGAATGATCCCCTGACTGTGGGCGTACGCCAACCCGCGAGCCGCCTGTAGAAGGCAATTCACGGCCAGATCGACCGGCAGCGGTCCGCGCTGCTTCATCAGCGACGAAAGGTCGCTGCCGTCGACGTACTCCATCACGAAGAAGTGGACCCCCTTGGACTCGTCGGCATCGTAGGCCGTGACGATGTTGGGATGACTCAGCCGGGCAGCCGCCTCCACCTCGCGATGGAACCGTCGCACGGCGTCCGGGGAGTCGGTGGCGGACTTCGGCAGCAGCTTGAGGGCGACCTGCCGCTTCATCCGTCGATGCATGGCCTTGAGGACCACGCCCATCCCGCCGGCCCCGATCCGGTCGAGCACGACATAGTTGCCGAGCACCAGGGCCCGCCCATCCCCCTTGAGGAGGGCCTCGGCCTGGTAGCTGGTAATCTGCCCGGACTGCACCAGTCGGGCGGCCACCTCCTCACCGGAGAGCTGGTTCGCAGAGGACTCGCTGGTGAGCGAGGCCAGATCGGCAGCGGTCAGCAGACCGCTGTCGGCCAGTTCCTTGAGAAACTGCTCGGCAGGAAGCGACATGCTCCGTAGCCCGACCCGGAGTGGAATGGTGAGGATCTGTCCACCAGCGTACCGCGTGCAGCGAGGGTTGTCATCGGCAGGGAGACGTTTCGGGCCCGGGACTGTCGACCGTGGCAGCTCGTCTACTATACTCCTGAGCCCGGGCGTCGCCCGGTGTCGTCCGTTCGGGCTCTCCCTGCCGGGGGGACATTCAGACTGAGCCGCTCGCGGGATCATTCGACCACGGAAGAAGCCAACATGTCGCAACAGACTATCCACGACAAGCTGACGGAACTGGCGGGCAACCTCTGGTGGAGCTGGCAACCGGAAGTCACGCAGATCTTCCGCGAGATCGATCCGCCGTTGTGGTCGGAGCTGGCCCACAATCCTGTGCTGTTGCTGCAGGAATACCCGCCCGAGAAGCTGGAGGCCCGGGCCCGCGAGGTGGTGCTGCACTCGCGCATCAACTGGGCTTATCGACGCTGGCAGGAGTACATGGCGTCTCACCAGACGTGGGGCGACGTGCATGCCGGCGTGCTGGGTCACCGCCCGGCGGCCTACTTTTCGGCCGAGTTCGGTGTGCACGAGTCGCTGCGGATCTACTCGGGCGGCCTGGGGGTGCTTGCCGGGGACCATCTGAAGAGTGCCTCGGATCTCGGCATTCCGCTGGTGGCGGTCGGCCTGTTCTATCACGAGGGCTATTTCTCGCAGCTCGTTGACAAGAACGGCTGGCAGCAGGAATCGTACACCAAGGTCAACCCCGTCACCCTGCCTCTGCGGGAGGCGGTCGCCGCAGATGGCTCACCGGTTGTGATCTCTGTTGATACACGGAATGGCCGGATCTACGCCCGGGTGTGGCGTCTGGATGTCGGGCGCGTCCCCCTGTATCTCCTCGACACGAACATCGACAAGAACTCCGAGGAGGACCGCACGCTGACGGCCCGGCTGTATGGCGGCGACCAGCGGACCCGGATTCGCCAGGAGCTGTTGCTCGGCGTCGGGGGCGTGCGGGCGCTGACGGCACTGGGCATCCAGCCCCGCGTGGTGCACATGAACGAAGGTCACTCGGCCTTTGCCCCGCTGGAAATCATCCGCCTGCGGATGAAGCGCGACGGACTCTCCTTCGACGACGCCCTCCGCGAGACAGCCGCCAGCGGCGTATTCACCACTCACACCCCGGTGCCGGCCGGGCACGACCGCTTCGACGGCGGTCTGATCGATGAGCACATTGGCCCGCTGGGCGACGAACTGGGGCTCGACCACCCGGGCCTGATGGGGCTTGGTCGCGTCGACCCGCAGAACCCCAACGAATCGTTCTGCATGACGGTGCTGGCATTCAAGACGTCACGACGGGCCAATGCCGTCTCCAGCCTGCATGGCGTGGTGAGCCGACGCATGTGGCGTTCGCTCTGGCCGTGGCGCAGCGAAGAGGAGATCCCGATCGGCCACATCACGAACGGTGTGCATGTGCCGACCTGGCTCGCCGCGCAGATGCGCGTGCTCTACGACCGCGTGCTGCCCGAACGCTGGTATCTGCGGACCGGCGAAGCCCGGATGTGGGCGGGCATCGAACAGCTCTCTCCCGGCGAGCTGTGGGAGACCCACCAGTCACTGAAGAGCCGTCTGATTGTCTATGCCCGCCGACGGCTGACCCTGCAGGCCGAACGGTACAAGCAGTCGGCCAAGGAAATCGACCGTCTGCAGTCGTTCCTCGACCCACGCCTGCTGACGATCGGATTCGCGCGACGGTTCGCCCCCTACAAGCGGGCCGATCTCATCATGCGGGACATGGATGTGCTCCGGCGTATTATCAGCGATGAGGACCGCCCGGTGCAGTTCATCTTCGCCGGGAAGGCCCATCCGGCCGACGATCATGGCAAGGCGATTCTCCAGCGGATCTTCCAGATGTCGCAGGAAGAGGAGTTCAAGGGACGGGTGATCTTCCTCGAAGATTACGACATCAATCTGGGCCGGCATCTCGTACAGGGGGTCGACGTGTGGCTCAACAATCCCCGGCGACCACTCGAGGCGTCGGGCACCAGCGGGCAGAAGGTCGTCCTCAACGGCGGGCTCAACCTGTCCATTCTCGACGGCTGGTGGGCCGAGGCGTTCGATGGACAGAACGGCTTTGCCATCGGCAACGGCGACATTCACGCCAATCAGGAGATCCAGGATGCGCGGGACGGCGACGACCTCATCAAGGTCCTCAGCGAGGAAGTCGTGCCGCTCTACTACGATCGGGACCTCGACGATACGCCGCAGGAGTGGATCCGCCGGATGAAGCGTTCGGTCCGCACGCTGGGCTGGCGGTTCAATGCCGACCGCATGGTGATGGACTACGTGCGCGAGACGTACATCCCGGCGGCGGGCAGCCTGTCGTGTGCCATGGCCATCATCCCCTGACGTACCACGGTACAGGCAGACTGTCGGCCCAACAGCGGCGGTCACGCATCCGCATTATTGGGCACCTGCCGCGGTCGGCCACACACCGCGGCCGTGGCGGTTGAAGTGGCGCGTCTGCAGGTCAACAATGGGGCTGTCCACCCGCCCCCGGTCGATCTGTTGCGCATGTTCGGTTCGTCCTCCACCATTGTCTGTCTGCTGAGCACCGTGTGCCTGGGGGCCGCCTCGGACCCGCTGCCACCCTCCGCAGTTGTGTCTGCTCAGCCGGAACAGGGCATATCGCCGACCGGCGCGGAGGAACGGCGGTACGACGGATTGACGCTCACGGAATGGCGCGAGCGGATTCAGACGCTCCGCTTCGACGAGCCGGCCGCCGCCGCGGCTGTCCCCGGTCTCATCGCGCTACTGCGCGACGAGTCTCTTCCTTGGTTCACGCGTCGACAGGCGGCCCTCACGCTGGGGCGCATCGGTCAGCCGGCGGCCTCGGCCCTGCCGGTCCTGAGCGACCTGCTCCTGACCATCAGCCCCGAGGCCGAGCCGCCCGCCCAGTGGGCCGCCAAGGCCTGTGCCTTGCTCGGGCCAGTCGCCGCGCCCCTCACCCCCGCCCTGCGCGAGGTGCTGGAGGACCCCCGGCGAAACCACTTTGACCGGCTGACCACCATCGAAGCCCTGGCCCGAATCGGCGGGGCACACGCGGAAGCCATCCCGACGCTGATCCGCATGGCACAGTCGGAGCCGGGGAACAGCCGTGAAGTGGGCGAACTCCGCGAAGCGGCCGTCGAGAGCCTCTCGCTGGTGGGACCGCCCGCGGCCCCCGCGGTGCCGATCCTGCTTCGCCTGACACGACAGCCCGACGGCCGACTGCGGAAGAAGGCGGTCAGCAGCCTGCAGGCGATCGGACCCTCGGCGGATGTGGCGGCCCCGATACTGGCCGAACTGGCTATCTTCGATGAGCTGCCCGAGGTCCGGGAAGCGGCGGGGCTGGCCCTGTCGAAACTCGGACCGGCCGGCGAGTGGACTCTCGCGCATCTGGTGAGTGATCGGGATCCGCAGGTACGCGCGCTGGCCGCGGGGCGCTCGGGCAGATTCCCTTCGCCAACGACATCGCAATCGACACACTCCGGACCGCCCTGCAGGATTCGCAGCCGGAGGTCCGCATCGCGGCGGCCGAGTCGCTGTGGCGACTGACGTCCACCGGCTCGGAACTGCTGGCCACTCTGCTGGAGACCATGACGGTGGAGGATCGCCAGTTGCGGATCCGTGGCTACCGGCTGCTGCTGGAACTGGGCGAACAGGCGCAGCCGGCGCTGCCCCGCCTGGAAGAGCTGTCCCGCGACCCGCGACCGCACGTGCAGGACGCCGCCCGTAAGGCACTGGAGCAACTCGGCCGTGTCGAGCCTTGACGCCGCCGCTGGCTCAGCATGACCACCGATCGTCCACTCAACCGGCGCTGGTTTCGACTTCGCTCTCCAGCGGCGGGATGTGTTCGCTGGTGTGAGTGAGGTGATCAAGCGCGAGGACGAATCCGGCAGCAGCGAGAGCAATCGCCAGCGTCAGCCAGAAGGTGCCATCGAAGGGCACCTCGCCGAGGGAGAGATGCGCGAACTGCTTGTGCTTGAATTCCGCAACTTGCGGCGTGAGGTCGCGCTGGAACGGCCAGATCTTCCACAGCGACCCCAGCATGAATCCGCACAGAACGGCCATCGTCTGTGATTCGTGCCGGGCGAGCAGCCAGCGCAGGCACTTGCTGAAGAGGATCAGCCCGACGAGGCACCCGGTGCCGAACACCAGCACCGTCGCGACGTTCTGCGCCGAGATCTGCAGTTTGAGCGTGTCCTTGATGATGCCGGTGATGTCGTGGTACTTCCCAAGAATCAACAGGATGAAGGCCCCGCTGATGCCCGGCAGAATCATCGCACAGATGCCGATAACGCCACACACGAACACGTACCACAACTCTTCGGGGGGATGCTGCAGGGCCGGTCGCTGCACGATCCACAAGGCGAGGGCAAGACCGGCGGCCAGCAGGCCGAAGATGGCCGGTGACCAGCGTTCGATCATTCGCCCCACCAGCAGGCTCGAGGCCGCGATCAACCCGAAGAAGGCGGCCAGCGTGTACTGCATGCGGTGCTCGAGCAGCCAGTGCATCACGCTGCCCAGCGCCACGATGCCCGTCACGATGCCCAATCCCAGCGCGATCAGAAACCGCAGGTCGATGCGACGGGCGGCGGCCGACCATTGACCGCCAATCAGCAGCTTCACAAACGTGCTGTCCACATGACTGATGGCCGTCACCAGGCGGTTGTAGATGCCCAGAATCAGCGCCACCGTCCCTCCCGATACCCCGGGAATGATGTCGG
Organism: uncultured Planctomycetaceae bacterium; assembly: GCA_963715185.1. Classification (GTDB taxonomy): domain Bacteria; phylum Planctomycetota; class Planctomycetia; order Planctomycetales; family Planctomycetaceae; genus CAVPPT01. The sequence continues at coordinate 722,455 of CAVQRG010000003.1, forward strand.
CGGCCCCCATCAGGACACCGCGACCCAGGTGTCGGACATCATCGGAACGAATCGGTCGAGAATCGGACATGTGGAGAACTTGGGGGCCCGTCACAGGGGATCGACCGTACTGGAGCGAAGTGAGACGCGGCGAGCGACGTCCGCCAGGCGGAGACACCCCGCCGACGGCTCCAGCAACAGGTGGCCGTGTGCATTCGTGCGCGAGAGTCTAGAATGCAGGAGAGTCGACTCGAAAGGGAACTTCCCGGAATTCATCACATTCGCCCTTTCCGGCTTCGATCTGAGCGGCCTGTGCGTATCCTGCAGATGAGACGACGATGAAAGGTCCCGGCCTGCGGCTGCATCTGGATGTCCGGCGGCTATGGCGCTGCCCGGAGTGCGGGTACGAGCGCCGCACGTCCGGCACCCACACGTCTCTCCGCTGCGAAGAGTGCACGTCCGCCGCGCAGATGAAGCTGGTGGAGGCGCAACGACCTGAGCGTCCACCTCCACGTCCACTGGACCTTGTCATCGAGTACGACCCGGCATGGGACCCGGAACCCGAACCAGTCCTCCCTGCCATGGACGTCGCCACTGCCGAACAGACCGACGCGGGCGAACCAGCGGTCAACGCAGACCAGACGGTCGGCGAGGATGTGACGTTCCGCGAATCCGTGAGCGTGAACGAAATCACCGTGCTGATCGAAGCACCCGCGGACAGCGATGCACCTGCAGACAACAACGCGCCCACAGGGATTGAAGCGCCGGCGGACATCCCTGCCCCGGAGAAACCGGCCTCCTCGGCGGAAGTGCCGGGCGAGACGACGCCCGCGGGAATTCCTGTGGCCAGCGAGGACACCCCCGAGACCGCGGAACCGTCAACGGAGTCTGCCGCGGCCCGTGCGTCGCCAGCCGCGGGTTCGCCACCGAAACGGAATCGCCGGGGTCGGCGCCGCCGCAACCGTAAGCGCAACCCGGAGGGCGGGTCCTCCGGTGGTCCGCCATCAGCCAGTTGACAGCGACACGCGACCTCCGCGGTCACGCCGTTCTCCCACGTCCAGACGAAAGAGCGCCCGATGGCCCTGTTCGAATATTCCCGCTGGGACGGTTCCGAACCGTTCACGCCGCAGTCGGCCGATGAGCTCTTCGACCAGTTGAGCCAGTACCTGATGGACTACGGCGAGCATGTGCTCGACGATCTGGAGCGCCTCGACGAAGAGCATCCGGATGTGGTCGACATGCTGATCGAGCGGGGCTATGTCGAGAAGGACCGGGAGGGAAAGTTCCTGGTGACCCCCAAAGGCCTCCGGCGGGTGCAGAACAAGGCGCTCGAAGAACTGTTCGACGTCCAGAACAAAGGAAACCTGGGCCGGCATGACACGGAGTTCCGCGGTCCGGGCCAGATCGTGCACGAAGACTCGAAGCCTTACCAGTTCGGGGACCCGGTCAGTCATCTCGACATGCAGGAGACCCTGAAGAACGCCCTGCACCGCCGCCGGGAAGCCGGATCCCACGACCCGCAGTCCGATTCTCGCATCAACATCTGCGAAGACGATCTGGTGGTGCACGACACCGAATACCAGACGAACTGCGCGACGGTCGTGCTGCTGGACATGTCGGGCAGCATGATGCGCTACGGCAAGTTCGCGGCGGCCAAGCGGGTCGCGCTGGCGATGCAGGCGTTGGTCCGCAGTCGCTACCAGGGAGACTTTCTACAATTCGTCGGCTTCTACACCTACGCCACGCCCCTCACCGAGCAGCAGTTGCTGTATGCCGCCCCCAAGCGGGTGAGCCTGTTTGATCCCTACGTGCGGATGAAGATCAGTCTCGACAGCCCCCCCGCGCACGTCCCGGAGCACTTCACCAACATCCACGCGGGACTGCAGTTCGCCCGACGCATCCTGCACAAGCAGGCGGCCTCGAACAAGCAGATCATCGTCATCACCGACGGAGAACCCACGGCTCACGTCGAGGGCCGCAACCTGCTGCTCATCTACCCCCCCGACGAGAAGACCGCCCGCATCACCCTCAGCGAGGTGAAGCGTTGTGCCGACGAGGGATTGCACCTGTCCAGCTTCGCGCTCGTAGAGGACTACTTCTACCTCGGGCTGGTGAACTTCGTGGAGCAGATGGCCCAGGTGGGCAAAGGGATCAGCGCCACCTGCGATGCCCAGGACATGGGCCACCTGGTGATCGACAGTTTCGTCGGTGGGCGCAAGCGGCGACGCACGTTCTGAGCGATGCAGCATCCGCCGCTGCGCGCCTCAGTCCGCCAGCAGCCCGGGCCGACGACGGACAGGCGCGTCGCGGCGGTCCCGCCGGACGACCCGCAGCGCAATGATCGCGAACAGTCCGACCATGGCCAGCGCCGGAGGTTCGTTGACCGTCGTGCCGAAGCTCAGGTCCGAGAGGCCCACGCGCTGTCCGCCCGGGTTGCTGTCGGCATCGTCGGTCGAGAAGTAGCGAATCCGCAGTGTCGTGATCGCGGTCTGACCGAAGTCGAAGTCGATGTTCCCCTGCGTGCCACTGCCGGCGGCCGACGACCCGTACCCCTCAAAGCCGTGCATGTAGCTCTCGTTGTCAAGTCCGTTCGTGGACCCGAGGGCATAGAACGCTGGGTTGTCCCGCGCGTTGAGACTGCCGTTGTAGAATACCTCGATGCCGTCGTCCCAGCTTCCGGAGTCGACGTCCAGCAACGAAAACTGCAGGTTGGTGACGGCGGCGCTGAATGTCAGTACCAGCTCGAGAAAGTCGGCCGGGTCGTTGTTCTGATTGTTGAACGACGCCTCCAGCAGTCCGAAGTGTCCACCCAGCTGGCCCGCCTCGAAGGTCAGGAAGTCTGCGTTGTCGTACAGGCCGAGGTCAAACGTCCCGCCGTCGCTGTCGGAGTACACCAGCCGGTCGATGGCGACATCGATGCCCGACGGAGTGCTCAACACCGTGCCATCGACAATGCTCTGCTCGTCAGCATAGTAATTCTCCCAGACCAGATCGGCGCGGGCCGCACGGCCCGGGGACATCCCTGTCGCGACCAGCAGTGGGACGCAGAGCGCAGTCCAGATCAAGGAGGTTCGAGCAGGCATGGGGCCTCCCTGCCGGCAGATTCGAGAGACAGGGCGATCCATGCACCTGCCTGTCTTCGGTATCGGCCCAACCGCGCACAGGGGTCCAATCCAATGCCGGCGGACACATTCGGGGGCCGACGGGGCACTCCGAGAGTCGCCCCAGCATCTCCATTGTCACCTGCAGGCTCGGCTTCAACCGGGGAGATCGGCGTTCTGGTGCCCGCATCACGCCGAGCGAGGCGGACCGTGGCGTCACCCAGGGGCCGCTATCGGGTGGCGACCGGGCGACGCTTCCAGGCAGTCGTCAGTATCGCCAGGGCGAACAGACCCATCATCGCCACGGCGGAGGGCTCCGGGACCACGGCGGAGAACATCAGGTCCGACAGGCCCAGCTTCTGCCCGCCCGGATCGCTGTCGGCATCGTCGGTCGAGAAGTACTTGATCCGCAGCGATGTGATCTGCGTCGCACCGAAGTTGAAGTTGATATTGCCGAGGCCAAGGCCATCCGGCGAGTTGAACCGGTTCCCCTCGAAGCCGTGCATGTACGTCTCGTCGTCGAGCGTGTTCGTCAGCCCGGTTGTGAAGAAGGCCGGATTGTCGCGGACATTCTGAGTGCCGTTGTAAAACACCTCGACGGCATCATCGAAAGACCCAGTGTCGACATCGAGCAGGCTGAACTGCAGGTTGGTAATCGCACTGCTGAAGGACAGCGTGAGTGTCAGGTAGTCCGCCGGATCGTTGTTCTGATTGTCGAAGCTGGCCTCGAGCAGACCGGTGTGGCCCCCGAGGCCGCCTCCCTCGAAGGTGAAATAGTCGGAATTGCCGAAGGTCGCGAGATCGAACGTACCCCCATCGCTGTCCGAGAACACGAGGCGGTTGATCGTCACATTGATGCCGTTTCCGGTGTTCAGCAGCGTTCCGTCCGCGATGCTCTGCTCGTCTGTGAAGAAGTCCTCCCAGACCAGGCCAGCCCGGGCGGAAGTGACACACAGCGTCAGGTTCAGCAGGCAGGCAACTGTCACACGCGCGGCCCGCAACGTCGTCGACAAGTTCCACACGGCAGGTCAAATTCGGCAGAAGGAGAGAGGTTCGTCGTGCTCCATCCGCGATCACACGCCGGACCTTCCCTGTCCTGTCTCCGGAAATCGGCAGAAGCTGCGTGTTGACTGCGGTGCCACCTGGTGAAACCGGGCCGAATTTTCCGGTCAGCGGCGAGTCTGCGGATTCTGCGGGCCCTGCCGCCCGCCATGACCGCTCACGTCCCAGGAACCTGGCCCCGGCGGAATGCTGAGCTGAGTCAACGCCCGGCCTGCACCTGTTGGTACACCTCGCGGATGCGGGACGTCATCACCTCATGCCGGAAGGGGTCGGTGAACCGTTCCCGGCCCGCTCGACCCAGACGCTCCCGCAAGGCCGCGTCACGCACCAGTTCGCCGATGGCCGTCGCCAGTTCGTCGACCGAGTCGCGCGGCAGCAGGAATCCCGTCTCTCCCGGAATGACGACCTCCCGGGCACCGCCGACATCGTAACTGACGACCGGCTTCCCCGCGATCAGGCCCTGCGGCAGCACGCGCGCGAGTCCCTCCCACTGGCTGGCATGCACGACGATATCCATCGCGTCCACCAGCTCGGGAATGCGCGTCGGCGGGACCAGTCCGGTGAACACGAAGTGCCCGCTCAGACCGAGAGCGGCGATCTGCCGTTCGAGTTGTTCGCGCAGCAGTCCGTCTCCGACGAACAGAAATCGCACCTGCGGGCACTGCTCGACGATGGTCCGGGCGGCCGCGATCACGAACTCGTGCCCCTTCAGATGGAACAGCCGGGCGATCTTCCCTACGACCACATGCTGAGGTTCCAGCCCCAGCTCGGCGCGTACGGTCCCGGGAGGTCGCGGTGGCGTCAGGAACGGCTCCACATCGAACCCGCTGTAGATCGTCGTGAACTGCTCACGCGGCGCAACCCCTTGCAACACGTATGCGTCGGTCATGGCGTCGGCCACACTGATGAAGTGAGCCGTCCGCCGCGCCGCCCACTTCTCGGCCATCACATAGCTGCGATAGGCGGCTCCGCTTTGCCCGTAATGAAACGAAGCCCCATGCACGGTGTGGACGGCCGGGATACCGGCCCGTTCGGCCGCCGCGCGACCCAGGATCCCCCCTTTGCTGCTGTGCGTATGCACCACATCGGGTCGGATCTCCCGCAGCAGCCGCACGAGTTCCCGGTAACTTGCCCAGTCCCGCAGCGGATGAATGGACCTCCGCAGCGCGGGGACCACCTCCAGTCGAAAGCCGCCCTGGCGGGCCCGCTCCAGCAGACTCCCTTCCGGTCCGAGGGCCGGACCGGTGATCAGCGTCACTTCGTCCCCATGCAGGGCGTGCTGATCCTCAACGGTGCTCAGCGTGTTTTCCTGGGCCCCGCCGATGATCAGCCGCGTGATGATGTGGACGGTCTTCATGGGCTCGCGCGGAGCGCGGAGGCGCCACAAGCAGCTTCCCGTCTCCACATTCGCAGTTTCACGTTGCCACTCACTACTCGCCACTCACGACTTACGACTCACCGAAATCATAGTCCACACGCACCAGATACAGACCCTGGGGTGGAGCCGTCTCGCCCGCCTGGGCCCGGTCCCGGCTTTGGAGGATTTGCGCCATCCGTCCCGCCGACCAGTCCCCCTGCCCCACCTTCACCAGCGTGCCGACAATCGCTCGCACCATATTGTACAGGAAACCATCCGCTTCGATCTCGAACAGCAGGAACTCGCCCGCCGAGGTCCCCGGCAAGTCCGCCGACCCGGCGGGCGACCATGGCTCCCAGCCTGCACACCGTGTCAGCCGCACATCGCTGACCGTCCGCACGCTGTCTTCTTCGGCCTGTGACTTGGACTCGAACGCGCTGAAGTCGTGCGTCCCGATCAGGCCGGCTGCCCCACGCCGCATCGCGTCGAGTTCCAGCGGCCTTTCCACCCGCCACACATAGCGGGACAGCCAGGGGTGTCGGTCGCGACTCTGCTGCAGGACATATCGATAACGCTTGCGCTTGGCCGAGTACCGGGCATGGAAGTCGACGGGCACCTCGCGCGCTGACCGCACAGAGATGTCGCCGGGCAGCCGACCATTGAGAGCCGCCACGAACCGCTCGGCAGGAATCGGCGCCCGCGTGTGAAAGTGAGCCACCTGCCCCAGCGCATGCACGCCGGCGTCGGTCCGTCCCGAACTATGCACGCGAACCGGTTCCCCCGTCAGTTGGCCCAGGGCCGACTCCACGACCCCCTGCACCGTCGGTGCGTCGGGCTGCACCTGCCACCCGGCATAACCGGTGCCGTCATAGGCGATGGTGAGGCAGATGTTGCGCATGGAGTTCAGCTTGCGCAGGGACACCGGGACGCTGGGGGGCCGTGGGTCACGACAGTCCCAGCCGGTGTCGCCAGCTCGTCAGCTGCTCCGCCACCGGTTCCCGTCCCCCCGAACCGTAACTGCGCAGGATGCCGACGGCGTTGTCGGTCCCGAGAAACGCGGACACCGACTCATCCACCGCTTCGCACGCTTCACGGAGTTCGTTCAGCGACAGGTCCGCCAGCCGGCAACCTTGCGACTCGGCCAGCGCCACGAGCCGGCCCACCGTCTCGTGTCCCGTCCGCATCGGCACGCCGCGCTGAATGAGGTACTCCATCAGCGCCGTCGCGTCCAGAAAGCCTTCCTCGATGCGGGCGGCGATCGTCTCGCGATTGAGCTGCGCGTTCGCAACGATGGCCGGCACGAGTTCCAGACAGGCAACGACGGTATCCAGCGCACCGAACAGGGCCAGCTTGTCCTCCTGCAGGTCGCGGTTGTAGGCGAGCGGCAGCCCCTTCACGAGCAGCAGCAGTTGAGGCACCGCCGCCATCACCCGCGCCGACTTGCCCCGGATCAGTTCCAGCACATCGGGGTTCTTCTTCTGCGGCATGATCGACGAGCCGGTCGTGAAGGCGTCCGGCAACGTCAGGAAGCCGAACTCTGTCGTGTTCCACAGAATCCACTCCTCGGCCCAACCGCTGAGGTGCGCCGCGACCAGCGACAGGCAGGAGACGGTCTCGATGAGGAAGTCGCGATCACTGGAGACATCGAGACTGTTGGCAGCGACGGCTTCGAACCCCAACAGACGTGCGGTTTCGTGTCGGTCGATCGGCAGCGATGTCCCGGCCAGTGCTGCACAGCCCAGCGAGCTGACGTTCACCCGACGCCGACAGTCGGACAGACGATCGCGGTCGCGCTGGAACTTCTCACAGTACGCCAGCCAGTAGTGCGGCGCCAGCACCGGCTGGGCCCGCTGGAGATGCGTATAGCCGGGCAGCACCACGTCGACATCCGACTCGCCGCGACCGACGAAAGCACGCTGGACATCCGCCAGCAGGTCATCGAGCTGATCGATCGCATCGCGGACATACAGTCGGAGGTCGGTCGAGATCTGATCGTTGCGGCTGCGGGCCGTATGCAGTTTGCGGCCGACGTCACCGATCTTCTCGATGAGCCGGCTCTCGATGTGCATGTGAATGTCTTCGAGGTCGGTGCGGAAGGTCATCTCCCCGCGCTCGATCTCGCCGCCGATGTCGTCGAGACTGTTGCAGATGAGATCGGCTTCGTCCCCGGTGAGCAGTCCGACCTTGGCGAGCATACGGGCATGGGCCTGCGAGCCACGAATGTCGACGGCGGCCAGCCGGGCGTCGAAGCTGATCGACTCGGTGAAGGCCTCGACGCGCTCGTCGGTGCGCTGAGTGAATCGGCCTCCCCAGGCTTTCGCGCTCACAATCGGGTCCCTTGGCGTTGCGGCAACGGCTGTGGAACAGCGGGGTGAAGTGGCGTCATGGCGCAGCCGGGTCGCCCTGTGGCTGAAGCCACAATGTTGCCACATGCTCACCCGCCTGCGGCGTGAGAGCATGCCACCCGCCCGCAACTGTAAGACGGGGGTTTCGCAGGGTCAATCAGTGACCCTGGGACGTCGACCACGCCCGGCGAGCGGGAGGAGTGAGCCTCCCGGGGAAAATGAGTGTGAGAAACCCCACTGGTGAGCCGCGGTGCACGGGAGCCGGCGATGCCATCGCCGGCCTTCGAGCGCTCCTGACTCTCCGCACCGTGGCCCCTGCCCCCAAAGTTCCCGGCGATGCGGATTGACTTTGGTAGTGCGCGCCTCTTAGCCTCGAATCTGTATCTGATGTGCTGCGAATCCCTGCGACCAGAGAGAAGGTACCACCCCATGCCTGCTTCCCCCTTGACCCCTCGACGCGTGTTCCTCCTCGCGATGGTCCCGGGCGTCCTGCTGGCCTCCGAGTTTGCCCGTGCCGAGATCGCTACCGTCGAGACGACCGATGGCGATGCCTGGCAGATCGTCATCGAGCCGGTCCGTCAGCTCTCGCGGGTCGACACCCCAACGCCCCTGCCTCCGACCCCGGCCGAACCACAAGACATCCCTGCCCCGCCTCTCGCCATCGCCCAGGAAGACGCACCGGCCACACCGGTCGTTGAAGCGGAAGCGGACGATACGGGCATCGCCATCACTCCTCGGTCTACCACCGCCGGCACGGAAGCCCGGCGGTATCGGGATACCTACGACGCCATTCCCTTCAGTCGCACCGAATTCCTGGCCAATCCGTCGTACCGGCACAACGCCACAATGGAGTTGCTGCTCGGCCAGTTGCGGCCGGTGACCATCAATCAGTCGGCGGCCCCCGCCAGCTCTTGTGCTGGCGGAATGTGCGATGCCGGACAGCCTCCGCTGTCGTCTGTGCCGTATCCGAACTCCTTCGGATACCTGTGGAACACGTACGAATATCCCTGGGCTCAGTTCGACTTCTGGCAGTACCGAGCACCGGCGTTCCGGTACTTTCTGCCCTACGGGATCGCACCGTCCCTGCTGACCTACTGACGTCCGATCTCCAACGAGCAGACACTTCGCACTCTCAGAAGAGCAAGGTCCCCTGGAGCCGCGGTTGAGGCCTCTGCCTTGACCGCGGCTCGTTCCCATTCCGGTGGCGGCCAGTTCGCCGGGGCGCGACGTTGCGCGAACCCGGGTTGACGCTGCGCGCGCGGGCTGACTAGAGTGAATCAGCCGGTTGCCCCGCAGGCAGCGGCACTCGCTTGGTCTCACTTTCGGTCCTTGATGCACCTGAAACTCTCGACAGCCTGCCGTCGCGGACTGGCGATTGCCTTCGCCGTGGTCGCGGTGCAGGCATTGTGTGCCGAGTCGGCCCGGGCCACGTGCGGCGACTATCTGCTGGACCACCGGGCGACGTCTCCGCGGGACCACGAAGACCAGGTTCTCGATGCGGGGATCCCTTCAGCCCCCCGAGAGCCTGCGCCGCACCGGCGATGTGACGGCCCGGGTTGCCAGCAGGCGCCGGCCGGACCACCACCAACGGCCCCCGAGCGCTCGAGTTCACCGGAGCAGGACCGCTGGTGTGCCTGTTCCGACTGGCTGATCGGGGCGGGTTCGTCGCTGCGGTGGACGTGCGGCGAGGAGCTAGTGGTGATCCCTGCCGGCCCCTGTGCGCTGATCGACCACCCTCCCCGGGGCTGAGTCGTCTTCCAGGTGACTGTGCGCGGGCCGCGGTCTGAGCACGGGTTCACCTCCGACTCCGGTGCCCGCTGCGCTGCTGCGCGGTGTGCCGGCCCGGTGCGAAGGGGAGGCGTTCTCACTGTCTACGGGGAACACAGGGACCAGGCCGAGACTGTCATGTCGCAAACGACTTCAACCACGCCCGGCGCTGACCCTGCGCCACGACGGAAGTATGTGCCCGCCGTCGGCTCCGGGCTGCGCAAGCTGCTGTTCGTCGTCTTTGCGCTGTCGGCGTTGCTGGCAGCGAATTCGTCCTACCTGGCGGGAATCACGGCGCTGGAATGGTGGACTGGCCAGACTTATCAGAACTATTTCTATCAGTACATGTTCCTGGGCCACCTGGTGCTGGGACTGCTGCTGATCGTGCCGCTTCGTCGTGTTCGGCGTGCTGCACATGCTGGCGGCACGGAACCGTCGCAACCGCCGGGCGGTGCGGATCGGCTATGTGCTGTTCGCTGTGTCGCTGCTCGTGCTGGTCAGCGGTCTGCTGCTGATGCGGATCGGCGGTTTCGATCTTGAGGCAGCCTCAGATCCGCAGCGGCGTGTACTGGCTGCACGTGGCTGCCCCGCTGGCCGTGCCTGGCTGTACTGGCTGCATCGTCTGGCGGGCCCGCGGATCAAGTGGCGCGTCGGGACTGCGGCTATCGGACTGGCGGTCGCGGCGCTGGTGCTGGGGATGGTCTGGCTGCACTCGCAGGATCCGCGCGGGTGGTACGCCGTCGGCCCGGAGTCGGGCGCGCAGTACTTCGAACCGTCGCTGGCGCGCACGGCGACCGGGCAACTTCATCCCGGCTCACGCGCCTGATGAACGACGAGTACTGCAAGAAGTGCCACGCCGACGTCCACGCCGGCTGGAGCGACAGCGTGCATCGCTTCAGTTCGTTCAACAATCCGCCGTATCTGGCCAGCGTGACCGAGACACGGCGAGGTGGCGCTGCAGCGGGACGGCAACGTGCAGGCCTCGCGCTGGTGTGCCGGCTGCCACGATCCGGTGCCGTTCTTCAGCGGCGCGTTCGACGATCCCGAAGTTCGACATGCTCGCGCATCCGACGTCGCAGGCCGGCATCACCTGCACGGTCTGCCACGCGATCACGCACGTCAACAGCACACGCGGCAACGCCGACTACACGATCGAAGAGCCGCTGCATTATCCGTTTGCCTACAGCGACAACCCGGTGCTGCAGTGGATCAACAACCAGCTGGTCAAGGCCAAGCCGTCGTTTCACAAGAAGACGTTTCTCAAGCCGTTCCACAAGACGGCCGAGTTCTGTTCGACCTGCCACAAGGTGCACCTGCCGTACGCGCTGAACCACTACAAGGAGTTTCTGCGCGGCCAGAACCACTACGATCCGTACCTGCTGAGCGGCGTGTCGGGACACGGAGCCCGCAGCTTCTACTATCCGCCCGAAGCGGAGACGAACTGCAACGGCTGCCACATGCCGCTGGAGGCGTCGGACGATTTCGGTGCGCAAGCTCTTCGACGGCGCGACGGAGCTGAGCGTTCACGATCACCTGTTCCCGTCGGCCAACACGGGCATCGCCTGGCTGCGCGACCGGCCGGACGTCATCGCGGCGCACCAGCGAGTTCCTCGACGGCGTGATGCGCGTCGACATCTTCGGCATCCGCGAGGGCGGCGAGATCGACGGCCGGCTGATCGCGCCGCTGCGGCCCGGACGTGCCCACGCTCGAACCCGGGCGAGAAGTACCTGCTGGAGACGGTGATTCGCACGCTGAAGATGGGACACCTGTTCACGCAGGGCACGGTCGATTCCAACGAAGTCTGGCTGGACGTGACCGTGACCAGCGGGCGATCGCGTGATCGGCCGCAGCGGCGCCGTGGATCCCGATCGGCAGAACGAAGTCGATCCGTGGGCGCACTTCGTCAACGTGTTCATGCTGGACAAGGACGGCAATCGCATCGATCGCCGCAATGCCGCAGGACATCTTCACGCCGCTCTACAACCACCAGATTCCGCCCGGCGCCGGGCAGACCGTCCACTACGAACTGCGATCTGCCCGAGGACCTCGACGCGCCGGTGACCGTCGAGGTCAAGCTGCAGTACCGCAAGTTCGACCAGCGCTACATGGACATTCGTCGCGCAGGCGAACGAGAAGCTGGGCACGCACGATCCGCGGCCACGAGCCGGGCCAGCCGTACGGCAACGAACTGCCCGATCACGACGCTGGCGTCCGACCGGGTGACGTTTCCCGTCGCCGGCGTCGACGCGCCGGTCGCGAACGCGGACGTCGCGAATTCCCGCTCTGGCAGCGCTGGAACGACTACGGCATCGGCCTGCTGCTGAAGGGGAAGGCCGAACTGCGACAGGCGGCCGAAGCGTTTCCCGAAGTCGAGAAGTCTGGACCGCTGGGACGGTCCGCTGAATCTGGCGCGCGTCTACAACACCGAAGGACGCCTGGACGAGGCGGTCGCGGCGCTGCAGCGGGCCGCCGCCTTCCGCGACGAGGAGGGTTATCCCCGCTGGACCTGGGCCTGGCTCAGCGGCGACGTCAACCGCCAGCAAGGCCATCTGGACGAGGCGATGCACAACCTGCGCAGCGTGCTCGAGGACCGCACGCCCGACATGCAGCGCCGCAAGTTCGATTTCAGCCTCGACTACGAGGTACATCAACCTGCTGGGCCAGACGCTGTTCGACCTGGGCCGGCTGCGATCGCGGCAGGGCGCGCACGCCGAGGCCGGATGCACTGCTGGCGCGAGGCGATCGCCGAGTTCCAGAAGACGCTGGCCATCGACTCGGAGAACGTCACCGCCCATCACAATCTGCAACTGCTGTATGCCGAGCTCGGTGACGAGTCGATCAGGCGGACGAACACGAGCGGCTGCATCGACGTACAAGACCGGACGACAACGCGCAGGGACGCGCCGTTCGCCTGGCGCGGGAACGGTACCCGGCCGCCAATCACGCGGCCGAGGCGGTGGTCGATTTATCCGCTGCAGCGGGCAGGGTGCACCGGGCCTCGACCGCCAACCGCGTCCCGGAAGCCGTGGCGAGCACGCGGGGAGAACACCGATGAAGACGATCGTCCGGACATTCACGCGACGAAAGCCGCCTCGACCACAACCGTGACGAGCGCGACGACGCCGTGATCGGCACGCGCGCTGCGCTGGTCACTGGGCGTCATCGCCGCTGCTGATCGTTGGCGGGCGGCGCCATCGGTTACTGGCTGACTCGACCCGCACCGGCGCCACCCGGTGCAGGAGACGCCACTGGCGAGCGTCGAAGTTCGCGCGGCACCGCGAGCTCGACCGTCCCGGTCGCACCGTTTACCGACATCACCGACATCGGCGGGGATCGATTTCGTGCACGAGAACGGGGCCGCCGGCGAGAAGCTGCTGCCCGAGACGATGGGCGGCGGCTGTGCGTTCTTCGATTTCGACAGCGACGGCGATCAGGATCTGCTGCTCGTCAATTCCCAGCCGCTGGCCCTGGGAGTCCGACGCATCTGACCGTCGCGCCCGCGACGCTGGCCCTGTACCGCAACGACGGACGGGGCAGTTCGAGGACGTCACCGCCGGGTCGGGACTCGACGTGCCGCTTGTACGGCATGGGAGTCGCTGTCGGCGACTACGACAACGACGGGCGCGTCGACGTCTTCATCTCGGCCGTCGGAGCGAATCGCCTGTTTCACAACGAGGGGGAGCGGCAAGTTTCGCGACGTGACGCAGGCGGCCGGCGTCGCCGGCGACGACGGATGCGTGGAGCACGAGTTGCGGCTGGTTCGACTACGACAACGACGGCGACCTGGACCTGTTCGTCGGCAACTACGTGGCCTGGTCGCGCGAGTACGACGCGGCACAGAACTTCCAGCTGACCGGCGGCAGCCGGGCCTATGGGCGTCCGCAGAACTTCGAGGGGACATTTCCCTACCTGTACCGCAACGACGGGGAGGGCCGCTTTACCGAGGTTGCTGACGCAGCCGGCCTGCAGGTGCGCAATCCCGACCACCGGCGTACCGATGGCCAAGTCGCTGGGCGTGACGTTCGCCGACTTCGACGGGGACGGCTGGATCGACATCATCGTCGCCAACGACACGGTGCAGAACTTCCTGTTCCACAACCGGCAGGACGGCACGTTCGAGGAGATCGGCGCCCTGGCCGGAGTGGCCTTCGACATGAACGGCAACGCCCGCGGCGCGATGGGAATCGATGCCGCCGCCTTCCGCAACAACGACGCGCTGGGCATCGCCATCGGCAACTTCGCCAACGAGATGACCGCCCTGTATGTCTCCGACGGCAACCGCATGCAGTTCATGGACGAGGCCATCTCCACCGGACTGGGGCCCAACACGCGGCTGGAGCTGACCTTCGGCGTGTTCTATTTCGATTACGATCTCGACGGACGGCTCGACCTGTTCGCCGCCAACGGCCATCTGGAGGACGAGATCAACCGGGTGCAGCCGAGCCAGCATTACGAGCAGTCGCCGCAGCTGTTCTGGAACTGCGGACCACAGCAGGACACGGAGTTCCTGCCGGTCGCTGCCGCTCAGTGCGGCGATGATCTGCTGAAGCCCATGGTCGGTCGCGGCGCAAGCTATGCCGACATCGATGGCGACGGCGATCTCGACCTGCTCGTCATGACGACGGGGCGTGCCGCCCGGCTGCTGCGCAACGACCAGCAACTCGGACATCACTGGCTGCGGCTCAAGCTGCAGGGGGTCACCTGCCCGAGGGACGCGATCGGTGCCCAGGTGGCTGTGCACCTGCCCGACCGGGTCCTGCGGCAGCAGGTGATGCCGACACGCAGCTACCTGTCACAGGTCGAACTGCCGCTGACGTTTGGACTGGGAGAGGCCGACCGTGTCGAGCTGGTCGACATCCGCTGGCCCGACGGCACCACCCAGCAATTCGTGCCCCCGGAGGTGGATCGCCTGTACGAGATCGAACAGTCTGGAGGGTGAGAGAAGGCGGAGCCACACGGACCCGGCACCTGACCGTCCCCTGTACTCCCGGTGGTGCAAGGGTTCGATGACGGCTCCGACCTGTTATCATGGGTTGTTCGTGCAGCCCACCGTCTCGATTGCCCGCACTTGCCCACACATCTGAGGAACTATATGTGTCGTGTCGTTCCGTTGCTGACTGTTCTGCTCTGCCCCTCGTTGCTGCAGGCCCAGCAGGCCGCCCCGCCCGCGCGGACATCCGACTGGTCGCTCGTGTTCGAAGATGACCTGGAGTCGGGACAGTTCCACCTGTGGGCCGCGAGTGATCCCCGCGCCTTCCGCCTCGAGCAGCAGGATGGCAATACCGTCCTCAGCCAGTTCCAGCAGAGTGACGTGCAGACGTCGGTCCGATCTCCGTTCAACCGGGCGATCCGGCAGGGAGTGACGGTCGGGGACTTCCAGTTCGATGTCGACCTGCAGTCGACGGCGCGCGACTATCCGCATCGTAGCCTGTGCCTGTTCTTCGGGTATCAGGATCCGACGCACTTCTACTACGTGCACCTCGGGCAGCGGACCGATGACCACGCGAACCAGATCTTCATCGTCAACGAGGCACCGCGCATCAAGATCTCGACGAAGACCACACCGGGAACCCCCTGGGATGATCAATGGCATCACGCCCGCGTTCGCCGGGACGTGAACTCCGGGGCGATTGAAGTCTATTTCGACGACATGCAGCAACCGGTGATGACCGCTGTGGACAAGACCTTCACGTGGGGAGCCGTGGGCGTCGGCTCGTTCGACGACACCGGCTGCTTCGACAACATTCGGCTGGAGGGCGTGCGTGTTGATCGGCCTGTGGCGGCAGGATCGGCACCATGAGCGATCTGGCTCGCGCCGCCGACCACTACATCCTGCGGACCGAGGTTGTGGGGGACACGCTGGTCGTAACTCCGCACGGAGACGCCGGCGGATTCTCGCATGGCATCTTCCAGGCAGAGCTGGAATGCCTGCAGCGGCTGCTGAAGTCCGGCAAGTATCTCAATCTCGTTTTCGACTTCAGTGGGTCAAACTACTTTGGATCGGAAATGATCGGCGGCCTGGTGTCGCTACGCAACCTGCTGGGAGAGTCGGGACGTGCGGCCATCTGCGAGCCTTCGGATGACATGCGTGTCGGACTCGACGTCATGCACGTCGACGAGCTGTTCGAGATCTTCGACACGAAGCAGGCCGCCCTCCGCAAGATTGCCCAGGTCAGCTGGCGGGATCGACTTGCGGAGAGATCCTCGTGGGCCTGGATCGCGGCGGGTGTCGCCGCGCTGGGGCTGGGGGCCCTGCTGCTGGCGAACCTCGACCGGATCGCACCCACGCTGGCGGCCGCGCTGCACGCCCGGCGCACACGCCCGGACTACCTGCAGGTCGTGAAGATCTGGGAGACCTACGAACAGTCCCGGGGCAATCGCTTTACCGATGAGGAGCGGGCCCGGGCCTCGAAGCGGGCACTGGAGCAGCTCGCGACGATTCGCGAATCACTGGAGCAGCGCGGAGACGGCTATGCCCCCGACCGTTTTCTGGCCAGCGCCATCGATGCGGCGACGCAGGCGCTCACCGGCCAGGAGCCCTATCTGGCGAGGATTCACTTCGAACGCAGAATGCGCTCGACCCACCGCCTCCTCAGTCGGACGCTGGGTGTCGAGCTGCCGGAGGTCACCGGCCTCAAGGGGAGCGCAAACCCCAAGCCAGCCAAGGCGGTCGCGCCTGTCTCCCCTGCCGATGTCGAAGGAGCCCCACAACCGACCACAGCGACAGAACCGCACTGAAGCAGGCCGCGGTGAAGCCTCCGGACAGTCCGCATCCACCGGCAATGGGAGATTTGCCAAATGCGTATGGTGTGTGGGACCTCATCATCGGCCGGCCTCTTGGCGCAACTGGGCGTACCGGGCGTCAGGCTCCTCGTGTGGTTGGTGCTGGCCGCTGTTCTGATCGGACTGCTGGTCCAGTTGCTGGCATTCGCGCGTCTCTATCGACTCTGGATGATGGCCTTCCTGGCCGGTGCGAAGATTCCCTTTATGCAATTGGTGATGATGAAGCTGCGCCGGAACGATCCCGAAAAGCTGGTGCCACTGAGGATCATGGCGGCGCAGAACGGTCTGGACATCTCCGCAGTCGACCTCGAGCGGGCAGTCCTGGACGGCGTGGATGTCGAACGCGCCGTCCTCGCCATGATTCACGGCAAGCAATCCGGCCGCGAGGTGACCTGGGACGAGCTGCTCCGTGCCGATTCCAGCCGGAGACTGGATGAACGCTCCGCCAGCTGACAAGGGTTGATTCTGATGCAGGCGCTGCTGCTGCTGGCTCTGCTGACCTCTCCTGACGAGCCAGCCGCACAGGCGCGGGAGCAGTTGTGGTCCGAGCAGATCGCGCGGGCCTACGAGGAGCGAACCGCGGGCAATTTCGACGAAGCGCTGCGGCTCTATTCTGATCTGCTGGAGCAGACTGAGGGGCCTCCCGAAGGTGCGGTCCTCGGCGACATCGGCACGTGGCGCGAGGAGTGGCTTTGGCAGCATTCGGTGCTGTGGGAGCGTGGGACGACCTACCTGGAAGCCGGTCAGCCCGACCGCGCCTTGCTCGACTTCGAGACGTTTCACCGCGTGTATGGCGGAGACGCACAGATGGCCGTTCTGGAACAGATCGCGGATGCCTACGACGCGCTCGGACAACCAGACCAGGCCGCCGCCCTGCGACAGCAGAGCGCCGATCTCGCGCAACAGGCGCGAGATCGCTGGGAGCCGGAGCCCCGCCCTCTCCGTTGGCTGCGGGCGTGGCTGAATCCGTCAGGGACGGGCCCCTCCGGGCTGTCCCTGCTGGTGGCGGCGGGTCTGGTCGCGCTGATCGTGGCCGGGCTGCTCACGCTGATCAATGTGGTCGTCGGGCGGCGTCAGCGTAAGGAGGGGGGCGGAACGGTCGGCCGGTTGTGGTGGGTGGCCGCAGTCGTGGCCGGACTGCAGACACTGCCGCTGCTGGCGGGGCTGCTCGTGGCAATCATCCTGCACGATGAGCAACAGCAGGAGGTACTGCTGACGACCCTGCCCTATTTCTTCCTGTTCAACGTGCTGACGCTCTTCCCGGCCCTCAAGCCGCCCGCCCGACTGCTGCACACGAAAGAGGCGCTGCCGCTGGTGGAGGACGCACCCTTTCAGCAACGCGTGACCTGGCTCGCAGGTCAACTGGACCTGCCTCCCCCTCCGGTGAGGCTGATTCGGTCGGTCGGCGGAGAGCTGTCGGCCCTCGCGCTGGCGGGTGGCCTGGTGTCCCCGTCGCTGGTGGTGACGGACGGCATTCTGCATCGGCTGGCCTCTGACGAGCGCGACGCGATCATCGGACACGAACTGGCGCACCTCGCCAACCACTCGCTGTGGTTTCTGGTCTCCGTCTGTCCGATCGCGATGACCGGCGGTGTCCTGATGTCAGCCGTCGTCTCGCCCGCCGTGGCGATGGCCTTCTCGCTGCTGTTGTACGTGGGGCTGCAGCGGATGGTCAGCCGGCACTTCGAGTACGACTGCGATCGACGGGCAGCGGAAGTGATCGGATTTCCGACGATGATGTCGGCGCTGACGAAGATTCACGCGGCGCACGTCCTCAGCAACACGGGCTGGTTGTCGACACTGCTCTACGCGACGGCAACACATCCCTCGCGGGATGAACGTCTGGCCGCGCTGGCCGACGCAGCACCGCCGGACGACCGCCCACCGATCACCTGGTCGGTGACCGAGGTTCGCTGGCGGCGCTGGGGCACTCGGCTGGCAGGACTGGCGTGGTTGGCGGGACTGATCGGCTGGCCCCTCTGGTACCTCCGCTGGCCGTCCTGGGTGCCGGTGGCGGGACTGGCCATCCTCGGGATGATTCCGTGGATTCTGCTGCTGATCGCAAGTCTGCGGGCCACCCGCTTCGAAAGGCGGCGCCAGATGACCCCCACCCGCTTCGGGGGCTTTCGCTCGTGGGCCGTTCTGCTGGTTTCCCTCCTGCTGGTCGCGGTGTGGTGGGGACTCGATGGCGGTCTCGACCCGCTGATGGAGGATGTCTTCGGCAACGAGGAGCCACACTTGACCGGATCGTGGTCGACATCGCTGGTCGGCGGGCTGTTGCTGTTTCTCACCTTCCTGATGTTGCCGTTGCTCTCCCGAAGTGCCCAACTCAAGCGGAAGGTTAACCTGGCGGTGCAGCGCCATGATTTTGCCGAGGTCGTGCGACTCTGCGAGAAGTCCCCGCGCGGCTTTGCCCGGGACCCTGCGCTGCGTCACGCGGCAGCCGTGTCGCTCGCGCTCACCGGTCAGCGCGAGCCGGCGATCGACGAACTCCGGCAACTCGTGGAGGCGGAGCCGAAGTACGCGCAGCCGCGCATCAGTCTGTCGATGCTGCTCTGTGACGAAGGAGAATACACCGCGGCACTCGAGGCCAACGAGCCGTTGCTCAGTCTGCTGCCGCGCGATCCGGCTCCCTGGCGTCAGCAGGCGTGGTGCCTGCGGATGCTGGGTCGCGCCGACGAGGCAGACGAGGCCCTGCAGCGCGCACGAGAACAGGATCCCGCGTCCGGCAGGGCGGAAGCGATCGCCGCGGCGCTGGCCATCGACCGTGGCGACCTCGCGGAGGCAGACCGGCTGCTCAAGGTCGCCGAGCGACAGGATCCGGGAACCGGGTTTGTCGAAGCGGTCAGTGTTGAACTGGCGCTGGCCCTGCACGATGGCATCCGGACACGAGAGCACCTCGACCGGGCCCGGGCCGCCAGTCGGGCCAATCCCTTCGCCCTCCTCGACAAGTACGTTGCGGGGCTGGCATCCCGGCTCAACGATGCGGGGGCCGGGGGAGATGTCTCGGCAGGACACGGGACCGCGACGGACCCTGTTCCCCTGCCCGCCTCGACCACCAGGGCCGACAGCCCGGAGAGCGCCTGAGCGAAACGGTTCGTGCAGCCCTGCCCGATAACGCTCGGGAGAGCCATCGACCCCACAGGTCCCGCAATCGTCAGTTGTGGTCGGTCTCGAATTCGTTAGGATGGCGGCGAAAGAACAGACCAACGAGCGCTATCGCAGGGATCACTCATGCGTGTCATTGTCACGGGGGGAGCCGGCTTCATCGGGAGCCACATCATCGATCGTCTGCAGGCGGGCGGGCATGAGTGTGCGGCCCTCGACAACCTGTCGACCGGTGCCAGGGAGAATCTGCCCGCCGGTGTCCCGCTGTATGAAGTGGACATTCGGGATGGCGAGGCGGTGGCCCGTACCTTTGTCGACTTCCGACCGCAGTGGGTCTGTCACCAGGCGGCCCAGATGTCGGTCAGCCGCTCGGTCCGCGAGCCGCAGTTCGATGCCGAAGTCAACATCATGGGAACGCTGAATCTGCTGCAGCAATCGGTCGCACAGCAAGTCGAGCGATTCGTGTTTGCGTCTTCCGGCGGCGTGCTGTACGGCGACGTGCACGAACCGGCCCCTGAGAACACCCCCGCCAATCCGATCTCGCCGTACGGCATCGCGAAGCTGGTGGGGGAACTGTACCTGAAGTTCTATGCCGCCGAGCATGGGCTGACGACCGTGGCCATGCGATACGCGAACGTGTATGGCCCGCGCCAGAACCCGCATGGCGAGGCAGGAGTCGTCGCCATCTTCTGCCAGAAGATGTACGGTGGAGAGCGGTCGCGCATCAATGGCGATGGCCAGTACATTCGCGACTATGTCTATGTGACCGATGTCGCCCGGGCCAACGAGGCTGCCTTTGCCACTCCGCTCGCGGCGGGCTTCGCGGCCTTCAACGTGGGGACGAGTGTCCCGACCGACGTGAACCAGCTGGCGGACATCCTGGGGCGCGAGTGCCAGCAGTACCTGGCGGGCCGAGGTTCGGACCTGCAGGTGCTCGAGCCGGACAACGGGCCCGCCCGTCCCGGCGATCTGCGCTCCAGCCTCGTCAACTTCGAGAAGGCCCGGTGCGAACTCGACTGGCAGCCGGACGTCCCTCTCCAGCAGGGACTGCACGAGACCGCCATCTGGTTCGGAGAGAAACTGGTGCGCTGACGACGGGGAACACCAGTCCGCGGCGGTGTCGGACGCCCTACAGAGACGGAGAGCCATTATGACGACGATTGCAGTCACGGGCGGGGCGGGGTTTCTCGGCAGCCATTTGTGCGAACGTCTGCTCGCACGCGGAGACGAGGTCATCTGCGTCGACAACTTCTTCTCCGGGCGCAAGGCCAACATCGAGCATCTGCGCAGTCATCCGCGGTTCGAACTCATCCGCCACGACATCGTGCACCCGCTGTTTCTGGAAGCCGACCAGATCTACAACCTGGCCTGCCCGGCCTCACCGGTCGCCTATCAGTACAATCCGATCAAGACGATCAAGACGTCCACTGTCGGAATGGTGAACATCCTGGGCCTGGCGAAACGCTGTCGAGCCCGCGTGCTGCATACGTCGACGTCGGAAGTGTACGGCGACCCCACGGTGCATCCGCAAACGGAGGACTACTGGGGAAACGTCAATCCGCTCGGTCCGCGCAGCTGTTACGATGAAGGAAAACGTGTCGCCGAGTCGCTCTGCGTGAACTACCACCTCGCCCACGACGTCGAGGTGCGCATCGTCCGGATCTTCAACACCTACGGACCCCGCATGGATCCGGTCGACGGCCGGGTGGTCTCGAACTTCATTATGCAGGCATTACACGGGGAACCCCTGACGATCTACGGAGATGGCTCGCAGACGCGATCGTTCTGCTATGTTGACGATCTCGTCGAAGGCTTGATCCGCATGATGGACCAGGAAGAACAGATGGGGCCGGTGAACCTGGGCAACCCGGTCGAGAACACGATGATCGAGCTGGCCCAGGCGGTGCTGAAGATCACGGGGTCGGCGTCGCCGCTGAAGAATGTGCCCCTGCCGCAGGATGATCCCCAGCAGCGATGCCCGGACATCACACGCGCACGCGAGTGGCTCGGCTGGGAGCCGAAGGTCGAACTCGACACAGGGCTGGCCAGGACCATCGAGTACTATCGGGCAACCCAGTTCGGGTCTCGGGATGCGGGAGTGCTGGAAGTCTGACACTGCCGAATTGCCTCGCCACGGCAACCTGTCAACCGGCCGTATGATCACCTCTTGTTGTCTCAGCGTCTCGGCGTGACGGACAACCCCCTTGAACCTCGAAAGCAGGTAAGTCGTCCATGAGTCGTATTCTGGTCACCGGAGCCGCGGGCTTCATCGGATTCCATCTGTCGCAGCGACTGCTCGCGCGGGGGGATGAAGTCGTTGGGCTGGATAACGTGAATGACTACTACGACGTGAAGCTCAAGGAAGACCGGCTTGCGCAGCTGACTCCGCAGCCGGGGTTTTCGTTTCGACGCCTCGACCTGGCAGACACGCCGCAGATGGCCCGCCTGTTTGAAGACGAGCCGTTCGATGCCGTCGTTAATCTGGCAGCCCAGGCGGGTGTACGGTACTCACTGCAGAACCCGCAGGCCTATATCAACAGCAACCTGATCGGGTTCATGAACATCCTCGAGGGCTGTCGGCATTCGCCGACGGTCAAGCATCTGGCGTATGCCTCGTCGAGCTCGGTGTACGGAGCCAACACGAAGATGCCGTTCTCGATTCACCACAACGTGGATCATCCGGTCAGTTTGTATGCGGCGTCGAAGAAGGCCAACGAACTGATGGCGCACTGCTACAGCCATCTGTATGGGCTGCCGACGACGGGACTGCGGTTCTTCACGGTGTACGGACCGTGGGGGCGGCCCGACATGGCGTTGTTCCTGTTCACCAAGGCGATCGAAGAAGGGCGGCCGATCGACGTGTTCAACAACGGCCAGATGCGGCGGGACTTCACCTACATCGACGACATCATCGAAGGCGTCGTGCGGGTGACCGACACGATCCCGCAGCCCAATCCCGACTGGTCCGGCGATGCGCCCGATCCCGGGACAAGTGCTGCCCCCTATCGCATCTACAACATCGGCAACAATCAGCCTGTCGAACTGATGACGCTGATCGCCACGCTCGAGAAATACCTGGGCAAGGAAGCGCGGAAGAACATGCTGCCGATCCAGTTGGGCGATGTGCCGGCCACCTATGCCGATGTCGATGACCTGGCGAACGATGTCGGCTTTCGGCCCGACACACCCATCGAAGTCGGCGTGGCGAAGTTTGTCGACTGGTACCGCGAGTATCACGGGGCGTGATGTTGCACGACACAGAGGCGACGCCACAACGTGGGACTAAAGCAAATCGTCAACTGATTGAGCGTGCTCGTCCCAGGCCTTGGCGACTTCGTGCCGGTTGTCGTCATCCGCCGGTTGTGGTCATCCCGTTGTCTCGATTGAGAGATCCTGTTCCGTTTGGAGTGAGAGAACGCCGTGACAACTCGCAAGGGGATCATTCTCGCGGGGGGCAGTGGTACGCGGCTGCATCCGGCCACGCGGGTCGTCAGCAAGCAACTGTTGCCGATCTACGACAAGCCGATGATCTACTATCCACTGTCGACGCTGATGCTCGCCGGCATCCGCGAGATCCTGGTGATCAGCACACCGCACGACCTGCCCCTGTTTCGCGAACTGCTGGGGGACGGGCAGTCGTGGGGACTGTCCCTGCACTATGCCGAGCAGCCGCGACCCGAAGGTCTCGCCCAGGCGTTCCACATCGGCGCAGACTTCGTCGGGGCGCTCCCTCCTGCCTGATCCTCGGGGACAACATCTTCTATGGCGACAAGCTGTCGAAGAGCCTGCAGCAGGTGAACGCGCAACCGCGCGGCGCCACGGTGTACGCCTATCATGTCCGCGATCCACAGCGGTACGGCGTGGTCGAACTCGACGAGTCCGGGCGGGCGGTGAGCATCGAGGAGAAACCGGAGCACCCGAAGTCGAATCTCGCAGTCACCGGCCTCTACTTCTACGACGCGGATGTCGTGGAGATCGCACGGGCGATTCGGCCCTCGGCCCGGGGAGAGCTGGAGATCACCGACGTCAACCGCGCTTACCTGGCCCGCGGTGATCTGTATGTGGAAGCACTGGGACGTGGGACGGCGTGGCTGGATACCGGCACGCATCAGTCGCTGCAGGAGGCGACCAACTACGTCAGCGTGCTGGAGGAACGGCAGGGGCTGAAGATTGCCTGTCCGGAAGAGATTGCCTGGCGAATGGATTACATCGACGACGCGCAGCTGCTGAGCCTGGCGTCGGAGATGCGGAACAGCAGTTATGGCCAGTATCTCCAGTCGCTGCTGCGCTGACGCTGCGAATCGGTTTGTCCGCTGCCATCGATCGTGCCCCCCTACATCTGCTACAGCCGGAGCGCGAAGCTTCGACTGTCAACCTGCTCGCACAGCCCCCAGCTTGACACAGCGGCACCGCCTGTGACGGTTGCAGGGCCCGCAAACTCGACGGTCTCTTGCGCGACCGGTGCATCAGCTACGACCGGCCCAGGGGTTGACATAACTCTTCTGGGAATAAACGACTTGTGATGTTCAAGGGGTGCAAAACGGGCCGCCGATAGATTGCTTCAGCCCCGCAGATTCGAACTCACAAGGACCACCCTTGCTGTCGTCGGGGACATGCGGAGCCTCATGGGCTCCCTTGGGGCAGGAGGGCTCCCCATGACGACGACGGTGACACACAACGGAGAACCGGGTCAGGCAGTCATGACCGGACTGCAAGCCTCGTCTGCTCTGAGAAGCCGCCAAGGCGGGTGGCTTCAACCTGATCGTCAGCGATCACAGACGAAGACTTCAGAGGACCCATGTCCACGGAAGGAGATTTGTCACATGAAATCCATAGAACTGCTCACTGCGGTGGTGCTGCTGGTCAGTTGGGTCCCCTCGACTCACGCTGGCCTGTTCGCTCATCTGCGCGGCGACGAAGGGGCCAAGTGCTGTGACTGTGCCCCCACCTGCCAACCGCAGAATTGCCGGCCCAAGATCTTCAAGCACTGCAATCCGAGCCTGTTCACCTTTCAGCGGCGCCGCGCGTCACTCAAGCCGGGCTGCTGCGACACCTGTTGTGCCCCTGCCTCCTGCTGTGCTCCCTGCCCCGTGACCATCGACTGCTGTGACACGGCAGACTGTGCACCGGCCGGGTGTGCCGCACCTTGTGTCGAGACCTGCTGTCCCGTCGAAGAGTGCGCTCCTCCTGGATGCGACGCCCCCTGCGTGGACACCTGCTGCCCGACCGACGACTGTGCCCCCACCACCTGCGCCACCAAGAACTGTGGTGGACTGCTGGGAGCCCTGTTCTGCAAGTACAAGAAGGACGACTGCTGCGACACGGTCGACTGCGCACCCGCTGAGTGTGCCGCACCCTGCGTCGAAACCTGCTGCCCCGTCGAAGAGACCTGTGCCGCACCCTGTGTCGAGACCTGCTGTCCCGTTGAAGAGACCTGTGCCGCACCGTGCGTCGAGACCTGCTGCCCCGTCCAGGAAACCTGCAGTGCACCGGACGAATGCGGTCACGTGCGGATCTCTGACCTCGATGAGTGTGCCCCAGTCGACTGCGCAGTGCCCTGCGATGTGACCTGCTGTCCGATTGAAGAGACCTGTGCGGCACCTTGTGTCGAGACCTGCTGTCCCGTCGCAGAGACCTGCGCCGCACCTTGTGTCGAAACCTGCTGCCCCGTCGAGGAGTGTGCTCCAGTCGGATGCGAAGCTCCCTGCGTGGAGAGCTGCGTTCCTCAGGACTGCTGCCCAACGGGTTGCGAAGCTCCCTGCGTGGAGAGCTGCTGTCCGCCAGAAAGCTGCGACGTGATCGAATGTGCCCCGACAGGCTGTGCGGTTCCGATGCCCGAAGCATGCTGCGCACCTCAGGCCTGCGTGCCGATGGAATGTGCTGCACCCTGCTGCCCGGTCCAGGAGACCTGTGCGGCCCCGTGTGTCGAGACCTGCTGTCCGACCACAGCCTGTGCCGCCCCTGCTTGCGGCGCCAAGGGTTGTGGAGGACTGCTCGGAGCGCTGTTCGGCAAGAAGCACGAGACCGGTTGTGACGACGTATGTGACACGGTGTGTGATTCCGGTCCGTGCAACCATCGGTGTTGCGCTCCGGTTTGTGCTGCACCGCAGTGCTGCCCCGGACACGACGAGTGCTCCGGCAGCCTGTTCAGCCGGCTGTTCAAGCGTGGCGAACAGTGCTGCGACGATGCCTGCGATGCCTGCCTGCCAGACTGCTGCGAAGCCTGTGGCAGCGACCGTTGTGACGGAGGTTGCGGTGCTCGTGGACGTGGTGATGCCTGTGAAGTGGCCAACCTGATCTACCGCTCGCAAACCGGTTGCTATGCCCGTTACCGTCGGGCCGCCATTCACCGGCTGAGTGACCGGTACGACTGCACGTGTCATCCCGAAATCATGACCGCGCTGGTCTATGCCCTGAATGACGCCGACGAATCGGTCCGGGCCAAGGCTGCCGACGAGATCGGTGACCAGGTGCGTCGGAACCCCGGCTGCTGCACTCGTGAAGTTGTCAACGCGCTTTCGTGTGCCCTGAACGACTGCGACCGCGGTGTCCGTCGCCAGGCCACGCAGTCGCTGAAGCGCTGCGGTTTCGATGTGATTGAAGGTGGCCGCGACAGCCGCTGCGACCGTAGCTGCGACAGCATGCCCTGTGACACCGGCTGTTACCCGATGGGTGGCCTGCCCCAGGACATGTTCGTGCCCCAGGAGATGTCGGTGCCGGCGACGACGCCTGCCCCGAGCGAGAACTCGGTCCCCATGGACTACGGCGTGCCGACTCACCAGCCGGGCCCGACGCCAGCGACCGAGGCCTACTTTCCCAAGCGTTTTCCCGCCCAGACGTCGGCCCGTCCGGCCCAGGGTGGAACGAGTCTGTCCGGACTGTTTCGTGGAATAGTCCGGTAGTTATGGACATGAGCGGGCGATCAACCCGCTCATGGGATCATCAGGCGATGATCCAGGAATGAGTTTGAGTGATGCGCGTCCTCGGAGGAAACCGGAGTCGCGTCTCCCCGCTTCCCTGCAAGGAGAGTCTCATGAAGAAGCACCTCTACTACTGCTGTGTGGCGATGCTGCTCAGTGCGAGCATGAATGCTCAAGCTGGGTTGTTCAATCGTCACATCGGCTGCGATGACACAAAGTGTTGCGACTGCGCACCGTCATTCCAGCCACAAGTCTGCAAGCCCGTCATCGTCCGTCCGTGTGAACCGAATGTTTACACGCACCAGCGTCAGCGCTCTGTGCTGAAGCCCCCCTGCTGCGACTCGTGCTGCGCTCCCAGCGGTCGTTGCCGCCCGCAACGCAATCGTTGGTGGAATCGCTTCGGCGGCAATGGCTGTGATGCCGGAGCGGCCTGCTGCGACACCGGAGCTGGTGCCTGCTGTGACACCGGAACTGGTGCCTGCGGTGCCGGTCTCGGTGACTGCTGCGACAATGGAGCCGCCAGCAATGCCTGCTGTGCTCCCAAGGCGTGCTGCCCGCTCAATGGCTGCGGTGCCGGCAACGGCTGTGCCGCTCCCTGCGATCCCGGGTGTGCCTCACCGTTCGCCAGCGATGACTGCTGCGATCCCGGATGTGCCGCTCCTCGCTGCTGCCTCGGTGGCGGCAACTGTGGTGGCCTGTTCGGTCGGCTGTTCCAGTGTGGCGACAACTGCTGCGACGGCTGCGACGCCGGAGCTGCCTGCGACGACTGCTGTGATCCCGGATGTGCCGCTCCTCGCTGCTGCCTCGGTGGCGGCAACTGTGGTGGCCTGTTCGGTCGCATGTTCCACTGTGGCGACAACTGCTGCGACGGCTGCGACGCCGGAGCTGCCTGCGACGACTGCTGTGATCCCGGATGTGCCGCTCCTCGCTGCTGCCTCGGTGGCGGCAACTGTGGTGGCCTGTTCGGTCGCATGTTCCACTGTGGCGACAACTGCTGCGACAGCTGCGATGCCGGAGCCTGCTGTGATTCCACCGACGCCTGCGACGCTTGCGGCACCGGCTGTGGATCCCTGTGTGGTGGTGGCCTGTTCGGTCGCCTGTTCGATCGCTGTGGCCGTGGCTGCAACGCCTGCGATGGCAGCGACTGCTGCGACGCCGCCGACGATTGCTGCCCGAGCAACAACTCCTGCCGGATCGCGGAAGTGATCTACGAATCGCAGACGGCGTGCTACGCTCGTCAGCGCAAGTGGGCCGTCCGCAAGCTCGGTCGTTTCGACTGTGTCTGCAACCCGGAAGTCATGTGTGCTCTGATCTATGCCCTGAACGATTCCGATCCCTATGTTCGCTACGAAGCAGCGACCGAGATCGACGATCAGCTCCGCAAGAACCCCTGCTGCTGCTCGCAGCAAGTGGTGAGTGCCCTGACCTGTGCCCTGGGTGACTGCCATCGTCCGACGGCCCGGGAAGCCCGGCATGCCCTGGAGCGGTGTGGATACGATGTCGTGCGTGGCAATTGCGGCACTGGCTGCGATGCCTGCTGCGATGGCAGCGGCGCGAACGGCGGATGCTGCGATGCCAACGGCTGTGCCCCGATGGGGGGAACTCCGGTGACTGCTCCGGCAGCGATTCCGATGCCCGCTCAGTCCGCTCCGATGGAGAGCACGATCCCGACGCCCGCCCCGGTCCCGACGCCGGCAGCCGAAGAGGCTCCTGCACCGAAGAAGGCCGAGAAGGCGGAGAAGGCTCCTGCCCCAAAGGCCGAGAAGGCTCCCGAGCCCAAGGCCGAAAAGGCAGCGCCCAAGAAGGCCCCCAAGGCCAAGAAGGCTCCTGAAGCCGATCCGGCTCCCGAAGCCTATGTTCCGCGGCACCTGCCCTACCAGACGTCCGTTCCGACCCGTTCGGACCGTACGCTGGCCCGGGTCTTCACCGACCTGTTCTAGTCAACCTCCGTCAGCTCGCCGGCCGGGGACTTCCCGTTCAGCGACCAGGCTTCCCTGCGACACAACTGCGGAAGAACCTGACCGAGTCGAATTGGCGGCATGACACCAGCAGGCGACCCTCCACCGGGGGGTCGCCTGTTTTCGTTGGGGCCAGGTGATTCGGGGTGTTGACCGAAAGGCACCCGCGACCCGAACCGGCCTCGTGCGGCCCGGTCCCCTCGAGCGCAGAAATCTTCCGAGGTTCCGTAGAAATTACAAACTTGGGCTAAAGTCCAGAGAGACGCATTCAACAACGCTTGACAGTAATCAGCGGTCGGAGATATCACTCCCGCCTCCTTACTCCTCTCTCGAACTCAATCCAAATGCAGCCAGTTAGTGGCTGTTGTCCTCGACGGAACGGATCGTCTCGGATCCTTCCGTCGTCGCGGCAGTCGCGGCCGGTTGCCCCCCACCTCTCCTATCCCTGACGGTTTGAGTACGGGCCGATCTTCGACTCGGACACGTGACGACTTCGCCATGAGCGGCTCCCGCCGTTCGTGAACCGGAGCTGGCTCGCATTGTGCAACTTCGTTCTCACCGAGATTGCACGACCACAGCCATCCCCTGCTCCGCGATGTCCACCGTGCCTGCGAGGGCGGTAAGGGTTTCCTCATCTCATCTCGACAATCTGAATTAGAAGAGGGCTCGGATGAACTCCTCCGCCGCCTCGGCCACGATCCGTCTGCACGGACAGGTCCTGATCTGCTCCCCCGATGCCACTGCCGGTCAGCGACTCGCACTCATCGTGCGGGACCAGGCTACTGAAACGACCGTCGTCACCAGTCTCGACGACGCTGTTCGGCACCTCGAAGAATTCCCCTGCGACGTGTGCATCGTCGACGAGCCGGGACATCCGTCCGACCTGGCGGAACTCGACCGCACGGCCCGATCCCGTCATCAGCCCACGCAGTTCATCGTGCTGCCGGCCATCGGGAAGCGTCAGGCGCTGGCCGCCTCACTGCCTCCGTCCTGCGATCTTCTCGAACCACCGCTGACGCGGGAGAAGCTGCACGGGGCGTTGTTCTCGGCACTGGGGCGCTCCAGCATCATCGCCGAGAACGATCAGCTCAAGCGGCGACTCATCACTCGCGGGGCCGACGACATGGTCGGACAAAGTCCCGCCATGCACGACCTGCGTGAAGCCATCCAGTCGCACTCCGAGCATCGCGAGCCGGTGCTCATCCACGGAGAGCCGGGATCGGGCACCAATGTCGTCGCCAGGGCCCTGCATCGGGCGCGATTCGGTGGAAAGCGTCCGGTCGTCCGCATTCGCTGCCGTGTTCTGTCGGGCAATGCGATCGAACAGGAAGTGTTCGGCTCGTCCCCCGAGGCCGGAGATGCCCGTCTCGAGCAGGCCGCGGGTGGCACCCTCGTGCTGGACGATGTCGACACCATTCCGCTCCCCGTCCAGGAGCGACTGGTCCGCTACCTCAGCAGTGTCACGCTCCCGGCCGAAGGGGACGACACCACGCCCCCCCCGGCCTGCATCGTCGCGACAACACACGTCGACCTCCGCAAGGCTGTCCAGGAAGGTCGCTTTCGGGCCGATCTCTACGAACGGCTGACGGGCCAGACCCTTGGCGTGCCGGCCCTGCGGAACCGTACGGACGACATCGGCCTGCTCGCGGAGCACTGCCTGTCGGAGTTCGCAACTCGCGAAGGCAAGCCGGCCCAGAAGCTGTCCCTCGATGCCATCGAGTATCTCAAGGGACATCACTGGCCGGGCAATGTCCGGGAACTCAACAACGTGCTCGAGCGCCTGCTCGGCCATTCAGCTCGGTGCCGTCATCACCCAGGACATGATCGCCCCCTGGGTCGAGAAGTCGCTGGACGACGACGCGGCCGAGCCGGGCCTCACGCTCCGCGAAATGGAGCGGAAGCTCATCGAAGCCACCTTCACACGTTACGGCGGGAATCGGGAGCTGACCGCCCGGGCCCTGCAGATCGGACTGAGAACTCTTTCGGGCAAACTGCGTGAGTACGGCTATCCTCCGCGTGGCGGGCCGGGCTCCAACCGTCGTCAGGAACTGCGGGCCGCCTGACGCGGTGGGTCAACTCTGAATGCGGAACAAGCCCGGGGGCCGAAACCCCCGGGCTTGTTCGGCGCAATGGCGGAGTTGCGTCGCCAGTGGCGACGCCGACCGACGTCACACACTGGAATCCCGTCAGGACGACGGCCGTTCCGCAAGTTCTGTGCGCAGGCGGTTGCGGGCCGTGTGCAGTCGCCGCTTGATCGTGCCGATCGGACTCGCGAACTGATCGCTCATCTCCTTGAGCGACTGGCCGTCGAAGTAGAACGCGATCAACGTTTCGCGATCCAATGGACGCAGCTTGCCGAGACCGCCGCGCACCTGGGTGCGCCCGCTCGGTCCGCAGGATGTTCTCCAGCGGAACGTTCGGCGAACCATCGACGCCTGCGAAGGTATCGGGTGGCGTCATTACCTCGGCTGGCCGACGAACCGCCCGGTTGATCGAGAGCCGCACCGCGATCCGCTTCAACCAGCCGACGAACCGTTCCGGATCTCGCAACTGATCCAGCTTGCGCAGGGCACGCAGGAACACTTCCTGTGTCACTTCGCGCGCTTCTGCATCGTGCCGCAGTCGGCGCAGCACGATCGCGAAGACCACCGGCTCGAATTCGTCAACGAGTCGTCCGAAGGCTTCGCGGTCGCCCGCCTGGGACTTCCGAACCAGACTGATGAGTTGTGTGTCTTCCATGATGACCCTCCCTTTCCGGAGGGGAAACGACTGGGATGAAGAACGATGGCCGTCCGGGGGACCGATCACCGGGTGTCGACTGACGACCTGAGGAGACCGGTCTGCGAAACTGCCTGCGGCGCGGGACAAGACGCGGACGCAATCAGAACCGTTGCAGGGGCCGAAGCCGCTCAGACGCGAGACATCACGAAGGCCACAACTTCAGCCGGAGGGCTGCCGCTGGACCGTCGCGGGAGTCAGCCTGTTCGGCGAGGTCGCCAGGACCTCGCAGAGCCGGCGGAACTCACAAGGACAGGGCCTGGCAAATCACCAGGCTCGCCCAGACCGCGGCGGGCGTGTCGGTGCACGATGACATGCAACTCGACATCACCGGTTCTGGTTGCCACCGTACCGACGACTTGACAGCCACCGGTGTGGTGACGGCCGACGTCGCCGGCGTTGTGGCGACGACAGGCGTCACCCGCGTGGCAGTGACGGCGCGGCAAACGCCCCCAGTAGCCGTTTCCCCGCATGGACCCTCAGCGAGAGATGACGGTCACGACCGGCGTCGACGCGGCGCTGGGCACAACCGTTGCCCATCATGCCAAATTGCATCGCAGCGCTGTTCAGGTCGAGATTCAACATCGTTCTCTCTCCGAAGGGAGCCCCCAGTCGAGGCTCGGACAGGAAACACCGGCCTCGGGCCGGCTACCCCATACAGGGAAACTCAAACAGAATCCAACAACGTACCGTAATGGATTGTCAGACACGTCATCAGAACCACGCGGACGGCCGAGTGAAACCCCGCCGCCCCCAGGGTGGTCGTACCTGATTACGTCAGTAGACCAGTCTTGTCTCAAAAAGGTTCGCCAATTCCGGAGAATTCTTGCGGATTTTTTCGGGATTTGGAACCGGGAATCGGTGGGTGGTTTGCCGAAGTCCGCAGTGTTACCATTGTTATAGGCCGTGCGTCTCCCTTGGGTCCGTTGACACCGCCATCCCGCCTCCTGTTGAGATTCACCTTCTGCGATGCGTTGCTACTGTTCGCTGTTTCTCCTGACATCCCTCCTCCTGCTGCTGACCGGCTGTCCGGAGGCCCAGGAGGCTCCTCCGGCCCCCGTCACACAGACGGTTCCCGACGAGGGAGCCGCCGCCACCCCGGCGACAGCCGTGGCCCAGGACGACGCCGCGGCCGTGACAGCGCCTGGAGAGCGCCGGAGCCACCCTTCAGCGCCAGAACGGACAGGTGGTCTCCGTCGATTTCAGCCAGGCTCCGGACGCGGGTGACGACGTTCTCGTCTACCTGACCAAGCTGCCGGCCTTGCGCGAGCTGAATCTCTCCTTCACCCAGGTCTCCAACGACGGACTCGCCACACTGGCGCAGATTCCCTCGTTGCGTACTCTGAATCTCCAACGCTGTGCGAACGTCAACGACGACGGCATGGTGCATCTCATCGGATTGCCGGATCTCGAACGACTGATCCTGCTGTACAACTCGAACAGCATCACCGATGCCGGACTGGAATCGGTCGGCAAGATCAAATCGCTGCGAGTGCTCGATCTCCGCGGATGTGTGCAGCTCAGCGATACGGGACTGGCCTACCTGTCGGGACTGGAAAACCTCGTCGACCTGAAGCTGAAGACGTCGGGCGTCAGCGACGAAGGGGTGGGACATCTCGCCCCGCTGAGGAACCTTCGCGTCCTGCATCTGGAGCAGACGCGCGTCACCGGTGACGGGCTGGCAAGCCTGAGCGGGATGCCCGAGCTGCAGGAACTCAATTTGTACAACACGCTGGTCGACGACGAGGGACTGGCGCACCTGTCCGGACTCACGAAGCTCCGGACCCTTCGCCTGCGTGACACGGCCGTGGCGGGGAGCGGGCTTGTGCACCTGCAGGCCTCGAAGGACGCGCTGCGCTCGCTCGATCTCAGCGAGTCATTCATCAACGATGATGGCCTGGATCATGTGGCGGCGCTGCCGAACCTGGAAGTCCTCAACCTGTGGTCCGGCTGGATCAGCGATGCAGGACTGGCCAAGCTCACCGCGCTGACAAACCTGCGCGAACTGAATCTTGAAGCCTGCGACGTCGGGACCGAAGGGATGGATCATGTCGCCAAACTGGCGCGGCTGGAGAAACTGAACCTCAAGGAAACCGATGTCACCGACAATGGCCTCGAGATTCTCAAGGCTCTCGCGAACCTCAAAGAGGTCAACGTGGCGAATACCGATGTGTCGGAGGAAGCGGCGCGCGACCTGGAGGCGACCGTTCCCGGATGCAAGGTGTCTCTCTGAATGGAACCGGATGCGCAGAGTGGAAGCCACGGCGCCGGCTGTCTGCGATCCGGGCATGATGGAACTCTCAACAGCGACGACAGATTTTACCGCTTCTCTCTGAAAGGAACCGACATGGCTCACCGTTCGACTCGACGAAAATTCATACAGAACTCGACTGCCATTGGAGCCGCCCTGTGGGTCGGCGGCAGCCGGTCCTTCGCCCGCGACCGCTCTGCCAACGAGCGGGTGCAGTACGCCTGCATCGGTGCGGGAGGCAAAGGGAAAGAGGATTCCTCTCAGCTCGGCAAGCTGGGTGATGTGATCGCCCTGTGCGATGTCGATGCCGATACCCTGGCCAAGGCCGCCAAGAACCCGGCCTTCAAGAGTCCCCAGACGTTTCGCGACTACCGCGAGATGCTGGAGACACTCGGCGACAAGATCGACGGCGTGACGGTGTCGACCCCCGACCACAATCACGCCCCGGCCACGGCAATGGCCCTCAGGAAGGGGATCGCCTGTTACACGCAGAAGCCGCTGACCCACAGTGTCTGGGAAGCGCGGCGACTGGCGGAACTGGCCCAGGAGTTCGACGTCCCGACACAGATGGGCAACCAGGGGACAGCCAACCGCGGACTGCGTCAGGCGGCCGCCATCATGAAGGGAGGCCACCTCGGCAACGTCACCGAGGCCCACGTCTTCACCAATCGGCCCATCTGGGAGCAGGGACTCCCCCGGCCGAAGCCCGATCCCGTTCCGGAGAACCTCGACTGGGATCTGTGGATCGGTCCGGCTCCGATGCGTCCGTTCGCCAAGGGGGCGTATCACGACTTCGCGTGGCGCGGCTGGTGGGACTTCGGCACCGGTGCCCTGGGCGACATGGCCTGCCATACGTTCAACATGCCGTACATGGGCCTCGATCTGAAGGATCCGGTCTCCGTCCAGGCCACGTGCACTGGCCACAACGGCGACAGCTATCCGCAGTCGGCGGAGATCACCTTCGAGTTCCCCGCCATTGACTGGCGCGGCCCCGTGCTGGTGAAGTGGTACGATGGCGGAAACCTGCCCCCCACGAGCCTGATCCATGGGCGCGAGCTCAAGAAGTCAGGTCGGTCTCCCAGTGGGGCCATCATCAAAGGGGACAAGGCGACGCTGTACTCCTGGGGCGACTATGCCGACGAGTTCGTCATGATCGATCCGGACGGGAACGACGTGCCCCTGCCGCAGGTCGAGTTCGAAGAATCGCCCGGCCACTACGAGGAGTTCCATCAGTCGATCACCGGCGAGCGCCGGCGAGCGGTGTCCAACTTCGAGGACTACTCCGGCAAGCTGACGGAGACGATTCTGCTGGGGAACCTCGGTGTCTGGGCCGCCGCCAGCGGCGAAGGCAAGAAGGTACTCTGGGACGCCGCGAAGCTCGAGGCGACCAACGCGCCCGAGGTGGCGAAGGTCATCCGCCGCGAGTATCGCGACGGTTACGAAGTCTGACGGAGAGTCGCTTCAACAAACGAAAGCCCCGGCCCTGCAGCCGGGGCTTTCTGTTGAGTGCCGGCGCATCGCGCCAACCCCCGTGTTCCTGAAGCCGATCGACCGAGGTCATACGCCGATGCATCTCTTGCTGCTTCGTTGTCGCTGGCTGCTGTTGTGCTTGGGGACGATCGTCACGCTATCCCCGCTTCCCCTGGTGGGCCAGACGAAGCAAGGCGACATTCTCATCGCCGATTTTGAGGACGACACCTATGGCCAATGGCAGGCCGCCGGTGACGCGTTCGGATCGGGCCCGGCCCGCGGCACCCTGCCCGGGCAGATGACCGTCTCAGGGTTCGCCGGCAACAGGCTGGTCAACTCTTTTCTTCGCGGAGATCGCACGACCGGGACGCTCACCTCGCCCGGGTTCACGGTCGAACGTCCCTGGCTGAACTTTCTGATCGGCGGGGGCGGACACGCCGACGAGACCTGCATGAACCTGCTGGTGGACGGCAACCTTGTCCGGACGGCCACGGGGCCCAACACCCAGCCGGGCGGCAGCGAAGAACTGCAGCAGGCCTCCTGGGATATCGCCGAGTTCGTGGGATCACAGGCCGTCCTGCAGATTGTCGACCAGCACTCGGGGGGATGGGGCCACATCAACGTGGATCAGATCGTGCTCTCCGACACACGCGCCGCACCTGTGCTCGTCGCGCTGGAGAAGACGCTCGCCGTCGACGGCGGGCACCTGATTGTGCCGGTCGCGAACACGGCCGAGAAGACGCTGCTGGGGATCTATGCCGGTGACAGACTTGTCCAGAGTCTCAACGTGACGCTGCCACGCGATGACGAAGCGTACTGGCTGGCGACCTATCCACTGGAACACTTCCATCTGCAGGGGACGGAGATCCGGGTCGCCCCCGCAGCGGGCACGATGCTGCCGGAGTCCTGCCGGGCGGCCTTCGAACGGATCCGGATTGGTGACGACGACGACGCACTCCAGGCGGACGACTACAGCCAGCCTTACCGCAATCAGTTCCATGTCTCGACTCGCCGCGGCTGGAACAACGACCCGAACGGGATGGTGTATCACGATGGCAAGTTCCATCTGTACTATCAGCACAACCCGTTCGGCATCTTCTGGGGGAACATGCACTGGGGACACTTCGAGAGCACCGATCTCATCCACTGGCGGGAACGACCGCTCGCACTCTTCCAGAAGACCGTCCAAGACATGGCGTTCTCGGGTGGCGGCTTCGTCGACTTCAAGAACTCGGCGGGCCTGGGAAAGGACACGCTCTTCGTCGCCTTTACGAGCACGGGACGGGGCGAGTGCCTGGCCTACAGCCACGACGGCGGAATGACCTTCACCGAACTGGAAGAGAATCCGGTCGTCACCCACAACGGCCGCGACCCGAAGGTCCTCTGGTACGAGCCTCAGCAGAAGTGGGTCATGGCCGTCTACGACAACTCGGCCTGTCCGGAAACGGACGCGATCCCGCCGACGCCAGAAACGCAGAACCGCGCTGACGCAAACATCGCCTTTTATGAATCCCGGGATCTGCGTCACTGGACGCGCACCGGTGCCTTCACCGACCCCGATCGTCACGCCGTGTTCGAATGCCCGGAGATGTTCGATCTGCCCCTCGCGGGCCGGCCTGGGGAGTCCCGCTGGATTCTCTACGCGGCGCAGAACCGGTACTTCGTCGGGCAGTTCGACGGTGCGACCTTCCGCAAGGACTCTGGTCCGCACGGCACACGTCATGGGGCCTTCTATGCCGCCCAGACCTTCAGCGATGTCCCCGACGGGCGGCGCATTCAGGTCGGTTGGGTCCAGACGGCTGTCTACCCCGAGCGGTTCCCCGACCAGATCGTCAACCAGTCCTTCACGCTGCCGCACGAATTGACACTGCACGACACCAGCGACGGGCTGCGGGTGTTCTTCAGCCCGGTCACGGAAACCCGCCTGCTGCGCGTCGAGACACTCGCAACAGGCAGCGACCTCACACCAGCCGCGGCCCGTCAACTGCTCGAGACCTGCCAGGACGAATTGACCGAGGTGGTCATCGAGTTCGACGCGGCGGGGCGCCACGAGTTGAAGATCAACGGTATCGACGCCAGCTTCGACGGCGCAGCAGGCGCATTTTCACCGACAGAACGTTCAACGAGGTGTACGCCGACGAAGGGGCGTCCTACGAGGTGCGCCGGCGCGAGCCGCAGGACTTCGAGTCCACCGACACACAGCTCAAGGCGGCAGAGGACACCCGCATCAGGTCACTGATGGTCTATCGGCTCGGGTCGATCTGGACGGCCGGGGAGTGATGCGGATCCCTCCCCGTGGAGCAGGAGACGGGGCTCAGCGGGCAAACATCAATTGGATGTGGCGGGCGAACAGCAGCCCTGTGACCGTCAGGGCCCCCATCATGGTGACGGCGACCGCGGCCGTCCCGATGCGCAGCGCCTCACGCGTCTCGCGCGAGAGGAGATGTCCCTCATGCTTCCAGAGGGTCTTGAGCAACTGATGGAACATCTCTGCCGCGATGACACCTGTGAACGCGAGGACCAGGATGCTCCACTCGACGAGCGAGAGACTGAGCACCACGCCGGTGGCGAGAATGACGCACAACAGGAAGAAATGCACGAACAGCGTGGCATCCGACCGCAGGCCGAGGGCCATGCCTCGTTCGGTTTCCACCAGGCGCTGGCGCCACGGCGGACGATGGCGGGAACGGGGTGGCAGCGGGTTTCTCACGGACGGGGTCATGGGGTGGGCACTCCCAGCAGAGAACTGAGTTGAGTGGCTGAGGTACGCAAGTGGCCCAGTCGTGGCTCGATCGCCAGCCCGAGGCTGGTGTTGTTCTTGCTGTTGTCGTAGCCGAATCCGAAGTGCCAGATGAAGTCGCCGCCGATCCGGGAGACCGTCAGCGACTGACCCAGGTTACGTCCATCGGCCATGTCGTAGGCCGTTCCGAACGAAGAGACCCATTTCGGGCTCATGGCGTAGCTGTAGCTGCCGGTGAGAATCTGGCTCTGGATCGGTCCGCCCTCGACCTGTCGATAGCCGACGTAGATGCTGCCCCGTGCGCTGCGTTGCGAGAGCACACCCACGTTCCAGACCCGCTGGTTGACATCGAAGAAATCGAACAAGGAATTGGCAACCAGCCGCGTCCGTTCGCCGACGTTCCAGGCGTACCGCATCCCGAACAGCCCGAACTCCTCGCCAAAGTTGTCGCGGTCGGCATCCGGGAAGTAGCTCACATCGAGATCAAGCGTCATCCAGTCCTTGATGCGTGGCATATGCGGTGGCCCGGCCTTGGTCTGCAGGCGATGCCGCCACCCCAGTCGCAGCACCTGCTGATCGTCCACCAGCTCGTGATACGGAGCCGTCACCGCGCGGCCGGCCCCGGTGCGGACGGCATACCCCCGCGGGTCCAGTGTCGGCGGGAAGTCCGTCGCACCGAAGTCGAGCCCGAGATAACGCTCGCGGAAACGTTCCTGGGCATTGTCGTCGAACTCGTTGTACTGCGGGATATCAGTCAGATCGGCCGAGGCATCGGAGATCGAGTAGTCGAGGTCGAAGATCATCTTGTGGGCCAGACCATTCAACCCGAACACCTGGCTGCGCACCCAGGGCATGGCCCTTGAGAACATCACGCTGGCCCGCAGCCCCGCGCTGCCGTACAGGCGGCTCAGATCGTCTCCCGAGAAGTCCTCGCCCCAGTAGGCCGCCTCGCCGAGCAGATAGGGCACGAAATTGACCGCCCCGACCATGAACGGCAGATCGAGTTCGTGACGCGTCATCGTCACCAGCCCGTCGGCGTTGGTGAAATACGGCAGCGGAGTGAAGGTATCGAGGGCAGGATCGAACGGCGGCTGGGCCGGCTGCAGGCGCCCGTAGCCGATCATGGAATGCGAACTCCAGGTCAGCCAGTCGTTCAGCAGCGGCTGCGAGAGAATGGTCAGGTCCCCGCGTGGCAGCCACTCGGTCGTGTCCGCGAAGTCGTTGAGCCGCGCACTCCCCAGGATCGACCAGGTGAGGTTGTCGAACTGCTGACCCCCATGAGATGACGGTTTCGTTGTCCTTGCCTTCGTCCCATTCCTGCTCGTAGTACTGCTCGAGGAAGTTACGATCGCTGATGTAGCCGAGCTCGGTGGTGAACCAGTATCCGTCGGGGAACCTCAGGCGGTTGCGCCACAAGGCACGTCCGCGATTGGCGTCCTCGAGCGGGAGGGCGCGGCGATCCAGTCCCAGATTGTCGGTCCCGCCGTCGTTGATGTAGTACAGCGTCCCTTCCCCCTCATAGAGGGTCGGTACACCGTACAGGGCCGTCTCCCCGGCATAGTTTCCCTCGGTGCCAATCGCCGGACCGCGATCCGACAGATAGTCCGCCAGCAGGTTCCAGTCGGTGTTGGGGGGCAGGTCGAGTCCGAAGATCGACTCCAGGTTCCAGGCCGTACGCAATTGTGTGCCGAAGATGCTGTCCTGCTCCAATGCGGCACGGCGGAGGGGAATCTGCGGATCCTCGACGGGTGCCGCGAGGTACGGAGTCGCCAGGACGGGGACGTCGCCGATAAAGAAGCGATTGTTGCGGGACTCGATCCAGAACGTGCTGCCCCCCGTGGGATCGTTGGGGTCGGGCGGAATCCAGGGATACGGGTTCCCCGGACGGCGCTCGATGACCATTTCTCCTGCCTGCAGACGATAGCCGGGCCTCCCGAACTGGCTGCCGGTCGCCCAGGCGTCTCGCGCCAGAAAGCGATCCCGCGACAGTTGCCGCAGTTGTTGCGCCCGCACACGGATGTCTCCCTCGAACTCCGGGACGAACACCCGCAATTCGGTGTTGAAGGTCAGACTGCGCTCCCGCTGAATGTCGAAGAAGGCATGCGAGGCACGAATCGTGTTCGTCCCCTGCCGCACGACAATGTTCCCTTCCAGGTAGACCTGGAACGGCACTCCTCCATCCAGATCGACACCCGAACTGACATCGTTGAAGCGATTGGGATCGGTCCAGATCACGGCCCGATCGGCAGTGAGATCGAGCGTGGTGACGACCATCTGCCCGCCGACATCGACAGGCACCCCTTCGACCACGATGTTCACGCCGCGCGTGATCCAGATCACGAGTTCCTGGGGAACCGTGTCGGTCAGCTTCGTCTGGACGTTGAACCCTTCGAAGTTGCGGGGCACGATCAGGGCCCGTCGGCGCGGACCGCTGAGCGGCATCAACTGCGGATCAAGCTCGGGAAGTATCGGACCGCCGGGGTACTGCGTCGCGCGAATCTCCGGAACCGGGGCCACCAGCGGAGGAACGCTGGGCATCAGCTGCAGGTTCCCCGTACGCTGCACCGCGGCCACGAACACGGGATCCTGCTGCCCGGGTGTGTTGCGCAGCGCCGGACGTCCGGTGTACTGCACGCCGCCCACTGTGCTCAGTTCCGCGACGAGAAACGACTGCGACTGGTTCCCGCCAGGGCGGGTGATTCGCGCGTCCCCCTCGAGGTAGACCCGGAGTCGCTCCCGCGTGCCGCCTCCACCTGATTCGGCGGTCCACCACAGCACCATCTGGTTGGCGGTGAGGGACAAGCTCCCCTGTGTGATGCGACACCGTCCGCGCAGCAGCAGCACCGAGGCTTCGCCATCATCCCACTGCTGGGCATGATCGGCATAGATCTCGATCGGCTCGCGTTCATCCGTGGAGAGCGCGTTCGAGGCCGAAGCCGGCTGAGACAGCAGTTGGGGAGTAAAGTACGCGTCGGGCGACTGCGCCTGAGCGGCTGAGCGTGGGGACAACGCTCCCCCCACGGTCGCGCTGACAAGCAGCAGACCGGTCGCGATCACCCGCACTGGCGACGGGATTCCGGACACGCAAATTCCGAGTTCTGGAGGGAGACAGATGGATCCACGCTACGTCTTTGGCAGGAAGGCAGGCCTCCACCGCCGCTCGGAGACTCATCAGCGCGAACTGACAGACATCCGACGGCACTGGAAGCGGTCATCCGTCCAGTAACGCAGAAATGGAACAGACGCGGTCGAACCGGACTGGTCCGAACGCTGCAGCAAATCGGGAGTTGAATATGTGGACTCCGACGATCCAGAACGGACCGCCGGGGGTGCGGAGTATACGGCTGTTTTTGCCGGGGTGTCAATAAGGGATCACCACCGAGAGGCCGCACGCAAAGTACTATATATCAGCATGTTACACAACGACGCGCCGAGCCGGTCGGCCTTCTCCAGAGCGACGCCAGACCCGCGGCGAACAACAGGGCGATCACCGGGCTCACCGGGGCCCGCATGCGGGCGTTCGTCCAGTACACCAGATGCACCGCGACGAAGGCGGCCAGCATCAGCAGGCAAGGCGTCCAGCTCCAGCGCCGGTCGCGGACGATGACAACCAGCCCCCACGCCGCCCCGGCAAACAGCACACAGTAGAAACCACCCACCAGCCCGCGGACCCCGGGCGCGATGTGATCACCGTCGGCCCCCGTGGGGACGACACTCCAGAAGCGGGTCAACCTCAACAGACACGCCCGGGCGAACATCAGGGGAGCGGCGCGGATATACGCCCGGGCCCGCCGCGCCATCCAGCGATCGCGGGCCACCTCACCGGTCACGCCCTCCTGGTCCATTTCCCGATTGACCGCTTCCACCCAGCCGGCCTGCCCGCCACCCTGTGAGCCATCCCACACCGTCCCCCACGGCTGGCGGACGACTTCCTCATAGAACTGCGGGTTGTTCCCGAGCAACAGCGTGTAACCGCCATGAGTGGTCATCAGGACGGGATGCCCCAGACTGGCGAGGTTCCTCAACACCCAGGGAGAGACGACCAGCAGCGCCGCCGCGATCGACCACCACGGAACCCGCCAGCTGTCGAGGGTCCCCCGGTCCCTCCCCCACCCGCGGACGACGAGGAACGTCAGCAGCGACAGGCCGGCATACGCCCAGATCGTCGGGCGGCAGAGCGCGCACAGACCAAACAGCACACCCGCGCAGATCTGGCGCCCCACGGTGTCGCGCAGTCTCGCGGCGACCACGGCTAAGAGGAACGCAACCACCAGCAGCGTTGCGAGCGTCTCGGTCATGGGGAAGGTCGTGTACCGCAGCAGCAGCGGGTCGACAGCCACGAGTGCTGCTGCGAGGAACGAGGCCGGCCCCAGTCCCAGCCGAAGGCCCAGCACATACGTCAGACCGACCGTGAGCGCTCCCATCAGCAGTTGCAGTCCCCCGCGCTCTGCGACGGCGCTGGCGGAGCTGAACGGGGCCAGCAACAGCGGGTAGAGCGGCGGACGGTACGCGGTCGGTGTCTCGCTGCCGGGGACCGAGAGGCCGCGACCTTCCAGGACACCCTGCGCAGCGCGAGATAGGCATCCCGATCGTCCGAGAGGTTCTCGGGCCACAGCGCCAGTACGGCTCCGCGCGCGACCACGGCCAGTAGAACGGCGACCAGCAACACCCCGACCTGCGCCCGTCGTCCGGTCCCCGGTGAGGCAGCCGGACCGATCCCGCCGGCGGAGGGCGAAAGCGGATCCCGCGAAGAGCTGTCGTGGATCACAACCGGTCAATCCCCGGAGAACGCAGGGCCCGCGACCTCCTGCAGGGTCCGCTCGATCTGGTCGCGGTCGCTGCTCTCGATCAGCAGGAGGGAAACGGACTGGGGCACCCGATCGAGGAACTTGTCGAGCTGCTGACGTCCGAAGCCGAACACCGTCATCTCCTTCCGCATCTGATAGAAGCGATCGGGATGCTCATCATCCTCGTGATGCCGCAGGACGAGCACGCGCGACATCCGCGGATCCCCGAAGGCGATCCACTCGGGCGCCGGAATGTCTCCTTCGTGTGGTGTCATGACCGACGTGGGCGCAGGCGAGGCCGACGTCAGCCACCAGTCATCGGCATCGAACTGGCCGCCGGGCGTCCCTTCGTAGAGCACCCAGTAGCGAAACCCGGCAGGCATTCGCGTCATTGTGAATGTGCAATGCGTCGGCCAGAAGTCGTAGCGACCGGCCCAGAGCCGGTTGTGAGACTCCACCGAAATCGTCACGCGGTCGTCACCGGCGTAGTCCACGGTCGTGGTGGCCGGCTCGGTCCCCTGGTTGCGCGGATGAAAGTAGTTGCCCGCCTGCTGATGTACGGCGTTGGGAAAGCCCCGATACTCTCCCGCAGCCCCGCTCCCCGCCTCCGGATGAAAGCTCAGCCAGTCATTCCCCTCGCGATCGAGGAGGCTCGACAGACCGGCCCCCGACTTCTCCAGGTAGTAGACCGCTGCGGGCGTCTCGATCCGATAGCAGTCCACGCCACCTGCCGACTCGTCCACGGCGTTCGCATCGAACAGGAGGGATGCATCCGCATGCACCCTGGCGCCGACCCGGGGACAGAGCAGCAGGCACCCCGCCGCCAGCAAGAGGAGACCGTGGCGAAATTCCAGAGCGTGCCCCATCATCACGGCCTCACGAATCGCAAACTGCAGAGCATACCGGACTGGAGCTTCCGCTCACTCGAAAGAGACCTCGACCGTCGAACCCGCTTCGTCTGTCTCCGAGGCCAGACCCGTGAGCGACCGGCTGACGCCGGTGTCCGGATCGCTCACATGCACCGAGTAGGTCCCCGGGCGAAAGACCTTCGGCCGATACGACGGCCCCGGCACCCGCATCGTGTAGACGATCTCCCCGTTCGACTCGTCGACGACCTGCACAACGGGGTCCGTCAGCCCTGAGACGTTGATGGTCGGCAGATGCGCCACGGCGGACCGCCCGTCGTTTTCGAACATGCTGATGGTCCGCGGCCAGCCGGGGAACTGATCCTCGGGCCGCGGGTTGTCCGCATCGAAGATCAGCTTGAAGCATTCCATGGTGATCGTGCGGTCGGACTTGTGGAAATGGACCAGACCATACCCGGAGGCCTTGTCGTGCAGCAGTTCGAGGATGGGCCGGCGATTCTTGAGCTCCGGGTTCCCGATGGCGAAGACCGTGATGTAGTTCCCGAACGCATCCCGGTAGTCGCCGGTGTCGGGCAACCCGGGCTCTGGACGATTCTGAACGGCGCGGCCCTCGTCATCCGGACGCCACGACCGGGGATACCCGGCGGCGGTCGACGGGACGCAGAACGACCAGCCTGCGTCGCGCCAGGTGTCGATCCCATGGTGCACAATCGAGGGGAGGTGCTGATCTCCCGCATAGTGGAACGCCACGCCCTGCCGCATGGCAGCGACCGCCTTGTTGCGGCCGGTCTGGGGCCAGCCGTTGGAGTCGAGGTCCCCGAAGATGAACTCCTGGTTCCCGCCGTGGTAGTTGGCGAGGTTGCAGAAGATCGTCTGCGAACAGACGCACTTCATGTCGACGCCGCGCCAATCGGCGGCCCAGTCTTCCAGGAACTTCAACTGCCGGTCCCCGAGCAGCACCAGTCCGGGCTTGTCGAGTTTCGTGGTGTCGAAGTTCGGGTCCTTGACGTGATCGGGACGTCCGGGCCAGCTGTTGACCTTGCCTGCCGGTCCCGACTTGAAGTACCGGTCCTCGATGATGGCGAAGCTGATCCGGCCGTACACGCAGTCCCCGTACCAGCAGTCGATTCCCTGCATCATCGGTGTCGGATCCCAGGCATCGGGGTGATGACCGGCCTGGGTGCGAAAC
Organism: uncultured Planctomycetaceae bacterium; assembly: GCA_963715185.1. Classification (GTDB taxonomy): domain Bacteria; phylum Planctomycetota; class Planctomycetia; order Planctomycetales; family Planctomycetaceae; genus CAVPPT01. The sequence continues at coordinate 766,917 of CAVQRG010000003.1, forward strand.
ACGGCGTTGACGAAGTCCGCCGGCTCTGCGAAGCCACCAGCATCGTGATCGTTGATCCCGTCCTTGGTCGGCTTGCCCCCCTCGCCCCAGATGTTCCCCTGGTAGACATCGTGGTCATCGGGCAGCACGAACGACGGCCGGTCCCGCAAGACCTCGCGGAACGACCAGCCCCACAGCCACATCTTCCGCAGATAGCAGTAGGTGGCCAGATCGACCGGATTGCGAACGAGACCATACCCCCCATTGCCCTCATAGATCTGGTCCCCCGTGAACAGGCACAGGTCCGGATCGTGCTTCAGCACGTTCGACACGAGCAGCTCGTTAGGAAACGCCGTGTCCTGGTGCCCAGTGAACCCGGCGACCGAGATCGTCTCCTTGTCGACCGGATCGCGACGTACCACGCCGGTGAAGTGGTCCGACGTGACCTCCCCCGAGCGGGACTGCAGGTCGTACACCAGACGGTAGGGCACAGCGCGCGTGTCGGGCCAGCGGGGAATGCGGAAGTGTGCTGTGCAGGACAGGCGGTCGATGTTGGCCCGCGCGATCGGCGTCCACAGCACCTCGGCCCCGCGCTCATCCGGCGCCGGGGCCGTCGCCTCCACCCCCGGAACCCCCAGGAGCTCCCGCGCGAATTCAAGCGGAACTTCGAGCCGCACCACCGGGCTGTCCTCGGCGCCCAGCGGAGGCATCTGGGCGGTCATCTTCAGGACGCCGCGGCTGAGCGTGTGCATCGCGTACAGAATGGGACCGAAGGCGTGTTCCGGTTGTTCGGTGACCTTCGTCCCGGAGAGTCTGAGATCGCGCACCCAGAACCGGGCCGCACCGCGACCGCGCGCCTGACGTTGCTGCGCTCCTCCCCCCAGACTGGGTTGTGGACGATCGCGATGTTCCCGGAGAGATCGACCCCCTTGACATCACCCACGCCCGCGACGGTGATCAGCTCGTCGGTCTCGGGATCGTGCAAGCGGAACGCCAGTCCGTCCTCGCCCCCCTCGGTGAACCAGCGAATCCGCACGCCGCCGGACTTCAGTCGCTGGATGATGTCGTCCGCCACGCCCAACTGGATGGTGCCGGGCTGCGCCGGCCCAGTCCCGTCTGGACTTCACCCTCACTGGTGAGCACGACCCGCAGCCCCGTCCCCCGGAGCAGGCTGCTGCGGTAGTCTCCCAGTTCGCTCCTGATCCCGATCTCGAACCCGACGGAACCGACGCCATCCGCACCCTCCTGCAGACCCACGACAGCGCTGATCTCGAAGGTACCCGGCTCGGCGGTGAGCTGATGGGTGAGCAAGTGCACGTTGTCGCCGGCCTGCGGACTGACGCATTCGAGCCGCCCATCGTGCAGCCGCCAGTTCTCCAGCGGGTTGCTCCAGTACTGCGGGCCAATCCAGATGCGATTGTGCTGCTGATCCCAGTTGCTGGCAAAGTCGGCGGCGTGTGTCGAGGTCGAAGACAGGCAGCAGAGCATCAGCAGGGACACCGGCAAATGGCGACAGGTGCTCATCACGACTCCTCGTGCAGACGACCGGAATTCTGAAGCAGGATTCGCCGAAGGTAACGAAGATCCACGGAGATCGCACGCCCGGTGCCGGGCCATGATCCTCCGGCGTTGGTGCGCGCCCTTGCGAAGCTGTTGTCGCCGCCCGCATAATCGCAACAGTGGGTTGTCTGAAGCCCCACGATCTCTGCCAACGATCCCTGTCACACGCTGCCAGCCACAAGGATTGCTCATGAGCCCGCGGTTTTCGGTGAGAGCAACGATCTGCGGCCTGCTGACGCTGTGGCTGTGTGCTGCGGCGGCGGAGGCGGCCCGCCCGAACATCCTGTTCGTCTTCACCGATGACCAGGCTCCCTGGGCCGTGGGGGTGGGCGGATTGCCGCAGGTGCAGACCCCGCATCTCGACACCCTGTTCAATTCTGGGGCGTACCTGGTCAACAGCTTCACGGTCACACCCGTCTGCAGCCCCTCGCGCGCGTCGCTGCTGACCAGTCGCTACGGCAGCGAGCTGGGGATTACCGACTGGATCAAGCCGGGTGCCGAAGACGACCTGGGGCTGGGTCCCGAAGTGCCGACCTGGCCCCGCCTGCTGCAGCAGGCGGGCTATCGCACCGCGCTGATCGGGAAGTGGCACCTGGGAACCCGTGACGATCAGCACCCGACGCAGCGGGGTTACGAATACTTCATGGGCTTTCGGGCGGGAGGGACGCGGCCCCGGAATCCCGATCTCGAAGTGAATGGCCAGGAGCAGGTGGTCCACGGCTTCACGCCGGACATTCTGACCGATGAGGCGATCCGGTATTTGCGGCTGCACGACCCTCGCCAGGCACCGTTCGCGCTGTCGCTGCACTTCCGGGCTCCGCATGCGGCGTGGCTGCCAGTTCGTGATGAAGACTGGGCCCCCTTCGCGGACCTCGAGCCGACGATTCCGAATCCCGATTATCCGCTGCTGGATGTCGCGCGGGTGAAGAAGGTGACTCGCGAATACCTGGCCAGTGTCGCGAGCGTGGATCGGAACATCGGGCGGCTGATGGCAGAGCTCGACGTCCTCGGGCTGACGGACAACACGATCGTCATCTACAGCAGCGACCATGGCTACAACATGGGTCACAACGGCATCTGGCATAAGGGGAATGGGCACTGGATCCTGACGGACCCGCCGGCCGGCACGAAGAACGTCCCTCGTGGACAGCGACCGAACATGTACGACCACTCGATTCGTGTGCCGACGGCGGTCCGCTGGCCGGGCGTGACGGCACCGGGCACGATCATCGAACAGACGGTGGGCAACCTGGACTGGTTTCCCACGATTCTGGCGATGGCGGCGGTCGATGTCCCGACCGATGCGAACATCCGCGGGCGGAATCTCGTGCCGCTGCTGCGGGGACAGGCCGCGAACTGGGACAACGACTTCTATGCGGAGTACAGCACGCATCATCAGTCGAGCACGCATATGCGGATGTACCGCACATCCGAATGGAAGCTGATCCGTGACTTCCTCAACCCGGAGCGCGACGAGCTGTATCATCTGAGCGAGGACCCCGCGGAGACGACGAATCTGATCGGCACGGAGGATCCGGACGTTCAGGCCGTGGTGGCGCTGCTGCACGAGCGACTGCTGGAGCGGATGCAGGCCAACGGCGACTTCGTGCTGGAGCTGATCCCTGCCCACGCCCCGTGATTCCCTGATCGTGAACCCACCCTCCCCGACATCGGACCCGTCAGACGCCCCGGAACGGCGGCGTGATGACGCCGCCGTACTGCAGCGTCTGACGGCCGCGTACGCCCGGCTGCTGGGGGAACTGGGGAAGCGGATCATCGGTCAGCGGGCCGTCATCGACGAGATGTTGATCGGGATTCTGGCGGGCGGGCATTGCCTGCTGGTCGGCGTGCCCGGACTGGCCAAGACGCTGATGGTCCGCACGCTGGCCGACGCCCTCGAGTTGAGCTTCAACCGCATCCAGTTCACTCCCGACCTGATGCCGGCCGACATCACCGGGACGGAACTGCTGCAGGAGGACCGGGCCACGGGTGCCCGCGAGTTCCGCTTCGTGAAGGGACCGATCTTCGCCAACGTCGTGCTGGCCGACGAGATCAACCGGACGCCGCCCAAGACGCAGGCCGCGCTGCTCGAGGCCATGCAGGAGCATCAGGTGACGGTCGCCGGACAGCAGTACCGTCTGCCGGAACCGTTCTTCGTGCTCGCCACCCAGAATCCGATCGAACAGGAAGGGACCTATCCGCTGCCCGAGGCGCAGCAGGACCGGTTCATGCTGCAGATTCACGTGCAGTATCCGACGGAAGAGGAAGAGTTCGAGATCGTGAGCCATCCGGTGCGTCGGCAACCTGCGCCGCTGGAGACCGTCCTGTCGCACGAGGAGTTGCTGCAGCTTCAGGAACTGGCAACCCGCATCCCGTGTGCGGACCACATCCTGAGGTATGCGACCTCGCTGACCCGTCTGACGCGACGCGCGACGCCCGGGGTGCCGGACTTCATCGACAACTACGTCAGTTGGGGGGCCGGCCCGCGGGCCAGTCAGCACCTGGTGCAGGCGGCGAAGGCCCGGGCGCTCCTGCAGGGGCGAGCGGCGGTGAGCCTCGCAGATGTGCAGGCGGTCGCTGCACCGGTCATCCGGCATCGCATCGTCACGAACTTCAATGCCGAGGCCGATGGCGTCACGCCCGACGAGATCATCCGCCGGCTGCTGGAGTTGATCCCCACCGATCCCCTCGAGACATCGCCCTTCGATCGACTGCCGCGGATGTTCGCGTCACCGTCGCGCGGGAGCTGACCGGTGAAGGATGCCCCGCCAGCGACGAATGCCCCTCCCTCCCGGGATCAATCCGGACCGCGCGGAGCCACAACACTCCCCACGGGCGTCACACCAGAACTGCTGGCGAAACTGTCGGGACTCGAACTGCGGGCACGGACGATCGTCGAGGGCCTGATCTCCGGAAAGCATCGCAGCCCCCATCATGGGATCTCGGTCGAGTTTGCCGAGCATCGTCAATACGTTCCTGGGGATGACCTGCGGTACGTCGACTGGAAGCTGTACGGCAAGAGCGACCGTTACTTCCTCAAGCAATTCGAAGAAGAAACGAACTTTCACTGTCAGCTGCTGCTGGACGTGAGTGAATCGATGCGGTACCGGTCGGCGGACGCGGCCTTGTCGAAACTCGAGTACGCCGCCGCCCTGACCGCCGCGCTGGCGTCGCTGGTGCTGCGCCAGCAGGATGCCGTCGGACTGATGACGTTCGAGCACCGGCTCGACCAGGTGTTGCGACCCTCGGGAGCGCGTCACAGTTCGATCCCATCCTGAAGATTCTGGAACAGACCGAACCGTCGCGAGTCGCGACCGTGGATGGGCCGTCACCCACCGGGCCTGCCGATGTCGAACCATCGTCCGAGATGCCGGCCCTTTCGCTGGAGCCGGCTCTGCATGCCGCTGCCAGCCGTCTGAAGTCCCGCAGCATCGTCGTGGTGCTGAGCGACCTGTTCGCCGACGAGGCGGGGTTCGAGCGGGGCCTGAAGCTGCTGCGACATGGCAGGCACGATGTCATCATCGGACAGGTGATCGACCCGGCCGAGCAGGACTTTCCCTTCGAGGAATCGACACGGTTTGTGGGGCTGGAGAGAACCGGTGAGCGGCGGGTGGATCCACGTGCGTTGCGTCGCGCCTATCGCGAGGAGTTCTCGCGATTCCTGCACAGCACAGAGCGCATCACACGGGACCTGGGCATGGACTACCGTCTGATCCGGACCGACCGTCCCCTCGATGCCATGCTGTCGAGCCTGCTGCGTCGAGGACGCAGCCGAAACTGACCAGACCGTGAGGGGCACGCGACCGCGTGTTGTTCCCTGGGCACTGCCGATGATCACACCGGGATGTCTGCTGGCCTTCGGATTCCTCAGCCCGGCCCTCTTGTGGGGCCTGCTGCTGGTGGGGATTCCGCTGCTGATCCAGTGGCTGTACCGACGTCGGTACCGGGAGGAGCCCTGGGCCGCGATGCAGTTCCTGCGGGCGGCAGCGCGATCGCAGTCCCGCCGGCTGCGGCTGGAGTCGCTGTTACTCGTGCTGGTACGCTCGCTGATCGTTCTGCTGGCCGTGCTCGCCCTGGCAGAGCCGTTCCTCGAATCGGCCGACTGGCTCACGGGACGAAACGTGTCCACCCGGCAACTGATCGTGCTGGATACCTCGCTGAGCATGGACTACCGGGAGGACGGCGTCTCGCGGCGGGACCGGGCGCGGGAACGGGTGCAGGGCCTCGTCGAATCGGCCAACCCGGGGGATGCGTTTCAGGTGGTGCGCATCGGCGAGGCACCACCGCAGGACATCATTGCCCAGCCGGCCTTCGACCATGCCGCCGTGTTGCGGGAGATCGACCGGGGCCTGCGCTCGCAGGAATTCGGGGATGTGGCAGCAGCCCTGGAACGGGCCGCCGAGTTGCTCGAAACCCCCTCGGGCGACCAGCGCAGAGCGCGTGACTCTCGTGAGTGATTTTCAGCAGTCGAACTGGCGGCCCGAGTCCCCCGCCGATCGGGAGCGAATCCGCAAGGCCATCGAGCGGCTCGAACGGGCCGATGCGCTGGAACTGATCCACCTCGGACGGCCGGCGGCGAACACCGCTGTCACGCAACTGCAGGTGGACACCCTGGCGGCGACGATCGGCAAGCCGGTGCGGATCGAGGCCCGCATCAGGCACTTCGGCCGCCAGCCCCGACCGTCGGTGACTGTGGAGCTGCTCGTCCAGGGTGAGGTGCGTCAGACCCAGACCATCGATGTCCCGACGGGCGGCGAAGTCACCGTCCCCTTCGTGACCCAATGGGACGAGCCGGGACCGCAGGCCATCGAGGTGCGAATCGCCGAAGACGGTCTGCCTGCCGACGATCGACGGTCGCTGTCGCTGCGCATCCGGCCGGAAATTGCGGTCTTGCTGGTGAATGGGCGCGAGTCGATCGACGTGCTGGGTCGCGCGACCGACTACGTGGCCTTGGCACTGCAACCTTTCGCCGGGGTCGGATCGGGCGGAACCGCGATGAACCCCACACTCCCGCTGCGGACGAGCACCATCAGCGAAGGGGAACTGGCCAGTACCGAGCTGAGCGCGTTCGACGTCGTGTTTCTGTGTGACGTCGCGTTTCTCAGTCGGCCGGAAGTGGAGCGGCTGCGATCCTTCGTCGAGACCGGCGGGGGGCTGGTGCTGGGACTGGGAGACCAAGTGCAGCTGGATAACTACAACGAGCTGCTCCATCCGGACGAGACCGGGCTGCTGCCGGTCGAGTTCCTCGAATCGGTCGGCGACCTGCGCAGTCTGGCGGAGCCGTTTCGCATCGATCCGGAGGACTTCACACATCCCGTGGTTGGCCCGTTCGCCGGCAATCCCGAGGCCGGGCTGACCTCGGCCAACTTCTACAGATATGTGCGCCTCCGCATTCCCGAATCATCGGCCGTCCGACCGGCGGTGCGATTCGGCAACGGTGATCCGCTGCTGGTCGAACGCGATCTGGGAGCGGGCCGTGTCCTGCTGGTGTCCTCCTCCCTCGATGATCAGTGGGGTAGCTGGGCACTGTGGCCGAGCTTCCTGCCGATGATCCATGAACTGGTTCGATATGCTGCGGCCGGCTCGGCCGACGACGCCGGACTGCGGGTTGGTCAGCCGATCGTGCGCAGTTATCCGGTGACGGCCTTCGGCATGCCGGTGACGGTGCAGACTCCGGATGGGCACCGCGTGCGCGTGACCCCGGAAGTGGGGGAACGTGAGACGACGGTGACCTTCTCCCCGACACGCGAGGCGGGATTGTACCGTCTGCAGTGCGGCGTGCCCCTCAATCGCCTCGAACTGGTGCCGGTGCAGATCGACGAACGGGAGAGCGACCTGCAACCGCTGGACGCAGAGGCCCTGCAGATCCTCATCCCCCGGGGGACCAGCCTTGAACTGCCGACGTCGACCGACCGCAGTGGGATCGAAACGCCTCAGACCGCCGAGACCAGTTCGCTCGCGGGCCTGCTGCTGACCGGACTGCTGCTGCTGCTGGTCGTGGAGCAGTTGCTGGCCTGGAAGCCCTCGCTGGGGATGCTGGGCCTTGCGGCGTTGCCGCTGCTGTTGCTGCTGGCCGCGGGAGAGCGCGGAACTGCGGGCCTGCTGCTGCTCGCGATCGCCCTCGGGACTCTGACTGTGCATTACGCCCGGTCCACACGCTTCCTGTCGCGCTGAAAAGTGTGCGAATCGTCACAGTGACCGCACGCGTGCGTTTCGCTGCAGGAGCAACTACATTGGGCGACCTGCGAGCGCGTGACGCACGCGGGACGGCCCGCCAAAGCCGCATGATCACGAGGAAGGCGCGGAGATGAACCAGGGGTGGCAGAATGTCGTGAATGCCAATGGGATCGCACTGTCGATCACGGGCATTCTGATCGTGTTTGTGGCCCTGATGCTGGTGAGTCTGTTCATCAGCGCCCTCCCCAGGATGCTCGCGCAACTGAACAATCTGCTCCCGGAGGTCAGCCATCATCATGGCCCTGCCTCGGTCCCGTCGGCGGGAGGCGCCTCGGCTCGAGCGGTGCCTGAGGAGACCCTCGTTGCGGCCATTGGCCTAGCCCTGCATCACCGTCGCCGCAAGGGCTGAGGCTGACGGTCCTACCGCCGGCTGTGCTGGCACCCACGTCCCTGAACTATTGACGCATGGACATCTTCATTGAGTTTTTGAGCAGCACCGGTTTCGCCCAGATGACCTTGGGCAATGCCATCATGATCCTGATCGGGATCGTGTTCATCACCCTGGCCATCCGCAAGGACTACGAGCCGCTGCTGCTGGTCCCGATCGGATTCGGCATGATCGTGGGGAACATCCCCTACGTGTCGACGATGTCGCTGGGGGTCTATGACGACTGGCGACCGATCATCGAAGGCGGCAAAGGGAGCCTGCAGAACTCGAGCGTGCTCTCACAGATCTACTTCGGCGTGAAGTACGGTCTGTTCCCGCCGCTCATCTTCCTGGGCATCGGGGCCATGACCGACTTCTCGACCATGCTCTCGAACCCCAAGCTGGTCCTGCTCGGTGCAGCCGCACAGGTGGGCGTGTTCCTCACCCTGCTCGGGGCGCTGCTGCTGAACTTCACGCCGGCGCAGGCGGCGTCGATCGGCATCATCGGCGGAGCCGACGGCCCGACCGCCATCTTCCTCTCTTCGCAACTCGCGCCGGAACTGCTCGGCGCGATCGCCATTTCGGCTTACTCGTATATGGCGCTGGTCCCGGTGATCCAGCCACCGATCATGAAGCTGCTGACGACGCGGGAGGAGCGGCTGATCCGCATGAAGCCTCCTCGCGAAGTCTCGAAGCGCGAACGCATGATCTTTCCCGTGGCCGCATTCCTGATCTGTGCCCTGATCGCGCCCGGTGCACTGACGCTGCTGGGCATGCTGTTCTTCGGCAACCTGTTGAAGGAAAGCACCGTGACGAACCGCCTGGCGGAGACCGCCCGACATGCCCTGATCGACTCTGTCACCATTCTGCTGGGGCTGTCGGTCGGGGCCAGCACGCAGGCGAATACCTTCCTGAGACCCGATTCCCTCAAGATCTTTGCGCTGGGGGCCGCGTCGTTCGCGGTGGCGACCGCCGGTGGCGTGTTGTTCGCGAAATTCATGAACCTGTTCCTGACGGACAAGATCAACCCGTTGATCGGTGCGGCCGGGGTGTCGGCCGTTCCCGACTCGGCGCGTGTGGCCCAGATGGTGGGTCAGAAAGAGGATCCGCACAACATGCTGTTGATGCACGCCATGGCCCCCAACGTGGCGGGCGTCATCGGCAGCGCCATTGCCGCCGGCGTGTTGTGGTCGGTGCTGGTGAAGTAGTCACGAGAGACAAGTGCAGAAAGACAAGAGACAAGCGGTGGGCCATGTTCCGGTTTCAGAAGCTGGAGGTCTGGCAAAAGGCTGTTCAATTTGCGAACCACATCTATGAGTTGACGAAAACGTTTCCCACCGATGAACGATTTGGGCTGACCAGCCAGATGCGACGTGCCGCGGTGTCGATCTCTGCCAACATCGCCGAGGGAAGTGGTCGTGTCTCCGACAAGGACTTTGCCAGATTTCTGGAAATCGCCTATGGATCCCTGATGGAAGCACTCTCACACGGAATGATCGCCAATCAGCAGGGTCTCATCACCTCGCAGGAAATCTACGACCTGTTGTCACAAGGAGAAGAATCGAGCCGAATGCTGAGCGGACTGCGCTCTAAGATCACCGGCACTTGACTCTTGTCACTCGGCCCTTGTCTCTCAACCAACGATGAAAAAAATCACCTTCATGTGTACGGCGTTTCGGGACGGATTTCAGTCCGTCTATGGAGCGCGGGTCTTCACCAGGGATTTCCTGCCGGCACTGGCCGCCGCCCGGGATGCCGGGATCACCTACTTCGAGGCCGGGGGGGGCGCGCGATACCAGTCGCTGTACTTCTACTGCAACGAAGACGCCTTCGACATGATGGATGCCTTCCGGGCCACGACCGGTCCGGAGGCGAACCTGCAGACGCTCGCGCGGGGCGTCAACGTCGTCGGCCTCGAATCGCAGTCGTCGGACATCATCGATCTGCACGCCAAGCTGTTCAAAAAGCATGGCATGACGACGATCCGCAACTTCGACGCCCTCAACGACGTCGGCAACCTCGTCTACTCGGGGCAGTGCATCGCCCGGCACGGCCTGAAGCACCAGGTCTGCGTGACGCTGATGCAGCTTCCCCCCGGCTGCGAAGGGGCCCACGACGCCGACTTCTATGAGAAGACACTGCGGGCCATTCTCGACGCCGACATCCCCTTCGACAGTGTCTGCTTCAAGGATGCCTCCGGGACCTGCGTCCCGAGCACGGTGCACGAAACCATCAAGCGGGCCCGCAAGATCCTCGGCAGCGACGCCTTCATCCACTACCACACGCACGAGACGGCCGGCATCAGCGTGCAGGGGAACAAGGCGGCACTCGATGCCGGTGCAGATGCCATTGACCTCTCGATGGCGCCCTGCTCGGGGGGCACCTGCCAGCCCGACATCCTGGTGATGTGGCATGCCCTGCGCGGGACGAACTACACCCTCGACATCGATGCTGACAAGGTGCGCGAGGCCGAGGAAGTCTTCAAGGAAGGCATGGCCGACTACTTCCTCCCGCCCGAAGCCGTGGCGGTCGAACCGCTCATCCCCTGGAGCCCCATGCCCGGCGGCGCGCTGACGGCCAACACCCAGATGCTGCGCGACAACGGCATCATGGACCGCTACCCGGACATGATCCGGGCGATGTGCGAAGTTGTCCGCAAGGGGGGCTTCGGCACCACCGTGACCCCCGTCTCGCAGTTCTACTTCCAGCAGGCCTTCAACAACGTGATGTTCGGCGAGTGGCAGAAGATCGCCGAGCCTTACGGCAAGATGGTGCTCGGGTACTTCGGGAAGACTCCGGTGCCCCCTGATGCAGAGGTCGTCCGGCTGGCGAGTGAGCAGCTCGGTCTGGAGCCGACGACGACGCCTCCGATCGAACTGAACGATGCCGACCCCAAGAAGGGGCTCGAAGCGGCCCGACGCACCTGTCGTGAACAAGGGTTCGACGAGACCGACGAGAACCTGTTCATCGTCGCTACCTGCAAGGACAAGGGCATCGCCTTCCTCAACGGGAAAGCGGAAGTCGGCGTTCGCAAGATCGACAAGTCTGCCGCGACGGCACCGGCTGCGACGGCCGCCAGCCCCGCCACGGGTCCCGCCGCGTACGCCATCACCGTCAATGGCCAGAAGTACCGTCTCGAGATTGATGGCAACACGGCCCTGGTGAATGGCCGTGCCTACAGCGTCGATCTGCGTCCAGCCGAGGACGCCGCTGCGGCGGGCGCAGCGCCTGTGGCGGTCGCCGAAGCGCACGCCGTCCATGCCCAGATGCCCGGACGCGTGCTGAAGGTGCTGGTGAATGAAGGTGACACCATCGACGAAGGCCGGGCGCTCCTCGTGCTCGAGGCCATGAAGATGGAAGTCCCCGTGAATGCGCCGGTGGGCGGCCGGGTGGTGAGCGTGGATGTCAGCGTGGGCGAACAGGTCGCCAGCGGACAATGTCTGGCGACGATCGGGTGATCCGCTTCCAGCCGCCTCCCTTTCGGCCTCATCCGTTGCTGAAAAACGGGCACCTGCAGACTCTCGCGGGGGCTTGGTTCAATCGGCAGCTGGCCGACTCGGCCCACTGCACGCTTCAGGCGTTGCGCCTGCCGGATGGGGATCAACTCATCCTTCACGACGAGGCCCCTGAGCGCTGGACCTCTGGCGAGCCGATCGCCCTCCTCGTGCATGGCATGTGCGGCTGTGCGGCCAGCCCCTACATGGTACGGATCGCCCGCCGGCTGCGCGCCGCAGGACTGCGGACGCTGCGCATCAATCTGCGTGGCTGCGGCGCCGGACGCGGACTGGCACAGCACCCCTATCATGCCGGCAGGTCCGACGACCTGCAGGCGGTCGCGGGGTTCGCACAGGACACAGCACCCGCGTCCCCCCTCGTCGTGGCCGGGTTCTCGCTGGGCGGGAACATCGTGCTGAAATGGCTGGGAGAGGATCCGCAGCGACTTCCTCACACTCTCTGCCGGGCCGCCGCCGTCAATCCCCCTGTCGATCTGCAGGCCTGCACGCACAACATCGCGCGGGCCGCGCGCGGTCTGTACGATCGCCATTTCTCGCGGCTGCTCTACGAGCAGATGCTCACCACGCCGCAGTGGTGTGTCGACAACCCACTGGCGAAGTCGGGGCGACGACCGCGGCGGATCATCGATTTCGACGACCAGTTCACGGCGCCGCGCGCCGGCTACGTGGACGCCGCCGACTACTACCGGCAGAACAGTGCCGCCCAGTTTGTGCCGGCCATTCGCGTGCCGACGCTGATCCTCTCCGCGCGTGACGATCCAATGGTGCCTCCCCACCTGCTCGAGTCGCTCGCTTGTCCGGCTGAAGTCAGTCTGCATCTCAGTGAAGGTGGCGGACACCTGGGTTACATCACCCAGCGAGAACACGCCGCCGACCGCCGCTGGCTCGACGCGCAGGTCGTCGCCTGGCTGACCGGAGGCCTGCCCGGCCGACCGGTCTGAGGCAGAGCCGGTGTACCCGGAGGGTCCTTCTGCGGTAACCTTGAAGAGAGAGGCCCTGAACCGTCGCTGGCGAAGGTCCCTCGCGCAGATCGCCCGTCCTTCAGACCGAGAAGCGAGTGCCCATGATGGACCTGATGCCCCACGGCCGACGCCGGTTTCTGCAGGGAATGGCCTTCGGCGCAGCCGCCTTCACCACCCCGGGTCTCTTCGCCGAGCAGTTGCTTACGCCGCGGATTGCGGAGGGTCCGTTCTATCCCGACAAACTGCCGCTCGACACCGACAACGACCTGCTGATCATCAACGATGCCCTCACCCCGGCGGTGGGGGAGATTACGCATCTGACGGGTCGCCTGCTCAGCCCCGCCGGCGAACCGGTTCGCAACGCATTGATCGAGATCTGGCAAGTGGACCACCAGGGCGCCTATCTGCACACCGGGAGCGACAATCGCCAGACACGCGACACGAACTTCCAGGGTTACGGCCGATTCCTGACGGATCGCCACGGACAGTACTACTTCCGCACGATCAAGCCGGTCCCTTACCCCGGTCGTACCCCGCACATTCACTTCGCCGTCAGCCAGAGCGGCCAACGGCTGTTGACGACACAGATGTTCGTCAACGGCCATGGGCAGAATGCCGGGGACTTCCTGTTTCGCGGGATCCGGGATCCCCGTCTGCAGAAGATGGTGGCCGTCGACTTCACGCCGATTGAGGACTCTCCCACCGGCGACCTGGCGGCCAACTTCGAGATCGTCATGGGTGTGACTCCGGAAGATCCGGAAGACCACGACGCACCGGGGGACCGACGTGGTGCGGGTCGCGGACCCAGACCACCGGCGGGCCCCGGGCGCGAACCCCGACCGCGCTGACGTGTCCGGGTTGCGCTGCCCCTCATTGATCACAAACCGACTCCGCGGCTGCGGAGGACTGAGAGAAACCGATGCGCATCTCGATGGACAACCTGCGGGGAATAATGGCCGCGACCGGCCTGGGAACGATGCTCGTCGACACGATCTCTCCGGTCTCGCCAGTGCTGCGACTGGCGTCTCTCGTGCTGATCGGTGGGGCCCTCACCGGCTATGCCCTTACGGTTCGGGGTTTGCGACAAAAGGCCTTCAGCGCCGCCGTGTCTGCTTTCGCCGACCGTGAACTCGCGCGGCAGGCGACTCCCGCACATCCTCGCCGCACACAACGCGACCGCATCAAAGTGGCTCCGCCCGACGGTCGTCTGCAGACCGTGGTGACGTTGCGGTAGGTTTCGCCGGGTGCATGGAACGAAGTGGCATGCACCCTGTCGAATCGACAGGATGCCCTGGTGCTTTGCGCTCCGCCGCATCCACCCGGCTTGACTACAGCAGAATGCCATCGTCCGGCTGCAGCATCTGCGGCACGTCGTCGTCGTCGATCGCCTGCAGCAGGTTGATCTCGATGGTCCGGCAGAGGGCGTTCAACGGGAGATGCTGCGCCTCGGTGCCGAAGGGTTCCTCGACCTGATCGCCGATCTCATCCAGACCGAAGAACGCGTAGGAGATCAGCAGCACCACGACCGGCGTGAGTGCACCGACGGTGCGAACCAGTCCGAACGGCAGCGCGAAACAGAAGAACGCGACGATGCGGTGCGTAAGCACGGTATAGGCGAAGGGGATGGGCGTGTTCTTGATACGCTCGCACCCACCCTGGATGTCGGTGAGATCGGTGAGGCTCGCTTCGAGAACCGGGAGGTGATACTCGGAGATCCAGCCGTCTCTCCACGCCCCGCGCAGGCGGAGGCCGATGTCCTGCAGGATCGCGATCGGGACATTCACCTGGGTCCGCAGGTGCTGCAGTTCTTCCTCGGGCAGGAAACGCTGCAAATCGGGAAAGGGGTCGCTGTTGCGGAGGTGATGTCTCAGGGCATGCACATAGGCGACGGTCCGTCGGACCAGGTCTTCCTGAAAGGCGCGTACCAGGCGGCCGCTGCCGATCTCATCACTGGGGGGCCCCACCAGCGTCAGCACCTGCCGCGCGAAGGAACGGGAGGTGTTGACCAACCGCCCCCACAGCTTTCGCGCCTCCCAGTAGCGGTCGTAGGACGCATTGTTGCGGAAGCCGAGGAAGATGCTGACCGCCAGGCCGATGAGCGTGAAGGGGACCGGGGTCAGGGAGTATCCGTCATCGATGTCGGAGAGCGCCTCGAGAACCGTGACGATGACCGAGAAGCCCGTGATAATGAGAATCCGGGGCACAGCGTCCGGGTAATCTCGCTCCCCTTGACCGTAAGCAATATCCGCAGCCAGGGAAGGTTCTGCTTGACGATCTTCGCAACCGCGGGACGGAAGGCACCCGGAGGTCCATGGGCAAAGCCATGATAGGGGATTGATTCCCGCGATTCGATCCGCCGGCACTTATCGGCGCAAAGCCATCCGCGGGAAGCATCCTCTTGAGCGTGCCGACCGCCGCCGCATGCACCCTCCGGGACGGGAACTCGCCATCATCGCCTGTCGAACCGCAGGAGTTCTCAGACAGGCTCTTGATGGGCGAGCTTCCCGCCTGCGCATCTCCGTCCCTCCCGGTATGGAGTGCAAGAGGGTTCCTGCGCCATCGTCATTGCCGACGGTGGTGCAAGGTACGGCATCCCGCTCCTCAATCCCCGTCCACCAGGACATCGGCCTGAATCAACGAGGCGTAATCGTCCACACTGCCGCCTGAGAGGCCGCAGTCAATAATCTGCTTGCCCAGTGGCATCAGATCCGCATCGAGGAACTTGTTCAGTTGTTGATCAAAGAACTCCTTGAGGATCGCAGCTCCCCGGTCATATGCCTCTTCACCGACCTCGGGCTGCTTGTCCACGCGCAGGAACCAGTTTCCAATCGTCTGGCCTTCCACCATGAGGGCCCGGAGTGCGTAGCCCAGCAGCGGACAACGCGCCGGCACCACTTGCTCCTTCGTAAATCTTGCTCCGCCCCTGCGGGCCAGGTACTCGCGCATGACCCATTGCGGCATGAAACCGACACTCCAGGCACCGATGTGCTGGTTGGGAGAGAGGACGTAGCGTACCTGAGGGGTTTCAAGGACCTGTTCCAGCAGCAGATTGGCTTGATCGACGCGGCGGCCGGTGGCAAAGGGCCAGTAGGAGCCTACTCCTTCGGAGGTCATCCCTTCGGTCTGGACGATGCTCGGATTTGCGTGCCCTCGCGGGGCTGTCAGTCTCCAGAGCCAGGCCAGGGCCGGTGGCAGCAAGTGGAAAAGCCCGATGATGCCATAGCTGGGCGCCTCGCGAGTACAGGGTGGCGTACGAACGCCGAAACTGCGGATGTCGACTCGAACAGCTCCATCAACGATGCCGGCAATGTTCTGCCGGGGGATAACGACGCGCGGATTCGGGCACGGCACCCCTGGTTCATCCTCGATGTGTTCCCAGATCAGAGCCGTGCTCTCTGGCTTCGCGTCGATATTCAGAAAGAGCAAGGGGGCCGATGGCCGAATCGTGCTCTCTTCGAGGTAAGGGTCGACGCCGTAACGATGGATATGGTTGACGCGCACAAACCAGGCATCCTCGGCGTCCATGACCGTGAGCGTCCCGTCCCCCTTCTGCAACGAAGGATGGCACAGGGCCATGTCGTCGGTCACCGGCTGCAAAGCGCAGCCGCGGGGCAGCGTGAAGAAACGCTCTTCATCAGTGACGACGTTCTTGCCCAGCAACAAACTGCCATCGCGCTCGCGGTGCATCTGCTCGAGCATTTCGCTCTTTCCGCCGCCGCTGGCGCCCTCGTGCATGATGGTCACCTTGTTCTCGTAAGGCGTCACCACCTCCACCGTTGAGCAGTGCGCTGTGACCCACTCTTCCTTCTCGCCGAGGTTGAGGAGCACCCCGTAGATGCCCTTCTTGGCGCTGGGACCCGGATAGAGGTTGTAGCTGAACAACTCATGCATCCCGGGGCGACGATCGTGGACGACCACCTGCTTCCCGTCGAAATGGGTATGGCGGAAGGGTGGGGCCACATAGACAACGGCCTCGGGCGAAAAGTCCTCCGGCAGATCGTCAGGACCCAGAATCCCCTGAAGCAAGGCCAGCCCGAGCGCGAAGAAGCCAGCATTGGCAGGGGCCACGACCATGGCTTCCGTTCCCTTGCCCGGCATTCCGGCGATGAACGGGAAGACGGCCAGCTCCTGTTGCTTGAGCCATTCGAAAGTGGACTGCCGAACCCCGTCGAACTCGATGCCGAACCGATCCTGGAACCGCGACTTGTTGCTGGGAAGTTGATCGGCGATGACCATGCAATCGGGGTCGCGCCGACGCATGTAAGGCTCCACGTAGTTTGCCGCCACGCCGTTGCGAACCCGGCATACCGTTGCCTCGACGACGCGCCCCCTGCCGGGGACGTCGTACGCGACCTCATGCCATCCGTTCACGGCATCGCGGCAGGCCAATTCAATCAACTCGTCGACGTTCGACGCCACAAGGAATCCCGGACACTCCGCCAGCAGTTCTTCGACTTCCGGCGGGCATGCGAAGGACAGACGATGATCAACCACTTTCATATGTCGTTCTCCTGATTTGTTGTCCCTTCCGGCCAGCAGCCGAGGCCAGATCCTGCGGGGGGGGGGGGGGGGGGGGGGGGGGACACAGAGCCTGCCCGAGGTCTCGCAGTTTGGATGGAGCGAAGGGGATTCTTCCAAGGTGGACTGATACGGGGACCAGGCGCACGGCGATCCGCTGCATGCGTTCTGCTTGGCTGCACGGCCGAGATGTCGTGGGGTTATAGTAGGCCGCGGGGTGTTCGCAGCCCGTTTGTTTTCAATGTTTCGGCCATCAGTTTCGGCGATAGATTTCGGATGGCGACCGGGTAAGATTTCGATCGTTGACTGTTCATGACGATTCAGTAAACTCGACGGGTCACCTCAGTGGCTACCATGCGGAGATATGGGCAATCCACGAAGGCAACAGCGCACCTGCGGCCTCCTGCAGCACGTTCGGCTTGCCGATCCCGAACAGGTCACGCATCAACAGGGCCCAGGTTTCTCGCCGCCGTTTGAATCTGGTAGCGCCTGTTAATGTTCTCCAGACCGCGAAGCCATGTTCGCCGCGCTCCGCCCGTTTCACAGACCTGGGCGAAGCTGCGTTGACCGAGCGTTTCGACAGGACCACGAACCCGCATTTCCGGACTGGTCCGACGTCTCGACGCTCTAGCTGTCGAGCACGGCGATGATTGGCTCGGACCTCCGCCCGGCGGCGCATGCCCAGCGTGAGCCTCGCGGGGTGCGATCAAAACCAAGCCGCCGCGCAGAATAGCACGCCCGTCAAACGATTGACGAAACACAACGGGCTGTTAGCCCACGCTGCCTTCCATCTGCAACTCGATCAGCCGGTTCATCTCCACGGCGTACTCCATGGGGAGTTCCTTCACCAGCGGCTCGATGAAGCCCGTCACGATCATGCTGGAGGCTTCCGCCTCGGTGAGGCCGCGGCTCATCAGGTAGAGCAATTGCTCTTCCGCGATGCGAGAGACGCTGGCTTCGTGCTCGATAGCCGTGTCGTCTTCCTCGACCTCGATGTACGGATACGTGTCGCTGCGGCTCTCGGGATCGAGAATCAGCGCATCGCAGACCACGTTGCTCTTGCAGTTGGTGGCGCCGTTCTGCACCTTGACCAGTCCGCGATATCCGGCCCGGCCGCCATCCTTGCTGATGGACTTGGAGATGACGCGGCTGGAGGTATGCGGTGCGCAGTGCACCATCTTGGCGCCGGCATCCTGATGCTGCCCGGTGCCGGCGAAGGCAATCGACAGCGTTTCACCGCGGGCCCCGGGCTCCATCAGGTAGATGGCCGGGTACTTCATGGTCAGCTTCGACCCGAGGTTCCCATCGACCCATTCCATCAGGGCATCGCGATAGGCCATCGCCCGCTTCGTTACCAGGTTGTACACGTTGTTCGACCAGTTCTGGATGGTCGTGTACCGGCAGCGGCCCTCAGCCTTGACGACGATTTCGACCACCGCCGAATGCAGCGAATCGCTGCTGTAGGTCGGTGCCGTACAGCCTTCGACGTAATGCACCGCCGCCCCTTCGTCGACAATGATCAGCGTCCGTTCGAACTGGCCCATGTTCTGCGTGTTGATCCGGAAATAGGCCTGCAGCGGAAAGTCGATCGTCACACCGGGAGGGACGTAGATGAACGATCCTCCCGACCAGACCGCGGAGTTCAGGGCCGCGAACTTATTGTCGTTGGGGGGAATGATCGTGCCGAAGTACTGCCTGAAGATCTCTGGATGGTCGCGCAGAGCCGAATCGGTATCGGTGAACAGGACCCCCTGGTTCGCCAGGTCCTCCTGCAGTGATCCGTAGACCACTTCGGACTCGTACTGCGCCTTCACTCCGGAAAGATACTTCTTCTCGGCCTCAGGGATGCCCAGCCGGTCGTAGGTGCGCCGAATGTCCTCGGGCACGTCCTCCCAGTCACGTTCCTGCTTGTCCGATGCCTTGACGTAGTAGTAGATATCCTGGAAATCGATGCCCGACATGTCCCCACCCCAGGTGGGCATGGGCTTCTGTTCGAAGATCTCGAACGACTTCAGCCGGAAGTCGCGCATCCAGCCGGGCTCCCCCTTCATCTCCGAAATCTGGGCGACGATGTTGGCATCGAGCCCTTTCCTCGACATGAACGAGTACTTGTCAGTCGGATCGTGGAACCCGAACTGGTAGGCACCCACACCGATGTCGGGGCGGTCGTTGGTGAGAGCTTCGGTCGTGGACATGGTCGTGACTCCTGTCTGTCGTGAGTGGCTCAAACGGCGTGCTTGGTCGGCGACCGCGCACCTGCGTGATTCGGCACCGTCAGACGCCTGACGTCGCTTCGGCTCGTTCCTGCTCGGCGGCTTCCTCAGCGGCGGCATCGGGATGACGCTCGCGAACGCCCGCATATCCGCTGGCGTGCAGCTCATGCGCCAGCGCCGCATCACCGGTTTCAACGATCCGCCCCGCCAGCATCACATGCGTGAATTGCGGGACATTGAATTCGAGCAGACGTTCGTGGTGCGTAATGATCAGCACACCCATCTCGGGACCCGAGAGCTGCGCCAGACCTTCGCTCACCACGCGGACCGCGTCGCTGTCGAGACCAGAGTCGGTCTCATCCAGAATGGCGAACCGGGGCTTCAGCATCGCCAACTGCAGAATCTCCATCCGCTTCTTCTCGCCGCCGGAGAACCCGTCGTTGAGATACCGGCGGGCGAACTCCGCATCGATGTTCAGTTCCTGCATGGTCTGTCGGAGCTCGGTGCGGAACTCCCGCATGCTCATCAGCTCTTCCCCTTCCTTGCGTTCGGGATTGCGGACGTTGGTGACCGCATGCCTGAGGAAGTCGGCCACCCGCACACCCGGAATCGTCACCGGATACTGAAAGGCGAGGAACAGCCCCAGCCGGGCCCGTTCGCAGGGATCGAGTTCTCCGATATCGCGGCCATCAATCTCGATGGTGCCGGCGGTGATCTCATACTTCGGATGTCCCACGAGGGCGTAGGCGAGCGTACTCTTGCCCGACCCGTTCGGGCCCATCAACGCATGCACCTCGCCCTGCTTCAGTTCGAGGTTCACGCCCTTAAGAATCTCCGTCTCGCCAACGGACACATGCAGATTCTCGATCTTCAGCACGCTGTTCATCTCAGATTTCCCCTGACTCTCCCGGCGGACGGATCAGCCGGACTGTTCAATAGTGGACTCGCGAATCCCGGCAGGCGACTCCTCACGGCGCGTCGCTCTGACACACGTGCTCGCTGAGCCCCCGACGGACTGACTGACGACACCGGGCGACTAGGCGGTAACCACCTCCGGCTCCTGGACGTAACCGCTGTGATGGGGCACGGGCAGCACGGTCGTGTTGCCCCGTGTCAGGCGGCGGGCTCTGATCTTGTCCTGAATCCGCATCAGTCCCTCCAGCAGCGCTTCGGGACGCGGCGGGCAGCCGGGCACGTACACGTCCACCGGCACCACCAGGTCCACGCCCTTCACGACGTGGTAGCCATGCTTGAAGTACGGCCCGCCACCGACGGTGCAGGCCCCCATGGCGATCACGTACTTCGGATCGGGCATCTGCTCGTAGAGGCGGCGCACACGACTGGCCATCTTGTAAGTCACCGTACCGGCCACGATCATCAGATCCGCCTGGCGGGGGGTGGCCCGGAAGGCTCCGGCTCCGAACCGGTCGATGTCGTAGCGGCTGGCCCCGGTCGCCATCATCTCGATGGCACAACAGGCCAGGCCGAACGTCATCGGCCAGATGCTGGACTCCTGAGCCCAGTTCATTGCCTGTTCCAGCGTCGTGGTGATGACGTTTTCCTCAAACCGCCCTTCGATCCAGGTCATGGTCGCATCCTGTTGACTCGCTTGGCCTTGCTGCCCGCCCCGCCCACGCTGGACCGGCTTTTTCTGCGGACGCAGCTCTTCACTCTAACGCTCCCGGCTCCTGTTTCCAACCGTCTGTGACGACGGCACTTAACCGGCAATGGCCGGCTCAAACTCGCAGCAGGCATCGCCACTGCGGCAACACTGGGTCCGCTCGATCGGGAACCCCAGAATCTCTTCGAACACCGACTGCTCGAGATCGCAGATCAATCCATCCCCCTGGGCGAGTTCGTGATAGGGACAGTGATTCTCCCGGAGAATCGGCAGCTGCCCAACCTCTTGATCCCGTTCGTCCACCTCGACATCGTAACCGCACCCCGCCAGCTCCTGCTGAAGCTGTCGCATCCGTTCACCGGGGGCTCCCGCAGTCACGGTCTGGCCGTAACGCTCGACGAGCGCCGTCCGCAGTCGCGCGAGCAACTGGTCCCGCACCGCCTGATCTGCGACCCCCTGGATGCTCTGCCAGAGGAGCGCCGTCAGCTCGTCGTAGTTGTCCCCCAACTGCTGCAGACCATTGTTGGTAACGCGATAGACATGATGGGGTCGCCCCCGATCGCTGCGCACGGTAGCGCGCTCAATCCAGCCACTATCCTGCATCCGCACCAGCCGTTTGCGGACGGCCGTGGCCGTGACCCCGCCGGTCTCGCAGAGGTCGCCGATCCGCGCAGACCCCAAGCGATGCAGTTGCGCCAGAAACCGGCGATCATCGGGATCAATAAACGGACGCATGACTGACCTGTCTCTGTGACCTTAAGACACCAACGCGTCTCGGCGACATTGAACTTGCTCCGATTGTAGGTTGATCGGATCTTTTTGACAACGAGAAGTGTCAAAAACTGCTGGATACGTTCCGGCCTGCTGGCCATTTCGCCATAACTCCATGGTGGGTATACTGTCGCGGCAATGGATGTTCCTCGCACCGCCCTGCAGGTTGTACGCGATGCCGCACCTCCGTCACCTCGTTGTCTGTGTTCTGGTCGGTCTGTGGCTCCCCGGAGCGATCCATGCCCAGGAGGCCGCGGCCGACCCGGTCGCTGCACCGCAGGTCGCAGACAGTGCAGAGGCCGTCGCCCCGAGTGGCTTTCGGGCGTTCGAGCAGTCACTGGACGCGGCCGCCGGCAACGTGGTGGGCTGGCTGGCACGCATCCTGTTCTATGATGTTGCCTTCTGGACGGAGACGGTGACCATCCCGCTGGCGGTCCTCTGGCTGATTCTGGGGGCGACCTACTTCACCCTCTACATGGGCTTCATCAACCTGCGGGGCTTCAGGCACGCGCTCCTGGTGACGACCGGGCGTTACGACGATCCTGCGGCCGCGGGAGAAGTGAGCCACTTCCAGGCCCTGGCGGCGGCGCTGTCCGCCACCGTGGGACTGGGGAACATTGCCGGGGTCGCGATCGCGGTTTCGGTCGGTGGCCCGGGAGCCACGTTCTGGATGATCGTGGCCGGCCTGCTGGGAATGTCGTCCAAGTTTGCGGAGTGCAGCCTCGGGCAGATGTACCGGGAAGTCCGCCCCGACGGTCGCGTGATGGGGGGGGCGATGTTCTATCTGTCCAAAGGGCTGGCTGAACTGGGACTCAAGCCGCTGGGCTCCTTCCTTGCGATCCTGTTCGCGGTCTTGTGCATTGGAGGCTCGTTTGGCGGCGGCTGCGCCTTTCAGGTGAATCAGTCGCTGAACGCCGTCCAGGAGACCATTCCGTTCCTGGTTGACCATCGCTGGGTCTATGGAACGCTGATGGTCGTGCTTGTGGGTCTCGTGATCCTGGGTGGCATCCGCCGCATCGCCAAGACCGCCGAGAAAATTGTGCCGCTGATGTGCGGCATCTATGTGGCGGCGTGTCTGTTCATTCTGCTGAAGAACGCGGGGCAGATCCCGGCAGCCCTCCAGACCATTCTCAATGGGGCGTTCTCGCCCGAGGCGGCGTATGGGGGCGCGATTGGTGTGCTGATCCAGGGATTCCGCCGGGCTGCGTTCTCCAACGAAGCCGGCGTGGGATCGGCGGCCATCGCTCACTCAGCCGCCCGCACCAAGTACCCCGTCCGCGAGGGGATCGTGGCGCTGCTGGAGCCGTTCATCGATACCGTGGTCGTCTGCACGATGACGGCTCTGGTGATCGTAATTACCGGTGCCTACCAGAACCCGGCCTATCAACCACTCATCGACGCGAACAACGGGGCCGGGCTCACCTCCTCTGCCATGCAGGAGCAGATCCCATGGTTCCCCTATGTGCTGTCGGTCGCGGTGATGCTGTTCGCCTATTCCACGATGATCTCGTGGTCGTACTACGGCGAACGCTGCTGGGCGTACCTGTTCGGCGATCGCTCGTCGATGGTGTACCGCATTCTCTTTCTGGGAGTCGTGTTTCTGGGAGCGATCGTCTCTTCGACGAACGTTCTGGACCTGAGCGACCTGATGATTCTGGGAATGGCCTTCCCCAACATTGCCGGGGTGGTCCTGCTGTCCCCGAAGGTCAGGCGCGCGCTGGACGACTACTGGACGCGGTACAAGTCGGGCGAGTTTGACGGGAACCCGTGAACAACACCCTCCGCCCGGTATAGAATGAAAGTCAACGACCAGTGTTCTTGAAGGCGCACGCAGGAGCAAACCGATGAAGCACGACAACGTTCTGGTCCCGGTGGACTTTTCCGAGCAGTCGATCAACGCCATCGCCGAGGCCATCGAACTGGCGGGAGATGCGAAGAAGATTCATCTGCTGCACGTCCTGCCTCCACTCGAGAGCATTTCCCCCGGCGTCGTCTGGGGTGATGTCTCCGACGCGACCCGCGAAAAGTCGGTCCGCGAGTACTCGAAGACCTTCCTGAAGGAGCACGGCTTCGAGGGGGCCACGTTCGAAATCCGGCTGGGGCAGCCCGGTCCAGAGATCGCCCGCCTCGCCCGGGAGATCAACGCCGATGTGGTCGTCGTCTCGTCACACGGGTATCACGGCGTGAAGCGGCTTCTGTTAGGATCGGTCGCCGAGGCGGTCATCCGACACGTCGACTGTCCCGTGCTGGTACTGCGGCGGACGGATGCCGACTGACGGCCGTCCCCGACCTCACGGAATCCCCTGGTTCAACGTTCTGAGATGCAGCAGGAGTGAGGCTGATGGAAGTTTCGCCAGTCTCTCTGAAAGGAGACGATGAGTTTCTGCATATCGGCTGGAGCGATGGTGTGTCGCACCGCCTGACGTGGCGGCTGCTGCGCGAGCGCTGCCCCTGCGCCGTCTGCCGGGAGCAGCCGACTCGACCGGCCTCGCCCACCGAGGCCGCACCGGCCGAAAGCGTGCTGCTGCCGATCCTCTCACCCGCAGAGGCGCGGCCGTTGCGCGTCAAGTCGATGACACCCGTGGGCAACTACGCGTATGGCATCGACTTCACAGACGGGCACACTTCGGGCATCTACTCGCTGGACCTGCTGCGCGCGCTCGGAGAGGAACAGACCGCCAGAGGCTCGGCGAAGAAGTAGTCTGCAGGGGGGGGCGCCGGTTACTCGCTCGCTTCTTCGCCCGCCGTGAATCGGATCTCCGGCTCCTCAGGCGTCGCGGCGGGACTCACGAAGGCGACCTTGGCCGTGTAACTCGGCCGGTAGATGGCCGCCTCGCCACTCGTCAGCCGATTGACTTCGCTCCGGACGGTCCCTTCCTGGAAGGGGCCCACACCGGCGACATACCAGTTGTTGTCGTCGGAGCGTGCCAGTGACATTCCTCCCAGTCCAAGCGCCTGGTTCGACTGGGCATCGTAGGCGACCATGCCGATCTTCGCCGTTCCAGACTGGCTCGTCCGCGTGAGCAGGCGGACTTCCGGGAGCGTGATCATGCCCGGCAGGGTGATTTCCGGCACACCAACAAACGACTCTGCCGTATCGGTGCCCACCGCCCCGGTCCGCAGCTCCACAACAATGTCGGCCTCATCACGGGTGTCGACCAGATGACTGCCGGCTGCCAGCAGTCGATGCCGCACCGAGCCGACCACATAGCCCTTGTCCACACAGTCGACGTACTTGTCATCGAGCAACACCGCATATCCCTGAAACGGCCGGAAGTCGACCTTGTCGAGGGACTGGTCGACCGCACCGGAGACCAGCAGCTGCTCCATGGCGGTACGTGCGGTGTTGGTGGTTTTCGCACTCGTGCAGCCGGCGGCAAACGCGGTAACGGCGATCAGCAACAGATGTCCCAGTCGCATGGTGGCATTACCTCAGGTGGTCTTCTCAACAGGAGAATGGGGGCCCGCACATCGTCGTTCGCCGATCGGGAAGTGCCGGTCGCGAACCGCTGTGGTGGTGGTGGTGTCAGTCAGGAGAGAACGCGTGGGGGGGACCCATGTATCGCAGATCCTGCGGAAGGTCAATCACTTTTCGCGACCCGAGCGACGAATGGCAGGATCTGCCGTTCTGCTCCCCTTCCCGGGCCCGCGGCCCTCAGCACCCGGGCAGGCCGTGGTCCCGGACCCTCCCGCCCCCGCGCGCCTCGCAGACTGCACTCCGGACTGACATCGGGTTAGAATCGTCAGCGGGTCACCCGCCGTGGCGGGGGACCACATCGGCCACGCGTCCTCCGCCTGCTGCCCTGATGCGCACCGCATCCACCCTCTCTCCCTGACGAGTACCCCTTATGACGTCTTCCCTCAATACGAACCTGCCTCCGGACTCCAGGCGGATGGCCTGTCGCCCCGGAGTGCGGGCGGGGCTACTACGGGCCAGCCTGATGCTGATCGGGCTGGGGAGCGGACAACTGCGGGCCGCGGAGCCGGTCCCGCCCAACGTGCTGTTCATTGCGGTGGATGACCTGCGGCCGCAACTGGGCTGTTACGGCCAGACGCAGATGATCTCGCCGAACATCGATCGACTGGCGGCCGGCGGCACGGTGTTCACACGCTCGTACTGCATGGTCCCCACCTGCGGTGCCTCGCGGGCCAGCCTGATGACCAGCATCCGCCCGGCCCGGAACCGGTTCGTCACTCACCTGGCGTCAGCCGAGAAAGAGGCCCCGGGGATCACAACCCTCAATACCCACTTCAGGAATCATGGTTATTACACGCTGTCCAACGGAAAGGTGTTTCATCATTCCACGGACAGCGCCGCAGGCTGGTCGGAGCCCGCGTGGCGCCCCCAGCGCGCGTCCACCTATCTGGACCCGGCGAATCAGACGATCGCCGGGAAGAACGAACGGGGACCAGCGTTCGAATTCGCCGACGTCAGCGACGACGCCTATGCCGACGGCCAGCTTGCAGTCAAGGCGATCGAAGACCTCCGTCGACTGCAGGCGGACGACCAACCGTTCTTCCTGGCGGTCGGCTTCTTCAAACCGCACCTGCCATTCGTCGCACCGCAACGCTACTGGGACCTGTACGATCGCGATCAGATCCATCTGCCGGTCAACTCGGAACCACCCCAGGATGCACCGGCCGAGTCGATCCACAACTTCGGCGAGCTCCGGTCGTATGCCGGCATCCCCCCCAAGGGAAGGCTTCCGGAAGAGCTGGCCCGCAGCCTCATTCACGGGTACTACGCCTGTGTGAGCTACACCGACGCGCAGATCGGCAAGGTGCTCGACGAACTCGACCGGCTGGGTCTGGCCGAGAACACCATTGTCGTGCTCTGGGGAGACCATGGCTGGAATCTGGGTGAGCACACGCTGTGGTGCAAACACTGCTGCTACGAGACCTCGATGCGGGCGCCGCTGATCGTCCGCGGACCCGGACTGCCCGCAGGACAGCAGACCGCAGGACTGACGGAGTTCATCGACATCTATCCCTCGCTATGCGAACTGGCCGGCCTGCCGATTCCCGAGCATGTCCAGGGACGCAGCTTTGTGCCGCTGCTCCACGATCCCGATGGCGCGGGGAAGGCGATGGCGGTCGGCCGCTTTCAGAGCGGCGACACCATCCGCACGGCACAGTATCGCTTTACCGAATACACGAACCCGGCCGGCGTCCCGCAGGCCGACATGCTGTACGATCACGACGGCGACTCGGGAGAGACCGTCAACCTGTCGGAACGCGCGGAGCACGCGGACACCGTCCAGGAACTGCTGCGACAACTGCACGCCACGAAGGGGCAGAACTCTCCCCGGAAGAAGCCCTGAGATCCCGGGAACGCGGTCGCTGCCTGTCGCGGCACGTCGCGAGACTCCAGAAAGGCAGGTTCGGGTCCTTTCCCCGCATGTGATCACGTCATGGCGTTACGTCCCAGACCGTCTGATGCGGGCCCCGTCACGCAGTTGCTGGAGGCGATCTGCCAGGGGCGGGCGACCGGCGACGAACTGCTGCCCGTCGTCTACGACGAATTGCGCCGACTGGCGGACCAGCGACTCCGTCACGAAGCGGCGGGCCAGACGTTGCAACCCACCGCCCTGGTCCACGAGGCGTACCTCAGGCTGGTCGGCGGAGGCCATGCCGCAGGCTGGGACTCGCGCGGGCACTTCTTCGCGGCAGCGGCAGAGGCGATGCGACGCATTCTGATCGACAACTGCGCGACGCAAGGCACGCATCCGCCATGGCGGCGAGCTGCAGCGCGTGGAACTGCTGGATGACGAGGCCGTAGTTGTGGACCAGCCCGAGGAACTGCTCGCCCTGAACGATGCGCTCACCGCATTCCAGACCGAGGCCCCCGACAAGGCCGAGCTCGTCAAGCTGCGGTATTTCGCCGGCCTGACGGAAGCGGAGGCGGCGGAGGTGCTGGGAATCTCGCGGGCGACGGCGGCGCGCCACTGGGCCTATGCCCGGGCCTGGCTCTACGATCGCATCAACGGCTGAACCCGTCATCGAAGTTGTCCGCTTCGAAAAGTCCTCGTACTCAATGCTGCCAGCTTTAGTCTCGATGTGACACATCGCGGATGGGTGCCACGGCATCACGGAACAGCCGAGTCGCCCTGCCTGTTCTGAGGGTCCCCGGCCACAGGCTCACCCGCCGGGATCTGCGAATTCCAGTGAACGCGTGAGGCGCGCGGGCCCCGAACGTCGCATTGCCTGGTGAATCCGCAGTATTCTGGAGCCATGTCCATGTCTGACGATGCGCCGAAACCCGTGACGAATACGCACGAGGAGCCCGTCTCCGCCCCGCGCTCGTCTGGTCCGCCGACCATCGAAGGGCTGTTCATCGCCGCCCTGGACAAGGCCACCCGCGCGGAGCGGGACGCTTTCCTGGCTGAGGCGTGTGGCGACGACGTCGACCGACGACGACGTGTGGATGCCCTCCTGCTGGCTTACGAGGATGCCGGCAGCTTCCTCGACAAACCGCCAATGGCGATGTCCGCCCCCGAGACCCTCGCGCTCAACTTTCTCTCTCCAAGCTCCGATCCCGGCCTGCTGGGGATGCTTGGTCCCTATGAGATCATCGAACTGCTCGGGCGTGGCGGGATGGGGATCGTCTTCCGGGCGCGGGATCCGAAACTCAACCGGGTGGTGGCCATCAAGGTGCTCGCACCGGAACTGGCCGCTCATCCCAGTGCGCGACTGCGGTTTCTCCGTGAGGCCCGGGCTGCCGCCGCGGTCAATCATCCGCATGTCGTCACCATCCATGCCGTCGAAGAAGGGACCTCTACGCTCCCGTTCCTGGTGATGGAGTGCATCATCGGCCAGACGCTGCAGCAGAAGCTCGACAAGCAGGGTTCGTTGCGGCTGACGGAGATTCTGCGCATCGGACATCAGGCGGCCCAGGGACTCGCCGCCGCCCACAAGCAGGGGCTCATTCACCGCGACATCAAACCGGCCAACCTGCTGCTGGAAAACGGTGTCGAGCGTGTAAAGATCACCGACTTCGGACTCGCACGGACTGTTGACGATTCCAGCATCAGCCGGACGGGGGATGTCAGCGGCACGCCGCAGTACATGTCTCCCGAACAGGCCTCGGGCGAGAAGGTCGACCATCGCAGCGATCTGTTCAGCCTGGGTTGCGTGATGTATGCAATGTGCACCGGGCGGTCGCCGTTCCGGTCGACGACGCTGGCCGGGGCGATCAAGCGCGTCTGCCACGATACGCCCCGCCCCATCGAAGAGATCAATCCCGAATGTCCGGCCTGGCTGATCGAGATCGTCAACCAGCTGCTGCAGAAGAATCCTGACGTATCGGATCCAGTCAGCGGACGACGTGGCGCAACTGCTCGGGGATCACCTCGCCGGTGTTCAACACCCACCCGGACGACAACCGGCCCGTCGATCCTCCTTGAAGGCATCGACCACGGGGGCAAAGTCATCGTACGAGACAGGTGAGCAGTGCGCGGTGCCTGCGTGGCTCGTGAGGCCGCTGCCGGGGCCGGGGATGCTTCTTACGTTGGTCCTGTTCGCGATGGCAGCTCTGATGATGGGGCAAGCCATCGAACAATGGTCCGACGTCTCGGCCATGGTCGGAGTCAGCCTGTTCGTGACCGCCTTCGTGCTGGGGACACTCGCCGTTCTGCTCTGGCACGCCTGCGGAGTTGCGTTCACAAGCTCGCATGTGCTGGCACTCACCCTCGTGTCGCTGCCGTTGATGTTTGTCGGGGCCCAGGCACCGACCCGCGAATTCAAACAGGCGCTGTCGCACAAGTCGGACCTCGTGGCTATTCTGGCGAGCGTGCTCACGGTCCTCGGCCTGCCGCTCATTGTCCTGCTGCTGAAGTCCGCATCACGTGTACCAGGCCAGGCGCGCGATGACTCACACCCGACCACGGGCGAAGTCTTCGGAAGATTTCTGACCTTCAGCGGCGTCGCGATCTGGATCGGTCTGGCGGGCTGGATGGCCGGCGTGGCCGCGAACGTCTTTCCTCCTCCTGCGTTCGGCCAGGCCCAGGCCGCCACGAATGCGGTGTTTGGTGTCGTGTTGCTGGGGGGACTGCTGTTCTCGATCGGGATGATCCTCAGCCGCCGTGTCCTCACACCGGGGCTGGTGCACCAGCTGGCCACCGAATCAGACGCACGGCGTCTCTCCAAGGGCTCGTCAGAACAAGCAGAGATGCCGTCCTCCCCTGCACCACGGACACTGCACGACTACGCGCGCCTGATGTTTCAGACCGGGCTGGTGGTGCTCGTGCTGCCGTGGTTCCCCATCCTGCTGGGATTTGTGGCGGGGGACGGTGATCCCATGCAGTTCGGCGGGAGCCTCGTGTTTCCGGCGAGTCTACTGGCCGGCCTGGCGTTCGTCGGAGGCTGGATTACCAAACTGGTCGCGCACGGCACGGAGGGGCGCGCCAGCCGACCGCGCATGGTGCCTGCGGACTCCGCTCCTCTGGCTGAGTGCGGCCCTGGTTCCCTTGCTCTTCATTGCCGCTTTGATGGGATGGCAGGCGCGGCGGGAAACGCTCGCCCGCCGGGAAAGCACGCGGCAGAACCTGAGGAGCCTGCAGGACCAGATGATGGGGCAGCAGGACGCCGGCATCGTCGAGATCAGGTTCGACAGTCTGCGACCTGTGACGCTCGTCAACTTGAAGGGAGACATCGGGGCAGCCCATGCGCAGCAGATGGAACGGACGGAGTTTGTGACCAGCAACCCGTACCGGTTCCCGCTGCCCCCGGGTGTCTACGACCTGACGATGACGTATCAGGCTGACGGGCAGACCGGCACGTTCACGCAACGGGCACAGGTCATGGCAGGACAGACGAAGACACTCGACGTCCGGCAGAGTATCGCCCTCGCCCATCAGTTGGAGCATCTGAACCAGCGGACGGATCCTGGCAGCGATCCATCCGAAGCTCCCGTCGAACCGCAACAGGCGCAGCTCAACATCACCATTGAGGATCCCGACCTGCATGTGTTCCTGCATGCCGGTGACGTGGAAAACTCCCGACGCATCGGTCCCATCGATGAGTCGCGCCGGGTCGCCGTCGCGCCGGACACATACGTCGTCATTGTCGAAGACGACCTCGCCGGCTGGCACACGACGAGCGAATACGGTGAGCGCGGACCGGTGAGCTATGAGTACTCGAAGTTCGACCTGAGGGCAGACGAATCGAATGACCTGACGGTAACTCGCAACTTCTACCGGATGGCGGCCGCGTTCCCGCCGCTGCACACCGGCACGCATAGCTTCCGCTGGCAAGGCGAGACGTACACACTCTCCAGCCTGCAGGCGACGGCCGTGGCCATTCTGATGAAGGCTTATGCCGAGCAGACTGGCGATGTGCACGAAGCGGTCCTGCTGCAGGGCGCGACGTTTCGAGCCAATCAGATCATTCTTCCCGAAATGTCCCCGAGCAAAGCCGAGGAGTTGCTCGAAAAGTGGCACGCAGAAGGGAAGTCCCTGCGCAGCGTGTTCGACGATGGTGAGCATCCTGCGTGGGGAACCATGATCGTCCCGGGTGAGGCCGAACACACATACCAGCTCGCGCCGCTGAGCGTTTCACCCCTCGAACTGTCACCCGCCGAGGCGCGTGACGCTCCGGTCGAGGAGGCCTCGGCAGCGCCGTCCGAGAACGAGACCATCCCAGGCGTTGACGATTCGCAGCGTTGACGATCATCATGAGAGGCAATTCGCTGGGGCTCGTGCAGGTACCGATGCCCGCTGGTCGGTCCATCGATGCGGTAGCACGTCGCCACGCACGCCTGCTGATGAGATGTCGAACGGACCACTCCGGAACCCTCTTGATGACACGCGACCACGCCACCGGTCACCGGCTGCTGCCTCTTCTGTGCGGACTGCTGCTCGCCCTTCCCTCCGCGGGCTGGGCCGCCACACCCCGACTGCGCGTCAGCGAGAATCACCGCTACCTGGTCGATGACGATGGACGCCCGTTCTTCTATCTGGGGGACACAGCCTGGGAGCTGTTTCATCGCCTGGATCGTGAGGAAGCGCAGCGGTACCTGGCCGACCGCGCTGCCAAGGGGTTCACCGTCATTCAGGCGGTGGCCCTCGCCGAACTGGATGGGCTGAACGCCCCCAACGCGAACGGGCATCGTCCGCTGATCGACAACGATCCTGCGCGACCGGATGTCGAGGAGGGGCCGGACAACGACTACTGGGACCATGTCGACGAGGTGGTCCGCGAGGCGGCCCGACTCGATCTGTTCATCGGACTGTTGCCCACCTGGGGCGACAAGTGGTCGAAGAAGTGGGGCGTCGGGCCGGAGGTGTTCACGCCCGCAAACGCCAAACAGTACGGGGAATGGCTCGGCAGGCGCTATCGGGATCAACCGATCATCTGGATCCTCGGGGGCGACCGAAATCCGGACGACGAGCGCGGCCGGGCTGTCACCCGGGCGATGGCAGCCGGACTGAAAGCGGGACATGGCGGCACACAGCTTATGACGTTTCATCCGCAGGGGGGCAGCAATTCTGCGACCTGGTTTCAGCAGGACGACTGGCTCGACTTCAACATGATCCAATCGGGTCATGGCCGGCCGGGGACGCCGAATTACGAGACGCTCCTGCAGAACCTGGCACTCACTCCTCCCAAGCCGACGCTCGATGGGGAGCCCTGCTACGAAGATCATCCGGTGAAGGGGCAGACCTGGAACCGGCGCGACCAGCCGGGTGTCCGACTCGACTGGTTCGACGAGTGGGATGTGCGTGTCGCCGCGTACCAGGCGCTGCTGGCAGGGGCCTGCGGTCACACCTATGGCGACCACAACATCTGGCAGATGTGGCTGCCCGGTCGCGAGCCTTTGTCGGTCGCCCGCACTCCCTGGCCGGCCGCCCTCGAACATCCCGGCGCGCTGCAGATGAAATACCTGCGCGGGTTGTTCGAGGCACGTCCGTTCTGGAAGCTCTCGTCGGACCAGTCGCTGGTGGTCGCCGACAACCCCCGTGAGGCGCAGGGGATCCGGGCGGCGGTGGCCCACGACGGCACATTCGCGGTGCTCTATCTGCCGACCGGCGGGCCGGTGATCGTCGACCAGACCGGGCTCCAGGGGGACCGGCTGCGGGCCTGGTGGTTCAATCCCCGCCAGAACGCGTCACAACTGATTGGCACCTTTGAGCACCGGAAATCGCGGACGTTCGCCGCACCGTCTTCCGGACGAAACAACGACTGGGTGCTGGTGATCGAGGATGCCGACCTGGACCTGCCGCGGCTGGGCACGAGTTACCAGAACATCATTCCGGTGGTGGACGAGTGAGCCTCCCGGCTGACGGACGCCGGGCCCGCGCGGACCAGTTCGCCCGGCGCCGGCCGATCGTGGCCTCTGTCGCGCGCTGGTTTGACATTATCGACGCCGTTGAGTCCACTGGAACCTGTCCGGGCTTCCCGGTACCTTCGCTGCTGACACCACCGCTTGGCCATCAAGTCGACCACCCCAGGAAGCCCGCATGAATTCGCTGACCAGACTGTTTCCCGTGTTCCTGCTCCCCGCGATGGTCGTCGGCATGGCCGCGATCGACAGCCCGCGATCTGCCACCGCACAGGACGGGCTGCTCAAGCATTTCCCGAAAACAGCGAACGCCCTGACCCTGATTGATGTCGACGGTCTGCTGCAGACCGATCTGGCCAAGAACGAGGCCTGGGGGGACAAGAGCGATCCTCGACATGCGGCCCGCCCGGTCGACCTGCCGACGGTCGCCAAGCGTGTGGCGATCGCGGCCCAGCTGAATACCGATGATGACCTCGCCCGGATCTGGGAGCTGGCGGTGATGGACCTGCGCAAGCCGATCCCGCTGCAGACCATCGCGTTACGCGAAGGGGGCTATATCGACGATCTGAGCGGGATCCCCGCAGTGTGGACGCCGTCGGACACGTATTTCGTGGCGATGGGCAGCAACCTGCTGGGGGCCATGTATCCGGCCAGTCGTCAGTTCGCGTCCCGCTGGGCCCGGCAGTCGCAGGGCAACCAACTGGTGGAGCTCAACGATTACCTGTCGCTGGCCGCAGCGCGACTGCAGCCTGGCACTCAGATCGTGATGGCCCTCGACCTCAAGGATGTCGTCCAGCCCCACAACATTCGCGAAGCGCTGAGCGGCATGGAGCTGCTCGCCGGCAAGGAGGCGGAGATCAACACGCTGTCCGACGCGATGCTGGGACTGCAGGGAATTACCCTCACCGTCCAGGTCACCGACAAGGCGCAGGGAACGATTCGCATCGACTTCGCCAACGATGTGACCCCCTTCGGCAACCTGGCCAAGCCGCTGTTTCTCGAAGCCCTGCAGAAATTTGATGCCGTGTTGCCCGATCTGGACGACTGGGACGCGGAGCTGCTGGGGCAGACTGTCGTGCTCAGTGGCGAGCTGTCGATGAGCGGGCTGCGGCGGCTGGGCAGCCTGCTGGAGCCTCCCTCGACGAAGTTCAGCGAGCTCGAAGGGGCCGAACCGGCTCCTCAGGAATCCGACTCGTTTGCCTTGGCCTCGCAGCAGTATTTTCGCGGCGTCCACGCTTTGATCGACGACCTGCGCAAGACACTCGCCGACACGCGCGACAATCATGCTCTGTGGATGGAGCGATACGGCCGCAAGATCGATGCGCTGCCGATCCTCAACGTCGACCCGGAACTGCTCGCCTGGGGTGCCAGCGTGGCCGAGACGTTCCGCAGCATGTCGGTCACCGAACGGAGTGCCAACGTCCGCTCGGGGATTCGCAAGTCCTCGGTCACGACGAGCGGCGGTTATGGCGGGTACGGCGGATATGGCTACGGACAGGGAGGCTGGTACGGCGGAGGGGGCAATGACGCCACCGCATCGGCCAAGCAGCGCTCACAGATCACTCGCTCCGAACAGGGGACCGCGCGCATCCAGAGGTTTGGCTCCTGGAAAGAGGTGGAGGACTCGGCGGCCAGCATCCGCATCGCGATGACCCAGAAGTACCACGTCGAATTCTGAGCCCGCCCCCGCCCACCCCCACCGGGCGGGAGCGTCTCGCCTGACACAGGAGCCAGCCGTATGGCCCGACGAGGGGGAATGCTGTGCACGGGCCTCGTGCTGTTTTCCCTCGCCGGCCGCCGTGGCCGAGAATGAGTCAACCGGGATCCCGGCTGGCGTTGGCCGGCGGCAGAATGAGCGCGACCACTGCCGTCGTCCACGCACCGTGGTTCTGCAGGTAGCGGCCCCGCATCCAGACCAGTGCGGTCCGGTCGTCGTCCCATTTGGGCACCAGCGGGCGGAGATTGTCCACGGTGGAATTCGCGGTCAGGGGTCGCCAGTGCCACGTGGCCCCGCCATCCGACGTGCGGCCCTGGTAGAGTTCGTAATGCCGCTGCCCGTCTGCTCCGCTGATCAGTGGTTCGCCGGTGACCGGGTCCGCGTCGGTGCTGATGTAAACGACCTCCCGCCGCCGCGGGTCCAGAGCGACGAGTCCCGAGTAGTCATCCTCGTACGGATACAGCCGCGTACCGGCGTAAGCCAGAGGATGCACGTCCCAAGCTTCGCCATTCCAGGAACCGTGGAAGTACCGGAGGTCGTCGCCGCCCTGCCGTGGTGGCAGGTCGCGGCCATCCTTCTGCACCGAAAAGGCGATGTACGGCCGATCCTCTTCGTCCAGCTCGATGTCGACGGTCCACGCCACATTGTCGGGATCCCCCGCAAACACCCGGGTGAGGTCCCAGGCGCGCAGCGACGGCTCGGTGGTTTCGCTCAGCCGGGCCAGTCGCGTGCCATCCGACCCATGGATCCAGCCGTCGCGCAGCCAGCCGTGATAGATGCTGTTGTCGTAGTTCCGCGGATGGTCTTCGGTGACGATGAAGTGAATCGTGCCCCGTCCGTCGTCGGCATACTTCAGGTACGGGCTGTAGCCATCCCGTCCCTGCAGCAGTCGCCCGCCGTAACTCCAGCTGCTGCCGTGGTCGCCAGAGACCATGTAGTTGGGATCGTGGCTGAACCCGCGAAAGAAATTCACGATCTGCCCACCCGGCAGACGGAAGAGATTCGAGTAGGTGACATTGTCGCCCCCGTACCGCGAGTCGCTGCCGGGCGTCACAATCACCTGCGGCGGGCCCCACTGCAACGGATCCCCGGGTGCCGAGTGGCGCGCATACACGGCCCGCTCGACGGCATGCTTTGTGTAGACGGCGAGGTAGCGACCGTCGGGCAGAACCATCAGCGCTGGACCGTCGTGGTCGTCCTGCTCGAAGTGCGGATGCAGAACTGCGGTCGCCACCTGTCCCGAGTCGATGTCCAGAACCGAGATCTCGACGTTCCCCCAGTTCGGATCTGCCTCTCCCGAGCTGAACGTCCCGACAGCCCGCACTGATCCCACGATCAGCCGCCCCCGGTCGACCATCACCCGCTCGTCCATGAACCATGACCAGGCACCGTTGTCGTTCAGTTCGACCAACTGGCCGGCCACAAAGTTGTGGACCGGCTCCGCCTGGCTGCCGCGCGTGGCGGACAGACCACAGACGGCGGTCAACAACACCCCACGCAGATGAGAGCCGATGGTCATCACGCCTCCAGTGGCTTGAGTTCAGGAATCGGTCCCGACTTCGCCGGTGATGTCATTCACGTACGTCGAGATCCGGCGGATGATCTCCATCTGCTGCTCTCCCCCCACGCCGAGTTCTTCGAGCGTGTCGAGCAGATGCTGGACGAAGCGGTTGAAGTGCCGCTGCCGGATGCCGCGACCCGCGTGGGCGTACGCCAGATCCAGTTCGCTGAGGGTGGCAGGCCCATCGAGCGCGACAGCAAAGAACTCCGCCTGCATTTCCCGCAGACGATCGATCGACGTGTTCTCGAAGAACGGCGCCAGTTCCTCGTCAGCCAGCACGCGACTGTAGAACGCCTGCACCAGCTGCTGGACCGCCTCTCGACCGCCGATCTGATGGTAGAGTGTCCCGTCTTCGGACGTCATCTTCTCCGCTCCTGTCTGCTGCCCACGGATGCGGCGGGCCGGAACCCGCCCGGCCTCGAAGACAGCGGGATCCCTGTCGCCGGGGCCGACCATCAGAATACGCGGCCAGCTCCCGGGATGCCACGTCGGCCGCGTGCGGAAACAGGTCCCGGTTGCGATTTGCCTCGCGCACTCAGCGGCGCAGCTGCACGTAATCGATCCGAGCAGGGCCACTGACTTCAACCTCGATCTCATCGCCGGCCGCGATCGCGACGTTGGAAACGGTCTGCGTCGTCCAGCCCTCGCCTGCGCCGGACAGCTCAACGGCTTCACCCTGCTGCTGGCCGTTGACGATCAAGGCCAGGCGACCGCCGGCCCCCGGCTCAAGCAGAATGCGCAGGTCCACCTGGTAGCGGGCATCAGTGGCGGTGAACGGCTGCTGAAAACGCGTACCAATTCGACGGGCAGCGCCAGTACCACTGGGCTGCACATTGAGCCGATGCGACGCCGCGCGGTCGTTCCGATCCTCGAGCCGAAAGCCGTCGAGCCGCGGGAAGTCCTCCGCCTCCAGACGAACGATCGGCCTCTCAGAGATCGGCGCCGGGACAGTCTTCTCGTCCAGCAGGCGTCTCAGCTTGGGGGGATCGGCCTGTTCATCGCCGCAGACGAGGAAGTAAGCCATACCAGCATCGGAGGGGTCCGGGTGCCCGGAAACCTGCATCCGCTCCCACAGGAACCGGACCTTCGCATCGTCCGAATCGCGCATCCAGTGGTACTGTCCCCATTCGCTATCGCTCGCCTCTCGACCGTAAGCGTTCGGACGGAGCAGCGGGTTCTGGCCCTCAATCTGGACCCAGTTGACACCCGCCTCAATGACGCTGCGCTTGTTGTACGTGAAGAAGTCGTGCCTCGCTGCCGACGAGAAGCCGTCATTCCAACGGCTGTGTGAGATGCAGAACACGAACTTCCGTTTCGCGGGATCTGACTGCTCGATCCCCCGGTAGGGAACCTCCATCGGACCGGCGAGAATGAAGTACAGCGGATCGTCGGCCGACGACGCGTTGATCGCACGGGTAATGCTCGAGATCGCCGCGGTCAGGTCCTGCTGACAGTCGTGGAACAGGGCCCGGTCGTAGCCGTACTGCTCGGCTGCCCCCAGAACAGACTCGGCATGGATCCTTTCCCATTCGGGATCGTTGCGCGGGACAATGCAGTTGTAGTCGAAGTGAACCACCCGATCCCGCAGGCCCGCCTCGGCGAAGATGGCCAACGCCACGGGTGACGCGGCCCAGTCATCGGGGTCATTGAAGTTGCCATCCGCGCTGTAGGCGACGCGCCCCCGGAACGCGCCCTCCTCGAAGGGACCTGTGCCTGCCACGCCGCGCGACAGCAACGCCATGAGCAGCACCACCACTCTGCAGGCGCAGGTCATGCATCGCATCGCTCATTCCTTACGAAAGAGGTCAACTCAGCCTGCCCGGGGGCTGGTGACGCTGTTGTCGTGTGTGCCCGGTGCGCAGAACCTCGAACCCTGCTCATGCGACTGCGTCGAGTTCCTGCTCTCGACGCAGTCGCTCAAGCCAACTGGCTTCACGCGGGGTCGCCGTTCTTCTGCACCAGGTCACCCGCCCTCAGTTCCGGGCTGACCGCACGAGGACCACCCAGTCCTGTTTCGGAGTGGACGGCGGATTCCCGAGCGAGACCCGGCCCCCGCCCGCGACCTGCGCGACAGAACCGGCATGCAGCTTCCCCCCTTTGCGCGGGTTGAACCACTCCACGGAGAAGTCGCCACTGGCACCGGTGAGGTCGAGGTCGGTCGTCCCGCCTTCAGGCAGATAGACCAGATAGACCTCGCCCGACTTCGCCAGACAGTACTTCGAGTTGTCGTGTTCGGTGTTCCCGACGAGTGGATCGGCGTTGTCCGTCTCCCAGAACGGAATCGCGTTCTGGCCAAAGAACTCGAGCGCATAGCGGCAGTAGTCCCAGCTCAGATCGCGGCTGCGCCAGTCTTCGCAATTCAGATCGTTGTGGGGATGCTGATAGCCGAAGTAGTACTCGACTCCGGCACCACCGGCCATCAGGGTGCCCCACAACGCATACTTGCGGGTCTGGTGGATGTCTGGGCCGACCTGCTGCTGGAAGCCCTGGTATCCGGGATCGGGCGGCATGCCGGTCCCGCCGGTATCCTGCTCGTCGTTGGCAACGACCCAGGGCCTTGCCGGCCTTCGTCGACTCGGTGATCCAGTGCAGCACGAACGGATGCGTGGTCATGACGTCGGCTGTCTGCATCGACACGCCGGTCAGCGCCGACTGGTCTCCCAGCATGTGCGGGTAGATTCGCTCGTGTCCCGGCCACTTGCCGCCGGTGTGCGTCACGATGAGATGCCCGTAGGGATCGATCCGCGCAATGTACCCGGCCATGTCCCGATGCTGCTGGACGGTCTGCGTGTTCTCCTCGGCGAGATTCCAGTTGAGCGCCGGCTCGTAGCCGAAGCGGGCAATCAGTTCGCGCAGGTACAGCTTCCGCTCGCGGCCCAGTTCACCATTGTCCATCGCCACCGGGTTCACACCGCCGTGGTCTCCCGAATTCTCAGCCTCGGCCAGCTTGAAGTGCAGGTACATCCCCTGCGCCGCCCCGTGATCGAACACGATGCCCCACTGGTCGAGTTTCGAGCAGTCGAACCGCAGTCGTTCGTCACGCTCGATGTGCGGCCAGACGTTGTCGCCATCGCCTCCCGTCGCATACGTGAGAAACGAAAAGACGTTCAGCCCCTCGCTCGCGAGATAGTTGATGGCACCGATGAGCCCTTTGCCTTTGCCTCCCCGCCACGTCGGGTCGCCCTCGCGCCAGTCCTGCACATGCGGACCCCACGTCTTGAGCGGCTGATCGTCCCGATTCGCCCGCGTGCCGTCGAAATCGACATAGGCCAGCAGTGTCTCGGGGGCATCGGCTCCCGCCTTCAGAAAGTACTCACCCGTCTCGGCAAAGCGGAGATACCGCTCGCCGACGTACTGCAGCCGACCCTTCGCCCGCAGGTCCCGTCCGGTCTTGTCAGAGGCCGCGATCTGGAAGGCCCCGGTGTCTCCATCGAAGTAACCGGCGCTCTGCCCGGCGTCGTCACGTTCGTCGACAGCCACATCGGGACCGCTGCGGAAGTCGGCCCGGTACGTCCAGGTCCCGGTCTCATCCGGGGCGAAGTGCACGCGCCACACGGGGCCGGCATCGGCACCGGTGTTGCCGGCATCCCCATCGGCGGCGTAGTAGCCCGGCACCTTGTAGCTCTTCCCGCTTCCTTTCGTGGGTGAACGTCACATCAAGGCGATAATCGGTAAACGGGTTGGGCGTCGCCCGCTCGCTGGTCTCCGGACCCGTCCAGGAGAGTGTGATCTTGTGCCACTTCTGCAGTTCGCCCGAGACCTGCGCGGCATCGGCGGCCGACAGCAGCCGGGGCGAACAGGCCATCAGGGTCATACACAAGACCCCCGTCGCAGCCAGGGTCTCTCGACGCATGGTTTCACCTTTAGAGAGTGGGAGCAAATCTCGAGTTGCGTAGTCGTACCGGTCGGCAAGCAGCCGGATGGGTGGCATGCTCTCACGCCACCAGGCGGGTGAGCATGCATTCATCATGGCGACCCGGCTGTCGTCGCGACGCCATGCCACCCGAACGCGAACACCGACGTCGCATCAACCCGGCGTGGAGAAACCACCCGGGCTGACGGACGCCCTCACCAGGCCCCCCGCGAGCGCGGGGGGCCAGATCCTGTCAAACGATGGCCAGCAGAGAGCCTAGAACTCCCCGATGACCGCGCCGTCCGACTTGTGGATCAGGTACTCGTAGAGGCTGTTGGCAGCGGTTGTGTTGTTGCCGCCGGTCATGATGAACTCGAGGTTCTCGGACAGGAAGCGGACCGACCCGTCGAAGAGCGCGACCTGAACGCCCCCTTCGTGGTTGCTGCTGAGCGCCTGCTGCCGAACGAAGTCCGGCGTGTAAATCGCCGTCTGCGTCGGGTTGACCGGATTGCGTCCTGTGAACCAGGAATCATCGATGCAGTCGTCATGCCAGGCGGCGGCACAGCCGGCCCAGACGGCCGCATACATGTCGACGTTCCCCGTCGAGAACGCCCGTTCGCCCAGGCAGATCGTATTGGTCGACCCGTCAGTCATGTCCCGGAAACTGAGCTTGGAGTTGGGTCCGAAACCGCCCGTGTAGGTCCAGACACCGGTCATGCCATTAATCTGGTGCGACCGGTGGTGATGGGCCGCGACATAGTTGGACGTCCCGAGCGCGATTCGCGGGCCGGCGGTCGCGCCGTCAATATACCAGTCCGAGAAGGCGGTCGTCAGTCCATTCGGGAAATGGGACAGGGCGGAGTTATTGGTCTCGGGGCCGACGTCCGACGGACAGCGGAAGCTGCGTCAGCGGCGTCTGGAGGAGCCTGACGAGCACGGGATCGGCAACGATCCGACCCATCACCGGCTCGACACTGACGGTCTGGTTGTACATCGGCGCCTGGTCGATGTACGGGAGAATGAACGCGCTCCAGGTCCAGCCCGCCGTCCGCGCCATGGGGTTGTTGTGGCTTGCGGGTGGGTAGGGAGTGGTGTTGCCAGCCTGCGGGAGCACCGATCCCGGGGGGAAGGTGTTGAAGACATCGTGATAGTTGTGGAGGGCGAGTGCGAGCTGCTTGAGGTTGTTCTTGCACTGTGTGCGGCGGGCCGCCTCGCGGGCCTGCTGAACAGCCGGAAGCAGCAGGGCGATCAGAATCGCGATGATCGCGATCACGACCAGCAGTTCGATGAGGGTGAAGGCCCTGCGGCGAGGGCGAGTGAGCAATCGAGCGGACATGGTGACACCTTTCAAAAGTTGAGATGAGAGGAAACGAGTTCCTCCAAGGACTACTGAAAACCATGCACGATCCGCTGTGGAGCGTGCACACAAGACTCATTTGAAATCAACGTTCACTTCTTCGACGCCCTGGAAGACCTCCAGCTCTAGAGTGGCGTTGGCACAGGGAAATCCCTTATTCGGATCGGACTGATCGTCTTCGTTTGCAGAGTTCAAGCCGACGGTGACCGTGTGGCGACCGACGATCGCGCCGTCGTAGTTCTCGTACGTCGTCAGCCTGAACTTGCCGTTCTCGTCAGTAATCCCGAGGGCCACACGGCCCGGCCGACCTTCGGCGCGTCCCTCCTCCTTGACGGGCGTGAAGTTCACTGTGGCATTGGCGACGGGCTTACCCTGACAGGTCACCACGCCGCTGACCGGCTGCACGCCGTACTGATCGCCACCGCCGCCGCCGCAGCCGACCAGGAATGCGGCCAGCCCCAGTAGGACTGCACCGCGACAAACTCCGCTGCATCTGTTCATTCTACACTGCCTCCCTATTTTCGAGAACTTCGGATCCGTTGGTAGTTTCTGACTCAGTTCCTCGACTCGGTGTTCTGTTTGTTCTGGAATGGTTCTAACGCCGCACCACGGCGAGCCAGTCTTCGCCCGGATCAGCCGGAGGCTGTCCCAGCGAAGCTCTCCCTCCCCCCTGGACCTTGGCAACCGACCCGGGCTGCAGGGCTCCACCGGTTCGCGGATTGAACCAGGAAACCGAGAAGCCTCCCTGGGCACCGGAGAGATCCAACTGGGCCTCACCGCCGCGCGGGAGGTACACAAGGTAGATGTCGCCCGGTTTCGCGAGGCAGTAGGAAGTGTTCTCGTGCTGTGGATTACCGACCAGCTCGTCGGCATTGGTCATCTGCCAGAAAGGTATGCTGTTTTCCCGGAAGAAGTCCAGTGCGATGCGGCAGTAGTCCCAGCTCTGGTCGCGGCTGCGGAAGTCTTCGCAGACGAGATCGTTCTCGGGGAGTTGATAGCCGAAGTAGTACTCGACCCCCGCACCGCCGGCCATCAGGTTGCCCCAGAGGGTGCAGTGGCGCATGTCGTGCAGGTCGTAGCCGACTTCGTCGCCGTTGGCGGCCTTGCCGTTGTAGCCGGCATACCCGGGATCGGGAGGCACACCCAGACTGGCCGGGCCCTGCTCGTCGTTGGCGACGACCCAGGGTCGCCCGGCCTCGGCGGACGCCTGCACCCAGCGGACGGTGCGTTCATGGGCCTGGTCCCAGGAGTTCTGGAGCGAGGCGCCGGTGAGGACCGACTGATCCCCCAGCAGCTTCGGATAGACCCGCTCCTGCCAGTTGGGGAAGGTGTGCACCACGATGGGATGATGGTAGGGATCGGTGTCGTGAATGTACTGGGCCATGGCCCGCTGCTGTTCGGTGGACTGCGTGTTTTCTTCGCCGAGGTTCCAGTTGAGCGCGAGTTCGTGGCCGAATCGGGCGATCAGTTCGCGGCAGTAGAGCTTGCGTTC
The DNA here is from genome assembly GCA_963715185.1 of uncultured Planctomycetaceae bacterium. Classification (GTDB taxonomy): domain Bacteria; phylum Planctomycetota; class Planctomycetia; order Planctomycetales; family Planctomycetaceae; genus CAVPPT01. The sequence goes on from CAVQRG010000003.1 coordinate 809,918, forward strand.
GGTGCCCAGGTCGCCACCGTCGAGGGCGGCGGGGACACTGGCCTGGGTGCCGTCGTCGTGACCCTTGAAACTGTCGTCGTTCTCCTGCTCCTGCATCTTGAAGTGCAGGTACAGCCCCTGGGCCTGACCGTGGTCGAACACGATCTGCCACTGGTCGAGCTTGGAGCAGTCGTAGTGCAGCTTGTCTTCCCGGGCGACGAAGGGCCAGACGTTGTCGCCGTCGCCACCGGCGTTGTAGGGCAGGAACGAGAAGGCGTTACACCCCTTGTCGGCGAGGTAGTTCAGGGCCCCGATCAGCCCTTTGCCTTTGCCCCCCTGCCAGGTCGGGTCGCCGTCGCGCCAGTCCTGCACGTGGGGCTGCCAGGTCTTGAGCGGGATCTTGAACGTTTCGGTCCCGTCGAAGTCTTCGTACGCCAGCAGCGTTTCCGGGGCATCGGGACCGGCCTTCAGGAAGTACTCACCGGATCCGGCGAACTGCAGATAGTGGTCGCCGACATACTCCAGCCGGCCACGTGACCGGAAGTCGCGACCCGACTTGTCGGTGGGGGCCACGACGAACTTGCCCCGCTTGCCATCGAACGGTGCCACCGACTCGCCCCCCCCATTGAGGGCCACGTCGGCACCCCGCTTGAACGACACCTCGTAGTTCCATTCACCGGGCTTGTCCGGAGAGAGGTGGGCCCGCCAGATCGTCCCCTGCTCGGCACCGGTCTCGGCCGCGTGACCATCGGCCGCGAAATAGCCCGGCACGACGTAGCTCGGCGAGCCGGACTCGTGGGTAAATGTGACATTCAGGCAGAGGTCGGTGAACGGATTCGGGTCGTTGTCCTGCTCGTGAGCGGCGGGACCGTTGAGGTCGAGGGTGACCTTGTGCCACTGCTGCAGGTCGCCGCCGACGGTCACGTCACCGTTGCCGTCCTGCAGACGCGCCTGACGTCGTGCCTGCCGCGCCGGTGGAGCCTGCGCGGCGCTTCGGCCTGCGCGACTTCCGGATAACCAGCGGGCCGCTGGCCGGAGTGGACGGCGACCTCGGGCCCGATACCATCCGGCTCATAATCCTTGCGGTTGACCAGCAGGATGCGGTCGAGGGCAATCCCATCCTCGCGCATGGAAACGTGGATGGTATGCAGTCCGGGTTCGGCGACTTCGAGAGTGAGGATGCCCGGCACACCGGTGTGCACCTCGGGGGTGCGCTGCTTGCTCTGCCAGTGCCAGCGGCCTTTGGTCGTGGTCTGCCAGCGCTGGGCAGTGGCCGGCCAGGTCCCGTCGATCCCGAAGTGCAGCCCGTTGTCTTCGGTCGTGGTGGTGAACGCCCGCGCCCAGAGGTGATAGACACCCGGCGTGTCGAAATGCACGCGGTACGAAAGGATGCCGATCTTCCCCGGTTCGTTGGAGAAGTTCTCGCCCGAGATCAGCTTGTCGCCATGCGAACGGCGCGTGTCGGGCAACACTTCCAGGTAGGCCCCTCCGGACGCCCCGGCGATATGGCTGGGATCGCCATCGGGAGTGACCTCCGGGGTGTTGTCCCGCGTGGTGAGATACCAGGCACGCAGGTCTGTCTTGTCCTGCTGGAAGAAATGCTCCGCCTCGATCACTACGAGGCCATCCTGTTCCGCGAACACCACGTCTTCACCGACGACGGGAGTCGTCTGATTGCCCGCGAACGTCGACCGCGAGAGCAATCCACACAAGGCCATCAACAGCAGTACCGGTTTTCGCACAGACATCGCTTCCTCGAAAGCTAAAGGGAGAGGGTCCGATAAAGTTCACGCAACGAGTCGGGACTGCCCACGTTGCCGGGAAAGACAACGTACGACAGCCCGGGAAAACGGGACTCCGTCCCCAAACGCCACACCGGGACACCCGGCAGCACCTGGCCGAGCACGCGGGCACATCGGACCCCGAGCCCCTCTGTGGCGATGTCGCTGGAGGTGATGCCCCCCTTGGCGACCAGATAGCGCGGACGCTGCGCCAGACGTCGCACGACGTCCACCACGGCCTGCGAGATCGACCGACCGATCCCCAGACTGGCCTGGGCGTCGTGGCCGACCGTCACCTGACGACTGGTCGCGACGAGCACGTTGCGCCCCTCAGCCAGGTGGCCGTTCATCAGGTCGGCCGCCCGTTCGATCTCGGCGGCCCGCGACGAAGAGTCCAGCAGCACAGACACATCCAGTTCCAGATCTACCAGCCCCGACTCGGAGCGCAACTGCCCGAGCTGCGCGGTCGTGGCCGGCACGTAGGAACCCGCGACGATCAACCCGCCCCCGGACGCGCCGAGGTCCAGCTCCGCGGGCGTCAGCAGGGATCGCGGCGTGAGGGCCAGCCGGGCGGCCACGAAATCCGCCGCCGTCCGGAACAGGAACCGCCGCCCTTGACGTTCGACCTCCATCAGCCCCGCGATGAGCACATCCAGATCGCGACCGGTGACGGCATCCACGACCACCACCGCACCCGCAGAGGCCAGCAGCAGTTGCTCAGCGACAGCCGACGGTCCGCCCCTGCGGATCGCCTCGATCGGAATCGTCACGACGTCGGCAGCGGACACACGTCCGGCAGTCTTCTCTTCCACCCACTGACGCAGGTCGGAGTGGCGATAACCGAAGGCGGCATCGGCGGCGAACGGGGTCTCGGCGGCGGGCACCAGCCGCTGGCCGTCGGCGACATAGTGCACGCCATCGATGGTGCACCGTCCCCCGGCCTGGAAGCAGGGGACGAGGACCGTCGCGTCGAAGGGACCAAGCTCGTCGGCGAGCACGTCGGTCTCGAGGGGATAGTGCCCCCGAAGTGTCGAGTCGCTGCGGCTGACTACTGTGAAGGGGTGTCCGTCCGCCGCGGCGAGCAGATGTTCGGCGAGCTGACGGGTCAGTCGACCGGCCTGTGCAGGCGGGAGACTGCGGGAGTTCGTGAGGACATAGAAGCCTCGATCGGCACCGGCGAACACCTCACGCAGTGAGGCGACCGACCACTCGGTGAGCACCGGCACGTCGTACACGGTCTGCGTTCCGGTCGGATCGTCATCCAGCACGACCAGCTTCTCTGCGGGCCCGGCCTCCAGCGCCTGACGATTCCGCGGACGCAACTCCTCCGGCCACTCCGGCGGAAGCGTCTGCAGATGGTCGGCGGTGAGGACCGCGTTGTTCATTCAGTCTCCGGTGAGTTCGACCTGGATGTTCTGTGTGGCCGACCGGTCCAGGAACAGGGCTCGCTGACCCCGCGTGCCCTGGTGTGGTTGCGCCGCCGTGGGCACGGGCGACTCAGCCTGCGCCTCGCTGACATCGTCCACATGCAGGCAGAAGTGATGCAGACCCGATCCATGCTCGGCAAGCCACGCCTGCAACGGATGATCGGGCGTCAGTGGTTCCACGAGTTGCAGATGACAGTTGCCGAGATCGAGGTGGGTCAGCCGGACCGTCCCCTCATTCACGACTTCGCTGAAGAGCAGCGTCAGTCCGAACGTATCGCGCCAGAGCTGGAGCGCGGCCTCGGTGTCGGGCACGGCGATCGCCAGATGGTCGAGTCCCTGATGTTTCATCGCTGCGGGACCTCCTGAGGCTGCCCCGCTTCGGCGGCGGCATAGACCGCCTCCTGCACCACGAGCGTCTGCAGGTAATCTTCGCCACTCGTCTCGAACTCCCGGCCGTCGCGGAGTCGATCGACGAAGTGCTGCTGGGTCGCGAAGACACAGTCTCCCGCGAACCCGCGCCGTTCGTGCGTGTAGGAGATCACTTCCGGCTCGCCACCCAGGGTCTGCAGGGTGAGTCCGCCATCCAGATCGAGCCGCAACGATCCGCCGCTCCCTTCCACGAGCAGTTCGCCGAAGGTGTAACGGGCATCGACACCGGCGGGAGGCTCGTTGAAGCGGTTGGCGTCCCACTGCCCGATCGCCCCGTTGGCGAATTCGAACACCAGCAGCCCGCAATCCTCACCCCGGATGACGGGATTGAGGCGACGCAACCACGCGGAGACGCGCGTGATCTCACCCGCCAGTGATCGAAACGTGTCGATGAAATGCACGCCGGTCTCGTACACCAGCAACCGCGGATAGTCGCGGAAGTAGGGCTGCCGCGGGATGTAGGCGTTCTCGCCCCAGCCGTCCCCCATCCGCGATCGAAACGTCAGCGAGTGCAACCGCTCGCCCAGGGCACCGGCGCGCAGTTGTCGCCCGATCTCCCGGTGCCACGGCTGGAAGCGGAAGTTCTCGTGGACCATCAGCCGCACCCCCGACGCGGTCGCGTTCGCCACGATCTGCTCGGCCTCGGCCAGGGTCGGCGCGAGAGGCTTCTGGCAGATGACATGGATGCCGCGGAGCGCGGCTTCGGCACAGATCTCGGCGTGCGAGGGGGGAGGCGTAATGATGTCGACGAAGTCCGGCCGCACCTCGTCGAGCATCGCCCGGTAGTCGGTGTACACGTGGTCGAAGCCGAACTCATTCACGATCTGGGCGGCGCGCTCCGGATCGCGATTGCTGAAGCCGACAATCTCCACGCCGGGCATCCGTCGCCAGGCGTCGTAGTGGAAATGGCTGAAGTAGCCGGCACCGATACAGGCCCCCCGGAGCGTCGTCATGCGTCGTCCTCCAGGGTCTCGGCCGGTGTCGTCGCCAGCCAGCAGAGGATGGCCACGACACTCAGGGCGGCGGCGGTGTAGAAGAACGCCACGTTTCCGCGCGACGATTCGGGCAGGTAGGCGAACGCCAGCGCCGTGATGGCGGAACCGAGATTGCCGGCCATGTTCATCGTGCCGCTGACAGCACCCGCATGCCGGCCGCCGATGTCGATGCAGTAGGACCACGAGGGACTGAGTGTCATGTCGGCCCCGAAGATCGCGACCGACAGCCAGAAGATCGCCCGGGCCGCGGTCGGCTGTTCGACACTCATCAGCATGCCCACCGCCGCCAGGACGAACCCGATGATGGCGGGCAGGCGCCGTGAGCCGATCCGCCAGCCTCGACGGTACAGGGCATCCACCATCCACCCGGAGACGATGTTGCCGGCCGCCCCAGCGAGCAGGGGCACCATCGCGTAAAAGCCGGCGTCGACGGCGTCGAGCTGATACGTCCGCTTCACATAGGGGTACAGCCACGACAGGCTGAAGAAGAAGGTGAAGTTGCTCCCGAAGTACTGGAGCATCATCAGCCACATGTTGCGCGAGGTCGCCAGGCGCACGAACGGCAGCGGTGCGGCAGGCTCATCCGGGGCGGAAGCAGCCTGACGATGTTGGAGGATGTATTCGAGCTCTTCGGGCGAAACCCCCGCCTTCTTCCGTGGATCATCCCGGAACCAGACGTACCAGCCCATCGCCCACAGCAGACCGATGACCATCAGGCAGAGAAACGTGGCTTTCCAGCCCAGGCGGGCGATCATCATGGCGACAAGCGGCATCGCGACCGCCGCCCCGATCCGAGAGCCGGAGAAGTTGATTCCCTTCACGAGCCCCCGCTCCTGCACCGGGATCCAGCCGTAGACCACCTTGGCCATGCCGGGAAAGGCACCCGCCTCGCCCGCCCCGAACAGAAAACGGATGACCAGCAGACTGGCAAAGCTCCAGGCGGCGGCCGTCAGCCCCGTAAACAGCGACCACGCCACCACGACGGCTGTCAACACGCCCCGCCCTCCCAGGCGATCGGCCAGCATGCCCCCCGGCGTCTGGAACAGGGCATATCCCAACGCGAACGCCGCCAGCACCCAGGACCACTGGCGATCGGTGAGCAGCAGCTCGCCGGTGACGGCATCCTTGGCCGTCGAGATGCACGTGCGGTCGACGTACAGCAGCACCGACAACAGGAACGTGTTCAGAACCAGTACTGCGCGGGCGGGGATCATCCGGCCTCCTCCCCCGGCGAGGCCGCCAGTCCCGGATCAACAGCAAAGGCCCGGCAGGGGCAACCGTCGCCACCGGCGATCTTGAGCGGCAGCGCCGCGAAGAGCACCTGCGGCGCGGTCAGGGCGTCGAGGTTCGTCAGACCTTCGACAATGGTCACCCCGCCCGACAGCAGAATCCGATGAATGCGCGTGACTTCCCCCAGATCATTGACGTCGGCCACGGAGGGCGCCTCGACGCCGAGCAGTTTCACTCCCGCCTCGACCGTCCACTCCGCCAGGTCATCCGCGATGCGCGGCAGGCCGTCGCGATAGAGCTCCGCCTGCTCGACATACCGGGACCAGCCGGTCCGCAGCAGCAGGCTGTCCCCGGCCCGAAAGTTCTGAACCACGTCACCCAGATGCTCGACGTGCAGCAGCGCGCGGGGCTGCAATCCCGGAAGGTCGACCACCCAGGCCGGACCCATGCAGGTCTCGAGCGGAGTTTCGTCGATCGTCAGTGGGCCGGCGGCGAAGTGCGTCGGCGCGTCCATATGCGTGCCGGCATGCGAATACAGATGCAACGTGCGGGCATTCCAGCCGTCTCGCTCCACCGTGCTGGCGGTCTCGAAGTCGACCCCGCGCATTCCAGACCGCAGCGTGAGGGTGAGGTCAACGAGTCGGACCGCAGGCGCGATCCCACCCGGCAGACCGGCTGCATGCAGCAGGGCGGCCGGAAGGTCGGGCGAATCCGTCATCATCGACTTGGCCATCGTATCTCCGACGCCGTCAAAGCTGTTCCAGGATCAGGTCTGTCATCTGCTGCGTGCCCAGCGAACCGTGGAGATCCGTCGTGCGCTGTCCGGGTGTCGCGAACACCCGTGCGACGGCCGAGCGAATCATCACCCCGCCGCGCTTCGTCTCCGGATGCCCGAGCCACTCGAGCAGCATCGCGAGGCTGAGAATCGTGGCGACCGGATTGGCGATGCCGCGACCGGCAATGTCCGGGGCTGTACCATGCGACGGCTGAAAGACGGCACAGGCTTCGCCGATATCGGCCGACGGAGCCATCCCCATGCCGCCGACCAGACCGGCCGCCAGATCACTGAGAACATCTCCGAACATGTTCTCGGTGACGAGCACGTCGAACTTTTCGGGGCGCTGCACCAGATGCAGAGCCATCGCGTCGACATAGGCATGACCGGTCGACACTTCCGGGTATTCGCGTGCCACGTCGTCGAACACCGAGCGAAAGAAGACCATCGAGGGAAGCACATTGGCCTTGTCGACCAGCGTGACCTGGTTCCGGCGCGTTTGCGCGAGCTTGAAGGCAGCGCGACAGATGCGCTCGGCCCCCCGCCGCGTGATGACCAGTTGGTCGGTGGCCGACTCCGCCTGCTGGTCGAACTTCGAACCCCGCGCCGAGAACAGCCCTTCGCAGTTCTCCCGCACGATGACAAAGTCGATCTCTCCCGCTTCGTACCCCTTCAGCGGCGAGTCTTCGCCATGAAACAGGTAGATCGGCCGGATACCGGCATAGAGATCGAGCCGCTCACGCAAATCGATCTGCGGTGTGATCTCTTTGCCGTTGGGCCAGCGAACACTGGGAAGACCCATCGCGCCGAGCAGCACGGCATCCGCCCGTTCGCAAGCCTCGAAAGCGGAGGGGGGCAGCGGGTCGCCCGACCTCAGAAATTCCCCTGCGCCGACCGAATGCTCAACCGTCTCGAAGGACACGGACGTGAGCCGGGATTCCACCACCCGCAACACCGACAGTGCCGCTGCGGTCACCTCCGGGCCAATCCCGTCGCCGGGAAGCACGGCCAGAGAGAATCGGGTCTGCACCTCTTGATTTGCCCCTGCACACTCCAGCGTGGAATCCATAGGCCTGGCGTCCCGTTGAGTTCCTGACGGACTCGCGAGAGGTCGCTCGACCATTTTCAGCGCGACGCATGCGGGAACGCGGAGGCTCCAGAAGCATTACGCTGGCGGCGAACGAGTTCTCTATGAGTTTTTGGCGTAGACAAAGAGATGTTCGCGATTCTAAACCATGCAGTCTTTGGTACAATCAAACAGACACAAACGGTCATCTGGAATTTCCGAATGACAAGCACGTCCAGCTCCATGGCGGATCAGCTCAGCGTGCAGCAGCTGCGCACCTTCTGTCGCGTCTACACGCTGCAGAGTTATGCCGCGACCGCGAAGGAGCTCGACCTCTCGGTCCCGGCTGTCTGGGAGCAGGTCCAGTCGCTGCAGGTGCGCTATCGCACAGACCTCTTCGAGCGAAGGGGGCGCAGGATCTTCCCCACCCAGGCCGCCGACCAGCTTTTCCTCGCGCTGCAGCCCGTGCTGGCGGGCCTCGATTCGAGCTTCGAGCTCTTGCACGATGAGACCCTCCGCCCCAACCAGCCCATCACGCTGGTCACGGGCGTCCGCATGGTGATGGAGGAACTCGCGCCAACCTTCCAGCGGTTCCAGTCGGAGTTTCCCAACGTCCGACTGCGGCTTCTGCACCGCGACAACCTGACCGCCCAGCAACTGGTGGCTGCCGGCGACGCCGATCTGGCCATCACCATCCAGCCCGGGCCGGGCCAGGAGCACGACGCGATCCACATCGCATCCGCCTACCCGGTCGAATACCTGGCGATCGCTCCCCGCCGTCACCCCTTGTCGCGCGCCAAACGCTTCGGACTGCAGCAGATTGTCAAACATCCTCTACTGATTGGTCACACTGGCACCCATGTCCGACGTCTGTTCGACCAGGCGCTGCACCGGGCCGGGCTCTACGATCAGGTTCACATTGTCGCCGAGACCGATAACAGTGCCTTCACCATCGCCTGCGTGAAGGCCGGCATGGGCGTGGGCATTCTGGCGGGGAACCCCGAGGGAGCACTCTGCGAGTCACTGCTGGCGCGTTCGCTGCGGGACGAACTGGGAGATGCCCGCATTGTCTGCCAGTGGAAGGAAGGACGGCAGCTCGCGCCGACCCTCGCCCGACTCGTAGAGCTGATCCGCGCCGCCCGTGCACCGGCCGCCTGAGGCCCTGCAACCCTTCCCGCCGCCAGAGCCGTTCACCGACCAGGAGGCGCACAAACCGCGCAACCTGACGGTTGGCGTTGCAGTTCCGGATGTCAAGGTCCTAAAATTTGCGGAGGGGTTTGCCCGCTCACGCCGGCGTCGGGAACAGTTGGACATGATTTCGCAAACCGTCGAGTATGCGCTACGGGCGATCGTCACGCTGGCCCAGCACGAGGGTCAGGCCTGTACGGCCAAACAGATCGCCGAGATCACACAGGTTCCTTCCGCCTACTTGTCGAAGCTGCTGCAGGGCCTCGTCCGCAGCGGTCTCGTCCGTTCGCAACGGGGACTGCATGGCGGCTTCGTGCTGAATTCCAATCCCGAGACATTAACGATCCTCGACATTGTCAACGTCGTCGAGCCGGTGAAACGGCTCACGGAGTGTCCGCTGGGGATCTCGGCACATGGAGCAAACCTCTGCCCATTGCATCGTCGACTGGACAAGGCGATCGCCGCGGTGGAGCAGACATTTCGTGAGACCACGGTTGCCGAACTCCTCTCCACTCCCGGCAGCGTCACCCCATTGTGCGAGCAGCGCAAGGTCTTCAGTCTCGCCGGGAGCGCACGGTGCCGACTGACAACCGGTCACGCCATCCGCGTCAGCAGAAATGAGTCGCGGACGGCAGACACTGGCGGCGGCATGTGACGCCGCACGACTGAAGACGCCGCTGACCGGCGAAGCCTGAAGCAACACGCCACCATGAACCGCATCCACATTGTCGGGGGGAAGAACCACGGCAAGACCACCCTGGTGTGCGAACTCATTGCCGAGTTGAAGGGGCGCGGCTTGCGCGTGGGCAGCATCAAGCACACGCACCACCACCACGAACTCGACACGCCCGGGAAAGATTCGCATCGCCACCGCGAGTCGGGCGCCGACCTCGTCGGCATCCTCTCCCCCACCCAGAGCGCCGTGTTCTGGCCCGGTGCCCCCAATGACGGCCGGGCATCCGCGGCCGGGGAGGAGGAGCGATACACGGCATTCGAGCCGCTGTTTCGTGAGTGTGACATCGTGCTGGTGGAAGGGGACACGCGCACGTCGGCTCACAAGCTGGAGGTCTGGCGGGCGGTCTGCGGCACACCACCGCTGGCCCAGCATCTCACCAACGTCCTGGCCATCGTCTCCGATGATGCGGTCGACTGCGACGTCCTCCTGCTGGCGCACCGTCAACTTCCGGTGCTCGCCGACTTCGTCTGCAGCACGCTGCGGGTTCCTCCGCCCCGGCGCTCTGACCCGCACGGCACCATCGGCCAGTCTTCCGTTCCGGTGTCAGAATACGAGGCGCGTCTCGGCAATGACCCCGGCGACGAACCGGAAATGCTGCGCGACCGTCAACTCACGCCCGGGTTGGACGTGCTGATAGAAGACCACCATGCACTCGGCCTCGGCGGTGACGCTGAGAATGCGGCCGGCGCGATGGACTGACCTCCCGCGGAGTCGCTTCGGACCGAGCGCAGCGACTGCTGGTACGTCGCGACGCACCAGCAGTCTGCCAGACCCGCGGCCACTACTGTCCGGCTGAAGTGCCCGCGGGAAACAGCACCTGGTGGATCTCCCGCAGTTCCTCCGCCGGCAGCTTGACCACCTTGCGGTCGTAAGTCAGCAGTCCGTTGATCTCTCCTTCAACATCGGTGGTCTGCGTATAGACGCCGCCCGCGATCCCCTGTGCCTGCAGTTCCGCGAGCAGGCGGATCGATTCGCGGTAGCGGTCCTTGTACTCGTCGATCGACTGCGGCAGTCCGCCGTAGCCCCAGTTGCGGGGGCTGTCATCCCACAGATGCCCCTCGACGGGCCACCCATGTCCGCCGAATTCCCCCATCACCTTAACGTAACCGGCATCGTAGCGTTCGGCGTCGAAGGGGAAGCCGGGGTGCGGATACTTGTGCGCATCGACGATGTGGCCGACGGGCCAGAAGTTGCCACCGCTGGCGATGTTCACCAGCCGCGTCGGATCGCGCTCGACGGTCCATTCGCCGACCTCAACCGTGCGATGCTGGCCCCATGCCTCGTTGAAGGGGACCCAGACGACGATCGAGGGATGGTTCTCGAGACTGTCGACCATCGCCTCGAACTCCCGCATGAACTGCCGATGGTCGGCATCGCTCCACTCGGCGTCCTGCGGGCCGGACTCGAGGCGCGTCCATGCCGGGTTTTGTCCGCCGCTCACCTGGTCCTGCCAGACCATCATGCCCAGGCGGTCGCAGTGCATGTAGTAGCGGCGCGGCTCGACCTTGATGTGCTTGCGGATCATGTTGAAGCCGGCCGCCTTCAGGTATTCGATGTCGAACACCATCGCCTCATCCGACGGCGGGGTGAGCAGACCATCGGGCCACCATCCCTGATCGAGCGGACCCCAGTGAAAAATCGGCGCGCCGTTCAGCGTGAACCGCCAATGACCGTCGGCATCGCGACTCCCGTCCGACCTCGCGCAGCCCGGCATACGACCGCACTTCGTCGAGAGCATGCCCCTCGGCATCGAGCAGCGTCAGCCGCAGGTTGTAGAGCTGCGGATCGTCGGGAGACCAGAGCTTCGCATCCGGGATGGGAATGGTGAGCCGGCCGGTTCCCTGGGCCTCGGCGACCGGCTCGTCGCCGTCCAGCACGACGACGCGCACCACCTGGCCGGCGACGGGGGGCCCGGCGAGGATCGGCTGCACCGTCAGGGTGCCGTCCGACACATCACTGGCCAGCTTCAGATCCTCGATGTGGCGGGACGAGACCTCTTCCAGCCAGACCGTCTGCCAGATCCCGGACACGCGGGTATACCAGATCCCGCGGGGATCCAGTTGCTGCTTGCCCCGCAACTGTGCTCCGCCGGTTTCATCTTTCACGCGAAGGACGATGTGATTCGTGCCGTCTTGAACGGCGTCGGTGATGTCCAGTTGAAACGGCACATTGCCGCCGGTGTGCTCACCCACGAGGGTGTCGTTGACCCAGACCTGGCTGTGGTAGTCGACCGCTTCAAAGTTCAGCAGGAGGCGACGATCGCCAGCAGGCTGCGTGAGGTCGACGGTCCGGCGATACCAGAGCACATCCTCGGGATTGACCAGCTTCTGCACGCCACCCAGCTTCGACTCAAGGCAGAACGGGACCAGAACCTCCCCATCCCACACCTGGGGCCGGGCTCCATCCCGCGACGTGATCGCGTAGTCCCACATGCCATTGAGGTTGGTCCACTGATCCCGCTCCAGCATGGGCCGCGGGTATTCGCGCCATGCATTCTCTGGGGTCACCTGTGCTCCCCACTCGGTGATCAGCTTCGACTGAAAGGGGGTTGTCGGTCGCACGGGTGCCGGCAGTTCGGGGACGTTATCCGCATCCACAACATGCACGTCGATGAACTGGCCCCCGCTGGTCTGACGGCAGTGGACCGCGAGCAGATTCTCACCGGCCTTCAACGCCTGGCGACCCTGCGCGTCCAGCGGCGCGACCTGGTATTCGGTCACATATCCCGGGAAGCGCACCACCCGCCGGCCATTGATGAATACGTCGGCATCTTCATCGTGATGGATCAGCAGCGCGGCTTCTTCCGGCACGGTGGGAAGTTCCACAGTACGCCGCAGCCAGATGTCTTTGGTCGACCAGTCGGTGGAGACACGCGCACCCGGGGGTCGACTGCTCGCCGAACCCGCCGAACCCGGTCTGCCAGCTCGCATCGTCGAAGTTCGCCGACTGCCAGCCGTCGGCAGGTTTCCGCGTGGTGTACCGCCAGGGTCCGTTCGAGAGCATCTCGGCGGCCTGCGCGGTGCCGGCCAGGCCGATGAGGGCGATGAGGGCCGTCAGCATCCGTGACGTCCGAACTCCTGCCTGTTCCGCCTGGGTAGACTTCATGAGCTTTGCTTCCTCTTGCGTAGACTGGTGTTCTTCTTCTTTGCCGGATTCGATCGCTGTTGAGCCGCTGTCGGGTTGTACTGGGAATTGGCCTCTGTCGGGAGCAGGGCGGAACTCTGCGCAAACCACGCCTGCAGGTCGTCGAGCAGTTCGTCCCGCCGGGCAACCTCCGACAGCGCGACGTTGTGACGTTCGCCGACATCGTCGCGAAGATTGTAGAGCTCGACCGCGTTGTTGGTGAGCAACTGCTCGCGGCCCCCATCCAGTTGCCACTCTTCGTGATAGAGGTAGAGCTTCCAGTGATCCTTGTTGATTACACTGACGGGTCGTGTCCGGAACAGCGGATCCCGCCCGCGCGTGACGGGATTGTCGAGGTACCCCGGGAAATGCCAGAAGATCGAACTGCGGGTCAGCGGACCCGCCTCGCGCAGCAACGGGAGCAGGCTCTCGCCGTCGAGCACCTTGCCGGCTGGCAGCTCGACCCCCGCCGCCGCAAGAAACGTGGGATACAGGTCGACGTTGATGACAGGGACATCGCAGGTCGTTCCTGGAGTCACGACTCCGGGCCAGCGGACGATGAACGGTTCGCGAATGCCTCCCTCGTGATAACTCCCCTTGTTCCCGCGCAATGGCTCCTGCGATGACTGCCCGGTGCCACCGTTGTCGCTGGTGAAGACCAACAGGGTGTTCTCCGCGAGCCCCAGTTCCTGCAGCTTGTCGAGCAGCACGCCGACACTGGCATCGAGATCATAGGTACAGGCGGCGTACAGCGGCTTGTCGTGTTGTGCTCCGGGCGTCTTTCCCTCGAAGTGGGCCAGCGTGTCGGGGCGACCCTGCAGCGGGGTGTGGATGGCATGATGGGCGAGATAGCAGAAGAACGGACGGTCCCGGTTCGCTTCCATGAACTCGCAAGCCTTGCGCGTCAGCGTGAACACCCCCTTCGGATCCGACGGGGGCCCGGGCTTGTTTCCCTCCGAACCTTCCTTCAACTCGCGATCGCCGAAGGAATCGAAGGTGACATCGAACCCCTGCTCGCTCGGTATCGCGCCGTCCTTGCCCGACAGATGCCACTTGCCGAAGTGCCCCGTGACGTAACCCCCGGCCCGCAACGCCTCGGCAATGGTGATGTTGTCCTGGCTCAGCCCGCTCTTGTTGGGCACGGGCACCAGCCGCATCTGTTGCTGGGGTCCCCGCAGCGTACTGCCAACGGCGTACACATGATGCCGGGGCGTATACTGACCCGAGAGCAGACAGGCCCGGCTCGGGGCACAGTTCCCCGCCGCGGCGTAGCCGGCCGAGAACACCATGCCCTGCTGCGCGAGACGATCGATGTGCGGAGTCTCGTAGAAATCGGTCCCCTGATATCCCACGTCTTTCCACCCGAGATCGTCGGCGAAAATCAGCACGATGTTCGGCAGCGCGGGGGGCTGCGCATCATCCGCGGCCTCGACACGGGCACCCCCGAGTGAAAAAGCAGACACCAGGGCAACACAGACCGCAATTGTCAGACCGCGCGGCGCATCGCTGTTCCTCAGTTCGTGGACAAGTGACTCGCGGGCGCCGCCTGCGAGAGCAAATACATCATTTCCCGGCAGATCTGCCGGCAACGCTCGTCGTAAACAGCCGATTCCTCGGGTGACCCGTCAGCAAGCTTGGGGTCGATGTAGCTGATGGCGACACGTAACTCGGAGCCCGGGACCAGCGGACAGGCGGCGTCGGCCTCCGAACAGGTCATGACGGCACAGAACCCGGAGGTCGGATTGGGGGCCTCGCTGAACACCTTCGAATAACACAGAAGTGGTTGCAGGTCCATGGAATACACCACCATGTACCGAGGGTTGTCGGCCGGCTCGGGAGAGGCCGTGATGTGCAGACCCGCCCGCTGCAGCGCAGCGACCGCGCGGGGGTTCAAGGCGGTCGCCTCCGTCCCTCCCGAATAAGTTTCGACCTGCTGCACACCATAAGACGCCGCTGCCACACGAGCCCAGATCTGCGCCAGATGGCTGCGCCGCGAGTTGTGGGTGCAGATGAACACCAGGCGGGCCGTTCGATCCTCGGCCTGACAACGCTGGATGTAGGATGCCAACTCCTCCAGTTCTGACCGGCGCGCCGCGGGAATCTGCGCGAACTCTTCGGCCCGCTGCTCCAGGAACTGGCGCACCTGCGGATCCAGTGATGACATGGCACTCGGCATAACGCCCCCTTGCTTGAGAGGAATCCGACAGCAAACCCCTGACGTCCCCCCGGCCCGCGCACGCTTCTGAGGGTGCCGGTCGGACTCGTGTTGCTGTCAGCGGTCAAAGGTTGAGGAGCTTGCCCGGAGCTATCCTAGCAACCGTGTTTGCCGGTCGGAAGGACGCCGGGAGCAGCGCCAGGTGACGGACGTGCATCGTCGTGCCGGACGTGATCGGCTGCTCGTCAGATGCTGCGACCTGCTTCAAGCCGACCTGCTGCGCGATCGATCCATGGCCCGGGGGCGTCGGTCTGGCCTACACTGCACGGACGACTCGCGAATTCCGCCCTGCACTGTCTGACGAGAATTGCTCGTGCCCCACTGGATTCCCGACGCCCGCGGCATCCTCAACCAGTTGTCCACGGTCTCGACGCTGACGATCGTTGCTGCGCTGGCCGTCCATCTGTTCGTCTTCTTCGTGCTGTGGCTGTGGGCCCGCCGCGACCTGCGGGTGATCGCGTCGTCGCTGTTCGACTTCACGCGGCGACTGCGAAACCAGAGCCTGCTCGATTCGACGGCCCACCTGTCGGACCAGATCGAGGCCTTTCTGTCGGACGTCAATGATGTGCTCGACGACCCCTCGCGGCGGGAGGACCGGGCGGCTTTGCTGGAGCGCATGCGGGTGCTCGACGAGAAACGCCGCTACCTCAACTCGATGTTCTTCGAGACGGTGTACAACATCGCGCGCACGATGATCGAGGCCTATCCGCTGGCGGGCGTGCTCGGCACGATTCTGGCCATCGGGGCCGCCCTGCAGACCGACGCCGCCGCCGGTGCAGCGATCTCGGTCAGTTCCATCGTCGGACGGTTCGGCGACGCCATCTGGTCGACGTTCGCCGGGCTGATGGCCGCCATCGTCCTGATGTTCGTCAACAGTGTGCTGGAGACCGGTTTCGAGCGACTCTCGGAGAGCCGTCGACATGTGCGCGAAACCATTGCTCGCGCCAAGCGGGAACTCGCACTGCAGACTGCCGCGACGGAGGGCGGAAAGTCATGATGTTTCGCCGCCGGCTGACCCTGCAGCTCACCCCGCTGCTCGACCTGCTGCTGATCGTCATCTTCGCACAGTACATGGACGTACAGGAACGCGAAGCCCAGACCCTCGGCGAATCGGCACGCCTCAGCACCGAGTACTCCCGCGCCGCCAGCGAACTCGACGACGCACAGCAGGAGCGGCAACAAGCGGAACAGCAACTCCTCGAGACCCGGCAGCAGCTCGTGCTCGCCGAGGCACAGGCCACGCATCTGCAGACGCAAACCAACCAGCTCCAGGCCGATCTCGATCGCGCCATCGCCCAGCAGCGATTGCTGGGAGAGCTCACGTCGCAGTTGTTCGAGGTCCCCCCGGAGCTGGTCAGCCAGGCGATGACGCCCGCCGGCGTCAATCCGCAGCAGCAGCAACAACTGCAGCAGCGTTTCCGCGAACTCTCGCTCGAGCGGTCCAGCCGCATGATCCGGCATCTGCTCTCTTACGACGAGCTGCGCAAACGCATCGATCTCTGGGAGTTGCACATCGATGCGACCGGATGGGTGACGTTCCGGGCCGGGGAGATCGAACGGGGCTTCCGGGCGGACGTCCCCGACCAGTTCGCCGCGCAGCTCTACAACCTCTACAAGTCGCTCCCCCAGCCGAAGAGCCTGGTGGTCATCCTGCTCAGCTACGGTGATGCCCGGGCCGATGTGCGGGAAGCCGCCGTCCAGGCATTGCCCCGCGTCACCGAGCGGATGCGCGAAGATTCGATCGGCCGCGCGCGGTTCGAGTACGCCGTCCTTGGGTACCAGCCGGACGCAAGCCGCTGACGGGCTGAGCCCACGACGAGCGAGGCCCAGCACCCGCTCCCCCAATCTGTGGGCCCTTGGACATCACGGTACTTTCCGCACTGGCAAGACCCGTCGCACCCACAATGTTCCGCAGCTCTGCATCCCACACCGGGATCGGGACGTGCCGACGATCGGCAAGTCTGATAGACTCTCCTCTTCTCCCCAGCGCGGTTCTCGTTTCCTTGCGGAGATCCTCATGAAGAAGACGATGGCAGGTGGCGTGGTGATCCTCGCAATCGGTCTGGGCCTCTGGCTCAGCAATCTGTTCAACGGACTGGGTCCCGGCGGTGAGGACGACGGCATCGGTGACACGTCCACCGTCTCCGTCAATCTCGAAGACGCGGAACTGGTGTCCGAAAGTGGGAGCGCCTCGCCGCTGCCTGCGCAGGCTGTCCCGACGGTGCTCATCAGCGACCGGGAGTACCGGCTGGTGATCGAGAACGAAGACGGCAGCACGTCGCAGGTACCGACATCGGTGGAGCAGATCGTGACGCTGGCCAGGGACGCTACGCCCGACGCCGACGGCATCCGTATTGAGATCAAGCGGGAAGGATCGTCGCGGGCGGCCACCGAGGCGGAACTCGATGCCGCACTTTCCGCCGCCGGGCTTTCCGCCGCAAGCATCCGCCGGCATCCACAGTTTGTCGACTGATGCCACCCACGCGGCTCCGGGCTGCGTGCGGCGGGCTGGCCAACAGCACACGTTGCACGGAGCCGGCCTGACCTACACTGGCTCACCCCGTTCGCGCCGGGCGAACGCGGCCGAGACGAACAGGTATTTTTCGGCCCAGCGTCTGAGACCCGCCTGCACGTCTTCCGAGAGCGTCTTGAGCACCCGGCCCGGCGTCCCCACGACCATCGACCCGGGCGGGATGACCGTGTGCGGTGTGATGACGGTCCCGGCGGCAATCAGGCTGCGGGCACCGATGTGCGCCCCGTCCAGAATGGTGGCCCCGATCCCGATGAGACACTCGTCCTCGATTGTACAGGCATGCACCACCGCCGCGTGTCCGACTGTGCACCACGCGCCGATGATGGCATCGAGATCGTCAGCCAGATGCACGATGCAGTTGTCCTGGAGGTTGGTCCCCTCGCCGACCCGAATCCGCGCGATATCCCCCCGCAACACCGCACCATAAAAGACACTCGATTGCGGGCCGAGCACCACGTCCCCCACGATGGTGGCGGTCGGTGCCACCCAGTTCGCCGACGCAATGTCGGGCGTCTGGGAAAGGTGCTTCCGAAGGCGCTCGTCGACGTGCATAGTGATACCTGGCTTGGGCCGGACCCGCGGGACGCCCGTCTGATTGTGAAACCGGTGAGGGGCAGCCCGCCAGCCTCTCAGCCGCATCTGGGACGCCGGCGGTTATGTGTCATCTGTTTCGCCGCAGGCTCAGCGGCGCTTCGGGCGATACACGTGCGTCGCCTGTCCGTAGGCCGCCTCCGCCGCCTCCATGATCGTCTCGGACAGCGTGGGGTGGGCGTGAATCGACTCGGCCAGATCGCGAGCGACGGCCGCGGTTTCGACGGCGATCACCCCTTCGCCGATCATCTCGCCTGCCCCGGGACCCACAATGCCCACACCGAGCACCCGTTCGGTCTTCGGCTCGAAGATCAGCTTCGTGAGGCCTTCAGTGGCGCAAGTGTCTGGGCCCGACCGGAAGCCGCCCAGGGGAACCGCACGACATTGACCTCCAGTCCCCGCTCCTTCGCTTCCGACTCGGTCAGCCCGCACCAGGCGAGTTCCGGATCGGTGAACACAACTGCCGGAATCGCGATGTTGTCGAACTCGGCCGGGTGGCCCAGCAGTCCCTCGACCGCGACCTTGGCTTCCCGCGTGGCCTTGTGTGCGAGCATCGGCTCCCCGGCCACATCCCCGATCGCCAGCAGATGACTGTCGGCGGTCCGCATCGTCCGATCCACTTCGATGAAACCGCGATCCGTGACCCGCGCCTGCGTGTTCTCCAGCCCGATCCCCTTGCCGTTCGGGATCCGCCCCACCGACACCAGCACCCGGTCGAAGGTCTGCGGACTCTCGACCCCCTCCCCTTCGAGGTCGGCGACAATACCGGCGTCGCTGGCCGTGAGCCGGTTGACTTTCGTGCTGGTGTGAATTGCCGCGAACTGCTCGGCCAGTCGCTTCTTCAACGGGTTGACGAGGTCACGGTCGGCACCCGCGAGCAGACTCGGCAGCATCTCGACCACGGTGACCTGCGAACCCAGCGCCGCGTACACGCAGCCCATTTCCAGGCCGATGTATCCGCCGCCGATCACCAGCAGGCGTCCAGGGATGTCGGGCAGGTTGAGGGCGCCGGTCGAATCCATCACGCGGTCGTCGCCGATGTCGAAGATGCCGGGCATGGCCGGCCGCGAACCGACCGCGATGATGCAGTGCTCGAAACCGAGTGAACTCTGCGTGCCGTCGGGATGTGTCAGCTTCAGGCGCGTCGAACTTTCGAACTCCCCGCGGGCCTGGACGAGTGTGACCCCGCGGGCCTGGCAGAGCTGGCGGATGCCGCCCGTAAGCTGCGTGACCACACTCCCCTTGAAGTTTCTCAGTTTGTCGAGATCGATGGACGGTTCGCCGAACGTGATGCCCCACGCGGAGGCTTCGCGGGACTCGTTGATCAGTTTGGCGACGTGCAGCAACGCCTTCGAGGGAATGCACCCCCGGTTGAGACAGACCCCACCCGGCTGAGGGTCCTGGTCGACGAGTACGACTTCCAGGCCCTGGTCGGCGGCCTCGAACGCGGCGGGATAGCCACCCGGACCGCCGCCGAGAACGACCAGTCGGGTATGTGCAGGAATGTCAGGCATGGGTGATTGATCAGTTGATGGGTTGATGTGTTGACGAGTTGATGAATTGATTCCGTGGCGATCAAGTCATCGACCAATCAATCCGTCAACTAGATGGCGGAGAGCAACTGGAACGGATCGGAGAGCAGGCTGCACAGGGACACCATGAACCGGGCGGCATCGGCCCCGTTGATGACGCGATGATCGTAAGAGAGCGAGAGCGGCAGCAGCAGGCGTTCGACCACCCGCTCCCCCTCCAGCTGCAGTTCCTTCTGCCCCCGCGCCATCCCCAGAATGCACACTTCGGGGTAGTTCACAATGGGCGTGAAGCCGACACCCCCGATGCCTCCCAGGTTGGTTACGGTACAGGTCGCCCCCTGCATCGATTCCAGCGGGAGCTTGCGCTCCGCGCCAGCGCGGCCATCTCGGCGAGTTCGCCGGCAATGTCGCGGATGCTCCTCGTCAGGCAGTCGTGCACCACCGGCACCAACAGGCCGTTCGGCGTGTCGACCGCACAGCCGATGTGATAGTACTGCTTGTAGACCAGTTCCTGCGTTTCGGGATCGAGACTGCTGTTGAACTTCGGATACTGCTGCAGGCAGATCGCCAGCGCCTTCATCACGATGGCCGTCATCGTGACCTTCGGACCGTTCTGTCCGGCCCCGTCCGCGAACCGCTTGCGCACCGCCTCCAGATCGGTGATGTCGGCCCGGTCATGCTGCGTCACGTGCGGAATGACATTCCATGAGACCGTGAGATTCTCGGCCGCAGTCCTCGCGATCTTGTTCAGCCGCTCGCGCTCGATCGGCCCGAACTTGCTGAAGTCCGGCAGGGGGGGCGGGGCGATGCTGCCCGGCGCGAGCGTCGTCAGGCCGCCCGCGGACCCCAGCGCCGGCACACCACTGTTGAGCCGGGCCTTCACGTATTCCTTCACGTCTTCATGCGTGATCCGTCCTCCTCCACCGGACCCCTTGAGCTGCCGCAGGTCCACCCCCAGTTGCCGGGCCAGACGCCGCGTGGAAGGCGCGGCCGGGATCGGAGGATACTGGCAGATCTGGTCGCGGTTGTCGGCGGAGGGGGTCACCGAGGTCACGCGGCCCGACGTCATGACCGTGCGGCTGCCGCCGGTCGTCCCCCCCGAACGTTCCGGCTCGGCCTGAGACGGTGTCTCGGCCGCCGGCGGCGCGGCAGGCTTGCGCCTCCGGTTCTGGTTTCGGTGTCGACGGTGCTGCAGGTGCGCGGACGGCGCCCGTCGTCGCCACCGTCAACATCGCCTGGCCGACCGTGACCGTCTCACCATTCGCGACGTGCAGGGCGGTGATGGTTCCCCCGACCGGGCAGGGAAGTTCCACAACCGCCTTCTCGGTTTCGAGATCCATAATGGTCTGACCGGCCGTAACCGTGTCTCCGACCGTCACACGGATCTCGGCGATGTCGGCACTCTCGACCCCTTCGCCGATATTCGGCATCACAACGTCGAACGGCTGCGAGGCCGCCGAAGAGTCGGCGGGTCCCGACGCTGCGGGCGGTTCCGCCACGGCGACAGCCGCCCGGGTTTCCGGAGCGGGAGGCTCGGCGGACGCCTGCTGCGACTGCCCGACACGCGTCCCCTCAGCCTCCTTCGTCGTCGCTGCCGACGACTCGGAAGTCTCCGCTCCGTCGGCCGGCGCGATCGTCATTAACACCTGCCCGACGCGGATGGTGTCCCCTTCGGCAATATGCAACCGCTCGATGACACCCGCATGGGGACACGGGAGCTCCACGACCGCCTTGTCGGTCTCGAGCTCGCAGACAATCTGATCGGCGGTGATCGTATCCCCCTCGGCAACGAGGAGTTCGGCAATGTCCGCCGTCTCGACCCCTTCACCGATATTGGGCAGTGTGAATTCCATACTCATGACGGTTCAGATCAAGTCTGCTGGCGGACACGACTTCAGTCGGCGGGCCGACAAGCGGCCCGTGCACTTCGGGGCGCGCACCCCACGTACACCCGACTGGACACCCAGCGGGCGAGGGCTGCACATCATAACCAACCCCGGGGGCATCGCCCAAGGGTGGCCCAGCCGCACACGCCGCAGGAAATCAGGGCCGGTTCCAGCACGAACCGATAGCGGGCGTTGGGAATCTCGAGGACGGCGGTCACTCCGTTCACATAGAACAGCAGCGCCAGCAGCAGCAGTCCGACGGCGCGCGTCTGCGGACAGAGCACCAGCAGCACCCCGCCTGTGAGGGCGGCCACCGCCGCCAGCGTGTTGAACCACACGCTCCGGGCCGGAACCCACTGCAGCACCGAGGCCACCTGTTCACCGACCCGTTCGCGGCCCCAGCCCGCCTGTCCCGGCAGGTGCACCTGTCCATCCCAGGGGAAGAAGGGGAACTCCCGCACCACACACCGCCAGAAGTTCACCCCCCGCTTGCAGGCAAACCACGCGAACCGGGCCGGGTCACGCCGGATCGCCGCCCCGGCAATCTCCTGCATCTTCCCATCGATCACATCGTCGCGAACTCCGGCGGCCGCATACAGCCGCGACACCGTCCAGTTGTGACGCAGATCGACTTCGCCCCCCGCGAGGGCGGCCAGCTCTCGCAGGTTGTCGACCTCCGGGCTGTCGGGCAGCGGCAGTGAGGCACCGGCATCAGGCGGAAACGTGGTGATCCACAGTTCGCGCCCGACGAACCGTGTCAAAAAGGGTTCGCCATACAGCATCGCATTCCTCGCGACCCACGGAGCGACCAGCAGCACCAGCACCACGCCGCTCCAGAGCACATCCTGCCGCACCTGCTTCCGGCACTCGGGCGGATTGGTTCCCCACAACAGCAACGCCAATACCGGCCACCAGAGCAGCATCACAGGCCGGACCAGCAGACTGCCCGCCAGGGTGATTCCCACCGCAAGCACCAGCAGCCGTCCGGGTCGATGCAGGTAGGCGACGACACACGCCACATGCAGCGTCAACAGGAACGTGAACAGCGTCTCGGTGAGCACAGCGCCCGCAAACCAGGGCCGCGTGAGACAGAGGGCGGAAATCAGCCAGCCGCACACCGCACCCCAGGGGCGACCCGTCACACGCCAGCAGATCCACCCGGTCAGCAGCGACGTCAGCACCGAGAACAGATGCTGGGTCGCAATCAGTCCGCAGAGCGCATGTTCCCCCAGCGTCGCCCGGAAGATCGCGATGAACGCGGGATAGCCGGGCGTGCGGTGGGCGTTGTCGACCTGTTGCAGCCAGAGGTCTCCCTCGGCAATCAGCCCCCCCAGCGACCAGTAGGTCCCGGCGTCCAATTCCACCTCAGCCGGACCGCTGACGAACAGCAGCAGATGCTTAACGACATCCAAAGTGATCGCCAGACCAGCGAGCAGCGTCCAGGCCGTGCTCCATTCGGTCCTGACAGATGGCGACTTCTCCCCGGGCATATGGCAGCCTGGCACCGGCAACAACATGTGCGACCATGACGTCCCGCGAGTATCCCTGTTTTGGCCGGCGAAGGGAAACCGGTGCACGGTATCGTGAGCAACGACCAGAGGCCCGGCGATGCCATCGCCGTGCTTCGTACGTCTGCGGGGGCAGGCCGTGCGCGTCACAGACCAGCTCGACTTTGGTGCCTTTGCCGATTCTAGTGAGGCCCACCCGGTCCCCCCTTTTACCGCCGGGACGAAGGTGGCATCGCCGGCTCCTTCGGAGCAGTCGAGCCCACCCAGCAGTTCGAGTTCGAAGGCCAGCGTCCGCCACGCCTCCCGCAGGACGCCGCTCTTCACCCAAGTGTGCAGCCGGAGCCTGCGCATCGGGCGATGGCACATATCGGCCGGTTGTACGCCGTGGAGCGGCAGGCGCAGAGTCTGGTCAATGGCGACGGCCTCACCACAGAGCGAGCGTGGCACAACTGGCACCGGACGCGCCGGGAATCACAAGAGCAGCAATGCCGGTCGCATGCTGGGTGAATTACACGACTGGCTACAGGAGGTGCAGTGGAAGGTGCTGCCCCAGAGTCCTGTGGGGCGCGCGATTCAGCATGCGGTGCCCCGTTGGGACGGCCTGACGCGCTACTGCGAGCCCGAAGCGCTGTCGATCGACAATAACCTCAGCGAGCGGATGGTGCGGCCGATTGCCATCGGCCGAAAGACTTATCTCTTTCTCGGCAGCGACAATGGTGGGAAGGCGGCCGCCATTCTCTACAGTCTGAAAGCCGGTGCCAAAGCGAACCAGGTCGAGCCGTTTGCGTATGTGCGGGACCTGCTCATGCGGCTCCCCGGTGATCGCCCAGACGAACTGTCCGACTTGCTGCCCGACGAATGGCTCAAAAAGCACCCCGAGTTTCACCGGCGTTGGTCACGAGGATAGCTGCACCTCTCGGCTCGACCGAGTAGCATGGCCTGCGTGTGACGGATACGAAGGATGACATCCCCGCTGACACTTGTCGACCGACAGAGAGGAAACAGTGATGAGGCACCAATCCGTATTATTCCTCTTCACATTCGCCTTCGTCATGGCAATTGTGAGCAGCCGGGGTTCAACTGGCAATGAAAAGCCTGCGAGGAAGGACGCCGCCCCCTCGCCCCCGGTGACAGGTAACACTAAGAGCCTATCCGAAAACTGATCTGATCACTGGCACGCGTCGTGCGAATTGAGGCTTCGTCCGTCTCAAGTCTGCATGGAGGTGTGCTGATGGCCGTAAGTTGTGCGTCAAAGTTTCACCAGATTCCCGACGCGCTCTGGGAGCGGATGCTGCCGCTGCTCCCGGTTTACAAACGCAGTTGTAAAGGAGGGCGTCCCCGACTGGGGATGCGGGACGTCGTGACCGGTATCTTCTACGTGTTGCGCACCGGCTGCCAATGGAAAGCCATGCCCCAGCAGTTCGGTTCGGGCAGCGCCATTCACGAGTATTTCCAGGAATGGGTTGAGCGCGGCATCTTTCAGAAGCTGTGGCCACTGGCGCTGGCCGAGTACGACGAGTTGAAAGGGATCGACTGGCAATGGCAGAGTCTGGACGGGGTGATGACCAAAGCGCCCCTCGGGGGGAAAAAAGACGGGCAAAACCCCCACCGATCGCGGCAAGCTGGGGGTTAAACGCTCGGTGCTCGCTGACGGCCGCGGCGTTCCGCTGGCGGTCGCCATCGAAGGCGCGAACGTGCACGATCAGAAGCTGGTCCAGGCCACGTTCCGCAGCCTGCCGGTTCGCCGTCCCAAACCGCGCCCTCGCAAACGGCAGCATCTGTGTGCCGACAAAGGGTACGACGCCCGCCTGTCCGCCGCGTTGCCAAGCGTCGGGGCTATGAGGTTCACATCCCGCGCAAGGGAGAAGACGCACAAGTCCGGCACCGTCGTCATGCGTGCGCCCGCCGCTGGGTCGTCGAGCGCGCACACTCCTGGACCAACCGCGCACGGCGGCTGCTGATCCGCTGGGAAAAGAAGGCCGCCAACTATCTCGCGTTCGTCCATCTTCAATTCGCCATCACCGCCTGGAGAACTGCAGGAGTTTTCGGATAGGCTCTAAGCCAGGTGTGGAACTGTTCGACGCGGTGATGCTGAAGTACCTGAAGGTGTTTGGCTGCACGACTGCTACGCTGGCGGTCTCTCGTCAGGGCGACCTTGTGTGCTCTCGTGGGTACGGGTGGATGGATCAGGCTAGGACGATCCCCGCCCAGCCGGACACGATGATCGGCATTGCAAGCTGCGAGAAGCCGATAACTGCGGCAGCGATCCGACAGTTGGTCCAGAGTCGTAAGCTGGATCTGAACGCGAGCCTCTTCAAACTGCTGGAGATCGAGCCTCAAGGGAAGATTGTTGACGAACGCGTGTGGGATATTTCGATCCAGCATCTGCTGGACCACAAAGCCGGTTGGCAGGGTGAGCCCTTCGATCGGGCCGTGAAGGCTGCTCGCCGGCGAGGGCATCAAGAGCCGTTTTCCCCTGCGACTCTGCTCGGATTTCTCATGGTCCAGAAGTTGCGCGATGTTCCTGGAACGAAGTCTCAGTATGACAACTTCGGCTTTGACACCTTACGTTATGTGCTTTCCCAAGTCTCAAATCGCACACCAGTCGAGTATTTTCGAGAAGAACTCTTTCGGTCACACGGTGTGAGAGAATTGAAAGGCTTCCAGGCTCCTGGGGCACATGAGAACAAGGGAGATCCCCCGCTGATCTGGAACGCACAGGACGGTGGCCCGGTGAGTGCATCAGCACCGGCTCTCTGCACGTTCATGCGATACTACTGGCTCACCGGGGAACCGCGAGACAGAGGGAATCCCCTCTGGCGGATGGACGGCAGTCTGCCCGGATCAACCGCGATGATGTTATGGCGTTCTGATGGCATTAACGTGGCATTCATCTTCAACGGCCGTGAAAATGCGTCACGTGACGAGATCGTCAAAGATCTGGAGCAGGTCATCGAGAAGCTGAAACGCTGATTTCCTGCATTGCAGATTGTGATGAGTCCGGCAGGATCGGAGTCATCCGGAAAAATATTTCAAGCAATCGGCCTCTCTCCTCGAACGGACAATTCCTCGCCGTAGGCGGTAGAGGTGATGTGAGATGATTGCTGCCTACGTCTTTGCTTGAGGGAGCACAACTGCGACGAGCCAGGCCCAGCCTAATGCGATCAGAGTTGCCCCCGCAACCTGGGGCCGTGCGGGGCTGACATCTCCCGCTCGCGCGGCCCGCACTTTGCAGCTCACTCTTTCTCTTCGCCCCCCGCGCCGACCTGCCTCACGTCGCAATGTCATCGTGGCTCACTCATCCGGGGTATGCCCGGCGGTGCCTGCCTGCGATGCCGGATCGCCTTCGTGCGCCTCCCGCTCCGTCTCCTCGAACTCTTCCTGCTCGCGCACCGCGTCTCGATGTTCGCGGTCTCCCGACCGTCCTGCCCGGCGGCAGTCGAGCCGGGCGATGTCTTCAAGGTCCCCGTAAACCACGAGCGTGTCACCGACGTGAATGAGGTCGTCACCGCGCGGGGTCCCGTAAAAATTACCGGCACTGCGGCGGATTCCCAGCACCAGGATTCCCTCAGCGGACAGACGCAGTTCGGCAAGAGCCTTGTCGGCCAGCCAGTCTCGCGGCTCCACGAGCATCTCGGTCACCGCATAGCCATGCGAGAGTTCCAGCAGCGACACGTAGTCGCGCACATCGAGATCGGTAAACGACTTGAGAGCCCAGGCGATGGCGCGGTTCATGTGTCGTTCGACCCGGCGACTGCTGAACACCACCATCAACAGCAGCAGTCCCACGGCGAGGGCTGCCAGGATGCCGACCCGCTGCTGAGAATTGGCACCGGTGGTGCTGGAGAATGAGACGATGATGGTGGCGGCCACAGTGGCAACACCGACGTTCCCCAGCAGCATCAGCAGCATGATGATCCGCCGGCGGACCGGATGGTTCACTGTGCTTTCGGCCTCGGACGTGGTGTACCCGACGCCCGTGAATGCCGAGCGCGCCTGAAACTTGGCCGCTTCGCGCGACAGGCCGGTAAACATCAAGGCCATCGAGGCGACGCGCGTGATCAGCAGCGACACCGTCAGCGCCACCAGCAGTGAGAGAACTCCAATCACCGCACAACCTCCTTGATCGTCATAAGCTCAACCGCCTCTGGCGGTGTGGGTGCCTGACCAATCCGGCCGGGTGGCCCACCGCCTGCGGACGACGCGCGATGCGGGCAGGGCAACCCTGCCGCCAAGAGCCTGGCGATGTCGCCCGATTGTGTATTACTGCCGCCCTGTCGGCAGTTCAAGCCTCGCGGTGGACCAGGGAGCCCGAAGGCGTCGCGGCACTCCGCGAGTCAGTTGAGGCCGAGCGAGAGGGAGGTGCGGGAGGCTTTGTCCGCCTGCACGGGCTGCTCGATGATCCTCGGCAGGCCCTGGTGGATCAGGCTGCTCGGCGGGATGACCTGCGCCTCCTTGAGCAATCCCTGGATGGACCAGCCCGCGTAGGTCACCGTGCAATACACCTGCGGCTTAAGCCAGCGGGCGTTATACGGGCAGGGAACGAGGCGCTTGTAGGTGATCAGTTCGGGAAACTGGCGGGCCATGTCCTCGAGCACGTCGGGAGGCACATCGTCGACCGACAACTTGCAGACGAACTGGAGTCGGGTCGGTGTGGTGAGGGCGGCCAGTAGCAGCGAACGCAGATCTCCATCCTCGTTGGTCGTGTATCCGAAGACGACGCATTCAATCTTGGGCCGGTCGGCCCTGGCGAGTTCGTCGGTCTCGCCGGGATCGGCAGGCGCGAGACGGTTACGCGCTGTCTCAGTCCCCCACTGGTTGATGGCCGTGGATCCCTGTTTCGCGAACTCGTCGAGGGCCTCGTCCATGTCCATCTCGGCAGCAGGGGCCTGGGCCGCGCCCACGGTCTTCTGCAGCAGGCCAGCCCGGTGTCTCTGGAGAAACTGCTGGCTGGGGATGAAGATCTGCTCGTAGTCCAGCCCGCCAATGACGGTGATGGCCATCACGGCTGAAAACAGGCCCCATCCGCCGCTGCAAACCAGGCGATCGGTCTTCGGCAGGGCGCGAAAGACAGACGTCCACGCCCCCCACGGTTTGATGATCAGATCGAGAGGGCCGACGCTGGCATCGCGAAAGCATCCATACAGAAATGCGGTGGCATGCGCGATCGAGAACGTCAACAGTCCCAGGGCCAGTTGTCCCAGGCACCACAGCCCGCGGACGGGGCTCTCGGCGAAGTGCAGGCGGACCGCCAGACTGACTACGAAAATGCCCACCAGACCGGTTCCCAAAGCCCAGATCCATTCGGGCACTGACTGCCACCAGTGGTCATATTCGACCTCGGGCTCCGCGGGGGACGTCTGTTCCATCAGACTGCCCAGCTCCGGATAGTAGCCGCAGTTGGGACACCACGAGGCTGCGCCCCACTCATCGAGGGAGCCGCAGTTCGGGCAACTCCCAGCAGAGTGGGCAGGCGTCTCGCTCATGACTGGTCCGGTCGCAGCATTCATGAGGGTGTTGCGGGGGCAGAAGGGCAACTGTTGCTTTCCTGCCTCAAGCATAGCTCAGGAAATCCCCCGGTCGGGGAAAACCCGGGACCGCCGGGAGACCCGTGCGCATGGTGGCGCCGTGTGCACAAGGCCTCACATGGGTGCGCGGTCCGGGGGGCGCGCCGACAGGGCCACGACCGCCTACTGCGCCGGGGGGTCCGGGAACAGCATGCTCACGCTCGTGCGGTCGTGAATCGACTGGATCGCCTCGGCGAACAGTTGGGCCACAGACACCACTGTGATGTTCTCGGGCAGAGGGTCCTGGTGCGTCTCGATCGTATCGGTAATGAACAGGCGTTTGATGTTGCTGCGGGCGATGCGGGGAGCAACACCCGGAGACAGCACGCCATGCGAGACCGCGGCGTAGATGTCGAGGGCACCGCGCTGCTTGAGGACGTCGGCCATGGACATCAGCGTGCCCCCCGTGGTGGTGAAGTCGTCGACAATGAGCACGTTCTTGCCGGAGACATCGCCGATCACCTCGAGCACCTCGGCGGTCTCGCTGTGATCGCGGCGGGTCTTGTTACCGATCACCACCGACACACCGAGGTAGTTGGCGAAGGCCGACGCCCCCTTGGCGAAGCCGATGTCGGGGCTGCACACAATGAGGTTCGGGATGTTGAGCGTGCGGATGTGGTCGCAGAGCACGTAGCGGGCATACAGGTGATCGACCGGAATGTGGAAGAACCCCTGGATCTGGGGGGAGTGCAGGTCCATGAACAGGCAACGGTCGGCGCCGGCAGACTCGATCGCATCGGCACAGACGCGGGCCCGGATGGAGACGCGGGGCTCGTCCTTCTTGTCCCCTTTCGCGTAGCTGAAGAACGGGATGACCGCCGTCACCTGTTGTGCGCTGGCACGTTTCGAGCGCATCGATCCAGAACAGCAGTTCGACGAAGTTGTCGTTGACGGGATGATGGATCCCCTGCACCACGTAGCAGTCGCGGCCGCGGACGTTTTCGAGCACACGGACGAAGACGTTCCCCTCGCTGAAGGTATGGGCCTCGCAAGGCGTGAGCGGGACGCCGAGTTCGTCGGCGATCTTGCGGGTGAAGCGCGGATTGCCCGACCCCCCGAGGATGGCCAGCACACCCTGCGGCGGCTGAAAGGACTGTGGTCGTGGTCCGGTCGTGGGGCGTGGCATGGTCTCAGGGTCTCTCCGAACCTTTCCCCGCGGGCTGCCGGGGCTGCGAACGCCATCATAGCGGCGGACGAGGTCATTGACAGCCCGCGCAGGCGCAGCCGGATCGAGACGCTCCACCGACGTGGGGGACGTTGAGAGGCCCCGACGTGACGACACCGATGTCGGGTCACACGCCCCGGTCGATCTCCGCATCCGCGGGGTGTCAGCAGGCGGCTACACGAGGGTAATGGCGCAGCGACTGCACCGGACGCCCGAGCAACACGCAGGGCAAGCGCTGTGCACTCCCCCGCGGCAGTGCTACTGGTCCTGCACCGCTTTCCAGACGCGGAGGACGCCGGCCTGCATTTCCTCGGCCGCCAGCTTGAGCGCATTGAAGACGTTGTCGGCCGACTCGCCGACCGCCTTGCTGACGGGCTCGTACTGATCGGCCAACTCGTCGATCTTCCCCGACAGCCGGTCGTATTCCTCCCGCGCTTCCATCTCGGCCAGATGCATCTTCAGCCGCAATTCGTCGCGCTGCTGCTTGAGCGTGGTGATGAGTTCCCCGACGGTATCCTGCTGACTCGACATCCTGTACTCCTGATCGCTCGTTATCGAACCGTTGAGACGCCAGCCAGTGCGGCAGCACCCGACCTGCGGACGTGCGGGTCGCGCACGTCGCGGGCGAGGCTCCTCACGACTGCCACAGCCAGTGTGTCGGTTGCGAACCGGGCGCGTCAAGCAGGGGCGGGCCGGTTACGGAGTCGCAGTCGTGGCCTCCGCCTGGTTGCGCTGTCCTGCTGGGCCGCGCATCGGCGGGCCTCTTCACGCAGCTCCTTGAGGCGCAGCGTCTGGCCCGGTGTGAGATGCTTCTCCATCTGCAGGTCACGCTCATCTTGCAGCTTCTCGATCTGCTTCTGCAGCGCCTCGATCTGGGCCGCGTATTGCGCCTGAATGTCGTAGCACTGCTCCTTCTGCTGGTCCGAGAGGCCCAGCTTGCCAAAGTAGAACGGCAGAGGTCCGCGATACTCGCTCGCAGCTTCCGACGCAGGCTCAGCGGTCGTCTGATTCTGGGCACTGAGCAACTGGGGAACCAGGAACAAAGCCGCAGCCACGAGACCGAGCAACAGTCGATGCGATGTCATGGGTGTCACCTCGAAGGGGTTCGTCAGTTGACGGGGAGCCGTCCGGAATGGCGGCCCGCACAAACCACACGATACCCCCATGTTGCCCAGATTTCCAGCAATCCGGCCTCCCATGTTTTCCTAACCTCTCATGCCCCCAAGGCGGTTGATCCATTGGGCACCGCACTCCCGCAGGTGCCGCGTTGACGGAAGGTAGAAGTAGGCATGGGTCAGGTCGTCGGCGAAGGGGGGCTGCAGGGCGATGGGGCGGCGCGCGTACCACTGCTCGGGGACCCCTTCAATGAGATCCAGTCGGGCCAGGCATGCGGCATCGACCTCCCACAGCTCACCCCGAATCGAGATCCCCTGACCAGCCTCCACCAGCCCGGGATACCCGCCGCAGTCGTACATGCGGTAACGGGCCTGGGTGCGGGCCGTCCCCCGACACCGCTGCCCCGCGATGGCGGCGGATCGACAGCCCCCCCGCATCAGCGTACCGTACACGAACAACAGCGTTGAATCGGCAGTCGTCATGGCTTTGTGCGCCGCGGATCCGTCCCTGCAAGCACGCAGCCCGAGCAAATGCGCCCCTGTCCCGAGACTCATGACGCACTCACTCGCGCGTCGGGCTTGTATTCAATCGGCCGTGGAGGACACGACCTGCACCATCGGTGGGTGCGCATAGTCGCTCCACTCCGCCAGCGAGTCGGCACCCCGCCCCTGAACGTCGTCGTGCGGCGGGCCGTCCTCCAGCACCATGCGGTACCGTGACACGTAGGTCTGCCCCGGCTCGATGGTAAACTCACCGAGCACCTGGGGTGAGAACACGAAGTACGGCTTGTCGGGATGCAGCCGCACCGGCTGCGGGTAGCGGAAGTTCTCCGGATGCTGCATCAGCGTGAGGCCGGCGGGAGATCCGTCGATGAGTCCATGCGCCTGCACCCACTCGGGGCGGGTGTGATTGCCGTCGGCCCGCCGCTGTCCGCCGCTGGTGTAGAACTCGCTGTTGGCTTTGCCCAGCCATGCGGTCGGTCCCCGCCAGGCCATGCCTCCGTAATGGTACTCGTTGAGCACCAGCGGACTTTCACCCGCACACTGCTGCCGCGATTCGATGTCAATCAGAAACAGGTCCTTCCGGTTGTAGACGCGCACCGTCCAGTATTCGTTGAGAGCCGGCCTAGGTCCCCCGGGAGCCGACAGGTCGACATGCCGCAGCATGACATCGAACTCGGCGAACACCGGCCCATCAGTGCACCGGTTGACGCGGATATGCTCGACGGTTCCCGTCCCCTTGGCCTGGTTCCAGAAGTCGACCGGTCGTCCCTCGAACGTCGTGTCGACCCAGGCGAAGAACACACCGTGCTGATGGGCATGGTCCTCCGGAAAGGCCTCGGTGACGACCGCCCCCGAAGGTGTCTGCAGCGGATGGATGAACCCGCTCCGCCGGTACCGCGGGTCGAGACCCTCGGGTGGTTCGACCACGGCGGTGTGATACTTCAGCATGTCGCGATCGTCCACCCGCAAATGAATCGCGTCTGCGGTCTCCTCGCAGCGTGCGCCCTGGAACACGATCCCCAGCGGCGACGTGGACAACCTGTACCGCCGCGTGGCACCGGCGGCCAGCGGTTCCTCGAGCATCCACACGAGCGCCGGACTCTCGCCGTTGATGACCTGCGTCGGGATCACCCGGTCTTTCCCGGCCTGTTGCAGGATGAGTGTGGACCTCTCGACCACCGACTCCGGCAGAGGGAACATCACCGGTGTGCGGTCGCGGTCGAAGTCGCCCGCCGAGAGTTCCAGCGTGAGCCGCGTGGGCTCCGCGGCGTGCGTGCATGGCACACCGCCGATCGTGAGTGCCACGAGGCCCGCCAACGTCATCCGCAGCATCACCGTAGTGGACATTCGGAGATTCCTGTGAATTGATCGGACACAAGTCCTCAATATGATACAAGCACGCAGCGCCAGCAAGTGCGCTCAGTGCGATCGAGGCCTCTGCACTCGCTGGCGCGTCGTGCTTGTAATTGTGATGTCCACATGATCCGCGACGCGCGCCGAACGTCGTGCTTGTAGTGTTTGCGACAAGAACTACCGCTGGGCGCTGAGGTAGCCGATCAGGTCCCGCAGGTCGGACTCCGGGAGTTTCGTATCGAGGCCCCGGGGCATGATCGACGTGTCCGCTTCCCGCATCACCTCCACCTCCTTGCGAGGAATACGGACCTCCGTCAGATCGGCCTGACGCAGCGTCAGTGTCTCCTTCGTCTGGCGGCCGATGATCCCCGCGTACACCCGGCCGGTCTTCGTCAGCACCGTGTACGGGCGGTACTCGCGGGCAAAGGATGCACTGGGAAAGGCGATCGCCTCCAGCAGGTCGCGCGGCTGGCGGATGGCGCCGATGTTCGACAGGTCCGGTCCGATCGCCGCTCCCTCACCCTTGATGCGATGACAACTGCTGCACGCCGCCTGTTTGCTGAAGAACAGACCGCGGCCGCGCTCCACATCCCCGGGCTGCGTGACGACCGACATCAGGTGCGCCAGCCTGCCCTCCTGTTCGGCGAGATCCCCCTGAAGCACCTTGAGCAGCGGCTCGGACCGCTGGCGCACTTCCTCGGGATACCGTTCCAGCAGCCGCTCGAGTTCGGCGGGGGAGATGCTCAGCGAATCCCCCAGCTCTTGCAGATGGATGACAAGCTGCTCACCGACGACAGCGGTCTGCGAGCGCTCGAACGCGGGGAGCAGCACCGGCACCGTCGCCGGGCCGATCTCCGCGAAGGACCGTGCCACCAGGCAGAGCTGGTCGTCGTCGAGCGGTGCGGCGGCGAGACCCCGCGCGATGGTCAGCTTTTCCAGCAGGTCGCCGTCACCAACCAGTTGCTTCCCAAGGAACTGAAAGAGCCCGCGAGACACGCTGTCCAGGCGGGGGGCGACGGCGGCGAACGCTTCAATGCGCTCGGCCGGTTCGATGCCGGCATCCTCCGCGCGCACTGCAGGGTCTCGTTGAACGACTCCAGCCCCTTGCGGCCGATGAGCGCCAGCGCGCCAGCCGGATCGACGACGCCGGACTCCGGGCCGACTGCTCCAGGGCCGTGGTCCACGAGTCGGGCCATTCGTCGAGTTCGGCTTCGTCCATCGCTTCGAGCAGGACGAGCTGCGAGTGTTCAGGCATCCTCTCAGCCATCAGGCCCTCGGCGATCAACTGCTGAATTCGCTCGGACTCCGCCTGCGCGGCCAGCAGTGCGCGGACGGCAGACACCCGGTCCGGCGAGAGTTGTTCCTCGCTCAGCCACTCGCCAATGCGCTCGACGACGCCGTCGGCCCATCCCGGATGGCGCGTAATGACCTCCAGCGCCGCCTGCTGTAACGGGACATGATCCGTCTCAAGCAGCGAGACGACGTCTTCCTCCTTCAAGTCGGCGCCCTTCATCTGATCAACAGCGATGAGAACCGCCCGACGCGCCTCAGGACCGGCCTCCGCCGCCGACAGCAGCCTGCGCAACGAGTCGGGGAGACTGAACTGCTGCAGGGCATGGACGGCCGCATGCAGTTCCACGTGATCGCGCCGGTCTGCATGCTGATCCAGAGACATCAGCACCATGACTGTCGCACCGTGACGATAGCCGGCAAACACGTTGGGACCGCGCGTCATCAGTCCCGCCAGAGCATCGAAGCCTGCACGTCGTTCGGCAGCAGACTCGGACTTCAGGTGCCACCCCAGACTCGGGAAGACATCATCGGTGCCACGCGCCGCCAGACCTGCCAGCGCCACCAGTCGGACGGGAAGGGCGGCATCCTCGGTCCCCAGTGTCAAGTCGCCGTTATCGACATCGGAGAGCTGACGGACAGCCCACAGCGCGCCGATCCGGGCGGTTACGGTGGCCGGCGAGGAGGACGTCACCACGTGGTCATCGTCGGCCCGTGGTTCGGTGTCGGGAAACAGCAGGTCGACCGTTCGGTCGAGGACATCCTCGGGGTCGCGCTGCGCACAGTTCGTCGATGGCGCAACGGCGCACGACCGGACGCTCATCGTCCAGCAATCCGAACAGATCTTCGATCGACAGGTCGCTCCAGGCGACGTTGAGGCCGCGCGGATTGCTGATGTTGTGTGAACCCTGCTTCCGCACACGGTAGATGGCTCCGGGGATCTCGGGTTTGGCGATCTGCGACGTCGGGCAACCAATGCGGAACCAGCCCCCGGTATCGATGACCAGCAGCGACCCGTCGGCATCCTCGAACACGTCGGTCGGATGCACATCCGGATCATCCCAGGTGATGAAGTCGTCGGTGCTCACGTGCCGGAACGTGGCGCCCTCGCGCTCGATGATCGTCCGCACGACCTTGTGGGTGTTGAACTGCGTGACGAAGAACGCATGACAATCGGGGGTCGCTGGCACGCCGGACTCATCGGGGGACTGACGTCCCCCGCTCGCCGGGGTCACGTTGTTCGCTGCACCTGGCAGATCGAACAGTTGATCGCTGCGCTGGCGGCACATGCCGCTGACGGCCACGTGTCCGTAGTTGTGCACCTCGGGGAGCAGTCCGCCGGTCCAGGGGAACTCGGCGATGCAGTCCTCCTGGTCGTGCCGGGGGTACACGCCCCCCTCGACCCAGTGGACGAGGCAGTCGCCGCGCGGCCGGCCGTAGAACAGGTTGACGGTGCCGATCATCTCGCCGCTGTCGAGCCAGTCGATCTCGACGGGGTTGTCCATGCCGCCGCCGCAGAACGTGCGGATGTCGCTGCCATCGGGCCTGCAGGAGAAGATGCGGGCCGCCTTCCCCGTACTGGTGACGTTCCCCCCTTCATCCAGAAACTCGTGGCCATGCCGGCCGTCGCACCAGTAGATGCGTCCGTCGATGCCCAGAAACGGCCCATGGATGTCGGCGGCGTTGCCATTGAAGCCGAACGAGCTGACGAAGATCTCGCGCTCGTCGCACACGCCGTCGTCGTCGGTGTCGGTCAGTTTCCAGACGTGCGGGGGGCTGCAGGTGTACAGGGCCCCGCGGTACCACAGGCAGCCCTGCGGGAAGGTGAGCTTGTCCGCAAAGGTGATGGAGCTGTCGAAGATCCCATCGCCGTCGGTGTCTTCGAGCCGGCGGATGGAGTCGAGCGGCTCCGCGATCAGATCGTCGGACTTGCGATTGGTGCCTGCACTTTCGCAGACGTACAAGCGTCCCTGCTCATCGAAGCAGGCCAGCGTCGGATGCTGGACGAGTGGCGGAGCGGCGACAACTTCGACCGTGAAGCCCTCGGGCACATGGGGCAGTTCCGCCGCCGGCGTGATGGACGGAGGCGCGAGGACCAGACCCAGGCAGGCAACGATGACGAAACGCGCAGCTCGGTGGAAGGGGATCATCATGGAAGGTCTCCCGAACAATGCCGATCAGAGGATACCAGCGCAAGGCGCCGTCAAGTCCGGTCGTCTCTATTCCTCCAAGGCGCAATCGCTTGCACTTCGAGCTTGTCGTCGACTCCAGTCAATCCCGGGTGAAGTGCTGCAGTTGCTGAAAGGCCTCCAGCGCCGGTTTGGGCTTCCCTGCGGCATCGAGCAGCCCTGCCTGCGGAAATCGGTGCGGGGCCGCATCGCTGGCATGGATCCAGTAGACGCCTGTCACGGAAGGTTTGGCCATCAGCAGGGGGACGATGGCCGAGATCCAGTTTGCCTGCGCCTCGGGAGTCCAGGCATCGCCGCAGAGGGGGATGTCGACTTCGAGGTCGGGATCGGCGAGGGGGTCGGGCGTATCACCCGAGGGGAAGGCGAGCGTGACGTGGATCTGGATGCCGAGCAGACTCCAGTAGTCGATGAGCCGCGAGACCGCGAGGAGATCGCGGGCAGCACACCCCTGCGGACGATAGCCCACACAGATCTCGAGATTGACGCCGGACAGTCCGAGGTTGGAGCGGACCATGGCGTCGACAAACTGGAAGGGGGAGAGGCGGTGCTGTCCGCGGGCCTGGTAATCGCCCCAGGGCTGATCGATGCGGATGAAGAACTGCCCGTCGTCGACGGTGCGCGTGGCGACCTCGAGGGTGCGCGCGACGAGTCCGAGGCGATGCTCCTCGCTGAGGGCCAGGGCTCCACCGCTGTTGCCATAGGCAGAGATCTCCCAGAGGGGGATGCGGCCCTGGTAGCGGGTGAGCACCGTCTCCACGAAGTCGGAGACGAAACTCTGCAGGTTGAGGATGTCGTTCTCCCAGGGCTGCAACCAGGGGGGGAGTCCCTGGGCGGCGAAGCTGACGAGCGGGCCGGCCCGCACGCAGCCGCGGCGGTCCCGACAGATCTCCAGCAACTGATCGGCGGTCTCCCAGTCGTACTCACCCTCCCGCGGTTCGATGTGCCGCCACTCGAGCGGCAGGCCGACCGCATGAAAGGTCTCAACCAGGACATCGCTGGTCTGTTCGTCGAGGCGCCCCCAGGGGAGCGCGCAGCCCAGCGAGGTCGGGGGATGCAGGGCCGACCGCTGCATCACCGTCATCCGCTGCCGGGTGTAGGCATCCATCAGGGCCGAGGAGGCCCGGCAGCGCGGCCCGGAGCGACTCGTCGGCCAGTTGACTGCAGCGGTGGGCGTCGGCCTTGGCGGCCGTGGCCTGCGAAAACAGCCGGAAGGCTTCGCGATGCGCCTGCTGGAAGTCCGGGGGAATGGCCATGTGGGCCATCTCCCAGGTGGAGGACTGATCGCGGAGCTCGCTGATGCGGCCGCGCGCGAGCTCGAGGGCGAGGAGATAGGGCTGCTCGCTCTCGGGGAGCGACGACGTGGTGAGGACCGGCCGGCCGAAGCCCTCGACCGGATAGGCGACGTGCAGTTTTCCACTGTCCGAGAGGGGCCGGCGGCAGGACAGCAGGTTCCCCTCGATCTCGACGCGGGTGGGGAACACGTGCCGGTCGTAACCGGTGATGTACGCACGGTACGCTTCGGGCCAGGCGTCCAGCCGTTCGGGCGGATAGACGAGGAACCGCATCACCCCCATGACAACCGCTCCGTCCCGTTGTGGCTGCGAGTGCGCCAGGGGTGCGGCAAAGTCGGCCCCGGCAGATCGACGCGGCCCAGCCGCTCGGCGGAACTCATGAGGTGGCGAACTCCTGGCGTCCTGCGCGGGGATCCGTCAGCGACTGCGTGTGAGTTGAGGCCCCGTGAGAACTCCGCCAGTGTATCTCTCAGCAGATTGATGTTCAAGAAGCCTGCCTTATACTCAGCGTTGAACGAGAGGTTTGGCGGTGACCCACGGACGTGTGCGGCCTTGGCACACTTACCGGGGGCGGTCTCGCGGATTGGGCCGCTCTTCGGCACCGATCCCGTGGTGCAGCCCGATGTGTGATGGATCCCGTGGTCTGTCGGAAAACCGGGCGGCCGAGAGATCCCAGACGCGAATCCCTGATGTGAAGCGAGGACCGATGACCCAGATCGCCCTGACTCAGAGTGAAGTCCCCGGGGTGAAGGTGCGCCGCGGCAAGGTTCGCGATATGTACGACTTCGGCGACCGATTGCTGATGGTCGCCACCGACCGGATCAGTGCGTTCGACTTCGTATTGCCCACCGGAATTCCCGACAAGGGACGCGTGCTCACCAAGATCAGCGAAATGTGGTTCGGCCGGCTGGGGGTGCCGCATCACCTGCTGAGCATGAACGTGTCCGACCTGCCGCTGCCGGCCGGCGTCGACCTGTCGACCCTCGAGGGGCGTAGCATGGTCGTGCGGAGGACCAACGTCGTGCCGGTCGAATGCGTGGTGCGCGGTTACCTGTCGGGTTCCGGTTGGAAAGAGTACCAGCAGAAGGGGACGGTCTGCGGCGTGTCGCTGCCGGCCGGACTGGTCGAGAGCGACAGGTTGCCCGAGCCGATCTTCACACCGACCACCAAAGCCGACGAGGGACATGACCTGCCGATCACCTTTGACCAGGTGTGTGACCAGGTGGGGACCGCTCTGGCGACGGAACTGCGGGACCAGAGCCTGGAGGTCTACCGCCGCGCGGCGGATCAGGCCCGGGAGGAGGGGATCATCATTGCAGATACGAAGTTTGAGTTCGGGCAGGTGGACGGAGAGCTGGTGCTGATTGACGAGGTGCTCACCCCGGACAGCAGCCGCTTCTGGCCCGAGTCGGAATACGCGCCCGGTCGGGGCCAGCCGTCGTTCGACAAGCAGTACG
Organism: uncultured Planctomycetaceae bacterium; assembly: GCA_963715185.1. GTDB lineage: Bacteria > Planctomycetota > Planctomycetia > Planctomycetales > Planctomycetaceae > CAVPPT01. The sequence goes on from CAVQRG010000003.1 coordinate 848,844, forward strand.
TGCGGGACTGGCTCGAGCAGTCGGGTTGGGACAAGCAGAGCGATCCCCCGAAGTTGCCGGAGGAGGTGGTCCGCCGGACGCGCGAGAAGTACATCGAGGCTTACGAGCGGCTGTCACAGCAGACGTTCGCCTGGAAGTAAGCCTCAGCGAAAGTCGAGGACATGGCCAAGTCGCTGCTGGAGTACATGGACTGGCTGGAGCAGCGCGACCTGATCTGGCCGCGGCCTCCGGTTCCACGACCGATGAAGGCCACGCCCTTCGTCAAAGAGCTGCCGGGAATCAAGGCGGTTACGTGGGAGGTGTATGGGTGCCTGCTGACGATCCACGAAGGCCGGCTGCTGCATCGCCCCGATCAGGAACTGCGGCTGCAGATCGCGCTGGAGAAGACGATCGAAGAGTTCCACATGTGGCAGAGCATGACGCGCAAGCCCGGCGCACCGTGGGAGTACATGCTGCGGACGTACGACAAGGTGCTCAGCGACCGCCAGATGACGGGGACGAAACGCCGCGGAGATCTGACACAGGTCGACTCGGGGGAGGTCTGGCGGCGGATCATCGAGCGGCTGATCAAGAACGAATACACCTGGGACGTCGGGGAATACGGCGACCTGGATGAGCTGGCCGACAAGGTGGCGTTCTTCTTTCATGCGAATCTGCAGGGGGTGTGCTGTGCTCCGGAAGCGGCCGGCACCCTCCAGCGGATTCACGAATGGGGCATCGCGCAGGGCCTGCTGGCCGAGACGCAGGTCTTCACGCTGGCCCAGTTGTTGAAGGCCCTGATGCGCGAGGGTAAACTCGGTCAGGTGGGAGAGCTGTTTTCATCGAATCTGCTGGTGCAGTCGCATCAGTATGGCCTGCGGAAGCCGTCCCCCACATTGTTCGAACAGGCAGCGAAACAGGTTCGCAGCCTGGGTTGGGAGCCGCAGGAAGTCCTGCACGTTACGCATCGGCTGGCGGATGATCTGGTGCCTGCACACGAGCAGGGATTTCGGACCGCCCTGTACGCCGGAGACGCCAACTGTTGTCGAATCACCACCCAGCAGTTTCAGGAGTCGCCTGTGAAACCGGACCGCATCATCACCCAGCTCAGTCAGGTGCTGCAGATCCTGGGCATCGACGCGTCCCCCGGCACATCGTCCGCAGAGGACGCCTGACCGGAGCCTGTCGGGCCCGGCTGTCTCACCACGGATTCGCGACCGCAAGTCGGATCGATCATCATGCCCCCTCAAGCGCTCTACGATTTCACACAGTACAACTACGACAAGCCCCTCTACGATCTCAACGCGATCCGCAAGGTCAATCCGCAGCGCCACGAGATGGAGCAGTTGACGGGGATCGTCTACATCGACGAGGAGCTCCAGGGCCTCATCGGCTTCAAGGACATTACTGAAGACGAGTTCTGGGTGCAGGGGCATATGCCGGGATTTCCGCTGATGCCCGGCGTGATCCTCTGCGAGTGTGCAGCCCAGCTCGCAGGATTCTATGCCCGCAAGTACAACGTGGTGGGGGCGGGCGACTACATGGGATTCGGGGGGATGAACAAGGTGCGGTTCCGGGGGCCGGTGTTTCCCGGCTGCCGCCTGATCATCTGTGCCCGGGCCACGCGCATCCGCAAGGGTCGCCGCGCCGAGTTCGAGTTCCAGGGGTTCGTCAATGGGAAGATGGTCTTCGACGGTGAGATGATCGGCGTGCCCATCACCCGCGACCAGAAGATTGACTGACGCGTGCGAACGTTACGCCCCCTCATGCCGCGACCTGCTCCCCCCACGGACCTGTTCCCGTATTTCCAGACACTGGGTGACCTGGAAGCGGCGGAGTGCGGCGACATCACTGCGCTGTTCGCCCAACCACAACCGGTCGAGCTGGATGTCGGCTGCGGGCGGGGGCTGTTTCTGGTGAACGCCGCGGACGCCCGGCCCGATATCAACTTCCTGGGGATCGACACCGACTTTCGCGAGGGACGTCGCACGGCCCGGAGGCTGCAGAAGCGCGCGTCGGCCAATGCCCGCGTGCTCGGCGGAGACGCCCAGACGGTGCTGGCCCGGCTCATCCGCCCCGCGTCCCTGCAGGCGGTGCATGTGTACTTTCCAGACCCGTGGTGGAAGTCGAAACATCGCCGCCGACGCGTGTTCACCGACCGGTTCGCCGACCAGTGCGCAGAGACCCTGCACCCGGGCGGCCTGCTCCATTCGTGGACCGACGTGGGAGAGTACTTCGCGGTGATCCGGGCGCTGATGGATCACCACCCCGCGTTCGAGGCGCTGCCCCCCCCTGCCGAGCGTCTCCCAGAGCACGACCTCGATTACCACACGAGCTTCGAACGGAAATCGCGGCAGGCGGGGCTGACGATTCACCGCGGCCAGTGGCGCCGGCGGTCTGACTGATACAGTCGTGCCCCGTTTCGGGGGTGCGGGGGTCTGTCTCAGGATCGAAGATTGCATCGCGTCCCGCGCACGATCACACTGGAACGACTGTCCTGCGCTCTCGGTGCGTAAACTCCCGTCCGGACCTGACGTCGGCCCCATGATGACCCATCCCTTGCTCACCGTTGTAACCCTCCTGCTCCTGCTGAGTCCCGCAGCCCAGGCGCAGATCCCCGTCCAGTTCGACCAGGACGGTCCGGTGTTTACCGACCCCACGGTGGTGCATGAGGATTACTTCTTCCAGGGGGAGTACCGGGGCTGGATCCACACGCTGCCGACCCACCGCAGCTCCCAGAAGACCGCGCTGCAGGTCGTGTCGCTGGGGGATGGAATGTTCGATGCGGTCCGCTTTGCCGGGGGGCTGCCCGGCGATGGCTGGATCGGTCGTGCGCGAATCCCCTTCACCGGGATCCGCATGGGGGAGACGCTGCGGCTGGAGGGGGACAACCACGAGATCATGATCGCCAACGATGTGGCGACCATCTTCCGCTGGGATGGGACGAAAGCGGGCGAACTGCGGAAAGTCGAGCGGGTCAGCCCCACTATGGGAGCCGTGCCGCCCCCCGGCGCCATCGTGCTGTTTGACGGCACGGACACCGACCAGTTCGTCAACGGCCGGATCACCGAAGACGGACTGCTGCTCGCGGGAACCGACACGGTCGACGCCTTCCAGGACTTCCGTCTGCACGGGGAGTTCCGCATTCCGTACAAGCCGTTCGCCCGGGGACAGGCACGGGGCAACAGCGGGTTCTACCTGCAGAACCGCTACGAGGTGCAGGTGCTCGATTCGTTCGGACTGGAAGGGGTCGAGAACGAATGCGGGGCGCTCTACCGCACGCGACGCCCCGATGTGAACATGTGCCTCCCGCCGCTGACATGGCAGACCTTCGACATCGAATTCCGGGCGGCCCGCTTCGATGACACGGGCCGGAAGATCCGCGACATGGAGATCAGCGTGTGGCACAACGGGGTGCCGGTCCACAACCATGTCAGCATTCCGAACAAGACTGGTGCGGGCAAGCCGGAAACACCCGTCCCCCTGCCGATCAAGCTGCAGGACCACAACAACCCGGTGGTGTACCGCAATCTCTGGCTGGTGGACCGGTCGTCCTCGGGGGCCGCCCCGATCGATGCGTTGACCTCGCTGCGCGGAGGCTGGACAGTCCCGCCGGTCCCGGTCTCCTGTGGACCCTGTCTGGCCCACTGAGCCGGATCCTCGGACCACCCGGGACTGCGGCAATCGCCCGCACGAAGGTGACGCGAGGCCCGTTCGCCCCCCCCGTGTCAGTTTCGCCGCTGACTCATCTCGCGCACAATGGAACCCGGTGTACTCTGGACCGACGTGCACACCGGAACACCAGAGACAGGCGGGCACGAGGAGCGCGGGATGACTGACACGGAGCGGGAACAGCATCAAAGTCGATTGCCCGGGACCGGGCTGTTGGCGCTGCTCGCCTGTCTGGGACCTCTGCTGTATGTGCTGAGCATCGGTCCCGTGGTGATGGTCGCCGAGTCACAAGGCGTGGGGCAGGAAACGGTCCGCCGTCTGTATTACCCGGTCATCTGGCTGCACCACAACACGCCGCTGCAGCAGCCGCTGGAATGGTATGCCATGCTCTGGGGTTGGCAGTAGTGGGGGGGCGGCGGCAGACCGACGGCGCAGGAAATCTCCGAACGAGGCAACGATGGCACGCTGGCCGGATAACATCCGTTCGACCCTGATCACCGCGGGACTCATCTTCGTGCTGTTTCCGCTGCTGTGCTGGTTGACGTGGTGGTTTGTCCAGGGATGAAGTTCGGGGGACGGGGGCGGCATGCCTGTCTGGGAATGGTATTTTGGTCTGCCGCCGGCTCGTCCGGGACAGGGAACCGACTGGAACCTGCGCTGGTCTCTGCCGGGGATCGGCACGGTGCCGGCCTGGGTTGCGGTGCTGCTGCTGCTGGGCCTGATCGTTGGCGTGGCGCTGGTGTATCGGCGCGATGCGGCCCAACTGCCGATCAAACGACAACTGCCGCTCCTGTTGCTGCGGCTGGTCAGTCTGCTGCTGGTCTTGGTGATGCTGGGCCACCTGACGCTGGCGATCCGGCGGACCGGTCTGCCCACCCTCGCGTTGGCGATCGACTGCTCGGCCAGCATGGGGCTGGAGGACAGCTACCGGGACCGTTCCGCCAGCAACGCAGCGCGCGCACTGGCCGACAAGGTCGGTGAGTCGACGGCGACCCGGCTCGCAATCATCAAGGGCTTGCTGCTGCAGGAGGAAGGGCGGCTGCTCCAGCGTTTGCAGCAGTCGCATCGTGTCCAGCTCTACCGGTTCGATGCCGATGCCTGGCCCGTGCTGGCAGAGGGTGCCCAGCTGGAACTGCGCGCCGAGCCAGACTCCCCCGCCACACTCGCCGAACAGGTCCGCAACCTGGTTGCCGACGGGGTCTCGACCCGGCCTCTACCGGCTGTCCGTTCGATCCTCGAAGACCTGCGGGGTTCCTCTCCCAGCGCCCTGCTGCTGTTCTCGGATGGCATCACCACCACGGGGGACGAGGATCGCTTCCCCGCCGCGGGCCAGTATGCCCCACGCGCAGGCGGTCCCGCTGCTGCTGCTGGGTGTCGGCAGCGAAGAGGCGGCGCGGGACCTGCAACTCACCGACGTACTGGCCGACGACGTGGCCTTCGTCGGCGACCCGGTGACATTTTCCTTCCTGCTCAAGCATGCGGGTTACGCAGACGAGACCTCGCGCGTGACGCTGCGGGAGGCGTCGTCCCCGACACCGCTGGCGACGACGGAGCTGACACTCACCGACACCCGGGAGCCTTCGTCGGGCGAACTCACGTACACGCCCGGCGCCGCCGGCGATTACGAATTCGAGGTCGCCGCGGAACCGCTGGCGGGGGAATCGACGACGGCCAACAATTCGCTGAGCGTGCGGCTGAGTGTGCGCAAGGAGCAACTGCGGGTGCTGCTGGTGGATCGCGTGCCGCGCTGGGAGTACCGGCATCTCAAGGCGGTGCTCGAGCGCGATCCCGCGATCGAACTGCACTGTGTGCTGCAGGAGGCGGATGCCGGCTACGCCGTGGATGATCGGTCGGCGTTGCGGCGGTTCCCCGTCAATCGGGACGAGCTGTTCGCGAACGATGTGATCATCCTGGGGGATGCGGAGCCGGCCTACTTCAGCCAGGGTACGCTGGACGATCTGCGGGACTATGTCGCGTCGCATGGTGGTGGACTCGTGCTGATCGCGGGAGAGCGTCATCATCCGCACGACTACCGCGGGACCCCGCTGGAGGATCTGCTGCCTGTCGAGATCGGGGAGGCGGCTGCCGAGCCGGGCACGCTCACCGGCGGGTTCCTGGCAGAGCTGACGCCTGCGGGGAGCAGCCGCGCCGTGTTGAGACTGGCGGACACGGTGGCCGAGAACCGCGCGGTGTGGGGGGCACTGCCTCCCTTGTACTGGTGCGCTCCCTCGGGACGGCGCAAGCCGGGAGCCGAGACGCTGGTCGTTCATCCGGGGCGATTCAGCGGCGGAGAGCCGCTGCCGCTGATTGTCACGCAGCGTTTCGGAGCGGGCCAGGTGGTCTATCACGCCACCGACGAACTCTGGCGCTGGCGCGAGCGCGTGGAAGACCGCTACTACGGTCGCTACTGGCTGCAACTGATGCGCTACCTGAGCCGCTCGCGCCTGCGGGTGGAGGGGCAGACGATCGAACTGACCACCGATCGCAGCGGGTATCAGCCGGGCGAGTCGGTCGAAGTCCGCGTGCGGTTCTTCGATCAGTCGCTGATCCCGGGCAACTCCGGCGCTGTGGCGGTGGTCGTGGAGGGGCCGGGCGGCTTGCGGGAACGGGTCGTCCTCACGCCGCTGAACGAAGCCCCGTTCCTGTTCACCGGGCGGCTGCCACGACTGGGGGTGGGCGATTACCGGGCCTGGCTGGCGGAGCCTGTCTTCGGAGCACCGGCGGTCGACCTGGCACCCCCCGCCGCAGGGGCGAATTCAGCTGGTGCAGCGCCGGCCGTCATCCCCAGTGTGACCTTCCAGGTGGAGGTGCCCGAGGGGGAGTTACAGAACCGGCGGTTCCAGCAGGCCGACCTGGTGCAGGCGGCCCGCATCTCGCAGGGGAGTTACGCGCCATTCTGGCAGGTGGAACAATTGATCGCTGCTCTCCCACCGGGGAAACCGGTGCCGATCTCGGCCGAGACCGCCATCCCGTTGTGGAACCGCTGGGAAGTGCTGCTGGGATTGGTCCTGCTGCTGACGGTTGAGTGGATTTTCCGAAAGCGCTCCGGACTGGTATGATCGCGAAGGCAGGCCTCACGACGTGAGCGACTGCCGATCGCCCGCGGCCCATCGCCAACCTTTCTCATCAGCCCTCTGCGCTCATGGCCGATCGCTGGCAGACGACCCTGAACGACGTACGTCGCCGTGCGCGGAAGTGGATCGCGGTGCGCGGTCTGGCGTGGCTGGCCGTCGTCCTCATCGGACTGATTGCGGCGGCGGCACTCGCCGACTGGACGCTCCATCTGGACAACCCGTGGACGCGGGTGGCGCTCGCCCTGCTGATCGTCGTCGGCGGGATCATCGCGGCCTGGCAGGGCCTCCTGCGTCCCCTGCGGGTGCCCCTCAGTGATGTGACACTGGCCCGGCTGATCGAACGTCACCGGCCCGAGCTGGCCGACGAGTTGTCGACCGCCGCGCAGCTGCGAGAATCGCCCCGTGCAGATGATGTCGTCTCCGCGGATCTGCGCGAGGCCGTCATCACCCGGGCCGAGGAACGCCTGTGGGAGTCGCCGCCGGACGGGGTGTTCGACCTGCGGCCGATGTGGACCGCCCTGACGGCGCTGGGCCTGATCGGTGTCGGGGCGGCGGGGATGTGGGCCTGGCGTCCGCTGGAGACCGGGATCGCGCTGGAGAGGCTGGTGTTCCCCTTCGCGGGGACCGTCTGGCCGCGCACAACCCGGTTGACGTTGCTCACCGACCGGTTGCAGCCGGCCGGGTCCCCACCATTCATCACCTCCGCCGGCCAGACGCTGCAGTTGTATGTCGAAGATACGCTGGACGAACCTCCGGAAGATCTGCGGCTGTGGATCCGACTGAACGATGGGACCCTCCGCGAACAGTCTCTGCGCACGACGTTGCTGCGGGACCGCGAGGGTCGAGGTCATGAAGTCGGTGTGTTGCGGCTCACGCCGCATGCGGGCGCACTGCAATTCCGGGTGACTGGGGGTGACGACGACTCGATGGCGTGGCACACGGTGGAGGTGGTTCCGGCACCAGCCTGGGAGCAGTTGGCGATCACCGTCACACCGCCGGAGTATGCCGGGCAACCCGCACGAACGCTCGAGAGTGCCGGACTGATCGAAGGGCTGGTGGGCAGCCGCGTCACGCTGGCCGGGCGGGCCAACAAACCGCTGACGCGGGCCCTGCTGCGGCGGGACCGTCAGCCACCCCTGCCCTTCACGCAGGCCCGTGACGGCCGGATGCTCGCGACGGAGTTCGTCCTCGAGGAACCGGGTCGCATGGCGTACTGGTTTGATCTGACCGACCGTGACGGACTGAGCCTGCCGGACCCCACCCGCTACGAACTGCGCGGCATTGCAGACCGCGAACCGATCGCGACCATCGAACAGCCCGACATGGACCTGACCGTGACGCCCGACGCCCGGGTGGTGCTGGAGGTCAGCGGTCGCGACGATGTCGGACTCGATCGCCTGCGACTGGTCTATCGGGCGGGAGATCGGGAGCCGGCTGCGCTCCCCATGTTCACCGCAGACGTTCCCGTGCTGGAACAGGCGGCGCGGCTCAACTGGGAACTGCAGGCGCTGGGGCTGACGCCGGGCACCCAGGTCGAGTTCTTCGCAGAGGCGATCGATCGCTGCGATCGCGCTGCGGCCCCCGACCAGGTGGGGAGGTCAGGTGGGCCGGAGTCGACGGCGGCGGTTGTCGGTCATCTCGCCCGAGACCAAGCGGCAGGAACTGGCGGCGCGTCAGTCGGGCATCCTGGGCACACTCGATGCGCTGCGGGAACGACAGGCCCGCACGGCCGAACGGGTTGCGCAACTGCTCATCCAACAGGAACGAACCGGCGCGCTCCGCACCCAGGATCTCGACCTGCTCAAGGCGGTCGAACTCGAACAGCGACAGCTCGCCGAACAACTGACCGACGCCCCCTCCAGTGCCCGGGAGAACGTCGAGGCCATCCGCCGGGAGCTCGCGGCCAACCGACTGGACGATCCGGAGGCGACGGGCCGGCTGGATCAACTGGCCGAGAGCCTCGGGACCCTGGGCGACGACTGGCTGCCGTGCGCCGAACAGGCGCTGGCCCGTGCCCGGAAATCGAGCGTCACGACACTGGCCGCCGGTGGTGATCCCCAGGCAGACCCCGAGAGTCGCCCGGACGAGTCCGCCGAGGGCGCACCTGCGGCGGGAGACGTCACCGGGCAATCTTCCGCGGCGGGCTGGCTGCGCGAGGCGGGCGAAGCCCAGGCCGCCGTGCAGGATGTCCTCCAGCAATTGACGTCGGACCTGTCTGGCTGGCGGCGGCGGTTCGAACTCTCCAGCAGCCTCGACAGTCTGATCGCCGACCAGACGTCGGTGAGGCAGGAGACACAGGACGTGGGTCGGTCCACTCTCATGCGGAGGCTGGCCGACCTCACCCCACAGCAACAGGCCGATCTCGAACGCCTGGCCGACCGGCAACGGCGCCTGGCCGAACGACTCACGCAACTCGACGCCCCCACCGCGGTCCGGCCGACCTCCGAAGGCGATCCGGCTGAGACAGCCCCGGGGACAAACGTGGCCGCTCTGCCCATCGCGCCTCCCGAAGCGGTGGCGCAGATGCATGACGCGGCGGAGTCGTTGCGGCGCAACGAAGTCCCGCAGGCAGTGGCGGCCCAGGAGCGGGCCCTGCAGGCGTTGCGCGACTCACGCGAGACCCTCAGCGAGTCGGGCAACGAAGATCCGCAGGAACTGGTCGAGTCGCTGCAGAAGGCGGCCGAACGGATCGAAACATTGCGCCAACAGCAGGAAAGCCTGATCCGCGAGGCCGCGGCGTCGCTCTCTCCGTCGGCAGACGACCAGCGTGAGGAACGGCTGGAGCGGCTCCGCAAAGAGCAACGCGAACTGGCCGATGAGTCGGACGCGATCGGGCGTCAGCTCCGTGGACCAGAGCCGGCCGCCGCCCGCAGTGCGGCGCGGGCCGCCCGGCAGATGCGCGATGCGCAGGACGCGCTCACCCGGCAGGATCCCGATTCAGTCGATGTCCATCAGCAGCAGGCCGCCCAGGAGCTGGCACAGGCCGCCGCCGAAGTGGCGCGGGCCCGGCAGACTGCAGAACAACGTGCGGCCCAAGAGCGACTGGAGGGATTGATCGCCGAACTGACCGACTGGGTCGAACGGCAGTCCGCACTGACCGACGCCACGAGTGCGCTGCACGACGAATACACGGCCCGCACGCGCTGGAGCCGTCCGTTGCGCAAGGTGCTGCAGGAGCTGATGCAGGGACAGACGGCGCTCGCCGCGGAAGTCCGGGAGTCGCTGGCGGAAGTGGGCGACGATGCGGTGCTGACAGCCACACTCGAGGGTGCCGCCGCGTGGATGGACGACGCCCGGCAGCAGTTGCACGACGAAGAGACCGGGGCGGGGACGCAGCTGGCACAGCGGTCAGCCCGGGAACGACTGGCGGCGATTCTCGAAGTCCTCACCCGTCAGACGACGGCTTCGCTGGCCGCTCCCGAGAGTCCCGACGACCCACAGAGCCGTCAGCCCGACAGCCCGGGACTGCCGCCCGTCACGCAACTGCACCTGTTGCGGCAGTGGCAGGCCCAGGTCAATCAGCAGACCGCCGACCTGCTGGCGCTGGCCCGGACCACCGCGGGGAGTGAACCAGCTCCGCCGGATGGCCGCCCCAGGGCCGACGAGACCGACGCACGCGCAGCGCTGGAAATTCCGCAACGTCTCTCGGCGCTGGCCGCGCAGCAACAGCAGATCACCGAACTGACGCGTCAGGTGTTCGAGGGTCTGGCATCATCCACCGACCTCGCTCCGCATGCGGAAGAACCCTGATGTCGCCCCGGGAGATCACCATGCACAGACTTGCACGCAGACAGGGGTCTGGCCTGCTCATTGCACTCGCGGTGTGCGGAGGGCTGTGGGGATGTCCCGGACCGGCGGTCGTTGTGGCGCAGACAACCGAATCTCTCGACGAACAACTGCTGCGCAGTCTGGAACAGCCCGGGAAATCGGAGCGGGACACGCTGTTGTCGCGGCTGCTGAAGAATGCCGAGGTGGCCCAGCAGCGCCTCACGGACCAGCAGCTCGACCAGCAAACGCGCGAGCTGCAGACCCAGATCCTCATCGACTTCGACACCCTGCTGAAACAGCTCGACACCACGCCCCCCGACTCCGGGTCCTCGGGCGGATCCGCCGCGGGAGCGGGTTCGTCATCGTCCGGCAGCGCGTCGTCCGAATCGTCCGGGGGGCGCAGGGCGCAGCGGAGGCGAACGCCGACCCGGGTGCTGGAGACGCTGCCACCGCGCCGGAGCACGCTGATTCACAGGCCGCGACCCCTCAGTCGACCGAGCAGCCCCGGGCCGGTGTGCTGACAGATGTCGAGCGGAGCGGGCGGATCGCGCGGGCGAGTGCCGCGTGGGGTCATTTACCGCCGAAGGTGCGAGAAGAACTGCGGGGGGCCTTTAACGAGTCGTACCTGCCACAGTACGATGAGTGGATTCGCAGCTACTACGAAGCCTTGGCGGAGAAACGCCGGGCGGCGACCGACTCTTCTCCCTGAATCAGGGACAGGCTCCACAGGTCGTGCCCACCCGTGGCCCGACCCCGGGAGTGGTCTGCGACCGAACCCCCAGGCTCATCATGACCACCCGCCGCCGCTCCACTGCCCCCCGCGTTGTCCGGACGTCTCCCCCCACGTCGACCGACGGGCCGATGAGGTTGCAGCGGTACCTCGCGGCTGCGGGTCTCGGTTCACGCCGGCACTGCGAAGAGTACATTCTCGCCGGGCGTGTGACCGTCGACGGCGAAGTCGTCACGCAACTGGGAACACAGGTCGATGCCGCGCTGCAGGAGATCGCCTTCGATGGAGAATCGCTGCGCAGCCAGCGGCACCGCTACTACCTGCTGAACAAGCCGGTCGGTTATCTGTGCACCAATCGGGATCCGCAGCGACGTCAGCGGGTGCTCGACCTGTTTCCAGCGAGCGGCCCGCGGCTGTTTACGGTGGGGCGCCTCGACGAGGGGAGTGAAGGCCTGCTGCTCGTCACCAACGACGGAGAGCTGGCCAATCAACTCGCTCATCCCCGCTTTCGCATCGATCGCATCTATCAGGTGCAGGTGGCCGGGCACCCCGATCGCGACCTGCTGCAGCAACTCGAACAGGGGATGTACTTCACCGACGGGCGGTTCAAGGCCGAGAGCGTCAGGCCGCTCAAGAAACAGGGGAAGAGCACCTTTCTCGAAATCCGCCTGCGGGAAGGGAAGAACCGCGAGGTCCGGCGGATGCTGGCCCGCATCGGCCACAAGGTCATGAAGCTGCAGCGAGTCGGCTTTGGGCCCATTCGTCTCGGACGCGTGAAGACCGGCGAGTACCGCGAGCTGCGCCCCGAGGAGGTGCGGGCCCTGCAAGAGCTGGTGCGCAAGACCTCGGTCGGCCGGCCTGTACACCGCAAGCGGCGGACACCAGCGGAGCGGCGTCCGGAGGGCGTTCCGGCGTCGACGTCGAACAGGGTCTCGTCCGGAACCAAGCGGCCCGTAAGGCGCAAGAGCAGCAGCACGCGTTCCTCGACATCCTCGTCGGCCCGACCGACCGGCGCACCCCGACGACCCGCACGCAATCCCCGGACACGCTCCGGTGGTCACCGCCGCCGGTGAATGTCGGGTGTTGAAGACCCCGGGGAGGCATCCGTCACCGGACTCCTGGCCGTGGGCCGCCCGAGGTTGCGGACCAGCTCACGTCACACTCCGGGGGTTGTCAGCGCGCTGGTTTGGCGCCAGCGCCGATCACGTGGCGCGACTGAGTGTGTGCTGCTTGATCCAGGGCTTGATCGATCCCGGAACGAGGCTGGAGAGCGTCCGCCGCGTACCCTTGTAGAGCCGCTGTCCCCCATGACGGGCCGCGTACCCTCCCAGGGCCGCCTGGCAGCGAAGCTGCTCGATGGCCGACAGGTCGCTGCCGCGCACGATGTCCGAGAAGTTGCGCAGGTCGCGGGCCAGGGTCGGCATCATCTCTTCGTAACGCGTGGGATGCAGCTTGCGGCAGAGGGCGACCATGTCGGTAAACGACGCGTCGTCACGGCGGCGGTGGGCGAGCAGCTCAGGGAGGTGATGAAACGGGCCGAGCAGCGTCAGTTCCGCCGACAGCAGATAGTCGGGGTTCGGCAGGATGCGGAGGCGGCGCGAACCCATCACCACGTCGCGGCGGAACAGCGTATAGATGGGATCGATCCAGGCGTAGTCCTGCGAGAGAAACCAGAGAAACCGCGCAAACCGCCGGGAAGCCTGCGGAGCTGCCAGCCGCTCTTCGTCGTACTCCACGTAGCGGCTGCTGCCGTCGTGCAGGTGGTACTTGATGTACGTGGTGACCCCGACCGCCTCGGGCTGCTGATCGAGCTCGTCGGCACACCGTCCGGCGTAGTCGGCCTCGACCCAGTCGTGGTCCCCGATCCAGCGGAAGTAATCGCCGCGGGCCAGCTCGAGCACCTTGTTGAAGTTCGGGATCAGTCCGATGTTCTCGGTGTTCACCGAGAAGCGGACGCGGGGATCCCGCGCGGCGTACTCCGCACAGACAGCCGCGGTATCGTCATCGGAGCAGTTGTCGCTGACGACGACTTCGATGTTCGTTTCGTGCTGCGCGAGCAGCGAGTCGAACAGGGCGGGCAGCCGACGTTGCCCATTGCGGACAGGAACACAGAAACTGACGCGGGGATGTGAAGCGGTCATGGAAGGCTGCCTGGTTTGTTGGCCATCGGGGAGCTGGCCGGCGCGACCGGACGACGAATCTCGCACGGGCCTTCGAAATCTAGTTCCTGCGACTGCGGCCCTCGCGGGAAATCCCCCGCGGTCCCTGCCGGCTGCGACCACATCGACCGGTTGTGACGGACGCATCGATTGTGCGCGACGGCCCGGTGCGACACGCCCGCCACCTCTGGGGGGGACCGACATCGACACAATCGCATTCGACGCGGTGATCGTGCTACAGGATTTCGAGCTGAGGCATCGCCGACGCCTGCAGAAACTGACGCGCGACCTCCACCGCCGTCTGCTGCGCGACGTGCAACAGCGGCTCCCGGGCCGGGCTGTCGGCGGCGAACAGGTCCGCGATGCGGCCGGCGTCGCCCAGTTCGCGGATGGCGGCGATGGCCGGTACCTCCCCGAGGAAGGGGACCTGCATTTCGGCGGCCTTCGCCTGTGTGCCGCCCCGGCCGAAGATCTCGCCGCTCATGTTCTCCACCATCCCGAGCACGGGAATCTTCACCTGGCGGAACATGGCGATCGCCTTGACGGCATCGAGCAGCGCCACCTGCTGAGGCGTGCACACCACGACCGCCCCGGCCAGCCCCACCGTCTGCGACAGCGACAGGGCGACATCGCCCGTGCCGGGGGGCATGTCGATGATCAGGTAGTCGAGCTCACCCCACGCGGTCTGCGCGAGAAACTGCATCAGTGCCTTGTGCAGCATCGGACCGCGCCAGATCACCGCCTGCTCTGGCGGGACCATGAAGCCCATCGACATCAGTTTGAGCCCGGCCGCTTCGATCGGCACCATGCGCTCGACCATCCGCCCGTCACCGGCGGGCATCTGCTCGACCGCGGGCTGCCCCTTAGCGCCGCACAAATGAGGAATACTCGGGCCATAGACATCGGCATCCATCAGCCCCACGCGGGCCCCGCACTGCTGCAGGCCGTACGCAATGGCTGCCGCGATCGTGCTCTTCCCCACACCACCCTTGCCACTGCCGACCGCGATGATGTTCTGCACGCGCAGCCCGACGGTCCCACCGGCCCCCTTCCCCTTCACCACCGAGGACACCTTCACATCGACTGCGGCAGCCGGGAACTGTTTCTGCACAGCCGACTGGACGGCCTCGACGATGCGCTCGGGACGGGGATAGGCGGGTGTCGGGAGTTCGATCTCGACGCCGACGGCACCGCCCTGCACGTCGACCTGGCGGATCATCTTCAGTTCCCCCAGCGTCCGACCCAGTTCGGGATCGGTGAGCGACTGGAGCAGGTTCTGGACGGCGTCGGGTGTGGCGGCAGCAGACATGACAGGGGGCTTTCGGGCTCAAAACTCGGCCGACAGTTACGACGGTCTCGATATTTCCTGGCGGGAGGACTTGGGGACTGTCCGGAGAGCGTGAAGGCAGAGGCGGGCCAGCCGGCGACCGCCCACGAACTCATCCACAACGACCAGCGCACCGAGTTCACACAGATGCCATTCGAGCGATCTGTGCTGTTCAGGAACGACGACGATCACCACAGGTCGGACAGTTGCCATCGGGATGCGGCCGAGCCAATGCAGGCCGGCGGACGGCTCCTGACCCAGGTACAGCACCACCACCGGCGGGGCCGCCGAGTGTGCGATCACCGACTTGAGATCCTCGATCGACCGGCAGCCGCGCACACGCACGTCACCGTCAGGGAACTGTCGCTGCAGCTCCGGTTCCCAGAACGGCGACGCCTCGAACACGACAATGTCTCCGCTGCGGGCGGGACGGGTGGCGGCGAATGTGGACTCAGGCACGCGTCGATTCTAGGCAGGCCACCGGGGGTCGGCAACGACCAGGCGCCGCCATCTCACGGGGTCGACGGAATCGTGTCCACCAGGTCGTCGGTCAGCTTCAGTAGCACCTCGTGCGTGACGGTGATGGCATCCTGCACGCGTCCCGCCTGCCCCTTCACCGACCGAAACCGCCGCAGCGTGAACGTCCCACCGGCCTGCGAAGACAGAATGATCTCATAGTACTGCGCGCCGTGCGGGAGCTGCGAGGGGGGCGTCGAACGGATCAGCACCTCTCCCGCGTCGGGATCGAATTCCAGCGGGCCGATCTGTTCCAGCAGGTACGTGATCCGCTGGCTGAGCTGCCGGGCCCAGGTCTTGAGCGCATCGAACGCGGCCTGCTGCAGGCTGGGGACGAACAACTGGATCTCCTCGAAGGAGCAGCTGAGCGAATCGACCACGAGGAAGTCGACCTGCAGCGACAGCCCGCTCGGGTCCGAGACCGTCACGGTTGTCGGTGTCGTGGTCCCCACAAGTCGCGTGAGCTCCTGGCTCAGGCTGGTCGAGAGTGACATGATCTGCGGTTCCGTGCGGCGTCAAGTGTCCGGCGGGTGTGTGACGGTGCTGTAAAAAGAGTTGCGGCCCCCGCCAGAAAGACAAGTGGCGACTTCGCAGCGGGATCGCGACTGCATCACGCACGCTCTTAGCATATCATTCCTCACCGACCCGGTGCAGTCCGGGTCGCCGCCACCCGACCTGTCCCGGCGCGGGCCCTGGCCTGCAGACCTTGTCCCTCGTTGCGGCCTCATGGATCTCAATCACATCCTGCTCTGGCTGAGCGGCGTCAGTTGCGGCGTCAATCTGCTGATGGCACTGCTGTCTCGGGCCGAACGGGTGCGGGGCTGGATTATCCTGCTCGTGGGACTGCTGGCGGTGCTCGCCGTCTGCCACACGCTGCTCCCCGACTCTGCGGGGTACATTGTCGGGGGCCTGTGGCTGCTGCTGGTGGTATTCCCGGGTCTGGGGATGCGGCTGCTCGGCCGGCTGCTGGCCCGCCGTCGCTATCGGGCGGCGATCCTCCTGTCCCGTGTGCTGGGCTGGCTGCATCCCTTCGATGGCTGGCACGAACAGGCCGACTTCGTCCGCGTGCTGCAACTGTTGCACCAGGGACGCAGCGACGAGGCCGCTGCCGCGCTCGCACAACTGAGGACCCTCAATTCGCCACTCGGACGACTGGCGGTGGTGCTCGAAGCGCAGCAGACCGGGAACTGGCAGTCGTTGCTCGACTGGGTCTGGACGCCCCGCGGTGGCGACTTTCTGCTGCGCGACGAACATCTGCTCACCGGAGAGCTGCAGGCACTCGGAGAGCTGGGCCGACGTCGTGAGATGCTGCATCTGGTTCAGGGGCTCACCGACCGTTGGGGACGTCCGCGGCTGCCCCCCTCGAACACCCTGCGCATGAAGGTGCTCGCGCTCTGCGGGGCGCTGGAGCCGGTCGAGCAGTTGCTCCGGGCCCTCGTCACGCAGCTCCCGGAGGACGTTCGCCAGTACTGGCGTCTGACGGCCCGCCAGGTGGCGGGCGACCCGGAGGTGGCCGGCGACTTCACCACCCTGCTGCAATCCGCCAGTCCCCACCTGGCGCCGCAGATCGAGCGTCGTCTGCAACACCCCCTGCCCGCCCTGCAGCCCAACGAGCTGGACGAACGCGGGCGCTGGGTTCTCGGTCAATTGACCCACACCGTCGCGCACGAAGCCCGCTATGCCGTCCTCAGTGCGACCGGCGGGCGAACCCCTTACGCCACCTGGGCCATTGCGCTGGTCCTCGTCGGCGTCTTCCTGCTGGAAGTGCGGGGAGGAAGCACCGACCTGGGCAACCTCGTCGAGCTCGGAGCACTCGTCATCCCGGTCGAGGCCACGCCAGGCGAAGGGTGGCGGCGGATATCCGCCGGCTTCCTGCATTTCGGCTGGCTGCATCTGTTGCTGAACCTGGCCGGACTGCTGCTGTTCGGCCCCAGACTCGAACGCGCCTGGGGTCACGGGTGGATGCTGGCCGGCTACCTCCTGGCCACGGTAACGTCGGTGGCGCTGGTGCCCGCGTTCGTCCGGCCCACCCCCGAGGATCCCGTGGTCGTGCTCGTCGGGGCGTCCGGCGGGGTGATGGGCCTGATTGGCGCCATGATCGGGCATCTGCTGGTGGGCCGCTGGCGCGGCCGCAGCGACGTGGTCAACCGCCAGCTCAGTTCGCTGCTGCTGATCGTCTGCCTGCAGACCGCCTTCGACATGTCCACCCCCAACGTCAGCTTCGCCTGCCATGCGCTGGGACTGGCGACCGGATTTCTGTTCGCACTGTTCGTGGGCCTGCGCACAGCCCCCCTGCCGCCTCTCGACACCGCAGCCCCTCCCCACGGTCGCCGTTGGGTATGAGTCGACGATCTCAGCCTGCCAGGCCCGCAACAGCTCGGGGCATGTCGTCCCGCACCCTCAGGCGGCTGCGCCACCCGTGCCTGAGAGCCTGCCACGCGGGGGTCGATCACAGGGGGTGCCGCGCACGCTCCCCAGCCCGTGGGCCGGCGGGTATCATGGATCCTGTTCCCTCCGACCGTTCACTGCAGGAGTCTCTCCCCATGTCCCGAGTCTGCCCGTTGCCCCTGTTGTTGAAGGTCTTGCTCCTGGCCATGTGCCTGCCAGGCGCGCTGGTGCGGGCTGCCGACGATGTCCCCGGAGTTTACGAACTGCGGACCTACACCTGCGAGCCGGGCAAACTCGACTGCCTCAACGAGCGTTTTCAGAACCACACCATGCGTCTGTTCGAGAAGCATGGCATCCAGAACGTGGCGTACTGGGTTCCGACGCGCGAGCCACTCTCGGGCAATACGCTCATCTATCTGCTCAAGCACTCCAGTCGCGAGGCGGCCGAGAAATCCTGGGAAGGATTCCGCAACGATCCCGAGTGGCAGGCGGTCGCTGCCGAATGGAAAGAGAAGTACGGCAAGGTCCTCGCCCAGGCGCCCGAGTCCACCTTCATGACGCCGACCGACTATTCGCCCGACGTGCCGGCACCGCACCGCGACCGCCTCTACGAACTGCGGATCTACACCACCCATCCGGACAGGTTGAAGAATCTGCACGCCCGCTTTCGCGATCACACAGACAAGCTGTTCGCCCGGCACGGTCTGCGGTCGGTCGGCTACTGGCAGCCGCTGGAGGGCCCCGGGGCCGACAACGTCCTGATCTACGTGCTCGAGACCCCCGGCGAGGCGCAAGCCCAGGCCGCCTGGAAGGCCTTCAGCCAGGATGCCGAGTGGCAGGCGGCCCGCCAAGCCTCCGAGGCGGATGGCCCGATCCTGTCGGAACGGCCGGAATCGGTTTACATGCGTCCGACGGACTACTCCCCAGCGGCGACGGAATAGCGCCGTCAATCGCGGGACAGGGGACGTACACAGAGGGACCGCTGCGCGGTCTGCGCATCCGTCTGGCCCTCATGCGGGCATCCCCTTACAATTTCGGTCCCCCGGCTGGTGCGGCCCCCCGGCCGCCGCTGTCCCGGTTTCATCCAAGCAACCTGCGGTCGCTGTTATGAACGAACCCCGCGTCGACCTGAGAGATCGCTGGCTGGCCGGTCTGCTCGCCTTCCTCATCCCCGGGGCGGGACATGCCTATCAGCGGCGGTTCCTCAAGGCGGGCATTTACTCGGTCTGCATCCTGGGGTTGTTTCTGTACGGCATGAAACTCTCGTACGGAAAGATCGTACAGTGTCCTCCGCCAGGGGTTCCCAAGACACGAATGTTCAGCTACGCGGCCCAGGCCGGTGTCGGACTCCCGGCCCTGTATGCCGTCTATCAGAGCCACCGGTTTCACAAGCCCGAGAACCGGGAAGTCACCGTGCTCGAGGAGCCGCTGACCGCCCGCTTCGCGGGAGAGGCCCGCATTCGCGGCGGGTCTGCGCCGTACGAGGGCCCCGTCACCGGCGATGTCTCTCTGGAGACCACCCAGGGACGCTTTCACGAGCAGGTGATCGTCGGCAAGTTCCAGGGAGAAGGTCCCGACGGCAGACTGATCGAGTTCTCGCTGGGTGAGGGGGTCGAACTGGCGAAACTGGTGCAGGCCGATCCCCGCCGGCAGCTCGTCGCCCACATCGTCGAGAGCGATGGCGAGAACACGCGCGTCATCGGGGAGTTGGAGGGGAGCATCCCCCGGCGGTTTGCCGACTGGTTCGAGGCCCCCATGGATGCCCGCGAGGAACAGCAGCTCCATGGAGAGCTGGGCAAGGTCCACGAACTCGCGCTGGTCTTCACCTGGATCGCCGGACTGCTCAACATCCTGGCCATCTGGGACGCGTTCGATGGACCCGCGTACGGTTACGGCGATGAACCGCCGGTCGACGACGAGGCCGACGATACCGCAAGGGCTCGGTCCCGGGCCGCAGCAGCGGTGGACAAGCCCCCGGCAGAGACACCCGCCCGCGCCCGATCCTCCCGCTGAAGTCCTGTCGAGGCCCCGTGACCACCATGCTCGATCCGCTGCTGGCTCAGACGAATCTCACCTGGTATCTGCTGCCGCTGGCGGCAGTCATCAGCCTGGTCTACAACACCAGCCGGTACGAATATCCCCCCCGGATTTTCCGCCGCTCGGTGCGGATGTTCCTGTCGATCCTGTTCTTCATGGGATTGATTCTGCTGGTGCTCATGGTGCTGGCTCCGTAGCGGCACCAGCCGGGCCTGGGTCCTGCAGCGGGACGGACTCTTCCTCGGCCTCAACTCCCGGAGCCCGCGCTTCCGGAGTCCTGATCTCCTCGGCCTCACCGCGCGTCCAGCCGCGCAGGCTCTCCAGCGTTCGCTGTCCCTGCAGGAAGTACAGCACGTCGATCGCCTCGAGGTGCCGCTGCCAGACCGGTTCGACGTCGGTCCGCCAATCGTCGGAAATGGTCAGGAGGTCGAGCGCGGCGAGCTGCTCCACCAGGGCGCCCGCGACCAGTTGATGCCCGCGCACCGACGGGTGAATGTGGTCGACGAGCCAGTAGTCCCCGAGGATGCCGGTCGACGTCTCAGCTTCGAGCAAGGTGTGCATGTTGACGAAGGGCAGCCCGAACTCGTCCGCAATCTGCCGCAGTGCCCGCTCCTGCTCCGAGAGCAGGCGCAGCGGGCAGATGTCGAGGTCGCGGGCCTTGACGAATGCGGCGCGGGCAGCGCCCAGCTCGCGTCGCGACTCGAGGCACCGCCCGAGTTCGTAGTACGTCAGCGCATACTGATCGTCGATCTCCAGCGCCTGTCGCAGTCGCCCGATCGCGCGAGGCAGATCGCTGCGGTAAGCGTCGCGCGCTTCCTGCACCACCTGTTCCCAGCGAGACAGCTCGGCCGGGGTCAGCCCGGCCCGATGCTCCGACTTGAAGGGGGGCTGCTGGCCGAGGTTCGAGGCCGGCTGCATCAGCACCAGCGGGACGCACGCCGACCGCGCCAGCCGCACCATCCGCCGCACGTTCTGATCGAAGTGCAGCACGACCCCCGCCCGCCAGGCCTCGTCCCGATGATAGGCCTCCAGCCCCCGGCGGTAGTCGAGCCGCGGGGCAGCGTCAGCGGGCAGAATCGTGCGGCGTTCTGTTCCTGCCCCGGCCGTCGCGCTGTTGACGCTCCGCAGTCCCGCCGGCTCCGCCAGTCCTCGCTCCCACCATCCCCGTGCGAGCGTCACCAACCGCGAGCGCGACCACCACTGTATGGACGGCGCGGCCAACCACGGCGATCGACGCACGTCTCCATAGGTGCGGTCCTCAAGAAACTCGTTGTGCCCGGTGCAGAGCACGATCAGGTCGGGCTGATGCGTCAGGCACTCCTGCAGGATCGGCACGAGCCGATAACTGGCGTACGAGATGCCCCCGCAATTGATCACATCCCACGCCTGCTGCGGGTCGAGTTCGTTCAACGCCAGTTCCAGCCATGTACTGAAGGCGGTCGGGATCGAGTACGGACGCCCCTGCACCGTCGAGCCCCCCAGACAGAAGACGCGGCGACTCCCCGCAGGCTTCTGTGCCGCGAACGATTCCGCCGCGAAGAACTTGCGGCGTGAGGCCGGGACCGCGTACTCGGTGCCATCTGCGTTCAGCTCGAACAGCGGATGTACTGCGGCAAAACCCACGAACGGATCGTCGGCCAGTGACGGTGCCCCCCAGCCGGCCAGCACACAGAGTCCCTCCGCCAGGCCGAGCAGCAGCAACCCGAGCAGTACCGCCGCCAGGCGGAACCCCCAGCGACGGACGCACGACCGCGATTGGTTTCCCGCAGTTGACATGCGCACCACACCACGCCTCACGGCCCGCAGATCCGCGCCCCCCGGCGGACCCTACCGGTCCCCCTCGTCGCGCACGAAGCGCCGACCTTTCAACTCGAACCGCGGCAGACTGTCGACCGGGACCGGGATCACCTCCGCGTGGAAGTTCAGCCGATCGCGGACGGCCCGTTCCACCGCCGACACCAGACCCATCGTGGCATCCTCCGCGGCAATCTCGGGAGACGGTTCGATCTCGATTGTGAGGTGCGGCATGCTCTGCCGCGTCGATACCGTAATCCGAAACTCCGCCAGGTCGAACTCCCGCAGAATTGCCTCGACACTCGAAGGAAACACGTTGTTGCCCCGAATGGTCACCATGTCGTCGGCCCGACCCAGGATCCCTCCCTCCAGACGCAGCAGTGCGGAACGACCGGGCGACTGCCCGGGCGCCTCGCGCACCAGATCCCCCGTCCGAAAACGGAAGACCGGCTGACCCAGGCGACCCAGGTTCGTTACGACGAGCTCCCCCAGTTCGCCGCGGGGGACGGCGGCGCCGGTTCCGGGATTCACGATCTCCGCAATGCATTCGGTTTCGAGGATGAGCATCCGTCCGGGATCATCGACCGCCTCGGCCCCGAGCGGGCCGACGTCGGTCATCCCCCAATGATCGAACACCCGCGCCCCCCAGCGCGACTCGATCTGTTGACGCGTTGCCGGAATGCCGCCTCCCGGTTCCCCCGCCACGATCAACAGCCGCACGGCCGTCGACGACAGGTCGAGGCCGATCTGTTCCGCCACCTGCGCCAGCCGCAGGGCGTAGGTTGGTGTGCAGCAGACGACGGTGGCCTGCAGATCATCGATCATCCGCAGGCGGGCTTCGCTGCTCATGCCGCCCATGGGCAGGCACAGGTTCCCCTCGCGGATGGCCCCTTCGAACGCGGCCCAGAACCCGATGAAGGGACCGAACGAAAAGGGGAGCGCGACGACATCGTTCGTACGCATCCCCGCCAGCCGATAGATCTGGACCCAACAGTCGAGGAACCAGTCCCAGCTCTCGGGGGTGTCGAGCCAGCGCATCGGCTTGCCCGTCGTGCCCGATGTCTGATGCAGCCTCGAATAGCTCGCGAGCGGGTACGTGAGGTTGGTGCCGAACGGCGGATGGGCCAACTGATCGTCGACCAGCTCCTGTTTGGTTGAGAAGGGAAGCTGACGGAGGTCGGCGAGCGTGGGCGGAGTGTCCCGCGCGATGCCCGCGTCACGGAATTTCGCCGTCCAGTACGGATTTCGGCCGATCACTTCCTGCCACATCTGCGCGAGCCGCTCGGCCTGCAGCGCCTCGATTGTC
This sequence comes from uncultured Planctomycetaceae bacterium, assembly GCA_963715185.1. Taxonomy (GTDB): domain Bacteria; phylum Planctomycetota; class Planctomycetia; order Planctomycetales; family Planctomycetaceae; genus CAVPPT01. Next base: position 871,594 of record CAVQRG010000003.1, read on the forward strand.
GATCGATCCGAATGTTCAGGGAGCGGGACAGACATAGGAAACGCGAACCGTCAGTGTAACTCCTGATCTGATTCGAGGTTAACACATCTCACTCCGGGTCTCCACTGCCACAGGCCGCCAACATGCCTTCAAGTCCGCTCCGCACACCCGTCGATCTTAACAGTGCACACCTGGATGGCCCGCTTACTCTGGAATCGAAACCCCATGCCGGACAGCACTTCGGGGCAACAAGTCCACCTCGGCTTTCTGCGGATCGTCGAGGTCGAGGGGGCCTTCGTCGGCGGCATGCTGGTCACCAATCGTCTCGGCCGGCCGCTCGAGTTCCAGTGCACCACGCCGGTCACCGCCAATCGCACGCAGCAGATCCTGTACGGGCCGACGCTCCGACCCTTCCTGTTCAGCGAGCTGATCGGACGTACGCTTGTCGAACGCCTGCAGGTCAAGCCGCAACTGCTGCTCGTCAGCCAGCCCGAACTGCTCGAACTTCGCGAGCATGTCGCGATTCCGGTGGGCTGCCTGATCGGACCCGCCACCGACGCGCACGACCTGCCGGACCAGACCCGGTTGGCGGTCGGCAGCAACTCGCTCCACTTTGCCGGGCGGCACGGTGGAGATGCCGAAGTCGCACAGCAGTTGCTGGCCTCGTTCCCCGCTGATGCCGATCTGCACGAACCACTCGACCGCGTCACCGAGGCGCTCAACGAAACTTTCGCGCCGTCGCCTGAGTCTCCCATGACTGCTGACGACCGACACGAACTGTACACGGAGTCGCTCCCCGTCCAGGTGCCCGGACCCGAGGTCCCCGTGACCGGGATGAACGGTGCCCTGCGCCGCTGGCCCCGGCTCGAGGCTGCCGCCGTCTCCCTGCTGGGTCGAGCCGGCTTCGTCCCCCGCTGGCGCCCCTACTGGCCGCAACCCCGCACGGTGGGACTGACCTTCCCGGCGGGGATCGAGTTCCTGCCCCCCAAGGCGGAAGCCGATGCCGCAGGGCAAGAGCTGAAGTCGATCAAAGCTCCCGCCGCGCGACGCCCACCCGCCGAGGGGAAGACCGCCGACAAGCGCCCGACGCGCATCCGTCCGCCGGCCGATGCCCTCTCGCTGCAGGATCGTCTGTTCTATGTGCTGCAGCCTCCGCTCGAGTCGTGGCTCCGCGGGCAGGAACTGATCATGCCCTTCGAGCCGTTCCCCTATCAGTACGAGGGGATCGCCTGGCTGTTCTCGCAGAAGGCGGCGCTGCTCGCCGACGAGATGGGCCTCGGCAAGACGATGCAGACCATCACCGCCCTGCGGCTGCTGCTGCGGGCCGGACAGGCGCGGCGGGTTCTGCTCGTCTGCCCCAAGCCCCTCATTCCCAACTGGCAGCGCGAGTTCAAACTCTGGGCCGAAGAGATTCCCGTCACCACCATCGAGGGGGATGGTCCCCGCCGCCGGCCTGATCTGGCAGATGCCCGGCTCGCTGGTGCTGCTGGCGAACTACGAACTGGTGGTCCGCGACTTCCAGGAGATGACCGACGTCGCTGAAGGACGAGTGTCCGCAGTGACCCGCGACGGACTGGGTCGTTCGCTCGGGCAATCAGACCGGCATCGGCGGGCCGTCGAGGATGCCGAACCCTCGACCCCGATCTCTCGCAGCTCCCGAAGTTCGACCTCGTGGTTCTCGACGAGGCGCAGCGCATCAAGAACCGCGACTCGCTGACGTCGACGATGGCATCCGCGTCATTCCCCGCAAGCGCAGCATCTGCCTGACCGGCACACCGATCGAGAACCGCCCGGAAGAGACTGGCGTCGCTGTTCGAGTTCATGGGGGTGGTCCCTCCCCGCGCGACGCCCGACATCCGCCAGCTCTCGCGGCTCAGTCGCGACTACGTCCTCCGCCGCACCAAGGACCTCGTGAGAGCCGACCTGCCACCGCGACTCGATCGCGACGAGATCATCGAACTCACGCCCGGCCAGCAGATCGCCTACGAGCAGGCCGAGAAGGACGGCATCGTCCACCTCAACGATCTGGGCGAAGAGATCTCGATCCAGCACGTCTTCGAACTCGTACTGCGACTCAAGCAGATTACGAACTTCGACCCTCGCACCGGGGAGTCGTCCAAGCTGGACCGGCTGTCGGCCGACATGGAAGAAATCTCGGCGTCCGGCGGCAAGGCCATCCTGTTCAGCCAGTGGACGAAGACGATCGACTGGCTGGCCGCGAAAGGCTGCAGCGGCATGGCTGCCTGATCTACCACGGCGGCGTCCCCAACAAGCAACGCGAGCCGATCCTCGACCGGTTCAAGGACGATCCCGATCAGCACATCTGCTGCTGATGAGTTACGGCACCGGCGCCGTCGGACTCAACCTGCAGTTCGCCGGCTACGTGTTCCTGTACGACCGCTGGTGGAACCCGGCCGTCGAGGACCAGGCCATCAACCGCGCCCATCGCATCGGGGCCACGGCATCGCAGATCATCGTCAGCCGCTTCATCTGCAAGGACACGATCGAAGAACGCATCGACCTCGTGCTGCGACAGAAACGCGAGCTGTTCGCAGCAGGTGCTGGGGGACGGCGACAACGACAAACGCCTCGCTCAGCCTGAACGCCAGCGAGATCTTCGGGCTGTTCGACCTCAAGGCCCGCACGAACAAGGGGATCAAGGCGTTGCAGCCCCAGGCGCCGGACGATCCGTCGGCCAGTCGGGCCGCCTGAGTGTCCCCAGACGGCCCGGCGTGCGACGTCCCGTCAGTTCTTGCTCTGGAAGTCCCCCGCCACCGCCAGCGGCAGCCGTTCGAGGTCGATCCACTTCTGCAGCGCCCGCTGCACGTCCTCGGTCGTCAGGGCGTTGAGCTTCTGATCGAGATCGGCGTAGAACTGCATCGTGCGGTTCGCCTCGAGCGTCGAGTTCAGCGTCGCCGCCAGCCGACCGTCGTCCGAGAGTTCTACCTTCTGCTTCTCGAGGAAGCCCTGCCGCGCGGCATCGAGCTCGGCCTGCGTGATGCCGTCCGCCAGCAGCCTCTCCAACTCCTCGCGGATCGCGACCTTCACCTTCTCGATGTTGTCGGGGTTGGTGATCGCGTAGATGTAGAGCGTGGTCCGCGGGTTGAGGGACTGCGTCGTCAGGAACGAACCGACGCCGTACGAGAGCCCCTCCTTCTGACGGACGCGATCGCCCAGTCTCGATGCCAGCCCACTGCTCCCGAGCACGTAATTCCCCATCAGCAGCGCTGGGTAGTCCGGGTCGCTGTCGCTCAGCGGGATCGCCGTCCCCGCGAAGTAGACGGCATTGGCCTTGTCCGGCGTCTGAATCACCGTTTTCTCGGCAGTCAGATCCACTTCCCCCGACCTCAGGATGCGGGCAAAGTCCTGGCCCGACTTCCAGTCGGCAAACATCGCCGCCAGTTGCGGCTGAATCTGCTCGGGGTCAAACGCCCCCACGATGGTCAGCTCCCCGTGGGCCCCGTTGAGGAACTCGCGATACACGCGCTCGATCTCGGCGCGACTGGCGGCCTTCCAGTCCGCGATCTCTTCTTCGACCGTCGGGATGTACCGCGTGTCTCCCGGGGGATACGGATTCAGGGTCCGCGACATGTGGCGCTGTGCCAGCGACTGCGGGTCGTTCAACTGCTGCTCCAGCGCCGTGACGTGCTGGTTGCGAATGATCTCGAACTGCTCCTCGGGCAGCGACGCCTCCCGCAGGATCTGTCGCAGCAGGCCCAGCGACTCTTCCAGGAACTCCTCACGGGTCTCCAGGGTGAAGGTCGCTTCCCCCGCCTGACCCGACGGCGACAACTTGGCCCGCAGCTGGTCGAGCTTGTCGAGAATCTGCTGACGGTCCAGCTCCTTGGTGCCGCGCATCATCAGCATCGGCAGCGTGTCGCAGGCCACCGTCAGACCCTCGAGGTTGTCGGCGTTGCCGTACCGCAGCACCAGCCGCAGCTGCACGCTGTTCCCGCGCGTCGACTTCGGCAGCAGCGCGACTTTGAGCCCGCTCGGCAGCTCCTGCCGCGTGGTACGGGATTCGATGTTTGCCGGCGAGACCTCGAAGGCTTCGCCCATCGAAAGCCCTGCGCGACCCTGATAGTCGCCGATCATCGCGGCCAGTTCGGGGGTCGCGGGCACCTCGATCCGCTCTGCGGACGACGTCGGCAGAAACAGCCCTGCCGTCCGGTTGTTCTGCTGCAGGTATCTCCTCGCCACCTCCTGGACGCTCGCAGGGGTCACGCCCTCCAGCCGGTCGCGGTAGAGGAACAGCAGCCGCCAGTCTCCCTGGGCGGCCCACTCGCTCAACTGCCGGGCGATGCGGGTCGTGTCCGAGAATGCCAGTTCCCACTCCTTGAGCCAGTAGGTGACGGCGCGTTCGACCTCTTCGGCAGTCACCTCCTGCTCGCCGGACCCCTCGATCACTTCCAGCATCGTCGTCAGGACATCGCGGGGGTCATTCCCCGGAATCACATCGACCATGAACTCGAACAGTCCGGGATCATGCAGCGCATAGGCACTGCCACTGACCGACGAGCTCCGCTTTGTCTCCACCAGCGCCTTATAGAGCCGACCCGACGACGGCGCTGTCAGAATCCGCGCCAGCACATCGATCGACACGTAGTCGGGATGCGCCCCGGAGGGAATGTGATAGATCGCACCGGCCAGCGCCACGTCACCGACCCGCCGCAGCGTCACCATGCGTTCGCCGTCCTGGGCCGGCTCCTCCGTGTAGGTCTCCGCCAGCACGCGGTCCGGCCGTGGCAGACTCCCGAAGTACTTTGTGATGTACTCGAGGGCCTGCTCCGGCTCGAAGCTGCCCGCGACAATCAGCATCGCGTTATCGGGCTGGTAGTACTTGCGATAGAACTCCTGCAGTCTCTCGATCGGCACCCTTTCGATGTCCGCCCGGTTACCGATGGTGGACTTCCCGTAGTTGTGCCATTCGAATGCCGCCGCCATCATCCGCTGGGCGAGGATGTACATCGGCTGATTCTCGCCCCGCTCGAATTCGTTGCGGACGACCGTCATCTCCGACGCCAGGTCCTCCCCTTTCACGTAGCTGTTCATCATCCGGTCGGCCTCGAGGCGGATGGCGAACTCGAGGTTGCCGTCACTGGCCGGCAGCGTCTCGAAGTAGTTTGTACGGTCGAGCCAGGTCGTCCCGTTGAACTCCGCCCCGTGCTCCTTGAGCACTTTCGGGACCTGCGGATGATCGGGCGTCCCCTTGAAGAGCATGTGTTCCAGCAGGTGGGCCATCCCCGCCTCGCCATATCCCTCGTGCCGCGAGCCGACGAACATCGTCAGGTTGACGGTCACCTGGGGCTTCGACGGGTCCGGGAACAGCAGGACCCGAAATCCGTTGTCGTAACGGTACTCCGTAATCCCCTCGACACTTGTCACTTCGATGGGGCCTTCCGCCCCGACGGCTGTCGTCACCAAAAGTCCTCCGAGGAGGGCCGTGATTCGCAGCGATGTTGCAGTCCGCATAACGGTTCCTCGATCTGTTGTTGTCAAAGTTCTTTGCAGGCCAGGGCCGCCGCTTAACCCGCCCGCAGCCTGCGCCAGGCGATCTCGGCCGCAGCAGCCATCCCTCCCGCCAGCAGCCCCACCGTGTGCGCGTAGTTCGCAACTGGCCCGACCGCCCCTGTGGCACAGAACACCAGCCACACCAGAAACATGATTACCAAGTGCTGAGGCATGAAAAGGTCGGACTCAGGATCCAACCGGCCTTTTATCCAGATGTATCCGAACAGTCCATAGCCAACGCCCGACATGCCGCCGAACGCCGGACCGCTCCCCAGGAACTCGGCAACGTTCGAGATCGCTGCCGTCCACACGAACAGCCACAGCAGCCGACGACTCCCGCAACGCGTCTCGATGAGTCCCCCCAACAGCGCCGTCCAGTACATGTTGAACAGCAGATGCCACGCGTCCATGTGGATGAAGGCGGGCGTGAACAACCGCCAGACCTCGCCCGAGAACACCTCCTTCAGCCCCGGGCGATACTGGACCTCCGCCGAGTTGATCCGGTTGATCTCGACGATCGGCAGCTTGCCCGAAAACGCCGTGTCCATCTGGTCCCCGAACTGGGTCCCGATCGTCACCACCACGCTCAGCACGATGAGCAGAAACGTCACCGGGATCTGACGAATCAGCGGACGCTTCCAGCGCTCCCCCAGATCGACCTGCTGCCGCGCGGCTTTGATGGCCGCCCGCACCTGCTCGTGACGCAGCTTGTCCGCCTGCACCACCGCCCGTACGTACCGCTCATCCTGCGGACTGGCCAGGAAGGCCTCCAGCTCCCGCCGAGCCAGATCGACTTGGTCCTCGTCGAACACCCAGACGCCCACGCGTCGTCGGCAGCGTCCACCTGCGACTTCACCTGCTGAGTCAGCAGATAGTCGCGAAAGCGCTCTGCCTCCGCGCGGTCAGAGATCGTGCCGATCCGTCGCATGCCGATACTGGTGGCTGGGATACAAAGCGTGAGGGTTATAGACGGCAATCCGCCCAGAGCCCAGAGGCCGGAAGGCGGAGCCTAGTTTGTCCACGGTGTCCGGCTCAAGCCTCCGCCCGCCCGCCGACGTCTCCCGGCCGACCAACACGCCGGAATCCGGCACTCACGGACTTCCATCCCCCACAGATTTTGACGACTGTGTGGAAGTTCCCTCCTCAGGATGCCGGCATGACCACCCAGGATACCAGGGCAGACACACCGCGCCCCGGGCCTGAACCGCCCCCCAGCCCCGAAGCCCGCCGGCGCGAGTGGCTGCTCTCGGGGAATCTGAGGCTCGTCGTCTGGACCCTCGCCCTCCCCGTGTTCGGGGAACAACTGCTGAGCTTCTGCGTCGGCACCACCGACCTGTTTCTGGCGGGCCACCTCCCTGCCGACATCAGCGAAGCCGCCACCACCTCGGTCGGCCTGGCCGCGTACGTCGGCTGGCTGGGGTCGCTCGCCTTCACACTGATCGCGGCGGGCACCACCGCCCTTGTCGCCCGGGCCCGCGGGGCCGGAGACTTTGCGCTCGCCAACCGCGTCGCCAACCGCTCGCTCCTGATGTCCTTCCTGATGGGCATCGGCGTGATGATCGCGATGTACCTCGCCGCCCCCACGCTCGCCGCATTGCTCGGACTCGACGGGCAGACCCGCGACATGGCCATCCGCTACATCCGCCTCGATGCCGTCGGACTGTTCTTCATGTGCATCGGGTACGTCGGGTCGGCGGCACTGCGGGGCTGCGGGAACATGCGGCTGCCGATGTTGATGCTGGGCACTGTGAGCATTCTCAACATCATCGTATCCTGTGCCCTCGTCTATGGCTGGGGGCCCCTCGCCCCCTGGGGTGTCGACGGGATCGTCGCCGGCACTGTGATCTCGCGGATGATCGGCGGGCTGCTCATCGTCGGTGCCCTGGCCTGGGGGGTCACCGGCCTGCAACTCCACCTCAGAGAACTGAAGCTCTGGGGCGAAACCTCGCGCCGCGTGCTCGCGATCGGCATCCCTGCCGGCATCGATGGCATGATCATGTGGAGCGGCCACTTCCTCTTTCTGCGGATCGTCAGTGATCTGGGGGAAACCGAGCTGGCCACGCACATGGTCGGCATCCGCCTCGAGGCCATCACCTACCTGCCCGCCGTCGCCTGGGGCGCGGCCGCCGCCACACTCATCGGACAGTCGCTCGGTGCCCAGGACTCGCAGCGCGCGTTTCGCGCCGGGAACGAAGCGTTCTGGCAATGCGGACTGCTGGGTGTGTTGATCACGCTGGGGTTTCTGCTCGGCGCCGACCCACTGCTGCGACTGATGAATAACAGCCCGGACGTCTGGAAAGTCGGCGCCCCCGCCATCCGCCTGATGGCCCTGTTCCAATTGCCGCTGATCGCCTCCATCATCTTTGTGGCTGGACTGCGCGGGGCCGGAGACACCCGCTATCCCATGCTGATTACGGTGCTCAGCACGTTCCTCGTCCGCCTGCCTTTGGCCTGGGTCTGTGGTGTGCTGCTTGACGGCGGACTGTTCGGAGCCTGGATCGGCATGTGCATCGACATGCTGGTGCGCGGCGTGCTCGCCGCCTGGCGGTTCCAGACCGGCCGCTGGCTGACCACCCGCGTCTGACCCCGACACCGGACCGGGGGGGGCCACTGGGAGTGATGCCCGCATCACTCCCGGAGCGGGCTGCGCGGTCTGTGTCACGCAGCGCACAGCCCGGCGATCCTCGACCCACATGCGCGGATCGCGTATCCTCGCCGGTATGTCCGCCACCTCGCCTGTTCCCGTTCCCGATTGTCCCCCCGGCATGGTGCCCGATGCCCGCCGGGTGATCGCCGCGGTGGTCGAACAACAGCCGCTGGCGGAGGACGTGTATCGGCTGCGGCTGCGGTGTCCGGAGATCTCGCGGCAGATCCGGCCGGGGCAGTTCTTCATGATTCGGCCAGAGGGAGGGACCGACCCGCTGCTGGGTCGCCCCTTCGCACTGTACGACACGGTCGATGGGCCCGACGGTCGCCCGGAGGCGATCGACTTCGTGTATCACGTCATCGGAAAGATGACGGGGTTGATGAGCGGCTGGACGGGTGGCGAGCGGGTGGAGGTGTGGGGTCCACTGGGGAATGGCTTTCCGGTTTTCGCGCAGGAGTCGGGTGCTGTGTGTGGGAGGAGGGATCGGCTATACGCCGTTTCTGGCGGTCGCCCGCGAGGCGCTGGGGCAGCGTCGCTATGGAGCACCGCCGCGAGTGACGGAACGGGCCGCAGATCGCATCACACTGTGTTACGGTGTGCGATCGGCCAGTCATCGGGCCGACCTGTCCGACTTCCCGAAGAGCCAGCGGCTGAGTGTGCGGATCGCGACCGACGACGGTTCTGAAGGGCATCACGGCTTGGTCACCGATCTGGTGGCGCAGTCGCTGGGGGAGGCCGAGCGACCCGGGCCGTCTTCTGCTGCGGTCCCGAGCCAATGATGCATGCCGTGGCCGACATCTGCGCAGCGGGCGTCGGTCCCCTGCTGGCTGTCGCTGGAGACACCGATGGCGTGCGGGTTCGGTGCCTGTTTCAGTTGTGTGACGCGCGTGAAGACCGACGACGCGGTGGGCTGGGACTATCGCCGTACGTGCATCGAAGGCCCCGTATTTCCGGCCGACCAGTTGTGGTGGGACTGATGCGAACGGTGTGCACACTGCTGGCGATGTTGTGCACATCGATGATTGCTGCCCAGACACCTCCCCCGGAGGAAGGACCGCTGGGCGAGGTGCTGGTGCGTGTCCCGCCGCTCGAACCGGAGGATGCACTCGGCACGTTCGTCGTGCAGCGGGGGTTCTCGCTCGAACTGGTGGTCGCGGAGCCAGACGTCGCCGATCCGGTCGATGCCTGCTTCGACGAGCGGGGACGGATGTACGTCGCCGAGATGCGCGGGTATCCGTACTCCGCAGAGGTACGGGCGCAGCAGCCCGAGCCGCTCGGTCGGCCGAACGCCGGCGTCATCCGCCTGCTGGAGGACACGACCGGTGACGGGCGATTCGACCGCAGCGTGGTGTTTGCGAAGGATATCAGCTGGCCGACGTCGGTCTGCTGTTACGACGGAGGAGTGTTCGTGATCGCCCCGCCGCACCTCTATTACCTCAGCGACACCGACGGTGACGATGTGGCAGACGTACGCGACATCCGGCTCACCGGTTTCAGCCGGGCCAACGTGCAGGGACTGGCAAACAACCTCAAGTGGGGACTCGACGGACGGATCTATGCCTCTGCCGGCACCAATGGCGGGGACCTGGCGCGCGGCGACACGACGCTCGGTAACCTGCGAAACCGGGACTTCTGCTTCGATCCGCGCACGTTGGAGGTCGAGTTCCTCACCGGAGGTCGGCAGTTCGGGCACAGCTTCGACGACTGGGGCAACCGCTTCGTATGCTCCAACAGCAATCACATTCAGCACGTGCTCTACGAGCAGCGGTCCCTCGATCGGGGCGGACTGGTGACGATCTCCGACCCCATTCGCAGTATCGCGGCCGAGGGACCCGCGGCACCGGTGTTCCGTCAGTCTCCGGCGGAGCCCTGGCGGATCGTGAGAACGCAGCCGCCGTGCGTCTGATCCCGCCTATCAGCGGCGTCTGCCGGCAACGGAACTCGTCCCGGTGGGCTTCTTCACATCGGCGACCGGCGTCACCATTTATCGCGGCAATGCGTACGCTGACAGCTTTCGGGGCAACGTGTTCATCGGGGATGTGGGGGGCAACCTCGTGCATCGCAAGACCCTCACCCCCGACGGCGTCTCGTTTGTCGCCAAGCGGGCTGACGAAGGGGCCGAGTTTCTCACGTCGACCGACACCTGGTTCCGGCCGGTGAACTTCGTGAATGGGCCGGACGGGTGCCTGTACATTCTCGACATGTATCGGGAGACGATCGAGCATCCGGCGTCGATTCCAGAGGATATCAAGGCGCATCTCGATCTCGAGAGTGGACACGACCGGGGCCGCATCTGGCGACTGACGCCCCCCGACTGGCGCAATGCGCGTCCTCCCCGGCTGGATGAGCTGTCGGTCGTCGAGCTCGCGGGGCAGCTCGCCTCGTCGAACGTGTGGCGACGCGAGACGGCGCAGCGTCTGCTGCGGGAGCGGCGTGACGAGTGGCCGGCCGACGGGCTGAGATCGCTGCTGCCGGACACGCTGCCGCCCGAGGGACGGGTGCAGGTGTTGTGGCTGCACCAGTGCTGCGGGGAACTGCGCGCGGAAGATCTGGAGGCCGCGGGACGCGATGCGTCGCCGGCGGTCCGTCGTCAGGCGGTGCGGCTGACTGCGGAAATGCTGCCGCGTGTGGCGAACGAAGAACAGCACAGGCTCGAATCACTGCTCAAGTTGCGAGCCGTCGACAACGATGCCGGGGTGCAGTTCCAGGTGGCGTTGTCGCTGGCGGCCTGCCCAGAGGAGGTGGCGTCCGCCATCGTCTCGGAACTGGTGCACCGCGAGTCGCTGGACCGGGACGTGCGCACTGCGCTGTTGCTGTCAATCCGCGGGCGGGGGGTGCGTGTGGCGGCCTCTCTGCTGGAGGACGCAGGACCTGTCTCGGCCACGACCCGCGAGTTCCTCGACGAACTGCTCCAGGGGATCGGAACGCGGGGGAGTGACGACGAGGCGCGGCAGTTACTGGTCGGCGATTGCGACCCCCTCCGCATCCGACGAGACGCTCGAGAGGCTGATGGCGCTGGGGACCGGTCTGCATCGTCGCGGGACGTCGTTGCCGGCAGTGCTCGCAGAGGCCGGGACTTCGGCAGACGCGGTGCGGCATGCCGTGGAGTCGGTGTTCGCCAGGCAGCAGCAGACGGCACTCGATGATGGGTTGTCGGTGGCCGAGCGACGACGGGCCGCCGAGGCGCTGGCGTTCGGTGACGCCGCGGGGTTGGTGGGGGTGATGTCGCAGGTGCTGGTGCCTCAGACCCCCGTTGGGCTGCAGGAGTCGGTGCTGACGGCGGTGGCGGCACACCCGGCCGACGAGCCGGTGATCGGGGCGATCAGCGCATGGGGAACGCTGACGCCGGCACTGCGCCTGAAACTGGTGGATGGTCTGCTGCGGAGCAGGACGCGGGTGGTGGCCTTGCTGGAGACGCTGGCGGTTGGTGAGATCCGTCCGCAGGAGATTGCGGCCGAGCATCGACAGCAGCTGCTGGGGCATCCGACGGCGGAGTTGCGTGAGCGGGCGGCGGGGCTGTTCGGGCCACTGGTGGCGGTCGATCGGGAGCGGGTGATTGCCGAGTACACTGCGGCGTTGCCCGCCGAGGGTGATCCCGCGGCCGGACGCGGCGTGTTCGAGAAACGTTGTGCCGGGTGTCATCGGCTGGGGTCGCTGGGGCACGCGGTCGGTCCGGACTTCGCGTCGATTCAGAACAAGTCCGACCGCGACCTGTTGATTGCCATTCTCGATCCGAACCGCGAGGCGCAGCCGAACTTCACGAGTTACACGGCATTGATGACGGACGGACGGGTATTTTCGGGGCTCATCGTCCACGAGACGGCCGACACCCTCACGCTCCGCCGGGCCGAGGGCCAGGAAGACATTGTGCTGCGGCGCGACATCGAGCTGCTGCAATCGACGGGGCTGTCGCTGATGCCGACAGGCATCGAGCAGGATCTCGCGCCCGCCGATCTGGCGGATGTGCTGGCGTTTGTGCGGGCATCGTTAGGCGAGAACTCTTCAACCACAAGGGGGCGTTGACCGTGGCAGAATTCGTTGCATTGCTCTCCATTCCAGGTCTGCGGGCGAAGGATGTCTCGCGGATGCCGCGGCTGTCGGCCCTGGGGGCGTCGGGCGTTCAGGTCCCGCTGCAGCCGTCGTTTCCCTGCGTGACATGGCCGGTGCAGGCCAACATGGCGACCGGCGTGCTGCCTGAGCGGCATGGGATGGTGGCGAACGGCCTGTTTCATCGCGACACCGGCAACGTCGAGATGTGGACCGCCTGGAACGAGGCGGTGCAGGCACCGCAGATCTGGGACCGGCTGAAGGCCCATGATGCGTCACTGACGTCGGCAGCCTGGTTTCCGATGCTCAGCAAGGGGTGCAGCGCCGACTACGTCTGCATTCCCGCACCGATCCACAACGCCGACGGGACCGAGTCGATGTGGTGTCACTACCAAGCCACTGGAACTGTACGAAGACCTGCTGGCCGAGCTGGGTCACTTCCCGTTGATCCACTTCTGGGGCCCGCTGGCGAACATCAAGTCGACCGACTGGATCGTCGACTCAGCCGTGCTGACGGCGCAGAAGTACCGGCCGCGCTTCACTCACATCTACCTGATGCATCTCGACAACGTGATGCAGAAGCATGGCCCCGACAGTGCACAGGCAGAAGCGGCCCTCGGAGAACTGGATGCCGCCATCGGCCGACTGGTGAACGGCTACAGGGCCGCGGGCATGACCGACATGCTCTGGCTGGCGGCGAGTGAGTACGTCGTCACGGAGGTGTCGGCGGTCGCGTATCCCAACCGCACATTAAGAGCCGCCGGGCTGCTGACGCTGGACACCAGCGAGGGCAGCGAACTGCTGGTCCCCGGCGCAGTCGCCCGCCTGGGCGCTGGTCGATCATCAGTTCGCGCATGTCTTCGTGAAGGACCCGGCCGACGTCGAGCGCGTGGCAGAGCTGTTTCGCGCCGACGAACTGGTCGAAGAGGTGCTCGTGGGTGAGGAGCGGGCCCGCTACGGGATGGTGCACGAACGGAGCGGCGAGATCATCCTCATCGCGCAGCCGCACGCCTGGTTCGCCTACTACTGGTGGCTCGATGACGCCCGGGCTCCGTCGTTCGCGCGGACAGTCGACATTCATCGCAAGCCGGGGTACGACCCGGTCGAACTGTTCATCAACATGCCCAGTCGGCAGACGCCGCTCGATGCCTCGCTGGTGAAGGGCTCGCACGGCTATCCGGCGCGGGATGCGTCGCGCCAGGGAGTGCTCGTCTGTTCGGACGCAGCCGCATTGCCCAAGGATGGCCCCTCTCCCCTGCGGGACCTCGACATGGCGGCGATCGTTCTGCGAAACTTCGGAGTGGATGAGTTGACAGGGTGACGAGTTGATGGGGTGGCACGCCCATCGCTGCGCTCTGGGCGTGCCACCCGTTCAACCAGGCAACCCATCAACGAAACCAACCCACACTGGAGACATCATGAGCCGCCTGATCCTCGCCGCACTCGTCACCCTCATACTGCTTCCCGGGCAGCCGGCTGACGCTGACGACTGGTCGCAGTGGCTGGGCAACGAGCGCGACAGCGTGTGGCGCGAGACCGGTATCGTCGAGGACATCCCGGCCGACGGCCTCCCGGTGAAGTGGCGGGCACCGGTCGGGCTCGGGTACGCGGGGCCCGCGGTCTCCGACGGCCGCGTGTTCGTCGCCGACTACGACAAGCAGTCCGGCGAGATTGCCAACAGTCCGGGAGCCCGCAACGAACTGACCGGCAAGGAACGGCTGATCTGCCTCGATGCGGAAGATGGCGAGGTCCAGTGGGTGCATGCCTACGATCGGCCGTACAAGCTCTCGTATGCGGCCGGCCCACGGGTTACGCCGACGGTGGACGGCAGCCGCGTGTACACCCTCGGGGCCATGGGAGATCTGCAGTGCGTCAACGTGGCGGACGGGCGGCAGTTGTGGTCTCGGCAACTGTCGGAAGAGTACGACGTCGAGGTCCCGATCTGGGGTTTCGCCGGGCATCCGCTGGTGGATGGGGACCGGCTGATCTGTCTGGTGGGGGGCGAGGGGAGTGTGGCCGTTGCCTTCAACAAACTGACCGGCGAAGAGATCTGGCGGGCGCTGTCGGCAGCAGAGCCGGGCTATTGTCCGCCGACGATGATCGAGGCCCAGGGCCGCCGGCAACTGCTCATCTGGCATCCGGAGGCGATCAACAGCCTCAACCCCGAGACTGGCGAAGTCTACTGGTCGGTCCCGCTGGCACCCAGTTACGGAATGTCGATCGCCGCCCCCCGACTGGCGGGCGAGTATCTGTTCGCGAGCGGCGTCGGGGATGCCGGCGTGGTGCTGAGGCTGGCCGGCAACACACCCGCGGCTGAGGAAGTCTGGCGCGGAACATCGAAGAACGGCGTGTACGTCTCGAACAGCACGCCATTCCTCAACGAGGGAATGATCTTCGGCTGCGACAGCCGCAGCGGACAGTTGATGGGTGTGGATCTGCTGACAGGCGAGCGCGTGTGGGAGACACTCGACCCGACGACAGGCGGACGACGCGCTCGAATACGGCACGGCCTTCATCGTGCGGCAGGCGGACCGGTACTGGCTCTTCAACGACAGCGGCGATCTGATTCTCGCCGACCTCTCGCGGGAGGGCTACCAGCAGCGCGGGCGGTTCCATGTGCTCGATCCGACCAACGAGGCGTTCCAGCGCAAGGTGGTGTGGAGTCACCCGGCGTTCGCCAATCGCTGCGTGTATGCCCGCAACGACAAGGAGCTGGTCTGTGTGTCGCTGGCGGCAGAGTGACTGACGTTGAGTGGCAGATTGAGCACATAGCTCGACCGACGCCCGCCCGCAACCTCATGCGGCTGCGCCGCCCCGGTTCGAGAACCGGGGCTACCCGCTGGCGGAGCGCGGTCGGCGCACATCTGCGACCCGGCGGGTTGAGGCAACCGGTGTGTGGTCCGTAACATGCAACGCGACCCGCGGGGAAGATCGAGAGACGGCGGTGCGTCGCTACGTACCTGGTCCGCAACTGCGGAGAACTGCGTTGACCAGTCCGTGTGGCCCTCCGGGAGTGTCGCTTGTCCTGCTTCGCCCTGTCCGTCGTCGTCATGCTCGGCTGCACGGCCTACGCGATCGTGCGCTACACGGTCTTCGGCGACGTCAGTCCTCAGCAACTGCCCCTGTACGTGATGAACAAGGGGTTCTCGTTTGCGGGACTGATCCTGCTGGGCTGTTCGCGCTGTGCCAGCGAACCAGTGCGGCGGCGCGACCTGGGCTACGTCGGGCTCGGCCTGATTCTGCTGCACGGCATCATGTCGCTGTGCCTGCTGAACCCCGGGTACTTTCCCAAGCTGTTCCAGGTCTCGGGATTGATGACGTGGCAGGCCGAGGGGTCGCTGCTGGCCGGCGCACTCTCGTCCCTGGCGCTCTGCGGGCTGTTCTGCCTGTCGCGAACGCGGGACAGCCAGCCGGCCCCGCCCGGCGATGAGGCGCTACGACCCTGGCTCGGCCGGGCCATGTTGCTGCTGGCCGCGGTGCATGTTGGCCTGATCGGGTACGCGGGCTGGTTCCATCCCGACACCTGGCCGGGCGGACTCCCGCCGATCACGCTGCTGTCGGTACTGGCAGCGATGGCCGCCGTCCTCTGGCGCCGACGCTGACGCAAGGCGACGAGCGGAATGAGCGAGCAACACCACGTGTGCACATCGTGGCGATTCCCAGGCATCATCCGCTGGGCTGCTCCACCTCCGCCTCCGCCTCGGCCAGCGCCTGGTGGGCGATGCGGGTGACGTAACCGAGCAGCAGGATGCAGAACACCAGGCCGACCAGCGTGAGCGTGGTGTGGAGCGTGGAATGTTCGCCCGGGTTGCCGGAGACCCTCAGCATGTGTTTGGCCGCGTAGCCGCAATACACCTCGACGAACAGGCCGGGGAGCAGGGCCACGCAGGCGATCAGAAACGAGCGAAAGCCGACGCGCGTGATGCCGACGATGTAGCTGACCAGCACCGGGCTGAGTGGCGTGAGTCGCAGCAGCAGCTGCAGACGCAGTCCCTCGCGGTCGGCGGCCTGCCGGATGGCGTGCAGCTTCGGACGCCGGGCAAGTTCCTCCTCCACGCGGTCGTTGAGAAAATGGCGCGAGATGGTGAACGCGACGACCTGCGTCGCAACGACCGCGACGACCGTCACGATGGTCCCAACGACCAGACCGAACATGGCTCCGCCGGCGGCGGCCAGGACCGAATCCGGGACGAAGAGTGATGTCAGGAGAATCATGACCGCGGTGAAGACAATGGGCCCCCAGACCCCTTGGGCGGTGACCCATCGCTCAAACGCCACGACTTCCTCGCGCAGGTGGGGACCAAACCAAAGAGCGAGGCCGATCAGCACCGCAACCCCGAGGGTGCCGATGCCCAGCTTCCACCAGTTCCATTGCCGCAGGTCGAACGACATGTTGTCCGCAGCTTGTTACGGGCGCCGTCGGTGTTCCGCGCCGGGTGATCCATCCGGATCACGTGCCGGTCCGCAGGTGGGGGTGACGTGCCCGTGATCCCACCACCGGAGTGTGATCGCGGACATGCCGTAAGGCAAGCGGCCGGCCGTTCGGCGGGTTCTGCCCGACGAGAGACACGGGTTGAGTGCGTGATCAACGCCCGGCGCCGGCAGCGTCGGGGCTGAACGGAACACGACCCGGATGGATCACCCTCGCGCGCAGAAAGGAGTCGCTGCGCCGGTCTGTAGTACTCGACCCGTCACTCTCAACTCGCCGTTCTGTTTCGCTTTCGCGGCGGGCACTTTACAACTGGGAATGGGAGCAGCACACACCCCGAGCCACAGGAGATTCCCGTGATGAGATTCGAGATCTTTCCCGCCTGCATGACCGCGGCCCTGCTCTGTTCCGCGGCGACGCCCGCCACTGCGGCCGAGCGCCCCAACATCATCCTCTGCATGGCCGACGACCAGGGATACGGCGACGTGGGGTACAACGGCCACGCTCTGCTGCAGACCCCCGAACTGGACGACATGGCGGCCACCGGGCTGAGGTTCGACCGCTTCTATGCCGCACACCCCGTCTGTTCCCCCACGCGGGGAAGCGTGATGACCGGCCGCAACCCCAACCGCTTCGCCTGTTTCTCGTGGGGGCACACCCTCAGGCCCGAAGAGGTGACCATTGCGGAGGCATTGCGGCCCGCCGGCTACGCGACCGGGCACTTCGGCAAGTGGCATCTCGGGTCCGTCCGCCCGGAGGATCCCGTCAACCCGGGAGGGAGCGGGTTCGACGAGTGGGCCTCCAGTCCGAACTTCTACGAGAACAGCCCGCTGCTCTCGCACAACGGGCGCGTCATCGAAACCGACGGGGAGAGCTCGCAGGTCACGGTGGAGCTGGCGCTCGACTTCATCCGCGCTCAGGCCCAGGCGGATCGTCCGTTCCTGGCAGTCATCTGGTTCGGCAACCCGCACACTCCGCACGAAGGGGTCGACGAACTGAAGGCCCTGTATCCCCACGCCACACCGGCCGAGCAGAACTACTATGCCGAGCTGACCGGCATCGACCGGGCCATGGGGCTGTTGCGTCGCGAGCTGCGTGGTCTGGGCATCGCCGACAACACGCTGCTCTGGTACACCAGCGACAATGGACAACAGGGACGCAGCCCGGGGTCCTCGGGCGGACTGCGCGATGCCAAGGGGAGCCTGTGGGAAGGCGGCATTCGCGTGCCGGGCATCATCGAATGGCCCGCGCAGGATTCCCGAACCCCGTGTCACCAACGTTCCGGCCTTCACCAGCGATATCTATCCCACGCTGCTGGAACTGGCTGGCACCACCGTCGCCCATCAACCCCCGCTCGATGGCATCAGCCTCGTGCCACTGATCGACGGACAGCTCACGCAGCGCGACCGCCCCCTGGGCTTCTGGGTGTACGAGTCGAAGGGGATCAGCACCCCGTCGGCCAAGCTGATGCCGGCCCTGCTGCAGGAACAGCGCGGAGCAGCCCCCGCCACCACGTTCCCCGAGCGGACCCCCGCCTCCCGTCTGGAGACCACCTTCGCCACCAGCGACCTCGCGGGACACGCCACCTGGATCGACGGCGACTGGAAGCTGCACCGCCTCACCAACGCTCGCAAGGGGACCGCCACGTACGAGCTGTACCATCTGGGTGACGATCGGGCCGAGGCCCACGATCTCGCGGCCCGGGAACCGGCCCGCGTCCGGCAGATGCAGGCCGCCCTCCACGACTGGCAGACATCGGTCATCCACAGTCTGAACGGCGACGACTACTGAGCGACGGGGGGCGAGCGACGAGCGGGCTGGAGCGTGGGACGTTGAAAGCGGGTAGCACCGGTTGTCCCCAACCGGTGCCGCACAGCGGCAAGACGCTGGAGGTTACGGCCCCAGCATCCTCGCACGATGATGAGTGCAACCTGGCTACGCTGCCGGTCCTCGGCACTGGCAAAGCCAGTGGCACACGTCCGATCAACATCATTCGAACGTGCCCACCCCGCCGCATCGGGGGACTCACGTCCCCCGCTCGCCTCGCAGGGCCCGCTTGCTCCGCACGGTCCGGCTGCTTGCTCCCCGATCCGTTCTCGCGGTATCTTGGCAGTCTGCGAAGCTCACATCGGGAGGCCGACCCCTCCCGCTTGCCTCCTTCCTCCCGGCTCCTGCACGAAAGGCACGTTGTGACCCCGACCACCCCCTCCACCACGCGGCGCGACTTCCTGAAATCCACCTCGCTCGCGGCCGCTGCCGGCAGTGTGATGCCGTACTTCGCCTGGACGACGGCCGGCATGGCCAGCGACTCGCCGAACGAGAGGCCGCGGCTGGGCTGCATCGGCATGGGGAGCATGGGAATGGGGGACGCCCAGTGGATTTCGTACCTCGGAGACATTGTCGCGGTGTGTGACGTCGACTCCGATCGGGCCGAGCAGGCCATGATTCACGAGAAGGTCGGCAAGCGAAAGGCGGTCGCCTCGGTCGACTACCGGCATGTGCTCGACGATCCGAACATCGATGTCGTGCTTGTGGTGACGCCTGACCACTGGCACATCAAGATCGCCATCGAGGCCCTCGAGGCGGGCAAGCACGTCTTCTGCCAGAAGCCGCTCACCCTCACCCTCGAAGAAAACCAGCTCATCCGCAATGCGTGCAAGAAGTACAGCGACCGGTCGTTCCTGGTGGGGACGCAGCAGCGGGCCGACAAGGAGCGATTTCTGCGGGCAGTGAACATGGTGCAGAAGGGGCTGCTGGGGGACATCCAGAAGATCACGGTCGGCATCAACGGAGGCGATGTCGGCGGACCGTTTGAGAAGTCCGACCCGCCGAAGTCGCTCGACTGGGACATGTGGCAGGGTCAGACGACGCCGGTCGACTTCATTAAGGAGCGGGCCCACTACCAGTTCCGCTGGTGGTACGAGTACTCGGGCGGCAAGTTCACCGACTGGGGGGCCCACCACATCGACATCGCCACCTGGGCCATCGGGCAGGACCAGGAGGGCATGGGGCCGGTGAAGATCGACGGCACCGACGCCAAGCACCCGGTCCCCTTCGAGCACGGGTACCCGACAGTGCACGACAGCTACAATACGTCTCATGACTTCGCGGTGAAGTGCACGTATCCCAACGGCATCGAGATGATCGTCACGAGCCGGGGCGACAACGGCATCCTCTTCGAAGGGACGAAGGGCCGCATGTTCGTCAACCGGGGCAAGATCACCGGCCAGCCGATCGAGGAGAACTGGGACAAGGACCAGTTCGGCGAAGAGGATCTCGTGCGGCTATACAAGGGGAAGCCGGTCGAGGATCACAAGGCGAACCTGTTCCGGTGCATCAAAGAAGGGGGGCTGCCGGTCTCCGACGTCTTCAGCCATGTGCAGACGATGAACACCTGTCATCTGAGCGCGATTGCGGCCCGGCTGGGCCGCGTGATCGAATGGGACCCCAAAGCCGAGAAGATCGTGGGTGACGACGAGGCCGCCGGCTTCTTCGCCCGCGAGCAGCGCGCGGGCTTCGAGATCCCGCGGGTGTGAGCGAGGAGCGGGGACCAAGAAGCCCGGCGTTGCCAGGATGGCGCCGCTTCTTCGAACCTTGGTGACTTGGTGGTCTTCTTCGTCGTGACCATTCCGCCCGGCTACCGGGATTCCCCTCCCTCCCAGGGATCGCACGACGTCCGTTCGCGGGCGGTTCTGCACCACAAAGACACCACGGCACCAGGCTCGGCGGACTGCGAGGCCACGAACCGTCCATTGGGTAGCACCGGTTGCCTCAACCGGTGCCGCGCAGCGGCCAGAGGCACTCACTCCGGCACTGCTGGACCAGCCAGCAGTGGCACACGGCCGTCGCCTGGCACTGGCGAAGCCAGTGGCACACTGGCTGGCGCTGCGTGCTTGTAATCCGACCCGCCTGCGACTCGCGGCTGATCCTTCAAGCCCGGCAGTGGCACAGAACGCCGGCGATGGCACTGCCGGGCTGTGCGCGACTCACACGGGCCCTCGCTCTGCTCACGTCCGCCGGGTGTCTACAATGCAGGCATGACGCAGCCGTCCGGATCTGAACCGCTGAGCCCCCGGGAGAAGGTCAAGACCTTCCCCACGTCGCCCGGCGTGTACCTGATGAAGGACGCGCAGGGCGCGTGATCTACGTCGGCAAGGCGGTCAACCTCCGCAGCCGGGCCGGCAGCTACTTCACCACGGCGGCAACAGGGTGAGCGGCGGACGGCGGACCTCGTCCCCGAGATTGCCGACATCGACTGCATCGAGACCGACAGCGAAGTCGATGCGCTGCTGCTCGAGGCGCGGCTGATCAAGGACGTGCAGCCCCGCTTCAACCAGGAACTCAAGGACGACAAGACGTTCCCCTACCTGCAGATCGTCACCAGCGAGGACTTCCCCCGCGTGGAGTTCACCCGCAAGCCGCTCACGAAGGGAGTGAAGCTGTACGGGCCGTTCACCTCGGCCAAGAAGCTGCGGGGGACGATCGCGGTGCTGCAGCGGATCTTCAAGTTCCGCACCTGCACCCTCGACATCGAAGAGGGGGACGAACGCTGGCGGTGGTTCCGCCCCTGTCTGCTGGCGAGCATCAACCAGTGCACCGCCCCGTGCAACTTCCGCATTTCGAAGGAGGCGTATCGCGAAGACATTCGCCGACTGCGGCATGTTTCTCGACGGCAAGAAGGCCGGGCTCCTCAAGGAACTGCGCGAAGAGATGGCGGCGGCCTCCGCCGCGCGGCGGTATGAGCAGGCGGCCCGCCTGCGGGACGAGATCCAGGCACTGGAGAACCTCAACCTGCGCGGCGACCTGGCTGCCAACGCCCAGCCGGAGGTGTTCTACATCGACCCCAAGAAAGGACTGAAAGGGCTGAAGAAGATCTTCGATCTGCCGGAGCTGCCGCGCGTGATCGAAGGGGTCGACATTGCCCATCTGCAGGGCGGCGAGACCGTGGCGAGTCTGGTGCAGTTCATCGACGGGCTGCCGTTCAAGCATGGCTACAAGCGGTACAAAATCCGCACGGTCGAGGGGGTGGACGACTTCGCCAGCATGCGGGAGGTCATCAGCCGCCGCTTCCGCCGGTTGCAGCAGGAAGGAGTGCAGTTCCCCGACATCCTGCTGATCGACGGCGGCAAGGGACAACTCAACGCG
This sequence comes from uncultured Planctomycetaceae bacterium, assembly GCA_963715185.1. Classification (GTDB taxonomy): domain Bacteria; phylum Planctomycetota; class Planctomycetia; order Planctomycetales; family Planctomycetaceae; genus CAVPPT01. The sequence goes on from CAVQRG010000003.1 coordinate 893,352, forward strand.
GCACTCGGGGCACTGCAGGCGATCGACGTCACGCCGCCGCTGACGATTTCACTCGCCAAACGGGATGAAGAGGTGTATGTGCCGGGCGAGAGCGAGCCCCGCCGGCTCACACGTCACAGCTACGCGCTGCGGCTGCTGCAATACATCCGGGATGAGTCGCACCGCTTTGCACAGTCGTACCATCACCTGCTGCGGAGAAAGGCGACGTTCGAAGAGTGATCGGTCGCGAATTCCGCGTTGCCAACAAGCGCCATTCTCGCCATCGAGAGGTGGAGTGCCTGTGTCTTCGTTGGGGGTCTGACTGGTGTGATGATCTTCGTCTGGAAGAATCGGAGCAGGACCGGTTCCCAGGCGGGTCGGTGACACATCGGACTGCGACGGCCCTGTGATGTGACGTCACTCGGTTGAGACGGGAACGGCCCGACCTCCTGAGGGAAGGCCGGGCCGCTGGAGGGTCGATCAGGAATCGGGATTACTTGGTGGACAGGGTCGGATAGATCTTGGGAGCGTACCGCAGGCTGGGACGGTAGGTCGTGGCCTCGATCGAATTGACCTGGATCGAGCGGATGTCGGTTTCGTATCCGAAGGACTCATACTCGGCAGCGGCGGCAGAAGCCTGGAGGTAGGTGCCGTAAGTGTCGATGTATTCCCACTCGCTCAGTTCTTCGCGGGAGACGATGTCGATGTCCTCGACCTCAACGATGTGCAGGTACAGCCACGTGGCCCATTGCTGGGCACCACTCTGAGAGGAGCTGCGGTATTCGCTGACGCTGCCGTTATCCCAGGTGACGACGGTATACCAGTTGGTTTTCCAGTCGGCGACGTACAGCTCGTAGTCGTTCATCCAGTCGCCGAGGCTGCCGACAGACTGGGCCTGAGTGGAGCTGGTCCCCAGAGTGGTGAGAATGATGGCCAGCGTCAGGACTTGTGCGAAGTTCTTCATCGTTCCATGTCCGCTAAGGTTGGTGTTGGTTGTGGCGCCACAGCCGACAGTGGGAGGCGTCATGACTCGTTCAGCGGCCAGCCGGGCCGGGTGTTACACCTCGCGGCGGGAATTCTCCCCCGCGAATTCGCGCAGTCGTACCATCACCTGCTGCGCAGCAAGGCAACGTTCGAGGAGTGAATGGCGAGCGGGGGACGTGAGTCCCCCGATGCGTTACGGAAAGCGTTTAGCCGCGAGCAACGCCGAGCGCCGGGGTCCCCTGGCTTATATGAGCCGAAGTCTCACGTCCGTGGTTCGCTGTCAGTCCTCGCCCATAAACCGGCAGAACAGAGCGTCCATCAGGGTCAGAAACTGCACCGGATCGCTGAATCTCGTATGGTCGACCGGGATTGTCCCGCGGTGTGACTGGAATCTCGCGATGCCATCGAGGTGCTTTTCCCAGAGTCCGGTGACGGGCAGGTCCTCGTAACATCGCAGATAGATGTCAGCCTCCGGCTTGGACCTCGTCGCATCGAGCGACGTCGTCACCAGTACCGATCCGTCCTCGAAGTGCGTGTGGAATTCGATACTCCCATTCGAGAAGTCAACGCTCACCATACCGTGACTGTCCGCTGCCCAGCCCAGTTGATTGTTGGCATTGCGATGACCCAGTAACGACACGGCCTGCGGGTGTCCGGCGTAGCAGCGCGTGATTTCCTGTCGCTGATCGACATCACCCACAAAGTCGCCGATGGATCGAAACCCCAGCGACTCCAGAGTGGCGGTGTGCTCCTCCAGCGACTGCGGCGAGATATGCGGCAGATCGGCCATTGAGGCCCGCAGAAACCTGCCCGTGCGGCCTGCGTAGATCACCTCTTCGCTGTGGGGAACGATCTTCGCTTGCTGGAGCTCTTCGGCCGCCGCGGTCATCTTCTGCAGCATGGCGTTGAAGTTGGCGAGTTCCTCGGATTGCTCCTCCGGGTCGGCCGAGTCCTCGTCGTCCTCCTGCTCCGCGGGCTGGCAGAGCTGCTCGTAGGCCTGCCACTCTTCCTCGACGCGCAATCGCGCCGCAGCAATGTCCCACGGTCCGCGGTTCTCGAATCGATCGAACAGCAGCGTTCGTACAACGTCGTCGCGTTCTCCCACCTCGGGCAGGATCTTGCCATTGCGGATCTTCGGCGGCTCTCCTTGCGAACGCTGGTAACTGCGTCGCACGGCACTGGCTTCCTCCTCGGAGGCGAGCGCTATCGCTTTGAACCCGATGACCTGCTCGACCAGTGCGAGGGCGTCGTTGAGGACGTCGGCCGACTGCGACGGGTACGCCCGGTGGAGCTGCAGTCGCTGATTGCAGTACGTCCCCGCATAGCGGTGGCACTGCTCGGAAAGCCCGGCGACCAGCAGGGCGATCTCGACGCGCGTGCCCTCCGGCAACTTGGGGAGTGACATGGCGAGGATGTGGGACTGCAGCTCCATCAACTCGAAGACCCCATACCACCAACAGGGTGTCTCAAAGCCGAGCTGCCATGTGCACCCCTGTTGCCTGGCTTCCAGTGCGTCGACTTCCGCCCACTGGCGGCCCGGCTGCGCTGCCTCGTCCGCGAACTCCAACTGGACAAACATGGCCGGGTCTTCGTCCAGCAGATGCGACAGCAGGTGAAGCAGTGGGGCCTGCTGCACCTCGATCGGACCTCCGGTGATCTCCGTCAGCGGGCAGCCGGCCAGGACCGCATCGAACTTCTCCAAGATCTCTCCAGGCGGGTGTGCCGACCAGTCCACGTCTTCCGTTTCGGGTTTCTCTTCCGGGACGACGTCAGCCACCGGCTCTTCGTCGTCCTGGGCATCCTGGAACACTCCCACGATGCCCAGTGTGTGCAGAAAGCGCGGCATGTTCCCGACGTCTGCATCCTGTTCGACAGACGTCAGCGGACCGACGGTCAGTAATTCGCGCAGCGCCACGGGGTCGACGTCGAACCCGTAGTTTTCCAGCGCCTCGACGATCTGTGAGGCATGTGCCAGGAAGGCGATGTACCAGCCGCGATGCGGATCTTGTTTCATCGCCTCGATGACCGGCGCCGGCAACGACACCCCGTAGTCGGTGTAGGCATCGAGACCCGGAACACTTGCCTCCTCTTCCGCAGCATAGAGCGCCTTGAGCCGGGCCTCTTCCTCGGCGTCCCACAGAAACTCGAGCTCGGGGATGAACCGGTTGATGCCGGCGATTTCCTCCAGCTCATCCTCGGGGAAGTCTTCGTCCTCCTGTTCGTCCTGCGGGGCAGGTTCCTCCGGCACGCGCCCCACGGTCGTGAAGTGATGCACCCCATAGAACCGGTCTTTGCCCGGCGCAGTCAGCATCAGCATCCAGAGCACGGCGTCTGACGATGTCACCCGCAGCGCGGGAACCCTCAGCGTCGCCAGTGCCTGGTCGATCTCCGCGCCATTGACGCCCCAGACGCTGGCATGGGCCCACTGCCACTGGCCGCTGGAGCCGATGCGGAACCGCGCCGAGCCCCGACCCTCACCCCCGATCTGGTCGAGCGCCTCGCGAAACTCCGCGTCGGTCGCTCCGTACGCTCCCACGGCATGAACTCGCACCGCCATGATTTATTCTCCAGAGAATGCGAAGCCCGGGGAGGGACTGCGACTGGTTTGTCGCCGTCACTCGGCAGGATCGGGCCAGAGGAACAGCTCGAGCGGATCGTCGACCAGCGCACCGATGCGCGCGTACACGGGGTTGTCCAGGTGCAATGCTGCCTGACGATACAGGCTGGCGGACCGCGCCGGATCAATCCGGGAAATCTGTTTCCCAGTCCAGGGTTTCTCGACGAGAACGTACGGTGCCAGCCAGTCGAGTGCCGTCGCCAGGCTTCGCCCGTCCGCCGTCCGATAGTTCCAGAGGTCGACATCGACATTCCCGGCGAGTTGTGCCAGCCGCAGAAAGCCCCGCGTGTTCATGCTGGTGTAGCTGAAGCTCTTGGTCCGCGCGAGTTCAGCGGGCATGCGTCCGTCCGGTTCGATCTGTGTCGCGATGCGGCGGGGTCCGACCTGCGCAAGCATGCGCCGGGCGGTCTCTTCCTCCCCGGCGAACAGCGCAAAGCTGGCGACTTGCGCGTCGTACCAGACGGCATGATTGTTCGAGGTCCGGTCCTCATCCCGGCCGTGTGAGGAGTGGACGAGCCAGTCGACATACTGGCCGAACCACTGCTGCAACTGCCGCTGATCGTCGTCGGTCCAGGCGTCGGAGGACTCCAGCAGTCCGACGCTGTCCACCAGGTCGATGAGCCCGGTGGTGTCGATGATGCCGATGCCGCGCCCCTGTGTCAGTCCGGGGATGGCCTGTCCGTACTCGAGATGCGGGTTCATCTTTGTGGCGGGATCGAGAAACCAGGTCCGCAGCAGTCGAGCGGCCCGCTCGGCATAGGCGGGCTCCTGCGTGAAGTACCAGCCCCGCGCCAGCTCGCGAACCGCCGAGATCGTCCGTCCCATGCCGGTGTTGTCGTACTTCGCACGATCGGGATGCACCTCGCCGTCGCGGCGGATGTAGGGCAGACCATCGGGCTTCTCGGGGTCGGGCCACCAGTAGGGGCCAACGCTGTAGTAGTCGTGCTTGTCGCCGCTGGGGGGAACGTGAGGCTTGTCGAGCACCGACCAGGGGCCGCGCGTCAGGGCGTCGTCGGCCTCGTGGCGGATCCGCTCGAGGACCGGTGCGAAGTCCTGCGGCCGTTCGCGCACCTCCTGCTGCCGACGGGCGAGATGATCGGCATCGAGTACGAACACACGGGGTGTCTGGGCCTCGACAACTGCCATCAGCCCCGGCAGGACGAAGGCGATCAACAGGCGGAGGGCGTGCGCGGTACGCATGGGCACCTCTGGAGGAAAGGACACGGGCGACCGATCGTCACTACTGTACCCGATCCCAGAGGCGGAGCGGAACGACCACGCCGACAGGAGCCAGCGAAGCGGGCCTTGTGTGCGTCAATGCCGGGGTCACTGGGGGCCGGCGAAGGTTTGGCCGATGCGGCCCCAGTGCCGGCGCAGTCGCTCGTCGTTGAAGTTGGGCGCAACGTCCATCAACTGCAGTGTCTGCGGGGCCTGCAGCGAGCGGGCCAGCGCCACCAGCCGGGCGACCTCAGTCCATCGTCCCTGCAGCGCGAACTCGCGGGCCGCGAAGACGGCCTGCAGCGACGGAGGCAGGGAAACATCGGGCGGTGGAACGGTCCGGTCTCCGGCGAGCAGTTGGCCGTACACGACATCGGGGTGCTCGGGGTCCAGTTCGGTCGCGCGCTTTAGCAGTGGTGGCACCTCCGACATCCGTCCGTCGACCAGCGCCAGCAGGACCAGGTAGAAGGTGCGGTCGCGCTCGGTGCGCAGGCTCTTCTGGAAGCGCTGCGCCCGCTTGCTGAAGCCGCCCGCGGGGGACGCTGCTGTCGGGCCGGCCTTGTCGGCGGAGTCGCTGCGAATGCCGGACCGCTTGCTTGTCGTCACTTCGTCCCCTGGTCGAGAGTCCGCAGGTGCGTCCGCTGCCCGGGCATTCGTCGGCGCATGTTCGGGCAGTTCCGCGCTCCACGACGGCCGCCAGCCACCAGACCGGTGTCACAGCCGGCTATGACCCGTACGAGAGCAAGACCTGCGCGGAGCATGCGGGGGAGACTGCACTCTCAGGCCTCGCCGGGGGATCTTCAACGCCCGTGCAGCCTACTCCTCGGCCTCGTGGTTCACCAGCCGGATGCAATACACAATAACCGCCGTGTTGAGCACGAGGAACAGCGCGAACGTCGCCAGCCCGCCAACCTGGGTCGACTGACGATGCTGCTCGGCGAGCACGGCCAGGTCGACAGCTTCAAGACGAATCGCCTCGCGCACAACCGCCACACCGATCACCGTCAACACCGTCGCGATGGTGAGGGCCGTGAGATGTCTCGGACAGAGTTCGGCCGAGCGGTATTGTCCCCACCAGAGATAGAGCTGCACGCAGACGCCGATGATCGCCAGCGCGAGCCAGGGCCCACCGGCGCCGAGGACAGCTCCCCGCTGTGCCACGCTGAGGGTGCTCCCATACCACAGCGCGCAGCCGCTGGCCGCGATGAGTCCGCCGAAGGCCATGGCCGCCGTGCGTCGCGTGCCGACGATCAGTTTGTGGGCACCCGGCCGGAGAGGCCACCACAACTGCCAGCTCAGCCAGATCGCGAGGATCGAGAACGAGCCGCAGAACCAGATTCCGAGTCGCGGCAGCAACTGCGACGTGCGGTACCTGAGGGCTTGTGAGACATACTGATCGACCCAGACCTGTTGCGACTGCAGGCTGAGCAGGTGATTCTCGGTCCACGACCAGCCAACAAAGGCGAAGCACGCAAACGTCACGCCGGCGGTCGCCATCCGCAGCCTGGGGCGCGACCGGTCCGGCCAGTTCTTCAGCAGGTACAGGGCATAGAAGCCGACAAGCAGCGCGGGCAGAATGGCCATCCAGCGATGGAACAGCAGCAGGTTCGCGGTGTAAAACGCGCGCTGATACAGGATCTGCACGAACAGCAGCGGCGCGACCCCGGCGGTGATGGCGGCACTCAGCATGAAGGGGAGCCACTCGCGCGAGCAGCCCCGCCAGCGGATCGTTCGTCTCCCCCCGCAGCCGCGCCACCCCCACCCCCACCAGGTAGGCGCTCCCCGCCAGCACATAGCCCATGCACAGCACATGCAGTACGAGCGTGCCCAGATACAGCGTGAGGTACCACGCCGTAGGCCACGGCAGGCCGAAGGGGATGATGCTGTCCATGGGACCGATTGCTTCAGGCGGGCAGAGCCCACGTTCGTGTTGTCGATGTTGATGGATGGGTAACGCCCACCCGGCGTCTGTGTCCTACTCGCGATGCACCAGGCGGATGCCCGGTTCCGTACCGACCTCTGCCAGCCATCCGGTAATCTTCCGGATCTGTTCGGGCGAGGGAGGCTCACCCGCCTGACGCTGGCCCAGGTGCCATTCCAGCCATTGGCAGAGGGCTTCCACATCTCCCGCGTTCCCGGCGAACGGAGGCATGAACGGTTTGGTCCGCTGCAACTGGGCGATGTTGAGGCGGAGCTGATCGGGGGTCCAGGTGCCTGCCAGATGCGTCAGCGCGTTGGCACCCGCAAGCGTGTGACAGATGCTGCACAGGCGCCGATACACGAGGGCGCCATGCTGCAGGACGGGATCATCCGTGTCGGGATTCCGCAGGGGAAAGGGATCCGTGGACCTCACACCGTCTTGTCGCAGTTGCTCAACCTCCCCCTTGGTGATGGAGTTCGAGTACAGGTACTCGCGGATCGTGAAGGGCTTGCGGGAGCCTTCCCGCACGAACTCACCACCGGCCGTCGCCAGAAAGGCCAGCGAGAGCAGCAGCGTCGAGGTGGCCCCGTTGATGTACAACTGCTGCCGGATCAACCCCAGCAGGGCATACGCGCCGATCATCATCGAACAGAGCACACCCAGCGCGAAGAACAGCATCATCGCGACGCTGCCCCCCAGCACCCACGAGCGGCTGTCGGCCGGCATCGCGAGCAGGAACCACAACCCGAGCACCGGCATCAGCACCATCGGCGCCAGAAAGTGCGCCGCCCGCTGGATCAGCTCCGCCCGCTGCTCCCGGTCGAGGTAAGGCATGAGGTTGATCACCACGCAGGCCGCCAGAGCCGCGATCGTCATCGAGGTGATCGTGCGAAACACCAGCGACGGGAAGAACGTGGGATTGAAGAAGCCATCCCACACGCGGTGCGTGTCATAGAACGCACCGGGCGTCAGTTGCCAGCTCAGAATGCCGTTGATCCAGAACAGGCTGAACCACGCCGCCACCGAATAGATCACCAGCAGCCGCAGCCGCGAACGGTCGCCGAGGCGCGACCCGTAGCGGTAGAAGCAGTAGCCGGACACAACCTCCAGGCAGAAGAACGTCCATTCGGTGGCCCACAGCCAGTGGAACTCCTCGACCATCACACCGATGGTCCGCGGCGAGATCTGGATCGAAGTGAACCACATCCCGACCCCCGTCACCGCCCCCAGCACGAAGCTGACGAGCACCAGGAACTTGAAGAACCCGTCGGTGAAATCGTGCGCCACCTCGCTGCGGCCGGTCTGCGCCAGCCACTGGAAGTAGCACATCAGCAGGCCGCCCCCGATCGCGAACTGCGCGAGGAACACATGCACGATCCCCAGTCCGCCGATCACCAGCCCATGCATCAATGGGCCGAAGTCGTTGACCGGATAGGCAGTCATGGCCGCCCTCGCTGCGTGGGATGTGTGATGTTCCAGGAGATTCTACGCGCCCGGCCGGGGCATACAACCGCCCCCCGCCGTTTGTCAGAAGTCTGTCAGAAGTCGGGGAGTTGTCCAGAACACCTTGGCAATTCAGCCGTCATCTCGGGAGAATCGAGCGGTCGGTCTGCGCACGGCCGGCGACCCGTTTGTCGACATTGCAGCCGGTTCGAGGAGATGTCTGATGCGACGCGGTCCACTTCTGGCCTGCCTGTCTGCCCTCTCTCTGGGTTTGTTGCCCGCCGCCGCTGGACCTCCGGCCGGGTCCTCGCCCCGCGAGCGCCACGCCCCCGTCACCGTGCTGCGAGTGGATGCCCGGAAACACTGCCTGTACCTCAACCGTCCGCAGCAACCGGACGAGTCGATCGCCACAGTGCCGCTCCAGGCCGATCGCGCGTACACCGTCTCGGCCACCGGCCAGGCCTGGCTCTCGGACGAACAGGGGCACGATGCCGACCCCATGCCCGGCGTGGTGCTGTTCTACTGCTCGCAGGCCCAGGATGGTTACGCCACGCAGTACGTCGTGCTGCGGTCGGGCGAAACGCTGAAGTTTCACTCCCCCGGCGGCAAACCCGAGCACCGTTTTCTCTCGGCCTTCTTCCTCGACGACTGGCCCGAGAGCGGGAATCGCGGAGCGTATGAACTGTCGGTCGTCGCACATCCCCCGGCAGAGGACCCGATCCCACCACCGCAGGAGGTCGCCCTCCACATCACCTTCGCCCACGATCCGGGGCCCGGTCATTACGATGGCGTACTCGGGCGGCCCACTGATGTCTGGAACCTCGTCGAAGTCGGCACGCGGGAGGTCGCCGATCTGCGCCTGGCGGACGGCTCTCACACCGATGTCGTGGCCGAGATCTCCGAGAACGATGGCGAGTGGGGGATCGAGGATCAGTCGGGAGTGATGCACGGCTACATCTATCACAACTGCCGGTGTGTCGACCTGTCGGTGACGCTCACGTATCTGCCCCCCGGGGTCTACGAGGTGTACGTGCTCGCGCATGGTGACGCTCCCGACCAGAACGCGGCGATCGAAATCGAATCGGCCGGCGTGACGTACGCCGGCAAGTCGACCCTGAACGACGGGACCTGGCGATTTCGCGATGCGGAGCGGACCGACGGCAATCAGTACGTGCGGTACGTCGTGGATGTGCCGGTGGGTTCACCGCTCGTCATCCACAGCAGACGTGATGGCAGCTCGTATGCGATGTTGAACGCGATCCAGCTCCGCCGACTGCTGGCTGCTGAATGACACCGCGCCCGGGTGGCATGCTCTCACACCGACAGGCGGGTAACCCCGGTTCTTGAACCGGGGCGGCGCAGCCGCACTGCCGACCGCCTTGGCCCGTAAGCTCGCCCATGCGGACCGGGATTGGATCTGGCAATGGGTGTTTCCGGCTTCGTCCCACGACATGGATGAACCATCCAGAATTCGATATCGTCACCACTATCACGAATCCAACGTGCAAAAGGCGGTCAAGACGGCGGCTCGTGAAGCCGGCCTGAACCAGCGCACGACGACCCACACGTTCCGCCACTCGTTCGCCACGCACCTGATTGAAACGGGCTATGACATTCGGACCGTGCAGGAACTCCTTGGGCACAGTGACGTTCGGACGACGATGATCTATACTCACGTCTTGAACAAGGGCGGACGCGGTGTCCGCAGGCCACTGGAGGGGATCCGCGAGTTGCTCCGAAGCGAGATTCGGGATAAGCGGCGGAACGTTATCCGGAAGCGAAGTGCGGGATAATCCTCCAGTCGCGTTGACCGTAGTTCTACGCAAGCCCTTTCCAGAACGAGACATGTCACCAGATCTGCCACTTCCCACTGGAGCGTTATCCAGAAACGCCCGCGGATTATACAGGTCTGCATAAACACTAGTTCGCCGACACTTGGAGACCAACAATGAGAGTTCTCGCAACGCTGGTGCTTGTGCTCGCCACGTCACTCGCTGCATCTGAATCCAGCGTCGATGAAGACGGCGAAACTACAGCGATTCTCGGGGAGTGGCGGGTAGTCTCTTTGGAATCGCGCGGCAAGGCTGATTCAGGTGTCAGCTTTCGAGGCATGCGTTTTTCATTTGACAAAGAAACTTGGACAACCTCGACAGGCGACACGACGCCCGCGGGAATAGGTGGCAAGCCGCCGCTGAAAGCAGAATACAAGATTGATGATTCAAAAGTTCCGAAGCAACTCGACATGATTCTCACCAAGGGTGAGACGTCCATTACCAAGAAGGCGATCTACAAGATTGAGGACGACAAGCTATGCATTTGCCTTGGAAGAACAGAGCGCCCAACGAGCTTTGACACCAAAGACGAGGACAGCTTATGCTACATAGCAGAGCGAGTCGTTGCTGGCCCAGAGAAAAGTCAACCGTAGCGGCGAACAATCGGATGCACGGGAGACCTCGGCGGTGTCGGTCCTGGAATCAATATGAACTCCTCGGTCCCCGTGATCCGTGACGTTCTGCAAACACTACGAGCGTGGACAACTTCGCCCCACACTATGAGTACATACCTCAAGCACACATCGAGGATCGGCTTATTTGCGATTGGTAGCGCCATGACAATAGTGGCTCTTGTCGCCGCCGCTCAGGGGATCTCGTCAGACGTCTCGCCCGCGAAAGTGCCGGCGTCCCCCGGTACCGAAGGCTACGGTTCAGTGACAATCGGAGGACGCGGCGGCAAAGTGATCGCTGGCGTTATTTGACCCTCGCCAACCAGGCTTCAACCGGAGGACAACCAATCGGCAGTCGATCCAGCTTGACGCCAGATGCCGCCCAGCCGGCGGGCGAACGTGTGCCGCAGAGGATCGTCTCCGTTTACAGGTTCGCCGCGGTTCGCGGAATCGTCGCATCCGCATTGCTTCCTCTTGGCATAGCGGTCGCGCTGAGATCCTGGCCCGCGTGGGTCGAGAACGTGCCTCTGACAGATCAAATCAGATACTTCGGAGTCAACTATTCCTGCCCAGCAATAGCGTTCATTCTGCTCGGGATCATTGCCGGAAGAATTGCCCCCAAAGACCTTGACCTGACAACACGACGAGACGTGTTCTACTGGTCGCTGTTTTGCGGCGTGGGATTTGTCGCCCTTGTAATTTGCTTCAAGCGTTTTGATTCCCATCAAGGGTTCTTCCACCTCGAACATGTGCATCTTACCGCAGGGGCATTGCCCAACGCGATTCTCGCTGGCTCCATCGCCGGCCGGTACGTGTTACAACGCAAGTGAAGATAGTGATCGTCAAATGACCAAGGGGGTGAACGCGAGCGGCCGTTAGGTACTCGAAAATGGCTGGCGTGTCCGTCCCCGTCGCGTTACCCCAATCGTTCTGTCGCAAGGCCAGCGTGTATGGCTCATTCGAAATGGCGAAGGCGAATCCGGAGGGGTACGATACTATTGCTGGCGATTCTCTTGCTGGTAACGGCAATGGTTTGGCGTGTTTGGTCGAACCGACATGTCGCTCAATGGCAGTTGCTTCACCAAGTCATTCAGATTGAGACCGAAGGCGTTGATGAGCATAGACGTTCAACCGTTGGGTTGGAATCTTGCGATTCTCGGCCGTGACGACGAAATTCGCCACTTGGACTTCCATCCTCAGTTCGATCTGCCTCCTCTGGAAGTGGATACGCACAGGCTGGAATTGAATGTCGTGCCGTGGCGCGATGGTCTCAAGCAAATCGCCAGCGAGCATCGCATCGTCATGATCATGGAAGATCACTTCGTTTCGAAACATCGTGAGATGATCGGAGCATTGCTGCCAACATTTCGAGAAGCCAGGATTCACCCATTACGCCGCAGAAGCGATTGGCGAGTCTGCTGGGCGTCACTCACATCCCGTGGATACCCGATCGTGGAAACTGGGTATTACACTTCCGACCCTCAGTTTGGAAACGTGATACGCCGCGCGATCGACTTGCGATTCGAGGTTCTTGGATACGACTTTCGCCCTTTTACTCACGAGGGAAGAGAGGAGTTTGCCGCAACGACACTTGCCAACGTTCTGAACGGCGACCCGGAGGCAAAACTGGTCGTGCATGCCGGCCATGCTCATGTCTTTAAGCACAAGACGGACCTTGGGCAGCGATGGCTTGCCTCCATCCTTTGGGAGAAGACTGGCATCGAACCGTTCACTATATGGCAATGGTCTGAAATGTACGACGGGCATGAATATCGCATCGTAGCGGACGCCCTCGCCGAACTTGGCGACTTCGATGAACCAGTGCTGTTGATGCCGCCACCGACCACGAAGAGCGGATTGCGGAACGTCCCCGATGTCGATGCAATTCTCGTCCATCCGCCGGATCAGAGCGTCGCGCCAGATGCCCGAACTGTGCTATTCCCGGACACAATGCACCGTATTGCAGGTCAATGGCTGACCAGGCAGTGGCCCGTCGTGATAGCTGCGTACAAGAGTGGCGAACCAACCAACGCGATTCCGTTGGATCAGGTGATGCTGCGTGATGGAGAGCAAGATTTCACGCTTTGGATTCCCGCATCATTGACGTACGATATCGTCGTGTTCAATCAGAATGGCGTTGTTGATTCCAGCACAGACCATGATCGTGATTCCGTGCTGGTGCGGGCCAGGAAATGACCGTTGAATCCAAACGCGACAGAACAAAGCGGTGAACGGGAGCCGCCGATGACGCGGGTTTTGAAATCATAGTTTTTTGGCGGCGGCCCCGTTACCGCTGCCGTTCGGCAAGACACTATCGACAGACCCAACGAGGATAGGTCGTGAAATGCCCACAGTGTCAGCAAGAGATGAACCAGGGGTGGCTTGCCATGTTCAACCCCATCCCGTGGCTCAACTTCGTGGTCTGGCAACCCATGAAACCGGGGTGGGTTCGTTTCTTC
>CAVQRG010000004.1:0-7749 GCA_963715185.1 uncultured Planctomycetaceae bacterium
GACGGCCGTCGTAACTGGTTTGCTGTGCGGCAATCGGGGCTATCAGGCCCTGGTCGAGTGGCTCCACGATTTGCCGGTAGACGTCTGGCATTGGATGGGATACACGCGGTGCCCGCCGAAAAGAGATTGCTTCCGCGATCTGCTCATGGTGCTGATCCCGGACGAGTTCCAGGCGGTCCTCAGCGAGTGGATCGGCGAGACGCTGGAACTCGGACTGACCGAAGAGGACCTGGCTGCGGTCAGCATCGACGGCAAGACGTTGTGCGGGACGCTCAGGCCGTATGCGAAGGCCGTGCACCTGCTGGCGGCTGTCGACCATCACACCGGTTTTGTGCTCAGCCAGTGCCGGGTCGAGGAGAAGACGAATGAGCACAAGGCCGCTCTGGAGTTCCTCAAGACGATGGTGCTGGAGGGCAAAGTCCTCGTTGGCGATGCGATGTTCTGCCAGCGCGATTTGTGTGAACAGATTGTGGATTCGGGGGGCGACTACTTCTTCCCGGTGAAAGAGAATCAACCCGGTTTACTGCGGGAAATCACACTGGAACTGGCCCCCGACAAGGAGGTCTTTTCCCCCTACGAACGGCGTCAGCGTGAACAGCTGCATGCGGCGCACAGCACGCCCGACAAGGGTCACGGCCGCATCGAACGCCGCACCCTGACCGCCACGTCCCGGCTCAACGAGCATCTGAGTTGGCCCGGTGTGGGCCAGGTCTGCCGCATCGATCGTGAGCGGACACGACTTGGTGAGAAGACGACCGAGGTTGCCTACTGCGTGACGTCTCTGACGGCGGAGCGGGCCGGTCCGGAGCAACTGCTGGCACTGGCCCGCCGACACTGGGGCGCGATCGAAAACGGACTGCACTACGTCCGTGATGAGACGTTCGGTGAGGACCGCAGCACGATCACTGGCGGTCACGCACCCCAGAACCTGGCCGCGCTCCGCAACGCGGGCCTCAACTGGCTCCGCCAGCAGAAAACCGACAACATCGCCGCCACCTTACGCAGCTTCGCGCGGAAACCTCTGCGTCTCTTCCGTAAACTGGGCTACCCGAACTAAACGATTGCCCTGGTCGTCCTGACCACCGATACGGAGCAACTCAGGCATGAGCCGCAGCGACGGTCACGCGCACCATGAGACTCCCCCCCGCGCTCCTGTGGCCAATCGGCGGCGATTGGCCGATCCGGATCGACGGGCCTCACTCCTCACCGGCGCAGGCAGTCATCGCGTGGAGCACCTTTCAGTATCCCGGTGTACGTTGGCCGTCGGTCCCTGCCGACCACCCCCCTTCTTCCACCCCGTAGATCGTGACGACGTGATCGTGACTGACGGCTGCTGCTGCCTGGGCTTCAAGTGAGAACCGTTTGCGGGCCGTCGGATTCGAGGCCAACTCCGGCGCCAACACCTTGAGGGCGACAACACGGTTGAGCTTGGCGTCCTGCCCTGGGCACATTGGAGCTGACGCACATTGCGGTCACAGTGGTCGCGAAGTCTGAGGCCGACCGCCCGAATGAGGGAGCCGGTCACACCCGACGCTCCCTCTGACCCGCGCGCGAACGAACGCGCTGGAAACGACACGCCCGTTCAGCCAGCAAGCAGATCCTCTGCACTCAGCTCGCCCCGGTCGATCAGGAACTGCAGCACACGGTCGAGGTGATCCGGTCGCCTGAAGCGTCCGCAGCGGTATCGCGAGCCGGTCGAGCAGCTCTTCCTCGCCGAGCCCGTCCAGCTCCCGGATCTCCTCGGCCGTCAGCTGACCGCGCAGCGTTCGGTCATGCCGCTGTCGCGATTCCTCCAGACGTGAGGCGTCCAGCACCGTCAACATGTGCACAAGCGTCGTGAGGGCCTTGAGCCGGTAGGATTCCTGGGGAGCAGTCTCGATCAGGTGCAGCCACTGGTCGACCAGCTGATTGACACCGCCGAACCGGACGACCATCGCGTCCACGATGGACTGGATGCGCGCCGGACTGCGGGTCTTGCGGATGAGTCGCATGTCAGTCTGCAGGGCCCTGCGGCGCTGGTCTGCCCGCTGTCCCTGGCGATTGTCCTGTCGGCAGTCGTTGCAGGCCGGATGCCGCTCGGGCCGGTCCTTGAAACGACGGCGGAACCGCTCGATCGGCAGGTGTTGCTCGCACTGGGTGCAGATGCGGGTCTCAGGAGATTCCGGGGAAGCAGCGGTGGGGCGTGGCATATGACCCTCCGGGAGAGAGCAGGGAGATGTGAGGTGCATTGGCCCGGGAACGGATTGCATCGGAGCCACTTCGCACCTGAGGCGCGAGCCACGCCAACGGAAGTCGGGCGCACGGCTTACCTACCTCCATTATACCATAATGCCCCCGGCCGACTCTCCGCAGGGACGCACGTCGTGATGAGTCCGCCGACGCGCTTCTTCCGACTTCCGACACAACACGTCACATTCAAGCTGGACCAGTTGTGTGACACGCTCGGCCATGCTGCGGCCGGCTCTGGGGGAGCCGCTGCTCTGCACGATGGGGCAGGATCAGACGGCGAGCATGCACAAGGATCGGGTGAGTGTCGAAGGGAGTTGCTGTGGGCGTCCCCGAGCTGCGAGGCGTCGTGATTCATGGTTCGCGCGTGACCTGCCTGTCCTACAATTAACGATTTGCTGCCATCGCCCCAAGCAGTGACACTTCTGAACGGGGTCGCTGATTGCGGATGCGGTCCGGGACCCCGGACGAGTCTCTCCTGATCCCTCACTGCCAACACATATCTGCCCCAATCACGCATGACTCAGCCCACCGAGCGGACCGAATCTGACCTGCACACTCTCCTGCGCGAGTCTCCCCACCCGACGTGGGTGGACTTGCCACAGTGGCGACAATCAGAAGTGTGCTGAAGTTTATTCAGGACTTACCCGAAGGTCCCCGAGCCATGGATGGCCTTGCCAGCTACGTCGAGACAGAGACTCAAGGTGGCTCCAAGTTTTCGCGGTTGCGGGACGTGGTCGCCGACATCTGGGCGCAGGTTCAGCCAGCGGACGACGAACAGCTTGGCGAAGACATGGCGGTATTCAGGACGACATTGACGAAGATGCTGGCGGAGCCAATAACGTGCGACTGGGCCACGGGATTCGACGAACGCTGTGTCTACCGCGACGTTGTGGAACTGATCGATCGGCGTATGGTTGATGAGAGCATCGATCGCATTAATGACATAGAACGGGCACCAAAGTTGCGGGACGCAATCGGAGAGTGGAAGGACGAAGGCGAGCGGATCATCAAGGACGCGAAGGAGTGGTTTGCGGACGACGTCCGGATTCTCAGCAACACCAGGCGCTGGCTGGCCGAGCTCGGCGCAGGAGCTTCAAGCGCCCCCAACAGTTCCGCCTTCTCAATGCGCTGATGGCCGTGTGGCACAAGGCCAAGGGGCTGGACCCGCCGCCCGTCGACCACAGCGGAAACGCGATCCTGCCAGCCGCACAGGCACAGTCAGCCGCTGGGCAACGAGCCCAGACAGCCGACTTACCAGAGCCGGAAGCCGAGTACGTATTCGCCCGCGATGGCGATGGCTATCGCATCCGCGGCTTTGGCCAATCAGGCCACCTGTCCGCGACAAGGGGACTGGATCAGATCTACACGCTGATTCAGACTCCCGGCCAGCCGGTCCGCATGATTCGATTGGTTGAGGCCTCTCACGATCGGCGAATATCAGGCCGACAGTCACAGTCCGCAGCCGATCGTCGACGACGAAGCTCTGAGGCAGATTCGTGACGACCTGCAAGCAGCTCAGGGCGATCTGGAGAGAGCCGAGGCCAACCACGACACGATTGACGCCGACCACTGCCGCGAAGAGATCGCAGCCCTGACGGCCCGGTTGAGGGCCGATACCAACCACGAAGGTCGAGCACGGGATCTCAACAACCCGAACGACAGACTTCGATCCCGCATCCACGGGACGTTAGGCACGGCCTACAGGAAACTGAGGGATGCTGGTCTGAGTGAGGTCGCCGGCTATTTGGAAACACACATCAGTGCTGATGGGGGGGCGTACATCTACCGGCCGAGCCCCCCACTCGACTGGCGGACGGAAGTGTCAGACGCGATCTGACTGAGTCAGACCGAAGCTGACGCCATTACCTGTGAGAGACGGGCGGTCACTGGGACCGCCGTCAGGCCCTAGTAACTCACAGGAGACGCTAATGTCCGCGACACAATCCCCAGATCCGTATTCCCTCCTCAACGTGAAAGAGGTCGCAGCGCTGCTCGGCTGCTCCACGCGCCACGTCCGCCGGCTGCGAAAAAAGGGGAAGATGCCGAAGCCTCTCAAGCTCGGCCAACTCGTCCGCTGGCGGCGCAGCGGACATCCAGAAATGGATCGACGAGGGCTGCCGGACCGTCTACCGCTACGAGTCGCGCACTCCGGGGATGCGCCGATGAGTGTGCCCACAGTCTTCGAAGTGGCGTTGCAGTATGTCGAGCTGGGATGGAGAGTCATCCCGGTCCATCACGGCACGAAGCGACCGCACGTGAAGTCGGTCAGGCACTGGAGCAGCACGCAACCGGACCGGGCGACACTCCGGCGCTGGTTTGTGACGGGGAGAATGACGTCGCCGTGCTGGCGGGCGATGCCTCGGGCGGTCTGGTGATTCGGGACTTTGACGTCCCGGAGGCCTATGAGAGGTGGGGGGAGAGCCATCCGCACCTCGGCGGGAAAGCTGCCTACCTCTCGAACCGGTCGAGGCTACCACGTGTTCTTCCTCTGCGATCTCTCCGACGTGGAGGAAGTGTCCCGGTCCGGCAGACGGATCGTGCTTTTCGGAGACGGTGAACTCCGAGCCGACGGTCTGGCCAACCTTCCGCCGTCGTGGCATGGGTCGGGACGACAGTACGAGTGGCTGATCGAGCCGTTTGAGCATGTGCCCTTCATCCCCGACCTCCGGGAGGCAGGGCTCGCAGTCCCCTGGGTGTCACGGGAGGAACCCCCACACCCACCCGCCGCGGGCACTCCCGACCGAATCTACTTGACACAGGAGAACACAGGAGAACTCATGGAAGACACAAGAGATCAAAGGAGAATTCAACGAGAAGAAACTACACACCCAAATCTCGTTCAACGACTTGATCCCAATCTTGCCTGGAAGCCTGACAACAACCTCAAGAATTGGCTCGAAGAGGCCATCTTGGCCACACAGCCGACCGGGCCTGGCCAGCGGCACTTTCGGCTCTTCGATTTCACCCGCATCCTGCAGACGCACCCCGAGTCCGAGGACTGGGACGAGGAGTCTCTGATGCAACTCGCGCGGCGCTGGTTCGACAGGGCACTGCCCGTCATCGGTACGAAAGACTGGCTGGTGACACAGGAGGACTTCCTGGACGGCTGGGAGCGCGTCCGGGTGCCTCTGGGCGAGGAGTTGATGTCCAAGATCGTGCAGGCAGCGGACCGGAACGGCTGTCCTCCCGAGGTCGCCGCAGACTGCGAGGGGCAACCCAGCGGTCGGGCAGCAGGCATCTGCCGGGAGCTGTGGCGCCGAGGGAGTGGTGAGTTCTTCCTCGATGTCCGGACCTTGGGTGAGAGTATCGGGCAGTCACACGAGACCGCTGCCACGATCCTGCGTGGCCTTGCGCGGCGCAAGCTCATCGAAGTAAGAACAGGGGGGACTCGTGGCCGGGCCACCGAGTACCGGTATCTCGGACAGTGGTAGTCAACCGTGACCCATCTGGACCCAACTGGTGGGCATGATCAGACAGCAACTGGCGACTGGCCTGCCGTCGACGCCCATTGACATCGTCCGGAGGGTGTGTAACCTATGTTACATGTCTCCACCGAAGCCAACGACGATCACCAGCCAACTCAAGAAGGAGATTCGACAGCACCTCGTCGGTGGAGGGACCTATCTCGGACTGCAGCGGGAGACCGGTGTGCTGCGGCAGAGTCTCATGAAGTTCATGGCGGGAGAGACCTCTTTGCGGCTGGACCTGGCGGACAAACTGGCAACGTACTTCGGTCTGGAACTGCGGCCCCGGCGGAAGGGAAAGTAAGTGCGATGGCCCTGTACAAGAAGATAGACGACCCGCACATTGCCCGCTGGGGCAGAGCTGTTCACCGCGCAATGGTCAGCGGTACGCCCGATGGCGTGACAAGCAGGGAAAGTCGCAGACGGCACCAGTCACGAGCGGCAGAGGCGGCTGCGACCGCATCGTCACGACAGCGAAGACCTGGACGGCGAAGTACCGGGACGGGCAGGGGATCGTCCGGGAAGTCGCCACAGGCTGCCGTGACAAACAGGCGGCGCAATCGGTGCTGGTCGATCTGGAGCGACGGGCGGAGCTGGTCAAAGCAGGTGTCGTCTCGGCCACCGAAGACGCGATGTCCGACCACAACATGCGTCCGCTCTCAGGCCATTTCCAAGACTATGTTACCCACCTCAGAGCCAAAGGTCGCAGCGAGACGCGCGATCGCCAACATGCGGTCCCAGTTCGAGAGGGTCTGCAACGATTGTGGCTTTCAGCGGTTGTCGGAGCTGGACCCGGAACGGCTGACGAGGTGGCTACTGGACCGGCAGCGGGAGGGGATGTCGGCAGCGACCCGGAACGGCTACCGGGAGACGTTTGTCATGTTCGGCAACTGGTGTTGCCAAGGAGTCCGTCCACGACTCAACAGATCTCCGTTCCGCTCTGTTCCCAAAGCCGACGTGAAGTCTGACCGTCGACGGCAACGCCGGTCGATGACCGTCGACGAACTGCAGAGACTACTGAGAGCTGCCGCGCTGCGTCCGTTGGCCGAACGTGGACGGGAGGTCATCCAAAAACAGGAACACGAGCGGGATGGACGCTCCACGCACAGGAAAGCAGCGCTGTCGCTGGATACCTTCGATGAAGCGGTTGTGCGAGCGCGTGAGTGCTTGAGCAAGTATCCGGAGCAGATCGCAGAACTGGAGCGTCTTGGTCGCGAGCGGGCCTTGATCTACAAGACGCTCGTGCTCACCGGTCTGCGTCTCAATGAACTGGCCTCCATCACGGTGGGCCAATGCCGATTAGCGGGCACGACACCCCAGCTGGAACTCGCGGCGGCGGATTCGAAGAATCGACAAGACGCCGCTGTGCCTCTCAGAGCCGACCTGGCGAAAGAGTTGGCCCAATGGATCGCAGAGAAGGCTGAGATGCGCCGAGAGCCTGTCTGCAACGCTCCGACGGTGCAATTCGATCAAGCAATCGCTTGCGACAACAACCGCAGCACACGCGATCCTCGAAGCCCTCAGGGGCAAAAGTGCCAGGAGATGACAGCAGTACCGCTGTTCACCGTGCCGAAGGGATTGGTGAAGATCTTGAACCGGGATCTCGATGCGGCGGGTATCCCAAAGCGAGATGATCGCGGTCGGTCGATCGACGTACATGCTCTTCGCCACACCTTCGGGACGTTGCTCAGCAAAGGTGGAGTCGCACCGCGGACGGCTCAGGCAGCGATGCGGCACTCCCACATCGATCTGACCATGAACGTCTACACCGACCCCCGACTGCTCGATGTGCAAGGGGCCTTGGAGGCGCTGCCGACACTGTCTCTGGATGCCTCTCCCGAGCAGACATCTGATCGAGCGACAGGCACCGATGACCAGTCGGCCAGAAG
This sequence comes from uncultured Planctomycetaceae bacterium, assembly GCA_963715185.1. Taxonomy (GTDB): domain Bacteria; phylum Planctomycetota; class Planctomycetia; order Planctomycetales; family Planctomycetaceae; genus CAVPPT01. The sequence goes on from CAVQRG010000004.1 coordinate 7,583, forward strand.
TTTGGTTGCACCAATGGTTGCACCAAATCTGGTCCAACCGTGCACACGGGAGTCATCGCCTGTCAATTCGGCAGAGGCGGACACTCAAGCCGACAGGAACGCACCTCGCACCGCAAGGTTTTTGAGTGTCAAAAGAAAAGACCCGCTGTCATCTGCTGACAACGGGC
>CAVQRG010000005.1:0-92282 GCA_963715185.1 uncultured Planctomycetaceae bacterium
AGTCGACGTCGGCCGCCGCCGAGATATCCGCAAACCGCTGGCCCCGCGTGTTCAGGAAGCAACAGTTGCGCTCGTGGCCGCTGAGCGACCGGCCGGCCTTCAACATCGTGTTGAGCGCCTTCCAGCCGACGTCGTAGCGGACGACTTCCGCGTCCGGAGCGTTGTTGCCCGGCGATTGCGCCACGACCTGGCGCCACATGAAACTTCACAAGTCGTTGCCGCCGCCGGCCGTGATGAAACCGTTGGTGACGTACAGGTCTTCCCAACCGTCGTTGTTCAGGTCGACAAAGAGGGAACCCCACGCCCAACGTCCCAGGGTGACTCCGAGCTCGACACTGCGGTCGATAAACAGTCCGTCGCCGATGTTTTCGAACAGCGAATTCCCGCGCGCGTGCCGGCGAAACAGTTGCTTTTCGTCTTCGTCCAGACTGGTCTTGAATTGCTGTTGGTGGGTAATCCGGTTCCCCGCCGAGGAAAACATGTTGCTCACGTAGAGGTCGGGGTTACCGTCGTTGTTGAAGTCGCCCCAGGACGCGGACATGCCGGGGCCAATGTCTTCGACTTCGATTGCGGAGCTACGTCGACAAAGTGGCCGTTGTCGTTGCGATACAGGTTGTTTCGGCCAAAGTCGTTGGCGACATAGACGTCCAGGTCGCCGTCGCCGTCGAAGTCGTCCCAGGCCGAGGCGTAGCTGAACCGCATACTGTTCTGGCTCAAGCCAACCGATTCGGTCACGTCGGTGAAATTCCACCCCCCTTCGTTCCGCAGCATGACGTTGGGAGCGCCGTTGTTGGCGTCGTGAAAAGGCATCGGATTGGCGAACACGTCCTCGAGATTCACGCCCTCCGAAAACGTGTAACCGCAGATGAATAGGTCGAGGTCCTTGTCCGAGTCGTAGTCGACGGCGTTGATGGCAAACAGGCTGCTGGGTGTGCTGACGATCGTCTTGGTCTGGAAGATGCCGTTACCGTCATTGGCCTGAATGACGACCTTACTGCCCAGCACCGCGACCAGATCTTGATCGCCGTCGTTGTCCAGGTCCGCCAGCAGCGCCGCGCAGTCCCTTCCAGCCAATTCACTCCGGCCTCGGGCGCCGTGTCGCGAACGGTCCCGTCGTCGTTCTGGACCAACAACAGGTTGGGCAACGCGGGCGATTGGCAGAGATAGACGTCGTCCAAGCCGTCGCCGTTGACATCGCCAATCGCGAGGCCGTGTCCCGCGGCCGGACGCGCGATCGCACCGTCGAACTGATCGGTCCAATGGTCGATGCCATAGACAAGTTGGCGTGGGAACCGGTCCGAGTTGCGAAAAACGGATTCCGTGCAGTCCGCGAACATCGACCCGCCGCGCGAGCCGCGGTAGACAACTTCCTCGTAATCAAGCACGGAGATTCCTGCGATCTTCGGAGCTGAAGGATCGTCGCCGGCTAGCCAGCGACAGACCCACGTCGCGTTGATCTGCGTCGCTTGTTGTTGGTTGCGGCCACTGATCTGGAAATAGGCCGTCGTGTCGGTGTGATCGCCCAACTGATCGACGCGGATGATCTTGTATTTGAAGCGGACGTCGGACAGTCCGCGAAGCGGCTCGACTTGCTGCGCTTAGCAGCTCGACAAATCCAGCTTGGCCTTGGAATGCCAGGACTCCGGTTTCCGTAATGTCGCCGCGCAACACCTGTCAGCGACTTGTCGGAAAACGTTTCGCGCAAGTTCGGCGGTCGAATTCCCGAGCTGGCAAATGCTGCATCCGCCACCTTCGCTGCTTCAGCCGCATTCCGTTGATCTGGCTGGGACATCATGGTGCCCACAACGTGCAGCTGTTTATCTGCCAAGTCGTGGAAATGTTCCGAGTCCCAACCATCAAGCACGGGGTCTTCGCGCTGGGCCACGCCGCGCACCACCGCGTCGAAGCGATGCTGGTCCAGGCCCGGCACCGTAGGTAGCCTGACAGAGGTCTCGACCGTCACCTTGCTGGTTGTGTCGCGAGCAACGTTGCTGTGCGTGGCGATGTCGGAACGGCCGTCGGGAGCTACTTTGTTTTCGTACAGCGAGTACAGCAAACCGCCCGTGACAGTGACGGCGACCGCAACGGCCGCCGCCACGATCGTTTTGGACGGGCGACGCGGAGGCCAAAGTCTTCGCCGGGATGCGGAAAGTTGACGTGATGACGCTTGGGATGGCGACCCAGAGGAGCGTTTTTTCGCAGGCCTCTTGCGAGAACGTTTACTCATCCAAGCCTCAAGAAAGCAACGAGTCCGTGTGGAGCATGTGTCTGTAACGTTCAATCATCCTTGTAATCCCAATGAAATCAAGTTAACGGGAATGACCGTGACGTTTAGCCCGATGCGTTTCCTGAGTTGACGGTCTACCGAAGGCCGTGCAGGTCACAGACAGGCTGTGACCGTCCGACAGTCCTCAGGTGCCGTCCGCATGCGAAAACACAGCTTGGTCGCCATGGAGTGTGCGCACTGAGTTTTTACGTGAGCGAACGGACATCGCTTGTCCGTTCTCGCAACCGGGACTGCGCCGACGGACGCAAGGATGTTCCGATCCGTACGTGCGGGCGTCGGCACCCGAATGGCCTGGACGCCAGCGTTGATGTTTTCACAGCCGCAGAGCTTAACAACTTTCCCCACGTCTGCGCGGGGCGTTACAGCCAAAAACGCAATTTTGGGAGAAATCTTAGCGAAAAGCTTGATTTTTAAATTCCACAGGTTAGTCTCCCGGTGCGTGAACTCCCGAGTTTGCCGATTGTGTCGTTCAGACCACTCGTCCTGTGAAATCGGCGTCTCCGGCAAGTGCTTCATCCACTCTTTTTCGCCAATTCTCGGTCGTTTTGGGAGGGTTTTTTATGAGATTGTCTAGTTTCAGGTGGGCGCCAAGGCTCGGATGTCTTGCCGCGCTGATTTTCGCGTGACTTCGGTCGCGCGAGCCGACCTAAATACCGCCACGTACGTGAGCTGGGATGGCGGCGGCGAAGGAGCGGTCGAGGGCGACATGACCGGGGTCGGCCCCGTGACGCTCTTGGATTTGCCTGGCGTGGGTGACATGTGGAACGGGGGTGACCAGTTCATCTATCTGCACGACGAGAATCGCGTCACTGGCAGCTTCACGGCCACCGTGCGAGTAGTCAGCCAAACCCAGGCAATCGAGGGCGAATGGGGCAAGGCTGGAATTCGTGCCAGCGGCGATCTTACCGGACTCTCTGCAAATGCCATGACGCAGGTCTATGCGGGAAACGGGTCCCAAGTCCTGGCGCCATCGAGCGGCGCTGCACACGATCCCGTGCCGGTCCGTCTTGCTGGTCGCATCCAAAACGATGGAAACGGCGGTTTTGAAGATCCTGTCCTAGATGCAAATGGAGTCGACGTTCCGAACAACGTATTCCCGGAGACGGATGCCATACCTGCACCGGCAAATGCCAGCTGGATAAGATTGAGCTACACCGCCAGCAAGAATGCATTCGTCGCCGGTTACGCAGTCGATGAAGGCGGAGTACCCGGCGATTGGAATTACTCGAACGCCCGGACGAGCGTTCCCGCAACTGGCGACGGATGGTACGTCGGACTAGCGTACAGCGCTCACAACTCTTTGGACGCAGGCCAAGTCGAACGCGCGGATGGACTGCACGGTATCACGTTCGACAACTACTCCATCGGTGACCTCGTCAAACGCCCGGTTTCCGTCGGCGAAATGGAGATTCAAGGTGAGCTGTCGGATGTCGTTCGTGGTCCCGACAAGCAAGTGGAGGGCCTGTCGCAGTATTGGTACGAGGGAAACATGCGAAATAATCCTGCCGCGTTCCAGGCCGCGCGTGCCGAAGAAGGAGGATCGGCGACGAACCCGTTGATCAATCCGCTGGGACCATTCGCAAATGACTACACTTGGTGGGCAGGAAGCCAGGCCTTGACGGCTGGCGGTGTCGCCTATCCCAGATATCCGACGGGCCCTGGTCAGCTGGCCGGCACGAGATTTGACGGCTCCGCCAATTCGGACAACTACAGCGTTCGCTTGGTAGGCGAGCTTTTCGTCCCGGCCAATGGCGATTACCTTGTGCGTGACGGCATTGATGACTACGCAATGGTCGCGATTGACACTGATGGTGACGGGCTGGACGGAGTCGACGAATTGGACACCCCGGATGATCAGTTCGGCGACATCTACATCCACGACGACGATTGGGCCAACATCGACGGTAGCGATCAGCCGAACAACGGATTTTTTACATTCCGCAACGTTCCCGCCGGCGGAGAGTGGCGAGAAATCGAAGTGTGGTCGTCCGAAGAAGGTGGCGGTGACGGTGGCGTGCTCTACTTCGGCTCGCTCGACGACGATGATATTTGGGATGACACGTCGGACGCCGCACTCATCGCCGTCCAGCGAGACAAATTTGTCGTCCCGAACAGCGCGTTGCGTACGACCTTGCCGGGCGACATTCTCGAAGGCCAATCCACCGCCACGCTCGATGAGGGCATCGAATACGTGATGAAGGTCAGCAGCCAACGGCTGGATTCCGACCACATCACCGTCTTCGACGGAGGAGGCGGATTGACCACAACGCTGGATGTCACGTCATCGACGATTCGGATTGAAGCCGATGGCGAGCTGGTCCAAGGCGACGAATGGGCGATCATTGTTGCCGATAATCTGATTGGTACGGACGACCTGGACATCATTGTTCCCGAGGGAACGGAAGGTCAGTGGGACTTCAGTGGGTTGAGCAACAATGTGGCCGGTGGCTTCCGTATTCAGTTCACGGGCGGCAACGTTCCTGGGGACTGCAACGGGGACGGAGTGGTTGACATCGCCGATGCCAACTGCACCTCGGATGCGGCGTTGGACGGCTTTCTGGCGTCGCTCAATCCGGCTTCGCTCCGCGGTGACGCGGACGGCGACGGTCAGGTGCAGTTCTCGGACTTCGTGATTCTGGCCGACAACTTCACCCTGGCAGGCCAGTACACGGACGGCGATTTCGACAAGGACGGCGAGGTGCAGTTCTCGGACTTTGTGATCTTGGCTGACCGTTTCGGCCAGACTGGTGCTGGCGGAGTTGCCTCCGCAGTACCAGAGCCATCGAGCATTGCTCTGCTGGGACTCGGTGGTCTGCTGCTGGGCATGCTCCGACGTCGTCGTCGTTAGGCCGTGCTTTCCGAAACTACATAGCTAATCCAACGCCCCGTGTTTAGTAACACGGGGCGTTTCTATTTGAAGCCCAGCGCGATGTAGGACGGATTGGCCCATCCGTAACCAACGTCACGGTGCCAGTCGAGTCTCCACGGATGGGTAATCCGTCCGTCGCGCTGCAACCGTCCGTTGCGTCGGACGGATTACCGATTCGTTGGCCAATCGATTGCAGTGGCGACCGTTTCGACGAATCGGCCAATCCATCCTACAGCTCTTGACGTTCAAAGTGTTTAACGGAAATCCCCACATGTGGGAGTAGGGGGGTGGCGGACTACCACGCGCTATCAAGACAAATCTGGCCAAACGCTTGATTTTCACAATTCGACCAGTTAATCTCTCGCGATGTGGGGAAGTGTCCAACTGTGCCACAGCTATTGTGGCACCCAAATCTACTGCGTTTTCTGGGAGGAATGCACATGTATCGGCGTGGGGGGGATTCTATTTGGCGAAGCTGCGGCATAGTCGCTGTTTTGCTTGCCTGTTCAACGGCAGCACGCGCGGACTTGCTGGGTTACTGGTCTGCCAATTCACCGAACGACAACTTCATCATCCCAAATGATCAGGGCAACGCGGACCTGGATGGCGAGTTGTTTGGCAACGCGGCCTATACAGCCGACATGAGCGGGGTGACAGGCTTGGCGGGCGATTACGCGCTGGAGTTTGGTGGCGTTACCGAAGACTTCGGGGTACTGCCCGCCTCGGAAGGCGTCACTTACGAAGAGATTACGATTACGGCTTGGGTGAAAGGGAATCCAACCGGCGATTGGACGGGGCTTATTCAAGCCCGGCCAACGGAACCGGCAATCGGTATTGGCTTCAATGCTGGCACTGGCAACTTGACCTATACCTGGAACAATAACAACGCAGAAACCTATAATTTCGGTGGGACGCAACCTCAGCTGAATGTTCCAGTGGACGAATGGACATTCGTTGCTATCAGTCTCGTGCCGGATGCCGCGACGCTCTACGTTGGCCCGAAAGGTGGGGCCCTCGAGTCGGGTACGAATGAGATTCCACACCTGGCCCAGCTCCCTGCGGAGGATTGGCGAATTGGTAAAGACAACTGCTGCGGAACTGAGCGAAACTGGAATGGCCTCATGGACGACATTGCCATCTGGAATCATCGGCTGACAGCCGGCGAACTCGCTCAGCTTCATGACGGATCGAAGCTGCCGACTGACTTTCTCGAACGACAAGCCGGGTTGCGACAAGTGCCAGTCGCCGGCACCGGTCTGGGGACGGACTCAATTAACGGAACCCTCTCGAACGTCATGAAGGGTGATCCTGTCGAGACGGCAGGTCTCTCTCAGTTCTGGTACGAAGGAAACATGCGAGCCAACGTGGATGCATTCTTTGACGCCGGTGACACGGGGTCCGCCGCGAACCCCTTGGTGGCTGAAGAGTTCGCATCGGATACCACGTGGTGGGCGGGAAGCCAGAACACAGGAGTCATCTCGGATTTAACGTTGCCGAACTATCCGAGCGGTTTGGCCGGCACGCGCTTCGATGGCAGCACCGGCGCGGACAACTACGGCGTCCGTCTTACCGGTGAAATTTTCGTTTCCGGGAATGGCGAGTATCTGATCCGTGACGGAATTGACGACTTCGCGTTGATTGCCATCGATCAAGATGGAAATGGTGAACTCGACGAACTCGACACCTTGACCAACGGCGACGTCGGCGAGGCCGGTTTTGGTGACATTCTTGTCCTCGATGACGACTGGGCAAACATCGATGGAAGCGACCAAACGGCCGACTTTCATGGCTTCGCTAATTTCGAGAACATTTCGGCCGATGGCGATTGGCGAAAGATCGAAATCTGGATGTCGGAAGGGGGCGGCGGTGACGCAGGCATCGTCTACATGGGCCGGTTTGACGATCCCGATATCTTCGACGACACCAATGGTGGAGCGCTGACGCAGGAAGAACGGGATGCGTTCGTGATCCGCAACGATCAATTGCGTACGACGGTCGCCGTTGTGGAAAGTGCGGACGCGAGCGCTGAACTGAGCACGAATGTCGAGTTCGTGATGCAGGTTGGCCCCGATGGAAACGACCAGATTTCCGTCAATGATAACGATGGCATCTACACCACAACGTTGGGCGTTGCCGATGCCACGGTGTCGCGTTCAGGTCGATGGCGAGCTGCAAAACGGAACGACCTTCACGCTGTTTGACGCGGACAATATTACCGGCACGGACACCTTGAATCTGCTGTTGGACGACCCCTCCATGTGGGACCTCAGCAACCTTGGCTTAGGCCAGATCACTTACGGGGCTAATCACGGCCGATTGCAACGGTGACGGTGTCGTGGACATCATGGATGCCAACTGCACCCCGGATGGGCAGTTGGACGACTTTTTGGCGTCCCTCAGTCCGGCTTCACTCCGCGGTGACGCGGACGGTGACGGCCAAGTACAGTTCTCGGACTTCGTGATTCTGTCCGAGAACTTCACCAACGCAGGTGAGTACACCGACGGCGATTTCGACAAGGACGGCGTCGTTCAATTCAGCGACTTCGTGATCTTGTCCGATAGTTTCGGCCAGAGTGGTGCAGTCGCAGCTGCGGTACCCGAGCCTTCGAGCATCGCTCTGTTAGGCCTCGGCGGTCTGCTGCTGGGCATGCTCCGTCGTCGTCGTTAGGTCTGCTTTGCGAACCTTGTTGATCCAACGCCCCGTGTTCAACAACACGGGGCGTTTTCGTTCTTGAACCCCGGCGACGTCGAACGGCCCATCCTCAACCGACGTTGCGGTGCGGTCGTGTCGCCACGGATGGGTCATCCGTCCGTTGCGTTGAATCCCCGTTGCGACGGACGGATGACCGCTGGACATTCTCATTCGTGGGCGGCGTCGATTTCGACGGACAAAGAAGTTCACAAGTGCGCGAGAATCGATCACCGTGCAGAGTCCCCGGTTTCAAAAGCCTTTTCTTCCCAAACGTGTCGTGCGCAGGATCGATTGGAAGGAATGGGCTGGCTGGCGTCATCTGGGACGCTCGCTGGCCATTGCCTCGGTAACTGTCCACGAAAGGGCAGCATGAACTGGAAGATACAAATCCTTCTGATCGCGGCATGCCTGCCATGTCCTTTTGGTTCGCCCGAACTGAAGGGAGATGACAAGAAGCCAGACCCACCACGGAAGGTGGAAACCGCGCGAGACCTGCTGCATGTCCGAGAAATGCACGATCAGACGACTTGGTCGCATGAAGTTCTCGCGCAGCGATACGAGGCCACCTTTGTCAAGCTGTGGGACGCTCTAATCCATCGGCCGAATAAATATGCCGTACTCAAGGAATTTGAGTTTGATACGGCACGAGTGGCTCTGGACAGCCAGGATACCAACCTTGATTGGGGCATCGTGCTAGGCCGACTGGTGGGTGAGGCCCAGCCGCTTTCGCGTGACAACGAATGCGTTTTTTTTTTTTTGCTTGGTTAGACACGTATTGCTAATGTACATCTCGGCCCCGATGATATAGCCGGACACATAGTCTCTGTTGTTGGCGGTCGCGATGTGTCTGCGGATGAAATCGGGTTGTCCCCAGCGCAGGAAATGGAAATCTTCGTTTCGGATTGTCCACAACACACGGTGATTCACCGGCAGCGGATTCCAGTAGGCATTCGACAGCTCCCCACCATGGACGATGTAGAGCTTCGGCGAGGAATGTCCATGCGACCAGTTGTATTTGAATGAGACGTACACCGGCGGCTCGACGAAATCCATCGTGTCGAGCTGCTGCCGAGTCTTGCGGTCGTTCTCCTCGCTCGTGGTCCCGCCCGATCCCTTGTTGGCCGACAACGGTGCCCGGTAGAGGAACTTGATCCGGCGATTCGCAGCCTTCATCCCTGCAAAGAATGTCCGCTCCAGCCAGGTGCGACGCTCGTCGGCATCCATTCCGCCCATCCGTTCCCCCAGGGTAATCCCGAGCCCCGTAAGGTCCGGGTACTCATTGATCACCTGGCTGACGACCTCGCGCGTATAGCGCTCCACGAGTTCGCTTGTGTCGCCGTCGCCAAAGATCTGCCACTCGCGACTGTAGTTGGCGACATCGTGCGCTGCGGAGAATTCCGGCGAGACAAAGATGTTCCAGTTCACCAGGTAGGTCTCGATGCCGCGCTCTCTCGCCATTTTGAACAAGCCGGTCCACATGGTGTGCCATTCGGCCAGTTCCTCGTTGCTGAACGGGCAAGCCTCGGGAAAGTTCTGTGGGCGGATCATGTAGTGGAACGGGTGCAGGCTCCAGAGTGAGAGCACGTTGAAGCGGTTCTCGGCCATCATGTCGAGAAACGCCTCCCAGAACTCCAGATCGCGGCAGGTGTCCCAATGCACCTCCAGCGCCTCGCCCTGGCGATACGACATGTAGGGCAGGTTGAACTTGATGGCACGGAAACTGGTCGCGGGCCGCCGTTCGAGCGCCTTCAGGTCTTGCAGGGATCGTCCCCCTCGAACCCATTCCGACAGCTCCAGCAGCCCGTACATCGCACCACGTTCGTCCGCACCGGCGACAATGATCGCCGACCGTGCCTTGTCACGCTGAATGCGGAATGCCTCTGCCCCCAGTTGTTGCAACTCGTCGTCCGGGTTAATAGCGACGCTGACGCTCAAGCCGACACCCGGAGCGTCACGCGCAACCAGCCAGTGACCGCGTGCCTTCAGCGACCGATCCAGCCGCTCGATCCCGAACCGCACCATCGGCGACTCGCTGTCGGACACGATGGGAATCTCGTGAGCTGTGGCGACCGACATCAACGCGGCAGAAATCAGCCACGCACTCAGGAGCTGACAGGTCCGTCGCAGGGCCGCGAGCAAGGCAGCGTTGTTGGAGATCGAGGAGGGCAGACGATCGGACATCGAACGGGTGATTCCAGACACTTCGGCATCTCCGCTGATAGACGTGGTGAACATTGGGGGGCCTCCGGAGAAGCGGAAGTGGCCAGGTTGATGTGCGCCTGAGGTTCCCTAAAGTTGTTCGCCAATCTGGCATCAAGAGGCTCCACGCGCCGACTGAGCGTCATCGGCCTTGAGGCCGTCATGGCGCACTGCCTCGCCAACCGGCTTGCGAGTAATGGTTTCGGCTTTCCACCCCTCGGGAAGGCGAGGCCACGCGTCGTCAGTCCACTCGACGGGAGCCAGCAGCAGGATCTTGCCCTCGGCCATTCTGCGATTGTAACCCGTGTAGAGCATCCACCAGTCCCCCTGCAGATCCTCGACGAATTGCCCATGCCCCTGACGGTGCCACGCCTCCTCCTCGCTCCAGGTGCGGATGAGGGGGTTGTCTGGCGAATTCTCCCACGGGCCCACTGGTGACCGTGAACGTGCCACCACGACCATGTGCGCGGTGGGAGGGCCAGCGGTTCCACCCTGCGCACTGAGCATGTAATACCATCCACGCCGAAACAGCAGCTTGGGGGCTTCCAGGCAGAAGCACTCAACTTCCCAGTCTGCAGGATATTCCCAGCCGTTGTAGACCTGCCGCACATCGCCATTCACCTTTGTACCCGCCTCATTCAGCACGACAAAACGCCCCTTATTGTAGTACAGGTAGCGATCGCCATTGGTGGCCGTAAGGTGGCCGGGGTCAATCATTCCGTAGAGGTCCAGATTGATCGGGGCACTCCACGGTCCTGAGGGATCCGCTGCCGTGTACACGACGTTCCTGAACTGAAGACCGCTCGGCCGGGACCGATTCACCAGCGTCGTATAGATGAAGAACACACCATCGTGCTGCACGATGTCTGGGGCCCAGGGTGATCCGAGTCCGTGGGTGTCCGCCTGCCCGATGTGCGACCAGTTCACGAGATCCCGGGAGTGCCACACCTTGAGCGTCTTGCCAAAGGTCGCGTAGTAGTCGGCACCGACGCGGATCACGCTCACATCTCCCTGACTGCCGACGAGCACCGGATTCCGATAGGTACCGTCACCAAGATCACCGAACTCGGCACAGGTCGCGGGGAGGAGAGCAGCCTGTGGTCCGGTTTCCGCGATCCCCAGCCGCGTCCCGTAGAGTCTCTCCCCGACCCGGCGAGAAGCTGCGATGGTCTCCGGATACGGCGTGTCGGCAATGTCTATGAAGCCGATCTGGTAGTTCTCCTCGTCGTGCACCCGGCCAGTCGTCGGCTGGTCCTGGTACTGGAACCAGTGGCACCCGACGAACTGCGGATGCTGCAGGGCGCTCTCGACATACTCCTGATAGGCCTGCGCACGGGCCGCCTGATTCTCCACCGGCACCAGCCCCGTGTGGAACAGGCCGCGGTCGAGCGCACCGAAGTGAAACTCACCGATGATCAGGGGCACGTCGACACCACCGTTGAACTCAAAGTCGGCGACGGACCGTCGGTAGCGGTTGTAACTGACGATGTCACAATGACGGGCGGCCGCCGCCGCGGCACGGGCATTCACCCACGCAAACCGGCAGCCGAGGTATAGCTGATGAGGAGCCACCTCGCCGATCACGCGGCGGACGGTCTCGAAGTATCTGTCGGCCGTCCGCGTGTAAAACGCTTCGAGGTCGGGGCGGGCCTGCTCGAGGTCGGGCGTGTCTCGAGATGCCGCCAGATCGTCCCAAGAGGCGTGGTTGGTCCCCCAGGCCGAATTGAGGGCGGCGATGTCCACATACTTCGCGCGCAGATCTGCAAGCAGTTCGCGTTTTGCTGCCTGCTCTGCCGGACTGCGCAGCGTGGCGACCGACAACGAGAGATCATCGCCCCACGACATCTCGTTGTCGGAGAAGTACCCGAGGCACCACGGGTCGTTGGCACTCTGTTCACGGCGCGCGGCCATGCTGTGTCGCAGCTCCTGTTCGAAGCGGGGGTCGAACACATCGGGAAACTTGCCCCAATAGCCTTCGCTTCCCTCGATATCGGGTGTGCCGCGCGAGCTGATCGAATCGGTGTAGGGTGTCCGCCGCAGCATCCGCACGTCGTCGTCCGACCAGTTGCCGATGGTATTCAGGCCCCAGCTTCGCAGCCGCTGATGGATGACGGAGGGGACGACGCGCCGCCAGTCTTCACCATACTTCCGCTTCAGATTGGTCCCGGCAAAGCAGAAGCTTCGCGCCCTGCGTCCGGCGTAATGCCCCTTCAACACGTGGCCGCTGACCATGGCAAACTGTTCATACTCAGCTTGCCCTGCCGGAAACTCGTCAAACCAGTGCTCCCGATCCTCCACCACGGTGGCGTCGAGGAATCGCACGCAATCGATGCCGTGAGACCAGAACAGGCGCCCTTCGGGATCCACCAGCCACCACTTGTCCTGGTACTTCTGGACGCGGAAGAAGCCGGTCGCCTCCAGTTGCGGACCGTCGGCCCAGCCTCCGTACTGATTGCAGCCCGTCGGCCCCGGATTCTCGGCCAGGTGAGCAGCTTCGCGGTCGCGGTTGCTACGCAGCTCATCCAGCGAATGCACCTTGCCCGGCCAATCCCGATGCCGATACTGGCCGAACGTGTCGATAAACGGCACGTAGGGAGAGGCATCGGATGTCCAGGCGGTTGGGCGTGTCCATGAGCCGCTCGCGCGAATGTCTCTCACTTCGAAGGCATGGGGCACCTTCGGTTTGTTTACGAAGATCACCAACTGCGTGATGTTACCGGGGTCGACCGTATGATCGCCGCCCGCAGCGACGGGATAGCCTCGCATCCCGAAGAGTTCTCCGCCGAGCGTATCTCCCCCTGCACGCTTCAGCGGAACTCGCAACGTCCCGTTGGCACCAGGCTCCAGGTCTAACCGACCCGTTACGCAATGGTGAGTGCCATCGGCACCGGGATTGTCCACGCGGCAGTTGACGACCACCGGCTTGACTCCAGTGTTCCTGACCTCGAGTTCCACCTGCCCGAAGTCTGCCAGGTCCCAGTGGCCCTCTGGTGCGAGCAAGGTGATGCCGGGCCACGCCTGTGCCGTGCCGGTCTGGATCTGCAATGCGTGTCCCCCGCCGTGCGGCACGAGCCGCGTCTCGGCATCGGTTCTCACCGGACGACTCAGGTCGTACCCAGCACTGAGATCAACGAGCGACTGGTCGGCGCGCACTGTCGTCCGGGCCGTGAGAAGCAACAGACTGAGCAACATTCCCAGTCGGACCTGAGGTACTGTCATAATCAAGCCAGACGCCTCTTAGATAGCGAACGGGGTCTTTGCCGGAGGAGTGATCGCATCACGCGGAAAAGTACCGCCAGCACGGGCAGAACGGCCTCTACCGCTGCACTCACGGTAGTTTATGGTGTTGGCAGGGACGAACGCCATTGAGCGATCACGGGTGGGGAGCATTCGTGGGGCGCGCACGTGCAGGAGAGCCCTGTCTGCGACCAGCCCGGGGACTGAGTTCCTCGATCGGCTGGCCGATTTCGAGCAGAACTCGCTCGGGAAGCTGGTTGACGGTGTGCGTGCCGCCGACGGCCCGTCCTGCAGGAGAGTCTGATCGCCACGCGAAGTGGAGCGGGATGCATCGATGGGGAACACATTCCGCAAGTCGCATTGACGGGGCGGGGGAGCACGCAACGACGAAGATCTCGAGGATCTACTGTCCCATCGTGCATGCGGATCGATAGACTCTGATTGGTAAGGTGCACCCGAGGAGCTCTGTTGCATGTCCTGGAAGAAGTGGCCGTCCCGTTACTGGAACTCGTTCTCCTTTGTCGGTCTGGTGTTCGCGACGTTGTTCTTTTCGGCATCGGTGACACCCTCGCTGCTGCCTCGGCATTACCTCGTGCAGGGATTGCTGTCGGGATTCGCCCTGGCCATCGGGTACGCTGTCGGCATCGCGGCGCTGCTCCTGTACGACTTTCTGGAACTCCCCAAGCCCTCCCGGAGTCTGCAAACACTTTCGAAGTGCGTGACCACTGTGGTGGTTATCGGCGTGATTCTCGTCTGTCTGCGACAAATGACATTCTGGCAGAACTCGATTCGCCAGCTGATGGACATGCCTCGCCTGGAGAGTGCCTACCCCGTCACGACGATGCTCATCGCGGTCGGATTCGGGGTGCTGCTTGTTGCAGTCTCACGCCTGGTGATTACGGCAGGTGCGTTCGTCTCGAAGACTCTCAACCGCTTTGTCCCCCGGCGCATCTCGCTCGTGCTCAGTGCCACGATCGTTGGATTCATGCTGATGTTTCTGGTCAACGGCGTGCTGGGGCGCCGACTGCTGGATGCCGCCGATGCGTCTTTCCTGTATGCCGATGAACTGATCGACGAGGGGGTCGAGCAGCCAGTTGATCCCCTGATGTGCGGCAGTCCCGAGTCGATCGTCGACTGGGACACCATCGGACGCCGTGGCAAGAACTTCCTGGTCGGTGGTCCGACCCAGACTGAGCTGACGGAATTCCTGAACCGGGAATGTCTCGCGCCCATTCGTGTCTACGTCGGCATGCGGTCTGCCCCCGACAAGCGACAACAGGCGAAGCTGGCGCTGGAAGAACTCAAGCGTGTGGGAGGCTTCCGCCGATCGCTCCTCGTCGTCGCCACGCCCACAGGGACGGGCTGGCTCGACCCCAGTGCCGTCAACACGCTCGAGTATCTGCATGGCGGCGACTCGGCCATTGTCAGTATGCAGTACTCGTACCTGCCCAGCTGGATGACCATCATCGTGGACCCGCAGCGTTCCATTGTCTCGCGCGAGCACTGTTCGATGAGATCTATGCCTACTGGAAAACGCTCCCCACCGACAGCCGCCCGCGACTCTATCTGCATGGGCTGAGTCTGGGATCACTCGGTTCCGAGGCCTGCGCCAATCTGTTTACTATCTTCGAGGATCCGATCCAGGGGGCCGTCTGGAGTGGTCCGCCCTTTCCGAGCAGCCAGTGGTCGACGATCGTTGAGTCACGCAACCCCGGATCGCCCGAGTGGCTGCCCCGAATTCACGACGGGGCCGTGGTGCGCTTTACCGCACAGAGGAATGCCCTCGAGACCGGTCAACGGTGGGGTCCGATGCGCTGGGTCTACATCCAGTACGCCAGCGATCCCATGGTCTTCTTCTCGGAGGACCTGGCCTACCGGCGGCCGCAATGGCTCATCGGGGATCGCGGGCCGGACGTCTCACCTTACCTGACGTGGTATCCCCTGGTGACGTCGTTGCAGATCGGGTTCGATCTGCCGATGGCCACCAGCATCCCACTGGGTTACGGCCACAACTATTCCCCATCGAGTTACATCGACGCGTGGATCGCGGTCACGGATCCGTCGGACTGGACCGCGGAGGACACGGCGCGTCTGACAGCCCGCTTCGCCGCGCCGACTGAATGACGGGGCTCAGAGACTCGACTTGATCCACCCAGCGCCCGACAGGCGTCTCCGGGCGTTCGCGGCAGTGCGCGGGCAGGCGGCACGCTCGATCAGACTCTGAATGCACTGATGCCGTGTGTGTTTCCATTGACCTGCGGCATTTCGGGGGCCGTGATCATCAAGCACCGTCCGCATCGTCATTGTCCCGTTGCCAAATCTCGATCACCAGACCATCGGGATCAGCAACCATCATGAACAGACCGTCATCAGGAGCTTGAATGTACAGGCGTTCCAGCATTCTTCAGATGTTCGTGTGCCAACGTGATGTCATCAACTTCGAGCCACATGACGGGCATCGCATGTTCTGGGAATGTAGCCGGGCTTCTTTGCTCAGCGTTTGCGAGGAATGAGATCGTCAGCGATCCAAGTTGATACCACGGGCAGCCGTAGCCATCGCCGGGAATAGGGGTCGCGCCGAGGACATGGACGTAGAAGTCTTCGGAGCGTTGTTGGTCGGTACAAGCGATCGTGACTGAGCGGCCAGAGAACGACACAGGGATCTTTGGGCGATCTGGCATGGCTCATCAGGTTCCTTGCACAGGATGAAACAGCCGGTACGTCTGGTGGCAGGAGCACGAGAGGACCCGTCGTGCCACCAGATGTCCATTGTGCCCATCGGGTCGTGCGGTGCCCAGCGTGAGTCTGCATGCGACTTCGCGACACGGCCGGAATCGGTCGGGACACGACGGGGTCCGTGTGCCACATCAGAACCGGCAGCCGGGCGTCACCAGGCCATGGGTGAGGAAGCGGTGTGTAACCATGGCGAGTCGGGTAAGGTCGAGGGGCCCGCGTGCACAGCCTTGCTGAAGGCCGGCCGGTGTTTCCTTGAATGTCACTCATCCCGGGCGTACTGTGAGAGGCATCTCGGCACGGCGTGGCAAGGGCTCGGCCATGTCTCACAGACAGCAGCGTTCGCTTCACGTTCTTGCTGGGGAATCAGTCGCTGATTGCAGCGGATGACATTGATATCGCCGCCGTATGGAATGAGCGGCAGAAGCGAGCGCCGCAGGAAACCGGGCCTGAGGCTGCCAACCCGGGCGAGCGCCATAAGGTTACCTTCGTAACGCCCCGGAGCCGATGATGCCATACGCTCAGGAAGTCAATCGGACTCACAAGGCACTCTTCGTGCTGTTGATCGATCAGTCGTTGTCGATGGCCGATCCATCGGACGACGGAGCTTCGACGCGCGCCATCGCCGTGGCGAGGGTGATCACCGGCTGGCTGTCGGCGTTGGTGTGCAAGTCGTACCGAGGCGACGACATTCGAGACTGGCTCGATCTGGCCGTCATCGGATTCCGTACCAATGATGAAGGGAGTCCCGTCGTGGAGTCGGCCATCGCCGGAGATCTAGCGGGCCGCGACCGCGTGAGCATCAAGGAGGTCTCCGAACATTGCCTCGTTGCGAGCGAGGCGACCAGCATGCCGAGCGTGGCGGGCGGGTTGGAAACCCCCTCGCCTGAGGCTCAGTGCCCGTACTGGATCACCGCGATAGCGGAAGGAGGCACACCGACTTGCACCGCCCTGGCCCGCGCGCAGGAGATCTGCCGACACTGGATCGAGGAGCATCCCGACAGCTTTCCGCCGGTCGTGATCCTCGTGACGGACGGCGAGTCGTCGGAGGGCGACCCACAGCCCTACGCCGAGTCACTCACCAGCCTGTGCACCTCGGATGGCAACGTCCTGTTGTTCACCTGTGACATCGACTCTTCGCACGACCCTGGGGAGAAGCGCAATGCCGAGTGGTTTCCTGATTCCTCCCAGGCCGGGTCCGACGAGCGGTGCCGGTCGCTGATTTCCATGTCTAGCCGGCTCCCGGAAGCGTTCCTTGGCCGCATCCGCTCGGAATGGGATCCCGGTGTTCGCGTGTCGGCCGAGTCGCGGGGCTGCCTGCTGCATGGGGGACTCAGCGACCTGCAAAGACTGCTGGGATTGCTGATACCGGGAGATGTCGGAACGCGGCCCGTCACGGATTCGAGATCCATCGCAATCGCTCCCCCCAATCGCCCAATGTTCCGCATTGAGGAGGGCTCTCCGTACCTCGATGACAACGTGCAGTTCACGACGTACTGTCCGAGCCGAGATTCCGGCCGAGAAGTACACGCCACTGCTGGTGTTCGCCCACCTCGAAGAGCTGCCTCCCGACGCCCACCCCGACCAGCCCGAACCTATGGAGGAGGTGCGGCAACAGGCCCAGGCGCTCTTGGGGGACGCGATCAACAGTTATCGACAGAGCACGCACGAGAGTCGGCAGGCCATCCCCCGCGAGAGCGAACTGACGTTCGTCGTCGAGTTCGAGGGGCTGAGGTGCAATCCTCCCCGGCACACCCTGTTCTGGGAGGAGCCGGTCCATCGGGTCGAGTTTCGGCTTAAGGCCCCTGATTCCCGAAGGGCCAGACCTGTCGGGGGCAGCTCACGGTGTTTCTGGGTGATATTCTGATCGCTCAGGCCGACCTGCGCGTGAAGGTGGCCTCGGGGAGTCGGCGACGCGGCGAAACCCCAACGGGTCGATACGCGTCCCTATCGCAAGATCTTCGCTTCGTACTCGCGGAAGGATCTCTCGGTGGTCGAGCAGTTCGAACGGTACGCAGCGGCGATGGGAGACCGCTATCTGCGCGATCTCGTCGACCTCCGGGCAGGTGAGGAGTGGAATCCCGGCCTCGAGCGAATGATTCGGGAGGCGGACGTCTTTCAGTTGTTCTGGTCGCAGAACTCGATGAAGTCGGAGTTCTGCAGACAGGAATGGGAGTACGCCCTCGCCCTCAACCGGCCAAACTTCATTCGTCCCACGTACTGGGAGCAGCCGTTTCCTGAGGAACCGCCCCGATTTCCCCCCGAGCAATTGCGGGCCAAGCACTTCCAGTTGCTGGGCAGGTACATCACAGAGAGCCCCAGCCAGTCCGAGCTGCAATCGGATACGGACTCGACGGCGTCCGGAAGTCGGACAAGTACGCACATCGATTCGACCGGCCCGGGTTCCGCCATCGAATTCCCGTCGCCTTCAACCGTCAACGCCGAAGCGCCAGCTTCAACATCCCATGAGACCGGTGGTTCCGTGGACGTGGATATGGACTTCGAGATGTCCGAAGACGCCGACTTCGATTCCTCGGCGGGAACGTTCGAGATCGACGACATCGATGACTTCGACGACCCAGCACCGGATGGTGAGGTCATCGCTCTCGATGACGAGTCTGACGAGTGCATTGCTTTCGACGACATGGACTACGAAGCGCCGCAATTCGATGATGAGTCGGACGACGACTTTGCCTGCGGTTCTCCCGCATACTCGGCGGGGCGAGGGGATGAGTGGCAGGCACCGGCGGCGAGCCAGGAGTTCGTCGAGGAGATGCCACTCGCCCAGCGGCTGGCGATCTTCGTCGTATGTGCGGTTGTCCTGCTGGGCGGGGTCATCGGGGCGGCATTCTTGCTCTCCGATGAGGGACCCGAGGCTGACAACTCCGAAGTCCGTCATTCGGCAGAACCCATTGAGCTGTCTGACGAGCAGATCGGCCTGACGCAACATTGCGATGGCCGCCGAGACCCCGGTGCGATGCCGGCACACGGCGATTGGTCGGCTTTGCACTTACGGACGATGTGGGGGGCGATCAGGTCGGAAGGACGGGCTGGCGAAAGCTGAGCAGAATCCACCACTCGTGGTTCTCCAGCGACATGACCTGTTCCCCCTCGGTGATCGCCTCGCGCAGTTCGTCGAGTGTCTCAGCCTCCCGGGCACGATCCGTCACGAGATTCAGCACCGACGCCATCCGCTGGGAACGTGCCGCAATGCGCTCCAGCTCCAGCTGGTTTGTGATGGCATGAATGGCGGCCCCCCACACGGGGAGCAGGATGGTCAGGAGGGTGATCCAGGCGTCCAGCCGGCCCCAGCCCGGGGCATGGTCCCCGGCATGATGCCCAATCCCCGCCAGATGCAGCACAACCATCACCAGCGTGGCCACGAACAGCCATGTTCCCAACTGGTGTCCCCGCTGGGCCAGCTCGTGTTTGCGGTGTGCATTCTGCTCGTGATACTGCCGCTGGTTGTCCAGCCAGGCGTCGATCAGAAACGTCTTGACGGCAGGGAAGTCGACGGGGGTCGACAGCGACTGTCGGGTCACGCGAATCAACTGCTGCGCCGCATCCAGCAACCAGTGTTGCGGTCCACTATAGAAGGCGAGGGCTTCGCCGGGTGTCTGCTGTCCCCACTGCTGCGGGCGATCGAGCAGCAATGTGAAGATCGCCAGGCGCCAGCGTTCGGCCAGATAGCGATCGTGGATCCACTTCTCATGCCAGGCTTCACGGCGGCACCAACGCCACAGCAGCACGGCTGTTCCCATCGCGATGAGTTCCAGAACGACGATCCACAACTGCTCGGAAAACAGCAGCACCTGTGCGGCGGCAATGCTGACGGCCAGTGCCGACAGTGAGAACAGACTCGTCGTCGCCGCCACATACCGGTCTCGATAGTGCACAGCCAGCCGGTCAGCGCGGGCGAACTGAGGGATGATCTCACGCTGGATCAGTTCGATCACCGGCGTGGGGAGTTTTGCGGCCTGCGCCTGTTGCTCGAACCACTGCCTGGTGCGCTGGCAGGCCTGGGCGATCGTCTCCGCAGGAAGACTGTCATCGCGGTTGTAGGCGTCGAGCTGGTGGTAGCCGAGAGACAGTTGTTTTGGGGCGTCTGGGAGCGGCGTCGTCTCGAGTGCCAGTTGGCCATCGGGACGGTTGTGGACCCCCGTGATCAGGAGTGGCTCAGCCGATGGGTTGAGCGCGTCGACCCAGATTACCAGTCGCTCGCGGGACAGTGCGTGCCGGGCAACATCACCGGTTCCTCCCAGCCCGCGCGAAGGCTGACCATCCCAGATGGCAATGACGATCTCGCTGGCATCGATGACGGCGCGTCCCACCTGCATGTAGGCGCGATTTCGCCACTCCTGCAGCGTCGCGGGATCCTTCATGTCTGGGGGAGGCTGGTGAGAGACACAGCGCGAATGTGCAGCCCTTTGCAGCAGTTGTTCGAACTCGTCCCGGTCGTCGGCCTCGACGAAATCCCTGCGGTATTCGTCCAGTTCCAGCGGAGTCAGCACTTCCAGGCGGGAGGCCGGGAGTCGCAGGACTTGCTCGGCCACGATCCGGTCCGCCCCCTTGGCGATCGGCGAGACCACAATCCACTCCAGTGGCGTCCGCGACTGCGGTCCGAGAGTCCGGTCGATGTGTTGCAGGACCCGGCGCACGGTCTGTGTCACGGTTGCAGCATCCCGGAGATGCCGATGTCCTGTGACACCGATGCGCAACTCGTAGGCAAAGCCATCGGGGTGTGATGGTCCGGAGTCCTCAGCGCCGCGCGGCAAGGAGTCGGCCTGTGGGTCAAGCGCGTTCAACGATTCTCGGTCCGCTGTTTCAATGGCACGACGGCATACCCGGCTCGCATCAGGATCTGTGGAATGCCGCGAACGAGGTCCCGGTCACTTTCCTGAATATGCGGCGGGACCTCGTTCCAGGAGACGAGGTACTCATGTCGTCGCTGGTCATCAGCGGTCGGCGGTCCGGGGGTATAGCCGGCCTCGAGCTTGCCTGCCATCCAGAGGTCGTGTTCGAAGGCGGCCAGCCGTTCCAGATCGTCTCCAGGAAACTGCAAGGCCGGCTCGTCACTGCGGGCAGGCATCATCACATACCCGGCCAACGCCAGCTTCTGCGGGATGGTCCGCACCGTCACACGATTGGCGGCACGTGCGGCCTCGGGGAGCTGGTGATAAGGCTGCAGCCAGGGATGAGTCTTCGACTGTTCACACTTGGTGTCGCCGTGGGTCCAGCCATCACGTCGCTTGCCGTCCATCCAGACGTCGTGGGCCGCCTCCGCCAGCAACTCGGCCAGGTCCTCGGTCAGCGAGATCTGCTGGACCAGCGCCAGGAACTCGCGCCCCTCCACATGCAGGTCGAGCAGATGTTCGGCGGGAAGACTGGAGCGTTGAAAAGAGGCCTTGCCCGAGAGTTGGCTCATCGCCAGGATCGACTCCATCGAGCGGATACCGTGTTTGAACTGGCTCACCTGCAGGAATGCGCGGAGCACGCCCGGATCGATCCGCAGCCGCTGGACTCCGTTCACGGAAGTCAACAGATGGGGTGTCGATCGCTCGATCAACGAACGCAGCAGGATCGCCCGGCGGATGATGTAGTGCGGATCGCCGTGGGTGTGCGGTCCCTGCTGGCGATTCGGCCCCAGAACATCCAGGTAGCCCTTCAACCTGCTGACGAAGTCCGGCAGCTTGGCGGTCTTGCGTTCGTGCTCGCTTGTCAGATCGCTGCCGAACTCCTCCAGCCGCGGACAGGTCCCTCCCGCGAAGACAAAGATGCAGCGGCCAATCGGGTGCGTGATCTGCCCTTCCTGGAAGGCCCCGTCCTGCATGGGCGCCAGAAAGTACCGCAACCAACCCAGCGGCTGGCCATCCAGAGGTGTGTCGAACTCATCCCAGAACACGAGCGGGATCTTCCCCGACAGTCCGACATCCCGCACCTGATGCAAAGCCCCCTGCAGTTCCCCCGGAGCGTCGAATTGAGACAGGTTGAACGTCAACGTCCGAATCTCACCCGGGCGAACCGAGTTCGCCACCTGTTCGACACCGAAGGACTTCCCGGAACCAGGTGGTCCGAACACTGCGATCGACAATGGTCGCTTCTGACGATGACGGCAGTACTCGGACATCAGGCTCTGGATACAGCGCAGCGATTCGATTTCGTGCCGGTCGACGGTCGTCATGTGGCCAATGTGTCCGACCGGGAAGTCCCGCAGGCTCTCATCGAGCCCATCGATCACAATCCGCTCGCTCAACGGTCCTAAACCGTCGTGATGGCGCTCGGACAGGATGGTCCACAGGCCTGGCGTACTTTCCTCGGACGACCCGGGCTGCGGACCGGACAGGAACCGGACGGGATCCTGCACGTCGATCTCCGCCAGCGGTGCTGGCTGGTCGTGCATGGCCGCCACGACTTCGTTCAGAGGAAACTGCACATCGAAATTGTCGCCCGTTCCCTCCGCACTGCCGTATCCGATCCGGTAGAGGTGACGCATGGCCCCCAGGCCACTGCGAATGGCAGAAACCAGATCGGGATCGACCGGCTCGAGCAGCAGTTGTCGCACGATCGCCGAGGTCAGAGTGGCGGTGTTGCCGATCATCTGACCATTGCCCGGTCGTTCCCATTGTCCCTCCATCGCCGTAGAGTCGAACAGCAGTCGGCATCGCCGTGCGCTTTCGTTCTCCCGCGAGTGCAGGATCGCTCCCGCGGTTCCGAACGAGACGACGGCATGGGCACAACGACCCAGACCATTGACGTGCGGGTTGTGCACCAGTTCCCAGGCAACATCCTGGGCTGTCCTCTCCCAGGAAAGCTGCCGACTGATCTGCACGTCGGTCTGCCGCAGGTCGTCAACCGTCAGCACGACGATCAGGCGCTCGGGATGCGACTTCATGAGGTGCTGCCACAGATCCCCGGAGGCCACGGGACTGGCCATCTTCAGCACAACCCACGTGGAATCGTCAATCGCATGAAGCGCCGCCGGCCAATGAGACGGCTGACTGCGAAAGCCGAGTGCAGCATCATCGATGACCACGATGTCCGCGGGGGCACGACTCACGTACGCTGCGTCCCCCTGGCAGGGATCGACGAGCCGCGTACTGTCCACCCCCAGATACCCGCCGACGCGCCACTTGCCATCGGCATCCCGGCGCCACATCGCATACGAGTGATAGAATCGCGGATCGGTCGGGCTGATCGTTCCCTCCGGCTCTGCGCACGACAAGATCTGGATTGGTTCATCAGGGTTCTGAATTGCAGTGGCCACCTTGCTTGCCAGATCGGCCAGCAAACCAGCTCCACCGCGCTGCAGCGAGACGCGGCTATGACTGGCGGTCGACCACCCCACAGGGCCTCCCTCGGGGGCCGGAGAATGGGCCAGGTTCCAGTCCATGGTGAGATCGCCAGCGACCACAACCGTGCGTACGCGAGAGGCACGAACAGGCACAACAGGGCTCCAGCAGGGAGAAGACGGGAGAGACCGTGCAAGGCAGTATGCAGCCTCAGGTTCCGCCTCGCAAGTTCGCCGGGCGCCGCAGAAGCCTGCACACGGTCCTAACGCTCCCGACGTCGCAGCAGTGCGTAGTCGGCCTTGGCCAGAACGGCTGGGAGTTGTCGTGCAATGGTGCAGTTGTACTGTTGCTCTGCGACTGACAATTCCTCCCAAGGCTTGAGATAGGGGCTGATCCGCTGCTCGGCATCCTTGTGCGGACCATAGACCCAACCAGACTTCGTGCGTTCCTCACGCCACTGCTCGTGTTCGAGCCGTGCCAGGCAATGTGCTTCGTCGTCGGTCAGCTCCAGCAGTGTGATATCCGCTTCCGCCCGCGGATCGAGCGTGAAGCCGCAGGCCTGCACCCGCGACTTGAGCCGGTCGACCTGCCGCCGGTTCGAAGCCTTCAGGTCTTCGCGCAGCTCATCCCAGGGCGCCAGCGAGGGTGAGGTGTCGGCCTGCTCCGGCTTCGCCAGTTGCTGGCCCAGATAACCCTGGTGTAACGCCTGGGCGAGCACCTCGCGTGCCCCGCCGGAGACCAGTTCCCACGAGCAGGCGATGTCGAGCAGTCCCACCACCCGCAAGGCGCTGGTGTCGCTCGCCTCCTGTGCGCCGTTCACCAGCATCGACATTCCCCCCTGTTCCGACATGCTGACCACCATCGGAATCGTGTGTTCCCGCAGACAACGGTGGAGATTGAGGGCTGCGTACGTGGCCAGCGAATCATCCTTGAGACAGATGTACGCGGCGGTCACACCCGGAACGTCCTGCAACTGCTCGCAGAGAAACTCCCCGGTCGCGAAACAGTGGGAGTGGACATCGATCGGCAACCAGCGCAGATCGACCACCTCGGTCAGTCGAGGGTAGCGCGACTGCAGCCACTGTTCGCGGGCCGTTGCCTCCCGGTCGACCACGGTCACCCGGAGCCGGCTGGTGCTGTCCTTCCGGTCGATCCGCCAGTCGCGTGCCGCCCGCCAGAGCAGCGTCTGTCCGAGCTGACCCAGTCCGACGATCAGCAGATGAGGGACACTCGTCGCGCCATCACGCTGAGGCTGCCAGAGAGGCGGGTCGCGCAGCATGATCCGCGCACCGATTTCATACGTGTTGAAGTATTCGAGATCGAACGGGTCGTCCCGCCGCGCATAGACGTCGTGCTCTTTCAGCACACGCTGCAACTGGGGGTCGGTCACATGAATGATGCACCGCAGCAGCGCGCGGGGACCCTGCCGCTTCAGCTTGTGGGCCAGCATGGCGGTCTCGACATTCGTGTGGTCATCCCCCGTGACGGAGATCAGCGTTCGCGCACGGTCGACGAACGCCCGCCGCAGCACCATTCTTCGTTGGCGGCCCCGATGATGGTGACCGCCCCCAGCTCCCGGCAGCGCACCAGATCGTCGTTCTGCTCGTCACTTTCGATGACGACGACCTGCTGGCCCAGGGCCCGCAGTTGTTCGACGAGGCGGGCTCCCTTGCGCCCGAGCCCGCAGATCACCACATGTCGCCCGGTCAGCCACACCCAGCCGCGCCGGGCCTCGATCGACATCAGCCTCAGCAGCGCCCGCATGATGGCGTAGGCCGCGACCAGCGGAGCCAGGAACCGCGCAATCTGCAACGGCGTGTTGACGGGCGTGACTGCCCCCGATTCCAGCGTGAACAGCTGCAGCGTGAGGTACAGCACCTGTCCCGGCGGGGGCGTCTCTCCCAGCGCGGCAAAGTGCCGACGGAACCCGACCAGTCCCAGCCCCAGCGCCAACACCGCCAGGCAGATCACTGCGACCCAGGACCACGAGATTCGACGGAAGGGGAACATCTGGCGAGTACGCACGCATCGGGAGAGTTACGGAACAGGCCCTTCATACCGCACTGGCGCTCCCGAATACCATCGCAGAGATCCAGAAAAGGCTCTCGAGACAGGCTGAAGGCGGCCAGTGTGGCCTGATAACGTCGACGACCTTGGTCGCCCACATCTCATCCGTCGGGGCCACGACAACAACACGCACCGCGTGGTGTGCAGATTGCTCCTGACGAACGCCGTCTGAATCATCGACATGCACATCGATCTGCCAGTGGCCGGGCAATTTCGTCGGAGGATTGGCCACCCCCAGCCGCCGCATTGCCTGCTCATGGCGCGCCTGATTGACCACGCCACTCAACCGTGGCAGGCGGTTGAACCACCACCAGAGCCGAATGGCAAATTCACTCCGCCGCGATGTGGTGTAGACCCAGATCTCCACTCCGCGGTCATGTAAGGAGTGCAGCAGATCACGACTCCCTGCACGCAGCGGATCGCGCAGATACAGACGCAGCAGAAAGGGAATCCGGCACGGCTCACACGGTGCGGCATCCCCATAGACCACCAGCGTGTCGTCCAGGTCGAAGCTGATCCGCAGGTTCCGGTCCATTGAGGCGACTTCACTTGGGTGACTTGCCCGGTCGAAGGTAGTGCTCAAGAATCGAACTCCCGACAGCCGCGCTGGATTGCAGTTCAATTACGGCCAATTGCAAAGCGTAAGAAAATGCAACTGGCCGCTCTCGGTGCCGGCGACGATGCGATTGTCGGCAGCGACCGCAACGGCGGTCGCCGACTCCGTCGACCGGATAGATGGCGACTACGGACTCCCCTGTGCTGACGTCCCACACGCGGAGTGTCTGGTCCTTACTGGCCGAGACGGCCGTGTGCCCGTCGGGCGTGAGCGACCACGGCGCTGACCAAATCCGTGTGTCCGCGAGTGTCCTGAGGCAGTCCCCGCTGGCGACGTCCCACACGCGGAGCGTCTGGTCGTGACTGGCCGAGACGGCCGTGTGCCCGTCGGGCGTGAACGCCACGGCGTCGATCCAACTCAGTGTGCCCTGCGAGCGTCCTCAGGCATTCTCCGCTGACGACGTCCCACACGCGGAGCGTCTTGTGCAAACTGGCCGAGACGGCCGTGTGCCCGTCGGGCGTGAGCGCCACGGCCCGACCACAGTGCTGTGTGTCCGTGGAGCGTCCTGAGGCATTCCCCCGCTGGCGACGTCCCACACACGGAGCGTCTGGTCATCACTGGCCGAGACGGCCGTGTTCCCGTCGGGCGTGAGCGCCACGGCCGCTGACCGTACCCGTGTGTCCTGTGAGCGTCCTGCAGGCATTCCCCCGTGGCGACGTCCCACACGCGGAGGGTCTCGTCCTCACTGGCGGAGACGGCCGTGTGTCCGTCGGGCGTGATCGCCACGGCGCAGACCATCTGCCGTGTGTCCCTCGAGCGTCCTGAGGCATTCCCCGCGTGGCGACGTCCCACACGCGGAGGGTATTGTCCACACTGGCGGAGACGGCCGTGTGCCCGTCGGGCGTGAGCGCCACGGCGACGACCCATGCGAGTGTCCCTGCGAGCGTCCTCAGGCATTCCCCGCTGGCGACGTCCCACACGCGGAGTGTCTCGTCTGACTGGCCGAGACGGCCGTGTGCCCGTCAGGCGTGAGCGCCACGGCGTTGACCCTCGACCCGTGTGTCCTGCGAGCGTCCTCAGGCATTCCCCACTGGTGACGTCCCACACGCGAAGCGTACTTGTCACTCACTGGCCGAGACGGCCGTGTTCCCGTCGGGCGTGAGCGCCACGGCGTTGACCGTTCCGTGTGTCCTGTCGAGCGTCCTCGAGGCATTCCCCGCTGGCGACGTCCCACACGCGGAGGGTTTGTCACGTACGCTGGCGGAGACGGCCGTGTGGCCGTCGGGTGTGAGCGCCACGGCATCGACCCAGCACGTGTGTCCTGTCGAGGGTCCTGAGGCATTCCCCGCTGTCGACGTCCCACACGCGGAGCGTGCTGTCCGTAACTGGCGGAGACGGCCGTCTTCCCGTCGGGCGTGAGCGCCACGGCCGTCGACCGCACTCGTGTGTCCCTGGAGTGTCCTCAGGCATTCCCCGCTGGCGACGTCCCACACGCGGAGCGTCTTACTCCTCACTGGCCGAGACGGCCGTATGCCCGTCGGGCGTGAGCGCCACGGCCTTGACCGCACTCCGTGTGTCCCTCGCAGTGTCCTGAGGCATTCTCCACTGACGACGTCCCACACGCGGAGCGTCTTCGTCATCGACTGGCTGAGAACGAGCCGTGGTTCCGTCACGGCGTAAGCCCATGCCGTACAGCGAGTCATGCACCTCCGCGTGACGTCCCACCGCGGAGCGTATGTCCTGTCGGGAGGTGGGCCGTCGAACGCGCGTACGACAGTGTCCGACCTGTGTGTCCATCGAGCGTCCTCAGACATTTCCCGCTGGCGACGTCCCACACGCGGAGCGTCTCGTCATGACTGCCCGAGACGGCCGTGTGCCCGTCGGGAGTGAGCGCCACGGCGGTGACACCGGATGCTGCGTGTCCGGCGAGCGTCCTCAGGCACAGTGGGATTTCCGGCGGAGCGGGGGGACGGTTGTGGCGACGCAGCCAGGGTCTCGATCCTGAAGTCAGCAATCTTTCGGCTCCTTCCGCTACCAGCCCGCCGGCGGCGTGATTGAAGGCGATCGGCAGCGCCTGATCGGGAAACCGCTCCAGCAGATGAGTGTGCGACGACACGAAGCTGGCGAACGCCTGGATGCGAGCGGCAGGCGACGCAGGCTCCGGCTCTCTGCTCTCGTCCTGGGACCGCGCCTCGGCCTGCCGCATCAGTTCCTGGGCAGGTCGTGTGTCGGGCGGTTCCGGTAGGTGGAACGCCCTGGCCGCGGGCGGCGGCATATTTCACAAGCTGATCGCCGTAGTGTCGCAACTGTGTCGCGACGCTGCCGCTCCAGGGCCCGTTCCTGCTGAAGTTCCGGAAGAACGTCGAGTGCGGCGGCGTAGTCGGCGTTCAGGTCGAACACCATGCCCGCTTCGACCTTGGCTTCCAGAAAGGCTGCGTCGGTCAGCAGCCGCTCGGAGTTCTGCCAGTCAGCCGCCTGCAAGAGCTGCCAGGGGAGTTCGTCCACCTTGCGGACGTTGGCCGGACGCAATGTCGGTGGCAGGCGACGGGCGCGCGCCGCTGTTCTTCGACAGATTCGAGCCAGTAGTCCTGATCTGCGAAGTACGTCGCGAGTTGAGAGTGGGCGGCGCTGCGGGCGGCATCGTCGGGGAGGAACTGCTGGTCGACCGCTTTGTACAGATTGCGGTGGAAGAAGTCGCGGAGTTCGCCCCGGTGCTGGAGGTACGGTCGCAACTGCCGCAGGATGGGGAACAGATCGCTGCTGCTGTCGGTCATCGCGACCGAGGTTCCCTCGATCAGGTCCAGCAGTTCGCGGTCGGAGAGGCCCCGCCGGGCGCTGGCCAGCAGCGACAGCACTTCGTAGACGGTGAATTCGTCGAACTCGTCCTGCAGGCGGTGGATCACCTGGACAAACAGCTCGGTGACTGCCTCCTCACCA
This sequence comes from uncultured Planctomycetaceae bacterium, assembly GCA_963715185.1. GTDB lineage: Bacteria > Planctomycetota > Planctomycetia > Planctomycetales > Planctomycetaceae > CAVPPT01. The sequence continues at coordinate 28,867 of CAVQRG010000005.1, forward strand.
CGGGGGAACTGTTCGATCCGTCGATTGAGCTGCTCGAACGAGCCGAACCCCCGCAGTTCCTCCAGCGCCACCAGCAGGAACAGTGGGTTCTGCGTCGCCGGGTTGCTGAGCAGAAGCTGAACCTGCTGGGGGTTGAGCGTCTTCGCGGAGAGTGACGGGATCTGTTTGACGATGTCGATACGTTCCTGGTCTGACAACGGCGGAACATCGATTCGCTCGTGCTGACGGTGCGTGAAGGCCTGCAGCACCAGTTCCTCGCGACCCGGATCGTCGATGCAGCTCACAATCACCTTCACATGGGCGGGGAACTGCCACGGCAGCCAGTTCAGCTGCTGGGCGTTCTCCGACTCGTCCAACTGGTTGAGGGCGTCGATCACCAGCAGCACCCGACGGTCTGCCGGCACCTGCGTGACGAACTCCCGGAATGTCGTGATCAACGAGTTGGTGTCGGGAGGGACGTCCTCTTCGAAGCTGAACTCTCGCTTGAGAATCGAACAGAAGCGGTGCAGCGTCTGCCGCAGACCGGTGGAGCTGGGACTGGCCCCCACGAAGTGCGGGATGATCAGCACCTCGGGATGACCGGCGGCGTAGTCCCGGGCGAACTTCGCCAGCGCGGCCGACTTCCCCGATCCCGACGGGCCGGTCACCAGGGCCGGCTGTTCGCCGTCGCCATTTGCGAACGTCGTCAGTGCCTGCTGCAGCGACTCGCGTCCGACGTAGACCCGCAGGCGGGACTCCATGAACCGCTCGTGATAGCCGCGCTCGACCGCCAGGGGGTCTGCGCTCGCTTCCTCTGCCGGAGATTCGGGCAGCGCCAATTCCTTGCGGATGGCATTCCAGAGCCGGTCGAAGACCTGGCGACCGAACTCCTCCAGACCCGTGAGCGAAACGACACCGTACCGGTGCACGATGGACCTCAATCGCTCATCGAGGCCGGCGTATTCGTCGTTGTCGACCAGTCCGTCGTCGGCGACTTCTTCCAGCGCCTCGATGTCGGCCTCATTCAGGTCGAACTTGGCGAGTCCCCACTTGATTCCCAGTCCCGCATATTGGCAGGGATAGTCTTCCATGATCGGGATCGGCAGGTTCGCGTCCCGGATCTGCTGTTTGAGTGTCTTGAGTTTCTGGGCCGAGTCGGGGCTCTCGGCCTCAACTTCGCTCCGCTTCGCCTCCGGGACGTCGCTGACGTAGGCCGGGTCGCGGAAGAAGAACAGACCGTGGTCGTGCATCTTCTCTTTGAGCAGCACGCCCCACAGGATTTCCAGTTCGGTGACGCTCTTGCCGGTGTGCAGTTGCGTCCAGCCGTGCTTTGACTTGTCGTCAGGCAGCTCCTCGGGCACCCAGCCGTAGCGCTCGCCCAGCAGTCCCAGGAAGAAGGGCCGACACTCATCGATCTGATTGAGGCACAGGTCGAGAACCTGGTCGTTGTCGGCCTGCTCCTCGGTGATGCCCCACCGCAGGTCGATGTCGACCAGGTGAACTCGATGCGGTTCCAGCCGTTCCCGCAGGGCGGGGAAGACCACCTTCACCAGGTAGTCCCGCTCCGAATGCATGTCCCGAAACGTGGACGAGATGAAGACACGAACTGTCCGCCACTGTGCAGCCATCGCCCGCTCCCGGCGCGTGAGAGAAGAGAGAGGAGTGCTGAACAGACGACCCCGAGACGGCGATCTGAGAAAGCCTCGGGGACCTGTTCAGGCCTGCGACCCCTGGGGGCTGACTACAGCAGTCCCGCGGCCTGCAGCATTGCGCGGATCTCGGCGGCTTTTGCGGGCGTCGTGCCTGGGATCAGCACGGCAATTTCGCCGTCGGTCTTCTGGCGGAACAGTTGAATGACGCCTTCCAGGGTTCCCTGCGACTGGCTGGCCGAGGGGGACGGGGACCGGCCAATCACAGGCTGAAACGACGCGTTGAAGAGATCCTGTGGATCCAGATCAGCATTGTCGGTCTGTCTCAGTTCGCCCATGGCCCGTCTCCTGGTCAGAGTATGAAATGGACTGTGGCGAGCCGTACGGTGACCGAGCCACGGATGTCTGTCTACAGCAGTCCGGCGTTGTTCAGCATGTTGCGGATGTCGGCCGCCTTCTGTGTGGTTGTCCCCGGGATCAGCGTGGCGATTTCCGCATCGGTCTTTTCGCGGAAGAGCTGGACCAACGCCTGCATCATCGCGGGAGAGAAGTCACCGGGCACGAGCGGGGGTGCGGGGGGCACGGCATGCTGAGGACTCAGGAAAGCCGGGGATTGATCCCTGGGCTCCAGGTTCAGGTTGTCCGTCGTTCGCAGTCCCATTGCACGCTCTCGGCTGACGAGGTCAGACAGCGGCCAAATCCACGCACGACTGGCGTTCGCCAGTCGAGGTGCACTCTAACACGACTCCAGACGTTTCTCCAGTTTCTGCAGTCGCACGTCGTCCAGACCGGCGGCCATCAGCTTCGATCTGACTGGCTCAATCCGCCCGAGACCTGTGCGTAGCTCATGCAAGAATCGTTCTGGTACGCGAATGTTCTCGCATTGCTCATGCAGGTCACAGAGGATCTGGTTCAGCCGGTGTGCGGAGTCGCTGTCCGGAAGGTATGCGGCGGTGTCGAATGCTTTGCGAATCGCGATCAGTCGGGCGATCGGCACGTTCTGCGCAGTCAGTGCGTCGAGGTGGGCGAATCCTGCTTCGCGATCCGCAGCAGCGGCAGATTCCTGTCCACTTCGGAACAGAACTTCCGTCCGGATCAACTGCGCATGACCGAGCCATCCTCGGATGTCCTCACGTCCGCAGTCGTAGAGCCGCTGGAAGCAGTCAATCGCGTTGTTGAGGGCCTGCTCGGCCTCAGGGAGCTTGCGGGCTCGCAGTGCCGCCAGACCGAAGTTCATCTGCCCCAGTGCCAGCGACTGTTCCAGATCACCTCGGCCGCGACGGACCTGCATGTCGAGGGCGTCGATGGCCGCGCGGAGTTGGTCCAGGGCCTCGTCGTTGCGCCCGGCGTTGCTGAGCGTGGCTGCCAGCGTAATCGTCACCTGAGCGGCACGTGATCGCAACTCCTCACGCCCAGCGTCCAGTTCCTTTTCGTACAGGGCGAGGGCTTCGTGCAGATCGGCCAGTGCCAGCTCGTGATCATCGGTGTCGGCCCGAATCGTGCCACGATTCGCCAGGGCATACGCCAGCGAGGTCTGCGCGTCGCTGATCTCCCTGCAGCACCAGCAGTCTCTGGAAGTTGACGGCCATATCGAGATCGTGCAGCGCTCGCTCGGTCCACCCGCAAGATCTCAGCGTGATGCCACGATTCATGCGTGTTTCGGCCAGGGCGATGAGTGCCGGGGGAGACTGTCGCGCTAACTGTTCGTAGAGGCTGACTGCCCGGTCATAGTCTTCGATCGTCTGTTCGGTGCCATGCAACTGCCAGAGTGCATTGCCGCGGTTGACGTAGGCGGTCGCGAGCAGCTCAGCGGCTGAGGTGACAGGCACTCCCTCTCGTATCTCGATGGCCTGAATGATGTCCGTGAGGTCTGCGACGGCCTCCCGGATTGACCCCAGTTGCCTGCGCATCGACGCTCGCGACAACTGCAACTGCAGCACGAGCTCCGCAGGCGCCTTCTCCAGGATCCGCCCCAGCAGGTCGATTCCCAGCTGCAGATGCCCCCAGACTGAGAGCCATTCGACGAAAGAGTACTGGGTGGTCAGGGGGCCATACACGAGATGCTGGCAGGACTCCAGTCGACCGGCACGCAGCGCATGCTCGATGGCCAGGATCCGGGGCCGCGCTTCGTCCAGACTACTCGCGGTGAGGGGAATCTCCTGTTCGGAATACCAGTCGCAGAGCCGGCCGTGGATCTGTTCCGGATCGCGTGCCTGTGCGGCGAAGTACTGCTTGACGACCGCATGGAAGCCCACACGCTCCGCCTCGCCGTCCCATGTTGCCAGCTGCCAGTCGGAGAGCAGGATCGCCGGTTCCATCAGGTCGTCGGCCTGTTCGGGATGTTGCCGGACGTCGAGCCCCATGCCAGCCGCCACCGTCGTCAATGTGGGGTTTTCAAGGCACTGGGTGGCCACATGCAGAAACTGCTGTGTGTGTTCGTCCGCACGCAGGGCCTGACGCGATTCCTCCAGAAGTTTGTACAGACGTTCGCGGTGGTCGAGCACCTGAATGCGGCTGACCCTGTCAATCCGCCCACCGAATCTCTTCTTCAACAGTGTTCCCAGCACGGTCAGGGCCAGGGGGTGCCGGTCATAGGCATCCGCCACTCGCAGCAGTTGCTGATCGTCTCCCTTCGCACCGGCGGCCCGCAGCATCTCGATGGCCGAGACCTCATCGAGGCCCTGCAACGCCAGATGCTCGCCATCATCGTCGACCGGGACAACGCGATACTCCGCATCATCCAGAACAGCGGGCAGCGCGCGGGATGTCAGAATGAGGTGGGTGCCGTTGTGCAGTCCACTCAGGTCGCTGAGGAACTGATCGACGCCTGCCTGTGAGGATTCGCGCTGGTTGACGCGTTCCGCCAGATCGGGATCGTGGAGGCCACCCGTCCAGCCGTTAAGCCAGCGCTCAAAGCCATCGATCACCAGGAGCACACGTCGCTCTTGCAGGAGCTCGACAGCCAGACGCGTGCGCGCCACGAGTGTGGGATGCTCCTGCTTGGCAAAGCGCCCCTGCAACAGATACTTGAGCAGTTCATCCAGGAACTCGTCGAACGTGAATCCATCCCGATAAGCGGTACACCAGAAGCCCGCGTCAAAGTCCGGTCGGTCTTCGCCATGCCACCATTCGGCCACCAGGGTCGACTTCCCCTGGCCTCCGAGTCCGAGCACGGCCACGATGACGGGACGGTCCTCCGAAGTGGCTCGGTTGAGCTGCTGCAGCTCCAGGTGCCGCCCGGCAAAGTACGCTGGCGCTTTCGGGGGATGCAGCATGGCGAACGGCAGGCGCCCCGACGTCTGCTGCAGAACTGGATGACTGGCCACCAGGGCGATCTTCGTGCGAAGTTCGTCGAGGCTGGCGAAGGACTCCCACTTGACTCCGGAATCCAGGATCGCCTGGCGATGTCGTGACTGCTGAACAGCCCGCTCGTCCGCTTCCGTGAACTGTGCTACGTCACAGTTGTCCGACGTGAGAAACACGAACACGGGGATGTCGTGCGCACGGGCGTAGTCGTACTCCAGTTGTGTATAGGACCGCGGCGGGTCCAGGCCTTGCGGACCATCGCCACACACGTTCCCCACCAGGCAGATGACGGCATCACAGGCCGCCACGTGATCCCGCAGATAGCGGACGAGGTCGCGATGATCCGGCGCAAAGTGTCGCTGGACCACCGGGTGCAGCCCTGCCTGATACAGCACGTCGAAGGCCGCATCTCGATGCGATTCGAGATCCTTGGTTGTCGAGCTGATGAAAACCGTCGGCAGCGTACGTGCCATCGAGTCGTCCCGAGCAGTTCTGGTACCGTCGTCGACCGCGGCGGCTCCCTCCTCGCGAGAGCCACTCTAGCACAGCATGGTGATCGGCCGCGAACCCGTGTGAGAACCATCAGAGCGTCTGCGCGAGGTGGTCGGGAGCGCCGGCGACACTCTAGTCGTTGTCGGGGCGGCCGTCAGCAGGCCGCGGTTCATTTGTGGCGGTCTCGTCCAGGCCATATTGCTGCAGCCACCAGCGGAGGCGATCGGCGTCGGTCGGTTCGGGTTCTTGCAGGCGGGATCTCCAGACGCGGTTGTAGTGTTGACGTTTCCGCATCTGGATCTCGGCGAGCGGCGGCTCGGTCGCGGGATCGCCGGCCAGACCCTTGTCCCTGGCGGCCTCAAAGTGCACCGCGAGCTGACGTCCCAGATCGCTGATAATGTGCTGGTAAGCCGGGTCAGCAGCCACGTTGTGAATCCCCTCGGGGTCGGCCTGCAGATCGTACAACTCGGTCTCAGGTCGCGGCGCAGCCAGCCAGGACGACTGGACGGGATCGAGTTGGCTCGACGTGAGCAGCGTCCGCAGCAGCGGTATCCCGGGATACGCCTCCTCCTTGTAGCTGGACCAGTTCAGACGGGAGAGTTCCGGTTGGTCGTTTCGCACGAGCAGGTGATGTTCGGCAATGACCGCGCGGCTGCGGTCCATGGCGTCGCCGCAACGGTCGCGCGCGGCAAAGATACGGGTGCGGGCCGGAAACTCACCCGCCAGAACATCCCGTCCCTCCATCCATGCAGGAATCGGCAGTCCGGCCAGCGCGAGCATCGAGGGCGCGAGATCGATGAGGCTCACGAGACGGTGTTCAACGCTGCCTCGCTCAATCCCCGGTCCCATTATCAGCAAAGGCACCTGCAGACCTTCAACACTGAGCCATTGCTTGCCCCAGGGCATGGCCCGTCCGTGGTCGCCGAAGAAGATAACGACCGTGTCGTCGAGGACGCCTGCCTGCTGAAGTTGATCGAGGATGATTCCCACGCGCTGATCGACGATCTCGACGCTGCGCTGGTACGCATACCAGTCTCGCCGTACGAGGGGATGATCCGGATAATTGGCTGGGATGGTGATGGCTTGGAGCGCGGTTTCATCATAGCTCTCCGGAATGGCGAACGGACGGTGCGGCTGCTTGATCTGGAACTGCGCGAAGAAAGGCTGTCCCGGGCTTCGCTGCGTCCAGTCATCACCGTCGAACAGAGTTGCCGCAGAGTGCGCGAAGTTGTAGTGCGTCTTGCCCCGGGAAACACTACCTCCGGGGTTCATCTCGGGTGCGGCCGCGTTGGTGACAAACCAGCCCGCCTGCCGCAGCAACGTCGGCAGCGGTACATAAGGCGCTGGTAGCGGCTGTGGATTCTCGACATCGTGAGGATGCAGCCCCGTCGTTGTCTGATAACAGCCAAGGATCAGGGCCGAACGCGAAGAACTGCAAACCGGCGCGGTGGCGTAGGCCCGATCGTAGCGTCTGCCATCCGCGGCAAGCCGATCCAGGTTCGGCGTCGCGATACCAGCGACACCATAAGCCGCCGTGTCTGGCGACATGTCGTCCGCAATGATCCAGGCGAAGTTCGGGCGTCTGACGGAGGGCGACTGGCCGGAAGCCGTCGCGGTGAACAGCAGCGTCGGCAGTGTGACGCAGAGCGTCAGATTCAGATGATGCATGACTGGACTCCCGGAAGCGGGCCGAACGAGATTGTCAGGGGACAGCCGTGCCTTGAGGAGGAGTGATTCGCTTGCCTCGATTCGGCTTCGGCTTTCCACGTCCGTTGGTCCCTGGAAAAGCGGGGGGCACCATCTCCTGGTCCCATGTGTCCAGTGCAGAAGTCAGGTGACCGGCATCCGCAGGATGCTTGCCGAGCACATCGGCCTTCTCGCTGATGTCGGATGGCAGGTTGTAGAGTGCCCGCTGCTTCGGACCGGCCTCGACCAGCTTGGAGTCTCCTTGACGGACGGCCCGATTGGGTCCGCTGCGCCAGAACAGGATGTCGTGTGGTGCCCCAGTCTTCTCGCCGCTCAGGTAAGGAATGAGGTTGACGCTATCGTACTTGCGGTCGGATGGCATTTCCGCCTCAGCGACGGCCAGTGCTGTTGCAAACACGTCGAGCGAGCTGACGGGCGAGTCATAGGTTCTTCCGGCGGGAAGGCCTGCCGCCCACTTCACCACGAAAGGAACTCGCACGCCGCCTTCGTAGACATCGCCCTTGGCACCCCTTAGCGGATCGTTGCGCGATCCGTTCTTGGTGATGGGGCCGCCGTTGTCGCTGAAGAAGAACACGAGTGTATTCCGGTCCTGCCCTGTGGCTCGCAGCGCGTCGAGCGTTTCGCCGATGGCGTCGTCCAGCAGGCTGACCTGGGCGGCGTAGTTACGCCGAACCGGGTCTTCAATCGAGGCAAAGCGTGCCAGGCGTTCTGGCGTCGGCTCGTGGGGCGTGTGCGGAGCGTTGAACGCCAGGTAGAGGAACCACGGCTCGCCGCGATGCCGTTCCACAAACGCGGCGGCTTCGGCGCCGAACAGGGTCGTCAGGTGCTCGGTGACTTCCACTGGTTGGCCGTTCCGTTCGATCGGGACCGTGTACTCGTTGCCGATCCTCACCTCCCAGTTGAGGAACTTGTGCCCACCACCGATGAACCCAAACGTCTCTGCAAAGCCGCGATTCTCCGGGCGGAATTCCGGCGCTGCTCCCAGATGCCACTTCCCGATCCAGCCCGTGGTGTAGCCCGCGTTGCCGAGAAACTCCGGCAGCAGCTTCTCGGTCAGCGGCAGGCCTTCCCGGTGATCGGCAGGATCGTAGAAGGGGTTGTGCTGATGTCCGAAGCGGTGCTGATACCGCCCGGTCATCAGCCCGGCGCGCGTCGGACTGCAGAAAGGATGCGACACGTAGCCGCTCGTGCAGTGCACGCCCTCGCGCGCCAGTCGATCCAGATGGGGCGTTGGGATGTCTTCGCAGCCCTGAAACCCGACGTCCGCATATCCCTGGTCGTCGGAGACAATCAGAAGGATGTTAGGTTGGGCCGCGGCCGAGGCAATCTGCCAGGGCACGGAGACACTGAGGGTCAGCAGGCAAACGCACGAGACGGTCTGTCGCATGTTGTTCATGAATGAGAGGCTCTGTGCAGACGGGAATGGTCCGAGGGGAACGATCTGGCTAACTGGCGGCTGTCGTCATAGAAAACACCTGCACGTCGTCCACGACGGCGCTCCGCGGCACAGCGAGACGCAGCATCCGCTTGGTCGGATGAGCAAAGCCGCGCGAAGTAAAGGTGCCGGCCAGCTCCCCATCGATGGTGACGGAAACCGTCTCACCGCGGATTTCAATTCGGAGGTTGTGCCATTCACCCGGCGCGGTTTTCACGGGAAACCTCTTCTTCGTCGTCGCGAGAAAGGCCTTCTGTGCAGCGGTGAGCGATTTCGCCTTCTTCGCGTCATACACGCTCATGTTCATGTCCCCAGTCTTCATATCGTTGATCTGAACATGCCGGGTTCCGACATCGACCTTGAAGAGATGCCCGGCGTGGACGTCCTTGAACTTCAGATCTGCGAAGTCGAGACCGAGAGTGTCCCGTTCATCCTCGAGCAGGAACCGCAGTTCCACGACACCATCGCGGAACTCCGCCTCGTGCGTCACGGACACGGCATGGTCGGCCGTCGGGTGCATGTCGATGTGCATTGCCCCATCCTTGAGGTCGACCTGCTTGTGGCCGCCCGCGCGTGTCCTGCTGTTTGAGCCCCAGCCGTTGCCGATCTCGTCCGTGGTGTCCTGGGATTCGTCGCGTTCGAAGCGGTCTTCAAAGATCAGTTTTTCCCGATCATCCTGCGCGCCACCGCCAAGGGGACAAGAAACAGAAGAAGGCCAATCGAGCTGATATTCATCGTGCAGGGCTTTCACATCTGGAAAAGAGAGTTGCGGACAAACTCCGACATCCTCGGCGCACCGAGCAAACCGTGACGATGCGATTGTCGCGGTGCTCGATGCCGGTGAACATCAGCCAGCCAGTACTTCCGCTGAGGAGACGGTCGCCGACCACGTACTTCGAACGAGCTGCAGCCGGATTGTAGCGAACGCGACGGGCGAGTGCCGCTGGACCGTCCATCGCGTCGAGGCCTCTCCCCCCCTGGCAGGGCATGCCGCATTGGGGTCCTGGTCCCAGGTGGTGAGGGTGCCTGAGTCCGGTTCGCCGCAGCGAAGCCCGGTTGCTCAGCCAGGGGAGCTCGTTGCAGCGGCGCCGGCATCGGCGCGATGACCGCTGAACAACTCGGGGACACGTGAGCGGCAGCCGCCTGGCGCTACGGGCAGCCGCCAGGTGAAGCATGTCGAATAGTCCTCGATGGGCAGCCCCCGATGCGTCCACGACGGCATCGCCTCCGGGGCCTTGAAAGCTCAACTGTTGACAACCGCCACAGTAACCTGAAAGCTGGTAACGACGGAGGCTGGGCCTTGGGCGGGTGTGTGTTGAGCATCTGCCGAGGCGCAGCGCGCTGTTCCTGCAACTCGATGCGCGATTTGATCAGCATCAGCGACGAAGGCAGGTTTTTCCTGGTTGACCCTTCCATGAATCTCACATCCGTGGACTCGGAGCAGTCATTCGATCGAACGAGGTGACAGACGAGTGTCGATCCCATGCCGCGGTGCAAGGTCTGACAGGATGTTGATGCGAAACGAGCGCAGCCCGAGGCTGGTTGGTTCACTGATCGCAATGTTGTGCATCGGATTCTCGGCGGCCCAGGCCCAGGCCCAGGACGTGGACACGCTGCCCCCGCTGCAGGGCCAACGGCCTCCCGAGACCTTCGACGAGATGTGGTCCGGATTCGATCCGCGTGCAGAACCTCTCGAAACCGAAACACTCAAGGAATGGGAAGAAGACGGCGTCGTGTTGCGGGTCGTACGATTTCGTATCGGTGTCTTCAAGGGGCGGCAGGCCAGGCTGGCGGCGATCTACGGATTTCCGGGAAGTGTCGCCGAGAGTCGCGCGAGGCTTCCCGGGCTGGTGCAGATCCACGGAGGCGGTCAGTACGCGGATCACCGGGCGTGCGTGGCGAATGCGAAACGTGGATTCGCGACGGTCTCCATCGCCTGGGCCGGTCGCCTGTCCGCGCCGGGATATCGCGTGGACCCGGAAGTCGTCGCACTGTTCTGGAAGGGCAGGACAGCGGATCCCGCCTACCGGGTGACCACTGACTGGGGCGCCGTGGATGGCTACCACGCACCTGGCAGGAATCCCGGGAACGTCTTTCCGAGCGCATCGGCCGGCAGCATGGACGCTGGATGAAGTGGAATCGCCCCGCAACAGCGGCTGGTTTCTGTGCGCTCTCGCCGCTCGACGGGCGCTGACATTTCTCGAACAGCAGCCAGAAGTCGATGGGGAGCGACTTGGTGTCTATGGCCATTCGATGGGTGGCAAGCTGACTGTGATGACTGCGGTTGACGAGCGGGTCAAGGCGGCCGCACCATCCTGCGGCGGCATCAGCGACCGTGACAACGAGAGCCCAGTGTTCAGAGCGACGCTCGGCGACGATGTCAGCTTGAAGGAAGTGTCCTGCCCAATCATCTTTCTGAGTCCGTCAAACGATTTTCACGGGCGCATCGGTGACCTCCCACATGCCGTCACAGAGATCTCAAGCAGTCAATGGCGAGTTACCTGTTCGCCACATCGCAGCCATCAGGATTCGCCGGAATACGAAGTCGCGACGTTGCTGTGGTTCGAAGAGCAGCTGCAGGGGACGTTTGCCGTTCCGCAGACTCCGGCATCGAGTTTGACACTGGAAACCGACGACGGAGTTCCGCGGTTTACCGTCCGACCGGATCCCGCGAAGCCCATCCTCTCGGTCGATGTTTTCTACACCCAGCAGGGCCTGCCCGATGAAACACCCAGGGATCGTGAGATCACGAAGCACCGCCACTGGCATCATGCCCGCGCCACCGAGGCAAACGGTCAATGGACGGCGATGCTTCCTCTGCACAGCACGGACAAACCGGTGTGGGCCTATGCCAACGTGCTGTATCCGCTGGAGCCTCCGGTGACCGGTGCCGGCTACTACTATGGAACCTACAAGGCGACGAAGTTCAACCTGTCCTCGATACTGCAAGTGGCATCGCCGGCTGAACTGCAGTCGACAGGCACTCGGGCCACGCTGCAGCCTGCGCTGTTGATCGAAAGTTTCCAGGGGGACTGGGAGCAAGAGTGGTTTTCCCGGAAGCCTGAGTCATGGGCACTGACGACGCACAAGCTTCACGACGACGTATGGAAAGCGCCGGCCGGGGCAACACTCGCGCTGGATGTCCGTGCGGACCACGGGAACTCGCTGGTTGTACTGCTTGATGGCCATGCCGCTGAAGTCGAACTGTCCGGCGGAAGGGAATGGCAGGCGGTCGCATTGTCGCCGGCTGACTTTCGGGATGTTGCCGGTGAGCCGCTGCATGACTGGGAGCATCTCAGGGAACTGACACTCAGTCCGGCGGAGCACCTAAATCCGGAGCGGGGCGACACCAGGAAGGCACGACTTGTCGGCCAGAAGTGGCGCGGGCCCAAGCCGGAGTTCCGCAACCTGCGCTGGCAGGTGCAACACCGTCATGGCGACGAGCTGATGACGCCGTCCATGCTGGATGTGTTCCCGGAGTCCGTGGTGCAGGTCGCTGCAGACAGACAAGGCGAGACCGACTTTTCGTTCGACTATACACCCAGCGGCAGCTTATGGGATTCGCGACTCGACGAGCAGCAGGTCTTCCAACTGGAGCTGACTCATCGGCAGGAGGCAGACAACTCGTTCGCGCTGCGCATGGGGCAGGGGGGGCAGATCTATTCCCTGCGAGGGCCGTTCGGGGAAAGCGTGCCCCCGTCGTGGCGGCCGGGCAAGGGTCACATCTCCCCGTGGAACGATGAGGTCTGGCAGTTCGTGGCGGTTTGCACGAGCTTCAACGGGATCGACTCTGCGGTCAAGGCGGGCGCACTTCCGGAGGACGTTATCGCGCGTATGAAGGCATCGGCCTACCGCAACGACTTCTTCGTCCACAATTCGGGGGTCTACATTCCGGGCGATGCGGCAATCGACTCGCTGTACTGCCCTCTGCTCGCATCCGATCTCCGCGCCGAAGAACGTTGTTACCGCATGCTCAACTGGGGACTCGTCCCGCAGGTCAAGACGGTGCATCGAGCGCCGCTGCTCTACTACACGCAGGTTCGTGATGTCGGCGACGGAATCATTGAGCTCACCTGGGTGGTTCACAACTTCAGCGTTCGCGACGACGTGGTGTTTGATCACCTGAACGCGCCGTGGGGCGGCACGCGGATCTCCAGTTTGCCATTGCGCTACGTCAGTTCGCAGGACGGGAAGCTGTTGCAGCGGGAGGAGATGCTGAATGCCGCTGGAGTCGTCGATGTTCGCAAGACGGGGGGCTGGAATCTGTCGTGTGCGTCCACAGCCGACGACAGTCCGAGTCTGGCGCTGGTGTATGGAAGAGATCGACACCTCGCGGCGGAACGTGCGCGGGAGGCTGCCGGTGAGCCGTTCTGTCAGTTCAACAACTCCCTGTATCGCGACTGGCGCGCCAGCGCACCGGCCTACAAGGGTGACTGGCAGGACTGGCAGACCCGTCCCGCCAACAGTTTCCGGAACTACGACGTGTGTGAGGTCATCCCCAAGCTGCGAATCGCGCCGCAAACGACGATCTGGTACCGAAGTTTTCTGGTCGTGGGCCGCAAGGAACAGGCGATTGCTGTAGCGCAGAGCCTCGTTGATGATGTCGATTACGGACAGCTTCGCTTTGATGCGGCGACGACACCCCTGCAGCCCGTCTCGATTCCACAACAACCGCGGGACTCCCGGGCCCCGCGGCAGCCGTCACATGCCAGCTTCGAGGTCTTCACGCAACCTGTGGACGGAACCAGGCCGCTCTTCCTGATCCAGCATGCGCTAACCGATCAGCAGGTCATCACGACCGACCCGTACTACTTCGTCAAGAAGGAGCGACTGGATTTTCAGCTGCCTGCTGAGCATCCGCAGCATGGCTATTACGAAGACGGCTACGGCTACTCGATGGAAGAGCACAACTCCCGCTGGCAGTCGCTTCTCGGATACGGTTATGAGGTCAACCCTGGCGAGGACGGGTGGAAGCAGCTATCGACACTCTTTAATCCGGAGACGTTTCCCGCAGAAGACCGATATCACCGTGACTTGTGGGTCAAGGCGGCCGGAGATGAATAGCCGTTGGACAAGGCGGACTGGCCGGGCAGAAAGCCCTCCGGCGGATGCGTGACCGTTCTTCCGCTCGCCAGCGTGGGTGCCGGAAATGCCGAGGGCATTTCCGGGTCAGCCGACGTCCGCAGGATGTCTCGTCCGAAGTCTGACACAGCGATCGGCGATCGCGTCAGGGGAGGGGGTGCAGCAGCTCGAAGGTCCCGGCTTCAATGCCGTGAAGCTCCTGCACAATCACTTCGTACTCCGGGTCCTCGTATGCGATGGCTGCCTCTCGAAGAATTGGAGCCAGGTCCTCGACAGGCTTCGAAACGATCTGTTGATAGGGCCACGGCTGTCGCGGTTTCTTCAGGTAAGGCACCAGGAAGTCGATCGCCTTTCGGAGTTTCGGTTATCGGCTCCGCTGACAAGCGCTCAGCGTGCGAGTAGCATACCTGTTCGAGGAGACAGACGCACAGTGCGACCGCATGCTCCGCAGATCCGCTCGGCCGATGAGCCCCGTGCCCGCGCAATCACCCTTACTGGACCTTGATGATGAGCAGACGACTTGGCGTCGGCTGGCGAGGCGCCCGCTTCGGTCTGACGCTCAACCGGCTCGGGACGATGGTTATCGCCTATACGTTCTTCCTGAATGCGGCCGTAACGGTGGGACTGGTGCCGTTGGTGTTTTCACAGCAGTACCACGGAATGGCCGGTTTCGCGGTCGCCAGCATTATCGGCGCCCTGTACCTGGGTAGCGTCAAGCGGTCGTTGCAGATCGATGCGGATTACCTGAAGTGGCAGCTGTTCTTTGTGGCCTGTTCCGTTGCCGTGTGCATCTCGGCCTTCGTCTTTCTCGCACGCCTTGAGCAGGTGTTGAATGCCGCGCGGAGCATCACGACGCCCGCGCTGTACGCGGCAATCGGCATGTTGCTCGCCGGATTCTTATGTTGCATCACTGCATGGGGTAGCCTGTTCACATGGCTCTCTGCTGCCGCCGCGCTTGTCACACTCGCCGGTGCGTTGTCCTTCATGCTCGTCAGCAGCGGGGTCGATTCCTGGATTCCAGACGCGCTGCGTGGCTCGGCCCTGATCAGTTCGCCTGTGCTGTCGGCCGTGGGCCTGGCCTGCCTGGCGATCTACATCCACGGCCGGTATCTCCGCCACGTCGCCGCGCCGCTTCAACGATGTGTCGACGGAAGATTACGTCGCTGACTACCTGCGGTTCCATTGCGTTGGCAGCGTGATCGTGCTGGCGACGGTCGTGGTGCTTAAGGGACATGCGACAAAGCCGGTTGTACAAGTCGGCAGCCATGTGTTCGACGCGTACACGATCTCTTTAGCGGCCGCCCAACTGCTGACGATCGCGATTGCGGGAATCTGGCTGGGCCGAGCTATCGCAGGGGCACGGGACCTGATTAACCCCTACCGCGGCTGAGCAGGGAAGCCCGAAAGATGCAGACGCCACTCGGCTGAATCGAGTCCCGAGGGCTTCGCTCCCGCGCGGATGACGGGGACTCTTGCGGGTTGTTGCCAAAGTGGTGTGACACGAGGGAGGAGGACAGTCGACCTTCCATGGGGAAACGACGGTCGCCAGACACGGCGCTCGTTGCGTGCTAGACTCCGCAGGTGATCCTCCCCCTGCTGGGGAGCGAGCAAGCCTCTGTCGTCGAACTTTCAAACCGTGCTTTCCCCGATGCGCCTTCCGATCCTCCTGGCTGCGATCCTCACCCACTCCCTCGCACCGGCGGCCGACCAGCCACCGATTCAGGTCTTCCTGCTCGTCGGGCAGTCCAACATGCAAGGCCACGGCCGCATCGCTGCCGACCCCGAGAAGAACGCGGGCCGCGGTTCCCTCGAGTTCGTCGCCAAAGACCCCGGCTCACCTGAAGAGTTCCGCGCCTGCTCACCCTCAGCGGCGAGTGGACCACCCGCGACGACGTCTTTATCACCTATCTCGATCGCCACGGGCCCCTCACCGTCGGCTACGGTGCCAACTCCAAGTCGATTGGTCCCGAACTCGGCTTTGGCATGACGATCGGCGACCACATCTCCGCACCAGTCTTACTCATCAAGGCTGCCTGGGGCGGGAAAGAGCCTGGCCGTCGACTTCCGGCCTCCCTCCCGCGGCCCCCTCACGTATTCCCTTGGCGAAAAGCAGGATGCCGCTCTCGCCGCCGACCCCGAACTCCTCGGCCGCTACTACCGTGAGACTCTCCGCCTCACGCGCGCCGCCCTCACCGACGTTCGTAACCTCGTCCCCGACTCGGCCGGCCGCACTGTGGAACTCGCCGGCATCGCCTGGCACCAGGGCTGGAACGACCGCGTGAACGACAAGCACTGCGCCGATTACGAGGAGAATCTTGTCGCCCTCATTCACGATCTCCGCCGCGATCTCGGACGGCCAAACCTCCCGTTCGCCATCGCGGAAACCGGGCAGGGAGGGCCGGAGGAGATGCACGCCCGCGCCTTGGCGCTCATGCACGCCCAGGCCACCGCCGCCGCCCGGCCCGAGTTTCAGGGCAACGTTGCTTTCGTCCCCACGCGCTCTTTCTGGCGACCCGCCGACCACTCCCCCACAAGTCAGGGCTACCACTGGAACAGCAACGCGGAATCCTACTACCTCATCGGACAAGCCCTCGCGCTGGCCCTCATCCAACTGCCAGCCCCCACGCGCTAGTGTCAAGCCTTCGAATTGCGGGGTCTTGTTAGGTTTGATGGTTGCTTGATCTCTCAGAACTGAAGGATCAGACACATGCGCAGTGCCGTTCTCATCACCTTGACGGACCAGCTGGACCAGGTGGTCGCGCGGAAGGTCGACCCCAACCCGGCGGGTCTGGCAGGACAACGGCCTGAAGCCACACCGCACCAAGTCCGTCATTGTTTCGACTGATCCCCACTTCGCCGACAAGCTCGTCGATGTCGTGGGGCTGTCTTAGAATTCACCGGAACATGCACTGGTCCTGTCGGTCGACGAGAAGAGCCCCAGCGCGTGTTGCGGAAACTGGCCGTTACCCTCCAGCATGCCCTCGAAGTCCCCAAGTTCTTCTCAGACCTCCGCGAACGCGCCCGCAAACTCCCCCTCCTCCTCAGCAGACTGGGCATCTTGCAAGAGACAGCGGCCCTGTCATTGGCCATGGGACTCTGGTACCGAGATGGGGGACGTATTAGACTCTCCGGAACCTGGCCGGGGGGCTTCGGATTCGTCGGCACAGGAGTCATACGCAACAGGGACTGTGTCGCTGGCATCTGGAGTCCGTTTTCGTGGATCGACAAAGGACGTCAGTGTGGCCTGCTCTCAGTTGGGGGCGGCAGCAAGCAATGAGGACATCCCCTTGTGTGATGGCTCGGCCACGGCAGCCGGAATAGTCTGCATTGTGTCGTTCGGAGTGAAACGACCGCTTCAGACTGCGCAGCCCCGTCTGGTACCTCGGCTATCGGTCGACGCACTTCCGATGGTGGGCTACTCAGCGAGCGGCGAATCGTTGGCTGGAGCCAAGTCGATCGGCCAACCGGGAACCTGCTGGGTGCTCCGGGTGCATTCGGCTCTTGTGTCGCGGCTGGTGGCCGACGCTGCACACCGAGCTACTTGCGTAGTTGTTTGGGAATCCGGTTTCCCGAAATTTCCGGCCGCGGAAATCAGTGGTTGGATTGCAGATTGACAGTCTAGAAGGTCATACGAGAGAGAGCGAACAATGAACTCCGGGAGCAGCCGTTGTCTGAAGGAGGGGTGTGGCCGGCTCGCAACGCTTCTGTGTCTCGTCGTTGCTTGCGGATGTGCCGCTGAAAAGCCAGCGCCTGAGGCATCGATTCGTCCGGTCAAGACGATGGTCGTTGCGAGTGGCGACGATATTCACATCCGCACCTTTCCCGGGACGGTGGAGGCTTCGCGAAGGGTTGAACTGGCATTTCAGGTCTCCGGCTTGCTTGTCCATCTGCCGGTCAAGGAAGGTGATCGGCTGAGCAAAGGGGATGTGATCGCTCAACTCCGACAGGAAGAGTTCGAGGCCCGGTTGGCGAATCTCAAGGGTCAGCTCGATCAGGCGCGTGCGGAACTGTCGGCGTTGCAAATGGGGGAGCGTGTCGAGGAGCGGCAGCGGCGAGAGTCGCAACTGCGGGCAGCCGAGGCGCGACTCGTCAATGCCCGCACCGACTTCGAGCGCCATCGACAGATGTTCGAGCGTAACGCCGTAACACGGGCGCTGTACGAGGATAAACAGACCGTGTACCGGGTCGCGCAGGAAGAACATGAGTCAGCCCTGCAAATGGTCGCGCTGGGAACTTCAGGGCGAGAGGAGGATATTGAAGCCATGAAGGCGATGGTTCGCGGCTTGGAGGCCCGTGTGGTGGAGTCGAACCTGCAGTTGACTGACAGCACCCTGCTGGCACCCTATGACGGAGTGATCGCTCAGCGATTCGTCGAGGAGGGACAGAACATCCGGGCCAAGGAGCCGGTGGTCCGCTTCCAGGATGTGGAAGAGATCGAGATTGCCGTGGATGTGCCGGAAACGGTGATGGCGAGCGATCTGCAAGTGGCGGATATCGTCGACATCAAGGCGGAGATCAGCGGGGCACCCGGAATCCGGTTTCCGGTCAGAATCCGCGAGATTGCCCAGGTGGCGGACCCGACCACTCAGACGTTCAACGTCCGAGTGGCCATGCAAGCGCCGCAGGAAGTGCGCGTGCTCCCAGGGATGACAGCGAGCGTGTCTCTCACCTATCGGCGTGCCAGCGTTCTGGGTGAGAGCATCCAGGTTCCAGTCACGGCCGTGACAAGAACGCCAGGCGATGAACAAGTGGCGTGGATCCTCGGGGACGACGGACTCGTGACTCCCCGCCCAGTCAGGCTGGGTGCAGTCAGTGGTGCTCGGGTCGAAGTCGCCGAGGGACTCGCACCAGGTGAGCGTGTGGTGGTGGCCGGTGTGAAGTTCTTGCGGGAGGGGATGCGTGTGCGGGATCTGGGGGACGCCCTGGGAGGCGGACAGCCATGAACCCCGGAGTGTATTCGGTCCAGAACAATCGTGTGGTGATTGTCGGGATGGTCCTCCTGATCATCGGGGGGATTGTGGCCTATCAGCAGATGGGCCGCCTCGAAGATCCTGAGTTCACGATCAAGGAAGCACTGATCATCACCCCCTATCCCGGGGCCAGTGCCGAAGACGTCGCACTGGAGGTCACCAATCCGATCGAGAACGCCTGCCAGTCACTGGGGCAACTCAGGCGAGTGGAGTCGGAGTCGACCCGGGGGCGTTCGGTCGTCAAGGCGGTCATCCGCGATCGATACGACCGGAAACGCATTCCACAGGTGTGGGATGAACTGCGCCGCGCATTAACGATGTACAGGCCCAGTTACCTCCGTCGGTCCGCGGGCAGTCAATCGTGGTCGACGACTTCGGCGACGTATACGGCATCTTTCTGGCCATCTCGGGTGAGGGATTCACGTATCCGGAGCTCCGACGGTATGCCGAGTTTCTCCGTCGCGAGCTGATGCTCGTCGATAACGTCCAGAAGGTGGAGCTGTTCGGGGAACAGCAGGAACAGGTGTTTCTCGAGATCTCGCGGCAGCGTTTGTCGCGGCTGGGCATCAACGAGAACGAGATCTACAACCTGCTGCAGGCCCAGAACATTGCCGCCGACGGGGGCCGGATACTGGTTGGTGTGGAACACCAGGCACTCGATCCGGAAGGAGGCTTCCGTTCCCCGTACGACATGCTGGACCTGGTGATCGGATCGGATCGCAGCGGTCGCCAGTTGACGCTGCGCGATGTGGCCGACCTGGAGCGTGCCTATGCGGATCCGCCTCGTCGCATTCTGCGGTTTGACGGTCAGCCTGCCATTGGGATCGGGATTTCGACGATCCAGGGGGGCAACGTTGTGTGGATGGGCGAAGGTGTTCGCCAGAAGCTGGCCGAGTTGAAATCAGACCAGCCCCTGGGGATCGAGATCGGAGAAATCAACTTTCAGCCTGAGGCGGTGACGGCTTCCGTTAACGAGTTCATCTTCAACCTGGGCAAAGCGGTCACAATTGTGTTCGTGGTGCTGCTCATCACGATGGGCCGCAAGACCGGCCTCATTATCGGCCTGGTGCTTTTCATGACCATCATGACGACGTTTCTCGTGATGTTCATGAAGGGGGATCTGCTGATGGAGCGCATCTCCCTGGGCGCTCTGATCATCGCCCTGTGCATGCTGACCGACAATGCCATTATTCTTATTGAAGGCGTCAAGGTTGGTATCGAGAAGGGCGAGAACAAGCTGGATGTCGTCCGGGAAATGGTGGCACAGAACCAGTGGCCCTTGTTCGGGGCGACTGCGATCGGTGTGCTGGCCTTTGCCGCCATCGGACTCTCGGAAGATCGCACTGGTGAATACACCAATTCCCTGTTCTGGGTGATTCTGATTGCGCTGAGCCTGAGCTGGGTCTCATCGGTGACCGTCACGCCGATGCTCGGAGCGATGTTCTTCAAGCCGGTCCAGGGAGAGGCCAGCACGGCGGATCCGTACAACGGGGTCGTGTTCCGGGCCTATCGGAGCGTGTTGAGAGCCTGCCTGAAGCTGCGCTGGGCGGTGGTGTTGTGTGCCATCGCGCTGTTCGCGGCATCCCTGTATGGATTCACGAAGGTGCCCCAGAGCTTCTTCCCACCGGCGACCCGCCCGCAGTTTCTGGTGGATGTCTTCCTGCCGGCCAGCACCCATATCCGGGAGACCGAGCGCTTCGCAGAGGAGATTGAAGGATTCATTAAATCACAGCCGGGGGTCACGCACCTGGCGTCCTTCATCGGTGGCGGGGGGTTGCGGTTTCTGCTGGTGTATTCTCCCGAATCCGAGAATCGGGCCTACGTACAGTTTCTGGTGGAGGTCGATGACGCGGACAAGATCGACGGGATTCTGGCGACGGTTCAGCAGGAACTCGACCAGAACCATCCGGACGCAAACGCCGTCGCCGAAAAGTTTCTGCTGGGGCCAGGGGCCGGAGGGCGAATCCAGGCGCGATTCAGCGGACCGGATCCGACCGTCCTTCGCCAGCTTGCCGACCGCGCGGAGGAGATCATCAAGTCCAATGGTAATGCGATGGGCGTCCGTCATGACTGGAGAGATCAGGAGTTGCTGATCCGTCCGATCCTGTTCGAATCCCAGGCACGTCGCAACGGTATCACGCGGGCCGATGTCGCCCAGGCCCTGGAGACCAGCTTCGAGGGGCGGATCGTCGGCTTCTATCGCGAGCCGGGTCACACAGGAAGCGGGGCCGGCACCTATCCCCAGGAGACACGATTGCTGCCGATTGTGGCACGTCCTCCCCTGGCGGAGCGCAACGACGTCTCGATGATCAACAGCCTGCAGATCTGGAGCCCCGTCGCCGGTCGGATGATTCCCATGAGCCAGGTGGTGTCCGGCGTGGAAATGGGCTGGGAAGATTCGGTTGTGATCCGCCGCGACCGGTTTCCGACGATTACGGTTCATGCCGATCCTCGGGAAGGACTCCCCAGGGCGTTGTTCAACGAAGTGCGTGCAGACATCGAAGAGATTGAATTGCCACCGGGATACACGATGGCGTGGGGGGGCGAGTATGAAGACTCGGGGGATGCCCAACTGCGCACTGGTGCGGCCCTTGCCATATTTTCTGGCGCTGATGGTGTTCATTGTTGTGTGCCTGTTCAATTCGATCCGCATTACGCTGTTGATCTGGCTGATCATGCCGCTGGCAATCATCGGGGTCACCGCCGGACTGCTGCTGACCGGTATGTCGTTTGGCTTCATGGCGCTCCTGGGCGTGCTGGCGCTGGCGGGTGAACTCATCAAGAACCAGATTGTCGTCCTCAGCAAGGTGACCACCGAACAGGCCAAAGGGAAGTCCCCCTACCAGGCGATCCTCGATGGCGGCACGGCGAAGATGCGACCGGTCTGCATGGTCGTGTTCACGACGGTACTGGGGATGATTCCGCTGCTGAACGACCCCTTTTTCGGTGCAATGGCAGTGTGCATCATGTTCGGCCTGTCGTTTGCCGCTATCCTGTCGCTGCTGGTCACACCGGTGCTGTATGCCATCTTCTTTGACATTCATGAGGACGACCCGGCTCCCCCGACTCCGCAGGCCGGGGTCGGTGTCTGAGTTCAGCGGTGGCATAGGGTCGATAACGGGTTCCAGCCAGCGTCGTTCAAAGCATCATCATGACTTCCTCCTCTGAGCCGACGTCTGTTTCCGAGCCTGTCTACGTCTCCACAGGGCACCTGCCTCCCGACGATCAAGTCGCCCGGCTGATCGGGGAGGCTCACACCAGGTTCCAGTCCAATACGGACGGCCGAAACTCGCAGGTCTATCCGGCGCTGTCGCGTGTGCCGAGCCACCTGTTCGGCATCTGTGTGGTCGGCACCAGCGGCAATGCCTATGCCGTCGGCGATGCGGATCACGAGTTCACCATCATGAGCGTGTCGAAGCCGTTCATCTTCGCCCTTGTGTGTGAGCTCATGGGCGCTGAGGAAGTCCGGGAGAGGATTGGTGTCAATGCGACCGGCCGCGCTTTCAACTCGGTGGAAGGGATCGAGCGCGGGAACGAGGGCCGGACCAATCCCATGGTGAACTCCGGGGCGATCGCCACCACCAGTCTCGTTCCGGGCGCAAACCTGGAGGAAAGGTGGACCTTCATTCATGAAGGGCTCTCGCGGTTCGCCGGCCGCACGCTGACACTGAATGAGGAGGTGTACGCCTCCGCGTCGGCAACCAACTTCCGCAATCAAAGTCTCGCCCGCATGCTGCAGAGCTACGGACGCATTTATCTGGACCCGGTCGAGGCCGTTGACCTGTATACCAGGCAGTGTTCGCTGAATGTCAGTGCCCGGGATCTGGCCGTCATGGGGGCCACGCTGGCCGACGGAGGGGTCAACCCCGTCACCAAGCAGCGGGTCGTCGATCCGATGGTGTGTCACTATGCGTTGGCGGTGATGGCAACCGCCGGCGTCTACGAAACCTCAGGCGACTGGTTGTACGACATTGGCCTTCCCGGCAAGAGCGGCATCGGAGGGGGCATTGTCACCGTCTCGCCTGGCAAAGGGGGGCTGGGGACCTTCTCGCCGCCGCTCGACCAGGCCGGTAACAGCGTGAAGGGACTACTGGTTGCCCGATTTCTGTCCCAGCGGCTGGGAATGGACCTGTTCGTCTCCAGTCCGGAAGTCTCACCAGTTTCTTGAGTCCCTGCGAAAACCGTGTTGTGGCCAATGCCTCCAGTCCGCTCATCGCTTCCGAGATTGCAGCGCCAGTCGTCGGCTCCTAGCAAGATTCAACGCCGCCAGAGTCCCCTCAACCAGGCAGGATCGACCCCATGAGCAAAGAGAGCGAAGCCCCCAAAGGCATGTTGCAGAGGCTGCTCGACGTGGTAGAAGTGGCGGGCAACAAGGTGCCACATCCCGCCGTCCTGTTCCTGTCGTTGATGGCCCTGGTGGTCGTAATCTCGCATGTCCTGCATCTGATGGGGGCCAGCGTCTCCTACGAGCGAGTCGATCCCAACACGCTCGAGATGCAAGAGATGACCACGTCGGTCAACAGTCTGCTCTCGGTCGAGGGGATTCGCTTCATCTGCACGTCGGTGGTGTCGAACTTCATCAATTTCGGGCCGGTCGGGATCATTGTGGTGGCAATGATCGGTATCGGTTTGGCCGAACAAGCGGGGCTGATCGGGGCCCTGATCCGCAAGATCGTGCTCATTGCGCCGCCGCGCGCCATCACGCCGATTGTGGTGACGCTGGGAGTGCTGTCGAGTATCGCCTCCGACGCCGGCTATCTGGTGCTGATCCCCCTCGGAGCATCGGCGTTCTTCAGTCTGGGCAAACATCCCCTCGCCGGTCTGGCGGCGGCATTCGCGGGTGTGGCAGCGGCGTTCGGAGTCAATTTTCTGGTCAAGCCGATCGACGGCATTCTGGCAGAGATGACCAACGATGCGATTCACATCGTCGACCCGACGCGGTCGATCGACCTGACAGCGAACCTGTACTTTGGCATCGCTTCGAGCGTCTTGCTGATTGTGGTCAGCACGCTGGTCTCACAGCGGATTGTGGAACCACGCCTGGGTGAGTACGACGGTGAGTCACCGCTGGAGGATCAGGGCGAGCTGTCGCTCGAGGAGGCGCGCGGCCTGCGGTTCGCGTTGATCGGACTGGCAGGCTTTTTGGTCGTTGCGGGACTCATCACGCTGCCGTCCGGGGCACCGCTGCGAAATCCCCAGACCGGTGCGATTCTCGGTGAGTCGCCCTTCATGGGGAGCCTCGTGTTTCTGATCATGTCCGGGTTCCTGGCCACGGGCCTGGCCTACGGTCTGGGGGCAGGGACTGTCCGCAGCACCGATGATGCCCTCCACAAGATTACGAAGACGATCTCCGACCTGGGTGGGCTGCTGTTCCTCTTCTTCGTGATCAGTCAGTTTGTGGCGTACTTCAACTTCAGCAACATCGGGACCATTCTGGCGGTGCGACTGGCGAACTGGCTGGCGGACATGGATCTGAGCAGTGTCACCCTGTTGCTGGCCTTCCTGATGATCGGCTTTCTGCTGAGTTTTCCGATTCCGAACATCCTCCCGAAGTGGGCGATCGTGGCCCCTGTCTTTGTCCCGCTGTTCCTGAAGCTGGGTGTTGATCCAGACGTGGTGCTCGCGGCCTACCGCGTGAGCGACTCTCCGCCGAACGTCATCAATCCCCTGCTTCCGCATTTCGCTCTGGTAGTTGGTTTTGCCCAGCGCTGGCAAAAGGACGCGGGCGTGGGGACAATTGTGGCGATGATGCTCCCCTATGCCGTGGCGACATTCGTCACCTGGTCGCTGCTGTTTGTCGCCTGGTATCTGCTGGGACTGCCGTTCGGTCCTTCATGATCCGGGATCCTGTTGTCTGGATGCGCCGCAGGGACTGCCGAATGAGGACCAGAACGTGAGCGGCGATTCCGTACCGCAGGAGAAGTCCGGCACCGCCGATCCCAGCGCCGTCCTGGAGTTCCTGTACCGGTTGGGGCAGTCCTTTCTGGCCTGTGGCGAACAGACCGCGAAGGTCGAGCTCCTGCTCCGACGGATCGCGTCGGCATACGGATACCGCAGGTCGCGGGTCGTGGCCTTACCCACCGCGCTGTTCATCACCATGTACGATGGCAGCGACGAGCGTGTGACGCTGGCGGAGGGTCCGACGCAAAACCTGCGGCTCGACCAGATCGCCGACGTCTACAACCTGGGAGAGGCCGCTGCTCAAGGGACCCTGCCGCCGCAGGATGGCCTTGCACAGCTCAATGCGATTCTGCGCAAGCCCGCGCGGTTCGGTGCCCTCGGTATGGTCGGGGGGCATCTGATCCTCACCCTCGGGCTGGCAATGATGCTGATGCCTTCGGTAGCCAATCTGATGACGGCCGCCGTGCTGGGGACAATTGTCGGCTTGCTGAAGCTCTCCAACAAGAATCGTCCCGTGCTGGCGGTCCCGCTACCGGTCATCGCGGCGACGCTGGTGTCGACCCTGGTGTTCCTTGCCCTGAGCTACCATCTGCCGATCAATCCCCTGCACGCCCTCATTCCGCCACTCGTGTCGTTTCTGCCTGGGGGAATGCTGACGCTCGGCATGGTGGAATTGGCGTACGGCGATATGGTCAGCGGATCCAGTCGCCTGATCACCGGGTTTGTTCAGTTGGTGCTGCTGGCATTCGGCCTGGCGGCCGGTGCCATGCTCGTCGGCTATCAGCCTGAGGATCTGGTGGACGCTCAATCGGTGCTGATCAGCGCGCACTGGGCCTGGACCGCAAGGTGTGCAGGAGTGCTGGTATTCGGGATGGGCGAATTCCTGCACTTTTCGGCACCGCAGAAGTCCCTGGGCTGGATGCTGCTCGTCCTGTTGCTGACATTCGCTTCCCAGCAGACGGCAGTGGGTTTCTTCGGCCGCGAAGCTGTGGGCGGATTCTTCGGAATGCTCGTCGCAACTCCGGTCGGCTACCTGATTCAAACCCGGTTTCGGGGACCTCCGGCACTGGTCACCTTCTTGCCGAGCTTCTGGCTGCTGGTCCCAGGTGCGCTCGGATTGTTGAGCATGAAACAGATACTCAGTGACCGGGCAGCCGGTATCGACGGGCTGATCGCGGCCGTGTTTGCGATTGCGTCCATCGCACTGGGCACGCTGATGGGTGCCTCGCTGTACAAGTGGGTCACCGAACATTTCGGCTGGTGGAATCTGCAGATTGGTCGCGTGGGGTCTGTCTTCCGAGACAAGCCCAAGGGCAGAAAATAGTCCCCAGACGAACTTGGTCAAACAGAGTCCGCGTCGGTATGCTCATGGGTCAGAATCTGCCTGACGTGCGTAGCGTCGCGTGCTGTCGAACCAGATCGAGCGAACCACAGTCCAATGTCCGAATCATCCTCAACGGTGGCAAACGAGTCACCGGCCAAGCCTGCCCCAGTTCGCTGGGCGAAACGACTTCTGGGCTGGACCTGGAAGGCCGTCTCGTCGCTGTTGCTGATTGGTCTGATCCTCTGGGGAACACTGGCCTTGTACTACCAGGGTCCGTCATGGATGCCGCTGCGAATCGTGCTGGCCGCGGCGTTCGCAGCCCTGGGCATCTGGGCGCTGTGGCGGGCGAAAAGCCGGCGTGCAGTGTTACTGTTTGTGGCCGCTTACATCGTGCTGCTGGGATGGTGGAGTACGATCAAGTCGTCGCACGAACGTCCCTGGCGTCGCGAGGTGGCTGTCATGCCGCGCACGACAATCGACGGAGATCACGTCCACATCACTGGTTATCGCAACTTCGATTTCCGGACCCGCCACGACTTCACTGAGCGGTACGAAGAGCGCGACTACGACTTGTCGCACTTGACCGGCATGGACTTCTACATTTCGTACTGGACGCTGGGACCGGTCGGGCACACCTTTCTCAGCTTTCTGTTCGACAACGCGCCGCCGCTGTGCATCTCCATCGAGACCCGGCCAGAGGTGGGCGAAGGTTTCGCCCCCGTCGCCTCGATGTTCAAGACTTTGGAGCTGATTTACGTCGTCGGTGACGAGCGCGACCTCGTTCACCTCCGCACGAATCACCGTGATGAGGAGGTGTTCCTGTTCCACCTGCTTGTGCCGGCCGAAGACGCCCGCCGGTTGCTGCTGGTGTATCTCGATCGGATCAATGAGCTCGCCGACCGGCCAGAGTGGTATCACCTGCTCAAGAACAACTGTGCGATCAACATCGTGAGATACGCCAACGCCGCCGGCCGCGAGGGACGGTTCCACATCGGGCATCTGCTCAACGGCTGGTTCGACGTCTACCTCTACGAAGGCGGGTGGCTGGATACCAGCTTCCCACTGGAGGAACTGCGGCGGCGGTCCCACATCAACGCGTCAGCTCGGACGGCCGAGCCGGATGAGAACTTCTTCCGCCACATCCGTAGCCCACTGCCGATCCCCAAGTACTGATGCCACCTCCCGTGTCGCGCACCGCACCCCAACAGACGCGCACAGTACCTGGGCAGAACGTTTGACTTCCGGGCTATCTCACGCGCAATCCGTTGCCCTGCCAGAGCGTCTCCAGTTTGGACTCAGACCAGACTTCCAGCCCGATCGCCGGGTCGGCAATGACGATTCCCCCATCTGGCCCGCGGCCGAGAGCCACCACCGAGTGTCCCATTCCCGGAATCCAGCCCCATTCCTCCTTGAACCGCGGATCATCGACTCCAGGAGGGAGACGGACCGCCATCAACACCGGCCAATCGTCGTCTCGGAGCAGCGTGTCCAGGCGACGATCGACGATCTCCACGCGGCGACCATTTCGATTCGACATCAGTTTGATTCCCCGGTAGAGCCCCAGAGTGGGTGTGCCGTCATAATCCGTCAGGCACAGCGGAATCATCTCGCGTTCGCTGACGTTGATTCCCTCGGCGTTGAGCAGTGTCGCGGCGGCCGCCGGACTGCATGTCGCCCATGAGGTCTGCATCGCTACAGGACCATGCCACTCATCGTCGCCGTCTGGTGGCGGGCGCAAGATCATCGAGAGCAACGGCCAGAAGATCGCGGCCAGCGACGCTGTGCCCAGACTCGATGCAATGAACGCGCGACGCCACTTCGGCGTGTTCGGCAA
The DNA here is from genome assembly GCA_963715185.1 of uncultured Planctomycetaceae bacterium. Taxonomy (GTDB): domain Bacteria; phylum Planctomycetota; class Planctomycetia; order Planctomycetales; family Planctomycetaceae; genus CAVPPT01. The sequence goes on from CAVQRG010000005.1 coordinate 56,546, forward strand.
ACGCCAGCCCCAACCAGCTCCCAGTCCGGCAAACACGGCGGCAAAGTTGGTGTAGATGATGGCGGCGGAACTGGGAACCAGTCGCGCCCAGAAGAGTTGACCGGCCAGGAACAGCAAGAAGAGGACCGTCGCCAACACCGACAGGGCCAGCAACAGCTTCACTCGTTGCCCTTTCTCCGAATGGAGGTAGCCGGCCGACAACAGCACCGCTGCCGCCGAAACGCCAGACATCACGGCGATCGCAGTCCAGAGATCCGACATCGAGGCATTACCCCTCCAAGGTCGCCAAGGCCACAGCCATGCGACAGCCCTGGGCATACTCCGGCAGATCGACATACTCGTTGATGGTGTGGATCTCGGCCTGTCCGGATCCGAAGGTCACCGTGGGCACACCATGCTTGACGAGCCAGTTCGCATCCAGCCCGCCGTTCGACAGCATCGTCGTCGGCTTCAGGCCGATCGATTCCGCCGCCCGTTTGGCATGCGCCACTGCCGGAGTGTCTTCTTCCAGCTTGAACGGAGGGTATGAGGTCTTCGCCTCGAACTTGACCTCGGCGGTCGCTCCACCGACATCCTTGACTTCCCCCTGTGCCTTCTTGAAGGCCTCGCCATAGGCGGCGGCGATCTTCGCGGCGAAGGCAGCATCCAGACTTCTGGCCTCACCCAGAATGTGCACGTAATCGGTCACGACGTTGGTGGCATCACCGGCCGGCTTGCCATCCTTGCCGCCAAACACGCCGGCGTTGCTTGAGCCTTTGCCCTCCGGCTTGTCGACTTTGCCGAACCACCCTGCGCGATGGGCTTCGGTGAGAGCGATCGAGGCGACCAGTGTCGATGAGATTCCCTTCTCGGGAGCGACGCCGGCATGGGACGCCTTGCCCTTGATCTCAACCGACCAGTTCTCCTGCCCGACTGCGCCGATCGTCAGCAGCGCAGCATGCGTGCTGTCGACATTGAAGCACATCTCGGCCCCTTCCAGATCCTTGGGATCCAGTTCACGTGCGCCGTGCAGGCCGCTTTCCTCACGCACCGTGAACAGCAGTGTGATCGGTGGATGGGGAAGCTTGTTCTTGAGCAGCGTCTCAACCAGCGTCACGAGTACGGCACAGCCGGTGCGGTTGTCCCCCCAGCGCCGTTGTGCCATCCCCCACAATGCGGTCCCCTTCACGTCTGGGCTTCGCGCCAGCACACAACGGCACGGTGTCGAGATGAGTGGAGAACAGCAACCGCGGACCAGGGCGCGTCCCCGGCAGAGACACGATCAGATTGCCCGTCTGCGTCGGCAGCGGGATGCGTTCGTGAACCGCATCGAACCGGATGGCATCGCCCGGGACGCCGACCTTCTGCAGCTCCTCCGAGACTGCGGCGGCAATCGCGGCCTCCTGCCCAGTGACCCCCTCGACTTCCAGCAGACGCATCAGGTGGTCTTCGGCAGCCTTCACATCGAGTGGAATGGAATTGTTGCTCATGTCTGTGTCCCTTGATTCAGGTGAGGATTCATCCACAGCCAGGTGTTATGTGTCGTTCACAGCCCCCACGGCAGCCCCAGCACCTGCCACATGGCGAACAGGGCCGTCCACAGGAGGAACATCCAGACGACGTAAGGGAGCATCAGCGCGACGACCGTGCCGACGCCGGCATTCTTGTCGTACTTTTGAGCAAAGCCGACGACCAGGGCAAAATAGGCATTGAGTGGAGTGATCGCATTGATCGGAGAGTCCGCCACGCGGTAGGCGGCCAGCACTGCTTCCGGAGCCACTCCCAGGTTCAGCAGCAGCGGCACGAAGATCGGAGCGAACAACGCCCACTTCGCAATCGCTCCCGTGATCAGCAGGTCGATGATGGCCACGACGACGATGAATCCGATCAGCAGTGCCAGCGGGCCGATATTCGCCGCACGCAGCAGGTCCGACAGCGACAACGCCAGCAGGGTCCCCATGTTGGTGTAATTGAAGTAGGCCACGAACTGGCTGATGATCAGGAACAGGAACAGCAGGCTTCCCATGCCGGACAACGTCTTCTCGATCGCCTTGATGACGTCGGTCAGACTGTGCATGGTCCTGGCGCCAAAGCCGTAACCGGCACCGGTTGCCAGGAACATCACCATGATCAGGGCGATCAGGCCGTTCATGAACGGCGAGTTGCCGATCAGCTCGCCCGTATCGGGATTTCGCAGCGGTGCCCAGGAGGGAATGGTCAGGAAGGCGAACAGCACCAGCACACCAATGAATCCCAGCCCGGCCCACTTCAGCCCGCGCGATTCGTCAGCCGAAAGAGCCGTCCCTTCGTCCGAGCCCGCGCCGGACCGGCGTCGTACGTGCCCAGACGCGGCTCAATCATGCGCTCGGTGATCAATGTCACCAGCACCGTGAGAAACGCCACGGACGCGATGGAGAACCAGAGATTCGAGGCCAGCCCGATCGACAGATCGGGATTGACCAGTTGAATTGCATCGTTGGTAAATTCGACGAGTACGGCGTCCAGCGGCTTGATCAGCATGTTGACCGTAAACGCTCCCGCAACGGCTGCGAACCCGAGAGCCAGACCGGCCAGCGGGTGTCTGCCGACACTCAGAAACGCAACTCCACCCAGCGGAATAAGCACCAGATAACCGGCATCGGCCGCGATACTCGAGACGATGCCGACGAACGCCAGAATGTAGGTGAGTGCCCAGCTCGGTGACACGATCACCAGTTTGCGGATCAGTGCCTTGACGAGCCCGGATTCCTCCGCCACGCCGGCCCCCACCAGTGCGACGATCATCAACCCCACCGCAGTGAATGCCATGAAGCTCGGAATGAGCGACGAATACATGAAGCGGATGCCGTCGATGGTCAGCAGGCTGCGGGCCGAAAGGCTGCGAGTTTCGATCTCATAGCTCCGCCCGGCCAGCGTCTCGTAGTCGACGGTCGTGCCGTTGTCGTAGATCAGGTCATTCGGGTCAGAGTCCTGCGCCTGGGTCGCGGGCTGCGGAACGATCACTTCATAGGTAACGTTTGCTCCGGTCAGATACAGGACGTGCGAGAGCACGATGACGATCCCGATCAGGATCAGAAAGATGACCGCCGGGTGCGGAACCTTGTTCCCCACGCGCTCGACGACATCCAGAAACCTCTGCATCACGTTCTTCGGTTCTTCGGCAGGACGGCTCATGGCGACATTCCAGGGAGACGACGATCAGTAGACAGGGCGTTCGCAGCCTAGTATGGCAACAGGATTGGCACCATGATGACGCTGACCACCAGCACGATCAGGCTGAACGGGACGCCCAGACGCACGAAATCAATGAAGCGATAGCCCCCGGGCGTCACCACCAGCGTGTTGACCGGGGAGGAGACCGGTGTCATGAATGCCGTCGATGCGGCCAGCGCGACAATCATCGCGAACGGATAGGGAGACGCCTGCAGTTCGCCAGCCACCGCCAGTGCGACCGGTGCCATCAGCACCGCAGTGGCGGTGTTGGAAATGAACATTCCCAGCAGCGGCGGTTGTGATGAACAGCGCCGCCAGCACTCCTCGCGTTCCCACACCACTGGTCAGGGTCATCAGAGCATCGGCCGCCAGATCGACGCCGCCGGTCCGCTGCAGGGCGATCGAGAATGGCAGCATCCCGACGATCAGCACGATCGATTTCCAGCCGATCGAGCGATAGGCGCTCTCCAGGTTGACACAGCCCATGGCCCCCATGAGCAGGCAACCGATCAGCGCCGCCTGGACGTTCGGGACGATCTCGGCCACCATCAGCGCGACCACCACCCCCAGGCAGAATACAGCGTGCCAGGTCTTGCCCGCGACGGGCAGCACTTCGTCATGCTCGGCGGGCAGGCTGAGAGGAACGAGATCCCGACCCTGTGCCTGTACGTCGTAAATGGCTCTCCACGGGCCGATCAGTAACAACGTGTCGCCAATCTGCAACTCTTCGTCATCGAGCGCCTGTTCGAGGGCCGCAACCCCGCGCCTCAGGCCGATCATGTGCAGACCGAAGCGCTCGCGAATCCTCGCATCGGAGGCCGTCATGCCGACAAACTCCGAATCAGCCGGCACCATGACCTCGACCATGCCGATGTCCTGGGACCGGTCGGTGAAGTATCCACCGGTTAGCGGCAGCGCCTCCAGGGCATACTGCTCTCCCAGTCTGGCGATGTCCGCGTCGGGCGCGAACAGGTCGATCAACAAGACATCGCCGACCTGAAGCTCCAGATGGGGAGTCGGTTCCAGCAAGAACTTTCCACGCTGGACCGCAACCAGTTTGGCACCGGCCGTCTCCCGCAGCCGAAGCACCTCGAGTGTCTGGCCGATCAGAGAAGACTTCGCGGTCACGCGCACACGGTGTTCCCGACTGGCGAGTCCATATCGTTCGACCCACGTGGCGAGAGTGGGACGATCGGTCGATTCCGAGGCAGACTCCGTGCTGAAGCCGGGCAGCCAGCGGCGGGCGACGAGCATGTATAGGATCCCCAGAATCAGGATCGGTACGCCGAAGGGCGTGAAGCTGAAGAAGTGAAAGCCCTCCCCACCGTGGCGAACCAGTTCGCTGTTCACGATAAGATTGGGGGTCGTCGCCACCAATGTCGTCATGCCGCTGATCAGGGCGGCCATGCTCAGCGGCATCATCAGCTTGCTGGGGGCGATGCGGGTCTGTCTCGAGATCCGCAAGACGACCGGAATGAAGATTGCCGTGACCGCAGTGGAGCTCATCGTGGAACCCAGCCCGCACACGACCAGCATCAGCAGGACGAGCAAACGGGTTTCGCTGCTCCCTGCCTTGGTCGACAGCCAGTCCCCAAGTTGGCGGGCCACCCCCGTGCGCACGAGTCCGTCGCCAATCACGAACAGTGCGGCGATCAGCACAATGTTGGCGTCGCTGAAGCCCGCCAGCGCCTCTCCCATCGTGACGACGCCCAGCAGTGGCAGCACCGTCATGGCGATCAGCGCGACCGCATCCATCCGCGGGCGATTGATGGCAAACATCACAATCACAGCGGCCAGCAGAGCCAGAACGGCAGACAGTTCGTTGCTCAATTCGGAAGTCCTTGCACGTCGTACCAGGCTCAGCTCAGCGTCTGATCCAGCGCTGTGTCGACGGTAAGAATTGGGACGCGACTTGGCAGGTCCAATGGCTCACACCCCGAAGCGTCGGGGCTTGACGCGGTACCAAGGCTGGTCATGATACCAAGGTCGTGTGACCGAAGCCAGCAGCCGCAGCATCGTCGACGTACGGGGCCACAAGGCTGATTCACGACGTGCAGCTATGCGGACGCCCATGGATCATCGCGGACCAGGACACCGCGTGGACCAGCCTCGCGACGCGGACGAACCCATGCGCCCGTCGCCCGTTCGAGCGTCACGGACCTTGGACTCTCGCCGCGAAGTGACAGGCGGTTCTCGGCGATTGCATCGCGACGTCACAACTCTCAGAAGTTGTACTGGACCAGCCCGTGCAGCCGCTGGGTCGTCGCATGCTGTCCGTTCAGATTCTCGCGTTCACCTGTGATGTACTCGACCCCGAACGACAGTCGGGTAATGGGAATCCACCACACGCTGGCCGCCAGATACTCTGCCTCGTTGTACGTCATCCCCGGCTGGCCGGCGTTGTTGTCGACTTTGACGTTGGCATACGTGAAGTTGGCCAGCCAGTTCGCATTGAACCAGTGCTCGTAACTGGCGTTCCAGCCGAAGGCATCGACGATGTCAAACTCACCGGTCAGCGGGTTGACCTGCCCGTCGAATCCCTGCCCCGCCAGATCGTTCAGATACCGCCCGAGTCCCGGCCCCCGTGTGCATTGCAGCAGCACCCGGCTCCGTGTCGGGCCGGAGGGATCCTCGTCGCGCACCGGATCGGTGCCGCACAGGATGGCCCACGGATGGAATACGGCACTCCCGCTGATGCCGCTGGCCGTTTCGCGCGTGACACTGCCACCTGTCGCGCGGTAACCGATGGTTCGCAGCAGTCCGGACACCTGGAGATGTCCCCGGTCGGCCTCGTAACGCAGGTGCGTCGCGAAATCTGGCACATCCTGGACACCTGTCCCCAGACCGTTGGTGGCAATGTCCGAAAAGGGGCGTTCGACACTCGTCGCCCAGAAGAACCGGTCGTTGAAGGGGATCGTCATCCGAGCCGAAGGCTGACGCTGGTTGACCCAGCTGTTCGGGCCCTGGAAGTCCACCAGACTCGGCCAGTTGGTGCCATCCATGAACACGGAGTTTTGCTGCCCGAAGCGGAAGTAGCCGAAATCGATGAACGCATGTCGCAGACGGAACGGATTGCCTCCGCCCCCCGCTGCCTGGGCCGCCCCGTTGAAGAAGTCCCCCTCGATGAACGTATGGACGTTCCAGTCGCAGATCGATGTGGGGGTCCAGGTCTCCAGCGCGAATCGGCTGATGCGCGCACTCATGTTGAAGTTCCGTCCCGTCTGCTGAGGGACGGGAATCGTGTTCGTGACGAATGAGTCCGCACTGCCGATCGGATCGAAGTTGTACAGGGCGGCCAGCCGGACGAATCCCCGCAGTCGCACCGAAGTGTTCGTCCCCGGAGCGAGAAACGATCCGGGATAGATGCCGCGGACCACAAACTTGTCACGTTCCTCGGGAGTAATCTCACGAGCAGGTGACAGTGGCGTGAACTCAGGGGTGCCGGGACCCTCCTGCTGCTCCCGGGGCATGTAACCCGGCGGGGCATAGTCGGCCACCGGGCGTGCACCCATCTCGTAAGCGTCGAAATAGGACTGCTGGTAATAGATGGATGGCAGGAACTGCGTCAGCTCCTCGACTTCCGGAACCCCCGGCGCGTCTTCGTAAGGCCGCGAGATGTAGCCGCGAGGTGCGTAGTCGGCGACATCACCTGTGGTCGACTGGGCGGCCGCGGCGGGAATGATGTCGCCCGGAGGCCGGGGAGCCGCACCGTCACCCGTAGAAGTCTCATCGAAAGAGTCGTCCAGCCAGGCTTCCAGTCCGGTCTCGAACGTCCCATCCGCGGTCTCGGCGCTCTCAACAGCGTCCTGTGCAGGGGCCGAGCTCACACTCAAACTTATGCAGAATGTGCCGGTCAGCAACGCGCACAGGCAATGGGTCAATGCAGATCGATGGATCGGACTCATACTTGTGCATTCCCCCTCCGCTCCGCCACCTTCGCGTCGTCCGAATCGAACCAACGCGCACGACGTTGATGAGCGCAGAATCGCCCCGCCAGACGTCATAATCGGAAGTATCGGTACATTGCCCGCAAGGCGTTAGAAAAATCGCGAATCCGGCGATTTCGAGTGCAGTGGCATCATGACTCACACAAGGGACTGGTGGGATCCAACCAGAACCTGCTTGTGGGCCGCGCGGCTCCTGAGCAGGTCAACGAGGTCTGGGTCGGAGACATCACCTACATCCCCTTGGGGACCAGCCCGTCGAGTGGTCGGTTCGGTTACCTGGCGCTGCTGATGGACCTGTGTTCGCGGAAGATCGTGGGCTGGGAGTACGGAGGTTCGATGACCGAGGGTCTGGTGTTGGGGGCGCTGCGGTGGGCGATCCGGGCGCGTCAGCCGGAAGCGGGTTTGATCCATCACTCGGACCGTGGCGGGCAGTATGCCTCGAAGAGAGATCGCGACGTGTTGCGACGCTCAAAGATGCAGCAGAGCCTGAACGCGGCGAAGACCTGTTACGACAATGCGTTCATGGAATCGTGTTTCGGCACGGTGAAGACGGAACTGGAACTGGTGGAGTATGCCAACGGCCCCGAGGCGGTGCGGGAGCTGACGAGCTATCTCCGGTACGACCACGCAGATCGCCGCCATTCGTCGCTGGGGTACGTCTCCCCGGCGGAGTTTGAACGTCAACTGACCGTCCCGAAATAAGAGAATGGACTGTCCGCGCAAACTGAAGCACCCCAGATTGTTTCCGGATTTCCCATGCAAGCCAAACGATGAATCGGGAGAATCGCAACGATGGCGTCAGTGTTCAAGAAGCGATATACAAAGCCTCTGCCGGAAGACGCTGACATCGTACAGCACGGCAGCAGGGCAATGGCGCAGTGGGTTGATGGACGCGGCCGTCAACAATCGGCTGAGATTATCACAAGCCCCTCGGGTGAGGCTCGGATTCGACGTCAGTCATCCACATACTACGCAAAGTATCGTGAAGCGAACGGCAAATTGACTGAGCGGGCTACGGGGTGCCGTGACAAGGTCGCCGCAATGTCGATCGCAACTGAGTTGGAGCGTCAGACAGAACTGGTGAAGGCCGGTGTGCTTTCTCCCGCTGAGAGGGATTCATCCGCGCATCAACGGGTGGAACTGCCTGTCCACATTGATGGCTTCGTTGATGAACAGACTGCCAAGGGAGTGAGCGAAGCGCGAGTGAAGTTCACGAGGCAGAGACTTCTCGATGTCAGCAAAGACTGCCGCTTCGGTTATCTGCGAGACCTGTCAGCCGCCGAGCTGGAACGTTGGCTACTCGGCAGAAAGGCAGAGGGGATGTCACCGGCCACTCGAAACGGATACCGTGAGGCATGGGTGGCGTTTGGAAACTGGTGCGTTCGAACGGGACGCATGAACGAGAATCCGCTTCAGTGTGTGCAAGAGGCGAGCATCCGGGGTGATCGGCGACGTCAGCGAAGATCACTTACGGAGGATGAGCTCAAGCGTCTTCTTGTCGCCACTCAGGAACGTCCGCTGATGGATGCTATGATGATCCGGCGTGGTCCAGACAAGGGGAAGCAGCTTGTCAGGCTCAGTGATTCGACTCGGGAGCGGCTGCAGCGACTCGGACGGGAGCGGGCGTTGATCTACAAGACGCTGGTGCTGACCGGACTCCGCCGCAACGAACTTGCCTCACTGACCGTCGGGCAACTTGAACTGGATGGAGTGACGCCGCTTGCAATTCTCAAGCCCGCTGACGAGAAGAACCGAGAAGGGAATTCCATCCCTCTTCGGATGGACCTTGCCGCCGACCTGTCTGGGTGGTTGGGCGACGAACTCCGTCGGATTCAGAGGGAGGCCCGCCAACAAGGCACAGAGGTCCTCTCAGCCCTTCCACCGAGTCACCGTGCCTTTCCGGTTCCCAAGGGCCTGGTCAAAATCCTCAATCGTGACTTGGAGCTGGCAGGGATTCCGAAAGTCGACGATCGTGGACGATCAATCGATGTGCATGAACTTCGCCATACGTTCGAGACTCTACTGAGCAAAGGGGGCGTAGCCCCGCGCACGGCCCAAGCGGCCATGCGACACTCAACGATCGACCTGACCATGAACACCTACACGGATCCCCGACTGCTCGAAGTTCATCAGGCACTTGAAGCCCTCCCATCACTTCCGATCGCGGGTGGTCGGCGGGAAGACGTGAGCAATGTCTCAGGACAGCTTGCACCTGTGCTTGCACCAACTACTGACCCTCACGGGCAAACTGTGTCGTCTTGTGACAACGCGGGCACATCCGAAGCGAGCATTCGACCAAGTCGCGAGGTCGATGTAACTGGGGGCCCAGGCAGGAATTGGCGTCCGCTGTCATCTGCTGACAACGGGCCAAGGCGAATCGGGGTGACAGGATTTGAACCTGCGACCTCTACGTCCCGAACGTAGCGCTCTAGCCAAGCTGAGCTACACCCCGCGTGAGCCGCATTCTAGCAGGACCGGATGAGGGGTCAACGTCGTGACGAACCGTCCTGGCTTACGGAATTCGCGTCGCGACCGGCCGCTTGCTGTTTGTACCGCTGATAGTGCTCTTCCATCTCCGGAAGTGATGCCTCGAGGATGTCTTTGCCTTCGCGGGCCAGGCCGGCTTCGATGGCTTGAAACCGCCGGGTGAACTTGTTGTTGCTGCGGCGAAGAGCTTCCTCGGGATTGATGTGCCAGCGTCTGGCCAGATTGGCCACCACAAACAGAATGTCCCCCAGTTCATCCTCGATCCGCTCCTGCTGCGCCGGATCTGTCGCGGGTTCGTCCACCACATGGGGGCCGGCAACAGATGCGGAGATTTCCGGGAGCGGTTCGTCGGGCGATAGCTCCTGCTTCAACTCATCGATCTCTTCTCGCAGCTTGTCGAACAGCATCAGCCGGTGTGGAAAGTCGTAACCGACGCGGGCCGCCTTGCGGGTGATGCGGGCGGCCTTGGCCAGCGCGGGGAGTTCCCGCGGAATCCCATCGAGGACCGATGTCCGCGACTTCTCCTCGCGCTTGGCAGCGTCCCAGTGGGCATGCACATCTGCGGGCGTTTCGGCCTGCGCTGCGCCGAACACATGCGGATGTCGGCGGATCATCTTCTCGGTGATCTGTTCGACCACATCGACCAGGTCGAACCGCTCTTCATCGGCCGCGATCTGGGCGTCGAGCACGACTTGCAGCAGCACGTCTCCCAGTTCTTCCTGGATGGCCCGGTTATCGTCGGAATCAATGGCCTCCAGCAACTCGTAGGTTTCCTCCAGCGTATAGGGCTTGATGCTCACCAGCGTCTGTTCACGGTCCCAGGGACAACCTTGCGGAGAACGCAGCCGGGCGATCACCTCCACCAGTCGCAGGAATTCGGTCGAGAGTCTCTGCAGATTCGGAGGCGTCCCTGGTGGTCGTTCGGAAGCGGAGGGTGACGGAGAGGTCATACGGATTCCCGGGCCGAACAGGTCAAGCACAGATGCTGGCGGGAGGATACTGGATCGTCCGCAGTCGCGACAGCGTCAGGTCTCCCGGTGGGACTTAAGACGAGGGGCGAACAGGGTGAAGCGCACGACCAGCCCGGAGAGGATGAGCATGCCGCCGATCCACGTGGCCGATGAGGCCACTTCGCCGAGAAACAGCCAGACCCAGATGGGATTCATCACAGCCTCGATGAGCGTGATCAGTGAAGCCTCCTGGGCCGAAACGCTTCGGACGCCGCGGGCGAACAAGAGGTAAGGGATCCCCATCTGCAGGACGCCAAGGCTGGCGACAATCAGCCATTGTGTGGCATTGAGTGAAACGTGCTGCGAGAGCGCCCAGGGCAGCAGCAGCAGGCCGGCGGTGAGGTTATTGAGCAGCACAAGCCAGACGGCATCCTCGCCACGCAGGGCCCGCAGGCTCACGACGACACCGGCGTAGGCGACACCGCTTCCCAGGGCGATCAGGTTTCCACGGAGATGTGCCCCCTGCCACTCCGCGGTCAGAATCCAGGCAATGCCGCACAGGGCGAACAGCAGCGCGGCCCAGTTGCCGCGTTCAGCGCGCTCCCCCAGACAGACGGCGCTCAGCAGAAAGGCCCAGGCCGTGCTGGTGTACTGCAGAAAGATGGCAGCGGCTGCTGTCGTCTGGGTGAGGGCCGTCAGGTACAAGACGTTCATCGTCGCATAGCAGAGAACCATGGGCCCCAGTGCTGCCCGCTGTGGTCGCCGATTCCAGGTGACGAACGGGATCAGACAGAGGGCTGCGAACAGCGTCCGGTAGCAGGCCAGCAACGGCCCGCGGACGTCGCTCGGGATGGTCTGCATTGGTTCACACTTGACCAGGAGCCCGCTGGTACTCCAGAAGAGTGCCGCGAGCAGCAGCATCGCGCATGCGCGCCCGACCGAAGGGACGACACCTGGGCTCTGTTCATTCACACGGCACCGCCGCCGACGCTGGCATTCAGACAACCTCGCACCCGTGATGGGCGTTCCCGATTGCTGAACTCGACCTGGGTAAACTGGCGACCCGCCTCCGGCAGACGGCTGCCGTCGCTGTCGTTAACGTGCGGCTGAGGAATTGTCCAGTGTCGCCGGTGGTGGATGCGAGTGCTGCAGCCCGAGGGGCTGTGGTCAGTTCGCCCAGGGAATCTTGTCGCCGTGATATCGTTCGTAGAAGACCCAGCCGATCTCCTCGCTCACCCGCGACAGGTACTCCCGCTTGAAGGAGATGAAGGAGGTCTCTTCGGTGGATCGCGGGGCCTGCGTGGGAAACTCGGAGTCGATTTCAGTCGAGAAGACCTTGTCGCTGGAGTCCGTTTCGTCCATGGCAATGACGTTGATGAACGCTTCTGCCCGGCCACGGTAGAGTGTGTGGCTGTTGGCCTCGTACAGACTGAATCCCGTCAGTTCAATATCGATGACGTGCGTCGCATCGAGGGCACGTCCGATTTCTTCGGCGGTTTCCCAGTCGGGGTGTTCATCCAGCCAGGCGCGAACGGAGTCAGGGTGGATGACCTTAATGTCGTGTGCGCTAAGCCGGAAGGAGACGGCGGAGGCCAGTTCCACGTCGATCTTGGGGTACTCGAACTGCAGGTCGGTCGGGGCATAGACGACCACGGCGATGCGCAGATCTTTGCCCTTGAGAGTCATGCCGGTCTCGGCATCAAACTCCGGTTCAATCGACGGTGGACCGCCGATCAGGTAGCTCAGCAGGACGAACTGAGCACAGCCCTGCTGGAGCAGAACGAGGAGTGCGAGGAACCCGCAGGCACAGCGGCCTGCCTGGCGAGTCCGAATGGACAGATGACTCATCGAAGTTTCCTCATGCAGAGCGGACACTAGTGGGAGAAGACGTCGCTGGTGCGGAAGTCGTAGAACATGCGGCCCAGTTGATCACTCAGGTGGTCGATGAACCGCTGACGAAAGACCTTCTCCGGTGTCTGATCGATGGAGATGGGATGTGTGGTGGGGTACTCGCTGCGGAACTCCTGCTCGAAGACCTGCCGGGCCTGTCGTCCGTACGTTTCGTCTTCGACCATCGCATAACCGTACACGTTGCCGATGGCGCGGCCGCGCAGGAGGTCGCGGCTGCCGGTTTCGAGATGAGTAAAGTGCTCAACGTCGATATGCACGAGGAAGTCGCAGTCCAATTTCTGGGCCAGGAAGTCCGGATCCGGAATGCCGGCGTTGTCATCGAGAGCCGACATCACGGCATCGCTGTCAATCACATCGATATCGCGACGCGACAGGCGATGCATCAGCTCTTCCTGCAGGTCGACCGAGAGCGTGTCGAACTTTGAGTGCACGGAGTCCGGCGTGGTGCAGAAGATCGCGACACGCCCACCGTCCTGCAGTGACTCTCCGGTCACCTGGGCGAAGGCGCTGGTGACCTTGGGATCGCCGAAGAACATCTTGCCGACGATGGCCATCTGAGCGCAGCCGGAGACCGCGAGGACTCCGACCGTGACGCCCCACCATGCCAGTGGTGAACACAGGCGAATCAGCGGAGGAAGCGGACGCTCGCGGCCAGTGATGTTCTGTGGCAGTGGAGAATTCATGCAGTCCCTTGCAGGGGAGAGGCGCAGGGCCGTCAGGCGAACAGGCGTGTGATCCAGTGGATGAGCAGGATGGCTCCGAGGAATGACAAGCACGAAGTGATACAGGTGAGGGGATGTCGTACTCCACACAATCGGCCCTGGAGGGCACTCGCCCAACACCAGGGAACCAGCAGTGCACACAGCAGAGCGAGGGCCAGGCCACCCGGTTGAACGCGGGTCGCCTGCAACCATTCACCTCGAACAAAGTGAGCAAAACTGGTCGTCAAACCGCAACTCGGGCACGAAAGTCCCGTCAGCAGCCGGAATGCACAAGGGGGCAGTCCAAGCTGTTGATGGGTTCCGTATCCATGGGAATCCGGCGACAGCGAGGCTGCCACAACGAATCCTGAGATGAGGAGCAGGCTCCCCGCCATCAGCAACCAACGGCTGCAGACAGTGATGGGGACTCCGCCTCGAAACTGTTGGTGAATTGAGGAATTGAGAGAAGGGGGGCGTGTCATAGTGCATTGCGCTTTGGCCGACAAGACGGTTTCTCAGGTGTCGAAAACGGGGGAGAGTGCCGGGCCGGCGAGAGTCCGGCACCTGCAAGTCTTCTCGTGCCAATAGTTTAACGGCCATGCCTTCGGGCGGCACGCGACTCGCGATCGTCCGACGGAGCTGGTCGCCTCCTGCCGGTGATTCGGCTACTCTCGGCAGACTTTGCCGTCAGATCGGGATCAGGGCATGGCAACACAGAGCGCGAGACGTCGACTGCACCTGATCGGACCAGGGCTGATGGTGGCGGCCACGGGGGTCGGAGCCGGTGATCTGGCGACAGCCGCGATCGTCGGCAGCAGACTGGGGGTCGCCGTGCTGTGGGCCGTTGCCGTTGGTGCGACGATCAAGTTCGTTCTCAACGAAGGACTTGCCCGCTGGCAACTGGCGACCGGCGACACGGTGCTGGAGGGCATCGTACGTCACTTCGGTCGTCCGGCCCGGTGGATCTTTCTCGTGTACCTCCTGGCCTGGACTTACTTCACGGCCGCGGCACTGATCAGTGCCAGTGGTGTGGCCTTGCATGCAGTGTGCCCGCTGGGGACGCCGTCGAGTGACAAGGTTCTGTATGGCATGGCGCAGAGCGTGCTGGCAGTGCTGTTGGTCGAGATTGGTGGGTATCGGCTGTTCGAGCGTCTGATGCGTCTGTGTATCGCCCTGATGTTCGTAACGGTGATCTACACGGCCATCATGGTGGGGCCGTCCTGGTGGGCGGTGGGGCGGGCATTGTGGCTTCCGACGATTCCCGATGTGGGTGGCGAGGGCTTGTACCGGACGGTGGCACTGATGGGGGGCGTGGGGGGGACGCTGACGATTCTCTGTTATGGCTACTGGATTCGCGAAGAGGGACGCGATCGGCCTGAGGAACTCAACACATGCCGCATCGACCTGGGAGCGGCCTACTTCTGCACGGCTTTGTTCGGAATGGCAATGGTGGTGATCGGCAGCCGCATTCAACTCGACCAGGCGTCGTCGGCTGCGTTGCTCGTTCAGGTGTCCACCGAACTCGAGGCGCAGCTCGGTCCCACGGTCAAATGGCTGTTTCTGGTGGGCGCGTGGGGGGCGATCTTCAGCAGTATGCTCGGCGTGTGGCAGAGTGTGCCCTACCTGTTCGCCGACTTCTTGCGCATCTCTCGCGACCCACCTGCCGCCGGCGAGCGGGAACGGATCAACACGCGAGGCTGGGCCTATCGCGGCTACCTCTACTCGATCGCGACGTTCCCCGTGGTGGGAGTGGTCCGTCCTTTCGAGACCGTGCAGCTGGCGTATGCCGTCTTCGGGGCGCTGTTCATTCCCCTGCTGGCGGCAGCTTTGCTGCTGCTCAACGGCTCCCGTCGGTGGATCGACGAGCGTTATCGAAACGGCTGGGCGAGTACCCTGGCGCTCTGGGCTGCGCTCGGGCTGTTCGTCATCTACGGCGTGTACGAAGTCCGCCAGAAGCTGGGACAGTGAGCCGTGCTCAGCGCCAGAAGCTGAAGAGCCCGCGTGAACGCCGACCGGTTGCTGCTGTGGACGGCGCGGAGCCGCCGGAGGAGATGACGATGTTCTCCGGGAGCAGGACGCAGCTCAGTTCCCCGCCGACACCGCCGGTTGTGTCAATCAGAATGCGGCGATCCCCGAACTGCACATCGGAATGCGGTACATGACCGGACACGACGGTTTGAGGACACCCTGGGGGTGGGGCACTGTCGGCGAACGACTTGGAGCACAGCCAGGCAGGTCGCGACAACGTAAAGTCCCGGTCGCGGAGGATCGCACGCTGGATTTCGAAAGGCTGGTCCGGATCAAGTCCGGCATGCACGAACAGGTAATCGGGATGCTCGATGCACCACGGCAGATCGGCAATCAGCGCGGCATGCGTGTCGGGCAGGCTCTCCCGCAGACGCGCGAGATCGCCGAACTCGACATCGTAAGAAGCGAATGTCGATTCGGCCCCATAGTGATCGAGCCAGCGCGATGACCAGTTCGCGTAGTCCGGCGAGGGGGTCAGGCCCAGAGCCGACGCCATCGCCAGCTCGTGGTTCCCCATGACAGCCGCCGTTCGAGGGTGCTGGACCATCAGGTCCGCCAGGATTTCCAGGGCGCCACTCGGATCGGGACCTCGATCGACGAAGTCACCGATGAACAGCAGCCAACGCTGCGAGAAGTCGGATCGACAGCGGAGGCGATCGAGCAGCTCCACCAGCTGTTCGACCTGTCCGTGGACATCACCGATCGCCGTCACCGGTCCGCGAATCTGCGTAGGAAACATCAGGGTCCTCGTGGGCAAGCATCCGGGGGTACGGGAACGCTCTCGTCGGTAACACCCCGGCGCGGGGGCGAATCGTAGCGGTACCTCTGACTCGTCGGCAATACCATCCCGGCGCGAGACCGGCACCGCAGGATGGTCGCCGTCAGCGGCCCTTCCACATCTGCTACGTCGTCGAGTCCGGGTCTGCGTGACGGTCCACCGGTGGGGCGGAGCCAGCGCGTCGCCCGGCCTGAGCGACGAATCGAATTCCGATCAATTGTCGAACAGCGAAGAAACTCCGATTACCCGGGAATCCGACGTGGTCACAGCAGCGGAGGTTCCGTGGTAAATGGTGTTCGCAATCTATTGCCTTGATTAGGGTTGCGACTGGCGGTTTCCTCTGGGGCCAGGAAATGTGTTCCGAAAGGACGTCGGTGACTTGACAACCGGTCGGCTGGGGTGTTGACCCTCTGGATTGTATCGCCTAGGATTTTTTTGGGTCGACGGTCTTGTTTTCTAATCTGGAGTCCATTGGGCCGTTTTTTGGGTCCATATTCCGCCCGTCGGAGTTCGGGCGTTCAGGGGCGGAGGGAAGCCTCTCAAACAGGCGGGTTTCTCCGCACGGAGCAAAGTTATGCTGGTCCTCTCCCGCAAGAAGAACGAGAGTATCGTGATCAACGATGGGATCAAGATCACAGTGATCGAGATCCGTGGCGACAAGGTTCGCTTGGGGATCGAGGCCCCTCGAGAGGTGCCCATCCATCGCAGCGAGGTGTACGAGGCCATCAATGCCATGAAGAAGGATCAGGCCGACGTCTCCGCCGCAGAGGCTTGAGTTCTGTGGCTGTGGGCGTTCCGTCCGGGCATCATTAACCTTGGGTTCTGCCTCCGGTCACGTTCCCATCTACAGAGCAGCCTCCGTGTCTTGACTTGGTCGACTGACGCGGTAACTTATGCCGCATGGCCCCATCGTCTAGTCTGGCCCAGGACACTGGATTTTCAGTCCAGTAACAGGGGTTCAAATCCCCTTGGGGTCACTCAAAACCGCTCGAGTTGTTCACGGCTCGGGCGGTTTTTTTGCTTCGCGTTGCCGGGAGTCCGCATGGAATCCGCCATCCATTGGGAAACGCTCCTGCGCCGCTGGCCCGAGGAAGTGCCCCGTCGAGGCATCCTCGTAACTTCGTACCAAGAGAGCATCCCCTTCGTGGATTTCCGGTTGTCCACCGGGATTGTCCTGCTGGAGCGGGACAAACCGGACACTGCCGGTGCTCGCAAGGTGATGCTCAGCTTCGAGTGGATCGCAGCGATCAAGTTCACCGATACCGTCGAACTGGACGAATATGCGATCCTCGGCTTTCAGCCCCCCGGTTCCTGAGGGAAGGCGGCGGCCACATCGCGCGACGGTTCCGGTTCCCCTTTGGAAAAGACCCCGGTCGCGACCCCCGAACGTTCGAGGGCTTCCTCAACAGAGCTGGCGATACCCGCATCAATCAGATTCCGATCGGTGATGATGAGCACCCGCTCCCGTTCCAGGCGCCGGATCGCGGGTCCCAACTCCTGGCGAACATCTCCTCGTCCGAAGATCAGTCGGCCGGCCGACCAGAAGTTCCACGTCGTCCGCGGGTGCTGAGTCATCGACCGCGTTCCTCGTCAGGACACACGCTGAGGGTCGGCTGAGAGCAGTTGCAGATCCCTCAGATGCTGTTCGATGCGCATCCGCTGTTCCGGTGAGAGGCCCTGAAGCGGGGCCGCCAGCCGGTCGCTGCACAGACCCAGACAGGCGAGGGCGCACTTCAGCCCCGTGAGATACGATGTCGGAGGTTCACCAACGCGATAGATGCGTTCCGACAGTCGCATGACGCGTTGCTGCAACTTGTGCACGAGACGCAGATCACCGGTGAGAGCTGCCTCAAAGAGCTCGACATACAGCGCAGGCGTGATGTTCGCCCCGCCGCAGATGCCGCCATGCGCCCCCATCAGGACGGCCTCGGCCAGCAGTTCCTCCGGACCGATCAGCAGCGTAAAGTCCGGGCGTTCGTGCAGGAGCTGCACCAGGCGACCGAAATAAAGCATGTCTCCCGAGCTTTCCTTAAGCCCCACGATATTCGGGACGTCCATCAGTTGCCGCACCGTGGGAACGTCGATGGCCACTTTGGTGTGAGAGGGAATGTTGTACAACACCAGCGGCAGCGGGCACTCTTCGGCGAACTGCTGAAAGCAGGCCCGCAAGTCCTGCTGACGCGCGGGAAAATAGTATGGCGGGGCCATGACCACGGCATCGGCGCCGGCCTCAGACGCCGAGCGAGCGAGGGCTCGCGCATCGGACAGAGATGTATCCGTGACTCCCACCAGAACCGGTACACGGCTGGCGACGCGCGTGACTGTCCGCTGGATCACTTCGCGCTTGAGCGATTCGGACAGACTGGGCGCTTCCCCCGTCGTCCCCAGAATGAAGAGACCGTGCACACCTCCGGCAAGCAGGTGTTCGATCATCCGGTCCAGGCCGTCGACATCGAGGTGATCGTCGTTGGTGAGCGGAGTCACCAGCGGGGGGATGATTCCCTTGAAAGGGAGTGGCGAGCTCATGACGCGATCTCTCAGGCGATGGACGGATCGGCACCGGGTTGCGACTCGGTTTCGATCCATTGCAGAAACTCGGGGTTCCCGGACGCCAGTGGCCACGTCACGATGCAGGGACAGTCGTAGGAATGCAGCTCTTGCACGCGTGCGATCAACCGTGGCACAAGCTCCTCTCGCGTCTTCAGGATGAGTACGGCTTCGCGCGACTGCTCCAGTCGCCCTTGCCAGTGAAAGACCGAGGTCATCTCCGGAATGATGTTGGCACACGCGGCCAGTCGTTCTTCTACCAGAGCCCGGGCCAGTGCCAAGGCCTCATCCTCACTCTCTGCTGTGATATACGCGATGACGGCCTGCATGATCGACGCGGTCTCCACCCCTGAGCATAGCAGATCGTTCGCAGGGATCACGACTCCGGAACCCGCACGGGTCACAAGGCAACCTCGACAGCGGGCGGTCAGGAGATCATTGGCCGCGGGATGGTGGACGGGTATCGCGGCTCGCGCCGTCGCCGGGGCTTGGCATCCAGTTCGGGGGGGGCGGATGTGTCCGTGCCAGGAGGCGCGGTGGTCTGGTCGGTTCGAGACACCTCACCCTTCAACCGGGCCGTCAGCTCCTCTACCAGGCCGGGCGGGCACTCCGGAGAGCAGGTCACGACTCCCGCCACGGCATGACCGACCGGGATGCCATTGTGGTACGCGACGCGATTCGAGGGCCGGCTCGGGACCCGGGCATGCGACGTGAGTACCCCGACCAGGTTCAAGGGATCAGCAGCCGAGATCACGACCAGTTCGGCAGTCGGTTCGTCGCTGCGGAGTCGCCGCAGTGCGTGGATGGTCTCGGCGACCGCGAACTGTTCTCCGCCCACACCGCTGATGAAGCGGCCGCCGCGAATCTCACCACGCACCTCGAGGCGGCGGTAGACCTGCAGCAGCTCCCACCAGCGGGGTGCGCCGGGCTCCTTGTCCAGCAGATCACGGAACACCACTCCCCATCGCCGCAGCAATTGCCAGGCCCACTCTTCCGTGACTTCTCGCCGGGACTCGCGCGAAACTTCCTCATCGGGGACGGATCGCCACACCGACCAGCGACCGGTTCCACTGGGGGAGCGACGACGTCTGACCACCTTGGGAGCCCGGTTGCGCGACGAGGGCCGGCGGTTCTCCAGGCCCGAACGAATCAGGCTGCGCAAGCCGGCAAAGCCATCCGAGGTGACGAATCCCCGCGACACGAGTTCCCCGAGGACGTCGTCGAGTTGAGTGGGGAGAAGACGGGACTCCTGCATCACGTCGGAGGCAAACATGGCGCCCCGTTCCAGCAAGGCCTGCCGCAGATCTGCCGCGGGACTGCTGAGCGTTGACTCATCGGGGAACGCTGCGTGCCGGGACAGCCAGGCCAGATCGTCGCGGAGGAACAGGGAGATGGGGGCGACGCGCGTCATGCTCGCCATGGGGCGACCTTTTGTCGGGTCGCGCGCAGGCGGGAACAGGCGTCCCCAGCCGACCTCACCCGTCAGACACAACTCGTCCAGCCAGTCGCTGCGATAGCCGGAGATGCGTCGCGGGAGCAGGTCGCGCTCCCAGCTCACCGCAGGGATGTCGAGCCCCTGCAGTTGGCCGATCACCTCGAACAGCCGGCTGGGTCCTGACGATGTAGGCCGCTCCTGGATTCCGTGGTGTCGCAACAGAAATCTCACGAACGTCGCGACATCGACCGGCTCGATCTCGCGCCGCAGTCCTGCGACCGTCAGGCGATGGATCCTCGCCAGCAGCCGACGATGACACCACTCCACCGTGTCGACTGTGGATGGGTGTGCAGTGGCCGACTCGGTGAACCGTCCCCGCAGCACCGCCCCTTCCCCCTCGAGCGCCTCCAGGGCAGCTGACGACTGGGAGGCGGAGAGGCCAGTCAGCGCGGCGACCTGTTCGCCGGTGATCGGTCCGGCACACTCCATCAATCCGCGGACAATGGCGACTCGCGCTTCGGTGGAGGACCAGTCCGTCCGCACGCCGTCCGGTGTTTGCAGTGGTGTCACGGGGACCGCGTCGGGAAAGGTGGCCAGCAGTGCCGGGCAACGCTCAGCCGCAACCCATGCCTGCACACCCGGTGCGAGTGTGAACGTCGTGGCCCGGTCCAGGGCGGCCAATTCCGCGAAGAACTCCGCCCAGTCATGCAGCGCATCGGTGGCGGGCGCCACATGGAGCGGGCTGATGGGACAGGGCCGACCATGTGTGTCGATGGGCAGTACAATCCGGCCGAGCAGCACATCGTGGAGTTCATCGGCAGCTGCGCACGAGCGGCTGTGCCTCGGCAACGACTTGCGCGATGGCCTGCGGATCGAGACGGCCGAGATCCTGCATGCTCTCGACATTCAGGGACCGTCGCGTGGCGACCGCCCGGGCCCGCCGCTCCTGGATTTCTCCCCCATCAAGAAATGCATAGGGGTTGGCGTTGAGCAGTTCGTAAGCAAACGGCGAGGGTTCGCGCGTGTCGCGGGCCGTGAACCGGATCTCCCCCCGTTCGACCAGGTCCAGTACCTCCATCAGTCCCTTCAGGTCCAGCGCCTCCGTCAGGCAGTCGTGAACGGTCTGCTGGACGAGGGGATGATCGGGGATGACATGGTCTCCCGTGTGCTCTTCCTGGCATCCTGTGAGTTTCGGGAAGACGGCAGTCAGCAGATCCTCACTGCGAAAGCGCTGCAAGGCCGGTGGCACCTTCTTGCCGTTGCGCATGCGAGCCACCAGGAGTGACCGTGTCACGTTCCAGCGCCAGCGGAGATGGAACATCGGGACGGCCAGCAGGGCCTGTTCGAGCAGGCTGCGGACGTTGTCCTTCGTCAGCATGGGGAACAGGGACTCGATCGGAAAACTGTGCTGAGGTCCCAGTGACAGGATGAACCCGTCATCATCTGCCGAGGCCTGCAGTTCAAAGTCGAAGGAACGGCAGAATCGCTTGCGCATGGCCAGTCCCCAGGCGCGGTTGATGCGTCCGCCGAATGGGGCATGCACGACGAGCTGCATCCCCCCCGACTCGTCGAAGAACCGCTCGAAGACGACTTCCTGCTGTGATGGAATCACGCCGATGGCCACCTGCTGTGCGGCGACATATTCCACGGCCTCCTGGGCCTTGTCGACCGCACAATGCGTCTCACTCGCCAGCCAGCCTCCGACGTCCGCGCGGTCCACTGTTTCGGCCACACGCGTTGCAATCACCTGGCGCAGGCTGGAGACCTCCTGGGAGAGTTCGACCGTCCGCCCCGGAGCCTCGCCGCGCCAGAAGGGAATGGAGGGGGGAGCGCCCTGGGCATCGGTCACCAGCAGATCATTTCCCCGCAGACCCTGGATCCGCCACGACGTGTTGCCCAGGAGAAAGATGTCTCCGGCCGAGCTCTCGATACCGAAGTCCTCATCGACCGAACCGACGACGGTGTGTTCGGGTTCCAGCACGACGCGGATGGAGTCGACTTCGGGAATCGCACCCGCGTTGTTGAGCGCAGCCAGTCGCGCACTTTTGCGGGCCCGGACCCGACGGTGCACGGCATCATGATGCAGGAACGTCCGGCTGCGACCAGCGGTGTCTGTCACCCCCTCGCTCAGCAGGTGCAGCGTACGGTCGAAGGCCGCGCGTGTCAGTTGTCGGTACGGATAGGCCCGCCGACACAGATCGAACAGCTCGTCAGTGCTCCACTCCGCGGCGGAGACCTCGGCGACGATCTGCTGGGCCAGCACGTCGATCGGTGCCTCGGGCATCTCGACGACGTCGAGCCGGCCGGCTTTCACGGCGCGAATCAGGGCCATGCACTCGAGCAGTTCGTCCCGGGTCAGGGCGAACAGCCGTCCTTTGGGAACAAGTCCGAGTGCATGTCCTGACCGGCCGATCCTTTGCAGAAACGTCGCGATCGCACGTGGGGATCCGAGCTGTACCACCAGATCGATGTGCCCGATATCGATTCCCAGCTCCAGCGACGCCGTGGCCACGACGGCCTTCAGTTGACCGCTCTTCAGTCGCTGCTCGGTCGTCAGGCGGATATCGGCGGCCAGCGATCCATGGTGGCTGGCCACATGGTCCTCGCCCAGCAGGGCCGTAAGGTGATGCGTCACGCGCTCGGCCAGCCGTCGCGTGTTGACGAAGATCAGCGTGCTGTGATGGGCGTTGATCAACTCCACCAGCCGGGCGTTGACCTCTGCCCACTGCTCATGGGAGCAGACGGCAGACAGTTCACTGGACGGGGTCTCGATCGCGAGATCCAGGTCCCGCTGGTGACCGACGTCCACGATCCGGCATCCCCGCTGGGGAACGAGTGACATTTGGGCGAGTGGGCCGTGCCGCTCCTCCGGCAGGTTCGCGCTGCCCATCAGGAATGCCGCGGTCCGTTCGATCGGCTTCTGGGTGGCCGAGATGCCGATGCGCTGCAGGGGCTGCGCCGTGAGATGCTCCAGACGCTCCACGCTCAGCGCCAGATGCGAGCCCCGCTTGTCGCGGACGAGTGCATGAATCTCGTCGATGATCAGCGTATCAACCGGCGCGAGAGTCTCCCGGCTCTTCTGGGCCGTAAGCATCAGGTACAGCGACTCGGGCGTCGTGACGAGGATGTGAGGCGGGCGGCGAACCAGCGACGCACGACGGTGGGCAGGGGTGTCGCCGGTCCGCAGTCCCACGCGGATCGGCCCCACCGGGCATCCCTGTCGCTCGGCTTCCGCCAGGATGTCTGCCAACGGGCCTGAAAGATTGCGGTGCATGTCGTTCGACAGAGCCCGCAGTGGTGACACGTACACGACGCGGGTCTCATCCGCGAGCCGGCCATCAATGGCCTCGCGGAAGAGTCGGTCGATGATGGCCAGAAATGCGGTCAGCGTCTTGCCACTGCCGGTCGGGGCGGCGATCAGCGTGTGTTCGCCCTCGGCGATCGCAGGCCAGCCCTGGACCTGTGGCTCGGTGGGACCGTCGAACTGCGAGCAGAACCAGTCCTGGATGACGGGATGAAACAGTGATAAGCTCATGGCGGCTGGATGTCCGACGCCGGATAGGGGATGATCTTGATGCTGGCGACTGCCTCGAGCAAGTATCCGGGATCCTGCCCACAACATCAAACGCCCCACCCATGCCCGAATTGACGCACTTCGATGAGTCGGGAGCCAGCCGGATGGTTGATGTGGGCGACAAGCCCGTGACACACCGGCTGGCCCGGGCCCAGGCCTACCTCACCCTTCAGCCGGCCACGCTCTCGCTGATTCGCAATCAGGGTCTGGCGAAGGGGGACGTGTTCGAAGTCGCCCGACTGGCGGGCATTATGGCGGCCAAACGCACGGCCGAGCTGATTCCGCTATGCCATTCCCTGGGGCTCGACAGTGTGCGGCTGGAATTGGAGTGCCATGACGAAGATCGCGTGAGAATTGAAGCAGCGGTCAGCGTGCAGGGGCGTACCGGTGTGGAAATGGAGGCGTTGACCGCCGTCAGCGTTGCGGCACTCACGATTTACGACATGTGCAAGTCGGTCGACCGGACCATCGAGATCGGCCCGATTCACCTGTTGGAGAAGTCGGGTGGTCGCAGCGGGCATTTTGTGCGAGAAACGTCCTGAGACGAATCGTCCACAGTCCAGGCGGAAAACGGGTTGCCTCCGCTGCGAGTGCGAAGTCGGCCGGTGACATCTTGTCCGTCCCCTTCCCAAGGGGTACGATATCCGTGTCAGCTCCTTTGGGAGACGATAAGCCTCTGCTGTGCTCGATCACCGGACTTAATTGTTGGCCCTACAAGCATTGTTGAGGGGTTTGCTGAAATCTTGGCCGCGTGTATATCCGGGTGGCGGATAACGCCACTAACCGGCTCACACAACCCGGGAGTGCATTCCCCCCTTGGACATCTGGGTCCAAACAATCACTGTCCGACCGGCACCGGCGGAGGTTTTTTTCTGCGCCGTACCACGGCAGTCGACTGGCCGGTCCTAGTTCGGCCTGGCCTGCCTGCCGGGAACCCACAGCACATCCGCGGTTCCGCCCCGGTTGTTGACCCGCGCCAAGATGAACAGCAGGTCGGACAGGCGGTTCAGGTAGATCCTCAGTGACAGAGTCACTGCCTCGCGCTCGTGCAGCCTGAGGACATCAATCTCGGCCCGCCGACAGACGGCGCGGGCCACATGCAGGTGTGCGGCAGCCCGCGAACCGCCCGGCAGGATGAAGCTCGTGGCCGTTGGCAGTCCCGCCAGAGAGGCGTCGGTCCAGGACTCGAGTCGCGACACATAGGCGTCAGTGATCCGCAGGGCTTGCGGGGACGACGATGCGTCCTCTGGCACACACAGATCGGCCCCGACATCGAAGAGGTCGTTCTGAATCTGCTCCAGCCACGCCCGGTGACGGTCGTCGAGATCCGTCGCCGTCAATGCCACGCCGAGATACGAATTCAACTCATCGACACTGCCGAAGGCACTGATCCGCAGGTCCGTCTTCGACACGCGACGTCCGTTGCCGAGCGAGGTCTGCCCCTCGTCCCCCTGTCCTGTCGTGATGCGATTCAGTTGGACCATCACATCACTCCTGGCGGGGGGGGGCGTCTGGCTGTCGGCTCGGGTCGTCGCTGTCCGTGTTGGTCGGATTGGCGATCTGCTGAAACTCGTCGAGGTCGTGCAGCGGCTTCAGGTCAGGATCCTCACGTAACCACTCGAGATCCTCAAACCCCAATTCGATGGCGCGTTCGATCGCTGAGATGGCCGCAGCCCGACTCGCCTGCAGCTGTGTGTCGCGCTCGGGAGTGGGGGGCTGCTGCAGCAGGTTTTCGACGGCTCGTCCGTACACGCAGGCTCGATTGTACGCGAAGCGATTCTCTTCGTCAAAAAGCTTGGCAACACCCTCGACCGTCTCGATGCCTCTGGAGACGTCTCCCAGGCGGGTGTACACAATCGCCAGCCCGGTCACGGCGATATCGTCGTCGGGATCGAGTTCCACGGCGCGCTCGTAGTCCTCGCGTGCGGCCGGAAAACTGTCAAGCTGCAGATGTCCGTGCGCTCGACCCGAGTAAGCTTGCGCGAGACTGTCATCCAGCTCCAGGGCACGCGAGTACTCCCGGATGGCGGCCTTCCAGTCTTCTCTGAGTTCCAGTTGCATGCCGAGATCCACATGCTTCTTGGCGGGCGAGTTCGCCTGGAGTTCCTGCAGGGAACGGGCCGCCAGTCTTCGCACCTTGGCATCGGCCGACTGCCGCAGATCCGTCAGCACCGCCCGGGCCTCGTCGGTCCCGATCTCCCGGAGGGCGGCCCCGAATGAATTCGCCGAGGCCGATTCGGGCGAGGCGCGCAGAGCGTCGCCGAGAATCGTCACGGCCGCTGGACTGCCGTCCAGCTGCAGACCGTTCACCGCGGCATTCACGAGGCTGCCGTTCTGCGACCGCAGTGCCAGTGGCGCGAGATCACGCAGTCGCGGAGAACCGAGCTGCATGAGCCCGTTGAGCACGGCGACCTGTTCGGGCTCCTTCAATACGGGAAAGCGCTCGGCCAGAAGGTCGGGCATCTCCGGTCCACCGCTGCGCACGAGCATCGTGATGATCGCCGAGCGTTCGAGCTCCGGGTTGTCCAGATGCCGCAGTAAGAGGGGGACAGCGCGGGGATCGCGGCAGCGGTCGAGCAGGGGATGCATGACCGGCGTCGGCGGCTCGCGGGCGATGTACTTCAACGTGTAATCCAGCGCCAACTGTTCGGCCCGGGGCTCAGGTCGACTGGCCAGCAGCCCCAAGGCCGACTGCTGCAAATCGGGATCCGGGGCCATCATTGCCAGTTGGCAGAGTTCGAACAGTCGCTCATGGCCAACATGCCCCAGCGTGGCGAGTCCTTTGGCGTGCACCACAGGGGGCAGCGACGTCGACTGCCGTTCGAGGACAGACGCAATGAGGTCTGCTCCGAAGGCACTGGGGTACCGCGAGAACAGGTGGATGACGGTTTCCGGGGAGTCGATGGCCAGTTGGCTGGCGAGCGGTTCGAGCGTGCGCTGGGCATCTGCAAACCGGGATGCCGCCAGCGCCTCCAGCGCCAGCTCGGACAGCTCAGTCTCACCGCCACTGGCCAGTTGACGGAGTCGCTCGACAGCGGCTGGGTCCGGGAAATGCCTCAGAGCTGCTACGGCTGCAAGCCGCATCAGCGGATCGTCTGTGTCAACAAGGTCCAGAACGACTGGCAACTGTTGCGCAGGCAGTCGCGGCCCGCTTGCCCGCAGGACCGCCGCGCGGCACCAGCCGATGTCCCCGGTGCAGCTGTTCCACAAGCACCGCCACGGGCAGGACCTCGCACGCAGTCCGCAGAGCGGCAGCGACGGCATCGGCCGTGGACGCATGGAAGTGCTCCGCATCGCGCTGATCGGTGTCGCTGGTCTCCCTGGGCATGCAGATATGAAACTCGTGGAACGTGCTGGGGAACGTGGGAAGTTGCGCATAGGTCCCGCCCGTTTCCCGGCGCTCGGATGTCTGAACGAGCCAGCCCTGCAGGTCTTCCGAGGGAGCGGCTGCGTTGTCGGTCAACGCCAGTACGATGCGCAGAATTCCATCATCTGCCAGAGCCTCCGTCGCCTTGACGAGGCCACTTGCGTTGATGCTGTCCAGCTTCCCGTCAACGGTCAGGAGTCCCAGCATGTTGTCGGGGCCCAGTCGTTCGATGTTCAGGCCCAGTCGCTGCATGTGATGCTGAGTGATGTCCCGTGAACCATCTTCACCGTTGATGGTCCAGCGCAACGTGAGCTGTGGAAGTTCCGTGTTCCTGGGCAGGTCCGTGAAGATCAGCCAGTTGGCCGCGGTGCCTTTCATGGGGACGGACCACGCCCGGTCGGGATTGAGCTGACTGAATCGAAAAGTCTGGCCGTCGACTTCGAAGGCGAAACCCTGGAGGCCCGAGAGCTGATGCTGGGGTTTGAACTCCTGTCCGTCCATCGTGAGCACGAAGTCGTCGAGCTTCACGGACTGGTCGACGCGGGAGTCGTTGCGGATCACGATCTGCGTGACGAAATACCTCGTCCCGCCGGTCCCCGGATAGGTGTACCAGAGGTGGGCATGCTCCAGGGTCACCCGCAGCGGTTGCGGAGTCTGCGCCTCGAGACGTCCGGTCCCGGCAGAGACCAGAAGTCCGACGCACAGGATGACCGGGAGCCGGGCTGAGAGTTGGCTGGCCATGACCCTCCGAAATCGCCGCGAGGTCACGCTCCGGACGGAAGTCCCGGCGGAATCAGCATCTCGGCGAGCGACGCTGAACGTGACCCCGGAACAGGGGGATTGTCCGCCGAGCGATAGGTGAAGACTGTCGACAACTTGGGGTCATCCGTGCGATTCGCGCCGGCCGCATGGATGGTGCGGCAATGGAAGAACAGGACATCGCCGGCATTCAACGGAGCCTCGACCGCCTGGTCCAGCAGTTGCTGATTTTCCGGCAGGTCGGTCCGCACGAACAGCCGCTCGTCCATCCGGGAGCGATCCAGGGCGATCCGATGGGAGCCGGGAATCAGCAACAGACTGCCGTTCTCGTTGCGCTCGGAACCAAGGGCCAGCCAGACGCTGACCAACTCCGGCCGCTGGTAGGACCAGTAGCGGATATCCTGATGCCACCCGGTCTCGCTGCTGAAACGCGGGTGCTTCGTCATGATGCAGTTGTGATGAGCCAACGGACAGACGATGTCCGGCCCGAGCAGCTGGCGGATCCGCGTGACGACGTCGGGATGCTGAATCCACCTCGTAAAGACGGCATCGCGCGCATGGGCCTGCTGGAGGCGGCGGACCGTCCGGCCCCCGGCCATCGCGCGATTGCTGGGCGCACCGGGATAGCCAAGATCGGCCTCGTACTCAAGGGGTTCGATCAGCCGGTCGACTCCCTCGTGCGCGACCGCGATCATGTGCTCACGCAGGCCGGCTTCGGCCAGTCCGGGAACGACGTAGAATCCCTCCTCCCAGAACTGGTGCAGTTCCTCGGGAGAGAACCGGTCGCTCGCTGCAGGGACGGCAAGAGTTGTCGACATGGACGCCCGGCAAAAGTCGTGCTGACAAGGTCGGTGAGTCCGTTCCGGAAGGGAACCTCAACCGCCGGCGATTGGTACGAACCGCGCCTGTATGGTTGCGACTGGGAGGGCCCTTGGCAAGACCCCTCGTGCTAACCCCGCAGGTACGTGTAGTCGTTGAGCCCGTCTTCGTAGAACTTTACGAGGTGGCCAGCCTGTCGATGATCGAGGCGACGCTCGCGGACGGCCACTTCGACGGCCTGCTGCAGTCGATCGAGCAGATCACGGCCATCAAACTGGACGTAGTTCAGAACTTCCCGGACCGAGTCTCCCTTGATCAGCGTCTCGAGCACGACCTCACCGCTCTCACTCAGGCTGATATGCGCGGCGTTCGTATCGCCAAACAGGTTGTGCAGATCCCCCAGAATCTCCTGGTAGGCGCCGATGAGAAACGCGGCCAGATAGTAGGGAGACCCGTCAAAATCGTGCAGCCTGATCGTCTGCTTGACGTCTCGACGATCGATGAACTGATCGATCTTCCCGTCGGAATCGCAGGTGATGTCGGACAGGACGGCATGCCGCGTGGGCTTCTGGTTCAGCCGATGAATGGGCATTACCGGGAACAACTGCTTGATGGCCCAGCTGTCCGGCATGGACTGGAACAGCGAGAAGTTGCAGAAGTACGTGTCCGAGAGCATGCGGTTCAGGCCCCGCAGTTCCTCGGGCACGAACTCCAGCTCCTGGGTCAGATGGCGGAGCCTGCGACAGATCTCGAAGTAAAGATCCTCGGCGAGCACGCGCTGCTCCAGCGGGAGATGGCCGGTGCTGAACAGGTTCATCGCCATGTCCAGGGCCTGCTGGGCATCGTGATAACTCTCGAGCATGTTGCGCCGAGAGGTGGTCCCGCGTGAAGGCCAGGTCGTGCAGAGGCTGCTCAGCTTCGGGAGTGACTGTGATCGTCTGTCCCGTTGGGTTTCCCTGCCCCGCCACTCCCAGGGTCCCGAAGACGAGCACACTGTGATACGCGGCAATCGCCCGCCCGCTTTCCGACACGATGCCGGGATGCGGTACACCGGCTTCGTCGCACACCGACAGCACGGAATAGATCACGTCGCGTGCGTACTCGTCGAGCGAGTAATTCATGCTCGACTCGAAATTGGTTCGCGAGCCGTCGTAGTCGACCCCCAGCCCGCCGCCGATATCCAGCAGTTCGAGCCCCGCTCCCCGCTGGTGCAGGTCGACATAGACTCGGGTCGCCTCGTTGATTGCCGACTTCACCTGACGGATGTTGGTGATCTGGCTTCCCAGGTGGAAATGCAGCAGTTTGAAGCAGTCGGCCATGCCGCGCGCTTCCAGTTCCTTCAGACCGGACAGCAGCTCGCTGACGGTCAGCCCGAACTTGCTGCGATATCCTCCCGACGACTGCCACCGTCCGCTCCCACGCGATGCGAGCTTGACCCGCATGCCGATACTGGGACGCACGCCGACTTTTTCGGCGTACTCCAGGACGAGCGCCAATTCGGTGTACTTCTCCACGACCGGAATGACCTTGCGACCCAGCTTCTGGGCCAGCATTGCCATTTCGATGAACTGGGCGTCCTTGAAGCCGTTGCAGATGATGGGTGTGCCGGGATCCGTCATGGCGACGACCGCGAGGAGTTCCGGCTTGCTGCCCGCCTCGAGCCCGTACCCGAATTCGCTCCCGTACTCGACAATCTTCTGCACCACCTCGCGCTGCTGATTGACCTTGATCGGGAACACGCAGGTGTAGGTGCCCCGATACTGGTGCTCGGCGATCGCGGCCCCGAACACATCGTGCAGCTCTCGCAGCCGTTCCTTAAGAATGCCGTTGAACCTCAGCAGGATCGGCAGCTCAAACCCCCGCAATTGCAGTCGATCGATCAGTTCCTTCATGTCGATCGACTGTTGGGGATTGCGCTCCGGATGCACGCGCAGATGGCCGTTTTCGCCAATGGAAAAGAACCCGTGTCCCCAGCGTGGAACTTCGTAGAGTTCCTCGGCGTCGGCAATCGACCAGGGTTTTTCGGCGTGCTCAATCATTGCAAATCTCTCAGAAAGCAAGCCGCCGGGAAACGCTGGTGCATGTGCGCCAGATTAGTGCGAATGTATAAGTTGAGACTGAACCCGTGGCAAGTGTCGGGTGGGGCGGCCCTCGTGGCTTTTTCGGGTCCCGGGGGGGCGGGTACGTCAGGAATTCTTCCGGGAAGTCTGCCGGGGTGGCCCGGAGAGGTCCGCGGACGCACCGAGAGAGGGAAGTGACATGACTCTGTCGAAATCTGCAGGGCCGCTGGTCGGTCTCGTCGTCGGCCTCGTGCTGGGGATGACGCACCCTGTTCTGGCCGCCGAACGGCCGAACATTCTGGTGGCCATCAGCGATGACCAATCCTACCCCCACGCGTCGGCCTACGGAGATCAGGCCATCAGCACACCCGCCTTTGACCGGGTCGCTCGTGAGGGAGTGCTGTTCAACAATGCCTTTGCCGCATCACCCGGATGCAGCCCCTGCCGGGCGGCGTTGCTGACGGGGCGTCACTGCTGGCAGATCGAACATGCCGGAACCCATGCCAGTTGGTTTCCGCTCAATTACCCCACTTTTCCGGAAGTCCTGGGGGCGCGGGTACTTTGTCGGACACACCGGGAAGG
Organism: uncultured Planctomycetaceae bacterium; assembly: GCA_963715185.1. Lineage (GTDB taxonomy): Bacteria > Planctomycetota > Planctomycetia > Planctomycetales > Planctomycetaceae > CAVPPT01. The sequence goes on from CAVQRG010000005.1 coordinate 87,683, forward strand.
GCTGGGGCCCGGGAAAGCACTTTGGCCGCACCGAGAACCCGGCGGGACCGGCCTTTTCGAAGCTGACAGCCAGTCCCCCCTATCGGGGAATCAGCAAGAACGACTACGCGGCCAACTTCGCCGCATTCCTCGAGCAGAAGCCCGACGGACAGCCGTTCTGCTTCTGGTACGGTGCTACGGAACCCCATCGAGCGTTCGAGGCCGGCTCGTGGCGGAAGGCCGGCAAGAACCTGGATGACATCGTCGTCCCTCCCTTTCTGCCCGACACGCCCGAGGTGCGGGCGGACATTGCGGATTACCTGGTCGAAATCGAACACTTCGACCGTCATCTGGGTCGCATGATTGACGCGCTGGCCGACGCCGGCGAACTCGACAACACGCTGATCATCGTTACCTCTGACAACGGCATGGCATTCCCGCGGGCGAAGGCGAACTGCTACGAGTCCGGGATTCATATGCCCCTTGCCATTTGCTGGGGGCATCGCTTTCCGCGGGGGAGGACCGTCGACGACCTCGTGGGCTTCGTCGACCTGACGGCCACGATTCTTGAGGCGGCCGGCGTGGACTGGAACGATGTGGCGGCCGACGTGCCGCTCAGCAGTCCCAACCTCAATCCGAAGTTCGCAGACGAGTCACTCCGTACCGTGGCGCGTCGCTCACAACCGGCCGAGCCGTTGTCCGGACGAAGCCTCATCGACCTGCTCGAGTCGGACGGCACAGGACTGGTCGACCCCTCCCGAGAGGCCGTCTTCGCCTCCCGCGAACGTCACTCCTCCTCGCGTTACCAGAACCTCGCCTACCCGCAACGGGCGATGAGAACGCAGCAGTACCTCTACATTCGCAATTTCCGTCCCGAACGCTGGCCGGCAGGTGCACCGCAGCGGTGGGACAAGCCCGACCAGCCGGGACTTGCGCATGGCGGGTACCACGATATTGATGCGTGTCCAACGCTGACGTTCCTCGTCGACCACCGGGAAGATCCCGCCATCAGTCCGTACTTTCACTGGGCCGTCGACCATCGCCCGGCGGTGGAGATCTTTGATATCACTGCCGACCCGGGCTGTCTGAAGAACCTCGCCGGCCGACCGGAGTTCGCAGAGACCGAGCAGCGGCTCCGCCGGCAGTTCGAGTCAACTCTGCGTGAGACGGGTGACCCCCGCGTCCTGAATGAGGGAGAAATCTTCGAGACCTATCGTCGCTACAGCAGCCTGAGGTCGTTCCCGCAGCCCGAGTGGGCCGAGGAACAGGCAGAGGCCCTGCGCCGGGAGGGCTGGCGGAGCCTGTTCAACGGCCACGACCTCACCGGCTGGAAGCTCGCCGGCCCGGCCGATTCGTTCGAAGTCGTGGGCGGCATGATCAAGGCCCAGGCGACAGCCGACCAGGCGCATCTGTTCTATGCCGGTGACGTCTCCGGAGCCGACTTCACCAACTTCGAACTGAAGTTCGACAGCCTGACCACCCCCGGCTCCAACGGTGGCCTGTACTTCCACACGTCATTCCAGAAGACAGGCTTCCCCAACGATGGCCACGAAGTGCAGGCCAACACATCGCATAAGAACAAGACCCGCACCGGCAGCCTGTTCGGCGTCGTCAACCTCGATGCATCGTCGCAGCCCGACGGCGTGTTCTACACGCAGCACGTCACGGTCCGCGGCAGGCACGTGACGATCCGCGTCAACGACGCGGTGGTCGTTGACTACACCGAGCCGGAGGGCTACTCGCACCCCGTCTACACTGGCCGCGACATCGACCACGGCACCTTCGCCCTGCAGGCCCACGACCCCGACAGCCTGGTGTACTACCGCAACATCTGGGTGAGACCACTGGAGTGACAATTCACTCGCCCGGCAGCTTCCGCCCTGCCTGGACGGCCAGGTCGCGCACCTTGTTGACCAGCACGGTCTCGGTCTGGGGAGAAAAGAAGCCCACCGCTCCGTAGTAAACCCCGCGCGTCTCGTAGCCGCCGTCCCGCAGAATCTGGGCCGTGGGAACATAGCCGAACACGTTGTTGCAGTAGGCGGAGATCCACAGCCGGCCGGGACCAAGTGCCTCCTCAATCAGCGGGACATACTCGTTGACGACCTCGCCCGAGAGCCCGACCAGCGTCAGGTCGTCACCAAACTGCCACAGCGCCACGGGGCAACGAAAGACTGCGGGCAGCTCCTGTCCCGATTCGAGCAGTTGAATCATCTTGCGACCAACGGACGGCTGCCAGCCCCCCCGGCCGCTGGCAATCTGGTCGATCTCCTCGCGGGAGACCGGCTGATGCAGCGGAAGCGCCACCTCGTCGAACAGCGTTGTCAGCGGGCCGCGGAGGGGTGAGAGTTCGGTCTCGATTACGCGGACGACTTCCTCACCCAGTTCGGCCCCGTGAGACTGCACGTCCTCCAGGGTTCCGCGGGGGTAAGGATTGGCCGAACCGGCGCACCCCAGCATGAACATGGCCTGCACACCGGGCAGCTCTGCCTCGATGTTGGTCTGTGCATAGCCGGCGTAGTCTCCGGAAACCACGAAGTGCTGACCTGTGAGCGTCGTATTGTGGGCACCCGCTCCGAACAGCACCGCCCGCGGACGTCCGTCGGCCCCGTCGATCCGCAGCACGGGAACCGAGCGATCCACGTAGCCACCGGGATTGAATCCGAGCTTGATCCCCTGCGGCGTCCACTCCCGGCGATTCATGGCAAACCGGCAGACACCGATGCCGTGACTGAGCGTCGCCGGCTGACGGTCATCGAGCGCATCGAGGGCCGCGTCGACCGTGAGTTCGATCAGCCGCTCGGAATACGCAATCGTGTCGGCGGCCTGGGCCGCGGTCATGTTGTCGCCGGCGTCGGCCTGTTCGAGAAAGATCGTTGGTCCCGTGTGGGTGTGAGACGAATTGAGCAGGATCTGCCGTCGCTCCAGTCCGCGCTGCTGCTGCAACTGCTCGCAGACTCGCTCTCCAACCGAGTTGCGAAAGCCGATCAGGTCACTGGTGACGAGTAGCCCCAGATGTCCGGCAGCATCCTCCAGGGCGAGGGCCTTCACATGGATCTCATGGACCACGCCTTCGAAGGGCTTGTCGCGGGAGGCGTACCCGGCCAGGAACACAGGCTGCTCGGGCGTGATGTTGCGACGACCCAGACCGACTTTCCAGGGGAGGTCGTCTGCCTGCACAGCGGTGATCGACAGACATCCCGAGATGACCAGACAGATGAGAGCAAAACGGGTCATGGCCGTGGTTCCCTTGGAGTCGATGAAGTGCCTGGGCCCGTATGTACGGCGCTCCCTGCGGTGTCGATTGCACCAGCAATCCGCTGATTTCGCAAGGACGTGGATGTGCGGGGGCAGGTTCTGGGCCGCCACTTCAGGACGGCACGTTCAGTTCCTCGAACGCCGCCTTGATGAGCAGCGGCCAGACGACCGTCGCATCGGCGTACACCTCGGCGAAACGTCCGCCTTCTTCACGCGGCACGAACTTGCCCCAGCTCACCCCCTCCGAATAGGTGCAGCCCGACAGTCCGCCCCAATGCACCGGCTCCGGGCAGAGGCGGACACCGTACTGAAATCGCGGCGGGGTGAACCGCGTGCCGACACGATTGTTGGTGATGTCGATGTAAGGTGCCACCTGCTGGGCCCAGTTGCGGGGCACACCGCCGCCAATGGTGAAGATCCCCAGCCGTCGGGCCTGCCCGGCGAGCCGGGCGTACTCCTGCAGATCGAGGAAGGGATTGAACGGGGGGACGGCGAGCAGTGCTTCGTCATGAGTCAGCGTGGCCGGATCGGTCCCCTTCAAAGCCACGCGCATGGCCCAGGTTGACACATCGAGTCCCACTTCGCTGTCGGTGAACGCCGGGATGAACACCGGCACGTTCTGACGGTAGGCACTCCTCAGGATTCCCGGTCCCTCATCGCGCTGATCGAGTCGCTCCCCGAGCGCCCGGCACAGTCGGGCCGACGACCACATGCCATCGGGGGGGTTGACTTCGTTCAGCACTTCACGGACGAGCACTTCGACTTCGTTGAGATTGGACTCCATCTCGAGCGTGTCGTACACGCGGTTGTAGCCTTTGTGAAACAGGCTGGTGTCATCCTGGCCCGGCTCGTGCCGGTAATGCGTCAGTCCGATCGATTCCGTGAGCCCGTGGGCCATGAGGGCCCCTGTCGAGATCACGACCTGCACCAGGCCGCGGTCGATCATGTCGCACACGATGCGCCCCTGCTTGGCGACCGTCATGGCTCCGGAAAGGGTCATCACGACGAGGCAGTCCGGATCACGGACCATCGTCAGCAACACCTCCAGCGCCTCTCCCAGTTGCGCCCGCCGAAGGCCGTGCGGGACATGGCACGCAACAGGTCCGCGAAGGAATGCACATCGCTGAGGTTGAGACTCTCGAGTGGTGTCAGTCCGTCGCTGCGTCCGTCGTGAAGTTCGCGCTGCTCCATGAGAGCTGGCCTCTGTTTGTCTGTCTGGAAGTACTTGTCCGCGGGTCGCGATCCCGTTCACCGACCTGAACATGTCAATCGGCCGTGCCGCGTGACGCCCGTCTTCAGGCCGGGCACGAGCGAGCGACATGATCGTCGAAACCGGCGCCGCTGACCACCATGAACGGCCCGGCGG
>CAVQRG010000006.1:0-303876 GCA_963715185.1 uncultured Planctomycetaceae bacterium
TATTCTTTCAGAACAAGCCCATCGTCGTTTTCGGCGGTGGGCTTTTTGCTTGGAATCACAGCGTTTCTCGCTCATCTCCGCCGAGTTCAAACGGCGTCCTGTTCTCTGAGGGTTGATCGAAGGATTTTGCTGCAAGTCGTTGCCTGCACTCAGCTTCGCTTGGTTCAAACGGGCCTTGCCTGATGAAATCGAGAATCCGATTTGCTAGAATCTGCCCGAAACCCAAGGCGACCAAGATGACCGGCATCAGCGAGAAAAGCGACGCAGCGTGAACGATTCCAACCCCTACGATGTGACACAGGACAACAAGGGACCCCATCTCGCCGGATGACGCTGCGCCTGCTAGTTGACCAAAGCATCCCGAACGCATCGGTCGCTACCGCATCGAGAAGGTGCTGGGCAAAGGGGGCTTCGGCCTCGTCTATCTGGCCCACGACGAGCAACTGGATCGGCTGGTCGCCATCAAGGTGCCGCACGCCAAGCTGATCTCCAAGCCGGAAGATGCCGAGGCGTATCTGGCCGAGGCTCGCACGGTCGCCAATCTCGATCATCCCGGCATCGTCCCGGTGCATGATGTCGGCAGCACGGACGACTGCCCCTGCTACGTCGTCTCGAAGTACATCGAGGGGACCGATCTCTCGACGAAGCTCAAGCAGCAGTCGGCTCAAGTACCGGGAAGCCGCCGAACTGGTGGCGACCGTGGCCGAGGCCCTGCACTACGCCCACAAGCAGGGACTTGTCCATCGGGACGTGAAGCCGGGCAACATTCTGATCGGCAAGGACGGCAAGCCTTACGTCGTCGATTTCGGCTTGGCACTGCGAGAAGAGAACATCGGCAAGGGGCCGAAGTACGCCGGGACGCCTGCCTACATGAGTCCCGAACAGGCCCGTGGCGAAGGGCATCGGGTCGATGGTCGCAGTGACATCTTCAGTCTGGGCGTCGTGTTCTACGAACTGCTGGCCGGTCGCCAGCCGTTTCGGGGCGACACGCAGGCCGAACTGTTCGAGCAAGTCACCAGCTACGAAGCCAAACCGCTGCGGCAATACGACGAGAAGCTGCCGAAGGAACTGGAACGCATCTGCCACAAGGCGATGGCGAAGCGGGCCAGCGAGCGGTACTCGTCGGCCCACGACATGGCCGAAGACCTGCGGCTCTTCTTGGCCGAACAGACGGTGATCCAGAGCGGCACGTCGCCGGGCGGCGATCACGTCGGTCGCGTCTTCGACTCAAGGTTCAACACAAGCCTCCACATCGCGTTGGTTCGATTGCTGCATCATCGGCCTCGATGAACTTAGGTTCGTCCGACAGCCAGCCCATCAAGATCGTGCCGAAAGGCTTGCGGTCGTTCGACGCTCACGATGCCGACTTCTTTCTGGAACTGCTGCCCGGTCCCCGCGATCGCGACGGTCTGCCCGACAGCCTGCGGTTCTGGAAGACTCGCATCGAGGAAACCGATCCCGACAACACATTCTCGGTCGGCTTGATCTACGGGCCATCGGGTTGCGGCAAGTCGTCGCTGGTCAAAGCGGGACTGTTGCCTCGACTGTCCGAGGATGTGATCCCCGTTTACATCGAAGCCACGCCGGAAGAAACCGAAACTCGCCTGCTGCATGGCCTGCGAAAACGCTGTCCCGCCCTCGAAGACAACCTGAGCCTGAAAGACACGCTGGCGGCACTCCGGCGAGGCCAAGGCATTCCGGTCGGCAAGAAGGTGCTGATCGTTCTCGACCAGTTCGAGCAATGGCTGCACGCCAAGAAGGAAGAAGAAAACACCGATCTGGTGCAAGCCCTGCGGCAGTGCGACGGTGGCCGAGTGCAGTGCATCGTGATGGTGCGGGATGATTTCTGGATGGCGGTGAGTCGCTTCATGCGGGAGTTGGAAGTTCGGCTTGCTCGAAGGCCAGAACATCGGCTGCTGGTCGATCTGTTTCGATCTCGACCACGCACGAAAAGTGTTGGCCGCATTCGGTCGAGCGTTCGGCAAACTGCCCGACAACATCAGCGAAACCACGAAAGAGCAAAAGGACTTCCTCAAACAATCGGTCGCTGGTCTGGCCGAGGAAGGCAAAGTCATCTGCGTTCGGTTGGCCTTGTTTGCCGAGATGATGAAGGGCAAGGCGTGGACGCCAGCCACACTGAAGGAAGTCGGCGGAACGAAGGGTGTCGGCGTCACGTTCCTGGAAGAGACATTCAGTGCTTCCACTGCACCGCCCGAACACCGCTACCACCAGAAAGCGGCCCGTGCCGTTCTGAAAGACCTGCTGCCCGATTCCGGCACGGACATCAAAGGCTACATGCGGTCCCATGCCGAACTACTGGAAGCCAGTCGGCTACGGCAATCGCCCCAAGGACTTCGATGATCTGATCCGCATTCTGGACAGCGAAATCCGGCTCATCACGCCGACCGATCCCGAAGGCAAGGATGCCGACGATGACTCGGTGACACAGACTCAAGTCGGGCCAGAAGTATTTCCAACTGACGCACGACTATCTGGTGCATTCGCTGCGGGACTGGCTGACTCGCAAGCAGAAGGAAACCCGCAAGGGCCGGGCGGAACTCAAGCTGTTCGATACGTCGGTGACATGGAACGCCAAGCCGGAAAACCGCTTCCTGCCGTCGTGGTGGGAGCATCTCACCATCCGGCTGCTGACCGACAAGAAGAAGTGGACCGAGCCGCAGCGGAAGATGATGGGCAAGGCGGGACGAGTGCATGGGATTCGCTCGGCTCTGGTTGCTGTGTTGCGTTGGTCGCTGCCGAGTTCGTCGGCGTGAGTGATTCGCAAGCTCGCATGCAGTCGAGTCCAGACAGAAATGCGACCCGTGCCGAAGCCTTGGTGGATTCCCTTGCTGAGTGCCGACATCGCTCAGGTTCCCGCTGTCATCTCCGACCTGAACGAATACCGTGAGTGGGCCGATCCGTTACTCAAGGCAAGGATTTCCGAAGCCGCAGATGGCTCAGCGGAGAAGCTGCATCTTGCTCTGGCCCTGCTGCCGGTGGATGACAGCCAGATCGACTATCTGCGGGATCAACTTCCCGTCTGTTCGCTGACTCAGTTTCCGGTGCTGCGAGACGGCATTGCTGCCGCACAAGGACAAGCTGACCGAAACGTTGTGGCAGGTGGCGACGGACGAACAGCGAGACGCCGCCCAGCGTTTTCAGGCGGCAGCGGCCTTGGCAGAGTACGCTCCCGACGATGAGCGGTGGCAGGCGACGGCTCCGTTTGTCGCCCAGCATTTGACGAGTGCCGTGTCGTCCGTGTACCTCGGCCAGTGGCGTGAACTGCTGCAACCGGCCAGCCAGCAGTTGGCGGGGCCACTGACAGCCATTCATGCCGACCGGACCCGCAGCGAGAAACAGCGGGAAGCGGCAGCCTTTGTCCTGTCCGACTATTTGCGGGATCAACCCGACAAGCTGGTCGATGTGATTCTGGTCGCTGATGAATTGGCCGAGTTCTCGCTGTTAATTGCTGCGTTGAAGCCACATGCCGCCACGGTACGGCAGCAATTGCTGGACGAAATGCAGGCAGCGATGCCTGCTGAACTCGACAAGACCAACGATCAACTTTCCGAAGCAGATCAGCAACTTCGAGATGACGCACTGGAAACGCCAATCGCTGGCAGCGGTGACACTGGTGCAGCTCGGATTTGGTGACGACGTGTGGTCGCTGCTGGAATTCACGCCCAATCCGTCGCTGCGCAGCTACATCATCCACCATCTGGGCAAGCTGGGAACCGATCACAACACGCTCGCTGCCCGTTTGCAGATGGAAAGCGATGTCTCGATTCGCCGGGCGTTGATTCAAAGTCTGGGCGGGCTGGATGCGACACTCGATCCCGCGTCACGGACCGCAACCGCATCGCCGAGCAATTGACAGGCGTTGTACGTCAATGACCCTGATTCCGGTATTCACAGTTCGGCGTCGTGGACGCTGCGGCAATGGGGTGTGACGTTGCCGGAATTGCCTGTGGGCGAACCGACTTTGACCGAGGAGCAGAAAGCCCGAATCGCAAAGCTGACTGCGGAAGTCGAGGACATCCGACAACGGATCGTCACTGCTGAGCAGGAACTTCCTGTCCGACAGGCCGCATGGGAACGGCAACTGCGGGAGCAACCAGCGACGTTACCTGCATCGCTCAGCGAGGGGCTGGTGGCCCATTTTCCGCTTGATGAAAGCGAAGGAATCGAAACTGCCAACAGGGTCGAGGGTCAGCCGGGTGGAGTCTTATGCAGGACCGGGCCAACCGGAATGGGTGCCGGGAGTGGTCGGCAATGCGGTGCGGCTCGATGGCAAGGGAGGACACTTTGACTGCGGAGAAGCCTTCAGCCCTGAGCGGACAGATGCGTTCTCGTATGGCTGTTGGTTCCTTAGCGACAATGCCGAGCAAACGAGGCCTTGTTTGCCAAAATCAGCAGATGCGGACCGATCAAAGGATTCGATTTCGATGTCGAACACGGTCGTTGCGAGCGACATCATTCATCAGTGAATGCATCGTCAATCAACAGACTCGGATGAACGTACTCTGAATGTCGAACCGATCGCCGAATTGCCGGTCAGTGGCACCACTGTTCGTCGATCTATGACGGTTCTCAAGGCGGCGGGAGTCACGTGTATTTGGATGGGCGCATCATGCCAATCTGCGAGCACGAAGCAGACACACTGTCTGGCACCATTCAGATTCCAATGTTCCACTTCAGATCGGCATGCGAGATCAGACGGTTTGCGTTTCAGGGCACCATCGACGACGTGCGGATTTACAACCGCCGACTGAGCGAGGGAGAGGTGCAGCAGTTGTACGCCACCGGACTGCGGGCGTTGGCAGGCGTGCCATCGGAAACTCGCACGCCCGAGCAGCAGGCCTTTCTGTCAGCGGCGTACCGTCCACAGGATGAACCGTCTGCAACGACTGGAAAGTCAGCTTGCCGCAGCCGAAACGGCATTGCGAGAGGCCCGCTGGGATGGCGTTCGCCGCTGGTACGTCAACGGTCAGGGGCAGACGATGGTGGTGATCCCGAATCCTGCGGAGTCTGGCAACGGGCAGATCGACCACAGCTTTGCGATTTCCAGCCATGAAGTGACGGTGGCCGAGTTTCGCCGGTTTCGAGAACATCACGGCGTTGATCGGGATGTCGCCCCCACGGACGACTGCCCGGTTCACTTCCGTCACTTGGTACGATGCGGCGGCCTACTGCAACTGGCTGAGTGAGCAGGAGGGAATTCCCGAAGAACAGTGGGTCTATGAGCCGAACGATCAGGGGCAATATGCGGACGGCATGAAGATCAAGGACAACGCTGTGGAATTGAGCGGCTATCGGTTGCCGACCGAAGCGGAGTGGGAGTTCGCCTGTCGAGCGGGGAGCAGCGGCAGTTATGGTTTCGGCGAATCTGTGCCGCTGCTGGAACGGTACGCCCAGTACATTGTCAATTCGTCCGGTCGCAGCCATTCGGTTGAATCGCTGCTGCCGAACACTGTGGGACTGTTTGACATGCACGGCAATCTTTGGGAGTGGACACAGAATTCACGCTTCTGGCTCGATGTCACCGGTGAGGAACAATGTTAGCCGTGTGTTGCGTGGCGGCTCGTTCGCCACTCCGACGTCGAACGTCCGTTCCGCCCTCCGTTACAACATCCAGCCGTCGAGCCGGTACCTCAACTATGGTTTCCGTCCGTCGAGAACTTACCACTTATCTCCTTAACCCCTTTACCCCTTACCCGCCGCAGGCGGGTCGAAATTTGAAAATCGCACCGTGACCAGCTTCTTGACGCCCGTCGCTCGATTGCAGGCAGCGATGGCGTGATGCTCGTTGTCGAACAGCTTTTCGTTCTCCGCGATGATGAACAGCTTGGCACACTCAGCGCAGCGGTGAATGTCTTCAATCGGGGCATACGGCATGAGCTTTTCCCAGACGGGCTGGCCCGTCATTCCACGGAATATTGCGAAGGGTGCGGGATAACCGATCTCGCCGCGAGTTCGCAGCGTTCCCTGACTGAACGTGAGTTCCCGCAGGTCCGGAGTCTGCATCACCCCGCATCCGTCCATCGAACCCACCTGACTCACCAGGGCGCTGACTCGCGGATCGCGAGCGGAGACGAGCCGGCCAACGGCGTCGTCGTCGCTTCGGGCGGGTGTTTCGCTGAATGAGTGCTGCACACGAAACACATCGCCTCCTGCTGCGACCGGGTCGCTGTGCGCAATGTGTTTGTGCGGTGCCGTTCCTGTCTCTGTATGATAGAGCTGACCGGGAAGAGCTGATTGACGAACCTGTGCCCAGACGGCCCACGCCCACTCCCACAGCCGAGAACGCACCACATGGACAGCCGCACCGACTTCCTCGCCGCAATCATCAACACGTTTGAAGCCAACAAGCGGCTGGCCGAACGTGCCGTCACACAGGTGGCCGATGACCGCCTGCATGTCGCACTCGATGAGCACACCAATTCCATCGCCGTCATCATGAAGCACGTCGCGGGCAACCTGATCTCACGCTGGAGCGAATTCCTGACAACAGACGGCGAGAAACCCTGGCGAAATCGGGACGAGGAATTTGTGGACACGTTCGGAAGTCGAGCGGAGTTGATGAAGTACTGGGAGCAAGGCTGGTTCTGCCTGTTCACGACATTGCATGGACTGACGCCGGCAGACTTAACGCAGACGGTGACGATCCGGGGCGAGCCGCATCCTGTGCCGCTGGCCATCGCACGCTCACTCGGACACACCTGCTATCACGTTGGCCAGATGGTGCACGTCGCACGCATCCAGTCGGGAGCGACGTGGCAGACGTTGACGATTCCGCGCGGCCAGGGCCAGTCGGAGCAGTTCAATCGAACAGAACTGGGGAACGTCCGGAAAGTCACATTCCTAGTTGAAGCCCGGGGGTCTCTGCGTGGAGCGCGGACAAGGGTCCTGAAACGCCGGTCGCCACTTGGAGTTGGTGTCTGGCAACGATACGATATCGGGTGATGCGGCGCGAGCCCCAGACTTCGCTGCCGCGGTGTTGTGATGGTGTTCCCCTGGGAAGACCACCACACGACCGTCCTGCACGGTGACGGATCATCGCGTGCACTGTCCCTCTGATCGTGTTGTCGAGCCCTCCGCGGCAAACCCCGGAACATCCCCATGCTGCAACAGAACGGAATGACCGGCAGCGCGATGGCCCTATACCCCGGAGCATTTCGCAGCCGACGCCCGACGTTGATTGTCCTGCCACTCGTCGCCACCCTGAATTGCCTGCCCGCAGTTGCTTCAGCGGCAGAGTTCCGCGGGCGCGAGCAGTTTCTCCAGCAGCACTGCTACGATTGTCATGCCGACGGTGCGGCGGAAGGGGGTCTGGACCTGCGCGAGTTGCGCACGAATCTGGACGATGAGGGACTGTTCGCCAAATGGGAGCAGATTCATGACCGCGTGCAGAAGCGGGAGATGCCTCCCGCCTCCGTCGACCCTCCCACGGAAGCCGAGCGCCAGAGGTTTGCGCGCTCGTTGGCCGACGACTTGATCGCGGCCCACACCGTGCACAAGGGGACCGTCCTGAGGCGCCTCAATCGACGTGAGTACCAGAATACGCTCAACGATCTGTTCGGCACGCACGTCGATCTCGAGAGTCTGCTGCCCGAAGATGGCCGGTCGCAGGAATTCGACAATGTTGCCGAGGCGCTCGGCGTTTCGCTGGTCCACCTTCAGCGTTACATGGACGCGGCCGGACTGGTGCTCGATGCCGCCATCGCCTCGTCCACAGAGTCACCAGTGCCCGAGCTGATCAAAGCCAGCTATGTCGGCACGGACGAGGCACGGCGCTTCGTCGGTGAGAAATGGAAAGAGCTCGAAGATGGGGCCATCGTACGCTTCACCGGGGGCGGTTATCCCAGCGGCATGATACGCGGCAGCAGTGTCCGGAAGCCGGGGCGCTATCGCATCCAGGTCACGGGTTACGCGTATCAGTCCACGGAGCCGATCATCTTCTCGGTCGGGGGAACCAGCTTCGCGCGGGGATCCGAGAAACCGATCTATGGCTTCTTCTCGTTCCCTCCGGGTCGTCCGGGTCACGCCAGCAGCGTGGAACTGGAAGCGTGGATCGGCGAGAAGTACATGATCCAGATTGAGCCACATGGAATCTCGGTCCCGAACCGCTCTCAGCGCCAATCGATTGACGACTACACAGGACCGGGACTGGCGATTCTGAATGTCACCCTCGAGGGTCCCCTGCTCGATGAATTCCCCTCTCGAGGTCACCGACTGGTGCTGGACGGACTGGACAGACGGGAGATTCCACCACGAAACCCGGCCGATCGGCAAAAGTCCTGGTACGTCCCCTCGTTCGAGATCGTCTCGGCCGACGAGACGGCGGATGCCACCCGCTCGCTGGAGCGTGTGATCACCGCGGCCTATCGCCGGCCGGCCACGAGCAGCGACGTGGCGACTTACGTCCGCCTGTTCGAGCAGGAACGTCAGCAGGGAACCACCTTCGAAGATGCCCTGCGCACCGCAGTCACGGCCGTCCTGTGCTCGTCGAAGTTTCTCTACCTGCAGGAACCCCCGGGACCACTGGATGACTATGCCCTGGCAGCGCGGCTTTCGTACTTCTTGATCCGCACAACTCCGGACGCCGAGCTGCTGGAACAGGCGGCGGCTGGCCGGCTCACTGGCGATCCGGTGGCCCTCGAGCAACAAGCGCTGCGCCTGCTCGAGGATCCTCGGTCCGAGCGTTTTGTCGTCGACTTCTGTAATGCCTGGCTGGACTTGCGGGAGATGGACTTCACCGTTCCGGATACCAAGCTCTTCCCCGAATTCGACGCGTACCTCCGGTTCTCGATGCCCCTCGAGTCCTACGCATTCTTACGTGAACTGATCACGGCCAATCTGCCCGTGGCGAACATCGTCCAGTCGGACTTCGCCATGCTCAACGGTCGGCTCGCAGAACACTACGGGATCGCCGGGGTGCATGGCCCGGAGGTGCGCCGGATCCCGCTGGCCGCTGACAGCGTCCGTGGCGGCGTGCTCAGCCAGGCAAGCGTGTTGAAGGTCGCTGCCAACGGGACCAATACCTCACCGGTGACCCGAGGGGTCTGGGTGCTGGAGCGTCTCCAGGGCGTGACGCCCCCTCCTCCGCCGGCGGGCGTCCCGGGTGTCGAGCCGGACATTCGCGGGGCAACAACCCTCCGGGAGCTGCTCGACAAGCATCGCAGCCTCGACACCTGTCGCGGTTGTCATCAGCAGATCGATCCGCCGGGCTTCGCGCTCGAGAGCTTCAATCCCATTGGCGGCTGGCGAGATCGTTTCCGCAGCCTGGGCGAGGGGGAGCGTGTGACGACCGAGGTGAACGGGAGGCGAGTCGTGTACCGACTGGGACCTGTCGTGGATGCCAGCGGTGAGCTGCCTGATGGACGCACCTTCAGCGGCTTCCTGGAGTTTCGCGACCTGCTGGCCGAGCATTCCGAAGTTCTGGCCCGGACGATGACGACCAAGTTGTTGACATTCGCCACGGGACGTGAAATGGGCTTTTCCGATCGACAGGAGATCCAACGCATCGTCAGCGAAGCGGCGAATTCCGATTATGGAGTCCGCGATCTGCTGTTGCTGACCGTGCAAAGCGACCTCTTTCGCAGAAAGTAGAACCAGATGCAGACATCGCATCCCGCGACCCGGGGCGTCCTGGACCGGCGCTCGTTCTTGCGCGGCAGTGGTGCCGCAATGCTGAGTCTGCCGTTGCTCGACGCGATGACCCCCACGGTCCGCAGCCGGGCAGCGATCGCGGCTGACGGCGCGCATCGCTCTCCGCCGCGATTCGTCGCAGCGTGCGCTACGCTGGGCTTCCACACTCCTTACCTCTTCCCGGCAGAGACCGGGGCCGACTACGAGCTGACCCCTTATTTGCAGCAGCTTGCGGATCACCGCGGTGACATGACGGTCATTTCGGGGCTCAGCCATCCCCGGCAGCAGGGGAACAACGGCCACGCCTCAGAGATCACCTGGCTCACATCGGCACAACGACCGGGACTGGCTGGTTTTCGCAACACGATCTCCCTGGATCAACGAATCGCCGAACAGGTTGGGATCGAGACACGGTTTCCCTACCTGGCCCTCTCGACGAGCGGTCGCTCCATGTCCTGGACGTCCAGTGGCGTGGAGATCCCGGGCGAAACGTCACCATCCCGGATGTTCAAGGCCCTCTTCATGGAGGGAACTGAGCAGGAGATCGCCGGCGAAGTCCAGCAGTTGCGGCGCGGCGCAGCATCCTCGATACCGTGTTGACGGAGGCCAGCCGCCTTCAGGGGAGTCTCGGACAACGCGATCGCGACAAACTCGACGAGTACCTGACCGCCGTGCGCGGCCTGGAATCGCGGCTGCAGCAATCCGAGGGCTGGACCCGGCGTCCCAAGCCCCAGGTCGAGGCGTCCGCCGCCGAAAGATATCGAGGACCGCACGGACGCGATCGCGAGGCAGCGGTTGATGTACGACATGATCGCCCTGGCTTTGCAGACCGACTCGACACGGACTGTGACCTTCCAGTTGAGTGGGATGAACGTGGTCCCCAGCAACATCCCCGGGGTGAACCAGCGATTGGCACAATCTCTCGCACCACGGCAAGGACCCAGCCAAGATCGAAGAGCTGCGCTGATCGAAGAGGCCGAGTTCTCGGCCTTTGGCGAATTCCTGACCCGCCTCAAGAGTGTCGACGAAAACGGCCAGCTCCCTGCTGGACCACACTGCGATACTCTTCGGGTCCAACCTCGGGAACGCCAGCAGCCACGACTGGCATAACCTGCCGATCATCGTGGCCGGCGGGGGGTTCCGGCACGGGAGCTATGTCGCACACGATCCGCTGGATAACACACCGCTGGCCAACGTCTTCGTGACACTGGCGCAGCATATGGGCGTGGAGATCGACACCTTCGGCAGCAGTACGGCCGCGGGAATTCGCGGGCTGGATCCCGCCTGACACCGAGGAGAATCTCCGGAGCCTCCCTCGTTCGCACCGACCAGGGAGGACGTTCGACCGATTGGTCAGCGGCGCACCACCGCGAGGCATCTCACCATCCGACCAGCGTGATGGCTACAGGTCGACATCCTGCATCCGAGCGCTGCACCAGCTTTCCTCTCCAGAACACGGGAGCTTCGCTGCCATGCCAAAGTGGAACTATCGTTTGACGGCCCTCGTTGTGGCCTGCTTGCTGTGTTACATGTGCAGTGGCCCGAGAGCAACGGCGGCGGAGCCCGTGGTGTTGGATCTCTGGCCGGGACAGCCTCCGGGCGAGACTCAGGAGTTGCCCGCGGAAGCCGATCAAACCAAGCCGGAAGACAAGCTGATTGCGGGTCGCCGGATCATCAAGCTGGGCAACGTCTCCACTCCGCAGATCGCCGTGTATCAGCCCTCACCAGAGAAGAACACCGGGGCGGCCATGGTCATCTGTCCGGGGGGTGGTCATCACATTCTGGCGTATGATCTCGAGGGAACCGAAGTGGCCGACTGGCTGAACTCGATCGGTGTGACCGGGATTGTCCTCAAGTACCGCGTACCGTTTCGTGACCCCGACCGACGATGGCGTGCCGCTGTCCAGGACGCCCAGCGGGCGATGAGCGTGGTACGCAGCCACGCCGCCGAGTGGAACATCGATCCGCAGCGCATCGGCATCTGCGGCTTTTCGGCCGGCGGTGAGACGGCGGGGCTGACGTGTCTGCTGGATGAACGACAATATGCCGAGGCCGATGCCATCGATGAGCATCCCTGCCGGCCCGACTTCGCGATCCTCGTCTACCCTGCTGGATTTACGTCGAAGGATACTCCGGTTCTCCGTGACTACATTCACGTCCCGGTGGACCCGCCGCCGATGTTCTTCGTGCATGCGTTCGACGACCGAGTCTCGGCGGACAATTCCCTGATCCTGGCCAGCGCCCTCAGGAACGCTGGTGGCTCGGCCGAGTTGCATATCTTCGCGACAGGCGGCCACGGGTACGGGCTGCGTCCAACCACCGAGGCCGTGACGCGCTGGCCTGTCCGGGCGGGAGAGTGGCTGCACGAGCAGGGTCTTCTGTCCGCAACAGCGCGTCCCACTCGGCCGACGGAATGACGCCGGGAGTCGCAGCACCGTTCACTGCTGCGGATTCCGACGGCGGGAGCGTCTGTCGGTGTTCGCCCACGGCGGTCGTTTCCTGGTCACACGAATGGCCCCGGTCCGAACGCCCGTGCGCTCCTCCTGCACCCGACCGATGCGCTAGTCGACGAGTCGCGACGCCGCTGCCTTGATGATCTCTGTGAAGATCTCCGTCATTCGCTCTTCGTATTCCGCCGGATTGCCAGAACCGCGCGGGCTCTGGCCGTTGTGGTCGGTGTGTGCCATACGTGCCAGGCGATCCATGAAATCGTAGTCCGCCCCCAGCCCGACTCCGACAGGAAACATTCGGCCGTCCTGACCGAAGAATTGTCCCGACTGCATCAGGGCCGCGTTGTACCAGATGTAGGTCGGGTCGTAGTAATCGGTTGCCGGGTTGGTGGCCATGAAGTCATCGATCTCGCTGGCGGTGGAGGTCCAGACGTTGGGAACACCATCGGTCAGCAGAATCACGACCTTGTCCGCATAGTCCCGCCCCGCCCCGCCCTGCGCAGTCGAACGAAGATGGTTTCTCGCGAGCTCCATTCCGACCTCGGTCGCGGTGGTCCGCCCAATGTCGCTCACGGCCTGCAGTGTCGTGCAGGCCTGCATGGCGGCATCGTAATCGCTGGTGAGCGGCAGGACGATTTCGGGGGCATGATCGGCATCGAGCCCATCGAAGGTCACGATGGACAGGCGGTC
Organism: uncultured Planctomycetaceae bacterium; assembly: GCA_963715185.1. Classification (GTDB taxonomy): domain Bacteria; phylum Planctomycetota; class Planctomycetia; order Planctomycetales; family Planctomycetaceae; genus CAVPPT01. The sequence goes on from CAVQRG010000006.1 coordinate 12,789, forward strand.
CCCGCCCGAGGACAGGGCCGAGTTCCGCTCCTTCACGACCTGCATGGCGGCAATCAGCGCCCGGCGCGTCGAGTGGACTGGTTGTTCCCGCGGCGGGAACAGGAAGTCTCCTCCCGCAGTCCCCTCGACATGCATGGGACAGTACGGACTTTCGAGTGAGAGTGGGGTCTTGGGCAGCGAACCAGCACTCGCGTTGCGCGAATTGCTGTCGACCGGATTGCGATCGCGTCCCCAGTCCATCATGAACTGCACATACGTGACGTATCCCACCTTGTCCTGCCATGCCCGGGGAAGGCTCGACGACGCACCGGGGAACGTGAATTTGTTGGGATTGTTGAAGTCATCGATGTTGTCGGAGTCGCGCCGGTCCGGCACCCGGACGCGAGACGTCGCCCCCTGTCGCGGCGTACCAATCGGCGCCGACGTCTGTCCCACCACAGCTGCCCCCAGCAACTCCGCCACCACCCCGCTGGAAGCCGAGGCCACCAACACCTCGTTAACGGCCGGCTGCGTAAGTGCCAGGATCCCCTGCTCCAGACGATGAAACTCGTGGAGACGGCCGATCGGGGGCTGCGGCGGCGGGGGTGGCAGGGGCGGGGACGGCGGCGGTGGTGTCGTCGTAGGTGGCGAAGCGTCGCCAGGGTCCGTCACGGGCGGGGTCACCGGCGGGGGGGGTGGGTTGTACCCGACCGTGACCGAACTGATCACGTAGTCGATGTACTTCTCCCAGTAGTCGTAGTTCGCTGATACAGGATCGGGCTTCACGCCAGGCATGATCCGGGCGATCTGCTGCTCCATAATCCAGGTGTAGGCCTTCTGCTTGCGGACCGACTCGTCATCTGTCGAGGCGATGCGATACCGGGCGGGAAGTGCGCTGTCGGAGAGCGGTCCATCATCCTTGGTCATTTCTGCATAGGCGTACGCATTCGTGCCAACACCCAGGGGCAAACCCAGATGTTCCACCGTTCCCGGGAACTGTCCGTAACCAAAGTCGTCGTAGACATCCTGCATCAGATCATTGCCCACCGTCGGATAGCCCGCGGGCCCGTAGGCCGAGTTGACGACCTGTGTCGACCAGCACGGCTCGGTGTCGTCGTTCATGGACCCGGAGAGATCGATCACGAACACGATATCGCGCGGATTGAGCATGGCCGTCGCCCGCGCCGACATGTTGAAGTCGTACTGCTTGATGACCGGCGCAAAGAACAGAGGCTGATCGTCGACGCGTGTGGTGACGCGTACGGCGTTCGCGAGAGGCGTGTCCGGCACGAAGGTCTTGGTCTCGAAATCGAAGGTTCCCACCTCGATGTCCGCATCGTAGACGGAGACCGGAAGTTCGGCCGCCTCGTTCTCCAGGGCAATCTCTTTGGCGGCCCCACGAACAATGCTCTCGCCATGAGGCAGTTCCCGGGCCGCGCCCAGTGCGGCAGCATCGGCAGCATTCTGCAGCTCCGTCTTCGTCAGGCTCATATAGCCGACGTCGATGGAAAACGCGGCAAACGCGAAGACGAGCACCATGACGAGCGCCGCCAGCACGAGAATGGCGCCTCGCCGGGGGGCTGCTGCCAGTGTGGTTGAGAAGTGTCGCATGTCGTTTCCCGCGGATGGTGTCAGGCCGTTGTCGTGCCTCGGGTCCGGACGGAAGTTGGTCCGGACCGGTTACAGATTCGCACTGCAAACCTAGTTCAGCCATCCGCAGAGTCAAATCGGCTCTCGCAGCCACCGGGTGCACAGGGCCGGTGGAATCCTGAGGGTTCTGCCGGGAGTATCCGTGGAAGCTTCTGGGCGAGTTGATCTTGGACCCTGGTCCCCACGAGATTAGAATCCGCGAACTCTTCCCGGTCTCAAGGTCACGCTGTGAAAATCGTCTACTTCGAGTGCTCAACCGGCATCAGCGGCGACATGACCCTGGCCGCTCTGATCGATGCCGGGGTTCCCGCCGAGTTGATCCAGCGCACCGTCAACTCGCTCGGTGTTCCGGGGGTCGAGCTCAGGATTGGCACAGTCGTCAAAGGCGGCTTTCGCGCCACACACGTGGCAGTTGTCCATCCGGAACAACATGCGCACCGTCATCTCAGCGACATCCGCGATCTGCTGGAGGCAGCCGACCTGTCTCAAGCACAGCGGGACCTCGCCAATCGCATCTTCACTGCAGTCGCCCAGGCGGAAGCGACGGTGCATGGCATGAGCATCGATCGGGTCCACTTTCATGAGGTAGGAGCTATTGACTCGATCGTGGACATCCTGGGTGCGGCAGTCGGCTTCGACTATCTCAAAGCCGACGAGATCGTCTGCAGTCCACTGCCCACGGGACGAGGACATGTGCACATCGACCACGGGATCTGCCCGCTGCCTGCCCCCGGAACGGCAGAACTGCTGAAGGGCATCCCCCTCGTGGATGTCCCGATTCATGCCGAGCTGACGACGCCCACCGGTGCCGCCATCGTCAGGACACTGGCCCATCGGTTCGGTGCGCTGCCGGCCATGACCATCGAGAACATCGGATGTGGCGCCGGTACGAAGGACTTCCCGGATCGCGCCAACGTCCTCCGACTTTATATCGGCACTGCCGCTGACGCGGCCCCGTCTGAAGCCGGTGACCACGTCATACTGCTGGAGACAAATCTGGATGATGTCTCTTCTGAGATCATCGGTTTTGCCTGCGAACGCATGCGCGACGCCGGAGCTCTCGACGTCTGGACCACCGCCATCCAGATGAAGAAGGGCCGCCCCGGCATCCTGTTGAGCGTGCTCTCGACCCCGCAGCTCTCCGCGAAGATGCAGGAGATCCTCTTCAACGAGACCGGCACACTCGGAATTCGGCGGCAGGATTTGCAGCGATCACTGCAATCACGGGCCGCGCTTCATGTCTCCACACGGTGGGGAGACATCGATGGCAAACTGAGCTGGCGAGGTGGCTGTGCCCCGCGCTTTGCACAGAGTACGAGAGCACCAGGCAGGCCGCCCTGCGTCATGGCGTCAGCCTCGACACGGTCTACCGCGATGCCTGCGGGGCTTTCTCGCTCGACACGGTGGACCCGGAACTCTTGGCGCAGGATCAGGCCTCTGATCGGGGCAGTGCACACGACAGCGAAATCCATCCCGTCACGCACCCGCCAGCCCACGACCACGACCACGACCACGACCACGACCACGACCACGACCACGACCACGACCACGATCAACCCTTGAGTGACCCACGCCCCTTGGAGCGAAGGAGGGAACCGATGCTCACTGCCGCCCTGTTACTGGGATCGATTGCTGTGGTGGCTGGCACCATGTGGTTGGGTACGCGACGGGAGATGCAGCGCACGGCGCTCGCTGCGGAGGATCCGATGCTGCTCACCCTGCATTCTCCGCCAGCCGGCGACCGCCTGGACGATCCACTCGTCGAGCAGCTCTGGGCCCATGTGCAGATGCCAGGCTGGTATCAATCGCTGGACCAGGCCTCGACGCCGGCAGCACCGCGTTCACTTCATCCTCGCCAGACCCGGGCTGCACGCCCCGACATCATCGTCGCGCCCTGCCCGGAGCCCGCGGAACCCGCCCCGACGGCCTGGGCAGACGCCGCCTGATCAGAGCCCGGAGGCGTCCCCATCGACACCCGTCGGGACCGCCTCCTCAATACGGTACAGGGCTTCGTCGGTCCGGATGATCAGCGCACGACCAGCCACCGCCGGGGAAGCCTTGATGGCCCCGGCGAGCTGGTTCGTCGCAACAATCTCGGGAGTATCTCCAGCCACCATCACCACGGTCTGCCCATCTTCTCTGCAGAAGTAGATGTGAGAACCATCCGACAGTGGTGACGCCGCGTAGTTCCCTCCCAGTCGCTTGATCCACAGTCGCCGTCCCGTGTCGGCCTCATAACAGGTGGCGACCCCCTTGTTGGAGACCAGGTAGACGCGCTCATCTGCGACCAGCGGAGAAGGGACCTCGGGCACGGCTCCCTTCGCCTTCCAGCGGAGGTGTGATGTCGTGACATTGCCAACTCCACCGAGGCGCACCGACCACAACTCGGGGCTATAGAATCCGGTGCACAGGAACACACTGTCGCCATCGGCGACAGGAGCTGGCACGTTCGAAAAGCCTACGTAGCGGACCGACCACAGTTCCTCCCCCGACGCCGGATCGTACGCCTGGAGCTGATCGGCTCCGGGGCAGATGACCTGCCACTGCCCGTCGTGCTCGAGCAGCAGGGGTGTGGCGAATGCACGTCGATAGATGGGGTTCTCACGAAACGGGGCACTGCGAACCTGCCGCCATGCGACATCGCCCGTCGTGGTGTGCAGCGCGACAACGTATTGCGCATCTGCCCCGTCACAGGCCAGAATCAGATGCTCACCCCAGAGCACGGGTGAGCTGCCCGGCCCCCCCTGGTGATCAATCACCTGATCGGTGTTGCGCCATAGCACTTCTCCGGTCTGTGTATCAATGCAGGCAGTCCCATATCGTCCGTAGTGGACGTACACCCGGCCCGCAGAGATCGCTGCTGTGGGGGAGGCGTAGGAGTTGTCGGCATGAATCTCTTGCAGATTGTTCGGGCTGAAGACCGAAACCTCATGGAGGATCCTGCCGCTGTCCCGATCAACACAGATCGCCCCCAGTGAGCGTCCGCCTGACGCGGCGTTCGTCACCCAGATCTGAGAATCCCAGACGACCGGAGACGAATGCCCCTCGCCGGGCAAGGGAGTCTTCCAGGCAACGTTATCCTGTTCGCCCCAGTGCAGCGGCAAGCCCTTGGTCGTTGTGATCCCCTGCCCTGTCGGACCTCGAAACTGTGGCCAGCGCACAGGCGCCGCGTCCTCAGCCCTTCCGCTCCCTCCGGAGAGCAGAGCCAGCAGCAGCAACCACCGCCGCGCCGCCCCCCATGTCGATTCGTTCATTTCAGCATCCGAGTCAGCCAGTCGTAGACCTGCTCGCGAGTCTCTGGCGGAAAGTCGTGTCCCCCGTCGGGACTCACCAGTGTGACGGCCTGCACTTCGCTCGAGCGCATCCGCTCGTACACAGGCGCGACGGCGGCCACTACCTGTTCGACGCCATCGTGGTCGAAGTTCTTATCATGGAGGGGAGCGCTGACGAACACGGGCCGCGGCGCAATGGCCGCCAGCACCTCGTGAAAGTCAAACGGGACTCGGGCAGGGTCACTGCCAAACTCGCTGGCGATGCGGGGCATGTACCGTGGGCTGGCCCAGGCGCTCAGATCTCCGCCCTGGTAATTTGCGAACGCCGTGAATCCGCAACTGGTCACCACGGCGGCCAGACGCTGGTCGAAGGCGGCCGTCAGCGGCGCTGTGTGTCCACCAAGAGAATGGCCTATCACACCGATGCGGTCGGGATCGACCTCGGGCAGAGATTCGAGCAGATCGATCGCCCGCATGTTGTTCCAGACGGCCTTCAGTGAACCACTGGGATAGCGCACGGGTCCGGTCGTCAAATCGAATTCATCCTCGCCGAAAGAGGGGTAGTCGGGCACCAGGCAGACGAAGCCCCGCTCCGCCAGTTCGTGGGCATAGTGCATGTTGGACTGGCCTCCTCGTCCGGCCGGCTCGTCCTTGCCGATGGCTGTCGTCTGGTGCAGGCAGAGCATCGCCGGCGCCCGCTCGTCTCGATCATCGGGCAGCAGCAGCCAGGCGCTGGCCTGCTCCTCCGGCGCCACCGTAAAGACGACCTTGCGACGCGTGTGGCGTCCCGTTGCTTCGTCAACGCCAACGGGTTGCACGTTGAGGGGGACACGCATCTCCGGGGACGGCAGACGCCCCAGTACCTGCTGCATGTTGCTGAGGATGTCCGCCCGCCGAACCCCCCAGTCATCCGGTGATTCCATAGGCCGCACCTCTCCCTCCCGCGTGCGCACCACAGAGAGATCGGTGTGGTCGGCGTAGTCGATGGGAGTCCCGTAAGCGACTGCCTCGTTGCCGGCCGCGGCCCTCCCGTTGGGGCTGATGTTCTCCAGCCAGCAGAGTCCTCCGCGGGTCGGACAGATCAGATCGGTGTCGCCATCGCCATCGAGATCCACAGCCTTGGGATCGAGATCGAAGCCGGCCCGCGATCCCCAATCGAGAATGTGCCGACGCCAGGTACGGGTCTGGGAATCGAACTGGTAGGCGGTCACGACCATCGGATCGAACTCGCCGACATCCCGTCCATCGTGCCCGAGATATCTCTTGCCTGTGACGATCTCGTTCCGCCCATCCCCATCCAGGTCGGCAGACAGCAGCGAATGCAGCTGTGACCACTCGGTATCGATCGTGTGCATCTGCCAGGATCGCTCCTGGCCATGCGTTTGCTGCTCAAGCCAGTAGAGACCGGTGTGATGACCTCGCCCCCAGGCAAGATCGGCATCTCCATCGTCATCAAAATCCTCGACAAGGATGGGAATGCTGGCATCCCGGTGTAGCCGAAAGTCGTCACGCCAGTCCCAGCGCGCTCCCGCCGGGGATCTGCAGGCGCCCGGGCCCACCCCGTCACCCCCACGATGTCTCCGCGGCCGTCCCCGTCCAGATCGCCGAAGCCGATCCCATGACCGATGACCTCCGGAGGCAGCTCGTGTCGCGTCCAGGCGTCGGTTCCGATGGTCCACCAGGCAGCGAACTTGGTCCCGGCCGGCAGCAGATCGAGACGGCCGTCGCCATCAACGTCGCACAGACGTCCGGTCTCCATATTGCCCGGACTGGCAACTTTGTGGGTGAGCCATGGGTTTCGGGGACCGGTGTTCTCGATCCAGAAGATCGACTCGCTGCGATAGTTGGCGGAGAGGAGATCGAGGCGACCATCTCCATTCACGTCGAAGGGGAGGTTGGAATAGTCGTCGTATCGCCCGCGGATCTCCTGAACGTCCCGGAGAAAGTGCTGCTCCCAATCCGGAGCCCGATACCACCAGCCGCCGCTGACAATGTCCAGACGTCCGTCCTGATCCACGTCGATGGCCGCGCACGCCGGAAAGGTCGAGGCGAGATTCACGTCGTGACGCTGGAATCGCAGCTCCTCCGCACGAGCCGACACCACGAGTGCGAGGGCACTCAACAGCAGCAGGGAGCGATGAATCACGGGAGGCACCTTCGGGAACAGGGGTGCCTGTATGTTACCCGGATTCCTGCGAACTGCGACCCTGTCCGCGTTACGGTCGCCGGGCCTTCATCAGGCGGCCACGCCGAGTCGCGCGGGGACCCACGGGGCATCGGTGTGACTGTTGACCACCTGCTGCAGCACGGCGAGCGTTTCCTGTTTGGAACTGTGCGCGGCATCCTCCAGACGCTCGAGATCCGACAGGATCGCCACCAGCGGCGCGGCCATTTCGGGTGACCCGGAATAGATCTTCTCGTGCACTTTGATCGCACCGCTCTCCGAACTGTAGAACAGTTCCTCGTGCAGCTTCTCACCCGGACGCAGGCCCGTGAACACGATATCGATATCCCCCGGGTAACGCAGGCCGGACAGCAGAATCAGATCTTTCGCGAGATCGACAATGCGGACGGGCTCCCCCATGTCGAGGATCAGGACCTCTCCGGAATTGCCGATGGCACCCGCCTGAAGCACGAGCTGGACCGCCTCGGGAATCGTCATGAAGAACCGCGTCATCTCCGGATGGGTGACGGTGACCGGCCCCCCCTGCTCGATCTGTCGGCGAAACGTGGGAACCACGCTGCCGACCGAGTTCAGCACGTTACCGAAGCGGACCACCATGAATCGCGTCTGCGAGGTGGCAGCGATCGATTGCAGGTACTTCTCGGCCATCAGCTTGGTCGCCCCCATCACGCTCGTCGGGCGAACCGCCTTGTCGGTCGAGATCATCACGAATCGATCGACGCCATGACGCTCTGCCAGATCGATCAGCGTCTTGGTACCGATGACGTTGTTCAGTACCGCTGCCTGGGGATTATCTTCCATCAACGGCACGTGCTTGTAGGCGGCCGCATGGAAGATGATGTCCGGACGATGCTCAGTCAGCAGACGATCCAGCGCCACCTCGTCGCGGATGCTGGCGATGGCGTATTGGCAGGCCACCTGAACGGAGGTTGCCGCCGAGAACTCCTGCTCCAGTTCGAAGACCGCCGACTCCGACTGATCGACGATCAACAGGGACTCGGGACGCAAGTCGCGGATCTGCCGACAGAGCTCACTGCCAATGCTGCCGGCTCCACCCGTCACCAACACGCGGCGGCCAGCAACATACTGCCGGATCGACGCCATATCGAGCCGGTTCGGCTCGCGACGCAGCAGATCGGAGACCGTCAGGTCGCGGATCGCCAGTTTGAAGCGTCCCTCCACCAGTTCATCGACGGCAGGAATCACATGGACCTGCAGGCCTGCTGACGCACATTCATGCAGCACCGAGCGCACGACGCGACCGGGCACACCGCCCGGAATGAGTAGATGGGCGGCCCCGGTCTGTTCGACGATGGACTTCCAGCCGGAGTGCTCCGAGTAGATGCGCACGCCAGCGATGAGTGAGTTCTGCTGCACATCGCGGAAGTCGACGAATCCCACGACCTTGTAGTCGTGCGACTGCTCAGTCGCGGTCGCATTCAGCATCCGCAGGATGCCGATGGATCCTTTCTGCACCCCGTAAATGAGGGCAGGCTTCGTCTCGTGACGCGACCACGCGGGCTGCAGCACCTCCGCAAAAGTCCTGAGGCTGACGCGAATCAGGCCCAGCGCCAACTGGCTCAGGGCAGCGTCGATCAGCAGAACCGATCGCGGGACGGGCGACGCGCTGAGGAACAACCGGTTCAGCAGCAGCAGGGCCGCGGTCGTGCACAACGTCGTCGCCGTCAGTGCGACCATATCCACCACACTCGCGTAACGGAATGAGCGCTTCCACTCACCCATCAGGACACAGCCCAGCGACTTGATCCCCAACACCGCCGGCAGGCTCAACCAGAAGACGGAGCGGTACTCTGCCGGGATGGCGAAGTCGAAGCGAAGCGAGAAAGCGGTGAAGTAGCAGACCGCGTGGACAGCCACGTACACGGGGAGAATCCCCGCGAGTCGGTGCTTCAACAGATGCCTGGCCGGGGTGGACATGATCGATGATCTCGCGGAATTCAGGCGGAGAGCCTTTGCGACAGGGGAGCATGGCCCGCGAGTTGACGACGGACGCCCGGCTTCGACGAACTGGCTTCATCAATGACGGCCAGCGCCGCCAGGCCCATCGCGTGGACGTCGACTTCAGACAGTGTCGGATGAACCGGGAACATCAGGCTCGCTTCACCAAGGCGGCGAGCGGTGGGGTGACGTTGCGCGGGAGCGAGACCCGCAGCCTGCACCCCCTCTTCGAGGTAGATCTCGCAGCAGCTCCCGCAACCACAGGGAATCCCCTGAGACTGCAGTGTCTGCACGATGCGGTCCCGCGACCAGCCCGGGCGAAGACGAGCCGATGAGACCATTGCATAGAACTTGTAGTAGCTGTGATGACAATGCCTCGGGGGCGTGTCCACGGTGACAGCCTCATGAGCGCTGAACAGCGACTCGAGAATCTTCGCGTTGCGCCGGCGGATCCCCACCCACTCCGGCAGCCGCTGCAACTGAACACGTCCCAAGGCGGCCTGCATCTCGGTCAGTCGCCAGTTCGTGCCCAGCGAGTCATGGAGCCAGCGGAAGACGCCGGCATGTTGCCGGTGATGGACGGTCTCCCAGCCCTTGCCATGGTCTTTGAAACTCCAGGCGCGCCGCCAGACGTGTTCGTCATTCGTGACCAGCAGTCCCCCCTCACCTCCGGTGGTGATGATCTTGTCCTGGCAGAACGAAAACGCGGCAACGTCTCCCAGAGATCCAACGGGTCGCCCGCGATAGGCCGCGCCGTGGGCTTGCGCAGTCTTCGATCACCTTCAGCGAACAACGCCGCGCCAGGGCATTGATCTCGTCCATCTCGCAGGGCCACCCGGCCATGTGTACGCAAATGATGGCGCACGTCTGCGAGGTGATCAGCGGCGCGATCGTAGCAGCACTGAGATTTCCGCTGTTCGCGTCAATGTCGGCAAAGACCGGACGGCACCCCTGACGTACGACCGCGCTGGCCGTGGCCAGGAACGTCCGACTGGGCACGATGACTTCGGATCCCGCCGGGAGGTCGAGCGCGTGCAACGCCAGTTCGAGTGCAACCGTCCCGTTGGCGACCGCCACGGCGTGCCGTGTATTGACGTAGGACGCAAACTCCCGCTCGAACTCGCGGCATTCGTCTCCCGTCCAGTAGTTGACGCGTCCGGAGCGCAGGACGTCGCTGACGGCCGCCATCTGCTGACTGTCGTAGGCAGGCCACACGGGGAAGACACCGGCACCGGACTCCGCCTGGCGGATGCAGGGCGTGCCCGGAGAGTTTCCGACGGGAAGTGACATTCAGTTGTTCCCACGGGTATGAGACGAATGGAGATCCGCAGGCCAGACCGGGCCGAAATCCGGGAGGTCGCGAGGCCCGCGACCCTGTGAGGGGGCGGGACTTTACGACAGAAACTCAAAGCATGTCAACGGGCAATGAGTGAAGCCCGGGAAGTGACGCGATCTCGGCATGCGGGGTGAACTCGGGCAGCGACGCGTGGTGAAAGTGGATCCCATCGCGACGGCGGACGCGAATCGTCTTCCACCCGCGCTCGAGCGGCGCATGGAAGTCTTTCAGCGGGTTATCCGCGACATAGACACACTTCTCAGGGGGAGTCGAGTAGACCCGTTCCACTTCCAGGAAAGCCCGGGGGTGTGGCTTCCAGTAGCCTCGACCCCATTCGTCAGTGAGCAGAATCGTGGGAATCCACCGATCCAGCTCCAGAGCTTCCGCCTTGCGCTGCTGGCTGCGGAGTGGGCCGTCACTGATGGCCGCCAGACTCCAGGCGGTATCACCGGCCAACTCTTCGAGCAGACGCCGGGCATCTGGCAAGAGGTGGATGTCGGGAGCATGTCCGCGGTAGATGTCAACGGCCTCGGTTACCGTCGCGTCGTCCGGGGGCAATTCCAGTTCCAGAAGTGCCTGGTTGAAAATCTTCCCGCGATGTCCGGCCTCGTGCAGGGCCCTGCAGCGATCACCCAGACCGGTTACACCGAATCTACCCTGGGCCCAGTCCTCGATCGCACGAAAGCCGCTGTGAACGTAGTCCCGCTCGAGGTACAGCGTATCGTCGATGTCGAGGACGCAGATCATGGTCCCATCCCTGCGGGTGAACTCTCCGCCGTGTTGCCGGCACGCGGACGACCAACGTTGCGGACCCGCACGGGCATCTGCTGGTCAGGCTGCACGCTGCCGGGCCTTCGGGACGGACCAGAAGACCGCATCATCCCATCGGGACATGGCGAGCCCATCTTCCCAGTTGGTGAGTGAGGTCGGCACGGGACGTCCCAGCCGGTCATCGATCAACCAGCGGATGAAGTTCGCTCCGGCGGCATGGGCCAGGGGGTAGCCGCCGCCGAACCGGGCGTTGATCTCGATGATCTGGATGGCTCCATTGTCTGACAGAAACGCCTGATAACACAGCGGGCCCCAGGCATCCGGCAGCTGCTGGGCCAGTTGTTGAGCCACATGAATGAGTTCGGGCTGACGGTCGGTGACTGCCTGAGACACTTCACCACCTCGCGTGGCGATCCGCGCATGGGGGACTGCCGTGACGCAGTATTGATCGCGCGCCACGAAGAAGTTCACGGTGAACTCCCGTCCGCGGGCGCGCTCCTGCACGATCGGGTGCGGCGTCCGCTTGTAGTAGAATGCAAACTCCTCGGGGTCCTCGGCCACCTGGACTCCCTGTGAGGCACTGCCGAAGCGCGGTTTGATCACGACGGGATATGGCAGTTTCGCCGCATCAGGCAAGGACTCAAGATCGAAGTGCCGAACCACAGGCAAGCGCTTGGCTCGCAGGAATTCGCAGGTCTTCAGCTTGTCACTGGCAATGGCGATCGTCTCCGGCCCTGAGGCACTGATCTGGACCCCGGCCCGCACAAACTCCTCGCGCACGGGTGCGTAGATCGCCAACTCGGTGTCGATTGTGGGGATCAGCAGTCGGATGTCGTGTGCACGGCAGAAGTCCAACACACACGGAATGAACTCAGGACTCGTGCAGTGGGGCACCTTGGTCCACCGGTGCGCCACGCGGGCCGCCGAGGACCAGTCACCGGCATCGATGGCGAACACGCGTCCTCCATGTCGGGCTGCTTCCTGCTTGATGAGTTGAATCAGCGCGGAACGACGCCCGGCACTCGAAACAAGAATGTTCATCCTGGTCCTCCATTGACGGTGGATTTTGATCGGGCCTGTCGACCGGGTTGTTCAGGCGGCAGACCTCAGCAACAGGCTCAGACCTCCCACTGCCGGGCGGCGGGCGATCGCTTCGATGCCTGCCAGATGGATCCCGGTCGTGCGATACAGCATCTGCAGCCCCGCAAAGGCGGCCCCTTTCAGCGTGCGTTTGAGGCGGCTGCCATGAGCGAACGGCTGGCCCAGATCGAGCCGGTCCAGCTCGAACCCCTGTGACGTCAGCAGCGACTTCAACGTACGCGGCGTGTACTGGAACTGATGCTCTTGCGGATGCAGGACACTCCAGCGGCGCGTCCGCAGCCACGAGACGATGCCCGCATCCTTGCAACGCAGGTAATTAAAGTTTGGCACGTAGACGGCAAGCGCACCGCCCGGTCGCAGCAGCCCGTAAGCGTGCCGCAGGGTCTCGGTCGGATCGTGCACATGCTCCAACACGCCGAGCAACGTAATGACGTCGAAGCTCTCAGGCTCCAGGGGGGCCTGCTCCAGCGTTGTGGCATGGACCGTGGCCCCGCTATAGCTGGCAGCCTGGTGCGCGGCGGCCACCACCGGCTCCACACCAACCACATGCCAGCGGCCGGTCCGACGTGCTTCGACAAGCAGCTGCCCACCGCCACACCCGACGTCGAGAAACTGGCCGCCGGAGGCGATCCGGGACAGACGTCTCAGCAGCGGACGGAATCGCCCGGCATCACTGCTCCCGTCCCAGCAGTAGTGATGGCTGATCGTGTCCTCGGCATCGTGCTGATACACGAGCTGCGTCGATTCGGGTGTCAGCCGCGGACTGACGTAGATCAGCGAGCAACGGCGACAGAGGTTGATTCCGAGTTCGGCCCGGGAGGCTCCCAGGGCGTAGGTTTCCGTAAACAGACGGCGGGCCGCCGTGCAGCCGCAGAGATTGCAGGCAACTGCCTCGGTGTGCAGCGCGACCTCGCCGAACGCAGTCGTGGGCTGTGTGAGCATGGAGTTGCTTTCCAGATCAGGCGGCGTGGGAACGGACAGAAGGGGTGACATCGCTTCCCAGAAACTCGGGCGCCGTGGCATGGTCGGCGGCCGAAATCCCCCGACGCTGCAGCACGACCTGAACCGTGCGCACCAGAATCTTCAGGTCGAGCCAGAAACTGCACCCCTCGACGTACTGCACATCGAGCTCGAAGCGATCCTCCCAGGGGAGTGCGTTGCGTCCGCTCACCTGGGCCCACCCCGTCAGTCCGGGTCGGACTTCATGCCGGCGAGCCTGATCGTCGGTGTAGCGTCCGAGATACCGGACCAGCAGCGGACGTGGGCCGACCAGACTCATGTCGCCCCGGACGATATTCCACAACTCCGGGAGCTCGTCCAGGCTGGAAGCGCGCAGGAACCTCCCGAGCGGTGTCAGCCGCTGGTCGTCGGGCAGCAGGTTGCCGGCGTCATCCCTGGCGTCGGTCATCGTCCGAAACTTGTAGATCGCAAACGGAATCCCGTTGTGACCTGCCCGCTGCTGACGGAACAGCACCGCGCGCCATGCCAGCTGCGGACCAGGGCACCCAGCGTCAGGAGCAGCGGCAGCGCCAGCAGCAGGGCGGGCAACGTCACTGCCAGATCGAGGAGCCTCTTGCCGAATGTTCTATACCAGCGTTTCATCAGTCAGGCCGCCTCTTTGTTGGCCACACGATGCATGGTGTCACGGAATTCACGGGCATGCTGATCGCGATTAAAGTGCTGGCTGACGTGTTGCCGGCCTCGAAGACCCATCGACCGACCGCGGTCCGGCGCAGCGCTGAGGGATCGGATGGCCTGCGCTATCGCGCCGGCGTCACCGGGAGGGACTGCAACACCGCCCCCGGACGCCTCGACGACATCACGGATGACACCATCCATTCCGAGGACGATTGGCCGAGCTGCTGCCATGTAATCAAAGACCTTGTTCGGATAGACCGTGCGGAACATGGGAATGTCCTTCAGCGTGGCCAGACAGGCGTCTGAGAGCGCCAGGATCTGAGGCATGTCGGTCTTGGGGCGAGCACCGTGAAGGTCACATTGTGCAGGCCCAGCGAGAGAGCGCGTCGCTCCAGGTTCGCCCGCAGCATCCCGTCACCGACAATCAGAAAGTGGATGTGAGGTTCCCCGACCAGTTGCCCGGCAGCGTCCAGCACGGTGTCGAGATCGTTGGCCATCCCGAGGGCACCGGCATAGGTGACGACAAACTTCTCCTCGAGGTTCCACTGCTGACGGAGGTTATCGCCAGAGACCAGTGTCTCGAACATCTGCGGATCAACACCGTTGGCGATGAAGGTGATCTTGCTGCCGGGAACACCCTTCTCCATCAGGTAGATGCGATAGGCGGGCGAGTTGACGACAATGTGCCGCGCCCGGTGATACAGGAACAATTCAAGCTGGCGGGAGAGCCAGATGAGCACCGGGCTCTTCAGCACCCCCATGTCGATGGCGAACTCAGGCCACAGGTCGCGAACCTCCAGGATGAAGGGCTTCCACTTCAGGGTCGCGACGACCCACGCCGACAGACCCTGAAAGATCGGCGGAGACGTTCCGATGACGACGTCGACATTCCGCACCTTGAGCGCTTCCCACACCGAGCTGACCATGAAGGAGAGAAACGCGACAACGCGCCAGACGAAACTGCGATGCAGCGAGTCGTAGGTCCAGGCCCGCCGGACCTGGATGCCATCGAATTCCTGATGTCGGCTCCCCTCGTGCTTCTGGCCTTTGAAGTAGCTGATATCGCTCGCCACGATGGTGAAGTCGTGGCCGTCCGCGACGAATCGCTTGCCCAGCTCGTAGTGTCGAGTGCCTCCCGCGTCGTTTGGAGAGACGAATCCCTGATGGATCAGCAGAACATGCATGTCACGATGCTCCTGACGAATGCGGGGTCTTGTTCAAGATTGGACCGAGTGAGATCTCATCCGTGGCAGGTCCCCGAATGCTGGCGGCCACAAGCACTGGACTTTCCACCAGTTCAGGGTGGGACAGGTCGATCGTTGCGACCCCTCCCGAAAAGCGGACCTGAAGTCGGCTTCCGACCGCTGTCACAGACGTGTCGGCGGGCCCCAGAACTGTGCAAACGCGGCAGCAGGCCGCCCGGGTACAGAGGGCAACGGAGACTGCCGGCCGTCGATCCCGATAGTGGGGTGCGTGCCAGCCCCGTGGGGATTCCGGATCGGCCCGGACGACGCTGAAGTCGAGAAGGCTGGCCCCGCCCTGTCGCGGTGTCTCCAGACATTCCGGCGATGCGGCCTCTCCGGAGACAGCGCACATCTGCACGGCGTAGTCTCCGGCGGTTGTCGCCAGTTCGACGCGCAGCCTCTCCCGGTCCGCTTCAAAGGGAGCATCGACGAGCAGCCAGTGCAGGCGAATGTCGTGCGGCTGCAAGCTGCGCAACCGATCCACAACCACCCAGTGAGCGGCCCCCACGCGCAGGATGGCACGATGATACGTCACTGGATCTGCCAGGCGACGATAGCCGTCGTGTGTTCCTTCCCAGTAGGTCAACTGACCGGCGGGAGACGTCTGGTAAGCGTTTCGCTCCCCTTTGATCCAGGGGAGCCAGAGGAAACGTCCGGCACGCCGCATCTGATCCCGGCCATCAACGGTGATGCCGTTGTGGAAACTCGTGCCGGCCAGCGGATTGTTCCACGGAGCCGCCGCATTGTAGCTGTAGGTACCGGCATCGAGGGCCACGTTGATCCCTCGCCACCATACATCCGCGTGCAGCAGGTCGGCATGCGAGGGCCGGTGGCGCCACGCGCCCGCTCGCGTAAACAGGTGTCCCTCCTCGGATCGCAGGACCTGATATCCCCCGGCCGGTGCGTACCAATCCTGACGAGGCCTGTCGCTGGCGGAAGCGGCTTCCGGCGCAGCAGCCCCACCCAGCCAGAGAGCCTCTTCATCCCAGGGCCCCGGTGGCAGGCTCCCTTGCCCCGTCGTCACCAGCGATGTGGACTGGATGACCGGCCGATAGTCGTCTGCGGCGCAACCAGTGAGGCTGACGATCAGGGCACCATCGTTCTGTCCATAGCGGGGACACTGCCCGGTGCGCTCCTCCATGAGGGCGTGGAGAAACCGACCGGCCCGGGCCACGCGAGTCCGAAAGTCCTCCGACAGTGGCTGCCCGTAAACGGCGCCCAGTCGGAACGCCCAGAGACAGGCATGGAGCATCACCCGCTGGTAGTTCACAGAAGACTGCGAGAACGCCCCATCCTCATCGATGAGACTCTGCACCTGTGTCTCCAGAGCGCACCGGCCTCGAGCAACCCACGTCTGAGCCCCCTGCAGCTCGGGAAACAGCAGGCCGATCGTCCACAAGCCGTTGGCCTCGACGATGCCGTGGTTGTTCTGCTGACTCAGCGCGTAGTCGAGATTGGCGGCCAGCCGGTGACCACAGATCGCCATCAGTTGTGCGACGCCGGCGATACGTCTGGGATGGGTCTCCGGACTTGTGGCGAAGCCGTAGAGGGCGAAGCAGATGGCCATCACCCGCAGGGCGATCTCCTGCCCGCATTTCCAGTGGACCCCCTGCTGCGGAGCATTGTGTTCCCGCCAATGTTCCAGCAATTGCCAGAAGCGCCGCGCATAGCCTTCGTCACCCGTCCGCCAGTAGGCACGTACGAGCGGGAAGACCCACGCGAAACGACTCGGCTCCCAGACCAACTTGATGTCGCCACGATCGAAGTCGCCCATCACGCTCCAATGCTGATGCGGCGGGTACTCTGTGCCGATCAGCGGATCGCGGTGCCAGTCGGGTAGCTCGCCGAGATGGACGAGATGATGTTCGAACAGCCGGAAGGCTCCGTGGCAGATCGCGTCGGCAGCGGACACGGCGTCCGCGCTCCCGGCGTCCAGGGCCTGCAGTCGCGGCCCGAGCGTCAATCGGTCTGACGCTCCCCACAGGAACAGCGGGCGCTGCTGTGCACGCCAGCAAGCGTGGCGTTCGGGATCAGCGAGAGTTGGATTGGCAAGGAAGGCCGAGACAGGCTGGGCCTCCCAGGAGGTGGCCGGCAGCGAGCGCCGCAAGGCCCCGGAATGACGACGCCAGGCATAGGCGGCCCGAAACAGCAGCCACGACGGGCCGAAGTGCGCGCGAGCTCGACCGTGTTATGCAGGCTGGCCTTCACGTGTCCATCCCTGGAGGGCTGACGGATCTCCGATCCGCTGATCTTGCCCGGCTCAATGTCAAGTTTGAGTGAGTTCGGTGCTTCGCCCCACGCTGCGTTTGTGATCCCTGATCAGGCGGCACTGGCCTGAGCGGGGTTCGTCATCAGATCGGCAATGCGTTCCGCGGCACAACCGTCCCAGTTCTCGGGAATGCGACCGGCCTTCCCTTTCCCGGCCAGCACACGGTCGACTTCGGCCGACAACAACGCCATGTCGGTCCCCACAAGCGTATTCGTTCCCTCAGTGACCGTCACCGGCCGTTCGGTGTTCTCGCGGATCGTCAGACAAGGAATGCCCAGGGCGGTTGTTTCCTCCTGCAGTCCACCCGAATCGGTCATCACGAGGCGGGCGTTCTTTTGCAGCGCCAGGCTTTCGAGGTAGCCTACCGGGTCCAGGACGAACACGGTGGACGAGTCGAGAAAGGCGCGACCCGGGTCTCCCAGCGCCTCGATACGGGCTTTTGTGCGCGGGTGAAGCGGAAATACGACAGGCACTCGCGTGCTGACGCTCTGGATCGTGTCGAGGATGCGCCGGAGCGTGGCCGGATCATCCACGTTGGAGGGACGATGCATCGTCAGCAGCGCGTATTCGTCTGACAGCCCTGCGACTTCGGGCATGCGCCTGGTGGACGAGGTGCCGCACCGTGTCGATCATCACGTTGCCGACAAAGTGGATCTTCTGGGGTGATACACCTTCCTTGAGCAGGTTGCCCTCGGCTTCAGGGGACGACGTCAGCAGCACGTCTGACAACTGATCCGTGACGAGGCGGTTCAGTTCTTCGGGCATCGTCCGATCATAGGATCGCAGGCCCGCCTCGACGTGAGCGACCCGCACACCCAGCTTGGCGGCCACCAGAGCCGCGGCCACTGTGGAGTTTACGTCGCCGTAGACCATGACCCATTCCGGCTGCCTTTCGAGCAGCGTCTGTTCGAAACGGATCATGATCTCGGCCGTCTGGACGGCGTGAGATCCGGAGCCCACTTCCAGGCTCACGTCCGGCCGATGAATGTCCAACTGATCGAAGAAGATGTCCGAAAGGTTCGCATCATAGTGCTGTCCTGTGTGGACCAGCGTCTGACGAACACCTGCGCGACCGCGGAGGGCCCGGATGACCGGGGCGACCTTCATGAAGTTCGGCCGGGCCCCAACAATATGCATGAGATGTTGCGTCATAATTCCTTCGACCGTCAGGAAGCGGTTGATTCTTGAATGGCGCCGGCGAGTGACGACCTTCGGGACGCTGCACAGTCACCGCGGTTTGTCCCTGGTGGATCGGGGTGATATGAGATCGGCTCACGCGACTCGGCAGACCGGCGGGCATCCAGCGTGACCTGGGCCACCTCGAAGAGTTCGTGTTCCGGGATCGGCTGAGGTCCGCCGGTCCGCAGCGCTTCGAGAAACGCGGCGACCCCGGCCCGATGCCCCTTGTCCTGACGCCACAGATTCATCTTGCCCGGCCCGGCCCAACCCACCATGCGCAACCGGCGGAAGTTTTCGAGCTGCAGGAGGCGACCTCCGCAGAATACCTCCAGGCGTTCCTTGGCAACCGCACGATGCCCGTTGGCGAGGTAATGCACCGTGCCGATCGATCCATCGGCAAAGCCCAGCGTTATCGTCACTTTGTCGTCGTGGAGCGTATCGGTGGCCCGTGCGCCGAATGACATGGCCTGCATATCGGTGATGGGATGCCCACACAGGAAGCGCAGCAGGTCGATGAAGTGGCATCCTTCGCCGACGATCCGGCCCCCACCAACCGCTGGATCGTGTACCCAGTGATCGCCAGGGATCGCTCCGGCGTTGACCGTCATGACAAACGCCTTGGCCTCATTCGCAGACTGCAGTAGTGCGCGCATCCGCACAACATGCGGGGCAAAACGGCGGTTGTACCCCACCATGATGAGTGGTTGGTCTCCTCGCACCACGGCCGCGTTCACGCTCTCGCGAATCCGAGCCAGCTCGCCTTCAGTCAGACAGAGAGGCTTTTCGACGAAGACGTGTTTGCCGGCGTCGATCGCCCGGCAGACGAGATCGGCATGGCTGTCGTGCCGGGTCGCAATCACCAGCGCGTCGACGTTCGGATCCTCCAGCGGTGCGTTCAGATCACTGGTGACTTCGCGGATCCCGTACCGGCGGGCAGCAATTGAGGCGGACAGGCCCCCCGGTGATGCCACCTGCACCAATTGGGCGCCTGCATCGCGAAAAGCAGGAATGAGCACCTGTGAGGCGAAGTTGCCGGCCCCCATGAAGGCGACGCGGACAGGGCCTGCCAAGAGGGCGCTGCGGCGCTGCTTGTCAGAATCAGGCCGCGAACCTGAGGAGACCGAATCTCGGGGGTGCGAGACGGCACCGGCGGCCCTAGAAGAGACTGTCGTTGCGAGCAACTGCGCGGGCTCGGTGTCGGGATATTTCAGCAGCACGCCGAGAGAGGGTTCCGTGCCGCTGATCAGCGCGTAGGCCTCTTCGACGCTCGCGAACGGGTAGCGGTGTGTGATGAGTGCAGTCGGGTCGACCTGCCCCGACCGCATCATGTCGAGGACAGCCTCGAAGTTGCGTTGCTCGGTCCAGCGCACGAACCCCGGTGGGTAATCGTGCCCCTCTTGCTCGTATTCGGGGTCATGCCGACCCGGTCCGTAGGAGCAAGACACCTGGAAGCTCAGTTCCTTCTTGTAGAAATCGTCACGCGACAGCTGCAATCCCGCGACCCCCACAAGGACGATTCTTCCCCGCTGCCGACACATGTTCGCGGCCTGATGCACCGGCTCATCACTCTTGGTCGCTGCCGTAATCAGCACACCATCGACGCCCCGACCTCTGGAGAACGCCATCGCCGTCGACAGCGGATCGCCGTTGGCGAGGTTGAACGTCTCCGCCCCGAAAGACTCAGCCATGGCGAGCCGCGCGGGATTGAAGTCGAGCCCGAGTACACGGCAGCCGTGGGCACGAAGAAGCTGAACGGTCAGCAAGCCGATGAGCCCGAGACCCGAAACGACGAATGCTTCTCCCAACGTGGGCTGAGCCAGCCGGATCCCCTGCAGTCCAATCGCGGCCACCACTCCAAAGGGGGCAGACTCGTCGGGCACGCTGTCCGGAATATTGGCGCACAGATTTCGTGAGACGCAGACCAACTCGGCATGATGGCCATTCGAAAGCACCCGATCGCCGACCGCGAACCCTTCGACTCCCGCCCCCACCTCGAGCACCGTTCCGACGTTGCAGTACCCCAGCGGAATGGGTTGATCGAGCTTGCTGCGGACAGCATCAAGGGTCGGGAGCAGGCCATCTGTGCGAACCTTGTCCGCGACCTGGCGGACCTTGTCGGGCTGCTGACGAGCCTTCTCAATCCAGCCTGCCTTGCCAAACTCGACCAGCATCCGCTCCGTACCAGCCGAGATGAGGGAAACCCGCGTCTGAATCAGCAAGTGCCCCGGCCGGATCCTCGGCGCAGGGACATCGACGATCTCCGTCTGGCCGTTGCGAATGGATTGCAGCAACTGCTTCATCGTGTGATTGAACCGACTTCGACTCGCTGCCGTGCGATCTGGGCACGCCGCCACAGCCTGCCCGCGGAGTGCATTGAGTGACTTGTCCCCTGTGCCGAGTCCTCGCAACCCGCCGCCTTGCGGCTGTCAGGTCGTGATGACCCTGCGTTCACTACCACGGCCTCGATTCGACCACCGCATCCCGGTCAGACCAAGGCACCTCCCCGTTTCGACCCGCCGGCCCCATGCGGCTCAAGGGGGGATAATGTAAGGGCATACGCCGGATCGCTGCTAGACGGAGTTGACCGCCCCCGAGCGGCGAGACAAATTCGGGGAAAAACCGGCGTATTTCGACCATTCCTCCGTCTAGAGCGGAATCGAGCTCGATGGGGCCGGACCGCCGGGTCGGAAATGGCGGGCACCCAAGTGTCAGGGCAGTCTTACGCAGCGTTCTCCCCGCGTGGCCGGGGTCGTCCGGGACGGAGCCGACTCGATTCCGACATCCGCAAGGACGGCCCGGAGCCGTTCCAGCTTGGACTCGTAGCTGAACAGCTCACGCACCCGTTGCTGTGCGCGGCGCTGCCAGCGCAGCCGTGCCAGGGGATTCTCCAGAACCGCTGCCAGTGCATCGGCGAGGGCTTCGGGCGAGCGTGAGGGGACATAGATGCCGGCATCGCCGACGACTTCGCGAACGGCCCCAACGTCACAAGTGATGACGCAGGCTCCGCTCCCCATGGCCTCCGCAGTCGCCAGACCGAATCCCTCGTATTGGGACGGCTGAGCATAGATCTCGCACCGTCGCAGCAGCTCCAGCTTGCGTTCCTTGGACACTTCGCCCAGCAGGACAACGAGATCGCTGACATCCAGACGGTCAACCAGTTCCCGGAGCATCGGGGATCCGGATCCGGGCCTGCCAGCGAGGTAAAGCCTGACTGGAAGCCCGCGCAGCTTCAGCAGGGCGACGGCCTGGATCAGGTCCGGTACCCCTTTGCGCAGCAGGTTCGGATGATGGGCCCACGCAAGATTGAAGATGGCCAGCTCGCGTTCCGCTGCGGGGCCCGCCAGATACTCGGGCGTCAACACATGCGGATAGTGGACGGCGTTGGTCAAGCCAAAGTACTCGCCGCAGGCCTCGACCTCGTGCTGCGAGACAAACAGATTGCGTGTCGCGGCCTGCACATTGGCCTTCAGGACGGCACGTGCCCACCAAGGCCGCTGAAAATAGTCCCGCAGCTCGCACCAATCGGGGAACCGGAGATTAAAGGTGCCGGTGATCAATGTCGGCTTGTCGTGCAGGCGTGCCTCGATCAGGGGCCAAGTGGCGTAGGTCCACCACCAGACGAACATCAGGTCAAAGTCGCTGGGGAGTTCACGCCAACGCGTACAGGGAATCACCTCATGCCCCAGATCCCGCAGGGCCTGGACATCCTGACGGTAGAACTCCACCGACTCCAGCAAGCGGGCATCCTTGATCCCCGCGAAAAATGCGATCCTGGCCATGGTCGACTCAATCGTATCCTGTGGTCAGGCGGCTGCTCGTCGCGTACCGACACGCTCCAGTTCTCTACTCCGACCCGAGGTGGTGCGGAGTTTACGCGGGCTCTGCGGTGCGAGTCGAGATCGGCCCGGCTGGAGGTAGTCGATCAGATAGCCCAGCACGATGACAAACAGGCAGCTCACATACAGATCGTAGGGTTGGCCCCGCATCCCCAGCAGCACCAGACGCACCGCCTGCGACCCGATCAGCGCAAACCACAAGGGATTGGTCGCCACCAGTCGATCCACGGCTGCCCCCAGCATCCCGTAGAGAAACATGATGAGGATGCCCGGCCAGCCCCAGAAATTGATGTAGACGTCACCCGGAATGGAGGGGGGGATCGTGACGTCCCATTGATAGGGCGTGTTGAAAACGACTTCACCAAAGACAACGTTGGGATCCCGCGGCTTGAGAAACGGGAACTGCGAACTGGGAAGAAAGAACATCAGCATGCGGCGATAGCCAGCCATATTCATATAGGAGTGCTGGTCGGGGAAGCAGTGGCAGGCACCCACCAGGCACTCGTTGTAGTTCAACGGATCTCGTGTGAGGGCACCCGCGTAGGCATCTGAGGACAGCAGAAACTGGACCGTTTCGAGCACACTCTGATGGGCCATGTACTTGCGCCCCTCGTACAGCCCCACAGCCAGCGCCATCAGCACGGCCACAGCACACGACATCCCCATGAGTTGAGAGACCGTCGGTCGACGCCGCATGAGGTACGCCACGATGAACGTCCCCAGCAATCCGAGGGGGAGCGATCGCGCGCCCTTAGAGAACACGAAGAAAGTCAACAGTGCGTAGCCGCAGATGAACAGGATCGACAACACCTGATACCGCCTGTTCAGGAAGAAGCCGACGAGTCCGGGAACAAAGGCGAAACAAGTCAGATAGGTCCCGATGTTGTAGAGGATCGGTGAGCGTGTATGCCGAAAGTCGAACCGGGAGCCACGAATCATCTCGGCCAGCGTGGCGTGATTCGCCTTCTTGATCAGCAGGAGGGCCAGAACCCCCAGGGCGATGCCCCACCAGAACAGCCACCGGAGGGTCCGCTGGCCCTGCTCTGTTCGAAACCACTCGGTCAGATCACCAACTTGAAAGGAGCTCTGGGCACAACGGGCCTGCACGACACTCCAGCCGGCCGCCAGCATGATTACACAGGCCAGTGCATAGCTCGCAGCCAGCAGACGAGCCTGAGGACTGAAGCCCAATTCCAGGAGGTCGGCCGGCGTGATGGCCGGAACCAGCCCGTGGATGATACCCAGACCGGCGAACACCCCCGCCTTGAACAGGTTTGAGCGGATATCGATTGCCGCGCAGCAGCGCTATGACACCACAGAACACCGCCACCAGACAATAGACGAATGATGTCAGCATGCGTCAGGCCGCGTCGAAGAACCGGGGGAGGAGCTGGCAGCACGGTTGACGACTCAGCGCTTCGCAACTGCTTCAGGGACGACACGGTCAGGTACGGAATCAGTCCGTAGCGCCGACGCACCACGATCGCGAGCGCAATGTGACAGCAGGCAAGCGACAGCGCGGTCGCACAGGCGGCCCCGGCCATGCCGGCCAACGGAATCAGCACCAGACTCAGGCAGACGTTCACACCCACCGAAGCCGTATACGTGGCAAGGCAGATCTGCTGCTGACCGGTCATATTCAGCAGGTAGACCACCGGACCACAAGCCACCATGACCGTCACACCTGCCAGCAGGATCAGCAGAATGGGGAACGACGAGCCGAACTCGGGACCGAACAGCGAGAGGATGAACGGCCCGCCCAGGCTGAGCAGGGCGCCGAATCCGAGCGTCGCGGCTGTCATCACTCCCACACACCGTGTCAACAGATGTTGCAGGGTGTCCGTCTGGTTGGTCGCATGCAGGGCGGCGAAACGAGGGGCGATCACGGTATTGACCGCGTGATATCCCAGCAGGGAGACCTCACACAGGCGAACCGCCACCGCGTACAACCCGGACGCCTCCGTGCCCAGCAACAGCCCTGTGAGCAGAATGCCGCTCTGATTGATTCCGAACGCCATCAGCACGATCGCCATCAGCGGCAGGGAGACGTTGAGCCAGCCCCGAGTTTCATACTCGGGATGTTCCTGCAGTTGAGCGCCGGTCTTCCATCGCATCAGAAACCAGCTTGAGAGCAGGAGCGACATCAGTGAGGCGACGACCTGCAGTGCGACCGCCTGCCAGGGAGCGAGGAGCGCACCCCGGGAAATCATGACCGTGAGCAGTACCAGGAACATCCCGGTCCTGAGTCCGGTTCCAAGGAGTCCCTGCTGGACCCGTCCGACACCCAGCAAAGTCGCATCGCGAATCTGGGCGATGGCCATGATCGGAACCAGACAACCCGCCGCCAGAAAGCAGTCGAACAGGCCATCCGTCATTCGCGCACGGAATCCCATCGCGACCAGCAACCAGCCGATCGCAACCGTCACGCTGCCCAGCAGGCCCAATTGCGAACTCCGCCGCAGAAACCCTCGCAGCCGGGGAACATCTCCACAGGCCAGATACTCGGCGGGATAGCGGAGAGAGGCCCGGTCCAGCCCCAGCATCGAGAAGCCCACCAGGAGATTCACCCACGAGATGGCAAACGCGAACTCGCCGTAACCGCTCGGACTCAGATGCCGTGCCAGCGTCAGTTGCAGCAGGAAGGCCAGTCCCACGGTTGCCAGGCGGGCCAGTATTGCGAGGAGACCGCGCCGGCCCAGACGGTCTTCCGTGGGCGCTGCCGAAGGATTCGCATCCGACATCGGCCCCTCCTCTGAAACGTTGCGTGGTTGCCTCTGCGACTGGGCTCTGTCAGGCGACTGCCGGCAGGCGTCGAGACGATCCACTGCCGGAGATCCTCTGCAGATCAGACTGAACCATGATGTGAACCAGTTCCCGGAAGGTGACCTGCGGCTGCCATGTGAGGCACTGCCGGGCACGACTGGCGTCGGCCTGCAGGAGGCCGACCTCCGCGGGCCGGTAAAGCCCCGGATCGATGACCACGTGGTCTTCGTAGTCGAGCCCGACGAGGTCGAAGGCAATCTTCGCAAACTCACGGACACTGTGTGTTTCGCCTGTCCCGACCACGAAGTCGGTGGGCTCCTCCTGCTGGAGCATGGTCCACATCGCCCTCACGTAGTCGCCTGCGTAGCCCCAGTCACGGTGGGCATCTAGGTTCCCGAGTCGCAGTTCACGCTCGAGCCCCAGGACAATCCGTGCCACTCCCGCCGTGATCTTGCGGGTCACGAACTCGAGTCCGCGCCGCGGAGATTCGTGATTGAACAGGATCCCCGAGCAGGCGAACATCTCGTAACTCTCACGGTAATTCTGTGTGAGCAAGTGACCGTAAACCTTCGCGACCCCGTAAGGGCTCCGCGGATGGAACGGTGTCGATTCGCGCTGCGGACTCTCGTGCGTCTGGCCGAACATCTCGCTGCTGCTGGCTTGGTAGAAGCGGATGGAGGGGTCAACGAGACGAATGGCCTCGAGCACTCTCGCCACCCCCAGGGCCGTGACTTCGCTGGTGAGAATCGGTTGCTTCCAGCTGAGGCCCACGAAACTCTGCGCCGCCAGGTTGTACACTTCCTGTGGGCGAACCTGGCGGATCAACTCCTCGAGTGAGGACTGGTCCAGCAGATCGGCCGCATGCAGCGACACATCGTCCAGAATGTGCGCAATCCGTTCCAGATTCGGGGTACTGGTGCGGCGCACAGTCCCATGGACCTCGTACCCTTCGTCCAGCAGCAAGTCGGCCAGGTACGAACCATCCTGGCCGGTAATTCCCGTAATCAGTGCCACGCGTGTCATCGAGAGTCCCGTCTTGGTGTTGCCCGCGATCGTCTGCTACGACTCTGGACCGAAACAGCCTGTTCAATCCCAAGACCGTGTCAGAATCAGCCGCACATCCGGGAGGAAACTGAAGTCGAACGCAAAATCCGCCCGAGGCGCTGTGAACGTTCAGAAAATGGTTGTGAACTGAAGCGCCCGCCCCATATCATCTCAGAATCAAGCCCCACGACCGGGGAGTGATTTCTGGCTGGGAAACGAAGATTGCCGCAGTCGATTCCAGCCCGAAGTTGTTTTGCCGAAAACATTTCGGACCTGCAGCCACAGACATCAAATACGGATGCGGGGCGGGACGATAGACCCACTTACCGGGCAGGTCAAGACCTGTCGGAGTTTCCAGGACACGGGCCACTCGCTGGAGAGGCTCGCGACGTCCTCCACACAACATTCTTCAGGATCCTCAGCAAAGTTATGTCACCGCCACTCTCCCAGACTCTTGCCGACCGCTCGGCCACCATCGGCGTCATTGGACTCGGCTACGTCGGCTTGCCCCTGATCGATGCGTTCCATGTCGCGGGCTTCAAGACGATGGGCTTTGACGTCGACCAGGCGAAAGTCGACGCCCTCACTGCGGGGAAAAGCTACATCAAGCACATCTCGTCGGCGACGATCCAAGGCTGGCAGAGCGAGGGACGGTTCGAGGCAACGGCTGACATGTCCCGGCTCTCGGAACCGGACGCGCTTCTGATCTGCGTGCCGACACCACTCAGCGACAGTCGTGACCCGGACCTGACCTACGTCGAAGGCACCGCCGAGTCGATCTCGCGGGTGCTCAGACCGGGACAGCTCGTCGTTCTGGAGAGCACGACCTATCCGTCGACCACACGGGATGTGCTGCTGCCCGATTCTGGAGCGGAGTGGCCTTGAGGGCCGGTCGCGATTTCTATCTCGCTTACAGCCCCGAACGCGAAGACCCGGGCAACCCGGACTTCTCCGCCTCGCGGATCCCGAAGGTCGTGGGAGGGATGGACGAAGCGAGCCTGGAACTGGCCACGGCACTCTACTCGCATGCCGTCGTTCAGGTCGTCCCGACCTCCAGCCCGGAAGTCGCAGAAGCCTGCAAGATCCTGGAGAATACCTACCGGGCCGTTAACATCGCCCTCGTGAACGAACTGAAAATCCTGTTCGACCGGATGGGCATCGACATCTGGGAAGTCATCGACGCGGCAAAGACCAAGCCATTCGGATTCCAGGCGTTCTACCCGGGGCCTGGACTGGGCGGGCACTGCATCCCGATCGACCCCTTTTACCTCACCTGGCTCGCGCGCAAGCAGGGTTTGACGACGCGGTTCATTGAATTGGCCGGCGAAGTGAATTCGCGCATGCCCGAATACGTCATTACCCGTTTGAGCGAATTCCTGAATGAAGTCAGCAAGCCGATCCGAGGCAGCCGCATCTGTCTGCTGGGGATGTCGTACAAGAAAGACGTGGACGACCCTCGCGAAAGCCCCTCGTTCGTGCTGATGGAGTCGCTGCTCGGACGAGGCGCCGATCTGACCTACAATGACCCGCACGTCCCCCGGCTCCCGAGAATGCGACATCATCATGTCCCCGACATGGCCAGCACGGAACTAACGGCCGAGTTTCTCCGCTCCCAGGACTGTGTGCTGATCGCGACCGACCACTCTGCCTACGACTACGACTTCATCGTGGAACATGCCCCACTGATCGTGGACACGCGAAATGCGACCCACCGCGTTCAGTCGGGTCGCGAGAAGATTCGCAAGGCGTGACCTCTGGGCGAGAGTGGCATCGCCAAGGAATGGACACAACCGGGGCGTTGAGCAGTCTGGGCAGATTCAGGCTTCGCAATCGGCTCAGGCCGCCCGGATGACCCTGCGAAGTCCGGCAAGGCCCGGACTTTCGGTGGCTGAGAGAATCCGCTGCGTCCGCTCCCCAGCCAGGCTCCGCCCGGCGTCCGACGAAACCGGAGTATCCCCGGCGCACCGGGCCGGACCGGTATTGACCGCCATCTTTGCGTTGGGGTACCGTCCCCGCCCCTCCCTGAGGGCCGTAGACTCTGGGGCCCCTATTCCGACTTCGTCAGCGGAATTTGTACTCGCGAGCGATTCCGATCTTTGCGTCCTGCTACACACCATGGGCGAACGTCAGCATTTCGACCGTCGCGGTGACGGCATGCTCCGGTCAGCGGCGCCACACCCGCTGCCCCTCAGCGTTGCGCTGCTGTTGTGCGCGGGCTGCACCTCCGCCCAATTCACACCGGCGACACTCCCCCAGGACTGGCAGGCCTCCCGGACATTCAATGCCCAGACGGTCGATCTGTCACGATTGGCCACGCCCACGATCCAGAACGATCTGATCGCAGCCGGAGACGTGCTGGAGATCAGCCTCTCTGCTGGACTGGTCAACGAAGACGACATCAGTCGCCTGGTCCGCATTAACCAGGACGGTGAAACGTTTCTGGCCGGACTGGGGAACGTGAAGCTGGAAGGACTCGACCTCGAAGAGGCCGAAGCTCTCATCTCCTCACTCGCCGTGGAGAAGGGGCTCTACCATGCCCCGAATGTTACGGTGATGATGAAGCGGCCCAAGGTCAATCAGGTGACGGTGATCGGGGCCGTTAACGAACCCAGCACCTACTACCTGCGTAGCGGCGCGAGCAGCCTGTTGCAGGCACTGGTGGCGGCGGGCGGCCTGGCAGAGGACGCCGGCACGGCGGTCCGGATCAGTCATCAGGGTTACTGGAGTGATTCGGGCGGCTCCCCCCCCATTGCCGGCCAGCCTCCGGGGGATGTAGCGCTGGCGGCCCATCAGACCGGGACGGCTTCGAATCAAGGCCGCAGTGTCCGCGTGGACCTCGTGTCAGCGACCACAGAGGGAACTGGGGGCGGCTATCACCTCGCGGACGGAACCATTGTCACCGTCGAGCGCCGGGATCCAGAACCAATTCAGTTGCAGGGCCTGGTGGAAAAGCCGGACCTGTATGACTATCCCGTCGGCAAAGAGTTGCGCCTGCTGGGTGCGATCTCCCTGGCGGGGGGCGTTTCGAATCCTGTGGCGGACAAGGTGTACATCATCCGGTCAAAACCCGACACGGAGGAGCCAGTGCTCATCCAGGCGAGCCTGAAGAAAGCCAAACACGACGGGGCCGAGAATATCCGGTTGGCCCCTGGCGACGTCGTCTCCGTGGAACCCACCACCGCGACAGTCCTCATCGACACGATTCGCGTCATCGGCTTCACAATTGGCGGGTCTGTTTTCTAGCCAGCACGCGGCGTCGACTGGGGCAGGTCGTCAGAGTGGATGGCCGAGGACGCCTCAGCCAGCAGATTGCGGAAATGTCAAAGCGGTGAATGTCATGGAAGACGAACTGAGCGCCCTGAAGATCACTCATCGCCACGAATCGCTGGATGTCTTTGGCGGTGCCCTGCGCTTCCTGAAGTCGATCCGCGTCCGCCTGCCGGTGATGATCGCATTCGTCACACTGTCGACGCTCGCCGGCGGGATCTACTACGTCGTCGCTCCGCGCGTATATGGATCACATGCCGAACTGCTGGTCCTGCAGACCGGAAACAAGGCCCTCGACGCGGAGTCCGGCCAGTCGCAGTCGCTCAGCGACGTGATGCCCACGTTCGAACGGGTGATGAGTCGCGACAAGGTCATCAAGCGGACGATTCGCGCGATTCCTCCCGAGCATCGGATCGATCTCCAGGGCGTCAGTCCCGATGCGTGGATTGATGCCTTTCGTTCGCGCCTGTCCGTCTCGACGGCGCGCAACACGAACATCATCACGGTTTCCTACCGTTCGCGAAGCGCCGAGACCGCCTTCGTTGTGGTCGGAGAGCTGGTCAACGCGTTTCTCGAGTTCATGGACGGTGTGCACCAGAACAATGCCCGCGAGCTGCTGCAGCTCCTGACGAGGGAGAAGACGCAGGTCGAGGAGGACATTCGTCAGAAAGAGGCCGAGCACCTGCAACTGCTCGACCGCACGCCGGTCGTGTTTGGGTCCGACGAGCGGCCAACCAATGTGCTCAACGAGCGGGTCATCAGCCTGAATACCGAGCTGGTGGAGGCCCAGAAGAGGCGACTCGTCGCACACGCCCGACTCCTCTCCATCTCCGAGGCGCTGCGCCAGGGCGAAGATGTCCAGCAGTTTGCCATGGAAATGGCGGAGAGCCTTGGCACAGAGCTCCTCCGCCGACAGTTCGGCGTCGGACAGTCTGATGGCTACACGGCTGCCCACATCGAAGAGGAACTCGTCAAGGAGCGCACCGAACTCAAGTCCAAACGGGATCACTACGGCGACAAACATCCCGAAATCCGCAGGCTCACGGACAGTATCCGCAGCAAGGAACAATGGCTGATCGATCGGCCCGAAGCCGTACGGCAGAGCGTTGACCAGCTCAGTGCCAATGAGCTGGGGCCGAGGATGATGCAGATCGCGCAGCATCAGTATCAATCGTCACTGGCCAACGAAGAAAAACTCCGGGAGGAGTATGAGCGGGAAAGCCGGCGGGCCCAGGGGTTCAACACACAGCTGGCCGAGTTGCGAATCGCGGAGCTCGACCTCGAACGCATGCGGCAATACCACCTGGACCTGATGGGCCGCATCGCCAACCTGGACCTCAACAAAGAGAATGGCCTGCGAACCACGGTGCTGACCGATGCACAGATCTATCCGGCGGCTGTCGCGCCCCGCTTGTCTTTCACCCTGATCGCCTGCCTCATTCTCGGAGTCTCCGCAGGCTGCGCAACGATCTACATGCTCGACCTGATTGATGACCGGTTCCATTCGGCCGACGACTTGCGGACGCAGGTGGGAGCCCCGGTCCTGGCGTCGGTTCGGAAGCTGGAGCCTGTCGGCAGCAGCGGACTCGAATCGCTGCACACATTCCGCAGACCGAATTCGGTGGAGTCCGAAGCGTTCCGGACGTTGCGGACTTCGCTTGATTTTACGAATGGTGGTGTGCGACGGCTGGCCATTTCCAGCACCGAACCCGGTGACGGCAAGACAACCGTCATGGCGAATCTGGCGGTTGCCTACGCCCAGTCCGGCAAGAAAACGCTCGTCATCGACGGGGACATGCGACGTCCCGGCATGACCAAGCTGTTCGACCGCAGCGGCCAGGCAGGATTGTCCACGGTCCTCAAGGATGATCGTCCTATCGCCCAGGCGGTTGAGGGACTCTTGCATCACACCGAGCACCCGCTTCTGCATGTGCTTTCGGCGGGCCCGCGGCCCGTCAATCCCGTCGAACTGCTCACGAGCGATCGACTGCCGGAGCTGCTCGCCTGGGCCGACACTGTTTACGACCAGGTTCTCGTGGATGTGCCCCCTTCACTCGCGGTGGCCGATGCGCCGGTCATCGGGCGGATGCTGGACGGCGTCGTGCTGGCCGTGCGACCCGACAAGAATCGCCGAAAACTGGTCCTTCGAGCAGCCGAGGCGCTGACATCCGTCGGCTGTGAGCTGCTGGGCCTGGTCGTCAACCACGTCACAGCCGACCGCGGCGACGAGTACGGATACGGCTACGGTTATGGAGACTATGGTCACGACGAACCGCTGGAAACGGACGCTTCGGCACCCGGGGACGTACAGGCTTCGGTGCCGTTCTCACCGTTTCGACGGCCGGAATCTGGGCAACAAGATCGCGCAGCCTAGGTGTCGGTACCTTGCTGCTCCGCGATCTCGCGCAGGCATGCCGTGCCGGGTGTGGGGATGCCATCATGAGCCGCTTCGCTGTCAGTTCCGATCGGGTGTTCGCTGCCCGCCCCCAGCGGCGTCGCTCGCGTGACTCGGACGGTGGCCTGTGGCTGCTGCTCGTCGACCTGGGCCTGCTGGCAATACTGGTGGTCGTGCCGTTGGTGATGGGTGGACGTCAGGCATGGGGCCAGCTCGTCTTCGCCCTTTTGAGTTGTGCCATCGCAGCCTGCTGGTCGCTGCATCAGTTGACCGGGGACCGCCCGGGATATCGGCTGACCGGCGCCGAACCATGGCTGCTGGGCGGCGTCTCGCTGGTCCTGCTGCAGTGCTGGGAATTGCCCGGACGCATGGTTCAGAAGCTGTCACCGCACATCGGTCGGCTGCTGCCTGGTTGGCACAGTTCACTCGCGGACACGGGGACCGGGTCGCTGATGAATCGGGACTGGCCAACCATCAGCCTCACTCCCGCAGATACGCTCAGCAACCTCACTCAAGTCATCGCCGGGGCGTTGCTACTGGTCGTCGTTGCCCAACGGATCCGGACGTCGCGGGACGTCCGTCGACTGCTGGGGGCAATCTGCGCCGCGGCCGTGCTGATGGCGGTCTTTGGACTCGTCCAGCTCCTGACTTCCAACGGAAAATTCTTCTGGCTCTACGAGCATCCTTTCTCGCACACGCACTACTTTGCGAAAGGTGCCTTCACCAACAAGAACCATTTTGCGAGCTTTCTGGCCATGTCTCTGCCGCTGTTCATCTGGTGGCTGACGACATCGGGAAGCACTGGGTCACGATCATCGTACGGCGCGACTCGATCGCGAGTGACGTTCCGGATCGGACCCTCTGCGATGGCCCTCGCCATGGGTGTGGTCAGTGTCGCCCTCCTGCTCTCGCAATCGCGCGGCGGTCTCATCGCGGCGATCGCCGGTTCATCGGTGACGCTGGTATTGATGCGTATCAAGGGTCTCCTCACGGGACGGGTCTTTGGTGCTGTGAGCTGTGTGGCCGTGCTCGCGGTTGTTTCTCTGGCCTGTTTCGGCGAGCACGTTGAGCGTCTGGCCGAGCGCAGCTTTGCGGATCTGACCTCGGGAGACATCGATCAGATGGACCGCAGCCAGGCCCGACGACGGATCTGGGCGGCGGTCGGACGAGGCATCGCCCAATCTCCAATTCTCGGAACCGGGCTGGGCAGTCATCGTGAGGTGTACTGGACGTACTTCCCTCACGCGGATGATGGCAAGGAGTACACCCACGCCGAGAACGGCTACCTGCAGGTCGCACTCGAAACGGGGTTCCTCGGGCTGTCACTCGCGGGGTTGACGATCCTGTGTGTCTTGGCATGGTGCCGTCGTGGATTCGCGCGAGCCCCGACAGGGGACTTGTCCGGTGCAGCAGCAGCCGTGAGCGGTGCCCTGACCGTGAGCATCATTCACTCTCTGGGCGACTTCGTCTGGTACGTCCCCGCCTGCATGGGCATGGTCATGCTGCTCGCCGGGTCTGCGGCAGGTCTGGCCCGGCTGACACGTCCCGACACCAGACCGACCGACCGATCACCTCTGCGCTGGTTTTCACCCACACGACTGAGTTGGGGAGCGACGGCCATGGGAGCAGTCCTGCTGGGAGTGTGGGTGGTCCGCACCAAAGCCCCCGAAGTCACCGCCGAGCGGTTGTGGCATGAGTACGTTCGACTCGACCAGCTGATGGATTCGCCGGATGCGATCATCGATCGGGACGAACTTCGCAATCAACGACTCGCGCTGGTGCTCTCGGCAGCCGATGCGAATCCACGTGATGCGCGACTGCAGCTGCGTGCGGCTCGTGCCTGTGAATCCCTGTTCCGCATTCGCCAGGAGCTGGATCCCGACCGAATGCCCCTCTCACACATCCGGGAAGCGGCCCGCGTCGCCGAGTTCACTTCAGCGTCGGAAATGAACGAGTGGCTGGATCGGCCCGGCGTGCTCGGCGAGGAACGCCGGTACCTCGAGAAATCGGCCGCTCATGCCCGACGTGCCCTTGCCCTGTGTCCACTGTTGGGTTCCGCCTATGTGCAACTGGCAGAACTCGTCTGGCTCGAAGGAGCGCGACCCGCCATCGAAAACGGCCTGCTCAGACAGGCCCTGCGTGTCAGACCGTATGACCCGCATGTCAATTTCGTCGTGGGTCGCGAGGGCTGGCGACGTGGCGAAACTGACGCCGCGCTGCGCTACTGGAAAGTCGCGTTTCAGCGCGACACAGACTATCAGCAGGAGATCATCCACGTGCTGGCGGCTATCTTTCCGGCCCAGCAAATGCTTGACGAATTCGACCCTGACTCGGACGCGTTGATCCGCCTCAAGGACGCGTATGCCCAGGCGGATCAGGTCGAGCACTCGCAACGGATCGCGGAAGTACTGGCGCAACGCTGGTCGGAACAGGCAACACTTTCCCCGGCAGAGTCGGCTTCAGCCCTGTGGTGTCAGGTCAGCTCACTCCAGTTGGAGCTGGGGAACGAACACGCGGCGGGACAAGCTGCCCAGGCGGCCGTTGACGCGAATCCCAACTCCTTCGCAGCGCGGTCGAGGCTGGGAAACTGGCTGTTTCGCCAGGAACGCTACAAAGAGGCCCGCGAGCACCTCGTGTGGTGTTCCCGCCGTCGTCCCGATGATGCCACACTGCAGCAGCAGGCGCTGATGGCGACCCGCGAGGCCCAGCGCGGCACGATCCAGCGCGCCAGTCACGTCGCTCCGGGGCCGCGCGACAGGTGAGCCTGGTGCGGGCTTCCGCCTCCGCGCACTGCGCATCCCTCACGGGAAATCGGCCGTGGCCGACGACGGCCCGACTCATCGGCTGGCTCGCGCTGGAAACCGAAGCGATTTCCGCGCTATGATGTCGGTCTCACGGCGTCAGCGCCACCCGGCTTTCTGCCTCAACACTCCCGTTCCAGGAATCTGCATCGATGCTGGACTTTCGTCCCCTGCCCCTGCTGATGAGTCTCGCCGTCGTCACTTCCGCGTTCATCGGCAATCAGTGTTCGACGGCCGACGACGGCACCCACCTCCCGCTCGCCGCGACTGCGGCGGTGGCCGGCTTCCAGGAGAACACCGAAGACAAAGCGACACCGCCGGCCGATGGCGCAGACAGGCCGCGTCTGATCATCCTCGCCGATATGGGAAACGAGCCGGACGAGGAACAGCAGATGGCCCACATGCTCGTGAACTGCAACGAGTTTGAGCTGGAGGGCCTGATCGCTGTTACGGGCAAGTTCCTCAATGAGAACTCCCGTGACGAATTCAAGCGTGTGGTACATCCCGAGTTGTTCCACAAACTCATCGACGGCTACGCCACCGTCGAGGCAAATCTGCGACTGCACGCGGGAGGCTGGCCCACGTCTGACTACCTGCACAGCATCGTCCAGTCCGGACAGCCGAGGTACGGCCTGGCCGATGTCGGCATCGGCAAGTCGAGCGCAGGGTCGCGGCTGATTGCCCAGGCCATGCAACGGGACGACCCGCGGCCCCTGAACATCGTCGTGAACGCGGGCTCCAACACGCTGGCCCAGGCCCTTGTCGATCTGAAGGCAGAACTGCCCGCCGCAGACCTGGAGCAGTTGATCGGCAAGCTGCGCGTCTTCGAAAACGGCGCCCAGGACAACTGCGGGGCGTGGATCTGCCACGAGTTTCCGTCGATCCACTGGATCCGCAGCAACCACCAGACGTATGGATACCTGGGGCAGGCGGGCGGGGGTGGACCTGCGGCAGGTCCGTATTCCTGGAAGCCCTATCCACGGACACATCAGGGACAACACCGCTGGACCGAGGCGCATATCATGCGTGATCATGGGGCCCTCGGGCAACTCTATCCGTACCGCTTCGATGGCAACGCCTTCGTAGAAGGTGGCGGCACGATTCCCTGGCTCGGACTGGTGAACAAAGGGCTCTACGATGTCGACCATCCCTCTTGGGGCGGCTGGAGCGGCCGGTTCACCGCCGAGAAGCAGCCGAACGTCTGGTCCCGCCATCCCAGTGTTCGCGAAGACGAGGAAGGCTATGGTGACTTCGCGGCGTACACCGAAGTGAGTGACCGGTGGACCGACCCGGATGACGGCACCGTGTACGACGACAAGTTCGCGCCGGTCTGGCGGTGGCGACAGGCCATGCTGAACAACTGCCAAGCCCGATTCGACTGGTGTGTCCAGCCCTACGACAAGGCCAACCACCACCCTGTCGCGGCCGTCAATGATGACATGACCAACGCTGTCGTTTCACTTCGCCTGCCGGCCGGTGAGACGCTCCAACTCGACGCAACAGAGTCGTCCGATCCCGATGGCGACGCGCTGTCTTACAACTGGTACGTCTACCCCGAAGCCGGCACCTATCGAGGCGACCTGACCGGACTGTCGGGCACCGACACACCGCAGTGTACGCTGCGGATTCCCGACGATGCCGCCGGCACTCAGATTCACCTGATCCTCGATGTGACGGACGACAATGCGATTGTGAACCTGACCGACTATCGCCGCGTGGTCATCGACGTCACCGACAGCGATCCGGACACATCGTCCGAGGACTGACGTCTGGTGGTTCAGGCCTCACCGGTTTCAGGTCAATTCAATCAGGGTTGATTGCGATCTGACTTCGGTCGCGTGCGTTTCGTCCTTCCATCGGGTGACGACCGAACCTGCCGGCCGGTCGCCAGCAGTAGGTCCTTGACCTCCCAGGTCAGGTTGCGATCGAACAGCACCGGGTAGTTTTCGTAGCCGTGCCCCGCAACGACCTGCGCCGAATGGCCGCGAGTTCGGTGTCGTAGAGTGTCCGCATTCTGTCGAGCGAATCGGCCTGTTGCGGCTGAAGTGCGACGTTCTCCATTTCGTAAGCATCCGAGGTGAGCTGGAACAGTTCCTCGGTCGGCTGCATGCCATCGTCGCCGTAGTACCAGTAGATGTACTTTCGTGCGGGCGTGACGATCGCCATCGACTGTGCCGACGGCGTCCCCCAGAAGTTGAACAGAGGCAGCCACTCGCGTACTCGGCCCGCAGGCTCGTCGAGCAATGGCAGCAGATTCCTGCCATCGATCCCCGCAGGGGGCTCGACTCCGGCCAGCGCCAAGATCGTGGCCGCCATGTCGACGTTCGCTGTGATCGCATCGCGGACACCTCCCGCCTGTTGTCGAGGCAGACGCGGATCGTAGATGATCAGCGGTGACTTCGAGCCCTCCTCATACGGGATCACCTTGTCTCCAAAGCCATGCGCACCACAGTTGTAGCCGTTGTCCGACGTGTAAATGATGACGGTATTCGCGGCCAGCCCCTCCCGATCGAGCCCGTCGCGAATCATGCCAACGGCTGCATCGACACCCGTAATGAGCGCGTAGTAGCTCCGGGCACTCGCTTCGTAGGCGTTAACCCACTCCCGGTAACCGGTCGCCGCCCGACTCGTGTGGACCTGGGGGGACAGGTGCCGACCGTTGGCAACGCCGTGGTTGGGCGGAGGGGTCACCGCCCTGTTCACGTACAATTGGGCGTCGATCGGGTCGGGCGTGAACGGGAGGTGTGGTGCCTTGAAGCTGATACTCACGCAGAAGGGCTTGCCGCTGATCCGGGCGGCCTTGCAGAAATCCAGAGCCCAGGCACCATAGGCACGCGAGCAATGGGGATACCGATCGGCGTAGCTGGCGATGCCGGCGTTCTTTGCGGTCTCGTAATGAGTCTGCCCCGGTCCTCCGGCCCATTCGTCGAACAACGGGGCCAGGGCATCGAAGCCTTCCGACTGCAGCACGAACCCCACCTTTCCGGCAAACCCCGTGAAGTAGCCCGCCTGCCGCAACAGGACCGGATAAGACTGTTCCATGAATCGCCGCTCCAGATCACCGTGCGAAAAATTGCAGCCGTGACGATACTCGTACAGGCCGGTCAGCACACAGCAGCGGCTCGCCATGCAGATCGACGTCGTGTTGTAGTGATTCGTAAAGCGCACTCCGTCGCTGGCCAGCCTGTCCAGATGCGGCGTGATGACATCCGGGTTCCCGTAGCAGCCAGCGGCATTCTCCGTCTGGTCATCAGAGAACAGAAAGATGATGTTGGGACGGTCATCGGCCAAAGAAATCGCCGTACCGAGAACCACCAGCGCCGCGGCGACGGAAATCATCAGTCTCATAAGGGGGCCTTCTTTGCCATGGAGTGGATCCTGCGTTCCCGGCTCTCCCCGCGAGGATCAGCAGCCGGGGCTGGTCATGTGCCCCTGCAGTCTACAACGAGCGCCCTCCCGCCACCATCGGCAGTCACTGCACGGGGACCGGAATAAGTTCGAATCCCCGGAGTACGCCCACAGAACAAAACCTGATCGCGAGTTGACTGCACAGTGCGCCCGCGTGGCGCTGGCCCGCACGCACCGGCGAGATTGTCCGCTAGGCGATCAGCTCATGGATGACTTCGCCGCCGAACTGGCTGAGCTGCTTGTACCGTCCTCCGTGAAAGTACGTCAGCTTGTTGTCGTTGAGTCCCAACAGGTGCAGCAGCGTCACGTGCAGGTCGCGGATCGGATGGACGCATTCAACCGCGGCGTGCGCCAAGTTCGTCCGTCGCACCGACGACGCCCGGCTTCACACCGCCCCCCGCCAGCAGCATCGTCATCGCATCGGCATTGTGCCCGCGACCCAGCGAATAGACGCCGCCGCGCTTGTTGTTGTCGGGTGTTCTGCCGAATTCACCAGTCCAGACCACCAGCGTGTCGTCGAGCATGCCCCGGGTCTTGAGATCCCGGATCAACGCCGCGATCGGTTTGTCGACGCTCTTGATGCGGGCCGTGTGACCACGCTCGAGATAGTCATGACTGTCCCAGCCGCCGCTGAAGATCTGGACGAATCGCACTCCCTTCTCCACCAGGCGGCGCGCCATCAGGCATTGCCGGCCAAAGGGAGCGGTCTCCTGATCATCGAGCCCGTACATCTCGTGAATATGGGCCGGTTCCCCCTCCAGATCAATCACGCCGGGGACCTCCGTCTGCATACGGTAGGCGAGTTCGTAACTCTCCATCCGGGCGGCAAGATCGCGATGCTCAGGATGCGCCTCGCTGGTGCCCCTGGTTGAGGTAGGCCAGCTCATCCAGGAACTCCCGCTGATGCTCCCGCGTCTTGAAGGACGGCGACTGCAGGTCCAGTATGGGGCTCCCTTCCGGACGCAGTCGTGTCCCCTGGTAATGGGCCGGCAGAAAGCCGTTGCTCCAGTTCTTCGACCCGCCCTGCGGCAGGGCCAGTTCGGTCATCACAACATACCCCGGCAGGTTCTGATTCTCCGTACCCAGACCGTAGGTCACCCACGAACCCACCGCGGGATCGCCGCCCAGGCGGCTGCCTGTGTTCATGTGGAACAGCGCTTCGGGGTGGTTCAGCGACTCCGCCATGCAGCCACGGAAGTTGCAGAGCTCGTTGGCGACTTCGGGATCGGCCAGATAATGCCACTGGTCACACATTTCGATGCCCGTCTCGCCCACCTTACGAAACTCGAACGGACTGCCGACATAGAACTTGAAGCCGGTTTCCAGTCCGCGCGTGCTCTTCGATTCCGTCTTGTGCAGCCGGGTGAGCTCGGGCTTCGGATCGAACGTATCCATCTGTCCGGGCCCGCCCTCCATGAACAGCATGATGACCGACTTGGCGCGAGCCGGAAACATGGGGTCCCGGGGAGCCAGCGGACCGGACGGCGGCAGCGATTCCGTCGCCAGCAGATCGGTCAGCGCGAGCGAGCCCAGCGACGCACCGAGTCCGTACAGAAACTGACGTCGCGTCGTCGCTGGAACATCCAGACCGCTATTCCGCTGCATCACTTCCTCGCTCTCATCGCTCAATAGAGGTACAGATACTCATGGCTGTTGAACAGCAGCAAGCCGAGATCGGCCAGTGCCCGGGTGTCGGGGCCGACATCACTGGCCTTGTGGTCGGGGACATAGTCTTCGAAGACCGGCAGAATCTCGTCGTACTCGAACGGACG
The DNA here is from genome assembly GCA_963715185.1 of uncultured Planctomycetaceae bacterium. Taxonomy (GTDB): domain Bacteria; phylum Planctomycetota; class Planctomycetia; order Planctomycetales; family Planctomycetaceae; genus CAVPPT01. The sequence continues at coordinate 52,658 of CAVQRG010000006.1, forward strand.
ACCCGAGAATTCCTCGACCAGCGAACGTGTGATGCGGGTGGGATAGCTCACGGGTTCTGGCTCGACGCCGCGATGATAGGACTGCATCCGCGTCACGTACCCTGTCATCCGTTCCTCTTCGGCCTGCGACGGGAGACGGCCCAGTGCCAATTCGAAAGCACGGCGCACCTGGGCATCGAGCAATGTCACCTCCTGCTGCAGCCGCAAGGCTAGAGCCGTCGCACGGTCATGCACCAGGTCACTGTTCATCAGCGAGAATGCCTGGGGTGAAACCGCGGCAACGTCGCGCACTTCACACGAATCGTTTGGATTCGGCTGGTTGAAAACTTCGAGGAACGGATCGGCCTGGCCGCGGACACGATACGTGTAGATGCTGCGCCGATTGCGCTCTGCGGGCGTACGCGATGGCTGATAGGCCGGTGCCAGAGAGAACTGAATCATCCGGGGTTGCAGGGCCACTTCCATGTTCATCTCCGGCATGGCGGGGACTCCGCCCACGGTCGGATTGAGCTCCCCGGTGACATGCAGCATCGCGTCGCGCAGTTCTTCCGCCGTGAGACGACGGGTCGGGAAGTACGCCAGCCAGTCGTTGCCCGGATCCACTGCCTGCAGGTTCTGCATGTCGGGATGGGAGCTGGATTGCCGATAGGTGTCCGAGAGCATGATCAACCGGTGCAGGCGCTTCATCGTCCAGCCCTGTGCGATGAATTCCTGAGCCAGCCAGTCGAGCAGTTCCGGATGTGTCGGCTTGCCACCCTTGGCTCCGAAGTTGTTGGGGTTGCCGGCCAGCGGCTTGCCGAAGTGGTACTGCCAGATGCGGTTGACAATCGAGCGGGCCGTGAGTGGGTTCCGTGAATCCCCAATCCAGTGCGCCAGTTTCAACCGGCGTCCGGCCAGATCGCTGTCGAGGACGTACGGATCCGAGGCAGATTCGCTGACAGGTACGCCGACAGCACTCATCACGCCCGGCTGAACTTCCTGACCAGGCGCCTCGAGTGATCCGCCGGTGTAGATGTAGCTGACGAGCTGCGCGTCACGGTTCAGGTTCCCGGGCATGCGCAGCTTCCGCGCATTCAGATAGTCCGGATCCGGCCCGTTATAGACGCTCTGCGCCATCGGCTCGTAGCGCTCGAGGCGCCGCGTCCAGATCCACTCGTCCTGCTCCCGCACCTTCAGGCGTCCCTCATCGATGTAGTCGAGACCGACATGACGCTCAGGCTTCATGTCATCAGGCAGATCCTTGCGGTCCTCGGCCGACACGTAGGGCAGGTTGTGTTCGCGATACCACTCGCGCGCGGCTGCCTCGCGTTTGTCGTACAACTGCTGCTTCTCTGCTGTCGCAAAGTCGAGCAGTCGCTGGACGAGTGCCTGCCCTTCAGCGAACCCGTCGAGATTCTCTTCGGGCAGAAAGGGTGCAGGCCGCTCGGCCAACTGAGTGCCTGCAAACGCGGCGTACATGCGATAGTAGTCACGTGTGGGAATCGGATCGAACTTGTGGTCGTGACACTTCACACAGCGAAGTGTGGTCGACAGGAACGTCTGTCCCACGACATTGACCACGTCATCGAGAAAGATCTGTCGCGCCTCGGGGTTCTTGACCATCGCCGGGTCCCAGGGCCCCATCCGCAGGAAGCCGGTGGCGACCAGCAGCTCGGAATCGCGCTCATCTGCCGGCTGCTGTTCCCACAGTTCATCGCCGGCAATCTGCTCAACGATGAAGTCGTTGTACGGCTTGTCCGTGTTGAAGGCACGGATGACGTAATCGCGATACCGCCACATGTTCGATCGCTCATAGTCGTTCGAGTACCCTCCGGTGTCGGCGTAGCGAGCGACATCCAGCCAGTGTTGTGCCCAGCGCTCCCCGTAATGCGGACTGTCCAGCAGGCGGTCGATGAGGTCGCTCCAGGCGCGCTGGGGGTCACGGTCCCATGCCGTGCAGAATGCCTGCACCTCGTCGGGAGTCGGCGGCAATCCGATCAGATCGAAGGTTGCTCTCCGCAGCAATGTCCGGGGATCCGCCGCGGGGGCCGGCGTCACGCCGGCCTCGTCCAGTCGATTGAGAATCAGGGTGTCGATGGCCGCCGGTCCCTGGGGGGCGTCGACCTGCTTCAAGGGCTGCAGCGCCCACAGATCTCCCGGCTGGTAACGGCGATAAGTCCACTCATCCGACAGCCCCCCGCTGGTCGCGACGATCATTCCTTCGTCTGTCGATGGTATCGCCCACGCGGCTTCGCGATGACGCTGCTGCGTTGCTTCGTCCGGCCAGGGCGCTCCCGCGGCAATCCAGCGCCGAAACAGCTCCACCTCTGAGGCCGACAGTCGATCGGTTTCCTTGGGTGGCATCTCGAGACCGTCCCAGGCAACGGCCTGATACAGCAGACTGGCCGCAGGATCGCCCGGCACAATCGCCGGCTCCTCGGACTCCCCTCCGTTGAGCAAGGCCGCCCGGCTGCGAACGTCGAGTTCCCCTTTCATGTCTTCGGGGTCGTCACCATGACATCCGTAGCACTTCGCCTGCAGGAGAGGTTGAATCTTGAGGGTGAAGTCCCGCGCAGCAGTGCCGTCATCGGCCTGCAACGGCACAGGCAGACTGAGGACGCACGTCAAACCGGCGCATGCCAGGAATAACCTACGGTTGGCCATCGTCGTACAACCTTCTGATTTCCTCGGCCGGCAAAGCGGCCTTGAACAAAGCAAACTCATCAAGACTGCCATTGAGATTGCGAACGGCGAAACGCGGTTCCGCGCGTTCGGGCATCCCCCAGTTTCCGAGCGAAGCGTTGCCGATACGGATGCTCTCAACCAGGTACTCTTCCGGAATCGCCTCCTGAGACAGGATCTCACCGTTGAGAAAATGCCGGACCACGCGCGCATCGACGTCGTACACGGTCGCGATCATCAACCACTGCCCGCTGAGTTCGCTGCTCCAGAACGCCGGGGAAAAGTAAACGTGCTTGTCCCTCTCTCCCCGGGAGAGATCGAACAGATCTCGCTTCTTGACGGAGAAGAACAGCCGGCCGTCGTCCATGATCTGCCAGTGGGGCTCCCCGGCCTCGTGGCCATCAGTGAGAAACAGCGAGTTATACCATCGATCGAGACTGTTGATTCTAACCCAGCACACAAGCGTTAACGAACGGTACTCACCGGGAACCGACAGCCGCACGCGACTGCCTGCCGGACTGAAGTCCAAGGCGGTCTCGGGTTGTCCCCAACGATTGGACGTCGAGGCTGCAGCGACCACCGCCCCTTCGCTGCCGATGGCCTCGCCACCGGCCACCAGATTCGGCAACCGGCGTGTGGAGAGATCCTCCGGCCTGGCCCGATAGTAGACGACCAGCCGCGGATCATTCTTCAGTTCCTCCCGATGCCCTCGCCAGAGTTCGAGGCGGGAAACCTGCCGACGCTGCAGACGCTGCCTGAGTTCGCGGGCTCCGACAAAGTCTTCTGGATCGGCTCGCAGACTGAGTGCGTCCCCTCTGTTCGTGATGCGGGCCGCTTCTCCCTGTTCCATCCGCTGTGACTGTGCACCACGGGCCTGCCATTCGATCTGACCGTCCAGCACATGCACCTCGGAGCCATCGGCCGTCACGTTCACGGCAAACTCAGTCCCCAGATCCACAATGTGGCCGGCATCGGTCACCACCCGAAACCCGTGTGCCGGCTCTGGGACACGCGCACGCACCTTGCCTGCTGCGACAGCGACCTCCATGGGCGAGTGAATCGAGAACCGCGACTCCCCCTCGACCACCAGCGTCACCCCACTGAAGAGTTCCAGTTCCACCACTCCGCTGAGCAAGTGCCAATCGCCCGGAGGTATCAGGCTGCCATTGCTCAGCGAACTGCGGTCGGCCCACACGGCATCCGCCTGCCCAGTGACCACACCAAAGCCGGCCGCAAGCGTCTCGACGCTCCCCTGGGCCAATTCGCTTGAGTGATCTGCCTGATCATCGGCCAGCCGTACATCGAACGGCGATTTCCACTCCCATGCGAGGACAGCGAGCAGGGCAGCGGCCGCGGTGGCCATTCCCACGAAAGCCCGGCGCCAACGCCTGCGCGATCCCTGCAGGTCATCGCGCGTCACGATCCGCTGGGGGCGGGCCTCCGGCGTTCCCACCGCCTCCGCCTCCAACAGCAGCGATAGCAGGACGCGATCGTAGTAATCGCGCCGCGCAACAGGATCGACGGCAAGTTCGGCTTCGAGACGCAGGAAGTCGGCATCGGACACGTCCCCCTCGAGTACAGTGTCGATGAGCTGATGACGCTCGGCGGGAGTCATGGCCCTGCCTCCCCACATTGCAGCCGCCGCTCGATGCAGTTGAGCAGAGCGGACCTCAACCGGTGCAGTGTCACCTTCAACCCGTTGACGCTGCGTCCGGCCGTCGCCGCGTACTCGGTGAGCGTCCCCAGCCTGGCGTAGCGGTGCAGCAGCAACTGGCGATCCTGAGGCCGCAACTTCTCCAGACATACCCGGAGCGCCTCCTGACGCTCCTGAATGTCGTGGCCGGCGTCGCCAAACTCGCTGCTGATCGTCTGCTCCAACTCGTCACTGAACACGAGCCGGGCATCGCGCGCCTGCCACTTCCGGTAGTTGAGCACCTCGAACCGGGCAATACTGAATGCCCACGCCCTGAAGTTCGTCCCCGGCTCGAAATCGGCCCGCTTCTCCCAGATCCTCGCGTTGGCCTGTTGGGCCACATCGCTGGCGGAAGGATCGCCGGGCAACAACGAGCGCACGTAAGCCATCAGCAGCAGTTGAACACGCGTCAACTCCGCGACGATTCGAGCATCGCTGGACTCGTTCGATCCAGTTTCCATACAGAGAAATGCCCCGGAGTCGCTCAAGGTTAACGAGATATTCCGGGAACGTCGGACAAATTCCCGAGATCCTCTCTTCGCCGACCGTTTGTCAAGCCCCCACGAAGAACCGTGCGATTCAGGCCTGCAATCTCTTGTTCCCCCGATCAGGCATCAACCCGGAAGTCGGTGGGCGACTGACGCGCACACGACTGATCCTCGCCACCGGGCCCACACATGCGGGACATCCACCTTGATTCGACGATCAGTCTCATTGTTCCGGCGACGGCGTCCAGCCAGCTCCGAAGAGGAACGCCAATCGCACGAGCAGCCGTTCCACAGGACTCATCCCCTCCCGCTCTTTCAGCACCTTTCGTGCAAGGGCAGGATGATCGGTGATGAGGTTGTCGGCTCCGCGGCTGATCATGGTCGACATGGTGATCGGGTCGTTGACGGTCCAGACGTAGACCTTTTTCCCCCTCTCGTGAGCCGACCGGATAAAGGGCCGTGTGGCCAGCTTGGTGTTCACTGCGAGAAAATCGGCATCCGCCCGTGTGAGGTCGCCCGCGACGACCGCCGTCAGCAAGCCGACGGTCCAGTCCGGCCGCAGCGCCTTCACCTTCTGTATGCCCTCGGCCTTGAGCGACATGACGACCACGTCGGATTCCATGCCGTGCTCTTCAACCAGCTCGACGACCTTGCGTTCCAGGTCCTGGTCGTGGCCGTAGTACTTCAGTTCGATGTTGAGACCGGCTTTCCCTCGACAGGCGGTCAGCACTTCGGCAAGCGTGGGCACGCGTTCGTCCTGGAACTCCGGTCCGAAATAGCTCCCGATATCGACGCCCCGCAGTTCGTCAGCCGTCGCCTCCCAGATCCGGACGTCGGCCCCTGCGACCTTCTTCAAGTCACTGTCATGGGCGACAACCACCACGCCGTCTTTCGACTCCTGGACGTCGATCTCGACCCAGTCAGTCCCATCATCAATCGCGCGCTGCACCGCCGCCAGCGTGTTCTCCGGGGCGTTGCCCGAGGCTCCACGATGTGCCGTGATCGACACGTCGTCACTCAGGCTCACCATGTGGATTGCGGCAGCGCCCAGCAGGGCGGAACCAATGACGGCCAGCGCAACCGCGGACAGGATCCGGCCGCGTGTCCAAGTCGGGGCCCACGACGGCTGGCCTGCCTGACCGGCAGGGAGCACAAATGCCTCGCTCCGGCCGAAGCGGTCGTACACGTGCCCCTGCAGCACGGCAAAGGAGATCACCGCCAGCAGGCTGGTGCCCAAGTTGACCACGGCCCAAAGCAGAATGACGATGCCCAGCCCGAAGACGAGCGTCCAGAGACCACCTGCGGTGGCCGGCACAACATTCCGCCCGATCCAGAACACCAGTGCCGAGGCCACCAGGGAGATCACCAGGTTCACCGCCGCCCAGATGACGACCCAGCGCGTGATGACGCGACGATGTCCGACGACCCTGTCGCGGCTGGTCGTCAGGCAGTCACTCGGGGGGACGTTCTCGAAGAGGTGCAGCTGGATCGCGATCGACCAGTGGACGACACAGCGAATGACCAGCGCCGCCAGCGTGGCGAGAATCGCTCCGATGAGAGTGGCGGCGACCCAGAACCGGGGCGGCTTCTGGGCCAGATAGAAGTTGATGTCATGATCCGTCAGCAGCAGCAGGTACACAGCCCCACCCGCAGCAACGAAGGGAGCCGCCAGCAGCAGCAGGCGCATCGCCATCCGCGCCGTGATCTGGAACACTCCGATCCCTCGTTGGCCGACGAACTGCAGACTGTCCCAAACCGACAGTCGCCGCTCATGGGCGTCGGCCAGGCTGATGGCCATCAGGACAGACTGTTCCAGCGCGAGGATCCCAACAATCGCAGTGCCGACAATGATCAACGTGATCCAGCCGATCGGGTTGAGCAGAAAGTGGGCGATATCCTCGTCGGCAAGGATCGTCTGCCCTGATAACCCCAGAAACCCGCGAAACAGCAGGCTCACGACCGGAGTCAGCAGCACGAAAGCGATCCCCTTGAACAGCAGATCTGTCATCAGAAGCCGTTTCCAGAGCGACTGGAGGCTGTGCCAGACTTGTTGCAGCATGACGACTCCGGGGAAGTGGGCAGTCCGACACACGCGACGAGGCGAGATCTCCCCGCAGCTTACTGGCTGACCCGAAGCCTTTGAACCGAGTCGAGTCGATCAGCTCTGTTCGTCGGAGACTGGTCCGTCGCATCGACATCGAGAGCCAGCGCTCAACGCGGCCTTTTGGCAGCGCGCTGCTCCCGATCCTGCGAACTGGCTGATAACATGAGTCTGACCCAGGCGTTGGTTCCCGGCAGTGACGCGAGCGATCCTCCGCACCTGCCTCTCGCTTTCCCCTGAGCGGAACAACCGGAATGACACGACAATCGTCCTGGCAACTTCTTCTGGGAGTCGGACTGTCCGCGGTAGTCGCGGCCCCCTGTCCCGCGCACGACCGGCCCAACATCGTCGTACTGTTCGCTGATGACATGGGGTTTTCCGATGTCGGCTGTTATGGCAGCGAGATCTCGACGCCGAACATCGATCGACTGGCTGCGGGGGGACTGCGGTACTCGCATTTCTACAACACCGGCCGCTGCTGTCCCTCGCGGGCCTCGATCCTCACCGGACTCTATCCTCATCAGGCCGACATCGGCCACATGGTGAGCGACCTGGCCGTCCCAGGCTATCGGGACCGGCTGAGCCGCAATGCCGTCACTCTGGCGGAAGTGCTCGGCGCAGCGGGCTACCACACGATCATGACGGGCAAGTGGCACCTGGGCTGGCAGGATGAGGGAAGCCCCACCGCGCGGGGCTTCGAGCACTCTTACGGCACGCGCGGCTACATCGACAGCTACTACAGCATCGTGCCCCGTACCGAGGTCTATCTCGGCGAGCAACTCGTGCTGCCCGTCGGCCAGCGACCGGTCAATCACCTGAAGCCTGATGCAGAGTGGTACACCACGGATGTCTTTACGGATTACGCTCTGCATTTCATCGACGAGGTTCGCCGGCAGGATGCCGCACCGTTCTTCCTGTACCTGGCCTACAATGCCCCCCACTTTCCGTTGCATGCGAAACCGGAAGACATCGACAAGTATCGAGGTCAGTATCGCGAGGGGTGGCAGCAGTCGCGAGTGCGGCGTCACGCACGGCTGCAGGAACTGGGGGTCCTGAACGAATCGGCTCCTTTGTCGCCACTGGACGGTCCTGACTGGGAGACGCTCAGCGAACAGCAGCGGGACGATCTGGATTTCAAGATGGCGCTGTTCGCGGCGATCGTGGATCGGCTCGACCAGAACATCGGCCGCGTCATCCGGCATCTGGAACAGATTGGCGAGCTGGAGAACACACTCATTGTGTTTGTCTCGGACAACGGTGGGACGAAGGAGACCGGACTGCTCGGCATCCGGGGGGAGGAGAATACGGTTGCGAACTACGTGGACTGGGCCAAGGCGGGGGGCTGGACCAGCAGCTACGGGCAGGGCTGGGCGAACCTCAGCAACACGCCCTTCCGCCGCTACAAGCGGGAGAATCACGAAGGGGGTATCAGCGCCCCGTGCATCTTCCACTGGCCGGCCGAAATCAAATCGGCGGGCGAGATTCGGCACCAGCCTGCGCACCTGATCGACCTGATGCCCACATTCCTGGAAGTCGCCGCGGCAACGTATCCGTCCGAGTTCCATGGCCAGCCGATTACACCGACGGAGGGCCGCAGCCTGGTGGCAACGTTCGACTCCACAGAGATCACGCCGCGCACGCTCTACTGGGAACACGAAGGGAACCGGGCGATCCGTGACGGCGACTGGAAGTTGGTCGGGCTGAGGAACGAGGCCTGGGAGCTCTATCAGATCGCCACTGACCGCGCGGAACTGACAGACCTCGCGGAGTCGCATGCGCCGAAGCGGGACGAGTTGCAGGGCCGCTGGCAGGCATGGGCCGATCGAGTCGGCGTCCTCAGTGTGGAGGCCTTCCAGCGCCGGAACGAGGAAGTGCGGCTTGAACGGGCCGCCAAGAAGCGCCAGACAAAACCTGTCCAGCAGCAACGAACCTCGCAGGCCCCCAAGCCGCTGTTCGTTGATCCACACTACCGGGGCTCCTGCGATCCGGAGATCGTGTGGAACCCCGTTCAGCAGGAGATGTTCATCTACTACACAGCGCGACGAGCGACGCGGGAGACGGGGACCTACGTCGGCACGCCCATCGGCGTCATCTCGTCACCCGACCTCGCGAACTGGACGATTCGCGGGTACTGCGCTTTCGATGGACAGAAGGGACAGCCAGACAATGCCGACACTCATTGGGCCCCGGGCATCCTTGTCACAGGGGATGAACTGCACATGTTCGCCACCTACAAGGCGTCGGCTGAACCGCCCTGGGGTGGCGACGGAGTCATTCGCCACTACGTCGCGTCGCTGGATGATCCGGGTGATGGGTGGCAGCTTGCCGGCGTTCCCGAATTCAACCAGCCGGACCCAATTGATCTCTCGCTGCTCAGAGTCGGTGACGAGTACCGGGCGTATTATCGGGTCGGCAAGGGGGGCGGCATTCAGTGGGCAACCTCGCGCGACATGCTCCACTGGCAGAACCACGGCCAATGCCCAGGAGATGTCAACGCCGGGAACCGGGGCTTTGGCTACCAGGAGGCACTCTATGTCTTCGTCTTTGCGGATCACTACTGGATGCTGACCGACCCGCATGACGGCCTGGCCGTGTTCACATCACCGAATGCCATCCGCTGGACTCAACAACAGCGAATTCTACGAAAAGCGGGCGCGGGCCCGGCCGACGGGACCCTCGCACGACACCCGAGTGTTGCGGTCTTCGCTGATCGCGCCTTCATCTTCTATCACACGGAACCGAATCGCCCCTATCCGAGCCCGCCGGCCGAGCAGCGAACATCGCAGCAGAAGCTCTCCTTCCTCCAAATGGCCGAGCTGAAGGTCATCAACGGAACGCTTGTCTGTGAAAGAGATCAGGCAGTACAACTGAGGCTCCCATCTCTTTCGCCACGCGTTCCAGACTGAATCCCAGAAGATCGCCGCAACATTTGACGGAGAATCGCCACGATGAAAAGTCCACTCTGGTTCTGGCTCGCGCTCGTCTTGCTGACACCATCAGCCGGCTGGCAATCCTGCCGGGGCCAGACGGTAAAGGACCGTAAGCCGAAGCCCCAGTTGCAGGTCGAGAAGTCCGACCGCGCGCCCGGTCCCGTGATGGATGCCGAGACGATTCGCGCCGGGTTGAAGAGTCACGACCGGGCCCTTTACATCAAGTCCGGCTGGATCCGTGACCCCTATATCACACTCGGGCCCGATGGTTACTACTACCTGACCGGTACACAGCCGAACCCGAGTGACCCGCGGGAGCCAGCGGATCCGTATAACATCGGACTGGGGGGAGAGAGCGTTGTCGGGGAGCATGTGCGGGTCTATCGCAGCCCCGACCTCATCGAATGGGAATCTCTGGGTGTCGTCTTCTCCCTGGACGAGACGCACCAGGTCGCCGTCCTCAACAAACAGCTCAAGAACCGTCTCCTCTGGGCCCCCGAAGTCCACTGGCTGGGTGATCGCTGGGCACTCGTCCACTGCCCGGGCCCCAACGCCAGCCTGGCATTGACCGAAGGTCCGAACCTCAAGGGCCCGTGGAGCCATCCGATGGGTGACGGACTCGGTATCCGACACGACCCGTCGCTGTTCAAGGATGACGACGGCACCTGGTACCTGCTGTGGCAGAATACGCTGATCGCCCCGCTCAGCCGTGACTTCACGCAGTACACGGCCGAGCCGGTGCGGATCGACCCTGCGGGGTCACGGCCCGGTCCCAATGGAGAGCCGATCAGCCGCATCGGACATGAAGGGGCGACCATGCTCAAGGTCGGCGGGAAGTACGTGCATCTCGGCACAGCGTGGTCGACCGACGAGGGGCGCAAGGGATCTTACAACCTTTATTACTGTGTGGCCGACGAGATCACCGGACCGTACGGGCCGCGCAAGTTCGCCGGACGCTTCCTGGGGCATGGGACACCGTTTCAGGACAAGGACGGCCAGTGGTGGTGTACGGCCTTCTTCAATGCCAACGTCCCGCCGCTGTCCCGCGACGGGATCGAGACCCGCGACCTCAGCGAGAACGCCCAGACCATCAACGAACAGGGTGTGACAATCGTGCCGCTCGATCTGAAAGTCCTCGAGGATGGCGATGTGTACATCCGCGCCATCGATCCGGCTTACGCGACGCCCGGTCCGGATGAGGTTCAGAAGTTCTGACCCGACAGCGAAGACGTGCGCCGTCGACGGTCTCTCGTTCTGAGCGTGATGTCCCAGGATCTTCGCTGAAGGCTGCACATCCATGAGGACGCTTCCGCTTGCCGCTGTTGTGGCCATCATCGGCTTCACACAGATTTCTGTGCTGCGCGCCGCTGAGGTCGACACGCGCTCGGGCGACTGGACCGCCGCCGGAGAGGAAACCCTGCGCGATGCGCACATTCGGCTGGACGGCTCACTGATCCTGCCCGCCGATGCAACGCTCACCCTCGAGAACTGCACACTCGAAATCGTCGGCGACTATTCGCGACAGCATGCGGTGGAGTGGCAAGGGGGAACGCTCATCACGAAGAACTGTACCATCGGCGGCTTCCTCAATGATGCCGGCACTCCCATCCACACCGTGTTTCACCTCTACGATGGCCTCTGGGAGGCGACGGACACGACCGTGTCCTATTCCTACGGGATCAGCTTTCATTGGGAACAGGGCCAGGGGAGACTGCGGGGGACGCGACTGCAGGCGGGTCCACGGCCCGATGCCATCATTCTTTCCGGCACGGCCGACGTGGAACTGATGGACTGCGACTTTCCGATCGGTCTCGGTGTCACCGTCGACCAGGGAGGACAGACGACGCTCGACCTGGTTCCGCAGGAAAGCGTGACCGCCACCTTTGATCGCGATTCGTTGCTGCCGGGCGTCGACTGGCGACTGACGATGCAGAACACACGCGTCCCGCGCTGGTTTCTGTTCGTGAGGCAGATCGGAAGCTGGCAACCCCCGGCCGAGATCACACTCAGCGGCTCGAAGGACCTGATCGTCTCGCTGCTGGGTCACAACCTGCAGGGCGAAGTCACGCTGACCAGCGACCTCGTCGAGCCCTTGCGCATTGGCAACGTGACCCTGAAGAACGCCGGCCTACCCGCCGGGATTTCCATGTACGCCCTGTACCTGTCCGGCCAAGAGAATGACCTGACCGTTACCGGCCAGTCGCATATCTGTGAACTGATGATGCACAACGGAGGCCGACTCAAAGTGGTCGGCACACCTGACCGGAACGACATCAGTATCGGCTGCACGACACTCGACCTGAAAGGGGAGGCAGTGCTGGAGGTCCGCAACGTCCACTTCGGCCGACCGCTTACCTGGAACGGCGAGAACGAACTGGGCGAGGTCAGCGTGAGCGAGAATGCCCGGTTGACCGGCGACGACCTTTCAGTACGCAACGTTCGTTTTCGTACCACGGGGAGCGGTCACGTCGATCTGGCGCGAGTCCGCAGACATGGACAGATTCAGAAACAGGCTGATGGCGGCCCGGTGAATATTGAGGAAATCAGGTAGCTGTTGCAGACACTCCAGGTCGAGCGGACGCAGCGGACTGCGACCGGCCGATCAGCGACGCGATCGGCGCGGTGCGATTTCCACGGGGATCGCGGGCAAATACCCGTGATCGGTGCGACGGGGTTGAGGTGCCGGATTCGCTTCGGTCGGCTCGGGAGTCGTCTCCCGGTAGACACGCAGCAGCAGGTTTCCCTGCCAGCCTGCTTCGGCCAGTTCGCCATCAGTCGTGAGTTGCAGGTCCACGCGCCCCGCCGGATTCCTCACCAGTGCCGCGGACACGCCCGGTGGTGGTTCGTACAGCTCGACGAGCAACTCGTCGGGTGTGATGTCGGACCGGCCCCGCGCACGCAGCGGCAGGAGTAGCTCGCCGTCACTGGAAAGTTTGATGCGGCTGTCGGCCATCACAACCTCGAAGGGGGGACGGGCTCCCGCCTTGCCGCTGACAATGACATGCCACTCCTCCACAGGCACGAGGTGATACCAGATGAAGGCCTGCATCATGTTTTCTGCGGGGACTGCCGGTCGCGTCAGGGACCGGTGCAGGCCGGTACGACTGCGCGACGTGCCTTCCATTTCCAGTTCGAAATGACTCTCGGACGTGTCGGCCGGCAGTGTCAGCGTCATGCGCGCGAGGTCGGCATTGGCGGGAATCATGCCCCCGGTCAACTGGAAGCCCGGCGGTGGTTCGATCAATGACAACTCGATCTCTCCGTCGAAGTCATCCTTCCGCAAGGCGAACACCGTGATGGGGACGGTTGCACCGGCCCGGGCGATGATACTGGAGGGAACGACGCGAAGTTCGTAGTCCGGTTCCGGCGCACGCAAGTACAGTCGGTAGATGAAGTCCTTCCCACCGTTGCTCTGGACGTCCGTCAGTCGCAGGAAATAGGTCCCCCCACCGGGCAACACCGTGCGCAGATGCGAATCGGCGTGATGCGTCAACAGGGCCTGCGACTTGTCTTCGTAGTCATCGTTAAAGGCCAGTTCGTTGCCATCCGCATCCGTTACTGTCAGCACCGAATCGAGCGGCGATCCATACCGACGCGCGTTCACCTCGGCAACGAGAGTCCCACCACCCTCGATTCGAAAGACGTCTTCGTCACCGGGATGGTCGATGCGGCCATTGATGATCATCCGCGTGGTGGCATCCTGGCTCTCAGCGGTGGTGTTGTTGGGCTCCTGATCGAACACCTCCGGCAGTCGATCGATCTGGAGCGGAAAGCTGACCTCGAGGTCATCACCCTGTGGCACCGAAAACCAGCGCACCGGTCGATAGCTGCGGCGCGACTGGGTCTGCACGTTGAGCGAGTCCCGCGACAGATTCCAGCCTTGCAGTTCGACAGCCACTTCCGAGTCCGTTTGCGCCCCCAGCGGAAAGATGCTGGTCACGTAGGGCAGCTCTCCAATGGTGATGCGGTAAACGAAGTCTTCGCGGCCCCGATAGAGGGAGTCGTGGATCGACACGGTGTAATGGTCGTCGCGTGGCACCTCGAAGTAGATGAGCGGGTCCTGCCGATAGTGAAAGGAGTCGGCGTAGGACACCTCGTGACCCGCGGAGTCGCTGAGACTGATGACCGCCTGGAACCAGCCCGGGACGGCATCAGCGAGATAAGGAATCACCTCGCGGGCTGCCGCCGAGATCACTAGACGCGTCCCGCGGGCCGCGAAGAACGAGAACTTATCCTTGTCACCAGGCATCGCCTGCCCGTTCACTACGATGGGCAACTGGTCGATGACGGGATCGGGTTCAACATCGTTCGGTTCGGTCTCGCGCACTTCCGGCCAGCGCCAACCTGAATCCAGATCGGATTGGACATCGAGGTCTCCGTGAGCACCCTCAACTCGCGCTTGCCGGGCGCGGCATCCCGGGCGACCGTCAACTTCAGCGTAATCTCCTCGAGCAACTGCTCGTTGGGCTGGCGCTTCGGATCCCGTTCCCGCTCCCGATAGATCTCCATCTCGCGCAGTTGTTCCTCCGTGAGACCGGAGGCGGTCGCAATCTCTTCCTGAGAGGGTGATCCACGGCGTCCCGCAGCCACGCGCTCCTCCTTCAGCCTCGTCCGCGCGTCCTCCAGGGCCATTCGCAGATTATTGAACTCGCCCTGGGTGAGCGGGCGGTACCACTTGACCACCTCGACCTCAACCCCCTCGCCGGAGAGATGGGCCTGGCTGACATCCTTGAGATACTGACCGCCGAGCACGACTTCGCAGGATCGCCCCTGCTGACAGCCGGCGGGAAACGAGTACGCGAGGTGCGGATCCCGTGGCCCGCGTTGGGCCGCGGCCGGTCGGGCACCAATCGTTGCGAGCGCCACGAGCAGCCCGCTGACGAGCCACCGCTGATAGACACGGTCGGTCATGGTGTCCTCCGCCTGGCTAGATGATTTCCGTGAGCCGGCCACCGGTCTCCATCCCCTCGTCGGAGCCGGGAGTCGCACGAATGAACTCGCCCGTGGGATGCGGGAGGCTGGCCTCTGGATCGATGCCCACCAACTGGTACATGGTGCCGATCAGATCACCCGGATACACCGGGCGATCCTGGACGTTCTCGGCGCGCGCATCGGATGTCCCGACAACCTGACCTCCCCGGAATCCTCCACCGGCCACGAGCGACGAGAAGACGCTCCCAAAGTGATGTCGTCCGCCGTTCCAGGGGGATTCGGTGGCCACCTTCGGGGTGCCGCCGAACTCCCCGATGCACCAGACGATCGTGCTGTCCAGCAGTCCTCGATCCGCCAGATCGGCGATCAGCGTCGCCAGACCACGATCCAGCTCGGGCAGCTTGCGGCGCATCGACGGGAAGTGATCCTTGTGGGTATCCCAGCCCCCGTGATTGATGGTCACAAACTTGGTGCCCTGCTCGATCAGCCGGCGGGCCGCCAGGCAGGACTGACCAAACTTTGTCCGGCCATAGCGCTGGCGTAGCTCATCCTTCTCCTGTGAGAGGTCAAAGACCAGCCCGGCATCCCCCAGCATCAGGTCGTAGGCATGCTCGCGCGACTTGGCCGCCACCGCCAGTTGCGTATCGTTCTGCAAGACATCGCCGAGTGAATTCAGGCGTTCCAGCAAGGCCCGACGCTTCACCTGTTCGGCGTCAGTGAGGTCGGGAGACACGATCCCCTCCACGGCAAACCGCGAGGCGTTCGGGTCCCCTCCCGTGGCGAACGGCTTGTAACGAATCCCCAGAAAACCCGCTTCGGAGAAGCGGCCCTGCGGATCTGTCAGGACCACGTAGGGAGGGATCAGGCTCTCTTCGGCATCAACGCTCGCTTCCGGAAATCCCTTGAAGGCCGTCACAACGGCACCGACTGCCGGAAAGACGATGCGGCCGGGCATCCGGCCGGTCTGCGTGAGGTACGACGCCGTCTCGTGACCGTTCTGGCCATGCGTCATGCTGCGGATGAGCGAATACTTGTCCGCAAGCTGACTGAGCTCGGGCAGCAGCTCCCCGATCTCGATGCCGGGCACGTTGGTGGTACAGGTGTTCTTCAGCACCCCCGTGTAGTCGACTCCAGCCTCGGGCTTGGGGTCGAACATGTCGATGTGTGCCGGGCCGCCCGCCAACCAGACCTGGATGACGGCGGTGGCCTTCGCCGGGGGTGAGTTGGCCGGTGCGGACGAACTCTCTGAGGAGGTCTCCCGGGCCATTAAGCGTGATGCAAGCATCAGGCCCGCCGCATTCAATGCTCCACCGTGAATCGCCTGCCGTCGAGACAGCTCCGGCCCCCATTCTCTTGAACAGCATGACATGGCCATGGTGAGGACTCCTGCGAAAGTTCGGTTGCCGCTTCAGTGTCTTCAGTGTCGAAACAGAAACTCATCGCTGTTGATCAAGGCCCAGGCAACATCGTGACCGTTTCCATAGGCACACAGGTCGATCACGTTGTCGAGTTCCTGGTCGGATGGACGTCGCGACAGGATGGCCAGGTAGAGCCGTTCAGGTCCGTCCGCCTGCGTGAGCAGATCCCGGATTCCCGACCCTTCCTTCAGCTTGTTCCGCAGATGGTTGGAGTTCAGCAGGTGCAGGGCCTGCGACGCTGAGAGCTGGTTGTTGCGTTCTGCTTCCAGACCGGTATCGCGGGCCGGCCGACCGAACATCTCCAGAAAACTGCTGGTGATGCTCCCGTCCGGCAGGGCGATGGCCCGCTGGTCGTCCGGGAGAAACGTAAACGGCTCGGGAATGATGCTTGAGTAACTCTCCGTCGTGCCCGTGATCTGGCAAATGGCGTCAATCAGCACCTCCGCGTCGATCCGACGTGTGGGGTAGTAAGCGAAATTCTCCCGGGCCCGAGGATCCCGGCTCTCCGGAACACACGAGAGCTGATAGGTCTGTGAATTGAGAATCAGGCGATAGAGGTGCCGCAGGTCGTAATCGGCTGCCACCAGCTCGTCCGCCAGGTATTGCAGCAACTCCGGATGAACCGGCGGGTTGTCTGGCCGAATGTCGTCGGGTGGGTTCACGATGCCCTGCCCCTGCAGCCAGTACCACACGCGGCCGGCGATCGCCCGGGCGAACCCCGGATGTGCGGCGTCCACGAGCCATTCCGCGAAGAATCGCCGGGGATCCTGACCAAGCGGAATCTCGACGGTGGAGCCATCGGGAAACGTTGCCGTTACCGGTGCAGGTTCGGCATCCCCTTGCACACGTCGGGGATCAAAGAACACGATCTCCTCTTTCCATTCACCCGTCGGCTTGTAGCCAACCTGCGAGAAGAACTGGCTCATCCCCTCGAGCCGCTCGGCCGGCCAGTTCTCTGCACGCTCTCCCAGAAAGGTCAAGGCCACGGCCCGGGCGAGGGCCTTCGGCTCCCGCTCCTGCACGGCCCGATAGAAGTTGACCTGCGGCGTGCGGAAGTTGCTCCCGGAAGCTGTCAGCAACTCGACGGCAAACTGGTCGTAGGGCAGATTGTTCTTGATCGCCGTACGAATCCAGCGATGATACGCCTGCGCGGCATTCGGCCAGAGCTTGATGGGGAACTCGGCCTTGACCCGCAGCAGATCGCACCACTTCATGGCCCAGTAGTCTGCGAACTCAGGACGCTGCAGCACCTCATCGATCAGACGGGACCGCTTCCCGGGATCCGGGTCGTCCAGAAATCTCAACGCCTCTTCCACCGTCGGCAATGTTCCCAGCGTGTCAACGTACACCCGCCGCAGGAAGATGCTGTCGGAGCAGAGCCTCGCCGGAGTGATGTCGAGCTCGGCCAACTTCGACAACACGAGCGCGTCGACCCGGTTTCGCGGCTCCAGGGGGGTCGCACTCGCGAACAGGCTCAGCACTGCCGAGCCCGGGGCATCGAGAAGTGCCAACGCCATCACGTCGGTGTCGCTCTCGTCGACGGGCGCTGGTGACGTCGCCGACTCGGTGAGGTCGGACCGCTGTGCCGGCTCCTCGACAACCGGAGTGTCGGTCGTCGCAG
This sequence comes from uncultured Planctomycetaceae bacterium, assembly GCA_963715185.1. Taxonomy (GTDB): domain Bacteria; phylum Planctomycetota; class Planctomycetia; order Planctomycetales; family Planctomycetaceae; genus CAVPPT01. The sequence goes on from CAVQRG010000006.1 coordinate 70,502, forward strand.
CCTGTACCATGGCGTGCTGTTGTGTATTGGCGCCAGCGGGTTCTGCCCGATGCATCCACATCCAGGCGCCTGCAGCGATGCAGAGTCCGTTGAACAGAATCAACAGGCCGACAGATGCCCAGCCGCGTCGCCTTCTCTCCGGAGGATGGTAAACGGGCACGTCGATGAGCGGGGCCTGGGTGTCCGCATCCGGCGTGCCACGAGTCCCACCCTCGAGTCCAGCACCGGGGCTCGCCACTTCGTCGGCGTGGACCCGATGGAGGCGGAAGGCCGACTCCTGCTTGCCGCGCGAAGCACCGAAATGATGGACCGACATCTGGCCACTCCTGTTAACCGGTGGGCTTGGTCACGACTGGGGAAAACGCCACACCTTCGACCTCGACGAGCAGGTTGGAACGACAGACATCTGCCTGGGCGTAGATGGTGGGCAGTGGACCGAACCGCTGCTCGCAAATGGCGCGGACCAGCTCATAGTCATCGGGCCGCTTCACATACACTCTGACCTTCGCCAGATCGCCCAGCCGCGCTCCTGCTCCCGCGATCCCGTGCCGCTCGAAGTTCTCGGGGCTGATCAGACCCTGAATGTTGTCAATTGTCTGCTCGGTCTGCTTTTCGACATCGTCGAGATGCACGGTTTCCGAATCGACGATGCTTGCGGTCCCGGAGATCCACGTAGTGACGTAGTCACCGATCACCACCGCCATGGCGCGCGAGAACTTGGGACTCTTGGCCGAAAACCGCTGTGCGTAGTTGAAGGCCGATGTCTGCTGAGGATTCTCGAGCGGCTGCAACCGCACATCTCCACGCTGCGTCTGCAGTGCCAGGGCACTGACCGCCAGTCCTCGATTCGCCATGCCGATCCCCGTACTGGCCGGATAGTACGCGGCTCCCTCGCGGAGAATGTGCATCCGGCCGGCCGCTTCCTGCTCCATGAAGAAGTCGGTTCGTGCCCGATTGAGTTCGCGGTAACGTTCGACGTCCTGCTCGAGCTCCGTGATTCCCCCCTGGTACAGCCAGACGCGCACAACGTCGTCGAACGATGCACCGGCCAGCTCGAGGCGCCGCGCCGTTTCCGCGAACACTTCGGCGGCCTGAGGATATGCGCCGCGGACCGATGCCGCTGGAGTGACTCCTCCCAGGTGAATCCATCGCAGTCCGTCATACTCCGCCACCACGAGATCCGGTGCGAGAACCTGCACCTCTGCCCCGCCGCCCCCCAGCGCCCAGGCTTCAATGGCGAGCGACTGGCCTCCACAGGGAGGCTGGACCACAAACGTGGTCGCAGGCAGACGCGCCCCGAAGTAAGCCTGGAATAGATTGCGGCAGTCCTCCACGTCGTCGGCCCGTCGCAGAAACACCGTCATGGACGTGACGGTCATGGGGTCGGACTGCTGCTTGAGGATGGCGCGAATCGTGGAGACGGCCTCCCAGGCCTGATCGATCACGTCGCCTTCCGCCTGGGGTGTCACCATCAGCGCCAGGCGATGCACCTTTTCCAGGTCGATCAACGTGTGGGCCTGATCGCATAGCAGACAGGGGGGCATCTGATTCGCATGCCCGTTGCCATTGCGATGCCAGTGGCAGGCGGGGTCACACTCGGAGTGCGAAGACATCTGCTTCATCGGCTCCATGCGATAGCAGATCGCCGACTCGGCATGCGAGGAGCGCGGGTTGAGACTTGCATCCTTGCCGCCCTGCTCTCCCCTCTGCTCTGCATTCGAACCCGTGACCATGGCGTCTCGCCCTTTCCTGCGTTAGGCCGACCCGCGTACAGGTCGGCTCATGACTCACGGCCTCTGAACACTGCTGACACCTTCCTCGGACACGACCGTTTCCCGGCAGAGCTTCGGCGCAGGACATCGCAGCGCGAATCCGAGCGGGACGCATGCTCAATGACCTCCTGAATTGACAGCCGCCGGAAATTGTCTTCGATCTGAGCCATGGCGTCGTCAATGCGCCGATGAACCGGACACAATTCCCGCGCGTGCCCATCGAGCAGCAACGGGCAGGTCTTGATGCGCTCGAACGGATCGATGGCGTTGATCACATCGAGTGCTGTGAGGTCTGCCGGGTCGGCCTCGAGCGTAAACCCTCCCTGACTGCCCCGCCGCGCTGAAAGAATCCCCGCTTTGGTCAACTCCTGCAACACCTTGACCAGGTAACCCGGAGCCGCCTTGATCTGATTGGCGATGTCCTTCACCTTCTGCGGTTCGCTAGGGCATTGCGCCATCCACACCACGGCCCGCAGCCCGTACTCGCTCGCCTCTGACAGAAGTTTCATCTTCCTATCCCTCCTAAACTAAGACGAATTGTACCGCGAACGCCAAAAGAATGCAAGCGTGCATTAATGCATTAGTTGATGCTTGCGGCATTGGGCCCGGCGAGAGGCGTAGCGCCGGTGTTGCTCCACCGGCCGTCTCCGGGATGTGAACGCGGCGACTCTCGGGACGAATCGTCGGCCTGATCTGTTCGGTTGACCGATCCCCGCACTTTGCTCGGTTGGCTCGCCTCGGCTCCTCCCCGCAGCGAATTCCCTCAATTCTTCCCGATGAGTCGTCCATTTCGGAACAACAATCGCAGGTGTCGCTACCCGCACGGGTCGCGACCCCGAGATGCGGGTTTCGTCTTCAGTTACGCCATGCAACGGTCACATACGGAGTTCCTGCTGATGAGCAATTCAACGAGCACAGTGTGCTGCCTCTTGGTTGGCCTGATGGGCGTTGCTGGCATCGCAAGGGCCGACGAGACGCTCCCCCTCCCCTCGCGCGATGACGTGCTCGACGGCCTGCGGGACGGGCATCCGCGACTACTGGCGACCTCCGCAGACTTTGCAAGACTTCGGTCGCTGTGTGAGACCAACACACAGGCCGGCGAGTGGCTGGAGACGCTCCATCAGAATGCGGAGAAGCTGATTGAGACCCCTCCCCTCGTCTACAGGATTCCCGACGGAAAACGTCTGCTGACGGTGTGTCGAGCCGCGAAGGAACGTGTACTGCTGCTGGCATTGATGTACCGGCTGACCGAGGACTCGCGATTCGCGGATCGCGCCTGGCGCGAACTGTCGACCGTCTGTCAGTTCAAGGACTGGAACCCTTCGCATTTTCTCGACACGGCCGAAATGACGTTTGCCGTGGCCATCGGGTACGACTGGCTGTACGACGTGTGGAGCGAGGAACAGCGCGCCGAGCTGCGAAAAGCCATCAATGCGCTTGGGCTGCAACCGGGCCTGTCCGTGTATCGGCCGAAGCGGTCATGGTCGCGATCTGTTCACAACTGGAACCAGGTCTGCAACGGTGGCATGGGGGTCGGGGCTCTGGCGATTGCCGACGAAGACCCGACGCTGGCCGCCGAAGTCCTGGAGTCGGCCCTGCACTCCCTGCCCTTGGCGATGCACGAGTTTCGACCGGATGGCGGATGGGGAGAAGGTCCCGGCTACTGGCGCTATGCGACCGAGTACAATGTCTATTTCCTCGCCGCTCTCCGCACAGCGCTGGGGAGCGACTTCGGACTGAGCCGGATGTCCGGGTTTCCGCAGACAGGCGATTTTCCGACGTACTTCACAGGTCCGACCGGCCTGACCTTCAACTACGCGGATGCGCACGACGGCTGGAGCGGTGCCCCTCAGCTGTTCTGGCTGGCATCCACGTTCGACGAGCCAGGCTATGCCGCGGCCCAACTTCCGTATGCGGCGGAGCGCCCGTCACCCCTGGACCTGTTGTGGGGTGCCGACTGGCTGGCGCGACCGCTGGAGTCGCGCCCCCTCCCGCTCGACCGATACTTCTCGGGTGTGTCGGTCGTCACCTTGTGCTCCGCGTGGGACGATCCTCGAGCCGTGTTCGCAGGGATCAAGGGGGGCGACAATCGCGTCAACCATGGCCAACTTGATCTGGGCAGCTTCGTCCTCGATGCCGAGCGCATCCGCTGGGCCATCGACCTGGGACCGGACGACTACAATATTCCGGGCTACTTCGGCGGGCAGCGGTGGACCTACTACCGAAACAAGACGGAGGGGCACAACACGCTCGTTGTGAATGGCCAGAACCAATCCCCGACGGCCGTGGCAGAGGTGCGGCGGTTCGCCACCGCCGGTGACACTGCGGGTGCCGTCATCGATCTGTCGGACGCCTACCCCGACGTCGGCCGGGCTTGGCGCGGCCTGGCGCTGATCGATCGCCAGCATGTCATCGTGCGCGACGAACTCGAGTCAGCGGATTCCGTGACGGTCAGGTGGCACCTGCATACTCCTGCCGACGTCGAGGTCGACGGACGACGTGCCGTGCTGACGCACGGCGATCAGCGTCTGTACGCCGAGATTTTGGCGCCGGCGACCGCGCGCTTCGAGGTCGAAACGGCTCACACCGATCCTCCCCAGAAGCCGCTTAAGGGGGTCCGTCGGCTGACGGCTGCGACTCGCACACCGCTTCAGGAACTGACGCTGATTGTCCTGCTGACTCCGGATCAACAGGGGTGGCGCGGTTCCTCACTCGTTTCCACACCGCTCTCGGACTGGCCCAACGAACTGGTCGACGAGGACTCCACCGGCCAGTAACAGCCTGCTCGACTGCAAGGGCGCGGTCAGCGCCGGCTCTGCGTGACCAGGTCGCTGTTCGTCTCGCGCAGGATCTCGCGGATGGCCTGCCGGTCTGTGGGGGTCAGATGGGCAAAGTCGCCACTGCGATCGGCACCGGCGAGAATCTGGCCGAGTCGATTCGCCACGTATTCGCGCATCGGTGCTGGCAGTTCGTCAAATGCCGGGGAATCCACCAGGAAGCTGCACGGATATCGAAAGAGCCGCGCCTGAAGGTCGAGGTCCCGCAGTGACCGTCCGCGACTGTCGCGGACTCCGCGACGGACAAAGTCGGCGGCGAACTTCGAGGAACCGGCGACGGGATCGGTCAGTTGATACTCCCCACTGAAGAGCATGGCCTTGAGCAGCGCCTCACCGGCAGCAGCGATGCGGCGCTCGGTGGTCTCGCTCTGGAAGTCGGCCTCCCGCCCAAGGGCTTCGTTCATCATGCGGTCGTAATGCAGTGCCGAACGAGCCTCGTAGTTCGCACGAGTCAGCAGGTTGTGCATACGGGCCTGATGCTCGAGCACCATGAGGGCCACGAGATCACTGTGGGAACCGAGATAGGGTTTCGTATCGACGAAGGCCGCGAGATCCGTAACGTTGGCCCCGCGTTCCCGATCCAGAGTCTCCGGATGAGACTTCTGCTCAGCAAACACGTTCCCCATGTGACGCATCGCGCCATGGGTTCCGGTCACGTACCATCCTCCCCAACGCTCCTCGAACGGACTCGTGTCGTCGGTAACGAATGTCCCGGAACCGAGCAGCGGCTGACCCCGCGAATCGGTGAACACCGAGCGGATGAGATGGCCCGGCACATCTTCCGTGCGCGAAGACGCATGGCAGATCAGACATTGCCCCCGATCCCGGACGAACTGGATCGGCTCGTCCGGATCCTGCGTGAGCGTATGAAAGACCGCACCCTGCCCGGGATCCACCGAAGAGATCTCCAGAAAGTCGCCCCCCTGCACATAGCCGACGTAGGTGTCGTCATTGAAATAGATGGCGCGCGGACGCTGCGGCGAGATCTTGTGCAACTGGGCGCTGGTCTTCGAAAAGACGAGCATCTGCGACGAGGCGGGCACATCCAGCAGTTTGAGCAGGGCCGGCAGGTATCCCAGCGACCGATCGTAGTCGAGCGACACCTCACCGGCGGCCAGTTGTCGCTGCAGCAGGGTGACGCGATCGCGGACCGGCGTGGTCTCGTAATTGATTGGATCCCGATCGAGATCGAACTGCGCGAATACCGATGCCCCCATCCCGACCAAGACGGCCAAGGACAGGGCTGCCGACCTGCACACGTTGCGTCCCATCATGTCGTCCGCTCACTCCACGGGTCTGGCCGGGCAACCCCCGGCCGCCAATCCCCTCGCGGCTTGCCCCAGCCTGCCCGGGACAGCTTCCTCAGCGACATTGCTCGATGTCATCACCACTTCAGCTCATGCAGGCTTCGAGCTGGACCAGCGGATCGTCTCCCACAATCTGCAGGTCGTAACGCTCCTGCAGGAGGGCCAGCACGTTGTCGGACAGAAACGCCGGTTTGGCAGGTCCAATCTTGATGCCTTTGACATCCAGGTACAGCAGCGTCAGCAGTACGGCAACGGCCTTCTGCTCGAACCACGACAGGATGATGCTCAACGGAAGATCATTGACTCCGCAATCGAAGGCCGAGGCCAAAGCCACGGCGACCTGGATGGCGCCGTAGGCATCGTTGCACTGCCCCATATCGAGCAGGCGCGGCAACCCGGCGACGGTCCCGTAATCGTAATCGCGGATCCGGAACTTGCCGCAACCCAACGTGAGGATCACGGAGTCGGGGGGGTGTTCTCCGCGAACTCCCGATAGAAGTTGCGTCCCGGCTCAGCCCCATCGCAGCCGCCGATGAGGAAGAAGTGGCCAATCTGCCCCGCCTTCACGGCTTCGACAACCTTGTCGGCCAGCCCCACGATGACTCCATGATGGAAGCCCACCTGGGATTCGGCCACCTGTTGCTCGGCCAGTGGCTCGCATCTCCGGACGCAGGCGACGACCTCCGAGAAATCGTCGGTCAGCAACCGCTTGCCATTCGGCACGGCTGTGACGCGCGTCGTGAAGAGACGATCCTTGTAGGCGTCCCAGGGAATGAGAACACAGTTTGTCGTGGCCAAGACTGGCCCCGTAAACCTGGAGAACTCGACCTTCTGCTTCTGCCATGCGCCGCCAAAATGCCCTGCAAGATTCGGGTGGTTGCGCAACTTGGGGTAGGCATGAGCAGGCAGCATCTCGCCATGGGTGTAGACATTGATGTCGGTCCCTTCCACCTGCTGGAGCAGATTCCAGAGATCGACCAGATCGTGACCGGTCACGAGGATGCCCGGTCCGGCTTTGGTTCCCTCATACACCGTGGCAGGCGACGGCTCTCCGAACGCCTCCCGATGCCCCTCGTCGAGCAACTCCATGGTCCGCAGATTCATGCGCCCACACTCGAGAACCAGCTCGAGCAGGCTCGTCATGTCGAAGTTGACGTTGGTCACCGTCGCGAACAGCGCCTCTTCGATGAAGGCGTTGACCGCTTCATCGGTCTTGCCGAGCCGCCGAGCGTGATGGGCATAGGACGCCATCCCCTTCACACCATACAGGAGGGTTTCCTGCAGCGATTCCATGTCGGCATCTTTGCCGCACACGCCCACGTCCACGCAGCCTGTTCCGTGAGCCGTCTGTTCACACTGATTGCAGTACATTGTTTCTCCCAGTTATCCAAATGAGAGGCGCGCAACTCAGTTGGACGGTGCGCACCACAGAACAGAACAGCCCGTGATGCACTAGCCGTTCCAATTCTCACGACCGGGAAATTTTTCTCCCCCCGGAGAAAACAGGAGGCCTGCGTTCCTGTTTTGCGCTTGCTGGAGCTGCAATCTGGACGCAGTCTCTGGCGCGGTAGTGAGCGAAATCGCACACACGCGCGAATGGTCACTTTCAAGTGCGCGCCCTCGCGTCAGAAGGGCCGCCACATGACTCCGACGCATTCGGCTCCAGCCCCGCGCCGAGGTCGGCAGATCCGATGAGCCTGAATAAGTCCACCGATTGTCGACCCTCGATGACTTTCCATGCGCGTGGAGATCAGTAACATCCCGCCTGTGGAGTTTGGCGAACCTCGATTCACCTGACTCCGAGGAGACCACATCCCCACAGGCTCGGCTAGTGTCGCTTCTGGGACCATTGGTCGCATCGGCTTCCTCCAGTCGCCTGTTGATTCCTGGCGGAAAGGTTCCCGTGCAACGCTCGATCACCTGCTTATCGCTGGCACTCCTGATCCTCAGTGGATGCGCTCGCAAACAAGACCCTGAGTGGACCTATCTGGCCTCGGTCGAGGATCTCCCGGCAGAGTTGCAGAGCCATGTTCGCGAAGAACTCCGTACGCACGTGGGAACTTTCACGCAGCCGAAACTGTTGGCCGAACCCAACCGCTCGTCGTCAGTGCTGAAGGAGGGACAGGCGGTCTATCAGAAGCGATGCGTCCAGTGCCACGGTGTGAGTGGTGACGGGAACGGTCCCGCGGCGGCCTACCTGTATCCCAAGCCGCGGGACTATCGCAAGGGGCTCTTCAAGTTCACATCGACCGAGTCCGGTTCGCGTCCGCTGAAGGAAGATCTGGTCCACATTATCCAGCGTGGGATTCGCGGCACCTCAATGCCTTCATTCAAGCTGCTGCCCGAGAACGAAATCGAGGCCGTCGCCGAATACGTGATGGTCCTTTCCCAACGTGGAGAACTCGAGGCACAAATTGCCTTTCGTGCAGAGCTGGAAGAGGAGGTGGACCCGACGGTGGTCGAGGAAGATCTCGTGCCACTGGTCGTTGCCCGTTGGGATGATGCCCTTGAGAACCGTGTGGCACCGCTGACCCCGCAGCCACAATTCACGAGCGAACACGTTGCTGCGGGACGGGAAGTGTTCCTGAAGCTCTGCTCGAAGTGCCACGGAGACGATGGCCGGGGTCTCACGGCAGAGAACCTCAAGGCCGGTCTGAAAGATGACTGGGGGAATCCGACCCGGGCGGCAGATCTGACCTCAGGCATGCTGCATGGAGGAACCGACCCCGTCGACATTTACCGGCGCATCTACCAGGGAGTCAGCCCGATGCCGAGCTTTGCCAACTCGTTTCGAGACGAACCGGAAACGTTCTGGAATCTTGTCGCATATGTTCTGGAGATTTCGAACCGCCGCCGGGAGGGCATCAGTCCCGCTCCGGGTCCCTTGGCGCCCTACCTCCCGCCGACTGAGACTGACAGCGGGGGTTAGACGCCCGATCTCCAGACACGACGGAAACGAGAGACCACCGCCCTTCGCCTCCAGCGCCTCACGCCCATGAACGAACTCAGCGACATCGCCGCCAAGAGAGCCGAACTCGACGCCCTGCGGAACAAGGTGCGGGAACTGGAAGCGGAGGTCACCGCCCAGCCGTCGCCCGACTGGCCTCCAAAGACGTTGTACAACGCTTACTACCTGAGCACCGGGAGCGTGCTGGGAGCGATCGCCGCGGCCGTCAGCCTGATCGCCAACGTGATCGGTGCTCCCTTGGCGGGCAAGAGCCCCCTGGAACTCATCCGCGTCTACCTTACGTTCCCGCTGGGAGCGCAGGCACTGGAGATGAGTTCCGAGACAGGAGGACTGCAGCTCGCCATGGGATGCTGCCTTTACCTGGCGACAGGCATGCTGCTCGGCGTCCCCATGTACTGGCTGATGGTGAAGTTCTGCGGTGAGTCCGCACCGCTGGGCAAGCGGCTGCTCGTGGCTTCTGCCCTCTCGATTGCACTCTGGCTGATCAGTTTCTACGGGGTACTCTCCTGGCTGCAGCCGCGGCTGTTCGGTGGAAACTGGATTACGGATCCGGCCGTCCTCCCCCCGTGGGTCGCTGCCGGGACCCATCTGATCTTTGGGTGGGTGATCGCGTTATTGCATCCCTGGGGCCAGTTCACTCCGTACCGCGGGCCCTCTCAGACACCGTATTCAGGCAGTTAGTCGCTCCCCCGACCGCGAACCATCCTGCACGATCCATGGCACATACCCCCGACGCATCCCATTCCCAGACGCTCGCCGACAATCAGCGTCCGAACGACATTCCACGCCACGAACTGCTCGTGGACGAGCGGCTCGTCTGCTGGTACTTTCTGGCGGCGCTGGCGTTCCTGCTGGTGTCCATGATGGGGGGCTTCCTGATGGCCTTTCAGCTCATCAGGCACAACCCCCTGAACGGTGTCGAGCTGTTCTCGCCGGGCCGCTGGCGGATGCTGCACACCAATGCCATCGCCTACGGGTTCCTGGCCAATGCCTTCCTAGGGATGCTGCACTGGGTGGTGCCGCGGCTGACGTTGCGGCCCGTGCTCGACTCCCGCTTGTCGATGTTCATCTTCGTGGCGTGGCAGGCGGTCGTGCTCGTCCACGGCGGTGGGCCTGTTGCTTGGCGAGGCGCAGGGGCTGGAATGGGGCGAGACCCCCGTGTGGGTCGATCCGATCGCCCAGCTCGGGCTGCTGCTGGTGGCCGTCAACTTCATGGCGCCGATCCTGCATCAACGCGGCCCGATGTACGTGACGCTGTGGTACTTCGTCGCTGCGTTTGTCTGGACGTTTCTGACGTACGCGATGGGGAATTTCATTCCCCAGTACTTTGTCTGTGGCTCGAGCGCAGGGGCCGTCGGAGGACTGTTCATCCACGATCTGGTCGGACTGTTCGTGACACCGTTGGGCTGGGGGATGATGTACTACTTCGTCCCGATCCTGCTGAAGAAGCCGATCTGGAGCCATGGGCTGTCGCTGGTCGGTTTCTGGGGTCTGGCCTTCTTCTACCCGCTGCAGGGGATTCACCACTTCCTGTACACGCCGATTCCCATGTTCCTGCAATACGGGGCAGTGATCTCGACGATCGCGGTCGAGCTGGTCGTGACCACGGTTGTCATCAACTTTGTCGGGACGCTGTGGGGTGATGGACGTGCCTTCTGGACGAACCTGCCCATCCGCTGGTTTTACACCGGCATGGTGTTTTACTTCCTCACCTGCCTGCAATGCTCGTTGCAGGTGACGATGACGTTCCAGGCGCTGATTCACTTCACCGACTGGGTGGTCGGACACGCTCACCTGGTGATGTTCGGCGTGTTCAGCATGTGGCTGCTGGGAGTGATGACGTACCTGTTCCCGCGACTGCTGGGGGTCGACTGGTACAGCCGCACCCTCTGCGAATGGCATTTCTGGCTGTCGGCCGGCGGTATCCTGGTGATGGCGAGTGACCTGATCCTGGGGGGACTGTTCCAAGGCTGGTCGTGGGCGGCTCTGCAACCCTGGGACGCCTCGGTCGAAATTTCACAACCGTTCTGGGCGATCCGCGTTGTCGCCGGACTGGCCATGCTGGGAGGCCAGCTGGTGTTCATGTGGAACCTGTACAAGACCTGGCGGCTGAGCCTGACGAACGGCCACCTGGATGTCGAGTCTGCCGACGTCGACCGGAAGTTTGCCTGCTGATCCCCAGCGACACATATTCGTTGACGATTCCAACCTCTTAGCGTTAGAGCCATGTTCGAGAGCAAATCAGGTGTGTTCTTCATTGCGGGACTGGCATTCTTCGCGTTCGCGTTTCTGTCGAATGCCATCGTGCCGGCCCTGATGTACCGAGACCTGCCGGAACAGACCGCCGAGCAGGTGGTCAACGCCAACCTGCGGTACCAGTTCGAAGACCTGGCTCAGCGATACCCGGAACCGTTCCGGGCAGCCTTTGGGGAGCGCCCCGCGAGTGATGCCGCCGCCGAGGAATGGGTCACCCAGGAATGTGCCAAGGCCCTGCGCCTCGGTCGGAAGGTGTACATCGGCGAAGGCTGCTGGCATTGTCACAGCCAGTTCGTACGGCCGGTCTCCAACGAGGACCGCCGCTGGGGCCCGGTCTCGGCCTCCGAAGAATATCAGAACGAACTGCAGCGTCCGGTGATGTTCGGCACCCGTCGCGTCGGCCCGGACCTCAGCCGTGAGGGGGGACGACGATCCAGCGACTGGCACGCGGTCCATTTCTTCGAGCCGACAATGCTGATCGACTGGTCCCCGATGCCCAGCTACCCGTGGTTGTTCGACGGTTCACCGGACCAGCCGAACGAGCGCGGCCTGTCGCTGATCCTCTACATCCAGTGGCTGGGATCCTGGCTGGAGAGCTACCCTTACTACGAAGACTACGTGCCGACACCGCTGCCCAGCGACGAAGTCGACGTGATTGTCGCCGAATAACCTGGCCCAAACACCGGCCCCAGAGCAACGACTCGCCCCATGCCCGACTCAACACGCACCAACCGCTGGACCTTGATTGTCACGCTGATTCTGGCGGTGGTGATCCTCATCCCCAGCATGCTCGGGTTCGTCAACAAGTTCGTCGAGTTCTACCGGGTCGTCCGAGGCGAGGCCGATGGAGCTTTCGCCCTGACGCCGATCGTCAACTACCTGCTGGCGAGCCTGGGGTTCTTCTGCATGCTGATCTGGGCGATCTGCCAAGGCATGTTTCACGACATTGAAGCCCCCAAGCGGACGATGCTGGAGACCGAACGGCGACTCGATGAGCAGAAGTAGTCGGCGTGGCCCGCAGTCCGCGACCTTACAGGAAACTCAGACATGTCAGTTGTCGAACAGACTTCCCCCGAACAGGAACACCGGCACCATAACTACACCGGCAGCGAGATCCCGTGGTACGTCCGGCTGATCTGGGTACTGTTCTGGATTTTCGCGATCTACTACGGCATCTCGTATTTCCTGCCGGCCATTCAACGCGAGATGCCCGCAGTGCCATGAACAGTCGTGCCGACACGGACACGACCTGCGACTACTGCGGGCTGCCGCTGTCGCAGCCGATCTGGGGGATCGATGCCCCCCCGGCAAGAGCGACGGAGGCCTACTGCTGCTTCGGCTGCCGGTTTGCCGCCGCCGTTACCAGCGAAGGCGGTAACGAAGCGGAGGCCCGCTGGATGCTGACGCGGCTGGGTGTCGCCGTGTTCCTGTCGATGAACGTGATGGTGTTCACGCTCGTGCTCTGGAGCTACGACGCCTACGCCATCGATGGTGAGGCACCCATGCCCCAGGCGCTGGCCGGACTCCTGCGTTCGCTCTGCCTCCTGCTGTCGCTGCCCGTGCTGATTCTGCTGGGAGGCCCCATTCTCGAGCGCGGCAGTGGCTGATATCCGCCGTGGCATCGCCTCCACCGATCTACTGATCCTTGCCGGCGTGACCGCAGCCTATGCCTACTCGCTGGTGTCGGTGATGCGAGGTGTGGGAGCGACCTATTTCGAGGTCGCCTGCATGGTGCTGGTGTTCATCGTTCTCGGTCGCTGGCTCGAAGCCACGGGCAAGCTGACAGCAGCAAACATCCTCGACGAACTGGAGCGCCTGCTCCCGGAGTTCGTCACCATCGCCACCGATCAGGGCACGCAAGAGGTCCCTCTCGCGGAACTGCGTGTGGGGCAGACCCTGATCGTCCGCCCTCACGAACGGTTTCCCACCGATGGAGTTCTGCTCACAGGTCCCCATGCTGTCGATGAGCAGGTCCTGACCGGCGAGAGTTGGCCCCGGACGCGGCAACCTGGCGACCTGGCGGTCGGTGGATCCCTCAATCTCGACACCGAAGCCCGTCTCCGCGTCTCGGTCGGCCCTGAGGAGGGAACGTTGGCGAGAATGGTCGAGGCCCTCCGCCGGGCACGCGAAGCACAGGGCCGGTATCAGCGACTGGCCGATCAGGTTGCCGGCTGGTTCCTGTGGGGAGTGATCAGCCTGGCGCTCCTCACGCTGGTCGTGCACGGTATCTCGTCCGGCTGGGGGACTGGGCTGATGGCCGCTTTGTCGGTCCTGCTCGTCGCCTGTCCGTGTGCTCTGGGGCTGGCCACTCCGCTCGCCATCTGGAGCGGACTGAGTGTCGCTGCCCGCCGGCGGGTGATCTTTCGAAGCGGAGAGGCACTGGAATGCCTGGCCGGAGTCAAGGCGATCCGTTTCGACAAGACGGGCACACTTACTACGGGTGATGCGCGGATCCTGGCTTTCCACTCCGACGGAGTCACAGACCCCGCCGAGGTAAAGCGCCGTGCCGCGCAGCTGGCGGCCGGATCGCAACATGTCTTCTGCAGAGCGATCCAGTCGGACGGCCCTTGCTGTCCTGTAACAGCCGAGATTCCCGATCGCCGCGAACAGCCTGGTCTGGGGGTCAGCGGCCAGTGGGCAGAGTCCTCAGCCGGGCCAGGTCTGCCAGCAACGACACGCGTCGTGCTGGGCAACGAGCGGCTGATGAAGCTCGAAGGCCTGGCTCTGCCTGATCGACTGCGGGCTATTCTCGACCAGGAAGAAGCCGCTGGCCATCCGCTGGCGATGATCGGATGGCATGGCCGAGTCCGCGGCGCCTATGCCTTCTCGGAGACCCTGCGGCCAGAAGCGATTGACGCCCTGGAGGCCTGTCGCGAACTGGACCTTGACCTCGCAGTGCTGACGGGCGACCACCGGGCGCGCGGTGAGCAAATTGCGGCGGAACTGCAGCTCCCCGTCGAAGCAGGACTGCTGCCCGATCAGAAGATCCTGCAGGTGGAGCAAGCGAGGCGACTGGGCCCGGTGGCCATGGTGGGAGACGGAATCAACGATGCCGGCGCATTGACCGTGGCTGATGTCGGCATCGCGATGGGTTGCGGCACGGACATCGCACGCGACTCGGCCGACGTCTGCCTGCTGGGTGACGATCTCACTCAACTCCCTTGGGCGATCGGCCTCGCACGGAAAACCGTGCAGACAATACGACAGAATCTGGCGTGGGCCTTCGGCTACAATCTGCTGGCCGTGCTCGTCGCGACGACGGGCAGGCTGCACCCCGCACTGGCCGCCGGACTGATGCTGCTCAGCAGCGTGATCGTGATTGCAAACTCACTGAGGCTGACGCGATACGACCCGGGTGAATCTCCGAACCCCGCCCGTTCTGCAGAGTCTGAGACAACCGGCGACGCCGGGCACAGCGGCGAGACGGGATCGGTCTCTCAGGTCGTCCCTGCACTGACGGAGGCACGTCCGTGATCGAACTGCCTCTCGTGTTTCTGGGCGGGTTTCTCGGTTCCTCTCACTGCATCGGCATGTGTGGCGGATTCGCCGTCATGCTCGGCGTGGACCAGCCTTCGTCGCGACGAAACCTGCAGGTGCAGCTGATCTACAGTTTCGGTCGCATTTCAACCTACGTGTTTCTGGGCGTCCTTGCGGGCTGGCTCACGCAGCGGCTGACACTCAGCACGCAGCTCATGCGGACACTTCCGGCCGTCCTGTGTCTGCTGGCGGGACTCGTACTGGTCCACGAAGGTCTCGCGGCGGCAGGCATTCGACTGTGGGGAACGAAGCCAAGCGCACCGCAGGGCGGGTGTCTGTTCAGTTCGCAGTTCGCGTCGCTGCTCAAGGGGGGCCGATTTGCGAATGCCTTTGCGGCAGGTATCCTGACCGGCTTTCTCCCCTGCGGACTGGTGTACGCGTTTCTTTCGCTGGCCGCATCGACCGGCACCCTGGGAGGCGGTGCCGCCGTCATGGCCCTGTTCGGCCTGGGCACACTGCCGCTGATGGTACTCACAGGCCTGGGGGCTTCCCTGCTCTCGCTGATGGCGCGCCGCCGGTTGCTGCAGTGCGCCGCCTGGTGCGTGGTGCTGACCGGTGTGGTGACCGTGGCCCGCGGTGCTGCCTTCCTGCAACTCGATGCGGACAGTCCTGCCTCGGAGTGTCCGTTCTGTACTGACGAAGCTCACAGTCATGACCAGTGACGACTCCCGGTCGGTGACCCCGGAGACGCTTGGCGCCCGCGTCGCCGCCGGCGCGCAACCCCGCCAGCAAGACACGCACAACGTCCCGCTGGTCGAAGTCGATCATCAACTTCTGGCTCGACTGTCTGCTGCTGGTGTTGTTTCTCGGGCTGGTGTGGGCCTCGGCAGTGCTGCGGTTCCTGTTTCCCGTTGGTCCGCGGGCGATGGAATGGCAGTTGTGGGGTGCCGATATTGAAGGCTGGCGCGATCTCCAGTTCGTGATTCTGTGTTTGTTTTCGCTGGGAGTGCTGCTGCACGTCATGCTGCACTGGTCGTGGGTGTGTGGCGTCGTGACCAAGCATCTGCTCGGCCGCCCACCCACCCGCGACGACGGCTCACAGACGCTGCTGGGCGTCGGCGTGCTGCTGGCCATTCTGCACCTGCTGGCGGCGGGGCTGCTGCTGGCGTGGTACTGTTTGCGCCCGATTGCCTGAGGCCCATATCCGGGACAGGACAACGTGCACGCACCCGGGGCACGCGCTCCCGAGGAGGTCGCTCAATCGGCCTGCCACCGCCGGGCAAGAATCAAAGCGAGCACGCCGATGGCGACCGCCATGACTGCCAGCACCCCGGCTTCCCTGAGGACATGCGAAGCCGGTTCATCCCGCCAGAGGAGCTTGACGAACCCGTCAATCGCCCAGGCGTTGAAGGTGTACTGCCCAATCCTCTGCAGTTCATCACTCATCAGATATCGGGGGACCATGCTGCCCCCCAGTGCCGACATCACGAGCACCGTCGTCAGACCGATCGCCTGCAGTTGTGCCCGGGTCCGGCAGAGTGCCGCGAGGAACAGCCCCAGGGAGGCCGACGCCGCGACTGTGGCGAGCGACATGAGGATGACTCCGCCGAGGTGTCGTGAGACATCGACCTGAAAGACCAGCTGTGCCCACGCGAGCATCACGAAGATCTGGAGGGATCCGATGCACATCAGGAACAACCATTTGCCGAACAGCAGTCCTCCCAGCGACAGCCGACTGGACAGCAGGCGTTCGAGAGTCCCTGCTTCCTGTTCCTCGAGCAACGAACCTCCGAAGTTTGCGGCCGAGAACAGGAGGAACATGACGGAGATGCCCGCAGCATACATGGCAACCGTGGGATTCGCCGACCGCTCCCCCAGCACGTCGATCTCCCGGATCTCCACCTTTGGAGTCTGCCCGTCGTCCAGGATCACTTCGCCCCGCGCAGCGCGCAACCGCAGTTGCAGGACGTCCCCCAGGCCCCGGGCCCGTCGTGCCTGCCGTCGTCCCCGCACGGCCCCGACCGTCTGACGCAAGAGCACCGACAGCATCGTCGTCGCGATCGGATCCGACGAGTCGTTGAGGACCTCCAGTTCGGCGACGTCCTCGGTCGTGCTCACTTGCTCTCCGAAGCCAGCCGGGATAACGACGGCGGCATCGATCCGACCCAGCCGCACCAGCTCCTGGACCGCTGCGCGTGAGACGGGGGCCCCGGGATCGTTCTCGTCCCCGGTCGGTACGATTTTGACTCCCTCCGTTGCCTGCAGCAGGTCCTGAAACTCCTCACTCGCCTGCGAATCATCCTCATCGATCACGGCCACTTCCAAAGCCACGCCCCGGTTGCGGCCGATTCCTCGCCCGAAAATGAGTGCAAAGATGCTGAAGAACAGGATCGGCACGACAAACGTCAGAGCCAGCTCCAACGGATTGTTGAGCAGGCGCAACAGGCCGATCTTCATCACAGTCAGACTCATTCCCTGAGATCCCTTCCGGTCAGATGCAGAAACACGCGATGCAGTGTCGGCCCCTCGACACGGCATCGTTCCACACGGCAGTGCTCAGCCTCCAGTTCATGGAGGGCTGGCCCCAGTTGCTCGAGACCGCGTTCGAGCCGCCGCGTGAGCATCAGCCGGTCGTCCGCCGACCGCGTGAACCCGTTGGGAAGTACGTCTGTATCCTCGTGCAGCCTGATTTCCACAGTAAACTCGTCGCCAATCGTTGACGCGACAAGGGCATCGAAAGTTCCCTCAGCGATGATCCGTCCGTGATCGATCACGGCGACCCGATCGCAGCGTCTCTCGACCTCATCGAGCTGGTGCGTTGTCAGCAGGATGGATGTGCCGGACTGTCGCAACTCTGCCAGCATTTCGAAGATGCGTTCGCGGCTTTGCGGATCGACTGCCACCGTCGGTTCATCGAGCAGCAGCGTACGTGGTTCATGCAGACACCCGCAGGCGAGATTGAGTCGCCGTTTCATGCCTCCCGACAAGGTGCCGACGAGGGACCGGCGCCGATCCGCCAGACGCGTCCACTCGAGTGCACCTTCGACGCGTTCCCCCAAATCCGCACGCGAGACCTGGTGTACGCGACCGAACACCTCCAGGTTCTGCTGGACGGTGAGATCGGGATATACCGCCAGATCCTGCGGCACCAGGCCAATCGCCTGCGGATCGCGGCGCCGGGACTGTGGCCGGCCATCCATCAGGATCTCGCCGGCATCCAGGCGGGTCCGCCCACAGATGGCACGAATGAGCGTCGTCTTGCCGGCACCGTTCGGACCGACGAGGGCCAGCAGCTCGTTGGCCCCCAGCGCCAGGTTGACGCCTCGCAGCGCCTCGCGGTCTCCGAAGGCTTTCGATGCTGAAACAACTCGCAGGCGATCGGTCATGTCAGGCAGATTCGGCGGCCGCCGAACGTGACGGTCGAAACCCCCTCGCGGCGTCGGGCCCGTCGTCCCCGGCCACACCGTCGCGCGCCACACAGTCAGCGGCGATCCATCCCGACATCATCACCATAGGCATCCCGGGCCCTGGATGTGCCGACCCACCGGCCAGATACAGACCCCGCACATCGGGACTGCGATTGACGGGCTTGAAACCTCCGGTCCACAGCCCATGGCTGGCCAGCCCATAGATCGCACCCCGCCAGACATGGTAACGGGATTCGATGTCGGCCGGAGTGAGGACGGACTCCACCACGATGCGCTCGTCGAGGTCGGGCATCTGCCCGGTCGTACGGAGTTTCTGAAGGATGCACTCCCGGTAGTCGGGGAGCATCGCCGTCCAGTCTTGTCCATCGTGCCGATAGGGAGTATGCACCAAGACGTAAAGCGCCTCACCCCCGGGAGGAGCGACATCCGGTTCCGTTACGGCCGGAGCACACACGTAGCAGGTGGGATCCGGAGCCGGCTCACCCGTCCGATAGATCGCGGTGAACTCCTCCTCGGGATCTCGAGAGAAGACGAAATTGTGATGCAGCAGATGCTCGTACCTTTGCCGCAGTCCGAGATAGAGCACGACTCCGGAACAGGCCGGTTCGTACTCCCTGCGTCGCTCGAATCGTTCCCGTGCCGCTCCACTGAGGAGTTCCTGGTGCGTGAGCATGCTGTCGCAATTGGAGACAATCGCCTCACAGGTCAGCACTTCGCCCGTGTTCAACTGCATTCCCGTGACATGGCCAGCCTCGGTCGTGATCCGCTCCACATTCACCCCGGTGCGGAATTCCACACCCAACTCGCCGGCCAGTCGAATCAGGGCCTCGGCCACGGCCCGCGTGCCGCCGATGGGATACCAGATCCCCTCCTCGGTCTGCATGTGACCGATGCCGCACAACACCGCTGGGGATGCCTCGGGCGACGACCCGACATACTGGGTGAAGTGATCGAGCATCTGCGCAACGCGTTCGTCGCTGACACAGGTCCTCACCAGTCCGGAAACACTCTGCCCCGGCTTGATGGCCAGCAGATCCCGGTACAAGCCCGGAGAGAGCCAGTCCCGCAGCGTCAGCGCGTCGAAGAATGAGCTCACGCTCTGGTAGAAGAAGTAGCGTCGTGCCACTTCATGCTGTCGCTCAGCAACCTGCATGAGCCGTTGATAGCCGCTGGCATCCTGCGGGCTGCCAGTCAGCGCAGCAATATTCGCCTGCATTTGCCCGATCTGCTCTACCAGATCGAGCTCGCTGCCATCCTGGAAGAAGCAGCGCCACTGCGGATCGAGGCGTACCAGATTGACGTAGTCGTCGACCGACCGGTCGGCTTCCGCGAAAATCCGCCGGAGCACCGACGGCAGCGTGAGGATCGTCGGCCCCATGTCGAAGCGATAACCATCCTGCTCCCACACACAGGCCTTGCCACCCAGGAACTCGTTGCGTTCGCAGAGGACCACGCGATAGCCGTGCGCTGCCAGAGTGCAGGCAGCGGCCAACCCGCCCAGTCCACCTCCAACAACCCCCACATCGCAGTGATTCACGAGGACGCTCCTCTATCCGTTGAGGACAGCCACGGAAGCTGGGATCTCACGACAACCCACCCACTCCGCAGTCGAGACAGAACCGAACGTGCGTGCAAAGCCCTAACCAATTCCTTGATCAGACCCACATCTCCCCGGTTGAGCAGGTCCAGATGCGGCAGTCGGCGCCTGTCTGGCGGATCACGGTCTTCGGCTGCGTGAGGGCCAGCAGTCCCTCCTGCGCCACGGGTCGTGCCGAACCCGCTCATCCGGCGACCCTGGAACGGTGCCCGCGGATCGGCGGTGGGCACAATCAGATCGTTGATCACGACCCCTCCCGAGTCAATTCTCGTCGCCAGCTCAGCGACTTCCCGTCCCGTGCCAAAGATGCTCGCCCCGAGGGCGTAAGGACAAGGACGACTCATCCGCAGTGCTTCTTCGACCGTCGAGAACTCCAGCAGGGACATGACCGGTGCGAAGATATCCGCTTTCAACAGATTCATGTGGGGTTGTGCCCGGTCGACAACGACCGGCCAGGTCGAAGGCCCGCCCGCTTTCGCTGTTGTCGCCGTCGTGTCGGGGCAGAGAATCCGGGCCCCGTCGTCCACAGCCTCCTTCACCAGCTTCTCGACCAGAGCCCGCGTCTGCTCGGGCACCTGCACCGTGGGGAACGACGCAACAGCGGCAAGCAGTTTCTCGCGGAAGGGGACCGCGACGCTGCGGTGCACGAACACCCGTCGGGGGGCAATGCAGGTCGCGCTGCCATTGAAGCGCAGACCAAACACCAGGCATTGCACGGCCCGATCGATGTCGGCCGTCGAAAGAATGAACGCGGCGTCGCAGCCGGACAGCTCGGCGATGACCGGTGTGAGAGATTCTGCCGCCTGCACCAGGACACGACGGCCGGTCGTCGCGGAGCCGGTGAGCACGATCAGGTCGACTCCGGCCGAGATGGCCACCGCTCCGGCCTCGGGAGTCTCGTCCAGAACCTGGATCAAGCCGCCGGGCAGTCCGGCATCCTCCAGCATTTCGCGAATGAGCAACGCCGCGGCAGTGCCGCCTGTCCCCGGTTTCCACAGGACGGCATTCCCGGCCACAAGCGCCTGCAGCGTCTGGACCGCCGGCAGCATCAGAGGATAATTGCCCGGGCCGATCACGAGCACAACTCCGAACGGTTCCCGGCGGACTTCTCCCCGCACGCCCCACAACCAGGCCGGACGATCACGCAAGGCAAGGCGGCGCGGCCGGAGGACGCCCGCAGCCCTCCGTTCCAGAAAACGACAGGCGTCAGCCAGCGGGAGCACCTCGGCAGCCAGAGAGTCTGCAACCTGGCGATTGGGAATGTCGACGGCTTGCGCCACGGACAGGCAACGCTCAGCGAGAGCCAACCGGAAGCTGGACAGGACCTGCAGTCGTTTCTCCAGTGACCAGCAACTCCAGGCCTGCTGCGATGCGCGTGACACTTCCATGTCCGCCCCCGCCGTCGCGGCAGAGAGCGCAGGATCGTGATCGGGTCGGTGTGCCGTCGGTGCCGTGAACGAATTCATCTTCACGATTCCACCAGCTCGCGGGGTGGGCGACCAGACGGAAGGCCGCCGGTCGGGTGCCGCTCGAGACGCAGGTCCTCGGTGAGCAATCGGCTGGTAATTCTCGCCGACTCATAGATGACCGGCAATCCACTCCCGGGATGAGTGCCCCCCCCCACCAGGTACACGCCGTCCACATCCTCGAAACGATTGCGCGGCCGGAAGCAGACCATCTGTCCAATGTTGTGGGCCAGGTTGAAGGTTGCCCCGCGGTAGATCTGGTGTTCCTGTTGCCAGTCCTCGGGAGTTACGACGCGCTCGACACGAATTCGTCGCTCCACATCGGTAATTCCCACACGTTCGAGCTGCTGCAGCACGCGCTGGCGGAAGCCTGGCGTCTCGGCCCGCCAGTCGATCCCGGCGGCCTGATTCGGAACGGGGACGAGGACATACAGCGTGCTCATGCCGGGTGGGGCCAGACTCTCGTCGGTCACGCTGGCGTTCTGCACATAGAACGAGGGATCGCCCGAGAGCACTCCCCGCTGCTCGATCTCCGCGAGATTGCGTTCGTAATCCCGGGCGATGTAGATCGTGTGATGCGGGAGCTCCTCGTGGAGCCCTTCGATCCCCAGATACATCATGAACGTGGAACAGGAATACTGCTTGCGAGCCAATTGCCGATCGGACCACCGCTTACGCAGGCGATCAGGGATGAGTCGCTCCGCGGCACGGGCAAAGTCGGCATTGATGACGACCGCATCGGCGGGATGCGACTGTCCATTGACACGCACGCCTGTGGCCCGACGTCCCTCGAAATCCAAAGACTCCACGTCTGCATCGAGGTGAATCTCGACGCCCCGCTCCCGGGCCAATTCCTCCATTCGCCGCGACACGGCACCGCAGCCGCCCAACGGATGAAAGACACCATGTTCGTACTCGAGGAACGCCAGAATCGAGAACAGACTGGGGCAGCGGAACGGGGACATCCCCAGATACTTCGACTGGAAGGAGAAGGCAATCTGCAGCCGGGGATCGGAGAAGTTCCGTGCAAGCTCCTGTCCCAGTGAACGCCACGGATGAAGCACCGGCGCGGCCTTCAGCACCTGCGGTGACAGCAGGTCCAGGATCCCGTTGAAGGGGGACTCGAGCAACGGCCTCAGCTTTTCCAGCTTCTCGCGATTCTCCTGCATAAACCTGACGAAGGCGCCGCGATCGGCCGGGGAAAGGGCCGTCACACGCTCGTCCATCAGCGACACATCGCCCGTGGCATCCAACTCTCCCCCGGCACCGAACACCAGTCGATACTGAGGGTCCAACCGCACCATCGGGACCTCCTGCATGAGGTCCAGACCCAGCTCTCCGAAGATCTCCGACAGCACACGGGGATAGAGAAAGAAGGTCGGTCCGAGATCAAAGCGGAAGTCATCGACGGCCAGCGTGGAGGTTCTTCCCCCCACATGCGGATGACGCTCGAACAACTGGACGCGGGCCCCTCTTTCCGCAAGCAACAGGGCTGTGGCCAGCCCCCCCGGACCGGCCCCCACAATCGTCACTCGCGGCTGACACATACCGGACTCGGAGGCGTGATTCAGGATCGTGTGACAGGACCGCCGACCTGACCAAGGGTCGACAACTCAAGACAAGACTATAGCGCATTATCACGAGATGACCATCCCTGGCCCACCGGGATTGACTGGGAGCCAAACGGGGCAATCTGGGTGACGAGCGCAGCCCCAGGGGAATCCACACCTACAGGTCATTCAGCGCCGTGCTTCGCCCGTTGTTCCTCCGGGGGGTGTGGGGGTCCGTGAGCAGCCCCGCGTGAGCCATGGCTTCCGCACTCCAGGAACACCTACGACGCCAGGCCTGCGGCTGGGACCGGAGTCACGATCGGCTCCACTCCGGTTGCATCCGCAACTCCTCAGGCATCTCCGGAGTCGCACCGCTCTGGCCGCAGACATAGGCCGCCACTCGACTCGCCCAGCCATGCATGATGGACAACGGAACGCCGAACGTTAACCCCAGCGTGAGGGCCGCCGTGAATGAATCTCCTGCACCGACCGTATCGACGACGGTCGTCGGCACTCCCCGGAGCTCGCTCAGATCACCCGCATGATCGACCAGCAGCGAGCCCCCTGCACCGCGCGTCAGGGCCGCAAGCTGCAACGAGAAGCGGCTGACGAGCGCCCGCAGGATCTCGTCGTCCGAGCCACTGAACCCGAGCATTGTTGCCAGGATCGGCAGCTCTGCGTCATTGCATTTCAGAACCCTGGCCAATGGCAGCGACTCGCGAATGATGGACTCGGTCCAGAAGGGAGATCGCAGGTTGATATCGAATACGCGCAGGCAGTCGCCCGGCGTGCTCTGCAGAAATCTGCGGACCACGTCCCGCGACGCGCTGCTTCGCTGTCCGAGCGTGCCGAAGCAGACGGCTCCGGTCCTGTGGGCCAGCTCTTGCAGTTCCTCCGACCAGGACAGATTGTCCCAGGCGGTGTTGGCCGCGAATTCGTAGCTGGCGTGGCCAGCAGGATCGACGTTGACCAGGACCTGTCCAGTCTGCTGCTCCAGCCGTCCAACGCAGGCGGCATCGACGCCATGCTCAGCCAACTCACGCAGAGCCTCACGCCCCAGTTCGTCCTGCCCCACCGCGCTGACCAGGCAGGTCGAACAGGGCCCCGGAGCCAGACCTGCGACGCTGCAGGCGAAGTTGGCCGGAGCCCCGCCGAACCGGGGCCCCGCCGGGAACATGTCCCACAAGACTTCCCCCAGGCCGACGATCACTGGCCTTTCGGGGCGCGCGTGGCGGATTGCGTCATGTCATCACTTTCGGGTCGGGAATCCGGGCCGTCGCATTCGGTGACCAGACTGGAGGCCCCGAGCTGGCCCGTTCCCCATCCTTACGGAGCCCGATCGATTCCGCCACCCCACACCAGCCGGAGCGCGCCACGGGGACGCAGCCCCGTGACGGCTGCGGCAGCTCGCTCAGAATGCGCCGACGACATTGCCGTCGGCGATCTGTCCGAGATTGCGAAAGATGTCGTAGCTGACATTCTCGCTAAGAAAGTGGACCGAACCGTCCGCGAGGATGAACTGGACGCCCCCTTCATGGGCGCTCGAGAAGTGCACGATGTGATTGGTCGTGTTGGGCGTGCGATGCATCCTCATCATTCCCATCGACTGACCGATATGCCCGAGGACCAGCGACCCCTGCCATTCGTTCGCCATCATCGGGTTCATGCCGATCATCATGTTGGTCATCCCCGAAGGTCGGGCGACATTGGGAATCGCCGCGTACCACGTCGAGTTGGCATCGGCCGGCGCCTGATACATCGGTGCGTTGACATCGCTTACACGAGTGAATTCGTGCCGATGCATTCGCTCGCCAACCATAATCGTGTTGGAGGTCCCGTCGAGCACATCGCGGATTCGCGTGCTGCTGTTGCGATAGAACAGTCCCCGTTCCTGGGGTTGTCCGGCATGCATCGTGACGCTGCCATAGCCGAAGATGCCCACATAGTTCGACGAGGCCAACTCATAGGTCGTGCCACCCGTATCGGTAACGACAAACGTGTCGGGAGCCGGGTCCGACGGACAGCGGAACACTGGCAGTACGGTGCGGGCGAGATCGATATTGACGGGATCTTGTGAGTTTCTCGAGAAGTCGAGGCGGTTATAGAGCGGCCCCTGCTCCAACATCGGCAGGATCATGCTGCCCCACGCGAAGCCAGGACCACCGACTGCCGACTCCGCAGGTGCCATCGCGGCTGAGGCGATATTCCGCACGATATAGCCAGGTGGAAACGCAGCGTGGGTGTCGTGATAGTTGTGCAGAGCCAGGCCGATCTGGCGCAGATGATTCTTGCATTGCGTACGCCGCGCCGCTTCGCGTGTCTGCTGCACAGCCGGAAGCAGCAGTGCAATCAGGATGGCGATGATCGCGATCACGACCAGCAGTTCGATGAGAGTGAAACCGCGCCGCAGACGCGGCGCAGGTGAATTCAACACGGCCATGTGAGGTCCTTGTCGTGGATGGAAGGAGATCAGGAAGCAGGAAACGGTGCGCCGGACACGCCGTACGGGCACCGACGGATCGTGTCTTTCTGCGCGGCAGGTCTGCGGCCCATGATGGCATGCTCACACAGTCCAGTGAGCCGGTCTTGTGGAGAGCGAGTCACGTCCCGCGGGAGCATGCCAGCACAAGCCGCGAGCCACTCCCAGCGGGTCCAGTCGCTGCACGCACACAGGCGCAGTCAGGCCCGGGATCGGGAACCGGTTCAGACGGTCGTGCGATCACCCACGGCTATGCGTGGAGGCGGTTCGGGCGGCGACCCTGCCTGCTCCTTGACGATCGCGGAACCTATGAACTCCCATCCTCGTGGCGTCGGGAGTGGGCATTCCGGAGCACTCTGCGCCAGATAGCCCCAGGGAATCCAGCTCCAGGAGATGCCTTCTCCCTGACACTGCTGTCGGCGGACTCCGATCACCAGGATGTTCGCGCGGGTGTGCTCCGCGGTGGAGTCTTCCGGCCGTGTCGCAGCGGGTGTGTGTGCGTCCTGGCCGCTGACCGCTTCCGCAGATGACGCGACGGTCGCTTCATCGGCAGGACTCGTGCTCGCAGAACAGCAACTGCGGAGCGGGGTTTTCGAGGCGGACTCCTTCCGGGCAGCCGCTACCACGTAAGCCGGTGGAGCCAGTCCCTGCTGACGAGCCCAGGCCACCTTCTCCCGGTTCGTGAAGCAGCAACAGCCTCTCCAGCACTGTGCAGCCGAACGACATCCGCAGCCCCGATGCCGGCATGGATATGGTACCGAGCCCCCCTGCCCCGCGGAGGGAGTCGGTGCGACAGGGACCGGGCCCAGCGACGCGCACAGCGACACCAGAAGCAACAGGCCAATCAGCCTGCGGAGCTCGCAGCGGACACTCCCTCTGAGTCGATGAAGCATGAATCGTACACTCTTGGCGACGGACGCGATCGCCAGATCTGATCATCAACTCGCTCTCCACGGCCCAAGCCTATCGAATGCCAGGGGCTGCTGCCATCGTCCTGCGCGGGCCTTGGGCCTCGGGAACGGGGTTTCTCCAAATCGGGAATCTTCCGCCCCAGTGTCAGGCCAGTGTGTCGCCCGCGGCAACGCGTCAAAGCGGGACATGGTCGTTTGGCCGGTTCTGGTGCGGCGGACGGAATTCACACCCCCACAAACGAACAAAGGCGACCCGGAGGTCGCCTTTGCTGCAGCTGGTCGGCAGAAGTTTCGGATCAGGAAGGCGTTCGCTCGCGGTGCGCGAGGGCCGGGCGAGCCCCCTCCCGCTCCTCCATGAAGTACTTGTTGTGCGAAGCGCTCGTACTGTCCTCGTATCCGTATCCGTACCCATAACCGTACCCGTACCCGTACCCCTGGCCGACTCGACCGTGGCCACGGGAACTGTAGCCGTAGCGCCCCCGGGCCGAGGGATCGACCCCGTTCACGACAATGCCCAGGATGTTGGCGTCGAGGGTCATCAGCAGCTCGGTGGCACGGATCGCGTCGATACGGGACTTGTTGCTGACGCGAATGCAGAGCAGTACGCCGTCGACACGGGCCGCAACGGCACTGGGATCGGTCACCGCCAGCACCGGTGGGCTGTCTACCAGAATGAAGTCGTAACGCTCACGCAAGACATCCAGCAACTCCTCGAAGCGTGCATCGGTCAGCAGCTCAGAGGGGTTATCCGGTCGGGGACCACAGCTCAGGCAGTTCAGATTCGTCACCGCAGTCTGCTGAATGGCATCGAAGATCTCGACATCCCCGTTGATCGCCGACGACATTCCGACCTCGTTCGAGACACCGAAGATGGCATGCACGCGCGGGCGGCGGAAGTCCGCATCGATGAGCAGTACCTTCTTGCCCGACTGCGCGATCGTCACCGCGAGGTTGGCCGTCAACGTGGATTTGCCATCGCCGGGGTGCGGGCTGGTGACCTGAATGACCTTCTGCTGACGCCCCCCTTCACTTCGCGTGCTGAAGTACAGTGCTGTGCGGATCGCGCGGAACGCCTCGGCCGAGCGGGACTTGGCCTTGTAGTATGTGATGACCGAAGGATCGATGGCCGTACTCCCTTCGAAGTCGCGGGGCCGGGCGGTCGAGGTCACCATCGGGCAGTGTCCGACAATCCGAAGATTGAGCAGCGAACTGATCTCTTCAGGACTCTTGAAGCTCTGGTCGGCCGACTCGACGACGTAACCCAGACCCAGTCCGCCGAGGATCCCCAGGATTCCGGCCACGGTGAGGATCTTCATCACGTTCGGGGCCACCTGGTAGCCTCGTCCCGGCTGTGAAATCGGAACGGCCGAGTAACCGCCATGCTCGGAGGCGATCTCGATCTCGTCGAGCTTGTTGACCGTCGCCAGGAACAGGGCATCGAGCTGTTCGATGTTTCGTCGCAGCGACTCATTGCGCAACTCAGAGTTGATCTCTTCTTTCGCAAGCGCGTCTTCGTCCTTGAACAGGTCCGTGAGCTGCGCGATCTTGCTGTCGACGGTGTTCATCCGCTGGTCGAGCGATTCGAGGTACACCTCCAGAAAGTCCCCTTTGGAACTCGTGGAGGTCTGCTCCAGACCCATGTCCTGCAGAAAATTCCGCGTCAGCTCAATCTCCTTGCGGATCCGCATCACGTTCGGATGCTCAGGCCCGTACGACTCCAAAGCCAGTTGCTCCTGCAACAGCAGCGGGAACAGCTTTTCCGGGACGCTCAGCAGGTTCGAGGTCGCCGGCGAATCGGACCCCAGGCGACTGGCCGAGCTTTCGGCCATCAGCATCAGGGCTTCGCGGGCCCCCCCCTTCTTGAGCGCGTTGTGAATCGTATCCAGTTCGGCCTGAATGGCCGTTCGCTCGATGCGCAGACTGGAGAGCTCGGCATCGATGTTGTTCATCAATGTCTGGTGCGGGTTGCGTCCCGCGTCCCCTTCCCAGAGCAGCGGCGCCGTGCGACGAAACGTCTCATAATCGGCACGCGCTGCCTCGAGCTTCTTGTAGATGTCGTCCTTTGCCTGTGTGAGCAACAGGACCGTTTCATCGTTGACATTGCTGAACGAGGTCTTGAGATGGTTCGAATACGCCTCGATCACGGCGGTGACGATGTCCCGGCAGTCATCCGGATTCGCGCCGGTAAACCGCACTTCCAGAATGTCGGCGTCCTCCGTGATCTGGTGCACCGACAGACCCGCGATAATCCTGTCCACCGGGTCAGGGGCACTGGCCAATGTCGCGAGCCGGTCCAGACTACCGTCCTTGGCGGCCAGCGTGACGATCGGACGGCTCTTGATCAGCAGGGCGTCGGTCGCCAGATGGTTGCGCAGCAGCGAGGGGTCGATCCGCTGAGAACCCGAGATCGGCAACTGGGCGTGCTGCTTCACGACATGCACACGTCCCGAGGACTGATAACTCGCCGGCTGACGCAGGAAGTACAGGTACCCCAGGCCCAGACCCACGGTCAGCCCAAAGAGCACGAGCCACTTGCGGCGGGACAGAAAGCCGACAATGTCCATCCCCTGTTCGGCTTCGTCGTTGATATAGCCACGGGGTGCTTCAGTCTCTGTTGCCACGAATGCATCCTCAGGATGGAGTTTTCGAAGTGTTCGCCTCAGCGGCGATCACCTGCGCACGAAATTCACTCAGACGACGTTGAAGATCAGGAAAGAGGCCGCAGCTTCTGTGGGATGATTCCGACGCCCGCGGCGCCACCCGACGATCGCCAGCCCCAGCACTGCCAGAGCCAGCAGACCCGGGGTCCAGGCACTGTATCTCACCAGGTACAGAATCAGTTTGACGTTCTCTTCGATGACCAGGCGGAAGCCCTCCCGTGACTGCCACCAGCTCTCGGGCCGACAGTCAGGATCCGGCGCCGAGATCACCAGGACCTCCTGTGCTTCCGGCCCCAGTACCTGCTCGAGGGTCAGCCGGGCACGCCGTGTATGATAACCACTCGTGACGACTGCTACCCGTCCCGGGTCACCGTCAGCGAGGAACCTCCGCAGGGCCTGCACGTCGTCGTACGTGCTCCCGCTGGCACCCTCCAAGGTTACGATTCTTGCTTCCGGAACGCCACGGTGCCTGAGGACGGATTTGATGATGTCGGCATTTGTCTGCACGATCCCGTCACGCTCGTCCTGCGAAACACGGGTCTGGGGAACAAGTACGTCCCGCGCCAGTCCGACATTCACCAGGGCGGCCGCCACCGCGGGACGGATGTTCTCACCACCGGGCAACACCAGCACATGGTCGACACACGCAGGGGGCTGCCCCACGTCGAGCCAGTTCGCGGCACCCGTCAGCAACGACGTCCCTCCCACCGCTGAGATGAGACACAGTCCCAGCCCCAGCAGGCCGCAGCCCAGGAGGAGTTTTACTCGTCGTGACATGTGATACCGGCCGAAGCCGCCCGCAGTTCGCTCTCGTAGTCTTCGGGGATCCAGTCCGGCGGATCGGGCCCCGAGGGTCCCATCAGCCTGAGGTGGACAAGGTGAATGGCAGCGCTCGAGCAGGGCCTTCACGCCGCGCCGCGAGCGCCACCAGTTGGTCTCATCAAAATCAGCATCGGGTAGACCCCGCAGGGCCACTTGAGCGGAATGTGCCGGTGCTAGGATGGAATCGAAGACACGCCGGGAGTACCGACAGTTGAAGCGATCGCAGAGCGTTACAACCCGTACAGCAGGCCGATCGGCAAGTTCGTTACCGACGATGCGGGCCGTATCATCCGCAGAGACTGACACTCCCTCCAGCAGCACAATGGCATCATCGGGGAGGCCTCCGGCTCGGAGCTGGTCGCGCACCATGACATGTTCAGCGGGTACGATCCCCTCTCGGACCAGGTAATTCGGCCGCCGCTCCACCAGCCACACGCCGGTCACCGTGCCCGCACGATACAGGTCTGAGGTGATCTCAAAGCGGCCATCGCCACCGAGCACCAACAGGATCGCCCCCTGTTCGACGGCATCCTCGCAGACGAAATGGCGACCGACGGCTGTGAGCAATGGACGATGACACGCCACCGCCAGCAGCAGGAGAGCCGTCAGCACGATCCAGCGTCGCCACCGGTGGGGCTTCCGGGACTGCTGCGACGGCCGATCGGCACCAACGGGTGTTTCCGGTGTCCGTCTCACCTCGGACTCTGACGCGGATGACAGCGACCCGTGATCCTGGTTCATCCTGCGCTCACTTCCCACGTCGCCACCGAGCCCGCTTCACACCATGAGATCTGCTGCTGTCCGTCGGCGGCAAACTCATGCATGGCCCGGCCCCCAGCTTCACCCCAGGTCAGCCCCCACACGAGGGCTGCCGGAAGTTCACTGTGCAGGACCATTTCGATGACGTGGGACCTGTCCTCGCGCCCGAATTCGGGAAAGTACGGTGCCGGTCGGACACTCAGGGCACCGGCCGCGAACACTCGCAAGTGCACGCGGGCACCGCCGACGACCAGCTCGATCGACGTCTCCGTCTGGTTCGACAGACCGACCTGGGGATGGAGATGCAGGCGACTTGTGAGCCATCGGCGTCCCGTTCCCCGGGCCCAGTCGACGCACAACCAGGGTCCGTTCGGCCGACAAGCCAGCCATCGGCCCACGACCGGTGCGTTCAAGCGCCGGTAGGCATCATGAGTGGCACTGCACCAGTCGAAGCCACGCGCCGTCCCGCTATCGAAGCTGGTCGGGTGTCCCCGGTAGCCCATGCGAAACCGGGACCAGACTTCGCATTGCTCGACATCATCGACCTGCAGCACATTGTGCGCGGCCGTCGATCGACAGTAAGCCCGCGTCGGACCGTCGTATTCCCGCACACCGCTGTCGACGAACAGCCGTTGCCCCCCGATCGATGCCTCCAGGGTCAGCAAGTCGCAGTGGGCATGAGCCGGCAGTTCGTCGGCCCCCACCGGACCTGCATCGAAGACCAGAAAGTGAGCTCCCTCGCGCCACGTCCAGTAATCACCAACATTTACGGCGGCTGAAGACGGCTCGGACGGCTGCGGGCTGACGTCGACACAGACGGACGTCAAGAGCCGGTCCCCTGCGGCTGACTCACCCAGGGCGGAGTCTCCGAACAGCGGGATCTCCCCATCCGGATGCAGGATGCCGGCCAGGAACCGCGCCATCCGGCCGACGACCTCCTGCGCAGCTTGCTGACACCTGCGGACGGGCGTCCACGGTCGCGTCACGAACATCGGCCACCGCTTCAAGCATCTGAGCGTGATACATGGGTGACCTCTCGAAGTGCTCGCCGCTGCCGAGGATCTGTCGGTCGAGTTGATCGACGAAGAGCCGCGTCGCCCTGTCCAGACGCACTTCCGCACGAGGCGACTCAACAAACGCGCCCATCAGGACGAGTGCCCTCAGGTTCTCCAACAGGTGATTGCCGCCGAGGTCCCGCTCGAGGTGACTCTCCAGATAGCGGGCCTGCGTTTCCAGACTGGCGACAAAGGCATCACGTGTCTGAGACGGAGGGTCGGCGGCTCGCCAGAGAAGCAACCAGACGGGAATACGACGGGAGATGCAGAAAGGATGCCAAGCGTCGTCGAGTGATTGACGGGTCAGGGGACTATTCTTGATCCAGTCATCGACGATGTCCCACAGCAGGTCGCGGGCCGCCACATCCTCCCGATCGACGTGTATTGCGAGCAGGTCAAGGAGGTACTCCTGGTAGTGGAGATGAAACCGCCAGAGGTGCGAAGCCGGCGGTGTCCGGGCAAGCTTCCAGTCCATTGGGACCCCCAGCGTCCGCGTTTCTCCCAGAAAGCGGAACTGATGGTGCTGCAGCGAGGTTGCGTCGCGATCGAATTCGGGTCGGTCGCGCCGCCAGGCCAGCCGTCGATTCAGGATCGCGTCCAACCCACGATCGTTGCGCAGCGTGATCGCGCCGGCATCGAGATCGTTGCCAATCGAACGGGATGGCGTGCGGAACAGTCTCCGCTCCAACAGACGAACACATCGCCAGTAGAACTGCGACGGCCGGTGATAGCGGAGGAGAGACGCCGACCGCGACAGGGCATCGCCCCACGAGCTCTTCGGTGCGACTGGCTCCGTCCCGTCAGGAGTCGTCACGGTGTGCGCAGGCCGGTTGTCTTCGCGGTGGATGAGGCTGATCCCCGTGTGCCCGCCGCGGATCCGCCAGCTGTCTCAACCGCCTCGGCATCAATCGACCCGCAGGGGCAGAATCGCTGCAGCAGCTTCAAGTAGCGGCCGGCCAACTCGTCGCGATCGAAGTGCTCCTGGACATAGGCGCGGCCTGACTCGCACAATCCGGCCCTCAGGGCCGGTTCATCGGCCAGTCGTCGTACACACTCGACCAGCGACTCGGGTGAATCAGGCTCCATCTCCAGACCTGCCCGCGCGTCCAGCACGATTCGCAAGGCCTCTCCCCGAACGCCCATGATGATCGGTCGGCCCATCGCCATCGTTTCGAAGATCTTCGAGGGAATCACGCTGCCAAACAGCTCTGTCCCCTTCAGATGCACGAGACAGGCATCGGAGGCGGCGAGCACCGTCGGCATCCGCTCGCGTGGCTGCCGCCCCGCGAAGATGACCTGTCCCGCGAGGCCGCGGCGGCCAGCCTCCGCCTCCAGCCGTGCGCGCTCTGCACCGTCCCCCACGAGGAGAAAGGCAATGTCGCGCCGTCCGGCCGAGGCGAGCATTTCTGCGG
The DNA here is from genome assembly GCA_963715185.1 of uncultured Planctomycetaceae bacterium. Classification (GTDB taxonomy): domain Bacteria; phylum Planctomycetota; class Planctomycetia; order Planctomycetales; family Planctomycetaceae; genus CAVPPT01. The sequence continues at coordinate 103,258 of CAVQRG010000006.1, forward strand.
CGTCGAGCACTACGTCCAGGCCATGCGCCATGCCGATCGTGCCGATGTAGGAACAGATGAAGCGCTGCTGCAGTCGGCACTCCCGGCGATACTCCTGCGCACCGCGATCCTGCTGAGGCGAAAACTGCTCAAGATCGACGCCATTCGTAATGATGCTGATGCGGTCGGCCACTGGAGCCCGGGAGACAATATGGTCCCGATACCCCTTCCCCACCGCGACAATGTGATCGGCGGCGAGATACATCCGCCGTTCCAGCCACTCCAGGAACCCCAGCAGGGGACGAAAGCGAATCGCCCCCACGGCCTCGATCGACTCGGGCCAGATGTCACGGATTTCCAGGACGAACGGTCGACGACGCAGCCAGGAAGCGAGGACCCCTGCCCACCCACAGAAGAACTGCGGTGACGTCGCGATGATCACATCTGGTCGTCGGACCCGCAGTGAGGCCCAGACCGCAGTGATCATGAAGGAGAGGTAATTGATCACGCGCCGCACTGTGCCCGAGTTGGGCGCAATGTACGTCCAGACCCGCACGACACGCACTCCTCCGCGCACCTCTTCCTGCCGCCGAAAACGGTTGGCGTACCCGCCGAACACGACACCATCCGGGCAGTTCGGCACGCAGGTGATGACGGTCACCTCGTGTCCGGCTTCGACCCAGCGCTGACAATGCTCCGCCGTGCGTGATGCCGGCGCATTCACTTCAGGCGGGTAGTAGTGACTAAGAAACAGGATATGCATGGGGTGAATCCAGTTTCGGCTTCGCGGGCCCGTGAGCCGTTCCTGCGGAACCGGTGGCCTGCCGGACGGCTTGCACGAGTCCGCGGGCGTATTGGTCCATTTCAAAGTTCTGGACCAGGCGGAGTGCCTGTTCCGACAGCGACTCCAGCAAGGTCCGATCGGCGTGCAGCCGCTCCAGGCAGGCCGCGATGGCGTCTGGATCCATGATCGGCACAATGAAGCCGTTCCCACCTTCTTCCACCACATCGGCGGCGCCGGTATTGGGAGTGGTGACGACCGGCACCCCGTAAGACATGGCCTCCAGGATGACGAGACCGAAGGTATCGCTGACGGAGGGCAGCACGAGAACATCCGCCCAGTGATACTGCTGAGGCATCTCGGTTCGCGGAATCGGCCCGCACAACTCCAGAGTGGCCCCGGCGATGCGTCGCCCCTCATCACTCAGATCGATGTTGCCGATCACACGGGCTTCGCAGCGGTGCGGGCCCCAGCGCCGGATCGCTTCCCACAAGTCACCGATCCCCTTGCGAATCGCCTCATCACCAACAAACAGGATTCGCAACGGACGCCCGGCCCGCCTCTGCTTCGGTTCGACACCACTCGGCCGCGTTCGCAGCGCCAACGGCACGACAACCGTCTTGCCCGCGCGTCCGGCGGTGGACTCCACGATCCGCTGGACGAACGCGGATCCGCAGACGATCACGTTCGCCAGTTCACATTCCTCATCCTGACGCTGAGCGTATTCTGCCGCGTACGAATCTTGTTGCGGAGGATTGGCCGACCAGCCGCGATATCGTGCGTCCTGCTCGGCTACGAGAGCGTCTTCGATCAGTTTGGGTGCCGTCGCATGATCAAGAATGCAGGCCACTCCCTGACAGCGAGCGGCTTCGAACGTCTCGAGCGCGGCGGAACTGTACGCATAGACCGCGTTGGCATTCAGGAAACCGCGATCGGCGACGGCCTGCGCGAAGACGCGTCCGCCCCACAGCCAGGCCGACGTCGGAGCACCACCCCGCTTGGCCTTGCGGGCGCACTGCTTGTATTGCAGCCCGAACCAGGGGAACGCTGTCACGAGTTCGGCAGGCAGGGTCGTATCCTGGCGACCGACAAGTCGACGCACCGCACGCAGCGGCACAACCTGGGCCAGTCGATCGGTCAGTTGGCGCGACAGTCCTCCTGCAAGATAGAGGTCCGTAAAGAAATGTTCGAGCATTCCGGCGGCATGGAACGTCGCCGGAACGAGGTAGTGACGTCGCGCTCCCAGCTGAGAGACCACGACGCGATCCGTGTTGTGGGTAGGTTCTGAAGTCACAATTGGCATCACACTACCGGGCAGCCGGATGGCCCTCGGTTACGAATTCGCAGGGCGCCGGGCGCGCACGTACAGGCTGTAAGGGACGCGCGGCGCCTGACTGTCCAACGCTGCCCAGGGGCCAAGTATTGCGAACGCAGCCAGACCAGCTGGAAGTCCCAGCAGTTCCTGGGCGCGCGTAATGGGGCGGTTACAGAACTGCCGGATATCGCCCCCGATGCCCACCGGCTCGGAGACCTCGAAACCGATCGGCTCGAGTAGATCCTTGTACATCTGGTACGTGTAACCGGGCCGCACATGCCCCCCCTGCTCGTCCGGATCCAGCGGATAATTGACGTGGTCCGGGTGTTCGGCGTTCGGGCAGCAGAGATGGAGCACGCCTCCCGGCTTGAGGATCTGAAACAGCTTGCCGCACACTTCACGGTCTCCCTTGATGTGCTCCATCACTTCCGTGCAGATGATCTCGTCGAAGCGCTCGGTGAGGCTATCGACCTGGTAAAGGTTCACATCGCGAAAACTCAGGCGTTCTTCGGGAATCCCCAGATGCTCGTTGAACAGCTGCCGGTTTCGCTGCACTTCATCCTTGATGGAAACACCGACCACGCGGTTGCCAAGCTTATAACTCTGATAAGCCAGCGACCCGTTTCCACAACCGGCATCGAGCACCAGTCGCTCATGACCATTCGTCGGCCGACCAAAATACGTGGGCAACACCTTGCTGCGCAACCGCGCGTGCAGATTGAGCCCGGGAAACAACAGCCATTTGATTTGTGTCTTCATCGTCTTCATCTGGAGTGTTGAGTAACCGCAGGTTGGGCGATGGCTTCCCCGGGAGGGCGGACCGGCTGCCACTCGGACAGCTCATCACCGCTGCGAACCGCACGGGGGTGCTCTTTCAGAAACTCGGCCTCAGCCAGCTTGGCCGTGATGTGGATCTCCTGCGCAACTCGTAACTGGCAGAAAATCCATCCGGGTTTGCCATCCAGAAAACCTAATCGCCACACGTACAGGTACAAGAACCTCAACATCGGCCGACCGACTGTACGGGCTGCCAGTCTCTTCAGACAGCGCCGGCGCAGAACGGAATCCCGCGACCGAAGGTCACCCAGACTCAAGGGTTCCTGGCGCAGCCGATGAATCAGCTCAACTTCGTGCGTGGAGTAGTGATTATGCCGATCAACCCAGTGCTCGATGCCCTGACTGAAGCCGTAGTGATCGTACGGAGCCTGCAGGTAGGCCAGTGGCCCATCGGTCACCTCACGCTGGCCGTGACCTTCCTTGCGATAACGCACCTGCCCTTGCTTGAGCAGCCGCAACTGCCAGGAGGGATACAGTGTGCAGTGCCTGATCCATCTCCCGAGAAACATGTTGCGACAGGTCAGGTAGTACCCGACCTCGGGGCCATCACCAGACACAGCCCGTGTGATGGCGGACGCACACTCAGCATCGACTCGCTCGTCGGCATCCAGAAACAGGATCCAATCGTGTCGCGGCGCTGTCTCTTCAAGTGCCCAGTTCCGCTGTTGCCCGAAATCTTCGAAGCGGTTCTGGTACACGCGCACATCCGCGCGGGCCTGTTGCGCCAGAGGAATCGTCTGATCGCTACTGAAGCTGTCAACAACGACGACGTCGTCAGCCCAGTCGAGAGAACTAAGACACCCGGCGATGTTCACGCTCTCGTTGTAGGTCAGAATGATGACCGTCAGGGAGATGCGTTCGCTCGCGCTGAGTGTGCCAGAACCGTCCACAGGATCTCGCTGCGTTTCAGGCATCCAGGAAGATTGAGTCGGGCCTTTTCCCACAGCCCGTTAACCACGAGTAAAGCTCAAGGGTCTGTGCCGCGGCACAGTCCCACGTGTATCGCGACAGCACGAGCGCTCGGCCCTGCTCGCCCATCCGGCGGAGTTCGGCGTCGTCGAGTCGCAACAGGGACGCAAGTCCGTCGGTGGTCGATTCGACCGTCGGTTCGACCTCGATGGCCGCGCCGACATCGACGGCTTCACGAAAATTACAGCCCGGCGTCAACAGAACCGGCAGACGACAGGTCAGGGCCTCCAGCAGCGACATGCTGAAGCCTTCAGAGAACGACGGCTGCACGAAAATCTCGGCCGCACCCAACAGGGCGCGCTTCTCGACACCTTGAACAGGTCCGGTGAACGTCACGCGATCACCGATTCTGAGATCGACCGCGAGACGCTTGGCCGTGGCTTCGAACCCTCGATCTGGCCCGGCGATCATCAGATGCCAATCCTCATGGTCGGCCGCAAGTCGTGACCAGGCGGGCAGCAGGTGGCCGAGCCCCTTCTTCTGATGCAGACGTGCCAGATACAACATCAAACGCTTGCCGCGGGCCTCTGGAGATTGACGATCAAGCGCGTCTCGCGGCGGCAGGTTCTCGAAATCGGGGGGATGAACCCCGTTGGCAATAACCGCAATGGGACAACTCAGTCCATACTCGCGGATGCCCCGTGCCTCAGCCGCCGTGTTCACGTGCACGCAGTCGGCCCGCTGCAGATCGAGATTCTGAAACAGTCGCCCGACCACACGTTTCTTCCAGCCGGAGTGCTGAATGGCCCACGGCTCCAGCGCACCGTGTGCCGTGATCACCACAGGCTTCCTGGACCTTCGCGCGGTGCGCGAACTGTAGGAGTTGGGCAGCATCCACAAGCTGTGATTATGGATCACATCGGCCTGGGCGATCTCCTCACGAAGTTTTGGTTTGAGGGCAGGACACCACGACAGCCCTCCCAGCCACAGCCCCTTTGCGGACACCCATCGACTGGGGGGTTCGAACACATGGCCGACCGATGCCAGGCCGCGTCCGTAGCAGTCCGCGGCGCATACCGTGACCGGAGCTCCCGCCCGACCAAGCGCGGCAGCCAGATCTCGCATAATCCAGGCCACACCGTTTTCCAGCGAGTACAATCCACCCACAACAAAGACCGGCTTCATGACGGCACTTGCTCGACTGAATTACGGACCGCCGCGACGCCGTCGACGGCTTTGTTGATTGACGCACGAAAACGGGCAGCTCCCTCCTCCGGTGAGAACTGTTCGACCAGTGAGCGCGAACGGTTTCCGAACAGCGTGCAGTCCTCCGGGTGCTCCAGGAAGTGCTGCATGGCCGTCACGAGGGCATCAACGTCGTCGCGTTCAAACAGGACCCCACTCACACCTGGCTCGACGAGATCACGCGCGGAACCGGTCTGTCGCGAGGCAATCACCGCGAGACGCGCCGCACACGCCTCGTTGATGACCACCCCCCAGCCATCGTGCCTTGAAGGGAACACGAACACATCTGCGGACCGAAACCACAGGGGCAACTCGGCCTGCGAGACATGGCCGGCGAAGAGGACACGACCCTGCAGCGATTCGCTGACCAACGACTCGTAGTCGCCGCGGCGAGGCCCCTCCCCCAGCAGCACAAGCTGCGCCCGGAAGAGCCGCTCGCCAGACGCGAAAACGCAGCCAACAGGGTGTCGACCCCCTTGCGTTCGATCATCTGTCCGGAAAAGAGGAATATGGTCCGACCTGTCCAGCCCTGGCGGTCGCGAAACCGGGCGACCTGCTCTGGATCAACTCGCTCGAATCGATCAATATCGCAGCAATAGGGCACGACATCGATGCAGTCACCGGAAAGCCCCAGGCTCCGGTAGGACTCCTTCGCGGAAGATCCGATCGCGATCAGTCGGCGTGCGTGATTAAGCAACCTCTGCTGGACGAACCGACGCAGCCATTGCACTGGTCGCGACATGAGAATGCGTGGTGACCACGGGGCGGCTTTCGGCTTCGCCGGATGAGGCTGCTCCAGCCAGAGCACCCAGGGGACGCGTCGCAGGGTCAGGATTGTCGCACACATCAGAAACGTGATGCTCGTGTAGAGACCCGAGAGCACGTAGCAGTCGAAATCGCCGGTCAGGCATTCCCGGATCGCCTGAGGATGCAGGCGGATCTCGTCGCGAAACCAGTGGGGGCCCAGCCCGCCCATCACGCTGGCATCCAGTCGACTGGCGTCTGCCTGTCCGGCCCGGCTTCCTGGTCGCATAAAGCGAACCGTCAGGCTCATCCCAGGCTGACGACCGATGGCTGAAAACAGCTCCACCTGGTAGGGACTGGGAGCGTTGGTCAGCAGCCAGACTCGCCGAGAAGCCTCCTCTGGCGTGTGACACGCTTCGACTGTCTTGTTCGCGACGGCGAGACTCACCGAGATCTGACCTCAGCCATGGAAGCAAACCGGTAGTCGGAGGGGATCGTGCGCGGACTCCGGCGACCGCGTGGCTCGACCAGTGTCCGCCAGATCACCCACGTCGGCACCATGAGCAACAAACAGCGATAGGCCCAGGCCCCGACACTCTGTGACGGCAGATATACCGAAAGTATCAACAGCTCGAGGTACAGAATCGTGGCGAGCCCGCCGTAGGAAACCCACCGCTTCCACATCCGGCTGTAGAACAGTCCGATCAGGAAAGCGATCGCAATCGCCCCATACGAGAACTCCAGAAAGCTGTCAGCGATGAAACCGCCTGCGTTGCCTTCAGCGGGGACGAATCCGACCGCTGACATCCAGTCGGACAGGGAGAACCCCGCCAACCCAGGATCGACATCCATCCACTCCAGTCCGAAGTCTCGATACTTGGTCGGCCAGACCTGCTTCGGTATGGGGCGAATCAAGACCGTGACGAAATACCTCACCCCCCAATAGTGGCGCCCCAGCGTTTCACTGGCGAGGATAGTGGCGGCCCCGCACACGTACTCCTCGCCGAGTGTCAACTGCGCCGCGCGAAGTCTTCACTCAAGATCGCCAGATCTGTGTCACCCGCCCAGGGCCGAAACAGATTGCTACGGTATCGCCCCAATGCCAGGAGCAACACGCCCGTCATCCCCAGAATCAGCATCAGGTGTCCTAGCTTGGGGCGGCGGCTCTTGACGATGCACCAGCAAGCGAGCAGTGAACAGATGCTCAGAAACATCGGGCCGCGACGTCCTCCGAAAGTCGCCATAATGAGTTGCGGGGAGGCAATCGCCAGAAACACCAGACTCCGCCCTACTCCCAGTGACTTGCCCTGCCACGCGACGGCGAGCAGCAGCATGGACGGATAGGCGAGCATGGGCAGTTCGCCGACATAGCCGCTAGGACTGCTGAGAAACGGCTTCGCGATCGCAAAGACCTTGGACCAGCCCCCTGAATACTCGACCATCGCCCAGAAACCGATGGAAGCGATCGCCCCCATGGCCAGGGCCAGCCGTGCCAGCTTGCGGCGCGACGAATTTCCAAGTCCATGCTCCAGGATGACAAACCGCCGATCCACGAGATTGCGCGGGCGGCGTTCCCAGACACAGCCGATGCAGAACGCGAGCAGCGAACAGATCGTGACCAGATGGACGGATTCCAGCCGCGACGTGTCCGGAAAGACGCTCGCGAGTTCCCCGCTCTGGACGACCGTCCAGGGGCGGTAGACATACATGTAGAGCAGCATCGGCGCAAAGACAGTCATCGGCGCCAGGGGATCACGCGTCCGCCGCCACCCAATGACAGTCATTACCAGGATGACCGCGCCAGTAGCAAGAATTAAGACATCGAGCATGTGTGTTCAGGCGTGCTGCATCAACAGGCGTTGCAAGTCCCGTGGGAGGGCAGCCACCAATGCCGGACGAAACACTGTTGCCGACCCTCCGCAGTCGAAAGTTTCAGGTCCGGTCCCGCATCGCCACGATGAGTCTGTTGACACACGCATCCCAACGATAGCCTTGCGCACGTCGTCGGCCTGCATCGATCAAGGTCCGACGAGTCTCCGACGATTCATGAAGCTGAACCATCTGCTGGAGGATGTGGTCTTTGTCGAGCGTGTCGACATAGCACGCATCGGGGCCCGCGATTTCTGGAAGTGCCGCCTCGCTGCTGCAGATCACGGGCGTCCCGGCTGCCATCGCTTCGAGGACGGGAATCCCGAAGCCTTCGTAACGGGAAGGAAAGACGAGTGCAGTCGCGTGCGACATCAGCACGGACAGGTCTTCATCGCTCACGTATCCGAGCAGACGCAGGGGGAGCCGTGGATTGCCTTGCCTCACCTGCTCGTAGTGATGCAGCAGGTCTGCATCGTGACGTCGCCCGGCGAGGAGCAGCGGCGTTGCAGGCCCCGTTGACGAAAGCTGTTCGGCGACCTCGATGAGCAGATCGCCCCCCTTGCGATAGGTGAGGCTGCCCACCGCAACAAAGTACTCCCCGGAGGCTACGCCATACCGGCTGAGTACCTCGTGGTCGTGGGGCGCCGGCGTCCGAAAGTAGACATGCGACACGCCGTTGCCGATGCAGGTGACCCGCTCGGCATCAACGCGACAGAGATCGACCAGTCGCTGCTTCGTGTATTCAGAAACGGTCGCGATCAGGTCAGCCCGCCGGATGCACCGGATGGCATGCATCCAGCGCAGCCGATCCCGCCAGGACTGCCTTGAACCGAGACGAGTGTCCGACTTCTCGAACGCGATCACATCGTGAACGGTCACGGCGAGCTTCGCGCACCGCGTCGCCACGGGCTGCTCCTTGGGACAGTAGACCCAGTCCATGGCAGGCTCGTCAGCATCGACGCCGTCCCAGCGGAGGCTGAGATAGCGCATCCGTGAGGCGCGCTCGGTACCGGGGAGGATCTGCACTTTCATTTCCTGCAGAGACTCGGCAATCGCTCCGGTGGATCGTTCCTGATCATCCTGTGTTGTCATGCGGAGCACTTCCACATCGGGCCGCGCCGCAAGACCAGCCGTCATCTCCACCACGTGGCGTCCCACTCCGGTGGGATGGGCCGTCCTGGCCCATGGTGAAAAGTAGACACCGATCCTCATTATGCCGCGCCTGCGGGAACCGGGACCTGGCCCAGAACGCGCGTATACATCTCGTGAACTTCCCGCGCCATGCGTTCGCGCGAGAAGTCTGCGAGCACTCGCGTACGCCCCGCCTCACCCATGGTCGCCCGCAACTCCGGGTCGTCGACCAGTGTCCGGATGGCGAGACTCAGCGCCTCGACATTCCCGGGAGCAACAATGCGTCCATCGATCCCGTCGCGAACCGCCTCGGCGGTCCCCCCCACATCGGTGGCCACCACGGGCAACCGCGAGGCCATGGCCTCGAGTACCACGAGGGGCAAGCCCTCGGTCGACACCGAAGGAAGTACGAAGAGATCCAGGTCGCCATACAACTCGGTCATATTCTCAACGTGGCCCAGCAAGTGGACATGCTGAGACAGATCGTGTTCCCGAATCCGCTGTTCGAGCTCGCTGCGGAGCGGCCCTTCCCCGGCGATCTTGAGCACGCAGGGAACTCCCTGCTGTTTCAAGGCGGACATGGCATCCATGAGGTACTCCAGCCCCTTCATGGGCGCCAGTCGCGCTGCCGTTCCAATCACACTCGAGCCCCTCGCATCGTGGAGCACGGGCTGAGACCGGCAGAACGTCGCCGTATCGATCCCGTTCCGGACGGTGACGACTCGCGCGGGGGCAGCCGGTAGTACGTCACCATCTGCCGACGTACCGCATCAGACACCGCCAGGAAGAACGTCTCATTGCGCTGTGCCAGGAAGCGATAGGCCTTGCGACGGATGCCTGCCTGCCAGGTCTGCTTCCCGGATTGCGGAGGCGAGACATGCAGATGGCAGATGTGTTTTACTTCACGCGTGAGCACCGCCAGCCCGCCGATGAGATCCGCATCCAGTCCGTGAGTGTGCAGCAGATCGATGGACTGCTCATCCAGCACTCGCCGCAGACCACTCGCCGCTTCCACAAGCACCCACGGCCGATTGTACCGCCCGTCATACAGGATCGTGTGTTCCGCCTGACCGCAGATCGAGGCTCCTGTGCCCAGTGTACATAGGCTCGTTCTCAGCTCTTCGTGCTGAGGCAGCGCAGCCAGCAGATCTTCCACAACGCGCTGGCCCCCGCCATAGAAGAGTCCGCTGATGACGTGGAGGACGTTCATGACGTGCGATCGACAGACCCAACGACGTGAAAATAGGCATCCATGGAGATCTTCGCGTCACTCCAGGGCACGAAGCGCCGCTGGCTCGACCGCATCTCGGAGGAGGCGAGTAGCTCGTACCGGTTCGCCTGCAGCAGCGAAATCACCTCCGCGGCACTGTCCCCATAGTTGCGCAGCAACGGGGGGTGCACCTCCATGTAGAGATCGGGACCGGCAGCCAGTGTGCGTTCAGCCCCACGCAAAGCACGCAGCTCGTATCCGTCGACATCAATGAACAGCACATGCGGCGTGCCGTGCTCTTCGGCCAGGCTATCGATCGTGCGCACCCTCACGACCTCCGAACTGGTCGACGAACCCGCGTGCGTGACGCGGCCGCCAAGTTGAAACTCAATCGGCTGCTCCGTATCCGAAATCGCGGCATGCTGGATCAGCAACTGGGTGAGCGCATTCAGGTCGCGGTTGGTTGTCGCAGCCGCCGCGTCAAACGCACTGGCCTCGATCGCCACAACTTTGCCTTCGGCGCCGACCAGATCCGCAAGCTGCATCGCGACGATCCCCTGATGCGCACCGATGTCGAAGACGGTAGCTCCCTGCACAAGACGCCGGCCGGCGAGAAAGCGCACCTCGGGGTCGGATTCGCAATCGCGGTCGTACCAGGCCTGGCCCTTTTCATCCACGAGCTGAACCGTATAGGTGCGCGCCCCATACTTGTGCACAACTTGCCTGGGGGCAAATCGCTTGCGCCGCTGATTGAGCAGCATCGAGCGGATAGACGTGCTCACTCCACGCGGAACCACGGCACCGGCAAGGTCACGCAGAAATCGTTTCATCTGGTGCGGCTCCTGTCGTTGCACCAACTGACGAATGTCTTCGCGCCGCGTCGCATGTCACGACCCTTTCGCCGTCAGTTGCCGCAGCATCTCAGCCACTCGGGGAATGTGGCCGGCCCAGGAAAGTTCCCCGGCAGCAAAGCGGCGACAGCGGACCCGCATCTCCTCACGGCCAGCAGTGTCGCTGATGAATGGCGACACCTGTCGGCACAGCGATTCGTCAGACGCCTGCCAATCGACGACGACGCCCAGGCGATGCGACGCGACCGCTGCGGAGTAGTCGCCCAGTCCTTCGCTGATGATCGCCGGCAAACCAGCAGCCATGTACTCGCCAAATTTGACCGGTGACGCGACCTGATTCACCATCGACCGATCCCGCAGCAGCAATCCAACGTCGGCGGAAGCGAGATAGCGGGGTACTTCCGACGGAGGACACGTCCGGATCGTGCAATCGGCTTCCGCAATCCCAGCCCTGTTAACAGCGGCGATCATCCGTTCAACGTGCGTCGTCACCGCCAGGAAGTGTGCGTTCGGCTCAAGTCCCCGGATGATTCGATACATGCGCAGGCTCTCGTCCGGCAACTGATACCGCTCCAGGGAGCCGCAATAGGCCACCACGAACTTCCGGGAGAGCCCCAGTTCTGAGCGAATCCCGTCCCGTTGCGACAGGAAGCTGCCGAACAGGTCGACGTCCGGACAACAGGGAACGACCGTGATCATGCCGCAATCGGCACCGTATCTCTCCAGCAGTCGGTCGCGCAAGGCGCCCGACACACACAGGATGTGATCGGCACCACGGACCGCATGAGCCTCCCGGGACAAGCAGGCCTCGTGGGCTGCGCACATCTCGCTCGACCAGGATTCGGGTCGGGCGAGGTCCTGGCCCGTCTTGTACAGCAACTCATCCGGCTCCGAACCACGACAGTCGAAAACCACTCGCGACTGGGGGTGCCTACTTCTCGCCCGAAGCGCGAGCTGAGTCGCCTGAGCTCCCCGGCAGCGAATGACAAACCTTTCGTCTGCGGCGAATCGCCGACGCAGCCACCGTCTTAAGGTGGCGGCATCATCCCACAGCTTCGGGAATCGTGACGGCGGTGAAGCAAGAACGCTGAACGACAATCCCAGTTCCTCAACGGCCCGATGTCGCAGATGCTGCAATCGCCGCCGCAATTCCGGCCGCATGATCTGCCCGACCATGACGAACCCAACGAGATGCACGCGCACATTCTTGTCGTGCAACGCGAGCGGCGTGAGCACCTGAGAAGGGAAGACGCTGCTCAGCACCTCACGATGGACGACAGAGACGAGCTGCACCGGTGACGGCGATGGCGAATGGAACGCTGCCGGGACAGGCCTCGCTGTGGCGTCATGCAGAGCTGCAGGGGTCATTCACCGACCTCGGCGCATATCCCGGAATTCCTCCCTGCTGGCCATTGCGTTGTGATCAAGAGGCCGCTGCAGGGCCAGCCTGTCTCGCGGGCCGCGACCTCGTTACGTATGGATGACCGCATGTAGTCCAGCCTCATATCGCTTGTCCTGCAGTTCGGCACATGGCAATCACGCGTTCCGTCAACTCCATTCCCAAGAGCCGCCGTATGGCTCGTGTCGACCGGCTGTAGGCATACTCGATCCCCTCCGAGTCATGCATGGATCGAGCGGCTCGCACATACTCCCGCGCGAGTTCGCGATCCCCCAGCTTCCAAAGTTTGCGAGCATCTCCGGCAATCAGTCCGGCGAAGTAGAACGCACGTTCCGGAGTCATCTGCCCCGGGTCTCGAGCTCACGGTAGATGGGCCCCACAATTTCAAGATGTTGACGCAGGACGCGCCGCGAGTCCGCCGAGATACTCGCCTCGCGGCGGCGAATGAGATAGAGCACTTCGGGAAGACGCACAAACTCCAGTCCCGACGCTGCCAGGCGGAGATGCAGGTCACGCTCCTGCGAACAGGGAAGATCGGACCGAAACCCTCCCACCTGCAGCAGGTTCTCCTTATGGTGCAAAGGCGCGGAGGTCTGCAAGCCATCCTTGAGCATGAACACGACCGGATCCGTCGGGGCATCCCGACGCGTCAAATCGGGCAGGGACTCTCCGTGTTCATCCCGTCGATGGGCATCACAAAACACGAGTCGCCGCTTCGACTCCACGAGCAGGGGCAGTTGCCTCTCAATCTTTTCTGGATAGAGCAAATCGTCGGCATCCAGAAACTGAATCACCTCACCGTTGGCAAGCTCCAACCCCCGATTGCGGGCCGCGCAAGCACCCCGATTGGGGCCAGTCTCCCAGCGGATGGCCTCGCCGAACGACCGCAGCACCTCGACGCTCTCATCAGTCGATCCGTCGTCGATCACGACAACCTCGACGTGGGGATACGTCTGTGCCAGCGCACTCTCGATGGCTTCGCCGACGAACTTGGCTGCATTGAAGCTGGGAATGATGATCGAAACGAGCGGCTGCACTACGAGACGGTCGATCCTTTCACCCGGCGCGAGATCGCCCGCATCAGCCCGCCGGGGTTCAGCAGGGACCGCTGAAGTCGCGTCGTCCACGATGGATCAAGCAGCCGTGCTGCCTCCCGCCTGCCCGCATAGTCCACGGGCGGAACACGACCTTTGGTGTATTTGCCAATCCCTGCGACGACGAAGGCCTGATGTCCCAACGGATGCGCATAGCCCTCTAACTTCACGCGCAACGGCATCAGACCGGATGACTGTAAGAGAGTACGCAGGGAACTGACCGTGAAGAAGTTGACATGGGTTACGGGCTCTTCGTGCAACGGGGGCTTCCTCCAGATCTCCATGGGCACTTCCACGTAGATCGCTCCGCCGTCGACAAGATGCTCCCGCAACCGCTGCAGAATGACTCTCGGCCCGGCAACGTGCTCGATGACATGACTGCAGACGATCATTTCGAACCGTTCCGAGTCCTGTACCTCGTCCAGCGTCGCGCCCAGACGCGTCACTCCTTCAACGGCCTGGTCCACATAGTCGACGACGAAACACTCGCAGCCGTGTGCGGCGAATGGCCGGAGCAGTCGTCCATCGCCGCCTCCGAAGTCGAGGACTCGGGGTGTGCCACCGGGCAACTGCGAATGCAGTTTCTTCCACAATCGTTGTGCTCGTTCCGCCTCGCCTCGAGCGGTAATCTGCTGCTGATTCTCGTCTTCGCTCAATGTCCCCAGGAAGCGGTACTTTCGATCGAGGTCGTCACCGCTGGGCCGAGGGCTGTAGATCACCATACCGCAGCGCTGGCAGAGCAGCGAGGTGTTCTCGACCTCATCACGATCGGGGTACCACACCTCGAACAGAACGCGGAGCCGTTTGCGAACGTACTCACTGGACGTGGCGATCGCAGAACGACGATACGTCCGCCGACCGAGCACCTCCCAATCATTGGCCTCACAAACCGGGCAGCAGGGGTTGTTTTTCAACTCGTGAGTTTCCACTCGTGGGTATTGAGAGGACACATTGCCATGCAGACCGGAATTCCCCGCGTTGCGCGCGACACGTAACTCTGCGTCGACCGCTTGGTACAGACTCACGTGCGCCCGCGCAGGAATCCCCAGTTCGTCAGCGCCTGCAGCTCGAGGTCGAACGCCTCTGTGGTGCGCCCTGTGAGTTTCAAGGCCAGACTCCGAGCTGCCTTGTTCGTGGCGGCCCAGAGATATCGCATCCGCTGCCTCAGGCTGATCGGGCCCGGGTTCTGCATCACACGCATCGTCATCCCCGTGCCAACGGCGCGTTTTCGCAGGTAGGACTTTTCAAGCTTCTCGGGGATGATGATGTGCTCGATGGAGCAGGACGGGTGGTACACCGTCCGCTTGCCGGCCCGGACCAGTCGGTGCCCAAAGTCAAAATCACCACCGGCCAGCAACTGGTTGCCGACGCGGTCGAGTCTGTTGTCGAAGCCCTGCACTTCCCGGGCAGCGGCCCTGGTCACACCAAAGTTGCAGCCCGGGAGTTCGTGCGCGGACCTCTCGGGGAGCACCAGGATTTCGTCGCCGCGTCGGCTGTAGGGAGAACAGATGCCATCGAGGACCTTACCCTGCAGGTATTGGGGCTTCTCCTGCAGGAAGAGCGGAAACACCGGGCCGACTACGGCGTCAGCCCCATATTCGTTGACGGCTTCGAAGTATCCCCGAATCCAGTCCGCCGCGACACGAATATCGTCGTCGAGGTAGCCGAGGTGCTCGTACCGGGCCTCGGCGATGCCCCGATTGCGTCCGAAGCAGAGACCCTGCTGCGACTCAATGATGTGGCGTACCGGGAACGGCAGGGCTCCTGCCCCGTGGGCGACCAAGTCGGCTGTGTTGTCGGTGCAGTTGTTGTCGATCACCAGCAGTTCGACGTCGACCCCCGCAGGAATGTGCAGCGCGGCCACACTGTCGAGCGTCCCGCTGAGGAACTCAGCCCGGTTGTAGGTCGGAATGATGAGCGAAATTCCGGTGGTCATCGCAGGTCAGCGTCGAACGTTACACGTACTCGGGGCCCCAGCTTTCGTTGCCGCCACGCGGCGTCTCCATGTTTGACGAAACAACCCGGGCAGATGCCTGATCGCCGCCTTGAGCCTGGTCATCGGCCTCAGGACCTTGGGGTGGACCAGAGTGAGTTCGCAGTCTTTCGAACGCTCATATAACTCACGCAGGTGCGGGAACTCCGGCAGGCAACTCTCGCGCAGGTAGAGGTACATGTTCTGCTGGTAGTACCAGCCGACCGCGGAGTTCTGCCAGATCCGGGGACGAATGACATCCAGCTTCAGGAAACCCAGGCCGGTGAACTTGCGCTCCCAGTACTCGGGCCATTGCTCGTTGATGTGGTCGGTCCCCTGCTGTCCCGGAAGTGCGGCCGAGAACAGGACCGCATCGGACGCTGTCGTGAGGTTTCGGACCAGACTGTCCGCCGATGCATGGGGCAGATGTTCCGCAACCTCCAGACAGCAACACAGGTCGAAAGACTCTGGCAACTCCCAAGGCTGGTCGAGCGATCGCACCTGAAAGTCAGCCTGCGGAATTGCCAGTGAATTCTGATCAACCCAGGGCCCGTCAATGCCCAGGATGCTGCTGACACCGGCCTGACGAAACCTGGCCAGCCACTCACCCTGACCGCAGCCGACATCCACCACACTCGTCGGATGCAGCCATTCCATCATCAGGGGGACCACGACGTCTGCTGACGAGCGTGCGGCCGCGTTCATCCGTGCAAAGAACGCGGCGTCATAGGGCCCGGCAGTGGTGGCTGTGTTCATGTCCACTGGTTGAGTGAGTGCCATGATTTCGTTCACATCCGATGCACTGCTGGGTGTGGGACCTGACTCATGCCACGGACAAGGGCTCAGCCAGGTCCCAGCTGGCAGGCCAGTAGATGGGGCCGCAGCCCCCCGCCGGAAGTTTGCCAGTTCCCGAGACGTTGGCCGCCAAGATCTGCAGGCTGAGGGCGTTCGGCACCGAATCGAGTGAGCGCTGAGCATCGCCGAACCACAGGTCGATGAAATAGTGGCCGGGCAACAGGGGGATCGAATCGAGCTGACAGACGATTTCGCCAAGACCGCTCACCAAGGGAAACTGGTAGCCCGCAACCGTTCGATTATCGTTGCCGAACACGGCGGCTCCGGTCTTGGTCCGGACAACCACCCCCAACACGGGATTGATGGATCTTTCGGCAAGATCGAATGCGACGTGAACCCTGATCGTTGCTCCCATCTCGAAAACGGTACGGCGCTGATCCTCACGGTCGGTCAACCAGGCAGACCGCATCAGCGGCGCATAGTCGTGGGATCTGCGACGCTGTGCCGAGAGATCGACCACTGACGATCCGTCTCCATTGGCAACGCTGCAGTAGTGTTCCAGGATGACCGAGGTCTTATCGTCTTCAACCAGACTGCCTCCCTTGAGCAACAGACAGCGATCGCAGAGCGCCTCTACAGCGGCCATGTTGTGGCTGACGAACAGCACGGTGCGGCCGCTGGTCGCGACATCGTGCATCTTGCCCAGGCACTTGTTCTGAAACTCCTGGTCGCCGACCGCGAGCACCTCGTCGATGATCAGGATTTCCGGCTCCAGGTGGGCGGCGACGGCGAATGCCAGTCGCACCTTCATGCCCGATGAATACCGCTTGATTGGTGTGTCGAGGAACTTCTCGACTCCGGAAAAGGCGACGATCTCGTCGAACTTCCGATTGATCTCAACCCGGGACATCCCCAGGATCGCACCGTTCAGAAAGACGTTTTCACGACCCGTAAGCTCCTGGTGAAATCCCGTGCCGACCTCCAGCAGGCTGGCCACGCGCCCATTGATGACGGCCCGACCCTCGGTCGGCTCGGTGATCTGCGAGAGAATCTTCAGCAGGGTGCTCTTGCCGGCCCCGTTGTGGCCGATGACACCGAGCACCTGTCCTTCCGGAACATCGAACGAGATGTCGCGCAGGGCCCAGAACGAGCTCTCACGCGGGCTTTCGCCCGAGAGATGTCGCAAGCGCCTCAGGGGAGCATGCGCAGATCGACCAGCGCCTCTCGAAACGTCTGGCCGGACTTCTCACGCAGGCCGATCTGGTACTGCTTTCCAATGCCCTCGACGCAGATCGCTGGTTGTTGTGTCATGAAGATTCGTGAACTGTTGCGCGAGGCAGATCAGACGATATCGGCAAAACGCCGTTCGACACGGCGGAAGTACATCGCACCCACGCCGAGCAGCACCAGTCCGACGGTCAGAGACAGGGCGAACTCGGCAGGATGAAGTGGCTCGCCCAGCAGGGCCCACCGAAACCCGCCGATCAGTCCCGCGAGCGGATTGAGTGAATACAACATCCGCCACTGAGCCGGCACCGCCGACATGGGATACCCGACCGGACTGGCGAACATCCACATCTGCAGCATAAAGGGCACGACATACTTGAAGTCGCGGTAAGCGACGGTCAGCGCTGACAACAGCGAACCCACGCCCACCGAAGTAAAAATGAGCCCCGCGAGGAGCAGCGGCAGCGTGACGACCCGCCAGGTCGGCACGACACCGAAGACCACCATCAGCACCCCCATGACGCCGAACGAGAGCGCCAGATCCACGAGCGCCGCGCCCACGGCCGAGAGCGGAATGATCAGTCGCGGGAAGTAGACCTTGCTGATGAGGTTGGCCCCGCTCACCAGGCTCTGCGATCCCTGCGTGACCGAAGTGGAGAAGAACTGCCATGGAAGCAGAGCCGCGTAAACGTAGATGGCGAAGGAACCGTCGACCTGCTCTTCCATCCGGCCCATTTTGCCGAAGAGGACGACGAAGACCAGCATCGTCATCACCGGCTGGATGATCGCCCAGAGCGCTCCGAGCACGGTCTGCTTGTAGCGGACAACCACGTCCCGCCATGTCAGAAAGAAGATCAGTTCCCGGTAAGTCCACAGCTCCGCGAAGTTGATCATTCTCCAGCCGGGACGCGGCTCGATGACAGTCGGCGCGTGCACAGGCGGGAGCGGCAGACCATCCCGCGGGACGTCCGGCCGTGTCTCAGTCACGTTGCGTTTTTCCGTCAGTAACATTATCAGCAGCCCGAATTGCTGCGCCGTGCCGGTGCCGGACATCACCGGCCCCGGTGGCGCGGGGCCTGTTCTAAAGACGTTCCAGTTCGCAGTGTTCCAATTCGACCGATGCCCCCTGCTGGAGGAAGTCGACCGCCACCAGCAGCCTGCGTTTTCCACGCCGCTCGATCACGACACCCACGCGATTCTCCAGCGGTCCCGATTTCACTCGCACGCGCTCTCCAACTTCGATGTGCGCCTCGGGCGTGAGATCGACGCCGGTATTGATCAGGCTGTGAATCTCCCGCAGATCATGGACCAGTGCGGTCGGATCGGTCACGAGCAGATCCCGGGACACGCAGCCCGTCGTCAAGGCGTTGTAGCGATCCGAATCATCACCGCAGACGAACACGTAGTTCGAGAACAGGGGTGAGTAGCTCGTTCGCAGCCTTCCGCTGGGAGAGCGATGTCGCTGTTCGATGACCGGTCCATAGAAGGGCACCTGGAGTTTTACCAGCCGCCGCATCAGATCTTTCTCTCGCCGGGAACGCGTATACAGCGCCCACCAGGACTTGCCCTGCAGCAGGAGCAACTCAGCCTGTTCCTCCATGAGGTCGGGAGGATAGAGATCAGGTTCTTTCTTGAGAATCGGCATAAAGATCGCTTGGTCTGCGCGGACTCCGTCCTTCTGGGTGACAGGCACCCCGGAGCAATCGTTCGAATCCGTATCAGTCATCGGCCTGTCGCGGAGCCATGTCCATGACAAGCGTCACGATTCGGGATGCTGCGCGAGAGCGAGAAGAGGCCACTCCAATTGGGCAAAGCCGATAGTTTCCCTCGGTGACGGCTCACCCTCAGCGGGGGAGCGCACCGGCAATTTCCGCTGCCCGTCTGTGTGGCAGGGGCGGCGTCACGGTGTGAGGCCGGCTGGGGGCTTCGACGGTTTCTACGATCCGTTTTTCAAACGTCCGCAGACCTTCCATGAGATCAATCATCCAGGTGCAGACCGACCCATCGGCTGGAGGCAGACCCGCCAGCCGAAGCCGGCCGACACTCTGCCCGTTGGCCATCAACGGCATGGTCGTGTGCCACAGGTGATCGGGTTCGCCGCTGTGCTTCCGCTTCCAGACCGCATGGTACTCCTCATGCAGGGCCGGCAGATTCACATTCAACTGAATCATCGAGAGGTCATGCACTTCCGCGAAATCAACGAGGATCTTCCACAGCGATTCCCACTCGCGATTCCCCTGCAGCCGCGACGTGACATGGTCGTGAGAGACCTGGTCCCGTCGATGGAATCTCAACAGCGATCGCAGGAAGTTCCGCAGGCTGTGAAACATCAGCGACACTTCGGTATGGCCGAAGAATCGCGTTAAGACCAGCGTTCCTACGACGGCCAAGGCACTGACAATCGCGAGCAGGTCATTCTGGTAGCACACACTGGCGAGAGCACCGGCACTGCACAGGGCGCAGAGCAACCCCACCCAGACGACAATGCGAATCCCGCTCATTCCCCGCTGCTGAAGCAGGTGATGCAGGTGACCTCGATCGGTCGTGTAGAGGCTGCGGCCGGTGAGCTTGCGCCTCACAATGGCCATGCTCACATCGAAGATGAGGACCGTCCACACGGCGGTCGGGGCAGCCAGCGCGACGGTGGCCGGCCCCTTCAGTGAACTGCGGATGGCGAGCGCACCCAGCACCAGTCCAATGAGCATGCTGCCGCAATCACCCAGGAACATCTTGGCGGGCGGGAAATTGTAAACCAGGAATCCACACAGGCTGCCGGCCAGGGTGAGCGCCAGCAGGGCGTCAACCTCGTGCCCGGTGGTGAACGCCATCGCGCCCAGGGCGATGCTGAAGATGCAGCCGATGCTGGTGGCCAAACCATCGACCCCATCGATGAGGTTGAGGGCATTGATGGCACCCAGCATCCAGAACGCGGTAAACGGGATCGCCAGCGGCCCCAGATCGAATCGCCAGTCGAAGATGGTGAACTTCTCAATGACGAATCCCGATGCAAGCAGGATCGCGATGGCGGCAACCTGCCCCATCAGCTTCTGGCGTCCCCTCAGCTTGAAGCGATCGTCCAGCAGTCCGACCAGGCAAATCACGGTCGCCGCCAGCAGGAAGCCCCCGAGATAGCCAGACTGTTGCCGCAGCGTCTCGCGCCACGCGTTGGGGAGCATCAACAGCACTGCAATCGTGGACGCGAGCGACAGCAGAATGGCGACGCCACCGCCCACCGGGATCGGGCCACGATGAAGTTTGCGCACGCCGTCCGGAGCGTCCACCATCCCCACCATGAACGCCAAGCGGCGGACGACCCGTGTCAGCAGGACGCTGGTCAGGAATGCGAATCCCGTTACGGCGATCAGCGTACTCATGATGCCCCGACGAACTCGATCCGCAGACTCGCCACCAGACCCCCCAGACTCTCAAAACTGCCAGAAAGATCAGTGTAGCAGGTCCCACGGGGATTTGTACGAACCTGAGACCCGGGAGTTCAGAATTCCCGGTCTTTGGATCCGTCCATCTCTCGGTTGGGACCAGAAAGGTGCTGGGCTCGCTGCACCTCGCGCACCTTCCTGTCGATCTGCTCTATCTGTTTTCGATTCGAAGTCAGTCTCCGCGCCAATGAATACTCGACAAACGCCTCTTCAAACCGCTGCTCATCCAGTAGAAGCTGCGCCAGTGTCAAACGCCAATCATTTTCCAAACGATTCGGGGCCCCCTGCAGCGAATGCGAAATCGCCGCACGATACCAGTCGATCGCCTCAGCCTTGTTACCACGCAGCAGTGCGAAACGCGCCCGGACATCCGGGGGCGCGGACTCCGAACTCGTTGCATTTTGCAACACCTCAGTCGCTCTCGTTATCACCGCCGACACGCCCTCTGCACTTTCCCCTCCCCCACCCTTTCGCAATTCCTCGGCCAGTTTCACCAGGACGCCGGGGTCAGGCGGAATCACGCGTCCCAGTACTACCTCAGAAGGTCTCGACGACATCGCCGCATTCCAGACAAATCTGGTCCACTTTTCGGAAAGCACCAGACAGCGCTGCCAAGTGGTTTCGGCCAGCTCCGCCTGTCCGAGTGAATCGGCAACGAGCCCGGCCTCGAACAAGCGGTCAGGAGTCGATGGAGCCACAAACACGGCTCCTTTGACATGCCGGATGGCCAGATTCAGGCGATCTTCGGGACTTCCTTCTAACAGGAATGCCAGAAACGCCACCTGGAGTGTCGCGTCGCGAATCAGGGGACACAGTTGCTGGGCAGTCCTCAGGTGCGCGAGCGCGGGGATCAGATTCTCGGCAATCTCCGGATAGCTGCGTAATGTAGCGAGGGCCTCGACATCGGAGTTAGCCTCGTATTCGGCTGCGCGGGTGAACAGAACGCCCAGGCTCGTGGCCCGCCAGAGATCGGCCGGACGCATCGTGGACTCGTCTGATGCAGCACGAAGCGCCTGGTAGGCCCGGAGTCGATAGCGTCCGATATAGATCATCGCTGCGGTGCGGTGGAGTTCCGGATCATCGGGGCGCAATTGCAGCGCCTGCTGCACCACATCCAGTTCGGCGTCGACCTGAGCCAGCCGCGTCGTCTCGGGGTCGAACGATTCGTCCGCGTCCCGTGCCAATTCGGCCCTTGTCGTGGCATGCATCTCGACCAGGAACAGCCCGGCAGCAATCGTCAACGCCACCTGCAGGCCCACCCGGAGTACCGGTGACTGCCACTGCCACAACCGGATGAGCCCAGGCGTCGCTGCAGGCACGTTGCCTCCGCAGGCCATCCCGCAAGTGGTCCCGGCGATGGCAGCAAACAGAAGTCCATTCGCTGGAATGATCAGTCCAAAGTCACTCATGGACTGCACCGCCTGGGTGGTGACTGCGAACAGACCGACTACGCCCAGTGCCTGATGCTCGACAGCCCCCCGCCGACGCAGCAGGGAAATCGCCGCAAGACCCGTCAAGGCGAACAGTGACACGAACGCCAGCAGTCCTACAAGCCCTCCCTCGACGAGGACCTCGAAGAACTGATTATCGGCGTTGTAATACCACGCGTGCGAGGTCCGCGCCTGATAGGGCTGATTCGCATAGCGATAGGTCCCCAGGCCCGTCCCAAACCACGGAAAGTCACGGACAGCCCCCAAGGTGTCTTTCCAGTGCTGCAGACGACCGGACGCGGCTCCGGCTGGGTCCAACAGTGTCGCCAGGCGTTCGTCCACCAGTTCCCACTGGTCCAGCCACGAAAGAAGTCCCACGGCGGAGAGACCGACCAAGACCAGCAGTCCCAGCACCGTCCACAGCGAGATCAACCTGGAGGCCATCAGTCCGACCGCGACAAACCCCAGCAGCATCGCGATGACGCCTCCCCGCGAGAGGGAGAAGCAGATCGCCGCTACAGTCACGCCGATCATCGTCACGACAGCGAGATGTGAACCCTCGATCCTCGCGATGGCTCCCAGCAGCCGGAGCTTCCAGGGGTGATGCCTGTTCGAACGTCGGACAATCGGGCGACCGGGTGTCTCGTCGCGTCGAAAAACGAGTACGGCAAGGCCCAACGTCCCCGCCAGAAACAGATTGAGACAACCCGCAGCGTTGTTCCGGTTCACATAGGAAGCGAACGGCGTCCCCCCAAGCGTGAGCGGAATCGTCCAGAACATCTGACCATTCCAACTGAGCTTCTGGACGATACCAAAAAAGCTGAGCGCAGTACCGCTCAGCGCCAAAGACCAGCAGAAATACCACGCGAAGGGAGGGACGACGAACCACTCACTCGCCAGCAGGAACACGGCCAGCACGAAGCAGAGGCGCGCGGTGGCGGACCGAGTTGTGGATGGCGACACCGTGCCGGCCGGCGTGACGCTGGCTGCGCTGACGTCTGCCGCATACTCGGGGAACACGGCATGCTCCATCCGCGATTCGAGCGCCGACTGCCGGGGGAGAAGCTGGATCGTCCCCAGCAGCAGGAGGACGAGCAGCGGGAGGCACGCCGTTGGCAACGTCAGCGGTGACGTTCGCTCGCGGCGCAGGCACAGCAATTCACCCAGGCGCCACAACAGCAGCCCCACCACGGCCGCCGACAGCCGAAACTGCCATTGGGGTTGGACGGCCCCAAAGATCCAAGGGGCACCAACCAAGACTCCCAGGAACAGGATGCGAGGCAAGACGGACATTTGCTCCGTATCGTCTCGTATCGGGCCGAAGTTTCACAGGCACAGCGGTTGGTCGGCGTAACCGCGCGAAACAGCCATCAGCAGCGAAGGCAGTGGACTCGACACGAGATTGTCGTGACGGCAGCTCCGCTGTGGGTCAACTCGCTGAGGCTCGATGCGGTCAGGCAGGAATCGAGACCGTCATCGCGTGGTAGCCCTCAGAACCGCACAAGCGCTCAGGGGCCTCGTCGAACTGACGAAGCCCCCCACAAAGCGTAGTCAGTGGCTCATGGTTCAGTCGGCGTTCCGCGCTTGACGACGCTTGCGGCGGTAGCCAGCACCGAACATCGAGACGATTCCCATGCCCACCATTGCCATGCTGGCCGGCTCCGGAATCGCCCGGCCTTCGACCAGGATATTGTCCAGTGTCGCATTCGAACCCGCATCCAAGAGCTGCGTGAAGGTAACACGCAGCTGGTAGTCCAACGTCCCGCCCATGTTCGCGATGGACTTAAGGTTATGCGTAAATGTGGTCAGCCCCGCACTCACGTTCAAGGTGGAGGAATCGACCACGACGTTGTCCACAACGCTCTCGACCAGCACAGAATCCCCGGCCAACAGATTGCTCACGGCGAACGATGCACTGAGTGTACTCCAGAAGAATCCGGACGGAGCGGCAATGCTCACCACGGAAGTCGTGAACACGGCGAAACCGGTGTTCATTCCGTCGCCTAGGCCTCTCGCCGTAAAGGTACCACTTGTTGCACCACCCTGCACCTTGGCGAATTCGTTGTTGGTCGCCACATCCGCCATCGAAGCGTCGATCGACCAATTCCCCTCGTTAAAGGAGTCTGCATTCGGAGGGACGGGACCAGTGACCCCTTTCCCTGCGTCGTTGTCGTTGAAGTTCTCTTCATAAACAGTCACGAGGACCGCATCGACCGGGGGAGTCGCCCAGCCGAAAACCACCAGGGCAACGGCTGCGGAAAGAATGGTTGTCCTCATCACACTCGTCCTTGTCGCCAAATCTTGGGATCTGTGAACCAGTCTTGCCTGTTCGGAGCCATACTCACGGGCTCCGGTGCGATAGCACACCGTGCCGTGGCACGACTGAGGCGTTCAGGAAACATATCACACGCAAACGCTCGTGCACGGGTTTCCCGAAATCTCTTCGCCTCTCCTGAGCATCTCACCCGAACTCGCTATCACGGTCAACACAACTGGCCTAAAAAAACCCCCAAATTCCCAAAATCCCCTCAAGCCTGTGTTCCTCTGAACATCGCAAGACAGCGTTCTCGCACTGCCGGGGCGATCTGTTCCTGGACTTTCTGCAGCTGCTCACGGCCTCAAATCAGGGAGAATCAGCTGAAATGCCTCGACTGACACACCCGCCTCAATCGGATCGATGTTCAGATCCACCGGCAGTGGTTACCTGATGTCTCGGGGTGAACAACGCACCTGTGGTCAGCGAGTGACGTCGTCGATGTCTGTAGTGAAGCCAACCGGGATCGACGAAGCTGGACTTGGGAGGCCGGCAGGCCCCAAGGTATTCCCGGGCCATACCTACTTCCTACCATGGTAGCGAGGGAACGATCTCAACCACCGACATCATGACGCAGACGCCACCCACGCATACGCCTGCCCTGCCGCGCACTCCGGTACCTGTACCGCGCCCCTTGGCGACCGGGGGCCCCAGTGTCTCCGGGTCTTCGTCGTGGGTCCGCCTGGCCATCTTTGGGGCCATCCTGTTGGCCCACGCCCCGCTGCTGTTCGTGCACTTCCAGCAGCTCTGGAGCCGGCCTCACTACCAGTTCTTTCCGATGGTCCTGCTGGCCTTCCTGTTCCTGGTCTGGACACAGCTGAGCGATCATCACGGTCGTCCCGCGGGACGACGTTCGCTCCTCTGGGGGCGTTTGCTGCTGTGTGCTTCCTGCGGACTGCTGGCACTCGGCGTGGCCCGCATCTCTCCGAATATCGCCACCATCTCGTTTGTGCTGGCTGTGGCCGGCATGTTTCTGGAGTTGGGCATCCCGGCGTGGGGCCCCTGGTGTCTGCTCTGGTTGTTGATCCGGATTCCCTATGGCCAGGATCTCGCCCTGATTCAATGGATGCAGCAGGCCACGACCCGCCTGAGCAGTACGGCACTCGAAGCCCTGAAAATTCAGCACCTCCTCAACGGCAATGTTCTGGAATTCCCGACCCAGAAACTGTTCGTGGAGGAGGCCTGCAGCGGCGTCGTGTCGTTGATGGCCGTCGTGGCCTGTGCGGCAATCCTGGCTGTGTGGGCAAGACGGTCATTGCTGCACGGGCTGCTTCTGTGTCTCTCGGGCATCTTCTGGGCCGGAGCCATGAATGTGGTCCGGGTCGTGGCCATCGCCGTGGCGCTGGATCAATTCCAGGTGAACCTGCTGGAAGGCTGGCGGCATGATGCACTCGGCCTGGTCATCTTCGCCGTCAACCTCATCGCGTTGTACAGCACCGATCGCCTGCTGCTGTTTCTCTTGTCGGGGATTCGCATGAATCCGATGGCCTCTTATTGGCCCTACGTCGAGGATAATCCGTTCGTCCACGCTTGGAATTGCGTGGGGGATCCTCCCCCACCGGCAGGACTCGATGGTGATGACGACGAGGTTCTCCGAGGTTACGCTCCGTCATCGGCCGCAGCCCCTCAGAGCCAGCGGCCCACGCCGACCCTGGTCCCCGAGATGGGACTGGCCGTTGCCTTTGTGGCGCTGGGGGCCGTACAGGCGGTCGCCGGCATCGGCCCGTTCGCCCCGCAGCCAACGATTTCAGCCGCTGCGTTGAGCCTCTCGGCAGAATCTGTACCACAATCGCTGGCAGGATGGGAACTGGTCGACTTTGAAACGCAGGAGCGAGACAGCTTCAGCGCCTTCGGCGAGCACTCGCGCATCTGGACATTCCAGAAACGCCTGGATGAGCGTACGGTTCTCACGCGGCTGTCGCTCGATTTCGCCTTCCCGGAATGGCATGGCCTCACGGCCTGTTACCAGGGGATTGGCTGGACGATCGATTCGAGTCGACGGCATGAGTCCGACGAGGTCGGCCCACCGATCGTTGAGGCAGCGCTCTCCAAGCCGAACCGCGAATACGCCCTCCTCCTGTTCGATCTGTTCGATGCAGAAGGCCGGCCCTACGAAGCCCCGACCGGAATTCTGCTGCATCCCAAGCTCCGTCGCCTGCTGGACGGGGACAGCACCCCGTGGTCGCTGCCGACCTACTATCAGGCGCAGGCGTTGTCGGCTCAGCTGGACACCCCTGTTTCAGAGGGCATCCGCGAAGAGATCCGGCTGCTGTTCGTCGCATTCCGCCGCCAGATGAGTGATCTCGTGGCCAACTCACAGCAACCACGCCAGTAACCGATGCCCAGGCCAAACCCCTACACCTCTGCGACAGGCGAACCGCTGTCTGTATCCACATATGTGCTGCGGTTTCCCCAGTATGTCATGTGGTGCAGTTGGGGGTTCCTGCGAAGCTGGCTGGAGACCCGCCAGCTGAGCTGGCTGTGGCAGGGGCTTCCTGCCCTCCTCCTCGCCACGTTACTGGGCCTGCTGCTGCTGAACTCGGGACAGCCCGCCTCTTCGGAGACGATCAGCAGCTACCTGGATCAGGCCAAACAGGCAACCCTTGCGGACGACCTCGACCGGGCCGATTTCTATTTTCGCAAGCTCGGCACGCTGGCGCCCGATGACGAGAACGTCGTTTACGAGCACGCGATGCTGGACGCACGCCGCGCCGAATACGTGCAGGCCGCGCTCAAGTTGCAGCGACTTCTCGATGACGAGACGCCTGCCAAGAACACCCGCGTGCATTTGTGGCTGGCCGAGCAGATCCTGGAGGGGAAACTACAGGTTGAAGATCCGGATGCTGCAATCCGACACCATCTCAACGAAGTCCTGGCCCACGATTCCGACAATCTCTACGCGCACCACGCCTACGCCCAACTCTGCCTGAGTCGTAACGACGTCCCCAACGCCATCAAGCACCTCGAGCCCGTGGCCCCGGCTTCGCCGAGAATCCAGTTGCTGCTGGCCGCCCTGTACCGCACGACCGAGGACGACACACGCATGCGGCTGCTGGCCCGACGGGCCTTGGAGTACTACGCCACCCAGGTCAATCTGCAATCGAAGGAACTGGAGGACTGGCACAAGCTGGCCGAAGCCCATGTCCTGCTCGAAGACTACGCCGCCGCGGTGGGTGTGCTGAAGGAGGCCCATCCCCGGTTCGAAGAGGCCAGTACACGCCGCATGCTGGCCGAGGTCTATCTGATGTGGTCGGATCACACGGCCAAGGTGTCACCGGAGAATCTCGCGGAGCGGATGCGGCTGCTGGATGAAGCGTTTAAGCTTGCCCCCGATGCCCCCAAGGTGCTGCAGCGACTGCAGGACATCGCGATGGCCGAGGGCCCGGCTGCCGAAGAGGCCAATCGACAGCTTCAGCAGGCACTCGCAGAGGGAGTCGCTCCCGGCGTGATCCACTTTCTGTTCGGGACGTCTGCGGCAATGAAAGGGGACGATGAGGCGGCCATCCGCCATTTCAACCAGTCGATTCAGAAGAATCCACGAACTGCAGTTGCGCTGAACAACCTGGCCTTCGTCATGGCCCGGGCACAGGACCCCGATTTACCTCGTGCCCTCGAACTGGCAGACCAGGCGGTCCGCTATGCACCACTCGTGGCATCGTTCCGGGATACGCGCGGGCAGATCCTCGTCCGCATGCAACGCTACACCCAGGGCATCTCCGATCTGGAGTTTGCACTCCCCCAGATCAAGGATCCCGCGAGCCGTAGGAAAATCCACCTCGCCCTGGAGGAAGCCTACCGTCAACTCGGCGATGCGACGATGGCGCAAATCCATCAGCGGAAGGCGTCCGAGCTGGACGGTCCGAAGCCGGCCACTGCCCCGGAACAGTGAGTCGCCCGCCGACAGCGGCCCGAAGGACTGCTCGTCAGGCCATCTTGCGGCAGATCGCCTCGGCCATCTGCTGCGTGCCAACCGCGGTGGGATCGTTCCGATCCGGCTTCATGTCGTAAGTGACATCTTTGCCTTCGGCAATGATGTCCGCGACTGCCCGTTCGAGCTTCGCGGCGGCTTCACGCTCGCCCAAGTGATCCAGCATTAACTTCCCGGAAAGTATGACGGCTGTGGGGTTCACGCGATTCATCCCCTTGTACTTGGGGGCACTCCCGTGGGTCGCCTCAAAGATGGCCGCCTCGGTGCCGATGTTGGCCCCCGGTGCGACCCCCAGGCCCCCCACGAGCCCCGCGCACAAGTCACTCAGAATGTCCCCGTAGAGATTCTGGGTGACGATGACGTCGTACAGGCCCGGCTTCTGCACGAGTTGCATGCACATGTTGTCGACGAGCCGTTCCATGTACGTGATCGGGCTGTCCCCCGTGACCACCTTGCCAACCAGTTCCGGATCGGGTGAAACCCCTTCGGCCAGTTCGCTCCACTCGAATTCGGCCCCATAAGCCAGCACCACGGCCCGGGACTCGTCGTACCAGAGGCCATCCGTGAACTTCATGATGTTGGCTTTACAGACCGACGTGACCGACTTGCGGTCATTGCGCACCGCGTAGTCGAACGCGTAGTTTAGAACCTGCCGTGTGCCTTCATACGAGATCGGCTTGATGCTCACCCCGGTCGTGTCTTCTCGCGTCTTGATCGTCTTCCCGGACGAGTATTCGTTGATCGTCCGAATCAAGGCTGCCGTCTTGTCCTCACCGGCGCGGAACTCCACGCCCGCGTAAAGGTCCTCGGTGTTCTCGCGGACCAGCACGAGATCCACATCAGCCCCCGAAAAGTACGTGCGCACACCGTCGTAGGTCTTGCAGGGACGAACACAGGCGTACAGATTCAGCTCCTGCCGCAGGTAGACGTTGACGCTGCGAAATCCCTTGCCGATCGGCGTCGTAATGGGCCCTTTGAGCACCACTTGGTTGGCCCTGATTGACTCCAGAACAGTCTCGGGAACCTTGCCGACGGCCTCGATGACTTCGATGCCACATTCCTGGACATCCCAATCAATCTTCACGCCGGTCGCATCGATGCACTTCCGTGCAGCTTCCACGATCTCCGGCCCGGTCCCATCGCCGGGAATCAGCGTCACTTTGTGCATGGTTCTCTCTCAGCCTTCGTCAGGGTCGCTTCCAGCCGCCTTACGGGAATTTTACCCGTTCTCCAGCGGGCGTTTCGAGGCCGCGCGACGGTACCAGATGACCTGAAGACGTGCAACCAGTGGAAGCGGCGGTTGCGGGACGCAGGCTGCCCGAGACAGAATGGACTCGCGGCGAGCCACAGCGCACTCGCCAGCCCCGATCCCGCGACTGAGCAGCCGACATTGTCGCCCAGCGGTGCGGCCCCCCCATGATCAGCTTTCTCCGCAACTACCGGGACCGGCATCAGCACCCCCTCAACCGGGTGCTCCACGTGATCGGACTGCCGCTCACGTTCGTGGTTCCCCTCGTGCTGCTGCATGAAGGGCGCACCGTCGCGGCGGTGTGCTGTTTCGCCGGTGGTTATCTGCTGCAGTTTGTGGGTCACGCGATCGAGGGAAACGACGCAGGCGAGGCAATCCTCGTAAAGAAAATGCTTGGTATGCCATATATCGACATTGTCTCTCGTAGCAATGGGTCATCCCCTGACGATTGAAGCGCCGATACTGGTCATAGCGACCGGTCCACCCGCTGCGCACTGCAAGGTACTGGACCTTGATCGCCGCCACGATCTTCGGAGCTGCGCATCCCGCGGCGGATACGAGAGGGGACACGACGATGCTCAGGCTTGCGGCAGAATCTGCAGCGTTCAAGGGAGTGCTCATCGTCGGGCTGCTCCTCGCGCCGGGCTGCCTGCGCGGGGCGACCGCCTGACTTACCTGGGCGATGATGATGTTCGCTATTACAAGGATGTGGCAGAGGAGATCGACTACCCGGCACTTGACTGTCCGACCCCGGCGGAGTTGTCCTTTTCCGAAGAGCCCCACACGGTCAACAACCAGGAACGGGACGAACCCTGGGACATGACGATCGAGGAGGCGGTCCAGCTCGCACTGCAGAACAGCGAGATCGTCCGCAGCGCCGGACAGTTCCTCGTGCCGGGCAACTCCCTGTTCACCAGCGCGGATCGCAATCCTTCGGTTTTCGATCCGGCCATTCAGGAAACGGGTGTTCTGTTCGGCGGACGAGGCGTCGAGGCCGCCCTGTCGGAATTCGACGCTAACTTCACGACACGCATGGTCTGGGGCCGTGACGAGGCCATTCAGAACAACGTGTTCTTCGGGGGAGGACTGAATCCTGGAGGCACGCTTGTCCGGCAGTCGGGCAACTTCGACGCGTCACTGGGCAAGATCTTCGCCAACGGTGGTCAGATCCAGCTAGGGCATCGTGTCTCCTACCAGCGGGTCAACATCCCGGGCCAGCTGTTCCCATCCACGTATACCGGCAACGTCGAGGCCTCCTATCGCCAGCCTTTGCTCGCGGGAGCCGGCGTGGAATACACGCGAATCGCGGGGCCTATCGCGGCCAGCTTTGGCGGACTGAGCGGCGTGACGCAGGGTGTGGTCATCGCTCGAATCAACAACGACATCACGATTGCGAACTTCGAAGCGGCTGTCATCAATCTGACCAAGGACGCACAGGACACCTACTGGGACCTGTACCTCGCCTACCGCAACTTCGACACGGCCGTGGCGGCGCGCAACGCCGCTCTCGCCACCTGGCGCAAGGCCAACATTACTGGAAAGATCGGTGGAGCCCGCGATTTCCAGCCGACCGACGAATCTCAGGCGCTGGACCAGTACTTCGCCGCACAGGCACTTGTCGACACCGCACGTTCCAACATCTACACCACGGAAACCCGCCTGCGACGACTGCTGGGGCTGCCGGTCAACGATGGACGCATCATCCGGCCGGCCAACGAGCCCATCACCGCAGAGATCGTCCCCGACTGGTACATCAGCCTCGCGGAAGCCCTGACCAATCGCGTGGAACTCCGCCAGCAGAAGTGGAACATCAAGAGCCTGCAGCTCCAACTCAAGGCAGCGCACAGCCTCACGCGGCCCCGGCTGGACCTCATCGCCCGCTACGGAATCAACGGGTTTGGAGACCAACTCATCGGCTACGACGATGACGACTCGGCTGGCACGGCTCAGGGCCTGGACAACTTCTATGAAACGCTGACACAGGGCAACCAGACCGGCTGGAACCTCGGCCTGGAAATGACCGTGCCCATCGGGCTCAGGTCCGCTCATGCCCAGGTCCGCAACATTGAGCTGCGGCTCGTGAAAGCGAACAAGCTGCTGGAGACGCAGGAGCTGGAGATCGGCCAAGAACTGGCCGTTGCGTTCCAGGAACTGGCACGGGCCTACACGGCGGCGAAGAGCCAGTACTCCCGTCGGCTGGCGGCCATCGAGAACGCACGCGTGTACGACGTCCAGGTCATTGCTGGATCCAAGACGATCGATGAAACCCTGCGTTCCCAGGAACGAAGGGCGCGAGCCGAAGTCGACTTCTACACATCTCTGGTTGAGTACAACAAGGCTCTCACGAACCTGCAGTTCCGCAAAGGAACGCTGCTGGCTGCCACCAACGTGCAACTGCTCGAAGGTGGCTGGAACCCGGACGCGTACGTCGATGCGTACCGACGTGCCCAAGCCCGCAGCGAGGCTTTGAATGCGCCGTTCCTGCACACCGAACCACCCGAGTTTGCCGTCGACCACCCGGTTGGTGGCGTCGAGTACATGCAGCCGGGAGCAGCCGAGCCCAACCCCTTCCCCGCTGGGGAGCCTCCGCTGACCGCACCTCAAAACGACGTGCCACCGGCACCCGCACAGGAGCCGACACCCGCCGAAAGCACCAGCGGTGAACCGTATGCTCCCCCCTTGCCGATGCCGACGGAGGAGAGTGACGGCCACGTGACGGCAGTCCCCTTCCCGGACCCCGCAGTTCCGAAGTTCCGGGGACTGTTGCCCGCCAGCTTCCGGGCGATGAACCGGGCCGGCGACGATGTGCGAACGGCAACGCCGATCGGGGAGTGGCAGAGCGAGTAGCCGCGAATCGGTCCGCAACAGGACCGGACTCAACTCCGTCGCCTCCGCTCACAACGCCGGCAATACACACTCGAGAGTGTGTGAGCGTGGGAGCCGCGAATGCGAAGAAGGGGCACCCCGATGATTCCCGAGGTACCCCTTTGTTCTTCAGAGTCGACAGGAGTCGACTAGCTCTCTTCACCGGCAGCCGGTGTGGTCTCTTCAGCTGGAGCAGCACCGTCTGCGGCCGGGCCCAGATCGCCTTCGGGGGCAGCGCTATGGCTGGCGGGGGCACCACTATCGGTTCCCGTATCGGTCGCCGGCGCACAACCAACGATTGAGAACAGGCCGAGCAGCACGGCCAGAGTTCCAAGCTTCTTCATCGTCAATTCCTTTGCAGTAGATTGGGTCTAAACTTGTTCCGAGGCCACTGTCAGCCGGGCCCCGCTATGGAGTAGACTCACTCCCAGCCTGCAATATTCCCGCGGCCCGAAAAAAAATGTCACCGCGTCGATTCGTCGTCCAACTCGCTGCAACACCCTTCGCACGTCAGCGGCAACCTGAGAGAATAGCGCGGTCTGCGGCGTTTTTGCTGGTCGCGGTGCTGACCCTGGCAGCCGTGGGGCGATGCGCCCCGCCCAACGTCATCCTGATCGTCTGCGACAATCTGGGTTACGGCGATGTCGGTTGCTACGGCTCGACGCTGCATCGAACTCCCAGTCTCGACCGGATGGCCGCCGAGGGCCTCAGACTCACCAGCTTCTATGTGAGCTCGGGGGTCTGCACCCCCTCGCGCGCCAGCCTGATGACTGGCTGCTACCCCCGCCGGGTGAACCTGCACGTGTCTGACACCGGAGGCTGGGTCCTGCAGCCGGTCGCCCGCAAGGGTCTGCATCCCGCCGAAGTGACAATCGCCGACCTGCTCCAGACGGGCGGCTATCGTACAGCGATCATCGGGAAATGGCATCTGGGGGACCAGCCGCCGTTTCTCCCCACGCGTCAGGGCTTCTCGGAGTTCTTCGGAATCCCGTACAGCGACGACATGACCGCACGCGAGGGACGTTCCTGGCCCCCCCTGCCCCTCATGCGCGACGATACCGTCGTCGAGGCCCCCGCCGATCGCAATACCCTTACAAAGAGGTACACGGCAGAGGCCATCCGTTTCATCGAGCGGCATCAGCATCAACCGTTCTTTCTCTATCTGCCTCACGCCATGCCCGGCAGCACCCGGACACCTTTCGCCAGCGAGCGCTTTCGCGGGAAGAGCTTGAATGGCCCGTATGGGGACTCCATCGAAGAGCTTGACTGGTCGACGGGGGAGATTCTGAGTGCTCTGCAGCGCCTGGAACTCGAACAGAAGACACTCGTCGTCTGGACGTCCGACAACGGGGCACCTCGACGCAATCCGCCCCAGGGGAGCAACGCCCCGCTGAAGGGCTGGGGTTATGACTGCAGCGAGGGGGCGATGCGTGTCCCCTGCCTGGTGCGGTGGCCCGGCCACGTCCCTGCAGGCGCCGTGTCCGACGAACTCGTGACCAGCATGGATCTGTACCCCACGTTCGCAGAACTGGCCGGTGTCTCGCTCCCGCCGAACACCCTGATCGATGGACACAGCGTCTGGTCGCTGCTGTCCGGACATCCTGACACCCGCTCACCTCATGAGGCGTTCTACTTCTATTTCATGGACCAGCTTCAGGCGGTTCGTGCGGGCGACTGGAAGCTCTATCTCCCTCTCGCCGGCAAGTACGTCAACGGGCGTCGCGAGCGTGCCCCCTGCACCGCCGAACTCTATGATCTCTCGCAGGATCCGGGCGAGACCACCAACATTGCCGGCAGTCACCCCGATGTTGTCGACAGACTGCGGACGCTGGCCGAGCGGGCCCGGAGGGATCTGGGTGACGAGGACCAGCCGGGTGCTCACCAGCGGGAGGCAGGCCTGGTTGAGAACGCCACTCCAAGATTACAGCCGCCTGCTGCACCCGGCCGGTGAGTCTACTTGCACCGCTCCCCGGGATTTCTGCACGACCAATCAGCCACGTAACTTTGAGACTTCCCTATGCGACTGCCATTCGTGCTGAGACGACTCTTGCCAGCCCTGACGCTGTGTTACGCGGCCGTCGCGCTGGCTGAAGACTGGACGGAATTTCGCGGACCCACTGGACAGGGGCTGGCGAGCGTCACCGGGGTCCCGCTGACATGGAGCGAGCGGGAAAACGTCGCCTGGAAGGTCCGGCTACCGGGCACGGCCTGGTCGTCTCCAGTGGTGAGCGACGGGCGAGTCTATCTGACGACCGCCGTCCCTCGCGGCGAAGGCGATCCCGCACCCTGCTCGCTGCGGGCGCTCTGCCTCGACGGCGCCGACGGAAGCATCCAGTGGAACGTCGAGGCCTTTCAGCACAGCGGGGGTCCGCAGGTCGAGATCCACAAGAAGAACAGTCATGCCAGCCCGACACCCGTGGTTGAGGGGGATCGGCTGTACGTCCACTTTGGCCCGTGGGGGACCGCCTGCCTCGAGACGAAGCGTGGCCGCATCCTGTGGAAGAACGAGCTTCTGCGTTACAGCCCCACTCATGGAAACGGGGGATCGCCGGCCATCGCAGGTGACCTGCTGATCGTCTGTTGTGACGGCCACGACGAGCAGTACGTCGTCGGCCTCAGCAAGCAGACGGGGCACGTGCGATGGAAGACTGCCCGGGATACCAACCCGGTGCGAGGCTTCTCCTTCAGTACGCCGACTCTGATCGACGTGGCGGGACAGGCGCAGGCCGTCTGCCCCGGGAGCGACGCCGTCTTCGCCTACGACCCTCAGACCGGCCGCGAGTTGTGGTCCGTTCGTTACGAAGGGGGATACTCGGTCGTCCCGCGTCCGGTGTTCGGACATGGACTGGTCTATGTGTGCACAGGCTTTGGCAGCCAGCGACTGCTGGCGATCGATCCCACCGGACGGGGAGACGTGACTGATACGCACATCAAGTGGGAGATCGACCGTGCTGTCCCCAAGACCCCGTCGCCGCTGCTGCTGGGCGACGAGGTCTACTTCGTCGACGACCAAGGCATCGCGACGTGCGCGAATGCCCACACGGGCGAGGTACACTGGCAGGAGCGGTTGGGGGGCAACTTCTCGGCCTCACCCATCGCCGCGGAGGGACGAATCTACTTTCAGGATGAAGCCGGCCAGGCGACCGTGATCAAGGCCGGCATTACCTTCGAGCAACTCGCCACCAATACGCTGGCGAACGAGGAGCGAACGTTTGCCTCCTATGCCGTGATCGACCGGGCTCTGCTGGTCCGGAGCGAAAATCACCTGTATCGGCTGGAGTTGCGCTGATCGCGGTGGCGGGCCGAGTACCAACGAAAAGCGGGTCCACCGATTTTCGACCGATGGACCCGCATGTGCAGACAACGCCAGAGTGGACCTAGTCTTCGTCGTCGTCGAAGCCGTTGAACTCATCAGATTCCGCAAAGGCGAGCTCCGCAGGTCCGTGGTCATAGCAGTCGGAATTGTGCCACAAGGGGACGCCGGCCGCATACCGGGCTGACAGCATCCGCACCTTATCCTCCGAGCCTGGCTTCGCTTCTGTCGGGTCCAATGGTTGATACGCACTCGGGTCGAACGAATCGCCTTCGTAGGCTTCTTCGCAGATTTCGACCGAGTCCGATTCCATTCCAATGGCGACGTCGAGGTCCGGGTTTACCTCGAAAGAGAACTGCATTCCGTCATCTCCGTTTCTATGGGACTGGGACAGCACCAAACAGGGACCGATACAACATCCGGAGGGAACCTGACCTGTTTCCCCGTGAAATCGATGTGCCCCAGTCCTTGGGCTGCCTGCTCTTCAGCATGAGCAGGTGACATCCGCGTCCAACGTCGATCGAGGCTCAGAGGTAACCGTGCTCCAAGCTAATCGCAGCGGAGGGAAGAAACGGCTTGGTCTCAGTTTCCGAACAGGGCCGATTCTTGCAGAACGTTAACGAATGTCAACGAAATTCTGAAGTGTTCACCCCTCTTTCCCAAAAAACTACGACAACCGGTTATTCCGGTTTGCCCGAGCCTGACGATCAGGCCGGCCAGCCCCCCTACGGAAGGTCTCCCGGCCCCGTCTGCCCGGCCTTTCGGCCTCCTGGCAGCCTCGCTGACCTGTCCTGCCCCAACCGGGCATTCCGGGTACGCCAACCTCTTTTGACAACACGGCCGGTTCACCCTCGCAGAGCGAGCGGCTCGAAGGAGCGTTGTTCCACCCCGCGGTATCGCGCTCGCGGCCGAAACACTTCCTCGCTCTCCACCTGCTCCAGCACGTGGGCACACCAGCCGACCATCCGGCCACACTGCAGCACCGGCAGATGCAGGTCGGCCTCGAGCCCCAGGTGGTCCAGCAGTCGGGTCAGCGGCCAGATCGGCGTCGGCGTGCGCTGCGTCGCGTTCCAGACCGCCTGCTCGATGGCGTCGGCCACCTCCTCGCGCTGCATCTGCCCACAACTCTCGGCCACTTCGCTGCAGGTGCGCTCCAGCAGGCTTGCACGGGGATCGACTCCGGCAGAGGTTGCTGTCTCGAATCCCGGCAGGGAGTCGCCCCGGCGCAGCCGCTGCCCCACCCAGTCAGCAGCCTGCCCGGGTGTCTGCACCATCATGAGGGCTTCCACGATCTCGTGAAACTCCCGTGCGGCGGCGGAACTGCTCGTGGCAGCCAACGCCGCGGTGACCGCCGCATAGACATCGGCCTGTGCGGACGCCGCAACGCGTGCGGCGAACGTCGGGGTATCGAAACCCTGCTCGGCGCAGAGCATCAGCGCCACCTCGAGCGACTGCTCCTCGAACTCTTCGGGCTCCTGCCCCTGCAACACGCAGAGCAGGTTACCCGCAAAACTCCGCGAATAGCCGCATTTCTGCGAGGGGTGGCCATCGCGCACGCGCATCCAGGCCTCGATCAGCAGCGGGAATTTCGCCATCAGGCGGGTCGCTTGTGCAGCCCCCGAAGCCGTCACCGAGTCTTCGACCTGCGGATCAACGTTTCCGAGCAGGCTCACCCCGGTGCGCACGACATCCGCCAGGGGCACATGCAACGGCAGATCCGCCAGCAGGCGGGCGACGGACTCGGGCAACTCCGACTCCTCGACCACGATGCTGCGGAAATCCGCCAACTCCTCCTGCGTCGGGAGCTCTTCGTGCAAGAGCAGGTGCGCCACTTCCAGAAAGCTCGCACCATCCACAAGATCCTGGATCGCGTATCCCCGATAAAGCAGTTCCCCATCTGTCGACGAGATATTCGTCTCACCGGCGATGACACCCTGCAATCCGGGGTGATAAAGCTCCAAGGCCATAGGTCATCCATGTCAGCATCGTGAGACAAGACTCCGTTCGCTAAGATTCTATCTGCGTGATATTTGCGCGAACAAGTCTGCGGGCCTTACCCATCGATGAGGTCAATAGTGCGGCGGACGATCCTGTTCGGGATCGGGCAGTGGCAGCGGCTCCTCGAGCGCGGCTTGCATGCGCTCGTACTCGGCCGACAACTGCTGCAGTCGTCCCTGGTGCACCGCCATGACCTCGTTGAGCTTGTCGAGGTCGTGCTGCAGATGAGACAACAGCGCTTCGATCTGCTGCAGGCGCGCTTCCAGCGATTCTGTGGAATTCATCGGGGTCTGCTTCCCTCCCTTCGGCCTCGCTGCCCAAGAGCGTGACTATGGTTTCCGCCCCGGTTCATCAAGTCAATGATCCCCGCCAGCCACTGCGCACCGTCGCCTGCCTGGCCGCGTTCTGGCTGGCCGTTCCCGGGGCAGAACCGGCCCCCGCCCAGATCACGTATCGACTGACCTTCTCCCGCGAGGTTCACCCCCAGCCCTTCACCGGTCGGGTGTATCTGTTTTTTGCGCCGCCCCCCGGAGAGCCGCGCCGGCAACTGGACTGGTTCCACCCGCATCCCTTCCTCGCAGTTGATGTCGATGCCTGGGCCCCGGAGTCGCCGCTGACGCTGAGGTCCGACACACCGCAGGCCCTCAAGTTTCCACGGAATTTCAACGAACTCAACCTCGCAGGCTACCGCGTTCAGGCGCTGGCTCGTTTCAACCCCCTCGCCCGCGAGGTTACCAACGGCGCTGGAAACGGCTACAGCGATCCCCTCACGCTTCCAACTGCGGACGGAACGGTCCCGCTGATCATTGACCGGCTGATCGCACGCATACCCTTTGAGGACACCGCATGGACGCGGCGGCTCGCGGTCCGCTCCGATCTCCTCAGCCGATTTCACAAGCGCGAAGTCTTGCTGGAAGCGGCGGTGACCCTGCCCCGGAGCTACGAACAGCACCCCGACCGTCGTTATCCGACGATCTTCGAGATTCCCGGCTTCGGCGGAACCTTTCACCACGCGCGGCATACGCAGCCCGTCGAGGAATCGAATGACCGCGGTGTCGAGTTTCTGCGGGTGACGCTCGATCCGAACTGTCCGCTGGGACATCACGTCTTCGCGGATTCGGCCAACAACGGTCCGGTCGGGACCGCGTTGGTGACCGAGCTGATCCCGGCCTTCGATCGTGAGTTCCGCAGCATTTCCCGGCCCACGGCACGCTTTCTCACCGGACATTCCTCGGGCGGGTGGAGTTCGCTGTGGCTGCAGATCACCTGGCCCGATCAGTTCGCAGGCGTCTGGAGCACCGCCCCCGATCCGGTCGACTTCCGCGACTTCCAGCGGATCAACATCTATCGCCGGGCGGAAAACATGTACGTCGATCCCGCCGGGTCCAGGCGGCCCCTCGCCCGGCAAGGCGACCGCGAACTGATCTGGTACGACGACTTCGCCTGGATGGAACACGTGCTCGGCCCCGGCGGACAACTGCACAGCTTCGAGGCCGTCTTCAGCCCCCGTGACTCCGCCGGAAAGCCACGACCTCTCTTTGATCGCCAGTCGGGTCAGATCGATGCCGAAGTCGCGCGGGCGTGGCAGGAGTTCGACATCAGGCTGCAGCTCGAACGGAATTGGGACACGCTGGCTCCCCAGCTGCGCGGCAAGGTGCATGTCTTTATGGGAGACCAGGACACGTTTCTGCTCGAGGGAGCAACTCGCCTGCTCCAGGAGTCGCTGCTGAAACTCGGCAGCGACGCGGTCGTGGAGATTCATCCCGGACGAAACCACGGGTCCCTGATGACCAGGGAGCTTCGCGATCGCATTCGCCGAGAGATGACCGCCACTTTTCTCAGCCACTACCCGGAGTGGCCTCAAGGAATCCCCTGACCAGCAACGCCGCGGGCGCAATGGCAGAGGTACGGGCATTGGACCTGCACCTGTGCATGACGCCCGGCCTTGATCCTCGGCGCTCAACCCGCCGGTCCGCTACACCTGATCCGCCCGGGGACACTCGAAGCCTTCGCGATACTCGCGGGAGACCATCGCGGTTGCGGCCGACGAGGACGGGAACACTTCGGCCTCGGGATCGAACGTCAGCAGCGGGCCCAGTGAGATCGGATACTTGGCCAGATCCACCCCGTTGTCCTGCAGATGCTGGATCGTGCGGTCGAATGTCGCCACGTTGTCATCGAGACTCTTGATGTCCGAGAGCACGCGACGGGCCTCTGCGACCGGTACCTTGTTCTGCTCACCGAGGTAGTAGGAGATGTTCCCCAGGTGACTGATGGCGGCCGACAGGTGCCCTTCCCGCACGTCGGCATTCAGCTCGCGGCGATCGCGACTGACGCACGCATTGATAAAGTTGCCGAAGTGGTCACCCCCACCCGTGAACTCCTTGATCACGTTGAAGTCCTTGTCGTAGGCGATGCAGTGCGTGTACGTTGCCTGCACAAGGTAACCATCGGAACCATAGAAGATGACTCCGACCTTGTTCCCCTTGCTGTCCCCGAACAGTCGGTGGATCTCTTCGTCTGCCGAATTTGTCACATCGAGCCCGCGGGTTTCGAAGACGATGCACTTGTCGCCATAGTCGTAGATCGAGACCTCGGTGTTGCCGGTGTCTCCCGCATCGACATAGTTGGGGTCCTTGCGCTCCGCCTGGTATCCGAGTCGTCCGCCGTAGCAGAGCACGCGGTTCGGATGCCGGTCGAGCCCGAGTCCCCAGCGGGCGATGTCGGTCTGATGGGGTCCCTGATTGCCCAGGTCACCGTTGCCGTACAGCCGCTGCCAATGCCAGTCGTAGTGGAATTTCGGACGGGTGAGCTGGGGAGTGGTGTAGGGCGCCGGGCCGCTCCACAGGCTGAAGTCCACCTCTTCGGGGATCGCGTAGTCCCCCAGCGCACCAATCGAGGCACGCCGTTTCCAGCACAGGCCCCGCGCAAAGTTCACGGTACCGATACCGCCGGCGGCGATGAAATCCATCGCGTCGCGAACCGCGGCACTCGAGCGGCATTGTGTCCCGACCTGGCACATCCGGTCGTACCTGCGGGCGGCAGCAATCAGGGCAGACCCTTCGGCGATGTTGTGGCAGACAGGTTTTTCGATGTACGCATCCTTGCCCGCCTGCATCGCCCAGACGCCACATAACGCATGCCAGTGATTGGGTGTGGCCGTGCTGATCACGTCGACCGCCTGGGAATCGAACGCTTCCCGCATGTCCTTCACCAGCGTCGGGCGGAACCCCTGCTTCGACTCCACCGAGTCACACCGCTTCTGCCCGATCTTCTCGTCGATGTCGACGATCATCCGCACGTCGGTCCGCGCATCTTCCATGTACCCATCCAGATGATTGCTGCCACGCCCTCCGACACCAATCACCGCCACCCCCAGCTTCTCGTTGGGCGACTGGGACTTCACCATTGCCGGAGCCACGAACAAGCCCGCGCCGATTGCTGCTGATCTCCGTACAAAGTCGCGCCGATTCATGTTGCTCACAGGATGTCCTCCGGTTGGTGAGATGCTGCTGATTCCTCAAGATGCCAATTTCGCGCCAATTTCACAAGCGAATCGGCTGTGAGGTCGTGGCACCATCACCGGTGCGGACTGCGGGGGGCCGGCGGGCCATTGGCAGCCCGGCGGGATCCGATACACTGTCGGCTCCACGACCGAACCGGCGCACACCCAGCAGTCTGGCGGCCGGCCTCTTCCACACCCTTCACGAAGTTCTTCGCATGGTCAGCCTGAGTCCCGTTCCCCGAGCTCTTGTGCCCGTCGACTCGGCGGCCGCACAACAGATCAGTGCGCCCAACTACGATGAGTTTCAGGGAGACCAGGAAGTCTGGGACCTGCTCCAGCAGAAGCCCCAATGCGTGCTGCGTGTCACCATGGCCCATTGTGACACGCCTGAGTTCTCTGAGCGGCTGAAGGATGGCTCGACATCGGCACTGGATGTGGCCGCCCGCAACATGGTCGATCTCGTCAACTCCCCGCTGACGCGCACCGTCGAGGGTGCGCTCTGGGTTTACGAGATCGTTTCGCCGCGACGCCCCGACGTCCGCCAACTGGGAGTCGGGGGCCTCGCGCGGACTGACGAAATCCGGACTGATACGACCCCACGCGGCTGCATCATTCGCAATGAAGGCATCCGCCAGGAAAAGGCGGACGGGCGCACGCGATTGATCGAGAAGACCAACGCCTACATCGGGACCGTCAACCTCGCCGTCAGCGACTCCGCGAAGCAGCTGACGGCCTTCATGACATCGATCGCCGACCGTGAGGATCCCGACTTCGAGTGCGCTGACGAAGCCGGCAACCAGCATCGCGTCTGGCTGGTTGTCAGCCCGGCAGAGATCCAGAAGCTCCGCCAACTGCTGTCGGACGAACCGGCCGCGTACGTGGCCGATGGCAACCACCGCAGTGCGGCCGCCGCGTCACTCGGCAAGGACCACTTCCTCGCGGTCTTTTTTCCCACGGAACTGATGCGACTGGAACCCTACAATCGACTCGTCGTCTCCTCCGGGCTGGAGACGGATGAGTTTCTGGCGCGGCTCAGGAACTCATTCACAGTCGAACCCCTGGGAGTTCGCGACAGCTATCGGCCCGATCGCATCCACGACATTGGCCTGTATACGGCCGGTGCGTGGTGCCGGCTGACTCCGTTGTCGGGCACGTACGACCCGCAGAGTGCCGTGCAATCCATCGATTCGGACATCGTTCAGCGGCACATCTTCGAGGCCATTCTGGGGATCGCCGATGCCCGGGATGAGCGACTCAATTTCGTGGGCGGGAACAAGGATTCGGCGTGGCTGAAACGCCGTGTCGATGCGGGAGACTACGAGTACGCGATTTCCATGGCGCCCGTGACGATGGAACAGTTCGTGGCCGTCTGCGAGCAGAACCAGTTCATGCCGCCGAAGTCGACGTGGTTTGATCCCAAGATCCGCAGCGGGCTCGTTTCAGCGCTGCTGGATCCACCACCTTCGGGAGCCTGACGTGTCAACTCCGCCTTCTGCCCCCGCCCCCATCGAAATCGACTGCCAGACCGTCAAGCGCTGCCTCGATGAGCAGGCAGACACGGTGCTGCTGGATTGCCGTGAGGCCGACGAATACGCAACGGCTCGAATCGACGGGGCCGTCTTGATCCCGATGAGCGAAATCGAGGATCGACTGGCCGAGGTCCAGGCGCATAGCGGCCGCGAGATCGTCGTCCACTGCCACCACGGTGCACGCAGCCTCAGGGTGGCGATGTGGTTGCGGCAGCAGGGACTGCCGGGCGCCCGCAGCATGGCTGGCGGCATCGACGAGTGGTCTCTGACCATCGACCCCGCCGTTCCACGGTACTGACGGCACGACGTAATCGCTCTCGAAAGATGGCGCTTGCCGTGCCGATCAGACAGGTCCGCCGAGCGGATCCTTCTTCTCGGTGATTACCGGACACTGCGGTGCCATTTCCGCATTGAGTGCGGTGTAGCCGGCCCATTCTTCCGGGAGGTTATCCTCGTGGAAGATGGCCTCAACCGGGCACTCCGGCACACAGGCCTCGCAGTCGATGCACTCTTCCGGGTGGATGTAGAGAATCTGCTCCCCCTCATAGAAGCACTCGACGGGGCACACCACCACACAGTCGGTGTACTTACATGCGAAGCAAGGCTCAGCAACAACGTGGGTCATGACCTGTCCTTCAATTATCAAAGCCTGCAATGCGAGTCACTCGAGCCCGTGACTCCGTCCCGAAATCCGTACACAAGCGTCCACCTATCTCCAAGTCTCCCGAGTGGTCAATCGACCCTCGGAAAGCCACCGTCGCCTCTACAGATTTGAGGCGCAACTGAGAAGCATAGAACGGGTTGCGACTTCAAATCTCGCCGAATCTTAGGAGTCGTGGAATTTACTGTCAAGCACCTCTCCCGAGCAGTTGGCGCAGTTTGCCCGTTCGACGTAACCACAACGTCATTAGACACTAAAGTCGTTCACCCCGGGAATCACCTTGTCCCGAACCCCAATAAGGGATAAACTTTCCTGCAGGTCCCCGATGGGAATGCCCGTCGGCCCCGCCTTGTGGAGCTGCGGAACGTCTGGCATCGGCCAGACTGCCCGCCCTTGCCTGACTCCGCCTGAGTCATTGAGACTTGCACAGAAACTGCCAGCCATGGCCCTCACTGAACGCGATCGCGGACTGTTGAAACGCTGCCTGAGTCAGCAGCCTGGCGCCTGGCGAGACTTCGTCGACCGGTTTATCGGCCTGTTCGTGCACGTCATTCGCCACACGGCCCGTTCTCGGACGGTCGAGGTGACGGCCGAGGATGTTGACGACCTGTGTTCGGAAATTTTCGTCACGCTGCTACAGGATGATTTCGCAGTGCTCCGCAATTTCCGCGGAGAAAGCGCCTTGGCGACCTACCTGACCGTTGTGGGACGGCGCGTCGTCGTACGCGAACTGATCCGCCGGCGCCAGGCCGATGCACTCGGGCATACCGAGGCGCATTACGCGTCGACCGCCTCGGCCATGCGACCACCGGGAGCAGCACGGATCGAAGACCAGGAGGAAGTCCGGGCCATGCTGGACGGGCTCGCGTCGGCTGACGCCGAAATCGTCAGACAGTTCCACCTTCAGGGAAAGTCATACCGCGAGATCAGCGAAAGCCTCGGCATTCCCGAGAACACGATCGGGCCGACGCTGTCGCGCGCCGAGAGCGCCTGCGGGCCACTCAGCTCCGGGCCAGCGTCTGAGCCTGTTCGCTCGCGCACCGGAACTTTCGGCCCCGCCGATCATCGCGGTCGGCCTGCCTCTCGTTGCCTGAACGGTTTCTGCAACTGCCACCCTTCGTCGAAGAAGTCCGCGTCGACAATCTTTCCTGGCCAGCGCGAGTCCGGCATGACGCGAAGATCAACGACCGCCCAGTCCGGCAGCTTCGGCGCCTGCCGCGCGTTGTTCAGGTAGTCGTACTCACGATAAGTGAAGCTGCTGTTGAGAACGACGTACTTCTCAGGGTTGAGCGGGTTCGG
This sequence comes from uncultured Planctomycetaceae bacterium, assembly GCA_963715185.1. Taxonomy (GTDB): domain Bacteria; phylum Planctomycetota; class Planctomycetia; order Planctomycetales; family Planctomycetaceae; genus CAVPPT01. The sequence continues at coordinate 148,144 of CAVQRG010000006.1, forward strand.
GTAGATGAGAATCGCAGCATGATGCTCGGCCGCAAATCGCCGGTTACCGACGATGACCTCCTTCTCTCCCCAATGGATCGGCAACCGATCGGCAATGCGCGCGATCACACGGTTGCTGGACGGGTCACCCCACAGAATGAGATTGTGCCGAGCGATGTCCTCGTCAGTGATGTCCACGTCCGCCTTGACCCGTGCATCTCCTCGCATCTGCCGTCGCCACTCCCGCGCCGCCCTCTCAAACTCGCTCGTCGTCCATGCCTCGACCTGCGGGTGCCGACACGTGCCGCTGGACTTCACGAAGACAAACGAGTCCATCAATGCATCATCAATCGGCCCCTGCAGCCCATGACGCTTGCGAAGCTCGCCCTCCCACGGCGAGGTACCGGCAGTCCAGAATCCTCCAGCGCGATGGATGCGAAAGCTGCAGGACCCGTCGGATTGCGCTCCCTGCACAATAAGCATAACGGGACCGTCTGTACCCGCTTCGGATCCCCTGGCTGCGAGATTGACCCGGCACGGATGCTGGCCCGGAAGAAAGGTCCCAGCCGGGAAGTGGAACGACAGGTCATTGACGTTGTGAACCGTCAGGACAACGTCGATCCCCTCCCTGCTCTGAGACGGCGGACCGATTTCGCCCGTGACGGACGCCGGTTGCCAATGCGTGTCGAGGCCATTGACGGTCAGCCAGCCGTGTGAGTTGTAACGCAGTGTGCTTGTGTGAAACGTCACAGGGCTCGGCCATGCGTCATGCCGACGAATCGACTGCAACCTGCGCTGCGATCTCAGTCTTTGCTCCAGGCTCAATGCGGTGCGCCACCTGAGGCCCGACGATATGGGTCAACTCGGATCCAAAGTGCTGCCGGAACGCGCTGGCCATCACATCCGCCGCCTGCTTCTGGCGATCGAGTTCACCGCTGTAGGCGATCGTCGGACATCGTGTGAGGTTCGCGACCCAGCCCGGACAGTCATACCATCGCCAGAGCGTCTGCTCCCACCACGTCGGCGAGAGCACTTCCCCTTGGAATGCCTGCAGGAATTGCGGCGTCTCGGAGAAGCCCGCGCCAGGGTTGGCCGCGAACCAGCGATCGGCATAGTGCACCGCGAAGTGCCACGCCGCGGCACCACCCATTGAGAAGCCTCGGACGCTGATGCGGTCCTCGTCGATGCGGTAGTTGGCCTTGGCGTGATCGAGGGCCTCGAACACATCCACCTCGCCGGCGAACTTGAAGGCGTTCGAGTACCGCCCGAAGGGATGCAGCACGATCGTGTCTTCCGGCTGATACTCGCCGGGTTTCGTCATCCGCGCGTGGATGAACTGCAGCTCCACGGCCTTCTCCCCCCGGCCATGGAACCAGATGTCGGTGCGATAACGATAGGGGAGATCATCTCGATACGTGTCGGGGATCACCAGCCCATACGGCTGCACCGTGTCGTCCAGCACCGACCGAAACCCCCGCACGACCAGCCCACGCGCCCTCGTCCAGTAAGGGTCGGTGTTCGCGAGCGCCTGCGCCCGTTTGAGTCCCTCGGCCAGCAGATCGTCAGCCTGCCTGAGGTCGCCACTGGTAAACATCTCATTGAAGCGAAGCGCCTGATCGACAGCCCGATGAAAAATCTCCACATCGGCAAGCAGCGCGACGACCTGTGGATTGTCGGCCGTCCTGAGACCGCCAATCGCCGTCGCCAGCCTGCCCAGTCCCGACTCCAGCCGCTCACGATCGACCTGCGAGACTTCGATTCCAAGGGGCGGAACCTGTCGCACCTGGCCGGGTAGATTGTCGGCCGGTCCATCGGCTCTGACCGCGAAAACCGCGACGGAGAGCACGAGAGCAAACGCCACAAGCACTTTTCCAATAAGAGCTTGTAGACACACTGAACGGCGGAATGGAAAATCTCCCGGGGTCGCTGCTTGACGACCGCGTGCAGAACGGGGTAAACTGCTGTTGTTGAGACTGAGTCTCATGTTCGACTGAACCTTCCCAGCGCCGCCCCGAAAATGGACGTCTTGGCAAGTTCTCAGGATCGATTGCTCTGCCGCTGCCTGCGTGTCAAGGCTTCGCAGGTCCAGACCTGCGTTGCGCTCTACGGGTGTGAAACGGTTCAGGAAGTGAGAAGCCACTGCGGCGCCGGGGGGGGCTGCAACGCGTGCCATGCCCGCATTCGCGACGTCATCGCCCACGCGCAGCCGAGTCACGCGGAGGTCGCCTCGGCCGAGTTCGTGGCCTGACACACGATCAACGTCGACAGCTGGTCGCGAGCGGGTGGCCATCGATCCGACGCCGGCTTAGTCCCCGGACTCTTCGCCGATCTGCGTCTGCAGGTAGTTCTTCATCCCGACCGCCTCGATCAGATTCAACTGCACCTCAAGCCAATCGATGCTCTCCTCCGACTCACGGACGATCTGCTCGACGATCTCGCGGGTGGCCGCATCCTTCTCGGTGCGACAGATCTCGGCCGCCTCGTTGTAGGTCTGGCTGGCGTTGACCTCAAGCTTCAGATCGAACTCCAGTTGCTCTTTGACATCCGTGCCCACACGAATCACGTCGTAGCGGGCGATCTCGGGAACACCCTCCAGGAACAGAATCCGGTCGATCAGCAACTGCGCATGCTGCATTTCTTCGATCGATTCGTCGTAGTGGTGTTTGGCCAGCTTGTTGTATCCCCAGTCCTTGCACATCCGGGACTGAATGAAGTACTGGTTGATGGCTGTGAGTTCGATGGTGAGCCCGGCGTTCAGGGCCTCGATGACGTTCTTGCTGCCTTTCATGGGATTCCGTTACGTGGAGGGTTCGGCGAATCGTGGACGACAGCGAATTGTAGAGGGCGTCTCGCCGGAGTCGCCAGTCGCCCACCACTGGCATTCCGTCGTTTTCCCTGATTGAAATCCGATCCCCGGTTGCGACGGGATCTCAGTAGGCCCGAGGTATCCCATGGCAGGCGGAACGGTCGGCTGGTCGCGAGCATCTCTGGGCGGGAAAGAGATCGAGATCTTCCAGCCCGACACGACCCGAGCTTTCGACGCCGCGCTGCTGTATCTGCACAGTCTGCAGCAGGAGTGGCTCAGCCATGACCCCGACCTCACTGGTGAGTTCGCACGGCAGTGCCTCCCCGTCGTGTGTCCTCGCGGTCAGCAGGCCTGCTGGCTGGACCGCATCTGCCCCGACTTCGACAACGAGCTGACGCCACTGGGCTACCTTCAGGATCACGTCGTACCCTGGATTGAGCAACAGTGGGGAGTGGCACCTCCGCGCATCGGCCTGCTCGGCGTCGAGATGGGGGGCCAGGGCGTGCTGCAACTGGCCTATCGTGCGCCGCGCCAGTTCCCGGTCGTGGCCGCGATCTCCCCGGCCGTCGACTTTCAGAACTTGATCGGACAAGCCCTCCCACTGGATGACCTGTTCGCAGACCGCGAGGCGGCTCGCCAGCAGACGGCGACCCTCCAGATTCACCCCCTGAACTGGCCACCCTCCCAGTGGCTGGCCTGCGACCCTGCCGATCCACTGTGGTTCGAAGGTGCCGAGCGCCTGGGGAGCAAACTGTCCTCGATGGGGATTCCTTACGAGGTGGATCTCGAGACGACGACAGAGGGGGACGCGCGGCAGTACGTCCGGCTGATGGGGCCCCGTGCGGTGGCCTACCTTGCCGAGCGACTCCGCAGCCTCCCGGGCCCAGGTTGACGGCTCAGGAGTTGACGGCCTGCAGGGCCTCTTCGCGTGTGGCGTACAGCGGCCAGAGGCGTGTGAGCGTCATTTGCGCGATGACCTCGCGCATCGAGTCCGATGCACAGCACAGGGCCGCCTTCCCCAGGGCTCCCCGGCAGAACGACATGATGGCGTTGATGACGATCGAATCCATGGCGTCCGCGTGCTGCAGGTCCACAACCACGTTGGAAAACCCCCGCGTCGAAATAATCGACGTGACGGCATTGGCCTCGAGCTGGATCTCCTGGTAGGGGGCAGTCCGGATGCCACCGCGCGCCCGCACCACCACCGTGTTGCCCACCAGCTCGATGGGAAAGATCTTGTGATTGCGCGTCAGGAACCCGGGTGATGGCAGATTCTCGTTGATGATCTGCGGCGGAATGGCGATCTCCGCGGTATCTGGTGGACCGGGCTTGGACGGAACGGGCGGCAGCGTTAACTCCGGGGGTTCGCGGGCATACACCGCCTGCATTCGATACTGTCCCACCGCGAGTTCATCACCGGGCATCAGGAGCGCCGTGCGACAATCGTCACCGTTTACCTGAATCCCGTCCCGACCGAGAAGGTCAATCACCCATAACCCGTACCGCGTCAGCAGCAGACTGCAATGCACCCGCGAGACACGCTCATCCCCGCAGGTAATCCGACACCGATCATCGCGTCCCACGAGGGTGAGCACACGATTGATGGGCCAGGACATTCCCCGCAACTTGCGGTTTGCCAGACGCAGGTCAACCTGAGGCAGTTCCCCGAACACGGCGGCTTCCGGCTCGCGGCAACGACAGGCCAGAGGGGCCGGCCAGTTACTGAAGTCGCGGCTCCAGCCATCATCGAAGAGCTGCACCCAGTAGGGGCCCACACCTAACCGGTGCTCCGGTGCCAGCCAATCCTCTGTGCCAGGTCCGTCCCAACGGATCCCGCCGGGGCTCAGCAGGTCAACACAGGTGACCCGATCTCCAAACACCTGCAGATAGGCGTGCCGAAAGGAAACCGAGCGGTCCGGCAGCGGGATGTCGCAATTCCGTGCCCGCCCCACGACCGCGAATGGCGCGTCGACCTCGAAGTACTGCGGTTCGCCCTGTTCGGGACCCATCACGGCCAAGCGAAGGGGACGCTGCATCCCCAAGGCATGCTTCAACAAGCTCAGTGCATCGCGGCTCATGAGGGCCAAGTAAGGATCGCCCGAAATCGGGGAAAACCAGGAACACCGGCGCACACCAAACCAAGCCGGGAAATGCCGAAAAGCCAATTATCATCTCCCGTACCACCCTCGTCAACCAGCGGACTGCACACGTGATCGGAAGCCGTCGGTCGGCCGCGGCTTTGTATGTGCTCTCTCAGGTCGTGTATGCTGCAGAAATCTCCTGCCGGTGAGTCTCGGGGGGCTCACCGCGACGACCTGGCACCACAAGCATCGGCTGCCCATGGCTGGATCGCGCCCATCCACTGGCCTCACCGATCGGCCCGCGGCCCGAAGTTCCTGGGTGCGGACTGGCAAGGCGTTCCTCGTCTGTGGCACCTTGGGGGCCACCCTCACGTCCGCCGGGGAACCTGCACTCACGAGGATGGTCCCCCGGGGCATCCCACCCGGTACCGTCACCAAAGTGACGCTGGAAGGCTCGGGGCTGTCCGGGCCTCTGAGTGCCTGGACGACGGCGGATCTCCAGACGGAAGTCACCGCCGCGGCCGAAGACTCCAGTGCCCGGGCGACGCTGACACTGCACGCGCCTGCCACCGCCTTGGGTGTCTACGGTCTGAGAGTCGCCAATGGTGAGGGGGTGAGTTCGTGGAGTCTGTTTCTGGTCGACGACCTGCCGAGCGTCATCGAGACGGACGGGAATCAGTCCCGGGCAACAGCTCAGCAGGTCACAGTCCCCTGCGCGATCGACGGACATCTCCAGTCGCTGACCCGCGACTTCTATCAGTTCCCGGTGGAACCCGGGCAGACGCTTTCGTTCGAAGTGTTCGCGCATCGACTCGGCACGCCTCTCGATCCCCTGCTGGTGCTGTACAACCAATCGGGACGAGAGCTCGCCTACATTGATGACACCGCAGGCCTCGGCGCCGACGGACAACTGACCTACACCTTCGAACAGGGCGGCGTCTGCGTCCTGGAAGTTCGCGATGTCCGCTACTCAGGCGGACCCGACTTCACCTACCGGCTGCGGATCGGCGACTTTCCCTGCGTGCAGGGAACCAGTCCGCTCAGCGTCCAGCGCGGCATCCGGACGAGGGTCGACTTTGCCGGTCTGTCGTGTGCGGATGCCGATCCCGCGTGGGTTGAGGTTCCCCACGACTGGCCGGCTGAATCCTATCCCGTGCACACACACCGCGCCGGCGGCTCGAGTTCCGCGTTGACCAGCGTGCTCCTGTCCGACCGACCACAGCGTTTCGAGCAGGAACCGAACAACACCTCCGCCCAGGCCAATCCCATCGTGCTCGATCAGTCGATTCAAGGCCGATTCGAGCGTCCAGGCGACACCGATCGCTTTCGCTTTGCAGCGACCCAGGGACAGCAACTGACCCTGACAGGAGTGACCCGGCAGGCGGGGCGCCGACCGACCTCCTCATGGTCATGCTGGACGACGCGGGTACCGAACTCGCCCGCGTGGACGACAGCGGTACCGACGAGGGAACTCTCGACTTCACGGCACCGACCGATGGGGAATACACCCTCGTCCTCACCGATCTGCATCGTCGCGGCGGCCCGCAATTCTGTTACCAGATTGATGTCGTCGAGCAGCCGCCGGATTTCCGACTGATTGCCGAGACCGATCGACTGGCTGTCCCGATCGGCGGCGCGGCCGGAGTGCTCGTCACGGCCAATCGCCAGAATCTTCAGGCACCGATCGCTGTGAGCATCACAGGACTTCCCGACGGGCTGACCTCGGTGCCCACCGTCATCGGGCCAGGCCAGCGCGCCGCCCGGGTCACTGTTACGGCGGCAGCCGATGCGAGTCCTCAATCGGTGATGCCACTGACCATCATTGGCACATCGCAGGTGGGTGACGACCTGCTGAAACGCCGGGCCGACACCACCACCGCGGTCCGTTCGCAGCTTAATGGATTGGCACTGGTGCCTCGGTCTCTCACGACATCACTGGCGGCCGTCGTCACCCCCGCGGGTCCCTTGTCGGTGAGCATCGAGCCCGGCGTGGTGAGTTGTGCACCCGGGCTGAGCAGTTCCGTGAAGATCATCGCGACACGCAACGCAGGTTTCGATGGTGAGATCCGCCTCACAACCAGTCCCGACAAGGATGCCCTGCCCTCGCCCCTGAAGCTGAAACTGAAACCCATCCCCAGCGGCAGGCGGGAGGTGGAACTGACGATCGACGCCGGTGAAGACGCGACACCTGGCACGTACACGGTGGGCCTGATCGGCACACACCGCCAAGACGATCGCGTGACAACTGTTTCCGTCCCCGGCCTCAGTCTAAGGGTGGAGCCGGCCCTGCAGTTGGCAGCCATCGAGTCGCCCATCAGAATCAGCCGCGGAGGCGAGACGCGGATCTGCGTGTCGGTGACCCGGCACCCCGCCCTGCGTGGCGACGTCACGCTGCAGGTCGAGAACCTCCCGGATGGGGTCGCGGCTTCGACGGTTTCTCTGCCTGAGGATGCCACGGCCGGGGAAATCCTGCTGAGGGCTACCGCCGAGGCACCGGCGGGTCCGATCGAGGGGGCCCTGCTCCGCGTGACGGCGGCTGCACATCCCGAGCTGGAATCAGAGACCCGCCTCGAAGGGTTATCGATCGAATGATTGTGAACAGACAGCACCTGTCGGGCGACAGCGCGATTCCCCTTCCGCTGCCTGATGCCGCTGGTTGTGGCCAGCTCGTGTCTCGTAAACACGGGACTGTCCGCGGAGACGACCGCAACGCCGATCGCCATCGATGTCACACCGACCGCGGTCCAGTTGACCGGACCGCGTTCCCGGCAGCAGTTCGTGGTCACCGCCCTCTTCGCAGGTGGCGAGGTACAGGATGTGACCGATCAGGTGACGTTTTCCTGTAGCGACCCGGCGATTTTGAAGGTGGAGGGCTCCCGCATTCGCCCGCTCGCCGATGGTCACACGCGCCTGATCGCAACGTTGTCGACGGGGCAGACCGACGAGGTCGACGTACTCGTCAGACAGTCGCACACCAGCAATCCCGTGAGCTTTCGAACCGAGGTGCTCGCCGCCTTGACCAAGGCCGGCTGCAACATGGGCGCCTGCCATGGATCGCCGTCCGGCAAGGGTGGATTTCGACTCTCGCTGCGGGGGTATGATCCGCCTCTCGACCTCGAAACGCTGCGCACCGAGTTCCAGGGTCGGAGGACGAACACCATTCATCCGGATGCGTCGCTGATCCTGAAGAAGCCGCTGATGGAGATTTCACATGCCGGAGGGCAGCGGCTGCATCGGGGGGATGCACCTCACCGGGTGTTGCGGCAATGGATCGCTGAGGGGCTGCGCATCGACACTTCGTCTCTCCCCGAGCTGACGAAGATCGAAGTACTCCCCGGGGATCGCGTCTTTCACGACCGCGGGGCGCGCCAACAACTGCTGGCCATGGGCACCTTCAGCGATGGAACGTTGCGCGACGTCACCGCACTCACCGTCTTCAGTTCCTCGGACGACACCATCGCCACCGTCTCGGCTGACGGGCTTGTCACCAAGTCAGGCCGCGGCGAGGTGGCCATCCTGGCCCGTTACCTCGAGAAGATGGACACCGTAAACCTCACCTTCCTGGAACAGATCCCGGGCTTCGCCTGGAGTCATCCGGAGGAGCACAACTTCATCGACAGGCTGGTCAACGACAAGCTGCGACGGTTGCAGATTCTCCCGTCCGCACTGTGCAGCGACGTTGATTTCCTTCGTCGGGCATTTCTGGATCTGTGCGGACGCCTGCCGAGCCTCACCGAAACCAACGCCTTCCTCGATGACCCTGCCGACGACAAGCGGTCTCGACTGGTGGATCGACTGCTCGACTCGCCGGACCACGCCAGCTTCTGGACTCTCCGCTGGGCAGATGTGCTCCGCAGCAACAGCGGCACGTTGACGCCGGCCGGAGTCGCCAAGTTTCACCACTGGATCTATGAGGGGATCCTCCGGGACCAACCGATGGATCAGTTCGCGCGAACTGCTCACCGCGACGGGGAGCGCGTTCGAGAATCCGGCTGCCAACTACTGGCGTGCCAGCCGCGACCCACTGGACGCGGCTGAGACGACAGCCCAACTGTTTCTGGGCATTCGTATCCAGTGCGCGAAATGCCACAATCATCCGTTCGAGCGCTGGACCCAGGACAACTACTATGGGCTGGGGGCCGCCTTCGCGCGCGTCGATCGCAAGTCGGGGTCGCGGGCAGACGAGGAAGTGGTCTTCCTCAAGTCGACCGGTGAAGTCACGCAGCCTCGCACCGGCGCCACCATGCCTGTGCACCTCCCGCTGACGGGCGACAGGCAGGTCCCCGCTGGACAGGATCGACGCGAGGTCTTCGTCAACTGGTTGACAGGCTCCGAGAATCCGTTCTTCACCCGAGCCATCGTCAACCGCATCTGGGGCCATCTGCTCGGCCGCGGGATCGTCGACCCCGTTGACGACTTTCGTGAGTCCAATCCCCCGTCGAATCCCGCGCTGCTGGACGCGCTCGCTCGTCAGTTCGCCGAGCAGGGCTTCTCCCGCAAGTCGCTGATCCGGCAGATCCTCAACAGTCACACCTATCAGCGCACCACAGCGACTAACCGGTTGAACGCCAACGACGAACGGTACTTCTCCCATGCCGTCCCGCGGATGCTCTCGGCCGAGCAGCTTCTGGATGCAATCTGCCAGGTCACGGGGGTGCCCGAGCCGTTCGGGGGAGTGCCCGCCGGGACGCGGGCCAGCGAGTTGCCCGAGCCTCCTCCCGACCACGAGTTCCTGAAGGTGTTCGGGCAGCCGCAACGGCAGATGGCCTGCGAGTGTGAACGCTCCGCAGATTCGAACCTCTCCCAGGCGCTGCAGATGATTAACGGTGCCAAAGTCCACGAGAAGCTGACGTCCGATGTCGGCACGATCGCGCGACTGCTGGAGGAGGGACGCACGCACCCGGAGATCATCACGCAGCTCTACCTCCGGGCGCTCTGCCGTCCCCCGTCAACCGATGAGATGCAGACCGCGCTGGCCCATGTAGCGGCTACGGAGGACGAGCGACTCGCGCTGGAGGACATCGGCTGGGCAGTGCTCAACTCGAAAGAGTTTCTGTTCCAGCATTGACGTGTCTCCCCACTGAGCCGATCGCTCCCGCGCCCCACTCCAGCGAAGCGCCCCCCCACCTGCCAGATCCCATCACCTGCACGGCAGACGAGCCGAGCGTCGGCTGCCCAACCCCGATTCTCGGCCCCCGACTCGTACAGGCGTCAAAACCCGAATAATCGTCAAAGTTTGACAGCTTTGCCAAAGCCGGACATTCGGCACAGCCGATACAGAGGATGAGGAAGCGACTCCAACGGCGCAGCACGTCTGTGCCCCCGAGCCGCCACCCCTCGCAACACACTATATGGCAAAGACTTGAGCCGGGAACAACGCCATGATCGGTCGGCCGTTCTGGGGAATTCTGACGGGAGCATTGCTGCTGCTGCCGTCGGTGGCCGAGGCTCAGAGCCAGTATGCCCCCCCACCGATTCAGCAGACCGGATACGCTGGGCCCCCGAAAGACGGGATTCGACAGGCCTTTCGCGATGTGGGGCGCTCCGTCCACCACCTCGCCGAGCCGATTGTCGACCCGCTGTTTTCCGGGAATCACAGCGGCTTTCCGCACCATGTGGCAGGCACAGGCTGCCCACCGCTTGGTCCCTATGGCGGGGCCTGCCCGCCGGGAGGCGCCTGCCCGCCTGGCCTGCAGCAGACGGCCTATGAACTCCTGCCCGAAGATCGCTTCCACGAGGGGCAACTGAATCTGGGCGGAGTAGGACAAGCCCTGCAGACCGCTTGGATCCGCTTCGAATACCTCAACTGGGACTACGAAGACCCGGGCAACCTGCTGATCGGAGCGCCCGTCTCCGGCATGAACGAACGAGCCGGGACTGAACTCGGATCCGGGATCCCGGTGATCGACCCGCGCGGAGTCAACTACTTCGTCGCCGATACCAGCCCGGTCGACTTCGCCAGCAATAATGGGGTGAAGGCGTCGCTCGGAATTCCGACACGGGTCGGCAGCTTTGAGGCTTCGATCTGGGGCCTCGAACAGGGTGGGGGAACGACTGTGTATGCCCCCACACAGTTGCTGTTCAACGGTTTTCCGACCGGCTTGCTGCGGGTCCCGGGGATCTCGCTGGAGATCGATGGCCAACAGGGTCAGGTCGTGCCCACGAACGTCACCTCCACGATCCTGTTCGACCAGGGAATGTCGGTGACCAGCCGGGCCGAGTTGTTCGGCACCGAAGCGATGTTCGTGTTCAACCCGGTCGTGCCGAATCAGCACATTCAGGTTCAGCCATTGATGGGTGTGGAGTGGCTCAACTTTCGCGAGCGGTTCATCGTCACCGGACGGGACAACTTCACGAACCTGAATCCCGAGATCAATTCCCGATCGCGCAACAACATCTTCGGCCCGACCCTGGGATTCCGGGCGGAGCTGTTCCTGCACGAACGGGTGACGCTGGGCGTCACTCCAAAATTGCTTGTGGGCTTTAATCGCCACAAGGACACGGTGTATACCGAGCAGATCTTCAGTGCGACCGAAGGTCGGATGACCACACAGGATACCGATTCGGATTTCGCGCCGGCGCTGGACCTGTCCACCTACGCCCGCCTCAGACTCACCGACCATCTCTCGGTATTCGTCAGCTACCAGCTCTACCTGCTTTCGCAGGTCTCGCGTCCCTACGAGAACATTGTCTACAACGAAGCGAACAACGCACCGGCGATCATCCTCGATGCGGAACGCCAGAACCTGGCGATTCAGGGTCTGACCTTCGGAGGCGAAATCCGGTTTCACTAAGCCGTCGTTGTCCGCCAGAACGGGTCTTGGTGTGATTGCATTCCCGCAGGGGAAGTGATCATACTGAGCACATGAAAAACGTCGCGTGCTTGATTCTGGGTGGTGGCAAGGGAACGCGGCTGTTGCCGCTGACGGCGGAGCGCTCCAAGCCAGCCGTGCCTCTCGGTTGCAAGTATCGATTGATCGACATTCCGATCTCGAACTGCCTCAACAGTGGCATCCGCCGGATCTACCTGCTGACACAGTTCAATTCTGTCAGCCTGCATCGTCACGTGCGGCAGACCTATCGCTTCGACCCGTTCGATCCAGGCTTCGTCGAGATTCTCGCGGCGCAGCAGACGATGGATGCGGACCAGTGGTACCAGGGGACCGCCGATGCCGTCCGCCAGCAGTTGCGCTATATCCGGCAACACGGGATCGACTATGTGCTCGTGCTCTCCGGCGACCAGCTGTATCGCATGAATTTCCGCGACATGCTGGACACGCATCTTGAGGCCGATGCCGACGTCACGATCGCGGCGCTGCCCGTGGGTCGCGAACAGGCCAAGTCCTTCGGGATCATGCGGCTGAGCAACGCGGGGCGCGTCGAAGGGTTCCTGGAGAAGCCGCAGACCGAGAAAGAGCTGGACATCGTGCGGACGGACCCGGCCTGGTTCGAGCAGCATCGCCTCAACAGTCGCGGGCGCGATTGCCTGGCCAGTATGGGCATCTACCTCTTCAATCGCGAAACGCTGATCGACCTGCTTGAAAAGACCAGCTACGAAGATTTTGGTCGCGAGGTGTTTCCGGCGGCCATCCGGTCCCGCCATGTGCAGGCGCATCCCTTCGACGGATACTGGGAGGACATCGGCACCATTCGAGCCTTCTTCGAGTGCAACCTGGCATTGGCCGATCGGGATCCGCCGTTCCGTTTCGACGATGAGGATTCACCGATCTTCACCCGGCCGCGTTTTCTCCCTCCCACACGCATCGACGGCGCCACGGTCCTGGGCAGTCTGGTGGCGGACGGCTGCAGTATCGATCACGGGACGGTCATCGAAAACAGTCTCATCGGTTTGCGGTGCCACATTGGACGGGACGTGACCATCCGCAACTGCGTGATCATGGGGGCTGACTACTTCGAGTCCGACGATCACCACCAGATGAACGCGCGCCTGCAGCGTCCCCCCATGGGGATCGGCGACGGTTCCGTCATCGAGCATGCCATCGTCGACAAGAACAGCCGGATTGGCGCCGGTGTCACCATCCGCGCCAGTCAGCAACTCGAGGCGGAGTGCCATCCGATCGTCGTGCACGATGGGATCAACATCGTCCCGCGGGGCGCAATTCTCCCCGACGGCTGGTCCTGCTGATCCAGCACTTCGGCTGGTGATCGGTTGATGCAATAGACCTCTCGTCCGCCAGTGCGAGTGGTCCCCGGCCACTCCGGGCCGGCGGGGCCCGCCACACCACCTTGAAGGTGCTGTTATGCGCTGCGCGCAGATCGGCGCTTGTACAACGCCCGGAGCAACTTATACTTGATGCTCGGGCTGCGGCATTCTCACTTGACGATCGCTCTTCTTGCGGAGGTCCGATGAACGTTCGCGCCGAACCCACCTATCGACCGTCGTCCGGTTTCTGCGCCATGGTTCTGGCCTCGCTGTTGCTGGGGGCTCTGGCGTCCCCCGTGTTGGCCCAGAAGTCGGCCAAGGGGAAACAGCCGGCTGCCAAGTGGCCCGACCTCAAAACGCGGGAGGATAAGCTCCGCGCGATGGAGATGATCCGCAGTTCGCTGCCGGCCCAGCGCGCTGGCGCGCAGCGTCCGTTACACCTCCGAAGACCTGGACAGCGATCTGTCGCGCTACGTGTCCCGGGAGACACGTACAGACTTTGCCGAAATCGTGGACGACGAGACGTTCCTTCGACGGGTCACCCTCGACCTGACCGGACAACGCCCATCGGCCGAGGAGGTCAAGGCCTTCGTTGCCGACGCCCATCCCCAGAAGCGTGCCCGCCAGATCGACACGTTGCTGGAGACCGACGCCTATGCCCGCAAATGGGCCCGATACTGGAAGTCGGTCATCTTCCAGGACTCACCGGCGAACCGGAACAGTGTCAACCCACAGGCCCTCGAAGACTGGCTGTTCGAAACATTCCGCGCGAACGTAAGGTGGGACACCGTGGTGGCGGAGCTGGTCTTCGCGACGCCGCAGCGACAGAAGGACACGAAACCCCAGGACAACGGCTGGCAGCAGGACGAAGGGGCCAACAACTTTGTCCTCGCCTGCAATCGGGAGCCGGAGCTGATCGCGTCCCAGACCGCGCGCATCTTCATGGGTATCAGCATTCAGTGCGCAGAATGCCACGACCATCCCTTCGACACCTGGAAGCGCGAGCAGTTCCATGAGATGGCCGCGTTCTTCGCACCCGGCAAATACTACATGACGGATCAGTATGATCCGACGGAAAAGACGCAGATGCAGGCCCGCTTCTTGCTCGGCGAGAAGCCTCCCGAGGATCTGAAACCGGACCAGCGGCGTGTGGCGGTCGCTGCGTACCTGATCTACAACCCCGACAACTACTGGTTCGCCCGCGCCTATGTGAACCGCATCTGGAGCGAACTGATCGGGGACGGCTTCTATCCCGTCGACAGCCTGGGCCCCGACAAGGATGTCGTCTACCAACTGGTCGTCAATCGCATCGCGGCCCAGTTTCGCTATCAGAATTTCGATCCGCGCTGGCTGTTCCGTCTGTTGATGAACACGCGGTTCTATCAACGCGAGATCCGCACTATCACGAACGACCAGGACCTGTTCACCGCGGTGCGCCCCACCCGGCTGCGACCGTACGAAATCGCCGACAACGTCGAGGGCGTCGTTGGTGACAACCCCAGCCTGAAGCGCCAGCTCAACAGCACGTTCGAGCAGAACATGTCGCTGCCCCAACGCGACCTGGAAGGTTCGATTCAACAGGCGCTGATGATGATGAACAACGAGACGTTGCAGGCCCGGCTGGCCGCCAGTCCACTCAGGAAGGAACTGGGCGGCATCAAAGGGAACCGGGAGCTGATCACGGAGGCCTTTCTGGGCGTCCTCGCCCGGACACCCGACGAGGCGGAACTGAGCCGCTACGACGACTACATTCGCGCCTACGAAGAACCGCCCACAGGCCATTGATGACCTGATGTGGGTACTTGTGAATTCCACGGAGTTTCTCACGAAACGCTGAGAGGTTTGCAGCCAATGTCGTGGACGACCCGTGGCGCCCCTCCTCGCCGCGAGGCCGCTCGGGACCGAGCCTGCCTGTCCCCCGGGAGCTACCATGAACAACAACCTGCTGGATGTCTGTCTCGATCAGCATGGACTGATTACGCGCCGTCGCCTGCTGCAACTCGGGGGGAGTGGCTTCGCGGGACTCACGGGCATGGGCATTCTCGGCCGACTGGGGCTGAGCGCCGACGAGATGAAGCGTCAGGGGCGGGCGTGCATCATGGTGTTTCTGACCGGCGCTCCCAGCCAGATGGAATCCTGGGACCCGAAACCGGGCACCGAGAACGGTGGCCCCACGCAATCCATCGAAACCGCCATTCCCGGTGTCGCTTTCGCGGAATACTGGCCCCGGCTCGCCAAAGTGGCGGGAGAACTGGCTGTGATCCGCTCCGTCGCCGGGAAGGAGGCGGCCCATGAACGGGGTCGGTATCACCTGCGCACCGGTCGCCGATTGACCGGAACGGCCAGCCATCCCCACTTCGGTGCTGTCGTCGCCCACAAGCTGGGAGACCCGGATTCCGACATTCCCAACTTCGTAAGCATTGGCAACACGATCAGCTCCGGGTTCCTGGGGGTGAAGGTGGCGCCGTTCGTTCTGGACCGCCCCGGAGAGTTGCCGGCCAACGTCACCAGCAAGCTGGGCGACGCACGCCTGCAACAGCGTCTCAGACTGCTGCGGCAGCAGGACGACGGTTTCGCCGCCGCAGGGGCCGAGGCGTTGGCCTACGAGCATCAGGAGCTGTACACGAAGGCGGCCCGCATCATGACTTCCGACCGCCTCCAGGCGTTCCAGCTCGCCGACGAGCCCGACAAACTCAAGAATGCGTACGGAAAGCATCCCTTTGGCCAAGGCTGCCTCGTGGCGCGACGCCTGGTCGAAGCGGGTGTCCCGTTCGTCGAGGTGCAGCGGGGGGGCTGGGACATGCACAGCAACCTGTGGCAGAACATGCCCCGAACAGCCGGCGAAGTCGATCAGGGAGTCTCGCAGTTGTTGCGCGACCTGAAGTCGCGCGGCATGCTCGATCGCACGCTGGTCCTGGTGCTGGGCGAGTTTGGCCGGACGCCAAAGATCAATCAGCGCACGCCGGAAGTCGGCCGCGACCACTGGGCCCGTAACTTCAACATGCTGATGGCTGGCGCCGGAATCCAGGGAGGACGCTGCCTCGGAAAGACCAGCGACGACGGCATGGAGATCGTCGATCAACCGGTCGAGGTCGACGACCTGTTCCAGACGATGTGCACCTGCCTGCGCATCGACGCGGATGAAGAGATGATCACGCCCGAGGGACGCCCGCTGCGGATCGTGGACGCCGGATCACCGCTCCGCGAACTCCTGTCCTGACCATTCCACCCCGGATCGGGGACGCCGGACGCGGTCCACTCCCCCGGTCAAGAACAGCGATTGACGCGGAATCGCAGGCGTTGGACAATAGGCGGTGCGCACCCCTGGACAATGCCATGGGACCGCGCACTCCCTTGACCCCCTGGATCGTGGAGACTACGGCGATGCGAAAACTCATGCTGCAAATCACGGCCTGTCTGCTCCCACTGCCCGCCCTGGCAGGTGACGTGACGATTGAGAAGGTACACATCTGTTGCCCGAGTTGCGTGAAAGCCATCGAGGGGGCGTTGAGCAAGGCTGATGGCGTGACCGACCTCAAGGTCGACAAGGATGCCGGCCAGGTGACATTCGCAGCCACTGACCAGAAGTCTGCGAATCAGGCCTTTCGTCGTCTGGCCCGCGAGGGCTTCGCCGGCACGGGCACGCACGATGGCAAGCAGCTGCGCCTGCCGAAAATCAACGTGGAAGAGGGCACAAAGGCCGATTCCGTGGTGCTGACCGGTGTCCACCTCTGTTGCGGAGGATGCGTCAAGGCCGCTTCGGGAGCCGTCGGGAAAGTCGCCGGTGTCAGCAACGTCACGGGTGATGAGGAGGCGTCCTCGCTGACGATTACAGGCAGCGACATCGATATTCAGGCGGCCATCACGGCCTTGCGCGCAGCCGGCTTCAACGGTGCACTCAAGACCGACGAGGCCGCAAAGCCCAAGAAGAAGGCCAAAGTGAACTGACCACCGCGACAGCCGAATTCCAACAGCAAGCAAGCGGCTCGATCCCAAGAGGTCGAGCCGTTCGCTGTTTCGGGAACCTGCGGCCGTCACATCGATCAGCACAGGGGAAGATTGGCCGACTTCACCTGCCTGCGGCAGGTCTTCACGGCGAGACCTGCGGGCGACTGCCGTTCTTCAGCCTGTGTTCCAGGTCATCCAGAAGCCTGTCGAGATCGCCTGACTCCGATGCCGGCAGTTCGGCATTCCCGAACCGAATGCGGTAGAAGGCGTCAATCAGCCGACGGGAATCCAGTTCTGTGCCATTCGTGGTTCCCATCTTCGACAACGACTGAGCAAACGCGTCGGCATACTCGCGCTGGGTTTGATCGGGCGAGCGCACCGCACCGGCCTGACGGGCAATGCGACAAAATCGCTCGAAGAACGGCACCACCATGCGGACCCGTTGACGTCGTCCGGTCTGTGAACCCATGAAGCGACGACGAATCCAGCGCATCAGGTCTGCGCACACCACTGACCACAGCCAGGAGCAGCACCCCCAGACCAAAGGCGACGAGCCCCCCCTCCCAACTGAACCATCGCCGGGGGGATCGGAGGAAACTCAGCAGGGCCGGCAGAACTCCCCGTCCGATCCCCTGCTCCCGGACCACCTCCGTCCAGTTTCGAACCGTATTCATCACCGGATCATAGAACAGATTCTTCTGCTGCTGCTGCGTGAGCGTTGTCGCCGTCGCCCAGACGGAGCGGAGCCGATTGTTCCAGTCGGTCCACAGATAGCTGCTCGAAGACGCCATGGCCTGGACAGTCGCATCGCGACCCGCGGGTGTCGGGTCGAGCACAAGCCACTCATCGTCCGCCCAGGCTTCCACCCAGGCATGGGCGTGCAACTGGCGCACCTCGTAACGCCCGGTCACCGTGTTCACGTCCCCCCCCTTGAACCCACTGACGAGTCGTGACGGGATCCCGGCGGCGCGGAGCATCAGCGTCAAGGCCGTGGCGAAGTACTCGCAGTGGCCCTGCCGACGATTGAACAGGAAATCTTCGACGGGATCGATCAGCGGATCCTGAATGGACAGATTCAACGTGTAACTGAACTGACCGGAATCGCGGAGATACGCCTCGCAGCGGCGGGCAAGTTCCGCAGGCGTCGGCGGCGGTTCCCCGGGCGCAGGCTCTGTGATCTCAGCCGTCAGCTCCCGCAATCGATCCAGTCCCGCGGGAAGCTGCATCAATCCCCGACGATAGTCACTCATCAGCTTCTCGGAACGCCGATTCCAGAAGCTGGGCCCCGGAGGTTTGCGATCTGGTTTCCACGAGTAGGCCCGGTACTCGAACGGGCTGCTCACCCAGCGATCAACGCGATCGCGGCCGCCCGCACGGCGAAAGACCGCCGTCATCAGATCCTCGCGAATCCCCGGCTCGAAGGAAGTCTCCTCCTCGGTGCAGGCGGCCGCCGGATGGATGGCGAACAGGGTCGGGGTGTGAATCGGCTGCAACCGGATCCGCTGCTCGACCAGGTCGTTGCGCGCACCGACGGATCTCGGCATCGTCACGCGGACGCAAGGACACCGAGGACCGTTCGGCGGGAGACCATTGACCGCGTGAGTAGCGGCTGAGGGCGACACCACGAAACAGTGGCGCATCGAGACCAGAGAGCGCCGCAAACTCGTCCGGATCGATCCGGGTCCCTGACGCCAGATCGAACAGGTCAACCTGCATCACCAGGTCTGCACTCTCCAGGATTTCCCCCAGATCCCCCAGGCGGACCTCTTCGGTAAACCCCGTCAGGGCCCGCTCGGGCGGCAGCAAGCTGTTCTCCAGCAACTCATAGCGCCCGACCCAGACGCGGGGTGTAAAGGCAAAGAACAGACCCGCGACCAGCATCGACAGGGCGGCATACACCCCCACCCCTGCAACGAACCGGCCATCAAGCAGCCGCTGCCCCGCCTCGGTATTCAGCGAGTTGCGGCTGAGGCTCTCACCGCCGGACAGCCGGTTGGCCGACGCGGCCACTTCCAGAACGACAGAACGCCTGTGCCCCGTGAGCCCGTCCGACTGCTGGACCAGTCCTTCCGACTTGCGCACCGCACGATACAGCGAAAACACCGACAGCGTCCACAGCGCGATAACGACGAACAGAATCAGCGACGGACCGAACCACAGCGCCTGCGTCAACACCGAAGCGGTGGCCACCTGCAGCACCGCCAAAGCACACAACAGCCAGTACTGTAAGCGATGCTTCGGCTGAAACAGCAGTACCCACGTCAGGTAGATCAGCAGGTGACCGAACGCCAGCAACCGGGCTTCGATGCCGCCACTGAAGAACTCGCCCAGCGCCAGCAGGACGCCCGCCAGCCCACAGGCGTTTGCCCAAGGCCCGGTGAGCGCGAAGGTGCCCTGCCGGTCGGTTACAAACAACGCCAATACCGCCAGCGGGACAGTCAACAGGGGCAACAGACTGCCCTCCGCTGCGGCGAAGATGGTCCCGGCCAGACACAGCATCAGGGTCAGGTTCAATTGCAGCACCGACTCCAGTCGCTGCGCATGCGAATTGGCCGGACTGTGAGCGCCTGATTTCATTCAGCTCTCCTCCAGCGTGAACACATCCGCGAGTGCGGCGGGATCCGCAACCACCACGTGAGGTCGTTCCAGGACCCCGATCGATCCGAGAGGCTCTTCGCCCAATGACGATTCCAACGACAGCGGCCCCTCCTCGCGAGGTGTCACTACGATCGTCCGGCTCTGGGAGGTGCGATGCGGTCGCGCCACGGCGAGCAGCTGCTTCAGGTCGGCCTGCGGATGAGGCTGCACGAGTGCCAGCAAGTCGAGCAGCGACTCGACGCCGGCAGCATCGCGCCCCCCATTGCCCCGGCACCTGACCATCGATCGCGACGAACAGATTTCCACCGCGACTGCTGCGGATCTGCTCGAGGGCGATGGTGGCGACCAGACTGACGGCGAATTCGAAGCGGTCCCGATCGCGGGCAGTTCCCCGCAGCGGTCCCCAGGCGTCCAGCAGTACAACCAGGCGCCGGTCGCGGCTTTCGCGGAACTCCCGGACCATCAGATCGCTCATACGGGCACTCGTGCGCCAGTGAATCGGCGCGAGGATCGTCACCGGGACGGTACTCACGAATGCGGTGAAAGTCGTCATCGAAGGCCCCGACATGGCTCCGCGACTGCGTGACCAGTTCGGTTGCATTGACCAGCTTGCGTCGCCAGCCGGTCGAGAGTCGGCCAATCCGCGGGTAGACCAGCACCTGTCCCGCCTCGGCCAGCACGAGTCCCCGCTCCACCAGTCCGAGGGGGAACCGGGAGTTGACCTGCACCGGACCGAACTGATAGCGCCCTCGCTGCGAGAGCCGCAACTGATAACGTCCTGCACGTTCGCTGCGCCGGGGGACCCGCATGAACAACACCTCCGGGTGCAGCCGTTCCCGTCCGTTGTCCACCTGATCCCGGACCGCCATCAGCCACACCGACAACCAGCGCTTTGGATTTCGCAGCGCGATCTCCACCGAGAAAGGCTCCCCGGCCATCACGCGCTGCGGCAGCGACCGACGGACGACCAGGCGGTTCAGCATGCTGTACACGATGCCTCCGTTGAGGACGAACGGACCCGCCATCATCGAGAACACCAGCAACAGCATATTCGAGCGCCCCAGCAGCGAGCCCGCGAACAGCACGGTCATAATCACGGCATACACCTGCCCCTCGACGGGCAGCATGAACCGGTGGCGGATGAGCTGCGCCGAGCGACGACTCCGCAGCCCCGGCCACCATCCGGCAATCAGCTCCTTCAGACCGAACACCGACAGGATCGTTCCCAGGATCAGCATCGCGGCACGCCCGAACGATCCCGATGACGTGAGCAACAGCGAATAGCGCAGTTCCAGCGCGATCAACGCCAGCCCCAGCAGCATGGACGCCAGCCCATGCCAGGCAATGTTGCGACGCGGAACAGCGGGTGACATCGGGAGAAGTCCAGCGAATGGAGTCGTAACCCAGACGGCCATTCTGAGAGGTCAGGTGACCCGCACGCAAGCGACACCACAACAGGTCGCCCCCCGTCGACAGACTACGAGGGTCGCAGTGGTCGCAGACCATGCTCCGCACGCTGTCGGTTCAGCTCCTGCAGCGCCCGTGAATCCCGCGACAGCAGCTTCACCAGTTGCGTGGCACTGCATCGCAGCCGACCCGCCGCGCCCGCCACGTCCCAGTCCTCGGCCGCCAGCGTGTCCAGTGCCTCGGCGAGCAGACCGGGAAAGTCAGCATGCTCCTCGCTGATGACGACCCGTCCCAGCCGGCAGCGGGCCTGCCATGCGGTGGTCGGAGTGACGCCCACCCGCCGGCGCTGCCCGATCGCCAACTCCAGCCGCAGACGCCTCAGGGCCCGGGCAAGATTCTGCGACTGGCTGCGCCGCTCGCTCGCTTCGACAGACAGACCGGTCGGTTGATGTGTCAGCCGTACCGCGGTCTCGACCTTGTTCCGGTGCTGGCCCCCGGGCCCCGATCGCCGCAGCCGTTCGACTCGACATTCCGCCAGGAGTGCATCGTCCGACAGGCACGCAGGATGTTGCGGGAGTTCATCAGCCATCACGCCCCTCACACGTCACTCCGGCCCGATGCAACGACGGGCCTGGCCGCCCGTGGCCATGCCTGTCGTGCTGTGTTCGCGATGGACTGTCGGTTCGCAGGGACGCTGACGCCTCCGCGTGCCTGCCGGCCAGTCTGACACACACCGGCCTGAGGAGACAGTCGGCCGGCCGGCAACTTGTCCACTCAGTCCTCCACTGGGGGGAGCGGGACGAGTCGCTCCTGCTGCCCGGCGGAGAGGTCGGATGTCCGCGTCACTGGCGTGTCACCGTCATAGTTGGCGACGCGGCGAGCACCTGGCTGACCGACATAGCTGCGGGCGATCTCACGGAGCGCGGCACCATCCAGACGCTGGAGATCCGTCAGTTCCGTCAGCGGCTGCAGTGCGCGGACGGTCCGCACCACCATGCTTTCGAGCATCACAACTTCCATCAGGCCGCGTCGTACACCTTCCAGTTGCCCAACACGCGTCTGGAACTCCTGCTGCAGGTCGGCCAGCAGTTCGAGCGACTCGACAGCCGAGCGAATCGAGTCGTCCTGGCCGACCAGCTTCTGCTCCAGCGTGATCAATCCGTTCAGGTTCTGCTGGGCGGCCGCGATGTCGACTGCAGGGGTCGTCACCAGCGAGGCCTCCAGAGCCAGCAGACGATCGGCATGATCCCGGGCCGTTTCGATCTCGAGATGATCGCGAACCAGCGAGTCACGAAGTCCGATCAGGGAATCGGTGACCGTTCTGGCCAGCGGAATGTCGCTCCCCATGGCAATCATCACCGCCTTCAGTTCCGCCAGTTCCGACAGGGTCCCCTGGGCCTCGTCCATCCCATCGCGACCGCTCTGCTCCACGGCCTTCTTCAGACCGACCAGTTGCGAGAGCTGTGTCTGAGCGCTGTCGATGCCCAGCGACTCGATGGCCACGCGCCGCTTGAGAGCCCCGAGCTGCTGCAGATTCTCGATCAGCCCGATCGAGTTCCGAGACCTGCTCGCTCGTGGATTCGGCCAAGGCGGCGATCCGGCCTTCCAGCAGCGCCAGCTCATCCAGCACACCAAGCTGCGAAGCGAGCTGACGACTTTGTTCAATCACCTCGGCCTGCAGCCGGGCTGCTTCCTGCAACGCTGCCATGGCGACTTGCGCCCCCTCCGCCTGCTCGTGAACCTCGCGCTGCAACCGGCGCGACTGTTCCACGGCGATGCGCGCGCCGCGGAGGCGCTCGGTCTGCAGGTTGAGACTGGTCAACAGATCATTCGCGGACGTCACACCTTCGCGAGTGCCTGCCAGTTGACGCATCCCGATCTGCAGCGACGTCACTTCGCGGCCCAGATCCGTCACCCGCTGCGTCAGCGGACGGGCGATCAGCATATGCATGCCCAGGTACGTGGCACACACCCCCACGCACAACGTTACCCAAGGCCTCGGCCCGCGGTGTGTTTCCCCGCGGCGATGGTCGGAGTGCCGGCGATCTTCGGGCCCATGCGTGCTGTCGAATCTGCGATTGGGAGGAAACTGTGCCACGGTCATGAGGATGCTCCTGGATAAGACTTGCTCGTCCGTGGAGTTATCGCCTGATTGCGCGACCGGCCTCGCGTGGAAAGATCTGCCGAACAGGGTCTTCGGGAAACCCGCGTTGACCATTCCGATTAGAAGAGACTTGCGCGATCGTCCGTCTGTGACGCCCGGTCCCGGACTCGCTGCAGAAACACGAAAAGAGGCAGGCACCCCGCTGGAGGAGTGCCTGCCTCGGTCGACTTTTTCCAGCCGTGTGAGGCCGTTAACGGAGCATCCGAGCACGGTACGCAGCGGCGGCCGAAGGAATCGGCTGGAGTTGGGGGGTCGGGCTATAGACCGGTTGTTGCCAGCCCATCTGCTGAATGGCCGCACCACCAGTCGCCTGTCGCTGGGGAATTGCCTGCCAGTCCAGGGAGGCACTGTTCGGGTCCTGGGGATGCGGGATTGGTTCCGCACGCAGGGGACTTCCGGGGCCAACCGTCATCGGGGTCGGAGCGAGTTCAGGAAAACCAGCGCTGTAAGGTGCATGGGACATGGTTTGAGGCGCGAGTCCTCCAGACTGGGGGAACATCGTCGGGCCACAGTCGCTGCACCCCGGCGTGAAGCCGAAGTTCGTGCCCACTGGTCGCGTCTGGGGCACAAAGCGGACAGTCTGCTGCGGCACGTATCGCGTGTGGGTCTCTGCCACACGTCGTGTCGTCTGAACGGCGACATCCCGGTAGCGCACCTGCTGCTGATAGACCGTCACCGGCACCATCTCGGTGTAGGCTTCACGGCGGCACTCGATTTGAGGCACCTCGCGACAGACAGTGAACTGCTGGGGGCAATAGACGGTCTCGTACTGGGGACAGAGTGTCGTTTCGAAGGCCGGCCCGCAGGGAGCCGGACAGGGCGTCGGACACGGGGTTGGACAGGGGGTTGGACAGGGGGCCGCGCACGTCGTCGGACAGGCAGGACCGCAGCCCAGTCCGCAGAAGGGCGCCTTCAGACCCATCGAGAATCCCAGCCACGAAGAAGTACCGGCCCCGCTTTGGAACGGGGCTGGCCCGCATTCGCAGCGATTCCGATGTCCGCAGCCAAGCAGACAGCTGCCAAACAGACTGCACGCCTGGGCCATGGTCGGGCACAACGCCAGGGTAATTACCAACAGGGCACGACGGATCGACATCGTACGGACTCCGTTCTGAAATCGAGGCTCACCGGCCACGTACCATTCACCCACGAATGGGACCGGTTGGCGAGCCTTGTACACCGAGACCACCGTCAACCCCGAGACCAGCCGGGGCGAACTGACGATTTCACCTGTTTTCGAGGCACGAATGTGGCAGATTCTGCCAGTCACCAGGTCGGCAGGAGACTGCAGTTGGCGTGCGCTGGCTAGACTGCGTATCTTCTCGGCCACGATCGCCATCTCCTCTGCGACAAGGACGTTCCCCCATGACCATTGCCCTCATCGGTGCCGGAGGACAACTCGGAAGGGACCTGCTCCCCCTGCTGGGAGACAACGTTGTCCCCCTGCTGCACTCAGACATCGAGATCAGCCAGCGGGACTCCGTCTCTGAGCGGCTCGGGGCCTTGGAACCGGACGTCGTTATCAATTGTGCGGCATACAACCTGGTGGACCAGGCCGAGCAGGAGCCCCCGGCTGCATTCGCCACGAATGCCTTTGGCCCGCTGCATCTGGCCCGCTGGTGTGGTGAGCACAAACGGACGCTGATGCATGTCAGCACCGACTTCGTCTTCGGTGCCGCCGGGGTGCGCCCGCACCCCTACACAGAGCAGGATTGCCCCGGCCCTCTGAGCGTGTACGGCAGCAGCAAACTCACGGGGGAACAGTTCGTGACGGCCTACTGCCCGCGGCATTTCATCGTGCGGACCTGCGGGCTGTACGGGCATCCCGCTCCCCACTCCAAGGGGAACTTTGTACAGACGATGCTGCGACTGGCACAGACGCGGGACGAACTGCGGGTCGTGAGTGACCAGCGGTGCACCCCGACTTCGACGGCCGAACTGGCCCGCGCACTGGTGGACCTCCTCGCCACGAACGACTTCGGACTCTATCACGCCACGAACACCGGCGCAGCCAGCTGGGCGGAGTTTGCCGCCACGATCTTCGAACTGGCGGGGCTGGCCACCACTGTCACGCCCATCACGTCGTCGGAGTTCGGCGCAGCGGCCCAGCGTCCGGCCTACAGCGTCCTCGACTGTGACAAGCTGCACTCGATACTCGGTCGATCGTTGCGCCCGTGGCGCGAAGCGCTGGCGGAGTACATCGCCGGACTCACGGCGCCGGAGTGAGGCGACCGATCACGGCGGATCATGGCCTCCCGGGTGCCACGGATGGCAGCGGGCGATCCTCCGCAGTCCGCGCCAGCCGCCTTTTAGCGGGCCGTACTTCTCGACCGCCTGAAGGAAGTAGGCACTGCAGGAGGGCTCGAACCGGCAGTGTTGCCCGAGCAAAGGACTCAGCGTCCACTGGTACGCGCAGAACGAGCCCCACGAGGATCAGCGTCACCAGCCGACTGAGGACCTGGGACAGGGACATCTTACGCGTCGCCTTCCCGGGGCCCGGTGGCAAACTGCTGCGCACGCCGCTGCAGTCGCTCTGCCAACCAACGACTGATCCGCACGAGCGACTTCTGGTAGTCCTCGACGCTCGCTGTCGTCCTGGGTCGAGGAATCAGAATCAGGTCCAGCCCCTCGGGAATGTCGTGCTGCGAGAGTCGGTACGCCTCGCGCAGCAGCCTCTTGAGCCGCTGCCGACGGACTGCGTTCCCCTGCTTTCGCGACACACTGAGGCCGATGCGGGTCACCCCTTCGGTGTTGAGGGCACCGAACACCAGCAACTTCCCGTCGCCCGACCGCTGTCCCAGATCGTAGACCCGGCGGAAGTCGTGAGAGCTGCGGAGATGACGCCACTTCGGAAAGCGCAGTCGGTCGGTCACCTGCGCGGCCCCCGCTGCTTCCGCATTTACGGACACCGTCGTCCGTTGCGCCCCCATCGGTCGCGGCAGCACAGACGTCTGGTCCATCGCCGTACGGCTGCGACGCGGTGTGCTGCACGTCATGGATCTTCTTTCGGAGTCCGAAGCCGCCGCGTCTCACCAGCGCGAGCGCGGAGAGAGCGGGGCTTCCGTCGACAGTTCCTCGAACAGCTCCCGCGCCCGATCGGACAGAGTATGGGGGACCTCGATCTTGACGATGACGTACTGGTCGCCGGGCTGCTTCGTCTTCTGATCGGGAAAGCCCTTGCCCCGCAGTCTCAACCTGGCACCGGACGACGTTCCGGGCGGAATCGTCAGCGACACCTGCCCCTCCTTGAGCGTCGGCACGTCCACCTTGGCCCCCAGAGCCGCCTCGCTGACGGTCAGCGGCACATCCAGGAGCACATCGTTGCCGTCGCGACGAAAGTACGGATGTGGAGCCACGTGCACCGTGACCAGCAGATCACCGGCTGGTCCACCACCGAGGCCGGCATGTCCCTGCCCCGCAAGTCGCACGACACTCCCGTCGCGAACGCCAGCGGGGATCTTGATGTCGAGGCGGCTCACCTGCCCGTCACTTGGGACGGCCACCTCGTGCGTCCCCCCCTCGGCAGACACCTGGAACGGGATCTGGATGGCTGCCTTGAGGTCCGCGCCTCTCTGTTGTGCCGGACGGGGTGGCGGACCGCGTCGACGGCCCCGCGCGCCCCCTCCGCCAAACGCGCCACCGAACAGGTCCCCCAGATCGATCTCGCCGCCAAACAGGTCGTTCAGATCGACCGGCTCCCCGCCAGCGTACGGTTGCCCCCCCGGACGGGCGTGCTTGTAGGCGGCCCCGAACTGGTCGTACTGCTTGCGCTTCTCGGCATCTCCGAGCACGTCATACGCCTCGGCGGCCTGCTTGAACCGTTCGGCTGCGGGCTTGTCGTCGGGCTTGACGTCCGGATGATTCTCGCGGGCAAGCTTCTTGTAGGCCTTGCGGATCTCCTCCTGAGTGGCCGTCCGGGAGACTCCGAGGATCTTGTAGTAATCGTGCATGATTGCCGTGGGTCGAGGGCGACCGGCCATCCGGATCTTCGCGTCCGCAGCTCATCAACTGGGGCACCGGCACCCCGATCGCAGTTCCGATCATACGCCTGCCTGCAACGTGCGAAAAGCGAGCTACCAGCGTTCGACCGGTCCATTGGGGACCTTCAGCAGTGCCGTCGGCATCGTGGATTCCCGTTCCCCCTGACGTCGACGGATCTGTCTGACCAGACCGTCGAACTCCACGGAACTTCCTAGACGCCTCAGCGTTGCCTCCAAGTCTTCTGGAATCCCCAAGCGGGCACCATACCACCCGGCGAACTTGCGGAACAGCACACAACTGTACTCGCCGTGCTGCTCCCGCATCAGCGTAAAGTGGCGGACCAGAAACGAGATCTGCTCGTCAGGCGTCGGATCCTGGAACGAGGGATCGCTCAGCCTCCGGAAGATCCAGGGGTCCAGCATCGCTCCGCGTCCGATGGCCACCGCAGCGCACCCGGTCTGCTCACACATCCGCCGAGCGTCGGCAACCGTCCGGACATCACCATTCCCGATGACCGGAATCTGCTCGACCGCCGCCACTGTCTGGCGAATGCCCTCCAGGTCCACGATCCCACGGAAGCCCTGCTGCCGGGTCCGGCCGTGCACCGTGATCGCCGCAACCCCCACACGCTCGAACTCCCGGGCCAGCTGCGGTGCGGTAATCTGGTCGGCATCCCAGCCAAGACGCATCTTGACCGTCACCGGAATACGGAGGGCTTCGACCACGGCAGCGACCGTATGCCGCGCACCGTCGAGATCACACGTCAGCCGCGCCCCCCCTTGTCCGTTGACCTTGGCCATCGGACACCCCATGTTGATATCGACCCCCTGATAGTCGTGACGCTGCAGCCATTGCGCCGCCCGCACCAGCTCGTCACGCTGACCACTGAAGATCTGCACGGTGAGCGGACGGTCAGCCGGCGACGTCGCGATCAACTCCAGCGACTTTCGTCGCCCCGAGAGCAGCAGCGTCGCCTGCACCAGATCGGTCGTGGCCAGTCCCAGCCCTCCCAGTTCCCGGAGCGCCAAGCGGAACGCCAGATGCGTGTAGCCGGCCAGCGGTGCCAGAAAGAATGGTGACGGCATCCGCCGGTCACCAATCTGCAGACCCGCCGTCCCGCGCTCGTTCTGCGACGTCTTCGGCTCAGAAGACATCGGGGGTCAACTCCCGCAACATCTCCAGTGTCTCAGCGAGTGGCAGGCCGACCACGTTACTCAGGCTCCCTTCCACGCGCGAGACAAACAGGTCTCCGGCCCCCTGCAAGGCGTATCCGCCGGCCTTCCCGTACGGTTCCCCGGTTGCGAGATACCAGTCCAGCCATTGCTCCGCATCCGCAGCGAAGCTGACTTCGGTCTGCACGACCTCCTCGCGTCTGAGACCCTGCCAGGTCGTCAGGCAGACCGCCGTGGCCGCGATATGCGTGCGTCCCAGGTAGTAGCAGCGAAACCAATCACCGACGACCTGACGCATCTGCGCCGCATCGTCCGGAGGCTGACCAAGCACGGCCAGGTTTCCCCGATCGTCTCGCCCGACAATTACCGTATCGGCCGTCAGCACCCCAGCGACGACGTCGGCAGCATGTCGTGCGCGCAACTGACCCAGCACATCGTCATTCTTCACCCGGGCAATCTCCGACAGCCTCGCCATCAGCGACTCCCAGTCGGCAATGTCGTCGAACCCCGACTCGTCTGAGTTCGCGGGGGGGCACACGTCGATCCGCTCCTCCGGAATGAGGAGATGGAGCAGGTGCCAGCGTTGCGGAGAACGGGACCCGAGCACGATCAGTCGTTCGGCATCTGACATCCCCGGAGCATAGACTGTTGAGCACCGTTTCGGCACGCGCGGCTGCGATCCTCGTGAAGATCGCCTGCTGGCAACGGTTCCTCCCTCAGGCGATGCCCGGCGGAGGCATGGCCCACACCAACTGAAAGCTCTGTTCTGATGCCCGGAAACGCCACACACCCTCCAAGCCTCGACGCCAGACAGGCTCAGCAACAGCGGCCTCCCCGCCTCCCCGCCCAGTACCAGTCGTGGCAGGAGCTGCTGTTCCTGCACTGGAGTCTGGATCCCGGGGTCATCCAGGCATCACTTCCCGAGGGACTGCGCGTCGACACGCACGAGGGCCGCGCAGTGGCTGGGCGTGGTCCCGTTCTTCATGCGGAATATCCGTCCCCGCTGGGCCCCGGTGGTCCCAAGCCTGTCGCATTTTCAGGAATTGAATCTGCGGACGTATGTGACCGACCGGCAAGGGACACCCGGCGTCTGGTTCTATTCCCTCGACGCCAATTCGCGCGTCGCCGTCTGGTGGGCGAAGACGTTCTTCGAGTTGCCGTATCACGTGGCCCGCATGACCCACCGGTGGGACCGCGCGACCGGTCGAGTTGATTTCATGTCGCAGCGACAGCATGGCCGCGGTTCCCCGGTGGACTGTCGCTTCAGGTACGAACCGGCGGGTCAGGCTGCCCCGGCCTCCCCGGGTTCGCTCGAGTTTTTTCTGGTCGAGAGGTACGTGCTGTTCACGGCTCGGCAGGGTGGCTCGATCTGGAGCGGACGCGTACATCACACCCCGTATCAGATCTGTGCAGCACAGGCCAGTTTCACCCTCGAGGGGCTGTGCGCTGCCAGCGGGCTTCCCGACCAGACTGAACCAGCCGAGCATGTCGTGATGAGCCGCGGCGTCGATGTCGAGGTGTTCCCGCTACAGCCGCCGGCCCCCTGACGCCGCCTACCCACCGATAGACAGCAACCCCGGTCACACCGCGTGCGCCGGGGATGATCGTTGTCGGGGCTGGCCACCGGCCGGTGGGAATTACCCGCCAAACCGGACCACCAGTCCCTGCTTCCCGCCGAACCTCAGGGGGAGCGTATAGGACCGTGTCGATTGATTGACCGACGGGACGGGCAACGCCGGAGTGCCATAAAACTGAGGGCCCTGAGGCGCAACTCCCCGCGGCACTGTGACTCCCGGAACCGGGGCCCCAGGAACCGCGAAACTCGGAAGTGAGTTCTCGGGATAGTAAGGCTGCGACTCCGGTGGCACAGCGATGCCGCCGGCGAGGTGATGTGCCGCGACGTGCAGGTCCCTGAGTGTGGCGGTCATGCGATTCACCTGCCACTCAATCCCGTGCCGGGATCCTGTCGGACACGGGCTGACGAACACATGTCGTCCGGAGTGCAGCGGGCGATAACCGACACCGTAGGAGCAGCGCCGGAGACGTGCGTCCAGAGCCCGCAAGGACTGCTCAATGTGGTCCACCTCCTCACAGACGACGGAGAATGGCTGTTCCTCCAGCAGCACCTCCTGCAGGTGTAACACATGGGCGTACATCTCGTCCGACTGGCGAACCAGTTCGCGATAGTCTCCGACGTAGGAGCAGGACTCCCGAACGGCCCACCGCACGGCGCGGGCGTCCCGCAGCAGTTCGTAGGCCGTGTCCTCCAGTTCGTGGTAGTGATTGGCCGAGACGTTTGAGACGGCTCCGAGAACAACGGCCAAGGTCACAACGGCGGGCGTGGTGTGCATCGTTCGGCTCCTGTGCGTGTCAAGTTCGAAGCGAAGGTGCCGCTTGTCTGACGCAGTGCGCATACCAACAGGGACCGGCGCAAGGACACCACCTGTAATGCCAAGCCTGCGAATCGGTTATGATGGTTGATTGCCCGCAGGTCCTGTCCGCGGTCGGCAGGCAGGCTGTCGCGACTGCGTAACATCTGACGTCAATCTGACATCACAAAGACCGGCAGAAACCGCTGCTTGCATGCCTTCGGGACGGGGGCTAACATGCTGCAATCGTGCCACCCTGCGGCACGTTGGCGCTGTGGGGACAGGTAGCTCAGTTGGTAGAGCACAGGACTGAAAATCCTGGTGTCGGGGGTTCGACTCCCCCCCTGTCCACTTCTCTGCACCCGCTCTCGACGCTGTAGCGAGCCAAGATGCCCGGCTCGGGTTTCTCGCAGATGACAGATCCTGCATCGTTGTCTCGAACAATCCCGTTGACGAGCAGTTTCCCGGGCACCTCCCGCCAATGCTGAACTGGTTTGTCCTCGCAGGCCGGCTGGAGAATAATGACGGTGCCGGGTGATTTGTTGTCGACAACTCGCGGGTTTCTCCGGCAGGCTGGTCGCACGCGCACCAGCGAGGATTGCACGCATCTCCATCGAGCCAACGCGCCCGTCGACCGTTAGATCGCCATGAAGATCTGGTACAACAAGGTTCACGACTCGCGTCGCTCGCTGCTCGAAGTGGAGAGCGACGAGGTGACCATCGGGCGCGACTCCTCGAACCGGCTCGTGCTCAAGAGCCCGCTCGTCTCGAAGCGGCAGGCGGTCGTCCGCCGCGATAACGGCCAGCTGACACTGGAGAACGTCGGCATCAACAGCTGCATGGTCGGCGAGCGGGAGGTGCTGGGCGGCGAAACGGTGCAGTTCTCGGCCGGCGAGACGGTCCGCATCTGGCCCTACACGCTCACCTTCGAGTCCGAAGAAGCCGCGCCCATCAGCCGGCAGGAACTCGAGGCCCATCTCCGCTCGCTGATGTCCGAACTGGAAACCAAGGTCCACCGCAGCTGCTCGAACGCTTCGACCTGTACGAACTGGAGAACAACCAGCTCGGCAACAACGAAAGCATCCTGCTGCTGGAGCAGAACATCGAAGACGTCTGCCGGGAGCTGAGGCTGTTCGGCGAACAGAACGACGCGCTGCTGGAGGAGATCATCGGCCTGACGCTCCGCGACTATGTCATCAACCAGCTGATTCTCGAAAGCGACGACGAACGCTTCCGCACAAACCGCCTGACCTGGAACGAGTTCGACGTCCCGGCCACGCTGGTCCCCGAACGCGAAACCGAACTGCAGAACCTGCTGCACTTCACCCGCCAGAAACTGAAGCTGGACGAACAGCCGGACCTCTCGGCTCGCATCCGGCAG
Organism: uncultured Planctomycetaceae bacterium; assembly: GCA_963715185.1. Taxonomy (GTDB): domain Bacteria; phylum Planctomycetota; class Planctomycetia; order Planctomycetales; family Planctomycetaceae; genus CAVPPT01. The sequence continues at coordinate 180,194 of CAVQRG010000006.1, forward strand.
ACCGAGAAAGGTTTCGCCGACGTCTTTCCGCTGGTGCGGCCGCATCTGCACCACGAGCTGCGGAAGTACCTCATGCTCCGGACGCTCAAGAAGGACCTGAAGGACACGGTCTTCGGCTTCGGTCCGCTGCAGGATCTGCTCCGCGCGCCGACGATCACCGAGATCATGGTGGTCAACAGCGACCAGATCTACGTCGAACGAGACGGCGTTGTCGAGCTTTCCGGCCGGCGGTTCATCTCCGACAAGGTGACCGAGTCGATCATCGAGCGCATCGTCGCCCAGGTCGGCCGACGGATCGACAAGAGCCAGCCGCTGGTCGACGCCCGGCTTCCCGACGGCACCCGCGTGAACGCCATCATCCCGCCGCTGGCCGTGCGCGGTCCCTGCCTGACGATCCGCAAGTTTCCGGCGTACCGGTTCACGATGGACGACCTGATCGAACTGGGAACGATCACCACGTCGGCCGCCATGTTCCTGCGGGCCTGCGTCATCGATCGCCGCAACATCCTGGTCAGCGGCGGCACGGGCACCGGCAAGACGACGATGCTCAACGTCCTGTCCAGCTTCATCCCGCACAAGGAGCGGATCGTCACCATCGAGGACACGCAGGAGCTGCAACTGCACCAGGACCACGTCGTCACGCTGGAGACGAAGCCGGCCAACGTCGAGGGCGCCGGCGAGTACACCATCCGCGACCTGGTGCGGAATGCACTGCGCATGCGGCCCGACCGGATCATCGTCGGCGAATGCCGCGGCCGGCGAAGCCCTCGACATGCTGCAGGCCATGAACACCGGCCACGACGGCTCGATGACCACCGTCCACGCCAACAGCTCCGACGAAGTCATCAAGCGGCTGGAGGTGCTGGTGCTGATGGCGGTCGACCTGCCGGTCGCCTGTATCCACCGGCAGATCGCCTGCGCCATCGACCTCATCGTGCAGATCACCCGAATGCCCGGCGGCAGACGGGTCGTCACACAGATCAGTGAGTTGGCCGGCTACGATGCCGAACGCAAGGAGCCGGTCATTCACGACATCTACAACTACCGCAATGGCGAGGCGCTGCTGCCCACGGGCTACATGCCGACCTTCATCGACAGCCTGATCAGCAAGGACCTGCTCAAGCTGGAGTTCCTGTACGGCAAGACGTGAGGCGGGTGGTGCCCTCGCCGCCCTGGGCCTACAAGCCCGAAACACCAGCGAGGGGGGTCTCGAATCGCCAGTGATTCGGGAATCCTGGACGCACTCGCTCGTCGTGCGTGTCGCCGATGGCTCAACAGACTGCCAGGAAGCACTCCGTGATTCACGCCGGGGGGAGCAGCGCCTTCTGCTCGAACGAATACCGACAGAAGCGACAGAGCCGGGCCTGCTCCTGCACCAGTTCGGCACACATCGGGCAGCGTTTCTGACCGGCCGCGATTCGATGAGGTCCAGCGAGAGAGCGCGTACGGGGAGTTTCGACCGGTTCGGTCTCGCTGACCAGCGCCGGGTGCTCCAGCTGGACGGCCTGCCAGCGACGCGTCAGCTTGGACTGGATCTGGTCGAAGTCGGGAACGAAGAACCGCTGGATAATGATCTGCGCACCGAAGTTCTGCTGCTGCCAGTCCATCATCGCGGATTCATTGAGCGTTGCCGGCAACTGCGGCCAGCCACACAGCGAGAGCGCGGCATCGACCGCCTTCTTCGACGCGGGGACAAATCCGATTATCACATGTGCCAGTCGGATCAAGCCTTGTGACCACTGGCGGTCCGACTCATTCTTCAGTCCCGTGAGCTGCTGACGCGAGCGAATGTACGCCTCCGGATCGCGCACGCTCAGTCCGAGGTAGTCCAACCCCCAGATCCGCACGCGTTGAGGTTCCTGCAGGTCCTGCCAGGGAATGAACCCGGTGCTGATGTGGGAGTCGACGAGAAGTCCGTCGTCGCGAAAGACCATCTGGCCGGAGTTCCTCAGCACCAGGCGCAGCGTGAGATATCCGGCGAACGCGGTGATGACGCCGGCTCCGAACTCGAAGATGTCCTGGGCCACGACGAGCGACATCGCACCGATCGAGAGACACCCGACCGCGGCCCCGAGCACGAGGAATCGCCAGCCGCCCGAGATTCTGATGGGGAAACAGACTTCCTGTGACATGCCCGTCCTCCTTGCTGCAACGCCGCCTTCCACGCGTGTGGGGCGGTATGATGCCGTGAGTGCCGGTTTGCCTCAACCCCGAAATTCCCCAAAGGTTTTGGTCTGCCGCCCGAACCGGTAGACTCCCGCGAGATCGTGAAACAGGCCCCCTGACCGCGAGAGGCGCCATGTCTGTCCCTGCACCGAATGACGCCCGTCGGCCCAACCGGCTGATTCGCGAGACCAGCCCCTACCTGCTCCAGCATGCGTACAACCCCGTGGACTGGTATCCGTGGGGGCCCGAAGCGTTTGACCGGGCCCGACAGGAGGACAAGCCCGTCTTCCTTTCCGTCGGGTACAGCGCCTGCCACTGGTGCCACGTCATGGAGCACGAGAGCTTTGAGGACGAGTCGATCGCGGCATTGATGAACGAGCACTTCATCAACATCAAGGTCGATCGGGAAGAGCGTCCCGACATCGATCAGATCTACATGTCCGCCGTCCAGCTCATCACACAGCGGGGTGGCTGGCCGATGTCCGTCTTCCTGACGCCGGACCAGGCACCGTTCTATGGAGGAACGTACTGGCCACCCGCCTCGCGGATGGGGATGCCCGGATTCGCTGACATTCTGCAGCAGATCCACGAGGTCTGGGAACAACGCCGCGACGAGGTCACCAGCCAGGCGCAGACACTGGTGGCTGCGGTTGATCGCGTCGCCCGAGCCACGGTGTCCCCTTCGCCCCTCGACGAGGGAGTCCTCGAAAACGCGATGCGCAACCTGGTCGCAGCAGCCGATCGTCGACACGGTGGCTTCGGCAGTGCCCCGAAGTTTCCGCACCCCATGGACATCCGGGTGCTGCTGCGCTGCTGGAAGCGGTTCGGAGGCACTCCCGAGACATCCGCTGCCGAGAAGGACGTCGCCGCTACGGAGGCCGCCGGCCTCAGCTCCCTGCCCCGCGAGGCGCTCGACGTGGCGCGACTGACGCTGGAGAAGATGGCGCGGGGCGGGATCTACGACCACCTGGGGGGCGGCTTCCATCGGTACTCGACCGATGCGACCTGGCTGGTACCCCATTTCGAGAAGATGCTTTACGACAACGCCCTGCTCGTGCCGGCCTACCTCGAAGCCTTTCAGATGACCGGAGACCCGCTCTATGCGCGGGTGGCGACAGAGACCCTCGACTATGTCCTCCGAGAAATGACCGCGCCCGAGGGCGGCTTCTTCAGCACGCAGGATGCAGACAGCGAAGGCGAAGAGGGCAAGTTCTTCGTCTGGTCCGTCGAGGAAGTTCGGGACATTCTTGGCCCTGAAGAGGCGCGTCTCTTCTGCGCTGCGTTCGACGTCACACCCGCTGGCAACTGGGAAGGCCGCAACATCCTCAACCGGCCCAAGGCTCACGACGAAGTCGCCGCCCTGCTCGAGATCGACCCCCGGCAACTCGAACGGAAATTGGACCGCGGCCGCGCGAGTTTGCTCGAAGCCAGATCACGGCGGATCCCACCCGGCCGGGACGAGAAGGTCCTGGTCGCCTGGAATGGCTGGATGATCTCGGCCATGGCCATGGGAGCGGCGGTGTTGGGGGAGGAACGGTTTCTGGCGGCAGCCATGCGGGGAGCCGACTTTGTCCTGACGCAGATGCGGGATGAGCGCGGACAGCTGTGGCATGTCTTCAAGGACGGCGAATCGCGCATCCCGGGCTTCCTCGACGACTACGCCGGCTTCATCGACGGCCTCGTGGACCTGTATCAGGCCTCCGGGACGCCCGGCTACCTGGTGGCGGCCCGGGAGCTCGCAGCACAGATGCTCACCCTCTTCGCCGACGATGAGAGCGCCGGGTTCTACTACACCCCCGCCGACCACGAGACACTCATCACCCGCACGCACGACACGCAGGACGGTGCGACCCCCTCCGGAAACAGCCTGGCGGCGCTGGCCTTGCTCAAGCTGGGACGCCTCTCGGGAGACAGCGGACTCCTTGATCGCGCCGCACTCACCCTGGAAACCCTTTCGGGCCTGATGGCAGAGCATCCGCGGGCCGCGGGGCAGGCCCTCATCGCACTGGACATGCTGCTGGGCCCCACATGTGAGATTGTCGTTGTGGAGGGACGAGATGCGCAACTGGGCGAGGCATTGATCCGCGAGCTGCATCAGCGTTTCGTGCCCAACAAACTGGTCGCTTACCTGCGAACAGGCGATCGCGCGGGGCTCCCTCCCCAGCTGGCTCTGCTGTTCCAGGGACGCGAACCCATGGGAGGCCAGACAACGGCGTATGTCTGCCGGGACCAGGTGTGCAGCCCTCCGATCACGGAGCCGGATGCGGTGTGGCCACTGCTGGAACCCCCATCGGCCAGTTGACCTTCGACGGCCGGATCGATAGCGTGCAGAGAGACCCTTATCGCAATGACTCGGGCCTTCGTGCGGAGACCCGGCTTGCGAATCCGATTGAGTTGTCTGGGAGTCAGCAAGAGATGCAATGGCAAAGTCTGAGTCTGCTGGTGGTACTCGGTGTCGGTGTCGGTTTTCTGACGGGCGCATCCGGCTGTGCTGAGCAACCTGTGGCCGAAACCGTGACCGAAGAAGTGATCGAAACGGCGCCAGTGGCCGCGCCTGCGAATGATCTCGGCCAGTCGGACCTCGGCATGGAAAGTGGTTCCACGCTCGGGGCCGATCTCGGTGGCCCTGAAAGTGGCTCCACACTCGGAGATGATCTGGGGGGGACCGAAAGCGGTTCGGCCCTCGGGGACGATCTGGAGGGTGCCGGGGAAACCAAGAGTGGCCCCGCGCTGGGTGAGGAACAGTAGCCCACGCCTGCCAGGACTCTTGGGAAGCTGATGGATGAGGCCCGTTGCCAGTGATGCGGCAACAGGGCCTCATCTTGCTTGAAATCAGCGGAATCGTCGCAGCCCGCGGGCGCTTCCGGCGGGGCGATCCTTGCCGAATTTCTGGTGCTCGGCTATCGTTAGGCGAGTTGCTGTGGGCCTGTTGAGATCGAGCCGCGGCAACGTCCCCAAGGCTTGCCTCCCGGTCTCTGGTCCGCCGGTCTCGCGAAGACTGAGTGAATCCGGATGAACCCACCAACGGCTCAATCACTGCCTCCACGAGAGCTGCCATGATCAGGATTCTTGTTTGCCTGTCTTCTCTCATCCTCCTGACGGGGGGATCATCGGTTCAGGCCGGCGAATTCGACTGGCCCTTCTGGCGAGGTCCTCAGCAGAACGGCATTTCCACCGAGAAGAACCTGCCCGACGAGTGGAATCCCGAAGGGGGCGAAGGGAGCAATCTCGTCTGGAAGCGCGAGGATCTGGGCACCCGGTCGACCCCGATCGTGATGAACGGCAAGCTGTACACGCTGTGTCGCGACAAGCCGGGCACCAAGGAGGAAGCGGAAAAGGTCGTCTGCCTCAACGCCGCGACCGGCGAGACCCTCTGGGAGAGTCGCTACGGAGTCTACCTGTCGGATGTCCCCGCCGAGCGCGTGGCGTGGTCTTCGGTGGTCGCCGATCCCGAGACGGGTCACGTCTTCGCCCTGGGTGTCTGCGGCCTGTTCAAGTGCCTGGATGGCGAGACCGGTGACGAACTGTGGTCCCGTTCCCTGCACGAGGAGTACGGGCTGCTGAGCACGTTCGGCGGACGAACCAACTTCCCGGTGGTCCACGAGAATCACGTCATCATCAGCTCCGTGGTCATTGGCTGGGGCGACATGGCCAAGCCGGCTCATCGCTTCATCGCCTTTGACAAACGCAATGGCCAGCCTGTCTGGTTCAACGGAACCAGGCTGCTCCCGGAAGACACCACCTACAGCGCCCCCGTACTGACGACGTTCAACGGCGAGGCGGCCATGGTGTTCGCGTCGGGGGATGGCGGCGTGCATGCCTTCCAGCCGCGGACCGGGAAACCGTTGTGGTTCTACAACGTCTCCGGACGTGGCATCAACACCACGCCGCTGGTCGTGGGGGATCGTGTCTTCTGCGGACACAGCGAGGAAAACCTCGACGACACGAAGATGGGAGCACTGTTCGCCATCGACGGGACACAGTCCGGAGACATCACCACCCGTGGTGAAATCTGGCGCACCAAGGAACTGTTCGTCGGCAAGAGTGCACCCCTGCTGATCAACGACCGGCTGTATGCCGTCGACGACCGCGCAAAGCTGCACATCGTCAATCCCGAAACAGGCGAATCGATCGCTGAGCAGCGGCTCGGCACGCAGATGCGCAACAGCCCCATTTACGCGGACGGCAAGATCTACACCTGCTCGCTCAACGGCCGGTGGTACATCCTGAAACCCACGGACGAGGGTGTCGAGGTCGTGCACCAACTGCGCCTGGATGGCGAATGCGACGCCTCGTTCGCTGTGTCTGCCGGTCGCATCTATGTTCCGCTGTCTTCGGCCCTGTACTGCATCGGCAAGCCCGATGTCGAACCGGCACGTGACCCGGTGGAGCCCGCCGCGGTCGAAGCGCCCGTTGAAGACACCACGCCGGCGCAATTGCAGATCGTGCCTGTCGAAGTCCTGCTGAGGCCCGGGGAGCAGCAGCCCTTCCATATCCGGATGTACAACGCCAAGGGACAATGGGTACGCAACGCGCAGTTCGACATCGACAACGTGCAGTTCGAGGTCGACGGACCGGGCTACTTCGACAACGTTCGGGGCATCTACTCGATTCCGGCCAGTCACCGCGAACACTCGGCGGTCACCATTAAGGCCTCAGCCAATGGCGCGACAGGCACCGCCCGCATCCGCGTGGTGCCCCCGCTCGACTGGTCCTTTGACTTCGACAGCGGAAAAGTGCCGATCACCTGGATCGGCGCACGATACCGCCACATCGCCATCGACTACGACCTGTACACCAAGCTCAAGCAGGAGAATCCCCTCGCCGCGCGGATGTACATCTACCTGACGACGGACTTCACCAACTTCGCACGCAGCGAGTCGGTCTATGATGATTCGACTCCCGCGCGACAGTGGTCTGCACTGCTGGGGTTCCTGCAGATGCGGGACGAAGGGGAGAAGCCGAAGACCGTTGACGAAGCCAGGCAGAAGCTGGGGCTGGCTCTGCAGCACCTGACAGCCGAAAAGGTGCTCAGTGATGTCGAGTGGACGACCTGGGAACGCGATCTCGATGGCAAGAAGTTCACCGAACCACGGTTGAAGGTCACGCGCGGCGAGCGAACAGTGGACGGCAATGGCGTGATGGTCAAGATCTCCACCATTCCCAAGGGGGCCCGCAGCCGAGGCTGGATGGGACCGCGCAGACCTGAGCGGGTATACGATCCAGGCCGACGTGCTGGGAACGACGATTGACAATCAGCTTCCCGACATCGGACTGATCGGCCAGCGCTACACGATCAGCCTGATGGGCGCCAGTCAGCAGTTGCAGATTCGCCAATGGGACGCCCAACTCCTGATGGCACAAACGGTCCCCTTCGAATGGCAGGCCGACACCTGGTACACCATGAAGTTTCAATCGGCCGTGGAGGGTGGAAAGACCGTCCTTCGTGGCAAGGTCTGGAAGAAAGACACCGCCGAGCCGGCCGACTGGACCGTCACTGCCGACCATAATCCGGGTGAGCATATGGGCAGCCCCGGACTGTACGGGGACGCCAAGGTCTCCGAGATCTTTTACGACAATCTTACGGTGACTCAGAACGAATAATCCACAGCATTACCGCACGATCCGTGGCCGCCGTGCCGCCGGTCGGACTGTGCTGAAGTCCTGAAGGAGTTCTCCATGCCACGCAATCTGGTTCTGTTACTCGCCCTGCTCGTCCTCTCCGCCACACGGATGTCGGGCGGGCTCCATGCCCAGGACTCGGGCTACGACCCCACGCAGGCCGCCTCAGCCGAGATCGGCAAGATGCAGGTCGGCCCGCAAGACTGGCCACAGTGGTCCGGCTGGTCGCATCGCAACAATACCCCACCGGGCACGAACATTCCGGACGACTGGGACGTCGACAGCGGGAAGAACATTCTCTGGTCGGCACCGCTGGGGTCGCAGACCTATGGCAATGTCACCGTGGCCAACGGGAAGTGTTTCGTCGGCACCAACAACCACCACGGCTATCTCCAGCGATATCCGAAGACCGTCGACCTCGGGTGCCTGCTCTGCTTCGATGAGAAGACCGGCAAGTTTCTGTGGCAGCACTCCAGCCCGAAACTCCCCACCGGTCGCGTGCACGACTGGCCCGACCAGGGCATCTGCTGTGCTCCGTACGTGGATGGTGAACGGCTGTGGTTCGTCACCAGTCGTGGCGAGGTCCGCTGCCTCGATACCGAGGGCTTTCTCGACAACGAGAACGACGGCCCGTACAAGTCCGAGGATGTCGAAGCTCCCAACGAAGCCGATGTCCTGTGGGTGTTCGACATGATGAGCGAACTGGGAGTCTCCCAGCACAACATGTGCAGTTGCTCGGTCACCGCCATCGGTGACATCCTGCTGGTGAATACATCCAACGGCGTGGACGAATCCCACATCAACATCCCCGCCCCCAACGCCCCCTGCTTCGTCGCGATGGACAAGAACACAGGCGAAGTGCTCTGGACCGACAAGTCCCCGGGCATCAACATCGTCCACGGTCAGTGGTCCTCGCCAACCTATGGCAACCTGGGCGGCGTCGACCAGGTGCTGTTCGCGGGTGGTGATGGCTACGTCTACAGTTTCGCTCCGGCTGGCGATGGGAACGGGAACGCCAAGCTGCTCTGGAAGTTCGATTGCAACCCCAAGACCTCCAAGTGGGAGCTGGGGGGTGCCGGGACCAGAAACAACCTGATCGCCACACCGGTCATCTATGACGGGCTGGTGTATGTCGCCGTCGGGCAGGACCCGGAGCATGGCGAGGGCGAGGGACATCTGTGGTGCCTCGATCCGACGAAAGCCCTCGATGGATCGGATGTCTCTGTGGAGTTCGCGGTCGACAAGGATGGCAATCGACTGCCGCATCGCCGCCTGCAGGCCGTCAATGTTGACGCGGGCGAAAACGCGGTCACCAACCCCGATACCGCCGCGATCTGGCATTACCCCGGCTTTGATCTCGACGGAAACGGGAAGCTGGCCTGGGAAGAAGAGATGCACCGCTCGTGCGGCACCGTCGCAATCAAGGACGACATCCTCTACATCTCCGATTTCAGCGGGCTGTTTCACTGTCTTGATGCCAAGCAGCTTTCAGACGTCAAGGACGAGAATGGCGTCCCCTGCCCGAAGGTCTACTGGACGTACGACCTGTTCGCGCAGGCCTGGGGATCACCCCTCATCGTGGACGGCAAGGTGTACGTCGGCGACGAAGAAGGGGACGTGGCGATCTTCAAGCATGACCGCAAACAAGAGCTGATTCGCGAAGTCAGCATGAACAACTCCGTCTATTCCACGCCGATCGTTGCCAACAACGTCCTGTACATCTCCAACAAGTCCAACTTGTTCGCGATCGGGGCGGAAGACGCATCGGTAGAGGCTGCCAGCGCTGAATGACACCTCCGCGCCGGGGCGTGTGGGCGCGGCTCGCACGCCCAGGCTTGGTGGCTGCCGAGTCCAGACACCCGGGGTCGTTCATCGGCCTGCGGGTGTTTTTGCAGCGTGACGCTTGCTGGCCCGTCCCGCGCGTCATCGGTTGTGAGCTCTCGCAGTGCCGGATAATCTGGTAGCTCTCACCACCACCTTCCCGCACGCTGGAGATTCTCCTCATGCGTCTGTCGCGACCATGCCTGCTGGCTGCCTTCGTGTTCGTCACCTTGGGAATTGCGGCTGCATCGCAGGCGGAGCTCCGTATGCCGGCCGTGTTCGGCGACCACATGGTGCTGCAGCGCGAGGCCGCCGTTCCAGTGTGGGGTTGGGGAACGCCGGGGGAGTCGATCTCGGTCCATTTTCGCGAACAGACTCAGACAACCACGGTGGACGCAGCCGGTGCCTGGCGCGTCACGTTGACACCCTTGGTGCTGGGACCGCCGGCCACCCTGACGGTGGAGGCCCCGGGCGACAAGCGGACATTCGCCGATGTGCTGGTCGGCGAGGTCTGGGTCTGCAGTGGGCAGTCGAACATGAAGTGGTTGCAGTCGAATGCCAATGACCCCGACCTGGAATCGCTGGCTGCGAATCACCCCGACATTCGCCTGTTCAACGTCGACCAGAACACCGCGGCCGAACCGCTCGACGACCTGTCTGCCAGTTGGCAGCCGTGTGCTCCAGACACCGTTCCCGGCTTCTCGGCGGTGGCCTACTACTTTGGCCGCAATCTGCACGAGGTGCTGCAGGTGCCGATCGGCCTGATTGAGACCGCTTGGGGGGGGACGCGGGCCGAAGCCTGGACCACTCCCGAGGCCATGGCCACCACGGCCGCCCTCCAGCCAATCCTCCAGACCTGGGACGACCGGGCGGCCCAGTATGATCCGGTGACGGCGAAGCAGCAGTACGAAGCAGACCTGGCCGTCTGGAAGGATCGCACGGCCCAGGCGAGACAACGGGGATCGCGCCTCCCGCCGCGACCGGAACCACCCAACGATCCACGACTGGATCGCCATCACCCCAGCACCCTCTATAACGCGATGGTCGCCCCGCTCGTGCCCTACGCAATACGAGGAGCGATCTGGTATCAGGGAGAATCCAATGCAAGTCGGGCCTACCAGTACCGCACGCTGATGCCCACCCTGATTCAGAGCTGGCGGGATGCCTGGCAGCAGGGAGACTTCCCCTTCTACATCGTCCAACTCGCGAACTTCCGGGAGATCCAGATGGACCCTGGTGACAGCGACTGGGCCGAGCTGCGCGAAGCCCAGATGCTGACAACGCAGGCACTCCCCAACGTCGGGGTGGCGTGTATCACCGACATTGGTGCGGCCAAGGACATCCATCCCCGGAACAAGCAGGACGTGGGAAAACGCCTGGCCCGGCTGGCGCTGGTCGACAACTACAGCTACGCCGACCGGTTGATCCGCCAGGGGCCGACCTTCGAGTCTCTGACCGTGGAAGGAAACAAAGCGATCCTCCGCTTCAACACGCACGGTTCGCCTCTGATCTCCTACTACAACGAACCGCTGTCGGGATTCGCGATTGCCGGAGCAGACAAAGTGTGGTGGTGGGCAGATGCCGTCCTCGCCCCCGGAGCCAAGGACACCGTCGAGCTCTCACATCCGGAAGTCCCCGTACCGGTCGCCGTTCGCTACAACTGGGCCGATAATCCCCAGGGCAACCTGTACAACGCGCATTACCTGCCGGCCTATCCGTTTCGCACCGATGACTGGGACGGTGTGACGCTGAACAACGTGACTCCCTGATTCACCACGATCCACCGTCACCGTCGGCAGAATACCAGTCCTGACCCGCGCGACCGCCTTCGGAGTTCTCATCACCATGCATCGCTGGCTTCTCGGCCTGACCATCGTTCTTTGTCCGGCTGTCGGCCTCCGAGCCGAACATCCTGTCCCCTTCAAGGTGCAACTGCTGACGGTCGACGCCAACGAGGGCTGCGACGTCGCCGACTTCGACGGCGACGGACGACTGGATGTCGTCGCGGGACGCAACTGGTTTCGCAACGGGGACTGGGCCCCGCGGCCCGTGCGGAACATCAACGACTGGAACGGCTACGTCGAATCGAATGGCGACTTCGCGTATGACGTCAACCACGACGGACACGTCGATGTGATCGCCGGATCGTTTATTCCCACGACCGTGTACTGGTATGAAAACCCGGGTCCCGAACAACTGCTCCAGGGTTTCCAGTGGCCGCAGCACCTGCTGGCCGACACCGGCTTCTCGGAGAATGAAGGGAGCTTCTTCCGCAATCTGGACGGGGATGACGCGCCGGAATGGATCAGCGATTCCTGGAACAAGAAGAATCCCCTGGTCATCTGGAAGCTCGACGTTGAACGGCGGGACGTCGAGGTCCCTCGAGGCCGGCAGTCTGTGAAGGAGTCGCGCGAGATGCCCGTTCTCCGCCGGCACATGATTGGCGAGCAGGGACAGGGGCATGGCATGGCCTTTGGCGACATCAACAACGATGGGCGTGAGGACATCCTCGTCGGTACCGGGTGGCACGAACGTCCCGCCGGAGATCCCTACTCCGAGCCCTGGACGTTTCACGCCGACTGGGATCTGCACGCCAGTGTGCCCATGCTCGTACACGACTTCGATCAAGATGGACGAGCGGATCTGCTCTGGGGCAAAGGACACGACTACGGCCTGTACCTCTGGCGCGGTCGGGGAGCGGGGGAGAACGGGCGGCTGCAGTTTGAGGAGACGCTCATCGACGAGTCGTTCTCACAGCCGCACGCACTGCACCTCGCGGATCTGGATGGTGACGGCCAGCTCGAGTTGATTACCGGCAAGCGGGTGCGCGGCCATAATGGCAAGGACCCCGGGGGTCTTGAACCGCCGTTGATCTGCTACTACACGTGGAATCCCGCCAACCTCGACTTTCAGCGGCACACTATCGAAGACGGAACCGTCGGCATCGGACTGCAGATCCGCACGGCCGATCTCGATGCCGATGGGGATCTGGACATCGTCGTGGCCGGCAAAGAAGGAACACAGATCCTCTGGAACGATCGCTGACTCCCGCGACGCTGATCCCCCTCCCGAAAAGAGGGGACTGCGGGCAAGTCAGCCCGCGACCACCAGTCGGGCCCGCTGATCGGCCACTCCGATCCGGACGATGCTTCCTCCATTGAAATCGAGGAAGTCGGCCTCGATGCCATCCGAGAAGATCACTCCTCCGGAAGACATCTGGCTTTCGATCTCCAGTTCGTCCCCCTGGCTGATGCGCCCCGCGACCAGACTGGCTCCCGACATACGACTGAGGAACGGCTCGCGCACCGCCCACAACAGCCAGGGGTCCCCCCAGTCCATCTGCACGCCGACAGGTGGTCGCGGCTCGCCTCCCAGCCATTCGGCGATGCCACGTGTCATATTGAAGACAGACGACATCCACCCAGTCGAGCCTGCCCCCGTAGAGACGAGTACGCCACTGGAACTCTGGGGCTCCGAGCGCCCCCCGGTCCGGAGTTCGTATCGGGCAGAGACATGCGACTTCGCCCCGACGAAGAAGTCGTTGAAGGCCAGCAGTTTCTGACCGTCCTGCAGAGTCGCCTGGGCCAGTGTGACCTCGCGGATCGTCGCCTGCCCATTGAGCACCCGCGAGACAGCCCGCAGCGCACCCTCGACGTGGAACGGCAGCAGAATGCCATCAAACCGCGCCGGTTCGGGATTGACGCCGACGATCGGCACACCGCCAACATACTTGGCCGTGTTGGCCACGAGGCCATCCTGTCCGACGACGACCACCACACGGGTCAAGCCGAAGTCGAACGTCGGGAGATACTGTCGATCGATGACCTGGACCGGCATGCCGAAATCGAGCGTGCGCGCCAGCTCCCGAATCGCTGCGTCGTAAGTCTGCTCTTCCTGTTCCAGATCGTCGAACTCGGCGTCGTCTCCGGCTTCGAAGGCCGCCGCCCGGTCAAGGTCTCCGGCCTGCACGGCCGCGGCTGCCTTCGCCTTGCGAAAGACGAATCGGGCCTGGCCCCGCGTCGACCAGCGCTTGAGCAGCGTCTCCAGGCGGGTCTCACGGGTAACGACCACAATCCGCGGCTGCTGGCTACGCATGCGGACTACTCCTCATCGCGCCGCAACAAGGTCGTCAGCAGATCCGGTGAGATGTTGAGCTGCCCGATCCGCTCGGCATTCTCCGCGAGCCGTTCGAACGCCGAGGAGATCAGCATCTCGGCGCTTTCGTCCCCCTGCAGGGCCAGCAGGGTACGCCAGTCGACAGTGCGCACCGGCTCGAGCAAGGCCTGCAAGGCCGCCCCGCGCGCCTCCGCCTCCTTGGCCTCGTTCGCCACGCGGGCCTCGACGAGCATCGTCCTTTGATTCTCGACCGCGATGTCCGCTTCCATTTCCGTCTCACGCACCTGTCGCTGCTTCTGAGCAACCGCAATCTCAGTGTTAAGCTCATTCTCGCGGATCGTCCGCTCCAGTTCGACCGCTGTATTTCGGCGGTCGTAGATGGCCTCATCGGCTTCCTTCAGGAGCTGTTCGCGAGCCTCGGCCTGCAAGGCCTTCGACATCTCCGGGTCAGCGCTGATCGCCCCGACCGTCACTTCCAAAACCTCGACGCCCAGCTGTGTCACTGTCGCCGACTGGCGGAGCGCCCCCAGGAGCGCCTCGACCAGATCCTGAGAACTCGTGAGGGCCTTTCGCAGCGGAGTCCCCTGCAGAAAGGCGCGCGCTCCCGACTGGGCCGCCTGGACCAGACGCTCCCCCAGTTTCGAAGGGTCATCCGATTGATAGCGTCCATGCACATCCACCGTGTAGTCCAGCAGCTCCGCAACTTTCGCGGGCTCGACAACGCGGTAGGTCATCACTCCCTGCACCGTGACGTCCTGATGGTCGGCTGTCACTTCGGTGAAGGCGAACGGCACGTCGACGCTGGAGATCGGCACCTGCGCGATGATGGATGTCGGGGCGAAATACCAGAACGACAGCCCGGCCCCTTCTCGCTTGAGGTGCCCACCGGAGTACTTCATCACATAGGTCGTGGCGGGCACCTTGAGATACCTGAACCCGAGCATGCTGCCCTCCCCTCCACGATCTCACCCACGGCTCCTGATTTCGCCCGCTCCCCCAGAGAGGTGCCCCCCTCAACAACAGCGACTGCTCCGACGAGTCGACTCGGGCGCTGAAGGAACGACCATGCTGCAATCTACCATCCGCCGTCGCTTCCCAGGGGGTGAAATCTCTCGGCAGTTCGGGGATCAACCTTGAGGAGAATCCGCGAATTCGGTAAGACTCGCGCCCTCATCACTCTCTGCTCGGAGCGCTTCCTGCCTTCGAGACCTGACCCTTCGCCACAACTTGTTAGATCTGAGTCGGTTACACCACCTGCCGACTTGTCAGGAGTTGCTGCCATGCGCGCCTTGCTCCTTCTCCTCGCCGTTACGGCTGTGGACTGCGGAATCGCGCGAGCCGCCGAAAAATTTCCTTACGAGGCTGTCATTCAAAGCCCGGAGGTGATTGTCCGCAGCGGACCAGGTGACCGTTACGACCCCACGTCGCAGCTCAAGACGGGCGACCGCGTGATGGTGCATCGCCATGATCCCGGGGGCTGGTACATGATCGCCCCGCCAACTGGCAGCTTCAGCTGGATCGATGCCAGCCATGTGCAGCGTCAGGGGCCCGAGCGCGGCGTCGTCTCCGTCGCACATCAAGGGGAGGGGCTGCCGCCACGCGTGGTTGTGTGGATCGGCAGCGAATTCACGAACGATCGCAAGTACTTCGGTCGTCAACTGGCACACGGCGACACCGTTCAGATCTTCGGCGAAGAGACACTCCCGACCGACCGTGGACCGGTGCTGTACTACAAGATTGCACCGCCGCAACTCGAGTACCGCTGGGTCAAAGGTGACTTCGTCGTGCCTGCCTCCGAGGCGCTCCCGACGAAAGACGCGGGCCCGCTCGCGAACGGTCCCCAGCCTACTTCAACGCCGGTCACCCTGTCGGCACCTCAGTCCGAGAATTCCCTGAGTGAGCTGTGGGCCAACAGTGACCAGGGGGGCGCCGGGACACCAGCGGTCAGGCAGCGCGAATTGACTCGGACGATCGACGAGAGCCTGCCCCAGTTTCCCGAAGCACCCGAAGAGGATCGCCGGGAAGAACTACATAGACTTGATGACGAGCTGCGAGACATGCTGGCGCAGAGTCCCGTCGCGTGGCAACTGGACGAGATGGAACAGGCCTATCTGCAGCTGCAGCCCGACGCCTCCGTGGGACTGGCCCGACAGATCGGCCACCGACTGCGCACGATCGATGAGAAGCGCCAGATCAAGGCGAGGTTTGATGAATTCAATCATCTGACAACACAGACCAACCTTCGCGATGCGCAACTGCTCTCGCTGCAGAATCCGATGCTGACCCCACAGACAGCAGGCCCGCCGCAGGTCAATCTGGGGCCGACCGCCCCGTTCCCGGGGCCCGACAGCGCAGCGCCCTCCGGGAGCCCGATCGGTCGCGTGGAACCACCACTGCAGGGCCCGCCGACTTCCGCTCAGCCGGTGCCCGGTGGCATGCCTCAGCCACAGATGTGCGGGGCGGGTGTCATCCAGCGCGTCGAAGGGGCCCCACCGGGAACCCCACAGCATGCCCTCGTCACTCCGGATGGACGTCTGCTGGCCTTTCTCCAGGCTGCGCCCGAGGTACAACTCGACAAGTACCTGGGGCATGGCATGGGGCTGATCGGCCAGCGCTCGCATCACCCGGAACTGGGTAGCGACGTAATCGTCGTGCAGCGCCTCATCCCGGTGCAGCTCAGGCCCCGCTGACGACCGCCTGCCGTCCGCCTGCCGAGCTGGAGGAAACGTCAGCCGCCGGCTGACGGCCGCGCGCTCAGCGGTCGATCTCGCCCATCACCACGTCGAGCGAACCGACGATCGACGGGATGTCGGCAATCAGCACTCCCTGGCACAGCGGTCCCGTCACCGACAGATTGCAGAAGCAGCTGCTCTTGGCTCGTGTGCGCAGCGGCTCGGCCTGCCCATCACCCACCAGATAGAAGCCCATCTGGCCGCGGGGACATTCGGTCTCGAGATAGCATTCGTCGACTGGAAGCTTGGTGCTCATCTTGAAGGGCACCCGGAACTCGCCGGACGTCTCGGGATACCGATCCAGCCCCTGTCGCAACAGACGGATAGCCTGCACGACTTCCAGCATCCGCACGAAGAAGCGGCACCAGTTGTCGCCGACGACGACCTCGGGCGGGATGCCGTCGACCCTTTCGAACGGGGCCACGCACACGTTCCAGTCGTACCCCTCATACATCCGTGTGTAGATGGGTTCTCCGTCCCGACGCAGGTCGTGATCAACGCCCGACCCGCGGAGGACCGGGCCGGTACAGCCATAATCGATGGCCATCTCACGCGACATGATGCCGATCCCCGCCGTCCGCTTGATGAAGATCGAATTGCGGGTGAGCAACGTGTGATACTCGAGAATCCGCGGCTCGAGCCAGTCCAGAAACAGGCGGACGGCATCGGCCCAGAGCATGCGCGTGTTGGGGCTGCGGCCCGTCAGCGACGCGAGCCCGGGAGGAATAGGAATCGTGCCGGGCAGATCGTGCGTGGCTCCACCCACCGTCAGGTAGCTGTAGGTCAGTCGGGCACCGCAGGCTTCCTCAAACAGGTCGAGAATGATCTCCCGCTCGCGGAACGCGTACAAGAAGGGACTGAAGCTGCCGAGGTCCAGGCCGTACGCCCCCATCCCCACCAGGTGCGAGGCGATGCGCCCCAGTTCGGCAATGATGACACGCAGGGTCATCGCCCGTTCGGGCACCTCCAGGCCCACCAGCTTCTCGAAGGCGAGGGCCATGCCGAGGTTCATGTTCATCCCGGCCAGGTAGTCCATCCGATCGGTGTAGGGGATCCACTGCGGTCCGGTGAGATTTTCACCGATCTTCTCGGCGCAGCGATGCAGGTACCCGATATGCGGCGTGCATTCATGAATGACCTCGCCGTCGGTGCGCAGCAGGAGTCTCAGCACGCCATGCGTGGACGGGTGCTGAGGCCCCATGTTGACGAGCATCTCATCGGTGCGGACATCAAACTCGATGACGCGCTGATCGGACGGGAGTTCTGCAATGGACATGTGGCCGACTTCTATCGTGAGGGGCGCTGTTCGTGGTTGCCAGGCGTGCCGAACAGCAGCCACCGTGAGGGCTCGCGGGAGACTGCGCCGGGCTACTTCCCGCGAATGCCATGGTACTCGAGGGGAAACTCATAATCCTTGCGCAGGGGATGCCCGACCCAGTCGTCGGGACAGAGGATGCGCACCAGGTTGGGATGTCCCGTGAAATGGATGCCCATCATGTCAAACGCCTCGCGCTCGTGCCAGTCGGCAATGGCCCAGACATGGGCCACGCTGGGCACCTCGGGAAGCTCGCCGGGAGTCTCGTCGCTTCCACCTTGGCAGGCGGACCTTGACCGTCAGCGAGTGACGATGCGTATAGCTGTACAGGTGGTAGACAACCTCGAGATGCGGGTCGTACGGGAACTTGGCGGCCAGCTTCTCGTCGGTTTCCAGGTAGTCGACGGCGGTCAGGTTGTTCAAGGAGTCGAACACCAGATCCGAATCATCACGCAGATACAGGGAGACCTCGCCAATCGCTTCGGACGCCACCTCGATCCATGGGTCGAGGGCCTCTGTCTTGAGGCCGGTAATGGTCTCGGCTCCGAACCGGCTGACCAGTTGCTGATGGATGTCTTGGATGTTCATGTCGTTTCCGGGAGCCAACCTCGTGCGCAGTGAAAGCCGTCCCTCAACCGACGGGCTGTGGTTTCGGGGCCTGTTCGAGGACCGAGGGAGTCCGCGGCTGCGGAGCGGCCTCTCGGGCCCGGTCAATCATGGCCCGCACCCAGTCCAGATCGCCCCGCTTCCAGACGTAGGCATATCCCACGAGCAGCACTCCGAAGAACACCAGGATATCCGCGAAGCCAATGAGCGCCAGGGTCTGCGCATCGCTCGCCGACATCGCAGCCTCAGGCAGGATCGTTCCCCCAGGCACATCCAGCAGCTTTTCCGTCAGGGTCACGCGGGCGGCCTCGGACAACGTGGGGTCGGCGAGCTGCGTAGCCCCACCGAAGATCGTCGCCCAAGGGAAGAAGAACGCCAGTTCCACATCGAAGATGATGAACAGCAACGCCACGACATAGAACCGCAGGTCGAACTGGATGTAGCTCGAACCGATCGTCGGTTCGCCGCATTCGTACACTGCCTGCTTTTCGGCGGTCGGAAGGTGCGGCCGGAGCAGTCGTCCGAGCAGCAGGGGGACGAGAGGGAACACCGCTCCGATGGCGATGAACAGCAAGAAGTGAATCCCGAGGTCCGTCATGGTCGAGTCTGTCCGTTGCACCGCGGGGCAGCCGGGCCGTCAGCGGCCTGCACGCTCCAGGCGATCATCAGGGTTGAGGCGTATCGTGATCCTGAGGCGTGTCGAAGGCGTCAGTCGTCATGCTCGCCGCGAAGAGCGGCAGGCGACCGGCAAACCCCGTATCCAGTTCGTGCCAATGTTCAATCTCGGCCTCGCCATACTGCCAGCACAGATAGACATCCCGACCCTGGATCGCAGCACGGAAGTCGACCCGGCCATGCAGTGGATCCTTGAGTTCGACCTGCAACTCCTCCAACTCCTGCTGGCAACGGGACCGCTGCTCCTCGAGGGTCTGCTGCATATCTCGAATCTCGTCGAGATAAGGATCGTCTGCCCCCTGCCGCTCCAGCAGGTCCCACCGCTCCCGCCGCTCGCGGAGATCACGGGTGACTGACATGATGTCCGACACGATCGCGCGGACGAGCGGCAGCATGCGATTGGCCTCTTCGACCGTGAACAACCGGGGATGATCGTCAGATGGATTCATGGATCTCGCAGTCGCTGGACCAGCGCGGCTTGGCCGCACTCACTCGGTTTCTTCCGCTGCAAACTCAAACGGGCTCGGCTCTCCCTTCACCCACACTGGCTCGTACAGCACCTTCGACTCCGCCACCGCCGTCGGATTGAGCGTGGCCTGTCCCCACGCAACCTGCAAGGGGAGCTTGGCATAGTCGACGATGCAGCCGTCGCGGCTGTAGCAGCTCAGATCGTGATTGGAACCCATGAAGATGCAGTCGACCGGACACGGGTCGACGCACAAGTGCGCAGAACATGCACTTGGTGTAGTCGATCGTGAAGTTGTCGATCCGGAATCCTTTACCGACCGGACTCTTGACCTTCTCGATGTAGATGCAGTCCACCGGACAGGCAACGGCGCACTTCTCGCAGCCGATGCACGTCGTCAGGTCGAAGCGATGAAACCCCCGATAGCGCGCCTTCACCGGCACCGGCGTCTCGGGATACTCGTAGACCTCGGTGAACGCCTTGCGACGATACGTCTGACGCATCGTGTTCAGTGTAATCCACAGTCCCTTGATGACCGTGGAGACCGCGACATACACGTTTCGAAACCACTCGCGCATCGCTTACCCTTCATCCGTCAGTGGGCCGGGTCGCTCATTCTGACTCCTCCCGATACCCCGATCCCGGAACAGACCGACACCGAGCAGTCGTCGCAGCATCGTCCTCACTAGTCGCTCTGGCTCGATTATATGGCAGCCCTCAGAGGTCGCAACCCAGCGATTTTCCGGGAATTCCCACCAGCGGTCCCCATGTCCCTGTGCCAGGCCTCCGGGCAGTTGGAATCCGTTCTGTCACCGGGCTTTCCCAATGTCGGGAATCCGGGCCCCTGCGGGGTCGGCGGCCGTCGATTCCGAGGCGTCCTGTGCTTGACGCCGAAACCGCCGGCAGCGAGCATCGCCCCGTCTGCAAGGCT
The DNA here is from genome assembly GCA_963715185.1 of uncultured Planctomycetaceae bacterium. Classification (GTDB taxonomy): domain Bacteria; phylum Planctomycetota; class Planctomycetia; order Planctomycetales; family Planctomycetaceae; genus CAVPPT01. Next base: position 200,644 of record CAVQRG010000006.1, read on the forward strand.
GCCTCACTGAGAGCCACGCTCATGTCCGACATCAAACCTGCCGGGCTGACCTGGGAGTCGTTCGCCGAGAAGCGAATTCGGGAGTCGATCGAGCGGGGAGAGTTTTCCAGGCTGCCAGGCCTGGGTGCGCCCCTCCCCGGCCTGAATGACCTGGCGGATGAGAACTGGTGGGTCAAGCGGAAGCTGCGCGAGGAAGGCCTCTCCGTGGTACCGCCGATCCTCGAAGCACGCCGGGCGGTCGAACAGACACGACAGGCGATCCGCGGGATGACCAGCGAGCCCCTCGTTCGACGTCGCCTCGAGGCCCTCAACGAGCAGATCCGGCAGGCCCATTACTCGATCGTTGCCGGACCTGCGGACGGTGTGCAGCCGCTGAATATCGAGGCCGAGATTGCTGCCTGGCGAGACCAGCAGCGGCCGACCAGCGAATCCTGAGACGCTCGGACCGCGCGCCGTTGTATCCTGAGGGATCCTCAGTCGCCGCAGCCCACTTCGAGGTTGACGGCCGTCTGCACGATGCGACGCTCGTGCCGGTGGTACGCCTGCAGCGCATTCATCCACTCCATCAGTTCCAGCCGCAGCAGGTCGGTCACCTTGGTAACCGATGAGCCAGACAGGATGCGGTCCCGCAAGTCTTCGAGCTGTCGGCAGAGGTCCTCGTACTCCACCTCCAGGCGAAAGACGTGTGGCTCCCAGTTGGGGTGGTCAAGCAGGACGTCTTCGAGGTACCCCCCCTGCATCTTGATCCGAAAGGCGTTCGGCAGTGCTTCGAGCAGGCCTTCGAGCACAACCACAATCCAGCGGCTGTTCTGCTCGCTGACACCTTCCTCAAGAAGATCTCGCAGGTCGCCGAGCAGCAGATACTCGAGCACCGTGTAGTCTTTCAGAGGCCGTTCGTCCTTCGCGGTCGGGAGTCCGTTCATCGCGGCACCTTTGGAGTGAGGTGGTTCGGATGGGTTCCGTCGCCTTCATGGCCGCATGTCTGAAGACGAACACAAGCGGGACACCAGCGCCGATTGGGATCTGGACCAGAAAGCTCCCGGACGAGAATTGCTGCCGGTGTCCCGAACTGCCCCCAAGTCTAACAATTCCAGGCCGACGAAGCAAAGAAGTTCTCCCGGATGAGCCTGCGCGGAACTCCCGACGGGATCATCAGCGGTTGATGCAACGAGCGGGCGGCCGTCGTACACCGATCAGCGGACGGCGGGGCGGGAGGCCACGGGACCACGACGGAGGACGGCGGCATCAATGCTGCGCGAGATCCTCCGGCGCGAGCGTCCAGCTCATGGCCTGGGACGTCTCGAGAATCTGTTCCGGTCGCTTGGCACCGCACAATGCCGCAGTCACACCGGGACGCTGCAGCATCCACGCCACGGCAAGCTGCGCCAGCGTGTGGCCTGATTCGGCGGCAATCGGTCGCAGCTCGTCGAGAAAGTCGTGCGTGCGATCCACTCGGCTCCCTGAAACACGGGATACTTCTGCCGCCCGTCGCGCGGATCCCACACGTGGTCGCGCGGCAGCTTGCCAGCGAGGAAGCCCTTCATCAACGGCCAGTACACCACCACCGAAACGTTATGCTCCATGCACCACGGCAGCCGGCGCTGCTTCGATCTCGCGCTGCAGCAGGTTGTAATGTGGCTGATCGGCTGTGATCGGGCAGACCGCGTGAAACTCCTCGTACTGCCGAGTTCACTGAAATTCGAGACACCCACAGCACGCACCTTGCCGGAGTCGAGCAGTTCGCGCAGGGCACCGGCCGACTCACTCAGCGGCGTGTCGGGATCGGGGGCGTGCAGGTAGTACAGGTCGATGACGTCGGTCCGCAGCCGGCGGAGGCTCTCGTCGCATTCCCGGTGAATGGTCTCGGGCCGGGCATCGCGCCTGCTGGCCCTGTTTCCAGTGGAGACCGCACTTGGTGGCGATGACGATCTCATCCCGGCGATGCCCCAGAGCCCGCGCGATCAGGCGTTCACTCTCGCCTTCGTAGCCGTAGATGTAGGCGGTGTCGAAGAAGTTGATCCCGGCGTCGAACGCCGCCTGCAGCGTGGCCAGGCTGTCGGACTCGGTGACATTGACGCTGGTGATGCCCGCGATGGGCCAGCACCCCATCGCGACGGGCGTCACCTCAAGATCCGTGGTGCCCAGCCGACGACGCATGGCGCGGGAAGCCTCTGCAAATCCTGACCGAACTCATCCCCCCGATGCGGGGACATCGGGGGGCGGTGTGGCTTCAGCGAAGAGCAGCGCGACGGATCAATTGCCGAACAGCTTGCTCGTCTGACCGCTGGAGGTCTGCTGGCTGCGGGCCCGGTTCTGACGGAATAGCTCTGAGGTCGTTCCGGTCGAGGCACGATCCTCGACAGCCGTCGCCCGGGTCCCGGCCTTGAGCTGGTACGGTGCATCGGAGCCGGGCAGGAACAGCCGCTGCTGCGGACGATACCCCATGTATCCCAGGAAATCGTTCAGACGCACGATGCGGACGCCGTGCTGCAGGGCCTCTTTCTCGAGCTGGGCTCGCTGGTCGAGCATCTTCTTGACCTTGACCAGCTCATCATCGGCGGCTGCATAGTCGGCGGGATCCGGGATATGCCCGATCACGAGGAACTTGGTCCCCACGTCGATGGTCGCATCCTCGGGGACGCGGTCACCATCTTCGTTGACTTCCACGAAGACGCTCGCCCCCTGGTTCTCGAGGATGTCGTGCATCAGGGCCCGGTCGCTCTGTCCGTCACCATCGATATCGATGATGCCCACGAAGGCGAATTGCTCCTTGAGTCCCGCCGTCCAGACCGGCGAGTAGACGACGTCGCCCACGGCGATCGGTCGATACAGGTCCTCGTCGATAATCCGTGCCTCTGACAGGTCGGGGCCCAGAATCCGGGTCACCTCGACCTGCGCCTTGATGTCTTCCTGCCCGCGACCGACACCGTAGTTCTGCTGGTCGTAGACGCTGAACGTTGTCTGTGGCTGCAGGTTGTCCCGCGACCCCAGGTTGATCCAGACGTTGCGGGTGGTGTTGTCGACAGAGCGGATGGTGCCGTCCGGCTTCTCAAAGCTTACGCGTCGGATGTCATCGAGCTGCTGCCGCAGAACCGAGTTGATGTTGGTGAGATTCCCGATTTCGTCGTTCTTGTCGCGCTCCAGACGGGCCATGTCTTCGCGCGCCTGATTCGACTCGACCTGCAAGCGATTGACATCGCCGCGGAGCTGGTTGATGGTCTGATCCTTCTGACGCACGCGCTCGTCGTGCTCGCCGATGAGGTTCTGCAGGTTTCGTTCAGAGGACGTCTGGGAATCGACGATCTGCTGCTTCTCGCCGCGGTACTGGGTTTCGAGGGCCAGCAGACGGTCCTGCAACTGCTTGAGCGCCTCCTCTTTCGCAGCGAGATCCGAGTTCTTCTGATCCAGTTCGGAACGCATGGCGGCGATCTGGGTGGCCACGACCGGCTCACCACTCACCCCCTTGGCCTGCAGATCCTCAACCAGTGCGCCTATCACGGTATTCGGCCCCGGATTGTCTGCTCCCATCTCGGCGAAGTTGTAACCGAGGGCCTTCTTCGTCGCGTCCTCATCGGCAATCTTGTTGCTGAGAGCGCTGTTGGCCTCCGACAGTTCCTGCGTCTTGCTATTCAGGTCCTGCTGCGCGATCTTGAGATCGCGAACGTTGAGGTACGTCACCACGCCGAGAATCAGACTGAGCATCACGAAGACGATCAGTGAGAAATGGACGGCCGTGGGTTTGCTGGACGAGGCCATAGTGTTCCCCTTGTGAATCCTGGTGCTCCGCTCGGAGGCCCGAGTTTACCAGAGCCCCAGTGGATTGTCCCTTGGTGAGTTTCGAACGATTGCCGGAACAGACTTCAGCAGACTCACCCGAGCCTGCGCCAGACCTACGGTCCGCAGGACCGTTCCAGTGAGATCTTTCGGAAAGACGTCTGTCCGCACGGGTTGACTGCCGGACGAACTGCTCCAGTCGCCCGAGACGGCATGTTCCGCACAGACGTCGTCATTCAGTCTATGGTCGAGTCGCCGCCAGTCAAGAACTTCTGTCGCAGGGTTCCGGCCCCTTCCGAACCTGGCGGGCAGTCCGTCCGTGCCAGACTGCAGGATGCGGTCGAGGTTCGCTGCTGCGGCGTTGATGCACGCCGGTCATTGGGACCAACTTCGCGGGCAACACCGAGAAAAAGCGCCTCTGCTGCGGAGAAGATGGTAAGAACATAGCAGGGAACTCCAGGGTTCACAGGAATTGCTACGGAACCCGGAGGAACGGTTTGACTTTCTCCCGGGAGACACTTCACAATAGGTAATGCCTCGCGGGCCCATCTGCGCGCTGGCAGCGCTGCCAGGGGAAGTCCCCGTCGGCACACTTTAGAGTACGACTGATCCCCTCCCCGCGACATGAGGTCGAGGGGGTTCGATGTGCTGATCTACGCGGCGTGGCGTTCATCACAGCCTGCTGGATCGCCAGAGAGATGAACGACTCCCCGATCACTCGCGAGTCATTCGGAAAGTCAGCCTTATGCAAGCGGTCGTCCAATACGACCAACGTCGGAGACGCGTGCTGATGCTGGGACAACGGCCTGCAGGAGCGGTGGAATCGCCGGACCAAGCCGGAGCGAATGCTCCGGTGCGGGAGCCGGAATTGCCCGACGTCATCCTCCAGGATTTCCGTCGCGACTGCGGCATGCCGCACGCCTTCGTCATTCGTGTCGCCAGTTCGGAATCCGGCATCCAGCCCCAGACGGTGCGGTGGGACAGGCCCTGGCTGATCATCGGGCGCGGCCGGGAATGCGATCTCCATCTGCCACATAGTGAAGTCAGTCGGAGGCATGCCTACCTGCAGGTTCTGCATGGAGTCGTCTATTGTCTTGATCTGGGCTCCCAGACCGGCACTCACTGGTCACATGGAAGCAACGCCTCCCAGTCGGGACGCGTGGAGCTCGGCGAACCCGTCTCGATCGGGCCCTACTCACTGCGGATCGAGGCGACCGAAGAACGTCTTCCGGGAGTTCCCGAAGCGACCCCAGAGCCCGAAGATCCAGCTCTGCCCCTGATGCACCTCGACTTTCTGAATGTCGGTCAGGAAGCCCGCGCGCTGGCAGGTGAAGCGGCCGATCACGCTGATCGGGAAGAGCGAGCCCTGCAAGGTCCGGCTGGGGGATGAGTCGATCTCCCGCGTGCACTGCAGCATCGTCCGAACGCAGCGGCGTCTCTGGGCCATCGACCTCTGCTCCGAGGAAGGGACGCTCGTGGAAGGGCATCCGATTCTCGCGGGCCAGTTGAACGATGGCAGCGAGTTTCAGCTCGGAAGGTATCGAATCGGTGTCTGTTACCAGTCGGCGGAGGATGCGAACGAGACCATCCAGATCGCGGGGCAGTCAGCAACAGCGGCGGCCCTCGCGGATGTCGAACTGCCGCTCGATGACTCCGAGGTGTCGGGACTGACCCGCGTCACTGATCGTGTGGCGGCGCAACACCGGAAGGCCAGCGGGGCACCGGAGGGGCTGACCGAGAAGTTCGTGCTGAATGTGATCCAGGAGCTGGGAGCGCAACAACAACAGGCGCTGCAAGCAGATGCAGGAGTCGATGGCGCATGCCATCAATTCCCTGTCATCCAGCTATCAGGCCCGCATCGAGCACCTGGAGCGCGAGCATTCCTCGCTGCAGAGTCAGTTGCGCGGCTTGCCCGAACCCGTTCCGCGAAGAAGCGCACGACCAGTCACTGCCTCAGTCCGCGAACGCTCCGCGGTCGCGGGGCCTCCCGGGATTGCCCCCCGCAGGCGCAGATTTCACGCCTGAGCGTCCGGCACCATCTGCCTGGTCCAATGGCTCAATCCTCGAGGAGGCTGTTGCTCCGCAGGAAGCGTCCGAGGAGTCATTCGAGTGTGCGGATCCCAAGCTGCGCGAAGCGGTGCTCCGTGAACAGATGAAGTTCATTCAGTCGGAGATTGGCAAGTCGCACAAAGGCTGGGGCCAGAAGCTCATCGATCTGCTGGGGCCCTGACGACGCACCGGGCCCCTGGTCGACCCGGAACATTGCCCTGCGGCCCTCATCGGCGCAGTCCCTGGTTCGTCCGACGCGACGGAACTCAGGCCTTCGAGCCTCTTCACAGTTCGTCGATGTGCACGCCCCGGCGAAAGCTGCCGGTCTGCTGCGCCTGCAGGATTTCTCCGGTACCCAGGTCCAGGGCTGTCAAATACAGGCCTTGATAGGCGGCGGTGTCGAGGCGAACCCACCCCTCTCCGGCACCGGGATGCCAGCCGGCATCGGCGTGTGCCCGCAAACCACCGTCTTGCCTGACGGATGGGGGCGTTCCCAGCCCGTCAGCTTCTGCCACCGCAGCCACTCGATCGACTGCTCCGCCAACGGAACGCCCGGTTCGAGATTGGCATGAACGAGAATGTGCGTGTCGGTCTCGAAATAGGGCACGGCGGCATCCAGGAACATCCAGTGCTCGTGCGGGATGTCCTGCAGGCTGCCACCGTAGGAGTTGAGCATTTCGGCCCCGCCCCACCCCAGCCACGAGGCCGCGGCGGAGCGATCGTCGAGGGCCGCAAAGAGCATCTCCTCGTGGTTCCCCATGATCACGACCACCTCGGTGGTCTGTTGCAGGTCGGTCAGCATCTGGATCACGCGACGGGAGTCGGGACCGCGATCAATCAGATCTCCCAGCAGGATGATCTGGTCGGCGGACGTGGGGCGGATCGCTTCGAGCAGCCGCTCGAGGGCAACATCACAACCGTGGACGTCCCCAATCGCATAAACCCTTCGATCGGACACTGCAGGACATGCCTCGGAAAGAGCTTGATGAACCGGCGAGATACTGCGCGAAGCCCAAGGCGAACCGGCAAACTAACCGCAGACACCCGAGTTTCGCTGTCTTGACCAACGCGAATGATCGCTCCAAGCGTAGCGGAAAAACCGGCATCTGTGGAGCAATCGAATCAATCGATTCAGCCAGACGATCGATAAAACCTGCAGACTGAGTCTGTCTGGGTTCAATCCACAAGACCCTCACAGATTTCCCGATGACTGACAGGCGGAGAAACCGTCAACGGCCCGGGACTGTCTCCGTCGGACCTTTCGGAAGAGAGACTCACCATGCTCAGGATGAAGCAATGGCTGGCCTTACCGATCCTGCTGGGATTGTTGAGCGGGTGCAGTCATTTTTATGACTGCTGTGATGAGCAGATCATGCAGATGAAGTGCAACCAGCAGGCCAAACGCGCCTGGCATCAAAGCAAGAGCCTCTACATGTGTCTGCGACCTGCACCACTTCGGCGAAGGGTATCGCAAGGGCTACATCGATATCTGCCTCGGCTCGGACGGCTGTACGCCGGCGTTGCCTCCACGCAGGTACTGGTCGACCTGCTACTCCTGTGAGGAGGGACATGCCAAGATTCAGGCCTGGTTCGATGGCTATCATCATGGCGCCCTCGCCGCCTGTGAACGGGTGCTCCGGCCAGTGTCAACTGCTGACAGCGTTCGACCTGTATCACTGCAACGTCCCGCCGGTGCTGAACACAATCTCTACGTCGAAGGTGTGGACGGCCTCGAGCCGGAGGCGAGGCAATCGCCTTACCCCGGTAAGGAGGGCTTCCCGGGCGATGAACCCACTGCCGCACGGCATACCGCTGAGCCGCGTCCAGCCTCGGACCCGTGCCGCATCCAACCCGCGAGCCGGGACCTGATGCATCCTCCCCCGGATCCGACTTCGGCATCCCGCTGGGACCCCATGAGGTGCAGTCGACTTCAGGCCGGCAGGCGAACCGGCCAGTCCTCGCTCCGGCCGGCTTCCAGCAGAACACGTCCAACTAGTCTTCCGCACGAGTTTGGCGGTCGAATAGCCGAGAATCCGACAAACGACTTCGTTATTCGATCACGAACCGGGTTCCGGACCCGGTAACTGCATGAAACTGGAGTACAGACGGATGACCCGCACGACTCTGAAGGACCGCAATCTGCTGTCTGGCCGACCTGTTGGCCGTCGCCATCTCCGGCTGCAGCGGCGGTCCATCTTCGGAAATATCCCGGCCATTCCGGTGCATCGTCTGCCTCCGTCGCTGCTGGGACGTTCCAAGGACGACATGCAGGAGATCTCGCTCTCCCGCCTGCGGCAGAACCCGCCCGAGGTCTACCAGCTCGGTGCGAACGACGTCCTCGGCATCTACATCGAGACGATTCTGGGCAACGCGGACGAGCCGCCACCAGTGCACTTCCCCGAAGCGGGTGAGCAGGCACCGTCCATCGGCTTCCCTGTCCCGGTTCGCGAAGACGGTACCATCGCACTGCCGCTCGTCCCGCCGCTGCAGGCTTCCGGCCTGACGCTGACACAACTGACCGAACTCATCCGTAAGGCGTACACCATCGATCGGCGGCTGCTGCCGGAAGGCAAGGACCGCATCATCGTCACGCTGCTTAAGCGTCGGACCTACCGGGTGCTGGTCGTCCGCGAAGAAGCGGGTGCCACAAGTGCCGTTGGTGGCCGGGGCGGAGCAGGAGGCGAAGTCATCAAGCGCGGGGCCGGCTTTGTGCTCGACCTCCCCGCTTACGAGAACGATCTGATGCACGCCCTGAACCAGACGGGCGGCTTGCCCGGACTGGACGCCAATAATGAGGTGCTCATCATCCGGGGTGGCGGCATCGATGGAGCCGAATGGGACTCGATCGTGGCCAACATCAAGATGTCCAAGGAACCCTGCATGTGTCCGCCGGATGTCCCCGACGCCCCGAACGTCACACGGATCCCTTTGCGGTTCTTCCCGGACCAGCTTCCCAAGTTCGAAGAAGAGGACATTATTCTCCAGACCGGCGATATCGTCCTGATCGAATCCCGGGACCGTGAGCAGTACTACACAGGTGGTGTCCTGCAGGGGGGTGAGTTTCCCCTGCCCCGTGATCGTGATCTCGATGTCATGGGAGCAGTCGCCCTGGCGGGTGGCACGCTCGGCGTCTTCCGGTGCCGTCCTCTCCCAGTCCGTCGGACAAGGAGGAGGGAGAACTGGAGGCCGCGGTGCTGGCGGAGGACCTCTGCCCCCGACCGACGTCATCGTCCTGCGAAAGCTGTGCGATGGCGGACAGTTAGCCATCCGCGTTGACCTGCGGAAAGCCCTGACCGATCCCCGGCAGCGGATCCTGATCCAACCGGAAGACGTCGTCATCCTGAAGTACAAGTGTGCCGAAGACCTCATCAACACGGCCCTGAGCCTGATCCAGTTCAACTTCCTGTTCAACGGCTTCAACCAGTTCAACTAGCCGACACACGCTACCCACGTGAGAATTCCTCACACGGGAGCGTCTCTGGCAAGCTGACCAACTCACGACCCTCGGGACCTGTCCCGGGGGTTTTTCGTTGAATACGGTGCCGCGGTCCCGCCATGGCGTTGCCCGTGCCGTGCAGCAAGGTCCCAGGCGGCCGATGTGACGGAACAGGACCAGCCATGCCCCTCAGTCTCTGTGAACTCTGTCGCCACAAACGGGAAGTGCGATCCGGGAAGGGATCGCGGTTTCTGCTCTGCCTGAAGTCTGCCACCGACCAACGGATGCCAAAGTATCCGCCCCAGCCCGTCCTCAACTGCCCGGGCTACGAACAGGTGCCGGACAATAAGACGCACTCAACGCCATAGCGCCCGAAGCGGATTCTCGGGCATCCTCAAAAAATCAGGTCAGTGTGACATGCATCACACAACTCGCGTCCCCTGGCCTCCGATAACAGTCAGGCAGGACAGGGAGTTTCTGCGGCCAACACTCCAACACTCGGGCAATTCTGCGAAAGGAATCGCAATGAAGGCAACTTTCAATGTTTCGGCAATCCTGCTAAGCACGGCAGCCTTGGCGCTCTCCGGTTGTTGCCAGACCGGAAGCTGCTCGAGCGGGTGTCGGACAGGGCGTTGTGACACCTCGACGGTCTCGCAATCGAATTATGAAACTGCCGATAGCAGCTCGAGCGGCGTTTGTGGTCCAGCAGGAAGTTGCGACGCCGTTTGTCCCGGGGGAACCTGTCCCACCGGCACCGCGGCGCAACCCAATTACCAGGCAGCACTGTTCGGCGGACCGGCGAGCGACAGTGAGGCGGGAGTCACGCCCGCTGCGGCGACCCGCTGACAGACATTGTCTACGGATGTTGAACGGACCGGGGACGGACTGCCGTCCCCGGCCCGACGCTGTTGACCTCTGACACGTCGTGACTGGCGAAGGCAGGCAGCCACATTGCGCCGATCTCGGGCCCTCTGAGGTTGGCGTGTGCGCCAATTCGCTGATAATTGGGGCATGCTGCTCTATCTCATTCTGCTGTTGACCGTCGTTCCCATCCTGGAGCTGGTGATCCTGCTGCAGGTGCACCATGCCCTGGCAGCATGGTTAAACGGGGGACTGGCTCTGCTGGTCACCATTGGCGGGATTCTGGCGACCGGCATCGCCGGTGCGACGCTCGCTCGTTTTCAGGGGCTCAGTGTCCTCCGCGAACTGCAGGAGCGGTTGGGACAGGGCAAACTGCCGGGCCAGACGTTGCTGGATGGGGTGCTGATCCTCATCGGTGCCGCCCTGCTGCTGACGCCCGGGTTCCTGACAGATCTGCTCGGCCTGAGCCTCCTGGTTCCGGTCACGCGCGCCGGGTTTCGCGTGTGGCTTCAGCGCTGGGCCCAGCGGAAGCTGCAGCGCGGTGATGCGCCGGTCGTGATCGTCACCACAGCAACTCCTCGCGACCACCAGCCCGACTGACCACAGACCCAAACCCGCGCATTCAGACCACCTCCAACGCCCATCGGACGCTTCCAGGTCGGCGCGCGGTCTGAGTGAGCCTCGTTGAATGCACGCCCGTGGGTTCGCCGGGCGGCGGACCTGTCGGATACACTGGGGGTCTCCACTTCGACGCCTGTTCTCCATCGGGAATCCTCATGAACTCACGCGTGTCATTCTCCCTCCGTTGGCTGGCCTTCGCGATCATCGGTCTCGACCTGATTGCCCCGGCGACCCGCGCCGCGGTGAAGCCGAACTTCCTGTTCATTCTCACCGACGACCAGGAACAGCAGTCTCTCGGCGCGTACGGCAACACCGTCTGCCAGACTCCCAACATCGATCGCATCGCGAAGGAGGGCATGCTGTTTCACGACGCGCATCATATGGGCTCGTGGGCGGGCGCCGTCTGTCTCCCCTCGCGCACCATGATCATGACTGGTCGCAGTGTTTGGCGGATTCCCCAGCGCCGTGGTGGCTCCTCGCCGAAGCCCCCCAGCGCCAAGGAAGTTGCCGACCACAGTCTGGCCGCGGTCTTCAATGCGGCAGGATACGACACCTTCCGCACCTGCAAACGGGGCAACACCTTCCACGAAGCGAATGCACACTTCGACGTCAGGCACGACAGCGAGGACCACCGCGAACCGGAGGGAAGCAACTGGCACGGAGAACGCGCGATCGAGTTCCTGCAAGAGCGCGAGGCCACGGGAGATGAGGATCCCTTCCTGATGTTCCTCGGCTTTTCACACCCGCACGATCCTCGCAACGGTCGCCCGGCACTGCTCGCGAAATACGGCGCGATCAACACGGCCGCCCCCCCGACCACCGTTCTGCCCGACGCCCCGCCCCTCCCCCGCACCTGGTTGCCCGCACATCCCTTCTTCCACGGCCATCCCGATCTGCGTGACGAAGTCAAGGTGCCCGGGGTCCTGACGTCGCGCACACCGGCGGCCATCCGCAACGAGACGGGCCGCGCCTATGCCTGTATCGAGAACATTGACCACGAGGTGGGCCGTGTCCTCGACAAGCTCGAGGCGCTGGGGGAACTGGAGCAGACATACGTGCTGTTTACCTCGGACCATGGGATCGCCGTCGGTCGGCATGGGCTGGTCGGCAAACAGAATCTGTACGAACACACGTGGCGAGTTCCCTTCCTGGTGCGCGGCCCCGGCATCGCCCCGGGCCGTGAAGCGTCGGGATTCATCTACCTGATGGATGTGCTCCCCACGCTCTGCGATCTGGCAGAAATCGACCCGCCCGCAGGGATCGACGGCGTGAGCTTTCGGCCGGTGTTGACCGGCCAGGCCGACCGTGTCCGCGACGTCCTCTACGGCGTGTACTGCGGCGGCACCAAACCCGGAATCCGGAGTGTGAAGACCGCGGACGGCTGGAAGCTGATCCAGTACGACGTCATGGACGGAAGCATCCGCGAAACCCAATTGTTTCATTTGCCAGACAATCCGGACGAACTGCTCAAGGAGCACCACGCCGCGGACGTCGTCGCGCTGACCGGTCATACGCCGGAACCACAACAGGTCAACCTCGCCGACGATCCACGTTACCAGGAGAATCGCCGCCAACTGGAAGCATTGCTTCATTCCGAAATGCAGCGAATGGAAGACCCCTATCGGCTCTGGGACCAGCCGGGAGAGTGAGCGGGCAGTAGACTCCCCGGCTCGGCGGACGGTCCTGTCTGGCAACCGGAACCCAGCCGGAGGTAGAATCCCGGTGACTTCCCCGGAAGTGGAGTGTCTGTCCCGGAACATCATGTTTCCCACAGGAGTGCGTCATGCCCATGCTGTCACCACGGACCATTGGGATTCTGGCCACGACACTGGCTGCACTCGGATTGGCGAGCAGCGGATTGCACGCCCTCGATGACGATGCTGATGAACAGGAACATGAGATCGGCCTCGACGAAGCTCCAGCGGCGATCCGTGCCGCATTGGCCGACGTGGATGTGGATGAGATCGAAGTGGACACCGAGAATGGAGTCACGACCTACGACGTCGTGCTGGAGTTCGACGGCATCGAGGTGGAACTGGAGCTGACCGCTGACGCCAAACTCGTTGGAGTCGAAGTCGAGAGCGACGACGACGACGACGACAATTAAGGGTCACGCGTCGACCGGCCTCCGGTGTCCCTGATTTCCGTCTGGGATGTGCCTGCACGCACGAATTCACTCCGAGCTCAAGCGACGTACAGGCCGTGCCGACTCAGTTCGGCTCCGGACGCATGGACCAGCCATCATAATGGCGCGCACTTTCGCCACTCCAGATTGGTGACGAGCCCCACAACGGCACGGTCGGAAGCGTCGACTCCCATTCGGCGAGCAACTGAAACAGTTCCCGAAACCGATCTCGCTCCGATGCAGACAGATCAGACAGTTCGGCGGCATCGAGTGCCGGGCGAAACATCTGAGCTGGGCGGTGAGACAAACGAACGACCTTGTCGGTTCCGTCCAGAATGGCAGCCTGCCCCTGTAATCGCCAGAAGAGGCGTCGCGGAGCCGGGGGGACCTCGTCGCGAAGAATTGGCAGCAGATTGATCCCGTCGTACTCGCCGTAAACCGCGATCCCCTTGCGCCGGTTCTTTTGGTCTTCGTGGCTGCGCGCGTCGCTGAGCGGCAGCACTTCTGACTGGGCCGCCGCCATGAATGTCGGCAGCAAATCGAGACTCGACATCACGGCGCCGCTTCTGGTGTCGGCCGGCAGCATGCCCGGCCATGACCAGATCATGGGAACGCGGACGCCTCCTTCCTTGAGGCACCCTTTGACGCCAGACAGCGGTCCATTCCAGCTGGCATTCGACGTCGCTCCTCCGTTGTCCGAAAAGAACACGATCAGGGTCTGTTCCAACTGCCGTGACTCCTCGAGATACTTTCGAATCCTGCCGACCCCTCGATCGAGTGCCAACATCATCGCCGCGTAGGTCCGTCGCTTGGTGTCGTTGATGTGGGCAAACAGTGCGAGGTCCTCAGGACGGGCCTGCATCGGCGTGTGTGGAGCGTTGTAGGACAGGTACAGAAACCACGGCTGGGCGGGATCCGCCGAGTGATGCGACTGGATCCACGACAGGGCTTCATCCGTGAAGAAGTCTGTCAGGTACGCGCTGGAGAACTCGGTGAGTGGAGCGCCGTTACGTTCCAGCTGGTTCTGATCCGGCTTGGGGAAGTAGCCGTGGCTCCCGCCCAGCATGCCGCAGAAATGTTCGAATCCGCGTTGATTGGGATGAAAGCCGACACCGGACCCCTGGTGCCACTTGCCGACCAGTGCCGTCGCATAGCCTGCAGCCTGGAGGTGGTCGCCGAGCGTATGTTCGCCGGGGGGCAGGCCCAGAAGCTCCGGCCGTGTCGCGTAGTTCTTGGCCGATTGATTGAGGTTGTCTTCGTAGCCGAATCGACGCGGGTCGCGGCCGGTCAGCACTCCGGCACGCGAGGGCGAGCAGACAGGACTGGCCACATAGGCCTGCGTGCACAAGACTCCTGACCTGGCAAGCTCATCAAGATGCAGAGTCCGGAGATGCTCACTCCCCATGCACTGCAGGTCTCCATAGCCCATGTCATCGGCGAGGACGATCAGGATGTTCGGCCTGTCGTCGGCGATGGTGGGAATGGGACCGTGGAGAACGACAATGACCAACAGCGCCAAGACTCTGGGGAACATCATGGACGATCCTCGGTAAAAGGCCGGCCAGACTTGTGGTGTCATCAGGCAGGCTCTGATCATGGCTGCGCCTCGGAGACATATCGGGGGTTGGGCGTCATCATCCGGGCAGAGACCTTTGTTCTCCACTCCTGCAGCATTGTTCGCAACTCAGCGACCTTTTCCGGATGCGATCGCGACAGATCGTTCTGTTCGCCAATGTCATTGCGCAGATCGAACAGTTGAGCCGTGCCGTTCTCGAAGTAATCCAACAGCTTGTAATCTCCGGCCCGAACAGCACCGCCGGGACTCTGCATACCATGATTGCTGTAGTGCGGAAAATGCCAGTAGAGAGCTTCGCGGTCGAGTGTCCGCGAACCCTCGACCAGAGAGGCCAGGCTGACTCCATCGAGATGCCGGCTGGGTCGCGGTGGCAGGCTGGCCATCTCGAGAATTGTGGGAAAGAGATCGGTGCTGATAACCGGCACCTCGCAGACGGCTCCCTGCTGGCCAAGCACCGGCCAATGGATGATCAAGGGAACGCGAATGCCCCCTTCGTAGAGCCAGCCCTTCGCTCCACGCAGAGGCAGGTTGGATGTGGAATAGGCCGCATCGAGACCATCGGCAGAGACCACCCGGCTGGGATTGCCAAAGTTGGCCGCCGACATCCCGCCGTTGTCGGAGCACAGGATAACGATGGTCTTCCTGTCGAGATTCAGCGACTTCAGACTGGCCAGCAGCCGGCCGAAGCTGTCGTCGACCGACTCGACCATGGCGGCAAACTCGACGTTGTCCTGATGCTGCTTGATCTTGACCGTTCGCCCCGGCAACACCCTGTAACCGGAGTACTCGGGATCGCGCAGACGTGCGTTCAGTTCTTCGGCAGGCAATGGCGCGTCCGCATCCGGGTTGCCTTCGAGAACGAACGCCGGTAACTCCGGCTGGCCCAGGGCGTCCAGCCGCCTGAGGTACTGGTCCACCAGATCCTTGCGGCCCTCAATGGGGTCATGGACGGCGAAGTGCGCCAGATACAGAAAGAACGGCTGATCTTGATGGGCCTCGATGAACGCGACCGCTTCATCCGTCAGGCGGTCGGTGAGATAGGCGTTCGAGTCGCCGTCGTCGAGGCCATCGAACCCGAACGGCGCATGATAGCCGGTCTTGGGCCACCCCTTGTTCCAGCGCGGGATCTGAATGTCGAAACCTTGCCTGAGCGGACCGAAGGGCTCCTCTCCCAGATGCCATTTCCCGATGTGAGCCGTTCGATAACCATGTTCCCTCAGCGCCTCAGCGATCGTGACTTCCGCGTCGGGCAGCTGCAGCGGAATCGTGGCATTCTGCAATCGCTGAAAGGGAAACTCCTTGCGCCCAGGCAGCCAGTCCGTCAGTCCCAGACGTGCCGGATACCGACCAGTCATGATGGCGGCACGCGTCGGAGAACAGACATGACAGGCGGCATAGGCATCCGCGAAACGCACGCTCTTCGCCGCAAAGCGATCGATGTTCGGCGTCTCGTAAAACTCGCTTCCGTAACAGCCGAGATCACTCCATCCCAGATCGTCGACAAGAAAGACGACCACATTGGGATGTGAGTCTTCCGCTGCCCCACTGCAAGTGAGGACATCGAACGGCAGGAACAGGCCGATCATCAGACAGAGAGTGGCTGACCTTTCCGATCTCATGGCAAGCCTCGCTATGTCGTCGCAGGCTTCATGGACGACGTCCGCCGCCTGCTGAAGCAGAAGAGGGGTCCCACGACCGAGTGATACATCAGCTCCTCAGACGCAGCGCCGCCAGAAACGGTGCATACCCAGGTCCCGGCCCCTCCGTCACCCCTGTTGTCAACGAGGCAGCCACCGCATTCTAGGCACACCCCAAGAATCCCCATAACCCATTGGCCGAGGCGGGATTCGAACCCGCACGAGGGTTACCCCTCACGGGATTTTAAGTCCCGTGCGTCTGCCGGTTTCGCCACTCGGCCCCGTCTTCCATGGGGTGTCGGGCCCCGCGTAACCCGTCCCCACGCATGCTGTTCGAGGCAGTATCAGCCGCAGCCGGGGCCATTGCAAGTGGCCGTCGTTGCGCCCCCGGACAAGTGCCGCTGAGGGCTGAGTCCGGGCCGGTCCCGGCGGATTGACCCAAACACTGCAATCCTGTCCAAAGTCCTTTCACAATTCCGGTGACACCGAGCGTATAACGGAGCGGTGGACAGCAGGCAGTCCGGCAGGCCAAGATGGCAGCATTGGTGTCTATTCCCGGTTCAGGAACTCGTCGCGGTCAGGGGCCATGAGGCGGGGGATTCTCAACAAGCTGCTGGGTGATCGAGGTGAACGGGTTGCGGCCCGACACCTGAAGCGCCAGGGGTATCGGATTCTCGCGCGCCAGTCGCGAAACCGGATTGGGGAGCTGGATCTCATCGCCCTCGACGGCGGGACGATCGTGTTTGTTGAAGTGAAGACGCGCAGTACGCATGCGGCAGGCCACCCGACAGAAGCGATCACCGCCGAGAAGCGTCGCCAGCTCACCCGTGTCGCCTTGTGCTGGCTGAAGTCCCGGGGGTTGCTGGAAGCGAGGTCCCGGTTCGACGTCGTGGCAATCACTTGGGAGGAGCAAGGAAAGCCGCGCGTGGAGCACTTTCGGAATGCGTTTGAGTCGGTAGGTTTCGGCCAGTTCTATTCCTGATGCCGAGACCTTTTTCCACAGAGATCGACGGCAAGGTGGACGGCCCCGCAGTGGGCGACCAATCCCCGAAGGGTTGTGGCTTCTGCCCCATTTGGGTGTGGAAGCCATGTGCGGAAGCGTTAAGATAACGGGTAGGTTCTGTAAGCATGCGGTCATCGGATTGTTTCAGCCCGAAGAGGAGGGTCGTTTCATGGATCTCACACCAGAACAGCAGCAGATCGGGAAGGAAAACTTCTCCGGGGCCGTCACCGCTTCCCGTCGAGAATTTCTCAAAGGGACAGCCGCCGGTGCCGCCGGACTGGGCGCCCTGTACTTTGGCTACGGTGAGCTGCAGGGTGAACCGGTGCGGGTCGGGTTCATCGGTACCGGGGATGAGGGGAACATCCTCATCAACGAGCATCCGCCGCGCTGCATGAACATTGTGGCCGTTGCCGACCTGCGTCCCAGCAATCTGAAGCGGGCGATCCACGGAGACGGGAACGACGTCCGCCAAGGTCTCACCAAGAAGCTGGGGCCGGAAAAGGCGTCGAGCATCACGGTCTTTGATGACCACAAGCAACTGCTGGCTGCGAAGGACGAACTGGGCCTCGAAGCGGTGGTCATTGCCGTGCCGCTGTCCCAGCATGCCCCGATTGCGATGGCCGCCTTCGATGCCGGACTGCACGTGCTCACCGAGAAGCTCATGGCGCACAACACGCGTCAGTGCAAGCAGATGATCAAGCAAGGACGGGAAGCGAATCGACTGCTCGCCGTCGGTCACCAGCGGCACTACAGCGTGCTGTATGACAATGCGGCCAGCCTGGCACACTCGGGCCTGCTGGGCGACATCAAGTTCATTCGCGCCCAGTGGCATCGCAACAACAGCTTTCCAGGCAGCGATCAATGGAATCCGTCGCTGAAGAAGGAGGATATCGAGAAGCTGCAGGAAGTCGTCCAGGACTACGGGTACAACGATGTCGAGCAGCTCGTCAAATGGCGGCTGTTCAACAGCACGGGCGGGGGCCTGATGGCCGAACTCGGCAGTCATCAGATGGACGCCGCCAGCATCTTCCTGGGCCATGTCCATCCGCTGGCCGTGCAGGGATATGGAGGCAAGAACTTCTATGGCGTCAAGGGCGTGGGGTCGATCGACAAGCAGAATGACCCCAGGGATATTGACGACCACATCTATGTAACGTTCGAGTTCCCTGGCCCGCATTACGCCGAGGACAACAACGACAAGTGCATCGTCACCTATTCGTCGATCAACACCAATCGCTTCGAGCCCTATGGGGAGTGGGTCTACGGAAGCCGCGGCACACTGGTGATGAAAGGGGAGAAGGAAGCACTCCTGTACAAGGAAGACGGCCGAGGCTCCCAGGGGGGCGGTCCCGATCAGCGATTATGGGTCGTGTCCGGGTCGGTGGCCGGCGGAGGCCCGGTACTGGAGGCCTACGAGACCTCTTCCGGAGCACCGGGGGGCGGCACGGATTCGGGTGGCTGGGGTGACAACATCTCTCGCGGTTACACCGAAGAGATGGAGCACTTCTGCTACGCCATCCGCAATCAGGGTCCCGACTACTATCCGGGTGGCAAGGAACGTCCCCGGGAGGATGGGGGCTTGCGCTGCAATGGTGTGGTCGCGATGGCTGACGCCATCATGTCGCTGACGGCCAACCGCGCCATGGCTTTGCACAAGCGGATCGAGTTCCGGGATGCCTGGTTCGATCCTGACAGCCCAGACACACCCGAGCATGACTTCCCGCTGGAAGGGGAGAACCCGGAGGAGTTTCTGGCCTGAACGAGGGGGCGACGCCCCCGCACACCGACGATCTGTTCCAGGCCCGCGCGGCGACTCTGCGCGGGCCTATTTCGTGTCCCGACTTCACCGGAACCCACCGTCTGGCGAGGGGCCCCCCTGCGGAGACCGGGACCGTCGCCATCATGGCTTGAGGAGCTGAACATGCAACGGCTGATGATGCTCTGTCTGTTTGTGGCCGCCTCGATGAACCCGCTGCGGGCCGCCCCTCCCAACATCGTGTTCATCATGGCCGATGACCTCGGGTACGGGGAACTCGGTTGCTATGGACAGACAAAGATCCACACGCCTCACATCGACCAGCTCGCCACCGAGGGGCTGCGGTTCACGCAGGCCTACGCGGGCTCCCATGTCTGCCAGCCGTCTCGGTCGGTGCTGATGACCGGACTGCACACCGGTCATACGCCCGTGCGTGCCAACGATATCCAGCAGTTGCTCCACCCCGAGGATGTGACGGTGGCCGAACTTCTGCAGTCGGCGGGATATGCCACCGGTGGCTTCGGCAAATGGGGTCTGGGGTACCAGGGAAGCGCCGGCCAACCGAATCGGCAGGGATTCGACGAGTGGTTCGGCCAGTACCTGCAGGTGCACGCCCACTTCTACTTTCCGTTCTGGTTGGAGCAGAACGAAGGCCGGTTCATGCTCCCGGGCAACGAAGGGGGCAAACGCGGGCAGTACGTTCAGGACGTCATTCACGAGCAGGCTCTGGACTTCATTCGTGCTCACGCGGACCGTCCGTTCTTCGCCTACCTGCCGTACATCATTCCTCACGTCGAGCTGGTCGTGCCGGACCACTGGGAGCAGCCCTATCGCGGCCAGTTCCCGCGGGTCACCCTGGACGACTCCCGTCCGGGCTACATCGGCAGCGACGACGGCTTCGTCACGTTTGCGGGGATGGTCAGTTGTCTCGACGCGTATGTGGGGGACGTCCGCACGCTGCTCGACGAGTTGGGGATCGCCGACAACACCGTGCTCTTCTTCACTTCGGACAACGGCGCCCAAGGGGGCGGAAAGGACAACGCCTGGGGCCGCATGACCGACTTCTTCAGCGGGAACGGGCCTTTACGCGACTACAAGGGATCGTTCTATGAAGGGGGACTCCGCGTGCCATTCGTGGCTTACTGGCCGGGACGGACATCCCCCGGCAGTGTCAGCGATCATGTGTGTGGATTTCAGGATGTGCTGCCGACACTGTGCGAGGTCGCCGGCGTGGACGTGCCTGAACACGTCGACGGCCAGTCCCTCGTTCCGACACTGACAGGTCGCGGAACGCAACGTCAGCACGAGGGCCTGTACTGGGAGTACGCGCGGGGGGAAGGGATCGGAAGGGCCGCACGCCAGGGGCGCTGGAAGGCCATCCAGAGCCGACCGGGAGGACCGGTCGAACTCTACGATCTCGAGCAAGATCCCGGTGAGACGACCGATGTCGCCGCTCAGCATCCCGCCGAGTTGCGCACGCTCGTGCAGTTCATGGACAATAATCACACCCCGCAGCGCACGTATCCGGCGCTCCTCGAACGTCCGACGATCAACGACTACGTGCGGTGATGATCACCCGCCTGTCACACTCGGCGCACGGTCGCTCGTTGACAGGGTTGCCGTGGTTGGACACGATACGCTTCGCCGCTTCATCACCACTCCGCTGACGACCGGTTGAGGTGTCATGGTTCGCTGTTCCCGCCTGTTGTGCATCGTGCTGGTGAGCCTGCTGCTCGAGGCTGCGACCGTGGAGCAGGTGGATGCCGGCTGGCGGGCCGGCGTGGCCTCCGCCTCGATCACACCGTCGGAGCCGATCTGGATGTCGGGATACGCGTCACGCGATCGTCCCGCCGAGGGCACGCTCACCGACCTGCATGCCAAGTGTCTCGTGCTCGAGGACGGCCGAGGCCATGCGACCATTCTGGTCACACTTGATCTCTTGGGAATTCACCGTCAGACGTCGCTGGCAATTCGCCAGCAACTGGCCGATCGATACCGGCTGACGCTGGCGGATGTGGCTCTCTGCACGTCACACACCCACTGTGGGCCGGTTGTGGGGACCAAACGCCGGCCGACGTACGACCTCGACGAAGACCAATGGGTGCGCATCGAACGCTACGCCGCACAACTGGAGGAGACCGTCACCCGCATCGTGGCCGAGGCTGTCGACTCGCTCGCGCCGGCAGAGCTGGCCTGGGGGAAGGGGCGGGCCGCATTCGCGGTCAACCGCCGCGAGAACCGCGAGGCCGATGTCGTACGGCTGCGTGACGAGCAGATGCTGCGCGGGCCGGTCGATCATGAAGTCCCCGTGCTGCGGGTCCTGTCCAGGAACCGACTGCGGGCCATCGTCTGTGGATACGCCTGCCACGCGACAACACTCAGCTTCTATCAGTGGTGTGGTGATTACCCGGGCTTTGCCCAGGCCGAACTGGAGCAGTCGCACCCGGAGGCCACGGTCCTGTTCTTCGCAGGCTGTGGTGCAGACCAGAACCCCCTGCCCCGCCGGACGGTCGAACTGGCCCAGGACTACGGTCGTCAACTGGCCACCGCCGTTGAGGAGGTGCTGCAGTCCGACAAGCTGCAGCCGCTCACTCCCGGGATCCGCACGGCCTACGCGGAACTTGACCTGCCGTTCGCGCACATCCCCGACCGCTCCGAACTCGAAGACGTGGTGGACTCCGGCAACAGGTACGAACAGCGACGGGCGCTGATGCTGCTCACCCAACTCGAAGGGGACGGAGCGATCCCCCGCAGCTGTCCGTATCCGATTCAGACCTGGCGGCTGGGAGACCTGACCTGGGTGCTCCTCGGGGGTGAAGTCGTCGTCGACTACGCGTTGCGATTGAAGGGGGAAACGCCGGCCACCTTCGTGGCAGCGTACGCCAACGATGTGCTGGCCTACATCCCGTCCGAACGTGTCCTCCGCGAAGGTGGTTACGAAGGAGCGACCGCCATGGTCTACTACGGCCTGCCGTCGCCCTGGGCCCCGGGGCTCGAGGATCGCATTGTCGGCGAGGTGGTGCGGCAGATCGGACTGCTCGAGCGATGAACGACACCTCTCACCATGGGGAAACCTCGTCGGCTGCGGCCTCGCTGGCATCTTCCCGAGGGACGCTGCTGCGGTGGTCGCTGCGGTTGTTCGGCAGTGTGGATCTGCTCGCCACCCTCGCGCTGGTCATGCCGACATCGTGGATGATGTCTGCACACCGGCTGTGTGGTCTCGGCGAGCTTCCTCCGAGCCCGCTGCCCGTGTACCTCGCCCGGTCGACATCGATGCTCTACGCCTTTCATGGGGCGCTGTTGTGGAGGCTGTCGTTTGATGTGGAGCGCTGGCGCAGCATTATCGCCTTTATGGCCTGGGGGGCGATCGTGATGGGAATGCTGCTCGTCCTCATCGATCTGCGCACAGGAATGCCGGCCTGGTGGCTGCTGGTGGAGGGACCGGCCTTCACAGCCTCGGGACTGTGGCTGTTGTGGGCGATGCGATGGTGAGGCCCTGCTGAGACCCGTCGAAACATGGACCAACGATGCGACAAGGAGCGTGCGATGAGCTGTCTGCGTGTGTGGGGAACCGTGATCTGCCTGGCGCAATGCTGCTGAGTGGCCTGCAGTGCGCCGCCCCGGCTGAGGAGCGTCACTGGCTGTATGTGGCGGCACCGGGAGTCCGCAACTATCTGGAATACGGCGGACACGGGCTGCTGGTGTTCGACATCGACGACGGGCACCGCTTCGTCAAACGGATTCCGACCGGCGGACTCGATCAGGCGGGTGAACCGATCAACGTCAAGGGAATCTGCGCCTCTGCCGAGACCCGGCGGATCCACATCAGCACCAAGGCCAGTCTGATGTGCCTGGACCTGCTGACGGAAGAGCTGCTCTGGGAACGGACCTACGACAAGGGTTGCGACCGGATGGCCCTCTCGCCCGATGGAAGGACGCTCTACCAGCCTTCCTTCGAGCAGGACCAGTGGTACGTTCTCGACGCGTTGAGCGGCGATGAAATCGCGCGGATCACGCCGAATTCGCGGGCTCACAACACCATCTACGGGCCGGACGGTGCGCGGTGTTATCTGGCAGGGCTCGGCTCGCCCCTGCTCTCGGTCGCCGACACATCCACCCATACCGTGGCGCAGACGGTCGGCCCCTTCTCACACAGCATCCGTCCCTTCACCATCAACGGCGCACAGACACTCGTGTATGTCTGCGTCAACGACTGCCTGGGGTTCGAGGTCGGTGACATCCGCACCGGGCAGAAGCTGCACCGTGTGGAGGTGCCGGGTGTTCGGCAGGGCAAGGTCAAGCGGCATGGCTGTCCATCGCATGGGATCGGGCTGACTCCCAACGAACGCGAACTGTGGATCTGCGATGCCTTCAACCGGAAGATGCATGTGTTCGATGCCACCGTGATGCCCCCACGATACATGGTGAGCCTCCCTTGCCGCGACGAACCGGGCTGGATCACCTTCAGCATCGACGGACGACTGGCGTATCCGTCCAGTGGTGACGTCTTCGATGTCCGGACACGTGAGCTCGTCGCACAGCTCACTGATGAAAAGGGTCGCAATGTGGGCAGCGAGAAGATGCTTGAGATCGTCTGGGACGGGGATGTCCCGGTTCGGGCGGGCAATCAGTTTGGGTTGGGTCGAGTGACCAAATGACATCGACACGAAGTCGGCTCACGGGTGTCCGGAGCGTGACGCAGGAATTCCGGAAGGCCGTGCCGAAAACTTCCCTCTTGACGGGACGATGCCGTCGGTAGAATGCTCTGTGGTGTCGCTACGTCTCCGCGGGCAGGGGTGGTGTCAGGTGTGCCGGGCCGCTGCGGGCTCCAACTCTCCGATCGGGAGTCGAGTGATGGCTGCGCGACGTCAGGGGTTTACGCTCATCGAACTGTTGGTGGTCATCGCGATTATCGCCGTGCTGGTGGCGCTGCTGCTCCCGGCAGTCCAACAGGCGCGGGAGGCGGCCCGCCGGACCAGTTGCCGCAACAACCTCAAGCAGATCGGCTTGGCACTGCACAACTACCTCGATGCACACCGGGTCTTCCCCCCCTCGAGCACCAGTGATATCGAGCAGGGGGGATGGATCGGCAACCCCCAGTCCCGCCACATCCATAGCTGGGCCAGCCTGCTGCTGCCACAAATCGACCAAGGGAACCTGTACGACTCCATCGACTACAACGTCTCGTCGATGCATCCCGACAACCTGCCGGCGGCATCGACCATTGTCACGACCTTCCGATGTCCCTCGTACACGGGGCCCGACCGCAGTACCGACGCGAACTACACACGGTTCTCACCCAATTATGCGATGCAGAACTATGTCGCGATGGGAGCCTCAGACGTCGGGCATATCTACGGGCAGAACTCCGGGCTGTTCGTACCGGATGGCACCATGCATCCCCTCTCCAGCCATGGCCCACGCGATGTGACGGACGGGCTCTCCAGCACGGTGCTCATTGTCGAGACCCGCGAAGAGAAGATGATGGTCTGGATCGACGGAGGCACCGCGGCGGTGGTCGCACTGCGCTACGATCCCGGGAACAGCCCCTCGTATGCCGGTTCCGAGATCGCCCTGAATTTCTCACCCTACTTCGAGTACTCCAATCCCCGTGCGGAGCATGGACCTTCCAGCATGCACGTCGGTGGTGCCATGCACCTGCTCGGCGATGGAGCCGTCCGCTTCGTCTCCGAAAACACGGACACCGGTCTGTACGTGGCCTTGGCCACGCGGGCTGGGGGCGAAGTCGTCGGCGACTTCTGAGGAGTCTGCCTCCCCCGGCAGGAGAGTGCCATCAGCGACACGGTTCATGGAATCCCTGGCGTGCAAGATTTCCGGAGTCAGTCGTTGGTCGGCCGCTGCCCGTTGACGCTGTGTACCACGCTGCTGTTCCTCGCAGGCTGCAGCGACCCCGTCCTCGATCTGGCCCGACAACTGCAATCCACGGATGTCGACGTCCGCCGGAGCACTGCACGAAGTCTCGGCGAAATGGGCCCCGAAGCGGCCACGGCCGTCGGTCTGATTGAATCATCCCTGACCGATGACGATCCGCAGGTCCGGCGGCTCAGTTGCTGGGCCCTCGGAAGGATCGGCGTACGCGACGAACACACACAGGAGTCCCTACGTCGGCGGCTGGAGGATGACGAATTGGCGGTGAAGATGGCCGCCGCCTTCGCCCTGCAGCAACTCGCCGCCGGATGACGACGCGTTCGAGCCTGTGCTCTGCGAGGCGATGCAGATGGGTGAAGGGGGCACGATTGTCGCCGTCGGTGAAATGGGGCCGGCCGCAGACTGGGCCGTCCCCACACTCACGAAGCTGTTACAGGATCGCCGTGCCGGGATTCGCCGGTTGGCCGCCGAAGCCCTCGGTCGCATCGCTGCCGGCAACCCGGAAGTCCAGGCAGCCCTCCGCAGGTCTCTGTCCGATGCCGATGACCGTGTCCGCGAAGCGGCACAACAGGCTCTCCATTCCGCGGATCCCAATGCGGCCAAACCACCCCCCCCGAAGGATCGCTGACAAATGGGAATCCTGGGCAAACAAGCGCGACTTGGCGGTTCTTGCACATTCGGGCTGACTGACAGTGGTGGCTATGGTAAGACAGCCTGTTTGAGTCGGGTCAAATTGGCTGCAACCTGTTAAGATCGCCATCGTTACCTGCCCCGACTTCGTACCCCCCACTGCAGAGGCGGAGATGCTGTTTATGCGACGTTTTTGCTGTCTGGCCGCCTGTGTAGGCGCTGCTTTGCCGAGTTCTGACGAGCCCCTGTCCGGCCGAGCCTCCTTCTCCCACGGACGAAGCCGGCCAGGCCAGGCAAGCATCACCCTCGACCACACACCCGCATCCGCCCAACCGCCTCGCGCGGGAATCGAGTCCCTACCTGCTGCTGCACGCCCACAATCCCGTCGACTGGTATCCCTGGGGCCCAGAGGCGTTCGAGCAAGGCTCAGCGCGAGAACAAGCCCATCTTTCTGTCGATCGGTTACAGCAGTTGTTACTGGTGCCATGTGATGGAACGCGAGTCTTCTCCGATCGAGGAAATCGCCCGCTACATGAACGAGCACTTCGTCTACATCAAGGTCGACCGCGAAGAGCGGCCCGATGTCGACGACATCTACATGACCGCCCTGCAGATCTACCTGCAGGCCACGGGCTCGGGTCAGGGTGGGGGCTGGCCGCTGTCGATGTTCCTCACCCCCGACCGGCTTCCCATCGCGGGGGGGACCTACTTCCCGCCGCGCGACAAGCCCGGCCTGCGGGGATTCCTCGCCGTCCTGCAGCAGGTGCAAGGACTCTGGGTCGACCGAGAAGAGCGTGCCGCGCCAATGGCGAGCTGTTCGCCCGCGAGACCCGCCGTGTGATGGAACCGGCCCGCGAAACTCCCGGAGAGGAGCTGGACGGCTTTCTCGTCGAGACCGTCATTGCGGCCGTTCAACGGGCCTACGACCCCGAGTCCGGCGGTCTCGACTTCGATCCGCAGCAATCGGTCGGGCCGAAGTTTCCAGTTCCCAGCCGGCTGCGGTTGCTCCAGGCACGCGTCGCGGCCCATCCGGATGCCGAACTGGAGGAGATGATCGACAAGACCCTCGAGGCCATGCTGCGCGGAGGTCTCCGCGATCATCTGGGCGGCGGCTTTCACCGCTACAGCACGGACCGGCGCTGGCAAGTGCCACACTTCGAGAAGATGCTCTATGACAACGCCCAACTGGCCCGGGTCTATGTCGATGCCTTCCAGCGGACTGGTCGTGACGAGTACCGGGAAACTGCCGAACAGACTCTCGAGTTCGTTCTTCGCGATCTGACCGATGCCGGTGGTGGCTTCTATGCGGCCCTCGATGCCGAAACAGACGGCATCGAGGGACAGCATTACGTCTGGTCCCTCGACGAGATCAACCGCCAACTGGGCCCAGAGCAGGCCACGCTGTTTGCCGATGTCTACGGCCTGAATGCTCCGGAGGTGTTCGAACACGGGCGGATTCTGCATCTGCGACGAAACCTCGACGAGTCAGCCGCAGACCTCGGGCTCGAGCCCCGGGAGCTTCAGCAGCGCCTGGCCGGCATGCGGGACACGCTCCTCGACGTGCGCCGGCAGCGGCCCCCGCTTCTGCGGGACGACAAGATCCTTACCAGCTGGAACGGACTGATGATCGGCGCACTGGCACGCGCGGGTCTCGTGCTCGATCGCCCCGATTACCTCGACGCCGCCGCACGCGCCGCACAGTTCCTGCTGAACACCTCAGTCGACGAGGAGGGCCGGTTGCTGCGGACCTGTATGGCCGCGACCGCCCGCCTGAATGCCTACCTCGACGACTACGCCTTTCTGGTGCAGGGGTTGCTGGAACTCCACGCAGCCACGGAGGACGAGCACTGGCTGGCCGAGGCCCGACGACTCACCGACCAGCAGATCGAGCGGTTCTGGGACGAGAACGGCCACGGCTTCTTCTTTACGTCCAACGATCACGAAGTGCTGTTGGCCCGCACCAGGAACGCCTACGACGGCGCCCTGCCCGCCGGAAACGGCGTCAGCGTGCAGAACCTCGTCCGACTGGCCCGGCTGACGGGCGAACCGAGGTATCAGGAACTGGCCCGGCAGACCGCCAGCGCCTTCACACCACAGTTGCGTGCCCAGCCAGCCAGCTCCGCCTCTCTGGCGCTGGCCTTGAGCGAACTTCTCGCCGACCCGTCGGCCCGTACCCTGTCGGTAGACACGGAAGACCCTGCCCCCGCATCCGACGCGCCCCGCCGTGTGGTGGTGCAGCGGCCACAGGCGGCCCCCGACGACGAACCGCTGATTGTCGCTGCCCGCACCGATCCGCGCAAACGCAACGAGATCGTGACGGCCAAAGCGTATCTGTCCGCCGATCGTCTGCCCGCCGGGGGTACCGCGCAGGTCGCAGTGGTCCTCACCATTCAGGACACCTGGCACATCAACACCAACCCCGCCATGCCCGACTTCCTCATTCCGACCGAGGTCTCGGCCAAGTCCCAGCACAAGACCACGCTGGCGAAGGTCAACTACCCTCGGGGCGGTGAGTTTCGCCTCGAAGGACTGGACGAACCGGTCTCGGTCTACGAGAAGCAGGTGACGCTCATCGGCTTGCTGCAGGTCCCCGCCTCCGCCGCGGGGCAGACCGAGGACCTCGATCTCACGGTCGACTACCAGGCCTGCAATGACAAGCAGTGCCTGCCACCCTCGGGCTTCACGCTCAAGATCCGGGTACCGGTGGCTGCTGCCGGACAGCCGGTCAAGCCGATCAACCGCCGCCTGTTCGAGCCGTCCCCGCGCTGAGCCGCGGCAGAGTCGTCTGCCAAAACACGGCGTCAGGACTGCGCCAGCAGTTGCCGGATCACCTCGTCATCCAGACGGGCAGCGATCGCCTGCGCTCCGCTATAGTCGTGCCCCTGGCACAGCGGATGGGGAACAGACACGACGCACGCCCCCGCGGCAGCCGCCGACTGGGTCCCGGCCTCGCTGTCTTCGAGCACCAGCATCTGCCGTGGTTGCACGCCGAGTCGTTCTGCAGCTCGCTGATAGATCTCCGGATGCGGTTTGCCATGTGTGACGTCCTCGGCCGTCAGCGTCACATCGAAGCGGTGTGACAGCTCGTAACGCGACAACAGCTCTTCGAGGTAGCCCCGGCCCGAAGACGTGGCCACGCCCTTCGCCAGCCGCGCCTCCTCGATCCATGCCAGCAGCGTGAACAGTCCCGGCATCGGGGCGAGCACGTCGTCGAGAATCGAGCGAAACACGTCTTCCGATTCCGCCCGCAGCTCGTCGATCGAATCCGTCAGTTCCATCATCTCGATCATGACGGCGAACGCCTCGGGAGCCCGGCGGCCCATCATGCGGGCAAACACTTCGTGGGGTGCGTCCTTGCCCCGGCGCCGCAGCACCTCGGTCCCGGTCTGACGAAACACCTCCTCGGTGTTGAACATCAGTCCATCGAGATCGAACACGACCGCCCGGATCTCAGGGCGAGCCTCCGCACGCAGGGTCCCTCCGTGGTTCACCAATGGTCCTCCAACAGCTCCGGCCCGGAAAAGTGGCGCGTCCGCATCGTAGTCGATCGGTCACGAATCCCCAACGACGAGCGTCGCGGCTGCACCGGGCGTCCGCACAGGGTCTTCAGCGCCAGGAGTTCCGGCGGGCCGCACACGTCTGTGCGGGACCTACAGTTCGATGTTGATGGTGTTCCTGCCGGCGGCGACTTCCTTCACCAGCGATCCGTCTGTCGCGGCAGCCGGCAGACCGGTCGCGGCCCCCCGGGGAGTGTCCCCCTCCGCGGAATCCGCATTGTCTTCCTGGACGAGCTGAATGCGGACGATGTGCTTCCCGATGCGGGCCCCCTTGGTGTCGACGGTGTACAACAGCTCATACGAACCGTCGGTATCGGTCTGTCCGGAAGAGGGGCGCCCCTTGTCCTCCGGCGTGAACGTGACAATCGCGTTGGGCAGCGGTGCCCCCTTGACCGTCACGACGCCTTGCACACCTCCCACCTCGGGCGTCTCGGAAGACGCGCCGCAACCCCAGAGCAATAGCAGTCCCAGCAGACTCGCCCGCCACATGTCCGTTTCTCCTTCTCTGTGGCGGCCGCACTCGCCAGCCGCCAGCGATACTCACTTCGCCCCACGACGCACGGTCAGCCGCGCCCCGCCAGCACCCCTCGAATACGACAGTCACCCTGCCCGGGCCGAAAACCGCCCGGGCAGGGCGACAGCTCACGCTTGTTCGCAGTGCCTCGTCCGTGCAGCCTCAACTAGAACTCCGAGACCACCAGCCCGTCATTGCGCATCCCCAGTCGCTGATAGATCCCCACGTCGTTGACGGTGAACGTGCCGGTCGTGACATCGGCCGGCCAATCCACCGCCTGGTCGTCGCGCTCGGGCGCCCCGGCGATGTTGCTGTCGATGTTTTCGCTGATGAACCGGACCGAACCGTCGCACAGCAGGAACTGTCCGCCCCCTGTATGCGCGCTGCTGAAGCCGTCGGTGCAGTTGTCGTTCCCCGTGTTGATGGGATCGTTCAACGGCATCCGGACCCGGGCGAGCACATAATCGTTCCCCTCAGTGCCGTTGCCGTCCGGGTTGCGGTTGCCCATCCAGGTCCCCGCGCCGCAGCGATTGTTCCGCTCGCCGACGGCGAACGTATTCGACGAGCCGTCGGTGATGTCCCGGAAGTTGATCTTGCTCCCCGTATAGAAGATCCCGCGCGGGGGACGATGGTTCAACTGCCTGGGGGCCCGCACGTCACCGGCGATTTCGCCAGTCGACCCCGGATAGTTACTGGTCGGCGGACGCCAGGTATTGGGAACCATCGCGTCGCCGTCAAAGGAGTCGCGGCGCATGCCCCCCTGCAGCCTGGGCCCGGTCTCGTCCGACGGACACTGAAACGCGGCCAGCGGCGGAAACGACTCATCGAGCGTCCCGGCGGCGAGAGCCACCACCAGCGCCTCGTGCAGCGTGCGCGTGTTGACCCCCAGTTGGTCGAACAGCGGTGCCTGGTCGATCATTGGCAGAATGGAGGCCGACCAGCCCCACGATTCGTAGTTCGCCTGCACCCGGCTGTTGTTAGCATTCGTGCGGCGGACCGAGCACCCCTGCGGAAACGTGTTGTACACGTCATGGTAGTTGTGCAGCGCCAGCCCCAGTTGCTTGAGGTTGTTCTTGCACTGCGTCCGCCGGGCCGCCTCACGCGCCTGCTGCACGGCCGGCAGCAGCAGGGCAATCAGGATGGCGATAATCGCAATCACCACCAGCAGTTCGATCAGCGTAAAACCTTGCCGTTTGTGGACGCTCTTCACCGTATCAGGCATCGCGCCCTCCTTTCCCGTAGACAGGACTTACAAACCGAGGCTCACGACGAGTCTCGAATAATCACCACTGCAGAAGGCCGGTTCTACACCTGCCATCCCTCTGCCTGGAGGCAGGGAACAGATGTCGCAGCCCCCCCGACGGGGGGCGGGGGCAATCCCGTTGTGTGCCGCTCGGCTCGCCCTTGGTGTCGCGGTCTCCGCCCGGCGCAGCGACTCGACCTGGCACACAGACCAGATCTCTGTTGCTGAATCCGTAGCCGCAAACCGCACGGACACATGAATTCTATGCAAAAGGACCGTTCCCAGCGGCCGCCTCGTTCGGTCCACCATGAGCAAGCGACTCCCAGAGGCACGAACGACACCAGCCACACCGGAGTCGGGCCCATGCAGAACGCCCCGCGAGGCAAAGCCTCGCAGGGCGTGTCAATCGTCAACAGACGGTCACGGGCCCGAAAGTCCGTGACCACCGAAGGGTCAGAGCCTAGAATTCGCCGATCACTTCGCCAGCATTCTTGGTGCCCAACGCACCCCAGACACCGAAGGGGCTGGGAGCGCTGGAATTCTGCGCCGGGGCCGTGGCCGAGAGGTTGCCCGAGTCGATGTTCTCGCTGATAAATCGGCAGGAACCATCAGCCATCAGCACCTGGACGCCCCCTTCATGCAGACTGGTGGGAGGCAGCACCGCGTTCTGCGAATCGGCGTTGTAGTTGGCTCCGTCCGCACAGGCCGGACCGTTGGGCGGAATGATCGTCGTGAAGCCGCAGCGCTCCGCCTGACCGTCCCACAACGAGTTGCCATGCTTGCCCTTCACGATCGCCGTCGGCGACCAGTCAGCTCCGGTTGTGAAGGCCAGACACTGTCCAGGGTTGGTCCCGTTGTTCAGCCCCGTGGCATTCAGGGCAATCCCTTCGACCACGCGCAGCGATGAGGGGGCCGTGGGAGGAGTGGTCGGATTGCCAAGGTCAGCGCGGACGTGCTCGCTCATCGCGATCGTGTTGCTGGTGCCGTCCGTAATGTCGCCGATCCTGGTACACATCTGATAGCCGAAGATCCCCCGCACCTGCCGCGAGCTGTTCAGCCCGCGAGACGAGTCGCCGATGCAGAACATGTAGCTGTTGCCGCGCACCGTGTTGGCGAGCAGACCATCCGACGGGCAGAGGAAGCCGGGAATCGTCACATTCCAGGGGGCCCAGCCGGCAAAGGCGGGAGGGCCACCGGGGGGAGGATCGTTGTTCGCGCCTCCCGCCTCGATCAGGTTGTACAGCGGTGCCTGGTCGATGTACGGCAGCAGTCCCTTGAAACCGCTGATGCGGTTCTGGTTGGGGCGTGCATTACCCGTTGTCACGCTGTTCACCGCGGTCCCACCCCTGCGGAACGTGAACATGTTGTACACGTCGTGGTAGTTGTGCAGCGCCAGCCCCAGTTGCTTGAGGTTGTTCTTGCACTGCGTCCGCCGGGCCGCCTCACGCGCCTGCTGCACGGCCGGCAGCAGCAGGGCAATCAGGATGGCGATAATCGCAATCACCACCAGAAGTTCGATCAGCGTAAAACCTTGCCGTTTGTGGACGCTCTTCACCGTATCAGGCATCGCGCCCTCCTTTCCCGTAAACAGGGACCTGCGAACCGGGGCTCACGACGAGCCTCGAACAATCACCACTGCAGATGGCCGGCCTTGACCTTCAGCGCAGACCTTGAATCCCTGGGGTTGGAAGCAGGGGCCCAGACGTCGCAGACCTGAATGCCGCTCTCCGAGGGGCGGCAAGGGCAACTCCGTCGTGTATCGGTCGACCCGTCCTGGTGTGGAAGCAGCCACACGGTTCAGCAAAGCGACCTGGCACGCATCTCACTAATCATATCCGTGAGCGTGCTATGGGCGAACACATAATTATTTCAGAATTTCTGGGTGGCTTTGGCGAACCGAACCAGCCGCCAGTTCCGAGGTCCCCGACGGACGCTCAGAACCGGCTCCACGTCTCCCCTCTCCTCCGTCGCTTCCGGCCGATCGATCATTGCCGATCACCAGCATTGATCCGCGACTGCTAATGCAGAACGCCCCGCGGGGCCAGGAGCCTCGCGGGGCGTGTCGATCGTCAACAGGTGGCCACCGGCGCGAAAGCCGGCTGCCGCTCAGCAGTCAGAGTTTAGAACTCACCCACAACCTCGCCGGCATTCTTGGTCCCCAACGCTCCCCACACGCCGAACGGACTGGGACTGGAAGCCCCTTGCGCCGGAGCCGTGGCCGAGAGGTTCCCTGAGTCGATGTTCTCGCTCACAAAGCGGACGGCACCGTCAGCCATCAGGCAGTGGACGCCCCCAACATGCAGACTGGTGGGGGGGAGCACCGCGTGCTGCGAGTCGGCGTTATAATTGGCCCCCTGTGCACAGGCCGGTCCGTTCGGCGGAATGATCGTTGTAAACCCGCACCGCTCCGCCTGACCGTCCCACAAGGAGCTGCCATGCTTGGCCTTCACGATCGCCGTGGGGGACCAGTTCGCTCCACTCACGTAGGTCAGACATTGGCCCGGGTTCGTGCCGTTGTTCAGCCCCGTGGCATTCAGGGCGATCCCTTCCACCACGCGCAGCGATGAGGGGGCCGTCGGAGGATTGTTCGGGTTGCCGAAATCAGCCCGCACGTGCTCGCTCATCGCGATCGTGTTGCTCGTGCCGTCGAGAATGTCGCCGATCTTCGTGCAGCGTTGATAGCCGAAGATCCCGCGAACGGCCTGCGAGTCGCGCGGGTTGCGAGACGAGTCACCGATGCAGAACACGTAACTGTTGCTACGCTGTGTGTTGGCACGCAGACCATCCGACGGACAGAGGAAGCCGGGAATCGTCACATTCCAGCCGGCCCAGCCGGCCCAGCCCTCGGGACCACCCGGGGGCGGATTGTTGTTGTTCCCACCCGCCTGGATCTGGTTGTAGAGCGGTGCCTGGTCGATGTACGGCAGCAGTCCCTTGAAGCCGCTCAGGCGGTTGGCGTTGCCGCGCTGGTTGCCCGCCGCGCCCGCATTGTTCGTCCCCCCCTTGCGGAACGTGAACGCACCGAACACGTCGTGGTAGTTGTGGAGGGCCAGTCCCAGTTGCTTCAGGTTGTTCTTGCACTGTGTCCGCCGGGCCGCCTCGCGCGCCTGCTGCACGGCCGGCAGCAGCAGGGCAATCAAGATGGCGATAATCGCAATCACCACCAGCAGTTCGATGAGCGTGAACCCGCGCCGGAATCGTGTCGGTCTGTTCATTCTTCCTCCAGTTAACCAAGAAATTGGGGGCGAAGTTGCCCGGGACCACCAGAACACAGTTACGAAGATTGATGCATCCAGAGGTCTACGCGTATTGATGAAACAAAAAACCGCAAACTTTTCGCCGCTGCACCCCAACTCTCTTCCGGAGGACGGGCGACGACCAGATTGCGCATCATCTTCGTAGCTTTAAAGTAGAAGCGTTCTGAGCGGATGGCAAGTGTTCGCTGGCAACAGAAATGGTCGCACGCTAACATTTGTGTTGGGCCCCAGTCATCCTTCCCGGCAGGCTGGCAGGGCAGTTCCGAACGCAAGTTCCGTTCCCATCAGTCTTTTTGAATCCAAACTGCCTCACAGGGGTGTCTGAAGATGAGAAATTTCCTGACCTCGAAAATTGATGCGATTTCTGGCCGGATCG
The DNA here is from genome assembly GCA_963715185.1 of uncultured Planctomycetaceae bacterium. GTDB lineage: Bacteria > Planctomycetota > Planctomycetia > Planctomycetales > Planctomycetaceae > CAVPPT01. The sequence continues at coordinate 234,948 of CAVQRG010000006.1, forward strand.
CCTGGGCGCTGGTCCTGACGACGGCCGTTGCCTGCACAGGCTGTGGCGGCAGCGGTGGCGGCGACGACAATCGGCCCGACCGCACCCAGATCTCGGGCGTCGTCACGCTGGATGGGGCCCCCGTCGAGGGCGCGCTCATCACATTCCATCCAATGGATCCCGCCGGCAGCGGGGCCAACGGCCGTTCCGGAGCGGCGGGAGAGTTCGTGATGGGGACGTTTTCCGGTGACGATGGCGTCATCCCCGGGAGCTATCAGGTGACCATTTCCAAAATCACCTATCCGGGTGGGTCCGCCCAGGTGGGGGAGGACGATCCGAACTACGATCCCAACGCACCGGAGCCGAAGCCCGTCAATGCCCTGCCCGAGAAGTTCAACGGCACGGCCACTTCGGGACTGAAAGCCGATGTCACCACCAGCGCCGTGACGGACCTGAAGTTCGACCTGACCTCCAAGTGATTCCGCGGGCGGAGGCCGGGCGTCAGTCGCTTTCAATCGGCAACGGACGGGCGGCATCCTCGACAAGGATGTACGCCCGGCCCGGTGCCAGCGACGTCCAGGTTCCGGTCGCCCCAACCGGCCACCGGATGGTAATGTCGGCAGGCCCGGCCAAGCCGCCGATCAGGATCATCCGCCCGTTCGACGACTGATAGCCATCTCCGGCGGCGACGGTTCGGACCTGTTCATTGTCTGCTGCCCGCACCGCAACCTGCGCACCGATCGCGTCGCGGGCCCCCGTGCGTCCGACCAGCCGCAGACCGATCCACCCACCCTCGGACGTGGTCCTGTTCGTCACCAGTGCTGCCGGGTCATCCAGATTGCTGACCGCAAAGTCCGGTCGCCCATCCCGGTTCCAGTCGAGCGTGGCCAGTCCCCGGCCACGGGACACATTTTCGCGGGCAAAGTAGTCGTCCGGGGTCCCGGCGTGCTGCAGCAGAAAGGTCCCGTCGCGATTCTCGAACAGTTGTGAGGGCATGCGGAGGGCTCGGTTCTCATGCGAGAAATCGTCCAGGTCACCATTGGTCACGACGATGTCCAGGTCTCCATCATGGTCGGCATCGAGCGGTTGTGTGCCGAACCCGAGCAGCGGCAGGCTTGGACGACTCAATCCGCGTGTGGCCGCCTCATCCTTGAACAACCCGCCCCCCTGACTGACGTAGCAGGCATTCGGCTCGTTGGCGAAGTTCGTCACCAGCAGGTCGCTGCGGCCATCGCCATTGAAGTCCGCGACGGCGACTCCCATGCAGGCCTGTGGTGCGCCATCGGCCCCAAACGCGAGTCCAGCCGTCAGGGCCCGATCGACGAATCGCGGGTTTTCCCCCGGCTCCGCCTCGTTGTCGAAAAGGTTGTTCGCCACCATGTCGTTGGCGATGAACAATTCGAGCGCGGGATCGTCATCAAAATTGGCCGCCACAATCCCCAGCCCTCTGCCGGCGGGCAGCGCAATCCCGGAATCTGTAGAGACATCCACGAACGTCCCGTCCGCCGAGTTGAGCAGCAGACGGTCGGGGCGACCGGTAAACGCCAGGGGTGAGCAGGCGCGGGGGCCTGCGTCGGTTCGGCAGATCAGCGACTCGATCCCCGGGCCCCAGACGTAGTTGACGTCGTACAGGTCGGGCCAGCCGTCACCGTTCACGTCGGCCATCGCACAGCTCGTTGTCCAGGTTGCGCCGCTCTCCGGCTCGGGGAGCGGCACTTCGACGAAGGTGCCATCGCCGTTGTTGCGAAACAGACGGTTGCCGCCGATGTTCGCGACGTAGAGATCCGGGAACCCGTCGTTGTCGAAGTCACCGGCCGAGACCCCCTGGCTGAAGTTCGGCTCCGAGAGGCAACTGCCGTTGGTAACGTTATCGAACGCCATCCCCCGACGGTTGCGGAAGAGCTGGTCCTGGAACTCGTCACCCGCCGAGCCGATGGGGAGTCGCGTCCCCTGTGTGAAGTACAGGTCCGGCCAGCCATCCTGATCGAAGTCGAGCGCGGCCACTCCTCCACCGGTCCACTCGAACATCCGCCGGCCTTCCGTCGACTCATCGGGACTCTCGAAGTAGCGAAAGTCGAGGCCGACATCCGCCGCGACATCTTCGAACCGGAAGCGGCTTTCGGCGTCCGCCAGGGCCGGCGCCGGTCGCTGCAGGCCGCCCGGTAATCCGTAAGCAGCAAGATCGGGCCACCGCGGGTCCCCGGTACAGAGGCCCGCGACAACGGCTTGCGCTGCCGCCCGCTGCTCCGGGGCAGTCGGCTGTTCCAGGAGCGTCGCGGGGTCGGCCCCCTGACTGACGGCCAACAGACGCCACCCTTCTGCCTCGACAGCGCGGTCCAGCGACGACATCAGTTCCGCCAGGCTCTGGCAGGCAGCGAGGCTGGGGCGTTGGGGATTGATGTTCGAGGTGACCGAGTCGACGCGGGCGAGCAACTCGGCCCGCCTCGCGAGTGGGGCTGCCTGATCGGTCTCCCCCGCCGCGACGAGACTTCTCGCGAGCCCATGCAGGGCGGGCAGGTGATCGTTGTCGAGCTGCAACGCCCGGGCCCAGCAGGTCTGTGCCGCCGAGACATCCCCGGCCCTGTCAGCGAGCACGCCATGCACATACCAGATGTCGGGCTGAAGAGCCGCGTCGGTCGGGAGCCCTCGCTGCCACGACGTCCAATCGGCGGCGTCGGTCTGCAGGAGGGCCAACCCCTGCTGGGCGGCCAGGGTGGCGGACTGACGGTCCAGGTCCCGGGCTTCCTCGAGCAAGGCGAGCGACTCGGTTGCCTGACCACGTGCAAGTCCCAAAGCTGCCAGCCCTTCGAGGGGGGCGGCATCCGCCGGAGAGGCGGCACGGCACCCGTTCAGAAGATCGTCCACGTTGAGCACATGGGCGGAGGACGCCAGCCAGCACAGATGCTCCGGACGCCACGCACCCGTCTCAATGAGCGCCACCAGGTGGGGCTGGGCCGCCCGGGGACGACCGACGATGCGCAGCAGCAGACCAAGACGATCGCGGGCGACCGGGATCTCCGGGCTCAACCGGACAGCACGCTCGAAGGCTGCGATCGCCGCCGAGAGTTCACCCCGCGAACGTTGAATCTCCCCCGTCGCCACGCGTGCCACGGCCGCGTTCGGATCCGCGTCATCGATCGCCTCATACTGGTCGAGAGCACGCTCGAACTCGGCGAGGCGCGACGCCGCCTCGGCGGCAATCAGCCGCAAGTCGGAATCGTGCGGCTGCGTGACCAGTCTCTGCAGCGCAGCGCTCTCGGCCCCAGCGAAGTCCCCCGCCTGCAGGAGCTGGGCCGGGTCAGCCTCGGCGGCCGCGGGTGCTTCGACTGCACCTCGCTGCCAGGGGAACGCCCACACCAGCGCCACCAGCAGCAGCACGCCGGCCAGAAGTAGAAGTCGATAGGGCACTGCGGATGCGGGCTCCGGCGAACGATTCGAGGGAAAGCTGCAGGATAGCCTTTCGCGCACTGTTCGTCACACACGGCCTCCCTGCGGCATCAGCGAGTCGTCCGGCGAAACAGAAGCCACTCCAAGTTCGGGCTGCCCGCCGCGGCCTGAGGCGATAGACTGAATGGCCGGCCGACCACACAACTTCCCAACTCAGCGACGATCGACGTCACCCGCATGGCCTCGTCTCCAACACATCCTGCCTCGCGCGAACCGGCAACCGTCCGAAAGCGCCGGGCACAACCGCGCCCGCTGGCCCTCAAGCTGCTGTACACACTGCTGGCCGTGGCGGTGTTCTTTGCGCTGCTCGAGGGTCTGCTGGCGATCTGCGGCGTCCGCGCATCAGCCGATCGCGCAGATCCGCTCGTCGGTTTCGCCGGGGGTCGCCCCCTGTTCGTCGAAGAGCCGGCTCCCGACGGCACCGTCGACCTCGTAACGGCGGAGCCGAAACTCACCTGGTTTAACGCCCAGCGATTTCCGCGAGAGAAACCCCCGCAGACAAAGCGCATCTTCTGCCTCGGGGGATCGACGACCTATGGACGCCCGTACGACGATGCCACGTCGTTCTGTGGCTGGCTGAGGGCTTTCCTCCCCGTGGCCGATCCCACACGTCGCTGGGAGGTGATCAACGCCGGGGGCATCAGCTACGCGAGCTATCGGGTCGCGCGGCGTGATGGCCGAGCTGGCCGAATACTCGCCCGACCTGTTCATCATCTACTCTGGACACAACGAGTTTCTGGAGCAGCGGACCTACACGATGCTGGCCGGGTCGTCCGAGGCGACCCGCCAGACGATCGGCTGGCTGAGTCAACTGCGGACGTTCGCCGCACTGCGCTCGGTCGTGCGACCGGACCAGCCCACGCAATCCGCGCCCCCCCGGCAGAACGTGCTGCCCGCCGAGGTAGAGACACTGCTCGACAGTTCGGTTGGTCTGGATGCCTATCATCGCGACCGCGACTGGGAGCGCGGGGTGGCGGCGGACTACCGGCGACATCTCGAACGCATGCTGGACGTGGCGGAGGCGAGCGGCGTGCCCGCGATCCTGGTGGTGCCCGCATCTCAACTGCGCGACTGCAGTCCGTTCAAGAGCGAGCATGCCCCCGACCTGACCGAACCAGCGTTAACGGCATTTCGCACGGCCTACGAGAGCGCGCTGGCAGCACAACAGCAGGGAGACCTGCCGGACGCCCTCGCGCACGTGGAGGCGGCTTTGGCGATTGATCCGCAGTACGCCCATGCCCAGTATCTGCGCGGGACGCTGCTGTGGGAGTTGCAGCGACCGGAGGAGGCGCGAGCCGCCTTCATTCGGGCCCGCGATGAGGACATCTGTCCGCTGCGTGCGACGACCGGGATGTGTGACATCGTCCGTGAAGTCGCCCGGGCGAGACATGTCCCACTGGTGGACTTTGTCGCGCTCACACAGTCCCTTGCCGAATCCGGCGTCCCGGGGGCCGACCTGTTTCTCGACCACGTTCATCCGACCATCGAGGGGCATCGCCAGTTGGCGCTGCAACTGGTCGACAAGCTCTCGAATATCGGCGCCCTCACCCCCAGCCCCAACTGGGACGCAGCAGCCGTCGCACGTGTTACTGCAGAGGTGGAGAGCCGGATTGATCCGGAGGCCCACGCCCGGGCCCTCCTCAATCTGTCGAAGGTCCTCAGTTGGGCAGGCAAGTATGCGGAGGCAGATCGGCTGGCTCTCCAGGCTGGCGAACTGCTGCAGAGCGACGCGGAGGCCCTCTACCAGGCCGCCGGGGCGAAGTACCGTGCAGGGGACCTGCCGGGCGCCCTGCGACTTTTCGAACAGGCGGCTGAGGTCGATCCCACATCGGGCCCTGCCCACTACGGTGTCGGGCTGGTGCTGGCCGAAACCGGTCGACTCGACGAGGCACTGTCCGCCTATGCACGGGCAGCGCAACTCAGGCCGCAACAACTGGAGATCCGCTTCAACTACGGCAACGCACTGAGTGACGCGGGTGACTTTTCGGACGCCGAACGGGAATATCGTGCCGCCATCCGCATCCAGCCGGACTTTGCCCCGTCGCACAACGGCCTGGGCATCGCGTTGGTGCAACAAGGCAAACTGCCGGAAGCGATCGCAGCTTTCCAGCGCGGCGTCGCGCTCGATCCCGGAGATGTCGAGACCCGCTCCAACCTGGCCAGGGCCGAGGCCCTGGCCAGCGAACGATCGCAATAGTCCAGCCGTCCGGGCGGGCGAGCTAGTTGCTGCCCGTGGGCAACTTTGCAGCAAGCGCTTCCATCTGCGCAATCATGCCGCCGATCTCCTTGGCGCTGGCGCTGCCTGCCTTGGCTTGCAGCTCACCGAGAAGGTCTTCGATCTGTTGCGCGGTCGCCTGATCTTCTTCAGAAAGCTTCGACATGTCCCGGGATGCCGTGTCTTCCGTGATCGTGGTCAGTTCGCCACTCAGGGCCGATGTTCCCCCCTCGCCGGCGAGTGTTTGCTTGAGCACCGAAATCATCGACCGGTAACCATCGGCCACGCCCACATCAGCCGGGCGATCGAGATTGAACCGGGATAACTCCTGCTCATCCGCGCTCCCGCATCCCACAATCAGCAGCAGGGACAACAGCCCACAGGTTGTTAATGTACGCATTCTCATGGTGACGGTTCTCACGTTCCTGGTCGGCAGAGCTCAACAATGAACGACGCTGGCCCCGGGCTCCGCACGAGACCCCGGGACCATGGCGCCGTTCAGCCAATTCCGGGGGCAGGTCAGAATTCCCCGATCGTTTCATTGCCCTGGATCGTCAGCAGTGCACGATACTGCGGGCGGTCGATGTTCTCGCCGATGAACCGGACGGCCCCGTCGCAGAGCAACATCTGGACACCACCCTCATGGCGGCTGCGGGCGGCAACGCCCCCCTTGCCATCGTTAGTCTCGTCGAGACAACGAAGGTCCCTGTCGCCGGCACTTCCACCGCAGAATGCAGGGGAGTCGGCCCACGCCGTGCGATTCCCCGCGTTGTCCTCGGCTGGAGCATTGGGAGTGGCGATCCCGTCCGGGCCATCCTCCGGACGCCAGGGCGCACCTCCTTGCCCTCCCGTGTAGGCACTGAAGATCGCGCCGTGGGCGAGTCCCCAGCAACCGCGGCAGTCACCGTTACTCGTATTCTCGTGCAGGATTTCACCAATGGCGACCGTATTGCTGGTGCCGTCCAGCACGTCGCGAATGCCGGCGCCCCAGCGACGGTTGCCCGTTCCGCGGCTCCCGAAGACACCGAGGTTCTTCGAGCGGGCCCAGTTTGCGGTGCCATCGATGCCGTTCTGCCCGGTGTTTTCGTTGGCGTACGCCCCACCGTAGTTGGCCCCGTAGTTTCCGCGCACGTAAACCGAACGCTGGCCATTGCTCTGTGGGGGAGGTTCAGCACCGCCGTTCCCCTGCACGAGCTGCGCTGCAAATCGCTGGGACACATGAAGACCGCCAGAATCGCCCCGGTCACCTGCGGCTGATCCCGACTGGCACGATTGGAATCCCACAGATTGTACAGCGGGGCCTGATCTAAGTTGGGCAACAGCGAGATGGCCCACGTGGTGCTCCAGTCGGAGGCACGAAACTGCGGATCCGTGCCACAGTTGTCGTTCCAGCTCGGGCCGCCGTTGCATGCAGCCCCCAGCGGGAACTGATTGAAGACGTCGTGGTAGTTGTGCAGCGCCAGGCCGAGTTGCTTGAGGTTGTTCTTGCACTGCGTCCGACGTGCGGCCTCGCGCGCCTGCTGCACGGCCGGCAGCAGCAGGGCAATCAGGATCGCGATGATCGCAATCACCACCAGCAATTCAATCAGCGTGAATGCACGTCGCGTTAAGTTCTTCATGGACTTCCTCTAATGCGAATGAATGTGCCGCGAATGCCCTTGACCAATCGAGATGTCGGCACCTACCAATATGGCGGGCCTTGCCCGGTCCAACAATCAGCTTCTCACGCAATCTTCGCATACCCGAAATAGCCTTTAGCTATTCCTGAGAAGCCCTGCTGAAAGACTGATCGTGAGATACTCCGGGAGCGCAGCCGAATTCGCCTCACCGGTCGACGAGGCGATTGGCGAATATCGTTGCGCCGTGGAACTGCTTCCTGAGCAGTTCGACATTCACTTCAATCTTGCGCTGGCCCTGGAACGCACGGGGCAACCTCAGGAGGCCGAGGTGCACTACCGGCCCTGCACCTCGCTGATCCCGGGCTACGCCCCTGCCTGGAACGGACTTGGCGTGACGCTTGCGATGCAGAATCGCCTCGAGGAAGCCATCCTTCAGTTTGAACAAGCAGTGAAGATCGACCCCGGGTTTCAGGAGGCGCGAGACAACCTGCAGCAGGCCAGAAGGATCACAGGGTCGAACCAGTAGTTCTCGTGCGATCAACGACAATGCCCGCTCCTGCTGGAACGGGCATTGCGCAAACGGTGAGGTTGGTGTTCAGCGACCGATGGGCTATTGCGGCAGCTGGTCGGCCAGATCGGTCATCTGCTGTAGAAGCTCCTGGGCCTCTTTCTGCTGTCCTGCCTGAGCCTTCGCGAGGAGGTCCGCGGTCAGCGCCTTGATCTGGGCGGCTGTCGCCTGCGCTTCTTCGGACAACGCGGAGGTATCGGTGCTCTCCATGTTCTCCGCCGCGGACTCGGCCTCATTCCTCAACCCGGCCATCCCTTCGCTGGCCATAGCCGACTTGAGATTCGCCACCTCGGCACGGATGCCGTTCGAGATCGCGACTTCGACATCTTGATTGACCTGGAAGCGTTCCTGGTTTTCCACCGACTCGCCCCCGCCACACCCCGTGCAGACCAGAGCCAGCGGCAGCGTTGCACGCATCAGAAGCTGTGTCACTCGCATCGTGTTTACGGCGTCCTTCTTGCATTTTGAAAGAGGAATGAATCTGATCGAGTCAGGATGACGGCGCATCCGACCCTGCCAACGACCAACCCCGGAATTCCAAGCGAATTCCGGGGCGGTCCCCGTCTTCAGGCGACTGAAAGAATCAGAACTCGCCGAGGATCTCGTTGCCCTGAATGGTCAACAATCCGCGGTAGAGCACGCGGTCAATGTTCTCGCCGATGAACCGCGCGCTGCCATCCGTCAACAGTGCCTGCGCACCCCCTGCATGTCGGCTCCGCATCGCGCCGCCACCCTTCCCGTCACTGCCGCAGTCCCGGCACTCCAACTGCTGGTCGCCGCCACTGCCCCCGCAGAACGGCGGACAGTCGGCCCAAGCCGTGTAGGCACCGTTCAGCGTGGCAGGAGCATTCGGCGTGGCGATCCCATCGGAACCATCCTGGGGCCGCCAGGGTGCGACCTTCCGCGATCCCGTGTAGGCGCTGATGGCATTCATCGGAGCGGCCCAACAACCGCGGCACTCTCCGTTTCCACCTGTATGCAGCACTTCTCCGACCGAGACTGTGTTACTGGTACCATCGAGGATGTCGCGGATGCCCGCTCCCCAGCGACGATTGCCGGAACCGCGAATCCCGAACACGCCGAGATTCTTGCTCGGGCTGGCCCAGTTGGGAGTCCCGTCCATGCCATTCTGGCCCGTATTCTCACCGGCATACGCGCCGCCATAGTTGCCTGCGTAGTTCCCTTTATGCCACCTGGAATTGTTGCCCGAGATGTTGCCGGCCGGCAGACCGCCCCCCGACCCGTTCATCGTGTTGCCGGTAGCGATCACCACCTGCAGGTCGCTGGGGCAGACCATGGCGGTCAGCACGGCGCCGGTCACCAAGGGCTGCTCCGTGCCGGGCGAGTTGGAGTCCCACAGGTTGTAGAGCGGTGCCTGATCGAGATAGGGGAGCAGCGCAATGGCCCAGGTCGTACTCCAGTTGCCATGGCGGAAGTTGCCTGCACACTCGTTCCAACCATTGGCATTACTTCCCGAATTGCAGGTGTCGCCCAGCGGGAACTGCTTGAAGACGTCATGATAGTTGTGCAGCGCCAGCCCCAGTTGCTTGAGGTTGTTCTTGCACTGCGTCCGCCGGGCCGCCTCCCGTGCCTGCTGCACGGCCGGCAGCAGCAAGGCAATTAGGATCGCGATAATCGCAATCACCACCAGCAATTCAATGAGTGTGAATCCGTGACGATGCAGTCGTCGCATTGACATCACCTTTCAATCGGAGGTTCAGGAATGGAGGAACGACGGTCGGAAACAGACACTGATCAGAATCTCCTGCCCGCGAATCTGCAGGCTCAGAGAGCGATCTTTGACAGGGTTAGAAAAGTCTAACCAAAAAGATTAACATCTGTCAAATCATGACATCTTCTCGATGCGACTGAGCTCGAAGCGCATGTCCCGTCCCACGTGAACTCACTCCACGTGGGCAACTCGCGATTCCCTTCTCCCCACGCAGCCTATGAAGACCCTGATCCTGGCGATCCTGACACTCGTGGCGGGGACACTGGCACGATTCGCGCCACCGCGCTCGCCGCGCAGACGCGCATGGACCGCTCTCGCGCTGGTAAGTCTGGTGATCGCAGCGATCGGACTGATGATTCCTGCGGTGCAGGAAGACGCCGTGGTTGATCTGAACGCGAACGCCGCGGCGGATGCAGGAATTGCCGCGGAAGCTCAGGCGCTCATCGCCGCACCGCTGGCGCCGTCAGCGAATCCGGAATATGTCGGCGCCGAGAGCTGCCGCGCCTGCCACGCAGATCAGTTTCGTACCTGGCATGATTCGTATCACCGCAGCATGACCCAGCGGGCGACGCCCGAGACGGTGGTCGCTCCCTTTGAGAACGTTGTGCTTCAGTCACGCGGCCGTGAGTTTCGGCTCGCGCAGTCGGGAGATCAGTTCTGGGTCGAACTGCCCGACCCGGAACTGGAGATGTCGCTGGGTGTCCGTGCGCTTCAGACGGGGATGAGCCAGGCGGAGGTCGCCGCGGCGGTGAATCAACATCGTGTGCGACGACCGATCGTCATGACGACCGGATCACACCAGCACCAGACCTATTGGCTGCCGGGCCCGAACGGCATGCTGTTTCAGCTCCCGTGGGTGTACCACATTCAGCACTCACGCTGGGTGCCGCGCTACGACTCGTTCCTGTCACCGCATCGGGACGAGGCGTTCTTCAACGTCTGGAACGTCACCTGTGTGATGTGCCATAGCACCGCCGGAGCTCCCAAGCCGAATGCCGCGACACGGAGGCTCGAGACCGAGGGGGAGATGGGGATCGCCTGCGAGGCCTGCCATGGTCCCGGAAGAACCCACGTCGAGGCCCACGCCGATCCCCCCGTCACCTGGGGCAGCCTCGCCGAGCGCGCCCCCGATCCCACCATCGTCAACCCCGCCCGACTCGCCCACGTGCGTGCTTCGCATGTGTGTGGGCAGTGCCATGCCTACTTTCATCGTACTGCCGAACAGTATCAACACTGGCTGGCCCACGGGAGCACGTATCGCCCGGGGGATGATCTGGAGGACCATCGACTGCTGCTGCGGTTCGACCCCGACGCGGAGCGCGAGTGGATTCGCGACTATCTTGCCGAGAATCCTGACGCCTTTACGCATCAATACTGGCCGGACGGAACGGTGCGCACGGGCGGACGGGAGCTGAGTGGCCTGGTCGAGTCGGCGTGCTATCAGGTCGGGGAGATGTCGTGTCTCTCCTGCCATTCCATGCACAACAGCGACCCCATCGACCAATTGGCCGCCGGGCGGGAGGGGAATGAAGCGTGCACGCAATGTCATGGCGAGTCCCAGTACACGTCAGAGATCAGCGATCACACGCACCATGCGGCCGGTTCCAGTGGCAGCCTGTGTTACAATTGCCATATGCCCCATACGACTTATGTCCTGATGGGTGCGGTCCGCAGTCACCGGATCGCGATCCCCGAGGTCGTCAGCGGTGTCCGCGGGGCACGTCCGAACGCCTGCAATCTGTGCCACCTCGACCAGAGCCTCGCCTGGACATCACGGCAGCTGAACGTGTGGCATGGGACCCCTGAGGTCGAGGTCACCGACGAAGAGCGCGAGATCGCGGCCAGCCTCCTGTGGCTGATCAAGGGAGATGCGACACAGCGGCTGATGGCGGCGTGGAGCATGGGCTGGCCTCCGGCCCAGGAAGCCTCGGGCACCGAGTGGATGCCACCGTTTCTGGCGATGCTGCTGCCAGACCCCTACTCGGCCATTCGGGACATTGCGCACCGTTCCCTGAAGACGCTGCCGGGATACGAAGACGTCCGTTTCGACTTCCTGAGCGACGAGAGCCATTTTGAGTCCGTCACAGATGCCGTGCGTGAACGATGGAAGAACCGCGAGCCGACGAGCGCAGAATCGCGGCTGATGATGACGCCAGACCGCGCCCTCGATACAGCGCGGATCGACATGTTGTGGCAGGAGCGAGACAATCGGCCGATCGAGATCTCGGAGTGAGGCGTCGCAGACGACCGACGCGGGCCCGGAACACACAAGTGACGGGAGCACGTTGCCGTCGCTCCCACCAGGAAGCCGACGATGCAGCCCCCCAACATTCTCTGGATCTGTACCGACCAGCAGCGCTTCGACACGATTCTGCGCTGGGGAATCCGCATATCCGCACGCCGCACATCGACCGGCTGGTGGCGGAGGGAGTCGCGTTCACCGAGGCCTTTTGCCAGTCACCGGTCTGCACCCCCAGCCGGGCGTCGTTTCTCACCGGCCGTTATCCGCGCACCACGCGGTGCCGCCAGAATGGTCAGACGATTCCCGCCGACGAACGTCTGCTGCCGCGCATCTTCGCCGATGCGGGATACGTCTGCGGATTGGCGGGGAAGCTGCACCTGGCCTCCTGTTCGGACGGCAAGGTCGAAGAACGAATCGACGATGGCTACTCCGACTTCCACTGGTCGCATCATCCACAGCCCGACTGGCCGGAGAACGCCTATCAGCAATGGCTGGCGGCACAGGGGGTGACCTGGCAGGAACTGTATGCGGGACCAGAGCGGCAGTACGTCAAAGCGGGTGTGCCCGCCCGCTACCACCAGACGACGTGGTGCGCCGAGATGGCCATCGACTTTCTGAGAAAACACACGTCGACGCCCTGGCTGTTCTCAGTCAACCTGTTTGCTCCGCATCACCCTTTCGATCCGCCGGCCGAGTATCTCGACCGTTATGACCCGGCGACACTCCCCCTGCCGAAGTACCGGGAAGGGGAGCTCGACACCAAGCCGCGGTTTCAGCAGCTCGACCATCACTGGGCGCACAATCGCCCGGGATCGATGGAGGTCGCGTCGCTGACAGACGACGACAAACGACGCATCACCGCCGCCTACTATGCCATGATCGAGCAGATCGACGACCAGGTCGGCCGGATGCTGGCGGCACTCGATGCGACGGGGCAGCGGGACAACACGCTCGTCATCTTCATGTCGGACCATGGGGAACTGCTGGGGGACCATGGCCTGTACCTGAAGGGACCGCACTTCTATGACGAGTCGGTGCGGGTCCCACTGGTGCTGCGCTGGCCCGGCACGTTTCAGGCCGGGCTGCAGTCCGACGCCCTCGTCGAACTGACCGATCTGGCCCCGACGCTGCTGGCTGCGGCGGGCCTCGATCCCGAGCCACAGATGCAGGGGCGATCGCTGCTCCCGTTGCTGCGGGGGGAGGCCGACCCGCACCAGCATCGGGACTACGTCTTCAGCGAGTACTACAATGCGTGGTCCCATCCGCACTCGTACGGCACGATGCTGCGGACGCGCGACGAGAAGATCGTCACCTATCACGGCAGCGAGCCGGGCGAGTTGTACGACCTCAAGACCGATCCGGACGAGTTCGTCAACCTGTGGGACGACGACAGGCATTCCGCACGGAAATTGCGGCTGCTCAAGCAGTCGTTTGATGCCAGCGTGTTCACGCTGGACCCCCTGCCGGTCCGTCGTGGAGAATTCTGAGACGGGGCCGCATCGTCGGACACCCGGACACGCGATAAGATGAGTCGTGGGCCGTCGGCATCGAAATTCCGACGGGGCCCGCCTCACATCCTCGGTGACACGGACGTAACGAAGTAACACGGTGGCCACTCCGCAATCCGGCAGACCGAGCCCCGCATCGGGTCTCTGCGAGCGAGCTGCCGAATTCGAAGTGCTCCGTCAAGATGGCTGCCACAACTTCATGGCCGATTCCTCCCCGGGTGATCTGCGATTCGTGACGGTGGTGTGCCGCGTCTGCGGGACCCGCCTCGATGAGCGCGTGGCCCGCACCGCCCGGGAGGTGACGTGCCCCGACTGCTTCTCCCCCTGCCGCGTCCCGCCCCTGTCCGAGATTCCTGATCCGCCACCGGCCCGGAAGCTGGGTGATGCGGGCACGTATCAGCTTCAGCATCCGCAATCCGATCGGTCACCATCGATGGATCGCCCCCGGGTGGATCGCCCGGATCCGTCGCAGCCGGGGGCCACCGTGCTCGTGAAGTGCCCGACCTGCCTGACAAGGATTGACGAGATCCCACACGGGCTGCCGCGGATGGTCCGGTGTCACGACTGCCACGAACCGGTACGGATTCCCTCCCGGGAAGAAGTCGAGGCACGGCGGGAACGGGAGCAACAGCGGCAGACCTATCGACCGCCACCCGTCGAGGCACTGCCGGTTCCCGCTGCTGGAGCCCTCCCGGAGTTGCGAACCGGGTTTATCGAGAGCCAGGCCCAGATTCGGCGCGAACGGGATGCCCCTCCCCCCAACTGGACGTTTTTCTCGCGGGTGTACACCCTTCCCTGGCATGCGGAGATGTGGGGACGCTGGGTCGGCCTGTCGCTGGGGCTGACGGCGATGACCCTGCTGGGGGCGTTGATCGTGTCGCTGACCCAGCAGGCTGGGTCGCCCATGTACTTGTTCATCGCATTTCTGGGCCTGCCAATGGTCTGGATTACGCTGTGGACCGTATCGTATGCGGCCGCCTGCTGCCTGGTGATCATCGAGGACACGGCCAATGGCAATGACCGGATCGTCAGCTGGGGGGAACAGAACTGGCGTGAGTGGCTGCTGAAAATGGCCTTTCTGGGAGCTCAGTGGTTGCTCGCTGTGGTTGTCGGCGACCTCACCGCTCGGACGTTGTCACTCGCCGGAGTCCCCTTTCTCCCCACTCTGGTAACCGTGACCTGGATCGCGTTTCCGGTCTTTCTGCTCTCGACGCTGGAGGGGAATTCGGTATTCACGCCACTCACCTGGCCGATCCTACGCAGTCTCTGGACCAGTGCCTGGGGCTGGGCTCTGTATTTCCTGCTCGCGACGGGGGTGGTGTTCGGATTGGAGGCCGCCCTCTGGATGCTGCAGCAATGGCTGCCCGGTCCCGTGGTGGCGCTCCCTGTTCGGGCCGGTTACGGCGGCAGCCCTGTTCATCTGGGCGAGACTGCTGGGTCGGCTGGGTTGGGTGATTGTCGCAGGATCACGCCGCACACGGGCCCGTCCGCCCCGTCCGATCGAAGACGACTGACGCCTGTGATCGCTGCAGGGTGCGCCGCGGCTGGGGGGGAAAGTCGCGTGTGCATTTTCGGCGGAGTTGGCGCGGGCCGGATTGCCTCTATGCTACGCGCAGGACGTTCCCCGGTTACCGCCATTTCGAGTCTCCCATGTACCGCGTGCTGATTACCGACAACCTCTCCGCCGCCGGCCTGAGCGTGCTGGAGAACACTCCCGGCATCCAGGTCGACGTACGCTCGGGACTGACCCCGGCGGACGTCCGCGAGGCTCTCAAAGAGGCGGATGGCATCATCATCCGCAGCGGAACCACGCTCACCCCCGAGATTCTCGAGGGGCAGCAGCGATTGAAGGTGATCGTGCGGGCCGGCGTGGGCGTCGACAACATCGATCTGCCGGCAGCCACGCGGGCGGGCATCATCGTGATGAACACCCCGGCCGGCAACACCACGAGCACCGCCGAACATACCGTCGCCATGCTGCTGGCACTCTCGCGAAACATCGGCCCCGCCGCGCAGAGCATGCGGGAGGGACGCTGGGACCGCAAGAAGTACACCGGCACGCAACTGGCCGGCAAGACGATCGGCGTGATTGGCCTGGGTCGCATCGGGCAGACCGTCGCCAGTCGCTGTCGCGGCCTGCAGATGACCGTCCTCGGCTACGATCCCTTTCTGGCTGAAGAGAAGGCGGCCGAGCACGGGATCGAGCTGTATCGCGATGTTGACGAACTGATCGGCCGCTGCGACTTCTTGACGGTGCATACCCCGTTGACGGACGAAACGCGCAGCCTGCTCAATGCCGACCGACTGCAACGCTGCAAGCCCGGGGTCCGGATCATCAACTGTGCCCGTGGCGGGATCGTTGACGAAGAAGCACTGGCCGATGCCATCGAATCGGGACACGTCGCCGGTGCCGCGATCGACGTGTTCACTTCAGAACCTCCGGCCGCCGAATGCCGATTGACGAAACTGCCGCAGGTACTCTGCACACCGCACCTCGGCGCCTCGACCGACGAGGCGCAGGAACAGGTCGCGGTCGAGGCGGCCGAGATCATCACCGCGTTTCTCACGCGCAACGAAGTCCGCTACGCCGTCAACATGGCGCCGATCTCGGCACAGGAAGTGGCGGGACTGAAGCCTTATCTCGACATCGGCTATCGTCTGGGACTGCTGCTCGGGCAGTTGAATGGCTCGTCCGCCATTCGCGGTGCGCAACTCGAATTTCGCGGCGAGGCCGCCTCGAAGCCGATGAAACTGATCGCGTCGGCCTTCACTTCCGGCCTGCTGTCCCAGGCGCTCGAGGAGAACGTCAACATTATCAATGCCGAGATGATGGCCCGCGAACGAGGCCTTCAGATCACCGAGTCGGGGACGTCGGAGGTCGGCGCCTTCGCCACGCTGGTAGCCGCCACCATTCAGACCGACCAAGGGCCTCGCTCCGCCGCCGCCACCATGTTCGGCAACGACTTTCTCCGCCTCGTTCGGCTGGGAGAGTTTCAGCTCGATGCCTATCTTGATGGCCTGATGCTGATCTACCGGCACCTCGATGTACCGGGACTGATCGGGGCCATCGGCACCGTGTTCGGGGAGCATCAGGTCAACATCTCGCACATGGCCCTGGGGCGTGAGAAGAGCGAACCCGGAGGCGATGCGGTCGCCATCCTGAACCTTGACAACGAACCATCAGCCGAGGCGCTGGCCCGGGTCTCGGCCCATCCCCATGTAACCGGAGTGCAGCTCGTCCGCCTGCCGCCCCCCGGTGCCCCGCTCCCCTGGCTGGGAATGTAGAGCCACGGCGCGAAGCATCCGCCGCCAAGGCGAGCCGTTTCTCATTGCCTGCAATGAGGCCGCCACGATCACGGCCCGCACGTGGCTGATCGGGGATCTCACGTGCGGAGTTCGGGAATTCGCGAGTTTCGTGAACCTCGTACCACCGAGGCGCGACTCAGTGTTCAGCCACGCGAGTCAAAGCCATGCCCCGATCGGCCGATGAGATCTACAATGAACTCCTTGTGCTGCGGTGCCAACGTCGCGATCCCAACGCCTGGCGAGAACTGATCGATCGGTATCACGATCGACTGTACTACTTCGTCCGCAGACTGGTCGACGACGACGAGCACGCCATGCACCTGATGCAAGATGTGTGGCTGATGGCGCTTCGCGGCATTGGCTCGCTGCAAGACGCGAGTCGCTTCGCACCTTGGATCTATACCATCGCACGGCGTGCGGTCATGAGCAGTCTGCGGCTGCACTACAGAAACCGCGAACAGACTGTCACTGAGCCGACGGAACCTGCCAAGCCGGATGAGGCGAACGAGACACTCGCCTTCGAAAACGCCGAACTTAACGTCAAGGAGCACCTGCTGCGGATCGAGCTGCAACTGGCCGAATCGTCCCGACAACCGTAGTCCCTGCGGGGACAGCGCGTATGGACCGCGCCGAAGCTTGCGCCGTGACTCCACCAACGCTGGCCGACGGTCGCCTCAGCGCGCTAGAATGACAGGTCCTCACCAAAGTTCTCATTCCACGGGCCACGGGACCGGAGACTCTGATGCACGCTTGCCGCCCGGAGACCATGCTCGGATTGCTCGCGACGTGTGGCGCGCTGTTGGGCCTGCCGGCGATGGTGCAGGCGGCGAAAGACACATCACCGTTGGCGCAGACCGGCGCCGAGGCCCCCCCGATTGACTTCGTTTCGAACGTCCGGCCCCTCCTGTCCAATCGCTGCTTTCACTGTCACGGACCGGATGAGAGTTCACGGGCGACGGAGTTGCGACTCGACACCAAGACTGGCGCGTTCGCCGATCTCGATGGTACGTCGGTCATCGTCCCCGGCGATCCCGAGGCCAGTGAACTGTGGCGGCGGGTGAGCGCACAGGACCCCGATGTGCGGATGCCACCGGCCGATGCGGACCAGCAGGCGCTGACGCCCGCCGAACTGAACACGGTCCGGCGCTGGATCGAGGAGGGTGCCAACTGGGAGGAGCACTGGGCGTTCGTGGCGCCCGTCCGCCCACCGCTGCCGGATGTCAAAGACTCCTCGTGGCCGGTCAACGAGATTGATACGTTCACTTTGAGAGAGATGGAAGTCCGCGGATTCGCCCCCTCGGCCGAAGCCTCGCGCGAGACACTGCTGCGGCGCGTTACGCTGGACCTCACGGGCCTGCCGCCGACCATCGAGGAACTCGACGCGTTTCTGGCCGACGATTCCCCGGATGCGTACGAACGGGTCGTCGATCGCCTCCTGCGGTCTCCACGATACGGAGAGCAGATGGCGCGTGGCTGGCTCGACGTGGCCCGCTACGGAGACACCCACGGACTGCACCTGGACAACGAAAGATCGATCTGGCCTTACCGGGACTGGCTGCTCAACGCCTTCAATGAAAACCGGCCGTTCGATCAGATGACGATCGAACAGCTGGCGGGGGATCTGCTGCCGGACGCCACCACCTGGCAGCGGGTCGCGACGGGCTTTATCCGGTGCAACGTCAGCACGAACGAAGGGGGAGCCATCGAGGACGAGGTGCACGTCCGCAATACCGTCGACCGTGTGGAGACTTTTGCGACCGCGTATCTCGGGGTGACGCTCGGGTGTACCGTCTGCCACGACCACAAGTTCGACCCGTTTACGCAGCGGGAGTTCTATGGCCTGTTTGCGTACTTCAACAGTCTCGAACCGAAGGCCATGGATGGCAATGCCCTCCTGCATGCCCCGTTTATCGAGGTCCCTTCTCCGGAACAGCGGAGCCGCCGCGAGGAACTCGAAGGGGCGATCGCGGCGGTGAACCAGGAGATTCAGCAGACCATCGATGGTCTCGAATACACCGATCCGCACGCCGACGAGGATCCGGAGAAGCTGCCCAGTGAGGACTTCGTCTGGATCGACGACGATGTCCCCTCGGAAGCCCAGCTTCAACAGGACGGACACCCCTGGGAATGGGTGACCGAGCCGGTCCACTCCGGAACGCGGGCCACGCGGCGGAGTGTGGATGCGCTGGGTCAGCATTTCTTCACCGGGGCCACGCCGCCACTCATTCTCGGCCGGGGAGACAAGCTGTTCGCCCATGTCTATCTGGACACGGAGAATCCACCGAACGCCATCATGCTGCAATGGAACGACGGTACGTGGGAGCACCGGGCGTACTGGGGCACCGCCCAGATTCCTTACGGCAATCACAACTCTCCCGGCAAGCGGCGGATGGGCCAGCTTCCCGCGACCGGCCAATGGGTGCGACTCGAGGTACCCATTGACAAGGTCGGGCTGACGCCGGGAGCCACGGTGCATGGCTGGGCATTCACCCAGTTTGGGGGGACCGCGTACTGGGACACGGCGGGTGTGATGACCCGGACTCCGCAGGGGAGCCAGGCGTTTACGTCGCAGCGGCTGTGGGAACTGGCGCGCCGGAGAGGGGGCCAGCTTGCCGAAACCGGTCCAGCAGGCGATCAAGGTGGCTCCTGCAGCTCGGAATGACAAGCAGCGGGCCCTGCTGCGCCAGTACTTCCTCGAGAACATCTACCTGGACACTCAGGGGAGACTGCAGCCGCTGACCCAGAAGCGCGTGGCACTGGAAACCGCGCTGACTGAACTGAACGACGAAATCCCCAAGACCATGGTCGCGGAGGAAATGACCGAGCCGCGACAGGCTTACTTTCTCAATCGCGGTGAGTACGACAACCGCGGTGAAGCGGTGGAGCGCCACCTGCCCGCCGTGCTTGCCCCCCTGCCTTCGAACGCCCCGGAAGACCGCCTGGGTCTGGCGCGCTGGCTCGTCGATCCGTCGCACCCGCTGATGACTGCGCGTGGTCGTCAACCGCTGGTGGCAGCGCTACTTCGGCACCGGGATCGTCAAGACCCCCGAGGACCTCGGCATTCAGGCCGAGCCGCCGTCACACCCCGAGCTGCTCGACTGGCTGGCGACCGAATTCCTCAGTTCCGGCTGGGACGTCAAGCATATGCAGAAGCTGATCGTCATGTCCGCGACGTATCGGCAGTCGTCGCAGGTGACCAGTGAGGCCCTGCAGCGCGACCCGGCCAACCGCTGGCTCGCGCGGGGACCGCGCTTTCGCATGCCGGCGGAGATGATCCGCGATGCGGCCCTGTCCGTGAGCGGACTGCTCGTCGAAAAGCTGGGCGGACCGAGCGTGAAACCCTATCAGCCCGACGGACTCTGGGAGGCGGTCGGCTACACCGACAGTAACACGGCGAACTTCGCCCAGGATGACGGGGAGAACCTGTATCGGCGCAGCCTGTACACCTTCTGGAAGCGAACCGCTCCGCCCCCCGCGATGAGCACGTTCGACGCGCCGTCGCGCGAGGCCTGCACGGTCCGCCGCGCGCGGACCAATACACCGCTGCAGGCGCTGACGCTGATGAACGACAGGCAGTTCGTCGAGGCATCGCGGCACTTCGCCGCTCGGATGCTGGCAGAGGGGGGAGAGACGCCGGATGCGCGTTGACGTGGGGATTCCGTCTGGTCACCGCCCGGACACCGGACGAGCACGAGCTGTCGGTGCTGCAACATGTCCTCGAGGATCATCTCGCCGAGTTCAACGCCAACCCCGACGCCGCCACGCGACTCATCGATTCGACGACCACACGGCTGCAACCCGATCACCTCGAGCGGGACAAGTCACACGATGCGGAACTGGCCGCGTGGACGATGATCGCCAACCTGCTCCTCAATCTCGACGAAACCGTGACCAAGGGGTGACGACGATGGATCCCTGGCGCGAATACCAACTGCTCCAGACCCGTCGGCAACTTCTCGGCCGGACTGCCACCGGAGTCGGGACGGCGGCCCTCGCCTCGCTGATGAATCCCGGGCTGTTCGCCGCGACGGTCACAGTTCCTCGGCGTCGCAGGGAGTCTCTGGGAGAGCCGCACTTCCCGGCGAAGGCCAAGCGGGTGATCTATCTGTTCATGTCGGGCGCCCCCTCGCAGCTCGACCTGTTCGACTACAAGCCGACGATGGACGAGCTGTTCGACACGGACCTGCCCGATTCGATCCGCAAGGGGCAGCGGCTGACCACGATGACCTCCGGGCAGGAGCGGTTTCCCATCGCCCCTTCGATGTTCAAGTTCGCGCAGCACGGCGGAGCGGGGCATGGGTCAGCGAGCTGCTGCCCCACACCGCGGCAGTGGTCGACGACCTCTGCTTCATCAAGAGCGTCCACACCGAGGCGATCAATCACGACCCGGCGATCACCTACATCCAGACCGGCCACCAGCTTCCCGGCCGGCCGTCAGCTGGGCGCCTGGCTGTCGTACGGCCTGGGATCGATGAACGACGACCTGCCGGCGTTCGTCGTGCTGCACTCCGTCGTGGACTGGCCGCAAGTCGGCGCAGGCCCTCTACGACCGGCTGTGGGGGACCGGCTTCCTGCCCAGCGAGCACGCCGGCGTGTGCGCTCCGGTCCAAGGGCGACCCGGTGCTGTACCTCTCGAACCCGCCCGGCGTCAGCCCGCGCAGACGGCCGCAGGATGCTCGACGCCCTGTCCGCACCTCAACCAGCAGCAGTACGAAGACTTCGGCGACCCGGAGATGCAACACGCGCATCGCCCAGTACGAGATGGCCTACCGGATGCAGACCTCCGTGCCGGAGCTGACCGATCTCTCCGACGAAACGCAGGACACGCTCGAGCTGTACGGTCCCGACGTCGACGACGCCGGGCACCTTCGCCGCCAACTGCCTGCTCGCCCGCCGGCTGGCCGAGCGCGACGTGCGGTTCATGCAGATCTTCATCGCGGCTGGGATCAGCACGGCAACCTGCCCGGCGACATGCCGAACCAGTGCCGCGACGTCGACCAGCCGGCTGCGCCCTGATCACGCGATCTGAAGCAGCGCGGCCTGCTCGACGACACGCTCGTCATCTGGGGCGGCGAGTTCGGACGCACGATCTACTGCCAGGGCAAGCTGACGCGCGAGAACTACGGCCGCGACCATCACCCGCGCTGCTTCACCATCTGGATGGCCGGCGGCGGCATCAAGCCGGGCATCACCTACGGCGAGACCGACGACTTCAGCTACAACATCACCGAGAACCCGGTCCACATCCACGATCTGAACGCCACGATCCTGCACCGGCTGGGCATCGACCACAAGAAGCTGACGTACCGCTTCCAGGGCCGCGACTTCCGGCTGACCGACGTCCACGGCAACGTCGTGTCCGACATTCTCGCCTGAGACCTGCGGACATCCGCCGCGCGGTCTTCATGGGTCGCCGCGACAGGCCACGAGGAGCAACATGAGGCTGTTCGAGGGGACCCCGTTTGACAGACCGCCGCACTGCGAGCGGTGCGGTGAGCCTGAAGAGCAGTGCACCTGCCCGCCACCTGTGCCGACTCGGCTCCCCCCCGAACGACAACTGGCAAAGCTGTCGATTGAGAAGCGAGGCAAGGGGAAACGCGTGACCGTACTCCGCGGTCTGTCGGCCCCGGATACCGACCTGCCCGAGCTACTGACGCGGTTGAAGTCCGCCTGCGGCGCCGGGGAACGCTCAAGGACGATGTCCTTGAAATCCAGGGGACGCAACTCGAAGCCGTCCGCGAGTTCCTCACGCGGCTGGGATACCGCGTGAAAGGATGATCGCGCCCCGGCAGCAATCGCGGCAACGTCCCGGCTGACATCGCTGCGTCCTGAAACGCCAAACACCCGGCCCCTTGCAGGGTCGGGTGTTCGTGTTGTCTGCCTCGCCTAGGTACCGGGCTCAGTGTGCAGGCGTTCTGCTGGCGACACGCCGGCGCTGCATCCTCTTGTACGTCAGACTCTGTCTTTCAGGGCCTTCAGGGGGAGGATCTTCACAGCGTTGCGGGCCGGCTTGGCCTTGAACATCTGCTCTTCACCGGTGAATGGATTGAGGCCCTTGCGCGCCGGCGTTGCCTCCTTGCGAACGACCTTCACCTTCATCAATCCGGGCACGTTGAAGACACCGGGCCCCTTCTTGCTGAGCTGCTTGCCGATCAGTTCACCCATGGCGTCGAGAACCGCCCCCACCTCTTTCTTCGAGACGCCCGAAGCCTCGGCGAGTGAGGTCAGGACCTCGGTCTTACTCAATGCCTTTCCGTAGGTCTGCTTCTTTGCCATCGTCTGTCCTTTCCGGTGTTTTCATTCAAATCTGGCGGCGTGGGCCTCCATTACACGGTGTAAGTAAAGCGGCGGGAAAACAGGTTGTCAATTCCCGCAAGTGGTTCCATTCTGCAAAAAACCCTGCAATTTTCGGGTTTCTGTGCCTCTGCGGGGCCCCAGCTGCA
Source organism: uncultured Planctomycetaceae bacterium (assembly GCA_963715185.1). Taxonomy (GTDB): domain Bacteria; phylum Planctomycetota; class Planctomycetia; order Planctomycetales; family Planctomycetaceae; genus CAVPPT01. Next base: position 258,007 of record CAVQRG010000006.1, read on the forward strand.
CGGTTTGGCCCGACCGAGGCGGACCCGCGCCCCCCGGGGAAGGAGGGGCGCGTTCTGGCGGAACTCCCAGATCGATCGCGCCGTCCTCACGCCCCTTCGCACGGGGAGGACTTCGCCCCGTCTCCTCAAGGATGGGAAGCCCCTGCGCCAATTCTGGGAATTCTCATCCGCCCAAAACCACAGCTTTGACTTCACTTTCGACCACTACTAAACTCCGACCACAACTGAGGGGCCAATCCCTGTTTGCGGAACTGAAACGGCGGTCATTCCCTCCTGTTACCTGACCAGCCAGAGACCGACCAGACTTCTGACCGCCCACCCCCCATGGCGGCCGCCATGGAGTGGGTCAGTCGCGTGCTGGCGATCGTGTTCTTGATGTTGGCTCCTGGCCTCTTCGGACAGTGGCTGGACGCCAGGTGGGGCACAGAGGTGTTGGGGCTGTTAGGCTTTGCCATCGGTTTGACGCTGGGAATCACCTCCCTGGTTACGATGACGAAATCACCGCAGTCAGATTCCACGAAACGACCACGGTCGACGAACAGCGACTCGAACCGGCACAAGTAGAGCAGCATCCTCAGCAAGTCGCGGGTCACACAAAGTGGCAGAACAGACAGAGACAAGTCGATCGACGGGCGCTCCAGTCGCTGGGGCGATCCTCCAGCTTTGTCTGGTGCTGCTGGTGACCTGGGCCGTTGTGGCGGGAACCGTTTACGACTCTGAAGGGGCCCCGGGCATTATCGCCGCCACCTTGGCCGCGACAGTCTGTCTCGGCGCCGGGATCGCCGCCTTGCTCATTACCCAACGATTCGCCAATACGCGGGACGCCGTCTCGGGTGTTCTCGGCGGCACACTGGTTCGCACGGGGATCCCGATGGCAGCCGCCGTGCTGATTTCCAACAACAGTCCGACGTTGGCGAGCGCCGGCGTGTTCGGCAAGTTCGTCATTTTCTTTCTGGTCACGCTGGCTGCGGAAACCTGGCTTTCCGTCTCCCTTGTCAACGCCAGTCCCTCTCGCAGGAACCGGACAACTGCCGGAGGATCACTCCACTCGGCAGGCACTCCTTAACACACGCGGCATCGATGGCGGACCCTGTCCTTCACATTAAAGACAGCTATTTCTTCGAGGTGCCGAAGTTTCTTCGTGCCGTCACTGGGATGACCTCGAAGACGTGCCGGCCTTCCTGCGCGAGCAGCACCCAGAGGAGAGCCTCGAGCAGTTCAACACGGATCTCTCGGGGAAGATCCTGATCCCGCAACCCTTCGGCACGCTGAGGAACCTGTACGAGCCGGAGTCGGGCTTCTGTATCTCCCGGTTCATGATCGTGCAACTGGCCGTGGCGTTGCTGCTGGTCTGGCTCTTCAACAAGCTGGGCAAACGGATGAGCCAGGGTGGCCCGCCCGAGGGCAAGTTCTGGAACGCCTTCGAGGCCATGCTGCTGTTTGTGCGGGACAACATTGCCCGCCCGGCGATCGGGCACGGTGCCGACGACTTCGTGCCGCTGCTCTGGACGCTGTTCTTCTTCATTCTCACGCTGAACCTGATGGGGCTGGCCCCCTGGGTCGGGACGGCAACGGGGGCATTCGGCACCACGCTGGCATTGGCGTTCGTGACGTTCATTGCTGGCTTCATCGCCGGTGTGGCCAAGCTGGGCTTCGTGGGTTACTGGAAGAATCTGGTCCCGCCGATGGACCTGCCGTGGTACATGGCGCCGATCAAGGGCATCATCTTCCTGATCGAGGTGCTGGGCCTGTTCATCAAGCATGGTGTGCTCGGCATTCGACTACTGGCGAATATGGTGGCCGGTCACCTGGTTCTGTTTGCGATTCTCGGGATGATCGCCACGGCGGCGACCGCCTCGTTCGGCACCTGGCTCACGACGGCTTCGGTCAGTGTCGTGGGAGCAACACTGTTCTGCCTGCTGGAACTCCTGGTGGCTTTTCTGCAGGCCTACATCTTCACCTTCCTGTCGGCGTTGTTTATCGGCTCGGCCATACACCATCACTGAGATGGGGCCCGAGCCCGCAGCGTGACAGGGCCTACGACAATTAGGAGAGATTTCCGTGACCAAGACTCTGCGAATGGCTTATGTCCTGTTTGGAGTCCTGCTGATCAGTGCCACTCCGGTGCTGGCTCAGAGTGGCACCTCGATCGAGTTCTCCGGCGCCTTCGGCGCGGGTCTCGTCGCCATCGGTGCCGCCTATGGCATCGGTAAACTCGCCTCAGCCGCGCTGGAGAGCATGGCTCGTCAGCCTGAAATCGCGGGAAACATTCAGACCGCGATGATCATCGCCGCGGCCCTGATTGAAGGCTTTACGTTTTTTGCCATCTTCGTGTGTATGCAGCAGAATCCCTGGCGTTAATCGCCTGCCATTGGTCCGACAACAAGCTGCGGGCTGTTGCCTGGCTTTGTGTGGCGAAATTGTCCCGGTGCCCGTTGATCGTGACCCTCAATGACCCTCAATGAAGTGTCGCACTAAATCAATGGCCGCCATCATCAGTCCGCAACTACGAGGATGAATCGGTGATGTTTCCCACTCGACCTGTGCTCACCTCGATCGTGGCCGGCAGCCTGCTGTTGGCCATCGTGCCGAGGCTGGTTTGCGCCCAGCACGACGATCCCGCCGGAGGGCTCGAGCATGCACCGGCGGCACCGGCGGACGATCATGCCTCCGATCCCGGTGCGGTCCACGCCGATGACCATGGTGACCATGCGCATATCGGCGAAAGGGACGTCAACCGGCAACCCCAGGAGTTTCGAGCCGACCTCGCCATCTGGACGCTGGCGGTCTTCGCTCTGCTGTACTTCGGCCTGAAGAAGTTCGCCTGGCCCAAGATCGAGGCGGCGCTGGAGGCCCGGGAGTCGGGCATTCGCCAGGCCGTCCAGGATGCGGAAAATGCCCGACGGGACGCTCAGGCGCTCGTCGCCGAGCACAAGGGGCGGATGGAAGCCATTGACGAAGAGGTCAAGGCGATCATCGCGGAGGTGCGCCGGGATGCCGAGCGAACCAAGACCGACATCATTGCCTCGGCGGAATCGGAAGCCCGTGCGATCAAGGATCGTTCGATCGCCGAAATCCACCGGGCGCGTGACCAGGCACTGGACGAGCTGTTCGGCACCATGGCCTCCCAGGTGACTGCGGCCACCGAGCACGTCGTCGGCAAAGGCGTCTCGGTCGCCAACCAGGACCAGCTCATCGACGAAGCGTTGCGCGAGTTTGCCGCACAGCGTTCCTGACCGGAATAGTTCGAAACACGACTGACCCATGAGCGATTCGCCGCTGCCCACACGACCCTCGCATGTGCTGGAAGACCCCAGCGCTAAGGCGGTGGCCACTGTCTATGCGCGGTCGTTCCTCGAGGCGGCAGCCTCCGCGGGACTGGAAAACCCGCTGGAGGAAATGTCCTCCTTCGTCGAGGAGTTGCTGCACGACAACCCCCGGTTCGAACGGCTGCTGCTCACCGGGGCGACCGGACGCGAAGAAAAACTGGGAATCATCGACCGGGTCGTTGCGCCCCGTGCACCGGCAGTCTTCACGAACTTCCTCAAAGTCCTCGCCAACCGCGAGCGAATGGAACTTCTGCCGCTGATTCTGGATGAGACGCGACTGGAGCACGAGCGGCAGACAGGAAGAAGACGGGTGTTGATCACGAGTGCCGTCGAGCTCAGCAGCAGCCAGTTGCAGCGGATCGAGGAGCGCCTCCGGGAATCGCTGCCGTTCCAGCCGGTGGTCATGACGGACGTCGACCCGTCGTTGCTCGGCGGAATTGTGATTCAGATTGGTGACACGGTTTACGACAGTTCATTGCGCGCTCGGCTGCAGACGCTGAAGCACCGACTGCGCGAAAGGTACCTCCATGAAATTCAAAGCGGACGAAATCGCTTCAGTTCTCCAGAAGGAAATTGAAGACTTCGAGGGGACGATCCAGACCGCCGAAGTGGGGCGGGTGATCGAAGTCGGCGACGGGATTGCCCGGGCCGTGGGGCTGCAGTCGGCCATGGCCGGCGAGATGGTCGAGTTTGCGAACGGGGTGCATGGCCTCTGCTTCAACCTCGAAGAAAACTCCGTGGGTATCATCATCCTCGGGGACTACCTGGGAATCCAGGAAGGAGACCAGATCAAGACGACTGGAGCCCTGCTCTCGGTGCCGGTCGGCGATGCCATGATCGGCCGCGTCGTCAATCCTCTCGGCCAGCCGCTTGACGGCAAGGGCCCGATCGTAACGAGCGAAAGCCGGCCGGTCGAAACCCCGGCGCCTGGTGTGGCCCAACGGCAGCCGGTCAAGGAGCCACTGCAGACCGGCATCAAGGCCGTCGATACGATGACGCCCATCGGTCGTGGCCAGCGCGAGCTGATCATCGGTGACCGCAAGACAGGCAAGACGGCTGTTGCCCTTGACACGATCATCAACCAGAAAGGCGGCGACGTCATCTGCGTCTACGTGGCCTGCGGGCAGCGGGCGGCATCGGTGGCACAGATCGTCGAGTCGCTTCAGGCCCAAGGCGCTATGGACTATTCGATCGTGGTGGTCGCCACGTCATCGGATCCTGCTCCGCTGCAGTACATCGCCCCTTATGCCGGTGCAGCCCTCGCCGAACACTTCATGTTTCAGGGCAAACATACGTTGTGTGTGTACGACGACCTGACGAAACAGGCTCAGGCCTATCGCCAGTTGTCGCTGCTGATGCGTCGTCCTCCGGGTCGCGAAGCCTATCCGGGTGACGTGTTTTACTGTCACAGCCGACTGCTGGAACGAGCCGCCAAACTCAACGACGAACTGGGTGCCGGCTCCATGACGGCCCTGCCGATCATCGAGACCCTGGAAGGCGAGGTGTCCGCCTACATTCCAACCAACGTGATTTCGATCACCGACGGCCAGATCTACCTCGAACCGGACCTGTTCTTCGCGGGGGTGCGGCCGGCCATCAACGTTGGTATTTCGGTCTCTCGCGTGGGAGGAAACGCCCAGACCAAGGCCATGAAGAAAGTGGCCGGCTCCCTGCGACTGGACCTCGCCGCCTTTCGTGAACTGGAGGCCTTCGCCCAGCTCGGCACCGAATTGGACAAGGCCACGCAGCAGCAACTCGATCGCGGCTACCGCATGGTCGAACTGCTCAAGCAGCCCCAGTACGAACCACGGCACATGGCGGACCAGGTGATCGCCATCTATGCCGGGACCAAGGGAGGCTTCGATCACGTCCCGGTCAACCATGTCGCGCAGGCCGAGAAGGACCTGCTGGCCTTCATCCGGGAAGAGAAGGCCGAGATCCGCGACGCCATCGTCAACACCGGTCAGCTTTCCGACGAGACAGAGGCGCAGCTCAAGGCTGCCCTCACCGAATTCCGACATCGATTTCCTTACGGCAGCACCGCGGCACAGAAGGTCGCCGCCGCCTCGGCGTGACCGTCACGATCAACGTTCGCAGGCCGGGCCCGCCTGGCCTGGGCAGCGTCGGTTCCGACATCTGGTTCATCGGGTGCCCACCTGACAACGACAACCACTGACGCACCAGACTGAGAGTCAGGTGGTGCCTGATGAACCCCGCAAGACAAACTTCTGAAAGAGCGGCCTGAACGACGGCCTTCACCTATGGGAAAGACACGAGCCCTCGCCAAACGCCGCAAGGCGGTCCGCAACATCCGCAAGATTACGCGGACGATGGAGCTGATCGCGACCGCTCGCTTCAAGAAAGCGATGGACCGGGCGTCCGAAGCGGCTGCCTACACCCGCAAGATCAACGAGATCGTCGCCGACCTCGCGCAGGCCAATCTGTCGTTCTCGCACCCGCTGCTGCAGCAACCGGCAGAAACCACGAACGTCACACTGCTGCTGCTCACTTCGAATCGCGGGTTCTGCGGCGGTTACAACGGGAACCTGGCCCGGACGGCACTGGCCAGGGTCCGGGAATGCCAGGAGGCCGAACAGAACATCACACTCGACGTCAGCGGCAAGCGCGGGCTGAACTTCATGCGGTTCGAGGGGGTTGCGGTCGACCGGCCCTACACGCAGTTCGAGGACCAGCCCGGCTTCGATGAGGTGAACGCGATCGCATCCCGTTATGTTGAAGACTTCATTGCCGGGCGACTGCATCGGCTCGACGTGGTGTACCAGAAGTTTCTGTCGGCAGGACGCCAGTCACCCGTGGTGGAAACACTGTTGCCAATCGGCGATCTGGCCCCGGCATCCCAGGCTGGTGGCAGCGTCACGACCATCGACTACGAGTTCCTGCCCACGGCACAGGAGATCCTCGAGGAGATCGTGCCGGCCGCCTTCAAGGCTCGGTTCTTCAAGTGCTTCCTGGACTCGGCCGTCGGCGAGCAGATCGCCCGCCGCGTCGCCATGAAGGCCGCCACCGAGAATGCCGACGAGATGATTCGAAACATCTCCCGCGAATACAACCGTGCCCGCCAGACACAGATCACGAGTGAGCTGGCGGAAATCATCGGAGGGGCCGCCGCCCTCGAGTAGGCAGACATCGGCAGCATCGTGAGGCATTCCTCACGGCGATGCAATTCGAAGACCGCAGACCACTGACACAGAACTATCGACGACGGACTCAGTCAAATGGCTACAGCGACCTCAAATATCGGGCACGTCACACAGGTGATCGGATCGACGTTCGACGTCGAGTTCGCGGATGATAACCTCCCCGAAATTTACAATGCCGTCCAGGTCAACCACGAAGTCAAAGGCGTACACCTCAACGTGACCGGGGAGGTGCAGCAGCACCTCGGCGGGGCACGCGTCCGCTGCGTGGCGCTGGGATCCACCGACGGCATGGTGCGCGGCATGGAGGTCGTGGACACGGGCGGTCCGGTCACCGTTCCGGTCGGCAAGGAGACGCTCGGTCGCGTGTTCAACCTGCTGGGCGAACCGATCGACGGTCGCGGCCCGATCGAGGCGACCGAACGCTGGCCCATTCATCGCGATGCCCCCAAGCTCGTCGACCTCTCTTCGAAGACCGAGGTGTTCGAGACCGGCATCAAGGTTGTGGATCTGCTGACCCCGTTCGTCCGTGGCGGCAAGGCGGGCCTGTTCGGCGGTGCCGGACTGGGCAAGACCGTCATCCTCACCGAGCTGATTGCCCGTATCGCGTCGGCCCACGGTGGCTATTCGGTGTTCGCGGGAGTCGGCGAGCGAACACGCGAGGGGAATGACCTCTGGCTGGAAATGCAGGAAACAAAGATCGGAGACACCGGTCGGTCGGTCATCGAGCAGACCTGCATGGTCTTCGGCCAGATGAACGAGCCCCCAGGTGCCCGACTGCGTGTGGCCCTCACCGGCCTGACCATGGCGGAGTGGTTCCGCGATGCAACCGGGGCCGACACGCTCTTGTTCGTCGACAACATCTTCCGCTTCTCCCAGGCCGGGTCGGAAGTGTCGGCACTGCTGGGCCGCATGCCGTCCGCCGTCGGTTATCAACCGACGCTGGGCACCGAACTGGGCCAGTTGCAGGAACGGATCACCTCCACCACGAAGGGGGCCATCACTTCGGTGCAGGCCGTATACGTGCCGGCGGACGACCCCACCGATCCGGCCCCGGCCACGGCGTTCAGTCACCTGGACGCATTCATCTACCTCGAGCGTCGTATTGCAGAAAAGGGGATCTACCCGGCCATCGACCCGCTGGCATCGTCGTCCCGAATTCTGGATCCGCAGTATGTCGGCGAGCGTCACTACGCGGTGGCCCGCCAGGTGCAGCAGGTCCTCCAGCGGTACCGCGAACTGCAAGACATCATTGCCATTCTGGGTGTCGAGGAACTGAGCGTGGACGACAAGTTGGTCGTGCATCGTGCCCGGCGAATCGAACGCTTCCTGTCACAGCCCTTCCTGGTGGCCGAGGCCTTCACTGGAAAGGCAGGCAAGATCACGCCCCTCGAAGAGACGATCACCTCCTTCGAAGAAATCTGCAACGGCACCTGGGATCACCTGCCCGAATCGGCCTTCATGTATGTCGGGGGAGTGCAAGAAGCGGCAGAACAGGCCCGGCGGATGGCAGAGGAGAGTTGATCGCCGCCAGAGTCCCTACCCGGTCCGACAACGAATGACTGACCATGATCGCTCCGACTGAACTTCGCCTCGTGCTCGTGACACCGGAAACCACTCTCGTGGACGAGCCGGTGCACTCGCTGCGGTTCCCCCTGTTCGACGGCCAGATGGGGGTGCTCCCCGGACGGGCTCCGGTCGTGGGTCGTCTGGGAGCGGGACCGCTGACGCTGCGGACAGACCGGGGCGAGACGGTCTACTTCATCGACGGCGGGTTCGTGCAGATCAAGGGATCAGTGGTCTCCATCCTCACCCACCGTGCCATCCCGGCCGACGAACTGGATCTGACTCAGGCCCAGGCCGATCTGGACGAGGCCTTGGCCCGTGTGCCAACGACAGACGCCGATTTCCACGACAAGCAGCTCGCACAGGAGCGGGCTCGCAAGCGGATTTCCATGGGGCGTCGTCTCAAGTAACGGCCCCTTGGCAATCCACGCAACTGGGGTGGCCTGCGCCCCCAGGCGATCTGGCGTCTGGATCGACGACCCTCGCGGCTAAGCTGGGTCCGGCCCCTGCGGCTCAGCGCTGACCGACACCGGCTTTGCGGACTGTTCCGCCTTCGCCCGTCGAAACGCTCATGACGACACGGCCGAATTGTCGAAGAAGTAGCTGGATCCTTCGGTTTCAGGTATGCGGGACCAGTCACGGATGACACGAATCCGCCACGATGCGGCGCACCACACGGCGCCAGCAACTCAACACGTCTGGCTGGAGATTCAGCGAGGCCGGACCCGGTTTCCCCGGCGACCGGTGTCGAGCGAACGCACGTTGATCGGTTGCGGGAGCACCTGCCACCTGCAGCTGGGGGGCGACGGCATCCCGATGGTACACAGCCTCATCGTCCAGCAAGCAGACGAGCTCAGCATCGAGGCTCTGGTGGCCGAACCGCCACTCATCGTCAACGATGCCCCCTGCCGTCGATCGACATTGCAGGCGGGAGACACGATCAGCATCGGTCCGTTTCAGTTCACGCTCGTGATGCACGATCACGAGTGCCCGGGTAGCCGCAGCGGCGTACCGTCCGACCGTCGCGACTGCGCCGACGATGCGGAAGAGAGCGACGCCGGGGAACTGTCCGTCGAGGCGCTCGTCGACCAGTTGGAAACCGACATGCAACTCGTGGAGGACTTCGAAGCAGGAAGGCGCCGTGGTCTGGCCCGCTTGCTTCGTGCCGCGCGGTCACAGGCGGCCGACCAGGAGAAGTTGCCGGCCCCCCAGGTACTCCGCCTGTCCGATCATCGGCCGGAAGACGCGTCGCCCGCCGTGGATTCGCGGAAAGCCGCCTGAGTCCGGACGGGCGGTGATCCTGTCGCACCGAGTCAGCCGCTCACTCACAGCCACAGTTCCACCCGTTCCTTGAGCCCGGGCGGCAAGCGCTTTCGATGGCGCGGCGTGTCTGCGCTTCGTGATAGCGTGTGCTGAAATGGGCCAGAATGATCAACTCGTTCTGGAACTTCTCGGCCCGTTCCAGAATGTCGTCGAGATGTGTGTGTCCGAACTTGTGAATCTTGTCCTTGCGGTGCTCGGGCCGAAAGAAGGTAAGCTCCGTGATCAGGACCTGTGACTCATAGACCGCCGGGCAGTTGTCGAGCCCCTGCGGGGCCGTGTCGCCCGTGTAACACACAATCGGTACACGCACTTCGGCACTGACCTCGTTTCCAGCCAGCCTGAGGTCGCGGATCTGATCGCCACTGAGCCCCTGGTACTCGGGCTTCAGTTTCCGGCGGCGGTCCCAGATGACGTATCCGACGGACGGGACCGTATGCTTTGTGGCAAAGGGAGTCATCACATGCTCCCGGGACAGTTCATGGTCCTCGCCGGGAGCGACGCCGATCAACTGACACAGCATGCGGCCGCGATCGAGTCGCTGCCAGCTGTGCAGCATCTTCTCGACCGGTTCAACGATCTCGGCGGGCAGATAGATCGTGGGGGGATCCATCTTCATCATCCTTCGACGTGCCACGTAGGCGGGCAGCGCGGCGAGATGGTCGAGGTGGCCGTGCGTGATGAGAAAGGTCTGTGTCCCCATGAAGGACCAGGGGCTGCCCCCCATGTCGAAACCCACCTTGAGCTCCGGAATCCGCCAGTAACTTTGAACGGCCGCGCGAGAGTAGCCTTCGATCGTCAGACCGTCGTGCGTCAGTGTCTTGAGCGGTAGGTTGTCAATCATGAGGAGTGGTGTGTCAACGTGGCGGAGCGCGGCAGGTGGAGTCGCTGGTGAGGAAGACGTCGCGTCTGGGCCGGTCGTCCGGCCGACGGCACCAGGAGACTCAGCTCAGCATGGGCGCCGACCGCTTGACCAGCTGCAGGCACAGGCCCCAGGGATCTCGCAGCAGGGCAAACTCGTCGCCATGGGGCTGATGTTCGACCTGGCCCTCGAGCTGGCAGCCGGCCCGAATCAGACGTTCCGCATCCCCCAGGACATCCTCGGAGACAAGTGCCAGATGCAGGGTGGCCGGATGCTGAGTGCGGTAGTCGGGCACCGGGACATCCTGTCGGCCGTAAATTTCGATCATGGTCTGACCGGTTCCATCCACCAGGAAGTGCCCCCAGGGGGCCTCGATGCCTCGCCTCCGGACTTCGAAGCCGAGGTGCTCCACATACCAGCGAGCCATCGCCAGTGGATCAGCAACGTTGATCGCGACGTGTTCAATGCGCATAACGGATATTACTTGCCGGGCTGTTCGATCGCACGATAGTCTCGCGACGCACGAGCGATTAAGATACTGTGAACACTACAGATCGGCCACACCGCTGGAATTGTCCAGTCGCAGGGCCAGTCGCTTCTTCATCGACTCCGACAGTCCATGAGCATCGGCGGGGCGATTATTCATCGCGTCCTGATCGTCGAAGACGATCCCGACGAACGGGAGTTCCTGAAGGGATTCCTGACGCGGAAGCGGTACGACGTGGACGTCGCCCGCGACGGCGGACAGGCCCATTCGGCCTTCACGATGCATCAGCCGGATTTTGTGATCCTCGACCTCATCCTCGCCCGCGAGAGCGGCTTTGAGGTCTGCGAGCGGATGAAGCAGATCAACCAGAACATCCCGATCCTGATTCTGACGGCCATCGACATGGACGATGCCCGCGATCTGGCCTTCCGGGTCGGCGCGGACGGGTACATGACCAAACCGTTCGATCCGGAGGAACTCGTCACCCGGATGACAGAGATTGGCGACCAGGTCTGGCGGAAGTCGCATGGCCTCGAGAGCAGCCGGGTTTCCGACGACCGCGTCAAGTTCCACTGCCCGGAGTGTGGCAAACGGATGAAGGTGAAAGCCGTCCATCGTGGTCGGACCTTGAACTGCCCGCAGTGCGGACAACCGGTCGTTGTCCCACGACATGACTGACAAGATTCAGGGAGCAAGCGCGGATTGAACATGTGGTATCTGGTCGTCAGGTCCGAGAAGCATCACGGTAAGAAGATCCGTCTGGTTGCCGGGCCGTTCATCATCGGTCGAGGCGATGAGGCGCAGGTCCGGATCGGGTCGGAAGAGGTCAGCCGCTCGCACTGCGTGCTCGAGCCGGGAGAGGACCGGGTCACGTTACGCGATCTGGAAAGCCGTAACGGCACGCTCGTCAATGGCGTGCGGATCTCCGGCGAGACGCAGCTTGACTCCGGCGCCATGATCGAAGTGGGGCCGATGAAGTTCGAACTGATTCGCCAGGAGGCTGCGCCCGCACCGGCATCGGCCCCGCGCATCAGGGTTCCCCGCAAGGCGGACTCACAGAAGCTCTCCGACGAGGACGAGATCGCCAGTTGGCTGTCGGACTCCGAGATCATGGCGGGCGCCGACACCACCATCAGCGGAGCGCCGGAACAACCCACCGCGACTGAACAACCGGTCGAAGCTGCACCACCCGGGCTGCGGCCACCCCCGCCGAGCAAACAGCGGTTCGACTCCATCGCCGAAGAGGCGGCGGACATCATCCGTCGGCATCGGGAGTACCTCAAGCTGCTGGAGGAGGCCGAGTCAGATCCGGAAGGCTGACGCTGCGGACACACCAGCTGGTGCCCGCGGGCGAAATCGCTCACCCCCGCGGCCACTCGTCCCGCACACCTCAGCCTCTGACAGAGGCGGTTGCGCGGCAGGCCGGAATTGAGGTTCTCCCCCGATTGTTCCAACCCATCGCAGACTCTGCGGAGTCTCAGTCAGACAGCGCCATTATGCGAATCGTTGCCGGAAGATACCGTCGCCGCAAACTCAAGACGAATCCCGGTCTGACGACGCGCCCGATCACCGATCGGGCCAAGGAGACGCTGTTCGAACATCTCGGAGGACAGCTCGAGCAGCCCCGCGTGGCGGATGTGTTCGCCGGCACGGGCACATTGGGACTGGAGTCATTGAGCCGCGGCGCACGCAGCGTTGTCTTCGTGGAACAGGATGCGCGGGCGATCGATCTGCTCAAGGACAACATCGCGATGCTGGGCGTCGGGGACGAATGCCTGTGTTGGCGGACCGACGCCCTGCGTAGCTCGTTCCGACCTCGGGGGGTGCCCGACTTCCTCCCGTTCGACCTGATCTTCTTCGATCCCCCGTTTCGCATGGTGGCCTCGCTGCACCCGCGCTTGCCGATTTTTCGCAGTCTCGAGCGACTGTCACGCTTGGATGTTTCAGCTGAGGATGCCATTCTGTGTCTGAGGACTCCGCCAGACGCCGAATTCGAGGTCCCTGAGGTGTGGGAGCCGATTCGCACGATTCACCAGTCGGGCATGGACCTGTTTCTGTACGAAAAGGTCCCACCGTCGGCGGAAACTCCTGCTCAAGTTCTCGTTGTCGACGACACTCCAGAAGATGACTGTGAGCCCTAGCCCCTCGCCGAGCCCCGGCACACTCCGCTGGTCAGGAGACGCGGCGACGGGGTGCCTGCGACTCCTGGATCAGACCCGGCTACCCGCGGAGTGCGTGGAGATCGATTGCCGGACTGTGGAACAGGTCTGGGAAGCCATCCGTTCGCTGCGCGTGCGGGGCGCACCGGCGATCGGCGTGGCCGCTGCCTATGGTCTCGTCGTAGGTCTGCAGAGCGCCGCCCGTGGCACGGACCGTGTCCTGTTCGATGCGCGACTGCAGGAAGTGAAGAACTCACTGGCGAGCAGTCGTCCCACAGCAATCAATCTGTTCTGGGCACTCGATCGCCTCGAGGCGCGGGCTCAGCGAGAGCCTCAGGCAGATCCGGCGTCTCTGCTGGCAGCCCTGTGGGACGAAGCACAACAGATCGAATGCGAAGATCGGGAGATGTGCGCCGTGATCGGTCGCGTTGGTGCCGGACTGCTGAACGATCACAGCAGTGTGCTCACTCACTGTAATGCCGGGGGACTGGCGACCGCTGGTGACGGCACGGCCCTGTCGGTCATCTTTGCCGCCGCCGCCCAGAACAAGCAGATCCAGGTTTACGTCGACGAAACGCGCCCTCTGCTCCAGGGCGCACGCCTGACGACCTGGGAACTGCTGCAGCGCGGTATTCCCGCCACGCTGATCTGCGATTCCATGGCCGGCTGGGTGATGAAGGAACGCCGCGTGGATGCGGTGATCACAGGCGCGGATCGCATTGCGGCCAACGGAGACGCGGCCAACAAGATCGGGACCTATTCCGTGGCCCAGCTCGCACGGGCGCACGGACTCCCATTCTATGTCGCCGCCCCGTCCAGCACTTTCGACCTGTCGCTGGCGTCTGGCGATCTGATTCCCATCGAGGAACGGGCTCCCGAAGAAATCACGCTGGGCTTTGGCCGGCAGACCGCACCTAGCGGCATCGCGACCTACAATCCGGCCTTCGATGTGACCCCGGCGGCACTCATCACGGCCCTCATCACCGAACGTGGCCTGATTCGTCCCGTCAACCGGGAAACGATCGCCGCAGTTCTGGGATTCGATCTGGCGGACACGGTGCCGTCATGAGGACGACTGCCACTTTGCCGCGCCGATTCGCCCTGCTCGGTGACGACGAGGGCTGTGTTCCGCTCGTGAACGCCATCCTCGAGAGTTCCGACCACGAGTTGGTCGCGGCCGCCCTCACCGGCCCGCTGCTCGCGGCGTGGGAGCAGGCCGCGGCGCCGCGGACCGAGACCCCCGACTGGCAGGACTGGCTGCACGATCCCGATGTCGAGGGCGTCATCATTGCCGGACAGACGTCTTCCCTGCAGGAAGCGGCCCGTCAACTGGGGGCGGCCGGGAAATGGGTCGTGCTGTTTCCGCAGGCCGAGATGGGCGGCGTCTTTGCCACCGAACTGGCGCTCGATGATGCGGAACGGCCGCAAGCTCTGCTCCCGGTCTTTCCGGCCCGGCGCAGCCGGCGCTGCTCGAACTGCAGCAACGCGTCCGGGCGGGTGAGCTGGGACGCCTGCTCAACATTCAACTGGAACGTTCCGGGATCTCGCCATTCACCGACGACGGCATTCCCCTGTTACCTCTCGCGCTGGTCGATCACCTGCTACTGCCCGACCTCGACTTCCTGCGGACCATCGGGGGCAACTACAACCAGGTGACAGCGCTGCGCACCGGCGCGACTGATTCCGGTGTGCACGCGACCACGGTGCAACTGGGCGGCGCGGGTTTGCCCGACGCCACCTGGACAGTGCGTGCCGCGCGAGATTCCGCGGACTGGCAACTGACCGTGACCGGCCAGCAGCAACGGGCGGTGCTCCGTTCCCGCACGGAGACGTCCGACTGCGAACTGCGAATCGATCAGGAGGTTGCCTCACGACATCCGTGGCAGAGTCGCGCCGACGGGCAGAACCAGTTGTGGCTGCTCGACGCCTCCGCGCAACGTCAGCCGCAGTCCCCCACCTGGACCGATGTCGTGCGGGCTTTCAGCCTGCTGGAGGCAACGCATCGCTCAATTCGTCGCCGCCGCACCATCGATGTCCATTTCGAAACGGCCTCCGAGCGGAGCGAGTTCAAGACCCAGATGGCCGCGATGGGCTGTGGTGTGCTGTTGTTTACAGCACTGGGCTGGGTGCTGCTGCTTGTGGCGGGAGCAGCGTTCGATCCACGTGATGCGGTGCAGCGCGAGGCCGAGGCCGCAGGCGCAGTGTTTCTCGCGGAAGACTTTCATCCCGCGACCCACGAACTGACTGACAGCAGCCGACAACGAGCACTTCAACTGGCGGAGATGCTGCCCGAGTTCACGGGGGTCGTGATTGTGGAGCCGACGGAGGCGGGAGACCCGGAGCCGGCCAGACCCGATGCGATCGCCTCGCGACGCGCGGACAGCGTGCAGCAGGCGATGGCCGATGCCGGGTTCCAGAGCACCGGTGCCCGCGTTGTCTCCCGGCCGGTGGTGGGCCGCTGGTTCCGCAGGGGCATGATTCTGGCCCGCGCGCTGCTGCTGGCGCCGCTGGGCCTGTTTCTGCTGATGCAGTGCCTGCTGGTGCTCACGCGCGGTCCGTCTCGCCCCGGTGGTGAGGCATCGTCCTCCACCACCGGAACACCCTCGGGCAGAAGTTCGTGAGAACCCCGACAATCCGCTGAACTCACAGGGTCGCGCCAGCCGATAGGAATCGCATAGGCCGGCGACTCCCTGACCTCATGCTCAGCTTGCGCCGTCGCTGACCAGACGGAGGAGGACTTCCTGACGCGGAGCGGACAACGCGAGAGCCAACGGGTCGCACGAGCCACCCCTGCCCGCTGTTTCGGGCCGTGACCGGCCGCAGATCGATGGAGCCACAAGGGACAAGAGTCGAGATCGCCGGGATCCACATGCGAAGAATCGAGAGATTCCTGCTCAGACCTGTACAGAACGTCCTGTTGCGGACAGGGTCAGCATTCCTCGTCTTGGCACTGGCGGGTTGCGTGCAGCCGGGAGCGGACCTCAGACATGCCCTGTTCGAGTCTCGGGCCCGGCCTTGGGGCAATTCCGAGACACCGTCCGAGACGACCGTTGCCTGGAAACAGAACGCCATCCCACGTCTGATCGGTGATCATCGCGATCTCGGCGACCTGCTGCACCGTTGCCAGTCAGTTCTGACGGGCAGGCGGCGCGGTTGCCGGTCCGCAGCTCCAGCGAGAACCGACGTGATTCGGGCCCATTATCTTGCCGCGCAAGACGACGGTGAGACCTCGGCGTTCGTGCTTCAGTCAACCGACTTCATCGAGGGGAAGGACGAACTGACACCCGCCGGTTGCGACAAGCTGCTGGAGATCGCCTGCCAGATGCGGTGTCTTCCCCTGCCGATCGTCATCGAGCACTCGCCGAGTGACCAGGACCGGACGCTGGATGCACAACGGCGTGACCTCGTGACACAGCTGCTGACCGATCTGGGCAACTTCGATGCCTGCGACCGGACGCAGCTCGAAGTCGATCCGCAGGACGCCACAGGGGGCGAGATGAACATGGCAGCCCGGTTCCCGAGCGGGTCAGCCTCGACCTTCTGATCGCCGTTCGGCAAATTTCGCAGGACCGGGACAGCTCCCCGGTCGCGGCTCACGGACTCTCCCGGGCCAGCAGTTGCCACACAACCTCTTTTCAGACAAGAGGATCCGGCACCTGCTCCGGTTGAATTGGGCGCCCCTGCTCGCACCGACGAGTCCGAGCCCGGACAAGTCCCTCTCGACACGGTCGATGCCGCTCCATAGACTCCCGCCCCCTGCGGGCCATTCCTTTCGTCCCTTCCCCCCTTCACTTCGAAGTTCGCTCGTGCAGCTCTCGAGTACGAGCGAAGTCGTACCGACTCCCCTTCGAGATGGGGCATGCCATGCCATTGCGTTACAAGTGTTTCCTGGCGCTGCTGGTCGTGCTGACAGGTTGTCAGTCCACGCAGAATCTGTTGGGGCGTTGCGCCCTGACGTCCAACGAGCGCTCGGGTAACGCAGAAGAATCTCCGCCCAAGACCGAAACGGCCGGCCTCCCGCAACCCACGGATGCCGATCCCCCCCAGACATCGTCGCCGGCGCTGTCCACGGCAGAGGATCATCTCCGTCTGGGCGAGAAGGTGCTCGAGCAGAATCGGTATGCGCAGGTGCAGGAGCACTTCGAGCAAGCATTGCGCCAGGATCCGGCGCTCGCACGGCGCATCATCGACTGGCCGTCGTCGCCGACAAGCTCGAGCAATTTGACGAGGCCGAACGGCACTACCTCGCCGCCCTCGAAGTGGACAGTCGCAACGCCTCCGTCCTCAGTGATCTCGGGTTCTCCTACTGGTTGCAGAAGCGCGCTACCCGGAAAGCGAGCGTTTCCTCAAACAGGCCCTGCGTGTCGATCCCGACTTCCAGAAAGCGATCGCCAACCTCGGCCTGGTGTATGGCACAATCGGTCGACGCGATGAAGTGCTGGCCCTGCTGAAGCAGGTGGGCACCGAAGAGCAAGCTCTGTCGATGCTCGAGCAACTGGCCGCTATGCCCGACAAGGGTGGGAACCCGGTCGCCCAGCAGGCCCCCAATCGGGCCGCCGCTCTGCCAGACATCAATCCGCGAGCGGGTGATGCGACACTCAAAAATCTGACCCGCGAACTGTTCGATCGTGAGGCAGGCTCACCACAGATCGCAGCCAACGGCCGTGATTCCCAGTCCAGTCCGTTCGACGAGGCTGCACCATCCCGATCACGTCTGCCGTCGTCCAGCGAAGCGGGTGTGCCAGCCGGCCGCCTGCCGGAGATCGTTGCCGATGCCTCGGCCGGCGGAGTCAGCCCGTTCGACACTCAGAACGGTGCCACACCTCCGTCCGAGCGACGCTTTACCGACGACGCTCAATCACCACGGTCAACGGCAGTGGCTGATGCTGCTGCCGATCTGCCGCGGAATCTCCCAACCGATCGCAGTTCCCCCTTCGTCACAAACGACCAGGGCTCGAAGCAGTCTCTGCTGTGGGAACAACAAGGGCGTGAGACCGACACCGCGCAAGTTGCCAGTGCCCATCCCCTGCACGCCACCCCGGCGAGTTCCTCACTGGCAGAAGTGACACCCGAGCGATCCGCGATGGCGCAAGCGTCTGCCGCCAACCCGAACGTCTGGCCACCACGAAACGTCGCTCCCCCATCAGCCGCGCAGCCATCGGAAGCAACACACATCCTGCAGGCTGGCGGGGTCGACCACGCCGACGAGCGACTGGCCGTCCGACAGCATCCGCTGGATTCGGCCCAGGGTCAGCCTCACCGCTTTGCTCATCATGAAGAGGCCGCCGGGACACCGGCGGGCATCGAGCAAACGCGAGGCTCCGTGTCGCCTCACAGCATGCCTCCCGTCGCCATGAACTCATCCGACGCCCTGGGACAGCACGCCAGCTGCAATCTGCAACAGACGAAGGGGCTCAATGCCTTCACCCAGGCACGACAGCAGGCCGCACTGCTGGGACTGGGCGCAGGAACGGCCTACCTCTCCCCGTCCCTGACTCGCTCCGAAGCGAGTCGCCCAGCGGCGGATCCCGGAGCCACCGGCAACCCCGCCCATAGTCCTTGGCCTTCCCGCGGGGAGCTGGTGACACCAGACGCTGACCGCCGTGCGGAACATCGCATGGAGATCAATCCTCAGCAGTCCACGACTTTGGCCGAAGAGGCCTTCGGGAAGACAGGGCGTCCGGACTCAGGTGCACCGTTCGCGATGGAAGGAATTTCGTCGCCGGCAGACAGAGAATTCCCGGCACGCCCCCCGTCTGAAGATCTGTATTCCGACGCCAGTCTAACGCCGGCGGGCCGGAGCGCCGAACTGCCCCCTCAGACAGCCGCCAGCCGCGAGAGTTTCCGCCGGCCAGGCATCCCGACCGACACGGCCGCGGCTGCCACGGAATTCGATGCACGGTCTTCGCAGCGAGTGGGGATCATCCAGCCGGAACCGTATCCCTACCGCCCTCAGAGTGGCAGCTCCGACCTGCCCCCAAGGCAATCGCAGGCGGCCGCACCGTGGGGTGTCGAGCAGCAGCCGACGATCGTACCCCGGGGGACGCTAGCGCCCCGGCCCTGCTCGTCCGGATGGCGCCGGCGCGAGTCATCGCCCCGCGCTACCCGGTCTTGAGCTGCTGTTCCAGTGACTCCACGACCTCGCGGATAGGCCAGGACTGAGCCGCGATCTTCAGTGTTGCTGCGTCGGAGATCAGACTCCGCACCTTGCGTTCCGCCGACATCACAGTGCTATGGTTGCGACCGCCGAAGTGCTCGCCAATCTCGCTGTAGGCACACTGTGTGAGTCGCCGCGCCAGATACATGGCCAGCATTCTCGGCTGACTGACCGATCGCGCACGCCGGGCAGACCGGAGTTCGTCCGGTGACACACCAAACAACTTGCTCACCGCCTCCTCGACATCGGTCAGCCGGATGATCCGGATACAGTCGCGCTCTCAGCCGTGCCAGGATCTCGCGCGCCATCCGCCGCGACACGGTCTGGTTCGACATGGTCTGGTACGCATGCAGGCAGTTGATGGCCCCTTCCAGCTCGCGGACGTTGTTCTGAAACCGGTCCGCGACCAGCCGCAACGCATCCTCGCTGATCGAGAGCTGAAGTTGCCGGGCCCGGCGACAGACCAGCTCATGACGGGTGCGGGCATCCGGCGACTCCAGCCGACAGACCATCCCCGACAGAAACCGCGTGACCAGCTCGTCACTGAGGCGGGTGAGCAATCGCGGGTGCCGGTCGGCGGAGAACACCATCTGCCGCCCGGTCGACTCCAGTGTGCGCACTGTGTGCAGCAACTCCTCCTGCAGGCCCTTCTTGCCATCGAAGAAGTCCACATCATCCACCAGCAGTACATCGACGCCGCGAAACTTCTGATGGAAGCTGGGAAGCGTTCGCTCCCGCAAGGCCTGCGTGAAGGCGTTGGTGAAGTTCTCGGCCGTCAGATACAGAACCTGGAGTGCCGGCTGCGTCTGGCGGACTTCCCGGTAGATGGCTTCGAGCAGGTGGGTCTTGCCTGAACCGACGCCACCGTACAGAAAGAGCGGATTGAACTGGCCGTCAGGGGACTCAGCCACGCGACGAGCCGCAGTCGCTGCGAGATCGTTGCAGGATCCGACGACAAACTGGCGGAAGTCGGCAAAGCGGCGCCGTGGTGCCGCCTTCCCCGCCGATGCAACCCGCTGGCCCGCCCCGACGTCTTCCGCGCGGGCTGTCGCGTCTCCGAGTCGGACGAAGGCTTCCCGGCGAGACTGGGATCGACATCCAGCCTCAGCCGGGCTCCGGTCCCGAGCACCGCATGCGCCACATCCGTCAGCTCATGCTGAAACTGACGTTGCAGCCAGCTCTGCAGGTACGGGCTGCCGACGTAGAGCACCAGTTCGTCCCCCTGCGTTTCGAACCGTGTAACCTGCCGGAAGAACTTTTCATGTTGTCGTTCTCCGAGGCGCTCTCGGAGTTGCCCATCGATTTCCGCGACACATGCAGCGTCGAGTTCCATGCTGGTCTGCCTCTTGCGACCCCTCGGGCGCGTAACACGATCGCACCCGAAACCGTCTTGGCTTCGTCAACGTCACCGGGTAACCCCACCGTCGACACCGAGTTCGCATCGCAGGATGCGCTGGCTGCGCGATGGGCAATGAAGTGCGGATCCGAAAGAGGCTCACCCGGCCGGTGTGTACCGCAGCAACGCGCGAAGTCTCACCGCGCACGACATTCCAGCAGGGTTCGCCTGCGGAAATCCGGCGCCGCGAAAGACTCACGGGTTTGGCAATACACTCCAGCCTGGACAGCGACATCCGGGTTGGCCGTTCACTCACTCAGTGGTCGCGATACTACCCGCCTCGCGCCGGGAGTCAAATGTAAAGCTGTGATTAATTCGACCCTCCCATCGGCCGGCCTGAATTGCGAGAAATCACGCGCTGTACAACGTTCACTGCCTGTCAACAAGCTGTCGATTCCCTGCAGCGCGGTGCCGTGCGCGATTGCACCGGCTGACCACGAAACTCGCGAGATTCCACGAGAAATCTGCCACATCGTGATACCGGCACCGATCGTGAACTGCACACGGGGATCGCCAGCCCGGCCGCGTTACGCCCCAGTGGGCAAGCGACAGCACGCGGGACCACACGGCGCCTTCGCCCGGTGGGCAAGAGCCGTTGCTGGTGATCGGCAACGACCGGCCGCTCGCCACGGGCGATGAAGGTGTACTCATCAGCCGTTGCAGGCGGCTTTCGCCGCAGGCGGGACATTGAATGGATTCGCTTCCGCGAACCAACTGCTCGAATTCACCCCGACAACTGGGGCAGCGAAACTCAAAGAGCGGCATTGGCGGCTTTCACTCGAAACGACCATCAAAGCGGTGCAGCGACCTGTCCGGGAAGTCAGCCGGCGCCTCCTCGCGCAAGCCCTGTGCCGGACGCGCCTCCCAAGGCCCCCCTGCATGACCCCGCAAGGAAATCGGATCGGCAACCGGAATCGGCATCGTCAAAGCTGACGGCCCCCGCATCACCGGAGCCTGCGGGTCAGGGCGTTCATTCACCACAAGCATCAGCGTCAGGCAGGCAGCCGTCATCGCCACGAACGGCATCCAGCCGTTGAAACGGCTGAGCGGCGCCATGCGGTGCGGCTGTGCAATCCGTGTGGCCACGGCGGGCCAGAGACTGTCGCCGGACTGGAACGTGGGCTCCTGATCGGCCCGTTCCAGCAACTGGTACGTCCGCTTCATCCGCCGGAAATGCTGATGACAGTCGACACATTCTGCGAGATGGCTACGCAATTCGACACGTCGTGTGACATCGTCCAGATCCTGACCGACCCAGAGTGCAATATCCCGCCTGGCCTGTGAACAATTCATGATGACTGACTTCCCTCCATCCCCGCGGGATGCTGACTTCCCTGATGCCTGTCAGGAGTTGTTGGAAACCGCAGTGTTGTCTGTCGCGTCACGCTGACGCTTTTCCCACAACGACTGGAATCGATTACGCGCCTCAGCCAGGCGCCAGCGAATCGTCGCTTCTTTCCGGTCCAGGATCGCGGCAATTTCCGACGTCGAAAACTTCTCGAGATCCCGCAGCACCAGCACCGTCCGATACTTCTCGGGGAGCTGGTCGATCACCATGTGCACTTCCTGCTGCAGGTCGAGCACCGGCCGCCCATCCGCGACCGCCGGATCGGGCCAACGATCCGTTCCGGCGTCGGTGAACAAACCGACCCACAGGCCACGCTTCCGTTTGCGCAGGTGATCCAGTGTGATGTTGACGCCCACCCGAAACAGCCAGGGGCCGAAGCGTCGAGACGAATCAAACTGATCCAGCCGCTCGTAAGTCCGCAGAAACGTTTCCTGGGCCAGATCCTCCGCCAGATCGGGGTCTCGCACGAATCGTTGAATGACCCGCAACAGGCGCACTTCGTAACGACGCACCAATTCGCCGAACGCATCCGGCTCGCCGCGTCGCGCCTCTTCCACCAGGCGCGCATCACCAACCCGAGATTCGGCCCTAACCGTCTCTCTGACAAGGGCTTGCTGTTCTTCGCTTGAGGGCATCGCCGATTCACTCCACCTCTCTAGGGGGATGTTCCAGATCCCCGGTTCCCATTCTACGAAGTAACGCGGAAATTCGCTGGATCTTCCCCCCGAATCCGGGCGAGATTCCCCCCATTACGCCTCTTTCATGGCAGCGGCCCGACCTCTTCTTTGGCAGCCCGTGGGCACCAGGCCGTCGGAGTTCCACGCAGGACACGATCGAGCCGAGCCACGCGCTCGCCAACCGACCAGTGCGCCTGCCGCCGGGGCAGACGAGATCTCACGGCTTGTGCCGGTTGGTCCAGGTCACGAATCGATCGAGGAGCGCCGCCGCTCCACCACTGTCGAGGGCTTCGCGAGCGCAGACGACCCCCTCGGCGGGCGAGTTGACCCGGCCGGCCACGATGAGCCCCGCGGAGGCATTGGCCAGCACGATGTCGGCGCCGGGCCTGCCTGCCCCGAGAACACCTGCCGAATCGTCTGTGCGCTCTCCAGGGGCGTCGCCACCTGCAGGTCGAGGGGTGAGCACTCGTCGAGCCCGAACGAGGCGGCGGTCCAGACATCGTGGTGGAGAACACTCTCTTGTACATCGAAATAGCTGGTCTGGCCCCAGAGCGCGACTTCGTCCAACTGATCGGCCCCGCAGACCACGATGGTGCGCAGCGTACCGAGGCGCCGCGCCGCATCGGCAATCAAGCGGGCCGATTGCCGGCTGTTCGCCCCGATCAACTGCCGCTCTGCGCCGGCGGGGTTCGTGAGTGGCCCCAGCAGGTTGAAGATCGTCCGGAAGCCCAACTGCTGCCTCACCGGTGCCACGTACTTCATCGCCCCATGCAGATTGCGGGCGAAGCAGAAACCGATGCCCAGTTCGTCGATGCCGCGGCCGATGTCGTCCGGCCCCAGATCAAGGCAGACCCCCAGCGCCTCGAGCACGTCCGCGGATCCGCTCGAACTCGAGACGCTCCGATTTCCATGCTTGGCGACCGGTACACCACAGGCGGCCACCACGAAGGCGGTTGCGGTGCTGATGTTAAACGTCCGCAGACAGTCCCCCCCCGTTCCGCAGGTGTCGACCAACCCGGCAACATTCGGCCGCACCGGGGTCACATGATTGCGCATGGCCCGCGCGGCACCGACCAGTTCGTCGACGGCCTCTCCTTTAGTGGCCAGCGCCGTCAACATCGCAGCGGTTTCCACCTCGGTACAGCGTCCCTGCATCAGGGCCTCGACCGCGGATTGCATGGATTCGACCGGCAGTGACTTGAGCTTCAGGAGCCGTTCCAGGCGCTCGGCTGATCTCTGGTTGCATCGCCCTTCCCAGTTCGCGTGGCCGCAACGGTCGTCCGACCGATGGAATCGTCAGAAACCGGCCGGGCTGACAACCTGACCGGACGGTGCCGCCGATTGTATCGCGGGCCCGCCGGACAAGTCAGGCAGGCAGAATCCAATTGACCACCTGTGGTGCAAAACCTAGCATCGCCGACAGTGGGGTCGGCTAGACCCGCGACAGGCAACGACACCTCAGTTCTTCGAGGAGTCTCTTGGCTCACAAGCTGATCATTGATGCAGATCCCGGGATTGGCGATGCACTGACCATTGCCTTGGCGCTGATGGACCCGGAGGTGGACGTCCTGGGCATCACGCCTACGGCGGGTTGTCTCTCGGGCGAGCAGGCCTCGCGAAACATCCAGTCGATCGTGGCCATGCTCGATCCGCCGAAGTGGCCACGCACCGCGTGGACCAACGGGCATCCCTGCACATCGACGCTGCTGGGGGGGCCCAATCACATGGTCCTCAATGGCCGCGGGGGACTGGGTGACCTGAAGGCGTTCGTTCCGGAGCCACACCAGCCCTACGAGCCGGCCAAGGTGCTCGTCGATCTCGTTCGTGCACAGCCTCACGAGATCACGCTGATCTCGCTGGGCCCTCTGACGAATATCGAGCTGGCCCAGGAACGTTTCCCCGAGTTCCTGGGACAACTCAAGGACTTGGTCATCCTTGGGGGAACGGTCGACTCCGGCGGAGACGTGACAGCGGCGGCCGAGTTCAACATCTACGCGGCGCCCGAATCGGCCCGGGCCGTCATCAACTCGCCGGCCACAAAGACGCTGGTCCCCCGCGATGTCAGCAGTCGGGTGATCCTCTCCTACGACCTGTATTCCCGGCTCGATCCGGATGTTCGGCGGCCTTTTGGACAATTTCTGGAGCAGACCCTCCCCTTTGCGCTGCGGGCTCATCATGAACATCTGGGCATGGAAGGGTTCCCGCTGAACGAGGTCGTGGCGCTGGCGGCCATGACGCAGCCTCAGGCCTTCGAGCGGAAGACCTACTTCGCCGATGTGGAGACACAGGGCGAATTGACACGGGGAGCCGTCGTCGTCGATCGGCGCCGCAGTTCCCGGACCCCTCCCAACATCGATGTGCTGACCGAAGTGGACCCCCAGGCGGTGCTGGACTATTTCACCGGTGTCATCAGGCTCGCGGCTGAATGAGGCCCTCAGGCGACGCTGCGACTCCTCCGACCTGTGTCGCCGGCTGATGGCTGTCCCGCGGCGGAGCGTCGCATTCCGCACAATCGCAGCCTTCGGGACACCCGTTGGGAAGAGCGAGTCCGGCCGTCGGCGGTATCTGTGGCACGACGGGAGCGGCATGGCTGTTACGTCCGTTGCTCCCTGCAATGATCGCGGCCATCCAGCTCTCTCCACACAGAAAGGTTTGCCAAACTTTCCCCGTCCCCCCGATATCGTTCATGGCCCAGACGGCAGACTCTTGATCGCCCTCCCACGAATTGGCACCCCGATCCCTTCAGGAAGCACACGTGAGTCACTCCCACTTGTCCGTTCGTCACTTCCTCAATCAACTCAATGAGTCCGGCGAGCGCACGCAGCCCCGATCACAGACCCGACGACTCCCCCCTTGGCTGAACCGCTTCCTGCAGCAGGCGGCCGACCGCTTCGACCCGCAGGAGGACACGGCCCGCGTCGGCTATGTCTGTCGCTGCGACGATGGGGAGTGGACCCTCGCTCTCTACCTGGGGGAGATCGAGCACGTTGGGGGCCCTGATGATGGGGCGACTTACCTCATGAACTTCGTGTTCGATATCGACGGAATCTGCGGTCTGTTCACTTCTGTCGACCATGTGCGCTGGCACGCCGTCCCACAAGCGCTCGGCCAGCAGGAAAGCGGATCGACCCTCGTCGTCCATGGATGGGTGAGCTCCCATCCCCTGTGCGTCCAGGTGCATATGTGCCCTCCCAGGTGCGCAGGCCCGGGGATGAAACGCTATCCCAGCGGTCATATCGTGCTGATGTGATGACGCGGAGCCGACGGTGCCCGGCCCGGTCATCGGACGACAGGTCGACCGGCACAGGTGAGGAGATCGCAAGGGTTGTGATATGCTCAGGCCCTCGCGGCTGTCCTGAAGTCGGGGCAGCCTATCCCTCACACATCTCCGCAACGGGGACACGTCGTGATGGCTGGCGGCAGTCAACGGACAATCGCCCTGGCATTGCTGCTGGGGATGACCGCACAGGGGCGTTCTGCCGACGATCTCGTCCAGCATGGCGCTCTCAGCGGCATCGCCGTGCGACTGCCGGTTGAGGGGCGGTGGTCGATCGCGACGGACTGGCAGCAGGCATGGCCGACCGACTGGCAGCATGCGGATGCCCGGACGACTGAGGTCGTCGGCCCCTGGACAATCTCCGCGGGTCACCTGGACCTTCCCGCCGGAAGATGGCTGCTGCGCGATGCGATCCGCGAACATCAGCCCGGGCTCATCGAATGTCGAAGACGCTGGGAATGGACGGGAGAGCAGACCCTCGACCGGGCCACGCTGTCGATACGCTGGCGCGTGGAATGTGACGAGTCCCGCCCTTTCCTTCCAGCCATCAGCTATTACGACAACCCGGCGGGTCAGTCGGTCGATCCTGCGCGGATCCCGGTGATCGGCGAATCCCCCGGGTGTCGCGGATTCTATGAAGAGCATCGGTTCCCGATGCCGCTCGCCGCGATGGAAGCGACACGCGGTGATCAGTTGTTTGTCGCGGCGCTGCACAGTCTGCCGAGTCCGCTGCGTTTCGGGCATTACGACGATCAATGGTGGTCGCTGGGACTGGAGCGGACCGACACCGGGTTTGAACTGGCGCTGCTCAGCGGGGCGGTCGCCACGAATGGCCGCACCGGCATCATCAAGGCCAAACAACGCAACTTTCTGGACTATCCCGACGGTTACCTCACGGTGGCACCCGGCGCCATCATTGAGAAACGCTGCTTCGTGCAACTTGCTCCCGCGGAGCAGCGCGGCTCGGGGTTCCGCCCGGCCGTCTGGCAGTCTGTCGAACTCTTCGATCCGTTCGACTTTGATGGCTTTCCTCCTGCCGAGGAGATCAGCCGGCTGAAGTTCCTGGACACAGCACGGCGCTGGCGGGAAGACGAGCAGTTCGCCGGCATCGATGCGTTCCCCGACACGGGCGGACAGCGGCGGGACTGGATCGACCTCGGCTGGGCGGGCCAGTCGGAGGCAGCCGCGTATCCCCTGCTGCTGTTGGGGGAACCAATGGGAGTGTCGAATGCTGCCGACATGGCACGGAAGTCGCTGGACTTCATCAGCACGTCCCCTTTCGACGACGGTGGCTTCGCGATTCGCTACGACTACGGTTCGCATGAGTGGCAGGCACGGCGCAACCCGCTGTCACAGGCGCAGACCATGAACAACATGCTCAACGCCTTGCGCGTGGCCCGTGAACAGGAGCGTGGAGATGCGGCACAGTGGGAGACCTTCCTGCAGGCCGCCTGTGACTTCCATGCCGCACGTGTCCTCGCCGAAGACTGGCACCCGGCCTCGACGAACGAGGGGTTCCTGATGGCGCCGCTGGCGCAGGCCTCTGCGCTGCTGAAGAACCGGCGTGCGCTCGACGCGGCCCGGAAGGCCGCCGATCACTACACGGACCGCCATCGAACGATGGACGAGCCGTACTGGGGCGGGACGCTGGATGCCCGCTGCGAAGACAAGGAAGGGGCCTGGGCCGCGCTGCAGGGGTTTCTCGCCCTGTATGAAGCCACCGGCGAAGAGACGTATCTCGATCTGGCCTCGCATGCGGCCGACGTTGTCATCAGCTACGTCTATGTCTGGGATGTGCCGCTCCCACCAGGACGCCTGAGCGACCATGCCTTTCGGTCGCGGGGCTGGACAGCGGTCTCGGTTCAGAACATGCATCTGGA
This sequence comes from uncultured Planctomycetaceae bacterium, assembly GCA_963715185.1. Classification (GTDB taxonomy): domain Bacteria; phylum Planctomycetota; class Planctomycetia; order Planctomycetales; family Planctomycetaceae; genus CAVPPT01. Next base: position 285,623 of record CAVQRG010000006.1, read on the forward strand.
TGTGTATGGCGTGGTCTGTGCCCCCGCGTTGTGGCGGCTGGGAGAGCTGACCCGGCACCCTGAGTACCAGCAGATGGCGCGGCTGATGTTCGTCACCTGCGGACAGCTCGTCGATGCGACCGGCGGCCAGGGCGAACAACTGCACCAGACCAACTACGCGCAGCATTACGATGTCCGCGAGCTGGCGGGCGTCCGCGGCGACTACGTGGAGAGCTGGAACGTCTACTGGATCTCGGCGCACTTCCTCACCGCCGCTGCGCAGTTTGAGGAACTCGGTGTCGACTGGCGTACGTGGTAGGTCGCCACCACGAGGCGCGTGCGACTAGGCGGGGTTCCGCATCCGCCGATAGCTCTCATCGCGCAACGTGGAGATCCGCCCCTGCTGCACCGCCTCCTTGACGCGGCAACCCGACTCGTGGGTATGGGTACAGTCAGGGAATCGGCAACGAGCCAGAAAGGGACGAAACTCCACGAAGTACGCTTCCACCTCTTCGGGTGCGATATCCCACAACTCCAACTGACGCACGCCCGGCGTGTCGACGACCCACCCCCCTCCGGTGAGGGGGAGCAGTTCGGCCACGCGCGTGGTATGCCGACCTTTGCCGGTATCCACGGAGACTTCCGATATCTCCCGCGCGAGCCCGGGCTGCAGGGCATTCAGCAGGGACGACTTCCCCACCCCACTCTGGCCGGCGAACACCGTCTCCTTCCCGACCAGCAGCATGCGCAGTCGATCGATCCCCTGACCCCCGAGCGTACTGGTGAGCACCACCTCACACCCCAGACGTGCGTACAAGCCAAGCATCGGTTGCAGGCGGACCGGATCCGCCAGGTCGGCCTTGTTGATGCACACAATCGGCTGGACACCCCCCCGGGCGGCACTGGCGAGGAACCGATCAATCAGCGGCGGCTTGAGGGCCGGCTCCGCGGCCGAACCGACGACGACCAACTGCTCCACGTTCGCCACAATCACATGCTGGTACTGTCCACTCCCCCGCGACAGCGTGCTGCTGCGCGGGTCAACCCGCTCGATCACACCCTCCTGCGGGCCCACCCGGCGGACGAGCACCCGATCGCCGGCCACGACCGCGTTGCGCGCGTCGCGGAGCAATGTGCGGAGCACGCGACGCACCGTGCAGGGCAGTACGGCTCCCCCCTCGAGTTGAACGTCACACCGGTTGGCACCGATGGCGCGCAGCACGCGGGCCGCGGTGCACTCGGTCTCGTCAACATCCCGCAGGATGAAGCCCTCGGACCCCTCGCCCTCGACACCGATAATGGTGCGATGCCGGGTCAGCCCCCCCTTGCCCGAAATCCGTTCGGTCGAGACGACCTCGTCGACGGCCAGATCCTCAAGCGCCTCGGAGGTGAGGTCGCTGGTACGCGTCCGGCGCGCACGATTCTTGCGGAACGCCACGCGGAACTTACGGGGACGCTTCTTCGCCATGCGGTCCCCCCTGCCCTCGGTCAGTCGTCAGACAGCCATCCCATGACCTGGTCGTCTTCATCGTTGCCGTTCGAGGGAGGATCGACCGGTCGGACGGGCGGCGGCATCCGGTGGGACGATTCTTCACGACGCTCGGGACGTCGCGACAGTCCCGCCTTCTCCATCAGGCTGAGGGCAAACGGGTCCTCTTCAGGCGGAGGCGGCTGATCACCTGTGGGTGTATACCGAATCTCGAAGCGATGCTTGGCAACCGACAGTTCGTCACCGGGCAGAATCCACTTCGAGTCGCTGCGCTCCCCATTGATCTTGATGCCGTTGCGACTGCCCAGGTCGCGAACATGCCAGTAACCGTTGATCAGTTCCAGCTCACAGTGCTGGGAGGAGACGTTGGGAAATCTCAGGGAGACATCACAATTGCTGCGACGCCCGATCAGCAGTTTCGCGCAGCAAGGGAATGGGATCACCGCCGCCACAAGGGACGAGTTCTCCGAGAATTGACCGCTGTTCCATGAGCTGAACCTGCTTGCCAGCACGCATCTTCAACTTGACCAGCCTGAACGCACACGGCAGTGACAACCCTCGATCACACGTCGCGATCCGTCAATGCTGCGAACATCCGTTTCCCAGGAAGAACCACAACGACCCCGTCCGCAGTCGTCCGAGTTGCTGAGGGGCCGCAGAGAACCTTCGACGTGATGTCTGTGCCATTAATCTACCGCTGTGGTCAACCCCCGTCAATTTGCGGTCCTGCCCGAACGGCACGGCCGCGATCGATCGGGCACGAACGAACTCGACCGGCGTGACCTTCTCCCGGGAGATCATTTGCGTATGATAGGCGTGGAGTGGGCTGAGTGATCGCTGCAAAGCGGGACTTGTCCCAATTTGTGGAGGAAAGTCCGGGCTCCGCAGGACACGGTGGTGGGTAACACCCACCGTCCGCGAGGACAGGGACAGTGCCACAGAGAACAGACCGCCGATGGATGACGGCTCGCCGACATCACAGGTAAGGGTGAAACGGTGCGGTAAGAGCGCACCGCGGGTCCTGGTGACAGGCCCGGCACGGTAAACCCCACCGGGAGCAAGACCAAGCAGAGGGGAGAAGCGGTCCGCTTCACCTGACCCTCGGGTAGGTCGCGACGAGGCGGCGAGCAATCGACGCCCCAGAGAAATGATCGCTCTCGACAAAACCCGGCTTACAGGCCCACTCCTTTTTCACACCTCACCCTTCCGCTCGCCGCCCTCTGCTGGGTGGCTGGGTTCGGAGCGCAGCGACGCCCCCAGGATCCCGAGCAACCGGGGACTCGTCTGCGGCTCGACTCCAGCCACTCTCTCAGCATCGGGTAGCACCGGTTGCCCCAACCGGTGCCGCGCAGCGGCAGGAAGCTCTGCATGTCGCACTGCTGCACCTGCCAGACAGGTAGGGCCGACTATCGCCGTCCCTACAGGGCTGAGTCGGCAGATCACACCTCGTCCGCTCGCGGTCTCATGGCTCACGCCTGGCACCCTCCCGGGCTCTCTCAGCGAGAAGTTCTCCGCTTTCCGCAGTCGTTAACGGAGCGCCCGACATTGCAGCCAGAGTGTGATCCTGTTTGAATGGTAGCCAGCCCCGTCCTCTGTACCCACGGCGAGGTGCCGACCATGACAGTCGCCACTCAGCATCGGTGCGCACCACTCGGCCTGTTTCCCGACAGGCCCGAGCCGCGTCTCTACCAGGCTGTTGAAATACAAGCCCGAAGCGCCAGCGAGGGAATCCTGGAGGACCAATCACCCGCGAATCTGGGCTCCACTCGCTCGCGCGTCGTGCCGGTATCCGATGATTCAACGGGTTGCAACGACCGCACCATCGAAGTCCTGCGAGTCCACCATGACCGCCGGCGTACGAAGCAGGCATCGGACCATCGACGCCTGAAGGTGTCCCGCTCTGGACTCTCGGCACTCGCCCCTCGGCTCTGTGACGACATCCGCACTGTGCAGGAGTTGCTCGGCCACAGCGACGTTCGGACGACGATGATCTATACTCACGTTTTGAACAAGGGTGGACGCGGTGTCCGCAGCCCGCTGGAGCGGATTCGAGAGTTGCTCGCGCGGAGCGAACGGATAAACGACTGAGCGTTATCGAGAAACGTCGTTCCGGATAACGCTCAGCCGACTCCTCCACGCATTTGCCGCAACGAATGACTTCGATTACACTTACAGCCGCCTGACCGACCTCGGCCATGCGCGGTATCCGCAAACGCCCGCGGATTATACAGATCTGCATAAACACTAGTTAGCTGCCAGGTAACATAGAGGGGCTACCATGCCGGACGACTTTCCCAAATGGGCCTCGCCGGAAATATGCGATCAACTTCCAGGCATCCGGGAAGCCGGTGAATCGACTAACGTCGACTTCAAAGAGTCATTTCCCGATCAAGCGCATCGGCTTGGCAAGGAGATTGCTGCGATGGCAACATCCGGTGGCGGGCGCATCTTTATCGGTATCGACGACGACGGCGGTCTTCACGGAGTCGATGCATCAAACGGTGATGAGCGGGACGACATCGCAGAACGCGCACACAACATCGCCCTGACGGTGAAACCCATTCCAAACGTGAACCTGATGTTTGCCGTCGAGTCCGGCAGGACTGTCCTGGTCGTTGATGTCCCAAAGCAGTCGGATCCGGTCTACTATTACGATTTCCGCCCGTATGTCCGCGATGAGCGGCGAGCAAGACCGGCAGAGCCCGACGAAGTCGTTGAGCTGGTATGGGCACATCCAAGCTCCGGACACAAGAAGGAAATGGAACGAATTCTGCAACACCAAATGCAGAACTTCATCGACCACAATCGCGAACTCGATAAGATCTCCGCAGACCAAATGCGTGCCTTCAACGAAACAATGAACGCTCCAAGACGCAACATGGGGCGGTAGCCAACAAGCCAGCTAACAACCGATTGCAACCGAGCGGCGGGGCGGGGCGTTCCTGAAGTCAACGGTTCTTCGCCGCCGCCGGGTTACCTTGAGCGTTCGCCACCTCAGGCGGCAAACGTTGCGGATGAGCCGTGAGGGTCACCCGCAATGCGACGGTGGGTTCCCCCACCACAGAGCCCGGGACGCCGGCGCCACCCGGCGTCGTGCCGGGGGCTCATCCGAAACGTTATCTCACGACATCCAGAGGACATTTCCACCAATGGCTGATGTGACGATCCGAGAGCTCGCATCTGACTTGGAGATTGATCGCAGCCAGCTGCGCAAATGGGTCATCAAGCAACTGCCCGAAGTTTCGATCCACAAGATTCGTGATCCGAATGGTAGTGGTCTCGAAGTGATGGCCGTGTCATCTGGCGAGGCAGACAAGATTCGCGAAGCTCGTACGAACTGGGACGGAAGCCGCGTTGCCAGAAGTGGTACTGATCAAACGCAGTTCGGCGTCTTCTATGCCATTCAATTGCTGCCGGAAATCTATCCGACCCGCATTAAGTTTGGGTATGCGACGGACGTAGAAGATCGCCTGATGACACACCGCTGTACGTGCCCAAATGCCGTCGTCCTAAGAACGTGGCGCTGCGATCCCAAATGGGAGCAGACGGCACTTGCTGCGGTTCGGAATCTCGACGAATCCGTTCTTGTCGGCGGCGAGGTGTACGACTGCACGTCATTCGATCTCGTCGCTGAGCGACTCGATTCATTTTTCTTAATGCTTACCCCAACTGAAGAATAGACCGTGGCATTGCAAACCGTTCCACACGGAGCCGCGGGCCGCGCGGGTTCTGAAATCAACGTCGTTCGCCGCGGCCCGGTGAACGGTGACGTTAGCCACCAATGGTCTGAAGCGTTCGGATGAGTTCATGCTTACGAAGCCGGCGGCGTCCAATGTGGTCGAGGTCATCTGCCAGGGTTCCCCCAAGGAGATGGGCTTGGCTCAAGGCGCGGGCGTACAGAACAAGATACATGCTGCACGCCAAGTTCTTACCAAGCTGGAGGCGTTTCGCCTACAGCAGCCTTGGTGGCTACCCTATCGTGTCTACCGCTGGCTAGCCGAATACAAGGCGTCGCGGTTTCTTGCGCACTGCGACAACCCGGAAATGAGCCAACGCTTGGCAGGCATCGCAGAGGGAGCCGGCGTCAGTCTCAAGGCCATCTGTCTCTTTAATGCCTTGGAGCCGCTCCTGTCGTCCGTGGGCGGTTGCACTGCGTGTCCTGGGGCGTGCTCGGCGGTTGCAGTGCGGGGCCGGCGCTCGGCGCACGGGAGAACCCATCGTCGCCCGTAACTTTGATTACCTGCCACTGGTCCAGCCCTTCTACCTTGTGCGGGAGAGCCGATCACAAGGCAAGTTGCGGGCGTTCGAATTTACGACCGCTCCTTTGGCCGGTGCCGTCGACGGCATGAATGAAGAAGGGTTGTGTATCACGTACAATTATGGCTTCACTACGGACGAGCCATCTGCCCCCGCTGCCCCGATCTCGATGGCCATTTCCGAGGCCCTGGGGCGCTGCGGAACCGTCGCTGAGGCGGCTGACTGGATTACCTCAAGGCCGCGCTGGGGTGGCGGGTTGCTCATGCTTTGCGATGCGAGCGGCGACATGGCCTCCCTGGAGTTATCGAGTACACGAAGCTATCTGCGCCGACCAGCCTCGGATGAAGATGTGCTGTTCCACACCAATGCGTTCTCCAGCGCCCCATGCGCGAAGTCCAGGTGCCGTGGAACGCGCTTTACACGAATTATGCTCCCACTGCCTTGCGTGGGCGGAGGCTCCATCAGTCATCGGAGTTACGAGACCGACGGTTCAAACAACTTCTGGCCGAGGTTGACGTTCTCGACGGCAGTCGGCTGGGGGCCATCATGGCTGATCACGGCTCAGATGGCACCCCAAGTGATGACACGCCCTGCGTTCACGGTTCGTACTGGTATACAACAGCCTGTTTACAGTTTTTTCCAAAAGAGCGGCGGATGCGCGTTGCCTACAACACTGCTTGCCGCGCGAATTTCGAAGATGTGGTTTTGTAGCCGCATCGCCCAGGGCTTAACGCAGGCGTCTATCTCGCTGGCAGATGCGCCAGCGGCTAACCATCGCATCCACCGGAGCGACGGTGGCCAGCCGATTTTCAAACCGGGTAGCACCGGTTGCCTCAACCGGTGCCGCGCAGCGGCAGGAAGCTCTGTATGTCGCACTGCTGGCCAAGCCAGACAGGTCGGGCTTTGCCTGACGACACGCATCGCCCTGACGACGTCTGGTTCAACGTCCGATGCGGGTAAGGAATCGGCTGACGCCCGTGCATGGCACCTTCACGCCGGGTCGTCATGCGGAGCATGACCAACGTCACATCCGCCTTCCGTCCTCAACTCCTTACTCCCAGCGTGTCCCCACAGGTTGACTTCACCACACAGTCACGGAGACACTGGGGCGAATTCTCCTCCGTGCTGTCTGCAACCCTGCCAGGTGCTTCCCCGATGCGAATCCCCGTTCTCTCCGCCTTTGTCATCAGTCTGCTTCCACTCTCGGCACCCGCCGATGACACCACGTACGACGTCGTCATCTACGGAGGCACGTCGGCCGGGGTGATCGCCGCCGTCCAGTCGACCCACATGGGGAAGTCCGTCGTCATCGTGGCCCCGGAAACTCACCTCGGCGGGTTGACTGCGGGGGGCTGGGCTGGACCGACAGCGGCCGCAAGGAAGTGATCGGCGGACTGTCGCGCGAGTTCTACCAGCGTCTCAAGGTGCATTACGATCAACCTGCCGCCTGGCGACAGCAGCAGCCCGCAGAGTATCGCCTGTATCGACCCGATGACGACGCCATGTGGGTCTTCGAGCCCCATGTGGCCGAACAGACCTACGACGCCTGGATCGCGGAGCTGCAGATCCCGGTCGTCCGCGACGCCTGGCTCGATACCCGCACCGCGAGGGCCTTGTACCTCAATGCTGTGACGAGGGGGCCAACAACCTCTTCGCGACAGCAGCAATTCCTTGTTAGACCGCGGACAGGTTGCGGGCGGTCCCCGACAAACCCATCGCCCGTGAACTCTGCGAGGTCCAGTTTGAGCAGCCCCGAAACCCCGCCCGGCGACTCGGGGACCGCCCGTTCAGGCGCTCGGAGGACGCCCTTCCCTTGATCGGGACAGCGGACGCCGTGCTCTTGGATGACGGTTGGCGAGGCGTGCCCGATCTGGGATCGCGCGGACGGAGAAGCGCCGCACCTAGCCGATGCGAGCCAGCCTGGGCGCCCTCGTGAGGTTCGCGGCGCCGCGTACTGAGCGAAGCCCCAGTTCAACGCTTTTCAAAGCAGTTGTGGAGTCCAGAGTCACGAACCGAGCGAGGATCTCTGTCGTGGCGAGCGAGGCAGGGACGACCCACGGGCTAACTCTGATTCAACTGACCCACGCCGCACTATCGCGCGCCGCGGGGCCGTCCATGTATTCACTCCCCAGGGACGCGGGGCAACTGCCCTCTGCGGACGGACGATGGCGCCATTTTGGTGTCGCCCCCACCCTGGCTGCGTACGCGGGTCCGCATAACCTCCCCGGCCATCCTACAGCCGATCCAGCGGGCTCCTGACCCCGGCGGGCCCGTTCATCAGCACGTGGGTATAGAGCATGGTTGTCTTGAGGTCCCGGTGCCCGAGGAGCTGCTGGACGGTCCGAACGTCCACTCCGTCCTCCAATAGATGGGTGGCGAACGAGTGCCGGAACGTGTGGCAGGTGGCATGCTTGGCGAGGCCGGCGCGACGCACGGCTTCCTTCACCGCCCGCTGAAGGATCGAGGGGTCGCAGTGATGCCGGCCCTGACGGCCGGTCCTGGGGTCCCGCCATCGGCTCCGCTGTGGAAAGACCCACTGCCACCCCCACTCCGTCACGGCTTGGGGATACTTCCGCGCCAGGGCTTCGGGTAGGTCGACCCGCCCGTGCCCTTCGGCCAGGTCCTCCCTATGCGTCTCCTTCACCACGGCCAGGTGGTGCTTCAGCGCTTCATCCAGACTCTGCGGCAACATGGTGGCTCGGTCCTTGGCGCCCTTGCCGTCCCGCACGTGGATGGTGTGGCGTCCGAAGTCCACGCTCTGGACCCGCAGCCGCAGGCACTCCATGAGCCGCAGTCCGGATCCATACATGAGCCGCGCCATGAGTTGCGTGTCGCCGTCCATGTGCTGGATCACGTCCCGGACCTCCCGGCGCGTCATCACCACCGGGATCCTCTCCGGCATCCTGGCCCGCGCGACCCCGTCCAGGTCGCCGAGGGAACGCCCCAGGACGTGCCGGTACAGGAACAACAGGGCGCTGAGGGCCTGGTTCTGCGTCGAGGCGCTCACCCCCTGGTCCACGGCAAGGTGCGAGAGGAACGCCCCGACCTCCTCCGCCCCCATTTCGTCGGGGTGACGAAGACCGTGGAACCGCACGAACCGGCGCGTCCACAGCACATACGCCTTCTCCGTCCTGACGCTGTAGTGGCGCGACCGCAGTGTGGCCCGGAGTCGCTCCAGTAGTTTCGGTGCGGGGGCCATGTCCCGGAGATCGCGCCTCGGGGTGGGCGCATCCATGGCCCCTGGGACGAACTGCGACCTAGCGCACGATCTCCACGATCTCCGCCCGAACCTCGCCGTCGTCTCCGACCCGGACCTTGGCCACCGTCACCGGAAGGGTGAACCGCCTCGGTCCGGCACTCCCGGGATTGAGATAGAGCACCCTGCCCCACCGTTCGTTCAGCGGCTTGTGCGTGTGCCCGCTCACCACCAGGGCGATCCCGGCGGCTTCGGGATCCAACTCCAGCTCCCGGTCGCCGTGATGGACGTACGCCAGCGGCCCCGTGGGCACGGGTGCGCCGGACCCTTCTGCGATCCGTCCGTCCGGGGCTCCCAGGTCCACCACCACGCTCCGGGGCAGCCCGCTCCGCAGCGCTCCGTAGTCGGTGTTCCCGTGCACGGCAAACACCGGCGCGATCCGCTCCAGGGCTTCCAGAATGGCCGGGTCGCCCACGTCCCCGGCATGGAGGATGAGGTCGCTTCCCCGAAGTGCCTGCAGCGGCTTCCGGACGCAACAGCTCCGTGGGTGTCCGAGATCACGCCGATGGTCTCGCACCGTTCCCTTCGCCTCTTGGTTCCGCTTGCCGCTGGGTGGATCCGGGACCCAGCTTTGGGCTCGTCCACTCCTCCGGCTACCCCGAGGTCCCCGTGTCGTGCGCCCAGTGTAACGGTATCGTCCAGGAGTTCGACGACCGCCTCGCCCGGCGCGAACTACGGCGCTACCGGCGACGCGGCCCGTCGGGCACGACGCGGATCGACTCCTGGACGCCTCCGCGACCGGGGCGTGGAGGGGCGCTCGTTCCTCGACGTCGGGGGTGGCGTTGGTGCCGATCCAACACGGGCTCATGGCCGCGGGCGCATCCCATGGTACCCATGTGGACGCGTCTCCCGCCTACCTGGCGGCGGCCAGCGACGAGGCCGTGCGCCTGGGCCATGCCGACCGCGTGCGCTACGTGGAGGGGGACGTCGTGACGCTGGCTCCCTGAGCTCGAACTCGGCCGACGTCGTCACCCTCGACCGGGTGGTGTGCTGCTACGACGACATGCCTGCCCTGGTGGACGCCTCTGCGTCCCGTGCCCGCCGGCTCTACGGGCTGGTCTTACCCCGGGAGCACCTTCCAATGCGCCTGGCGTTCATCGGCACTCAACCTCATCCAGCGCATCCGCGCGCCGTCCCTTCAACGTCTTCCTCCACGGCACTGCGGCGGTGGAGGCCCGCGTCCGCCGCCACGGCTTCCGTAAGATCTTCTCACGCCCACTCTCCCCTCTGGCAGATCCACCTCTACCGCAAGGACGACGGGACCGCCCCCGCCGCCTCCTGACCATCATGGACCTCTCCGTTCTCCACCCTCGACGTCTTCACGGATCACACCTTCGGCGGCAATCCCCTGGGCGTCTTTCCCGACGCGTCGCATCTGCCTACCGACCTCATGCAGCGCGTCGCCCGGGAGATGAACCTCTCCGAGTCCGTCTTCCTGGGGCCGCCCGAATCCGACGAGGGTGCGGCCCGCGTCCGCATCTTCACGCCAGGTATCGAGGTGCCCTTCGCGGGCCACCCCACCGTGGGCTCCGCCATCTACCTGGCCGCCCTCCTCCCCGACCCGCCCACCGAGGGGACCGTGACGCTGGTCCTGGACGAGAACGTGGGGCCCGTTCCCGTGGACGTCCGCTTCGAAGACGGGGTTCCGGTCTTCGCGCGCTTCACCACGGCCCTCCTCCCTGAGCACCGGCCTTCGACCGTCCCCGACGCCGACCTGGCGCGCATGGTGGGGCTCGACGCCTCGGATCTCCACCCGGACGCTGCGCCCGGAGATGGTGTCGTGCGGCCTTCCTTACTATGTGGTCCCCATCGCGTCCCTCGAGGCCATCCGCCGGGCGGTCCTGGACACCGCCCTCTGGCAGCGCCTGGTCGCGCCGCTCTGGGCCGACCATGTCTACCTCGTCTGCCCCGAGGCCGAGTCCCAGGGAGTAGACATGCACGTGCGCATGTTCGCGCCGGCGGCAGGCGTGCCCGAGGATCCGGCCACGGGTTCTGCTGCGGCCGTCTTGGGGGGCTACCTGTCCAAGGTCGACGGATGCGAGGCGGGATCGCTTCATTGGACGGTGGAGCAGGGCCTGGAGATCGGGCGCCCCTCCATCCTCCACGTCGAGGCAGACCGCGCCGAGGGTACCACCTCCGCGGTGCGCGTGGGCGGCTCTGCCGTGTTCGTGAGCCGGGGCGCCATGTCGGTCCCCGACGAATGACCGCGCCGAGGAAGAGGCTCGCTTGGACGGTCGCGGGCACCCTCTTTGGGGCCTTCTTCCTGGCCTTCGCAGTCGTCCCCCGGGTGGTGGGCGGCGCCATGAACCGCACGCTCCCGGGCGTCTCCGACGCTTCTTGGCCCGAGGTCGGTGCCGATGCATCCCGGATCAAGGCATCGCTGGCCGGTGCCGACCTCCACGCCGACGCCCTCCTCTGGGATCGCGACCTCCTCCGGCGCGGTGCGTGGGGACACGTGGACGTGCCACGGCTCATCGAAGGCCACATGGCCGTCCAGGCTCTTCAGCGTGGTCACCAAGACGCCGCGGGGCATGAACATCGAGGCCAACGCCGGCGACTCCGACAACATCACGCTCCTGTCGGTCCTGGAGCGTTGGCCTCCGCGCACCTGGGGGAGCCTGACCGAACGGGCCGTCTATCAGGCCGACAAGCTCCAACGCTTCGCCGCAGACAGTGACGGCCGACTGGCCGTCGTCCGATCCCGTGAGGACCTCGAGGGATTCCTCGCCCGGCGCGACTCCGACGAGGAGACCGTGGCGGGAGTCCTCGGGACTCGAGGGCACCCACGCCTTGGAGGGAGACCTGTCGAATGTGGGACGTCTCGTACGAGGCGGGCTTCCGCATGTTCGGCCTGACCCACTTCTTCGACAACGAGGTGGGGGGCTCGGCCCACGGGGTGAGCAAGGGCGGCCTCTCGGACTTCGGCGTCCAGGTCCTGGCGCTGATGGACGAACTGGGCATCGTGGCGGACCTGGCCCACGCGTCCCCTGCCCTCATCGACGATGTGCTCGCCCGCACCTCCCGCCCGGTGGTGGTGTCCCACACCGGCGTGACGCGGCACCTGCGACAATCAGCGCAATCTGGATGACGACCGGCTCGCCGCCATCGCGGCCACGGGCGGTGTGGTGGGCATCGGTCTGTGGGAGACCGCGGTGTGCGGCGTCACGCCCGCCGACTGGGCTCGGGCCGTACGCCACGCGGTGAACGTGGCGGGTGTGGACCATGTGGCCCTGGGCTCCGACTGGGACGGCGCGGTACCCACCATGATCGATGCTTCTCAGACGGCGATACCTGGTCCAGGCGCTCCTGGACGCAGGCTTCTCCGAGATCGAGGTAGGAAGATCATGGGCGGAAACGTCATCCGGGTGCTGCTCTCGACCCTGCCCTCGCCGGCCCGCGCTGGCCCCTCAGCCCAGGGGACGATAGTCTGGTGTTCTCTTCCCACCCGAGGTCCCCCATGAAGCGCGCCTACCCTGCTCTGCTCGTGTTCGCCCTGGCCTGCGCCCCTGCAGCGCCTGCCGGCGACCAAGGCCGCCCAGGCCACGCCACCCTGGGACTGGTCCGAGGCGGAGGTCCGCGCCGCCGTGGACCAGGTGCGAGCCGGCCGGGACCTCAACCCGTCGGAGTGGCCCGGGGAGCGCCAGGGTCGCGGTCCTCATCTCCTTCGACGTGGACAACGAGACGGTGCAGGGACTGCGCGACGGCACCGTCAGCGTGGGCCCCCTGTCGCAGGGCGAATACGGACACCGGGTGGCACTGCCCGCGCGTCCTACGCCTCCTGCAGCAGAAGAACGTCCCGGCCACCTTCTTCTTCCCGGCGTGGAGCCTGAAGCTCGCCCCGGAGCAGGCCGACATGATCCAGGCCGCCCGGGATGCACGAGATCGCCGTCCACGGGTGGATCCACGAGCGCAACTCCGCACTGGACGAACCCACCGAGCGCGCGCCTCCTGGAGGCCGCCGTGGAGACGGTCACCGAGATCACGGGCACGCGCCCCGTCGGATACCGCGCACCGTCGTGGAACTTCAGCCCCAACACGCTGTCCATCGTCCGCGACATGGGCTTCCTCTACGAGAGCTCGCTCATGGCCGACGACCGGCCCTACGAGCTCGTCCAGAACGGAGAGCCCACCGGCGTGGTGGAGCTTCCCGTCGAGTGGATCCTCGACGACGCGCCCCTCTACAACCCCCAGGGCAACTCCTACAGCCCGCCCCGCGATGTCATGCAGGTGTGGATCGACGAGTTCGACAAGGCGTGGGAGGAGGGCACCATGTTCCTCCTCACCATGCACCCCCACGTCAGCGGGCACCGCTCGCGCATCGTCGCGCTGGAGAGGACTCATCGACCACATGAAGGCCAAGGGCGGCGTCTGGTTCGCCACGCATGAGGAGGCGGCGCGCTACGTGAAGGAGCAGGCGGGCATGGAGTGACAGCCCTCGAACCCATCGCGGTCGTATTCGGAATCGTCTCGGTCTACCTGTCGGTAAAAGAGAAGATCTGGAGCTGGCCCACCGCCATCGTCAACGTGCTCCTGTACTTCCTGATCTTCAGGGAGCAGAAGCTCTACGCCGACATGGGTCTCCAGCTCGTGTACGCGGCCATCTCGGCATACGGCTGGTACCACTGGCTCTTCGGGGGCGCGCAGCACTCCCGGCTGGCGGTGACCCGACTCTCCCACCGGGAGCGCCTGCTGCTTCCGGCGCTGGTCACGGTCTTCGCCGTGACCCTGGGCACACTCCTGGACCGGTACACCGACGCGGCGCTCCCATATGTGGACAGCGCCCTCACGTCGGGCAGCCTATGCGCCCAATGGATGATGAGTCGGAAGTACCTGGAGAACTGGATGCTGTGGGTGGTCCTCGACGTGGCCTATGTGGCTCTGTTCCTGAACCGCGGGCTCCAGCTCACGGCGTTTCTCTACGCCGTATTCCTCATCCTGGCTGCACGGGGCCACGTGGAGTGGTCCCGGTCCTGGCGGAGGGGCGACGTCCGGACCTGACAGGGCCGACGGTCAGACTACGTCGGGGCCCATGGCTGCCTGCACAGCGGCCACGACCCTGGACACGGGGGGAGCACCGATCAACTCCGCACCTTCCCGGTACAGGCGGCATCGGGGAGCCGTCACCGACTCTCGCGCCGCCCACGGGTGGGGCCCCGGCGCCACGTCCTCGCCATTTACCAGAATCGTGGGCGACCCCAGGCCTTTACGCGTTTCGGGACAGTCGTCGTCTCCCGTGTCCCACTCGCTCCACACGGCCGGAACTCCGCACTCCTGCAGGGCGCGTGTGAGAACCGCCGGGCCTTGTCCACGTTGGGGCACCCGGCGTCATAGACGAGCTCGACCATCATCCTGAGCGACGTTGGAACCTCCCATTGAGGCAGTTGGCTGCAATCCTGCAACGTAGCACGGGGCCATGTCGTGTGCATATCCTTTCAGGCACGATATTCACGGTAGAGACTTGGCAGTACGACCATAATCTGGAGAGGACGGTTCCATGAGCGACACTGGAACGCTCGACGCGATCTGGATCAAGCGCATGAAGCTGGGCCCCATGGACCCGGTTGAGACGGCCACGTTGGTGGCCGATGCGGGCATCGTCGGTAACGCCAACCAGAGGGGTAAACGCCAGGTCACCATCATCGAGCGTGAGGCCTTCGACGAAATCCGCCAGGCGCTGCCCGCCGCCGAACCCTATATGCGCCGCGCCAATTTCATGGTGACCGGCATCCGGCTGGAGAACACCCGTCACCACATCCTCACCATCGGGGGCGTGCGCATCCAGATCTGGGGAGAGACCGAACCCTGCGAGCGAATGGACGCCCAATGCTCGGGGCTGACGGCGGCGCTTGAACCGCATTGGCGTGGTGGCGCCTATGGCGTGGTCATGAACGACGGTGAAGTGCGGGTCGGCGACACGGTGACCCTGACCCCTCCCGCATGACGGCGTAGCCCCGTAGACTGGCGGGGCACCTCTTCCGCAGGAGTCCCCGTGGTCCAGCGCCCGACCGTCATCTCCACCCTGACGCTTCTCGCCGTGTGCGCAGCGGCAGCGTGTGGCACCCCTCCCGAGTCCGTCCTCTTCCACAACGTCCAGGTCGTGGACGGGACGGGCGCGCCCGCATTCAACGGCGCGGTCCGCGTCGAGGGAGATCGCATTCTGGAAGTCGGCGACCTGACGCCTCTGCGCGGGGAGCGCGTGGTGGACGGCGGAGGTCTCGTTTTGGCGCCGGGCTTCATCGACAGCCACAGCCACCATGATCGCGGCCTCTTCGATATGCCCGATGCGGTGGGCGCCGTGAGTCAGGGCGTCACCACCGTGGTGGTCGGGCAGGATGGGGGTTCGGCCTACCCCGTCTCGGAGCTCCTGGAACGCATGGGCGCCGAGCCCCCCGCCGTCAACGTGGCGTCCTACACCGGCCATGGTACCGTCCGACGCCGGGTTCTCGGCAACGCCTTCGGTCGACAGGCCACGGACGCAGAAATCGCCGACATGGCCGCGCTGCTCCAAGCCGATATGGACGCCGGCTCCCTGGGGCTGTCCACCGGGCTGGAGTACGCCTCCGGCATGGCCGCCACCACCGAAGAGGTCATCGCCCTGGCCAAGGTGGCCGGCGCCAACGGTGGCAGGTACGTCAGCCACATGCGCAGCGAGGACCGCGGCCTGTTCGAAGCACTGGAAGAGACCATCCGCATCGGTAGGGAAGCCGACCTCCCGGTGCAGGTCTCGCACATGAAGCTCGCCATGAGGAGCCTGTGGGGCCGTGCGGACGAGGTGCTGGCCCTGTTGGATGCCGCCCGCGCCCAAGGCGTCGACGTCACGGCTGACGTGTATCCCTACCTGTACTGGCAATCCACCATGACCGTCCTGTTTCCGGACCGGGCCTACACCCGCGAGGCAGCGACTTTCGCGCTGGACCAACTGGCACCTCCCGACGGGATGATCCTGGGCACCTTCACGCCTGATCCGTCCTACGAAGGGAAGACGCTGGCCGAGATCGCGGACATCCGCGGCGAGGACCCGGTGACCACCTACCTGGCGCTCATCAACGACGTCTATGGACCCGATGCCGCCGACGACGCGGACGAATCCATCGTCGCCCGGAGCATGGACCCCGACGACGTGTCCCGCCTCATGCAGTGGCCCTTCACCAACGTGTGCACCGACGGTGAGTTGGACGGGCCACACCCCCGAGGTTTCGGGTCGTTCACGCGGGTTCTGGCTCAGTACGTCCGCGAAGACAAGGTCATCTCCCTGGAAGAGGCCATCCACAAAATGACCGCGCTGTCCGCGGCCCACGTGGGGATCACGGGCAGGGGCGTCATCGAGCCCGGCGCCTTTGCCGACCTGGTCCTCTTCGACCCGGCCACCGTCCAGGACCATGCCGACTTCGGTGCTGCCTAGGCGCCGTCCACGGGGGTCGCCGGCGTCTGGGTCAACGGGCAGCAGGTGTCGCGGGACGGCTCCGCCCCGGTTGGCGCCCGCCCTGGCCGGGCCCTGCTGCGGGGCTCCTGACCGGCGGGCCTGTTACGCGCTGAAGTCCTGGATCATGGCGGTCGCCTCGAGCAGGACCTTGGCCCGGGTGCGACGACGACACCTGCATCAGCGCCAAGGCAGGGTAGTGGCGCCCCATGTGCGCGCGGTACATCTCCCTCACTTCGTCGCGGCGAGCGCGGTACGCGTCCATGTCGGTCAAGAAAATGATGAGCCGCCCGATGTCTTCGGGCCCCCGCCCGCCTCGCGCACCACGGTCACCGCTTTCCCAGGCGATGCCGGACTGCTCCACGAAGTCTTCCTCGACGACCACGCCCTCTGGCTCCGACGCATCCTGACCGGCGACGAACGAATGCGTCCTCCCACGGGGACCAGCGTCCCCGTTGTTCAACCCCGTGGCGCCCCGAGTTCCTAGGGTTGATGTGTTCGTTCGTCACCCCGCCCTTCCCTTTCCATCCCCCATGACCAGGGCCCTGTGGGCAGAAAAGTCATTCTAGCCCTGCCCCTTCCCCCCGCCCATGCCGCGGGGTCCCGACCGACCCCCCACGCCCTCTGTGTTGGATGACCCTACCCGTCCCCCGTTCCTCGACATCCGTGCTCTCCGCTTCCCATCCTCGCCGGCACCCTGGTCCACGCTGCCGCGTTGGCGGGCCCCGACCCGTGCCCCCCTTCCCGCTGGGGTGAAGACGGGCGTCAGATGGCTGCCCGCGCTGCGGTGGAAGGCTCCCGGAGGGCGGTGCCCCGCCTCTTCCGAAACGCCGGCGCGCGGCTCGTCTATCTGGACCCCGAGCCGGATCACTCGAGGAGCCGTCCCCTGCGCCGAGATCGGCCAGGCGTCGCTCGACCACTACATCGACCTGGAGAACATCCCCCGCCGGCGCGCTCGACGCACCGGACCGGTCGGTCTTTCTCAAGCGCCTCTCGACGCAGGGTTCGACGGCCCGAACGGGACGCGGGCTTCCTCCGTACCGGATCGTGGAGTTGTCTCAGCGCCTGGCTCCGAATGGGTGCTCTGGAGAGCGGAAACGGATCCACAGCGGAAGGGTGGATCGGCAACGCATCGTGAACGACGCCGGCGTCCTCGGCCACTACGTCACCGACGCGTCCAACCCACACCACGGCACCGTCCACCTCAATGGATGAACGCCGATGCGCCGACCCCCAACGGATACACCACCAAGGACGACTTCCACTGGCGCTTCGAGTGCACTTCGTCCGGTCCACGTCCACTTCGAAGTCGTGCGCCGGCGTCCCGCCGAAGCCCGGTCTCTTCCGGCCACGCCGGGCCGCCGTCATGGCCGAGATCCAGGAGTCTCAGCACCCTCGGTGGAACCGCTGTACCGCCTCGAGGAGGACGTCGGCTTCGACCCCGACGGACCCCTACGTCCCGGACGCGGGACTTCGCGCCGGCCGCCTGGCCGCCCGGCCACGGTCTGGGTGTGTGGTGGTCCACCTGGCTGGAGAGCGCGACGGCCCGTGACCGACATCGACCGGCCCGAGCCTTCCGTCCCGACGCCCGACCTCGTTTCGGCCACTGTGCGTGGCCCTCGGACGATGGCGTCGCGGTCCTGGGCTCGTATCGTCCGAGCCAGCAGAATATCGTTCACCGGTACGCTCACGGAGCCCATGTTCGACGCGGTATGGGCCCGGGCACGAACCCTCGCTTCCTCCTGACCTTCGAGACGACCCGGCCATGAAGACCTTCGGACGAATTCTCCTGGCGTTGGCGCTCCTGGCTCCCCTCCCGGTCCACGCCCAGAAGGTCGGCGGCGTCGAGCTCA
>CAVQRG010000007.1:0-485000 GCA_963715185.1 uncultured Planctomycetaceae bacterium
TTTCTTTCGCCTGCGCGGCATCGAACGGCGCAATCGCCGGCGGTGGGGCATCGGCGGGCCATTGGAAGGATTCGGCATCCGCGACATTCGTCGGCCCGGTGACTGTGGCCGCCTGCTGATCTCGATGGACGTCGTTTGTAAACCCAGCGGCGACTCGGAACCCGCGGTCGAAGAAGCAGTTGTCGGGAGCGTAGAAATCCCGTTTGGACGAGCGAACCTGCCAGAGCTGGTGCATAAAGCTGCCGCCGCGAACAGCTCGCATGACATACTTACCGGGACCTGCAGGCCCGGCTGGATCATCTGTCGGCGACGCTGCGTATCCGTCAAGCCAGTTCGCGCACCATTCAGTCACGTTGCCGAGCATGTCATACAGCCCGAAGGCGTTCGGCCTGAGTTGTCCGCCGCGCTGGATGAAACGGACTTCGTCTCCGAACTGCGCGTATTGGCGAAGTTCCTCACTGGTGTCGCAATCGTACAGCGAATTCTTCGTGCCGGCCCGGCAGGCGAATTCCCACTGAGCCTCAGTCGGCAGCGAAAACTCCATGTCCGGATGCTGGCTCGAAAGCCACTCGCAGCACTTCAGCTGCGTCGTTCCAGGAAACATTCACGACCGGACCGGCATCGACACTGATACTTGCCCCAGTTGTCCCAGTTGAGTTCCGGTAAACGTGCAAAAAAGGGCATGTCCGCAGCCGGTCTGGTCGCCCCTTTTCCGTTGGTTTCGGCGTCGGTCCTGTAGCCTGTGCTTTCGACAAACCGACGAAACTGTCCGGTCTTGAATTCGAGCTTGCTGAGCCAGAATGGTTTTGTGATCCGTACGAAACGCTGATCCTCCATGGCGATTGTGGCGAATGCGTCTGCTTTGGCATTCGGACGCTCAGCTTTCGCTTCAGACAGCCACTTTGCTTGCTCATCATCAGTCGCGCCAATCATGAACTCGCCCGGTGGAATGAGCACCATCGTCAGCGTGACGTCGTTGCCGTTCTTGTCCTGACCAAGCGAGATGTCCTTTTCCACCGGCACGCCGAGGTACTTCGCCCACGCTGCCTGATGGGCTTTCGCCTGCGCGGCGTCGAATGGCGCAATCGCCGGCGGCGGGGCGTCGGCGGGCCAGATGTTTGTGGCTTGGAAGCGCTTGACGCTGCCGGGTTCGAGACTCACACGTTGTTTGACCGCATCGACCGGCAACACCACGCGAAAACCGATGCCGTCGCCACGGTACGTCGGAGGGAAGGCGTAGCGAGCCGACGAACGACAGTAGGACGGATGGCTCGCCCAAGAGCCGCCGCGGAGCACCCGCTGGGAGCCGGCGGAAAATGGGCTGGATGGGTCGATTGCAGCATTCTCCTCGAACTTCCCATAGAACGCGGTGATCCCAGCTGTCCTGCACCCACTCCCACACGTTGCCATGCAGGTCGGACAGTCCGAACGGATTGGCTTTCAACTCTCCAACGGCATGCGTGCGGTCGCCGGAGTTGCTGCAAAACCAGCCGGCCTGAATCAGGTCCTGGTCCTGATCGCCGCTCCAGAACGGCGTCGTGGTCCCGGCCCGGCAGGCGTACTCCCATTCCGCCTCCGTTGGCAGTCGGTAACCGGTCCCTTCCAGCGGCGTGACCGTCTCATCCGGACCGGAAGTAGAACGGTTTCAACTGCTCCTGCTGGCTCAGTTTCGCGCAGAACTCGGCCGCGTCGTACCAGCTCACCATCTCCACCGGATGGTTGCCCGTCTCCAGGTTGGCGACCGCGTCTTTGCCTTCACCCGTGGCCGAGAAGTGGGACGGGTTCGTTCCCATCACCTGCTCGTACTGCGCCTGCGTCACCTCAGTCACGCCGAGATAGATCGGCTTCGTGAGGACCACTTGGTGCTGCGGACCTTCGCTGTCGATGCGTTCGCGCCAAGCCTCGCCGTCACTGAACCACTTTCAGAGCCGCTTCGATCTCCTCGGGCGTGCTCCCCAGGCACGCCGAGATATGTCCGCACGCTTCTTGATGAGCTTTGGCTTGTCGGCATCGAACGGCGCAGTCGCCGGCGGTGGGTCGTCGGCGGGCCCGGGGGACGGTCTTGATCGTGCGATCGTCGGTGGGCACTGGTCGCAGCGACGTGGCCGTGCCGCCGTCGAGCATTCGCAGTCGAATCCGGTGGAACCCAATTCCGCTGCCGCAGGAAGGGTCAACGGACTAACGCGCCGATGGTGCGGATAACCTTCATCCGAGTAACCTGGAAGCTCGTTGCGATTGCCGCTCCAAGTGGCGACCGCTTCGCCGTCACGCGCGATGGAAAGCCGGTCTTTCTCGTTCTCATGACGCAGTTCGATGTGAATGTGTGTCTGCTTTCCCGGTTTCAACCTGAGGTGTGGTTGAAAGCACTTTACTCTCACCTCGCCGTCCCGGCGCCAGTCCACCTAATCCCGGCACATGGAGTACAAGGGGTACGTCGCCCTTCGCGTTCGGAATGTTGACGATGAGCCGGCGCTGCCGGACGTCGGGTGAACTCCATTTCTAACTCCAGTCCAGGTGATTCGAGTTCCAGCGGGAAAATCAGCTTATTTGCCTTTTCGGTCCGTGTCGCCGACGACCAGTTCTCCTAGTTCGATGCGCCATTCCGTTGGCACCGGTCCAAGCCAGATCCCATTTGTCGGCCTGCGGATCAACTAAAGGAATGACGTCGATCCATTCACCGCTGGAGTATTCACGTTTCACCGGGGCGCCCGGCGAATCTGCAATCGTCTCGGTCGGTTCCAAACTCATCCGCACGACGGTCCGCCCGTTGCGAGTGATTGTCACCAGCTCCTGCTTGACCGGCTGGCCGTCTTGGAGGGCGGCAACCTTGTGCTCGCCGGGGCGGAGTGTCAGTTCCTCCACGCCTCCGCCGGTGATCGTGACTTCCTCACCGTCGATGGCGACCTTCAGACTCGGGTCGTCGGTCTCGATCACCAGCGTGCCCGAGCCGGTCGTCAGCCGGATGACGGTCGACGCCAGCTTCGTGACGCCGGTCGCCTCGGTCACTCCCAGGCCGATCAGCAGCACCAGCACGGCGGTGGCGACTTTGGTCCACAGGCGCTGTGTTGAGATCCGGGCCTTGTCGTCGCGGACCGGGCGGTGACGCGGCAGCTCGGCGGTCGCGGCGACTTCTTGAGATGCGACCAATGGATGCGGGGCCGGAACCTGCGGCCGGCGACCGGCGTTGAGGTCCTCCAGGCAGTGCGCCAGCAGGTCGCTGACCTGTTGGGCGGTCGCGTAACGGTCGTCGGGATTCTTGGCGTGCAGATGCCCCACAAGTTCGCACATCCACTCGGGCACCTCGGGGATGACTTCCTGAATCGGTCGCGGTGTGTCTTCCGTGACCCGTCTCAAGACGGCGATCGTGGAGGGAGCGCGAAATGGCGGGCGGCCGCTGAGCATCTGGTAGAGCACGCTGCCGAAACTGAACAGGTCGGCCCGCTGGTCAAGGTTGTGTCCGAGGGCCTGCTCCGGAGCCATGTACATCGGCGTGCCGGCGATAAGACCGCTCTGGGTCATGCTGGCGTCGTCGGCGGTGCGGGCCAGGCCGAAGTCCGTGATCTTGACGCGATCGTGGACGCTGGTGTCCAGCAGGATGTTGCCGGGCTTGATGTCGCGATGGATCAGGCCTTCGGCATGTGCGGCGGCAAGCCCATCAGCGATCTGCTTACCCAGTCTGAGAACATTGCGCAGGTCCAACGGGCCCTGTTTGTCGAGCCGTTGCTGCAGCGTCTCGCCCGGGACGTATTCCATCACCAGGTACGGAATCGGCTCGTCCTCGACGCCGTAGATGGCGACGACGTTCTCGTGCCGGACTGCGGCCGAGGAGCGGGCCTCGCGGAGGAACCGCTTGCGGGCCGGCGATGTGGCCGCCATCTCCGACGCCAGCACCTTGATCGCCACGACGCGGTGCAGCTTCTCGTCGAACGCCTTGAGCACGGTCCCGAACGCGCCGCGGCCGAGAACCTCCTCGATTTCATAGTGCGCCAGGCGTCCCAGCGACCCTGGCTTGGAGGAGGGTTCGAGGTAACCGAGCGGGATTTCATCGGACATGTCGGAATCCTCGATCAACGTGGCCAGGCCGTTGTCCCTGACGGCCTCAGCGTCGCTCACGACCGTCTGGTCGACAGACGAGTCTGCCGCTACGGCCGGCGTCTCCAGGAACTGGCTGGTCTGTTCATGGGCCTGGAGCAATTCCTCGACCTGTCGAGCGCAACTCGTCGTTGGCGTCGCAGGCCTGGTCGAGGTAGCCGGCGCGCATTGCGGGATCGTCGATTTCGACAGCGGCCAGAAAGATGTCGCGTTCGTTCATGGAGTTGTCCCGCTGACTAAGTGATGTCCGGCACCCAAGACGCTGCTGCGGATGGGCATGTTCAGGCGATCGAATGCTGGCCCACATTCCGTGGCGCTCTTGCCGGCCCGTGTGCGCCAGAAATCGGAACAGATTCCTGAAATGCCCGGACAGATGCCCGACGAATCACCCGGAATCAGTCGGTTCACGCCGAATCTCTCTCAACAGCCAGGCCTTGGCGAAGCTCCACAGCCGGTCAGCAGATCGGGAAGGAAGCTCGAGGACACGGCCGGCGTCTCGCAGCGACAGTCCCGCAAAATAGCGCAGCTTCACCAGCTCGCAGGCGAGGGGGTCGACCTGTTCCAACCGGTTCAGAGCTTCGTGGACCGACTCGACCAGGTCGTCGCCGGCTGTTTCCGGAACGTCCGCGAGTTCAATGGTGATCCGCTGCCTGTCGTGCCCGTGTTTCTGGCGCTGCTTGCGCCGTGCCTTGTCGATGAGAATCCGCCGCATCGCTTCGGCCGCGGCTCCGTAAAATTGCCGGCGACTGGACCAGTGCTGGACGTAGTCCACATCCACCAGTCGCAGCCAGGCTTCGTGGACCAGCGCCGTCGCCTGCAGCGTTTGCCCCGGTTTCTCCTCAGCCAGCCGGACGGCCGCGAGGTTGCGGAGTTCTTCGTAGACGAGCGGCAACAATTGCTCCGCCGCGGACGGGTCGCCCGTCTCGATCTGGCGGAGGATCTGCGTGACGTCGCTCATGGTGCCGTCCAGCATACGGCGCAGAAACGTGCGATGCTACGAACGACCCGCACGTCGGCCATCGATATGGCCCGCCCCCAGCAGCCATCTTGGGCGTGGACCACCTGTTGGTCGATCCGGAGAACACCGCCCGGCTGTTCACGCCCGTAGTGATACTTATGGCACTGGCCGCAACGCCCGGGCGTTGCGCAATCCTGCGCAAGAAACAACCCGCTGACGCAGGCCAGCGGGTTGGTCTCTGTGCATCCATTGCGACCACCGTGGGGTGTTCGCATGCCCTGGTCGGCTCTCACACGGCCTGGGTGGTGTCGGCTGACTCGCTCTTGCGGCGGCGGCGGATCCGCACGCCGCAGAACCCCGCGGCCGTCATCCCCAGCAGGGCGAGGGAGGTCGGTTCGGGAATCGCGGCGGTAGTGACGTCAAGGAAGACTTGAGGGTTAAATTGATCTGCCCCCAAACACTCGTTCTGTGAATCCAGAGGGTGCAGCACGCAGAGTCGTCAATGCCCCACCAAAGGCGAATTGGCCGCTTGCAGAGTCGAGAGCGGAAATCCCAGCCGCGTTGACGAGCAGCCCGACAAACATGTTGTTGTTTGCAGAGGAAACCGATGTCGAACCGTAGGATGTTCCGGTCCCCAGATCATTGAACGAGACGCACCACCCGTCCCTGCAGTCAATGTGGCGATGGCGGTAGTCACATTGAAGAGAGCGAGTGTTTCGCTTGAGTCGATGCTGGAGTATCCGCTGGGCCCGTTGAATGCTCGCACTGTTGCACTAACGATCGGATCGGTAATCGAAGAGAGGTCAAAGACGAAGAAGCTGCGATATTCCTCCCCGCTCAGCTTGCCAGTGACGTAGTTCAGGTTGCTCGGAACGTGCAGAAGGTCGCCGGCACGATACCAGCCAGTGTCCAGTGCCGCCAGACTGATGACCGCGGCTGTGGACTCGCGGGCTCAGCCAAGCGCTCAGCAGAGACTCAACAATGCAGGAATGACAATCGCTTTCGTAGCCCGTGGCATCGTGTCACCTTCGGTTAAGGTTTGGCGAAGAAGCTCCCAGTACACCCGTCACCGCCCGCAAAGTCAACCATCCCGCTGCAGTTTGTGCAGATTCCCAAGACCTGCAGCCGGACGGGATCCCAGTTCTTCGAGTGAGGGGCATACTCTCACGCATGCCGACGGCCGAGCATGCGGCGTTTCCGCGAACCGAAGGGAATCTACGTTCTCGAAGCCATGACGAATGGTGTACCGGTCGTGCAGCCGGTCCATAAGGCCTTTCCGGCAAATCGTCCGCGTCCCCATGGACAACTCACACGGAAGCTGGTGAGTTGATCTCTCCCTCTCCCCCACGCGCGATGCTCGTCTGTCCACACGTTCGGTGGTGGGGGAGAGGGCCGGATGAACGTGTGCAAGAAAGCACCCGAAGCGGCTGTTGGGGCCTCTCCTGCGGATTCCCTCGTCCGATCCCGCGTCAGCTGGTGGGGGAGGATGGCTTTGGCAGCTCGTGGCTGCGAAAGGGCCCCCTCGCGGAATTTTGTGAAACGCTCTGAATTCTGGAAAACAGGGCGAAACAGTTTCTCCGGGCGTCCGCTGGAGTCAGCAGAAGCGGATCAACACAGGGGAGCCAGTCACGGGAGCCAGACAATGCCAGACGGTAGCCGCAAACGACGATTTTCAGCCAACGACGCCAAACGAAGCTGGTATGCCCAGCACCGCAGCCATCGATTCGCCCGCCGCCTGAACGCCGCCTGAGACCCCACCCCTGCCGGTAACCGTCAATCCTGCCTACGGTTACGAACCTTCCCCGAACAGACCTCAAACAACAGCATACCAGCACGAAGCGCCAGCGAGTGCACCCTGGAACTGCGTGCGATCTGTCGTCCTGGATTCCCTCGCTGGCGCGTCGGGCTTGTATCTCAACGGGCTCTACAGACCCAAAGCATGCACCGTATTGTGGATCACCCGGTCCACCGGCTCTCCTGACGCCCCCCGCAGCTCGCAACGGATCTCCATGCACCAGGTCGGTGCGATCTCGGGGATCGTCAACTGCACGGTCCGGCCATCTGGCGACAGCGTGGCCGCGGTGACTTCGAGTGGTCGTTCGTCGTAGTGGTCCGAGCCGTACTTGGCCGTCCGCCTGAGGGACCAGACCTGAACCGTGTAGTTCGCGGGATCGCCCGCCGTCTGCGGGTCGAGCGGGTCCGTGAAGGTGATGGACATTCCCTGAGACGTGGCCTGCAGGCCGACCGGCAGATGCATCGGCTTTCCGGTGGCGCGGATGCGATACAACCCGCCCTCGGCGGCCTGCTGAGAGCCGGCCCAGGCGAACATGCCGCAGAGGTAGAGTTGGCCGTCCCCGGAGGAAACCGCCCGCGCATCACCCCGGTGGGGAACTGCTCGATCGGCAGCGCACACATGCCGCCCTGCTTCTGTCCGCCAATGTCCTCGAACGGCACGACGTACACCTTGCCATACCCGTACGACAGGTTCAGCAGCGACCCGTCGAGCGGCCCCCAGCGGTCGCTCTCCACCCACAGCAGTTCGGCCGGCGAGCGGTCGAAGGCGTTGGTGATCCAGCACAGCGGCTGCTCCATGGCGGCGTCGGACTCGTCGGTGACGTCGTGATAGCCGAACATGTTGCCGTAGAAGCGGACCTGGCTGCCGGTGGCGGGCGTCACCCAGTTGATGCGGTTCTTGGGATTCCAGTGCCCTTCCTGGTCGGTGACGATGAAGGTGCCGTCGGGATTGAGGCAGACGCCGTTGGCCGCGCGAAAACCATTGGCCAGGATCTCGGTGTGCGACCCGTCCTGGCTGACCCGCAGCAGCGTGCCGTGATGCGGCACCAGGGCCGGCAGCGCGTGCCGGGCCGACTTGGCGTAGTAGAAGTTGCCCGCCGCGTCGGTCTGCAGGCCCATCGCGAATTCGTGGAAGTGTTCGGTGACCTGGTGGTCGTTGTTGAAGCATTCATAGAAGTCGGTTTCGCCGTCGCCGTTCAGATCGTGCAGGATGACGATCTGGTCGCGGCAGGTGACGTAGATCTGTCCGTCGACGATCTTCAGTCCCAGCGGCTGGAACAGGCCGGAGGCGATTCGCTGCCAGACCAGCTTCGGTTCAGGGTCTGGAGTGAGCGCAGCCCCTCGACCAGCCAGACATCGCCATCCCAGGCACAGACGGCCAGGCGGTCGCCATCGGGGAAGAAGTCGAGACCACTCAGCCGGGTTCGCGCCCGCCAGGGGTTCGCGGTGGGCGCCGTCAGCACGTCGACGGCGAAGGGACCGTCCTCGTCGCCGAGGACCGGCTGCGTTGTCAGCCTTTCGGGCCAGCGCGGCGTGCCGCCCGCCTGGAGGTCGGCGAGATCAATGGGGGCTGCGGGCTGTGCAAGGGCCGCGGTGATGTCGGCCGGCTGCGCGTCGCGGGCCATGCCCAGTGTGAACGACAGCGGCTCTTCGCGGGCGGGAATCGTGAGAGTGAGGCGCGACCCCTCGAGTTGCCAGTGCGGGTCGGCCAGCCCACGAACTCCTGCCAGCAGCGGGCCGTCGGTTGCGCGGCACCGGTTCCTGTCGATGGACGCGTGCGGCGTGCCGGCCTGTCTCATCGCGCACCTCCCCTTCCGCCGGCGCACGTGTCAGTGACCAGCGTGCGCGCAGAGAGGCCTTCGCGGTCGCGGCCCCTGCGGCGTCGACCAGCAAACGCAGATCGTCCTCCGTCAGCAGTTCCTGATAGAAGCAGACATCCCGCAGATCCCCCACGAAGAAGGACGGGTCGGGAAAGTCCGGTGCTCCGTAACCGAGACGGATGACAGCGTCGTCGACCGCTGCGCCGAAGTCGACCCGTTTCTTTCCGGCGGGTTTCCCATCGACGAACAGCCGCGTCAGCCCCTGCTTGCGATCCCAGGTCATGGCGACGTGATGCCACTCGCCGTCATCCACACGCCGGTCGCTCTGCGCAACACCTTCCCAGCCGACGTCGTAACACAGCTTGCCGGCACGCACGAAGAACGCCTTGCCCCCGGGCACCCATTCCTCGCCGGGGGAGGTCTTTGCGAAGAGGACTCCCCCCAGCCGCGTGCGGAGGCGGGCCGTCAGTGTGAAGCTGGCCTCGGCCATCTCGAAGTCGTCCGCCTGGTCGAGCTGCAGCCAGGTCGAGCCGTCGAATGTCGGTCGGTCGGACTCGTCACGCTCAGGCCGCTCGCTGGGACGCAGCCGGGCGAGGCCGTCTGCCGTGACCGTCAGTTGCGGATCGTGACCCGTGGCCGTCGTCACCAGCAGCGTGAGGGGGCGGCGGTGCGGGCCGATGTGGAACGTGCGCGTGAAGATCGGGAGGTCTGTCGTCGCTTCGCCCGGCGGGGTCGCTGCGCGGGCCACGCTCAGCAGGCCCGGTCGTTCGAGGATCTCGGCGTCGTCGACGGCATACTTGAGGATCGTCTGGTCGTTGTGGACATAGAAGCCGTCGTAGCGGGCCCAGTCGTGAGGCAGCGGCCCGTAGCGTTTGCCATCGCGACCGACGACCCGTGCGTCATCGTCGAACGAGCGCGTCGCAGGATGCGCCCAGCCGGGCCCCGTGGGGTTCTGCAGCACCACGTCGCCGACGACGCGGGGATGGGCGTTGTGCCGGCCATCGAAGTGAATCCCCTGCCAGTCGATGAACCGCTGCCCGCGTTGTGCCTCGTCGGTTGTCCAGGCGGCGGCCATCCGCATGGTGTCGTGATCGAAGATCATCCAGGCACGACCCTGGGCCACGCCACCGGCCCCCGGGTCGAGCCGCACCGCGATTCCCTTGTAGGCGAAGTTCTCGACCCGCTGGCGAGCGGGGGACGTGAGTCCCCCGATGGGGTGTGGGGCACTGCTG
Organism: uncultured Planctomycetaceae bacterium; assembly: GCA_963715185.1. Taxonomy (GTDB): domain Bacteria; phylum Planctomycetota; class Planctomycetia; order Planctomycetales; family Planctomycetaceae; genus CAVPPT01. The sequence continues at coordinate 9,897 of CAVQRG010000007.1, forward strand.
GACGAGCCAGCAGTGGCACCCGGGTGCGTGGCGTCCGTGAGTCCCCCGATGGCACCTGCCGGCACCTCGTACGTCCCTGCCAGATGCGACCCGTAGTCCATCGTCGACCACGGTTCGTACTTCACCGGTTTGGGCCCGAAGGTGTCCCCGGCCGGCAGCCCGGCGAGATACACGTCGTCGGCGGGGTGATACTGCGACGGATTGTGCGGTGCGAGATACGCCTGGCGGATGTAATGGATGACATCGTACTTCTGCCGCGGCACCATCCACATCTGCGGAACCATGAAGCCGAATCCGTACGTCAGCGTGCGATACATGGTGAACGGGTCGCTGCCGCTCTTGAACTTCCCTTCCCCGAACCGCAGCGCCGTGGGAAGCGAGCCGGGCTGCTCCAGCGTCCCATGACAGTTGATGCACAGCCGCTCGTAGATCTCCCGGCCGCGTTCGAAAGACTTGTCGTCGAGAGCGCGAATCAGTCCGGCATGATCGACGTGGGTTTCGTAGTCGGGCAGTTGCAGGGCGTACAGGGCGGCAGGGGGTTGCAGCTCCTTCGCCCGCGCGGGTCCGCCGTCCCGCAGCTCCATCAGGTACCGGACGAGGTCGAGGAACTGCTGCCGGCTGCCGAGCTGGTTGGCCTGGCCGGCCGGCATGATCGACAGCTCCCCGGGACGCTGCTGCTCGATCTCCTCGGATTTGAACCGGAGGATGCGGCCGGTCGAAGGCTCGCGCAGGGCGATCTCGTCGCCGGTCCCGTCGACCCGCAGGCCGGTGATGACGTCCCCCGCCGTTGTCAGCAGCGTGACCGGTTCGTACCCCTTGCGGATGACCTGCGAGGGGAAGAGCACCGCCTCCACGAGCTGCTGGTCGCTGACCGGTTCGGCGAACTTGGTGAGGTCGGGTCCCAGTGACGGCTCGCGACCATCGAGGGCGTGACATTTCACGCAGGCCATGTGGGGTTGATGGAAGACGATCGCCCCACGGGCGGCATCGCCGCGCTCCCGGGCCTCGACAGTCAGCGCCGCGACCCCCTCGGCGAGCAGTTGCGCTTCGAGCCGGCCGGTCGGCTGGGCGCAGATCATCCGCGCAGGACACAGCAGCAGCAGGACTACCATCAGCCGTTTCATGCCGTCAGGCTCCTTGGTCGGGAGGGGGAGACAGACCCATCCTGACGGTCGTCGATGGCAGACGTCAATCGCACAGTGACGAGCTGCGAGGATGCTGCACAGGTGCGGCCGAACGGGAGCGAAAGTGCACGTACGACTGCGGGAACTTCATGCGGGCCCTCAGGACGACAAGTTGCGGATGCGGATCATTACCTGCGTGTTCGTTCGCCGTACTACGACGATAAACGGTGGCGTCACGTCTGGGTCGGCGTCCAACAGCGTTTTCAGAGATTCGATCGTGAAGGTCGGCTCAGAATGTCCCGGCCGGAGATACACGACCCCGATGAGGGGCTCCCCCTGAAGAATGGCCAGGGTGCCGAAGTCCGCATGATCGGTGACGATCACACGATTCTCGGTCACAGCGCGATGCAGCAGATCAACATCACGGGTGCCCAGCAGTCTGGCGCGGCACACATCGAGCACGTCGAATCCTGAATCGACGAGCCACTGGACGACCTCGGGATCGAGGTTCTCGTCGCTGAGAATCCCGAAGTCACGAAATTTCATTCGACCACCTCGGTGGTCAGCAGAATCTCATTCTTTGTGGCCGCTGCGGCATAACCCAGCGCCTGCTCGACGTCGGTCGCAGTCAGGTGCGGATGCCTGCGCACGATGTCATCCCGGGTCGCTCCCGAGGCCATCCACTCCAGGATCATTTCCACACTGATCCGAGTACCGCGAATGATCGGCTTGCCACCAAGAATGGCGGTGTCGGATGTGATGCGTTCGAACACGATGACTCCTAGGTCTTCAGGTAACGCCGACGGCAGTCTTCCTCTTCCCGCGTTGCCCCGCCTGGGGCTCCTTGGTCGGGAGGGGGAGACAGACCCATCCTGACGGTCGTCGATGGCAGACGTCAATCTCGCGGGGCGGCGGACAGCAGCAGTTCCCAGAGCCGCTCGTCGAACGATTCCTCACCCGCCGCACCGGGAGTATCGCCGATGCGCGTCACCACCAGTTCGAGCGACGGGACGACGAACACCCGACGGCCCATCGCTCCATGTGCACCAACGAGGTCGGCAGGGGCCTGCGGGTTGAGGGACCGCGGCTGCAAACGCCGGCCGGCCCGCATGACAGCCGACTGTCCGTTGAGCCACCACAGGTATCCGTACGAGGGGTTGAGCGACTGTGACGGGGAGAGCGCCGCCTGGAGGTACGCCCGGTCGCCGAGCACCGGCTGCCCGTCCCAGGTTCCTTCCGCCAGCACGAGCAGCCCGAACCGCGCCAGATCGCGGGCCGTGGTGGCGAAGCCCATGCCATTCTTCACGATTGCGTCACCGGCCTCTTCAGGACGCGCCCGCTTGATCCACTTCGAATCGTTCATGCCGATCGGACCCGTGAGCCAGGTCTGCGTCAGCTCGTTGGGTTCCAGCGCCGAGGCCGCCGCGATCGCCTGCAGGATCTGGGCATAGGCCGTGGAGTTGTACCGCCAGCGGTTGCCCGGCGGCGCGACGAATCCGAGCTGATCATCCAGGCCGCTCGTCATGGTGAGCAGGTGCCGGATGGTGATCGCCGCTTCCTGCTCTGGCGGGGCTTTCGACCAGCCGACGCCGAGATGCTTGTGGACCGGATCGCTGATCGCCAGCAGCCCCTGCTCCTGGGCGATGCCGGTGAGGAGACTGACCACACTCTTCTGTGTGGAGGCAACATCTTCAATCACATGTCCCGCGGCATCTGTGCCCACGCGGGCGAAGTAGTAACGGTTGAGACGCAGGCCGGTCCGCCGCGGCGGATCGAGGTCCCAGTGACGTTCGGCCAGAATGCGTCCGCGATGCAGGATCACCATCCCCGACGAGTGATGGGCGCCGGCAAACTCGAGCGCGTCGTTCAGTCGCCCGGCATTCCAGCCGACGGCACCCGGCTCCGCCGTTTGCCAATCGCCATCCTCAGGCGGGAAGTACAGCCGGGCCTCGACTGCAGGCGCCTGCGCGCACGCGAGGCTGAAACTACCGAGCAGGAGCGCGACAAGTATGCTGCCCACGCGCAGCGGCAGGCGGTCTGGTCCTGGCATCGTCACACCTCGGTAGCGGAAGTATTCACTGACGCAAGTGGCTTACACGGCGCCGGGATGTTGCCACGGGCCGCGGTACGGACGCCGCAACAGCCGGGTCGCTTCCTCGTCGCCAATGACGATCCGCTGCTGCGGATCGTAGCTCAGCGGACGTCCACCAAGTTGCATGGACAGGTTGGCGAGAATGCAGCTGGCCGTCGAAATGTGCCCCTGCTCGATGTCGGCCACGGGCCGACCACGGTTCTCGACAGCCGCAAGGAAGTCGAGCATATGACGACGGTTCGCCGGCGCCACTCCCAGGTCGTTGTCCTTCTCGGTGAGATCCTCGGGATACTGTTCCCGTTCGTACACACACTCGAACTTCAGCGGCGGCGACTTGCTGTCGCGGGGGAAGAACTCGGCCCGGTTGACGCTCGCCTTCAACGTCCCCCGGTCTCCGTAGATAAACAGGGCCCAGGGATAGTCGGGATCGGGGGTGTTGCCCCAGCTGCGGTGCTGCCAGACGGCATCGAAGTCGTCGAACTCGAAAGTGGCCGTCTGTGTATCTGCAATATTCGACTTCCCCTCCTTCTGCACCAGAATGCCCCCCGTCGAGGTGACACGGTGCGGCCAGCCGAGTTCCAGCATCCAGCGGACGGCGTCGAACATGTGCACGCACATGTCCCCCATGATGCCGTTGCTGTACTCCATGAACGTGCGCCACCAGCCCCGGTGCGGCAGTCCGTCGTAGGGGCGCAGCGGGGCCGGGCCGGTCCACATCTCGTAGTCGAAGAAGTCGGGGACGGGCTCGACCGGCGGGTTGCCGTTGCGCCGCATGTGGTAGTAGCAGCACATCTCGACATGGCCGATCGTCCCCAGCAGGCCCGCGTCGACCACTTCGCGCTTGGCCGTGACGAGATGCGGCGTGCTGCGTCGCTGCGTGCCGACCTGCACCACGCGGTTGTACCTGCGGGCCGCATCGAGCATCGCCTCCCCTTCGCGGACATCGACACTGATCGGCTTCTGGACGTACACATCCGCCCCCGATTCGATGGCGGCGATTGTCGTCAGGGCATGCCAGTGGTCGGGAGTTCCCACGACCACGATCTCCAGGTCCTGTTCCGCGAGCATCTTCCGGTAATCGCCGTACTGTCGCGGAGCCTTCCGTGACTTCTGCCGCTGGCTGACAATCTCCACCGCCTCGGCGAGCATCCGCTGGTCGGGATCGCAGATCGACACCACTTCCACCGGCGCGACCTGCACCAGCCGCAACAGATCGACCTTCCCATACCAGCCGGCACCGATCAGACCGACCCGCTTCGTGGACGCCGCGGCGACCTCGGCGGCCCGGGCGGAATCCGTCCCGAGGGTGAGGGCGACCGACGCGGCCCCCGCCTGCAGGAAGCGGCGACGGCTGAGCGGGACCTGTGACAGGCGGGCGGGAGTGTGAAGGGGCGTCGTCCTGCCGGAGGGCATGATCGTCACCTGGAGTCTGGCTGCGGGATTCACGCGAATGAGGCGATCCTCAGCATATCGTGCTCCCGCCCCATCGCCAAGCACCCCGTCTGGTGCGCGCGCTGCTGTGGGTGGTTATCCCGACGCGCCGAAGGCCGCCGCCAGCGCGACGGCGATTCCCATCAGGGCGCCACCGGCGATGACCCCCGCGCAGATCGGTTCCTGGTTCTGGACGACGACACGATCCAGCGTCCCCTCCTTGGCGCCAGTCGGCCGGCGAGCCAGAACAGGAAGGAGCCGAGGAACATCGCGAAGCAGGTCGACCAGGGAATGACGAAGGCCAGGCCGATGCCGACCGGCGACAGCGGAAAGCGTCCCTTGCTGAAGACGTTGGCGGCCTCGAAGGCGATGCCCAGCAGGGCCCCGATGAGGCCCGCCCATGCGGCGGTCATGGGCAGGTTCGCAATCCCCTCGGTGAGCAGCTCGGCCACCGCCCGCCAGATCTGGGCCGCCGGCATCGGATACGTGTCGCTCGCCAGATTGCTGATGTCGTTCTTGAGAAAGGCGAAGTAGAAGACCGGCACGGCAGCCAGGGCACCCGCGAAGATCCCCAGCACGTGGCCGATGGCCTGCTGTCGCGGCTTGCCGCCCAGCATGTAGCCCGGCTTGATGTCCATCAGCAGGTTCGAGGCGTTTCCGGCCACTTCGCCGGTGATCCCGGCCGTCATCAGGTTCGTCGTGATGTTCCCGGGGCGAGGACGCCGTAGGTCAGCTGCGTCAGCTTGCCGAGCGCGCCGGTCGGGGTGATGGAGGTCAGGGCGGTCGAGTTGGCACCGATCAGCGTGAAGACGAAGACCAGCGGAACGGCGATCGCACCCATTACCGGCGAGACGCCGAAGAACCGCCAGGCGAGATACACCATCAGGCTGCCCACCACCGGAATGCCGATCGCGAACACCGACATCGGCAGCTCGATGTCCTTCAGACAGTCGTCCGTCTTTTCCCGCCCGCCGAACAGGCCCGGGAACGCCGTAAGAATGACCTGCGGCTTGGAGAAGAACGCGAACAGGCAGGCGGTCGTCATCATGGCGACCCCCCCCCACAGCGCCCACTTCGTGATCTCGCGAAACCCGTAGAGCCCGTTGGCCTCGTTCGGGACGATGCTGCCCTCCTGGATCATCCACGGCGCGAGCAGCAGGTAGTTGACGCAGGCGCCGACCATCAGCGACACGCCGGTGCGGATGCCCATCAGCCCGCCCGCCGCCATCATCACGATGGTCGGGCTCGACGGTGACGGTCAGTTGCTCGAGCGGTGTGCCGAGAATCCTCGGCTGCAGTTGGAGCTTTTCGAGCAGCCAGTCTTCGAGGGCGTGGGGCAGCGCCAGGATCTGCAGCCCGATCTTGCCGAGCAGATCGGGCTGCTTGAGGAACTCGATGACGGCGGCGGACACGCCGCAGATCACCAGCAGCTTGGCCTTGAAGACCCCTTGGGCGGCATCGCTGTTGTGCAGCGCATCCATGACGATGCCGGCCGCTCGACCTTCGGGAAAGGGATGCTGTTCGTCGTTGATGAACCGCCGCTTGAGCGGAAAGGCGAAGAGCACGCCGAGAATCGCGAGCACGATCATCCAGAGCATGGTCTGGTGCATCGGGATGATCTGCCCGGTGACCATCATGTAGGCGGCGAGCGAGGAGATCAGCGGCGCCGTCATGTAGCCGGCCGCCGTGGCGATCGACTGCATGCAGTTGTTTTCGAGCATGGTGAACTCGCGCACGCCAAAGGCCATGTGCAGGACGCGGAACAGGGCGAAGGCCAGGATGACCGACGTGATGCCGACCCCCAGCGTCCAGCCGGTCTTGGCGCCGACGTAGAGGTTCGTCAGCGACAGGACCCCGCCCAGCATCATGCCGGTCAGCGCCGACCGCAGCGTGAGCTGGGGCATGTCGCCCTGCCAGACGTTCTCGAGCCACCAGCGGTCCTTCTGCTCGACGGTCATCTCGCGGACCTGTTCGGGGGTCAACTGTTTGATCGCCATACGTGCATCCTTGACTACGGAGGAAATCTGAGCCGACTCGCGCGACACACAGCCCGGACCGCACCCGCCGGGTCCACGGGAGCCGCACTGTAGACGAGTCGACGCGATCGCGGGAAGAGCATTGACCACACCGCGACCGCCCCGAGTGACGAGATGGCCGTGGCTCGTCCCGGGCGGGTGACCTGTTCTCCCGCCGACAGATGGCTCGCCCCGGGTCTTGAACCGGGGCGGCGCAGCCGCACGAGGTTGCGGGATCACAGGGAACCCGTGCTGCGCGATGCGGGCGTGGCACCCTGCCTGGCTTCGGCAGGACGTGAAGATAGTCTGGTGGCCTGTGCGCGCCTCGCGGCACTCGTCGCTCCGCGTGGAGCTTACGTGTCGCGATCCTCAACGGCCGGCAGTGCCTGCTTCTGGTCGAGTCTCCATTTGAGCGACCGGCTGCGACTGGTGTACAGGCCGAACAAGGCCACTCCGGTTCCGACCAGAGCCATGCCGAGGCCTTCCGACTTCGGACCCAGGGCTTGTGTCGAGAGCACCACGAATCCGGAGACGAGGCAGACAGGAATCACGGCACCGACGACGATCCTCAGTGCCTGGAACCTCTCGTGCTCGGCGACCGCAATGTGACCGCGGGCCGACTCCTTGGCCACCTCGCGGAACCGGGCCATACGCTCCCGTTCCTGCTGGGGCGTCAGCCTGTTGCGCTCAGTCCGCGACGCGTTGGCGGACAGTGCCGGTGGTGTCGTCGCTGCGGGTGCCTCAGGTTCGTCTTCGGTGTCGCAGGTGAGGACCGCGGTTGTCGACGGCGCTTGCGATGCCGGTCGAGTTTGTGTCTTCAACAGGGCGGCGGCAGGTGACCCGGATCGGCCGAGCACCCGCTGCAGCCAGTCGTCGACCGATTCCACGCTCTCGGAATCGGTTCGCTCGGCCCGGTTGTGCGCGGAGGCCGGCAATTCGAGTTCGCGGAGATCAGGGTCGTCGAGTGTCGACAGCACACGCGAGACCACCTCGGTGATGTGAATCGCCCGCTCTCTCTCCGTGGTGCCTGCAGACTCGTGCGACATTGCCGAGAGCATGGCCGCCGGGGCGAGTGGCGCACCATCAGCCGGGGCCGGCTCGTTGTCTGTCGTCACGACCATCTCCGCGGTGTCTTCGTCCGTATCGCAGATCTCGAACTGGTCCTCAAGGGGGTCAGCCAGATCCTGGGGCTCGGAGGTGCGCGGCGACGCGACCGTCTCCGCCGCGGGTGTCTCCGGCTGCGGGTGGTGATCCGCCGGCTCGTCCTGCTCCGGCTGGGGATCGCCCGGCTGTTCCCAGAGGTCGCCGGGCTTCGCCGGCACGAACACCTGCACCAGCACGACGAGGGTCACCAGACCTGTCGCCAGCAGGAACCAGAGTTGTGTCCGTGTCAGGCCTGCAATGGGAGCGGCCGCAACAGGCGGCGCCGCTGCGGCAGGCGGTTCGACGGCCAGAGCGGCAGGGGGCACCACTGCGGCTGGTGCTTCCGCTGAGGTCACCGGCTCCTCCCCGACAGGCGCGGGGAGCGCGGCAGGTTCCGGCGCTGCCAATGGTTCAAGTTCGGTCACCGCGGCGGGGACCGGTGCTGAGGGGGCGAACGTGGGGAGCAGCGGCGTCGAGTCGGAATCATTCACAGGCGACGCGGCGTCGGGCGAGACGGTGTCGCTTGACGGGTCCTCGGGCGACGGCGTCGCGGAGATTTCGGCTGTGGCCACGGGAGCGATGTCGGTGGACGTGGCGTCGGTCGGCGTGGGTACGACGGGGCTCACCGGCTCGGGCAGATCTGTCGTGGGGACTGGTGCGACCTGGGCGAGCTCCGCCACCTCAGGATGCTCGGTCGGTGCGGGAACGTCCTCGGCGGGGACCGCTGCGGGCAGCAGAACCGTCACCCGTTGAGAATCGGTGAGTCCGCCGGCGTCGGTGACGGTCACCTCGACCTGCAGTTCGGTGTCTTCAATCGTGGCCGGCGCGTCGGTTAGCGACAGTCGCCCGCTGACGGGATCGATGGTGAGTCCGGCGGCATTCTCTGCGAGGCTGTAGCGGAGGACGTCGTCCTGATCCGGATCGCGGGCGGTCACCTGGTCGGGAATCGTGCCGGCGTCGTCGTCGTCCGCAGCGACCGCCAGACGGGGCGCGGCGAGCAGTTCGGGCGGTTCGTTGGCATTGGTGACCCAGACCCGGACTTCGACCCGCTGCTGCTTGCGCGAGAGGGGTTCGAGTGAGTCGTCCGCCGCCCCCGAGTGACGCAGGTTGTTGAGGAAGCGATCGCGCATCGCATCGGACGGCTTCTCGGCCAGGATGTCGAGGTTCAGATCGATCCAGCCGCGGTCTTCATGGTCGAGCAGGCCGGCCCGGCGGACGAACAGTTCTCCCGTGTCGGGGTCGACCCCGAAGGGGGTCTTGCGGTTGATGGTGGAGAGCGACTTCTTCGAGAGGGTCGCCTTGCCGATCGGCAGCCGGCCTACGATGTGACCTTCCGGCGCATCCTCGCGGACCTCGAGCCGTGGCGGGTCGCGACGGGCCTTGTCCGCGTCGGCGGCGAACGAGTCGACGTTCAGCAGAGACAAGCAGGCCAGCGTGATCAGCAGCGAAAGTGTGGGGCGCATCAGTCAGGGTCCTCGGCAGATTCTGCAGGAGACGTGGCTCTCCACAGAGGCATAGCACACAGGGGGCGCGCCATGGTTGCCGGCAGGCATCGACCTTGCGGTCCCGAGGCAAAACGTCTCCGAAAAACCGCCCATCTCGTCATATCTGTTCAAAGTCTCACCGGGCCGAGGGTCGAATTGAGTCGGTGGACGCGGATATTCCAGTCGAATGACGCGACTGCGCGAAAAGGTGTTGCATGGGTGCAACTCCAGCGAAGTTGAGGGATTCGACACATCGGCCGTTCCCGGGGGGCACCTGGAGGGCGGCGTTAAGGGCAGGCCGATGAACCTCTGCCAGGGAACTCGAAAAATCTCGTGTGTGATGTTGCTGGCAGGCCTGGTGGGCTGTCGGTCTGGGGCCAACGACGAGAGCTGGGGCTGGGGAGGCAGTTCGTCCTCCTCGACGGCCGCTGCCAACGTCGCGCCGACACCACCGCCGATGGAGCCGATTCCGCAGGAGGAACCGGACGTCGAGATCGCCGAGACCGGGACGACCCCGGCCGAGACCGAGGTGAACCCCTTCGGCACCGCCGAGCCCAAGCCCGCCACCACTCAGAAGTACGCTCCCGAGCCCTCGGCCGACTCGGTCTGGGACAAGGTCGAGTCGTCGCCCGAAACGGCCGTGCTGATCGTCAGTCGCGCGGGGGGCAAGATCGAGTTCGACGATCGGGACCGCCCGATTGGACTCGATCTGCAGGAAGTCGCGCTGACCGAGCAGGTGTTTGCAGCCGCCGGTCATCTGCCCCGGCTGAGGTGGATCGACCTGCGTAAAGCCAAGTTCGACGACGCATGGCTGAAGCACCTGCGCTATCTGCCCGAGCTGGAACTGCTCGCGCTCAACGATACCTCTGTCAGCGACAAGGGGCTCGCCGAACTGGGCGGTCTGCCGAGCCTGCGCTTCCTGGCACTGCGATCGTACCGGGGTGTCCGATCGGGGACTGATGGCGTTGTCCGAACTCTCGGCACTCGAAGGGATCAGCCTCATCGGGACGGGCGTGACGGTCGCCGGTGCCGATCGCTTCAACCAGAAGTTGCCGGAGTGCGATCTGGTCATCGAGTCGACGGTCGCGACTCCCAAACCCGCCGATGCAGACGGGGAGAACCCGTTCGCTGTCCCGGCAAAGCCCGCATCTCCGCCGCTCCCGCCGCGCGATGAGCAACCGAAGACACAGCCCAGCGGTCCGCAGACCGAGCTGGACCGTGTCTCCACCGAGCTGGAGGCCCTCCCGAACATCGAGCAGGAGCCGATGGCCGAACCACTTCCCAGCTCCGAATCGCTGCCGACGCTGGACTTCCCGGCCACCGAATCGTTGCCGAAGGTGGAGTCCCCGGTGACCGAATCGTTGCCGAAGGTGGAGATCCCGGTGGCCGAATCGTTGCCGATGATCGAGCTGAAGCCGGAGTCTCAGACCCGTCGTGCCGTCGCGCAGGACCGCGCCTCTGACGCGGTGGCCGCCAAGCCGCACGTTCAGCCGGCGGGGGCCTGGCCCCAGTCGATCGACAGTCCTGTTCCGCAGCAGACCCGTGAGGAGTTGTCGTCCCTGCTGCGTCGCAAGCTGCAGGACCCCGAAGTCCTCGAAGTGCTGGGGGCCCACCTCATGTCTCAGCGCCGTTACGAAGAGGCGGCCCAGGCGTTCGCCAGCAGCCTGCAACTGCAGCCGGAAGCGGAGGAACCTCGCTTCCAGTTGGCAGTGGCCCTGGCCCGATCCGGTCGCTACGACGAATCGCTGCCGCATTTCCGCCGCGTGGTGGGCGAAGCCGCCGCCCATTACAACGTCGGGATCATCGCGTACGAGCGGGAAGAGGCCGCGATCGCCGAACGGTACTTTGCCGCCGCCGTGGCTGCCGACCCCCGCCTGGCCGACTCCGAGGACTGGCAGGAACGGCATCGTCAGGTCGCCCGGCCCTCCGGGTCGGCCGGCGCGTCTTCCATCGAGCAGGGAGACGTGCTCGAGCTGCTGTCGACGGCCCTCGGGACTTCGACTCCCGCGGCGACCACGGCCCGTTCGCAGTCGCTGGGCATCGAGATCATCCCGAACCGACCGGCTGCTGCCGAGCGGCTGGTCCAGAAGCCGATCGAAGACGGACGCCGATTGAGGTAACCAGAATCCTGCCGGTAGCGCCTCCCCTCGCGCGGTTCTCCTGATACAATGCCCGGGAGTGATCCGCGGAGTCTCGTGAGGAGCCGGCAGATGGCCGACGAACTGCAACTGATCGACGCCCTCAAGCAGGTCATCGACCCGGAGTTGATGGTCAACATCATCGACCTCGGGTTGGTGTACGATGTCCAGCAGCAGGAGGGGACCGTCAATGTCGAGATGACGCTGACCAGTCCGGCCTGCCCGGCTGGTCCGCAAATCATGCAGCAGGCGAAGATGGCCCTCGAGCAGCTCGCGGATGTCGAGCAGGCCGACATCAAGCTGGTGATGTCGCCCCCCTGGACCCCCGAGCGGATGACCGACGACGCCCGCGATCAGTTGGGCATCTTCTGATGCGGGCCCGCCACGGGTGGCCCTCCTGGTGCCCGACGTCGCCCGTCCGCTCCGGATCGCCCCCGCGACGTGTCTGGTCGGTCTGATGTTCGACGCATCGATCAATCTGATCGGGATCGTGCTGTTCGTGCTGGCGATTCCGCTGGTCGGCTTTCCCCTGCTGATCTACGGGACGCAGCGGTTCCAGGTCGAGGCCACCATCGTCCCCTTCGATGTGGGGGACTACGACTGGCCGCCCGAGATCTCTGACCTGTTCGAACGGTCGATCCCCGCCCTGGAAGGGCTCGGTTTCGAAACCGTGGCGGGCCTGTTCCTGCCGGAGATGGTGCCCTCCGTCAAGTCGGCGATCGTGCTCATGGCCCATCGCGGTGAACAGGATGCGGCGATCGTCACCGCCATCTTCGGACTGCCCGTCCAGCCCGGCAGCCCGCGGTCCCTGCATGTCGAGTTCTCCACCGAGTTCGAGGACCGGCGCGAGGTCGACACCAACAACTCACGCGAACTCAGTTCCTTTCCCGTCTCACCCAACGCCCTCAAGAGTTACCTCCCGCAGATCGAAGACCCGGCCCGACTGTACGAGGTGCACCGCGCCATCTGCCGCCATTACGTGCGCGGCACGCGCAAGGTCTTCCCGCTCGACAAGAGGTACCACGGCGATGGCGAGGCGCTGGTGCGCGCTGGCCTGCACCAGGAGTTCCAGCTCGCCGTCGATGCGGGCTACCTGAAGTCCGGGGACATCTGGTTCCGGCCCACGCTGCTGGGCGCCTGCCTGATGGTCTGGAAGGAACTTCCGCCCATCAGGCAACTGCGTCAGTTCCGCCGCACCCGGCGGGGCAACGCTCTGCTCAGGGAACTGGCCCTGGCGGGCACGTTGTAAGCCGTGTCAGGCGTCCGCGTCAGGTGGATGCCCTGACAGGATGGCTTCGATTTCCGCACGTTTCCGCTTGCTGCGACAACGCCAAGACCGCAGGTAGTCGAAACCGTCCCTGCCCGTCGCATCGCGACTGCGCGAAATCGGCCTTGCTCTCCGCGAGAACCCTGACAACGTCCCAATGCCCACCACGACCTGCCAGGTTCACCGCTGTGAATCCATCCCCACAGCAGAAGTTGAGATTCGCACCTCGCTCAATCAGCAGTTGGACGATCGCCAGGTGCCCGTCTCTGGCCGCACGCATCAGGGGCGACATCTCTTTCGGCATGCCCGGATGGGTGTTCTGATCGACTCCCTTGTCCAGGAGTTCACGCACATCGTCTAAGCGCCCATCACGAACGGCCTGCTGCAGGGCTTCAAACTCCGCTGACCGGGCATTCATAAGTTCATCACCTTGACAGCCTGTTGAACAAACGCAGACAAGCACGAAGTGCAAGCGCGTGTGTCCCGGATTCCCGAGGGATTTGCCCTTCAGGATTCCCTCGCGGGCGCGTTGGGCGTGTAGTTCAACAGGCTGTTGAGGGCGAATGTCCTAAACAGCCTGGAGATAGACACGCGTATCGAAGCGGAAGGTCGAACGACGGTGTTTCACGAATTGAGCGCACTACTTCTATGCTGGCCATCCTCTTGGCACGTCTCGCCGAACCTGTTTTTTAGAATGAACAGCGCATCACATGTAGACCGCGAGTGTGCAGGCTGGTGCGCATCCTGTCCACGATGCAGTCCGGCGACCGGGCGCCGAACACCTCGCTCCCCCCGCTTCTTCAACACATGCGTGTAAACCAGGGTCGTCCTAAGATCCTCATGCCCCAGGAGTTCCTGGATCGCGCGGGCATGGCACCGCGGGTGAGTTCGTCCGCTTGCGGTTGGCGGCTGTTTCAGGCCGGTGCGGTCGGCGGGTTCCTGGAGCCGTCGGTGGCCGACTGACGGCGCTGCACATCGTCCCGCTGCCAAGGCCAGTAACCTTCCAACTCGACCTGCAACGCCATGCTCAGAAAGGTCCGGATGATCACGATGACGCCGAGCACCGTCACGCTTTCGAGGGTTGGTGAGACCGCCACCGTGCGGATAATGTCGGCCGCGACCAGCAGTTCCAGCCCCAGCAGAATCCCCTGTCCGACATCCGTCCGGAGTTGTCGATAGGCGTCCGGGAAGCTCTTGCCCGACTTTATGAGTTGTTGCACTGCATACAACAGGCCGGCCACAATGACCAGCACGCCGGCCGCGTCGATCATCAGGCCGACACCTTCCACCATTTGTGTGAAGAACTCCATCATCTCTCCCGGAACCGATGTCGCTCTGTCGGGCCGGTCTGCTGTCGGCGGACTGCGCCGGGCCCGCTCGGGGTGTCGCTGAACTGCGGCCCCATCTCAACAGATCAACCCGCGAGCCGTCAACCGGCGGGTGAGCACAGCCCGGCGATGCCATCGTCAGGTCCGGGCACAGCCAGTCCGTCGGCACCACGCTTTGCCCGTCTTGTGCTGGTCGGTAGCATGGAGGGTCACTCGATCCCCGGTATTCGACGGAGAGTTCCTGATGCACCCGCGCTGCGTAATCATCTCACTGCTGACGGTCTTCTTGTGGGGTTCCGTGGCCTCGGCGCAGGGGCTGGAAGTGCCCAGGCGTCACGACCGCCCCCCCGGCCCGCCGCTCTCGCCTCAGCAGGCCGTCGAACGCATGACGGTGCCGGAAGGCTTCTCGGTCGAGCTCGTCGCTGCCGAGCCGGATGTCGTGAACCCCGTCGCCATGTTCATCGACGAGAAAGGCCGCTTCTGGATCACCGAGAGTCTGGAGTACCCGCGACGCGAGCCGGGCCCCGGACGCGACCGCATCAAGGTGCTCGAAGACACCGACGGCGACGGCAAGGTGGACAAGACGACGATCTTTGCCGACGGCCTCAACATCCCTTCGGGGATCGCGGTCGGTTATGGCGGGGTGTGGGTGGCCAACAGCCCGGACATTCTCTTCATGCAGGACACCGACGGCGATCTGAAGGCCGACAAGCGTGGAAACGATCGTCACCGGCTTTGGTCGTGATGACACGCACGAACTGCCCAACAGCTTCACCTGGGGACCCGACGGCTGGCTCTATGGTCTCAACGGCGTGTTCAACTACTGCGACGTGCGCTACGCGAAGTCGAACCCCAACTACAAAGCCGACCAGCCCGGGTGGCAGTTCACCTGTGCCATGTTCCGCATCCATCCGCGCACGCGCGAGTTTCAGGTCTTCGCCCAGGGGACGAGCAACCCCTGGGGCATCGCGATCAACGACGAGGGGGACTTCTTCATCTCGGCCTGCGTCATCGATCACCTGTGGCATATCGTCGAAAGCGCCTACTACATCCGCCAGGGCGGGCCCTTACCCGCCGCACACCTGGCCCATGCGGTCGATCGTCGATCACAAGCATCAGAAGGCGGCGTACTGCGGCATCACGTGGTTCGACAGCGACGTGTACCCCGAGGAGTACCGCAAGGTGCTGTACATGGGGAACATCCACGGCGGCTGCATCAATGCAGATGTCGTGGAGCGCGACGGTTCGACCTACAAAGGCAGGCCGCATCCGGGCTTCACGGCGAAACCGGGGGCCTGGGACGCTGATGAGTTCGGTCTCATCGCGAAGGCCGGTAATGACACGAATCCGAAACTGGCCGACTTCCTGACTGCCAACGATGCGTGGTTCATGCCGGTGGTGCAGACGACCGGGCCCGACGGCTGCCTGTACGTCCTCGACTGGTACGACCGGTATCACTGCTATCAGGACGCCAACGCCGACCCGACCGGCGTTGAGCGCGAGAAGGGCCGGCTGTACCGGGTGAGGTACCAGGACACCCCGCATGCGCAGCCCTTCGATCTGAATCAGAAGTCCGATGACGAACTGATCGCGCTGCTGGATGGGGGCAACGAGTACGTGCGAACGACGGCCCGCCGGCTGCTGGCCGAGCGTCTGTCTGCTCAGCCAGACGCCGGGGTTGTCGCAATGCTCAAAGAGACCCTCTTTCAGGAAGGCAACGCACAGAACACCGCTGCGCGCCTCCAGGCGCTGTGGACACTCGCCTCTGCCGGACTCGTGGACGAGACGATCCTCTCATTTGATAAGTCCGATGACGACACCTTGCGCAGTTGGGCCGTTCGGATCTCGCGCGACCAGTATCGGCCAAGGGATCTGTATGACGGCTGGGGTCGGCTTCACGCGCTGGAGGACGAACCGCGAACCAAGCTGCAGAATCTGGTGGGCATCGGCAAAATGGACGAGCCCGTGCTTGATCGGTCTACGCTGCTGCTGATGGCCATGGGAACGGGTCAGGTTGATCCGCTGATCCAACATGTCGGCTGGCAGAATCTGGTGCCTCTGGTCGAAGCCGAGCCGGACTCCGTCCTGCATGCCGCCTACTCACTGCTCGGGCAGAAGGACATGTTTGGAAACACGGCGACGCAGGAGTTGATTCTGCCGAGGCTGGTGGCCATGGCCTGCACCCATCCCCGGACCACCGCAGATCCGCTCGTCCGACTGCTGGGTGTTGTCCTGAAGAGGGGAAGCATCTCGGCAACGGCCCGACAGCAGGTCGTCACGGCCATCAGCACCAGTTTGCGCGAGGGATCCATTCCGGGAGATCAGGTGAATGCCCTGCGGAACGGGTTGCTCGAGCAGGCTTCCCTCGCATCGGCAGCGGCGGAAGGCAGCCTGCTGCACCAGTTGACGGTCCTTCGGGCATTGCTGGGTGAGACCCAGGCCCAGGCTGCCCTGCATGACACGTTCTCGAATGAATCCCTCGGCCATGCCGCACGAATGGAAGCGCTGGAAGCACTGGTTGCCACGGGCGACAAGTCGGTCACGACCGCAGTGAGCCAGACACTCGCTTCAACGGCGACCGATGCGCGACTGCGGGAATCCATCGTTTCCATGCTCGGTCAGGTCAACGATCCCGCGGTCGCCCAGATGCTTCTGGAACGTTTCGAGTCGTTCCCGCCCGACCTGCAGCCAAAAGCCGTCGAAGTCCTCACGCAGCGGCCCGAGTGGAGTACGCAACTGCTGCTGGCGATCCAGGCGAAGCAGATCGACAAGGAGGCCCTCAACCTCAACCAGCTCCGCCGGGTGGCGCTGTTCAATCACGAGAACCTGAGGAAGTTGGTCGAAGAAGTCTACGGCACGGTGCGGACCGATCGCGGGACCGACCGGCAGGGTTTGGTCAACCGCATGCGCGACTTTCTGCATGGCACCCCGGGCGATCCTGTCCGTGGCGAGGCTGCCTTCAAGAAGGTCTGCGGGCAATGTCACAAGTTGCATGGTGAGGGAGCCGAGGTCGGCCCCGACATCACCCGCAATGGCCGCAACAACTGGGAGCAGCTCCTCCATAACGTGTTCGACCCGTCGGCGGTGATCGGTCCGGGCTACGAATCGCGGCAGTTGCTGACGACGGATGGCCGCGTCCTCACCGGATTGCCGGTCGAGGAGAGTGACCAGCGCGTCGTGCTCAAGATCCAGGGGGGCAAGCTGGAGACGATCCCCAAGGGCGAGATCGAACTGTACCAGGCGAGCGAACTGTCGATGATGCCCGAGGACCTGGAGAAACAACTCCAGCCGCAGGAGATTGCCGATCTGTTCTCATTCCTCGCGCTGGACAAGCACCCGAGTGACCCGGACGCGAAGTTTCTTCCCGGCGCCCCCCGACGTTGAGTGGATGAGATGAGCGACGAGAGTCCCAGGCCCGGCGCTGGCATCGCCCGGCGTCCCGGGCTTGTGTGGCGGGGTAACCCCACCGACTCTGTTGCGGGTGACCCTCACGGCTCATCCGCAACGTTTGCCACGTCAGTGGCGAACGTTCAAGCTCTCCGACAGATAGCGGCGGCGAGAGACATGGTCGAAGCGGACGGTGTTTGAGTCTTGAGTGACGAGGTAATGCCAAAAGCCCCTACCTGTTCGGAGCAGCGCCTTGTTCTGCCTTGTATTTTCGTTGTAACGAGGAGGGCAGATTGTCCCAAACGACGGGCGGAACAGGCTTCGTCTCATCAACTTCAGATTCCGCTACGGTTCCGTCGGGCCTGAACTCAAATAGCTTGAAGTAGCCAATATCACTTCCGTAGCCCCAAAGCTTTGAGGAATTCTCCCAGTAGAGGAACCATCGCATCGCAGACCAACCGATGGAATCGCTTGCAAGCTTCTTACCACTGGCGGAATCGAGCACCTCAAAGTCCACAAGATCCTTATCACGCCGTGTCACTTCCAACCGCTTGGTGCCATCTGGGGACATGGAAGAGCCAAAGCCCCTGACAAGAGGACCAGGCCGGTTCACAGAGATCGTAACGCGAGAGTCCGCATTCCCCTCCTTATACTTGACATGCATGACCTCAACATCGACGCCGGGAATCTTGGCATTTTCGTATACGGAAATGTTGACCTCGGCAGTTGAAGTCAGGCCCATGCTGGCCGCCGAGGGTATTTTCTCCTCTGGATTGATTGCTCGCTTAGCCCATCCCGCTCCGAGGAACTTGCTCAGCGCGGTGGAGAACTCCTTAGAGCTGAGCGCTGTCGACAGGATAAAGGCCTCTTCGCCGTGGACCTTCAGCTTCGTCACCAGTTTCGCATCCGGCATACCTTTCGAGAAATCCGGAACGGCTGGCTCTTGAGCAGAGAGCGGCAAGGCGAGCAGGAGAACGGCCAATGGTGATAGTAGTGTTGTGATCTTCATTGTAGTCTAATGTTTTTCGATCTTGTGTGCGGGATGAATGACGCATTCCGGTCGAAGATCCTCCGTCGTCGGGCCTGACTGGCTGCGCTTGGCTTGCAGCTTTGCGCCACAAAGTGAGTGTGTCAAGAGACTTTCTGCGCGGCACAGGATCTACCCGCCGCTGTCCGAGCCGCCCTCATGCCATGGCTCCGAGAACCCCTTCTTTCTGCCTAACGTTAATCATCACGCGGTTGCGGAGGAAAGACTATGAGTTCAGAAAACGGCACGCCCGCAACTCGCGTGCATGATATGGTTGGGCGGCAATCGCTACTCGGATGGAGGCGATAATTGTATTGGCTTAATCTGGTCCTGGAGGTCGATGAGCGGCTGCTGGTTCACCTTGAGGAATCCGCCCTGCGATCGGTCGAGATCGACCACGAGAGTGATGACTGAACTAAGGACGAGAATCAGCACGAGGGCGGAAGGAGGACTGCGCCGCAGGGACAGGCCCGCGTTGTAGCCCACCATACTCAGCGTCAACATCGATCCCAGAACGAGAAGAACAATGACGGTCTCGGGCACGCGCGCGTAGATGCCCACCGTAACGCGCGTCTCGTGCAAGTCAATCGTCTGATTCAATGAATCGATAAACAGGGCCAGAACGTCCGAATCCGGCGTGGTGCGGGCTAACTCCTCTGCGATGGACCAGAGCTTCGCATGGAGTTCGATGGATCGCGCGATTCTCAATCGGGTCTCGTCTAAATCGTACGTCTCCGTGATCCGTAATGGGACGTACTCGCGGAGCAGCTCTCGGATCTCGCTCGATGCCGGCTGCGGAAGGTAGCCGGCCCGAAGATACGTGGTGCCAACAGAGTTCGCTTCAGCCAACACGAGTTCACGGCGTCTATCGAAGCGATCGGATGCCATTCCCATGGTGATCGCCAGAAGGAAACCCATGAGTCCCAGCAGCGACCCGACGATCATTGCCGTGGGCCCCGCTTTCTCGTCGGACGTGCGGTTCTGCCACCAGCGCCCAAGGCGGTAACCGCACTCTGCCACGATCGCCGAGACAATCGTGATCGCTACGAAGACGTAGACGATTGGCAGCGAGTCGAGTAACTGATAAGAACGCATCGGACCTCATGTTTCGATGGTCGAAAGGTTAGGGGATGTCAAAAGCAGCTGTCGGACTATTCATCTGAGAAATGACTTTGATCCTCCTCGAGCCGTGCCGCCCAACGCCCCGGATCACGGGGACCGAGGAGTTGATTTTGATTTCAGAAACGACAGCGCCAAGGTCTCCCGTGCATCCGATTGTTCGGCCTCATTTTGCTCTTGGGATGTTGACCTTCGGCAGTTCCAGCGTTCCGCTCCAGACCATGTGCGGGTGATCTCCCGGTTCCCTCGGCACCGTGAAACTCCCGGACAGTTGGTATGCAGAACCGTCTTGCGGGATGCTCCATGCGTTGGACGGTCCTACGTCTACGATCACTTTGTCCTTGGCTGGGTGGTAGCCGAGTCCTGGAAAGCTGATCTGGAACTTCATGCTGCCCCGATACGGCAACAGCGTTGGTTCCCACAGCGGAGTCCTCCCGTCATACGGCCCGTTGGCAATTGGGAGGTTTTTGCCCGTCTCGTCTTTCACCCGCAAAGCAAGCTTGTCGGGCGCGAATCGAATCTTCTTCTGGCCAGCAACGTCATCAACATTCTCCATCTCAATCAGGACACGGCAGAACGGCGAGTCTGCTTTCTCCGGTGGCATGACAACAAGGCGAGCGCACAACCCATTGACCGCCGGCGACCACGCGGGCTCTTTGTCGGCAGCCGTCGCGCCTGACACCAACAGCAGTAAAACACCCAAGACCGACTTCATCTTCGTTCCTCCTTGGCCGAACTAGTGTTTATGCAGACCTGTATAATCCGCGGGCGTTTCCGGATAACGCGCATGGCCGAGGTTGGTCAAACTACTGTAAGTGTAATCGAAGTCATTCGTTGCGGCAAATGCGTGGAGGAGTCGGCTGAGCGTTATCCGGAACGACGATTCTCGATAACGCGCAGTCGTTTATCCGCTCGCTCGGCGCAGCAACTCGCGAATCCCTTCCAACGGGCTGCGGACACCGCGACCGCCTTTGTTCAACACGTGTAGTGTAAACCATCGTCGTCCGGACATCTTCATGTCCAAGCAGCCCTGTAGGGCCGGTGCTACCGGCCGGCAGATAGCCAGACCTACCTGGCTGACCTACGTGGCTTGGCCAGCAGTGCGCCATGCCGAGCTTCCTGCCGCTGCGCGGCACCGGTCGAGGCAACCGGTGCTACCCGGTTCTTCAAGGAAAGAGCAGGCGGCGATCAACATGGAATAGCGGAATGTGTTGGCGACCACGCAGTCGATGCGGAATAGAAAGCGGTTAATCGTGTCTTCGTCATCTTCGGAGTTGATGAACTCGAACGACTCATTCGAAAGTGCGCTTTCAATATGGATGCGGCAGTTGCATAGGTACTCGAGACGAGTCCGTAGGCATTCGGCTATGCGTTGCAGGTCGTGGGAGGAGTCGGCCACTTCGGAGAGGCTCCCAAAGTCGGGGGAGACGATGCAACGTTAGCCGCCTCGTGGTTCGTGCAGTGCATATGCAAGAAAGAGTGTCAGTGCCAAGCCGATCATGAAGAACCCCAGATGCATCGACGCTCGACGAAGGCTTCTGTGCGACTTGATCTCTGGCACCAAATCGGAGGCGGCGATGTAGATGAAGTTGCCCGCGCCGAAGAGCACCAGGCCCGCGACTTCGAACCGCTGTGAGGCGAAGTATGCCAGCAGAGCTCCGACCGGGAAGGTCAATGCGGATGCCAGATTCCAAAGCAAGGCGTGGCGGCGGGGGAAACCCCCATGAACCAGAATCCCGAAGTCGCCAAGCTCTTGTGGCACCTCGTGCGCCACAGCGGCGATCCATGCAACGACTCCTGCCGACGGGTTGATGAGGAACGTGCTGGCAATGCCGAGCCCTCCGAGGAAATTGTGAATGGCGTCACCTATGAGTACCAGGTAGGTGACCGGCTTGCGGACTTCGGTTGGAGCGCCATGTGACTGGTGCCAGTGGAGAAACTGCTCAAGGCCGAGGAAAGCCGTGAATCCACCGACGAGCCACACCGCAGCCGTAAGAGGCTCCAGAGTGGCCGTTCCTTCTGGAATCATGTGAAAGAAGGCGCCGCCAAACAGCGTTCCGGCGGCCAAGGCCACAAGGGGAAGCAGCAACCTCTCCAGCGTTGCCGGCCGGAGGAGTGTCGTCACACCACCCACGAGCGCGATGGCGCTCATGAGCAGTCCCCCGGCAAGAATCCAAGTCAAGCGGTCGATACGCTCACCTCCTCGATCCCTTGGCGGCTAACGTTTGCGATCGCGCGGCCGGGAGTTGACGTTGCCGAGCGCCGCGAGCCAGCCCGGGCTATTTCGGCTCGCGTTCATCGCTTTGTTCGCCATCGGCCGGAAGCTTCAAGACGGCGCCCTTTGCCAGACCAACCTGCTCGATGTGGCCAGTGATGTGATTGCCTGTTTTGTCGTCCGTGTAGACGAGATGGACATGCGCGCTTGTTGCCGGGTGAGTCAATTTCCCGACCGAATCTGCGGCATAAACCCCAAGAAGTGTTCCCTTCAACGTTTTTGTTTCCAGTTCAAAAGGCAGTTTGTCCTCGTCGATGTTTTCTTTTTTCATCCGAGCACGAATTGGGCACGCACCATTGATAACGTGAAGTCGAACGTCAGTTAATTCACCTTCGACCAGAAACACAAATGGCTTCGCAGTGTCGATATCCAGTGTGGCTGCCATGGCCTCGATCGTCTTGTCGAATTCCTGAACCTCGACCTCTCGTTCCAAGGTAGTCTCGGCCCAAGTCTCGACGGACTTGCCAGCGAGCATGGTTGCGCCGACATCGGTCATCTCTTTCGGCTCAGGGAGTCCATCCCGCGCGACGCCGGTGACAATTGCCGCCGAATCCAGAATCGTGATTTCCCCCTGCAGACCCTCCAAAGCGCCAACCCCGTAGAAATGTGGCAGGTCAGTGATTTTCTTCAACGCGA
Source organism: uncultured Planctomycetaceae bacterium (assembly GCA_963715185.1). Taxonomy (GTDB): domain Bacteria; phylum Planctomycetota; class Planctomycetia; order Planctomycetales; family Planctomycetaceae; genus CAVPPT01. The sequence continues at coordinate 32,363 of CAVQRG010000007.1, forward strand.
CTCGCGATTGGTGCTGGCGTTGGCCAATCGCCTCGTGCATTTCTCCATACTGAACAAATGAAGAATCCCTGGTCGCGTCTTGGGCGTGGCATGTGCTGAGCGAAATGGCTGTAAAGGCCAACGCGAGAGCGCAAGACGAAAGAAAGGTTGTTGTATCTGACATAGTGCAGAATCCCTTGTAGATTGAATGGCGAACGACCGTGCTCAGCACCACGGCGGCCCAGAATGACATCGCGCCGCGCGGGGCCGAAATGGCCGGCGTGTCTGCTGCAGCACATTGTTCGCCGCAAATACTCCGCTTGTCTTCGCTACTACCGTTTAGATGATACCCTAATAATGGCGTACCCCTTCTCACCCGCGTCGGAAAAGAAGTCACGAAGGTTTTCGAAATCGGGTCGCAACCCCACATGCCAAGAACCAGGAGGGTATATGTCCGTACCCGCCTTTGCCACTCTGTCAAGTGATTCCCAAGACTGCGTCTGCAACGCCTTGGCCACCGTCGCGACGCGCTTGCTCGACAACAAGCGGACATTGTATTTCTCGTCGTCACCACTGATGTCTACCCCGCCTACCGTCAAATCTGTTAATGGCGTGTCGGGACTTCGTCCCTCACCGGGCGTGAGCAGGAAGTGAATCTGAGTCGAAACGTCGATGGCCTTGATCGACTCGTGCGAGGTGATCTGGATGTATCGCATGGATGGCATAGATACTGTGCCCAAGCGGGCGGCCCCGCGGTTTTGGGCCGAACGACCGGGTTCACCGGGCCGCGGCGAACGACATTGAATTCAAAGACCGCCCGGCCCGCGGCTCCGCGTGCAACCGATTGTTATGCCAACGGTGGGTGTCGCAATCGAGTTGAACGCCCATGAGTCGCCTCTGTGTTTGTTCGCAATTGCGAAGTGATTGGGTCCGTGCCGTCCGATCGTAACGAACCGGCTTAGCCGAAGTTTATCTCCTTTGTTCCACGGCAGTCTTTTTCTCTACCCATTCAAAAGTGTCCCCCGTAATTGTGAGCCGCAAGTCTTCCGGTTCGGGTCCCGGGCTGCGGCCAATCGGAGCTGCCGTTTCGGGTAACAGTTTCATAAGCGACTTGATTTTGGTCTGATGGTCTGCGCGATCGGCCAGGTTGTGATGTTCACCCGGATCATCGGCAACGTCATATAGCTCCTTCTCGCCGTTGCTGTACCGTGTGTATCGCCATCTCGTGTTGATGAGCGAAAAACTGGTGTGGTCGGATTGAAGCACGGTCCGGTCGCTGGCCGTATCCGGCGTGGCCAGCACCGACGCGAGTGACACACCGTCATTGGAATCGTTGGCCGGAAGATCGCACAACTCGATCAGGGTTGGATAGGTGTCCAGAAGGCTCACTGTGGTGTCGACAGTCTTACCTCTTGCAATACCCGGGCCAGCCCAGATGAACGGCACATTCGAGGTCCGCTCCCATAGGGTGTGCTTTGCCCAGCATCCTTTCTCCCCGAGGTGGTAACCGTTGTCGCTCCAGAGCACGACGATGGTATTTTCGGCGTACGGCCCCTCATTCAAGGCGTCAAGCACGCGGCCGACCATTGCGTCTGCGTAAGACAGTGCCGCCAAATAACCACGCACTGCCTGCTTGCCGCACATGAGTTGACGCATGGGCGTATCAACGTAATTCTTTCGCGCTGATAGTTTTTTTTCTAAGCAGCGGAGGCAAGTCGTCGAGGTCACCAGGGTGCATTCCAGGTTGCTCCACGTCGTTTAACTCATACATGTCGAAATACTTCCTCGGCACGAAGTTCGGCTTGTGCGGCGCATACAGCCCGAAGCCCAGAAAGAACGGCTTTCCGCCGGGGACTTTCTTCGTCCTGAGGAATTCAGCTGCCCAGTTGGCGCAAATGGTGTCGGCCATCTTCTCTTCAACATCGTTGGTCAATGCTCCCCATTCCATGTGAGAGTTGACCTTGTCGTGTATCTTGTCCGGAAAAAGCCGCATCTCTTGCTCAAGCAGATGTTTCGCGATTGGGCTGGACGGCAGTTCCGCGGGCAGCGGTCGCCCGTCACCCCAGGAGTCCAGGCCCCAGCCTCTCTTTTTCAGATCTTCGTTCCAGATGAAGTACTCGTCCCAACCACGCATGTCGATGAATCCGGGCATATGGTGATAGATCTTGCCACCGCCTGCCACGTAGTAGCCGTGTTCGCGGAACCAAAGAGGAAGGTCCTTGGCGGCCGGTCGATTCATTTTGGCAAAGTGCGGCTCATCGGTGTAGGCACCGGTCGTATGCGGGTTTAAGCCTGTTAACAGCGAGGTGCGAGATGGGGCACAGTAGACTGCGGAGGTATGGGCGTACTTGAACGCCACGCCACGCGCCGCCAGCTTGTCGAGGTTGGGGGTCTTGGCTTGCGTGTTCCCGTAAGCACCGACCCAATCATTCCAGTCATCGACCGAGATGAACAGGACGTTGGGTAGGTCCGCGCCGCGGACGTTCTCAGCCAAAACGGCCGTTGACAGGCACATAAGCGCGATTGTGGCAAACGGTTGAGCAGGCAGTATTTTCGGCGTCATCGGTATCCTCGTTTGCGCGGATCTCAGCTTGATGCCCGCAGGTGGCTCTTACACTCGAATGCGGCAAATATCGCTGGGTATCACAGTGGCATAACGACCAAGCTCAGCAGCGGCGGGGCACCGGTGAGCTGTAGTCACGAAACAGCGAATCAGCGCCCCGCCGTCTGCTGCAGCGGATGGTTACGGCGATCCGCCCTAGAGCGGCGGCCATGTATAGAGAATTGGGACAGCCCACAGCAACGCGATTACTGCCCAGCGGAGCGTTTGGCAATGGCTCCCAAGGGGGTATCATCCGTGCGAACACCCCCACCAATGAATGCCAAGAGCCAAGCCTGCACGGCTGCCGCATTGATAAAAATCGGCAGCTCTCGACCGTGCGGAAATCTGTTTATCCAGGAGAACGCGCCAATCGTATGTCCCAGCGTGAACATGAGGCAAACGGCAATGCCAGCGTCGAAGGCAGTAGAAGAATCATGCCGACAAATGCCAACTGCCACACCATATGACCCGCAACGAAAGCAGCAGGACCAGTCAGTAGGATGCGGAATCCCGGTACCTTCGAGCACACGTGAATGGTCGCCTGCCCAGTAGGCCGCCGGCTGACCAATTAAAGTAACCGTGCCATCCAGCACAGCCAAGAGGACGGGGACTAAGCACAGCCCAATCAATCTACGTCGCAGTTTCCACATGGTTCCATCCTGAACGGGAACACGCCATTGCGTGCAAGTCCAACAAGATTCTTTCGAATTGTTGGTCTCCATAGCCTGTCGGCGAACTAGTGTTTATGCAGACCTGTATAATCCGCGGGCGTTTCCGGATAACGCTCCAGTGGGAAGTGGCAGATCTGGTGACAGGTCTCGTTCTGGAAAGGGCTTGCGTAGAAGTGCCGTCAACGCGACTGGAGGATTATCCCGCACTTCGATTCCGGATAACGTTCCGCCGCTTATCCCGAATCTCGCTTCGGAGCAGGTCCCGGATGCCCTCCAACGGGCTGCGGACACCGCGTCCGCCCTTGTTCAGGACGTGAGTATAGATCATCGTCGTCCGAACGTCACTGTGGCCAAGGAGTTCCTGCACCGTCCGGATGTCGTCACAGAGCCGAGGGGCGAGTGCCGAGAGTTCAGAGCGGGCCACCTTCAGGCGGGGATGGTCCGATGCCTGCTTCGTACGCCGGCGGTCATGGTGGACTCGGAGCACTTCGATGGTGCGGTCGTTGCAACCCGTTGAATCATCGGATGCCGGCACGACGCGCGAACGAGTGGAGCCCGGATTCGCGGGTGATTGGTCCTCCGGGATTCCCTCGCTGGCGCTTCGGGCTTGGTTTTCAACAGGTTGAGAGGTTATGCCGCCCCGGTTCAAGCACCGGGGCGACCCACCTTCAGCGGGTCACCCCGGGGCACATCGTGACTGCCCGGAGGCGAATTGTCCTCGCTATTCTGGCATCTGGCGTCATAATCGACAGAGAGTCGCCGGTGACGCCCTGGCGAGAGCTCGTCGTTCCTTCCTCCGCGTTCACGCCTCCATGAGCCTGCATCGACCATTCCTGGCGAGTGTCGCGCTGCTGAGTGCGTTCGCGGTGGTCGCGTGCAACCAGGGGACTGCCGACGAGCCGACCCCCACGGTGGATCCACTGGAGTTCTTCGAGAAAGAAGTCCGGCCGCTACTGGCGGAGCACTGCTATGCGTGCCACAGCGTCCAGGCGCGCAAGCTGCAGGCCGGCCTGCTTGTGGACAGTCGCGCCGCGTTGCTGCGTGGTGGGGATTCCGGCGCGGCGCTCACGCCGGGTGACGCCGACGCCAGCCTGTTGATGGAAGCGGTCCGGTACGAGTCGTACGAGATGCCGCCCCAGGGGAAACTGCCGGAGGAGAACATCCGGACGCTGGAGCGCTGGATCGACATGGGTGCGCCCTGGCCGGACGAAGCGACTCCCACTGCAGAGCGGGGGCGACCCGATTACGACATGGAGCAGCGCAGGCGCGAGCACTGGGTCTGGCATCCTGTGCGATCGCCTGCGATTCCCGCAGTGGCCCAGCAGTCGTGGCCCCGCAGCGATCTGGATCACTTTGTGCTCGCCCGCCTGGAGAGCGCACAGCTGCAACCTGCCACCGACGCGGACAGGTCGGCATTGTTGCGGCGTCTCTATCTCGATCTGATCGGCTTGCCCCCGACGCCCGAGCAGACAGCCGCCTTTCTGGGTGACACGTCACCCGTCGCGACGGAACGACTGGTGGAGGAGCTGCTGGCATCGGTTCACTTCGGCGAGCGCTGGGGACGGCATTGGCTGGACCTGGTGCGTTATGCCGAATCGCGCGGGCACGAGTTCGACAACGATGCCGCGAACGCATTTCAGTATCGCGACTACGTCATCCGTGCCTTCAACGCCGACGTGCCATACGACCAACTGGTGCGCGAACACATTGCCGGAGACCTGCTCGTCGAGCCACGGCTGCACCCGGAACGCGGATTCAACGAGTCGATTCTGGGGACCGGGTTCTGGTTTCTGGGAGAATGGGTGCATTCGCCGGTCGACATCCGCAAGGACGAGGCCGATCGTTTCGACAACATGCTCGATGTGATGTCGAAGACGTTCCTGGGAGTCACGGTGTCGTGTGCCGCGCTGCCACGATCACAAGTTCGATGCGATTTCGACGGCGGACTACTATTCGCTGTCGGGCTTTCTGCAAAGCAGCGACTATCGCCAGGTGCGATTCGAGTCGCTGGAACACAATCGCCACATCGCGGAGGAGCTGGCCGCAGTCGATGGGAAGTATCGGCGCATCATCGAGGAGGCATTGCTGCAGGCTGGTGTGGAATTGCCGAACCCGGAACCGGTCGGTGACGACATCCTGCCGTTCGTCGCGGTCGACTACGAAACGATCGCGTCGACAGACTTCCTGCAGGACGGGTTTCTCTTCGGCCCGCAACCGCGACGTGTCGGCCAGGCCTGGCTGGACACGGCGGAGGGGGAGCCGACGCTCCGTTTTGCCGCCGGCGACGCTGCTGTCAGCGATTCGTTCTGGAACGGACTGGAGTCGCTGTCTGCCGAGCCTGTTCAGGACCGGAGTGGACTCGCGACTCTGCCGCGCAGCGGTCGCACGCTGCGGACGCCGACATTTGCGTTGACGAACGGTGCGGTGGCGTGTCGCGTCCGGGGCGAGGGTCATGTTGTCGCGTGTGTGGATTCTCACCGCCTGGTGGCCGGGCCGTTGCATGGTCAGACGATCAAGGCCATCGAAGCGAACGACGACTGGGTCGAGCTGGATCTCAGTCGGTACGTCGGACACCGCCTGCACCTGGAGTTCACGCCGGCGGTGGATGCGCGGCTGGAGGTATTCTGCGTCACACAGGGGGCGTCGCCCGACGTCCGCGCGTACCTGGAGCAACGTCAGGCCCGCACCGCGTCAGCGGCGTCAGCTTTCGCGGAGACTGCGGGTCAGGTGCTCGGCGCGACGGCGTTGGAGCTGGCGACGGCCTGGGCCGGCGAGCGAGCCGCCCTGCAGGCCCGTGTCATGCGTCGTTCGCGGCTGGCGATGGCGATGCTGGACGGCACGGGCGAGGATGACCACATCCTGATTCGCGGCAATTCGTCCAAGCCGGGGGAGGTGGTGCCCCGCCACTTTCTGACGGCCTTGACCGGTGACCAGCCGATGGACATCAAGTCGGGAAGTGGCCGACTGGAACTGGCCGAGCAGATCAACGACCCCGCCAATCCGTTGACGTCGCGCGTGATCGTCAATCGGATCTGGCATTATCTGATGGGACGCGGGATTGTCGCCACGACCGATGATCTTGGGGTGCTCGGGCAGCGGCCGACCGATCCAGACCTGCTCGATCATCTGGCAACCACGTTCGTGGCACAAGGCCACAGCATCAAGCAGATGATTCGCTACATCGTCCTGTCCCGGACGTATCAGCTCTCGAGTCAGCCGGATGCCGCCGCCATCGCTGCCGATCCCAAGAATCTGTTGTGGCATCACCGGCCGCCGAAACGACTCGAAGGGGAAACGATTCGCGATGCCCTGCTGTCGCTCTCCGGTCAGCTCGATCCGACTCTGTACGGCGAATCGGTCCCGGTGCATCTGACCCCCTTCATGGATGGTCGAGGTCGCCCCCGGGTCAGCGGGCCACTGGATGGAGCCGGAAGACGTTCGATCTACACAGCCGTGCGACGCAATTTCCTGTCTCCGTTCATGCTGACGTTCGACACGCCGGCTCCGTTCAGCACCATGGGTCGTCGCAACGTGTCGAATGTGCCCGCGCAAGCCCTGATCCTGATGAATGACCCCTTCGTGGTCGGGCAGGCCCGGCACTGGGCGGAGCGCGCCATCAGCCGGGAGGAGTGTGCCGAGTCCCGCATCGCGTGGTTGTACCAGACGGCATTTGCCCGGCCACCGACCGACGGGGAGGCAGCGATCGCGATGGACTTCGTGACAGCGGAAGCGGTCGGACGCGGCGTTTCCGAGGATGATCTGTCGTTGTGGGCCGACCTGGCACATGCGCTGATCAACACCAAGGAGTTCATTTTCCTGCGATGAACACCCCCCATCCGTATCCCTGCCGGAGGCAGCAGGCGCAGCCCACCTCCCGTCGCGACATGCTGCGGCGCTGTGGCAGCGGCTTCGGTGCCGTGGCGCTGGCCGGCCTGATGCAGGACGCGGCGTTCAGCGATGGGAACCTGCAGGACGCGGCACCGGGCCGGGCCGGTCATGGCCCTCATCATCCCTCGCGCGCGAAGAACATCATCTTCCTGTACATGGATGGCGGGCCATCGCAGATCGATACCTTCGATCCCAAGCCGCTGCTGGACAAGTACGACGGACAGGATCCCGGGAGCCTGTTCGCGGTCGAACCGACCCAGTTCAACAACAACGGCAACGTGCTGGCGAGTCCCTGGAAGTTTCGGCAGTACGGCGACGCGGGCATCCCGGTCAGCGATCTGTTTCCGCAGATCGCCACCTGCGTCGACGAGCTGGCCGTCATCCGCTCGATGGTCTCGGAGTTTCCCGAGCACACGTTTGCCAACTACTTCCTGCATACGGGCAGCGGACTGCAGGGCCGGCCCAGCATGGGCGCCTGGGTCAATTACGGGCTCGGCAGCGAATGCCAGAATCTGCCCGGCTTTGTCGTCATCAACGGAGGTCTGATTCCGCCGGGTGGTCTGGACTGTTTCGGCAGCGGGTTTCTGCCCGCGAGTTATCAGGGGTCTGTGTTCCAACCAGCGGGCAGCGGGGTCGCCAATATCGAACGGACGGAGCCGACGGTCGAGCAGCAGCGCCACAAGCTCGATCTGATCCATCGACTGGACGGCCTGGCGATCCAGCAGTTCGGCAGGCACGACAGTCTCGAGTCGGCGATCCGCAACTACGAGCTTGCCTATGCCATGCAGATGGCCGTTCCCGAAGTGATGACGCTGACCGACGAGCCCGCCTACATCCAGAGGCTGTACGGGCTGGAGTCGGAGTTCGAGCCGACGCGCATCTATGGGGCACAATGCCTGATCGCCCGCCGGATGGTCGAACGGGGCGTGCGGTTTGTCGAGCTGACCTGTCCCGCGGTCGGCGGCGACCGCTGGGATCAGCATTCCAATCTGAAGCAGGGACACGAGAACAACGCCCGTGCTGTCGATCAGCCGATCGCCGCGCTGTTGAAGGATCTTCGTCAGCGCGGCTTGCTGGACGAAACGCTGGTGGTCTGGGCGGGCGAGTTTGGTCGCACACCATTCGCGCAAGGCAAGAACGGTCGCGACCACAACCAGTACGGCTTTACCGTGTGGCTGGCCGGCGGCGGTGTCAGGCCGGGAACCGTGTACGGAGCGACCGACGAGTGGGGCTACAAGGCCATCGAGCACCGGACCGAGATCCACGACCTGCATGCCACCATGTTGCACCTGCTGGGCGTTGACCACACGCGGTCCACCTTCCGATTCGGCGGACGCGACATGCGACTGACCGATGTGAAGGGGCACGTGATTGAAGGCGTGCTCGCCTGACCACACGGCCCTGAGCAGCAGAGGTTCCCCATGCAGATGCGACGACTGGGACGCACGGCTCTCGAGGTGAGCGTGCTGTCGATTGGCGGGCTGTACACCTCGTCGCTGGCGGGTGGTGCCTCGGAAACCCGCCGGATCATGCAGCGGGCCCTCGAACTGGGCATCAACGCGATTGATACCGCGCCGGCCTATGCCGACAGCGAGCAGACGGTGGGCCAGGCGATTCGCGGACTGGACGCCCCGCTGATCATCACGACGAAACTGGGTGGGCGGCCTCAACCCTTCAACCCCCAGGACAGCGACGCCCTGCGCACATCGGTCCACGAGAGCCTGCGCCTGCTGGGTCGCGAGCAGATCGACCTCCTGATGATTCACGAACCCGATCGGCCGCAGCAGTATCCGTGGTGGACCAGCTACGATCCGCTGGAGGGCCCGGTGCTGGAACTCCTCGACGAACTGCAGGCGGCCGGCAAGATTCGCCATGCGGGACTGGCGGGCACCACCGTCACGGAACTGACGGCCCTCGTTGAGAGCGATCTCTTCGATGTTGTGCTGACGGCTTTCAACTACAACGCCCTGTTTCGCGAAGCCCGGCAGACGGTCATTCCCGCCGCGGTCGAGCGGGACATGGGAGTGATCCTGGGTTCCGCACTCGGACAAGGGTTTCTCGCCCGACGTGCGGACGACGAGGTGCGCCGAAAGCCGATCTGGCTGGCCACGGCGCGCCAGCAGCAACTGCTCGCGTACTACGAGCTGCTCGATGAATCCGGGATGTCGGCCGTGGAACTGTGCCTGCGGTTTGCCATCTCCGACCCGGACGTGTCCACGATTCCCATTGGCTGCAAGACCGTGGAACAACTCGAGGCCAGCGTGTCCGCCGTCGAGAAAGGCCCGCTCCCGCAGGACATCCGCGACCGCGTTGATGTCATCGCAGCGATGGTGCCCGCGCGACCCTACGAAGAACCGATGATCCTGCCCCTGGGCAAGAGCTACCATGGGCCCGGCATCGCCAACGTGGGGGCGGCGGTGCCGGTCGGGAAACTCGCCCTCCCGGCGACCTCGTCACGAACGCACGGAGATCCGGAGTGAACACATCCATGCCACGGTGTCTCTGGAAGCCGGCGACCGCCGCGGTGCTGCTGCTGCTCTCGCCGGCGGGAGCCCTTCCCCTGCCGGCCGACGATCCGCGTCCGAACATCATCCTCATTCTGACCGACGATCAGGGGTACCAGGATCTGGGCTGCTTCGGCTCGCCGAACATCCGTACGCCGTATCTCGACCAGATGGCCGCAGAAGGTGTGCGGCTGACGAGCTTCTATGCGCAACCGGTCTGTGGCGTGTCGCGAGCCGCACTGATGACGGGCTCGTATCCGATTCGGATCGCGGAGCCGGGGAATCAGAAACGCCTGCACACCGTGCCGCATCCGAAAGAGACGACGATGGCCGAAGTCCTGAGCGACGCGGGGTACGCCACAGGCCTGATCGGGAAGTGGCACCTGGCGCTCGACAGACCAGACAAGCCCGGCGGGGTTGGCCCGGCGACCATGCCGAACGCGCAGGGCTTCGACTACTTCTATGGCACACCGAAGTACAACGGCTTCACCGTCTTCGTGGACGACAACAAGTTCCGGAGCCCGATCTTTCGCAACCAGGAAGTCGTCGTCGACACGGTGGAGAGCTGGGATGACATCACCGCCGACTACACGCGCGAAGCAATCGACTGGATCAAGGCTCACTCCGACCGGCCCTTCTTCCTGTATCTCGCCCACAACATGCCGCACATTCCGCTGGGTGCTTCGGAGGCTTTCACCGGCAAGTCCGCCGGCAGTCGCTACGGCGATGCGATCGAAGAGATCGACTGGTCGTGTGGCGAGATCTTCCAGACGCTCAAGGAACTCAGTCTCGATGACAAGACGCTCGTGGTGTTCACGTCCGACAACGGACCGTGGGTGGAAACGACGCGCGGCATGGAAGCCACCGGGGAAGTCTTTATTCCGCGCGACCATTCCGGCAACGCAGATCCATTTCGCGGCTGGAAGATGTCTGCGTGGGAGGGCGGCTGCCGCGTGCCCTTCATCGCCAGATGGCCGGGCACCATCCCGGCGGGCTGGTCGTCCGATGAAATTCTGAGCACGATGGACCTGCTGCCCACGTTTGCGTCCATCGCCCAAGGCACGCTGAGCGACGTCGAACTGGACGGCAGAGATGCGACCGACTTCCTGACCAGACAGACGGAAGCCAGCCCGCGCGACGAGTATCTGTATTACTCGGGGTGCCTGCTGACCGGTGTGCGCAGCGGCCCTTGGAAGCTGGTCCTGCCGCGAGCGAAAGCACCGGCGGGCCTCGGCTGGTGGGGCCGGATGATCGAAGCGGTGCCCGAGACCCTGCTGTTCAACTTGAACGAGGATCCGGGCGAAACCGACAACGTCGCCGCCGCCCATCCCGATGTCGTCGCCTCGCTGATGAAACGCATCGAGCGTGCGCGACGTGAACTGGGTGACATCGATCACACCGGCAGCGGCGCCAGGTTCTTCGACGAGGGGCCCCGAACGCTGCAGGTGGCCGTCAAGCAGCCGCGGCGGCGCAAGTCGGCCGACGTCATGGACACGACCCACGGCTTCATCGCGTTCGGCCAGCAGACGTACCGGGTCGACGCTGCCGGCCACAAGTCCTGGACGTATCCGCAGGCCACGCGCGACGGATACCTGCTCCCCGACGGCCGCATCGTGTTGACTTTAAGCAAGGGGCAGCGCTACCCCGGCGGGGCCGTCATCGAGATCTCACCCGACGGCCAGGAGTCACTGGTCTGGAACGGGACGCAATCCGAAGTCAACAGTGCCCATCCGACCGCGACGGGCACGTTTGTCATCACCGAGGCGGGCGACAATCCGCGGCTGCTCGAAGTGGATCGATCGGGCAAGATCCTTGTGGAGTTTCCCCTGGCCTGTCAGCAGGCCAATCATCACCTGCAGACCCGCATGGCGCGCAAGCTGTCCGACGGTACCTACCTGGTTCCGCATCTGCTGGATTTCGCCGTGTTCAACTACGCGGCCGACGGTCGGGTGCTCTCGAAGCTGGACACGACCGTGCCCGGTGACACGGCGCGAAGCATTCACACCTGGCCCTTCACGGCGATCCGTCATGGGGCCGGCCACACGCTCGTCTGCTGCACCAACGGAAATCGCGTGGTCGACTTCGACGCAGCGGGACAGATCGTCTGGCAGTTGACCAACGACGATCTGCCGGGGCCCTGGCTACAGGATCCCTGCGGCGGCCAGGTGCTGCCCAACGGCAACTTCGTCATCGCGTGTTACGCGGGGGGAAAGAAGGACCCGCAGGCACCAAAGCTGTTCGAGGTCAATCGTGACAAGGACGTGGTGTGGACCTATTCCGACGGCCAGAAAGTCGGCATCCACCACTTCCAGATTCTCGACACCAATGGAGAGGCACTTCCCGGCGTCGCACTGAAGTAGGGCCGCCGCGCACTCACGGTTCTCCCGGACCCGGCTGGCGCTGGCAGCTCCCGCTCACGCGTGTTCCCAGCCTCGCGTTTGACAGTCCCGGACCAGCCGGGGGATACTCGGTAGCGACGCACAACGAGGTGCGATCGTTCCGCATCCGAACACGGGGAATCGATCGATGACTGCTTCCCGGAATCCGCAGGCTGCATCATCGACGCGCCTGACTCGCAGAGGTTTTCTGGCCACAGTTGCGGCGGGATCTGCGGGCCTGGGTTCGTTCTCGATTGTCCCTCGTCACGTGCTGGGGGGCGCGAATCACACCCCGCCCAGCGAGATCGTCAACGTGGCCCTGGTCGGAGCCGGCGGTCGCGGGCTGCAGAACGCGCGCGAACTGATGAAGCTCGACGACGTGCGGATCACCGCCATTGCCGATCCGGCCGAGCACTGGGATCTCAGTGGCTTCTACTACAAGGGTGTGGCCGGTCGGAAACCGGCGCATGCGGAAATCCAGCAGCACTATGCCGGCAAGTCAGGCAGTTTTCAGTGCGCCGAGTATGTCGACTTTCGCGAGCTGCTGGACACGCACAAGGACGTCGATGCGGTGCTGTGTGCGACTCCCGATCATCTGCACGCCGCCGTCAGTCTGGCGGCGCTGCGCCAGGGAAAGCATTGCTACTGTGAAAAGCCGTTGACGCACAACGTGGCTGAGGCGCGGCTGGTGGCGCAAGTGGCCAAAGACACCGGGTTGGCGACCCAGATGGGCAACCAGGGCCATTCGCGCGACGAGATTCGCGAAACCGTCGAGGCGATTCGAGCCGGGGCGATCGGGACGGTTCGGGAAGTGCATGCGTGGGTGCCCGCCACCCGCTGGAACCCGGGCCTGGAGGGGCGACCGGCCGCTGCCATGCCGGTTCCGCAAGGCCTGGACTGGGACCTGTGGCTCGGTCCGCGCACGGTCGTCCCATTCCATTCGGCGTATGCGCCCGTCAGTTGGCGCGACTTCTGGGACTACGGCTGCGGAGCCATGGGAGACTTCGGGTGTCATGATCTCGATTCGGCCGTGTGGGCTCTGAACCTGAAGGCACCCCGGAGCGTCGAAATGCATCCCGCGGGCCAGTCGAACAGCGAGATCATTCCCTACGGGGAAATCGGCTACTTCGATTTCGCAGCGGACGGCAGTCAGCCCGAAGTGCGCATCACCTGGTACAGCGGCGGGCTGCGACCGGCCCGGCCGGCACAACTTCCCGCTGGCGAAGAGCTGCCACGTCGCGGCGTGCTGTTTGTCGGCGACGAAGGGGTTCTCGTGTGTGATGGTGCCGGCGGCACAGCCAGGCTCTGGCCTGAATCCCGGGCGGCGGAATTCCCCCAGCCGGCCGCCATCATCCCCCGCAGCAATGGTCATCACCGCGACTGGGTGGATGCGATCAAAGGAGGCCCACCGGCGAGCTCCCGTTTCGAATACGGCGCCGTGCTGACGGAGATCACCCTGCTGGGGGTCGCCGCCCTGCGATTGCAGCAGCGGATTGAGTGGGATTCTGCAGCGATGGCCATCACCAACCTGACCGGCTGGGAACCGGTGATTCACGGAACGTATCGCCCGGGGTGGGAGTTATCCTGAAGCCGTCGTCGCCGTCTTCTGTTGGCACACACCACGGGTGCCCCACAACCTCTGGCGACCCGAGGTGGATCTCAACGCTCCGGTGGAAAAACGAACGTGACGCCACGGCGTCACCGCGCGGCGCGGGCCCCGTCGCGGATGGCGTACAGGGCGTCGTAGGTGCGGAGATACAAGACACCGTCGGCCACGATCGGCGAGGCGGTCATCTTTTCGCCGAACGTGTTCTCGGCGACGATCTCGTACGTGCGGCCCGCCTTGATGACGTTGACGGTCCCGTCCATCGCCGTCACGTAGATGTGTCCGTCGGCATACAGGGGCGAGGCATAATGCACGCCGCCGTGCCCCCGCTCGTAGTACAACTCTTCCCCCGATTTCAGATCGAGGCAGAAGACCTGTCCCGAGCCGGCGTCGACGCAGTACACCAGCCCGTCGACGATCAGCGGACAGGGGACATCGGGCGTGCGCGGGAAATGCCAGGGGGATGCGCTCGAAGGCTGGTCGATGCGTCCGTGGAGGTCGGGTGTCACCTGCAGCGCCACGAGCGGCCCGCGTTTGGCGGTGGGGACGATGATCGCACCCTCGGCCGCGGTCGGCGTGGCGACGAAGCGAAACGTGGGATCGAACTTCTGGGGATTGAACGGAGACGGGCCGTTGAGGCCTCCCAGTCGCCACACCTCGGCACCATCGTCGAGAGCATAACCGACGGTGGCGTCGGCCCCATGCGTCACGAGAAACCGCTGCGACCCGTCGGCGTACAGGAAGGGGGAGGCGTAGGAGTGCTTGGTCTCGAACATCTCTTCGAGGGTGATGCCCGGCTCGGGCCGACGATCGACGGCCCAGATCTCCTGACCGGTGCGGGCATCGAGCTTGACGATCTTGAGGACCGTATAGCTGCCGCGCATGGTGCCATGCATCAGTTGCAGATAGAGATCGTCGCCGTCGAGCACGGGGGTGGACGACATGCCGAACTGGATGTCGATCTTGCCGTAGCGATCCTGCACGTTGAACTGCCAGCGCTCGTTGCCCTCCCGGTCGAAACAGCCGAGGACGCCGGTGCCGAAGAAGTACCAGACGTGCTGGCCGTCCGTCACGGGGGAAGGTGCGGCGGAATTGCCCTTGTCGACTCGGGCCCACTGGTTGCCGCCCCCGACGGTCCGCTGCCACAGCTTCTTGCCGGCGGTCGACAGGCAGACGACGGCGAGGTCGGCCCCTTCGTCAGGGCCGATCAGCGTTGTCAGAAAGATGCGGTCCCCCCAGACGACGGGAGTGGATCCGGCCGGCCCGGGAGATGCCGCCCGCCAGGCGACGTTCTGGTCTGGTCCCCAGGTGGTCGCGATCCCGGTCTCGGTGGAGAGCATGTTGCCGGTCGGACCCCGCCAGCGAGGCCAGTTTTCGGCGCGGGCTTCGACGCTGGCGGCAGACCAGATCAGCGAGGCAACGAAGAGCGTTACAGCAATTCGTGACATGGGCGGGCAGTCTCCTGATCAGCGGGGCGGGGGCGGGGTTTTTGCCCTGCCAGTCTGCCAGTTGGGAATCGCGCCGTCAACGACAGCGGCGAACGATGGAGTGTTGACGGCTGCCGGCCGATCGCTGAATACTGAGCGTGAACGGTCCCTCGCCGAGTTCCCTCGCGGAGAGTTCCCGATGCAGATGTTTCTCTGTGGTGGCTGGCACGACAAGCCCGAGTCCATCGACGTCGTCAATCCTTACGATGGCGCCGTGATCGACACCGTCCCCCGGGGAGATGTGGCGGACTCGGGCCGGGCCTTGACGACGCTGCAGTCCGGTGCGGCGGCCATGCGCAAGCTGTCTGCCTACGAGCGGGGAGCGATTCTCGACCGGGCCGCGGCCATCATGCTCGAGCGCAGCGAAGACCTCGCGCGAACGATCTCGGCGGAAGAGGGGAAGGTGCTCGCCGAGTCGCGTGTCGAGGCGCGACGGTCGGCCGAGGTCATCCGTCTCTCGGCTGAAGAAGCCCGCCGGCTGACCGGCGAGATGGTCCCGCTCGACGGGACCGAGAACGGGCAGGGGAAGATCGGGTTCACGCTGCGTGTCCCCTGTGGCATCGTGGCAGCCATCACCCCGTTTAACTTCCCGCTGAATCTGGTGGCTCACAAGGTGGGACCGGCGTTGGCCGGGGGCAATGCGGTGATCATCAAGCCCGCCAGCGACACACCGCTGTCGGCCCTCAAGCTGACGGAAATTCTGCTCGCAGCCGGTGTGCCGCCGGAGGCCATCGCCTGTCTCACTGGTCCAGGGGGCGAACTCGGCGAGGCGATCTGCACCGATCAGCGTGTCCGCAAGATCAGCTTCACCGGCAGCTACGAGGTGGGTCACGCCATCTGCCGCATGGCTGGCATGAAGAAGGTGACAATGGAACTGGGGAGCAACAGCCCGGTCATCATTATGGACGATGCCGACCTCGACCAGGCAGCCCAGGCGGTCTGTGCCGCCGGGTTCTCGAACGCCGGCCAGGTGTGCATCTCGGCCCAGCGGATTCTCACCGGACGGAAGGTGGCCGGCGACTTTCTCGATGCCCTCAAGCCGCGGGTCAGTGCCCTGACGTTGGGGGACCAGTTGGCCGAAACGACGAGGATGGGCCCGATGGTGCGCGAGCGTGACGCCGAGCGCGTCGAGGCGTGGGTGAACGAGGCGGTGGCGAACGGTGCCCGACTGGTGCAGGGGGGAACGCGCGAGCGGGCCCTCTACACCCCGACGATTCTCGACGAGGTTGATCCCGAGATGCGCGTCAGCCGGGACGAGCTGTTCGGGCCGGCCGTCGCCATCACCCGGTTCGACGACATCGACGAAGCGATTCGGCTGGCGAACCGCAGCCCGTACGGACTGGCGGCGGGGATCTTCACCCAGGACCTCGACCGGGCCCTGAAGTTCGCGCGGGAGGTGGACGCCGGCAACCTCAACATCAACTGGTCGTCACAGTGGCGGGCGGACGGCATGCCCTACGGGGGGCTCAAGAATAGCGGCATGGGAAAGGAAGGCCCGCATTACGCCCTGCGGGAGATGACCGAAGAGAAGATGGTGGTGCTGCACCTCAAGGGGTGAGACGGCACCGGTCGCCCCGGTTTTTGAACCGGCATCAGGCTGCAGGTCTGACGGATAAGGGAGCGGTCCCGGTTACCGAAAGGTTGACGATGTTTCGGGAGACGGTGAGGGGCGGAGGGGATTTCTGCGGCGGCCGCCGACCCGCCGGTGTTCGTGGTCTCCTCGATTGCGGTATCTATGGTAGACTGAGGGGTGAGCGTGCGCCCGTCTGCCGGAACCCTGAGGGAGGAGTCAGCCTGATGTCACGAACTGCAGCCATCGCGGGAACGCTCACCCTACTTGTGTTGCTCGTGGCGGACGCACCGCGGACGGCGTTCGCCCAGCGAACCGGAGGCACCACGGCCGGCGCCACCACCACGACGGGTGGTACCACGTCGCGCCACTGGCGGCGCGACATCGGGTGCGACGGGGGGCACGGGCGGGTCGAACTTCAGTTACGGGCTCGGCGCCAGCGGCACGGGGGGCGCCACGGCCGGTTCAGGAGGTGTGGGGGGCGGACTCGCGGGACCGGCGTTCGTCGAGGTGGGGTCGATGCAGACCGCAGGCGCAACGGGGGCATTCGTCGGCAGGGCCATGCCGACCGAGTTCATCGGTGCTGGGCAAAGGGGTGCCGGTACGCAGACAACACGTCAGGGACAGTTTGGCCAGGGGGGGCAGTTCGGTAGCTTCGGTCAGTTCGGTGGAGGTGCAGGACGAGGTGGGGGCCAGCAGCGCGGCGGCCTGGGCAGCACGTCCACCCTCAGCCGGGCGGAGCGACTGCGACCCCGGCACCGCATTGCCTTCGACTTTGCCCCCGTGACGGTCGATGTGGTCCGCACCAACCTGCAGACCCGTTTTCTGCCGACACAGAACCAGCTGGGGGGCATTGACGTTGACGTCGATGCCCAGGGGCGGGCAATCCTCCGGGGGACTGCCGTCTCGGAGGATGCCCGCAAGCTGGCGGAGGCGCTGGCGCGGCTCGAGCCGGGAGTCCGCAAGGTGACGAACGAAATCGATGTGGCCGGGGGCGACTGATCGGTCGGTCACGCACAAGGGGAACGACAGCGTCGGCACCGGGTGACGACCATGGGCAGGCGGTGGAGTGCGGGATTACTGCTGTTGGCGGGGCTGGCGCTGCTGGCCGCCCAGGCCCGCGAACCGTCGCGGGAGGTCTCGGACGACACGCGTCAGTTGTTGCGGCAGTTCGTCGACGAACTCGTCGCGATCACGCCGGGCGAAGGACCGTTCCCGCAGTCGTTCGCGATGGGGACGACCGCCCAGCCGGCGGCCCAGCCGACGCACACCGTCACCTTCGCCCACAGTTTCCGCATGGCGAAGTACGAGGTCCCGCAGAACCTGTACGAGGCAGTCATGGGTGCGAACCCCAGCCGCTGGCAAGGGCCGCGCAACTCTGCCGAACAGATGACCTGGGTCGAGGCCCGGGAGTTCTGTCAGCAACTCACCGCGCTGCTGCAAACCGAGCAACTCATCACAGCGGATGAGGTCATCCGCCTGCCAAGCGAAGCCGAGTGGGAGTACTGCTGCCGGGCGGGCAGTACCACGGTCTACAGCTTCGGCGATGCCCCGTTGCTTCTCGACGAGTACGCGTGGCACACCGGAAATGCGGCGGGCAACGACCCGGCGGTCGGTGCCCTGAAGCCCAACCCCTGGGGGTTGTACGACATGCATGGCTATCTCTGGGAGTACTGCGCCGACAACTGGCACGACGACTACACGGGTGCGCCGGTGGACGGCTCGGCGTGGACCAGCATTGGCGAGCGTGTCCAGGTGCTGCGCGGGGGCTCGTGGCGGGATGATGCCAGTCAGCTGGACAGCGGATTCCGCCGTCCCGTCGTGCGCAAGGCAGCCAGCGATGCGGTCGGCTTCCGCTGCGTCAAAGCCCGCCGGCGTTGACCGGACCACGATCGGCTACAGCGGGGAGAGGGAGGTTGGACCGGCTTCACCGGCCGGCAGATCGCCGGCCAGTGGTGGCTCATTGTTGTCGGAGATGTGATGAAAACCACAGCAACGCCATTCGCCAAAGCGCTCGGCCTCCTCGTATTGGGCTTGGTGGTCGCGGCCCTCGGTATCTACATTGGCGACACCGACGACGCACCCGGTGCCGCGCTGATTGGACTCGTGTTTATGATCGGCATGATCGCGCTTGCTGCGAGAACGGCGCTTCGCGGCACCGGTCGGTAAGCCCACGTGGGTCAAAAACGAGGGACCCGTGGGTGACACACGTCCGCGTGCAGCGCGGAAGGACCGGTTTGATCGGCTACAATGAGAAAGGTCCCATCTCACCCCTTACGGAGGCCTGCCATGCTCTCGCGTCTCGCTGCCACACTGCTCCTGCTGGCACCCGTCACGGCATTCGCTGCCGAGCCGGCACCGCCTGAAGTGGGGCGGGCCCCTACCGATTTCGCATTGAGTTCCCCCGACGGCCACGAGGTGACCCTGTCCAAACTCGCCGCCAAGGGGCCGGTCGTCGTGACCGTGCTGCGAGGCTGGCCCGGGTATCAGTGTCCGATCTGCCGTCGGCAGGTGGGGCAATTCCTGAAGGAGCAGCAGGCGCTGGCCGACGCGGGGGCGCAGGTGCTGATGATCTACCCGGGCCCGGCGGACGACCTGGCCGGGCATGCGCGGGAGTTCTTCGGCGACGTCGAGCTGCCGCCCCACTTCACCGTCCTGATTGATCCCGACTACACGTTTACGAACGCGTGGCATCTGCGGTGGGACGCCCCGCGCGAGACCGCCTATCCGTCGACGTTCGTGGTGGGGAAGGACGGCAAGATCACCTACGCGAAGGTAAGCCAGGAGCATGGCGGGCGGGCGAACATCGGCGACGTGCTGAAGTCGCTGAAGTAGGTGGCCGACGGCAGCCCGCTGCGGGGGGGGGCGTGGCCCGCAGATCGCCGGTCCTGCGGGACCTGGCGTCTATCGGCACTGGCGAAATGCCAGTGGTACATGCGGCGGGTGGCATGCTCTCACGCCGTCAGATGGGTGAGCATGTCTGTCGAGCATGGCGAGCCGGGGTGCCACTGCTGGCTGGTCCAGCAGTGTGCACTGGTGTTGCCTGGCGAGCGGGGGACGTCAGTCCCCCGATGGGAATCGCGACGAGCGGCGGAATCGGGAGGCTCACGCCTCCCGCTCGCCCCGACTGCCAACGTCACCCCACCCCACCCGGCGCTGTCTCTCCGCCTGAATACTTTTCAATCCCGAATCGCTTATCACCAAGCGGGTTACGGTCCTCTCCCGAAAAACTTGGAAAACTCTGCGACTGACTTTTCTGCCTCCTGCAGGGCTTATAAGAGGGCTGGTCCGCCAGCAGCACTCAACAGCGGGTAGCCCCGGTTCCTGAACCGGGGTCGCGCAGCGACAAGAGGCATCAGGGAGATCGCGCGACATGGCACGGCTCACAGAGCCGTGGCACACGAGGGTCAACCACGACTCCTCGCGACTCGTCGCTCGCCACTGTGAACGGAGGACTGCAGGTTGATGACCCACAACGCTGACAACTGCATGTTGACAACACCACACTGACAACCCGAAACACAAAACGGCCGGTGAGGCCTGACCGCCAGGCAAGCTCCCCACCGGCCGCGTCAGCACCCCCGGGCCCATAGTCTGCGCACCCGGCGGCGGCTGTGATGATACCGCGCGGGCCGACTCCCTCACGATGGAGATTTCCCCATGTCACAGCGATCCCGCTTCCCGGCGCTCCGGAACCTGACCCTGCTGACTCTCGCGCTGCTACTGCTGGCCGGCACGGCACAGGCCAGGCCCCCCGGGGGTGGCGGAGGAGGAGGGAATCCGCCGCCACCGTTGATTCCGGTGAAGATCATATTGCTGTGTGGGTCAACCAACGCGCAGGGCTACACGCCCCATTCCGGACCGGACGGACTGGCGACGTACGCACCGGAACTGATCGCGCCGAACCGGACGTCATCGTCTTTCGTGGGACCGAACAGCATTCGGCGGATGGAGTTTGGTGGGAACTGCAGCCCGGATTGGCCACGGGAGCAACGTTGTTGACCGATACGTTCGGACCCGAATTGACGTTCGGCCGTGCCGTGGCCGATGCGCGTCCGGCCGACAACATCGCATTGATCAAACCCAGGGGTGCTGGCAATAGCCTCGCCTTGGACTTCGACCCTGTGACTCCAGGGCCATCGTGGGTGGTGCTTGTCGATTCAGTCAACAATGCCCTGGCGCTTCTGGACCCGGCCGTCTATCAACCTGAAATCGTCGGCATGATCTGGTCGGCTGGAGGACGTGACGCTCAATACGAGGATCAGGCACTGGCGTATGAGGAGAACCTGACGAACTTCATTCAGGCCGTGCGGGACGCGACCGGGAAGCCGAACCTGCCATTCGTCGTCGACGAGCTCCCTGTGCCAGCGGGCGGCCCTACGGTCTGGAAGTCTCGAACGCCATACTGAATGTTGTGCAGGACACACCCAACACCGCACTGGTCGCGACGGACGATCTTACAACGATCCCGGGTTATCCTGATCTTCGCTTCGATACGCCAGGGCAGCTGGAGTTCGGCGCTCGATGCGCTGCGGAAATCCTGTCGATCGCCACCACGTCCGTCGATTCGGTTTCCTACCAACTCGTCAACGGCACCCGTAAATCGAAGAATCTCCTGGTCTCGATTCAGATCAGTGACGGAGAAATGGGCCCGGTTCCGTACACCACCGTGTCGGCGACACTGCTCCATGGCTCGGGCACTTCGTGGAGCCTCAAGGGAGTCACCAACAGCTCGGGAACCGTCAGTCTGACGCTGAAAAACGCGCCCACCGGATGCTTCACGACGATCGTGACCGATATCGGCGTTTTGAACTGGGACCCGACGACACCGTTGAACGACTTTTGCCGTTAGGACGGGTGTCGCACAACGTGGCGTACATCATCACTCCGAACTGAGCGGGGTAGCACCGGTTGGGGCAACCGGTGCGGGCCTGGCCCGCAGGAGGCCTTTGAGTAGGAAGCGTCTCCTTGGCCGTCGTGTTCCGCCCGCTGTAATGCCGACATCAGGTCGATGGGAGTGCCGACGACGTGTGTCGCATGCGCTTCCGTTGCCGGAGGCATCTTGCCGCTGCGCGGCACCGGTTGGGCCAACCGGTGCTACCCGGTGAAGATCCAGCCTCGACTGCCATCGCCCTACTCGGCGGCGGCGAAGACCTGGTCGCCCCGGATCTCGACGGTGAAGGTGCGGACCGGCTCGGTCGCGGGCATGCAGGTGGGGGAACCGGTCGCGATGTCGAAGCGGGCCCCGTGCCGGGGACAGGTGATTTGTCCGTCCGCAATCGGTCCGTCGGTGAGCGGCTGTCCGTCGTGTGTGCAGACATCCTCGACGCAGTACAGCCGCTCGCCCAGGCGGATGAGTAGGGCCGGCGTGTCGTCGACGATCACCGATTTGCGTCCGCCATCAGGGAGTTCATCCATGGTGGCCACAGCTTCCCAGTTGGTCATCGGTCTGCCTTTCGCGGCGATGGGGCCGTCGTCGGGGGGCGGTCTGGTTGGGGGTGTGTCTGCTGTCGGATCGGGTCGCCTGTAGCGGCGCGTCAGATGCCCATCTGGCTCAGTCCGTCCGCCAGCCGGCCGATGAACTGGCTGATCTGGGGATGGGCCGCCTCGAAATGCAGCACGGCATCCTGCAGCCGATCGCCCAGCGAGTCGTCGTCGCTGTCCTCCTGAGCGGCATCGGCCTGGCGGTCGAGGACCTGCTGGATGTCCTGTACGAGTGCCGAGAGCTTCTCGCGCGAGGCGTCATCCAGTTCGGGCCCGTCAGCGAGCTCCTGGCGGAGCTGGGTGAGATGCTTGTTCAGGTCTTTGGCTGTCATTCCAGATTCCTTGCGCGATTGATGTCCGCTGCGATCCGCAGGGGATCGCCCGACCAGACAGACACTCCACCCGTGAGTCATGCCTGGCCGCATGGCTCTCAGGCATCATAGCCGAGATTGGGAGCCAGCCAACGCTCCGCGTCCCGAATGGTCAACCCCGACCGGCGGGCGTAGTCTTCCACCTGGTCGCGGGTGATGCGGTCCACCGAGAAGTACCGGGCCTGGGGATGCGCGAAGTACAGGCCGCTGACGGCCGCGGTCGGCAGCATCGCCAGGCTTTCGGTCAACTGGAGCCCGGTGTGCTCCGGGGCCCGCAACAGCTCGAACAGTCGCCACTTGGGGGTATGGTCGGGACAGGCGGGATAACCGAATGCCGGACGGATCCCGCGATACTTCTCGGCGATGAGGTCGTCGCCCGAGAACTGTTCGTCGGCGCCGTAGCCCCAGTCGCGCCGCGCCTGGGCATGCAGGTACTCGGCGAAGGCCTCGGCGAAACGATCGGCGATCGCCTTCGTCATGATGGCATGGTAGTCGTCATGCTGGGCCTCGAATTCGGCCGCCAGCTCCTCGCAGCCATGCCCGGCAGTGACGGCGAACGCCCCGAGATAGTCGGTGCGTCCCGAATCGGCCGGGGCGATGTAGTCGGCCAACGACCGGAAGTCGGACTGTCCTTTGCGCTCCCATTGCTGGCGGAGCATCGGGAATGTGATCGGCGCGTCATGTCCCGAGACCCGCGCATCGACAACAATGTCGTCGCCCACCGAGCTGGCCGGCCAGAACCCGTAGACTCCCTTCGCTCTCAGCAGCTTCTCGGCGATGATGCGGTCGATGAGCTGTCGGGCGTCGGCATACACCTTGCGGGCTTCGGCACCGACCACCTCGTCCTCGAAGATGCGCGGGTACTTGCCGATCAGTTCCCACGCGGCGAAGAACGGTGACCAGTCGATGTAGGGCAGCAGCGTCTCGAGGGGGAGGTCGTCCACCACGCGCAGCCCCGTAAAGGCCGGCGTCGGAATGTCCACGCTGGCCCAGTCGGTGGCGAAGGGCCGGCTCTGCGCATCGGCGTACGTCACGAGCTTCTGCTGCTGACGCTGCCCGTAGTTCTGACGGTCGCGCTCCTGGTGGGCCCGTACGGTCTCGAGATACGCCGGACGTCGCTGGGCATCGAGCAGCTGTTCCACGACCGGGACGGCCGTCGAGGCATCTTTCACATGGACGGTGATGTGGTCGTAATGCGGCGCGATCTTCACCGCGGTATGGCGGGCCGAGGTGGTCGCCCCCCCGATCAGCAGCGGGACCTCGAACTCCTGCCGCCGCATCTCCTTGGCCACGTGCACCATCTCTTCCAGCGACGGGGTGATGAGGCCCGACAGGCCGATGATGTCGGCGTTCGCTTCCCGGGCGGTCGCGAGGATCTTCTCCGCGGGGACCATCACGCCGAGATCGATCACCTCGAAGTTGTTGCAGCGCAGCACGACGCCGACGATGTTCTTGCCGATGTCATGCACGTCCCCTTTGACGGTGGCGATGACGACGGTGCCCCGGGTATTGAGCGCACCGGGCCGCTGGGTGACGGCCACTTCGCTCTCGCCGCCGAGTGCAGCCGCCCTGGCCTTCTC
This sequence comes from uncultured Planctomycetaceae bacterium, assembly GCA_963715185.1. GTDB lineage: Bacteria > Planctomycetota > Planctomycetia > Planctomycetales > Planctomycetaceae > CAVPPT01. Next base: position 56,483 of record CAVQRG010000007.1, read on the forward strand.
GGCTTCCATGAACGGTTCGAGGTACGCGACCGACTTCTTCATCACGCGGGCCGACTTGACGACCTGCGGCAGAAACATCTTGCCGGCCCCGAACAGTTGGCCGACGACCGCCATGCCATCCATCAGCGGTCCCTGGATGACGTCGAGCGGGCGTTCGTACTGCTGCCGCGCTTCTTCGGTGTCTTCGTCGATGTGATCGGTAATGCCCTTGAGGAGGGCGTGCTTGAGGCGCTCCTGCACCGTGCCGGAACGCCAGGCTGCCGCCGCCTCGGGCGACTTGCGTCCCCCGCCGGTCGACTTGATCTTCTCGGCGTAGTCGATGAGCCGGTCGGTCGCATCCGGCCGACGGTTCAGCAGCACATCCTCGATCTGCTCGCGAAGCTGGGGCTCGATCTCGTCATAGACTTCGAGCTGTCCGGCGTTGACGATGCCCATGTCCAGGCCGGCGCGGATGGCATGGTACAGGAAGCAGGCATTCATCCCCTCGCGGACGACATCGTTGCCCCGAAAAGAGAACGACACGTTGCTCACGCCGCCCGAGGTCAGGGCTCCGGGGCAGTCCTGCTTGATGCGGCGGACCGCCTCGATGAACTCGACCGCGTAGTTGTTGTGCTCCTCCATCCCGGTGGCGACGGTGAGGATGTTGGTGTCGAAGATGATGTCCTCGGGAGGGAAACCGACCTGCTCCGTCAGCAGCTGGTACGCCCGCCGGCAGATCGCGACCTTGTCGTCCGCGGTGACCGCCTGCCCCGTTTCATCGAACGCCATAACGACGACGGCCGCTCCATACCGCCGCACCAGCCGCGCCTGTTCCAGGAACTTCGCCTCCCCCTCCTTCAGCGAGATGGAGTTGACGACCCCCTTGCCCTGTACGCATTTGAGCCCGGCCTCGATGACGTTCCAGTTGGAACTGTCGATCATGATGGGGACGGGGATGTCCCCGTCGTCGGAGATCAGCCACAGGAACTTCTGCATGCAGGCGATCGAGTCGAGCAGCCCTTCGTCCATGTTGACGTCGAGCATGTTGGCCCCGCTCTCGACCTGCTCGCGGGCCACACTCGAGCGCCTCGTCGTAGTTCTCTTCCTTGATCAGCCGCGCGAACTTTCGCGAACCGGTGACATTCGTCCGCTCTCCCACCATGTAGAAGTTCGACTCCGGACGCAGCTCGTACCGCTCGAGTCCCGAGAAGTTCGCTATATGCTGCGGCGCGGGAGGCCGCCGGGGCGCGATCCCCGCGACCGCGTCGGCCACCTTGTGGATGTATTCCGGCGTCGTCCCGCAGCACCCCCCCACGATGTTCACCCAACCCTGCACGGCAAAGTCGCGAACCTGCGCGGTGAACTCCTCCGGATTGGAGTCGAAGCCCCCCATGCCGTCCGGCAGACCGGCGTTCGGGTAACAGATGACCGGGAGGCTGGCGGTTGTGGCGAGCGCCTCGATGTACGGCCTCATCTGGCGCGGGCCGAGCGAACAGTTCAGGCCGATTGCCAGCATCGGGAAGTGCTGCAGCGATGTGTAGAACGCTTCGACCGTCTGGGCCGTCAGCGTCCGCCCGCCGTCGAAGATCGTTCCCGAGACGATGACGGGGACTTCGCAGCCCCGCTCGGCGAAGACATTGCCGATCGCGAACAGGCAGGCCTTCATGTTGAGGGTGTCGAACGAGGTCTCCGGCAGGAGCAGATCGACCCCCCCGTCGAGCAGTCCACGGACCTGCTCGGCGTACGAGGCCACCTGGTCGTCGAACTGGATGGGCCGCGTCCCCGGCTGATCGGCATTGAGGGACAACTGCACGTTGGTCGGACCGATGCTGCCCGCCACGAAGCGGGGCTTGCCCGGGTCCTTGCGGGTGCAGGCGTCGGCCTCGCGTCGCGCCAGTTCCGCCGCCGCCCGGTTGATCTCCTGGGTCAGGTCGGCCAGCCCGAACTCCCGCAGGGTCACCACGTTTGCGCCGAAGGTATTCGTCTCGACGATGTCGGCCCCGGCGGCAAGGTACTCCCGGTGAATGCCGGCAATCGTCTCGGGCTGCGTCAGGCAGAGGACGTCGGTCGCGTTCTTCAGCAGGACGCCATGGTCGCGGAACCGGCGGCCGCGGTAGTCCTCCTCGGTGAGACCCTTCTGGAACAGCAGCGCCCCCATGGACCCGTCAATGATGAGGATCCGATCGGACAACAGGTTCTGCAGGCTGACGGTGCTGTGGCTGGCGCTCGTGTTCATGGGGCGTCCATCTTGGCGGATGACCAGACACGCGTCGAGGGCATTCGGTTCGAGCCCTCCGCCGGGCGACCGAACAGGCCCCGGGCCCCGCCGCCCCCCAGTTCAGAACTTCCCGCTGCGGACTTCGAAGTGCGTCGGCCGGTCCAGCGACGCACCCCCCCTGGCCACCCAGTCGGCAATCCAGCGGATGAGGCGGTCGACCGTCACCCGCGGCGGACCGTACCGCTCCCGCGCGAGGCTGCCGTCGTTCAGCAGGGCATCGGCCCCCTCGCTCCCGACGAACACCGGCTCACGACCCAGCAGTTCGCCGAACTGGCGGCATACCTCGCGCACCGAGAGGATCTCGGGACCGGCGATGTTGAGGATCGTGGCCGGGACGCTCACATCCGCCAGGGCACACAGCGTCAGGGCGTTCGCATCCCCCTGCCAGATGACGTTGACGTGCCCCATGCCCAGATCGACCGGTTCACCCCGGTACACCTTCTGACACAGATCGACGAGCACGCCGTACCGCAGTTCACAGGCGTAGTTCAGCCGCAGCAGCGCGGTCGGTGTCTGTTGGCGCTCGCAGAAGTACTGAAAGGTCCGTTCCCGGCCGAGGGCGCTCATGGCGTACTCCCCGATCGGGGCCGGGGCGTCGGTCTCCCGGGACCCTCGCGAGGCGGGGGGGACGAGCCCGTACACGTTGCCGGTCGAGAACGCCACCAGTCGACTCTGGTCAAATCGCTGGGCCACGGCGCTGGGACGAAGGTGTTCATGGCCCAGGTGAGCGGCGCGTTGCTGCCCGCACCGAACTTCATGCCGGTCATGTGGATGACATTCGGCGCGTCCGGCAGACTGCGCACAAACGCCGGATCGAGCAGATCGCCCCGGAGGACCTCGATGCGCTGCTCCTGGAGTGCACGCGCGGCCTGCGTGTCGGAGAACCGGCTGACAGCGTACACGGTCCGCGAGTGTCCGGCCTCGTCGCTCGCCCGCCGCGCCATGCGGGCCAGCGTCGGCCCCATCTTGCCGCCCGCACCCAGAAGCAGCAGATCGCCAGCGATGTGCTTCAGTGTGTCGACGGCAGCGGGCGTCGGCGCACTCAGCAGGTCTTCCAGCCGCGCAACGTCGGCAATGGTATCGGTCAGGGGACTGTTCATGCGGAGACGTGCCCGGGTCAGGAAGCAGGGTGGGGGCTGTCGGCGGGTCCGACGAAGGCGAATCGGGGGAGCGTCTGTCCGTCGACGTCGACCGTTTCGCAGAACATCGCGAGGGGGCGGACCCACCAGTGGCGCTCCCCGTAGTCGGGCCGATAGACGACGAGCTGCTCGTTTGTTTCACTGTGGCGGGCGAGGCCGAGCACGACGTACTCGGGCCCCTTGTAGTGCCGGTAGCGGCCGGGGCGAATCGTAGCGGACGAGGACTCCTGGGCTGTCATGCGTCGATCTCCTCGTTGGCGGCAAACTCGCGGGCATTCACGAGCACCACCGCGAACAGCAGCAGCGCCAGGGTGTACGCGATGAGCACCGTGACGTGGTGCCAGGGCGGTGCATCTCCGATGAGGGCCATGTTGGCGAAATTCCGGCTGTCTCCCAGGGGGATATCGGCCCACGGGATCAGCAGAGCCCGCAGTCGATATTGCACCGTCAGCTTGTTGATCATCGCGGGGACGAAGGCAATGATCAGCTCGAACACCAGCGTATACGCCACGGCAACCACCATCGCCCGCCGGGGGAACAGCACCCCGATCGTCAGGTACACCGCCACATACGCCGGGCAGGACAGGCACGTCAGCCGGGCCATCGTCCACCAGATGCGCCAGCCGTCGCCCGACTGCGCGATCAGCACCGCCAGCGTCAGCCCGAGTAACGCGGCAGGAAGCACCCAGGTGATGGCCGCCAGGTATTTGCCCAGCAGCACCGACGTCCGGCCGTGGGGTCGCACCGCCAGGTAGACCCAGCTCTTGCGTTCGAGTTCCGCCGAGACAGCCGGGGTCGCCCACAGGAAGGCGCCGAGGATGGTGATCAGCATCGGTACCAGGGCGAACAGGAACACGGCCCATGGTTCGCGGGGTGGCGGCGGAATCGGGCTGACGCGAATCAGCGTGACGATGAAGGCCGGAAACAGCAGCAGCACTCCCCACCACGCGATCCGCGCGGGACTGAGGGCCCGACGCCACTCGAACAGGAACACGGCGGCCACGCGACTCATCCCTGTTCCCCCCGATGGATTTTCATCAGCGAATCGAACAGCCCCTGCAGCGACTCGTCTGCCGAGCGAACCTCTGTCACGTCGATGCCCGAGGCGACAATGCACTCCGGCAGCCAGGCCAGCAGCCGGGCCGGATGATGGGTCGACACGCTCAGTCGTCCCTCCTCGATCCGCAGGGCGTCGGCCTCCTCCTGTTCGAGCAGCAGGCTCGCCAGCTCCCGCGGACGGTCACAGTGGAGCGAGATCTCGTTGGGTAGATCGGCCAGAATCTGCTGCACTTCCTCGGCTGTTCCCGACGCCAGCAGCCGCCCTCCGCAGATCAACAGAAACGAGCGGGTGATGGACTCGACCTCATGCAGGATGTGGCTGGCCAGCAGCAGGCTCTTCCCCCGGTCGATCCATTCGCTCAGCAATACGGTCATCTCGTCGCGCACGATCGGGTCGAGGCCATTGAAAGGCTCGTCGAGTATGAGCAGGTCGGGGTCGTGGGCGATTGCCTGGGCCAGCTTGGTGCGCTGCCGCATGCCCCGGGAATACGTGGCGATGGGCCGCTCCTGGGCATCGCGCATGCCGACGATCTCCAGCACCGGCGGGCCGCCGTGTCTGCCGACGATGGCGTGATGCCCTGCAGTTGCAGCAGGTAGGTCACCCACTCCAGGCCGGAGACATTGGCGTACAGACCCTCACTGCCGGGACAGTAGCCGACCCGGCGATACAGGTCGGCATTGTTGCGGGGGTTGTTGCCGAGCACGCGGACCGTGCCCAGCGTCGGGCGCAGCTGCCCGGTGATGAGGTTGAGCAGCGTCGACTTTCCCGAACCGTTCGGCCCCAGCAGCCCGTACGCGCCGGGCCCGAGCGAGAGGGCAATGTCATTGACGCCAATGACCCGCCCGTACAGTTTGGTGACGTTGTGCAGTTCGATCATCGCGACCAGTCAGACGCGCATGGGGGCGGAAATCCGGCGCAGCAGCACCAGCAGGGAGACCACCGTCAGGACAATCAGCAGCAGCGCCGAACCCGCGACATCTCGCCACTCGGCGAACCCGAAGATCCAGCTCTGCACCTGCCCCAGCGTGTGATACAGCGACAGGTAAGACCAGCGCGAGCCCACGGCGGTGTAGTCCTCGGGCTGGCCGATGGCTTCGGCGGACGTCAGCACGCCGTACGTGAACCAGCCCAGGATCCACAGTGCGAACCAGCCGAAGCCCGCGTAGCGCGTCTCCTGCGTCAGCGACGAGAAGCAGAGGGCGAGCGAGGCGGTGGGGATCATCAGTGCCGCCGAGGCGCAGAGGATGCGCAGCGGCAGGTCCCAGGTCGCCTCGATCACATTCAGGTGGGGCGAGAGCAGCACGCCCAGTCCGTACAGGCAGAGCGCCGGGATGGTCGAGATCAGCAGCAGATAGGCCCAGATGGTTCCCGCCTTGCCCAGCAGGTATTCCCAGCGCGTCAGCGGCCGCGAGAAGTACAGCAGAAACGCCCGCGAGCGCACGTCCTGCGAGATCAGCGCCGGCGCCACCAGCCCCACCACCAGCACCATGATCACCCCCTGCGGGTACCGGAAGAAGGACTGCAGCAGCCAGGCCCACACCGCATGCCGCGCCAGCCCCGGATCACTCTCGGCATACCCCTCGAGCACCGCCGTCAAGGCCGGGCTCGGCGGCATCCGCCGGAGGAAGGGCATCAGATTCTCGCGCCATTCCGGACGCAGCAGCGACTGCTCCCAGAGGAAGAATCCTGCACCAAACCAGACCGCGGGCAGCCACGAAAACAGCAGCATCCGTCGCAGCCAGCGGCTCTGCCACGAGCGACGCACGCCGGTCGCCGTGATGACGCACCACCGCGTCCACGGCGACGCCGGTGTCCCCGACCAAGGGCGGTATCCCAGGTTATGAACCGCCATGGGTCTCCTCGCGCACGGCGTTCAGAAAGATCTCCTCGAGAGAGTTCCGCGAAGGCCGGAGTGACTTGATCCCCACGCCGCAGTCCCGCGCCACGCTCCACACCATCCGCTCGATCTGCGTCTCGGCACCCTGCACGCGCAACGTGCCCTGGGGAGTGGTGTCGACGGCGACACCGCGCGCTGTCAGCGCCGCGATGAACGGCTCCGCCGGACCGAGCAGACCGACATGCACCCCGGGATTCGCCGGCCGGCTGAGCACCTCCAGTTGATCGGCCACGCGCACACGTCCGCCGGCGAGGATGATGACCGACTGACTGACCGCCTGCACGTCCGGAAGGATGTGCGTGCACAGCAGCACCGCTTTGCCGAAGTCGCGGGCCAACAGGCGGATGCGATTGAGCATCGACACCCGTTCCTCCGGATCCAGCCCCGAGGTCGGTTCGTCCAGAATGAGAATGGGGGGATCGTGGACGATCGCCTGCGCAAACCGCAGCTTCTGACGCATACCGGTCGAGTAGGTCTCGACGGTGCGGTAGCGTTCCTGTCCGGCCCCGCAGAAGTCGAGAATCTCGTGGGCCCGGCGCAGCCCTTCCAGGCCAGGGAGATGCGACAGTTGACCGGAGAGCTGGACCGATTCCACACCCGTCAGGCCATGCAGGTAGCAGTCGTCCTCGGGCATGTACCCGACACTGGCGCGGATCTCGCGGTTCTGGCGGCCCAGCTCGAAGTCGAGCAGTCGCCCGCGACCACTGGTGGTCTGCACCAGCCCGAGCAGCACCTTGATGAGCGTGCTCTTGCCCGCTCCGTTGGGTCCCAGCAGGCCCGTGATGCCCGAATGCACACCCAGCGAAACCCGGTCGAGGGCGCGAAAGGACCCGTAGTCCTTGGTGATCTCCTCCAGCTCGATCAGCGGGCGCATGGATGTCTTCGCCGGGTGGTCCATCAGCAGTGGAGTTGATCTTGCTCGACTGGCCGCCCCATCGCAACCGTGTCGGGATCCCTTCGCCCCTCTCGTGCCGCTGCGTCTCTTGAAGCGCTGGGAGTAGGGCGCCCGGGCACATCACCCGCGGGGGAGCAGGGAATCGGTCTGCTGCTGAGTCGCGGAGTGCTCACCGCGTCGAGGGTGCGACGGACGTTGTCCTGCAACCGCTCGCGGCTGCACCGCCCCGGTTCAAGCACCGGCGCTACCCACTCGCCCCGACCCTGCGGGCTGACAGCGGTGTCCGCGCGACGTGCGGTTGCAAGCCGAGGCGTCGGGCTGCATGATGACCACATGTCGTGACGTCATGGTCAGGCCCTCCTGCAGGGGGTTCGCACCCCCGGGTCGGGAGCGACGTATCAGCCCGACACCTGCCGCGTGCCGTTTCGTCCCGGGAAGTTTCTGTCCGCCCCCTGAGACAACCTCAGCCATGAAATCGACCGCCACCATATTGATCGCCGGCGCCTGCTTCTTCGTTTCGGCTGCTGTGGCCCTGTCGCAGCCCGCCGCCCGAAGTGGTGCCGCCCCGCCTCTGCCCGCGGGGGTGACGGCGCACCGCGACCTGCCGTACGTCGACGAGGGTCACGATCGTCAGCAGCTCGACCTGTATGTTCCCGAGGGAGTTGAGCGACCACTCCCGGTCATCATCTGGGTGCATGGGGGGGGCTGGCAGGGGGGCAGCAAGGCCGGCTGTCCTCCGCTTCGCAATGGTTACACCGACCAGGAGTATGCCATCGCCAGCCTCAACTACCGGCTTAGTGGGGATGCGCCGTTTCCGGCCCAGATCGAGGACTGCAAGGCGGCCATTCGCTGGCTGCGCGCCATGCGAAGGAATACAACCTCGACCCGCAGCGGTTCGGCGTGTGGGGCAGCTCGGCGGGAGGACACCTGGTCGCGCTGCTCGGCACGAGTGGTGACGTCGGGGCGTTCGATGTCGGGGCCCACCTCGACCAGTCGAGCCGCGTGCAGGCGGTGTGCGACTACTACGGTCCGACAGACTTCACCGTGTTTGTCACCACGCCCGGCTACGAAAGCCACGCGCGCGCGGAATCCCCGGAGGCGAAGCTCATCGGTGGTGCCGTGCTCGACAACAGGGACAAGGCGGCCAGGGTCAACCCGATCACGTACGTGAGTGATGACGATCCCGCATTCCTCATCGTGCATGGTGACCAGGACAAGACGGTCCCCCTCAATCAGAGCGAGCTGCTCTTCGAGGCACTCAAGCAGGTCGGTGTCAGTGCACACCTGCATACGATCAGGGGGGCCGGTCACGGCCAGGGATTCGGAGGACCGGAGATCGAACGGATGGTCGGCGACTTTTTCGAGAGGCATTTGAAGGCGGTGTCGCCTCCCTCGAATCTGGGGGGGGCGATGGCCACCGAGAGCGCCGCGTCACCGCTAGGGGGACGCGCGGGCCAGCCCTACGCCGACCAGGGGATCACCTGGCCGTTCGTCCGCGCCCGGGCTGGTATCACCGATGACGGGCGTGTGACCCGCGACATGTACAAGGGGTCGTCGACCGAGTTCCACCAGCTGGACCGCAACGGCGACGGCGTTCTGACGAAGGCCGACTTCGAAGTCCGCCCCCCTTGACGCCGGCTTCGTCCGACCCGTCGCCTGGCATCCACTGCGGCGTACGCGTTGGATCTGTCAGGCAGCCTTCGACATGTGCGCGATAGCGGGGGGAGCGTACATGTACTCGCGCGTCGTCGGGACGGCATCGCGCTGACGGGCCAGCTGCATCTGGAACACCAGCCCGCTCCCATACCGGAAGACCATCTCGGCACACACGAGGTAGAACTCCCACATGCGGCAGAACCGCTCGTCATAGAGCTCCGCCGCACGTTCGCGGTTGGCCTGAAACCGGACCTGCCACTCCCGCAGCGTCTGGGCGTAGTGCAGTCTGAGAAACTCGACGTCGGTCACCCACAACTGACTCTGTTCGGTGATGGGGAACACCTCGGAGAGTGCTGGTGCGTAGCCTCCGGGGAAGATGTACTTCCGCAACCACGGACCGGTCGTTCCCGGTGGACTCATCCGGCCGATCGAATGCAGCAGCATCACACCTTCATCGGTCATCAACTCGTTGACCTTCCCGAAGAACTCGGGGTAGTGAGGCACGCCGACATGCTCGAACATGCCGACTGACACGATGCGATCGAACTTCTCGTGGACTTCGCGGTAGTCGCGCAATTCGAAACGGACGCGCTTCGACAGTCCCAAAGCCGCGGCCCGTTCGACCGCCACCTTGTGCTGTTCGGTGGACAGGGTGACACCGAGCACTTCGACATCCGCCTGTTGGGCGAGGTACAGCCCCAGGCCTCCCCAGCCGCAGCCGATGTCGAGCACCCGCTGCCCCGGTTCGAGCACAGCTTCGCAGCGATGTGCTGCTTCTTGTTCCGCTGGGCGGTCTCGAGGCTGTCGTGCTCGTTGCGGAAGTAGGCACACGAGTACTGCAGGTCCTCGTCGAGAAACAGCTCGTACAACTGCCGGGAGAGGTCGTAGTGATGCGCCACATGATCCTGCGCGCGTCCGACGGGGTTCGCTTGCTGCAGCGACCGCAGGGCGCGAGAGATCCGCCGGAGCACCGATTGCAGGGGATAGGTCCCCAAAGACCGGCGATTGAGGTTGAACAGCTGCAGGAAGTCGTGCAGCGTGCCATCGTCGAACGTCAGCGTGCCATCCATGTAGGCTTCGCCGAAGCTCAGGTCCGGGTTGAAGAACAGTTTCCGCGCCAGCGAGGGGTCATGCAGCCGCACGGTCACGACCGGTCCGGGCGTGCCCCCGAAGGTCTCACGCCGATTCCGGTGGTCATAGACGTGCAGGGTGCCGGTCTGAATGAACCGCCGGAACATGTGCGAGAGTGGAAACATGCGAATTCCCCGAATGGTCCTGGTGCGAAGCGGGGCGAACCCTATCAGGGATGCCGATTCGTGTCAAAATGAGATGCGCGCCGAGGCCTCGCCAGTAATTCGACCCTGGCCCGTCGCGTGCGATCGCGCGAATCGTCCGACAACCGCAGCTCGTCTGGTTTCCCGATCTTGTGGAGACGCCTGAGGTTCCAGACATCGAGCCGCCGTCGGGAAAGCGGCTGGTGGGTTGGCGGCTCAGCGGCCGCGGCTGCGATAGGTGGCACCGTTGTCGGGGGGGAGCGAGGCATGCCATGCGAGCACCGCCGCCGTCAGCCGCTCGACAATCTCCGGATGCTGCTCAGCCACACTGGTCGTCTCGCTGCGATCTTCCGCCAGGTCGTACAGTTCTGGCCCGCCGCCATCGTACTCGCAGAGCAACTTCCAGCGCCCGTCGCGCACCGCCAGATCCGGCAGGTTGTCGATGCCATAGAACGAGTCCCGATCGGGCGGGCGGCGGAAGAACAACGGCCGGCCGCGAGACGCCTCCGATCGACCGAGCAGCACATCGGGCAACGGCTGTCCGTCGAAGTCGACCGCCGCAGGCACCGGGACGTCGGCAATCGCCAGCAGGGAGGGGGGCAGGTCGATCGCCGCAATCACCGACGAACTGTTGACCGATCCGGCCCGCGACTTGTCGATCAGTCCCGGCCCCCACACCACCAGCGGCGAGCGGACTCCGCCTTCGTAGAGCATCGTCTTGTATCCGCGGAAGGGCCCGGCCGACCCGGCACCGGGCTCCGGACCGTTGTCCGAGCAGATGAGGACCAGCGTGTTGTCCCGGAGCGTGTCGTCGTTGCGTATCGCGTCGAACAGCACGCCCAGCTGTTCGTCCATCGTGTCGAGCACACCGTGGTAGAGCGTGCGCTTGCCACCGTCGCCCCGTCTCGCTTCGGGCGGAAAGAACGGCGAGTGCACATCATCGGGCCAGACGTTGATGTAGAACGGCTGACCCGCTGTCGGCGGCTGCTTGATGAACTCGACGCGGCCGCGATAAACGACGCGGTGACCAGCGAACGATCTTGCCAGGTGATGGGCCCGCGGCCGAGCTTGTCCGAACCGAGCGCATGCTTGCGGGGCGGCTGGCCGTCGTGGGCGTCGCACAGCGGCAGCACCCGGGGCCCCAGCCCTTCGAAGTTGGTCAGCGAGGCGTCGAAGCCGTACTCGGTGATCAGCGGCGCTTCGCCCACGTCGCGCTGGCCGCCCATGTGCCACTTGCCGAAATGCCCGGTGGCGTAGCCCGCGTTCGTGCAGCATGCGGGCGAGCATCGGAGCCGCCGGGTCCAGCCACTGCGCCATGCCGCGCTCTTCGTTGTTCTGGCCGGTTGTTGAGATACGACGTGATCCGCCACCGCTGCGGATACTGGCCCGTCGAAATCGCGGTGCGCGACGGCGAGCAGATCGGCGAGTTGACGTAGAACTGCTCGAAGCCGCATCCCTTCGGCCGCCAGCCGGTCGATGTTCTCGGTCTCGACCAGCGTCGTTGCCGAAGCAGGAGAAATCGCCCCAGCCCATGTCGTCGATGAAGACCAGCACGATGTTGGGCGACGCCGCATGGACACCTCTGTCGGCGAGCAGCGCCAGGGCCAGCGTGCAGCAACAGACACAGACAGGAAGTCGACCCATGAGGAGCCTCGGTGTGGGCACGGGACCAGGAACGCGACCGATCAGCTTCCGGAGGACGGCTGGCGGACCTGCGGCTGCGCCTCGGGATGCTCGGCGAGAATCTTCCGCAGCTGCGCAACGACCTCGGGTAGCTTATCCGCCAGGTTGTGTGTCTCCTGCGGATCGGTCTGGTAGTCATACAGTTCGAGTTCGCCAGCGTCGACCGCTGCGCCCGGCGCCTTCCATTCCACCAGCCGATAGCGATCGGTTCGGATCGCCCGCCCGATGAGTTTGTTGCGCGGATAGACATGTATCACGCTGTTGCGAACCGTCGTGGCGGGATCCGCGAGGACAGGGGCGAAACTCACGCCATCCAGCCCCTGCGGCGCGGGGAGGTGTGCGAGGTCACTCAGTGTCGGGTAGATGTCGACCGTCTCGATGAGCGCCTCCGTTCGCGTGTCGGGGCTGCACCCCGGGCCGGCGAAGATCACCGGAATCCGCGCTGCCTGTTCGTAGTTCGTATGCTTGCACCACATGCCATGGTCCCCCAGATGCCAGCCATGGTCCCCCCACAACACGACGACGGTGTTGTCGGCCAGGCCTGCGGCATCGAGGGCGGCGAGGACGCGGCCAATCTGCGCGTCGGTGTAGCTGGTCGCCGCGTAATAGCCGTGAATCAGATGACGCGTCAGGTCGGCATCCAGCGCCCCCTGCTGCGGGATGTCGACGTAGTTGCGCAGTTCTCCCCACGTGGTCGGCGCATAGGAGGGGCGCCGGCGGGGGGCGCGGTGACCTCGGGCATGGGCAGTGCCTGCGGGTCGTACAGATTCCAGTACTTCTGCGGAGCCACGAACGGCAGATGGGGCTTGAGGAAGCCGACGGCCAGCAGGAACGGCTCGTCGGGCGACTGCGCGGCGGACTGCAGACGAACGGCCGCCTCGGCCGCGATCTGTCCATCGCCATAGGTCTCGTCGCTGACGTCGGCCTGCTCGGTGGCAGGGCCCCGATCCTTGTCCTTGACGCGGCGGATGCTTGCGAGGCTCTCCGGGAGGATGTAGTGGCCCGCCTTGGGTCGCCAGTGCGGCACAGTCCAGGAGTCCGCATCCTCGTGGTTGCCATGCCCGGTGTGGAAGATCTTCCCCAGTGCTTCGGTGCGATAGCCCTGCTGACGGAAGTGCTGCGCCACCGTGACCGCTGCGGGCCGCGACCGGCGGAAGTTCGTTGGCAGGTCGTAGATCCCCAGCGTCTGGGGACGCAGCCCGGTCAGCAGCGAGTTGCGCGACGGAGAGCAGACCGCCTGGTTGCAGTACGCCGCCTCGAACAGCACGCCCCGCCCGGCCAGGCGATCGATGTGTGGCGTCACCGCCAGCGGGTCTCCGTAGCAGCCCAGCGTTGGTTTCAGGTCGTCGACACAGATCAACAGCACGTTGGGGCGTTCGGCCGCGTTGCTGAATCGCGCCGTGGTCAGCACGCCGAACAGCAGCAGACCGCGCAGAAAGAGTCGTTTCATGATGCAGGCATCCAGTGATCGCTGCTGGAAGAACGTCCTCCGGGGGCTCGGCACTCGAATCGACCCCGCGGATTCCCCCATGCTTGGGAGATCCCGTCATGATGCAGCGATGCCGTCCGATTCGCAAGCGCTTGCCACGGGACACCCGGGTGAGCCAGCCGACGCCGACAGTGGATCGTTCGCCTCCTGCCGCAGGGACCACGCTCCTGCCCGGCCTTCGTGCTCGGGCCGCCGATCTCGGCGAGGACTTACGCCAGGATCTCGTGGACGACCTGGCCGTAAACATCGGTCAGCCGGTACGGTCGGCCGGCATGCATGTAAGTGAGCTGCTCGTGATCGAGACCCAGCAGATGCAGAATGGTGGCGCGCAGGTCGTGGATGTGCACTATTCGACCCGGCTGAGGGAATGCCTCGCAGGCCTTCGGCACACGGATGACCTGAGGTGGTCGGTGCCACACTGCCGCTGGAGCAACATGCGCTCCGCCGGTTGAACTGCAGCGCGCGAACTGGTATTTCTCGTGATCTGGCTCTGAAGTCCGGGTAGGGGCTCCCGTCATGAGCACAGCCATTCTCCAATGCCGCTCGGTCCGTGGTCTGCTTCCTGACCAGCCCGCGCCCCGTCTCGACGACCGCATCGTCGAGGTTCTCCGGATCCGCCGCGGAGTCGGCCCCGAGCGGACCACCTGTTTCGTTCGCCGACGTCCCAACTCCGTGGGTGGCGAACCAGCGGATCGAGCTGACCGAGCACGACGCCGGCACCACCGGCCACGGCGCCACCGGGCGTCGCGCCCGGCGGCTCATCCGCAACGTTCGCCCTTCTATCTGGAGAAACCGTGATGCGACTTTGGATTTGGTTTGTACCAGCGATTGTCTTTCCCAGTGCGGTCGCCAGTGGCCAATCAGTCGACTCGCTGGCCGTCACACTTTCGAATGCCGAGAAAGAGCTTGTTCAAATCTGCGAAGAAATGGAATCTGCCTTCAACGAGTACTACTCTCGCGCCGAAGAAGTGAAGGACGATGTGGAGCGGGAAAAGTATTTTGCTGAGCATTACCCAGCGGCGACATTTGTTGCCAGACTGACGGAATTCGAGCGGGTTAATCACGGTACTCACGCTGGTTTGATGGCTGTACGCCGATTGGTCTTGCTCGGTGGAGCAGGAGGCAAGCACGGCGATCCTCAGGATGTTGGTCGCCAACGGGCTTTGACAGCCTTGCCCGACTACGCCAACGCGCCGGAGTTGCCCGAAATCATTCGTTACCTGAATGGTGGGAATGTGGAACCGGCTTGTGAACGAATCCTGAGGCAATTGATGAACACCCCCGACATCAACGAGCAGAACCGGGATTTCGCCCGGTACATGTTGGCCAGTTGGGCATTGACGATGCGCGATGGCCGGGAATACCGCGAGCATCGTCTTCGCGAAATTGCGGGGGGATCCCCAGTACGGTATCTCAGAGAAAAAGAGCATCTTTCAGAATCACTTCGCAGATTGCTGTTACTGGAAAGACCCGTTGAACTCGAGCGAGAAGCCGTTGAGATTCTCGCGTCACTTGCAGAATCCAGTTCCGTGGCGCGCCAGCCTGCTGTGACCGGTGTCGACAAGAAATGGATCGTTATTCGCGTCGACCCCGAGAAAACAAAAACCACGCGGACGATCAAGGATCTCGCAGCCGGGATGCTTTTCAAAGAGCGACACTTGAGGGTTGGGAGGCCGGCACCGAAACTGCAACTTAAACTCGTGTCTGGCGACGAATGGTCGCTCACTGAGCAACGCGGTAAGGCGGTTGTGATTCAGTTTTCATTCAAAGGCTGCGGTCCCTGCGAGGCAATGTATGGCGACTTACGTGCGCTTACCGAGCAGTACAAAGGACAACTTTCAATTCTCAGCGTCATGGCCGACGAAGAGCGTGAAGACACAGTGGATGCGGTCAACTCAGGAAAGATGTCGTGGAACGTTTCCTGGGATGGAGCCAAAGGGCCAATTGCGACGAAATGGGCCGTGACGTCTTTTCCAACGGTCTATGTGATCGGGCCAGACGGTCGAATTGTGGCACGCGATCTCAGTGGCGAGCAATTGAAAACCCAACTCGCGAAACTGGCGAGCTAGCGGTCAGAACGGAAAAGTGCGAACAATCCGTTGCACACGGAGCCGCGGGCCGCGCGGTTTGGTGAGATCAATGTCGGTCGCCGCGGCCCGGTGAACGTTGCGGATGAGCCGTGAGGTTCACCCGCAACAGAGTCGGTGGGGTCACCCCACCGCAGATGCCCGGGACGCCGGGCGACCGCTCGACCCGCCGCGGAGTCGGCCTCGAGCGGACCACCTGTTTCGTTCGCCGAAGTCCCAGCTCCGTGGGTGACGAACCAGCGGAGCAAGCTGACCGAGCACGACCCCGGCACCACCGGCCAGGCGCCACCGG
The DNA here is from genome assembly GCA_963715185.1 of uncultured Planctomycetaceae bacterium. Taxonomy (GTDB): domain Bacteria; phylum Planctomycetota; class Planctomycetia; order Planctomycetales; family Planctomycetaceae; genus CAVPPT01. The sequence continues at coordinate 72,212 of CAVQRG010000007.1, forward strand.
GCGTCGCGTCCGGCGGCTCATCCGCAACGTTATGTGGCTAATTCGATGGACCCATCTGACATCATCGCACAGCGATGCAATGAGATCACCGCCCGAATTGGCGACCGCGACGATGGGCGTCCCGTTGGCCTTCCCGATCACGATCGCATTATCTATTACGTCCTGTCGATTCGGTCGGAATTGGACTTTGGCGGATTTGAATCCGTATTCGAGCAACTACTCACCGAAGCAGAACTGACTTTCGTGATCGATGCCCTCACCAATTTGCAACTCGTCTCGCTTGCTGATGCGTTTCGGCGCACATACCAGAGATTGCATGATGTTGGCTTTTACGATGGAACCTATCACGCGGTTCAAGAATTTCAGAATTCTGACGGAACTGGCCTGCTGGATGACATTGAGCGTGAATTGAGTGACGGTGACCCGTTGTGGGCAGCTGACGAGCAGTTGGCTAAACTTCTAGACAAGAACGCCACATAACAAAACATTGAACCGGAGTGGCGAGCATCCCGGTTTTTTTAAACCAACGTCAACCGTCGCCACCCGGTTAATGTAGGCGTTCTGGCACTTGCTACCGTAGGGGCTGCGCGTGGGATTCAACGTCGGCACAATCGCGGTCCGTGGGAAGCCGATTGAAGAGGTGCACGCGGCACTCGGACTTCGCCCAACGGAAAGGCGTCAGCAGGATCCCGATGCTCCCGTGGCCGCCGTGGTTGGTACTCCATCTGAAGACGCGCGATCGGCGGCTCCGCGTTCATGCCATTGTTATTCACCCTTGAGAAAGTAAGCGACCGTCTTGGGCTTGGAAATATCCGAATCGGCAGTGGACCTTAGAACGGTGACGCCTCGTCGTCCAATGGCTGCTGTAGAAGGTTGCTTCATGCCAATGACCGCAGTAAAGGGATCGTCAACGACATGCGAAGTGCTACCACTTCGGCCACTGTCGGCGTGATAGATGATCCCCAGTTTATCTCGCTGATTTGGGAGATCCTGCAAGTACACCAAAAGCGTTCCCGGTTCAGCTTCTGGGATATCGAGGGTCAGGACGGCTTTCGGGTCGCTGTCTTGTTTCTTTACGGACAAGGTGACCTTTGTGATTCGCTGGTCAGCATCGTCATTCACCGTTGCTTTCCACATTTTCATGTCCAGCGCTTCGAGCAGATCAGCGACTTCTATATTTGGAGCGAGTTTCTTCACGGCTTGCTGCGCGTGACTCCCCCTTTGCGGCTCTTGGGCCGCTGCGTTCGCGTCTGACGTAGGTCGATAGCCGGCAACGCAAACCAGAACTACCGGAATTGCGAGTGGAAATATGTGTCGCATGTACGAGGCTCCTTTGTCGCCTGTCTCTTGTGGCATAAGACCAAGCTCAGCGGTCCGGACCGCCGAGGGAAAGCTGTGATTGACCAGGAAGCGTCGCGGCGGGCCGGGTCCGCTGCAGGGCAAGGTTAGGCGGCTGGCCTCCGTGGGCTCGCTCCACGTTGGTGTGCGGCCCCACGCTCATCGACTTTCCTGGGCTTCGACGTACCGGGCGAATCGATCCAGGATGGCCTGCCAACCCGCTCGCTGCTGCTCGACCGAGTGGGTGCCATCCGCGTCGAATGTCTCCCGCACGGTCACGTCACGCTCTCGGTCCATGAACTCGACGGCCACGACGCGACCGTCTTCGAGGGCGCACTCGATCAGTTCCCGGGGCACAACCTTGGTATAGGTCCCGGCAAAATCGAAGCCCATGCTACCGTCTTTGGACTCCATGCGCGACGAGAACGCTCCCCCGGTGCGTAGGTCCACCGTCGCGGCGGTCGTGTGCCAATCATCCGACGCGGCGTTCCACCGCTTGATGTCGTCAGGTGTCGTCCACGCACGCCAGACATCCTCGATCGGCGCCCCGACCGTGGTCTCGACCGTGATCTTCACGCGATGGACCTCCATGATGCCGCCTAAGCTCCGGATCAGTGACCCCGCGCCAGTGATATCCAAATTGAAACCGCGACGCAATCGCCGGGTTCACTGCATCCGGCCTGTTGGGCACCCCCTCGCTCATGATCTGAATGCACTGATCCCGGCAACCACAAACGCCGGCACACAGAGCACGAACACTGCTACCGCAGTGATAGCAGCCACAACTCGCTGCTGTCTCTCTGAGAGCTCGGGGTCGGAAGCCAGTCCACGAATATCCTCAACAGCCTGGTATAGTTCCCAACACATCGCGCCAACGAAGGCCGCTGGCGCAACAAGCCCCAAAGGGGCACGGAGGACGGGGTGCCAAAACGCCACAAACAGATAGATGGTCGTCAGATTGGAGAGAGCGGCAACACCGAGAAACCACGCTGGTCGGTGATCGCGATCATCTATCCAGACTCCTGCCACGGCGAGCACGGCGTACAAAACGACGTAGCTGATGATCCACCATGTCATGCTTGTACTGCCCAACGCTCCGGTCCAGCGGCGGCGCGCAGCAGCGTCCGCTGCCACCGGTTGTTGGGCCGCCACGATTCACTGGTACTTCCCGGCGTATTGAATGAGTTCTGCTGGCACAGTAGCGCTTCTGAGACACTCAAGAATGTCTGCCGGGTCATGATCCAAGTTCTCCGAGAACGAATTCGCGGACTCGAGAATCGCGGCCACTTCGGCCACGATATCCGCCATGGCAGGCTCGGCACGTGGACGGATCTCGATTCGCACGGGCAAGTGTCTCCAGGGCAGAATCGTGTTTACGAACGACGGTTGCTTCGTGAACTCAGCACGGACAATCTGCCAGAGATCCCCATGGATGTCGTAGAGACAGGCATTGCGAAAACAGCCCTCGTTGAAGGCCTGTGGCGTTGCTGTCCAATCGCTCAGTCGTCTGTTTTCAACCCAGAAGGCCACGCCTTTCCGAATCACAAGATACGGCGGCGGACTGAACTCGCTGCCGGGAGATTGGTTCTCATCATCAAAGAGCACGAATCCGGGTTCCCCTTCTGGGACATCGAGTTCGGAGACTTCGTCAATCTCATCGACGAAGAACAGGGGAGGATCATCGTCGTCGTTCAATATCAGACCATCGAGTCTGGGGTCCGCGCGAACTGCGGCAATCACTGAGGCGCGAGCGAGGTCGAGGGTTGCCGCGTTGACAAACCGGGTCACGAAGAAACCAATATAGCGACGCTCACTCGAGACATCCATCTTGACGTGCTCTCCTCCAGCGAGCACTCGAAACCACTTCATCGCATCACTCTTTCAGCGGCCTCACGTTGCGGATGAGCCGCCGGGCGCGACAGCGGGTGCCACTGCTGGCTCGTCCAGCAGTGCCCAGGGCGGCGCCGTGGCCGGTGGTGCCGGCGTCGTGCTCGATCAGCTCGATCCGCTGGTTTGCCACCCACGGAGCTGGGACGACGGCGAACGAAACAGGTGGTCCGCTCGGGGCCGACTCCGCGGCGGATCGAGCGTCGTCCGGCGTCCCGGGCTTGTGTGGTGGGGTAACCCCACCGACCCTGTTGCGGGTGAACCTCACGGCTCATCGCTGGCGTTTGCCACCTGGGTGGCGAACGTCACCGATCACGGGGCGGCGACGGTTGATTGTCCATTGAAAATCCGCCCGACTTCGCCGCTCCCGTGCATCGGCTTGTTCGTCGGTCTGAAGCGGAAACTAAGTCTCCACGGTCATGAGGTTGGCAGTGGAGATTACGCATTTCGTTGTTTGCGAGATCGCATAAATTCATCAAACGACCTACGAGCATTGTATCCGTATGCGGTCGCCATGTCGTAGACGGTCTCACCGTCGCGCGTCACGAATCATGGGATCAGCACCCAGATCGAGAAATACGCCGACAACTGCCCAGTCAATAGTGTCGAGATTCTGTTGAATCGTCCCATCGATTGCCATGTCCACAGCGTGGTGTAATGGCGTCAATCCTTGCGCGTCCTGTATGTTGATGTTCGCACCGGCTGCAACGAGCACGCGAACGATTTCACCGGTGTCGTCGTTCTCCCCGGAACAAGCGATCGCGGACGACCATGCGCCGCCGGGCAGATTCGGATTTGCACCGGCCTGCAAGAGTCGTTGTACCGCAGACACGTCTTGACGCCACACCTCATGGACGAGCGCATCTTCGAGCGTTGCGTGCGATTGTTCCGTCATGTGATTGGTTGAACCGACGAACTAGTGTTTATGCAGACCTGTATATTCCGCGGGCGTTTCCGGATAACTGCTGCGATGGCCGAGGTTGGTCAAACTGCTGTAAGTGTAAGCAAAGTCATTCGTTGCAGCAAATCCGTTGAGGAGTCGGCTGAGCGTTATCCGGAACGACGATTCTCGATAACGCTCAGTCGTTTATCCGCTCGCTCGCGTGCAGCAACTCGCGAATCCCTTCCAACGGGCTGCGGACACCGCGTCCGCCCTTGTTCAAAACGTGCGTGTCAGCCATTGTGGTCCGAACGTCCTTGTGTCCGAGGAGTTCCTGCACCGTACGGATGTCGCCTGAGAGCTGAGGGGGGGGAGTGTTGAGAGCCGAGTGCAGGCAATGTGAGTCGTCCATGGACGGACGCCACTTCCGTCCGGCGATTTTCGTGGCGGATCCGGAGAACCTCGACGATGCGGTCGTCGAGACGGGGCGTGGGCTGGTCAGGAAGCAGACCAGGGACCGAGCGGAATTGGAGAATGGCTGTGCTCATGACGGGAGCCCCTACCCGGACTTCAGAGCGAGATCACGAGAAATACCAGTTCGCGCGCTGCAGTTCAACCAGCGGAGCGCATCTTGCTCCAGCGGCAGTGTGGCACCGACAAGCTCAAGTCGTCCGTGTGCCCAGGAAAGTATGGAGGAGACGATGCACAGAGTTGCAGGCACAGTTCGCGGTCCAGCGGTACGTCGCCGCGAGCCGGCGGAGAGCCGTGATCCGGGGCGCCGGCATCGTGCTGATGCTGGGCGGGGTGGCGACAGTGCTCGTCGCCGAGGAACGGACGGTGACACTGGGTCCGGCCGAGCCGCTCCCCGTCACGCTGTATGCCTTCAACACGAACATGCTCGACGCGGTCGCCGCTTACGATGTGTCGTATGGTGGTCCCGAGTTCGCCGACGCGGTCCGCTGCCTGCGGCCACGGGGGCTGAGGTTTCCCGGGGGGACGACCGCCAACAACTACCTGTGGCAGGCCGACTCGTACTCCGATCAGCCGGACGACAAGACCGACTGGGCCGGCAAGCAACTGACCTGGTTTCGCGCGATGGGCCGCCCTTACGACCTCGAGGGGTTTGCTGCCGTCTGCCGGAAGTACGACGTGCAGCCGATCTGGGTCCTCAACGTCTATGAAGAGACCCCCGAGAGCGTGGTGGCCCTCGTCGACCGGTGGGACGAGCTGGGGCTGGACGTGCGCGCGGTCGAGATGGGGAACGAACCGTACTGGGACCCGCGCTCGCTGATGAACGTCTGGGACTACCTGCGTTACAGCCGGCCGCTGGCCGCGGCGCTGCGTCGGCATCGCCCATCGCTGCAGATCGGGGCCTGTTTCGGGGCGGTGCAGGGGGACCCGTTCTATCGGGAGAAGTGGAATGCGGTACTTATCGAACAGCAGGACTGGTACGACGCCGTGGTGTATCACGACTACTACGGAGGACAGGGGTTCGCCCTGGAAGCGGGGGCCCAGTTGCCCACGGCGGCCCTGTTGCGGCCCGAGCGGTTTGTTGATGATCCCGTGGCGGCCCTGCGGGAGGTGCTGCCCGACAAATCGATCTGGCTGACAGAATGGAATCTCGGTCGCGAGACGCTCGAAGCCGACGGGAACCAGGGGGCGGAACTGCTGTTCATCGCTTCGACATTCGTGCGGCTGCTCGAGCATCGCGACGCCATCACCTGGGCCTGCTTCCATCAGATCTACGAACGGAAGTTCGGGACGTTCTATGTCGACGAGACGACGCGCACGATCCGCACCACGCCATCGTGGCAACTGTTTCGGCTGCTCGGGCTGGCCATGGAAGCGGGTGGACAGTACCGATCGCTTCGGTGTGAAGGGGAGGGCGTCTGTGGCTTCGGTCTCGCGCGAGGCGGGCGACCAGCGGCTGTGTCTCGTGAACCGTGCAGCGCAGCCGGTAGCGCTGCGGCTGCCCCCGGAACTCGCGGCCGGCGGGGAGCAGCTCGTGCTCTCCTGCGACGTCGAGGCGGATGTGGCGGCACAGCCGCCCGCGATCGAACGGTTCGCGATCGCCGGGGGCGTAGCCCGGCTGCCCGCGTATTCCGTCAGTCTGATCGGGGTGGCGGGCTCACTGAGCCTGCCCGAGCCGCGGGCCCGGGCGGCGAATGTCTTTCCGCGTCAACCTCACCTCACCCTGTGGTACGAACCCTACGCCGCAGAGCAACCGCGGTTCGACCCGGCGGGGGTGTATTCGATCGACACCAGTCGGTTTCGGGACAGGCCGGTGGCCGTGGTGAAGCTGGATTTGTCGGCGCTGCCGCTGCAGTCGGGCCAGCGCTGTCAGCTCTCGTTCGAAGCGCGGTCTCAGCCGGCGAGCGCGATGGTGCTGAAGTTCCCGGAGCCGGCCGGCACCGGTGTGGAGGGGACGCGGCCGTCGGGGAGGTTCGTGCCGCTGACGGAGGAGTACGTCCCCCACCGCTTTCGGTTTGTTCACGATCGCGACACAAACCAGGGGGAGATCACGGTGGTCCTGACGCGCGAAACCCTGGCCACCGGCGCGACGATCGACCTGCGGAACTTCGAACTCGGCCCGATCGACTGACCTCTGCCCCGCACCAGGCATAAGCCAGGGGGCACAGTGCGCCTCAACAGCACCGCGGTTTCGTTCGCCTTCGGTGTGACAGGACGGGCAGCCGTGTGGAGCGGATGTCCTTCGCGTGGGAGCGGCGGGAACAGTCACCGGGAGGTAACGACCGCGTCAACCGAGAAGCGAGAGTTGATTGTCGATTGAAGAGTCGCGCGGCTCTACGACGTCGATTCATCGCATGGTGTGCCGCTTCTCGATCTGCCGCTACACGTTCGACATGATCCATCCTGCGTAGGTCAGCATACCGCCGACCAATGCCCCAAGAGGCATCCCGCAACATACGCCGAGGAACCCGAGCCCGGCATTCAGTCCGATTGCCGATGCAAGAAGAGAGCAAGTCAAGACGAGCAGTGCCGCCACTCTGGCTCGTGGCCGATGATCCTCACGCGGGCCGACTGAGTCGATTGCAGAGCCGACGAAACTGCCGAAGAGCCATCCAGCAATCGCGCCCGAGACGGGCACGAAGAGTGCATAGGCAGTCAACTGTACGCCAAACAGCCAGGCAACCGGCACGAGTACAATGCCAATCACCAGTCCTGTGAAGACAGAGTTGATCTGTTCAACCCACGATGGTGGCGATTGCAGGGGAGTCGTTGCAGCGACCGTAGCGGCCGGAAGAGGTTCTCCGCTATTTGAGGGACGACGCGTCTCGCTGGAGAAGAGTCGGACAATCACCCGACGCATCGTGCCGCCCACGATCAGAATGTCAGTATCGGCATCAATCCACTCACCTTCGGAAGAGGCGTCTACTGTTTGATCGTTCACCGCAACGCGGCCAGTTGGCTTCAGCGGGCCAAGCGTTCGGCCCAGGTCGCCAATGCGAAGCGGTGTGGTCATGGACAGTGTCGATATCTGGTGGTGTCCAGGCGTTGCCAAGCGTCGCGAACGGCCAGTCGTCGTGAACGCTTATTCGCTTCTTGTGCCTTGGACGGCATCTGATCGGCGAACTTGTTCATCTCTCAACGACTGCCTTGAGAATACGCCTGGGGTGGATGATCGTCAATCTGAAGGGACGACGGGAGATACGGCGGGTCGGCGGCGTGAAGTCACCGGACGATGCCTGCGCAGCACGCTGCGGGCAGGTGTCTGCAAGAGCACTCAGCGCCTCATCAGGGGACGCGCCCTTGCGACTCACGGGCAGTGAGTGTGTGTCCGCCCGGCCGGGGTGGGTCCAGCCAACACGTGGATCGCCGCGACGCGTCCTGCCGGTTCAGTCCTCGAAGTGCTCGGCAAGGAAGGCCAGCACTCGGCGTGGACTGACGATCCCCAGCAGTTTCCCGTCTACGCTGAGGAGCGGCACATGCCGGTATCCGGCGGCGGCAATGGCTGCCAGGGCCGTTCCTGACGGATCGCTGCCATAGACCACCAGGGGGTCGGAGGTCATGACTTCACTGACCGGTGCCTGAGCAAGCGAGGCGAAGTTATCGGCGACGCGCTCGAGCACGTCACGCTCGGTGAAGATGCCTGCCACATGCCCTTCGTCGACCACGAGCAGGCTCGAGACCTGCAGTCGCTGCAGGGTCTGTACCGCTTCGCGGACGGTTGTCTTCAGCCCGATCTGAGCCGAGGGCTGCCCGGCAATCTCGCGGGCGGGGACTTCCACGAGCGTCCGTTCGAGTTCGTTGCCGTACTCTGTCGGTTCGTAGTTGTTCAGTGGATCTTCGAAGTCGCCGGGATCGTCGGGGCGGACATCACTCATGGTCAGGCTCCTTCGCGCTGGTCGAGCCAGGGCTTGCCCCCCAGCCGCTGCGCCATGACTTGTTGCGGGAAGCACTCGGAAACATATTCGGCCAGTCCGCGTTGTCCGGTCAGTCCCACCAGTTTTCCCTCGTCATCGACGACGCAGATAAAGCGGTATGCGTCCCGGACGATCGCGTCCCAGACACGACCAATCGAATCGCTGGTCTTCACGACCAGGTACTTCGAGTCGGGGAAGTCGCTCACCGGGGTTGCGTCCAGGGCGCCTCCTGCAGCAGCACGTCAAGCAGCGACCGTTCGCTGAAGATGCCAGTCGGCTTCCCGGACCGATCGACGATGACGGCACACCCCAGGTGGCGCTCGCGCATCTGCTGCATCGCGGTCCCCACGGTTGTGTCAGGCTCGACGACGATCGCCTCCCGGATCGGCAGATTGCTCACCGTGTCCCGTTGTATCTCGTGTTGAAATGCCATCGCTTGGTCCCTGGCGTAAGTCGACAACTCCCGTGGCACCATCATCGCCGATGATCGCTGGCCATCCCTGTTGCATTTTGTGTGCCGCGACGCAGGATGCAAGCCGGACGGCCATGTGTGCGATTTCGCACGCAGAATTGCGCCCGATTGCCACACTTTCGCAGGGGACCGCAGTTGCACGGCCGCACCAGTTGCGGGTGGCGGGTGATTACTGCTCCTCCCGCAGGCGTTCGCGGAGAGTTTCGAGTCCGCGTTTTAGCAGCGACGCCACGGCCACTTCGCTGCGATCGAGCTGTGCGGCCATCTCGCGGAGGGAGCGGTGCTCGAGGTGGCGCAGCTGCACGGCCCGCGCCTGATCGTCGGGCAATGTGGCGATGGCCTCGAGCAACCGGACCGACGCTTCGTCGTGCATGGCCCGCTGGCTGGGGCTGCCGGTGTTGGCCACCGGGGTCGCGGCCGATCCGACCGCGTCGAGCGAGCGTTCCCCCTGCGTGGCCCGGCGGGCCGCCTGGAGATGACGTCGCACGGCATCCTGGATGTTGTGACGATGAATGCCCTGCAGCCAGGCATGGAACTGAGCCTCGTTCTCTCCGGCGAAGTCGGCAAACTGCCGCACCGCTGACAGGCAGGTCTGCTGGACGAGGTCGGCAGCACTCAGCCGGGCCGCCGCGCGACCCTGCAGCTCACCGGTCGCCATGCTGCGCAGACGCTCCTGGTGCTGCGCATCTGCGCCTGCCGCAACAGCGACGACTGCGAGCTTTCCGACGGGGACACGCGTGAGTCCGAAGAGAGGCCGAGGGGTCGAGCCGCCTGCGAGCGGCGGTCTGTGTTCGATTGTACCGGGCAGACGGAGTCAGGGACACGTCGGCGTCTGGGTCGCGAACCACGGGACTGTTCCGGTATCCTCTCGCTGCGGCAGGGTGCTGCGCGAGTTGGGCCGCAGGGCTCCCTCGCAGGTCTGGGCACACCGACGCGTTTCGATTGCGGGAGATTTCTCTGATGGTCTATGACGTTTACGGAGTCGGCAACTCGTTGGTCGACATTCAGGCGCATGTCAGCGACGAAGTCGTGCAGCGGCTGGAATACGCCAAGGGAATCATGACGCTGGTCGATGCCGACACGCAGCAACAGGTGCTCGAGCATCTCGGCGATGTTTCGATCTACCGCTGTGCGGGGGGCTCGGCGGCCAACACGATTATGGGGATCGTCGACTTCGGCGGCACCGCCGCCTATGGCGGCAAGACGGCCGACGATGCCCTGGGACGGTTCTTCCTCGAAGACATGTGGAAGCAGGGGATCGCGATCGACGTGTCTCCGGCCGCGGAGGGAACCACAGGCACCTGCGTGGTGCTCATCACCGAAGATGCCCAGCGGACGATGCTCACCTGCCTGGGGGTCTCGGCAACGCTCGGCCCGGAAGACATCCGGGAAGAGGACATCCGCCAGGCCCGGTACATCTACGTCGAGGGGTACCTGTTCGGTGGCGAACCGACACGCTCTGCTGCCCTGCACGCCATCGACCTGGCGAAGAAGAACGGCGTGAAGGTGGCGTTCACGGTCTCCGATCCGTTCCTGATCCAGTATCACCGCGACGAGTTCTGGAAGCTCATCGAGGGGCCGGTCGACCTGCTGTTCTGCAATCACGAAGAAGCCCGGGCTCTCACCGGCAAACACGATGCGATCGACTGTGCCCACGCGATCCATCAGCATGCGGAGAACGTCGCCCTCACCCTGGGCGTCGACGGGTCGCTGCTGATGCACAACGGCGAAGCCATCCCCATCGAGGGGGTCCACGTCCAGGCGGTCGACACCACCGGAGCCGGCGACATGTACGCGGCCGGGATCCTGTACGGCATCACCAACGGGCTGACCTGGAAACAATCGGGACATCTGGCCTCGTATGCCGCGGCCCGGGTCGTGGGCCAGTTGGGGGCGCGACTGCGAACGCCGCTCACGAAGGAAGATGTGCAGCAGTTGCTGCGCAACGTCTGAGGCTCGGGGGATTCACGTGCACGGCATCATCCCGGTAAGTCTGACGTTGTTGATCTGTACGTGTGTTGTGGCCGACGAGCCCGACGCCGCCCTGCAGCAGGACTACGCGGCGATCGGGGGGACCTGGCAGCGCGAGATGCGCGACGAACAGGGGCGGACTCTCGTCGTCACCAAGTCGGAGCAGGACGGGATGTCGCTGGTGACAATCCGGGACGCGCAAGGGAAGATCCTGCACTCACATCACTCGCAGTACAAGCTCGAACGGAGCGGGGAGGTCCGCATCTTCCGGTACTGGAACCGCACGGTGACCGACGGTCCAGACAAGGGCCGCATCGATACCCAGACGCGCTCCTATATCTACCGGATCCACGCCGACCGCTTTTACGAGATCCACGGGCTGCTGCTCGAAGACACAGGTCGCCCGAGCGTCATCGTCTGGGAACGGGTCGAGCGTGATGATATGGTCGCGAGACCCCGGTCGACCGATCGCGGGTTCGCAGGACGAATCGTGGCGGACGGAATGGCCGGGGGCGCAGCGTAGCGACACCCCAGTGATGATCGTTGCTGCGGGGTCGCTGCGCTCCCCCGCAGGCACCCAGCCGGTAGCCTCGGTTCTTGAGCCGGGGCGGCACGGCCGCCAGAGGTCGCGGGTGGACGTCCGTCAGGATGCGCCCGCCCGGCGTGATTCGACTTGGCCCGAAAGAACGATACACTCAGGACCATGAACACCTTCACCCTGCGCGACCGACAGCTCTGCTGCGAAGATGTCCCCCTGGCCGACCTGGCCGCCGAGTATGGCACCCCCCTGTGGGTCTACTCGCGGGCCCGGCTGCTGCACGAGTTTCGCAGCATCCGCGAGGCGTTCGCCGCCGTCGACCCCGTCATCTGTTACTCGGTGAAGGCCAACGGCAACCTCAGCCTGCTCAGACTGCTGGGCGAGGCCGGCTGCAGCTTCGATGTCGTCTCGGGGGGGAACTGTACCGGGTGCAGCAGGCCGGTTGCGAAACCTCCAGGGTCTGCTTTGCCGGTGTCGGGAAGACCGACGAGGAGATTCGCTTTGCGCTCGCCGCGGACATTCTGATGTTCACGGTCGAGAGCGAGCCCGAACTCCAGGCCATCAGTCGCATCGCCGGGGAGATGGACCGCGTGGCCCCGGTGGCCCTCCGCCTCAACCCCGACATCGATGCGAAGACGCACGCCAAGACCACCACCGGCAAGAAGGGGAACAAGTTCGGCATGGACATCGAGCGGTTCGAACTCCTCGCCGACCAGGTGCTCGCCGATCCCCACCTGCAGTTGCGCGGCATCCACATGCACCTGGGGTCCCCCATCAACACCACCGAGCCCTACGAGCAGGCCGCCCGCAAGGCGTTGGATGTGGTGACGGCTCTGCGCAGGAAAGGGCACGACACCAACTGGATCGATCTCGGGGGTGGCTTCGGTCTGGAGTACCGCGGGGGCGAGACCCCTACTTACGCGGAGTTTGCGAAGGCGATCGTCGGCCCGGTGCAGGAGGCCGGCTGCCGCCTGACGCTCGAGCCGGGGCGGTGCATTGTCGGCAATGCCGGGGTGCTCGTCAGCCGGGTGATCTACGTCAAGCGCGAGGGGGGCAAGCGGTTCATCATCCAGGATGGCGCGATGAACGACCTGGTGCGGCCGGCCATGTATGACTCATTCCACGCAGTCTGGCCGGTCGAGTCCGACATCCCCTTGCCACGCGACTTCGAGGCCGAGTTGCCCGGCTGCCAGCCGGCGGACGTCGTCGGACCCATCTGCGAATCGGGCGACTACTTCGCGAAAGGACGCCACCTGCCGGCCGTCGAGCGGGGCGACCTGCTGTGTACGTTCAGTGCCGGGGCGTATGGCACGGTGATGAGCAGCAACTACAACGCCCGCGGCCGGGGTGCGGAGGTGCTGGTCGACGGGGCCTCGCATCGGCTCATCCGCCGGCGGGAAACGTGGGACGACCTGATCGCCCCCGAACGTGACCTGCTGTGAGCTGACTGTGGCGCGTCCCCTGATGAGGCGCTGAGTGCTCATGCAGATACCTGCCCGCAGCGTGCTGCGCAGGAATCGCCCGGTGACGTCACGCCGCCGACCCGCCGCAACTCCCGTCGTCTCTTCAGATTGACGATCATGCACCCCAGGCGTATTCTCAACGTGGGTTGTCGAGAGACAAACTCGTTCGCTCTTAAATAGGTCATTCACTATGCACACGTTTCGCAAGAAACTTGGTCTGCTCCTTGCTGGGATCGCGTTAATCAACCTACTCGGTCATCCGCTTTACGCCTGCACAGGGTTGACGCTCAGGGCGAAGGATGGTGCGGTCGTGTTCGGCCGGACCCAGGAGTGGGGAACGTTTGACCTCCGTTCGCGGGTAGTCATCATCCCCAGAGGGTTTGCTTTGCAAAGCCCGACACCGGACGGTCAGCAAGGGCTGGCCTGGAAAACAAGGTACGGTGCGGTCGGACTTGATGTGGTAGAGAAGAATTACTTGATTGACGGCATGAATGAAAAGGGGTTATGCGTCAACCTTTTCTACCACGAAGGGTTTGCGGAGTACCCGAAGTATGACGCAGCCAACGCGGCCAAAACTTTGGATATTCTCGCGGTGTGCCCTTACCTGTTAACAACCTGTGCGTCCACGGAGGACGCGCGGAAGGCCTTGGCCGAAGTGGTGATCTGCGGCAGCGTCGTCAAGGAGATTGGCGGCGTTCCGCCGTTGCACATGATTGTCACCGATAGCACCGGTAAGGCGTTCGTGCTTGAATTTACCAAAGGAGTTACGACGATACACCAAGCCCCGCTGGGCGTTGTCACGAATGGCCCGAACTACGATTGGCACATCGGGAACCTGGTCAACTACACGAACTTGGACACGCCGCTTCCGCATCGGAAGGTCGAGGATTTGAAATCGTTGAAGTTCGGCGGAGGAAACCGGTTGTTCGGTATTCCAGGGGACCTCTCTTCGCCCTCGCGATTCTTGCGTGCAGCTTCCTATGCGGCGACGGCTCGCGAGACCCCCGACGGCGAAGAAACGATGTATGAAATGTTCCGAATCCTCGACAATTTCAACCTTTCTGTCGGTGCGTCGGCCGAAGGGTCGGGGGAATCGAATCCAGAGGGGATGCGTAGTTCTACGATTTGGACGACCGTCTACGACACCAAGAACCTGGTGTTGCAGTATCACACGATGCACAATCGTCGAGTGCGGCAGATCGACTTCAAGAAACTCGACTTCGACGCCACGGATGTCGTCCGCCTTCCACTGGATCGTGAGAAATCGCAAGACATCGATGACGTCACCCCGGCACGATAACTTCATCAAGCGAGCTAACCAAGCCGTGAACCGGAGCGGCGAAGTCGGGCGGTTTTGAAATGGAAAATCTATCGTCGCCGCCCGGTTACGGCAGACGTTCGCCCACTCAAGTTCACGACAGCCCTCATGATGTCTGGCGATGTTTACCCTTCGCGAAAGATTTGTTGCTAGCGATGTGTGGATGCGACTGTGGCTTGTCGGGTCGTTTTGTTTCGCGTTGTATCTGCTGTTTAGTTCGCTTGAGCCTACATTGTCCGCACTACGATCTCCGGCGTACTGGCTGCTCACTCTGCTTGCCGTTCTCGCTACAATCATCCTGACACTTGTCATCTCACCTCTCTTGGCGTTCGTTGTCTTTGAAGGCATGACCGAACGACAGACGCGGCGGAATGGAGGGCCATTTGCAATTGGAGATCGTGTCGTAGTGATCGCTGGTCGACATGCCGGCAGGAAAGGCAGGATCACATCGTATGGACAATGTCAGACTCTTCGAATTACGATTGACGGTGAAAAAAAAGCACACGGTGCCTACTCGCACTATCACCTTAAGCGCGTGGGCGAACAATTACGTGAACCGGAAGTCGCCGACGAAGCCGCAACGAAACGGTGAATCTTCTCCGGCGACTCGGTTACACTGACCGTTCTGCAAGAACTGGAAGATTTCATTCAATGAAGAACTTCAGCATTGCTGCACTGATTCTTGTGTCCGTGCTTCCAGCGTACTCGGAAGAAGTCGATGGGTTCACACCCACCACAACGGTCGTCTACAAGACCGTCGGGGACACGGAGCTTAGGCTTCACGTCTTCAATCCCCAAGACCACCAGGCGTCCGACCAGCGTCCTGCGATTGTCTTCTTCTTTGGCGGGGGTTGGAAGGGAGGCTCAACAAGCCAGTTCTATCCCCATTGCGAGTATCTGGCCTCTCGCGGCATGGTGGCTATGTCGGCCGAGTACCGGGTGCAGTCCAGAAACAAGACCACGCCGCGTGAGTGCGTGATGGACGGCAAGTCTGCGGTGAGATGGATTCGGCAACACGCGCAGGAACTTGGGATCGATCCGCAGCGGGTTGCCGCAGGCGGCGGATCGGCCGGTGGCCATGTTGCCGCCGCGACAGGCACCACCAAAGGGTTCGAGGAAGAGGGTGAAGATTTGAGCATCAGTTCCCATCCCGATGCGTTGGTGCTGTTCAACCCCGTCTACGACAACGGGCCAGATGGTTATGGCCACGCGCATGTCAAAGATTACTGGGAGGCCTTCTCACCGATGCACAATATCGATGAGTCAGCTCCGCCCACCGCCGTGTTTCTGGGCAAGGAAGACAGGCTCATACCGGTGGAAACGGCCCAGGAGTACAAACGCCTGATGGAAGTGAACGGCCGGCGATGTGACCTGCATCTCTACGAGGGAGAGCCCCACGGCTTCTTCAACTACAAGAACACCGAGAACTACACGAACACGGTGCTTGAAATGGACCGGTTTCTCGCCTCTTTGGGATACTTGAGTGGTGAGCCCACATTGCAGAACGAACCGGATCCAGGCGACGGAGAATAGCCGCGCCTGATCCGCGCAGCTAGCCGACTGGAGAACCCATGACTGACACTGACACCCCTGGCACTTCCGGCCGGGAACCTGACGCTGACGCGAAGCGGCGATCCCGTGCAAAGCCTTGGGGTCTGGGGCTGCCTGTTGGGCTCGCACTTGGTGCCGGAATCGGGGCCGCTCTTGGCAACGTTGGTGTTGGCGTCGCGATTGGCTGTGCTGTGGGCATCGGGTTGGGAGGCCTGGGCGGACTACTGCCATCCAGAGATTGACCCACGACGCTGATGCTCCGTTTTCCCCTTCGTCACGTTTCCCGACCTGGTGATTCCGGACGTTCGCCGACGTCGGCCTCGGTGCCGAACTCATGCTCTCGAACACCTCTTGGGCAGAAACGCGTCCCACAGTTTCGAATGAGGTGGACACGTGGCAGCCGGTGCCCAGGCTACTGCCCGTAGAGGTTGCGCTTCTTCGACGCGGCGGGCGGGGTGTATTTGACCGATCCGGGTTGCCAGTCGCGGGCGATCTGGATGTCGGCGGCCGCCTTGTCGGCGAGCTGCGGGATGTCGACCCAGCCGACACGGTTGTAGAGCAACGGCTGCCGGTACTGCCGGGTGTACGCTTCGGCGTAGGCATGCCAGTGGTCGAGTGCTGCTTCGAGGCTGGCAATGGCGGCCTGCTGGTGTTCGGGCTGCGCGGAGGAATCGAACAGGGCGAGTTCACACGCCGCGTCGATCTTGGCGGCGTAGTAGCGTCCGATGTGGGCGAAGGCCGTCATGTCGCCGAGCGTGGCTGTCAATTCCTGCTGGCGGTCGCTGTCGGTGGTGAGGGGGGCGAGGGCAGCGACTCCGGCGAGGGCGGCGTCGGCATGGCGGCGGAGGTTGTCGGCCACCTGGGGAGGTGTGACGACATCGTCGAGGGGCAGAGAGTTCTCGACGCGTCGCCGCCATTCGCGAATCGAGATGTTCGCCTCACCGGGCATGGTCTCCCCCTCGACGAAGTGCCGGACGGTATAGAAGCCCTTGACCTTGGGATGGC
Source organism: uncultured Planctomycetaceae bacterium (assembly GCA_963715185.1). Taxonomy (GTDB): domain Bacteria; phylum Planctomycetota; class Planctomycetia; order Planctomycetales; family Planctomycetaceae; genus CAVPPT01. The sequence continues at coordinate 89,020 of CAVQRG010000007.1, forward strand.
TGAGGCAGGCCTCGGGGAGCCACTTGAGGTCGATGTTGCCCCAGAGGAAGCGCGTGATTTCGGGGAAGACGCGCGACGCGGCACTCCACGAGTCGAGCAGCGTGTCGGCGGGCACGCCGGGGAAATGCGTGGCCAGGATGTTCTGGAAGTGGGCGTCGGTGAGGGTGGGGTCGTAGCCGAGGCGGCCCCAGAGCAGAAAGCTCATCCACTGCTTCTGCATGACGAGGGGGCGCGGCCATCCCCCTGTGGCAGGCTGATGTAGTCGCGGCCCCAGCAGTAGCCATCGGGCCCCATGTAGAACCCGCGGACGACGTCGGGGCCGGGCATCTGCGTGATGAAGTCGCGTGCGAACTGCGGGTCGGCCCAGCGAAAGCTGTAGATGTCGTCGTTGCGGACGGTGAGCCACGTGCGGAGGTCGGTGGGGAAGACCTTCAGCAGCGGGTCGATGAACGTCGGCCGCGTGGAGGCGTACATGTGGGCGACGGCGTACTTGTAACTGAAGTCGAGCTGGCCGGGATAGTCGCTGCCACTCGTTGCGGATCTCGTCGAGGTCGGTCTGATGGAAGCGGTGGATGAGCCGGAACGGCCGGTCGGGTGTCTCGCGCAGGCCGTCGCGAATGCCCTCGCCATAGGTCTGCCAGAGCCATTGCTCCTTGGTGCGACCGGCGAGGGAATCGCCCATGAACTCGCCCGCGGTGATGCCGATGCCCGCGAGCAGCGGATAGGTCTTGACCGTCTCGCGCACGCTGGCGCGGAAGTAGCGGATCATGTTGTCGTCGGGCTGGTCGCGCGAGAGGCCGTGTTGTCCGTCGGCTCCGCAGAGAAAGGCGTTCCAGGTGAACCAGTAGACATCGACGCCGCGGTCGCTGGGCCATCTGCATCACCTCGCGCCAGAACGCGATCTTCTCGTCGATGGTCAGGCGCTTGACCACCTCGGCATCTTCGAGCATCTCGGGTCGAAACATGCCCTGGCCGCTGTGCGAGAAGTTTTCATCGAAGCGGTCGAACTTGGCGCGCAGCACATCGTCGAAGGCCACGTCGGGGTACTCGGGGACCTTCACGATGCTGGGAAAGGGATGCAGGCTCCAGAGCGAAAGCACGTTGTAGCGGTGCCGGGCCATCTCATCGAGCAATTCGCGCCAGAAGTCGCGACTCCACATCTCGGGGATGTTCGCCTGAAAGGCCGACGCGTTGTCGGAGTAACTCGGCGTGCGCAGATCGAGCGGAATGTTGAACTTGAGGCCGCGATACTCGATGTACGGGCGATGCTCGCCGGGCGTCAGTTCGTTCCAGGTGCCCAGCCGAATGGCCTCGGCCACATCGAGCCCGCCATACATGGCGCCGACGGGGTCGCCCCCGATGATGGTCAGGAGGTCGCCGTTCCGCTCGAGGCGGTAGGCCTGCGGGGTCCCGTCTTCGACGCGGAGCCTGACCTGGGGGACGCCGGCCTTCGGGCCGGTGGTCCCCTGCCCTGTGGTGTCGGCCGCTGCCTGCTGGTGCGCCTCGCGTGCCCGGTCGATCTCGGCCGCGGCAAACCGCAGCGGCGACGAATCGTCGGCGTGGGAGTTCACTCCGGCGAGTGAACCCAGGAGGGAGAGTGCGAGCAGCGCGGGCCAGGGCTTCATGATCGGATCCGGCAACTGACGAGGGTGTGGGGGTGGTCTGTCGAGTGGATGCCGGCCCGTGCAAGTGCGCGGGCGGACGAGTGCTCAGCTTACGATGGGGGTACGTGTGAGGACAAGCAGCAGGCAGTGTGTCGAGTGGCGGTCGCGGCGGGCGAGTGGACGTCTGTGGCAGGAGCCCTGCCCCGTGCAGCGCAGAACGCTGCCCGGCCCCGGACGCGTCATTGACAGCCGGGGCGGTGATACGGCAAGCTGAGCCGCGACGCTTCGCGACGGGAATGGCGGCGGTCACCACCGGTCGGGCTGGCAGGCCCGGCGGGACGAACCTGCAGGGTGACCCGTTCGCCGCAGGTCTTTCCCGGAGAACGTGGCGCGACCCTTTCTCGAGACGGCCAGCCGATGACCAGGCATACCAAGAAACACAAGTCGGAGCACGTGCATCACCCTCCGGTGCAGAAGACACCGCCGCACAAGGACTGGCGGCTGTGGGCGATCGTCGGCCTGATGCTGATCGCCATGCTGGGTTACATCTTCACCATGGATGAGGCCCTGGAGCCGGGGGGCGGCGAGCAGCCGGCCATGCCTGCGGCCCCCTGACGCCTGTTGACGAGGCGGCAGGCGGGAGGACGCGGTGCGGGTTATCGCGTTCCTTCCACCGTTCCCGCGAGTTCGAGGCCCCGGCGGGCGGCTTCCTGTCGCAGCCGGCGGAGATACCCCTGGCGTTCGATGGTCTCCGGCGGTCCCAGCCAGCGCAGCAGGGTTCCCCAACTGCGCGGCGAAAGCTGATCGAACTCGTACCCTTTCGGGGGTCGACCCAGCCGCTGCCGCACGCGCAAATACTCGTCGAGCAGTTGCTCATCGCTGTAGCGCCGCTGTGACGGGGGTGCGAGACCGGCCGTGCGCCACAGGGCGTCCCAGCTTCCGAAGTGCCGCAGCACCGCCGCCCGGGGAATGCCGTGCTCTCGTTCGAAGGCCTGGGCCGACTTGGGAAACAGGTCCGAGGCCACGAAGGTCTCGAACGCCGCGACGATCATCGGGCGGTTGTAGCGCGAGTTGCCGTGGGGCTGAGAGGAGATGCGCGGGAGCCCGGCCGCTTCCCGCAGGTTGCGCCAGCCGCGAAACCAGCGTGCGAGGGTGCGATACGACATGTCGGCATCTTCGAGAAACTCTTCGACCGACAGATCGGGACCCCGCTTGGCAATGCTGGCCCGCAGATGCTGCAGAATCACTTCGCGGGTGAAGCGGCGACTCTTCTGCCGGCTTTGCGTCGGCCCAAGCCCGTGAGTCGCACGCAGAGCCGCCCAACTGCCAAACAGCCGTTGGATGGGGCCTTCCGACAGTCCGGCAAAACGGGTGAACTGGGCCTGGGTGACGTCTTCCCCCAGTTCGCGGACGGCCTCGGCGAACCGTTCGAGCACTTCCTCGCGACGGTAGATCGCGTGACAGACCCGCCGGCGCGTGTGGCGGGTGCGCGGGAGGGCCTTGCGCCGGTTGGGCCGCTGCGAGGCGTGTGGGGACATCAGCGTGATGGGGGAATCGTGGTGTGCTGCGCGGGCGGCTCCTGAAAGCGCCGACCCCTCACTGACTTCCGCCGTGGTCTGCGCCGTGCGCCCCGGGACGGGTCGAAACTCGCACGGGCAAACGACGAGTCAGTCTGGCGCAAGGTTGAGAGAGCCCGGCAGGGCGCCAGCTTGCGGCCCATGGCGTGCGCCATAGGATCTCGGGCGTCGGGTGGCTGGGGTCAGGTTGCCGCGTGCGGTCTCTGATGAAGGAGTGAATCGTCACAAGCAACCTGCCCCCAGAGCAGGCACATCGACAATCAAGAGACCCGTGGTAGAGCGTCGCGACCCCACCGTAGGTTGCACGGCCGGGGGGCTCGCCTGCGGCTCGACCCCCGTCACCCTGCCGCACTCCGCACTCCGCAAGTTGACATCGAAATCTCAGCGCCGCAGAATGAGCGACAGCTCCACCTTGCCAAAGGTGGGGTATCCGAGGGGGCCACACCCTATGATCGTCACCTGCACGTGCGGCAAACGCTATCGGGTGAAGAGCGCTGCCGCCGGCAAACATGTGCGGTCTCCCGCCTGTGGTGCCGTCATTCGGGTCGAGCCACGTAGGGCAGGCACCCGCCTGCCTTCCCATGTGAAGTCGCAACGTCGTCTGGAGGAAGGCAGGGAGGACCCTGCCCTACAAGGACTGGCAGCGACGGCAGATGCTGGCCAGCAGTCGGCAGGCGACCGGATTACCAAGGATCTTCCGCCGCCGGTCGGTGCCGACCGTAAAAACATGGGTTCCCCCCTCGACGCGGGCTCGCTTGTATCGCGGCATGAATCGAGCGCATCACCCCGACCCGAGTTCGTCAGGCGGAGCCTGACCTACCTGGCTCGATGAAATGTGAAACCATGCATGGAATGCCTCTTGTTTGACCTGACCCAGTTCACTTGGGTGACTTTGATAGAGATTGTTGTTTAGAGCGCACTCGGTTCCAGCGCGACAGCCTGTTTTGCTGCAGAGGGGGACATCGTTGGAAACTGCCCCTCCGCACCGACGTAGGAATCGCGCCTTTCGGGATCGTTTCGCGTTGCCCAGCGTGCCGCACTTTCCGCAAAGTGAGGTGTCTCCTCTTGGGTGTGCGCTTCCGTCCAATACGACAGGCGGATGAACAGGCCTGCGATAAACAGGAACGGATTCAGGCGAGCCCCCACGGTGCAGGTGAACTTGCAGCGACTCTCATCTACCGGCTCGACCTTCATGTCCCACGTAATCTGGAGAGTGAGCGGCACAATTCCGAGCAGACGCCCCTTGGTGCGAGGACTGACCAGGAAGATGTGCTGCGGCTCCATAATTTCTTCACGATAAAGCTGGGTCATCATGAAACCCGCCGCCGATTCATCGTTGCGGAACACCCAGCGACCATCGCTACCACGGTAGACATACATCACTTTGTGTGCCCCCGTGGCCGGAGTACAGGCGACGTAGTCTTCGTTCGAAAAATGCACAATCCAGTCTGCCAAGTCAATCTTCTCCGCAGGCAGGTCAATGATGACCGATGTCGAGGTCTTGAGGTTGTCTCGCTTTGCCATGACTATTTGTCTCCCGATTTCGCCGCTGATGTTTGTTTGTTTGTTTGTTGGTGCCGATCAAAATGCTTTGTGTTCGTCAGATACCCAATTGATGACCATGTTGAGGAACGCCTCATGCTGGTCCTGATAGGAGTAGTGTCCGCAGTTTTCGAACACTTGCAGCTTGCTCCGTTTGAGCCGCTTGCTAAGTCGTTGGGAATTTTCCACGAGTAGCAGTTGATCTTGAGCGCCCCAAAAAACCAACGCGGGCTTGTCGATCTCCTCAAGTTTGGGATCCACGTAGGCGAGGCTTTCCGGATACTTTCTGAACCATTCGGTGATCGGTCCAATCCGACCGGAATAGGAATTGATGTAGTCAGAAATCTCCTCGTCGTTGGGAACGTAGTTCACATAGCAGAGGGCATTGCCAGCGTGCACGAATGTCGCCGCTCCGGCGATCTTGAAAACTTGTCGCCAGAAACCCGAATCCACAATTTTGTTGATAACACTGCCGTTGTTCGATGGTGCGATACCGGGGCCGTCCCCAATCACCAGACTTGCGACGTCATTGGAAAAATGCGTGACATACGCTAACGCTGCCGACATTCCTACGTCCGGTCCAACGAGATGGGGACTCTGGATGTCGAATTCGGAAATGAAGTCGCGCAGAAAGCGTCCCTGAGCCTCAAAGGTCATGTATTCGAGGCCGCCTTCACTACCACCGAATCCCGGTAGGTCATAGGCGTAAAGATTGAAATGACTGGCCAGCCCGTCCCAAAGTGGAGCAAACGCGACAATGCTCTGCGGCAAGGGATTCATCAGGAGGACCGTCGGGCAGTCCTGACGTGGAGCGTGGGCATAGCGGACCTTCACCCCGTTAATCGTCTTATGTTGCAGCGGAATCGGTGCCGGCTGACGAAACGTCGGCGTCTTGCCATAGCTTTTCCCCCGTGCCCTCTTCACAACGCCATACTCCGGCGTGATCGCCAGCAGCACGCCCGCATTGATTCTGTCGAGCAGGGACACGGATCGCCGACGAGGCGTTACCGGGTCTGTATTTGATGCGTTCATTCTACTTGGGGCCTATTGTTCTTTCGGGGATCCGTGCGACGGGTTCCAGTTATCGACAACCGGCACCACTCCCTTGTCGCTTGCCTAAATTGCGCGTCAATCCTGATGAGGAGATTCAAAGTCTCGTGCTTGTCGCTGCTAAGAGGAGTCGTTTCCCCGGGATCCTGCTTGATGTCGTCGAGAGGCCATTTTCGGTTGCCATTCTTTGAAAGAATGGTCTACGCCCCAAACGACAGTTTCCAATCGGAGTTGGGTCGAAAGACACTGTTCGTTCAACCGCGTACACCAAACGGCAGGAATAGCCGAACCATCGGATGCACGGGAGACCTCGGCGCAGTCGGTCCTGAATTCACAATCAACTCCTCGGTCCCCGTGATCCTGGTCGTCCGTCACGTGGAAGCCGATGATACCCGGTCAAGTCGCGGATTTCAGCAATCAGCGGGACCAGCGTCGTCGTGCCTCGGGATGTGTCGGGAGCCAGGCATCCGGTAGGAGGTGAGACAGATCATCGGGCCGTTCGCCGGAGAGTTGCATCAGCAGATCCCGCACATAGGCAAACGGCTCAACCTGGTTCGATTTGGCACTCGCCATGACGCTGTACAGAATCGCGGCCGCCTTGCCCCCGTTGTCGCTGCCCAGGAACAGATAATTCTTCCGGCCGATGGCGACGGGCCGCACCATCCGCTCGCTGAGGTTGTTGTCGATCGACAGCATTCCGTCCTCGCAGTAGCGGATCAACCCGTCCCAGCGGGGCAGCGCGTACTGGATCGCGCGGCCCACCGGGCTCTTGGGCAGCACCTTTCACTGCTGCTCCTGCAGCCAGTCGTGGAATTCTGCGAGCACCGGCCGGGACTCCTGCTCTCGGAGCCACGTAGGGCAGGCACCCGCCTGCCTTCCCATGTGAAGCGGCGACGGCGTCTGGAGGAAGGCAGGGAGGACCCTGCCCTACAAGGGCTGCGGGCTCCATGCACCCTACACGCGGCGTCCTTCTCGATCGAGAGCGCGACGCGGAACCTGGGGCCCTCGGCGCCGGTGCAGGCGGCGAAGCCTTCCCCCAGGCCGCCGGGGCCGGCAAACAGATCGATGACGGGGATCGGCGCACCCATGCCGGGAGTGTATGAGCGGCGGCGCGTAGCCGCGAGTCTGAGACGAGCGCGTTGACGTAGAGGTGAACGCTGCTCTTGGAGTCGCGGCCAGACGTGGAAGCGCGGTGGCGAAGCGGTGTCAGGCCTCGGCCGGGGCGGGGGCTGCTTCCTCGAGGCCGGGGACGTTGATGGCGGTGATCTTCACGGTCGTGTGCTTCTGGCGGTGGCCGGTGTGCCGGCGGGAGGCCTTGCGCTTGCGGAGTTTCTGGATTTCGAGCTTGGGGCCTTTGTGCAGGGGCTCGATGATCTCGCCGGTGACGGTGGCACCGTCGATGACCGGTTTGCCAATGACACTGGCGGCTCCGCCGTTGGCGAGCAGGACGCGGTCGAACGAGAGCGATTGGCCAGGCTCGGAGCCTTCACGATAGTCGAGGGTGAGGGTCTCGCCGGTGGTGGCGCGGTACTGTCGTCCGCCGTCTTCGATGATGGCAAACATGCGGCTGGTGTTCCTGGTGTGGTCGAGTCGTCTGTGTGGTGGCGCGGGCAGCCGACATCCGGCCGCCGCTGAGGAGCACCGTGTGCCTGGGGGGCGGACCTCCCCTGGGTGGCGGCTTGCTCCACAGAATCGAGCAGTTTAGGCGGTTATCTCCGGGAATGCGAGGGTGCGGTGGGGAGAAGGTTGACCTCGCTGCCGACGTCGTCGAGACAGCGGACGAGGAGGTGCTCGGGGTAGACATCGGCGCGGCTGCGGATCTGGACGGCGACGTCGTAGGCCTCTTCTAAGTTGGTGATTTCACGGCGTTTGCGGTTGATGAGGTAGTTGGCGACGTCTTGCTCGACTTCGACATCGACCCGTTTGACGTCGGGCTGGTTGGCCGAGGTCATGAGGGCCCGCATGACCTCGATGGCCATGCTTTCTGCGGTCTTGACCTGTCCGACTCCTTTGCAGCAGGGGCAGTCGGCGTAGGTGCTGCGTCGGAGTGAGGGTCGGATGCGCTGGCGCGTCATCTCGATGAGGCCGAAGGGGCTGATGCGGAGGACCTTGGTGCGTGCGCGGTCGCGTTTGACGGCGTCGCGGAGGGTGCGTTCGACGGTTCGACGGTGTCGTTCGTCGCGCATGTCGATGAAATCGTTGACGATGACGCCGCCGAGGTCGCGGAGCCGGATCTGTCGGGCGATTTCTTCGGCGGCCTTGACGTTGACCTGGAGGGCGGTCTGTTCGGCGTTGTCGTCGACGCGGAAGCTGCCGGAGTTGACATCGATGGCGACGAGGGCTTCGGTCTGGTCGATGACGATGGATCCACCTCCGCTGAGGGGGACGTGTCGCTGCTGGATGTTGGCGATGTCGTCTTCGATGCCGTACTTGTGGAAGATGGGCTCCTTCCCTTCGTAGAGCTTGATGTGGCTGACCTGTTTGGGGAGGACGACCTTCATGAACTCGCGGGCGCGTTCGAAGGCTTCGGGCTGATCGATCCAGATGGAGTCGATCTCGGCAGTGTAGATATCGCGAATGGTGCGGATGATCATATCCGACTCTTCGTAGATATCGACGGGAGAGGGTTGGCTCTGGATGCGTCGGACGATGGTTCGCCAGAGCCGGAGGAGGTAGTTCATGTCGCGCTGCAGGTCGCGCTGGGAGCGGTCGATGCCAGCGGTGCGAATGATGAAGCCGAGTCCGGCGGGGGGATCGAGTTCGCGCATGACGCGTCGCAGCTCGCGGCGCGTATCGTCGTCGGCAATCTTGCGCGAGACCCCGACGCGCTGCAGCCCGGGCATGAGCACGAGGTAACGACCCGGGATGCTGATGTACGTGGAGAGCGTGGGGCCCTTGGTGCCGATGCCCTCTTTAATCACCTGCACCAGCACTTCGCTGCCGCGCTGAAAGATCTCCTGAATGGGAGGTTTATTTCGCGCACTGCGATCATTAAAGTGCTTCTGCTTTCCAGGTCCTCGCCGGGGCCCACCGTTCTCCAGTTGCTGACGCTCACTGTCTGTGAGCAGGCCCTTAAAATACTGGGCTTCTATATCAGACAGATGGAGGAAGCCGTTGCGGCCAACACCGAAGTCTACGAACGCGGCCTGAATGCTCGGCTCGATATTGACGACGCGGCCTTTATAGATGTTGCCGACGAAGTTTTCCTGGCTGGACCGTTCGACATACAGCTCTTCGAGAATGCCGTCCTCGACAATCGCGATGCGGCTTTCTTCGGGCTGGATGACGTTGATCAACATCTCTTTCTTCATAGCACGTCCTTCGTACGAGATGAAGAACTGTGCGTCCGTGTGACCAGTCCGGGGCGCTGCGGGAGCGCGAGTGCCACGTGCAGTCTTCGTTCGCGCAAACCGCAGGTCGGCGGCCGCTCGAATAAGATGACGGGCGACGGGCCCTGGATTGGGTTTCTCGACAAGCGTCAGACGTCATCTCCAGCAGGTCCGCCCGGCGCGGTCCGCCGCCACTGGCGTGGGGGCGCTGGTCCGGGGAACAGTCCTGATGAGTGAGATCCTGGCGGAAGACCACGGTTCGGCGCTGCGGTGTGACGCGGTGTGCTGGCAAAGCCGAGTCGGAAGCAGCCGCACTGACCGCACACGCCGAGTTCGGCAAGAGGCCGACCTCGAGTCCGCAGGGAGGTGCAACGGCCTCTCCGTTCAGCACCTCCAACGTCAGGGAGATGCCGGTCGGGGACGCGACAGTTTCAGAGTCCCACTCAGCAGGGCCATTCACCGGATCTGTGGTCCATCCCATATCGATGTCGAGAGAAGTCAAGAGACGCGCAGTTCGAATGACAGGTGTTTGCTTCTGGTGGTCCTGATCGGCTACGTCGCCAGATCGGGAGTGATCTTCTTCAATTCGCCGCGAAGATAGGCCTCAATGTCCCGGGCCAGTTCGAGCTTCAGGGCGTGTTCAGCAATCGCCTCCGCCTGAGGCAGGGTCAGGTGACGAATGATCTCTTTCACCTCGGGAATCGTGTGCGGCGTGACACTCAGTTGCCTCAGGCCCATCCCCACCAGCAAGGGGACGAACTTTGGATCTGAACTCATCTGGCCGCACGCGGTCACCGGAACATTGTGTTGTTGGCCGGCCTGGATCACCATTCGAATGACCCGCAGAATCGCGGGGTCCGCCGAGTTGTAGAACTTGGCGACGGCCGGATTCGATCGATCTGCGGCCAGAGTATACTGGATCAGGTCGTTGGTGCCGATGGAAAAGAAGTCGACCTCCTGGGCGAATTCATGGGCCATCAGAGCGGCAGCGGGGACTTCCACCATCATCCCCACGGGAACGTTGCGGTTGAAAGTCACGCCCCGCTCCTCCAGGTCCTCGGCAACGTCGCGCAGCAGCAGCCGGGCCTGCCGCAGCTCCATCAGCGACGAAACCAGCGGAAACATGATCCGCACGTCCCCAAGGGCGGCCACGCGCAGCAGCGCCCGCAATTGCGTCTTGAACTGCTCGACGTTGGCCAGGCTCAACCGGATGCTTCGCAGCCCCAGCTCGGGATTGGCCCCCTCGGGGTACAGTTCTGGCATCGCCATGGGGAACTTGTCGGCCCCGAGATCGAGTGTCCGGATCACAACAGGCTGGCTGGGAAAGGCGCTGAGCACCATCTGGTAGGCCTGGAAGTGCTCCTCCTCGGATTGCTCGCGGCTGCGTTCCAGGTACAGAAACTCGGTGCGATACAGCCCGATGCCGTCGGCCCCCAGATCCTGGCAATGGGCCGCCTCTTCGGGGAACTCGATGTTCCCCATCAGCTGAATCCGCACGCCGTCCAGAGTCTCCGACGGGAGAGACTGGAGCGACTTCAGCCTTTGGGCGACGGTCCGGGCCCGCTTCTCCGAGTCCTGGTATTGTGTGAGCGTGGCTTCATCGGGATCGATGATGACCTCGCCCCGGTTTCCGTCGATGATGACCGTGGTTCCCCCGGAGACATCCACCAGCAGGCTGCCGATGCCGACAACGGCCGGGATTTCCAGGGCCCCCGCGAGAATCGCGGTGTGCGAGGTGTGTCCACCCGCTTCGGTCGCGAAGCCGAGAACGTGGTTCTTGTCGAGTGTCGCGGTCTCACTGGGGGTGAGATCATAAGCCAGCACGAGCACGGGCGCCTTGAGGTGCGAGAGTTCTTCGCGGCGTTCGCCGAGGAGGTGCCGCAGCAGGCTCTTCTCCAGGTCGAACAGGTCGATGGCGCGGTCGGCCTTGTACTGGTCTCCGAGATTCTGCAGGATTTTGGCGTACCGCCGCAGGACCTGGCTGAGGGCGAACTCCGGCGAGTAGCTGCGGTCGCGGATCAGTTGTTCGATCTCGCCCTGCAGCTTGGTATCGCGGGCCATCTGCAGATGGGCTCCGAAGATCGCCCCGACCTCCTTGCCCAGTTGCTCAGAGGCAAGTTTCTCGTTATCGCCGATTTCGCGGCAGACGTTTTCCAGGGCGACAGCGAAACCGCGTAATCTCGGCATCCACGGCGTCCACGGTGACGAAGCGCTGGGGAATCCGAAAGTCCTCAGCGCCGAGAACGAGCGCCTGTGCGATGGCGACTCCGGGTGAGACAGCGATGCCTTGCTTGATCAACATGAGAGTGTGACAGGAAGCAGTCCACGAAAGGGCACGAGGTAGAGGCCGCGGGGTTCAGGCACTCCTTTCGTCGGCAACGGGACTCGAGACCGCGCTCTTCTCAGGCAGGGGGAAGTTGTTCTCAAACATGCGTTCGAGTTCGTCGACCAGAGCAGCGGCGTCGTCGCCCCGGGCTTCCAGCGTCACCACAGCTCCGCACGACGCCTTCAGGGTCAGCAGGTCCAGGACCGACGTGGCATCGGCGACGCGACCATTGGCCTGCAGTGTCACCGACCCCGAGAACTTCTGCGCATAGCGCGCAATCAGGGAGCACGGGATCATGTGTAACCCGCTCGCGAGCTTAACGGTGACTTCGCGTCGAACGCATGTCGACATCGGTTGATCTGCCTGCTTCGAGTCGGCCGGATGCGGTGGGGTCGTCACCACGATCGATCCGGAGGGCCTTCAGAGTTGGTTGTCGTCCGCTTCGCGCAACAGGCCCATCACATCATCTTGTGTCTGGGACTGACGCAGGAAGCTGCAGAAGTTGTCGTTCTTGAGGTGACGGGAGATGCTCTCGAGCCCCCGCAGGTGGTCGCCGGGTCGATCGGGTGGCGAGATCAGCAGAAACAGGATGTAGACGTTCTCGCCATCCAGACTCTGAAAGTCGACGCCCGACTTGGCCAAGGCGATGGTTGCGAAAATCGAATCCACCGACGGGTGTTTGGTGTGAGGCACCGCAATGCCGCGACCAATCCCCGTCGAGCCCAGTTCTTCACGTTTCAGGATTGCGGCGACGATGTTCTCTTCATCGTCGGCCCCGATACAGCCTGCCTCCCGGAGGCTGGCCACCATCGCCCGGATGGCCTCCTCTTGGAGCCCACCACGAGATCGGGGATGATCGCTTCCCGCACTACAAAATCTGCGAGATTCATTCGTTAGTCCTTACCTAACCCAAAAGATGCCCGTCCACAAAGACCATTCCAGACGTTTTCGCGAATCACACGACCTCCCCGGCGCCGATTGCGGACGCGTCCGCAATCCGCTGGCAGGCTACTCCTCTTCAGACTCAGCTTCGGCCTCGACGGCACCGTCCGCAAGTTCGTTCAGTGGCCGGTCGCGACGATGGTCCTGTAGCTTTTCCTTGTACTTGCGAATCTGCTGCTCCATCTTGTGCAGTGTCTGGTCAAACGTTGGAATCACTTCCGAACCCGTCACCTGGGCGACGAAGTTGTGCTTGTGTTCGGCATCGACGAGCAGCTCGGTCGAGACCCGGTCGTCTTCGAAAGCGACCGTGACCTGAATCGCCGTCACCCTCTCGAAATAGTTCAACAGCTTCTCGGCCTTGCGGGCCATGTACGCTTGCGCCTCGTCTGATACATGGCCATGCCGGCTGGTGATCGCCACTTGCACAGATGTCATCTCCGGGATCTCAGATGGGAATTCGCCGCAGTTGCCAGGAGGCGCACGTCCGGGAAAGTGGCTCCACACGATCGCATGTGGCCCCTGCGGGTTCGTCTGTCTCGATCGAACCGGCAATTCTAGACCACCGGGCCACAAAGCGAAAGGGGCCAAGACGGAAGCTCTTCAGCCGACGCACCCGGCAGGCCGCAGCCAGGTCCACCCCCGGAGCGGCGTCATTCCCGCACTCCCGCTGCGGAAAAGGCCCCACCAGTGTTCGCAGGCCCACCCGCCACCAGAAATCCGGCCAGGACAGGCTTGTGCCCCCCCCTCCCCTATTCACCTCACTCCCGCGGACCGGTAAGATTGTGGCATGACAGGCGTTCAGTCTCCCGCGAGTGTGATCCATGCCCACCTACGTCTATGAGGTCATCGGCCCGGAGGGTGAATCGGCTGAGACGTTCGAGCTCATCCAGCGGATCAGCGATCCACCACTGACCGCGCACCCCGAGACGGGTGAGCCGGTCCGGCGTGTCATTCAGCCCGTCTTTGTGGGGGGGCAGTGGACGGAATCCTCCATGCACAAGCGGATGAAGGACGACAAGAAGCTGGACCAGCTCGGCTTCACCAAGTACGTGAAATCGGGAGACGGAACCTACGAAAAACGGGCCGGCAAGGGGCCCCAGGTCATCTCCCGCGATCAGCCCATCAAGCCCCAGGATCTCAAGTAGCACAGTGCCGGGAGCATGGAGTGGGCCTGTTGAACAGGGGACTACGGCGTCGGTGAGTCCCCGGCATCAGCCATGGGGTCTGGTCGTCGTGCCACTTCGTCCCACCGAACTCGGCAGGTTCCGGGTTAACCGGCGCTACTGACGGATGCGGGTCACAGGGTCGCAGGTTGGCGATCGGGGCGGTTAGCACCAGGAGTGGTAGCGTCAGGAGTGGCCGCCGGGGTTTCGCCATGACCGCACCGCTGTGTGCTGCGCCTGGGACTGACGGTCGCGCGTCACCGTTCCCAGCTGGCCCTCTCGGCTGACATCGACGAGTTGAAGTCGGCTTCAGGGCCGTTCCTGGGAAATTCTCCCGTTTTGTGCGCCGGCAGGCGCTTCGGGCGTCACTATACTGCAGGAACCGGGGAGATCGCATGACGTCCAGCCCGACGACCTTATCTGCAGTTGACGATGATCGCGGGCTGCTGCGTCTCTACGTTCGGCGGCGGGACGAGACAGCATTTGCCGAACTCGTCCGCCGATATGGCCCGCTGGTGCACGGGGTCTGCCGGCGTGTGCTCCGCAGCACGCACGATGTCGAAGATGCGTTTCAGGGGACGTTTCTGGTACTGGCCCGCGATGCGCACCGCATCGTCAGGCAGCGGTCACTGGCGAGCTGGCTGCATGGAGTGGCCTACCGCACGTCGCTGCGCGCCGCCGAAAGCCGGCACCGCCGCATCCGGCTGTTGCAGGATGTCACCATGATTGAGGACTCCACACTGGCCGACGTCGAACTCCGGCACGAACGCCAGAAGCTCGATGAGGAACTGGCCGGTCTGCCGGAGAAGTACCGTACACCGCTCGTACTCCATTACCTCGAAGGCCGGTCGAATGCGGACATCGCGAAGCTGCTGGGCCTCTCGGTGAGCAATGTCGAAGGGCGGCTGAGGCGCGGGCGGAAGGAACTGAAACTGCGGCTGACCCGCCGCGGCATCGGACTCTCGGCCGCGCTCGCGGCCGTCCACTGGTCACAGTCGCTGACGGCGGCGACACCGCTGGAGACGCTGGTCGGTCCGGCGATCGAGGCGGGCCTGTCTTACACGTCAGGCGATCCCGCGGGTCCCCTGTTCACCCACGAAGCGGCCCGTCTTGCCGGGCAGGAGCTGATGACCATGAGCGCCACCACCACGACTGCCGCCACGCTGACTGCCCTGGTCCTGCTGCCGATGGTCGCCTTCTTCTCGGGACACGACGGCGATTCGCAGCCTCCGCCTGGCGGAGGTGCGGGGGCGATCTCGACTGTCCTCGCGGAGCCACAAGACGATGCCGCGGCAGACGCGATTGCCGTCACCCAGGCCAGTTCCCGCAATGCCGAGGTCAGCTTCTTGGTGAAGGACGGCAAGGTCTTTCGCCAGACACTCGAAGAACTGGGGGACGTCGGCGACTCCGGCATCAGTGTCACCGGCATGCCCGAGGGCGCGGGCATCGACGTGATGTCCGAGGACGGCTCATTTGAAGAAATGTACAGCGATGTGATGGGCGAGATGATGGCAGGGGCAACCGGAGGCGACGCTGCGACGCCGGCTCCCTCCGCGCGGTTCGACATTCGAACAGCCAATCCCCAGGAGGAGCGGATCGAGGCGGCCCTCGATGACGAGACCGAGTTTGCGTTCGTCGACATGCCGCTGCACGAAGCCATTGAGTTCATCGCCGACCGGCACAAGCTCACCATCCTGATCGACGAATTCGCCCTGAACGACATCGGTTTGCCGACTGACGAGCCGGTCAATCTCGTCCTCTCGGGAGTCAGCCTGAGAAGCGCGCTCAAGATACTGCTGTCACAGTGGGGCCTCGATACCCTCATCGACGACGAGGTGCTGAAGGTCACCAGCAGTGAGAAGGCCGACGCGCATCGGGAGATGCGGGTGTACGACGTCAGCCGGCTGGCGCACATTCCCCCGGAGACCCTGGTCCAGATCATCGAAACCTCGATCCCGGGGGCGACATGGGTGACGATCGACGGGATCGGCGGGACGGTGACTCCGTTCGATGGCGGCCTCGTCGTGACGCAGACCCAGCGGACGCACCACAAGATCATCGAGTTGCTGGAACTGCTGGCCCGACAGGCTGCGGCAACACCTCGCGCGTCGGCCACTTATCTGCGCGGCAGCTCGTCGTCGGGTGCCACTGCCGGCTTGTCCGGCAGTGCCGCGAGTGAGGGCGGGACATCCACTGCTGGGCAAGCCAGCAGTGGCACCCCACCGCCTGCTGAATCAGATCGACCTCAGGCCGAAGGTCGAATCACACTCGACGGTCAGCCGGTTTCGCAAGGACGGATCGAGTTTTACACGGAGCGGTCCATCTTCAGGAGTGGATCGCTCGCGGCCGTCGCCACGACCGACGATCGGGGTTACTACAAGACCGAAACGGACAACGAGCCTGGTCTGAAGCCTGGATTGTACGCGGTTGAGATCAAGGGCTCGCCCTCAGGCGCGGCCATCCCGGCTCGCTACAACACACAATCGTCAATCACGATCGCGATCAGTGCTGGGAACAACATTCTCAACTTCGATCTGACGTCGGACCCTGAGACACCCAAGCCGGTGCAGGGGGCGACAGGTTCGCCCGGTGCCGTTCTCGGCTTGTCCGGCAGTGCCGCGAGTGGCGACAGACCATCCACTGCTGGGCCAGCCAGCAGTGCCACCTCACCGGCGGGCCAACCTGCCACTCCACGGGCGCACGTGTCGAAGCCGGCGCACGTGACCGGGACCGTGACGCTCGACGGCAAGCCGCTGGCGAATGCCCGCGTGGAGTTCATCCAGCCGGGAGTCGTCATCGCCACGGACGTGACGGACGCCGAGGGGCGCTACCAGATGATGTCCGAGGGGGTCAGTGGTTCGCCAGCGGGGGTCTTCGAGGTGACGATCAACCGCACGCGGCTGACAGGCCCCGCCATCCCGTCGCGCTACAACAGCCAGACGACACTGCAGGTGACGGTCAAGCCGGGTCCGAACGTCTTCGACTTCGAGCTGACATCGGAAGACTGATTGCGGCCGCGTGGGTTCCGCGGGCTGCGTTAGTGCCGCCGGCCTCAGCAGAGACCCTTTGCCCGCTGATAGTCGGTCCACTGACGCTGTGTCGGGCCGCGACGTTCGTGCCGGGCAGGCATCCGCTTCAGCCCGACCTGGGGGACCCATCCTGAGCACGCACCCCCGATGTTCAGCGTGATGGAGTATCCGATGATCTCGGGCCTCCACCAGGGACTGACGCGACCATTGCAGGCTTCCATCGGGCCGTGACAGGGTTCGATGGGACACGTGAGATCCTGCCAGGGGAAGAGGCCCACGGTCAGATCTCGCGGCCACATGGGCGAACCCCAACAACTCCAGCAGACGTGCGCGGGGGCCACGAGCTGCTCCCCTTCAGCGATGGCACGCACCACGCACCCGGGCTCCTCCGTCGCTTGCTCGACCCGAAAGCGAACATGACACCGATCGCAATACACGGCCGCATAGTCCAGGCTCGTGTACTCGCTCCCCCCACAGTAGGGACAGGTCAAATGCTTCCAGCGAAACGGATTGAACCCGGCACGTTTGAGAATCTTCATCGACACGGCTGGCCCTGCCTGTACGCAATGTCACGTGCAGCGTATTCCGGTCCCTCCCACCTCGCGCACCCTCCTTTCCTTTGGGATGAGCACAGCCCTCAGCGGGTCGTGTGCTCCGGTTCTGGTGGAGTTGGGCAAAATCCGCGCCAAGATGTCAATTCCGCGGAGTCGGTCCCGCGTGCGGCACGCTCATCCGGTGAACCCCGAATCGTGCACGATGCTCGATCCGAGCATGTGACACGTTGTCACACACAGACAAAGGTGTCACGCAAACAAGCGACGGGGCGGCTCACCGTGATGAGCCACCCCGTGTCGTGTGTATCAGACAGGCATCGCCGACGGCGCCGTGAGTCAACGGGCGCTTTGGGCCGCGATCTCGTCAGCCGGCCGAATGGTGTCCGCACCCGCCGTCCAGTTCACAGGACAGACCTCGTCCGGATGCTCGCGGGTGTACTGCAGGGCTGCGAGCACCCGCAGGGCTTCGTCGACGCTGCGTCCGATGTTCAGGGCGCTGATGCTCGCGTGTTGCAGGCATCCATCGGGGTCGATGATGAACAATCCCCGCAGGGCGACGTGCTCGTTCGCATCGAGGACGCCATACTGCTCGGAAAGCTGCCGCTTGATGTCGGACACTAGCGGATAGTTCAGCCTGCCGAGGCCTCCCTGGTCGCTGTCAGCATGGATCCAGGCGAGATGCGAGAACTTGCTGTCGACCGAGATGCCGAGCACTTCCGCCTTGTGTGCGGCAAACTCGCCATGGCGTTCGCTGAACGCCCGCAATTCCGTCGGGCAGACGAAGGTGAAATCGAGCGGATAGAATAACAGCACCAGGTACTGCCCGTGATAGTCGCTCAACGACACCTGCCCGAAGCTGCCATTTGCCAGTACGGCATCGGCCTGGAAATCGGGGACGGGCTGACCCACTTTGACGCATTCGCCTGACATGGAGGTTCCTCGTGTAGCCTGATAACTCAGCGAGCCCGTGCTTTCTGCCCGCTCTGGGAATGGACCGTTTAACGCACTCTTGGCACTTTATAAGCGCTCCGACCCAGAGTTCAACACAGCGCGGGTCCGTCGTGTTCAGCCCCCCGGATTGATATGCTGAAGGCCCTGACATCAACCGAGGCTGATTCTCACAGGCCGTTCCGCCATGAAACCCACGCCGACCGCTGATGAGGTCCTGAATCGTCACGCGCTGGAGATGCGCTGCGAGCTGCTGAATCTGGCTGCCACACTCGACCGCATCGACCGGGCTCAGCAGCCTGAGGACGTGACGAACGACGAGCGTCTGCAGCTCATTCGCCAGGGGATCGGGATCCTCGGATCCACCGGGGATGATCGGGCGGAGCGGCTGCAGCTGCTCTTCAGCGATCCCTACGAGTCGGGCTGGAATTCGTGACCATCGAGCAGTGGTTTCCCGACATCGAACTGTCTCTCTCGTGGGAGAGCTTTCGACGGCTGCCACAACACCCCGCGTATCGTTACGAATACCGCCACGGTCGGGCGTACTTGATGCCGCGACCGCGAACGTGTCAGGTGCTGATGTCGCTGCGGGATGCGCCACTGACAGCCCTCGCCAGTGGACCGACGCCCGGCGCAGAGATGCGTCCCCTCACAGACCCCGACTGGGAACTGCTTCCGGAGGTGTTTGCGGCAGCGTTCCACCGCGTGCCGCCGTTTTCTTTGCTCGATGCCGATCGGCGAGGGTTGGCCGCCGTGGACTGTCTGGCAACGACGCGTGCGGGAGGCAGCGGGCCGTTGGTTCCTGCCGCCTCATGGGTGGTCCGCTCTGGCCCGGGCGTGTCCCCCACTTCGCTGCTGGGAGCGATTCTGGTGACACTGATGCCGGCCGGAGACCTCGAGAACTTCGCAGATCCCACCTGGTGCGAACAGCCTCCGGACGACGCGGTGTCCATCCACTGGGGGCGCCCGCATGTGACCTGGGTGTTCGTGGCTCCGAAACAGGCCCGCCGGGGCATCGGCACGGCCCTGCTGCGCGTTTGCACGGAGTCGCTGCGCGCACTCGGCTATGACGAACTGGCCAGTACAGTTCTCCTCGGGAACGAATCGAGCCTGCTGTGGCACTGGCGGGCGGGCTTCCGCCTGCTGCATCGCCCGTCGGCCTTCCCGGCGCAGCAGTCGTTGACGCAAGGCGCGTCAGCGTCCGGTGTCGCCTGCCGGAATGGGGCACCAGGCGCTACGAAGCCACGCCGTGTCTGAGGTGGCCGGCCGGTCGGCTGCGTTGGCCTCCGGTGATCGTGTAAGATGCGTCCGACGAGGCTCCGCAGACCCAGGAATTCCAGCACCGCCATGTATTTCATCGATCCGCACGTCCACATGGTGTCCCGTGTCACCGACGACTACGAACGCATGGCCCGCATGGGCTGCGTTGCGGTCAGCGAACCGGCCTTCTGGGCCGGGTTCGATCGTGGTTCTGTCGAGGGATTCCGGGACTACTTCCACCAACTGACGGGCTTCGAGCCCCGGCGTGCGAGCTGGAGCCGCATCCAGCACTACACATGGCTGTGCATCAACGCGAAAGAGGCGGAAAACGTCGCGCTCTCCCGCGAAGTCATCGCGATGATCCCCGAGTTCCTCAACAAGCCGGGGGTGCTGGGCATCGGCGAGATCGGCCTGAACAAGAACACACCCAACGAGTGCACGATCTTTCGCGAACACCTCGACCTGGCCGCGCAGACCAACGAGCTGGTCCTCGTTCACACGCCGCACCTGCAGGACAAGTACAAGGGGACGCGGATGATCATCGACATGCTCGGCGAGCGTGACGACATTCCCCCGGAACGTGTGCTGATCGACCATGTCGAGGAGCACACGGTCCGACTGGCGAAAGAGGCCGGCCATTGGTGCGGAATGACGCTGTATCCGACGACGAAGTGCACGCCGGCGCGGGCGGCCGACATCATCGAGCGGTACGGCGACGAGCGCATCTGTGTGAACTCGGCCGGCGACTGGGGGCCGTCGCAGCCGCTTGCCGTTCCCGATTTCATGCAGGAGCTGCGGCATCGCGGGCACAGTGAGTCCACCATCCGCAAGATTGTCTACGACAACCCGCTCGAGTTCTTCAGTCAGTGTGCCCGGTTCGAATTCGCGCCGCCCGACGGGTGGGAGTAGCGACGTGACGACAGCCTCGACCCGAGTGGTCATCGTCGGCGGAGGCTTTGCCGGTCTTAACGCAGCGCGGGGGTTGCGGCATCAGCGGGCGGTCGAAATCACGCTGATCGATCGCCGCAATCATCACCTGTTTCAGCCGCTGCTCTACCAGGTCGCGATGGCAGGCCTGTCGCCGGCGGAGATCGCGGCCCCGATCCGCTCGCTGTTGTCTAACCAGCGCAATGTGCGGGTTGTGCAGGGCGCAGTGACGGGTGTGGACTTCGCGCGCAGCAGGTGCTCTCGGACTGCGGGGAGTTCGGGTACGACTACCTGCTGCTGGCCTGCGGAGCCCGTCACAGCTACTTCGGGCACCGGGAGTGGGAGGAGTTCGCCCCGGGGTTGAAGACGATCGAGCAGGCCACGGAAATCCGGCGGCGCGTGCTCACCGCTTTCGAGCGGGCCGAGCTCAGCCTCGACCCGCACGAGCAGAGATCCCTGCTGACGTTCATCGTCGTCGGGGGTGGGCCGACCGGCGTCGAACTGGCCGGTGCCATCGGCGAGATGAGCCGCTTTACGCTGGCGAAGGACTTTCGCAACATCGATGCGACGTTGGCCCGCATCATGCTCATCGAGGCCGGGCCGCGCATCCTGCCGATGTTTTCTCCCGAGATGTCCCACCGGGCGATGCGCGATCTCGAGCATCTGGGGGTTCAGGTCTGGACATCGAGTGCGGTCACACACGTGGACAGCCACGGAGTGGAGGTCGGCGAAGAGCGCGTGCGTGCCGCAACGGTGCTCTGGGCCGCCGGAGTGCAGGCGTCGTCGCTGGGCCGCACACTCGGCGTGGAAACGGACCGGCAGGGGCGGATGGTCGTCCAGGCCGATCTCAGTCTCGAGAGACATCGGAACGTATTCGTGGCCGGGGACCAGGCCCACGTTCCGGGAGCGGACGGACGGCCGCTGCCCGGGGTGGCGCCCGTCGCCATGCAGCAGGGACGGTATGTCGCCGCACTGATCGCAGCAGAACTGGCTGGCCGGAAGCGAGAGCCATTTCGGTACGTCGACAAGGGCCGTCTGGCGACCATCGGGCGCAGCCGTGCGATCGCAGAGGTCGGCCGGCTGAAGTTGTCGGGGTTCACCGCCTGGCTGACCTGGCTGGTGGTGCACATTTACTATCTGACGGGCTTTCGCAACCGGTTGTTTGTCGTCATCAGCTGGGCGTGGTCATACCTCACATTCCGCAAAGGGGCCCGTCTGATTGTCGACAGGGACTGGCGCCTCGAGGAGCCGGCCACACTGCCGAATCCCAGGACTCAGGAAAGGGGATCGCTCGAACGGGAGCACGACGTCCCCCGCGCCTGAACGGTCCGTGGAGAGGGCTTCTTGATCCTGCCGTGACTAGTCACGAGAATCCTGGAGAATCGTTCTTCCGTCCGACAGGAACCACTGAAGTGACGAGCGACGCCGAACGATCCGACCTGCAGCCCTGCGGCAGGAACACGTCCGCGCGGCTCGATGAGGTGGGCGAATTCTTCAAGCAGATGTAGGGGCGGTTTCGTAGGCAAAGCCTGAGAGGTGTCTGGACCGATAGCCGCGTCAGGTAGAATTCCTGTCGAATTTGCGTGGACACGAGGAGTGCGGTTTGGTGGGAGAGATGGCTAGCAGAGTGTTCACGACAAACCGCAGTGTGCTGTAGCCGCCCGGCGTTCGCAGGCGCGGCCTTCACGCGATGTCTTTGGGAGAGAATATGCTTCGATCATTGACCACGCTGGCTCTTGCCGCGGCGATCCCGTTGATTTCCCAGGCGGAAGACCCGTCATCCAAGACCCCGGTTTCCAAGCGAATGGACCACGTCGACACGTACCATGGCACGCAGGTGGCCGACCCCTACCGCTGGCTGGAGGACGATGTGCGCGAGTCGCCCGACGTCGCCGACTGGGTCGAGCGACAGAACCGGCATACCGCCGCCTATCTGGAGCAGATCTCCGAGCGTGAGCGCATCGAGGAGCGCCTCACCAAGTTGTGGGACTTCGAGAAGTTCGGCACGCCCTTCAAGGCGGGAGGGAGGATCTACGTCTTCCGCAACAGCGGGCTGCAGAACCAGTACGTGCTCTATGTGCAGGAGTCGCTGGACGACGAGCCGCGCGTGCTCATCGACCCCAACGAATGGTCGGAAGACGGGACCGTCGCCCTGGGGGGGGCGGCCTTCAGCGAGGATGGTCGCTATGTGGCCTATGCGATCCAGGAAGCAGGCTCCGACTGGCGGGTCTGGAAAGTCAGGGAGGTGGCTACAGGCCGGGTTCTGGACGATGAACTGCACTGGATCAAGTTCAACGAGCCGGCGTGGACGCCCGACGGCGAGGGGTTCTTCTATGCCCGCTTCCCCGAGCCGGAAGATGGGGCCGAGTTTCAAAACCTCAACAAGAACCAGCGGGTCTACTATCACCGCGTGGGTCAGCCGCAGCGCGAGGACGTGCTCGTGTTCCACCGTCCCGATCAGCCGGACTGGGGTTACTCCTGCACCGTCACCGAAGATGGCGACTACCTGATCCTGACGGTCCACCTGGGGACGGACGATCGCTACCGCATCTATTACAAGGACCTCCGCGAACCTTACGGGAGCCCGATCGCACTCATTGACAACTTCGACCACGAGTTCACGTTCATCGGTAACGATGGGCCGGTGCTGTACTTCAAGACCGATCTGGAAGCCCCGCGCAAACGCGTGATCGCAATCGACGTGCGCGAGGTGGAGCCGGCCCATGGTCCCGACGGAGAGGGAGCCACGCCCCCTTACAGCGAGATCATCCCCGAGCAGCCTGAGGCCATGACGTCGGTGACCCTGGTCGGCAATCTGTTCATCGTCGAATCTCTGCGGGATGCGAAGACCCGCGTCGCGCTCTACAAGCCCGACGGCACCTTTGTGCGGAACGTGGAATTTCCGGGCATCGGATCGGCGAGCGGCTTCAGCGGTCGGCGCAGCGACACCGAAACGTTCTATGAGTTCTCGAGCTTCGCCACGCCGCCCAGTGTGTATCGCTACGACATCGTCACGGGGGAAAGCGCGCTGCTGCGGCAGGCGAATGTCGATTTCGACCCGCAGGAGTACGAAGTCCACCAGGTGTTCTTCGAGAGTCCGGATGGCACCCGTGTCCCGATGTTCATTTCCCACAAGAAAGGGCTGAAGCTGGACGGAGACAATGCCGTGCTGCTGTACGGTTACGGAGGCTTCAACATCCCGCTGACTCCGTACTTCTCGATCAGTCGACTGGCATGGATGGAGATGGGAGGCGTCTTCGCGATGGCCAACCTGCGCGGGGGCGGCGAGTACGGGCAGGAATGGCACAAGGCGGGGACCAAGCTCGACAAGCAGAACGTGTTCGATGACTTTATCGCTGCCGCCGAATGGCTGATCGCTCACAAGTATACGCGGCCGGAAAAGCTGGCCATCCAGGGGGGCTCCAACGGGGGGCTGCTCGTGGGCGCCTGCATGACGCAGCGGCCAGACCTGTTCGGGGCCTGTCTCCCCGCGGTCGGCGTGATGGACATGCTCCGCTTCCATCAGTTCACCGCCGGTCGTTACTGGGTGGACGACTTCGGTTCGGCAGACGACCCCGAGGAGTTCCAGGCCCTGTATGCCTACTCGCCGTACCACAACATCAAGGAGGGAGTCTGTTATCCTCCGACGATGGTCACGACCGCCGACACCGATGATCGCGTGGTGCCCGGTCACAGCTTCAAGTTCGCCGCCGCCCTGCAGCACGCCCAGAGCTGCGACCATCCCACACTCATCCGGATCGAGACGCGGGCCGGTCACGGGGCCGGCAAGCCCACGTCCAAGATCATCGAGGAGATCAGCGATCAATGGGCGTTCCTGGTGCACGAACTGGGCATGACGCTCCCCTGATGATCGCCCACAGAGAGGATCCTAGCATCAGGCGCATCCTGCCATGCGACGGTTTGATCCGGCGTGAGCAAGGACACTTTCGTCCGTGACACGTGGATCGATGTGGCCGCGAAAGTCACCAACCGGTGTTACAATAAGGTGATGTCTGCTCCCGACTCCCTGCAGAGATCACCGGCACCCGATCGATTTGCGACGACACGGTGGAGCGTGGTGCTCGCCGCAGGTCAGCCCGACAGCCCCCAGGCCGCTGCGGCCCTGGAAGAGCTGTGTCGGGCCTATTGGCTGCCAGTGTATCTGTACGTTCGACAGCAGGTGGGAGACGCTCACGAGTCTCAGGATCTGACGCAGGCGTTCTTTGCCCGGTTGCTGCAGAAGCAGGCGATCGCTGTCGCCGATCCGCAGCGAGGCCGCTTCCGCGAGTTCCTGCTGACCGCGTGCCGGCACTTCCTCAGTAACGAATGGCAGACGTTGCGGGCGCAGAAACGGGGAGGTGGGCAGCGGGTCCTGTCGCTCGACTTCGATTCCGGCGAATCCCGCTTTGCAATCGCCGCCGTCGACCGACAGACGCCCGAGCGACTCTACGAACGACAATGGGCCGTTACACTGCTCGAGCGCGTGCTGGCGGCGCTGTGCAGTGAGTTCGAGAGCAAGGGCAAACGCGCCCAGTTCGAGGTCCTCAAAGTGCATCTGACGGGCCGAAACGCTGCGGAGAGCTACGCTCAGGCGGCGGCGCAGCTCGGCATGAGCGAGGGGGCCGTCAAGGTCGCCGTCCATCGACTGAGATCCCGATATCGAGCGGTGCTGCGGGCCGAGATCGGCGAAACCGTCTCAGGTCCCGAGGAGGTCGAGGACGAGATCCGCCGGCTGTTTCTCGTGCTGGGGACCTGAAAATGTTCCAATTGCGGTAACGAGTCGAGAAATCTCCTGTAGAGAAGCACAGAGGCCCCGCGGGGTGTGTTTGCCCCCGTCCCCTCTGCTCTCCGTCCGCGGGGAGAGAACATCGCTCCTCGAGACCAGGGGGACAGGTCATGTCCGAATCCGGTTGCTGCCCCGAATGTGATGCGGAACTGTCGGTGGCCGCGACCGGCGGGCTGTGTCCCCGGTGCCTGCTGGCGGCCGGTCTCGACTCCAGCGAGGAAGAGGTCAACGCCCGGCCAGCACCCCGCGATCCCGCCACAGACCCGCAGGAAGTCACGACTCCGCAGTCTGTTGGTTTCCGTCCGCCGGCCCCGTCCGAGCTGGCGCCGTACTTCCCGCAACTGGAGATTCTGGGACTGCTGGGACAGGGGGGGATGGGGGCGGTGTACCAGTCGCGGCAGACCAAGCTCGACAGAATGGTTGCGCTGAAGATCATCCGTCCGGAGTCTGCTGCTGATCCAGCCTTCGCAGAGCGATTCATGCGTGAGGCCCGCACACTGGCGCGGCTCAGTCACCCGCACATCGTGGCCGTCCACGATTTCGGCGAAGTCCATCGCGATCCGGAAGCCCCTCTGTACTACTTCGTCATGGAGTACGTAGACGGCGTGAATCTGCGGCAGATGATGCAGACGGGTGATCTCGACACGGACGAGGCGCTGGCGATCGTCCCGCAGGTGTGCGATGCCCTGCAGTACGCCCACGACGAGGGGATCATCCACCGCGACATCAAGCCGGAGAACATCCTCATCGACCGCCGCGGGAGGGTAAAGATCGCCGACTTCGGGCTGGCGAAGCTGGCCGCCCGCTCGCCCGACGATTTCACGCTGACCGCCACGCATCAGGTGATGGGCACACCGCGGTACATGGCGCCCGAGCAGATGGCCGGGTCGCGTCAGGTGGACCACCGGGCCGACATCTATTCGCTCGGCGTTGTGTTCTACGAAATGCTGACGGGCGAGGTCCCGCTGGGGCGGTTCGAACCGCCGTCTCGGCGGGCATCGATCGATGCGCGGTTGGATGACGTCGTGCTGCGGGCGCTGGCGAGTGATCCCGACCAGCGGTATCAGGCGCGAGCGAACTGCGGACGCACCTGGGAGTCCTGCACGACGATGACGAATCGATGCTCTCCGCACCCCACGACCAATCAGGGCCGGCTCACGCCCGCGGCCTGTCGACGATCATCGACGACGGCATCGCGGGCGTCGTCCGCAGCGTGCGCGATGGTTCACCGCGCGAGGTGCTGAAACATCCGTCCATTCCGGGCATCCTGGCGCTGCTGCTGGCGTTCGGCGGCGTGATGACCATGTTCATGCCCTGGGTCCATGTCATCGGAGCCGGAAAGTACTTCCATCCTTTTGATACGGTCACCGGAAGCCTGATCGGCGCGCTATTTCTGCTTCTGATGTTGGGACACCTGATGGACAGCGGATCCCCGAGTGATCCCAGAGCGCGCGGAGGATTCACCATTCTGTTCGGTGCGGTGATCCTGTTCTTGTTGTGGTTGTTCAAGAGTATCAACGTGGACTGGGTCCGCGAGTTCGAGCCTCAACTGGACGGAGGGTTCTTTACCGCATTCGCCTTCGCCATGGGCCTGCTGCTCGTCGGTACGTGGGATGTGCGCAGCGGAATCGCGCGCGCACAGGTGCCGGCCCCGCGAGCACCGCGCCCCGCCGCGAAGTCGCGGCTTGCCGCACGTGTGGGGGCCCAACGGGATGACGCCGAGCAGCCCTCAGGAGACCGGGGCGCATGGGCCCCGACCGCTCATGTCGGCTTTACGGTGCCTGATGCGGGAACCATCGGCCCGCGCGTCGTCTCGCATTTCTCGCTGCTGGGATATCGGCTAGTGGAGGAGAGGACCGACGAGTGGATCTTCCAGCGCGGCACCCGCATGGCCGCGCTCGCCGACTTCGACATCCGCCGCTATCACACCACGCTCACCATTCGTACGGGGCTGCAGCCCGAGGGGCGCTGGGTGAGTTGCGGCTGGGCCGTCACGACCTACGGGGCGTACATCAGCGGCAAGGACATCCGCACGCTCGAGACTGAGGGGCGCGAGCTGGAAGCGGCGCTGCGCCAGGACATCGCGGGACCTCCCGCGCAAGGCTCCCCGGAGAGTCCCCGGCAGGTGCTGTCCGCCCGGCAGCGGACCTCGGCCGAGGAGGATGCCAGCGATCTGGAACTGCACGCAGAGATTGACGGACCGTCGCTGGCCATGATGATCCTCGGCCTCTTGATGGTGGTGGGGCATGCCATTGCCGTTGTGTATGTGGTCCGTGCTGCCGATGTACCGCGCCACTCTGGCTTGGGGACCTACTTGTCCGGTGGCGTGATTATCGGAACATTGATGTTCGCAGGGGGGCTGAATCTGCGGAACCTGTGGTCGCACGGCTGGGGATTGGTGGGAGCATTCGCGGGATGCGTGCCACTCAGTCCGGCGTGGCCGCTGACGATCATCATCGGCCTCTGGGCATGGTACGTCCTCGACCGCGCGCATGTCCGGCAGGCCTTCATCGAACGTGCCCGCCGGCGACAACAGGCCAGCGCCGCGCAAGACGGGGGGCGGCTCCCGGCGGACGCCCGTCGTCTGGACACTGACGCTAATCCTCGCCCTGCTGTGCGGCGTGGCCCTCTGGGTGCTGAACCGGGTCCGCGAGGGCGGACCGTGAATCGCGACGAGAATCTTCAGAATTTCTCCGCCCAGTCTCTCGGTGGATTGCGCCCTTGGTCTCTAGGGGGCTCGACGAAGGGGGGGGGCTCGACGAATGGTCGGTCGTTGCAAATCTCTGCGTGAGTGGCATACTGAACCATGAGCTGACGGGTGAACTCGCCTGTTCTGGGTGAGGGTTCGCGCATTGGCCGGAAGGGCTGAAGTGGTATGACCGGGCAGAAAGATCGTGCGTCGGCCATCATTGCCGGATACCTGCAACGGCGCGATGCCGGCGAGGACGTGGCGCCCGAGGAGTTGTTGCGTTCACATCCCGACCTGGCCGACGAACTGCGAAGGTACTTCGAAAACGAGGCCGTCATCGGCCAGTTGGCCCCGTCTCCGCCAGCCCCGGCCCATCCCGGCTATCGCGAGACCACACGGTCGGCCGCGGCAGGCGACTCCGTTCCCACCTCCCGGCAGCCACTCTCGGACCTGCCGGCCGAGTTCGGGCGGTATCGTGTGCTGAAGCGTCTCGGTCAGGGGGCGATGGGTGCGGTGTACCTGGCCCGCGACACGGCCCTCGACCGTGATGTCGCCCTCAAGACACCCAAGCTCGATGCGTCGGAGGATGCCGAGCTGATTGAGCGGTTCGAGCGCGAGGCGAAAGCGGCGGCCACGCTGCATCACCGGAACATCTGTCCGGTGTTCGACGTGGGAGTGCTCGACGGTGTGCGCTACCTGACGATGGCCTACATCGACGGCAAATCGCTGTCGGCCTTCGTCTCATCGCATAAGCAGCTCAGCGAACGTCAGGCCACGATCGCCGTCCGCAAGCTGGCACTGGCCCTGCAGGCCGCCCACTCGGCCGGGGTGGTCCACCGCGACCTCAAGCCGGCCAATGTCATGGTCGACAAGTCGGGCGAGCCGGTGATTATGGACTTCGGCCTGGCCCGCAAGCTGGAGAGTCGCGAGAGCACCCGGCTGACACAGGTCGGCACGATCATGGGGTCGCCTGCCTACATGTCTCCCGAGCAGGTCAGCGGGGACCCGGATGCTGTCGGTCCGCAGAGCGACATCTACAGCCTCGGTGTGATTCTGTACGAACTGCTGACCGGGCAGTTGCCCTTCGAAGGGAGCATCGCCGCCGTGATCGGCCAGATCATGACGGCCGATCCACCGGATGTCGCGAGTTTGCGGACCGGCCTCGATCCCCGCCTGCAGGCCATCTGCCAGAAGATGATGGCGCGGTCGACGGAAGACCGCTACCAGTCGATGCAGGAAGTCGCCGATGCACTCTCCGATGTGCTCCGCAACAGGAAACCGTCGACCAGTGGCACACGTCAGCCCGCCGATTCCGCGGCGCGCTCCGTCACATCGACTTCCGAAGAGCTGGCGGTGTTCCAGCAGATCGTCGTCTCCGACGAACGCACCTCCGTCAAACTTCCCCCGCGCAGCCGCACCCTCGGCGCGAAACGCACGCAAAAGTCACGAAAAGCGGGAGGCTGGTGGAACGGACTCCCTCCCTGGCAGAAGTGGACGGCTGGCGGCTTTGGCGCGATGGCCCTGCTGGCCGGTGTTGTCATCCTCTTCAAGGGAGGCCGCGTGGAGGTGGACGACGGCTCCACCGTCAAGATCTCCCAGGACGGTGACCAGACGACGGTGCAGATCACGCCGGGGGCATCTGACAGCGGCGCGGTGACGGCATCGGGGGCCAAGGGACCGGGAAGGAGCGAATTCGGTGTCGTGCCGGTGGCGATGCTGGGGACTCCCTGCTTGGACACCATGTGCCGGCCCTGGCATTTCGTCGGGCGGGTGACCTGCTCGCCGTGGGCCAGCAGAACAAGGTCGAGCTGTGGGACGTGTCGCAAGCGGCGCCTCAATCTTCGATCCCTCTCACGGGGCTGGCGCAGGCCGTGCAATTCAGCGCCGACGGAAAGACGCTCTTCGTCGGTACCGAGGCGCAGGACCGGCGGACAGGGGGGATTCTGCTGTTCGACGTGGACAGCGGGCGTCAACAGCAGGAGCTGTCCTCGGGGGGGGCGGCCGTCTGTTCACTCGCAGTCAGTCCCGACGGCAGAACGCTCGCCAGCGGACATCGGGATTCCACCATCGGCCTGTGGGATCTGCCGACCGGCCAGCGTCGCCAGGTGCTGGAGGCGAAGGTGGCCGGTGCGGCGTTCTCGCAGATTCACTCTCTCGAGTTCAGTCGCGATGGCAGTCTGCTCCTGTCCGGGGGGCCGCTGCTGACGCTGTGGGAACTTCCGGCTGCTCGAAAGCGTTGGGAACAGGGCTCGCGCTCGACACGTCATACCTGGGGGGCGTTTTCTGCCGTATTCAGCCCGGACGGCAGGAAGGTCCTTTCGGCGGGGCGGTCAGGCGACCATCAGCATTTTGTCATCACCGATGTCGCCAGTGGTCAGGTGGAGTCCTTCGACTGGACGACGGCGGCCTGGCCCGTGGGGGCCTCCGCGGTCGCGTTCCTCGAGGGATCGGGGGTGCTGGTCACCGCGGATGAGAAGGGAGCCATCCGGTTCTGGAATCCGCTCGCGCACCATCAGCTCGAACAGCACTCCGTGGGCGATTCCCGGCCCGTCTGGCAGCTGACGATCCAGCCCGCGAGAGAGGGCGACCTCATCGCCGCGGCCAACGACAATGGCACCGTCACTCTGTTGCGGGTGACAGAGTTCGCCCCCGGTCCTCCGGGGCGCCTCCTGAGAGCCCGGCGACGCTGGGGTGATGAACAGCCTGCCGCCAGACTTCGACCACCCGCTCCATGGGGAGTGGCAGGTGGAGGAGGGGATGCTGAATGCTGCGGAGGGCAACTTTTACGCGAAGATCGCCTTCGGCGATACGACGTGGACCGACTATGATTTCACGGTCGAGGCGATGCTACTCGCTCAAATTCCTGAACAGTTCGGCATGATTTTTCGGGCGCCGGGCCGGTTCCGCGACTCGGGAATCGTTGTTTTTGGAGGGCAGCAAGTTAGAGAGCATCGCATCGGCAAAATTGGCGAACGGCTGACGATCAGCAACGTGGCGACGAAACCATCGGCGCTAATCAGGGAAGGAGTCTGGCACACCGCCACGGTCAAGGTCCGCGGTTCCCGCGTGCAGTGCTTCTTCAACGGCGAGGAACTGTTTGATGTGCAGCATCCATTCCCGCCCAGCGGGTGCGTTGGGCTCCATTTGTGGAAGCCCAAGTACCGGTTCCGGAACATCAAGGTGACCGCTCCCGACGGCACGGTATTGTGGGAGGGAATGCCCGACTTGGCCAGCGTTTCCGCCGCTGCTGAGTCGAATACGACAAGGAGCGAGGCGCCTAGTGCCACTGCCGGCTCGTCCGGCAGTGCCGGAGCGCCCCCCACAGACGGCGGCTGGGTCGATCTGTTCAACGGCCGGGATCTCTCCGGATGGAGCGGAGTGACTGGCCTGTGGAAGTGGCAGAATGGTGAACTCGTCGGAACCACTGCACCGGATGGCACGGGCTACAACACGTGTCTCTGCAGCGACCGACCGTATGGTGACTTTGAAATCGAGTTCGAAGCCAAACTCGATGGAGCGCAGGGCAACAGCGGTCTGCAGATCCGGAGTGAGGTTCGAGATCGGCCGCGATTCATCACTTTCGGACCACAGGTCGATATCGGCGCAGGTTACTGGGGCAGCCTGTATGGCGAAGGGGTCGGCGGAATGATGAAGCAGTCCGATGCGGTGGTCGCCGAGATGGTCGCGCGTCCCAACGACTGGAATGCGTACGCGGTGCGCTGCGTCGGTAAGCGGGTCACGATCACGGTCAACGGAACGACGCTGGTCGACGGCGAGTTTCCCGGCATGTCCGACGCAGGCGTCCTCGGCTGGCAGCTGCACAAAGGGGAGCCAATGACCGTGCGGTTCCGGAACATGCGAATCCGCGAAATCGCTCCCGGTACGCCGTCAGCAGACGGCTGGACCGACCTGTTCAACGGGCGCGACTTCTCGGGCTGGGTCCGCTACGCCGACGGGAAGCAGGTCAAGTCGGATTGGGTTGTCGAAGGTAATACGATTCACCATCCGGTGCGGCCTCGTGGTGTCGTGGGGACCGGCGACATCATGACGACCGGCACCTATGACGACTTCGAACTGGAGTTCGAGTGGAAGGTCGCGAAAGGATCAAACAGCGGGGTCATCTACCGGTCGCGCGGTGCCGATCCGCAGTCCTACCTGACTGGTCCCGAGTATCAGATCCTGGATGATGCCGGACATCCCAACGGGAAGAGCCCGAAGACATCGGCGGCATCGATCTATTCCCTCGCTGCGCCGTCAGGCGGGTCGCTTCGTCCGGTCGGTCAGTGGAACACCGGTCGGATCATCGCCCGTGGCAATCATCTCGAGCATTGGCTCAATGGAAAGAAGGTCGTCGAGGCCGAGATTGGCAGCGCGGCATGGAACAGTGCGCTGGCACAGACGCCGTTCGGCAAACAGCCTCAGTTCGGCAAGGTCCGCGACGGGCACATCGTCCTGCAGGACCATCGCGATGAGGTCTGGTTCCGCAACCTCCGCATTCGTGACCTGTCGTCGGGCGGCAAGACTTCGGGTGCCACTGCAGGATCGTCCAGCAGTGCCGGTACGACACCAGCGGATGACAGCTCGGTCGAGATGTTCAATGGCCGGGATCTCGCCGGCTGGGAAGTGGCGGACAGCCATCCCGCCGCCTGGCGCGTTGAGGGAGACTCGATCGTCGTCGGAGGGGCGGGCCAGGGCTATCTCTTCAGCGAGCAGGACTACAGCGACTTCGAACTGTCGCTGGAGTATCGTCTGGAGCAGGGAGCCAACAGCGGCGTGTACCTGCGGGCGCCACGGAGTGCGAGTTCTTCGCAAGCGCAGTGGAGCTCGCGCTGTTCGACAATGACAGCCTGACGACCCTCCAGTTGCAGGCGAATCCGCGCATTCACAACGGGGCCCTGCATGGACTGGCGGGACCGCTGCTGGATCCCGCGAAGCCGGTCGGCCAATGGAACACGCTGACGATTCGCGTCGAGGGCCGGCTGCTCACCGCGACGCTGAATGGACGCACGATCCAGGATGCAGACCTCGCGAGGTTGCAGATCATCAACTCAACTCATGCTGGCCTGAAACGGACGACCGGCCGCATCGCCCTGCAGCACTGGGACAAGCCGCGTGTCGAGTTCCGCAACATCCGCATCCGGGAACTGATTGCTGAATCCCCGGGTGGTACGGCCGCTGCGGCAGTTTCCATCGACCCGGTCGTCCACACCATTGAATCGGCTCCAGGGCCTGCCGGGACTCCTCCCCTCTCCGATGATGACAGTCCCGGACTCGCCCTCGCTCCCTTCGATGTCGCCGCAGCCAGGCGGCATCAACGTGCCTGGGCTGAGTACCTGGGGGTGCCGGAGGAGTTCACGAACTCGATCGGGATGAGGTTCCGGCTGATTCCGCCGGGAGAGTTTGTGCAAGGGATCTCCGACCAGCAGCATGAGCAACTCAAGCAGGAGGCGGCGGCGTTGCGCCTGCCCCCCTGGTACGCTGACTCGCTCGCCACATCGACGCCGCAGCATCGGGTTCGCATATCGAGACCCTATTACATGGCTGTCACCGAGGTGACTCAAGAGCAATTCGAAACGGTGATGGGGCACAACTCGTCTACGTTTGCTGCGAACAGCTCACACGAAGGCAAGGTGAGGGGGATCGATACCCGTGGTTTCCCCGTCGACACCGTTCAATGGTTCGCCGCGGTCGACTTTTGCAGCAGGCTCAGCGAGCGGGAACAGCGTGAGTCTGCGCATCAGGGAAATTCCCGGGTGTTCACAGTTGCGGGATACCGCCTGCCCACAGAGGTCGAATGGGAATTTGCCTGCCGGGGCGGAACCGAGACACGCTGGTGGTGGGGCAACCAGCTGAACCGCTCTGCCCGCCTGGAGTGGTTTGGCCACAACAGCGGTGGCAGACCCCATGTGGTGGGGACGGGCCAGCCCAATCCCTTCGGGCTGTACGACATGCATGGCAATTGCTGGGAATGGTGCCAGGACTGGTCCCAGCCGTTCAGCAGTCGTCAGTGGGACGAGGTGACCGTCGATCCGGTCGGTCCCTTGACAGGCCAGCTCCGGGTCACCAAGGGGGGAGCCTATCTGGTTCCTGCGGAGATCGGCGCGTCGTTCCATCGGGGAACGTCGTTTCCCAATCGCAAGGACGGCGAAATGGCCTTCCGCGTGGTGCTGACCGTTGACATCGACAACACATCCCCAGGCGCCCCAGCCGGGTCGTCTTCCAGCGCGCCGCCGACCGTCTCCACTGCCCCCGTGACGCCGCCCGAGTACGCGACTCTGCTCACCGGCCAGTGGGTCGATGTGCTGGACGACCTGGCCCGGCAAGCGATGAAGGACCCCGGCAAACCGGCGAAAGCGACTTACGAGAACGGCGTGCTGGACATCGACGGGGTCCGACGGGTGCCGATCCATTCGGCGAGCGGAAGGAACATGGCCATTCGGGCCCGGGTCACCAAACTGGGCCGCTTCGACCAGGGCGTGCTGTCGCATCCGGGGCTGGTGCTGCGGCATTCGCCCTCGCACGACATTGCAGAGCTGGCCTTCTATGCCGTGGTGCTCGACGGACGAAACGACCTGACGCTGGGCCTGGCGAGAAAGCAGAGCCTCGAACCGCTCGCGACGGCGCCACCGCCACCGACCTGACGGGCGAGTTCGAATGCGTGTTCGCGGCGATTGATGACCGTCTGCTGGTGTACGTTAACGGCCGGCAGGTGCTCGAAGCTCGCGACTCGACCCTGACCGAGGGCTTTGCCGCCTGTGAACTGATCAACGGGCATGTCCGCATCTCGAGTTGCGAGGTGATGAACCTGGATGGTATGTCCATCGGGAAGCGTGAGCCCGCCGCTGTTTCATCGGCCAGCGAAGTCCTCACCTCCGATGAGTGGCGATGGGTCGGACCGGTCGATTTTCTGACATCGCGCAATGATGCTCCGGCTGACATCGCCGCCGCCTACCGGCAGTTGGCCGACGTGGAAGCCAGCTGCGCGGTCCGTGAGACCGGCGTAGCGCCGCAACGGGACCTCATGCTCATCAACCGGACGAGTGACGCCGTTGGTTGGGGTACCCCGGTCTCGCTCGGTGCGGAGATCAACACACCCGGTGACGAGGCCAGTCCCTGCGTTTCGGCAGACGGCCTGACGCTCATCTTCGAGTCCGACCGCCCGGGTGGACTGGGGGAGACCGACCTGTGGATGTCGCAGCGGGGATCCCTCGATGAGCCGTTCTCGACACCTGTGAACCTGGGACCGAACGTCAACAGCCCGCAGACCGAGGGACTGGCTGCGCTTTCGGGGGACGGTTTGACGCTGATCTTCGCCTCCAGCCGCGCTGGCAGCGATGGGCCGAGCGACCTCTGGGTCTGCCGGCGCACATCGCCGACCAACGAATGGTCACCGGCCGAGAATGTCGGGGCGCCGATCAACTCGAGCAAGCGAGAGTTGGGGCCGCTGCTCTCTCCCGATGGGCTGGTGCTGCTGTTCACGTCTGATCGCAAGGGAGGCGAGGGAGGAGCCGATCTGTGGATGTCGCAGCGGGTGTCGGTCGATGAGTCATGGTCCGCCCCCGTTAATCTCGGTCCCGAGATCAATACGCGCAAGTGGGATTCTTCCCCCTGGCTCTCACCAGATGGGGTGGCCCTGCTGGTCAACCGAGAGGGAGCCGGACAGCTTCTCTTCCGGCGGGTGTCGGCGGATGCTGCCCCGGCGCGGCGCGTAGCGAACTTGAGGCTGGTGGCTGATCCCGGTCCCGCGGTACGCACCCCGCGCTGGACCGCGGCCTGGACCAACATTCCGGCGAAGAACCTGCTGGGCGTAGGTGGCTTGAGCAAGTATCAACTCTGGTACGATCCTCAGGCATTGCGGGCTGCGGGGATCGATCTGGGGCAGCCGATCAGCATCGATGTAAGAAACGGGACAGACGCTGATCATCTGGCGGCGATCTGCGGACAGGTGAATCTCCGCTTTCGGGTGGATGGCAGCCGGGTCACGTTGTTTCCACAGAGAGGTGATGCGGGCGCGCCATCGCTGCAGCAGGAGGATCCCCAGCCCACTGGCGGGAAGGGGAGGACCGGCGGTGGTGGTTTTGGAGGTGGCGGAGGCTTCGGCGGTGGGGGCGGCTTCGGGGGTGGAGGAGCGAGTCAACGAAAGCCCTAGGAACGACGGAAGACAACTAACGCGACGCGATCGCACAGCCAGAGGCCAGCACACTGATGACAGACCCCCTGAATCGACGGACCATCGTGGAACGGCCGCCAGCGGATGCCCCGACGCCAGCACTGCCGGGTTCCGATGCCGCGGGGCCACCCGCGCCGTCACGACGGACCATCGTCAAGGCACCCCCCGGACCGGTGACCCCGGGGGCCGGTCGTCAGACGACCGTGGCGGTACCGGAGAGCAAGGAGCCGCCTGAAGCTCCCTCCGGGCCTCAGTCGGCAGGCGCTGCCGCGGTGTTTCGTTCACTGGTCCGCCCGCCGATGGCCCTGCTCACCGCATTGGATGATGGCTGCACCGACACGGGTGAGACCTGGCGGCTGCGCAAGGCCCGGACGACGATCGGCCGCGTCGCGGGGGACATTCAGATTGCTCATGACCCCGACATCTCCGCCGAGCATGCGGAGGTTGTCCGCCGCGAGCTGGAGGGTGGGCACCAGTGGCATCTGATCGACCTTGGCAGCACGAACGGCACCTTCCTGCGCGTGCCACGCATCATCCTGCGCAACGGCAAGGAGTTGCTGGTGGGCAACCGGCGGCTGGTGTTCTCCAGCCCCGATGTGGTGGGCAGTCTCCCCACCGAGGCACTCCGGGAAGAAGACAATCGCCAGACCCGTCCGCATGCGGCCGCCAGCCCCGCCGACCTGCATCGATTGGGACCCAGGCTCAGTGAGCTGACACCGCGCGGATACGGGCGCAGTTCTCGCTGCCTCCCGACGGATGCCAGCTGGGTCGCGACCCGGGGAAATGCCCGGTGATGTTCCTGGACGATCCATTCCTCGACGCGGTGCACGCCAGTATCAGTCGGGACGCGCGGGGGCGGTGGATCATTCGGGATCTGGGGTCGGTCAACGGCCTGTGGATGAGGATTTCTCAGGCCCCGCTTGATCCCGAGGCTCAGTTCCTCGTCGGGGGACAGCGGTTTCAGTTTCGCTTGCCATAGGTCTTCCCTGACGACTCATGACGACATCAACCAACTGGATCATCGGTGCCGCGCCGACCTGTGACCTCGTGATCGACGAGGCCACGGTCTCCTCGCGGCATTGCCGTCTGTCCCGGGAGGGAGAACGGCTGCTGATCGAGGATCTGGGCTCGACCAATGGCACGTTCGTCAACGGCCGACAGATCTCCGGGGCCACGCCGGTCACCTCGGCCGACACGATTCGTCTGGCCACGGATGTCGAGCTGCGCTGGTCCCGACTCCAGCCGCTGGCCGCCACACGCGTCCTCCGCGTTGGGCGTGATCCGGACAACGACGTGGTGATTGACCGTCCGACCGTCTCGGGACAGCACGCCCGGTTGCTCGTCGGACCGGACCGGGTGACAGTCATCGATCTGGGGTCGACGAACGGCACGTCGCTCGGCCGGCCGGATAACCGGGTCGTCCGCGCCGAGGTTGCCCGGAACGACACGCTCTTTCTGGGGTCAGAGCCGTTCCCGGTATCGCAACTGCTGCAACCTCAGGGTCCGTCTCGTCCCCGTCCGTCCGCCGGGCTGGTTCGTCACCCCTGGGCGGCGGCAGTGGTCCCCGTGGCGTGTGTGCTTTTACTGGCGGTGTGGGCCTTGCGAGGTGCGCGTACCGACACGGGGCGCATTGAGACGTCGTCTCCGGGACCGCCCCGGGAGAACGATCCGATTGTCGAGGAGCGTGGGTCCACGCCAACGGTGGGGATGAACACTGCCGCGAAAGGCCTTTACTCGCTGATCGTCAAGACCCACGAGGATGAACCGGGGCTGCGCATCGGGACAGCCTGGGCCGTCGGCCAGCACCAGCTCGCCACCTGTGGCAGTCTGGCGACGTTCCTCGAGCGTTCGCGGGACGAGTTTCCCGTCATCCAGGTTGTCGGTCTGGAGGCGGGGCCCACATGTGCGGTGACCGGCTGGACGGTGCACCCGGCCTGCGCCAGTGCGATCGTTGAGGCGGACCGCGTCCGCGATGAGATGCTGGCCGCTCGCGAGCAACTGGCCGGGTTGGATGAGACGGCACCCGGCGAGACCGCGCCGACGGCCGAGGAGATCGATGCCCTGACGGACCGGATCCTGTCCCTGGAGGATCAGTGGTTTGTGCTCACGGAACGCATGGTGCATCATGATGTGGCGTTGCTGGATGTCGAGGAATCCCTGCCGATCGTGCTTTCCATGGCCAACAAGCCGCCGCCCCGTTTGGCTGCCGTCCGCCTGGCGGGAGCAGCGTTTCCGCACGATGCTTCGATCGTCACCGGCACGCGCGGGTTTGCCGCCAGTGAGCAGGCTTGTTCGCTCGAGTCGCTGGTCCGTGCGGAACAGGCAGGCATCCCGCGACTGCTGGTCCGGTGCCCGACCGATCTGGCGTCGGAGAACTGGCTGGGGGCCCCGCTGCTGGACGAACAGGGGGAGGTCATCGCGACTCTACTCCCGCCCGACGCCGTCGCTGAAGCCCAACGTCCCCCCGGCCGGGGATCGATTCGATGCGCCGTCGATCCTGCGGTTGCGCGAGTTGTTGAAGTTCGGAGAAGCTCATCCATGAACCGTCTTCTGTGTCTGGTGCTGCTCAGCCTGTTGTCCTGTGTCACTATGGTGACCCATGCCCAGAACCCGCAGGTACGCACTGTTGTCATCGATCGAGGTTCGCGCGGCTGGAATTATTCCGGCTGGCATAGCCCGCTCGATGCTCTCTCCGCCCGCGTGCATGCCCAGGCGGATCTGGTCCGTGCGACCGGCGAGGCGACCGTCGATTTTGCCGTGGCCCGCGAGATTCGGGCGCACGCCGTGCGGCAGGAGCTCGTGAACTCGGTCGACCGCGTGAAGGCCTACTGGGAGCGGCGGCGGATTGGTGAAGAGGAAATCCGCAAGCGACGCGTCGACCCGTTGACGCGTCGGCGCCGGCAGAACGGCAAGACCTGGGAGCGGCTGAAGAATCATCCCGAACTGAACGGGCCGGCCATCGCCAAGGGCGAGTCCCTCAACTTCCTCATGTATCGTCTGCTGGTGAACGGTGCAGCGATCGACAGCTCGGACTCGCAGTCCGGTTTCGATGCCGAGGCGCTGGCCTATTTCGCGCTCCCCCCGGATGTGCTGCACGACCTGCGACTGCAGCAGAACACGGCCACGGGAGACCGGCATATCTTTCGGGCCGATGAAGGAACCCCGCTCGACGTCGGCTGGTGGCCTTACGTGCTCCGCGGTGAAGAGTTCGCCGGGACTCGTGACCAGTTTGTGCAGGCCCGGCAGGCGACCCTCCGCGATGCGGAGGATGGTCAGCTGGAGCCCCGGACGCTGGAAGAGCTGGAACTGGCATTGGTCGATCTGAGTACCGAGTATCGCGAGCACTTCACCCGGGAGCGGCGGATCAGGGAGGGGGTGAAGGGGTTTCAGCAGACGCTGGCGGCGGATGCCTTTCTGCAGAGTCTCGACCTGGAGATTGCCCGGCTGCAGTCGACGGGAGACGCGTCGACCTTCGATGACCATCTGCGATTCGATCCGGGACAGGACGGTGGACATCTGCTGGCGCTGCTGCAGTTCATGGCGCGCAACGGTCTGGAGTTCGGTCCCGCACAACCGGGCGACGAGTCGGCCTATCACACCGTGTTTCAGCAACTGCGAGACCTGTACCTGGCGGTCGCCGAGAACGACGAGAGCATCGCATCGTCCTCCGAGGAGCAGCCGGCTCCGTGAAGGTCAGACTGAAGGTCATTGCCGGACCGCATGTCGGTCGCGAGTTCAATTTCGACACGCACGACACCTTTATCGTCGGTCGTGCAGCGCATGCGCACTTTCGTCTGACCGCACGGGACAAGTACTTCTCGAGGTCACATTTCCTGGTGGAGGTCAATCCTCCCCGGTGTCGGCTGATGGACCTGGGGAGCACCAACGGAACCTACGTCAATCGGCAACGGGTGACGGAAGTCGAACTCCACGACGGCGACGTGATCGTCGGTGGCAGGACGCGCATTCATGTCGCCATCGAATCTGCGCCCGAGGAAGTCTCCACACGGTGGCAGACCGGGGGGGGCGCGCATCGGCAGACGATTCTCGTCGCGGAGGATGCCGACGTCACGGACCCCGACGTCGCTGCGGGGGGGGCCGACGCCTCAGCACCCGCCTCCACCCGCTGCCGACGCCCCTGCGCAGGTGGGGATCTATCGACTGATTCGCGAGATCGGTCGTGGTGGCATGGGCGTCGTCTACCTGGCCCAACGGCAGACCGATGGTCGGGAGGTGGCGATCAAGATGATTCGGCCGGATGGCGACATCGAGCCGCGAGACCTGCAACGCTTTCTCCGCGAAGCAGAGGTGTTGCAGTCGCTGCACGATCCAGGGATCGTGGAGTTTCTGGAGATGGGCGAGTCGGCGGGGCGGCTGTACTTCGCCATGGAGTATGTCTCCGGGGAGAATGCCTGGCAGTTGGTGCAGCGGGCAGGACCCCTGCCCGTCGCGCTCGCCACGGCCATTGTCTGCCAGGTGCTCGAGTCGCTGGAGTACGCGCACCGTCGCGGCTACATCCATCGGGACATCAAGCCGGAGAACATTCTGCTCGCGGGTCAGGATGCTTCTCACCGGGCGAAGTTGGCGGACTTTGGGTTGGCCCGGCTGTATGAGGCCTCGCGCATCAGCGGTCTGACGCTCCGCGGCGAGATGGGGGGCAGCCTGGCCTTTGCACCGCCGGAACAGCTCACGAACTACCGGGACGCTCAGCCGACCAGCGACGTCTACTCGGCGGCCGCCACGTTGTATTCACTGCTGAGTGGAGAATTTGTGTACGATTTCCCGACGGCCCTCAATCTGGCCGTCCTGATGATTCTGCAGGAGGACCCGGTCCCCATCCGGCGTCGCTGTCCGGGGCTGCCCGAGCGGTTGGCGGCCACGATTCACCGGGCCCTCGCCCGGGATCCGGTGGATCGTCCAGCGTCGGCTGCGGCACTCCGGGAAGAGCTGCTGCCCTTCGCCTGAGGGGGCCGGCGGTCTGCCTGTCCCGCGGAAATTTGCCCGGAGAACTGCCAAAACCCTGTGTTTGAGGGAGTTTTGGAATTGACCGCTGGATCGCTCGCGTTAGGATTTAAGGCTCGCGGTGGCTGTGCCGGTGTTTTGGTTGCGTCTGGCAGTCCCGCGGGACCACTTTTCTAGGACAAGGACTAATGGCAGAAGGTACGATTAAGCGGCTGACCGACAAGGGCTTCGGGTTCATCGACACGGGGTCCGGCAAAGACTTGTTTTTCCACATGTCGAATCTTGAGGGTGTGCGTTACGAAGAGCTCTATGAAGGTCAGCGTGTCTCATTCAACGCAGGAGAGGGTCCCAAAGGGCCGCGCCGAAAACGTCAAGCCTCTCTGATTCTCAGGCAACAGCCGATGATCAGTGAGTCACATCACTAACAATCGAAGCCCCCGCAGTTCTCCATGAGCTGCGGGGGTCTTCGCGTTTCTGGCCGGCGAGTCACGGACCGGTCTGCACCTCTGCCCCGGCCTCGAGTCGGGATACGTCAGTCCGAGAGTGTCCGTCGCGCAGCGAGTGCCTGCCGCTGGCGCTCGATGCGCTCGTCGAGTTGATTGCGTCGCTCGGCGGCCTGCTGCCGCAGATGGGACCAGCGATCATCCGCCACGGTCGCTGTCCCGGTCGCGACCTCGGTGGTGCGTTCGGTCCTCCCGACGTCGGCAGTCACGGTCTGGCGTTGCCGCTGCTGTTGTGCCCGCAGGCGAGTCAGGGCCTGATGGCGGAGTGCCGCCGCCCGCTGACGCTGGATCGTGGCCTGCATCTGTGCCTGTACCATCATCTGCGTGGCCACCTGCTGCAGAGCTGTCGACTGCACTCCGGACGCTCCGCCCGCGTTCGCACCGGCACCCGCGCCGCCGGCCGGGGGCGGTCCTCCCCCCGCAGGACACCCACCTGGGGGCTGAGCAAGAACTCTGGCCGACGGCGTCTCTGCGATCAGCATCACGGCCAGCACGGCCAGGCCCGGCAGCAGGAGGACGAACACGCGACGTGAGTAGACGAGCATGGTGGACTCCTTCATAGTATGAGAGGGGAGTGTGGGACGGGGCGGGACTGAGGCCTGACATGCGCTGCGTCGTGCCGTTCCGTGACGATGTCAACAGTCTCGCTGGTCCTACAAACGTCGAACGGGCTCACACATCAACAACCAGCCTTCGTGATTCTCATCTTTTCTCAGGCGGTCGAACGGGGGACGGTGGTCGTCTGGCGTCTGTCGCGAGAACAGGCCGTCTGCCCAGGTCCTTGTGAAAGTGGGTGTGCAGCGTGAGGCAGCACGTCATTCGCAGCGACGATCGCTCTCATCCTCTCCGCGGAGTCCGCAGCCGTGTCGCCCGCGTCTGATCCTCTCACCGCCCAGGTCGATCGAGTCTTGCACGGGGACGAGGCAGCCCTCGCGGAGCTGTTTTCGTGGCATCGCGAGCGGCTGTGGCGGATTGTCAATTTTCGCCTCGATCGCCGACTGGCGGGTCGTATCGATGCCGACGACATTCTGCAGGAAGCCTACCTCAACGCCGCGCAGCGCATGCGGCATATCGTCGCGGACAATCCGCGCACGTTCTTCGTCTGGCTGCGGATGATCGTCAGTCAGACGCTGATCGATGTGCATCGCCGGCACCTTCGGACCCAGGCTCGTGATGCCGGTCGCGATCGATCGATCTTCGGAGGCTGGGACTCCGCGACGACGTCCCATTCGTTGTCGATGCACCTGCTGGGACATCTCACCTCCCCCAGCCAGGCAGTACTGCGGGCCGAGCTGTCGGAGCAGATCGACGCGGCCTTGGCCACCATGAGTGAGCTGGATCGCGAAGTGCTCGCACTGCGCCATTTCGAAGAGCTGACCAACGGTGAAACGGCCGAGGTGCTGAAGCTCACCGAGCAGGCAGCCAGCGTGCGCTACATTCGGGCGATCACCCGCTTGCGGTCGGTGCTCGAGGCCGTCCCGGGATTTTTCGAGGAGTGATGTGCGCCGATGACGGGGCAGCCGCCGGATGATGAAACCACTGCCGAGCCCAGGGGACTGCCGCAACCCCGGACGTCCGAGAGTGCCCAGCCGCGCGACCTCCGCGAGCTGCTCGCCAGCGAATTTCTCGACCGCCTGCGGGCCGGCGAACAGGTGACCGTCGAGATGTACGCCAGGCAGCATCCGGCTTTGGCCGACGAACTGCGCAACCTGCTGCCGCTCGTGGCCGCCCTCGAGGACTGGAAGTCACACAGACGCGCGCGTCCCGTGGACAGCGAGTTTCCCGAGGACTTCCGCATCGACCGGCTGGGGGACTGTCGCATCATCCGCGAGGTGGGGCGCGGTGGCATGGGGGTCGTGTTTGAAGCGATCCAGGAGCCGCCGTCGCGCCGCGTGGCGGTCAAGCTGTTGCCCGCCCGCCTGGGACGGGATCCCCGTTGGCGCCGTCAGTTCGAACAGGAGGCGCGAATCGCCGCGGGTCTGCGGCACGCAAACATCGTCCCCGTGTATTCCTTCGGAGAGCACGACGGCTGTTGCTACTACGTGATGCCGTTCATCTCCGGCGTCGGACTGGACTGGATCATCCACCGGCTGCGCGACTCCGACGGTGTGATTTTCGCCGAGGAGGTGGCCGCCGCCGGTCCGCTGGAAGAGCCGGCAGCCACCGACCGGCAGCGTTCATCGGGTCCGACGTCTGCGGGCCCCCCGCCGGCAACGGAGCCCGACGAAGAAGTCGCCGATGGTCTGCCCGTCACGCCGCAGCGCAGGTTGCGGCGCGACTCGTGGCGCGGGTTCGCCAAGATCGGAGCACAGGTGGCCGCGGCCCTGCGCTATGCCCACGGCCAGAGGCTGCTGCATCGCGACATCAAACCGGCCAACGTGCTGCTCGATGTGCGGGGTGTCGTCCGCATCACGGATTTCGGACTCGCCCGGATGGTTGACGCCGGCGAATCAGGCCCCGGGACGCCGGCTGAGGGCGCGCCGGGAAGCAGTGTTGCCGGCACCTTGCGATATATGGCTCCCGAGCAGCTGGCGGGCGACACTGACGAGCGCAGTGATCTCTACGCACTGGGGGTGACGCTGTACGAACTGCTCACGCAGCAGCCGGCCTTCACCGGGGAGATGCGGGTGGACATCCGCCGCGCCATCGAAGCCGGAATCGCGCGGTCGCCGATCCAACTCAACCCGCACGTGCCTCCCGAACTGGACGCGATCGTGATGAAGGCCGCTGAGGTCGAGCCCGACCGCCGATACGCGTCCGCCGCCCAGATGCTCGATGACCTCATGAGGTACCTGCAGCATCAGCCGGTGCAGGCGCTGTCGACGGGATTCCTCGCGGGTTGGCGGCGGCGCGGCAATCGCTCCCGCTGAACGTCGTCCGTCGGCCACTGTACGAGTGGCCGTGGTGCGTCACCGATCGCTCAGGCCGCGTTCGACGTGCGGCCGGAATTCTGTTCGCTCACCTGTCCGTCGACGATCTGCAGTGTGCGTCCGGCCGCGGCGGCGACCGCCAGATCGTGTGTCACCAGCACGATCGTTTTCCCCTCCGCGTGAGATTCGTGCAGGACATCGAGCACAACTTCACGGGATGACGGATCGAGGTTTCCCGTGGGCTCGTCGGCCAGAATGAGGGGCGGATTGGTGATCAGCGTGCGGGCCAGCGCAACGCGCTGCTGCTGTCCGGCACTCAGCTCACCAGGAC
Organism: uncultured Planctomycetaceae bacterium; assembly: GCA_963715185.1. Classification (GTDB taxonomy): domain Bacteria; phylum Planctomycetota; class Planctomycetia; order Planctomycetales; family Planctomycetaceae; genus CAVPPT01. Next base: position 133,582 of record CAVQRG010000007.1, read on the forward strand.
GATGGTCTCGCCGCTGTGAAAGGCCGAACCGCTCCAGCAGTTCGCAGGCGCGGGTCTGCTGCACGTGCCTGTCCGTGCCATACAGACTCAGTGGTAACTGCACGTTCTCGACAGCCGTCAGCCAGGGAATCAGATTGAAGTGCTGGAACACGAAGCCGATCTGCTCGTTCCGCATTCGGGCGCGTTCCGCCACGGACAACTCGTAGACCGCTCGTCCGCCCAGGGTCACCCGGCCCGATGTGGGTGAGAGCATCCCCCCCAGCAGCGAGAGCAGGGTTGTCTTGCCGCTCCCGCTCGGGCCGACAATGGCCACGAATTCGCCGGACGAGATGGTCAACGAAACGGGTCGCAGTGCGTCGACGACCTGGTCGCGTCGCTGATATTGTTTGCGGACCTGATGGAGTTCAATCATGGGTTCTCCCTGATATCGATCGGCGGTTTCGCACCGACCATTCAGCATTCCTGGAAGCAGACACAGGGGTCGAGCCGCGCGGCCCGTCGCGCCGGCAGGTAACTCGCCAGCAGCGCCACCAGCAGGGCGGCGGACGTACCGATCAGCCCGGCGGAGATTGACAGCCCCGCCGACACGTCGAGCACGTACGGTCCAATGATCGCGGCCGCGATGAGTCCCAGCGTCAGGCCCACCAGTCCACCGGTGAGTCCGATGGTCGAGGCCTTCAGCAGGATCAGGCTGCGGAGCATGGCCGGCGTGGCTCCCAGCGCCATCAGCGTGCCCAGCTCGCGTCGCCGCTCCGAGACATTGGCGAACATCACACTGGCGACACTCGCGCCGCCGACAAGCATCAGAATTCCAAAGAGCACGTACGACAGCCGACCCATCAAACGATTCACTGTGACCTGGGCAGACACGATCTGCGAGATCGTGACCACCTTCGCCCGGGGCAGCAGGTCCTGCAGTTCGCTGACCAGGCCCGAGGCCGCCTCTTCACAACAGCCCGTCACCTCGATGACATTGACCACAGGGCCGACCTCCAGCAGTCGCTGCACCGTGTGCAGGTGCGCGAACACACGTCCATCGTCGACTGTTCCGGTTGCCGGCAGGATGCCCGCCACCTGGAACGTCTCGCCCAAGAGTGTGAGGGTCGCACCGGCCTGCCATCCCCGGGCTCGCGCGACCTCACAGCCGAGCAACACCGCGTCCGGAGCAAGTTCGTGGACGATCCGGGTGTCGGCATACGATGTCAGGTCGGTGGGGTCGGCGGGTGTGACGTGGCAGGTGCGTCCCTGGCAGCCTTCGTGCTTTCGTCCGATCCCGGGCGACTCCAGGGAATCGAACATCAGATCCACGCTCTGCCAGGCAGACTTACGATAGAACTCGGCCCGCGGGAGGATGCCGGTCAGCACCACCGTCTCGCCAGCGGCCGACGTTTGTACGCACAGCTTCGGCGCGAGTTCCTCGACGCCCACCTTCTGGGCCAGCGTGATCAGGGTCACGTACTCCTCGGGGAGTGTCTGACCATGCATGTCGGCGGCGTAGTAGTTCTGGAGGTTCACCCCCTCCGGCAGGACCAGGATGTTGGCACCGAGCTGGCGCATCTGGGCGGCGACCTTCTGCTCGGACGATTCCGCCAGACTCTGTACGGCCACCAGGGCCGAGACCCCCAGCGCAACCGCGAGCAGCGCGGTGACCGTGGGCGCAGGCCGCTGCCACAGCTCTCTCCAGACCAGAGTCCGCAAGTTCATCCGTGTCTCCCCCTGCGTGCGTGTGTTTGAGTCCGCACGCCACTCGTGATCAGCGATGATGCTGACACTTGCTGCAGTTACACTTGCCCGATGCGTGGAGCTTCTGCGCGAGGACGGCTCCCGTCACGCTGGCGTCGAAAGTTCCCAGATGCACTCCCGGAGGAGCGAACAACAGCACCATGGGCGAACTGATGTCCGTCCGGACTCTCATCCTGGCGAAGAACGGTGATTCCCCGGAGTCGTCAGCCTCGGCCGTCACGCGGTGCAGTCGCCCGGCGAACTCCGCGGAGGCTTCCAGTTCCTCCACCGCACGCGGTAGAGATCCACCGCTGGCGGGTTGCAGGCAGACGATGACAATCTTCTGGTCCTGCAGCGCCTTGACCATGTCGCTGTGACCTGGTGTGAGGATCGAGCGCTGCAGCTGATCGCGGCTGACGGCCCGCGGATAGATGCCCGTCACCGCGCCGTTGGGGGCGATACCAACCACGGTGGGCATCGGGGAACGTGTCGCGTCGAAGCGGGCGACCAGCGCCGACTCCTCGAGATCCTGAAGCTGCACCGTGACCAGTGAGGTCTTGTTCTGGTGTTCGGCGACATGCGCCTGAACGGCCTGCTGCATCGCCTTGGTGGCTGAGTCCGCCTGCCGGTAAAACAGCACGTAGCTGTACCGGTCCTGCGCCGCGGCCTCGGACAGTCGCTGCTCTCCGGGGCTCGGCGCACGTTCTGCCGCCTGGGTGCACACGATCAGCCCCGTGAAGAGGATGCCGGGGATCACCACCAACAGCCGTTGCCTGGCCTGCATCGTCAATCTCCGTCAAGCTGCCGTGTTTTGCCCAGCCCGCAAAGTCGCCCGGGAGACAGGCTGCCCGCGCGCCGCTTTCAGACTTCCTGCGGCGCAGGCAACACCCCCGGCCCTCGGGAGGGCTCGATCACTGTGCATTGAGTATCGGCTCAGACTCTGTCGCGGCTTGCGGAAGTTGTGGGAGTGCGGGCCCTCGGAGCACTGCATTTGCCCGAAGACCGCCCTGTCGCAGAGAATCGTGTCGAGGATTCTCCAGAATCGCTGGTGATCGCGCGAAGGATGAATCCGAACCAGAGGCGATCGAGTACTGAAGGCGGCGTTGCTGCGTAGCGGAGGAGCGATGAGCACGGACACTCACGAAACAGACCGGGGCGTCGCGTCGACACCCCGGCGACGGTCGTGGTCTGGCTGGCGGTACGGACTGCTGGCGGCCGTGGCACTGCCGTGCCTCGTCACGATGATCGTCAGGCTCGAACGGGCCCGTGAGCTCCGTCTCCTCGAACAGGCGGGGGCGGTGCTGAAGGTGGGCTTGAACAACCACACAATCGTCGCCGCGGAGTTCGCCGATGTGGAGGTCAGCGCGGAGATCGCTCGCCAACTGGTCGGTCATCGGGATCTGTGGCGTCTGTCGTTTCACGACTGCCGGATCGCGGCCGGCGTCTTTCCGCTGCTGGAGACACTCCCCGATCTGCAGGTGCTGGAGTTAGTGGGGGCGACCTGGGAATCGTCGGCTGAGTTCCGCAGGTTCCTGTCAGCGCGCCGGCTCGCGATGGTGGAGTTCAGCGGGACGGGACTCGACGACGATGACCTGGCTGCGCTGGACCTGACGGAGATCTCGGTGATGACGATCCGAGACTGTGATCGCCTGTCCGAAGCAGCGATTCTGTCGCTGCCCGCTGCCGGGCAATTGCGCACGCTCGTGCTGGGAGGAGTGGCCCTCACGCGCGGAATCTGTCGTGACATCAAAGCACGTCGTCCAGATCTCGAACTCTCCGTGTCGCCGGCGGATCTCGCAGAGTTCAAGCCGCTGGTGGACGCCGGCGTCGAGCTGCGTCTGGATGAAGAGCTGAACGTCATCGGTCTGGGAATCGAGTCCGATGCATCGTTGCTGCCGCTGGACTTCCTCAAACAATGCCATCATCTGCAGCGGCTGAAGATCGCCGGAGCGGATGTGAGCGCGGACCTGTTACGGGCGGTGTGCCGGTGCGAGCGACTCGGGTTCCTCAGCCTCGAGGGCTCGCGCATTCCGGGGCAGGAGCTGGCCGGCCTTGCCAGGCTCGTGCGGCTGCGCTCGCTGAACATCGATGGTGTGGTGGTCGACGGAGGCAGTACGCTGCAACTCCCCCGCCTTCCTGATCTGCGCGCTTGCGCGCGAACACCGCCGGGATGTCCGACCAGGCACTGGCCCGACTGGAACTGCCCGCGCTGGAGTACATCTGCGTCGGTCGGCCGGTTACTGCCGCCGGGCTGGCGGAACTGGCCCGCTTCGACACGCTCATCGTGATTTTTCTGTGCGACATGTCGATCGACCACGACATCTGCCAGGTTCTGCGGTCGCTGGGGCAGATCGAACATCTCGGGCTCTACCACTGCGATATCCATGAGCAGGAGTTCAGCGATGTGCTGCTCACGGGGAAGATCGGCATGCTGCACGTCGTGAACGCGGACCTGCCGCAGGGCGTCATCGAGGGATGGAATCAACTGGTTCCAGAGTTGGCGGTGATGTACTGGCCCTATTGAGACGACGGGGCCTTCGGCTGCTGCTGCACATGGTTCTGTTGATCCTGCAGACCGATTCCTCGGGGGTCATCAGCATCATGATTCAGGATCATCAGGTCGTCCCCCAGGTTCCGGGGATGTCGGCCGAACACCACAACCTGTCGCATCACGGGCAGGACCCGGCCAGGATCGACCAGTTAAGAAAGATCGAGGTTGAACTGGTGAACTGCTTCGCGGGGCTGCTCACGGAACTCAACACGCGCTCGGAAGCTGACCGGACGTTGCTCGAAAGTACCGCCCTGCTGTTCGGCAGCAACCTTGGCAACGCGAACTCACACGACCCCCGTAGCCTGCCGATCCTGCTGGCCGGCGGTGGGTTCGCACATGGGAGCTACGTCTCATGCAGCACGGCAGGGAGCCGGCCGCTCAGCAACCTGTTCCTCACGCTGCTGAACAGCCTCGATGTCGAGGTTGACGCGTTCGGTCAGAGCACCGGCACGCTCACCTGGTAGTCCCCTGCCTTGCCGCGTTTCGGCGAGATCGGCATCACCCTTCGTCAGACCACGATCGACGCGCCCACAGCAGCGATCGGCAATCAAGGCCAACTGGAGCGGATCGGGCTCGCGAAGTAGGTGCGCGAAGATCCGTGTCATCAACGGGCCGTCGGCAGCTCTTCCGCGGAAAATGGGGAGGTCGTCGAGCCGATCTTCCCGGGGGGACTCTGGGCATCCGGTCGGGAAGTCGTCGCAGGCACGCGCTCGTCGACGACGCTGACGTCGAGCGGACCCTGCTGTCCATCGTGCTTCCAATAGGTGTGGCGGAATGGCAACGAGAACTGAATCCCTTGCTCCTCGAACGCCTGGAAGATCTCGAGGTTGAGCTGTTCACAGAAGGCGTAGTAGTCCCACAACTCCGGAGGTGAGTACCAGTAGACGATCCGGATATTGAAGGAGTCCGGATTGAACTCGTTGAAATAGACCTGAGGTGGGAAGTCCGGATCCAGACCTTTGTGATCCTGCAGGGCGTTGCGGATGATGGCGACCGCCTTCTCGACCTTGTGGCAGGGCGTGTCCAGCGGGATGTGGAGGTCGGTCATCCGGCGAATGTGTTTGCGTGTGCCGATGTTCTCAATTTCGGCGTCCGCGATGCGGTCATTGGGGATGGAGACGACATGGTCAGTCAGGAAGGCCCGAAGCTTGGTGGATCGCAGGCCGATCTCATCCACGATGCCGTCCTGTCCGCAGGCCAGGATTCGATCTCCAACGCGGAAGGGTTTGTCCAGCAGAATGACGACTGTCCCGAACAATCCCTTGATGAAGCCTTGTGCCGACAAGGCCAGGGCTAACCCACCGATGCCCGCACTGGCGATCAGGGTCGTGACGGGAAAGCCGAGAAATCGGCCACCCTCGAGCAGCACGACCGCCGCTGCCGCCAGGCCCAGGACGCGACAGATGATCCGGATCAGGTTGTCGTCCAGTCCGCCGTGCGGAGACTGCCGCAGGGCGGCGATCGTTTCACCGATGCGACTGCTGATGCCAACGACGAGCCCCGCGCCCGCGAGCAGAAAGACGACGTCGGCACAGAATGCGGTCACATAGAAGGCGTTGCCCCGCAGGGTCAGGTAGTCCCAGGCAAAGCGTTTGAAACCGAGCGGAATCAGCATCACCACGAGTGGATAGGCCAGCGTCAGCCAGTAGCGCAGCAGGCTGTTTTCCTGGACGTCCCCCTCGCGCCACCGTCCGAAGCGGGAGACCAGAAACATGATCGCCAGCGCGACCGGAATGGCCACCACAAGGCCGATCCACTGCCACACCGCCGCCCACAGGACTCGTTGGCGCAACCAGTTGGGGCGGCTGTCGAGCCACTGTGCGACAATCGGATGTCCGGGACTGGACAGCCACCAGTCATAGAACCCCGCCGTGACAGGGCGTCCTTCCGTTCGGTACGGTCGGGACTGGGCCCTGCGGTACAACTCCGGAGCCTGCGCCACCGTCTCGGCGGAGAACAGGAACTCGCCGCGCCGGGGCCCGTCCTGCATGCGGGCGATGGTGATTTGTGTTCCGGGAACCTGCCAGCGTGCGAGTGGCTCGACGCCCGCAGAGCCTTCCACGGATTCACTCCCCGGGATTTCTTCCGGGGGGGGCAGCGGGACACGATCAAGGACCTCTTTCAGACAGACGGCTGCCTCGGCATCGAAGTACTCGCGGGTGTACCCTGGCAACTGGCTGATGTCGAGGCACGAAATGATCCGATCCACCAACGGTTGATGTTCGAGGTTCTGGCGATCGATATGCCGCACCTGCTGGATCGCCTCGAAGAGTTCGTCGGCGGAGTCCAGGAACCGCGTGAGTGTGCTACGCGGGCTGGACGTATCGGAGGAGAGCGTCGGCTGCTTCCTGGTCGCGGCCACGTATGCGTCATTCAGGCCGGGGGAGACTCGCGGGCCATCGGTACGATACGGCAACAGCCTGGCAATCTGGAAAAACTCCGCTGCCCGCCGAACCGTCTCGGGAGAGAACAGATACTCATGCTGCTGGGGGCCCTGCTCGACGCGCGTAATCTTCAGCCGCGTTCCGGGGATGTTCCAGGTGAGTAGCGGCTGTTCGGGATTCGCGTCCGCATCGATTCCGAGTGGGATCTCATCCTCGGGCGGCAGTGCGACCCGGTCCAGGACCTCCTTCAGGAACAGGGCTGCGTCGATTCCTGCCAAACCTCGCAGGTCCCGGGGGAGGTCACTCAGATCGAGACAATCGAGGATGCGCTCCTTGACGGGCAATACGTCCGGATGATTCTCCTCGGCAACGGCCCCCTGCTGGACCAGTTCGTCCAGGGTGTTGCAGGCGCTGATGAAGCTGTTGAGCGTGGCTCTGGGACTGGAGGTGTCGGACGGTTCGAGAGGAGGCCGCACATGCGGCAGCTGCCCCATGGCCACCAGTGGGGCTGCGATCAGCCAGCACACCGCACCCCTCACGAAAACGCGGCTCCGGGGCCGCCTGAGTTTCGGGGTCAGCATCTGGAGGATCGTGCTCATTTCAGCGATGACCTGACACAGAAACCAGGCTGAACGTGACACCGGGTGACGTTCCCGCTCACCGCACCGAGGAGGTTGGTCAAGCAAACGTGCCCCCTGCCGCACAGTCCAGACCTGCTCGATCAAGTCTAACCAAAGCGATGCACGATTTCGACGCGTGCCGGTGGAGTCAGCAAGCGGCCTCTGGCATGCTCATCCGGCCATGCCCGCATCCGGTCATCCTGGCGAGAAAGTCACGGCTCAGAGCGCAGTGGCACGTCCGCTATGGGTCACAGGCCGGGGGGCATCGTGGGGGGTCATCGCCCTTCGTCGTCGTCGACTTCGCCTCGGAGCAACTCGCCGGCCCAGCCCGCGATGCGCAGGTAGTGGTCGCTGGGCAAGCCCTCGTAGGTGAGGAACGAGACGTCGGCACCAACGGGCGGATCATTCGTGCATTTGAAGATCGCGGTTCCCTCGTCCACTTCATCGAACATTGCGACGTAGATCATCTGAGCGCCGGTGGACCGGGCGGCCCGGATCTGCGACCAGAGGAAGTCCCCCTCAAGTCGAGGGATCTCATTCAGCGTTCCACCGTGCAGATTGTGCCAACTGAAGCCGGGAAAGACGACGGGCAGGAAATCGAGGCCCTGCTGCTGACACCACTGCAGATCCGGACGCCAGACCTGCCCGGCGTGTCGGACAGCTTCCGCCGGTGTGCGGTAGCGGCCGACCGTCCACGGGCTGATGATGTCCGCCTGCTTGAGGAGGTCGTGCAGCATCGGATCGGCGGTTGCGTCACGTTTCCCGTCGCGCCACCAGGACGGCACACCCAGCATCACGGTGCAGCCGTCCTCCTTCAGGGCGGTGATCAGGTCGCGGCACTCCGCCAGCGTGTACCCGCGATCGTCGTTGAAGCCGACACCCCAGACGGCGACGACGGGTTGTCCATGATGGTGCAGGTAGGCCGGATCCTCGGTGATGGCCATCGATTCCCGGAGCATTCGCCAGTCCTCGAAAACGCGATGAACCCCCCCGGTGCGCATACCGCTGAGGTCGTACATCACCGCGTAGGCGCGACCATGGCGATTCGCGCCTTCGCGCGCACTGGAGAGCACACCATCCTTGTGGTGCCGCAAGGCCTCACTGCGGAGTCCGTTGGCGAAGCGCTGGACGAAGGCGCCGTCGATTCCGTAGTCGCGCATCCATTCGAAGTGCCGCAGGACCGTCTCGCGGTTGGAACGCTGAAGACCTTGGCCACCGAACCGTCCGCATGTCGGAACCCGGTCTCGTAGAGTTCAGGGGCGGTGCATTCGGACATGTCCGGCCACAGGTCGACGGTGACGTTTCCCGGGCGAACTGCCGGCCTTGATCACGGGCCCAGTGCGTCCAGCCGAGGTCGGCACCGTCGCCCTCGCAGTTGAACCAGCCCTGGTAGCCGCACATCACCTTGCCGGTGAGCGTACTGGTATCGACACCCTGGGCCGTTGGGCCGTGGTAGGGACGCAGGACGTCATCCGGCGCAACGTCGTTCGGCCCGGCCGCATCCTGCCGAGCTACCCGGCTGTGTCCGGCGGCCATGATCCTGTTCAGCTCGGCCGTCAGACGCGCGACCATCTCAGGTCGTTGGGCGTACAGGTTGTTCGTCTCGCCGAGATCGTCGGCCAGATTGTAGAGTTGCCCCTCGGGATCGCCGGGACCGGGTTTGATGCCGTTTGGGTTCTGAGAAGCCGCCGGACCCGAGCTCGGTGATCAGTTTCCAGTCACCCGACCGGATCGTCATCATCTCAGGCACGCTGCCGGCCCGCATCACGAACGGCTCGCGAATCGGGCTGCCGGGGGGCTGCTCGCCTGTCAGAACCGGCAGCAGATTGAAGCTGTCGGGACCGGCGTCGGCCGGCAGCTCGACGCCCAAGACGGCGGCGAACGTGGCCAGCAGATCGGTGAAGCAGATCGTCTGATCGCTCGACGCACCCGGCTGCGACGTGTCCCGGCCAGCGCACGATGAACGGCATGCGATGTCCGGCTTCCCAGGCGTCGGACTTCATGCCGCGCAGCCCGCCGGCCGAATCGTGACCGAACCGTTCGACGTCGTGCGTCATACCAGCAGGGACCGTTGTCCGAGGTGAACACCAGCAACGTGTTCTCCGCCATATCGGCGTCGGCGCAGGGCCTGCAGGACGCGGCCGATCTGGGCATCCACCATCATGAGGAAGTCGCCGTACAGGCTCGCCCCGCTTTTACCGACAAACTCCTCGGAGGGAAGCCACGGCGTGTGCGGCGCCGGATAGGCCAGGTAGAGCATCAGCGGCTGTTCTGCGGGCTTGCCGCTCTGTGCTGTGGTCCTCGATGACCTGGACCGCTTCGTCGGTGAATCGCGGCAGCACCTCCTCCAGTTTCAGGTTCGGCGCGATGCCGCCGGCCAGCCGCCGCCGCCCCTGGATGCGGCGACCAGTCCGCGGAGAACTCGTCCTCGATGTGGTCGGTCGGCGGCTGCACGGCGCGATCGCCGCGGATGTAGAAGTAGGGCGGGATGTCGGTCGAAGCGCGCATGCCGAAGTAGCTGTCGAAGCCGCAGTCCAGCGGGCCGCCGGGCAGTGGCTTGTCGTAACCGTCTTCCCGGAACCCGACATGCCACTTGCCGACCATCGCCGTGCGGTAGCCCTGCGACTTCGCCAGCGACGCGATCGTCATCTGCCCGGCTTGATCAGCGGCTCGGTCGGCCAGCGCGTTACGTCGGTGCGAAACGGGTATGCGCCGGTCAACAGTCCGTACCGCGACATGTGGCACAGCGGCCCCGGAGCGTGCGCATCGGTGAACCGCATGCCGTCGCGCGCCAGCGAGTCGATATGCGGCGTCGGGATCTTCGACTGCGGGGTTGAAGCAACCCGGATCACCGTAGCCCATGTCGTCCACGAGAATCACGACGATATTCGGGTCGCGGGCAATGGCCGTACCAGTCGGACCACACAACAGTGCGGCAAACACGAGGGAGGCGAGACATTCGCGGCTACGTGATGTCATGGAAAGTGGGTCCGATTCGGGCGCCGAACAGAGAACACCCGGCGCTGCGCTTGCACAGGCAATGCAGTTTCGCCGGCGACTCGTTCGGAGAATTTTACGTGAGAGTCTTGCTTGCAGTCGTCGCTCACTCCACCTGCGCTGCGGGTGCAGCCGACGGCGTCAGCGAGAAATTGCGGAGGCCCACCGGTCCGCCGGTGATCAGAATGTCGACATCGACCTTGTCGGTCTCAAAGACCGGATCGCTCGTGACGGAGGTCTCCGCACCCAAAGTGGCGACGAACTCGGGACCATCGAACTTCAGAGCCAGCGTGTGCCACGTTTCCGGAGCCAGTGTCAGGCGGACCCGCTTGAGAAGCGCCGTCTCCTCCGCATTCATCCGCGCGACGGTGAGTTCCTCAGGCGTGATCCCCACTCGAATGAGGACGTCCCCGGCCGCGTCTTTCAGGCGCAGCATGACCTCGCTGCCTTCCGTGAAGTGGAGATCGCAGCGCAGCTCGCCACCACGAAAGATCGCTGGCCCAGTCAGTTTTCCCTGCTGCTTTTCGCCGGGTTCCTGCGAACCCCAGATCGCCTGGTCGTGAGCCTCCCACTTCCCACGGGAGGTCTTCCAGGGTTTGATGGGAAGTGTGGCAAATGAGACGCTGACAGCCCCGGGCGGCAGCGAGGGTGCTGTACCAGCCTGCCGCTCTTTGCCCTTCTTCGTCGGCTTTGCCTTTCCCGAGGGGGCCGCCATTCCATACCGCTTGCCACCTCCTTTGGTCGGGTTCGCCATTTCGGCCAGCCATGCATCGTGCAGGGCGGTGAGATCGGCAACCTTCTCCGGCATCTGCTGAGCCAGATCCCGCTCTTCCGAAGTGTCCTGACTGAGGTCGAACAGTCCGACACGTCCCTTCTCGCCCACCAGCTTCCAGTCTCCGGACCGGACGGCCCACCAGCCTTCCTCGGCCCCGGCGCACCAGAACAGATTGCACGGCGCTGGGGCGGCTTCCCGCGCAGGATCGGCAGCAGATTGACCCCATCCAGCGGTTTGTCCGCAGGAGCATCGATACCTGCCGCCGCCAGGCACGTCGGCAGGATGTCCAGTGAGCTCACCACCGCCTGGCTTTCGCCGGGCACGAGCTGGCCCGGCCAACAGACGAGAAACGGAACGCGGACACCCCCTTCATAGTCCTGGTGCTTCCCGCCGCGAAGTGGCGTGTTCACCGCCGTCTGTGCGAGTGGCCCGCCGTTGTCGCTGATGAAGAACAGCAGAGTCTCTTCCCAGAGCCCTTCCGTCTTCAGTGTCGCGATCAGGTTTCCGATTGCGTCGTCCATCCGCTTGCCCATCGCCAGCAGCGTGTTGCGATTGGCATTTCCCGTATCGAACTTCGCCACCTCATCCGCCGGCGCCTGCAGCGGTGCATGCACGGCATTGAATGCCAGATACAGCAGGAAGGGCTGGTCCTTGTGCCGCGTGACGAATGACACCGCTTCTTCGCCGAGCCGGTCGGTGAGGTAGCCACTTTCCTGCACCGGAGTCGTCCCGCGATAGATCGGGTCGTCTGGATCGTTCAGCTTGAAATAGTCGTGGGCACCGCGGCCCAGAAAGCCGAACACTTCGTCGAAGCCCCGCAGCGCCGGACTCCATTCCGGATCGGGACCCAGATGCCACTTGCCCAGCTGGCAAGTCGCATAGCCCGCCGGTTTGAGGAACTGCGGAAAGATCAGCTCCGACTTCGGCAGGCCCGAGCCCGCTTCCCCACCGGTATACAGTCCCAGCCGCTGCTGGTAGCGGCCGGTCATCAATCCCGCGCGTGTCGGCGAGCAGACGTGACCGCTCACATATCCCTGGCGGCAGATCACGCTTTCGCGAGCAAGGGCCTCCAGGTGCGGCGTCGTGACTTCCCGGGCATGCTGCGGATTGAACAGGACATCGGCATAGCCGAGATCGTCGGCGACAACGAGCACAACGTTGGGCGGCCGCGCGTCAACGGCGCCGGCCGGAGCCATGGAGATGAACAGGATCGCAGCGAACAGTGTGTGGGGTTTCATGGTCGGGATCGGAAAGGAATGGGGACCTGAACGATCGCTGCTGCTGAGTCACCTGTCCACACTTCCGTCAGCTGACCCGGGACGTTTCCTGTGGCTGACGTTCAGCAACGAGAAGACGACTCGCGCTCCTTCGGATTCCGGGCCTTCGTTGTCCTGCGGGTAGACGCCGGCCTTGAAGTAGAAGGTCTGAGTCGCCCATTCAGCGTCATTGGCGACGATGTTCTCGGACTGTGTCACGCCATTCACGGTGATCGACAGCACTCCGTCCTCCACCTTGATCTGATACGCAATGTCGCTGTTCGCCGGAACATCAGGAAACGTGAGCTTGCGATCCTCTCCCGCAGCGGGACTGACTTTCACCAGCGCCTCGACCCGGCCCTTGTAGTACTGCAGCTTGACCAGTGGCTTCGCCTTGCCGGAGTAGCTGTGGATCTGGCCGATGACCACCTTGGGATTGCTGGGGACCTCCAGCACCTTGCAGCGGGCGTCCAGGATGTGAGTTCCCTGTGCGGTCCAGTTGACGGAGGGATCGGCCGCATGCAGCATCTCGCGCAATTCGGATCGCGGAAACTCGGTTCCTTCCGTCGTCGCCCCGTTGACCGGACACCAGAAGTTGAGCACCCGTCCGCATCCCGCAGAAAGAACTCCGGATGGCGGAATCCGGCTGCCAGCTCGGCGGGCAGCACCTCTGCCGCATGGCCCTCGACGGTCCCAGCGCTGTCGATCGGCAGTGTCAGCTTCCACTGCGACAGGTCGATCGGCAAGGCCGTCGCGGGCGGTTCCGCAGCCTGGGTCGGCCGGCATGTAAGGAGTGATACGCAAAGGATGCCTGAGAGCGACGCGAACACGCGGCGGCACTTCAACAACGGTGTGGTCCGCATCTTGAGCTGCATCATCCTCGACGGCTCCCTTCAAAACGCTGCCAATCTGAATGCTCAGTGCGTTCTGTGCCGCAGCCCGATCGCGACCCCATGCATCGCGTGTGGTCCAGGCGCACCACAAGTCTGAGGCGGACTGAGTTCAACAGGATCTGCAATGGTAACGTCGCGCCTCCAGCCGGAGTAGTCGGTCAAACGGACGATCCAGGCCGGTCAGGAGGTCTCCCACGAGGCTCCTGTGGGGCGCCGGGAATCGCAGGGCAGGCGCCATGCGGTGTCCCGAAACCGGTCCGCCGGTGCGGCGGTTCGCAACCTGAGGGTCACGCCAACTGCTTGCGGAAGCGGGCGAGGCTGATGCCGAAGATCGCGATCGTGCACAGCAGGAGTCCGCCGATGTGAGGCAGCAGGTCGGTGAATTCCGCGCCACGCAGCACAATGCCTCGCAGGATTTCCAGAAAGTAAGTGACCGGGATCGCGAAGGTGATCAGGTAGATCGGCAGCGGCATCTGGCTGCGCGGGAACATGAAGCCCGACAACAGCACCGACGGCAGCATGATCAGGAAGGCGAACTGGATGGCCGCGACCTGTGTGCGGGCGAGCGTCGACACCAGCAGCCCGAGTCCCAGCCCGCAGATCAGAAACAGGACCGACAGGGTGAGCAGCGGAGTCAGGCCCCCCCGGATCGGGACCTTGAAGACGTAGGTCATCACCGCCAGCACGATGAGCACCTCCAGGAATCCCACGACCGCATAAGGGATGAGTTTTCCCAGCAGCAATCCAGCGCGCCCGACCGGCGTCACGAAGAGCTGCTCCAGCGTCCCCAACTCGCGCTCGCGGACGATCGCAAACGACGTCAGGAAGAGTGTCACCAGTTGCAGGATGATGCCGACCAGTCCCGGGACGAAGAAGTGTGAACTCTCCAGGTCGGGGTTGTAGAGCAGTCTCGGTCGCATCTCGATGGGCAGGGCCGCTGCTCCTCGGGCCGTTCGCGATGGCGCTGTCGGGAGCGACTCGACGAACGGGCGCGTTCGTCGCAGCGAGAGGTTGATCCCCAGCAGGTTCGTCGCGTTGAGGGCGGTGGTGGCCACCTGCGAGTCGCTGCCGTCGATCAGCACCTGGACCTGCGCCTGCTCCTGGTTCAACAGCCGCTCACTGAAGTCCGGGGGGATGCGGATCCCGACCTTGGCCTGGCCGGACGTCATCGCGCGCTGGAACGACTCTTCATCGGTCACGCGCTCGACGATCTGAAAAGTGCGTGTGTTCTCAAAGGCATCACGCAGCTCGCGCGCCGCCTGTCGTCCGTCGAGATCATAGACCACGGCGGGGATGTCTTCGATCTCGGTATTGATGGCGTATCCGAAGATCAGCGTCTGCATGACGGGAACCACGAGCATGAAGACCAGCGTCGAAGGCTGCCGGCGGATGTGTGAGAACTCCTTCAGCAGGATCGCCATCAGTCCGAACAGCGGGCTGCGGGGCGCGACAACTCCCGGGGACCTGCCGCGGCGGAGAGTTCCGGGGGCAGCGGGTCGTCCGGTTCGAGCGGGAAACTGCTGAGGCCGGCGGGGTCTGGCAGGACGGATACGGCCTCGTCAGCGACTGCATGGGTGCGCTCGGTCGGGCCAACGGTTCGGTCATGGTCCGACAGCGAGCGCGTCATGGTCACGAACACATCCTCCAGCGATGGAGTGATCGGCCTGACCTCCGTCGTCGGGTCGCCCGTCATCTGGCGCAGGCTGTCTTCGTCGAGCGTGTCCCGCACGAGGACATGAATCGCATCGGCAAACAGCGTGGCATCGAGCACGCCGGTCTGTCCCCGCAGCTTCGACAGTTGCGCCGTAGGATGGTCGACGAGCAGTTCCCAGCGACGAGTTCCGGCGGGGGTGACATCGTCGCGCTGCTTCAGTTCGTCCGGCGGTCCGCACACAATCAGACGTGAGGAATGCAGGTATGCGATCTGGCTGCACCGTTCGGCTTCGTCCATGTAGTGGGTCGTCACCAGCAGCGTCACCCCTGCTCCGGCGAGCTGAAACAACAGGTCCCACAGGTCACGACGCGCCACCGGGTCGATGCCTGCGGTCGGCTCGTCGAGAAACAGCAACCGTGGTTCGTGGATGAGCGCACAGGCCAGCGCCAGCCGTTGCTTCCATCCCCCCGAGAGTGTTCCCGCCAGTTGATCGACGCGGTCGCCCAGTGAAGTCAGGTCCAGCACGGCCTGGGTTCGTTCCCCGAGCCTTTCTGCCGACAGGCCATAGATGCGACCATAGAAGTGGAGATTCTCGACGACACTCAGGTCGCCGTAGAGGCTGAAGCTCTGCGACATGTACCCGATATGCCGCTTGATCTCCTCGGCCTGTGTGGCCACATCGCGCCCCAGCACGTGCGCGGTTCCCGAGGTCGGGGGCAGCACCCCGCAGAGCATACGGATGATCGTCGACTTGCCACTGCCATTCGGGCCCAGCAGCCCGAAGATGCTTCCCTGGTCGACCCGGAACGACACATTCTGAACGGCAATGAAGTTGCCGAAGTGCCGCGTGAGACCTCGCACATCGATCGCAGCCGCGGTCATGGTGTCCCTTCCAGCCACACGTCGGCTGACATGCCTGGTCGGAGTCGATCGTGCCCGTCCCGGAGCGTGGCCTTGATGCGAAAGACCTGTTTCGAGCGTTCCTCCGGTGTCTGCACGTTGCCGGGCGCAAACTCCGCCTGCCGGGCGATGAACGTGATCTCGCCGGCGAAGCTCTCGCCCGGGTAGCTGTCCACCGTGATCCGGAGTTGCTGGCCGAGAGAAATGTCGAGCTGGTCCTCCGGGACGTAGGCCCGCACCCAGAGCCGGCTGGTGTCCACCAGCGCGATGACCGGCGCGTTCGCCGACACCAGGTCTCCCGGCTGAAGTTCGATGGCCTCGATCCTGCCCGCCGTCGGTGCACGGACGATCAACTCCTGCAGTTGCTTGTCGATGGCCCCCAGCGCACTCTCGGCGGCCTTCATCGCCGAGTAGGCCTCGGCAATGTCCTGGTCCCGATACCCGTTCTTCAACAGTTGCCACGCCTCCGAAACCTCCCGGACACGGGCCTCGGCCATCGTGATCTCTTCCTGACGCGTTCCCTCCTCGAGTAACTCGAGCTGTTCGCGTCGAGCGGTGACACGCTCAGCTCCGGCCTGCCGCTCCTTCAGCGCCCGGTCCACCGTCTCCTGCGTGGTCGCCCCCTGCTTGTGCAGGTTCATGGTCCTCTGCAGGATCTCTTCTGCGAGGTCGAGCTCGGCGACCGCCAGATTCACCTCGGCTCGCGCCGTGTCGAGTTCCTGCACGCGCGGCCCGTTCTTCAGCATCAGCAGGTTGGCTTCCGCCAGGTCCGCCCGGGCGCGCGCCTGGGCAATCTCCTCGACACGGAACCCTTCCACGAGTTTCTCGTAAGCCGTTGTCTGCTGGTTCCAGTGCGCTTCCGCTTCTGCCCGCCGCTGCAGCAGATCGAACGGCTCCAGTTCCACCAGCACGTCCCCGGCGCTGACCTGCTGCCCCTCCTCGACGAAGACCGCCTGGACCCTGCCCCCGACGCGTGATCCCAGGCGAATCTCATCGGCTTCGATGAACCCGGACACTTTGAGCGGACCGGTCCGTCGCTGGCTGAACCACAGGCTGGCAATCAGCACGGCGGCGATGAGCACGAACGCCGCCGCTCGACGGACAAGGAGCTGATTCATGGCGCTGCCGGAGGCCTGGCGAGTGAGTCAGTAACGAACAGAGTTGTCCCCATCATGGCGCAACGGTCGTCGAAACGGCACTCTCTGGCCAGCAAGTACATGGTGGCGCGTTAGCAGCCGACCCGCCGGGCCCTCAAGGTCGGGGCCACTGCACCGGGACGTCGTTGGGCTGCACCGGTCCAGAAGTGCTGCGACCGCGGTCGATCAACTCGGCCAGCTGAGCCAGCAGTTGACGGGCCTTTCCGGGCTGCTGTTCGTAGAGATTGACTGACTCGGCTAGGTCGGACTGCATGTTGTACAACTGTCCGGCCGCAGGGCCAGTCTCGTCCTTTCCCCAACCGCCTGAGCCCTGTCCGACGATCAGTTTCCAGGGTCCTTGCCGGATGGCGAACATCCCCTGGGCCGACTGATGCACCACTGGCGGACGCGACCAATCGGTTGTCCTGGGATCGCGCAGGAGCGGCAGCAGGCTCACGCTGTCTTCGGCGGCGGTCGGCGGGAGTTCGGTTCCCACAATCTCCGCACAGGTCGCGACGATATCGGCCTGGGCGATAACGCGATGACAGGTCGATCCCACCGCCACAACGCCGGGCCAGCGAACAACGAACGGAATACGATGCCCCCCATCCCAGACATCGGACTTGTAACCCCGCAGCGGACCGCTGGGGAAATGTCCCAGGCGTTCGAGATCGGTGACGCCAATGTACGGGGCACATCCATTATCGCTGGTGAAGATCACAAGCGTTTCGTCCCGAATGCCTGACTCGTCGAGTTGCTGAAGCACACGGCCTACGACCGCATCGGTTTCCATCACGAAGTCGGCATACTCATTGAGTCCACTCTTGTCCCGCCACTCCGCGTTCACGGCGAGCGGCGTATGGGGCGAGGTCAATGGCATGTACAGGAAGAAGGGCTCGTCTCCCCGCGACCACTCGGCGATCGTGGCACAGGCACGGTCGCGCAGAGCCGGCAGGATCGGCTCCAGCGACCAGTTCGACAGCGCGGGGCCGGGGACGCTCGCCTGATTATTGGTGAGCAGTTTCGCCGGCAGGAACTCAGAGGGAATGCCGATCGTCCGGTCGTTCTCGATGAAACAGAACGGCGGCCAGTTGGGGACATCGGTACCGAAGTAGATGTCGAACCCGCGTGTGGTCGGCCCCTGCTGGATCGACTGGGAGAACACCGTTCGCCAGGCATCTCGGTGTGCATCGGTCGCCGCGGCGTTGTTCTGGGCTTTCGTGGGATGAAACAGGTCGTTCTGCTCGGGCGGAATGCCCCAGTCCCAGCCCAAATGCCACTTGCCGATGCAGGCGGTCCGATATCCCTGTCCCTTGAGGAGCCCGGCGATGGTGAGGCGCTCCTGCGCGATGAGCGGATCGCCGAAGACGCCCACGATGCCTTTCTGCAGACGCGTTCGCCAGTGATAGCGGCCGGTCAGCAAGGTGTACCGCGTGGGGGAGCAGACGGCCGAACTGGAGTGGGCGTCCGTGAACGACATCCCCTCGGCGATGAGTTGATCGATGTGCGGCGTAGGAATCTTGCCGCGATCGGTGTTGTACGAGTGCACATCGCCGTAGCCCAGATCGTCAGCCAGGATGATGACGATGTTCGGTTTGCCCGCCGGAACATCGGCAGCGTCCAGTGCAGCCGATGAACAGCAACACTCCAGCCAGCAGACACACAGCAACTGACACGCGAGTCGCGTTCGCATACGAATCTCTTGGCGTCATCAATCGAGGCAACGACCTTCTCAGGAAAGACAGGTCGTCGCCGGGCGTGGTGAACCATCAGAAACCGGTCGCGTTGCGATCAGAATTCGCCGATCACGAGACCGTCATTTCGGGAGAACAAGCGTTGATAAACGGCGTAGCCGGCACCATTGTTGGTCTTGTCGAAGGGATCGGGACGCGTCATCGCGTTCCATTGACGGTCGTTGGCGTCGACGTTCTCGCTCACAAAACGGATGCTGCCGTCGCAGATCGCGAAGAAGGCTCCTCCCTCATGCAGGCTGGAGAAACCCTCACGCTTCACCACATTGGACGCAGACAACGGCGGATTGAGTTTTCGGTTGCCATGCCGCGCCAAGGCCAGCGTACAGCAGGCGGTCCCGGAGGGCACGTCCCAGTGTCCGTACAGTGACGGGTCCCACGTAAAGTCATAGTGCGTGGTCTCTCCGGCCAGGAAGGTGTTGGACGTGCCATCGGTGATGTCGCGGATCTGGATCTTCGTGTCCCGTCCCATCACACCGCTCGTCCACAGGTTGAAGTTCTGCTGCGTATTCACCGAAGTGTCGTTGGGGCTATTAAAGCTGTTGTTGAATGGCCCGCCGTTGGCGATATAGCTGGTGGTCGCGAGACGTTCCGTGGCCGTCCCGCTGCCGGACGGTGGAATCTGTTGGCGCCGGGTCGCATCAGACGGGCAGCCGAACACTTCCAGATTGGTCTGCACCAGCGGTTGCATGGTCGGATCGTACAGATCCAATTGGAAGTTGATCTGGTTGTACAGCGGGGCCTGGTCGATGTAGGGCAAGATTGAGGCAGTCCATCCCCAGCCATGCGACCAGGTGGGGCGCTGGTTTGTGCAAGGTTGTCCATGCCCGCAGTACCACTGGGCTGCCGGGAATGTGTTGTAGGTGTCGTGATAGTTGTGCAGCGCCAGTACGATGTTCTTGAGGTTGTTCCGGCATTGTGTGCGGCGAGCCGCCTCGCGCGCCTGTTGAACCGCTGGGAGGAGCAGCAATCAGGATGGCAATGATGGCGATCACCACCAGCAACTCGATTAGTGTGAAGCCGCGCTTGTTGTCAGGACGTCGGGAAGCCATAAGAACCCCTCCAACCAAAGAGGAAACGCTGCAGAGGACGAACACCGCCTCGGCGGAAAATTCAGCAGCAAAGCTTCGTGTCACAAGACCCGCAGTGCGCGCGAATCAATCGACCACGCGAGGCTGGATGACTTCCCCTGCGGATTCCAGGGGAAAGTCGAACGTGTTGCTCCCCGGCTCGACGGTCACCACCAGTTCCGAGTCGCGGTTGTACCTGGCCGGAACCTTCTCGGGCAGCGACGCCCGGTCCCCACCGTCGACAAGATCGAACGTTGTAATGCGGACTCGATTCTCGCCCAGGGAGGCCCCTTCGGCGGAGCGTGAGAACATCAGCGAGTAGTTGCCGTTGCCGTCCGTGCGGCCATAGGAGGTGCTGCCTCCGGGAGCGGTCGGCTCGAACTGTACGAACGCTTCCTCCAGTGGTTCGCCATCCAGCGTGACGCTGCCGCTCACGCGTCCCAAGTCGTCCCTCGACCCACACCCACTGCTGACGAGGGCCAGCAGTATCGCTGCATAGGTCGCGTGACCACTGGACTGACAAGGCAGAGCCGGCATGAACGACTCCTCGAAGAGCGGGGCCGCAAGCAAGAAAAGTGGTCACCGACTGCTTTCGAGTCTACGCGTGTCTGATCGCTTCTGTCAATCCTTACAGATCGACCGCCGCGCCTGTCTAGCCGGGCGAGCGAGGGAGGTGCTGGACAGATTCGTGGCCCGTCGCCACGAGTTCGTGCGTACTTCAGTGGCAGCGCCGTGCGGGGTTTGCGTTATCGGCGGCGACAGCCGATGCGTACAGGCCGCTGACGACGGGGAACAGGGCGAGCAGGCAGCGAAAGCGGCGATTCACTTTGAGGCACCGTGGTCGAGAACCTGTGAGACAATACCACGCATGGCCATGATGCACGTGATGGTACAGGCTTGCTCCTGTGGCCACAGTGCAGTGCCCGGATCGTAGGGGGCAGGCCTTCGGACAACGCTGCTGGCGGGCCGGATCGTTGGCAGCGGCGGGATGAAGGCCCTGATTTCTCAGGGTCGACTCCGTCCACTGTGTCGGGCTTCTTCAAGCAGACCCTTGAGTTCCTGCACGATCTCGGGGTGCCGGAAGTAGAGGTTGGCCGTCTCGCCGGGATCGATGTCCAGGTTGTAGAGCTGACCGGGTGCCTCCGGGGCCATGTCCGGTAGCGCATACCGGCTGAGTTCGCCCTGGGTGTAGCTGTTGCCGCCGGAGCCTGTGTGGTCGAGGTATTTCCACGGCCCGCGGCGGATGGCCAGCGCCAGGCTGATGGTCTGATGCAGGGTGTAGGGCCGCACGGGCCGGCCATCGTCTTGACCAAGCAGTATGGGCAGCAGATCGAAGCTGTCCTCGGCGGCATCGGCGGGGAGATCGAAGCCGACGATCGCGGCGCACGTGTGCATGATGTCGGTCTGGCAGATCGTCTGGGCGCTTTCGCTGCCGGCTTGGATGTGCCCCGGCCAGCGGACGATGAAAGGCACCCGGTGCCCCCCTTCCCACTGGTCCCGCTTGACGCCCCTCAACGGTCGGGCGCCGTCGTGGTTGTGGTCGGCCCGCATGTTGAGCGTCGTCAGCACTTCGGGTCCATTGTCGCTCGACACGATGACCAGCGTGTTGTCGGCGACGCCCAGTTGCACGAGCGTCTGCAGCAGTTCGCCAACGATGTGGTCGAACTCGAAGATGAAATCGCCATGCGGCCCGGCGGTCGTCTGGCCCTGGAACGCCTGGCCCGGAAACGACGGCAGATGAACGGCCTGGGTCGAATGAAACAGAAAGAACGGCCGGCCCGGCTGCTGCCGGACATGCTCTGTGAGGAAGGCCTGGCTCTTGTTGAGGAAGACCATGTCGACTTCCTCCATGTCGAAGTCTGGCGCAATCAGCCCGGGTCGGCAGTCCCGTCCGTACACATGGCTTGGCAGCTTGTCTCGATCCCGCACATCCACGGGCGGCACTGGGATGCGGTCTCCGTCGATCCATGCGTACAGCCAGTCCGTCGTCGGGCAGCAGGCCGTCCCGAAAAACTGATCGAAACCGTGATCGAGCGGGCCGTCCTGAATGCGGCGCGACAGGTCGGCCTGCTGGACCAGTTCGACACCGCGTTTGTCGTGGGTCTCGTAAACCGGCCGGCCGTCCCGGTCGAGAAACGTCAGGCCGATGTGCCACTTGCCGACCAGCGCCGTGGCATAGTTCTTCTGTCGCAGCATCTCTGGAAGCGTCAGTCGGTCTGCCGTGATCAGACAGGGGCCTTCGACACCGGTGAATACGCCTCGATAGTCGAGGCGAAACGGCATGCGCCCCGTCATCACTCCGTAACGGGAGGGCGTACAGACCGTCGATGGGCTGTGAGCATCCGTAAAGCGCATCCCTTCGGCGGCGAGTCGGTCGAGGTGTGGCGTTGGCACTTTCGACTCGGGGTTGTAGCAACCCACGTCGCCATACCCGAGATCGTCGGCGTAGATGAAGACGATGTTCGGCGACTCTGCAGCCATCAGCGTTGTGCTGATGAGCGCCACGATCCCGGCGACAATCGACCTGGTCTGCATGCTCGCTGCTCCCGACCCGCAGGGCGTCCGAGCGGCTTGTCGCCGCGACATCGACGTCATCGTAGAGGAAGTGCCTGTCGCCCGGATAGGACCCTGGCGAATGGACGGCGAGTGGCTGCATCACCCCCTCAACAGACCGTGACCAACACGGTCGGAGCCGGGACAGGACGCTGCGGGCAGGCTCTTGGTATTGATCGCCGTGGAGACTGGTCGTAAGCTTAGGCTTGCAGGGAAACCGCTGGATCCAATCAGATTCTCCACCTCATGCGTGGTCGCCGACTCATGACCGTTGTCATGACAGCCATGGTGCTGTCGTGTCCCTTCCTGCCATGCGGGGAGTGGTGTGGTGCGCGCCCTCGGGCCGACGAGACTTCTGTGGAGACCGTGGTCGGCCCGGTTGGCGGGTGCTGCGCACACTGCCAGAGCCACAGGGAGCAGCCGATTCCCGCCGATCACGAACCCCTGGACGAATCCGCTCCCGTCGACTGCTTCTGCCGTGGGGCACTTCCGTCAGCCGCCACAGAGTGTCCCGATCCAGACCACGTGGTGAGCTTTGTCTCCGCGATCGGAGAAACCTCTGCAGGCAGCCTGGCTCAAAGGGCCTCGCAGTCCCAATCGGGGCGGTTATCAGGAATGAGTTGCCATTTCCTGCCGTTCGCTTCCGGGCGAGGTCTGTGCGCGCTTGTCGGCAGTTACCTGCTGTAGGTCTCGGCCTCGACGCGTACTGCTCTTCGCGGCGTTGATCCCTGGCTCCGTTGGATCCGGCGCTGGCTCTGCTGTTCCCATTCGTGGCTCCTCGTTGCGCCGGTAACGTCGCGTCCGAATGATCCTTCCCGTGAGATTGTCCCATGCGTGATGCTGCCCTCGACGAACTCGTGGCTGCCGACCTGCCTTCGGCCGGGAACGGGTCCCCGCTGCCGACGACTGGACGCGATGAGAGCAGGCTGCTGTCGACCGTTCGCTGGGCGATCGGCACACTGCCCACCCTGGTGGTCCTCGCCACTCTCGGAGGCGTCGCCTGGTGGGGGCATCACTCCGACTGGAGAATACCGAAGTTCTCGGCACTTGGGGGGCATCCAGAAGCTGAGGTTGATGACTGGTGTCCCCTCCACAATGTGCCCGAAGCGGAATGCATCGAATGCATCCCGGCGTTGCTGCCGCAGATGGCCGACTATGGCTGGTGCAACGAACACGGCGTACATCAGTGTCCGCTGTGTCATCCCGATGTGGCCCAACTGAAGACGGCTCCGGAGATCGACGAGGGGCAACTCGCGGCGGTCGCGTTCGCATTGGGAGTTCGCGACCGACAGGAGAACAATCAGGGATGCCTGTTGTATCGCACTCGGGTACAGTTCGCCTCGGAAGAGGCCGTGCAGAAGGCCGGAGTCGACTTCGAACTGGTTGAAACGCGGCCCATGACAGAAGCCGTACGGGCGAGTGGCGAGA
Source organism: uncultured Planctomycetaceae bacterium (assembly GCA_963715185.1). Lineage (GTDB taxonomy): Bacteria > Planctomycetota > Planctomycetia > Planctomycetales > Planctomycetaceae > CAVPPT01. Next base: position 157,272 of record CAVQRG010000007.1, read on the forward strand.
CGACCTACGACGAAACGCGCGTGGCACAGTTGGCCAGTCGAGTTCCGGGTACGGTCTGGCGGGTCGAGCGCAACGTCGGCGACCGCGTACATCCAGGCGACGTCCTGGCGCTGATTGATGCCGCGAATGTCGGCAAGGCGAAGTCGGAACTGCTCGATGCGCTCGCCCAGGCGGAGTTCCACGCGGCCACCGTGAGTCGGCTCACGCCGCTGGCGGAAAAGGCGATCATCCGCGGCAGCCAGTTGCTGGAGGCGGAGACCGCACACCGTCAGGCGTCGATTGGCGTCCGGCAGGCGGAACAGGCCCTTGGCAATCTGGGACTGCCTGTCGACGTGGCCAGACTCAGGACGTTGACCGAAGAGGAGCGTGCCGGACAACTGAGATTTCTCGGGTTGCCCGACGAGATCCGCACGGAGATCGAGGCCGCGACGGCCACCAACAACCTGATTCCTGTGGTGGCATCGCTCGACGGGGTCGTCGTTGAACGCAAGGCCGTAGCGGGCGAAGTGGTCGATGCGTCTCAGATGCTGTTTCGGATTGCCGACACCAGCCGGATGTGGCTGCGGCTCAACGTTTCGCTGGAAGACGCGGCGTATCTGCGTGTCGGCCAGGCGGTGCGCTTTCTGCCGGATGGCATGCAGCACGAAGTCGCCTGCCACATCAGTTGGGTCAGTACCGATGTCGACAAGCAGACGCGAACCGTCGAGGTCCGGGCCGACGTCATGAATCCCCACGGAACGCTGCGCAACGAAACGTTCGGGACAGGTCAGATCATTCTGCGCGAGGCCCCACAGGCCGTTGTCGTCCCGGCAGGAGCCGTGGAATGGGATGGATCGTGTTTCGTGGTCTTTGTTCGCGATCGGAACTACTTCGACGAAGATCATCCGAAGATCTTTCACACGCGTTCGGTCCGGCCCGGCGTCACCTCCGACGGATACACCGAGATCATGGCCGGCGTCCTGCCCGGTGAAGTGGTGGTGACGGTCGGCAGCTCGGTACTGCGGTCGCAGATCCTCAAGAACAACCTGGGTGCCGGCTGCACCTGCGGACACTGAGCCGGAAAGGGCAGCCGCATGCTGAACTGGATCATCGATGCATCGCTCCGGCATCGCTTCGCCGTGATTGCCCTCGTGCTGGGTGTCGTGATCGTGGGTGGCGTGTCGCTGGCCCATCTGGATGTGGATGCGTTCCCCGATACAACACCGGTCCAGGTGCAGGTGAACACCAACGCACCGTCGCTGCTGCCCGAAGAGGTGGAACGTCAGATTACGTTCCCCATCGAGCAGGTCATCAGCGGACTGCCGGGGTTGCAGCAACTGCGGTCGATCTCGAAGTTCGGGTTCTCGCAGGTCACCGTGGTGTTTGAGGACGGCATCGATATTTACTTCGCTCGACAGTTGGTCGGAGAGCGCCTCGCCACCGTCGAGCTGCCATCGGGAATCGAGCGACCGAAGATGGGACCGGTGGCGTCCGGGCTCGGTGAAGTGTTTCACTACGTCGTGACGCGCGACGGCTACGACTTCTCTGCACTGAACGCCGACGAACGTATCCGCCAGTTGACGGAGCTGCGGACTCTGCAGGACTGGACCATCAAGCCACAGCTGCGCACCGTCAGCGGGGTTGCCGAAGTCAATTCCTGGGGCGGGTACGAGAAACAGTATCAGGTGCGTGTCGATCCGGATCGGCTGATCCGTCACCGGCTGACGCTCGACGAAGTCACCACCGCGCTCCGGCGCAACAATCGCAATGTCGGCGGTGGAAACATCGTGCGTTCCAGCGAGATGCTGCTCGTGCACGGCCAGGGCGCACCGTCAACGCGCAGCAGATCGAGGCCATCGTCATCAAGGCGGAAGATGGTGTGCCGGTCCGCATTGCCGATGTCGCCGAAGTGGAGATCGGGTACGAACTCCGCCGTGGTGCAATCACCGCAGATGGACGCGGCGAGGCGGTCATGGGACTGGGCTTTTCCCTGATGGGGGAGAACACACATGACGTCACGTCCGGCATCAAGGACGAACTGGAGGCGATCCGGTCGACACTTCCGCCCGGCGTGCGGATTGTCTCGATGTACGACCGCACCGAACTGATCAACGAAGTGATCAACACGGTGCGTAGAAACCTGTTCGAAGGAGGGCTGTTTGTCATTGCGGTGCTGTTCATGTTTCTCGGGAACCTGCGCGCGGGCCTGATCGTTGCCCTGGCGATTCCGCTGTCGATGGTGTTCGCGTTCTCCGGGATGTTGCGATTCGGCATCGCCGCCAGCCTGCTGAGCCTGGGTGCCATCGACTTCGGGCTCGTGGTCGACAGTTCTGTGGTGATGGTCGAGAACTGTGTCCGCTACCTGTCGCATTCCGACTCGCGGGGTCGCAGCAAACTGCAGCTGATCCGTGATGCGGCCATCGAAGTCCGCAAGCCGACGATGTTCGGCGAACTGATCATCATGATCGTCTATCTGCCGATCCTCACGCTGGAGGGAGTGGAGGGGAAGCTGTTTCGTCCGATGGCCTTGACCGTCATCTTCGCGTTGTTCGGCTCGATGCTGCTGTCGGTGACGCTGATGCCGGTCCTCGCCAGCCTGGTTCTGCCCGCGCGCATGAAAGCACGGGAACCGCTGCTGATTCGCCTGGCCAAGTGGGTCTATGCACCGATTCTGCGATTCACCATGCAGCACAGACTCGTCGTCATCGGCTTCGCCCTGTGCGTGTTGTTCGTGGCCTTCGGCATGATCGCCCCGAACCTCGGCTCCGAGTTTGTCCCACAGATGTCCGAAGGGGCCGTGGCCATCAACGTCGTGCGTCTGGCCGGCACCGATCTGGACGAGTCGATCCGCTACAACACCAGTATGGAGAAGGCGGTCCTGGCTGCATTCCCGGATGAGGTGGCTCATGTCTGGAGCCGCGTCGGCTCGGCCGAGATCGCGACCGATCCGATGGGAGTGGAGCTGACGGACCTGTTTATTACGCTGCGTCCCCGCAGTCGCTGGAAGCAGGCGTCGACGCAGACGCAGCTCACCAGGCTGATCGAAGAGAACCTGCGGGACCTGCCCGGCCAGCGGCTGGCGTTCACCCAGCCGATCAAGCTGCGGATGGACGAGATCGCGACCGGTGCGCGCACCGATGTCGCAGTGAAGCTGTTCGGGGACGACTACGATCTGCTGCTCGACACCGCGCGGCAGATCGAGCGCGTGCTGATGGGCATCGCGGGCAGTGCCGACGTGAGCACCGAACAGGTGACTGGCCAGCCGGTGATGCGTGTGAAGATCAGACAGGACGAGATCGCGCGCTACGGCATTCCCGCCGCGGCGGTGCTGGACCTGGTCGAATCGATCGGGGGGCTCCCGGTCGGAGATGTCTTCGAAGGTCAGCTTCGCTTTCCGTTGGTGGTGCGGCTGCCCGCAGACAGGCAAGCCAGTCCGGAGGCGATTCGCAACATCCTGGTGGCAACGCCGGCCGGCGAGCAGATCCCCCTGTCGCGGCTGGCGTCCGTCGAAGTGGACGAAGGTCCGTCACAGATTCTCCGTGAGCGGGGACAACGGCGGCTCAGCGTTTCCGCCAACGTCCGGGGGCGCGACATCGGCACGTTCGTCGCCGAGGCCCAGCGACTCATTGCGGAACAGATCACGCTGCCCGATGGGCGATATCACGTCGAATTCGGGGGCCAGTTCGAGAACCTGCTGCGGGCGCGGCAGCGACTGCTGATCGTTGTTCCGGTGGCTTTGATGCTGATCTTCACCCTGCTGTATCTGACGTACAACAATGTGGTGGACACAGTCCGTGTGTTCACGGGCATCCCGTTTGCGTGGACGGGGGGCGTGTTCGCCCTGTGGCTGCGAGACATGCCGTTCTCGATCTCGGCCGCCGTCGGCTTCGTGGCTCTCTCGGGGGTTGCCGTCCTCGATGACATGTTGCTGGTTTCGTACATCAACCAGTTGCGCCGTCGCGGAGTCGAGCTGGAGACCGCCGTCGAACAGGCCGCCATGACGCGACTGCGGCCCGTGCTGATGACCTCGCTGGTTGCGAGCCTGGGTTTCGTCCCGATGGCATTCAGCACGGGGATGGGGGCGGAAGTGCAACGCCCGCTGGCCACGGTCGTCATTGGCGGCGTCATCAGCGCGACGGTAATGTCCCTGCTCGTCTTGCGCGTGCTGTACATGGTGTTCAAGAGTCCCGTCGAGCGCGTGGTCCCGCATCCGGAGATGATGGGGCGAGCGGTCGAAGACCCTGTTTCCGTCTGAACGGAAGACCCCTGGAGAACGAAATGCGAAAGTGGATGGCAATGCCCTGTGTCCTGGTTGCGCTGACTGTGGTGTCTGCACTGCTGTTGTCCGGCTGTGGCGAATCCGATCCGGCCACGACGACCGCCGTCGTAGAGCCTCACGATGACCATGACCACGGCGCAGGTGCCGCGCCCGACGGTCACACGCACGGCGCGTGGTGGTGTGGGGAACACGGCGTTCCAGAAGGCGAGTGTGCCCGCTGCGACACAAGTCTGATCGCCGGCTTCAAGGGGAAGGGGGACTGGTGCGAGGAGCACGCCCGACCTGATTCGCAGTGCTTCGTCTGTCACCCGGAGCTGGAGGGGAAATTCGCGGCCCGCTACGTGGCCAAGTATGGTGAAGAGCCACCGAAGGCTACGGAGTAACGGCGAGCTCCACCCGGGCAGCCCCCGTTTCGCCTTCCAGGCAACTCGCGATCAGGGTGCCCGAAACGGTTCGCTCAGGACGACCAGTGTGATCAGATCGCGGAATCCGTAACCACGACCGGCCAGTTCCTCGATGAGTTCATCGACCCGCGGACGGTCGGCGGGTTCCACCTGGCGGCCCATGCCATACGCGAGGAGTTTATTCGTGAGAGCCCGGACGAACAGGTCGTTCTGTTCGACCAGAATACCCTTCAGCCCGACAATGTTCTCGAAGGCCATGCCATTCGGAAGTTCTCCGGAGGCATCGATTGGTTGCCGACCGTCATAGCTGGTGCGCCATCGGCCGATCGGGTCGAAGTTTTCCAGTGCGAAGCCGAGCGGGTCGATCTTGCGGTGGCAGTCGTTGCAGCTCTCGTGACTGCGATGTTTGGCGAGTTGTTCTCGAACGGTTTGTGTCCCGCGAACGTCGGGGTCCAGCGGTTCGACATCGGGTGGCGGAGGACTGGGTGGTGTGCCCAGAATGTTGTCGAGCAGCCACACGCCGCGAATGACCGGCGACGTCTCAATGCCGTTGGCGGAAACGGTCAGCACACTGGCCTGTCCGAGCAATCCGCCCCGGCGCACGTCGGGCAGCGCCACGCGATGGAACCCGGGCTGACCGGGCGGTTCGAGGCCGTACAGCCGCGCCAGCGGGTTGTTGAGGAAGGTGTAACGGGCATCGAGGAAGTCCGTGATCGGTCGGTTCTCTTCCAGCAGATGCCGTGTGAACAGCCGCGATTCCTGCCGCATCGCCGGGCCGAGGTTGTACTGGTAGTACGCCGCGAAGTCCCCGCGGTCCGGCGGCATGGAACCGAGATCGCGCAGCGTCAGCCAGCTTTCGAGAAAACCATCGATGAAGGCCTCCGAGCGTGCGTCGGTCAGCAGGCGCTGCACCTGCGCTGCGAGAACATCGGGATGGCGCAGGTCTCCTGAGTCCGCGAGGTCCAGCAACTCCTGGTCAGGCAGGGACGACCACAGAAAGTACGACAGGCGCGAGGCCAAGGCATGCGAGGTCAGTCGTCCGTCGGTGTCCTGCTCGTCGAGATACAGAAAACCTGGTGAGCACAGCACGGCCTGCAGGGCATCGCCCCACGCTTCGAGGGTCGAACAGCCGGCTGCCTGGCGCAGGGCGATCAGCTGCATCAGCCGTTCGATTTCGTCAGGTTGTGCCGGTCGGCGACAGGCGCGCGTGAAGAACACATTCAACTGCCGGCGCATCTGTTCCGCGGACATCGACTGGGTGGCGAGGATCTGCTCGCAGTCGTCGCCCAGTGCGGCGTGGTGTGCGGGCGTCGGCCATTGTTCAATGATCGGTCCTTCAATCTCGATATCGTCGACGTGTATCTGGGGCAGCTTGCCGTGTTTGATCGCCGTGTATCGCGCCTCGACAATCCCCGGCCGCTTCAGTTTGGGAAACTGCTCCGGATACTTCTTGAGGATCCGGGTCCAGAGATTCCTGGCGTCCATCAACCCGTTCTGAAACGTGAAGCGCGGCGTGTAACCCTGGTCGAGCCAGACGCGGACGGTGTACGTCCGGCTTTCGTCGGCCAGATCGAGTTCTGCCAGGAGTGGCTCCATCGGCTGCGGTTTGTGCAGCGGCCCGGCCAGTGCATGGCCAGCCACGATCCCGAGTCGCAAGGGCTCTTGTGGATCGAGACCCAGGAACTCCGGATCGTACGGGTTGATGCGATTCACGGCCTGGGCACGGAACCGAATCTCGTACAGCCCGTCGTGCGGAACCCCCTCCCGGAACTCCAGAATCGGTCCGTAGGCGCCCTCGTGCTTGTCGGCATTGATCACGTCGTACAGCGTGATATGACTGAAGTTGTTCGTGCGTCTGTGCACCTGGTCGATCTCGGGCTGCTGCTGGAAGTTGTCGTGGAACGACCATGTCCGCGTGGCCGGCCGCTCACGCACCCGCAGGGCTTTTTCGACGACCTGTTCCGCCGCATCGAGGTAGCGGTCCAGCAGATGTCCGGACATCACCAGGGTTTCGCCGACGTTGTCGAGGTGCTCGTCGAGTTGATCGCGCGGGAAGGCCGTGGTCGGGTCGAACATCGTCATGTTCAGACGAAACAGGTCGCCAACGGTGTTGCGATATTCGCGCGAGTTGAGGCGTCGCAGGACCGTCCCCTGTGATGACGCCCTGCTGTCCGCGTGGTACTGCGCAATGTGCCCGGTCAGCCAGGCGATGACCGCGCGGCGCTCGCTGGCTGCTGGTTGGCGCGCCTGCTCGGGAGGCATCTCGCCGAGATTCAATTGATCGAGGATGTCCTGGAAGTCGACCAGTTCCCCGTCGCCGTGAATCTGCGGGGCCAGTGTGTCGAACCGGCGCTCCCCCTTCTGCAGGTCCCGTCCGTGACACTGAAAACAGTAGGTCGTGAGGAACGGCCGGACGACCTGTTCGAACGTGGCCGGTTTCGTTGTGACGGCCGGGCCCGAGGGGTCATCCGCCAGCGCCGGACAGAGCCCCAGCGCCGCCCCGAGCAGGGCCGGGATCAACGTTCGTCGACAGAGGTATCGCGCCGATGCCATCGTCAGGCCTGCTCCAGGCCGGTCAGCGTTCCCGTACTGGTGCTGAAGTGATCGGTTTCGACCCCGAACTGCTGCAACATGGATAGAAAGAGGTTGCAGAGCGGCACGCGCTGGCGGGACTCCTGCGGATACTGCTTGTGTTCGCCGTGACGGAACCCGCCGCCCGCCAGCACGACAGGCAGATCGCTGTTCGTGTGAGCATTGGCGTTTCCCATCCCGCTGCCGAACAGGGCCATCGTTCGGTCGAGCAACGTACCGTCGCTGTTGGGCTCGCGCAGGGACTTCAACTTCTCCAGGAAGCGGGCGAAGTGTTCGATCTGATACCGCTCGATCTGGACAAGCTGTTCGATCTTGTTCTCGAGATGCCCATGATGAGACAGGCTGTGATATCCCTCACGAATCCCCAGGTCCCGCGCCGCGAAACTCCCGCCGATCTCCAGCGTGGCGACACGCGTCGTGTCTGTCTGGAGGGCCAGCGCAATCAGATCGTAGATCTTCGGCAGATCCATGGTCAGCCCTTCGTTGGACGGCTCGGCGAAGTCGACCTTCGGCTTCCGGACCTTCTGCCACTGGTGATCCAGTTCGAGCTTCGCCTCCACGTCCCGGATAGCCGCAAAGTACTCCTGCAGTTTTTCCTGATCCGTGTGGCTGACCCGCCGACTGAGAGAGCGGGCGTCTCCGGTCAGGGCGTCGAGGATCGACTCGCGACGTTGCAGGCGGACTTCAGCCTGTCGCTTGGCTGCGACGCCGTCGTCCACAAACATCAGTGCAAACAGTTCGCGCGGCCCGGCAACCGGAGGGATTCGTGTCCCCGTGCGGGTCCAGCTCATCATGCAGCCGCCATGCAGTCCATCTTCCGAGCCGACAGCGATGGACGGAAAGCGGGTCCGCGAGCCGACGAACTCCGCCGCCCGCTGATCGAGACTCATCCCTGCGTCGGGTGTGCCCTTCGCCTCCGACGATTTCACACCGGTCAGGAAGGTGTGAACAGCGAAGTGTCCCCCCTTGACCCCATGATCCAGATGCGAGAACAGTGTGAAGTCCCGGCGATGTGCTTCCAGTGGTTCGAGCAGCGGCGTGATGCCGTAGCTGCTGCCCGATTCTTTCGGCCAGAACTGTCCGGGGAACATTCCGAATTCGTTGCCGACGCACACCATGCGGTGAGGAGGCGACAGCTTGTCGGCGGCCCGAACAGACCGTGGCAGCGATTCCAGCAGCGGCAAGGCAATGCTGACTCCGGCAGCTTTCAGGAACCGCCGCCGAGCGACCGGGAGGGATGCCATCACGCACCTCGTTCAGGAAAGCCGAGTCTGGTGGGGTGACTGCGACCCGGCAGGGCAGGACGTTGCCAGTATACCATGGCGCTCGTCCAAGGCTACCGCACGTCCCGACAAGGCAGGGCTATCGTCTTTTCCAATGCGGGGCTCGTGCGTAGGATGCTTCGAGTTTACGGAGGTTCCATTTTTCTCACGGAGGTCGACTTATGTCATCCGCCTGCGGGGAGAGCTTGCTGGCCAGGTGGTCGCAAGTTTCTGATCCACGTGGGCGTAACGGACGACGCCATTCTCTGGCCGCCATGCTGACGGCCGTCGTAACTGGTTTGCTGTGCGGCAATCGGGGCTATCAGGCCCTGGTCGAGTGGCTCCACGATTTGCCGGTAGACGTCTGGCATTGGATGGGATACACGCGGCGCCCGCCGAAAAGAGATTGCTTCCGCGATCTGCTCATGGCGCTCGATCCGGACGAGTTCCAGGCGGTCCTCAGCGAGTGGATCGGCGAGACGCTGGAACTGGGACTGACCGAAGAGGACCTGGCTGCGGTCAGCATCGACGGCAAGACGTTGTGCGGGACGCTCAGGCCGTATGCGAAGGCCGTGCACCTGCTGGCGGCTGTCGACCATCACACCGGTTTTGTGCTCAGCCAGTGCCGGGTCGAGGAGAAGACGAATGAGCACAAGGCCGCTCTGGAGTTCCTCAAGACGATGGTGCTGGAGGGCAAAGTCCTCGTTGGCGATGCGATGTTCTGCCAGCGCGATTTGTGTGAACAGATTGTGGATTCGGGGGGCGACTACTTCTTCCCGGTGAAAGAGAATCAACCCGGTTTACTGCGGGAAATCACACTGGAACTGGCCCCCGACAAGGAGGTCTTTTCCCCCCTACGAACGGCGTCAGCGTGAACAGCTGCATGCGGCGCACAGCACGCCCGACAAGGGTCACGGCCGCATCGAACGCCGCACCCTGACCGCCACGTCCCGGCTCAACGAGCATCTGAGTTGGCCCGGTGTGGGCCAGGTCTGCCGCATCGATCGTGAGCGGACACGACTTGGTGAGAAGACGACCGAGGTTGCCTACTGCGTGACGTCTCTGACGGCGGAGCGGGCCGGTCCGGAGCAACTGCTGGCACTGGCCCGCCGACACTGGGGCGCGATCGAAAACGGACTGCACTACGTCCGTGATGAGACGTTCGGTGAGGACCGCAGCACGATCACTGGCGGTCACGCACCCCAGAACCTGGCCGCGCTCCGCAACGCGGGCCTCAACTGGCTCCGCCAGCAGAAAACCGACAACATCGCCGCCACCTTACGCAGCTTCGCGCGGAAACCTCTGCGTCTCTTCCGTAAACTGGGCTACCCGAACTAAACGATTGCCCTGCCGACAAGGGCCGGACCTGGGCTGCAGCATTCCCGGGCCTGGCGGTTATTGAGGAGCATCGGCGGGCCAAATGGAGCTGGCCTGGTCTGCCCCTGGTGACGAGTCTGTCGTGCTGCTGGAACTCGTGTCTGGGTCTTGGGGAGCGCGATGCCAGGCGCGAAACTCTCCATAATCGCTCATCACCCAGCACTCAGGATGCTGGCGGCAGAATCCCTCGACGGCGGCTCGCGTGACTTGAGTCCCACAGACGTTGATGTGACTGACAACTTGATTCCCAGTCAGCGACTTTAGACCCAAGTCTGTAAGATCTGAGTCGCGCAGACCACAAGACACGACGCCGCCAGACTTGGCCAGAGTTGTGAGAATCTCGTCGGCGCCGCGGGCACCGACTATCGTGACGTGCACGCTGCTGAGCGAGCTGAACCAGGTGCCGAGTTGCTCCACCAACACGCGGTTCGCAGACAGCCCTGGCAATTCGACGACCTGCACCACGAACGCCCCATCGCCAGACGGGAGGCCGTTCTCTGAAGACCACGAATCGCCCTGAGGATCGATACCCGTCAGCCTCGCGCCCAAGGCCACGAGACTTTCCGCAGCTCTGCGGACGGGATCTTCGCCGACGACGCGAGCACCGCGACCGTAGCCGGCCACGATTCGAAGATGCGGATTCGCGTCCTGAATTGACGCCGCGGGCTTGGCATCCGCAATGCCCAGCCCATGAAACCGCAACTCTCGCAATTGAGGATAGCGCTTCAGGTTGTCAAGGTCGGGCGGAAGCTGCGAATCATAAGTTGAAATTGTCCTCACGCCCTTCAACCGTTCCAGAAAGGCCCAGTGATCGTCGATTTGATGCGAGGCGAATTGCAGTTCCCGAAGCAGTCTTACCTGGTCGAGTTCAGGCAGATCCGCAGTCGTGATGCGAGTGCCAGAGACATCCAGCGATTGCAGAGCCATGCAACGAGCCAGCAGAGGCAGCACCCCGCGGTCAACAGTTGTCCCGCGCAGACCCAGCCAATCGATGGGCAGACCGATCAGTCGTTCAACGTCGGAATTCGTCACGGACATCGAGTCAGCCAGATTGACGACGGTTAGTGAAACGTCCCCCTGCGGCAACTGGCTGAGTTCATGGATGCTACCCACAAAAACTCCACTCACATTCACTCCCACATATCCTTCCTGTGCAATGACCCACTCCGCCACTTCAAGGTCGCGCGAGGGACTGTCAACCACCGGGCTGAGTGGCATCTGATAGACTCGAGTGTCCGACGGTGTGGATGGTTGGACCGTGCTCCGTGCCAACGCCTCGGCCGGCTCCCACCAGACTTCCACGACGGCATCGGTCTGGCCATCGATCTGGAAGCGGTTCGTGCGGGTCTTGAGCCCGGAGCCGGTCGCCACCTGGAACTCGTAATCGCTCGCCTTCAAATCGGGCTGCCGCGTCTGCGGGGCATCCAGCGTGACAGTCACAGTTTCGTCTGTCTGAGTATTCCGCAGTGTGACAACCTGGCCCTTCACCGTCGTCGCGAAATTGTCCCCGGTAACGTTGACCACCAGCGTCCCGTGTGGCGTCTCGACCTTGACCAAAATCCCGGAAGCCCACAGCGACACCCCGATGGCCAGCAGTCCCAGGAGTATTCCGGAAATGATCGATACACGGTCTGGCCGGCCTGGTCGGGTGACCTGTTGCCGGGAGCGCCGGGGAGGGCTTGCGCCGGGACGTGGCTTCTCACTGATCGGTTCTGTACTGGCAGAGGCTCGCGGGAGGAGCGTCTCCCGCCGCGCTGCGGAGTTCCCAGACAATTCGGATTGGATGAGCGTGGGGGTGTCAGCCGTTTCGAGATCCATGAGGAACTTTCGGAGATTCGCATCATCAACGGCTGCGCTGCCTGTGACCGCATGGCCGGCAGCGAGGCACGACTGCAGCGCATCGATCACCTGGCCCATGTTCTGGTAGCGCTCGTCGGGCAGCTTGGCAACCATCTTGCGGAAGACGGCGTCGAGAGGTGGCGGTACGTCCTGGCGGAGGGCCGTCAGAGAGGGAATCGGTTGCTCACGATGCGCCATGACCTTTTTGATCAGTGTATCCCCCTGATAGATCGCACGACCGATCAGCAGCGTATGCAGTACGCATCCCAGACTGTAAATGTCGCTGCGCATCGGCCTGCCTGCTGTCCAGCGCCTGTTCGGGGGCCATGTAGTCGACCGTTCCCAGCAGATTGCCGGATTCTGTGAGTGCAGTGGCGGCCTCGTTGGTGGGATTGCCATTCAGGCGGGCCAGCCCCATGTCCAGGAGTTTGACGGTGCCGCGGGAGTCGAGCAGCAGATTCGCCGGCTTGACATCGCGGTGAATCACTCCCTGACGGTGCGCGTATTCGAGACCCTGGGCTGCCTGCAGCACACAACTGACGGCCTGGTCGATTGTGAACAGGCCGTTCCGTTTGACCACGGACGCGAGATCGCTCCCTGGCACATACTGCATGACGAGGAAGTGCGTGCCATTGGCTTCGTCGGCATCATGTGCGGTGACGATATGGGGGTGTTCGAGCTTGGCAACGACTTTCACTTCGCGCTGGAATCGGGCCAGCAAATCGGGAGACTTCGTGAGCTTGGGGGACAGGATCTTCAGCGCGACGATGCGATCCATTTTTCGGTGCCGCGCTTTCAGGACCATGCCCATTCCTCCGTGGCCCAGGAGGTCCAGAATGACATAGTTGCCCAGCAACAGCGCTTTGGCCTTGCCGGCGACGACCTGCTTTGCCTGAAACGCGGTCAGCACGTGTTGCTGCACCAGCAGCCGAGCCAACTGCTGCGCATCCTGTGGGCGGGAGGCGGCGGGGAGTCCCTCCATGAAGGCGGAGGTGTCTTTCGGCGACATCAGTCCCGAACTGTGCAGCTGGCTCAGGAATTGCTCAGCAGACAATGCCAAGGTGAATTGGCCCTTGAAGATGTGAATCAGAGACAGCCGAGCTTTACCGCCGCACGAGGAGGTGATTTTGCCTGAGGGGAAGGGGAGTGTCCACTTCAAACACAGCAGAAACGCGACGCAGATTCCAGTCGGCGATGACTCACAGCCGAGCAGGATGGTAGGGCAGGCTCAGCCCAATGTCGTTCGGCACGATGGTTGCCTGGTCGTCGTTGTCGAAGAAGGACCCGTGGTAGCTAGCACACGCCGGACAGATCGTTCCACCTTGATCCGCTGGATTGGTTGTCAGCGGATCGGCTGGGGACTCACGGAACTCTCGCCAGCCCTTGTCCGTCCGTCCGTTCCACTCTGAGGGCGTACGCATGCTTTCGGGAAATGTTCTTGCCAGCCATCGCCGTGCCTCCCTGGAGTGTGTGTGAATGAAATCCGAACACACACACCGGCACGCAATGGGCTTTCCCATGTTCACTCAGGCTGCCGTTGTGGGATGGGCCCTATGCGGTTCGCCCGCGCGGTGCACTGTCGACGGACACTTGAAGTCCGTGCTCACGAGAGTCATTCCGGCCGGTGCCGTGTCGACGTCAGGGCTGACCGATGACGATCCGTGAGTGCTACACCGTCTTGGAACTCGAACCGGGGGCTTCGCTGGGGAAGGTCAAGAAGGCCTACAAGCTCCTGGCGGCTGTCTGGCATCCTGACCGGTTCGCAAATGACCCCAATCTACGTTCGCAGGTCGAAGAGAAGCTGAAGCGGCTCCCCATTGCCTACCGTCGAGGCATTGAACGCGTTTGTGTGGACCCTGGCGAGGGTGCACGACAAGTCATTGAGAGACGCTGACGAAGCCGTTCGACTGGCGAATCAACTGCTCGCGCTCGCAGAGCGCCCGCGGTCCGTGTTCCGTGGCGTTGGTTTGGGACAACCGCCGCTCGCGACTCGTGTTTCGGCCGACCGCGTTCCTGCTGCCAGGGAACGAGCTCGTCAGCGACTGGATCCCAGAGTTTCAATCGCAGGCATGCGGCAATGTCGCGCGGATGCAGCGAAGTCGGAATCGGCGACTGGAGGGCTTCGATTGACGCCATCGCGTCGGGCAGGCTGTAGAAGGGAATCCGTGAGTTCAAATGATGCACGTGGTGATAGCCGATATTGCCCGTGAACCACCGCATGATCCGGCCCATGCGAATGTAGCTCGATGATTGAAGGGCTGCGAAAGCGTAGTCCCAATCGCGGCCAGTTTTCAGCCGAACTCCCGGAAAGTTGTGCTGTGCAAAGAACGGATATGCGCCGATGGCCGAACTCACTGTGAATGGAATGACCGCGGCGAGCCAGAGGTCGTCGATTTCATCGAAGGCCAGCCACAACAGGAGCCCGACATGGATGGCGATTGCGAGCACCGCATCGAGATGCCGCTGAGGGTTCGCAGCCAGCGGTCTCACGCACATCCCGAAGAAAAACACGGTGACATATCCCATGGCGATTGTGAGGGGGTGGCGTGCGATGGCATACCCGATCTGCTGCCGAGCGGATGCCCGTTCGTAAGCGTCGATCGTCAACAGAGGAAAGGAACCGACATTGGGTCCGAAGCTCTTGCAATTGTTAGAATGGTGATGGTCATGTGAACGTTTCCACACGCTCGGCGGATTGAGTGTAAGCAGGCCGAACGCCAGCATCACGAGGTCGGCAACCTTCGAGTTGCTGAGGATCGCATGATGCTGATGGTCGTGAAACAAAACGAAGAAGCGAATCATCGTCAAACCAGCGACGATGCTGAACGGGAGCCGGGCCAGCCACGGAAGCTCGCTGCAGACCAGGACCATCGTCCCGCCGAGCACCGCAACTGTCGACCACAAGTGCCACCAACTCCGCCAGCGAACCTCACAAGCGAACGGGCGGGTCGCGATCAGAAGTGCCTTTGATCCTGACAATTCACGCGAGCTTTCGGAAGGCCGAACGAGCGTCCGCGATTTGCCGGACGGCATTTGGCAAGATCTCAACGGAAACGGGAAACCGCCGGCAGCTTCTAGATGATCGGCCGGAAAGCGTCAAGACGCACTCTCGGGAAGCGGGCTCATTGTCCACGACGAAGTCTAACTCGTTGAATCGCGGGCAACGGCCGACTGTTGGATCACCTCGCCCCACGGAACACTGCGAAGGACATTCTCCGGCGGAGTCGTCGACCGAATTCCAGAATGGAAGGTAGTCCCCAAACCGCTCTGAAGTCGTTCGCGTCGCGTTGGGAAGAAGCAGCGCGGAAAGAACGATGCATAGGGCCCATCCCACAACGGGGGCCTGAGTGAACATGGGAAGGCCCATTGCGTGCCGGTGTGTGTGTTCGGATTTCAGTCACACACACTTCAGGGAGGCACGGCGATGGCTGGCAAGAACATTTCCCGATAGCGTACGTACGCCCTCAGAGTGGAACGGACGGACGGACAAGGGCTGGCGATCGCCGACCTGTTTCCCGATCCGCCACCCAATCCCCAGGGAAGGCGACCCCGTACGCCCGCACGGCCCTGCCTGGAAGCGGTGATCTGGATCTTCAAGACCGGCGCGCAGTGGGAAGACTTGCCACGGCACTTTGTACTGAAGACCAGCGCCTGGCGGCGATCCGACGACAGCAACCGGGCGACAATCTGCTCAGATCGGGGGCTCGTCACCCGTCGGCAGGGAACAATCAAGCCTGGGCGGCACGGCGCAGGCCAAGGGCCAGCATGATCCAGGTCCAGCCGTTGAAGATCAGCTCGATGCCGACAAACAGTCCGATGACCCACAGGCTCGACTCCGGCCACTGTTTGTAGATCATCATCCCCAGCAAAGTGGTGATGCCACCGTTCAACAGCACCCAGCCTCGGCCCGGGAACCTTTCGATGAGCGCGAAGGCAATCCGAAACAGACCACTGACCACCAGGAAGATCGCGATCATCAGAGTCAACTGGACCGCGCCGAGTTCCGGGTCATCGATGATCATGAGGCCCACGACGCCGTACAACACGCCGATGGCGACATGCAGCAAAGTCCCGCTCCACCGCCCCGCCTGAAACGAACTGACCACCTCCGCGACCCCGGCAGCGAGCAACAGAAAGCCCAGCAGCATCGTCGCAGCGATCGTAATGGTGGCCAGACACGACCAGCCGATCGCGAGCGACCCGAAGACCACCATGGCGATGCCCAGCGCCAGAAACAGCAGCCAGTGGCGGCTCATGGACTTCAGTTCGGCAGACAGATTCGGCAGCACAAGTTCAGATTCGGGGGTGGACATCGATCGCCTCGTCTGTGTCAATGCCCACCCTGGCAGATCATCTCCTCCGGAATCAACAGATCAATCCGGCCGCGTGAGTTCGATGATAGACGACCTGTTCGCCAGATGCCACACGGAGTCCTCGAGATGGCTTGCCCGGACGCGCACCACGCGTGTCATCGTCCGGTTCACAGTTCGGTTCCCAATCTGCGTGTCGGCAAGACCTTGAGCCAGCGACTGCCGCATCGTCTTCGGGCGCGGAATGGCCACCACAGATGGGGCGATGACAGGGCAATGGCGGGGCAGTTCGAACGCCCCGGGCACCGCGCTCACGGCATTTGGTGAAGCACCGCCGAAGTCAACCTTGGAGCGGCATTCTGCGAAGAGATGCGAGACTGCACATCAGTGCAGATGGGCGTTACAGGACTCGAACCTGTGACCTCTTCCGTGTGAAGGAAGCGCGCTAGCCAACTGCGCCAAACGCCCGGGATCGGCCTTCTTTGTAATGGGCAGCGTCCCGGCTCGCAAGCGTGGTTCGGGGGTGGGCGGTTCGTCGGCTGCGCGGGTTGCGGAGCCAGGGCCATGGTATCATCCTGCACACAGCCGCTCGTGTGGTCCTGATCCTGAGGTCGTGGGGAATTGCACCGATGTCCCGAAGCCGGAAGCAGCAGATGGGCCGTTTGGCGATCGGTGTGTGGCTCCTGGTAATACACGGGGCGTCGGCCCCGGTTCGGGGTGAGCTGGGCGATCCGACCCTGCGGACCGATCATCCCCGGTACGCTGGCGAAGGGGCTTTTCAGACGGTGGACGACTGCGTGAAGTTCGCGGTGACGCAGGCCGGGAGCCCCCAGCAGCGGGCGCTCGCGTTGTATCAGTGGCTGCTCACCCATCAGTGGCATCTGATGTCGCCACAGGAGTGGTGCGTTCCGGGAGTGCCGCCCGATACCTTGCAAACGCGCGACTACGAATCGGTGGTGTACGACGCCAACCGGGCGCGGTTCTCCTACGGATACGGACTCTGTGGAACGGTGCACGCCTGGAACGAGCCGTACTGGCAGGCCCTCGGCATGCGGGCCCGGCGGCGGGCCTTTCCGGGGCATGTGAACAGCGAGGTGTTCTATGACGGCCGGTGGCACGCGTTCGACACCGACATGGCCGGCCTGTTGTTTCGCCGCGACGGCGTGGTGGCCGGGTATGAGGACATCGTGGCCGATCCGTCCCTGGTGGACTCGGTCCGTCCGCCGATCCCCCATTACCCGTTTGCGTGGCCCGACGACTTCAAGGCCATGCGTCGTGGCTGGCAAGAGGTGGCCCGTGGTGGGGACTGGTATGCGATGTACAACAGTGGCTACGCGGCACACCCCGGCATCGTTCAGCTGCGCACGGGAGAGGCCTTCACCCGGTGGTACGACCGCGACCACTTTGGCGGGCCGACGAAGCGCCGCTTCTGGCATCATCAGCCTGGTGGTCCTTCGCGCCACTGGTCATTCGTCGGTCAGAGACAGCCTGTCCACGACGGCGCAGAGCACAACGCCCGCAACGACGTGACCTACTGCAACGGCGAGTTTGAATACCGTCCGGACCTTTCCGGTCCCAATTGGCACGACGGGATCGTGGCTGCCCGGGGGGACATCGCTGCACGCAGCGACACCCCTCGACTGTACAGTGTCCATGGCGAACCGGTGTCGGTCACGTTCCGTCACTTCTCGCCTTACGTCATCGCGGGCGATCCAGAAGATGACGCCAACCCCATGACCGGCCCGGCCGTCGGTGGGTTGGTGGTGGCCGGGGCATTCGTCGGCGATGTTCTGCTGGAGATCTCGGCCGACGAGGGGCAGACCTGGCAGCCGGTCGACATCCCTGCGAGTCCATACAGTGCGAGGCCGGCGGTGCGCGTGCAGGAGTTCCGCATCGATCTGACCGAGCAGGTCAAGGGGCGGTACGGGTGGCAGCTCCGCTGCTCGTGGCAGGGCGAGTCCGGGCTGGATGCCGTGGAGTTCACCACAGTCACGCAGGTCTGTCAGACGATCTATCCCCGGCTGAAGGTGGAGGGGAGCGAAGCGACCTATCGGGCAGCCTCGCGTGGTGTGGTGGCGGTGCTGCCCAACTTCAGCCTGCCGGAAGCGGAGGTCCACCACTTCGAGGAAGCCGCGCTGCGCTCGCAGAATGTGGCGTATCGCGGCCGCTCCGTCGATTCGCGTGTGGCCTACGAGACGACCGACAACAAGCCGGGCCAGGTCGTCTTTCGCATCGAGGCACCTCGAAAGCTGCTGGAGGTGCGGGCAGCGGTGAGATACCGCGTGCGCGTGCCTCCGCCGGAGGCGATGGACGTGCGCCTTGAAGTGTCGAGTGACGGCGGCAGCTCGTGGACCGGGTTCGCCCGGGCCGACATTCCCTCCGACAACGAGTTCTCGAGTGGGTGGCTGGCGGGACACGTGGATGTCGCCTCCGCCGAGACACAGCAGGCGCTGGTCCGGGTCCATTTCGAGGCCGGTGGATATCGGGCGGCGCTGATCGATGCGCAACTGTACGGGATCTACGAGACCGGATCGCCGCCGCCGGTGACCATCACCTGCGGCTGGCGGGAGGCGGGACAGGCACGACGGCATGTTGAGGAACTGCCGGCCAACGTGCGGGAGCATGTGTTTACAGTCCCCACGGGGGTGGCGGTGCAGGACGAGTTCGTGCGGATCGAGGCGCGGTGAGGCGGGACGACGCTTGCGCGTGCGACTGCTATACTCGCGGTTCGGTTTGAGGCCACTCCCCCCCCTGGAGAATGGACGCCATCGTGAGTCCTGCCCCTTCGCTCTCAACGTCACCTCTCGTGGATCGTCTGCAGGAGATCGTCGGCCCCCGGGGTGTCATCGCCGCGCGGGACGAGCTGCTCGTTTACGAGTGCGACGGTTATGTCGTCGAGAAACGGGCGCCCGATGTGGTGGTGTTCCCCACCACAGCTGCAGCAGGTGGCCGGGATCGTGCAGGCCTGCAACACGCACGATGTCCCCTTTGTGCCACGCGGGGCGGGGACGTCCCTGGCCGGTGGCACACTGCCTGTCGGCGGCGGGGTGATGATCTGCATGACGCGGATGAAACAGATCCTCGACGTCAATCTGCGGGATCGCTATGCCGTCGTCGAACCGGGCGTCGTCAATGTGCATCTCACGCAGCACCTCAAGGGGACCGGATACCATTACGCCCCCGATCCGTCGCGCCAGGGGGCGTGCACCATCGGCGGGCAACGTGGCGACCAACTCCGGCGGTCCGCACACGCTCAAATACGGCGTGACGGTCAATCATGTGCTCGGGGTGGAAGTGGTACTGCCCGACGGTGAGATCGTGCAGTTCGGCGGCCCCTGCGAAGACTCTCCGGGCTACGATCTCACCGGCCTGTTCGTCGGCAGCGAGGGGACGTTCGGCATCGCGACGAAGGTCTGGGTGCGGCTGACGCGCGATCCGGCGGCGTATCGCACGATGCTCGGGCGTGTTCGATACGGTCGCGCGAGGCGACCGAGGCGATCAGCGGGATCATCGGGGCCGGGATCGTCCCCGCGGCCCTGGAAATGATGGATCAGGGAATCATCGAAGCCCTCGAAGCGGCGTTTCACTTCGGCTTTCCGCTCGATGCCGGGGCCGTGCTGCTGATCGAAGTCGACGGACTCGAAGTGGCGGTCGACGAGGAGGCCCGGCAGATCGTCGAGCTCTGCGAAGGGCATGGGGCCCGCGAAGTCCGCATGGCGAATTCGCCCGCACGAGCGGCAACTGCTGTGGAAATGCCGCAAGCAGGCGTTCGGGGCGATCGGTCGGCTCTCCCCCAGTTACTGCACGCAGGACGGCGTCGTGCCGCGCACCAAGCTGCCGCGAGATTCTCGAATTCATCACGCAGACCGGTCGACAAGTACGGCCTGCGGATCGTCAACGTCTTTCACGCCGGCGACGGCAACATCCACCCGATTCTGCTGTTCGACGAACGCGATGCCGAGCAGGTCCAGCGGGTGATCGCTGCCGGCGACGAGATTCTGTCCCGAGTGCATCGAGCTCGGCGGCAGCGTGACGGGCGAACACGGGATCGGCGTCGAAAAGATCAGCTTCATGGACAAGCTGTTTCGTCCGACCGATGTGGCCGTGATGGAGGACCTGCGCACGGTGTTCAATCCTGAGGGCCGCTGCAGTCCGCACAAGCTGCTCCCCACCGCCGGAGCCTGCGGGATGGAACACATCGAGCGGAGCAAACCGGGCCGGCGTGCGGCGTTGTAAGGCGCTTCGATCTCGCAGGCCAACGATCGTACGGGGGAGTGGCTGAGGCTCGGTGCTGACCTTCCAACAAGCCATCGCAGTGTTCCTGGGGCCGTCGTGTTCTGTGCTGTGGCGCCGACCGCCCCAGACTCGAAGGCCGTGCTTTGCTCTTGCGCCGATGAGCGCCCCAGCCACCTTGCCGCGCGGCGTTGTGACGCGGGCCCCGCTTTCGAGGGGCGAAACCCGGGCCCAGAGGGTCTGGCAGACGCAGGGTTGGATGTTGTCCCGGGGCGTCTATACTGCTGTCTTGATCTGAAAATCCGGCGCGGTGGGTCCGCTGGGACCTTCTGGGATCCGGGTTTGCCGCACAGGTTTCTTCGTCTCGTCCGTCGCTGGCGAATCTCCTGCCCATTCCGTTCGGCTGAGTCACGTACATGCGTTGTCGAGTCCGTCTCTGGAATGTGTTGGCGATTGTTGGCATGTCACTGGTGTCGTGGCGTCCCGTCTCAGCGCAGACTGCGGATGTGATCTACCACGGTGGGCCGATTGTCACGATCAATGATGCCCAGCCCACGGCCGAGGCACTGGCCGTCGCAGATGGCAAGATCCTTGCGGTGGGTTCCGCCGCCGAGGTGCTGAAACTCAAGGGGGACGCCACCCGGGTCGTCGATCTCGGTGGCAGGGCCTTGTTGCCCTCCTTTCTGGACGCTCATTCGCACTACATCAACTCGCTGCTGGTCGCCAACCAGTGCCAGCTGTACGCACCACCCTCCGGGCCCGGGAAGGACGTGCCCAGCATCATTGCCGAGCTGAAGAGGTTTGCTGAAGAGCGCCAGATCCCGACAGGGGAGGAAATCATCGGCTACGGGTACGACGAGAACGTCATGCCGGAGGGCCGCCAGCTCAACCGGGAAGATCTCGACGCGGCGTTTCCCGACAACCCGGTGCGCGTCGATCATGTCTCGATGCATGGCACCGTGCTGAACAGCCTGGGTCTGCAGAAGTATGGCATCACAGCAGACACGAAGACGCCGCCGGGTGGGGTCATCGTGCGCAAGCCGGGGACCGAAGAACCGCACGGCCTGATCATGGAGACAGCCTTCCTGCCGATCGTGGAGCAGGCGCCTGTGATGACCAGAGAGCAGGAAATCGAATGGTCCAAGGCCGGTCAGCGGTTGTATGCCGAAGCCGGGGTGACGACGGCACACGAAGGAGCGACGCACCTGGGTCAGTTCGAGGTGATGCAGCGCGCGGCTGAAGCGGGGGCCCATCTGATCGACGTCGTGGCCTACCCGTTCATCACCGACGTGGACAAGGTCGCCGCTGTGCTGCCAGTTGCTGAATGGGGCCAGTACCACAATCGACTCAAGATCGGTGGCGTCAAGATTACGACGGACGGCTCGCCCCAGGGAAAGACTGCATTCTTCACGACGTCGTACCTGACTGGCGGTCCGGGTGGTGAAAAGCTCTGGACCGGACAGCCGACGTTTCCGCAGGAGACGGTCAACCAGATGGTCAAGAAGGTCTATGATCTGGGACGTGCCGCTGATCTTGCATGCGAACGGCGACGGCGCGATCGACCTGTTCCTGAAGGCCCACGAATTCGCTGCGGCCGATGACCTCACGAAAGATCGGAACACGACGCTGATCCACGCCCAGTTCACGCGGAAGGACCAGATTCCGAAGTACGTGCAGTACAAGATCCGCCCCTCCTACTACACGCTGCACACCTACTACTTCGCTGAAGCCCATATTCGCAATCGGGGTGAGCGGCAGGCGATGTCCATCAGCCCGATGCGCGACACGATCGATGCCGGCATCCATCCGACCAACCACACCGACTTCGTGGTCGCCCCGCTGGACCAGATGTTCATGCTCTGGTCGGCGGTAAATCGCATCTCCCGGGCGGGGGACGAGATCGGCCTCGATCAGCGGGTCACCCCGCTGGAAGGTCTGAAAGCAATGACGATCTGGGTCGCCGAACAATACAACGAACAGGACGCGAAGGGCTCGCTGGAAGTGGGCAAGCTGGCCGACCTGGTCATCCTCTCCGACAACCCGCTGACAGTCGCCCCGCTGGACATCAAGGACATCCAGGTGATCGAGACGATCAAAGAGGGGCAGACGATCTATCAACGGGAGAGTCCCGCCGCCACGGACACGATGCAGGGCGCCTGGCTGCTGACCAGTTTCGGCACGCAACCCGTCGCCGAGGGCGTCGAAGCCCCTTCGCTCACCATCGCACCCGATGGCGTCGTGGCGGGCTTCACCGGGGTCAACCGGCTCAACGGGCGAATAGCTAATGAAGGGGACAAGCTGTTCGGGCCGCTGGCGACCACGCGGCGGGCCGGGCCGCCTGCCGCCATGCAGGTCGAATCAGAGTTCTTGTCGGCACTGGCGACGGCCGCCGCGTTTCACCGCGGTGCCGACTCGCTCGAGCTTCACGCGGCGGATGGCAGCGTGTTGCTCGTGTTCGAGGGAGATCATCGTTGACACGTCGCACGACACGGAAAGGCAGCCCCGCGTATTCGATGGTGATGAGCACATTCGCGGCCCTGGCATCGAGCCGGCGGTTGGCGATGTGATGGAAGCGTTCGACGGCCCGTCATAGCGTATGCACGGGAGTCAGTTTGCAGAGTGTGTGTTACCTTTCTCTGGGAGAGTTTCAATGGCAGGTTTGCTCGAACAACTGATCAACAGCATGGGTGCCCAACAGGTCGAGCGGGTGCTCCCGCAATCGCAACAGCAGCCCGATAAGGCGGCCGCCGCCTCGGGCGCCGTGATGAGCATGCTCGTCCGGGGGCTGCAGCAGAAGACACAGACCCAGGAAGGCACCAAGAGCCTCTGGGACATGATTACGAAGCAGGTGCAGCAGGGAAATCTGCCCCAGCAGGCGCCGGCACCGGGTAGCGGCACCGTCGTCCAGGACCTTCCCCCGGAAGTCACCGACGAGATCCTCAAGAACATCTTCGGCGACAAGGCCAGCAACGTCGAACACCGGATGGGCAAGGTCATCACGCTCGATCCGGAAACAACCAAGAAGATCATGAGTGCCGTATTGCCGACCATTCTCGGCAGCCTGTTCGGACAGGCAGAGGCGGCCCCCCAGGCCAGCCCCGAGGCGCTGCCGGACATCCTCGGCCAGGCACGCAAGGAGCTGGATCAGCGGCAGTCGAAGTCGGGTGGGATTTTCGACATGCTGCTCGACAAGGACCACGACGGCGACGTCGACCTCAGCGATCTGATCGGCATCTTCAAGGGCTGAGCCCTGCTCTGCCTGTTCACGGCCGATGGAGGACAAGCCGGACCCGGGACGTGAATCGTCCCGGGTCGTTGCTTGCGCGGTGGATGGCGGGTCATCCCGCCTCGAACGCTCACATCAGCAGCAGCTCGGGCTGGGGCGAGTCGAGGTCGATGCCCGGTGGGCCGTCGAAGTGTTCTTCCACAAAGCGATTCCAGCGGTCGCGCGTCTGCTGCGAGACCCGGTCATTCATGCGGATGTTGCAGTCGTCGCAGATCGTCAGGGGGAAGTCGAGTGGGCCTGTCATCGCGGTCAGGGCCCCTTGTCCGGCGGCGAAGATGCCGGCGATGCAGTAGCGACGACACTCAAGACGGGGCTTGTCGCAGAACCCGCAGCGCTCCAGATTGCTCAACGGGTCCTGGTCATCGTCCAGAAGCACGGGCCAGACCCCTTGTGCCTCGTCGGGCGTCTGAGCGCCCGGCGCCTGTTCGTTGATGAACTGCTGGATCGCCTCCCGGGATTGCTCCGAGTACTCCTCGTTGAGGCGGCTCACGCATCGGACGCAGAGCGCCAGTTCGAACACGGTTTCGCCGGCAACGATCGCTTTCTGAATGATGTGCAGAAGGCCCGATCGCAGTTCTATCCCGCAGTCGTCGCAGGCGTCGAACGGCTGCGACGTATAGTCAGAATGAAAGATCCGCGGGATGTCGAAGTCGTCGGACACAGGTGGGCTCCCGTCGCGGGGCAAGGCAGATGTGCGCCTTCAAGCTAACGATTTGCGAGCGCCCTTGCCAACGGGTTCGGTCGGCTCAGTGTCTCTGCGTTCGCGGGAGAGTACAATGAACGAAACGCGGGTCGGCGACGTTCGTCTCTGCGACCTGTTGGTCATTCGTTGTCACCGTCTGAACTGGGCCCCGGCCTCGTGAAGCATTCGTCACCCGTCACCGCCGCGGAGAACCCGAAGGGACGCCTCGCTCGTTGGCCCCAGCGGTTGAGCACCAAGCTGGCACTCCTCGCGCTCCTGATTCTGCTGATTACCGGGCTGACCATCGGCGGGATCGCCTTTCATCTGGCCGAAAGCATCATCCTGCAGCAGGTTCGGGAGCGACTGGAAGTGGTCGCCGCGGACCGGCATCAGATGATCCGGGAGTACATCGAGCGGCAGCGCGAACGCGCGGCGCTCATCGCCAGCCGAACCCAGTTTCGACAGCTCCTCGCTCAGCATGCGGCCGGAGACATTCCCATCTCGGAAATGCGCAGCGGGACGCAGGCGATTCTTGCGGATGCCCGGCAGAGCTCCGCAGACCTGATCGGGATCAGCGTGGCGGATCCGAGCGGTCAGATCATCACCTCGACCGACGTGGCCCAGCTGGGGACGCAGGTCAGCGAGGCCGCTCCCTTCGCCCAGGCCCTCAACTTGGAAACGGTGCTGGGGAGTCCGCTGAAGCAGAACGGACGGTATGTCACCCGGGTGTACGCACCCGTGACGAGTGCCGAGGCTCAGTTGCTCGGAGTGCTGCTGGTCGATCTCGACGTGGCGTCGCTCCAGGCGATGCTGGCCGGGCCTCACGTGTCCTCAGCGGTGAGCGAGTGGTGCGAGGTGTTGATCGGCCGGCTCGATAGCGGGCAGGTCCAGTATCTGTTTCCAGGGCAAAGGCCGGGAGAGACCGCCGTGCCGGTCGCGGACGCCGAAGTGATGGTCGACGCCATTGAGGGCGAACGGGGCTTTCGCGAGACAACCTACCATGGCGAGCGCGTGATCGCGTTCTTCGAACCGATCAGCTATCAGGAGCAAGACGTGCAGAGTTGGGGGCTGGTCACCAAGATCCCCCGGCGTGAAGCCTATGCTCCCGTCTCCTGGCTGCGCTGGATGATTCTCGGCTGCCTTGCGGCCATGACGGTCGCCGGTCTGGTTGTGGCACGATCGCTGGCGAGGCATGTGACTCGCCCGGTTCGCGAACTGACGGACGTGGCCGAGCGGTTGTCTGCGGGAGAGCTGTCGGCCCGTGTCGCCTTCGACACTCACGACGAGCTGGGCCGGCTGGGGGGCGCGTTCAACCAGATGGCTGGACAGCTTGAGCAATGGCATCACCGGCTGGAGCAACGTGTCGAAGAGCGGACGACCCAGTTGCTGCAGGAGAACGAGGAGCGTCAGCGGGCCGAGCGCGATGCCCAGCAACTGGCCCGGCAGACGGCCCTCATCCTGGAGACCGCAACCGACGCCTTCGTGGCCATGGATGCGCAGGGACTGATCATCGGCTGGAATCCGGCAGCCGAGCAGATGTTCGGCTGGACTCGCGAAGAAGCCATCGGACAGCGTGTGGCCGATCTGATCGTGCCGGCGGCCTACCACGCTCCTCACGAGGAAGGGCTGAAGCGGTACCTGAAGACCGGTGAAGGTCCCTTGCTGAACACGCTGGTGGAGACAACCGCCGTGCGACGCGATGGTGTGGAGTTCCCGGTCGATCTGACCGTCAGTCCGCTCACTCTCGACGGGCAGCCGGTCTTCAACGCCTTTCTGCACGACATTTCCTCGCGGATTGCGGCCGAGGCCCAGCAGGAACAACAGGCTCGCGAACTCGAAGCCAGCGAACAGCGCTACCGCACGCTGGTGGAGCATGCCCCCGAGGCCATCGTCCTGCTGAATGCGGACACGGGCCGGTTCATCGACTGCAACGACAAAGCCCTGGCGCTGTTCGGGATGACGGCGGAGGACTTGTGCGCCTGTCGGCCGGAGGAAGTCAGCCCTGAAGTTCAACCCGACGGCCGCAACTCTCCAGACGCTGCCGTCGGTTACATCCGCCAGGCGCTGGCGGGGGAGAACCCGGTCTTCGACTGGACCCATCGCACGCGGTCCGGGCGTGACATTGCGTGTGAAGTGCGTCTGGTGCGATTCCCCTCCGCCACCGACAATCTGATTCGGGCGAGCATCACGGATGTGACGTGGCGCAAACAGATCGAGGCCGAGTTGCGCAGCGCCAAGGAGGAGGCTGAGTCGGCCAATCGGGCCAAGAGCGAGTTCCTGGCCAACATGAGTCACGAGATCCGCACACCGATGAATGGCATCATCGGCATGTCGGATCTGCTGTCGGGGACCGAGCTGCGCGGCGACCAGCAGCGAATTCCTGCACCTGATCCAGCAGTCAGCCGATTCGCTGCTGCGGCTGATCAACGACATTCTCGATTTCTCGAAGATCGAGGCCGGCCGACTCGAACTCGAAGCGGTGGAGTTCAGTCTGCAGGACTGCGTCGTCAGGGCCATCCAGGTGCTTGCGCATGCGGGCCAGCAACAAAGGACTGGAACTCGCCTGTCGCATCGATCCTAAAATTCCGGACCGTCTGGTCGGCGACCCCGGACGCCTGCGTCAGATCCTCGTCAACCTGGTGGGCAATGCGATCAAGTTCACCGAAGTCGGCGAGGTGGTCGTCGATGTCAGCCCCGAATCTGTCGTGGACAGCTGTGCCCGGTTGCATGTGAAAGTGCGCGATACGGGCATCGGGATCGGTCCCGACAAGCAACAGCAGATCTTCGAGGCCTTCACGCAGGCGGATGCGTCCACCACGCGCAAGTTCGGCGGGACCGGGCTGGGACTGGCCATCACATCCAAGCTGACCGAGATGATGGGAGGACGAATCTGGCTCGAGAGCGACGTGGGGGCGGGGACGACGTTTCACGTCATCGTGGAACTCGAGATCGCGGCGGATCAGACACCCCCCCACACGGCAGAACTGGACGAACTGAGTGACGTCGCGGTGCTCGTGGTCGATGACAATGGGACCAACCGTCGCATTCTGCAGGAGCTGTTGACCAACTGGCAGATGCGTCCTGCCTGTGTGAGCAGCGGTGCGGAGGGGCTCGACGAACTGGTCCGGGCCCGCGATCGCGACGAACCCTTCCAACTGGTGCTGCTCGACTACCATATGCCCGGCATGAGCGGTCTGGAGTTCGCCAACCAGGCCCGGCTGCAGGGGATCGCGGATTGCCCGATTCTGTTGCTCTCGTCGTCAGATCACCTCCGCCGACCTCCCCACGGGCGTATCGTCCGGGATCGTGAAGTTCATGCGGAAACCGGTGATTGCCTCGGAGCTGTTCGAAGCGATCTCGGCCGCCCTCGGGGGCGCGATGCGGCAGTGGACCCGCCCGTCTCCCCTCACGTTGCAGTTGCCGCCGCGCAACATCCTGCTGGCGGAAGACAACCTGCTGAACCAGAAGGTGGCGGTGGGGCTGCTGCAGCGCTGGGGACAGGAGGTCACGGTCGCGACGAATGGCCTGGAAGCACTCGCGTGGCTCGAGCGGGACGCCTTCGATCTGATCCTCATGGATGTGCAGATGCCGGAGATGAACGGTTACGAGGCGACCGCCGAAATCCGCCGCCGCGAACAGGGGACCGGCCGGCGGATTCCCATCATCGCCATGACCGCCGAGGCCATGAAGGGCGATCGCGAGAAGTGCCTGGAGGCCGGGATGGATGACTATGTCCCCAAGCCGATCGATGCACAGAAGCTCTATGAAGCGATCTCCCGTGTCCCCGCGGAGCCGCGATCACCGTCTGACTCGCCCGTTGCTCCGCCCGGCCCGGCCGCAGCCCTCGACCCTGCGTTGCCCGCGGCAGTCGTTGCGGACGAGGGGCCGCGCGGAAGCGCGGACGTCATCGACTGGCAAGCTGCGAAAGCGCGCGTCGGTGGAACGGTGCAGGACCTGCAGGAGGTGCTCGCGTTGATGCGGCAGCAATGTCCGCAACTGCTTGGGGATATCTCGCGTGGCATCGCCGAGGGTGATGCCGCGCTCGTCCGACGCGGGGCCCATACCCTCAAGAGTGCGGCGGGCTACTTCAGTGCTGCGCAGTTGGTCGCGGCGGCCCGCGAACTGGAGCGGATCGGGACCGGGGGAGTCATGGCGGAGGCGCCGACGGCGCTGCGGGCACTGGAGACGGCAGCGGCTCAGTTCATGACGGCGCTGCAGCATCCTCCCGGTTGGGTCGAGGCCGACACATCGCGCCGGACATGACAACAGGCCGCGACCGCGGATGCGCGGGCACGGCCTGTGTGACTCAGCAGTAACGACTGGACCTAGAACACATCCAGAATGAAGTGATGCCCTTTGTGGTAGGGCCGTTCGCTCGGGTAGAAGTTGTGCCAGTCCTTGTTGTAGACCGGGATCTGCCGTTCGACGGGATACCGGTAGTACATGTGGTCGTATTCGCGCTTGGGCTGGAAGTTCTGGGGATAGTAGACGTAGGGGTAGTAGTAGAATCGTTGCCAGTCCGACGGCTGTCCGTCGCCCGCCGCCTTCGCGGAGTTGGACGTCCCGAGACTGCCTGTCACCACACAGGCGACGATCATCAGACCCCAGATCAGTTTGCGTGAAAGCATAGAACGACTCTCCTTGCCTGCAGGGCACCTGGACGATGGCGCGGGCCCCATCCCTGAGATGGCAGCTTACGGTCAGCAGACCGACGAGGCAGTCAGCCTTGCCTCTCTCATCGGATGAACTGAGGTCGTCAGAACAGGAAATTCCGTTAGAATCCCCCCAATCCGCACGCGCTGTCGGGCGGGTTCCGACGCCGGGCTGGAGCCACAAGATGTGGTCAGTCAGTTCGTTGCGTCGACGTCACTTATCAGGGAGGAGCCGTGATGTCGCTCAGAATCGCTGCCTCGTTGCTCATCACCCTGGGAGGCGCGATCAACGTCTCGCGGGGTGCGGGGCCCGCTCCGATCGCCGTCGAGACGCCGGCCCCCCCCTCTCGACCGTCTCCACCAGCCCGGACGTGGGGGGCCCGGCCGTCTCGCTGCTCCCACCGCTTCCGATCACCAGCGAGGAAGTCCGACCCCATATCGAGTATCTCGCCAGTGCTGAAATGCAGGGACGATCGGGTCGGGCGGCTGCCCGGGCCGCTGCCTACATTCAGGGTCAGTTCGAGGCGGCAGGTCTTCAGCCCCTGTTTCCGGACGGCGGCTACCTGCAGCTCCTGCCTGGCAGTGAACGGGACGACGGGGAAGCGGACATCGTCGGGCAGAACGTCGGAGGCTGGATCCCGGGGAGCGATCCGGAACTGCGCGACGAGTACGTGATCATCAGTGCGCACTACGACCACCTCGGCGTGCGCGAGGGGGAGACCTACTTCGGGGCCGATGACAACGCCAGTGGGGTATCGATGCTGCTCGAGACGGCGCGCGAGTTTGCCGCCCTCGAACAGAAGCCGCGCCGCAGTCTGGTGTTCGTCGCCTTCGATCTCGAGGAGCGATTGCTCTGGGGTTCCCGGTGGTTCGCCGCCCACCCTCCCTGGGAACTCGAACGCGTCAAGTTGTTCATCACAGCCGACATGATCGGTCGCTCACTGGGGGACCTGCCCCTGCCGACCGTGTTTGTGCTCGGCAGCGAACATGCTCCGCTGCTCAAGGAGGTGCTCAACGAGGTGGCCGTCCCGGAAGGTCTGGAGGTGGCGAGGCTGGGCATCGACCTCATCGGCACGCGCAGCGACTACGGCCCGTTTCGGGATCGTCGGGTCCCCTTCCTGTTCTTCTCGACGGGCGAGCACCCGGACTACCACACCCCCTTCGATCGGCCGGCGCGTATCGACTATCCGAAGGTCGCGCGAATCAGTTCGCTCATCCTCGGCGTAGCGACCGACGTGGCCAATCGTCAGACGCCCCCCGAGTGGACCGACACCGTGTCGTTCGACCTCACCGAAGCCCGGTCAGTGCACCGCATCACCGAGCTGATGCTCTCCCCGGAAGCACAATCCGACGCGCAGCTCAACAGTATTCAGCGGTTCTTCGTGACCCAGGTGCACCACCGCACGGGGAACGTCATTCGCCTGGGACGCATCACGCCACCCGAGCGCCAGTGGCTCGTCCGCTCGGTACAGTTGCTGATGCTCTCGGTCTTCTGAGCGTCAGGACCTACTGGGCATTCTGATTGACCGGTGCGTCGCGATAGAACCACTCGGGAAAGTCGGCTCCGCGCCCGCGGTCTTCGAACCGCAGGTTCTGGCTGTTGCCCCGGTCCGGGTAGAGTGGGATGTACAACCCGCCGGTCCGTTCGAGCTCGGTAAACATCTGGTCCTTGAGCTGCTTGAGCAGCTTCTGCTGCCCGGGTTCGTTGATGAGATTCCGGGTCTCCAGTGGGTCCTCCTGCATGTCGTACAGCTCGTCGGTATCCCAGATGCCGAAGTAGTGGATGTACTTGTAGCGCGGCGTGCGCAGGGCGTGAATCGTCGGCGTCTGCGGGAAGTTGCGTTCCCAGAAGTACTCGTAGAGCAGCGTGTCGCGCCAGTTGGCTTCGGTCCCGTCCATCACGTTGTAGAAGCTGCGCCCCTGCATGTGGGCGGGGGTCTGCAGACCGGCGGCATGCAGGACGGTCGGCGCGATGTCGATGTTGGCCACGACCTTGTCGATGGTCTGTCCGCCCTGGAACAGCGTCGGGCAGTGGGCCATGAACGGGACGCGCATCGAGGCCTCGTACGCGGTTCGCTTGTCGATGAGTCCGTGTTCACCGAAGCAGAAGCCGTTGTCCCCCATATAGAGGATCAGCGTGTCGTCGAGCCAGCCGCGCTGATCGAGGGCATCCATCACGCGCCCGATGCTCTCGTCGACCGCCAGCAGCGTCTCGCAGTAGCTGCGGTAATACTCCTTGATGTCGAGCGTGCTGTGGTACGGGAAGTCGACGCCATGCCAGCTGTTTCGCTGATCCTTCACCCAGCGGGGCTTGTCGTCGAAGTTCTCCGGCGTGTTGGGCATGGTGACGGGAGTCGGCACCTCCGCCTGCGCGTAGCGTCCCTTGTGCCGCTCCGCAGGAGTGAAGTTAGCGTGCACAGCCTTGTGCGAGAGATAGATGAAGAACGGCCGCTCTCCGCTCCGGGCGTTGAGCCAGTCCAGGCAGTAGTCGGTCAGTTCATCGGTGATGTATCCGCGCCGCGCGACCCGCTGACCATCGACGTTGAGACCCGAGGGATGGGGTTCGTAGTGTCCCTGTCCGCGAAAGCTCACCCAGCGGTCGAACCCGGGGCGGGGATCGTCGCTCTCGCCCCCCATGTGCCACTTGCCGAAGAAGCCGGTTTCGTAGCCGGCAGCCTGCAGGTACTGCGGAAAGAACACGGTGTCGGGAGGAGTCGGATTGTTGTTGTCGACGACCCGGTGCGTGTGGGCATACTGGCCTGTGAGAACAGAGGCCCGGCTCGGTGAGCAGAGCGATGTCGTGACGTAGCCCGCGGTGAAGTTGATGCCTCCGCTGGCCAGCCGGTCCATGTGCGGCGTTTCGAGGAACGGGTGACCCATGTGCCCCATCGCGTCGAAACGATGGTCATCGGTGAGAATGAACACCACGTTGCGGGGGGTGATCCCCTCGCGGCGGGGCAGCTTCAGCGAAGGGGCGGGGGTCTGCCCCGAGGCAGAGAGTCCGCCGGCCAGCAGGCTGAGGGAGACGAGCAGGGGTCGCAGCAGTTGCATCGGAAACTCTCCGGAGGGAACACGGGGGAACAATCATGCTACCGCACTGGTCGAGATTCCTTCAATCGGTCGGGCGGCGCACGACCCGCGCCAGGCGGCAGCGAGCTGCCTCGAGTGACGTCCAGCATCTGGATGCCTCGGCCTGTCGTACTCGATTGGAGCCGGTTTCCTCGAATTGGCCTGAGGTCTGGAGTAAACTCCGGGGCTGACACTTCGCTGATCCCTGACTGGATGCCCCATGAGTGAACTTCCCGCTGCCGTTGCACCTCCGCGTCGACTGCTGATGGGACCCGGTCCCAGCGAAGTCGCCCCGCGTGCTCGCGGCGTTGTCGCTGCGCCGACCGTTGGACATCTCGATCCGTACTTTCTGCGGATCATGAATGAAACACAGTCCATGCTGCGGCAGGTGTTTCGCACGCAGAATCCCCTCACCATGTCCGTCAGCGGCACCGGCAGTGCCGGCATGGAAGCGTGCGTGGTCAATCTGATCGAGCCGGGCGATCGCATGGTCGTCGGTGTGAACGGAGTGTTCGGCGGACGGATGGCCGACGTGGCGGGACGCTGCGGGGCCGACGTCACAACGATCGAGCGACCGTTTGGTGAGGTCTTCACGGTCGAGGAAGTGGCCGAGGTGGTGGCGCGGGTGTCGCCCAAGGTGGTGGGTCTCGTGCATGCCGAGACCTCGACCGGTGCCTGTCAGCCCCTGGCCGAGATCTCCAAGGTCGTGCGTGAGGCTGGGGCGCTGCTGCTGGTGGATTGCGTTACCTCGCTGGGCGGAATTCCGGTGGAGGTGGATGCCTGGCAGATCGATGCCGCGTACTCGGGCACGCAGAAGTGCCTGAGCTGTCCGCCGGGACTGGCACCAGTGACGTTCGGCCCGCGGGCGGTCGAGGCGATCGACCGACGCAAGTCCAAGGTCGCGAGCTGGTATCTCGACGTCACCATGGTTCGCAACTACTGGACCGATTCGTCACGGGCCTATCATCACACGGCCCCCATCAACATGAATTACGGGTTGCACGAAGCGCTGCGGGTGGTGCTCGAGGAAGGACTCGAAGAGCGGTTTGCCCGGCATCGACGGAATCACCTCGCGCTGCGGCCGGGTCTGGAGGCCATGGGCATCGAATTCCTCGTGCCGGAGGAGCACCGCCTCCCGATGCTCAACGCGGTGCGCATTCCCGAGGGGGTCGATGACCTCACGGTTCGGCGGCAGTTGCTCAACGACTTCGGGATTGAGATCGGCGGTGGACTGGGGGCGCTCGCGGGGAAGGCCTGGCGGATCGGATTGATGGGAGAGACCTCGCGGGAGCGGAACGTGCTCCTGTTTCTGTCGGCACTCGAGGCCTGCCTGCTGTCACAACAGCCTGGTCTCCCCGCAGGCGGTGGAGTCGCCGCCGCGATCCGACAGTACGCGGCGACGTGACCGCGCCGGCCCCTTAACAGTGGGGTGATTCCGGCGGTGAACGCTGTGGTTGCGGTGCCGGGCTGAGACCAGCTCCGCCGGGATCTGGCGAGCTGCCGACGTGGCGCACGAGCCAGCGGGTCGATTCCCGGCATTCGACGACTCTTAACAGGCTCTTCGCTGCTTCCCAATGCAGGCCCCTTAGAACACGTCGCATCGCCGGGCATCAGCCCGGCAGAGATTCCGAGTCCGGCTGGGAGTCCGGAGGTGAGGAGCTCACGAGTCGCAGGGACGCCGCGTGTCGTGCGGACGCTGTTCATCAGCGACGTGCATCTGGGAAGCCGGCACGCCCAGTCGGGTCCGCTGCTGCAGTTCCTGCAGACAGTGCGGGCCGAACAGCTCTTCATCGTTGGTGATTTCATCGACGGCTGGAAGCTCAAGCAATCCTTCCGCTGGGATCCCGAGTACGACGAGCTGCTTGAACTGCTCTCGGACCGTCTCGACTCGGGGATGCGGGTCTACTACGTGTCCGGCAACCACGACGACTTTCTGCGACATCAGCCGCTGATACGCAACCTGGCAGAGCGACTCGGTTCCGTTCAGGTGGCCGAGGAGTTCGTCTTTGAGACCGCGGACTCCCGCAGGTTTCTGGTGACGCACGGGGATCGCTTCGATGTCATCGAGACCTCCGCACAATGGCTGTCGCGCCTGTCCACGGTTCCTTATGAGTTGGCGCTGTCGCTCAACTGGTGCTGGCATCGCCTGCGCCGGCATCGCGATCGCAGTCCGTATCGCGCGTGCGCGGTGTTGAAGGACCGCGTCAAATGCGTGATCCGCTTCATGAGCCGCTTCGAGGACGCCCTGATGGGCCATGCCCACGAGCAGGGTTGCGAAGGGGTGATCTGCGGACATCTGCACTCTCCTTCCATTCAGCAGAGAAACGGGATCACCTACTGCAACACCGGCGACTGGGTGGAAAACTGCACCGCTCTGCTCGAGAACTGCGACGGCTCTCTCGAACTTGCCTACTACTACGGTCCGGAGGCAGATGCGCTGCAGGCCGATCCGGCCTTGTCCACCGACGAAAGGGGAACGGCCACTCACACCGTGGTCCCTGCCCCTCGGAAGACCAACAGACCCCGCTGGTGGACGGACCCTTTAGTCGAACCCGCGGCCAGTGCCGGTGCCTCCTGAGCGGAGCGCACCGCTGTCGAGCAGCGGACAGAGCTACGTTTCTTTCCACGCGTCACGAACCAGGGAGCATCAGATGGGGTTTTCCGAGCGCGTCAGCCGCACCTGTTTTAACTGGGTCCATCAGCACAACCTGGTGTACAACACCTGCTGGGAGGATCCGCGCGTCGATCGTGAGGCGCTGAATCTGACCGGGCGCGACACGGTGCTGATGATCACGTCCGCCGGCTGTAACGCGCTCGACTACGCCCTGCAGGGTCCGCGGCAGATCTACGCGGTCGACATGAATCCGCACCAGAACGCCCTGCTGGAGCTGAAGATGGCCGCCATTCGCCGCCTCGACTACGAACGCTTCTTCGAGCTGTTCGGTCAGGGGGGGGTCGCAGACTGGGATACGCTGTACCGGCAGGAGCTGCGGCCGGCGTTGTCCGCGACCTCGCGCCTCGTGTGGGATCGCTGTGGCAGGATGTTTGCCTCTGGTGGGCGTCGCTCGAGCTTCTACTTTCGCGGGTCCTCTGGTCTGTTCGCCTGGTTCGTCAACGCCTACATCAACCGCGTCATCGGTGTCCGCGAGGCGGTGAATGACATGCTGTCGGCCCAGACCCTGGAGGAGCAGCAGGAGATTTTCTTCGGGCGCAACCTGAACCACGAGTTGTGGCGGCCGATCGTCTTGTGGTGTCTGCGACGCGACACGACGTTGTCGATGCTGGGGGTCCCGCGCAGCCAGCGGCGTCAGCTCGACGAAGGCTACGCCGGGGGCATCGCCCGATTCGTGCAAGATCGTGTCGAAGAGGTCTTTACCCGCAAGCCGCTCCACGACAATTACTTCTGGCGCGTGTATCTCACCGGTCGTTATACGCCCGACTGCTGTCCCGAGTATCTGAAGGAGGAGAACTTCTCGCGGCTGCGGAACGACGCCGTTGACCGGATCTCCACCCACACCGACTCGCTGCTCGGGTTTCTCCGCCACCATCGCGGCAGCATCTCGCGGTTCGTCCTGCTGGATCACATGGACTGGCTCTACCGTCACGACCCGGGCGCACTCGCGGCCGAGTGGCAGGCCATCATCGATCATGCCGCTCCACAATGTCGCGTCATCTGGCGCAGTGCCGGTCTGAAAGTCGAGTTCGTCAATCCGATTACGGTGCAGTCGCGGGGAAGCGCACGCGAGCTGGGTCGTCTGCTGCGGTACGAGGACGAACTGTCGCAGCAGTTGCATGTGCGGGATCGCGTGAACACATACGGGAGCTTTTCCATCGCCGATCTGCTCGCTGCCTAGTGACACCCGAATCGACTCGGAGTGACGACATGAGAACGGCCGCAAACTCGGTCCTTGGCGAACTCAGGATGCTGTGGCACCTCACGTGCCGGCCCGTGCGGGGCACCCGGCATGTCGATCGGCTGGAGAGCTTCTATCGGGGCCAGGCGGAACGGTATGACGGCTTTCGCGAACGGCTGCTGCAGGGCCGCAGCGAGCTTGTTGCGTCGATCGATCCACCCCCTGCGGCCGTCTGGATCGATCTGGGCGCGGGGACTGGTGCCAACGCCGAGTTCCTGGCACTCCCGGCTGGATCAGTTGCGCAAACTGTACCTGGTCGACCTCTGCCCTTCATTGCTGGAGGTCGCCCGGACCCGCATCAAGTCCCGGGGGTGGGAGGGAGTGGAAGCGATCTGTGACGACGCCACAACATTCCAGCCAGCCGAGCGAGCTGCGGATGTTGTCACCTTTTCCTACTCGCTGACGATGATCCCCGACTGGTTTCAGGCCATCGAACACGCCTGCTCATTGCTCAAGCCGGGTGGTCTTGTCGGTGTCGTCGACTTCTATGTTTCGCGGAAGTATCCGGCGGCGGGCCAGCAACGCCACCCATGGCTGACTCAGGAGCGGATGGCCGCTGTGGTTCGGCAACGACAACGTGTTTCTCAGCCCGGATCACCTCCCCTTCCTGCAGGCCCGCTTCGAGACGGTGCGTCTGGAGGAACGCCGGGCGAAGGTTCCGTACCTGCCGCTGGTTCGCGTCCCGTACTATCTCTTCATTGGTCGCAAGGCTGGCGGCGCGGCCTCCGCGACGGACGACACCGCTCCCCGGTTGCCGGCGTGATCAGGACAAGCGGACTGACGCGATCGGACACCACGCGCGGTCTACCAGTGGCACTACGCCTGAGGAGCCGGGGGCTCGTCTCCCGAGGGGCCGTACATCCCGGGAACCGCGATGTCGTTCAGCCGCAGGTACACACACAGAATCGCCCGATGATGGATAAGGTGAT
The DNA here is from genome assembly GCA_963715185.1 of uncultured Planctomycetaceae bacterium. Taxonomy (GTDB): domain Bacteria; phylum Planctomycetota; class Planctomycetia; order Planctomycetales; family Planctomycetaceae; genus CAVPPT01. The sequence continues at coordinate 194,079 of CAVQRG010000007.1, forward strand.
TCAGCACGAAGCTGCGGACGACGTCCGTACGTGGCATGGTGAACAGCGGCTGGCCGGCCTGCAGCAGCGACCAGAACTCCTCCATCTGCCCGTCTTCGGCCTCGGCGATGGCGTGCTGCGCCGCTGCCACGTTGCGGTCGAACAGCTCGATAATCTGATGGCGGTTCGTGAAGCTCGGGGACTCGTACGCGGTTCCACCGACCGGAGCGATGTCCCACGCAGACTTCGTGAGCGTCCCTTCCACCCAGCCGGGGATCTCGGCGAGATGGTTCGCATTCCAGCCGATCGTGTTCAGCTTGGGATGAGGCCGCCAGTCGAGCTTGTCGTCCGGGACACGCTCGAGGACTTTCCGGGTATTGGCCATCTCCTGGTCGAACTCGGGGAGGATCTGTGCGGCATAGCTCATGGTGGACACCCTGTGTCAGTCGTGTCAGTGGATCCTTGATCGTCAGACGCGAATCGCCGGGCCGGAACTATTCGGTCCGCTTCAGGCTGAACACGCCGGTGTGATGCGCACTCGTGTAGAAGCCGATGAATTCGTTGACCGTGGCCCGGCCCACCCAGTCGTGAATTCCCCCATCCTTCTCACCCAGGTCGGTCGTCCCCCGGAAGAGCACGGACGCGCCCGACTGCCGCCCATCCATGGTGATTGTGTACTTGTAAGGGCGTCCGCATTCTCCCTGGAACGTGGCTTCCCAGCCGGTGTCGGTGCGGATCACCTGGCAGTCGAGGACTTTGCATTTCTCCGGATCGACCTCGCTGCCTTCGGCAGGGTTGAACGGCCCCCACTCGCCGGACCACTCGCCGACCACCTCGGGAGCAACGTCAACCTGCAGCTTCTCCTCCGCGGGGCTGAACTGCACAACACAGAAGAACAGACTGGACAGGGCAAGCAGCGACAGGCGATTCATGACGGCCTCCGTTTCGACAAAGGGGGTGATTCTGTCCGGGGTTGATGCTCTACGGGGCTCACCGCAGGCACGGCGATCGCCGTTTGCAGTCTGCGGAGACCTGTGGGCTCGCGAGGTCGCGCAGCGACCGCTCGCCCCCAACTATGCTATCAGCCACATCCGGGAGAACAATGCTGGGCCGCTGCCGACGGGTTTTGCGCGAGCGCGTCACCCTTGCGAGCCTTGACGGTACAGACGGGGCGCGTGGGAAGGCGGGCCAGATCTCGGCCGGCGGGCATTGCCAGACAGCGTGCCGAGTCGACAGAATCGCGTCATGTCTCAATCGCCACCCGATTTGCTGCAACCCCACGAACTCTGGATGCGTCGGGCACTCGAGCTTGCCCGGCGTGCAGCCGAAGAGGATGAAGTCCCGATCGGTGCGGTCATTGTCCACCGGGAACGGATCATCGGGGAAGGCTACAACCAGCGGGAGACCCTGCGGGACCCGACCGCCCACGCGGAGATGATCGCCATCACCCAGGCGGCCAGCTCGCTCGGCTCGTGGCGGCTGCTGGAATGCACGTTGTACGCGACGTTGGAGCCCTGCCCCATGTGCGCCGGCGCCATTGTGCTGGCGCGGATTCCGACGGTCGTCTATGCGACGGCCGACTCCAAAGCGGGGGCCTGCCATTCGGTGTACCAGATCACCGAGGACGACCGGCTGAATCATCGCTGCACGGTGCTCGGAGGCGTGTTGCGCGAGGAGAGCCGCACCCTGCTGCAGGAGTTCTTCGCCCGGCAACGCTCACTCGGCAAGAAGTAGGCCCGGGGATCGCCGATTGACATCCCGTGATGATTCACTACGTTGACGGCCGCCGCCTGGTGTCATCAGCGCCGGGGTCTTCCGTCACACATCCGGGCGCAGTCTGATCGCTCGCTGGGCAACGTCATGAACATTCTTGCTGAGCTGCAGAGTCGCCTTGCCGCCGCCCTGGCGGACTTGACGGACGATCCTCAACCGTTCGCCCAGATGGTGCGGCCGACGCAGGACGCCAGGTTTGGCGACTACCAGGCTAACTGTGCCATGCCGCTGGCCAGGCAGCGGGGTGTCAATCCGCGTCAGCTCGCCGACGAGATCGTGCAGCGGCTGCAGCTGGACGACCTGTGTGAGCCCCCCGAGGTGGCCGGGCCCGGGTTTATCAACCTGCGGCTGCGGGACGAATGGCTCACGCAACGTATGGCGGGACTGTGTGCGGATCTGCGGCTGGGTGTGAGCGGAACCGAGCGGCCGCGGCGGATCGTCGTCGACTACTCGTCGCCCAATGTCGCCAAGCCCATGCACGTCGGGCATCTGCGGAGCAGCGTGATCGGTGATGCCCTGTATCGTGTGCTCAGGTTTCTCGGTCACGATGTTGTGGGGGACAATCACATCGGGGACTGGGGAACCCAGTTCGGGATGATCATCTACGGGTACAAGCACTTCCTCGACGCCGAGGCCTATGCCCGGCACCCGGTGGCGGAACTGGCCCGGCTGTATCGGCTCGTCAATCAGCAATGCGATTATCGCGAGTCTCTGGAACTCCTGCCCCAGCAGGAACAGCAGGTGGTGCAGCAGCAGCAGCAACTGGCGGCGGCCGAGCAGGCTGCCGGCGATGATCCCGGGCAGAAGAAATCGCTCAAGAAGCTGCGGTCCCAACTCGGCGAGCGGGAGGAAACCCTGCGCGCGACGCAGGCCAGGATGGCCACGTTCGAGTCCTCTGCCGATCTGCGGGCGCGGGCAGAGGCCCATCCCGACATCCTGCGGGCCACGCGCGAAGAAACCGCCCGGCTGCATGCCGGGGATGCGGAGAACACCCGGCTCTGGGAACAGTTCCTCCCCCAGTGCCTCGAGGCCCTCGATCGCGTGTACGACCGGCTGGGAATTCACTTCGACCTGACGCTGGGTGAGAGCCACTACCAGCCGCGTCTGGGCGACGTTGTGTCGCAACTGCAGGAGCGTGGCCTGGCCCGCGAGAGTGACGGGGCGATGTGCGTGTTCATCGCGGGGAACGACGCGCCCTTCCTCATCCAGAAAGGAGATGGGGCCTTCACCTACGCGACCACCGATCTGGCGACCATCCAGTATCGCGTCGATCACCTGCAGGCGGAGGCGATGCTCTACGTGGTCGACAGCCGGCAGGCGGAGCACTTCAAGCTGTTGTTCGCCACCGCGGCCCTCATGGGCTACGCCGATGTCGACTTCCAGTACATCAGCTTCGGTACCGTGATGGGCACCGATCGCAAGCCCTACAAGACCCGTTCTGGTGATACGGTCGGCCTGGAAAGTCTGCTGCAGGAAGCGGTCGCCAAGGCCTACGAGATCGTCGCTGCCAACGACGACGCCAAGCCGGATGGCCCGGAACTCGATGATGTTACCCGCCGCGCGGTGGCCGAGGTCGTGGGGATCGGAGGCATCAAGTACGCCGACCTCCGCATCAACCGCGAAAGCGACTACGTGTTCGACTGGGACACGATGCTGAACATGAAAGGGGACACCGCGACGTACATGCAGTACGCCTACGCCCGGACGCGGGGCATCCTCCGTCGGGGAGGCGTCGACCCCGCGTCGCTGCAGTCCGCGCCCGGAGCCATCAGCCTCCAGCAGCCTGCCGAGCGGCAACTGGCGCTGCAACTGGCGCGTTTCCCCGACGCCCTGGCGGCAGTCGCCGCCGATTATCGGCCCAACCTGCTGACGTCGTATCTGTTCGAAACGGCCAACCTCTTCTCGGCGTTCTATGATCAGTGCCCCGTGCTCGAAAGAGGCGGACGCCGACATCCGCGAGAGCCGGCTGAGGCTGGTCGATCTGTTCGCCCGCACGATCCGCCAGGGGCTGGAGCTGCTGGGCATCGACACCTGTGAGCAGATGTGAGCAGGCTCAACCCTTGTGGACGTTGAACCAGCGGTCACAGTGAGAGCACTTCACGTCACCGTGCGGGCTGACATCGGCTCCCTCAGCGAGGGGGGCTCCACAACTGGGGCAGGCGAAATTCAACGGCCCTGTGGTGTGGGAGGCCACGCCTCTCCCCTGCGGAAAGGCCTCCGGCGGGAGGGACTCCTGAAGTTGTCGCAGACGACTGGCCAGTCGCCGCGGGTCCGTGGCTTTGCCCGACAGCAACCCCACGCCGGTCAGCACGAAAGCGAGCGCGACAAAGCTGAAGAACAACCGGATGAAGACGGGTATGCCTCCGAATCCACCGAAGGGCTGAGACCAGACGAAGCCCAGCACCGCCAGCCCCGCGCCGAGGGGAACAATGCCCATCAACCTTTCGAAGCTCATGCGTTCACTCCCGATCATTCCTGTGCCAGCCGCAGCATAGGCCTTCCCCGGCACTGGGGAAACCACAGCCTGAGGAACGTGCGCAGCGACGGGATGGGTCACAGACAAATCGGCCGGCAGAGGATTTTGTATCCCGCCGCGGGCGCCGCTATGCTGTCAGGGATCATCCAGGTCCGCATCTTCCCGCCGGGATTACGACATGCCGCGCGCCACACTGCCTGCTCTGACGCTCCTGCTCTGCCTCTGCGGTAGTCGCTCCTTCGCCAATTCCCCCCGAAGCGCATTCGAGTTGCGCGAAGGAGATCGCGTGGTGCTGGTTGGCGGCACCTTCATCGAACGCGAACAGTCGCACGGTTACTGGGAGGCTGCCTTCACGACCGCCTATCCCGATCGGCAGATCACATTCCGCAACCTCGGCTGGAGTGGCGACACCGTCTGGGGGGAATCGCGAGGCCTGTTCGAACCACACCTCGGTTACCAGCAGCTCGTCGAGCAGGTGCAGGCGACCGAGCCGACGGTCCTCATCCTCGGGTATGGTCAGAACGAGGCCGGTCGCGGACCCGCCGGAGTCGAGGAGTTCTCGCGCCAGTACGAGAAGCTGCTGCAGGATGTGGCCGCCGACGGCGTCCGCTGTGTGCTGCTCAGTCCGCTGGAGTACGCGGTCCACGGCAGCCGGTCGGCCTCGGCGTCAGAACTGGACGATCACAACCAGACGATCGAGCTGTATGCCCGCGCCATCCGGGAGTTGGCGGCGCGCCGCGGAGACGTGTACGTCGACTTCCGGCCCGATCAGTCGACCGGCGCGCTGGCGCGATGCGGGACTTCGGTGAGATCTTTTCAGCGGGAGGCTACCGGTGGACGGCCGCCCGGTGGCTGCGGCACCTGGAGGGCCCACAGGTCGAACAAGTGGCGACACTCCTCGCCGCGCCCGACGACCCGGAAGCATTCACGGCACTGCGGGAGGCCATCCTGATCAAGAACGAACTGTTCTTTCACCGGTGGCGGCCACAGAACTTCACGTATTTGTACGGCTTCCGCGAGCACGAACAGGGACAGAACGCGGCCGAAGTCCCCCGCTTCGACCCGCTGATCGCGGCGGCTGAGGACTCGATCGCCCGCCTCAGGAGGGCATCCAACGGATCGACGCCATCACGGGAGTAAGCGAAGCGGGAGCCCCGCGACCGCCCGGGGGCCCGCGGACAGACAGCGGTCCTCCGATCGCCCTCCCGGGCAGCGCAGGACGCCAGGTCTGCCCAGGTCAATTTCGCCAGTCACCTCAGACACCTCACGCCGGTCACGCCTGATGATTCCTCACCTGCTTGCCTTCCTGTTACGTGCGGCATCGCTGCTGGTGCCCGGGTTGCTCCTGATCTGTGCTCCGGCGGTTCGCCGCCCAGCAGGAGCTGACGGACATTCCCCTGCCCGATCCGGAACAGGAACGGCAGTCGTTCGTCCTCCCCGAGGGCTGCGAAGTCAATCTGTTCGCGGCAGATCCCGCGATCGCCAAGCCGATCCAGATCAACTTCGATCCCGCCGGTCGGTTGTGGCTGGTCAGCAGCCATACCTATCCGCAGATCGTCCCGGGTGTACAGGCCCGCGACAAGGTGCTGATTCTCGAGGACACCGACGGAGATGGCGTCAGTGATCAGACGACGGTCTTTGCCGAAGATCTACTGATCCCGACCGGCATCGAACCGGGTGACGGGGGCGCGTATGTCGCCGCCAGCACCCAGTTGCTGCACCTCAGCGACACCGACGGCGATGGACGGGCCGATGCTCGCCGCATCGTGCTGTCCGGCTTTGGCACGGAAGACACGCATCACCTGCTGCACACGTTTCGCTGGGGACCAGAACAGCGGCTGTACTTCAACCAGTCGGTCTACATCCATTCTCACATCGAGACCCCGTGGGGCGTCCGGCGGCTGAACGCTGGCGGCATCTGGCGGTTCCGGCCCGACGATTGGCAGCTCGACGTGTTCGCGCGCGGCTGGGTCAATCCCTGGGGATTGGACTTCGACGATTACGGGCAGATGTTCGTGACGGATGGCGCGGGTGGCGAGGGAATCAACTATGTGGTTCCCGGGGCGTCGTACACGACCGCCTTCGGCGCCGATCGCATCCTCCGGGGTCTCAATCCCGGCAGCCCCAAGCATTGCGGACTGGAGATTGTCAGCGGGCGGCATCTGCCCGACGACTGGCAGGGCAACTGCATCACCTGCGATTTTCGAGGTCATCGGGTCTGCCGGTTCGTTCTCGCCGAGCAGGGTTCCGGTTTTCGGTCACAGGAGCAGACCGAAGTGATCCGGTCGGACCACGTCGCTTTTCGTCCCATCGACGTGAAGTTGGGCCCCGACGGAGCCCTCTACATCGCGGACTGGTACAACCCCATCATCCAGCATGGGGAGGTCGATTTTCGCGACCCCCGCCGCGACCACACCCATGGCCGTATCTGGCGCGTGACCTTCCCCGAGCGAGCGCTGGTCGAGCGTCCGCAGTTGACGACGGCCGGCCCGGCAGAGCTGCTGGCCTGCCTGACGCAGCCGGAGGCCTGGACGCGCCGGCAGGCCCGGCGACTTCTTAAGGAGCGGGGCCGCGAAATCCTCCCGGAACTCAAACAGTGGACCCGCAATCTCGACAACAGCACTGCGGACTACCATCGGCATCGGCTGGAGGGGTTGTGGGTGTATCAGGCATTGGATGTCGTGGAACCGGAACTGCTTGTTTCGCTGCTGCGCTGTACCGATCATCGCGTGCGGGCGGCGGCAGTCCGTGTGCTCGGCGACTGGCAGGAGCGACTGCCGGACCCGCTGGGACTGCTCGAACCGCTCGTGGGGGACGAGCATCCCCGGGTGCGGCTCGAAGCCGTGAGGGCACTGGGCTCTATCCGCGAACCGCGTTCCATCGAGGTGGCTCTGCGCCACTGGATGAGTCGGTCCATCCGGCGTCGGCCTCGGATGACTGGCGAACCGATGACCCGGCCAAGATCCGCGAGGCCGATCCAGTCGTGGTCGATGAGTGGCTGGACTACGCCCTCTGGCTCACCACGCGGGAGCTGCAGCCTGTCTGGGAACTGGCGCTGCTGCGGGGAGAGATTGACTTCGACGGAAACACCAGACATCTCGTCTTCGCCCTGAAGTTCGCCGGCTCGGAGGAGACGGTGCCCGTCCTCACGACGCTGTTGCGCGACGGAGCCGTCGGGCCAGAGGCACTGCCGGATGTGCTCAGCACCATCGCTGAACAGGGCAACGCCACGGTGCTGGCCGAAGTCGTTGAGTATGCGGCCGGCGCCACCGATGGGGAGGTCGCGCTGGCGAGTCTCAAGTCGTTACTGGAATCGCATCGTCGGCGCGGTGTGCGTCCCGCCGGGGACCTGCAGGCTCTGGACCGATTGCTCGCGTCCGACCGTCCGGAGGTGAAAGCGCTGGCGGCTCGGTGTGTCGGTGCCTGGCAGGTCGATCGCCTGCGGGCCGACGTGGTGCAGATCGCCGAGGATCCGCAGCAGAGCCTGCTGAACCGGCGGGGGGCGATCGAAGGACTCGCCGGCTTTGGAGATGACGCCGCTGCCGAGTGGCTCGCCGCCCGGGTTCGCAGCAGCGACCGCCAGCTGCATGCGGAAGTCATCCAGGCGCTTTTGCCGCTGAGGCCCGCAGCGGCTGTGGAGAGCCTCGTGAGTCTGATGGCGGAGCCCTTGCCGGCAGACGAGGCCGGTGGGCCCGCAGCGGCAGAACCGTTGACCCGGATGTTTCAGCTCATCCTGAGCCGGCAGTCCGCCCTTCCGCCGCTGGTGGACGAGCTGTCGACGCGGACGATCTCAGCAGATACGGCCATCGTGGCCTTGCGGGCGGTCCGATCGTCAGGTCAGCCATTCCCGGAACTCACCCGTGCGCTCGAGCAGGCCGCGGGCATGGCCTCGGCTCCCGCGCCGCTGACGGCCGCGGACAGGGCTGAGCTGATGCGGACCGTGGAGGCGAGTGGTGAGGCGGCGCGGGGTGAGGCTGTCTATCGGCGGGCCGAGCTGGGATGCATGAAGTGCCACGCCATCGGTGGTGCCGGGGGCCAGGTCGGTCCAGATCTGGCCAGTCTGGGCGCGACGGCGCAACTCGACTATGTGATCGACTCGCTGCTCGATCCCGACAAACAGGTCAAGGAAAACTACCACACGATGATCGTGCTGACCGACGCGGGGGAAACGGTGTCGGGAATCGTCGTGCGGCAATCGGACGACGATCTGCTGCTCGCGCGATGCCGAAGCCCGCGAGCATCGCGTCCCACTGGCGTCTGTCGAAATGATGAAGCCGGGCGTGTCCCTGATGCCGGCCGGCCTGACCAGCAAGCTGACGCGGGCCGAACTGGTCGATCTGGCGGCGTTCCTCAAGGCGCTGGGGCGGCTGCCAGAGTTCATGGTGGGAACGGCACCAGTGGCCCGTCACTGGGAGGTTCTCGAGCCGACCGAGCAGGCCGCAGAGCGGTTGCGCCGCGTGAGCTATGCGGCCGCCGCCGGTGACGATCCGGCCTTCGCCTGGCGGGCCGTCCCCAGCACCGTCGCTGGCCAGCTCCCCCTGGCTGACCTGGGAGAGCTGATCGTCAAGTACCGGACCGCGCCGGGGGCTCGGGGTGTGGCCTTTGTCCGCTTGAAGGTCGAGGCCACCTCGGCAGATCAAACAGCCCGACTGCAGTTCAACGATGTCGCCGGTCTGTCGGCCTGGTGGGGAGAGCAACCGGTGGAACTGCAACCCGTGACGGAGTTGCCCACGGTACTGGGCGAGAACCGACTGACGATTGCCGTCGACCTGGCAGTCCGGAGGGACGATCTGCGCGTGCAGGTCCAGCTGGACTCTCCGTGAGCTGCCGCTCGCCGGAATTCAGGCGCATGACATGCGTGTGCCGGACAGGCTGCGAGCCAGTGGTCCTACAGATGACCGGGAACCGCGTCGTGCCTGGCCCGAGAGAGAACGGTCCCGTGGACGGCGCTGGTCCGCGGCGATCTGTGGGGATTCGGGGACCTAGCCGATCGGCTTGACCCATTCGGCGCGGGGCCCTTTCGGCCCCTGGCCGGATTCGAACTCGACCGGCTGTCCTTCGTACAGTTCTTCGTAGGTCGTGTCCCTCAGGGCGGACATGTGAAAGAACAGGTCTCCCCCATCGGTCTCGATAAACCCAAACCCCTTTTCGGTCAGCTTCTTGATCTTGCCCTGCGGCATGAAGACGACTCCTGAAACGCAACCAACACGTCAAACCCGGCAACAGAGTCGCCCCGGCTCCCGCAGGAACCGATGGTGAACTGCTGCCGTCCACACGCTCAATTCACACGTCTTCGACCGCAGACTCTGCGGGCGCAGGTGTGATGACCACAGGTGTGACCGCGCCAACTGTCGGGGCCTCGGGAGTGGCCGTTTCCAGCGTCAGTTGGCTGGCGCATTTGGGGCACACGGCGACTTCGCGGACGATCTCGGTCCCTTCGCCGCCCCGATCGTAGGGCTTGCGTTTGCGAACGGGACGTCCCCGGCGAAAGCGCGGTCCGCCACGCTCGGTCGGGTCGCTGCCGCGGGAGGCATACACCTTGGATCGGGTCGCCACGACAATGCGGGATGTCGGCACACCCGCGGGAACAATCGTCTTACACATCTGGCAGCGGAACATGGAGTCTTTCTTTCGTCACGTCTTGTCCGGGTGGGCTGACTGGGGGCACACGTGGAGCGCACCGTCAGCATCTGGCCCAGGAAGGATCACCAGACCCCTCGGGCCCAGTGGTTGTCGGCAGCAGCGGACTCGGTCCAGCAGTCGTCCCAGCACAGAAGTTCTTGCCTCAGCCGCTAGACTCAAAACTCAACACAGCAGTCGTTGGAACGACCGGACCGCAACGTGGCAGACTTCTGGACGACTTATGCCCCCGTACGCCACCAGGATTGGCAGCGGGTGCAGCCGTTCTCGCTCCCGGGAACCCGTTCGGGCTCGTGAGAATTAGACCAGAACGCCCAGCGGACTGCAATCGCAGCGCCAGAGGTCGGGCGGCGTGAAGCTCGGGGCAGCCGGTAGGAGGCGCGGCCGGCGCTGCGGGCCTCAATCGTGGAATTCGACACGGGGAGCATCAGCCCAGAGGTTCTCGAGGTCGTACATCGCCCGGGTTTCGGGGGTGAAGATATGCAGGACCACGTCCCCATAGTCTTCGACGATCCACGTACTGTTCTCGTAGCCTTCGAGCCCCAGTCGCTGCGATCCCGCTTCGCGCAACGTGCGGTTGGCTTCGTTGGCGAGCGCGTGCATCTGCCGGCGACTCGTGCCGGTGGTCAGCACGAAGTAGTCGCAGATCGGTGTGATGCCGGTGAGGTCGAGGATCACAGTGTCCTGTCCTCGGAAGTCTTCACTGAGTCGAGCGATGAGGCAGGCCTGGTCCAGGCTGCGGGAGGAAGTATTCGTCGCGATCATTGGCTCCTGTCTGCCGGGGAAACCCGACGTTCCCGGACGAAGAAAAAGAAGACCCACGGGTCCGGGAACCCGTGGGCCTGCAAATGTTGGTCAGATTCGGTGCAACGCAACGCTCATAGATTCAGGGCAAACTTCACGATCAGGCCGGCGAAGACCACACTCACCATGCTCATCAGTTTGATCAGGATGTTCAAGCTCGGACCTGAGGTATCCTTGAAGGGGTCACCCACGGTGTCCCCCACCACGGCCGCCTTGTGGGCATCGGTCCCTTTGCCGCCATGGGCTCCGGACTCGATGTACTTCTTGGCATTATCCCACGCGCCCCCGGAGTTGGCCATCATAATTGCGACCGCAAAGCCGGAAGTCAGGCCGCCGGCGAGCATGCCCATCACGCCCCCGACGCCCAGGACCAGGCCCACCGCGATCGGGACAAGCAGGCCCAGACAGGCCGGGACGACCATTTCTCGCTGGGCCGCCGCCGTGCTGATTTCGACACACGCGGCATAATCCGGGTTCGTTGTCCCTTCCATGATCCCCGGAATATCCCGGAACTGTCGGCGGACCTCTTCCACCATGTAGCCCGCCGCACGCCCCACCGCCTTCATCGTCATTGCACAGAAGACGAACGCGAGCATCACGCCCATAAACATGCCGACCAGCACCTTCGGATTCATCAGGGTGACATCATAGAAGCGGACAAAGTCGGGCATCGTCGCCTTGCGGACTTCGACCACCAGGCCTTCGTCCAGCAACTCCTGCAGGTTGGCAGACTGAGTCGATCCGGCCTGGGCGTCCGCCCCGGACAGTTTACCCAGTTGCGTACGGTCGGCGGCACTGACGGGAGGCAGCGCCAGAAACGCGCGGGGCTTCGCGTCTTCCGGCCCCTGGTACGCGAGCACGCCCGGGCGGATCACGCTCAGTTCGGCCTCGTCGAGCCCGGAGGACTGCGTGACGTTAGGAGTGGTGGCTGCCCATCGCTCGAACCCGACCCGGACCTCTTCCACATACGCGGCCAGCAGAGCCAGGGCTGTCAAGGCCGCCGATCCGATGGCAAACCCTTTCCCGGTCGCGGCGGTCGTGTTCCCCAGGCTGTCGAGCGCGTCGGTCCGCTGACGCACTTGCGGTTCCAGGTGGCTCATCTCGGCGTTGCCGCCGGCATTGTCGGCGATCGGTCCGTACGCATCGGTCGCCAGAGTGATGCCCAGCGTACTGAGCATGCCGACGGCGGCAATCGCCACGCCGTACAGTCCCATGGCGAAGAGCTGCGATTCCTGGAAGTTAAACCCGGTGCAGCATCCGAAGGCCGAGATGATCGCGATGCCAATGACCACGATCGGCACCCACACGCTGTAAAAACCTTCGGCAATACCGGCGATGATGACGGTCGCCGGACCGGTGACGGCCTGATCGGCAATCCTGCGGGTAGGAGCATAGACGTCGCTCGTGGAGTATTCGGTCCACCAGCCGATGAGGATACCGGCCCCGAGTCCAATGACGACGGAGGCGAACACACCGAACATCTGAGTGCCGAAACGGAGTCCGTCGGCCGCCAGTTCGGCTTCCATGCCGGACGAAGGCTTCACCAGCATCAGCCACACGAGCAGGAACGAGACGACCGCCACGCCCAGGCTGCTGCCGTTAATGCCTCGTCCCAGCGCCTTGAGCAGATTGCGCTGCGAAGCGCCCTCCTCGGTCCGCACGAGATAGATCCCCATGATGGAGAGCCCGATCCCGAGACCGGCGAGCACCATCGGCAGTAGCAGCAGCATGAGCTGCATCTGTCCATGACCGGTATACGCGGCGACACCCAGGGCCGCACTCGCCAGGATGGACCCGCAGTACGATTCGTACAGGTCGGCACCCATGCCGGCGACGTCGCCCACGTTGTCACCGACGTTGTCGGCGATGGTGGCCGGATTACGGGGATCATCTTCGGGAATACCGGCCTCGACCTTACCGACCAGGTCGGCCCCCACGTCAGCAGCCTTGGTGAAGATACCACCGCCCACGCGGGCAAACAGCGCCTGGCTGCTCGCACCCATGCCGAAGCAGAGCATCGTCACCGTGATCTCTTCGAGCGAGAAGGTGTGACCGAACCTCGGGGCCACCCAGTACAGCGCGGCAAACCACAGGCAGATGTCCAGCAGTCCGAGACCGACGACTGTCAAACCCATGACGGCCCCGCTGCGAAACGCGACCTGCAGTCCGGCATTGAGCGACCGTTTGCAGGCTTGAGCCGTTCGCGAACTTGCCCAGGTGGCGGTCTTCATGCCGAACCAGCCGGCCAGACCCGAGAAGAAGCCACCGGTGAGGAAGGCAAAGGGGACGAGGCCCGACTGGGCATCGAAGACGAAGGCCACGATGGCCAGCAGCACCGAGGTGACCACGAAGAACAGCGTCACGATGCGGTATTGACGCCACAGATAGGCATTGGCGCCATCGCGGACGTGACCGGCGATTTCGACCATGCGGTCGTCCCCTTCGTCCTGCTCCATCATCCACTTGTAGAAGCGGAAGGCGAAGACGAGGGCAATGATCGAGCTGATGAAAGCGACCAGCCAGCCCAGGAAGACTCCCAGCCCTCCCTCGCTGGCGGCTTCCGTTGCAGTCTCCTGGGCCCAGAGTGGTGTTGCCCAGAGACTGGCCAAGAGAAATGATCCCAATCCGCGTCCGGTCATCCGGCTGCGAGCGTGTCCCTGACGAAGACGTTTCATGCGTTCCCGGTGCTCCATCGGTGTTGGTGGTTGTCCAGGGTGGATTCGTCGTAACGTTCCATCTCAAAAGTAGAAAGACCACCGTGTGCGCGGTGAGTGTAGTGAGGCTCCCAAAGTGATGTCAACGAATTGGCGCGACACGCCGAGCGTTGTGAGAAATCGCGCCGCGCATCCCGCTCCGGGCCTGCTGGCGGACGCGCCAACCCCACCCGGAACGGCCAGATCCGCCGCGTCTTGGCGTTCGTTTCACCGTTCCATTACAGTGCCCGAGACGTCCGCCGCAGACAGCAGGACTGATCGATTCGGTCGGCTGTGCTGCCGGAAGCCCCGCCGGAGGAGGAGCACCTTGGCTGCTGAGAAACGCGACTTCGACGAGTTCCTGGAGAAGTTCAAGCGGCATCGCGAACTGATGACCGAGGAACTGCATCAGGTCATCGTCGGCCAGGATGCCGTCATCGAACAGATTCTCTCGGCCATCTTTACCGGGGGGCATTGTCTGCTGGTGGGTGTGCCAGGGCTGGCCAAGACGCTCGTCGTCAGCACGATCGCGCACATTCTCGATGTGCAGTTCCGTCGGATCCAGTTCACCCCGGACCTGATGCCTTCCGACATCACCGGCACCAACGTGCTCGATGAAACCGATTCGGGCCGCCGCGAGTTTCGCTTCGTGCGCGGGCCCGTGTTCACCAACGTGCTTCTCGCCGATGAGATTAACCGTACGCCCCCCAAGACACAGGCGGCGTTGCTCCAGGCGATGCAGGAACGGGAAGTGACCGTCGGCCAGGAGACCTACAACCTGCCGGAACCGTTCTTCGTGATCGCCACCCAGAATCCGATCGAGCAGGAAGGGACCTACCCGCTGCCGGAAGCACAACTCGACCGCTTCATGTTCAACATCCGGGTGGACTACCCGAATCTGGAAGAAGAGGAAGAGATCCTGACTGTGACCACGAGAGGCGAATCGAACGAGGTTCGCAAGGTCCTGTCGGCCAAAGCCATCCTGTACCTGCAGAAGCAGATCAACCTGATCGAGGTGTCCCCCTTGACGATCAGCTACGTCGCCCGACTCGTCCGCGCCATGCGCCCCTCAGACGGGTCGGCACCCGAGTTCATCCGCCAGCTGGTCGACTGGGGGGCCGGGCCGCGAGCCGGCCAGTATCTCATTCACGGAGGCCGGGCCATCGCCGCCATGAACGGGCGACCCGCCGTGTCGTTTGACGACATCCGCCGCGTGGCGATTCCCGTGCTGCGGCACCGGATCTCTCCCAACTTTCAGGCCCAGGCGGAAGGCTACGACAGTGATGCCATCGTGCGACGGTTGATTGAAGAGGTTCCGGAGCCGTCGGTTCCCAAGTACGAGTAATGGTCGCGCGCCGGCCGTTGGCCACACCGCGACCCAGTCCCGACTGCGAGGTGAGACATGGCTTTCCAGGACATGCGAATGGTGCTGTGGTCACTGCTGGTCACGCTCTCGGTGCTGCCGGGGACGCTGCAGGCCCAGCCGACGACGCTGGAGATCGGTGCCAGCGCTCCCGACTTTGACCTGCCGGGCGTGGATGGCCAGCGCTACCAGTTGGGCAGCTTCGAGGATGCGGACGTGCTCGTGGTGATCTTCACCTGCAATCACTGTCCGACCGCCCAGGCGTACGAAGAGCGGATCGGTCAACTGCATGCCGACTACCAGGAGCGGGGGGTCGCCCTCGTCGCCATTTCGCCCAACGATCCGCTGGCGGTCCGTCTCGATGAACTGGGCTACACCGACGTCGGGGATACGCTCGAGGACATGGTCATTCGCGCGGAAGACCGGGACTTCAGGTTCCCGTACCTGTACGACGGCGAAACCCAGCAGGCGTCGCGGGCCTACGGCGTCCTCGCGACCCCGCATGTGCTCATCTTCGATCGGGAGCGCAAGCTGCGCTACAACGGGCGGATCGACGATTCTGACATCGCGACCGTCAAGTCGGCCGATGCACGCAACGCGATCGAATCGCTCCTCAAGGGTGAGCCGGTCCCGGTCGCGAACACACGCGTCTTCGGCTGCTCCACGAAGTGGGCCGACAAGCGGCAGTCGGCGCGCGATTCTCTGGCAAAGTGGGATCAGGAGCCTGTGGAACTGGAGGTAGTCGACGCGGCTGCGCTGCGGGAGCTGGTCGGGAACAAGACCGAGAATTATCGACTGATCAACATCTGGTCGGTGACGTGCGTCCCCTGCATCGCGGAACTGGGGGAACTCGTCACCATCAATCGCATGTACCGCAAGCGCAACTTCGAGATGATCACGGTCTGCATGGACCCGCCGGAGCTCCGGGATCAGGCGCTGCGGTTTCTGCGGGAGCAGCACGTCTCTTCGCGCAATCTGCTGCTCGGTTCGGGCGATCGCGATGAGCTGGCCGAAGCGCTCGATCCGCAATGGCAGGGGCCGGTCCCCTACACCATCCTCGTGGCCCCCGGCGGCGAGATCGTCGAGCGCTGGTCCGACGAGATCGATCCGCTGCAGGTGAAGCGGGCGATCGTCGAGCGACTGGGGCGGACCTACGCCAGCCGCCAGCCGTGAGTCGCTCCCGCGAGTCGCCACCTCACTCCTCGCTCGAGCCCGAGATGAGAAGTGCCGAATCTTATCTGAAGCCCGAGGTGATCCGGACGGTCGCGCGCCTCGACCTGCGGGCCCGGTTCATCGTCGAGGGCTTTCTCGCGGGTTTGCATGCGTCGCCGTTCCACGGGTTCAGCGTCGAGTTTTCCGAGCACCGCCGCTACACCCAGGGCGATGATCCCAAGGACATCGACTGGCTGGTCTACGCGAAGACCGACCGCTACTACATCAAGAAGTATCAGGCCGAGACGAACATCACCGGCTACCTGCTGATGGATCTCTCGGAGAGCATGGCGTACACCTACCGCCAGGAGCTGACGAAGTTCGAGTATTCGATCTGCCTGGCCGCCGCGCTGGCCTACCTGATGGTCCACCAGCAAGACCCGGTCGGGCTGGTGACGTTCGACGAGAAGATTCGCGCCAGCCTCCCGGCCCGCAGCAAACGCTCACAACTGGCCAACATCCTGGCCCTGCTCGCTCAGGCCCAGCCGACTGGTCCCACCGAGATCGCCGAGAACCTCCGGCGGTTTGGGGCGATGGTGCGGCACAAGAGCCTGGTGATGCTGTTCAGTGATCTGCTGGCCGAACCACGACCGATTATTGAGGCCATCCGCATGCTGCGGTTCGCCGGCCACGACGTCATCATCTTTCATGTGCTGGACGAGGCCGAAGTCAGCTTCCCGTTCGACGGGATGTGCGACCTCAAGGACCCGGAGTCGGACGAGACGCTGCTGGTGGATGCGGCCGGCATCCGCAGGGATTATCTCGAAGCGGTGGCCGAACTGCGCGGGGAATACCGTCGGGAGTGTCTGCGGGCGGGTGCCGATTTCGTCGAGCTGGATACCAGCATGCGGTTTGACAAGGCGCTGGTCGAGTATCTGTCCCAGCGGAAAGCGCGATTCTGAACGACGTCGCGGGGCGAAGATCACACGGCAGGCTGAGCAGGGGCGCTCCACCGGCACTTTCCCATCGCAGATGATCGTATGATGCGTCCCGGTCGGATTCCCGCAGACTTGCCCACGACTTTCGTCGACGAACAAGCGGAGCGTCGCCACGCGGGATTGCTCATCGCGCTTGGTGTCGCCTTTCTGGTGGCGGGCTGGTCCTCCTGGACTGAGTGGCGCTATCTGACGCGCGGCCGGTCGGTCGACGCCGACGTGACCCGCCTGTTCGAGTTCAGCGTGCCCACACGATCTGGTCGGTCGCAGCCCCGGCTGGGGATTGACTACCGGTTTCGTGACGCTGACGGCATCGAACACGAAGATCGGGACTGGGTGTCGCTGCCGAGTGAACTGCAGGGTGCGGTGCGCGTCCGGGTGCAGTATCTGCCCGGTGCGCCCGGCGACTCCCGTCTGGCGGCGAATCGCGCAGTGCTGGGGCCGGTCCTGTTTGTGGGATGTCTGGTCGGCATCGTGGTGGTGCTCGTGCGCTTTGCGCGGGAGGCGCACGAGCCGATTCGCCGAGGGCGCCGGTCGGGACCGGTCACCCCCCGGTGAGCGGTGCGTGACCATCCGACGAGGCTGCCCCGGCTGGATGCGGAAGACGTGATCTTGAATGCGAACGCCAGTCCGCCAGTCGCGCCGGTCGGTCAGACTGCGCGGGCTGGTCGCAGGGATCGCACGGAATTCACAACCTGCCTGACGAGCGGTACTTGAAACGGCGTAACCGCGGTCTTACATTGGCAATTCCATGCCTGTCCGATGTCTGGATGGTCCCTCCTGCCGGGACGGACCAGACGGGGAGGGCGTCCCAGGAGCGGACTGGGGGCAGGACTCCGGAGGCCCCGCGGGGCCACTAATCCAGGCGCAGGATTGTTTCGTGGTTCGGTTTCCGTCAACGTATGACGCGTATGTTGCGTAAGTTGAAGGTGGCTCAGGTCATTCGAATTTCATCTCGCTGAGGCGGAGGTGCTCCCGTCGGTCAGAGCCGATCTGCGGGCGTGCTCCATGCTTGTTCCAAGAGGTATCAATGGACAACGAATCGGTCATTCAAATCCGAAACCTCTCGAAGGTGTATCGGGACTTCTGGGGCCGCAAAAAGGTGCAGGCCCTCAACTCGCTCAGCCTGGATGTGAAGCAGGGAGAGGTGTTCGGGCTGCTGGGGCCGAACGGTTCCGGAAAGACGACGACCCTCAAGCTGCTGCTGGGGCTGCTGTTCCCCACCGAGGGTGAGATCCGTGTGCTGGGTCAGCCGGCCCAGGACGTCAAGAAAAACGAGAAGATCGGCTATCTCCCCGAGGAGTCGTACCTGTACCGGTTCCTGAACGCCGACGAGACGCTGGACTTCTACGGACGGCTGTTCGACATGACGCCCGAAGTGCGAAAGCAGCGCAAGGACGCGCTGATCAAGCAGGTCGGGCTCGAGCAGGCCCGTCGCCGGCAACTGAAGGAATACTCGAAGGGGATGACGCGGCGGATCGGGCTGGCCCAGGCCCTGATCAACGACCCGGAACTCGTGCTCCTCGATGAGCCGACGAGTGGACTGGACCCGCTCGGCACGCGGGACATGAAGGACATGATCATCAAGCTGAAGGAACAGGGCAAGACGGTCGTCATGTGCTCGCATCTGCTGGCAGATGTGCAGGACGTCTGCGACCGCATCGCCATTCTGTACGGCGGGGAATTGAAGGTCATCGGCAATGTCAGCGAACTGCTCCAGGAGCAGGACGAGACGCAGATTCTGACCTCACGACTCAGTCCGGAGGCGGTGGACGAGATCAAGTCAGTGCTGGAGAAACACCAGGCACAACTGGTCAAGGTCGACCATCCGACGACGACGCTGGAGGATCTGTTCCTGCGGACGGTGCAGGAAAGCAAGACGCGCCCGGGCCGCCGCTTTGTGCCCGGGGAACGACCGGGCGACGCCGAGGGCACGGGTGAGACGGCCGCCTGATGCCGCACCGTTCCTGAAGTCGGGTGGCTGCTGATCGTACAATTGTTCAGACAGGTAGTGATGGTGGCTCATGGATTTTGATCCTCAACCATTCGAGATCGGTCCCGCCCTGCTGTTGTGGCTGGGCGTCTTCGGCGGCGCGTGGCTGGTGGCCCTGCTGGTCGGGATGGCGATCGCCTTCCTGACGATGGGGGCGGCCGGGCCGGCCGCAGCCTGGACCACATTTCGACAAGGCCTCGCCGACCTGGCCGGCATGTCGCTGCGGCGCGTCGGTGCGATCGCCGGCCTGACGGTGCGGGAGTCCTGGCGTCGCCGCGACGTGATGGTCGGTGTGGTGTTCGTCCTGCTGTTTATGTTTGCCGGCTGGTTTCTGGGGGAAACCGACGTCGACACGCCCGCGAAGCCGTACATCAGTTTCGTGCTGACGGCGATCCGCTGGCTGCTGATTCCGGTGGCCCTGCTGCTCTCGTGCTGGGGGCTGCCGGCCGACATCAAGGCCCGTTCGCTGCATACGGTGGTCACCAAGCCGGTCCGCCGCAGCGAAGTCGTGCTCGGGCGCATGCTGGGCTACAGCTTCGTCATCACGCTGGCGGTCATCGTCATGGGGACCGTGGGCTATATCTGGTTGCGTCGGACAATCCCCGCGGATGCGCAACAGCAGTTGATCTGCCGGGTTCCGGTGTACGGCGACCTTCAGTTTCTCAATCGCAGCGGCGAACCGGGCGTGGGGATCAACACCGGCGACGTCTGGGAGTTCCGGCAGTTCATCGAGGGGAACACCAAGTCGCGCGGTGTCTACACGTTTCACAATCTGGACGTGGACGAACTGAAGTCGCAGGACGATCTGCGGCTCGAGTACCGCTTCGAGATCTTCCGGTCCCACAAGGGGGACATCGAGAAGGGTGTGCTCGCCCAGTTCGACCTGATCAACGAGGCCAAGGGGCTGCGCGTGCCGTGGCCTCCGGTCCCCTTCGAAGCGCGGGAGTTTGCCTACATGCAGGCCCGCGACACAGACGGCAAGAGCCGGCAGCCGGTCGTCAATGTTCCGCGGACGCTGACCTACCGCCCCGAGGGGGAATCGACGTCGAAGACGGTCGACCTGTACGACGATCTGATCGAGGACGGGACGCTGACGGTGGCGGTCCGCTGCCTGGATTCCCAGCAGTATCTCGGGGCAGCCCGTCCGGACCTGTTTGTGCGCATGCCGGATCGGCCGTTCCTCTCGGGGTACGCGAAGGCCGTCATGGGCATCTGGCTGATGGCGCTGTTGATCGTGCTGATCGGGACAACCGCGAGCACGTTTGTGAAGGGTCCGGTGGCCACGCTGCTGACCTTCGCGTTGATCCTGGTGGGCCAGACGCTCCGGCCGTTCATGAGCGGGCTGATCGAAGACTACGTCAACAAGGGGCGCGTGCTCGGCGGCGGCATGCTGGAGTCGGCCTACCGCATGGTGACCCAGATGAATGTCCAGGTGGATCTGCCCGAGGGGCCGACCCGGACGATCATCGAGTTTCTCGACAATCGCATTTATGACGGGCTCGTGGCGCTGCAGTACGTCGTGCCCAACTTCAACTATTTTAATATGACGCCCTACGTGGCTAACGGGTTCGATGTTCCGCTGCAGACATCGCTGCTGCCCGCGATCGCCACGACGTCCGGTTATCTTCTGCCCTGTCTTATGCTGGGTTACTACAGTCTTCAGTTGAGGGAGCTCGAAGCCAAATGAACCGTCTCACCTCGCGTCAGCGTCGATTCGCGTACATTATCGCCATCGTGCTGCTGCTGGCACCGATCGTCATGCTGGGCATGCCGGCCGCGGCCACCCAGATGAAGCCCGGCAAGATCGCTCAGTTGCGCCAGCAGTACAAGCTGGGGGAAGCGACACTGGGGGATGTCGACCCGTCCAGCGCCACCATGAACCTGGTGTTGCTCGGCATGCGGGGCATGGCCTCCGCCGTCCTCTGGATGCAGGCTGAGCAGCAGAAGGAACGCAAGAACTTCTCGGAGCTGGAACAGACCGTCGAGTCGATCATCAAGCTGCAGCCCCGCTTCCTCGCCGTCTGGAAGTTCCAGGGCTGGAACCTGGGCTACAACGTCTCCGCCGAGTGCGACGCAGTCGCGGACCGGTACTTCTGGGTCAAGAAGGGGGCGAAGTTCCTGCAGCGTGGCACACGCCAGAACGAAGACGCCTGCGAGCTCTACAGCCAGACCGGGGAGTTCTACGGCAAGAAGATCGGTCGGTCGGATGAATGGAAACAGTTCCGCCAGTTCTTCAAGTCCGATCCCGATCCCCGCTGGGAGGGAGGGCCGGACGAAGAGATCAACCCCGACGGGAAGGACAACTACCTGGTGGCCAAGGAACTGTATCTGGTCGCCAACGACAAGGAACTGCTCCCGGGTGTGGAACAGCACATCATGGTGCGCAACCTGTTTCGTTCGTATCCGTGCGCTCGCAGATGGACTATGCCCATGCCCTGGAGCGCGAAGGATTCTTCGGCGAGACCGCCCGCGAGGCCTGGAACCTGGCCAATCAGGAATGGACACAGGACTACGGCCGGGAGTTCTTCGACACGCCCGGGGGAGAAGTCACGCTGGAAGCCACGGACGAAGAGCTCCGGCAGATCTCCGCGAACGATGGCATCCCCTTCGAGGACAAGGCTCGCTGGCAGACCGCCTATCAGAATATGGCCAACTACCGCTACTGGCGGATGCGTTCGGAAGTCGAGGGGCGGCCCGAGATGGCGGCGGCTCGCCGCAACATGTATCAGGGCAAGCAGGAGTTCTTCAAACAGAATCTCGTCGAGGCCCGGACCATGCTCGAGAGCGGTCTGCAGCAACTGGAAGGGATCGTCGGCGAGTATCCCGAGCTCCTCGAAGAAGAGGAGATCGTCGAGGACGTCTTCAAGTCCATCTTCATGTGGCATCACACGGTCAATCTGCTCGGCGAAGAGATTCCCGCCAACTTTGCCATGCAGTCTGTCTGGAACGACGATCGGTTCGTCGGCATCAAGCAGGATCTGCAGGAGCGGTTCCTGAGTGCCGTCGGCGGGACTTACGCCAACTGACACCGGCAGCGAACCGAAGAGGGTGTGAGCGGCGACCCCTGCGGGAGGCAACCGATGATGGAGTTCACGCGATGCTCGTGTCCGGTTGCGAGGTGGGGGGGAGTCCTGCTGCTGCTGCCACTGGTGTGTGCGGCCCCGGCCCGGGGGGATGACGCCGCCCTGCGCGAACAGGTGGTTCGCGCCATCGAACTCGGGCAGCAGTTTCTGATCCAGCAGCAGCTTCCCGGAGGTTCGTGGGGACACGAACGGACCGGGGTGACCGCGCTGTGCACGCTGGCGCTGGCGACCTCGGGGCTGCCGAGCGACCATCCGGCGATGGCGTCCGCCTACGCTTTCCTCCGCGCAGGGAGATCCCGCCGATACGTACGACCTGTCGGTGATGATCATGGCGCTGACGGCGGTGGACGACGGGCAGCGCGATGCCGGGCGCGTCCAGCGACTGGCGCTCAAGCTCGAACAGTTGCAGCACAAAAGCGATGGCGATGGGGCAGGTGCCTGGGCGTATCGCAACGAATCCGGCTGGTGGGACAACAGCAATACACAGTTCGCCCTGCTCGCCCTGCGGGAGGCAGCCCAGGTGACCGGTTACCAGGTCGATCGCGCCGACCTGGCGACGCAGTCGCGATCACTGGCTCCGGCAGCAGAAAGGCCGACCCGACTCGGTGGCCGGAGCCGCCTGGAACTATCGCCAGGACAATCAGGTCTGCGGCAGCATGACAGTGGCGGGGATCTCGTCCCTGGTCATCATCCAGGCGTTCCTGCAGGATGACCCCGTCGATGGTCAGCTCGACTGTTGCGGAGACGACGAGAAGGATCCGGTCCAGCTGGCGATCGACGCCGGTGTCCGCTGGCTGAGCAACAACTTTCAGATCCGCAGCAACCCGGGCCGGCCGGGTGAATACCTGTTCTATTACCTCTACGGTCTGGAGCGGGCTGGACGTCTCTCGGGGCGCAGGTTCTTCGGCGACCACGACTGGTATCGTGAAGGGGCGGCCTACCTCGTCGATGTCCAGCAGCAGCGTACAGGTCAATGGACGGGGGTCACCGGCATGGAGACCAATCCCATTATCGCCACCAGTTTCGCGCTGTTGTTTCTCTCCAAGGGACTCTCCCCGGTGCTGATCAACAAGCTGAAGTACGGCACCCGCGATCCGGCGACCAACGAACCGCTCTCCGACGACTGGAACCGTCACCCGACCGACGTTCGCAATCTCACCAACCACATCAGTACGCGCGAGAATTGGCCGAGACTGATGACCTGGCAGGTGGTCGATCTGGAGCAAGCCGCCCGCGCCGAGGGGGTGCAGGCGCTGCTGCAGGCACCAGTCCAGTTTCTCTCGGGATCGGAGGATCTCGGGAGCATCCGCGGAGACCAGGTCGAACTGCTGCGGGAGTACATCGCCCAAGGGGGCTTTCTGTTCGCGGTGCAGAACTGCGAGAGCCCCGAATTCGACGCGGGCTTTCGCGAACTGGTCATGCGACTCTTTCCGTCCGGGGACTATCGGCTGAAGCGGCTGCCGGACACGCACGACGTCTATCGCGCTGAGACGGTCTTCACCGAGGATCCCCCCGAGTTGTGGGGCGTCGATCTGGGGTGCCGCACTGCCATCATCTATGCCCCGTTCGATCATGCCTGTCGCTGGGCGCGCTGGGTGCGGACCGAACCTCCCGATCGGGCCACGGCCTTGAAGACATCGGTCGCGAAATCGATCCTGCTGGGAGTGAACGTCATTGCCTATGCCACCAACCGCGAGTTGCAGGACAAGCTGCAGGGACCCGAGGCGCTGGTGGAGGATGCGGCTGAACTGACGCGGGGCCGTGCGGTGATCCGGTTGGCCCGACTGCGTCACACGGGGGGCTGGGACACGGCCCCCAACGCGGTGCGGCACCTGATGCGCGCGCTCGAGGAAAAACTGGGGATGGTCACGGCGACGCACACCGTCAACTTGCCCGCCACCGATCCCAAGTTGCTCGAGTATCCCCTGTTGTACATGCACGGCCGGCAGAACTTCTCGCTGTCCCCGGCCGAGCGCGAGCAGCTCCGGCGTCATCTGGAGAACGGGGGGTTACTGTTCGCGGATGCGTGCTGCGGGGCGCCGGCCTTCGATCACAGTTTCCGCACGCTGGTCGAGCAGCTCTTCGATCAACCACTCGAACGGATCCCGATCGACCACGAGCTGTTCAAACTGGATCTGGGATATGACATCCGACAGGTTCGTCGTCGCGTCCCCCTCGAAGGCCGAGCGGCCTCGGTGCTCTCCAGTGAAGCGACACTCGGCGAACCGGTGCTCGAAGGGGTGAAGGTCGATGGCCGGTACGTCGTGATCTACAGCAAGTACGACATCAGTTGTGCGCTCGAGAAGCAGGCGACCCTCGCGTGTGCCGGCTATGTGAGCGAAGATGCTGCGCGAATCGCGACGAACATTGTGGTCTACTCTTTCCTGCAGCAGATCGGCCAGGTGACGGGCAGTCCCTGACAGGGACGGGATCGGGCGCCCCTGCCCAGCGGGGCCAGGGTGCGGGGTTTGACCGGTCAGAGCGCGGACGGGTAGAATCGCACTTTCGATCCACGCCATCCCCCGTCTGTCGGGTTCGCACGTTACGCTGATGCAACACCGTTGTCCGGTGAGTTCGGCTGTTCGAGGAGTCCCGTCGTGGCCGTCCTGAAGGTGATCAGCGGAGAGGAAGCCGGCAAATCCCTGAAGATCCAGGGAGAACGGACGGTGCTGGGTCGTCACCCCAACTGCCACATCGTCCTGGAGAACGCGGCGGTCAGCCGCCATCACGCACAGATCCTTGAGAGTCACGGGACGTTCTACCTGGAGGATCTGCGGAGCCGCAATCTGACCTATCTCAACGGCCAGGTGGTTGAGGGGCGTCAGACGCTGAATGATGCGGACCAGATCCGCATCTGCGACGTGCTGATGACGTTCCAAGCCCAGAACGATTCGTCGGTCTCTTCGACGAAGGTGAAGGCCAAATCGCCGGCACCGGAGACAAGTGAGGGACAGCGGCCGACCCGGGCCGACATGACCGTCGACGACAGCCGGTTCTACACACTCGACGCGGATGGTATCGCAGAGGAGCCTAACGAGCCGGTCTCGTCGGTCATTTCCCGGTTCGATCCGCGCGATGCCCGCGAGGAGTTCGCCACCGTCAAGCCGGAAGTCAAGCTCCGGGCAATCTCGGAGTTGACCCGGGCCTTGCGGCGGGAGCTGGAACTGGAGCAGATGCTGCCCAAGATGCTGGCGACCATGTTCAACATCTTTCCGCAGGCCGAACAGGGGTTCATTCTGCTGCGCGACGAAGACCCGCAGCGTCTGAAGGTGATGGCGACGCTGTCGCGCAATGAGGGACAATCGGACAAGGTGGCCGCCAGCATGACCGTCGTCCGCCGCGTCATGGAGACGGGCGAGGCGATCCTCAGCGAGAATGTGCTCGATGACTCGCGGTTTCGGGGCAGTACCTCGCTCGCCAGGCTCAATATCTGTTCGGTGATGTGTGTCCCGCTGCTGGGCATGCAGGACAGCCCGGTGGGAGTCATGCAGCTCGATACGCGGGACACCGCCGCACGGGTTCACCGGCGAGGACCTCGACCTGCTGGCAAGCGTCGCTGCCCAGGCCGAAACCCTGCTCGAGAACGTTCAGTTGCACGAACAGGTCCTGAAGCAGCGGGAGATGGAGCGCGACCTCGAGTTCGCCACGCAGGTGCAGCTCGGGTTCCTGCCCAAGGAGCGTCCCAAGCTGCCCGGATACGAATTCGGAGACTACTACGAAGCGGCCCTGCACGTCGGCGGTGACTATTTCGACTACATTCACCTGCCCGATGGTCGACTGGCGATGGCGCTGGGAGATGTGGCCGGTAAAGGCATGCCGGCGGCCCTGCTGATGGCCCGGCTGTATTCGACCACGCGGTTCGAGCTGTTCACGCAACCGAATCCGGCAGCAGTGCTCACGGGGCTGAATGCCGACGTGGCCTCCAGCGGATTGGGGCATCGCTTCATTACCTTCGTGCTCATGGTTCTGGATCCCCCCACCGGGGAGGTCACGCTGGTGAATGCGGGGCATCTGGCACCGTTGGTGCGGCAGAGGGACGGGACCGTACGGTCGGTGGCCAAGCGCGAGTCCGGCCTGCCACTGGGGATCATTCCCGATCAGCAGTATCAGTCGGTGACGATCCAGCTCGAACCGGGCGACCTGCTGCTGGCGTACACGGATGGCATCACCGAGGCGTTGGATGACTCACAGCAGTTGTACGGCCGCGATCGGCTGAAGAAGTGTCTGTCGTTGACGAAGGCCGATGTCTCGGCCACCGTGAAGACGATTATCGCGGATGTCGATTCCTTCGCCGGAGATTCCATGTCGAAGGACGACATCTGCTGTCTGGCGGTCAAACGTCTGGCGGAGTCCCCCTGATGTGCCGGTTCGCGACGTCCGCTGTTTCAAGATGCGACGCCCGGAAGTGTCGGTCTCACGTTCTCCGATCCCTCTAGTTCATCGCCCGATTGATGCCACTGGATCCTCAAGCGTCCGCCTTTCTGGAGCGACTGGCCCAGTCGAGGATTCCCTCCATCGAGACCCTGTCTCCGACCGAGGCCCGCGACCTCATCCTCCCGATCGGGCTCGCGCCGGACCGGATCGGTGGCGTGCAGAGCCGGGTCGTGGAGGGCCCCGGGGGCAACGTGCCTGTTCGCCTCTACATGCCCGTCATTTCGGTCGACATGCTCGATGCCTCCCACCGCCTGCAAGAAGCCCGGCCGGTGCTGGTCTTCTTCCATGGGGGAGGCTGGGTGATCGGCTCGATGGACAGTCACGATGCCCTCTGTCGTCGCCTGTGTAACAACTCCCAGTGCCTCGTGGTCTCTGTCGACTATCGGCTGGCCCCCGAGCATCCGTTTCCGGCCGGACTGGAAGACTGCTACTCCGCCACGTGCTGGGTCAGCGCAGAAGCTCCGGAGTTCGGGGGGGATCCCGAGCTGGTGTTCGTAAGCGGCGACAGTGCCGGTGCGAATCTGGCAACCGCGGTCTGTCTGATCGCGCGCGACCGGGGCGGCCCCGCGTTGGCCGGTCAGGTGCTGGCGTATCCGATTACTGACCGCTGTTTCGACACCGAGTCTTATCGGGAGAATGGGGAAGGTCGCTTCCTGACGCGCGCAGATGGAATGGTTCTGGGACCAGTATCTGGCCGACCCCGCCGACGCGGACGATCCGTATGCCTCGCCGCTGCGGGCCCCGGATCTCTCGGGACTGCCTCCCGCGTATGTCATCACCGCCGAGTACGACCCGCTGCGGGACGAGGGTCGGTTGTATGCCGATCGGCTCGAACAGGCGGGCGTCCCAGTCACCCGGGAGGAGTCGGCCGGCATGATCCACGGGTATCTGCGGCGACTCGATACCTTCGACTCGGCCAGTGTCACCGCCTCGCAGATCGGCAACTGGCTGCGGGAGACGGCCGGTCTGTGAGATGGCTGTCTCGTAAGGCGGCAGACGCGTCCGTCACGGCGACGCCGCGCCCTTCACCGGGGCGGGGCGATACGTTCGCGCCAGTCGGAAGCCGATGACGAAACTCTCGATGAACGGCTCCTCGTAGTCACGGAATGAGACGCGCATGTTCTGGTCGCTCTCGATGTACTCGACACCGCGCAGGTTGCGGTACACCCCCGCGCGATCGTCGAGACCGTCGACCACGAGCCCCTCGGCGTTGGCTTCGGGAAAGTCGTCGAAGTACCAGTCCTGGCACCACTCGGTCATGTTCCCCAGGACGTCGAACAGTCCCCAGTCATTCGGTTTGAGCAGTCCGACGGGGTGCGCATGGTTCTCGCTGTTGCGCTGGTACCAGGCATACTCGGGCAGAAACAGATCGCCGTTACCGAAGGGGCGGATGGTCTGGGTTCCGGCCCGGGTGACATACTCCCATTCGGCCTCGGTGGGCAGGCGGTAGCCGGGCCGGTCCAGGTAGTCGGCCGGAAGGGTCACCGACTGCGGGCCAATCTCTTCGATGGGTGGGAAGCAGCATTCGTCATCGGTGAAACCTTCCTGCTCGCTCAGCCAGCGGCAGAACTGCGCCGCCTGGTACCAGGTGACGTCGCTGATCGGACAATCGGGTTCGGGGCTCGCCTGGGGGTTGTAAGGGTGATTCTGGCGGAACCGCAGAAACTCCTCGACCGTCACTTCGCGTGTCGCGACGCCGAACGCCCGCGGGATCAGCCGCTGGTGCTGCAGCTCATAGTCCGTCTGCTGCGGGTCATTGAGGGAAGCTCCCATCGCGAACTCGGTCGGCTGATCGACGATGGCAAACGTTACCCCCTGCCCATCGATCTGCCAGCTGCGATCCTGCGGACGCGACCGCGAACGCAGCTTCATCGCGAGATCGTCCACCTCGTCGCCCAGGTCCCATTTGCGCAAGACCCACTCGGCCGCCGAGTGCACACCCGGATGCGGATGTGTCTGGAACAACTCCAGCAGGCGGGGGGTCACCTGGCCTCGGGCCCGCGGGGGAAGATCCGCGAGTCCATACTCACCCAGCGTGAGGCAGAGACCGGCGAGCTCCACGGGATCGGTCGTGGAACGCAGGGCATCGGCGAATCGTTCCCAGCGGATTCCCGCGGGGGCAGCCCGATGGATCATCCAGGTCCGCGAGTGCGGATTGATCGACGTTCCGAACAGCGGCCAGGCCTGCGCGCCCTGTCCGAGGGCAATCAAGGTGAGTCCCAGGCGTGCGGCCTGTTCCGATTCGCGGTCCAGTCGCCGTTCGGGAGGAGCGATGGCGAGCACGTCCTGAAGTTCGTGCTCCAGCAACGGTGTGATGGTGGGGGTCTGCTCGCGGAATGCTTCGATGAGCGGGGGCAATTGCTCGGGATCGGCGTCCTTGACCAGCGGCACCAGTTCCGTGGGGGTGTCGCGGAACAGCCGCCCCAGCAGAATGGCTGCGCGCCGCCGGCTGTCGGACTTCTCGCCCGTCCCGAAGACACCACTCAGTTCCGGCAGGAGTTGTTCCTGCACCGGTTTGATGACAGGCAGCCAGGCCGGCACCTCGAGGTCGTCGAGGGCCAGCAGTCCGGCCACCAGGTCCCCGGCCACGTCGGGCCAGTCGGGCAGCTGCGATTCGAGAGACGCCAGCGCCGCCAGCGCCTGGAAACGTTCCGCATCGCCGACGCCCGGTCGCTGGGCCGTCCGCCACAACTCGGCTTCCAGTCGACGCGACGCCTGCTGTCCCTTGACCAGTCCGGTCAGCATCAGCAGTTCTTCGGGGTCGGACTGCATGATCTGTGGAGCGATGCGTGCTGCCGTGTCCTCGGCCTCCGGTGAGGCAGGGTCGTGGAACAGGGCGCTCTGACAGAGCAGCAGCCGCGACCGTTGTTGCTCTGGGATTTCGTTCGAGTCGACCAGGCTGGCGAGGGAATCACGGACATCGTTCCCGTACGGCTTCAGGCCGTCGATCAGCAGTGGCACAGAATCGGCGACGGAGGTTTGCACGTTTTCCAGTTGGGTGATGGCGCGTCGCGTTTGTTCGTCCCGGAACAGCCTCAGGTTTCGCGCCGCCCGGAAGCCGAGGAGTGTGGAGACGGTGAAACCCACGAAGAACGTCGCCAGCACCGCCCCAATCAGTTTGGCAACCGTCGGGTTGCGCCGGGCCCACAACCGCGTTCGCTCCAGCGTGCTGATGGGCGCGAGAGGATGGGCTCACCCCGCTCCCAGCGGTCCAGCTCCTCGGCCAATTCCTCCGCCGTCTGAAAGCGCTTCAGCTTGTCTTTGGTCAGGCACCGCTGAACGATGGTCTCCAGGTCCTGCGGGAGTTCCTTCTTGACCTGCCGCAGTGTGGGCGGCTCCTGGTTCTGCACCGCAAGGATGACCTCGGTCACATTCCCGCGGAACGGGCGGACTCCGGTCAGCATCTCCTGCAGCATCACGCCGAGGCTCCAGACGTCCGAGCGTGCGTCCGCCAGATGAGCCTGGCCGCTCGCCTGCTCGGGCGACATATACGAAGGGGTCCCCATGAAGATCCCCTCGCGCGTGCGATTCGTATCGGCATCATCACGCCGGGCCAGGCCGAAGTCGGCCACATGCGGCTCGTCATGCAGGTCGAGCAGCACATTGTCCGGCTTCATATCGCGGTGCACGATCCCCAGCGAATGCGCGTAATGCAGCGCCTCGGCGATCTTCCGCATGTAGCTGACGGCGACGGCGGGAGTAAACGTCTTCTGCTCTTTGAGTTTCGCTCCGAGCGTGGTGCCTTCGACGTATTCGTACGCAATGAAGTTGGTGTTGGGGAGCTGGCCGACTTCATAGACGGGGACGATATGCGGATGTCGCAGTTGGGCCGCAGATCGGGCCTCCCGCATGAACCGGTCGACATCCTCCTTTCCGGGGAGCGCACCGGTCTTGGCGACCTTGATGGCGCAGAGGCGATCGAGGTGGGGATCGTAGGCGAGATAGACCGCACCGAAGGCCCCCTGCCCCAGCATCTTGCGGATCTCGAACTTCCCGATCCTCGGATAGTCCTTGTTCCCCGACGGCAGCGGACGTGGTTCCTCGGTCGAGACCACCACTGCCGCCGATTCCTGGCCATCATTCGAGAGGAAGGTCTTGTCCTCCGAGCTCTCCGGCGACTGGACGACGAAGTCGGTCCCCGAGGTGTTGGGACGCTCGTCCCCCTCCGGGACGATCATCGTCCGATCTTCACCGGTCTCGACGGCCTCACCGACGAAGGTCCGCGAGAACGGATCCGACTCGTCCGCTGAGGCATCCCCCACGTGAATCGCAGCCGTGAACTCGGGGGAGAGCGATGGCTGGTCCTCCTCGATCCGCGTGCGGTCGTCGACCTCGTCGGCGGGCGAAGAGGCACCCTCGGGTGCGCCGATCAGCGTGGCCTCGATCTCGGCCCGGGGCGAGCCTCCCGGCTCGATGAAGGTGCGATCCGCCACTGGTTCGGGCCCGGCCTCGATGAACGTCGCTTCGTCATCGCTCTCGCCGGGCTGCACCGCAGGAGTTGGTGCAGGCGGGGCTCCGTCGGCGGAGAGCGGCTCGACGAATGTGGCGTCCTCGTCGGCAGGACCGGTCGGGCGCGAAGGGGGTGTCGTGGGGGGATGTCTCTTCTCGGCCATGATCCCGGCAATCTCGATCGGCTGTCGATGTCACGCACTGCGACTTTGTATCTTTCGCGAAATGGCGGTGGATTGAAAGTGCAGGCGGTTGCCCAGTCGTGTCGGCCGTCGGTGTCGGCCGGTCGCGGGGGGCCTTGGCCGGAGGGATGTCTCATCGGAATCGGTGGATTTCAGCGACGGTTCTGAGATTCCCCGGCCGAAAGCCGCGTTGCGCCGGTGATGGCAGCACGCCCAAGCGATAGAATAGAAACTCATCTCGAGGGCGGATTTCCGGAAATCCCGTCCCCCCTATGCTGACGGACTGTCTCCGCTGGAGTGCTGCACCATGACTGCACGCGACCGCTGGATTGATCGGGCTCTGCGCAGGCTCCATTTCGGCCAGTTCCTGCAACGGGCCGTGGAATGGTTGGCCGTCTACCTGTTCGCGTTCGGCGCTGGTGTGCTGGTGGTCAAGCTGCTGGCCCCGTCGCTGTGGCCGCATGTGCTGTGGATGGCGGCGGGCATCGTTCCGGCGGCGATCGCGGCTTGGTGGGTCTCCCGGACCGGGCGGTTCACGCGGACCGAGTCGGTGGCCCTGCTGGACCGATCGCTGAACGCAGGCGGACTGCTGATGACGCTCACCGAAGCGCCCGATGTCGAATGGGAGACGCGGCTGCCGCAGGTCGAACGTCAATGGCGCGACGCCCTTCCCCGCATTCGACCGCGGCGCTTCGCCAGTTATCTGGTGCCTCCACTGCTCTTTGCGATCGGGGCCTGTTTTGTCCCGTTGCGGGAGGGAGTGGCGACCAGCGTGGTGAGGAACACGGCTGGTCAGCAGGCGGCCGAGCAACTGCAGTCTCTGCTGGAGCAGCTCGAAGAGACCGCGGTTCTCGAAGAGAAAGAGCGGGACAAACTCGAAGAGGCCATTCAGAAGCTGCAGGAGGAAACCGAGGAAGCCCCCCTCACGCACGAGAAGTGGGAGACGGTCGACGCGCTGGAACAGACGATGCGGATGCGGCTGGAGGCTGCGCACCTGGATACGTCAGCGGCCGCAGAGGCCACGGCGCTGCTGGCGAAGGCGGCGGCCGGCGACGGGTCCGAGCTTTCGCTCGAACGCATGGAGCAACTCGAGCAGGACGTCCTCGAGACGCTGCAGAAGATGTCGAAGAACGGTGGACTCGGCGGGGCCTCCAGTTCCCTGCAGAGCGAGCTGCAGCGATTGATCAAGAGCGGCAAATTGTCGCTGCCTCCGGACGCGGCCGCCCGGCAGGAACTCCTGAGCGAATTGCAGGACTTTCTCGAGCAGGAGTCGAAGAAGCTCAGCGAGCTGCGCAAGCAGTGTCAGGGGGGAGCCTGCCAGAAGTGCGGCTCCTCGGAGTGCGACGGAGGCCAGTGCAGTGGGGAAGGCACCTGCAGCAGTTGTGGTGCGCAGTGCGAAGGGGGGCTCTGTGCGACCTGCAGCGGCAACAAGCCCGGGCGCGGCGGCGTCAGCCGGGGGCGGGCGGATGCCGAACTGACCTGGGGGGACGAGTCCGATGACGCCGGCGTCAAGTTCAAGGAAACCGTGCTGCCCCCGGGTCTGGTGGATCAGCCCAAAGACGAAACGGTCGGCGTGACGCGGTCCGCGCCGGAGGTCGACCCGTCCGCGAGTGCTGAGCGGGGCGCCGCTCGTGAAGTCGATCCCACCACCGGGCGTGAGACATGGAATCGCACGTTGCGTCCGCGCCATCGCAGCGTCGTGCGTCAGTATTTCGATGCGGCGGACGGGCCGTGACCCCGGCCCGGGCCGGTGTCACGCCTTGCCGAGGTCGGAGTGTCGCGTCGTGTCGCAGGTGCCACCGGCAGCAGTTCGGCCGCAGCCAGCCAGAGATCCCCAACAGGAGCCCACTCTCTTGAACGACAATTCGCCCCCGATCGGCACTGCCAGGGACGCCGCCGCCCGACTCCTCTCTCCCGCCGAGGTGCAGGAGGCGCAGGCGCTGATTGGCAAGCTCCTGGAGGGACTGGAGACCGCGATTCTCGGCCAGCAGGAAATGCTGGAGCTGGTGGTCATCTGCCTGCTCGGCCGGGGACACATGCTGCTCGAAGGACTTCCGGGGCTTGGCAAGACCGAACTGGTCAAGTCCCTCTCGGCCCTGCTGGGCCTGGGCTTCCGCCGGGTGCAGTTCACGCCCGACCTGCTGCCGGGGGACATCATCGGCTCTCCGATTCTCGAAGACCAGGGGGGGACTCGTCGGCTGGTGTTTCACAAAGGACCGATCTTCGCGAATCTGCTGCTGGCGGATGAGATCAATCGGGCGACGCCCAAGACACAGTCGGCGCTGCTGGAGGCGATGCAGGAGCGCCGCGTGACGGTGATGGGGGAGACCCACGAACTGCCCGCGCCGTTCTTCGTCCTTGCGACGCAGAATCCCATCGAGCTGGAGGGAACCTATCCGCTGCCGGAGGCCCAGCTGGACCGCTTCACCTTCAAGATCCACGTCGGTGGTGTGTCGAGTGACACGCTGCAACAGATCATCTCCCGACGACGCGGCGGTATCCCACCGAAGTTGTCGGAAGTGCTCAGTCGCGACGAACTCGATCGACTCTTCGAACTGACGGACGAGGTCCACCTGCCGGAGGCGGTTGCGAACTACATCGCCCGGCTGGTGAACGCCACGCACCCGGAGCGGGACCAGGCACCAGAGGCGTGTCGGAAGTTCGTCCGGTACGGCGCTTCTCCACGCGCGGCCATTGCCTTGGCCGGCACGTCGCGGGCCGCGGCCTTGCTGGCGGGCAAGCCCCATGTCGGGTTCGACGAGGTGCAGCGCGTGGCCTTCAGCGTTCTGGGACATCGACTGGTCCTGGACTACGCGGCCCGGCTGGAAGGCTGGACCCCCCGGCGCATGGTCGAGACGCTGCTGGAGACCATCCCCGAAGTGGGACGCGCTGTCCCGCAGGACGTCCAGGTGTGAGGAGTTGACGTGACGGACGAACGATTGAGCTGGCGACGATCACGTCTGGGCGAGATCGCTGCCCCCAGGACGGTCGGCGGACCTGGACGCCTCGCGCAGGCCGCGGGCGGCGCTGGTCCGCGAAGGCTGTGGGTCCGCATCGTGTTGCTGGCCACACTCACGCTGCCGCTGTTCTCGCCGTCCACGGGCTGCGCGGCCGGGAAAGAGACGACGCATCGGGCGTCAGACCTGGTGTTGACGGTTGACTCCACGTGGGCGGGCTGCGGTCAAGGGGGGTACTACCCGCTGCGCATCCAGGTAGTGAATCGGGGCAAACCGCGCGATCTCACGTTTCGCTTCTCGGGACGTGGCGACCCGGTACCGACAGTGACACGGCGTGTCAGCCTGGATCAGAACGCGACAATCCGCTTCACGCTGCCGGTCCCTTGCGTGGGGCCGGGCACCTATGGTGAGCTGTCGGTGTTCGCCGGGGGCCGGCTCATCAAGGGGCTGACCGAAACGCTGGCGATTCCCGACCCCAGCGGAGGGGGAGCGCCACGGGTGTCGCTGCTGGTGATCTCCCCTGTTGCCGTCGACTGCGACGCTTTCGAGCAGGCCGTAACGGGACGGCTCCCGCAGACGGCCCTGTCGGGGGGGCACGCCTCGGGGGGCTATCACGGTGGTCATGCTGTGTATGGCGGTGCCTCGGAGGACCACGCGGTTATCAAGCCGACACTGCTGCCGGACAACTGGGTCGACTACTCGGGCCTGGATCTGGTGGCAGTGCCGCTGGAGACGCTGACGGGGCTGGATGCCGAGAATCGCGACGCGCTGCTGGCGTGGGTCCATACCGGGGGAACCCTGCTGGTGTACAACGTTGGTAGTCCGGCCAACCGTTCTCAACCGCTCGCCCGGGTGCTGGGTCTCGAAGGAACACCTGCGGCTGCCCGGGCGTGGCAACCGGCCGCTCTCGCACAGAAGCAAGGGATCGCCAATCTGGAGGAAGTGCTGGAGCAGGTCATCGCGGGAGGAGGGAGCTATGCGGCGCCCGTAGCGACTGCCAGTTCCACGACGCCGGCCCCCATTGAGTTCGACTGGCCGGACAGTTCCGACGCCTTCATGCAGCATCGGTTGATGCTCGGCCGGGTCGTGGCGTTCGAGGGGAATCCGTTTCCCGGCACGCCTCACGACTGGGACTGGTGTCTGCGTTCACTGCCGCTGAACGATCAGGTATGGGTCCGCCGTAACGGGATCACTGCACGCTCGGGGACGCCGGATTTCATGCACTTTCTGATCCCCTCGGTCAAAGGAATTCCGCTCGTGGCGTTCATGCTGCTGATCACGTTGTTCACGGTGGTCATCGGCCCCTTGAATTATCTGTGGTTGTGGCGGCAGCGGCGGCTGTACCTGCTGGTGATCACCATCCCGCTGGTCGCGATGGTGACCAGTCTGGCGTTGCTGGGTTACTCGGCGGTGGCACATGGTTTCGGAACGAAGGCGCGCGTGCGCAGTCTGACGGTGCTCGATCAGCAGAGCCATACGGCTGTCGCCCTCACCCGCATGGCGCCGTTCGCGGGACTCTCACCCTCGGAGGGACTGCAGTTCTCACCGAAGACCGCCGTGTATCCCATCTGGCCGGAAGACCGTCGCTTCGAATCGGGGACCGTCGACTGGACGGAAACACAACATCTGGGCGGCAGTTGGCTCCCGTCGCGGACACGGACGCAGTTCCTCACCGTCGAGCACCGCGACGAACGAGGACGGCTGGAAGTCGGATCCCCCACGGGCGACCGATTGCCGGTGACCAACGGACTCGAATGGGGGTTCCGCAGTCTCGTGGTCTGCGACGACACGGGCGATCTGTACTATGGCGAGGACATTCCGGCCGGGGCCTCTGCGCAACTCGAGCCGCTGACGCCGGAACAGCACGCCCGCTTCGCGGCAATGCTGGCGGAATATCCCCTCGCGCTCCCCGCCCACGTGGACGGTCACAACAACGGCATGTTTTTCTCGTCCCGAGCCTATCGCTACGGCTACAACTCGATGGTGCCGACGTCCTTCGGCAACAGCCGGATGGAACGCGAACTGTCGGGCCTGCGGGATCGTGGCCCGCAGTCCCCGGGGTTGGCGCGGCCGCGCTCGTATGCTGCCGTCCTCAGTGAGCGGCCGGGTGTCAACCTGGGGTTGGCGGGCGCTCGTGAGCAGGCATCTCTGCATGTGCTCGAGGGAACCTATTGAGGCGGGACAACGGCATGAGTGAGATCGGCATCAATACAGATGTGCACCCCGCGCCGTCGGGAGCGCCCGCGCCGGCGGACGACTCTCGGGGAACCGACGGGAACGGGCGCCCGCAGCCCTCGCTGGAGCTGCGCAACCTGCATCGGTTCTTCGGGAAGCTCAAGGCGGTCAACAACGTCTCCTTCCGGGCGTATCCAGGGCAGGTGATGGGGTTCATCGGCCCCAACGGTGCGGGCAAGACCACCGCCATGCGGATCCTGGCCACGCTCGATATGCCGACAGCGGGAGATGCCTTCATCTGTGGGCATTCGGTCATCGATGATCCCGACCAGGTGCGTCGCGTGCTGGGGTTCATGCCGGACAGCTTCGGCCGCTATCCCAACATGGATGTCGTGGAGTACCTGGACTTCTTTGCCCGGGCCTACGGATTCAAAGGGGCAGCGCGGCGGGATGCCGTCGACCGCGTGCTGGTGTTCACAGAACTCCGCAAGCTGGCGGACAAGAGCATTACGACACTCTCGAAAGGGATGTCGCAGCGTCTGTGTCTGGGACGCACTTTGATCCACGATCCAGACGTGCTCGTGCTGGATGAACCGGCCGCGGGTCTCGATCCCCGGGCGCGTGTCGAACTGCGGGAGCTGATCGCCCTGCTGGCGACCGAGATGAACAAGACGGTGCTCATCAGTTCCCACATCCTCACCGAGCTGGGCGAGATCTGCGACTCGGCCGCCATCATCGAGGCGGGCGAGATCCTGGCGAGTGGCACCATCGAGGACATTCAGAGACAGCGCAAGCGACGCAAGACCGAGGGGGAAGAACACGAGCCGGAGACGACGATCCTGGCGGCCCGGGTTCTGAAGGATGTCGAGGGACTGGAGCGCTGGCTGCTCGAACAACCGTTCGTCACCAAGGTCAATGCCGGTCCGCAGCAGGTGTCGTTCTGCTTCGGCGGCGACGCCGCCCGCTCAGCGGGATCTGCTGCGCAGCATGATTCAGCAGGGCTTCGAGCTCGTCGAGTTCACGGGCAAGACCCAGTCTCTCGAGGATGCCTTCATGGCCATCACCCAGGGGATTACGCAGTGAGAGTTGAAAGTTGAGAGACGAGAGAGAAATGTTGGCCGTTCAACGTCCTTTATTCAGCATTCCGATCTTGGCTCACGGCCCTTAGCCCTCGACTCGCGACATTCCTGATTGGAAGCGACAACACATGGCCACTGTGGAACAAACACCTGAGAGCCACCTGGAACGCACGATCGACTGGCTGACCAGCAAGAGCGACTGGGCGAATCCGATTCTGGTGAAGGAGACGCGGCAGGCGCTCAAGAGCCGGCAGTTCGTGGTCACCTTCATGCTGCTGCTGGCGGCCAGCTGGCTGTTCTTCGTGTTCGGGGTGATGCTGGGGGGCTCGGCCATCGAGTTCGGCGCTGTCGGGTCGCAATTCTTTCAGTTCTTCTACTGGATTCTGGCGGTCGCAGTGGTGGTCGTGGTGCCGTTCGGAGCGTATCGCAGCCTGCTGGCCGAGAAGGATCAGTCGACCTACGATCTGCTGTCGATCACGACGATCACGCCGCGACAGATCGTGTGGGGCAAGCTGCTCAGCGCGCTGTTGCAGGCGCTCATCTTCTACTCGGCGATTGCGCCCTTCATTGCGTTCACATCGCTGCTGCAGGGGTTCGACTTCGTACAGGTGTCGGTGACGCTGGTCGGGACGCTGCTGCTCTCGCTGCTGATCTCGATGGCGGCGATTGCCGTCAGCGCCGTCGCCAAGCAGTCGCAGTGGCAGGCGTTCACGTCGATGTTCGTGCTCGGCGTACTGGTCTGGTCGCTGGGGCTCGTTGCCGGACTGAATGCCCTGGCAGAAGAATTGAATCTGGCAGAGCCCGAGTCGTGGTGGATCATCGGGTTGACGCTCCTCGCCGCGGGCAGCTACTTCCTGCTGCTGCAGAAGGTGGCGCAGGCTCAACTGACGTTTGAATCGGATGACCGCACGTCCGGCATCCGCCTGGTGTGCAGCGCCCAGTTCTTTCTGCTCTGGCTGGGGCTGCTGGCGTTGGCTGCGTTCGCAAGCTGGGCCGGCGGGATCGATGACGACGCGGTGGCCGTGTGTTTCGTCGTGTCGATCATCCATTGGTCGCTGGTCGGACTGGTCGCGGTCACCGAGGACCCCTTTCTCTCCCGTCGGATCCGCCGCAACCTGCCAGCGAGCAAGTTCCGCAGGCTGCTGCTCGCGCCGTTTCTGCACGGAGGCGGGCGGGGCTACCTGTACGTGCTGGGGCACCTGCTGGTGCTGGGGCTGGTGTCGACCGGGTGTCTGCTGATGTTCGGAGCCGACCTGGAACTGTTCAACCTCATCCTCGGTTCCTGTCTCTACGCGGTGATCTATCTGGGGCTGGCGTGTGCCCTGGGACGCTGGACGCGCGGGCTCTCGGCCGACATTCGCCCCGCCCATGCCCGCGTGCTGACCTTGATCCTGCTGGCGGTCGGCTGCCTGCTGCCGATCATCCCCTGGCTCTGGAGCAGCTACGGAAACAGCGACGAAACACTGCTGATGATCACCAACCCCTTTTTGACAGTGGCGCATCTGATGGACGGCGGCCACTACTCCGGATTGATCTGGCCGATGCTGATCGTCGCTGCCGTCATCGCGGTCTTCGTCAATCTCAAGGACATGATGCGCGGGATCCACGAAGTGGTGTTTGCGGACGTTCGTCCCCGGACGCTACCCCCTGCGGCCTTGCCCACAGAGTCGGCGGCAGACCTTCAGACGGCAGCCACCGAATGAGCGTCACGGTCGCCGGGGTCGCGTTTACGGTGCGTCGCCGTCCACCAGAAACACGGTCAGCGAGCGCAGCCCCGTGGGCTCCGATGACCAGGGACTGCTCGATGTCGGCGGTCTTCGAAGGACCGGAAATCCAGCAGGAGAACGGCTGCTCCCCGATCGTCAGTCGCGCGTAGGCCTGGTGCAGGTTGTGCAGCACGTTCCGGGTCGGCACCACGAGCACCAGGTGTTGCATCAGGAAGTACAGCACCCGGTGGGGGATTCGCTCATCGGTGACCCAGACCGCCGCGTTCTCGGCGACCGCCCACTGGCCGGGCAGCACCGCGACATCGACATCGGCCAGTTCGTGCGGGTCCGTAACGCCGGCCAGATCGAAGTTGGTCTCGCCGATGCCGTCCACCAGGCTGCAGCGTTTCGCCGCCTCCTGGTACACGGGCAACTCCTGCAGCCGGGCCTGCACCGAGTCCCGACTGTCGCAGAGTTCGCACCGTCCGCCGACCCCCTCGAGCACCGTCTTGAACTGCATGACCGGGTCCTCGAACTGGATGCCGTCCGTGAACGTTTCGGGCCGTTCGAGGGGCGGAACGGCAGCCTTGCGGAGCTTGGCAAGGATTTCGTCGCGAGCAGACATGCAACTGAAGTTCTGGAGGGATGATAGAGAGCTGTGATGCCGTGATGAACGGAAACGGTCTGCATGGTACCACACCCCGCGTTCAGTCCCTACGCTGGAGAGGCTGACGAATCCCAACCATTATCGGCCGCAGCGTCGGCCCGGGACCGGGGAGACTGGCATGAGCGCACACATCCTCTCGCGGCGGGAGTTCGGCCAGACGGTGGCCGCATCCATGGCGACCCTCGCGCTGCCGACACTGTCGGGACAGGCGGCGGACGCGCCGTTTCGACTCAACTACATCCTGGCTTCCTGCCTGTATGGCACAGCGCCGCTGGCGGAGATCCTGCCGGAAGTCCGCCAGACCGGGGCCGGTCACATCGAGCTGTGGTCCGAGCCGCACGGCAACCAGCGCGAACAGCTCGACGAACTGGGCGAGGAACGCTTTCTCGAGCTGCTGAGCGCCCATGACGTCCGACTGGGAAGCGTCACCTGCTTCCAGCTGGGCATCTTCAACATGCAGGAGGAAATGGAGCTCGTGAAGCGGCTGGGGGGAGATCTGGTGATCTGCAACACCCCCAAGCCGCGCGGCCTGCAGCCAGGCGAGTTAAAGGCCGCTGTTCGCGAGTTTGCCGACCGTCTGCGTCCGCATGTCGAGTTCGCGGCAGACGTCGGGGTGAGGATCGGCGTGGAGAACCATCGGGGCGGCATCATCCATTCTCCAGACTCGCAGCGCTGGCTGATCGAGTTTCTCCCGTCACCGGCCGTCGGGATCGCCCTGGCACCGTCGCACCTGCCGCAGGAGACCGAGCTCATCAGTGGGCTGATTCGTGACATTGGGCCGCGACTTGTGCACTTTCAGGCCTGGGAGGAAGGCCGGGGCTTCCTCGAGAAGCTTCCCAAGCAGCAGGAACTGCAGCAGCTTCCTCATCGTGGCCCGCTCGACTGGACACCGATGCTCGCGGCCTTGCGCGACATCAACTACGCGGGACGAGTGGAAATCTTCATGCATCCGACGCCGCGGGGGGTGCCCATCCTCGACACGACAGCAGCAGTGACCGCCGAGATCAATGCCGCCCGGGAATATCTCGAAACCTGCCTGCAGCAGTCGGGCTGACCGCACGGCAGGGAACTGCCAACCGCGGATTGTCGCCGGTGGACGAACTTCGTAAGCGTGTCAGCCCGGGACCTTGTCCGGCTCGCGCGGAAAGCGCACGAGCACCGGGCCCAGTGTGCGACCGGCAATCCCCAGCAGACGAACCTCGTCGGGGCTGAACTGGTGCGGGGCCGTGGTCTGAACCACGAGCACTCCCTCGAGCGTGGCACCCACAATAATTGGCACACCCAGATAGGATTCGTAGGGCTCTTCACCCGCTTCGGGGAAGTACCGGAATCGTGGATGTTCCGAGGCCTTGCTCGAAATCTCGATCGGCTTGCGTTGTTCGGCCACCAGTCCGGTCAGCCCTTCTCCCAGCTTCATCCGGAGGCTGCCGACGCAGTCCTGACGCAGACCGACCGTGGCGGCCAGCACGACCGATTGACGGAGTCGATCCAGGCGGTAGATCGAACAGGCGTCGCACTCCAGACGATTGCCGATGAGACAGGCAACGTTCGTCAGCACGCGCAGTGGCTCTTCGCCACTGGCGACCCAGCGTTCCAGTTCCTGCTTCGTCACCGGGACGGAAGGCTGTGCCTTCATCGTGACGGTATTCATGACCGCGATTCCTTGGCAGCTCACAGACGAGGTTCAAAGCATTCGGAAATGGCGACGTCGGGGGATGGTCCGCGTCGTCCGGCAGTGGGGGCCGGCGAATGCAGCGACACCGGGGTCGCGCACTGGCGCGTCGCCAACCGCCCTGTAGCAAACAGCATTCCCACCAACGGGAAGCGGGGAACGGAACAACCGAAAACGAATCCCCCGGGCCCCTGTCCAGGTGCTCGAGACCCCCGGATTTCCGGGAATCTTCGGGCAAACTGGATTGGGGTCCCGCAGGCGCGGGACATCGACTTGCCGGGGATCTCCCGAGGATTGTGGGGGGACGGCGGGCCGTTTGCCGGGTGTTTCGGCACCGGTGCCGAAAGCCTGAGCTTGCGGACGATCGGTGTGACGGGCACCGGTCTGTTGCATTTCGGGCCGTCAATCAGCATCAATGGGAGCAGAGGACCGGTCGAGCTTGCCGAGCCAACCGACGTCGCGTGTCGACAACCGAAGAGAACTTCGCAACAGGGGGAGAACATGTCGGGGAACAAGCCGCTGCGATCGATGTTGGTCCTGGGACTGTGTTTGCTCGGCGGTCGCCTGTTGGCGGCCGACCGACCACACATCCTGTTCCTGCTCAGTGATGATCACAGTTACCCGTTTGTCGGGGCCTACGGAGATGGGAATGTCCACACGCCTACGCTCGATCGGCTGGCGGATGAGGGCATGAGGTTCCATCGATTCTTTACCGCCGCTCCCCAATGTGTCCCCTCGCGCGTGGCACTGATGACGGGCCGCTCCCCGGTCGCGGCACGCATGACACGGTTCTCTTCCCCGCTGCCCCGCGACGAGATCACGCTGCCGGAACTCCTTCGCGAGCAGGGCGGCTACTACACCGGCGTGTGTGGGCGTTCCTTTCATCTCGACGGCTCCAGTCGTCTCGGGCCGGCGGTGCAGCGCATCTACGACGAGCACCGGCTCAAGACCTTTGCAGACCGGGTGGACTACCTGCGCACTGGACCCGACGGGGGAGTCGCGACCCAGGTGGCCGAGTTTCTTGATGAACGGCCCGCAGACCGCCCCTTCTTCCTCTGGGCGAACTTCAGCGATCCGCATCATGCCTGGAACGCTCCCGCGAGCGACCGTCCTGATCCCTCACAGTTGACCCTGCCGGCCCATTGGCCGGACCTGCCCGGCATGCGCGAGCAACTGGCGGATTATTGTGCCGAAGTCAATCGGCTGGATCGCACCCTCAGCGAGGTGCTGGAGGTTCTGGCGGGCCGTAACCTGCTGGATGAGACGCTGGTAGTCTTCGCGGGGGACAACGGTGCCGCCCTCCCCCATGGGAAAGGCTCGCTGTACGATCCGGGGTCGAACGTTCCATTCATCGTGCGTTGGGACGGTGTCGTAAAGCCCGGCGGCGAATCCTTCGCACTGGTGAGCGGAGAGGATCTGGCGCCGACGCTGCTCCAGGCGGCGGGCCTCACCCCGCCTCCGAAGATGACGGGTGTCAGCTTTCTGCCGCTGCTCCAGGGACAGCCGCAGATGCCGCGCGAGTACATTTTTGTGGAGCGGGGACCGCATGGTTCGGCTCCGGTCAGCGTGGAGATGAGTAACAGCGGATACGACCTGTCTCGTGCAGTCCGCAGCGATCGCTACAAGTTCATCTACAACTGCACGCCGTGGATTCCGTACGGACCCGTGGATTCGGCGCGCGGCGCCGCTTGGAAAGAGCTGCAGGCAGCGCACGAGGACGGCACACTCGCCGCCGAACTCCGGTCGACATACTTCACGACGCCCAGACCGGTCTACGAGCTTTACGATCTCGAAGCCGATCCTTCCGAACTGCACAATCTCAGCGGGCAGCCACAGGTGGCGGACGTCGAGCGCGAACTGCGCAAGGCGCTGGCAGAGAAGATGATTCTCGACTTCGATTACCTGCCGATTCCGGCGCTCCCCACGAAAGCCGCCACAAAGGCCGATGCACGGCCGCGCTCTTCGGAGCAGCCGGGCCGAGTCCGCTGATGAGCATGATCCGCTGCCTGCTGCTGATGGCCGTGCTTGCGACCAGTACGCGAGCCGCGCAACCCGAACCGGCGTATCCCCCCAGCCCGGTCATTGCTGCGATTGAATGGGCCCCCCGCGAGACCATCATTCGCCGGGCCGAGGATGGCGACAACTGGCCACTCACCTGGGCAGACGACGACGCGCTGTACACGACCTGGGGAGATGGAACGGGCTTCGCGCCGAAAGTGGAGCGCGAAACTCAGTTGTGGATTTGCACGCGTCTCAGGGCCGCCGGACCAGTTCAGGGGAGTCAATATCCGCAGTCCGGCCGAGCAAGCGGGGGCGGGACGCCGCGGACAGAAGAGCTGGGGAATCCTCTGTGTGGATGAAACGCTCTACCTGTGGTTCGGCCACGCGGATCATCAGGGGGGGCAAGCTCGGCTCGCCTGGTCGACCGATCACGCGCGCACCTGGACATTCGCCGACTGGACGTTTGCCGAGTTCGGCCTGTTGGGGTTCGTCAACTACGGTCGAAACTACGACGGGGCCCGGGGCGAGTACGTCTACTGCTATTCGCATGACGGGCCTTGGGCAGACACGCCGGCGGATCGCTTCGTCCTGCTGCGGGCACCGCGGAGCCAGTTGCGACTGCGCTCGGCGTGGGAGTTCTTCGAAACCCGGGATGAGGCGGGCGCACCGATCTGGACCGCGGAGATCACTCGTCGGGGAACCGCATTTCACAATCCGGATGCGTGTCTGCGTTCCGCCATCACCTGCAATCTTCCGTTGCAGCGATACCTGTGGTGGCAGCAGATTCCGAACCCCGCAGGACATGCCGACCGTGGAGACACGCGCTTCGCGGGAGGCTTCGCGGTCTACGATGCTCCCACTCCCTGGGGACCTTGGACGACGGCCTGGTTCACCCCTCGCTGGGATGTCGGCCCGGGAGAGCATGGCGACTTCCCGGCGAAATGGATCAGTGCGGACGGTCTGACCATGTTCCTGGTCTTCTCTGGTGAAGACGCCTTCAGCGTGCGGCGGGCCACGGTGAGACTGCGCTGACCAGCCGCCCTGCGCTCCTCGGGAAAGCCGGCGACGTCGCTCCCTTGTCTCTCCGCAGGCGATGGACTCCAATCTCTGATACGGCAATTCGCTGAAGGCCGTGGGCACCCGATCGACATTCCGCGGGCAGACCGTTCGCCGTGGTGTCCACATGAGTGCGAGTGCTGATCGAAATCCGCCAGATTTT
The DNA here is from genome assembly GCA_963715185.1 of uncultured Planctomycetaceae bacterium. Taxonomy (GTDB): domain Bacteria; phylum Planctomycetota; class Planctomycetia; order Planctomycetales; family Planctomycetaceae; genus CAVPPT01. The sequence continues at coordinate 238,571 of CAVQRG010000007.1, forward strand.
CCGACGTCCGCAGAGGATGCTGATGCGAAACCTCCTGAAGCTTTGCGCCTTGATGCTCGCCCTGCCGGGGCTCGCGCGCCCGTGCGGTCCGCGCCGCCGAACGTCATCGTGATCATGGCCGATGATCTCGGCTATGGGGATGTGTCGTGTTACGGAGCGACAGCGTTGTCGACACCCCATATCGATCGACTGGCCGCCGAGGGGCTGCGCTTTACGAGTGGCTACTGTTCGGCGTCCACCTGCACCCCCACACGGTTCTCGTTCCTCACCGGGACCTACGCGTTTCGTCAAAAGGGGACCGGGATCGCGGCGCCCAACAACCCGGCCATCATTCAGCCGGGAACCGAAACGATTGCCTCACTGCTGAAGCGGGCCGGCTATCGGACCGCCGTCATCGGCAAGTGGCATCTGGGACTGGGCGGGGACGACGGTCCTGACTGGAACGGCGCTCTCAAACCCGGCCCCCTCGAAATCGGTTTCGATCATTGTTTTCTGCTGCCCACCACCAACGATCGGGTACCGCAGGTCTATGTCGAGCAGCATCGCGTCAAGAACCTCGATCCGGCCGATCCGCTGTGGGTCGGCGATCGACAGCCCTCCGACGATCATCCCACCGGGATCTCTCATCGCGAGACGTTGAAGATGGACTGGTCGCATGGTCACAACGGGACGATTCACAACGGCATCAGCCGTATCGGTTATTACACAGGCGGACACGCGGCCCGCTTTCGTGACGAAGACCTGGCGGACGAGTGGGTCCGGCAGTCGGTGCAGTGGATCGAGTCGGACCCCGACACCCCCTTCTTCCTGTTCTTCGCGTCTCACGATCTGCATGTCCCCCGCATGCCGCACGAGCGCTTCCAGGGGCAGACATCGCTCGGCTTTCGCGGCGACTCGATCGTCCAGTTGGACTGGTGTGTGGGGGAGCTGCTGGCCCTGCTCGACCGGCTGGGCATTGCCGACGACACCCTCGTCGTGTTCTGTTCCGACAATGGCCCGATTCTGGACGACGGGTATCAGGATGGAGCGGTCACCCAACTCGGGGATCATCGGCCCGCCGGTCCGTACAGCGGTGGCAAGTACAGCGTGCTCGAAGGGGGCACGCGGACACCGTTCATCACCCGTTGGAAGGGCCGTATCCCCGCGGGTGTCTCGGACCAGATTGTGTGCACCGTCGATCTCGCGGCCAGCCTGGCTGAGCTGGCGGCAGTCTCACTTCCAGAGGATGCCTGTCTCGACAGCTTCGACGTGCTCGGAGCCTTGCTGGGGGATCCCCAGGAGCGCAGGGTCGCGATCATCTGGTGCAGCAGGACAACGGACAGCGGGCCAACTTCGGACTGCGTGCCGGCGACTGGAAGCTGCAACGCGGTTCGCCCGGACCTAAGAAGGTGAGCGGTGAGGCCGCCCCTCAACCCCGCGAGAAACTCAGACTGTTCAACCTCGCCAGCGACCCCCGCGAGTCGACCAATGTCATCGCGCAGCATCCCGAGGTGGCCGAGCGGCTGACCCGGCAACTGGATGAACTGATCAGCGCCGGGCGCAGTCGTCCGTAGTCGCCCGGTCCCGGCCTGTGCCTGCGCTTGTCGAACATCATTCCGAGGAGACACTGATGCCCTCACCCAGACTGCTGCTCTTGCTGCCCGCGTGCGTTGCACTCGGCGGGTTGCTGTGTTCCCGCGGTGCAGCGGCGGAGACGCAGCCGCCCAACGTGCTGTTCATTGCGGTCGACGACCTCAACCACTGGGTGACGCACCTGGGGCGCAATCCGCAGGCCCGCACGCCGAACATCGATCGGCTCGCCCGCGGGGCGTGACCTTCACGCAGGCCTACTGTGCCGTCCCGGCCTGCGAACCGTCGCGGTGCTGCCCTGATGAGCGGGCTGCGACCGTGGACCACCGCCTGTTACTACAACGGCGATACGTGGAAGCAGCACGTCACCGAGGGCCAGGGGCTCAGCGCCCAGTTCCTCGAGGCGGGTTACCACGTGGCCGGTGCGGGGAAGATCTATCACAGCGACACGTACTTTCCGGTCGGAGTGGACCGAGTACATGGACGCGACGGGCTATCTCCGAGCACGGCCCGGGTGTCGACAAGTACGAGGGCTTTCACGAGCCGCTCGCGCACGACCTGCAGGGACGAGGACCTCAGCGACTGGCACATCGTCAACTGGTGCATCGAGCGGCTCGAACAGACCGCACGACAAGCCGTTCTTCATGGCCTGCGGACTGCACAAGCCGCATCTGCCGTTCGCCGTACCGCGCAAGTACTACGACCTGTTTCCGCTGGAGGACGATCGAGCTTCCGCCCTCATCGCGAGGACGACCTCGACGACATGCCGCCCGCCGGCGTGAAGATGGCCAAGCCCGGACGGCGACCACGCCAGGTTCCTCGAAGTCAGGGCGCTGGAAAGACGCCGATCCAGTCTTACCTGGCGACCTGCGCCTACACCGACATGAACATCGGCCGTCTGCTCGATGCCCTCGACAAGAGCCCGTACCGCGACAACACGATCATCGTCTCTGTGGGGCGACCACGGCTGGTCGTTTGGCGAGAAGCAGCACTGGCGCAAGTTCGCGCTGTGGGAGGAGCCGACGCGGGCGCCGCTCATCTGGGTCGCGCCCGGCGTCACGCAAGCCGGGCAGCGGTCTGCGACCGGACCGTCGATTTCATGACCATCTATCCCACGCTCTGCGAACTGGCCGGACTGCCGGTTCCGCCGCACGTCGAAGGCCCAGCATCGTGCCCTGCTTGTTGCGCGATCCGCAGGCCGCGTGGGTGCAACCGGCCATCACCACGCACGGCTACAAGAACCACGCCGTGCGCACCGAGGAGTGGCGCTACATCCGCTACGCCGACGGCAGCGAGGAACTCTACGACCACGAGCACGATCCCTACGAGTGGACGAACCTGGCTGGTGACTCCGGTTTCGCCGAGGTGAAGTCTTCGCTGCAGCAGTCGCTGCCGGAACACAATGCTCAGCCGAAGGGCCGCGCCGACGCGGCCCCGCAGCCGTCCGCTCAGCGTCGCCCGAAACGCGAGGTGGCCCCGTGAGCCGTGTCTCCGCCCCGCCCCGTTCGTCCGGCTGCGATGTGTGGCGACGCGTCGTCGCGCGTGCCGAGCGCCACTCTGCTGGTCGGCGGCACAATGATGGCCCAGAGCCCGCGGAAAGACCGCCAGAGTGAGTCGCCCGGCTTCCGCTGGATCAACGACCCTCCCAGGTCGGGTCTCCCAGCGGGGGTCACGCATGCCAGATTTCACAGCGCCGCCAACGACACCGAAGTCGGGTACTGCCTCTACCTGCCGCCGCAGTATGCCGAGCAGCCGGAGCGAAGGTTTCCGGTTGTCTACTGGCTGCACGGGGGGCGTCCCGGCAGCGAGATGAAGTCGGTCGCCATGGTACCCGAATTCGATCGACAGATCCGCGCCGGTGAAGTCCCGCCAATGATCTACGTCCTGCCCAACGGTGGGCAGCTCAGTCACTACAACCACGAGGGCTCGCGGTGAGGCGGCGTTTCTGGAACTGATCGTCCACGTCGATGCCACCTACCGCACGATTGCCGATCGCTCGGGACGTGCCGTCGAAGGCTACTCGCAGGGGGGACGGGGCACGGCACGCTATTTGTTCAAGTACCCCTACCTGTTCTGCTCGGCGGCTCCCTTGGACGGTGGTCACGGGAATGAGCTCCGCATCAGCCAGAACGCCGGCGTCGAGAGCGACACCGTGACAATCGTTCCCGCGACCAACAACACCTGGGACCTGGCGCGGGAGTTCGCGGCGGCTCCGCACCCCCCGCTGCCTATTCTGGTGGTCACCTCCGATCAGAGCTTCAACTACGAACCCAATCAGCAGTGGTCCGCGCATCTGACGGAACTCGGGATCGATCACGAGTTCGTGGTCGTCGAAGGAGTCGGCCATAACAGCCGGCTGACCTATGAGAAGCTGGGCCCGCGGATCATGCAGTTTCATGCGCGGAACTTCGTGCAGGCCGCGCAGTCGGCGGCACTAGACACTCCCGCCGCTCCACCCCGTGAACCGTTGCACCTGCGCTGGGACCAGAACTTTCTGACCATCTCCGGAGATCATCTGCCCGGAGGGGAGATGCGGGTGCACTACCTCGAGGCGTACTGCCGGGCCGGCTCTACTGAGGCCGACTGGAGCACACACACAAAGATCCCGCACCACACCGAGCTGGTCGAGGCGAACGAAGCCGGGACGCGAATCCGCTTGCGCTGTCATGTCGCGGACGGCACTGTCGTCGATCACACCATTCAGTCGACGCACGACGAAGTGGACTTCCGCATCACAGCCCATAACCCGACAGACCAGCCGACCGAGGCCCATTGGGCGCAGCCCTGTATCCGGGTCGATCGCTTCTGCGGCGGCGACCAGCAGTCTTACCTGGCGAAGAGCTTCGTGTTCCTGGACGGGAATCTGGAGCGGATGCCGACCCCTCACTGGGCGACTCAGGCCCGCTACACACCCGGGCAGGTGTGGTGCCCGGCCGGCGTGCCGCGCAGCGACGTCAATCCACGGCCGCTCTCGGCTCAGGTGCCATCCAACGGTCTCATCGGCTGTTTTTCGGACGACGAGTCGATGGTCTTCGCGACCGCCTTCGAGCCTTACCAGGAGCTGTTCCAGGGGGTGATCGTCTGCCTGCATGCGGACTTCCGCATTGGGGGACTGGCCCCCGGCGCGTCGAAGTCGATCCGCGGAAAGGTTTATCTCGTTCCGACCGACCTGCGGGCGCTGCTGGTCCGTTATGCGCAGGACTTCCCCGAACAAGCGGCACCGTGATCGTCGGCTCAGGTCGCGAGGTGTCGGTCCCGGGGGAGCCACCGCAGCGTGAGCCAGAGGATGCCGATGCCCAAGAGTCCGCAGGCCAGCCAGCTCCACGGCTCACCGAACAGCAGGACGGCGAACAACCCCAACGCCACCAGGATCACCGGCGCGAGGGAGCCCAGCACTTTGGTGGTCGCCTGACGCGAGCGCAGGGTGAACCACCCCCCCCCCAGAACCAGCCAGAGCAGGCACCAGACCCACCGCAGCCCGACGCGCCACGTGTCGCGTGACCGGACCGCGAGGGTCAACCGCGGAGCCCCGCCGAGTTTCGAGAAAGCGAGCGGCTCCCCCTCCATCGGAACGTCTACCTGCAGGGACAGGCCGCCGGTTTCCATCCAGCTTGATCGCTGGTCTCCGAGCGTCGCGTCGAAAGGCGTGACTGCCGGGGCCGCTGTCGGGCGGCCGAAGAAGTGGCTGAACGGTCTTTCGTCGACGCGTCCATCAACCCCTGCGCCTCCGCTGAACCCTCCTCCGCCCAGTCCCTGACCGCGTTGCTCGGACTGTGTCAGCTCTTCCCATTCCTGCGTCGCTGCTTCGTTGAGCCGCTCCGCCTGCTGGGACAGCCGGCCCCGCAGCTCCGAGCGCGACTGCACCCCCTTCCCTGGTTGGACGGGTGCCTGCGATGACTGGGCTTCGGTGCCGGCGGCCGGGGATTCGCCGAACCGGAAGGTCGCCGTGTCGCTTCCCAGTTGCAGGCCGTTACCGTCGTTGTCATCCAGGATGATGGCGGAATTGCTGGCAATGAATTCCCGGCCGTTGTCGCCATTCGCGTTGCCGTTCAGGATCACGATGCCGTTCGCCGCACCGGAGTTCTCAAAATTCCACAGGTTCTGCTCGGCGTCCTGCAGCAGCTCGTCGCGTTCCTCGCGGTACTTCTGCGTCTGGCCAGCGAGCCATGACGATTTCCCGGACGGATTGAGTTGCTGGTCGTCGCGTCGCAGTTCGGCACCCAGTTGTCTGAGGTTGCTGAATGCCCGGGACTTGCGGGCCAGGCTTTCCTGTTTGCTGCTGAGCAGGCGATTCAGGTCGGCCATTTCCTGGAGTTGCTGCAGCCGGGTGGTCAGCTCCGAACCCCCTTCCGGCAGAGACGAGACGTTCGTTCGCTGCGCATCGTCGAGTGCAGACGCATCCAGATCCTCAGGCAGGTACACGGTCCATTCGGTATGGACGACCGGCACCCCGTACTCGCGTGATTCCTGCGGGGTGACCAGCGCCGGAGCCGGCAGCGTCACCTCGGCCGCCTGCAGGCGGGCCTGGTCAGGGAGCGGAGCGGGCAACTCACCCGCCAGCACCAGCGTGGCCAGGAATGACAGATCGGCGATGCTGGTCTGAGGGAGCGGAATCAGCGCGACCGGCTCTTCGTCGACAGTCGCCTGCATCAGCGGCGCGGGCTGATTGCGGACCACCACCGACAGCACGCGCGAACCGGGCGGAAGCCTTACGGCCAGAAACTGTTGTCCCCGGTTGCGCACCCGGTACTCCGCCTGCATCCGCCAGTGGCCATCGCCCACGAGCACCGTCGTGAGGCGCGCCACCGTCACGGTGGCGGCGGCGCCGGCACGTTCGGTGATGTGCTGAGTCTGCCACGCCGGCAGCGGGGCCTGGGCGGGCAACCGGACAATCTCCATCGCCTGGGCCAGCAGCGCGGGGCGCAGCTTCAGGGGGAGCGCCTCGGGACGGATCACATCATGCAGCGCCGCATCCACCGGTGTGAGCTGATCCTGGGAGAGGTTGACGAGAACGGCAAACGACTCCTGGTTCGAGAGCGGTGTGAACTCGGCCTCCGGACCGGGCTGCAGGAAGCGGATGTCTGGTGTGCGGACCTGACGATCCACCGGCGGAGGGAGCGTCGCCGTGCCTGCGAGCAGATAGTCCCCCTGCACCGGTTCCTGGAGCGAGACCGTCCAGACGAGCCCTCCCTCGGGGGTTTCTGTGGAACTGATCTGGCGAATCGCCTCCCCCTGAAGTTCCAATCGGTCCTCCAGCCAGTCGGGAGTGCTGAACACGAGCGTGTCGGTCGCCGACCGCTCGATTCGCCACCGGAGCGTCAGTCCGTAGTCGAGTGCAACATCGCTGACAGCGATCAACGTGACGGCATCGCCGGCCAGTTGCGGGGTTGCCCGAGTCAGGTCCAGAAAGATCAGTTCCGACTCGATTTCGCTCGAGCGGAATGCGAACTGCGGTGGCTGCGGATCGAGTCTGAGCAAATCGGCCGGTAACTCATCGGGCGGAATCGTCCGCCAGCCTTCGTGGCTTTCGAGTCGCCCGTCGTAGGTCGCGTCCAACCAGGCCGCCAGTCGGCTCTCGAGGCCGGTCACTTCCAGCGGCAGCGGTGATTCGAGGACCGCCTCTTCGTCGGTTGGATTGCGAGGGACGGTGGCTTCCAGCAGTACTTGCACCGTCCCCAGCCGGGGCGACCCCAGATCGAGCACGAGTTCGCCGTCTTCGAGGAACCAGTCGACCACCGCTTCGCTGCGGACCTCGGTCAGCAGCCAGTCCTCGGAGAGCAGCACCCGCAGCGTGCGGGTCGGCACCCCACGAATCTCGTAGCGCAGCCGACTGGCGATGATGGTCTTGTGGGGCTGGACCCGTAACCCGGTTTCGGCGACCGCGGTCGTCGATGCCGGACGCTGTTCGATGACGAGGGGCAGCTCAGCGGGCCGGCTGCGGAAGCGGTAGGCCAGCCGCAGGGGAGAGGCCGCGGCCGCCGCAAGCGTTCGCGGGAGCTGCACCCCGCCGACGTCCATCTGTGTCAGGCCGGCCGGGGCGTCCGCCTGCACGATCAGGTGTTCGCCGGCCGCGATGAGGATCTGGCCGGTCTCCTGTGCGACATCCACCGGACCAAACGCGGGAACATTCAGGGAGACCGGGAGTTCTTCGGTGATGGGGACAAACAGTTCCGCCGTGAGGGTTGTTTCGTCGTCGACTTCGCGCCGCAGGAAGAGCGTCAACCGGCGATCCGCACCGGTTCCATCCATCTGCCAGCCTCCCAGATCGGGGCCGCTGATCTGCCGCAATCGCAACTCTTCCGGGCAGGCCAGAGTGATCTGTGTGAGCAATCCCTGGTTGACGCTCACCCGCAGCTCCGACGTGATCAGCAGAGCGGTCTCCGACACGTCTGCGAGCATGGTCGAATCGACCCGAACGAAGCTGGACTCGCCCTGCCGCGTGCGTGGCTGCCACTGCAACGTCAGCGGGCCACTGGCATCGATCGGCAGGTCGACGTTCTGCGTTCCGTCGCCCGCCGGTCGTCGACGGACGGGTGGTGCCAGTCCCTCGGCCGCGTCGCTGCGGACATCCAGATCACCGGCGGGGAGCGTGACGGACAGCCGGCCACTGGGCACCGGGCGCAGGGGCAGTGTGAACTCGCCCGACTCGTCCCCCAGCCGTGCGGGCAACTCGAACTCGACATCGAGCAGATGCATTCCGGGGGTCGGCAGCACCACGCTCAGGCGGCCGTTCCCGGTTGTCGGGAGTGTGGCAGGAGCGTCGTCCAGCGTGGCCTGGATCACCGCGACCTCGCCGAGTGGGAGTGGAATGGCCACCGGCTGGGCGCGAAAACTGTAGAGTACGTAGCGTCCCGACACCCGCACGCGATCGGTGGCCGGGGCCTCGCTGACATCGACGGCGTACAGCGCTTCGGCGATGGTGGCGGACTGCGGCGCGGGTTGCGGGGCTGCCTTCTCGGGATGAGCCTCGTCCCACAACTGTCGAAACATCTGCTGGGGCAGGAAGACGCGCTCGGATTCCAGGGGATCCCCGTCACCGTAGGGGATGATGACGGTCGGAACCGCAGGCTTGGTGGTGTCCGGCGGATCGTCGGGAGCATCGCCCGCCCGCACCGTCACAGGGGATGTCAGCAGGAGCAGCAGCAGTCCGCCGGTCAACGAGGAGGCACGACCGGGCCAGCGCAGAGCAGCGCGGCTGGACCAATGACTGCCCGCCGCGACGAGGGCCCGCAGCCCCCAGAGCAGCAGACCAGCGATGCCGCCGAGAAACGCCCCTTCGGTCAGCAGCGACCATGTGGAGGAGACGACCGGCAGCAGGGCGAGTGGGACAAACACGCTTAGCACGACCACTGCCGTTCGCCAGCCGGCGGGAGCCGCACGCAGCCACCAGTAGACCAGCACCACACCGAGAGCGACCGCCGCCGCTCCGATCTGCCAGAACGTCGCAGACAAGTAATGCAGATCGATGCCCGGTGATGGGTCCCCCTGCAGTGGGGAGAGGGTTCGCAGGGTGAGTGAATGGCACGCAGGTGGCGTCTCCAAGTCGAGGGCCAGTGAGAGCAGTGCACCCCGTCCGTCCGTGCGCGGCCTGGGCCGGCTTCGTGGCTGCTGGAGGCTGCGCCGCCTGCTGGGGCACAGTTAAGTCGACGATGACCGGTGCCTGGATCATGTCCGCTCCCTCAATCATGCCTGCGTTGAGGTCGGGCGTGGGGCCATCGGCGAAGGGGCTAGAAGCCGGGAGTGGCAACGGTTCGGAACTCTGTTCGAACGCTGCGCCCGCCTCGCCCAACACCGCCTTGTCGGTGGGCAGGGAGGCATCCTGTCGGGCAGACAGCAGGAGCATCGGGATCAACAGCAAGAGGGCGAGTCCCCCGAGGAACAGCCCCGGGAGCAGCCAGAAGCGATACTTCCGCCAGGCGAGCGCCAGCAGCACGGCGGCCAGCACCGCCCCGCCGACGATGCCCAGCCGCATCCCTAAGTCCTGCAGCGAAGGGACCGCAGCAGTGCGACGGACGTGGCCCCACAGGCTGCCATCATCCAGATCGCGCGTCGGTTCGAAGTCGCCAAAGCTGCGGGTCAGCAGCACATCCGAGGGATAATGCAACGTCCAGTCGGACTGCAGCACCTCCAGCGGGTGCGTCCCTCCCGAGGCATCGATGCCCTGGATTCGTGGCGGAGTCTGCCGGACTCGTCCGGTCGCATCGAGTGGCTCGGAACGGTTCTCGTAAAACAGCTGCAGCTCGCGCGGCTGATCGGGTTGATCGACTGCCGGCAGCGGAATGAGGTAACCCTCGGTGCTGCGACGCACCTCGATCGGGCGACCATCGAGCTGGGCGGCCCAGAGGATCGCTCCGGGGGGCAGATCCAGTTGCAGTCCCTGCACGCCCGTGGCCCGCAGCAGGAGTTTCGCCCGGTGCTGCCATTCACCGGCCGGGGCCAGCAGACTGGTGACCGTGAGGGCATCACCCATGGCCGACGGAATCGCGCCGCGGTCCAGGCGTGTCTCCTGGATGGTCGTCTGATGCCCACCGGCCAGGTAACGCAACCCGGCGACAATGCGACGAGGAGAGCCTGTGTCCTCGTTGTCCGTGGTGGGCAGATCGACAGGGTCGACACGTGTGAGGGGCAGGCCATCTGCCCCGGTCGCAGTCACGTCCAGCCGCTGCGCACTGGTCCCCTCGACGGCGATCCAGCCGTTCTGTCGATCGGCACCGGGCACCTGCAGTTCTGGAACACTCACCGGTGCCCCGGGGTCGGTCCGCGGGACCCGTACCTGGGTGCGCAACTGGCATGGGCCCCTCAACCGCCGATCAAGCCGCAGCGTCCATGTGCGGCGACCCAACTGGGGGTCGGAGACCTGCTGTTCGACAATGGCCGGGGCATCCAGTCGGAGTTGGATCTGCGGCTGCTGGCCAGACTGTTCGAGGTCCACGACCACGGTCGGATTGCTGAGCACGAACCGGGGGCTGTCCCCGACCGCTTCCGGCAACGTGACGTTGAGTTGGGAGACACCCCCCCCGGTGACGGTGACGTCGGCCCGGACGTCGGCGAGGAGGGCCTGGGCTTCGAGTCGGGCGCGGGTGAAGGTTGCGACCGCGATCGTCGCCGGTGCCCGACGGATGTCGAGCTGGCCCGCATACGCGGTGTCCTGATGCACGAATCCCAGTGTGAGCTGTTGTCCGGCCGCTTCGACACTCTCGCGGAGCGGTTCGATGTCGGTGGGGCGCACCGGGTCCAGGCCGCTCAGGTCCTGCGGAGTGACGATCAGCCCGGCATCGACCGAGATGCCCAGCAGCGCTTCGACGACCGCCGCCTGGGGCAGGCTGACCTCCGGAAGCGGAATTCGCAGCGTCTGATCTTCCAGCGGCCAGTCTTCAGGGAGGAGCTGGGATGTAAGGTCCACCTGGCGGATGTCGCCGGGCGCCAGTGGGGGATCCAGTGGGATGCGGATCTGCTGCCAGCCCGGGTCGCCCGGGATGATCTCCCACATCGCGGGCTCGCCCGCGACACGGACACTGGTGACGACCCAGTCGGCCGGCAGTGTCGCGAGGACATCAAACAGCGTCACGAAGTGCGTCTGGAGATCGAGCGTGGTGACCAGATCCAGTCCGGACTCCCGGATGCTCAACAGGTTCGTCATCGCCGCGTGGACCACCTGGGATTTCGGCTGGGCGAGCACCGTCAGTCGGTAGTCCGGTTGGGGGGCCTGAAACCGCAGTTCGCCGCGTTGCTCCTTCTCGGCGGGCAGCGGTCGTACGCCCTCCTGGGTCGTCACCTGCAGGCGCATGCCCGGTTCGCTGCGCAGCCGCAGCTCGCTGACCTGCGAATCGGCCCCGCTGAGCGTCGGCGTCGGAACCTCCCAGGCATCACCATCGGTCGTCGGGAACACCCCCCGGAGCGTCACCCGCCGCTCGCCGGTGAACGGCTGGCGGTAGGTGAGGGTAACCTGCGTCTGCTGTCGACGCCCCCGGCCGACCCCGGTGAGATCCCACGTTTCCAGACCATTCGACTCGACTGCGGTGACCGCGACCGTTGCAGGCAGGCGGAATTCCAGCCGGTCGATCGGCCGCCCGTACACCTGGACCGACGTCTGGCTGGACAGGCCGACCTCTCCCGGCTGGACCTGCAGGACGCTGGCCGTACGGGCAAACACCAGGGCGTCGGAAGTTGCCGCCGCCGACCGGTCGGAGATCCGCAACTGGAATGTGGACTGGCCCCCGATGGCGAACGTGTAGTCCGCTGGTTGATCGTCAGCGGTCGGTCGGTTGGTCGTCAGACCATTGACCGAGAGGGATTTGCCAGGGGGGATGACGACTTTCAAGGTCCCCCCGGGGACCTGCGGTACCGCGACGGTCGCCAGTAAATCACTGCCGGCCGACATCAGGGGCGTCGTCAGTCGCAGTTGCAGTTCGTGGGCCCCGGCCCCGAAGGAAAGGACCTCCAGCTCGCCCGGATCTTTCTCACTGCGGGCGAGGGGGGCGGGCTTTCCATCCAGCAGGGCCTGTTCCACTCTCAGGTTTCCCAGCGGCAGCCGGACGAGGCTCCATCCCGGTTCGAACTGAGTGAACCGGATGACCCCTTCCAGCGGGAGCAGGTCGTCCTCGACGCGGGCCACGAAGTCGGCGGCGGTGAGCCCCACTGCATCGGGCTGGCGCAGACGCGCCTCTGTCAGGGTGCGGGCCTGATGGTACAACTGGCGGAACTTGTCGCGGGAGAGCAGCACCCCTTCGGGCTCGCGACGCAGAATGGTCTCCAGCTCTCGCACCGGGACGTACAGCCGTCGCACGGGGGGCTCGTCCGGCTTAGGTTCCGGCGCGACCGCCGGCGGTGTTCCGGCAGAGGCAGCCGGGCCGGCAACGGGTGGCGGGGGCTGGGCCGGCGTCAACGTCCCGTCGAGGACGACGGCAAGCACAATCAGCAGTCTGCAGAGGCGATGGCTCATATCGTCGGCGGGGTTCTAGGTCTCGTCCTCGGGTCCTGACGACTCCCGGCGAGATTCGAACAGGCCGGGGGGTGGCACAACGGCGACATAGGGGGGTGTCGCGCTGGTCACTTCGGGAGCTGCTTGCGAGGGGCCGTCGTGGGCGACCGTCCGGCGACCCAGCAGCCCGTGAATCAGCCACAGGCCCAGCAGGAAGGCCAGCCCGTACCTGGCCGCGGACAGTCCCTCGCCGAGGGCGTGCATGCTGCTCAGCAGTCCAATGACGGTGCCGGCGAAGGCCAGAAACAGCAGCATGCCCAGCTTGTTCTCCCAGGTGGTCCCGAGCAGTAGCCAGGCGATCAGGGCCAGTGCCAGGCTGAGCAGGACCGTCACCTTGATGCGGTCCCACCACAGCAACTTGATGACGTTGCTGCCTCCCAGGTTGGAATAGCGGTAGGCATGACGACCGGCGGTCGGGAAGTCGAGCAATCCGCTCGCGTCACTCCCGATCCACCGATTCAGATCTTCCGGGGGGAACACCCGCGTTGGTCCACCAAGCAGCGACATCAGCAGCGAGGTCGATCCCTGCTGCTCGAAGCCGCTGGGATCCCCCACGAGGGCATACTCCTGCGGGACCCAGGCCACGACCTGCAGTTGCTGGATCGGTGCCCGGAGTTCGCCCGAGACAATACGCGGCAGGGGCATGTCGACCCGTCCGCGCAGGTAGCCCTCCTCCTTGAACGGGGACCGTTTGACATTGCGCAGAAACTGCATCGCTAGGATGAAGGGCTCGTCGCTGTCTCCGGTGCGCCGGACCCGGACAAAATAGGGATCCCAGAGGCCGCCACTGCCGCCCGTCGGGTCCGGCTCGGGACGGACTTCGTTGCCGTCGATGGTCATCGACAACAGTTGCATACCGGTGGGGAGTTCCACGCGCAGCCGCTGGCGCTCGGTGCTGCGAATCAGGAACCGGCACCGATAGGTGACGGTCGGCTCTTCGTCGAGCATCATCTCGACCAGCCCCCGGGAGACCACGGTCGGTATCACCTCCTGCACGTCGTACCGCGCCTGGGTGATCTGCACGGTGATCGCCTCATCCGCAGGCTGGCGGAAGTAACGAAACGCACGCGCTCCGGAACCGGGCCAGCGTGTCAGCTCGCGCACGTCGATCGGTTCGACATCTCCGCCGGTCGCATCGGCCGTGATTGTCAGCGACGGATCCTTGTCGATGCGGACTTCGCCCGTGATCTGCTCCAGCGGTGTGACGTCATCCTCTTCGGTGTCTGCGAGGCCCAGCGGCCGCAGCAGCATGATCGACGTGTCGTACAGAGGGACGGCGGAGGCGTTGCTGTCAGACCCCTGGCTCGTCAGGAGGGGGGCGTCATCGTCATCGGGTTGCTTGGTGGCGGTCCCGGCGCGCGGGGTGGACGGAACGGGGGCGTCCACTGCCGGGGCTGCCTCGGGCGTTTCGGCGGCAGACGTCGACGCGGCAGGCGGGGCGGTGTCTGTGTCTTCGGGCGTGGCGGGGGGCGTCACCAGGTCGCCGTCAGCGGGTTCGGTCGGCGTGTCGCCGTCCGCGGTGCTCGCTGGATCGGCAGCGTCGCGCGTGGCGGTTGGTCTGTGGCGTCTGCCGTGGCGGTTTCGACAGGCGCGACGAGTTGCGGCGTAGCATCATACGTGATGCGGAACTGCTGCCGGCCGGTGACCGGCCGCTGCAGCACGATGGTCCAGGGGACCCAGCCGTCCTGCGCCTCCTCCGGTGTCCGCGTGCGGATGGCCGGTGAGGCCGGACTGCTGGCGACGGCTTCAACCACCAGTGTCTCCAGCGCCGCCTGCGGGACTTCGAAGCGGAAAGTATCGACGCCGGAGTTCTCCACGAGGAAATCGAGCAGCGTCGTCACGCGGGTCCGCTGTGGACCAACCTGCAGATCGGTGGCGACATTCGCCGACAGGCGTGTGGGCTTACGGACCATCTGGACGGGGATGTCGACCGGTCGCCGCGTGAACTGCCATGTCGCTGCGAGGGGAATCCCCTGGAGCATTTCACCAGGAGGGACGGCCGCCGACTGCGCCGACACGACGTTCTCTTCGTTGCTGACCACTTCCAGGCCGGGTGGGACGAACAGCCGCACCAGGCCGGTCTCCCGTTCGACATGCCGTGGTTCGAGCAGCGGGAGGTTGGCCGCCACGGCGCCGCTCTCCCAGTTCTGAAAGCCGTTGACGACCAGGGAGACATCGCCCTCGGTCTTCTCGGCCAGCGTTGCCGTCAGCACGCCGTCATCGACACGATACGCCTGCAGGGCATCACTCTGGACATCCTGCACGGTCATCCCGTCGGGCACCTGCAGTTGCAGGGCGAACACTCCGCCGCGTTGGATGGTGTAGTGCAGGGTCGACTCGGTGCGCAGCTCCTCCTCGCGCAAGACCAGGTCGGCCCGATGGTCGACGAGCAACCGCGGCTGGATCGGTTCGGACACCACCCGCAGCGTGAAAGCGGGGTTGTAGAAGCGATAGGCCAGCGCCGCACCGTCCCGCAGTTTCTCGTCCAGATGCGCGGGCTCCATGCGGACGAGCCCCTGCTGATCGACGACCCTCAGGCTCAAATCGGCCCCGTGGGCAATGGCCAGCTCCCCACTCTCGCGAACGACATCGAGGGCATGGACGCCCCAGACCATGTCGTCCCCCTCGTAGCCCGCGACGGCAACCGGTCCCGGTGTGAGGGGCTGCTCGGTATGGATCTCGACTTCCACGTTCTTGTCGGTCGGCGTCAGTAATTCGACGCGGACGACCTGCCGGCCCTCCTGCTCTTCGGCCTGCCACCCGCGGAGCCGTGCGGACGACGAGACATCGAGGATTCGACGGCCGGCCGGGACGACGAGACGCAGCTCCTGCAGTTGTCCCCGCAGCACGTCGAAGTTCAGCCAGGCATCGCTGTGCAGTTGTCCTTCATCCAGGGTCACCCGCTGCCGATTCGTGACACTGGCCAACAGCTCCATCTCCGGCTGGGTGCTTACGCGCGGGTGCCAGTGGGCGGCGATGTGGTCGGTGGCCCCCAGGTGGGCCTTCACCTGTGTGCTCGCGGCCTGGTCGCCGTCGGCCGTCTGCAGCAGCCGCGGACGAATCTCGACAGTCTGGTCGGCCTCGGGGATGGTGATCTCGAACGTGGTGATGCCGACGGGGGGGATCTCGAAGCGAAGCTCGCGCCCTCGGGAGACGTTGTGACACGGGCCGTCAGTTCGAGGGTGACACTCTGCTCCCCGGCCTGACCGAGCAGCAGCACGCAGGCCCCCTCACCGGTGCCGCGCAGGAGGACGTCCCCTTCGTCACTGGTGAGTTGCCCCACGGCCGCGTCGCCAAACTTCAGCGGGAGTTCGACCCAGGGTCTGCCGATCACGTGGATTCGAAAGTCGGCCGTGATTCTCGCGAGTTCGCCATCGACGACCGCACGGTAGTCGGCCCGGGTGATGACGGCATCGAAGCGTGGGGCGATGACCCCCTGTTCCGCTCCCTGCGCCCGTCGCCAGAGTTCCTGATACTCACCAAAGGGGAGCACCACCGATCCGTCCGGCTGCTCCAGGACCTTGTC
Source organism: uncultured Planctomycetaceae bacterium (assembly GCA_963715185.1). Taxonomy (GTDB): domain Bacteria; phylum Planctomycetota; class Planctomycetia; order Planctomycetales; family Planctomycetaceae; genus CAVPPT01. The sequence goes on from CAVQRG010000007.1 coordinate 254,647, forward strand.
GAGCTCGTCGAAGGGCACATAGATGATGCCCTCGGCGGGGGCGCTGGTGCCGGGTGCTTCCTCAGCCGGAGGAGAATCCTGACTCAACAAGGGCCCGCAGACCAGCAGTGTTCCCAGAATTCCTAAACACAAGCGCCACAGACTTGGGTGTTTCGACATGGCAACGGACATCACCGGAGCGGCGACGGTTCTGGTTGAGAGTGATCAGGCCCAGCGGATCCTGCGGAGTGGGACGCGGGGAGAGGGTGTCTGCCTGGACGTCAGAATCTCCGCAAACCTCCGAGAGCCCGTAATCTGATTGCTGCACTCTAACTTAAGACGCTCACGGTTGGCGAGCGTTAGCAGCCAATCCGCAACTTTGGTGGCTCGAGGGAGTATAGGGTCCGGGTGAGATCCGGCTGCGGACGAGGCGCGCTTCGGCGGCAGGGAATCGTTTGACGCTCCGCAGGCCAGTCGATAGGATGCTCGATTCTGGTCGAATCACCCGAAGTCAAAGTGAGGAGTGACGATAAGTGGCGGACATCGTCGTCAAGGACATTCTCGAAGCTGGCGTCCATTTCGGGCACCGCACGAGCCGGTGGAATCCCAAGATGCGTCGGTTCATTTATGGACGACGAAATCGGATCCACATCATTGATCTGAAGGAAACCGTCCGCGGACTGCTGACGGCGAAGAAATACCTGCACAAGGTGGCTTCTCAGGGCAGCCTGGTGCTGTTCGTGGGGACGAAGCGGCAGGCCGCCGCCGTGGTTCAGGAAGCCGCACAGGCGCCGGAATGCCCTACTGCACCGAGCGCTGGCTGGGGGGCACGCTGACGAACTTCCGTACCGTGCGTTCGCGGTTGCAGCGACTCGAGCAGCTCGAAGAACTGGAAAAGAGTGGCGAGCTGGCGACGTACTCCAAGAAGCAGCAGTCACGACTGCTCCGCGAGCTGCGGAAGATCCGCCGCAACCTGGACGGCATCCGCAGCATGAACCGGATGCCCGAGGCGATCGTGATTGTGGACCCCAACAAGGAACACAACTGCGTGCATGAGGCGAAGCTGCTGGGTATCAAGGTCGTTGGACTGCTCGATACCGACTGCGATCCCGACGATGTCGACCTCCCGATTCCCGGCAACGACGACAGTATCCGCTCCATCCAGTTGATTCTGGGTCACCTGGCCCAGGCCATCGAGTCCGGCAAGATGCTCGTTCCGAGCAAGCCCGAGTCTCGGCAGCCGGCTGACGAACCCAAGGCGATTCCCAGTATCGGTTGAGTGAGCGACCCCTGGACCGTCCGCCATCACCCAATGCGTCGGGTTGGTGGTGGGCCTTGGAACCGGCCGCGATCCGGGAGTGTCCCCCTTCGGGAAGGACCGCCCGGTGCCGACACGTCACCGGCGTGATCGTGGCTCACTGGACACAACCCCTCCGGCGGCCGCCGTGCAGGGATCTTGAGGACATGCGAGGAGAAGACGATGGCTGAGATCACTGCTGCTGCCGTCAAGGCGCTGCGCGAAAAGACTGACCTGCCCATGATGGAGTGCAAGAAAGCACTGGTCGAGGCGGGGGGCGACGAGGAACGGGCCATCGCCATTCTGCAGGAGCAGTCTGGCAAGGCCATCGGCAAGCGGTCGGCCAACCCCACCGAGGAAGGCCGCATTTTCGTCGCCATCTCCGACGACGGGAAGCAGGCCGCGATGGTCGAGCTGCAGTGTGAGTCGGCCCCGACGGCGGCCAACAGCGAGTTTGTCTCCCTCGGCGAGGCACTGGCGAACCAGTTGCTCAACGGTCCCGGCGCCGCGGATGTCGAAGAACTTCTAGGACAGCCGGTCCCGGGCGGTGCACAAACCCTCCGGGAGAAGTTTGAGACGACGATCAACAAGATTCGCGAGAAGTTCGTCATCGCGCGCGTCGCCCGCGTCAAGGGGCCGCTCGGCGCCTACGTCCATCATGACGGCAAGACCGCCGTGCTGTTCGAGGCGGTCGGCGACAACCACAAGGCCGACGTGCTGCGTGATGTGGCCATGCACATCGCCGCCATGAAGCCGACCGTGGCCAACGTCGAAGACGTGGATCCCGCCGCCGTGCAGGTGGAGCGGGATCGACTCACCGAAGAGGCCCGACAGACCGGCAAGCCGGAGAACATCATCGGCAAGATTGTTGATGGCCGCATGAGCGTGTTCTACCGCGATGAGGCCGGCGTGCTCGCCGAGCAGGCCTTCGCCAAGGATGATGCCAAGACCGTGCGTCAGGTGCTCGCCGAGGCGGGACTGAAGCCGAAGGCCTTCACACTCTGGGTGCTGGGCAACTGACCGGCCGGCGCTGCTTCACAACCGGGGGCTGAACCCCGGGCGTGTGCTGCCGCTGCCTGTTGCTTCGTCCGCTGCCCGGAAGACACCACCGGTGGGCAACTCCGTTAGAACGGCGTCACCCGCAGGGTCTGATGGTTGGCCATCGGCACGGGCGATGCCGTCGCATGGTCCAGCGGCATGGGGGCTCTCATCGGCATCGCTCCCGATGGCATGCCTCCCATCGGCACAGATCCCGGCGGCAGGGAGGCCGACGGGGGTGCCAGCAGCGGACCGTGCGCTGGCTGGGGCATGCCGGCTGGAATCGCATAGTGGGAGGACGGGCCGGCAGGCATCATGGCTCCGGCCGGGATCACGGGACCAGACATGTACGGCGCAGGCATTGGCATGGCGCCCGACTGCATCGCTGCCGGCATGAAGCCTGGTGGCATCGCGCCAGTTGGCATTGCTCCTGGCGGCATGGCACTGGCTGTCTGCGGGGGGAGTGCATGTGGTGCGGGGAAGGTCGAGGCGACCAGGCGCCCGCCGGCAGAAGGCTGCTGAGGATTCAGCGCCTGCATCCGCGACTTCACGCCGGCCTGGTACGGGTTCTGTGCCAGGGATTGCTGATACAGGGCCTGCGCCTGCTGAACGCGCCCGGTCTCCTGGTAGATCTGGCCGAGCTGCGCGAGCGCGTTGGCGTTGTGGGAGTCCAGCCGCAATGCCTGGTGCAAAGACGCCTCTGCGGAGGCCAGGTCTCCCTGCTGGCGATGCATCCAGGCCATCTCGACATGTGACTCGGGGAGGTTGGGCTGTGTGGCGTTCCACTCCTGGAGATGGAGCTGCGCCTCTTCCGTGAGCCCCTGCTGCATCAGCAACGCGGCCAGTCCATGATGCGACGGCTGATGCCGGGGATCCAGAGTGAGCGCATGTCGGAACATCCGTTCGGAGCCAATCAGGTCCCCCTGTTTGGCCATGGCGGAGGCGACGTTGTACGCGTAGTTGGGGTTCTCGGGCGAGTCGATCAGCGCCTGTTCGAACTCGCGGCGGGCCGCCGTCCAGTTCTGCTGCGAGTATTGCGTCTTGCCGACCTGGTTGTTCATCAGGCCACTGGACTGGTTGCAGCCACTCAGCAGGACGAACAGCGCGCCGGTCATCAGGACGCTCAGGGTCAGTCGCGAAACGGGTGCGGGGGAAGCGTGCATCGCACGGAACCTCGTGATCGGTGATCTGAACGGACGGGAGGCCGGTAACGGGCCGGCAGAATACGGTCGCGCGGTCCCGGGGGACCGTCGACGTGGTAGTGGCAGCAGTGGGAGTCGTGCAGGGAAACGCAGTGGTCCGAGAGGGACCTCAGTGAGGAAAGGGGCGGGGACGGTAACATCCTGCAGAATCCGCCGCAAGGCCATTTCGGCCGGGGAATACCGGGGGAAATTCCCCACTTTGCTCGGCTGCGGTATCGAGAAACCCTGTTGGCGGACCCCGACCGATTGCAGCCCGACCCGTTCAGACGTACGCTCCCCACCAGTCTGGAGGCGCAGAAACTCGTCCGCTGTCGCGGCGCAGTGCAAACCTCCCGGGTCGAGAGGCCCCAGCGCATGGCGGACCTTCCGCGTGAGATTCCGGTGTTTATGCCCCCGCTGGCGCTGCTGCTGCTGGCGCCGAGGAGTTGAAGGGCCAACCGCTGACCGAGGAGGAGGTGTTGCGCATTCGCGCCGAGGCCCGCACCCGTCCGCTCCGCCGCGAGGTGGTCGCTCAACTGGAGGTCAGTCGGGGCTATCGCGACATCGACCCCGACGACTGCTGGGGCGACTGGCAGCGCCGCCGCGAATCTCTCCTCAATCCCCCGCAGAGTGAGGAGTGCGAGTCATCGGACGACGGGCCGCCATCACACGACAGCCAGGCGGCGGGGCCGGCCGGCCCCTAGAACACCTCGCCCGGCCGAGGCGAAGGGAAGATGTACGATCGCGTCTGCTGCATGACGCGGCGTGACGGTGCCGAGGCACATCTGTGCAGAACCGCCGGCGCTGAGGTCGGTGGGCAGGTCGCTCACAGCGGACGCATGCTCATCCGGCGAGTCGCGCGCCCCACCGCTGTTGCCCTTACCGGGCAGCGACCTTGGTCTGGATGCTGTCGTCGCCCAGTGTGCCCGGCCGCACGCGGATCCGTGACACGACGGGGGTCTGATACCGCGCCTGGTAGAACAGGCGGGAGCGGGGCACCGTCACCCGATGGGCGATGCTCGACTTCACGTCCAGTGGCAGCAACTCGGCGGCGTTCTCGCTCTCGTCGTCAGCCGACTCGTCCGACTTCCGCTGAGGGATCGGCTTGAACGACTCCGAGTCTCCACCGGTCGGAGACTCACCCCGCAGGGGCATTTCGAAACCGCCTCCTGGCAGCACGGACCGGGGTTCCGTCGGCTCATCGGAATAGGTCCGGGGGGTGGTCGGCTGTGTAGGGAGGAAATCCCGGCTCGGGGTCGGCGAGGGAGAAACTGAGGGACTGGCCCCTGTGGAGGGCGAGTCCGGGCTGGGTTGCACGCTCGATCCCGATGTCAGCCCGCAGTTGCCCCCCGGGCAGCTCCCACTCGAGCAGTCCGCGCACGATCCACAACTGCCGCAGGAACTGCAACTGCACGGGTTGCAACCGCAGATGCCGCAACTGCTGCAGCTAAAGCAACTGCTGCAGGACAGGGCCGTGGTCGTCGCAAATCCGCAGCAGCTGTTGGACGACGACCAGGTGCTCGCGACCGGCAGAAACGCCACACGGTTGACCGTGTAGGGACTCGAGTACGGCGAAAACCCGATTGAGAACGAACTGAAGAACTGGGCCTGAGCCTGCTGGGTGGCCCCGAGGGCCAGGGCGAGGGCGAGCAGCCGGATCATTTTGTTTGGCATCACGGGTGTCCTTTTTATGATCAAAGCACGTGAGATCTCCCCCCGGGGGGAATCCCTGCGTCCCGCCATCCTGTCGTTGTCACGCAGACTCACATCATCTTACAACCTCGTTCTACCCCTGTCAGGAGACAGGTGTCAACGAAGCGGGGCCGGAACCGCCGATTCCCGGCGCTCACATCAACGCGGGGCGATCGTCGACGCCCACCATCGAGACTCGTGGATGCGATCCAGCTCCCCTTCGATCCCGGCCCCGCCATAGAACGACAGCCACCCCTCCACGGTTACGGTCTCCCTGGGCAGGCAGTCCGGAAACTTCGGATCGGAGTGCAGGCACGGGCACCGCGCATTCCCCCACACCCGATGCAGCGGCGTCCACGCCGTGATGATCCACCGGGTCCCGCTCTCGTCCCGGCAGGCGATGTAGGGGGGGCGATGATGCTTGTTGTCGTTCGTCTGCTGCGAAAACCCGGCCGCCTCCTTGAGCATCACGCAGTTCTGCACGCGCAGATCCGTCAAAGTCTCCGGCGTCCCGTTCGTCAGTGTGAGAGTCATCCGCACATGATCGGACCGCGGGCTGACCCGCGAAGCGAACACGATCCCGTTGGGCAGCCGGCGCTCGACCTCGAGGGTCCCCGCCGGCCCGTGGAGCCACTCAAGCTGTTCGAGTTCGATTCCCTGCTCCGTCCAGAGCGTGGGGACATGCGTGTGGGCAAGGTACGTCAGCCCGAGGTTCGACCAGATCGCTTCGGGCACATCGACCACGACGTAGTCGGCGCGCGGCGCTTCCGGGTCATGCCAGGGGGTGAACACACTCACTTTGGTTTCCCGTTGAGGATCGACGGCCCCTTCCAGAAAGCCGATCCGCGGGTGCCGACCCCCCGGATACGGGAGCACCAGCAGTCGGCCGGCCGGAGCCGCCAGCGGTTGCTGTCCAATCCCCCAGCGCTGCAGGGCTGCGGTCACGTCGGCGGTCGTCAGGCCGGTGGCCGCCGTCACTTCGTCCACAGTGTAGCGATGATGGCCGACCATGTTCTGCAGCCAGTCCCGCAGCTCGGCATCCTGCACAGGTGTCCGGGGCGTGACGCGGACCTCATCCGCGCCGAGGCTGCCACTGGCCACCGCCAGCATCACACCGACCAGCAGGTTTCGCGACTGGCAGACGGCACACCTCATTGGTCGACGTTCCTTTCTCCCGGCTTTCCGGCGGGTGAAGGGTTTTCCTTCCGATTCCCTTTGGAACATACTGTGGGAACATCCTGTCACAAGCGGCTGACGAATGCCATCACCGTCCTCACGGGGGAGCCGAATCGAAATGAGATCAGCGATGCACACTGCCTGGCGAACTGTTCTGGGTCTGGCCTGTCTGGTCACCGCAGGCCTGGGCGACTGGTCTGCCTCGGTCGCGGCCGACGAGGCCTCGTCTCAACGGGTCTTCCGGGCCGGGGCCGCCACCAGCAACATCACCCCTGCACTGGGTGAAAAGATCGTGGGGGGCTGGGCACCGACGCCCGCGACGTACATCCACGATGAACTGCATGCCCGGGCGCTCGTCCTCGACGATGGCGACACGCAACTGGCTCTGGTGATCTGCGACAATGTCGGCATTCCGCGCGAAGTGTTCGACGCGGCCCGCACCCTCGTCGAGGCCGAAACCGATCTGCCCGGCAGTCACGTGCTGCTGGCCGCCACCCATACGCACTCCGCCACCACAGCGCGTGGCGACACCAAGGTGATCCCCGTCGAAGAGTTCAGCAACTACCAGTCGTTCCTCGCGCACCGCATCGCCGACAGCGTGCGGATTGCGATCGGCAACCTGCAGCCGGCGGTCATCGGCTGGGGACAGGCACAGGTGCCCGAAGAGGTCTTCAACCGCCGCTGGTTCACGTCCGACGAACAGTTGCACCGCAACCCCTTCGGCGGCTTCGACAAGGTGCGGATGAATCCCCCGTCGGGGAGCAAGGCGCTGCTGCGGCCGGCCGGTCCCGTCGATCCCGAAGTCAGTTTCGTGTCGGTCAGATCCATCACGGGCGATCCCATCGCCCTGCTCGCCAACTACTCACTGCATTACGTGGGGGGCGTGCCCAACGGACATGTCTCGGCCGACTACTTTGCCCTCTTCGCGGAGCGGATCGGCGAGCTGCTGGCCGCCGACGCCTCGAAATCGGCCTTCGTCGGGATCATGACCAACGGCACCAGCGGCAATATCAACAACATCAACTTCCGCGATCGGGGGCCACGGCTGCCCCCCTACGAGAAGATGCGGCAGGTGGCCGACCGCGTGGCCGCCGCCGTCTATGAGGCCCACCAGGGGATCTCCTTTCAGGAGTGGGTGCCACTCTCGGCCCGCATGGTGGACTTGAACCTGAGGACCCGCAAGCCGACTCCCGAGCTGCTGGCGTATTTCGACGACGTGATGTCCAGACCCGAAGACGCCGAACGCTGGCACACCCACGAACGGGTCTATGCCGAGCGGGTCCGCAGGCTGGCCGAAGCACCCGACACCGTCGACGTGCCGCTGCAGGCCTTTCGCCTGGGGGGCCTCGGCATCGCCGCCATTCCGTTCGAGACCTTCGTGGAGACCGGCCTCGAACTCAAGGAGCAAAGTCCGCTCGACATGACCTTCACCATCGAGCTGGCCAATGGTTCGTACGGCTACCTGCCGACCCCCGAACATCACGAACTCGGCGGCTACGAGACCTGGCTGGGGACCAGCAATGTCGAGGAACAGGCCTCGACCCGCATCGTCGAGACGCTGCTGAGCCAGTTCGCAGAACTGCAGTAGACCGCACCGCAGAACTCAGCCGCCGAGTGCGATGCGTCGGCGAGCGGGGCGCTGCGCACCGGCCTTACGCGGCTTGCTCGTCGTCCGTGGTAACCCGCTCCGTGCGCCCGCGGGCGATCGCGACGTCAATCACGCAGGGCAGCACACAGGAGGCGAACGTTGGTGATGAACGTCTCGGACTGGATGACTCCCTCTGGTGAAGCCTTGCGGAAGCCCTTCATGCCGCGCGGGTCGATCCACGCGCCGCGCTCATCGAGCGCGTCGATGGTGGTACGTACCTGCGTGTCCGTGGGACGCGTGTCCAGCGTCAGCGGGCCGCCCGACTTCACGCGCTCATAGGTGCTGGCGATGTCCGCCAGTTCGCTGTCGAACACCCAGCCGTAATGCGTCGGTGCGTCCGAGGCGTCGGAGGTCAACTGGTAGTCGTCGGTCATGTAGAGCGGCCGATTGGTCTGGAGTTCATAGAATCGCGGCAGGCGACCATCCGGCAACCGGGAGTTCTGCAGGTAGGCCAGTGCGCAGCGGAATTGGTTCGAGATAACGGCGATCACCGGTACGGCTGGTGAGCATCAGCAGTGCCTGCATCACTTCCTGTGATTCGTGGCTGCTGATCGCGGGGGGCTCCATCTTGCGGTCCCAGCAGGGATGCATCGACGGATCGTACTGCTGGGCCCACGCCGGCTGCGGATCGGGCATCTGGGCCAGCAGCAGGAAGTCGCCCGTCCTCTTGGCCGCCCGCAGAAACCGCTCGTCGTCGTAGGTCTCCCAGGCAACGAGCATCGTGGCGATCATCATGCCGGTGACGTTGTCGTTGGTGTAATAGCGTCCGGGCCAGTCGTTGAGCCACTTGCGGCTCCAGTCTGTGGGATACGTCGCCTTGAGGACGGGGTATTCACTCTCATCGGGGGACTGGGGATAGCGATCCCAGTTCTGGTACCAGCCGCCGTTGGGGTACTGCGCCTTCAGCAGAGCCTCGAGTGCGAACTGTGCCGCCTCATGAATCGCGGCATCCTCAAACTTGAGCCGTTTGTCGATGGCGATCAGGAACCGCAGTGCGCCGGGGGTGGTGTCGTCGTCGAGCGTGGTGATGTTGGTGGAGTTCTTTCGGCGCTGACTCGTCCGGAAGGCCATGTTGTCCCGATAGCCCCATTTGAGTCTCTCGGCGGGGTCGAAGTGCGTGCTGTAAAACCAGCCTCCGGACTGCAACTGCCCCCGCACCAGCGCGTGAGCTGCCTCGCGGGCGAACTCCAGGTAGCGACGATCGCCAGTGACATCGAAGGCTTCGATCAGCGCCAGTCCGACCGCGGGAGTTCCCGGGGGCTGCACCCAGATGGTCTCGGGGCCGGTCTCTGCTTCCCCCTCGCTGAGCTGGAGGTCCCGGCTGTACCGCCAGACGTATCCGCCCTGCTTGGCGCAATGGTCGTGAAAGAACAGGACCGCCCGTCGCAGGGTGGCCGCGACCTCGGTCCGCTCGATGTCCGCCCCGGACACCGGGGGGAGGTGGCAGATCGCGACGAGCCCCAGCGTCAGCAGTGCAACAGAACGCGACGGCATGGCTTTATCCTTTCCCGGATGACGCGATGATGGGCGCAGTTCGCCTGCCTGTTGATGCTAATCCGGCAGGAATCGCAGGGCAATCGGCTCTCCGGAGGCCGATTTCTCGCAGACCCGAGTGTTGCAGACCGGCGCAACCGACTATCATTGGGGCGATTCAGGAGTCCCTTCCCCCGACATTGGTTTTGCCCATGACCGCGGTTACCGGGTCTTCTCAGCTCCGCAGTGGCGTGTCGCGGCGCGATTTTCTCGCTGTCGGCGGGTTGAGTGTTGTCGGGCTCTCCGCCGCCGAGCAGGCTGCCATTCGCCGCGCCCGGGAACGAAGTGGGGATCGCAGCTGCATTCTGATCGTGATGTCCGGCGGGGCGAGTCAGCTCGAGACCTTCGACCCCAAGCCCGAAGCTCCGCGTGAGATTCGTGGTCCACTGCGCACGATTCAGACTTCGCTGCCCGGCATCTGCTTCAGTGAGGGACTTCCGCCCTCGCCGAGCGCGCCCATCGCCTTTCCATCCTGCGGTCGTTGTACCACGACGCGGCCCCCATTCATGAGACCGGGCTGCAACTGCTCCAGACCGGTCGGCTGACGACGAGCAAAGTCATCCATCCCAGCCTGGGAGCGATGGCCACCCGGTTGCTGGGCCCGCGGGGCCACGCCCGCCCATGTGATCGTCCCCCGACGCCTGTCGGAAACGGGAGTGTCCGCCTATCGGGGAGACGGTGCCGGCTTCCTCGGCGATGCGTTCACTCCGCTGTCGCTGCACCAGGACGCACCACCTGTGGATGGTGCCCAGGCCGCGGAATCTGTCCCCAGGCTGCTTCCCTTCGAGCGGCAGCCGGTTGCCTTGCGGGATGCATATGGCGACAACGACACGGGTCGCAGCTTCCTGGCAGCCCGGCAGTTGATCGAGGACGGCGTGCGCTTCGTCACGGTGAACATGATGGATCGGCTGACAGGCACCGTGAGCTGGGACGCGCATGCCGAAAAGCATCATGCCCCGACCACGCTGTTCGACTATCGCGATACGATCTGTCCGCAGTTTGATCAGGCGTGTGCCGCCCTTCTCGACGACCTGCAGCAGCGGGGTCTGCTCTCGGAGACCCTGGTGGTCTGTGCCGGAGAGTTCGGCCGCAGTCCGCAGCTCAACGAGGCTGGCGGGCGGGATCACTGGACGAACGTGTGGTCCGCCATCGCTGCAGGTTGCGGCCTGCCCGGCGGACAGGTGCTTGGTGCCAGCGACGCCCATGCCGCGGAACCGATCGACCGTCCGATCGCCCTCGCAGAGATCGCGGCCACGATCTACGAAGCGCTGCGCATCGATCGTCAGGTGGTCGACACCGAATCGTGGCCCATCGCCGGACTCTGCGATCACGCGCCGATCGCGGAACTTGTCGGCTAGCCGACGCACGGGGTGCTGACACCCCCGTTTCGACCCTGCTCCGCCCGTTCTTCCGCCGCAGAATCGCTACGCCCCTGCAGTCTTCGCGCACCTGCGCAATCGCGCTGACGTCAGTCCTTCTCTGACCGACACAGGGCAACCCCGATCGGGCGATTCTTTCGAGCACCGGCAGTAATGGCCGGTTCGCGTGTGCCCTTCTCGCGTGAAAAGCGCTATCTATGTTTGTGCGATCCAAATGATTCATTTCCAGAGATTGATGTCGAAATGACAAGTCAACCCCGGATTCAGGATGGAGCTTCTTACAGAGATGTCATCGTATTGGAGACAGGCGGAAACTGCATGTTCGTCCGCATCTCGATTGTTGATAACGGATTGGGTGCTGATCTCTGGTGTGTCAAGGGCAATTGGCACGCCCCTTGCCTATGTCCCATTTATCACAACACGATGGGCTGCTGAGAGTCATTCAGACAACACTCAGACGTCCACGAATCTTCCGGTCAGGAAGGTTGTCACCCCAGAAAGGAGCTTCAGCAATGTTGGTTCTCACTCGCAAGCAGCACGAAACGATTCATATTGGCCAGGACGTTGTCATCAAGGTGATCTCGGCCGGGCGCGGCAAAGTGAAGATCGGAATCGAGGCACCTTCCTCGGTTCGCGTCCTTCGCGGAGAGCTCAGCCCTCACGCCGTCACTCAGCCGTCTTTCGACGACGACGCCATTCCGGTCACCAGCACGTTAGTCGCGCGTCATCCGGTTCTGTGATTTCCGGGCCGACGCACTCCACGGTCAGACTTCTTCATCCAGGAAAGGGACACCTCACCATGACAACCACTAAGACGACCTCTGATCATCCAAGCCGATTGGGACTGCTGGCCATGCTGGCGGCAACGCTGTTGCTCGCCGTCGGCTCCGCGATGGGAGACGAGACTTCCTTCGCTCCGGCCAGTCCCCTCGCCTCGAATCCTCTGGCGTACCCGGTCGCCCGCGATTACGCGGTGCTGCCGGCGACACTGCAGAACCTGCAGTCCCGACGTTATCAGTCTCCGACGAGTCCTGTCGGGCCGGGCGTCTCCCCCAGCTTCGAAGAGCTGGTAGCGCCGACCTACGAGACTCCGTTGTATTCGGCGCCGAGCTACGAAGCGCTCAGCCCAGCTCACCGGCCGGTGATCTGGAGTCGATCGGCAACAAGCTGACGTACCGTTATACGGACTCGCGGATGATCGGGTTCCTGCGGACCGCTTCCATGGGACAGATTACGTCCCTCTACCAGGAAGCTTCGCGACTGATCGACCAGCGTCACGTGAATCCCGCGGCCTACGAGACGCGGACGGCTCACGCCCTCAACAGCCTGAGTGAGGCGCTGGAGCATCCCGCCTTCCTGCAGGCGGTCGGTGCCCGTCCGAATCCCACGGCGGTCCGCCAGGTTCAGTCGCAGCTCGCCAGTCTCGCGCAGAGCCAGCCGGTCCGCAGTTCGCAGCAGGGTGTGAGTGTCATGCAGTACGCGGCCCAGATGGTCAGCCAGTCGCTGAACATCCGGGCAGAAGCGGCGGCCCTGGAGTTCGTCAACGGCTCGCTCGATTCGCTGGACAAGTACTCGGCGTATGTGCCCTCTGCCACCGCGGCCGGGCCCAGTGCCGGACTTGAAGAGCACATCGTGGGTGTCGGCGTGGAGCTGAAGACCGACGACAACGGTGCGAAGATTGTCGGCGTGATCGATGGTGGACCGGCAGCCCAGGCCCGCCTGCAGCGGGGCGACGTCATCGTGGGTATCAATGGCCGCTCGATGCAGGGGCTCAGCCTCAACGAAGTCGCCGATCAGATTGCCGGCCCCTCCGGGACGTCCGTCCGTCTGCGAGTCCGGCGTGGCAGCCAGGAAGACGAAGTGACTCTGGCCCGCCGGAGCGTTTATGTCAGCAGTGTCACCGGGACGCAGATGATCGACCCGCAAAACAAGGTGGGCTACATCCGGCTGAAGCAGTTCAGCGAATCGTCGGCCGACGATCTCGACAAGGCGCTGTGGCAGCTGTACCGCGAAGGGATGCAGACGCTGGTCTTCGACCTGCGTGGCAATCCGGGCGGACTGTTGACCCAGGCGATCGCCGTCTCGAACCGGTTCGTGGCCTGTGGCAACATCGTTGCGACCAAGGGGCGGAACGCCGAGGACAACTCGCTGGAGAAGGCGACCTACGACCGCACCTGGAAGGTGCCGCTGGTGGTGCTCGTCGACGAAAACAGTGCCAGTGCCAGCGAGATCTTCGCGGCCGCCATCCAGGACAATCAGCGTGGTGTGATCGTGGGACGTCGGTCGTACGGCAAGGGGACGGTGCAGACGCACTTCCCGCTGCGGTCCGTCGGCGGCGACCTGAAGCTCACCACCGCCAAGTTCTACTCACCCAGTGGGCGGGAGATGGCCGGTGCCGGAGTAACGCCTGATGTCCCGGTTGGGTCAGCCCATGCCGGACTCGACTACGACCTGCAGGAAGATGCCGACATCCAGACGGCAATCCGCGTGACCCGTGAGGGGCGACCGGCCACACTGGCCAGTCAATCGGGTCGATGCCGGCTCCAGCCGGTCGGTTTCTCCGGCTAACCGGGGGCGATAACCAGCAGACACCGCTACTGAAGACGACATGCTCGAAGTCGTTCCCGTCTGCTGAAGAATGAAGCGGCATCCCTTGGGGCAAGAAGTCCCGGGATGCAAACGCTTGCTCAAGGTTCCGACGACGCTTTCCGGAACGACGCTTTCCCCCTGCGTGACAGGCCGCCCGCGCATTGGCTCTCGCAGGCACGAGTCTCAGTCAGGACGCCCGGGCGACGGCGAGTCATCGCGAACCCGGCTCAGTTGCGTTTCGCAAACTCGCGGTACAGATGCGTGTCGATGGAATCGGCGATCGAACGCACGTGTCCGTCCCCCCACAGGAAGTTCGTGCAACCGGCGTGTCGGCTGTCGAACTCACACTCATCGGCGTCATCCCGGTTGGGACCGATCCAGGCGTTCCCGAGCAGCCGACCAGCCGCGTCCTCTCCGGCCAGGGGGACACCGAACCAGGTGGCGGGCAACTTGCGGGCGGTCCGCTCTCCGACAATGACGACATTGCTGAGACCGCGGATGACGTCGCGGAATCGGACGGAACGGTCGCCGACGAATGTCCCTTCGCCGGGGGGCGTGGGTCGGTCATCCGGCTCGCTCGTTCCGAACACGCCGACATAGTTGGCGCTGGGGAGCACGGTCAGCACGGTGTCGGCCGCGAACGGGGCCGTGTGATGCTCGTCGGTTTCCGCATACAGCGCGAACGTCAGATCCTGGGGATCCGAAGGGCAGCGAAAGACCACAGGCGTCTGGGTCCGTGCCTCGTCGTTGACTGCCGCGGTAACCGAGGCTTCGTCATCGATGCGGTGCGCCAGCGTCACGAGGTCGAGGAAAGGCAGAATTGCTGGTGCCCAGCCAAAGGCCGATGCGCCGACGGCATCGGCCCGTCGGCCGATCGGCAGGGCCCGGTGCTGGTCGTGATAGTTGTGGATCGCCAGCCCGATCTGCTTGAGGTGGTTGGTGCACTGCAGTCGGCGCAGGCCTCGCGCCTGCTGGACCGCGGGCAGCAGCAAACCTGCCAGTACGCCGATGATGCCGACCGTCACCAGGAGTTCCAGCACGGTGACTCCCCGCCGCCGCTCCGCCGTTCGTCCGCCCTCACGACCTGTCATTGTTCGTCCTCGTGGGCACCGGTCCTGCGGGGACCGGTGACAGTTCAATCCTCGTTCCACTCGTGAAGCTGCTGCCGATGCCCATCAATCTCGTAGTCGCGTGCGGCAATCCCGAATTCGTAGAGCGCCGGGCAGACCAGCGCGGCCAGGGCGACCACACCGACCGGCTCGACGCATAGGCATCGATCGGGAGCCAGAGCACCGTGGAGGCCACCGCCGCCGCGGCCATCAACGCCAGGGGGAGCGGTGCGGCGGAACGCGCGGGCGGCTGCTCTCGCGATTCATGAATCAGACGTGCAACCCGCACGCGGATGTTGTTGCGACTCCCTTCGAAGCCCAGGCCCACCGGAAAGCGGCAGGCCCCCGCGGGCGAGGTCTCAGCAAGACGGAGCAGACCCCGCAGGTAGTTGGCCGTTTCCTGTCCGGCACGGCTCGCCTCGCGGTCACAGTGAAACTCTCGGTGCAGATCCGCCTGGCGGGAGGCCCACCAGACCAGCGGATGCAGCCAGAACAGCATCTCCACCAGACGCTGCAGGAACAGGCAAACGGGGTGCGCGGACCGCAGATGAGCCAGCTCGTGCCGGATGATGGCCTGCAACTCTTCCGCCGGATGCGTGCGGAGATTCTCCGGCAGTACGATGATGGGTCGCTGGATCTGCCAGCAGAACGGTACCGAGATGTGGGGACTGACCAGGCAGGTGACGTGCGGAATTTCCGGGTCGAGCGGCCGTGGCAGTGGTTGAGCCGCGGCGATCAGCCGGTGTACGTTCAGCGCTCCGAGAAACATGCCGACGGCATACAGCAGCGCACCGACTCCCCACACGCCCATCGCGGCGCGACCGAGCCAGACTTCCGAGGTTGCCACCAGCGGGAGCGGGAGATGTTCCGTCACGATCGCGTGGGGGAGCAGCCTCAGGTGCGGGAGCAGCAGGGCTGCCGCCGTCTGGGCCAGAATCAGCACGTGGCACACGCTCCACAGACGATGTCCGGCATCGCCGCCGCCGGTATGGCGCACCAGCCAGGCGCAGATCCCGATAACCACGCACACCTGGACCGCCAGGGAAGCAATCAGTTCGAGGAATCCGGGACCGGTCATGAATCACGTTCCAGTTGATCCAGGGCCGCACGGATATCGGCCACTTCCTCGGCGGTCAGTCCTTCTTCGCTGATCATGTGCAGCATCAGCGATGGCAGACGATCGCCAAACAGCACATCGCGCAGTCCGCCCAGCATCGAACGCGAAACTTCATCGCGTGTGACCAGCGGCCGGTAGAGAAAGGCGCGGCCCTGCTTCACTCGTTCCAGGACCCCCTTCTTCTTGACGAGCAGATTGAGCGTGGTCATCACCGTTGTATAGGCCAGGTTGCGCGACAGGTGGTCGCAGACATCCTGTACGGTTCCCTCGCCCTGCTGCCAGAGGACGTCCATCAGCTCGAGTTCGTAATGAGTGAGCTGACAGTGCGGCATGAGACCATCTCCCGGAGAGCGTTCCAGAATCGGTGGAGTCGATGGAGTCAATTCGCCTTGACCTGCCTACGACAGTTGTAGTATTTCACGCCCGACCGGATGGTGTCTGATTTACCCCGGACGGTCAAGGTCAACGGACAAGGTTCACAAACCGCTGGATCCGGGCGGAACACGCACCGGGGCACGCGGAACAGCGAACGAAGTGAGAGGGTGCGGCTGCCCGGCAGCCGGCCAGTGGTCCTGCCGTCAGTCGTCCACGAAGGAAGACACGATTGACGACCATCGTAACCAGGGAAGGTTTCGGCTCATGCGTGCCGCAGGTGAGACTTCAACAGGACGATGGGCGGAGGCGCGCCTCTCCGTTGTCATTCCGGCCTGGAACGAACAGGCGGTTATTGCGCGGGCCATCGACGAGGCTGTGCAGGCGCTGACACGGCTGGGCGTCGCATACGAACTGATTATCGTCGACGATGGCAGCACGGACCGCACAGCGGAGATCGTGCAGTCGCTCGCGCACAGCAGCCGGGCGTGCGGCTCATCCGCTTCCCTGAGAACCGGGGTTATGGAGCCGCCTTACGGGCCGGCTTCGATGCCAGCCGCTTCGAGCTGGTGGCCTTTACAGATGCCGACTGCCAGTTCGACCTCACCGATCTCGCGGACATGCTGCCGCTGATCGAGAAGTATGAGATTGTCTCGGGGTTCCGGATCGGTCGTCAGGATTCGTGGCTGCGCTGCTTCTATTCGTGGGGCTACAACACACTCGTCCGGGGGCTCTTGGGCAGCCCGCTGCGTGATGTCGACTGTGCCCTCAAGCTGTTCCGGCGCGATGCCCTGCTGAAGATCCTCCCGTCGTCGGCAAACTTCTTCGCCAATTCGGAGATGTTCACCGAGGCGCGCCTGCTGGGCCTCTCCATCAATGAGGTCGGCGTTGTTCACCGGCCCCGAGCGGCCGGGTCGAGCAGCGTCTCGATAAGCGAAATCCCCAGGACGCTCTCGGCCCTGATGCCGTTCTGGTGGCGGCGACTGCAGTTCGGGGGCGAGAATCCTCCGGAAGCGACATCCCCCTCTGTGTTGGCCCTGTCGGTGCTGATGCTGGTCGCGGGCTTCCTGCTCTTCCGCGGTCTGGCGTACCCGCTCATCGAGCCGGATGAAGGTCGCTATGCCGAGATCGCCCGGGAGATGTGGGTCTCGGGTGAGTGGATCATCCCGCAGTTTCATCATGAGCCCTATCTCGACAAGCCGCCGCTGTTCTACTGGCTGTGCGCCGGCAGTTATGCCCTCGTGGGCCCCAGCGACTGGGCGGCCCGCCTGGTGCCCGCCGCGGCGGCCTGGCTCACGGTGCTTGTGACGTACCTGTTCGGCTGTCAGTTGCTGGGCCGCACCGCGGCGCTCCTGGGCAGTTCGGCACTGATCCTGTCCTGCGGATTCGTCTGCTGTGGGAGGTTTCTGATCCTGGACAGCCTGCTCGCCCTGTTCGTGACGACGAGCCTGTTCGCGGCGTACGTCGCCCAACAGAGGCAGCGCTTTCGCTGGGGGTTCTGGCTGTTTTCGGCCGCGTGCTGTGGTCTGGGTGTGCTGACGAAAGGACCTGTCGCGCTCGTGCTCCTCGTGCCTCCGCTCGTCGCTGACAACTGGCTGAACCGTCAGTCGGCTGCGCTCAGCGTCAGGCGCTGGTCGGCGTTTGCCGGCGTCGTGGCCGTCGTCACTCTTCCCTGGTACCTGGCGGCGAGCTACCGCATGCCCGGCTTCGTGCGGTTCTTCTTCTGGGACCACAACGTCGCCCGGTTCCTCTCGGGGGCCAATCATCCGGAGCCCTGCTGGTTCTACATTCCCACCCTGTTTCTCAGCTGCATGCCGTGGGGTCTCCTGTTGATCCCCATGGCGAAATCCCTCGCCAGTTCGTCCCCGCGCGATCGGCACGGGCGGAGCCGCGAAGTGGGATTCCTCGTGCTCTCGTCGTTGTGGTGCCTGATGTTCTTCACAGCGTCGCGCAGCAAGCTGCCCACGTACATCCTCCCGGGCATCCCGGCGATCATGCTGCTGGTCGGCTATTATCTCCGGCAGCATTGTTCCCCGTTCGCCAGCAGCGTGTTCCAGAAGGTCAAGGCTCACTCGGTCTTTCGCCGGGGCCTGCTGTATCTGGCCGCATTCGGCATCATCTCGGCGGGATGCCTGCATCTCTGCGAACTGGATGGACGCGTCGAAACGCTGGTCCAGGTCTCGCTGTGGGCGGCCCTCCTGCTGGGGACCGTGACGCTCCAGCATCGCTGCGGGCCCAGGACCATTTACGCCGCCTTCTGCCTGGCAGCCTGTGCGGCCACCACCAAGCTCTCGCACGACGTCTTTCCGGCCTGGGCCGAGCAGCGCTCGGTACTTGACCTGGCACACCGGTCGGCCGAGGAACTGCAGCGAGGGACCTGCGAGTTGCCGGTGGCCTGCATCGCCGGGACATGGGGATCTGTGCCGTTCTACCTGAACCGGGACGATGTCGCCGTGTTTCGGGACAGCCCGCTGACCAACCTGCAGCGCTTTATCATACAGCACGAGTCAGCGCTGCCGATTGTCGACGACGACATTGATCTGAAAGAGTTGAGCCGAAGCCTGCACGCAGGCACCGAGATCCGGGAGCTCTCGCACACACCCCGGGGCATGGTGCTGACGATTCGCGGTCCAGCCCCGAGGATCCACGTAACCGGCCCGACCGCAGCGAAAATCGAGCCGCCGTCGCCGGCTTTCTACCGCTGACGGTCCGCCTGCCGGTGGGATCTCAGGGCATCCCGGCATCGGTTCTCTGGCCAGTTCTGCGATGAGGCTACGCGCTGCGGTGAAACGGAATTTGGAGAATCTTGTATGAGTTCAGGCGTCTCTGTCTCGCGGACATTGATTCCCCGCTCACCCACGGGGTCCGGACTCCGTGTTCCCGGTCTGTTGCTGCTGTTGGCCATGGCCGGTCTCTCCACCTTCGACGTGGCTTTATCGTGTTCCGCCTTCGAGGGGGGAAGGGGCGACGAGGTCCATCAGGCCTTGCGCAGCATGGAACCCTTCGGGAGCCCCTATGGCATGACGGCCGTCCTGTTGGCGATCGCCATCATGAACCCCCCGAGCAGGTTGGCGATCGCCTGCCGCATCGGCAGCGCGGACTACGCCGGCGGGCTCAGCGCAGGTGTGATCAAGATCCTGCTCGCCCGCGCCACTTCGACTTCGATCACGACACCGTCCTCGACAGCTTTCAGGGGTTGTTCCCCTGCTGAGCCACGGTGGTCGCTGGCAGAGCTTTCCGTCCGCTCACACAGCGGCCGCCGTTGCCTTTGCAGTCGCTTTGTCTCATCACTTTCCTCGCGCCCGATGGCTATGCTGTTCACTCGCGGCGCTCGTCGGACTCCAGCGGATTGAAGCGGGCCAGCACTTCGCCAGCGATGTGTGTTTCGGGGCGGCCACCGGATGGATCATCGCGAGACTGGTCCTCACGATCTGGGAGGAGCGCGAGGAGGCCCGGTCCGCGCTCTTCGACAGAGAATCTCAGCAAGAGGAGTCTGTGTCAGCCGTCGCTTCCGTGACCCGGAATCCCGGTCCCTTTCCGGGTGCTCTGCTGGCGACTTTCTGACAGAAACACCGACGCGCCTGGACCTGGTCGGACCATAGAGGACTCCCGGGTATGTCCATCCAGCATCTTTCACGGCAGGCCGATGTCGTCCGGCAACCTGAAGGCTGCGAGCACCTAGAACTTGCACGGATTCCGCGAGTTGAGCCAATCCGTTGCGGGGTTCCCTCCGTCGCGCGAAGCGGTCCAGTCTGGCCATGCAATCGGGGAGATCCATTGCCACAATCCATCTTTCAAACGATATCTATAGTTGGTAGTCTCCCCCCGCGTTGCGGCGATAGACGTGACTTTGTGCAGAGTTGCACACCTGCGTGGAAATTGAGGAAACAGGAATCGAACGATGAGCGAAGCAATCCCGTCGAGGACGCGTCTGGTCCAACAGGCAGTTGGTTTGCTGGGGCCGATCGTCTGCCTGTACATCGGCCTGTGTTTGCGACCTGCGATCGCTCAGCGGGCGGTTGCTCCCGGTCAGCCCGAGACCGCGGCAGCGCAGGTGCCTCAGGCAGGGGAGGTGTCGCTGGATCGCAGCCGGGTCTATGTTCATGTCGGCAAGACGGGCCTGGGCCACGAACATGCCGTGGAGGGCCGATTGAAGTCGGGAGCGCTGCATCTCCAGGGCCAACCGTCCTCTGGCGAGCTGGTGTTCGACATGGCGAGCTTCGTCGCCGATACACCCGGGGCCCGGAAGTACATCGGCCTGACGGGATCGACTGACGCTGCCACGCGAGCCAAGGTGACGGCCAACATGCTGGGACCTCATGTCCTCAATGTCCGTCACGACCCGACAGCCCGGTTCGTTGTGAAAGCCATCACCCCCCAGCCGAACAAGAGCCGCCGCGGACTGTCCGAATACACGATTGAAGGCGAATTCACGCTCCGAGGCAGAACGCGCGTGGTCCAGATATCAGCCGATGCCGAACAGCACGACGGCTGGCTGCACCTGCGCGGTGGCTTTCCCATTCAGCAGACACAGTTCGGGATCACGCCCTATTCGACAGCCCTCGGTGCGATCGGAGTCGCCGATCGACTGATGATCTGGGGCGACCTGTGGGTAGCCGGGCAGCCGCAGCTTGTCGATCAGGGCACGGCCGCGACACGCCAATAGTCGCGCAGCGCTCGTCGGAATTTGGCTGGCTGAGGAGGTTGCCCAGATGATCACGTGCCCGGGAGTGACCCGGCAGAACATTCGATTTCACTACGACCTGTCGACGCTGTTCTACCGGCTGCTGTGGGGACCTCATATCCATCACGGTCTGTGGGACGGAGACGAATCGCCGCGGGTCGCGCAGCTGCAGCTGACGGACACACTGGCTGCGCTGGCCGGGATCGAATCGGACGCACGTCTCCTCGACATCGGCTGTGGCATGGGAGGTTCCGCAATCCATCTGGCGCGCAGCCGGCACTGCCGCGTGACGGGAGTGACGCTCAGCCCCGTTCAGAAGACCTGGGCGACGCTCGCGGCCCGCTGGCACGGTGTCGCTCGAGAGGCCGACTTCGAGCTGGCTGACGCCGAAACGGTCGAGATTCCCGAGGCGTCTGTAGACGTCGTCTGGAGCGTCGAATGCACCGAGCATCTATTTGACAAACCCGGGTTCCTGGCGCGTGCGAGTCACTGGCTTCGGCCGGGCGGACGCATGGCGATCTGCGCCTGGCTCGCCGGTCCGGAGATGAGTAACCCCCAGCACAGGTCGGCCGTGGAACAGGTCTGTGAAGGCTTCTTCTGTCCATCGCTGGGGTCGATGGCCGACTACCAGAACTGGATGACCAGCGCGGGACTTGTCGTCGAGGCCTGCGAAGACTGGACCAGCCGGGTCATCAGGACTTGGGAGATCTGCGAGCAGCGCGTCCGGCGGAGCGGTGTCCGCTGGTTGGCACGACTGATCGACCGAGATACGGACCTGTTTCTCGAACGGTTTCAGACGATTCTGCAGGCCTACCGTTCCGGCGCGATGCAATACGGTTGTCTCGTCGCGCGAAAGCCCGAATAGCCTGCTTCACCGAGGGTGCGGACATGGATGATCCTGACTCTTCAAGACGGCGTTCAGGCGCCGCCCCGGCCGAGCGCCACCGGTCAACCTGCTGCGCATCCATGCTTTGTCCGAAGTGGTCGCGGCTGTTGGGCATCGCCTGCGGACTGGGGACACACGCCCTGTTCGGCTGGACCGTCTGGAATCTGTTCTTCTTTCTCAGAGACGGGGGGAGTATCGCGGCGGGGCTCTTCCCCGGGCAGAACAGTCTCCTGGCTCTGCAGTTCGCAGTCATTCACAGCCTGCTGCTGCTTCCGACGGTGCAGGCTCGACTGAAACGCTGGATCCCGTCGGCCTTCTATGGATGCTTCTTCTGCTTCTCGACCTGTGTCACCCTCCTGCTGGTGTTCGCGTTCTGGGTGCCGGACTCTCGAGTGGTGTACGAATTCCACGGCTGGGCTGCGGCCGTCATCCGCGGCGGTTTCCTGCTCGCGTGGCTGGCGCTGTTCTACAGCCTGTCCCTGTCGGGCCTGGGGTATCAGACGGGCTGGACCCCCTGGTGGGCCTGGTTCCGCAATCGGCCCCTGCCCCGTCGTGAGTTTCAGGCGCGGGATCTATGGCTGGTTTCGGCACCCGAGCTATCTCAGTTTTCTGGGGTTGATCTGGCTCACGCCGAGAATGACGCTGGATCATGCCGTCCTGACGGGCTGGTGGACCATCTACATCTTCCTGGGCAGCTATCTCAAGGATGAACGACTCGCGTTCTATCTGGGAGACCGCTATCGCGCGTATCAGCGCCGCGTGCCAGGCTATCCGCTGCTCCCTGTCGGTCCACTCGGACGTCGCGAGGTGGCCACGACCATGTCCCGAACCAATTCGTTGCCGTTCGCCACGCACGATTCCCCCCGCAAAGCCGCATGAACGGCTCCCCTCTCCCGTCTCTGCGTGCACGACAGTGCCGACTGCTGATGGTCTATGCCGTCACGGCGGTGCCACTCATCGCCTTCGGGGCGTTTCAGGCGATGCGGACGAATTCCAACTCACCCCTCGACTGGGTGCCTGGGTCCTTTCCACCCAAGGCCACGTACGACGAGCATGTCAGCCAGTTCGGATCGGGAGACCTCGTGTTGGCCAGTTGGCCGGGCTGCACCATCGAAGAGCCGCGTCTCGACACGCTGCTCAGGACCCTGCGGACGCATGAAGCCTTCCGCGCTCAGGACGGTGGGCCCTGCTTCGAACGTGTCAGTTGTGGGCGGGAACTGATCGGCCAACTGCGTGGCGGTCTTCGCCCCCTCAGCCTCAACCAGGCCGCACAACGGCTGAAGGGAACATTCGTCGGTTCGGACGGACGCCAGACCTGCGTCGTCATCGCCCTCACCCCGTCTGCACTCCAGCGGCGGGAACGGTTGGTCGGACTCATCCAGCAGTGCATCGAAGATGTCTGCGACGTGTCCCCGGACCATCTGCACCTGGCCGGACCGGTCATCGATGGCCTGGCCGTTGACCGCGCCGGGCGGAGTGCCCTCGATCTGCTGGCACTCCCCTCGGCGGCCGTGGTGCTGGTACTGGCGTGCCTCTGCCTGGGATCGATCCGGGCAGGACTGATCGTGTTCGGACTGTCGGTCTTCTGCCAGGGAGTGACGCTGGCGCTGGTGCACTATTCCGGCGAGTCCATGAGTGCCCTGCTGATCGTGCTCCCGCCGCTGATCCAGGTCCTGACGGTCGCCGGCGGAGTCCATCTCACCAACTACTACTTCGATGCCGCCAGCGACGATGGTCCGGAACACGCGCCTTGGGAGGCGGTCCGACTCGGCTGGCTTCCCTGTGTCCTGTCAGCGGGTACGACGGCGCTGGGGATCGGCTCGCTGATCCCCAGTCGCCTCACTCCCGTCCGTTCGTTCGGCATCTATGGTTCGCTGGGCGTGCTGTTCAGCGCCCTCCTGCTCCTGCTGCTCGTCCCCGCCATGTGGCAGAGTTGGCCCCCGAGGTCGCTCTGGACGCGCCGCGAGCGGCCGATGACCGAAAAGACAGCCGCCGGCTGCCTGTCTGCGTGGATCACCAGGTCTTGGAAACCGGTCTTGGCCGTCTCCGCGATTGCGATCGTTGTCAGCAGCTGGCAACTGAAACATCTGAAGACGTCGGTCCGCATCGAGACGCTCTTTCCCCCGGACAGCCGCATCCTGTCCGACTATCGTTGGCTTGAGGCGCAGGTGGGGCCACTTGTCCCGATCGACGTCGTCGTGTCCGCGCCCGTCGACCCGTCGGCATCCGCGATTCAACGACTCGAGCGGATCTGGGCCGTCCAAGAGGCAGCGGCCGAGGTGTCCGGGGTGGGAGCCACGTTCTCGGCGTTGCAGTTCGTGCCGGCGCTGACGCCCGCGGAACTGGCGGATCCTCGCGTGGCGGAAGAGTTGCTGAGACAGTGGCTCGACCACGCCGGTCCCATGCTGACAGGCGCAGGACTTCTGGTCGAGGAGGAGGGTCGCGAGTCCTGGAGAATGACGGCCTCCGTCAGTTCGCTGTCTCCACTCGATTACAGTCAGTTCCTCGCACGCTTCCAGGACGTTGTCGCCCCCGAGCTGGCGGCCGCAACGGGCGCGCCAGCCGTCGAAGTCCGCTACACGGGCATCATGCCACTCGTGCACGGCATTCAGCGATTGCTGATGCAGGATCTCCTGCAGAGCTTCCTCGGAGCCGTGCTCACGATCACGATCATGATGACGCTGGCACAGGGGGGAATCGCTGCCGGCCTCGTGGCCATGATCCCCAATCTCTTCCCCATCATTCTGCTGTTCGGACTTCTCGGCTGGCAGGGGACACCGCTCGATATCGGCATGGTGATGACCGCCAGTGTCGCCCTGGGGATTGCTGTCGATGACACGCTGCATTTCCTCAGCTTCTATCAGAGTGGACTGCAGCAGGGAGGCACTCGCACGCAGGCGATTGGGATGGCGTACCGTCACTGCGGTGCCGCGATGATCCAGACATCCATCATCTGCGGACTGGGGATGCTGGTATTTGGCCTCTCCGAATTCTCTCCGACCAGTCGCTTCGCTTGGATGACTTCCTGCCTGATCGTGACGGCTCTGCTGTCCGATCTACTGGTGTTGCCGGCCCTGCTCGTCAGTCCACTGGGCTGCTGCTTCAACCCGGGGGATACCTGTGACCCAGGGGCCCGGCTGCTGCTCAGCCCTTTCCGGTCTGATCCCGACTCACGCCGGGAACGGGATGCACTCAGGACGGCCTGATGAGCCGGTTGGCATCGTTTGCCGGACGCCACATCGTGCGGCCGACCGACCTGTTCGGCATCGCCGTCAAGCCGTTCATGGACAGCCTCAACTACGATCAGGACCGGATCAACAATTGCTGCCACCATCTGCTTTCGACACAGGGCCAGGATGTGTCGTTCTGCGAATACAACGCGTTGCTGCGTCACCATGATCCGTGGACAACGATGCCGACGCTCGAAAGCCAAGGTTGAAGATACCCCTGGCATTCGGAAGCACATTCGCAGATCACCAGTATGACCAAGCCGTCTTTGACAAGAACCTCCGTCACAACCTCTTGAGAATAGTGAACAGGCAGGCGATGGAGGCGCAGGCTCGGACCCTTGGGCTTCGTTGGCGTTGACAACCGCCACGGACCGGCTGCCGGTGTTCCGGGCGGCTCACTCTTCGTGGCCGAGCCGGGCCCGCAGTCGCGCCAGTTCCTGCAACGCCTGCAGCGGCGTCAGCTCATCGGTGTTCAGCCCGCGCAATTCTTCGAGCAGGGGATGCGGCTCTGCCTCGAACAGGCTGAGTTGTCGCGCCCCGCCGCGCACTGTTCTCTCGCGTGCGGGGATGGTCGGGCGGCCCTGGGCATCGTGATGATCGGCCTCCAGCGTGTCGAGGATGACGCCCGCCCGCGCGATGACGTCGCGCGGCACCCCCGCCAGCCGCGCCACATGGATGCCGTAACTGCGGTCGGCCGACCCCGGCACGATGCGGTGCAGGAAGATCACCTCGCCGCCCGCTTCGTGGACCGCCACGTTCCAGTTGGCGACACGGGGCAGTGTGGCGGGCAGCTCGGTCAGTTCGTGATAGTGGGTGGCGAACAGGGTGCGGCAGCCGATCTCGTCGTGCAGGAACTCGGTGATGGCCCACGCCAGCGAGATGCCGTCGTAGGTGCTCGTGCCCCGTCCGATCTCATCGAGGATGACGAGGCTGCGCGACGTTGCCGAGTTGAGGATGCGGGCCGTCTCCGTCATCTCCACCATGAAGGTCGACTGCCCCTTGCCCAGTTCGTCGCTCGCGCCGACCCGGGCGAAGATGCGGTCGGCGATCCCGATGACGGCCGACGAGGCCGGGACGAACGAACCCAACTGCGCCATCACCGTGATGAGGGCCGACTGGCGGATGTACGTGCTCTTGCCCGCCATGTTCGGCCCGGTGATCAGGGCGATCGTGGGATGCTCAGGCGAGCGGGAGGCGTGAGCCTCCCGATCCGGTTCGTTCAGCGTCACTCCAGCAACGGACTCACTCGACACACTCCTCTCCCCTTGAGGGGAGAGGCTGGGGGAGGGGTGATGTTGTCTCGTGTCTCTCGACTCTGGACCCTCCCCTCTCCTCGCTCCCAGCGACACATCGTTCGGCACGAACTCGCCGGAGGGTTGCCGCTTGTCGAGCACCGGATGCCGGCCATCGCGAATGTCCAGCAGCGGCTCGTCGGTGATGGTGGGCCGGCAGTAGCGGTTGGCGGCGGCGAGCACGGCGAGCCCCGTCAGCACATCGATCTCGGCGAGCACCTCGGCGGTCTGCTGCAGCCGGCGACAGTCGGCAGACACCCGCTCGCGCAGGGCATTGAACAGTTCGAGTTCCAGGGCCAGCGCCTGTTCCTCGGCACGCAGCACCTTGTCTTCGTACTCCTTGAGCGCCGGCGTGACAAACCGTTCCTGGTTCTTCAGCGTCTGCTTGCGGACGTAATCCTCGGGCACCTTGTCGCGATTGGCGGCGGTCACCTCGAGGTAGTAGCCGAATACCTTGTTGAAGCCGACCTTCAGCGAAGTGATGCCCGTGCGCTCGATCTGCTCGGCCTGATAGGCGGCGATCCACTGTTTGCCCCCGCGGGCGAGATCGCGGAATTCATCCAGCCCGGCATGAAAGCCCGCCCGGATCACTCCCCCCTCGCTGCTGTTGACCGGAGGCTCGTCCACCAGGGCCGACTCGATCTCGTCGCGCACCTCCGGACACAGCTCGAGCCGCGCCTCGAGTGTCCGCAGCAGATCGGCGGAGCGGCCGCTCAGCCGGGCCTTCAACTTCGGCAGCAGCGCGAGGGTCCGCGCCAGCGCCCCCAGATCGCGGGGCGAGGCCCGCAATGTCGCGACCCGGGCCGACAGACGCTGCAGGTCGTACGCCTCGGCCAGTTGCTCCTGCACATCCCGGCAGAGGAGGGCCTCGGTGTTGAGTTCGGCCACAGCCTCGAGACGCCGGTTGATGGCGCGGACGTCCGTCAGCGGATTGGACAACCATTCTGCCAGCAGGCGGGCCCCCATCGGCGTGACGGTCTCGTCCATCACCCCCAGCAGGCTCCCCTCGCGCTCGCCGGTTCGCTGCGTGCGCGTCAGTTCGAGACTGCGGCGCGTGGTCTCATCGATCAGCAGCGTCCCGCCGCGGCGGAAAGGCTCCAGCCTCACGATGTGACCCAGTGAAGAACGCTGCGTTTCCTGCACATACTCCAGCAGCGCCCCCGCCGCCGTGATGCCCGCCGAGTCCTCATCACTCAGATCGAAGCCTTCCAGCGTGCGCGTGCCGAAGTGCTGCTGCAGACTCTCGCGCGCCTGGTTGGCCGCGAACGACCATGCGGGCCGCTCGGTGAGGACGCTGTCGGTCGAGAGCTGCGCCGTCAGCGCATCGAGCGGCGTGTCGCCGGGCTGTTCGGGAACGAGGATCTCGGCAGGCTGCAGCCGGGCGAGTTCATCCAGAACAGCCGCGAGGCCGGAGTCTGTCGGCATGTGGCCCACGCGGGCGTCACGATGCTCGACGCGTGACTCGCAGCACTGGAACCGGCCGGTCGACAGCTCGAGCCAGGCCAGACCGACCGCGTCCTTCACCGGGCAGACCGCAGCCAGGTAGTTGCTCTGCCGGGGATCGAGCAGCGACTCGTCGGTGAGCGTCCCGGGGGTGACGATCCGCGTCACCTCGCGGCGGACCAGACCCTTCGCGGTTTTCGGATCCTCGACCTGGTCGCAGATGGCGGCCCGGTGACCGGCGGCAATCAGTCGCCGCAGGTAGCCGTCGAGCGCATGATGCGGGAAGCCCGCCATCGGCACCGGGTTGGCGGACCCCTTGTCCCGGCTGGTGAGCGTCAGGCCGAGGACACGGGCGGCGATGCGGGCATCGTCATGGAACAGCTCATAGAAGTCCCCCATTCGAAACAGCAGCAGCGCGCGGGGGTCTCGGCCTTGACCTCCTGGTACCGCTGCATCATCGGGGTGAGCGTCTTGTCTCCCTGGGCAGGCATGCTTGAGCGGATCCGGGCTTCCGTACATCGTCAAACCGCCCACTGTAACTGCTGATGTCGCGCCGGGCGAGCGGAGGCGTCCGTCACCCACCGCACCGGAGTGACGGGACGTTGATGTGTCGCCCCGGTTCTTGAACCGGGCCGGCGCAGCCGCCAGAGGTTGCAGGCGAGGCATCACATTCAGGCCCCGCGCCGCCAGCGCCGGGCTGTGGTCACTCGTTCACCGTACGTCGCGGGCGTCGTCTGAGGGAGCCCAGTCCGCCGTCAACGCCGATGACCTGCCCCGTGATCCAGTCGTTCTGGGGATCCAGCAGCCACGCGACGAGAGAGGCAATGTCGCGGGGCGTGCCGAGCCGTCCAAGGGCGTGCATCTCCAGCGATGCTGCGGCTGCGGCGGGGTTCTCCCAGATGTTTCGGGACAGCGGGGTCGTCACCAGTCCCGGTGCGACGACATTCACGCGAATGCCGGAGTTGGCATAGGTCGCTGCCGCAGACCGGGCCAGTCCCTCGACGCCCGCCTTGGCCGCGGCGATCGCCTCGTGGTTCGGAATACCGATGCGCACGGCCGCGGTGGAGACGAGCACGACCGACCCGCCGGTGTTGCGCATGGCTTTGGCTGCCCCTCGAATGGCCGCGAACGAGGAACCGAGATTCGTCTGCAGCACCTCTGCGAATTCGTCATCGGTGGTGAGGTGTGCCGGCTTCAGCAGGATGGAGCCGATGCAGTTGGCGATGCCGGTCACGCGCCCCTGACGTTCGGCGACCTCGGCAATGCAGGCTTCGACGGACCCCGGAATGGCGGCGTCGACGACGCAGGTTTCGAAGCCCTGCCCGGTCTCCAGCGCAGCGAGGCGGTCGCGATTACGTCCTGCAAGCACGACGTGATGCCGCTGCTCATCCAGAATCTGCGCCAGCTCGCCGCCAATGGCCCCGGTGCCGCCCAGAACGATCGTGACCGGGGCATTCTGAGAATCTGCCATCGAATGTTTCGCCCTTGCTGAAATGCCGGCCCGCCCGCCGGATCGGTGACACCACGGCTGTCCAGACAGCGGTGGCACAGGGTCCGGTGATCCCCTGTGCGTAACAGGCTCGGATGCCGGTAGGTTTGTAGACCGACCGACTCCTGCGGAAACGGCGATCTGTCCGTCTTCTGCAGATCGGCGCTCCACGACCGGTCGGCGGTCGCACCCCGCGCGGCCCGCCCGCGGCGCGTCGCTCACCGGTGATGCCACGCATCCGCAAAGGTTTCCTGTCTTACGCATTCCGCGCGGCAGAGATCGTCTCTCGTCGCCGCCAACCCGCAGGGATGACTTTGCTGATTCGCCGCACGCAGAGAGGTCGATGCCATGCGTAAGCCCGGAACCCCCACCAGAGGCCGGCAGCCGCCGCGTTGCGCGGCGACGCCAGAGATCTCGCGCCCCGCCTTGGAAACCCGATTCCAGGCGACGGTTTCATCCGGGTCGACGTGTCGGTCGTCCCGGAAGTGCCGGGCACCGACAAGACTCGTCGGTGTGTGGAAGCGACTCTGTGCAAATGAGTTAGGGAGGACTCACCAAGATGGCCCGAATTAGACTGGCAGTCCTGCTCGGTTGTGCGCTCGTGTTGTCCCACGTCGGCGGTGCGACCGCCGGAGAGTGGATCGGGCCAGAAGACTGGCTGAGCCAACCCTGCGAGTCGGAGCGGGACCCGTATGAAGAGCCGATCGAGACAGATCGGCACGACTTCACCAAGACGACCAAGACGGTCGGGCGCGGCGTCTTCCAGATTGAAGGGGGCTACACGTACTTCTACAAAGACGAGAACGAGGAGATCGAGCAGACCCATGTCCTGCCGGAACTGCTGCTGCGGTACGGCCTCACCGACAACGTCGAAGTCCAGGTCCGCTGGAATTACGCCTGGCGGTTTCCGGAGGGAGAAGACCACCTCGACGGTGCCGAGGACCTGCGGCTGGCGCTGAAGGTGGGACTGTGGGAACAGGAAGAGTGGTTGCCCGAGACCACCGCCTATGCGCGCATGACGGCCCCCACCGGCGGCACTGCCTGGACCACCGAATCGGTGGAAGTCGGCGGACAGGTGATCTATGCCTGGGAGCTGGGCGAGGACTGGGAGCTGGCGGGGACCACGGGCGGGTTCACGAACGGGGCCGGTGATGTTGGCTTCCAGCAGGCGGAGCTGGGAAGGGCCAACGATTTTGTCGTCTGGGCGCAATCCCTCGCGCTGCGGGTTCCGGTCTCCGAGAACGTCAATTCGTACCTGGAGTGGTTCGGCTTCTGGACGGACGGGCTCGAAGAGGAACGGATTGCACAGTATTTCAACATCGGTGTCGACGTGCTCCTCACGCACAACCTCGTCATCGACTTTCGGCTCGGCAAGGGGCTGACGGCCGATGCCGAAGACTTCTTCGGCGGCGTCGGCGGCGGCATCCGGTTCTGACCGTGGCGGGTTGCGGGCGCTGGGCAACCTTGGCGTCCCCTGACGTCAGCAACGGTGGGCGCGACGTGACCCGCGCGAATTCGTACTCGCCGCCGCCACGGCCCCAGCCGTCCGCTGCGAATGCGCTGGCGCGGTGAGTGCGGTCTGGCCTGTGTGCTCCTGGTGCTGCTGGGGTGTTCGGGTGGCAAGGCTCCCCAGGGGACCGAGCTGGTCAAGGCGGCGAAGCTGTCGGCACCACCGCAGGAATCGAACCTGCTCGTCGTCGAACTGACGCCAAAGGCGGAAGCACGGCTGCGCATGCGGGTGTCCTGCGAAGTCTGACGGCGGCACTGGGACAGACCGTGGCCGCGGGGGCTGCGCTGTTCGAGATCGTCAATCTGGAAACCGTGTGGATTCGATGGCGCTGGTCATCGGCGGCGGTCTCACGACATCGACGCTGATCAACCTGCTGATCCTGCCACCGCTGTTCTTGCGCTTCGGCCCGCGGGAAATGGTCTCGCGCGACTGATTGACGGCCCGCCCGGGCGCGTCTGCATCCTGCAACAGCACCGCTCGTCGGGCTCCGCGGCATCCCGGCCGTCACGACGGGCAACACGAAATCGTGCGTGGCCTGCGTGCGGCTCCTGGCCCGGGGGGGATCTGGGGCAGTGGTCCCACGTTGGTCCGGTTGGTGCGTTGGCACGGACAACACCGACTTGCGCCGGCATTTGCTGGAAGTCGACATGCCGGTTATTCCGTTTGGAAACGGCCATCGCCCGTTTGAAAGGTAGGGTTGCGAAGCCCTCTGCGCCAATCATGGTCCAAGTTCGGGAATACGCAGATGTTGAAACGCGCGACTCCACTCTGCCTGCTGGTCGCCCTGATGTGTGCCACCGCGACTGCCGCGGAACTCTCCGAGCGTGAACAGACCTACGTGCGAGCCATGGGCAAATACCTCAAGTTGGTTGATGCCAGGATCACGCGCATCGGCAAGTCGACCAGTGTGGAACACTTGAGCGACAAGGAGCGGAACGAGCTATCCGCCCACCTGAGCGTCTCGAAACAGCGGATTGAATGGATGACGAAAGCGATCATCCACGTGGGCTCCGGACGCGTCGAGGACATCGTCAAGATTGAGGACGCGACGAAAGACATGGTCGTCGAGCTCGATGCGAGCCTGACTCGGATTCAGCAACTTCTCGAGCAGTGATCGGTAAAGTTGCCGGACTTGCCCGCAGGGGCGCAGGCCGTCACGCTGCTGCGGGAGAGCGTAGCGGTGGCTCAGGTCCCGGTCGGCAGTTCTCGAGCGTCGTGAGGAAACCAGTCCTGCGTGGCCACGCAGAACCGGACCAGCATCAGCATGACGGGCACTTCGATCAGCACGCCGACCACCGTGGCCACGCTGCCCCGGATGACAGCCCGTAGAGCATGACGGCCGTGGCGATCGCCACCTCAAAGTGGTTCGAGGCCCCGATCATGGCGGTCGGGGCGGCGTTCTCGTAGGTCAGCCCCAGCAGCTTCGACAGGGCATAGCCGACCGCGAAGATCACGACCGTCTGAATGAAGAGGGGCACGGCAATCCAGAGAATCGTCGCCGGCCTGGCGAGTATGATCTCCCCCTTCAGCGAAAACAGCAGCACCAGTGTCAGCAGCAGCGCGGTGATGGTGACCGGCGTGAGCAGAGGCAGAAACTTCTCGCGAAACCACGCTTCCCCCTTGGCCGCCATGATCCAGCGGCGCGACAGAAAGCCCGCCACCAGCGGCAGCGCCACATAGATCGCGATCGAGAGCAGCAAGGCCTGCCACGGGACCGGCAGCTGCCCCACACCCAGCAGAAAGCCACCCAGTACGCCATAGAGCAGCAGCATCACCAGGGAATTGATGGCCACCATCACCAGCGTGTGACCATCGTTCCCTTTGGCCAGGTAGCCCCAGACCAGCACCATGGCCGTACACGGTGCGATCCCGAGCAGGATGCAGCCGGCCAGGTAACTTCTCCACAACGGGACCTGCAGCATCTTCGCGCCGTCCACCAGCACAACTTCGCCCGCCCCATAGCGGGCACCGACCTCCAGGTCGAGTCCCAGCGGCGGCTTGATGAAGTCGACCGCGTCCGCGCCGATGAAGTCGAGGAACACCGTTCCCAGAAAGAACACGCAAATGGCGTACATCGTAAACGGCTTGATCGCCCAGTTGATGAACAACGTCAGGCAGACCGGTTTGACCGCGGTGCCGGCCCGGACGACTTCGCCGAAGTCGATCTTCACCATGATGGGGTACATCATGCAGAACAGGCACAGGGCAATCGGGATCGAGACGACCGGCGCGTCGTTGACGGTGATCGCCATCGCGTCGAGCGATCGGGCCAGCCCGGGCGCCAGTCGGCCGAGGACGATCCCTCCCACGATGCACAACCCGACCCACACCGTGAGATACCGTTCGAAGTACCCGATGCCTGCGGTCGGTGGTGCGCTGGCCGGACAGTCGGTTGTCATGTTGTGGCTTTCATCGATCTGCCGAGCATGGCGTTATGGCGATGTCGCCATGTCTGGAACAAAACACAAGACTCACTTCAACGTCGCCTGGCGGTCCTGCACGTCGGACTGCAGCACCGCCTCGATGCAGGAGAAGAACCCGCTCAGGCAACCACACGCGACCCGGTAGTAGCTCAACGCCCCCTCCTTGCGGACCGCCACCAGACCGACCTCCCTGAGGATCGCGAGGTGCTTCGAGACCGTCGACTGGTCGGCCCGGACCTCGTCCGTCAACTCGCTGACGCACATCTCCCGCTGCTGCAGCAGGTCGAGCATCAGCAGCCGACTGGGATGCGCCAACGCTTTGGCGATCTTCGCGCGGGCTTCGTATCGTTTGCGGGTCCTGGCTTTCATGGCACGATGGCCATATTGCCATGACCGGGACGGGCTGTCAAGCGGCACCCGGCCGGCACCCGGAGGCATCGACAGACCGCCGACAAACTGTCAACGTAGGGGTATCCAGACCGCTCGAGGAGGCCGTGCGAACGCAGATGAGCAAGCCGGA
Organism: uncultured Planctomycetaceae bacterium; assembly: GCA_963715185.1. Taxonomy (GTDB): domain Bacteria; phylum Planctomycetota; class Planctomycetia; order Planctomycetales; family Planctomycetaceae; genus CAVPPT01. The sequence continues at coordinate 288,234 of CAVQRG010000007.1, forward strand.
TCAGCAGTCGCCGCCGTGCGCCCGGCGCCGGTGGCGTACATGGGCGGGGGGCGGCGCGGTCATCACGTTGCTCTTCCTGCTGCTCCCGCGGATCCTCCCGTTCCCTCCCGCCCACCGCGGTGTGCAGGACGGAAGTCTGGCCGCGTGCCCGTCCACGCCCAACTGTGTCTGCTCGCTTGATGTCGATGCCGGGCATGCGATCGCCCCCTTCCCGCTGGAAGGCTCGGCCGAGGAGACCCTGTCGCGACTGGAACAGCTCGTGAGTGACTGGCCGGGGGCGCGGGTGGTGACGCGGACGGACGACTACCTGCACGCCGAGTTCGTCAGCCGCTGGCTGGGCTTCGTCGATGACGTCGAATTCCATGTGCGGCCTGATGCGGACGTGGTCGACGTGCGCCTCGGCCTCGCGCGCGGGTTACTCGGATCTGGGCGTGAATCGCCAGCGCATCGAGACGCTCCGCGAGAGATTCGCGCAGAGCCTGCGTGACGGGGCGTGACTCCGGCCAGGGCGCAATCGAATTGCATCACAGACCGTGAATCGGGGTCGCTCAGAAACTCCCTATAAGCACCAAGCGCCAGCGAGTGCGTTCGAGGCAACGACGGCGCACTTGCTCGCGCTGCATGCCGGTATCGATGGAAGCCAGGTCGTTCGACCTACGCCGCCTGTGTGGTGTTGGCCGTGTCGCCTTTGCGTCGACGCCGGATACGCACGCCGCAGAAGCCCGCGGCCGTCATCCCCAGCAGGGCCAGCGACGTCGGCTCGGGAACGGGCGTGAACTGCAGGTTGTCGACACCAAACCCGGGAAATACACCGGGAAACGGGTCTGCCGCGGAGTTGGTAATCACGAGCTTACTGATGCCCGGCGAGTGGACCGAAACCGACACTATGCACAACTCCATCACCGTACCAGGTTCCCCACCCGGTGAGGCGATCATGATCGACCCCAGTGACATCATGCCGACATCAAAGGCCTCAGCTTTGAACACCTGCATTGTAATCTGTATCTACGGCATCAAAGCTCAGACCCAACACCGCTGTCGCGAAGTCCACCGTAATGCTTTTCGTCCGCATTCCGCCGATGGTCGATGGCGTGTCATCGCCATCAGGAGACGTAATGAACCCGTTGCCGATCGCGGCGAACGAACCCGAGGTGCCTGTATCCACCCCAGCCGCAGCACCGAATGCCCCTCGGGGGTTCCCTTGAACCGCATAAGCCGCACTGAACGTGGCAATGCCGATCGTTCCGACGCTGCTGCCTTCTGTTCCACCATTGAAGTCAATCACGACGGCTTGTGATTCCGCCGCCACGGCATGTAGAGCCGCAGCCACAACCAGAGTCAACGCGAGGGCCCGCATCGTTCGTCATTCCTCGATCAGTGTATCGTGGCAGGGATATAAATCGCCACGCTTAACTAAACTACCAATTCGCCACAGGCGTTACAAGTCATAAAACCCACGAGCAACGGGTCGCCCCGGTTCTGGAACCGGGGCAACCCACCGAAGGGACGTCACACCGGGATGCAGTGCGCGGCTGGCCTCTCGCCGGGATCACTCGATGTCGAGCAGTTCCACCAGGAAGTGCAGCGTCGCGTTGGGGGGAATGGTGCCCGGAATGCCGCGGGCCCCGTATCCCAGAGCCCCCGGGATTTCCAGCTCGATCATGCCTCCTTCGCCGACGAGCTGCATCCCTTCGGTCCAGCCGGGGATGACACGGTTGAGCGGGAAGGAGATCGGCTCGCCGCGCTGATACGAACTGTCGAAGACGGTCTCGTCGTCGAGCCACCCCTTGTAGTGCACCTGCACGGTCTGAGCGGCCTTGGGCATCGCTCCCTGTCCCTTACGGAGCACCCGGTACTTCAGACCGGACTTCGTCTTGGTGAACTCCTTCGGGGCGTCGGGATCTTTCGGACCCGGTTGGACTTCTTTCACAGCAGCTCCCTGGGCAGACGATTCACAGTCCACTCGCAGAACTCCCACACACAACAGCGGGGCGAGCAGCAGACACATCCCTGTTCGACGATCCATCACGAAATTCTCCTGGAGGTTGTCAGTCGCAGACAGCAGGGGCGCGGAGACTGGAGGACGATGCCCCCGGGTCACGCGGCCGCCGCCTTGGTTAACTTTCAGTTGATGTCGATCAGTTCGACAATGAAGTGCAGCGTGGCGTTCGGGGGAATGGTGGGGGGGGACCCGCGTGGGCCGTAGCCGAGGTCGCCCGGGATCTCCAGTTCGATCTTGCCCCCCTGCTGCACGAGCTGCATTCCCTCTGTCCAGCCGGCAATGACCTGCTGCAGGTTGAAGGAGATCGGCTCGCCGCGCTGGTAAGAGCTGTCGAATTCGGTGCCGTCATCCAGCCAGCCGCGGTAATTGACGGTGACATCATCCCCTGCCGCCGGCTGGGGGCCGTCCCCCTGTCGGAGGATGCGGTACTTCAGGCCGCTGTCGGTGCTGAGGAACTCCTCGGGGGCGTCGGGGTCGCTGGGCCCTTCACCCGCGACCATGTCGCTGGAGTTGGCCGTCGCCCCGGGAGCGACGGGGACCTCGGGCTCGGTGGTGGTGCCGCCGGTGCCACCGCAGCCCGCCAGCCCGAGACCAATCCCTACGAGCGCCGTAACTATCTCCATTCGCCGCATGCCACCCTCCTGGGTTCACCCGTTCTAGATTCGATCCTGCTGAAAACGAAGCGGAAAGTCTAGCAGCGGCGCTCCGCGAGGAGAATGCCGTGACAGACTCCGGTGAGGGATTGTCCTATAATCGGGGGAGCGTTCCCGTCCCCGCCCCCTGGCAGACCGGTCTTATGCCCCCCACGCTGCTCGATCGGGAAGAGTATATCGAACAGGCTTACTTCTTCCGGGTGTTCCGGCAGCGGATCGAAGAGAATCTCTCTTCGCAGGAGGTACTCGCCGGGCTCAGCGAGGAGATTCTGGCCACCACCAATCTCCCCAAGGCCATCGGGGTGATGCGGGGCGAACTGCGGCAGACCGGCCGGTTCAGTTCCGGGATGGCCTACCTGCCGCATTACTTCACCCCGTTCCAGACCTTCGTGATGAGCCGCGCCGAGGACGACCAGTCGCGGTTCGACTCGCGGATCGCGCTGGAGATCCTCGAGAAAGAGGCCGAGTACCGGGCGGGCACGGCGGAACCGCCGGCGCTGTTCATGTATCAGTTCGAATGCGTGGCCCGCAACCGGCTGGGTTACGACCACGGGATGCAGGCCGTCGCCGCCGACCCCCTCTACAACGACGACTGGCGCGACTGGATCTGCAAGCTGCCCCGACTGCTGGGGGCGCACGACTTCGCCGAGCTGATCTATCGCCGCTCGCAGCATCGCGTCGACGAACATCGTCGCCGCACGAATCAGCCCGACTACGAGCCCACCTCGTCGGTGCTGTTTGGCCCGCAGGAGGGCCGCATCGCCCGGGCCCATGTGGGGAAAGATCCGCTCTACATGTTCGCGGCCCTGCAGCGGCAACTGGGCTACCCGCGCGTCCCCCGGCCGACCCCGACACGCACCACCCCACTGTTCGACCCCGCCGTGGAGATGCGGTTCCAGCGACTGGAAGCCCGCCTGGCTTTGCTCGAACAGGAGGCCAAAGGGGGGCTGGACCTCACGAAACTGTTGCCGAATGCCGACTTCAAGCCGCTCGACGCGAACCCTCCGCCGCGCGGCACCTGGTAACTGCACTCCCTGCTTCCCGGTGGCGAACGCGCCCCGCCGTCGCCCCCTCTGGCTCCGCGAACCCTGGAACAGCCGATGCATCTCTGGTTTCGGAACGGCATGCTGCTGGTGTTGCTCTGCCCGGCCCTGGGACGCGCCGCCGAGGACAGTCTCCTCTCGCCCGGGGAGAGTCCGCCCCCCATGACCCCGGTCGAGCCGGCCAGCCCGACCGACCTCGAATCGCTGGTGGCGCGCGTGAAGCCGGCGGTCGTCGTGGTCAGCTTCTCGGGACGTGACGGCGGCGAACAGGGACTCGGGAGCGGCTTCGTGGTCGACGCAACGGGCCTCATCGCCACCAACCTGCATGTGCTCGGGGAGGCACGCCCCATCACCGTGCAGACCGCCGACGGACGACGGTTCCCCGTCACTCAGATTCACGCCACCGACCGGGCCCACGACCTGGCCCTCATCCGCATCGAAGCCGAGGGGCTGACGGCACTGCCACTGGGGGACTCCGAGACGCTGCGACAGGGACAGCCGGTCATCGCGGTCGGCCATCCGCTGGGATTGGAGCAGAGCGTGGTGCAGGGGATTGTCTCGGCCCTGCGCGAAGACGTCGACGGGCAGCCGATGATTCAGCTCGCCATTCCGATCGAACGGGGGAACAGCGGCGGGCCGGTCGTCGACCTCCAGGGGCGGGTCCAGGGGCTCGTCACTCTCAAATCGCAGGTGACCGACAATCTCGGGTATGCCGTCGCCATCAATGCCCTGCAGCCGCTGCTCGAACACCCGAACCCGCTCCCCATGGACCGCTGGCTGACGATCGGGAAGCTGAACCCCCGGCTGTGGGAGGCACCGGCGGATGTGCGCTGGCGGCAGCGGGCTGGACGCATCACCGTCGAAGGGACCGGTGCGGGCTTCGGCGGCCGCTCCCTCTGCCTCTGGCAGCAGCCGGTCCCCGAGCTCCCCTGCGAACTGGCCGTCGCCGTCCGCATGGACCAGGAGGACGGGGCGGCCGGGCTCGTGTTTCATGCCGACGGGGGGGACCGGCATTACGGCTTCTACCCCAGCAGCGGGAACCTGCGGTTCAGCCGTTTCGATGGCCCCGACGTCTTCTCGTGGCAGGTGCTCGACGAGACCCGCTCTCCGCATTACCGCCCCGGTGAGTGGAACCACCTCAGGGTGCGCCTCGCCGACGGACTGATCCAGTGCTACTGCAACGATGCCCTCATCTTCGAGTCGCGCGATGCGCGGTACACGTCCGGCCGCTGTGGACTGGCGAAGTTCCGGCATACGACCGCCGAGTTCAAAGGCTTCGAAACCGCCCCGGAAGTCCGCCGATGGTCCCCGTCGGCCGAGACAGCCCGCTCGATCGCATCGCTGGTCGAGGGTCTCCCGGCATCGCGGCCTCCCGACGAATCACTGGCGCGGGAGGTACTCGCCGAGGCGAATGCGGCCGATGCCGGCACCGTGCTGCGCGAACAGGCCCGCGAACTCGAACAGCGCGCCGAACGACTGCGCCAACTGGCCGGCGCCGTGCATGCCCGGGAGGTGGGCACCCGGCTGGAACGGGTCTTCGGCAACACAGACCAGCCGGTCGACATCGTCGAGGCGGCACTGCTCATCGCTCACCTCGACAACGAGGACCTCGATGTCGCGGCCTACCGTCAGCAGGTCGACGCTATGGCGACCGAACTCAAGGCGACCCTGCCCGAGACCACCGACGCCGGCCAGCAGCGCGCAGCCCTCGACCGCTTCCTGTTCGAGGAACTGGGGTACCACGGCAGTCGCACGAACTATCACCACGCGTCGAACAGCTACCTCAACGAGGTGATCGATGACCGCGAGGGGCTGCCGATCACGCTGTCGGTTCTCTATCTCGGGCTCGCCGAACGGATCGGGCTCCCCGCCGAGGGGATCGGACTGCCCGGCCATTTCGTGGTCGGGGTCCGCGCAGCGCCCGACCAGCTGGTGCTGGTGGATGTCTTCGACCGCGGCCAGACGCTCCCTCCAGAGGAGGCCGCCGCGCGGGTCGAGGCCCTCACCGGGCTCCCCTGGCAGCAGGACTACCTCACGCCGCAGACCCCGCGCGACATCATCATCCGGATGCTGCGGAACCTGATCCACGCCGCCAACAACGAGGGCGATCCCGAAGCCGCCCTGCGTTACGTCAACACGCTGCTCAGGCTGCACCCCGACTCGGCCACCGACCGCCTGTTTCGCGCCGTCCTCTGCTACAACACCCGCCGCGTCGACGAGGCCCTCGCCGATGTGGACTGGCTCGTCGAACACGAACCGGATGACATCCCGCTGTTCCGTGTCCGCCAGTTGCTCGAACTGCTCGAACAGCAGAAAGAGGCGACCAGGCGGGACGACGAGTGAGCGCCGGCTGAGGTCCTGCGGCCCGGTCCGCCCCCCCGACGTGGCATCGTCAGGGCAGGGGCGCTCCTGCTAATCTGCACCAGCCTCTCATCCGCCCGCGAACCGCCCCCCATGCCTGCGAACCTGACTCCCCAGTATCAGAAGGTCGAAGCCCGGTATCGGCGGGCCCAGACCCCCCAGGAGCGGGTCGACTGCCTCGAAGAGATGCTCAAGCTCATCCCCAAGCACAAGGGGACCGAAAAGCTGCAGGCCGACCTCAAGACCCGGTTGAAGGAGTCGCGCGAGGAACTGCAGTCGGAGAAGTCTGCCCCCAAGGCGGTCGGACGCAGCTACCGCATCCCCCGCCAGGGAGCCGGGCAGGTGATCCTCATCGGGGGGCCCAACGCCGGCAAGAGCCGCCTGCTGGCCCAGCTCACCGCCGCCCAGCCCGAAGTCGCCCCGTACCCGTTTACCACCCGCGAACCGCTCCCGGGGATGATGGCCTGGGAAGACATCCACGTGCAGCTCATCGATACGCCCCCCATCACCGACTCGCACTTCGAACCGTACATCGTCGGTTACGTGCGCTCGGCCGACCTCGTGCTGCTGTGCTTCGACGGCTCGTCGGACGACGCTCCCGAGGAGACGCTGGCCGTCATCGCCCAGTTGGCCGAGCGCAAGACGCTGCTGGCCGACCAGTCGGGTTTCGACGAAGAGGACTACTCGCGCGTCCATGTCGCCACCCGACTGGTCGTCACCCGGGCCGACGACCCGGGCGTCGCAGACCGTCTCGAGTTCTTCCGCGAGCTGCAGCCGGACGTCGACCTCCCGCTGCTCAAGGTGGAATGCGACCGGGCGGAGTCGGTCGAGGAGCTGAGGAACGCGGTCTACGGTTCGCTGGGCCTCATCCGCGTCTACACCAAGAAGCCGGGCAAGCCGGCCGAGTACGTCGACCCGTTCACGCTGCCAAGCGGGGGGACGGTGGAAGACCTGGCCGGCTGCGTGCATCGCGATCTGGTCGACACGCTGAAGTTCGCGAAGGTCTGGGGCACGAGTGCCGCGGGGGGGCAGTCGGTGGGCCGCGATCATGTGCTCGCCGACCGCGACCTGGTGGAGCTGCACGCCTGACGCACTTCTGATCGTCGGCGGGTGTGCCGGCGGGGTGCGGGATCGATTGTCGTAGGCCCCGGCATCGGGTATCCCACAGCCAGCGGCGCAAGGTCATCCGCCGGGCGGACTCCGAGCCGCGCTGTCAGTCTCACTACGCGCACGTCTCGGCGGGAGCATGATTCATGAGCAACATCCGCGTCGGAGTGATCGGGGCCGGGGGCATCGCCGCCAAGCTGCACCTCCCCGAAATGCAGACCGTCGACGAGGCCGACGTCCTCGTCCTCAGCGGTCGGCGCGAGTCGCGGCTCGAAACCCTCTGCCGGAAGTTTGACGTCCCGGGCTGGACTCACTCGTACGAAGAGGTGATTGCCGATCCCGAGATCGACGCGGTGATCATCGCGCTGCCGCATCCGCTGCACGTCCGCTACGGACTGATGGCCCTCGACGCGGGGAAGCATGTCTTCATGCAGAAGCCGCTGAGCACCTCGCTAGACGAGGCCGAGCAGTTCGTCCAGGCCGCCGAAAGTACCAGTTGCACCGTCCTCGCCCTCCCGTTCGTCGCCCGCCCCCATTTGCTGGCAGCCCGGCAGATGATCGCCGACGGCCGCCTGGGCCGCGTGAGTGCCGGCTATGCCCGCTGGAGTCATGGCGGGCCCGAAGTCTACTACGCCACGATCCAGCAGATTCTCGAGGAAGAGCCGGAACAGGAACTCTGGTTCTTCGATGCCCAGCGGGCTGACGTGGGAGCGTTGTTCGACATGGGGGTGTATCCCATCGCGATCTTGGTCACGCTGCTCGGGTCGGTCACGCACGTCACCTGCCGCATGCGCACTGTCGCCAAGCCGACCACGCTCGAAGACACCGCCGCAGTGCTGCTCGACTTCGCCTGCGGGGCCCTCGGGACCGCCGAGACCGGGTGGTGCGACGGCGGGCGGACGAGCACCTTCTCCGTGCATGGAACCGACGGGAAGGTCGTCAACCCGTCGCGGACCGGCCAACTGGTCGAGTATCGCCCCAGTTCGCTGATCGACGAAGACGCGCCGCTGATCGAGGCCGACGTCGATACCTCCGCCTGGCCCGACATCAACAGCCACCAGCATTGGATCGACTGCATCCGCGCCGGGATCCAGCCGCCGCTGGCGAACGCCCGCACGGCCCGGCACGTGACGGAGATCATGCTGGCCGGCCTGCAATCGGCCCGGGAAGGGCGGACCATCGAGATCCACTCCCGCGTAGATCTCTAGCAGGTAGTCGTCGGGTGTGATGTTGTACTCGTCAGGCAGAAACTCGGTGGACTTGTTCTTGGTGCATGACACAGGATGATGTGGCGGGCCAATGACTAAACTAAAGTGGCGATCCTCACTGCGAATCTTCCCGCCGGGGATGAGTTTCTTCGCGAAACTCAGTGACCGGAGGGTCACATCCCGTTGTATCCGGTGAACCCAAGATGCGACGCTGGGCCGGGTCGCTAGTTTCGGACCACGTTGTCCCGGGCCGAGAGCCGTTTGGCGACACGGATGCCACTCTGCAGGGCACCCTCCATGTATCCGACGAACTTGTAGCACGTATGCTCACCAGCGAGATGCAGGCCGCCGTCCATGTGCGGGTGGTCCATTAGTGGGCCCACAGTCGTCACCTGGCCTGGAGCGGGGAAGGAGTAGCTCGCTCCTGCCCAAGGCTCGTTCGGCCAGTCCATGTAGAACGACTTTACAAAGTTCTTGTAACCGGGGAAGAACCCTTCGAGTGCGTTCGCGAACTGCTGATCGCGAGTCTTGCGGTCCATCTTGAGAGCCCGTTGGCACGACGATCCGCCTGCGAATCCGACGAGGCACGCTCCACCGGCATCCACGGTCAGCCGATTCTTGCGGAGTTCGATCTGCAGGGTGGTCACCGCTTCCCTCAGGGGATTCAGGAGTCGATTCGTCACTCGCATCTGCTGATTCCCATCCTGACGAAACACTCAGAACAGCGTCCGTGGGTGAATCACGCAATTGGATTCGCCATTGGTTCGTCGGTGCCGTTGCTCCCGGTCACCATTGGTGTCGATCCACAGGGGTTGGCCGAAACCCTTCACGCTGTGAAATTCCAGGACGAGCGCGACTTCCAGCAGAACCTCGTCAACAGACTCCACCGCGACGTCGTCGATCGACTGTTGGTGGAGTCGGCAGACAATGTGCCTGTCTACGAATGTGCGGCATCGCCGAGCAATCGCTGTCTGATGTTGTCGAGGTATCTGGACGGAGTTTCCAGGTCTGGTCGAGGCGCCGTGCGGCAGAAGACCCCCTTCGGAACGTTCAGCATTCCTGCAAGACTGGTCCCCGTCGAACTCTGGCGGGCGCGGGAGGGACAGACCGCCAGACACGGTTACGATGACTCGCAGAATCGTGACGTCGTAGCCGACCGAACGCAGTCCACCTCGAGCACACGCATGACCCGGGAATCCATGGTCGATCACGATGATCTTCTTACCGCCGATCGGTCGGTGTCGAAACTGGATCACCGAACCCGAGGAGAGAACAGGCCGGGATGCATCCAAGGTCTGACGAACGAAACTCACGTCGCTCGTGCAACTGGATGCTCTCCGTCCAAAGCGAGAAGCCATCCTGGGGATCAGATGGTCGCGACACGGGATGCGGCTCGTGCAAGAGGTCGGAGACACGGAGCGTCATCGCTGCCGTGCGGCGAATTGCAAGATCTAAGATCATCGTGCTCACGGTCCAGATCCACCACTCAAGGCTGATCGATGGCGGACGACTGGTACCGTGTCGTTGCGGTGTGAATCACGCCGGTTCAACGACGGAAGGACGCGAGCAGCAGCTCCATGCTTCACACGCCACGTGTTCCGATTCGGAAACGGATCGTTGGGCACGGGCAGATCGAGGAACTCGATCACGAGCGTCGACGATCGGATCGCCGGCATGCCGCTGAACGGGAATTCCACCAGGGAATACGCGATCAACGTCCTTGACGCGATTCTCGAAGAACTCAGGAAATGACCGCTTACGCCTTGCGGACACCCGGCAAGGCCGGACAGTCTCAGTCCCGGTAGTCGTCCCCGGCGGCACTGCGCGCGCAGGACGCCCGCCACTCGCTCAGCAACCCGGCCATGCGCGCCACCACGTCCGCATGATCCGCCGCGATGTCCGTCGACTCCTCCGGGTCCTCGAGCAGATCGTACAACGCGAAGTCGGCGAGGTCGGGACCCGCAGACGCGGCACGACGGCCGCCCGACTTCCGGCCGCCCCCAGGACGGTACAGCAGCTTGTACCGGTTGTCGCAGAGCGCCAGTTGGCCCCCGAACTCGAATCCGATCGGTTGCGGACGCGCCATCTGCGTGGCCGCGAACACCGGCCGCAGGCTCACCCCGTCCAGTGGGCGGTCGCCCGGGACATCCACCCCCAGAATGTCGAGCAGCGTCGGCAGGTAGTCGCTGGTGACAGCGGGGAAGTCAGTGACGGAACCGGGCGCGATCTCGGCTGGCCACTCGATGAGGCCCGGCACTCGGATCCCCCCTTCGTACAGGTCGCGCTTCCGACCGCGGAACGGTCCCGCCGTCCCCGGGGCGTTGCCCGCCTGGCCCTCGGGACCATTGTCGGCACAGAACGTCACGAGTGTCTGCTCCGCCACTCCCAGTTCGCGCAGTGTTGCGCGCAGACGTCCAACCTGCTCATCCAGCGCCGTGATGCAGCCGAAGTAGTTCCGCGCGTACCCGTCGTGATCGGCGTACAACGCGGCGTGCTCCGGCCCGGCCACCACTGGCAGATGCGGGGCATGGAACCAGATGATGGCGAAGAACGGGCGGCCCGTGCGCACCGCGTCGGTAACGAACGGCAACGCCCGGTCCATGATGACCCGTGAATCATCCCCCTCCAGCCGGTCCGTCACCAGCTCTCCGCACGAAGCACCCTCCCCGCTGCACGACCAGTAATGCGTGCCATACGGGGCGGCGGTCGACCGGTCGGCAATGAAGTCCCAGTACTGTCGTCCGGCTTTGCCGCCCGGTTGCAGCATCGGGTCGTAGGTCGGCACTTTCGCCTCGGTGCTGAAACAGACATCGAACCCGTTGTCCCACGGCGGAGCATAATGCTCCGTCCCTTTCGGTCCGCCGCGATTCGACTCCCTCAGCGTCTTCGTCAGCGTGCCCAGATGCCACTTGCCGAAGTGCCCGGTCACATAGTTGTGCTCCTTGAGCAGTTCAGCCAGCGTCCGCTCCTCGGGCTTCATGTGACCCGCGTTGGCGGTGGGAATTCCGTACCGGAACGGGTGGCGACCGGTCACCACCGACCCGCGCGTGGGACTGCAGACCGCCGAAGCGGCATAGAACCGGGTGAACTTCAACCCCGCGGCCGCCATCGCGTCGAGGTGCGGCGTGCGGATGACCGTATTCCCGTTGAAGCCGACGTCACCCCACCCGAGGTCGTCGGCCATCATCAGGATGATGCCGGGTGGCGCCGCGGCCCCCCACACGTCGCCGCCGGGCAGCGCCAGCAGCACCGCACCACCGAGCAGAATTCCCCGAGTCACTGGCAGCATCTACGCATCTCCGGAAGGGCACGTCAGCTTAACGATCTCCCGATCGTGATCGAGCCGGCCGCGAATCGCAAGCGGCCCGCGGTTCGGCTACGATGACGGAGATTCCTGGCTCATCACCTTCGAGCTCATGCCGGCGCGTACGGAACGACCATCAGCACACTCGCAGAGAGGCCACGACGCCCGGATGTCGCGCGCCATGCGCTGGGGCTGCCTGCTGGTCGGCTGCGTGTTGCTGCGGCTGCCGGGCCGGGCCGACGAGATACTTCCACCGAGTGAGCCCTCGCCGCCGGGCAGTGTCCGCTTCCATCAGCCGGTGGCCGCCGCTCTGGTCGACGACGGCCGCACACTGTGCATCGCCGGTCACCGCAGCGGTTCGCTGCTGTGGCTCGACCTCGCCAGTCGGCAGGTGGTGCACGAGGTGCGCATCGGCCAGTCCCTGTCCGATGTGGTGCCGCATCCCGACGGACGACACCTGCTGGTGACTGACGAACAGGCGCACGAGTTGCTCGTCGTCCGCAGCGGAACGGCCGGAGACGTCGCGGTCGTGCAGCGTCAGCCGGTCGCGCGGTTTCCCGTCAGTGTGACCTGCAGCGAGGATGGCCGGCACTGCCACGTCGCCTCGCTCTGGTCGCGACGGGTCACGCTGTTCGATGTCCACACCGATGTGCAAACCGATGGCGGCGACGCATTCGAACTCGCGCTGTGCACCGAGATCCGTCTCGGCTTCGCCCCCCGGCTGCAGGCGCTGCTCCCGCAACCCAACCGCCTGCTGGTGACGGATGCCTTCGGCGGACAACTGGCCCTGATCGACCTCGACGCGCGCCGGCTCGAGTCGGTCCGGGCGCTGCCCGTCCACAACATTCGCGGACTGGCAGTCTCCCCCGACGGCGCTCGCCTGTTCCTGTCTCACCAGTTGCTCGACACCACGCTTCCGATCACCCGCAGCAGCGTGAAGTCGGGCGAGTTGATGGAGAACTTTGTGTGCGAACTTCCGGTGTCGGCCCTCCTCGAACCGCAGGCGGACCTCGAACGCGCCGGGGCCCGGCGGGAGCTCGGGGGCATCGGGCGCGGAGCCGGCGATCCCGCAGGCCTCGCGGTTCTGCCCGACGGCGACCTGCTGGTCGCGCTGGCCGGTACCGGGGAACTGGGAGTCCTGAGCGCAGCGGGCGAACTGACGGCGCGGCTGATGGTCGGTGTGCGGCCGCTGGCCGTCGCGGTCACTCTCGACGGCGCCGAGGCGTATGTCCTCAACACGCTCTCGGACAGCGTAACCCCGGTCGACATCGCCGAGCGACGGACCGGGGCACCCATTCCCCTCGGTCCGCCGCTCCGCCTGACCTCCCGCGATCGCGGGGAGCGGCTGTTCTTCGATGCGCACCAGTCGCTCGAGGGCTGGCTCTCCTGCCATAGCTGCCACACCGATGGTCACACAATCGGGCTGCTGGCCGACACGTCGAGCGACAACAGTTTCGGCACCCCCAAGCGGATCCTGTCGCTGCGAGGCACGCGCGACAACAATCCCTGGTCGTGGAACGGACTGTTCCGCGAACTGCACGAGCAGGTCAGCTCGTCCTTCACCTCCACGCTCCAGGGACCGGGCATCTCGGCCAACGAGGCCGCCGATGTCGTCACCTATCTGCACACGCTCGAGGCCCCGCCCCCCGTCGACGACGCGACCTGGAGCGAGGCGGAACGGCAGCAGATCGCCGCGGGTCGCCAGTTGTTCACCACGCTCGGCTGCGGCGAGTGTCATGTTCCGCCGCAGACCTACACCGTCGACCAGGTGTTCGATGTCGGGCTGAGTGACGAACGGGACCAGTCGAAATTCAATCCCCCCTCGCTGCGCGGTCTCTCGCAGCGGAGCGGGTACTTTCACGACCGGCGGGCGGCGACTCTCGAAGCGGTCTTCGAGGACTGGGGCCATCAACTTCCACGCGCCCTGACTGCGCAAGAGCAGCAGCAACTGCTGCAGTTCCTGAGGAGCCTCTGACACGATGGCCACACCACGCGCAGCCACGCCCGATGCTTCAGATCCCGCGGCCCAGTACCGCGCCGCCACCCACGCAGTCGCAGTGTTCGACCTGCCGGACCTGGCCCTGTTCGAGGTCCGCGGGGACGACCGGCTCTCCTTCCTCCACAACTTCTGCACCAACGACATCAAGCGGCTGCAGCCGGGCACGGGCTGCGAAGCGTTCCTCACCAGTATCAAGGGGCGTGTGCTGGGCCACCTCCGCGTGTTCGCCACCACCGACGCGCTGCTCGTGGTCTGCGAGCGCGACGCGACCGACGCCATCGTCGCACATCTCGACAAGTACCTCATCACCGAGGATGTGCAGCTTCGCTCGCGGGCCGACGACGACGACCTGCTGTCTGTGAGTGGACCGGCGGCGGAAGCCTGGCTGCGCGAGTCGTGCACCACGTCTGCCGACTGGCCCCCCTTCAGCAGTGGCACCCTCGAGATCGCCGGTGCAGCGGTGACGGTCCTGCGGTGCGACCTGACCCGGCAACCGGGGTTTCTGCTGGCGGTTCCCCACGGGGTCAGCGCGGACGTGCGGGACTGGATCACCGCGACTGGTGTGCTGCCCGCCGGACCTCCGGTGTTCGAAGCCCTGCGGATCGAGGCGGGGGCCCCGCGGTCCGGAATCGACATCGGCGAGCTGAACCTTGCGCAGGAGGCCGGTCGGACCCCCCAGGCCATCAGCTTCACCAAGGGGTGTTACCTCGGCCAGGAACCGATCGCGCGGCTCGATGCCCTCGGTCACGTCAACCAGGAACTGCGCAGCGTGGCGTTCGAGCCGGGCCCGACGCCGGCCCCGGGCACTCCGGTCCAGACGGCAGAGGGGGAGCCGGTCGGGACGATCACGTCGTCAGCCATCTCTTATGCGGAGGAGCCGCATCCCGTCGCGCTCGCGCTGCTCCGTGCGCGTGTGACCAGTCCGGACACCTGCGTGACGGTGACGACCGCCAACGGTGTCTCGCTGACCGGCCGGGTCTTCTGGCATCCGGCGGAAATGGCCCGCAGATGACGACGCCCCTCCGGCCTGTGCCCCCGTATCTCACGTCCGACCTGCCGGGAATCGGCGGCGAACTCAAGAGACAGCCCGAGGACTTCGTCGTCGAAGAGCTCCCGGCTTACGAACCGTGCGGAACCGGCGAACACCTCTTCCTGTGGATCGAGAAGCGGGACGTCTCGGCCGAGCAGCTCGTCTCGCATGTCGCCCGGACACTGAAGGTCCCCACCAACGAGGTGGGCGTCGCCGGGCTGAAGGACCGCCGCGCCGTGACGCGGCAGTACGTGTCGGTCCCGGTGCGGTGCGAGCCCCGGCTGGGGGAGGTGACGAGTCCGGCGATCGTGCTGCTCAAGTCGACGCGGCACCAGAACAAGCTGAAGACCGGACACCTCCGCGGCAACCGCTTCGACATCCTGCTGCGCAACCCTGTCAAGGACGCCGAGCAGCGGGCGCGCCGCATTGGTGAACGCCTCGCAGCCGGCTTCCCCAATCTGTATGGAGAGCAGCGGTTCGGGGCGGGAAACGAGACACTGCAACTGGGGCTCGACCTGCTGACCGGCCGCCGCACGGCCCGCGACATCCCCCATCGGCGTCGCCGCTTTCTGCTGCGACTGTCGTTGTCGTCCGTGCAGTCGGCGCTGTTTAACGAGGTGCTCGCGCGGCGACTGGAAGAGGGGCTGCTGCATCGTGTGTTGCGCGGCGACGTCATGCAGGTCGTCGCTTCGGGCGGACCATTCGTGGTGGAGGATCCTGCCGTCGAACAGCCCCGCTTCGATGCGGGAGAGACCGTCATCACCGGGCCGATGTTCGGACCCGACATGAAGGCCCCCGAGGGCGAGGTTCTGGCGCGAGAAGCCGAAGTCCTCGCCGCCTGTAACCTCCGCCCGGAGCAGTTCGTGGAGTGGCGTCGGCTCGCATCGGGCACCCGGCGTCCGTTGCTCGTCCGCTGGTTCGGGTTCGACGTCGTGGCCGTGCCCGAGGGACTGCGACTGCAGTTCGACCTCCCCAAGGGGACGTATGCCACGATGCTGCTGCGCGAGTTCCAAAAGGAGGCGGCAGAGGATCGCTCACGGTCCGTCGATGGAGTAGCATGACGGAGTTCGTCCCGATGCGGACACAGGCCTCTTCCTCCACAGTTTCGCGATCCCTCTCGTGCAGCATTACCTCGGAATTGATATCGGCGGGACGACGATCACGGCCGGCGTCGTGACAGATGACGGGGTCGCCCGCAGCCGTTGTTCCCTGCCGTTCCCCACCAGCGAGGGGCTCGAGGCCGGGCTCCAGCGCGTCGACGACTGTGTCGAACAGGCCGTTCGCGAGAGCGGGGTTTCCTGGGACGACGTGTGTGCGATCGGCGTGGCGGCCCCCGGCACCATGGACATCGCGGCGGGGATCGTGTTCCACCCCTTCAACCTCCCGGGATGGCAGGACCTGCCGCTGCGCGACCGCATGTCGCAGCGGTTCGGGCGGCCGACCATCCTGCAGAACGATGCCAACGCCGCGGCGTACGGCGAGTACTGGATCGGGGGGGCGAAGGAGGCCCGGAGCCTGATGTTCTGGACCCTGGGGACGGGGATCGGCGGAGGGATTGTCATCGATGGCCGGCTGCTGACCGGTGCCCATTCGCATGGTGCCGAGTGCGGGCACATGATCGTGCAGATGGATGGCGGGGAGCCGTCGCCGCATGGCATTCACGGGTGCTGGAACTCTACGCGGGCGCCCGGGCCCTCACGCGGCGTTGCCAGGAGGCGCTCGAGAATGGCCGCTCCTCGATCCTTCGGGACTGGCTCACCCGCGGCGAGACGCTCGACCCGCGACTGATTGCCCGCGCCGCCGAAGAGGGAGACGACCTCTCCGAGGAGCTGATACTGCAGACGGCCCGCTATCTCGCGATCGGGACCATCAACATCATGCATATCGTCAATCCGGAGGTCGTGCTGCTCGGAGGCGCGATGACGTTCGGAGGCGGGGACACCGAACTGGGCCAGCGGTTCCTCGGCCACATCCGCGACACCATCCGGCTGCATGCGTTTCCCATTCCCGCCCGGCACACGCGCATCGACTTTGCCCGGCTGGGGAGCGATGCCGGGTATATTGGCGCGGCGGGCTGTGCCCGCGCCGAGTTTGGCCCGGCCGACCTCCGCGAGCGCACCGACAACACGCCAGCCTGAGGAGGAACCAACGTCATGCGGGATCTCGGGGGCCTCATTATCGGCGTCGATCTCGACGGCGTGTGTGCCGACTTCTATGGCCGCATGCGCGAGATCGCCGCAGAATGGTTCGAGCGGCCCGTCGACGAGCTCCCCGTCGAAGTCGCCTACGGCCTGGGGGAATGGGGCGTCGACTCGCGCGAACAGTACGAGAGCCTGCATCGCTTCGCGGTGACGCAACGCGATCTGTTTGCCACCTGCCCGATGATCCCCGGGGCCCGCAAGTATCTCCGCCAGCTCTCGGGCGAGAATGCCCGCATCCGCATCATCACGCATCGGTTGTTCATCCATTACTTTCACAAGCTGGCCGTCAGCCAGACCACCGACTGGCTGGACCGGCATGGACTCCCGTACTGGGATCTCTGCTTCATGAAGGAGAAAGCCCAGGTCGGGGCCGACATCTACATCGAAGACACGCCGCACAACATCGAGCAGCTCGCGCCACGCGGGACTGCACACCATCTGCTTCGCCAACAGCACCAATCACATGATCGCTCCCCCCCGGGCCGCCACCTGGAAACAGGTCTATGACGCCATTCACGACTATGCCGACTCCTGCCGCGCGTGACCGCGGCCTGCCGACCTGCGTGACTTCACCCGAAATCCCTGTGAAACCCCGCTCCCTCAACAGCACTGCCGATTCGAAAACCGTGGAGACGCGAAATGATGGATGACGCTGAGGAACAGCCCCCGCATGACCCGACCGCCCCGAGAAAGTCACTGCGCGCGCGCCACCGCTATCTCGCGATCGGCATCACCCTGCTGCTGGTGTACGTGGCGCTGGCGTACCTGCTGCTGCCGCTCGGCTGGAAGCGTTACACCCGGCATCATCCCTCGTTCGACGACAACCCCCGCATCACGCGCACGGCGGATGGACATCCCGGCGACCCGCTGAACGTCGCGCTCACCGGCACGGCGGAGCAACTCGAAGTGATCCTCGCGCGGCCGGCTGGGACCGGGCCGCGGCTCTCGGCCTGAGAAGTGACTGGGAGATCGCCGAGGACACCGTCCTCTCACGGCCCGATACCGATGCCCCCGTCAGCAGTCTGTACCTGTTCGGCGCAAGGAGGATTTCGCCTTCGAACAGCCGGTGGGTGACAATCCGCGGCATCGCCATCATGTGCGCTTCTGGCAGGTCGAGAAGCCCGACGACGATGGCCGGCCCGTCTGGATCGGGTCGGCGACGTACGACGAGCGGGTCGGTCTGAGCCATACGACCGGAGAGATCACGCATCACATCGCCGCCAACGTTGATGCCGAACGAGACCACCTGTTTCACTGCCTGGAACAGACCGGCGACCTCGCCTCGACCTACCAGATCCCCCACTTCCACCACGTGCTCGAAGGCCGCAATGGTGGCGGCGATCGATGGTACACCGACGGGGCGCTGTGGGGGGGACGCATCGCACCCGACCTCCCCTGAGCCCGCACGGCGGGCTCTGCGCACCGGTCACCTACCCCGTCAGTACGCGGGGATCGTCACTGACGGTTTCGCTGGGGTCGGGTCGCACCCGGCCATCGAGCAGACAGGCCACGTTCACGTCCCCGAGCACGTTGATGGTGGTCCGGCAGCGGTCGAGGAACCAGTCGACTGTCAGCAGCAGGGCGATGTACTCGATCGGCAGTCCGACGGCCGAGAAGACGAGCGTCATGGTGACCAGTCCCGCCTCGGGAATCCCGGCGGCCCCGACCGATGCGATGATCGAGGTCAGCACCACGATCAACTGCTGAAACATCGAGAGGTCCTGCCCGATCAACTGGGCCACGAACAGTGCCGCCATCGCTTCGTACAAAGCCGTGCCGTCGTTGTTGAAGTTCGCCCCCACGAGGGCTCCCATGCTGGCCGACTTTTCGCGGAGTCCGACGTTCTCCTTGAGGCAGGCATAGGTGACCGGCATGGTCGCGGTCGAGCTGTCGGTCGAGAACGCCATCACCAGCGCATCCTTCACGCCCGACAGCGCGTCCAGCGGGCGAACCCAGGAAAAGAACCGGATCCGCAGCAGGTACCACGCGGTCTGCAGCAGCAGCGCGATCAGCACCGCGAGGATGAAGCCCCCCATTGCCTTGAACGGACCGAACCCTTCCGTCCCGACCACCTTCGCCACGATGGCGAATACGCCGAGAGGAACCAGCTGGATGATCCAGTGCAGGATCGCCAGCAGCGTGTCGTAGGCCACCTCCACCAGGTCGCGAACCGACCCCAGCGCCCGGTCCTTCATCCCCCGCATCGCCAGCCCGAACGCCACCGCCATCAGGATCACGCCGATGATGTTCTGCTTGTCACCCAGCGGCCCGAGGATGCTCTTCGGCACGTTCGCCACCAGCAGCTCCACCGGGGACTTCGGCCCGTCCTCGGCCCCGGCCGCTTCCACTTCCGGCGGCGGGAAGTCTGACCACGTGCCCGGCTGCATCACGTTCGCCACCGTCAGGCCGATCACAATGGCCACGGTCGTGTTGAGGATCAGCAGCCCCGCGAGTCGCGCAGCGGTGTGCCCCTCGATATCGGTGGTCATCAGCACATGCGTCACCGCCACCAGAATGAGCGGCGGGGCCAAAGCCCCCAGCAGTTGCAGAATCACCTGTGCAGGGATCTCGAAGATCAACGCCCGCTCGCCGAGGATCAGCCCGGTGACGACTCCCAGTCCCAGCGCGATCAGAATCCGCACATACAGCGGGATGGCGTTCCAGCGCCCCAGCAGTCCCGGAGGCGGCCCCTGGTCTGATGCTGCGGCCGCGGCTGGCGGCGATGTCGTCATCCGCTTCTCTCCCCTCGTGTCGCAGGCGTCGGACCCGGGCACGGGCCCCACCGGGCAGAGGCACGCCCCCTCCGCGACCCGGCCGACCCAGTGAAACAGGAAAGTCCGCCGAACACAAGACTTCGCGGGGTGTGCACAAGAGCGTCGGTCTGACGGGCAGATCGCACGGTGAGAGTTTCCCCTGTCGCGAGCGACGTCAGACTCCCGAGGCACCGCGCCAGTGTCTTGGCCGGCGGTTGTCGCTGGACGTTCACCCTGGCCCGGCAGGGGTAGCACCGGTTGCCTCAACCGGTGCCGCGCAGCGGCCAGAGGCATTTACTCCGGAAACCCTGGCCAAGCCAGCAGTGGCACGCCGCGGTCGCCTGGCACTGGGCGAGCCAGTGGCACACAGCCATCGGGAGGCATGTGCAATCTGGGAGCAGGCGCTGCCGGATTGCCGGGCGGACAAGCCGGTTCTCGCCCAGTCGATGGCGCGAGCTAAGAGAACGCAAGGGGTTCCCGTGCATACGGTTAGGTGTAGTGGTCGACAGGTGCACACCATGCGGGCACGAAAAATGCCCCGTATGTCCTCTGTGACTTTGCGCCTGCGCCGTGGGAACAACCCATCGCGCACCAGGCCTCCTGAAGGAATCGCGATGTTGGCGACGCTCGAACTCCTCGATGCCCAGCAGGGAGTCCCGCTGCAGTCGTGGCCACTTTCGGGGGGGCGGACCTGGCAGATCGGCCGGGCGCCGACATCGGACATCGTGATCAGCAGTCCGTTCGTCTCGCGCGCCCATGCCAGTCTTCAGGAGGAGTCCGGGGTGTGGAGGCTGGATGTGCTGAGCGACAAGGGGGTGTTCATCGGAGGCGATGCGCAGTCGATGTTGCTGCTGCAGGACGGCGACCAGTTCCAGCTGGCACGCAAGGGGCCGCTACTGCGGTTTCGTCTGGCAGAATCGGAGACCGCTGCCGAAGAAGATGCCGCACAGGCCACCGTCAGTTTCGATGCCAATACAATGCCGATGCTGACCGTGGATCAGGCTCAGCGTGATGACGAGGTGCAGGCGATTGCCGAGAGCGAATACTTCCTGGAGGTGCAGCGACTGGCGGAGTCGCTGCGGAAGCGTCGTCTGAAGCAACCGCCAGCACGCAAGGATGAGAGTTAGCCGGAGGAAGAGCCCGGACCCCCAGCCGTGTTGTGGGGGGGCCACACCGTTCGTGCGAGGGGAGCCATCTTTGGGACAGGTCATTTCCATCCATTCATTTCGCGGTGGAACCGGGAAATCCAATTCGACGGCCAATCTGTCGGTGCTGATCGCACAGGCGGGACATCGTGTGGGTGTCATCGACACCGACATCCAGTCCCCCGGCATCCATGCGATCTTCTGTCTGTCTCCTGACGAGATGAAGCATTCGCTGAATGACTACCTGTGGGGTAAATGCCGGATTGCCGAAGCCGCCCACGATGTGACCGAGTCGGCGATCGGCCGCAGCGAGCCCGGGCGCACCACCCGCGGATTTTCCTGATCCCCTCGAGCCTGAACGCCGGTGAGATCGCCCGCATTCTGAAGGATGGCTACGACGTCGGCCGGCTGCACGACGGCATCAACGAACTGGTGGAGGCGCTCGATCTGGACTACCTGCTGATCGACACCCATCCGGGCGTCAACGAGGAGACGTTGCTTTCGATCGCGATCTCCGACTGCTTTCTGCTGGTGCTGCGTCCCGATAACCAGGACTTCCAGGGGACCGCTGTCACCGTCGAGCTGGCGCGGCGGCTGAACGTCGCCAAGATCATGGTCATGCTCAACAAGGTTCCCGATTCGCTGGACAGGGCCGCCCTCCGCGAACAGGTCGAGCGGGGCTACGGGGCGCCGGTCATCGGGCAGTTGCCACTCAACGACGAGATGGCCGAACTGGGCAGCCGGGGCATCTTCGTCAACCGCTTCCCCGAGCATCCCTTCAGCCGGGAACTGCGGGCCGTGGCTGCACGACTGATGGACGGCGGTGAATGAATTGACGCAGATCGGGGTCCCGGCCGGGACGACGGATACAGCCTCAGCAGATTGACACGCACATGACAGATCGGCGAAACACCGAGGCGCTGGACGCGCTCGTCGGACAACTGAAATCGACGACCTCTCCGTTACGGCAGACACTCAACCGGCTGCATGCGAAGTACCAGCCGGTGCGGGAAGGAACCATCGCCGACTATATCCCCGAGCTGGCAACCGCCGACCGCGACTGGTTCGGCATCAGCGTCGTCACGACGACCGGGCAGTCGTTCGATGTGGGAACAACCCAGCAGGATTTCAGCATTCAATCGGTGTCCAAGCCGTTCGTGTTCGGGGTGGCCCTCGAAACCCATGGCCGGGACGGCGTCCTCCAGCGCGTGGGTGTCGAGCCGACCGGCGACGCCTTCAACTCGATTGTGCTCGACGAGACCTCCAATCGTCCCTTCAATCCCATGGTCAACGCCGGTGCCATCGCCACCACCGACCTGATCACCGGCAAGGACTACCCCGATCGGGTCAAGCAGCTGCTGGGAATGTTCACACGTTACACCGGCCGCGACGCGCGGGTCGACAACGCCATCTTCATGTCCGAACGGACCACCGGCCACCGGAATCGCGCGATCGCACACCTGATGCGTAACTTCGGCATGGTCGGCAGCGACTTCATCGACTCGCTCGAACTCTACTTCCAGCAATGCTCGGTGCTGGTCGACACGCACGACCTCGCCGTGATGGGGGCCACGCTCGCCAATGCCGGGGTCAACCCCATCACCGGTCGGCGGGCCATCCAGGCCGAATATGTGAAGGACCTGCTCAGTATCATGCTGACCTGCGGCATGTACGACTATGCCGGTGAATGGGCCTTTCGCGTGGGACTGCCCGCCAAGAGCGGCGTGGGGGGCGGCATCGTGGCAGTCATCCCCGGTCTGGCCGGGATCGGCGTCTTCTCCCCACCCCTCGACGAGAAGGGGAACAGCGTGCGCGGCGTTCGCGTCTGCGAAGAACTCTCCCAGATGTTCGGCCTGCATGCCTTCGAGACCGGCTTCGAAGGGGAGTCGTTCGTCGATCAACTGGAGCTCCGCCGTTCGTAAGTGACATTCGAGTGCGCAAGGCCCTGCGACGTCAGGGCCAGCTTCTGGACACTCGCGCAACTCCTCGCCGAGGGCCGCTCGAGGTCGCGGGACGACATCTGCGCTGACGCACCCGCACTGCTGGACCCGCCAGCAGTGGCACAGAACCCCGCAAAGCCAGCGCCGGATCCGGGCGTCGCTCCGCTCCAAACGCCGCCACCCGGTTGCCGACAGCCGCGATGGCTGTCATGGTATGGCCATTCTCACGTTGCAGTCTTCCAGGAGCCCCTGATGATCAAGACACCCGAAGCCACTCAGCTATGCACAAAGTCGGAACTCGAGCTGTTCTCGGCCAGTCTGTCGCGAGCAGTGAAGGGCTTCAGTGAGCGCGAGCTGAAACAGCGCATCGTGCTGGTGCGCAAGGCTCGCGACAAGTTCCGTTCGCTGGCGGAAGGTCAGTTGCGACAGGCGCGCGGCAAACAGGATGCCAGGGGCCGCCGCCCCTCCAAGAGTGCCCAGCGCACCGTCCGCAAGGTGCAGTTGTTCGACGAGACGCTGACCCGTTACGAGGATCGCCTCCGCGAACTGCAGGCACAGTCCGCATCTGAGCAGCCGAAATCCGTCACCAGGAAGGTGACGAAGAAGAGGCCCGCGGCCCCCGCGGTTTCCGCCAGCAAGAAACGCACGACGGCGAAGGGTCCCACGACCAAAGCGAACCAGCAGCCGAAGCCAGCTGAAAAAACCAAGTCGGGGGACCTCGTCCGTCAGAGGCAGGCCCGCAGTGGGCTCGTGCGCCAGCAGAAGCACTTGTCGGCCCAGGGGAAGCGAACCCAGGCGCGACGCGATTCCCGCTGAGGGCAGGGCGGGACCAGTGGCACACAGACATCGGGAGGCTCACGCCCGCTGCCACGCTGAGCCCGCGTCTTCGAGCCTTGGTGACCTGGTGGTCCTCTTCGTCGTCATTCATCCGCTGGCGAGCGGGGGACGTCAGTCCCCCGATGCGCCGGGTCGCCCCGGTTCATCCGTTGGCTCGCCCCAGGTCCCTGCTGGATGCCGTCGGTCTATTCGGCAATCGGCGCGCCGGGCACCGCTTCATACGGGTTGTGCCTGGCGATCTGTGTGCGCGCCGGATGGGTGCCCGGCATGATTTCGAAACGTGGATCGAATTCGACCATGATGGAGGCCAGCTTTCCGAGGATGGAGAGATCGCCCTCGGCCTTGCAGGTGCCGTCGGCAATCTGGTCCTCCAATTGCTTGGCGCCCATCATGGTCAGCTCGAGATCGGAGCGGTTGATTGTGAGGGTCAGGTCCGGCTTGTCGGAGAGAAATCCCTGGAAGTTGGTCAGAGTCGCGTTGTTCATTTCCACGACAAACTTCTCACCGTTGTCCGGGGTGATCAGGTTGATGGTGAAGCGCATCCCCTCGGCCTTGCGGCTGTCCATGCGGATGCCGAGGAAGTTGAGGAACAGTTCGGTGGACATGGCGCGGATCACGTCTGGGCTGCTCGTGTCCGGGAAGGCGCCCTGCGGGATGCCCGAGCGCAGCTCGTAGGCGGCGGCGAGGAAGCTGTTGCGCAGGCCGGGGTTTTCCTGCTGATAGCCGAGCTGTTCGAAGATGTCGGCGAGCAGATCCTTCGCGGCCTGGTTGCCGGGTTCGGCATGGACCAGCTTGTCCACGATCTCCGAGGCGTATTTGTATTTGCCCTCGTTGTACAGCTCCTGCCCCTTGGCGAGGATCCTGGCCGCCCCGCCCATCATCTCCACGTAAAGCGGCGCGGAATCCTCGGGCGAGAGCGGAATGAGGGTGGTCGGGTTGCAATCCCAGAACCCGAGGAAACGCTGGACCACGCCACGCGCGTTGTGCTCGGGCGAGCCATGGAAACCGCGGGTATGCCATTGCTGCTGCAGGCCCTTGGGCAGCTCATAGACATTCTGGATCTGGTTGATGGTCACGCCCTGGTTCGCATAGTGCAGGCACTGGTTGTTCATGTTGGCGTAGAGGTCGCGCTGGGCGCGCAGCACCTCCTGAATCCGCTCATTGCCCCAGCGCGGCCAGTGGTGGGAGGCGAACATGACCTCGGCCTCGAGCCCGAACATGTAGAGCGCTTCGGCGATGTACTTGGACCAGCGCAGCGCATCCCGCACCGGAGTGCCCCGGAGGGTGTAGATATTGTGCAGCGTCGAGGTGACGTTCTCGGCCATCCACAGCGCCTTTTTCTCCGGGAGGTACGTGTTCATCTCGGAGGGCGCCTCGGTGTTCGGAGTGTTCTGGAAGATCATCTTCACGCCATCGACTTCGAATTCCTCGATCGGCTTCTCCACAATGCGGTTCGGCGCGATCATCCCGGTGGCACCCGCCGAAACCCCCTGGCCGAGGCCCTGGCCGACGTAGCCGTGCGGAGCGGCCGGCAGCAACAGGCCATACTGGTAGAACAGCCGCCGGTTCATGGCGTTGCCGGCGTAAACGTTCTCCGAAATGGTGTGGTCCATGAAGTCCCGCGGTGCGATGACCTCGATCTTGCCCGACCTCACGTCTGCCTCATCGAGGGGGAGACCGCGCACACCACCCCAATGGTCGCCGTGCGAGTGCGAGTAGATGACGGCCGAGACCGGAAGCCCTTCACCGACATGCTCCTGAAAGAGCTTCCAGGCCGCCCGCACCACCTCCGCGGTCACCAACGGATCGATGACGATCCAGCCGGTCTTGCCGCGGACAAACGAGATGTCGGAGAGGTCGAAACCGCGCACCTGATAGATGTCGTCGATGACCTTGTAGAGACCGTAGTTCTGGTTGAGCCGCGATTGACGCAGCAGCGAGGGATGGATGCTGTCGAACTCCCGATCCTCATTCAGAAACTGAAAACGCTCCATGTCCCAGGCCACATGGCCGGCATCCGCCATGATCTGCATCTCCTTCATCGGAGCGATCAGGCCCTTCTGCTGTTCCTCGAGGTCCTTCGTGTCGGCGAACGGCAAGGTCTCCTTGGACTGGGCCAGGATCTCCTTGGTGAACTTCGACGGGGCCTTGCCCTTGGGGTGAAAGTGCCCCTGCAGCGGCTCCGCAGCAGCGGCCGCTTCCTGAGCAAGTGAACTGGATTCACCGAGAAAAGTCCCCGTGACCGCAAAAGCTCCGGCAGTGACCGGCATCGTCTTGATGAAGTCTCGTCTTGAGTTCATGGTTTCTGTCTCGCGCTGTGTCTATGGGCAAGTTGATCGGGTGAACACGATGTTAGTTACTTGGGTGAACTCTGTGAATTGACCGGGTTCACTCTGTGAATCCGGGTCTCGATAACGCTGCGCCTTAGGCCGGCGTGCGCTTCACGGCGGAGTCGTGCGGCGTGCATGGAGCGCCGCGCCTCACTCGAAGTCGTCCTCCTCGTCCTCGTCGTCGGGCGAGTCGGGATGCAGCGGACTGTCGGGGTCGAAGAAGAAGTCACCCAGGCCCATCGGCAGTACGTTGCCGCCCAGCGACTGCCGCTTCCGTTCGGAGAGGGACTGCAGGTCGGTCGCGTCGGCGCCGAGGCAGCTCTCGAGGGCTTCCCGCCATGCGGCATCTTTTCCGAGCGGATGCTCCCGGCTCTGCGACAGCCGTTTGATCGAGTACCGCAACACGTTGATGCCGTCCCGTGTCGAGAAGTCCAGCTTCAGTCCATGCGCCTGTTGCAGAAACTCCACGGTCAGGTTGAGCAGTTCGTCGTCGGCGAACGGCAGGTGATACTTGAGGATCTTCAGCTCTTCGTGACGTTGCGGGTGTTCGAGCGTGAGGGTCGGCTGCAGTCGCGACAGAATATAGTCGGGAATCTCGAACGTGCTGTCGTCCTCGTTCATCGTCACGCCGCAGCGAAACTCGGGATGGGCGGGAATCGTAATCCCAGCCACAATCGACTCCACGTAGCGACGATGATCGAGCAGCGGCGCGAGCGACGCCCACGACTTCTCGTTCATGCGGTTCCCTTCGTCGAGCACGCAGACTCCGCCCCGCACCATGGCCGTTACCAGCGGCGACGCCTGGTACTGGATGCGGCCACTCTCGGCGAGCACCGGCGTGACGAGCAGGTCTTCCGGACGCGTGTCGGCCGTGCACTGGTACACGTACAGCTCCTGCTGACGGACCCGGGCGGCTGCGATCCCCAGCGTCGTCTTGCCGATTCCTGGCGGGCCGACCAGTCGTGGTGTCAGCGGCAGATCGCGTTCGTCGACCGTCAGCCAGCAGGCGAGCAACTGCTTGAGAATCTCCTCCTGCCCGATCCATTCTCCCTCCGAGGCATCGGGATGTCCGAGGTGCAGACGGACGCCGTCAATTTCGAGATGTCGTTGAGTCATGAGCCCTGCTGCCGATGTCTGCCGCCAGAACCGTCACCCTGCGGCACCGGATCCCCTGGAACTATCCGCGTCCGCGCGGTGCCTCTGGGCATCCTACACGCATTCGCTGTTCAGAACAGGCTGAGCTGCCCGTTGGAGGCGCGCGGCGGTCGAAACTGCGACGTGTCCAGCGGTGCGGACGTGCGGTCGAGCCCGCAGCGGTCGCGGAACACGCGAAACATCTGCTCAAGCTGGGAGGCGATGTTGCCGGTCCCCCGCATCCGTCGCCCGTACTGCGCGTCGTTCAGACCCCCGTCACGCGTCGAGCGAATCAGCGATTCGACCTTGTCCGCCTTGTCCGGCAGAGTCCGCTGCAGCCAGTCGAGAAACACCGGCCGCACCGTCAGCGGCAGCCGCAGCAGCACGTAGCCGGCCGTCTGGACCCCGACGGCCGCTGCCGACCGCAGAATCTCGGGGATCTCGCTGTCATTCAGCCCGGGGATGATCGGGGCCACCATCACCCGTGTCGGCACCCCCGCCTCCGCCAGCGCGCCCAGCGCCCGCAGGCGGGCGGCCGGCAGGCTCGTCCGCGGCTCCATCACCCGCGCCAGATCGGCATCGAGCGTGGTCACGCTCACGGCCACTCCCACCAGGCGCCGGCGGGCGAGTTCCGAGAGCAGGTCGAGATCCCGCGTCACCAGGGCATTCTTGGTGACGATGCCCAGCGGCTGACGGGCCTCCAGCGCCACCTCCAGCAGCGAACGGGTCAGGCGGTAGTCGCGCTCGGCCGGCTGGTAGCAGTCGGTCACTCCCGAAAGCATCACCGGTTCGGGCTGGTAGCCCCGCCGACCCAGCCAGTCCCGAAACAGGTCCGCGGCCTGATGCTTCACGAAGATCTTTGTCTCGAAGTCGATCCCCGCGTTGAGACCGAGGTACTCGTGTGTCGGCCGGGCGTAGCAGTAGGCACAGCCATGCTGACACCCGCGATACGGGTTGATGCTGTACCGGAACGGAATGTCCGGGCTGTCGTTCTCGCTGACGATGTTGCGCGACGCATCGGGCAGATACTGTGTCGGGACCCGTGCGAGCTGCTGCAGGTAGTCGTCATCGGCCGTCAGTTGTTCGAGATCGGTCTCGGCCTGCAGCCCCCCGAAGCGATTGGGTGGACGCAGCGACGAACCCCGGCCATGCGACTGTGGTGCCTGCATGACGGCCGATATTAGTGAACAAACGCACCCCAGTCGAGCCGGTTCTTGAACCGGAACGACGCAGCCGCACGGCACCAGGAGCAACAGGCTCGGCCCCGCACGAGGACACGCAACGTCAGCGGGGCAGCACCTGTAGGTTCGTGTTGGTCATCGCCGGGTTGAGTCCTTGCACATCGGTCTCGACACCCACCAGCACGTTGCCGGTAAACACGATCCGTTCGCTCGGCTCGCCTCCGAGTGTCACCGCCTTCTCCGTCAGTCCGGAGAACACGTTGCCCGTCAGCGTGATGTCGCGCGTCCCTTCCAGCAGCACGCCGCCGGCCTGCCGGTCGTCATCCCGACGCTTCACCGCATCGTCGCCGATAAAGCTGTCAGAGAAGTTGTTGCCCGTGACGGCGATGCGCCCACTCCCCGGGCCGATCCGCAGCGCCCGCTCCTTGAGGATCGTGAACGTGTTGGCACTGACGGCACAGCCATGCGCATCGACGAGGTCGATCCCCTGGCCGTTGTGGGCGATCACGTTCGCGCTCAGCGTGTTGCCGTAACAGTCGCGGTCGAGAATGATCGCCGTCCCCTGGCATTCCTCGATCATGTTGCCCGAGACGACCGAGCCGTAGGTGTTCTCGATCACCACGCCGTGCTGCAGGTGGTCGTCGATGTTGTTGCCCGTCATGCACAGGTTGAAGCTGTCGCTGCAGCGAAGTGCGTCGTTGTTCTCTTCGAACTGGTTGCCAGCCACCACGATGTCGTGACAGCCGAGGAGATTCAGCCCCGTCTGCTTGTTGTACGTGATGAGGCAGTCGCTGATACGCGGGTCTTCGTAGCAGTTGTCGAGGCGGATGCCGTCCCCGCCATGCTCGCTGACCGTCACCCCGTGCAGAAAGATCTCGTTGACCCACACTGCCTCGATGCCATGTCCGCTCTGTTCGTTGCCCGTCAGCCTCAGGTTCGAAATCTGGATCCGCCAGCGGTTGATGCGCCGGTTGCCGGTCGCCTGCCGGTCGAACGGCTCGGGCGGCAGCAGGGCGAGGGCCGCCTCTCCTTCGATGTTGGCGTTGTGAATGTGCGTGGCCGGCCCTGCCCCCGTGAGATGCACATCTTCGCCCGTGATCACGAGGGGCGTGTCGATTTCAAAGTGGCCCGGGGGGAGCTGCACCACGCCCCCCTCTGGCGGAAGCGCATCGAGGGCCGACTGCAGATTCGGATAGCCGGAGGCATCGATCACCGCCCGGCTGCCGGGGAGCGGCATCCGCTGGGCACCGGTCATGGGGGACTGCTGCCCCTCGGCGGTGACAAGGAGGAACGGGACTGCCAGCAGTGCAAGCAGCGGTGAGGCGAAGAGACGTTGCGGGCTCATGGAAGTCTCCGGCGGACGCAGGTGAGCGGGGCGCATCACGATCGCGAGATGATATCACACACGCGGCCACTGCGGCCCCTCCGCCCTCCGACGCCAGTGCGCACCCGGAGGCTTACGCCTCCGGCTCGCCACAATCACCGGGTCGCCCCGGTTCTTGAACCGGGGCGGCGCAGCCGCACTGCCGACCGCCTTGGCCCGTAAGTTCGCCCATGCGGACCGGGATTGGATCTGGCAGTGGGTGTTCCCGGGTTCGTCCCACGACATGGATGAACAATCCAGATTTCGATATCCTCACCACGATCACGAATCCAACGTGCAAAAAGCAGTCAAGACGGCGGCTGGCGAAGCCGGCCTGAACCAGCGAGTGACCACCCACACGTTCCGGCACTCCTTCGCAACCCACCTGCTCGAGGACGAATACGATATTCGGACGGTCCAGGAACTCCTCGGCCACCAGGACGTTCGCACGACGATGATCTACACGCACGTGTTTTGAACAAGGGCGGACGCAGTGTCCGCAGCCCGTTGGAGGGCATCCGGGACCTGCTCCGAAGCGAGATTCGGGATAAGCGGCGGAACGTTATCCGGAATCGAAGTGCGGGATAATCCTCCAGTCGCGTTGACGGCACTTCTACGCAAGCCCTTTCCAGAACGCGACCTGTCACCAGATCTGCCACTTCCCACTGGAGCGTTATCCGGAAACGCCCGCGGATTATACAGGTCTGCATAAACACTAGTTAGCAGCACAAAATCATGCATGAGCCGCATCCTGACATCGAGACTCCAGAATCCTCGACGTCAATCTGGCGGTACATGACAATCGACAAGTTTCTCAATCTGCTTTCATCATCGTCAATCTGGTTTTCACGGTGTGACTACTTCGAAGACGGCTGGGAGGGTCGCTGATTCCGACGCCACCTACGAAACCTTCCTGAAGAGCTTCGTAGGGCCGGAAGACAAGATCCAAGCCTTCTGGAAATGGCACCAAGATCGGAATCACGAAGTGCGTAACTGCCTCTACATTAACTGCTGGCACATCAACGAAGAGGAATCGGCCGCTCTTTGGCAAATCTACTCGACGTACGGAAAATCCGTTGCCGTCAAGACAACTATGCATCGTCTTCGGGATGCGGTGGCAGACTCTGGCATGTCGATACATGGTCGGGCGCGTCAAATACTCTGACTACGCGACCGATGCGATGCCGATGCACAACCTGTTCACGCCATTCATGCGCAACAGGCGCAGCTTTGCCTTCGAGAACGAGCTGCGTCTTCTCTATTGGAATTCTGATTTGATGTCTCCTGATACGGACACCACCGATGAATTCCCGCCGGGTGGCATCGGTGATCCTGCGGCAATCCCTGCACTCATCGAAACAGTTGACCATGTCACGCGCCTGATGAACTCGGGCATACGGCGAGCGGATGGTGGACTGCCCTCGACAATATACTGAAGACAGACCATACGCGGATCAAGTTAGATGGCCTGTGCACAATGCAGCCGAAGCCGCTCGATCTCGACAAACTGAAAACTGAGGCGATGGAACTCTCTCGCACCTGTGACAAGAAAGGCCGGCATAACCATCGCATCCACCGGAGCGGCGGTCACCGGCGGATTCTGAAGTCAAAGTCAACTCGCCGCCGCCCGGTGACGCAGGGCGTTAGGCCGCTCCGCGCGTCACCAATTCACACGCAACAAGACGACACGAAAATGAAGACCACCATAGCAGCGTTGCTCCTCGTCACCCTGTTCAGGCTCTCGCTTCACGCCCAAGAGCAAGCGCCCGCCGACTCAGCGAAAAGCCGTGAGGGAGTATGGAAGCCCGTCACCGCCGAGAAAGCTGGAGTGAAAATGCCGCCGGTGGCGCTCGCTTTCATCACCCTGACGCTGACCGGCGACAAGTATGAAGTGGCCGTCAAAGGCGAGCCGGAGTCCGACAAGGGCACATCCACGATTGACACCAGCGTCACGCCCCACCGCATGACCATCAAGAGCACCTCCGGGCCGAACAAGGGCCAGACCTTTCTTGCCATCTGGGAGATGACGCCGGACGGCGGGATGCGCGTGTGCTACGACTTGTCCGGCACTGCGTTTCCGGCGGATTTCACCACGCGGAAGGGCACGCAGCTTTACTTCGTGGAGTATGCACGGCCCAAAGCGAAGGCGGATGCCGATTTCCCGAAAGATGGAACGTGGAAGCCGCGGGGTGCTATGATGGCCGGCGAGAGGCTGACCGGCGATGCGCTCAAGGCCATCACGCTCACGATGAGTGGAGCAAACTACGAAGTGAGCGTCACTGGCGAAGCCGAGCCGGACAAAGGCACCTTTGCGCTCGACGATTCCGTGAGACCGCGCCGCATGACCCTCAAGAGCGTGTCCGGACCGAACAAGGGCAAGACCTTCCTCGCCATCTACGAGATGAGCGACGAGAACACACTACGTGTCTGCTACGACCTGTCCGGGACGGAGTTTCCCAAGCAGTTCAGCGCGCCGAAGGGCACGCAGCGTTACCTCGTCGGCTACCGCCGACAGGCGGACTCGGTGCCAGCCGCTCCGAAGAACCAATAGGAGCACATCATGCAATCCGAAGCCGCCACCATTTCCGAATACCTTGAGGAACTTCCGCCCGAGCGTCGAGCCGCCTTGAGCGAGTTGCGCACTCTCATACACCGGGTCGCCCCCAAAACGGTCGAGGCCATGCAATACGGACTGCCCGCGTTCGGCGACCTGTGCGCCCTCGCTTCCCAGAAGAACTACATGTCGCTTTACGTTTGCGAGGGCGACCTCGTGAAGGCGCATCTGGCGCAGTTGGGCAAGGTCAGTTGCGGCAAGGGGTGCATCCGTTTCAAGCGTCTCACCGACCTGAACCTGAGCACGGTGGAGAGCCTGTTGCGGGAGATTCTGAAGCTACGCAAAGCAGGCATCGGACCGAGTTGCCGCACATGAATCTGACGCGGCCTAACCATGCGCTGCAGCGAACCCGGCCATCGCGTCGCGGTTGCAATCGAACGCCCTCGTGGGCCGGGTCGCTGAGCTTGGGTCGTTCGCCACTGAGGCGGCAAACATCGCGGATGAGCCGAGAGGTTCACCCGCAACACAGTCAGTGGGGTTCCCCCACCACAGAAGCCCGTGACGCCGGGCGACCGGCTGTTGCGGAGTCGTGCTTGACCCGTTCCCGCTGCGGTCGGATCGAGGACTGCCGGCACGTCCCATTTGTCCACAATCCAGTTCCTGAGGCCGACATTTATGAGACTCGCTGTTAACGTGCTGTGGTCTGTTCTGGTCGTGGCACACATCGTCGCGAATGCCCGTGCCGAGGAAGTCCTCCGGTGGACACCGCAGGACTTCGCCTTCAAGGCGACCAGTGGTGCGGCCAACCCGTTCCTGGTTTCCTTTTCGGCCAGAGTCAGCGGACCGGATGGGGCCGAGTTCACACTCCCCGGCTTCTACGACGGTGCTGACACCTGGAAGATCCGCGTGTCGCCAACAGCCGAGGGCGCGTGGACCCTGGTGACAGAATCCGAACTCAGCGAACTGAACGACCAGCGAGTCAGTTTCACGTGTGTGCCGAATGACGATCCGAACGTGCATGGTGTGCTGCGCGTGGATGCGCAGCACCCGCACCATTTCATCTTCGACGACGGCACGCGGTTCTTCATGCAGGGCTACGAATACGACTGGCTCTGGGCGCTCGACATGGACAAGCCCGGGGTGCCGACGATCGAAGCGTCGCTCGACATCCTCGCTCGACATGGGTTCAACTACGTCATCGTCAATTCTTTCGCCTACGACACGAGCTGGCGCAAGGGTAAGACATCGGATGACGACTACGGCCCGCCGCTGCTGTATGCCTGGGGCGGCAGCAACCAGATGCCCGATCACAGCCGGATGAATCTCGCCTTCTGGCAGCACTACGACCAGATGATGACGGCGCTGGCGGAGCGAGGCATCCAGGCTCACATGTTCATCAAGGTCTACAACAAGGCGGTGAACTGGCCGGAACGGGGCAGCGAGGAGGAGCAGTTGTTCTTCCGCTGGCTGGTCGCCCGCTACGCAGCCTACCCCAACGTCATCTGGGACTTTTCCAAGGAGGCGCACAACGAGAAGAACCTGGCTTACAAGCAGGACTGGCTCAAATGGCTGCGCGAGAACGACCCGTATCATCATCTGATCACGGTGCACGACGATGACAAGGCCAACGACTCCGGCGCCTATGATGAGCTGACGGACTTCCGTGCCGATCAGGCCCACCAGAACTACCACGCACAGATCCTCCGCCAGCGTGAACGTCGCGCGTGGCCGGTGGCCAATGTCGAGTCGGATTATGAATTCGGGCCGGGTGGACCCGAGGACAAGACGTATGGTGTTGTCCATTCGCCCGAAGAGACGATCCGGTGTGCGTGGGAAATCGCGCTGGCGGGTGGCTACAACGCCTACTACTACACCTATACCGCCTGGGATGTCGTCCGCCCGCTCGATGTGCCACAGGGCTATGTCTATTACAAGCACTTCGGCGACTTCTGGCGAAACACGCAGTTCTGGCAGCTCCACCCCTCCGATCAGCTGGTCGATACTGGCTGGTGTCTGGCCCACCCCGGCCGCGAGTACGTGGTGTTCCAGAACGACGCGACACCGTTCACTCTGGAGATCGCGGGTGCGACGTCACCACTGCAGGCCGAGTGGTTCCATCCGCACACCGGGGAACGGACCTCTGCCGGGACGCTGAGCAATGGAACCGCGCAACTGACCCCGCCGGACAACTGGGGCAGCGCCCACTTGTGCTCCACGTCACGGCAGCGCGCTGACACGCACCCACAGTGCGGCCAGCGGCACCGCTGCAACCGAGGGGGCAGGTTCTGGCACTCGTGAAGGACAGGGATGCCGAGAATGCAGGTCGCTGTTGTCCTCCGACCCGGGAATACCGCAAGTCGAGTGAATGCAAGTCGTCGACACGCGAGCTCCAGTCACCATCAGGCAACAGATTGCCGAGGTGTGACCACGGATTGTGGCAGTTCAGGTCGGAGATCCGACGGCTGGGCACGAAACCTCCGCCATGATACTCGTTGCGTGTCACTTGATTGCGAGCCAATAGCTGCCAGGTATTGGCGGGATCCCATCGTCGAATGAGCTCCATGATACGGGCGGCGCAGCGGACCTCACGGTTCCCCTGGCTTGCGTGCTTTCAGTTCGGCGAGGATGACGTGGGCCGCGTTGCGGCCGGGAGCCATGGACACGCCGCCGCCGGGGTGGGCTCCGGATCCGCACAGGTAGACGTTCGGGACCGGCA
The DNA here is from genome assembly GCA_963715185.1 of uncultured Planctomycetaceae bacterium. Classification (GTDB taxonomy): domain Bacteria; phylum Planctomycetota; class Planctomycetia; order Planctomycetales; family Planctomycetaceae; genus CAVPPT01. The sequence continues at coordinate 323,095 of CAVQRG010000007.1, forward strand.
TGCGGTAGTGCCCGAGCCCCGGAAGCGGGCGCTGCTCTCCCGACTGATAGGGCAAGGGAGCACCGTGGGTGACCGTGCCGCGCACCGCGCTCGGAATGGCACGCTCCATGTCGATCGGCGAATGGACGACGCGCTTGAGAATCAGGTCCCGCAGACCGGGAGCATAGGAGTCGGTGACCAGGTCGATCAGATGGTCGGCGTATGCCTCCTTGACCTCGTCCCAGGTGCGGCCAGAGATCTTTCGTGTCGCGTCTCCCTTGATCTCATAGGGAACATTGAGAACGATCAACTTCATCACCGCCTTGCCGGACGGGGCCCGCCCCGGATCGATGGCGGAGTCGTTGCACATGACCATCAGCGGTGCGGCCGGGAGGCATGCCCGCTGCGACACTCGCTGTAGATTCGAGAAAAGTATTCAAGCGTCGGCGGCGTCGGGTGGACATAGGGTGACCGGCCGGCATCCGCACCTGACCGGTAAGTGAGCGGCCCGTCCAGGGCGAGATAGATGGCGAGATAGGCATCGCCCCACTCGTATCGCTGCATTCTCCGGATCAGATCGCCGCCGACGTGCTCTTCGCCCAGAAAATCGACAATGAGTTGCCGCGGGTCGGTACTCGCGGCCACGACCTGCCGGACGTCGATTTCCTCGCCGTCGGTCAGCCGAACCGCCACCGCGCGGCCGTCCTTCACCACGATCTTGCTCACGCGGGCCCCCGTGCGGATCTGTCCGCCCTTCGAACGGAGGTAGGCGGCCAACGCCAGAGGGAGACGGTGCATGCCGCCCTTGACGACGCGGTTGCCCAGAGCCTGAATGAGGCTCGCGAAGAGCCAGGCGAGGTGCCCACCGCCCATGTCGTCCGGCCCGACGCCGGCGTGGCACGCGAACGAACCCAGGAACAGGCGCGTCTCCTCCGCCTCGAACTGCTCATTCAACCAGGAACGCAGGCTTTGGAGCTCGAAGCGGTATTCGTCCAATCCGTTCGGCATCCGGGAGAGCAAGCTGGTCGCCTCGGCGAGCGAAGGGGGTGGGGAGTTCATCCAGGCTGCGATCTGGTCCTGCTGCTGCACGAAACGCTCGGCCCACCGCCGCCAGGTCTCGCCGTCCTTCTTCGAGTAGCGTCCGATGCTCTGGACGGTGTCCTCCACCGACCGATGCATGGAGATGATTCCACCGTCGGGAAAGACGTGGGAAAAGTTGATCTCCGGCCGGATCAGCTCGAAGCCGAAGGTCGACAGCTCCAACTCCTGAGGCACGGGGGAGAGGCTGGCGAACTGATAGCCGAAGGCGTGCAGATCGGACCGGAAACCCGGGAGCGTAACCTCCTCGGTGGTCGCCATGCCGCCCACCGTGTGGTACTGATCCAGGGCCAGGACCTGCAGCCCGGCCCTGGCAAGGTAACACGCACAAGTCAGTCCATTGTGACCTGCACCGATGACGATTGCATCGAAAGTTGCAGACATCTCTCGCTCCGTCCAATCCCCGGCTGGACCTCAGCTCCCCACCTCGGAGGCGCACCGCCGCAAAAGTCCACTTCCGCTACGCTCCAGCGGCCTTGTGCGGCCGAGTTGTTGACAACCCAAACACTAACTTGAAGGGTGGTACCGTCCGTGGGGGCGGTGGTCTGCCCCCACCGCCAGAACCGCGTGCGTCGTTCGCGGCAAGACCTCGGCCAACTGCGTGGCAAAGACCGCTGGAAAGTCGAGCGGCTGAATGCCTGGCTGAAGCACCTCCGCCGCCTCCGCAACCCTTCCCGTCCTCGACCACGCCGTCGCCTCCATCGCCTGCCTGTTCAACATCCTGAAGACGTTTTGAGACTACCTGGTCCAAGATCATCAGCTGGCCGCTAGCGACGACGTTTTCACGATTGGCTCGGCCGACAACTCCGGTGCATTTTATTGTGCGCCTAATGGTCATTCGGAAGCAATTGCAGTGCATCCACGATGACAAAGCCTACGGTTTGCCTGTTGTTGATGGTGATGATCGTTTCGACTCCGCTTTCCAGGTGTACCGTGCCGACGAGTTTGAAATGTTGGCCGCTCGACAGTGGCAGTGTTTGATCTACGGTGAAGGCTCTTTCGTCTGGGAGCCGCTGGCGACAATCACGGGAACGTTTGTGGCGCGCGTTTCGTGTGCCGAATAGGCCATCGACAATTGGTACTCACCGGACTTTGGCACCTTGAATCGGAAGGTGGCCGTCGCTTTGCCGTCGCCTTTTGATGTAGGATCGTTTTCTCCGCTGAAGACGTACCCGTTGCCAATGTGCGGTTTGAAGTTCGTCGAGTGAGACCAATCGCCTGTGAGCTCTGCGTTGGTGTCGTCAAGCACGATTCCCGGTAGCGTCTTCGCGGCGACGGAACCGCTCGCCGATGGCAAGGCGGAGACGTCCGGCAAATCCAGAACCTGCCTCTGAGCCAGCAGTCGCTCGCGCAGCGTTGCGTACTCGACAATCCTGCACGGCCACGCCTTGATCCGCCGCGAGCGCCGCGGCAATGCCAGCTCCCTGGCCGATGATCATCCACGTCCCCTCGATCCGCAGCGACGAGATGCCCACGTGCGTGCACGACAGCGCGACCGGCACGAGCAGGTTGTCGCACTGCTCGGGTTTGGGCACGATCGAGCGGTACGGCACGTGGTACGCGTAGCCCTGTTTGGGGTTCTTTCGCCTCACGGGAAAGATCGTCCCCTCGTTGATCACGCCCCCGCCTTTGAGCGCGACGCGCTGGCAGTCGTGCGAGTCGATCGGGAACGACGAGACTGCAATCGGGTCGTCCTTGCTCGGCGAGACGAGGATGTCTTTCTGGCTGATGACATACATGCCCTTCATGCGCCGCGACTCGCGGACGTAGAGCGCAGGCGAGAAATGGTCGTAGCTCGCGAACTCGTCGTTGCACAGGCCGAGCGTGGCGTATCTGCTGCGAATCCCCGCGGGCACGGCCGGGTCGGTCGTCAGGAAGTGATAGAATTCCAGCGTGTACTGCTTGTGTGCTTCCCAGATCTTCTTCCGCCCCGCTTCGTCAGCCGAGTGCCAGTCGTTACCCCCACCAACCAGGCCCAGCGAGAACTGTCCGCCAATGGAGTTGTTGCCGTCGAGCTTGCCGCCGGGCAGCGGGTAGAGATCGAACCCGACGCTGTACGCCGGCCTTCAGCGCGCGGCGGACGATTTCGAACCGTGCCGGGTCGTAGTTGGCCGGCGCGGGCATCGGCACGCGGTTGTCCGGGTCCTCGGTCAGGCACAGCCGGAAGCTGTAGGTCATGACGTTGCCTGTCGCCGGTCTCTTCAGGCCCGGCATCGTCGGTAGTGACCAGCGGCAGCAGGTTGCCTTCGTCGTCGAAGCCGTTGATGTTCATCTTCTGCTTGGGGTACTGCTTGCCGGCGAGTGACTCGCCGTATTCCTCGCGGCCTTCACGCCCGATCGTCCAGTCCACCCCCGCGGCCGCCATGAGGTCGCCCTCGTACGTGCCGTCGACAAAGCACTTCGCGGTGAACGTGCCGTTGCTTGTCACCAACGACGTGATCCGTGGCCCGTCCTTCGTGACCGACGTGAGATAGCGCTCGGTCAGCACAGTGATCCCGGCCTCGTCGAGCATCTGCATCGTCACACGCATCGCGACGTGCGGCTCAAAGGTCCACCGCGACTGATCCTTCACCGCGGGGTTGTACGGTGCCTTGAGCCCGCGATCCGTGTAATCCTTGACGACCCGCGTGTGCCACTCATCGAACAGCCCCATCACCGTACTGCGAACCATCTGATTGGAGTCGCAGTGGCTCAGCCCGCCGGTGTTCATCGCGCCGACGTGATCGGTCGGCTCCAGCAGAATGACCGAAGCACCTTCACGCGCAGCGGCGATCGCAGCACAAAACCCGCCTGGGGTCGAACCATAGACGATCACGTCGGCCTTGTTCTCGGCCATCGCTTTTTGGCTGACGGACGCAACCAAAGCGACTAGCAGAACGAACAGGTGGATCAATCGTATCATGAGCATTCGATTGTGTTGTGCTGGCCGTGACACTTCTTGGCCAACGCCGCTGGAGCGAATCTGGGGTCGGGTCGGTGTCACTCGCCTGTTCCGTTCGACACGGAAGCGTTCACTAATCCTGACCCCTAAGGAACCTGCCCTGGACGCTGGTGGTTATGCGGTTATCGCCCGGCCAGCCGTTGAGCTACGAATTCAACAACTTCTTGCACAGTCACGTTGATGCCGCTTGCGACCTCTGTCGTGTCAAACCCACCAACCATCTCTGTGAGTGCCATTCAGAGACGCTCTTACTCCATATCATCGCCAATGCGTTACTTCGTCATCGCAAGAGCGGTGTCCGCGAGGTTGTCTTGTGGCCGCAGAGAGAATTGTTGTGCGAGATCGATGTCGAAGAACTCACAGCTTATCGTCAAAGTCCGTCGAATGTCATCTCGGGAGGCATTCACGCCGCTAGATGCGTCCGGATCCGGTGTTCGACCGTGGAGCTATGTCAGTCCACCATTTTCGTCGTACGCCGAGTCTGTCCGCCACTGATGGAGCCGTTTGAACATGCGGAAGGCACTCCGGTCTCGTCTTGGCGTCTAACGACCAGCATTACCGGGTTGCCGCCAGTGACGTTGACTTCAGACTCGACCCGGCCGGCAACTCCGGTCCATTGTTTCTGTTCGCCGGTCATTGTTCGCGAATTGCGTCCAGCACCTCAAATCGTTGCTTGCACGCGGGACATTCGCTTGTGCCAAAGGTGTACCGAATCCAGCGTGCGACATCGTGCTGTTGAGCAGCCTGTGCCTTCTCGTACAGCCATTGTCCCATTTCGGGCAGTGTTCCCTCCTTCGGCTCGATCGACGTGCGATTGACTCCGGGCCGCACCTTGATCGGGCCGGGTTTCCCGGACCGCCCGACCCATTCCTCCGCGGTCGTGAAAAAACCGTGCTCGCCGATGACAACATACAAGTCGACGCGGCAAGATGGGCAGATGCCGGGAAACTCACCACTCGCGAGGTGGTCCAACTTCTCTCCCCAAAAGTGATCACCCTCGAGCGACCGCGCCGATTGCAGCACATAGATGAAATCGTTCGTGAACAACCCCGTTTCGGCGAGTGTCTCTCGACACATGCGTTGAAACCGAGGAGTGACATCTTCGACCGAAGAAAGCAAATCATCGGGGCATGCGCCAGGAATATCTTTGGCCGCGAGTATGCACGCCGCGAGCGAGATAGGTTGCGAGCGATCACCTGGATTCCACTTCTCGGCGATGTCGGCTAGAAGAGGCAGCGCGGCGAAGCTGGCCGAATAGACCGAGCCCTGATGGCAAAGCCGCGACCAGAGTTCGTGCCAGAGGTCGGTCGGTGAGTCCGACGAGAGGCTGGCCAGCAACGCAGGAACATCCGATGCATTGCCATCGGCGTGCCTGAGGGTATTCCAATCAACCATTTGAGCCTTCGTATTGCCGCCGGGCACGACGCCCGGTGGCGCCGTGGCCGGTGGCGCCGGCGTCGTGCACGGTCAGCTCGATCCGCTGGTTCGCCACCCACGGAACTGGCACGTTGGCGAACGAAACAGGTTGTCCGCTCGGGGCCGACTCCGCGGGGGATCGAGCGGTCGCCCGGCGTCCCGGGCTTCTGTGGTGGGGTAACCCCACCGACTGTGTTGCGGGTGAACCTCGCGGCTCATCCGCAACGTTTGCCACGTCAGTGGCGAACGCCTGCCGTAACCGGGCGGCGACGAACAATTGTCCATTTTCAAAACGCTCGACTTCGCCGCTCCGGTTCACCGCTTGGTTCTGCCCTGTCTTGCGAACGGCCACCAACTGCGTTTTGACTCGTTCGTGGACACTAAGGTGTGCCACGGCAGTGGATCATCCGAATCCACGTCTTGATCATATCGCACACCGCCAAGTCGGACAAATAGATTGACCGGAACGTCAAAAATGTGGTCAACACCGACACCATCAACTTCTTGGAGAGACAGTTGTCGTTGACAGATTTCAGCACAAGCCGTTGGGACGTCTCCGCTAGTTTCCAGATGAAGGATTCCCCTGTCGGAATCGTGGATGACACTCCACAACTCGCGTCCCTCGGCAAACTCAGTTACGGAACTGTACATGCAAGTCTCATTGACGTTGCATGCGAGAAAACGCGAGTTTCTCTTGAGCGGACGCACAGCATCATCTCCGAACATCTGACTATCGTTGAAGTAGAGTATATATTCTCCGCGTCTGGTCATGAAGCCAGCGACTGCTGAATCTGGGAATTCTTCCCTTTCTCCGCTTGGCGTGAGGTTGAGATCACGCTGTATCTCTGCCGGCTCGCGGTCGAAAATGGCATAGAGCGAAACGCGAAATCCCATGCGCAAGTCTTTGAGGCAGAACGACCGGTTAACCGGGCCGCGGCCAACCAACGTTGATTTCAGAAACCGACGCGGCCCGCGGCTCCTGTGCAACGGCTGTTATCCGTCACTTAGCTTTCGCGGCGAGTTTGCGTCCAATTCTGTTTCAAAAGTACACTCCCCAGTTGATCGGTAGTGACCGCTGACGATTCAGCACGATCATTGCTCAAAAATGTGTACTTGCCTGAAAACTGTGCCATCGGGGAATGCCGCATCAAGTGGGATTGTTCGAGTCTTCTCATCGCAAGTGGCCGAGAATCGAGTCCGGAATTGAATCGGATATCAAACTCCGGGGTAGTTGCTGGTGGCAGGTCGTATGTCAAGAGCATGTGAAACTCGGGCTGTTCTGGATTGTCTTTTTGAGGATTTTCACAAGTGGACGAATTGCCTCGAAGCGACCACTTCCGTGATGCGCTTGATTCCAAGGTGCACAACAACACCATTCGACGTACGCTGTACAGCGTCAGGTACCAGTACGTCCAGTCAGCCACGTGCTGGATCGAGCCAGCGGCCAACCTGCGTGTGCGCGGCGTTTGTGAGATGGCGACTGCGTACAACCGGTGATACACAATCTGCAACGTCGTACTACGAACAACATGTCACGCGTCGCGTTCTTGGCCGAACTTGGTTATCTCTCAACGATTCGCATTGAGAATACGACTGGCGAAGGTGTGCGTCAACGTGAAGGGTTGCTGGACGATGCGTCGAATGCGCTGCGTGAAGCGACGGAGCGATTCTGGCGCGGCCACCGTGTCACTTCGCCGCGGTGCTCGCGTGCCAGTGGTCTTCCAGGACCTGCGGCCATGCAGGTCATCACATCCAGTCTGCGTCGGCCGATCCATCGCACGAACGGCTGCCACCATTTCCTCCCGGGGGTCGGCTCGACGATAATCGACGGGACCAACCTCCGGGCGCACGAAGCCAGGCGTGGCAGGGCAGGTCCCGGCCCGACACTGCATCCCCAGGAATCCGTGATGAATCCTTTCCCCACTCAGCTCTGCCGGCGATCAGCCTGGCTGCTTCTCTTGTCTGGCGGCTTGCACCGGGTCGTCTCTGCGCAGCAGCCTCCCTATGACAGGTATCCGGACGCCGCACCGCCTTACTTCCAGGTGCGGTACGAGGCTTCGACACGACCCGGCGAGCTGCGCTTCCCGGTGAGGTACACCGTCTGGATTCCGCCGGGGGTCGCGACCTTGCGTGGCGTGGTCGTGCATCAGCATGGTTGTGGGGAGGGTTCGTGCAAGTCCGGACTGACTGGCGCATTCGATCTGCACTGGCAGGCACTGGCCAGGAAACACGACTGTGCGTTGCTGGCAGCGTCGTATGAGCAACCGCAGACTGCCGATTGCCAGTTGTGGTGCGATCCACGTAACGGGTCCGGGGCGGCCTTTCAGAAGTCGTTGTCGGATCTTGGGGAAGCGTCCGGCCATCCCGAACTGGCCCATGTGCCCTGGGCATTGTGGGGTCATAGTGGTGGCGGTGTCTGGGCGGGTACGATGGCTCTGTTACATCCGGATCGCGTCGCAGCTGCCTGGCTCAGGTCGGGAGTGCCGCTGGTTGTCCCGCGTCCCGATCGGCCATCGGCCAAGACAGTCGCGATTCCCGACGAGCCTCTGGCAGTGCCGATGCTGTGTAACCTGGGCACGAAGGAAGGTGTCACCGTCAAGGAAGGTCGTTTCGCCGGTGTCTGGCCAGGTGTGGAACGGTTCTTCAGCGCGGTTCGCGGACGTGGCGGGCTGATCGGTGTTGCCGTGGATCCGCTCACCAGCCACGAATGTGGTAACCAGCGCTACCTGGCGATCCCGTGGTTCGACGCCTGCCTGGCCGCGCGACTGCCGGAGAATCATGGCGAGCCGCTCAAGCCCATGCCGGCCGCGAAGGCGTGGCTCGCTCCCCTGCTCGGCACGATCGCCCTGCCTGAGGCCGACTTCCCTGGCGACAAATCCCAGGCTGTCTGGCTGCCGAATGAAGCAGTCGCGAAGGCCTGGATGCAGTACGTCAAGGACACTGCCGTTGCCGACACGACCCCTCCGCCGGCACCGACCAATCTGCAGGCCACGGGCGGGGAACTCACGTGGGATGCACAGGCCGACCTCGAAAGCGGCATTGCCCGCTTCATCATCCAGCGCGACGGTCAGGAAATTGCGACTGTCCCGGCGAAGGCCAACAACCCGTTTGGCCGCCCGATCTTTCAAGGTCTGCAATACAGCGACACACCTGCACAACCGCTCGTCGAGATGCGGTTCACCGATACCACCGCAACGCCGGGTCAGAGTCACACGTATCGCGTGATCACTGTCAATACGTTGGGGCTGAGGTCGCCGTAGGTGGTGAGGCGCGGTGTCCGCACGCCGGGGCCTCAGCGGGTCGATGCTCGGTCCGCCTGTTACGGTGCCGAGGGCCCGGCCTGCCACCCATTCACGGTGAACTCGCCCCGCACGCCACAGGCGAACGTGAGCGGCGCTTCCAGTCCGACAGGGCGGTCGGCGATCACGTCTCCGAACCGGTCCGCGTCCGCGACATTCCAGAGCCGGTTGTTCTGCACGACGGCGCCGTAGCTCTCCTCGTTCCGCAGCAGCGGGCGAGTCTGTCCCTCGCACTCGATGACGTTGTCGCGGATGACGATCGTGCGGAAGTCGCAGTCCGGGTTGAAGCCGAAGAGCCCCTCCTCGCGGGGGGTCGCTGTGGTGCGGGCGACGATGTGATTGTTGCGGACCTCGAGGTTGTCGAACACCTCGTTGATCCAGATCACGCCGCGGCCGGGGTTGCTGACGAGGTTGTTGTGGAAACTGGCCGGGCCCTTTGCCGCCGCCTTGCCGAATCCCGAGATGAGGTTGCCGTGATCCTGCTGCGCATCGAAGTCGAACAGGTTGTGGTCGATCTCCACCCCGTTGCGGACGAACTCGATCGAGTAGGAGTCGCGGAACCAGTTGTGGTGGATGTGGAACGTGCGTCCGCTCGCGGGCACCGACCCGCCGGCGTGCTTGGGAATCGAGATGGTGCCGTGGCAGACGTTGTGGTCGATCTCCACGTCTTCGTCGTTCTCGAACGGAAACTCGATCGAGAAGTTCACCTCGATCGTGTTGTGGTGAACGCGGCATCGTTTCCCCTGACGGACCTTGATGCCGTAGAACTCGCGGACTTGTCCATCCGGGTGCGCATGAAACGGTTGTGGGAGATTTCGCAGTCGGCCATCCAGATGGCGAAGATCGCCCCGCCGGTGATGCCGCCGTTGACTCCGGGTTCGCCCCGCTGCCATCGCCCGCCGGCGTCGATGAATTCGCAGTCGTGGATCTTCGCACCGGTCATGGAGAACGTCCGGATCCCCGTCCAGAGCGTCTCCTGGATCCGCAGATGGTGCAGGTGCAGGTCTCGATTCTTCCAGCCGAAGATGGCTCCATGGAGCTGCGGGCCGCGCAGCGTCAGGTCGGAGATCGTGATCCCGCCGGCCTTGTCGTCCAGCTTGATCAGATAGGCGTTCGTGTCCAGGCCTTTCGTGGTCATCTCGGGGTCGGGAAGCGTGGACGTCGCCGGCTGCCATCCCGCCCCGTTGGTGAGTGTCGTCCGGTCCCGACCGGCTCCCCGGAGGGTCATCCCCTCCTTCAGTTCGAGCGGGGCAACCAGTTCGAACGTGCCGGGCCCGATCTCAATGGTGGCCCCGGCGTCGGCGTCGCGGACTGCGGCCACCAGCTCGGCACTGGTTGCGGCCGGTGCACCGGCGTGCGTGGTCACGGGTGATGTCGCCACCAGCACAGGGTCGCCATCGTGCGAATGGTCAACATCGGCCACTTTCGTCATCTGGGCGGGCAGAGAGACAGCACCCTCCCGGTCTCGTACGGCGGTCGTCGTCAGGTCCAGACCACGTCGTGGATCTCTGGGTCCGCAGCCAGAATCTCTCGCAAGGCCTCGGTCAGTCGCAGCAACTGCGCCGACGCATCAATCTTCCGAAAGAGCTTCTTCACGATCGGTCTGTCGGGATCGGTGAAGCACAGGAACTCATCGTCGTCGCCGTCCTGATGCCCGCAACAGATCGCGAGCCGGAATCCCTCGTTCTTCACGGGGAGATACCATCCCCAGTCCTCGGCAATCATTTCCTCTGTCTGAATCCCCTTCTCGGAGAGATTCTTCGCCAAATACTCGGCCAGGCGCTGGCCCCACACGCCGGGATTGATCTGCTCTTCCTCCCCCTCATACGGCGGAAACCTGGCCGATCGGAATGTCACCTGCGTCTGCATGGCGCATGTCTCCTGAGGAGGGAGAGTCACGGCCGCTCGTCGGCCGGGCTCACCCCGGCGGGCGTTCGGCTTCGCGCGCAACACTGTGTTCTGCACCCAGGCCCGCCCCGTCTTACTGAAGTCCGGCGAACTGTGCCTCGAGCACAGCGTTCAACTCGTCGAGATCATTCTCATCGAAACCGGCTTTCGAGTAAACGATCCGCCCCTCGGGTGACACGATCAGGGTTCGCGGGATGAGCTCTGCAGCAAAGAGTGCATAGATCTCGCGATCGGGATCGGGAGCCAGGGGGCATGAGCTGCCGTGTTGCCTACGGAACTCTCGTAACGAGTCCCTGGTCTCCTCACGCCCGATCATCACGAGCCGGAAGTGATCGCGCGTTCTGTTGTCGGACCAGATGCGATCGAGATGAGGCAGCTCCTGCAGGCACGGACCGCACCATGTCGCAAAGAAGTTGATCAGCACGACGTCGCCGTACGACGGCAGCGACAGGTGATCGCCATCGAGCGTCGACACCGAGAATGGTGGCAGCGGGTCTCCGGTCTGCACCCGCGAAGTGTCGAGGATTTTCGCGGCGCGGGCTGCGTCGTACTCTGCCCGCTGTGCGCGGCCGAGGGCCGGAAGAAATACCAGCCACAGCACGGCCTGCTGCATCGCGACGCAACCTGCGCCGGCAGCCAGTGCCCATGCCAGACCGATCACATGGCGTCGTCGCTGCGGAGTCCGCCAGCGCACGAAGAGGGCGACCAGGGAGTACATCGCCGTCAGGAAGGCCAGCAGCAAGCCGATGGACAAGACCAGGGTGATCGTGTTGTACGTCGTCGTGGACATCGACTCGCTGTCGGGCGTGCACCGTTGCGGGAATCCGCCCGTGGCAGATGACGAGTCGATTGCAGCACGGGTGGCCCGGCCTGTCAACGAGGTCGCGCAGTTCGCTGCTCAGCGGCGGTCCGCGAGCCGGTTCAGCAGTGCCCGCTGATACTCGCGGAAGTCCAGCCAGCGAATCTCGTCGGACTGCACCAGCGCTTCCCAGGTGCGAATGTCGGTCTTGTCGAACGACTGCAGTTGCCATTCGTAGCGGTGCTCGGCCCGCAACCGGTTCTCTTCCGGCATGGTGAATCGCAGGTTGACTTCGGTGGGCAGCAGGTTCCGGTCCCGGAGGGCCTGGTTGAGCGACAGCCGCGAGGCCGGGTACAGCGAGTGGGGATGCAGGATGTGATTCAGGCGCGCCGCCCAGTCGGCATAGTTGAGATAGGTGACGGCCACCTGTTCCCGCTCAGCCCGATCGGTGCGCACCTCGTAGCTGAGCGGCTGACCGGTCAGTTTCAGCAGCGACCCCTGCGCATAGAAGTGCTGCTCGAATTCGGGATCGAGTTGAAACTGCAGCGCATCCGCGGATGTCTGTGAGATCTGGTCCTGGCGCTTGCGCAGTTCGTCCAGATAGCCGGTTGCCTCGGTGCGGGTGACCTTGAGGAACTGCAGCAGCTCTTCCGTTTGGACGATGCAGCCCATCTTGTTGTCGTTGAGAATGACGAAGCGGTTCTGGTGGGGTTCGAAGATCACGACCTCGCCGACCTCTTCCATCTTGTCATAGACCTTGCCGGCGTGGAACAGCGTCAGGCTGCGTGAAATCAGGGCCCACTCCTCGGCCTCGGGCAGGTAGCGTGACACGCGCGTTACGACGCGAAACTCCTGGGCCCGGGAGACCGAGACGCCCGGAGCGGTCAGCACCAACAGGGCGACACAGCCCAGGCACAGGCGGGTCCCTGTGGGGACGAGTCTGATGGCCGCGGACGTGGCGCGAATCGGGGCAGGCATGGGGTGGAACTCCCGGAAGCCCTGGCGCAAGCGCGCCGCCTGTGGGCGTCCCGATACGAGTGCTCGGGGCGCGCTCGAACAACGAACCCGGCCAACCAGGGGGTTGGTTCGCGGAGAATCGAGGGTCGCCGTAGGGAATCTGAAGAGAAGTGGGGGCGGGATGATAAGTCCTGCCCGGCGATGCCGCAAGGTGAGAGTGCACTGGAGACCGGCCGACCGGCAGAGACTGCAAGCCCCCCGGCGCCAGTGGTTTAACTCGCCCGCCCGTTGACAGTCGCCGTCGGCCGCCGCAGAATGCAGGAGCGACGTGGCGGGGGGCCAGTGCTGGCGTTGTTCTGGCGGCGGTCCCTCACGAGTCCGCCGGTGAGCGACCTCTCTCGATTTCGTCCCCATTCATTCCGAGTTCCATCTGCCCGGGTGTCGTCCCGGCCCCGGCAGGACAGGCGGGTTGGCAGCGCACGCCAACCGGGGGCCAGCGTGCGCTGGCGTTTGGTCGGGGCTTCGTTTACAAGTTTTTCCACGTGGAAACTCCAACATCTCCACCGAGGCTGTTCTGACGACGCAGGGTGTCTCTGCCCGGTTCCGGCGTCTCAGGCCACTTCTCTCGAGAGCAAGAGGTTGAGCATGGCTGTCAATTGGCTTGAGCAGTTTGTCGACGATGGGACGATCAGCGCCGATCAACTCCACGAGGCGGATGAGATGGCTCATAGCCTCGGCATTCCTGTCGAGAATGCGCTGGTCCAGCAGGGTTATGTTGAGGAAGAGGTCCTCGGTCAGGCGAAGGCGGCCCAGTTCGGCTTCGACTTCATCGAACTCGGAGGAAATGGAGATTCCGCAGTCCGTCATCGAACTCGTGCCCGAATCGGTGGCCCGCGAAAACTCGTCATTCCGGTCGCGTCCGACGGGGAACGACTGAAGGTCGCCGTCGAGGATCCGATGAACTTCGAGGTCGTCGAGAAGCTGCGGTTCATCCTGAACCGCGACGTCGACATGGTGATGGCCCCCAAGGAGGCGATTCAGGCCGCCATCAACCGGTCATACGGCCAGACGGAAACCGAATCGGTCGACTCGATGCTGATGGAGTTCACGGAAACGGCCATCGACTTCACGGAAACCGAGCTCGAGAAGCCGCGACCGCTGGCCGAGGATGACGAGAGTTCCCCGATCGTCCGGCTGGTGCAACCTGATCATCACCGAGGCGGTGAACATGCGGGCCAGCGACATTCACGTCGAACCGTTCGAGGATCGCGTCCGGATTCGTTACCGGATCGACGGCGTGCTGATCGAACGCGACAGCTCCCCGCGATCGGCTGCTGGGTGCATTGGTCTCCCGCCTCAAGGTCATGGGCAACATCGACATTGCCGAAAAACGTCGGCCGCAGGACGGTCGGATCAAGACCCGTGTGGCCGGACGAGATTTCGACCTCCGCGTCAGCGTCCTGCCGACCAACCACGGCCAGGCGATCGTCCTGCGAATTCTGGACCGCGACAACATCAAGGTCGGTATTCGCAACCTGGGATTCAGCGAAGACAACTACCGCAAGTTCCAGAACATCATCCGCCGGCCGAACGGCATTTTTCTGGTGACCGGCCCGACCGGGAGCGGCAAGACCACCACCCTGTACTCGGCCCTCGGCGAATTGAACCGCCCCGACCGCAAGATCATCACTGCCGAGGATCCGGTCGAGTACTACCTGCCGGGGATCAATCAGGTGGAGGTGCAAGCTCGAAGATCGGGCTCAACTTCGCCCGGATCGTCCGGGCCATGTTGCGGCAGGCACCCAACGTCATTCTGGTCGGTGAGATCCGCGATACACGAGACCGCAGACATGGCTATTCAGGCTTCTTTGACTGGACACTTGGTTTTCAGTACGCTGCATACGAACGATGCGCCCAGTTCTATTACACGTCTGATCGACATGGGAGTGCAGCCGTTTCTGGTCGCATCCAGCGTTATGGCCGTCATGGCCCAGCGTCTGGTGCGCGATCGTCTGCCGCAAATGCGGTGAGCCGTACACGCCCGTCCTTCGCGAAATCGAGCAGTTCGAACTCCCGGAGGATCAGACTGGAGGCCCGTCTTCCGCGGGGGCGAGGCTGCAACCATTGTCAGCACACGGGTTACCGTGGACGCAAGGCTGTCTTCGAGCTGATGGTGATGAACTCCACCCTCCGCGAGATGACGTTCCGCAGCGAGCCGACACAGAATCATCCGTCGGCAGGCGAGGCTGTTCGGCATGAAGACGCTGGTCGAAGATGCAGTGGACAAAGCACTTGAGGGAATTACCACGCTGACGGAGGCCTACAAGTTGAAGACGGGCGGACACTAGCTCGACTGGCCTCGCTCGGTCCGGCACAGAAAACGGGTCGCACTGGTGTCGGGGTGTCTGGCGCACGGAGGCAGGAGGTGGCGGGAGGGCCGGTCCGGCGGGGCCGGTCGAGAGGCAGGTCGGGGCTGGCGGGCAGAGGTCGCGGGTTGGGTGAGCGAGAAGATTCGCATGCGAATGATTCACGGGTTACTGCCGTCGGGAGCTGGCCCTCCGTGGCGTCAGGGCATGCCTGTCGCGGACCTGGCGAGTGGTCGGAGCGTCGGGCGAACGAGTCGCGGGGGGCGATTCGCGGCGAAGATTTGCTTTGGGGGTAAGTCCGGCGGATAATTCGGCGACGGGCGGCATGTGTTCTCTGATCTCTCTCGGTGATTGACCGTCTCAGGGGGGCGTGCGTTCAGTTCGGAAGCGAGGGATCGACCGACCCGTCGTCGCCGCGGCTGGGTCCAATCGTTTACAGGCGACACACCATGCATGACATCCTCCATTCGGCTGAGGGCGCATCATGGCCTTCTCCAGATTGACAAGCTGCTGGAGACCGTCGTCAAGGAGAAGGTCAGCGACCTGCACATCACGACCGGGCAGCCGCCGGTCGTCCGCGTCCGGCGGTCGCATGATCAAGCTGGAGACGAAGTCGATCGAGGCCGGAAGACACCGTCGCCCTGATGAAGAGCATCACGCCGGAGCGCAATCAGCAGGAACTGCAGGAGCGTGGCGGGACCGACTTCGGGTTCGCCTTCGGCGACAAGGCCCGCTTTCGCGTGGCGGTCTTCAAGCAGCGCGGGCATATCGGCATGGTGCTGCGGCGGATTCCGAACGAGTTTCTGACGTTCGAGCAACTCGGTCTGCCGCCGGTCATCTCGGAGCTGATCACGCGGCCGCGCGGTCTGTTTCTGGTGACCGGCCCGACCGGCGTCCGGCAAGACCACGTCGCTGGCGAGCATGATCAACTGGATGAACGACACGATGGATCACCACATCATCACGCTGGAAGACCCGATCGAGTACTACCACGAGCACAAGAAGTCGACGATCAATCAGCGGGAAATCGGCGTCGATGTCCCGAGCTTCCCGGAAGCCCTGCGCCGGGCACTGCGAATGGACCCGGACGTGATTCTCGTCGGCGAAATGCGCGACCTGGAAACCATCTCCGCGGCCATCACCGCGGCGGAGACCGGCCACGTGGTGTTCGGCACGCTGCACACCACCGGGGCTCAGGGAACGGTCGACCGCATCATCGACGTGTTCCCCACGAACCAGCAGGAGCAGATCCGGACGCAGTTGTCGGTCGCCATCATCGGCATTCTCTAGCCAGGCGCTGCTGCCGCGCAAACCCAAGGGGCTGGTCGCCGCCTACGAAATGCTGGTCGTCACGCCCGCCATCGCCAACCTGATTCGCGAAGCCAAGACGTACCGCATCAACTCGTCGATTCAGACCGGCCGCAAGTTCGGCATGCAACTGCTCGACGACGCCCTGTTCAATCTGTGGAAGAAGGGAATCTGCGAAGAACGGGATGCGTGATTCGGGCCGTCCAACCCCGGCGAACTCAAAGCCAAGATCGAACGCGCCAAGAAAGGCGCTGCTCGAACGACGAGGATGACGACGACGAGGACGAAGACGAGGACTGAACCGCGACGTTGCGTGCACTCTGCGCAGCTGACCCCTGTCGGCCTGAACGACGATGGCAACCACCATGGCACAACGCAAACTCGGACAGATTCTGGTCGACCTCGGTTACCTCACCGAGGACCAGCTGTGGGACGTGCTCGAAGAGCAGAAGCAGAGTCCCGGCGAGGTCATCGGTCAGGTCGGCCGTGCGGATGGGGCTGGTGACCGAGGAGCAGGTCACCGAAGCGCTGGCCGAACAGTGGGGCATGCCGGTCGTCAACCTGGAGGAAACCAACATCCCGCCCAAGGTGCTGGAACTCGTCCCGCAGACGATGGCCGAGATCTACAAGATCATGCCCGTCTCGCTGAAGAAGAACGTGCTGACGGTCGCGATGGCCGACCCGCAGAACGTGGCGGCCCTCGACGATCTGCGCAACTTCCTCGGGTACGACGTCCGCGGGGCGGTCTCGTCGACTCGCGGCTGTCGAAGCGGCCATCGCCCGGTATTACTCCGACCGGGAAGAGGACAGCATCGAAGACGTCATCGAGGCCTCGAGGATCGGAGATCGGGACCAGCAGCATCGTGACGCCGACAGGGGCCGATCGACATCGGCAGCGAAGAGGAACTGTCCGAGACCCAGCCCATCCGCAAACTGCTCAACATGGTGATGCTGCTGGCCATCAAGGACCAGGCGAGCGACATTCACTTCGAACCGTTCGAAGACGAATTCAAGATTCGCGTGCGGGCCGACGGCGTGCTGTACGAAATGGTTCCGCCGCCGCGCCATCTGGCCAACGCCATCGTGCACCCGTATCAAGGTGATGGCGGATCTGGACATCGCCGAGCGGCGACTGCCGCAGGACGGTCGTATCGAACTCAACGTCGGCGGCAACGCCGTCGACCTGCGCGTCAGCGTGCTGCCGACCATGTTCGGCGAAGTCGGTCGTCATGCGGGTGCTCGACCGCACGGTCGTTCAGCTCGACCTCAACAAGATCGGGATGGACCGCAGCACGCTCACGCGATTCCGCGACATCATCAAGCGGCCCAACGGCATCGTGCTGGTGACCGGGCCCGACCGGCAGCGGCAAGACGACCACGCTCTATTCGGCGCTCAACGAACTCAACGACATCGAAACCAAGATCATCACCACCGAAGATCCGATCGAGTACGACATCGACGGGTTGATTCAGGTCCCGGTCAATCCCGACATCGACGTGACGTTCGCCAACGTGCTCCGGGCCATTCTGCGGCACGACCCGGACAAGATCCTGGTCGGCGAGATTCGCGACTACGAAACGGCCGAGATCGCGGTCCAGAGCGCCCTCACCGGCCACCTCGTGTTCAGCACGCTGCACACGAACGATGCGCCGACGGCCATCACCCGGCTGCGCGACATGGGCGTGCCCCCGTTCCTGATCACGGCCACCGTCGAGGCCATTCTGGCCCAGCGGCTGGTGCGCCGCATCTGCACCGAATGCCGCACGGAGTTCGAGCCGTCCGACGACCTGCTGATGGAACTGCAGCTGCCGCTCGATACGGCCCGGCAGTACAAGTTCTACTACGGCAAAGGCTGTCCGCGGTGCAACAACTCCGGCTACAAGGGCCGCACCGGCATCTACGAGATCCTGGACGTCACCGACGATATCCGCGACCTGATCACCTCGGACGGTTCGATCGACGACATGCGCAACCTGGCGCGATCGCAGGGCATGACGACGCTGCGCGAAGCCGGACTGAAACTGATCTTCGACGGCAATACCACCATCGACGAAGTCGTCCGCGAAACGGTGATGGAAGACATTGAGTAGGCGAGTGAATGAGCAGCAGAGTTGTTGAGTCGTGGATTCGGTCGGATCATGCGAGCGCGGTGATGATCGCGAGGCAGGGCATCCGGCACGTGGACAGGTTGTGCTGCCGATTGACAACGTGGCACTTCGAGCAACCAGTCAGCAACTCACCTCCTCCCGACTTCACGACTCAACGCGACCCTCAGGGAGCACACCATGCCCACCTTTCAGTACGAGGCGATGGACAACACGGGCCTTGAGGTCAAGGACACGATCGATGCCGCGTCCGAACAGGACGCCCAGACGAAGATCCGCGAGAAGGGCTTCTTCGTCACGAAGATCTCCGAGAAGAAGGCCGCAAGAAGGACAAGACCAAGGCCGTCGCCAAGACACAGGCCAAGCGGCAAGAAGCGGGGCCGGGGCGGCTTCTCGATCGGCGGTGTCAGGCCCAAGCAGCTGTGCACCTTCACCCGGCAGCTCTCCACGCTGCAGGACGCCGGCCTGCCGATTCTCCGCAGTCCTGCGGATTCTCGAAGGCCAGGCCAAGCCCGGACCGCTCAAGAACGTCGCTGATCGGCGTCATCGAAGACATCGAATCGGGCAACACGCTCTCCGAAGCGATGGCCAAGCAGCCCAAGGCCTTCGACAACCTCTACGTCAACATGGTCAAGGCGGGCGAGGCCGGCGGTGCCCTCGAAGTCATTCTCCAGCGACTGGCCGAGTTCAAGGAGAAGGCCCAGAGCCTCAAACGCAAGGTCCAGGGGGCCATGATCTACCCGGTCGCGGTCATCACCGTCGCGACGGCCATCGTCGGCTTCATCATGTACTGGATCATTCCGAAGTTCAAAAACATCTTCAACGACTTCGGCATCGAACTGCCGCGGCATCACCATCATGCTCATCGCGATCAGCGACTGGGTCGTGAACTACTGGTACCTCATCCCGGCGATCCCGATCGGCTTCTACCTGTTCATCAAGATCGTCAAGAAGAACAAGACCGGGGCCTACATCGTCGACCGCATCGCGCTGAAGATACCGGTGCTCGGCAAGATCATCTCCAAATCGACGGTCGCCCGAACCTGCCGAACGCTGGGGACGCTCATCGCGTCGGGCGTCCCCATTCTCGAAGCGCTCTCGATCGCCCGCGACACGGCCGGCAACGCGGTGTTCCGCAAGGCGTTCGACCACATCTATGCGTCGATTCGCGAGGGGGAGTCGATGGCCGTCCCGCTCAAGGAGACCGCGCATCGTCGACGACCTCGTCGTCAACATGGTCGACGTGGGTGAAGAGACCGGTGCCCTCGACAACATGCTCTACAAGGTGGCCGACGTTTACGACGAAGAGGTCTCGGTGCTCGTCGAGAGCCTGGTCAACCTGCTCGAACCGCTGATGGTCGTCGTCCTCGGTCTGATCGTCGGCTTCATCGTGATTGCCCTGTTCATGCCGCTCGTCAAGCTGCTGAACGAACTGTCTTAGTGGAGACGCCAAGTAGCGAGTCGTTGAGTCGGGGCCAACCTATGGCGTGTGAGACATATCGGGACTTGCGAGTCTGGCAGAAAGCCATGGATCTGGTCGTGATGTGTTATGAGCTCACCGGGCGGTTTCCCCAGGAGGAGCGATTCGGACTGACCTCACAGATGCGACGCGCTGCCGTGTCCATTCCTTCGAACATTGCCGAAGGCCATGGGCGGGGAACTCCCAAGGCCTTTCTGAATCACCTTTGGATTGCGAACGGCTCTCTCAAGGAACTCGAGACACAGTTATTGATCTCACAACGCCTGGAATGGGCTCCACTCGATCAGTTGGACGAGATGTTCACGGCGCTTTCCGATGTCGGCCGGATGCTGACCGGCTTGCGACGCTCCCTGGAGAAGTCCACGACTTAACGTCTCAACGTCTCAACGTCTCAACGACTCAACCACTTCGGCACGTGTTTCGCATCACAGTCCCATGTTCTTCGTCTATCGCACTCATTCCGGTCGTCAACTGCATCAGAACGCATCAATGGTGCGTCAGCCGGAAACAGTTCGCGCTGCACTCCAGGTGCGGCTGAACCAGAGTGAAACAGGAACCTGACATGATCTCCCACAGAACTCGCACAATCCGATCCGCCGCGACGCGCGGCGGCTTCACCCTCATCGAGATGCTGGTGGTCATTGTGATCATCAGCATTCTGATCGCGCTGCTGCTGCCGGCTCTCGGGTCCATCCGCCAGCGAGCCCGCGAGGCCGAGGTCGGCGTCGAGATCAAGGGGATGGAGAGCGGCATCACCCAGTTCAAGGTCGAGTTCGGGATCGAACCGCCGAGCAGCATCGTGTTGTATGAAGATCCCGCCGGCTGGAACACGGACACCCGCAGTCGAGCGAGCACTCGCCCGGCGTATGTGGCCCCAGTTCGACTTCACCATGGCTCGGGACATCAATCGGAACGGGACGCCGGGAGAGACCGGTCCCGCCGGTGTCATCACGCTCACCGGGGCCGAGTGCCTCGTCTTCTTTCTGGGCGGGCCGGATACCGTGGGGGCCGACCCGGTCGGCGATGGCTTCTCCAAGAACCCGCGAAACCCGTTCGCGCCGGGCGGCTCCCGCATCGGACCGTTCGCCGAGTTCGACATCGACCGTTTTCGCGATGTCGATGGTGACGGTGCCCACGAATACAAGGATGCCTTCCCCTCGGACATTGACATGCCGCTGCTGTATATCAGCAGCTACGACGGCCAGGGATACAACCCCGACGTCGATCTCGTCATCGATGGGTCGGGCGTGCCGGCCATGTGGTTCGATTACAACGGCAATGGCTCCTACGATCCGCCAGCGCCTAATCAGTCAAATGAGGGCGCATCTACCTGCAGCGTGATACCGATCCGGTCAATGCTCCTCCCGGTCCCCCCGGTGATCCCAGCGAGGTTCCCTGGAAGCAGAACGGCTTTCAGATCATCTCCCCCGGCATGGATGGTCTCTACGGCACCGGTGGGTTGTGGACCTCGGAGGGGAACGACAACACCATCGGCAGGGACGACTGCCGACAACATGACCAACTTCTCCAGCGGCACGCTCGAGTGAGGATGTTGACGCGACGGAGCAGCGAGTGGACGCGTACTGAGACACGAGCAGATTCCTCGCGAAAACGAGAACGGACACGACCCATGCATCACCCCGTCACAACCTGAGATCGCCGCCGCCAGGGCTTCACGCTGCTGGAGCTGCTGGTGGTGATCGGCATCCTCTCGGTGCTGGTCGCTCTGGTCGTCACGGTGCTGGGCAACTCGATCGACACCGCCAACCGTGCCGCGACCATGACGTGCTCCTCGCCAAGCTCGACAAACAGGTCCAGCAGCAGCTCGCCTCGCTTCTACCGGGAATACAACGTCAGATGCCGCGAGGCCGACCTGTTCGCAGGCGAAGTTTCGCAAGCGCAACGGAACTTCCACTTCACCGACAACGTTGCGGCTTCCAAGCGTCCTGTAGGTCAAGGACGAGTTCCGGAAGGCGTTCCCGCAGCATCGGCTGGACCTGTACGGCTACGACGGCATGCTGGGTGGCAACGACGATTCCACCAGTTGGCCGATGTCTGGCGCGATGCCGGGCATGCGGGGCTGAAGGAGGCCGCCGACAGCGCCGAGCTCCTCTACTCGCCCTGACGCAGGGGAAGATGCGCGGAGCGACGTCCGGTCGATGCCGGCGAGTTCAGCGCGAACGAACTCGGCGACACCGACGACGACGAATCAGCTCGAACTTCGTCGACGCCTGGGGCAATCCGCTCCGCTTCTACCGCTGGCCCACCCGGCTCGTGAATCCCTTCGGCTTCCGTGGCACGACGCATCGACCAGTGGTCAGTCCCGATCGGCGAATCCGCGATGACCCGGGCACGATCGATGTTGGACGATGCGCCAGCTGAGCTTCCGCGGATCCCGCGAACGTCGACGTACTGCATCGTCATCGGGCGCAACAGAGGTTGATGACAGCGGTGTCAGTGGCGACATGCTGTGCACGATGGTGCGGGGAGCAGAACAGCACCGATCCCCAGGATCACGGCAACGGCGCGCCGGTGCAAGCTGGCGCCCTTCGGCGACCTGCGCCAGCATGGGGCTGGGTTCGTCAATTCCGACCATGCTCGCAGGACCCGGATGATCCACTGGGTGTCGATCTCGAACCAGACTTTCGGGACATGGGACGGCACGATCGGACCTTACCGACGTCGACCGACGTTCGAAGCGGCGTTTCATACGCTCGACAGCTATCACGCGCCGCTGATCGTCTCGGCCGGTACCGACGGGGCACTGGGGCTGCTGGAGCCGTCGCATGTGGGCACATCGGGCATGTCCGACTGTGGGCAATCTGGCTCAGCCCGGAACTTCGGGGGGACCGTTGGAGTCGCATCGCCGCTCCTGGCGACAGTCCGACTGGCCGACAACCTCACCAACCATACTGCAGGGGATTGGCAACTGATGCGTGACACAGCGACGAGAAACGAGAGGCGAGAGGCGAGGCGGGGTGCACTGCGCCGCGGCTTTACTCTCGTCGAACTGCTCGTCGCGATCAGCATCTTTGTCGTCGTGGCGGCACTCACCATCGGCGGCCTCAACCTCTCGGTGACGGGCGAGCGGGTCCGTGAAGCCGCCCGGCAGGTGCAGTCGGTTATCGAAGGCGGGCCGCGACCGGGCCATCCGCCTCAACCGACCGGCCGGCGTCCGTCTGCTGGTCGACGAGAACAACCCGACGATCGCCACCAGCTTCATCTACATCGCGGCCCCCGAACCGGATACGCTCCGATACGGCGAACGCCGAGATCCGTCAGATCTGAGCGACAACGACGAACCGCAGTTGAGCAGTATGCCTGCTCGAGGCATGGTCCTCGGGATGCCCGAGCCGCGAATCCCGTCTTCGGCATCGGGACCAACTGGGCGACGCTGTACGAGCGCGGACTGATTGGACCCGGTTCCAGCAAGATCCGACTCGATCCGGCGACCGTGGACGGATCGCAGTCGTACTATGCGAATTGCATCCCGAGCAGCTTTCCGATCCGGACAGTGGCGGATCCTACACTGGCCGCAAGCGTCAACGGGATGCCTGGCTGACGATCCCGGTCTCGAGGTCCTGCTTCTCTGGTCATCCGACCATCTCGCACCGACGGTGATCCGATCTGGAGGACTGGGAGTATCGAGATCGAGCTGAATCCGGCGATTCTGCCCGAGGCGGAGCCTTCGGTCCTGCCCGCGCAACACCTGCATCGATCTGGCCACCAGCCACCTCCCGCGCGAGTTGGCTCACGCGCACCGCAACGGGCCCGCAGTTTTCCAACAGCATGGACCTGGTCTATTCGCCGCAGGGAGGCCTGATCGGTGAGGCGGGGGCGGCCGGCATCATCCACCTGCATCTCTGCGACAGCACCGATGCGGCGCTCGGCGCACTGCCCGGGCAGCCCGACGATTCCGGGGGGAGACAGAACGCAACGGCGACGAACTGGGGATCACCATCTTCACGCGGGCCGGCCGCGTCATCGTCCATCCCGATGGATCTTGGCGGATATCCGGTGCCGCCGGATTTCGTCGCCGACCTGTCGTTCGATGATGCCAGCGATCTGGATGGAAATCCGGCGACCAGAGGCTACTGGCAGTCGGGCGCCTGTATTCGGTTGGTGATCGCGTCGCCCCGCGGACCTACAACGGTCTGATCTTCGATGTGGTGCGAGCCGGGCAACCCTGGAGGAAACGAGCCGGTCTGGAACCTGGCGTCCCGGGCGGCTGACGCCGGATGCGACGCCGGGCGACGGTTGTCTGGCGGTGCGATCAAGCACGATGTCTGGCAATTGGGGCTCGAAGGGGAGGTGTCAAAATGAGACCGCTCTGCCCCGCAACCGCGGTTCACAGCACGGCGAGCCCCCCACGTCCAGGCGAGCCCCCCACGGCAGTGGGAGGATTCTGCACACACACCGGGAGGCTTACGCCTCCCGCTCGCCGGGAGGGTGCCACGCTCATCGAGGTGCTCGCCGCCCTGCTGGTGATGGCGATCGGCGTCACGTCGGTGATGACGATCTTCCCGCTGGCCGTCCTGCAATCGGTGCAGGCGACGCAGCTCACCAATGCCACCCTGCTCAAGCATGCGGGCCGATGCGCAGATCGACGCGTTCAGCCTGGTCGACGAGGCTTTCATTCCGGCACCGCTCGAGAGTTACGAGACGCACGTCGTGATTGATCCGTTCGGCTGGCAGGACATGCAGACAGCATTTCCCGGACCGATCGCCAACACCTTCGGCAACGACGGTACCACGTTTCACACGCAGAAGAAGGTTTTGCCCGACGGGAGAACGGACGGTCTTCGCATCGCAAAATTCCCGCGACGCGGGGGCGGCACGTCGGTTGCCGATCTGTCAATCATTCGCCGCATCAACTACGCGATGGACCCGATTCCCGGTCCCAACACCGCCTATCCGCCGCTGCCGGCGTGGGGGCAGTACTTTCTGACGCCACCACCGAACGGGACGCGATGGCGCTCTCAATGCTGTCGCGCTGCCCGACAGCTTCGCGACGCTGTTCACGGGCATTCCGGTACGACTGTCGAGCCCGACGCAGGTCGGTTCGACATGCCGACCGATCTGTCGCAGTTTCCGTGTCCATCGACCGACTCACCCCCGGCTCGCGAGTGGTGCTCGTCGACTCGACGGGGAAACGCAGCCAGACCCGGCTGGCGGAATGGCTGAGGAACGACGATTCAGCAGCGCCTGGCCGCATGGGCGATCTCCTGGCAGCGACCACCGCTCAATCCGGGGTCGACGTTCATACCACCGGTCTCCGAGGTGCGGATCGAGTCCCCCGAGGCCCGCTACACCTGGCTGCTCACTGTCCGCAAGAAGGGGGACTCTGGTGGAGCTCTGACGGAGATCGACTGCGTCATCTTCTTCAACCGTGTGACCGGTGTCCCCGCTGAGGAGCGGGTCCATGCGGCGATCGGCGGTTGTCGCGCGGCGAGCAGCTGACGGTGACGTTTGCCGATCCGGCCAACCCGCCGCTCATCAAGCGCGGAGGCTACGTCTTCGATGTCGACCACGCCCTGTGGTACCGCATCCAGGATGTCGTCAGCGAAAGCGAGCACGCGGAGCGGTCGTGAAGATCGATCGGCCCGCCGAGTTTGCCGATCGCCAATGTCATTATCCCCCGCGGGGTCATTCACGTGTATCCCTGCGAAGCACGGCGGGACAAGGGCCATCTCAACTCCAGCCGCGCGCATCAGGTGATCATGATCAGGCCTGCTCACAACACGATCGACGCTCACGCGCGAGCGGCACGCCGTGGCTTCACCCTCGTCGAGCTGCTGGTGTCGACGGCGCTCGTGCTCCTCATCATGAGTCTGTTCGCCCAGGTGTTCCAGATTGCGGCGGGCACCCTGCATACGCAGCGGGGAATCGCCGAGAACGATCAGCGGGCCCGCTCGATCAGCACCGCGCCGTGCGGGGGGACCTCACCAAGCGGACGTTCCGTCAGCGCGAAGATGCCGACACGGTCGTCTCGGGCAGTCTGGCCGCGCCGCTGCGGGACCTGGTGGACTTCGCGAATCGCAACGCGCTGGGGATTGTGCCCCTGCACCCCGATTACTACTTCCGCAGCGGCGACCCCGCCTCCTCGCCGCCCGACCCTTCCCAACAGTACAACGTTCCGCGCACGGTCGATGGCGAGCGGGAACGGGGTTACTTCTACATCTCCGAGGGGGACCCGTTCGACGATACCGACGACGTGCTGCAGTTTACGATCGACGCGACCCAGACCGACCTGGGCAACGAGAACAAGACGCCCTATCCGGGTCGTGCCCGGCCGCTGGGCGTTACCTGGAACGGGCCCTGCGACCCTCTCGGAACGATGATGCCGAATTCACCAGTGAACAGGGATCAGCCGATCTGGGATGATCGCTTGGGGACCACGGAGGATTTCGACGACTGCGACCTGGATGGGAACCCCGATGACGACGGCGATGGTGATCCCGCCGATGCCGCATCGTATGGTCCGTTTGACACCGGCACGAGCGAGTCGGACTACGCCGAGGTCTCCTACTTTCTGCGGAACGGTGTGCTGTACCGCCGCGTCCTGCTGATTCGTGATCCCGAGTTTCCGGAAGGGGGGGGGGTCAAGCACAACCGATGCGTGAACTGCCTGCGGTTGGGCCGTTTATTGGTCTCCCGGACTACGACACCGAGGACCTCTCCCCGCCCACACCTCCGCCGGGTTTGCCGCGATCAGACTTCTGGAACGACTTCGACTTTGCCGCCACGCGCGACACGGCTGCGGTGCCAGCGCGGGGGAATTGCGCTTCCTCAGTGCCCAGCAGGATCTGGACAACACCGAAGACAGCCTGAATTCGCGTAATGCGATTGGCGACCCGCGGAACCGCTTCGGCCACCTGCCGTTCACTTCGGCTGCGGGGCTCAACGGGCTGCCCAAGGAGTATGGGCTGTCCACACAGCCCGATCTGTTCCTGGGCCGGTACACCCACGCGGAAACCTCGCACCCGCACTTCCAGTTCCCCGGGCTGGCTGTGGAGTTCGCATCGGGGCAGCCCCCCATGGCCCCGCAGTTCGATGTGCGCGACGGCAACAACGACGGCATCGTCGATGCCTTCCAGATTGGGGGGGCCGGTCCCCGCCGGTCGGAGGATGTCCTGATGACCAACGTCCACTCCTTCGACGTGAAGATCTGGGACGACGTGGTGGGAGCGTTCGTCGACATTGGCCATCAGTTGCGGAACGCCGCCGGTGCCCGTGGCGACTGGCACATCGCCCAGGTCGCCCCCGCACTGCCCGCAGACCGATTGGTGCGGCCGGACTTCTTCGGCAGGTCCTCCCACGCCAGGCAATCCGGGGCGGTTCGTCGCCGCCCAGCAGGGGATGGACCGGTACGGCGGTCTGGACAACTCGGTGTTCGATCTGAACACCAGTCCGCCGATCATCAATCGCGTGTTCGATACCTGGCATCCCGAATTCAACTTCACCAACGACCAGCGCCCGGATCTGACGGGTGTCGTCCCGATGCCCGAGAACGATTCCCCTCCGTTCCGGCCGCTCTGGAGCGACCGGGACAACTTCACGACGGTCAGTCTCGGACCCCGCCCCACATACTGGATGCCCGACACCGACTATGCCGTGGGTGACCGTGTGTTTCCGCAGCCGATCGTGACCGTCGACAGCGGTGGAAACCGGGTAACGCTCCCCGGGCACCGGTCGTTCTTCTACCAGGCGACACCGGTCGGCAATGCGAGCCCCCCGCTGACCACCGGGCTCATCGAGCCGATCTGGCCGCAGAGCTCGGCGGGAACGGTGCAGGACGGCGAGATCATCTGGCTGGCGGTTCCCAATACGATCGGCATTCACTCGCTGCAGATCACGGTGCGGTTCTATGACCCCACGAGCGGTCAGATGCGGCAGTTCACACTGATGCATCCGTTCGTCGAACAATAACAGTGATGAGCCGCGAGTCATCGACGAGCGGTCTGGATTGAGTCCAACGCAGCATGTTCCAGCCGGGCCTGGCATTGTGAAAGTTGATGAGTTGACGTGATGACGAGTTGATGGGCCACACCGGCCCGGTGCATGGCTCTCGTCAACCATGACTGGTGAGGCAGATATGAGAGGCAGACAACAACAAGCGAATCGGCTCACCGCGAACCGGCCGTTGCCTGCGGCACGGCGCGGCGGTGCGGCGCTGATTGTCGTGCTGTCCCTGCTGGGGGCGCTGGCGTTTCTGGGGTTTTTGTTTTACGGCTTCGCCGCCCAGGAACGGGCGTCGGCCGAGAACTTCGCCGAAGCCGCCACTCCCCAGCAGCCGAATCCCCCCGACGTGTACTGGGACTGGGCCCTGGAGCAGCTCATTCTCGGGCCGCCGACCGACGCTGGAAAACAGCGCTGTACGGCGGCAAGTGGTCGATTCTGCCCAACATGATCGGCAGCCTGAATCCGGCCGATCAGACGGCACGCGACGTCAATCCGTTCGACGGGACCGGCATCGGCATCTGCGCGACACGAACGGCGACGGCATTCCCGATGCCCGGCCCTGCCGCTGCGCAGCGGTCCCGGCCCTGCCTTCAACTTCGACTACACCGCCGACGGACTGGCCGATTCCACCGACACCAACTTCGTCTTCAACTTCAGTGCGGCGGCCAATGGCGGCACGCCGTTCGCGATCCCGATCTTCGAGCCGGATGCCGGGTACACCTACCCCGACGTCAACAGCATGTTTCTGGCGTACGACGGCATCGTCCGCGACCCGACGACCGGACGAGGAGTTCCGGGTGATCATGCCGTCGTTCTTCCGGCCGCAGTACTTTCCCGCGGTACGCGCGATCCGTCGGCGCGACCGCCACGTTCTTCGAGGACCTGTACACCGACCCGAACACCGTCCAACCAGGTGTTCCGCCCGCATCAGAGTCATGTGAACGCGATCGACATGTCCCCCCGGTATCTCACTGCCGCACGACGGCTCTGAGCGGCGACCGGCGGCGGCTGATCAACCCGTTCCCGTTCACCAACAACCAGAACGGCGATGCGTTCACCAAACGTGTTCGGCGATCTGGCCGGCGCGGGTCGCCGGAGAGATGCTGCCCAACGGCAACCAGGGCCCGCAATTTTCGTACGAGTACGATGTCGATGCCGACGAGGACGGCATTCCCGATGCCATCTGGATGGACCTGGACTTCCCGATCGTCGATCTGCCCGACGGCCGGCAGTTCGTGCCGCTGTTCGGCTTCAAGGTCATCGACGCCGATGCCCTGCTGAACGTGAATGCCCATGGGAACATGAACAACTTCATCACCCGTCTGGCGGACGGCAGCATCAGGGACTTCGGTGGCACGGCCGCGGCCGGCTGCAGAACATCTCGATCAATGCCTCGAACCAGGGGCTGTCCCCCAGTCGAGGTCAACCTCAGCCTGGCGTTCAGCAGCAATCCGTCGCTCGATCGCAATATGGACGGCGTGATTGATGGCTACGATCCCCTGGCAGGTGCCGCCGAAGTGCGGGCACATCGACCAGCGTTGCAGGGCAGCCCGGTCGTCCCGGTGGAAGCACTGGATGTGGAAGATTCGCTGCTGCAGTACGGGCGGAATTTCCTGGCCGACATCCTGCCAGCATTCCGAGCTGACACGGCCGATCCGGCAAGTGCCGTCGCAGCAGCTGATGGCGAATCTGGAACTGCTGTTTCTGCTGACCGGCCATCAGTTGTACGAGAAGCTGCCGCCGGCCGGTTCCGGGAATGCCCGCGTCACCCGGTCGCTGCCGGAAGGACGCTGGGGCGAGCCCAACATGATCGCGGCTCATGGAATTCGTCCGCGATGGTCGACTGCGATGATCCGGAACTGGCAGGGGGCACCGGCACCGGGCGGTCTCGGCGTCGATGACGACGGCGACAGCAACCGCATCGGTCTCTCGGATGCCTTCGGCGGCACCGGTGACGACGACATCAACGCCCCGATGGGCCAGTCCGGGGGGCGGATTTCCGTACCTCGACGGGCACCCTCGACTCGTCGGGCAACATCCCGATTCCGCCGTTCGTGCATCCGCTCGACTTTTCGGGGACCGGAATCTCGGTGATCGGCGACGCGAGTGGGTAGCACCTACAGCGGCCGACTGCCCAGCCGACCATCCTCAGCACCACCAGCAACCCCAGTCAGTGGGTGCAGTATTACGATCCCGGGGATGCCGTTCCAGTGGGGCTTCTGGCAGTACCAGTGGGGCAACCTCGGGGCCCGACACCCTGGCTTCACCGGGCAGCTTCCAGGACGTCGCCGGTGGCGGTGTCCTTCCGTGGACGATGGCCGGCGCGAACGGCGAACTGCAGAATCGCCAACACGGTTCGGCGACTTTCTGCTGGACGAGGGGGACGAGGTGATTCTCGACCTCGACTTCCGCAACACCGACTACGACTCGGTCTTCGCCACCTCGGCGATGGAGGGGCTGCACCTGAGCCGCGGACAGTTCAACGAGATCGGCGGGGACGGCCGGCTGAAGAAGACGCTGCCGTTCAACCTCGACAAGAGCTCGCATCTCCAGCAAGGTGGCCAACCGGCTGACGACGTCGAGCTGGGACCGGCTGGACTTTGCCCAGGCGCGGACCGTGAACCCCGGCACCGAGGACTCGCGCGCATGGGAGTACAACAACTGGACCGGGACGGGTCCATTCTTCAATTCGAATCCGACAGCGCCGGCATCGGGCAATCCCGCACGTTTCCACCGCAGTTCGGCAATGTCAACGCCGGCTCTACCCAGGATCCGTTCCGTCCGGAAGTGCGCGTCCTGCTGAAGTCGGACTTCGAGTATCGGGAGCACCTCGACTCGACGCCGCTCACTCGCTTCCCGCGGCACCGGCTGAATCTCAACCGCATCCTCGCCGACGACTCCGGGCGGCCCGACCGCGTTCGAGCCTGCACCGTCATTCGATCCGCAGTTCCGCAATCTGGTGCCGCATCCCGACTTCACCGACACCGTCTGGCCGGCGGGCATGTACAACATTCCCGCGATGGTGCACGACAATAATGCCGCGCTGCCGACCACGCCGAGCATGGACACTCACCGACCTGAGCGGCCCCGCATCGATCAAAAGGGGCAAGCCCAGGAGTGGTGGGCTCGGTACGACCGCCAGCGACTGGCCCGCGACATCTACATGCTGCTGTGGACCGTCGGGGGCGTGGAGGAGTACGTCAACCCGGCGACCGATGCCGTCAAGTACATCCAGGCGACCGGGACGTACCCGATCGGCACGCCACCTTACACACCGGCCCAGATCGAGGAGATGGCCCAGTTCGCTGTCAACTATGTCGATGCCATGGACCGGGACAGCGTCATCACGCGGTTCGAGTACGACGACGAGTCCCCGCGACGGCTGGAACAGCAGTCCCAGCGAGGTCGTCTATGGGGTGGAGGCCCAGTCACTGACGTTCAGCGAAGCCCTGTGGATTCGAGACGGAAGAACTGCCGTCGATAATGCTGACACACTCTGGGACGACATGGAAGCCAGGGGCATCAGTACCTGCACATCGAACTGCGAAACGCCTCGCCGTTCGACGTGACGATGACCGATGATTCGTGGCGGATCATCCGCGTGGCCGACGGCACGCAATCCCTGGCATCCGAGTCGAATCGCGGCGCCGGCGTCGTTCGAGTTCAACCAGCACCCCGAGAATGCGGTGCGGGCGGGCCGAACCTTCCTCATCGCCTGCCAGGACAACCAGGCGCCTGATGCGGGTCGATCGGCCGACTTCTATGTGAACCTTGACGGCGGCAACGAGATGGAGGCGATCGTCCCGTATCGTGTGCAACGATGCGAGCACGACACTACTGCCTCCGGCGATCCCCGGCCGTCCACTCTCGGATCTGGATCTCAATTTCGATTCGTATACTGGCCCGACACGATTTGCCCTCACGATGCCGCGCGGCCCCGGGGCCACGCTGGTCGACAATATGCTGGACGAGGCCGAAACCCAGATGACGCTGGTGCTGCAACGGCGGCCGAACCATCTGGGGAATGGAAACCTGAACTACGCGCGCCAACGACTGGGTCGATGTCGATCGCATGATCATCGACAAACAGATGTTCAACCCGGAATCGATGGTCATGCCTCCACCTCCGCCTCCGGCCGTTCCACCCCCGGATATGGCGGTGACCTTGCAGAACTGGTGAGCACCGAACGTCTGCAGCCGCTTGACGACGAGCAGCAGGACAGACAATGCCGCCGATCTGAGCGTCCATGCCCCCGAACCCCGGAATCACACGCTGGGAGATCCCAGATTCGAGACATATCTGACGGACCGGCTGAACACAGCGAGTTTCGATACCGACGATCGCAACCAGCCCAACAGCCGCAGTCCCGATCCGTTCACGCTCTGGCAGCCGCACTTCGATCGCGATTTCTCGTCGGTGTTGAACTGCTGAGCGTGCCGGTGTTCGGGCCGCACGAAGCTGACCAGGAGCTGGCTCGACGACTGGCGGCACGAATCCGCGGTTGAGCGGGTTTGATTCCGCGGGCGATGCCCAGTGCCGCCGCCGGCACACGCTTCCTGAACACCGATCTGCTGGGCGATACCAACTACGCAGGCACCCTCGGGCTCGACGGACGACAACCGCTGGTACCGGCTGCTGGAACTGGTCACCGTGCCCAACCGGGCCGAGCAGTCGATCCGCAATCGCCTCGACCGCATCACGCGGACGCCGGGGAAGATCAACCTCAATACGGTGCGGCACGAGACGGTGCTCGCCGCGCTGATTGACGATCCGCACATCCGCGGATCCGCCGTTCGACGACGACAACCCGACGCTGGGCAGTCGCGCCGATTTGCCAGCGACGACACGATCGAAGCGGCCCGCAACTGGTATATGCAGTTCTTGGGAACCGGGATGGTCTCGATTCGGGAGCCACCGGACTGCTGCTGCCGGGCCTGCCCAACGCGCGGCCGGTCCGCAGTCTGAGCCACGTCGATCCGACGCAGAGCGATGCCTCCGGCGGTGCCGGTGCGACCTGACCGCCGACAAGACGGAGGACACGATCCTGCGCAATCACAATCCGATCACGCCATTCGCGCGAGCTGGGGATCTTCGAGGCCCGGCCGCTGGGCGACGTCGCCACCAACGCGGTCGACTATCACACCCGCAACCGGCTGCTGGCGAAGATCGCCAACAACACCACCAACCGCAGCAACGTGTTCGTCGTGTGGATTGCGGTGAAGTACTTCGAGGCCCATCAGCTGCCCTCGGGGGCCGTGCAGATCGGCGGCCGAGCTGGATGGCTCCCCCTCGCACCGGGGGTTCTTCATCATCGACCGGACGGAGCTGGAGAAGGCCTACGACCCGACGGACAATACATTCGACTGGCGGAGTTTTGTGATTCATCGGCGGACGATCCGTTGAATCTGCGGAGCGTCTGCCGTTTATAACCTGGGTCGGGCCGCGGCGCGGTTTTCGGGCCGGAGGATGGCGAAAGCTGCCACTCGGCGCGTGAATTGCTTACAATCAGGAGATCCTCTCAGCGGAAGTTGGACAATCACCTCACAAATCAGAGAGAACAGCCGCATTCGTCGTATTCTCGCGATCGTGCCTGCGGCATAATGAGAACGGACCACCGAAACGAGACTGCAGCGTTTCGATGCAGATATTCCCGCGTCAGCGCATCACCGACGGACCATTTTGCAGCAGGTTCGCGAGGGTGTGGCGGGGGAATGTGACCAAGGGGGGCTGACGCTCGTCAGCCGCTGCGGAATTGATGACCTCAACAGTTCGGAGACCAATCATGCAACGACGTCAACTGCGTACCAAGCCCGGCCGTGCCGCGGTTCACCCTCATCGAGCTGCTGGTGGTGATTTCGATCATCGCGACGCTGGCGGCCCTCATCCTGCCGGGTGTGCAAAGTGCCCGCGAGGCGGCCCGCCGGGCCCAGTGCCTCAACAATCTGCGGAACGTCGGGACGGCGGTGATGAACTTCACGTCGGCCCAGAACAGCCGCCTGCCGTACCTGACGACGGGCATCCTCGATACAACGAACGTGGGTCAGAAGATCGACGGCGGCGAAGTCATCAATTTCGATCCGGTGACCGTCGCCGACTGTACGGCCGCGGCCGCCACCTGCCGACAGATGCCCTGGACGGTGCACCTGCTGCCGTTCCTGGACACCGGGGCCCTTTACGGGCGGCTGCTGGATCCGAGCGGACCTCAATTGCCGGTCGCACTCGGGCGGACGGTGCTCGACTTCTACAACTGTCCGGACGATCCGGACAGCAAGCTGGCGGGCAACCTCAGTTACTGCGCCAACGGTGGCTATGCGACCCACGACGGGGCGACTGGCGCTGAGGTGTGGGGTCAGAACAACAGCATTGCGCATCGTGTGCACACCTATGGTTACCAGGCCGTCGATGCGTCGACGACAACGGCGGTCGGCACCCAGGCGAGCGCGGAACTGACGTTCCATTCCGGCGTCTTCTGGCGTGAAGATGCGGGCTTCCTTCCCTCCGGTGCACGCGGGACTTCTCGGCAGATGACGCTGGACATCATCTCCCGGGCCGATGGCCAGGTGAATACGATCATGCTCAGCGAGAATCTCAGCATTCGTGCCTTCGATGGCGCCAGCAACGGGGGCTGGATTGGTCAGTCGACCGGCGATCTCGCCTTCATGCTGCCTGTTCCCGCCAGCGCCGGCCAAACGATTGCCGATCGGGGCACCCCAGGTGGCGTCGGAGTTCCCATGGGCAACACGGGCAACGCGCTGCAGCTCGCTAATCCGCATGCGATGCCCGCTCCGCTGGACGAAGGCAAGATCAACGCCAAGCTGAATACATCCCAGGATGGTCGGACACCGCGCCCCAGTTCGCTGCATCCGGGAACCGTGAATGCCATCTACTGCGATGGTCACGGCGGGAACCTCAATCAGGGGATCGATGCCGGCCTGTACGCCCGGCTGCTGACCCCCGCCGGTTCGTCTCACGGTCAGCGAATCGACGGTACCGACTTCTAGGTCCGGGGGTTGCTGCCACAACTGTCTGAGGTCATCGAGCCACATCCGCTGCCCGGCGGGTGTGGCTTTCTGCTTTCCGCAGCGAGCGGGAGGCGTCAGCCTCCCCGATCCGCATTTTGACCTGCGCCGCTCCCAGCGGGGTCACGGTCGGTGCGACATCACCCAAAAGTGTCGCATTCTGTCGCATTCTGTCGCATTCTGTCGCATGTCGCACGTGTCGCAGCCCCGGTTCAGCCAGGGAGCAGGCCGCGGCACCGGAGCGGCGACTCCAGCCGCTGCTCCTCGACGCCCAGCTTTCGACAGGCCTCCGGGGTCTCTTTTCCCTGGGCCAGCAGCACCTCTGCCTGACACGGCTTGCGAATGTGCTCCCTGGTCCGACAGGATCGCCCGGGGATCCCCTGCTCTGCCTCCGAAATGTCCCGGACGGCGCTCCGCCGCTGGATGTGGTTCCGGGGACTGAAGCCAGAGGGGAGTCTTTCGTTCGCAACGTCTCAGCCCCGAACGGCCAACAAGTGCGACGTTGGTTGATACAATGCCCGGTGGCGCCATGAATTCCGGAACGAGCCAGACACAGACGACGGCCATCGATCGCTGTGCCGGGCGGCTGATTGGGGAAGCACCTCATGAGTCGACTGTTGCGAACCGATCACCGACTGAGGGGGCAGGTTGTCGCTGTGCGCGGGACGGTCGTTGATGTCCTGTTCGATGATGGCGTGCCGCCGCTGGATGCAGCGCTGGAGTGCCAACTGAACCATGAGGGGCTCATCACCGCGGTGGTGCATTCGCATCTGGGAGGATCCGCAGTCCGTGCGATTTCGATTGATTCGACGCGCGGATTGAATCGCGGCGCGATCGTCGAATCTGACGGTCGGCCGCTCGAGGTTCCCGTGGGGACAGAATTGATCGGTCGCGTGATTGATTTGCGTGGCCGACCGCTCGATGGGTTGCCGGACCTGTCGGCAAAACAAACGCTGCCGCTGCGTCGTCCGCCGCCGCCGTCTTCCGTGCGCCGTGGGCTGGGAGAGATCTATCCGACGGGGATCAAGGTCGTCGATCTGTTCTGTCCGTTCACTCAGGGGAGTCGAATTGCGGTATTCGGTGGAGCGGGGATCGGCAAGACCGTGGTGCTGACGGAGTTCATTCATAACGCGGTGTCCAACCTGCAGGGCCTCGCCGTGTTTGCGGGGATCGGTGAGCGCTCGCGCGAAGGCCGCGAGTTGTGGCAGGAACTGCAGGAACGCGGCTTCATGGACCGGACGGTGATGGTCTTCGGACAGATGAAGGAGCCTCCTGGCGCGCGGTTCATGGTCGGGCTCGCTGCGCTGTCGGTGGCAGAGTATTTCCGCGATGTCGCCGGACGGAACGTGCTGCTGCTCGTGGATAACGTTTATCGTCACGTCCAGGCTGGTATGGAGGTCTCTGGACTGCTCGGTCGCCTGCCATCGCGTGTCGGGTATCAGCCGACATTGGCTGTCGATATCGCTTCCTTGGAAGAACGTATCACCGCCACCGATCGCGGCGACATGCTTTCCGTTCAAGCCATGTACGTCCCCGCCGACGACTATTCCGACCCGGCGATTACCCACGCGTTCTGGCATATGGACAGCGCTCTGGTCCTCTCACGAGACATCGCGGCGGATGGGATTTATCCCGCGGTCGATCCGATGGCGTCTTCCTCCAAGGCGCTCGATCCGTCCATCGTCGGCCAGCGGCATTACGATATCGCGCAGCAGGCCCGCCGCGTGCTCGGGCGGTACGACGAGTTGCGAGACCTGATCTCAATGCTGGGCATCGATGAGTTGTCGGCCGAAGACCGCGAACTGGTCGGTGCGCGCGAAGAAGCTGAGAAATTTCTTGACGCAACCGTTTTTCGTGGCCGAGCATTTTACCGGCATGCCGGGTCGCCATGTCACATCCCAGGAAACCGTGGACGGGGTGGCTGCGATTCTGGAGGGACGCTGCGACCAGATTCCGGAGCAGTCGTTGTACATGATCGGTGCGCTCGACGAGGCGCTGTCACATGCCTGACGTGACGCTGCATCTCGTGATCCGTATGCCACGGGAGATCGTGCTGGAAAGCGACGTCGTCTCGATCCGTGTCCCCACGGTGACAGGTCAGGTTGGTCTGCGTCCGCGCTGCGAGCCACAGGTGCTGGCTGTCGAACCGGGATTGATCGTCGTCCGGCTGAGCGACTCTGCGTGCTATGCCGGAACGGCGGGCGGTTTGTTGCATTGCGATGGCAAGACGGTCAGTCTATTGACGCCGGTGGCCGTGGTTGGTGACGAACTCACGTCCGTGCTGGAAGTCCTCGACCGGACCCTGTCGGCACCCAGCGTGGAGCGTGACGTTCGAACGATGTTGGCCCGGCTCGAACAGAAACTGCTTGAGGAATTGCAGCAGGACGGCGACGAATCGCAACGCATGCCAGGAACCGCACGGTGAGCGACTTCGGCCCGACACCACGTCCTGATATCCGCGCCGCGCTGGAACGTGATGCGTCAAGGCACGCGCGCCGGGAGGTCGGACACAGAAGCTTCTGGCGTTCACTCGGCGTGTTAGGGATGGTGGGATGGCCGATCGCCTTGTCGTCTGTCGGGGGAGCGCTGCTTGGCCATTACCTCGACAACCGCTGGAACACCGGCGTGCGGTTCGCACTGCTGTTGCTGATGGTTGGAACCGGCGTGGGTTTGTTCGTGGCATGGAAAACACTCTACACACGGGAATGATAACGATCGCAACTCCAGTCTGGTTCGCGATGGGATTTCTGCTCGGCGGGCTGCACGTGGCCTCGTTGTGGCTGGCGACGCGGCACAGGTCGGCACTCCGGGCAACGACGGGCTTGCTGCGATTGCCGGTCGTGGCAGCGCTCCTGGTCGTTGCGGCATTGGCAGGTGGTGCCGTCCCGGCGTGCGTGGGGTGGGGGGGTGGCTTCCTGGCCGGATCCCTGGTGTGCGTCGTGCGAGACAAGATGTGATGAAGCTGCGAATCTTCGGTGACCCTGTGGTCCTTCAACTCGGCCCGGTGCCGATCACGGAAACGATGCTCACGTCGTTGGCGGTGACGATCGTGCTCGTCATCATGGCTGGCGTGATGCGCTACACGGTTGCCCGCCGACCCCAGCATTGGCTGAGCATACTCGCCATGATGACGGTTGAGTGGCTGGACGACCTGGTGACGGATATCGTCGGCCGGGCTGAGCCGGGTGTGACGGTGATCACGGGAAGTCTGTTTCTGTTCATTGCCGCCTGTAACATGGCAGGTCAGGTGCCGGGGACGCACCCGGCGACAGCCAGCCTGGCCACAACGTCCGCACTGGCGGCGATGGTGTTTCTCGCCGTGCCGATCGCTGGAATTCGGACGCGTGGAGTCTGGGGGTATGTGCGACACTATTTTCTCCCAAATCCGTTGTTTCTGCCGCTGCATCTGATTTCGGAACTGTCCCGCACGCTGGCACTTGCCGTGCGATTGTTCGGGAACGTGATGTCGGGGCATCTCGTGGTCGCTCTGCTGGTGGCGCTGGCGGGGTTTCTCGTGCCGACGCCGATGATGGCGCTCGATCTGTTGATTGGATTGCTGCAAGCCTACATTTTTGCCGTACTCTCGACCGTCTATATTGGAGCCGCAATCAGTGCGGGAGAGGACTCATGACCGATGAAACCGTGATTGCCGTGGTCTCGATCGTGATGGCGGGCCTGACGATGGGGCTGGGGGCGCTGGGAGCGGCGCTGGGGGAGAGCCGCATCGGTTCCGCGGCAATGGATGCCCTGGCCCGTCAGCCGGATGAAGCGTCATCGATCACCCGAACGCTGTTCGTCAGCCTGGCGATGGTGGAATCGACGGCGATCTTCTGTCTGGTCATCGCCCTGATCGTGTTGTTCGCGAATCCGTTCACCACGCAAGTCTGAGGTGCACTCTGTCGCCGACCCTGACCACCTTTCTGTTCGAGGCCGCGAATTTCGCGGTACTCGCAGCGGTGCTCGGCTGGTTGTTCTTCAAGCCGGTTCGTCAAGCGCTGGCCGACCGCCGCTCCCAACTCGACGCAGCGGCACGAGCGGCCGAAGAACAACTGGCGGCGGCCGAGCAGTCCCGCGTCGAACTGGATTTGCAGCGGCAAGCATTGCGTGACGAGCTGGCACAGTCACGAAAAGATGCGGTCGAAGCCGCGCGTCAGGAAGCGGCGACGTTGATCGCCCAGGCAAGAGAGCAGGCGACCCGCTTGAAGCAGTCCGCAGAACAGCACGTCACACACCTCGACGACACGCAAATGGCGACACTCGCGCAGGCCGTTGCGGCTACGGCCGGGACCCTCGTCGGCCAATTGCTGATGCAGCTCAACGGCACCGACCTTCATGCTGGCCTTCTCCGCGCGGCCTGTGACCAGGTTCGCGTGTTGCCGCTGGATTCAAACCCGGTGATTGTCGAGTCCTCGCAGGCATTGAGCGACTACGACCGGGCTCAGCTCGATGCAGCACTTGGTCCGGCTGCTGCCAGTGCGACATATCGTGTCACCTCCGGCCTCGGTGCCGGTGTTCGCATCACGACGTCGTGCGGACTCGTCGACACCAGCATCGCCGGTCTTGCGGGATTTGGCCAGAGGGCATTGGCGGCAGAGTTAGAGGACCGCGCGGCAACGGGAGCCGTCCATGCCACGTAGCGTCCACTGGCTCGAAGAGGCGCTCGGCGACGTGGCTGCTCGTGTTCCTCTCGCTGACCAATTCTCTCCGCGTGGGGTTGTGCGCCGCGTGGGTGATGGTGTTGCGATCATCTCCGGATTGGAGAGAGTGCGCTACGAAGAACTGCTGACATTCGACTCGGGGGCGTTCGGGATCGCCTATGACTTGCGCGTGGACAGTGTGGGAGTCGTTCTGCTCGCCGGGGCAAACGCGGTGAGCGAAGGGGACGGCGTCGTCTGCTCCAATCGATTGCCGGAACTACCGGTCGGACCGGAAGTGCTTGGACGCGTGCTCGATCCTTTGGGCAATCCGTTGGATGAGGGCCCGCCGCCGTCGGCGCAGGGTCGGTTGCCGCTGTTTCGCAGCTCGCCGGAAATTCGCGAGCGCCGCAACGTGACCGAGACGTTGTGGACCGGAGTGACAGCGATCGATGCGGCCATCCCGATTGGCCGAGGTCAACGAGAGCTGATCATCGGTGACCGCAACGTGGGGAAGACGGCCCTGGCACTGGATGCGGTTGTGTCGCAGCAGCCGGGTGACGTCGCTTGCGTGTACGTGGTGATCGGCCAGCCAATGTCGCGTGTGCTCGCGGTTCGCGAGACGCTGGACCGCGCCGGGTGCCTTGCCAACACGGCAATCATCGCCGCAGAAGCATCGACCAGTCCCGGAATGCAATATCTGGCTCCTTATGCGGGCGCATCCGTCGCGGAGTGGTTTCGCGATCGGGGCCAGCATGCGCTGATCGTGTACGACGACTTGACCAAACACGCGGACGCTTATCGCGAACTGGCTTTACTCTTGGACCGTCCTCCCGGGCGTGAAGCCTTTCCGGGCGACATCTTCTACATCCACGCTGAACTGCTGGAACGAGCAGCAGCGCTCAGCGAGGAGTTGGGAGGGGGTTCCGTCACGGCCTTGCCGCTGGCCGAAACCACCGATGGTGATATTTCGACCTACATCCCGACCAACCTGATTTCGATCACCGATGGGCAGATCTTCCTGGATACTGCTCGCTTCGAACGAGACCAGCGGCCAGCGATCGACATCGGCCGCAGCGTGTCCCGCATCGGTGCCCTCGCTCAGCCGAAACCGCTCCGCGCGGCCGCCAGGAATCTGCGCATTCGGCTGTCGCAGTTCGAGTCACTCGAGAAGCTCTCGCGGGTTGGTCTGGACATTGACGTTGCCACGCAGGGCGCGCTCAAGGAAGGAAACATCCTGCGAGCATTGCTGCGTCAAGGCCGGTTGTCTCCGCGCGGAATCGCCGAACAAGTCATCGCTCTCACGGCAGTCAGCGAAAAGTGGTTGCAAGACGTCGAGCCCCGACAGGCCGTGCTGTTCATTGACACACTGATGAGGGAGCTGCAGCATGAGCAACCCGGGCTTCTCGGAACCCTGAATACGGGCGCGCTTCCCGAGGGTGACTGGACGGCAGCCGTGGCCGCCCTGGTTCCCCACGTACGATCGCTAGTTCCGGTCAACGCCCCATGAGACACGAAGTCTATCTGCGGCGACGCCTCCACACATTGCACACGTTGCATGACGCAGTGTCAGCGATGCGTTCGCTGGCAGCACACCATTTTCGAATCGTTCGCCAGGGGTTGCAGCCGACACGCGAGTACCGAACGGAAATCGAACGCATCTTGGCCGAGATTGGAATCCCTCAACCGGAACCGACCGCGGCCCCCGCAGGATTTCTGGTCGTGGCTTCGGATCTCGGCCTGTGCGGCGACTACAATTCACGCTTGGCGCGGCACGCAGTCGAAGAACACCTTCAGCACCAGTTCGCTCCGGTGTATTCAGTGGGCCGGAGGCTACGGCCCTCGCTCGCGCGTGCCCGGATCGCGTTGCAACGCAACTACGATGCCCCTGCCAGTCTGGACGGGGTCTTCCGGTTGTTGCTGCAACTCGCACAGGACTTGTTGGAGGACTACGCGGCCGAGCGGATCGGAAGCCTCTATGTGGCCTCCGCCCATTTCGACGGCGTCGGACACTTCACTCCGGTCTCCACACGCCTGCTGCCTGTCGGTCCGGTTCAGACTGCGAATCCGATGCGTCCTACGCCGTATGTCGACGCCAGGCACTTGAGGGCTGTCGCCATCCGTGAGTATTTGTACATCTCGTTGTACGAACTCCTGCTGGATGCCTTGGCGGCCGAGCATGGAATGCGACTGACGGCGGCAGAAGCTGCGCTTCAGTGGATCGACGCCACATCGGCACAAACCTCGCGAAAACTCTCTGCCAGCCGCAGCGAATCGGCAACGCAGGAACTGCTGGACATCATCGGGGGCGGCAAGCCGCGACGAGGATTCGAATGAGAAGAGCCTTCCGATCACGATCAAGTCCCAGTCTTCGAAGTCCGGAACTCGTCTCACGAAGCAGTGGGCCAAGGTGCCTGGCAGCGAGGAATGTCCGTGGACGTTGATCTGGACGCGACAGTCGGAGTTCTCTGGATCACAAGGACGCCGCCCAGACTCCCTGAACCGACCAGCATGCCGGTGGCGACTGTTGAGTAGGAGCATGTGTGGCGATCACACCGAGTGTCGTCACGGTTGGTGCGACATCACCCGAAGTGTCGCATTCTGTCGCATGGTGTCGCATGGTGTCGCAGCCCCGGTTCAGTCAGGGAGCAGGCCGCGGCACCGGAGCAGCGACTCCAGCCGCTGCTCCTCGACGCCCAGCAGGGCCTTGAGTTGACCGATCTGCGACAGGAGTTCACGGTCGGGCGGAGGCTGTTGGCGCCGGACAGCCCGGATCAGCAGGTTCTTGGGCGTGTGTTCGGTCTCGATAAATTCGAGGACCTGGGTCCGCCAGCCGGCCGCCTCCAGCAAGGCCGCCCGCAGCGCATCGGTGGCGAGAGTGGCCAGCCGCTCCTTCAGAATGCCATGCTTCGTCAGCAGGGCGAGCGGTGCGCCAGAGATCTGCGGAGCCAGTTCGTGCTGACAACAGGGGGCGGCGAGGATGACATCCGCGCGTCGTGCGATGGCATCGGCGATCGCGTCGTCGGTCGCGGTGTCGCAGGCATGCAGCGACACGGCGAGGTGGATCTGCGCCGGTGCGTCGATGGCCTCGATGGCGCCGACCTGGAACTGCAGCCCCTGCAGGTCGAGTTGGGCTCGCAACGCCTCGCAACGGGCGATGATCTCGGGATTGGTGTCGACGCCAAGCAGCAGCACCTCGCGCCCTGAATGACGCTCAGCAGGTGGTGCAGCGCGAAGGTGAGGTAGCTGAGTCCGCAGCCGTAGTCGACAACTTTCAGCGGGATACCGGTCGGCAGATGTGCGGCGATGTCGTTGACGAATTCGAGATACCGGTTGATCTGCCGGAACTTGTGCTGCCGGGCCTGCCGCACGTGGCCGGCCGCCGTCATGACCCCCAGGGCCTCGAGGAACGGGCAGGGACTGCCTTCCGGGATGAGATAGGACTTGGTGCGGTTGTGCGCCTGGCTGGGCTGCGAGGTCTTGCTCGGTGGTGAGGTGCGTTCCTGCCAGACGCCGGACTGGTCGATGCGGGCCGAAACGTCGGCCTGCTCGGTGAACAGATGCGCCTGGCGAAACGTGTCTCCCAGCAACTGGGCCACCTTGCGCGACGACTCGGCGGGTGTGTGGTTTTCGTGGGTCTCCTTGCGTTCGAAGCTGAGCGTCCACTGCAGTCGTGCGCCGCCGCGCAGCGCGACCGGTCGGACGGTCATCCGTCGCGGGGCGGTGGCGTTCGCCGGCCGCACGGGTCGGCTGAGTGTCAGCGAGATGAAGCTCTCGTCGGCCAGCGACTGATCGAGTTGTGTCAGGAGCGTGTGCATGCCGCCTGTGGTGATGGAATCTGTGTTGGAGTACACTGCCCAGAGCAGTTACGACGCCCGTCCGGCCGGTCCCTCAGATTATGTCACTCAATCGCAAGCAGAAGAAGCAACTCGACGTGGCCCGCAAGAAGCTGACGGCCCTGCAGCAGCAACTGGCCGGTGCCCGCCAGCAACCGGACGATCCGGCCGACATCCCCCGGCTGGAAGGGGAGATTGCCAGGCTGGAGGCCGAGATGAAGGCGATTCGCGAGAGCGCGTGACTGCGACGTTCGCAGGGACCACGATGCTGAGCGGATGCTCGCGGTGAGTGTTGCAGGAGTCCCGCATCCCATGACCGCAGCGCATGCGGCGGCCCCGCGGCCGACGATTATCGTGGTCCATCCCAAAGAGAAGCGGCGAAAATGCACCGTGCAGCCCCTGCGGGGGCGGTCCGACCTGGTCTTCTGGACCTATCCGCGGCGCGACCGGCGCAGTCTCGACGGCTACGTCCGGCTGGGGCTGGGGGGCCCGGAGTTGTCGGCCAACGATGCCGATCGGGGCCTGCTGATTCTCGACGGCACGTGGCGGCTGGCGGAACGGATGGAGGCCGACTTCGAGGCGTTGCCGGTGAGAACGCTGCCCGTCTGGGAGACCGCTTACCCCCGCGTCTCCAAGCTGTTCGATGACCCGCTGGGGGGGCTGGCGACGGTCGAGGCGCTGTTCGCGGCACACTGTCTGCTGGGCCGTGATGTCAGCAGCCTGCTCGATGAGTATCATTGGCGGACCGAATTCCTCACATTGAATCGTGGTCGGCTGCCTCCGCACTTCGCCGAGGCGACGGAGGCCTCACTCGCCCGCCCCGGTGGGGAAGATGACGGCTGATCAACACGGACCCTGAAATTCCAAACGATCGGAGCGAGCCTGATGTTCGAGCGCATGGCCAATGGCTGGGAGATGGCGCGGCAAAGCTGGGAAGTCCTCAAGCTGGACAAGGAACTGCTGCTGTTTCCCCTGTTGAGCGGCATCGCCTGTCTGCTCGTGGTGGCGAGCTTCGCGGCACCGATCCTAGTGAACCCGGAAGCCTTTCAGGGGGTCCTCAACGCCGAGGAACCCCTGCAGAATCCGCTGGCGATGCTCGCGCTGTTCGCGTTCTACTTCGTGAACTACTTCGTGATCGTGTTCTTCAACTCGGCCCTGGTGGCGTGTGCCATCATTCGTTTTCGGGGGGGTGACCCGACCGTGCGTGACGGGCTGCGGGCCGCCTGGTCCCGGCTGCCCCAGATCGTGGCGTGGGCGCTGGTCAGTGCGACGGTGGGAGTCGTGCTGCGTGTGATCGAGTCGCGGTCCGAGCGGGTCGGCCAGATCGTCGCCGGGCTGATGGGGATGGCCTGGACGGCCACGACCTATTTCGTG
This sequence comes from uncultured Planctomycetaceae bacterium, assembly GCA_963715185.1. GTDB lineage: Bacteria > Planctomycetota > Planctomycetia > Planctomycetales > Planctomycetaceae > CAVPPT01. Next base: position 367,578 of record CAVQRG010000007.1, read on the forward strand.
GTGCCCGTGCTGGTGGTCGAGAAGCTGGGGCCCGTGGATGCCGTCAAGCGGTCACTGGCGGTGCTGCGCCGCACGTGGGGGGAATCGCTGTCCGCGAACTTCAGCACCGGGTTCTTTGTGTTTCTCGGGATGATTCTGGCCGCCGTGCCCCTGGTTCTCGGGTTCCTGGCGTTGTCGGCGGGCAATACCGCCCTGGGCATCCTGCTGGTGGTGTGCGGTGTCGTGTCAATGATCATCGTGAACCTGATCGGCTCGGCCCTGAATGCGATCCAGTTGGGAGCGCTGTATCTGTACGCCGCCGACGGGAAGGTCCCCAGCCACTACGATGCCGCGTTGCTGCAGCAGGCCTTTCGTCATGAGCACGCAAAGTAAAGCATCGGTCCGGGACCAGGCAGTCCGGCTGCTGATCGGACTCGTGGCGTTGCTGCTGGTCGGTCCGGCCTGGGCCCAACCGGCCCCCCTGGCGGGACGGGAGGTCTGCGCGACCGAAGTATGGTCCACAGGCTACGCGGCTGCATCAGTCGCAGGAGTACGTCCGTCGGGAACCGGCTCCGGACTTCTGGGGACTGGTCCCGTATTACATCGCGCAGCCCGACGACGCCTCGTGTGCACTGACGAGTGTGACGATGGTGGTGAATGCCCTGCGTGCCCGTCGTCCCCTGGACGCACACCAGCCGCTCGCCACCCCCGAGGCGATCCGCGAACAGCACGCGGCCTGGGATGAGCGGCTCCCGGACGCTGCCGACGGTGTGACCCTCGACCAGTTGGCGGGAATGCTGCCGCCGGTGCTGCAGGCTTACGGACTGGTCGACGGTCGCGTGGAGGTCTGCCGGTTCCGGGACACGTCGGCCGGGGAACTGGACCGGCTGCGCGACATCCTGCAGCGGAACGAACAATCGGCGGAAGACATGGTGATCGTCAATGTTCTGCAGAGCACGCTGACCGGTGACCCCGAAGGAGCAGTGGGACACATGGCGCCGCTGGGGGCCTTCGACGTCAGCGGGGATCGCGTGCTGCTGTTCGATCCGGATCGACGCTGGTACGAGCCGTACTGGGTTTCGACCGGCACGCTGTTGCAGGCCATGACAACGCGCGATCCCGTCTCGGGGCAATCGCGCGGACTGCTGCGGGTCTCGGCGATCGCTTCCGCAGCGAGGCAGCCGCGGACGTCCTCTCCTCCCTGACGGGCGGACGTCGCAGCGCGTCGGATGTTGGTCGGCTGACAGGGGGCGCGGCCGTGGGGACATGACAGTTGAAAGGACACGAGTGAGATGAGTGGCGCGATGAAGAATCGGTCTGTGCGACGGGTGTGGGGGATGGCCCTGGTGCTGCTGGCGGGGCTCGGCGGCCTGATTCGGGCCCAGGAACCGTCGTCCGCCTGGAATTTCGAACCTCCGGACGAGGGGACGACCGGCCCGCGGCTGCTCGACCTGCGTTTCCTGAACGAAGCACAGTCGGGCGAGCAGGGCTTCATCCGCCTGTCGGAGGACGGCAACTCGTTCGTGCGGGGGGATGGTGAGCCGATCCGGTTCTGGGCCTGCGGCAGCACCGTTTATCGTCAGACGCCCGAAGAGATGGACCGGCATTGCCGGTTCCTGGCGCGACTGGGTGTCAACATGGTGCGGCTGCACGCGACCGTCGCCAGCACGAAGGAGGGGGCCGAGATCACCGATGTGAACCGCGCCGAAATCGACGGGATCTTCCGGTTCATCCAGGCGGCCAAGGCCAACGGCATCTATCTCACCATCTCGCCCTACTACGGACACCACAACACCCCGGCGAGCTGGGGTCTGGAAGGGTATGCGGCGGACCAGATGCCGTGGGGTGCAATCTTCATTGACCCCCGGATGCAGGAGGGGTACCGCGCGTGGACGCGCGAGCTGTATACGACCGTCAATCCGCATACGGGGCTCGCCATCCGGGACGATCCCACCGTCGCCATTCTGCAGGTGCACAACGAAGACAGCCTGCTGTTCTGGACAGCACAGCGACTGCCGGCTCCGCAGCAGCAGCGGCTGGCCCGGTCGTTCGGTCAGTGGTTGCAGCAGAAGTACGGGCCGCTCGCTGAGGTCCGCGGTCGCTGGGCGCGTGCGGGGGGGAGCGGGGCCGAGCAGGAGGGAGATGACATCGAGCAGGGAGTCGTCGCGTTGCTGTCCACGTGGCATCTGACGCAGGACTGGCAGGGGGCAACGGCCGCCCGTCTGCAGGACCAGACGGAGTTCCTGGCAGAGTATCAGCGGGAGTTCTATGCCGGGATGGGCCGCTACCTGCGCGAAGAGCTCGGGTGTCGTCAGCTCCTCAATGCGACGAACTGGCGCACGGCCGACGACCTCCGCCTGAAAGCGCTCGAACGGTATTCGTACGCCGCCCTCGATTGCGATGCCGAGAACGAGTACTACGGTGCCGACTACCAGCACATCGGGGAGAACGACGGCTACCGCATCGATCCCGATCATTACCTGGTCGACGAGTCGTGTCTGCACAAGCCGCTCGAGCTGACGACCAACTTCTCCCAGCAGCCGGGACATCCCTTCCTGGTGACCGAGACCAGCTGGAAGCACCCCAACCTGTACCAGAGTGAAGGGCCGTTCCTCATCGCGGCGTACCAGTCGCTGGGGGGCGTCGATGTCGTGTACTGGTTTGATGCCGACGTCCCCACGTGGCAGGTCGACCCGCGCTATCCCTGGTGGAATGTGCGGGGGATGAATCCACTGCGCAAGTGGAGCTGTTCCACACCGATGCTGATGGGGATGTTCCCGGCCAATGCGCTGCTCTACCGCCGCGGGTACCTGCAGCCGGGCGATGTCGTGGTGCGCGACGTCCGTTCGCGGGAGTCGATGTTCCGCCGGGAACCAGCACTGGTCGACGACAGCGAGATCTACGGCGTCTCGCGCGAGACCGCCGAATGCGCTGCGATGCGTCTTCCGGACGGTCGACTGAGCCGGGCCGCGTTCCTCGTCGGTCAGGTCCAGTCGGTGCTGGGCGGCGAGCCGGAGGAGACCCGCGTGAGTGACTTCTCCGCATTCCTCGACGCAGAGGGGTCACGGATCCTCAGCTCCACGCGAGAACTGTCGTGGGATTACGGGCAGGGGATCTGCGAGATGGATGCACCGCGGGCCCAGGGAGTCACGGGCTTTCTGCAGTCTGCGGGGGGACGCTTCGAACTCTCAGACGTCGCCATCGAATCGCGGAATCCATACGCGACAGTCCAGGTGGTCTCGCTGGATGGTGACCCCCTGGCCAGTTCCGGCAGCGTGCTGGTCCAGGTGGGAACGACGGCGCGACTCACCGGCTGGGAAACCAGGCCGGCCGAGTTCGAATTTCGCGACCAGACGATGGCCGGCGAGCAGATCGTCAACACGGGGGCGCCTCCCTGGCGGATCGCCGATACGCAGGTGACGCTGACGATCCGCAACCCCCGGCTACGGCAGGCCAGGCAGGTCAATGCTGCCGGAGTGGGAGCTGGAGAGGTCGCGGTCCGGCCGTTGGGAGAGAACGTGACACTCACGCTGCCCCCCGATGCCCAGTATGTGGTGCTCAGCGCCGGTGAGTAGCGGGAACCCGCCGGCCGATGCTGGTGTCGGGAGGCTGGGGTCAGGGATCCTCGAACTTCCGGTCGACACCCGGTATCCTCGCGGAGGGTCAAGCCGGTCGGCGGTTGTCGGTGATGGGCAGGGCGGAGTCTCTTGACCGCGGACACAGCATTCTGGCGCGCTTCGAATCAGGGTAAACATCATGGCAGATTCAGTTGTTCTGGCGTACAGCGGCGGTTTGGATACATCGGTTCTGGTGGGTTGGCTGCAGGACGAAGGGTATGACGTGCACTGCCTGTATGTGGACCTCGGCCAGCCGTGCGAGGACCGCGAGGCCATCCTGCAGAAGGCCCGGGACATCGGGGCCGCCTCCTCCGAGATCGCCGATGTGCAGGAGGAGCTGTGCCGTGACTTCGCCTTCCCGGTCCTGCAGTGGCAGGCGAAGTACGAGAGCATCTACCTGCTGGGGACATCGATCGCCCGACCGCTGATCGCCAAGGCCTGTCTGCAGCGGGCCCGCAATGTCGGCGCCGTCGCCTTCGCCCACGGGGCCACCGGCAAGGGGAACGACCAGTGCCGGTTCCAGCTCGCCGCCGAAGCCCTCGATCCGCAGGTGAACATCATCGCCCCCTGGCGGATCGAGCGCTTTCGGGCCCAGTTTCCCGGCCGGCAGGAGATGCTGGAATACTGTGAGCAGAAGCAGATCCCGGTGAAGGCGACCGCCAGGAAGCCCTACTCCTCCGATGAGAACTGCCTGCACATCAGCTACGAGGCAGGCCAGCTCGAAGATCCGGCGGTGGACGGCATCCCGGTCATCGACTTCGGCATGACCGTCAGCCCGCAGCAGGCCCCCGACGAAGAAGAGACGGTGCGGATCGGGTTCCGGTCCGGCATCCCGGTGAGTGTGGGGGGACGCGAGATGTCGCCGCTCGACATCGTGCAGGCCCTCAATCAGCTCGGCGGCAAGCATGGTGTCGGACGCATCGACGTCGTTGAAAACCGCTTTGTCGGCATGAAGAGTCGGGGCGTCTACGAGGCGCCCGGCATGACCTGCCTGTACACTGCACATCGGGCGCTCGAACAGCTCACACTGGATCGCGACCTGATGCACCTCCGCGACCGCCTCAGTCCCGAAGTGGCCGAAATGGTCTACTACGGCTTCTGGTACTGCGCGAAGATGGACGCACTGATGGCGTTCATCCGCGAAGCCCAGCAGCCGGTCACCGGTGAGGTGACACTCGGTCTCTACAAGGGGAACGTCCGGCCCATCAGCCGCACGTCACCCGTCAGCCTGTACGACGAAGCGATCGCCAGCATGGAGGCTGGCGGCGACTATAACCAGACCGACGCGGAGGGCTTCCTGAGGATCATGGGTCTGCCGCTGCGGGTGCAGGGAGGTGTGACCCCGCGCAGCTACTGAGCGGGATGCGGTTACCGCGCATTCCCGGCTTCCCCGGAAACTCAGGGGAATGCGGACAAGATCCTCCCCGAATCCGCGAATGATGTGAGGCTCCCGAACACAACGACCCGAGTCCGAAGGTGAACCGATGAAATCCGCGCTCACACTGCTCCTGCTCTCGGCGGCCTGCCTGGCGCCGACGTCCTTCGCGTGGGCCCAGGAGGCCGGCAGCGAACTCCCTTCCGCCAAAGAGGTGGAACAGGTCACCTCGGACCTGTTGATCGATGCGGAGAGGAAAGCCGAAGAGATCGCCGGCCGCGTCGATCAGATCGAAGAGGCCCGCGAGGTCTCGGCCGGTATCCTGCAGCCGATTTACAGGGCGGCGGAGGCGATGGCCTTTCCGGCCTTCCACTGGGTGGCCTTCACACTGATGACGGCGGGACTCATCAGTTACGGGCTGCAGCTCGTTCTGGGCAAACTGCTGCTGCTCACCCGGATGAGTCTCAACATCAAGGAGATTCTGGCGGATGCGGTCGGGTTTGTGATCAGCCTGATCGGCCTCGTGCTGACGACACAGGCGGCCGCCGAGAACTCGAACTTCACCACCAGTCCGGCGATGGTGCTCTCGGCGACTGCCGTCGGAGTGATCTTCGGACTGATGCTCTACGCCTGGGGGCAGCGACAGGAAGTGCAGGCGGCCCAGGCACGACGCCACGAGGCCAAGGCCAAGGGCAAGGCCTAGCCTCCTGCCCTGTGGGACACCGATCTCTCATGCCGGTTCGCATCAGCCTGTTGCTGGGGGCCTTGCTGCTCCCGGGCCACTGGGCCTGTGCACAGGACCTGCGACTCGCCGCACCGCCACCTGCGACGCACCTGTACCGGCTCGATCCCCGGTCCCCCTCCGGGCTGCAGCAGCTGTTCGGCTACACCGGCGAAACGCTGCCGATCGTCAGCGCGGCACCGGGGTGGGGCCCGGCCGGGGTTCCCCGAGAACTGCATCGCGACGTTCGAACAGACGCTGACGCAGACCTATGCCATCCTGGAGATCGATCCGCGCTACACACGGGACGGTCACATTGTTCTGCATCATGATGCGAGCCTCGAACGGACGACCACGGGGAGGGGTCTGGTCGCCGAGGCGACGCTGGCTGAGCTGAAGCAGTTGCGGCTGAAGGACCCCCTGGGGAATGTGACGGAGCACGCGATCCCCACGCTCGACGAAGCTCTCGCATGGGCCCGCGGCAAGACCGTGCTCGTGCTCGACCAGAAGGACGTGCCGGTCGCGGACCGTGTCCGCAAGATTGAAGAACATCATGCCGAGTCGTACGCGCTGCTCATCGTGTACACGTTTCGGGACGCGCAGGCCTGCCATGCACTGAATCCGGACATCATGATGGAAGTCATGATTCCCGATCGGGAACGGTTGGAGCAGTTCGAGGCTCTCGGCGTCCCGTGGAGTCACGTCATCGCCTTTACGGGGCACACTCCGCCGGCCGCGCCCGGTCTGCTGGCGGCGATCCATGACCACTCAGTGAGTTGTCTGGCGGGGACCTCCCGGAATCTCGATCGCAGATTCCTCAGCCGAGAGGTGACAAGTCTGGAGGATCTCGAGCCGGACTATCGCGCCTTGTTGCAGCACGGGGTCGATGTGATCGAAACGGACGTTCCGGCGCAACTCGGTCGCCTGCTCTATGGGTCGACGGCAGTGCCGGCCGCGAAGCAGAAGTACTTCCACCGTCCAGAGCCGGAGTCCTGACTCAGCACGACCGCCGAGATCCGGCATGTTCAACAATCCGGAACTAACGACCGAACGCCTGCTGCTCAGGCGCTGTGCGCGGACGATCGTCAGCCCTTTGCTGCGATGAACGCCGACCCGCGGGTGCATGAGTTTCTGCCCGGTCCGCTGTCGCGCGAACAGAGCGACGCACTCGTTGACCGCATCGAACAGCACTTCGAGCGGTATGGCTTCGGGCTCTGGGCGGTAGAGCTGGGCGACGACGGCTCGTTCGCCGGTTTCGTGGGCCTCGCGGTCCCGCGGTTCGAAGCGTCCTTCACTCCCTGTGTGGAGATCGGCTGGCGACTGGCGGCTGGGCATTGGGGGCACGGCTACGCCACCGAGGCCGCGCGGGCGGCCCTCGCCTTCGGTTTCGACGAGGTCGGACTGGCGGAGATCGTGTCGTTCACCGTGCCAGATCACTCGCGCTCCCGCCGCGTGATGGAGCGGATCGGAATGACGCAGGAGACTGACGGGGACTTCGATCACCCGCTGCTGCCGGAAGGTCATCGGCTGCGGCGTCATGTGCTCTACCGCATCACTCGGCAGGTCCCGGCCTGATGCGGCCGGCGCAACGGTGCCCTCAGCGGTAGAACACCGCCAGCCAGACCGTCGGTCCGTCCGGCGTGGTCCACTCCACGCGATGCCTTGTGTGGGCGGGAATCAGCAGGTGATCCCCCGGCTGCATCCGGACCCGTCGGTCATCCCGCTCGAAGCGCAGCTCGGCCTCCCCCTGCAGCACGACGACCCATTCGTGCTCGGGCTGGTCGTACCAGAACCCGGACGGGCTGATGTGGCCCGTGGAGACGATGCGCTCCACACGCACGGTCTCGTTTCCAGCGAGGACCGTCACCAGTTCACCGGGCAACTGTGGCAGCAGGCCGCGGAAGAGATTGTCAGTCGGTCTCTCGGGCATCATCTTCCTCGGTGATCTCGCGAATGACGCGACACGGATTCCCGGCCGCGAATACGCCGCAGGGGATGTCCCGGGTCACGACACTGCCCGCACCGATGACCGATCCGGCACCGATCGACACACCCGGACAAAGGATGGCGGCCCCCCCGACCCAGACATCCGCCCCCACTGTGACGGGTCGGCCGAACTCCTGCGTACGACGGCGACCCGCGTGCAGTGGATGTGTAGCGGTGTAGATCTGCACCGCCGGGCCGAACAGCGTGAAGTCACCGATCCGCACTTCGCAGACATCGAGCACCACGCAGTTGAAATTGAAGTAGACCCGCTCGCCGAGGTGAATGTTCTTGCCATAGTCGCAGAAGAACGGAGGTTCGATGCAGACCGAATCTCCTCCGCTGCCGAGCAGTTCGGTGAGGCGGCGGCGGCGCGCCTCGACTTCGTCGGGGGAGTTGTTGAGAACCCTCAGGAGCCCCCGGGCCCGGTCGCGGGCCTGCACGAGCGCCGGATTGCGCGGGTCGTAAAGTTCACCCGCGAGCATCTTCTCGGCTTCCGTCTTCAACGACCGGTTCTCCCTTCGGGCAGCAGGCGATCGACCGGGGTGGAGGTCAGCGCGACGTCAGCCGGACCAGTACGTGCGGTCCAGTGTGCGGTAATTGATGGCCTCACTGAGATGGACGGCGGTGATGTCTTCGCTGCCGTCCAGGTCGGCGATGGTGCGGCTCACCCGGAGGATCTTGTCGTGGCGCGGGCCGAGAGGCCCATCTCGTCCATGGCCGACTTCAACAGGTTCTCGGCGTTGCGCTCCAGTTGACAGTGTGCACGAATCTGTCGCGGCGTCATCTTTCCGTTGACGGCTGCCGGATCGTCGGCAAACCGTTGCCGTTGGGCCGCGCGGGCCCGGATGACCTGTTCGCGCATGTCGCTGCTGGTCGTGCCGACGGTCTTGTCCGACAGCTCCCGGAAGGGGACGGCGGGCACGTCGATATGGATATCGATGCGGTCCAGCAGCGGGCCGCTGATGCGGGAGATGTACCGCTCCACCTGCAGGGGATTGCAGCGGCACTGCTTCCTGGGATCGCCGCGATAGCCGCAGGGGCAGGGATTCATGGCGGCAACGAGCATCAGTCGCGCGGGAAACGTGACACTCCCGGTGGCCCGCGAGATCGTTACGCAACTGTCTTCGAGCGGCTGCCGGAGAACCTCGAGCGTCCGGCGATTGAATTCCGGCAGTTCGTCCAGAAACAGCACGCCGTTGTGCGACAGGGAGATTTCGCCCGGTGCGGGGGTACTGCCGCCTCCCACCAGTCCCGCTTCGCTGATGGTGTGATGGGGCGAGCGAAACGGCCGCGTCAGCAGCAGCGCCTGTTGTTTGGCCAGTCGCCCGCTGGCGCTGTAGATCCGTGTTGTCTCCAGGCTCTCTTCGGGCGAGAGGGAGGGCAGAATGCTGCCGAGGCGCTGGGCGAGCAGCGTCTTGCCGGTCCCCGGAGAGCCGATCATCAACAGGTGATGCGACCCGGCGGCGGCGACCGTCACCGCCCGCTTCGCCATTTCCTGCCCCTTCACGTCGGCATAGTCGACGCGATAGGTCCCATGGTCGGCCACGGCCTCTTCCCAGCTGAAGGGGGCCGGGGGAATCTCCAGGGCGCCGCTGAAGTAGCCGACCGCCTCGGCCAGGGATCCCACCGGAATGACGTCCAGACCCTCGACGACCGAGGCCTCTGCTGCGTTCGCGACCGGGACGAGCAGCCCGGCCCGGCCATCCTGCTTCGCCTGCAGCGCCATCGACAGCGCTCCCTTGACCGGGCGGACTTGACCATCCAGTGCCAGCTCGCCGACCAGCGCGTACCGCCGGAACAGATCGGACTGCAACTGCCCGCTCGCCGCGAGCAGTCCCAGCGCAATGGGGAGGTCGAACGAGGGTGCCTCTTTGGGAAAGTCGGCCGGTGAAAGATTGATGACGATGCGGTCAATCGGACGGCTGTAGCCGCTGTTGACCAGCGCCCGCTCGATGCGGTGAATGCTCTCCTTGACGGCGGCCTCCGCCAGCCCGACGAGCACCGTTTTCGGCATGGCACCCGGAGAGATGTCGACCTCGACCACTACGGGCCGGGCGTCGATCCCGAACAACGAGTAGGTGCATAGCTTGGCAAGCATGGCCCGGATCAACGTTCCAGGGAAACACGGAGACTCCGGATGGGCATCGGCCCTGTTCTGGCTATCTTACGCAGATTGCCCAGGCATTTCACGTGCGGACCCGGGCCGGATCCGGTGTTAGTCCGGCACGCGCGTGGTCGACACGATCTGCCCGATGACATCGATGGCCCGCGAGCGCTGTCCCTCGCGGATGATTCCGCGCGAGACGACACGGTGTGCGAGCACGGGGACAGCGAGGCGCTTGATGTCGTCGGGGATCACGTAGTCCCGACCACTGAGGAATGCCAGGCCCTGCGCCGCCCGGTAGTAGGTGATCGCTCCCCGGGTGCTCACGCCCAAAGCCAGTTCCTCATGGCGGCGCGTTGCATGCACAATGTCGAGCAGGTAGTCGCCCAGGCTGTCGTCCATCCGCACCTGCCTGACCGCCCGCTGCAACTGGTGCAGTTGCTCCGTCGTCAGCACGGCGGTGAGTCGGTCCACCGGCTCTCCCTGCTGATGTTCCTGGAGCACCTGTTTCTCGATGGCCCGCTCGGGGTACCCGATGCTGATGCGGAGCATGAACCGGTCGAGCTGGTTTTCCGGGAGCGGATAGGTCCCCTCGAATTCGTACGGGTTCTGGGTGGCCAGAACGAAGAACGGCGCGCTGAGCTGGTGGGTTTGCCCATCGATCGAGACCTGCTTCTCGTTCATCGCTTCCAGCAGGGCACTCTGGGTGCGCGGCGTCGTGCGGTTGATCTCATCGGTCAGCAGGATGTTGGTGAACAGCGGTCCCTCGCGGAATTCGAACCGGCCCTCGTTGGGCAGAAACACGCTGGATCCGATGATGTCGCTCGGGAGCATGTCCGGCGTGCATTGCAGTCGCGTGAACCGGCAGTTGAGGCTCTGGGCGATGGCCTTGGCCAGTGACGTCTTGCCCACGCCCGGCGCGTCTTCAATCAGCAGGTGACCCTCGGCCAGAAGGGCCACGATCGCCATGCGAATGACCTCCGGCTTCCCCAGGAGGGCCTTCCCGATGTTGGCTTCCAGATTCGCTGTCAGCCGGCCGTTGTCGGTCGTCACGGAGTTCTCCATCAGGTTCGTCGATCGTGAGGTGCAGCCCAGGGAGAAGACGGTGGGCCGACGGGGGCCCTGCTGGTGACTGACGGCGTATTATGGCCCCGAGTCTTCCGGATGGACAGGGGCGGCGTGCAGGGAGCGATCGCCCTGCTCCCCCAGCCGTTGCCGTGCCAGATCGGCCCAGGGACCGCGCGCGTTCAGACCCAGGTATCTCTGCCAGTGCGCCCGGGCCTCGTCACAGCGTTGCGACTCGTGCAGAGCTTCGGCCAGCTGGAAGTGGGCGTCCGGATAGTCTTCGTGGATCTCGAGGGCGATCTCGAAGGCATTGACGGCTGCCTCGAGTTCCTCCAGTTCCCGGTGCAGACACCCGATCTGTGTCCAGGCCTCGAGGTAATCGTGGTCCAGCTCGATGGCGACAAAATAACGTTCGAGGGACGCCCGCAGGTGCTGCTGGCGGTACAGGCACTCCGCGAGATGGAAGTGGACCTCCGGGTTGGCAGGCTCCGCCATCAGGCTCAGCCGCAGGGCTTCGATGGCGTCGGCGATCCGTCCGGCCTCGTACAGGCGACACCCTTCGGCCGACCAGTCGCGTGCACTGGTGGTGTCGCTGCGCTCCTCCCGCTGAAACGGGACGCATGGTTCGCGCACCTCGTCCGTCTCATCGTGCGTGGCGTCGTCGAGAGGCGGTTCGAAGTCGAGCAGCCGCTGACCGGTGCGGGGGCTCACGAGTCCCTGCGCATCACGCACGACCACACGACGACCCTGCGCGAGGATCTCGAGCTGCTCCAGGGGGCGTTCGCTGCGCTGGATGACCGCCGGCAGATGCTTCAGGCTGTCTTCAATCTCACGCCGAGTCACACCCGACTCGAGCAGTTGCGACAGGCGGCGCGCGCTGTTGACTTCGGCGAAGTCGAAATACGGGAGCCGGTACACCGTCCGCACAGGACGAATCAGCCCCGCCCGGGCCCAGCCGCGGATGACGTGCACCTCGACCTCCAGCAGCGTCGAGAGCATGGCCGGCGTGTACATCTGACGGACCTCGTCCCGGCGTTCACTCAGGCCGATCAGATGCAGGAAGTCCGACTCCACCACCACGCGTATTTCGAGGCCCTGCTCGTTCCATTCGCTCACCTGACGGAGCTTCACGGACGGCTGACCATTGTCCTCGAGCGGCCAGCCTTCCTCTCCCACGACGAGCATCGTCGTCTGCCGGCTGACATGTTCGGTCGCTTCCCCCCCATGCTCGCGAACGAGATCGGCGGCCGTCGCATGGGTCATAGACGCCAGCGTGCCGGTGAACGCCACCCGTTCACCTTGCAGTGGAGGGGAACTGACCAGCGTCGGCGACGTCGCGTCCGATTCAGAGATTTCAGGCATGGGTTATCGCATTCGACAGCAGCTCCACGGCGGGCCGAGCCACCGCCTCATCCTGCAGCGGGACTCTTTCCTCCCAGCATATCGGGGAGAATTCAGGCACGGTAGCCATGGCCTCGATCACGAACTATAAACGCTGGAAGCGATGCAGACCCCCGCCAGGAGCCCGTTCTCATGACCGCCGACTCCCCTCTCGCCCTGACCGATCCGGACGTCTGGGCCGCCGTGCTCAACGAACAGCGGCGACAGACCGAGGGGCTGGAGCTGATCGCCTCGGAAAACTACACCAGTGCGGCGGTCCTGCAGGCGGCGGGAACCGTGCTCACCAACAAGTACGCCGAGGGTTACCCCGGGCGACGCTACTACGGCGGCTGCGAATACGTCGACGTGGTCGAGACGCTCGCCCGCGACCGGGCGTGTCAGTTGTTCGGGGCCGAGCATGCCAACGTGCAGCCGCACTCCGGCTCGCAGGCCAACATGGCGGTCTACCTGAGCGTGCTGCAACCGGGCGACACGTTTCTGGCGATGGACCTGGCCCACGGCGGGCATCTCACGCACGGCATGCATCTGAACTTTTCGGGCAAGCTGTACAACGTCGTGCACTACGGCGTGCGGCGGGACGATCACCGGATCGACTTCGATCAGGTCGCGCGCCTGGCCAGCGAGCACAAGCCGAAGCTGATCGTCGCCGGGGCGAGTGCCTATCCGCGCGAGATCGAGCACGCCAAGTTCGCCGAGATCGCCCGCAGATGTGGGGGCGAAGTTCATGGTCGACATGGCCCACTACGCCGGGCTGGTGGCGGCCGGGCTGCACGACAATCCGGTCCCGGTGGCCGACTTCGTCACCACCACGACGCACAAGACGCTGCGGGGCCCGCGGTGCTGGCTTGGTGCTCTGTCGAGAAGAGCTACGCCAAGGACATCGACAAGACCGTGTTTCCCGGCCTGCAGGGCGGACCGCTTGATGCACGTCATCGCCGGCAAGGCGGTCTGCTTCGGCGAGGCGCTGCAGCCGGACTTCAAGGACTACGCCCAGCAGATCGTCGCCAATGCCAAGGCCCTGGCCGAGACGCTGACCGCCGGCGGGCTGACGCTCGTCCAGCGGCGGCACCGACAACCACCTGATGCTGGCCGATGTGACGCCGCATCGGCACTGACGGGCAAGATCGCCGAGCAGGCACTCGACGCGGCGGCATCACCGTCAACAAGAACATGATCCCCTACGACCAGCGCAAGCCGCTCGATCCCAGCGGCATTCGCATCGGCACGCCCGCCCTCACGACGCGCGGCATGAAGGAGGCCGAGATGCAGAAAGTGGGCGCGTGGATTCTCACCATTCTCCGCGCTCCGGATGATGTGGCCCTTCAGCGGCGGGTGAAAGCGGAGATCGCCGAGTTTGCGCACGGTTATCCGGTGCCCGGGATCGGGTAGCCTGCGGTCGTTCCGGCCATAATGCTCCGTCGGCGTCCAGCGGCAGTGTTGTGGTGATCGAATCGAGTCCCCATTTGGATCGAGGTCCTCCATGAGTCGGCTCTATCGCTTCGGGTTGCTCGTCGGTCTGGTTGCGGTCCTCGGTCGCGGCACCTTCGCGGACGACTTCGCGGATCAGCGGCTGACGAACTGGCATCAGTGGCGGGGGCCCCTGGCGACGGGAGTGGCACCCCAGGCCGATCCCCCGCTCACCTGGAGCAAACGGGAGAACATCCAGTGGAAGGTCGCCATCCCCGGTTTGGGCAACGCCAGTCCCATTGTCTGGGGTGACCAGGTGTTTGTGCTGACCGCCGTCGATACGGGTCAGGTGGATCCGAATCTGCCTCCGCCCGAGGACCAGCCCGAACGGCCGTTCGGAATCGTCTATCCGAACACGGTGCACGACTTCCAGGTGATCGCGCTCGACCGCGAGAGCGGCCAGGTGAAGTGGAGCCACACCGCGACGTCGCGCGTGCCGCACGAAGGGCATCATGGCGACAGCTCGTTCGCCTCCTGTTCGCCCACGACCGACGGCGAGCGCCTGTACGCGTGGTTCGGGTCGCCGGGACTGTTCTGTTACGACCTGTCGGGCAACCTCTTGTGGCAGCGGGATCTGGGTGATGTCTCGACCCGTGTGAGTTTCGGCGAAGGCTCGTCACCCGTGGTGTATGGCGATCGGCTGTTCATCACCCGCGACAACGAAGGGCAGTCGTACATCGTCGCGCTCGATACGAAGACCGGCGAGGAAGTGTGGCGGACTGATCGCGATGAACAGACCTCGTGGGCCACACCGCTCGTCGTCGAGCACAATGGCCGGACGCAAGTGGTCACCAACGCCAGCGAGCGCGTGCGGAGCTACGACGCGGACGACGGCGCACTGCTGTGGGAATGCAGCGGACAGGTCGGCAATGTGACCCCGACCCCCGTGACCCTCGGGGAGACCGTCTTCTGCATGAGCGGTTACAAGGGGAGCGCCCTTCAGGCCATCTCGCTCGATGCCCGGGGTGACGTGACCGGCAGCGACCACGTGGTGTGGTCGCGAGATCGGGGCACGCCGTACATCCCTTCCCCGTTGCTCTACGACGGGCGGCTCTATTACACGCAGTCGAATGAGGGAATACTCTCGTCCGTCGAGGCCGCAACCGGAGAGACGCTGATGGAGCGGACCCGGATGCCCGGCATCCGGCGCATGTATGCCTCCCCGGTGGCCGCGGCTGGTCGCATCTACTTCGTCAGCCGCGAGGGCAGCACGCTGGTGATCGCGCCAGGCCGTGAACTCGAAGTGCTGGCGACGAATCTGCTGGACGATCCCATCGACGCCTCGCCGGCGGTGGCGGGGAACCAGTTGTTCCTCCGCAGCAAGCAGCACGTCTATTGCATCGCCGAGGATTGAACGTTTCACCGCCGTGGCGCCAGTGGCACCCCGGGGGGAGCTTGTCCACGGTCTGTGGAGATGCGGCGTGCCCCTCGGGACAGGTGTGATCGTCAGACTCTCCGCGGACCGGTGCAGGTTCTCAGACTGGCACAGGAGGCAGGTCCGGAATTCTCCCGGGGCCTCAAGCGGTTTCCTTCGCGAGTTCCTGCCCGCATTCCCCGTCAGGCGGTGTACGCTTCGACGGAGAGCGTGATGGGCATGAACGAAATCCTGAAAAACCTGCCGACGAGGTCTGTGATCCCGTTGGGAATGCTGGTTCTGCTTGGCGGAGCCGCAGGCTGTTCGGGACTTGGCGGCAGCACGCGGGGGCAGGCCTGGAAGGTCCACGATCCGCCGCACCTGTCCCCCTTCCAGCAGCCTCTGCAGGGGGGGGCGTCCGGTCAGTCGGGGGCGGCGCCTTCAGCCACAGCTCGAGCTCTTGCCCGGGCCCGCCGCCCCCCTGTCGTCACCCGATCCGGGGTCGCTCGCCAACGAGGGAAACCCGGGTCCGCAGATCGACGATCAGACGACAGTCCGTCAGCGGCAGGGAGTGCCCCCGGGGTTTGATCCGCTGCAGGCGACAGACGAGCCAGCGGCTGCTGGCGAAGTCGCACCGTCGGCCGAATCCGTGGTCCTCACGCTTGATGTGGTCGCGCCGCGACAGGTGCGCGTAGGAGAGCCGATCGATTTCGTGTTGCACATCGGGCAGCGACACATCGAGTCCCTCGAAGATGTGCAGATCGAATGTCGGCTCGAAGAGGGGCTGGTGTATCCCGGGATGAGCGAGCAGGCCTTCCGGCAGCGGCTGGGGAAGCTGGCGCCTGGGGAGAAGCAGGAGGTTGAACTGTCGCTCGTCTGCCAGCAGCCGGGCGAACACTGTGTCCGCTTTCAGTTGACGGCCGATGGGGTGGACCCGCTGGAGGTGTCTCATTGTGTGCGTGCGGCGTCGCAGTCCATCGGGCTCGAGATTACCGGTCCGACGCAACGGACCGTCGGGAGCACGGCCGAGTACGTCTTGACCATCATCAACTTTACGGGTGGTGATGTCCCCGGTGTGAGTGTGGATGTCCAGCATGATTCGATCCTGGCAGCGCCGTGAGGTCTCGGCCGGGGTGGTCGAGCAGCCGGGGCGGCTGCACTGGGATCTGGGCGTGCTGCGCATGCAGGAGCGTGTCGAGATCCAGGTGGAGTTCGACTGTCCGCTGCCGACCCACGAAACGTGCATCGTGGCCGAACTGTCGGCGGCCGACCTGCCGACCGAGAGTCGCCGCGTGACACTGCAGGTGGAGGATGAGCCCGATCTCAACGTGGCGGTCCAGGATGAGCACGACGTCATCCGTCCCGGTGATGTGGCAACGTACACCATCGTGATACGGAACCGGGGCCTGGAACCGGTGCAGAACGTGCAGTTGCTGACCGACCTCAGCGAGCATCTCCTGCTGTCGGGAGTGACGGTGCTGCACCCGGGCCAGGAGCGTGCCTTTCCAGCCCAGCCGGTAAATAGCAAGGTCACGCCCCTGCCGATCCGCGTGATTCCCGAGATTCCGCCCGATGGTGTCGTCACCGTGCGGGTGACGGCGTTCGCGCTTCGGACCGGTGTGGCACAGGTCCGGGCCCGCGTGGCGGCCGCCGCCCAGCACGTCGCCACCGAAGAGTTCACGGTGATCCTCCCGTCCGGGTAACAATCACGCAGCCGTTGCCCGCGGGCAGACAGTCACGACATGGCCGACCTGATCTCGACGTTCATCTTCTTCTTCGCGGTGATCGACCCGATCGGGACGGTGCCGGTGTTCATTGCGGTCACCAGCCGCTTCGATGAGCGCACCCAGCGGGCGATCGCCATCCGGGCGACAGTGATCTCGGCCCTGGTTCTGCTGTTCTTCGTGGTGGTCGGAGAAGTGCTGCTCACGGCGATGGACATTCCCCTCGCGGCCTTCCAGATCGCGGGGGGAATCGTCCTGTTTCTGTTTGCGATCTCCATGATCTTCGGGGAGAGCAAACCCGAGGAGGAGGTCAAACTTGTCAGGACCGGGGAGGAGACCGCGGTCTTTCCGCTGGCGATTCCTTCCATTGCCGGTCCCGGCGCGATGCTGGCCGCCGTCCTGCAGACCGAGAACAGCCGGTACGATCTGTGGGAGCAGGCCCAGCATACGGCCATGATGCTCGCGGTGCTGCTCGTCGTGCTCGCGCTGCTGCTGGCGGCCCGCCGCGTGCATCGCCTGCTGGGAAGCAGCGGCGCGAGCGTCATCAGCCGGGTGATGGGGCTGATTCTCGCGTCGGTCGCGGTGACCAGCGTGCTGGGCGGGATCGAGGTTTACTTCGCACTGTAGTCGGAGCTCGGGCCGGCGTGGCGGGGCTTACCGCGTCAGCGGCTTGTACTTGATGCGATGGGGCCGGTCGGCATCCGCCCCCAGCCGTTCGCGCCGCTGGATCTCGTACATCTTGTAGTTGCCTTCGAACCACACAACCTGGCTGTCCCCCTCGAAGGCCAGAATGTGGGTCGCGATGCGGTCGAGAAACCAGCGATCGTGCGAACTGACGACGGCGCAGCCCCCGAAACTGGCCAGCCCTTCTTCCAGTGAGCGAAGCGTCTCGACATCCAGGTCGTTGGTCGGTTCGTCGAGGAGAATGAGGTTCCCTCCCGAGCGCAGCAGCTTGGCCAGATGGACACGGTTGCGCTCTCCACCGGAGAGGTCGCCGACGAACTTCTGCTGGTCGGAGCCCTTGAAGTTGAACCGGCCGCAGTAGGCGCGGGCATGGATCTTCGCCTTGCCCACCTCCAGGGTTTCGTGGCCCCCGGAGATCTCCTCGTACACAGTCTTCTTCGGGTTGAGGGCATCCCGCGACTGGTCGACGTAGGCCAGGTCGACCGAGTCGCCGATCGTCAGTTTGCCCGACGTCGGCTCCTCGCGACCCATGATGATGCGGAACAGTGTCGTCTTGCCGGCCCCGTTGGGACCGATCACGCCGACGATTCCGCCCGGAGGCAGGTTGAAGTTCAGATCGCGGAACAGCAGCTTCTCGCCAAAGGCTTTCGTCAGTCCCTCTGCCCGCACCACAAGATCACCGAGCGGACGGGTGACGGGGATCTGGATGTCGGCCCCTTCTTCGCGAATATCGTACTGCTGGGCGGCCAGCTCCTCGTACCGCTGCAGCCGGGCCTTGTTCTTCGTCGATCGCGCCTGGGGTGACATGCGCACCCAGTCGAGCTCGCGCTTGAGTTCACGCTGCTTCTTGCTCTCCCGCTTCTGTTCGACCTCCAGGCGGGACTGCTTCTGCTCCAGCCACGAGGTGTAGTTCCCTTCGAAGGGATACCCGTGGCCACGATCGAGTTCGAGAATCCAGCCCGCCACATTGTCGAGAAAGTACCGGTCGTGGGTGACGGCAACCACCGTGCCCGGGAAATGGTCGAGAAACCGTTCGAGCCAGCCGACCGAATCGGCGTCGAGATGGTTGGTCGGCTCGTCCAGCAGGATCATGTCCGGATTCTGCAGCAGCAACTGACACAGCGCGACCCGACGCTTCTCACCTCCGGAGAGATGTTCGACCCGGGCATCACCGGGGGGGAGTCGCATGGCATCACAGGCAATCTCCAGGGTGCGGTCCAGCTCCCAGAGGTTGGCGGCGTCGATCTTGTCCTGCAGTTCCTGTTGCTCTTCGAGCAGTCGTTCCATTTCCTCGGGAGACGGGTCGTCACCGAACGCCAGGTTCACCTCGTTGTATCGTTCGAGGATGGCGTGGGAATCGGCCACCGCTTCGTTGATGCATTCCTCGACCGTCTTGTCGGGGTCGAGTCGGGGTTCCTGCGCGAAAAAGCCGATACGCGTCCCTTTGGCGGCCCGGGCCGTCCCCATGAAGTCCGTGTCTTCACCGGCCATGATCCGCAGCAGCGTACTCTTGCCCGAGCCGTTGTTCCCGAGCACGCCGATCTTCGCTCCCGGGAAGAAGGCCAGCCAGATGTCTTCGAGGACTGCGGTCTCGTCGTAGATCTTGGTGAGATGCTCAATCGTGAAGATGTACTGTTGTGCCATGGGTCGTGGGTCGCTGTTCAGGTGTCGAGATCGAACGGGGAGTGTGAAATCCGCGCCGCGGATTCGCAAGGGACCGGACCCAGCGGCCTGGGAACCTGCCGATGCCCGGGAGCTCCGCACACCCGGCCGCTGGTGGCTCGTGGCTCCGCTGACCGCCGGACGGACGTTCATGCTCGAAATGGGAGGCCTGTTCTGTTAGGATCGGGGCAGGCTGGTTCGCTTTCTGCGAAGCGGTCGCGATCTCTCTCTCTGGCGGCATCTCCACGAGGCGCTCTCATGATCAACAGACCAACTGTTGCGCGGGACATTATGGCCCGCAACCTGGTGACGCTCGATCCGCAGATGGATGTGTTCGATGCCATCGATCGCCTGTTGAAGTATCGGATTTCCGGGGCCCCCGTGGTCGACCGGGAGGGGCGCTACCTCGGTGTGTTCTCCGAACGCTGCTCGATCAGCCTGCTGGTAACGGCCGCCTACGAGAATGCCCCCACCAGTCAGATCGACCCCTTCATCGATCGCGACGTCGCCACCATCGATCCGGAAACCGACCTGCTCACGATCGCCGAGCGGTTTCTCAATACCAATCAGCGGCGTCTCCCGGTGCTGGAAGACGGTCGGCTGGTCGGTCAGGTGAGCCGTCGCGACGTGTTGAAGGCGGCCCGGGGACTGCTCCGGCCGACGACTCTGGTCAGCGAATCCGCCATCCTGTACCTCAGCAGTGTGGTGGAGCGCAAGACGCGCCGATTGCTTGACTCCGGCGGATGGGTCGTCAGGATGGACGGTGGCCCCGCTGTTGTGAGCCCCGTCCCTGGGAGTCCCTGGTGTCCTCAGACTTGCGCCGACCCGTCACGCATTCGACGACCATTCTGTCCGTCCGTCACAACGGCCGCGTCGCCATTGGTGGCGACGGACAGGTGACCTACAACGCCACCGTGCTCAAGCCGGATACGCGAAAGATCCGCAGGCTGCTGGATGGCAGCGTGCTCTGCGGCTTTGCCGGATCGACCGCCGATGCCTTCGCCCTGCTCGAACGGTTCGAGTCCAAGATGAAGGACTATCCCGGGAACCTCCCGCGCGCCGCCACCGAGCTCGCACGCGACTGGCGGACGGACCGGGCCCTGCGCCGGCTGGAGGCGATGCTGATTGTCGTCAATCCCGAGCACAGCCTGCTCATCACCGGGCAGGGGGACGTCGTTCAGCCGAGCGATGGCGTGCTCGGCATCGGCTCTGGCGGGACGTATGCCCTGGCTGCGGCCCGGGCCCTGATGGCGCACTCGTCGCTGAACGCCGCGGAGATCGTGCGCGAGTCGCTGACGATCGCGGCGGGGATCGATGTCTACACGAACACCAACCTGATCGTCGAGGAACTGTCGTGTCCGAGCTGACGCCCCGCGAGGTGGTACAGAAGCTCGATGAGCACATCATCGGGCAGGACGAGGCGAAGCGGGCCGTCGCGATCGCATTGCGGAATCGCTGGCGCTGGAAGCAGCTCCCCGAGGAGATGCGCCGGGAGGTGACTCCCAAGAACATCATCATGATCGGGCCCACCGGGGTGGGCAAGACCGAGATCACGCGTCGTCTGGCCCTGCTGACCGGGGCCCCCTTCATCAAGGTGGAGGCCACCAAGTACACCGAGGTCGGCTATTACGGGCGGGATGTCGAGAGCATGATCCGCGATCTGGTGGAGGCGGCGTTCCAGATGGTCCGCACCCAGAAGCGGGAGGAAGTGCGGGTCCCCGCCGCCGAGCGCGTGGAGCAGAGATTGCTCGATCTGCTGGTTCCGGCACCGGACAACTGGCAGCCGTCCGCGGAAGAGGCCGCCGATGCGGAGGCCCGCCACGAACGGATCCGCCAGAAGTTTCGCGAGATGCTCGTTGCGGGGCAGTTCGAGGATCGCAAGGTGGAGCTGCAGGTCGAGAAACGCAGCTCCCCCGTGCAGGTCTTCTCCAACATGGGCATGGAGCAGATGGACGTCGACTTCCAGAACATGTTCGAGAAGCTGATGCCCAGGCAGCAGCAGCAGCGCGAGGTGACGGTCCGCGAAGCCCGCCGGATTCTGCTCGATCAGGAAATGGAGGCGTTGCTCGATCGCGAGGCGATTGCCGAGGAGGCCGTCCATCGCACCGAGGAGACCGGCATGGTCTTCATCGACGAGATCGACAAGATCTGCGGCCCGGAGGAAGGCAGCAAGTCGGCCGATGTCAGCCGCCAGGGAGTTCAGCGTGATCTGCTGCCCATCGTCGAGGGGACGACCGTGCAGACCCGCTACGGCAACGTGAAGACCGACCACATGCTGTTCATCGCTGCCGGGGCCTTCCATCGTTCCCGCCCCTCGGACCTGATGCCCGAACTGCAGGGCCGCTTTCCCCTCCGCGTCGAGCTGAAGGATCTCACCCGCGACGACTTTCTGCGCATCCTGACCGAGCCGACCAGCTCGCTCACCAAGCAGTACCAGGCACTGCTCGCCAGCGATGGTGTCGACCTGCGGTTCGAGCCGAGCGGACTCGATGCCCTCGCCGACGTGGCCTGGCAGGTCAATCAGACGACGCAGAACATCGGGGCCCGGCGGCTGCACACCATCCTCGAGAAGCTGCTCGAAGAGGTCTCGTTCGCTGCACCGGAATCGGGGGGACAGGTGGTCGTGGACGCGGAGTACGTCCGCCGGACACTCGAGGCACTCGTGAACGCCGACGACCTGAGCAACTTCATCCTGTAGTTCTGAGCGGCGTCGTGGGTTGCCGCGCGGCTATCCGCTACGACCGCCGGCGAGCAGCCCGACCAGCGGCAGCCCCAGCGCCATGACGAACGCCGTGATCATGGCCCGACGGAACCAGCGTTGTTCTGGATGATTCGTCCAATACACCAGACCGTAAGCGAACAGTCCTGCCTGCGGCACGACCTCCAGATAGCCTCTCAACTGGTCGCGCACCGGGATGACCGTATAGACCAGACCCTCGACCGATCCGGGCGACGGACCGAATGTCGACATCACACCCAAGGCGACGAGCAACCAGAACAGCACAAGTGCGCCGCGTTTCCGAGCGAAGATCGCGGCACGAATCGGATAGATCGCGAGCGCGAAGAGGACTCCCCGCAGGGGCTGGAACAAAGGTCCCGCCATGATCATCGGATCAGACACCTGACGCATCCAGCACTGCAGACACGGGCGTGCAAGCGCCGACTCATAGTCCAGCAGCGACGCGGCCAGAATGCCCATGATGACATACGTCACGGTATGGGTCACTATCGCTCTGCCAACCAACGGCCAGAACGGCACATCGTCGTTCTTCATCGGTGCCTCCCGGCGAGCACGCCTCGCGACTGAGCAGGGTCTTCGTTCCCTGTCCAGCCCTGTCACTGTACGTTCTGAGCATCCGCTCGCTGGCCGATCGATTCGAGCATCCCCAGCACCTGCTCTTCGCTCCAATTGTCCTCGTCGACCCACAGGACGATGAGCACGGGGCCCTCGATGCCGTCGACGACGCCATCGACCAGTCGCCGCTCGGCACCGGTCGTCCGGTCTTCCCCGGACGTGAAGCGAAACTCCACAGGTCGGGCAAAGACGTCGATCGTGCGGACGTTGCTCTCGCGGATGTTGAGCTCGAAGCCTCCGCCGGCCCCCTGTTCCTGCAGGGAACGGATGATATGCTCGCGAAATCCCGGCTGAGACAGATACGCGCTGTTGACCTGCAGCAGCGAGATCTCGCCGTCGCCCAGCGAGTGGACGAAGTAGGCCCCGCGCATGGTCATCAGCGGCCAGATCCTCCAGGTAATGGTGCCGCGCGGTTCGAACACACCGGGGACTTCCATGGGCAGCAACTGGTCGGCCAGCGCCCTGCGCGGCCTGGGGGTCCTCCTGGAATTCCGGCCACTGCGAGTAGAGGAAGAACCCGCACAGGCAGCACGAGAGGAGCATCCCCGTGAGCACAACACTCGCGGTGACGGCCAGGACACGGGCCTGCCGGGGGGAAGCCTTGCCGGCGTCGGCGTCGTCAGCGAGATAGGAGCGATCGGGAGCCACGGCCGCTCCGGGGGATGAAGTGCAGGACGGATGAGTCCTGATTCTGCGAACCTCGTCCGGTGCCGTCAACGGGATCGGTCAGTTCGCTGTCCCTCCCGCTGCTGCTTACGCAGTCGACGCCGTTCCTTCTTGCTCAGCCCGGCGTACTCATCGTCATCCTCCTCGGGATCGATGCGCCCCGGCAGAGGTGCCGCCGCGGATTTCGGCGCGGGTCGCTGGGGAGGATCCCGACGGACGGCCGCCCGTGATTCTTGCACGTCCTCCAGTTCCTCGATGGCGGCCACCGGCGGAGTCGGTCGCGGTGCAGGTGAGGCTGGCTTCGCGGTGTTCTCGGCCGGTGCCTGCTTCGGGGCTGGGGGCGAGTCCGGCTTCAAACGGGCCGTGCTCCGCGTCTTCTCCGGTTTCTCGGCCGGGGGGGGCGACGTCGCCGCGGCCTCTGCCGGCTGCGGCTCTGTCGGTGCTGATTTCGGCTGGCGGCGGGGCCTCCTCAGTCGAGGCAGCGAGGGCAGTCCGTCACGCAGTCGCGACCAGACCGATGGACGGCGGGACCCGGGGGGCGCCTCGTTGTTGACATGAATGACGAAGCGTGCGTGCAGCAGCAGCGACGATGCCAGTGCCAGGTGGCACAGCGTGGCCGATCCGACCTGCAACAGGTCCTGCCAGCGGGCGGGGAGGAATCCGTCGAGCAGCAGTGAGCTGCCTGCCACGATGGCGGCGATCCCGGCGACCCACATCAGGGCCCGGCTCGAACGACAGGGGCGCATGTCCAGTCCGAGCAGGCGGAACAGCGACAGGCTGACCGTCGCGATCGGGACGAGCCAGCAGAGCAGGTCGTAGCGCGGAATTGCCAACGGATAGTGTTGCTGCATGTATTCGCTGAAGGGGTGCTGAGCACCGGTGGCGACGAACATCAGAAACAACTGGAGTGTCACGCCTGCCCAGAGCCAGGACCGGTAGCGACCATGGAAGTCGTTCCGGCTCTTGCGGCGATACCAGAAGATGAGCAGGGCCAGTTGGCCCGCCCACAGCAGCATCAGGGTGCTGAAGAACGTGGCGAGGCGCCCGGAGCGCAGGCCCACGATCTCGCGGAGCCCGAAGTCGGTCTGCTCGGCGAGGTCCCCCAGGTACAACAACCCACCCCACGCCAGCAGGCAGAGACTGATCACGGACCAGTGAATCCACAACTGCGGGCGGATGAGGCTGTTGACCGGTGAGTCGACAACCACCCGTTCGACGGATCGATCGAGCCGTCGCCGCGTGGTGACGGATGAGTCGGACTCCCGTTGGGGGGAGTCCAGCTCAACAGTCTCACCCTCGGAGGCGAGACGTCGACGACGGCGTTGGTCGACGGAGGCAGAGCCAGCGAATCGTATAGTCATAGAGAGGGGGCAGAACGAATGTCGGCCGCGCGATTATGAGATGAATCGGCGTCTTGACCGACCCGCCCCGACCGATCCTCGCTGAATCACCCATACTTCCCGAGTCAGCTCGTCCGGGCTTGTCAGGGATCGCCAGACCCACAAGCTTTATCAGCGGCGGCCATGCCAAATGGGCAGTCCTCCTTGAGGGCCATCAATTGGGAAAGGCTGCCAGTGTGGCAGGTTTCAGGTCGTGGGC
Source organism: uncultured Planctomycetaceae bacterium (assembly GCA_963715185.1). Lineage (GTDB taxonomy): Bacteria > Planctomycetota > Planctomycetia > Planctomycetales > Planctomycetaceae > CAVPPT01. The sequence continues at coordinate 392,337 of CAVQRG010000007.1, forward strand.
GAGGTGGCTTCCCGTGAACTCCCGTCGAGACACTCGGCGTGTCTGACTGCAAGGTGTTTTTTAACAGTTGTTTATGTCGACACGTCCTTCGGCTTTCTGGGTTTGGCACGGACGTTGCTAAATGTATTGGTCGTCAGTTTCGACTGACGCGAAAACCGGATCGGCCGCGTACTCCCTCGCCGGGCCAGGCGCGTGGGAAAAACGACACTCGTGCAGTTCTGCGATCGGGGTGTGCGCCGACCTTGGCAAGTCTCAAACCCATGGTTGTGTTTGACGGCTGTGGAACGTGTTTGTCTTCAGAACAAAGGAGCTGCCCATGTTGGCCACGAATCGTCTGCTGAATCAGTTGGATCCCTGGAAGATGCTCGACCAATTCCGTGACTGGGATGACCAGGTCCGCCATCTGGCGGCTGGAGCGGGAGCCTCGTTCGAAGGGGCCGTCAATGTCTGGGCGACCGACGACCAGGCGGTCGTCGCGATGGAACTCCCCGGACGAAATGTCGAGGACATCGATGTCTCCGCGCAGCACGATCTGGTGCAGATCAGCGCGAAGGCGCGCGTCGACGTCCCGCCGGCGGGTGCCAAGTCGATTCGCCGCGAGCTTCCCCTGGGAAGCGTTTCGCGAACCGTGAAGCTGCCGTTTGAGCTCGATGCAGAGCGCGTGGATGCCGTCTATGAAAAGGGCATACTGACGCTGACGCTCCATCGTCATGCCGCATCGTTGCCCGCCAAGATCGAAGTCAAGGCTGGCTGACGCGAACCGGACGTGACCATTTCCCCAACATCAATTCCCGAACAGGAGACAGATATGAACTGCCAGACAACAACCTGCCAGCCCGAATCCAGGACCGAGACGATCACACAGGCCCGCCTGGTCCGCCCGCGTGCGGACATCGTGGAGTCTGATGGTGCCTGGTTGATCTCTGTAGAGCTGCCCGGCGTATCGGAAACGGATGTCGATCTCACGCTGGAGAGTGGCGTGCTGTCGATCCAGGCCCAGTCGACGGACTTCCGTCCGGAGGGGCTCCAGCAGCGATATGGCGAGTTCACGGCCCGGCGTTATCGGCGGACATTCCGGCTGCCGGAGGATGTTGACACCCGCAGCATCGACGCGACGCTGCGCAACGGGATCCTGAAGCTGGCGGTGCAGAAGCTGCCCGAAGCCCAGCCGCAGAAGATCCTGGTCAAAGCCGGCACTTAGGCTCGCTGCATCGACCAGAATCCTGCGGTCGATCACATACTTGTCACCCCTGCTTGCCCCGCGCCATCTGCCCAACTCTGGCGCGGGGCTTTCTTTTTTTGGCTCATCAAGGATCTCGGGGAGGCGACGTAAGTGTTTGTCTCTTTGGGGGGTTTCGACAGTCTGTCAGAGAGCCCCGTTTCGAGCGCAATGCGCAGATCGGCGTACCTCAGAGCATGGGAACCGACCCTGCTTTCGCGCTCAAATCGCCGCGGCCTGACCGGTGGCCGGGCAGCTTACGGTGCCGTGGCGGCTGGCTGTCCCCCGGTGTCCGCCGACAAAGGTCCTCTCATAAAGAAGTCCCGAATGTCGTTCATGCTTGCATCCGTGGTTCCGCCAGGTAATTGACCAAACACCAAACCTGCGTCTGAGGCATCGGCCTCGGCATCCCCGTTATGTCCAAGTTCGGGAGCGCCGGCGGCTGCAAGCCGTGTCAGCAGCCACTGTCCCTTGGTGCCTGAGAAGCCGAATCCCTCCACCTGCTCTCCGTATTCGGTCAGCCACTGCCAGTTTTTGACACCGGCCAAACCCTTACGCGGGCATTGATTCCAGGCCGTGCGATTCTGATCTCCCTCAATCACATCGCTGCCCTTGCGACGGTTGACTCGCGAAGAGGAATGATCAACAAAGGTCGGATAGGGACTCAACTTGATCAGATTTGACCAGTTCACGCCGAAATCCGGATGTCCTTTCCGGTGTGTCTGTTCATTGGCAATGCTGTGTGAGAGAAATGTCACAGCCTGAAGTGCCTCCGGCGCAGCACCCCTGGCGATCGCTCTCTCCAAGGCGGCATAGGGAACCTGAACTCCGCCGGCACAGAAGACCATCAGGGGGTTACGCGCCGTCGAGTTGCAAATCTCGTTGGCCAGATGCTCGATGGTCGCTGATTTCTCTGCCGGTGAGCGTGATACATCGAAGTAGCCGTCATCCCCGTTCACCTCGTCAATCATGCCAAATAGCACTGCGGTCTCCAGCACGCTCTTACGGTGTTCCTCGGCATGCTGCGGGGCTCCCCCGAAGTTCGTATTGAAGTGAAAATGTACCAGTCGCTCGCGCCAACCGAGTCGGTCAAAGAGAGCCAGCGCCATGGCCGAGCCCGCGACATCATCACGATCCTGGTTATAGCCGTCGGCCGAATAGGCATAGCGGAAGTGCTGGCCATCTTCGGCCGACAAGGCAACGGAATTCCAACCGAACAGCATCGAGCAGAGGATGCTGATGCGTCTAAATGCCTGTGATGATGGCATGAGTGAACTGGTCCCTTATTTCTGGCTCATCGAGGTTCTGTGCGCGCTGGGTGTCAGCCGGCGGCAGTGATGGCGGGCGGTGTCGGCGACTGGCTACAGGGTCGCGGACTCAGCCGACACGGCCCGGTACTGGCCTTCGAGGCGCAGCAGGGCATCCTGCGGGTTCATGTTGAAGAGCGCCTTCCCGCCCGTCCCCCAGCGTCTCCGCTGATAGTGGAAGACGGCGGCCGCATCGCGAATGGTGCCGACAGCTTCCACATCCTCCATGTCGCCCCCCTCGATGGCTTCGAAATGAATCTCGACGGCGACGAAGGCGGTCAGCAGTCCCGACTGCACGTCCCGGGCGAAGGTCACCGCGTTCTGCCATTCGCACTCTTTCCAGCGCAGGCCGCGGGGCTTGCCCTGTGCGCTGGCGAGATCGAAGAACTTCGCTTCGAGCGCTTCGCGTCGCAGCCGGAATTCCTGCAGGGCCTGTCGAGTCTCCCGGTCCTGCTGCCAGCGGCGCAAGCGGGGCCACCCCAGAAAGAGGAACGCGGCGAATCCCGCGACGAACAGCACGCTTAGCGTCCCTGACATGGGAGACCTCCGGGGTGAAGCGAGGTATGGGAAAGTCTACGCCTCACAGTTCCCACATTCAATGCGATTCCTCGCCGCCAACGGGGCGAAGCCGCAGGTCCGTGGCAGGCGGGCAACTCGGTATCACTGGGCTGCCCGATCGGCTAGATTGCCGATCGCTGGCCCGCACCGCCCAGACCCGCCGACACGAAAGGCACCCATGTCGAGCGAACCGTCCACACCCTTCATCCCGGCATACAAACGCGTTCTGCTGAAGCTGAGCGGCGAGAGCTTTTGCCGAAGCCGGGAGGGGGGCATCAGCATGACTGAAGTCAGCCGCATTTCGGCCCAGGTGAAGGAAGTGGCCGACGCAGGAGTCGAGCTCGCCATCGTCTGCGGTGGAGGGAACATTTTGCGCGGCAAGGAGTTCGCCGCGGTCAGCGACATGATCACCCCGGCCACCGCCCACTACATGGGGATGCTGGCGACCGTCATCAACGGCCTCGCCTTGCAGGACTCGCTCGAGAGTCTGGGTGTCCAGACGCGGCTGCAGTCGGCCATCCGCATGGAGGGGGTCGCCGAGCCGTTCATCCGCCGTCGGTGCCTGCGGCATCTGGAGAAGGGTCGGGTGGTCATCCTGGCGGCGGGGACTGGCAGCCCGTTCGTGACGACCGATACCGCCGCGGCCCTGCGCAGCCGCGAAATCGAGGCGGACATTCTGTTCAAGGCCACCAAGGTGGATGGGGTGTATTCCGACGACCCCGTCAAGAACCCCCACGCGGTCCGCTATTCCGAGATCACGTTTCAGGATGTCATGTCCCAGAATCTGCAGGTGATGGACTATCCCGCCGTGCACCACTGCATGGAGCATGGAATCCCGATCTGTGTGTTTAACTTCCAGCGGGAAGGGAACATCCGTCGTGCCATTTCCGGCGAGAAGATTGGCACGCTGGTCCACGCGGCCCGAACCTGAGTCGCCAGGCGAACGCGGGCGCACGCCGACTGGCGGCGCGGGGATTCAGAAGAGGTTGGGCAAAAACTCGGGGATCCGCTCTTCTCAGGATCCCCGGAGAACGCTACCATTCTGCCTACTCCGCACAGACGGGCACGCTGGTGTTGTCGCTGCAAGCAGCGGCGAGTGTTGCGGACAGTCTTGGTCAGGAGTTGGCCATCCACCCTGCGAGCAGGTCGCTCGCCCATGATGACGAGGACGCTCTGATGACAGATGACCACATGCGTTCACTGCGACGATAGGTCCTGCCGCTCCTCCCGTCGCCGTGTGGCGAATGCTGACAACGACCCTGCTTGCTGACTGCTTTTGCCGGGGAGACGAAACTTCCCCGAGACCCCGACTGGCGGATTCCAGCTCTCCCCGCCGGACACACCCGGAGCTCATCGAGAGTTCCAGTACAACCACCACCCTCCTGCGTTCAGATACTCATGGCACTCGAACGTCTCCGCAACATCGGTATCTCCGCTCACATCGACTCCGGCAAGACCACGCTGACGGAGCGGATCCTGTACTACTCCGGCCGCATTCACAAGGTGAATGAGGTCAAGGGAGGCGGTGACGGTGCCACGATGGACTTCATGGACCTCGAGAAGGAACGGGGCATCACCATTGCCTCGGCCGCCACTCAGGTGAAGTGGAATCAACACACGATCAATGTCATCGACACTCCCGGACACGTGGATTTCACGGTCGAGGTGGAGCGGTCGCTGCGCGTGCTCGATGGGGCGGTCCTCGTGCTCTGTGCGGTCGGCGGTGTGCAGAGTCAGTCGCTGACGGTTGATCGGCAGATGAAGCGGTACCACGTACCGCGGATTGCCTTCGTCAACAAGATGGACCGCACCGGGGCCAACTTCCGCAGCGTCTGCAAGCAGATGGAGACCAAGCTCGGCGTCACCCCCGTGCCCCTGCAGCTGCCGATGGGCGCTGGGGAAGCCTTCACCGGCATGATCGACCTCGTCGAGATGAAGTCGTTCGTCTTCGAGGGGACACAGGGCGAGACCATTCGTCTGGTCGACATTCCCGCCGAGTACCTCGAGGCCGCGGAAACCGCCCGGAACGAGATGCTCGAAGCATTGTCGATGTTCTCGGACGATCTCATGACCGCGCTGCTGGAAGAGACGGAATTCCAGACGAAGGACCTGCATACACTGATTCGTGAAGCCACGCTGGCTCATGAGATCGTTCCGGTGATGTGCGGGACCGCCTTCAAGAACAAGGGCGTGCAGCCGCTGCTGGACGCCATCTGTCGCTACCTGCCCTCTCCACTCGACCGTGACATCTCGGCCATCGATGTGCACCAGACCGAGCGTGCCATCAAGGCCGGTGAGTTGGCGGACGGGGAAATGATCCGGGTGCCGCTTTCCCATTCGTCGGACGCGCCGCTGGTCACCATGGCGTTCAAGACCGTGGTGGAGCAGTTCGGCCAGTTGACTTACTTCCGCGTCTACCAGGGGAAGATCGAGAAGGGATCGTCGTACACGAACACGCGAACCGGTAAGAAAGTACGGTTCGGGCGACTGCTGCAGATGCATGCCAACGATCGTGAAGACATCGATCTGGCGACGGCCGGCGACATCATCGCGGTCGTCGGCGTCGATTGTGCTTCCGGCGATACGTTCTGTGGCGACGGCCTGCAGTATGCCCTGGAGAGTATCTTCGTGCCGGAGCCGGTCATCCGACTTTCGGTCGAGCCCATGGCCCGCGATGGGGCCGACCGCCTCAGCAAGGCCCTCGAGCGGTTCCGCCGGGAAGACCCGACTTTCCAGGTGTGCACCGATCCGGAGACGAACGAAACCATCATTGCCGGCATGGGGCAATTGCATCTCGAGGTGTACATCGAACGGATTCGCCGCGAGTATCGTTGCGAAGTGATGGTCGGCGAGCCGAAAGTCGCCTACAAGGAAATGCCCACCAGGCAGGTCGAGTTCAATCACAAGCACAAGAAGCAGACCGGTGGTTCCGGGCAGTACGCACACGTGGTTGGTCGGCTGTTCCCACTGGCGGAAGACGCGCCAGAGCCGTACGAGTTTGTCGACAGCATCTCGCAGGGCCGCATTCCGACGCAGTACATCCAGCCGGTGAACAAGGGCTTCCAGCGAGCCCTGGTGAAAGGTCCGCTTTGCGAATGCGAAGTGGTCCGCGTGGGGGTCGAGATTACCGACGGCTCTTATCACGATGTCGATTCGTCGGAAAAGGCCTTCGAAACCTGCGGCTGGCAGACCATGCGAGACGCACTCCGCGAGGCCAAGGTGGCCCTGCTGGAGCCGATCATGAAGCTCGAAATCGAGGCCCCCGAGGAATACCAGGGACCGATCACCGGGCACCTCTCCTCCAAGCGCGGCATCATCAACAACAGCGAAACCCGCGAAGCGGTCTGCATCATCGAGGCCGAAGTCCCACTGGCCAGCATGTTCGACTATGCCAACGAGCTCCGCAGCATGACGCAGGGGAAAGGCGGCTTCAGCATGGAGTTCTCCGCCTACAAACAGGTTCCCTCCAACGTGCAGGAAGAGGTTGTCGAACGCCGCCGCAAGGACAAGGAGCGGCGACTGGCGATGGCCTAGGTGCCGCGCGAATCACCGGCGGTCTCCCATCAACACCCCAGGCCCATGTCGTCCGAGACGGCATGGGCCTGTTGATTTCTGCCAACGCCACAGAGGCGCAGCTCGTCGCTTCCCGCAGCCGGGTCGGCTGGTACAGCGGACGTAAGAGTTGTGTCAGGCATGGCTCCAGAGGCCATGAACGTCTTGCATTTCGGTACGGAGTTGCGCAATGGTGGGCAGGCCTGATCCAGGTCTGCGGACAAGCGCCTCACTCTGGAGCAAGTTCATGACCGGTACCGTTTCGACGTTGTGGAGATGCGGGGGGCTCGCCGGGGCATTGCTGATGTGCGGACTCGCCACTGCCGAGAACCCGCATGAGGCTCAGGCCGAGACCCTGATGCAGCGAATCGAGGCGTTGCGCGTGGCCTCGTCGACCCTGCGTGGAGTCGGTGAGATCAATCTCGCGACGCAGATGTCAGCGCGTGCCACTCGCCTGCATCATGAGGTGGAAGCCCTGCGAGCGAGCCGGCAGCGGCCACTTGTCGAGCAGCGCAGTGGCGCAGAGGCTCGCGCGCGACAACAGGCCCGCGGTCACGAGCTGGAGCAACTGGTGCGGCAACTCCGCGAGCAGGTCGCCGAACTGCGGCGCGACGTCGGCGCCCTGCGTGAAGAACTCGACCGTCAGCGCGAGCAACTGGCTGAGCAACGCCTGGGCCGCGTGGATCTGGCGGGTGCGTGGGAGATGACGCTGCCCGCCGGCTGGACGCACCGCGTACAGATTGTCCCGCAGGAGAACGGCCTGCTGAACGTCGAGACCAGGGCCGCCAATCTGGCCGGGGCCTATCAGCACCGGGGCAGCCGATTCTCCATCGAACTGCCCGCAGAGGAACGGATGCACGGTCTTGCCTGGAAACTGAAGAACCACGACACCATGGTCCTCGTCGAAGGCCCGGACTACCTGGGTGCGACGCTCGTGCGACTGGATGGGGGCCGGCAACCGCCCCGCGATGATGATTCTCGGCAGGACGCTGAGCAGCGATGAGCGTCCCAGGCGGACTGGCCGGGGGCGTTCGGATCCTTCCGGCTCCGGCCTGAGCGAGATGGTTGCCGGTCGGCAACCGACATTGAGTGATGGCGACTCCGCAGCCGGCTGCGGTCTTTGTCCAACGAAAACGGGATGCACCCGCAGGTGCATCCCGTGTGATCAGTTTCCGGTGGCCCGTCCACGACAGGCCCGATTAACGCGACAGGCTCACGCGCGAAGGGACGCGAGGCGTGGCGGGATCGCTGCTGTCGTCCCGTTCCCGGGCACGGCCCTGGGCAGCGGCGACGATCTGCTGAGCCTGCTGGAGTTCTGCAGCGCTGAACTGAGGGACGTCGGGGGCACCGACGCGGTCGTACTTGAGTGCCGCCAGTTCCCGCCAGCCGAGGTCGTTGGCGATATGCCAGGCCGCGGCCTGGGCCGAAGGACCGTGCAGTCGCTTCGAGGCCACCAGCTTGACGAACTCCTGGAGTTGGGCGTCGTCTGTGTAGTCTTCGAGCTTCACCAGCTTGTAAGTCATGCGGGGATGCGGATCGGTCTTGCCATGTTCGAGGCAAACGGTGTTGAAGGGGACCAAGGCCACCTTCTCGGCCGGGATGGAAAAGAAGCCGCCGCCGCCACCGCCGAGACCACCGCCCAGTCCGCCGCCACCGCCGCCGCCGCCACCAAGTCCGCCACCGATCGCCTGGCCACCGCCGCCACCGCCGCCCAGACCGCCGCCACCGCCGAGGCCGCCACCACCACCCCCGTAATCCTGGGCGAGCACATGCACGCCGATCAGGGCTTCGGGGAGTTCGACGGTCAGCGGTTTGTCCGTCTTGTTCTCGACGAGCAGGTGTCCGCCTTCAGGGCCTTTGGCGATGAGCTTGACATCCAGTGCCTGCGAGGCCATGCCGTCGAACAAGTCGATACGTTCGGCGGCGGGATCGACGCTGAGCTTCTTGATGATGCCCCGGTTCTTGGCGGCCTCAGTCGTCGAGAGGCCAAGCCCGACGAGACAGACGGCCGTCAGCCATGTTGTTCGCACATACCACTGCCTGCCCAAACCGGTCACCATATCTGCATCCTCTGTTAAGGGGCCCATCGGGGATCGACCAACATCGATGGCCTGCGCGGCTGCCCGCGGGGGGAGACAATTCCGGCAACACCTGCCGGAGAATGGCAACCGTCCTCTATGTTATCGTGCGCCGCTCAGCCCGATCAACGAAAAGTTATTCGGCGCCGGGAAAAAGCGAACCGTCCGTGTGACCGCGCTGGCGCAGGTGGTATGGCTGCCCGGGCGACCCCGCCGCACACGATCGTCGCAGGGCGAGCACATTTCGTGACCCGCAGACTCGCGGGGCGTATAATCGCTACGACAGTTGCAACGCCGCAGACCGGGCCGCCCGTCGGGATTCCCGGTTCCGTCGTGCCCCTTATGCTGGAGAGTACCGCCATGCAGGAAGAGCCGGCCCCGCCGGGTGATTCGCTCGATCCCGAACCAGAGGCCTACGATGTCACCGGGGACTGGGTGGGTGACTACTCGCAGCACGATCGCCGGTCTCCGATTCAGGCTGTTCTGCAACAGACCGGGCAGGAACTGACCGGGACCATGACCGACCTGCGGACCGTTTCCGATCAGTCGTTGTTCGAGGCGGCTGCGGAAGCCGGTCTGCCACCGGGGAGCGACGAGCGCATCGACGAACAGGTCCGCCGCCTGCTGCAGGCCACCGACAAGGAGCCGGTTCGCGCCGGGCTTTCCTGCCCGAACAGTCGACGCTGTCGGGCCGGGTGCGGGGCCGCTCCGTCCGCTTCACCAAGCGGTATCAGGGACAGCACATCCTGGGTTACCAGGTGGGGCAGCGGGGCATTGCCCAGGTGATCAACGAGCATTCGGTCGATTACAGTGGTCGACTGGCCTCGGATGGTCAGTCGATCGCAGGTCAATGGACCATCACCGATCCCAACTCGCCGAAGGGCTACATCACCGGCGGCTTCGTGCTGCGACGCGAGACGACCGCCACCAGCTGAGGGCGCACGCAACGCGCGACTGACCCTAACGCGACGCTCAAGCCGACAGAGCCGGGTCGCTCCCCGTCCCGGGGCGCCGCATTCGCGGCAGCAGTCCGGCGATCAGCAGGCAGACACAGACCGCCGCGCACAGCCCCGCGAACCAGTCCCCCAGGGACACATACAGGCTGTCGCGGTCATCAAGCGGCACGTCGCCGATCTGGGCACAGTTGATCTGTTTGTACAGTCGGCCGGTCCGGGGATCGCGGATCGACTTGCGGGGATTGCCGTTGGTCAGACCGTCGAGGTCGATGAATACGTCGGGTTCGACGATCAGTCCGTCGCCATCGATGATGGCCGAGATGCCCGTGTTGACAGCCCGCACCATCGGGGTGCGCGTTTCCAGGCAGCGGAACCGCGCCGTGATCAGATGCTGATCCAGTTCGCTCGACCCATGAAACCACCCGTCATTGGTGAGGTTGACCAGGCAGTCGATCTTCTCTTCGCGGCTCTGCCCGGCGGCCACCATCTGACGGACGAGATGGGGCACGGTATCCTCAAAGCAGATCAGCGGGAGGTACCGCCACTCATGATCGTTAAAGACATGAATCGATTTGCCGCGGGTAATGCCGAAGCCGTCGCCATACGGGGTGAACCGCTGCAGCCAGGGTAGCTGTTCGCGGAGCGGGATGTATTCCCCGAAGGGGACACGGTGCAGCTTGTCGTAGCGGGCCGACAGCCCCTCTTCCGGTTTGACGAATACGGCCGAATTGTAGTGGTCGAAGCCATCCGGCCGCCCATCAAACGCATCGACGCCAATGACGAGGGCCGCATTCGCCTCGTCGGCCATGTTGGCCAGTTCGTCGCGCACCTCCGTGGACTTCCAGGCCTCGAGTGACACCTGGGGGTGGACGCCCTTGAGTTGTGCGTCGGACATGCCCGGCTCGTAGGAGAACAACGGCCAGCGAAACATCGTCTCGGGCCAGACGATGAGGTCGGGCTGCTCAGGGATTGTCTGGCCGGTGAGGTACCGATGGACGCGGAACATCTGTTGCCATTCGGCAGGATCGTGCTTGACCGAGGCGGGAAAGTTCCCCTGCACCAGCGCCACGCGTGGACCGGGCTGGAAATGGGCCTGCGACCTCCGCACAAACCCGTACGCGAGAGTTGCCGCGACAAGGAGGCCACAACAGGCCACGCCGATCGACTGCCAGCGGTTCGACAGAGTGGCGACGGGAGGCGCGTCCTGTTCTCCCACGGGCAGCAGACCGAGGCGCCCCAACCACTCCGTCGGAACCAGATCGGCCAGGCAGGCCGCTGTCAGCACCAGCAGGAAGCTCACGCCGTACGCGCCGACCAGATCGCTGATCTGGATCAGGGCGGCCCAGTGGTGCTGAGAATGTCCCAGAAAATACCAGGGGAATCCGGTGATGAGATGGGCCCGGAAGAACTCGAGGCCCGTCCATACCAGCGGGGCCGCCACCATCAGCGGAACGCCGAGTCGATGCACAGCGACCCGCGAGAGACCGACGAACAGCGGCCAATACCAGGCCAGGTAGATCGTCAGCGCCAGCCACGCGGTATACATCGTGGCGTCACCCAGACGCATCCACTGGAGAGTCGCCAGCCAGGTACAGAACCCGCCCACGTACAGCGCGGTATACATCCAGGCCGTCTTGCGCGGAATCCGCACCAACTGCAGCAAAGGCACCAGGCAGATCCAGCCGAGTGGTCCCCAGTCCAGCGGGGTGAAGGCGGCCCACGTCAGCCCCCCCGTGAGGAGCACGAGCAGCCATGCTCCGCGACTGGAGGGTGCCGCCGTCCGCGCGCGGGCGATAATCTCCTGCACCGACCGCTCAGTGGGGGCGGTCGTTGCCGAAAGTCGAGCCGGGCGGGTCGTCATCTGCGTCTTGGCCATGTGCATTCCGTCCCTGGAATGATACGGAGTCTGCCGCGGGATCCGCCCGAAAGAATCACGTCCACTCGTAGACTGTCACGTTCTCGCCTCCCGCACAGACACGCTCGCCTGCGGGAAACAGGATCATCGAATTGGCCGCCGCGGTCGCCCGCAGGTCGAAGGACCCACGCCAGTCGACGGGTCGCACCACCGGCCCCTCCTCGCGTCGCTCCAGACGCGCGGGAAAGTACGTCGGACGATCGCCCCGAGCGGCGTGATCGACCTCCAGCCGAGCCGTCAGTCCCTGCGGAAGAACGGGGGTGATGCCCATCAGTCGCCGCAGGGCCGTCCGGACGAACAATTCGAAGCAAACCATACTGCTGACGGGGTTTCCGGGCAACCCGAAAATGCAGCGCGGCCGACCCTCCGACGTTCGATCGCCCTCCAGAATCCCGAACCAGACAGGCTTGCCAGGCTTGATCTGGACCTTGTGGAACACCTCCCGGACCCCTGCCGCCTGCAGGACCGACGGAACCAGGTCGAGTTTTCCAGCCGAGACCCCTCCGGACAGGCACAGGACGTCGCACCGCAGCCCCCAGTCGATTTTCGCCGCGAGGGACTCGCGATCATCCCGGGCGATGCCCAGTCCCAGGGCCCGGGCCCCGGCCTGTTCCGCCTGGGCTAGCAGCATCGTCTCATTGGAGTTTCGGATCTGGCCGGCCACCGGGTTCTGGTCGATCGGCACCAGTTCGTCACCCGTGGCGAGCACTCCCACGCTGGGCCGCGGAAACACTTTGGGCCAGCCACAGCCCAGTTCCGCCAGAACGCCCAGTTGCGGGGCCCTCAGGCAGGTGCCGGCCCGCAGGACCGCCTCCCCCTGGCGGACCGACTCTCCACGGCGGACGAGGTTGGCCTCAGCCGACACCGGGCCGCTGATGGTCACACTCGGCGATCCCTCACGCAAGTCCGTCCGCTCGATGGGGACCACCGCGTCGGTCCCGGGAGGGAGCGGAGCCCCCGTCATAATGCGAACGGCTTCGCCCGGCCCCACCCGGCGCTCCGAGACCCGCCCGGCGGTCAGTTCCTCGATGATCCGCAGCGTGGCCGATTCCCGAGAGACATCCTCCGCGCGCACTGCGAAGCCGTCCATCAGCGACTTGTCGAACGGGGGGGAGTCCAGCGGGCTGATGATGTCCGTCGCCAGCACCAGTCCCCGCGCGTCGCGCAAGAGGATCTCCTCCGGTTCACGGGGCCGGACTTCGCTCACGATGAGCTCGAGGGCTTCGTCAACAGTGAGCATCGGTCGCGTCTTTCCACCTGTGTCCCGTGCGGCTCAGGTGAGGCGGTCTCCCGCGATCGTCCCGCCTCATCGCGCAGCCGGGGCGGTCGCTGACAGCCGTAGAAAGTTGATGAGCAATGCCACGCCGTCCTCACACAGAAAACTTTCCGGGTGGAACTGCACGCCGTAGACGGGATAGTCACGATGCCGCAGGCCCATGATCTCCTCCGGATGGTCGTCGTCGCGCGTCCAGGCACAGGCGATCAGTTCGTCCGTCAGGCTGGGGGCGGGGACGATCAGCGAATGGTAGCGGGTTGCCTCGAACGGGTTCGGCAATCCTGCGAACACGCCCGCTCCGTCATGATGCATCAGCGAGGTCTTGCCATGCATCAGCCGGTCTGCCCGCACGACCTCCGCCCCATACACTTCGGCGATGCACTGATGCCCCAGGCACACGCCCAGCACTGGAATCTCCCGACCAAAGTGCGCGATCACCTCTTTGGAAATCCCCGCCTCCCGTGGTGTACAAGGCCCGGGGGAGACGATGATCCGCTCCGGGTGGAGGGCCGCGATCTCCTTGACTGTCGTCTGGTCGTTGCGGCCGACCTCGATCTGCAATGTCGGGTCGATCTCCCCCAGCCGCTGCACGAGGTTGTAGGTGAACGAATCGTAGTTATCGAGGACGAAGATCATGTCGGTTCTCAGCGCTCGGCCGCGCTCTCGCGGACGGGGGGCAGGTGGTCGACCATGCCGGCTCCCGTCCGACGGAGTTCGGCCAGTGTGGCGGCCCGGTAGTCGGCGAGCCGGTCGGCGTACTCGGGCAGCAATGCCAGGTTCGTCAGCTCCTCCGGGTCCGCGTCGAGATCATACAGCTCCTCAATCTCGTTGGCGAGCAGCGTCCGGATGTACTTGTAGTTCTGTCGCCTGAGAGAGACCCACCACGGCACGCCGCCCAGATCGCGGTCGGCCGGGTCGGTCGGCACGGTGTTGGTGTCGGAGCCGTAGTGTCGGGATGTCAGTGTCGTGAGCACCGGATACGGCCACTGCGCCGCCGGATCTTCCAGCAGCGGGGTCAGGTCGTGGCCATGCATCTTCCAGGGCAGGTCGATGCCAGCCTGTGCGAAGAAGGTCGGCACCAGGTCGGGTCCGCCCACCGGTGTCGGGCAGACGGCTCCCTGCGGCAGCTTCCCGGGCAGGCTGACGATCAGCGGCGAGCGGATCGTCGCGTCGTAAGGCGCGAGCTTGTGATGGAAACCATGCTGGCCCCAGCCGAATCCCTGGTCCGACGTGAACACGATCAGCGTGTTGTCGTACTGCCCGGTGTCTTTCAAGGCCTGCACCACGCGCCCGACCCCTTCGTCGATGGCGAGCACACCCTGGTGATACTGCCGCACCCAGTCGTGGAGCGTGTTGCCGTGGATCCCCCGTTTCCCTTCGACGGTCTGCATCGTCAGTGCCCCACCCTTGAGGATCGGCTGGCCGCTCCCCTGGGGATCGGGGACCCACATCTGCATCTGACTCGCGTACGTCGGCTTCCCCGGGCGCGAAGGATAAATGTCGGCCGGGATGGGCACGTCGATGTCCGCGTAGGCGTCCAGATGTCGGTCAGCCGGCGTGAACGGACCATGCACCGCCCCGTAACAGAGCCAGAGGTACCAGGGCTTGCCGTCCACGCGTCCCTGGCCCCGGATGAACTCGTCGGCCCAGCGCGTGTAGTTGTCGGTCGAATACCCGCCGACCAGCTCTGCCTCACCGCCGTTTATCTCGATGAGCTGATCCTCGTAGTAGTTTCCGGCATTCTTGGTATGGCGCGGGCGGTTCCAGACGATCTGGTGATCCCAGTCACGTCCGTACCCGGTGTCGGTGCCGGTGTGCCACTTGCCGATGTGGGCCGTCACGTACCCCTGCTCGCGAAAGACGCTGGGCCAGAACGGACACTGGGCGGGATCGTACTCGCTTCCGGGATAGTCCCCGACCATCCGCATCGACTCGACGCCGTACGGCAGATGACCGGTGAGCAGCGTGGCCCGCGAAGGCATGCACCAGGTGCCGATGTAGGCTGACTGGAATCGCACCCCGGTCGCGGCCAGTTGGTCGATGTTGGGCGTGCGGACCCAGTCGTAGGCTTCGGGATAGCAGCCCACCGTGCGATGCGAGTGGTCGTCGGTGTAGATGAACAGGATGTTCGGCCTTGTGTCGCCGGTCTGCGCCTCAGCGGCCCGAACGCCGGGGACAGTCAGCAGCAGGGTCAAGGTGAACACGGTCCGCATCATCGCACATCGTCGGGACAGGAGCGTCGTCGACCACGGCATCGGGCACCTCGTCGGGCTGGTTGGCAGAAGAGTGATTGTTCGATTCAAACGAGACGAAAGCCTGCCGTCAACGGCTCGCGGGGTCGGGAACACTCCAGGAGAGATGGCTGGCGTAGAGTATCGCTTCGACCAGGATCCCGGAGGATGCTCCGCAATGTCATCCCTGGTCTGAGCGCCGGGTGCCGCCGATGCTCCTCGACCGGTGCGGTTCCGGGCTCTCCACGCTACGATGTGGGGGCTCTGTTTGTGATTTCCCTGAAGTCCTGTTGTGGAGACTGCCATGTCCCTCCGCCCCTGGCTCTGCCTGAGCGTGTCCTCTGTCTGCTTCACCATCACCGCGACGCTGTCGGCTCAGCCGGCGACCCTCGACGCGCCGCCCGCAGCGACGACGACGACCGAGCCCACCGTCGACCGAATGGGTGGAACTGTTCGACGGCAAGACGCTCGATGGGTGGGAGCGACAGGGTGGCACGGCCACCTATCGGGTGGAGGACGGAGCGATCGTGGGCACGACGGCCGAGGGGAGTCCCAACACGTTTCTCTGCACGACGCGGGACTACGGCAATTTCGAGCTGCTGCTGGAAGTGAAATGCGATCCTGCGCCTCAACTCGGGCATCCAGGTCCGCAGCCATGTTTACACCGAGGACACGCCCCAGGAGTCGCAGCCCAAACGCATCCGGAAGGCCGGCGAAGTGTACGGCTATCAGTGTGAGATTGCGGACAACGGCACCGCGGGGAAGTTCTGGGACGAGGGGCGTCGCACACTCTGGCTCGATGACGCGCGTGACGATCTCGGAGACGAGCATCCCTACAAGCCCGGCCAGTGGAACGAGTACCGCATCCACTGCGAGGGAGACCGTCTGCAGTGCTGGGTGAACGGACAGGAGCGCGGAGACTTCACCGACGACCGCGACGCCACCGGGTTCATCGGCCTGCAGGTCCATGGCATCAAGGCGGGGACAGGCCCCTACGAAGTCCGCTGGCGCAACATCCGACTGCGGGAGTTCAGCATCAATCCCGGCGTCAACAGCAGCTTTGTCGATCCCGCCGCCTCGGAGTTCATCGAGCGGTTCGAGCGCGAAGGGCGCGAGGTCTATGACCGGCGGCAGCAGATCGTCGACTTTTGTCGGCTGAAGCCCGGGATGGTCGTCGCCGACGTCGGTTGCGGGACGGGGCTGTTCACGCGATTGCTGTCGGCGGCCGTCGGGGACAGCGGCAGTGTGTTGGCAGTGGACATCGCGAAGAACTTCGTCCAGCATGTCGAGTCGACCAGCCGCGAACAGGGGCTGACCAACGTCACCGGAGTCGTCTGTACGGCGGACGACGTCAACCTGCCGCCCGGCTCCATTGATCTGGCGTTCATCTGCGACACCTATCATCACTTCGAGTTTCCGCAGCGAACGATGCGTTCGATTTCCGGGCCCTCAAGCCCAACGGCCGCGTCGTGCTCGTCGATTTTCACCGCATCCCCGGGGAAAGCTCGGAGTGGATTCTGGGACACCTGCGGGCCGGGAAAGAGACATTTGTCGCCGAAGTCACTCAGGCGGGGTTCACCACCCTCCGGGAAGCCGGGTTCCTGAACGAGAACTACCTGGTCGTGTTCCGCAAGTCGCAATCACAGGCATCGCAGGGCGAGGCCCGCAGGTCTTCGAAGGAGTTCGAAGTGAGAGACGATCTGTCCTATCGTGAGGGGAATCCCGCCTGGCGGCTCGACCTGTACCAGCCGCAGGGCCCGGCTGACGGACTGCGACCGGCCCTCGTGTTTGTGCACGGCGGAGGATGGCGGGGAGGTGACAAGGGGGCGGGGCAGTTCAAGTCGCTGCCCGAGCGATTCGCCGCCCGGGGCTATGTGTGCATCAGTGTGAATTACCGGCTGACGGACGAGGCGCCGTTCCCCGCCTGTCTGGAGGATGTGAAGTGTGCCGTCCGCTGGCTGCGGGCCCATGCCGGAGAGTATCACATCGACCCCGACAGGATTGGCGCATATGGGAATTCCGCCGGTGCCCACCTGGTGTCCCTGCTGGGACTGGTGGGCCCCGATGCCGGTTTCGAAGGGGACGGCCCGTATCAGGAGCATTCGAGCTTGGTGCAGGCGGTCTGTCCCAGTGCCACGCCGACCGACTTTGCCAACTGGGAGCAGGCGGCGTCGTACGAGCGGGCGATCGCGCCGCTGCTGGCCGGTCCCGCTGCCTCGCTGGCTCGGCGCAGGTCCGGGACGCTTCCCCCATCACGTACGTGGATGCCCAGGCGCCTCCGTTCCTGGTGATTCACGGTGGGCAGGACACGACGGTGAACGTGGCCCAGGCGGACCGGTTCGTCGCCGCCCTGCAGCAGGCCGGTGCGGCGGATGTCACCTACCTGCGGTATGACGATGCCGCACACGGGGTGTTCGGTGAACAGGCGCAGGAGACCGTCCCGGCGCTGGAGGCGTTCTTCGATCGCACGCTCGGTGGCGGTCAGTAGGATCAATCCACCATGCACCAGGTGCATGCCCCGCCGGCAGCCCGCGTGGCGAAGTCGCGGTCCGCTGAGCTGCTCAAGTTCGGGGCCGGGGTCTTTGTCAGTGCCTTTCTGCTGTTTCAGATTCAGCCGCTCATCAGCAAGGCGATCCTCCCCTGGTTCGGAGGGACACCCAGCGTCTGGACCACCTGTATGCTGTTCTTCCAGGTGGCGGTATCCACGGGCTATGCCTATGCCCATCTGCTGACGGCGCACCTGCCGGTGAGGTGGCAGGGGCTCGTACACCTCACGCTCCTGGGCACGGCGCTGGTCTTGCTGCAGGTCCTCCCCAATGACCGCTGGAAGCCTGCTGGTGACGCGTCGCCGATCGCGCAGATACTACTGCTGCTGACAGCGACTGTCGGCCTGCCGTACTTTCTCCTGGCGACCACGGGCCCGCTGCTGCAGCAGTGGTTTGCGCTGAGCTATCCGGGCCGCAGCCCTTATCGGCTGTATGCCCTCTCGAATGCCGGCTCGCTGCTGGCGCTGCTGACTTATCCCTTCGTGGTGGAGCCTGCACTCAACCTTCGGGCACAGGGGCAGCTGTGGTCGCTGGGTTTCTGGGTGTTCGGCCTGCTGACCGGTCTGTGTGCGCTGGGGGTCATGCGGCAGTTCGCCGCGAGCGACACCAAGCCTCCGCCAACCAGGGACACGTCTGCCGCGGTCCCTGGCCGTGCACGTCGGCCGTGCGTCCTGTGGTTCCTGCTGGCCATGGTGGCTTCGACCCTCTATCTGGCGGTGACGAACGAGGTCTGCCAGGACGTGGCGGTCGTCCCGTTCCTGTGGATCGTGCCGCTGTCGCTGTACCTGCTGTCATTCATTCTCTGTTTCGACAGCGAGCGCTGGTACTGGCCGCGGTGCTATGCGGTGGCGACCGCCGCCGGTGTGGCAGTGCTCTGCCTGCTGCTCATCTCTCGCGAATCGAATCTGTCGTTCGGGTGGCAGGCCGTGCTGCAGTTTGGCCTGTTGTTCTGCGGCTGCATGCTGTGTCACGGGGAACTGGCGCGGCGCAAGCCCGATCCTCGGCAACTCACCCTGTTCTACCTCACGATCTCGGCGGGAGGTGCGGCCGGCGGCATCCTCGTGGGTCTGATCGCGCCGCTGGTGTTTCCTCACTGGTGGGAGTTTCACCTGGCGCTGCTGGCCATCAGCGTGATCGCTCTGGGCGTGGGGTTTACCGAGCAGGGCTGGCTCGGGGGAGAGCGACGCCCACCGCTGGTCGGAGTGGTTGCCGGCGTGGCACTGCTGACACTGGTCGGCGTGGTCTTCGCGGAGGCCGTCACCCGCTACGCGACATCGATCGCCACGATCCGCAACTTCTATGGCGTACTGAGTGTCGAAACCGATCCGGTGGATAACACGCTGTTGCTGCAGCATGGCCGCATCATCCATGGCATTCAGTATCTCGATCCCACGCTGCGCGGGATTCCCACGGCCTACTACGGAGGGGACTCGGGGATCGGGCGCGCGCTGACCGTGATGCGAGGACGGCCACAGCCGTTGCGCATCGGAGTGGTCGGACTGGGCGTCGGTACGCTGGCGGCCTACGGCCGGCCGGGCGACAGCTTCCGCTTCTATGAAATCAACGAGAATGTCGTCCGTCTCGCGGAGGAGCAGTTCGAGTTTCTCAGTCGTACGCCGGCGACCGTCGAAGTCGAGCTCGGTGATGCCCGGCTGTCGCTGGAGCGCGAGTCGCCCCGAAACTTCGATCTGCTCGTGCTCGATGCCTTCTCCAGCGATGCGATCCCCATGCACCTGCTGACCCGGGAAGCGCTGGACGTCTACCTGAAGCACCTCGCCCCCGGCGGTGTGCTGGCGATTCACATTTCGAATCTGCATTTCGATCTGCGGGCGATCACCGATGCCCTGGCGGAGGACGCCGGCCTGGCCGGCGCGACCCTCAGCCACCTGGTGAGTGCCGAGACCCCCGGGCAGAAGTCCAGCGACTGGGCCCTGCTGACACGTGAGGCCGGGTTCCTCGACCATGAGATACTGCGCGACATCGTTGCCGCACCCCAGCCCCGTCGTGTCCGCTGGACCGATCGCTACAGCAACCTGTTTCTTGCGCTGCAGTGAGCCGCACCGTCACTCAATGGGGATCGTGTAGCCCAGCGCACCGATCGGCTGCCCGGCGGGCACGTCCCGGTAATGGTCGTGACATAGCGTGCATTTCTCCATCACGACCGGGACCGGTGTCGCCGCCCGCAGGTAGCGCTGCCCGTCCTTCATCACGATTTCTTCGTACCACGATTCCCCCGCCTTGAGCTGCTTGATCGCCTGGCGTTCAAACTGGTCCTTGGGGGAGTTGTCCTCGTCGTAGGGCTCGCCTGTCGCGTCGAGCAGCCGCACCTCGTGATACCCCTTGTCCTTCATCACCTTGAACAGGGCCTGAAAAGCATCGCCCGCGGCCAGGTCCGAATCTTCTTCCACGTAGTTTTCCGTGACGATCACGACGGCCGTCTTGTACAGGTCGTCGAGCATGCGCACCTGCTTGCGCGTCCGCTGCAGGGCGGCGTCCGCGGGTTCGTCGGCCGCTTGGCCCGACAGACGCACGAGACCGGTCACGCCGGCCGTCAGCAGACCCAGTACAACAAGCCGGGTGAATTGACTGCGAGGGATCATGAGCACTTCCTCATCAAGGGGGGAGTGGAAATCAATAGGTGAGTTGAACCAGCGGCTGCCCCGGCTGAACGATGTCGGACAGCCGGATCGAGTTGAGATAATCGGTCTGGCGCCGCTCGGCTTCAATGAGCACGTCCCGCAGCCGGCAGCCAGGCTGAATGACGCACACGTCTTCCGTTGCCACGCAGTCGAGGAGGTGCAGGGACCCCTCGAAGCGCGCAATGACCTCGCCGATGGAGATGTCCCGCGGGCTCTGTGCCAGCTCGATCCCGCCACCGACACCGCGCACGCTGCGGATGTACCTCTCCCGCGCCAGCCGCTGCACGACCTTGGCCAGATGCCCGCGCGAGATGTCGAAGAAACTCGGCCACCTCGTCGATGGTCGCCCGTTGCTGGACCCCGGCGAGGTACATCAGCGTTCGCAGGGCATAGTCGGTGTGCAGGGCCAGTCGCATGAAGTGTGCGATAACAGGGTCCGGGTTGTCCTGTTTGAAGGTAGCTTCTGCTGCGTCGTGGTGCAATCGCGGATCGGGATGGCGCGCGTCCCACGCTGGACCCGCGGCCTTCAGCCTGCCGCCGACAACGTCTTCCAGACACTGGCGGCGATTCGGGCGCACATGGCGATCAGCAGCAGGAAGCCCACTCCAGCCGCGACGTTGATCGCCAGGGAGTTGCGGTGCGGTCCCATGACCTCCTCTCGGGAGGTCAGCCACCACAGGGCGCCCGCGATCAGTGGCGCGGCAAGGACCGTGACGGCCTGTGCGGCGACGATGGCCGGCACCGGATTCCAGCCGCGCGCGATGATGGCCAGGGCGACCCCCATTCCCAGAAGGAGGACGGCGGTCGTCAGCACGCGTGGCCAGAGATCGGTCGGCTTGCTGCCCAGTCCCAGTCCGTCCGCGAGGATGAATCCGCCGATCATCGAGTTGACCAGAAACGAAGAGTACGCTGCCGAGAACAGTCCCAGGCAGAAGAGCACCCGTCCGATTTCTCCAAAGGCCGGCTTGAGCTGGTTGGCAACTTCGGTTGTCTGCAGGCCCTCGATCTCCGGCGGAGTCAGCTTCCCGTGGAACAGCGCTGCGGCCGTCGACATCAGGATGAGTGTGATCAGGGCCATCAGCAGCGAGCCGACGCGGGCGTCGATCAGCCCCTTGGCCAGCTCGGTCTCTCCCCAGCCGCGAAATCGAACCAGATACGACTGGTAGTAGGCCGCCGTGATGACGAACGTCGTGCCGACCAGGGCGAGCAGTTCGATGGTGATCAATGACTCGCCGGAGTTCGACGTCATGTGCGGGATGAAACCCAAGGCCAGAGCCTTGAGATCGGGGCGGGCAAAGATCAGGTTGATCGCAAACGCCAGCAGCATCAGCCCGACAAACGTGGCCATCAACCGTTCGAGGGCGCGGTACAGATGGCGAAAGCTGAACAGAAATGTAATGGCGAGGAGGTTGAACAGCGGCACAAGGCCGAACGTGAAGAACCGGTCGATGGTGTCTTCACCCCACGTGGGGCCGAGAGCCTCGAGGGCGATCGGCCGGTAGGTGTCGAAGGCTGCCTGCACACCCAGGTTGTTGCCGAACTGGTAGGCCGACGAGATGAAGAACACCCCCAGCCCGATGAGCACGGCCCACACCCGCCCTGCCCGTTCTGTGATGAGGTCGCCCGCTGAACGGCCGGTGACGACACCCAGCTTCGCACCCAGGGTCATGTAGACCATCATGCACAGCACGGCCACGACGATGACCCAGGCGAGCTCAAACCCGAAGGTGGCGCCGACTTTCGTGCTGCTGAGAATGCTCCCCGGGCCGATCACGACACAGGCTGTCACCAAGCCCGGGCCGACCGAACTCAGCCAGAGTCTCGGGCCGCGTGCAGCGGAGTCGTTCAACGGGACTCTCCCGGGAGACCACGGTAGGGAACCCCAGTATGCTCCGAAACGTGGTGCGCCGTCAAACCGTTGGCACGCGGTCAGATGCGGGGGCGTCCCGGCGAGTGTCGATCCGGCGGGTCCAGTCGCTCGGCGTGGGTCCGGGCCTCTTCCGCCCCGGTGTCGTCACCCGTCTTTTCGAGCACATGCGCGAGTGCCCGGTACATCTCGGCCAGCGGCCGGTTTGTGAACCAGGCGTCATCAGGATTCTCGGCCCGATAGGCTTCGATTTCGGCGAGAATGCCACCCAGCAGCTCCCGGGCCTCTGCGTTCTTGTCCTGTTGTACGAGCAGTCTCGTCAGGCCCAGTTGGGCCCAGACCTTTCCGCCCTGCGCGACGGGAGTCGCTTCGGCGCCAGGCGGGCCACATCTTGGTGCACGCGCACTGCCGTCCGCAGGTGCTGCTCTGCCTCTTCCAGCTTGTTCTGTGCGGTGAGCAGTTCGGCCAGTCGCGAATGCAGCATGGCGTTCGAGATGGCATAGGCAGAGACATGGGGCTGCAGCGCGACGACCCGGTTGGACAGTTTGATGGCGCTCCGCAGCGCCGCTTCGACTTCGCTGACGGAGACGGAAGCACGATTCTCGTCGATCGCCACGCGATGCCAGGGGGCGGGTTCGCGGCTGCGCACCCAGTCGAAGTACCGCCGTTCATACGCCTCGCTGAGTTGATACAGGTACTCCGGTTCGTCCGGGAACCGCGAGACCAGTCCTTCCAGGATCACGACCGCCCCGATCAGATCGTCACTCTGCTCCTCCTCATCGATGTCGGGAGACCGCGAGCGTTCGAGCAGGCAGATCGACAGCAGGTAGTCGTAGTCGGAAACCAGCGGATACTCGCTGACAAGCTCTTCGAGCAGAAGAATTCCCTGTTCCAGATGGTTGGCGGCAATCGCGGGATCGGGCCAAGGAAGCGTTCCCGGTCGTTCTCCGGTCCTTTCTGGTCCGCGGCCGAACTCCGGACCCCGGGGGCCCGAGTCCCCCCGCTCGCCCCGACGTCGATCGGGCCGTCGTTGTCCGGGCGTGAAACTGCCGCCAAACCAGCGGGGTCGCTGACCCAGCAGATAGTGCGTGCGCAGCGAGCTCGAACCGGACTTCCGGGCGTCCGGAACGAACGGCGTCGGAATCGAGGATGTCGAGGGCGGCCTGGTGAGAAGCATTCGACTGCTCGCGATCGGTTCGGCGCAGTACTTCCCCAAGATCGTTCCGGACCCGCGCGATCTGCAGAAGCACACCGGACGGATCTGACGTATCCGTCAACAGACGCTCGTAGGTCTCGATGGCCCGTTCGTAAGCCTCGCGCGCCTCGTCGGTCCGGTCAAACTGGTGATTCAGCTCCCCCAGTCGACGGTTGGCGATCGCGCTGGCCGCGAGGTAGCGAGGGTCGTCGCCGCGTAATGCGGCGAGCTCATCGAACACCGGGAGCAGTTGTTCCAGCAGGGCCGCCGTCTCCGGAGAGATTGCCGTCATCCGGACCATCGGGTCTTCGGCGGAGGACGCATCCAGTTCCACCACACCAGTGAGGCGATCGGGAACGAAGGAGCGATACACGACGTCCAGCGCCGACAGCGCGATGTCGGCGGTCTGTTCCGCCTTCCCCTGTTCGTAAAAAGCCCGCTGTCGTTCGTTGTCGGCCTTGGTCCGGAGTCCCAGTTCGGTGAGCACCCGGTCCTTTTCCTTGATGTAGCCCACGGACGTGATGGCGGTGGTCAGCATCAGCAGCGCCGCGGTCGCCATCGACAACGCAGCGACCATCGGATTACGCCGGCACCAGCGGCGGAACCGCTCCCAGGGTGAAATCGGTCGGGCCTGAATCGGGCGATCCGCCAGATAGTTCTGCAGATCGCTGACGAGAGCGGCGGCCGATCGATAGCGGGCGTCGGGCTCGAAATGCACGCACTTCAGCACGATCGTCTCCAGATCGCGCGAGATCCCGGGAGCTCTTGCGAATCGGTGGCAGGTCTTCGGGTGTGAGCTTGCACGATCAGACTCTGGCGATCGGTTTCGTCGAACGCCGGACGCAGCGTCAACAGCTCGTACAGCGTCAGCCCCAGGCTGTACAGGTCGCTGCGGGCATCGGTCTGTCCGCGAAACTGTTCGGGGGCCATGTAGCGCAGCGTCCCCACGACGTCGCCGGTCCGAGTGACGTTCTCCTGTTCGAGCAGCTTGGCGAGTCCGAAGTCGGCGATCCAGGCGATGCCATCGGCATCGAGCAGGATATTGGCGGGCTTGATGTCCCGATGCAGCGTGCCCTGCGTGTGGGCATACTGCAGCCCCGCCGCGACCTGCAGCCCGAGCTTCGCCACATTTCTCCAGTAACGGGGACCCAAAGCCGACAGGTCCAGACGATCCGCTGGCGCAGCGGATTTCGGAGGCTTTTTCGAAGTCATCGGGGTGGTCCCGGCTTCCAGCTCCCCCGTGTGCGCCTCATCCCAGAGCACGAAGTCGCTGCGGACGACCTCACGGTCCGGGGGCAATGGCCAGTGCCCCGAAGCCGAAGCAGAAACGTCCTCCAGGGACTCCCGGAGTATGTGTTCGCTGCGGACGAGACCGTGAGAGTCGCGCGACTCGACGAAGGGGGCAGCCGGCCGAGGTGGTGTGGTGGCCTGCGCGGGACCTGGTGTGGGGACGTTCTCCAGCACGGTGGGGGATTGTGCCGGGTCAAGGATCGGCGATGCGATGTCCGAGCTGGGCCGCGCCGAGTCCGGGCCCCACGCCACGGGGGAACCGCCGCGGTGCGTCGAACCCGCGATTTCCCGGGACATGAGCACGCCCGCGAGTTCGCGCCGAGATGGAGTCTGTGCTCCCACCTGTCGGAAGGGAGAGCGGCTCCTTGCGGCGGATCATCCGCGTCACTTCCGCCAGCACGATGTCCAGTCCCTGTCCGTTGATGAGCTGCATCACATAGTAGTGCAGACCGTCCTGCTCGCCGACACCGAAAACCGGCACGATGTTTGTGTGATGCAGTCTCGCCGCGGCCGAGGCCTCGCGCTCAAAGCGGATCACCTGGTTGGCCGAATGGACGGCTCCGCTGTTGAGAACCTTCAGGGCGACCGGACGGTGCAGTGACTGCTGGACGGCCTCGTAGACGATGCCCATCCCCCCGCGACCGATCACTTGCACGATCTCGAAGTCGCCGAGATGCGTCTTGCTCGGAAGGGCGTCCGATGCGCGGCGCTCCGTCCACTGTGCCTCCGCCTCGTGCTGCGAATTCAACTGTTCGAGCATGACGATCGAGGGAAAGACCTCCTGGATCTCCTCGGCGAGGTCCGGGTACTTCTCGGCGTATTCGGCGACCGACGGAGTTTCACCCAGTCGCAGTCGTTCGGCGAATTCATCCGCCAGCAGATCGACAGGATTGCGATCTTCCTGGGGACCAACCGGCCGGGATTCGAGCTCGTTGGCCATCACTGGTCCCTTATCGTCCGGTCGAGAATCTTCTTCAGCCTCGCCAGCGCACGGATATACCGGTTGCTGGCGGCCGCCTTCTGCAGGCCCAGCACCTCGGCGACTTCGTTGTTCGACAGTTGTTCAAAGTGACGCAATGCCAGCACCTCGCGATCGATCTCATCCATCTCATCCAGCGCCTCGCGAACATGCGCCAGACGCTCCTCGCGGATCGCAATCTGACTGGGTGACGTCAGTTGTCCGACCAGTCGCGCCGCGAGTGAGACCGATGTCGCTCCGAAGTTCGGGGCTCGTGACGCTTCCTGATTGATGTTTCGTGCCTGGGCCACCAGATGCCGGCGATGGATGTCCACCATCACCTGCCAGGTGATCTGCCTCATCCAGACGAACAGCGGCACGGTGGGCTGGTCGGTGTAATCCTGAATGCGTCGGGCGATCTCCAGGTAGGCTTCCTGCAAGACATCATCGGGGTCCACTCGTCCGGAGAGCCGCGGATCCAGGCGGAATCTCACCATCCGCATCAGCCGGTCGCGGTAGGTGGAGAACAGTTCGCCGACAGCCTGCTGTCCGGCGCGCTGCAGATACTCCAACTCGGCCGACGTTGTTTCAGGGGAAGAGTCACTCACAGATTCGCACCTCTGTTCGATACCGGTGACCACAATGCATGGTACACCGTGACTGCGCGAGGAGAACAGGTGAGGCCGACGGGGGACAGAAAACTCAGAGGTTTATGGCCGCTCTGGTGTACCGCGGCGGCACACGCTCGGTATTCTGTTCAGAGCACGCTCTTCTCAGACAGCCGGTCGCCTGGCTGCATGAATCAACAATCCAATCCCGTATCAATTGGGGGGGACCGAAATGTCCACACGTCGCGTTCTGTCGCTGCTGCTGGCTGGCCTGCTGGCCGGCCTGATCTGTGTTCCCGAGGTCGTCGCTCAACCGGGCGGAGGACGTGGTCAGGGTGGTCAACGTGGGCCCGGCGGACAACGTGGACCGGGCGGGCCAGGCGGTGGTCGTGCCTTTGGTGGTCCGGGGTTCGGTGGGGGTGGACCTTCGCTCGCGGGTTTGCTGCGAATCGATGAAGTCCGCAGTCACCTCAAGGTTACCGAAGATCAGGTCGAACTCATCGAGATTCTGACCGATGACCTCCGAGAAGGCCGGCCGGATTTCCCGGAGAACTTCCGCGAAATGTCCGAAGCAGAACGCGACGCCTTCACGAACAAGATGCGGGAGTGGGGTGATCAGCAGGGGGCCAAGGCGAAAGAGTCCCTGATGGTGATTCTCGACGAGGCCCAGTTCCAGCGCCTCAACGAGATCAGTGTGCAGATGCAGGGCATTCGCGCACTGATCGACAAGGAAGTGGCTGACAAGCTGAAGCTCTCTGCAGATTTGCAGAAGCAGATCGAACAGGCCATCGAGGACAGTGGACAGCAGATGCGCGAGCAGATGGGCGAACTCTTCCGCAGCGGTGACCGCGACACGGCCCGTGCCAAGATGGAGGAGCTTCGCAAGTCATCCGATGCCAAGGTGCTCGCGTTGCTCTCCACCGAGCAGCAGCAGGCTTTCGAGAAGCTGAAGGGTGAGGAGTTCGCGATGCCCGATGGTGGTCGCGGCTTCGGCGGTGGCCCCGGTGGTCGTGGCTTTGGTGGTGGACCTCCCGATGGCGGACGGGGACGTGGTCCCGGCGGTCCCGACGGAGGGGGGAGGCCCGGCGGCGATCGGCCCCGCCGACCCGAATAACCTGCCAGTTCCCTCAAGCCGCGGCAACGCGGACACAACTTCAAGATCCGACAGCCCGTGGTCACTCGGCCACGGGCTGTCTGCGTTCAGTGACGGCGCGTGAGCGTCAGTCCGGGCGGTCAGCCTGCGGCGATGAGATCGGTCCTTCAGCGATGAGCCGCCGCGACGTCAGCCATCCAGTCCTGCAGGGCTCGCACCTGCGGTTCCGGGTGAGCGCTGAGGTGCTCGATGGCGCGCACCATGGCGAGACAGCCGGGCATGGTGGTCACGCAGGGCACGCCGTAGGTGACCGCCGCCGCCCGGATGCGGCCTTCATCGGTCCGGCTGCCCTTGCCGCTGGGTGTGTTGAAGATGAACTGCACATCCCCGTTGGCCATCAGGTCGAGCAGGTTGGGGCGTCCTTCCTGCAGCTTGCGGATGGTTTCAACTTCCAGCCCGGCGTCGCGCAGAAGTTGCGCCGTCCCCGCCGTCGAAATCAGCTTGAACCCCAGGTCCCGCAGGCGACGGGCCGGCTCGATGATGGCCACCTTGTGCGCATCGGCCATGGTGATGAACACGGTCCCCTCGCGGGGCAGGTCGATACCGGCTCCCAACTGGCTCTTGGCAAAGGCGGCGGGGAAGTCGTCATCGATCCCCATCACTTCGCCCGTCGAGCGCATCTCCGGGCCGAGAATGATGTCGACACCCGCGAACCGCGAGAAGGGGAACACGCTCTCTTTGACAGAGGTGTGGGCCGGCCACACTTCCTGCGTGTAACCCTGCTGTTTGAGGGACACGCCGGCCATGACCTTCGCGGCCATCCGCGCCAGTGGGAGACCGGTCGCCTTGGAGACGAACGGCGATGTGCGGGAGGCACGCGGGTTGACCTCGAGGATATAGACCTCGCTGTGCTCCGGGCGCTGTGTGTCGGAGGAGGCCTGGTCACTCGAGGCGCCCGCTCCGGGCGTCTCGGCGCGCTTGACCGCGAACTGGATGTTCATCAGCCCCCGCACCTGCAGTTCCTTCGCCAGCGCGTAAGTCGCCTGCTTGATCTCTTCGATCGTCTGCTGCGGCAGCGAATAGGGCGGGAGGGCACAGGCCGAGTCGCCACTGTGTACACCGGCCTCCTCGATGTGCTCCATCACGCCGCCCACGAGGGTCGTTTCCCCGTCCGAGATCGCATCGACGTCGACCTCGATGGCGTCCTCCAGGAACTTGTCGATGAGCACGGGATGTCGGGAGAGGCCTCCACCGCATGCGTCATGTAGCGCACGAGTTGTGACTCTTCGTAACAGATCTCCATCGCGCGGCCGCCGAGCACGTAACTGGGGCGGACCAGCACCGGATAGCCGATGCGGGCTGCCTGGGTGCGGGCCCCTTCCACATCGGTGGCCGTCCCGTTGGGAGGCTGGCGCAGATCGAGCTTTTCGAGAATCGCCTGGAATCGCTCGCGGTTCTCTGCCGCGTCGATCATGTCCGGACTGGTGCCGATGATCGGCACGCCGGCTGCCTCCAGGCCACGTGCCAGGTTGAGCGGCGTCTGCCCGCCGAACTGAACGATCACCCCGTCAGGCTGCAGCCTGTCGAAGACATTGAGCACGTCTTCGGTTGTCAGTGGCTCGAAGAACAGCAGGTCCGACGTGTCATAGTCGGTCGAGACGGTCTCCGGATTCGAGTTGACCATTACGCTCTCGATACCCAGTTCGGCCATCGCGAACGAGGCATGGCAGCAGCAGTAGTCGAATTCGATTCCCTGACCGATACGGTTCGGTCCTCCGCCGAGAATCATTACCCGGGTCAGTGGTGAACTGTGTGCCGGCGCTCGTCGCTCCCGCTCGGCGCATGCTTCGCCCGGCCCCTGGTTGTTCCGGGCGTCTCGTCTTCGCTTTCGTACGTCGAGTAGTAGTAAGGTGTGTACGCTTCAAACTCGGCGGCACAGGTGTCGACCTGCTTGAACGTCGCCACGATCCCGCGTTCGCTGCGGTGACGCCGGACATCCAGCTCGCTCGTGCGCCACCAGAAGCCCAGTTGTCGATCCGAGAACCCGTCCCGTTTGGCGCGCCGCAGGAGGTCGTCATCGGCCTGGGACAGGCGAATCGACAGAGCGGATCTCGTCTTCAATGGCGACCAGGTCCCGGATGCTGCGGAGGAACCAGGGGTCGATCCCCGTCAGTTCGTGCACTTCCTCGATGGACATGCCGGCCTTCAGCGCATAGCGAATGGAGAAGATCCGCTCGGCATTGGGAGTGGCCAGCTTGCGCCGGATTTCCTCCAGCGAGGGTTGGGCCTCGGTCCCCCACAGGTCCTGCTTGCCGCCCCCCAGTCCGAAGTGGCCGATCTCCAGACCCCGCAGGGCCTTCTGCAGAGACTCCTTGAACGTGCGGCCGATGGCCATGGTTTCGCCGACCGACTTCATCTGCACGGTCAGCGTCGGGTCGGCATCGGGAAACTTCTCGAACGTCCAGCGGGGTATCTTCGTCACGACGTAGTCGATCGTCGGCTCGAAGCAGGCCAGCGTCTCGCGAGTGATGTCGTTGGGAATCTCGTCCAGCCGATAGCCCACCGCCAGCTTGGCGGCGATCTTCGCGATGGGGAACCCGGTGGCCTTCGAGGCGAGGGCTGACGACCGGCTGACACGCGGATTCATCTCGATGATGGTCATCCGGCCGGTCTTGGGATTGACCGCGAACTGGACGTTCGACCCGCCGGTCTCGACACCGATCTCGCGCATGCAGGCGATGGTGGCGTCCCGCATCCACTGGTATTCCTTGTCTGTCAGCGTCTGCACCGGCGCGACAGTGATCGAGTCCCCCGTGTGCACGCCCATCGGATCGAAGTTCTCGATCGCACAGATGATGACGCAGTTGTCCGCGGCGTCACGCATCACCTCCATCTCGTACTCTTTCCACCCGAGGACCGATTCCTCGAGCAGCACTTCCGTCACCGGTGAGAGTTTCAGGCCGTAGCGGACCTTGTCCTCGAACTCCTCGCGGTTGTACGCAATCCCGCCGCCGGTCCCCCCCAGCGTGTAGCTGGGACGGATAATGATCGGCAACCCGATCTCGTCGAGCGTCTCCCGGGCTTCCTGCATGTTATGGACGGGCCGGGAGCGAGGCACGTCCAGGCCGATGCCCACCATCGCTTTCTTGAAGGACTCCCGCCCCTCGGCCTTCTCAATGACATCGGCCCGGGCGCCGATCATTTCGACGCCGTACTTTTCGAGCACCCCGTGCCGAAACAAATCCATGGCCGTGTTGAGCCCGGTCTGCCCGCCCAGGGTCGGCAACAGCGCGTCCGGCCGCTCGTGTTCGATGACCTTGGCCACGTACTGCCAGGTGATCGGCTCAATATACGTGCGATCGGCCGTGTTCGGGTCCGTCATGATCGTGGCCGGGTTCGAGTTGACCAGCACGACCTCGTAGCCTTCGTCTCTCAGCGACTTGCAGGCCTGGGTCCCGGAATAGTCAAACTCGCACGCCTGCCCGATGATGATGGGACCGGAACCGATGATCAGGATCTTGTGGAGATCGTCGCGACGGGGCACGGGATTTCAGACGGGCAGAGGGTGAGGGATGCTCGAAAATCCACAGTGAGACGGCCGAACCAGCCAGCCGGGCAGCGCAAAATTGTCACCACGATAGCGAAGTTCGTTGCCGATTCAAGAGGATAGCCGAATTCCTCAGGAACGGAACGCTCGTGAAGCACACTTGCTCTACGATTCACCTTGGATGAAGGCCATCAGGTCCGCCAGATCCTGGGGCGTGAGGTCTCGTTCGAGGCCCTCCGGCATAAACGATTTCCCGGTGCCCGACATCGCTTCGATATCGATCCGCAGAATGACGTGCTCTTTCCCCTGCGGGTCGGCCAGCGTAAGGCTGTTGGCCGTCTCGGATTTGATGAGGCCGCTGAAGCTGCGGCCGTCGCTCGTCAGCAGTACGTAGCCGCGGTATTTCTGCTCCACCGCCTGATTCGGATCGAGAATCGCGGTCAGCAATGCATCGGCCGACTTGTTTTTTAGGGCCGAGAGTTGCGGTCCCAGTTCGTTGCCGATCCCCGCATGTCGGTGGCAGCTTGCGCAGACCTTCTGGAACACGGGGGCACCCCGGCCGGCTTCTCCTGCCAGCGCTTTGGCCGGCTCATACATGGCCAGCACTTCCTGGCGGTCGGATGCTGCGGAGTCGCCCCACAGTGCCTGGGCCCGGTCTCGAATCGGCCGGCGCCGGTGGGAGATCAGCTGCAGGCGTGTGCCCGGATCGATATCACCCGGGGGCACTGCTCCGTCCCCCAGGGTATCGAGCAGCGACTCCACCCAGGCTTCACGGGACAGCAACGTCGAGAGCATCTCGGAACGCAAGGCCGGACTCGCCGATCCCCAGTGCGCCAGCAGCCGGGGGGCGAAGTCTGGCGGCTGCGCACGGGCCAGGGTCTGCAGGCCGGCCAACTGGATCTCCGCAGGCTCGCGCGGCGACAGCAGGGCGTGGAGGAACTCCCTGTCGGCTTCCCGCGTGGAGGACTCGTGTCCCAGCAGTCGCACAGAGATCGCCCGGCGGTGGACGTCGCCGGTGGGCTCCCGTGCCAGGTCACGGGCCTGGGCGAACAGGCCCGCCGCCCGCTGCTGGGTAGCCGCCGGCAGTTGATGCCACGACACATTCCGCCGCCGCAGGGCATCGAGGCAGCTCGACAGACTCACCAGTTGCCAGTCAGCGGGTGGGGCATCGGTCCCCTCCCCGACGATCGCGGCGATCAGTTCTTCGGCGCCCCGGGTGACCTCGTCTCCCAGAGCGGTGGCGATCAGATCCTGCAGCAGTTGCGAGCGGGAGGCGATCCTCTCCCGATCCGCCAGCAGGACCCGGGTCATGTTCGACGCATGATTTCGCGACGAACAGAGCACAGCGGCGCGGATCCACGGGTCGTCGGCGTCGCGCAGAGCAATCTCCATCAGGGCGCTGGCAACATCGGGCCCGGTGGCACGACCGAGTGCCAGGGCCACCTGGTACCGAACCATCAGTTCGTCATGTCCGGCGAGCCCCACGACGCCACTCTCCAGCTCGGGCGCCGTGGCGAGGCGCGGCTCACAGAAGCGAACGGCCCAGCGCACGACGCGTGGATCAGGATCGGCGAGCGACTGCTGCAGTTGCTCGGACGAGAGCAGACCGAGTCCGTCGAGGGTTCCCAGGGCGTGCACGCGCGCCAGCGGCTCAGGATGTGAGTTCCGCATCGTTTCCAGCAGTGCCACCGCCTCGGCCTGCGGTCGCTGGGTCAGCAGTTGCTGGGCCGTTTCCCGTCGCCAGCGATTGCCACTGGCGAGGCACTCGACCAGGTCCGGGGTCGTCAGGACCGTAAGGTCCGGAGTCGCGACGGGCGGCTGGTCGACGGGTGACAGCCGGTAAATGCGACCCCGGTTATGCCCGGCATACAGGTCGAGTTGTGCCTGCCATGCTTCCGGGATCCATTCGGGATGTTCGATGACCTGCCGATACATGTCGCAGATCCACAGTGCCCCGTCCGGAGCGGTCAGCAGGTTGACGGGTCGAAACCAGTGATCCGTCGAGCTGAGGAACTCGGAACGCTGCTCGCTCGGGTGTCGCATCCCCCAAAAGGTCAAGCCGTCTCGGCTCAGCATCAACCGGCTGACCAGGTTATGGACCGGTTCGCAGACGAGAGCCATCTCGGTGGCCCCCGCGGGGGTCATCTCCGGCGCCCAGATCCCGTCACCCGTCAGGTGGGGACTGCAGGCGGAGGTGAACCGGTCGAGGGCAAACAGATCGTTGAAGCGATCGAGCGTGCGACTCGTCGGGTACACCGGTGGTGCATACGCGGGCTCTGTGAGGAACACCTTCGGTGACGGCGCGGGCACGTACGGATTCTGCTGCAGGTAGCGATCTTCAATGGCGAAGTGAAACAACGGCTCGCTGTTCTGATTTCCGAACCACTCGCCCCAGTCATTCCGGCAGCGGCCGAACTGGCTGCGCCCACTGACAGGCTCCACCCGGCCGACGTCCGGCTGGATCCGGCAGTCGCGTCCGGAGATGTTGACGCGTGCGTCTGAGCGGGGGCTGGTGATGGTCTCGTTGTTGGTGCCGGCGGCAAGATAGAGCCAGATGTCGATGTCGCGCACGAACCCGCTGACACGGTGCTGGGGGTTGGCCTCATCGAATCCGGAGAAGAGCACCTGCTTCTGGTCGGCGCGGCCGTCGCCATCGACGTCTTGCGCAAAGAGGAGATCCGGGGCACCTGAAATCAGGGCTCCGTCGCGCCAGGGGAGCACGCCCGTGGGAAACGTCAGTCCCTCGAGGAACGTCACACCTTTGTCAAACCGGCCATCGCGGTCGGTGTCCGAGAGCACGCGAATGCGTCCGCCGGTGCGCCATCCCAAAGCTGGGGCCCGCTCGGTCCGGTCGCGTTGTCGGCCGGATCACCCCAGGGATAGTCCCCCATCTCGACCACCCACAGGCGTCCATCTGGTCCGAGCACTGCATGGATCGGATCACGAATGAGCGGTTCGGCGGCCACGACATCCAGCCGGTAACCGGCCGGCACGGTGAACGTCTCGAGGGCCTCCTCCGGCGGGAGCGGGCCGACGTTGCCCGTGTTGTCGAACATCTCGTGGACGCGTCGCAGAATGGCGTCTTCGGTTCCGCTCGACCAGCGCCCCGGCTGGTTGTAGTAGATCATCGAGAAGTCGACTTCGTAGCCCCCCTCGGCTCGCATCCGCTCCGAGGCCACGTAGCCGAACACGTCGTTGGCATAGGCGCTCGACCCAGACCGGCAGCGCTGCCGGCGAGGCGGCTGGCAGTTCTGGTGACAGCTCGCGCTGAATGCGATGGGCGTAGTCCACGCACACTTCGCCGCCCAGGAAGACCATGGCGAACTCATCCCCGAACCGCCACACCTGGATCGGCATGGGATACGTCTCCGGCAGTCGTCCCATGCGGTCGTGGAGTGCGAGCATGTTCTCGGCATGTTGCCGGACCTGAGCACGGTCACTCATCAGGTTTGTTCTCAGGTCTTCCAGTGTCGGTCGGTCGATCGGTAGTCCCGCGTAGCCATAGGCGGCCTGTGGTCCGATCTCGATCTCCCGCATCTCACCGGCGATCAGGCGCTCGACTTCGTCAGCAATCGCGCGGCCCTGGGCCTGCGCCAGTTCGCGTGACCTCTCCGTGTCGCGACTCGGATTCTGATCGGCTCCGCAGCCGATGGTGCACATCGCGGTCGTTCCGGGATGCGCCTGTTCGAGAAACTGCGTGGCGTACCCGGCCCAGTCGCCATTCACCCGGTTGTAGTCCCCGCCAAACGTGGTGCAGTGGCAGGCGTAGTTGAACAGCAGTCCGCGGACCTCTGTCCCGGAGGCATCGGTGATCTTCAGCAGCGGCAGCGTGTGGTCGACCGGTCCCCGGGGGTTCACGCCAAACCCGGTCCACAGGCCCCCCTCGAGCACACGACGGTTCACGGCGAAGGTCGCCTCACCGGTCGCGTGAAACAGCCGGGCAGGTCGCAGGTCGGCGAGGGCCACCCCGACAGCGGCGACGATCTCATCCGCGATCCGTCCGGTGTAACGCTGGACGGCCTCGCGCTGGATCTCCGACATGGGGATGGCAAACAGGTTGGTCAGCCCGCCGTCGATCTGGGGAGTGGTGTGCGAGTGTGTGCCACAGATGACGAAGTGCGCCCGGGGAATTCCGTGGGCCGACTCGATCCGCTCATGAATGGCCTTGGTCAGCGAGCCCGGGAAGCCGATCGTATCGACGGAGACCAGCACATGGCGGGGGCCCTCGTCGCCGTATTGCAGGGCCATGACCCGGGCGTGCAGCGGCTCGTCGATTCCCTCCGCAGTTTCGCTGCGATTGCCATAACCCGAAAGCCGCAGAGGCTCCGCGGGGGTGATGTCGACCCGGGCGAAGCCGATGGCGAACTGGTCGTCCGCCTCCGTGTGGCTCGGGTGGAATATGAGGCAGTGGCCCGCAACGACCAGCAGAGCAATGAGCTGAGGCATACGGAGGCGTCCGGGTTAGTCTGGTGTTGATTCATTGTCAATCTCCGGCCAGAACCGTCAACCATGTCGCCAGATCGTCTGGTCTGGGCCCAGATCAGCGGTTAGGATATTAGGAGAATAGACAGCGACACTTTCCCGGACGGACGGTGTTGAATCACCAATCGCGGCAGCCTCACGTTGAGTGCGGCGGACTCTGGTTATGCAGCGTCGGTCAGTTGTCACAAGATCCCGTTCGCACGGGCGGCATCGAGCCGGCGTCGCCACGCTCGATTATGTGTTGTTGATGGGCGTGGTGCTTCCACTGGCGGCGGTGGTCATTCCCTTGTCCATGCGTGCGATGCGATTGGTGTTCGAGTTTGCCGCCGTCACGATCTCCTGG
Organism: uncultured Planctomycetaceae bacterium; assembly: GCA_963715185.1. Taxonomy (GTDB): domain Bacteria; phylum Planctomycetota; class Planctomycetia; order Planctomycetales; family Planctomycetaceae; genus CAVPPT01. The sequence goes on from CAVQRG010000007.1 coordinate 427,997, forward strand.
GCCTTTCTCTGAAATCTGCAGGATCAGCACCCAGACCGGTCCCCTGCAAGCCGGTCGAAGCGAAGGTTACGAGCCAATGACCAAGTCACCGACATTCCGCGACCTCCTGAAGCGCGTCCACAACAACGAAGATGGGGCCGTCAGCCTCGAGACGATCCTGATCATCGGCGCCATTGCGGTTCCGATTCTGATCTTCATTCTCAAGTGGGGCTGGCCGCGGATCCGCGACTACTTCAACACCGGGATGGACAACCTGGAACAGGAAAGCGACAGCGTCATCAACAACAACTGACAGGAATCGCCTGTTGCTGGAGCATGAGCGATGGCCATCTGCGGCCGTTCCAGCCACAGGTGTTCCTTCGATCGCACGCACGTGTTCGCCCATGGCTTCCACCGGCATCCTTCTGGGGCTGTTGCTGATCGCGACGGTCACTGATGTCACTCGGCACAAGATCTACAACTGGACGACGTATCCGGGGATGTTGCTGGGTCTGGGCGTGGGGGCCCTCACGGGGGGCGTCGCCGGTTTTACCGAGAGCTTGTCGGGGTTGCTGGTGTGCGGTTTCGTCATGCTCGTGTGCCTGGTCCTGTTTCAGGTCGGAGGGGGCGACGTCAAGCTGATGGCCATGATGGGATCACTGCTCGGCTGGCAGGCCGGCATCGAAGCGATGCTGTGGACCTTCATCATCGGGGCCCTGATGGCCGTCGCTTATCTCGTCTGGCAGATCGGAGCCGTGCACATCTTTCGCAAGTCCGTGGAGCACATCGGCCTGGTCCTCAAGGCCAGACGCTGGGTTCCGCTCACCACCAGTGAAAGGGCCCCGCTGCGGCAGGGTCTGTTTCTGGCCCCGGCCGGGTTGCTCGCCGTCTGTATCGTAAAACGGTTCCTGATTCCCGTACCCTGATTCGAAGTGGCGGAGCCGGGCACTGACGGCGTGGACCCCGACTCCCGAAGACGATACCCCCGATCATCGACGGGTCGACACGCCTTATGCATCGCGTCCTCCTCGAAGCCTGTCTCCCCGGCCTGATCGCCCTGGCAGTGGCCTGTGCGCTCGCGGTTGTGGTCGCCCGGCTGAGCGGTGCGCGGCTGGACCTGTCGCGGTTACGCCGCGTGCATCGCTGCGAACAGGGAGGTGTGCAGAGTCTGGCCTTCGTGCTGACCTTTCCGCTGCTGCTGGCGATCGTGTTGTTCATCGTGCAGGTGAGCCAGTTGATGATCGGACTGATGGTCGTAAACTACGCGGCATTTGCCTCGGCACGTGCCGCGTCGGTGTGGATTCCGGCCCTGGTCCAGGATGATCACCACTACCTCCTGCTGGACGCACAGGGAAACGCGGAAGACGACAGCCAGAACAAGCTCATTCCCGGCATCGAGCCGGCAGAGCCTTACGTGGTCTCGTGGGACAACGTGGCCAGTTCCGGCAGTGCGAAACTGGATCGGATCTGGAAGGCGGCGGTGCTGGCCTGCGTGTCCATCTGCCCCTCTCGCGATCTTCCGGGAGACCTCGACACGGTGCTCGGCAGCACCCGGGCGGATGATGTGATGGCCAGCGTGTACGCGTCGCTGGTCCCGTCGTCGCAGGCGAACGCCCGGATGCCACTGCGGATCCGCAACAAGCTCGCCTACAGCTTTCTGGGGACGGCGGTCCGCCTGGAATTTGCCGACAAGAACTCCGCCCAGGGGCCGACCTACAACCCGATCGGACATCCCTGGGCCGGACTCAGCCCTGTGTACAGCTACGTGCCCGAAGAGGTGGGTTGGGAAGATCCCGTGACGATCACCGTCACCCACAACTTTGCGCTCCTCCCCGGTCCCGGTCGTCTGCTGGCACGCATGCTCGTCCGCGCCGACGGTCAGCCGGACACCGTCAGCCCCCGAATCTTCGCCGATAACGGCTGGTACTACGCGCCCATTACTGGTTCCGCGACCATGACGATCGAAGGGCTGCAGTCGACCCGGCCGTTCATTCACGAGGTCCCCGACTGACATGCACGACGCTGGAGCCACCCCACGAATTGCGCCGATGTGCTGCGGCTGGCGGATGCCGGACGCCGTTGCACGCCGTGGATGCGCGCGTTCCGGTTGTGCGAGCGGCTGCATCGCGACGAGCGGGGTTCCATCAGCCTGATCACCGTGTTCGGCACACTGGTGTTCACGATGTTGCTGGTGTCGCTGGTCAACATCGCGACGCATCTGGATGACAAGCTGAAGATGCAGAATGCGGCCGATGCCGCCGCCTACTCGGGGGGAGTAGTACTCGCCCGGGGCATGAACGCGATCGCGTTTACGAATCATCTCGAGGCGGATGTCCTGGCCCTCACCGCGTTTCTGCGTGAGGCACGGGAACGCAACGCCGAACAGTTCGTGCCCGACATCCTGGCGAAGTGGAACGAGATGGCGCGGTTGTTCGGCCCGGCGACGTTCACCCGGTTTCCGCCGCTCATGGCAGCGATTCCTGCGAAGACGCCGCTCGAGCAGGAGTTCGTAACCGCCTGGGGTGAGATGGCTGCCGCGGCTTCCGAGTATGCACTGCCGGTCTTCGAGCACATCCTCGGTACGCCCGAAAACCTGTTCGCGCCCACTCTGGATCATCTGATCCCCAACTTCCAGCAGGCTGTGCTCGATGCGATTCCCCTGCAGGCGCATGAGGTGACCAACGAAATCGCGTTGCGGCATGGACTGCGACAGGGGACCCAGGGAGACATTAACGGCCAGATGCGGTTTAGTCCGGGTCAGGCCGGAGGGGACCGCGGGCCCCAGTTCGGCCTGCTGTGGCGCACCCATGCGCTGCCGGTCGGGATTGGTGATGAAACCGAGCCCGCGACCCGCACACTCCCGGTCGTCGATCCGCATCCCCTCGGACGCGACTATGCCCGCCTCCCACTGGCGGGGGACTACGTCGATGAGGCCCGGCAGCGCCGGTCGGATCTTGCCCATGATAACCTGCGCCGCTGGATCCAGGATCGCGATCCCACACGGGGGCTCGACTTTGCCGATGAAGAGGCCCGCATGTCGCAGTTCGCCCGACTTTTCTGGACCGCGGCCTGCGGACAGCTCGACAAACTGCTCAACGAGGAATACCCCAACACCAACCTCCCGATGCTCATGAGGCTGGGCGCCGACGAGTGGACCAACAGCAACCTCGAAGCCGGCTACACCTATGTGGGGGTGGTGTATCGCCAGCATCTCAGCGAGAGTGGCCCGGGTCTGTACCGGAACCCGCTGGCGGCGGAATCCGACGCCCAGACGTTTGCGACCGTGCGGCTGTTCATTCCCCGGTCGCGGTTTCGCTGCTGCCCCTGGATCGTCCCCAACTATGGCGAAGATGAACGGAGTGGCGAAGTCCTGGGCTACTCGGCGAATCGCGACAACTGGTCGTCGGCCTGGAACACCTTCAATCAGAACTGGATGGTGAAGCTCGTCCCGTCGACGGCCGACGCGATCCCCACCATTCTCCAAACGAATCCCGGGGGCGACCTGGACGGTTTTCGGCCTCCGAACCTCGGCGGCCTGAGCATGCGGGAACTGAACGCGATCAATACGCATTAGCGCGGAGTATGAAGAGTGAGTGAAAGCCCCGTCCTGGCACAAGCCGATTGAATCGATGCGACGACGCAGCCCACCCCATCGAGCATCACGCAGCGGGCTGGCTCCGCTGGAGCTGACCCTTGCGCTCCCGCTGCTGCTGATGCTGATGGCTTTGATGGTGCTGATCGGGACGGCCGGAGCGTGGAAGGTGCGCACACTGGCCAACTCCCGTCAGGCGGTGTTTCGCGCGATGTGGCCGCGCACGGGAGCCGGAGATCCCAAACCCGCCAATTTCTGGCCCGAGTCCGGTGCCCTCAGCTATGGGGACTTCGACCCGTCGGTGTTTTCCACCGATCCCTACGGCGAGCATGTGGTGGTGCGCGGGCCGGCGGTCACCGATCCATCCACCGGGTACAGCCTGTCGGTGCTGATCGATACGCTCGACATGACGGATGGCTTGCGCACCGGTCAGGCCCGGATCGATCACGACCCGGCGATGTGGCCGGCGTTGGGCGAGCGCAATCACTTCCGCCGGGACACGCTGATCTTCGCCGGCAATCAGTGGCAGCACAACGAGATGGGGTTCTCGAACGGGGCGCGCCGCGTCCCCCATACCTACAACTACGATCTGGCCCGCTACGACGCCGCGGCGACCCAGCGTATGCGCGTGGCCCAGGCACAGTTGCTCAACAATCCGAATCGTTCGGCGCTCGATGTGCTGGACCGGGACACTGAGCTGCGCGACTGGTATGGCGACCCCTACACCCCCTATAGCCAGGACCAGTACGACTTTCTCAGCGCCTACCCGCCGGCCCGCCGGGGTTGTACGGCGGACCCGGTCGAGATGCTCGTCGACATCGTCGAGCCCCTGTTTGCGCAAATCCAGGATGTGCCCCGCGAACTCGCCGGGATGTTTCTCGAGATGTACGACGAGCAGCTCCAGTTGCTCGAGGACATGGATCCACCACCCCCCGACTACAACCAGCAGCGGGCGCGGCTGCAGCAGTTGATTGGTCAACTGCGGCAGTTCCTCGGGACATTGCCATGAGCGGCCGCCTGGCCGAGGAGCCGGTTCACCCTGCCGAGGAGGCGCAGACGAAGCCTCCGGTGGAGTCGGCGGGGTTCGGTCGGCTGTCGCGCACCATTGTCCGGCGGACGACCGATCTGCTCGTGATCGGCATCTTGTGCCTGGCATTTCTCAGCATGGGGCGCAAGGTGTCGGTGTGGTGGCGCACGAATCCCGAGGCGCTCACCGTCCGTCCGGTGGCAGCCGACTCCTTTCGCTGGGATGACCCGCAAGGGATGCTGCTTGATCTCGGGGACGTCTCCGGCAGTGTCAGGCATCAGCGACTCAGCGTCGATGCCGGGGGGCTTCGCGACACGCTGAGTGCGCACTGTCAGCGGCTGCTCGCCAGTGGCACCGCGGACCACGGCGACCCGGACTTCGCTCGCTCCGGGCAATTGCTCGAGCAACTCGCCCTGCGTGAACCCGACTGGACTGGTGAGGGCGGGGCCATGGTGCACGTGGTGGAAGGGCCCTGCTGGCTCGCGGCCGGGACCCGGCCGGGATCTCTCTCGCAGCACGACGCGAACTCGGCGGCCGCACTCCGGGTGCTGGTCGGACTCGTGCTGGCGTTTCCGGCCGGCGATGACCAGTGGGCAGTCTTCACGATCGAGCCTCCCGGTCCGTCACGTGGCGAATCCCCAGGATCGGTCGACATTCCCCTGCCGGCGGGGGCGCGCCTGGCTCTGAACCTGCGCGATGGCCGGGGGAATGTGCTGCTGAGTTTCTCCGGAAGCGGCCCGATTCCAGCATGGCAGGATCAACTGACTCAGTCGTTGGCGGCGCAGGGCTGGCAATCTTGGGGAGGCTGGCAGGTCCGCGACTCGGCAAGTCTCGGACGGTTCGTCCGCGCGGGAGATCAGTCGTGGCAGATGGACATTCAACTGCTGGGTCGCGAAGATGGCTGTGCGGGCCTGATTCAGGTCACGGTGTCCGATGAGGTCGCCGATCCTTAGTCAGGTCGCGTCGCTGCTCGCGAGAGATGTTGTGCTCGTGAACGCAGTCTGGAAACGCTCTGTTGTGGTCTGTGAGCTGTGCATATGAAAGGTGCCCTCGGATTGATGGTCGCTGCCGGGCTCGGCATTGTGGGGGCCATCTGCAACTGGTTCTACCTGGACCGGCTGGCCCGCGATCAGGAGAAGGTGTCCTTCATTGCCGTCCGGCAGGGGGTCAATCTCGACATCGGCGACAACTTCAAGGAGTCGCAATTCGAGCAGGTGGACATCCCGCGCAGTGGCGTCGGCAATCTGGACCATGTCGCCCCGCTGTGGTCGGCCCGCAATGCCGTGGTCGGTCTGCGGGCCAACCGGCAGTTCGTCGGCGGTGAGATCATCCTCGAGTCGGACCTGATCGGTCCGGCCCAGATGGACCTCGCCGACACACTGCAGCAGGACGAGGTGGCCCGGTGGGTACCTGTCGATCCGTCGTCGGTTGTCGCTGCGCAAATCAATCCCAACGACTTTGTGTCGTTCGAGGTTCCGCGTCTCGGACCGACGCCTGCCGGAGGAAGCCCCGGTCCGGTGTCGGCCGGCGGTGGTGGCTCGACTGAGATCATCGGGCCCTTTCGGGTTCTTGCGCTGGGCAATCGTCGAGAACGTCCCAATGTTCAGAAGGCCGCCACGGGGCGAGTGGGCTCAGAGAACACCATGGCCATCGTGGTGAAGTTCGCGGGGGGGGAGATGGAGGAGCGGGCGCGCCGGTTGTTCGAGGCCCTCCGCCTCGCGGGCGGGAACGGCGCCCATGTCATCCTGCATTCCTCGCGGGAAGAGCCGTTGATGAATGCTTCGCCCTTCGAGGGCCGTCAGGCACGTCCGCGCTGAAGTCACCGTCCTGAGGGGAGCGGCGCACGGATCGCTTCCGTGTCGCGGTGGCACCGGCACTCGGCAGGGCGCCTACTTCTTGGCGGCAACGGTGAGCTTCTTGTCGCGTAGACCGGCGGTGTCCGACGGGGTATGTGGTCGGAGCACTTGCGATGTCGGCGAGTCGAGGCGGAACCACGTGCCGACCCAGCGACGGCACTTCAGGCGGAAGACCGCCATGGAGCGCGGCAGCAGCCGGTAGGCATGCAGGGCCATCAGTCGCCGCTGGTCGGGCTGTGGCCGGGCGGTGTCGACCTCGAGCAGCCAGCTCGACTTGCGGTCTTCTCCGGGAAGCGTGAAGGCCACTTCCCGGTCGCGGGCGTTCATCAGCAGCAGCATGGTGTTGCCGTTGATCTGCCGTCCGCGATCGTCAATCTCGTCCGTCATCTGCCCGTTGAGCAAGACTCCGAGACAGCGCGCGTGACTGGAATGCCAGTCGGCATCGCTCATCTCCTGTCCATTGGGGGTGAGCCAATGGATGTCTTTCTGCGACTTGCCCCGGATCGCGCGACCCTGGAAGAAATGGCGCCGCTGGAAGACAGGGTTTTCCCGCCAGAGCGTGATGATCTTGCGGGTGAACCGGAGAAACTCGAGCTGGTCGTCGTTGAGGTCCCAGTCCAGCCAGTTGAATTCATTGTCCTGGCAGTAGGTGTTGTTGTTGCCGCGCTTGCTCTGGCAGATCTCGTCGCCGGACAGAATCATCGGGACGCCCTGCGAGAACAGCAGCGTGGCCACGAAGTTGCGCATCTGCCGCTTCCGCAGCGTGATCACATTGGCGTCGGCTGTCGGTCCTTCGGCCCCGCAGTTCCAGCTCAGGTTGTGGTTGTCACCGTCGGAATTGCCATGGCCATTGGCCTCGTTGTGCTTGTCGTTGTACGAGACGAGATCGTGCAGGGAGAACCCGTCGTGACAGGTGATGAAGTTGATACTGGCGTAAGGCCGGCGGCCGTTGTGCTCGTACAGGTCGCTGGAGCCGGTCAGACGGGAGCCGAATTCGCTGACGGCATCGCCGTCCCCGCGCCAGAACCGGCGGACGCTGTCCCGGTACTTGCCGTTCCACTCCGTCCATCCCACCGGGAAGTTGCCGACCATGTAACCCCCGGCACCGACATCCCAGGGTTCGGCGATCAGCTTGACCCGGGACAGGATCGGGTCCTGGTGGATGATGTCGAAGAAGGAACCGAGTTTGTCGACATCGTACAACTCGCGGGCGAGGGCCGAGGCCAGGTCGAAACGGAACCCGTCGACATGCATCTCCGTCACCCAGTAGCGCAGGCTGTCCATCACGAGCTGCAGCACTTTGGGGCATTGCATGTTGAGCGTATTGCCGCAACCGGTGAAATCCATGTAGTACCGGCTCTTGCCCGCAACCAGTCGGTAGTAACTGGGGTTGTCGACTCCCCGCAGGCACAGCGTGGGCCCCATGCGGTTGCCCTCGCCGGTGTGGTTGTAGACCACGTCGAGGATGACCTCGATCCCGTACTGATGCAGCCGCTTGACCATCCGCTTGAATTCGTTGAGCACTTCGGGCGGCGAGTTGGCAGCCGCCAGTCGCGTGTCGGGGGCGAAGAACGACAGCGTGTTGTAACCCCAGTAGTTCGAGAGCCCCGCTTCCACGAGGTGCCGGTCGTCGACCTTGTGATGCACCGGCAGCAGTTCGATGGCCGTCACCCCCAGTTTCAGCAGATGCTGGATGGCGGGTTTGGAAGCCAGGCCGGCATAGGTGCCCCGCAGCGGCTTGGGGATTTCCGGGTGCTTCATCGTGAAGCCGCGGACATGGGCCTCGTAGATGACGGTCTGATGCCAGGGAGTGGCAGGCGGGCGGTCGTTGCCCCAGCGGAACCGCGAATCGATCACCGCCGCCAGTGGCGCGGCATGCGCATTGTCCCGATCATCGAACGACAGATCCTCCAGCGGGTCGCCGCAGCGATACCCGAACATCGAGTCATCCCAGTTGACATCCCGGCCGATGGCCTTCGCATAGGGATCCAGCAGTACCTTATGGGCGTTGAAGCGGTGCCCCTGGTGCGGTTCGTACTTGCCATGCACACGATACCCGTACAGCTGTCCGGGACGGGCGTCGGGAAGATAGCAATGCCAGACGAAGTCGGTTCGCTCACGCAGCGGGATGCAGCAAGCCTCCGTCCGCGCGGCCACGCTGTCGAACAGGCAAAGTTCCACCCGCGTGGCATGTTCCGAGTACAGAGCGAAGTTGACGCCGTGGCCGTCCCACGATGCTCCAAGGGGATAGGGCTTCCCTGGCCAGACCCGCATAACTTCCGTTCCTTCTGTGGTCGTACGTCTCGTCGTGAGCGAACGCAAAATCGGATTGTAAGTGAACTTCGCCGATCGAGGAAGGCGTCACTGCGCCGGGGCCTCTCCATCGCGTGCAGAGACAACACGGGGGGTGATCAGAAAGAGCGTGACCTGCTCGGGTACGGAGTCAGCCGGGGTGAAGAGTCCTTCGAGGTACGAAAGGTTTGAAAGAATCGGCGACGGCGGGCTCGGCGTGGAGGTGATTCCCGCCACCTGCGTCTGACCGAACGCCATCTCTGTCTGCAGATTCAGGCGTCTGGCGTTGATCCCCGGGATGGTGAGTCCTCCCAAGGTGACGGATTCTCGAAAGTCCCGCTGAGTGAGTTCGGACGTGACCTCCACGCGTACGCGGTTTCCGCCAAGCGTGTGACAGACGGCCTCCAATCGTGTGCCGAACTCGCGCCACTCGACATCGACGGTGTCTGAGTCGCCGGAAACAGGCAGGATGATCGGAAACTCACCGCCGCTCATCAGTGTCGCCGGCTGGCCGTTTGTGGTCACGATCGAAGGGTGCGCGAGCTCCTTCACCAGGCCCTGTTTACGCAGTTGGTCGAAGAGGGTTTGGACGGCATCAGCGTTCATCAGCTGGGGACGCTCGAAGAACCGCTCATCCAGGGTCTGCGGCTCGGTCTGTTCCGTGCTCGGCCAGGCGATGCCGAGGGTCAACAGTTGGTCCCGCGTGCATTCGAGAATCCGACACTCCAGGGCAATCTGTTCGTGCTGCCCCGTCAGCCGCTCAAGCTCACGAATCTCCCGGAGGAGGTCCTCGCGATGCGCGCGAAGCTGGTCGAGGCGGCGTGTGGCCTCGTCTTCGAGTTCGGCCGCGACATGCCTCAGGCGGTCCGCTTCGGCTTCGAGCCCTGCGGACTGCAGGTGCTTAATGGCCTTGTGGAGATGCTCCAGACGCGAGACATCGAGGGGTGGTTGAGCCTCCCTCGACTCGACAGCCGACGATGCCGGGAGGGGCTTGGGTAGCTCACCCGCCAATAGCCCGGCAGCCCACAGCGCCATTGTGACGAGACTGGCAATCCATCGCATGGATGATGGTCCTCCTTCCCTGGACTGATCGGGCGGACAGTATCACAGGCCGGCCGGGCCGTCAATCAGTGACAATTGAGACCCTTGACGCTATGTCTTTCCCCGAAGCCGGTTACGGAGATCGCGCCGGCGCGAATGCGCGCAGACACTGGACACTCTTGGCCCGCGAGTCGTATACTCATGTTGGAAATTCGCCCGGTTGCCTCACTTGCTGGAAGGTGATGCAGCTCCTCCCTCGGCGGATGGCATCCCTCATGCCTTGGCGAGCTGTCGCCTGTTCCGTCGGAATCGTCCATCCCTCCATTGATTCCTGGGAATCCGCATGCCAGTGCACTCTCGCCGCTTGCGAATGGGTGGTTGCCGGCTGTGGCTGATGCTGGCGTTGGCCTCGTGTGCCCTCGGCGGTTCTGGCTCTGTGCTGGCGGCAGAGGAACCCGGGCAGCTCATCGATCTGGATCGTCAGATCAAGCCGCTGATGAAGCGATACTGCTTCGATTGTCACTCCGGTGAAGAAGCCGAAGCCGGTCTGGACCTCAGTCGGTTCGAGGATGTGGCGGCGGTCCGTGCCGACCGCGATCTCTGGGAGCAGGTGTTCGACTTCATCCGGATTGAAGGCATGCCTCCGGTGGATGCCGATCAACCATCGGCGCTCGAGCGGCAGATGCTGCTCGACTGGCTCGACTACACGCTGTTCTATGTCGACTGTGAGAACGATCCCGATCCGGGCGCGTCACTGTGCGACGGCTCAATCGCACCGAATACAACAACACCATTCGCGATCTCATCGGCGTCGACTTCCAGCCGGCCGCGGATTTCCCCTCCGACGATGTCGGCTACGGGTTCGACAACATCGGCGACGTGCTGTCGATCTCACCGCTGCATATGGAGAAGTACCTCGACGCGGCCGAGCAGATCGCCCGGCGGGCCATCCTCACCCCGGAAAAGTCGGCATTGAGTGCCTCGGTGGGTGCGGATGACTTCAAGCGGGAGGGAGCGGTCGATGATGGGGAGGATGGCTCGGTGATCTTCGCGTCCAACGGGACCGCGTCGGCCGAGTTCACCCTGAAGTTCCCCGGCGAGTACGAACTGCGGGTGGAAGCCGCCGCCGACCAGGCTGGCGACGAACCCGCCAGGATGGAGATTCGTGTCGGCGACAAGGTGACGAAGACCTTCGAGATCAAGGGGCATCAGAAACAGGACTGGTACGCGTGGAAGCAGCAGCTCCCGGCGGGCCGCCAACGCGTGTCCGTCTCGTTCATCAACGACTTCTACAACCCGCAGGCGAAAGAGCGTGGCGACCGGAATCTCTACGTCCGCCGGCTGGAGCTGAGTGGTCCCCGCCAGCTGCGTCCGGAAGATCTTCCCGAATCGCATCGCGAGCTCATCGTCCGCACCCCGAAGACCCCCAAAGAAGTCACAGCGGCGGCCAGCGGGAACATCAAGCGCTTGCTCACCCGCGCCTTCCGTCGCCCGGTGTCCAATGCCGAGTCGGCCAGCTATGCCCGGTTCGTTCGCCTGGCAACCGATCGGGGCGAATCGTTCGAGCGGGGCATGCAGGTTGCGCTGACCGCGATTCTCGTGTCCCCTGAATTCCTGTTTCGCATCGAACACGAGACCGCGCCGGATGGGCCCGAGGCCCACGAACTCAATCAGTACGAGATCGCCTCCCGGCTGAGCTACTTCCTCTGGAGCAGCATGCCGGACGAAGAGCTGTTCAATCTGGCGCGGGCCCGAAAGCTGCACGACGAGCGGACACTGCACCAGCAGGTCGACCGCATGCTGCAGGATGAACGATCGCAGGCGCTGGTGGAGAATTTCGCCGGCCAATGGCTGGGGCTGCGGAACCTTGACACCGCCGATGTCATGCCCGACACCGACCGGTTTCCCGATTTCACGCCCGAGCTCCGCCGAGACATTGCCCGCGAGACGTATGCGTTCGTCGACCACATCGCGCGGGAAGATCGCAGCGTGCTGGAACTGCTCGATGGACGCTACACGTTCCTCAACGAGCGGTTGGCCCGTCTGTACGGCATCGATGGTGTGCAGGGGGACGAGCTGCGCAAGGTCGATCTGACGGATGGACGCCGGGCAGGACTGCTGACGCAACCGAGCATCCTGACGCTGACGTCGTATCCCGATCGCACCTCACCGGTGAAGCGCGGCGAGTGGGTGCTCTCCAACATTCTGGGTGATGAGCCGCCTCCCCCACCGCCGCTGGTCCCCGGGTTCGAAGTCACGCGCGAGGCCAACCCCGATCTGCCGCTGCGCCAGCAGTTCGAGCTGCACCGCAGCGATCCGGGGTGTGCCTCATGTCATCGGGTGATGGATGCCATCGGCTTCGGGTTCGAGAACTTCGACGCTATCGGGCGCGGCGCGAGACCGACAACGGCCACCCCATCGATTCCGCAGGCCAGTTGCCCGCCGGTGAGTCGTTCAACGGACCGACAGAACTGATCGCCATCCTCGGCGCGCGGCAGGACGAATTCAGCCGTTGTCTCTCGGAAAAGCTGTTGACCTACGCCATTGGACGCGGATTGGAGTACTATGACCGATGTGCGGTCGACCGGATCGTGAGCGAACTGGGTCATCGTGAGTATCGGTTTTCCGCCTTGTTGAAGGCCATCGTGACCAGCCAGCCTTTCCTGATGCGGCGCGGCGACACCTCTGAGGAGCCCTGATCATGCTGAGCATTCCCCGTCGGACGTTTCTGCGAGGAGTGGGAGCTTCGTTGGCCTTGCCGTTGTTCGAGGCGATGGGACCTTCCCCGCTGGCGGCTGCCCAGGCGGCCTCGGGGAGCGAACTGCCCCGCAGGATGGCGTTCATCTTCTTCCCCAACGGGGCGATCATGCCCGACTGGACTCCCGAGGAGACCGGTCGCGACTATCAGTTGTCGAAGACGCTCCAGCCCCTGGCCGACGTTCGGGAAGATCTGCTGGTGCTCAGCGGCCTGACCCATGACAAGGCCCGCGCGAACGGTGACGGCGCCGGGGACCATGCCCGCTGCTCAGCGGCGTTCCTCACCGGGGCGCAGCCCCGCAAGACCTCGGGGTCCGACATCTATGTCGGCCAGTCGATCGATCAGCTCGCTGCCGAGAAGATCGGCGGGTTGACGCGGCTGCCGTCCCTCGAACTCGGGATCGAAGGAGGACGACAGGCGGGCAAATGTGATTCCGGTTACAGTTGTGCCTACGTCTCCAACATTTCCTGGCGGTCACCGACGACGCCGATGGCCAAGGAGATCGACCCCAAGGCAGTCTTCGAGCGTCTGTTCGGCGGGTCGTATCAGGACGCGAAGGCCCAGGCGGCCCGCGACTTCTACCGCCAGAGCATTCTGGACTTTGTCGCCGATGATGCCCGCAAGCTCCGTCAGCAGCTTGGCCTGGCCGACCGCCGCAAGATGGACGAGTACTTCGAAAGTGTGCGGGCCGTCGAACAGCGCATCACGAAAGCCGGCGACGCCACCGACATCGACATGCCCGAGGACGCCATCGAGATCCCGCCCGGAATCCCCCGGGAAGTCGCCGAGCACATCCGGCTGATGTACGATCTGATGGCCCTCGCCTTCCAGACCGACTCGACGCGGATCTCGACGCTGATGCTGGCGAATGCAGGCAGCAATCGCACGTATCCCGACCTGGGAGTCAACAGCGGCCATCATCAGCTCTCGCACCATCGAAACGACAAGGAAAAGATGGACCAGATCCAGCGTGTCGATCAGTTCCTGGTGGAGCAGTTTGCTTATTTCATCAGGCGGCTGAAGTCGATTCCCGAAGGGGACGGCACGCTGCTCGACAACAGCATGATCGTCTATGGCAGCGGCATCAGCGATGCCAACCGCCACGATCACCACAACCTGCCGGTCTTGCTTGCCGGCCGGGGGGGCGGCACCATCACCACCGGACAGCACATCCGTGTGGACCGCGAAACCCCCATGAACAACCTGTACCTCTCGCTCCTCGACCGGGTCGGGGAGGGTGGGTATTCGTTCGGCGACAGCAAGGCCCGCCTGACGGTCCTCGACACCTGAGAGATCCGGCGGCGGTCAGATCCGTAGGAGTTGATCGCGGGTCAGCAGGCGCGGCGTGACCGCGCACGCAAGGTCGATGATCGCCTGCACGTCGGCAAGATCAAACATCTCGACGGCGGAATGCGAATAGCGCCGGGCCAGGCCAATGACCATCGCGGCGATGTCTCCGCTGGCCTGTTGGGCCGAAGTGGCATCCGTGATGCCTGCGGTGTCGACAATCACCTGATGCGGGATGCCGGCCTGCTCGGCCGTCTCACAGAGCAGTCTCCGCAGTGGTGCATGGGTCGACAGCCCGCGAGTTTCGCGCACCTTCAGCAACGCCCCGCCGCCGATTCCCCAGGTCAGCTCCTCGGGGCTGAGGTCCGGGGTCCCGCCCGCCGGAACCGTATCGATCACCAGCAGGACGTCGGGTCGCGTGCGTCGGGCGGCCACCTCCGCCCCCCGCAGACCGATCTCTTCCTCGACAGTGATGACGAACACCACCTCGGCAGCCGGCCGGTGCAAGGCCAGCCGCCGGGCGATCTCGAGGACGGCCACCACGCCGGCCCGGTTGTCGGGAGACTTGCCGAAACAGCGAGTCCCGTGCCGGGTTCTCGTCAGTGCGCCGACGTACACAGCGGGCGTCCCGACATCGATCCCCCAGCCGCGGACCTCAGCGGCGGACGTGCCGCCGATGTCGATGTACAGGTCGCTGACGGGCGGCACCTGCCGAGCCTCGACGGGGTTCAGGGCATGGCCGGGCTTCACGCCGATCACGCCTTCGCAGGGACCGCTCTCTCCGAGCACGCGCACCCGCCGACCGGGCAGGACCATGTCGGTCGGATGTCCCAGTTTGGCAAACCGCAGAAACCCGTCTTCGCGAATCGAGGTGATGAGAAAGCCGACCTCGTCGGCATGGGCGGTGATCATCACCCGCGGGGCGTTGGTTGCGGTGCCACTGAGCGATCCATACACGTTGCCGCGCACATCGACCTCGATGCGTTCGCAAGTCTGCGCGAGTTCGTCCCGGGCGGCAGAGAGGACGGGCTCCTCGAAGCCGACGGGGGCATCGAGAGCCGTGTACCGGGCGATGCGTTTAAAGAGGTCGTCGCACGACATGCCTGCCTCCCCTTTCTCACTCAGGCCGACCGTCTGTAGCGTTGAGGACCGCGGTCGGTCTCACTCCGACAGGTCGAGCTTGATGTGCAGCTCCTGAAGCTGCTTGCCGTCGACCTCCGAGGGGGCCTCGAGCATCAGGTCGCTCGCCTTCTGGGTCTTGGGGAAGGCGATGACGTCGCGGATATTGTCGCAGCCGGCAAACAACATCACCCAGCGGTCCAGTCCCAGAGCGATGCCTCCGTGGGGCGGCCCGCCATAGCGCAACGCCTCGAGCAGAAACCCGAAGCGACGTTCCGCCTCCTCCGCCGGAATGTTGAGCAGATCGAACACCTGCTGCTGCACGAGCGGATCATGGATTCGGATGCTGCCGCTGGCGGCCTCGTAACCGTTGCAGACCAGGTCGTACGACTGCGCCCGCACTTTCCCGGGGTCGCTCTGCATCAGCTCGACATCGTCCGGATGGATGGCACAGAACATGTGATGCTCGGCGTCCCAGCGGTCTTCGTCCCCGTTCCAGGTGACCAGCGGAAAGTCAATGACCCACAACACGTTGATCGCACGCGGGTCGTACAGCTCGAGGTCCCTGCCGAGGAAGTTCCGCAGCGCCGCCAGGGCCGCGCAACTGACTTTCCAGTTGTCGGCCACGTAGACCAGCAGGTCGCCGTCTTCCGCCTGCATCCGCTCGACGATGGCGCGCTGCTGGGCTTCATCGAAGAACTTGGCGATCGACGATTCGAGCAGGCCGCCGGTCACCTTGAAGTAGGCCAGCCCCTTGGCCCCGAAATCTCCCGACGAGATTCTTGAGGTCGTTGTCGAGCACCCGACGGCTGTATTTCTCCGCGGCCCCTTTGACACACAAGCCCCGCACGTGGCCGCCCGAAGCCACGGTATTCTTGAACACTCCGAATTCACTCTCCCGGACGAGATCCGAGATCTCGGTGATCGGCAGGTCGAACCGCAGGTCGGGCTTGTCGGTTCCGTATCGCTCCATCACCTCCGCATGAGTGTAGCGCGGCAGTGGCAGGGGGAAGTCTTCTCCGCGCACCTCCCGGACCATTCTGGCCACGCAGCCATCGACCACCTGCAGAATGTCCTCCCGCTCGACAAACGCCATCTCGAGGTCAATCTGGGTGAATTCCGGCTGACGGTCCGCCCGCAGGTCCTCATCCCGAAAGCAGCGGGCGATCTGCACGTAGCGGTCGTAGCCGGCCACCATCAGAATCTGCTTGAACAACTGCGGCGACTGCGGCAGTGCATAGAAGCAGCCCTCGTGGACGCGGCTGGGGACCAGGTAATCCCGTGCCCCTTCGGGCGTCGAGCGTCCGAGGATGGGAGTCTCGATCTCCAGGAAGCCCTGTTCGTCGAAGTAATCCCGGACCGCCTTGGTTACGCGATGCCGCAGCATCAGGTTCTGCTGCAGCTCCTTGCGCCGCAGATCGATGAACCGGTACTGCAGGCGCAGTTCCTCGTTGGGCAGGTTGTCGCCCGTTGGTTCGAAGGGGGGGGTACGGCTCTTGTTGAGCACCGTCAGTTGCTTGCCGCGAAGCTCGACCTCACCGGTCGACAGCCGGGGGTTGATGTTCTGCGCCCCGCGGTGCAGTACCTCCCCGCTGACCTGGATGACGTCCTCGTGGCGCAGCTCCTGGGCTGCCTGCTGGATGGCGCTGGCGTCGTCCTGCTTGAAGGAGACCTGCGTCAGACCGTAGCGATCGCGGAGGTCAATGAAGACCACGCCCCCGTGGTCGCGATAGCGATCGACCCAACCGCAGAGGGTGACGGTTTGTCCGATATGTTCGGCGCGGAGTTCGCCGCAAGTGTGAGTGCGCAGCACGTGTGAGTTCCTCGATCTCGCATCAGTCAAAAGCCGCCGCCGTTGGCTCGGGGGAGCCCCCGCAGCCCTGGGAATGGCCAGCGCGCCGCGGGACCGTCCCACAGATCCTGGTGGGATTCGCTGCTGGTGTGGCGCGTTAACCGCTGGCATTTCAGCGACTTAGCCCGGTCCCGGCTCCCCTGGCGGGGAGTCATCATAGGAGACGTCTCGGGGGCCCGCAATGTTCGCCCGGTGCTGCAGCCGTTCAACAGCTGCCGCGCCACCGTCATGGTTGACAGCCGGGCGGCTCTCCCGTTCAATCAGGATTCGCCCAGCCCCGTTTCTCTCCCCAACACTCCCGAGGAAGGTTTGAACCATGTCCGGTCGTCTGACTGCCTGCTGTTGTCTGGTTGCCATCGCCTGTCTGGCCACGTCCGCGTCGGCCCAGTCGGCGGGTGTCGAAGAGGGGTTTGTCTCGTTGTGGGACGGCAAGACCCTGGAAGGGTGGAAGATCAGTGAGAACCCGGATTCCTGGGCGATCGAAGACGGGGCGATCGTCGCCAAGGGGCCGCAGCCATCTGTTCTATGTGGGCGAGGGTGTGCCGTTCAAGAACTTCGAACTGAAGGTCGATGTCATGGCCGAGCCGCACAGCAATGGCGGCATCTACTTTCATACCGAGTTTCAGGAAGAAGGCTGGCCCAAGGCGGGTTTTGAGACGCAGGTCAACAACACCTACGACAAGGATCCCCGCAAGACCGGCAGTCTGTATGCCGTCGACGACGTGCACGACGTGACGATCGCCGACAACGAATGGTGGACACAGCACATCATCGTCAACGGCAACCGCGTCATCATCAAGCTCAACGACAAGACCGTCGTCGATTACACCGAACCGGAAGGCCAGCAAGCCCAGTCTGCGGAGTTCGCGCGCCAGCTCGGTCAGGGAACGTTCGCCCTGCAGGCGCACGATCCGGGCAGCCGTGTGCACTTCAGGAACATCCGGGTGAAGAACCTCGACTGAGTCGTCTGCCCGCGAACGCCCGGGGAGAGGATCCCCGGGCTTTGGGGCGCGTCAGCTTTCGATCCGCACCCAGTCGTCATTGATCTGCAGCACGACATCGCCCAGTGCGAAGAACTTGGCGAGCTGGACGTCGTCCATCAGCAGCTGGACGTACGCCTTCGAACCAACCTTGATCGTACGCTGGATCGGCGTCTGCCCGGGATCAAACTCGCTTTCGTACCACACGTCGTTCGAGTGGTAGAAGGTGCGCGTGCCAATGGACCGAATGGCCGCCAGAGATGGTCGCTGAGGACGTCCGCTGGCCGATGACGCCGAGAGGTGCGGCAACGCCCCTGCATCCTGTCCGCTGAATCCGTACGAGAGTTGCGCACTGTCCTCAGCGACGGCCTCCAGGGTATCCAGTCCACCACTCTGCGATCCTCCACGACGCAGTTGCAACGACAGCTTCGCGGCCTCGACGTTGAGCTGACGGACCGACTCGTCGCTGGGAGCTGCCCCCCCGGCACTCGCTGCCTCACCAAAGTAGCTGCGCCGCAGACCCCGAAAGCTGTCGGTCAGCTCCCGCTCCTGTTTTCGGACGACATCGTCGGTCATCAGGAAGCTCGTATAGGGCGTGACGATGCCATATCGCTTGGCCAGCCGGGTCACTTCGCCAACCAGTTCTTCAGGCGGCACATCCTGCTGGCGAATCTCGCTGAGCAGGAAGTCGACTTTGCGTCCCGCCCAGAGCCGATGCACAAACGCGCTCTTGTCGTCGTCGGAGCGTTCCGGGAAGTGGAGCTGCCAGCGGAATGACTGGCGCTTCCCCTTCACGTTGCCGGTCAGCGTGACGGTGTGCTCGCCGCCTCCCGTATACCGGCCCAGGATCACCACCTGCTCGCCGCGGTAGATGTCGGACACCTTTCGGGGATAGACATCCTCGACGGGCAAACCGCCGAAGTCGATCTTCAGGTCGGTCATGACGGGGGAGCCGACGCGATCGAAGAACCGGCTGATGCGCTCTTCGATGTCCTCGTCGGGGAGGATGTAGTCTGCCTCGCCGCGATGGTCGAGGGCCAGGAAGTCGAGCAGCGACGTGTTGACGTCGTAACCCTCTCCGAAAACGAACAGCCGTGCGTCGATGTCGTTCTCCCGCGCGATGCGGGCCAGCAGCTTGCGGGGATCGGTCTCGCCCACGGTCGGCAGTCCGTCGGTTGCGAAGACGATCATCTGCAGCCGAGAGTCTTGGCGCAGTGTGCCACGGGCGCCATGCGGATCTCCGCCGGTTGCCCCCTGTTGCAGGTGCTGCAGCGATGTCTCCAGCGCTTCCTGGATGGCCGTACCCCCGCGGGCATGCAGATCCTCGACGTACTCCAGTGCGCGGGCCCGTGTCTCGGGTGTCAACTCGAGCAGTCCGTCGTCCGACAGGCTGCGGGCCACCGTGCTGAAGTCTACGATGTTGAATCGGTCTCCCTCGCGCAGTGTGTTGAGGCAGTACCGCAGGGCCCCGCGGGCCTGCGTCATCTTGTTCCCCTCCAGCATCGAACCCGACGTGTCGACGCAGAACACCACGTCCTTCGGCAAGATATCGGCTTCACTGAGGGCTCCGGGGCCTCGGCCGATCGCGGGAGAGACCATCAGCAGGAAGGCCCCCTCTTCATCACGCTCTTTGTGGGCCACAACGCTCGCTCCCACCCGGTCTTTCCCCACCTGGTAGTAGAGCACGAAGGGGTGTCGCGGCAGGTATTCCTCCGCGCTCCACGTCAGCGAGACATCCCACCCGGGCTTCTCGACGAGCTTGATCTTGTGAGTCGGCGAGTACACGTTCTTGACGGGCCGCTGCGATCGCAGGTTGACTGCGACACTCGCCGAAGCCAGCGTCTGCAGCAGCGCCTTGGGATTCGTGTTGAGCATCTGCAGGCGGACGAGATCCCCCTTCGAGCGGCAGGACTGTCGTGTACTGCAACTTGACGGTGACGGTGCCGTTCGGCTCGATGCGGGGCACCTGTGTCTGAATGAGCTGATTGCCGAAGTACTCGAGCAGGGCTGGTGACCCACCGTTCTTCACCATGTCGGTGAACACGTGCTTGGCCCTGTCGGCATCGAGGATTTCCGCCTGATGCTCCTGGCCATCGATGAGCACCGACATGTTGTCGACCTGCGCACCGGGTTCGAGTTCCATGTAACAGGTCCCGCCGACCACAGCCTGCGGGTTGGCGTTCTTGAACGTGCAGTGATAGGTCTTGGTGGCGACCTGGTCGACAATGTCGACATGGATGTGATCCATCCAGACCTGCACCGGCAGCGGCGACCGCATGAAGCAGGCCTGTGATGAGCCGATGCCGAGCGTCAACAGCACCGCGGTGAACGACAGGCAGGAGATGCAGCGAATGGACATGAGCCAGTCCTTCCGATCGGGAGAGTGGAATCGTCGCGCGCGGAGGACCCTTGGTCCTCTGAACGGCAGGCGCTGGAGGCCGGAGGCCCAGGCACTTCAGCAGTACAACGGGTGAGACGCCCGGCGTCTTAGGCTGGTTCCCGGGAAATGATCGACCGCGACCCGCACCCGTGCCCGGAAGGAGCGCCCACGACTCGCGGTCAGCTCCGCGCCACAGGCCGTCTCCCTGTCCGGAGGATTACCCCGCCCGGCGACCCTGAATGGACGCCGAGTTACCGGGGAGCCAGATCGGCTCGACCCCGCGCGCTTCGAACAGATGGGCCAGGTGCAGGTGGCAGGTGAACAGCAGCACCTGCTGGTCTTTCCCGGCGAAGTCCAGGATCGTATCGACGGCCGATTCCGTACGCGCCTGATCGAAGTTCACGAAGACGTCATCGAGCACCATGGGCAGCTCGACACCCTGCAGCGCGAACCGCCGGATCATCGCCAGTCGGAGGGCGAGGAACAGCTGCTCTCGCGTCCCGGTGCTGAGGTGTTCGACCCGCAGCGACTGTTCTGCGTCGTCATCGACGAACAGCCGTCGCTCGCCGAGGGGACACCAGACATTGTGGTACCGGCCCGCAGTGAGCCGATCCAGGTATTCGGAAGCCAGCCGCAGTGTCTCCGACTGTCCATGTCGTTCGATCCGGTGACGGATCTGGTCGACTGCGTTGCAGGAGACCTCGAGGGCACACCACTTTTCGGTCAGCCGCTGCAGTTCAACCGCGAGCTGTTCGCGTTCGAAGCGCAGGCCGACGGCAGTCCGGTCGTTGGCGAGCGCATCCAGTTCGCCCCGCAGGCTTCCCAGTCGCTCGTGCGCCTGTTGACGGTCGCGATCGATGTCGAGCAGTTCACGTTCGATGGTCTCGATCGCCTGCCCGTGTTCCTGCGCGTTGAAGGTCCGCAGGTCTTCCTCGACCACAGCCAGTTGTGGCTCTGTCGCGGCCGCGGTGCGCAGCTCTTCAGCGACGTCATCAATCAGTCGCGTCAGTTCGGCATGTCGCGCCAGGCGCGGGTCTTGACCTCGAGTTCCTGCCGGGAGGTCACGCCCGCCTGCACAAACAGGTCCTGCTTCTCGGATTCGAGTCGGGCGATCGGCGCGTCCAGTTCGGTTGCCTGGCTGCGGAGCGTGCGGGAGTCCTTGCGCAAGCGGACCCGTTCCTCCTGCGCGCGGTCGGAGGCCGCGAGCATCTCGACCCACGACGTGACCCGCTGCTCGGGCACAGTCGAAGAGCGGCCGGGCGGCAGCGGCAATTGGCGCGAGAGACCTTCGATCCGCCGCTGGTACTCCTCCACGATGCGGTGCTCGGCCTCCAGTTCCCCTTGCAGCCGTGCCCATTCGCGGAGCGGTGTCGTGTCCCCCACGGTAAGACTCTGCGGGATCTGTGCGAGCGCCGTATCGATCTTCAGAGTTTCTGCGATGCCGAGCTCCCGCAGGGTATCGCACCATTGACGCCGTCGGAGTCCGACCTGCTGCTGATGGCGGCGGAGGGTTTCCCGGAACTCACTCAAGCGTCGCCGCTGCCCCTGGATCTGCTGCTCCTCCTGTTGCAGGGCTTCGAGCTGCGACAGACGGGCCGCGGACTGGAGGATGATCTCGGTCTGGTCGATGTGTCCCGTTGTGCCCGACGGGTCGTGGGGAGTCTCTGAGCCGTTGGCGGCGCGACCAATCAGTGCCGCAATGTCGTGACGCGTGCGCAGGAGCTGTGTGTCCGCCTCCTGCTGCTGCTCACTCAGGCCGGCCGGGTTCGTAAAGCCGATCCCTTCGAAATGCTGCTTGAGAGTCCAGGTGACGCCCGCGACCGTCAGCCCGAACAGGGAGTAGATCGCACCGATGAGCGAGGCATGCCAGCCCCCGGCCACGCGACCGTTGAGCACGCCCCAGATGCCGGCAAAGAACAGAATGACACCCGCCAGCGTGAAGAACCACAGCACGAAATAGAAGAACGGAGGCAGTTCCCGGCCGGCGGACCCTTGTGCCATCTGTTCATCGATGGCGGCACTGCGGGCCATCAGGCGGGCTTCCTGCTGACGCAGCCGATCAAGATCGACGAGCTGCGACAGGCGGCGCGGACGGAGCGGATCGTCCGCGAGATGGAGTGTCCCTCGAGTGGCCGGAGTTGTTCGTTGAAGGCGGCCTGTCGTTTCTGGGCCGACGAGACCAGGCCGCGATACCGACGGACGGCGCGGGTCCGTTTCGCCAGCGCCGACTGATACGTGCGTGCGGCCTTGAGCAGCCGCACCAGACCCTCTGCGCCGGAGGAGCCGCGGTGGTCGGCGTGGAGATCTTCGGCCGCGTGGACATCGCGGGATCGTGGCTGAGCAGCGGCCGCAGTTGGTCGGCCTGCTGCTGCCTCTGGGAAATCCGTTGCTGCCTGCTGCGCATGTCGTCCCGCTGCCGGTCGAGCGCGAAGATCTCGCAGCGGTGTTCCTCCAGCGCAAGATCCGGGGCCAGCCGCTCCGACTGGTCGCGAGACTGCCGGGCCTGAGCGAGCAGTCTGCTCTTGCGTTGCTGCAGTTCCGTAAGTTGCGAGTCGAGTCGATTCAGTCGATCGAGACCATCTGCGGGGAAATGGCCCTGCACAGGGAGGGCCGCGCGTTCGGCCTGCAACTGCCGCTGTCGCTTCCAGGGGCCGTGTACCCTTTGCAGAAACTGGTGACCCCGCAGTTGCGAGCGCAGACCCTCCTGCCGGCGTTGGCAGTCCTCGAGATGTGCGTGGAGTCGATCCTGGTCGGCGCGAAGCTCGCGGTGACGGCGGCTGGAGTCCCCCAGGCCGGCAAGTTGCTGGTCCAGCGCCTCAAGGCGTTTCGCGAGCGTGACGAGCTGGCCGGCCGCCTGGTCGTCGCGGATGATCGCGGTGCGCTGCTCCTCCAGTGCGGCCTGAGTTTCGAGGATCCGCTGTCCTTCCGGACCGAGCGAGATGCCGTAGATCTGCTGGGCGACTTCCTCGCCATTGAGTGTGGCGAGCTCCTGAAGTTCGTTGAGTCCGATGGCGAAGATCCGCTCGTACAGCGACTCAGAGATGCCCGAGAGCATCTGATTGATTTTCTGCTGGCTGGGCTGACCCCAGTCGAGCTTGTCGAGCCGGACCCGGCTGGACAGGCCCGCCTGCGATTCGCGTCGAATCAGATGTTCGCGCCCGCTGTGACGCACGCGCACCCCGCCGCGACAGTCCACCAGGCGGGGTTGCGGGCCGGGCGTCTGTTCATGCTGTTGCGGGTAGCCGTACAGGACCCCGCGGATGAACCGCATCAGGGTCGACTTTCCGGCCTCGTTCGGGCCATAGAAGACGTTGACGCCCGTGCTGGACAACGGCATCGCGATGTCGTGCCACACGCCAAAGCGGTCGATCAGCAAGTCCGTAATCTTCATCGGGTCATTCCTTGAGCGGGTCTGTTGAGACCGGAGTGATGAAGCTGTTGATTTCGAAATTCATCCGTGGTGGTGTGCCGTCCGTGGTAGTCTGCCACCCTGCCGCTCCACGCCCGAGGAGCTGGCAGCATGGACGGCACCCCGGGAAGCACGTCACGCGGTCTGTGTGTCGTCAGTCTCTTGGTCGTGATCGGGAAGTCCTGTGAGCCAGACACGGCCCTGTGTCTGTGCCTGCTCGAGGACTGCGGCCGCCTGCACGCGGGCCGCGGCGGTGCGGACAGGTTCGACCCAGGGTTCCGCCGGCCAGGAACCCTGCGGGCCCACCTGACGAAACTGCTCGAGTCGCCCGGACAGGTCGGTCTGCACGTACCTGATGAATTCGTCATACAGCGATTCGGTGGTCCCCGCGCTGAGCAGCGGCTGGAACGCCTGGCGGACCGTCAACTGGTGGACGCGTCGAGGGCCCCGTCGATCCACGAGTTCCTGTTCAATGAGCTCGCACAGTTCCTGCTGATTCGCGGGATCCTGCAGGGAATCCACCAGGTGACCGCTCCCCTCGGCGTTCCAGCGAATGATCTCGACCTTCTCTCCCGGCGCGAGGACAGGCCCGCAACGCGACCAGCATCCGTTGCGCGAGTTGGTCCCAGTTGTCGTGCGAGTCGAACGGCACATCGAGCTGTTCCCAGCCGATGATCGCGGCTGGCAACAACTGGATGTGCAGCTCCATCCGGGCATCGACCTCAACCAGCGAGCAGCCCTGCGGGCCCTGCCCCCCTGGCTCGAGCGACTGCGGGCTCCCGGGGTCGTGTGCCCAGCCCTTGGCAAGTTTGAGTGACAGACGCGATTCCCCGCTCCCCAGAGCGAGGTAGTTCAGGGGCCGTGCCGCCGGCCGTTGCTGAAGCAGGATCTCACTGATCGACGCGCCATCCACCAGCGTGCGGAGCTGACTCTGCCAGTCGGCATGCGTGCCCGCCGGCAGCAGGCCAATGCGAAAACTCCCCCGATGATCGTCGGACGTCGTGTCGGATTCGCCCAACGGTGCGATCGTGGCAATCACCTGTCCCTCGCGGACCACGGCCACCGGGTCGCAGTGATCCCCGAAAAACGTCGTGACATTCGCCGGGAGGCGCAGACCCACGTTCCAGGCGGCAGCAGGGTCGGTCTCGCCCGGTACGACAAAGACCTCGATACCGTGATTGTCAAGCTGCTCGAATCCGTCCTCCAGGGCCGACTGGGCCCGCAGGCTGAGACCGGAGCGGTCGAAGCAGTTTCCGGTGAGCAGGAGGAACTCGACCTGATGATCGACGCAGGCGTCGAAGATCCGCTCCAGCGCAATGAGCGTGGCGTCCTCCGCCAGTCGCCTGACATCTGGCGTGACCTCGCCGATATCTCGCAGGGGCTGATCGAGACGCAGGCTGGTCGCGTGCACAAAGCGAAACGGCGGAGCCGACATCGTGGAATCCTTTCCCGGGAGCCCGCAGCAGTGATGAGCGGTGGCGGAGGAATCCCGCGCAACGGTTTGCCAGCGGCAATCGGTCGCGAACTCCCCCCGTTAACTCTCACACGTTCAGTGACAGTCGCGGAGTGTAGCACGGCGGGGGGATTTGGGAAAAGACCGGTCTCCCGGTCCAGCGGGAGCGCAACGGACTTCCACCGCACGCCCCCGCTCCTCGCGACGGAAGCCCCCCGCGGGTCCCCCTATTCTGCGGTAAAGGTGAGCACCGTCGTCGATTCGAAGGTCTCACCCGGCGGGAGAATGATGCTGGGGAAGTTGTCGTGGTGGACCGCGTCCGGATAGTGCTGTGTTTCCAGACAGCAGGCGGCGCGGTGGGCGTAGGTCTTGCCGTCCTTGCCCGACTGTCCGCTGAGGAAGTTGCCGGAGTAGAACTGAATGCCCGGCTCGGTGGTCCGGATCGTCAGGACGCGCCCAGAGGCCGGGTCCTTCAGCCGGGCCGCGTTGCGCAGCGACTGTCCCTCGGGCGGATCATTGAGCACGAAGTTGTGGTCGTAGCCCTTCGCACCGGTTTCCGTCAACGAGTCGATCCGTTCGCCGATGAGGTGGGGCTGACGGAAATCGAGCGCGGTTCCCTGGACATCGGCGATCTCTCCCGTGGGGATCAGTTCTTCGTCGGTGGGGGTGTACTGGCGGGAGAACAGTCGCAGTTCGTGATCGAGGACGGTCGCGCTGCCCTGGCCCCCAAGGTTGAAGTAGGCGTGGTTGGTGAGGTTGACCGGTGTGGGCTGGTCCGTGGTCGCCCGGTAGGCGATGCGGAGCGAGTTCCGATCCTTGGGGAGAAAGAAGTTGACGGTGACGTCCAGTTCGCCCGGGTACCCCTCTTCGCCATCGGGGCTGGTGTACGTGCACCGCAGCCCCTGCCCCTTGTCGTTGGCATAGGGCTGGGCCTGCCAGACCACCTTGTCGAGACTGCGTTCGAGGCCGCCGTGGAGGTGATTGTTGCCGTCGTTCTTGGCGACCTCGTAGGTCTTGCCGTTCAGCGTGAAGCTGGCATCGCCGATCCGATTGCAGACGCGGCCCGTGGTGCAGCCGAAGTACTGGTTGGCCTCCGACTCGTATCCCGAGACGCTGTCAAATCCGTGAATGACGTCGACAACGTGGCCGGCCTTGTCGGGGACGTGCAGTTCGACCAGCGTGGCACCCCGGGTCATGATCTTGGCGACCAGCCCGTGATCGTTGGCGAGAGTGTAGAGTTCGACCGGGGTTCCGTCTTTCGTCTGACCGAACGGCTCAGACGTCGGGGCATCCGCGGCAGTCAGCGGCGAGTCGGTCATGGCGCACACAACGATCAGGAGGGCGAGCGGTCTCATCATGCGTCGGGTTCTTTCGGGTCCGGAAGAGAGCGAGAAGACTGGGGCGATTATCGCTGGATTCTTCCTCATGAAACAAGCGTGCGACGCTGGACGGACCGGGCGTCCGGCTACCGTTTGCCCTTCCGCCGTGCACGGTTGTCGAGGTAGTGGCCGAGCGCTGTCTGGTACGGCTCGTCCGTCTTCAGTTTGAGGTAGTCGACCCCCGCATTGCCGCAGATGCTCGTCAGCCGCTGCTGGAAGTCCTGGTACTGCTCGATGTAGGTGGCCCGCAGACGATGCGGGTCGACGAGGATCCGATGCCGATCCCGCTCGAGACTGCGGAATTGCGTCGGCCGGTTGAACGGAAAGTCCTCCTCCTCCGGGGCCACCACCTGCAGCAGGATGATCTCATGGCGCGCGTGACGGAACTGTTTGAGAGCCTGCGTGAGCGGTTCGAGACGGTCGAAGAAGTCGCTGATGAGGATCAGCAGACTGCGCTGGCGCAGCAGGGGGATCATCTGCTCGAAGACGCTGGCAAGGCTCGTTTCCTGGCCGGGACGCCACCCGGTCAGGGACTGGGAGATCCGCTCGAAATTCATCGGGCTGGTGGCGGGATCAATCCGTTCGCGGACTTTCGTGTCGAAGGTCATCAGCCCGACCGCATCGCGCTGGGAGATCAACAGGTAGCCTAAGGCGGCCGCGAGATAGCGGGCATAGTCGAACTTGCTGAGTGTCGACTGCCCATAGGCCATGCTGCCCGAGCCATCGACGAGCAGATGGCAGCGCAGGTTGGTCTCTTCCTCGAATTCCTTGACGTAGTACTTTCCGGTCTTGCCGAAAGCCCGCCAGTCGATGTGCCGGATTTCGTCGCCCGGGTAGTACTGACGGTGTTCAACGAACTCGACACTGGAGCCCTTGAAGGGGCTCTTGTGCTGTCCCACCATGTACCCCTCGACCAGCAGTCGGGCCACGACGTCCAGCCGTCCGAACCGCGCCAACGCGGTCGGGTCATCCAGAGGAACGTCGTCGGTGTGGGTCCAGAGTTCTGTCACGAGGAGGCCGTGCAACGGGCGGGGAGATCAATGACGATGGGAGCGCAGGATGGTTTCGAGCTGATCCTTGGACAGCAGCCCCTCGACCTGTTTGGCGATGGCCAGCCGAATCTGGTGCAACTCGCGTTTTGCGTCGTCCATGCGCTGTTGCTGCTCGGGGGTCAGGTGCAGTGCCGCCATGACGGCATCCTGCAGGGCCTTGCCCGATAACTTCGCGGCCCGCCCCTTCTTCGTGGCGGCGATCTTGACCTGTGTCTGCTCCGGAGTCAGCAGGTCGTTCATTTTCTTCAGTGCGGCCAGGTGGAGCGGCTCCAGTTCCGCGATCCGCTGTTCTGCGACCGCCACCCGCTGTTCTTCGGTCATCTCCTCGGGCTTCGCGGGGATCTGCTTTGTATCGGCGCCAGTGTTGATCTCCTGCGGGGTCTCCGCCCCGTTGGCTGTCGGGGCCGACGTTCTCTCGGGATCGGGTACGACAACGACCTCCGCCTCCGGTTCATCGGCGGCCAGCGAATAGGTCCCGACATCGTCAGCCGCGTCGAGCCGCGCGTACTTCGGATCCCCTGTATCCGGCAACTTCAGGCGGGCCTCCGGTGGTTGGAGGGGATTGAGCGGCGGGGGCGCTGCCGGAAGCGGCGAGGCAACGGAATTCCCCGATGACAATTGCCCGCGCAGTTCCTGGAGGGTAATGATATCGTCGAGGATCCGCGCCTTGATTTCGACGTTGCCGAGCTCTTCCGCGATCGAACGCAGTCGTTTGGCAGCATCAATCAGTGACTGTACGGTGTCGAGCGGAGGCATGGTTCACGCCGCTCCTCTATCTGTGCCCGATTCTGCAGAAGATCGTCATCGGCTCCGTGGTTCCAACGGATTTTCCCATTGTCTACCACGTTACCCCTGTTGTGGCAGCAATGCCACTGTATGCCCTGGCATCCGCGAGCGGAAAGCACGGCCGACGGTGCTTCACTCGCGGAGCCGGGTCGAGTTGCAGGACTGTGACGATTGCCCGATGATCCGTCGTCCGGGGCGTCCGCGCCGATGCCGGCAACGTACGATCCCTTCCGCGAAGAGCAACCGATGGCCTCTCCCGTCCGGCTGAATGTCCTGCCGCTCCCCCAGCCGAACGACTCGACCTGCGGACCAACGTGTCTGCAGGCGGTGTACCGGTACTACGTGGACGAGGTGTCTCTGGACCAGGTGATCGAGGAAACCGGGACGCTGGAAGAGGGGGGAACCCTGGCCGCTTTTTTGGGGACGCACGCCCTGAGGCGAGGCTATGCAGCGACAATCTTTACCTATAATCTTCACGTGTTCGACCCGACGTGGTTCACGCCGGGCGTCGTCTTGAAGGAAAAGCTGCTGGCGCAGCAGGTGGTCAAGGAGGCTCGGAAGCTGCGGGCGGCCTCGTCAGCCTATCTGGAGTTTCTGCGATTAGGCGGCGTCATCCGCATGGAGGTGCTGACCAGCGATCTGATCCGGCGTTATCTGAAGCGATCGGTTCCCGTGCTGACGGGCCTGAGTGCGACGTTCCTGTATGGAGAGGCGCGCGAACGCCCCTTGCCGGACCCCGTCAACGGGCGTACGGCCGTTTCCGACGATATCGGAGGCGCTCCCAGCGGTCACTTTGTGGTGCTCTGCGGATACGATCCGGACGAGCGGACGGTCCTGGTGGCCGACCCGCTCGAAACGAATCCGATCGCTGTCGATCGTCGCTACTGGGTGGATATCGATCGAGTGTTTTCGGCCATCATGTTGGGCATCGTGACCTACGATGCCAATCTGCTGATCATCCAACAACCGCGGCCCGGCAAGGGAGGGCCATCACATGCCAGTACTCATCGTCGCGGATAAGGCCACGGATTGGCCCTTTGAGATCCCCAATGTCGAGATTGTCGACGCCCAGACTTACCTGACGGACAGCGAATACTCCTCACGACGCAATCTCCGGCTGCTCAATCTCTGTCGCTCCTACAAGTATCAGAGTACCGGCTACTACGTGTCGCTGCTGGCCGAAGCCCGCGGGCATAAGCCCATGCCCAGCATCAACACGCTGCAGGATCTCCGGTCGCAGTCGATCGTGCGCTTTGTGGGATCGGAACTGGACGAGGAGATCCAGCACTCGCTGGCTCCGTTGCAGTCGAAGACCTTTCATCTCAGTGTGTATTTCGGCCGGAACATGGCCAAGCGGTACGACCGCCTGAGCCGCCAGCTCTTCAACATGTTCCAGGCCCCGCTGCTGAAGTTCCGGTTTGTCAAGAATGGCAGCTGGCAGATGCGGAGCATCAAGGCGTTGGCCGCCAACGATGTCCCGGAGTCTCACTGGCCGTTCATCGTCGAACAGGGGGCCCGGCACTTTTCCGGACGGTCGGTGGGACGCGGGAAGAAGTCCCGCCAGCGCTACGATGTGGCGGTGCTGCACAATCCGTCCGAGAAGGAGAACGCTCCTTCAGATGCCGATGCCCTCAAGAAGTTCATCCGGGCCGGGAATGCACTCGAACTCGGTGTTGAGCTCATCACCCGGGAGGATGCGGCCGAGTTGCTGGAGTTCGACGCACTGTTCATTCGCGAGACGACACAGGTCAACCACTATACGTACCGGCTGGCCCAGCGGGCCGAACGGGAGGGACTGGTCGTCATGGACGACCCGACCTCCATTGCCCGCTGCTGTAACAAGGTCTACCTGGCCGAGCTTCTGAACCGTCACAAGGTCGCCATTCCGGAGACGCTTGTCGTGCACCGCGAGAATGCCTCTGCAATCGGCGAGCAGTTGGGATACCCCTGCGTGCTGAAGAAACCCGACAGCGCATTCTCACAGGGCGTGGTCAAGGTCAACACGCCCGAAGAACTGGAGGAGCGACTGCGCGAGTACTTTGCCGAGTCGGAGTTGCTCGTCGCCCAGCAGTACCTGCCGACGACCTTCGACTGGCGGATCGGCGTGCTCGATCAGCGACCGCTCTACGCGTGCAAGTACTTCATGGCGCCGGGGCACTGGCAGATTATTCAGCACAATGCGAATGGACGCGGCCGGTACGGGAAGTTCGAGACGCTGCCGGTCGAACTTGCCCCCCGTCGGGCGGTGCAGATGGCCGTCAAGGCGGCGAACCTGATCGGCAACGGACTGTACGGGGTCGACGTCAAGGAGTCGAACGGGAAGTTCTATGTGATCGAGGTCAACGACAACCCCAATCTGGATGCCGGGTGTGAAGACGAGATTCTGCGTGACGAATTGTATCGTCGCGTGATGGAGGTGTTCCTTCGGCGCATCGAGGCTCGCAAGGCGGCACTGCCGGTGGAGCGTTGAGCGTGACACGCCTGCATCTCTTCACAGGGTTCGGCATCGAACTGGAGTACATGCTCGTCGATGCCCAGACACTCGACGTCCGGCCGATCGCCGATCTGGTGCTCGAGGCCGCCGCCGGCGAGATCGTCTCCGATATCGAACGTGGACCGTTTGCCTGGTCCAACGAGCTGGCGCTGCATGTCATCGAGATGAAGACCCATGGGCCGTCGGCGACCCTCGAGTCTCTCGCTGCCGGATTTCAGCAGGAAGTCGTGGCCATCAATGCACTCGCCCGAGGTTTCGGTGCCCGGCTGATGCCGACCGCGATGCATCCCTGGATGGACCCCCACCGCGAGATGCAACTGTGGCCGCACGACAGCAGCCCGATCTACGCCGCATTCGACCGCATCTTCAACTGTCAGGGACACGGCTGGGCGAACCTGCAGAGCATGCACATCAATCTGCCCTTTGCCACCGACGAGGAATTCGGGCGCCTGCACGCCGCGATTCGACTGATCCTGCCGATCCTCCCCGGGCTGGCGGCCGCGTCCCCGGTGTTCGACGGACGCCTCTCGGGGATGATGGACTCCCGGCTCGAGGTGTATCGCACCAATTCCCGGCGGATCCCCTCGGTGGCTGGTCGCGTGATTCCAGAGCAGGCGTTCGATGAAGAGAGCTATCACCGGCTGATCTTCAACCCCTTGTACACCGATATCGCGCCACATGATCCGGAGGGGATTCTGCAGGAAGAATTCCTCAACGCGCGGGGGGCCATTGCCCGCTTCTCGCGCGGCACGATCGAGATCCGCGTCATCGATGTGCAAGAGTGCCCCGCGGCCGACCTGGCGATCGCGGCAGCCACCGTGGGGGTGTTACAGGCGCTGGTGCGCGAGGAGTGGTCGGCGACGCACGAACAGCAGGCGCTGGGGATCGAGCCGCTGGAACGAGTCTTCCGGGATGCAGTGTGCGATGCCGATCGGGCGGTCATCGACGATCGTCACTACCTGCAACTGCTGGGACTCACGATGGAGCGCTGCACGGTTGGTGAAGTGTGGCGGTCGCTCGTCGAACGTCTGCCGCATCTGGAGACCTCCGCGCGTGGTCCGCTCGACACGATGCTGCAGCACGGGCCACTGGCCCGGCGCATCGCCGGCGTGCTCGGTCCCGATCCTCATCAGGATCGCCTGCGGGAAGTCTATGGGCAACTGTGTGACTGTCTCGATCACGGGACGATGTTCGCATGAAGCGATCGCGGCGGCACGCGGGGCCGGAGGTCGTCATCAGTTGTGAACACGCGGCCAACCGGATTCCGCGGCCGTATCGGAGTCTGTTCGACAGTCCCGCAGCGCGGGTGGCGCTCGACAGTCATCGAGGCTGGGATCCGGGGTCTTTGGAACTGGGGCGCACATTGGCGCATGAGCTGTCGGCTCCGCTGATCATTTGTCCGTTCTCACGCCTGCTGATCGAACCGAATCGGTCCGATGACAGCCCGCAGTTGTATTCGGAATGGACGCGAATCCTGCCCGCCGAGGAGCGTGCGGCCCTGCAGACATCTCTGTACACGCCCCACCGCGAACGGGTGGCGGGGGAGGTGCAGGCAGCACTCGCCGCGGCCCGCGCCGTCGTTCATGTCTCCGTCCACACGTTCACTCCCGTCTGGAAAGGGACGCGGCGGCCGACCGATGTCGGCCTGTTGTATGACCACCGTCAGACTCGTGAGGTCGCTGTGGTGCGGGCGTGGCGCCGCAGGCTGCAACGCGCAACACCCGACCTGACCGTGCATCTCAACCGGCCATATCGCGGCTGGACCGATGGTCTGACAACGGCGTTCCGCAGACGATTCCCTGCGGGGGACTACGTCGGACTGGAGCTGGAGGTCAACCAGCGGTTCCCCGCCGGCGACCTGGCAAGCTGGCGCGCGCTGCAGCGATTAATCGCGCAGTCGCTGCTGCGTGCGCTCACAGACGATCGGGAACCATAGCCGACAACGAATCAGTTCGACGCGGTGGAGGGCTCGGCCTGCTGCTGCAGCGCTTCGAGCTGCGAAAGTGCCTTGCGAACCTGCTCGGCATGTTCGGCCGCGGCCTGGGCGGCGGACTCTGCCTGCGAGAGCGCCTGCTGTTCTTCGGCCGTCAGTTGGGCGGCGGCCTGTGCCTGTTCGGCTTCGACCTTGAGCGCGGCCAGCGACTCGTTGAGTTGCTGCAGCATCTTCTGCGACTCCGCCAGTTTTCCCTGGGCCTGGGTCGCTCCTTCCGTGGCGATCTGGTGGTCCTTCTGGGCCTTTTCGTACAACACCTTGGCCGCTTCAAACAGTCGCGCCGCCTCAGCCAGCGTGGCGGCCCGTTGTTCCGCCAGTTGCGTCGCCTCGGCCTGGGTCTTCTCGATGGCTGGGAGTTGCGCAGCGGCGGTCTGCATCTTTTCGGTGGCCGCCTGGGCTGCCGTCTGTCGATCGACGAGCAGTTGCTGCATTTCGGCCTGCCGGGTGGTCAGTGTGTCCGTAGCGGATTTGGCCTGGGTCTCTGCGGTCGCGAGCGCGGCGCGAATGGACTCGACCTGTTCTGCGATTGTGGGAGGATTGCTCGAGAGTGATGCGATCTCGGCTCCGTCGGCTCCGTTCCAGACCTTGAGTTGACCCGACCAGTCCCCGGCAAGGGCGCGTTCGGTCTCGGCGTCGAACGCCACCTCGAGCGCCATCTCGGGCAGGCCCTTCAACGCGCGAATCTCCCCACCCTCCCCATTCCACATCTTGGCAACCTTGTCCCGTCCGGCCGTAATGATGCGACCATCGCGGATGTAGCTGATGGCCGAGACTCCGCCATCGTGGGCCTTCCAGTTCTTCACCTGTCCGCCGTTGTTCAGCTCCCACAGCTTCACCGTGCCATCCTCGCTGCCGGACGCCAGCAGGTTGCTGTCGGGACGCCACGCGATGCCATTGATGGATCCCTGGTGACCGTTGAGGACCAGGTATTCCCGCCCCGTGTTCGCTTCCCAGACGACCAGGCCATTGGAGCGGTCGCCGGTTGCCAGCAGCACCCCATCGGGGCTGAAGGCCATCGCGGTGATCCAGTCGGTGTGCTTCTTCATTTCGAAGAGCTGTTCGCCGGTGACGGTGGAGAAGATGCGCACCATCTTCTTGGGGCCACCCAGCGCGACGAGCGAGTGGTCGGGGCTGATGTCGGCGGCCAGCACCAGATCGTACTCGTTGCCGATCTCCATCTTCCGTTCGCCGGTCTGCACATCGAACACGATCACCTTACCGGAAGCTCCGCCCCGCCCGCCGCCGGCCAGCAACAGGCTGCCGTTGCGGGAGAAGCGTAGCACGTGCGGTTGTCCCTCGGGAAATGGCAGGACGCCCAGCAGCGTCAGGTCGCGCGTGTCGTACAGGGCAATCTGCCGATGCCCTGAAACGGCCGCCAGCGGAGCCCACGGGCTGACGGCCAGCGCCGTCACGGCGTTCGCCGCCGGGGTGATCGTGAGCGGTTCGCCCAGGTACGCAACGGGCATGGGGGGCGGACCAGCCGGACGCTCGGTCGTCACCGTGATCTTGGCGAGTGCGGGCTTGTCCTTGATCTGCGCGGTGCTGCCGGCATTCTGCAGGGCGCCCTGTTCGATCCACTGGCGAATCAGCGCGAGTTCTTCGTCAGGCATCCGGGGCTGATTGGGGGGCATCTTCGGTTCCGACTCATGCGTGATCAGCGACCACAGATAGCTCGAATCCGGATCCCCCGGTTCCACGACCGTTCCACTCCCGCCCCCCTCCATCATGGCGGCGTAGTCATCCAGTACGAGGTTGCCCTTGCGATCGTTGGCGTTGTGACAGCTGCCACACTTCGCACGGAAGATCGAGACGATGTTGTCCGCGTAGTTCACCTTCGGGGCAGCCTGCTCCTTGTCGGCTGGCTTGGCTTCGTCTGCACCGGCAGAGATCGAAGTGAGCAGGACCAGAATCGAGCCAGTGAGAATGTGCGGGCGCGTCATGGGTTCACTCGAAGAGTTTATGACAAGCGTTTGCCGTGCGCTGGCAGGAGCGCGTCGCAGGTGGGAGACTCCCTTGCGGGTCAGTCACGGGGGTGGGTTGGTGCCCGTGGAGGCACTCACTTCAGTGTAATTCATGTTTCCAGAGATCGAAACGATGCACCGGGTCGATCGCGCAGAAACTCCCACAAAGCGTCACCACAATTCCCACCCCGACGATCGGCATCAACATCAGATCCGGACCGGTTGCTCAGAGGCGCAGACGGGGCTGCTGTGGTGCGCGATCTGTAACCACTGAACTCAGAATGGTTTGCGGGCCGTTTGCCGGGGTGTGCCGGCCTCACGCCAGGATGTCATGGATCACTTGGCCGGCCACGTCCGTCAGCCGTTCGTCGCGGCCGTTGTGCAGATAGGTCAGTGATTCGTGATCCAGTCCCAGCAGGTGCAGCATTGTGGCGTGCAGATCGTGGATATGCACCGGGTTCTCGACCGCCCGCAGTCCGATGGCGTCGGTGGCCCCGTAGACCATTCCCGCTCGGACCCCGCCTCCCGCCATCCAGACGGTGTAACCCCAGGGATTATGGTCGCGGCCTTTGCTCTGCTCGCTCATCGGCATCCGGCCGAATTCACCCCCCCAGATCACGAGCGTGTCATCCAGCAGCCCCCGGCGCTTCAGGTCGGTGATGAGCGCAGCGACCGGTTTGTCGGTGGCGAGGCACAAGGGGCGATGGTTGTTCTCAATATGGTTGTGGGCATCCCACCCGACCGTATCTCCCGAGTAGATCTGGACGAACCGGACACCACTTTCGATCATTCGGCGGGCGAGCAGGCAACGGGTGCCGAACTCGCGGGTTGGTTCGTCATCGATGCCGTACAGTCGCTGGGTCTCCGCCGTCTCCCGAGAGAGGTCGATGATCTCGGGGGCCGCCGACTGCATGCGATAGGCGAGCTCGTACGAGTTGATGCGAGCAGCGAGTTCACCGTCGAAGTCCCGCTGCAGAAGATGCTGTTCGTTCAGCCCGCCGATCAGATCCAGTGTGCGGCGCTGGCGCTGGGGTGTGACAGTCTCCTGCGGTTTCAGGTGCAGAATGGGAGACGGCCCGGGTCGGACAGTGGTCCCCTGATGACTGGCGGGCAGGAAGCCACTCCCCCAGGCCGGTGGTCCCCCCTTCAGTCCACCACCCGGATCGGGCATCACCACGAAGGCGGGCATGTCCCGATTGTCGGTTCCGAGCCCGTAGCTCACCCAACTCCCGAGCGACGGTTTCCCCATCAGGATGCTGCCGGTGTTCATCTGGTAGACCGACTGCGGATGGTTCACGCTGTCCCCGTGGCAGCTCCGCAGAATGCACAAGTCGTCGGCCACACTGGCAATGTGAGGGAGAAAGTCGCTGACCTCGATGCCGCTCTCCCCGCGGGGGCGGAAGGGGCGAACGGGCGGGATGAGCGGATTGCGTCCGACGTTGCGCCGGGTCATCACCGGGCCGAAGCTCTCGGGCAGGGGCTGGCCGGCGTACCGCGTCAGATCCGGTTTGGGATCGAACAGGTCGACGTGGCTCGGCCCCCCATGCATGAACAGGTAGATCACCCGTTTGGCACGTGCGGCGAAGTGCGACGGTGACGCCGTCAGGGGGTGGGGCTCTGCTGCCGCGGCGGCAGACGTGGCACCGAACCCTGGCAGGACCTCTTCGGCAAGCAGACTGGCGAGCGCGATGCTGCCGAAACCTCCACCGGCCTGGTACAGCCAGTCGCGCCGGGAATGTGTCGGGATCTTTTGAGCCAGGGGCCCGGGTGCGGAATTGATCGACATCAAGCGACCTCCACAGGCATTATGTCCGCAGAGGGCGCTGGAAGCAAATCGGACCGTGGCCTGAGGATGTTCCCCAGTCGCCCCGATCGTGGGTTCCCGCAACGTCCGGAGGCAGCCGTTGTTCGGTGCAAGCCAAACGAGAAGATTTCGGCCTGTAACGTTGCAGTTGCCGGGCAGTAGGATCAGAATGCTTTATGGAACTGAGATTCCCGAGGGAGTGGGAGTGTGTCACAGGATGCGGAGCGGCGGACGGATTCCGTCGAACGCCGTTTTGTGGACCTCAGCGATTTGTATCGAGGACAGAGGGATTCGGATCGGTGTGTTCGCGCTTCAACTGTGCCGATTCGACCGGATCCTTCGATCTGAACGCTGACCGGATCTGCGGAGCCGAGGAACGTGAACGTGCGATATGAGGAGAAGGTGGCCCTGGTGACCGGGGTCAACGACCGGGGCATCGGGGGTGCGGTGGTCGAGCGTCTGGCCGAGGAAGGGGCCGCGGTCGCCTTGACCTGGCATGCACAGCCGCCGACCCGACTCATTCGTCGTCTGGAGCGCAAGGGGGCGCCGTTTCTCAGCCTGCAGTGCGACGTGACGGACACGTCCTCCGTGCATCAGGCTGTCGATGCCTGTATGGCCGAGTTCGGCCAGATCGATGTGCTGGTGAACAACGCGGGGGTCGAGACCGCCCAGCCGGTGGATCAGCTCAAGGATGACGACTGGCTGCGGCAGATGGATGTCAACCTCTGCGGGGCCATGCGGATGACCCGCTGCGTGCTCCCCTATCTGACCGAACCGGGCGGCGTGGTGGTGGGGATTTCCTCAGTGCTGGGGCTGGCGGGGTGTGAGGCGTACCTGGCCTACGGTGCCAGCAAGGCAGGGCTGATCGGGATGACTCGTGCGCTGGCGGCCGAGATCGCCCGCAAGGGGCAGCGGGCCGTCTGCGTCGCCCCCGCCGTAGTGCACACGCCCATGGTTCACAAGTATGTTGGCGGGTTGACGGCGGAAAACGAGCAGCAGCTCGCGGGCTGTCATCCCCTGGGACTGGGGACCGTGCACGACGTGGCCAATGCGGTCGCCTTCCTGGCCTCCGACGAGGCGCGGTGGATCACCGGTGTGACACTGCCGATGGGCTGGATGGAGAACTTCCCGCTGCCCGTGGGCTCGATCCTGCGGGCCGAGAGCCTGGCAAAGCCCGACGCGGCCGCACCCCGGGAACCGGGCCAGGAGGCGGAAGTGACTCCCGCCCCGGTGTCCTCACAGGCATCGGTGTAGCCGGCGCTGCCGGACCCGCACGGCGCTCGAGGTCAGGCGTTGCGGTACTGCTCGATGGCCGCGACGGCGAGTTCGTCGCAGCGTTCGTTCTCGGGATGCCCGTTGTGTCCCTTGACGACGGTGAACCGCACGTCGTGCTGAGTCAGCAGTGCGTCGAGCCGCTGCCAGAGTTCGACGTTCTTGACGGGCTTCCACTGCCGGCCGTCACGGCGCCGCCAGTTGTTTCGCTTCCAGCCGGGCATCCATTCGGCGCACCCCTTGGCGACGTACACGCTGTCGGTGACCACTTCGACACGCGACCGGCCCTTCAGCGCCTCGAGTCCCGAGATGACGGCCTGCATCTCCATCCGGTTATTAGTAGTGGCTGCCGCTCCGCCGGACGCTTCCTTTTCGCTGCCTGAAGCGGGATGCCTGAGGACGAACGCCCAGCCCCCCGGGCCGGGATTCCCGCTGCAGGCCCCGTCGGTGAACAGTTGCACCGCGGGCAGGGGGGAGACCTCGCTCATAACGACACATGCCACCGCCAAGCGGCGTTCGTCAGTGGGCGACCAACCTTCCGGGCGTCCGGAACGGGGGCGCAGGACAGAAGGCGGGTGGGCAACAACAGCCGGCGGGGATCACCGTTCACGAAAGGTGATGCGGCCACGGCTGGGATCGTACGGAGAGATTTCGACGGTCACTTTGTCACCGGGCACAATACGGATGAAGTGCTTGCGCATCTTCCCCGCCACGTGGGCCATCACCATGTGCCCACCTTCAATCTCCACTCGAAACTGTGTGTTGGCCAGCGCCTCGACGACAGTGCCGTCGACGGGTATGGCCTCTTCTTTCGCCATAAATATACTGTCTTCCCTAAGTCCGAACGTGGTGTGACAGGGGCTACGCTCGCCCCCGCCTGAAGAGTCTGGGAATTGTATCAGTCGCCTACTGCCGAACAAAGGGCAGAGCGGGCATCGGCCTGGCCTTTGACCGGGTTGGCATCACCCCGCGCCGGCCCAAGGGCTCGGCGGGGAACCCATTCTTGCGGGGAA
Source organism: uncultured Planctomycetaceae bacterium (assembly GCA_963715185.1). Lineage (GTDB taxonomy): Bacteria > Planctomycetota > Planctomycetia > Planctomycetales > Planctomycetaceae > CAVPPT01. The sequence continues at coordinate 466,776 of CAVQRG010000007.1, forward strand.
CCCGCAGGCCGTTCCCGGACTGGATTCCCGCTCCGCAGGGCAATCGTTTAGTTCGGGTAGCCCAGTTTACGGAAGAGACGCAGAGGTTTCCGCGCGAAGCTGCGTAAGGTGGCGGCGATGTTGTCGGTTTTCTGCTGGCGGAGCCAGTTGAGGCCCGCGTTGCGGAGCGCGGCCAGGTTCTGGGGTGCGTGACCGCCAGTGATCGTGCTGCGGTCCTCACCGAACGTCTCATCACGGACGTAGTGCAGTCCGTTTTCGATCGCGCCCCAGTGTCGGCGGGCCAGTGCCAGCAGTTGCTCCGGACCGGCCCGCTCCGCCGTCAGAGACGTCACGCAGTAGGCAACCTCGGTCGTCTTCTCACCAGGTCGTGTCCGCTCACGATCGATGCGGCAGACCTGGCCCACACCGGGCCAACTCAGATGCTCGTTGAGCCGGGACGTGGCGGTCAGGGTGCGGCGTTCGATGCGGCCGTGACCCTTGTCGGGCGTGCTGTGCGCCGCATGCAGCTGTTCACGCTGACGCCGTTCGTAGGGGGGAAAAGACCTCCTTGTCGGGGGCCAGTTCCAGTGTGATTTCCCGCAGTAAACCGGGTTGATTCTCTTTCACCGGGAAGAAGTAGTCGCCCCCCGAATCCACAATCTGTTCACACAAATCGCGCTGGCAGAACATCGCATCGCCAACGAGGACTTTGCCCTCCAGCACCATCGTCTTGAGGAACTCCAGAGCGGCCTTGTGCTCATTCGTCTTCTCCTCGACCCGGCACTGGCTGAGCACAAAACCGGTGTGATGGTCGACAGCCGCCAGCAGGTGCACGGCCTTCGCATACGGCCTGAGCGTCCCGCACAACGTCTTGCCGTCGATGCTGACCGCAGCCAGGTCCTCTTCGGTCAGTCCCAGTTCCAGCGTCTCGCCGATCCACTCGCTGAGGACCGCCTGGAACTCGTCCGGGATCGAGCACCATGAGCAGATCGCGGAAGCAATCTCTTTTCGGCGGGCGCCGCGTGTATCCCATCCAATGCCAGACGTCTACCGGCAAATCGTGGAGCCACTCGACCAGGGCCTGATAGCCCCGATTGCCGCACAGCAAACCAGTTACGACGGCCGTCAGCATGGCGGCCAGAGAATGGCGTCGTCCGTTACGCCCACGTGGATCAGAAACTTGCGACCACCTGGCCAGCAAGCTCTCCCCGCAGGCGGATGACATAAGTCGACCTCCGTGAGAAAAATGGAACCTCCGTAAACTCGAAGCATCCTACGCACGAGCCCCGCATTGGAAAAGACGATAGCCCTGCCCGCTCCGCCGGGTGTGCTGCCAAACGCTCCGCACTTGGAGTACGATGGGAGACACCCCTTGTTGACCCGACCTCGACGCACCCATCCATGTCAGACGCACCTCCCCCCCTCCCCGCCTCTGGTGACGAGGCCCGCGAACTGGAGGCCCAGGCCATTCGGGGTCTCGGGACGGCCTACAACCGCATGCGCGAAGAGATCGGCAAGGTGATCGTCGGGCAGGCCGACGTTGTCGATCAGATTCTCATCGCACTGTTCAGCCGAGGGCATTGCCTGCTGGTCGGCGTTCCAGGACTGGCCAAGACCCTGCTCGTCAGCACGATTGCCAGCATCCTGCAGCTTTCGTTTCGCAGGATTCAGTTTACGCCCGACCTGATGCCGTCGGACATCACCGGGACCGATGTTCTGCAGGACGATCCCGAGACCGGCCGGCGGACGTTTCAGTTCATGCAGGGTCCGCTGTTCACCCACGTGCTGCTGGCGGATGAAATCAACCGCACGCCCCCCAAGACGCAGGCTGCACTCCTCGAAGCCATGCAGGAGCGGCATGTGACCGTGGGTTCGAACACCTACCGGCTGCCCAAGCCGTTCTTCGTCCTTGCGACCCAGAACCCCATCGAGCAGGAAGGGACCTATCCGCTACCCGAGGCCCAGCTCGATCGGTTCATGTTCAATATCACGGTCAAGTATCCGTCGGCTGCCGAAGAGCTGCTGATCCTCAAGCAGACCACGAGTGGCGACGAGCCCGAACTCTCCCACGCCTTGACGGGCAAGCAGATCCTGGCGCTGCAGGAAGTCGTCCGCAAGGTGCCGGTGCCGTCCCATGTGTTTGTGTACGCCCGGGACCTGGTGCGGGCCACGCGTCCCGAGGAGCCGGAGGCGCCGGACTTCATCCGCAGTTACGTGGCCTGGGGGGCCGGGCCTCGGGCCGGTCAGTACCTCATTCTGGGGGCGAAAGCCCGGGCGATTCTCGAAGGGCGCTTTCATGTCTCGACGGAAGACGTGCAGGCTGTGGCCCACCCCGTGCTGCGGCATCGCCTGCTGACGACCTTCCAGGCCAACAGTGAAGGTGTCTCGACCGACAACGTCATCGATCAACTGCTCGAGCGCGTGCCGGTCGATCTCCACGAGCGCGCCAAGAAACTGGTGAAGTAGACCGGCGCGCGTCGGGCACCGCAGATCCGGGCATCACGACGTCGCCAGCATGATTGATCTCGATCACAACGCGACAACGCGGCCCTGGCCAGAGGTTGTCGACACCGTGGCCCGCATCATGCGCGAGGCGTATGCCAATCCCGGCAGTCGACATGCGGCGGGTCGCCGGGCCCGACAGGTGCTTGAAGATTCGCGGGAGACCATCGCGCACATCCTCGGTGCTCGCCCTTCCGAAGTGGTCTTCACGAGCGGGGGGACCGAGGCCGCACACCTGGCTCTGCTCGGATTTGCGCAGGGCCGGCCTGGCACGGTCGCCCTGCCGCCTGGTGAGCATCCCGCCACCGAGGAGACGATTCGCTCTCTCGAGTCGCAGGGCTGGCGACGCGCCACCCTGCCAGTCGACGAGGCCGGCCGCCTGCGCCCGCAGACGTTCGAGGGCGTGTCGTGGCGCGACGTCCGGCTGGCAACGCTGCTGCTGGCCCACAACGAGACCGGAGTCATTCAGGACATCAGCCCCGTGGTCAGCTGGTGTGAGGAGTATGGCATTCCGCTGCATGTCGATGCCGTGCAGGCGGCCGGGAAGATCGACGTCGATTTCGCCGGGCTGAGGGCCAGCACCCTGTCCGTCGGGGCTCACAAGTTTCATGGACCGCGCGGGGTGGGTGCGCTGCTGGTTCGTGAGGATGTGCGGCTGGCTCCTGCCGTGTTCGGCGGACACCAGGAGGGGGGGCGACGTCCGGGGACCGAAAGCGTGGCGCTGATTGCCGGGATGTCGGTGGCCCTGCAGATGTGGCACGACGATCGCCAGGAGCGGACCCGGCACATCAGGGAACTGCGCGACAGACTGGAGGCCGGCCTCGCGGGGGCGTGCGCCCCGGTGGTCATCAATGGCGCGCAGGCGGACCGCCTCCCCAACACGCTGAACATCGCGTTTCCCGGTGTGGATGGTGAAGCGTTGCTGGTGGCTTTGGATCTCAAGGGGGTCGGCTGTTCCCTGGGGAGCACCTGTGCCAGTGGTTCGAGCGAGCCGGCTCCGATGTTGGTGGCCATGGGCTGTCCGCCCGAGGTCAGCCGGTCTGCAGTACGCCTGAGCGTCGGGTTCGACAACTCGCTGGCCGAGATTGACCGGGCCATCGGGATCATTGCCGGCACCGTTGCGCAGCTTCGGGGACAACGGACAGCATGATGCGGGGCCCGCGTTGCGTCTCGTGGAGGAGACTCGCGAGGGGAGCGGCGCAGGTGCAGGTTTCTGCACCGCCGGATGGCCGTTGGTCCGATTTTCGGCTAATGTGACACGCGTCATCCGATCTCATCGGATGGGGATCGCAACGCGGTTCGACCACCATTCTCTTTCGCCGTCGGAGTCTCTCATGGCTTTGTCAATCCGGCGCAGGTGTGCCCTCTCTGACTGGACCCGGGGGCTGACACCGTTCGGCAGCGTGCTGGTCCTGCTCTGTTTGTCCGGCTGTGGTGGCGGTGATGAGTCTCCACCTGCCGCCGAGGAGTCCGCAAGCGCCCATGCGGCAGCAGGCCCCGAACAGAACAGCGAACCGCAACAGGCGGAAGCTCGTAAGAATCGCTCAGGCGCGGCCAAACAGGCCAAGGGCAAAGCGGGCAAGTCGTCAATCGATCTCTCGTATCTGCCGACCGATACCGAAGTGGTGCTCCACGTGCGCGTCGCCGACGGGCTCCAGACCCCGCTCGTCAAGATGCTGATGGCATCGTCACCGGTCGACCTGGAGAACGCGCAGCAGCTTCTCGGGGTCAGCCCGCAGGACATCGACACGGTCACCGTTGGAGTGTCGGGCCTGGCCGCCCTCGCCCGGAGTGTGCCCGCGAACCTCCCGCCGGGGATGCCGCTGTTGCCGTCGGGACTGCCCGGCGGGTTTCCCCGTGGTGCAGAGCCGGAAGGTGAGATGCCCTTCGAGAATTCGACCGAGGAGCTTGAGGAACAGTCGGCACTCCCGACTGGTTCATCACAGGTCGTGCGGCTGTACTACCAGCCGCCGCCGGGGTACACGGGGGGCACTTCCGGCCACGACGCCCAGCGTTCGCAGTCAGGCGGTCCCGCCGGTCATGATGCACAGCGATCGGGATCGTCAGGGGGCCCGCCAGCCCACGACGCCCAGCGTCCGCAGTCGAGTGGTCCTGCCGGTCATGATGCGCAGCGATCGGGATCTTCAGGGGGCCCGCCAGCCCACGACGCCCAGCGTTCGCAGTCGGGCGGTCCTGCCGGTCATGATGCACAGCGATCGGGATCGTCAGGGGGCCCGCCGGCCCACGATGCCCAGCGCCCACAGTCGGGGAGTCCATCGGGTCACGATGCCCAGCGCAGCAACGCCGCCGGTAAATCGATGGAGTCGATCGACACCAGGCAGGTCGCGGTCTTTCGGCTCCTGAAGGATCTGGATGTTGAGGATCTGGAAGACGACAGCGTCGTGACCTCAGCCGAGCATGCCGGCATCACGTACTACGTGCTTCCGGAAGGCGGCGGCCAACGGGCCTGTCTGTTCGTTGTCAAGCCGCGGCTGGTGGTCGTGGCAGAGGAGCAGCTTCTCAAGGGGCTCATTGAGAGTCGGGACCAGCCGACTCGGCCGACGTCCGACTTCCTCCAGATTGATCCGGAGGCACATATCGCGGTGTCGATTGTCCCTCTTGACCGGGAGGCTCTGCATCAGATGCGGGTCGACGAGACGACGATCGACGAGCCCCTCGACCGGGCACTGACAGACCATGCGACGGCGCTGACCCTCAATGTCTCGCTGGCGAGCGGCATCGGTCTGGGTGTGGCCGTGCCCTGCGATGCTGCGGAAGGGGCCGAGGAGGTGCGCCAGGGTTTGGCGGACCTCGTCTCACAGGGTCAGGCAGCATTCGCTGCCGCGGAGGCAACCCTGCCGCCGCCGCTGGTGAAGTTGCTGCGTCCGGTTGTGGACAACATGGGCGTCACGGTCGAGGACGACGCGCCCGTGGTGCACTTCAAGACCACGCTGCCGGAATCGGCCCAGGATCAGCTGGCTGAGCTGCCCGGCCTCATCATGGGGATGATGATGGCGAATGCCCTCGGCGGAGGAGAGTTTCCCGGCGGACCGGACATGATGATGGAAGGCTTCGACGATGGGGAGCGCCTGCAGGAAGTTCTCGATCGGGGTCAGCCGGCCGCCGATGCCGCGGAACTTCCCGAAGGCCTGCGACTGCTGGCACTCGTGCGGTGGGGCCGCATGATGCACTTCGGGCCGGGACCTGCCCCACCAGTCCCGCTGGAGATCGCGATCGCCGCAGTGGACGGTCCGGCAGCCGACGCGGTCGGCTTCGGTCAGCTCCGGTTGACCAGTCTGGAGCCGGTCGGGGGCGGACGCTTGAAGTGGCTGGGGGCAATTTCGGACCAATCCGAAATGGACTCCCCTCTGCACCAGTTCGTGCGTCTCAACCGCAGTGGCGTCTTCGTCTCCCATCCGCAGAACGGGCTGTTGACGGGATATCGGTTTCATCCCCCGGCAACGCCGCTGCAGGAGATCGGGCTGCTGGAAGGTGAGGTCACCCTCCAGGTCGCCGCCGAGCAGAAGGAGATCGTCATCCCCCAGGTTCGTCAGAACGCGACAGCTCCGCTCAGCGATCCGGATCTGGCGGCTGCGGGAGTGACACTGCGGCTTGTGGGCGCCGGGGGTATGGAGACACTGGAGGTGATGTATCCGGCGGGGACGCCGGTCGGGACCATGGAACTGGTCGACGCGTCCGGATTGCCGCAGCAGAACACGAGCTGGGGCCGGTTCAGTGATGGGGAACGCGTGACCGCCGAGCTCACCGCCGGGAGCAAACTGCCGGACGATGCCGGCCTGCGCATCACGCTGTTTTCGGGCGTGCAGGAGATCCCGGTGGCGTTTCGCTTCGAGAACCTCGCGGTCCCTGCTCCGGAGCAGGAACTTTCGGAGGCGGATCGCGCGCAACTGGTGTGGACGCCGGGCGATCCCGGGACGGAACTGCCCGAAGGCCTGATGGTCGAGGCCCAGGTACGCTGGAGCACCGCCGGGGACCTGCCGGGGGGCATGGCACCCAGCTTCGAATTCTCCAGCGAATCCTTCGAGGGGGACGACAGCGAAGAATCGGAGATGGAGGCGGACGAGGAGTCCGGACGTTTCGGCTCCGGGCAGGGTCGGAGCCCGGCCGGAGCTGCGGGGGGGCCGCGGCTTCATGTGCTGGTCGATGTCACGGGGCCGATGGCGCTCGACGCCGACGCGATCGGTGCCGTCAAGGCCGCCCCTCTGCAGACATCCGGAGACGAGAAGCTCGAATTGCTGGCGGTCGGGCAGGAGATGTTTGCGGACGAAGAAGGATTCCAGGAGGTCGACCGGACGTCTCTGTTTGCCGAACACCCGCCGGACGGCGTACGGACCGTGTTCCAGTTCGCTGCTCCTCGTGAAGGGACGCAGGAGATCGCGGCCTTCAACGGTTCGTTGCAATTGCGGACAGTCCGCGAACAGCCCGAAGTGCTGATCAAGGGGATCGAGGAGCGTGTGGGACGTCCGCTGACGAACCGCGATCTGGCCAAGTACGGATTGCAGGTCGTGGCCGGCATCGACAACGAGCAGTTGATGGTCCGCCTCCTGAAAGGAAGCCCCGACCGCATCGCCGAGTTCATTCCGGTCGACGATCAGGGTGTCGAGATTGCCGACGTCGACCAGGCGACCGAAACCGGACGGAATGGTCAGTCGTTCCAGGTGTTCCGCTTTGCGGGGGGACTGCCGCCGCAGTTGGGGCTGAAGCTGATACTCAACGTGGGGATGAAGGACCTCGAAGTGCCGCTGCGGATCCGCAACCTGCCCGTGCCGCCTCAGCCCGGGGCTGACGCTGCGGAAGTCTCGGGCGAAGCGGCCGTCAACCGGTAGGCGCTGCGACGACTCGACGGGCACTCCCACCAAGGGGCTTCACAGGTGGGGTCGGCGGCGAACCTCGAGTCGTGAGGCCATTACCCACGTCCGGGGGGTGCGCCTGTGTGGCGAAGGATCAGCCGGCCGGTTTCCCGCCGGAATTCTTCGGTTGGATGGCGCGGATCCATTCCTCGTAGTTGGTGATGATGTCCTGCAGGCGGTGCTGGTCCACCTCGGGGTTCCCGCGCAGCTTCTCGAGTTGGGTAAGGATCACGTGGGCGCCACCCCCCTCGGTGAGGAACTTGGCGGCGCTGTCGAACGTTGATTCCTTGAGGTTCATCAGGATCTGCAGGGCCGTTTCCATGATGGCGGGAGCATTACGCAGCATCGCCACGGCATTCAGCCGCATCGTCATGTTGATGGTCCCCGGGGTAATGGCGCTGGCCTGATCGGCGAGGAGGACGGCCTCGGCCGCCAGTTTCTCCCGGTTCGGGGCCCGGGTGCTTCCTGCCCGCCAGCCGGCGCGGCAGCGCAATGAGCGTCCGTAGCAGGACTTCTCGGGAGAGACCCGGGAGAGCGGCTCTTCCAGGCGGGCGATGGCGGCAAAATCATCCCGGTTGAGGGCAATGCAGGCCTTCAGCACGGTGGCTTCCGGCTCGGTGAGCTGGGCGATAATCGGGCTCAGTGGTGGTCCAGGATCGGGATCGCGGGCGAGAGACTCGGAGGCCATCTCGCAGAGCCAGAAGGCTGCGTCGTTCCGTTGGGGGTTGAGGTTGTACGCCTCCAGGAAGAGCTCGGCCGCCTTGCGGGCCTCGCCACGGTTCATCTCCAGGATGCCACGCACGAGGGCCCATTCATCCCGCTCTGTTCGCGTGAGCACATAGTCGACCAGTCGCTTGTTCAGGCCCAGTCGGGAGAGACGGTGAGCGATGATCGCGGGGTTCAGCGGCAGGTCGGCAGGCTGATTCAGCGGGCTGTCCGGGCGCAGCAGCACATCTTCTACCTTGAACAGGTCATGCAGTTCGTCGTCACTTATGGCCGCCCGGTTGTGCGACGAGGCAAACGCCAGCCGGTTCTGGTCGTCCGTCGTGAGCGGGTGCCGGCGCAGACCCGCCGCAGGCCCTCGGTATCCAGGACCAGCGAAGCGGCGATGTCGTTCACGCCGTTGATCCCCATGGTCTCGTACGCCGTCAGTCGATCGGGGTCGCCGGTCAGAAACGGATACAGGCCGTTCTCGTCCCGCGACTGCCACAACTGGCGTTCGATATCCATCGGGGCGGCCGACGCGATGAACAGCAGTTCCTCGGTCCCGGGCATGTACAGCCGCACATAGGGGAACACGTCCAGCAGCGTCTGTCCCAGGGCCTTGAACAGCGATCCATCGATGAACTGGGAATTCATCCACTGCAGATAGACACCGTCCTCGGTGAGGTGGTCGGACGCAGACTGCATGAACTCGCGCGTGTACAGATGGGAGGCCCCGGCCGTCCAGGGATGAGAGGGCTGCGAGATGATGATGTCGTACCGCTTGTCGGTGAGTGCGAGCGCCCCGCGGGCATCGTTGATGATGACGTTCACGCGCGGATCGCTGAGCGGATCGTTGGCCCGGAAGGGGGCCATCTCGCGATTGGCCTCGATGATCAGCGGCTCCAACTCGATCACGTCGATATCGCGGACCGTCTGCGGGATCGACTGTGCGGCCCCGCCGCTGCCAAACCCGATCACGAGCATCGATTCCGCATCCGGCCGGGCCAGCAGGGGCAACGCCGACAGCCAGAGATGGACCTCGCGACCGATGGGTGGGGTCCCTTTCGGACTGATGACGGCTTCCGGCAGACCGTTGTTGGAGACCCGGTAGATCAGCGATTCCTGCTTGACCATCACGGTCGACGACCGGCCCACCCCCAGGTACTTGACGCGTTCCGGCAGGCGGGTGTCGTACTGAAAGGTTGAGGCGGTCAGGATTCTGTAGGGGATTCCCGGGTGGTAGATGGCGGCGTACATCAACAGGCCGGCCAGCGCGCCGACCCGCAGCGGCAGGCGGTCCGTCAGGAGCCACAGAGCGCACGTCGCAAGCAGCAGGTTGACGCCGATCGCCAGTTGCGCCGTCCCGGCAAACTGCAGTTCCGGCACGATGATGAAGCCGGCGAGCACCGCACCGATGACGCCCCCCACCGTGTTCCAGGCGTAGACCCTGGCGGAGATCGGGCCGGCCTCCTCGGGGGTTTCGGTCATCGCCCGCACGGCGAACGGAAACGTGGCGCCGATGAACAGCGTGGATGGCAGCAGCACCAGCGAGCAGCGCACGGCTGTTGCGATCGGGCTGATGGGACCCGACGACGGCTGCGAATGAATCCACTCCGGCAGGAAATCGAGGATGGCGTAGGTCAGCATCGAGAACAGCGCTGTTCCGCACTGAGCAATCAGAAAGCCGAGCAGGCCCGAGTGGCGCGACCACGCCAGTCGCGAGGCGATCATGCTGCCGAACGTAATGCCGGTGAGAAACGTGGCGAGCATGGTGGCAAAGGCATGCACGCTGCCGCCAATCAGATGGCCCAGCAGTCGGGACCACAACACCTCGTAGGTGAAGGAGACCATGCCGGACACCAGCATCATCGGCAGCAGCCAACCGGTGCCCCGGTACCAGTGGACGACGGGAGCGCGATCCTCTGCGGGGGCCCGTGTTGCGGGAGAACGGCGGTTGGTGGTCGCGACTTGGTCGTCACTCACGGATGCCGACGCGGTACCAGGGTCGGCGCGATCTGCGGAGTTCAGTCTTGCCAGCAGGAAGGCGACCCCGAACACCAGCATGTTGACGAAGACTCCGCAGAGCGTCGTGCGGAACAGCCCGAGGGCCGGCAGCAACAGGAACCCGGCGATCAGTGTGCCGAACACCGCCCCCAGGGTATTGAACGCATACAGCAGCCCCACTCGACTGCCGATCTGGTCCTGGCGGCGGACGGCGTGACTCGTCAGCAGTGGCAGCGTCGCTCCCATGCAGGCGGTCGGCAGGAACAGCACCACAAAGGTGGTCGCAACGTACAAGGCCGGCTGCATCCAGCCACCGGCATCGGGAGGAGCGGGCTGCCCCCCGAGTGTCAGCACCTGGAGCCAGCGCGCGATCCGCAGGCCGACCGGAACCAGCAGCGCACCGGCGGCGATCAGAAACTCCAGAATGCCATAAGCGAGCACAGGACGCCGGAGACGTTTCAGGAACCGTCCGGCCAGTGTGGACCCCGCCGCGAGGCCCGCCATGTAGGCGGACAGCACCGTGGCAATCGCGAGTTCGGACGTTCCGAACACGACCGCGAACTGCCGCATCCAGGCGGTCTGATAGACCAGTGCGGCCAGACCCGACAGGAAGAAGCACGCCAGCAGCAGAGGAAATTCAAGCTGTACTGCGTGCGTGCTGGTCGGCGTCTCCGGGGCGATTGTTGATCGCGGCCGTCGCTGGTTGGTGGTACTCGGTGACGACATGGGCTCCGCTCCCGCGTCGAGGGGAATGGCCCAGTGTAGCACGAAGCGACAGCCGACCCCATCGCAATCGGCCGACACCATCGATGAGCAGGCTTACGAACGGAAGCGGTGAGGGAGCCTAGCCGCCGATGTTACTGGCCTCGACCTCACTTCCCTGCCGTTCCTGCTCCAGGGCGAACAGCAGATCGCTGCAGTTGGTGCGGGGGCTCAGCAGCACCGCGTCCCCTTCCTGCAGCCCCGAGCGGATTTCGACATGAGTGTCGTTTGTCAGCCCCATGCTGATGGCTCGATGCACGACGCCCTCGGGCGTCTGGACGAATACCATCGGCTGACCGGCAACGTCCACCACCGTCTGAATCGGGACTTGCAGGCAGTCGTTCGCCCGGGCCAGATGCAGTTCGACCTGGGCGGTCAGGCCGGGCTTCAGACCGGCCAGCTCATCGGGTTCGGCGTCGACACGTACCACGGTCTCATACTCGCGCAAGTCGTAGTTGGGATACCTTCCGCGTGTCGGCACACGGGAAACCGATTCGATGTGACCATTGAGCTGGCGATCCGGGAAGGCATCGATGCGGATGTGGGCGGGGATGTCCGCCGTCACGCCGTTGATGCGTGATTCGTGCACACGCACAATGACCTTCATCTGGTTGAAGTCCGGAATATGCACGACCGACTGCTGGTAGCGGATGGATTCCCCGACCTCGATGTCGTTGTTGGATCCATAGCCCTCGGACGCATACACGAGCTCGCCGCTCTGCGGGGCCCGGATGGTACAGGCGGCAATGTTGTCGCGCAGCCGTTCCACATAGTCGAGGGTCGCCTGCATCCGGGATTCCTGGGAGCGCATGCGAATCTCGCGGTTGAGCACGGCCACAGCCGCCCGCTTCTCGACCCGCGCCAGTTCGCGCACAGACTCCTCGGCCTTTGCCTGCAACTCGCGGATCTCACGCGGGTACTCGTACGTCTCGAGCACATGCAGCTTTCCGACGGCGGTCTGCAGCTCGTTTCGGTAACGAGTCACCTTCAGTCGTTCCTGCTCCACGTCCATCGGGCTCTGATAGCCTTTGCTGGCCAATCGCTGGACGTACTCGAAGTACTTCAACGACCGACGATAGTTCTCGTCGGCCAGAACGACGTTGTTTTCGGACTCCTTGCGGGACCGTTCATACTCGCCGTCTTCGAACTTGGTCAGGTCAAGTTTCGCGAGCAGTGTTGCCAGCTCGGCCTTGGCCATCCCGCTCTCGTTTTCGAGCTTCTGCATCCGCAGCGATTCGCGCCCTGCGCGAGTTCGGCCTCGGCTTCGATCAGTCGAATCTCGCGCTCGCGCAGCCGTTCCTCGATCTCGGAAGAGTCGAGTACGGCGACGACCTGTCCCTCTTCGACCCACTGCCCCTCCGGAGCGAGTTCGAGAATGCGCACGGACCATTCACACTGACTGATCGCGGTGGCGTTGTTGGCACTTTCGAGCCGTCCCTGCTCTGACAACACGACATCGAGACGACCGCGAGAGACGTCGGCTGTAAGTGCCCCCTCGACAACTTTGGTGGCGGGGCGCTGAGGTCCTTCCGGCGTCCGGAGCATCGGCAGCGACGCGAAACAACAACACGAGACTGCACAGGCAATCCACATGTTGGCGTGTCGCGAATGAGAACGATCCTCAGGAGATCGAAACGCTACGTTGTTGGCGAACGGGGGAGTCATCTCGGCGTCGCTTCAATGCGTGCGTGTGGTCCACCCTGAATTCGTGGGTGCGTTCCGTGCGAGTGTGTCAGGCCTCGCGGGCCTCCTTGGGAATGAATTGTGGCGGCACTCAGGTGGGGTGACTCAGCCGCCGGCATGTGTTCGGGCCCAGCATTCTGCAAAACCCGAACCCGGAAATTATAGGCGCAAGACCCCGCCCGTCCAGATCTGAGCCCCAGAAACTGTCATTCTGCTCGATCCGAGGGTTCGGGTCAGGACCGGCTGTGAGGCGTCTGCGGGTCAGCCAATGCCCGACACTTGGGACCAAGCGGCAAATCCAGAGCTTCCCGCCGGCCCGCTGTGGTCAATTCGGGGGCAGTGTGGTGGAGAAGTCCTCGGACACGGCCGGTCCCGCCGGGATGCGTTCGAGGCTGAGCTGGACGCCCACGTCTCGGCCGTCGCTGGCACTCCCTGCCGCCGGATTGACGAGCAGGTCGGACTCCCGCAGGGCGAAGTCGTCCACTGACCAGCCCGCCCGGAACCTGCTGGAGGGCTCCTGCAGCAGGGGGGCGCGGGCACGTCGCTCGGCGCGGCTGCTGCGGCGCCAGACTTCCTGCCATTGTTCGAAGGTGAAATCCCGTGGTCCGGAGAACGACAGCTCGGACTCGATCCTCCAGACCGGATCATCAATCTGGAGCACATTGTGACTTCCCGACCAGTTCAGCAGGCTCTGGAATTGAAACACATCATCGTCACCGCGCATCGCGACCAGCGGGGCTTCAGAGATCACGATAATGCTATCGCGTGTATCGAGCAGCACCGCAGGGACGGCATAGTCCGGGCGAACCTCGAAGTCGACCAGCGGCCGCGAGAGCGCGACCGTCACGTGCTGCAGGCTCATCTCGACCGACTCGTCCGCGATGTAATCTACGGGCAGATCGATCGTGTCCACGCCACGCACCGACATGACCGAGCCACTCAGGGCGATCGCCACATTGTCCATACGGATACGGGCGGCATCAGCGTTGTCGATGCGGAACAGGTCGGCCTCGCCGCGCACCAGCGAATTGGCGAAGTCCACGCGCGTGGCCGGGCGTCGGATCGGCTCGGACATCAGTTCGGAAAACTCCTGCAGGTCGGGTGGCAGGAGTTCGACCACCGCTGCGGGGTAGCGGGGCGCGTTGAACAACGTCAGCGACACCCCCCGCAGGACCAGTTGTTCCGCACGGAACAGCGACAGCAGGACCCAGCGTTCCGCGGCAAACTCGGGTTCAACAACCACTTCCAGATCGATGTTATAGATCTCCAGTGCACCCCGCTCGAGTGCGATCATCCGGGCGACGTCCGTGCGACCCTGCTCGTCCCGCGGAGCGAAGCGGAGCACGGGGCGGGCACCTGCGGCCGCGCGAATCGTCAGTCGTTTGTTCGCAATCCTCAACGGACGCTGCAATTCCGGAAATCGCCCGGTAAACCGGATCTCCACAACGCCATTGTTGGGTGCTGCCCGGCAGGCGGCTTCCAGCGTCGGGTAGTACTCCAGACGATCACCCGTCAGCTCCACCACACCGAACGGATCGGGGCGGTTTCCTGGCAGATCCATGGGCAGGGTCGACGCGGTCGGGGGTGCTGCGGGTGTCGATCGGAATTCCGCTGCCAGTCTGTCTGCACCGACAACCGTCGAGGCGATGACTTCCATGAGGTGGCTCGAAGGGTCGCTCCCCTCGGTCAGTGCCAGCTCGGGGTTACCGGTCAGCGGTCCATTCGTACCGCCCGCTGCGGTCGCAGGCCCGATGGTGGATTCCAGTTGGGGAGCGGGCACAGCCGTGGCCGCGGGCGGGATCTCTGCAGATGCGGCGGTCGACTGCCCGAGGGGGTAGTCGATGATGTTTTCGCTCCCGAACTGTTCGACCCCGAGCGGCGGACTGAGCCCCAGCGAGGGGGACTCCACGTTGGCTGTTTCGGCACCCGCCGGACCCGAAGGGATGGCCTCTGTGTCGCGGGCGGTGCCCGGACCGGTGTCGGTGACGGCGGAGATTCCGCTCTCCTCAGGCGGCAGTCCTGCCCCGTCGGTGCGTGATTGGCGCAGGGACTGGGACGAATCGATGGCAACCACTACAGCCAGCAGCATCGCCAGCGTGAGAATCCAGCCCCGATAATCATCCCAGAATCCGGCGAATCCTCGATGTGCGGGTGTTGTCCACAGGAGCCCTTCGGCGGGCGTTGGTTGCAGCCCGAGCCCATGCGCGATCACCCCCAGGTCCTGGATCAGCTCCGGGGCGGTCTGGTAGCGATCTTCGGGGTCCGGGGCCATCATCCGGCGAATGACGGCTGACAGCTCGGGAGGCACGCTCAGATTCTTGGCCGCGGGATCGGGAGTGTCCTTCCCCTGGTGGTCGAGGAGCTTCTGCAGCATCGTTCCCCGGGGATACGGCGGCTCTCCGGTGAGCATGTGGTACATCGTGCATCCCAGCGAATAGATGTCGCTCCGCACGTCCACCGCCCGGGGTGTCTTGGCCTGTTCGGGGGAGATGTAGTCGAACGTGCCCAGGGTGGTGCCGTCGACAGTCAGATCCTTGGAGGCCTCGGGATCCTGTTTGCGGGCCAGCCCCAGATCCACCAGTTTCGCGCGTCCTGTCGGCGTAATGATGATATTGGACGGCTTGATGTCCCGGTGGACCACTCCGGCAGCGTCGGTATGCAGCAGCGCATGGGCAGTCTGCAACCCGTAATTGACGGTCTCCGCCAGCGTGAGGTTTCCCCGCGACCGGATCAGCTCCCGCACGTTGGTCCCATGGACAAACTCGAAGGCGATGAAGAACACTCCCTGGTCTTCACCAACGTAGTAGACTCGGGCGATATTCTCATGATCCAGGCGGGCGGCTGCCTGTGCCTCGTTCTGAAAGCGGTCGACCGCGGACTGGTCGCTCGCCTGCGACGGTGCCAGGACCTTCAGGGCCACAATTCTCTGCAGCCGGGTGTCGACAGCCCGGAAAACGGCACCCATTCCACCCCGGCCGATCTCCTCCTCGATCCGGAAATGGCCGAGCAGGACGCCTGTGGCCGTCTGTGGAGACGACCCGGGCTCTTCGAGGGGGAACATCCGCCGCCACCACTCGGTCCCCATTGGTCCGACGCCGCTCTCGGAAGCAGCGCCGGCCAGTTCGACACCGCGCACCGAAGAGCCACCTTCCCGCACCTGCGGCATCGGCTTGCGGAAGTACGGGTCCGAGGCGGAGTCGCCCAGATCCGGATTGGCCGCCGAGTGGCTCATGGCAACACACCGGGCCCCACGTCTCGCGACGCGCGGCTTACAGGTTGAAGGTGGCGTCGACGTCCGCCGTAATCGACTTCAGAAATGTGTCCGTCTTTTCACAGAGCTGGCGGGCGTATTCGTCACTCTGCAGGATGTCGAGCACGGCTTCCCGGATGGAACTGTCGGAAATGCTCTCCCGTTGATCGGCCTGCAACCCCTGTCGGGAAAGCCGCCGCAACTGATGGGCTTTCGGCAGATACCCCCGCTCCAGGTGGTCAATCAACTGACGCGTCACGTTTTCGGCTTCCTTGAGCTTGTCGCGCAACGTCAGATGGGCCAACGACTCGTCAGACATGCTATCCACCGGCGGGGAAGGGGGCCCTGGGACCGTCGAGTGACGTGCAGACCGGGCAGGAGCGACCCACACTCTTGCTTGACACACGCTATTAGACAATCTCTGATCGAGCAGGGTCAAGGGGGCTCCCACCGCCGACCGGCCTGGTCCGGGCGTTCCGGGCACTTCAGAAGGGCCAATCCCGCAGGAGGCCAGTTATGAAAATCCTCGTTGTCGGGGACATCCATTCCAACTGGACAGCGCTCTCAGCGATTGACGAGACGTTTGACGCGTGCCTGTGTGTCGGGGATTTCGTGGATTACGGGACCAATCCGGTCCCCTGCATCGAGTGGGCCCAGAAATACGTCACGGCGGCCGTCCGGGGCAACCATGATCATGCGGTCGCCCAGCGGGTGACGGCCCGCGGCGGGCCGGGATTCCGCCGACTTGCGGCGGCCACACGTCCCCTCCATTGGGAGCAGATCGATCCCCGCCGCCTCAAGTACCTGGCACGGCTGCCGGTGACGCGGCGGCTGCAGCTCGCGGGCGAGTCGGTCTACCTCGTCCACGCCACGCCCCGCGACCCGATGGACGAGTACCTCATCAACGATCCCGTCGGCTGGGAGGCCCGCCTGCAGGGCATCGAGGCCCGGTACATCTGCGTCGGACATACGCATGTTCAGTTCCACCTGCAGGTCGGCGACCGCCACGTCATCAATCCGGGCAGTGTGGGCCAGCCCCGCGACGGCGATCCGCGGGCCGCCTACGCCATCATCGAAGATGGCGAGGTCCACCTCCGGCGTGTGGACTACGACATCGATGCCATGCTGCGGCAGATGCAAGAGGTCGGCGCCGAGTCGTGGGCCATCCGGCTAACCGGGGCGGTCCTTCGCTCTGGCGGGAAGCTGTCGCGTGAAGAGATGGAACAGATTCGTTGAACGACCGTCATCAGGCCGCGACGGCCGGGCCGAGCCCGTCCATTCAGCGAGGCTGGCGGGAGAAATCAAGCGGCTCCTGGGAGATCTCTTCCCAGTGATGAATGTCCAACCGGCGTGGTCCGTAAGGCTGATCGAAGCCACCGTACGCATCGAGATATCGCAGCAAACGGTCCAGTTTCTGCGCAGGCGAAGGTTCCAGAACATCCTCGCCTGGCGCGTGCCCCCAGAGAATGCGCGTCCCCGAGTCGGTCAGGAGTTCGTACTGTGGTGCAGCCGGCTTGTCCCCTGTCTGCGTGCGCGGCAGCAGGGCGATGGCTTCCAGGCCCAGCCGCTGCCAGTAGTCGCTCAGCCGCTGGCCGGGGGCGAGCACCTCAGCCAGTCGGGCGGCACCCTCCACGGCGGGATCACCCCAGGGCGTACCCGCCGGTCCCTGCGGGATCGAGGGGGCGTTGATCAGTAGCGGAAACTCTGCGGTGTGCTCCGCCGAGAAGTCCTGCGGCGGCAACAACACCCCGGCCCGGTCGACCGGATACACGCCACGTTTCGTCTGCGCCATCAGCACCGGGGCGCGGTAATCGAGATGCACAGCGATTCCGTCCCGGGGAGTCACACGGACTTCACGAACCCCCTCGACCCAAGGGTGTGCACGGAATGCCTGCGCGACCTGTTCGGCCAGTCCAGGGTCCAGCAGCGGCAGTGGCTGCGGCAGCGAACTTCTCTCGGCAACCTCGTCGACGAGACTGGCCGGAACCCAGCGGCCCGGGGGCGTGAGACGCATCTCACTGAGCACCAGCCGGTATTCCTCACGCTGCTGGAGATCGGGCAGCCAGCGGGCAACGTGGGGGCTCAGCGTCCAATAGCCGAGCCATGCGGCGGCGACGGTCAGCGGAAGCGGGCGGTAGATGTACCGGAGCAGGCGCACGATGGTCGAGTCCACCGGAGGCGACGAATCCTCCGGCTGCGTCGCTCGTTTCTGCACCTTCCGACGTCCTGACATCGAGCAACCTTCGCGAGTGCCTCGCGTTCGCGACCTGCGGCGGAAGCCGTCCCCACCGGGCGCGCAGCCTCGCCCAGTGGTCTCATCGGCAACGCAAACCCCGCAATCGGAACCTGTCTCAGCCGGCCGTCCGCAACGGGGCAGACTCCGGCCGCCTGAACAAGTTCTGCACATTGTGCTGCGAGTAAGGCGAACGGAAACGATGCAGGGAGCGGCGGACTGCCTGCTCGCACAAC
>CAVQRG010000007.1:490000-671755 GCA_963715185.1 uncultured Planctomycetaceae bacterium
GCATCCCGAGCACGCACGACGGCACCGTGCAGCCGGCGCGGCTGTGGGTCCCCGCAGGGGCGTCCTCTGAGCCGGTTCCTCTGCTCGTGTCGCTGCATACGTGGAGCTACGACTACACCCAGGATCGGTCAGACTGGCTGAGGGAGGCCGTGAATCGCGGCTGGATCTACCTGCAGCCCAACTTTCGCGGACGCAACGATCACCCCGAGGCGTGCGGCTCATCGGCAGCGCAGCAGGACATTCTCGATGCCATGGACTGGGTGGACAAGCGCTATCAGGTGGACGATCACCGCATCTATCTGGCCGGCGTCTCGGGGGGAGGACACATGACCCTGCTGATGGCTGGCCAGCACCCGGAACGGTTTTCAGCAGCGTCGGCGTGGGTTGGGATCAGCGACCTCGCGGACTGGTATCGATTTCACGAGTTCCATCCCGAGTCGCAGCGATACGCCCGTATGATCGCCGCCTGCTGCGGAGGCGCGCCGGGGATGAGCGACGAAATCGACCGTCAGTATCACGAGCGCTCGTCAGTTCACTTTCTGCAGCATGCGGTCGGACTGCCGCTCGATATTAACGCTGGTGTGCGGGATGGAAGGACCGGGTCGGTGCCGATCCATCACTCCCTGCGGGCATTCAATGTGGTGGCCACAGCCGGCGGCCACGAGGCTATTTTGGAATCCGACATGCATCGGTTGTGGGAGACCGGGCGACTCGCAAACCCGCAACCGCAGGAGATGGCGGGGGACCCTACCTACGGTCGTGCGATCCTGCTGCGCCGCAGAGCGGGTGCGGCGCGGGTGACGATCTTCGACGGGGGACATGAAGGACTGCCCGGGCCCGCCTGCGCCTGGCTGGCCCAGCAATCTCGCGCGACGCAGAGCCCGGTCCGCTGATGCTGCGTCGACACCTGCAATGCGAGTGCCACTGGCGATGCAAGTGTCTGACCAGTTCGGCTCCAACCGTTTTTGCGCTGGCGGAGCCAGTGGCACACGATCCGAGAATCGAGTCCTGACGCTGTTCTGGAATCACGAGGGATGCTCCCGGGCATGCAATCGGGTTGCTGCTTGGGTAAACTCGCGCGAACGGTGTATTCGGTAAGCTTCTGGAGGCACTGCATGAGTCGGTTTTCTTGTCTGAGTGTCGGCGTACTCCTGCTCTGTGTGGGGATTCTGGAGTCTCGGGCGGAGACTCGCACCGCCGATGTCGCGCCGCTGATTCAGCAGATCAAACAGGTCGGCCCCCGCGGCGAGGGCCATGCCGCGGCTCAGGCCGCGCTGAAACAGCTTGGTCAGTCCGAGGCCTCGGCCCTCATCGCGATTCTGGAGGGGTGCGACGGCGCGAACCCCCTGGCCCGCAACTGGCTGGTTGGCGCATTCGAGGCGATTGCCGACCGAACGCGTTCGTCCGGTGGTTCTCTCCCGGCCGACGACTTCGAGGCATTCGTGCGCGAGCGGTCTCATGATCCGCATGTCCGCCGGCTGGTCTATGAGTGGCTGGTCCGCATCGACGAGACGGCACCCGATCGACTGATTCCCGAGATGCTCGATGACCCGAGCGGCGAGTTGCGGCGCGATGCCGTCGCCCGGCTGATCACCGCGGCAGAGCAGTTCACGAACAGTGGGCAGCAGGAACAGGCCCGCACCACCTGGGACCAGGCACTGCAGGGAGCCGTGGACCAGGATCAGGTGGACATTATCGTCGCAGCCCTGAAGGACCTGGGACGCGACGTTGACCGGATCGAGCACTTCGGGTTCGTCATGGACTGGTCGCTGGTCGGCCCGTTCGACAACAAGGACATGTCGGGCTTCGACGTGGCCTATCCGCCGGAGCAGGAGCTCGATTTCGACGCCGAGTATCCCGGTCAGATCGGGCCGGTTCGCTGGAAGACGTTCGCCTCCGAGAAGGAGGATGGTATGTTCGACATCGCCGAGCTCGTAGGTCCGCATAAGGGGGCCATCATGTATGCGACGACGGTGTTCGACAGTCCGAAAGAGCAGGAGATCGAATTCCGGTTGGCGACGCAGAACGCGTGGAAGATGTGGCTGAATGGCGAGCTGCTGTTCGCCCGGGAGGAGTATCACCGGGGAAAGAGGTTCGATCAGTACCGTGTCCGGGCACGGCTCAAGGCGGGGGAGAATCGCATTCTGCTCAAGGTGCTGCAGAACGAGCAGGATCAGGAGTGGGCCCAGGAATGGGCATTCCACTTCCGTGTCTGTGACTTTTCGGGCCGGGCGATTTCCGAGACCGGTGATCGTCGCGCCGCATCCGCACCCTAGATCGATTCGCAATACCCTCGGGTCGCCGGGCGTGTTCGGCGGCTCGCGCACCTGCCGGATCCAGCCGACAAGGACCACATATGACTACGCGAGATCGACGAATCCAGACGCTGCTGGCCCTGGGAGCACTCCTGCTGGGAACGGGAGCCGACTGGCGACAGTTTCGGGGCACGGACGTGACCGCCGCGACAGAGCCTTCTGTTTCGGTCGAGTGGGCGAAAGGGTCGCCGGTGGCGTGGCAGGTCGAACTGGATGGTCGCGGTCTGTCGAGTCCCATCGTGGTGGACGGCCGGGTCATCGTCACCAGCGGGACGGGGTACGAGCAGGACCGGTTGCACGTGCTCGCGTTCAG
This sequence comes from uncultured Planctomycetaceae bacterium, assembly GCA_963715185.1. Classification (GTDB taxonomy): domain Bacteria; phylum Planctomycetota; class Planctomycetia; order Planctomycetales; family Planctomycetaceae; genus CAVPPT01. The sequence goes on from CAVQRG010000007.1 coordinate 492,629, forward strand.
CGAACAGACCGGCGAGCTGTTGTGGGACCGGCAGTTCTGGGCAACGGGGAGAACCGTCTGTCATCCCAAGACCTGCGTTGCGGCCCCGACGCCGGCCAGTGACGGCGAGCGGATCTTCGCCTTCTATTCGTCGAATGATCTCGCCTGTCTCGATCTCGACGGCAATCTGCTGTGGTTTCGCGGTCTGACCTACGACTATCCGAATGCCAGCAACAGCCTCGGGATGGCTTCGTCCCCCATTGTGGTCGGAGAGACGGTCGTCGCGATGGTTGAGAACGATGCCGAGTCGTTCTCGACGGGCATCGACACCCGTACCGGCGAGACGCGCTGGCGGATCGACCGGCCCCGCAAGGCCAATTGGACATCGCCCGTGCTGCTGCAGGATCCGTCCGGCGACAGGACACTGGTGCTGCTGCAATCCTCGGCCGGCGTTTCGGCCATCGACCCTCTCACCGGGGACGAGGTGTGGAGCTATCAGGATGGTGCCGCCACTATGGCCTCCTCGGCCGTCAACGCGGAAACGGTCTATGTTCCCTCGAATGGCATCACGGCGCTCCGTCCGGGGACCAGCAACCCGCAGGTTCCCGAGGTCGTGTGGAACGAGGGGGGACTGCAACCGGGGACTTCGAGTCCGGTCGCCGTCGGCTCCGCGCTGTATGTCGTCAACAGTGGCGGGGTGCTCACGCGGGCGGATGTGAAAGACGGTTCCCGGCAGTGGCAGCTGCGGCTGTCGGGCCGGTTCAGTGGCAGTCCGGTGATTGCCGGCGGGCATCTGTTCATCGTCAACGAGGACGGCACCCTGGTCGCGGTCAGCCTGGGAGAGCAATCGGGCGAGGTGGTCGGCACGCATGAGTTCGGTGAGACCGTGCTGTCGACGCCAGCCGTCGCCAACGGTGCCCTGTACGTGCGGAGTGATCAGCATTTGTGGAAGATCGCCCGGCCATGACCGAACGCGTCTCTGCGCTGGTCGCGATTGCCCTCGGGGGGGCCTGCGGGGCCCTCGCGCGTTATGCCCTGAGCGCCTGGATGATCAGGCGGTTTCCCATGGGGACGCTGTTCGTGAATGTTCTGGGTTGCCTGCTGATCGGGCTCATCGTGGCCGGTCTGCAGCACAACACGTCGGTCTCCCCTGCGGTGCGGGGATTCCTCATCATCGGCTTTCTGGGCTCGCTGACGACATTTTCCACGTTCGGCTTCCAGAGTATCGAACTCCTGCTGGATGGCCATCCGAAACTCAGCCTGCTGAATGTGTTTGCGAACGTGCTGATCGGATTCGCTGCGGTCTGGATCGGTCTGGCACTCGGCCGGACCTGGTCGCAAACCCACTGAGAACGTTGCGCGCTCAAGCGCAGCGGCCCCCCGTCAGTCAGATCACTTGCTGGAAGGATGCAACATGACGATTTCGGGAACAACGGTGCTCATCACAGGTGGCGGTACGGGCATCGGCGAGGCCTGTGCACTGGCGCTGGCCTCCGAGGGTTGCCGGGTTGCCATCTCCGGCCGTCGCGAAGACAAGCTGCGTGCAGCGGCGGCCAGATTTGCAGGGACCCCTGCCATCCTCTGTCGCGCGGCTGATGTCGGCGATCGCCAGAGTGCGTTCGACCTCGTGGGCTGGGCGACCGAACAGCTCGGGCAGATCGACATCCTCATCAACAGCGCGGGGACCAACATCGTCAAGCGGACGATGGAGGAGATGGTCCCCGAAGACTGGGACAAGCTGCTGCGGATCAACGCGACCGGTGCCTACAACACCATGCATGCCGTCCTGCCGCAGATGCGTGAGCGGAAGGATGGCCTGATTGTGAACATCTCATCGATCGCCGGTCTCCGGGCCAGTCCCCTCGGCGGCGTGGCGTACAGTGCTTCGAAGTTCGCCATGACGGCCCTGGGGACCTGCGTGGGTCTCGAGGAGAAGGACCGCGGCATTCGTGTCAGCAACGTGTACCCGGGTGAGGTGGAGACGCCGATTCTCGACAACCGGCCGGTGCCTGTTACCGCCGAACATCGGGCCCGGATTCTGCAGCCCGAAGACATCGCTGCGGCCGTCGTGATGATCGCGAAGCTGCCGCCGCGGGCCCATGTGCCCGACATCGTCGTCAAGCCGACTTCGCAGGCCTTTGCGTGACCGGATCAGGTGAGGCGGCCATGGTGAGACGGCCTGCGCCGGAAAGCACGCCGTGCGATCGCAAACCGTTCCGCTGTAACATCGGGTTGGGAATTCCGCTGGGGAGAATGTCGCCCACAAGGGCAGCGTGCAACCGACCCATCCACAACCAGCCGGAGCCCCCCCATGTCCCGCACTCATCTTTTCGCTGTTGCACTCCTGGCCCTCGCCACCACGACGCTGGTGCCTGCAGCTGATGTCTACACAGGACCCAAACCAACCACTGCAGTCAGTGCTCTCGATAGTCGCACCGAGCTCGAGAGACTTCAGGACCAGGTCGACGAACTGGCGTTCTTCCTGGCCGAAGCCCAGTTTCTGATTGACGCTCAACAGGGGCAGATCAAGGCCCTGCAGGCGAACCAGGAGTTTGTCGATGGTCTGAAGAATTCCATAAGTGTCACCAGCAAAGGCCTGACGATCCAGGCACTGCGGATTACGCTGGACGCAGCACGTGTCGACATCCTCGCCGACCTCACGATGGCCAGCGGAGAACTGGAATGCGAGTCGCTGGTGACGGAGAGTGTCGACGCGGAATCCTACACATCTGGCGCGGGCAACATCTGGTAGCGGTTCAAGACTGACCGCAGCTTCCCGTGACCTGCCCGTCGCCCTGTGTGGGGAGTGCCTCTGCGATCAGGCAACTTTCGAAACCTCGCCAGGCGCTGTTCCTCATGCCAGACCAGCTGCTGATTGATGCCAGCGACGAACGCCATTGGGCTGCGGTGGCGGAGCGGTTGCAACGCGCACTTCACGTGTCGATCCTCACAGGTGCTGGCGTGTCTGCCGAGAGTGGTCTGCCAACCTTTCGGGCCAACGGGCTGTGGGAGGCATATCGTGTGGAGGAGGTCGCGACGCCCGGGGCCTTCGCCCGGGACCCGGAACTCGTCTGGCGGTTCTACAACGAACGGCGTCGTCTGGTCGCCCACGCGGTTCCGAACGACGGACACCGGGCACTGGTCGAGCTGGCAGCCCTGGGCCAGCGGACATTCACCCTGATCACGCAGAACGTGGATGGGCTGCATCAGGCTGCGGGAAGTGAGGGTGTGGTCGAACTGCATGGGAGCCTGCGCCGGGTCCAATGTACGCGGTGCGGCGATTCCCGCCTGTCGCTCGATCCGCTGCCGCCCCTGCCGACCTGCCCCTGCGGCGGACTTCTCCGCCCCGGGGTGGTCTGGTTCGGGGAGGCCCTGCCCGAAGAAGCGCTGCAGACCGCTTGGTCTGCGGTCAACCGCAGCGATGTGCTGCTGGTCGCGGGGACCAGCGCGGTGGTGTATCCGGCGGCGGGGCTGATTCACCAGGCGCGGCAGTGTGGCGTCTGCATCATCGAAGTCAATCCGGCCGAGACCGAGGCAACGTCGCTGGCCGAGATCGTACTGCGAGGCCCCTCGGCCCGGATGCTGCCTCGCCTCGTCGCGGAGCTTGAGACGTTGAACTGAGGTGCGCTGGATATTGTTGGTGCCACAGCGCAGGTGTCCGGCAGGCCGGGGCGACAGGGCCGGCGTTCCCGGCCGGGATCGGCGACTCGGCGGGAGTTGCCCATGGTCTCAAACAAGGGTTCACAACAAGTGTTGACATGCAAACAGTTGCTATGTAACTTAATTGCTGAAGGGAGCGTGAGCCGTGTCGACAACCCGACTTCAACATGAGCTGAAGAAGAAGCGGCCGTTCGCGGCTCCCGAACAGGAGTCGATCCTGAACATCCTGCGCACGAACGACCAGTTCCAGAACCGGTTCGGCCGCCTGTTTCGGGAGTACGACCTCACGCCCTCGCAGTACAACGTGTTGCGGATTCTCCGGGGCGAAGGGCGGCCCCTGCCCTGTGCGGAGATCGGCGCGCGGATGATCCAGGTCGTCCCCGCCATGACCGGACTGCTCGATCGACTGGAGAAACACGACCTCGTGACGCGAGACCGCTGCACGGAGGATCGAAGGGTCGTTTACGTGGCGCTGACGCCGAAAGGTCAGAAGCTGCTCCAGCAACTGGACCAGCCGGTGATGGACCTGCACAAGCGACTGATCGGGCATCTCACGCGGGCGGAGCTGCAGGAGCTCAGCCGGCTGCTGGAAAAGGCGCGCGAAAGCGTGCAGAGCATCGAGGCGTGACTTTTCGGCCACACACATGACATGTCAACCATTTACGTAAAACTGAAAGGCGAGGCCATGACATTCGAGGGCAAGGTTGTGCTGGTGACGGGCGGGACCTCGGGGATCGGTCGGGAGGCCGCGTTGCAGTTCGCTGCGACGGGGGCCCGCGTCGTGCTGGCGGGTCGTCGCAGTGCCGAAGGAGAGGCGGTGGCCCGCGAGATCACCGATGCGGGAGGCGAGGCCCTGTTTGTGCAGACCGATGTTACCGACGAAGATCAGGTCCGGCACCTTGTGGAAGAAACCATCCGGCATTTCGGTCGGCTGGATATCGCCTTCAACAATGCGGGTATCGAGCAGACAGGCCCGATCGCGGAGGTGACTGCCGAGGATTACCGCAAGGTTTTCGACATTAACGTGTTGGGGGTGTTCCTCAGCCTGAAGTACGAGATCCCCGCCATGCTCAAGTCGGGTGGCGGCTCCATCATCAATACCTCCAGCATCGTCGGCCACATCGCCATGCCGGGGGCCGGCGTCTACATCGCCTCGAAGCACGCGGTGGAAGGGATCACGAGGACGGCGGCCCTGGAACTGGCCGGACAGGGCATCCGCGTGAATTCCGTCGCCCCGGGGGCGATCGCCACCGACATGATCGACCGGTTCGCCGGTGAAGAAGGGACGGAAGGCCGGCAGCAGCTGGCCGCACAACATCCCATGGGTCGGCTGGGTCAGCCGCAGGAGATCGCGGCCGCGGTGCTGTATCTGGCCTCCGATGCGGCTTCATTCACGACGGGCATTTCGCTGCCCGTCGATGGTGGGTATCTGGCCAAGTGACCGCCAGCAGCAATCATCCAGGCGAGGAGACCTCATGATCCGGATCCGAAGAGCCGGCGATCGAGGCCATGCCAACCACGGCTGGCTCGATACGTGGCACACGTTTTCGTTCTCGACGTACCAGGACCCCGACCACGAGCGGTTCCGGTCGCTGCGGGTGATGAACGAGGACATCGTCGCTCCCGGGCGTGGGTTCGGAACTCATCCGCATCGCGACATGGAGATCGTGACGTATGTCCTTGCGGGGGCACTCGAACACAAGGACTCGATGGGAAACGGCGAAGTGCTGCGGCCCGGCGAATTTCAGCGGATGTCGGCGGGCACCGGGATCACGCACAGCGAGTTCAACCCGTCTCCCGACGAACCGGTGCACCTGTACCAGATCTGGCTGTTGCCCGAGCGAAAGGGGATCGAGCCGAGCTACGAGCAGCAGCGGTTTGTCGAGGAGGAGCGGCACAACCAGTTGCGGCTGGTTGCGTCACGGGATGCCGCGCAGGGCTCGCTGCTGATTCACCAGGATGCCCGCATCTACCTGTCGACTCTCGACGAAGGTCGATCCGTCAACCACCCGCTCCCGGCGGGGCGGCACGCCTGGCTGCAGGTGTTGCGCGGAAGTGTGTCGCTGAACGGGCAGGTGCTGGAGACCAGTGACGGTGCCGCCGTCAGCGAAGAGAGCTCGATGATGATCGAAGCGCAGAGTGATGCCGAGGTGATGCTCTTTGATCTGGCCTGAACGGATCCCGACCGAAACTCAACACCAACAAAGGACACAGACCATGCAAGCTGCAGCCTCGCTTCTGGGCCGAATGATGATCGCGACCATCTTCCTGATGAGTGCGGTCGGCAACAAGATCCCCAAGTTCAACGATGTCGCCGCGTACATGGCGGCCGAGGGAGTCCCTGCTCCGCAGGTCATGCTGGCCGGGGCCATCGCCTTTCTCGTGGTTGGCAGCCTGTCGGTGATCCTCGGTTACAAGACGCGCATCGGTGCGGGGCTGCTGCTGGTGTTCCTGCTGCTCGCGACCTACTTCTTCCACGACTTCTGGAACTTCGAAGGGCAGGAACAGCAGGTGCAGATGATCTCGTTCATGAAGAACCTGTCGCTGATGGGGACCATGCTGTTCCTGATGGCGAACGGTGGCGGGGCGCTCAGCCTCGATGCGAGAGCGAACGTCCGCCAGGCTGACTGACAACGTCCACATTCCCGCGGTACCAGTCCGCCACACCAGTCAACCGTGAGATCAGGCGTATGTCACACGATGCACCGCAGCCTGTCATGATCCGCACACCGGGCGAGGGTCGGACCATTGGCCTGGTGGGAGACATTTACCGTTTTCTGGCGACGGGCGAAGAAACCGGCGGCCGCTACGCCATGTTCGAGGCGGTCGTGTTGCCCGGGGGAGGTCCGCCCCCCCACCAGCACCAGCGGGAAGACGAGTACTTCTACGTCCTGGAAGGGGAGATTACGTTTCAGGTCGGGGCGGACCAGATCGTCGCCGGGCCAGGGACGTTCGTCAACGTGCCGATCGGCAACCCCCATGCCTTCAGAAACGCGACCGATCAGCCGGCGAAAATGCTGATCTCCTATGCCCCGGCCGGGTTGGAGCAGTACTTCTTCGAGGTGGGGCAGCCGTTCGCCGGCGCGACACCCCCGCCGCCATCGCGCGAGGAAATCGCCAGGCTGGTTGAAGCGGCACCGCGGTACGGAATCGAGTTCGTGCACGAGTGACGGGTCCTGAACCGGCGTGATCACGTCCAGTCGTCGAACCCGTGGAGGCTCTGATCCCGTTTCCAGCAGTGGACGAGATACAGCCCATGGGCCGTCATCATCATCAGCCCGATCATCCAGGGGATGAGGTTCGCGATGGCAGCGACGTCGACGGGGAGCCGGGCGAGGAAGGTGCCGATCGCCACAAGCTCGGTGATGGCCGCCGTCCGCATCATCCACACCCCGACGACACGGTTGACCGGGTACCAGAGATCCTCGTTGTGGAGGGTTGTGGCGGTCCGGAATCCGTACCAGCGATTCGGGCCGACCTTCTGCAGCCAGAGAGGCAGGCCGAGCAGAAACCACAGCAGCGAGACCGCCAGGTAGAGCCCGAAGACAACGACGCGGCCATCCATGCGGGGATCCGCCGGCTTACGAGGGTTTGGACTCCCGCACCTGGACCTGCAGGGCGCCGAGGAGCTTGGTGATCTCCTTCTCCTTCGAGCTGATCCAGAAGACGTTGTCGAGCACGATGGCCTTGCGCTCGTTGCTGGGCTGCAGAATCAGCCGCCCGGAGCCCATCAGCATGTACTCGAAGACGTCATTGATTTCCTTCTCGATCCGCAAATGGGGGGAGGGAAAGCGTTCGAGATCGCTGAGAATTCCGTGATGATGGAGCAGTTCGTTCGGGCGGACTTCCCAGTAGTCGAAGCGCGTGTTGATCCAGACCCCGGCGAAGATCAAGGCGACCGCCGCCACAAAAATGGTGTAGAACGTGGAGTTGGCCGCCGGCGTCATCGACCGAAAGGCCCGGTTCAACGAGGGGAGGAAGTCGGGATACTGTGTTGTCAGCAGAATGGCACCGAGGATCACCGTCATAATGACGAAGAACAGGATCAGCGAGGTGGCTCGCGGGAAGTCGAATGAGAGCACGACCATGTTGATCGAGATCGTAATCAGAAAGGCCCACGCGACTGCTGTCGACCAGGTGGATTGCGCATCGCCGGTCAGCCGCATGGTCAGCCCTGCTGCAATCGCCACGAGCCAGGTCGGCCACAGGAAGACGATCTTCGGATACGAGATCAGAATGACCCCTCTTTCACTTCGGTCGTCTTTGGACATGTGTTTGGCTTCCGGTTTCGAATCGGCGTCCGTGGAACTCACGGAGTCCTCCTGTTACTGCAGCGAACGGCGGGACCAGCGTGCAGGATCACACGAATCAGGCCCCGAATTTGTCCAGGCGGCCGGCATGGGCCAAAGCCAGCGGCATCAGATACTTGGCTTCGAACTGCCCTAGCCCCCCCTGGCGGCATTGCGCTTCGCCAAAACTGGTCGACCCGTCGTAGCGGCACAAGTCTGCGGCCAGCAGCGTGGGGACCGGATGCCAACTGTGGGAGCGCATCTTGCTGGGGGTGGAATGGTCCCCGGTCACGATCAGCACTGTGGGGTCGAGGTTGGTGATCTGGGGAATCGCCGCGTCGAGCTCTTCGATCCGCTGAACCTTGGCGTCAAAATTGCCGTCTTCCCCGGTCGAATCGGTGTACTTGAAGTGCACGAAGAAGAAATCGTAGCGGTCCCACGCCTCCTTCAGTCGGGCCATCTGATCATCCAGCGTCTGACCGGCGTCGAGCACATCCATCCCCACGAGCCGGGCCAGTCCGCGATACATCGGGTACACGGCGATGGCGGCCGGGCGGACGCCATACACCTCTTCGAAACTCGGGATGGGAGGCCGCTTGGCGATGCCGCGCAGCATCAGGAAGTTCGCCGGCGCATCATCCTTGAGCACCTCACGGGCCTGTCGCAGAAACTCCCGGGCCACCTCGACGGTGGGACGGGCGGCATCGTTGCGGGCCACGGGATCCAGCGGAGGGACACCGGTCTGCTGCGGATCGGTGTCGTCGACATCCCCCCCCAGCCCGGCGGCGCGAAACACCACCACCAGCCGGTACTCTTTCACGTGACGGACAAACACCTCCACGCCGGGAATCTTGATCTGGTCGAGCTTCGCGCACAGCGGGGCGGCGATGTCGGTACCGACGCGCCCGGCCCGGCGGTCGGCAATGTTACCATCCGCATCGAGGGTGCAGAAGTTCCCGCGGATGGCGACGTCATTCGGGCCGAGGTCGAAGTCGATCCCCAGCCCTTCGAGCACGCCGCGACCGATCTGGTACTCGAGCGGATCGTAGCCGAACAGTCCCAGGTGGCCGGGGCCGCTCCCCGGGGTGATTCCCGGCAGCACCGGGATGCTGCCGCCCAGTGTCCCCCGCTGTGCCAAGGCGTCAAGATACGGTGTCCGGGCGGTCTCGAGTTCCGTCAGTCCGCCCGGTTGGAGTGGCAGGCCCCCCAGGCCATCTGCCACCAGCAGGACAATCTTGGATTCGTTGGAGCGCTGTAACTTGCGAGTCAGGTCGTGGACAGACATAGGTAGAATGACGGGTCTGGGGTTGTCGATGGTCAGTTTCCGGACGGGCAGCTTCGCGACGCGTGGCAATTGTTGACGAGTCCCCCCGGCAGGATCAAGGGTGACGTCCCCATGAACCCCAACATCGCAGAACTCGCCGTGGCGTGGACGGCCCGCATCGCGGTGCTGGCGTGGTTCGGCTGCCTGCTCCGGGATCTCTCCTCGGCCCGTCGGGGCTCCACCTCTGCCCCCGTCGCCCGGGGGAGGCTGCTGCTGTGGACGGCCGGCTGTCTCGCATTCCTGCTGCATGTCGCGGCGGCATTCTGCTTCGTTCATCACGGCAGCCATGCGGCTGCCCTCGCTCATACGGCCAGGCAGACTTACGAAGTCACCGGCTGGAACTGGGGTGGCGGGCTGTGGGTCAACTACGCCATGACGCTCTGGTGGCCGCTGGATGTCATACTCAGTTGGAAGTACGGTCTCGATGGTCTTCCCCGCTGGTACCGCTGGACGCTGCACACCTTCTTCGGCTTCCTGATCTTCAATGCGACTGTCGTGTTCGGGCCGCCGGGGTGGCGCTGGCTGGCCGTGCCAGCCACACTGCTGCTGTGGGTCACATGGCTGCGATCACCTGTGTCACCGCTTCAGCACCCAACGCCCAGGACCCGACCGGGTCGCCCCGGCTCTTGACCCGCGGTCACGCAGTCAGGTGGGTTGGTATCGCTCAGCGGCGGGCCGAGACGATCCGCAGCGTCTCGCGCACCATCACCTGCGGGTTGAACTGTTCGCGGACGTTGATCTGTCCGGTTGCCCCCAGGCTGACGCGCATCTCCGGGTTGTCCAGCAGGTCCTCCAGCGCGTCGGCCAGGGCTGTGGCATCTCCGGGGGGAACGAGTCGTCCGCCTCCCGTCGCTTCGATCAGCTCCGGAAAGGCACCATGCGCCGGCTGAACAACCGGCACGCCGTTCGCCAGCGCCTCGAGCACATACAGGCCCTTCGGTTCGAGGAAGTCGGTCGGCACACTCAGCACGTCGATCGAGCGGTAGAACGCGACCTTCTCTGCCAGGTGCGTCGGGCTCCCCACATACTCGACCGCCGACCGGGCACCCGACTTCGGCAGTTCCCGCAGGGATTCCTCGAAATAGCGACGATGCCGCCGGTCGAGATAACCCCCGATGCGCAGACGGACTTCGGGACGTCGCTGGTGCAGAAGTGCGAACGCCTTCACGAGGTTGTGCAACCCCTTCTCGGGTGCGATCCGTGCGAAGTAACCGACCGTGAACGGCTGCCGCTCCCGTTGACCCGGCTGGCCGTCGTGTCCCTGCAGATCGATACCCAGCGGCAGCCTTGAGAACTTCTCGAGCGGCAGCTGCAGGTACTCGGCGATGTGCTGCTGATAGAAGCGGCTGTGCACGAGGTACCCATCGAACTGCTGCGCGCGGCGCGACACCAGGTCGATCACGCGCGACTGATGTGAGTCGGGGAGGTCGTTCAGGAACACATCGTCCCCCTGCAGGGTGCAGAACACCGGCCCGGAGAACGCCTGCTTGAGCGAGCGCAGGGTGCCCGAGAGCAGCGCGTTGCTGAAGATCACGACATCCGGCTTGAGGACGGCTGCGACGTGGTGTGTCAGCTCGTCCACCTCTCGGGCGTTCGGGCCGGCTTCACCCGCCAGCATGTCGAGTGCCAGATCCCCCAGTTCGGCCGCATCGTTGCTGAGGGACATTCGTGTGGCCAGGTTGATGAGTGCGGGATGATCGAGCACTCGCCGCAGAGGGCGCGGCAGCCGCTGCCACAGCTTCAGCCGGTGTTCGAGGTACACGTTGATGCCCCCCAGCCACACGTGCCGATCGCTGACGCTGGTCTCGTCAAGTCGGAGGGGCGTGTAGGTGGGCAGCAGGGAGACCTCCGTTCCCGCCTCCATCAGGGCGCGGGCCCAGGTGTTGTCGTGCATGCACGACCCGCAGAACATTCCGGCGCCGCCGGCGGTGATCAGGGCGATGTGCATAGGGGCCGCGTCGTCGGAGGGTCGGAGACAGGCTCGGGGCGGTCGGGAACGAGGGAATTCTACTCCAGCACCAGCCGGACGAAACGGAGCAGCAGCGCTTCGGTGGCCCGGCTGTCAGAGATCATCTCCCGGAAGTGGACGGCCGGTACACCGGCAATCCGTTCGACGTACTCGGGGTACTGCTTCACCCGCTGCAGCAGGTCGTCGCAGTTGAGTTCAGGGTGGAACTGCGTGCAGTAGATCGGAGCCCCCGACAGCCGATAGGCCTGGTTGACGACCTTGTCGGACGAGGCGAGGAGCACGGCATCGGCGGGCAGTTCCGATACGCAGTCCTCGTGGCCCATCTGCCCGCTGAACGTCGTCCCCAGCGGACCGAACACCGGATCCTCGTGACCTTCCGGCGTGAGGAACAACCGATGGGTTCCGACCTCGGCCCGCGACAGATCCTTGACGACCCGCCCCCCGAGCACCCGGGCCATGGCCTGGAATCCCCAGCAGGAGGCAAATGTCGGACGCTGCTCGGCGTAGAGGTCGCGCAACAGGTCAAAGGTCCGGTTGAGCCAGTCTCCGGCCCCGGTCGCCGAGTAGTGTCCGCTCCCACCCAGCAGCAGCACATCGGCAGCCGCCAGTTGCTGCGGGGCGGGCCCGCCGTGCAGGAGGTCGGCCACATCGATGCGGTCGGTAGTGGTCGACAGGGCCCGTGCGAAGCAGCGCACCTCTTGCATGCGCATGGGATCGTCGGGATTCCGCACCTGCAGCAGGAGATAGCGGACACGGTCGAACATGACACTTGCACAAGGTGAACCGGATCGGGCCATTCAGTGTGACGCATCACGTCTGTCGGGCAAAGGGAAGCCACACATTCTGGCGGCGAACGCACCGGTCTGTCCGCCGTCGAACACCGACCGGGGACGCGCGCCTCCCGCTGGACCACCAGTGAGGGTAGAATCTCCGGGTGCTCTACATCCGTCCTCGACCAATCTCCCGCGAGGCTCCACCATGGCCATCTCATCCGCATCGCTGCTGCCTGCGTGCCTGCTGGTCCTCTGTTCCACTCCTGCTCCTGAGGGCTGGACAACGACTCAACCCCGGCCGGAGATGGAGCCTCTGTTCCAGTCTCTCGCCGATGGCAGCGACAGTATTCTGTCGATCGCCGCCGACGAGCGTGAGGGACTGGCCGGAAGCTGGGTGCGGACATTCCCGGTTGCCGGTGGTCGCCACTACCGGTTCTCCTGCCTGCGGCGCACGCTGGGGATCGACGTGCCGGCACGCTCTGCCCTGGTGACCATCACGTGGCAGAACGACGACGGGCGGCTCGTCGAGGGCAGCCATGGTGACCAGGCGCGCCCTGAGTTCCCCCTGCACGAATTGCCCGTCGACGATCATTGGATGCGGGTGACAGATGTCTATGAGGTGCCCGCTGACGCCACGCAGGCGCGCGTGGAACTGACGCTTCGCTGGGCGACCAGCGCCGCCGTCTGGTGGAAGGACGTCTCGCTCGAACCGATCGAGACCCCGGCCCCGCGCAAGGTGCAGTTGGCGGCAGTGCACTTCAAACCACAGGGAGGCCGGTCGGCGGCCGACAACCGGCAGATGTTCGCTCCCCTCATTGCGCAGGCAGCCGCGCAGGGAGCCGACCTCGTCTGCCTGGGCGAATGTCTCACCAAGGTGGGGAACGGACTGTCGGTGGATGAAGCGGCCGAGCCGATGCCGGGGCCATCAACCGAGTTCTTCGGCACGCTGGCACGGGAGCACAACCTGTACATCGTGGCGGGCCTGACGGAACGCGACGGCGACGTCATCTACAACGTCGCAGCGCTGCTGGGACCGGATGGCACCCTGCAGGGCAAGTACCGCAAGGTCTGCCTGCCGCGCGAGGAAATCGCGAACGGTATCACGCCCGGTCACGAGTATCCGGTGTTCGACACTCGCTTCGGCAAACTGGGGCTGATGGTCTGCTGGGACGTGCACTTTCCCGAAGTGGCCCGTAACCTCGCGAACAACGGGGCGGAGGTCATTGCCATGCCGATCTGGGGCGGCAACCCCAGGCTGGCGGCGGCGCGGGCCATCGAGAATCAGATCTACCTCGTCACCAGCACGTACAACGACCGGGACGGCTGGATGAAGACCGGCATCTGGAGTCACACGGGCGATCTGCTCGCCGAGGGAACCGACTGGGGTACGGTCGTGATGAGCGAGGTGGACCTCGCTGCCCGCACGCAGTGGTGGTGGCTCGGAGACTTCAAGGCCCGGATCCCGCGGGAGAAGCCGGTCGGCGGGTTCGTCGACTGAGATGCGGGTCGCGTACACCACTCGGCCCGGATGCACCGCCGTCAGCGTTCGAGGAACTGCAACCCCCCAGGGCAGCAATGACCAGCATCCGAACTCTCAGCGCTGCCATCGGAGTCGTGCTGTCGCTCAACAGCGCGTTGTGCCGCCACGGTCTGGCCGAGTCCCAACCTGGTCCGATGCCACGGTTGAACGCCTTGACCGATCTGGTCAAGCAGGCCGGTCAGCAGGGCATCATCGTCGGAGCGCAGATTGCGGTCGGTACAGCCAACGGTGCGCCGCTCACGCAGGCGCTGGGGGCGATTGCTCCCGGCAGCCGCCGCAAGGTGGATGACACGACACTGTTCTGCATCGGCTCGTGTTCGAAGCCGTTCTCGTCCGTCTGCATACTGACGCTGGTCGACGATGGCCGTCTGGATCTGGACACACCCGTGGACCACTGGGTGCCGACGCTCGCGCCGGGCTCCGAGGACCCGCGATCCGGCCGTTTGCCCACACTGCGAGAACTACTGGCTCATCGCGGCGGCATCTACTCACAGAAAGAGGGCCCGATGACGCCCGATCAGAAGAAGGCCATCCGGGACTTTACACTGACGCTTGGTGAGTCTGTGGAGCTCATCGCTCGTCAGCCGCGGATCGCTGCTCCGGGTGAGAAGTACGCCTACAGTGGTGCCGGCTACTGTGTCGCGGGTTTCGTGGCCGAGCAGGCGGCACAGACACCGTTCGAGGAACTTCTGCAGACCAGACTGGCCGAGCCGCTCGGGCTGGCGCGGACCACGTTCTTCCCGCCTCCGGACAACACCAACGTGGCCGTCCCAGGCCAGCAGGGGCCCCGGGCCCAGATCGTCGCACAAGTCGGCGCACCGCATCTGCTGAAGTCACAACTGAGGCTGCCGCTGATCGGGGGGAGCCTGTATTCCACGGCGACCGAAACGGCGGCCTTCGCACGCCTGGTCCTCCATCGGGGTCGGCTGGGCGACAAGCCTGTCCTCAGTGAAGCGGCCTGGCAGGAATTGACCCGTCAGCAGTTCGACAATCAGGGCTACGGACTGGGCTGGAGCCTCACCATCCGGAACGGCCAGACGACAGCGATGAGGCACACCGGGGCCCTGCTCGGCTACCGTAGCCTGATCGCAGTGGATCTGACCACTGGCCAATATGCGGTCGTGCACTGGACGCTGTCTGATCCGACGGACGCGCGGGGGGAGGCCTTCGGCGGTCGCCTGGAACGCGCCGCGTTCGGCGATCGATGACCTGGCCGGTGGCAGCGGGAGCCCGCCTTGGCTTGTCAATCGGGAACTGAAGATCGCATGGCTGGATCGCGAACCATCGGAGTCGCTGTCGTAGCGACGGCAGTTGCGGCCACGGCACTCCTGGGGTTGCTCTGGATGGGGCGCATCGGGTTGATGACGGGTTCAGGCACCAGTCGGTCGCTCAAGCATTGGGCGGACGTAGCGGCGGAACCACTCACCCCGTCCCGCTGGGTCGACAGTCATCACCGCTGCGCTGCGGCACGTTTGGACAGGATGCACGGGCGGCAATTCCCCCACTCGCTGAAATGTTGGGCGACAGGTACACGCGAGCCTCCGCCCGGAGGAGCCTGCAGCAGATCGATCCCGGGCTGGAAGCCACACGCGCGCATCTCACTGCGCAACTGGGCGGCGATGAGCCATTCATTGGGGAGCGGGCGGCCCAGGCGCTGGACTATCTGCAGCAGGTGCCGACGCGTTAGCTGCGCCAGCCCACACGGGCAGACCGGTCGGCAGCTTGTGGCGTACCTCGGGCGCTGGTGGGCAGCGAACGACAGTCGGGCGGTGTCCTCGACGTCGGCGACTGTGCCTGTTACGACTACCCCTCTGCCTGGTCCGCCGAGTTCTGTCTTCAGCAGCGAGCGAAAAGGTATGTCCTGGTGTCAGCGTCGCATCACACTCCCGGCCCATTCGCGGGGGTTTCATCTCATCACGTCGCATCTCGTCGAGCAGATGCCCGAGATCCGCGACATGCGCGTCGGGTTGCTGCACGTCTTTGTTCTGCACACTTCGGCGTCACTGACGATCAACGAAAATGCCGACCCGGACGTTCGCGTCGATCTGGAGACAGCCTTCAATCGCATCGCCCCGGAGAACATGCCGTTCGTGCACACCCTAGAAGGGCCCGACGACATGCCCGCCCATGTCAAGGCGTCGATGCTGGGAGCGAGTGTGACCATTCCCATTGCCGACGGCCATCTCGTGCTCGGCACCTGGCAGGGGGTCTACCTCTGCGAACACCGTAACCGCGGCGGTCGGCGCAACCTGGTGCTCACGCTGCAGGGGGAGACCGCATGACGACTACGGTCAGCGGAGGCGAAAGTCGGGAGACACATGAAACCGCAGGCCCAGCGACAGGTACGGATGACAGGACTCCCCGGTGGGTGGCTGCCTGATGGTTGCTGCTGACAGCCGGGGGGGGACTGAACATGGTGCCCCGCAGGTGCGCATCCGAAATTCCGGAAATACCGCGTGATACAACGCAGCGGATAACGCTGGCGAGAGAGGAGGACCCGATCATGACAGGGCGACAACAGATGCGTGGGCTGCCGACCCGGCTGGTTGGTGCGGTGGTGCTGCTTTCCCTTGTGCTGGGTTCGAGCACTCTCCGGGCCGGCCACGAACAGCGGTTCAACGACCTGCTCAGCGCGGGGCAGTTGGGGGAGGCCGAACAGGAGTTTGCCGGTATCGTCGACAAGACGGCGGACGACCAGCAGGCGCGGATGGCGTTGGGAGTCGTCCGGTTTCTGCAGGCCATTGAGGGGCTCGCGAAAGATCAGTATCGCTTCGGGCTGCTGAACGGGCGGCTGGTCAGTCTGCCGATCATGCGGATTCCCATCCCCAGAAATGCCGCACCCGAGCAGATCTCCTACGAGGACACCCGCAAGCTGCTCCGGCGCTTTGCCAGGCGGCTGGATGCCGCCGACCGCGCACTGGCCGAGGTCGACACCCGCGATGTGAAGCTGCCGTTGTTCCTGGGGCGTGTGCGCTTCGACATCGATGGGGATGGTGACGCGACCGATGCCGAGTCACTCTGGAAGATGTTTGCCGGCATCAACCGCGGCGTCCGCCCGGATCAGGGGGAAGGGTTTTCGATCGCGCTGGACGGTGCCGACGTCCACTGGCTGCGCGGTTACTGCCATCTGCTGATGGCGTTCTGCGATCTGGGACTGGCGTACGATGCCCACGAACTGTTTGAACGCAGTGGCCACCTGTTGTATCCGGACGTCGACACGCCTTACGAATTTCTGCAGAAGGAGTCGCTGCAGGGGCAGTGGGATCCGCGGGGATTCGCCGATCTGGTCGCAGCGGTTCATCTGTTCAACTTCCCGCTGGTGGATGCCGTGCGCATGCAGTCGGCCCGGGAACATCTGCTGGGCATGGTGGATCAGAGTCGTTTGTCGTGGGAGCGGGCCCTGGCAGAGACGGACGATGACCGCGAGTGGGTTCCGAATCCGGATCAGGCCGGCGTGCTGAGGATCCGCGTGTCGCGTGCCATGATCGATGGCTGGCATGAGGTGCTGGACGAACTGGAGGCAGTTCTCCAGGGCAAGAAACTGATTCCGTTCTGGCGGCTGTACGCCCGGAGTGTGTTCCAGCCACCCGAGTTTCCCGCGACCGGAACAGGGGTCAACGTCAAGCGGGTGTTCACCGAGCCGGGCGACTTTGACCTCGTGCTGTTCGCGACGGGCACCGACGCCGTCCCCTATCTCGAAGAGGGCCCGCTGTCGACACCGGAAACGTGGAATCGTTTGACGCGGCTGTTTCAGGGGGAATTCTTCGGCTTCGCCGTCTGGTTCAACTGAGTCGCGTCCAGGACGTGAGACGCTTGTTGATGTCGTCGACACAGAAGTCCTCGGGATCGATCGGTCCGCACCATTCGAGCATGTCCTCGTACTCGGGATGTTTGGGGTCGGCGAGGGTTTCGAGCAGGCTGATGTAGCCCCAGGGACCGCCGCAGTCTTCGGGCGGAGCGGCCCGTTGTCCTTCGAGGCAGACCGGTCGGGTGGGCTGGTTTCGGCCCCGCTGGATCTTCTCGACGGTGATGTCGTGTTCCCAGTAGTCCCCGAAGTCATAGACGTACTTGAACTGGAACGGCTTACGCATTTTGACCGGAAGGACCTGGCTGAGCAGGAACTCTTCTTCGATCTCGAAGGCGTCCATCGGGAAGTCGAACTCGAGCGACATTGCCGACTGGAACCGCCGCTTGGCGATGATGAATTCGTGGAGGTGGCAGTTCTCCCAGTCCATGGTCGCCTGAATGAGCTGGTGCAGTTCTCCGAGCGTACAGTCGGGGACCAGCAGGCGTCGCCAGATCGGCGGTTCGATGTGCCGCAGGGAAATCTGGATCTGATACGCGACGTCGGTGCGTGGCGTGGGCGGGGGGACCAGCTTGCGTTCGCGCCAGTCTCCGGCCGGTGCGGGCGGGTTCGTGATCGTGCTGGGCAGAAGTCCAGCCGAGTCCAGATGTTCGCGAATCGACGCGGGGGCGTTGCGCACATCGACCACGGCCCCGTTCGGTAATTGCATCAGCCAGGCCAGCGGGTTGTCCCGCATGAGACTGGGGATGGTGAAATCCAGATCGAACCGGGTCAGTCCCAGGGCCTCACGAATATCCCGGCCCTTGCTGTGCATGGTTGCCGTCGAGACGCCACAACCCCGCGCGATCTCCTCAGACCGGAGACGGGGGGTGGGGTTCTGATCCCCCAGAAAATTGATCTGTCCGGCTTCATAGACGATGCCGGCTGCCCAACTGGCGGCTTTCCCGCGATGGACGGGCGACTCCGGTTGGCAGAGGCAGGTGGCCAGTCGGCGGCAGACGTCCCGGAATTCGTCGTCGAGGTGCTGGCTGCAGAATCGGTCCGTGATGGTCACGATCTCGTGGAAGCGTTCCTGAACTTCCTCGGGCACCTCCGTGAGAAACGCATCCAACGTTTCGGCGATGGCCATGTTGTCCTCCCTGGGTCCTGGGAAAGCTGCAGGATTCGTGATTACTCCATAGAATCTCAAGTCCGTCGGCGATACGCAACAGGGAGGACTTCGGGCATGGTGGGGCCAGAATGTCGAAGTTGCGCAGCTTGAAGGGGTTGCGTCAACTTTGGCGGCCCGGGGTCAGTCTGGTGCGCTCTGTTGAACTCGCGTCCTTACAGCCGTAGCATCGGATTCTCTTCCCGAACAACTGACGGTCTCCCGGATGGACGCCTTGGCACACAGACACGTCTTGGTAGGCGTCGCCGCGGCACTGGGAACGTCGAGGAACCGGGAAACAGGCTGCCCGCATCGTTAACTGCCAGCACTGGAGCCACTCATGTCTGATGACAGCCATGCAATCGAGTCGGTCCTGCACGAAGATCGCAAGTTCCCGCCCCCGGAGGAGTTTGCGAAGAACGCCCGGATCTCGAGCGAAGAGCAGTATCAGCAGATGTGGCAGCAGGCCAAGGACGATCCGGCCGGGTTCTGGGGTGACCTCGCCCGCACCGAACTGGACTGGTTTGAGCCCTTCACCACCGCCATGGAAGGGGAGATGCCGGAGACCCGCTGGTTCACGGGCGGCAAGATCAACCTCTGCTACAACTGCGTCGACCGGCACCTCGAGACCTGGCGAAAGAACAAGGCCGCGATCATCTGGGAGGGAGAGCCCGGAGAGATCCGGACGCTGACCTATCAGCAGTTGCATCACGAGGTGTGCAAGTTCGCCAGCGTCCTCGATTCGCTCGGGATCGAAGCGGGTGATCGCGTCACGTTGTACCTGCCCATGATCCCCGAACTGGCGATTGCCATGCTGGCCTGTGCCCGCGTCGGGGCGACGCACTCGATCATCTTCGGTGGGTTTTCCGCCGATGCCATCTCCGACCGCAATCACGATGCCCAGTCGAAACTGGTCATCACCGCCGATGCCGGCTGGCGACGTGGCAAGGAAGTTCCCTTGAAGGCCAATGTCGATGCCTCGATGGACCGGTCTCCCTCGGTCGAGAAGGTGATTGTCGTGGAGCGGACCGGCGCCGACGTAACCATGGTCGCAGGGCGCGACCTGTGGTGGCACGATCTGATGGCCAACGCCTCGGCCGACCGTGAGTGCGAACCACTCGACAGCGAGCATCCGCTCTTCATCCTGTACACCTCCGGTTCTACCGGTAAGCCGAAAGGGGTGCTGCACACCACGGCCGGCTATGGCCTTGGCACGATGATGACCGCCCGCTGGGTCTTCGATCTGAAGGACGAAGACACGTTCTGGTGCACGGCCGACATCGGCTGGGTCACCGGGCACTCGTACGTCGTCTACGGCCTGCTGGCCAACGGCGCCACCACCATGATGTACGAAGGGGCCCCCAACTGGCCCGACGAAGGCCGCTTCTGGGAGATGGTCGAACGACACCGCGTCAACATCTTCTACACCGCGCCGACGGCGATCCGGGCCTTTGTCAAGTGGGGCGACCAGTGGCCGCAGCAGCACGACCTCTCGTCGCTGCGCCTGCTGGGGACCGTCGGCGAGCCGATCAACCCCGAAGCCTGGATGTGGTACCACCGTGTGATCGGGAAGGACGCTGCCCCATCGTCGACACCTGGTGGCAGACAGAAACCGGCGGCATGATGATCAGCCCGCTGCCGGGCGTGACGGCGACGAAGCCGGGTTCGTGCACCAAGCCGCTCCCCGGCGTGGTGCCCGACATCGTCAGTGAGACGGGCGAGTCGCTCGGCCCAACCAGGGCGGCCTGCTGGTGATCACGCAGCCCTGGCCCCACATGCTGCGCACGCTCTACGGCGACCACGACCGGTATCTGCGAGGTCTACTTCAGCAGATTCGACGGCAAGATCTACTTCGCCGGCGACGGGGCCCGTCGGGACGAGGACGGCTACTACTGGGTGATGGGCCGCGTCGACGACGTGCTCAACGTCTCCGGACACCGCCTGAGTACGATGGAGATCGAATCGGCACTGGTCTCGCACGCCCTGGTGGCCGAGGCCGCGGTCGTCGGCTATCCCCACGACCTCAAGGGGGAAGGCATCTGCTGCTTCGTCATTCCCAAGGGGAACACACCCGATCCCAGCGTCAAGAAGGACCTGATCGCCCACGTCCGCCAGCAGATCGGGGCGCTCGGCCACTCCGGATCAGATCCGCTTCACCACGGCGCTGCCCAAGACGCGCAGTGGGAAGATCATGCGGCGGCTGCTGCGGGACATCGCCGCCGGCCGCGAGAGTGCCGGCGACACCACGACGCTGGAGGACTACAGCGTGCTCGCAAGACTGCGCGAAGAAGGCGAAGGTTAGTCGGTCGACTGGTATCGATGCGGAGCTCGCAATTCCTCACGCCCACGGGCTGCGTCTCGTGGAGCATGGAGTCCGTAGGGCAGGCTCCCGCCTGCCTTCCTGGGGTTTAGAATGGCTGCATGCCCAACTACCGTCGTGCCCATGTGCCAGGCGGCACCTTCTTCTTCACCGTCGTCACATATCGACGGCGGAGGCTGTTTGATGTCGAAGCCCACCGGACATTGCTCGGCGAGATCATCCGCGAATGCCAGGGCGACTGGCCGTTTGAAGTGAACGCTATCGTCCTGCTGCCCGATCATCTCCATGCGATCTGGACGTTGCCATGGGGCGACGAGAACTACTCCGGTCGCTGGAGCGTCATCAAGAAGACCTTCACCACGAGATTCCTGGCAAGCGGAGGTCGCGATGCGCGAGTCTCTGCTGGCAAGCGACACGAACGGCGGCGCGGCATCTGGCAGCGCCGGTTCTGGGAGCATACGATTGAGGATGAAGACGACTTCCAAACCCATTTCGACTACATCCATTACAACCCCGTGAAGCACAAGCTGGTGCAGTGCCCGGGCGAGTGGGAGCCCTCGAGTTCTCATCGCTGGGTGAAAGCAGGCGTTTACCCGGCCGATTGGGCCTGCGGCAAGTATCCGCCACCTACGTTTCCCAAGACCCGGGGCGATTACGGAGAAGCCTATTGACTGCGTGAACGCCGAGCCACAGTCAGGAAGGCAGGCAGGAGCCTGCCCTACTGTTCTGCTGCGCGAACAGGACGGTGGATGAACAGCACCGGTCGGCTCCGGCGTCCCGCGTCGCCGAGGGTCCACTGGTCCACTTACCCGGAGCCATGTCCAATGCCCAGTGTCACGACCACCCGGCACATCGCTGCACCGATCGAACGGGTGTTCGAGGTCTTCACCAGCCTCGAACAGGCCGCCGCCAACATCCGCGGCATCGATCGCGTGGACCTGCTCACCCCCGGTCCGTTCGGCCTCGGCACGCGCTGGAAAGAGACGCGCACCATGCTCGGCAAACAGGCCACCGAAGAGATGTGGATCACCGAGTTCGATCCTCCCCGCGCCTATACGGCCGAAGCCGAGTCGTGTGGGGCCCATTACCGGACGGTGCATCGCTTCGCCCCTGAAGGCGCGGGAACACGGGTGGAAATGGAGTTTGGTGCCCGTCCCGTCACCTGGGTCGCGAAGCTGTTCTCGCCATTGAGCTTTCTGATGATGGGCAGCCTGCGCAAGATGATGGACCACGACCTGGCAGACTTGCAACAGGTCTGTGAACGGTTCGACTGACGGGCGACAGCGCTGACGAACGGGCCGTTAATCCTGCTCGACGGCCAACGCCTGCAGATCCTCGAGGTTGACGAACTCGAGCGTCGAGATATGCGTCGCTTCGAGCACAACCGGTGCGGCGAAGCCCGCTTCGTACGCCTGCTTCCAGCGCTCGACGCAGACACACCAGCGGTCCCCCGGTTTCAGACCGGGGAAGCCCCACATCTCGTTGGGCGTGCTCAGGTCGTTCCCCGCCGCCTTGGAGAACGTGAGGAACTCCTCGGTGACTTCCGTGCAGACGAGATGCAGGCCGGCGTCCTGTGCTCCGGTGTTGCAGCAGCCGTCCCGGTAGAACCCGGTCACGGGATCCAGCGAGCAGGTCTGTAGTTCAGTCCCCAGTACGTTCTTGGCGGTGGCCATGGTCGGCGCTCCTGATGGTGACGGAAGAAAGCCGAGCACAGAGTTCGCCCTGTATGACTGAAACACTGTATACTCACCCTCGTCACAGTTCAAATCGACGATGAAGAAAAGCGTTCGGTCGAGGAGCGACCTGTCACAGACCACGCCCGTCAGTCCCGCGGACGCTTGCCCATGTCTGGACCCCCTCCCCTCGAGCGCCTGTTCCGACTGATCGTGTGCTGTGCCGGCGTACTGTGTGCCGCGTTTCCCGGCGTCACCCGGGCCGACGTGTTTACGTATGTCGATCACGAAGGGGACCGGCAGGTAGTGACGGCCCGTCTGGCTGGGACCGGGTCGGGGGCGATGGTCCTCGAGCTCGATGATGGTCAGGCGCGGGTGATCCCGGCTGCCGCGGTCCAGAGTCGCACGCCCGGGGAGGACCCCGCCCCGATCTCGGCCACAGAAATGGCGCAGCGTCTGGAAGAACGCTTCACGCCGGAGCGGTTTCGCTACCGCATTGCCCAGCCGTTCGTGGTGGGGCTGGTATTGACGGCCCCCTTGGAGGGGGATGGCCAGAGCCGGCTGGACAGGTTCTTCGACAACGCGGCGGGTTTCATGTCGTCCATCGACGATGTGTTTGAGCGGTTCGCACGCGAGGTCAGGCTGCAGCTCGACCCGCCGCGGTTCCCCCTGGTGCTGCTCATCTTCGAGACCGATGCCGACTTCGAGGCCTATGCCCACTCGACGCTCGGCGGTGCTCAGATGCCCGGAACGGAGCGGATCCTGGGGTTCTACTCGCACAACACCAACTGGCTGGCCATCCGCCTGGATGAGTGCGATTCATTCGCCGTACCGATGCACGAGGCCATTCATCAGCAGGTGTATAATCGAGGCCTGTTTCAGCGGTTTGCACCAGTCCCGGTCTGGTTCGACGAGGGGATTGCGACCGGTTTCGAGAACGATGGGACCAAGATCAACGTCTCGCCGATGCGCATCAATCGCACTTATGCCGGTCTCGCCCGCAAGCCGTTCCAATTGAGTTTTGCGGACATCATCGCCAGCGACGAACCTTTTCGCGGAGACATCCTCGCGGGAGAGGCCTACACGCTGGCGTGGTGTCTGCACTGGAAGATCGTGACCAGCCATCCGCAGGAGTATGCCGAGTATGTGCGTCGGCTCAGCCGGCTTGAGCCGCTCGCGCAGGCCGATCCCGCGTTACGACTGGCCGAGTTCCAAGAGCTGTTCGGTCTCGATCCGGCGCGGCTGGCCTCGACGATCGGTCAACAGCTCGAGGTCGCGGCACGCAAGCAGCGGGTCCGGATCACTCCACCGGCTCCCAGTGTGGGCCGCATCACCATGCAGGAGCAGATGGGACAGGTTGAGATCGGCCTGATCCAGCGCCGACCAGGGGGGGTATGTGCAGGGCATCGGTAAACTGCGGAATCTCTCACCACTCCGGTCGCTGACGTTTCGCATCTCGCTGGAGTCGCCCCCCTGCGCCACCCATCGAGTGGGTGATGCCCGACGTAGGACCCGGGCGAAAGGTCGATCTGGCCCGGATCCGTGTGCCGGCGTCGAGATCGGGAGCCTACGGAGTGACGATCCGTTCGGTGCTGCCGCGCAGTTCCGAGGCTCGCAGCTGGGGAACGACGCAGTCCGCGAATTGAGCGCGCCTGCGCCACCAGATCATCGCCCGCTGACCGTTCTCCGCCTTCTCGACGGTCGAGAGGAACCTGTCGCCAGCACACATCCGCGGTTTCCGCTCGTGTGGAAGTCGGGGGGACTTGCCGGACGTTCACAGCGGCCAGCCCAGGGCCCTGGTCAGCAGCATGGCGGCCATCTCGCCCATGAACACCATGATCACGCCCGCGAACAGAACTCCGGTGGCCGACTGGGTATTGCGGTAGCGAAGAATCCGGCTCACCAGCACCGCGGCCACCAGCGGTCCGGCCAGTCCCGCGAGTCGCAGCAACAACAGCGCCGTGTCGGCAGAGGCCGAGAAGGCCGAAGCGGAGTGCTGCCACAGGGAGTTGCCGACAACGGCTGCACGCAGCAAGGCCGCCGACATCAGAAACTGGTTCAGCCGGATGAGCGGGGTGAGCGGCATGGACGTGGCCGTCAGATACCAGTGCCCGAGCAGCATGCTGGTCAGCGCGGTCCCCAGCAGCCAGGCGGCGCCGAATCCGTTGAGCAAGAACGCAGCCCGATCGGCCGCTGTCGCCTCCACCGGCAGGAGGATTGTCGCGGCCCCGCCGGCGAGCGCGAGCAGCAACACGCACACAATCGATGCCAGTCCGGCCCCGCGGCGATCCAGCGACCAGGCGATGGTTCCCGCGTAGGCCACGATGGCGAGGAGAATGCCCAGGGCTCTCGGCACGCCCACGGGCCATAAGGTCCCCCAGCCCGGCGAGGTCTCGTGGAGGCTGAGGGCGAGCGTCGCGAGAACCGCCACCCCCAGCGCGACCATGTGCTGGATGCGGAAGAAGCCGCACGTCACGTGGCGGCGGGGCATCAGCAGCCAGCAGAGACTCATCCCGCAAATCAGGCGGAAGCAGAACAGCGAGATCATTTGCGATTGATGAGTGAGAAGGCTTCCGCCCGCGTCGATTCGTTCGCCTTGAACAGCCCCCGCACAGCGCTGGTCACCGTCAGACTGTTGGGCTTGCGAATGCCGCGGATGGTCATGCAGGTGTGTTCCGCCTCGACGACGACGAGGACCCCCTTGGCATCCAGTTCCTGGCTGATCAGGTCCGCGACCTGGTGGGTCATCCGCTCCTGGAGCTGGGGCCGCCGACTGATTTCCTCCACCACGCGGGCGAGCTTGCTCAGTCCGACCACCTTCCCCCGCGGGACGTACGCGACATGGGCGATCCCCATGAACGGCAACAGGTGATGCTCGCACATGCTGTTGAAGCTGATGTCCCGCACAAGGACCATCTCGTCGTACTGCTCCTGGAACACCTTCTTGAGGTGTCGGGACGGGTCGACGTGCAGGCCGCCGAACAGTTCGGCATACATGCGGGCCACGCGGGCCGGGGTTTCGAGCAGTCCTTCGCGGTCGGGGTCTTCTCCGACCGCCGCCAGGATCTCGCGGACTGCCCGCTGGATGCGCGGCAGGTCGACAGGTTGCGCGGTTGTCTCAGAGGAGGAGGTTTCAGCGTCTGGGGAGTTCACAGCGGTCTCGATCAGTTTCAGGTGGACGGGGTGCCGGGGTGGCCGGCCCACGTGTTACGGGACGAACCCGACATTCTAGACCGCTGGTGGTCGCGGGAAAACGGACCGATCCCACGTATTCTCCCTTTCCGCCGAACCCCCCGTTCGTCAACATGACGATGCTGCATGCTGGACGGAGGCCGGTCGGACGCGGCGCTGCCGGACCGTGCCTCATCGGAACTGGACGGTACCTGATGTCGGAGTCGAATGGAGAGATCAAGCAGGCGATTCGGCGACTGTCCGACCAACTGGTGACCGTGCAGCAGCCGATTCGCATTCTGGATGCCGTCCAGTGGGACGATGGCGTCCAGCGGGCCTTCTTCAGTCAGCAGGCCCGGGAGCTGCCACCGGTCGACCAGTCGTATTACTCCGGTCGTCCGCTCCCGTTCGATCCGGATGTCAAGCGGCGGGAGCTGGAGGATCTCGACCGGGAGATCCAGCGCCAGTTGGGCGAGTTCAACCCGATCGGCGTGATGATGCGGCGCATGTGTCGCGAATACGTGACCGTGGTCAACATGCTTGTCGCCCGGGGGACCGCGGAGTTCTCGCGGTTTTCGTCGGAGCTGTACGGCAGTGCGCACGACGTCTTCTCCGCCGGTCAGCCGAACCTTGCGGATTTCGGTGAGATGCTCTCCGCCGCGCTGAAGAACATCGAGCGCGAGTCGGCCCTGGCGGAAGAGCCGCGCTGCATTCCCGCGGCGGAGGCCGTGGGCATTCTGCAGGAACGCTTCGCCCGGATGTTCCCTTTCCCGGAACATCCCGTGAACGTGAAGCTCAGTGACGGCATCGTGGCCGATGCGGCGGCCGGTTCCGACTACATCAAGCTCAGGCAGGATGCGAAGTTCAACGAGCGGGACCTCAGACTCCTCGAGGTGCACGAAGGCTGGGTTCATCTCGGGACCACGCTCAACGGGCTGATGCAGCCGGTCTGTACATTCCTGGGCAAAGGGCCACCGTCGGCGACCGTAACACAGGAGGGCCTGGCGGTGTTTATGGAGACGCTGGCACTGGCATCTTACCCGGCGCGGCTGCTGAAGATCACCGGTCGCATCCGGGCCATCGCCATGGCCGAATCGGGAGCCGACTTTCTCGAGGTCTACCGGTTCTTCCTCGAACAGGGTTTCGATGACGTCAGCAGTTATCAGTACGCGGCCCGCGTGTTTCGAGGGAGCACACCCACCAGCGGCCCGTTCACCAAGGACATCAGTTACAGCAAGGGCTTTGTGCTGGTCTACAACTTCGTCAGTCTGGTGGTGCAGAAGGGCTTGCTGGATCGCATCCCGCTACTGTTCGTCGGGAAGGCCACCCTCAAGGACATGCGGACGCTGCACCAGGCCATTCAGGAAGGGTTCGTGGAAGCCCCACGCTACCTGCCTCCGCCCTTCGCCGACCTGAATGCCCTGTCGGCGTGGATCTGCTATTCGAACTTTCTGCGGAAGCTCGATCTGCAGCGGATCGAGGCCGACTACGTTAATCTGATCTGATCTCTGCTTCTCTGCCGGTTAGGGGTCTCCATCTCTGCTCGAGGAATTCCCGATGATGTCCCACGCACCCTGGTCTCGAGGCAACCGCGAACCGGCCCTGGCGTATGTACTCTCGCTGTTGCTGTTTCCCGGAATCGTGTACGCGGACGAGCGGCCGGCGGTCTTTGACGGACGGACGCTGGACGGCTGGATGACGGTCGATGGTCGGCCTGTTCCCGACGGCTGGGAGGTCGTGGATGGCGTGATCCATCGGCGTGCGCAGAAGAAACGTGCCGGTCACATTGTGACGCGGCAGACGTTTGGCGACTTTCGGCTGTCGTTCGAATGGGCCGTCGCCGAAGGGGGCAACAGCGGCATCAAGTACAGGGTTCGCGACTACGGCGGAAAGACCCTGGGTTGCGAGTACCAGATCTTCGACGATGCCAGGCGGTCGCTCTCTCCGCGCAACAGCAGTGCCGCCCTTTACGACCTGTATGAACCCGGGCCGGAGAAGTTCCTCAAGCCGGCCGGCGAGTTCAACACCGGCCGCATCGTGGTGGAGGGCAACCACATCGAACACTGGCTCAACGGGCATCTGGTGGTCTCCGCCACGGTTGGCGACGACGACTGGGATCGCCGGATTGCCGAGAGCAAGTTTGCGGATGCCGGGAACTTCGGCCGGAACCGCACGGGTCAGCTGATGCTCACCGATCATGGCAGCGAGGTCTGGTTCCGCAACATCGTCTTCGAGCCCACGCTGGCACAGGTCGGGCAGGTGGAACGGCCAGGCGAGGCTGACTCCTCCACGCCCCCGAATGTGCTGTTCATCGCCATCGACGATCTGAACGACTGGGTCGGCTGCCTCGGGGGGCATCCGCAGGCACTCACGCCGCACATCGATCGCCTGGCACAGCGGGGGATGAACTTCACCAACGCGCACTGTCAGGCACCGTTGTGCGGCCCGTCGCGGGCCTCGCTGCTGACGGGTCGTTACCCCCACGTCATCGGGATGTACGAACAGCCGCGCCGCAAAGGACTGGATGACGATACCACCTTCTTCCGTGGGCATCTGCTCCCCGAGTACTTCGCGCAGCACGGTTACGCCACGTCGGGGGTCGGCAAGATCACGCACGGCTATCCGATGGATGTCGCGTTTCAGCAGGCGGGCGGCACTTATGGAGGCTCGGGACCCAAGCCCGGCGACGAGACCGTGAGGTTCAACTACGAACCGGACTGGTCGCTCCCCTTCACCGGCACGCAGACCGACTGGGGAGCGTTCCCCGACTCCGACGAGGAGATGCCCGACTATCAGGTGGCTGACTGGGCGATCGAGCACCTGCGGCGGAGTGCGGCGGAGCCCTTCTTTCTGGCCGTCGGCTTCGTCCGCCCCCACGTGCCGCTGTATGTGCCGCAGAAATGGTTCGACCTGTTTCCGCTCGAGGAGATCGTCCTGCCGGAGGTTCCCGCCGATGACCTGGACGACGTGCCGCCGATCGCCCGCCGCATCCACGAGATGCCCCGGTATCCCGCTCTCGACTGGCTGCGGGCCGACGATGACGAACAGTTCCGCAAATGTGTGCAGGGTTATCTGGCGTGTGTGGCGTTCGTCGATCATCAGGTGGGACGTGTTCTCGATGCGCTGGAGGCCAGTCCGCATCGGGACAACACGGTGATCGTTCTCTTCGGCGATCATGGCTATCACGTGGGGGAGAAGCATCGGGTCTGCAAGCATGGCCTATGGGAAGAGGCGACGCGCGTTCCACTGGTCGTCGTTCGGCCTGGTGAGTCCACGGGACGCACCTCGCACCGTCCGGTCGGGTTGATCGATCTGTATCCCACGCTGCTCGAGTTGTGTGGACTGCCGGCTAACCCCACCAATGAGGGGCAGAGTCTCGTTCCGCTGCTGGATGACCCGGAGGCGCGCTGGCGGAAGGCGGTCCTGACAACCTATGCCCGCGGAAACCACACGCTCCGCTCCGAACGCTTCCGCTTCATCCGCTACGAGGATGGTGCGGAAGAACTGTACGATCACCAGTCCGATCCCATGGAATGGACGAACCTCGCCGCCGATCCCCAGCATCGCAAGACGCTGAACGAGCTCCGACGCCTGCTGCCGGAGAGCGACGCCCCCTATCACCCGGCCACCAATCCGGCTCCTGTGAATGCCTGGTTCGCCGAGCACTATCGGCGCGAGGGGATCCTGAAGGAGAAGTGAATTACATGACGACGCCACTGGCGTCGTGGGCCAACATGGGCGGGTGACACTGCTGGCGGTCTGTGTGTGCCACTGGCTCTGCCAGTGCTGTCTCATGTTGCGGCGAGAGCTGAGCGTCCAGCCGTCGGCGATCGTAGGGCCTGCCCTCATGCTCTCAGGCAGGTGAAGAGCGGCGCGAAAGGCAAATGCCCTCCCCATGACGCGGCGACTGTGCCGCGATGCGGTTTCCTCACGGGCATTGGCAAAGCCAGTGGCACACGGCGGTGAGCCGATCGTCCTGCGTCGTTCAGCATCCCTCGCCTGACGTCAGCCCTGGTGCCTGGGAGGCGGGTGGCATGCTCTAACGGGTATACTCTGCGACTCCCATACCATGAACAGACTCATGCCCCGTCACTCCGATTCGATGGCCTTGGCCGCCGTGTGTGTTCTGGCTGTCTGCGGGTGCGCGCGTGAGCAGCCGTATCCCAGTCGCCCGATTACGCTCGTCTGCCCCTGGGCCGCTGGCGGTGGCACCGATCGGGTGTCCCGGCAGATGGCTGCTCACCTGGAGCAGGAACTCGGTGTGCCGGTGAGCGTCATCAACGCGACCGGTGGCAAGGGGGTCACCGGTCACAGCCGGGCCCTCGATGCCCGGCCCGATGGCTACACGCTGGGGATGATCACTCTCGAACTGAACATGCTGCACTGGAGTGGCCTGACCGATCTCTCGTATGACGACTGCATCCCGCTGATGTCGATCAACGAAGACTACGCGGCGGTCTTCACGCGTCGGGACGCCCCTTGGCAGACGCTGGGAGAACTGGAGGCGGACATCGCGGCGCATCCCGGTGCTCTCAAGGCCTCGGGGACTTCGACCGGGGCGGCCTGGCATCTGGCACTGGCGGGCTGGCTGCTCTCAGCCGGCCGGCCGGCCGATGATGTTGTCTGGATCTCGTCGACCGGAGCCGGTCCGTCGCTGCAGGAGCTGATGAGTGGCGGCGTCGATCTTGTGTGCTGTTCCCTGCCAGAGGCGGACGTGCAGCTTCAGGCGGGAGAGATCCGGGCGCTGGGCGTGATGGCGCCGCAGCGCGTGCAGGGGTACGAACAGGTGCCGACCTTCGTCGAGCAGGGTCGCGACTGGTCGCTGGGGGGGTGGCGCGGACTGGCGTTGCCCCTGGGCACCCCGCAGGCCATCGTTGATCGGCTGTTCACAGCCATTGAGCGGGTCGTGACCGGACAGACCGCCATTGTGTCCCGTACCACCGAAGGCGAGAGCCGGCAGACCTTTCCCGAGTTCATGGCGTCGGCGGGATTCGACCACACTTGTCGACCCCGCGAGGAGTTTCAGCAGTTCCTCACCGAAACCGATCAGAAGTTCGGCCAGTTGCTGACCAGCGAGTCGATGCGTTCAGTCAACCGCGATCGTTACAACCCGCTGGCTTTTCCCCTGGCATTGATGGCGCTCGCCGGGATGACGCTCGTCCTGCAGGCAGTGCCCCGGTGGCGCACCGGTCGGAGGACAGCCCTGCCGGAGGTCGCCGGGGACGGCACACGCGTACGGTTGGGCGCCCGACGTCCTCCGGCGGTTGCGCTGGCCAGGTTCGCACTCGTGGTACTGGCCATCGCCCTGTATTGTCTGCTCGCGGAGCAGGTGGGATTTGTGCTGCTGGCTGGAGTGCTGCTGTTCGCGATGCTGGTGGGCATGGGGACGCCGTGGTTGGGGAGTGCGGGTGTCGTGCTGCTGGTGGTGCCCGGCGTGTATCAGCTGTTCTCGTCCCTGTTGCGCGTCTCGTTGCCGCGTGGCTGGTGGGGCTGGTGAATCGGAGGAGGTGACTGCCCGGTGCTGGTTGCAGTAACGTCTGGTCAGATCGTGGAGACGCTGGTGACCGCCGCTGAGGGCGTGTGCGCTCCGTCGGTGCTGCTGACGATTCTGCTCTCGGCGGTCTACGGGATCTTTGTCGGCGCCATTCCGGGGCTGACGGCAACCATGGCCGTTGCGCTGATGGTCCCGTTGACGTTCTTTCTCACCGATATCCAGGCGGTCGCGGCGATTGTCACCACCGTCACCTGCAGTATCTTCGCGGGGGATATTCCGGCAGCACTGCTGCGGATTCCCGGGACGCCTGCCTCGGCCGCCTATACCGGAGACGCCTACGCCCTCACGCGGCAGGGCCGGCACCGGCAAGCCCTCGAAGTGTCGCTGACGTTCAGTGTCGTCGGCGGCCTGTTCGGAACCATCATGCTCGCGCTGCTGGCGCCCCAGCTGGCGGCCTTCGCCCGACGTTTCACCAGCTACGAATACTTCTGGTTGTACGTGCTGGGATTGACCTGCGCGGCGATTGTCTCCGACGACTCGCGACTGAAAGGCGCCTTCGCCCTGTTGCTCGGTTTGCTGTTCTCGTGTGTCGGGCTGGGGACCGACTACAGCGTTCCGCGACTGACGTTCGGATTCGACCAGCTCATCACAGGCATCGAATTCATCCCGGCCATGATTGGACTGTTCGGCATTTCCGAAGTGCTGCGTGGTGTCCTCGAACTGGGACGCGACCGCGTGGCTGCAGCGCCCTTGGCCGACGGAGAATCGAAAGGTCCGGCCATCACTGAAGAGACAACGGCCGCTTCCCCCCCGACGTTGCCGCCGCTCGTGAGACCGTTGCAACTGGCCCTCCGGCGGAAGGGGCCACTGGTGCGCAGCAGTATCATCGGTTCGATTGTCGGGATGCTGCCCGGTGCGGGTGCGGACATCGCAGCGTGGATCGCGTATGCCGTTTCCAAACGGTTTTCGCGCGATCCGGCTCAATACGGTCACGGGTCGCTGGAGGGGATCGGCGATGCGACGGGCGCCAACAATGCCGCCCTCGGGAGCGCCTGGATTCCGGCCCTTGTCTTCGGCATCCCGGGGGACTCGGTGACGGCCATTGCGATCGGCGTCCTCCTGATGAAGAACATCACTCCAGGGCCCGAGATCTTCGACCCCACGCACGATCCAGGCCAGGCCAGGCTGGTGTATGCGGTGTTCCTCGTGTTCCTGCTGTCCAATCTGGTGCTCGTGCCTGTCGGTGCGCTGGCGATTCGGGCGGGGGGCCTGCTGATTCGTGTGCCGCGACAGATTCTACTGCCCGTCATTGTGTTGTTCTGCGTGGTCGGCTCTTATGCGATGAGCGCCAATTACTTCGACGTGTGGGTGATGCTCGGGATGGGGTTGCTGGGGTTCATCCTCGAATCGCGTGGAGTGCCGCTGGCCCCGATCGTGCTCGGTCTCATTCTGGGTGGGCCGCTCGAGCACAAGTTCATTCAGTGCATCACCAAGGATGCGTCCCCCCAGGCCTTCCTGGGAAGCGGCATCTCGATCGTGCTGGCGACGCTCTGCGTGCTGTTGTGGTTTGGTCCGACGCTGCGGACTCTGGTGCTCCCGCACCGCGATGACGTGATCTGACGACGGCCCGCCCGGAATACGGCCGAGATTTCTGCTAACACCCGCGGTGCTTCGTGCGTCGCAAAAGCATCGCCCCCATGCTCTGCCCAACCGGGAGACCCTCATGGACAAGGCCCTCGCTATCGGACTTGCCGTCAGTCTGGGAATTGGATCGATGGCGGTCATCAACGTGCCACGGGCGGACGACGGGCGCTCGGAGGCCGGGTCCATCGATGGTCTTATCGAAGACTTCGAGCATCCCCTGTTCGGCGGAGACCTGTCGGACACCCCTGGGGGGCCGAACCCCTCACGTGATGTCGCCGCCTGGAGCGCACAGCAGGCGACAGGTCGGCCAGACACACCAGATCCGGGAGACATCGCGACCGCATGGGCGTCCCAGACACCTGATGGGCAGAACGAATGGCTGGAGCTGACCTACCGACAAGCAGTTCGGCCAGTGGCGGTCGTCGTGTTCGAGACCTACAGCCCGGGCGCGCTGTCACAAATCGAGTTCTTCGACGACGACGGCCAGACGATGACGGTCTGGGGCGACGATCCGCATCCTGTTCCAGCGGCGAAACGCGTTCTGGTGGCGCCGGTTGTCTCAGGCTTCGCCACGGATCGCATCAGGCTGCACCTGCTGTCCCCCCAGGTCCCCGGCTGGAACGAGATCGATGCCGTGGGCCTGCTCGATGAGAGCGGACGCATGCACTGGGCGGTGCGTGCGACAGCGAGTTCCTCGTGGGCAGACTCCCAGCCAGATCCAATGACGGCTCCCCCCGAAGTGGAACTGATCAGGCAACGTCTGGAGCTGTGGGAGGCGGAACTGGAACAGACCCGGAGGGAATTCGCCAGCAGACTCGACGAACTGCAGTCGGAATACCAAGATCTCAGAAGAGAGTGTGAACGACTCACCGACGCCCCCTGATCCCCGAGACCGAGGACCCGCGTGCCCGCCGACGCCGCCGACAAAGCCCTGGTCGCCCGCATTCGCAGTGGTGATCAGGCTGCCTGGCAGGACTGTATCGACCGCTACGAAGGGCGGCTGCTGGCGTTTGTCCAGAGCCGTCTTCGCAACCCTTCGACGGCGGAGGATGTTGTGCAGGAGACCTTCGTCGGCTTCCTCACGAGCTTGCCCAACTTCGATGATGACACTCCGCTCGAGAGCTTCCTGTTCGCGATCGCTGCTCACAAGCTGACGGATGTCCTCCGTCGGGAGGGGCGGCGCCCCACGCCTGCCATTGATGGCCGACAGCACCTCCGGCAGCGGAATGGAGCCGCCAGGTCGCGGGCGGGTTGCGTCGAGCCTGGCCCGCAGTCACGAGCAGCGGTCCGCCGAAGAAGGCGTGATCGGCGATTGTCTGCGGGAACTGATTGACGGCTGGCGGGACCGGGGAGAATTCGAGCGCCTGAAATGCATGGAGATGCTGTTTGTCCTGGGCCGACCCAACCGGGAGGTCGCCCAGCGGCTGGGGATCAGCGAGCAGGCCGTCGCCAACCACAAGCACTTCGTCGTTTCGAAGCTGAAGGACGCGGCCCGCCTGGCGCGTGTCCGGGACTTCGATCTGGCGGACTTCGGGATTGTCGAGTAGCGGCGCAGCCCCGATGATGCGGGTGTTCGCGTACTTATATCTGTTGCCATGCCTATGAACCGGCTCGTTCTGCTGCTGGCCTGCTGCCTCATGACGACTTCGGCCGCCGGAGCCGAGGTGGGCGTGCTGGCCCGCTACTATGAAGGCCTGCGCGAGCGACACTTGTTTCTGGTCGCGGAAGCCGATCTTCTGCGCCGGTTGAATGACCCGCAGATCGATCCCGGGCGCAGGTCGCGTTGACCGTGGAACTCTCCCGGACCTACGCGGCACACGCCGTCTATACCCGGGGAGAGGAGCGCAGCGAACTGTGGCGCGCCGCAGCCGTGGTCGATGAGTTGCTGACATCCGTGCCCGAGATACCTCATTGGGAGCTGCTGATCGCGCAACGGGCGATGGTGCCGGCGGTCCAGGGGCGAGAACTGCGCTGGCGGGTCGAGCTGTTTCCGCTCAACGAGTCGGCGCGTACGTCGGCAATCTCGGTGCTGGAGGACGCCCTCGCACGGTTGGGGCGGTCCCACAGTCTGCTGGAGCAGACGCTGTCCGGACTCCTCAGTCGACCCGTGGGACAGCGTCAGATCGACGCGGACCTGTTGCCGCATCGATTGAAAGGGCTGTCGCGCGACGTGGAGTTCCAGTGGGCGGAATCCCAGCTGGATCTCGCCAAGGTTCTGCCCGTCGGACCGCAACGGACCGCCGCGCTCGAGAGGGCGGCGGAGCGATTCCATCTGCTCACGCGGATCGCGCGGCCCGATGAGATCGCCTGGAACAGTCGCGTCTCGTTGATTGAGATCCTCCGAATTCAGCAGCAGGGGGACCTGGTTCCTGCCCGCGTGACGTCGCTCCTCACGGCTCAGCCACCCGCTGCCATCCGCAGCCGGGCGATCGCCGAACTCGTGCAGAGTCAACTGGCGCAGGGTGCGCCGGCCACTGCACTGACCACGCTGAAAGAACATCGGCAGGCGTCCGGGACGGCGAGCGATGAACTGGACGCGCTGCTCGTGGAATCGCTGCTCGCGGCCCGTCGCATGGTGCAGGAGCAGGGGGACACGGTGCTGGCGGAGGACCTGCTGAAGCAAACGCAGGCCGTGGCGAATCGGGTGCAGGGGCCCTGGGGTGTTCGCAGCCGGCTGCTCCTCGAACGTGCCGCGGAAGCGGATCTCTACGGACCCGCCCTGTCCGAAGCGGCGCACCAGGCGAAATGGGCGCAGCGCAACGGCCGTGGGAAGGAGGCCATCGATTGGTACCTCCGGGCCATGCAGATGGCACGAACCGCCGGTCAGCAGGAGTTTGCCGCCGAGTTTGCGATGTCAGCCGCGCGAGCCATGATGGATGCCGAGCGCTTCGCAGAGGCGGTGTCGACACTGGAGCCGCTGGCGGCTTCGGAAAGGATGGGTGACGACGTCGCCGAAGCGGACCTGCTGCGGGCCTATGCGCTGGGCCGACTCTATGAACAGCAGCCGACATCCGACCGGCAGGACGTGTACCGAGCGGCATTGGAGGAACATCGTCGCCGGTTCGTGCTACCCGCGACTCGTGTGCAGGCGACGTGGATGCTGGCCCGGCTCGAAGAGCACGCCGGGGAGTGGACGCGGGCCCTCACACTGTATGGGGAGATTCCCGCCGCCCATCCGGATGGGCCGGCCGCACAGGCGCGGGTCGCTGGGCTCTACGAGTCCCTGCTCCAGCGGCTGCGCGATCGCAAGCAGCCGGTCGCTGACTGGGAGCGGCGGGCTCACAATCAGTTGCGCGAATACGTGCGCGGCTTTCCACCACCCCCGGCCCGTTTGTCGCTCGAGCAGGCCAGCATCGCGGTCATCCTGTCGCGGATGCTGCTCGATCAGGAAGTTCCCGACTTCGCGGGGGCGGGGTCCCTGCTGGATCGAGTGCTGCAGACCTGCCGGGTCGTCGGTCGGGAGGCCACGCGTGACGGCGGCACACCCGGGGCTGACTGGCAGACACTGTTTGCGTCGGCTGCGCAACTGCGAGTCGTGGCCTACGCGGGTGAAGGACAGATGGAGAATGCCCGGCGCTCCCTCAATGAACTGGCGCTGGCCGCTCCGGCGCAGATGCTCAACGTACTGGCCGGACTGACGGAGGTCGCCGAGCGGATCGAGCTGCAGCATCGGCAGGCGTTGGCGCAGATGCAGCTGGAGCTGTCGAAGGATCTGGAGGCCCGTCGCGATCAGCTCGATCGACAGGCACAAAGCCAGTTGGATGAATGCCTGGCGGAGGCCTACGCCGCGGCCGGTGACACGCAGGCGGCAGCGGCGGTCTACGAGAAGATTCTCTGGCAGCAACCAGATGATCGCGGTACGCTGCGAGCCCTCGCCCGACTGTATGGCGCGTGTGCAACCCGGGAGTGTCAGCGCAACGCCCTGGAGATCTGGACGCGACTGGAGAAGCTCTCGGCGCGGGGAACGCAGGACTGGCTGGAGGCGCGCTATCACATGGCAGAATGTGCGCACCTGGCCGGCGATGATGAAACCGCGCGAAAGCTCATCGGTCTGACTCGCGTGCTGTATCCGGACCTCGGCACTCCGTTGCTCAAGCAGCAGTACGAGCAACTGGACGCCAAGTTGCCGCCACCGCGCTGACGGAGCAGGCCGTAGCTATCGGGGGGCCGTGGCGGGGTGATACCCCCGTGCCTGCAGACGAATGCGGTACAGACCGCCGCCCGCCGTCACATACAGTGTCGAGCTTTCCGCACCTCGACCAAAACAGCAGTTCGTGGGGAGCGATGGTGTGGCGATGTACGCGAGTTCGTCGCCATCGGGGGAGTAGACGACGATGCCGAATCTCGCGGCGCTGCGGACGGCGGCATAGATCTGCCCCTCTTGATCGACGGTCATGCCATCGACCCCCAGTTGTGCGCCGAAGTCGACGAGCACACGCTTCGGTCCCAGGCTGCCGTCCATCTGCACCGCAAAGGCGTTCAGAGTCATTCGCTGAGGCAGTCCCTCGGGAGGCGACTGGCGGGCATCGAGCCAGCCGTTGTCCGTTTCGGCAACGTACAAGGTCCGGCCATCCGGTGAGAGCGCCACGCCGTTCGGCTTGGAGATGTCGGTCGTGACGCGCGCGACCGTTCGGCTGCGAGGGTCGAAACGGTAGACACTCATGTGGTCCAGTTCCCTGGGCTCGCCGCCGATGTAACGCGGATCGCTGAAGTACAGACTGCCATCCGGATGAATGACCAGGTCGTTGGGGGAGTTCAGGCGGCGGCCTTCGAAGCGGTCCAGCACGGACTGCACCTCCCCTTCAGCAGTCACGCGACACAGGCCGATCCGTCCGCCGTTCGATCCGCAGCACGCATACAGCCGGCCCTCGCGGTCGAACATCAGGCCGTTGCTCTTGCCGCTGTCGGCGACGTGGACGGTTGTCTGTCCACTGGTGGGGTCGAACTTCAGGATCCGGCCGGTCGCGTCTCCCCGGGGAATGTCGCTGAAGTAGATCGAGCCATCGGGCGCGACGGCCACTCCTTCGGTAAACTCGCCGGCGTTCCAGAGTTCTTCGAGCTTCGCGTCCGCCGGGACTGGAGACGTTGTCGTTGTTGGCTGGGCAGAAGCAAAGAGCGCACAGGCGAGGAACGACGCCAGGGCGCCCGAGCCGATGAGCGGCCTGGGCAGAGTCAGGCGGTGCGGACCTCGACAGAACGGCATGCGTTCCTCACTACTCGCCACCGGCAATGCGAGAGATGTCCAGGTACAACACCATGCACATCAGTCCCAGTACGAACAGCATTCCCACATAGGTTGCCGCAATCAGGACTCGTTCGCTGGGGCGTCGACGGGAGATGGCCTCCCAGATCAGAAACACCATGTGTCCCCCGTCCAGCACGGGAATCGGCAGGAAGTTCAGGACCGCGAGGTTGATGCTCAGGAAACCCAGGAACAGCAGAAACGGTGGGATTCCCGCACTGGCGACCGTGTGAGCGACCGTCACAATGCCGACCGGGCCATGCAGCTCCTTCACCGACAGCCGTCCGCTGATCAGGCTCTTCAGCGTCAGATACACGTCCGTCAGCGAGTTGCGTGTATGTTCCCAGCCCAGGGCGAGCGCGGCTCCGATCGAGTCGGCCTTACGCGGCGAGCTGAGGACGTAGAACCGCAGGCCCCGCGTGCCGGGCGAGAACCAGTCCTCCGTCGGCTGGGGGAGGACGTCGACCTGTCGCGTCTCGTCCGTCTGCAGGTCCCGCACCGTCAGCCGGACCTGTCGTCCCGGAAACTGCTGCATCTGCCAGAAGGCATACGCCCAGTTCAGTTCACCAATGTCGATGAGTTCCTCCATCTTGGGGAGGCCATCCGGTGGCGAACCCTCGGGGCGGATCAGCGCCATCTGGGTGATCAGATCGTTCTCCTTGATCCCCGCCTGTTCTGCGGGACCTCCCGGTACGACACTGAGCACGGTCGGAACGATCCGATAGGCAACGCCGACCGACGGGATGGAGGGAGCGGTGTTTTCGAAGTCGGGGGCCTCTGTCCAGCCGGGCCGGTCCTGGGGGGTCATTACCAGGTCGAGCTGCTCGCGTTCACCGTTTTCCTTGGCGCGAGTGATCCGCACTTCCACGGGCTGACCGTGCCGTTCGCCGAAGTAGTCGGGGAGACGGATGGGATCGATGACCTGACCGATGTCCTGCCCATCGATGGCGATCAGTCGATCACCGACCTGCAGTCCGGCCTCCGCGGCCGGAGAACCATCCTGAATCGCAAGCACATCACCAATGTCGGTGGTCATCCCCAGTGTCCGGAACGGCGAAGGGGGGACGAGGATGTCGACTTCCTCCGCCTGATCGGCGGGGCCCCGCCGGACGCGAACCGTCACATCGTCCTGCCGATAGTCGGCGAAAATCCGCTGCAGTTGCGCAAAGTCCTCGGTCGTCACCCCATTGACGCTGGTGATCACATCCCCCGCGTTGAACGAGGGTTCGGCCGCTGCCGCCGAGGTCTCGGGGATGAGAAACGGAATCCCTTCAGGTTTGACCGGGTTGAAGATCTCCAGTCCCTGGGCCTGGGTCACGCCGATGCGCCGGCGGGTGCCAGACTGGTCGGGCCGCAGGGTCACGTCGAACGTCGTTCCGTCGCTATGCACCCCCTCGACGTGGATCGATCCTGCCGAGAGCGCGGTGCCCCGCATGATGTCGCTGAAGTCTGACACGTCGCGCCCGTTGATGCGGGTGATGGTGTCACCGCTCTGCATGCCGGCCTGCCAGGCGGGCAGCCCCACCTGCACGGCACCGACGCGGGAGGGGGTCGACTCGACGCCCGAACGGAAGGCGATGGCAAAGAACAGCAGACCGGTGATGACATTCATGATCACGCCCGCCGAGATGATCGCCATCCGCTGCAGCACGGTCTTCGCCGTGTAAGATCGGGGGTCCTCAGCGATTTCCTCGCTGGCGAGCTGGCCCGGGTCCGCGTCATCCTGCCCCAGCATCTTCACGTAACCACCCAGTGGAAACGCGCCGATGCCGTACTCGGTTTCGCCCCATTTGTGGCTCCAGAGTTTGAGCCCGAAGATGTCGAAGCCGAGATAGAACTTCTCGCATTTGACATCACACCACTTCGCCACGGCAAAGTGCCCCAGCTCGTGGAAGAAGATCACCAGTCCCAGTCCGACCGCGACGAGCAGCCCGCTGATCAACGACGGCAGGGAGGGAATCAGACTTAAGACAAACAATTCCACTTGACAATCTCCTCTCGCGCCCAGCGATCGAGACGAAACAGGTCGTCCAGCGAAGGGTGCGGGTCAAAATGATGATGCTCCAGAACGGCCCGGCAGGCCCGGGGAATATCGAGAAAGCGCAGTTCGCCGGCGAGGAATCGCGACACGGCGGCCTCGTTTGCCGCGTTCAGCACGGCACCACAGGTTCCACCCCGGCGGGCCACCTCGAACCCCAGCGACAAGGCGGGGAACGCCTCCTCATCAGGTGGTTCGAAGTCCAGCCGGCCCGTCTTCGTCAGGTCCAGCCGTGGACTGATCCCCGGGGCCCGGTTCGGGAAGGTCAGGGCATACTGGATCGGCAGTCGCATGTCGGGGGGTGACAACTGGGCCACGACCGACCCGTCCACAAACTCGACCATCGAATGCACGATCGACTGCGGATGAATGACGACCGAAATCTGGTCGACCGTCAGGTCAAACAGCCAGCGGGCTTCGATGACCTCCAGCGCCTTGTTCATCAGCGTGGCGGAATCGACCGTGATCTTGGGACCCATGTTCCAGGTCGGATGGGCCGATGCCATCTCCGGGGTAACCGTGGCGAGCTGCTTTCGCGTCCAGCCCCGAAAGGGGCCACCGCTCGCAGTGAGGATCACCCGTCGGAGTTCGCTGCGTTGTCCGGCCTGCAGGCACTGCGCGATGGCGCTATGTTCGCTGTCAATCGGAATCAGTGTTGCTCCCCGCTCCCGCACCAGAGCGGTCACCAGCGGGCCGGCCGCGACGAGCGTCTCCTTGTTCGCCAGACCGACCGTCTTCCCCTGGTCGAGGGCCACCCAGGTGCCCCGTAGTCCGGCCGTCCCCACAATGCTGGACACGACCACATCCACATCGGGATGGGCCGCGACCTCTTCGATGCCCGCCGCCCCGAAACAGAGCTTCGCGCCCCGGCCGAATCGGTCGGCTGAGATCTGTCCCCGCAGCCCTTCATCACCAAGGGCCACGAGCGCCGGCTCGAACTCTCGCGACTGACTGGCCAGTTGTTCCCAGCGGCGATGAGCCGTGAGACCCACCACCTGCAGGTCATCACGCCGGCTGCGCAGCACATCGAGGCAACTGGTGCCGATCGAACCGGTGGAGCCGAGAATCGCTACCCGCTTCATCGGTGTATCACCGGTCGACTCCAGAGCACGGGTCCACGGGACCCTCTGCAGGCGTCGTCCGCCTCGAGGATTGAACGTAAGTCCTGAATGAACAAGGCATTCTAGGGGTGACTTCTGGTTCCCGCAATACCCTTCTCCCGGTGAAACTTCCCGACCTGCGCCGGTTGACCGTCCCCCGAACGAGGTCTAGAGTTGCTTAAGCGGGGGTTGTCCGTTGGAATCGAGCACGGTGAGGGCCTTCCTGACCGCACTGACGAGCAGTTCACCGGCTGGCGAGAACCCTCCTGAAACTCCGGTCGCATGTCTGAGATTCCCCCGCCCACTTCATCACCGAAGTCCGACCCGCCGCGGTCCAAGAACAAGAAGAAGACGGGTCGCTCCGACAAGCCGACGGGGAGCTCGCTGACGTTCTATGTGATGCTCGGAGTGGTGGTGCTGGCAGTTCTGGCCTCCATCTACCAGAACGAATCTCGCGGTGTGGATCTCCCCTTCGGCGAATTCTTCGCGGGGGTCGAGGATGGCACGTACACGCCGGACAACGTCTTCGAGCTGACCATCAGCCCGGGTTACATCGCCTTCGTCGATCAGCCCCGCGCGGGAAGCCGCAAACCAGTGTCTGGTGGCAGCAGCGAAGCCGAGGTACCCGCTGCCGACCAGGCCCCCTCCCCCGCCGAGGGGACCGGCGAGACGAAGGCCGTGCGGCGGTTCATGGTTCCGATCGTGGGCCTGACGGATGAGTCGATCTCCGAACTCACGACGCTGCTGCGGGAGAAGAAGATCCCCGTCAACGGTTCGCGCCCCGCCACCGAGTGGCTGAGCGTGCTCTCCTCGCTGCTGCTGATCCTGATGCTGGTGTTTCTGTTTGTCGTCGTCTTCAGGCGCATGGGGGCCGGTGCGGCGATGAGTTTCGGGCGGAGTCGCGGCCGGCTGATGTCTGATGATGATGTCAAGGTCACGTTCGACGATGTTGCGGGGATCGACGAGGCCGCCGAGGAATTGCGGGAAGTCGTCGAATTCCTGCGGACGCCCGGCAAGTACCAGGCGCTGGGGGGCCGCATTCCGCGCGGCGTGCTGCTCGTGGGACCACCCGGAACCGGCAAGACCATGCTGGCGAAGGCGGTTGCCGGCGAGGCCGGCGTGCCCTTCTTCAGCCTGTCGGGGTCTGACTTCGTCGAGATGTTCGTCGGGGTGGGTGCCGCCCGGGTGCGCGACATGTTCGCCCAGGCCGCCCAGCGGGCTCCGAGCATTATCTTCATTGATGAACTGGACGCCCTCGGGAAGATGCGCGGCAGCGGCCTTCCCGGAGGCCAGGAGGAGCGTGAGCAGACGCTCAATGCGCTGCTGGTGGAGATGGACGGGTTTTCCTCCGACCAGAGCGTGATCGTGATGGGGGCCACGAACCGGCCGGAGACACTCGATCCGGCACTGATGCGCCCGGTCGATTCGATCGGCATGTGCTCGTCGACCGGCCCGACTACAAGGGGCGCGAGGCGATCCTCAAGGTCCATGCGGAGAAGGTCAAGCTCGACGACAACGTGAATCTGGCCCGACTGGCAAAGCTTACGCCGGGATTCGTCGGCGCGGACCTGGCGAACCTGGTGAACGAAGCCGCCCTGCTCGCGGCCC
Organism: uncultured Planctomycetaceae bacterium; assembly: GCA_963715185.1. GTDB lineage: Bacteria > Planctomycetota > Planctomycetia > Planctomycetales > Planctomycetaceae > CAVPPT01. The sequence goes on from CAVQRG010000007.1 coordinate 535,405, forward strand.
GCAAGGACAAGCAGACCGTCTCGATGGCCGAGTTCGAGGAGGGGATCGAGCGGCTGATCGCCGGGCTGGAGAAGTCCACTCGCATTATCCACGAGGACGAGAAGCAGCGCGTGGCCTATCACGAATGTGGTCACGCCCTGGTGGCCTGCAGCCTTCCGCAGACCGACCCCGTGCACAAGATTTCCATCATTCCCCGGGGCTTCGGCGCGCTGGGCTACACGCTGCAGCGGCCGGAGGACGATCGCAATCTCGTCACGCAGACAGAATTGCAGAACCGCATCTGCACGCTGCTGGGCGGCATCGCTGCCGAGGAACTGGTCTATCAGGAGACATCGACCGGTGCGCAGAACGACCTCGAACGTGCCACGGACATCGCCCGACGGATGGTGACCGAGTTCGGCATGAGTCCCAAGATGGGTCGCGTCAACTACCGTGAGTCGAGTCGCTCACCGTTCCTCGCGGTGGAGTCGCGGTCTCCCCAGGGAGACGTGCACAGCGAGGCGACCTTGCGGGAAATCGACGTCGAGATCAAGCGCATTGTGGACGAGTGCATGGAAACGGCGCGGGAAGTGTTGACCCTGCGCCGGGAAGTCCTCGAACATATGACGCGCGACTTGATCGAAATCGAAGTAATGGATGCCGATCAACTCGAGAAGATCCTCACTGCCCACCAGAAGGGGCCGCGCATCAAGCCGGGCACTTTTGTCGGCCCCGGCAAGGGAGAGGAAGGCGTGACCGGCCCATCGCCGGAAGCGTCGCCAAGACGAGATACGACCGACAGTGCCGGTGGCTGAGCGGCGTTCAACATCAACACAGGAGGTGGCCTGAGCCATGCGGACATCTTGCAGACCCCCGTCGGTTGCGTTCGGTTCTCTGGCAGCGGTGGGCCTGCTCGGCCTGCTCGTTCTGGTTGGGTGTGTGGAAGCCCCGCCCGATCTGGGAGGTCGCGCTCCTGTCGAGACCACAGTGACTGCGGGTAACTTCGACGGCGAAGTCACCGACAGCGAACTGCCCGTTCTCGTCGATTTCGGTGCCACCTGGTGTGGCCCCTGCCGCGAGCTTGAGCCGCACCTTGCCGCGTTGAGCGTCAACTACGAGGGGCGCGTCAAGGTCGGCAGGGTCGACGGCGACCAGGAGCCGGAGCTGACGGAGCGCTTCCGCATCGAAGGGTATCCCACGCTGATCCTGTTTCAGAACGGTCAGGAGATCGATCGACAGGTGGGATTCATGGGGTACAGCGAGCTGGTCAGCTGGTTGGGACCGCACGTGGGCACCTGAGCAATGGCACCGCCTGAGGGAAATGTCATGCGAGCGTCGGGAGTGCTGGTCAAACGCCTGGTCCCAGCCCTGCTGCTGGTGGGAGTCGGGGCCCTCCGTGGCTCTGGCCAGGACGTTGTTTCGACACCGCGGCCCCCGTTGGTTCCGTACACGATCGACTGGGGGAATCCTCTACCGCCGCTGGTGGACTTCTCGGAATACCTGACCAAGCCCGCCGGCGAGACCGGCTTCATTCGTGTCGGGGACGGAAAGCTGCTGCGGCCGGACGGTTCGCGGTTCCGGATCTGGGGGGTCAACATCACCTCGGGCTTCTGCTTCCCGTCGCACGAGGAATCGGCGGCGATGGCAGATGACCTCGCCCGGATGGGTGTGAACTGCGTTCGCTTTCATGGCCTCGATTCGAACTGGGGGGGCAGCGCGATCGATCAGAGCCGCGACGACACGCAGCATCTGGACGAGACCAACCTGGAACGCTTCGACTATCTCGTCTGGCAGCTCCAGCAACGGGGCATCTATTCGAACCTGAACCTGAACGTGTTTCGCAAGTACAAGGCGGGAGATGGCGTGCGCGACTTCGAGCCGCTCTACTTCGGCAAGTCGGCGACGTACTTCAACCCGCGCCTGCTCGAACTGCAGCGGGATTACGCGCGGAAGCTGCTCACACATCACAATCCGTACACGGGGCATGAGTATCGGCATGAGCCGGCCGTGCTCTGTGTGGAACTCGTCAACGAGAATTCAGTGCTCGAAGGCTGGGTCAACGGACGTCTGATCGGGCAGGATGAGGAGCATCCGGGCACCTGGTCGCCGATCCCGGTCTCCTACGCGCAGGAGTTGACAGGTCTGCTCAACGACTGGTTTCGCGAGCTCTATCCTGCGGAGCTGCTGACGACCTGGCGACAGGCGGCGGGTGTTGGGGCCGACGCACCGATCCCGTGTCTCCGGCCGGACCAGTTCGCGCAGGCGTCACCCGAGCGGTTCCGCGCCGAAGCGGAATTCTACTACTCGCTGGAGGAACGCTTCTTCGCAGACATGCGACAACTGCTCAAGGAGGAGCTGGGAGTCCGCTCGCTCGTGGTGGGAACGGCCGACCACAACGACTGGTACTGCGGGTATTCGCACATCGAGGCCAACCTGCAACTCGACTTCGTCGATGGGCACGGTTACTGGCAGCATCCGCAGATTGGTGAGGTGACAAGGATCACGAACACGCCGATGGTCAACGACCCCGGGGACTCGACCATTGTGCAGTTCGCTCGCTCGCCGGTGGCGGGGCTTCCCTACACGATCTCGGAGACGAATCACCCTTTTCCGCACGAGTATGCCTGCGAGGGAATTCCTGCGCTGACGGCCTACGCCCTGTTCAACGACTGGGACGGGATCTACTGGTTCTGCTACGACCGCGGTCCGATGCAGCGGGGAGATAACGTCCCGCGCAGTGCCTGGTTCGATATGAGCGTCGATCCGGTGAAGGTCACGCAGATCGCGGCGTGTGCACCGCTGTGGCATCGCCAGGATGTCGCGATGGCGCGTGAGACCATCCTCCGCTCGTATACGCACGACGAAATCATGGAGCGTTTGCGGGCCGACCGTGGTCGAGAGCGGCCCTTCTTCTCGCCGGGGTTTGCGCGAACAACTCCGCTCATGCATGCCACGAGGTTTACACTCGAGGACGAGCCGGCCTCGCCGTACCCTCCCGAACCGATTCCGAATGCGATTGTGGCGGACACCGGTGAGCTGGGGTGGTTTGGCGCGGCTGACCAGCGCGGGGTGATCGTCGTCGACACGCCCCGCTCTCAGGCGCTCATCGGCTTCGTTGCCGGGTCGGGTCGTCACACGCAGAACCTGACGACAAGTCTCGCCAATCCGTTCTGTGCTCTGCAGTTGACGGTGCTCGACGACCAGTCGCTCGCCGGCAGTCGTCGTCTGCTCCTCACGACGACCGCCCTCGCCACGAATGCGGGCCTCGAATGGGAGGGGGACCGCAAGACCGTCCGGAGCTGGGGCGACGGGCCGACTGTGATCGAACCGGTCACCGGGGAGATTACGCTCATGGGCCTGCGTGGGGATGTGCCGGTGCGGATGACGGCGCTGACAGTCACCGGGCGACCGCAGCGGGAGCCCGTCGTTGTCCCGGTGCAGGCTGGTCGCGCACGACTGCAACTCTCCGCAGAACCATGTACATGGTATCTGCTGGAGCGAGTCGATTGACGGCACGTTGACGGATCAGGTTGTCGCGACCAGCGGAATCCGCGCGGGGACGGAGGGCTCACGTCCCCATGACGAATCAGCCGAGCTTGGACAGAATCTGCTCGACTTCGGTCGCGTCGTAGGCCCTGCCGGTCTGCGTCTGCACGTTGCCTTGCGAAGAGAGACCGAGCATCAGTGCGGTGGCCGTCTCGTCATCCGGCGCATCGAACACGATCAGGCCATCATGCGTGCCCAGCGTCCAGTAGATCTCGCGGACATTGGCGCCGTGCTTCTTGGCCGTCGACTTGAAGGCTTTGGCGCGCTTCACCGTGTCGCGAATCTCGACGCTGCCCTGGTTGGTGAACTTGATGGAGGTGATGTAACGTGGCATGTGTGTCTCTCCCGGGGGTCATCTTCTGTCCCAACAAGTCCGGAAACTAACTCGCGGCTCTCGCGGAGGCAAGCCATCTCGAGTGCCGCCGACCTGTCGCCGGATGAGTGACACGGGGAGATCCCGGACGTCGTGCGCAGCCGCACTGCGGCTGCACGCCTGTTCGTCATCTCCTGGACGCTCCTGAGGCCCGCTCAGTCGAGCGTCACTTCTCCCGTCGCGGCCCACTCGACGCCGCGCGTGAGCAGCTGCTGATAGACGGGGTGTTGCTTGGAATCGAGTCCGTGCCCCAGCACGTTGTGTACGACGCGCCCTTTGCCATAGCGCTTTACGAACACGATCGGCTCGACTTTCATGCTCCAGTCGGAGTAGGCCGTCGCCAGTACCTCGATCTCTTCATCACCGGTCAGTTTGGCGTACAGCTCATCCTGGATCTGGAAGTCCTCGATGCCACGGGTGATGGGGTGCTCGCTGCTCTTGATGTTGACCAGGAAGTCGCCGTAAGGTCCATGTCCACCGACGCCCTTCTTCCAGACACGGCCCAGCAGTCCGGCGTACTCGTCCCAGTCTTGAAACGAACTGCAGGCGAAATGCAGCGCCACGACGTTGCCGCCGTTTCTGACGTAGTTGAGCAGTCCGGCCTTCGCCTCGTCGCTCGGGTCCGCTTCCTCCCAGAAGCCGAAGCAGAGCACGACGGCCGCATAGTCGCTCAGCGAAGGAGAGGCGAACACTTCCTTGTCGGTGGTCACTGTGACGTGGAACCGGCCGGTCTGCCCCAGAATGTCCTCAACCAGCTCTGTGGATTCTTTCCACACATGCGACTTGTGGTCGAACCCGGTGACCAGCAACACGTTGACCGGTTCCGGGGCCGCGTGAACCTGGGCGACACTCATCATCAGCACCAGCCCGCCCAGCACACAGCCTGCCGTCTTCGAGAATGTTTGCATCGACATCTTCCCTTGTGATCGAGGATTCCCCTGTGCAACAGTGTCGCCGGTCCGGCCCGGCTGCGAACTGTTCGAAGATCGATTCTACCGGAGCCGCCATCTCGAAGAAAACGAACACACGTTGTCGGTCACAGCTCTGACGGGCCGCCGGCAGTGCTGAATTCCCGCGGCGGACTTCCCTCGCGCTGGTGCCGATGGCTACGCTGGAGTTTTCCGGCGAATCTCTCAGGAGTTGTCTCATGTCACAGCAGGCTCCTCTCTCACGCCGTGGGTTTCTGGCTCGAGGAACGCAGACAGCCGCGACGGCCCTGGCCTTTCCCACGATCATTCCCCGCCACGTGCTGGGGTCACGACAGGCCCCCGGTGCGAACGACCAGATCGTGCTGGGGATCATCGGGCTGGGGGTCCGCGGTGACCAGTTGATTCTCAACGTACCGGCGTCCGGACGTGTGGCCGCGATCTGCGATGCCGATGTCCGCAAGACGGCCGCCGCCACCGCCCGTCATCAGCAGGACTGGAGCGTTTTCCAGGACTATCGGCGTCTGCTGGACAGGCAGGATCTCGATGCCGTCATGGTGGCGGCCTGCGACCATCATCATGTACAGGCCAGTGTGCTGGCCTGCCAGGCCGGCAAGGATGTCTACTGTGAAAAGCCGTTGTCCGTCTATGTTCGCGAAGGGCGGGCCCTGGTGACCGCCGCCCGGAAATACGGCCGCGTGGTCCAGACCGGGACGCAGCAGCGGACCATGGAGATGAACCGCTTCGCCTGTGAGTTCGTGCGCGACGGGGGCATCGGCGACGTTCGCGTCGTCGAATGCGTCAACTTCAGCGGTCCGGTCCCCTATCCCGCGGCCGGTCTGCCGGAGCAGCCGATTCCACCGGGGGTCGACTGGGATCTCTGGCAGGGGCCCGCGCCCGCGCGCCCTTTCAACGAGCAACTGTTCTCACACTGGTCCGATGGTGTGGGGAAGTGGTGGGGCAACTGGGCGGATTACTCGAATTCGCAGTTGACCGGCCTCGGGTCTCACGCTTTCGATATGGTGCAGTACGCGCTGGGCATGGACCAGACAGGGCCGGTCGAGTTGTGGCCGGTGGAAGAGGGGCCGACGGCCCGCATCCACTTCCGCTATGCGAACGGTGTCGAAGTGCGGCTGCGGTTTCCCGACGAGGAGCCTCGTCGCGGGCCGCAACTGGGCGCCATCTTTGTCGGCAGCGACTGCAAGATCGAGATCAATCGCAACAAGTTCACCACCAATCCGAGTGACTGCATTTCGGATCCCCCCGATCCCCGGCTCGCTGCGAAGTGGGAGGGGGATGGCTGGGTGGCCAAGGGGCACGTCGACAACTGGTTCGACTGCATCCGTACACGAGAGCGGCCCAACGCCGACGTCGAGATCGGTCATCGGACGGCATCGCTGTGTCAATTGCTGGTGATCACCCGGCGCTGGGACGCAAGCTGCGCTGGGATCCCGAGCAGGAACTGTTTCCGGGGGACGAAGAGGCCAATGCCCTGCTCGACCGCCCCCGTCGGCCCGGCTGGGAACTCCCGCAACTGACATGACCTGATACCTCAACCTGCCCGCCAGTCCCTGCATTGAGCGGGACAGGAAGGGCGTCATTCAACAGGGACACACTGCATGCCACGTCAACGATCTTGTCTCACTTCGCTGCTCTTGCTGTTGGCGCTGGTTGCCTCTTCGGTGGGGCATGCGGAGGAACAGGTCCTGCATGTGGCTCCCGATGGTGACGACACGGCCGCGGGTGACGCCAGCTCCCCCTGGGCGACACCGCACCGGGCGGTTCGGGCGTTGCCGGCCATCGCCAGCCGCGCCCCCGATGCGGATGTCCGCATCGTGCTGCATGAGGGGACCTATCGCATCAGCGATCCACTGGTGGTCAGCCGTCAGGATGTGCCGCCCCAGGGAAGCGTGACGCTGGTCGCGGCCGAAAGGGCGCAGGTCGTGATCTCGGGAGGTCGTCTGGTCTCGGGTTGGGAGGTGACCCCGGAGGGCCGCTGGCAGACGGTGATTCCCGATGTCGCGGAGGGCCGCTGGCGCTTTCGCGAGCTGTTCTTCAACGGTCAGCGGCGGGGGCGGGCCCGGCATCCCAACGTCGGTTATGCACGGATCGCCGAATCGTTCCCCGACAAGCGCTCGGGCTTCACGTTCGAGGCCGGGGAATGGCCCCGGGGCTGGACCCAGGGCGGCGAACTGGTGTTCCTGCACGACTGGTCGATCTCGCGGATTCCCGTCGCGCGTGTGGACCATGCACAGCGACGGTTGACGGCCGCGTCGCCCATTGGCAGTCGTGCGGACCATTACCAGATCGATCACTTCGAGGCCCACCCACGGTACTTCGCCGAGAATCATCCCGCCTTTCTGGATGCTCCGGGTGAATGGTTGCTCGACGAGGAGACGGGGGTGCTGTCCTGCGTGCCGATGGCGGGAGAGTCGCCCGATCAGACCGAAATTGTCGCCCCGTGGGCCGAGGCGCTGCTCGTCATCGCGGGTGATGAGGGGGGGCCCGTTCGCAACGTGCATGTGCAGGGCGTGCAGTTCGCACATTGTGCCTGGCTGCTGCCGTCCGGCGGGTATGCCTCCGGTCAGGCGACCGCTTACGACCTGCGGGACGAGTCGGCGTCGTCCAGGGGGCGAACCTTCATTCCCGCCGCGATTCGACTGGAACGCGCGGAGGCGTGTTCGCTCACCCGGTGTCGGCTGGCACACCTGGGGACGTCTGCGATCGCCTGTGGTGCGCGTACCATGAGTTGTCGTTTCGAGCAGAACGTGATCGAAGATGTGGCGGGGAACGGTCTGATGCTTGGCGAAGACACGTCGCGCAGGGTGGAGAATCGCCCCTGGTGGCAGGCGGCCCCCGAACAGGCCGCCGCCGGGCATGTGGTAAGTCGCAATCGCATCGTGCAATGTGGCGCACAGTTCTTCGGTGCCGTGGCGGTCTGGGTCGGGCTCGCGCACGACATACAGATCACGCACAATGAAATCGCCCATCATCCGTACACAGGAGTGTCGCTCGGCTGGATGTGGAATCCGACGCCGACTCCCGCTGGGGGGCACCTCGTCGCCGAGAATCACATTCATCATGTGATGCAGGTGCTCAGCGATGGGGGGGGTATCTATACACTGGGACGACAGCCCGGCATGCAACTGACCGGGAACGTCATTCACGACGTGCCGCTGAACGCCGGGCGGGCCGAGTCGAATGGCATGTTTCTGGATGAAGGAAGCGATCAGTTCGAAATCGTCGACAACGTGATCTTCAATATCGATCGTTCGCCGCTCCGTTTTCACAAGGCCGAGGAGCTCAGTGTGCGTGGCAACACGCTCGTCGTGGCGGACGAGGAGACTGCTCCGTTGCGCTACAACAATACGCGGGCCGAAACGATCAGCCAGTCGGCAAACGTTGTGCTGATCCAGAGAGACTTCGATCCCGCGACGGTCCGCCTGCCGGAGACAGGTCCGGCACCCTGAACGGGTCTCCCGGTGTCGCGTGGACGCTGGTAAATGCGTGTGGTAGTCTGAAGGTGACTCTCCCTGTCGCCAATCAAACCGCTCATGTATCTCATCAAAGCTGCTCATTTTCTTGCGCCCGACGTGAAGCTCTTCCGCATCGAGGCACCGCGGATCGCCCGTCGTCGTCAGGCAGGTCAGTTCGTGATCGTGCGCATTCATGAGCACGGGGAGCGGATTCCGCTGACCATTGCCGACTCGAACACCGACGAGGGCACCATCACGATCATCGTTCAGGGGGTTGGCAAGACCACCAGGTTGCTCAACATGCTGGAGGCGGGTGACGCCCTGCGCGATGTCGTGGGACCGCTGGGCGAACCTTCCGAGATCGATCAACTGGGAACGGTGGTCGTCATCGGTGGTGGCGTCGGGACCGCGATCGCCTTTCCGACGGCCGTCGCCATGAAGCAGGCCGGGAACTGCGTCATCGGCATCCTGGGAGCCAGAACGCAGGATCTGCTGATCCTCGAAGAGGAGATGCGGGCCACGACCGATGAACTCTTCGTCATGACTGATGACGGCAGTCATGGTGAGCAGGGCTTTGTGACCCAGAAGCTGCAGGACCTGATCGCCGGCGGGCGTACTGTCGATCGGGTGCTGGCCATCGGCCCGATTCCGATGATGAAAGCCGTGGCCGAGGTCACGCGCCCGCACGGAATCAAGACGATCGTCAGCCTGAATCCCATAATGGTCGACGGCACCGGGATGTGTGGTGGCTGCCGGGTGACGGTCGGGGGGCAGACGAGGTTCGCCTGTGTCGACGGTCCCGAGTTCGACGCCCATGAGGTTGATTTCACCATTCTGGCGCAGCGCAATACGCTGTATCGAGACCGCGAGCGTTCGGAACTCGAGTCGTTTGAGCGCGATCCGGGTCACGATCTCACCGAAGTCCATCGCTGTCAGCTTCAGCACCATCATCCCGAAGTCGGTTCACAACCGCTCTGAAATCCTATGGCCGAACGACTGCCTCCCAAAGAGCGTACGCAGATCCCCCGGCAAACGATGCCCGAACAGGATCCGCAGCAACGGGCTCACAACTTCTCCGAAGTCAACCTGGGGCTGCAGGTTGCCGTCGCCGAGAAGGAGGCCCAGCGGTGCCTGGCGTGCAATGACCCCAAGTGCGTGCATGGCTGTCCCGTGGGCGTCAAGATCCGCGAGTTCGTGGACCTCGTCATCGAGGGGGAGTACCTGAAGGCGGCGGCCAAGATTCGCGAGGACAACGTGCTGCCGGCCGTTACGGGGCGCGTCTGCCCCCAGGAAAACCAGTGTGAAGGAGCCTGCATTCTGGGCAAGCGATTCAGTTCGCTCGCGATTGGTCACCTGGAGCGATTCGTGGCCGACTACGAACAGGCGACCGGCCAGGTCGGGCTTCCCGAACGGGCACCGTCCACCGGCAAGCGGGTCGCCGTCGTGGGGAGCGGCCCCGCGGGCCTGAGTTGTGCAGGGGATCTCGTGCTCAGAGGCCATGATGTGACCGTCTTCGAGGCGCTGCACGAAATCGGTGGAGTGCTGGTCTATGGCATCCCCGAGTTCCGCCTGCCTAAGGAGATCGTGCGCAACGAGGTCGACAATCTCCGCAAGATGGGTGTTGAGTTTCAGGTCAATGTCGTCGTCGGCAAGACGGTGACCATCGACGAGCTGTTCGACGAAGAAGGCTACCATGCGGTGTTCATCGCGACAGGAGCGGGGCTGCCGAAGTTCATGAACCTTCCGGGCGAGCATCTCGGCGGCGTGTACTCGGCGAACGAGTTCCTGACCCGCGTGAATCTCATGAAGGCCTACGATCCCGAGAACTACGATTCGCCCATCTACGACTGTCGTGACCGGAACGTGGCTGTCATCGGCGGGGGCAATACGGCCATGGACTCGATTCGCTCGGCGTTGCGACTCGGGGCCCGCAATGCGTACCTCATCTACCGCCGCAGTGAAGAGGAAATGCCGGCGCGGCTCGAAGAGGTCCATCACGCGCGGGATGAAGGCGTGCAGTTCCTTACGCTGCACAACCCGGTGGAATTCCTGGGTAACGACGCGGGCTGCCTGTCGGCCGTCAAACTGACCAGGATGGAACTCGGTGAGGCGGACGAGTCAGGCCGGCGGCGTCCTGTGCAGATCGAGGGCTCGGACTTCGAGTTGCCACTCGACGTCGCAATCCTGGCGATCGGGACCGGCGCGAACCCCTTGGTGCAGTCCACGACTCAGGACCTGCAAACCAACAAGTGGGGGTACATCATGGCGGATGAGGAGTCGCTGCGAACGACAAAGCGGGGGGTGTTCGCGGGAGGGGACATCGTCAGCGGATCGGCGACGGTCATTCTCGCCATGGGCGCGGGTCGCAAGGCCGCCCGCTCGATGCACGAGTATCTCGAGACCGGCGAATGGTAGCGTGCCGGTGATGCCGGACGACCGATGCGGTCGCCGTGTCGACTGCAGCCCCTGCGTTGTGGCTTGGCGTCAGCGGTGTCTCGTCATCGCCGCCCCGCCTTGTGTGACTGCAGCAAATTGCTCCCCAATGCGCGCACATTCAGCGCGCTTCCTGTGCGTTTGCGCACGATCCTGACGGGGTCGAGCCAGACGACTCGCGAGTGTTGCCCCCCTAATGCTGCCATCCGGGCAACGAATCGAGGTCGGTCGACCAGCACTCTGAGCCGAAAACGCTCGGTTCATCATTTGCAATTGTATTCCTGTCATCATGTTGCGCCGATATGTGGCCTGCAGGCTGGGCAATTGCTGTGAGTGCGGCATAATGGAGTGGAGAATCGTCTCGGTTGGCCCGAATATTGCTAAAATCGGCTTTGCTGCGTGTGCAGCAAAGTGTAGGTTGGTATGCACGAGCGTTACCAGGTGACTGTCCCGAGAACTTGAGGGGAGAACCCGTCATGTCGACATCCGCAAAGAATCTCATGGAAAATGTCTATCAGGGGGTCTGTCAGGTCACCGAGGCCAACCTCAAGCTTCAACAGGAATTATTGCGGGGATGGAGCCGCTATTGGCCGGGATTTTCGGCGCGTGACGGCAACCCATGGGCGCAAGTGGCCCGCTTCCAGAGTCAATGGTCCGAGAGTGTTCTCCAGGGGGCTCGGGCCCAGCGCGATCTGTTCGACCAGCAGTTCGATGCCGCCATCAGTGTTTTCGATCAGGTGATGGGTGTGGCAACGAACGGGGGGCAAGACGCACCCGTCGAAGCCAAGCCGGCTGAGGCCCAAAAGCCTGCGGTGCCGCTGGCGGACATTCGGCCCCCCAAGTCGGTGGAGGTCGTTGCCCCAGTGAAACCTGTCGCCTCGGCCCCGACGGCGATCCGCCCGGGTCAGGTCCGGAACATTGCCCAGAAGATTGCCGTGGTGACTGGCGCGGCGAGCGGCATTGGCGAGGCGGTCGCACGCGAATTGGCCAATCGTGGAGCCAAGGGTGTGGTGCTCGTCGATCGCAGCGACGCGGTCGGGGAGCTGGCTGCCTCGATCAACAAGGCGATTGGGCGGCCGGTGGCGCTGGGGCAGGTGGGAGATACGACCGATCAGGCCTTCCGCAAGCGGGTCTATGCCGATGCGGCCGAGAAGTTTGGCGGCGTGGTCTCGATCTGTGTCCCGGCAGCGGGCATCACCCGTGATTCGTTGTGCGTACGCATCAACAAGGAGACCGGCAAAGCGGAAATCTATCCGCTCGAGACGTTCCGGCAGGTGACTGAGGTCAATCTGCTGGCCCCGATCTACTGGGGCATCGAGATGGTCGCCGCGATCGCGGAGGATCGACGCAATCGGGGCCTGGGTCGCTGGGAGCCCGATGAGGAGATGGGGGGCGTGGTCGTCTTCCTGGGATCCGTTTCGTCGCAGGGTAACAAGGGACAGATCTCCTACGCCGTCGCCAAGGCGGGGCTGGAAGGAGCTGCCGCAACCTTGCAGAAAGAGGCGATCTTCCATGGCGTTCGCTGTGGGATCATCCATCCCGGTTTCACGGATACGCCGATGGCGCAGGAGTCTGGGCGAGGACTTCCTCAACAAGTACGTCCTGCCCTATACGCAGCTCCGTCGGTTGATTCAGCCCGAAGAGATTGCGGATGCGATCTGCTTCATGATCTCGAACTCGGCCGTCAGCGGCGAGCTGTGGGCCGATGCGGGCTGGCATCCTCCGGCATAGGGCCGGTAGTGGTTCGGAACGGGAAGACCGGAGCGGTCTGGTTGTTGGTGCGACTGTGTGTGATTGCTCGGTGGGACAGTCTGTACGGTCCACGCAGCCGCACCAGGTCTTCCCGGTAAATGATGTAGCACGAGGGGCGATCGAGGCCGAACGAAGACAGGCCTCGGCCTCTTGTCAGCCGGGTCTTTCCGGTCAATGGTTGTCCAGACTGCTGGCGCAAGACGGATGTTCAGAGTAGAACGTGCCCAGCGAATTGGAGTTGCACACTTCACCAAAGCGATGAGGAGTTCGAGAGATGACGACCAAAACTGCGATCAATGTGTACGAGGACGTGTTCGAAAACATCAGGAAGGCATCTGAAGCCGGAATGAAGATGCAGCAGGATATGATGCAGCAGTGGACCAAGCTGTGGCCGGGGATGCCTGCACCCCAGACCATGTGGGTGGACAAGATGCGTGACTTCCAGAAGAAATGGGCGCAGACTGTCTCCGAGATTGCGCATGAGCACCGCGCCACGTTCGATCGCCAGTACGAGGCGGCCCTCGAGTCTCTCGAGGAAGCCATGAAGGTGTTGGAATCTTCGAATCCCGATGAGCTGCGCGAAAGAACCGAGCAGGTGTGCCGCAAGTCGCTCGATTGTGTGAAGCAGGTGTCTGAAGCACAGATGCAAGAGTTTCAGGGCGCCATGAGCAAGTGGGGCGAACTGTTCAGCAAGGCGAATGCCTGAGCCAGGCAGGGGCGGGAGAAGTTCCCACGACGCCTGCCGGCGCTGAACCTCGCAGGGTCTCGCAGGGAAGGAGCTCCGTCGCGATTCTAGGTTCCGACTGATCGGCATGACCGGTTCCGGGTGACGAAGGTCAGCATCGTTCTGGCTGTTCGCCACCCGGATCGGCGTATCCGGCACGAACGAACGAGCGAGAGGATTGAATGGCCCCTGCCGCGTCCCCATCACAGGACAGTGCTCAGGGCGGAGTGCTGTCGCGGGCTGCCGGGTCGAGGGCGATGAGATGATGCCGGGCAGCTCTCCGCGGAGCGCTCCCTGGCAGAGTTTCCTGAGCGATGCGATAAATCCCGGTGGTACGGAGTGACCGCCGGGGAACGTGAGTGAGGCGAGTGCATGTCGGGACAGGATGTCAGCGCCGAGGAGACCGCTGATCAGCTTCAGCCGTTCATGGAGCTGTGGGCCACCTACATGCAACAGCTCCAGCAGGCCCTGCTCACCTCACCGGGCGTTGCGGCGCCCCTTGGCAAGCAGTCAGCCGAGCGTCAGCAGTGGTTGGACACACTGAGCCGGCAGACGGAAGCCTGGCTTCGCAGTCCGCCATTTCTGCAGGCGATGAAGGCGCTGATCGATGCCCTCATCGCCAGCGGTCGACGCGGCCGCACGTCGCACGATTCTGTGCACGAGCTGGGTCTGCGGTTGAGCGAGATTGAGAAGCGCGCCGTGGCGCAGGTCGATTGGAAGACGGAACCCGAGGCGTCGCGACCGGCGTCCGACGTGTCTGCCCCGTCGCGGATCTGGGGAGAGTTTCTGTCGAGCCTCCAGCAGCCCGGGGTTGGCGGTGCATGTCACCATGGGCGCGACGCCCCATCAGGTCATCTTCGAACAAGGCTCGTTGAGATTGCTGCGGTACTCCAATCCGTCCGCCGTCTGTGCCGAGCCCGTGCTGCTCTGCTACGCACTGGTCAATCGGCCGTATATTCTCGATCTCCAGGGAAATCGCAGTGTGGTGCGCCGATTGCTGGAACGGGGCCTGGATGTGTTCCTGATCGACTGGGGCGTGCCGACCGACGCTGAGCGATCGTTGCGTCTGGACGATTACATCAGCGGTTCGTTAAGGCGTGTCGTGGAGTTTGCGTGCACCTCTACCGGGGCCTCCCAGCTCAACCTGCTGGGATACTGCATGGGCGGCACCATGGCGACGATGTTTACGGCCCTGTATCCAGAGCGGGTCCGCAACCTGATCCTGATGGCCACGCCCATTGACTTCGCCGTCGATGATGCCCTGCTCGGGCTGTGGGCGCGGCACGAGTATTTTGATGTCGACCGGTTGATCGACACCTTTGGCAACTGCCCCGGTGAGTTCCTGAAGTACTGCTTTCAACTGATGAAGCCGGTGCAGAACTTCGCAGAGAAGTATGTCGCGCTCGGTGAGAGGCTGGGAGACCAGGCGTTTCTGGAGAACTTTCTGGCAATGGAACGGTGGTCCAACGACAGCATTCCCGTGGCGGGTGAAACGTTTCGCGAATTCGTCAAATCGCTGTATCAGCAGAACCGGTTGGTCAAGGGGCAGATGTCACTGGGAGGCGTGGACGTAAGGCTCGACGCGATCACCTGTCCGATTCTGCTGCTCGTCGCTGAGCAGGATCATCTGGTGCCTCCGGCTGCCACGCAGGCCCTGGCGGAACACGTAAAGTCACGCGAGGTGCGGACCCTGTCGATTGATGCCGGGCATGTTGGTCTGGCGGTCAGCTCCAAGGCTCATCGTCAATTGTGGCCGCAGGCGGCGGACTGGATTGTGGAGCATTCGACTGGAATGAGTTAGGTCACTGTCGTCACGTTGGCTGCGAAAGCCGGTGCGACCTGCATCGCCCGGTTGTCGTCTCCTGGTGGGAAGAGGAAATTAGGAAGAAGCATGCACAACATCGTCCAGCAACTTGAAGAGAAGCGTGCGGCGGCCCAGATGGGGGGAGGCCAGGCGCGGATTGACGCACAGCACCGCAAAGGCAAGCTGACGGCCCGCGAACGGATCGATCTGCTGCTTGATCCGGGCACGTTCGAGGAATGGGACATGTTCGTCGAGCATCGGTGCACCGACTTCGGGATGAACACTCAGAGCATCCCGGGTGACGGTGTGGTCACCGGTTACGGAACCGTGAACGGCCGGGCCGTGTTCGTCTTCAGCCAGGACTTCACGGTGTTTGGCGGGTCGCTGTCCGAGGCCCACGCAGAGAAGATCTGCAAGGTCATGGATCATGCCATCAAGGTCGGGGCGCCGGTCATCGGCATCAACGACTCCGGCGGGAGCGCGCATCCAGGAAGGCGTCGCTTCCCTCGGCGGTTATGCCGACGTGTTCCAGCGCAACGTACTCGCGTCGGGGGTCGTGCCGCAGATCTCGCTGATCATGGGGCCCTGCGCGGGTGGTGCCGTGTACTCGCCGGCCATGACCGATTTCATCTTCATGGTCAAAGACAGCTCCTACATGTTCGTCACGGGGCCAGAGGTCGTGAAGACGGTAACTCACGAAGATGTCACCCAGGAGGAACTGGGAGGAGCGGTTACACATTCGACGGTTTCGGGAGTTGCCGATCGCGCGTTCGAGAACGATGTGGAAGCCCTGGCGATGGTACGCCGCTTCATCAACTATCTCCCGACCAACAACCGGGTCCCTCCGCCGCACCGCCCTACGCCGGATCCCGCGGATCGTATCGAGCCATCGCTCGATACGCTGGTCCCCGACTCGACGACCAAACCCTACGACATGAAGGAACTGATTCTGAAGATCGTGGATGATACCGATTTCTTCGAGCTTCAGCCGGAGCACGCCCGGAACATCATCGTCGGCTTTGCGCGGATGGAAGGGTTTCCGGTGGGCATTGTCGCCAACCAGCCGATGGTGCTCGCTGGCTGTCTCGATATCAAGTCGTCCATCAAGGGGGCGCGCTTTGTACGTTTCTGCGATGCCTTCAGCATCCCCATTCTGACGTTCGTGGACGTGCCAGGTTTCCTGCCGGGAACGGCCCAGGAGTATGGCGGCATCATCAAGCATGGCGCCAAGCTGCTCTACGCCTATGCCGAGGCGACGGTGCCGAAGATCACCTTGATCACGCGCAAGGCCTACGGCGGCGCCTACGACGTCATGGCATCCAAGCACCTGCGGGGCGACGTGAACGTGGCCTGGCCGAGTGCGGAAATCGCGGTCATGGGCCCGAAGGGCGCCGTCGAGATCATCTTTCGCAAGGAACTGGATGATCCTCAGCGGATCGAAGAACTGACAGAAGAGTACCGCCAGAAGTTCGCCAATCCCTTTATCGCGGGACGGCGCGGGTTCATCGACGACGTCATCATGCCGCGGCAGACGCGCAAGCGGATTTGCCGGTCGCTGGCCATGCTCAGAACCAAGTCCCTGCAGAACCCGTGGCGCAAACATGGGAATATCCCGCTGTAACGCTCGCGAACGCCCGGGCCTCGCCACGTTGGCGGGAAGCACACGTTCACTCATCGAACCTTCACGAGTTGTGGCATCAAGATGTTCAACAAGATCCTCATCGCAAATCGTGGCGAAATCGCTTGTCGGGTGATCAGGACGGCCCGCCGTATGGGCATTCCGACAGTCGCCGTCTACTCGGAAGCCGATCGCGATGCACTGCATGTGCTGATGGCGGACGAGGCGGTCTGTATCGGACCGCCCCCCTCCTCGCAGAGTTACCTGGTGATCGACCACATCGTCAAAGCCTGCCAGGAGACCGGCGCAGATGCCGTGCATCCCGGCTATGGATTCCTGTCGGAAAACTCCGGCTTCGCCAGGCGACTGGCCGAGGAGGGGATCACCTTCATTGGTCCGCCGACGGGCGCCATCGAGGCCATGGGTGACAAGATCACATCCAAGCGGCTGGCCCAGAAGACCGGGGTCAGCACGATTCCCGGGCATACGGAAACGCTCCGGAGCGCCGATGAGGCAGTGTCGATCGCCCGGGAGATCGGGTATCCAGTGATGCTGAAGGCGAGTGCCGGTGGTGGCGGCAAGGGGATGCGCATCGCCCGCGATGACGAGCAGTGCCGGGAGGGGTTCGAGCGCGCCAGTCGCGAGGCAGAGTCGTCCTTCGGTGACGACCGGATCTTCCTCGAAAGATACATCGATCAGCCCCGCCACATCGAGATTCAGGTCCTCGGCGACAAACACGGGAATGTGATCTACCTGGGTGAGCGCGAATGCTCCCTGCAACGTCGGCATCAGAAAGTGATCGAGGAGGCACCCTCACCGTTCCTTGATGCACCCACCCGCTCGGCGATGGGGGATCAGGCCGTAGCCTTGGCCCGGGCCGTGGACTACCACTCGGTCGGGACGGTCGAGTTCATCGTCGATCCGAACCGCAACTTCTACTTTCTGGAGATGAACACGCGGCTGCAGGTGGAGCACCCTGTGACGGAGTTCGTGACGGGTCTCGACCTGGTGGAGCTCATGATTCGGGTCGCGGCCGGCGAGCGCTTGCCGTTGTCGCAGGCTGACGTGCGACTGACAGGCTGGGCTCTGGAGGCCCGCGTGTATGCCGAGGACCCCTTCCGCGGATTCCTGCCCTCCATCGGGCGTCTGGTGCGGTACCTGCCCCCCGCGACGTCGGACGTCGTGCGCGTGGACACCGGCGTTTATGAGGGGGGCGAAGTCTCGATGCACTACGATCCGATGATCGCCAAGCTGATCACCTATGGCTCCACCCGCGATGATGCGATCGCCCACATGCGCGAAGCGCTCAACGAATTTCACATTCGCGGTGTGGCTCAGAACGTCAGCTTTCTGGCCGCGCTGATCGAAAGCCCGCGTTTCCGCGAGGGGCGCATCAGTACGAATACGATTGCCGAGGAATATCCGGATGGCTTTCATGCCGCGGATGTTGTGCATGACGATCCGGCCCTGCTGATCGTCGTGGCCGCCTCGATCCACCGCCGCTACCTCGATCGTGCGGCCAGCATCACGGGACAGTTGCCCGGTTACGGACGCAAGGTCGATGATCACTGGGTGGTCGTTCTCAACGGCGAGCAATATCCCGTCGAAATTCGCTGCGTGGCCGGGGGACATGAGGTCAACTACGGCGGGGAGTGGTTTCAGGTGCTCAGCGACTGGCAGTTCGGGCAGCCGCTGTTCAAGGGCAGCGTAAACGGAACCGACCTCTGCATTCAGGTCGAGCGGCGCAACATGATCTACCGGCTGGCTCACTGGGGATCGCAGGTCGACATCATGGTGCTCGGCGGCGAGGCGCCGAACTGCTGGCATGTATGCCGAAGAAGGCCCCCCCGGACATGTCCCGGTATCTGATCTCGCCGATGCCCGGACTGCTGAAGCAGCTAAGAATCGTCATCGGCCAGACCGTCCAGACCGGCCAAGACCTGGCGGTCATCGAGGCCATGAAGATGGAGAACGTGCTGCGGGCCGAGCGCGATGGCAAGATTGCCAAGGTGCTGGCAGCAGTTGGCGACACACTCGCGGTCGACCAGCCGATCCTGGAATTCGAATAGCCCCACCCGGAAGCCGTCACCGGTCAACCGTGATGGGTTCGAGGAATTGGAGACCGCCGAGCCTCAGGCAATTCGCCACAAGCCCGGCGACGACGTGATGGTCTTCACGCGGGGACCTGCGTGAGTTCGGGCCGCTGGTCGGCATGCTTCCGCACAGGCCGGACGAATCGCTGGAACTCCTCGATTTCCGACTTGCCACCCACGATCAGGGGTGTCCGCTGGTGGATTCCCTCGGGCTGGATTTCCAGAATGCGGCCCCTGCCATCCGTCGCAAACCCGCCGGCCTGTTCGGCGATGTAGGCCACGGGATTCGCCTCGTACAACAGCCTCAGCTTTCCGCAGGGGTCGCGGTCGGTGGGCGGGTACAGGAACACCCCTCCCCGCAGCAGTGTGCGGTGGAAGTCGGCCACCAGAGAACCGATGTACCGCAGGCCATAGCGGGCTCCCGATCCTCCTGTCCGCAGCGATGTCAGGTACTGCTGATACTCGTCGGGGAACGTTTCCCAGTAGGCATCATTCGACGAGTAGTAGGGCCCCTGTTCCGGCATGCGGATGTTCTCGTGGCTGAGCACATACGCTCCGATCGACGGGTCGAGTGTAAACCCGTGCACGCCGTGCCCGGTCGTGTAGACCATGATCGTCGATGAACCATACACCACGTACCCCGCGGCGAGTTGCCTTGTCCCGGGTTGCAGTACGGCCCGCAACGGGTCGTCGTCAGCCGTGAAACCTTCCGGCAACGGCAGGATCGAGAAGATGGTCCCGACACTGACGTTCACATCGATATTCGACGAACCATCCAGTGGATCGAAGACAACGACGTACTTGCCAGTCCCGGACCGTCCGTCGAACGTAATGGCCTCTTCGCTCTCCTCGGAAGCGATAATCGCCACATTCTCCCGCACGCCCAGGCAATGACACAGCGCGTTGTCGGCATAGACATCAAGCTTCTGCTGTTTCTCGCCATGCACGTTGAGCTCACCGGCGGGACCAATCACATCCAGCAGGCCCGCACGCCTCACGCGTGCCTCAGTCATCTTGGTTGCCAGCGTGATTCCCGAAAGCAGCCATGAGAAACTCCCGGTTGCGTGTGGTGAGTGCTTTCGCTGTTCCGAGAGAATGTGCTGCTGAACGGTGACAATGGCCGGCTCGTTCGAGCCCATGGTTTTGTACTGCACGATCCGGTTCCTTCTTTCGCGTCTGTTGTTGAGAGATGCCCCCAAGGCCGTCCTGTGCCTCTTGCTGTCACAAGCGAATCGACAGACGCCCCCCCGTCCGGCATTGCTCATGCTCACGGCACGAGGTCAACGTGCAAACCCCATGCCGTCGGCAGGCCTGTGGACCGCGACCGGCGAAAAGCAGCTCCCAAGGCCGAGTTCCGACCAGAGCACCGCACGCGACAGACTGTGTGCGTGCACGGATGCACGGTGTCCCAGCGCCGTGGGAACGCGCGGCTTGGCACGTCCTTTGCGGGATCTTCGTGGCCGTGAGTGTTGTCCAGGTGAGGTTCATGACACAAGGAGAAACACCATGAGCGAGCACATGTACAAGGTGATTGAACTGGTGGGTACGAGCCCGGAATCGTGGGAGAGGGCAGCAGCGACGGCTGTGGAGGCTGCTGGCAAGCATCTGAAGGATCTGCGAATCGGGGAGGTCACCGAGTTCGATATGCAGATCTCAGAAGGGAAGGTTGTCGCCTACCGCGCGAAGGTGAAAGTCTCGTTCAAGTACCATCCCGAGATTCACGAGCACACGACCTGAGAACCGCGTTGGCCCGGAATTTTCGAGTGTGACAGGCTGGTGAGAGCGTCGTCGTAGTCGGGGGGTGCGCCCAGGTGTCCCAGATCAGCGCGCAACTGTGACCAGAGCACTCCGGCTGCGATGGCGGAGCCGATGACGCCTGCCACGTTGGGAGCCATGGCATGCATGAGCAGGAAGTTTGTGGGGTCCTCCTGCTGACCGACCATCTGCACGACCCGTGCGGAATCAGGCACAGCGGAAACTCCGGCTGCCCCGAGGAGCGGGTTGAGTTTCTCGGTCAGAAAGAGGTTCATGAATTTCGCGAAGAGCAATCCGCCGGCAGTGGCGACGGCGAATGAGATGGCGCCGAGCACGAAAATGAGGATGGATTCGCCCCTCAGAAAGTACTGGGCGTTAGTGCTCGCGCCGACACAGAACCCCAGCAGTATCGTGACGATGTCGATCATGGCGGTGCGGGCGGTGACTGCCAGGCGGTCCGTAACGGTGCACTCCTTCATCAGATTGCCGAAGAACAGCATCCCGATCAGCACGACCGCCCCGGGGGCCAGCGTTGTACAGATCAGAAAGCCGATGATCGGGAACAGAATCCGCTCGACCCGCGAGACCTCCCGCGAAGACTTCATGCGGATCAATCGCTCCTCTCGCGTTGTGAGCAACCGCATGATGGGGGGCTGAATCACAGGCACGAGTGCCATGTACGAATAGGCGGCGATCGCAATGGCACCGAGGAGGTCCGGGGCCAGACGCGATGCGAGAAAGATGGCGGTTGGTCCATCGGCACCGCCAATAATGCCGATTGCCCCGGCTTGCTGTGGCGTAAACGCCAGGGTCAGCGCCCCGAGGTACGTCAGGAAGACGCCAATCTGGGCTGCCGCCCCCAGCAGAACGAGCTTGGGGTTCGACAGCATGGTCGAAAAGTCTGTCATCGCGCCAATGCCCAGGAAAATGAGCGGCGGATAGACACCCTTCTCGACGCCAAAGTACAGGTATCTCATGACGGTGCCCTCGTCATAGACACTGAGCGCCATGCCCGCCACGGGCGGAATGTTTCCCACAATGATGCCGAACCCGATGGGGACGAGCAGGAGTGGCTCGTAGTGCTTGGCAATGGCCAGGTACACGAAAGCGGCCCCGATCAGGATCATGATCGCGTTGCCCGGCTCCATGCCTGGGAACGCGGTCGTTCCCCAGAACTGGAGGGCCTTGGTCGTCAGATACTCGAATGTGCTCATCGTTGATCCCGGTGCGGAATCCTGTGTGACTGATGGTGCTGGATTCGACCTTCGAGGGACCAGGCCACGCTGCTCGGGGCCGTCCCGCGTACCAGGACGACCCGGTGAGGATGAGGGATGGTTGCCGCCACCGCGGCGGCGATCACCACGCGGATCTCCTCGGGCAATTCGTCCTGGGCGGCGAGCAGGCTTTCGGCGGACCGGGGGGCGCTCTTGGCCGTGAGTCGTGCCGCCACATGCGGAAGCACGGAAATGAACGTCACGACGAGTGTGAGCGCCATGAACACCACGAGGATTCCCATCACGGCCAGTGGGATGCCGTATTCCTCACTCAGCGGCGCGAGCGAGAACTGGACCAGTGGACCTGTGTCCTGTTGTGCAAGGATCATCACTTACTCCAGGACCACCAGGACTTGACCCTCGCGCACGGAATCCCCTTCCTTGACACCGATACTTTTCACGGTGCCGGCGACAGGGGCTGTGATCTGGTTCTCCATCTTCATCGCCTCCAGGACGACCAGCGACTGCCCCTGTTTGACCTGGGCGGACGGTTTGACCAGCACCGACTTGATGATGCCCGCCATCGGGCTGGTCACGGCCCCCTCTTCGGTCGACAGTGGTGGTTGTGCGGCCGCCGCCTGCGGCAGCGGGGCACGCGGCGCCGATGCCACCGGCTGCGGCGGAGAGACGGATGTTGTCTGGTAGGAATCGGCTTCGGTCAGGTCCTCAACGGTCACGTCGTAGGACATGTTGCCAATCGTGATTCGGAGTCTTCTCATAGGGGAATCAGTCCATGCTTCTTGGGAGGCCGTGTCTCACTCTTGTTCAGCGTATTTCGCAGGGCCAGCGAAACGACGCCGCGGGTCTGCGACGGAGAGATCACGTCGGTGATCAATCCGTGCGCAGCCGCCATGTACGGCGAGGCGAACCGCTCGCGGTAGTCGTCAACGAACTTTTTCCGCAGCGCCTGCTTGTCTTCCGCGGCGGCCAGCTCTTTCCGGTACAACACGTTGACGGCACCTTCGGCACCCATCACGGCAATCTCGGCCGTCGGCCAGGCGAAGACCATATCGGCTCGCAGGTCGCGGCTGCACATGGCCAGGTACGAACCACCGTAGGCCTTGCGGGTGATGATGGTGATCTTGGGCACCGTGGCGGCGGCATAGGCGAAGAGCATCTTGGCTCCATGCCGGATGATTCCACCCTGTTCTTGCGCGACGCCAGGCAGAAATCCCGGCACATCGACCAACGTCAAGATCGGAGTGTTGAACGCATTGCAGAAGCGGATGAACCGCGCCCCTTTGTCGGATGCGTCGATGTCGAGTGTGCCGGCTTTGACATCCGGCTGGTTGGCAATGATGCCGACCACAATGCCATCAATTCGGCCGAAACCGACGATGATGTTCGGGGCGAAATCCCGATGCACTTCGAGGAACTTCCCCGGATCGACGAGGCGCGTGATGATCTCGTACATGTTCATCACGCCTTTGGGATCGTCCGGCACAAGATCGTTCATCGACTTGTCGGCGTCGAGGCAGATCGTTTCCGTCGGTGCATGCGGCGGGTTCTCGACGTTGTTCGGGGACAGGTAAGAGAGCAACTCCTTGACAATCTCCATGGCGTGACGATCGTCGTCAGCCACGAAGTGCACGTTGCCGCTGATGCTGGCATTGGCTGATGCGCTGCCAATCTCTTCCATGGTGCAGTCGACGCCCGTCGCGGCCTTGATCACCTGCGGACCGCAGATGAACATGTTGGCGTTCTCGCGCGTCATCACCAGAAAGTCCATCAGCGCGGGGGAGTAGGCGGCTCCACCGGCACAGTTTCCGGCGATCACACCGATCTGGGGCACTGCGCCCGAGAGCAGCACGTTTCGGTAGAAGACCTGCCCGTAGCCGGACAGCGATTCGACAGCCTCCTGGATCCGGGCTCCTCCGGAATCATTCACACCGACGACGGGCATGCCGCCATCGATGGCATAGTCCATGATGTCGCAGATCTTCTTGGAATGTCGCTGGCCGAGTGCCCCGCCACCGACGGTCGCGTCCTGGCTGAAGACGGCGATCGGCCGACCATTGACCCGGCCCACACCCGTCACCACGCCGTCGCAGGCCAACGACTTCGACTCCATGCCGAAATCGTGACAGCCATGCTCGACGTGCATGCCCCATTCCTGGAACGTATCGGGATCGAAGAACACGTCGAGTCGCTCTCTGGCCGAGAGCATGCCTTTCTCCCGCCGCTGGGCATGACTGGCCTCTCCCCCCCCCTCCAGCAGCTTTTTACGCCGTTGTTCGAGGTCATCGAGATGACGTTTGGGAATGCTCATACTCTCTCTCCCAGCGTTCACGTTGAACGGTAGTGTGCCGCGGATAGTATTCTGGCTCGGTGTGGGCTGTTCTTGGGTGCGTTCCTGCCGCGAATCACATTCACGAAGGTCCGACGATTCGCCTCAGGTGTCGGGAGCAGACAGACGTCCGAGTCCGAAAGCGTCGAGGATCTGCCGTGCGGCGACCTCGGGGGGAATTGTGCCAGAGCGCACGCCAGCTTCCAAGTGATCGCGGATGGCGAGGACCTGGGGGTGTTCGCGGATCGACTGCCGCAGCCGATCCTCGATCATGGCCCACAGCCAGCGGATTCCCTGGTGACGTCGCCGTTCCGCCAGTTCGCCATCGGTCTGCATCCGGGCATGCCGCTGCTCGATTGCCGCCCAGACCGCGTCGACTCCGTGATGTTGCAGGGCGCTGCACGTCAGGACGGGCGGGGCATGCTGACGAGAGCCGAGCAGCGTCTGCAGCGCCGATCGGTACTGGCCCGCCGCGAATTCGGCGGCCGGCTGCGTCGGTCCATCCGCCTTGTTGACGGCCATGACATCGACCAGTTCCAGCAGTCCCCGCTTGATTCCCTGCAGATCGTCGCCTGCACCCGGAAGCATCAACGCGAGAAAGCAGTCCGTCATGTCGGCGACCAGGGTCTCGGATTGCCCGACCCCCACCGTCTCCACGATCACCACATGGAATCCCGCCGCTTCGCACACCAACAGGCTTTCCCGCGTCTTTCGCGCCACTCCCCCGAGAGTTCCCGCCGATGGCGACGGGCGGATGTAGGCATCCGCCTCGGTGGACAGCTTCGTCATCCTCGTCTTGTCTCCCAGAATACTTCCACCACTGATGCCGCTCGATGGATCGACGGCGAGCACGGCCACCCGTCGACCGCTCTGCACGAGCAGGAGTCCCACCGATTCGATGAACGTGCTCTTTCCGACGCCTGGTGCACCGGTGATGCCGACACGCATGGCCCCGCCCGTGTGAGGCAGCAGTCGTGTCAGCAGGTCCTCGGCCTGTCGCTGATGTCCTGGATGATTGGATTCGATGAGGGTGAGTGCACGTGCGAGAATCGCGATGTCACAGTTCCGCACACCGGCATAGTAGTCTTCGAGAGTCAGGTTCCGTCGGCGAGGAATGTCGCACGTCATACAAGGGTTCGCTCACTGCTGCTCAGACCCGGCGTCGTCCAGAGAGTAGCCAAGCCTTGCCGCGAGCTCGCGAACCAACTTGACGGCGGCTTCACCGATGACGGTTCCCGGGCCGAATACGGCCGACGCACCGGATTTGTACAGGGCCGCGTAGTCCTCGGGCGGAATCACACCACCCGCCACGATCATCAGGTCCTCGCGACCGAGAGCAGCCAGTGCGTTTCGCAGTTCGGGCACCAGGGTGAGGTGGCCGGCAGCGAGTGAACTGACGCCGACGATATGGACATCGTTCTCAATGGCCTGGCGGGCCGTCTCCGCCGGGGTGCGGAACAGGGGGCCGATATCGACATCGAACCCCAGATCCGCAAAGGCGCTGGCGATGACTTTCTGACCACGGTCGTGCCCGTCCTGCCCCATCTTGGCGACGAGAATTCTGGGCCGGCGACCCTCGCATTGTTCAAAGCGTTCGATCAGTCGACGCACCTCTGCGGTGGCCGCTTCGCTTTCCAGGGCGGCCGCATAGACGCCGCGAACCGACTGCACGGGGGCTTCGTAACGGCCGAAGACCTTCTCCAGGGCACCACTGATTTCGCCGACAGTCGCCTGCGCCCGGCCCGCCGCAACCGCCAGCTCGAGCAGGTTGCCGGTGCCTTGGGCGGCCGCTTCCGTCAGTGCATTCAGGGTGGCATCAACCTGTGACTGGTCTCGCTCCTCTCGCAGTCGCTTCAGACTGGCGATCTGCACTTCCCGGACAGCCGAATTGTCCACGCGCAGCACGTTCACCGACTCGGCGCCTCCGGGCGGTACTTGTTCACGCCAATCACCGTCTGCCGGCCGGAATCGATACGGGCCTGGGTGCGGGCCGCCGCCTCTTCGATGCGCATCTTGGGAATGCCGGCCTGAATGGCCTTGGTCATGCCGCCGAGATCCTCAACCTCGCGGATATGACTCCAGGCCCGCTGGGCCAGGTCGTGCGTCAGTTTCTCGACGAAATAGCTGCCGCCCCAGGCATCCACGACCTGGCAGGTATCGGTCTCCTGCTGCAGGAAGAGCTGGGTATTGCGGGCGATCCGGGCCGAGAAGTCCGTCGGCAAGGCAAGGGCTTCGTCCAGCGCATTGGTGTGAAGCGATTGAGTGTGCCCGTGTGCGGCCGCCATGGCCTCGAGGCACGTGCGAATCACATTGTTGTAGACATCCTGTGCCGTCAGGCTCCAGCCGCTGGTCTGGCTATGAGTCCGCAGCGACAGACTCTTCGAATTCTGGGGATCGAACTGCTTGATCAGTTTCGCCCAGATCATGCGGGCCGCCCGCAACTTGGCGACCTCCATGAAGTAGTTCATCCCGATCGCCCAGAAGAACGAAAGACGCGGGCAGAAGGCGTCCACGTCGAGGCCCGCCTGGCGACCGGTGCGGACGTAATCCAGCCCATCGGCCAGCGTGTAGGCCAGCTCCAGATCTGCCGTCGCCCCGGCTTCCTGCATGTGGTAACCGCTGATGCTGATGCTGTTGAACCTGGGCATCCGCTGGCTGGTGTACCGGAAGATGTCGGCGATGATTCGAACG
Source organism: uncultured Planctomycetaceae bacterium (assembly GCA_963715185.1). Taxonomy (GTDB): domain Bacteria; phylum Planctomycetota; class Planctomycetia; order Planctomycetales; family Planctomycetaceae; genus CAVPPT01. The sequence goes on from CAVQRG010000007.1 coordinate 562,136, forward strand.
CTGGGTTCCGGCGGGTAAATGTACGTGTTGCGGACCATGAACTCCTTGAGGATGTCGTTCTGAATGGTCCCGGTCAGTTGTTCGGGCTGCACCCCCTGCTCTTCGGCGGCCACGATGTACAGGGCCATGATGGGCAGCACCGCACCGTTCATCGTCATCGAGACGCTCATACGGTCCAGCGGAATACCATCGAAGAGCGTCCGCATGTCGTAGATGCTGTCGATCGCCACGCCGGCCATGCCCACGTCGCCAGACACCCGCTCATGGTCCGAGTCGTAGCCTCGATGTGTCGCCAGGTCGAAGGCGATGCTCAGGCCCATCTGCCCGGCTGCGAGGTTGCGCCGGTAGAAGGCGTTCGAGTCCTTCGCCGTCGAAAAGCCGGCATACTGACGTACCGTCCAGGGACGCTGGACATACATGGTCGCGTAGGGGCCGCGCAGAAACGGAGGCATCCCCGGCATGGTGTCCAGGTGGTCGACCCCCTGCAGATCGGCGGACGTCGACAGAACCGGCACGGGGATCTGTTCGGGCGTCTGCCAGACAAGCCGCGCTTCGGGTTCGGCAACGGCTGCCTGCCAATCGCTCCGCTGGACGTCCAGTGGGGCGTCTGCCTGCAGCGGCACGTCAGTGAAGTCTGGGACTACGCTCATGGCTTTAGTCTTACCCATTCCACACACCTTCCGCCTGCAACATCTCGCGCAACGTGGCCAGCACATCGCACTTCATGAAAATGAAACGGTCGACCCCTGCCTCCCGCCACGCTTCCTCGTTGTCGCCCGGGTGTCCCGCCAGCACAACATAGCGAGCACCGGCTTCCTTCAGTCGTGCTGCAATGTCGGGGACATACTCGGGGTAGAGCTTGTCGGACGAGCACAGGACGGCGATGCCCGCCTCGCTTTCGACGAAGGCCGCTACGGCCGACGCAGAATCCTTGAACCCATTGTTGCTCACCACATTGAAGCCGCCGGCTTCGAAGAAGTTCTTGGAGTAGGTCGCCCGCGCAGTGTGATGTGAGACCGGCCCCAGATTGGCCAGAAACACCGTCGGTCGTCGACCGTGCGCTGCGAGCCACTCGTCGCTGGCCGACCGCAGTTCCTCGAACGGCTGGGCGAAACTGCGCGGCTCCAGCGGTGTGATCGATTCGGTCGACGGTGGTCCGAAGCCCAGCGCTCGCGACATCTGCCCGATGGTGGCTCCGGCGGTTGCAGCATCCACAAGGGCTCCGAAGTCGGCCGATCGAGACTCGAGAGAGCTGACGACATCCTCCGCCGGGCGCTGCGACTGGACGCGTGTCGCCGCGGCAGCACGCAGCGCGGCGGAGTCCGCGGGCGGTGCAGGCCTGCGCTCCTCATGCACATCCGGGAACTCGCTGACGCCGGTGATCCCCTCCTTGCGGCGGGCGATATCCTTGGCCCGCAGAGCGTAGGCGTCGTCGACCTGAGCCCGGATCCATCCACTGCGCAGGGCCGCAATCAGCCCCCCCTGCTTTTCGATTTCCTGAAAGATCTCCCAGCTCTTGATGGCCAGTTCTTCGGTCAGTTGATCGAGGTACCAGCTCCCTCCGGCCGGATCAATCACGCGATGCAGGTGGGCTTCCTCCTGCAGGATGAGCAGAGTGTTGCGCGCGACGCGGCGGCTGGCAGCATCAGGTTCGCCGACGGTGGCGTCGAACGGGACCGAGGTGATTGCGTCGGCTCCTCCCACGCCGGCTGCGAACATCGCGACGGTATTCCGCAGCAGGTTGACGTGTGGGTCACGCTGTGTCAGCACGCGATTGCTCGTGCGGGCGTGAATCCGCATCGCACCCGAGGGCGCCTCTCCGCCACAGACCTCGATGACACGCGACCACAACTGCCTGGCCGCGCGCAGCTTGGCGATTGCCAGAAAGTGATGGGTGCCCAGACCCAGACGAAACAGAATCTGTCGGGCAGCCGCATCGATACCCATCCCGCGGTCCGTCATCGCCCGCAGGTACTCGAGCGCTGTCGCCATCGCGATCGCCAGGTCCTGCACTGCGGTCGCACCGGCATCGTGGTAGGGTGACGTATCGACACCGACGGCCGTCACATGGGGATACTGGTCACTGGTCCAGCACAGGTCCGCCATCGCCTCCATCGCGGCGGGCAGGGGGACCGGCAACCCGCCGTTGCGCACCAGGCTCGCGAGGGGGTCGGCATTGAAGGCGCCGCGCGAATCCTGCGGCGAAATTCCGCGGCGACGCCACAGACTCACCAGTGATGCGGCGGCCGGCAGGTACGCCGCCCCCGCATCGATCGCGACGGTGATCATCTCGAGATTGACGTCTGCGAGAACGGTGTCGAAGTCGTCCACCCCGAAAACCATGACGCCGCTACGGCCGGCAACGGAGGACGCGGCGACGTCATCCGGATCCAGCCCGCTCCCCGCAGCGGCATCCAGTCGGAGCAGCAGCGAGGTGGCACCTCCGTTGAGGTCGTCGAGGATTTCGCGGTTCGCGACCGCCAGATCCGGATGCCCGTACTCAGGACGCAGGTCCCATCCGGACAAGGCCCCCCCCGCGGGCTGCGAACCCCGGATGAACGGCGGGAATCCCGGGAAGCCCAGGGGGTCGTCGCGCTCGGGCCGGTCGCGACGGGTGTAGACAGGCTGGACGTCGAGGCCCTCGTAGGTGTGCGCAACGAGCTTGCGGTCGAACGGCGCACCACCCAAAGTGCTCTCGACCAGGGACCGCCACTGGTCGTAGGCGACTGGAGGAAAGTCGTCGTGGATCGTGAATTCGCTGGGGATCTTGTTCATGGGGATATCCCGACTCTCGCCGGCTCACGGCCACACTGGGACAGGCCGGGGATCACGTCTCGCCACGCAGTGTGGCGACTTCCGCGGACGTTGTCACCCTTGGGGCGGCTCACACAATTCCGTCAGCACACCGAACGTACTCTTGGGATGCATGAAGGCAATCTGCATGTGATGCGCACCCGGTCGGGGCGTCTCGTCGATCATCCGCAGCCCGGAAGCCTTGATGTCCGCGATGCGGGCCTTGATGTCCTCGACGGTGAACGCGACGTGGTGCAGCCCCTCCCCCCGCTTTTCCAGGAACTTGGCCACAGGGCTGTCGGGCTCCGTCGGCTCGAGAAGTTCGAACCGCACGTCGCCGGCGCGAAAGAACGCCACACGAACCTTCTGGCTGGGAACATCTTCGTGCCCCTCGAACTCCAGCCCCAGAATGTCCTCATAGAACGACCTCTGGTCATCGATGGAGTGTACGGCGATCCCCACATGATTCAGCGATTTGACCGACATGGTCCCTCCGGTTGAGAACGAGCCTGATATGCCACGCTGCCTGATCGACGTTACAGGGACTCCAGCAGATCGACCGTATGGCCGGTCCAGAACCTCGCGGCCGCCGCCGGAGTGCTCAGCAGCGTGCGTGTCAGGTCGAGGTTGGACAGCCGGGTCGCATAGTCGCGAGACTGCGGTAAGGATAGCCAGCGTCGCGGCCATTCGGCAGTGAAGTGACGCAGGAATTCCGTCAACATCGCCCGGTCGATCAGTCCGCTGCAGCCACCCACATCGGCGACGACACCTTCCAGCGTGTGCAGCGACTTTCGAAACAGCATCAGGTCAGCGCCGACCCGCAGCCGGGCCGACTGGGTCGCGTCGTCCAGCATGCCCACGAGCCAGCTCAGCCCTGGCAACTGGCCACGCCGCAGCCGGCGCAGCCAGGCTTCGACCACCCCCTGAAGTGCGTTCAGATCCAGGCGCTGCTGATCGGACAGTTGCGCAAGTGTGTCGACAATGTGTCGCGAATCGAGCGTGATCGCGCCGAGCATCACCTGGGTGATGGCGGTTCGCTCAGCTTCTTCGAGCCTCGCGACGAGACTCCAGTCCAGAATGGCGAGACGACCGTCGTCGGTGAAGAACAGATTCCCCGCATGCGGGTCGCCATGAAACAGCGCGCTGTCGCTCCGCGAGAAGACAGGCATGGCGATCATCGCCCGGGCCACGAGCAGCGCCAGTTGGCGTCTCTCGTCGATCCTGGCAAAGCCGTGGCGTGTCACTTTGTTCCCATGAATCCGCTCCATGGCCGTGACCCGCGAGGTGCAATGATCCATCAGCCGCGGAATCTGAACGCGAGGTTCGTCGGCAAAGAAGTCGTGCGCTGCGACAAGATGCCGCTGCTCATGCTCGAGGAGCACTTCATCGCAGAGCTTCTCCTGCACCCGCTGAAAGGACTCCCGATAGTCGAGATGGGGGATCCCCAGCTCATCACACCGCTCGTCGAGGTGTTCGCCGACATGTTCCAAGAGAGCCAGTTCGCGATCGAGTTGGTCTTCGATTCCCGGCTTGAGAATCTTGAAGACACCCGCGCCGGCGTCGCTGTCCTGTCGAAACGGGATGACCACTGCGACACTGGCCTCAGCAATGGCCGGTGGCTGCAGGGTGACGCCGCGCTGCCCCAGCGGACCCAGTTCCTCGTTCAGCAACCGCTCAATAGCAGCCAGCGAGAGTGTCGGTGGCAGCGACTCGAGTTCCCGGAGTTGCTGACGCAGTTCGGGGGCGAGGCGCCGGTCGCGGGCCAGAATCTGTCCCAGCTTCTGCAGGACCGGACTGCTGCGCGAGCAGTCCCAGGCGTTGCGGGAAACTCGCCGAGAGCGGCAGTTTCGCCTGAGCCTGCAGAATGGAACGTTGATCGGCTGGCGGGAGTCCACTCAGAAAGATGGAGAGCCCGTCCCTGATGGGACGGGCAAAGTGGGCGTAATCTGGCGGCAGGACCGCCGCCAGCGAGGCCTCGTTGAGCAGGATGTCCCATTGCGGGGTCATGATCATGCCGATCGGGCCGCGAGCCAGGACTCGATGTGCGGCCAGGTGTTCTTCTCGGCACCGCGTCCGGCCATGATCCCGATGTGTCCACCACGGACCCGGAAGATCTCCTTATCCTGGCTGCCGACCCGATCCATGATCCCCTCTGACTGGCAGGGGGGAGTGATGTGATCGGATTCGCGCGATCACGTTCAGCAGGCTCGCGGTCAGCTTCTTCAGATCGACCGTTTCCCCCCGTAACGTCATCGTCCCTTCCATCAGGCGGTTTTCCTTGTAGAGCTCGTTAATGAGCTGCTGGTAGGCCGCCCCCGACATCGGGATGATGTCGCGGACCCAGGTATTCATGGCATGCCATGCATCCACGGCACCGGGGTTCTCGATGTTGTCCCACAGCATGGTGTAGCTGCCGAAGAAATTCTCGACCGGCTTGAGCATCTTCGCCCCCGTATCGATCATCTCTCCCGGGATGTTGCCGAGCTTGGCCGCGAGATTGTCGGCATTGAACGCTTCATGACTCGACCAGCGCGTGAAGCCTCCGGCCGACTTGTCGGCGAAGTCGAGCGGTGCAGTCAGCAGAATCAGGTTCTTCAACCCGTCATCCGGTCGCAGCGCCGCATACATCGTGCTGATCAGGGCACCCAGGCACCACCCGAGCATGCTGAACTCCTCAGCGCCCGCGATCTTCTTCAGCTTGCGGACAACGCGCGGCATGTACTCGAGGACGTAGTCGTCGAACTTGATGTTCTTGTCCTCAGGGCCCGGGGCGCCCCAGTCCAGCAAATACAGGTCGTATCCGTGGCGGAGCATGTACTCCGCATAGCTGTGCCCCGGCCGAAGGTCGAGCACATGCGGACGGTTCATGATGGCGAAGACCATCAGCAGAGGAATCGGCTTGCGCTCCGATTCGGGCACGACGGGAGCGAAACGATAGAGCTTGGCCTTGTTGAGCGTCCACACCAGTTCTTTCGGGGTCTGGGCGATCTTCGCATCGGTCGTCAGCAGCCGGTTGAAACGATCCACGTTCTCGGCCGCCTGATGCCAGGCTGCGCAGATGTCGGAAAACGACGGCATTTGAGGTGTGGCCTCGGCCACAGGCGCGGTGGTCTCGCTCATGACTGTTTTTCTCCCTGAGACGCAGCCTGCATCTGATCATCGATCTTCGCTTCGATGTCATCCAGCCGCATCTCGATGTTGGTGAGGCGTTCGGCGATCCGGGACACATCGTCTCGGGAAGGCAGGTTGAGTTCCGCCAGGGACTGAGACAGGCTTTTCTGCATCACCTTGCGGAACGGCGCCGAACTGGTCAACCAGGCGTCGAGCATGGCTCCCGTCGATTCGGCATAGGCATCGGAGTTTACGAGTTCCACCATGATCTTGGCCCAGGCGTCCATATTGGCATCACGCATCCCCTTCAGCATCCCGGTGGGATCGAAGGCATTGAAGTCGACATTGGAATTCGTCATGTCAGTTCTTTCGGCTGCAGGTAAGAATCGAGGCGTGTCCTTGCACAGGATCACCGTCCGGGTACAGTGCGGTCAGTAACCCCACTCCTCGGCCGGGCCGAAGCCCCAGGGGGTGACCGTCATGCAGTTCTGCACATTGCGTACTCCCGGTGCGGACCAGGCAATGCGGACAGCCTCCTCCAGTTCTGTGTACGAATGCACGTCCCCCGTCAGGACGACCATCGGTCCGTCGGCGACGACGGAAATCTTTCTCGCATGGAGCGCAGCATTCCGGCCCATGGCGTCTTGAATTGCGCCCTCCATCGCACTGACTGCCTCCGGGGGAGTCACACCGATCGCATTCGTAATCTCCCGCACCCCGGAGAGATGTCTCACGACGCGCTCGGCCTCGCTGCGCTGGAACTGATGCTCGACCGCGCCCTCCAGGGTGACCCGGCCATCCTCGACCAAAACCTGAAGCCTGGTGTCCGGAACGTTGGCGTCCCATTCGAGGGCATGGACAGCGGCCGCAGCCAGCTCTTCGTCATCCCGAACATGTGCTTCGGTGGGACGCACCTCAATCTCGTTCGCCACGGCCCGCACGCCATGCACCCGCTTCGCCACCTCCTCGGCCTTGTGCTTCTGGACGTAGACCGGCAGGTGTCCGGTCAACGTCACAATGCCGGCTTTAGCCGTTACGCCGACCTGGGCCGCGTCGATGCTCGGCTCCCAGTTCAATTCATCCAGAACGTGTCGTTGGAGTTGGGTATCAGTCTGCATGGCATGGCCTCCCCTTTGTAGTATTTAGGTCAGCACATGCGGAGCGCCATCTCCGCTACGTGAACGCGCCTCCATTCACGTTGATCTGCTGACCGGTGATGTAATCTCCATCGGCGACCAGGAAGAGGACGGCTTTCGCGATCTCTTCCGGGTGCGCGAAGCGACCCATGGGAATCTCCCCCTTGATCTTGGTCTGCAAGGCGGCCGGCACAGCGTCAAACATGTCCGTTTCCGTGTAGCCGGGTGACACCCCGTTGACCGTGATCCCGGAATGCACGAGTTCGATGGCTGCCGTGCGCGTAAAGGCAATAATGCCTCCCTTGCTGGCGCTGTAGTTCGCCTGCCCCATCGCGGGCACCTGCCCGTTCATCGAAGTGATGTTGATGATTCTCCCGAAACTCTGGGCGGTCATGATGGGAATGGCCGCTGATGTGCAGAAGAAACAACCGTTCAGGTTGGTCTGAATCACCTCGACCCACTGGTCATCCGTCATTCTCGGCAGCAGGGAATCGCGCGTGATGCCGGCGTTGTTGACGAGGACATCCAGATGAGTGAACTCGTCGGCCACCTTCTGCACCATGGCCCGCGCTTCCTGCGGCTTGGCGATGTTGGCCGGTGCCAGGATGCAGGTGCCACCGAGTTTTTCGATCTCGGCCACCACTTCCTTCGCCCGCGCCTCGTTGCTCGCGTAGTTGATCGCCACTCGGGCACCTTCGCGGGCCAGTTCGATGGCGATCGCCCGACCAATCCCGCGCGAGCCTCCCGTTACCAACGCCGTCTTTCCCTCAACTCGTCCCATGAAAAGCTCCCTGTGATTTGTGCGTTTGTTTGTTCGTCAAAGCATTCACTGCGTGCGTTCACATCGCGGCAGGTTAGGCCTATCCGTGTTCAAGAATCGCTGCGATTCCCTGTCCGCCACCGATACACATCGTGACCAGGGCCCGCTTCTCGCCAGTGCGATTCAGTTCATACAGGGCCTTGATCACCAGAATGGCGCCGGTCGCGCCGATCGGATGTCCCAGCGAGATTCCGCTTCCGTTCGGATTGGTGCGATCCATCGGCAACTTCAGCTCACGACAGACGGCCAAAGCCTGGGCAGCGAACGCCTCGTTCACTTCAAACACGTCGATGTCGTCGAGGCCGAAGCCCGTCTTCTCCAGCAACCTCTTCACGGCAGGTATCGGGCCGATTCCCATATACTTCGGGTCGACGCCGGCATAGGCGTAATCGACCAGTCGGCCCATCGGCTTCAGTCCCCGCTTTTCAGCCAGTTCGCGGTCAGCGAGCACCACCGCGGCCGCCGCATCGTTGATGCTGGACGCATTGCCAGGAGTCACCGTCCCCTCGGGATCGAACACGGTCGGCAGGCGCCCAGTTTCTCGACCGTCGTCCCGTATCGCACGGTTTCGTCGATCTCGAAGGGGACGAGATCCCGCTTGACCTTGATGTCGATCGGGACGATCTGGGCTTTGAAGTAGCCATGGTCAATCGCGGCACCGGCGCGTCGATGACTTTCCACTGCCAGTTCGTCCTGATCCTGCCGCGTGATGCCGTACTTCTTGGCGACGTTTTCGGCAGTCACGCCCATGTGACAGTCGTCGAACGGATCGCTCAGCGCGCCGACCATCATGTCGACGAGTGTCGTGTCATTCATGCGCGCCCCGAAGCGCATCGCCTGTGACGCGTACGGGCTGCGACTCATGTTCTCGGCACCGCCGGCCACGGCCGCATCCGCATCACCGAGCATGATGGCCTGGGCGGCCGTGATGATCGCCTGCAGGCCGCTGCCGCACAGACGATTGAGCGTCAGGGCCGGTGTCTCATGGGGCAGGCCTCCGTTAATGCCAGCCACGCGGGCCAGGTAGTGGTCGTGGGCATCGGTGTGAATGATGTTGCCGAAGACGACATGCCCAACATCACTCGGCTCGATCCCGGACCGCTGGACGGCCTCCTTCACACACTTCGCCGCCATCACCGTCGGAGGCGTATCCTTCAGGCTGCCCCCATAGCCACCAATTGCAGTCCGCACACCGCTCAGCACCACCACTTCGCGCCCCATCTGTCACCCTTTCCTGGTTTGGATACCGAATCGTTACCTTATGCCTGCAATCTTGACGTAACTGTTAAACGCAACTCTCATACCGTCCCAGACGGTCGATCTTACGGAATCACGAATTGCTGCAATGCGCCGCCTTCCCCTGTAGGCGCAGATGCAGATAGGAAGAAGTGCGGGCCTCGCCTTTTCGAAACCGCTGCACAAAGTGTGCGACCGGTCGGAGAACTGTGCGAATACACGCGCATCCGGCTGCGACCGCACACCTCGCGATGATCTGGCACCATCTCACCAGGATCGAAACTGGCGGATGCGAGCCGAGCTGGCTTGCTCCTGGTGTTTCCGGGAGCGTCGACTGCCATGCGAACGGGGAAATCGCAGGTCTACTGAACACGGCCGGAAAAATCCCCTGAGTTCGCGATCACGGGTTGTGGGCAGTCACATCATCGGGCTTCGGAACGCGGCACAGATCACATCAGCTGGGCCGGAGGCGTCACCATCACCAACCGGCGCTGCCTTAGTCCGATTCGATGGGCCCCTTCGGCTGACGGAATCCACTCATCTCGCGGAGCTGGGCACGCGTGGCGCTCAGTCGCTTCGCCAGAACGCTGGCGACACGATGCATGAACTGGTAGCCGAATGTCGGGTGCTCTTCGCAGAAGGCCAGGAGCTTCTCGCCGTCGATGACAAGGGCCGTCGTCGGGCTGAGCGTGCAGGCCGTGTCGGAAAGGTATTCGCGTCCCAGGAGGGGCGACCAGCCGATCAGCTCACCGTCCGCGACACACATCAGCTGTTGACCGCCCGACTTCGGCGCCAGCGTGATCAGCGACACCTTGCCCTTGACGATGACGTACACATTCCTGGCGGCATCGAATTCGTGGAAGACCTCGCTGTCCGTCGGGAAGTCGATGATCTGCGCGATCTCGGCCAATCGATCCAGATCGTCATCAGAAATGCCCTGGAAAAATGTCGAGGCGCGGAGGGCTTCTCGAGGGGTCTGGTCGCTCATCTCTGTTGGCTCCTGAACGAATCGGGGTCACTACAGATTACAGAATCGTGCGCACCGCGCCCACGGACCCCGCGCACCATTCAGGAATGTGGAATGGCCGTAACCTGCACCCGGTTGTCGATCCGCACGATTCCATCGATTTCCTGAACCAGCGTCTGTGCGACCTGCTTGAGGTGGTAGGTCGGCAAGTCGCCATCAATCGTCAGCACACCGCCGTCGCAACGGCAGGTCAAGTGCCGGATGGGATTGTAGGAACTACCTTGCAGAATCCTGTTTGCCCTCTCGGCTGGCGATTCAATTTCGGTCATAAGAGGTTTCCAAGTCGCCATGTTCGGCTCCCATTCGAGCATGAGGGTACAGAACCACACTTTGGCGAATCCTTGCCCGAAGGCCTGGCTTCACCCTCAACTGGTCACTTGTGTGGACGAGTCGACGACGACGCAACTTCAGATTGGCTGATGGATATGGGCTTCGGCCGCTGTCATGTGCCCCACAGAATCATTCCTCCTCAATTCACACCCCGGGGCCCCAAGGTGCACTCTCGCTGCCCGGGACCCTGTGTCTCCCTCTGATGGACGATGTTCTCCACGATCCGCGGAGAGAATCATGCCGCGGCGATCAACAAACCGTCACTCCGCTGCAACTACGACATCGACCGATGACCCGAACGAGCCTTGGTGTCGCATCCGCAATGGCACGGCCTCTTCGATCACCGTTCACGATGCGGAGGTAATGCAAACGTTGTGCCCACATGATCGCGGATTCATCTTCTCATCTGCACGGTGCGATCGGAGCAGCGCCGGACGATCAGACCGACCTGACCGCGGCGATGGAAGCGTGCGCCCCCGTAAATTCTTCAATCAGCACACTTTGGCCGGGGGACCGCAATCAACGTGTGACGCGGGTGCCGGGTGTGCCCAGGATGTCCACCGTCGGCATTGGAGTGCCCATGTGCACGCTTTTCGCCACGCCGGGGGGGCCGAGGACGGTCGCCAGCGAGGCACTCGCCGATTACCGATTGGTTCCGGATAGTGAGTCAACCGCGTCCGGAGGTGAGTGCGCAAGCGACGCACACTTGGGGGCCGACAAACGTCCCTCAGCCAATCAGCGGATCGATCACGTGTCCGCCGAACTGGCTGAGCTGCTTGAAGCGGCCGGCGTGGTAGTAGGTGAGCTTGTTGTCGTCGAGGCCGAGGAGGCGCAGCAGGGTGACGTGGAAGTCGCGGACGTGGTGGACCTGCCTTCGACGGCGGCCATGCCGAGTTCGTCGGTGGCGCCGATGGTGTGGCCGGCGTTGCAGCCGCCGCCGGCGAGCCAGATCGTCATGCGCGTTGGGGTTGTGGTCGCGGCCGTAGGCGATGCCGCCGCGCACGCCGTTGTCGGGTGTGCGGCCGAACTCGCCGCACCAGACGATCAGCGTGCTGTCGAGCAGGCCGCGCTGCTTGAGGTCCGTGATGAGGGCGGCGATGGGCTGGTCGACGCCGCGCACGAGGTTGCCGTGGGCGCGCTCGATGTAGTCGTGGCTGTCCCAGGTGCCGTTGTAGAGCTGGACGAAGCGCACGCCCTTCTCGACGAGCTTGCGGGCCAGCAGGCATTTGCGGCCGAAGGCGTCGGTCGGCGTCCTGGCCGATGCCGTAGAGTTCGCCAGTGTCTGCTCGCGTCTTCGTCGGACAGGTCGAGCATCTCGGGCACCTGCATCTGCATGCGGAAGGCGAGTTCGTAGCTGTCCATGCGCGCGGCGAGTTCGTCGTGGCCGGGATGCTGCTGCGGCGTGCGCGGCGTTGAGCTTGGCGAGGAGGTCGAGGTTCCTGCCGCTGCCGTTCGCGCGTGACGCCGGCGGGCGGCGCTGAGATCGAGAATGGGCGAGCCCTGCGGCCGCAGCGGCGTGCCCTGGAAGTGGGCGGGCAGGTAGCCGTTGCTCCAGTTCGCCGCGCCGCCCTGCGGGTAGGAGACTTCCGGCAGCACGATGAAGCCGGGCAGGTCCTGGTTGACGAGCCGAGCCCGTAGGTCACCCAGGCGCCGATGCCGGGATCGCCGCCGAAGCGGTTGCCGCAGTTCATCTGATACATCGCGGTCGGGTGATTGACGCTGTCGACCTGGCAGCCGCGGAAGAAGCAGATGTCGTCGGCGACGTTCGCGAGGTGCGTCCCAGTTGTCGGCCATGTCCGCGCCGCTCTGGCCGCGCTTGCGGAACTCGAACGGGCTCTGCACGTAGTAGCGCTTGCCGCTTTCCATCGCCGACTTCTGCTCGCCCTCGCGGACGAACTCCTTGAGGTGCAGTTTCTCCAGCTCGGGCTTCGGGTCGAAGGTGTCGATGTGCGACGGCCCGCCCTCCATCATCAGGAAGATGCAGTTCCTGGCCTTGGAGGGGAAGTGTCCGTCCCGGGGGGCCAGGGCGCCGCTCGATTCCGCGGCGGCCAGCTCGTCCGCCAGCAGGGCGGTGAAAGCGATGCTCCCTAGGGAAAGGCCGCTGCCGTACAGGAACTGACGGCGTGTCTGATCATTAATGAACGGATGCATCTGGGACCCCCATTCTCGACTCATTCTGCTCCGCCGATTGACGGGCGTGGACGGTAATCCTCTCAAGGGACAGCCACGACACGGCACCTAACTCGCGTGCTCCGGTGGATCGCATGGTTCGCAGTTTCGGGACATCATTCCCAGCCCCAGTGGAACGAACAGGGACAGACTGATTCCCATCCCGAACATGAACAGGTGCATCCCAAGTTCTGTGTTCAACGCATTAGAGCGGAAAAACGCCATTGAGAGCACCAGCGAAAGTGGAAGCCCAAACGCGGGCAACCAGTTGCGGATGGTGGCCGGCGACTTCGACGTCGATCCCGGCACAGGGCATGTGTCCCTGCTCGTTGATCTGTAAACGGGAATTCCGAGGACGGCCAATCCCAGCAGGTAGGCAGAGCAGAAGACAAGTGTCCAATAGCCACCGTTGGTCGCCGTGGTCACCCCACCGCCGACAAGAAACACGAAGGCGAAGAACACCCCGAGACCAAGGAACAGGATTCCGCGGTTGTGGTCAGCGATCACCATGGGATTGCCAATCGTTTCGTTAAGGAAGGTCACGTCTCATCAAGGGAACGCAGGCGCTGGTCGCCAATGAACCGCTGGCGGCAGGGAATCGTCGATTCGCGCAGGCACTTTCTCTGCCACTCTGGTTCATCCCCCGTGGATTCGTTACTTCCCGGACCAGCATTGTACGCAGTGATGAGCACTGGATTGTTGCCAATATCACCATCGCCTGCTGGGATCACTCCGCGGCCCCGGTCGATGTGCAGGGGCAGATGTCCTGTAATCGTCCGCTGAGCCTGGCCATGTCGTGTGCGAACTCGGGTTGATTCGCCAGGTTCACCGTCTCAAGCCGGGGATGTGCCCCCTCGCTACGGTGATCGTAGAGCTCGCGGGCGGCGAGTTCGCCCGACTTCTCGCGCCATTCTGTGTAGCGATACTCGGCTGTTCGCAGGCTGCGACCGGTCCACTTTTGCCGCACCATCTCGCTGCAAGCTGCATCGCGATGAGGGGCTGAAGGGTCGTCGAGCAACGCCGCGAAGCTGGTTCCTCCCAGTCGATCGGGCTGAGGCAGACCGGCCAGTTCACACAGCGTGGGATACAGGTCGAGGAACTCTACCAGGGACTGTGTCGAGGCGCCGGCGCTCGGCATCCCTGGCACCGACAGCAGCAACGGTGCCCGCGTCGAGATCTCGAAGTTCGAATGCTTGTGGCCCCACGACCCGTACTCCCCCATCTGGTATCCATGGTCACCCATGAAGACGACGATGGTGTTGTCGGCGAGCTGCGACCGCTCCAGCGCGTGGAGAAGTCGGCCGACACAGGCATCGACATAGCTGATGCAGGCCAGATACGCCTGCAGGTAACGGCGCAGAAAACTCTCGTCAAGCTCCTCCGCTGCGGGCATGCCATAGTAGTTGCTGACGATGCCCCGGTTGACGCTCCAGGCAGGTGCCCCGGCGGGCAGCTCCCGAAAGGCAGGCAACGAGAGGGACCCGGGATCGTACAGGTCCCAGTACCGGCGCGGGGCGTTGAAGGGCAAGTGAGGCCGCAGGAATCCCACCGCCAGGAAGATCGGCGGGTCGACTGGGTCGCGCGTCCCCAGGTACTCCTCGACCAGCGCCGTGGTGCAGCCATCCTGCATCTCGTCGTCGGGCAAGTCACTGTCGTCCCAGGTCCCGGCGCGGGGCCAGTCGTGTGGATGGTTGAACAGCCGGCCCGCATCGCGTGCCTCAGCAATCAGCCGATCACGCAGGGCATTCTGGGCGGGACCCCAGACCGGAACGGAGGGAAGTTGCAGCGGCGCACTCCACGACTCGGGGTCGTCCTCGCTGCCGAGCATCGATTCGGCGTAGATGTGGAAGATCTTGCCAAACGCCCGTGTCTCGTACCCCTGCTGTTTGAAGTGCTGCGGCAGTGTGATGACGTCGGGCACGGCCTCGCGCACACGGACGCCGAAGCCCCGCAGGCCTGTGGTATTCGGCCGCAATCCGCTGAGCATTGAGTTGCGGGAGGGGCTGCAGATGGCGCATTGAACGTACGCGCGGTCGAACCGTAATGCGTGCGTCGCGAAGCGATCGATGTGGGGCGTCAGCACGTGCGGATCACCGTAGCACCCCAGTTGCGGGCGCAGATCATCCGCCATGATCCACAGGACGTTCGGACGCTCGGCCGACCAGGCCGCTTTACCCACGCTCGTCAGCACCGAGACAGCTACGACGAGCCCGAGTGTCCACGTCGATCGGCCGGACGATCTCCGGCGACATCCACAGTCCGTACGGTCCTGTGCTGGTTCAATACACATAGACGAACTCATTCGAGTTCAAGAGCGCCAGGCAGACATCGGCCAGCGCCCGCACATCCCGGCTGACATCGGCGGGTTGCAGGTCCGACACGAAGTCGTCGTTGGCATACAGTCGCTCCTCAAATGAGAACTTCTCGCCGGTATTCTCTTCGACGGCATTCCGCGTGACGGTCAATGGTGGGCCGGTCGCCTCGGGCGGTTCGACCGTGAGCAGCGACTGGATTTCGTGCCAGTGTGCCAGGCAGGACCGGGCTTCCGCTTCCGTTGGTGCCCGACCGAAGGCCAGTTCGAAGCAGCGTGCAACCGCCTCGTCTTCGCTGCTGGTTTCGCTGACGGCTCGGTTCGCCAGCACGAGCGCCCGGGTATAGCTGTTCTGGCTGTTGAAGAGGCTGAAGACCTGCGGCGTCACTGTCGATGACTCGCGCCGTTCACAGGAAAAGTCGGGTGCTGGGCTGTTGAACACCTCCAGCATCGGATCCATCAGTCCGCGCAGTCGCAGCACGTACAGCGAGCGGCGGTGACGCTGTTCCGGCAACGGGTTTGGAGTCCAGGCCGACGCGAACGTGCCCATCACCTGGCGCGGCTGCAATGCCGCCTCCAGGTTGATTTCCGGCCGGCAGGGAATTCCGCCCGGTTGACGATTGAGTTCCCCGGTCGTCGCCAGCAGGGCATCTCGCAGTTCCTCCGCCGTCAGTCGCCGGGGCCTGAAGACCGCGTAGCTCGTCCCGAGAGGATCGAGTTCAGCCAGTTGCTGCGGGTGCGGATGCTCGGTGCTTCGACCATAGGCACCGGTCAGCATGATGTGGCGATGCAGTTTCTTGAAGGACCAGCCCTCTTCCACGAATGTTGCGGCCAGCCAGTCCAGCAGTTCGGGGTGTGTGGGACGTTTCCCGGTGGATCCGAAATTGTTGGGGTTCCCCGCCAGGGGTTCATTGAAGTGCCACAGCCAGATCCGGTTCACGATCGCGCGGGTGGTCAATGGGTTCGCGGGGCTGGCGACCCATTCGGCGAATGCCTGGCGGCGTCCCTCAATTTCCTCGGGCAACGCTGGGGCAGGCACCTCCTGCAGTACGCTGAGCACACCCGGCGCCACCGGTTCGGAGGGTGAGAAGGGATCCCCCCCGGTGAGGATGCAGGTCTCTTCCAGGTCACCCGCCTTCATCCGGTCGGCGGGCACTCGCGTCGGCGAATTCACCGTCTTCACATCCCGTGTCCGACCGTCGTACACCGACAGGGCGAAGGGTCGATAGCGATCGAACTCCCAGTTGAGCCGCTCGAGGCCCTTCCGCGACACCCGTTCCAGCCCGAACTGCGCCGGAGTGAAACCGACGAGTTTGGGGGGGAACTGATCCTCGGGGAGGCCCTTGTTCATCAGGATGTTGCGGGCCTTGTTGAACACTCCGCTCTCATCGCCAGATTTCTTCCGGGCCTGTGCGACGGCCTCCATCCACTGGTCGGAGTCAATCCCTTGTTCGGCCAGCCACTGTTCGGCGTTCTCCAGCAGCACCTCTTCCAGATCTGCCAGCGCCGCGCGGTACTCCGCGCGACGTTGTGTGAGGTACCGCTGTTCGTCGAAGCCCGCCGTGTTCTCCTCCGGAAGAAACGGAGCAGCCCGTTCGGCCAACTGTGTTGTCCCGAAGACCGCCTGGATCGAGTAGTAGTCCCGCGTGGGAATGGGGTCGAACTTGTGGTCATGACATCGCGCGCATTGCAGCGAATGCGCCAGAAAGACCTCGCCCACGCCGTTGGTCACGTCGTCGAGAAACCGCTGTCGGGCGACCCGGGCCACTTCCATCCCGGTGAGTTCCCACGGGCCCATGCGGAGGAAACCGACGGCCACGAGCATCTCCGGATTGTCCGGATCGATTTCATCCCCGGCGATTTGTTCACGGATGAAAGCGTCGTAGGGCTTGTCGGCGTTGAACGAACGCACGACGTAGTCCCGGTAACGCCACGCATTGCCCCGCTCGTAATCGTTCGCCAGTCCCGAGGAGTCCGCGTAGCGCACCACATCGAGCCAGTGCTGGGCCATGCGCTCTCCGTAATGAGGGGAATCGAGCAGGCGGTCGACGACCCGGGCGAAGGCCGCATCGTCCGGGGCGGGATCGTTGACGAACGCGGCCACCTCCTCTGGCGTGGGAGGCAGACCGGTCAGGTCGAAGGTCGCCCGCCGCAACAGGGTGACGCGATCGGCGCGCGGGGCCAGAGCGAGCCCCGCGGGCAGCCTCGCCCCAATGAGCTGATCGATCGCAGAGACTTCGGATTCGGCGACGTTCGGCTTGCGCACCGGTGCATAGCCCCACAGGCCTTCCGACTTGTACTTCCGGTTCGTCCATTCGGGGGACAGGCCACCGGAGGTCGCGACCATCAGTCCGTCTTCGGCCGACCACTCGTCGGCGTAAGACTGGGCGATCTCTGCCTGTCGGGCTTCGTCCGGCCAGGGGGCGCCCGCTGCGATCCAGTCGCGGAGCCACGCCTGTTGCTCTTCCGTTAGTTGCTCGGCCTCCTTGGGGGGCATGGCGGACCACACCTCGTCTTCGCGGGTGACCGCGAGATACAGCGGACTTGCATCCGCCTGGTTGCGAACGATGGCCGGCTCTTCGCTGTCTCCCCCCTTCAGCATTCCCGCCTCACTGGTCAGATCCAGCGAACCTTCGATGTTGTCGGCATCGCCTCCGTGACAGGCGACGCATTTCTCCTGCAACAACGGCACAACGCGACGGACAAACAACCGTTCGCCATTCGTGGGTTCGGCCTGAATCGGCGTGCTGAACAGCGGGAGCAGCAGCGATGCCAGCAGACCTGTTGCGAGCCATCTTCCGGCAACAAGGGAACAGTCCTGTCGAGATGAAGTCACACCAAGATCTCCACGTTTCAGTGTTCTGAACAGCCTGCGACGGCCCGCGCAGACGCCACCGCTGCGGTGGTGGGAGTTTCCACGTCCCGGCCGTTTCCCGATGGTTCAGCGAGGGCTGAGAGGTCCTCGCTCCCATGATACCACGTCGGGTGACGGCTGTTAACAGCGTGTGATGTCGTGTCCGGCGGACAATGGGCGCAAGGAGTTGTGCGCGCCGGTCAGTCCTGGCTGCGGAACTGCTCTGCCAGCTCGAACAGGGAGCGTCGGACGTCTTCAAGTGTTCCGACGGCTACGAACATGCGAAAGCGGTGGGCACCGGCCGGAATTCCGTGTTTGCTGCGGATACGAAAGACACAATTCCATTTGACGACGCGTTCCGCCGCGAAGCGAAATCGGCCATAGCCGACTGGCTCGTAACCGGCCGACGAATGGTCCGGGGCGAAAATCCCCATCGCGTGGCTGCCGGACTCGGTCGCCAGCACCACAGGGTCCCGTTGTTCGCCGGGGCCGTCACTGAGTGGCTCCAGCGTGCCATCCTCCTGCCGCAGTCGCCAGAACCTGCTGAAGTCGGGAGGCATGTATCCAGTCAAGGCTTCGAATTGGGCATAGTTGTGTGGCTCGTTCGGCGGAACCTCAAAGCTGACTCCGTACGCAATGACGTGGGGCAACTTCCCGTAGCCGATGTGGACCCATTTCGAAACCAGATGATCGGACAGACGATGACTGTTGAGTGCCGCCCTGCCGGAGGAGAATTCTCCCGGGGCGAGCCAGAACGCCATCTGGGTCGTCGTCCGCAAATCTGGTCCCTCCGCTTCCAGCTTCCGCAGCCGACTCGTCGATGTCGGTCCGGTTCCGTCGGCACGCGACCCGGCTTCGGTCGGATTGAAGCACTCCGACCAGAACGGGCCTGGGCGCCCGTTGTCGAAGCTGGATGCCGACTGAAGCTGTCGGCCATGGTCGTGGCTGTCGATGAACTCCCGGCCGTTCCACGTCAGCGAGTGGATTGCCCCCGCCAGCCGCGTCGTAGTCGTGATGACGATCTCCGAGGACCCGGCGCGGCCTCGGATGATGGCATCCCCGGACACTGGCTCCTCCGCAGCGGGCGGCTGCTCGCTGGCGGCGAGCTTATGTGCGCGGCCTCCCTCTTTGCCCGCGACGACCAGCGCGGACCCGGTCAGCAGGAGCATCAGCCAGACACGGGCAGGGCCTGACCCAGACCATGCGATGCTCGTTCCCCACTCAGTCATCTTGCACCTTGCATTCATGATGAGATGCGGCCTCCCGGTCCGGGCGCACGCAGGGATCCTGCTTCGCTCCGATCTTGTCCGGGGGTCAGCGGATCTCCGCGTAACGTCGGGCCAGTGTGGCAGGAGACACGCCAAGGTGTGACAGGGCCACGAAACCCCAGTTGCGCGCTGTCTGACGCACCGGGCCGATCCGCTCCCAGCGCCGGGCATCCACATGCAGCGGGTGATCGATCAGCCGGATGCGCCCCCGTCGCTTGAGACGTTTCATCAGATAGAGATCTTCCATGATAGCGACCGACGGAAACCCACCAACCTGTTCGAAGACGTCACGACGTACGATAATCCCCTGATCCCCGTACGCCCAGCCGACAAGTTTTGCGCGCAGCCCGTTCCCGGTCTCGATGAGTCGGTAGATGAACGGCGCGCTGTCGATCATCTGTCGGAAGCAGCCGGCAATCGTCTGCCGGGAGCGGAACGCCTCCTCGACAGCCGTCAGCGCTCCAGGTTCGAGCCAGCAGTCGGCGTGGAGGAACAGCAACAGTTCGCCGCGGCTGGCCCGGGCTCCACAGTTCTGCTGCGATGCACGTCCACGGGTCGTGGTGAGTCGGAGGTCTGCCCCGCACGCGGCATCCAGTGTGCCGTCGTCGCTCGCCCCATCGACGACGACGATCTCGCAGTCCCCCAGCGCCCGCGCCCGCGTGACGGCATCGGCAATGCGCGCCCCTTCGTTGAGGGTCGGGATAATGATGGAGCATCGCATGGGGATCGATCACCTCGACAGCCCGCCACCTTCGTTGAGCACGGGCGGTTCGCGCCTGTGGCCGCGGCGCGACCACGAAGGAGCCGGCCGGAACAGGTCGGGCCACAAGCGCCGATGAGCCACCCGGGGGGAGATCATCATCGGGATGCGTTATAGATCGCTGGCGAACGGAGTTCCAGCAGCGGTACGATGCAGGCGTCATTCGACCTGGCAATGTGGCTCTGGTGAGCAGACGAGGGACAGAATGAGTCAGGGACCCGCCACTGGCGACGATGCTTTGATTCGTCGTACCGGGACTCCGCCGCTGCCGACGCCCGCAGCCTCTCAGATCTGTGAGCCGCGCGAAGAGCACGTTTCTGCGTGCGCTGCGAACGGGCCGCCGCAGTCAGCTCCCACCGGCCCGGCTCCTCCTGCGGTCGGACTGCGCGAAAGCGATGCCTGGTTTCTGCTGGGGGCGACGGTCGTCATCACCATCCTGATCGGCGTCCACGCGGCGCGGGTCCGAGGCTGGGGCGTCCAGCCGATCGAGATCGTCCGTCCTGCGGGTGAGGAGTACCGGCTCCAGCTCGACATCAACGAGGCGACATGGGTCGAATGGATGCAGCTCGAAGGTCTGGGTGAGATGTTGTCGCGGCGGATCGTGGCGTTCCGGGAACAACAGGGCCGCTTTTCGACCGTCGACGACCTGACGGATGTTCCCGGCATCGGTCCCAAGACGCTGGCGCGCATCCGCCCGTTTCTGTTCGTCCGCCCGCCGGCAGCGTCCGCGGACTGGTGAGCCGGGTAGACACGTCAACTGCGACGTGTGGCTCCGACAGGTTCCGATGAGGTTTCGATGCGCCCGAAGATCATCCGCCCGGCGCTGTTCTGCAGCACGCTGGTCACCGTGAGGTCGATGTCGTTCCCGATCTCCTGGCTGCCGTTCTCGCACACGACCATGGTGCCATCGTCGAGATACCCCACGCCCTGGCCCGGCGACTCGCCCGCCTTGATAATGCGGATCTGGACATGCTCACCCGGGATGAACCGGGGCTTGAGCGCGTTGGACACGTCGTTGAGGTTGACGACCTCGACCCCCTGCACGCTGGCCACCTTGTTGAGATTGAAATCGTTGGTCAGCACGCGGCCGTTGAGCTGCTTGGCCAGGTCAACGATCCGCTGATCGACCGACAGTCGATTCGCGGCTGTCGAATCGGTTTCGTGGACGCGAACCTCAACCTTGGGGTCCTGCTGGAGCTTGCGCAGGACATCGAGCCGCGCCGACCGCGGGTGCGGCGCAGTTTGTCGTGACTGTCCGCGATGTCCTGGACTTCCTGGATGATGAACTGCGGCACGACCATCTGTGCATCGATGATCCGCGTATCGATGACATCCGCGATCCGTCCGTCAATGAGGGCACTGCTGTCGAGGATGAGCGGTCGCCCTCCCTTCAGCTCGCGCGAGAACTCGACATAGGGAATCACGAACCGAAAGTCATCCTTGGTCTGCAGCAGAAACGAGATGCACAGGTAGGGGAGGATCAGCAATCCGAGCATCGCGGCCCCGGCCTTGAACTGTTCCGTCTCGCCTCCGAAGAGCTGCTGCATCGAGAACAGGGGATTGAGAGCCTGGTTCAGCAGGTAACTGAGCAACACGCCAATGAGCAAGCCGAAATAGACGGCCGAGAGCACCTCGATCCGCTTCTTACGGAAGAGCATGTCCACGACGACGATCGACTGGGTCAAGAGCATCAGCAGGATGAACGAGATGACCGGGTTTTCCTTCACCCACCGGGTCGAGGCGGCCCCCTGTCCGAGCGTGTATGTCGCGATCGCCCCGGCGCAAATCACCAGGTAAACCACGCGCAAGATGATCAGCAGGATCGAATCGCTCTGGGTGAATGAGAGTCCCCGCTCACCCGCTGTACGTTCCTCGGTTTCCCGGAACTTGGTATCGCTTACGTCAACTGACAAAGGATCAGTCCACCTTTCAGAATTGTGATCGTGGAGCCAGCCTTCGGAACGCACCGCACTTCACCGGGAGTTCTCGAAGATCGACAGGCGCCTCACTCAACGACGAACGCCGTCAAGCCTCGCGGACACGCAGGTTCAACAGTGCCATGACCAAGCTGAATCGACGCGATTGCAGCACGCATGTCGGCGTCCCCGGGCGCTTCAATGATACGGGTGAATGGTGTCCTTTTCCAGTCAGACCTTCGGGTGGTTCGTCGACCGCTGTGCCACGTCAGGCCTGGAAATCTCTGTTCAGACGGGGCCCTGTGCTATACTGCAGGAGACCCTGTGGATGCTCACCTGGCTGCCCCTCCTCCACTTCCCCTGTGTGTTCCCATGCTCAGCGCAGCCCTCCATCAGAGCCGACGGAACTTCCTGTTGTCCTCGGCCAGCGGTCTCGGAGCCCTGGGCCTGGCGGGAATGCTGGAGCGCGAACAGTCGGTTCGTGCGCAGGACGACCGTCGACCGGACGTCATCAATCCGCTCGCGGCGGCGGCTCCTCACTTTGAGCCGCGGGCCAAGGCCTGCATCTTCATCTTCATGGCCGGGGCCCCCAGTCAGCTGGACCTGTTCGACCCGAAACCCAGACTGGTCGAACTGCACGATCAGCCGCTGCCCGAGTCGATGTACCAAGGGGTGCGCTTCGCGTTCCTCAAGCCGGAGACGGCCAAGCTGATGGCGCCCGTCAAGCGGTACTGGAGTCGGCATGGGGAATGTGGCATGGAGTTGTCCGACCTGCTCCCTCACATTGGTCAGGTCGCCGACGACATCTGCCTGGTGCGTTCCATGCACACCGACCAGTTCAACCACCACCCCGGCCAGCTCCTCATGCAGTGCGGGCGGGCCAGCTTCGGGTTGCCCGTGATGGGGTCCTGGCTGACGTACGGGCTGGGGAGTGAGTCGCAGAATCTGCCCGGCTATGTCGTGCTCACGGCAGGTCGCGGTTCGTCTGGCGGCGTCACCTTGTGGCAGAGCGGATTCCTCCCGAGCGTTCATGCCGGCGTACTGTTTCGCAATCAGGGTGAGCCGGTCCTCAACCTGCAGAATCCTTCGGGGTTACCGGACAGCCTGCAGCGGCGCGGGCTGGACGCGCTGCGGCAGGTCAACTCCGAGCGACTGGAAGTGATGCAGGACCCCGAGATCGCCAGCCGCATCGCCAGTTACGAGCTGGCGTTTCGCATGCAGTCCTCGGCTCCCGAACTGATCGAGCTGTCTGGAGAAACCCGGCAGACGCTGCAGATGTATGGACTGGGGCGCTCCGAGCCGGACCTCAACGCCACCCGTGGCGGCGGTCCCGGCCAATGGGATGCGTTCGCCCGCAATTGCCTGTTGGCCCGCCGGATGGTCGAACGCGGCGTGCGGTTTATCAACATCATCCACGCCTCCTGGGATCATCATTCAAATCTCGATGCCGAACTGACCTACAATGCCGGCATGGCGGATCAGCCGATCGCGGCCCTCATTACGGACCTGAAGCAGCGCGGGCTGCTGGATGATACGCTCGTCGTCTGGGGCAGCGAATTCGGACGCACGCCGCTCGGCGAGAATCGCAATGGCGACGTGAAGAACGTGTCCGGCCGCGACCATCATCCTTTCGGCTTCAGCATGTTTCTGGCCGGTGGGGGCATCCGAGGCGGGCAAGTCTATGGCCAGACGGACGAGATCGGCTGGAACGTGGTCGAGAATCCCGTGCATCCCAACGACCTGCAGGCGACCCTGCTGCATCTGTTCGGGCTGGACCACCTCAAACTGACGTATCGATTTCAGGGCCGGGACTTCCGGCTGACGGACGTCGGCGGGCGCGTCGTCGAGGACTGGATCGCCTGACGCTGTCCGGGACCCTCGGCGAGCGGTGCCGAGAGACGGGGCCGCGCTGAGGACGCCGCGCCTCCCTGGCGAGTCCATTGTTGTCTGGCATCCCTTTGCGCATGCTGCTTGACAGATCCGGAACGGGCCGTCCAATCCCCGGCTCGGATCGGGACGTGATCACTGGAATCGCGACGGGGAGACTACGATGTACGGTCGATCTCTGATCATGCTGGTGCTGACGCTGGGGACTGCGCTGAGTCAGTCCCGAGCGGATGAAATCACGGCCGCTCCGCACAGTACGGCTCGAGGCGACACCCTGCTGGCGGAGTATTTTCGCACGCAAACGCAGCAGATTGCCGCAGACACTTTCGCCGACATCCATACGCTGGAAGACTGGCAGGCGAGAAAGGAGGACCTGCGCCGACAGCTCGCCGGGATGCTCGGCCTTGATCCGTTGCCCGAGAAGACCCCGTTGCAGCCGGTCATCACGGGCACCGTCGACCATGCCGAATTCACCGTCGAGAAGCTGCACTTCCAGTCGCGGCCGGGCCTGTATGTCACCGGGAATCTGTACGTTCCCAAGGGGCTGAACGGCCCCGCTCCGACGATTCTGTATGTGTGCGGGCATGCCCGTGTGCGGGAAGACGGTGTCAGCTACGGCAACAAGACGGCCTACCAGCATCACGGGGCCTGGTTTGCCAGACATGGATACGTCTGTCTCGCGATCGACACGCTGCAACTGGGCGAGATCGAAGGGATCCATCACGGGACCTATCGCGAAGGGATGTGGTGGTGGGTCTCGCGCGGCTACACCCCCGCCGGGGTCGAGGCGTGGAACTGTATTCGCGCGCTCGACTACCTCGAGACGCGGCCCGAGGTCGATGCGTCGCGGTTCGGAGTGACCGGCCGTTCCGGGGGCGGGGCCTACAGTTGGTGGGTCACAGCCCTGGACGATCGCATCCGGGTCGCCGTGCCCGTCGCCGGCATTACGAGTCTCAAGAACCATGTCGTTGATGGCTGCGTCGAAGGGCACTGCGACTGCATGTACATGGTCAACACCTACGGCTGGGACTTTCCGGTGGTGGCCGCGCTGGTGGCCCCGCGGCCCCTGCTGATCTCGAACACCGACAAGGACCGCATCTTTCCCCTGGATGGCGTCGTGGATGTCTACCGGCAGACGGAACGCATCTACCAACTCTACGATGCGAGCGATCGGCTGGGGCTGCACATCTGCGAGGGGCCGCACAAGGACACGCAGCAACTGCGCGTGCATGCGTTCCAGTGGATGAATCGCTGGCTCACTGGGGATGAGCCGCTCATCGACAAGCCCGCCGTCAAGTTCTTCGAGCCGGCTGAACTCCGGGTCTTCGAGGAACTGCCGGCCGACCAGGTCAACACGACGATTCACGAGACGTTCGTCCCGCAACCTGAAGAGTTCCCAATACCATCGTCTGCGGCGGCGTGGCATGCGCTACGCGACGAGTGGCGGTCGGCCTTGACGGAGAAGGTTTTTCGGGGCTGGCCGAGTGATGACACGGCGGTGCCCCTCGACGTGCAGGAGCTCTGGACGGCCGTCCATGATGACATCCGCCTGACGGCCTGCGCATTCACGTCGCAGGATCCGTATCGACTGACACTGTATCTGCTGCAGAGGGAAGGCCCCGACCACGCTGCGGTCGAGCAGGTCGCGCTGCAGGTGTGTGACGAGGCTGAGTGGGAGCACCTCGAGCCGATCCTCGCGCCGCCGTCTGCAGCAGGAGAGAGTGAGTCGGCCGGCGTCGCCGAGCAGCAGCAGCGCTGGGAGGCACTGCGGCGATTGCTGGAGACGCCAGCAACGCTGCGGGTCATCGCGGTTCCCCGGGGGATTGGACCGACACGCTGGACGGCGGATGCAGGGAAGCGTACGCAGATCGAGCGGCGGTTTATCCTGCTGGGACAGACACTCGACGGGATGCGGACCTACGATGTCCGACGGGCGATACAAGCCGTGCAGGAGAATCCGGATTGGAAACAGGCAGCGCTCAGTCTCTCGGGAACCGGCCGGTCGGGTGTCTGGGCCCTCTACGCGGCCCTGTTCGAGCCAGCCGTCACCCGGGTGTCACTGCTGGATCTCCCCGCGGTGCACCGCGATGTGGTCACGCTGTTGAACGTCTCCCGGTTCCTGGAGCCTCCGCAGGCCGTCGCCCTGCTGCTGGATCGCGGGTGCAGTGTCGACCTCGAGCAAGTTGATGCGTCGGCGTTCGACTATCCCCGGTCACTCAGCGAAATGCTGCCGATCGAGGGCGTGTTGCGATGCTACCCGCCACCGGGAGACTGATCGGTCTCGGCAGGCGCGAGCTCGCCCGATGTTTCCAGCTCGGCCGGCGCTTCCGCCTCGGCTGAGGCTGCGACCACGCCATCATCGGCCGCTTCGTCCTGGGCTCCGGCGGTCTGGACCTTCGCCTCGGGTTCCTTGTTTCTGCGGGGCAGGCGAAACACGATCGGCTCGCGCAGATCGGTGAGCACGGCGCTCTCGTTGTCATCAACCGCGACATCCAGTGGCTGAGCGAGGGTCTTCAGGTCGGATCCTGCGAACTTGACGCCATCATAGACGGTGCCGCTCTGGAAGGGCCCCGCCCCCAGCAGCCACGTGTCTCGCGCAGTGCTGCGGGCGACGGCCATACCGGACTGCCAGACACGTTGCTTGGATTCCCGCTCGTAGGCAAACAACGCGATCTTGGCTGCCGACTTCTGGTCGTTCTTCCGTGCCAGAGAGATCTCCGGAATGGCGGGGATCAGCGGAGTACCACTGAAGGCCGAAGCGGCCGTGCTCAGAGCGTTGCTCGCCGGAATTCCATAGACGATGTCGTGACTGTCTGTCCCGAGCGCACCGATGCGACCTTCCACGATGTAATCGGCCTCGTCCTTGTTCTCCTGCAGGAGGCAACCGGCACCCACGAGCTGTTGCCGCACCGAGCTGATGATGTATTCCGCGTTGACGAAGCCGATCCCCTTGTAGTTGGTCAGATACGTCGTGTCGAAGTACACCTTCTGGCTCGCGAGGGGCCGAAGGTCGATCTGTGCGATGGCCATGTCGACCGCATCTGATGTCAGCAACTGCTCGGTCGCCGTGCGACTGTTGGTCGAGCCGCACCCCACCAATGCCGCGCACAGCGTCAGCGCTGCGGGACCCAGGCACAGATGTCGACGGGAGTAGAACGGGGACGTCATGGGTTGTGGGTCGGCGGCGCACCGGGTGTCGCGGAATCCCTGCGAACACCCGGCGGATGGCCGGGGAAGTCGGGCTGAAGTGGGGGTGGGATGATACCCCAACACCGCGAAATCACCAATTCGACTTCCGGCCAGCCACGGCCGGAGGCAGCTCCGCGGCCTCAGACGTCCCGGTCGGCCGGCAGTGGTGCGTAAGTCGCTATTTGGCAAAGCTTAACGGCATGCGGCCGGGCGGGAGAGCTGGTATTTCTTCATCTTGTTGTACAGAGTCACCCGGCTGATCCCCAGGGCTCGAGCTGTTCGCGTGCGACTCTGCCCGTGCTCGGCGAGGGCCTGCTCGATGATTTCACGCTCCGTCAGAGCCACTTGGGAACTGAGGCTCGTGGACGATCCACAGGCCGGGAAGGCATCCGCGACGGCCGGTTCCTTCCGCGGGCCAGCCGCACCTTCAACAATGTGCGGCGGCAGATGTCGACAGGTCAGCCTGCCATCGCGGCAGTAGATCACCGCCCGCTGAATGACGTTTTCGAGTTCACGGACGTTTCCGGGCCAGTGATAGGCGAGCAGGGCGTCGAGCAGCTCGTCATCAATCCGCCCGACCGGGATCTTGTGCTGTTCCTCGAACTGTTGCACGAATTTGTGCGTCAGCGGAACGATGTCCTTGCGGCGCTGGCGCAGGGGCGGGATCTCGAACTTCAGCATGGTGAGTCGATAGTACAGGTCGGTGCGAAACCGGCCCTGCTCGACGAGGGGCTGCAGATCCAGGTTGCTCGCCACCACCAGCCGGGCTTCCGAGCGCAGTGTCTCGTTGGACCCCACCGGCTCAAATTCTCCCGTCTCGATGACCCGCAACAGCTTCACCTGCTGCTCCGGTTCGAGGGCGTCGATCTCATCGAGGAAGACAGTCCCTTTTCCGGCCGCGACGAATTTGCCCTCCTTGTCGGCATGGGCGCTGGTGAACGAGCCCTTGCGATGACCGAAGAGTTCACTCTCGATGAGCTCGCGGGGCAGCGCCCACAGGAGACGTGCATGAACGGGGCCGTTCGGCGAGGGGAGGCCTCATGAATCAGTCGTGAAAGATAGGTCTTGCCGGATCCTGTCTCGCCAATCAGCAGAATGGTCACATCGTGAGCAGCGGCGATCGCGAGTTCTTCGAGCATCTGCCTCAGCCGGGGGGAATTTGTCTCCATGCACCGTGATACTCCATTCAGCACCACGGGCGCCACCAGCCCTTGCGCCTTGGCCGCCGACGGGCGGATCGGCCGATCCGTCGGGCTCACTGTTGCCAGAATGAAGCCGGCCACCGGTCGGGCGGAGTCGATGTTTCTCAGCAGGTGCACGTTGGCGGCACTCACCGTCTGCAGGAGCGCCGCAGGGCAGGGACCTTCGGTCAGCACGACAACCAGCAACTGCGGGGACTGCTGTCGCCGCGCATCGATCTCTCGAGCCACCGCATGGCCGCCGTCCGTCACAACCCGGGCGTCGATAACAAGCGCCACGGGAGGCTCGAAGTCTGGACAGGTCGCGCCGGCATCGAAGCCGTCCCTGAGGCACACGGTGAACGTCTCCTCCAGGTGCCTCGCAAGTTGGCTGCGAAAGCGTTCGTCTGCGCTGATCACGAGCACATGCGGCCGTGGGATGTCCATGAATTGATCTCCGGCCCAGGTCGACAGATGGTTCCCTCGTGCAGCCGGACATCGTTGCGCTCCGCCGTGCGCGACGGTCCAGCAACGTTCGGCTGAGACGTGAGTGTGAACAAATCGGATGCCGTGGCGCTCGGGAATCTGAACAATCGGATGCAAACCCTGACTTGAGAGCAGGTTGCCAACTAGAATGCATGATCACGAGCAGCCCGTCGGAGCCTGATGTTGTCGTCAGACAACGGCGCCGGGGAGGGAATGTTTCGCCAGGTCAACGGCGGGGAACGCCAGAGAGTCCTGTCATGGAGATTCGTACGTTCGGGGAACGCGTCCTGTACGATGCAGAGTTGGCTGCCAAGCTCGCCCCGATCGAGGACCCGGTGACCGATCTCGATCCGGGACCGGCCGTCCGTGTTGCGCAGCCCGCGCGGGCGGCCAACCTGCAGTTTGCCGAGCGCCGCGCAGCACCACAGATGCCGGGGGCGGGGGCTTTCGCCGATCCCGCGCGACGTGCCGTGGCCCATCACATCATGGCCAACCACGAGTTGCAGGCGCTGGAGGTGATGGCCTGGGTGCTGCTCGCGTTTCCGGAAGCTCCGCCCGAGTTTCGTCGGGGGCTGATCGAGATCATGCGCGACGAGCAACGCCACACACGCATGCACGCCGAACGTGCAGAGACCCTGGGACTCCCGTTTGGGTCATTGCCGGTCAACTGCTACATCTGGAAGAAGGCGATGGACTTCCAGTCGCCGCTGGATTACCTGGCCGGACTGCCGCTCGTCTTCGAGGGACGCAACCTGGATCACACGCTGGAATTCGCTGAGGTCTTCTCGGCGGTGGGGGATGAACGGAGTGCCGCCCTGATGCGCATGATCCATCGGGATGAGATCGGCCATGTCCATTTCGGGATCGACTGGCTCAGGCGACTCAAGCCGGCTGATCAGTCAGATTGGGAGGCGTTCACCTCCCATCTGCACTGGCCGCTGCGGGCAGAGAAGGCGCGCGGCCACAACTTTCAGCGTGCGGCGCGATTGTCGGCCGGACTGTCGGCAGACTTCGTGGATCGCCTGGAGCATCCCAGCAGCGACAGACCGCCCGAGGCGGGTGGTCGCACACCACACGCGGGGAGCGCCGCCGATGACGGCGTCCCCGGTTGATCTATTGCGGATGCCGCTGCCGCTGCTTCAGCGGGACACGGTCCGCATCGTCTTCCACTGGCTGATGTAGTCCAGCGCGATCTGGAGAACTTCATCGTTGTAGAAGTTCTCCGGAAAGACTTCTTCGTCCCTCTTCGGGGTGGCCTCTGGATCGTCTCCGTCGGCGTCCTCCATCAGCGCGAGCTTGTCGTCGATGGCCTTGGCCAGCTTGTCGTCCTCTTCGCGTTCGGCTCGAAGCGTCGCCTCATTCAGGGAGACCGTCTTGCGGTTCTTGCGTTCGAGGTAGCGCTGAATGCTGTCCTGGACCAGGTTGAATTTGTCGTCGGCCTTGACCCGTCCGGCGCTGGCTTCGCGGAGCGTGCCGAGTGCCTCCGACTCAACGGGCTGGGCAGGCTTGTAGCCTCGGGCGGCGGGAATCTGATCGAACGGCAGCGCGTTGTCCATGAAGGCTTCGCCGATGTCCCAGTGATCGAAGATCGACGGGAGGACAACGTCCGAGGGCACTCCGCGGTTCTGCGTACTGTCGCCGTTCACCCGATAGAACTGGTTGATCGTCAGCTTCAGTGCGCCGCGATTGGTGCTGTTGAAGATCCGGAGCATGTCGTTTGGTGCCACGGGCATCACGTTCTGAACCGTCCCCTTGCCATGGGTCGTGGTGTCTCCCACGATGATGCCGCGGTGGTAGTCCTGGATCACGCCCGCAAAGATCTCCGAGGCAGAGGCCGAGGCACGGTTGCACAACACGACGAGGGGGCCGGAGTACAGCACTCCCGGCCGATCGTCGCGATGCTGTGTGACGTCCCCATTGGGGGCCTTGACCTGGACCACCGGTCCCTTGTCGATGAAGTGTCCCGAGACTTCGATTGCTTCGGCGAGAGCGCCGCCACCGTTGTTCCGGAGGTCGACAACCACGCCGTCGACACCGCCCTGGCGGGTGAAGTCCCTGAGGACCTGCTCCACATCGCGTGCGGCGCTCTTGAAGGAGTCGCTGCCGCCCTGGGCACCATCGAAGTCGCGGTAGAATGAGGGGATCTTGATCACACCGATCCTGCCGGTGCGACCGACGCGGGGACTGGCCTCGATAATCTCCCCTTTGACTTCGGACTCTTTGAGTTCGATCTTCTGTCGTGCCATCTTGTAGACGACGGTGTCGCCGCCCGCCTTGGATTTGACCTGCAAGCCGACTTCCGTGCCCCGTGGGCCTCGGATCAGGCGCACCACCTCACTGAGTCGCATGTTGACGATGTCGACGAGCTCACCGCTGCCATCCTTGTCGACACCGATGATCTTGTCTCCGACCTGCAGTCGCCCGTCCTTGTCTGCGGCACCACCCGGGACCACTTCGGCCACCACGGTGTAGCCATCCTCTGAACGGAGGGCGGCCCCGATGCCGTCCAGGCTCAGCCGCATGCTGATCTGGAAGTCCTCCAGCGTGTAGGGGGACATGTAGCTCGAATGAGGATCGAAACAGTTTGCCAGCGCCGTCAGGTAGATCTCCAGGATGTCCATCTCTTTCATCTGCTCGATGTTGATCTGGACGGTGCGGTACCGGCTGTGGAGGCGATCGCGCACCTCATCGATGGGCTCGTCGTCGAGCATGAGTTGCAGGACTTCGTATTTCACGCGCTTGCGCCACCGCTCGTCGAGTTCTTCGATCGATTTCGCCCAGGGAAGACCCTCGGAGTCGGTTTCGATTGTTTCCTCTTTGGTGAAGTCAAAGTCGTGATCGATCAGCTTGTGGGCGTTCTCGACCCGCTCGCCCAGCCGCTGACGGTAGACGTCGAAGACCTCATAGGCGAAGTCGACGTTGCCTTCCTTGACCGAGTCATCCAGCGTCTTGCGGAACTTCGCCAGATGATCGATGTCGGCCTGCAGGAAGTAGAGCTTCTGCGGGTCGAGCTCGTCGGTGAACCGGTCGAACAGCTGTTCCGACGCGCCGTCATCGATCCGCACATGATTCAGGTGGTACTTGGGCACCATCTGCGCGACGAGCTGTGCCGTCTGCTGATCCTGGCGGCCTTTCTGGCTGAGCTGCTGAGCAAAGATGCTGGTCGCCAGAAGCACCATCATGGCGATTGTCGCTGCGCTCATGACCTGAGAGGATGTTCGTCCCGCCATAGAATTCCCCCGTCGGATGGAACCTGTTTCCGTGAATGGATTCAAGACCGCTTGAAGGTCACTTCAAGCCTGCCTCAATGAGGCCAAGCTGGTCAATGCTATCGCAATCCGCCGAACACCTCAAGATGCACTTGCCAGCCTCGCAGGGCGTCAAGCGTTTTGCAGACATAACTTTACGGCGATTGGCCACACCTGTGGCCTACAACGTCGACATTTTCGGAGTGGCGAGCTCCCCAAGACAGTTGATCCTCCCCGGATCCGGGCAAACGGCCCGTGTCGGTGATTTTCAAACGACGCAGCGGGTCAACAACTCCTCCCGCCACGCGACCGAGAGCTGCGGCAGGTTGGCCAGACTGGCCGCTGCCGCCCGATCAGCCTCAATTCCGTACAAGAGCCCATGGGCACGCTGAATCGACCATGTGGGGCAAGGACGCTGCTCAAGTGTCACCTCCTGTCCCGCCATGATCTCTCCGCCTTCACGAACACGCAGATACCAACCAGTACGCCCAGACTGGACCACGCGTTTGGCAAGATCTGGCTGGTTCCAGCGCCGGCACAGTTTCCAGCAGGGCTGACGCGGCTGCGAGACCTCCAGCAATGCCGGCCCCACTCTCCACAGATCCCCGATGCACACGCCGGACTCGTCCAGTCCCTCAATGGTCAGGTTTTCGCCAAAGCCTCCTGTGACCCAGGCGATGTCGGGCAGCTCTTCGCGCCACCGTGAATAATGGGCTGCCGCGTAAGCCAGGACCGCTTTGTCGATCCCGCCATGATGCTCCCGGTCTGCCTGGTGGTCTCCTGCACACCCGGTCTCACCCAGGTGGACGGGGGCCTCAACGGGCGACTTGCAGAACGCCGTCGTCCATATCGTTGGTCGGTCATCCCGCCGGTCCGCATGCTCCAGCGTCTGGATCTGGCCGACCTGGATGGAGAGCAGTCGCGGCATGGTAGCACCGGTCTTAACAGCGGAGGCGTCTGGCAGTGATCCTAGACTCAGCGGCCCGGGCGTCAAACGAAACGCGACCGGGAGCGTTCACCCCCCAGGTCGTTCACCCGATTGAGACGTGCCGTCCCGACCGGCTCCGAAGGCCGGTGTCCCCATGAGAATCGGCACCTCCTGTCAGCCCGGCAGTGGGTCTTCTAAGATGCATCTGCGATTCACGCAGGTGACGGGGATGGAGCGAAGGCAGTTTCATGGATCTCGACGCGGCAGGCATTCTCGGCGACGCAGGTCTGATCGCGCGTCGGCTGCCGACCTACGAGCACCGTCCCCAGCAACTTGAAATGGCCGAAGCAATCACGTCGGCCATCGAGACCTCGTCGCATCTGGTGGTGGAGGCAGGCACCGGGGTGGGCAAGAGCTTCGCCTATCTCGTGCCGGCGATCCTCGCGGCGACCCGGCGTCAGCAGGCGGAGGGGCAGCAACGCCGAATCGTGATCAGCACGCATACAATCAGCCTGCAGGAGCAGCTGATCAGCAAGGACATACCGTTCCTGAATGCGGTCACTCCCCTCGAGTTCTCGGCCGTGCTGGTCAAGGGGCGCTCCAACTATCTCAGCCTGCGCCGCCTGCAGGCCGCGGCCGCACGGGCCCCGTCCGTCTTCGCCGAGTCGGAGGAGATCGACCAGTTGCGCCGGATCCAGCGCTGGGCGGGCTCGACCCGCGATGGCAGTCTGTCCGACCTCGACATCACCCCGGCCCCGGCTGTCTGGGATGAAGTTCGCAGCGAGCATGGCAACTGCCTCGGGCGCAAGTGTCCCACGTACCAGGACTGTCACTACTATGCTGCGCGCCGGAGAGCACGGCATGCCGACCTGCTCGTGGTCAACCACGCCTTGTTCTTCGCCGACCTTGCCCTGCGCCGCGAGGGGGCGAGTGTCATCCCCGACTACGACGTTGTCGTTCTCGACGAGGCGCATACGATCGAGGCCGTCGCCAGCGAGCATCTCGGGTTGTCGGTCTCTCATGGTCAGATCACCTATCTGCTCAACAAGCTGTACAACGACCGCACTCAGCGGGGACTGCTGCTGTATCACCAGTTGGAGGACTGCCAGAAGCTCGTGCAGCGCCTGCGGTTTCTGGCGGACGGCTTCTTCGAACAGGCTCAGGTCGTGCGTGCTCGTGCGGCGGCCAACGGGCGGGTGCGGAACCCGTTGCCGATCGAGACGCCACTCCCGCACGACCTCCGTCAGCTCGCCGGCGAGATCTCGACGTATGCCGCAGGCCTCGACGAGCCAACGCAGCAGGTCGAGCTGACATCGGCCGCCCAGCGACTGCTGGGCCTGTCGGGAACTCTCGACAGCTGGCTGCAGCAGTCGACCGAGGATGGCGTGTACTGGATCGAGGTCTCCGGGCGTCTTCGCCGCAACGTCAGGCTGATGTGTGCCCCGCTGGATGTGGGGCCGGTGCTGCGCGACGAGCTCTTCAACCAGGTGCCGAGCGTCATCCTGACCAGTGCCACCCTGGCCATCGGCGCGGGAGACTTCAGCTTCTTCCGCAACCGGATCGGTCTCACCCGGGCCGACGAACTGCAGCTCGGCAGCCCCTTCGACTATCGCCGGCAGATGAAGCTGATCCTGGCGGACAACATGCCCGACCCGGCCGGAGCTCCGCGAGAGTTCGACCGCGCGGCTTGTGAGCGCATCCGTCATCACGTCCTGCACACCGCCGGACGGGCGTTCGTCCTCTTCACGAGCTACCAGATGCTGAAAGCATGCGCAGCAGCCTTGTCGCGGTGGTTCACCGAGCAGAACCTGTCGCTGTTCTGCCAGGGAGAGGGGATGCCACGCTCGACACTGCTCGAGAGATTTCGCGAGGCACCGCGGGCCGTGCTGTTCGGCACGGAGAGCTTCTGGCAGGGTGTCGATGTGCCCGGGGACGCGCTGCAGAACGTGATCATCGTCCGGCTGCCGTTCAGTGTCCCCGACCATCCACTGCTCGAGGCCCGCATGGAGCAGATCCGTGGGCAGGGGGGCAACCCGTTCATTGATCACCAGGTCCCCTCGGCGATCATCAAACTCCGGCAGGGGTTTGGCCGTCTGATTCGCTCCCGTACCGATCGTGGGCAGGTGGTCATCCTGGATCCGCGTGTCCGCAGCAAGCCTTATGGGCGTCTGTTTCTCAACAGCCTGCCCGACTGCAAGGTCATCATTGATGACGGCACGGGAGATGACGGCACTCCAGAATTGTCGTGACCGGCCCAGGTATCATCCCCGGCGATGGCCCGCCAACCGGGCGGGAATCGGTTCCCGCCGAGCTCTGCAACCCGCGAGGATCTTGACACCCTCGGAGGCGTGTGGTTGACTGAATCGCGATGGTGCCGCAGTGGGTCCCTTCTGCGCGCAGTCCATCGCCTACCGCCGCTACCCCGTGCGGCCGTTCGTCGCTCCCTCCTTTGGCTGGCAGACCTCATGATGACGTGGTCTCACACTCTCCGCGGGATGGCCGCTGTGCTGCTCGTGCTGCTCTCCGGTGAGGACTTGACACGCGGTGCAGAGCCGGCGGTCGATTTCGCACGCGATGTCCGTCCGCTGCTGCAGGCTCACTGCTGGGATTGCCACGGTCCCGACACGCGCGAGTCGGGGCTGCGGCTCGATCGACGGGGTTCGGCACTGGCCGGTGGCGATGCGGGGCAGGTCATTCTCCCGGGGGACCCGGAGGCCAGTCCGCTCCTCCGGCGAATCCTCTCTGAAGATGACACCGAGCGCATGCCACCCGACGGGGATCCACTGTCCGGGGAACAGATTGAGGTCTTTCGTCGCTGGATCGCGGAGGGGGCCCCCTGGCCTGCGAATGTCGACGAACCGGACGCACCTTCGGAGCACTGGGCGTTTCGGCCGGTCGTTCGTCGCGAGCCACCCGAGGTCCAGCACGCCGAGCAAGTGTGGACCCCGATCGATGGCTTCGTGCTGAAGGGGCTCGAAACAGCAGGAGTGACGCCCTCGGCAGTGGCCGATCGGTACACGCTCATCAAACGACTGTACTACGACCTGCTGGGGTTGCCGCCCGAGCCGGACGCTGTCGATCGCTTCGTGCAGTCCGACGATTCGCAGGCGTACGAACAACTGGTCGACGAACTGCTGCGCTCGCCGCACTTTGGGGAGCGGTGGGGACGACATTGGCTCGATATGGCCCGCTACGCCGACTCGGATGGCTACGAAAAGGACCATCCCCGCTACAACGCGTGGAAGTACCGCGACTGGGTGATTCAGGCTGTCAACGACGACATGCCCTTCGATCAGTTCACGCTCGAGCAACTCGCGGGAGATCTGCTGCCGGAACCGTCGCTGGATCGGCAGTTGGCCACGGCCTTTCATCGACAGACGCTGACCAACACCGAAGGGGGCACCGACCAGGAGCAATGGCGCGTGGAGGCGGTCTTCGACCGTGTCGAGACCCTGGGGACCGTCTGGCTGGGACTGACGGTGGGCTGTGCCCGCTGTCACTCTCACAAGTACGACCCGATCGCACAGCGCGAGTACTATCAGCTCTTCGCGTTCTTCAACAACGGTGACGAGGTGACGACGGAGATGCCCTCTTCGGCCGAGGCGTGGGAGTGCTATCAGCAGGAACAGTCGGATTTCGAGACAGCTCGCGAGCCGTTGCTAGCATCGCTGGAGCAGGCCAGGGAGCAGCGACGACCACACTACGACGCCTGGGAGGCCGACCAGCGTCAGCGTCTGAAGGACGCGGGCCAGCAACCCGCTGCGTTCTTCCCGCTCCCGTTGGCCGAGGTGCACTCGGAAGGGGCGGCTGCCATCGAGCCGCTCGAGGACGGCTCGTATCTCGTCTCGGTGCGCGACCGGCACAGGACGTCTACGTAATGCAGACGAAGCTGGAGGCCGATCGTCCGCTGACCGGATTGAAGCTGGAACTGCTGGCTCACGCGGACCTCCCCCGGCGTGGTCCGGGTCGGGGCGACAATGGCAATGTCGTACTCAGTGAGCTGACGGTCGACCTGCTGACGGCCGATGACGGCGCATCTTCGCCCCATCGGTTGAAGATCGCGGCGGCCCGCACCGCATTCTCCCAGAAGGGCTACGACATTGCTCAGGCCATCGATGGCCAGGAGGACGCTCGGGGTTGGGCCATCTCACCCAGAATGGGGCAGGACCATGCGGCGGTTTTTGTGTTCGAGGCGGACCCTGCCGGAGGCTTGCAGGGGCTGACCGAGGGCGTGTTGCGGATTCGACTCTCCCAGCAGTACGAGCGTTCGCCACACACGATTGGTCGGTTTCGTGTCTCGGGCATGATGGGCGGCGACGTTGAGTCGCTGGGGCTGCCCGAAGAGATCCGGAAGCTGCTGGCCATCGATCCGCAGAAGCGGGTCCACAAGCACCGCGAACAGCTCTTCGACTACTTCGCCAGCCTCGATCCCGACGTGCGGAAGTGGCAGGCGAAACTCGACGCGCACGACAAGTCCGCCCCGTTCAAGCCGATGATGACCGTGCGCGTCCTGCAGGAACGCCTGGAGAGTCCCCGACAGACCCATGTCCTGAAGCGGGGTGACTTTCTCCAGCCGCTGGGACCGGTGACGTCCGGGACCCTGGAGGTCCTGCCGGCGCTCGAACCTGTCTCCGGCGATGCAGCGCCGACGCGTCGCGACCTGGCAGACTGGCTGGTTTCACCGGAGAACCCGCTGACGCCGCGTGTGACGGTCAATCAGATCTGGTCGCACTTGTTCGGCCGCGGGCTGGTGAAGACGGTCAACGATTTCGGCGTTCGCGGTGATCCTCCCACGCACCCCGAACTGCTCGACTGGCTGGCGAGCGAGTTCATCCGGCTGGGTTGGTCCCGCAAAGCCCTGCTCCGGACGATCCTGCTGTCGCGGACGTACCGTCAGTCGTCCGCTCACCGGCCGGACCTGGCCGAGAGCGACCCGGAGAATCTCGGTCTCTATCGGCAGAATCGCTTTCGCGTCGAAGGAGAGATCGTCCGCGATCTGGCGCTGGCCGTGAGCGGTCGCCTGCAGCGGCGGATCGGTGGGCCCAGTGTGTTTCCCAGCCTCCCGCCGGGCATCGCCGAACTCAGCTATGCCAACAACTTCAAGTGGGGTGACAGCGACTGGAACGAGCGGCCCGACCGGCCACACAATGTTGCGCCCAGGGACGACATTCATCGACGAGGGATGTACACCTTCTTCAAACGGACTGCCGCCCATCCGAACCTGATGACATTTGACTGTCCAGATGCCAACATAACGTGTGTGGAACGCCGTGCCTCGAACACGCCCCTGCAGGCGCTCGTCACCCTCAACAACGATGTGTTTCTCAACGCGGCCCGCGACCTGTCGCACCGTGTCCTGACGACGATCGACACCAACGATGAAGATCGGCTGGGCTGGGCCTTTCGCCTCTGTGCGGTCAGACCCTCCAGCCACGACGAGCGGGAAGTGCTCCTCGATTTGCTGCGCGACGCGCGCGACTACTACCGGCAGCATCCTGAAGACGCAGCCCTGCTGGGGGGTGTCGGGACCGGGGAGGCGGGAGTCTCTCCCGAGGAGTTCGCGGCGTGGGCGGCCACCAACCGCGTGCTGTTGAATCTCGATGAGTTCATCACTCGTGAGTAGCGTTCGCCTGGCCGACGGTTAGAACTCGAACGTCTGCTGCACCGCAGGCTCCCGGTAGACAGCCCCACCGGTGAGCACCCGCAGGTTCGGGAGGATCTGGGCCTCACCGGCCCCGTGCGTATGGCCGCAGAGCACGAGCAGCTCCCGGTCGGGACAGGCGTGCATGATTCCCTGCAGTGCCTGTCCCGCCGCCTGGCAGACGAAATGCGGGGCCCAGTTGTCGTCCGCGGTTCGTCCCTCGTACCAGCAGGCTTCGCGAAAGGGGGGAACATGCGTCAGGACGATCACCTGTCGATGGCGTTCGAGGGCTTCGGTCAGTGTGGATCGCAGGTGAGCGGCCGCCTCGTCACCCAGTTGCTGCAGACGATGTTGCAGTGTCGGGCTGATGATGTCGGAGATGTCGGGAGCGGAGCCCCTGTCCACGGCCTGCGACAGTTCCGGGGTGCGGATCTCACTGATCAGCAGGTAGTCGTTGAGGACGACGTTCGAGCCCAGGAACTCCCCGCAGCGTGCGTCTCCCCAGCCCCCGTGCCC
This sequence comes from uncultured Planctomycetaceae bacterium, assembly GCA_963715185.1. Lineage (GTDB taxonomy): Bacteria > Planctomycetota > Planctomycetia > Planctomycetales > Planctomycetaceae > CAVPPT01. Next base: position 600,940 of record CAVQRG010000007.1, read on the forward strand.
CACCAGCCCCACGTCGTCGGTCAGCGCCAGCAGGCCGGCCTCGGGCAGCCAGGACAGGCGATCGGATGTCTGGGTGAGTTCCCGGGCTCGGGCGCGCACGTTGGCGATCGACCCGCCGTAGTAGTCATGGTTGCCCAGCACGAAGGCGATCGGGCAGTCGAGGTCGCTCGCCAGCGATTCGAGATACGAGGCGAACGTTGCGGCCTCGCCGATGTCGCCACCGATCAGCACGAGGTCGGGGCGTTCCGCGCGGATGTCTGCGACCAGTTGCGTCCGACGCCCAGGCGCTACGAAGTCGAGATGAATGTCGGTCAGCCAGGTCACTCGACGCATGACGCTCTTTCTGAGGACGAGGCTGCTGGACGGCGCTCGGGCAGCTTCCCATACTGGCCGGTGATCAACAAGTCGCGATCCCCGATGAGCTTTGCCCCATGAAGTCGACGACCGAGTATCTGACATTCAACGTCCCCGCCCGCATGGACTTTGTGAACATCACTCCCGACGTTGAACGGGTCGTGCAGGCCAGTGGCGTGCAGGAAGGCCTCTGCCTGGTGAACGCCATGCACATCACGGCCAGCGTCTTTATCAACGACAACGAGTCCGGTCTTCACGAGGACTACAAGCAGTGGCTGGAAGGTCTTGCACCCTTTGATGCCTCACCCCGGCGATACGCCCACAATCGAACCGGCGAGGACAACGCCGACGCGCACATGAAGAGACAGGTCATGGGCCGGGAAGTCGTGGTGGCCATCACGGAGGGGACGCTGGACTTCGGTCCCTGGGAACAGATCTTCTATGGCGAGTTCGATGGCCGCCGTGCCAAGCGGGTGCTCGTCAAGGTGATCGGAGAGTAGATTGGTTGATTGGATGAACAGTTGAGTGGCTGAGCGGCGAGAAACCGTCGGCTCTTGGCTCCTGCTCCTCGGCTCCTGGCCGTGGCTGATCACTGCTCACGCTTCTGGTCCGGCTGGATGACCCTGATCTGGTCGAGTGACTTCAGAACGATCTGGGCCTTGCCGCGGCGGAGTTCGACCCCGCCCGTCACCTGAATCGTTCGCTTGTAGAAGACCTTCGAGGGATCCTCGATTCCCAATACGCGGTACTTCTCCAGACCTTCCTCAAACATCACCACCGTGAAGTTGTCCCTGGCCTGGTAGTCGCGATCCGAGTTGAGGAAGACCATCTGCTGATCCTTGAGCAACCGGCTCGAAAGTACCTGCATCTCGACGACGCAGGTCTCACCGGCATGGGCGGCGGCGTCCGCGGCCTGAATCAGTTTCGGGGCCGGCGGCATCGGTTCGTCGGCCGTCACCGACAGGGCGAGCCCCGTGAGGAGCAGGGGCAGAACACACGCAGACACGACCGGTTTCGACATGTGCGGACCTCGGTGGCGGAACGACGCCCCCTCATTCCAACTGTCGTCCGCGTGCCGGTCAAGTGTGGACCGTGAAGGTTGCGAGAACTGCGTCGCCACTGGTGTTCGCAGGTCTGTTTGAAGACTACGATGCGCGCATGTGATTGTGGTTGCCTGAATGATGCGCATCGAATGGGAGCAGCCGATGTTCGGACGTCGAGTCGTCAATCTCTGTTGCATGTTCGTGTTGGTCGTGAATGCACTGCATCGGGAGGCCGCGGCCGGCGAGATCAAGGTCGCGTTCTGGAACGTCGAGAACCTGTTCGACGAATACGTGGATCGGCGCGCCCCCGAGGAGGACCTGTTTCTCCGCGAGGATGTGCAGGAGAAGCTGAGGAAGGACGCCGCCATCATCCGGGAGCTGGATGCCGACATCGTGGGGCTGATGGAGGTGGAAAACCGGGCCGTGCTGCGGGAACTCTGCAGGAATCACCTGGCGGACGCAGGCTATCAGTACTTCAGCGTCGTCGAGGAGACCGACCGTCGTGGCATCGACGTGGCGCTGATTTCCCGTGTGCCCCATCTGGCCTACAGCTTCGACGTGCCCGACTTCTACCGCGGGATTCTGGTCGGGCGGTTCAGCTTCTCGGGGGAGCCGTTGTATGTCATCGTCAATCACTGGAAGAGCCGCTTCGACGGCGGAGCGGATTTGCGCATGAACTGCGCGAAGTGTGTGGCCGAACTGGCCCGCCAAGTCATTCCCGCCTACGAGGGACGGTCAGTCCCGGTGATCATCGGAGGCGACTTCAACGACGATGATACGGATGCATCGGTCCGCTTCCTGGAGATGAGCGGCTTCTTCAACACGCTGCGGCATCTGCCGGCCGGGGAACGCTGGACACTGCCGTTCAACGACGTGCGCAACCGGCGCGTGGTCTACAACGGATTCGACCATGTTTTCGTCAACCCCCAGTTGCAGCAGGGGACGGCGATTCGATGGACGGCCTCCGAGGTGGTCCGTCCTTCCGTCATGATCGGCCAGCGCGTAATCGACGGACAGAGCTACACCTGGCCCGACGATGACGACCGGGACCACATCGGGTATTCCGATCACTTCCCGGTCGCGGCCCGATTGCGTGTTCCAGGGCCAGACCCTGCACCCTGAGGCCCGCCCTCTGCAGACGGCTGGGGAGTCCGCAGCTCAAAGTCGATCTCCTGCGAACCGAGCGCCACCTCTTTGACAACGGTGGACCTCATTCCGTATTCGGGGGGGATGTCCTCCCGCCCGTCAGTCATCCTGGAGATCATGACCTGGTTCGATCCGACCGCGGTCCCTTCGATGTCATCAATGTAGATCAGCTCGTACTTCCCATCCTCGTCCGTGATGCCCATCGCGGTGCGCGTTCTTTCGACACGACCCGAGGGGAGTTCAAATTCCCTCTCTGTCGGAGAAAAGTAGACGCGGGCGCCGGCAAGCGGCTGTCCGTTAAGCGTCACACGTCCGGTTACGTATCCCATTTCCGGCAGCGGGAAACTGGTTGAAACCATGCGGTTGGCCAGCCAGAACAGGCCGATCACTCCGACGAGTCCCGTGGCGATATACGGCGAGAGTCGAATCAGCTCCTGCAGAATCAGTGAGAATTGCGTAGGACCCTTGGGTTCCTCGAAGTCCTCCATCCGCGATGCGCGGGCCCGGCTTTCCTCGACAGAGCGCGTCAGCAGCTCTTTCGCTCCGGAGGAGGCATCCGAACTCAGCATGGCGCCCGCCGTGGCGGCGGCCGAACCGCCGTACCGGGATGCCGGCTCGGCGGAAGGGTCTTTCTTGTCGCTGTCGCCGGGATTTCTTGGCGATCGCTGGCGACCTCCGGCCTGCTTGAGCAGATCGCTGGGCAGCTCGGCGTCGGACTCCAATGGGGGCGCGGCGGGTCGCCGCACCGCGTTCTTCTTGGCCGGACCCGCGTTGCCGTCGTCATCCATCAGAAAGGCGACCGGGTCGAAGTCGGCGTCCCCCTGTTTGGGAGCAGGTGCACCGGCCTTCGCCGCCGGAGCGGTCGCCTTCGCCGGTTTGGCCTTCACCTCTTTGGCGGCTGGAGCGGCCTTCGGCGACGGGCTGGGGCTTTGGCCTGCGGAGCTGCCGGCGGTCTCGGGTTGCGGAACGACAAAGGGAGTCTTGCACTTCGGGCATTTGCCCTTGGTGCCCGCAAGCTCATCCTTGATCGTCAGGGCGGAACCGCAGGAGTCACACTTGTATCGTATTGACATGCTCTCAACTCATCGGTGCGAGCGGCACCACGACCCTCAGCGAAACCCGGACTCGTCCCGCATCCTGCTGCGGACGATTCGGGCTGGTGAGGAAGAGGCGAGACTCGGTTCCCGGTCCCCTTGCTCAGTAGCCGAGATCAACGGGAGATCCCTGACTGCGGTTGCCGAGGTTCCACCAGGTTCGGATATCGATATTGAAACTGATGCCGCGCACCGATCCATCCGCCAGCGCGACCTGCACGACTCCATCATGCGGGCTGTCTGCTTCATCAAAATGCTGCTTGGCGTGCGGGGCTTCGCGCGTGCTGAACATGGTGGCAGGGCCACCCCAGTACCAGCCATCGCTGCTGCGACGTTCGCTGGGCGTGAGGTTCTCAAACAGCCTTCGCTCCGAGACGAGAATCACGTTGGAAGACCCGTCCGTGATGTCGGCGATCGTCGTACTGCTGTTGACACCGAAGACGCCCTGATGCAGGTTGCCCTGCGTGAAGGGCGTGATGTTCTGGTTGTTGATGAGGTTGTTGTTGTTGACCATCGTCAACTGCAGTTGCTGCGGAGTGAGATCGTACGTCTGTCGCTCCTCCTCCTCGTCGGCGAAGGTGATGCCCGAGCCTGAGCAGCCGGCGTAGTCGTTGCCCCCCTTCCGCCAGTCCTGGTCGACGCGGTCCGTATTGGCGTACTGACCATTCGCTCCCATCTGGTTGCGGCGCGATGGACAGTAGAACGCTGCGATGTCTGTGAGGGGCGGCCTGAGGAGCTGCAAGTCCGGAGTCAGCGTCCCCCAGTTGCCGTTCGCCCAGACGTTCCAGTTGAAGTTCCAGAAGTCGTACAAGGTGCCGCGGTCGATCTGCGGCAGGATGTGGAGCATCCAGCTTGTGCCGTGGTAGGTGAGGTTCGAGTTGAGCTGCGGCTCCTCGAACGTCGCCTCGATGGGGTTGACGTACCTCCCGATGTTGTTGACGGAGAGGTTGGGGTTCGTGATGTGAAGCGCATTGATCTGCCCCGGCGGAAACACCCGGTGCTGGTCATGGTAGTTGTGCAATGCCAGGGCAATCTGCTTGAGATTGTTCTGGCACTGAGTCCGGCGGGCCGCCTCGCGTGCCTTCTGTACCGCCGGCAGCAGCAGGGCAATCAGGATGGCGATGATGGCGATCACCACCAGCAGTTCGATCAGCGTGAAGCCACGAATTCGAGAACGATTCCTCATCACAAACTCCCAACAGAATGGTTAGGCCCCGGCGGCTCCGGCAACTCCCCGGGCAGAACTGCGTAAGCATATCATGCTCAGCACATTCCGTGCTCCCGGCACGGGTTTTCGTGTCGTAACTCCTTGATGATGCGATCCTTTGTGACGGTTTGTCAAGGACAAACAGTTTGACCGCTCCCGCCTGCTGCAGGGTTTTCATCCCCTCCCAGCACTCGTTCCCTCTCATTAGGTTGCCTTGGCTTCGGGGACTGGCGCCAGGAGCATCTGTGGTCCAGATTCCCTTTTCGGCGAGACGGCCCCGGCCCGCCGCGCTTGACCGTGTGACATGGCCCTCGATAATGCAGAGGTTGACCGCGCGGGCTGGTTCACGTCGAGGGAAACTCGATGACTTCAAGGCGAGGGATGTCGCTGATCGTCTGTGGGGCGGTGATGCTCGGGACCGCCGCCACTGAGGCCGGTCATATTGTGGCGGGTGTCACCTACCCCCGGGTGCGAACACATTCGGGGGCGTACTACGGGCCCACGCAGGCGCATTTCGAGTACTTCCGCCGCTACGGTCGTCCCTGGCATGGTCAGGGCGGGTTCGTCACAGCCACGAACGTCGGTTTCGGCAGTTCGCTGCCCTGGAGCTTTGGTTACCCCTCTTACGGCTACGGCGGATTCGCGGCGCCCGGGTTCTTCGGAGGGAACTGCCTGGGCGGTTTCGGATACGGCTACACGGCCCTCGTATCACCATGGAGCAGCTACGCAGGATTCTGGACGGGCCCGAGCTACGGCTTCGGGGCTTGGCCCGCCCCCTTCGCCACGACGTGGGGTGCACCAGGCTTGTCTCCAGGAGCCTGGGACGCGCTGCAGCAGCATGCAGCGATCGAAGAATTGAAGCAAGGCGTACCAGAGGCGGTCTTTCCGCCTCCTGCCGTTGATGTCGATGTGGAGCCCACGCTCTCGGCCGCGTCTCCGTCGTCGGAGATGGCACAGCTTCGCAGCCTGCGACATCAACAGCATGGTGATCAACTGCTGACTCAGCTCGAGTACTATCAGGCGTACCTGCGGTATCGCGACGCGATTTCGGCAGCCCCCGAACGTCCGGAACCCCATCTGCACATGGCGATCGCTCTCGCCGGCATGAAGGACTTCGACAAGGCGGCCCGCGAACTCAAACAGGGTCTGGCACTCGACCCCGATTGGCCTCAGACGGGTCGATCGCTCGTCGAGATTCTGGGAGAACAGAATATCGTCGGCCGCATCCAGCTCAAGCAGCGAGTGGCGGAGTGGACGTTGCAGGATGTCCGCGATGCGGATCGCCTGTTCCTGCTCGGTACCTTGCTGCATCTCGATGGTGAGCGAGAGAAGGCCGGACTGTTATTGGAGACTGCCGAGCAACTGGTCGGTCTGCGTGATCATCTGGCCGCGTTTTCGGGCCGATCACCCGCCTCCGGTGGCGTTGCGGATGATGTGCCTGCCGCGCCGATCCCGGGTCCCTCCCCGTGGGATGCCATGCCCCGACCGCAGTCCGGAGGGCCGCTGCCTCCGCTGCCCGGATCCGGACCGGCCTTTCCGACGCCGGTTGAGTAGGCCCCGATTGCCGCGGGGTGACTACTGCCCTTCGATTTCGGTCTGAGCACCCATGCCGACTTCAGTGGCCGTCATTTCGACGTTCACTACCATCGTTTCGCGGAGCTCGGTGCGGGACTGTGTCGCGAATTTCTGCTCGCGAACATCCTTGACGATCCATTTGGCCAAGCCGAACGGGACGTCATCCGATCGCCAGATCTGCGCGGTGTTGGTCGAGCGCGTGGTCGGACTTTCCATGACCAGCTCCCCCTTCAGCAGAGTTGCCGAGACGGCTCCGATGGGGAGGTCAATCGTCATCGGCCCGGACGAGTCCGCCTCGAGATGTCGGTAGTGTCTCAGAAACGTGATGGCCGGATAGACCTGGAGTGCACCGGTTTCGATGGGCTGAGGATCCTCGTCACCAATCCGGCGATAGCCTCGCACGATCGGCAGATGCGAGACGATGATGTTCCGGTCGTCATTCACCTGGCCGCGAATCGCGCGTTCCGGAACGAGGACCTTGTATGTCCGTGCACCCCCCGGACCAGGTTCAAGCACGGCCGCCTGCGGGGCGGTGACGACCTTGATCTCGATCCAGCGGCAGGGCTGGATCTCGCCTTCGTAGCTCTCTTCCACCGACTCGAGCGAGGCGATGGTCAGATGCCGCGTCCACTGCAACTGCAGGTCCCCCTCGGTGGAGTTGGGGCGGCTGACAACCTGGGCATAGGTCCCTTCGTAACGGACCCACGTGCCGACCTCGGGCAGATTCCAGATGAGCCCCTGGGCCTGTGCAACGTGCCCGAGGCTGAGGAGTGTGAGGAGGACGATGGTGGAAACCGCGTATCGGATCATCGCGTTCATGCCTCAGTGCCGCTGTTCCGGGAGTCCCGCCGAAGACCGGACCGGCGTGTTGCTTGCCAAGACCTGCGGAGAGAGCCCGGAGGGGACGCCCGGCGCAGTCTCTCACACATCTGGATCGGACACAAGACCCTGCCGGCACCACCGCGAAGCTCCTTGAAGGCGGGAATACGCCCCCATAGACTCAAGTGCAGTTAGAATCTTCGTCATGATGGGGAACACGATGCGTCGACCTGAAGCGTTTCGAAAGGTTGTGAGCCTTGTCGGCAGTCTGCTGATTCTGACGATTGTTCGTGCTGGCGCTGTTGCTCAGAGCACTGAAGCGGTGGACCTCTCGGGCGACTATGGGTTCCAGGACCTGGAGATCTTCAAGCTGGAGCAGCGTTCGCATTCGCTGCAGCCGGGCGACTTCAACCATGACGGCCGAACCGATCTGGTGCTGGTCGACAACAGCCACAGCCGTCTCGACCTGCTGCTGCAGCGTGCGGCACCCCCCGAGCCGTCGCAGCCCGCCAGCCCGGCACAGGTCAACGACATCAGCAGTCACTGGCGCTTCGAGCACGTGAAGATCCCCGTCGACTACGGGGTCGCGGCGCTGATGACCGGAGACTTCAACCATGACGGGCGTACCGACCTGGCTTACTTTGGTGAACCCGACCGGCTGGTCATCCTGTTCCAGAAGGCCTCGGGCGAATGGACCGAGAAGCAGGTGATCCGACTCGCGGATGTCGAGCCCCAGCCCTGGTGTGTCGCCTCCGGTGACTTCAACGGCGACGAGCGCGACGATCTGGTAGTGCTCGGGAAGCGGGTCACGTATCTGCTGCTGCAATCTCCGGCCGGCCGCCTGTCTCCGCCCGAGATCATCCGTAACACCGCCGAGAAGGTCGGACTGGCAGTCGCGCGGGACCTCGATGGTGACGGCCGGGACGACCTGTTCTACCTCGCCGACGATGCCGACAAGCGCAAGGCCTGCTGTCGACTGCAGAACCCCGATGGACGACTTGGGCCCGAAATCCGGTTCGAGATCGAAGCCGCCCGGGGGATCACCCTGAGTGATGTCCTCGAGGGGGCCGGGGCGGAAGTCCTCAACATCGATGGCAACACGGGGCGTGTCCGCGTCTCCCAGTTCAGTCGGGAGGCTGATGAGGACCCGGTCAGCCGATCCCGGCTCGTCCAGTACGGATTCGGTGAATCGAGTGACAGCAAGGGGCGCGACCTGGCAACTGGCGATCTCAACGGTGACGGACTCGACGACGTGGTCGTGACCGACCCGGAATCGGCACAGGTGATCGTGTTCCTGCAGCATCCCGACCGAGGACTCGATCTCGGAACGGCTTACCCGAGTTTCCTGGGGGTCGGGCAGGTACGCCTTCACGATGTGGATCAGGATGGACGTGCGGAAGTGTTTGTTCTGAGTTCCAAGGAGAAGATCATCGGCATTTGCCGCTACGCCGAGGATCGACTGACGTTCCCCGTGACCTTGCCCATCGGCGTCGAGCCGGTTGCCTTCGAGCTGGTGGATACGGATGGAGATGGTGAGCAGGAGGTCGTCTACCTGGGCAAGGCTGGTCGCAGCGACCTGTCACTGCGGACCGTGCGCTGGTCGGACACCCTGGAGTGGGCGGAAGACGTCGAGCCGCGACCGCTGAAACTCGCCAACGAGCCTTCGCACATGCGCGTGATCGACGCCAACCGCGATGAGCGGCCCGACCTGCTGTTGACGTCGAGCGTGGGGCGCGATCCAAGTCTGCTGATGATGAATGAACAGGGGGAGTACACGCCCGTGGAGACTCCGGGAGGGTTGCAGTTGGGAGCCATCCAGCACGGGTCGGTCTTCACCGGCAATCTGGAGGGGCCGGTCACCCTGGTCGCGCAGAAGAGTTTCGCCCGCAACATGCTGCTGGGCGATGACCACCGCTGGCAGGTGCTCGACCAGTACAATCCGGCCGAGGCCAACGCGAAAATCGAGGGGGTGGCGACGCTCGATCTCGACGGCGCGCCGGGGCACGAACTGGTGTTGATCGATACAGGTGTCAACAAGCTGCGGATGTTGCGGCGCGAGGGAGAGCAGTACCTGGCCTGGAAGGAAGTTGAGCTGGGAAGTTTCTCCTATCTCGGGGCGGCCGTGGCCGACCTCAATGGCGACGAACGCGAAGACCTGCTGTTGTTCGGTCCCCAGCGGTTCGCCGTCCTGTACGTCGAGCATCAATTGCCCCGATTGCGGGAAGTCGCATCGTTCGAATCGAAACGGGACGATGTGTTCTTCTTCGATCTCGTGGCCGGCGATATCAACGACGATCAGGCCAGCGACATCGTCGTCCTCGACATGCGAAATCACTCGGTCGAAATCATCACCATGCACGATGATTCGCTGACACAGGCCCTGAGCTTCAAGGTGTTCGAAGAAAAGAGCTTCGGTCGGCGGGGCCGCGGCGGAACCGAGCCGAGGGAATCACTGATCGTCGATGTGACCAGTGATGGACTTGCCGATCTGGTTCTGCTCTGCCACGACCGTGTGCTCGTCTACCCGCAGGATCCCGGAGCGGACGCCGGGAGCCAGGCTGGGAAACCGGCCGGGCAGGTCGAGGTCGAGGCGGGGGCCGCCGTCGCGCCGTGAGGCAGCCGCAGCCTGAGTCGCGTGGTCAGACGATGGCTGTCGGGCACAGACGCGGCAACAGCCAAGCGTCCAGCGACTTCTGCAACTCGCGCACGTCGGGGGACGCGAAGTCGACCTGCCGCGTGGTCACGTCGAAGCCGGCGGTGTGCAACATCCGGGTCGAGCGACTCATTCGCGGATCGAAATCGTAACCGATGTCGCCCAGAAAGACCGGTTTCTTGCCGTAGGCGCCAAACTGGTCGAGTCGCGCGGTTGCGTGCAGTGGACCATTCAGCGAGATCGCCGCAGCGAACCACTCGGGACGCCGCAGCATCAGGCTCAGGGCCACCGATCCTCCCTGGCCATAGCCGGCGACACAGATCCGTTCGCTGTGAATCCGGAAGCGGGTCCGCACCTGTCGCAAGGCCAGCTTCAGATCGTCTTCCAGCCAGCACAGGTGCGCGGGACCGAACGACCAGCGTCGTCGATCGGCCAGCAGTCCGTGGTCGGGCGCGGGCCACGCAGCCCCAGGCCGACATAGTTGCGCTGACTGATCTGCGAAACCCAGTCCTGCATTTCGGACTCATTCGCACCGGCGTCATGGAACCAGATCAGCAGCGGATACGCATACGCCGGCGCGAAGCCTTGTGGTTCGTAGATGGTTCCGTGGACCAGCGGGCGGTGCTCTTGAGCGAAGAGATCGGCGGAGAAGACGCTGCCGGTCAGATCACCCGTCACCGACTGCTGAAGTGCAGAACCAGACAGATCGAACGGGTCCATCCCATGACTCATAGCGATTGATACTCCCTGCTCAATCCGTGATGTGACTTCGGCTCAACGCTCGAACGCCGTCTGACTGGCCAGCTGCCGGGACCCGATCCGCAGACCGCGTAATTCCTCAAGGGGAAACAGGTCGCCCGGGCAGGCGGTTGCCTTGACGTCACGATGACCAATGATCGCCTCCGGGGCAATCCCATACTCTTCGACGAGCAGCGTGACGAGCTGCCTGAGCGAGCTCATCTGGGCCGCCGTCGGTGCCTCGTGTTCAAAGTTCCCGATCAGGCAGATGCCGATCCCCTGGGAGTTGTACTCGTCGCTCCCGGCATGGGCACCATGCATCTGTTCGCGCCAGCGAAAGGTGGGCTCAATGTCACCGTCAGGCATGCCACTCCCGTTGCCAATCACGAAATGGTATCCGATTCCTCGCCACCGCTGACCGCTCGCGTCTCGGCGCTGGCTGTGTGTCTCATGAATGCTCTCGACGCTGCCCGAGGCTGTCGCGGAATGATGCAGAACCAGGAATCGCCAGTCCCGAGGCTGGCCAGCGGGGACGAACTCTTCTCGCGCCAGACGATCCGCGGGATCCGCTTCTTCGGTCGCTGAGTCTGTGGCGGTCTGATCCACCAGCGGGCTCACGGATGCGGTCGGGGGAATCGAGTCCACGCGCTCGCAGCCGGCCAGCAGCAGCAGTCCGATGCAGATTGCTCTCATCCCTCCATCCTCCCTGATGACTGGATGACGTTCATCGAAGCCGATCTCGGCAGGATCACAGCCGGACCGGAGTCTGCGGCGCACCCCGAACGGGAAGGCCAACCTGCCCGGCGAGCGGACTGTAACTCTGGGCATCCGTGGTGTCAATGTTCACCCTCCGAGCATGCTGCAAACAGCATCGATCCCGCGCAGAATCGGCATGATCGACTCAATCGGACGATTGCCGGCGCGACTGCTCGACTCGTCTTCAACCGTGCAAACGCCGGGCCGGTCCCGGTATGGGCGAGCTATGTTTACTCCGATGAGCCGACGGTCCACGTCGGTCCCCCTGCGCCGCATAGACGACTACCCGAGGGCGGGCTCCCATGCTGATGAAAGAACTGAATCTCCTCAAGGACCCCGGTCTCCTCGATGCCCTGCGGGACATCCACACCGACGGGGAATTTGTGCCCCTTGCGCCGCAATCGTTCCGGACGGCGGACATCTCTGAGCATCTTGTCGAGTCCATCACGCTGAAATACATGCTCAACCGGGGGACCGCGAGCGGTCGCGAAATCGCTGCGCAGCTCTGCCTGCCGTTCCGGCAGATGGATGAGTTCCTGCGGGAGCTGAAGAAGCAGCAACTGGTCTCGCATCGCTGCTCCGCCCCGATGCAGGACTACATCTACGAACTGACTGTGACGGGGCACGAAAGCGCCCGCCGCTACCGCGAACTGACGACCTACTTCGGCGCGATCCCGGTCACTCACGAGGAGTGGGTCGCGTCGGTCGAGGCTCAGTCACTGCGCAAACAGCACCCCGAGCCGGCCGACATCCGCCGGGCGGTTGCCGACCTCGTGCTGCCGGACGAGTTCTTCAGCCAGGTCGGGCAGGCCGTCAACGCGGCGAAGGCCATGTTCCTGTACGGTCACCCCGGCAATGGCAAGACCAGCATCGCGCAGCGAATCTGTTCAGCCTTCGGGGAGTACATCTGGATTCCGCGGGCCCTTGTTTATCAGGGAGAGATCGTACGACTGTTCGATCCGATCGTGCATGTGCCGGTCGAAGAGCCCGACAACTCCCGCATCGATCAGCGGTGGATCAGGATCCGCAGGCCGACCGTCATCGCCGGTGGGGAACTGACTCTCGAAAACCTGGAGATGACCGTCGTCGGAACTTCCAACATCGTGGAAGCTCCGCTGCAGATGAAGAGCACCTGCGGGCTGCTGGTCATCGACGACTTTGGTCGTCAGCGCTGCACCCCCCAGGATCTCCTCAATCGCTGGATCGTCCCGCTGGAGACCGGCTTCGACTATCTCAACCTGCCCAGCGGCAAGAAGATCTGCGTCCCCTTCGACCAGATGATCGTCTTCTCGACCAACCTGGCGCCGCGCGATCTGGTGGATGAGGCGTTTCTCCGCCGGATTCCCTACAAGGTCGAGGCTCCGGATCCCGACGAGCAGGAGTTTCTGAACGTCTTCCGCATCATGGCCGAGAAACTCGGTGTCCCGTTCGACCGCACTGCTTACGACTACCTCATCAGCGAGCACTTCGAACGGGCCAATCGCGGGCTCCGCTACTGTCATCCCCGTGACCTGCTTCAGCAGATCCGGACCTACTGCCAGTTTTCCGGCTGCCCGGTCCAGATGACGTGTGAGACCGTCGATATCGCGGTCAAGAACTACTTCGTCGAGATGTGATCGTCACGGGGACTCGACCGACATCCCCCGGAAGTAGCCGGCAGACGTCCAGTCTCTGAACCAGGACTGGAGTTGCTCTGCGCAGGCATCGGACAGGTCAAGCGCCTCCGCTTCCATGGCTGCGACGGCCTCGCCCAGGTTTGCTCCCTGCTGCAGTCGACCCAGCAGCGAGAACTGCACGCGTGACAGGGGGCGGCGGTGCACAACGTATTCGCGGCGGTGAATGGCCAGCCAGGTCGCTGCGGCCGCCGGCACCTCTGTCTGACGCTGGCGACGTACCGCCATCTCATACTCGTGCACCGGAAAGCGGACCTCCAGCAGTCGCAGGGAACGCGCTGTCAGCAGTCGTACGCCTGCCGTCTGCACTTCGGGAATCGACGCAAGCGCCGATGCATCGAAACGGGGCTCGTGTTCTTCACCGGGCCCGTCGAAGACTTCAGCATAGCTGCGTTCCAGCGTCGACAGATCCACCAGGAAATCTGCCCAGTCGGGAGCCTCCGCGTTGCGGCTGGGTCGCGACTCACGCAGGTACAGTGGAAAACCCCGGCCCAGAGCCGAGAGCGTATAGCTCTCCGGAGGATGCTGCTGGAGATACCCGAAGACGAAGCCGGAGAACACCTCCTCGCCGACCGCATGTCGCAGGGCGGGGAACTCGGCCGCGAGACACTCAATCAACCGGGCATAGTAAGCGTTGCCGTAAACCTGCAGGCGCTCGATGCTGCTGAGGGCCTGTGAGCGTCCGATGACCTGTTCTACATCTTTTGCCGAGATCGAGAGTTCCGCCTGCGCTTCTGGAGAGTTCAGCCCACCGGTGATACCGTCTGGATGCGTGATCACGGTCCGCATCCACCGCTGAATCTGTGCCAGGTGCTCGAGGTCGTCGGTCATTCCACTTCGGCAGTCACCATCACAGCGGGGTGAGGCACTGCATGGTCGCGGGACGGGGTGGACCTGTTCGGGCCGACAGTGGACGACTCGGGGGTGCGCGTTTCGGCAGTCAATCTGCCCGCCGTGTGCCCGTCGAGAAAATGCCGTGCCTTGAGCACTTCAGCGTGCACGACCGGAAATTCCGGGATGTGCGCATCCCATTCCAGCAGCGTCGAGACGCCGCCGGTCAGCGCATGAACTCGAGCATACAGATCCCACACCCGGTCGATCACATGGCCATCATGCGTGTCGATGAGGTGCGTGCCGCAGTCGGTGTGCCCGGCCAGATGGCACTGGACGATGCGTGCCGGTGGCAGTTGTTCGACGTAGTCGCCCGGATCGAAGTCGTGATTGAAACCACTGACATAGACGTTGTTCACGTCCAGCAGCAGCCCGCATTCGGCGTCCTCCGCCATCCGGCTCAGGAATTCCCATTCCGGCATCTGCGAACAGGTGAACGTGACGTAGCTGCTGGGGTTCTCGAGGACCAGCGGTCGCTCCAGAATGTCCTGCACGATGCGGATTCGCTCCACGACATGCTTGAGCGTGGTCTCCGTCAGCGGGACCGGCAACAGGTCGTGGGTGTTCCGGCCAGCGACACCGGTCCAGCAGAGATGGTCGGAAACCCACCGCGCCCGGACGTCCTCCGCCAGCGCCCTCAGCCGCTCGACGTAATCCCGGTTCAGAGGATCAGTACTGCCGATGGACAGCGACACGCCGTGCATCACGATCGGGTAGCGCTCGGCGATCTGCTCCAGGACGGCTCGCGGGCGGCCCTGGGAGTCGAGATAGTTTTCGGAGATGATCTCGAACCAGTCGACGTCCGGCTCCTCACGGAGTATGTGCGGGTAGTGCACACTCCGCAGGCCAACTCCCAGGCCCAGATGAGGATATCCCAGACGCGGTGTCACCATGACATGTTCCAGGTACGCGGCGTTGTTGGTCCTCGCTGGCGGGGACCGGCCGCTCAGGCTCAAGAGCCGACTTGGGATTCCGCGGCCGCCGGTATCCATCGGGCGAACGCAGCCGTCGGCGCGGGTCAACCCTTAGCCGGTGCGGATCCGACTTCCTTGCCCGCTGCCTGCATCGCCTGTTCGAACGCGGCGCGGGCCTTCTCCCACGCTCCCTCATGCAGCGGAACGGCGCACTCGCCGTTCCCCTTGCAGGAGTTCTGGCCGGGCAGCTCGCCGCAGCCTCCCTGCCCTTTGCACTCGTTGGCGCCATGGCAGGAGTGTTGCGCCGCCGTGGCACATGTCCCCTGTCCAGCACAGGCGTTTTCCTTGCCTGCCCCGGTTCCCATGCAGGAGTTAAGCCCGCGACAGACGTGCGGCTCTTCCAGCAGGAAGGCGACCTGATGCTCGCTCTCGGCAACAGCAGCGCCTGGATCGGTCGCTGGGCCGGCAGAACCGTGGCCCACAGCTCCTGTGTTGTTCGCTGCTTCGTCGACCGGAGCATCGCTGCAGCCGGCCGCGGCCCCGGCAACAACGCCACCAAAGGCCGCCGCTGTCAGTCGATGGAAGTCCCGACGATTCATCTCCCCGCTACTCATGGCCGCTCCTTGTCGACTGGAAATCCTAGACGTGGTCATTGCGTTTTAGGGGGATGACGCACGATGTCAAGCAAGGGCCTCTCCCAAGGCGGGGTGCACGGAAGGCAGAACCCGCCACAACAGTGACAGGCCAAGTCGACTGGCCGGCAGGGGGTGCGGTCCGCTTATCCACGACAAGTCGAGGAGGCGACTCCCGTCCGAAAACCTCTGGAGACCTGCTGGGCTGCGGGGGACTGCTTGCTCAGGGGCGCCTCGGCGAAGAGTTCGCCATGAGGAACGCTGTTGCCACAAACGATCACCACATTCTCAATCAGTTCCCGCAGCTCAGCAACTCTCCAGGGGACAGGGTTCCGGCTCTTGCAGCCAGGGTCCGTCGCTGACGCCAGTAGGAATCATGGCGAATGCCCGGTGCACTATCTGTGAGGCATCCCACAGACCGCAGATTTCACGCGATTCTTCGGGGTTGGCCGGGCGGTGGGCTCTAAGATGTTGTCGGGGTAACGAGATGTGTCGTCCGGCTTGCGGTCGGGCAGGCTGGCCTCCGGTCCACTCGGTGCAAGAATTCTAGGTGCGGAGGCGCGCCACCGCGTTGCCGACGATGTCGGCCGCACGTTCGATGTCGTCGCTCGTCGTAATGCGGCCCAGTCCGAACCGCAGGCTCGCGAGGCTGCGGCGCTCGTCGAGGCCCATGGCTCGCAGCACATGGCTCGGTGCGGGATCAGCGGAGGTGCAGGCCGATCCGGAACTGACGGCCAGTCCCTGCAGGGCCCCCAGCAAGGCCTCTCCATGGACGCCATCGAACGAGACATGCAGGTTGCCCGGCAGCCGGTCCTCTCTTGGTCCATTCCAGTGGACGTCGGAGATCCGCTGCGACAGTTGATGCCAGAGCTGGTCCCGGAGTTGGCCAACCCGCACGGCCTCTTCATCGAGTTCGTCGACTGCCAGACTGATGGCGCTCGCCAGGCCGACGATGAGTGGCACGGGCAGCGTGCCGCTCCGCAGCCGGCGCTCGTGTCCGCCCCCCTCCAACTGGCAGACGATGGGCACTGGCGGGTCGGAGCGGCGGACGAACAGCGCACCGATCCCCTGCGGACCGGACAGCTTGTGGGCCGTCAGGCTCAGCAGCTGCACCGGGAGTTCCTGCAGGTTGACCGGGATATGCCCGACGGCTTGCGCGGCATCGCAGTGCACAGGCACGCCTTGCTCCTGGCAGCGCACCGCGATCTCCGCCACCCGGTTGATCGTCCCCACTTCGTTGTTGGCTAACATCACGCTGACGAGCCTGGTCTCGGGGCGAAGCGATCGCAAGACGTCGTCCGGGTCCACGCGGGCCTGCCCGTCGACCGGCAGGATGGTGACCGCGTGTCCGCTCCGCTGCAGTCGGCGTGCCGGGTCCAGCACGGCCCGGTGCTCTGCAGCATTCACGATCAGATGTCCGGAGGTTGGGAATGCCTGCAGCACCCCCTTCAGCGCGAGGTTGTTCGCCTCGGTCGCTCCACTGGTGAAGACGATTTCGGTCGGCTCGCAGTGCAGCGATCGCGCGATCTGTGCGCGTGCCTCCTCAACGGCTTCCCGGGCCTCGCGTCCGAACTCATGACTGATGCTCGCCGCGTTGCCGAATCGTTCGCCGAACCAGGGCCACATCGCGTCCCGCACGCGCGGGTCGCAGGGGGTGGTGGCGTGACAGTCCAGATAGATGCAGTCGGCCGGCATCGCACACACGTTTCCGCAGGTCTGCCGAGATCATCAGACGCCCAGGCCCGGTTCACGCCAGCTTGACGGGTGTCTCGAAGCCCTCCGGCTTGATCGCCAGCAGCGAACAGGAGATCTCGGGGAACAGACGCTCTGCCGAGTTGCCAATCAACAGCCCAGGGACTCCCGCGCACCCAACGGTCCCCATGACCAGCAGGTCGACTTCATGGCGCTCAATCGCAGCGGGGACCACGACCTCCACGGGACCGTCTGTGATTTCGACACGGGTTCCCTGGGCGAGAGTGCGGTAGTCGGTTCGAGCCAGTCGCTCGTGGAGGACCTGCTCCGCATCATGGCGGGTGCGGGTGCGGTAGGCCTGGACCTCCTCATCGGAAATCCCGGAACGGGCCAGCCGCCATTCGAGCGGATACTCGAGGGCATGCACGACCAGCAGCCGGGCATCCAGCACCTGGGCGGCCAAGACTCCGGCAAACAGACAGCGCTCTCCCACGTCTCCCAGGTCGTCGGCCACCAGGATGGTGTTGACGTCGGGATTCTGATCGGGACGAGCGATCCAGACGGGGCAGGGGCACTTTCGCAGCAGCTTGGTACCCACGCTGCCGATCCACAGCCGCTGGATACTCCGCAGATCACGCGATCCAATCACGACCAGATCGTGCTGCTCGCGGAGCACATCCCGGATCAGTTCCATCCAGCCCTGACCCTGGACCATGCGGGTGTGGACCGTCACTCCTGCTGCAGCCACTTCCGCCTGCAGATCGGAAAGAAGTTCCTCGGCAGTGTTCAGGATCGACGGGGATTCCATGTCGCCCGGCTGCTCTCCGTCAGCGGGGAGAAGTTCGGGGTGCTCCCACACGGACAGCAAGGTCACCTCGGCGTTCTGGAAAGAGGCAATCTGCTTCGCCAGGGAGATTGCTTCGCTCGTGGGCGGAGGCAGGCGGAGCGCGGGGGTCTCCTCCGGCACGAACTCCAAATCGACACCTACCAGAATCTTGCGGATCCCGTACATCGCGTCTCCCAAGGTGAGCCTCAGAGTTGCCGCTGCTCGTGACATTATAGGTGCGCCGCGGGCTGTTGTCAGTGAGTGATCGGCACCCAGCAGATCCCGGAGCCGACAGTCGTTACCACCAGCGCGCCATGGGCGGCATCCCCCGTTACGGAGTTGGGGCCGGATCGCCGGTCGGCCACTCCTCGGTGTCGTCTTCCACCTGATGCTCAATTTCCGAGACGCTGATCCCCGAGCGGAGAAAGCACCACAACCCGACGACGGTAACTGGAACCCACTGGGCCACGTGGTAGTAGATCGAGGCCGCCATCACCCGTGGCAACTCCTCCTCGCCGACGAAGAGTCCCAGCACCATCACGAAGCAGGCCTGGATCACTCCGAAATAGCCGGGAGACGACGGGATGGTGACGCCGAACGCCACCACCCCCAGGACGATGCACGACACCAGGGGCGAGAGCTTCAGGCCGAAACTCCACAGGGCCAGGTAGATCATCACGCCGTTCAACGCCCATTGCAGCAGTGACGTGAGACCAATCCCGACCAACAGCCGGCCACTCTTCAGCGACGCGAGTCCCTCGGCACCGCTTTCAAGCATCGCAATGAGCTTGTGTTGGACGCCTGCCGGGATGAATGGCAGCCAGCTCATGGCGGCCTGCAGTCTGCGCAGAAACCAGGGAGTCCACAGCAGGTAGGCCACTGCGACGAGCAAGCCGAGGGCCACGACAACTCCCGCCGTCAGGCCCCACTCACGAATCCGCGGGTCCATGTCCGGAACGAACAGAAGTCCGAGCCCCAGGAACATCAGAATCGCCAGCACGTCGAACATTCGCTCGAGCACGACACTGCTCAGGACCGCCGACTTCGACAAGCCCTGTCGCTGCGCCAGCAGAAAGACCCTGACGAATTCCCCCAGGTGAGCGGGCAGCAGATTGTTGAACGCGAATCCCGCCATCAACGGTGGCAACAAGGTGCCGGTCGCGAATCGTCCCAGCGGCCGCAGCAGCATCTGCCAGCGCCACGATTTCAGCCAGTAGTAGGCGCACAACGTCAGCCAGATCGGCAGCAGCGTCAGATAGTTGGCCTGACGAAACGCAGCTCCGATTTCCCCGAGCACGTCCCGCAGAGGCCTGCCATCCGCCATGTGGAGCAGCGCCCACCCCAGGCAACCGGCCGTCACCGCCAAACCCAGCAGAAGGTTGAACCACCGGGAGCGGTACCATCGAGGCCGTTCGGGGTTGTCAGTGCTCTCGGCCGCCATGCACCCTCATCAGATTCGGTTCAGATCAGCAATGGATCAGAGTTGTCTCACCTCGTGACACGACCGGCCAGACGATGCACGGCGGCCCATTCCGCGGCCGTGACCGGTTGAATCGACAATCGGGAGCCTCGCTGCAGCACCATCATGCCCGCCAGCTCGGGGCAGGCCTTCAACATCTCCCGAGTCACAGGCTGGGTAAAGGTCTCCAGCAGCTGGATGTCGACCAGATACCAGGTCGGAGCGGCTGGATTGCTCTTCGGGTCATAGTGGGAATCACCCGGATCGAACGCCGTGTGGTCCGGAGAGCCTGCCCGCACCACCTGGGCTGAGCCGACGATCGACATCGGCTGGATACGGCTGTGATAGATCAGTACCCGGTCACCGACATGGATGTCATCCCGCAGCAGGTTTCTGGCCTGATAATTCCGCACGCCGTCCCAGCAGGTGGTTTGGTCGGGTTCCGCGGCCAGATCGCCGATGGAGTAGGAATCCGGTTCTGTCTTGAACAGCCAGTAGCGACGGCGCTTTGCCATGGGTTTCGATGCACGCAAGTCCCGGAAACGGCCATTCGCCCGTCCTCAAAGGCAAGTGGCGGATCACATTAGGCAAGGCGTGGACCGAACGCAACTGGCGAAGAGCGGCTTCGGCAGGCAGGGCTCAAGAAGAAACCCTCGGGAAACTCATTCGCCAGTCAGTTTCCAGAGTCGCTGATCGGCAGAGTGGGTCAGGCTGCAATCAGAGCGGTCGAGGAGGACCAAATGGAAACTGGCGAGTGTGTGTATTCCCGAGGGTCAGGCTGGGTTTGGTTAGTTGACGCCTTGGCGTCGCCTTATCACTTGTGCAGACGGCATGCCAAAGAGCCAGCGATATCAGGAGTGGTTCCATAAGCGCCTGTGGTTAATAGCTATGCGTCTTTCGACGCCTGGTCGCTTGCATGTTCGGCGCCGGGGAGATAACGTGAATCGGCGCCGAAATGCCCCCCGATTGGGCGCCGAGATATCATGAATCAACGAGTCAAACATGCGTTGACCGGACTGGCCGCGGCCTGTCTCGCGATTGCCACAGCCATGCTGGTGATCGTTGTGACCTATCCCGATCTGCGGATTCGCACCCTGCTCGTGGAGGGGCCGCAGTTCGCGAGGTCCGGGGGCATCAGCATCCTGGCTGCGCCATTGCCCGAGGACTGTCGTGGTCCGACACCTTTGCGAGTCGGGGATCGCGTGTTTGAGATCGGCAGTCGGCGGGTCACCAACTTTGTCGACTTCTCCAGGGCACTGTTCGGCCTGCGGAACGCGCGGCTGGAGCCCGGCGCCCGACTCCATCCCGGAGGCGATCCCACGGAACTGCGGGAGACATCGAGTCTGTCGCTGGTGGAGATCGACGATGGCGAGCGGTTCGCCCATGTTCGCTTCTGGCGGGATGGCGAGTCCTTTCCTCTGACGAGCTGGGTCAAGCTACGGTCCATCCCACTGGCGGGGCTGCTGGTCTCCGTGATCTGGTTCGCCCTCCAATTGCTCATCGTGAGTGTGAGCGCCGTCGCCTACTGGAACATGCCGGGCGATCGAGGGGCTCGGGCGTTCTTTGTGCTCTGCTCGTTGACACTGGTTGCGCTCTTGGGGGGAAGTCACTGGTGGGTGGTGACGGGGTCCGCCTGGCTGAGTGCACCGTTTGCGGTGGCGGCCATCCTGCTGCCAGCTGTTCAGTTGCACTTTGCGACGCTTTATCCACGACCGCGGGCGGAACTGCTGCGGCATCCGCGTCTGGTGCTGACGACGATCTACCTGGTTCCCGTCCTGTGCGCGACAGCCATGGTTGCTTTGATTCTGGCGGTGTGGGGCCTGTCGTGGGAGTTGGTGGAGGCCGGTCCGTTCGCCCGTGCATGGGAGCAGTGGCAGAGCCTGGGGGTTGCTCCGGTACTTCAGGGGATTCGCTCACTGATCTACCTGTACTCGGGGATCGCGGTGGCGTACTTTCTCGCAACAATCTGGGTGTTCTGGCAAGGCACCCGGCAGACGCGCGATGTCATCGAGCGCCGTCAGGTGTCGTGGATGCTGGCGGCGAGCCTGACGGCCGCCGTTCCGCTGGCGTATGCGACCTGGTTGGCGTTCGTGCGTCGCGTCGACTTCGCGCTGGGGGCGCTCAGGTCCCGCTGTTTCTGGCGAGCCTGGCGTTCATGCTGGCCTACGCGCTGGGGGTGGTGCGCTACCGGCTGATGCTGGTGGACCGCGTGATCCGCCAGGGGCTGCTTTATCACAGCCTCAGCGCCGCCATGATGGTCGTCTACAGCCTGGTTGTGGCCACCGGTTGTGTGGTGGCCTTGCGGGGGGAACTGGTGCCGTTCAATCAAATGGCCTCGGTGGTCGTGGTGGTGATGCTGGCCATCATGCTGCTCGACGGAGTGCGGGATCGTCTCCAGCGCTCGATCGAGCGTCGCTTTTTTCGCGAGAAGTATCGGGTGTCCGACACCCTGCTCGGGATGAATCGGGCCGTCACAGGACTGATGGACCGCAAGACCCTGGCCAAGCAGGTGCTGGCCTCGTGTTGCGCGGCGTTGGGGGTCGAAGAGGGAGCGGTCTATCTGCGTCCAAACGTTGGAGAGGAGTTCTCACTCGTTGTCCGCCGGGGCTCTCGCATGTATCCCGCGAAGGTCTCGGTCGGGGACGATCTGCTGTTGCTGTTGCAGCGCGGCACGTCGTTGCAGCGCGTGCGTGCGGGGCAGTCGTCTGCACAGCAGGTGATGCGTCAGCTTGGCGCGGCCCTGGTGCATGGTCTGGATGTTGACGGGGAGGTGCTGGGTCTGCTGGCGTTTGGCGAGAAGCCGGCCGGCCTGGCATACTCGTCGGAAGAGGCGGCCTTTCTTGCCGCTGTGGGTCGCACGGCCGGGTTCGCGCTGCACTTCGCCAAGGTGCACGAAGACTACGGGCAGTTGAACGCGTCGCTGGGTGAGCGTGAGCGCAAGCTCTCCGAGCAGCAGCGGCGGATCTCCCTGCTCGAGCGTCAGTTGCAGGCCCAGGCCGGTTCGAGCACTGCACCGGCGGCGGAGGAATTCCGGTCCGCGGGCATGGTGGGGAGCAGTCCCGCGATCCGTGAAGTGCTGCAGACGGTGCGCAAGGTGGCGGTCAGCGACTCGTCGGTGCTGGTCCGTGGAGAAAGCGGGACGGGCAAGGAACTGCTGGCCCGGTCGCTGCACGAGAACAGTCCGCGCCGGGAGGCTCCGTTGGTCAGTCTGCACTGCGGGGCGCTCTCGCCGACGCTGTTGGAGAGCGAGTTGTTCGGGCATGTCCGCGGTGCCTTCACCGATGCACGCGAAGACAAGGTGGGGCGTTTCCAGTTGGCCGATGGAGGGACACTGTTTCTCGATGAAATTGGTGATATCTCCCGTGATGTACAGATCAAGTTGCTCCGCGTACTGCAGCAGCGCAACTTCGAGCCGGTGGGCAGCAACCGCACCGTGCAGGTCGATGTGCGTGTCGTGGCGGCCACCCATCAGAATCTCGAGCAGCTCATCCGTCAGGGAGTCTTCCGGGAGGATCTCTACTTCCGGCTGAACGTCATCAGCATCACGCTTCCGCCACTCCGCGAGCGGAGGGATGACATCGTTGATCTGGCGATCCATTTTCTCGCCAAGGCCAATCAGCGCACCGGGAAGTCAGTCCTGCACATCGACGACGACGCTCTCGACGTGTTGCTCCGGCATCCATGGCCGGGCAACATCCGTGAACTCGAAAACGTCATCGAACGGGCCGTAGTCCTTGCGGAAGGTGACCGCATTACCCGCAGCGATCTGCCCCGCGACACCCTGACGCTGCGTCCCGGGCCCCGGCAGGTGCTGGAGACAAAGCCAGTCGTCGAAACGCGGGTTGTGGATGTCGCCTTGGCCGCCGACGACGAGCGGGCCCAACTGGAGGCTGCGCTGCGCAGGCCGAGGGGAACAAGGCGGAAGCCGCTCGACTGCTCGGCCTGCCGCGCAGCACGTTCTACAGTCGCCTGAAGAAGTACTCGATCGACTGAGCCGAGTGCTCTGGTGTTGTCGGCCACGACATGGAATCTCTGTGGCCGCGCGGGATCGCTCACGCTGAGGTTTCGGCCCTGATTGCATGGCAGCGAAGGGGGTGCAGCGCGCTCCTTCGCACAGCGTGCGAAAACGCACACGGTGCGATTGCTGAATGCGCATCTGGAACCGTGAATTTAAGCGGCGGAATTCGTCTTCAGACTGTTGGCAGATGCAGGCCCGCTCACTATGGTGATGCCCCGGAGGACCCTCTCGGAGTGGCCCCTTTCTCGGGAGGACTTCTCGCTGCGCCCAACACCGGCGGTGAAGGGGCTGAATCACTGGCACGTCTCAGAGTCACACAGGCACGAGAAAAGTCACACAGGCACGAGAGAGGAGCGAATCCACATCATGGGCAAGACACAATCAGAAGTTCCCAAAGCCGTCAAGAATCCGGAACTCGTCAGTTGGGTTGAGGAGATGGTCGCACTGTGCAAGCCCGATCGGGTGCACTGGTGTGATGGGTCTCAGGAGGAATACGACCGTCTGTGCGACGAGATGGTCGAGGGCGGCACGTTCATCCGTCTGAATCCGAAGTTGCGTCCCAAGAGCTTTCTCGCGCGCAGCCATCCCAGCGATGTGGCCCGTGTCGAAGACCGCACGTACATTTGCTCGCTGAGCAAGGGGGACGCCGGTCCGACTAACAACTGGATGGCCCCGCGCGAAATGAAGGGGCTGCTGACCCCGAAGTTCGACGGCTGCATGAAGGGGCGGACGCTGTATGTGATTCCGTTCAGCATGGGGCCGATCGGGTCACCGATTTCGCATATCGGAATTCAGGTGACGGATTCGCCCTACGTGGTGGTCAACATGCGGATGATGACGCGGATGGGGACCGCGGTGTACGACGCCTTGGGAGATGGTGAGTTCATCAAATGTCTGCATACGGTCGGGATGCCGCTGTCGGCCGGTCAGAAGGATGTGGCGTGGCCCTGCAGTCCGGACCCCAAGGACAAGTACATTGTCCACTTCCCGGAGGAGCGCGAGATCTGGAGTTACGGATCGGGTTATGGCGGCAACGCGCTGCTGGGCAAGAAGTGCTTCGCGCTGCGGATCGCGTCGGTGCTGGCCCGCGAGCAGGGCTGGCTGGCCGAGCATATGCTCATCACCGGTGTGAAGAATCCCGAGGGAGAGAAGACTTACGTGGCGGCGGCCTTCCCGAGTGCCTGTGGGAAGACCAATTTCGCCATGCTGATCCCGCCTAAGGAGTTCCAGGACGAAGGCTGGGAAGTTACCTGCGTCGGCGATGACATCGCATGGATCAAGCCGGGTGACGATGGTCGCATCTACGCGATCAATCCCGAGGCCGGGTTCTTCGGCGTCGCCCCGGGGACGAATGAGCTGACGAACCCCAACGCGATGGCCTCGATTCGCGAGAACACCATCTTCACCAACGTGGCCCTCACCGACGACGGAGATGTGTGGTGGGAAGGGATGAGTGGCGAGCCACCGGCCCACGCGATCGACTGGCAGGGGAACGACTGGACGCCGGCCAGCGACAAGAAGGCCGCCCATCCCAACTCGCGGTTCACGGCCCCGATTGGCCAGTGTCCCTGTGCCGATCCCGCCTACGACGATCCGCGCGGCGTGCCGATTTCGGCCTTCATCTTTGGCGGTCGACGCAGTACGGTCGTTCCGCTGGTCTACCAGGCCTTCAACTGGGCCTTCGGTGTGTACACGGCGGCCACCATGGGTTCCGAGATGACGGCTGCGGCCTTCGGGCAGGTCGGACAGGTGCGTCGCGATCCGCTGGCGATGCTCCCGTTCATCGGCTACCACATGGGGGATTACCTCGGACACTGGCTCGACTTCGGCCGAAAGCTGCCGAACCCGCCCCGTATCTTCAGCGTCAACTGGTTTCGTCGCGATGCCGACGGCAACTTCCTCTGGCCAGGCTTTGGCGACAACATGCGGATCCTGAAGTGGATCGTTGGTCGCTCCAAGGGGAAGGCGGCGAGCATCGAATGTCCGCTCGGCTGGATGCCCCAGTACAAGGACATCGACTGGCGTGGTCTCGACTTCTCCAAAGAGCAGTTCGACCAGTTGATGAGTACCGACCGGGCCGAATGGAGCCAGGAACTCGCCTCGCAGGATGAACTGTTCTTCAAGCTGTACGACCGTCTGCCCAAGGAGCTGACGTTCATCCGCGAGCTGCTGCTGTCCGGCCTGTGGCGTTCACCCGAACGCTGGGAGATGCAGGCGGAGGACAAGACGACCGCGGGTAGCACGAAGGTGTGAGCAGTCATAACCGCTCAGGCCGGCGGCAACCGCTGGCCTTGAGCGACGGTCCCCCTCAGAAACGCCCGCCGAATTCGGCGGGCGTTTCGAGCCGGAGGGGAGAACCTCCGTGGGACTACCACCTTCGAGTATGCCATCGCGGCTGCCGCTTGGCCAGTTCTCGCTCCGAAATATTCGGAAGGGCGACCGGAGATTGGGGCGCACACCTTCGTGCTCCGGCCCTGCCGGGACTATCGGCCTGCAGCCGACCGTACATCTCCCGCCACGCTGACCTCTCCTCCCTCCTCATGGCTCGCTCCCGGTCGCTTGGCGGCGCGCCTCCGTGAGGGTGCGGGCTCCCGGGCTGGTTTCTCCGGGCAGGCGGCTGGGTGACGGCCTGAGGGCCCGGGCCTATAATCGCCGGTTTGACCCCTTCACCGGCCGCTCACGACACCCGACATGCCCGCCGCCGATATCGTCATTCGTGGGGCCCGTGAGCACAACCTGCGAGGCGTGGATCTCACGCTGCCGCGGAACAAGCTGATCGTCATGACGGGCGTCAGCGGTTCGGGCAAGAGTTCTCTGGCCTTCGACACGCTGTACGCTGAAGGGCAGCGACGCTACGTCGAATCGCTTTCGACGTATGCCCGGCAGTTCCTGGGGCAGATGCCCAAACCGGATGTCGACGCCATTACCGGGCTGGCCCCCTCCATCGCCATTCAGCAGAAGGCGACGTCGCGGAATCCGCGGAGCACAGTCGGCACGATCACCGAGATCTACGATTACCTGCGGGTGCTGTTCGCCCGTGTTGGTCAGGGACACTGCGTCAAGTGTGGCCAGACCATCACCGCCCAGTCGACGGACCAGATCCTCGAGTCGATCTCCACGCTGCCGGAGGGGACGAAGTTCCAGGTGCTTGCGCCGCTCGTGCAGCAGCAGAAGGGGGAGTTCCGCGACCTGTTTGCCGACCTCTTGAAGCAGGGGTTTCTGCGGGCACGCGTCGACGGGGAGGTTGTTCATCTCTCCGACGATCTCGGGCTGAAGAAGCACTTCAAACACACAATCGAAGTGGTGGTCGACCGGCTGACGGCCGGAAAAGGACAACGGACGCGCCTGGCCGAGGCCATCGAGACTGCTGTGCGGCTGAGCGGCGGAACGTTGCTGATCGTCAGGAGCCAGGAGGTTCGAGACCAGAACCCCGAGGCGCTGGGTGAGCAGACCGGGGACGCCCGGGGCACGACACCGGATTCGCAACTCTACTCGGCACAGTATGCGTGCGCGGACTGCGGCATCTCGTACGAGCCCCCCTCGCCGCAGTTGTTCAGCTTCAACAGTCCGCTGGGGATGTGCGTGGAGTGCACCGGCCTGGGGACGCGGCATGAGTTCCTGCTGGAACGGCTGATTACCGATGAGACGAAGTCGATCTCGAAGGGGGCGCTGGCGCTGCTGGGTTCGTTTCGAAAGGTGGGGCGCTGGCGGCGACACATCTACCAGGGGGCGGCCCGGGCCATCGAGCAGGATCTCGGGTTGGCCGAGGATGCGGTCCTCAAGACCCCGTGGGGCGAACTGCCGGAAGAGGCCCGCGAGCTGTTCCTGAACGGAACAGGGGAGCGGCACATCACCTTCGCCTGGCGGCATCGGGGTGGGGTCTGGAAGCACGGCGGCATCTGGGGCGGCTTCCTCAACGAACTGCTCGACAGCTATCGGCAGGCGAAGAACCCGATGCGTCGCCGGCAGCTCGAGAAGTACATGGAGATCGTGGACTGCTCAGCCTGCCACGGTGAGCGACTGAATCCGCAGGCGCGAAACGTCCGCCTGACGTCGTGCGCCGCACCGCCGTCCACGTCGGACGGTGGCCGCTCGCGGCGGTCCGGCAATGGTCGTACCGCCGCCGCTGCAGCAGGGCAATGGACGCGCACCCTGCCGGAGGCGACGGCACTCTCTGTCGACGAGGCCGTGCTGTTCTTCTCGGATCTGAAGCTGGACGACACCGACGCCATGATCGCGGCGGACGCACTCAAGGAGATTCGCGGTCGGCTCAGGTTCCTGGTGCAATGCGGTCTGGGGTATCTCGCACTGGATCGCTCGGCCCCGACGCTGAGCGGGGGTGAGTCGCAGCGCATCCGGCTGGCGGGTCAGATTGGCTGCGGGCTGGTGGGCGTGCTGTACATCCTTGACGAGCCCTCGATTGGACTGCACCCGCGCGATAACCGACTGCTGCTCGAGTCGCTGGAGAACCTCCGCGACCAAGGGAATACGGTGGTGGTCGTCGAGCACGACGAGGAGACGATGCACGCGGCCGATCACATCATCGACTTCGGTCCGGGGCCCGGTGTCCGAGGGGGGGAGATCGTCGCCGAGGGGGATGTTGCCGCCATCCGGAAACATCCGCGAAGCGTGACGGGGGCCTATCTCAGTGGTCGGGAAGAAATCGCCATCCCGGCAGAGCGGCGGGCGGTCCGCAAGGCGAAGCAGTTGAAGATTGTGGGGGCGACGCACAACAACCTGAAGAACGTCGATGTGGAGATCCCGCTCGGCCTGTTCGTGTGTGTGACCGGAGTGAGCGGGTCGGGCAAGAGTTCGCTGTGCAACGACATTCTGTGGGAGGTGCTCAATGTCGAGGTCAACAAGGGGAAGGGACGTCCGGGTCGGCATCAGCGGATCAACGGTCTGACGCACCTGGACAAGGCGATCGACATCGACCAGTCCCCCATTGGACGCACGCCGCGTTCCAATCCGGCGACGTACGTCAAGCTGCTCGATGAGATCCGCCGGCTGTACACACAGTTGCCGCAGTCGAAAGTGCGGGGCTACAAGCCGGGCCGGTTCAGTTTCAACGTGGAAGGTGGACGCTGCGAAGCCTGTGAAGGTCATGGGGCGACGAAGCTGGAGATGGACTTTCTGGCGGACATCTGGGTGCGGTGTCCGGTGTGCGAGGGGCGGCGGTTCAATCACGAGACGCTCGAGGTGCGTTACAAGGATCGAAGTATCGCCGATGTCCTTGACATGGATGTGCAAGAGGCGCTCGAGCACTTCCGGAACCATCCAAAGATCCTGCAGCTGCTGCAGACATTGCACGATGTGGGGCTGGACTATCTCAAGCTCGGTCAGCCATCCCCGACCCTCAGCGGGGAGAAGCGCAGCGCATCAAGTTGCGCGTGAGCTGGGCAAGAGGTCGACCGGCAATACCCTGTATCTGCTCGACGAGCCGACGACGGGCCTGCACTTCCACGACGTGAGTATGCTGCTGAGTGTGCTCCAGGGATTCGTGGAGGCGGGCAACACGGTACTGGTGATCGAACACAATCTGGATGTTGTGAAATCAGCCGACTGGATCATCGATCTGGGCCCCGAAGGGGGGGACGGTGGGGGCAGCGTGATCGTCGCCGGAACTCCCGAGGAGATCGCCGCCTGTCCCGCGTCTTACACCGGTCACGCCTTGCAGGAGATCCTCTCACCGTCGTCGCCGACGAAGGCCAGACGTCAAAGCCGGTCGGAGCGTTCGCCGGCTGCCGCAGCGGCTGCTCTCGAAGCGCAGCAGTCCTCGCAAACAGAGATCACGATTCGCGGTGCAAGTCAGCACAACCTGCAGGGGATCGATGTGACCGTTCCGCGCGATGCGATGAGTGTGTTCTGCGGACCGAGCGGATCGGGAAAGACCTCTCTCGCGATGGATACCCTCTATGCCGAGGGTCAGCGGCGATACGTCGAGTCGCTCTCGGCGTATGCCCGTCAGTTCCTGGGGCAGATGCCCAAGCCCAGAGTCGAGAGTGTTTCGGGGCTCTCGCCCGCCATCGCCATCGAACAGAAGACGGTCGGGGCGACCCCCCGTTCGACAGTCGGCACAGTGACGGAGATCTACGACTATCTGCGTGTACTCTTTGCCCGACTCGGCGAGATGTACTGTCCCGAACACCAGGTGCCCGTCGAACGTCAGACGACGGACGAGATCGTCGAGCGGATTCTGACGCTGGATGACGGGGCGCGGCTGTACCTGGCCGCCCCCATCGAGGTGCCGGTCGGACAGAGCTACACGAAGCTCTGGGACCGGCTGGGGGCGCAAGGATTCCTGCGGGTAAGGATCAACGGCACCACACATGCTCTGGAAGAGGTGCCGCAGATCGACCACCGCCGCGAGTACACGGTGGAGGCGATCGTGGACCGCATCAAGGTGGATGCCCAGGCCCGCGGTCGCATCGCCGACTCCACCGAGGCGGCTCTCGATCTGGGCAAGGGCGTGCTGCATGTGATTCACGTCGATCCATCACTGCCCGAAGAGGAATGGCGCGTCGACCGGTTGAGCCTGCACTACTCCTGTCCGCAGTGCGCTGCCGATGCGGAACGCATCTTCGAAGCGCTGAGCCCTCAGAACTTCTCGTTCAACAGTCCGCTGGGCTGGTGCGAAGCCTGTGAAGGTCTGGGAACGGAGCAGGGGACCAACCAGCAGGCCCTGGTGGCCAGTCCACACGCCACGCTGCAGGATGGCGCTGTCTCGGCATGGCCCGACCCCCGCAAGAATCCCGCGTTCCGGGAGATGCTCAGCGCTGTCGCCGACGAGTTCAGGATTCCCCTCGATGTCCCTTGGTATCAGCTCGATCCGCCGCAGCAGCGCCTTATTCTGTATGGCTCGGACCGGTGGGTGACGAAGTCCGGCACTCCGAAATCGTCGTTGGGATCGTTCCGCTTTCAGTACAAGGGGCTGTATCCGACGATCGAGGAATCCTCACGAGTCTCGTACACCTATCGGGCCCTGTTCCTGGACCTGGTCGGGGAACGGCCCTGCTCGGTGTGCCAGGGGGACCGCATGCGCGAGGATGCGGCCGCCGTCCGGTTGCGCCACAAGACGCTCCCGCAGCTCTGCCGGTTGCCGCTCGACGAAGCCCTGGCGTTCCTGCGGAACCTGCATCTGACGGCCGGGCAGAAGCGGATCGCCGGCGACCTGCTCAACGAGGCGGTGCACCGTCTGACGTTTCTGGTCAACGTCGGACTGCACTATCTGACGCTCGACCGCAGCATGCCGACGCTGTCGGGTGGCGAGTCTCAGCGGATTCGTCTGGCCGGGCAGATCGGACGCGCGCTGACAGGAGTGCTTTACGTCCTCGACGAGCCGACGATCGGACTGCATCCGCGGGACAACAAGCGGCTGATTGACGCGTTGCACAAGTTGCGAGATCTGGGTAACACCGTCGTCTTGGTCGAGCACGATCGGGAGGTCATCGAAGCCAGCGACCGACTGTACGACTTCGGTCCCGGTGCGGGACGGTTCGGCGGGACGATCGTGGCCGACGGTACTCCCAAGCAGGTCGCGCGCCGATCAAAGTCCTCACTCACCGGAGCCTACCTGTCGGGGGACAAGGGGATTCCCGTTCCGCACGACCGTCGGCTTATTCCGGTGTCTTCGCCTGACGACGCCCGGCCGATTCCTGAGCGCTACGATCTCCCCCCGGGGGGCGCGTGGCTGAGCCTGACAGGCTGCCGCCAGAACAACCTGCAGAGTGTCGACCTGTTCGTTCCACTGGGGGCGATGATTTGTGTGACCGGGTTGAGCGGTTCGGGAAAGAGTTCGCTGATTTCCGAAACGCTTTCGCGGGCCGTCGCCCGTCATCTGGGGCGCGGCGGAGACGCCCCCGGTCCGTTCGATGTACTCTCAGGCGCGGAACACATCAGCCGGGTGATCACCGTCGATCAGCAGCCGATTGGTGCGACGCCCGCATCGAATCCGGCCACATACACCGGGGTGTTCGATCCGATCCGCGAGTTGTTCAGCCGGTTACCCGATGCCAAAGTGCGCGGTTACAAACCCGGGCGGTTCAGCTTCAATCGGGCCGGGGGACGTTGCGAGGACTGCGAAGGTCTGGGGCAGCGGAAGATCGAGATGCACTTCCTGCCCGACGTGTGGGTGACCTGTGACACCTGCCGGGGACAGCGCTACAACGCCGAGACCCTCGCGGTCCGGTATCGGGGCCACACGATCGCCGACGTGCTGGGGCTGTCGATTGGCCAGGCCTTGGAGCTGTTCGCGAATATCCCCAAGATTCGGGCGCCGCTGGCGACCATGGAGGCCATCGGTCTGGACTATCTGACCCTCGGCCAGTCGGCGACGACTCTCAGTGGTGGCGAAGCCCAGCGCGTCAAACTGGCCGCCGAGTTGTGCAAGCCCAATGCCGGCCGCACGCTGTATCTGCTCGATGAACCCACTACCGGGCTGCACTTCGACGACATTGCCAAATTGCTGAAGGTGCTCGGCAGCCTGGTCGAGCAGGGCAACACCGTTGTGGTCATCGAACACAATCTGGACGTCATCAAGACCGCTGACTGGATCGTCGATCTGGGGCCGGAGGCCGGGGTCGGCGGCGGATGGATCGTGGCGCAGGGCACCCCGGAGCAGGTGGTCGAGTACGCGCGGGACACGCGCGATGATCCGGCGCGCATACGTTCCTGGACCGGCGAACTGCTGCAGCCGCTGCTGGAGCAGGACGAGCGCGGCGTGATCGAGGTGTTCGATGCCCGGTCGGCGGCTCGGAAGCGTCAGGGAGACGTCGACCTGGCGCAGGTTGGCCAGGAGGCTTCGCTGCCGTGGCAACAGGATGGCCGGAAGTGGCATACCGAGGACCGTCCCGCGCGGAACGGCAAGCCGGTGAAGTGGGACGGGGAGGCCCTGAAGTTCATCGTCGACCTCATCGAGCAGTACGAAGGACTGAAGGCAGCCAATTGGAACGATCCGGCGACTGTCGAGATCACGGCGCTGAAGAAGTCCGGGACCGGCTGGTTCTTTCACGCACTCAGCGGGGACGAATGGTTCGTGCGACTCTACTTTCGTGTGCCGAAGAAGTCCTTCGATCCAGACGAAGTAGAGTCCTGGCTGGATCTCACGCCGGTCGACGAACTGGACGAGATTCCGGTGTACGGACGGGTGCGCGGGTGAAGTTCAACAACACCAAGGGGCCGTTCCAGGAGATCGCCATCGACGTGCATACCCGGGAAGAGATCGACACGCCCGCGTTCTGCGCGTTTGTCGAGGAGGCCATCGCCGTCTATCTCGAACGGGTCGAGCAACAGCAGCAGGCCGATCCTGTCGACCTCATGCCCTGGAAGGTCCTGGGACGCAAGTGGCACGTGTCCCGCAAGGGATTCCCCAGCAACAAGCGCGTGACGTGGGATGCCGCCGTACTCGAACAACTGCTCGACCTGCTGGAGCAGGCTCTGGGAACAGCCCATCCGGACTTTGGCAGCAAGACCCTGGTGGCCTACCGACGGAACGAGCGCGACCTGTTGGCCGAGGTGCAGACGAAACGGCGGGACGGTGTGTATCTCACGCTGATCACGGAGCCCGGTGCGGTGGCGCTGGGACAGATCTCGACGCTGGGGGCGGAACGCGAGATCACCACGCACCGCAGCGGTCAGGCCGCAGTGCGACTTCCGGTTCGACTCCGCGGCCCAGGTGACCGACCGCAAGCTCCGCACGTTTCTGCGGAAGGCTTTTACGCCGGAGGACGTCGGGTGAAGGTCACCCGAGGATTCCCGCCTCGCGCTCGAAGCTGATGCCGAATCGCTTCATCTTCTTGTAGAGCGTCGTCCGGTTGATGCCGAGCATCCGCGACGTATGCTGACGGTTCCAGCCGTTCGCCTCGAGCGCCTCGATGATGATCTGGCGCTCGGGGCTGGCGAGGGCGGTTTTGAGTCCACAGCCGTTGAGGTGTCCCGCGGCCGGTGACGGTGTCAGTTCGCGTCGGACGTTCTCGGGCAGATCACTCACGGTGACGATGTCCGATTTGGCCAGCACCACCGCCCGCTCGATCACGTTGACCAGCTCGCGGACATTGCCCGGCCAGTAATAGCGCTGGAGCAGTTGCATGGCGTGCTCATCGAAGCCCTGCACGTGCTTGCCCGTACGCTCGTTGAAGTCCTGCAGGTAGTAATCCACCAGCAGGGGGATGTCACCAATCCGTTCACGCAGCGGCGGCTGCGTCACCGAGATCACATTGATGCGGTAGAAGAGATCCTGGCGGAATTCCCCCTCGCGGACCTTCTCTTCCAGATCTTCGTTGGTGGCCAGAATCACCCGGACGTCCACCTTGTGGGTATTGTTTCCGCCCACCGGTTCGAATTCCATGTCCTGCAGCACGCGGAGGAGCTTGACCTGCAGGCTGGGGGAAGCGGTCCCGACTTCGTCCAGGAAGATGGTCCCGCCGTTGGCCTGCAGGAACTTGCCGATCTTGTCGTGGGTTGCGCCGGTAAAGGACCCCTGCTTATGCCCGAACAGCTCGCTCTCGAGCAGGGTGTCGGGCAGGGCACCGCAGGCGACTTCCACGAACGGTTTCTCGCGGCGATCACTCAGTTGATGAATGGCGCGGGCCGTTATGGTCTTGCCGGTCCCGTTCTCTCCGAGAATCAGGACCGTGGTCTTGGTAGGCGCAACGCTCTCGATGAGGTCGAACATCTTCGACATTTTGTAGTCGCGGCCGATGATGTTGGAGAGCCCGAACCTTTCGTCGAGCTGCGCCTTGAGCTGCTTGTTTTCCGCGACGATCTTCCGCTGGCCAAGGGCCCGCTGGATCGAGAAGTTCAGCTCGTCGTCAATGACCGGCTTGGTGAGGTAGTCGAAGGCTCCCACGCGGATGGCTTCGACCGCACTCTCGATCGTGCCGTAACCGGTCAGCAGAATCACAGAAGTGTCCGGGGTATGACGTGTGGCCCAGTGGAGCAGCTGGAACCCGTCCTGGTCGGGCAGATTGACGTCACAGATGACCACCTCGAAGGGGTGCTCCTCCATGCGGCCGATTGCCTCCTGGCAGGTCAGGGACGTCTCGGTCCGGTGCCCCAGATCGCGGAGGTAATCCGCCATCGCTTCGCAGATGTTTCGATCGTCGTCAACTACCAGCAGAGAACCGCGGTTCGTCATGGCACACCTGGGGATCGTCCACTTCACAATAGGGTCCAGCAGCGGACACCCGCCCGCAGGCTGATGACCGACTGCAACAACGGCGACCGACTGCGTGACGAACGTCCTCCTGGACGCGCCTCGTGACAGCGCCGGACTCGAATTGAGGGACAACGCCCATCCGTGTCGGGACGGCCGGGGTGGCCGTCGCACCGGAGTGTGCGTGCTGGGAGTGCTCGGGAAAGGGTGCGAAAAACTACGACAGAAGTTGTCACTCGTCAACAAGTGCGGTCGAGTTTGGGTTGTTTGCCGGCAACGTGAAGCCCGCAACCGACAAAATCGGCATATCAGACGGGAGCTGCGGTCTCAGCCCCTGAGGAGCGGGTCTTTGTCGAAGGATTCCCGGGTGGCAGCGAACGAGAGGAGTGCGCTGCCGTGTCCGACCCGAAGAACACGGCACCAGTGAGCCCCCGGCGGCTCGGGTGGCGCTTGACCGGTTGTGTTAAGGTCCCCTAAACTTTCGACACGGCTTGGAGATCAGGAAGGTACGTTGCCACAACTCCGGAGCTGGCCTGAATTAGGAGCCGCTCGCCCGGGAGCGTCTGCGACTCCTCCCTATCAGGGGCCCGCGTTGCGCGTCTTCCTCTTGAGGGCACGTTGCGGGCAGGTGTTACCTCATTTCTTCTGAGACGACTGTTGTGCGTGCGCTGATCAGTGATATTCATGGAAACCTCGAGGCCCTCGAGGCGGTGCTGGCGGAGATCTCCAGCCAGGGGATCACCGAGGTGTTCTGCCTGGGGGACATCGTGGGCTACGGGCCCAATCCCCGCGAGTGCGTGGATCGCGTGATGGAGAACTGCCGGGTTACGATCCTGGGCAACCACGATCAGGCAGCACTGTTCGATCCGGAAGGTTTCAACGCCGGGGCCGAGCGGGCCATCTTCTGGACGCGGAACATGCTCGAGTCCGACACGCAGGAGAAGAACGAACAGCGCTGGGAGTTCCTCGGCGAGCTGCCGCGCATGCGTCGCGAGGGCGAGTTCCTGTTCGTGCATGGTTCGGCCCGTAACCCGCTCAACGAGTACGTCTTTCCGGAAGACATCTACAATCAGCGGAAGATGGAACGCATCTTTGCACTCGTCGACAATTACTGTTTCCAAGGGCATACGCACATTCCCGGAGTCTTTCGGGAAGACCTGAGTTTTCTCTCCCCCGACGATGTGGACGGCCGGTACGAGCTCGGCGACCAGAAGGTGCTGATCAATGTCGGGTCGGTCGGCCAACCGCGTGATGGCGACAACCGGGCCTCGTACGTTGTGCTGAATGACAAGACCGTCGAGTTCCGGCGCGTGCCCTACAACTTCGAGCAGACGATCTCCAAGATCTATCCGATTCCCGAGCTGGACAATTTCCTGGGCGACCGTCTGCGTGACGGCCGCTGACGGGGGCCTGTGTGAGGGCACAAACTGCCTCTGCCTGAACCGCTGAATCGCCGTTCCCCGGCGTCAGCCCAATCCGCCCTCGCGGTCATCGGACGTCATGGAACAGAGACGCTTCTTTCTGTCGCTGGTCACGGTCAGCGTGTTCCTGCTGATATGGATGCAGCTCGCGCCGCGACTGTTCCCCGGTCTGTTTCCCAAACCGGGCCCCAAACCGGCGCCCCAAGCGGCACAGCCAGCCGCGCCGGCAGAGTTGCCGGAGGATGCAGACGGTCTCGCGGACGTCCCTGCCGACCGACCGCGTCTCGACGATGGCGCCGCCAACGTGCCCGCCGAGCTGTCACAATTCCCGCTGCGGCAGGTCGCGCTCGGTTCCCTGGATCCGGACTCGGGCTTCTTCATGCAGGTCAACCTGACATCCGCCGGGGCCGCGATCGAAAGTGTCGAGCTGAACGATCCGCGGTACACCACCGTGTATGATCGCAGTCGCCCCATCAAGATCGTGGGCAACAACCCCGAGGATGAGCACCAGAGCCTGGCGCTGAGCCTCCAGCAGATCGACGCACAACTGCTGCAGCACGACACCTCGCTACGTGAAGTGAACTGGGAAGTCGTCCCGAACTCGCTGCAGCACGACGAGGTGACTTTCCGCTATCGTTCACCGGACGGCCGGATCGAGGTGCGCAAGCACTTTGTGCTCAATCAGGGTGACAACCAGGCCCGCGATGTCGATCCGCTCGGGTATCTGCTGCAGTTTGAGCTCGAGTTCGAGAACCTGGGTGGTGAACCGGCCCCGGTCGACTACGTGCTCCAAGGACCCGTGGGACTGCCACTCGAACAGCCGGAGAATGCACGGACGTTTATCGAGATCAAGGCCGGAGTTCTCGAAGACCCCTCGGATCCGACGGATGTGACCGACCTGACGCGGACGGCGACCGAGATCATCAAGGATACGGAGAAGGCCCGGGCCCAGAGCGACCCCAATCTGTTGCGGCCTTGGCGGGCGCCCTGAAGTTCGTGGGAGCGGATGTGCAGTTCTTCGCCGCACTCCTGTTTCCCGGGGGGAACCAGATCCAGACGCCAGACTTCGACGAGGCCGTACCCCAGCTCATCCAGCGCAGAGAACCGGAAGGCTGGAGTGACATCAGCGTGAAGCTCGGGTCGGTGTCGGAGGAGGTGCCACCGGGCGAGACGCTCCAGCGATCTTCACGCATCTTCTTCGGTCCCAAACGCAGCGATCTGCTCGAGCCTCTGGGAGCGGGGGGCGTAATCCAGTTCGGGTGGTTCGGGATGGTCAGCGTGGCCATGCTGGGACTCCTCAACTTCTTCCACCGGTTCGTGCCGTATGGGATGGCAATCATCCTGCTGACAATCTTCGTACGTGCCTGCCTGTTTCCGATTTCTCGCAAGCAGGCGCTCAACGCCAAGCGGATGAAGGAACTCCAGCCCAAGATGCAGGAGATCCGCGAGCGGTACAAGGACGACAAGCAGAAGATGGCCGAGTCCATGCAGGAGTTCATGGTCAAGAACCGGTTCAACCCGCTCTCGGGTTGCCTGCCGATGTTTCTGCAGCTCCCCATCCTGATCGGCCTGTATCAGGCGCTGTACAACTCGGTCGACCTGCGACTTTCCAGGTTCCTGTGGGTCGATAACCTTGCCGCCCCGGACGCGCTGTTCCAGCTGCCGTTCGAGCTCCCCTTCGTGGGGACGCAGTTCAATCTTCTGCCCCTGATCACGATCGTGCTGTTCTATGTGCAGCAGAAGCTGTTCATGCCGCCGCCCACATCGGACGAGCAGGCGATGCAGTACAAGATGATGAACTTCATGATGCTGTTCATGGGTGTGTTGTTCTACAGGGTTCCGGCAGGACTCTGCGTGTACTTCATTGCGTCCACACTCTGGGGAATCGGCGAGCGAAAGATGCTCGATTTCACAATGCCCGACGCTTCAGCCGATGCGTCAGAAAGCTCCTCGGATGCTGTTCCCGACAAGAAGGCGGCGGCGACACAAGCGGCGGCGTCTCCTCCCAAGCCCCCGGGCTTTCTGGGGAAGCTGATGCAGGCGGCTGATCAGGCCCGTCAGCAGTCGAACGCCAACACGAACGCCAACGGCAAGGGGGGCGGGACGCGCGAAGAGCGTCGGGCCGGGGGCAACAAGCGCTCCAAAGGCCGTCGCTGACGTCACCTGCTGGCCTGCCCGCCGCCCACATCGTCCGTCGGCAGCCGGGGTTCGCAGAGCATCCGCCGCGACCGTCCGGTCTCGCCGCTCATCGTGTGGAACGTGTCGGACCTTGACGATTGGACGGGTTATGCCGGTCCTGCGGGCATGGGGTGTCAATCCTTGCGGGCGTACCGGCTGCGGTCCCACCGGTTACACCGGTTTTGCTGGGGGCGCCGGAGGCAGCCCGTCGATGATGACACTGGTGTGACCGAACGAACGGCGGCAGCCTCTCGGAGCGGTGTCGCGGTCGTACCTGAGTGGCGTGTCAAAAGTTGCGTTCGTGGGTGGACGATGTAAGTGCTTTTTCTGCAGTGGCTTGTGGGGAGTGACGGCTGGCTGCGGCCAGCGGGCACTTGCCTCGTCTGGTAGAATAACGCACCCAGCGACGATCCATGATCAGTCGGCTGCCATTCGGAAGGTATGGTTGGAACGACGCAACCGACTCACCTCAGGCAAGGAGGCCTCACCAGGACCTGAACATCTCTGAGGTAGATTGATGGCCCGAAAAGACGCTCTGTTGAGACTGCACAAACGCCTGGTAACTCAGCGCAATGATCTTCGCGAGAAGCTGCGCGGTGAGATCAAGCTGACGCGATCCGGGGCTGGCACGTCCGACGTGGCCGACCTGGCTGCGGATGACGCCGAGCAGGAGATCAGCTCGCAGCTGGCCGCCTTCGAGTGGAGGGAGCTGGCGAAGGTTGAGCGGGCGATCGAAGCCATTCGCGAGGGACACTACGGAACCTGTGATGTCTGCGGGCGCAAGATTCCGATCGCGCGGTTGCAGGCCCTGCCCTACACCTCGTCGTGCGTCGACTGCCAGCGGCAGCAGGAGCAGACAGGGGGGGGCTACGCCAATGCCGACGCTGACTGGGAATCGGCCATCGAGTTCCAGTCCCGTCAGAATGACACGGAGTTGACCCTCAGCGATATCGATATCGACGCTTGATCCATGGAGTGGATCGGCGATGACCGAGGCCTTTTCTGGCAGAGAAATGAGGTGCGCTCATGAAGAGCCTGCTCATCAAACGAGTCTCGTCCTTCCTTCTGGCCACACTGTTGGCCTGCACCTCTCTCCCGGGCAGCGAAACGGTTGACGATCCGTCCGCGGAGGACGCCCAGGCCGTGCAGCTCGCGTCAGCCGATGACGGCGGTTACACCTTCCCCACGCTGGTCGAAGCAGGTCAGCATCTCGCCAAGATCGCCCGCCTGGTCAAGCCGACCGTGGTACACATCCAGAGCCGGCATCGCGGTCGTGGCGGCAGCACGGTCGAGGAAACCGGATCGGGAGTGATCCTGAGTGATGCCGGCGGGGATCTCAAGTATGTGGTGACCAACCATCACGTCATCCGCGATGCCAAGCTGCAGGAGATCGAAGTTCATCTGCACGATGGCCGCGTGCTGCAACCCCAGGCGAAGCGGGAAGACCTCTCCACCGACATTGCCGTACTGCTGATCCAGGCGGACGATCTGCATGCGGCGCGCTGGGGAGACAGCGATCAACTGGATATCGGCCACTTCGTGCTGGCCATGGGAAGCCCGTTCGGTCTGAGCCAGTCCATGACGCTCGGGATCATCAGTGCCAAGGGCCGACGTTCGCTCGAACTGGGCACGGAGCGGGACGTCATCAACCAGGACTTCCTGCAGACCGACGCCGCCATCAATCCCGGCAACAGCGGTGGGCCGCTGATCGACATGTATGGTCGGGTTGTGGGCATCAACACGGCGATTGCCTCGGCCAGCGGGGGGAACGAAGGGATCGGCTTCAGCATTCCCAGCAACCTTGTCAAGCGGGTTGTCACGCAGCTTCTGGCCCATGGCCGGGTCTATCGCGCCTACCTCGGGGTGCTGCTCGACGACAAGTTCGACCATGTCGCGGCCCAGAAGTACGCGCTCGATCGAATCCAGGGCGCCCGCGTGGTACGCGTGTACCCGGACACACCGGCGGCCCGGGCAGGCTTGCGTCCCGACGACCTGATCCTCAGTTTCGACGGTCGCGACATCGAAGATGAGAATCACCTGATTCATCTGGTCAGCCTCACCGAAGTCAGCCGGACCGTACGACTGATCATTATCCGCGACAGCCATCGCGAGACGCTCAACATCCAGCTCACTGACCGCCCCGGTCCCGGGTGAACGACTGCAGGTGGGGGCAGGCCCCGACGGAGAACTCGACGGTCACCCGTTGCGGGAGGGGAGCAGCCTGCTGAGACACCTCGTCTGCTGGTGCCAACGTGCCGTGTCTGGCGGGTCCGATTCCTTCCCACTAACATGGGTTGACGGGCTCATGACCGGGTTGGACCGGCTGGGCAAACCGCAGCGGTCCGCTGCCCGTCGACGGCAAGGCCAACGGGCCTTCGCACATGCGACGATCAGGTGACGGTGGGGCGAAGCAGGCGATCTGAGCAGGGCTGATGAGCAAGCGGAATCCCCGGTCGCCCTCAGCGACGCGGCTGTCAACGCGTTCAACACTCGTTGTGATCGGCCTGTTGATCGCTTATGCCCTGCTGCAGCCCTCGCTCGAACGCTGGCTGGGCGTGGACCTCCCGTCCCTCGGGGAGGAATCGGGGCAGGTCGTCGATCAGGCTCCGACCGACCGACCGGCGTCACGTCCGTCCCTCGGAAGTGATCGGGGGCCCGGTTCTCCGGCGGGGAATCGGCCGCAGGGCCCGTCGATGCAGGGGGAGCAGTCCGCCAATTCGCGAGCCCGCGGTCAACTGACGGAAGTGGCCTCCGGGGTCTTCGAATCGGCCGCAGGACTCCGGTATCGGCCCGGCAGCGAACAGGGACATCGACTTCAGCACATCCTGCTGCATGCGCAAGACGATCTTTCACGGCCCATTCATGGTGTCTTCGATGGCGATCAGGCTGACATCATCGGCGTCCTTGATGAAGCCTTCGCACAGATCCAGACGGGGGGACCCGCGATCGCGGATCAAGAGTCTGAAGACGGGCGCCAGATTTACACCGTGAACCTCGGTCGACGGATCGGCTACGTCGGCGGGGAATCCGGAGAGCGCAGGGATCATCCCTCGGCCCATCATCTGCGCCTCGTGCTCGACGGGGTGAACGTCATTACAGCGTTTCCCGTCCGCTACGATGAGCGGCGCTAGCGCGGGTCGCGCCCTTCAGTTGAGGCGCTTGAAACCGGCAGTCGCCGGCGGTGGCGCTTCCTGCTCCAGTGCTCCGCGGTCACAGATGTCAGCCATTTCCCGAAACACATCATCGACGGCCTGCAGGTATGTCGCGACATGCTCTGCGGTATGGGCGTACATCGGGTAAAACGATGTCGACGCGAGCAGGCCCCGGCGGAGCATGCGTTCCACGAACAGCGACTTCATCCGCTGGGGGTCTGTGTGCTCGAACGCGAAGTGGCTAAGTGGGGGGATGCCACCGATGTGCAACTTCAGTCCCCGACGGTTTGCGCACGCCCGCCAACCGTCCTGGACACTTTGTCCGACGGTCATGAGATGCGATCCAACATCACACGCCTGATGTTTGCGCAGGGTGGCGAGAGCAGCCGCTGGTCCGATGCGCTCCGTCCAGTTGGTGCTGGAAATGAATGAGTCCTGTACGGCGTGCATGACCTTGGCACGTCCGATCACAGCGGAAATTGCATAGCCGTTGCCCAGGGCCTTGGCAAACGTCGCCAGGTCGGGCTGGACATTCAGAAGCTGATGGGCTCCCCCGGTGTTCATGCGGAACCCGGCGGAGATCTCGTCGAGGACGAACACGGCGCCGGTATCGCTGGCGATTTCACGGACGCTCTCCAGGAATCCCGGCTCCGGCCATTCGTTACGGATCGGCTCCATGATGATGGCAGCCAGGTCCCCGCGCGTTTCCGCGACCACCTGCTGCAACTCGTCGATGTGGTTGTACCGGAACGTGCGTGTCGTGCCGCCCAGCGACTTCGGTACCCCGGTCGGCTTCAGTCCGGGAAGCAGATGTTCCCCCAAGGCGTTCGTCGTGCCGACGTTCGCCGCCAGGTACCAGTCATGCCAGCCGTGGTACCCGCAGACCGCGATCACGTCCCGGCCGGTGGCGGCACGGGCAATGCGGGCTGCCAGAGCCATGGCCTCTCCGCCGCCTCGGGCGAATCGCGCCTGCTCAGCCCACGGATGAATGGTGCACAGGAGCTCGGCAAGCTCGACCTCTTCGGGACAGTTGAGCGAGCAGGCGACACCCTCGTCGATCACGCCGCGGACGGCCGCATCGATGTCCGGATCCGCATAGCCCAGCACCGTGGCCCCGATCCCACCGATGCTCATGTCGAGGTAACGGTTGCCGTCGAGATCCCAGACCTCGGCCCCGCGGGCGCTGAAAGTAGCCTGGCCAGACGCCGGGGGCAAACTGGTCCGGCCGCTTGGAGAGCAGCTGCGTCATGCCCGGAATGACTTTCTGCGCTCGTTGCTGCAGCGCCAGGCTCTGGGGGCAGGCGACACCGTGTGCTGTGATCGATCCCATGGCGTGACTCATCGTGTTGTTACTGGCAGCGGCAGGGGAAGATGTCGGAGTGCTCGCAGTCATGCGGCGGTGCGCTCGGCCTGATGCAGATGGATCTGTCCGCACCCGGCGTTGATCTCCGCAAGCGTGGGTTTCTGCTCCAGCAGCCGATACACGTCGTGCCGCGTGAAAGCCGGGTTGTCGTCGTACAGTTCGGCAAATACGCGCTGAACGAACTGCAGGTCTCGCGGTTCATCAACGGTCCACCGCCAGTGTTCACGGTTGACGGTGTCGAGATAGCTTCCGGGTCGGAAGCGCTGGGGATTGCGCCAGAGGAACGGCGTCACATGCTCTCGTTCCTCCGGACGTGTGGCTTCCTGCCAGGCGATTCTCAGATTGGCGAAGGGAAATACCTCGATGTCCAGCCCGTCCGCATAGCTTCGCTCGATCGTGTTGCCGTAGTAGCCGTATGGGGCGCGCTGGTAGGCGCGCAGAACGTCATCGATCAGCGTTGGATCGATGAGCGGGCAGTCAGCAGTCAGCCGGACGACATGATTCGGCAACCGCGTGAATGCCGCGCGATAGAAGCGGTCCAGTACATCGTTCAGCGAACCGCGACGGCAGGTGATCCCGAGATCACGACAGCACTCGGCAATTAGGTTGTCGGAGCGGTCGGTGCTCGTAGCCACCAGGCAACCGTCGAGCAATCGGGACTGGGACACACGCTCGACCATGCGCTGCAGGAGTGGTGCGCCGTTGAGGGGCTGCAGGACCTTGCCCGGCAGCCGAGTCGAACTCATCCGTGCCTGTATGATCGCCAGAAACTCCATCCTAGAGCCCTCCCTGGTTGCGATTTCACGTCGACCTGGCGGACCGTCGCCAGGCTCCCCCTGTATCACGGCAGTGGACATGCTGCCGCAAGTGCTGGCTTACGCCGCCTTGCGCAGACTCGCCCAGTAATCGTCGGCCGTAACTCCGAGCACGATTGCATTCGTAGGGACGCCTCCACTGAAGAAGTGCTGCCGCAGCAGGCCTTCCTGCCGCCAGCCGCATTTCTCAAAGGCCTTGGCACTTCCCTGATTTTCTTCGTAGCAACTGGCCCGCAACTTGTTGAGTGCCAGTGTCTGCATGGCGAACCGTGTGATCAGTGCAATCGCTTCGGTGGCATAGCCCCGCCCCCAGTGTGCCTTCTCGCCGATGAACAGGCTCACGTCGGCATAGCGGTGTCGCCAGTTGATCGGTCCCAGCTTGATGTTGCCGATATGCTCGTCAGATTCGCGGAGGCAGATGGCCAGAAAGGGCTCGTCGACCTTGCCGTCCTTGGAGGCAACAAAGTCGGCAATCTGTTCCAGTGACTGCGGTACGAACCGCGTTTCCAGAAACTGGTTGACCTCTGGATCGTTCAGCCAGGCGTAGTAACGCTCGTTCACATCCGCGCGTCGCACCTCCCGGAGGTAGATCCGCTCTCCGGTGAGCAGTCCGCACCCGTGTGCCATGTTCCGTTCGGTCGTCATGGGAGCAATCTCCTCTCAAGCCACCCACTTGGCGGGATTGATCAGCCGTTCGTCGTCGCAGGCAAAGGGGGTGAAGTCGTAGGTGTCGTCGGGCAGCGAGCACACGGCCTCGATCACTTCGGCGTATTCATCACGGCGCGCGGCCCCGACGATGACGCAGTCCACCGGCTGCTGCAGGACAAATGCCAGCGTCGCCTGCAGCGGCGTCAGGCCGTCCTCGCGACAGTAGGCGCTGAACTCTTCCAAGGGGTGATGCAGCGGGCTGAGATGGGGCGGCAGCCGCACAGGGTCGGACAGCAGCACTCCCTGCAAGAACGCCGAGCGGGCATGGACTTCCACACCCCATTCCCGCAGCGCCAGCAGGTGACCCGAATGCACGAGTCGCTGGTCGAAGACATTGAGCGGTAGCTGGATGAGATCGATCTCGAAACGGCTGAGAATCGCGTCGATTTCTGCGCCGTCATACACCGAGACGCCGAGCTTCTCGATGAGGCCCGCGTCCCGCAGCTGCAGCAGCAGACCCCAGAGACGTTCCCCCCCCGGAACCAGCAGGTCCGCAGCATGATGGACCATCAGGCCGCTGATCGTTTCTCGACGCAGCAGCTTCAGGGAGGCCTCGAAGCCGGTCCGGACTCGTGCGACATCCTCGCGGCCGAGCGTGGGACGATTGATGGGGAGTGTCTTCGTGATGAGGCGGAACTGATGGTCGGGCCCGAGCAGTTCGCCCAGCACCTGTTCGCTGCGGCCATA
The DNA here is from genome assembly GCA_963715185.1 of uncultured Planctomycetaceae bacterium. Taxonomy (GTDB): domain Bacteria; phylum Planctomycetota; class Planctomycetia; order Planctomycetales; family Planctomycetaceae; genus CAVPPT01. The sequence continues at coordinate 645,906 of CAVQRG010000007.1, forward strand.
CGCGGCTGCCGTGTCGATGACCGACACAGCCGCAGCGGCAGCGCACGCGAGAATGGACGCGGCCTCCACGCCCGAGGGGCAGCCGGAGCGGTTGGTCACCCCGTAGTTCATGCCGAGCTGGACAGTGCCCAGCCCGAGACGATTCACATCTTCCACAGTCACGCGGCCGTGCTCCTCGCGGTCGACGTCGATGCGACAACGACACGTCGGACCGCAGAAATCACCTGCCCCACGTCGCCGTCGCTCATCGACGGGAACAGCGGGATCGTTAACGTCCGGGCATAGTGCTGCTCGGCGCCAGGAAACTGGCCCGGACGGCAGCCCAGCATGTTTCGATAGAACGGCTGCAGCGGGACGGGGTAGTAGTGCACCTGGGTTCCCACGCCCTGCTCTCGCAGTTGCTGCATCACCTGGGTCCGCGACGTGCCCAGTGCGGCAAAGTCGATCCGCAGACAGAAGATGTGCCAGGCAGAGGTCTCGAGCTGAGCACGCAGGGGCAGTTCGACGTGGGGCATGTCGCTCAGCTCATCGAGATAGCGCACCGCGATGCTGCGGCGGCGATCGATAAACTCATCCAGCTTCTTCATCTGCGAGAGCGCCAGCGCACAATTGATCTCGGGGATCCGGTAATTGAATCCCAGGTTGTGCATCTCGTAGTACCAGGGACCTTCGTTCGGGCGCGAGAGCTGTGCGGCGTCTTTGGTCATCCCGTGGGATCGGTACAGCCGCAGACGGTCCGCCAGGTCATCCCGATTCGTCAGCACCATGCCCCCTTCGCCGGCAGCGACATGCTTTACAGGATGAAAGCTGAAGACCGACATGTCGGCCCAGTTAAGGGCGCCAATCGGGGTGCGGTCGGCATGGACGCCTCCAAGGGCGTGGCAGGCGTCTTCGATGATCACGGCCTGGGGAGAGCGGCTGCGGACCAGCCGGCTGAGTGACGGCATGTCGCACGGAGCTCCCGCGAAGTGCACGGGGAGCACGGCCCGGGTCTCGTCCCGGAGATGTGGCTCCAGTGTCTCGGGAGTCATGTTTGCGGTGACCGGATCTACATCGCAGAATTCGGGCCGCGCACCGACATACACGCCACAGTTGGCCGTCGCGAGGAACGTCACGGCGGGCACCACGAAGTGATCACCGGTCTGGAGTCCCGCCGCCAGCATCGCCAGATGCAGTGCGGCCGTGCCGGAGTTGCAGGCGACCGCGTGACGAGTTCCACAGCGTTGAGCCACGAGTTCTTCGAACTCGGTGACGCGCGGACCCTGAGTGAGCCAGCCGCTCTGCAGCGCCTCCATAACGGCCTGCAGGTCTGCCTCATCGATTACGTGACTGCCGTAGGGAATCACATCCATCTCACTGGCTCGCATCAATCAGCTGAAGACTCACGGCGACGGCCGGTGTCTTGTGGGGCTGCAGCAGGTTCTCAACCGGCGATCTTGAGGGAAGTCGGCTGATCGCCGGCGTGCCCGGCCGGCAGTTGAGCAATCATTTCGCGCAGCTGCGGAATGGAGAGCCAGTCGGTGTTGTTGTCGCTGGAGTAGCAGAAGCCATCCTCGCAGCGTTTGGCGGCACCGGATGCCAGATCTGCCGACGCCTTCCACCAGGAGAAGGCGGGCTCGACCACGAAGCGGTCCGCATACTCGAGAGTCTGACGGGCTTCATCAGCCGGAATCATGCATTCATGCAGCTTTTCACCGGGTCGAATTCCGACCAGCTTCGTTTTGCATTCGGGAGCGACCGCCTTCGCGATCTCCGGGATGCGGGCGCTGGGAATCTTCGGCACGAAGATCTCACCGCCAGACATCCATTCGAAAGAGTTGATCACGAAGCGCACCCCGGCCTCGAGGGTGATGATGAAGCGCGTCATCCGCTCATCGGTGATCGGCAGCACACCTTTGGCGCGTTCCTTCTGAAAGAAGGGAACGACCGAACCATTGGAGCCGAGGACATTGCCATCGCGCACGACGGCGAAGCGACAGCCTGACCCCCCGGAGAGCAGCGTTGCCCGCCACGAACAGCTTGTCCGAACAGAGCTTGGTCGCGCCGTAGAGATTCACGGGGCTGGCCGCCTTGTCGGTCGACAGCGCGATGAGTTGCTTGACGCCCGAGTCGATGCAGGCGTCGATCATGTTCTCGGCGCCGCCCACGTTGGTCCGGATGCATTCCTGGGGGTTGTATTCGGCCACGTCGACATGCTTCATGGCTGCCGCATGAATGACATAGTCGACACCATGCAGGGCACGCATCACGCGAGACTTGTCGCGCACGTCGCCGACGAAATACCGCAGGTGCGGGAACCGCTCGTTGGAGAAGCCGGCGCGACGCATCGCGACGTGCTTCTGCTCATCGCGACTGAAAATCACGATCCGCCGCGGATGAACGTCGCGGAGCAGGAGTTCGACGCACTTCTTTCCGAAGGAGCCGGTCCCGCCCGTGATCAGTATGTTGCTGCCTTGAAGAATCGACATGCTGCCCCCTTCCCTGGGTCCATCTGCGAGATCACCACCTGTGATCTCCTCGAACTCTCGCCGATTCCATTCCGGAAGAAAGCTCGGGGGTCGGATTGTAACTTCGCCATCATACGAGACCTAGACCAGTTGTCATGGCTGGGTGGGAATTTGTAAACCTATGTCATCGCAGATGATGCGTCGCGTGCGGCAGGGCGGGGTCATCGCCCGATCGGCTGCAGCGGGCATTTGGCGGCGACGAACGATTTGCTTTCGTGCGTCGCCTCGAACTGGACAGTGACTGTGCGGCGCCCGCCGAAGCCTGTTGTCGACGTGACGGTCCCCCGGCCATCGCGCGGGTGTCGAACCTGCATTCCCAGTTCGAAGCCGATTGGGAGCTGCACCGCCTGACGCGTTCCGTTGAGCAGGTCGGCCGCCGTCGTCAGCCGTGGGATCGCATCGAAGCTGAGCGGCGCGTCGCCACTGCGGGCATGGTGCTCAGCCAGCGCATCCTGCAGCAGGTCCTTCTGCCAGTCCGGCATGCTGGCTTCGGCATCCTGCATCGATGTGCGCACGCATTCCAGTTCGGTCAGGAACGCACTGGGAATCGTCGGCAGGTCCCGTCCCCGAAGACTGCGGCGGGATGTGCACGTCAGCCAGAGCTGCTCGCGGGCGCGGGTCATGCCTACGAAGAGCAGTCGCCGCTCTTCCTCGAGCTCATGCGGGTCGCGATCGCGCAGGGAGCGTTCGTGGGGGATCAGTCCCTCCTCGACCCCGAGAATGCACACCACCGGGAACTCCAGCCCTTTGGCCGCGTGCAGGGTCATTAGTGTCACTTGCCCCGCCGTGGTGTCGAGTGCGTCGACATCGTTGACCAGGCACGCCTGTTCGAGAAAGGCCTCCAGGGTCACTTCGTCGGCGAACGTGGCGTCGAACTGTCGGGCAGCCCCCAGCAACTCCTGGACGTTGGCCAGGCGGTCCTGGTCTTTCTCGGCCGGGCTCCCTTCCCAAGGCAGCGTGTACGAGGTCCGTTCGATGATGGAGGTGATGAGGTTCTCGACGGAGCCGGCACTCGCCAGCGACAGGTCCTCGACCAGGTTGGCGAACGCGCGAAACCCGGCGACCGCCCGTTTCGAGAGTTTGGGGACCTCGCCCGCTCGTCGGCACGCCTCGAGACCGGTCAGTCCTTCACGGTCGGCCCAGGCCATCAGCCGGTTCTGCGACGTCTGGCCCAGTCCGCGGAGCGGCGTGTTCACGACGCGCAGAAAGGCCGAGCGATCTGCCGGGTTGTATACCAGCCGCAGATAGCAAATGAGGTCCTTGATCTCAGCCCGATCATAGAACGCCACGCCGGATGCGATCTGGAATGGCACCCGGTGCCGCAGCAACGCCAGCTCGAGCTGGCGCGACAGGGCGTTCACGCGATAGAAGATGGCGAAGTCGTTGCAGCTGCGTTCCCCGGAGTCGACCGCCGCGCGAATCCGGCGGGCCAGTCCGTCCGCCTCCATGAAGCCGTCGGCAAACATCAGCAGTTCCACCGGCGGTCCGTCGGGATTGGCTGTGATGAGTTGCTTCGGCTTTCGTCGCGTGTTGTGGCCAATCAGGGCATCGGCCGACCGCAGAATGCTCGGTGTGCTGCGAAAGTTGTCCTCCAGCCTGACCACGCAGGCTTCGGGATAGTCCTGTTCGAACCGCAGAATGTTGGCGATGCGGGCTCCCCGCCAGCCGTAGATCGACTGGTCCGGGTCCCCGGTCACGCAAAGATTGGGATGCAACTGTGACAGGGCCCGAACGATCTGGTACTGGGCAGAGTTCGTATCCTGGTACTCGTCGACGAGCACGTAGCGAAATCGTTCGTCAAGCTCCCGTCGAAGTTCTGCGTGCTCCGTCAGCATCAGGGCGACATGCACGAGCAAGTCGTCGAAGTCGACGGCATTCGAGTCCAGCAGCCACTTCTGATAGGCGGGGTACACCCGGGCGACAGTCGCCTCCCAATGGTCGCCCACCCCCTCGGCGAAACGTTCCGCGAACAGCGACGGTGTGATGAGGTCGTTCTTCGCTGTCGAAATGCGGTACCCGACCTTCTCGGGCGAGTAGTGCACGGGGTCGAGGTCCAGACTGGTCAAGACGCGCCGCAGCGCGGCCTTCTGGTCTCCGGAATCCAGAATCGTGAAATTCGACTGCAATCCCACGACGCCTGCGTGCTGCCGGAGCAGACGTGCACAGAACTTGTGAAACGTACTGACCCAGACCCTGGTGCCCGGCAGCAGCCCGGCGACCCGCTCGGCCATCTCCCCGGCTGCCTTGTTCGTAAAGGTGATTGCCAGGATCTGTCGCGGAGGAATCCCCTGCTCGACCAGGTGGGCGATCCGACGGGTGACGACACGCGTCTTGCCTGATCCCGGCCCGGCCAGCACCAGCAGCGGTCCCGCGACGTGTTCGACCGCCGTTCGTTGAGCAGCCGTTAGTGCATCGGACATGCGGGACGCCGTCTCCTGGCCAGTCCGGGGTCACACGTCGACCCTGGTTCGACCCACGTTGTACCACATCCGCCCGCTGTCACGACAGATTGTGGAGCGCAGGCACCGCGAGTCCGGTCTGTGTGGATGTCACACGGCGTGAAGGTCATACGCCGGTCGGATGCGATCGAAAGATGAAGTAGGCAGCGCCGAACAGACACAATCCGGCCCAGAAGTAGTCCCACGTCAGCTTCTCCCGCATGTAGAACAGGGCAAACGGGACGAAAACGGACAGCGTGATCACTTCCTGAAGGACCTTGAGTTGCCCCAGCGACATCACCTGGTGCCCGATCCGGTTGGCGGGGACCTGCAGCAGGTACTCGAACAGCGCGATGCCCCAGCTCAGAAGTGCCGCGACATACCACGGCTTCGATGCCAGATTTCGCAGGTGACCATACCAGGCAAACGTCATGAAGACGTTGCTGCAGCACAGGAGAACGACCGTGGACAGGACCGGGCGCATACAGGGTTCCGAAACAGACAGCACGGGCTCAGCAGCGTCCGCAGACCGCTCGCGGTGCGCTGTGTCGTGAGGCTGCAGATGGTATCGCCCCCCCACCGCTCGTCCAGAGGTCGGCGCACTCAGGTCGACATCTGCCGCCGGCGGATCTCCTGCTCGATCCGCTTGAGCACCTCGTAGTCGCTGAGGTATGGGGACTCGAACGCCGGGCGCAGCGGGATCGGGACGTCGTCCATGCGGTAGACCGTCCCGGGGACGTTGATGCCGTATGTCGCCGTCGTGAAGGCAACCGTGGCCACTTTCGCCGTCTCGCTGAGCTTCGGGTCCAGCACAATGACGGGGATCCTCGCCAGATGTTCGCGGGCGGGCTGCGAGAAGTTGCTCATGGGGTCGCTGGCAATGATGAGGGCCGTGTCGGCCTCGCCCCGCGCCAGCAGATCGGTCGTCGTGAACTCGCCCGGGTTGAAGCGCGGATACCCGCGACCGAGGTGGACACCGAACGGATATCCGGTCTGCCAGCTCACAACGTTGTCCGCTCCAGTGACGTTCCCATGGCCGCGCATCGGCTTCGCGACCCACCGATTGCCATAGGTATTCAGGTCCCGTGCGAGCGTGAGCACGGCTTCGCTGTTGAAATGCTTGCCGCGCGTCATCGTCAATCCCATCCCGAACAGGATCGCTCCGAAGCGGGCCGCCTTCATGCGATCCATCATCTCGCGCAACACGTCCAGCGACAGGCCTGTCTTGAGTTCCACCGATGGATCGGGTTCGATGCCCCGCGCCAAGGCCCGCAGCGACCACGCCAGTTCGAAGTCCGACCGCGGTTTGAGTTGCAGATGCAGATCGACCGCCTTCGCGCTCTTGGTCTTCCGCACGTCAATCAGGACGGCGTAGCGATCCTTGCGCCCGTTCGGGACGAATTCCCCCTTGGGCATCAGGCTGTACTTGGTGAAGTGACGGGGATGACTCTCGGCCGGATTGCCGCCCCAGAAGATCAGAAAGTCGGCCCGGTTGCGAATCTCTCCCAGCGAACAGGTGACTTCACCTACTCCCTGAAAGGCCATGCCCGATGGTCCGTGACAGACCGAGGTCGTGGTGTCGACCGTGCCACCGATCCAGTCGGTGATGGCCACCGCCACCCGCTGGGCTTCGCAGGTCGTGTCGGAGAGTCCGTAGGTCACCGGATAGTGCGCTTCGAGCAGCAACTCCGCCGCCTTGTCGATGGCGGTCGGGTAGTCGACCGGCTGACCCTCGATTGTGGCCTCGGGGCGGTCTTCAATGTGATGATTAAAGAACCAGGCCTTCCCGAGCACGCAGGCCCTCTTGGCCTCGGTGATACGGCTGGCCGCGGTATCGACGGTGAGATCGATGTCGTCACACACGCACCCACAGAAGGTGCAGGTCGCATCCTGGATGACGGCCAGTGACTTGTCCGCCGTGCTGGCAGTGCCCGCCTCAGCCATGGGTAGTCCTCAGCCGCCCTCAGGGTCGAGGCCCAACGTTCGCGTGCCGCCGGGCAGCGACATCATAGCACGACCGCGAAAGCCTCGGCCAAGAGATCGGGGTGCCACCGCCCGAATGGGCTGTCGCACAACGATGGCAGTCCGGCCTTACCAAGGAGGTTGAGCCATCTGCCCCCCCCGGGCTTACCAGTTCTTGCCAGACTGGCTAGAGCCGGAGTTGTGGCTCCAACCAATGGAATGAGAAGACCCGTATTTTTGCACCGGCTGATGCCCATTGCCCGGAGGACAATAGTCGGGAGGATGTCCTCCGCCGGGGTGACCGGGCGGCTTGCCGCCTGGACCTGGACCTGGACCTGGACCTGGACCTGGACCTGGACCTGGACCTGGACCTGGACCTGGACCTGGACCTGGACCTGGACCTGGACCCGGACCTGGACCTGGACCTGGACCTGGACCTGGACCTGGACCCGGACCCGGATCGGTCGGACTCATCACGTTGCCGCGATTCGTGCTGCTGGAGCCGTTGTCATTGGAGGCTGCCGCGGCCAGGCCGCCGGCCAAGGCACCTGCCAGCAGTCCGCTGAGCAGACCCCCTCCTTCACCGCCACCGCCGCCGCCGCCGGCGTTCGAACCGGTCTGCGAGGAACCGCCGGATCCACCACTGCCTGTGCCGGCCGTGGCGGGAGATCCTCCGATACCGCCCGCTCCACCCTGGGGACCGGCGGCATTTGAGAGCTGATTGACCGCTTGCCCGACATTCTCCGGATCACAGGTCGTCGCGAAGAAACCGCTGGAACCGGTGGCGTCGTCCCACAGTGCAACCGGGAAGGTCAATTCCTCAGGGACATCATTGCTGGCGAGTGAGTCGCCGACCGCCTCGATGGAAAAGGCTGCCAGCCCCTCAACACCCGCCGCGACGAATGAGAACATGCCCGGTGTGACATCCGGAATGCGAAACTGCCCGCGTGGATCGACCTGGGCCTGGCTGATGACGGTGTTGTTCTGGACGAGGAACACGTTCAGTCTGCGGATACGCGTCGACACGCCCGTCCGCGGATGGATGCGGCGCATGCGTCCCACCAGTTCACCGTCCGCGTTCAACCGGACCTGATACTGGGATAGGTTCACGACCTTCTCATCGCCATCGGCGGCCGGCTGATCTTCGGCACCAAGTTCTTCACCGGGCTGCGCTTCAACAGGGACCGCATCAGACGCACCATCGAGCAGGCTGGCCGGGATATTGGATCGCGCCAGTTCAAGAACGATCGGGAAGTCCTGACGCGGTACGGCCAGCGACTCAATCGCGACCTCCTCCTCGACCTCCTGGAAGAAGGCGACATTGCTGAGCACCGGGCCTGTCGGAGCACCTTCGGTCAAGGCGGGGACCAGTTCCAGACTGTAGGCCACATAGCCCCCCTGGCCCGATCCGACCAGCGAGTAGACACCAATGGGGACATCGGCCAGCTCGAATCGTCCATCGGCACCCAGAGGGGCGGAGGCCACAATCGCCCCCCCTGCAGCAGCGAGACCTGCATGTCCTGTGCGGGCACATCGACGCTGTCGAGCGGATCCACGACGTTGATGTGTCCGACCAGTCTTCCATCGCTGGTCAGGCGGACACGATGGCTGCGCAGCCGCTGATCGAGAGACTGTTCCGTCTGCAGAGCAACCGGTTGGGTTGCGGCGTCGACAAGCCGCAACTCACGCGCAGGCCTCAGGGGTCTGTTGAGCCCATTGTGTCTGCGACCAGACGGCCACTCCACTGGCGACGGCCGCGGTGCACGCCACCACGATGACGCTGAGAATCTGAACCGGAAGTCGTGCTCGAATTCGCATCGAATTCACCCTGATATCTTATCGGACCGGGAATCCTTTCCGAATTCGCCTGAACTGCACCATTGAACACTGTACACCGGCAACCATCACGGTTCAACTCCAAGGCGAATCTCCCGTGAAATCTCCCGCCGCAGTCAGGCCACCATGCGGAGGATGGCAATTCGGCGTCCGTTGTGAATAATCAACGGGACACGCTGTGTCACGGGTGGTCCGTCGGGGAGCCGCAGCGTCGTTCGGGGTGTGCGGGGATCAAGGAGCCAGTAATGACCAGTACTCGATGGATGGCCTGCGTTGTGATGGTGGTGAGTGCCTGCGTGGCGAGTGCTTCGGCCGCCGATCGGCATGGTCTGGCACCGGGATCTCCCGATCTTCAGGTGGCTGGTCCGATCAGCTTTGCTCCCAACGGCATTCTGCTGGTGGGTGATCCTCAGGCCGCTGCGATCTTCGCGATCGATACGGGAGATACCGCCGGCCACCCCGAGGAAGCCCGATATGATGTGGCGGGGCTGAATCAGCAGGTTGCCCAGCGACTGGGAACAGAACCACAACAGATCACGATCAACGATGTCGCGGTCAACCCGGCGTCCGGGCAGGTGTACCTGTCGGTCTCGCGGGGGCATGGGCCGGAGGCGCTGCCCGTCCTGTTGCGCGTGTCCTCGACGGGTGAGATTGACGAGGTGGCACTGGACAACGTGATGTTTGCCAAGGCCACGCTCCCCAATCCGCCCGAAGATCGCGTGACCGGTGAAGGCCGACGGGCGCGGAACAATCGACAGCAGTCGATCACCGACATCGCCTATGTCGACGGCCGCGTCTTCGTGGCTGGTCTGTCCAACGAGGAGTTTGCCTCCAAGCTGCGTTCGATTCCCTTCCCCTTCCAGACGACCGACGAAGGCACGAGTGTCGAGATCTATCACGGGGCCCACGGACAGTTCGAGACCCGGTCCCCGATTCGCACCTTTGTCTCGTTCGATATCGACAGCGAGCCGTACCTGCTGGCAGCCTATACCTGTACGCCATTGGTCAAGTTCCCGGTCTCGCAGCTCACGCCCGGCAGCATGCTCCGCGGCACCACGGTTGCCGAACTCGGGAATCGCAACAACCCCCTCGACATGGTGGTCTATGAGAAGAATGGCCGGAGTTTCCTGTTGCTCGCCAACAGCGCCCGGGGAGTGATGAAGATCGGCACCGACCAACTGGATATCGAGTCGGGGATCACCGAGCCGGTCGAGGGGGGCGGCACGGCGGGACAGAACTACGAATCGATCGACAACCTGCAGAACGTGATGCAGCTCGACAAGCTCAACGACACGCACGCGGTGGTGCTCGTGGAAAGTCAGCCGGGCACCCTCGATCTGCAGACGATCGAACTTCCCTAGAACGCCGCACGGCTTCGGCTGGGAAGGTGCGGGCTCGCGGTTCCCGTTTCTGTCCGTTGCCGGATGAGACAGGTCGCTGCTGCCCGGGCAGCGGCCTGTTGACTGGCGATGGGGCCCAGACGGGGTCGGGACTCGTCGATGCGTGAATGCCGAGGTGAGTGGATGTCGATCGGGGGTGTGGGAATGCTCAGACACGCCGCGAGAGGAGCGTCGCAGCCGCGCATCCGGGGGTGTCTCGTGCCCAGACCCGGTTTCGGCTGCGATTGGTTGCTCGGCAGGGGACTTCTGCTGACGACCGCCGTGTGTGGGCTCGCACTGTCCTTGCCCGGCGACGGAGTGAATGGGCAGGAGCCGGATGGCGGCCGACCGTCGCCTGTCGAGATCCACGTGGTCCCGGTCGGGGACGCCCCGCCTGTCATCGAGGTGAGCGGAGTGCCTGCCGGTGTCCGCGATTGGCTGGAGGCCGCCGAGTGGGACAACGACCGCTGGCAGCGGCTGTTGTCGGTGTATGTCGCGACCGGGGGGAAAGTCGCCCGGCCGGTGCTGGGGCACTACGGCATCCATGGAGACCGCGTCCGCTTTCAGGCAAGGTTTCCCCTTTCGCCGAGTTTGAAGTATCGCGTCGTCTGGCAACCGGAGGAGTTGCCCGGAACTGTGGCGCGATCACTGGCCTCGACCGAGCAGATCGTTTCGCTGCCGGCTGTGGATCTCGGCCCATTGGTGCAGGTCACCCAGGTGTTCCCCTCTGCCGATGTGCTGCCGGAAAACCAGCTCAAGTTTTATGTGCACTTCTCGGGGCCGATGAGCCAGGGGGACTCTTACCGGTACATCCATCTGCTGCAGGAAGACGGCAGGGAGGTGGCCTGGCCGTTCCTCGAACTGGGTGAAGAGTTGTGGGAGGAGACCGGCACCCGGCTGACGGTGTTCATCGACCCAGGCCGCATCAAGCAGGGACTGATCCCACGGCAGGAAATGGGGCCCGTGCTCGAGTCTGGCCAGCGGTATGTGCTGGCCATCGATGGCGACTGGCCGGATGCCCACGGGCGGCCATTGAAGTCCGGTTTCCGGAAATCCTTCCAGGCCAAGCAGGCCGACGAAACACAGCCCGATCCCCACCTGTGGCGGTTGACGCTGCCCGACGTCGGGTCACGTCAGCCTCTGTCGATCGAATTCAGGGAACCTCTGGACGAAGCGATGTTGCACCGCGTGCTGAACATCTATGATAGTCAGGGGGCCGTGGTGCCGGGAGAAGTTCGCGTGGTCGATCACGAGCGCGGCTGGAGGTTCACTCCCATTATTCCGTGGCCTGTCGGCTCATTCGAACTGCGTGTGCATCACACGCTGGAGGATCTGGCCGGAAACAGCATTGGCCGCCCGTTTGAGGTGGATTTGCAGGAGAAGATTGAAAGACAGGTGGCGACGCCGCGCACGGTAGTGCCGTTCACCATTGGTCGTTAGCCACAGCTGGCCATCCTCTGGCCTTGAGCGACAGAGATCCGGATGAAGAGTGCAACATCGCATCCTGTCGAGGCGGCGCGATTCGTCGGCGACGACGAGCGCGCCCGGTGGCATGACCGGACGCTGTGGTTCGTGCGTTCCAAGCGTGATCGCATGGCAGAGTCGATCCCCGAGTGGGAGAAACTGCGGGAAGCAGCGTCCGCCATCAAGCAGTACACGATGGCGCACCTGGGCGACCTGGTCGAGCAGTTCGAGCGCAATGCCCAGCAGCGCGGAGCCATCGTGCACTGGGCCCGCGATGCGGCCGAACACAACGAAATCGTGCTCTCGATCCTGCAGCGCCACAAGGTGACCCGGGTCGTGAAGAGCAAGTCGATGCTCACCGAAGAGTGTCACCTCAACCCGTACCTCGAACGGCACGGCATGGATGTCGTGGACACAGACCTCGGGGAATGGATCGTGCAGCTCCGGGGGGAACCACCCAGCCATATCGTGATGCCCGCCATCCATACCAAGCGGGAAGAGATCGGCGAGCTGTTTCATCAGCACATCGGGACCAAGGCGGGGGCGACCGATCCCCAGTACCTGGCGGAGTCGGCCCGGCAGGAGTTGCGTCGCAAGTTTCTCGCCGCCGATGCCGCCATCACGGGTGTCAACTTCGCCATGGCGGACACCGGGGGATTCGTCGTCTGCACGAACGAGGGGAACGCCGACCTGGGGACTTCGCTCCCGCGGCTGCACATCGCCTGTATGGGGATTGAAAAGCTGATACCCCGTGCGGAGGATCTCGGCATCTTCCTGCGGCTGCTGGCCCGGTCAGCCACGGGACAACCGATCACCACCTACAGCACGCATTTTCACGGGCCCCGGTCGCGCGACAGCGAACTGCATATCGTGCTCGTGGACAATGGTCGCAGCGAACTCCTGTCGAGCGACGACTTTCGCCGGTCGCTCAACTGTATTCGGTGCGGGGCCTGCATGAATACGTGTCCGGTGTACCGACGCAGCGGCGGACACAGCTATCACGCCACGATCCCCGGTCCGATCGGCTCCGTGCTGGGGCCGGCCCAGGATGCCTCGGCCCATGCCTCGCTCCCGTTCGCCTGTAGCCTGTGTGGTTCCTGCGACGACGTCTGTCCGGTCAAGATCGACCTGCATGTTCAGCTCTATACCTGGCGGAACAAGCTGGCCCTCAAGGGCCTGCTTCCCACGAGCAAGCGACTGGGCATGTGGATGACCGGTCAGGTGTTGCGGCGTCCCTGGCTGTACAACGTCTGCGGCCGGATGGCGCGGTTCTGGCTGCCCAGGCTGCCACGCTGGATGATCTACAACCGCTTCAATATCTGGGGGCACCAGCGGGAACTCCCCCCCACGCCCCGGCAGAGCTTCCGCCAGCTCTACCGCCAGCGCCGCTCATCCTGACGGCACGTCGGTGACTGCGGGGCTGTGCTATTGTGGCAGCACCCAGTCGGGCAGGCCCTCGAGCGAGATGCCGAGCACGGGTACCATCAGCAGGAAGGTGACGGCGGTCACCACCAGGATTCCGATGAGATTGAGCAGCAGGCCATAGGCCATCATCTCGCGGATGGACACCTTCCCCGAGGCGAACACGATCGCATTGGGCGGCGTGGCGATCGGCAGCATGAATGCACAGCTCGAGGTCACGGTGGCGGGAATCATCAGCAGACGCGGGTCGAGATCCAGCGACACCGCCGCTCCCGCCAGAATCGGGACGAGGGTGCTGACGGTCGCCACATTCGAAGTGAATTCGGTGAGGAACGTCATCAGCAGACAGATGGTCATCACGAGCAGAACCACCGGGACCCCCTGCAGATTGGCCGCCAGTGTCGCCCCGAGCCAGGCCGACAGCCCGGTCTGCGTGAAGGCATCAGCAATCGCGAAGCCGCCACCGATCAGCAGCAGGATGCCCCAAGGCTGACCGCGTTCGGCCGTCTCCCAGTCCATCAGCGGCTGCCAGCCCTGGTCCCGCGTACGAACGCGGATGAAGAAGGTCAGCAGGGCCATCAGCATCGCGACGGTCGCATCGTGGATCGCTCCCCCCGCCAGGTCGCTGCTCACCCCGAGTCGTTCGATCAGCCACCGTTCGTAGACCGGTCCCCAGCCCGGGAGCAGTGTGAGAGAACCCGATGCAGCGTTGTCGAAGGTGACCGGCTTGCGAAAGATCCAGAGCACCGCCGTTGTCGCCAGAATCACGAACATGGCCCATTCGCCCGCCGAGGGGGCACCCAGTTCACGAATCCGTGCCCGGAAGAAACCTCGGCCGGGATCCACACTCTGCGCCGGACGGCAGCCGCCAGGTGAGGACGAAGTACGCGGCCGTCAGCATGACGACGCTCAACGGGACGAAGCAGAACATCCACTCGGCCATCGACGGGGTCGGCGCATCAGGGAAAAGTTCGCTCTGTTCCCAGAGGCCCAGAAAGGTCACGTTGGTTGGTGTCCCCACCAGTGTCGAGAGCCCTCCGCAGCTTGCGCTGTAGGCGATGGCCAGCATCAGTGCGACGCCAAGCTGGTGCTCGTGTCTGTTTGAGGCGCATCGGTCCCGGGCGACAACTCGTGAAGTGTGGCGAGCAGTGCCAGACCGATGGGGAGCATGAGCATTGTCGAGGCCGTATTGCTGATCCACATCGACAGAAAGGCGGTCGCCACCATGAAGCCCAGCACGATCCGCCGGGGGCTCGAACCGATCATGTGGACGATGTGCAGCGCGATCCGGCGATGCAGCCCCCACTTCTCGATGCCGAGCGCGATCACGAACCCACCCAGATAGAGGAAGATGTTGGCATCGATGTATGACCCGCTGACGGTCTGGGCGGTCTGGATGCCGAGCAGGGGGTAGGCCGCCAGTGGAACGAGGGCGGTGACCGCGATCGGCGCCCCCTGCGTGACCCAGAGCACCGCCATCAGCGCGGTGACCGCCGCGAGTCGCTGGGCCGGCAGTGGCATTTCCGCCGGTGTTGGCATGAACAGCACGATCGCGAAGGCTGCGAAGGCGGCCCAGATGCCGTGGTTGTGCGCCGGAGACGCGGGCGGCTCGCTCAAACCGGGAGGAGGAGCGGTGGACGACGAGTGGTTCATGCCCGCCTGTGATACCCGCCGACAGCCTTCGCAGGCAACCGAAACGTGGAGTCGCCGCCAGTGGCGCGGTATGCTGACGCACATCCCAACCGATCCCCGAGCAAGGACAACGTGATGAATGAATGGCCGATCGGCGTGTTCGCCTCTGTGAACGCCGGCCTGGGTGTCCATTTGGACGTGGCCCGCGAGTTGAACATCCCCAGCGTCCAGTTGCATGCACCGCATCAGCAGTCACGCACGCAGCGCACCGCCGAGGAGTTTCTCGGGCGCTGCAGTGATGCGGGCATTACCATCACCGCGGTGTTCGGTGGGTTCGAGGGTGAGAGCTATGCGGACATCGCCACGACCGCGCGCACGGTGGGACTGGTGCCCGAAGCGTCCCGGGCCGAGCGCCTGCAGGAAATGAAGGAGATCTCGGACTTCGCCCAGTGGCTGGGCTGCGACACCGTGGCACTGCATCTCGGCTTCGTTCCGGAGGACCACGACAGCCGCAGCTATCGAGGGTTGCTGGAGACGACTCGCGACCTGCTGGACCACGTCGGTGGCCACGATCAGCGTCTGCATCTGGAGACCGGGCAGGAGACGGCTGAGCATTTGCTGGAGTTCATCGAGGACGTATCGCGCGACAATCTGTTCATCAACTTCGATCCAGCCAACATGATCCTGTACGGCACCGGTGATCCGATCGCGGCCCTCCGGCAGGTGGGGCACCTGGTCCGCAGCGTGCATTGCAAGGACGCCCGCTGGGCTGCCGAGCGAGATCGCGGAGTGGCTTGGGGGACCGAGGTGCCGCTCGGCGACGGGGATGTGGGGCTCGAGACCTATCTGCGAACGCTCAACGACCTGGGGTATCGGGGGCCGCTGACGATTGAGCGCGAGATCGCCCATGATCGTGAACGTCAGAAGGCCGACATCGGTCATGCCGTCCGGCTGCTCGAAAGCCTGAGGGGAAAGATTCTCAGCTGACGGGCACAGCCCGTGGGGCGTCACCCGGCGCTATCGGTGGCCTGGCTGTCTCCCGAAATGCGAGGCAGGGCCTTGTGGATGAGGGGGGCGACCCGTTGGGCGAACTCATCCCAGACGCGGTGGTCGGAGATCACCAGATCGAGGTGCCAGACACAGGCCTCGAAGTGGCAACTGTTCAGGATCACGTCGCCGGTCGACTTCAACACGAGTGTGCAGCGACGAAACGTGCAGCCGATGTAGGCATGCCCTGTCAGGTAGACAGTCTGATCCTCGAAGATCGCCTCGTGGTGAGACAAGAGGATGGGCACACGGTCACTCCCATCGGGATCCACGGCACATGAGGGCGAGATGCCTGCTGTGCCGCGAGGAAGAGAAAGAGCCGCCGGTCAGACTCGAACTGACGACCTGTGCTTTACGAAAGCACCGCTCTGCCGACTGAGCTACGGCGGCTGGTCTCGGTTTTCTACCGATTGACACCCGGGATTGCAAGACGGTTCGAGGTTGCGTTCGGCTCGGGAAGTTCCGCTCTCATCGCAGGTTGCGTCAGCCGTCAGCATTGCCCCCGCGCGAAAGACCACACATAATGCCAGCATCAGGGCCGTACCGGGTAGGCGGCCCTTTCTTGGCTCAACCCAACGGAGGGAGAACGGGCATGGCGGTCTTCTCTGACAATGCCGAATCGATCGGGGGTACGCCGCTGGTGCGCATCAACCGGCTCGCCCAGGACTACGATGTGACCCTGCTGGCCAAGATCGAGGGGCGCAACCCGGCCTACAGCGTCAAATGCCGGATCGGGGCCGCGATGATCTGGGATGCCGAGAAGACTGGCAAGCTGAAGCCCGGGATGAAGGTTGTCGAGCCGACGAGCGGCAATACCGGGATCGCGTTGGCGTTCGTCTGTGCCGCGAAGGGCTATCACCTGACATTGACGATGCCCGAGTCGATGTCCATCGAGCGGCGCATGATGCTGAAGTCCTTTGGGGCCGAACTGATTCTTACGCCTGCGGCCGAGGGAATGGGCGGCGCGATCGGCAAGGCCACGGAACTGGCCGAGAGCCCTGAATACTTCATGCCCCAGCAGTTCAAGAACCCGGCGAATCCGGAAATCCATCGCAGGACGACGGGACCGGAGATCTGGGAAGACACCGGGGGGAAGGTGGATATCTTCGTCGCCGGTGTCGGGACCGGGGGCACCATCACCGGCGTGTCGCGATTCTGGAAGCAGGACAAGGGAGCGTTGTTGCATTCGATTGCCGTCGAACCGTCCGGCAGCCCTGTCCTCTCGGGAGGTCCCAAAGGGCCGCATAAGATCCAGGGGATCGGTGCCGGTTTCGTGCCGGATATCCTCGATATGTCGCTCGTCGATGAAGTGGTGCAGGTCTCTGACGACGAGGCGTTCGCGATGGCACCGCGCGTGGCTCGCGAAGAGGGAATTACGTGTGGCATCAGTTGTGGGGCAAGCATGGCTGCCGCGTTGAAAGTGGCGGCCCGTCCCGAGAGTGCAGGTAAGACGATCGTCGTGGTGCTGCCCGACTCTGGAGAGCGGTACCTGTCTACGTCCATGTTCGACGCTGTTCGTTAAAACCCCCGGCCCCGTGCCGACCATACATGACTCGAGGAGACGTTAATGAGAGATGCACGGTGTCTGCTGGCCTCACTCACGCCGTTGCTGCTGCTGATCGGCACGTCAGCCGGCATTGCGCAAGACAAGCCCGAGAAAGAAGAGAAGCCCAAGAAGGAAACACTGGTCATCAAGCCTGCCCCGTTCAAGGTGACCGTTGACCTGACAGGGGTATTTATGTCGGAGGGGTTGGAAGAGGTCCTGCTCCGTCCCGAGGCCTGGTCTTCGCTGAAGGTCGACAAGGTGGTCGATGCCGGCACGCGGGTGAAGAAGGGCGAGCCGATTCTCTGGCTCGAAACCCGGAAGATCGATCAGGAATTGCGCGATCTGGAGTTCCAGCGAGAGCTGGGCTACCTGTCGATCAAGAGTGCGGAAGCCGAACTGGCCGCATTGGAGAAGACGGTTCCGCTCGACCTGGAAGAGGCTGTGCGCACGGATCGCATCGCCCGGGAGGACCTCGACTTCTACACCCAGGTCAACGAGCAACTGCGGCGGAAGTCGGCCGAAGAAAGCCTCAAGAGTTCACGCTACAGTCTTGAGTACGCGCAGGAGGAACTTGATCAGCTCGAGCAGATGTACACGGCCGACGACCTGACCGAGGAAACCGAAGAGATCATCCTCAAGCGGGCGAAACGTTCCGTCGAGCAAGGTCAGTTCTACCTGGAATCGGCACGCATCCGCCACGACCGGACGCTTGAGGTCGAACTGCCCCGGGAGCGACACCAGGTCCAGCACGCCGCGACGCTGGCAGCACTTAGTCTCACCAAGGCCCAGGCCACGCTGCCGACGGCCCTCCAGCGGAAGAAGATTGAGCTCGAGAAGCTGGTCTTCAGTCAGGAACAACTCGATGAGAAGCTGGAGCAGACGCGGGCCGACCGTGAACTGCTGACCGTCAAGGCCCCCGCGTCGGGGATCGTCTACTACGGGCAGAATGACCGCGGCAAGTGGACGACGGCATCGACACTCGCCAAGCAGCTCCGCCCGGGTGGTGTGCTGGCACCCAACACCGTGCTGATGACAATTGTTCCCGAGGCGGGACCGATGGTCTTGCGTGCTGATCTGCCTGAGTCCGACATCCGCCTGGTGACTCGTGAGACAGAAGGCACGATCGAGCCGAAGGCCTACCCCGACGTGCCGCTGGACTGCATCGTCACGGAGGTTTCGCTGATTCCGATTTCGGACGGAGTCTACGAGGTGTTCCTGGACTACAAGCCGAGTGATGATGCCCCACTGCTGCTGACCGGAATGAGCGGCAATGTCGAACTTGTGGCCTACCGCAGGGAATCGGCAATCGTCGTTCCCAGTTCCGCGGTCTTCGAGGACGAAGCGGATGGCAGTCGCTATGTCTATCTGGAAGATGCCGGAGAGGCGCAAGCAGACCGTGCAGGTGGGCCAGAAGTCCGGCGACAAGACGGAGATCAAGGATGGGCTCGACAAGGGGGACGTGATCCTGCTCAAGAAACCCGAGTGACGGCGGGGTGTTGATGCTCTTACATCCGCGAACAGGTAGGGTGTGACCCATGCGGCAGATCACTCGAGGCATTCTGGCAGCGGCGATCGTCCTGCCTGTCTGCGCAGGCGTCCTCACGGCATCGTCGCTGCTGCGCGCCGACGAGCCGGCGCCGGCGACCATGATCCCCACCGTCCCCCAGCCGGATGCGATCGTGGGACCTTCGTTCGAGGAGGTGGAGACCGCCATCCGTCGCGGGATCGATTTCCTGCTCGAGGATCAGAATGAGGACGGTTCCTGGGGTTCCGCAACGCGGACGAAAGGCCTCAACATCTACGCGCCGATTCCCGGGCGCATCATGCCTTTCGCACGGCGACGACGGCTCTGGCAATCACGGCCTTGTACGAAACCGGTGGCGACCGCGAGGATGTCAGGGCGGCGCTCGATCGCGCCGAGCCCTGGTTGCTGGAGAACCTGGCTCGTGTGCGTCGTGCGACCGGCGATGCCATGTACAACGTCTGGACGCATGCCTATGCCATCCAGGCGCTCTTGGCCATGAAGGCACACCACTCCGGCGACGAGCAACTTCAGCAGCAGATCGATGAACTCGTCGAACTGCAGTTCAAGCGGCTCGAGGACTACGAATCGGTCGATGGCGGCTGGGGCTACTACGATTTCCGGTATCAGACCGCGCAGCCGTCCAGCGATTCGATCTCGTTCGTCAATGCGGCCGCTCTGATTGCGATGTTCGAAGCCCGCGAGGCCGGGTATGCACCACCAGAGAGGCTCATCGCGCGGGCGATTGCCGCCACCCTCAGACAGCAGCTGCCCGATTTCAGCTACCTCTATGGCGAGTATCTCAAGTGGCAGCCCCGCCGCGGCATCAATCGACCCGGCGGCAGCCTCGGCCGCTCGCAGGCCTGCAACCTTGCGCTCCGCATGTGGGGCGAACAGGACATCACCGATGAGGTGCTGACGTCGTGGCTTGACCGCCTCATTGTCCGCAACGGCTGGCTCGACATCGGCCGCAAGCGACCCATTCCCCACGAGGCTTGGTTTCAGGTAGCTGGCTACTTCTACTACTTCGGCCACTACTACGGCGCGCGGTGCATCGAGCAACTGCCCGAAGACGAGCGAGGGTTCTACCAGGCTCACCTGGCGAAGCTGATGCTGGATCGACAGGAGAAGGACGGCTCGTGGTGGGACTATCCGCTCTACGACTACCATCAGCCTTACGGCACGGCGTTCGCCATCATGACGCTCGCTCGCTGCCGCTGAGTGTCGCTGGAGCCATGCCGGCTGTCCGCACTCATTCAGGTGCGGGCCAACCGGGCTTCGATCGCCGCCAGAATTTCGAGTGGCTCTTCCATGCGACCGGGACCGGTGGTTCCGCAGCTCAGCCAGCCGCTGCCGGGCGCGACGATGGTGACCCCGTCTGCCTGCAGTTGCTCAAGGTTTCGCTGGACCGCCGGTTTGGCCCACATCTCGCTGTTCATGGCTGGAGCCACCAGCAGCGGACAGGTCACGCTAAGGGCCAGCGTGCTCACGAGATCATCCGACAGGCCATGCGCCAGTTTCGCCAGTTGGTTGGCCGAGGCCGGTGCAATGACGTAAAGCTCGGCCCGTCGTGCCAGGCCGATGTGCTCACCGATGAAATGCTCTCTCGGTTCGAACAGACCGGTGTAAACGGGACGTCCGGTCAATGCTTCGAATGTTGTGGGGCCGACGAACTGGGTGGCCGACTTTGTCATGACCACAGAGACGCGCGCCTGCCGCTGCACGAGCTTGCTGGCAAGATCGGCGGCCTTGTAGGCGGCGATCCCTCCCGACACTCCCAGCAGGATTTCGCGGTCCTGCATCTCTGATCCTCAGCTCAGCTGCCTCGACGAGCGTGTCTCGCTGGTTTTCAACCGCCGGGGCTCACAGGTCATCCAGCGTGGGACCATCGTCCTCGACATTGGGCACGTCATCCAGCGCCATCACCACATTGTCGGAACTGTCGAGGAAGATCTTGTCGTTCATGATCTCCTCGATAACCGTATCCATGCCGTGCTTGCCGACCACGTCGACCAGCGGGCGCACCCCGCGATTCAACTGGACGAGTCGCTTCTGGATGAGCGTGGAGAGCTTGAACCTCCCGCCCACCTTGTTCACGATCTGTTCTTCTTTCAGTTCGTCCAGCATAGATTTCCTTTGGAGCTCGCTCGGTGCTGCGGACATCCCTCATCCCCGGGGCGAATGCGGGGAAGCTGGTTGCCCCAGTGTCATAAACGTGATTCCGCCCCCGTCCGGGGTCAGGTCGCCTCGGCAGCCAGGATCTTGCAGATGCCGCGCACCGCATCGTCCAGATTGTCGTTGACCACACGGAAGCGATAGCGATCCGCGAATTTAAGCTCTTCCCGAGCCGTCTGCAACCGACGCTGAATGACCCCCTCTGCCTCCGTCCCGCGATCCCGCAGCCGTTGTTCGTAGACCGTGTCCGATGGCGTGAGCAGAAAGATGGTCACGGCACCGGGGTACCGCTCCATCACGGCCAGCGCGCCCTCGACGTCGATTTCGAGAAAAGCCCATGTTCCTTCCTGTTGCGCCCGTTCAACTTCCGAGGTCAGCGTCCCGTACCAGTAACCGCTCTTGTGGACCTCGGCCGACTCCAGGAACTCCCCCTTGCGTCGCCGGCGCTCGAACTCGTCGGACGTCAGGAAGTGGTAGTCTTCGCCATCTCGTTCGCCGGGGCGCGCCGGGCGGGTTGTCGCCGAGACCGATTTGCGGAGCGGGATCGGAGACGCGGCCAGCAGACGATTCACGATTGTCGTCTTGCCACTGCCACTGGGTCCGGACAGGACCACAATGCGATCGGTTGCAGGAGCGGGCGGCTCACTCTTCACGTCAGTCTCTGCCTGAACACCGGTGTCGCGGGGGGCCTGGGCCGTCAGATTGTCGGGCATCATAGCGGCGGAATCACTCCACATTCTGAACGATCTCGCGGAGTTTTTCGATCGAACTCTTGATCTCGACGACGGCATGGGCAATCTCAATGTCGTTCGACTTCGAGCCAATCGTGTTCACCTCGCGCAGCATCTCCTGGCAGAGAAATTCGAGCTTGCGACCTTGCGAGCCGGCTTCGTTCAGGCAGCCGGTAAACTGCTGCAGGTGGCTCCGCAGTCGGGTGAGTTCCTCGTTGATATCGCAGCGATCGGCGAACAGGCTCACCTCGCGAATGAGGTCGGAATCGTCGACCCGCACGTCCGAATCCTTGAGCAACTGGTTGACCCGGTCTTTCAGTCGGTCCCGGTACTGCTGGACCACGCCCGGTGCGCAGGCGGGCCACGATCTCCAGGCGGTCCTCGATGAACTGTCCCTGCTGCTGCAGGTCGTCACGCATCAGGGACCCTTCGCGGTCGCGAAACGTGTTCAGGCCGTCGACCGCCTCCTGCAGCGTCTGCTCAATCAGCGGCCAGTCCGCGAGCGGATCGGCGTCCCACGAGTCTTCCTCGAGGACCACGCCCGGAAGCATCAGCAGGTCGGTGAGCTGCGCCGGTGGCGCCGCGTTCATCGCCCGCGCGAGATCCGAGAGCTGAGTCCAGTAACCTTGCAGCACCGTCTGGTCGATGGCGTAGCGACCCTGCCGGGTGGGCGAGTCGACCCGCAGCGAGACGGAGACCGTTCCACGGGTGATACGGTCGCGAATCAGTCGTTCAATATCCCCCTCGAGGGCGGCATAGGCTTCGGGGCTGCGGGTCGAGACCTTCAGAAAGCGATTGTTGACGGTGCGGAGTTCGACGGCGACATCCAGCCGGTCGTCCTGCCGACGCGCAGTCACCGTATCCGGTCATGCTCCGAAGCACTAAGCGTTCTCCTCTGCCGCATGCGGCAGCGCGTCAGTCCGCGCACTCCGATGTCGACGAACCGTCTGGGGCTGTGTCAGAGCTGGATGTGGATCTTTCAGATGTTGCCGGGGCGGCCGCCCCGTCTGCCGAAGGAGCTTCGCTGCCCGACCCGTCTGCAGGTGACGTGGCTTCCGTGCCGGGTGAGTCGCCGGCTGGTGCCTAGTGCGGAGACTAGTGCCAGGAGACTCAGTGCCCGCAGACTCAGTGCCCGGAGACTCAGTGCCCGGAGACTCAGTGCCGGAGACTCGGTGCCCGGAGACTCAGTGCCCGGTGGTGTCTCTGCGGGTTGCCCGGGGGCGCTTCCGCGGGTACTGGTGTTGGTCTCCTGACCCAGAGGCCGATCCGTTTCGCCCAGTGGGTCTTGGTCAGCATTACTCGGAGCGACGATGCCGGGAGTCGCAGGCAGCGCCTCACCCAGTTCCTCGGCACACCTTTCGGACGCGGCCCGCAGAGCGATGCCGCTCAGTCCCGCGAGGATCACCCAGATGACGGCCGCACCGGTCGTGATCCAGGTAAAGACATCACCGGCCCTGGTTCCGAAGGCACTCTGGCCTCCCAGACCACCAAAAGCTCCGGCCAGTCCACCCCCGCGACCCCGCTGCAGCAGGATCACCACAATGAGAAACAGTCCCAGCAACAGGAGCAGGACCTGCAACAGCACAGCGAAAGTTGCCCACACGAAACTGTTTCCTCCGTTGATCGAATCGTACCTGCTGGATCGGCCCGGAGCCCTCGGCCCCGCGCGACTGCAGATTGTTTGGGTCAGTTGCCTGCTTGTTCGGCGGCTGCCTTCACGATGGCCACGAAGCTGTCCGCCTTCAGACTGGCGCCGCCAACCAGTGCCCCGTCCACGTTGGGCTGCTGCATCAGGCCGGCAGCGTTGTCCGCCTTGACGCTCCCTCCGTACTGGATCCGGGTCTGCTCGGCCACCGTGGAATTGTAGCGAGAAGAGAGCCAGTTGCGAAGATGAGCATGGGCTGAATCCGCCTGTTCGGGAGTCGCGGTGAGCCCGGTCCCGATGGCCCAGACCGGCTCATAGGCGATCACCACCTCGGCCATCTGTGCTTCCGACACGCCCTCCAGTCCTCCCGCCATCTGCCGATCAAGCACGGCTTCCGTCTGGTCCGCCTGCCGTTCCTCGATCAACTCGCCCACGCAGAGGATCACGGGAAGTCCACCGGCCAGCGCCGCATGGACTTTGCGGTTAATCAGCGCGTCGGTTTCCCCGAGTACATGTCTGCCTCGCTGTGGCCGAGGATCACCCAACTGCATCCGACATCGAGCAGCATCCCGATGGAGATTTCGCCGGTAAAGGCTCCCGGCGGCTCGAAGTAGGCGTTCTGCATCCCACCTGAATCTCCGATCCGCGGACCGCCTCAGAGACTGCTGGCAGATACGGGAACGGTGGGCAGACCGCGACATCGCAACCGCTGGTCAGCGTTGCCGCTCCTTCGGCGACCTCGTGTGCCAGCTCCACGGCCGACGTGAGATCGGTGTTCATTTTCCAGTTGCCGGCGACGAAGGGGCGTCGCATGTTCCCGCTCCTCAAAAATAAAGGGCTCAAGAAACCATCAGGACGAAGCCTGTGGGTGGGGAATCTGACGATTCAGGAGTTCGGACAGACGCTTCACCTGTCGCATGAGTGCCACGAACTGATCAGGCAGCAGCGCTTGCTGGCCGTCGCTGAGGGCTTTCTCCGGACACGCATGGACCTCGACATGCACACCGTCGGCTCCGGCCGCAATCGACGCCAGGGCCATCGAGGGAATCAGATCCGGCCGCCCCGTCGCGTGACTCGGATCCACGATGACCGGCAGATGCGACTGCCCCTTGACGTTGGGGACCATGGCCAGGTCCAGCAGATTTCGTGTGGACGCATCAAAGCTGCGAACTCCGCGCTCGCAGAGGATCACACGTCGGTTGCCACTCGCCAGAATGTACTCCGCCGACATCAACAGGTCCTGGACCGAGGCACTCATGCCCCGCTTCAGCAAGACGGGACGATCGGTCTGGCCCACCTCGTTCAGCAGGTTGAAGTTCTGCATGTTCCGCGCACCGATCTGGAACATGTCCGTGTAGCGGTCGATCAGCTCGACCTGGCGCGGGTCCATCACCTCGGTCACTACGGGCATGCCGAGTTCGTCCCCGACGCTGCGGAGAATCTTCAGTCCGTCTTCACCCATCCCCTGAAACGTGTAGGGACTGGTGCGGGGCTTGAAGGCTCCGCCACGCAGGATGTTCGCCCCGGCGGCTTTCACGGCCCGTCCGATCTCGAGCAGGATCTCTTCACCTTCGATCGCGCAGGGACCGGCGATCACGCCCAGCGATCCACCGCCCACCTTGACACCATGCCCCAGATCGAAAGCCGAATCTTCCTCCTGGAACTCACGGCTGGCCAGTTTGAAAGGTTTGAGGACCGGGACGACCTTCTCGACACCCGGCAGTGCCTGCAGGGGGGCCGACCGCAACTGGTCCTCTTCGCCGATCACACCGATCAGTGTCCGTTTGACGCCGCGGCTGAGCTCGTGGCGCATCCCGTATTCCTCGATCTTCTCGAGGATGTGCTCAAGCTGGGGCTCCGTGCAGTCCGGTTTGAGGACAATGATCATATAAGGAATCCGTGGTCCCTGGTCGAAAGTCGGCTGGTAGACAGGGAGAGCCTATAGACCCGAAGCTGAGGCATCAATTGAACCGGCCCGGCGGTCGCCTCATTCCGTCGGTTCGCTGCGGGGATAGAGCCGCGCACAGACAGCCGCACGGCATACGGCTGCAGCTCTTCCAGTGCCCGCTTGATCCGCGCATCGTCGATGTGTCCTTCGAAGTCCAGGAAGAAGAGATAACCGGGCTCGGGTCCCCGCATTGGGAACGACTCGATCCAGGTCAGGTTGATCTTGGACTTCTTGAAGGCCTGCAGGGCGTCGGACAGTGAGCCCGGTTTGTGGGAGATCTGCAGCAGCAGGGCCGTGCGATCTTTCCCGGACGAGCGTGTCGGCTCGTCGCCAATCACCGCAAAGCGGGTGGGATTTTGTCGGCATTGTCCTCGATACGCTCCGCGACGATGGGCAGGTCGTACTGGATCGCGGCCTGGCGACTGGCCACGGCTCCTGCCCCGGCTTGTCGCGGGCCAGGGCCGCAGCCGTCGAGGTGCTGGTGACATCGATCAGGCGGGCCTGAGGCATGTTGCGCCAGTCAACCAGTCGCGACACTGCGAGAGCGCCTGGGGCTTGCTGTAGATCTCGACAATCTCGCTGCGCTGAGAACGGGA
>CAVQRG010000008.1:0-838589 GCA_963715185.1 uncultured Planctomycetaceae bacterium
TCCCGACTGCTGGCCGATCCCGGTATCGTGCGCAACCGGCTCAAGGTCGCCGCCGCCATCGGCAACGCCCAGGCCACCCTGAAGATCCGCGCGGACTTCGGCGGCTTGGACGCCTATTTCTGGCGCTTCGTCGACGGCCGGCCGATCGTCAACGCCTGGACCAAACTTGCGCGGAATTCCCGCGCGTACGCCGCTTTCGGACACCATCGCCAAGGACCTGAAGCAGCGCGGTTTCGAAGTTCGTCGGCTCGACCATCGTCTATATTCAACCTTACGCCATCTATTGTCTTGCTTTCTGCTGGCTGTAAATTGGGCCACTGGCGAAAAGCATTTGCTGTTTCAATGGAAAATGAAGAGAAGAGCCCCAGCATTTCAATTGCCGGCAGCTCTAAGAATCCCTTTTCTTTAGTCCACGGTTTTGCTGTCTCAGCCCAAGCCTCAAAGTCTGTTTCGCTTTTCATGGATGCAATTGAAAAGTAAATTTCTTCAGTTGGGCCAACACCAAGTTGTCCGCAGGCGTTTTCTATACTCATGTCATCGCCTGGGTTATCGCCATGCCATGCGTTGGAAGTAATTAATTCTTTCACATTAGTCTGGTAACAACCCTTTTCTTGTTGCCAGAAAAGCTTTCCTTGTGTCCTTGCCAACACGGGGACAATGTAAGTGATGTCCACGCTAAATCGTTCCGGGACAGTTGGACTCTTTGCTGGGTGTATAGAATGAAAGAGCCGACCTGCCGCACCAGACATGAATAGCACTAACAGTAGCTTTTGGAACATGTATTGATATCCGGGTTACCTTAGGTAACCCGGAGGTATCCTTGACCACCATTCACTCCTCATAATTTACGTAGCTCACCGTTATCACGACAAGCTCCGACATCAAGAGAGCTACGTAAAAGCTCCAAAGACCAAGACCCCCGACGCCTTGCTCTTTACGCCATCAACACTGCCACAGACGCCGCACGTTGATTACCCCCAGCACCGGCCTCCGACGCCCGCTCGCTGTTCACCTTCCATCCACGTATCGCCACCGCGCCATACACTACCAGCAACGGCTAAATTTCAAATTTACCGGACATAACGGCTACTTTTTTACACTGCCACAATGACCTCTGCCCCGATGGCACCATCTCTTCCCTTCCCGCACCCCATGCTAACACCTATCACGGACGGTCCCCCACTCTTGTCTCCATCAAGACCCTTCAGCGGCAGCTCTACGCAAATGCCAAATCCATCCAGGCATCATCGGTTTCGCAGGCCCCGTTCAGTGCACTGTCTATGCCGGTCACAGTCCCTGCCATCCGATGCACCATCTGTTTTGTACTAAGCCGCCATGCGATGCACCCTCCGTATCTCACGCAGTCTGTGCAATGCAGACAAGAGCTCGTTGCCATCCTTGTTGCCGTTGTTGTCATCCTCATTGCATTGTCCTTATTGCCGTCGTTGCCGTCACTGCTATCTGAAGAACAAGAACGGGAAGATTGATTGCCGGCATTTCCACAGAAAACACCCAGAATTTAGCAATTTCAGACTTCGTGCTAAACTGAAACTAAAACAATGAAACTGAAACTAAAACTATGAAACTGAAACTAAAACTATGAGACTGAAACTAAAACTATGAGACTGAAACTAAAACTATGAAACTGAAACTAAAACTATGAAACTGAAACTGAAACTAAAACTATAATGCTGAAACTAATTAGGGGGGTTCGTTGGCGATAATAAAGAATCGCCAATAGCTTCATGTGGGAAGCTCGCCAAACGGCCGGAGCGCGCGATCAATAAAAATCCTACGTTAATAATTACATAACATGGAGTCATTTAAGCAGCGAGCCTGTCGGTTCGCCAGTTTCAGCGATAATGCCGGATGCCCCAGATCTTCGCACGATCGCTGAAGAAGAATCTTCCGCAGTTTCCACGACGATCCTCGTTTCACACTCTTGAGAGAGGTCGCTCGAGACAACAAGAAGATGACGACGACGGACGAAGACAAGAAGAAGAAGCTAGAGGCCCAGAAGCAGCAAGAGCAGGCTCGACAAGAGCTGGATGCGCTGTTGGATCGAAGCCGTCCCAAGAATCTAGGGCAGGGCGTCACCAGAGGCGTGAGCAACATTGTCGGCGGAGCATTGGGTGCAGTGGGCGTCGCTGTTGTCGCTCCCATTGCAGGAGGTGCCGTAGGCCTCAAGGGAGGAGGCATTCTCGGAGGCGTGGTTGGTCTGGCGGGAGGAGCAGTGGTGGGAGTCGTGGGTGCAGTCGGTCTTGCTGTTGGAGGTATGCAATGGATACTGTATCACGCACCACGGTACCATACATGATACATGTGACTCACTTTCTTGCTTCTTGTGTGTTATTCAGGAGCTGTTTCTGGTGTTAGCCAGATTGTCCGTGGTGTGATGGCAGTCCCTCAATCCGTGGTTGCACCCAGTCAGGGTAAGTGGTGGAACGAGACGGAGGGCAAGTGGATCTACACAGACCTTCCCAAAGAGTTTGAAGCACTCGAGAACGTTCCAGAGGACGATTCCGACTTGCTGGGAGAGATTGAAAAAGAAATTGATTTCAGAGCCTCCACTGCAGGTGGAACAGTCAAGGATCCGTTCTACTATGACATTTTGGAAGTGGAACCAAAGGCGGAACCAGCTGGTATCAAACGTCAGTACTATGTACTGGCGCGAAAGTATCACCCCGACAAGTTGGATCCAGACGATACTGTAAGTTCAAACAGGGCTTGACCTTTATGCACATCTCTCAAAACGACTCACTCAGGTATCTTTGTTAGGAGGGCGCGGAAAAATTCAAGGACATTGCAGAGGCCTACCAGGTTTTGAGTGATCCAGAACTTCGTGCCAAGTACGATAAAGAGGGTCGCGAGGGTCTGTCGGCGGACAAGACAACTGTCGCGGACGATGTCCCCAAGATTGATCCCACCATTCTCTTTGCCTTTTTGTTTGGAAGCGACCAGTTTAACGACTACGTGGGACGCTTGGCGACTGCCACTTCGGCATCTGTGGGTGATTCGCCCGCTGTTAGTTTGAAGGATGCCAGGATTATCCAAAAGAGACGTGTTACCCGGCTTGCTGTGAAAATGGCTGCAAAGTTGCAACCGTGGGTGGATGAAGATTATGACTTGTGTAAGGAAATGTGGAGAGAAGAGGCTCTTGAGTTAAGCAAAGCTAGTTTCGGTACTGAGCTTGTGCACACCATTGGCAAGGTACGTATTGTCTACTCTTGTATATTGTAATGCTGTAAAGATCTTTGGCTCACACATGACAAACGAACCACTATCCGTTTCTTGCTACACAGATCTACTCCTTGTCTGCAATTCAATTCCTGGCGTCGCAAGATTCTGGTGTTGGTCTTCCGTCCATCAGCAAATGGGCAACCAAACAGAAAGCTCACATGGAGCAGAAACGTGATACACAAAAGAACCAGATGGACACTTTGAAGGCCGGCATGGCAATGGCAGGAATGCAGAAGAAGCTCGCCGAGGAGTATGAAAATGCCAAAACCGAAGAAGAAAAGCTGGAAATCCAGGCCAAGATGGAGGATGCCATGGGCACGACAATGCTCAAGATTTTGTGGTCTACCACAGTGGTGGATATTACCAACACGCTGCACGAAATGGCGCAAATGTTGTGCTACGACCAGAGCGTGGATTTGACAACGCGCACCAAGAGAGGACATGGACTTAAGAATCTCGGCGAGATTTGGATGGAATGTCCTGCTCAAGAGGAGCCTGACAATATGGACACGAAGCACTTGTATGAGGAAGCCGCATTTGCCGCCATGGTGGAGACAATCAAACGCAAGGACGAGGCCGCCCATCCGTCTAGTTAGAAAAAGCATATTGTGTAATCAGTATAGGAAGGTTTTAGGTTGTGTTGCTCTGTGTGCTCTTTGCGCTTCATCGATCCGAATGAATCAATCGGCCGATCGATCGATGATTAGAATAATTTGATTCTCTACTCATCCACGAGGTACGCGCTATGCATTGCAAAGTACCCGTGCCGCAGCGGGATGTACGTGATGTCGCTGCACCACACCTGGTCCGGCCGCTGCACCGCCAGATTCCGCAGCAAATACGGGTATTTCTGGTGCCCCGGCTGGGGCGTCGTGGTGCGCCGTTGCGCCACGATCCCGGCCAGGCCCATGATCCGCATCAGCCGCTGCATCCGCTTGCGATTCACACCCAGTTCCACCGCCCGCTTCCGCGAGCCGTAGAACGGCCACCGGGTGTAGACCTCGTCGATGTGTCGCATCAGCGCGAGGGTCTGGGCCGTCTCGCCACGCGGCGTGTAGTACCGGCTGCTCCGCGCCAGGCCGATCAACTCGCACTGACGAGATCCGCTGATCCGCTGGTGATCCGCTTCGATCCATGTCCGCAGTTCCTCCCGGCTCAGTCCAGCAGCTGCGACTTTTTTTTGAGCCACTCCACTGCGTTGCTTCATGGCAACGCATGCCATGCAGCATCTTGAGGCGGCCGATCTGCTCGTACAGCTCCTCCTCGGCAGCCTCCCCTTCGTCCGATGACTTTCGCCGGCCGTCGGCAAACAACTCGCAGACGCTCTCCAGCAACCGCTTCTTCCAGGCCGTTACCTGAGACGTGTGGATCCCGAACTCCGAGGCCAACTGGGCCGTCGTCCGGTCTCCACGAACCGCCGCCAAGGCCACCTTCGCCTTCAGCGACGCCCCCAACTTCCGACGTTTCCTGCTCATCAATCTGGACCTCCCCCTCCGGCTCCCTCACGGGCCGGATTCTACCTGATGGGGCTGTCCAGTTTTTGGGGTCCACCTCAGATGGCCTCACCTTTCGGAAAGTTTGTGAGGCAGCGATCTCGCCGCGCGATCAGTTGTCTGAGGTACGGATACGGATGTTGCGAAACGAGACGTGGCGAACTTTTTCAGGTGACTTGACGCCATGTACCTGGAGGGCGATTACTCCCTTTGGGTACTGCCTGTCGATTTCGTCGTCGAAGACAGTGTCGCTTACTGGCTTACCATTGATCCATGTCTGAATTCGTTTTCCCATTGCAAGGACATGGACCTTGTTCCACTCTCCATTAACCATCAGGCTGTTGCGTTCCAAGTCTGCTTCCGGAGAAAACCAGCGACCGTTTCCTTGTCCAAAGATGTGCCCGGAACGCCCGGGTGACTTTCCGAGGTCAACCTGAGGGCCGTGGACGCTCTGTCGCACGTCACCGTTTTCGTTCACACGAGTCATGCTCGTGCGTATCTGCACGCCTGAGTTGAGGTCTGTGTCGTGAAGCATGACTTCAAGTTCCAATTCAAAGTCACGGTACTCCTTCTCGGTACACAGGAAGTGTGTCTTGCTGGAACTTGCCCCACGAATAACGCCGTCGACAAGTTGAAACTGCATATTGTCGCTGGACGCTTTCCAACCATCGAGGCTCTTTCCGTCGAACAGTACCTGCCAGTCCTCGGCGACCGCTGATCCAGAACTTGCGATTGCGATGCATGCGGCGACTGCTATGTAGTTAATCAATCGAATTGAAATAGTGTGACGATTAGTGTTGCGCATTTCAGATCTCGTTAATCAGGTAGCCGAAAAGTGTTTGTTGTAAGTCAGTGGACAACTGCTCTAAATCGTTGGCAGCGAGAAGTCGGGGCGGCGATCCTTGCCCAGCAAGTCGTTGGCCTCTTTGTCATTCGTAATCTGCTCCGTTGTTTGGTCCCACTCGATCGGACGACCGACCGTTCGGCAAATGTTGATGAGGTGCGCCACGGTTGAAATCAGGTGTCCCACTTCAACAGGAGCGTTGGGTTCCTCTCGTGATTCGATGCAGTCGAGCCAGTTGCCGACATGATTTTCCGACTCCTGTCCGTCGAATGGCGCGAGCAGTGTCGTCGGATTGCAGGCGAAGCGCCCTCGGTTGATTTCCAACTTGCCTTTCTCGCCGATGAAGATGCCGCCGAACGCGGGGCCGTCGTCGCTTTCCAGCTTTACCACTGTGCCGTCCGGGTAGTAGAGGCGAACTCCACGCTCGCGATCGGTCTTTGCTTCCGTGGTCGGAACAATCCGCGTTGGTGCAATATTCTCCCAACCCATCGCCAAATGAACCATGTCCAGAGCATGGGAGCCCCGATCACAGATGGAACCACCAGTGAAGGTGTTAAAGTTTCGCCAACGTCGGTGAAGCTGCTCGTGATAGTTGAGCAACGGTGCCTGGTCGCAGAAGCGATTCCAATCCATGCCTTCTGGAATCGGTTGTTGGTCGAGGCCATCGGGGGACTGAGAACCTGAATAGTTCTTGACGAGAAGCGTGTGTACTGTGCCCAACCCTCCCTCACGTACGAATTTGCATGAATACAAGTTGTTCGCCGTGCTTCTCTGCTGTGTCCCCACCTGAAGCACGCGTTTGTATTTACGAACGGCTTGCACCAAAGCGCGACCTTCGGGAATGCTGAAACTCAATGGCTTCTCGGCGTAAACATCGAGTCCCTTGGCGCAGGCAATGATTGCCGCTCGCACGCGGACATGATCGGGCGTCGCGATCATCACGGCATCCAGATCTTCCTTGTCGAACATCTCTTCGTAGTTCTGATACACAGCCCAGCGAGGTTCGCCTTTTGTTGACTCGCGATACTCAGCAGCCAGAGACTCCACCTGCGGCAAGTGACAGTCGCAGACCGCCACCATTTCAGCGCGATCCGCTTCTCGGGAGAGTGCTCGCGTCAACCACTTGGCCCTGTTTCCTGCTCCGATCAAGCCGACACGAAGCTTGGCATTGGCATCCGTCGGACCGGGCTTAGCGAGGGCAGTGGAGGCAAAGACGGCGGGAAGTGCGAGCACAAACGCGGTCGTAATTGAATCTTTGATGAATTCACGTCGCGTGCGCTCAGATTGGGACGATGGTCTACTCGGTTCAGTGTGGTTCATCTGTTATTTCTCCGTTGGTGAAAGAGTGGCGCCTTGGAGTTTGGGCGAAAACTCGCTTTTGATTACCATGAATTGATCCAGGGTGGTCTGATTTCATGCTAATTGGCTTTCCCCTTCTTGTTCTTCCGGACCTTCGCTTCGGGCTTGTCCTCTGTCTTCGCCTTCCAGTCGGCCAATGGGACGAGAGTGGGCTGCGAGTTCGTTCTCGAAGGCTTCTGCGGTGACGCGCAGACGCTGCACCACTTCAGGATGTGCGGCGGAGACGTCCATGGTCTCTCCGGAATCGGAGGCGACGTTGTAGAGCGAGCCTGCGGGCGTTGTCTTGCCGCCTTGATTGCCTTTGCCGCCAGGCTTCTCGCGCTTTCAGAAAGAGCTTCCAGTCGCCCTGGCGGATGGTGGACCCGGCCATGATGACGTGTTCATGCGGTGGCGTTGTGACCGTCTTCCCCGAGCAGGACGGGCAGCAGGTTCACGCCATCGAGCGTGCGGTCGGTCGGCGGTGCGACGTCGGCGATGGCGCAGAAGGTGGGCAGCAAATCCCAGATGCCGCCAATGGCATCGCTGGCGGCTCCGGCGGGAATCCGCCCCGGCCAGCGCATCAGGCAGGGCGTGCGGATGCCGCCCTCGAAGTTCGTCCATTTCCCTTCGCGCAGCGGCGCGTTCGAAGGTCCGGGAGAATTCAGCGGCGCGCCATTGTCGGAGCCGAAGATGACCAGGGTGTTGCTGGCGAGGTCGAGTTCATCGAGCTTCTGCAGGACGCGCCCCACTTCATAATCCAGCTCCTGCACAGCGTCGCCATACTTGTTCGGGCGAGGCGAGGTACCGATGAACTTGGCGCTCGGCCTCCATTTGGAGTGCGTGCCGCGACTGGCGTAGTAGAGGAAAAAGGGGCGGGCCTTGTTCGCCTCGATGAAACTGAGCGCACCGTTGACCTCTTCGTGCTCGGTCTCGCCGCACTTCTGGTATTTCGGGGCAAGCATGGTGCGGTTCTCCATGAACGCTCCTCCTTCCTCGCCCGCTCCACCACCATCCGCGCCACGTGCCACGCACCCTTGAAGTAGTCGAAGCCGTGGTTCAGCGGATGAAAGGGCTCCCAGTCGCCGAGATGCCATTTGCCGACGAGGCCGCAGGTGTAGCCCGCTTGTTTCAGGAGTTCCGGCGTGGTGATTTCCGTCGGATTGATGCCGATGCGGTCGCGCGGATAAATGACCTTCGTCGTGCCGGCCCGGTGCGCATAGCTCCCGGTCATGAACGCGAGCCGCGAGGGCGAGCAGCGCTGATGCACGTAAAAACTGGTGAGCTTCATGCCATCCCGTGCGAGGGAATCGATGTTCGGCGTCTTGACGTCCTTGCCGCCAAAACAGGCCAGGTCACCATAGCCCAGGTCATCGGCGAGGATGAAAACGATGTTGGGTTTTTGCGCCGCACCCGCGATGGCCGCTTCGTCAGCGAACATCACGGTCAGGGCGAGGAGGAGGATTCGGATGAGGTATCGCGTTGTCTTCATGGCCTTACCTTCTCTCATCAACGGTTCGGGGCGGTCTACTTCTCATCGTCCTCCAGCGGACGTTTTCCTTCGAACGGGCCCCACTTCTCGCGCTCGGCGTAGTCCTTCAGGCTTTTGTAGGCATCGGCGTCGTAGCCGGGGTTCACTTTCGGGAAACGTGCCCCGACCTGTTTGAGGTAAGCCATCATTTCGCTGTGGAGCTTCTTGTGGATGTCGGGTTGCTGCGCCGCGATGTTCTCCACTTCGCCCATGTCTTTCGACAGATCGAACAACATTGGCAACTCAGGCCGTTCGTAGAAGTGAACCACCTTCGACGTGCCGGAGATCATCACCGAGTGCGGCACGCTGCTCCGGTAGTGCGGGTAGTGGAAGTAGAGGTTTCGATTCAGGAAGGCGGCGTCTGGCGTCTGGCCGCGCAGAATCTCGGCAAGGCTCACGCCGTCGAGGTTCTGGATTGCCTTCGGATCGCCGCCCGCCCATGCGACAAAGGTCGGCAGGAAGTCGTAGTTCGACCACGTTGCCGATGAACTGTGAGCCGGGCTTGATGCCGGGGCCGCGCACGATCATCGGCACGCGGATGCCGCCATCCCACAGCCACCACTTGTGCGCGTGCAAGGGTTGCTTGAGGCCGGGCGTGAGCTGGAGTTCTTTGTGTCGGTATCCGTTGTCGGCGACGATGACGACGTAGGTGTGGTCCTCGATGCCGAGCGACTTGATCCGGTCGAGCACCGCGCCGATGCGGCCGTCGAGGTCCTCGCCCATACCGAGCCAGATGGCAGGGTCATCCTTGCGCTTCACCTTTTCGGCTTTCGTGCCCATCTTCTGATACCAGGCCTGCACGAGCGGGTGCCGGGCGTATTTCTCGCGGGTCGCCGGAAGGCATTCCCGGCCTTCGTGCATCGCATAGTGCGAGATCTGAAGGTAGAAGGGGCGGCCAGCCTTCACCTGTTCCTCCATGAATCCAATCGCCTTTGTCGTGACGCTGAACATCAGCTTGGGATCGGTCAGATCGTCGGGCAGGCGCTGCTTCTCGGCATCGGTAAGCGTGTTGCCTGGAGTGTTGCTGGTGTCGCCGTCGTGCAGCGCGTAACCGTGCTCACCCGGGTCGCCACGCATGTGCCACTTGCCGATGTGCGCGCTGACGTAGCCGAGCGGCTGGAGCGCCTCGGGAATCGTGGTTGCTTCCTTGTCGACTTCCATGTCCGAGACGTTTGGCGTCAACGGAAAGGTCGCGAATTCCTTCCTCGTGTCGTAGTAGTCCTCCTTCGATCCAAGGAAGACAGTGAAGCCGTTGCGGGGCGACGACTGCCCGGTCTGAATGCAGACGCGCGCCGGCGAACACTGCGGCGAGCCGTAGGCATTGCGGAACTTCATGCCCTCGCGCGCGAGCCGCTCGACGTTCGGCATCTCGAGGATGGGCATGCGGGAGTTGGCCATCGCATCGTCCATGGCCACCGGCGAGCCGTTCCACGCCCAGTCGTCGATGTAGAGCAGGACGATGTTGGGTTTCGGGGCGGAGGGAGTGGCGGCGGAGCTATCGCGCAGAGACGCGGAGACGCAAAGAAGAGTTAGGAGAACGAGCTGAGCCTTCATGATGGGATATCTCGGGTGGTGGCTACTTGCCGACTTCGGTTGCGCTGACGGCGCGGATCTTCACGTCCTTGAACAGCTCGCTCTCGTTGAACTTGCCGGCGCGGGTATCTTTGCCGTTGGTCCACAGCGGAGTGGTGGTTCCGTCCAGCAGCTGGTGTTCGCTGAGCACCTCCAGCACAAACACGTGCACCTCGTGAAAGATCTCCAGCGGCAGCCGGCACCGAATGCGGCTCAGACTCGAATGATCGGGAGTCTCCTCGTGCGGCGCGTACCCCAGAAACCGCTTGAGCGAGAGGCTGTCTTCGCACCGCCAGGCGATGCCCCGCTGCGAGTCGATCCCCTCGAAATAGCCGATGTACATCATCCGGAAGTACACACCCGGCGGAATCGACGGCCAGCCCCCCTCGGCGTAATACGGTGCGCACTCCGCTTCGATCCAGGCATCGAAGCCGGCCGTCCCGAGAATCGCATTGAGCCTCTCATAGAACACATGCCGGGGCCCCTGGGCCGACTGGGACGTCGCGATCCAGAACTCCCCCTGCCGCTCCCCGTTCCGCCGTCCCAACGCCATCGGTCTTCCTCCCTAACGATCCTGATACCCCCGCAGCGCATCCCAGAGTACCACAGCCGTCAAGCGAGTTTTTCAACGGGCTGCTAGGTTACGTGGTGCTGACGATCGACCCGATCGGCCAAGGCGAACGCTTGAAGTACCTGAACGATTCACTCCGGTCCTGGGTCGGCGGCCCGGTCTTCGAACACATGTGCCCCGCCAATCAGCAGGTCTTGGTCGGCGAGTCGTTGGCCAGCTGGATGACATGGGATGCGATGCGTGGCATTGACTATTTGTTGACCCGTCGGGAAGTCGACCCCGCCCACATCGGCGTGACGGGCAACTCAGGCGGCGGGACTCAATCGACGTGGCAGTGTGCGAATGATCGGCGGATCACGATGGGGGCACCTTCGTGCCTCGTGACCACCTTTCGACGTAACCTCGAAAACGAACTGCCATCCGATAGTAAACAGTATCCGCCGTTCGCATTGGCCGAGGAACTGGACATGAGCGACTTTCTCGCGGCGATGGCACGCAAGCCCGCTCTGATCCTGTCGCAGTACAAAGACTTTTTCGACTGGCGCAGAGCGCAAGAAAGCTATGAGAATCTCGTGCCGCTGTACCGCGCGTTGGGGGCCGAAGTCAACGTGGCGATTGACATCGGACCGGGCTTTCACGCCTATCCCCAGGCCTCGCGTGAGGCGACGTACCAGTTCTTCAACCAGGCAACTGGATCCGAGAATCCAGGAAATGAGCCAATGGTTTCACCGGAGACGGATCAGGTGCTGTGGTGTTCTCCCCGCGGAAGCGTGGTTGCGGATTACAGTTCCAAAACCGTCTTGTCGTTCACCAAAATGAAAGCCATCAAACTGGCGGCGTCACGGCCTCAAGAATGGAGCGTGGATGATCTGAAACTTGCCGTCCGCAAGCAACTTCGGCTGGACTCGATCGAGTCAAGGGTTGCGGATGATCCGGTCCCGCACGTGCGGGTCACGGTTCAGGCATCCATCCGTCCTCACAATCCGGTTTCGATGTATCCCCAACCGTTCGCGGTGTATTCGGTGGAAACGGAACCGGGAATTCTGGCCCTCGTCTACCGGCTGATTGACGAATAAAAATTGCAGTCGGCTGGTGTGCCAACGCGGCGACCGGCAATCCTCTATGTGTCCCATCAATCGAGCGACGAAGACCTGCGAAATGAGCCGTTGATTCGAGAGGTGTTGGCCACCAAGGCCGACGCAGACTTCTATACCTGTGACGTCCGAGGTATTGGGGAATCCAAGCCCGGCATTCACCGCGTCGAGCAGTGGTACGCCGATAACAAGCAGTGGGGAGCGTGGGGTGCCTACGGGAGCGACTATATGTTTGCGGGCCATTCGTTGATGCTGGACGAACCGTACGTGGGCCAACGAGCCTTTGATGTCATGCGAGTCGCCAAGTGGCTGAAGTCACACGGTCACGAACACGTCCATGTGAACGGACGAGGCTGGGGAGCGCTGCCAGCCCTCCTTTGCAGCGATGGTTTCCGACGACATCGATCAAGTCACTTTGAAGAACGCCCTGGTCTCGTATGAAGCGATCGCGGACTCCGAGCAGTACGGGTGG
This sequence comes from uncultured Planctomycetaceae bacterium, assembly GCA_963715185.1. Classification (GTDB taxonomy): domain Bacteria; phylum Planctomycetota; class Planctomycetia; order Planctomycetales; family Planctomycetaceae; genus CAVPPT01. The sequence goes on from CAVQRG010000008.1 coordinate 12,153, forward strand.
CCGCTGTCCAGTCTGATTTGGAACGGCCTGGAAGAGTTCGATTTGCCGGACGTCTATCAACGGCTTGAGCAATCCAAAAACCTTCACATGGTCGAAACCTGGGATCAGAATGCGATGCTGTTGCGGGACGAATGATCGGAAGCAGTTACAAAACCCACAGAAGAGTCGTGAACACACTGGCCCGCGAGTTGCGTGGGATGGGCCTTCGAAAGGCGGTGTACCATGGTGTTGACGTTCGAGAGGTTTTCGTCCTTGGGGCGGGATCGCTCGACGTCCAGGACGGACTGGACCACCGTCGCCAAAACACTCCACTGGAAACAGCAACGCAAAACGTGGCAAGCAATCAAGGACTCAGTGTCTGTTGAACCGAACCAAACAGGAACGGTCTGGTTCGGTGGGTCGGACGCAAACGGCGTGGTAACAGACAGCCACTTTTTGAACCGAGATCGCGATAGCTCGGAGAGAGAAATCCGTTCAGACGAACGCAACTCATGCGGAACTGAGAAGGCCGATTTCGGAAGAGAGGTTCGGAGCAAATCACCGGAATGTGCAAAACGCCCGGAACACGGCGTCTGTTAACTGCCCAAGAATGGCCAATGGAGATTCCCGTCGTGTGAACTGGCTGGTAGGGCCAATTCCGCAGATCGTGAAGAGTACACCCGGAGGGATTCGAACCCCCAACCCCCGGTTCCGAAGACCGGTGCTCTATCCAATTGAGCTACGGGTGCATCTGGGACCGATCTCGACGGGGAGACGCGACCACCAGCATCGGGTGAGAATAGCGGACGCTTCACAGGGCCACAACTGCCAACGCATCGCGGTCGGCCCGTCCGATTTACTTGTCTCCGCCCGTCCGCGAGAATGAAAGCAGGTACTGCGTGGCACAACCACTTTCAGGACTCCCACGATTGTTGAAACCGAGACTCATGCCTCCGAGGCTGTTGTTCAACGCACGGCTGCTGGTCCCGTTGCTGGCGACCTTCGCGGTCAACGCGCTCAGTGCAGAGCCGGACCCGGTCCCGCTCGACGAAACCGCGATCTCACTGGCCGAGGTCAGTGACCGCAGTCCGCTGAGCTTCGAGGAGTCGGTCCCCTACTACGCCGTCCTCGATCATGTGCGACACGTCCCTGCTCCCGACCTGCGGCAACGGGCGGCCGAGTTCCTGCGACAGCGCCGTCAGGCTTCACCCCAGTACCAGGCTGGAGACTCCGGGTTTCCCGTGTTCGTCGATATGATCGAGCATCCCGAGGCATACAGGGGACAGCCGGTGACGCTGCAGGGGCACCTGATCCGCTTCGTGTCTTATGAGGCCGGCCCCAACGAGTTCGGCATCGAGCAACTGTTCGAGGGCTGGCTGGTGACGGAGGATTCCCAGACGCACCCGGTCATCGTGGTGACGACGGCGAATGTCGACGGGCTGCCCATCGGTGAAGAGCTGATCGACGGAGTTACCGTCAGCGGCTACTTTCTGAAGCTGCACAACTACTCGTCCCGTGATCGCAAGGTGCGGTTCGCCCCCATGATTCTCGCGGAAACGATGCACTGGTCACCGCCGCCGGCCCAGGGGCCCGCCGTGTTTCCGAGGCTGATGCGGTACGGGGGCCTGGCGCTGCTGATGCTCGTGATTTTGCGGCTGATCTGGCGACTGCGGCGGCCTCCGGGCTCTCGCGCACAGCGGCGGCTCGCCGACGAACTGCCCGCCGAGGCCCCCGGGTTTCTTGAAGACCTCGCCACGTTAACCGTAGCCTCACCGTGTACCAACCGACCCGGTCCCGTGACTCCGAGCAGAGGTCCCGAGGGTTTCATGCCACCTGACGATCGCCACCTCCGTCTGGCTGTGCTGATCTCCGGAGGGGGCACAACGCTGCTCAACTTCCTGCGGAAGATTGAGCGGGGGGAACTGGCAGCGAGGGTCGCGCTGGTGATCGCGAGTCGAGCCGACTGTGCCGGTGTCGAACGGTCGCGGGCGGCCGGGCTGAGTTGTGAGGTGGTGTCTCCGCGGGACTTTGCCGACGTCAGGGCCTTCAGCGACGACCTGTTCTCGCGCTGCCGGCAGGCCGAGGTCGACCTGGTGACGCTGGCGGGATTCCTCTCGCGGATCGAGATTCCCGACGATTTCCACGGGCGGGTGATGAACATCCATCCTGCTCTGATTCCCGCGTTTTGCGGACAGGGAATGTACGGCCACCATGTGCACGAGGCGGTCCTCGCGCGAGGAGCCAAGGTCTCCGGCTGCACGGTGCACTTCGCCGACAACGAATACGATCACGGCCCGATCATCCTGCAGCAATGCGTGCCGGTGCTTGACGATGACACTCCCGACACGCTGGCCGCCCGCGTGTTCGACGTGGAATGTGAACTGTATCCAGAAGCGATCCGCCTGTACGCGGCGGGACGACTCGCCACCACGGGACGAGCCGTGCGGATCGATCGAATGGCCTGACAGCGGAACCAAAGAACTGATCCAGCAGAACCGAGGAGTCATGACCATGCGGCCTGTCTTGTTTGCGTCGATCTGCCTGATGCTATCCCCGGGTTTCGCGTGGACCGACGAGCCCGCGAAGCCGAACTTTGTCTTCATCCTGGCCGATGATCTCGGCTGGGGGGATCTTGGCTGCTTCGGACATCCGCACATCAAGACACCACACCTCGACCGCTTGGCACAACAGGGGACGCTGCTGACGCAGTTCTATGTCAACGCCTCGGTCTGCTCGCCGAGCCGGTGTGCTTTCTTCACGGGGCAGTATCCGGCCCGTCACCGAATTCACGGGCACTATGCCACTCCGGAGCAGAACGAGGCGCGCGGCATGTCGCAGTTCCTCGACCCGGCAGTGCCCAACGTGCCGACTCTGCTGAAGTCGGCCGGCTATGCAACGGCGCACGTTGGCAAGTGGCATCTCGGGGACAACTCGGGGGGGCCGCCGCCTGCCCGGTACGGCTTCGACTTCGTCGGCACGACTGAGCGGGGCGGGGCCAATGGCCCTGCCAATGATCTGTACTTCCGGGCCCGCTCGTCGGAGCTGTTCGTGGACGAGTCGATTCGCTTCATCGAGGCGCACCAGGATCAGCCGTTCTACCTGCAACTCTGGACGCTCGTCCCCCATGCGACGCTCAATCCGACAGAAGAGCAGGCCGCACCCTACGCACGCTTTCGCGCCGGCGGCAAGAACTTCCCGCATCGCAGTGCGGCAGAGAACTACTATCCTTCGGTAACAGATCTCGACACGCAGATCGGTCGGCTGCTCAAGTCGCTCGATGATCTGGGGCTCGCCGAGAACACGCTGGTCCTGTTCACCAGTGACAATGGTCCGGAGGACATTCACATCGGCAACGCGGGGCACAGTGGCATCGGCAGCGCGGGACCGTTTCGGGGACGCAAACGCAGCCTGTACGAGGGGGGCATCCGTGTCCCCGGCATTATCCGCTGGCCCGGCCATGTCCCGGCCGGTGTGGTCAACGATACCGCGATCGTCGCCGGAGTCGACTGGCTGCCGACCGTCTGCAGTCTCGCCGGAGTCAAGGTGCCGGAAGGTCATCAGCTCGACGGCGAAGATCTTCGCGACCTGTTCCTGGGCCGGCCCCACGCTCGTTCCACGCCGCTGATGTGGGAGTGGCGGTTCCGCATCGCGGGTGAACCGTTCCATCAGAGTCCGCAACTCGCCATTCGCGAAGGGGACTGGAAACTGCTGCTCAACCCCGACCGCAGCCGGGTGGAGCTGTACGACCTGAACGCGGACCTCACGCAGCTGAACAACGTGGCTGAGCACCATCCTGATGTGGTCGAACGGCTGAGCGACCTTGTACTGACGTGGCAGCAAGAACTGCCGTCTGGACCGGTTGACCCCGGTGCCGGACAGATGACTCCTCCCCTGCCCCGACCGCGATGACGACAGCCAGCATCCACAACGAATGATTCACCATCGCGACTCCCTACTTGTTCAGGTGCAGGGTGGGTGACGCAGGCCGTCAGCGCTCAGGGCAGACGGCTGACGTCCACAAAGTATGCGCCGCGCTGGGTGCCATCGGCCTCCATCAGCCAGGTCTGCATCTGGGCCGGACCAGCCGGGAGGTCGAGTGTCAGCTCGGCAAAGTTGCTGTCGGCGGGGATGGTGGTCTCAGCCTCGGCAGCGCCAACGAGAACCCTCGCAGTTCCGTCAGGCAGCGGATAGCTCACCCCGGCCGGACGCATCCTGAGGCGAAACTGATAGCGCCCGGGCGTTTCGACCTGCACTGCCCAGAAGCCGTTCTCGGCTGGGTCTTGTCTGACGGCCCCCTGGCTCCACGGGACCGGTCCGTCGTTCGTATGCCAGTCGTGACAGGTCAGCCGGACCGGAGCCTCGTGATCGGAGCCGAGCGTGATCCGGACGACATCATCGAAGACGGGCGAGAGGCTCTCCCACCAGTGCTCGTAGGCGCGAGTGAGCTGCTCGACGACCTCGGGATGGGCACTGGCAATGTCACTCGTCTGGCCGGGATCCTGGGCCATGTCGAAGAGCTGCTTGCCATCCACGAATCGCCACCGTTCGGTCATGACCGAGCACGACTTCCATTTGACCACATGTTCCAGCCGCTGTGAGTGGACGAACAGCGTGCGGTCGCGCAGGGCCTTCGTATCTCCCCGCAGTGCCGCTACGAGACTGGTCCCGTCAATCGGAGGGCCGTCTGGTTTCTCGATCCCGCACAACTCCACGAGTGTGGGAAGGACGTCGATGTGGGCTGTGAGCTGGTCGGCGTCGCGCCCGCCGGTCAGTCCTCCGCCCGGCCAGCGGATAAAGAAGGGGACCCGATGCCCGCCGTCGTACTCACTCCCCTTCTGACCCCGCATACCGGCGTTGAATCCGGGCCAGGCGTCTGCCTGACCTGCGGGCTGGCGTCTCTCGTTTGTTGGACGTCGTCGCCGCGTATCGGTGGTCCGTGTCACACCGGCGGCCGTGCCGTTGTCGGTGGTGAAGATCAGGATGGTGTCCTCGGCGATGCCGCAGTCGTCCAGGTGGGTGACGAGCCGGCCTACGTTCTCATCGATGTTGGTAATCATCCCATAGAAGTTGGCCATCGTACTCGGAACGCCTGCGTCCATGTACGGCTGACTGTACGACTCGTCGACGAGGTACGGGCCATGTGGTGCATTCGTCGAGAGGTAACAGAAGAACGGCTGATCGTCGTCCTTGTGACGGTCAATGAACTTGAGCGCCTGATCGAACCAGACGTCGGTGCAGTATCCGGTGAACTGCTCGGCCGTGCCGTCCGCATGGACGAACGTGTCGTCGAAATAGTCGTTGCCCCACCAGTCGGGCGTCTGGGTGATTCCTCCGCCGCCGTGATGGATGGTTTCGGTGAAGCCCTGGTCTTGCGGGCGCCCGGGGTAGTTGTCACCGAGGTGCCATTTGCCGTACATGCCCGTGTGATAGCCCGCTGCGGCAAAGACCTCGCCGAGTGTCAGCTCGCGTGAGTTCATCAGCGAGCGGCCCATGATGGTGTGCCAGACGCCCGTCCGGGTGGAGTAGCGGCCGGTCATCAGGGCCGAGCGCGTCGGAGAACAGGTGGGATCGACGTGGTAGTCTGTCAGGCGAACACTTTCGGCATGCAGACGATCGAGGTGGGGCGTGCGGATCATCGTATTGCCATGGGCGGCGATGTCTCCGTAACCCTGATCGTCGGTGATGACGATCACGACGTTGGGAAGTCGCGCATCGCGCGCGAGGTGACAAACAGCAGGACAATCAGCGCGAGCAGCTGTCGGCGGGGCATGACGGGTGTTCTCCGAAGAATGGAGCAAACGGAAGATGTTGCCAGTCTCCATCGGTAACCCGCCGGCGCCCGAAGTTCAAGCCGGGGCGAGGATCTGCAGCGTCACCCCGGCAACAAGATGCTGGACCCGCTCCCGGTAAGTCGCCATGTGCGGAGCTGCGAGATGCGCCTGGAGTGCCGGGAGACTTTCCCAACGCTCGACAACGGTAATGGTGTTTTCCCGCAGCGGAACCTGCACCGCTATGTCTGTCGCGACGTCGGCTGTCGGGCCGTAATCGAGGCAGCCCTGTTCGGCGACCACTTGCGGGACAAGCTGATGGAACTCCTGCAGGAACTCCGCTCTCTTTCCGGGGTGCAGGTCCACAGTGGCGATAACGTGAATCATGGTCAAACGCTCGCAGTTGGTGTCCGGGACAATCAGGTCAGGTGAGATTTCGACTGCAGCCGCCGGGCCAGCCGCTCGGCGCGACAACGCGCCGCTTGTGCAGGCCCCGTCCCAGTCGCTCGTGATCATCGTGGGCTTCGACCTGGAACGTGACGACCGGGCCGTCGTGATGAATGACCCGCGCCTGAGTGCGGAGTTCCGCCCCCATGAGTGCCGCCGCGGCGTGCTCCCACTCGACGTGGACGCCCACGCTGATCTCGCCCGGCTCCAGGGAGGGACGCAGCAGTTCCAGTGCCGTATGCTCAATCATCCAGATCAGCCAGGGAGTGGCGAGCACCGGTGGCAGGCCCTCCAGTTTGATGGCGTGAAGCTCTTCGACCCGGTGGGTCTGCTCGAGCCTCTGCCCGATGCGTGGTGGTGCGTGCATGTGACGTTGATCTGGACAGCATCGGGGCTGATGTGCTGGCTTATAGGTCATCGCCGGCAGCAGGACAAGCATTGGGGAGCCTCGAAAACCCTGTGATTTGCGGGTCAAAGTGACCGTGACGGCTCTGGGAGATTGGACTAGAATCCGCACGCCGGGGGCGGGTCCGTCGAGAGCCGGGGGCTGCTCGATGCCCTCAGTCTCCACAGATACAGACAAGAGTGTACGGAGTGTTGTTGATGAGTGGTCGAACGATCGTGCGGGCGTCGCGCTTCGCGATGATGTTGATCTGCCTCGGGGGATCGCTGGGAGTGAGCCCCGTCCATGCGCAGCAGGTCACCGTCGAGCAGGTGCTCAAGTATCGTCCGAGTCAGTCAGACGTGGAGTTCGAGACGCCGGCTGCAACAGAGCTGGAGCAGTGCAAGGTCGAAGTGGAGAAAGGGCGTGGACAGTCCGGCTGGGTGGTGTACGGGCCGCAGGGGCAGATCATCCGCCGGTTCGTGGACTCTGATGCGAACGGCTTCGTCGACCAGTACCGCTACTATCAGCATGGACTTGAGGTCTATCGCGACATCGACAGCGATGGAGACAAGAAGGTCGACCAGTACCGCTGGATGAGTACCGGCGGCACCCGCTGGGGGATCGATACGAACAAGGACGGCAAGATCGATCGATGGCAGCGGCTGTCTGCGGAAGAGGCCTCGCGCGAGGCGATCCGTGCGATGACCACCGGTGATGCTCAGGCGTTTGAGGCGTTGCTGGTCAACGCCGGCGACCTGCGTAGCCTGGGCCTGACGGCCGAGATCTCCGAGCAGATGCTGGGGGCAGTCGCCGATCCCGGTCAGAAGCTGAAGACGATCGGGCAGAGCAAGCTGCTGACCCCGGAAACAAAGTGGGTGCGTTTCGACACCTCGATGCTGATGCCCAGTATCATCCCGGCCGAGAGCGGCAAGGCGGACAAGGATCTCGAAGTCTATGAGAATGTGATGGCAATCGTCGAATCTGGCGGAGAGACCGGATTCGTCCACATCGGTGAAATGATCCGCGTCGGTGATGTGTGGAAGCTGACAGGGATTCCCCGACCGCTCGAGGGGAGCACGCTGGAGGTGACCGACGGTGGTCTGCTGCTCCAGCCTTCGCTGACCTCTGGCGCAGGTGCGGCCGCCATGAGCCTCTCACCCGAAGTGCAGAAGCTGATCGAAGACCTGCGCAAGCTCGATGAATCGGCACCACAACAGGATGCTTCGGCTGCGGCCATTGGCCGGTACAACGTCGCGCGGGCGGACCTGCTGGGAGAGTTGGCCAAGGTGTCAGGCACTACCGAAGAACGCGAACAATGGCTGCGCCAGCAGATTGACGGCATCACGGCCTCCACCCAGATGGGGGCCTTTCCCAATGGTCTCGAGGCCTTGCAGGCGCTGGAGACATCGATCGCGCGCAACTCGCCAGGGTCGGATCTGGCTGCGTATGTGACCTATCGCCGGCTGCTCGCCGAGTACAATACCCGACTGCTTTCGTCCAAGGCTGACGAGCGGGGGACCGTGCAGACCTGGTGGCTTGGCTCGCTGGATGCCTTCGTGAAGGCCCACCCCTCTGCGGAGGATACTCCGGAAGCCCTGCTGCAACTCGGCATTACCAACGAACTCAGTGGCAACGTGGCGGTTGCTCGCCAATGGTACGAGGTACTGGTTTCCAGGCATCGGACGTCTCCGCCGGCCATCAAGGCCAACGGCGCGCTGCGTCGACTCAGTCTCGTGGGCAAACCGCTGGCGCTCAGCGGCAACGGTCTGACCGGCGGCAAGATTGATGCCGCCAGCTACAAGGGTAAGGTGCTGCTGGTGATCTACTGGTGGACCGGATGCCAGCCCTGCACCCAGGACCTCCCGCAGATCAAGGCGCTGTACCAGCGCTACCGACCGCAGGGCTTCGAAGTGCTGGGGGTCAACCTGGATGGCCCGGGAGCACCGATCCGTGAGTACCTGCAGCAGCATCAGGTTCCCTGGCCCCAGATTTACGAAGAGGGGGGACTGGAAAGCCGCCCGGCGACGGAACTGGGCATCATTTCGCTGCCGACAATGCTCCTCATCGATCGCACGGGCAAGGTTGAGAGTGTCAGTGCTTCGGTGGACCTCGTGAAGGAAAAAGTTCCGGAACTACTCAAGTCACCCGGGCAATAACCCGGACAGATCCCATCCTGGGCCGGTGGTCGACCCGGCCTCTGCATCAAATCTGCCTAACCCCTACAGATTCCTGAGGACTCGAACTGCGGACGGGAAAGGATTCCTGCATTTTCTGCATTCGCGTCCCCCTGACAGTCGATTCTGACTGAAACGTCTTCGCACAATTCGTCTTGCAGCACCTGCCGACCTCGCGGCGGGTGTTGAACACCGCCCCCGGCAAGGAGGCCTGGACTGTGGATCGAACTCTCGCACTTCCCACCTCTGTTGAGGCGAACTCACTCACCTCGACGGGGAGGCTCGACGCGGTCGAGACGCTCAACCAGTGGACGCATGGCTTCGGCTGCGTTCTGAGTCTGGCAGGCAGTCTGGTCATGCTGCGTCTGGTGGGAATGCACTGGGACGTCTGGCGCGCCGTGGGGTGCGTGATCTACCTGGCATCACTGGTCGGGGTGTATGGGGCGTCGACGCTTTCGCACAGTTTCGCACCCGGCGATCCTCGGCGCACCAGGTTCCGGATGCTCGACCAGGTCTGCATCTTCCTGCATATCGTGGGCGCCTTCACACCCTTTGCGTTGATGCACCTGGAGGCGGGAACCTGTGCCGTGTTGCTCGCGATCATGTGGAGCATTGCCCTGATCGGCTGCTTCGCCCGGACGCGGACGGGGGACCAGTCGCTGCCGACCGTCTGGTTCGTGGGACTGGGCTGGATGCCATTCCTGGCCCTGCCGAGGGCCTGGGAGATCAGCGGTCTGGCCGGTGTGCTGCTGATCGTCCTTGGTGGCGGAATGTACCTCGGCGGAACCTGGTTTCTGGCCAACGACCACCGGCGTCCGTACTACCACGCCACGTGGCACCTGATGGTGATCACCGGCAGCGCACTGCACTACTGTTACCTGCTGCAATACGTGGCCCAGCCCCTCGCCTGAGTGTGCGAACCGGTCGCTGGCCTACGAGCCGGAGGTCGGACCACGGTCTGGCTTCGGCGGAACCACACGACTCTCGGCTGTCTGCAGTGACTGGATCAGGTCCTGCAGCGCGGCATCGAGACCATCGACAAGTTCCTTCGCGTCGGTGAGTTGACCAGCGCGACCCTGGCTTTCAATCACCTCGGCGATGCGTCGAACGTCCTCGGCACCGAATGTTCGGCAGGCCCCGCGGATCAGATGTCCCAGCCGAGCGACGGTCGCGGCATCACCGGTCGCCCACGCCTGGCACAACTGCTGCAGATGACGCGGACACTCTTCCAGAAACGCGTCGATCACTTCCTGCAGCAGCTCGCGATCGCCTTCCACTGTGGCCATGGCGAGTGACCAGTCGACGGGGTCTGCCGCCGCTTGGATCGGTCTGGCCAACGCGTCCTGTGACTGCGGGATTGTCCCGGTGTCGGGTTCGAGCGACCTGGCGATGGCCGTCTGCAGTTCGCCAGCGCGAATGGGCTTGGAGACGTAGTCATCCATGCCGGCCTGCAGGCATCGTTCGCGGTCCCCCTTCATGGCGTGCGCAGTCATGGCGATGATGGGAAGTCGGGATCGTTGCTGTGGCCAGTGATCACCATCCCGTTCCCGCCGGCGGATGAGTTGCGCGGCCGTGAGACCATCCATCTCCGGCATCTGCACATCCATCAGCACCAGATCGAATGGTTCGCGTTCAAGGCAGTCGACGGCTTGTCGTCCGTTGTGCGAGACCACGACACTGTGACCCCACTTCTTCAACAGGCCGACTGCCAGCACCTGATTCGCATGCGAGTCCTCTGCCAGCAGGATCTTCAGGGGCGCACCGGCTCTGGTTGCTGCTCTTGCGACGGCGGTCCGCTTCCCTCCGTGGACAGGCCATAGCCGAGACTCTCGACGATGGCGTCGAACAGCTCTGACTGCTTGATCGGTTTCATCAGGTGCGCGGCAACGTTCAACTCTGTGCATCGCGCACGATCGCCCACGCGATCCCCCGACGTCAGCGCCATGATGACTAGCGGATCAATCTGGGGCATTTGCCGAATCTGTTCGATCATCGTGAAGCCGTCGACATCAGGCATGTTGATGTCCGTCAGCAACAAGGGATAGGACTCGCGATCGGCCTGCGCACGCCGCAGTTCCCCGATCGCTTCGTGGGCGCTGGCGACGGCGAGTGGCTGCAGTCCCTGGTTGCGCAGCATCTCGGAGAGGATCTGCAGGTTCGTGGCATTGTCATCCACGACCAGCACGCGCATTCCCCGCAACTCTGCCGGGGACGAGGAACGTGCGGGACGACCCGACTCTCCGACGACATCCACCAGAATTGTGAACCGGAACGTGCTCCCGACGCCCAGCGTGCTGTCGACCTCGACCTTCCCCTCCATCAGTTCGACGATGCGCTGCGTGATGGCCAGTCCCAGTCCCGTTCCGCCGTAGCGCCGCGTGATGGATGTGTCGGCCTGTTCAAAGGCACAGAAGATGTCCTGCTGCTTTTCCGGCGCGATCCCGATGCCCGTATCCTGGACTTCGAACCACAGGCGAATCTGGTCGCCGAGGCGCTCGGCTGTACCGACGCGGACCACCACTTCCCCCGCGGTGGTGAATTTGATGGCGTTGCCCACCAGGTTGACGAGCACCTGGCGCAGGCGACCGGGATCGCCGCGAAGCAGATCGGGCACGTCGGAGGCAATGTGGTAGGCGAGTTCCAGGTGCTTGCGGTGGGCCCGGAGCGCCAGGGTCTTCATCGTATTGCCGATCGTCTCCTGCAGGCTGAACTTGACGGCATCGAGCTGGAACTTGCCGGCCTCGATTTTCGAGAAGTCGAGGATGTCGTTGATCAACGTCAGCAGTGCGTCGCCCGACTCGTGGACCATGCGGACATACTCACGCTGGGCCGGATCGAGCGGCGTGTCCATCAGCAGTTCCGTCATGCCGATGACGGCGTTCATCGGCGTACGAATCTCATGACTCATGTTTGCGAGGAAGTCGCTCTTGGCCCGATTCGCAGCATCGGCGGCGTCGCGTGCGCTGCGCAAGGCCTGCTCGGCGCGCTGGCGTTCGATGACGCGCCCCACCTGGGCTCCCAGACTGCGGACCACCACGATCAACTGGTCGTCGGGAATCATCTCGTCGACCGCAAAGAACTCGAGCACGGCAACAAGTTCATCCCGAATCTTCACGGGAAACCCGAACGCTCCCTGCAGGAGCAGCTCTCCACAGGAGCGAGGCCAGGAGAAGTCCGGGTCGGTGTGCACGTTCCGAATCCAGGCCGGTTCTCCGGTATCCCAGATCCGACCCGGCAGTCCTTCACCCCGGCGGAACGTGACGCCCTGCATGGCGGCACGCAGGGTCGCCATCGCAGCGGGGTCATCCAGATGCCAGATGCCGACAGGCTCCAGCCGTGCCCCGGCGTCATCGACGATGGGCAGATAGACGCAACCCACGGGCCATCTCGCCAGCTCGCAGACACTGTCGACACACGCCTGCAAGGCTCGTTCCTGGGAACTGGTCTCGGCGGCCATGGCTGTGGCCTGATGCAGCAGTCGCGCTTCGAGCGCCTGCCGTTCGGAATGCTGCTGTGCGCGTTTGAGGCGCGTCACGTTGCGGCCGATCCCCACCAGGCCGATGACCTCGCCGGCCGTGTCCCGCAGGGGGATCTTGGTCGTCAACAGCCAGAGCGCCTGTCCTTCTGTGCCGACGACCGACTCTTCCCGATCGATGAGGGGCGATCCGGTTTCCATCACCCGGCGGTCATCGTCGATGAAATGCGCGGCCAACTCCGGAGAAAAGAAGTCGTCGTCGGTCCGTCCGACGACGTCTGCCGGACCGGCCACTCCCAGGAACCGGGCAATGGCGCGGTTGGCCATCACGAAGCGTCCATCACGATCTTTCACGAAGACCAGATCGGGCAGATGGTCGATGAGGGTCCGCAAGAGGTCGCGTTCGCGCTGCAGCGCATCCTCGATACGCTTGAGCTCGGTGATGTCGCGCGAGATCCCGAATGTGCCCACGATCTGCCCGTGGATGTCGAACAGCGGCATCTTGGTGGTCGAGCACCAGGTGTCGTCCTGGGCAGGCCAGGTTTCCTTCTCGACCCGCGCCACCAGTGGCGCGCCGGTCTGCATGATCCGTACCTCGTCAGCCCGCGCCTGGGCCGCATGCTCCTCCGTGAAGATGTCGGCATCGGTCTTGCCGATGGCTTCCATGGGATCGGACAGTTCGAACTTCTCTGCCATGCTCCGGCTGATGCGGAGGAACCGGCTGTCATCGTCCTTGAAATAGATGCTGTCCGGAATGTTCTCCAGCAGCACATGGAGCAGGTGACGTTCGTGGTCGAGCGCCTCCTCCGCCAGCTTGTGGTCGCTGACGTCCCAGTAGAGCACCTGCACACCGATGATTCTGCCGTCGGCATCCTTGACGGGAGACTTGATGCGTTCGATCCATCGCTGCTCTCCATCAGCCGTCTGCAACTGCTCGATGTCGCGCAGGACTTCACCGGTGCGCAGCACGCGCGCATCGTCTTCCGAGAACTTCCGGGCCACATGTTCGGGGAACAGCTGTGCATCGGTCTTGCCGACAATGTCCTCGAGCGCACAATCGTGCAGCTCCAGATATCGGCGATTCGCAAACGTGCGCCGACCGTGCGCGTCCTTGATCACGAGATGGAGCGGGAGGCTGTCCGCCAAGGTCTGGAAGTCGATAGGCGCGGCAGTCGTGACTGCAGAGCTGTCGGTCTGCTCGGTAACATCGACAACGATCCCCACCAGTGCGGTGACCCGCCCCTGTTCACCGCCGATGCCGATCGTGCGACCGCGAAGCTCCCGGATCTCCCCCGTACCCGTCACGATCCGATAGGCATGCTCGACCGGGCGGCCCGTCAGCGCCTCTCGGATCGCCTGTACGAATGCCGGCTGATCCTCTGAATGGACGACGAGCTGCCACCAGGGCTGTGTTGCGCGGAGCTGCTCGCGTTCCCAGCCGAAGGCGGACTGGCCAGCGTGGTTGAGCAACAGTTGCTCCCCGGTGGCCGTCGATCGCCAGAGTACCTCATGAATCTGGTCCACGACCGCCCACAGAACGGCATCGGCCTCGGAGATTCGAGGAGGTTGCGTTGAAGGTGACGATGACATGACCTCGCTTCACTCCCTTCGCAAGTGTGCTGCAGGCTGCAGCCGCGGTCCTCGTTTCGATTCATCATACCGTGTGAACGCCGATTTTGCGTACCGTCGCGCGACGGTTCCGTCCAGGACCTTGGCAAGCCGGTTGCACGACGTGCTATTCTGATCCCAACTTCTTCCGCTGAGTATGCACGCCGCAGTGAACCTTCCCGAGGACTCCATGGAGAATCGCCTGCGACTTGTGGCGCAGCTGACGGCGCTACTGCTGCTGATCCCGGCGTCGACGCCTGCGGATGATCCGGTCGACTACAACCGTGACATTCGACCGCTGCTGGCTGCGCGCTGCTTTGCCTGTCATGGGCCCGACGAGGACGCCCGGGAGTCAGACCTGCGACTCGACGAACCGGCGTCGGCGACCGCCGATCTGGGAGGATATCGGGCCATCGCGCCGGGTGACCCCATGGGGAGTGAACTCCTCACGCGAGTGACCAGCACCCATGGCGACGAAGTCATGCCGCCCGCGGACGCCGGGCCCCGGCTGTCAAACGAGGAGGTGGACCGACTGCGTCGTTGGATCGCCGCGGGGGCCGACTATGGCGAACACTGGGCCTTCGCCGCGCTTCAGCGGCCTCGGGTCCCCGAGATCGGATCGACCGACTGGCCACGAAATCCGATTGATTATTTCGTGCTGCAGCGTCTGGAGTCAGCCGGGCTGACGCCTGCCGACGAGGCGGATCCCTACACGCTGATCCGGCGCGTCTCACTAGACCTGACCGGGCTGCCCCCGACGCCCGCAGAGGCCGATGCGTTCGCAGCTGACACGGACCCTGAGGCCTACGAGGCCTTGGTCGCGCGCCTGCTGGAGTCTCAACATTACGGGGAACGCTGGGCGCGCGTATGGCTCGATCTCGCCCGATACGCCGATACCAATGGTTACGAGAAGGATCGTCCCCGATCGATCTGGCCTTACCGCGACTGGGTCATTGGGGCCCTCAACGATGACATGCCGTTCGATCAGTTCACCATCGAGCAGCTTGCCGGTGACATGCTGCCCGATCCAACGCCCGAACAGCGGATTGCGACCGGGTTCCATCGGAACACGATGCTGAACGAAGAGGGAGGAATCGACCCGCTCGAGTTTCGATACTATGCCCTGGTCGATCGTGTGGCGACGACGGGGCTCGTCTGGATGGGGCTGACGACCGGTTGTGCCCAGTGCCATTCTCACAAGTACGATCCCATCACCCATACGGACTATTACCGATTGATGGCGCTTCTCGACAACGCCGACGAGAGGGAGTTCGTGATTGACGACCCGCGGACGACGGCACGCCGTCGCGCGCTCGAGGAAGAGATGGCGCGACTGGAATCCGAGCTGGCATCCCGGTTTCCTCCGCTGGAGGGTGATGAGCCCGAGGAGTTGCGTCGGGAGCGGCATCGACAGCAGGCTTACGCCGAATGGCTGGCGGTCGAGCAGGCGCGAGCCGTGCGCTGGACCACGTTGCGTCCCGACGAGTTGTCTGCCAACCTGCCGCGACTGACACTGCTGGCAGACAATTCGGTTCTCTCCAGCGGGGACATTACCAAACGCGACGTCTACACGCTGTGGTACCAGCTCGATGGCGCGGGACCCCCGATCACTGCGCTGCGTCTGGAAGCGCTGCCAGACGTGCGCCTGCCTGCGGGCGGCCCTGGGCGGGCCTATTACGAGGGGAGGCGGGGGGACTTCTTTCTGAGCGAGGTCAAGGCCGCCGTGGATGGTGAGCCGGTCTCGTTCTCCGGGGCATCCCACAGCTATGGCAAGATCAGCGTCGGGAGTGGTGAGGCGGCGGCGACGAACGTAATTGATGGCGACGGTTCCACGGGCTGGTCCACATCCGGTGCGGAAGGCCAGCCGCATCAGTTGGTGCTCAACCTGGCCACCCCCCTGCCCCGGACCGGTCGGCTGAAGATCGAGCTGCTCTTCGAACGGCACTTCGCCGCCAGCCTGGGACGCTTTCGGCTGTCGTGCACCTCCGACGTCGGTCCGTCTCAAGCGACGACACTGCCCGTTGAGATCGAAAAACTGCTGACGCAGGACCCCGCGGCCTGGAGCGACGACGAGCGGGAGACGGTGCAGGCAGCGTTTCTGCGGGTCACGCCTCTGCTGGCTGACGCCCGCCAGCCGATCGACGCATTGCGGCAACAGCTGCCGGAGGCTCCCACGACGATGGTGTTCGAGGAGCGTCCGGCTGATCACCCGCGCAAGACGTTTCGTCATCATCGTGGAGAGTATCTCAGCCTGCGCGAAGAGGTGACCCCCGGAGTACCCGGACTGTTCGGGCTGGCGGATGAGGTGCAGCCCCGGAATCGGCTGGAGTTCGCACGCTGGCTGGTGAGTGAGGCCAATCCACTCGCCAGTCGCGTGGCCGTCAATCGGGCGTGGCAGAGCTTCTTTGGCGAGGGGCTGGTGCCGACCAGCGGCGACTACGGGACGCAGTCGGAGGCTCCGTCTCATCCCGAGTTGCTCGACTGGCTGGCCTGCGAATTAATGGCGGACGACTGGTCTCTGAAGGAGTTGCACCGCCTCATCGTCACGAGCGCGACCTACCGTCAGGACTCCCGGATCTCTCCGGAACTCCTGCAGCGCGATCCCGATAATCACCTGCTGGCCCGCGCGTCGCGCGTCCGCGTCGACGCCGAGACCGTGAGGGATCTGCTGCTCAAGGCGAGCGGTCTGCTGTCTTCCAAGGTGGGAGGTCCCAGCGTCTATCCGCCCCAGCCGGCGAGTGTGACGGCGCTGGCCTACGGCGCGACTCCCTGGGAGTCATCCACTGGTGAGGATCGCTATCGCCGCTCGCTGTACACCTTTAGTAAACGCACCGCGCCCTTCGCTGCGTACGATGTGTTCGACGCACCGACCGGCGAGATGTGCACTCCCCGGCGGGATCGCAGCAACACGCCGCTGCAGGCGCTGACCTTGCTCAACGACGAGATGTACCAGGAGATGGCCCGGGCACTCGCACAAGCAGTGTGTTCGACCACTCACACACCGCTGGAACTGCGCCGAGGCGATCTTTCGCCGCGTGCTCACACGGCCGCCCACCCAGGAAGAAATGCAGGCGATTCTGCAATATCAACAGGCACAGCAGCGCCGATTGCTGGCCGGTGAGCTGGACGCCGCAAAGATCTCCGAGGCTGACGATCCTGGACTCGCTGCATGGGTGATGGTGGCGCGAGCGGTTATGAATCTGGACGAAGCGATCACGAAACCTTAGGAGCAGGTGACATGAGTCAGTCGCACATTCCGGTCCGTGAGACCGACTGGTTACTTGCGCGGACGCGACGCCATTTCTTTCAGGACTGTCACGTGGGCCTCGGCCGACTGGCGCTGGCCGGGCTGCTAGCTCGCAGCCCCGCTCGAGTGTCCCGCGCGGACTCGGCCGCGATCACCAGTTCGTTGACCCCACGGCCGACTCACTTCCGCCCCAGGGCGAAGCGGGTGATCTTTCTGTTCATGGCGGGTGCCCCCAGTCAGCTGGATTTGTTCGACTACAAGCCGAAGCTCGCCGAGTTGGAAGGCCAGCCGCTGCCGCCCGCCATCATCCAGGGGCAGCGATATGCGTTCATCCAGCCGGATGCGGCTGTTCTCGGACCGCGATTCCGGTTCGAGCGGCATGGCGAGAGCGGCGCCGAGCTCTCTGAGGTTCTGCCCCATCTGGCAGAGGTGGCCGATGACGTGTCGTTCGTCCGTTCGGTTCATACCGATCTGTTCAATCACGCTCCTGCCCAGATCTTCGTCAACACCGGGAGTGGCATTCCCGGGCGACCCAGCCTCGGAGCCTGGCTGTCGTACGGGCTGGGGAGTGAAGCCGACGATCTGCCGGCGTTCGTCGTCCTGAAGAGTGGCGGAAGCCTCAGTGGCGGCGCGTCGATGTGGAGCGCGGGATTCCTCCCGTCGCTGCACCAGGGGGTCCCCTTTCGGGGTGAAGGCGACCCGATTCTGCATGTGTCGAATCCCGCGGGCTATGACGTGCAGGCCCAGCGAGCAACACTGGATCTCATTCGGCACTTGAACGAACAACGGCTGGAACAGACAGGGGATCGCGAGATCCAGACACGGATCAATGCCTACGAGATGGCATTTCGCATGCAATCACGGGCACCCGAACTGATGGACTCGACCGGGGAGACGCGGGCAACGCTCGATCTGTACGGGGCCGCGCCGGGAAAGCCCCAGGCGGCCTTTGCAAACAACTGCCTGCTGGCGCGGCGTCTGGCCGAGCGGGGTGTGCGATTGATCCAGGTCTACCACGCGGGCTGGGACCATCACAGTGATGTGGCCGGCGGACTGCGCAACCAGTGCCGGGAAACCGATCAGGCCTGTGCAGCCCTGATTCGCGATCTGAAGCAGCGCGGACTGCTGGAGGACACGCTGGTCGTCTGGGGAGGAGAGTTCGGGCGGACGCCGATGGTCGAGACCAGCGCTGCACTGGGACGTTCACTGGGCCGCGACCATCATCCGCAGGCGTTCACCATGTGGTTTGCCGGTGGGGGCATCAAGCCGGGACTGACGATCGGGCAGACCGATGAACTTGGCTTTCATGTCGTGGAGAGGCCTGTGCATGTGCACGACGTTCAGGCCACGATTCTGCATTGCCTGGGCATCGATCACGAGCAGTTGGCGTTTCGGCACCAGGGACTCAACTTCCGGCTGACGGGTGTCGAAGAGCACCATCCGGTCACCGAGCTGCTGGCCTGATCCGCGTCAGTCGGCTGCCGGAGTTTCTGGAGAGCCTTCCATCCAGAGGGATTGCATCAGCGCGTAGACCTCCGGATCGAAGTCGCGGAGCTCGCCCCGCACGAAGGGGTAGAAGTCGTTCGTGCCGATGAACGCCTCCGTCATCTCGGCGAAGAACTCCTTCGGGTTCGTAAGCGCGTAATGTCGACGCGGTCTGCCGCTCATGTGGGGGACCGACTCGAGACGGCCACTGTCGACGCTGGACTGCCACGCCTGGCGGATGGCCGCCTGTTCCCAGCCGAGGACCTGGTGGTGATAGGCGTGCGCCAATTCGTGCAGCATGCACCAGGGTTGATCATGCAGCCGCGTGTGATCGACCAGACGATGGGCGCGGGGAATATGCACGCCCCGCGCCATTGCAGAATCGTATCCATGCTCGCGCAACCAGTCGGCGCTGGGGTGATACTGCAGGCTCGTCAACGGGTGCTCTCGATCCAGCCAGATCGGTACCTCTCGAAGCTTCTCTAGCCGATCTGCAGGAAGTCGCAGCGAGATGACAAACAGCTGATTCGCCAGCACCCGCAGGGCCAATGGGCCGAGGGGTGCCGCATCCTCCTGCAGCAGACTGCGGTCGACATGGACCGTCCACCCTTCGACGCTTCGGATGTCGTGAGGGATACGAACCGATGTCACGTCCTTCTGCCCGGGGCGTGTATGTGTCGGCGTTGAGGTCGGTGGTCCCTCGCCCTGCCCTGACTGCCGGATGACGAGGAGCGCGGCGATGGTCAAGAGGATTGATCTCATGAGATTCCTGACGGCAGGCGGGGCGAGGCGAAACGGGGGCGTGACAGGACGCTGCGGAACCAGTCCCGCCGGCTATCGTCGCGGTCGCCACGCGGTGTTGACAAGTGGAAGGCCTTGTTGATGTTGCCGGTTCGCAACATCGGCCCGTCTCCACGTTTCCGCAAGGCAGCGCTTCGGCGAGGTTGGAACGAGTGGACAGGAGACAGGCGAATCTCGGGATCTCGCTGAGATTCCGTCCGAGGCCTTTTCCAAAGGGTGATAGATTCGTGCATCAGCTCTTGGCTGTGACAACATCTGAAACCACCTGCGACGGAGCATCCTGTGAAAGTTGGCATTCTGGCAGGCGGAGCCGGCACGCGTCTGATGGAAGAGACCGTCTCCCGCCCGAAACCGATGGTCGAGATCGGCGGGCGGCCGATCCTCTGGCACATCATGATGCACTACAGCCATTTCGGCTTCGATGAGTTCTCGATCGCCCTGGGCTACAAGGGCGAACAGATCAAGAAGTACATGGTCGATTACGGCTCGCTGCAGGGGTCGATGACCGTCAGCACGCACTCCGGCGAGGTCTTGCGCCACGACCGCGAGCATGTCGACCATGCCAACTGGACCGTACATCTGGTCGACACGGGCGAGCAGACCATGACGGGCGGCCGCATCAAGCGACTGGCCCCCTACATGGGCAACTCGACCTTCATGTTGACGTGGGGCGATGGCGTCTCGGACGTCAATCTGCACGAGCTGCTCGAGTTTCACTGGTCACACGGGCGGCTGGCGACCGTGACCGCGGTCCGCCCGCCAGCCCGCTTCGGACATCTCGAGTTCGAGGGGGACCGTGTGGTCGAGTTCTCGGAAAAGCCACAGACCTCGGAAGGCTGGATCAACGGGGCGTTCTTCGTGCTCGAGCCCGAAATCTTCGACTTCATCGAAGGGGACGAGACCCATTGGGAACGTGAACCGATGGAAGCCCTGGCGCACCGGGGCGAGCTGATGGCCTATCGGCATGACGGATTCTGGCAGTGTATGGACACGATTCGTGACAAGCGCCTGCTCGACGGACTGGCTCAGTCGGGGGCGGCACCCTGGATGACCTGGAAGAGGAACAAGGAACTATGCGCGTTTTAGTCACCGGCAATCTTGGTTACATCGGGACCATTCTGACTCCGATGCTGTGCGAGCAGGGTCACGAGGTCGTCGGCCTGGACAGCGACCTGTACCGGCGGGCGACCTATGGCACGCGGTCGTTGCCGGATGTCCCGACGATTCAGAAGGACCTGCGCGATGTGGAGGTCGACGACCTGCGTGGATTCGAAGCCGTCCTGCATCTGGCCGGGTTGTCCAATGATCCGCTCGGGGATCTGAATCCCGAGCTGACAGCGGACATCAACCACCACGCCTCGGTGAGGTTGGCCGAGCTCGCCAAGCAGGCGGGCGTGCGGCAGTTCGTCTTTTCTTCGTCGTGCAGCAACTACGGAGCGGGTGGCGAGGACTGGTTGTACGAGACGTCGGAGTTGCGTCCTGTCACACCGTACGGACGCTCGAAGGTCAATTCGGAGCGAGACATTGCTCCGATGGCCGACGACTCGTTCTCTCCAACGTTCTTGCGGAGTGCGACGGCGTACGGCGTGTCGCCACGGCTGCGGTTCGATCTCGTGCTCAACAATCTCGTGGCGTGGGCCGTGACCACCGGCCAGGTGCTGCTGAAGAGCGACGGGAGTCCCTGGCGTCCCATCGTGCACATCGAGGATATCGCCCGGGCGTTTGCCGCAGTGCTGCACACTCCGGTCGAGGAGGTGCACAACGAGGCGTTCAATGTGGGATCAACCGACGAAAACTACCAGATCCGTGACATCGCCCGGATTGTGGCAGAGACCGTGCCCGACTGCCAGCTGGCATTCAGTGCGGACGCGTCGCCCGATACTCGTTGCTATCGCGTCAACTGTGAAAAGGCCCTGAACACGTTGCGAGGATTCCGTCCCCAGTGGACGGCCCGTCGGGGAGCCGAACAACTGTTCCAGGCCTACGTCGGCGACGGCCTCACACCGGCTGAGTTTGAGGGCCCGCGATACCAGCGACTGGCCCACCTGAAGATGCTGATCAACGAAGGGACCCTCGATTCTCAACTGCGGCATGTCGAGCGCAAGCTCACCACCCGCGCCTAGATCAGGCCGCGCTGGACGCGCCCCGGACAGAATGCAGCCCAGCTGCCTGTCCGGGAGCGGCCGACGTCCGCCGCGGTCACAAGTTACTGGCTGCTGCCGCTGTCCCCGGACCGGTTGCTGCCTGGCCAATGAACGAACCCCACCTCGAACCCCGATGACCTCTGAGATATGAACACTGCCACCTGTGAGTCTGCTGCGGTTGATGCACCCGTGACGGTCCCCTGCCGTTCCTGTGGGGAGACCGGGCTGCTGTCGTTTCTCGATCTGGGCCAGACCCCGCTCGCGGACGGACTGGTGCGGCCGGCGGACATCGATCGTCCCGCCGATCGGTATCCGCTCGAAGTGGCTTTCTGTCCCAGGTGTGCCTTGGTGCAGATCCTGGAAACGGTCCCGCCCGAAGTGCTCTTCTGCCAAGACTACCCTTACTACTCCTCGTTCTCCGAGTCGTGGCTCAAGCACGCACGCAAGAACGCCCACGATCTGATCGAGCGGCGCCAGTTGAACGGGAACAGCTTTGTTGTCGAGCTGGCGAGCAACGACGGTTATCTGCTGAAGAATTTCGTGGAGCAGGGAATTCCCTGTCTTGGGATCGATCCGGCCGATGGCCCGGTACGGGCCGCCATCGAGGCGGGTGTCCCTTCGCTCTGCGACTTCTTCACACGCGAACTGGCACTCGAGTTGCGCGACTCGCGTGGTCCGGCAGACGTCGTTATCGCCAACAATGTTCTGGCCCATGTCGCGGACACGAACGCGTTCGTGGAAGGCATGCGGATGCTGATCGAGCCCAAGGGGATCCTCGTGATCGAAGTTCCCTATGTGCGTGATCTGGTCAACCACGGAGAGTTCGACACGATCTACCATCAGCATTTGTGCTACTTCTCGGTGACGTCACTGGATCATCTGTTTCGCCGGCATGGCCTGTTTCTGAACGACGTCCAGCGGCTGGCCTCCCACGGTGGTTCGCTGCGTCTCTTCGTGGAATGTGTGGAAGCTCCCTCGTCTCAGGTCGTCGAACTGCTGGCTCAGGAGCAACGTGAGGGGGTCAATCAACTCTCGCACTTCGAGAACTTCAGTCACCGCGTGCGTCAGGTCCTCGGAGACTTGACGACACTCGTGCACCAGTTGCGAGCCGACGGGGCGCGGATTGCCGGGTATGCAGCGGCCGCCAAGGCCTGCACCCTGCTCAATTGTGCCGGGCTCGATCACACGATGATCGACTACATCGTGGACCGCAACGTGCACAAGCAGGGCCAGTACATGCCGGGGGTCAACATTCCCATCCTGCCCACCGAGCACCTGGCTAGTGATCTGCCCGACTACTGCCTGCTGCTGGCGTGGAACCTGGCCAAGGAGATCATCCCGCAGCAGCGCGAGTACCTTGCCCGCGGCGGACGCTTCATTGTTCCGCTGCCTGAAGTTCGCATCATCGACGCTACCACCCTCGAGGATTACCTGTCATGACCCTGGTTTCTTCTGACTCCCAGCCGAACGTGCTCCCCCACTGCCCGAACTGCGGCGGTGGCGACATGCAGTCTCTGTACCAAGTTCCCCAGATCCCGGTGCACAGCGTCCTGCTGTTCGAAACGCGGGAGGCTGCCGTCGGATATCGACGGGGAAGCATGCATCTGGGCTACTGTGCGGACTGCGGCTTCCTCTGCAACATGGCGTTCGATCCCAGCGTGCACGAGTACTCGCCACGCTACGAAGAGACGCAGGGCTTCTCCAGCACGTTCAACGCGTTCGCGCGGTCCCTGGCGCAGCGGATCGTCGACCGCTACGATATCCGCGACAAGACTGTGCTCGAGATCGGTTGCGGCAAGGGTGAGTTCCTGACGTTGCTCTGCGAGCTGGGGAATAATCGCGGCATCGGTGTCGACCCCGCGTTTGTCCCGGAGCGGATGGAAGGGCGTACGACTGCGGAGGTCGAATTCATCCAGGACTTCTACGGGCCGAAGTACGCCCATCTACAGGCGGACCTGGTCTGCTGCCGGCATACGCTCGAGCACATCGGCCCGACGTTCGAGTTCATGAAACGCGTTCGCGAGTCAATCGGCGACAGGCCGGACACACTCGTGCTCTTTGAACTTCCGGACGTGCTTCGCGTGTTGCTTGAAGGTGCGTTCTGGGATGTGTACTACGAACATTGTTCGTACTTCAGCACGGGGTCGCTCGCCCGGCTGTTCCGGGCCACCGGGTTCGACGTCATCGACCTCGAACTGGATTACGACGACCAGTACATCGTGATCGCGGCTCGCCCAGTCACGGGTCACACCGTTCCCGCGCTGCCGCTGGAGCAGGACGAGGAAGTGCTGCAGGCCGCGGCTTTGCAGTTCAGCACGCGGGTCTCGAACATGATCAGCGACTGGTCAGCGGTTCTCGGGCAGCTGGCGGCCCAGGGACAGCGGGTTGTGCTCTGGGGAGCCGGCTCCAAGGGGGTCGCCTTCCTGACAACGATCCCGAATCCCGGTGACGTGGCGGCGGCCGTGGATATCAACCCCTTCAAGCAGGGGCACTTCATGCCCGGCAGCGGCCACGAAGTGCTCTCGCCCCGGCAACTCGTCGAGTCGCCTCCGGATCATGTCATCGTGATGAATCCGATCTACTGCGATGAGGTGCGTGCGGAACTGCAGCGTCTGGGGCTCAATCCGGCCGTGCACTCGGTCAACGAACCGATTCCTCTCGTGCAGGGCCCGGCCGACATGCCGCGTCCTTCGTGCGGGATCACTCCCGCGCTGCCGGATCAGATCGGGATCGTGCCAAAGGGATAAGGTCTGGACGCCCGACGGAACCAGGACGTGTGAGCGATTCGCACGTCCGCCGGTTCCGGTCGACACTTGCCCGAGCCGAGACGATCTTCTAGCGTGGCGACATGTGCGGTCCCGTGATCGCGCGTCCCGTCGTCGCGATCTGCTGGAGCATCGGCAATGTCTCGGATGTACGTTGTGCTGCTGTGTGTCGTTGCGCTGTTGCCGGGAGCGACGTCCAGCACACCGACTAAAACGGCTGTGGCCGGCGACTGGCCGGTCTGGCGAGGACCGAATCGCAATGGCGTCGCCGACCCGGATCAGAATCCGCCAGTGACCTGGAGCACGACGGAGAACGTTGTCTGGAAGACCTCGGTGCCCGGGCGGGGACATTCCTCCCCGACCATCGTCGGTGACCGGATCTTCCTCGCGACCGCTGATGAGACCCGTCAGATCCAGTCGGTGGTGGCGTTCGACCGGGAGACGGGACGGCAGCTCTGGCAAACCGAGGTCAGTCAAGGGGGCTTCCCGAAGACACATCCCAAGAACACGCATGCGACGTGCACCGTCGCCTGTGACGGTGAGCGACTGTTCGTCGTCTTTCACCATCACGCCCGTCTGACGCTGGCCGCTCTGGATCTGGAAGGTGCCGAGGTCTGGAAACAGGAAGTCGGACCGTACGATCCTAAGGTGTACGAGTACGGGTATGCGCCCTCTCCGGCGCTGTTCGAGTCGCTGGTCATTCTGGCCGCGGACTCCGAGAAAGGTGGCTACCTTGCGGCCTACGACCGGGAAACCGGCCGTCGCGTCTGGAAGGCGGACCGCCCCCGGATGCTGAGTTTCTCGTCTCCAATTGTCGCGAACATCGGTCAGCGGCCGCAGTTGCTTATGAGCGGCTGCGAGCATGTCGCCGCCTACGATCCACGCAACGGCGAAGGGCTCTGGGTCACGCCCGGCACGACCATGGCCACCTGTGGAACGATGGTCTGGGAAGGCGACCTGGTGTTTGCGAGCGGAGGCTATCCTGAGGCCCAGACAATCTGTGTGAAGGCCGATGGCTCCCGCCAGGTCCTCTGGAAGAACCGGCAGAAGTGTTACGAACAGTCGATGCTCGTCCACGAGGGGCACGTCTATGCCCTGAACGATCAGGGAATCGCCTTCTGCTGGCGTGCGCGCGATGGTCGAGAGATGTGGAAGGAACGGCTGGAGGGGCCGATCTCCGCGTCCCCTGTCCTGGTCGGTGACATCATCTACGCAACGAACGAAGCCAGCACGACGTTCGTTTTCAAGGCGGACCCGCAACGATTTCAGCTTGTCGCCCGCAATCAGCTCGAGGACGAAGCGTTTGCTACGCCCGCCATCTGTGACGGTCGGATCTACATGCGGGTGGCCAGCGGCGCCGCACCTCAGCGGAAGGAAACGCTGTACTGTCTGGGCGAGTGACGGCCTGATCTCGCAGCACCGGCCCCGCGCTCGCAGCTCATGTCAGCGATCCTGCCGAGCCAGGCTTCCTGCCACGTCCGGGTCAGGCGCCCGGCCAGAGGAGGCCGAAGATGACACCTGTAAGCAACGCGTAGGCGATCGACTCGATGATGTGGCCGGTGATCCGGTTGTGAAACCAGATCGCGTGCTGCACGATCGCGGCCAGAAACGTCAGCAGACCGGCTGTCGCCACGAAGCGAAAGACGGTCATGAACTCGGCTCCGCGGGTAATATGGAGTTGTGTCAGGTACGCGAGGCAGAAGCTGACCGCCAGAAAGTAGAGAAACGTCAGCGCGAGATTGCGGCCCATGCTGACGTTCCCGAAGACGGTCATCACGCCTCTCGGACCTGACTTCCACTTGCGCGTGTATTCCTCGCTCTGCATCTCTCCCGGCGTAGTCCAGCCCGGAAACATGTAGTTCCCCGGAGGCAGGTTCAGCCGCCGGATCCCTTCCAGGAGTTCGTCCTCCTGTTCCGACTTCCTCCAGTCCGAAAAGTGGATCGGCAACACCATCCATGACAGAAAGCTGGCGAAAAACAGCGCCACAGCGGATGCAACGATTGGCAGCCAGAGGCTCGTAAGCATGCACGCCTCCCCGGGGCAGGTTGATGAGCAACACTGAGCGTTCAGATGGCAGGCACCGCTCGTGCCAGCGGCTCTTGTCGTGCTGGTAAATGGCCCGCTGCTCCCGCAAGCCCATTTCTGATTATAATGCGAGAGTTGCTGGCCGAATATGGATCGCACGGCAGGACGTCTGCTGTGCTTAGCGGACGGATGACGAGGCGCCACCAATGAAATCGCGTTCGCTGCTGATGTTGTTCGTGATCTGGCAGGCGTCGCACGCGCGTGCCATCGAGCCCTGGGCCGAGAATCGCTGGTACTGGAGCGTCGATGGTCAGCCTGTCCTGCTGCTGGGCGGGAGTGACGACGACAACCTGTTCCAGTGGCCCGCCGAGCGGCTCACTGCACAACTGGACCGGCTTGCCGGGGTCGGTGGCAACGTCGTTCGGAACACGATGAGCGATCGCAGGGATCAGGGCTTCGAGGCGTATCCCTTCCGACAACTCGCCGACGGACGCTACGACCTCGACCAGTGGAATAAAGACTACTGGGGTCGGTTCGAGCGCCTGCTGCAGGAGACCGCGCGGCGAAAGGTCTTTGTCCAGATCGAGGTCTGGGATCGCTTCGATTACACCGACAACAAGGGAGCCAACCACTGGCAGATTCATCCCTACAACCCGGCGAACAATGTGAACTACACGTACGAGGCGTCGGGCTTCGCACGCAGCTATCCCGATCATCCAGGTGCGAACAAGCAGCCTTTCTTCTACACCACGCCGGGGCAGCGAAATAACCAGGTCGTGCTGTCTCGTCAGGAACGGTACGTGAACAAGCTGCTCGATCACAGCCTGAGATACGACCACGTCCTGTACTGCATGGACAACGAAACGAAGGCCGAGCCGGCGTGGGGCCGTTATTGGGCTGAACTGATCCGGCGGCGGGCGGAGGAAGCCGGCCGCAAGGTCATGCTGACCGAGATGTGGGACAACTGGAATCTCAAGGACAGCTCGCACCGCGAGACCTTCGATCACCCCGAGCTCTACGCGTTTGTGGACGTCTCACAGAACAACCACAACAGCGGCCAGGGGCACTGGGACAACTTTCTGTTCGTGCGGAAGTATCTCGCGGATCGCCCCCGACCGATGAACACCACCAAGACGTACGGGGCCGATGGCAACAAGTTCGGACATACCGACCAAGATGCCATCGAACGGTTCTGGCGTCACCTGTTGGCGGGGGCGGCCTCGATCCGGTTTCATCGTCCGGACTCGGGGCTCGGTCTGAACGACAAGGCCCTCGCCTGTCTGCGCCGCCCGCAAACTCGAATCCCTCGTTCCGCTCTGGTCGGTGAATCCGGCGCAGCAGCTTGCTCGCCGACCGGGTCGAGAACGAGGCCTATCTGGCCGCACAGGCCGGACACGCGTATGCCCTGTATTTTCCGGCAGGTGGTGAAGTGCAACTGGACCTGAGCGACGGCACAGGGCCCTTCACCCTGCGGTGGATCGACATTGGAGCCGGCGAGTGGGGTGCGGAGTCACAGGTTGACGGCGGGACATCGGTCACCATCACTTCGCCCGGCCCGGGCAACTTCGCGGCAGCCATCATCCCTGCCGGAGCGAAAGCTTCCGACTGATGACGCGAGATGACCATCCGTGCGGGAACTCGAATCACATCAGAGCTTCACAGCAGCTCTGGCCATGGTCTATAATTTAGACGTCCGCGATTTATCGCGTCCTCCCGGGCGCGTGACGTACTTCGGAGGTGATCACATGGTCGCCGAAGGAGATTGACTTCATCACTCCTCCCGGGAAGATGCATCGTTCGCGGTCCCTCCTTCAATTTGTCACCACGTACATGACGACAGCCGTCGCGTGGTGATCCCGCCTTCGAAGTGAGTCAGCATCCCATGACGACATCCCTTGCGTCATCTGCACGCCTACGAATATGCGCCGCCCGCCATCGGTTTTCACCGCTGCGTTTGACTGTCCTGCTGACAACACTCGTCATCGGTCTGGCGAGGCCTCACCACGTTGCTGCCGAAGCACCCGCGGCCGTCCGCTCGTTTCTGACGAGTCACTGCTACGACTGCCACGAGGGAGAGGCCTCAGAGGCAGCCTTCGATCTGACCGCCCTCGACACCGACCTGCAGGACAGCAGTCAGGTCGAGAAGTGGGTGCGGTTGTTTGATCGTGTCCACGACGGGGAAATGCCGCCAGCTGATGCGGGTGACGTTGACCCGACAGAGGTCCGCGGCTTTCTGGCCGCCACCGAAAGCTGGTTGCGCGATCGTCAGCGACAGGAGCAGGAAGAGCTGGGCCGTGTCCGGGCCCGCCGACTGACGAACCTCCAACTGGAACGGACACTGCAGGACCTGCTGGGGATCGACATTCCGCTGGCCAGACGGTTGCCTGACGCCCCTCGGACGAACGGCTTCTCGACGGTTGCCGTTGGCCAGGCGATGTCGCACTTTCAACTCGAACGGCAGGTCGCGGTGATCGATGCCGCTCTTGATGAGGCCTTCCGACGGGCAACATCGCCGGCGGACGAATGGGAACGCACACTCGATGCGCAGGCCCTGTCGCGCCGTCGTCCACGTTCACGTGTCCGCGAACCCGAACTGATCGACGAGCAGGCGGTGACGTGGGCTTCGGATCTCGTGTTCTATGGTCGGCTGCCGGCCACCACGGCGGCCGAAGATGGCTGGTACCGGTTCACCGTTCGCGCATCTGCGCTGAAGAGTCCTGCTGATCATGGAGTCTGGTGCACGGTCCGCAGCGGCCGGTGTGTCTCCAGTGCTCCGCTGCTGGGCTGGATCGGCAGCCTGGAAGCGGCCGCGAGCCCCAGGAATGGACCTTCGAGACCTGGTTGCCCAAGGGGCACATGCTCGAGATCCGGCCTGGGGACAACACTCTCAAGAAGGCACGGTTTGCCGGAGGACAGGTGGGGACGGGCGAAGGGGACCCTCAGGATGTGCCCGGCGTTGCTATCGACTGGATCCGGATGCAACGCTTTCACCCGGGCAGTAACAACGACCAGGTCCACAGGCTCCTCTTCGACGATCTGGAGCTGAGTCCGGGCGTCAAAGGCCAGCCCGCCCGGCTGGAGTCCGCAGAGCCGGAGCAAGACGCCGCGCGCCTGATCCAGACGTTTGCCCGTCGCGCCTTTCGGCGACCGGTGGACGACGTGGAACTCGAACCGTTTGTGGCGATGGCCCACGAGTCACTTCGCGATGGCGGGGACCTGCTGACCGCGCTGCGCGCGGATACCGGTCCCTGCTCTGCTCACCCCGCTTCCTGTACTTCCACGAAAGCGCCGGCATGCTGGACGATCATGCGGTTGCCTGCCGAGTCAGCTACCTGCTTTGGAACAGCATGCCCGATGATGAACTCTCAGAGCTGGCCGATGCGGGCCGTCTGCACGACGCGGAGGTCCTGCGGGCGCAGGTCGACCGCATGCTCGCCGACCGTCGCGGGGTCAACTTCGTGAAGGATCTGGCCGCCGAGTGGCTGGACCTCAGCCTGATCGACTTCACCGAGCCGGACCGCAGGATGTTTCCCGACTTCGACATCATTGTGCAGCAGTCGATGCTGGACGAAACACATGCCTTTCTGGAATCGTTGCTACTTGACGATCTGTGTGTCAGTCACCTGATCGACGCCGACTTCACGTTTCTCAACAGCCGGCTGGCGCGGTACTACGGGATCCCGGGTGTTGCCGGCGACGAGTTGCGGGCCGTGGAGATCCTGCCGGAGCACCACAGGGGCGGCCTGCTCACCCAGGGGGCTGTTCTGAAGGTGACGGCCAACGGGACGACGACCTCTCCGGTGATTCGAGGCGTGTGGATTGCCGAGCGGTTGCTGGGGCAGCGGGTCCCGCCCCCGCCCTCTTCGGTGCCCGCGATCGAGCCTGACATTCGGGGCACGACCACCATTCGCGAGATGCTGGCCAAACATCGCTCCGACAGCTCGTGTGCGTCCTGCCATACCAAGTTCGATCCACCTGGCTTCGCGCTGGAGAACTACGACCCGGCCGGCCAATGGCGCGAGTTCTATCGACAGCCCGGCCAGCGCAGCAAGTCGCGCGGGCTGCCGGTCGATGCCAGTTATGCTCTTGCCGACGGACGTGAGTTTGCCGACGTCGACGGATTTCAACAGTTGATGCTCGAAGACCATTCGGCCTTGGCCCGCAACATTGCCGAGAAGCTGCTGACGTACGGCACTGGCGCCGCGATCAGCTTTGCCGATCGCCCGGCTGTTGACGCGATTGTCGCCAGCACGGCCGCATCGGATTACGGGATGCGTTCGCTGCTGCATGCCACGATCGCCAGCCCAGTCTTTCTTTCCAAGTAACCGGAGAGTCGATCCCAATGCTTCATCAGATCCACTTCAACTTCCAGCGCTCGATCGATCGGCGCACGTTCCTGCGGGGTTCTGGTGTCGCACTGAGCCTCCCCTGGTTGACTGCGATGCATTCGGCTTTCGCCCAGTCACAGGAGGCCGGTCCCCCGCGACGGTTCGTCGCCATGACCCTCGGGCTCGGGTTGCTGGCCGACAATCTCAATCCGGAGGAGCCCGGAGCTGACTACACGCTGAGCCCGTATCTCGAGCCGCTTGCAGATCTGCGCGACCGACTGACCGTCGTCTCCGGCACCTCGCATCCGGGCGTCTCCGGGGGGCATCGAGCCGAAGCGAGTCTGCTGACGGCCAATCCGGTCGGCAGCTCGGGACGGGCCAAGAACACGATTTCGATCGACCAGCACCTGGCAAAGTATCTGGGTGATCAGACACGGTTTCCGTCGCTTGTGCTCAGCAGCAGCGGCAGCGACAGCCCGTCGTACACCGAGAACGGTGCGATGATTCCCGCAGAGGATTCGCCGTCGCAGTTGTACCTGCAGTTGTTTGTGGACGACTCACCGGCTGAGCGGGCCCGCCAGGCCGAGAACGTGCGACAGGGCCGCAGCATCATGGACCTCGTCGGTGACGACGCGAAGAGCTTCGCGCGACAACTGGGGGCAGGAGACCGACAGCGGCTCGAGGCCTACTTCACCAGTGTGCGCGACCTCGAAAAGAGAATGGCGGCGTCGGAGGTCTGGTCCCAGCGATCTAAACCGAAGGTGGATGTCCCGCGGCCCACTGACATCGGCAATTCCAACGACTTCGTGGGACGTCAACGATTGATGAGTGACATGATCCGGCTGGCTCTGCAGACCGATTCCACGCGTTTCGTCACGTACCATCTGGGCGGATCCGGTGGTGTGGTTCCGCTGCCCGGTGTCGAAGAGGGCTATCACACGCTGAGCCACCACGGACAGGATGAAGAGAAGCTGGCTCAGCTCGCTTTGGTCGAGACCGCTGTTATGTCGTCGTGGGGTGATTTCCTGCGTTCGTTGCAGGAGTTCGACGAAGATGGTGTCGATCTGCTCGACCGGACGACGGTGCTGCTGACGAGCAACCTTGGCAACGCTTCCAGTCACGACAACCGCAACATGCCCGTTGTGGTTGCTGGAGGGGGCTTCCGCCACGGGCAGCATCTCGCCTTCGACCGCAAGAACAACTACCCGCTGCCGAATCTGTTCGTCAGTGTACTCAACCGGCTGGGACTTCCGGAGGACCGCTTCGCGTCGAGCACCGGCACGCTGACCGGGCTGGAGATGACAGACACGTAACCGCCGCCGACCAGCCGGGTCGTCCCTCTCGCGATGGGAGCGGGGCCCGGACTGGTTCTGCGTGTTGTCGTCGGCGTTGCTACTCCGACTCGGTCTCAGGAGGACGAACGAGCGTAACCGTCTTGCGCGTGTAGGAGAGCTTATCGGGACCGGGCTGCGTCACCGAGAGTTGCGCTTCATAGAAGTCAAACGCCCCGATGATCCTCCCGATGCTCGGGATGAGCGCCAGGAACTCCTGGGCCTCTTGGAGGTTGGCCCCCTGCTGTGCGGCCACGCCCATGATCATCGGAAGCATCGCTCCGACCTGCTGGATGCCCATCGCCATGGCTCGCGTTTGCTCCGCCAGGTTGGTGTAGCCGATGGAGACCACCGGGCCTTCGATGTCGAGGTTGAACTTCTTGAAGTCTTCAGTATCGGCGATTGACTCCCCCGTCCCTTCGAGCGTATCGAGCACCTGCTGGACTGCGGAGGCGTGCGATCCGCACACCATCCAGCCGTTGCGGAATCCCACGACCGGCCGCACTCCCACCATGGCGAAGACGCCGGCAGAGATCTCTTCGAAGCCGTCGAGGTCTTCCACCTCAGTGAGCGAGATGTTCTGCGAATCGAGTTGCGGGATCTGTTGCAGTTGGTCGACCAGTCGATGCATCAGTTCCTTGATCCGCTCCGGCTTCTCGCAGCGCAGGAACGACACCGATTGCCCCGTCGGACCCAGAGGTCCGGGAGTGCCACCCGGCAGGGAGATCGAGACCGACTCACCGCTGAACGCCTGCAGGAGGTCGGCATCGACGTGAATGTCGAACTGGTCCTGCAGCTGAGCGAACTGATCGAGGCCTGTCTGGGCTTCGGGGAAGTGTGCCGGGATCTGTTCCATCAGCCAGGCATAGAGTGGCTGCAGCCTGACCCCCGTCGACAGCTTGTAACTGGTGGCTTCCGCGGGCACCCAGCGGGTCCAGTCGGCGAATGGCTGCTGCCCGGTCAGCATGCGGCCCATCAGCTTCTCACGGGTCCCGGGGAGGATGCGACCATAGGCCGCCGATCGGTTCTGGAACCCTTCCGTGTACTCGACAGTTGCCTCGTAGTCCATGCCATCGAACTCACTCAGAAGTGCCTCGACGAACTTCACGACCGGCTCGGCTCGTGTGTTGCCATTCGACACCTTTCGGATGAATTCGGAATAGCCCCCCAGTTGTTCGAACAGGGCACGACCGTCGAAGAACGTTACCCCGTCTTCAAACGCCGGAAGTTCGGCGAGGGCGGTGGCGAGTCGCGGATCGTCGAACTTGGAATTGGCATCGGGGTTCTGGAGCAATTCGATGCTCCTTTGCGATAACTCGCGGGATGTCGAAAACAGGAACACGTCGTCCATGGTTCCCACGCAGAGGCTCATTGGGACCTCCTTGGGAAACTGCATGACGTTCAGCGACATTCCGCCGACCTGATCCGTTACCAGCGACACTGCGCCGTTCGACCGGGTTTCGACCAGCTTGATGAGGTTCGTGAGACCTTCGGCCAACCCGGCCGCGGCCCCGTCCGGAAGGCGCAGCAGTACCAGTTGCTGCGACGAGGGAACGTCCATTTTCTGGGCATAGATGGACTCCGTACACGCTGCGAGTGCCGACCAGTCGACCCCCTCGACGGCGCGGGTCAGCTCTTCGCGGATTGCGTCGAACCCTTCGCGATCGTCATCCGACAGCTTGCTCTGAATGGCTTCGAGCAGCCGCTGGCAGATCTGGGTGTCTTCGATGGTCTGCCACACATTTTCGAAGTACGCCTTCTGGTAGTCGCGCTCCGGATTGTGCTTGTGGTACGTTGCCAGGAAAACATCAGGGGGGACGCCATCACGCAGGTCCGCTGCGCTGCCCGGCGCGGCAGGCAGGGCCGTGAAGGCCAAGAGAGTGACCGTCAGCGCCAGTCGATTCCAGAAGGTTCTCATCAGTCGTTCCCGTGGTTGGTTGAATGGGTGATTTTCCGGCCTGAAGGCCAATCCCCTTCCGACGTCTCTCTTGTTTGTAATGGATTCCGGTGTTGGATCACAGGAGATCCACCGGCAAGTCCACCTGCCGAGGGACCCAGGTCTGTACCGGATGCCGCGAAATCTCGTGGTTCGAAAGACCGCAACGCCCTGGGTCCTGACCTGGTGACTCCCCTACGCAGGATACCGGCCGGAGGATCAAGAGATTCTCCGAGGATTGTCAGAGACCCTCCCCCGCAACCGTGAGTGGACCGGCCTCAGGGACGCTGAACCGCCGCGCTCGGCTCTCGGACGGGTGGCTCACCTGCGAAGTCAGAGTCACTCGGAGGACGGCGAACTTCCCGGGACTGGTGCCGGCGAAAGCAGGAAGCTCAGCAAGTCGCTCAATTCAGTTGCCGAAAGCGTCTCGACCAGGTTTTCTGGCATGAGTGAGACTGCCGAAGGCTGCCGGGCCTCGATCCGCTCCTGATCAAGACGAACCTCCTCTCCCTTGCTGTCGGCCAACACCAGAACGCCGGGCTCCTCACGACGTTGGAGGCCGGTCACCACTCGACCATCGTCCATCAGAACCGTAATCGTTCTGAAGGCCATGTCGACATTTCGATTCGGATCGAGCAGGTCCTCGAGGAGCCGGTCGACTCCACGAATCGCCACGCCGTCGAGTTGTGGTCCGATCTGCTTTCCGACCCCACCGACTTGATGGCACGCTTCGCAGTTCTTGCTGAACAGCGCCTTCCCCCGGGTGGTCGAACCCGCGGATAGGTCCATCTGCTGCCGGCGTGATGCGATCAACTGCGCGAGTCGCTGGTTCGCAGGGGGGATCGCGGCAGTGAGTTCGGCGATCGGCTCGAGCCAGCGTCCCTCATCGATCGCTTCGAGCTTCTGGCGAATGGTGGGAACCGTCAACAGTCGAGCGGAGGCCGCACCGCTGCGCACGAGCTCCATCAGGCGCTCGGCCCCCACGCTGCTGCCGCACAGGGTGTCGGCGATCTGTCGTTGCCGGGATTCCGTCGCCACTTGCAGGCTGCGTTTGAGCAAATCGCCACTTGCGGCGGTATCGCGGCTGGCCAGCTGCTGGCTGATCGCGGTACGCAGCGAGGGGTCGATCGTCATGTCGAGGGCCAGGGGTAACACGGAGCTGAGCTGTGCGTCGGGAGACAGCGCCAGTTGTGCCCGCCACACTTCTGCCCGGTCTGGGAGCGAGATCGACTCGTCTGTCGCCAGTCTGGCAAGCTCTTCGTCGAGCTCTCGAATGTGAAATGCTGA
This sequence comes from uncultured Planctomycetaceae bacterium, assembly GCA_963715185.1. GTDB lineage: Bacteria > Planctomycetota > Planctomycetia > Planctomycetales > Planctomycetaceae > CAVPPT01. The sequence goes on from CAVQRG010000008.1 coordinate 47,339, forward strand.
GATGAGTTGTGCCGCCATCGGTGCCGGAACATCCACGACCGGATTGAGTGACTTCAACGAGAACTCGCCGACCGCGATCCAGGCATAGGCCGAGGCGCTCAGGCCGTCGACGACTTCGAGCAAGACCTCTTGGTCCACACGGTCGGGGATCCGCCACTCCACCTGCACGGCTGCATCCTGCCGGGGCGCAGAGGTCTCCGCGAGAATACGCCCGGTCTGCACGTCACGCAGCAGCACGCGGTTCTTGCCCACCGCTGGACGATCGGGAAATCCGTCGTGGCCGGCGAGCCAGAACGTCAGTGTTGCTGGCAACGGAAACGGCTCGCTGCGCAGGATCCCCACGCCCAGTTCCCCGTCCGGACGTCCTCCAAAAAAAAGGCCCTCGGCTCGTCCCTCGCGCGGTTGTCGTTGAATGGCCCATGCCAGCTGCAGACCGTTGGCGTCGGCGAGCGGCAGCTGCGACCAGCGCCGCTGCTCATCACGCACGCGCTGCAGCAGGTCGCGGGCAACATCGGTGGCCCACTCCTTCAAGGGGCCGCCGGCCTCTCGCTGCTGCGGCGGCAGGCCAAGCTGCAGGGCTTCGATCAGTTGAAACTGACGGGTCAGGTCTGACTGCGACTGCTCTCGCAGAGAACGTGCCGCCATGTCGATGGTGGCGGGTGAGCCATGGCGGCCGATATGACTCACGCAAAGTGAGACTTCGTCGGTTGGCAGGTTGGATACCCGCAGGACATCCGCCAGGAACCGTGCCGAGGCATCGCTGGCCACACCCCGACAGATGGAGGCGAGCTCCTGTTGCTCCAACGCTGTGATTGCTGCCGGGTGCAGTTCGTCGAGGTCAAAGGACCCGGCCAGTCGATTGCGCAGGGCGATCCGCACGGTGTGCCGCAGGTGTGTGTCGAGTGAGTCCTGCGGCGGCAGCACGCGGAGCAGAGCTTGGGAGTTGGCGGCCTCCGGGTGCTGTCCGAAGGCATCGGCCGCCGCGCGGCGGACAAACGGGTCTTCGTCCCTCAGCAGGGCCGACAGGCACGTGCGCATCTCAGGGGACCAGTCCATTTGTTCTGCCAGACACCGGGCGAGATGGACACGAACGGTTCGCGAGCCATCTGCGGACAGTCGGGCGATGTCGTCCGCACGGAGAGCCCCGAGCCTGCCGAGCACCCATAGCGCTCCGACCCGCTGTTCGGCGGAAGACCTCGCTGTCAGCAGGCTTCTCAACGGCTCGATGGCCTTGGCTCCGAAGCGGTCGAACAGTTCGTTCGTCGCCAGTGTGCGGACACAGAGGTTCGGGTCTCCCAGACGCTCCACGAGTTCTGCCCGTGAGGCCCGTGACAGCCGGGGCATGGCGCGGAGTTCGGGATCCGGAGTTGCCTCGTCAGCAGTAAGCACTTCAGCCGTCGAGGTGCTCTCGTCCGAGTGACCCCTCCAGACGATCCGCCAGATCCGGCCGTGTGTCCGGTCGCGCCGGGGATGGTCGAGGGGGACCTCATAGTGACCGATGATGGAGTTGTAGAAGTCGGCCAGATACAGCGCCGTCCGGGCCGAGCTGGATATCTACCGGGCGAAACCAGCCATCATCACAAGTCACAAAGTCGGGGTGGCTCTGCACCATCGGGGAGGACCCGTTCCACACCAGTCGATCGCGGTGGACCCGGCCGGTCACCGGATTGCAGAGGAACACCTGGCCTTGGTACTCCTGCGGGAAGTGGTTGGCATCATAGACAGCGACACCACAGATTCCGGTCGAACCATGGCTGTGGTCGATCATGTCGGGGCCGAAGCCGAGACCATCGTGCGGCTTGCCGAAGCTCGAATAGTACGCCCCGCGAATCAGGCAGGTCACCGGCATCGAATGGCAGTCTGCCGTAAACACGTTGCCCAGGGCATCGAATGCCAGTCCGAAGGGATTGACCTGTCCCCTCGTATACTGCTCGATGCGGGACCCATCTTCGCGAAAGCGAAACGTGTTGCCCGACTGCAGAGCGATCTCGTGGCCGTCGCGACCTCGTACCACCGACGTGTTGGAGAAGCCGTGACACGCGTAGGTCCATCCGTCGATCCAGCGCGTCAGAGAGTTCACCATACCATGCGTGTCGACATTGCCGAAGGGGCCGAAGAGCACACTTCGTCGGGCTGGCTCCGCACCGGTAGCGAGGCGATCGATCCAGAGATGGGGAATGCTGTAATAGACCGCGCCTCCCGGGATCGGACTCTGGCCGATGGGAATGTTGAGTCCGTCCGCGAAATGGGTGATCTCTGCAGGTCGGCCGCTCGCGTCGAATTGTGAGAGGATGGACAGGCGATCCCGAGGCGGACCCGGGCCGGGAGACCCGAAGCGAGGATCGCGGGGCTCGACCCCTTCCCCTGCGACCGGGTACGGATACTCCACGGAGTGTGTCACCCAGAGCCGGCCATCGACGTCGAAGTTGAGGTTCATCGGCTGCCCGATGTCCGGCTCACTGGCGACGAGTTGGATCTCGAAGCCAGGCGGAACGTGAAACTGCGCCTGCTGGTCTGCTGGAGACTGAGGGTCGGTTTCGACAACCAGGGGCGGCGGTACAGGGCTCTGGGCGAACGTGGGGAGGTGGATCCACACGACCGATGCGAGGATCACACAGCTTCCGCCCCGCAGACCATGACGGCGAGAATTCCGCCGGTGACACAGCCGCTCCGAACAACCTCCCATGCCGTAACCCCCGAGTGGCAGAACTGTTTGGAGTTGAGAGTTCGCCGTTCCTGATGCATGATACCTCCGTGTGAGCCAATTCACACTTTCCGGAGGCGGCGATCGACTATAATCTGGCGCGGGCAATGTGCGCCTGTCAGTCAGACCCCAATTCCCCCTTGAGGAGTATGTCCATGTCGGAACAGGATTTTCAGCAGCCCTTCGACACTCCCGATGAGCCCGCCATGGAATTGATGGGGGGTGATGCGACGGATGCCACGCCGGCGACCAGCAGTCTGCTCTCGCGGGTTGTGCGGGGCACGGTCTACGGGACAATGATTCTGGCTGGCACCGCCCTGCTGGCGGTCAGCGCCGTACCGGATCTGGCTCGCTACGCGGCCTTCATCCCGGATGGAACCAAGTCCACATCGACATGCAGCGCCTCGCGTGGAGGTTGCTCGGCCCTGAATGCTGCCGATCTTTATTGCGACAAGTACGGTCCGAGCGAGAGTGATGAGCAGGCCGTCGCCCTGAGTTCTGAGGGCTGCGGTGGTTGCCCGCTGTCTCAGGCAGCGTTGATGACCGAAGGGGGCTCCTGTTGTTCCGCCTCTCAGGGGGCTTGCGGTGCCGCCACTAAGACGGTGGCTGCGACCCCGGTTTGCAGCGAAGAGACAGGCTGTGCGGCTGGTCTGCCCTGTTGTCAGGAGACATTGGCGGATGAGACAACGACCACCGAAGACCAGACGCTCGTCAAGGCCGAGACGCAGCAGGGGGCGGCCGTGAAAGTTGCTGACGACGAGAACAACGGCGACGAACCAGCCGAGAACTGAGACGCCCTCCACCGGTGTGCAGGCGATTGGCTTGGTGCTGCCCGGCCTTTTGGACATAGGAACGCCGCGACCCTTCAACCATGAGGGGCCGCGGCTTTTTCGTGCCGATTGAACGTCACCAGCGTGTGCACCATCCAGACGTCGCGGCATTGTGAGTTTCTGAACCTGGCCCGGCTCAGGTTGTGTATTCCGAGTTGATCCGCACGTACTCCTGGGTCAGGTCGCTGGTCCAGAAACGACATGATTCGCAGCCCAGCGAGAACATCAGTTCGATGTGTACCTCACCAGTGGCCATCGCCTGCGAAACGGCCGTGGCTTCGTAGTCGGTGGGACGTCCGCGGTGGTAGACCTGGAGTCCGTTGATCGAGAGAGAACAGTCGGTTTCCTCGAACGGAACTCCCGCATATCCCGCGGCGGAGACGATTCGTCCCCAGTTGGGGTCGTTTCCGGTAATTGCCGTCTTGACCAGAGCGCCGTCGCAGACCGCTTTGGCGATGCGGCCGGCTTCCTCGCGCGAGCGGCAGCCCGTGACGTCGAGCGTGACAAAGTGCTCGGCTCCCTCTGCATCGCGGATGATGAGTTGGGCCAGTTCGACGCAGACTTCGGTGATGGCGGTCTGCAGGGCTCCGACGTTGATGCGTGCTCCGGCGGCACCGCTGGCCAGCAGCAGGACGGTATCCGATGTGCTGGTGTGACCTTCAACCGAGATACAGTTGAAACTGTCGTTGACGGCGAGTGAGAGCATCTTCTGGGCCCCCCTCGCATCGAGTGTGGCATCCGTCATCACAACGGCCAGCATCGTCGCCATGTTGGGGCCGATCATCGCCGCCCCTTTGGCGACCCCGGTGACGGTGACGGTCTTGCTGTCGGCGCTCAGTTGGCGGGAGACCACTTTGTGAATCGTGTCGGTGGTCATCATTGCCCGGGCGGCCGATTCCAGCGACGACGCCGTAGGGGCCAGAGCCTCGATGACCCTGGGAATTCCCGCATCGAGCTTCTCGCGCGGCAGGAAGTGACCGATCACCCCGGTGGAGCAGACCAGCACGTTGTGGGGGGCAGTGCCCAATTCGGCGGCGACGCGTTCGGTCATCCAGGCGGCATCCTCAAGACCCCGTTCACCCGTGCAGGCGTTCGAGATACCGGAGTTGATCACGACCGCCCGGACCGCAGCGCCGGGGACTCGCTGCCGCGAGATCTGCACGGGGGCTCCGACGACGCGATTTTGCGTGAAGACCCCGGCACCTGCACAGGGCCGGTCGGCGGCGAACAGGGCCAGATCGAGTTTCGCGGGATCGGCCTTGATGCCGCAGGCATGACCGGCAAATCGAAAGCCCTGAGGGATGGCAGTCGGTTCTTGCATGGTGCTACGTCACTCTGAGGTCTTGGGGTTGTGTGCCACTGGCTTTGCCAGAGCAACGTTCTGAGTTCGCACTCGTTGTGACGCACTGGCGGTAACAGTGGCACCCGAATTCCAAGTGTTGACAACGCCAATCCGGTGAAGGTCGACCTTGTGCTCGACCGGGACACCTGCCGCCAGTATAGTCGGATTGTGCTGTGACACCCATTCCGGCCCGGCAGTTTGCCGGGTACTGGGACCTGGAAATGAGGTGATTCATGACCGCAGCGACAGAGACTTCCCTTCAGGCCGAACCACCGGCCCTGTGCCCCAACTGCTGTAAGGGTAACGCCGTCGCCGGGCACTTCTGCACACGTTGCGGAGCCCCGCTCTCGTCCATGGCCACGATGGATCCGCTGTGGAGCGTGTGGGCGGAAGGATACATGGTACGCAAGGCGGTCCACCGCCCGCGCAGCTGGATGACACTGGTCGGTATGTGGCTGATCTTTGCCCCTCAGGTCGTGCTCATCGTGTCATCGTGGCTGGACGTGATGTCCACGGCACTTCGGGCGCCCGGCGGGGCTCAGCTGCCTGTCGTTGTCAAATGGTGGTCTTGCTGGTGTTCCACGCGGCCATGCTGGTGCTGCTGGGGGCGATTCTCTTCCTCACGACCCGCAACTACTGCAGTGGTATGGGAAATGAGACGGCCCCTGCGTCCCAACAGTGAGATCCCAACAGTGAGAATCGAGGGCGATTCGAGCTCTCTTGGGTGGTTGAGCAACGTCCCGACCGATATGCTCTCTGAGTGGTCGGCTGCGCGCCAGTCGACATGTGCTGTGCTGACCCCGGATTCGTGACTCCTGCTCACGACCCACTTGTGAATGAAGTACCCACGGGCCGCTGCCGGTGGGTTTTGATTCCTGACCCCTGACTTCTCACTCCTCGCACCGCCGATGACCATCTCCGTCACCGAGTACTTTGCCACCCGCAAGGACGACCGCAAGAAGGAGACGCGGTATCTCAACGTCATCAACAAGGACTCGTGCACCAGTTGCCAGTCCTGTGCGACGGTCTGCCCGGTCGACTGCATCTACGAGGTGCCCAGCCCGATTCCCGGACAGAGCTACCACCAGATCGACACATCCCGCTGCATCGGCTGCCAGATGTGCTACCGCAGCCCCAACGACAGCAGCGATCTGTACCAGCTGACGATCTGTCCCTGGAATGCAATCGACATGCTGCACAATCCGAACGTCAAGCCGGATGACGAGTCGGTGCTGTACCCATATTGGAAAGGGTCTGAGAGCGACCTCCCGTGGGCCAAACTCGAAGAGTATGGCTACCAGCTCCGGCTCGACGGCCAGGTGTTTCTGCCAACCGAGCGCAAGGATCTGGTCGAGATCCTCACCTGGTTTCAGCGTCCGGACTGGCTGTACACCGAGGAGGGTGACACGGTCCGCCTGCTCACCGAGGCAGACCGCAGCGAGTCGCTGATCCGTTACGATGCGACTGACGAGGGGCGTGACCTGCTCGACTGCATCTTCGAAGGCTGGGACCGCATCTGGTTCGACTAGCGCTGGGGCGTGCCGGTCGATCTGGCGGAGGCAGTGGTCACCGCAAAGGGAGCTGCCCCGGCCAAGTCACTCGTGGTCGGAGTGCAGCGACGCCCCCGGTAATGTCCGGGCACTCAGAACCCCCGCCCGCTGGTGAACCCGCCGCCGCCTCGTCCCATCGACGGAGACGGAAGCGAGGAGCGTGGCAGGCCTCCCCCGCCGGACCATCCGGAGCCGGGGAGTTCGATGCGGAACCCGCCACTGCGTCCGCCCGTGTATGTCCGCCGGCGGATGCTGCGGCCGACGTTGGGACGCATCGACGCCCCAGCGGCCTCGAGCATGGCCCGCATCAAGACCTGGCCCAAGGGACTCTCGATCATCTCGACGCCGCCTCGACCGGTCTGTTCGACCCAGGATGGTTCGAACTCCTGGCGACTGCGGAGGGTCTGCCACAGGTCTTCCTTGTCAGTCACCCCCTTGCGAAACCGGTCAATGTGTGAACCGATCTCGAACCCGGATGTGAAATTCGACCGCTGCGAGTCGAAATTCGACTGCTGAAATCGGCGGATGACGAAGTCCAGCCCCTGGCTCTGTCGCTCCAGGCGATCAAAATGGCCCGACAGATCACTGACGCGTGGCTCGACGCTGGCGATCTCCCGCTCGAGGAAGCGAATGCGTGAGACCGTTTCGTCGTCTGTTGGTTCCGGGGTCTGCCGGGCATGGTGTTCGAGCACTGCGGTTTCCGTGCGGGCGAGAAACTGCCGCAGGCGTTCGAGTGCCTCATCGTAGAACTTTCCTTGCGAATGCTGCAGTGTGAGCAGTTCCTGCTCGACCAGTTGGCACCGTTGTTTTTGTCCATCGAGTTTCGCGACGAGCTCGTCCCGCTGCTTCCCGAGTGCGTCTCCTTCGCGGAGCACGCGTGTCAGGCCGGCTTCGTCAGACGCGTGCCGCTCGATCCCCTCGACCTTGTCCATGAGCTTGTGGAACTCGGTGGCCCGGCGTTTGACTTCCTCACGCATCATTTGAGGAGTCCGTTGCAGAAACAGGTAACTGCGACGGGCGCGATGATAGTCGACCAGCCGCGCGACCCAGCGGTCGAGCCTGCGGGTCAGTCCCCGGTACTGGTAACTCGGCGTCCCGTATTGCCTCGCCATGAGGTACTGGAAGAGTCGGCTGTTTTCGTAGGCGGGCAGCTTTTCGGCCGATTCCTGCTCGATTTCCGCCACGCGTTCCTCGTTGCTCTTGAGCGCCGCCTCCGCGACGAGTGCCTCCTGTGACAGCTCCTGAAACGTCTCATCCTGGGCCAGTCTGGCGGTCACGATTTTCTGCAGTTGTTCCCGCTGCTCCACCTTCACGTTCAGTTCGGCAGTGACCGTCTCGAGGTCGGCTTCGAGATGGTTCCGTTCGGCTTCCAGCCGCTCCAGCTGACCGGTCAGTTCGTCGATGCGGCGTTCCTTGGCGCGAGAACCTCCCAGAGCTCATCACGAATGCCGACAAGCGTGCTCGCGATGGATTCGGGCGAAAGGTCCGGAAGGTAGAACTTCGCAAGCTCGCGAAACGTATCGCTCCGCTCATCGACGAGCTTCTTCATGTTGTCGCTGAGTTGCTGGTACTGCGATCGCAGGGAGGTTGCCTGGGAGCGGACCTCTTCCAGCGATTGCTGCAGTTCTCGCAACACGGTCACACCAGGTACCGACATCGCCTGCTTCTCCAACACCATGAGGAAACTGCCATCACAAGAAACTGCATCGCGACGCACCGTCCGGTCAACAACGTCGCCGCGGGAGGACCGGGCGGCTTGCGTCTTCCGTCCGCGAGCGCCCGAATGAAAGTACGTTCGTGTGCTTCCAGTCCGACCGCCATCACCACCGCGTGATCTGACCCAGCCGTTCCACGACGGCTCCGTAAGGATTTTTCATCACGATTGTCTCGGCCGGTTGCCCGCGCTGTTTCACGGCGAACAGCGTGTCATTGAGGATCCCGTCCGCCTGCTTGTCGCGTTTGACCTGCTCAAAGACCTCTTCGGGAACGCGTTCTCCCCAGGTCGTGACCCGCTCGTCACGATCGGTCTCGCTGTTGCGGATCCGTCGTTCCAGGACGCGACCGTCGGGCGGCGGGCTTCCACGATCAGGTAGTAACCCGAAACGCGTGAGCCATCATTGTCGGTAAAGTAGCGGTCGATGCCGCTCTGCCGGCTTCCTCCACTTACCACGTGCACCTCGTACTCCTCTGTCAACTGAGTGTCGAGGCCTTGTAGTCGGCTGCGAATCTCGCCGAGTCGCTTCACGTCCTCATTCTCTCGAGCCGTTTCCGCCTCGGTCAGGAGTCGATCGACCTCTTCTGTGGTCGCCGACTCCTGGGAGACCGCCCGAATCGTCGCTGACGACGACTGGACAGCGGTCCAGTGCTCGGCGATTGCCCGCTGCCGGCGTCCCGATGGCGAGAAGGGGCCGCTCGTGGCGAAGAAGAGCCACCAGAACAGCAGGAGTGCGACGGTTGCTGTCAACACGCTCGTCAGGATCTTCTGCCGCATCACCCACAGGTGCGCCAGGGCGTACTGGAGTCCTCCCGGGGGATCAGGAAAGCGATGCAGATTGCCGAAGTACAATTCGATTGCTGCGTCGACCTCTTCGGGGCTGACGGTGTCGCCCGTGATCTCACTTGAGGCGAGGAGTCGTTCACGGATCAGCGCAATCGTCTCTTCCCTGCTGAATTCACGCTCGACGGTCTCCTGCTCTTCACGGAGTGAACGCGCCACATCCATGATGCGCAGCATCTCGTGCAGCGTGAGGTCTTCGGGGGCGGTGGTGGGTGTGTCGCTCAGCATGCGCTCTGCGGATCCGTAGATTCTTCCAGGTCGGCGGATGTATTCAAGCGAATCGCGGGCTTCCTGTCGAATGACCGCCGCCCGGCCCCGTTGCGTGGTCATTGAGTTGGAATGTGTCGCGCCGTCGCAGTCTGAAGACTTCGCGAAGCGAGGTACAGGAACTGGGCCTCGCCTGAGTTGGCCAGTCCGCCCGAAAGTGCTAGTCTCATCGCGGATCTCTCGATCGATTCGAGCACATCGCACAAGATGCGGTCGCAACGGCCGCCAGAGCCCTCCCTGGAGCAACCACTATGGCAAAGAAGAAAGGCGCAGCAGACGAAGACCAGCAAGAAGGGGACGAGCAGGTCGCTCGCCCGGGTTCCGGCGAAGGCCGCCGCCAAGCACACACCGACCAAGGGGACGCAGGTCTATCTCAACCGGGCCCTGAAGGTCCTGGACACGCTGGGGATTCAGCCCCGGGATGACGTGCCCCAGGAACTCATCTCGCTGCTCGAAGAAGTGAAGCATGTGGACGAGGCGAAGGCTCTGGCGATCGCGAATACCATCAAGCATATGAGCACGTTCAACGCGCTCGTGCGGGACAACGTCGAGAACATTACGGTTGGGCATCGCTACCTGCAGATCACGCAGATGTTTGATTCCATCCGGGAAGACTCGAAGACGATGATCACCCAGCTGGAAGATGGGAAGGTGAGCCTGCCCGAGAAGGCGCAAAACATGTGGATGCGGATGCGCCGCGGCAGCCCGGCTTCCCGGTTCGAGAAGATCGTCGATGTGTACCAGGATGTCTCGGCCGACACACGCGAGCAGTTGCAGCGCGAGGATGCGATCATGGAAGCCTACATCGATTTCCGCTTCGCGCTCAAGGAGGCGGAAGTGCTGGCCCGCGATCTGGTCGTCAAGCATGCTCCCGACCTGCAGCGGGCCAAGGACGAGTTGAGCAAGGCTCAGCTGGCAGTTGACAAGTATTCCGGCAAGGATGAGGGGCAGCGGTCGCGTCTGGAACTGGTCCGTGACGAAGCCCGCGAGGCGTTGGAAAAGGAAGACCGCACCTACCAGTTGCTGAAGGACATCGCGGAGAACCTGTCGGTCGGATACGACGTGGGCGAGACGCTGATCACCAAACTCAAGCAGACTCACGATGTGAAGGACCGGGTCTACCGCCGCGCCGTCACGTTCTTCACGACGAACGAGCATGTGTTCACGATCCTCGGCACGGTCTATACCTCGCAGCATGGCCTGAATGAGGTGACGCAGGCGACCGAAGCCATGAAGAAAGGCGTTAACAAGTCGCTCGAAGACGTGGCCGATCTGGGGCGCGAGCTGGAACGGGCCGCCTTGCGAGCCGGTTACGGGTCGACCATCAATCCCCAGTCGGTCCAGAAGCTCGTCGACGCCATCAGCGATTTCCAGATCGAATCGCTGGAATCGATTGCCGAGCTTCGCAAGGAGAGTGACGAGAACGCGAAGGAGATTCGCCGCGTTGTCGAAGACGGCAAGAAGCGGTTCCAGGAAACTGTGGCGCGTTACGCCCGTATCGGACGGGCCGCCTGACCCGCTGCTCGATAAATCCGCGACGCCCCTCGTTCGTCAACGGACGCGCGAGGGGCGTTCCTGTTTGTTGCGGTTGGCACCAACGCCTTCATGCGTCCGTCGCTCCGGTCACTCGACGCCGAACACCAACCATCCCGACTCCAGAGTCACCGAACGAACTTCGACAGTTCGTGGGGGCAGGTTGGGCAGTTGCACCGGCAGGCAGGCGGGCAGTGACACGTGGCGCAGCCGCGCCTCGAACTGCTGTCTGATGATGGGTTGCGCGAGGGTCGTTGCGGCATCGTCCTCTGCAGGTCTCAGCGACGTGACGTCGACCTGCTCCGATTCGATCGTCCACAGGTCCGCCGACCGAGTCACCCGAAGTCGCACGTCGATCTGCTGTGTGGGGATCTCTGCCAGTCCGGCCAGGCGGAATGCCATGCGGGCAGTGACAGTGCAGGCTCCCTGGTCGAAGTGGACCGAGAGCGGCTGGTCCTGATCGAACACGATCGTGGCCAGTTCCGTCAGAGGCGATTCCGGCTGGATGGCCTCGAGCTGGACAGCAACGGGGGCCCGCAGCGCCCCGTCGAGGTCGTTGACTTCGCTGGAGACGGGCGATCGGTCGCGATCGATGTCCAGAGTCTCCACGGGCGAGAGTCCCGACGGGAAGCCGGATTCGCCCAGAGGCCCGACCTCCACTGGCCAGCGATCGGACAGGAGATTACGCAGCCATTCGTCGAGCTGCCCGTTCGTCACTTCTCGGCCGGCGAGTGGCAGCAGTGCAAGGCGTTCGTTGATGAGGCTTTCGTGGATGGCCAGGGAGAGGCCTGTCGGCGAGACATCGTCGGGAGGGGAGAGGGATGATGCCGTTGTCGCCGCGCTGACCCGCGCTTCGAAAATCAGATGCTGGTCAGTCGTCGTGCAAGCATGCTTGCTCGGCAGCCGGTGATCGCGGCTGAGCAGTGGGAGCAGTCGTTCACGTAGCAGCCGGTTGGCCTCCGCCAGTTGTTCATCTGCAGCGGCGTTGAACTGCGGGGCGATCTCCCGGGTAATCCGGCGGGCGGCGATCGACTCGGCGGCGGGGCGTCTGCGCTCAGCTTCATTCAGGGCCACCGAAGCAGCGATGGGCCCGACCACGGGGAGTCCATTCAGTGGCGTGTTCGCACCCCGGTGGGCGATGTGCGGCGTGATCCAGGCCGACGGGGAGCGTGTCGTCAACTGCAGGCCGTCGAAGTCGACCTGCTTGTTGATTTGCACATCATGTGCCCCATCGGACAGGACGGCCGCCTGACGGGTGACCCCCACTGTCGAGTTGCGGACGATGCCATTCAACCGCACGAACCACCGGGCAGACTGGTCGCACGGCTGAAAATCGAGATCCACCCGGGTGTTGGTGACCTGATCACCCCAGACGTCTGCGCCCAGCAGACAGTCGCGCACAGGTCCAGAATTGACATGCTCGGTCGACAACAGCCGGTTGGCGAATGGTTCGCTCACGATCAGGCGGAGCTGTGCATCCGAAAGCTGAGGCCGGGCCGTTCGCTGCACCGGTAATGCGACCGCTGGACGTGGCACGAGGAGCAGAGGTCCCGGTGTGGGCGTTGGCGGAACGATCATGACTGGTGGCTGTGCCACCCAGTACGGTGGCGCCAGTCCGGGGCATGCCGGTGTCGGTCCGGGATGACGCGAGCCCCAGAAGACCTGCGCCTCTGCCTGCACGCCCCAGGGGCCTTGCGCCGCAGTCTGTGTGCTCCAGGGGCCCAGCAGCAACATCGCGGCCAGCGCAACGCTCCCCTGCAGAGCATGCATCAGGCATCTCACGCGGCGGTTGGCAGACTGCGGATGGGGAGTGTGCATAACGAATTGTCGCGAGTTCTGGTCCGGCCGAATAACAGCCATTCCCGGTTTCATGGATCGAAACCGCATGCTGATCGGCCGTTCGCCGGACGCGCCGAATGGTGGCCCGGGCGGGGATCGGTCGGCCTCCGGTCAATTTTGACATGCGGCAGGCGAAGACGACAGGTTCCATCCTCCCGATCCGGGTGTGGTGCGGGGTTAGCCCCGGATCGGGTCATGTGGTGCGACCTTAGCGGTTGTGAGGCCGGAGCCAGCCCCTACAATCGCGGCTGAATTCACCGCGGGGCCAGGATTGCCTCGTGACCGCCGCTCTGTCACTGCTGAATCCGTGCCACAACGCTCTTCGATTGCTGCCGAGTACCCTTTCCAGTCCCGATTTCTTGAACTTGGTGGGCACCGGTACCACTATCTGGACGAAGGGAGCGGAGAGCCACTGCTGTTCGTGCACGGCAATCCTACCTGGAGCTTCGCGTGGCGCCACTTCGTTCGGGAGCTGTCCGGCGAATACCGCTGTCTGGCGGTGGATCACATTGGTTGTGGCCTTTCGGACAAGCCTCGGCCGGATGCCTTCAGCTATACTCTGGCGTCTCATATCGCGAATCTCCGCTCGTTCGTCGAGCGTCTCGACTTGCAGCAGGTGACCCTGGTCGGACACGACTGGGGCGGCTGCATCGGGATGGGGGTTGCTGGGCAGGTTCCCGAGCGGTTTGCGCGACTGGTATTGTCCAACACGGCTGCCTTCCGCGGGCAACGTATTCCTCGGCGGATCGCGATCTGTCGCACCCCCCTCTTTGGAAAACTCGCCGTCCAGGGGCTGAATGCCTTCGCGCGCGGCGTTGTCGATGGCAGTCGAGCGGCCCTTGCCGCCCGAGATCCGGGCTGGATACCTCCTGCCCTACGACTCGTGGGCCCACCGGACTGTGATCTATGAGTTCGTCAGAGACATCCCGCTGCGGGATACGCATCGCAGTTATGCGACTCTGACAGGCGTGGAAGAGGGCTTGAGCCGGCTGCAGAGCCACCCGTTGCTGCTGCTGTGGGGGGAACGCGACTGGTGCTTCACCACCGAATACCTCGAGGAGTTTCTCAGACGCCTTCCTCAAGCCGAAGTCGCTCGTTATGGGGATGCGGGACACTACGTCTTCGAAGATGCCCGTGATCCGGCGATTGCGCGGCTGGGCGAATTCCTGCGCAGGCATCCTCTCGAGGTCCCCGCCTAGGCGACGAGTCTGTCGGCGACGCCATCTGCCATGTTGGCAGGCATCTTTGAGGCGTGGATGGGACCATGTATCGCAAGTGTTTTTTCGGTAACATCTTATGGATCGTTGTTGCTTGTGGCACGTCGCTTGCTGTCTGTCCGTTGTCCACGGAGAGTGTCTGCCAACTCCCGGAAGGTACGCCCAGTCATGTGGTTGGGCGTGATCATCCGGTTTGCCGTTAACTTAATGACCCATCAGGTAGGAGAAGCCGTGTCCAAGCTGTTGAGCTTTGATGAAGATGCACGCAAGCAACTGTTGGCCGGTGTTTCAAAGCTGTCGCGGGCAGTGAGCAGCACTCTGGGGCCGCGTGGGCGGACCGCCGTTCTCGACAAGGGCTGGGGTGCACCCAAGGTGACCAAGGACGGTGTCACCGTCGCCGAGGATATCGAACTTGAAGACAAGTTCGAGAACTGTGCCGTGCAGCTGGTGAAGGAAGCGGCCTCGAAGACGGGCGATGTCGCCGGTGACGGGACGACGACGGCCACGGTGCTCGCTGAGGCGATCTTCCGGGATGGGCTGCGGTATGTCGCGGGGGGGGCGGATGCGATGTCGCTGGCCCGTGGCGTACAGAAGGCCATTGATGCCGTGGTGGAGCTGCTGAAGAAGCAGTCCAAGGCGGTGGACTCCAAGGACAAGAAAGCCATCGAAATGGTGGCCACGATTGCGGGGAACAACGATCGCGAGATTGGCAAGACGCTCGCCGACGCCCTGATGAAGGTGGGTAAGGATGGCGTGATCACGGTCGAGGAAGGCCGTGGCATGCAGACCGAGGTTGAGCTCGTGGAAGGCATGCAGTTCGAGCGAGGTTTCCTGTCTCCCCATTTCGTAACGAACGACGACGATCAGGTCTGTGAGCTGGATGACTGTCTGGTCCTGATCCACGAAGAAAAGATCTCGAGTGCCAAGGCGATGGTGCCGGTGCTCGAGCAGGTATCCAAGTCCGGCAAGCCGCTGCTGATCATTGCCGAGGATGTCGAAGGCGAAGCCTTGGCCACCCTGGTCGTCAACAAGCTCCGCGGTATCGTGAAGGTCGCAGCCGTCAAGGCGCCGGTTACGGGGATCGGCGGAAGGCCATGTTGCAGGACATCGCCATCCTGACGGGGGGCGAAGCTCTGTTCAAGGACCTCGGTGAGAAGCTGGAGAATGTCGATCTCAAGCGATTGGGGCGTGCCAAGAAAGTGCGCATCAACTCGGACAGCACGACGATGATTCAGGGAGGGGGCTCCAAGGAGGCGATCGAGGGTCGCGCCAGCAGATTCGTGCGTGAGATCGGCGACACCGACAGTGACTACGATCGCGAGAAGCTGCAGGAGCGTCTGGCGAAGCTCGCGGGAGGCGTGGCTCAGATTAACGTCGGAGCGGCGACTGAAACGGCCATGAAGGAACGCAAGGACCTCATGGAGGATGCGTTGGCCGCGACCCGTGCAGCCCTTGAGGAAGGGATCGTCCCCGGCGGAGGAGTGGCTTTGCTGAGGTGCGCAGAGGGGCTGAAGAAGCTCAATCTCTCGGGGGATGAGGCCCTGGGCGTGCAACTCATCCAGAAGATCCTCGAGATGCCACTCCGCAAGATCGCCGAGAACGCCGGTCTGGACGGGGCCGTCGTTGCAAACACGGTCCGGAAGAGCAAGGACAAGGCGTTCGGCTACGACGCCCTGAACGACGCCTATGGCGACATGTTCGATGCGGGCGTTGTTGATCCTGCGAAAGTCGTCCGGACGGCCCTGCAGAATGCCGCGAGTGTTGCCGCGCTGCTCATCACGACCGATGCGATCGTCGTCGAAGAGCCGAAGGAGGAGTCGGATGAGCATCACGATGATCACCACGACATGGGTGGCATGGGTGGCATGGGTGGCATGGGTGGCATGGGTGGCATGCCTGGCATGGGTGGATTCTAGTTCAGAGCACTTTGCTGGCCTGGCAGCCAGACGTCGGGGTGTTGTTCATCCCTGAAATACATCAGACATCAGACTCTTACGCAATTTGGAGACCAGCATGGCCCTCAGTCCCCTTGATGATCGTGTCGTTGTGCAGCCGGTTGATGCCGAGGAAACCACGGCCGGAGGCATCGTGCTTCCTGACGCCGCTCGCGAAAAACCGCAGCGTGGGAAAGTTGTGGCGGTCGGTCCAGGCCGGCTGCTGGACAGCGGCGAACGCTGTGCGGTCGCGTTGTCGGTCGGCGACGAAGTGCTCTTCGGCAAGTACGGCGGAACCGAAATCGAAGTCGACGGCGAAGAAGTCAAGATCCTCCGCGAGAGTGACATTCTGGCCAAGGTCGTGAGCTGACCCGCTCGGCGACCTGGGGCTTGGTACCGTCACGTAGGGCGGCTTCCACTTTATCCACACGAGAACTGCAACGAACATCATGGCCAAACAACTGCTTTTCGATGACCGAGCCCGCATCAAGCTGCAGCGCGGGATCAACAAGCTCGCGGATGCGGTCGCCGTGACGATGGGACCGACGGGACGGAATGTCATTATCGACAAATCCTTCGGGAATCCGGTCGTGACGAAGGATGGCGTCACCGTGTCCAAAGAGGTCGAGTTGGATGATCCCTATGAGCACATGGGGGCCAAGCTCGTCAACGAAGTCGCCACGAAGACGAGTGACGTCGCGGGTGACGGGACGACCACAGCCACGGTGTTGGCGCGTGCGATCTTCGAAGAGGGATTGCGGGGCATTACCCTGGGTGCCAATCCGATGATCGTCCGTCGCGGGATCGACAAGGCCGTCGAAGCCGCGCTCGAGTTCCTGGAAGGGATGGCGAAGCCCGTCTCGGACAAGCAGGAGATCGAGCAGGTCGGTGCGATCTCGGCCAACAACGATCCGGAGATCGGCAAGCTGATTGCCGAGGCGATGGAGAAGGTGGGTCGGGATGGCGTCATCACGGTCGAGGAAGGCAAGCACAGCGAGACGACGCTGGAGCTGGCCGAGGGGATGCAGTTCGACAAGGGCTACATCTCTCCGTACTTCGTGAACCATCCGGAGGACATGAAGTGCATTCTGGAAGAATGTCTGATCCTGCTGTTGGAAAAGAAGGTGTCGAATCTGCGCGACTTCGTGCCCCTGCTGGAGCAGGTCTCCCAGTCGGGTAAGCCACTGCTCGTGATCGCCGAAGATGTCGATGGCGAGCCCCTGACGGCCCTGGTTGTCAACCGCCTGCGCGGCGTGCTTAATGTCTGTGCGGTCAAGGCTCCGGGATTCGGCGACCGCCGCAAGGCGATGCTGCAGGACATGGCGGTGCTCACCGGAGGCCAGATGATCTCCGAAGACCTCGGTGTGAAGCTGGAGAATGTTCAGCTCAGTCAGCTGGGCCGTGCCAAGCGAATCGAGATCGACAAGGATTCCTGCACGATCATCGGTGGAGGTGGCAAGGACGAGGATATCCAGAAGCGTGTACAGCAGATTCGCCGGCACATCGAGGAAACGGACAGCGACTACGATCGCGAGAAGTTCCAGGAGCGTCTGGCGAAGCTGACGGGTGGCGTGGCGATCATCTCGGTCGGTGCGGCGACCGAAGCTGAGATGAAGCAGACGAAGGCCCGTATGGAAGATGCCCTGCATGCAACACGGGCCGCTGTCGAGGAGGGAATTCTCCCTGGTGGTGGCGTCGCCTTGCTGCGATGCATTGAGGCGGTCAACGAGGTCAAGGCTCGCGGTGATGAAAAGATCGGCGTGCAGATCATCGCTCGCGCCCTCGAGGCTCCCATCCGACAGATCGCCACCAACTGCGGTGTCGATGGGGCGGTCGTGGCCGACGAGGTGAAGCAGAAGGGCCGCAATACCGGCTTCGATGCGAACACGGAAGAATACGTGGACATGTTCAAGGCCGGGATCATTGATCCAGCCAAGGTCGTCAAGAACGCCCTGTTGAACGCGTCGAGCATCGCCGGACTCATGCTGACGACCGATGTCCTCGTGACGCGGATCGATGAGGAAGGTGGTGGCAAGAACCGGCCGCATGTCGAAGGAGTCGTGCGCTAGTTCTCGGGACAGGCATCCTGATTGTTGAGAGTCCAGGAGGGGATCGTTACCGGATGGGACAGGCAGGTCTGGAATTGCAGCCGTTGGCCCCTGGTCACCTACTGCCGGTGAACGAGACCCATCTGAAGTCGACAGATCGCCGACCGAAAGGTCTCGGAGATTTTTCATAGGCCTCGGGATGAGGCACAGCGAGCCACCGGTTTCCGGTGGCTCGTTTCGTCTGGTCCGCCGGGGTTTTCAGAGACCATCCGGTTGCAGTCGGTACGAACCACGGGTTGTCGCAGATTTCACGTCGATCCGATCACGGGTGAACCAGAACGCCCGGATGGCCTCGACGCATGGAAAGGGGACGGCGAGACGGTGACCAGTTCCCGGAGTGACCAGCGTGTCTGTGCTTCTCGCCGGCTGCTTCGACTTCGTCCTGAATTGTACTGACGACTGAGCACGGAACAGCCGCTACAATGCCCGCGATGGCCTCACAACGTGACTACTATGAAGTCCTCGGCGTCGGGAAGTCGGCGACGGTGGATGAGATCAAGCGGGCGTACAAGAAACTCGCCCTGCAGAATCATCCGGATCGCAACCCCGGTGACCACGAGGCGGTCACGCGCTTCAAGGAAGCTGCCGAGGCCTACGAGATCCTCAGCGATTCGGACAAGCGTGCTCGTTACGACCGCTTCGGGCACGAGGGCGTGCGTGGGGCCGCCGGCCGGCAGCAGTTCCATGATGTGGGCGACATTTTCGAGGCGTTCGGAGATATCTTCGAGGGGTTCGGGATCTTCGGCGGCCGCGATCGGGCCGGTCGGGGCGGACCACGGCGGGGATCTCACCTGCAGGCCGCGTTGACGATCACCCTCGCCGAAGCCGCCCTGGGCTGCGAGCGTGAAGTGCAGATCCGTCGTTCCAAGGCCTGCACGGCCTGCGGTGGAGATGGGTGTCAACCCGGCACGAAGCCGGATACCTGCGACTACTGCGGTGGGCACGGTCAGGTCGTTCAGGCGCAGGGGTTCTTTCGCGTGCAGACCACGTGTCCGGCCTGTCGTGGTGCCGGACACGTTATTCGTGCCAAGTGTGCTACGTGTGGCGGTTCAGGCCGGGAAAGCGAACGGGTGACGCTGGAGGTGACCGTCCCGGCGGGCGTCGACAACGGGATGCAGTTGTGCCTGCGTGGCGAGGGAGAGCCGGGCAGTGATGGTGGCCCGCGGGGCGACCTGTATGTCGACATCCATGTGAAGTCCCACCCGCTGTTCGAGCGTGAAGGGCGTCACCTGCTCTGCCGCGTGCCAGTGACCTATACACAGGCGGCATTGGGGGCCACGATCGAGGTGCCGCTCATTCAAGGCAAGCAGGAACTGACGATTGCGCCGGGACCCAGCCTGGCGAGGTGTTCCGGCTGAAGGGCCAGGGACTTGCCGATCCGCATGGCGGACGTCAAGGGGATCTCCACGTGCAGATTGAACTCGAGGTCCCGCGCAAGCTCGACGAACACCACGAAGAACTGCTCCGTAAACTGGCCGAAGTCGAGAAGTCGCGCAGGTCAGCCCGCACCAGAAGTCGTGGCTGGACAAACTCGAAGAACCTTGTCAGTGGGGACAACGACTGATCCGGCGGCAGTGTCGTGACGGTCGCAGGTTGTGTGCCTCCGCCGACAAGTCAGCGGCGCAATCAGGAATCAGACATCGAACCACGCCCTTCCCCTCGTGAGTCTCATGACGCAGAACAATCCTGACGACACACAGTCGAACATCCCCTTCAACAGCGGGAGCGACCCTGCTGCTGCGGCTGGGTCCGAGGCCTCGGACCCGCAGACGCACGATGAGATTGTGCAGAGGCTTGAACAGGAGCGAAACGCCTCGCGCGATCAGGCCTTGCGGACCCAGGCAGAGCTGGAAAACTATCGCAAGCGTGTGGCTCGCGAGCGTGAGGAAGAACGCCGGTTCGCGGCCCTCCCAGTCATCCGCGATCTGCTCCCGGGGCTCGACAACCTGCAGCGGGCGCTCGACGCCGCTCGTCACACCGACGATCTGAACGCCATGCTTCAGGGGGTGGAGATGGTTGCACAACAGATCGAGTCGATACTGGCCCAGCATGGTGCGACGCCGATCCAGGCAGTCGGTGAACCCTTCGACCCCAACCAACATCAGGCGATTCAGCAGATTCCGTCGGCCGATGTGCCGCCGATGACCGTCGTCGACGAGGTCGAACGCGGTTTCGTCCTCCACAATCGAGTCATTCGTCCGAGCAGCGTTATTGTGTCTGTCGCTCCCCCTGAGTCTTCTTCTGCGGCTTCCAACCCGACATCTCCCGACTAAGGAACCGTGGCATGCCCACCTACGATTATCGTTGCAGCAAATGCGACCATACCTGGGAACTCTTTCAGTCGATCACTGCTGAGCCTGTTCGCAAATGCCCGGAGTGCGGAAAGTCCTCGGCGAAACGGGTGATCGGCCCCGGTGCAGGCGTGATCTTTCGGGGATCCGGCTTCTATCAGACCGACTACCGCAGCGACTCGTACAAGAAGGGAGCCGCAGCCGACAAGAAGGCCAAGGAAGGGACGAACGCCGGTTCAGACTCGAAGGGTTCAGCGGAGTCGAAGTCCGAAAAGAAACCGTCATCGGCGTCCGAGTAGCTTCGAGGGGGGACATCTCCCGGGAGGAAACTCGAATCGGAAGTGGAGACGGGGAGAGTCCCGGATCGCGGTCTTGGATTCCGGGGCCGTGCGGCAGCAGCGCCCAGCGGTGTGGGCTTGCAGTTATCTCACGGGTTGACACCAGGGGGTGTTTTGCGTTTGATGCGGCGAAGGAGATGCACACCATGGTCCGCCCGATCACCTGTCCCATCTGCGACGCGCAGCTTGCCGTTGCCGCCGCCACTGAATCGCCGCTGTTTCCGTTTTGCAGCAAACGTTGCAAGCAGATCGACCTCTTGCGCTGGACCGAGGGACGCTACGCCATCGCGGATTCCTTGACTCCCGACCGTCTCGTCGAGGAACTCGGCATCGATCCGGAAGGCTTCGAAGACCGCGGCCAGTAGCAGTTCTCGTTCCCGGCAGGCTGGCGACGGGAGGATGCGATGAGCACGAATCCGGAACAGCCGGTAGTACTGGTCACCGGCTCTGCCACTGGAGTCGGTCGTGCCGCAGCGCTGCGTTTTGCCCGGCTGGGCTTCAAGGTCGTCGTCAACTACTCGCGCAGCGAGGCCGATGCCCGGCAGACCGTGAAACTCGTCACCGCCGAGGGAGTCGAGACGCAGCTCATCCGCTGCAATGTTCGTTCGGATGCCGAGGTGCGGCAGATGATCGAGGAGATCGACGCCCGCTTCGGTCGGCTCGATGTGCTCATCAACAATGCGGCGATGACGCATTTCGTCGACCATGCTGATCTCGAAGGGATGAGCGATGACAAGTGGGACGACATTCTCCAGACCAATCTGAAGGGGCCGTTCTTCGTGACCCGGGCCGCAGTACCATTGCTGCGCAAGGCTGAGTCGGCGGCCATCGTGAACATCAGCTCTGCAGCCGGATTGTCGGGACAGGGCTCTTCGATCGCGTATTGCGCCAGCAAGGGTGCGCTGAATACCCTGACCAAGTCGTTCGCCCGCCTGCTGGCCCCGCAGATCCGGGTCAATGCGGTCTGCCCCGGCCCCATCGATACCCGCTGGCTGCAGAACGTCATGAGTCACGAGGCATTGATGGCGCGGACGGCGGGTTACCCCATCCCCCGCCCCGCCCAGCCCGAAGACATTGCCGATGCAGTCATCTACCTGGCGACCGGGACCACGTTGACGACTGGCCAACTGCTGGTCGTTGACGGTGGCCGGACCATGTGACGGCCAGTGTCTCTCAGGCGGGTGACTGGCAGTCTCAGGGGCGGCCGGAAGGCTCGAGTTCGGCGGCTGGGCCGGGCTTCCGCAGCAGGTCGGCAATGTCCACGCTCGTGTCGTAGGCATGACGCAGGAAGCTGTCGTTGGATGTATTCTCGAGCAGCCGGCGCACCAGGTAGGCCATGCCGGGGATCGCCTCGCCGAAAGGCATATAGACCCGCACGCGGTGCCCCATCTCGGTGAACAACTGCTGCTGCTCCTCGGCCATGCCGTACAGCATCTGGAGCTCCCATGCCTGGTCCGGCACCTCGAGTACCCGGGCCCAGGCGATGGCATGGGCCAGGCTCCGCAGGTTGTGGGAGGCAATCGCCGGCCTGAGGCAGTCGCGATGACGCATCAGGAATTCGGTCTGCTCCTCGAAGTTCGCATCCGACTGCCACTTTTCGGTGTAGACGGGACAGGGCCAGCCCCGGTACTCGGCGACCACAGTTTCGTAGTCCCAGTAGGCCCCTTTCACCAGACGGATCCAGATTGGCGTCCCGCGTTCCTGCACCCAGTCGAGCAGGTCCTCCAGATCACGCCGGGCGTCGGGGAGATAGGCCTGAATGACGATGCCGCAGTCGGGCCAGTCGCAGAACTCTTCCTCCAGCATGATCTCTCGGAAGATCTGCAGCGTGAGGTCCTTGTAGGTGTAGTGTTCCATGTCGACGTGCACATAGGCATCGTGGGCGCGTGCTGCCCGTAGCAGCGGCCTGAGCCTCGCCTTGACGCCCTCGGCAGTGCCTGCGGGGTCAATCGGCTTGAACTGGCTGTACAGGGCCGACAGCTTGATGGATACGTTGCAGCGCGGAATCCAGCCCAGGTCGTCCCGGTCGAGGCGGGTGTTCTCCGGCCAGGCATTGACCAAGGGAGCCAGGCTGTGGATGAGGGTCAGATAGGCTTGCTGGTAGGCGTCTGCTTCCACCTCGCTCAAGACCGCCTCGCCCAGCAGATCCAGCGTGAAGGCGAGTCCCTGCTTGCGGATGCGGGCGACGGACTGCAGCACTTCGTCGGTCGTCTGGCCGGCAATGAACCGTTCGGCCATCCGGCGGGCGTTGGTGCGGGCGTTGACGGCGAGCGCCTTGCCCAGCAGTGAATTCGGAGGTGCGACATCGAGCGCCAGCCGTGCCGCCGTCGGGAGGGCCGTCCGCACCTCGTCGAAATATTCCTGAAGATGCCGTGTGACCGACTCGTGCGACCGCAGCATCGGCAGCACATCTACGAAGCGGAACATCTGAACCTTGACCGATTCGTCGGCCATGGCCCATTCGAGGATGTGGTCGAGCCACCAGCGCCGCTCAAACACCGAGGGCCGCCGCCGCTCCAGGTGGCCCCACAACTCCCGTCCGATGCGTTGCGTCTCGGCTTCGACCTCGGCGGACGTTTCGGAATTCGAAGGTCGGGGCATAGTTCTCGCCAGCGGTGCGGAGGAAGTCAGGCAATTCCAAGGCAACATAGCACTTGCGACTGCATTTGCCACTCCAGTCTCCGGGACCTACACTCCGGCCGCAGGGGCTTAACGCGGGCCCCGGTCCTGCCGGCCCAGACCATCGGGAATACCGCACTTCCATGAAGCATGTTTCGCTCCAGGATCTCCCGGCCCAGCCGGTCAGTCATAACCCCGAGATTCTCAAGCGGGTGATGATCGGAAGCGGAGAAGTGGACCATCTGACCAACTTCTCGCAGGCCACGCTCGGCCCGGGACAGGGGACGACACCGCACTTCCACGCGACGATGCACGAGATCTATCTTGTGGAGCGGGGCTTCGGCCGCCTCTCGATTGACGGCCGAGTGGTGAACCTGGCTGCGGGGGTTTGTGTCGTGGTGGAGCCCGGCGAGGAGCACAGCGTGACAAACGACGGGCCGGATGATCTGGTGCTGACGTACTTTGGCATCGCGGTCTGAGGCGGTCCTGTCAGGCAGTTTGTGGCGGCAGATCGCAGAAGCGCTGTCGGTCTTGATGAGAGTTGAAACTTCTGCCACAGTTCTCGCCGGAGGGGGGCCCGCGGTTCCGGGCCTTCACCATTCCTGCATGTCGAGGCCCCCTCAGCAATGTGGTCGTTGTCTGCTGCCCGACTGGCGATCATCATCGCTGGCTGTCTGGGGATGGCCTACACGCAACTGACGACGTCGGTGGCGTCCATCGAGTTCACGCGTGCCCTGGGCGGAAACGGCCTGCACATCGGGATTCTCGGGGCCATCCCGACCGGCATGCTGTTCATGCAGTTTCTGGCCGCCTACGTCGCCAACCAGATCAACTACCGTCGTCCGCTGTGGATCTGCCTGTCGCTGATCCAGCGCCTGATCTGTGTCCCGGTCGCAGCGGGGCCGTGGTTGTGGCCGGAGGTCCCGGACCTGGTCTGGGTCTGGCTGTTTCTGCTGGTGTGGGCGCTTAATCAGGGACTGTTGCACTTCTGTACGCCGCTGTGGCTGAGCTGGATGGGGGACTACCTGCCTCACCAGGGACTCAACCGCTACTGGGGCAAGCGACACCTGTGGATGCAGTTGACGGCCGCTCTCAGCCTGCTGGGAAGTTCGCTCTACCTGTGGCAATCGGGGGTCGACATTCGCGAAGGGTTCGCCATCCTGGTGGGGATCGGGGGACTGCTCGGGGTGCTCGACATCCTGATCTTTCTCAAGGTGGACGAGCCACGCGTGACCCACGCACCCAGCGTGCGTCTGCGTGAAGTGGTCGCCGGTCCGTTTCGGCACGAGTCGTTTCGTTCGTTCATTGGCTTCACCTGCTACTGGCATGTCGCCGCCATGGTGGGGGCACCGTTCATCAGTCTGTACCTGCTGCAGTACATCGGCATGGACCTGTATCAGGTCCTGCTGCTGTGGACCTGCTCCTGGGTGGGAGGCGCTCTCAGCTCACGCTGGCTGGGACGACTGGCCGACGAGTATGGCAACCGCCCTGTCCTGTCGATCTGTGTCGCGCTGAAGTCGGTGAACATGGTCGGTCTGTTGCTCGTGCC
This sequence comes from uncultured Planctomycetaceae bacterium, assembly GCA_963715185.1. Classification (GTDB taxonomy): domain Bacteria; phylum Planctomycetota; class Planctomycetia; order Planctomycetales; family Planctomycetaceae; genus CAVPPT01. The sequence goes on from CAVQRG010000008.1 coordinate 72,017, forward strand.
GCGCCAGCCCACGTTTGCGTTTCTGATCCTCGTGCCGGTGTTCATGGTCGACATGGCGCTCAACACCGGGATTGCGATCGCGAATAACGGGTTCATGATCAAGAACTCCCCGAGGGCCAACCGGACGATGTTCATCGCGGCCGGCACGGCCCTGGCGGGGCTGTTCGGCGGCATCACGGCCATCGTCAGTGGTCTGGCATTGATGCTGATGGGGGACAGTTCCTTTGCATGGGGTGGCTTCAGTCTGAGCGGCTTTCACGTGCTGTTCCTCACCAGCCTGATGCTGCGGCTGGTTGCCATCGCGCTGGTCCGCACGGTCAAGGAGCCCGATGTGCACGACACGGTCCACGTGGTGACGACGCTGATCGGCGTGACTCCGCTGCGCGTGCTGCGATATCCTGTGGGGCTGTATCACTGGGCTTGGAGTGCCAAACCCGAAGCCAAGGCGATCCCAGGGGACCTGCCGCCGACGGGCGATGAGTCCTGCTGTACCGAACGGGAAGTGAGTCTGCGCCGCGGTCTGGCACGGAACCACCGTGTGTAGCCGCGACGGCCTGATGCGGGACCATCATGTCTGGATTTGATCCGCTGATCGTTCGTCCGCAGTTTCCGGCCCTGCAGCGGGAACTCAACGGTCGGTGTGTGGCCTGCTTCGACGGCCCGGCGGGCAGTCAGGTCCCACAGTCGGTGATCGAGGCAGTGGCCGGCTGTCTGCGTGACAGCAACGCCAACCGTGGTGCCCCGTTCGCGACGAGCCGTGCGGTCGAAGATATTTTCGAGGCTGCCCATCAGGCAGCGGCCGACCTGCTGGGAACCGACGATCCACACACCACGATCTTCGGGGCCAACATGACGACGATGACGCTCGCCATGAGCCGGGCGTCTCGCGCATGTGGCAGCCCGGTGATGAAGTCATGGTGTCACGACTGGATCATGACGCCAACGTGACACCGTGGGTGCTGGCAGCCCGGAGTGCGGGAGCGGTCGTTCGTCACATCGACATCAATCTCGACGACGGCACGCTCTGTTGGGAGAGTTTTCAGCGACAGCTCTCCGAACGGACGAAGCTGGTGGCAGTGGGATATGCGTCGAACGCGCTGGGGACCATCAATCCGGTCCAGCGGATCTGCCGGGCGGCGGCAGTATGGGGGCGTTGACGCACATCGATGCCGTGCACTACGCCCCGCATGGAATTATCGACGTTGCCGAACTCGACTGCGACTTTCTGGTGTGCTCGGCATACAAGTTTTTCGGGCCACATGTCGGGGTCCAGTGGGGACGCCGCCCTTTGCTGGAAGAGCTTGCTCCCGACAAGCTCCGGCCGTCCCCTGATGATCTGCCCGGACGGTGGATGACCGGCACTCAGAATCACGAAGGCATCGCCGGAGTCACGGCGGCCATCGCGTACCTTGCCGGTATCGGCCGGAAGCTGTCCTCAGATCGGGCGGAATCGTCGAGGCGGGCCGAGTTGCAGACCGCATTCCACGCCATCCAGACCTACGAAGGGGAATTGTCGTCCCGCCTGCTCGACGGCTTGGCGACACTGCCGGGAGTCCGCATCTGGGGCATTACCGATCGCGCACGCCTGCGAGAACGGGTGCCAACCGTGTCGATCACGCACAGCCACCTCAGCCCGCAGACCATGGCGCGGGAACTCGCGCAGCAGGGACTGTACGTCTGGCCGGGCAACCACTATGCCCTGCCCTTCACTGAGGCGGCGAGACTGGAACCGGCAGGCACATTGCGCATCGGTCTGCTGCACTACAACACGGCCGACGAAGTCGACCGCCTGATTGCCGCCTTGAGCCAGATACTGACGGCCGGGGGGCAGTAGGTCCTCGCTCCAAACTCGCCAAGTGATTTCCGCTGCTTCGGCGGGACACCGGTGAGTCTCACTGGCTCGTCGGCACTGCCTGTGCGGCTGAGGCGGTGCGAAACCTGGCTCCTGCGAAGATCGCGCCCGCCCGCGTTCGGGCACAATCGCTCGACGATCCGATCGGCCGGTGGTATGCTCGCAAGCATACCCGCGTGTCGGACACGGTGCTGCTTCCTGAGTCACTCGGGCATTCCTGCCAGGAGTCTTCCAATGCTCACTCGAGCTGCTCGCGTTCGTGGTGTTGTCCACTGCATGGCTGCCGTCGCAGGCTCACGCTGCCCTGCCCGACACATCACGGATGAACGTCCTGGTCATCGACATCGAAGACTGCCGGGCCGATGTGTGGGGCTGCTATGGCAATGCCACCTGCCAGACGCCAAACATCGACCAACTGGCGGCGAGCGGGATTCGATTCGACCGGGCGTATTGCCAGTATGTCTGCTGCAATCCCTCGCGGTCCTCGTTCCTCACAGGTCTGCGGCCGCACTCGACGCGGGTGCTGTCCAACAGTCACAACTCGCGGGAGAAACTTCCCTCGGGCACGAAGAGCCTGCCGCAACTGCTGAAGCAGCACGGCGTGTACACGGCGAATGTGGCGAAGCTGTTTCACAGCAGCGGCGACATGAACCAGGAGGACATGCGTGCCTTCGACCGCATCGAGTTTCAGAACCGTCCGCCCGGCTGGGAAGGTCCGGAGCCGATCCTCAGTTTTCCGGCCAATCCCCGGTCCTCGACCAAGGCTCCTCCGCGCGACAGCCCTGACTACGAGGCGTGGCGCCGCCAGCAGTCTGACCGCTACGGTGCCTCTGGCCTGACCGACGAGCAGGAAGGCGACGGCAAGTACATGGCGCACAGCCGTCGCGCTGCTCCAGGAGTTTGCCGGGGCCGATCGGCACTTCGTGATGACCCTCGGTTCCAGCCGGCCGCATACCCCGCTCATCTGCCCGCAGAAGTACATCGATATGTACGATCCGGCGACGATTCCGCCACCTCAAGCCCCGCGCGACCAGGACCAGGGAGTGCCGGACCTCGCGGTTCGCTTTGGCAGACCCGCCGACATCTTCATGGTTCGCGATGCCACACCACAAACGACGCGTGAGGCCATTGCCGCCTACTATGCGTGTGTGACCTTTCTGGATACTCAACTGGGCCTGGTGCTCGACGCGCTCGAAGAAACCGGCCTGGCGGAGAACACCATCGTCATCTTCTTCTCGGATCACGGATTTCATCTGGGGGAACATGGACACTGGTCGAAGTACACGCTGTTCGAGCAGTCCACACGCGTGCCGATGATCGTCCGTGTCCCCGGCAACCCCGCGAACGGCAGTGTCTGTGACGAGATCGTCGAGCTGGTCGACCTAGTGCCGACCATGGGTGACCTGCTCGGCATGCCCGTTCCCGAGAACGTTGAAGGGACGAGTTGGGTGCCGCTGCTGGCTGATCCCAGCCGCCCCTGGAAGCAGGCAGCCTTCACCGTCTTCGGGAACGCAGGCGAATACAATTCAGTACGCACGAAACGTCACCGTTACACCGAGTGGCAGCACAAGGGGGATCTCATCAAGGAATTGTACGATCTGCAGCAGGATCCCTGGGAAACGGTCAACCTGGCCGACAGGCCAGACGTGGCTGACATCCAGCGGCAACTGGCGTCGCAACTGGCAGCGGGCTGGCGTGGAGCACTGCCAGAGCCGCAGTCTCCCTAGGGGCAATCTGCTCGACGACACGTCCAACGACAGCTTCCTGCGTCACGTCGACGTCACGAGTGTGGACATCGCCGACCTGCTGAGAAAGCCCCATGCATACGGGCGACGTCCCGTGAATGCTGGAGAGTCCGTTCGACTGCGTGGCATGCTCGCACGCCACAGGCGGGTGAGCATGAGGCCACGTGATTCCGCATCGAACATGGTGACTCGGCGGCGCCGTGACGCTATGCCACCCGTCGCCAGCGGCCACATCACCTTCCACCGCTCTTCGGCGGTAGTGTCCCGCAGGTCGTCTTCGGTTCCCTGGTCCTGCAGGCGACTGATCCGCACGATGGAACGGTTGTCGGTCATGCACACATTGTCGCCCGTCGCCGATGTGGCCCTGTGACCAGTGATGCCAGCCTGTCTGTTGCGTCAGCGGGCGATCAGCACGCCGGTCGCTTTCCCCCGCCGGCCACATCCGTCAAGATGGCAGCACCGGACCTCCTCACTCCTTGTCCCTCGTTCACCTGCCCCTCATCATGACTCGCCCGCTCATCACCGTCACGCTGCTCGCGCTCCTCACATCGTCTCTGCCCGCCGCCGAGCGGAACATCATCTTCTTCATCACCGATGACGAAAGCCCGACGCTGGGCTGCTACGGTGACGAGGTCGCGGTGACGCCGGCCATCGACGCCATTGCGGCCGACGGGACGGTGTTCCTCAACGCCTTCGCCACGACGGCGAGCTGCAGCGCCAGTCGATCGGTGGTGATGTCGGGCCTGCACAACCACATGAACGGCCAGTATGGGCATCAGCACGCGTATCACAAGTTTGCGTCGTGGCACAACGTCGTGAGTCTCGCCATGCCACGGGTGCTGGCAAATGCCGGTTATCGCACGGCCCAGATCGGGAAGTATCACGTGGCTCCGGAGGCGGTGTACCGGTTCGAGAGTTATCTCAAAGGGAGGCGGACGCAACGCGGTACAGATGGCCGACGCCGCAAAGGCCTTCATCACCGACACGCAGGATCAGCGGCCGTTCTTCCTGTACTTCGGTACGTCCGACCCGCATCGCGGGGGCGGACGGGACGAGACGTCAGCCAGCGAACTGAAGCCCGACCTGTTCGGGAATCGGCCGAACCGCGGCTCGCATCCGGGTGTGAGCGAAGTGTTCTTCGAGCCTCGCGATGTACCGATCCCGCCGTTCCTGCCCGATACGCGCGAGACGCGCGAAGAGCTGGCACAGTACTACCAGTCGTGTGCCCGCATCGATCAGGGAGTGGCGCGGCTGGTCGAGATCCTCCAGGAGGCCGGGCTGTACGACAAGACGCTGATCGTCTTCACGTCGGACCATGGCATGGCCTTCTCGGGCGGCAAGACGACGGTCTACGAAGGGGGCCTGCGCGTGCCGTTCGTCGTCCGCAACCCCTACGTGCCCGTCCGTGGCATTCGATCGACTGCACTCATTTCGCACATCGATATCACGCCCTCGCTGCTCGACTTCGCCGGTGGTCTCGATCCGAAAACCAATGCCCCCCGGGACATGGTCGATGCCGATGAGTTCTGGAAAGGCACTTCGGCGGCGAAGGAGAACCGCGGCCCCAACAAAGGGCTCGACCACTATCATGGCCAGAGCTGGATACCGATTCTCGGGGAAGCGGATGCCGTACATCATGAGGCGATCTTCGCTTCACACACCTTCCACGAGATCCAGATGTACTACCCCATGCGCGTGGTGCGGGATCAGCAGTACAAGCTGATATGGAATATCGCACATGGGTTGCCCTACCCCTTCGCCAGCGATCTGTGGGCCGCGTCGAGCTGGCAGGCCCAGTTCCGCAAGGGGCTGGACGCTCCCTACGGTCAGAAGACGGTCGGCGAATACATTCACCGCCCGCCTTTCGAGCTGTACGACATCCAGGCCGATCCGTACGAGAAGCACAATCTGGCCGACGACAGCCAGCATGCCCAGGTGCTCGAGACGTACAAGGCAAGGCTCAAGGCATTACAGAAGTCGATGGGCGACCCCTGGATCATGAAGTGGGAATACGAGTGAGTGGAGAGGAAAGGGTGGCGGGCCAAGCCAACTGGATGGGGCTGTCCCGCCACTGGGAATCGTCATGTCTCCTCAACCCCGAGGACTTCCGATTGTGCCCGCGGTGTTGGGGTTCGTGGTGATCTACTTCGGCTTCCTGGGTCTGATCCTGCTGGACGAAGCCGTGTTTCACACCTTCTACTTCTCCAGAAACAGCCCGGACTGGCTGACACATGTCATCGAAGTCGTGTACTGGCCGATCATCGTCCTCCTGGAGGCGATGCTCTGATAAACGTGCACTGACGGACACCGGGCGACGGTCGGGGAGCGCGGCAGAAGTCGCCTTTGGCGACGATGGCTGTTGTGGAACGGCTCCCTTCGATTGCTCAGACGGCGATCGTCGGGATGCTTGGAGCTGGCCCCAACTGATAAACTGATTCAAGAGCATCCAACACGAACACAGATGGAGTACCGAATGTCAAACGCATTGCCTGCAGACACGCGGCGGGAGTTCCTCAAGACGTCGACGGCGGTTGGACTCGCCACGTCTCTGGCCAGCACACTTGCGTCATCGGCACATGTGCACGCGGCGGGGAGCGATACTCTGACGGTCGGTCTCGTGGGCTGCGGCGGGCGCGGGACAGGTGCCGCGGCCCAGGCGCTTAAGGCCGACGGCGGCACCCGGCTGACGGCCATGGCCGACGTGTTTCCCGAGCAACTTGAGCGATCTCTCAAGGTGCTGCAGAAGAGCAGCGACATCGCCGATCGCGTGCAGGTGGATGCAGGTCAGCAGTTCACGGGGCTGGGCGGATTTCAGCACGTCATCGACGCCGTGGATGTCGTGCTGCTGGCGACTCCTCCGGGCTTCCGTCCGCAGCACCTGGAGGCGGCGGTTGAGGCCGGCAAGCATGTCTTTTGCGAAAAGCCGATGGCCACCGATGTTCCGGGGGTGCGTTCGGCCCTGGAGTCGGTCCGCAAATCGCAGGAGAACGGGACAGCGCCGGTGGCCGGGTTCTGCTGGCGGTACGAAGACGCCCGGCGGGACCTGTTCACTCGCGTCCTCGATGGCCAGATCGGCGACGTCCGCACCGTGTATGGAACTTATCTCACATCGCCGGTGAAGCCGATGCCGCCCGCGGCCACGCGTCCAGAGGGCATCACCGACCTCGAGTGGATGCTGCGGAACTGGTACAACTTCACGTTTCTCTCGGGAGATGGTCTGGTCGAACAGGCCTGCCACACCGTCGACTGGCTGATGTGGGCCATGGGCGACCAGCCTCCCGCGAGTTGCACTGCGGTAGGCGGGCGACAAATCCCTGCCGAAGGTGGCAACATCTTTGACCACATGGAGATCAACTATGTCTGGGAGAACGGTGCGCGAGGTTTTCTGGCCCAGCGACAGATCCCCGGCTGCTACAACGAGAACTCTTGCTACCTTCTCGGCACACAGGGGACTGGCAACGTCCAGGGCAAACGGGTGGAAATAGAAGGGAACTCCGCGTGGCGCTTCAAGGGTGCCGCGAACGACATGTACCAGACCGAGCACGATGAGCTGTTCGCATCGATTCGTGGTGGGACACCCATCAACGATGGTCAGCGCATGATGACGAGCACGATGGCGGCCATCATGGGACGGATGGCGGCCTATACGGGGAAGCAGTTGACCTGGGAAGAGGCCCTCAACTCGCAGCAGGTGCTCATCCCGCCGGATCTACTGGAGTGGAACACAGACATCGACGTCCCTCCCCTCGCCCGCCCGGGTCTGACGCCGTTTGTGTGACCCGACCGGTCGGCACAAGTCATCCGGTCTCACCCGGCTTAGCGTCTTCCGCAGGAATCACCCATGGTCCCGCTTCGTCGCCCGCAGAAGTCGACTCATGTCCCGCGAATCCTCATGATGGCCTTGGTGGCTGTCTTCGGTCGTGGCCAGGTCGCCACGGCTCGGGGTGAAGCAGAGGCCCTGCGGGGACGAGTCGTCTTCATCGGCGACAGCATCACCGCCAATGGCGGCTACATCAATCACGTGGAAACGTGGTACCGCTTGCAGGGCAGCGACCCGCTCCCCGAGTTCATTGCCTTGGGCTTGGGCAGTGAAACGGCTTGTGGGTTGTCGGAGCCGGACCATCCCTTCCCTCGGCCTGATGTGCATGAGCGGCTGAGCCGGGTGCTCGACAGGACGCAGCCAGACGTCGTTGTGGCCTGCTACGGCATGAACGACGGCATCTACCATCCCTTCTCGACGGAGCGATTCGGAGCATATCAGCGGGGAATTCGTAAGTTGATCAACCAGATCCATGCGGCGGGAGCCCGCGTCATCCTGCTGACTCCGCCTCCCTATGCCGGCATCGTCTCACCCAAACCAGAGCCGCGCGAAGGGGAGCACTTCGGCTTCCAGCGGCCGGTCCGCAGCTACGACGATGTGCTGGCGCGTTACGCCGCCTGGATTCGGTCCCTGCAGGGTGAGCCGGGCATCGAAGTCGTGGATGTGCGGACACCGTTGCTGCCGCATTTGCAGAGCTGCTATGGCCAGGACGTCATTCACCCCCGGGCCCTCGGACATGAAATCATGGGCGAGGCTTTGCTGGCTCATTGGGGCCAGCGGACGGCGAATTCCGTGATCACGACGGGCCAGTCATCGCTCAGTGACAATCAGGACTGGCGACGGATGATGGCGCTGGTGGCCCGCCGTCGTTCGGTCTATGACCAGAAGCTGCTGTGGGAGATTGGTCATCGGCGTCCAGGGACGCCGCCACCAGGGACGCTGACGGAGGCCGAAACCCAGGCGGCGGGCATCGACGGGGAGATCGCGCGATGGCGTGAGAGCGAGCGTTCGCCGGAGGTGGAGGTGACTCGGGTCCGCCGGGTGTTCGACAACGGCGAGCACAATGCGTTCACCGATCTGTGCCGGTTCGGTGACCGGATCTACCTCACGTTTCGCAGTTGTGCGGATGGGCACATGGTGCATCCAACATCGTCGGTAATCGTGCTGGCGAGTGAGGACGGTCAGGACTGGGAACAGGTGCACCGCTTCTCCGTCCCGAAACGGGACACACGGGACCCGCATTTTCTGGTCTTCCAGGATCAACTGTTCGTCGTCTCGGGCACGTGGTACTGCGGCGACACCTCGCCCCCGACCTACGACATGAATCAGCAACTCGGGTACGCTGTCTGGACGAGTGATGGCCGGGAGTGGCAGGGGCCGCAGATGCTCGAAGGCACTTACGGGCACTATGTGTGGCGGACCGCTGTGCAGGGTGACCGGGCCTACCTGTGTGGTTACCGGAAACGCGACTTTGCTGAAACAAAGTCGCGAGCGGAGCGTGACCCCCTCAACGAGACGGTCCTGCTCGAGAGTGAGGACGGCCGCGTCTGGAGGTATGCCGGCCTGTTTCGAGAGGAATTCGGCAGTGAGACCGCGTTCTTGTTCGAGGACCGCGGTCGCGTGATCGCCGTTTCGCGGAGTGGAGGCGACCGGCCGGCGCAGGTCTGCCGCTCCGCACCTCCCTACCGGGAATGGCAGCGGACCGATCTGGACCGGCAGGTGGGGGGGCCGCTGCTCAGCCGTTGGGGACACGCCCTGCTGGTTGGCGGCCGCAACACGCTGGAGGGCCCGGCGCACCTGTCCCTGTACTGGTTGATTGATAATCACCTTGAGGAGTTCGCAAAACTTCCGAGCGGCGGCGATTGTTCGTATCCCGGATTCGTCGCAGTCGACGACCAGCGGGCCCTGGTCTCGTACTATTCCAGTCACGAACGCGACGATGCCGGGCGTCCAATGACGGCGATCTATCTGGCAGAGCTGACGCTGCGTTCTGGCGACGGGAAGGTCGAGGGTTCCTCCTCGCCGTAACTCCTCAGGAGAGCGAGGGAAACGGGATTGACACGATTCGGGGCGAGCGATACAACGCCCGCCCGAATGGATGCTCCAGCAGAATCTGCCGGACATCGTGTCACGATCACCCCGGAATGACCTTCTTCAGAGACCGGTTCACGGATCGGAACCGGCAGGAGCGAAACGGATGCGCGCCCCAGTTGCAAGTCTCTCACTGCTGTCCCTGCTGCTGATTGTCGGCTGCGGTCAGGACAACACAGCCGATGTCACCCAGGCTCCGGGCAATGCCTCCGGTGTGTCGCCGGCTTCAGCGGAATCGGCGACCCAGCTACAGACGGCCCAGCAGCACATGCAGAAGCGGGATTGGGCCTCTGCCATTTCCGTGCTGACTGCCGCCACGGCCGGCAGCCCGTCCCCGATCGCCCACTTCAAGCTGGCTGCCTGCTACAACGCCACGGGTGAGCCTCAGCGGGCTGAGCAGCACTTCACCAAGGCGATCGAGCTGTCTCCGGGCAACGTCGAGTATCAGGCCGCCCGGGGGTTGTTCCACCTGGCGCGCGGCGAGCATGACCAGGCGATTCGCGACTATACGGCCGCCCTCGAGATTGATCCCACGAACTACCGGCTGTTCAATCAGCGGGGACTCGCGCATGCGGCCCAGAAAGACTTCGATGCAGCCCTGAAGGACTTCGACCAGGTACTGGCGATGAACCCTCAGTTCGCTGACGGCTACAACAACCGCGGCTTCACGCACATGCAGAAGGGGAACGGCGACAACGCCCTCTCCGACTTCACCTTCGCCCTGAAGATCAATCCGAATTCGACCAGCGCCTACAGCAACCGGGCCGAGTTGCTCGCCCGGGCGGGACTGCATGACAAGTCCGTGGTTGATCTCAACCAGGCGATCGCCCGAAACCCGCTGAACGGTCAGCTGTACCAGCGTCGGATCGCGTCACTCCAGCAGTTGGGACAGACAGCCGCCGCCCAGGCCGATGTGCAGCGGTTGCAGTGGATTCAGCAGCTTGGCGAACTCAACCAGCAGATCGCCCAGAACCCGCGTAGCGCACAACTCTATGCCCAGCGCGCGTCACATCTGGCAAAGGCGAATGAGCTGCGCAGTGTCCTCAGCGACTACAACCGCGCGATCGCCCTTGCTCCGGAGGATCCCAAGTTCCACAACGCTCGCGGCTTGTTTCTGCTCTCTCGCAAGGTGTGGGAACACGCTGTGAACGATTTCTCCAAGGCGATCGAGCTTGATGGACAGAATGCCCAGTCGTTCAATAACCGGGGACTGGCGTTCTTCCTGCAGGAAGACTGGTTGCGGGCGATCAGCGATTTCGACAGGGCGATCGAACTCAATCCGGAGTTTGCCGAAGCCCACCAGAATCGCGGACTGGCCTACTTCAAGGCGGACAATGCCGAGAACGCCCTCGCCGATCTGAACCGGGTCGTCGAGATCAAGCCGGACTTCGCACAGGCCTTCTACAATCGTGGTCTGGTCCATATGGATCAGGACGATGCCCAGCAGGCTGTCGAGGACTTCACTCGGGCAATCGAACTCCAGGAGAACAACCTGCAGTTCCATGCCAGCCGCCAGAAGGCCTATGAGAAGCTCGGGATGGCTTCCGAGTCCGATCAGGATGTGCAGAAGGTCAAGTGGCTGGCCGGACTCGCCAAGCTCAACGGTGAAGTCGCCCGTAATCCGCAGAATCCCGCGAGTTACGTGCAGCGGGCCGCTCATCTCGCGCTCGGAGGGCATCAGGAGATCGCCCTGACGAACTATGACAAGGCCGTCTCGCTGGCCCCGAGCCAGGCTCCCGTCTACTCGGCTCGTGCTGCGTACTGGCTCACGCAGGGGGATGCCGCCAAGGCGATCGAGGACTGCCGTAAGTCACTGGAACTCGAAACCAACGAGGAAGCCTACTCGATTCTGGGAGATGCCTACCTGACTCTTGGAGAGCTGGACAACGCCATCCAGGCCTTCAGTCAGACGAAGCGGCTCGATCCCAAGGTGGCTCAGGCCTACTTGCAGCGGGCTGAACGGCGTGAGTCGGAGGGCGACACCACGGGCGCTCAGGCCGACCGCGACAAGGCCGCCTCTATCGACCCCAGCATTCGTCCGTAGTCTCAGACCGCAGTCATTCTGAACCGCCTGGGGCGGACGCCGAACTTCCGGTGTCCGCCCCTTTTCTTTTGCGCGGCCCTCTGAGCCTGACCCCGGCAACCTATGTGTCCCAGGGTCTCTGTCTTGCGGTTCCGGAGAGAATGCGTCCCGGAGTTTCCGGCCAGCGGCAGCGCTCATCGCTGTCGCTTCTGCCGAACCACAACGCGAGGGGTTGTTTCATCTCCCGTAACACGCTTGAGATAGGGTGTTCGCGGGCGGTGTCATCGGCAGGGTGCAAAATCCGTGAATCAGCTACATGCTGCGAGGCTTTCCCATTCAGAACATCTAGCAGATTGCCGATATCAGGAAGGAGTGTAATGACCGCTCCGTACGTCACGGTCGGTCTTTGCACCCGAATCGACCCACAAGGAATACGTCAGGGGTTGCGCCGGCACGCGGGGGGGACTCGCGACGGCGGTTTGTTCTGAGTCATGGAGAGACCAATGGCATTGCTCCGTTCGAAGCTCACGGGACTTGTAGCCATCCTCGTCGCGGTGATGGGTGTGGCTGCTTTCGGACAGACGGTCGACCAGCCCGGTTTCGTCTCGTTGTCCGATGGCGCTCTCTATGACAGCAGCTACGTCGACTACGGGAGCGCCTACGGCGTGGCTCCCATCGGCCCGGTCGGCGGGTTCCTCTGGTTGCAGGGGGACTTCGGAGAGCGTCCCGGGTCGACCGACAACTTCTGGCAGGTCGGCACCTTTCTGCCCGGGCCGGCCTGGGGCGACGGATTCCTCTTCGCCGACGTCCTCGGCATGGGGAACGACGAAGGAGAGATCGGTACCGACGTCAACTTCGGCTACCGCTGGCTGATGGAGGAGGCCGTTCTCGGCGCCTACGTCGGCTACACCCACGACACCAGCGCCAACGGCTATCAATACAACCAGTACAGTTTCGGTGCTGAGTTCATGATGAGCCACCTGCTCATCAGCGGAAACGCCTATCTGCCGTTCAACAACGACATCAACGCTGTGGGCCGCTCCATCCCCACACTCAATACGTTGTTCCAGGGGATGCAGGTCGGATTTCTGGATGACCAGCCGGCCGAGCAGCAGATGCGGGGCCTCGATCTGACGGCAACCGCCTGGGTACCGAATCACGAATGGCTCTTCGGTGGCGTGGGAGTCTATCACTACGATGCCGAGGATGGTGACAACACCACGGGTGTGCGGGGTCGTGTGGGTCTCGATTTCAACGTCGCTCAGCTCGACCTGGCTGTCACCAACGACGACCTGTTCGGGACGACGGCGAACCTGGGCGTCGCCTGGATGCTGGGCCGCGGGGAATTCGGTCTGGGGAAGTCGGGTTTTGCGAACCCGCTCGATCGCCGGGCCTACGATCGCCTGTACAAGCAACGGCGTATCGCGGTTGACGACGTGATGAGCACAGTCTTCACTCCGTCCATCAATCCGCGGACCGGTCAGCCCTACGTCATCAAGCATGTCTCCAACAACGGTCCCGCCAACGGCGATGGATCGTTTGAGAGTCCCTGGAACCGTCTCGACCTCGCCAACCAGTCGGGAGCCGACGCCATTCTGGTCTACCAGTCGGGCACGACTCCCCTCAATCGACTGCCGGCCGGTGATGGTCTGCAGCTGGAAAACTACCAGCGGCTGCTGGGTGAAGGGGTGCCGCACTTCTTTACCGACGACATGCGCGGTACGTTCCTGTTCCCGTTCATCAGTCCCGTGGGAGAGGGCCCGTACGTTGGCGGGAACCCGGGTTCGACGATCGTCCGGCTGGCCAGCAACAACGAAGTCAACGGCCTGAACTTCATCTCACCCGACAACGGCGTGGCCATTGGCGGTCAGGGTGCGCGTAACTTCGCGATCCTCAACATCAACAAGGACATCGGCCTGCCCAACCTCACGGGTGCCGGCAGCGGTATCGTCCTCCGCGACGCGGCGGGCTTCGGTCTGATCCAGAACGTCGCCTTCAACATCCCGAACCTGACCGCCATGGGCGGCATCCGTATCGCCAATTCCGACTCCGATCCGCTGACGCTCGACATCGATGGTGTCCGCTTCCTGCAGGGCGGTCAGGCCGGTCTGGGGCTGTACGCCAGCAATGCCATCATCAGCGCGACGGCCACCAACGTGTTCGCTGCGAACAACTCCAACGGTCTGCTGATGGATGCCCACAACGGCGGTCGCGTCGACCTGGCTGTGACGGGAAGCACGTTCAATGACGCCGTGAACGGACTCGGTGCCGGTCGTGGCATCTCGGTCCGCGGCACCACGGATGGCCGCCTGAACCTTGTGGCCACCAACACCTCGGCTGGTGGAGCCGACATCAACGGTCTGCTCGTGCATCTGCAGAGCGGCAGCGATGCCAACGTCTCGGTCACGGGGGGCAACTTCTCCGCCGCGGGTTCCGACGGCGTCAGTGTGAATGTGAACGACGCCACCCTTGACCTGATGCTCGCCTCGACACTGGTCAACGGTGTCGGCCGCGATGCGGTGAAGGTCATCGCGTCCAACCTTGGTGATGTCAACATTGGCCTGGCGAACAGCAGCTTCGACGGCGCCGCCCAGGATGCCTTTGACCTGTCCCTGACAGGTGGAGCCAGTGTCGATCTGGCCGGTCGGATGGTCAACGCCACGAGCGCCTTCCGGAGCAGCCTGGTCTTCGATCTCGATGAGGGCTCGCTGCTGAACGTGGGCTTCACCCAGTCCGATCTCTCGGCTGCCTTTCTGGGTGACGGCATCCAGGGCACGCTCAACGACGCTTCAACGGCCATGCTGGCCTTCGTCGGCACGAACGTGACCAACGTCGGTGGTGATGCCATCGACGTGTTCGCCGACAACGGCTCGCTGTTCGATGGCTCATTCAGCAATGGCTCCATCAGCGATGCGAACGGCAATGCGGTCATCATCGACCTGGACAACGGGTCCGGGGCGCGGCTGGCCATGAGCAATATGACCGCCAACCAGGCAGGCGGCTATGGGCTGTCGGTGTTCGCCGACAATGGTTCTCTGTTCGACGTCAATCTCGCGTCGACGACCTTCCACGACAGCGGCATGACCGCCATTCAGGCCATCGCCAACAATGGCTCCACGGGAGTGATCACCGGTACCGCCGTGGGTGGTGCCAATGCGGGCGGCGACGGCATTGAGCTCCGCTCCTCGGGAGGTCAGTTGACGGCTGACTTCATCAACACCGGATCGTTCGTGAATGCCGCAGGCAACGGTGTGAACATTGTCGCCGACATGGGCGGCTCCATCGATGCCAACATCGCAGGAAACGGCGTGGCCGCGAACTTCGCCAATGCCGGCATCGACGGTGTCAACATCGACCTGAACGATGCCTCGGCCCTGCTCTCGCTGACCAATGCCAACTTCTCGAATGCGGCGAAGCACGGCTTCGACATCAATGCCATGAACGGTTCGTCCTTCATCGCCACGACGACGAACGTCGACTTCAGCGGCGCCGGGATGAACGCGTTCAATATCAACTCGGATCCCGGTTCGACGGTGATCGTGGATGGCAACAACGTTTCGGGTGGCAACACGGCGATGAATGCCATCAATGTTGTCGCCGATGGTGCCGTCGTCGACGTCGACATCGCCAATGCGGACTTCTTCGCGAACGCGGGGATCAACTCCATCTTCATCCATGCCCTCAACGGTGGCACGGCGAACGTGAATGTTGCCGGCATGATGGGGACACCGGCTGACTTCACCGGGGCCGCAGGCGACGCCGTCCAGGTCCTCCAGACAGATGGATCAACGGTCAACCTCAGCCTGTCCAATATCGACTTCGGCAATGCCGGGGGGAACGGCCTGCTGGTGGACGTGACCGATTCGTTCTTCAATGGCAGTGTGTTTGACAGCGACTTCTCGGATGCCGCCCTGAATGCAGTCGCCGTCCTGTCGGACAGCAGCCTGGTGAATCTCGGCCTCACCGAGACCCTCATGGACAATGCCGGCCTCGATGGCCTGCATGTCGAGGAGAATCTGTCGACGGTCAACGTCAGCATCATCGATAGCTCGGTCACGGGAGCGGGCGATGACGCCTTCGACATCGGCTACAACCGCGATGTCAATCTGTTCGTCGACCCAACGATGGCGACCGGGGCGGGGAACAACGGCTTCGAGTTTGTGGGCACCGGGGGAGGCTCGCTCATGGCGACGTTCCTCGACAGCTCGCTTGCCAATGCGGGCATGAACGGCATCATCGGTGTGCTTGATGGCGGCTCCTCGGCCACCCTCAACTTCACCAACACCGCCGTCACCGGGGCGGGCCTGAACGGTGCCCAGATCCTCGCCAACAACGGATCCACCTTCAACGGGACGTTTAACAACAGCGCGTTTGACAACGCCGCAACCGGCAACGGCTTCGGCATCACGCTGCAGAACGGGTCGATTGGTAACGTGATCCTTGATGGATCGAGTGCCAACAACGTCGGCACCAATGGCTTCTTCGCGAACGTCCGCAACGGTTCCCGGCTCACCGCCCGCCTCAACAACGGCACGACTTTCAACTCCGCCGGTGCTGATGCCATCCAGATCATCGCCGCCACCAACGCGATGGCGACCGTCACCAGCAACACGGGTGTCGGCGGCTCGATGGCTGGCGACAACGGCATCGATATCGATGCGACCGGCGGCAGCACCGTCGATGTGTCGCTCGCGAATGCGGGATCCTTCAACAATGCCACGAACGCGGGCGTCGACGTCAGCAACGAGAACAGCACCGTGAATCTTGGCATCTCGGGTGGCTCGTTCAACTCCTCGACGGCCGGCGACGGTCTCCTGTTCACACTCTCGAACGGCGCCGACAGCGCACTGACGCTGAGTGGCACTTCGGCCATCACTGCCTTTGGCGACGGACTTGATGTCGACGCGACTGGTGGCTCCACGATGAATGCCATCGTCAGTGGCGCGAACTTCTCGGGAGCCGGCAATAACGGCATCGAACTCAACTTCGACAATTCGACCGGTCAATTCGCCTTCTCCAACACCAACTTCAGCAATGCCATCGCAGACAACATCGATCTCGATGCCTCTGGCGGGGCCATGCTGAACGTCGGCATCACCGGAGGATCAAACACCGGGGCCGGCGACAACGCCTTTGAAATCGACTTCTCCGGCGGTTCGACGGTCAATCTCGCAGTCACGGGCACTCCTTCGACGGGTGCCAATGGTGATGGACTCGATTTCGACGGTCAGACGGGGGGCACGCTCAATCTGACACTCGCCAACTCCAACCTGTCGACCGCGGCGGATGCTGTGGGAGGGGACGGTGTGTTCGGCACGCTCAACGCCGCGTCCGCCAACCTCAACCTCTCGAACATCTCCATCGCCAACGCGGGCGCGGATGCGATTGACATCGAACTGGCGGCCGGCTCGACCCTGGCAGCCACCCTTAATACGCTCAACATGAACATGGCCGGCGACAACGGCCTGGAGCTGAGCACCAACGCCTCCAATGCCACGGTCGCCCTCAACAACTCTACGATCAATAGCGCGACAACGGACGGCATCAACGTCAATGCCGCGGCCGGTTCGAATGTGATGATCAACAAGTCCACGACCACCGTGATGGGGGCCGGGGACGACGCGGTTGACATCAACAACGTCGCATCGCTGGTCACCGTGATCGATCCGGGCGACCTCTCGGGGGCGGCTGACAATGCCTACGAGTTCAACGTTGATGACGGTGGTGTCCTGAACGTGACGATTCTCGATACTCCCCTGTCGACCGCCGCGAATCCGGTTGGCAACCACGTGATCTTCGGTACCCTGGACAACGCCTCGACGGCCAACTTCAACGTGGCCGGCAGCAACATGTCCAATGCCGGAAGCGACGTCGTCAACGTGACCGCCTCGAACATGTCTGAGTTCAACGGCATGTTCACCGGTACCGACATGACGTTCGCCGGCGGCACGGGCCTCAACCTGCTCGGCCAGACCGGGTCGACCATCAACGTCGGGCTGCAGAATGTCCAGCTCGGAAATGCGGGTGTCAACGCGATCAATGCTCAAGCAACTGGTGGAGCGACCACCAGTGTCACGGGTGATGTGGTCTCGGCCGGCAACGCCGGTGGAGACACCGTCGTGGTCGTGGGCGATGGCGGCAACGCCAGCGTTGTCATTACGAACGCTGGATCGTTCACGAGCACGGGCGGCAGCCCGATCAACTTCCTCGCCGACAACGGTGGCGACGTTGTGATCAATCTCGATGGCAATGGTCCCGTCGTGCTCGACGGTGCCACCGGAGACGCCATCGTCGGCATCGCGCGGAACAACTCCACGGCCACGCTCAACCTCAACGACTTCTCGGCCAACATGGCCAGTGGATACGGCCTGAACCTCACGGCCGAGAACGACTCGACCATCACAGGGATGGCTTCCAATGGATCGTTCAACAGCAATGGCATGGGGGGTATCAATCTCAGTACCAATCCCGACATGTCGGCTGCAGACGCGTCCTACATCGCGATGGTGTTTGACACGGTGTCTGCCAGCATGAACTTCGGCAACGGTGTCACGCTCAATGCCGCCAACGGCGACGATGCCTTCCCGAATCCGCAGCTGACCGGTGTCGCTGTCCAGTTCGACAACGGCCAGATCAACAACAACTCCAACATGAACCTGGGTGACGGCATCGGCTACGGCATCAGCGCCCTGGCGGACGGTGACGGCGGCGTGCCCGGCAACACGCAGATCAGCATCTTCCTCAATGGCACCGACGTTGTCGGCAACGAGGAAGGACCGCTCGACCTCACTCAGCAGGACGGCGGCTTCATCACCTTCAGCGCCATGGGCGGCATGATCGACATCGGCACCGATCCCCTGCAGTTCTGCGTGGACGGCGTCGGCGACATCATGAACATCACGCTCGATGGCGTCACCGTGGCCTCGAACGCCTCGGGAGCCGGGCTCTCGATCGTGGCCCGCAACGGTGGCCAGTTCACGGGCAACTTTGCCAATCTCAACTTCAGTGGCAACGCCGGCACGGGGGTCGACATTCTGGCCGAGCTGGATGGCGACATCAACCTCGGGCTGACGAATGTCGGCATCATGAACAACGGTACCATGGTCGACCCGAAGACCGGTCTGCCGGTCACGGGAGCCTTCCAGGCCACCATCCGGGACGTCGGCTCGACGCTGACACTCGATATGGACGGTGTCAATATCGCGAACAATCCGGTCAAGGCCTTCGACGTCAACGTCGAGAGCGGTGGTGCCCTGTTTGCGAGCATGACCGTCGTCAACTCCACGTTCTCCCCCAACATTCCCGTCGCGGGTGAGGGTGAGTTCGACATCAGTGTCGATGGGGCGGGATCGGTCGGAACGATCACCACCAACGGCATGATGATCAACAACAGCCTTGCGAACGCCATCCGCCTGAGTGCCACCGATGGTGGTGCCCTCTCGGCCAACCTCAACCAGATCTTCGCCGAGAACGCCGCCGAGGATACGGTGCGGGCCATTTCCGACGGCATGGGCAGCAGTCTGCTGCTGGGCCTTAACGAAATGATGGCCACCGGAGCCGCCGAAAGCGTCCTCGACCTCGATGTGACTGGCGGAGCCACGGCCAACGTCGTGGCCTTCAACAACGTGACCGGCGACATGGCCGGCTCGAGCGCCGTGGACATCGACGTCGCCGCGGGATCCACGCTGACCAGCTTCGTGGCCCGCAATGGAAACTACGACAACGCCGGCGCGATGCCGATCGACATCCGTCTCGGCGGACAGACCATGCCCACCACGATCTCGCTGACGGCTGTCCGCGCCGATAATGCGCCGGGCAACGCGGTGAACATCGATCTCACCGGTCTCACCGGAGGCGGCACGAGCACGGTACTGATCGACCGCGTGATGGCCACCGGAGGGACAGGTGCCGGACTGGATCTCGAAGTCGTGGGCCTCGATGGCACCATCAACACCACCATTCTCGACTCGAACTTCAGCAATGCCGGCAACGATGGCGTCGACATGAGCTTCGACGGCGTCGCCGGATCGATGGCCAACCTGAATGTGAACGGCCTCAATGTGTCGGATTCCGGTGGCAACGGGGTCCTCGTGGACTTCGAAGGTCTCATCACGGGAGCCGTCAACTCGTTTGACAACGTCGACGCCTCCGGCAACGCGGCGGGAGCCGGTGTGGCCTTCCGCAGCGTCGGTGGCCTGTCGACCATCACCACGGTTAACGCGAACGGTGTGGACGCCACAGGGGCCGGCACCGACGGTGTGTTCGTGATGGTCGGACCCCAGGCAGTGCCGATTGATGTCAGCCTGCAGAACGTCGACGCCTCGAACGCGGGTCAGGACGGTGTGGACATCGACCTCATCAGCGTCACCGGCGGGACGAGCAATGTCACGCTCAGCAATATCGACGCCACGGGTGTCGGTGATCGCGCCATCGAACTGCTCGGCTTCATGGCGGGTGCGACCGACGTGCTCAACGTGACCATTGACGGCGGTGCGGACGTGTCTGATCTGTCGAACGCCGGAGCCGAGGCCATCGACCTCGACCTTCGCGGAGCGGTCGGTGCCATGGCCAACGTCGACATCTCGGACGTGACGGCCAACATGGCCGGTGCCGGGGCGATCGACATTCGCTTCCTGGACGGCATCACCGGTGCGGTGACCAACCTCGACAGTGTGACCGCGACCGACGCGGCGGGAACGGGCCTGCGGGTGATGTCTGATGTCGCCTCGACCCTGTCCACGGTCAATGCCAGCAACTCCGACTTCTCACGGGCCGGGGGCAACGGTGTGACCATTCTCTCCGATACTCAGATGACGGGCGTCGACATCAATCTGACCGATGTCACGGCCGACGATGCCGCTTTCACCGGCGTGGATATCGAGCTGCGTGACACCGCCGGCACCAGCAACGTGGTGCTCGACGGCGTGGTCGCCACGGGCGCCATGAGCGGCATGGGCCTCGACTTCGACGCCTCGCTGCTGATGATGGGCGACATCGTGAATGTGGACGTGCTGGGCACCAGCCGGGCTTCCGACTTCTCGGGTGCCTCGTCGGATGCCGTTGACATTCGCGTGGCCGGACCCGGTACCGCGACCGTCTCTCTCGACAACGTGGTGGCCTCGGATGCCATGGATCGCGGTGTGGATCTGACCTTCGAGGGTGGAGTGACGGCGACCGTCGACACGTTCAACAACGTTGTCGCCCAGGGGAACGAGGAAGAAGGCCTGAACATCGACGTCAAGACCGGCTCGACACTCACGACGTTCACAGCCGACGGACTCGATCTGTCGAACAACACGACCAACAGCATGACGGCCGCCGCCTTGCGGGTGAACGTCCGCGACGGCTCGATGGCCGACTTTGACCTGACCAATCTGACCATCAACAACACGGTGCCCAGCTTCGGCCAGGGCGTGCAGCTCAACGTTCAGAACTCGTCAACGCTGAACTTCGACGTGACGACGGGCCTGATCGCGAACAACGGTCGCGAGGGTGTTGACATCAGTGTCGGCACTATCACACCGGGGTCCACGTTTGTCGGCAACTTCACCGGCCTTGACATTCTGAACAATGGTAACGCACCCACGGTCTTCGCCGACGGCTTCCATGCGGAAGTGGTGGGCATGGGATCGAACGCCACCATCAACCTGGACGACGTCTCTTCCGATGGCAACACGACCGGCGACGGATACGACTTCTTCGCTGATCTGGCCGCTGTCCTGGATGTGACAATCAACAACGGCAGCACTGGCTCCAACAACGGCGGACGCGGCCTGGCCCTGCTCGCCGAGGGGAGCGACACCATGGTCTCCCTGATGTCGGTGACCGGCATGGGGCAGCCCGCCAATACCTTCAATGACAACGGTACGCTGGGGTCACCTCTCAACAACGGTGGGCACGGTGTCGAGATCGTGCTGCAGAACGGCGGAGTTCCGCCGCTCGTCGGCGACTTCGATCTGACAGCTTCGGCCAACAACAACCAGGGTGACGGCATCCGGTTCATCGCCAACGACGGATCCGGTGTGCAGATCGACAACCTGGGGATCACCGCTGCCAATGTCAACGTGGACAACAACATGGGCAACGGCCTGACGATCGATCTGAATGCCGTGCTCGGACTGATGGACTTCGACCTCAGCAACCTCACCGTCAACGACAACGAGGGTGATCAGATCAATGTCACTCTGACCGACATGACCCTGGGAACTGTCTCCTTCGACAACGTCGTGGCCGACGGTCCCGGAGCCATGGCGGGAATGGGTGACGGCCTGGAACTGACCCTCGACGGAACGACCGTGACGACGGCTCTCAATCTGGATAACGTCACAGGCATCAACAACGGCGAAGACGGCCTGCAGCTGAATCTGCTCAATATGGCCAGCATCCCGATGGGAAGTGCGATCGA
The DNA here is from genome assembly GCA_963715185.1 of uncultured Planctomycetaceae bacterium. Classification (GTDB taxonomy): domain Bacteria; phylum Planctomycetota; class Planctomycetia; order Planctomycetales; family Planctomycetaceae; genus CAVPPT01. Next base: position 93,953 of record CAVQRG010000008.1, read on the forward strand.
CATCGGTACGTTCGACAACAACGGGCAGCACGGCATCAACATCACGGTGGATGATTCCACGGCCGAGCTCAGTGTCACGAACTCTGGTGTGGGTCTGGGCATGGTGGCGTCCGCGTCGAACAACGGTGTCGACGGTCTCCATGTCGAGGTGGAAAACGGTGGGTCACTCACCATGCCCAGCGTGGACAACATTGAGTTCATCAACAACGGTGCTTCCGGTGTGATGATTCATACCAACGACTCCGGCTTCTTCAGCGGGGGCAGCATCACCAACAATACGATCACCGACAACGGCAGCTTTGGCATCCGGGCGATCTTCGAAGGGACCAACGCCATCGGCAGCGACTTCGACCTGTCGATCGGCTCGAACACGATGCCCGGCAATGGCAACCTCATCGACAACAACGTCGGTGCCGGCATCGCGGTGGATCTGTTGCAGCACGCCGAAGGCTTCCTGCGAATCGTGGACAACACGATTACCGACACGCAGAACGATGCCATGCCTGCCACGCCCTTCGCCGGCGAAGGCATCTACGTCCGGATGATTGGCAACGTCATCGATCCGATGCAGGCCATCAACGTCCTGGATGACCTGGTGATTCGTGACAACACGATCGGTGGCCCGGGCAACGGGAACGCCGGACACGGCGTCGCCCTGGACTTCCAGGAGCGGTCGGTGGCCAACAACGTCGACATTCTCGACAACGTCCTCTCCGACAACGGGCTCGACGGCATCAACATCTTCCGCCGCGATGAGGTCGTGATGAACAGCGTGGACATCAACGACAACATGATCGAGCGCAACGGGGATGACGGTCTGGACATCATCGCCCAGAACGACGACAACGACTTGATCAACGTCAGCGTCAACCGCAACCGGATCGTCATGAACAACGACGACGGCGTCTTCGCCCAGACGGGTGCCGATGCCCAGATGGACCTGGACATGACGCTCAATACGATCGAGGACAACGGTGGCGACGGCATCCATATCCAGCAGAATGCCCTGACCCCGACCGATCTGCGATCCAGTTCAGCGGTACCTGGACCGGCAACTCCATCCAGCGGAACGACGACCACGGCATCCGTCAGCAGGCGGTGACGAGCGGCCTCATCGTTGGTCTGGATGGTACGGATGGGATGGGGAACAGTCTGGGCAACGTGATTGCGAGCAACGGCCTGGATGGTATCTTCATCCAGGGTCCGGGCAGTGGAACGTTTACCAACAACTCGATCGTGCTGAACGGTACGCGGTCCGCGATGGATCCCGACAACGGGCATGGTATCGATATCGAGCAGTTGACGACCAAGTCGCTGTCATTCAACCGCAACCTGATCCGTCAGAACAACGGTGACGGTGTCGAGATCCGGCACAACTCGACCGGCTTCTTCGGTCTGACGTTCAATCAGAACACGGTCGACCGCAACACCGGCCGCGGTTACGACATCCTCAACCAGGGCAACAACGCGTCTCGATCGATCTCGATCAACAACGAGACGATCGCCTCGAACGGCCTGGAAGGGGTCTATGTCGTCAACACCGCTTCGGCGACGCAGATGCAGAACGTGCCGGCCAGCGATGCCCTGATGCAGGATGGGGCCCTCGGTGCGGATCCCTTCCTGGACCGTCTTCATTACCGGGAACACCACGATCGAGCAGAACGGTATGACCGGTGGCTCGGACTGGTTGAGTCGGGCGGCCTGGTGGTCCGCGTCGGCTCGACCGATGGCGGCTACGACAACCGGACCAACAACGGTGGCTTCGCGAGCACCCGCAGCGGTATCCAACCTGACCGTCACCGATGTCGACTTCGACGGTAACTTCGGCGACGACGTCTTCTTCCACGGCTTCCGTTCGACCGTCGGTGCCGGCGCAGACCACCGGCACCTGGGATGACATGACCTTCCCGGGCATGTCGAACATCGGCAGCGTCGGCGACTCGCTGGCTCGTATGGATGTGATCTGGAGCAACGTCACGCGTCGACAGCGGTGCCGACGTCAACAACGCCGGGCGCAACGGCACTCCCGATGGTCAGGCCGGTGCGTTCTTCAACAACGACGAGCCGGTCTTCAAGTCACGTGAAGGTGGCCAGACACCCGGTGGTCCCTTCTCCACCGGGACTCGTCGTCGGAACGCCCAGCGTGTGGCGATTCGTACCTACACCGGCGGACGTCCTCCAATCGCTCCGGCAATGTGCCGGCAGACAACGGGGCTATCTGTACCCGGGCATGGGAGACAGCACGTTCCGTGTCCAGACTCACTGGGTCCGAATCCCGGCTTCATCTTCGACGACGAGCCGTTATCGACCACGACAGTGCGAACGGCATCGGCGTTTACAGGGGTGCCGTCTTCGGCGAACTCCCGTTCGGCTGGGGAACGTTCTAACCTGATACGCGCGTAGCAAGGCCAAGATCATCTGACAGCCCGCCGACCTTTGTCGGCGGGCTGTTTCGTTTTGTGCCGCTGTTGCCTGCGTCACTCGTCCGTCACACAGCCTTCGCTGGCGGACTTCACCGTCTTGATGTAGCGGTGCAGCGTCCCCCGGCTGAACTTGTAGGGAGGCTGCTGCCACGCGGCGCGGCGGCGGTTGAGCTCATCGCTCGACAGGGCGACCGACAGTTCGTTGGTCTCGGCGTTGACGGTGATCTGGTCGCCGTTCTTGAGCATCGCGATCGGTCCGCCGACCTGGGCTTCCGGAGTGACATGGCCAATGATGAACCCGTGACTGCCGCCGGAGAACCGGCCGTCCGTCATCAACGCCACCTTGTCCCCCAGCCCGGCCCCCATGATGGCCGAGGTCGGCGTGAGCATCTCGGGCATGCCGGGCCCCCCCTGCGGGCCTTCGTACCGGATGACGATGACCTCGCCCCCTTGGATCTCTTTGCGTTCGAGCCCGTGGAGCATGTCCTCTTCGCTGTCGTAGCAGAGGGCCGGGCCGGTGAAGACCAGTCCCTCCTTGCCGGTGATTTTCGCGACCGCCCCTTCGGGGGCGAGGTTGCCGCGCAGAATACGCAGGTGCCCGCTCGATTTGATCGGGTCGCTGACCGGATGCACGATGTCCTGCCCCGCCGACAGTTCGGGGACGTCCTTCACATTCTCGGCGAGCGTCTGGCCGGTGACCGTGAGGCAGTCCCCCTGGAGGAAGCCTTCGGCGAGCAGGTACTTCAGGACGCCCGGGATCCCACCGATGTAGTGCAGGTCTTCCATCACGTACTTGCCGGAGGGCTTGAGGTCGGCGATGTAGGGGACTCGGTCGCTGACCTTCTGGAAGTCGTCGATCGTGAGGTCGAGGCCCACGGACCGGGCGATGGCGATGAGGTGCAGCACGGCGTTGGTGGATCCGCCCAGTGCCATCACCACGACCATCGCATTCTCGAGGGCGTCGCGAGTGATGATGTCGCGGGGCTTGATATCGTTCTGCAGCAGGTGCAGGATCGCCGGTCCGGACTGGAGGCATTCCTCGATCTTGCCGGGATCCTCGGCCGGTGTGCAGGAGGAATAGGGGAGCGACATGCCCATGGCTTCGATGGCGCTGGCCATGGTGTTGGCCGTGTACATCCCGCCGCAGGCCCCCGCGCCGGGGCAGGACTTCCTGACGATCTCCTGCCGTTGGGCTTCGGTGATGGTGCCGGCCAGAGACTGTCCGTACGACTGGAAGGCGGAGACGATGTCGAGCTTGTCGGCATCCACGCCGGCGACACCCGCGAGCTGTTTGGAGCAACCCGCCTTGATGGTGCCGCCGTAGATCATGATGCTGGGGCGGTTGAGGCGTCCCATCGCCATGATGCAGCCCGGCATGTTCTTGTCGCAACCCGGGAGGGCGATCAGGGCGTCGTACCACTGGGCTCCCATCACGGTTTCGATGGAGTCGGCGATGAGGTCGCGGGACTGGAGCGAATAGCTCATGCCGTCCGTCCCCATCGAGATCCCGTCGGACACTCCGATGGTGTTGAACCGCATGCCGACCAACCCGGCCTGCTGCACCCCTTCGTGGACCTTGGCAGCCAGGTCGAGGAGATGCATGTTGCACGAGTTACCCTCGTACCAGCAACTGGCGATGCCGATCTGGGCCTTGTCCATGTCGGCGGACGTCAGTCCGGTGGCATAGAGCATGGCCTGGGAGGCCCCCTGCGAGGCAGGTTGGGTCACGTGGGCGGAGTACTTGTTGAGCATATTCGTGTGTGATTGTTCGCAGAGGAGAGTGAAGTCGTCGGGACGCAGTTCCAGTGAGGAGCCATCTTAACGGACGCCCCGTCCCGCCGGGAGGTTCACGACGAGCGACTGCGCGACACCGATCGAGTCAACCAGTGCGATCTGCCGAGGACACGTGGGGGACCTCGGGGTGGTCCGGCCGGCCTGTCCCGCACGGCCACCGGACGTGCGGGTGCGTTCAGTCCTCGGGCAGTTCGATGCCGGCGGCTTCCTTCATGCGGCGCTTCATGGCGGTATCTTCCAGAATCGACATGGTCCCGGTCTGGTCGTCGTAGGCGTACATCTGCCACTCGTACAGCCCCTTGAGCTGGATGCCGTGGCGATCGAACATCCCCTTGAATTCGGCGAAGGTCGGGGCCTTGTCGTTGAGCGCCCGCTGCAGATCGACCTCGTGCTGCAGGGCAGCGATATGGGCCATCGAAGCCGCTGCGAAGTATCCCTGCGCGATGGCCGTCAGCGGATCGCCGGCCTTCATCTCGTTCTTGACGAGAATCAGCTCCGGGTTCTCCTTCAGGGCCTGATTCTTGTCGACCAACTGGGCGACGCGCTTCTGGAAGTGGGTCGGCTTTGTGGGCTCGGGCTTTGCGGCGGGAGCACTCGCCGGCGCCTCGGGTTGCTCGGCGGCTGGCTTCTGCGGCGGCTGGGGCGACTCGGCATCTTCCATGGTAACGCCGACCGATTCGGGAGCGACCTCGCGGCGTGATTCCGAGGTCATCGTCGACAAGTCCTCGCAGCCCATCAACAGCAGTAACAGGACCGGAAGCAGTTGTTTCATCAGGGTCTCTCCATCGCGGGGGGCCAGTGGTCGGGCAACTCGATTGTCCCGCATCGTCCCTCGGGAATGCAAGTCGGTACGACGGCATCTCTGCTGGACACGCGCCTCACAAGCGTGGCGACACGAACGGGGAAGCGACACGCGGAGAGTCTGCAACTATCGTGCAGGTCCACAAACGAAGAATCGCTGATCGTCCCCACTGACAGATTGCCGATCCGGCCTAAGGATGGCGATGGGACGCTGTGAATCGCGATGTGATGGATGCACTGGGTTGCGACCCGTCCGTCGCCCGGGCATCATGGATCGAAGTTCGATTCTCCTCAGAGAGGCACGGTGTCCATGGACTCTCTGACGGGAGCTGTCGCGATCGGAGACGGATTCAGGCAATGCAGGACTTATATCGTGCCGTCGTGCTGTTCCTGGTATTGCTGATCGGCAGCGCTGCTCGGTGCGCCGATTTCGGTGACGAGATCTCAGCGGTAGCGACCGATCATGCGACACGCGTGCAGTCCGCGAAACAGGAATTCGACCAGGAAGTCCGGCGTTCAACTGCCATCGCGATCGGGCGACTGGAATCGATCGCCAGGTCAGCGACACGGTCCGGCAGTCTCGCAGCGGCGACGGACGCGTGGCGGTATGTCCTGCAATACGACTCCTCACATGCCGAGGCGCGTGCTCACTTCGCAGGACTGGGACGCCTCGAAGAGGTGCTCCAGGAGATCGAAGCGGATCCAACAGCCAGCCCGACACTGACAACCGACGCCGTGGTGGTGGACTATGGCCAGATTCCCGTGCAGGTCGTGGAGTTGGCCGCCGGTTTATCCTACTTTCGAGATCTCGAATACACTTTTGTCGACATCCCCCGCGCCCTGCAGGGGTATGCGGTGACTCAGCTTCAGTTCAAGCAGCATGGCAAGAAGCCGGTGACGATCAACGTTCCCAAAGGTCAGTCAGTCTTTGTTTTCTGCGATCACCGGACGTCGACGTTTGTGGAGGTGCTGAAGGCCCATCAGGCGCTGGCGACGAACGGCTTCGAGAAGATCGGTGCAGTGGTAACCACCGACAACCGCATGAAAGCATTCTTGGTCTTCCGCAAACGCGCTGGCAAACCCGAGACGATTTCACTTCCCGTCAGCCGAGGGGCGTCGATTGTCGCCAGGTCGCTGGTCGATGCCAACGCCAAATAACGGTCGACTCAACGGGCGCCAGATCCGCAGTCACTTCTCTTTTACTGCGTCACAGGACCAGTCCAGCTGTCGGGCCGATTTGAGTACGGATGTCTCCGTCAGATCGAAGTGGAGCGGCGTGACGGTGACATAGCCTTCATGTACCCCGTGGACATCGGTGTCCGGATCCATGTCATGGTTCTTGAGGGGATCCAGTCCACTCCAGTAGTAAGGCCGTCCGCGTGGGTCGACGCGCTTCTCGATCGTATCGGTATGCCGCCTGACGCCCATGCTCACAAAGCGGACGCCCCTCGGCCCCGCAGGCGAAGTGTCGGGAAAGTTGATCGTCCACAGCATCCCGGGCCGGGGGAAGCGCTCGCGAATCTGCCGAATCAGCCGAACCGCCCGCCGGGCTGTGTCGTCGTAGTCTGGTGGAGTCCCCTGCCCCTGCGATACCGCGACCGAGGTGATACCGAAGAAGGCTCCTTCGATGGCGGCCGCCACGGTCCCCGAGTACAGGACGTTGATCCCCACATTCAACCCGGAGTTAATGCCGCTGACGACCAGGTCGGGGCGTCGGGGACAGAATTCGAGGATGCCCATCTTGGTGCAGTCGGCGGGGCTGCCGTCGACGGCCCAGCCATAATGCCGACCTTCCTCGTGAATCTCGCGCACCATGATCGGATGCAGGTAGGTGATGCGGTGACTCATGCCGCTCTGCTCCACCAGTGGGGCGACGACCTGCACCTCCCCCAGCGCGCACAGGCCGTCGTACATGGCCCGGAGCCCGGGGGCATGGATCCCGTCATCGTTGACAAGCAGTATCTGCATTTCGTGTCCCTGTGTGAGATTTCCTGTCGCGATCGTAACGGGCGCCACCGACGGGCCTCAACACTTGCCCGGGGCGCAGGCTGAACGTACCTTGGATTCGCAGAGTTACACCGCCGCGAAGCGAAAGCCGCGGAGGCAACCGAACTGAAAGCCAGACACATGAAACACGGCAGCCGATGGTTCGCCAGCCTGCTCCCGTTGCTGATAATCGGGGCCCTGCCCTGCTTCGCGGATGTTGCCCGGCAAGACCGCCCGAACATCGTGCTGATTGTCGCGGATGATCTGGGGTATGGCGACCTCGGGTGTTACGGAGCTCCCGACGTCAGGAGCCCGAATCTGGACCGACTGGCGCGAGACGGCATCCGCATGGTGTCCTTTTATGCCAACGGCCCCGAGTGCAGTCCCACGCGGACAGCTCTGATGACCGGTCGCTATCAGCATCGCGTCGGTGGCCTCGAATGTGCCATCGGTGTGCACAACGTGGGACGTTATGACGATGCCATTCGCCTGGCCGAAGCGCATGATCTCGGCCTGCCGGTTGCAGAGGTCACGCTTCCGCTGCAGTTGCGCGACGCCGGTTATCGCTGTGGGCTGTTCGGCAAATGGCATCTCGGGTACGAGGACAAGTTCCTGCCAATGAAGCATGGCTTCGAGAAGACGTTCGGCTGCCTCGGTGGCAACTGCGACTACTTCACGCATACCGAAGAGGACGGCTGGAATACGTTGATCGAGGACGACCGCCTGATCGAGCGCGACGGTTACATGACGGACCTCATCACCGCGGAAGCCCTGCGGTGGTATCATGAGGTGAATGAGGACGAGCGCCCCTTCTTTCTGTACGTCCCCTTTACTTCGCCGCACACTCCGATTCAGGGGCCGGACGACGACCACGGGGCCCTGACGACACCTCAGGACTGGAACCGCGGCACGCGGGAAACCTATGTCGAAATGGTGGAACGGATGGATCGCGGAATTGGCGAGCTGCTGTCCGCGATCGAAGCGGATGGACTGGCCCGCAACACGCTCGTGGTGTTCATGAGCGACAACGGCGGCACAAGTCTAAGTCGCAACGATCCTTACTCGGGCACGAAGGGAACCACTCGTGAGGGAGGCATCCGCGTTCCCTGCATCGCGAGCTGGCCGGGGCACCTGCCCGAAGGCCGGGTCGTCAACCACACGGCCATCACGATGGATTTCGCGGTGTCTCTGCTACGGATCGCAGGCGTGGAGCCCGGTGCCGGTCGTCCTGCCGACGGCGTCGATATTCTCGCAGAGATCCAGAACGATCGCCCCCCGGTGGCCCGAACACTGTTCTGGCGGGGCCGTCGCGGAGATCGAACCTGGCGAGCGATTCGTGACGGGTCCCTGAAACGCATCTGGCTCGTCGAAGGCGATCAGACCCAATCGTGGATGTATGATCTTGAGGCTGACCCGGCGGAACAGCACGACCTGCTGTCCCTGCGGTCGGAGGACGCAAGGCGACTGGAGCAGCGCATGCGCGAATGGGAGCAGGACGTGCGTGCCATGCGATGACTCACTGGACCCTCGTATTACTGTCTGACGATCGCGCCGCCCGGCACGATCGGGTTTGGAGCACAAACATGAGCCGCGCTCTTGCTCACACAGCCCCCCTGGCCATCGCGATGACACTGGGGTTCTCCCCGTGGTCTTTGGTGGTGACTCTCGCACAGGAGTCGTCGGGCATCACGCCTGCCAGTGTGCGACTGCTCGACCGCGAAGCGGAACGTCTGCAGGACGATTACCTGGAAAATCTGTCCAAGCTGGCCAAGAGCTACGAAGCGGCTGGTGACACCGACAGGGCGACCCGGACACTGCGCAAGATTCTCGAGATCGACGCGCAGGCCGAGGGAGTGAAGGCCAAGCTGGACGAGCTCGAGAACCGCGTGTTCGACTCGAACTCCGCCACCATCGAACTGGATGTGGCCAAGGGCTGGTTTCCGACCGGATTGCATGTCGAAAAGGAACAGCCCATTCGTCTGGAGGCGCAGGGAAGCTACAAGTACATCGTCAACGCCAGCCTGGGCCCCGAGGGCTTCTCCACACAGGATCCCAAGGTCGACATGGCAGATCGCGTGGGAACTGGCGAGTTGATGGGCTGGATCATCCCGGAGCGCGAGTCGACTTCGACGAGCCAGCGCCGCAAGCAGTCGCCGCCCGATCTCGGTCGCCCCTTCCCCATCGGCAGTAAGACCGAGGTCAAGCCCGACAAGACCGGCCAGCTCGTCCTGCGTGTGAACATTCCCCCGGGGAGCACCTCGAACGGACGTATTCGCGTCAAGGTGAGTGGACACTTCGCCCGCCCCTGACGGACCAGCATCCGCGGCCGCGATTGGCTCCTGCCCGGCCACTGCCAGATCCCGAGGCAGGGGTTCCGCTCGGCTCATGAAATGCCTGCAAACAGCGGTTGTTGATCGTCAGGCGGCGAGTTGACCGAGTCTGTCGGCCGGGCGTCCTGAGGGCTCGATTGATGCCGCAACCCGCCCTTGCATCAAACTCCTGTTCGTGCAAGAATTCCGTACCGACTGGGTCCTGAAGCGCCGATCCGTTCCGCGCATTGCGCTGCGGCCCCATGATCCCCTGTAGCTCAATCGGTAGAGCGAGCGGCTGTTAACCGCTAGGTTCAAGGTTCGAGTCCTTGCGGGGGAGCCTTGGTCATTTTGACGAACCAAAATGACCCCCAATTTAACGCCCGGACCCGACACTCGGGCTCCGGGCGTTTTGCGTTTGAGGCGTTGTTTTCCAACGGTTTACGACCATGAGACGGCCAGCGGGCGTCTCACGGTTCGTAACCGAGACAACGGCACCCCATGACCAAACCCCACGTTTCTTGACGGAGCCCGTAAGCATCCCGCCATAACTATCGCGCTCTCTGTTGAACACCCCCCTCCAGGTTAACAGGTGCGCATCACACGAGAGCCCGTGCGGAACACTCTCGAACTCTCAGATTTGTTGAACAGCCATGACGATACCTGCAGACGTTTCCGACACTTCCGATGAGGCCCTCGCGGTCCAGTTGGAGTGTCTGCGTCAGATGTCACCGCAGGAACGACTGCGACGGGCCTGTGCCTGGACCGGTCAGGTTCGCCGGATGGCGTTTGACGCCATTCGTCGGCGTCACCCACAATACTCGGAAGACGAAGTTCGGTTGAAGTTCATCGAACTCACCTACGGCAAAGAACTGGCGGACGAGGTTCGAAACTGGCAACGGGAGCAACGGCAGTGAGTGACTACGACGATCTTGTCGCTGCACTCGCGCCTGTCTCCACCGCCCTTACCAGACTCGGCATTCGTCACTGCGTGGGCGGCAGCGTGGCCAGTTCCTTTCACGGTGCTTCCCGATCCACGATGGACGTGGATCTCGTCGCGGACATGACCGACTCGGCTGTGTCCGAATTCCTGAAATGCTTCGACAAAGATTTCTACGTCAGCGAAGCCGCAGTCCGGGACGCGATTCGGCGTAAGTCCTGCTTCAACCTGATTCATCTCCCCACGTCGTTCAAAGTTGATGTCTTCGTCAGTCGCCAGCGCCCGTTCGACGTGTCCGCGATGAATCGCGCCACGGTCGAGCATCTCGGTGACAGCCACTCGCTCGAAATTCACGTGGCCACTGCTGAAGACGCCGTCATCAGCAAGCTGGAGTGGTACCGGAAGACGAACGAAACGTCTGAACGTCAGTGGGATGACGTCCCCCGGTTGCTGAAGCTGCTCGGTGACGCTGCGAATGTTGAATGAGGTGGACCCCAAAAACTGGACAGCCCCATCAGGTAGAATCCGGCCCGTGAGGGAGCCGGATGGGGAGGTCCAGATTGATGAGCAGGAAACGTCGGAAGTTGGGGGCGTCGCTGAAGGCGAAGGTGGCCTTGGCGGCGGTTCGTGGAGACCGGACGACGGCCCAGTTGGCCTCGGAGTTCGGGATCCACACGTCTCAGGTAACGGCCTGGAAGAAGCGGTTGCTGGAGAGCGTCTGCGAGTTGTTTGCCGACGGCCGGCGAAAGTCATCGGACGAAGGGGAGGCTGCCGAGGAGGAGCTGTACGAGCAGATCGGCCGCCTCAAGATGCTGCATGGCATGCGTTGCCATGAAGCAACGCAGTGGAGTGGCTCAAAAAAAAGTCGCAGCTGCTGGACTGAGCCGGGAGGAACTGCGGACATGGATCGAAGCGGATCACCAGCGGATCAGCGGATCTCGTCAGTGCGAGTTGATCGGCCTGGCGCGGAGCAGCCGGTACTACACGCCGCGTGGCGAGACGGCCCAGACCCTCGCGCTGATGCGACACATCGACGAGGTCTACACCCGGTGGCCGTTCTACGGCTCGCGGAAGCGGGCGGTGGAACTGGGTGTGAATCGCAAGCGGATGCAGCGGCTGATGCGGATCATGGGCCTGGCCGGGATCGTGGCGCGACGGCGCACCACGACGCCCCAGCCGGGGCACCAGAAATACCCGTATTTGCTGCGGAATCTGGCGGTGCAGCGGCCGGACCAGGTGTGGTGCAGCGACATCACGTACATCCCGCTGCGGCACGGGTTCTTGTACCTGGTGGCGGTGATGGACTGGTACAGCCGGTATGTGCTGAGCTGGCGACTCTCCAACACGCTGGAAGGCACGTTTTGCTGCGAGGCGCTGGACGAGGCGTTGTCGATCTCGCGGCCGGAGATCTTCAACAGCGACCAGGGGAGCCAGTTCACGGCGGTGAAGTTCACAAGCCGCCTGGAGTCCTGCGGGGTCGCGATCAGCCGGGACGGTCGCGGCCGTGCACTGGACAATGTGTTCATCGAGCGATTGTGGCGGAGCTTGAAGTACGAAGAGGTGTACCTGCGGGACTACCACGATGGCTGGGAGGCCCAGAAGTCTCTCGCGCGGTACTTCGCGTTTTACTGCGGGCGTCGAATCCATCAGTCGTTGGGCTATCGGACACCGGCGCGTGTGTACGACCTCAAAGGCTCAAGCCAGGGAGGTCCAGGCGACGAAAACCGTGAGGAAGTGTCTGGGATCGCGCGGGGGCGCTGGAGGAACATGCGCATCCTCGTCCTGTCACAGGCGGCCGGCGACGAGGCCTCGGGGCGGGCCTCGCCGGCCGCGGAGTCCATACCATTATTCAACCCAGTTCGCTGTCCAACGACTGGGGTCCACCTCAGATGGCGGAAAGGAGCACCGTCCTGAGGGCGATCTTCCGCTTCCGCTTAGCATCGGCGGACTGCGTCATCCCCACGAAAACGATCGCAGCACGAGTCGGCCCAATGGTAGCGAGCAACAGGATAGCGATACTTGCGATGTCCATATTCGTAAACCAGACGGACCGGCGACTTCATTTTGGAAAAATGCAGCCAACGAATTTTGAGGTGTCCAGCGGGTCGCTAAAATTCGGTGGGCGCTTATTAATGAAGGCGTCGGCGCCCTCGTGGATGTCCTGCGTGCGGGATAGCACATCGAGCACGGCAAGCAGCTTCGCGATCGCCTGTTCCTCGGGCAAGTACATGCCATACCGCAACGCCTGCTTGGCGGCACACATGGCCTGCTTCGCACCGCTTGCAAGCTTCGCGGCAATTTCGTGCGCGTGCGCGAGCGTCTCGCCCTTGGGCGCAATGCGGTTGGCATAGCCCCACGCGAGCGCTTGCTGCGCATCGACCATATCGCCCAGCAACATCAACTCACTGACGCGGCCAATACCGATACGCCGTGTTATACGTACTGAGCCTCCACTGCCGGGTAAGGCGCCAAGCTTTATTTCGGGCACGCCGAATTTTGAATTTTCGGCGACCACGATGATGTCGGCGCCGGCTGCGAGTTCCATGCCGCCGCCCAGCGCATAGCCTTCAATGGCCACGACTGTGGGTTTCGGGAAATTGGCGAATTTGGTGAATGTTTCGTTCTCAGGAGCGAGCTTGCGAGACACGACGGAACCGTCCGCCAACAGTCCGGGAAATTCCTTGATGTCGGAGCCGGTGCCGAAAGCGCGGTCACCGTCGCCTGTGAGTACAATCGCTCCTATCGCTGGGTCAGCCTCCAGGCTGGTCAGGGCCGCGTCCAACTCGCGCCTCATATCCAGTGTCATGACGTTCATCGGCGGGTTAACCAGGAACACGGTTGCCACGCCGCCATCGATCTCCACGCGTACTTTTTGGTCACTCATTTTTTTCTTCCTCTAGTAGCTATGAGTCGTATGTGAGTTACACGCTGATCATTTTAGCTTCTTGTGAACACTGGGTGTCTTTTCTCTACAAATGCTTTGGTTCCTTCCGCCTTATCATTAGAACTAGCAACTACTCCAAAGACTGATGCTTCCTGGTGGATGCCATCTTTATTTGACATATCATTTCCAGCATTCATGACCTGTTTTGCACTTGCAACGGCAAGTGGACCATTTCTTCCTATAACTTTTAAACACTCAACTGCTGCTTCCAGGCAGCTTGCTTTATCATCTGTTACTTTATTCACCAATCCCCACTCATAGGCTTTATCAACATCTATAAAAGTGCCCGAATAGATCAGCTCTTTTGCCCGGTTTCGACCAATGTATTTTGGAAGTCTTTGGGTTCCACCAAAAGCAGGTAACACACCCCATTTAACCTCAGGCTGTCCAAAAACTGCTTGCTTCGAAGCATAAATGAAATCGCAAGACATTGCCATTTCACATCCACCGCCAAGTGCAAAGCCTTGAACACAGGCAATAATAGGCAGGGCCAAGTCTTCCATGGCCAAGGTGACGGCCTGTCCTGTTTCAGCAAAGACTTGTGTTTCTTCCGGAGTCATTTCAGACATCGCAGTTATATCTGCACCTGCCATAAAAGCTTTTTCTCCAACACTTGTTAGAATAACGCCTTTATATTTTGAAACATCGATACTTTTTATCGCATCCAACATCTCATCTAACACCGTTTTATTAATTGCATTCAGCTTGTCAGGCCTGTTTATTTCCAAATAGAAAATATCATCTTTTTCAAATGTATTGATTGTTTTGTAACTAGTGCTCATATTTTTTGTCTTTCTTTATTGCTTGTCTAATTGTTTGTTTTTCTGCTAGCTTAATCTGATCTCAGATTTCCTCCAGCCGCGTCTGCGCTGGAGGTATCAATTGCATTCATCCTCGTTGGACGATCAATCGCAACCCGAGTACGCCGTCACTTATGTCAAACAGGACACTCATCCGGCGCTCTTGCCGCCATCTGCGGCCAACCCGAATTCGCGAAGTATCTCTTCGGTGTGCTCACCGAGCAGTGGCGGCATTATCCTCACAGTAACAGGGGCGTCACTGATATGAACGGGGCAACTGACGACCGTCAGTTTGCCAAGAACCGGGTGATCCAAATCGAGAAGCATATTGTTTATCTTCGTTTGCGGGTCTTCCAGTGCTTCACTCAATTTCCGGACCGGGGAACAAAGTACATCCTGCCCTTCAAGACGTGCCAAACATTCGTCCCTTGTGTATTTGGCAACTTCCTTGCGGAGTGTATCCTGTATAACCGCTTTGTTTTCGATCTGAGAAGCCATATCTGGATAGGGTATGGTAAGATCATCTATTTCGAATGCAGCGCACATAGCCTTTAGCGGGTTGGGCATAAACGCTCCAATCACCACAATTGGCCCATCCTTGGCCTCGAAGTGACCAGCGAGTGGCATTGCCGCCCAGTTCAGGACCTTTTGATATTTGTTCCAGTAGGCCGCTTCCTGCGTTTGCATCGCAATCATCGAGTCATAAAGCGACACTTCCACTTTTCGACCAGAGCCGGTTTTGTCCCGCCCAATCAACGCGGCCATAATGCCCTGACAGAGATGCATTCCGCCGGTATAATCGCAGAGGGCTGTTGGATAAATCGATGATGGAATTGACGGGTCCGCGGTTACAGCCATTACACCCGACATGGCTTGGGCCACCATATCCTGCCCGGGTCTTTCGGCATATGGTCCGACAGGTCCGTAGCCTGTTGCGGCCGCATAAATAATGCGTGGATTAATCTCTTTGAGCTTCTCATAGCTAAAGCCGAGCTTATCCATCACGCCGGGGCGAAAATTGTTTACGACCACATCCATCTCTTTGACGAGACCATAAATAATCTGCTTTCCGGCTTCGCTTTTCGTATCAATTTCCATCGAACGCTTGTTGCGATTCATGGCTACATACGTCGGATTGTTCGTCGCCTCTAGAGATGTCCCGCCAACGGTATGCCGACTCAGATCACCCACGCCCGGGCGCTCGACCTTGATCACATCGGCACCAAAATCAGCGAGCATTAGAGTGCCAATGGGGCCCTGCTCGGCCTGTGTGAAATCCAGAACGCGAATTCCGTCTAACGGAAGGTTTGAAGTATCTGTCATGTACGTCTCCTTAGATGATGGTAGATGATGGTTCGCTCACCCTGTAATATCGGGTGAGCGAGCAGATTCGGCGGTAATCTTAGTCTTCGGTTTCGTAGTAAAGTATCCATTCGGCGTACAGTGCTGGCTTTTCCTCACCTTCAATTTCAACGGTCACACCAACCTTGAACTTGCAGTTGTGCTCATCCTTCCACTGGACATCCAGAACCTCGCCGTGCATGCGTACCCGCTTACCTGTGCGTACCGGGGACAGGAAACGAACCTTGTCATACCCATAGTTCAGACCATGTGGCATATTCTCAGGTACTGGAAAGTTATCCATCAGATAAGGTGTCAACGACAGCGTCAACAAGCCGTGAGCAATGGTTCCACCCAAATCAGTTTTTTTCGCTTTTTCGACATCAACATGCATGAAGTAGTTATCGCCTGTGCAGTGGGCGAATTCGTTGATGCGTTCCTGCGTAACTTCATACCATCCGGTTGGTTCAACCTTGGTCCCAACAAAATTGACTAGCTCATCTTTAGGTACGATTTTGTTTGACATGTTGTTCTCCTATGTTTTTAAAAGCGAAATCATCTTTCGACGCTTCTTACGTCAACTGGTAAGCATCAGGACTTTTCTCATGAAAGCTTGAAGCTACGTCCTTGTTAACCGTCCCGCAACGTTCGACGTCAACGAACTCGGTGATTCTTGCCTCGCAACTTGTTGCATGCGATTTGAATTCGCGACGTTCTGAATGTTTTTCTGCAAAAGTTTGGAGTTCGGTTTCTTGATGGACCACAATCTTCCTTCGGCACCGGTTGTCTCCAAGCAATTCTGCACAGGACAGGGCGGCTCATCCTGAGAAGGTCAGCCTACCGGTCTCGATGGAATCCTGTTAGCGCACCGAAGGTCGATTGCGCTTTTTGCATATTGATTTCTGAACTTCGAGCCTTCCGCTGACTTGCAAGCGAGTGCTTATCGGACTTGGAGCCCGGGACGGGGCTTGAATCGCCTACCCACGGATTCTCTTCCCCAGTGCAATCCGCATGTCGATGATCATCATCTCCGCGTCCGACAGCCCGAGAAATTCCTGTACGGTACCCACCTTGAATCCGGCTTTCTCGAGCTTCGATTTTCGCTCCTTGCTCAATGCCATTGTTTCATCCTCATCACCCATCGTGCGTCAAAGCCTGTCGTAGACTGAAAGCCGTTTTCGGCAGAGGCGAAGAATCTCGACTGGCGTCTTTTGTGTCTTCATATGAGGTTGACGTCATTATCACTTATTGTGTAGCCTCGACTTGGCGCAGAAGGCCTCGGCGTGGTTTTGGGCGAGTGAAATGGAGATGACGAATATGTTCGATGACGACGCGTCCAGCCTCGCGCGGCTGTGCGACACCGGCCTATCCCTAGACTCGCAGCGAGTCGCCCTCATCCAGGGCAAGCGGTCGATGACGTATGCAGAGCTCGAGCAGCGCATCAATCGGGTCGCCAATGGGCTGATCTCGCTCGGAGTCGAGCGGTTCGAGCGCGTCCTCGTCATCTTCGAGAACGACATCCGCTTCCCCGAAGTCCTGCTCGGTATCGTCAGGGCCGGCGCCGTAGCGGTCCCGGTCAACTTCAAGTTCAAGCCGCCGCAGCACATCGACCTGGCTCGAGACTGTGGGAGTCGCATCGTCTTCGGCAGCGCCGGGACGGCCGAATCCGTCCTCGCCTGCCTGGCCGACGGGGTTGCCGAGGTCGGTATCGTCGTCGATGCCGACCGGGGTCCGCTTCGAAGCTATGAGGACTGGCTGGCCTCATCTTCGCCCGAACGCTGCGATCATGGGTCGGCCGGCAGCGACGTCTGCATCCAGGCGTACACCTCGGGCTCGACCGGACGGCCCAAGGGGGTTCTTCTCGCGCACCGTGGGCTACTGCGTAACGTTCAGCTCCAGGCGGAGTCCAACCGGATCGACGAGAACTCACGGGTCTTGTTGTCGACGCCGCTCTTCCACATGAACGCCACTGCCGCGGGACTCCTCCCGTGCCTGAGCCAGGGCGGCTCGGTGGTCATTCTCAAGGAGTTCGACGCGGAGCGCGTGATCGATGCGATCGAGACGCACGGCTGCACGTACACCACCGGTGTACCGGCCACGTACAAGCTGATTCTGGCTGCCGCGCGGCAAAGAACGCACGTGGATGCCTCCAGCCTCGAGTTCATCGCAGTGGGGTCTGCTCCCATGACACGCGCGCTTCTCGACGAACTGGTCCAGACCTTGCCTGGTGTCGATGTGATCGAAGGGTACGGGCTGACGGAGTCTGGGCCCATCATCACCCTCAACCCACGCGGCCGAAACAAGCTGGGCACGATCGGTCCCGCTCTTCCGGGCTTCGAGTGCAAGGTCATCGACTCCGACGGGAACATTTTGCCACAGGGAGAGGCGGGGGAACTTGTCGTGCGGAGCGAGTGCAACGCCCTCGGCTATTACAACCGGCCGGACGCCCAGGCGGAGCGCTTCCGGGACGGCTGGGTGCTATACCGGGGATATCGTGGCGTGCGACCCCGACGGCTGGTTCACCTTCAGGGGGCGCGTCGACGACCAGATGAACGTGGGAGGCGAGAACGTCTTCCCGGCCGAAGTCGAGAACATCCTCGCCACTCATCCGGAAGTGCGGGACGTCTGTGTCGTTCCTGTCCCCCACGAGGTGAAGGGCCAGGTTCCGGTGGCCTTCGTCGTGCGCAACGTCGGGTCGAACCTCGGCGAGAAGGAACTCATCGACTACTACATGACGCGCGGACCCGCGTATTCCCATCCGCGCCATATCTACTTCATCGACGAGATGCCGCTCTTGGCGACCGGGAAAACCGACCTGCAGGCTCTTGAGGCAGGCTCTTGCAAAGGCAGGCTCGCGAGCCAGGCCCAGGAACGGGGCCCTCTCCCCTCGCCCGCTGACTTGCCATAGCGAGTGCTTATCGGACTTGGAGCCCGGGACGGGGCTTGAATCGCCTACCCACGAAGATAATCGATCAGGACATCGGCACCATCACGAAGACCTTCTCGCTGACCCGGTTGGCCAGGTCCACTCCACAAAGCACACTTGAAAAGCCTGCGGATCGATGGCCATCAAAACGCGGCGATAGACGTCTTTCTGAGGGATCCCAAAGGGCAACTCCAGCACGCTCAAAAGCAGTTCCCTTTTCGTTTCCGCCCACAGGCAAATGCCGGTCGGTCCTTCCGCACCAGCCAGCACCGCTAACAGGGAAATGACGATCACGCTCGGCAAGGGATGATGCAAGTTCACCGGAGAACGGGGGTCTTCCAACTCCTCAAAACAAGCCACCACTTCCGAGAGATCAAAACGAGATTTCCTTGCCACCAGACATCCTCCATGAACCAACTGAAAAGAACACGAAGAACGTTGTAGTGCCTCAACACCAATCGCGCAAGACCTATCCATTCCTCCTCAAGCCCCCAAAAGTGTGCGCTGGCCGTGGCCAACACCCTTCGGCCAGAAACTGACACGAGTCTCCGTCAAAACCTTATAACTACTGAACAGATTGGCCTGCCGATTGCATGCTGATGCTCTCCGAAAGGAGGGCACAGCCCATGTTGACGCCAGCGTGTTTCCCCTCAGTCAGGGGATACGTCATGGCGTCCAGGACGGATGACCGCAAACAACTCTCGGACGAGCAATGGTTTCTGATCGAGGACCTGTTTCTCTGGGAGCCCCCCACGCGCGCCGGTGGCCGCCCTCCCATTCCGCCGCGAGCGGCCCTCGAAGCGCTACTGTGGCTGCTGCGCAATGGCGGTCGATGGCAAGATTTACCAGTCGGCAGTCCCTCGGAGTCCACCTGCCGACGCCGGTTGCGCGAGTGGACCGAACAGGGGATTCTGGCCGAAGTCTGGTCGAGGCTCGTCGAACTGGCCGACGAGTTGGGAGGGATCGACTGGGAACACTTGATCGCCGACGGCACGTTTTGCCGGGCAAAACAAGGGGCTTTCTGGTCGGTCACGGCCGGAAGGGAACGGGCACGACCGTGCTCGTGCTGATGGACGGTGAGCGGACTCCCCTGGGCGCTGTGATTGCGCCCGCCAACGAGCATGAGTCGCGACACATCGAACGACTGGTCGACGCGGCGGTCGTGGAACTGCCGGAGGAAAACCGCCTGCTCTATGACGCCGCTGCCGACAGCGACCCGTTGCGCGAACGTCTGGCTGGGCGCGGCATCGATCTGATCTGTCCGCACCGCGCGAATCGCGTCAAGCCCCCCACTCAGGACGGCCGCAAGCTGCGCCGCCGACGCCATCGCTGGCGCGTCGAGCGGACGAACGCCTGGCTGCACAACTACGGCCGCCTCGCGCTCCGCAAAGATCGCTCGGCCATGATGTTCTTGGGCTGGGTTCAACTCGCCTGCCTGTTCACTACTCTCAAGAGGTTGTGACGGAGGTTCAATGTCTCTTAGATTTAGCCCTGCAGTTTCATTACGGTCCGAATTGGATGGTGAACTGGATTCGGTGGTTATCTCCGATCGTCAGGTCCCGAACCTCCCGCCAATTGTAGTTGTATTCGATTCCCACTCCGAAACCGGGGCGCGGTGACCAGATCAGGTTGATCGCGGCGTTTTGAAGATCGCGGGCTGCCGTTGAAGCCATCAGCGAAGTCGACTCAACACGCGTCAGGCCGTAATACATGTTCGTGCGGAATTCATCCGAAAAAAAATGCTGCAACGATATATAGGCTCCCATTGCCCCCAGGGTTCGGAAACCGTCAACATCGGGCGCGGCCGCGGACTGCGTTGCGGCCAGTCCCAACATGTATCCTCCGATGCCTTGTCCGCCAGTGACACCCATCCGGAGATTGTCTTTTCCGGTGAGCTCTACCCGAGAAGTCAACGCGACGCCCCAGCCGGTCCGCAAGTGTTCATCCCCGAACGGATCTTCATACCCGATGCCCCGGACCAGCGAAGCGATTTGAAACGTGCCGATATCGTTGCTGGCGAACTGGATCCTCGAAACGAAGTCGGGCCAGCGTTCCAGCGGCTGATCGTTGATGGGATCCGGCAGCGTGACGTCGTTGGAGCTAGGGTCTTCAAAAGCACACGCAATGTTGACACAATCATTGACGCGACGAGTAACGCGAAAGAGCCCTTGTCGAACGAAAATCGAGCCAGGCTGTGCCGTTTCAGGAAGAGCCTGAGGCAAGGTGGCGGGGTCCATGAAGGTTGACCAAGTCTGTCCGGCTAATAGTTCAAAGTTGTCAACTTTCCATTCTCCGAACGCATGCCGGAGTCGCGGTACTGTTGCTTGAGGCGCATAGAAATCAAATTCGATAAACCCACGTAGTTTGCCAAAATCTGTACTGGCCTGGGCGTCAAAATTCAATCGAGAATGATTCGCCGTAAGCGTTGTCTGGCCTCGCCTTTGCGCTAGCGATGACCCGTCAAGGGCGATGGTGCTTGGCACCAGTAACGTCCCGGACGCAACATATCCAGTATCGTAGATCATTTCCCCGCGCGCGTAGCCATCAATGCGAAGTGAAACATCCGTTCCGGGTAAAAGCAGGGCTCCACGAGAATCACCTTCTTGAACCAATCGTTGTGGATCGATGGGCGGCTCAAGCAAGTCCTGCGTAGAAACGTTGCGTTCAGCTACCAGTCTGCGCAACTCTTCGACTTCCGAACGCAGTTCTTCAAGGTCGGCGTTTTCCGTCGGTGACAAACGTGTTTTGGCATCCGAGTCTTGTGTGAGTCCTTGCTTGGCCAATGGCACGCCCAGAATGCCCAAAACCAAGATGAAAATGAACAGCCTCCGCATGACGGCGATTCTTGCAATGAGGCCTTGGTACATCGAAAGTGCAAACGTTCTTGAACTGCTTGGTGGCTGTACCTTGTCGGCACGATTCGATTTTTCAAAAAAAACGACTGCGCATAGTGATTCAGTCACGTTTGCAGACGTATCGGCACGAATGCGGTCTTGACTTTAACGATTAGGCAGTCTAATTCGATTATTCCACGGCTTATCCAGAGATGCCTTGATGTCGAGGACCACTTCGGTGAGCGGCTTCCGCTGTCGGACGCGTTCAACCCAGCGTCCCGGCAAGTCCATGATTTCAACGAGGTTCTCGGGATCGGCGAGAACCTCGGTTTCAAAGCGACCCACCTGGCTGGTGGAGGCAGCCGATTTCTCTGTGGCCCGTCCCCCGACGACTCGCCGCAGCGCCGGATCGACGCACAACCGCTCGGCGTCGTTGGTGTCTTCGTTGCCAGCGAGGCGGCTATAGACCGATTGCCGCAACAACGCTTGGAGTGAATGTCGTGTATTCTGTCCGGTGCGGGGATCTTGCAGAGCCAAATCATCGACCATGGCGGTCAGTCCCAAGGCTTCGTCGAGTTCCCGATACGCCAACAACCCGGCATCACTGGTGACGTTGGCTCCATGGAATTCGAGGCGAACTCGGCTGCCAAAATCGACCAGCAAGGCGTCGTTTTCCCGTTCACCCATGGCAATCTCCCTTCCCTGACCTGCCGGCGTTCAGCACACCGCTGTTATTACAGACTCAAACCGATGTTGGAAACACCCCAGAATAGTTTCCAACTGGGAAATGCGGGCTCATGCTTCGCCTGCTGAATGACCGGCAAGGCCGCCCAGATTGAATCGTGATCTGGTCGCTCGCTTGACGCCGGACGCCCCGGCAGTCCGGCAGATCAGAGGTTGTTCTCGCGTTAACCGAGATGCGACAGAGAGCCGAACTCCGATCCTCTTTCCGCATCAGCACTTGGGAAAACTCTCGATCCGTGAACCCGTATAGAGAAAGTTGTTTACGGGGAGCTTTGATTTCGGGGACGAAATAACGTCTCCGACTGGTTAACGCAAAACGCCGAGTGGTTCACTGCTCGGCGTTTTGTCATGCGCGGTCGCAAATACCAAGCTCGCCAAAGACTTTGCGACAATCGCGCGAGTGGTTGCTTCGCCCCGCCACGAATCTCACTGTTTCGAGATCGAGACACGGGCACCGAGAGGAAACGTGGCGTTTGTTCAAGGACCCCGCAAGCATCCCGCCAGAACTCTCGGTCTCTCTGTTGAACGCCCCCCGCTTGTTTAACGCCACGTTCTCACACGGGCCACCGCTGCGTGACCACGAAATCGCCAGCCCCGTCAACACGACTGTCTCGGTGGCGACTTTCAACAGCTCCGCCGGCCCTCCCGCCAATGATCAGGAAGCTCATGTATCGAGCCCCTCAACACCGCTGAGTCTTGCATCATCAACCACTTCCGTTGTCCGAGTCATCATCCGAACAACCGAGTCAAGAATTCGTCAGCCACTCGATGGTGTTCTTTCATTCGATCGCCGAGTTTTTTTCTCATGGAGGCCATAACAGCCAGGCGTGGATTGCCTGCGAAGAACTCGACATGTCGATCCACGAACCGCCAATAGAGCGCATCCCAGACGTCGCACCAGGGGCCTCTTTTGAAATCGCTCATCTTCAGCACGTAGCTTGACCCACTCAGATAGGGTTTGGTCGTCATCAATCCGCCATCAGCGTGCTGACTCATCCCGTACACGTTTGGCACCATCACCCAGTCGTAGGCATCGATGAACAACTCCATGAACCAGCGGTAAACAGAGTCGGGATGTACTTCGCACAACAGCAGGAAGTTCCCCAGAATCATCAGCCGCTCGATATGATGGCAGTATCCGGTACGTAACACTGATCGAATGACATGATCGACCGGTTCGATTCCCGTGCTTGCATCGTAAAATGCCGTCGGGATCTCGTGGGAAAATCCCCAGAAGTTCTGGCTGCGTTGTCTTCGACCGTGGGTCACGTACACAAGGCGGACGAACTCGCGCCAGCCGATGACCTGTCGCACGAAGCCCTCTAGAGAATTCAGCGGAACCGCCTCTGCGTGCGACAGCGCTGCGTCGAGAACCTGTTGCGGAGCAAGCAAACCGATGTTCAACATCGGGGTCAGGACGGAGTGAAACAGGACTTCATGCTGCTCGCTGATCGCGTCCTCGTAGTCACCGAAGGACGCCAGTCTTTGTTGAACAAATTCTGCGAGCCAGGTCGCGGCACTCTCGTGGTCGGTCGGATAATTGCACTCTGCACCCGAGCCAACGGCGTCAGGGAAATGGCCCCGCACATACTGCCGTGCCTGGCGAACGGTATCTGTCTCTGCGACGCTGAAGGCCTCAGGTATGCGAATCCCTTTAGGAAGCTTTTTCCTGTTCTCTGGATCGAAGCTCCATTTGCCTCCAACCGGCTTGCCATCGTCTTCCAGCAGCACGCCGAGTCTTTTTCGCTGAGTTGTGTAGAACTTCGTGAAGAACAGCTTCCGCTTGCCTGAAGTGAAGTCCTCAATCACAGAGATCGGAGTCAGGAAGTGAGGGTCTTGGAGGACCGTTCCAGCGATATTGTGCTCCTTCAGGGCTGTCGACAATCGAGCCGATAGCCAGTCGTCGCAAGGATCGACGTACCGTACCGCGTCGATGCCAAGACGCTTCAGCACCACTGCGATGTCGCCCGTCCGCTGGATCTCCTCGGATGAGACGTATTGGACTTGCAGACTCTGCTGCCGAAGTCGTTCGGCGTACCGCATCATCGTGGACCGGTGCAGAATCAGCTTCTGGCGGTGGAATCGATACTGCGTGAAGAGCAGCGGCTCCTCGACCAGCACAATCTGCGAAACACCGTGCAGCGCCGGGTGCTCCGCGAATAGCTGATGCGGATAGATGACGGCCGCTTGTGTCATTGACGGCTGCTCGCGACGAACACAGCGGGTGCTGAACCTTGGAGGCCAGACTTCTGAGCACTGTTTGGAATTGGCTCTGAGGTCCCCGCCACCATCCAGATCACAAGTATGCCGCGCAGGCTCCAGCAGATCGTGCGAATCCAATTGGAGCGGACAAGTCTGCGGTGGACCCCGGCTTCGAAGCCTTGTTCAAGCCGTCGATGACAAGGGGCTTGGATGAGCACGGTGGACAACCAGATCATCAGGAGCAGTAGAAATCCTGCCCAGACAGCCCAGGCGGGAATTCCTGCCGGTCGATTCCAGATCAGCAGGAGGCCGGTACTGAACTCAAAGAGCATGGGCGAGACAGCCCAGGTGGTCTGCTTCACATGCTCCCGCTCATAATTCAGAAACTCCGATCTGCCGACCATTCCAAGCAGAGGATAGTGCACGAGTTGTACAAACCAGATCAGCCCGACCATGTACAGTGTAGAAGCCAGATGGATCAGCCAGATGCTTTGAATCAACTGTTCATTCACGAGAGATCCTCCAGCACCGCGATCGCAGCCCGGCGTCCAGAAGTCATGGCTCCCTGAATCGATGCGTTGTCGCGGTGATCTCCGCAGACGTACAGGCCGGGCTTCCAACGCACGGGTCTTTCGGGCTCTTTCAGTGCCTGGGAAGGTTGCGATGGAAGTGCGTAGGGAATGGAGTAAGTCCTCAAGTGACTCCAGCGATCGACCTGTACCCCAAACCAGTCGCGCAACTGGTCAGTGACATCAGACAGCAGGCGGTCGGCGTATTCCACGATTCCCAGCACGGTGACTGAAATCAAGCTCTGGCCTGCAGGTCCATAACTCGAAGCAACTGATGTGGGGACGCAGAGATTGTTGATTGGACCTCGACTTTCTCCATTGAGCAACAGGATGGGGCGATCGACGGGCGGCGTTGAGGCGGCGAAGTAGAGGCATGTCACCCCCTGACCGGGAACTGGTTCCGATGTGTCAAGAAGTTCCGCTGCGCTCGGTCCATCGCTCGCCACTACGACTGCTTGTGTCTCGATCTCTTGGCCCGAGGAGAGTCGAACTCTTGTTGGTTCAACTGTTGCGACCGGAGAATTCAACTGAACTGTGCGGGGGTGCAATCGGTCGGCGATCTGGCGTGGTATCGCCTCCATCCCTGCGGCGGGGAGGCAGGCAATTCCAGACGAAAACATGCGGAAGACGAAATACAGCATGCGACTGGAAGTGGTAAGATCTGCATCCAGAAAGATCCCGCCGAGAAACGGCCGAAAAAAGCGGTCGATCATCGGCTCTGAAAACCCTGCCGTCCTGAGAGCATCGAGCGTCGTGGTTTCGGGGCGAGCAAGCTGGTCCTGAATTGTTCCCTGCATGACTCGGTTGCGAAATCGCGCCACCCGAAGTTTGTCGCCCCATGTGCCAATCGGAGAATACAAGGAGCGAATCGCCGCCCAGGGGCGCCGCCAGGGGTCTGTCAACTCATGAAAGCGACCTCCGTACCGCACGAGAGCGCCGGGTTGAAAGGCTTTGAGTCGTAAAGATGGAAAGTCGAGGATCCGCTGCGCCTCGGGATAGCTCGTGAGAAAGACCTGGAATCCGCGGTCGAGGAGAAAACCATCAACCTCATCGGTGCGAATGCGTCCCCCAACGCCGTCAGAGGCATCCAGTACGGTGCAATTGACCCCCGCCTGTTGGAGCCGCAAAGCGCAGCAGAGACCTGAGACACCAGCCCCGATAATGATCACATCTCCAGACATTACGTTGCCACCGTTGAAAGCAGTGGAGTGGCCTCGGGGCGACTAAGGAGCTCTCCTAATCCGATCAGTTGTTTCGTCACGTCATGCCGATAGGCGAACATCGCCTCCAGCTTGCGACGGACAAGCCAGCCCCCCAGCTGACCTGCCCCCAGTGACGTTACCAGCTTTCAAGTTAGTGCAGCGGTTGTCAATGTCTCAGCCGCACAAGGCCGCTGGAGCGTAGCGGAAGTGATCCTGCTGGCCTCCGGGCACATCGTCGGGTCAGTCGGCGGCAGGCTTCGACCGTCGGGCCTTTCTCCTCGAGGTGTTTCCGCGCTGGGCGGGGTCTGTACCGGCATCTTCGATGGTCCGGCGTCGAGTCGGCGCCTTCCCCTCCAGATAGAAGTCGAAGTAGTCCTCGGCGACAGGTGACATGCGTTGGGCTGAGATTCCGGGTGGGTCGAGCGTCTCGGCCCATGTCGAAAGTCGTTGTCTCAGGCGAGCCGCGATTTCCGGATGTACCGCGGCGAGGTTGTGCTGTTCTTCGAGATCAGCCGCGAGGTCGTAGAGGTACTCGCGATCGCCGCCGCGGAGCAGCTTCCAGTTGCCTTCGCGAATCGCGGACTGTGCCGTCCAGCGCCACATCAGGGCCTGATGCGGTGCTCCGGAATTCATACCTGCCAGGAAGGGCACCAGGTTGACGCCGTCGAGATCGCCGGGATGCGTGGCAATGTCGGCGACTGCGGCAGCGGTGGCAGCGACATCCAGCGCGCTGACGGGATGAGCATACACCTGTTCCCCCGGGATCGTGCCGGGCCAGGCGATCACGAACGGGACGTGCATGCCGCCCTCGGAGAGCATCCCCTTCTCGCCGTTGAGTGGATCGTTGAGCGAACCGTCCCAGCCGGGGCCTCCACCGGGAGCATCCAACTTGTGAATCTTCAGCGGTGCACCGTTGTCGCCGATGTAGAAGATAAGCGTTTTCTCCGTCAGTCCGTGCTGTGCGAGAGTCTGAGTGATCAATCCGACTCCATCGTCGACGGCGGACAACATGGCCAGAGCCTTGCGGCGTCGTTCGGGCATTTCCCCGGGGAATCGGTCGAGATACTTCTGAGGCGCATCCAGCGGGACGTGTGGTGCGCGGTACGCGATGTACAGGAAGAAGGCATCGTCCTTGTAGCGCTCGATCAGCGAGACCGCCGCCTGGCTGCAACCATCGATGTGGTACATCTCCGCTGGCAGGTTGGACATTGGTCGGTCCTGCCCATCGAGCGACACGTTCGCCGCGAATGCTGACTGTGCATTCTGGGAGAAGACATGGCGGAAACCATGGTCGGTGATGTTCGGTCCTGCACCCAGGTGCCACTTGCCGAATTGGGCAGTGACGTAGCCGGCTTCCTGCAGGCGCTCGGCGATCGTCGTCTCGCGATCAAATCCGCTTAGTTCGTTGCCGTTGGCTTCGACGCCGAACCGTGCCTGGAATTTTCCAACCATCAGTCCGGCCCGGGAAGGGACGCACTGCGGAGCCGTGCTGTATCCATGGCGCGCGAGCACCCCGCTTCTGGCGAGGGCATCGACGTGCGGTGTCTGCACGTCCTCCAGCACTCCCTGGCAGGAGAGATCGGCATGCCCATGATCGTCGGTGTAGAACACGATGATATTGGGACGATCGGCAGCGCGTCCGACCGACGCGAAAAGCAAAAGGATCGACGGCGCGATCAGTCGTAACAGGTATCCCATCGTTTGACTCCGGAGTGATTGAAGTAGCTGTTTTGTTGAAGAGAGAGCGACGACCAGCGTACGTTCTTCTCATGTTGACAATCGGTGGCCCTTGTCGGCAGGTGAAAGCTACTGAGCAGCAGGCAGAACAAAATCCTTCAGAAAGCGAGGCTTTCCACTGAGCGATTCGTCGTCCCCGACCTGCTTCATCCGCTGCGTAGCGAGTTCACGCAGTTCAGCGAGCTTAGCGGCGTGTTCGGGCTTGTTCGCGAGGTTCGTGGTCTCGTTGGGATCCCGGTCGATCTGGTAAAGCTCCTCCACCGGTCGTGAGTGGTAGGCTCGCAGGAACGCGGCGGCTTCGGCGTTTGTCCTGGCCGCTTCAATCCACGACGGCCAGTTGCGATTAAAGAACGGCGAGTTCTTTGGCACAAGATCCATGTGGGTTGTGTAGTACAACTCCGGTCGCAGATTGCGAATGTATTTCCACGGTCCAATGCGGACGCTGCGAATGGGATAGACATTCATCGCTCTGTCGCCCTTGTGGGTCGCAAAGATACGATCTCGATGAGTTTGCGTGGTGCTTCGCAGAACACTTGCAAATGACTTGCCGTCAATATCGCTGGGTGTGTTTCCTCCTGCCAATTCAAGCAGCGTTGGCATCAAGTCGATCCAACTGACCATCGCGTCACTGGTTTCTCCGGCCGGGATCTGCTTCGGCCAAACTGCGATCACTGGAGTACGGATGCCAGCTTCATAAAGCGACCACTTTCCAAACGGCCATGCTTGACCGTGGTCGGACGTGTACATCGTCAGTGTGTTGTCAGCCGGCAAGTGACTTGCGGTCAATTCGCGGACTTCACCGATCAGGCGATCCATTCGCTCGACGGCTTCTGCGTACCGCGTCATTTCGCTGCGTGTTTCCGGAGTGTCGAACGTCCGAGCGGGGATGGTGACGTCCTCCGGTCGCATGCGCGCCTCGTCGGGTTCGGGCCAGTAGCGATGCGTGTAGGTACAGCCGATGAAAAGAGCGAGCGGCTTCGTCTTGTCAGAGCGATGTTCGAGATAGTCGGAGACGCTGTCGAGTGTCAGTTCAGGCTTCATCGGTCCTTTGAGAAGCGTGACGTCATCGGTGACGTAGGGCTGTTTCCCTTTCCCTCCGTGTGCCACTTTGCCACGGAAGGCAATGTCGTATCCCTGTGCCGCGAGTCTTGGAATCAAGGACTCGACACCCGGCTTCAGCTTGCGTTCATGATTGCCAACGATCCCGTTTCGGTATGGCATCAACCCGGTGAACAAAGCCGCGCGACTGGGGGCACAAGCTGGCGACGCGACGTAGGCGTTTGTAAGACGGATCCCTTCGTCTGCCATCGCCTGCAAGTTCGGCGTTTGGTATTCCGATAGGCCATAGGGCGACGAGTGGGCAATCCCGTGATCGTCGCCAATGATGATGACGAAGTTAGGACGTTCGGCCGCATGCTTCGGAATCCCTGCCGGAGATCGTCCGGTCATCAAACCGGTGCGGCTGGGATTGCACGTCACTCCAGTGACATAAGACTGCGTAAACCGAGTTCCGTCGTTGGGCAGTTTGTCCAGCGCCGCAGTCCTCGCATACGGATGGCCGTAACAATCGACATCACCATAGCCCAGATCATCCGCAAACATGAACACAGCGTTCGGAGGCCGGTCGGCAGCAAGCGCGGAAGGAGCAACCGCGAACGACGCAAAGCATGCGAAAAGGGCGGCGAGTGAAGTAGGTCTGCTGGTTGTCACTTGATAGTCTCGTGGGTGGGGAGCTGAAGCCATTGATCGCTCTA
Organism: uncultured Planctomycetaceae bacterium; assembly: GCA_963715185.1. Taxonomy (GTDB): domain Bacteria; phylum Planctomycetota; class Planctomycetia; order Planctomycetales; family Planctomycetaceae; genus CAVPPT01. Next base: position 123,259 of record CAVQRG010000008.1, read on the forward strand.
TTTGCATGTTCCGTTTTCGCCTATTTCGGATCTTTCGCGGTTGTTCCTCTTCCACGCCGCTTCGTTGTCGTCACTCCGTTGGGAAGCGGCGTTGCCATGTTGGAGATCATGGGCACGGCGGATCGGAGTTGTTTAATGGTTTCGGTGAAGGTGGGGTTGGCGACCTGGTTGGTCCACTCGTGTGGATCGTTGGCGCAGTCGTAGAATTCTTCTTCGCCGTCTTGGTAACGCGTGTATCGACCGGCTTCATTGCGGAGACTGATGTAGGGTTTCCACGTTGGGCCGCCTTTGCTGGTCAGGCCAGTGATGGCTGTGCTTTGCCAGTCGGCGTTTGGATCTTGCAATAGCCGCGTCAACGAACGACCGGTCAGGTGATCTTGTTGGTTCAGGGCGCAGAGCTCAACCAATGTCGGATAGAGATCGAGCAGCGAGACGAATCGTGTACTCACGCCACCGGCAGGGGTGACTCCCGGTACACGAACCATCAGCAGGACATGCGTGGCTTCTTCCCAGAGTGTTGCCTTTTGCCAATGGTGCTTCTCTCCCAAATGAAAGCCATGATCGGTCAGGAACACGACGATGGTGTTGTCTTTGTGGGAGCTGTCTTCCAGGGCATCAAGCACCCGTCCCATCTGAGCATCTACGTAGGCAGTCGTCGCCAGATAGGCCTGAACGGCTTCCTTGTGCAGACCATTTTCAAGCACCGCATCCACGAATCTTCCTTTGTCATCTGTGAGTTCACGACCAAGTGGCGGTACGTCATCCAAATCATTCGGGAGAAGTGTCGGCGTCGGCAAGTCGTTGAGCGGGAACATGTCGAAGTATTTTTGCGGCACGTACCAGGGCATGTGAGGGTTGAATGTTCCGAAGGCGATGAAGAACGGCTTGTCGTGTGGCTTACGAAGTTGTGCGATCGCGGCGTCCGCATTCATCGTGTCGTTCATCTCTTCTTCAGCCAGGTGAATTGGTCCCCAGTCCTGTTCGCCTCGGCCGACCGTCGTCAGTGGTGCGCCAGGTGGAGCCGGATCGCGTTTGTGCCCCAGCTTGACGTCCCAGTGCTCTTTCTGGTCCCAGCCGTGGGTGATCTTCCCGAATCCGGCTGTCGTGTAGCCCGCTTGCTTGAAGGCACCCGCCATTGACAGCGCATTGACTCAGTGGCTCACTGATGCCAGCTCCCGGCGTATTGTGATAGTGGCCCGATTTCCAGGGAGCCACGCCGGAAAAGAACGCGGTGCGAGAAGGCGAACACACTGGCGCGGCGGTGTAGGCACGCGTGAAAATGACTCCACTGCGAGCCAACTGGCGAAGATTCGGTGCCACCACCTTGCCTGCATAGCGATCCACATCATCCAGCATCCAGCTGTTCAGATCGTCAGCAACCAGGAAGAGCACGTTCATTCGCTCATCGGCCGCATCGGCCCCTGCGATGCCAACCGATGCAACAATCAGCAGGAACGCCAAATCGATCTTTCTCATATTCGTCATCTCTCATTTCGAGTTCTCAGAAGGGGTTTCAATCGGGCGAGACTGTGCGTCCAAGTCTCTCATGACATCGCCCATTCTGTTGGTCAGCTCATGTTCATGGTTGACTCGCAACTCCCGCAGGTCTCGAGTTGTGCGCGAAGTTCATGGCCGAACTCATCCATCAGCTTCTTCAAACTCGCGACGATTTCAGGGTGTTTGGCAATCAGGTTGTTTTGTTCGCCGAGGTCCTCTCCCAGAATGATAAAGTGCCGCCGATGGTCCCAGTTTCTGACTCGCGGCTTTGCTGCGCTCCTTGATGAGCGCGTTTCGCTCTTTACGAGGAAGTTTCTGCTCCTCCGCAGTCAACTCAACCTCAGGCTTCGGGGCTTCCTTCTCCGAAGCCTCGTCGACGAGGTACTTCCAGTCGCCGACGCGGATTCCCTGAACGCCTCGGCCGCGCAGGTAGTAGATGGCTTCGTGAGGTGACTTGGCATCCGGCTTTCCCGTGAGCAGCGGCCAGATGTCTTTTCCATCAATCACGCCGTCGCTCGGAACGTCGCCGTCTGCGAGTTTGGTCAGTGTCGGCAGCAAATCCATGCCGGTGATTGCTTCGTTCGATTCGGTTCCCGCGGGAATGATCCTGGCCAGCGAGCCACGAACGGGACTCGGACGCCGCCTTCGAGAGTCGAACCTTTGCCGCCTTTCAGCGGTCCGGCGCTGCCACCTGTGCTGGTGTTCGGTCCGTTGTCGGACGTGAAGATGACCAGCGTGTTGTGATCGAGCCCAAGTTCTTTCAGAGACCGCAGAATCTCGCCGGTACTCCAGTCGAGTTCCTGAATCGTGTCACCGTAAATGCCTCGTTTGCTGCTCCCGACGAACTCCTCGGACGCATGCAGCGGGATGTGCGGCATGTTATGCGCCAGGTACACAAAGAATGGCTTGTCTTTGTTTTCGCGGATGAAACGGATGGTCTCACGTGTGTACCGCTGGGTGAACTGCGACTGGTCTGCGGGAACTTCGATGACGACGTTGTTCCGCACGAGTGGACATTTCGCTTCGTTCAATTCGAGGATGTTCTCGAGGGTGTAGCCTTCGCGCAAGACGCAATCGGGAGCATACTGCTTGATATTGGGATAGAAGCCTTGGCTGTTGGAAGAAGGCGTTCCGTACCAGTAATCAAACCCGTGGTTCAGCGGCTGAAACATGTCGTCGTTGCCGAGATGCCACTTTCCAATGATGGCCGTCGCATACCCCTGGCCTTTCAGCAACTCCGGCAGCGTGATCTCGTCAGGGTTCAGCCCGTGATTGTTACGAGGAAAGATAACACCTCCGATACCGACGCGAGTCGAATGGCTGCCGGTCATCAGCGTCGCGCGTGTCGGTGAACAGACGGGAGAAACATAGAAGCTGTCGAGCTTCGCTCCCTCGGCCGCCATGCGATCAATGTTCGGCGTGGCAATGTCGTCGGCCCCATAGCACGAAAGATCGCCATAGCCAAGATCGTCAGCCAGAATGACGACAAAATTCGGCATCTGTTCTGTCGACTGAGCGTACGAATGCGTGGTGACGAGGCAAAGGACGACAACTGCCAAAAGAAGTCGGTACATTTGTCTCGCCGTTCCATAACGTCTATGTCCGTGCTGATTCATCGTCGCTGCTGTCCTGCTTGTTCTGTGTTTCTTAAGAGCTCGATTGCCTTGACTGCAAATCGCTCGGCCAGAAGTTGATATCCCTTTGCTGAGTAATGGAGATGAGTGCTACCTTGTAACGGTGTGCCGTCGCGGGTCGTGTTGTCGTCATTGAGATCGTCGGTATAGAAAACGATGGTGTTGGGACGGGCGGCCGCAGCGCGGGCACTCCCGGTGCCGGCCATCGTTCCCAGGATGAGTCAAGCGATGCGAGTGCTGGTCATGGAAATCTCGATGGTTCCGGGGGTTCTGGGGCCGAGGTGGTCACTGGCCGCTCGGAGTGCGTCGGCCGGCGCGGCTTGTTGTGCCCAGGTTCTCGTCGGTTTCAGAATTCCCACCGCATCCGCTCTTCCCCGTCCGTGGTGGTCAGGCGCAGATCCGAGATGCTCAGCTCCCCTGCTCCGCTTGACGGATCGATGCGGATGCCGAGCACTGGCCGTTCCGGGGTGAACTCAATGGAGTACTCGCGTGGCTGTCCGTCATGCTGGGCTTCGAAAGTGACGCTGCGGTCCCGATGGTACGCGGGCCGGACTCCATCTTCGTGCCAGAACAACTGGCCGCCCCCCGCGGATTGCGAACTCATTGTGAATCGCAGAACCAGCGGCTGCGGCGCGATCGGCTGGGGCAAATTGAAACTGAAGTGCGGATCTCCGCCGGTACTGTTGACCAGCAGCGAGTGCTCCTTCACGGTCAGCCCACAATGGCCTTGGGGCAACCAGCCTGCGACGCGTTCCTTCGATGGCGAAGCCGCCTGTGTCGGGGGCGTCGTGCTGCCCTTGAGGGTGGCTTTCCCCTCCAGTTCGGGCTGATACCTGGCGGGATCGAACTCCGGGTTCGGCAGCGGCAGGACGGCCTCGGTGTCTGCCAGAAATGTCTCAATCAGCCCGTCGAGCTGCTGGACGCGATCTGGCAGCTGAGCCGCGAGGTCGTGCTGCTCGCCGGGGTCGTTGGCCAGATTGAACAGTTTCCAGCGATGCTGTCCCTCCTCACCGCCATGGAAGATACGGATCAGTTTCCAGTCCCCTGGTGGACGCTGACGGACGGGGGCAGCCAATCAGGGACGCCAGGCGCATGAGGGAAATAGGTGAAGATCGCGTTCCGGTCGAGATGCCCGCCCTTGAGCGCCGGGATGATGCTGATGCCATCGAACTGCTGACCTTCCCGGGCCTCGAAAGCGAGGCGCTCCAGCAGCGTGGGGTAGATGTCGCAGCTTTGGATGATCTCATCGCAGCGCGAGCCTGCCGCCACGATTCCCGGATCGACGACGATGGCCGGTCCGCGAATGCCCCCTTCGTACATCGTCGCCTTCCCACCCCGTAGCGGTGCGTTGCTGGTGGCGGTGGTTCCGTCCACCTCGTTGTACATGTTTCCGCCGTTGTCCGACGCGAAGATGATGATCGTATGGTCCGCGAGCTGCAGACGGTCGAGGGCATCGAGCAGCGTCCCCACGGCATCGTCCATGCTTTCAATCATGGCCGCATACGTTGGAGAGCGTTGCGGGTCGGCCGGGTCGACCGATGACCGGTACTTGTCGATGAGTGCCTCTTTGGCATCGAACGGGGCATGCACACTGAACATCCAGTAGTTCAGAAAGAACGGCTCGTCCCGGTGTTGTTGCATGAAGTCGACCGCTTCCACCGCCATGCGGTCTTCGATGTGCTGATCGGGCACATCCGGGTCGTGATCGAAGTCCTGGAACTTCCAGGGGGCGACGTAACTGCCGGCTGGGCCAGGGCCGGGATGGTGGGGCACATCGACGTCGAAACCCTGCTCCAGCGGAGAATACGGCTCGGGGCCGAGATGCCACTTTCCAAAATGCCCGGTTGCGTAACCATGGTCGTGCAACATCTCGGCCAGTGTGTAGTACGACGTATCCAGACGGGAGACCGAGTCGGGGATCGTCGTCTGCTTGCCGGGGGCGGCTGTGGTGCCGGCAGTGGCCTTAAGCACCACTTTGGGCAGGTGGCAGTTGGGCGAGGTGATGCCAGTTCTGGCCGGGCTGAGTCCTGTCAGGACGCTCGCCCGCGTCGGCGAGCAGAGTGGGCTCGAAGAGTACGCGCGCGTGAAGGTCATGCCCCGGGCGGCCAGGCGCTCGATATTCGGGGTTCGATAGAACTTCGTTGTGCCAAACAGCGTTGTATCGCTCCAGCCGAGGTCATCGGCCAGAATGAGGAGGACATTCGGCGTCGAATCTGCACTGGCCGGCGTCACGTGAACCACCAGCAGCAGCACCAGCAGCAATCGACAGGCGTCGCCACACGTGCTTCGGTCGCCTCGCGTCATCTTGCACCTCGCTTGCGTCAGTCAGTTTTCCAGAGTCTCGCAGGATCTTCGCGCGAAGCCAACCTTCAGTCGGTGTCCGGGGGAGTGTGTCGCACCCTTGACAACGGGCCTGCCCGGGAACCGCGACGTGTCGGTCGCGCAGGTGTCGGCGCCCACGTCGGGGCGGCTCGCGTGCGGTGACGTGCAGGGCTACCACCCGCGCGCATTGCCCGTTACGGAATGTGGAGCGCCGATACCGACACCGTCAGTCGCCCACAGGCTTCCCGCGCAGGAAGTGGACAAGGACGGCCAGAGCAATGAAGCCGACAAGCAGCCCGTAGCCCACTTGGGGGGTCTTGCTCAGACCGATGGCCCACAGGCACAAGACGGTTGCAACGCTCGCACACACGAACATCGCCAGGTTCCAGGCCAGCTTCTTGCCACCGGTTGGCATGTTCGCGCCCATCAGGCTTTTGGAATTGAACATGAGCATAAACGTCCAGTAGGCAATCGGCAGCAACGTCATCCCGAACATGCTGGTTGGGACGACCAGCCAGAATTCGGCCTGGGGAGTTCCGAAGATGAAGGACCCTACGGCCCCGCTGATGCCCGCCAGAACGGCGCCAAGACGTCGGGTCCAGCCGGAGTTGGGACGCCCCAGCATCTCGGACACGACGAACCCATTGATCAGCATCAGGATGATGATGGTGGAAATGGCCATGCCCAGCACACCGACTCCGAAGACCAGTTGCGCCGTGCTGCGCCCACGAGCTTCTCGAGCGACCCCGCCAGGTCCCGTGCGTCGCGCTTGACGAGCATCGCAGCAAGCAGACGGTCGCTTTCGGGCAAGGCGGCCCGGGCGGCCTGCTTCTCGCTGTCGGAGAGGGACCGGTACGTCTCACCCTGCTGTGCCACGAGGCGCTGATCCAACAGCGACTCGAATCCGCCGATCAGCTTGCTGCTCAACCCGCGGGCACCCGCGGGGTCCACGTACATCTGCGCCAGTTCCTGGTTGGCGGCCCTGGAGGGGCCATGAAACTGGGCGGCGGCAGCCACCACGACACATGTGGTCGCCAGCAGATAGGGGATGAACAGTCCCGTCGCGAGATCGAAGCTTGCCAGACCGCGAAACTCCCGGTCCCAGCCTCGCGCGAGCAGCGAATAGGGCATGAGGAACGTCATGTTGATGCCCACGGCGGTGGCGACTGCGGTGATCATGGCCCCCTGCTGCGTCCCGATGAGCTGTGATCGCCAGAAGTCGCCAAAGGCACCGGTCTGCTGAATGACGGAGTCAAAATCAGGAGCCGCGGTGTTCAGTCGTCCAAAGCGTGGGATGAAGCCGTCGAGAATTGTGGAGAACGAGACATTGCCGCTGGCAATCAGCTTGGCCACAACGCCAAAGAAGCTGATCACGACGATGCCCACCATCGCCTTGAGAATCCACTCGAAAATGCGGATCCCCCGGCCGCCGGCGTCGTAACACCAGATCACGCCCAGGGCGGTCACGAAGAGAATGGCAACCGCGATCAGCTTGCCCTGGTTCGGGTCCATCGCCCCTTCCCCCAGAACTTCTGGCAGCAGGTTCTGCTGCAGTGCAGCGGAACCGAGGCTGAACTGCGGCATGGCCCAGACCATGTTGGCCATCAGCGTCCCGATGGCCCAGCCCCAGCCGAGTACTGGATTGACGTGTCGATTGATCGCGGCGAACGGTCGCTGGCCGGTCGACAGCGTCACGTACGAGATGGCGCTGAGCATGATCACTCCGAGAATCATCGCCATCGGCTGCCACCAGAGCATGCCGAAACCGGCGAGCACTCCCAGGTACAGGCTTCCTCCAAGAGATCCTCCACCCAGCGTGATGGCACTCTGGAGCCAGCCGGGCCCCGATAGCTTGGTGAACGCCCACAGCAGTGAGCCACGACCGTGCTTACGGGCCTCGCCGATGACCTGCCGATCATGCTCGACCTTGGTGCCCTCCGGGATGGATGCAGAGTCGGCGGGAGGTGTTCGCTCGGACATTAAATGGGCCTCTGAAAGTCGAACAGCAGGAGCTCTTGAGGATCTGCAGGCTACTGCCGCGGCCCACACGACGCAAGTAATTGTCCGTGCGAGCCGCACGGCCGTCACTCGCAGACCAGCGAGGGCTCGGCTACGATGGCGAGACTCCTCGACTCTGATCGGTCCCTCTCTTCGATCGCTGACAATGTGTCGAATGCTCAGTGCTTTGCGGTATCTGCTGTCGGTGAAATGTCTGCTTCTGCTCGCGTGTAGCGCAGCGCAGGCCCAGGAGTGGACGCGATTTCGGGGGCCGAACGGCACCGGGATCAGCACGGCCACGACGATTCCGGTTGCCTGGACAGCCGACAACTTCGTCTGGAAAGTGGGACTGCCCGGTCAAGGGCACGGTTCCCCCGTCGTCTGGGGCCACCGGTTGTTCTTGGTGTGCGCGAACGACGAGGGGACACAGCGGCTCCTGCAGTGTCATGATACGGAAACCGGTCAGTTGTTGTGGTCCCAGGCCTTTGCGGCCGCGATGCACAAGACACACAAGCTCAACAGCTATGCCACGTCCACTCCCGCCGTCGATGCCGATCATGTGTACGTGGCCTGGGGAACGCCCGAAGAACTGACGCTGAAGGCGGTGGATCACGACGGAAACCTCGTCTGGACTGCCGCCGGTCTCGGCGGTGTGACGGGCGGACATGGTTTCGGCGCGTCCCCCATCGTGCATGGGGAACGGGTCGTTCTGAACAATGACCAGGATGGCGACAGTTCGCTGCTGGCTGTCGATCGCAACACCGGGGCAATCGCCTGGCAGGTCCCGCGGAGGAGTGAGCGGCTCAGTTACTCGACGCCCGTGGTGCGCGGTCGAAGCGACGGGGGTGAAGAGCTCGTGTTCAGCAACTGGACGCATGGCATCACGGCCGTCGATCCGACGACCGGACGTGTGAACTGGGAAATCGATTGCTTTCCGCATGAGGCCAAGGAGAGGGCGATCGCCAGTCCAGTCCTGTCCGGTGATCTGGTGCTGGCGACCTGCGCCTTCGTCAACTCCCCGAAGCATCTCGTGGCCGTCCGTGTCGATCCGGCGGCCTCGGGGGATGGGGAAGCACGGCCCGAGGTCAGTGAGGTGTGGCGAGTGGACGACAGCACCGTCCCACACATACCGACACCGGTCGTCTATGGAGGTCGGCTCTATGCCTGGAGTGACCAGGGCATCCTCACCTGCTACGAAGTGGAGTCCGGGAGGAAGGTGTATCAGAAGCGGATCGGTGGCAAGTTCTTCAGCTCGCCGGTCTGTGTCGATGGCAAGCTGTACGGCATCTCCCAGGAGGGAGAAGTGGTCGTGGTAGGGACCGGTGATGAATTCGTCGAACTGGGTCGGAGCGAGCTCGGAGACGAATGTCAGTCGACGCCGGCTATCTCGGGAGGGCGCATGTTTATCCGCACTGCGTCGCGATTGGTCTGCCTGGGAAGGCCCGCAGCCGGCGGGCGCTAAGCTGTAACGGTGGTGACGATTGGCCGGCTCCTGCGGCCTGGACTGCTGCGCACTCCGAATCGATCGATTGTACCGGTGATGCGGTATGTCTCGAAAACTTCCAATACTCTGGAAGCACCGCGCCGATGAGTAATTCCATCACCGGATAACCGTGCGTTCCGGCATCACTGTGAGGATCGACACACTGTCAGCCCAGGGAGGGGCCGTTATGAAGCCGATCGTTAGTGTCTCGTGTCTGTTGTGTCTGCTGGCAGGGCCCTCGCTGGCCCCGGCCGGAGATGGCCCGATCATCAAGCCCTACGCCTCGGGAAGCGTGAGTGGATCGCTCATGGAGTCCGACAGCGGCGGATTCAACCAACTCGGTGGCGGCTTTGCCAACACCGGTTCCGACGACACCGAGGTCCTCGGACTTGGAGGTGCCGTGGGCGTGGCAGCCGACTTCACCTCGTTCCGGACCCGTGTCGAAGTCGAGGGGATGTGGCGGGAAGATCAGGAACTGGTGACCAACAGCTTTCTCCCGACGATGAGCGTCTACCAGGTCCAGGCGGACAGCAACTGGTCGGTGTTGGGCAACCTGTGGGTCGACGTCCCGGTCGCCAAGTACTTCGCGATCTATGGTGGCGGAGGAATTGGCGGGGCTGGCGGACAGCTCACCGTCAACGATGGTGTCGTGGCGGGAACGGCACACGACCAGGGTCTGGCATATCAGCTCGGCGGCGGCCTCATCGCCCAGCTCACGGACCACGTCGAACTGGACCTGGGCTATCGCTTTCTCGACATGGACGACAGCGAGATCACAATTGAGACACTTGGCCAGGGGAACACTGTCGGCAACTACACTCTCGATCAGGAGTCTCACACGGTAATGCTGACGCTGAGAGTCCTGCTCCCCTGACCGACGGAATGGCGACCACTGAGCGCGAGACCCCGGACGAGTGAGCCATCGTCCGGGGTTTCCTTCAATTCCGATGGTCCACGGGCAGCGTCGGCGGCATCGGTCGCGGTTCAGCGAGTCCCCATGCTACTCTCCCAGCATCAGTCGAAGAACCTAAGCCCAGAGGACCAGTCATGCCGGCCGCTGCACGCCTTGCGGGGATCTTCACCCCCAACCTGGTGCCCCTCAACCCGGCCGGACTCATCGACGAACCGGTGCTGCGCAAGTACGTGGACTGGCTGATCGAGAAAGGGGTCCACGGTCTGTACCCCAACGGGTCGACCGGGGAGTTCACACGCTTCACCGTGGAAGAACGTCGTCGGATTGTGGAGATCATCGCCGATCAGACGCGGGGGAGAGTCCCGATTCTGGCGGGTGCCGCCGAAGCCAACGTCGGGGAGACACTGCGGGCCTGCGAGCACTACGCCTCGCTGGGAGTGCGGGCTGTCGCCATTGTGGCCCCATTCTACTACAAGCTCTCTCCCGGGGCGGTCTACGCTTACTTTCGGGAGATCGGTGACCAGACCCCGGTCGATGTGACGCTGTACAACATCCCGATGTTTGCCAGTCCCATCGACGTGCCGACAGTGCAGCGGCTGAGTGAAGACTGCGAGCGGATCGTCGCGATCAAGGACTCCTCGGGCGATCTGCCGCACATGATCCGGATGATTACCGCGGTCCGGCCCAACCGTCCGGACTTCAGCTTCCTCACCGGATGGGACGCCGCCTTGATGCCCATGCTGCTCGTGGGTTGCGATGGCGGCACGAATGCCTCCAGCGGTGTTGTGCCGGAGTTGACGCGCCGCCTGTACGATCTGACGTTGAGCGGGCAGCTCGATGCGGCCCGACAGATTCAGTACGACCTCGTAACCCTGTTCGACACGATGCTCTACCAGGCGGAATTTCCGGACGGGTTCCGGGCGGCGGCCGAACTGCGGGGATTCCCGATGGGGCGCGGTCGCCAACCTCTCTCGGCAGAGCAGACCGCGGACCTGTCGGCTTTGCGGACGACTCTCCAGTGTCTCCTGGCAAACCATGGTTTTGCCAATGAGCCCATTGCCGGCTGCTCGAGCACTGCCGTCCCGCGAACGGGGGCGGCCCTCTCGACGTTGCAGCCGTCGCGAGATGTCCCGACAGGGCAGTCGACTGAAGTCAAGCGCATCGCACAGGACGTGGTCGCCGAACTTCGCCGTCGAGGCCTGATGTGAACTCTGGTGGAGTCATTCCGCCCGACCGGAAGAGTCCTCGCGGTCCCAGTCCCCGCAGGCAGCAGCACTGGTTGACACTCGCCTGACGGGGCGATAGGACACAGACTGCCATGTCATCAGTCTGTGAGGGCGTCTCGGGTGCGAGTTCCGGTGTGTCGCTATCTCGCGTTCGCGTGCACCGTGATGGTGGTCGGGAGCTTTCCGGCCGTTGCGGTTGACGAGCGCGAAGGCTCCGCAGACGCGTCAGATTCCGTCTTTCGAGATCGGCTGTATCGGGATGCGGAGGGCGAGCATCGCTATGCGGTGTTTGTGCCGGCAGGAGACCCTCCTGCGGAAGGCTGGCCAGTTGTCCTGTTTCTGCACGGTGCCGGCGAACGAGGCCGTGATGGCCGCCGTCCGTTGCAGGTTGGCCTGGGACCGATGCTCCGCGAACGGCAACAGACGTTTCCAGCGGTCGTCGTGTTTCCGCAATGCGAGGATCTGACGGGACCCATCACGACGGCGTGGGGGCCGGACTCGCCCGACGGGCGTCGCGCGCTGGCGATCCTGGCGGCCGTTGAACAGGAGTTTCCGATCGATCCGGACCGCCGTGCACTGACGGGCTGGTCGATGGGGGGGTACGGTGCCTGGGCTCTCGCCGGGGCACATCCGGAACGATGGTCGGCCGTTCTCCCTGTCAGCGGGGGCGGACTTCCGGCATGGCCCGCCGAAGCGACGGACGTGCGGATCTGGGCCATTCATGGCGCAGAGGATTCCGTGGTGCCCGCCGCCCAGGATCGCCAGATGGTCGATGCGGTCCGGGCAGTGGGGGGCACGCCGATGTACACGGAGATCGCTCCCGGCGGGCATGATGTGTGGATGGCCGTCTATGATCACCCCGCAGTCCTGGAATGGCTGCTGTCACCGGCGGAGACCTCGATCGATCCTGCAACGATCACGTTCGCTGAGCCTTCTGCAGAACGCCTCCGTCAGATCACGGGGCAACAGCCTTTTGTACCGGCACTCACGATCGAACGTGCCTTGTCCCTGCGCGTGGGCAACCCGGCCCTGCGAGGCCTCTCCCAGGGGTTGCACGAGGCAATCGATAGTCGACTGCTGCAAGGTCATATCGACGACTTCGATGAGACGACACAGGTTGGTGGACGTACTCTCCAGGTGGCGTTCCGCGACCTGACCTATGAATCCAACCTGGCCCGGGCGGTTGTGCAGTCCCTCGGAGCAGACCGACTGTCGATCAGGCTTGATCTGAGGGACCTGCATTTGCGGATCGGTGAGATCCGGGCTCAGGCAGGAGGTTTCGATGGATCTGCCGGCCCCGTGGAGATCGTCGTTGGTCACCGGGATCCGGTTCCGCTGACTCTGGAGGTTCGGCCCCATGCTGGCAATGGGAGGCTGGAACTGGACGAGTTGCGAACCAGCTTTCGCATCCCGGACAATAACTGGTACGTCTCGATCCCTGGTTCGATCAAGGCCGAGGGGGCGTGGCTCAGCGAGGAGGAGTTGCGCATCGCCATCACAGGCGGATTGTATCTGCGGCGTTCACAGCTCGAACAGCAGGTCCTCCGCGCCACACCGGCTCTGCTCGATGGCCTGGTGCGGCGCTTCACCGCAGAACACCTCGGGGATCTCGTGGCTGCTATGTGGCCAATTCCTGTCTACCAGCCGAGAGTCCACGTGCTGCTGGATGGCGTCGCCTGCGATCAGCAGGGAATTTCGGCGACATTCGCTGTGCAGGTTGCGGCTGTCGACGCGGAACAGAGTCCAGTGGATCACACGGTGATCAAAGCGCAGGGTCGGGCCGCTCCGTTTCTTGAGTCCACCGACGATATCCGAGTCACAATGGCGGCCGAGGTCATCGAACAGACTTCGCGACTGCTGGCGGAGTCTGGCCGCGCACGAATCCATGCCGTCGACGTGCCGGGACAGCCCTTCGGGCGGCTCACCAGTCCGTCGATACTGGGGGAGTCGATTCCGGCTCTGCAAGGCGTTTTGGCCGAGGACCTCCGCGCAGAGTTCGTGCTCGCGGAGCCCTTTTCGGTGCAACCGCTCGTGCGGTCGAACGGGTCCGCCCCCCCCGCGAGTCTCGGGAACGTCGCGCACGTGGAGGTGGGTGTTCCCCGACTGCAGATGCTGATCTCCAGACAGGTCAGATATGAGCCTGCGACGGAGAAGACGACGATGCTGACGGTGGCCGCCACCACGCCCAAGTGGCAGCCCTACGTTGAGATCGACTTTCACATCCGTCAGGAAGCAGTGATTCGGATCGACGAAGATGAGCAGCGTGAGCCGCTGCTGGAATTCCTCTGGGGGCCCGAGCCCGATGTCAGCGGCGAGGGGAGGATTCTGGCGGCTGTTCAGGAGGGCTCTCGAGCGCTCGATACGGATCGCCTCGTCAATGAGTTTCGGGAGTCCTGGGTCGACTGGACGACGGCACGGCAAGCGCAGCGGGCGCCACTGTCCGAACTGTCGTTGGGCCAGACACGCATGGTTCCGGAGAGTGTGGCGTGGTTCGAGACCCGACTGGGTGCGACCTTTTCGGCTCCCGTCACGCGGGTTGCGAACCAGACGGGCCGCACGATTCGGTACAGCATCCGCGGGCCTTTCAGTCCCTGGAGTGACCTGCGGGAATTGCCGGGGGGTGACGAGCACCGGTATCAGGTGCCCTACCCGATCACCGTGCGACTTGCGGAGCAGTCAGGCCAGCCGACGCGTCGGTTCCCTCCTGGTACGCGTGGCGTGCTGAGGCAGGGGCCTGGCGGCAGGCCGGTCCTTGCCAGTGAACAGCCGCACGAGGAGTCGGCCGTCCTGCCCCCGGATGAGCCACCAATGCGAGGCGCAGGCGGCAGACGGCTGAACAGGTAGCGCGGATCGCAGCGTGTGGGAACGGCGGCGCTTGCATCGGGCCCGGACGACTGACAGAATAAGCCGTTCACTCCTGCACGGTTCGTGACGACCCTCCCCGGCTCGGTCGGGTTGGCTGTCGGTGCTCCTGCAGTTCCCCTACTGGCGTGAAGGTATTCGCGATGCAGATTCTTGAAGGCAATACCGTCGGGATTGACCTCGGCACGACGTACTCTGCGATTGCCCGGCTCGACGAGGACGGCAATCCCGTCTCGCTGAAGAACTCGGACGAGCGCACGATTACCCCCTCCGTGGTCCTTCTCGGTGAAGACGGCAAAGTGATCGTCGGACCATCATCTGAGCGATTGTCGATTGAGAATCCGAAGAACATCGTCGAGGCCATCAAGCGTCAGATGGGCAACAAGGATTTCTTTGTCGTCTATCAGCAGAAGAAGCTGACGCCCGAGTTCATCTCGGCTCTGATTCTGAAGAAGATGAAGCAGGACGCTGAGAAAGAGATCGGTCCGATCGCGAACGCCGTCGTGACCGTCCCCTACTACTTCAACGACGTCCGCCGTAAGGCGACACAAGATGCCGGCCGAATTGCCGGACTCAACGTCATTGACATCATCAATGAGCCGACGGCCGCCACGCTGGCCTACGCGTGGAACATGAACGAGCTCGGTCGGACCGATCTCGGGAGTCTTGAAAAGACGATTCTGGTGTACGACCTGGGTGGCGGGACCTTCGACGTGACGGTCGTGCGCTACACCCCCACCCAATTTCGCGTGCTGGCAACCGACGGAGACGTGATGTTGGGGGGGCTCGACTGGAGCCGCCGGCTGGTGGATCACATTGCCGAGCAGTTTCAGCAGAAGTTCCAGGCGGATCCCCGCGAGGATCCTGAGACGATGATGACCATGACGCAGGAATGCGAGGAGGCGAAGCGGCGCCTCAGCGAGAAAGCTCAGACGCCGGTCAGTGTCTATTACAAGGGGAAAACGCTCACAGTCGCCCTCACGCGGGGCGACTTCGAGCGGATGACCAGCGATCTTATGCAGCGGACAAGGGATACGACGGAACTCGTGATGCAGCAGGCCGGCGTCGGACGCGGCGAGCTGGATGAGGTCGTGCTGGTGGGTGGCTCGACCTACATGCCGGTCGTGGAGACCATGCTGAAGGACATCACTGGCAGCGTGCCTTCCCGCAAGGTGGTTCCCGAGGAAGCGGTCGCCCAGGGGGCGGCGATCCATGCCGCGATTCTCGAAGCCAAGGCGACGGGGGGCGAAACCCGGATGTCCAAGGGTGTCATCGCCCGGCTGCGCTCGGTCAGCGCGACGGATGTCAATTCGCATTCACTCGGGGTGAAGATTTCCGATCCCGGAGACAAGTCGCGCAAGATCAACCACATCATGATTCCGAAGAACACGGCCTTGCCGCATAAGGTCTCGCAGCGGTTCGCTACGAATGCACCCAACCAGCAGCGGGTCCATGTGTGTGTCCTCGAGGGAGAGGCCACCGATCCGGATGCCTGCACCACCATCGGGGATTTTCGCATCTTCAATCTCCCCCCCAACCTGCCCGCCGGTTCTCCGGTGGAGATCACGTATGCGTATGACAAGAACGGACGGATCCATGCCTCGGCCCGGGAGTTGACGGGAAACGTCGAGGCCAGCACTGAGATTGTGCGGGATTCCGGTCTGGACACCGCGGGCGTCTCGTCGTTCGAGAAGCTGGCGAGCGACTACAAGGTCGAGTAACCGTTCCAGGGCGCAGGGAGTTCTGGCAGCGAGCTGGGCGCGGATGGTCGCCAGCAATCGACAGATGGGCATCGGGGAACGACTGGCGTGTCGATTGACGTTTACAAGGAATGGCTGGGCATCCCGGATGGTCCTCGGCCTCCGGATCACTACGAACTGCTCCGCTGCGTGCGCTTCGAGGACGACGCCGAGAAGATTCGCAGCTTTCAGCGGAAGCTCAGTGCGCACGTTCGCAAGTATGCGACCGGCAAGTACATGCAGGAGTCCCAGGACCTGCTGAACGAGCTGGCCAAAGCCATGCTCTGCCTCACCGACCCCGTGCGTAAACGCGACTACGATGAAAGTCTGGGCGCGAATTCGATGCGGAGCTGGACGAGTTCGGCCGCCAGCCTCTACTGGATGTCCTTGTCGGCCGCGGGCAGATCTCGCGCGAGCAGAAGCGCGAGATTGAGGACTTTGCGAGCGCTCGGGGGCTTAGCGAGCGTGATGCTGCCGTGCAGATGAAGCTCGTGCCAGCCGATATCGCTACGCAGGCGCTGGCCAGTCAGCTGGGATTCTCGTACGTCGATCTCGACGACATGACGCCCGAGGATGATATCCTCGACATGGTCCCTCGCAACGTGGTGCGCAAACATGGCTTCATCCCGTTGTTCATCGACGATGACCAGTTGCTGATTGCCTCGGTCGATCAGCCGGAACATGAGCTCGAGGAAGAACTCCGCTTGCGCTACGGGGTGCCGATCCGGCCCGTCATTGCCACGCCACGGTCGATCAAGCAGGCCATTGCCAAGTATTACGCCCCGGGCGAGCGGGATGAGGCGAAGGCCGCCACGGCCCCGGCCGGGCAGTCCCGGTCCGCAACCACCTCCGACGGCCGGAAGGCGAAGGCGCCCAAGGGCCCGAAACGGGCATTTGACCAACTCCCGGAGGCCGAGCGGAATCAACGCAAGCAGTTCGGCCTGCTGCTGATCTGCTGGAGCATCATTCTGCCGATGCTGCCCGCCCTGCTGGGGACCCTCTGGCCACGATTCCAGATGATCAAGGCCGAGTTTCCGGCAGTCGGGTTCATTCCCTACCTGGTTCTGCTGACCGCTCCGGCGACGATCTACTGGGTGACGCAGAAGTACTGGAAGTAAGGGAATTCTGCGGGAACAGGTTGTTCGGCCCCGCCGCGTGCTCCCCGGGCCCGAGGCCTGTGGCTGCCGGTCATCATTGCCGTTGACCTGACTGCTTGGTTTCAGGATTATTCGCGGCTCCCGCACGACGATGGCGGTGTGCGCCAAGGCCGCAGACAGCGCAGGCACACGACCTGATGACCCAACACCCGAAGCCGGACCGCTTTGAGTCGGCCCGCCTCCAGAAGCTCGAAGCGATTATCGAACTTGGCCAGGATCCGTTCGGCCAACGGTTCGATGGTCACAGTCCGATTGCGCACGTCAGGCCCCTTTGTCCGTCCGAGAGTGGGGTCGTCGGCGACGAGGTGCGGGTTGCGGGCAGGATCATGCTGCGTCGCAAAGCTGGAAAACTCCGGTTCTTTGATCTGCAGGACGCATCCGGCACGCATCCAATTGCTGTTTTCCAAGGGAGATCTGTCGGAATCTCAGTGGGAGCTGATGGGGCAACTGGACCTCGGGGACCTGATCGGCATCGACGGGCGCCTGCGTCGCACCGATTCGGGTGAGGTTTCCGTCCTCGTGGAGCAGTTGACGGTGCTCTGCAAGTCGCTCGCCCAGCCGCCGGAGAAATTTCACGGAGTCGCAGGATCTCGAGTTGCTGCTGCGGCACCGGCACCTGGATCTGATCTACAACGAGGGGGTCCGCGACCGCATGCTGCTGCGGTCCCGCATCGTCGACGCGGTCCGCCAGACACTGCGTGGTGAGGATTTCGTCGAGGTCGAGACACCGGTGCTGCATGCGATTGCGGGCGGGGCGGCGGCCCGGCCCTTCATCACCCATCACAATGCACTCGACATCGACCTCTACCTGCGGATCGCACTCGAACTGCACCTCAAGCGGCTGATGGTGGGGGGCGTGGAGCGCGTGTACGAGATCGGTCGGGTGTTTCGCAACGAGGGGATTGATGCGACGCACAATCCCGAATTCACGATGCTGGAGGTGTATCAGGCCTACGGCGATTATGGGTCGATGATGGACCTGACGGAGGCGATCGTCGTCAATGCGGCGAGGGCCGTTGTCGCGGCCCGTGGCGATCGTGGATCCGCCGCGGCAGACACGCCACCCAGTGATGCCCTGCCCAACAGGCTCGAAAGTCCCCTGAAACTGCCTTGGGGGGACACCGAGATCGACTTCACACCCCCGTGGCCACGTCGTACGTATGCCGAGCTGTTTCGCGAACATGTCGGATGCGATATCGCGGATGGGCCGGCCGTCCAGCAGGTGGCGCGCGAGTTGGCCCAGCGGGGCCAGATCCGTGGTGAGCTGATCAGCCAGATGGATGCCGGTCATGTGCATCCCGACATCGTCGTCAACGAGGTGTTCGAGGCGCGTGTCGAGCACCACCTGACCGGACCGATCTTCTGCGTCGACTATCCGTCGAGCCTCTGCCCGCTGACCAAGCGCAAGGCCGGCCGTCCGGAGATCGCGGAACGCTTTGAGCTGTATGTCCAGGGGATGGAGCTCGCCAACGCGTACACAGAGCTGAATGACCCGCGCCTGCAGGAAGAACTGTTCCGGACGCAGCTCGAAGGGCAGGCAGAAGAAGACTCGATGGCCAAGATGGACCGGGACTTCATCAAGGCGCTGAAGGTCGGCATGCCCCCGGCGGGGGGGCTGGGAATCGGGATCGACCGCCTGGTGATGCTGCTGACGAACAGCCGCAGTATCCGCGATGTGATCTTTTTCCCGCTGCTGCGGCCGGAGGGAGGCAGCCATGACTGAACGAAATGGCGTGACAGACCGATGGTCTGGAGTGCTGGCACTCATGGGATTCCCGGTGCTGCTGGTGTCTTATGCACTACCGGGTCCACTTGTCTGGAACTGGACGGAGCGCGAGGTGCCCGTCACGTACACGGTTACGAATGCATCGGGTCAGACGGAATGGGTGCATGGACTGATGAGAGTGCGGCCCCCTTGGGTGGAGTCGCTCTATGCACCGCTGCAGAAAATCGCCAAGGTCCCCGTTCTCGGTCTTGTTGTCGAACACTACGTCGAACTGGTCGATGGTCTGTGACGCTTGAGCGTGGGCACGGCCCACGCCTTTACCGGCAAGGATGCCAACATGTACAAACTGCTTCTCTCCAGCCGCTACCTCCGCACGCGGTTTATCGCGCTGGCCAGCATCATCAGCGTCATGCTCGGCGTGGCGACGATGATCGTCGTGAACAGTGTGATGGCCGGCTTCCGCTACCAGATGCGGGAGCGCCTGCACAGCATGCTTTCCGATGTGGTGATCGAAAGCACCAGTACTGACGGTGCACCCGATCCCAGGCAACTGGAAGCGCTGGCGATGTCGGCGGCCGGGGAACACATCGCGGCGATCTCGCCGACGGTAGAGATCTACGGCATGCTGACCTTCGAGTGGGGCCGCAAGCAGATCCATCAACCGATTACACTGATTGGCATCGAACCACAGGGGCACGACCTGGTCGGGCCGATTCGCGAGTTCCTCCTCGGTCGCAATCCCGTGCTCGGTGAGGAGGGAGAGGTTCTCAAGCCGGCGTTGTGGCCGGTGCGCGAGCCGCTCAGTTGGAATCTGAGTGAGGACGCTGCCAAGCATCGCTCCGACTGGCTGGAAGTACGGCGACTGGAGGAGGAGGTCTTCGGATCGGCGGAACCGAACGCGCCCTTCTTTCCCGCGTCGAATGAACTGGCCGACTCGACGGCAGGGGCCGATCCTGATCCGTTCGACCACACGGGGGTCGCGTCACCCGCACCGTTGCTGCAGACCGCCGAACTCCCGCAACCCTCGGGGCCGATGGCGACGCAGAGTCCGGGCATGCTTCCGAGCCAGATTTTTGGTGGTGGAGAACCTGCGTCCCAGCCGGTGGATCCGACGGCTCCCTTTCCGGCGCGCGCGTATGTCGGTGTGGGGCTGATCAGTTACCAGTATCCCAATGACGAAACCGGCGAGACCGAAACGATGATGTTCGTCAGGCCAGGGGAAGATGTGAACATCAGCACGATCAAGTCGGGGATTCCGGATCCGGCCCGCTTCACCGCCACGGTGGTCGATGTGTTCAAGAGCGGCATGAGTGAGTTCGATTCGTCCTTCGTGTTCTGCAATCTCGAGGAGCTGCAGAAAGTGAGGGGGATGATCGATCCGGTGACCGGGACCGGGGCAGTGACCATGCTGAAGATCAAGCTGAACGACTACGCGGCAGCACCGAGGTGTTGCGGAAGTTGCGGACGGCCTTCGATCCACGACAGTTCAGCATCTACACCTGGGAGCAAAAGCGGGCCCCGTTGCTGCAGGCGGTGGAGGTCGAGTCGGCCATTCTGAACGTGCTGCTGTTTCTGATCATCGCAGTTGCGGGTTTTGGCATTCTGGCGATCTTCTACATGATTGTCGTCGAGAAGACGCGCGACATTGGCATCCTCAAGGCGCTGGGTGCCAGCTCGCGGGGAGTGATGGCGATTTTTCTGACCTATGGTCTCTCGCTCGGTGTGGTCGGGAGCGGGGTCGGTGTCATCCTTGGTCTGTTGTTCGTGCGGTACATCAACGAGATCGAAAAGGTGCTCAGCTGGGTGACCGGTCGCAAGGTCTTTGATGAGACGATCTACTATTTCCGCGACATTCCCACGTCGGTGCATCCGCTGATGGTGTTTTGGGTCGCGCTGGGAGCCATGGCAATCGCGGTGCTCGCGAGCGTGCTGCCGGCCCGGCGCAGCGTCCCGCCTCAACCCCGTCCAGGCCCTGAGGTACGAGTGAGTGTCAAGTCGGCACTCGGCCGGCAACTCGAGCAGTGCGGACGGAAAGGTCGGCAGTCATTACACGCGATGAGTTCGTGGAACCTGATCTGGAGCCCGGCATGGAACGGTTCGTTACCGGAAGCGAGATTCTCTGCATGACCAAGCATCGTCAGCCTGCCCATCTGTCGGCCGTGGCCCTGACCAAATCCTACCGCAAGGGCGCGCACAAGGTTCCCGTGCTGCGCGGCGTCGACATCACGGTGGCTCGTGGGGAATTCGTGTCGATTGTCGGGCAATCGGGCTGCGGGAAGAGCACGCTGCTGCACGTGATGGGGCTGCTCGACGGCCCGGATGTCGGCCAGGTGCGACTCGAAGGATCGCGGATCGACGACCTCCCCGACGACACGCGCGATCAGATTCGCAATCGTGTCTTCGGGTTCGTCTTTCAGTTCTATCATCTGTTGCCGGAACTGACGCTGCTGGAGAACGTCCTGACTCCGATGATGATCCGTCACTCGGCCTGGGACTACTTCAAGCGGCGGCGCGAGCATCGTCAGGCCGCGCTGGAAATCGTCGAACGAGTCGGGTTATCGCATCGTCTGCGGCATCGTCCGGCCGAGCTTTCCGGGGGGGAGATGCAGCGGGCGGCCATTGCCCGGGCCCTGATCAGCCGGCCCGAAGTGCTGTTGGCCGATGAGCCGACGGGCAACCTGGATGCGGCGACAGGCAGCGAGATTATGGAGTTGCTCAGCAGCTTGAACGAGCACGAGGGCCTGACTATCATCATGGTCACTCATGATCAGGCCTTGGCCCGACAGTCGCAGCGGATCGTTCAACTGAGCGAAGGACGGATCCAGACGTTGGGTGAAGCCGCCTGAACCGCGTGCCTCCCGAGTGTGTCTCGCATACGCCCGGCTCTTTCGGGAGTCCGGGTTTTTTGCGCCATCCTGTTCGCAGCCAAGGCCCTTGTCATGTCCCGGAAAGTGTATCTCAGCGGGAAACTGGTCGATCAGGAGCAGGCGACCGTCAGCGTTTACGATCACGGCCTGCTCTACGGCGACGGTGTCTTCGAGGGGATCCGGGTCTACAGTCGCCGAGTCTTCCTGCTGCAGGATCACATCGACCGGCTGTACGAAAGTGCCAGGTCCATTCGGCTCGAGATCCCGCTGAGCCCCGGGGACATGACGGCAGCCGTGGAGCAGACTGTGGCGGCCAACGATCTGGTGGACGGGTATGTCCGACTCGTCGTCACGCGCGGGGCGGGCTACCTGGGGCTCGATATCCGCCGGACGAGCAATCCGCAGGTGATCATCATCGCGGACACGATCACGCTCTATCCGGAGGAGCTGTACGAGCACGGGCTCGAGATCATTACGGCCAGCACGATTCGCAACCATCCCGCGGCTTTGAGTCCCCGCATCAAGTCGCTCAACTATCTCAACAATATTCTGGCGAAGATCGAAGCGACCGATACCGGCAAACTCGAGGCCCTGATGCTCAACGTCAACGGGGAGGTGGCGGAGTGCACGGGGGATAACGTGTTCATCGTCAAGAAGGGGGTCGTCCGGACGCCTCCTCCCGAAGCCGGGATTCTGGAAGGAATCACCCGCGATGCAGTGATCGGTCTGGCTCGCGAGGCAGGCTACGTGGTCGAACAGGTGACGTTGACCCGTCATGACGTGTTTATTGCGGACGAGTGCTTTCTCACCGGGACTGCGGCCGAGGTGATTCCCGTTGTCAGCGTGGATGGGCGGCAGATCGGGGGGGAGTTCCAGGGCCTGTCACGGGCGATCTGCGGGGCGCTTCCAGCGGTTGACGCGTGGTGTGAGCTGAGTTCTAGGGCGAATTCTCCCGCGGTTTCGCGCGACGAAGATGGCCGTTTCCGCGCAGCGGCTCCCGTCTTGACACGATTGATGCCTCTGCGTAACGTACCGGCCCCCGTTCCGGCCTGGATCCATGGATGGAGCCCGCGGCCGGCATTCCCCGTCGGGTTTCAGGCCCGCTCAGCGAAGGGAGTCGCTGTATGTCCGACACCATTCTGCCTCTTGCAGGTCATCTGTCAGCATCCACACCCGTTCCGCTCATCGATCTCGTCGAACAGTACGAAGCGATGCAGGACGAGGTCCGTGAGGCCGTGGATCGGGTCTTCGCGGCTCAGCGGTTCGTTCTCGGTGACGAGGTTGCCGATTTCGAGGCGGAAGTCGCCGCCTACTGCGACGCCCGCTACGCGATCAGTTGCGCCTCGGGGAGCGATGCCCTGCTACTGTCACTGCAGGCGCTGGAAATCGGCCCGGGTGACGAGGTCATCACTTCGCCCTACACCTTCTTCGCGACCGGCGGCGCAATCCAGCGAGTGGGCGCAACCTCGGTGTTCGTGGACATCGATCCCGTCACGTTCAATCTGGACCCAGCGGCCGTCGAAGCGGCCATCACGCCCCGTACGCGAGCGATCATGCCCGTCCATCTGTTCGGCCAGTGCGCGAACATGGACCCCCTTTGGCGGATGTCGGTCCGACATGGACTGGCCATCGTTGAGGATGCCGCCCAGGCCATCGGAGCCACCTACTCCGGACGGCAGGCGGGTGTGCTGGGCACGACGGGTTGTTTCAGCTTCTTTCCGACCAAGAACCTGGGTGGTGCCGGGGACGGCGGCATGATCACCTGCGATGATGCCGATCTGGCCACGAGACTCCGCCGGCTGCGTGTCCATGGTGATGCAGGGCGATATGAGCATGTGGACGTCGGCATCAACAGCCGCCTCGATGCCCTGCAGGCGGCCGTGCTGCGGGTCAAGCTGCGACGGCTCCCGCGCTGGACCCAGCAGCGACAGGAAAACGCACAACGCTATCAGCAGTTGTTTGAAGCCTCGGGTCTCTCCGAGTGCCTGGTGCTTCCCCAGACCACTCCGGAATGTGGGCACGTCTTCAATCAGTACGTCGTTCGCGTGCCTGACGGCCGTCGCGATGCGCTGCTGGCCGGACTGCGGGAACGGGAGGTCGGCTGTGCGGTCTACTACCCGGCACCGCTGCATCTCCAGCCTTGCTTCGAAAGCCTGCAGTACCTGGCGGGAGACTTCCCTCAGGCCGAACTCGCGTCAGCCGAGACCGTGGCGCTGCCGATCTATCCCGAGTTGGGCGCAGCCCGACAGGAGATTGTCGTGCGTGCGATGGCCGAAGTGCTGGGCGTGAGTCGCAACGCCAGTCTGCGGAAGTCGTCCTCTGCTTCCGGCAAGCGGGCGGCCTGACCGTTCGTTGCGCAGGGCTGGCTTGTTCGAGCCCTGCCCCGCTCTACTGGGCCTTCAGCCGTCAGGTCATTCTGACCGGCGAAATATGCCGATCCTGTAATCTTTGCCAGGATCGCGGGGTTGGCTTGCCCAGTCTCCGCAGGCGTCACGCTGCGCCCGTTTCGCACTTAATCGCTGAGGCCGTATGGCTTCCGACACTGCGCCGCATCATCCCGGCGGTAGGATGCGCCGGGTGTCACTTTGCGGAACAATCCTTGCAACAACGTTTGCTCAGCTCGGCATGATGTGCGATCGGCACCGAGACTCGACTTCGTGTCAGGAACCAGAGAGTGAGTCGACTGCCATGAGAAACCTCCTCCACACACCGTTCTCCCAACACCGCCTCTTTGCGTTCTGTCTGCTGATCGGAATTACGCCATGGTCTCTCCTTCGAGGCGATGAGCCCAGGCAGGTCGATTCACCTGCCACCATCGAGGCAGTGCCCCCAATGGAAGCAGCGGCGGTCGCTGGCGAGGCGACCGCGGATTCCGTCGTGGTCGTTGGGGAGCGACTCGTCGTCCCTGCAGAGCTGTGGGCCGTGTCCGCGGAGCCGATTCCTGTGCCGGCTGAACCGGTCGCGGCCCCGACAGCACCGGTCGCCGCCGTGGTCCCCACCGAGACGCATGTCGAACAGGATGACCGTCTCTCGACGGCGGTCGCACTCAACTATTGCCGTGCTGCGTTCCACCAGATCCGGAAGTCACCCACCAAGGCGACGCTGGTGCAGCAGCAGGAGCAGATTCTCAACAATCTCAACCTCGATGGCGTCAACGATCCCGAGGTCATTCGCCTGTACACATCGGTGCTGGAAGAGATCAGTGCGATTGGCATTCACGACCGGGAACGCCACCTGCTGCACGACCAGTACCGCCGCAGCGTGACGCAGAAGGTTACCTGGGACGTGCTCGCCTTCAGCACGCAGATCGCCACGGCGCAGTTCGCCTCGGCGGTCCGGACCGGAGCGGACAGCTGGTGGGACTATCGCAACAAGACAAACGGTCGGGATCACGAGTTGCTCAAGGTCGAACGGCAGGAGATGTCGCAACTGGTGGAGAAGTCGTCGTTGTTTCTCGACACGTTCTGGAAACTGGCTCAGAAGAAGGACATTCCCGATCGCTGGCTGGTGCGCGGAGAGGATCTCGACCGTCTGGACTCGGCGATGCGGGAACCGAACCTCGATGTCCGGCTGCGGATCCTGCAGCGCCTTGAGCCGTTCATGGAGGCTTATCCGCCCTACTGGTACTACCTGGCCCGCACGCAGCAGGCCCGGGGGGACCTGATCGCCGCCACGGATACCTACCAGCGTCTGGCCCAACTGGGACAGGGGCATTTTCGCCGGGATGACATGCTGGCGACCGGGCTCGCCAACCGGGCTGCCATCCTCGATCACCTCGACGATCCCACCGCCCTGGCCACGGCGGAACAGGCCCTGCGGCACTCGGCCGACGTCTGGGAGGCCAACCTGCTCTGCGCCCGTGTGCTGGAGCGTCACGACCAACTCGCGGCCGCCGAGGACGCCATTCTCCGCAACCTGGATGTCAATCTCGAGCAGCGGCTCAGTCAGACGTTTCGCGTTTCACTCTACTACCACTCCGGACAGACACAGAAACTCGCGCAGGTGTTGAGCGATGACCGCGTGGTGGCTGTTCTGCCGATGTCGGCCCTCATCCGCTGCGCAGCCCTGCTCGGGCCCCTGCAGACCCCCAGCCATGTCACTCAGCGCGTGGCCGCTTCGATCGAGGCCAGGCCGCGCGTCATCTTCGGTCGCGACGATGTCCTCGTGCAGGCGTCCCCCGCCTGGCAGCTTCATCTCGCCAGTGCTTCGCTCGAATGCGGAGGACAGTTGGTGGCCTCCGCCGAACCACACCTCTCGTCGCAGCAACATCAGTTGCGCTTCGCGCTGGAGGATGACTGGGGCAATCCGTGGTCGTCGCGTCGACTGCCGGAAATCGCACTCGTGCTGACCTATCCCGACCAGACCACCATCCGCATGACGTTCGGCGAGTCCACCTACGCGAACTCCGGTCTCAGGCCGACCGCGATGATGGGGAATTCCCCGGCGCTGAGGCTGGCAACCATTGATGTTGGCGAAACCCGCCTCGCGATTCACTCAGCCGCCTACGGCCCGCAGCTCGAGGCCCTGCCCCGCTCCGAGAATCCAGACAAGACCGGCACCTGAGGACGGCGGACTGCCCGGATCGCCCGGCGAACGAACATGGCGGCCTGGAGAGTGCACCCGGTTGCTGGCGGGGGCAATGGCCTGCGTTCGGACTTGGTTGTCCTCCTCCAGGCACCCGCTGGGTCACTTCAGGACCTTGACGTCCGGTTTGTGGCCCGGTAGTCTTTGGAGGTGGCAGAGACACAACCGGACGCGTCGCTGCCGCGTACTCATCCGCATTGATGGGTCACCCGCCGTCGCTGGTTGGCTCGATGCCGGTGGATGGCTCAAGGCAGGACCCCAGCGCGACGCAAGTCACTGCCGCGACTGGTTGCGTCTCCAAGAGGCGCGACGAAGAAAAGTCACGACGAACAGCCATGGACCCCAGTGTTGCAGCAGGCGAGCACAGGCGCCTCGCCGTGATCGGCGGCGGCATCAGCGGACTGGCCGCCGCGCATCGGCTGATGGAGCTCGATCCGACGCTCGAAGTCTCGGTCTTTGAGGCAGGTGACCGCTGCGGAGGGATCGTGGGGACCGAGCAGGTCGACGGGTTCTGTATCGAACTGGGCCCCGACAGCATGCTGCACACCCTCCCTTGGGGAACCAGCCTGTGTCAACGGGTGGGCATCGCCGATCAGCTTGCAGGGACCAACACGCAGCAGCAGCGGACATGGGTCCTGCGTTCCGGGCGACTCCATCCGTTGCCGGAAGGTCTGGCGATCCTGGCTCCACGGCGCGTGTGGCCCATCGTGCGAACTCCGATTCTCAGCGTGCGGGCCAAACTGCGAATGGCGTGCGAGCGTTTCATCGGTCGAAGGACGGAGGCAGCCGATGAGAGCCTGGCTGCCTTCGCGCGCCGACGTTTCGGGCAGGAGACGTTCGAACGCTTGATGCAGCCGCTGGTCAGCGGGATCTACATGGCGGATCCGGAGCGGTTGAGCATGCGGGCCGCCCTGCCCCGCTTCGTCGAGATGGAGGCCGAGTACGGCAGCCTGATCCGCGCCGCACGGACTGCGGTCAAGGAACAGCAGCGACGCCCATCCAGGGACGAGAGTCCCCCCACCAGCCCGGGCGGAATGTTTGTCGCTCCCCGCGCCGGACTGGGGAAACTGATTTCCGCGATTGCCGATCGCCTGCCGGACGGCGCGGTTCGACTACGATCTCCCGTGTCCAGACTGTGGCCGGAGGCGGGAGGGCGCTGGAACCTCTCCGTGCAAGGTAAGTCATCGCCGGCCGTGGAATGCTTCGACGGCGTCATCGTGGCCGTGCCGTCGGACGTCGCCGCGACCTTGCTGAGACCTCTGCAGCAAGGACTGGCTGTGCAGCTCGCAGCCATCGAACACTCGGGCTGTGTCGTCGTCACACTCGCCTATAGCCGCGAAGAAATTCACCATCCGCTCAATGGTCACGGATTCGTCGTGCCGCAGGTGGAACAGCGGGAGATCATCGCCTGCACGCTGAGCAGCGTGAAATACGCCGGGCGGGCGCTGAGGGACAGGTGCTGCTGCGTGTGTTTCTGGGAGGGGCGATGCGGCCACACACGATGACTCTCGAGGATAGTGAACTTCTTAACCTGGTCTCACGCGAACTGAATCCATTGCTCGACATTCGCGGTCGACCCCGCCTGACGCGCATCACCCGATGGCCCCGCGCGATGCCGCAGTACCACGTCGGTCACCTGGACCTGGTCGACAGCATCGACGCCGGCGTCCAGACCTTGCCGGGCATCGAACTGGCCGGGAACTCCTATCGCGGCGTAGGGATTCCGCATTGCATTCACAGCGGAGAACAAGCTGCCGAACGTCTGTACAAGTTCCTGGACGACTCCCCGGGTGTCCCCCACTCGACATCGGCACCCCTTCCCAGCCCGGCGATACCTCGTCGGTCAGAGGCACGCTCATGAAGCATTCCCCCTATACGCGCGAAGATTTCGATGTCCAGCCGTTGATGCTGTACTATGAGGTGACACAGGCGTGTGACCTGGTGTGCCGTCATTGTCGAGCCTCTGCGCAGCCGTGTGCTGCCGAGGACGAATTGTCGACGCTGCAGTCGAAAGCGTTGATTGACCAGGCAGCGACGTTCCCCAAACCCCCGGTCATGGTGTTCACGGGGGGCGATCCACTGAAACGCGGCGATCTGTTCGATCTGATCCGTTACGCCCGCGAAGCCGGACTCTCGATCGCACTGACGCCGTCAGCAACTCCGCTGGCGACACGGGAGATGTTCGAGCGCCAAGTCGGCGGGCGTCGCCCGGCTGGGAATCAGCCTCGATGGTGCGGACGCCGACACGCACGACGCTTTTCGCGGTTGGGACGGCAGCTTCGATCGGACGCTGGAGATGCTCGGCAATGCTCGCAGCCTCGACTTGCCCGTGCAGATCAATACCAGCATCACACGACGTAACTTCCATCAGATCGACGAGATTGCTGAGTTGTTGTCGACCCGCGGAATTGCGATGTGGTCCGTGTTCTTTCTGGTTCCCGTCGGTCGCGGTCTGGAGGAGGAGCGGATCTCCCCGGAGGAGTATGAAGTGGCGTTCGGAAAACTGTTCGAGCAGTCGCAGCGTCAGCCATTCGGAATCAAGACCACCGAAGCACCGCATTACCGTCGTTTCGTCATGCGGCAGAACGCTGATCCGCTCGCCGAACCACAGCGACACTCGCAGGCGTCCCCGGCCAGGACCTATCGTGCCCCGCTGGGTGTGCGTGACGGTCGTGGGATCATGTTCGTGAGCCACACGGGGGAGATCTATCCGGCAGGATTTCTGCCGCTCGTCTGCGGCCGGTTTCCTCGCGATTCGATCGTGGACGTTTATCAGCGGCATCCGATGTTCACCAGCCTGCGTGACAACGAACAGCTCAAGGGCAAATGCGGCCTCTGCGAGTACAACGACGTCTGTGGCGGAAGTCGCAGCCGGGCCTTCGCGGTCACCGGCGACCCCCTCGCCGCCGAACCGGACTGCGTCTATGACGGCCCGGCCACGGTTGTCGAACAGCCGGCCATCCTGGCGGAAGGATGACTCGTTCGACGAGACGCCGTGTTCAGTCGGGGGACACGGGATCTGTCTCTCCTAGCCATCCTCTGCCCGGCACGACGGACACCTGAGAGTACCGGGGCCTGCGGTTTCAGCGTCTTCTGTGTGGTTCATACCCCGGCCGACACGTGCACACAGTGAAGCCGTTCACTTCCATGGGCGACGACGCTGGCAAGCGCTATGAGGACCGTATCGATGAGCAACACATGTGCAGTAAACCTCGTCAGGCTGCTCGCTGCCGGGATCGCAGCGGTTGGATTCCTGACGGCGTTGTCGTCTCTGGACAATGGCCGGTCACAGGCCGACGACGTTCAAGTGACAACGGAGACTGACAGCCTGACACCGGCTTCGCTCAGCGAGGCTCGTGGTCGTGCGCGTCTGCTGCACGAAGCCATCGGAGGTGCGTTGCAGGTGATGCATCGAGACTTCTTCGACGACGAAAATCCTCCCGCCATTCCCTCGTCCTCGCTTGAGGACGTCTTCGCCGAACTGGCCCGCAACCATCGGGTCGAGTTGAAATGGCTGACGGTCGAGACAGACGTGCTGAATGTTGACCACAAGCCCGCCGACGACTTCGAGGTACAGGCTGTGGCAGCCCTCGCGCAGGGACAGAGTGAGTTCGAGTCGAGTGGGACGGGCACCTATCGGTACGCCGGGGCCATTCGTCTGGTTTCGCAGTGCCTGAAGTGTCATGTCAAGCAGCGCACCAGCCTCGAGCCCCGAACTGCCGGGCTGGTCATTCGCATGCCGTTCCAGTCGGATCCGCCGCAGAATGCTCCGCGGACTCCCGCCAACGATCGCAAGGACTCCGAGTGAGGAGCGTCGCGTCGGCCCTGTTCGCGGTGTCCACCCCTCTTGGCAGGAATTTCCACTCCGCACGCGGATCTGCGCCGCCACGAGGCACTGTGCAGGTGCCTTGGGTGACTGACGATGCACGGCAGAGCGATGCGATGTGCCGTGCGCGGAATGGATTCGACGTAATGGGCCCGGAATCGATGCCACCAGATCGCTCGACGCCCGCCAGCCACGTGCACAGTCGAACGTGCTTGGATCGGCCGTCAGTGCGAAACCCCTGCCTGCGCAACCGATCGAGAACGGTTGTGACCCGCAGACTGTCATCCAAGGAGAGTGCCGAAGGAGGGACTCGAACCCTCACGTCCTTTACGGACACTGGATTTTGAATCCAGCGCGTCTGCCGATTCCGCCACTTCGGCTGCGGGTACAATGACGTCAGTTTATTCCGCGGTTGCAGCGTTGGCAATCGGGGCCAACGTCAGGCCACGACCGCTGCACGATCAACTCGGCGATATCGATGTCGGCCTCTCCCAGGTTGTCTCCTCGTCGCCGGCGACTTACGATTCCCTGAGGCGAACACGACGGCCGGGGCTATAGTCCCGCTCAGCCCGTGATCCCGCACACTGCGATGATCAGCGAGAAACTGCGACGGCAGATCTGCTACGAGGCGGCCCAACTGCTGGCCTCCCGACGCGAGACGGACCTGCACCGGGCCAGGTTCCGAGCCGTTCGCAAACTCTGTCGCGGTTGGGTCCGCAACGCCGACCTCCCCACCCTGCCGGAGATCCAGCACGAACTGCAGAGGTTCGAGACGGCTGTGCCAGCCGATGTATCAGAACCCCAAGACCTCGCCGAAGACCACGAACGCTTTCAGCTCTACCGCAGCCTGCTGCTGCCGCTCGAGCAGGTGAAGCAGCACCGGGAACGACATCCGGAGGGGGATGCGCTGTATCACAGTCTGCAGGTATATGTGCTGGCCCGAGAGGCACTCCCCTACGACGAGGAATTTCAGCTCGCCGCGCTGCTCCACGATGTCGGAAAGGGGATTGACCGTCACGATCATGTGGAGGCCGGGCTACGCGCATTGCACGGCTCCATTACTGATCGAACGGAGTGGCTGATTGCACATCATGCCGATGCCCAGCGTCGTTTCGAGGGGACGATCGGCAACCGTGCCCGGCGACGCCTCGCCCGTGATGAGAATGGCGAAGAGTTGATGCTGCTGGCCACCTGTGACCGCGATGGCCGTGTCCCGGGGGCAGAAGTCCCTGAACTGGATGAGGCCCTGCGCGACATCCAGGAGTTGTCCGGTCTGTTCGGATGACGCGGATGTTCGCCGGATGGCGGTGCTCAGAAGGTTCTGTCGCCGCAGCTTCGCGGTGCTCGTGGCAGAGTTCGCTGTGGTTGTTGGCGGCGTCAGCAGGGTCTGTGGTTCCGCCTCCGATGCCGGCTCACGTGCTCATGGCAAGGTGGGCAGGAGGCCTGGCTCCCAGCTGGGGTCCCTGTCTCCCCCAGAGTGAAGGTGAAAGTCGGTTCGGGAAGGGGGGGCTTTGCCGTTTACACACCCGGAAAAAGCCGCTATATCTTCGCTCGTGACACGACGATATGTCCGGAAGTCCAGCCGTGCCCCGTTGAAAGGGGTTGCACGTTGTTTTCCGGGCATTGAGCGGATGTACTGTTGCGGAAAGCAGTTCCGTCGGTACACCCGAAATGTGTAGTCTATCGCTGACGTTGCGCCGAAGGAGAGCCCCGGTGGGTACCGAAGAGAAAGTAATCCAAATTGTGAGCGAGCAGCTCAGTGTTCCCAAGGAAGAGATCACACGAGCGAGCAAGTTCGTCGACGATCTGAAGGCTGATTCGCTGGATGTCGTGGAACTCGTGATGGCTTTCGAGGACGAGTTCGGTCTGACGATTCCGGACGACGACTACGAGAAGATTCAGACGGTCGGCGATGCGATCGAGTACATCGACAACAAGTCCTGACGACAGGGGCCGCCTGTCTGTGGATGGGCAGCGACCAATCGGACAGTGGTGTCATCCACGGAAGTGATGGGACTGATGAGTAGACGTGTCGTGGTGACAGGTCTGGGCGTAGTGACAGCTCTGGGCTGCGATGTCCCCGAGATGTGGGATGGGCTCTGCGCTGGAAAGAGCGGGATCGGCCTGCTCAATCGCTTCGACACGACCGACTTCAAAGTGATGTTTGGTGGGGAGATCCACGGCTTCGACGCCGCGGCCCATCTCCCCATGTCGGAGAAGGAAATCAAGCGGATCGACCGGTTCTGCCAGTTCGCACTGGTGGCATCCCACAAGGCGATCACGCATTCCGGAATCGACCTGCAGGCGGGCGACCCTTACCGCAACGGTGTGCTGATTGGCAGCGGCATCGGCGGTCTGCACGAGATTGAAGATAATCACGCGAAGCTCTTCAATCGCGGACCGATGCGGGTCTCGCCGTTCATGATTCCCAAGCTGATGGTGAACGCCGCCAGCGGGAACGTCTCGGTGAACTGGGGGCTGAAAGGTCCCAACAGTGCCGTCGCCACAGCCTGTGCTTCCGCCACGAACGCCATCGGGGACGCCTTCAAGCTGATCCAGAACGACATGGCGGATGTGATGGTCACGGGGGGCAGCGAAGCGGCGATTACGCCCATGGGCCTCTCGGGCTTCGGACGCATGCAGGCCCTCTCGACCCGCAACGACAATCCTCAGGGAGCCAGTCGTCCCTTCGACAAGGATCGCGACGGCTTCGTGCTCTCTGAAGGTGCGGGAATTGTGATTCTCGAAGAGTACGAACATGCGCGTCGTCGCGGAGCTGAGATTATTGCCGAGATGTTTGGCTATGGGATGTCGGCTGATGGTTCCCATATGACGGCCCCCGATCCCGAGGGACGGGGCGCGGCCCGGGCGATGAGTGCTGCCCTGCGAGATGCCCGGGTCAACCCGGAGAATGTGGACTACGTCAACGCACACGGCACCAGCACCCCGCTGGGGGATGTGGCAGAGACGGTCGCGATCAAGTCGGTGTTCCAGCAGCATGTTGACGGGCTGGCCGTATCCAGCACGAAGAGTCAACTGGGCCACATGCTGGGTGCCTCGGGAGGCGTCGAGTTTGTGATCTGCTGCCTGGGGTTGATGCATCAGGTGGCACCGCCGACGATCAACCTGGATCATCCTGATCCTCAGTGCGATCTGGACTACATCCCGCACGAAGCCCGTGAGATGAAGATCGATGGGGTGCTGACCAACAGCTTCGGCTTCGGTGGGCACAATGCCTGCCTGGTGCTGGGCAAGTGCCGGTGAAGCCCTCGCGGGCCCTGCTGTCGTGCGAGTCTCCCTGCAGCCCGGCCTGTGAGAGGCCGCCCGCCCGTGCTGTGTCTGGCTGGCTGGAGGTCCGCAGCGCTAAGGGGCGCGGTACCGCACTTCACCCCCCACGATCGTGGCCAGTACGCGTCCGACGACCGCTTCCCCGTCGAACGGGGTGTTGCGGCTTCGCGAGCGGAACTTTCGGGCGTCCAGCGTCCACTGCTTTCGGGGGTCGATGAGCGTCACATCGGCGCGGGCGCCCGGCTTGAGCGTGCCGGCCGCAATCCTCAGGACCTGGGCCGGGCCCACCGTCAGACGTTCAATCAACTGCGGCCAGGTGAGGTGCCCGGGTTCGATCAGCGCCTTGACGCAGATGGGGATCAGCGTCTCGAGTCCGATGATGCCGAAGGGGACCTGGTCGATTTCGCGATCCTTCTTCTCGCGGGCGTAGGGCTGATGATCGGAGCAGATGACGCCGATCGTTCCCTCCCGCAGCCCTTCAATCAGTGCCTCGATGTGTTCGTGAGTCCTCAGCGGTGGCATGACCTTGTAGTTCGCGTCAAACGATTCGAGACACGCGTCGGTGAGTGCCAGATGATGGGGCGTAACGTCGGCGGTGACCTCTACTCCCCGCTGCCGGGCCTGTCGAACCGCCTCGACCCCGTCGCGGGTGGACAGTCCCATGAGGTGAATGCGGGCCCGCGTGTGCTCCGCCAGGGCGATGTCCCGTCGCACCATGATTTCTTCGGCCGCTGTCGGCAGCCCCTGCAGGCCCAGTTTCGTGGAGTAGTAGCCGTCATGCATCACGCCCCCAGCCACGAGTTCAGGGACCTGCGGATGGTGCATGACCACCCGGGAGAGCATGTGAGCGTACTGGAGCGCCCGCCGCATCACCTCTGCGTTTGCGATGGGCTGCTTGCCATCGGCGAACGCGACCGCACCGCCGTCTACCAGTTGGGCCATCTCAGCCAGCTCGACCCCGGCCCGATGCTTCGTCACCGCTCCGATCGGTACGACGCGGCAGTTTCGGGCCCGCTCGGCCTGCCTGATGATGAACTCCGCAGCCGCGCGAGTGTCGACGACCGGATCGGTGTCGGGCAGACAGGCCACGGTGGTGAAACCTCCGGCAAGAGCCGCGGCGCTGCCGGTGGCGATGGTCTCGTCCTCTTCGAACCCCGGCTCACGCAGCGAGACGCGAAGGTCAATGAGCCCGGGGCAGACGATCTGCCCGCGTGCCTCGATGACTTCGTCGACCACGCCGGAGGAAGAAGCTTCGCCTGAGATCTGGCCATGGTCGATGAAGAGATCACCGACCTCGTCACGATGACTGGCCGGATCGATAATTCGTCCTCCACGGATCAGCAATGTCGTCATCGCGAGGTGTCGTCCTTGTCGGCCATCCGCGACGGAACTGGTGGGGCTGCAGAAGTCCGCACGGGTGGGCCTGCCGGGTGTCTGCCAAATCGGGCCCGAGTATACCGAAAAGCCGCGTGCCGGGAACCAGACGTGGCACACAGGGAGTGCCTTCTGTCGCATCGCCACGGGTCTCATCCCGAAATCGTCACTGCAGAATCGACATCCTGACGGGGAATGTCTTTCAGGATGGCCTCCCTGTGTTAGAATTGACGGACGCCCTCCCCCGTGCCTCGTCTTTGTGGAAACGAGGTCCCTCCCTGGGATGACCGCGGCCTATGCGAGTCAATTCGCGATCAACATTGTTGCTGCTGTTGCTCTTCGCATGTGTCGCGACGAGCGGGCCGGCACCCTGCCCTGCCGCCGATCCTGTCGAGACAGAGCGTTTCTTCGAGCAGCTGGTGCGGCCGCTGTTGCTGGACCGCTGCATCGGCTGCCATGGTCCGGACAAGCAGCAGGGGGATGTGCGCTTGGACTCCTCTGCGGGCCTGAAGGGCAACATGGGCGCGGGGCCGCTCGTCGTCGCCGGATCACCGGACAAGAGCCGCATCATCCAGGTGACTCGTTATTCGGAGGACGACGTGCAGATGCCGCCGGCGGGAAGACTGCCGGATGACGAACTGGCGATCCTGACCCGCTGGGTGCAGTTGGGTGGGGACTGGCCGGCTGGGCCGGCCGAGAGTGCGTCGACGACGGACCCGGTTCCGCGCACTCCTGATGGGGCGGTCGACATCGTGGCCGCCGCACAGTCTCATTGGGCCTATCAGCCAATCCGCCGACCGGCCCTCCCGCAGTTGCGAGGCGATGAGGTTCTGTCATCCACGGTGGATCGTTTTGTGCGCGACCGTCTGAGGTCCCGGGACCTGACCCCTGCCGAGCCCGCTGACCGCAGGACCTTGATGCGTCGGGCCTACTTTGACCTCATCGGGCTGCCTCCGACCTACGAGGAGGTACAGAAATTCTCGCAGGACACGTCGCCAGATGCCTGGGAACGACTCATCGATCAATTGCTGGCGTCGCCGCTGTACGGTCAGCGCTGGGGGCGACACTGGCTGGATGTCGCCCGCTATGCAGACACGAAAGGGTATGTATTCACCGAGAACCCGAAGTATCCATTCGCGTACACCTATCGCGACTATGTTGTCGACTCGCTGAATGCTGACAAACCTTTTGATCGCTTCGTGCTCGAACAGTTGGCGGCCGACCAGCTCGGGCTGTCCGCCGATGATCCGGCGCTCGCCGCGATGGGGTTTCTGACGGTCGGCCGGCGGTTCCTCAACAGCGAGCCAGACATCATCGATGATCGCATTGACGTCGTGACCCGGGGATTGATGGGGATGACGGTCGGTTGTGCGCGCTGTCATGACCACAAGTACGATCCGATTCCGACGGCCGACTATTACGGGTTATATGGGGTGTTCGCGAGCAGCGTTGAGCCCGGAGAACTGCCCGTGATTGGCGGCATTTCGGAGTCCGCCGAGTATCGGGCCTACGTGACGGAGCGGGATGAGCGACAGCGGGCTGTTGATGAGTACGTGGCAGAACAACGTGCAGAGTTGCTCGACCAGGCGCGGAGTGCGCGGGCGATTGTCTGCTGGGGGTGGTGCAATTGGCGGGCAAGGTTCCCGCAGGCGAAAAACTCACTTTCGAAAAAGGCAAGCCTCGCGAGAAGCTGGTGGAGCTGTGGGGCAGATTCGTTCTGAGCCGCGTCAAACAGGGAGATTCCGTCTTCCTGCCCTGGGGCGCCATGGCGGCGCTGCCTGCCGAGGAGTTCTCGAGCAAGGCCGCCGAGCTGATGACCCGCTATGCGGCCGACCAGGCTGCCTCAACGATCGTGCATCCGCGGAT
Organism: uncultured Planctomycetaceae bacterium; assembly: GCA_963715185.1. Lineage (GTDB taxonomy): Bacteria > Planctomycetota > Planctomycetia > Planctomycetales > Planctomycetaceae > CAVPPT01. The sequence goes on from CAVQRG010000008.1 coordinate 159,621, forward strand.
CTGGGAAGAACTGCAGGCGTCACCTCCGCAGTCGATGGTTGATCTCGCCCGCCTCTATGGACGCGTGCTCAGTGAGACCGATCGAGCGTGGAAAGAGCTGCCCGCAGCAACGTCTGGTGAGAGACCCGAAGAGCTGGCAGATCCTGCTGAGGAGCAGTTGCGGCGTGTGCTCTACGGACCCGGGTCGATCACCGACCTGCCGGAGCATGAGGCGAGTCGCATCTTCGAGCGCGACCAGCGTGACCGGATTCGCGCCCTGGAACGCCGGGTGGCCGCCTGGGAGGTGGAGGCGCCCGGTTCACCCGCGCGGGCCATGGTGCTGGTCGATCGGGAACAGCCTGTCGAGCCGGTCATCTTTCTGCGGGGTGATCGCAATCGTCACGGGCCGCGTGTTCCGCGTCGACCGCCGCAGATCCTGGCCGATGCGGGTGCGCAGGCCTCGGCCGAGAGGAGTGGCCGCCGCGAACTGGCGGAAGCAATCGTATCGCCGGAGAACCCGCTGACGGCCCGCGTGATTGTCAACCGCGTGTGGATGCATCATTTCGGCAACCCACTGGTGACAACACCCAGTGACTTCGGCACGCGGAGTGACCCGCCGACCCATCCGGAGCTGCTGGACTGGCTCGCGATCGAACTCATGGCCCATGACTGGTCATTGAAGTGGCTGCATCGAACCATCATGACGTCCGCGACCTATCAGCAGTCGAGTTACGACGCCCCCGCCAACCGACGGGGTGATCCCGAGAATCGACTATTGTGGCGGATGAATCGCAGGCGACTCGAATTCGAGGCGATGCGCGACGCCCTGCTGTTCGTGGCTGGAGGACTCGATCCCACGCTGGGGGGCCGGCCGGTCGATCTGGAAGCATTCTCACCCGCGGGAGTGGCCCGGCGCTCAATCTACGGCCTGATCGACCGCAACAATTTCTCCAGTCTGCTGCGGACATTTGATTATCCCAACCCCGATGCCACAAGCGCCGAACGGCCGAGCACGGTCGTGCCTCAGCAGGCGCTGTTCGGCATGAATGCTCCATTCGTTCAGGAAGTGGCGCGCGCCGTAGGGGCCCGCCCGGAGATGGCCGCCGCCCCGACGTCCGCGGCGAAGGTGCAATCCTTGTACCGCGCGATCCTCGGGCGGGAACCAGACGACGCGGAGCTGCGGTTGGCCGTGGAGTACCTCGAATCGCCTTCCGTCGGTCTCGCTCATGTGGCGCAGGCGTTGCTGATGACCAATGAATTTGCCTTTGTGGACTGAACGCACCATGCACGACCAGGTGACGAATCGACGGCATGCCGGCCCTGGTCCGGTGCTGACGCGGCGTGAACTGCTGCACCGCGCGGGCTGCGGACTCGGCGCACTGGGACTGGCGGGTCTGCTGGCCGACGACGCTGGCCGCCGCTACGTGGCCGCAGCTGTCTCGCCCATGGTGGGGAGGCCGCCGCATTTCGCGGGAAAGGCACGACATGTCATTCACATCTTCTGTAACGGTGGGCCGTCGCATGTCGACACGTTCGATCCCAAGCCCGCTCTGCAGAAGTATGCTGGCAAATCACTGCCCATGGACAACCTGCGAACAGAGCGCAAGACGGGAGCGGCCTTTCCTTCGCCGTTCGCCTTTCGACGTTACGGTGAGAGCGGAATCGAAGTGAGTGATCTGTTCTCGCATGTGGGACAATGCATCGATGACATCGCCGTGATCCGGTCGCTCCATGCCGACGTGCCCAATCACGAGCCGTCGCTCATGCTGATGAACTGCGGTGATGGCCTGCTGGTTCGTCCGAGCGTGGGGAGCTGGGTGACCTATGGTCTGGGGACGGAGAATCAGAATCTGCCGGGCTTTATTGCCATGTGTCCCGGGGGATTGCCGATCACCGAGACCGCGAATTGGCGCTCCGGGTTTCTGCCGGGCGCGTATCAGGGGACGTACATCAATACGCAGCACGACGACATTGAGAAGCTGATCGACCATATCAGCAACAAGCAGCTCTCACCGGATGAGCAGCGTCGACAGCTCGATCTCGTGCAGAGTCTGAATGAGCATCATCGGCAGCAACGCGGTCAGGACTCCGCCCTCGAGAGTCGCATTCAGTCGTTCGAACTCGCCTATCGGATGCAGTCGCAGGCCACCGAGGCGTTCGACATCTCGCAGGAGCCGCGCCATATTCATGAGCTGTACGGCACTGGGGTGCATGCCCGGCAATTGATGATTGCGCGACGACTGGTAGAGCGTGGTGTGCGGTTCGTACAGCTCTGGCACGGTGGTGGCCAGCCGTGGGACAATCACGATGATCTCGAGGTCAATCATCGTCGCCTGGCCGCTCAGATCGACCAGCCGCTGGCGGCGTTGCTCAAGGACCTCAAGCAACGGGGACTGCTCGAAGAGACGCTGGTGCTCTGGGGCGGAGAATTCGGGCGGACGCCGGTCGTCGAACTCCCCACTCCGGGGGCCAACGCCGGCAAGATCAACGGCCGTGATCACAATCATCATGGGTTTACCATGTGGATGGCTGGCGGCGGCGTCCGAGGCGGGCTGGCCTACGGTGCCACCGATGAATTCGGATTCAAGGCGGTCGAGAACCGGGTGCACGTGCACGATTTGCACGCGACGATCCTGGCGCTGCTGGGATTCGATCATGAGCGACTGACCTATCGCTATGCCGGCCGGGACTTCCGACTGACCGACGTGCATGGCACAGTCGTCAGGGATCTCATTGCGTGACCGATTGCCCGAGGTTCCGGGATCCGGTACTCTTGGACCGGGGGACGCAGTTCCCTCTCCCTCCTGATGGACATCCGCGTTGATGATGGCGGATGTGACCCTGCCCCTTGTGGATCACCGTCATCGTGCGCTCCACGCCGTTGCCTGTCCTCCTTGTCTGGTCCGTGCTGATCACGGCCTCCCCGGGGCGATCAGAGTCGGAGAGTTCGGGCAGTGAACTCGCGCCGGAGCCAGCGGACTCCTTCGAAAGTTCGATTCGCCCGGTGCTGGTCGCCGCGTGTTCAGACTGTCACGACACCGAGGAAAGCCAGGGGAAGGCTGCCTTCCTCTCGGCCCAGTCGGCCGCTGATGTGGCCATAGCGCGACATCTGTGGAAAAGCGTGGCCGAGCAGTTGCTGAATCGCACGATGCCGCCACCGGAAGAGCCTCAGCCGTCCGAGAGTGACCGGCTGCGAGTCGCGAACTGGGTCGACCAGGTCCTGCAGCAGACAGCGTGTAACCACGGAGAAGCAGCCGCTCCCGTCACGACGCGGCGGCTGAACCGCGTGGAATACGACAACACGCTGCGCGATCTGCTGGGGGTGGACGCCGAGTTCTCACGCATCTTTCCCGTGGATGGTTCCGGAGGGGAAGGTTTCGACAACAACGGTGAGACCCTGTTTCTGCCCACCGTCCTGCTGGAGCGTTATCTCGAGGCCGCCAGAGCTGCTGTCGACCTGGCCGTGATGACACCACCGCTGAGGCGGAGTTTCACGGCGGCCGATCTGCTGCCCCCCCACGCGGATCGGAATGCGATGCCTTGCGTCATCGCTGCAGGCAAGCAGGTCGAGACACTGATCACGGTCTGCCAACCGGCGGACTACGCCCTGCAGGTGGTCGCCAGTCCGCAGTCGGACTCGCCAGTCCGCGCTGTGGTCAAGATCGACGATCTTGCCGTCGAACGCCTGCAGATCGAACCGTCCACCGATCCGGAACAGATCTCGTCGCAGACCATCCACCTGCGCCTGTCCCGGGGAGTGCATGCCGTTGCCCTTCGCTGTCCGGGGGATGCCGGGGTGATGCTGCATGGCCTGTCGATCGAGGAGACGCGGCCCGGCCCGACTGATGAGCAGCGTGCGAACCATGTGCGGTTGATCGGGCTTGCGCCGGGTGAACAGCCGAATGATCCAGAGCAGGCAGTGCGCGAGATACTGGCGCGCTTCGCACGTCGCGCCTACCGCCATCCTGTAGAGGACGATGAAGTGTCCCGGCTGCTGCTGCTTTATCGTCGCGCAGCGGAACGAGGCGATCCGTTCGAAGATTCCGTCAAACTTGCCATGCAGGCCGTGCTGGTCTCACCCCGGTTTCTGTTTCGCATTGAAGCCACCCCCACGAGCCCCGCACCCGAGCCGATCGACGATCATGAACTCGCCGTGCGCCTGTCCTATTTCCTGTGGGGAACGATGCCGGATGAGGAACTCAGCCGGCTCGCAGACCATGGGCGACTGTCGGACACCGGGGTCCTGGTGGAGCAAGTCGACCGGCTGCTTGACGACGCCAGGTCGGCGACGTTTGCGGAAGAATTCGTGGGACAGTGGTTGGGGACGCGCGACGTTGGCGCGCGTGGCACCCGACACGGGCGTCTTCAAGGGTCAGTTCACAACCGAGCTGCTGCTGGACTTCCGTGAAGAACCGGTGCGGCTGTTCGAATACCTGCTGGCGGAGAACGGCAGCCTGCTGGACCTGATTGCAGCGGACTACGGTCTCCTTACCGAGAGGCTGGCGCGTCACTATGAGATGACGGAGGATGGGAGTCGAAACAACACGCCGGAGGGCAATGGCTGGTCGTCGAACCCTGAGCGCAGCCGGCGGGACGAGTTCCGCAGGCTGACGTTTCCGGACGATCGTCGGGGCGGTGTGCTGGGAATGGGGGGCGTGCACCTGCTGACGTCGTATCCCGACCGGACCAGCCCCGTACTGCGCGGGGGGTGGGTTCTCGAGACGCTGCTCGGGGTGCGCGTGCCATCGCCTCCGCCGGATGTGCCCGCACTCAACCGCAGCCGCAAGGAGGCAAAGTCGGTCCGGGAGCAGTTGGCCGAACATCGCGATCACACGGCCTGTGCTGCGTGTCATATTCTGATGGATCCCCTGGGGTTCGCGCTCGACAACTTCGATGTCCTCAGTCGCTGGCGCGACGTGGACGGAAAGTCGCCGGTCGACGCGTCGGCAACGTTGCCGTCTGGCGAGCACTTCGCCGGGCCCGGCGGACTGAAGCAGGTGCTGTTGGCGCGGAAGGACCAGTTCCTCCACCAACTGACCCGCAAGCTCCTCGGCTACGCGACAGGCCGCAGTCTCAATGAGTCCGATGACTGCACGATCAGCCGAATTGCCGAGACGGTCAAAGCCGATGAATACCGGGCCCGCACACTGGTGCGGGAGGTCGTGCTCAGCACGCCGTTCCGGATGAGACAGCTCCCGCAGGAATCACGATCTCCCGTCAGTCTGGTGCCGCAACACGGCGAGGACGACCAACCATGAATCCGATCTTCCGCAAACGCATCTCTCGTCGCACGCTGTTGCGCGGAGCCGGGGCGGCGTTGACCCTGCCGTGGCTGGAGTCGATGGTCCCCGCGTTGTGCGCCGATGAGCGCCTCACGCGGCCCCCGCTGCGGTCCGCCTTTCTGTTTATGCCCAACGGCGTCCACCCCGACCATTGGACGCCTCCGGGAGACGACGAACAGTACGAGCTGACGCCGATGCTCGCCCCGCTGGCCAATGTCAAGGATGAGATTCTGCTGCTGGAGAACCTGTGGAACGAGCAGACGGTGGGCCGCAACGGTCACTGGCCGAAAGTTCCGGCATTTCTGTCCGGAGGCTTTGTGGTCCGGACCTCGGGTCGGGACATGGACACCGGCGGGACGTCGGTTGACCAAGTGGTGGCCGCGATGGGCGGTGGGCAGACTCCCCTCCCCTCATTCGAACTGGGAGTCGACGAAGCCTACACCGGCGTGGACAACATCGGCGGTGGCTTCACGCGCATCTAAGGATCGCATATCGCGTGGCGCGATCCTCATACGCCGGTCCCCAAGGAAATCATCCCCCGGCTGGCCTTTGATCGCTTGTTCCGTACCGGTCCGGCGCTGCCAGTTGTCTCAGGGTTCTCGACACGCCATCCACAGGTGGCACGGTCTCTCGCGCGGGACGACACGAGCGTGCTCGACCTGGTGCGGGAGGACGCCCGGTCGCTTCAGAACCAGGTCGGCAGCGGAGATCGCGTTAAGATCGACGAGTATCTCGAAGCGGTCCGTTCGGTCGAACAGCGGATCGAGAACTCGCTCAAGCCTCAGAAGCGGTGGATCAACGACAGCCCGTTTGAGGTCGAGCGGCCAGCGGTGGGGATCCCCGATGTGCACCAGGAGCATCTGCGGCTGATGCTGGACATCATGGTGCTGGCCTTCTGGACCGACTCGACGCGCGTCGCCACCTTCATGATGGGGAACGCTCAGACCGGCAGGAACTTCAGTTTCCTCGACGGCGTCAAGGGGAGCTTTCACAGCATCTCGCATCATCGCAATCAACCGGAGATGCTGGCCCAGTACGAACGCATCGGCACTTGGCACGTCGAACAGGTGGCGTACCTTCTCGAGCGGATGCGGACTCTGGACGAAGGCGGGACATCGCTCCTGCACAACTCCCAGGTGCTGTTCGGATCGACGCTCAAGGACGGCAACAGCCACGATCCTCACGACCTGCCACTCCTGCTTGCCGGTGGGGGATGTGGAGCGATTCGTCCCGGTCGCCGTCTGCGGGCGAGGCCCGACACACCGCTGTGCAATCTCTATCTGACGATGCTGCAACATGTGGGGATCGAACGGGACAGCTTCGGGGACAGCACGGGGCCACTCGATGGGCTGGCCTGATTGGCGCGCTCCGCAGTTCCGTCAGCACCGCGACCACGGTCGCGTCCTGGCCAGGGTGCGGCTTCAACTCAGGGCATGACGTTGGATCGCCTCGTCCAGTTCTCCCTGGGAATCAATATCCTGTGCGAAGGAGAGGATGCGGGAGAGCGCGACAACAACGGGCCGCGCACCTCGTCGGTAGCCGCGATGCAGAAGGACTTTGGCCATGTGCCGTTCGAGCCCACTGACGGTCAGTGTCCGCGATTGCATTTGTCGGTAGGCTCTCGCCACATGCCACGGGATCGAGGGAGCCAGAATCGGCCATTGACCGGCGGCTAGGTTGCGCAGGTCCTGTCCCAGCAGGGTACCGGTTCCCCGTGTCAGCAGCGGCAGCACGCGCCGATTGAACGGAAGGTTGCGGTAGCGATACGCCAGCGTCAGCAGACGAATCAACAGATCGAGGCGCACGGCCTGCGGCCGCATCAGCACCAGGTGACCAGGGTAGACCGTCAACAGCGACCCGTCAGCGGTCGTGCGGATCGTGTATTGCGGCTTCCAGGAACTTGCCCCGAGGTCCCGAGGCGTCGCGGCGATGAACTGCCACCAGAAGCAGCAGTCAGTGTCATCGTCGAAGCCGGATGACAGAAGCTGCTGAATCTCGCTCTCCGTGGGGAGGATGTCACAGGCAGAAATGGCGACGTGCACGGCTTCCGCCAGACGGGCCGCGATGAGATCCCGAACACGGACCAGCGTGTCGGCGAGCGAACCCTCCACGTCGACAATCTCGCAATCTACCAGGTCCCGGTAGACGGAGCGGGGGCCGATAAGAACCGGATCGGTAAAGCGCCCGGATCGTCGATAACGGTCGATCAGTTCGGCAACGAGCGGTCTGCCCCCGGGCAGCGGCAGTGCTCCCTTGTATCCCGAAAGCATCTGGGTGGCGTCCAGGTTTCTCGGAACGGGGCCGGTGCGTTGGTCACTGCCGGCCAGGATCAGCAGCGGGAATGTCTGCTTCACGAGCCCTGAGCTGCCTCCAGATGAGCCCCACAGTACTTGCAATGCACGGCATCGGCGTCATGTCCTTCCGACATGCACTCCGGGCAGACCTGCGTGGTCAACCGCTGGCTGCCGCCGTGTGCCAACTCTGCCGTCACGATTCCGGTTGGCACAATGATCATACAATAACCGAGGATCATCATGCAGGCGGCGAGAGCCTTGCCCAACGCGGTCGAAGGGGACACGTCGCCATAGCCGACGGTGGTCATCGTTACGACGGCCCAGTACATGCTCTCGGGAATGGAATCGAAGCCGGTCGAGATCTGCTCACCGGTGTGGTCTTCCTGCCCACCTTCGATGAGATGCATGGCGGAGCCGACGATGACAACGGCAATCAGCACGAATGACACGAATACGGCGACCTTCGCTCGGGCCGCCCAGATCGCGTCGCGCAGCGCGTGTGCCTCGGACAGCATGTGAGCCAGCTTGAACACGCGAAAGGCCCGCAACAGGCGCAGTGCCCTGATGACGGCCAGTCGCTGCGCGCTGCGGCTGCCGGCGAAGAACGGCAAGGCAGCGACATACGTCGGCACTATGGCGAGCAGGTCCACCAGGCCATAGAAGCTGAAGATGTATCGCCAGGGGCGGCGAGCACAGGCAATGTGCGCCGCGTACTCGACCGTGAACAACAGAGTGAAGAACCACTCGGCTCCCACGAGCAGACCACGGTGCTCAGTGCGCAGGGACTCCACGCTTTCGCACATGACGACCACAACGCTGAGCAGAATGGCGATCAGCAGGACGATGTCGAACAGTTTGCCAGCTGGTGTATCGGCTTCGAAGATCACTTCGTACCACCGGTCGCGCCAAGAACGGTGTGACTGCTGTTCGCTGGAGTTCGTGGATTGGGGCATCTGCAGCGTCCTGTCCAGGTCCACAAGTCGATTTGCGGGTGAGTGCGGGTGTGTCCAGTCGCGGACGTCTTGCGCGTGGGGTGAACAAGTCGCCCGTCGCCCGCCAAAGCATGACGGTGGCACCCGTTCATCAGGCTCGGCGGTTGGCGCCAGGCGTCGTGGCCCTCATTGCCTGAAGTATCGCTCAATACGCATGTTCCGCAACGGTTGCTGTCTGCAGCGACAAGAAGGGCCGTCGGAGCGTTCGTGGCACCGCCCGGCTTTGGCCCAATCGGTGGCGGGGCAGGCGTCCGGCGGGCAGCAGCCCTGATCCCGCAGGGCAATCGTTTAGTTCGGGTAGCCCAGTTTACGGAAGAGACGCAGAGGTTTCCGCGCGAAGCTGCGTAAGGTGGCGGCGATGTTGTCGGTTTTCTGCTGGCGGAGCCAGTTGAGGCCCGCGTTGCGGAGCGCGGCCAGGTTCTGGGGTGCGTGACCGCCAGTGATCGTGCTGCGGTCCTCACCGAACGTCTCATCACGGACGTAGTGCAGTCCGTTTTCGATCGCGCCCCAGTGTCGGCGGGCCAGTGCCAGCAGTTGCTCCGGACCGGCCCGCTCCGCCGTCAGAGACGTCACGCAGTAGGCAACCTCGGTCGTCTTCTCACCAAGTCGTGTCCGCTCACGATCGATGCGGCAGACCTGGCCCACACCGGGCCAACTCAGATGCTCGTTGAGCCGGGACGTGGCGGTCAGGGTGCGGCGTTCGATGCGGCCGTGACCCTTGTCGGGCGTGCTGTGCGCCGCATGCAGCTGTTCACGCTGACGCCGTTCGTAGGGGGGAAAAGACCTCCTTGTCGGGGGCCAGTTCCAGTGTGATTTCCCGCAGTAAACCGGGTTGATTCTCTTTCACCGGGAAGAAGTAGTCGCCCCCCGAATCCACAATCTGTTCACACAAATCGCGCTGGCAGAACATCGCATCGCCAACGAGGACTTTGCCCTCCAGCACCATCGTCTTGAGGAACTCCAGAGCGGCCTTGTGCTCATTCGTCTTCTCCTCGACCCGGCACTGGCTGAGCACAAAACCGGTGTGATGGTCGACAGCCGCCAGCAGGTGCACGGCCTTCGCATACGGCCTGAGCGTCCCGCACAACGTCTTGCCGTCGATGCTGACCGCAGCCAGGTCCTCTTCGGTCAGTCCCAGTTCCAGCGTCTCGCCGATCCACTCGCTGAGGACCGCCTGGAACTCGTCCGGATCGAGCGCCATGAGCAGATCGCGGAAGCAATCTCTTTTCGGCGGGCGCCGCGTGTATCCCATCCAATGCCAGACGTCTACCGGCAAATCGTGGAGCCACTCGACCAGGGCCTGATAGCCCCGATTGCCGCACAGCAAACCAGTTACGACGGCCGTCAGCATGGCGGCCAGAGAATGGCGTCGTCCGTTACGCCCACGTGGATCAGAAACTTGCGACCACCTGGCCAGCAAGCTCTCCCCGCAGGCGGATGACATAAGTCGACCTCCGTGAGAAAAATGGAACCTCCGTAAACTCGAAGCATCCTACGCACGAGCCCCGCATTGGAAAAGACGATAGCCCTGCCTGATCCCGCGAACGTCGTTGACGGACACTCCCGCGGCTGTATCATTAAGGAGCGGACTCGATCATCTTGCCTGTGCCGCCCCCGCCTTGTCTGATCCGGCCCGCCAGCGCCAGTGGACCTTTGTTGGATCGATCATGACACCTGTCCACCTGCAGAAGCGGGCGTTGGGTTCCCCGACCGGCGGGAAGCCCCTTGAGTTGTGGCGTTCACAATTGTCGAGAGGAACGCAGTCGATGAGTGATCAGCTCTGCGAGGTCCGTGTACTGCAGTCCTGGTCCGGACGGCTGACGAGGCCGCTGCAGTGGGTGGGATGGTTCGTTGTTCTGTGCTGTCTGACGGCGGCCAGCGGTGTCGGCGCGCTTGCCGAAGAGCGGTTGGAATACAACCGCGACATCCGTCCGATCCTGGCCGACAACTGCTTCGCGTGTCACGGTCCGGACAGTGCCGCTCGCAAGGCGGACCTGCGGCTCGATCAACGCGAGGCGGCGATCGACTACGGGGCGATCACTGCCGGGTGAGCCCGACGAGAGCGAACTGATCGCCCGGATCATTACCGACGATCCCGATCTGGTCATGCCGCCCCCGGAAACGAAGAAGGTCCTCAAGCCGGCACAGCGGGAGTTACTGCGAAGATGGATTGCGGAGGGGGCGGAGTATCAACCCCATTGGTCGTTGATTGCTCCCGAGAGGCCGGAGCTTCCCGAAGTGCAGAACGACGTCCTGGCCGAAGAACGCGATCGACCGCTTCGTGCTGGCGAAACTGGAGAGTCTGGGACTGTCGCCCGCACCGGAGGCCGATCCGCGCACGCTCTTCCGCCGCATGCATCTGGACATCACCGGCCTGCCGCCCGCACCGGAAGACGTGGACGCGTTCGTCGAGGACTACGCCAGCGCGGCGACGACGCGCTGTCGCGACTGGATCGATCGACTGATGGATTCGCCGGCCTGGGGCGAGCATCGTGCCCGCTACTGGCTGGACGCGGCCCGCTACGGCGACACGCACGGCCTGCACTTCGACAACTATCGCGAGATGTGGCCCTATCGCGACTGGGTGATTCGGGCCTTCAACGCCAACCAGCCCTTCGACCAGTTCACCGTCGAGCAAATCGCCGGCGACCTGCTGCCCGATCCGACCGACGATCAGCTGATCGCCACCGGCTTTCAGCGCTGCAACATCACGACCAACGAAGGCGGCACGATCGACGAAGAGAACCTGGCGATCTACGCCGCCGATCGCGTGCAGACATTCGGCTGGGTCTATCTGGGGCTGACGACCAACTGCAGCCAGTGCCACGACCACAAGTTCGATCCGCTCACGATGAAGGACTACTACTCGCTGGCCGCCTTCTTCCGCAACACGACGCAGCCGGCCAAGGATGGCAACGTCAAGGATGGCCGCGGCCCCGGCGCTGGTGGTGCCCTCCGAGGAGGATCGGCCGCGCTGGGAGGCGCTGCCGGACGAAATCGCCGCCGCCAAGGCAACAGCGCGACGCAGCGCAAGAAATCGGCACGCGAGCGACTTCGAGCAGTGGCTCGCCGCCGCAACGCCCGAGTCGCTCGGACGACAGTGTGCCGACCGAGGGACTGCGTCGTCCACGCTGCCGCTGCAACGAAGGAGCCGGGCAACGAGGTCCGCAATCCTGGCGACATGCCAGCAACGTTCCAGGCGACCGGCGACGTGACCTGGGTCGCCGACGGCAAGCTCGGACCGGCACCGGTGATGAAGCCGGGAGCACCTTCGACCTGGGCGAACTCGGCGATTTCGAAAGAGATCAGCAGTTTCAGCTACGGCGGCCTGGATCAGAGCCAGGACGCGACGGACGTCTCCGGCGGCGATCATCGCGCGCATGGACGAGACAGGCGGCGTATCGCGGCTGGGATCTCTGGCAGCAGGGACGAGTCGCTCGCCGTGCACATCATCGATGCCTGGCCCGACAACGCGCATCAAGGTGGCGACGCGCGATGCCGTGCTGAAGCCAGGCCAATGGCAGCACGTGTTCGCGACGTACGACGGATCGGGCAAGCCGGAAGGCGATCAAGATCTACGTCGACGGCAAACCGGTAGCCGCTGAAGGTCGAAACGAACACGCTCAAGCCGGACGCCTCGATTCGCACCGAGACGCCGCTGCGGATCGGCCAGCGCAGCCACGCGCAGGTCTTCGACGGCGGCGCCATTCAGGACGTGCGCGTCTATGCCGCGCCTGCTGGCTCCGCAGGAGATCCGCGAGTCTGGCGGACCTCCCGGCACTCCGCGACGATCCTCGCCACGCCGATCGATCGAGCGGACGCCGAGCAACAGCGGTCCACGTTGTACGACCACTATCTTGCAGACGCGCGATCCCGAGTATCCCGGGCTGGCGAAGGCTGTGACCGATCTCGGAAGCCGAGCGCGACGCGATTCGGGCTCGCAGCCCGGTGACGCACATTCAGGAGGAACGCGACGAATCGCCGGCGATGGCCCACATCCTGATGCGGGGTGAATACGATCGCCCGGCGAACGAGGTCGCGGCCGCACACGCCGGCCGCGCTGCATCCGCTGCGCGGATGGGGCACCGAGGAATCGGCTCGGGCTGGCCCAATGGCTGGTCGATCCCGCCAATCCGCTGACGGCACGCGTGACCGTCAATCGATTCTGGCAGCAGGTGTTCGGCCGGGGAATCGTGCCGACGCCGGAGGACTTTGGCGTGATGGGGGCCCCGCCGAGCCATCCGGAATTGCTGGACTGGCTGGCGGTCGAGTTCCGCGAAGAGCGGCTGGGATGTGAAGCAGTTCTTCAAGCTCATGCTGATGAGCGCCACCTATCGTCAGGCGGCGTCGCCACGCCGGAGAAGCTGGAGCAGGATCGGGACAACGCCTGCTGTCGCGCGGCCCGCGGTTCCGCATGGATGCCGAGATGGTGCGCGACTATGCACTGGCCGCCAGCGGATTGCTTTCGTCGCGAAGATGTACGGACCGAGTGTCGAAGCCGTACCAGCCGGAGGCGATCTGGGACATCGTCGGTCTGCCCGGCGGCGACACGCGGAACTACGTGCAGGACACAGGCGAGAATCTCTACCGCCGGACGCTCTACACGCTTCTGGAAGCGCATGGCTCCGCCGCCGAATCTGGAGGCCTTCAACGCCCCCAGCCGCGAAGTCTGCACGGTGCGCCGCGAACGGACCAACACGCCGCTGCAGGCCCTGGTGACGTTGAACGATCCGCAGTTCGTCGAGGCCGCCCGGCATCCTCGCCAAACGGTGCTCTGCAAGACGGTGCCGGCGACGATCATCGCAACGATGCGACGTCGATCGCGCAGGCATGTGCCTGGGCCGTTCGTGCGAATCGCCGAACAGGCGATTCTGCTGGCCGACAAGGCCGAATTCCTGGAGTACTACCGGTCACATCCCGAGCGACGCCACGGCGCCCTGCTTGCGCGTCGGCGAATCGCACGGTCGACGAGTCCATCGATGCCCCCGATCTCGCCGCCTGGACGATGGTCTGCAATCAGGTCCTGAACCTGGACGAAGCGCTGAACAAGTAAGCTACACACCCGAGAGCTGAGGCGATGACATGGCTCATCTGAACGACTCTGACTTGCTGCAGACCCGTCGGCAATTCTTCGCCAGCGGTCGCAATGTGCTCGGCAGCTGCCGCCCTGGCATCGCTGCTGGGCGATCCATCGGTCGAGCGCATCCGGGCCATCAGATCCGATCGGGCCGCACTTCGCGCCGCAAGGCCAAACGCGTGATCTACCTGCACATGGTCGGCGGTCCGTCGCAGATGGATCTGTTCGACTACAAGCCGGTGATGCAGGAGTGGTACGACAAGGACCTGCCGGAATCGATCCGCATGGGCCAGCGACTGACCACGATGACCAGCGGCCAGGCCCGGTTTCCCGTCGCGCCCTCCGAAGTATCAAGTTCAGCCAGGCCGGCGAGTGCGGCATGTGGATGAACACGGAATTGCTGCCCTATCTGGCCAAGAAGGCCGACGAGATCTGCTGGATGCGCAGCCTGCATACCGAGGCGATCAACCACGAACCGGCCATCACCGCCATGCAGACCGGCAATCAGGTGACCGGTCGCCCCTGCCTCGGCGCCTGGGCTTCGTACGGACTGGGATCGGACAATCGAGAACCTGCCCGCCTTCGTCGTGCTGGTCGCCATCCCCAGCAATCGCGAACAGGAACAGGCGATTTCCGCGCGGCTGTGGAGTGCCGGCTATCTGTCCGGGCGAGCACGCCGGCGTCTCGTTCCGCAGCAAAGGCGATCCGATTCTGTACATCAACAATCCGCCCGGCGTGCCCGACGCGATTCGCAAACGATCGATCGAGGGACTCAACAAGCTGAATGAGATGAACTTACGAAGCGCTTGGCGATCCCGAAACGCATACGCGCATCCAGCAGTACGAAATGGCCTTCCGCATGCAGGCCAGCGTGCCGGAACTGACCGATCTGAGCCAGGAACCCGAACACATCTTCGAGCTCTACGGCGAGGAGGCGAAGAAGCCGGGCACATTCGCCAACACCGTGCTGATGGCGCGGCGACTGGCCGAACGCGGCGTGCGATTCATCCAGGTCTACCACAACAACTGGGACCACCACTCCAACGTGGCCGGCGCATGCCCAGCCAGTGCAAGGACGTCGACCAGCCCTGCTTCGCGTTGCTGGAGGATCTGAAGCAGCGCGGCATGCTGGACGACACGCTGGTCATCTGGGGCGGCGAATTCGGCCGCACGATCTACACGCAAGGCAATCTGTCGCAGGAGAACTACGGCCGCGATCATCATCCGCGCTGCTTCACCATGTGGATGGCCGGCGGCGGGGCCAAAGGGGGGACGATCTACGGCGAGACGGACGACTTCTCCTACAACATCGTGCGCGATCCCATCCACATCCGCGATTTCCACGCCACCATTCTGCACCTGCTCGGCTTCGATCACGAGCGACTTCAGCTACAAGTTCCAGGGACTCGATCAGCGCCTGACCGGCGTGCTGCCGGCCCGAGTGATTCCCGAATTGCTGGCCTGAGTCGCCGCACCGGGGACCTGCTCGAGTTCGCGGTTACCATATGGGTATCGCTCGTTCGACGGCCGTGTCAAGAATCTGAGACTCCCCAACGCGACAAGCGAGCTCGTGGTGTCGAGCCTTGACTCAACACTCTCAGCGATCAAGGCCTACCATATTCCGAGGGTGCCCCGATGATTCCAAAAACGGCAAAGATGCTGCCGGCATCAGTTCACCACGCGAACGCGTGAGATCCCTGGATGGCAGATTTCATCAGCCCCTCGATGGTGTTCGTCTTGTCCATCACGGTGATCCTGGCACGTGCGTCCGACCGCTGGCATGCAGACGGCGCAGCCACTTTTCAAGACCGATGGTGGCGTAGATCAGCACTCCAACGCTGAGAATCAGAAGCCATTCGGTGGCTCCAATGGGCGCACTGTCAAACAGGCGATTCATGAATGGCATGTAGGTGAATGCAAGCTGAAGTGCAGTCATGAGCCCCGCACCGACGAGCAGCCAACGGTTACTGAAGAATCCGATTGCGAACATCGACAATGTGAGTGACCGGCAATTGAACAGGTAAAACATCTCACCAATGACGATGACGTTTACAACCACAGTGCGTGCTGCAGCTTCCGTTTCACCATGAGACAACTCCCATGCGAGTAGGCCAAAGGATCCCAGGATCAGTATCGCGCTGACAATCATAATCCGCACCACCAGCGTTCTGTCGAGCAGAGGGCTGGCGGGGTCGCGCGATGGGCGGTCCATGATGCCCGGCTCCTTGGGCTCGAAAGCAAGCATCAGGCCGAGCAGCACGGCAGTCGTCATGTTGATCCAAAGCGCCTGCACGGGCAGGATCGGCAGCATCGTCCCTGCGAACACGGCAAGCAGAATCACGAGCCCCTCAGCGATACTCGTGGGCATCGTCCAGGCAATAAACTTGACGAGATTGTCGAATACGCCACGGCCTTCTTCGATCGCCGCTTCGATTGACGAGAAGTTATCGTCCGTTAGCACCATGTCGGCCGCCTCCTTGGCGACTTCGGTGCCCGTAATCCCCATGGCGACACCGATATCGGCTTGGCGCAACGCTGGGGCGTCGTTCACTCCGTCACCGGTCATTGCCACAACATGGCGGCGATGTTGCAGTGCCCTGACCAGACGGAGTTTTTGCTCCGGTGCGACACGCGCGAAGACCGCAGTGTTCTCAGCCGCGTCGAGAAGCTCTGTGTCGGACAGATCCGACAGCATTCGGCCCGTAATCACCTTGTCGGTAGCACCGCTCCGTCCGGTACCGCCGAGGCCGATTTGAGCAGCAATCGCGGCAGCAGTTCCTGCATGATCCCCAGTGATCATTTTCACGCGAATCCCAGCAGTCTGGCAGGCGCGGACCGCTTGTACAGCTTCGGGGCGCGGCGGATCGATCATTCCCTGCAATCCAACGAAACTCAGTCCGGCCGCCACGTCCTTGTGCTGGATTGACGTTGTTCCTGCCGGGAATTCCACACGAGCAAACGCGAGCACTCGCAAGCCGTTGGCTGCCATTTCATCAACACGTCGGTGCACGGAAGCGGCATCCAATTCGGTATGACTGTCGCCGTTGCCGAACAATCTGTCACAACGCTGAAGGATGCTTTCGGCGGAGCCTTTCAGATACGCCACCGGAGATCTGTCGCGACCCACATCGTGCAGGGTTGCCATGTACTGATGCTGCGACTCGAACGGGATCGCATCCAACCGCGGTCGTTCTTGCTTCGTCGTTGCAGAAGAAAGCCCAGCTTTACAGGCAGCGACAATCAAGGCTACTTCGGTGGGATCGCCTTCGGCCTGCCAGCCATCCTCGTTGTGCGCGAGTGCAGAGTCATTGCAGAGCAGCCCGGCCTTCAGGCACTCCAACAGGTATGTGCGCTGACACACATCAACCGGTTCTCCGTCACACGAGAACTCTCCCTCAGGCGCATATCCGACGCCCGTGATCGAAAACAGTTCGTTTCCCGCAAACGCTTCCCGAACACTCATCTGGTTTTGAGTCAGCGTGCCCGTCTTGTCCGAACAGATGACCGTCGTACTTCCCAGTGTCTCGACCGCCGGAAGCTTGCGTATGATTGCGTGGCGCTTTGCCATCTTGCCGACGCCGATTGCCAACGTGATGGTCACTGCGGCGGGCAAGCCTTCTGGAATCGCGCCCACCGCCAGGGCGACTGCCGCCATGAACATGTCCAACGTTGGTTCGCCACGGATGATGCCGACGAAGAACGTCGCGGCGGCCATGGCGAGAATCACATAGAGCATGATGCCGCTGAAATGGGCAATCTTGCGGGTCAACGGAGTGGCCAACACCTCGGCCGAAGAGATCAACTCCGAAATGCGACCGATTTCGGTGTGATCGCCGGTGGCGACCACGATGCCTGTGGCCGTTCCGTGGGTAACGAGCGTTGATGAATAGACCATGTTGCGACGGTCGGCCAGGACCGTATCTCGCTCGAGCGTTTCTGCGTGCTTCTCGATCGGTAAGGATTCGCCTGTCAGCGTGGACTCGTCGGTCTGTAGTTCACGACAAGCCAGCAGTCGCAAATCTGCGGGCACCTTGTCGCCCGATTGGAGGAAGACAACATCACCAGGGACGAGCTCCGTCGCTGAAAGGTGCCTCTTCTGACCCGCCCGCAGCACAACCGCATCGCTGGTCATTGTTCTGGCAAGAGCATCGATCGCCTTGAGCGCCTTCGACTCCTGGACGAAGCCGATGACGGCGTTCATCAGAACGACGGCGAAGATCACACCCGAGTCTATCCATTCCTGCAGGAGTGCCGTTGTCAGCCCAGCAGCCAGCAGGATGTAGACCAGAGGCTGATGGAATTCCAGCAGGAAACGAACGAGCGGTCCGTCGCCTTTCCTTTGGGTGATTGCGTTTGATCCAAATCGTGCTTGCCGGTCCTCAACCGCAAAGAGATCCAATCCGCGGTCCAGGTCGGTTTCCAGGAGATCAAGAACTTCGGATTCACGAAGTTGATGCCAGTGTCGACTTAGAATGGTTTCCATGTGCTTTCCACAACTCCACTGAACTCGTCCTTTCGAGGCAGGCGGAGTCGATTCTAGATGGATTCCCACAAGCCGAACACCACGCATGGAACCCTTTGGCCGCCGGCTTGTGTATTCGTGCTCTGACACAACTGACAGAAGGTGCCCCCCTGCTTTTGCTGAACACGGAGAAGGTGTCATCGCCAGACGGTCGGGGGGCATGCGCGCACGCAGACCGTCGGATGAAGATCTCATCGATTCCCGCCGCGAGGATGCCGGGGGCAATGCTCCTCCGGCCCGATGGCGCGGCTACCAGACTGAGGGACCTTGGGCGACGATGGGGATATCGCAGGACGGGCGTCCCTGGCTTGCGTCGCGTCCCCGCGGTGACGTGTGGGCGACCGATGCACTACACGGGGTCGTGAGTCAGTGGAAAGGGTGAGCAACGGGACTCGAACCCGCGACCTCCGGAACCACAATCCGGCGCTCTAACCGACTGAGCTATGCCCACCAGAACTGACTGACCTGCCGGTAGAACGGCCGCCATCGTCGTGCACCCTGAGGACCCGGCCGATCCGGGCAATCTCGTAGCGGGTTTGGCTGACTGCAATGCAGCGCCGGTGGTAAGAGTATCGACTGGTGGATTTCGAGGCAAGTTTGTCGCAGTCGGTCCGCCGTGCGAATAGTGAGGCGGGTGTTCTCCGAGGGGAATCACCGGGCAGCCGCTCGTTGCAGGCGGTCGTTCAGAGCCGTGCCCAGCCGTTCGTCCGGGAAACCGATGGCCAGAATCAGATCCAACTGGCAGTCATCGAGTCGCCTGAGGGCGGCATAGAACCCTGCCGCCGCCTCCCGCAGATCGCCGGTTTCCGACAAGACTTCCACAGCGGCAAACCGCGCGCTCCCCGACTGCGGGATGGGCAGCAGCAGTCCGCAATTGTCCGGCGGCTCCGGGGGCAACCCGGCCACGATCCGCAGCGGCGTGAGTGGCGCATAGTGGCGGTCCAACAGGCCGGGTGAAGGCTGGGGCCCGTTCGAGGCGTGAGCTGTGGCCCGCTGCAGCGGGCCCAACACCCCTTCGAGCTCCTCGATCGAGGCACCGCCGGGGCGAAGCAGACGTGGTGGGGATGTCGTCAAGTCGATGACGGTCGACTCGATGCCGACACGGCAGGGACCGCCTTCCAGAATGTAGTCGACCTGCCCCCCAAGCTGGTCGCTGACATGCGCGGCGGTTGTGGGACTCACTCGACCAAAGAGGTTTGCGCTCGGGGCCGCGACGGGGCAGCCTGTCTCAGCGATGAGCTGGAGTGCCAGAGGATGCTGCGGAACGCGAAGCGCCACGGAGGGGAGGCCCGCCGTAACGAGATCGGGGACCGCGGGCGTTTTGGGGAGGACCAGTGTCAGCGGGCCGGGCCAGAAGGTCTCAGCGAGCGTGCGGCCCTGCGGCGTTAGCCCCGTGGTCCAACGGTCGAGTTCAGCTGCGTCCCCCAGGTGGACGATGAGGGGATCAAAATGGGGTCGGCCCTTGGCCTCGAAGACGCGGGCGACGGCGTGGACATCGAGTACGCGGGCTCCCAGACCGTAGACGGTCTCGGTGGGAAACGCGACGATGCCCCCCTGTCGGAGCAGTGCCGATGCGTGGTGGACGTC
The DNA here is from genome assembly GCA_963715185.1 of uncultured Planctomycetaceae bacterium. GTDB lineage: Bacteria > Planctomycetota > Planctomycetia > Planctomycetales > Planctomycetaceae > CAVPPT01. Next base: position 179,354 of record CAVQRG010000008.1, read on the forward strand.
GTTGCCAACGGGACAGGTCATATCCGCATGATAGCGTCCCGCACAGCGTGACCAGAGTCGACGGGGATATCACATCGGGTTCCGGGAGCATTGGATCTCTGCTGCCCTGGAAGCGACTGGGGGTCGTGACGAGCCCTACCGGGTGAGCGGCTCGGCCTCGCCGGGCACGATCTTCACGGTGTGATGCGCTGCCCGCTGAATCCCCGTGTTGGTCGGACCCTGCGGCAGGTCGTGGCCGGCCGGTAACCCTGATGCGTTGGCCACGGCCGCGGCCCCTTCGCTCTGGCGTCGGACCTGTTCGGCCATCACCCGGGCTTGGGCGAGATTGGGATCGATGCCGAGGGCCTGCTGAAACTGCTCGGCCGCCTGTGGCAACTGCCCCTGCTCCTTGAAGATGATTCCCAGGTTGAAGTGAGAAGCGGCCGGTTCCAGGCAGCGATTGAAAGAGGCGAGAGCCTCGCTGGTCTGGCCTGTCTGGGCGAGAGCGACCGCCAGATCGTAGTGGCACTGGGCATTGGTCGGTGCGGCGGCAGTGGACTGTCGGAATTGATTGATCGCCTCGCTGAAGCGCTTCTGGGCGGCGTAGCAGCGTCCAAGGGCGTGTCGGGCGTCCGGGGAACTGGGCTCGATCTTGAGGGCCTGTTGGATCTGTTCCTCGGCGGTCTGCATCTGCCCGGCTCGCTCATGCATCCGGGCCGAGCCCAGCAAGGCATCGATGCACTTGGGGTCGTCCTTCAGCACCTCGTTGTAGTGAGCGCTGGCTTCGGGCAGTCGGCCCATCTCCTCCATCCACTGGGCATAGCTGAGCTTCAGCTTGACCGGGTCCTTGACCTTGCGCGGGATCTCCTGGGATTCGACCTGTTCGCGATAGGCGGCAGTCTGCAGCTGATTGCCCTTGATCTGCCGGGTCAGCGAATTCCACTTCTCAACGGGCGAGGCACAGCCCGACAGCCACAACCCCAGGAGGGCGAGTGAGCACCACGGCGAGAAGTATCTGGAAACGGTCGACATCCGACATCCTTTCGCTGCGACCCGTCGCGAGTGGACGGAGGACCGACGCCCTATCCCGGGCGTCAGCGGTGGACAGATCGCTGGCGGCTACATGGCAGACGCCAGCGTCACGCTGTCTTCAACTTCACAGAAGAAGCGATTCGTGGCATCGGCCAGCATTTCCTCAGACAGGACCACGCGCTGTCGGTTAAATCGACAGATGGAGAGGACAATGTCCAGTAAATCTCGCGGGTCACTCGATCTGGGTAATCTGCCTAGGTCGTAGTGATTCCGGTACAGGAATTCGACAGCCGACTCCTGGAAAGGGATCTTTCGCTGACGGCAGCAGAGCTGAAAGATCTGAGTGAACATCTTGCGGTCGGGTGCATTGATGGCGATCTTATGGCGAATTCGCCGCAGGAACGCCTGGTCCACGAGCTCGCGGGGATCCAGGTTCGTCGAGAAGATAATCAATTGCTCGAAGGGAACCGAGAACTTCTTGCCTGTGGCGAGGCTGAGGAAGTCAATCCGCTCTTCGAGCGGCAGAATCCACCGGTTCAGCAGGTCTCGGGGGCTGACGATCTGCCGCCCGAAGTCGTCGATCAGGAACACGCCGCCGTTGGCCTTGATGTGTAGGGCGCACTGTAGAAGTTGCTGACCTTGCTGTAACGCAGGTCAAGCATCTCGAGCGTCAGTTCCCCTCCGGTGATCACCACGGGTCGACGGATCCTGCGCCAGCGCAGGTCCACGCCGTCCGTCTTCTCGGCGGACTCGAGGCCCGCAGGAGGAACTTCGCGATCCGACACGTTCGCAAACTGCAGTTCGTAGTCGTCGGTTGTCTCATGGATCGTGGGGTCAAAGACCGTCACGATGTGATTCTCGGCCTGAATTGCATACGGGATGTAGATCTCTCCGCCCCGGGTGTGCAGGAACCGACCGAGTCCCTTGGCGATCATGGTCTTGCCGTTCCCCGGCGGCCCGTAGATGAAGATCGACTTGCCACTGCACACCGCAGGTCCCAGCTCCTCGAGCAGTCCCGGACGGATGATGAAGTCCTCGAAGGCGTCGCGGAGTGTGCCCGGATAGCAGGGAATTCCCGCAACAGTCTGCAGCCGGCACTGGTCAACGTACTGCTTAAGCGGGACAGGCGCTGGTCCGACGTACTTGCACTGATCGAACGCCTCGCGGGCGCGCAGACGCCCTAGTTCCGTCAGCGTGAAGCGGTAGGAAATGCGGCCGAGCAGTTCGCCAGACGTGACGTCGAGGCACTTCTCGTCCTTGAGGAACCGCAGCCCTTCGTCGATGACCGAGAACGGCAGGCGGGCATGCCCGGCGAGATCGAATCCCGTCATGCTTCCCGTGAGATAGATCTGCTTGAGCAGCAGTTCGCAGAGCTGCGAGAGTGTCAGGCCGGACTCGCGCAGGGTGCCCGGACTGCGCGGGACGAAGTCACGATGTGACAACACCGGCTCTTCTTCGAGTTCCGGTCCAGACCCTCCACCGCCCGTGACGGCCGCACCTCGTGCGGCTGCGGCCTCTGGCGACGCCGTGGCCCGCCGGGCGTCCCGGGAATCAAACAGCTCCGCATACAGATCGACGACGTCCGCGGAGACCGCGGCCCCCGCTCGGGAGTCCGCAGCAGCGGCATCCGAGGCGAGGGGGGCGTCTGAGGGCGATGGCTGATTCATCAGAGACTCGATTCGCACGGTCGTCAGGTCAGGACCAGCAGTAATGCCTGCTGTGGAAACCGACGCGCCGAACTCCCGGCCCTGAGGAGCTCGCGCGGAGCCCGGGGGACTTCAGTTGGCAGCCCCCTGCACGGACGTGTACTGAATGACGGGCAGCAGCATGCTGTCGGTCGCCGACCGATGGATCTGCTCGACGACTCCCGCATTGCGGACCGCCGGGTTGATCGACTGCTGCAGGACCACCGGCATCGTGTGCTCCGGTCCGACGAGCTGCGCCATTTCCGCATGAACACTCTGTTCACGGGTCTGGTTGACGGGCGAGTCGAACTCAGCCGAAATCACGATGCGACGATACTGCTCGGGGACACTGGAGACGATCCAGGCGAGGTGCCGGCGTCCTGAGGAGTTCAGCTCGTGCGTCTGAGCGTCGAAATGATAGTCGTACAGGGTCGTCGCAGTCAGCCAGCCGTTGGCAATCTGGTTGTACGACGTCTCATAGACGACTGCCCGGTCCTGGCAGACGTAAGGCCAAGGCCAGTATGTGGCAGCGTGGTACTTGTGAATGCAGCGCTGGTGCGGTCCACTCGGCCGCGGGAAGGGAGGCCAGAGTTTGCCATGATGGCACTTCTGGCGCGCCCCTACGGGGTCGCTGGCATGCAGGTAATAGTATTCGGGAGTCCCCGCGTCTGGTCCGCCAGAGGAAAAGATCCCCTCGGCCTGAGACAACTGCGGAGCTGACAAGAAAGTGGCGAGGCACGCCAGCCAAGTGATTCGGGCAACCACGGAATTCCCCCTCCCGTTGAAACATCGTCATGGGACGCTGAGCGGTTGAAAGTTCCAGCGAAGCGCACATGGCCTGTCGCCCGGAACCGTTCAACCGAGACACCAAGAATGGCCCATGTCCTCAGGTATCGTCAGAAGCCGGGGGGGGTCATGACGACAAAAGCGGATTTACCGGCGCCGACCGGCTGGAACAGCGGCGGCAAGGCCCGACCCAGCGGACCGGGGCATCGCCTTCCCGGCGGGCGTGGAGGTCATCGGCAGCCACGTCAGAGGGGCCTCAAGACTCACGCCGGAAGGGAGATCAGGATCTGGTCACCCTCAATCGTCACCGGAAACCGGCGCTGTTCGATGCGCGGATTGAGGCAGTGCTGTCCGGTCGTCACGTCGAACTGCCAGCCGTGCCACGGGCAGGTGACCACGCAACCCGTGAGTGCTCCCGCGCCGAGCGGTCCCCCGGCATGAGGGCAGATGCCGTCGAGGGCATAGAACTGGCCGTCAACGTGGTAAACGGCGATCACCAGGTCTCGTACGATCACCTCTCGTCCCGTCCCCTCGGGGATATCGCTGACGGCCGCGACACGAACCTGTTCGGGCAGTTCCTGACGATGTTCACTGTCGCTCACAGATGCTCTCCGGCTGATCCACGCGGATCAGGCTGCCCGCGTCGTCCGCGACGCTGACTTGCGGACGCGCGCCGGAGTCTTCCAGCGGCGATGCACCCAGAAGTACTGCTCCGGGGCACGTCGCACGGCCCGCTCCAGGGCGCTGGTGAAGCGTTGAGTGATCTCACGCAGGGGATCATCGGCCTCAACCTGCTCGGGGTCAATGACCTCTTCGCAACCAATTTCGAAGTGCGCCCAGCGGGACTGGGCGAGGTCATCCGGCAGGCGGATGCCGTAGCCCACTACGATCAGCGCCCGATATTCCAGGGCCATGAGGGCGATCGACTTGAACGTCGAGGCCGGACGTCCGAAGAAGTCGACGAACAGTCCCTTGGGGCCGGCATCCTGATCACAGAGGACTCCCAGGTTACCGCCCGCCTCCAGCAACTCCAGCATGCCGTCCGAGGCCCCTTTCTTGAGGTACAGACGGTGACCGGTGGCGACGCGCGTGCGTGCAAACCATTCGTTGAGATAAGGATTGTCGAGTTCCCGTCCCACGATCCCCATCGGGAGACCAAACAGGCCGAACGTGGCGGTCGACACCTCCCAGTTCCCGAAATGCCCCCCGAGGACGATCACGGGCCGACCGGTGCAGAAGGCCTCGAGCACGACTTTGCGATTACGAAAGACGACGACCTCCCGACAGTTGGTCAGCGTCATCTTGCGTGGGAGCTGTGCCATTTCGGCCACCAGCCGAAACAGGTGCACCCACATTTCGCGGATGATGCGATGTGCCTCGTCGGACGTGACCCCGACTCCGGTCGACTCGCGGCCACCGGTACCAGTGGGGGCTTCGGCCGGGTTCGTCTCGATCGCGGTCTCGCGGGAATCTCCCAGGGCCCTGGTGATGTTCTCCACGGCGATATCGTACCGCGTCCAGCGTCTGGGAAGGACATCCACGAGAACCCACGCCAGCCACTCTCCGACCCGGATGGTCTGACGGAGCGTCAGCGTCTGGAGGAGGCAGACACCCAGGCGAAATACGAGATATTCCAGCCGGTGACGCAGGGCCAGAGGACACATGCTGAGAATCCGGGCGGGGGAAATGGACCCGAAGTGTCTCGACGAGATCCTAACGGGTCAACCCCGACTGAGGACGGCGAAGCTTACGGCTGCGCAGCTCTTCCGAGAACGGCATGCACCGAGGAATGCCGGATCGACCGCCAAGAAGTGCGGTCGCAGTCCGATCAGTCGCCCATGACCCAGCGCCAGGTGATGTAGGTCGACAACCCCATCACGAGCACTGTGTAGGCGAAAAACAGGGAGAGCATCTTGCAGATGTTTCGACCCGCTTCGATGTCGTCGGATCCGAACTGCTTCAGCTCGGCTCGATCAAAGGGGATCTCGGCGGACTGGGCATCCGCAGTGTGCTCCTGAGTAGGCTGAGTAGCGGTGGCTTGCTCCGACATCGTCCTGCTGCGCGAGAATTCGAGGAACTGTCAACCTGCTGAGACGGATTCTGACCAAAATCCCGCTTCGTGTCGACCCAGCGTCGGCCGGCAGGATCGTCGCGAGCGCGGCGGACGCCATCCGCGGAGCGAACGGTATCGACTCATCTGGGGCGCGACATGGCCCGCTTCATCGCGGCTCCCATGTCGGCGGGACTTTCGGCCACTTCGACACCGGCCGCCTCGAGGGCTTCAATCTTCTCGGCCGCGGTCCCCTTCCCGCCCGAAATGATGGCACCGGCATGCCCCATCCGCTTGCCAGGCGGTGCGGTCTTGCCGGCGATGAACGCGGCGACCGGTTTCGTCACGTGCTTCGCGATGTACTCGGCCGCCTTGATCTCGGCGTCGCCGCCGATTTCACCGATCATCAGGATGGCTTCCGTGCCGGGATCCTGTTCGAACATCTCCAGCAGATCAATGAACATCGTGCCGATAATGGGATCTCCGCCGATGCCGATCGCCGTTGACTGGCCGAGTCCCAGGTTGCCGAGCTGCCAAGCCGCCTCGTAGGTCAGCGTTCCGCTCTTGCTGATCAGGCCGACGCTGCCCGGTGTGTGGATATAGCCGGGCATGATCCCAATCTTGGCGATCCCGGGAGTAATGACCCCGGGGCAGTTCGGGCCAATGAGCCGCGTGTTCGGATAGTCTTCGAGGAATTCCACGGCGTTGGCCATGTCGAGGACCGGGACACCCTCGGTGATGGCGACAATCAGTTCGATGCCGGCGTCAGCCGCTTCCATAATGGCGTCAGCGGCAAATGGAGGCGGCACAAAGACGAGCGAGGTATTGGCGCCGGTCTTGGCCATGGCCTCGCGAACCGAGTCGAAGACCGGGAAGCCGTCGATGGTCGTGCCTCCCTTGCCGGGAGTCACACCGCCAACGAACACGTCCTCCTTGCGCCCGCAGTCCTCCCGGGCGTATTCCCGGCACTTCTGCGAGTGGAACAGGCCCGTCCGGCCCGTAATACCCTGCGTGATGATCTTGGTCTCTTTGTTGACGAGAATCGACATGGACTTCCAGAGCCGTAATCAGGGGCCGAATGGATCAGTGGTTTGCGTTCTCAGTGGCAGACACTTCGGTGACGGGCGCGGTCTACTTCGCCGTGAGGCTGGCCCTCACGCGGACAACGTCGACACGACTTTCTGTGCCGCATCCGTCAGATCGGTCGCAGGAATAATTCGCTTGCCGGAGGCGGACAGCATCTCTCGCGCCAGCTCGACGTTGGTCCCCTCCAGACGTACCACCAAGGGCACATTGATGCCCAGTGTGTCGTACGCGGTCAGCAATGCCTCGACGACGGTATCGCACTTCATGATGCCGCCGAAAATGTTCACCAGAATCGCCTTGACGTTTGCGTCTGCCAGGATGATCCGAAAGGCCTCGGTCACCTGCTCGACGTTGGCTCCGCCGCCGACGTCGAGAAAGTTGGCCGGCTCTCCACCGTGCAGCTTGATGAGGTCCATCGTGCTCATGGCGAGCCCTGCCCCATTCACCAGGCAGCCGATGTTGCCATCGAGCTTCACATAGCTGAGGCCGGCCTCGTGAGCCTGGATCTCCGTCGGCTCTTCCTCGTTGAGGTCGCGCAGGTCGAGAAAAGTCTTGTGTCGAAAGAGTGCGTTGTCATCGAACGTCACCTTCGCGTCGAGCGCCAGCAACTCGCCGGCCCCCGTGATGACCAAGGGGTTGATTTCCACCATGCTGCAGTCGTTGTCGACGAAGAACCGACAGATGCGCGGGAGGAATACACCGGCCGACTTGATCGCCGTTTCATCGAAACCGAGCGCGTAGCCGAGTTTGCGGACCTGGAAGGGCTGAAGACCCAGCCCCGGGTCGAAGTGTTCGCGGATGATCTTCTCGGGATGCTCAGCGGCCAGCTCCTCGATGGCCATGCCCCCTTCCGCCGAGGCGATGATGACCGGCTTGCCCACCTCGCGATCCACGACGATGCCCAGGTACAGCTCGCGGGCGATGTCCAGCCCCTGCTCGACATACAGCGTGCCGACAACCTTCCCTTCGTCGCCTGTCTGAATGGTCACCAGCGTAGAGCCGAGCATGCGTGCAGCGTTCTGCCGCGCTTCGTCCGCCGATTTCACCAGTACCACGCCCGCCTGTTCGGGATGCTGCTTGAAGCGCCCCTTGCCCCGGCCTCCGGCATGGATCTGCGACTTGACGACGCACACCGGTGTGCCGAGGTCCTTAACAGCCTGGGCTGCCTCGTCCGGAGTGCGGGCCACGATTCCACGCGGGATGGGGACGCCCGCCTGTTCGAACAACTGTTTGGCCTGATACTCGTGAATCTTCATACCACGTCTTCCCACGGTTCCAGCAAACGCCCAGATGATAGCGAGCCTCACCGGGGGGGTCCACTCACGGGAGCGGTTCACCAGAGCCGGTGCGTGCGCTTAAGGTGGTGGCTGAATGGCTGGACCTGCGGGCCGACTTCAGAACTCGTCAAGCATGGCACCATCGGCCCGGTGACCCAGCCGCTGCCAGAGCCCCGGGGTCACGTTCTCGGAGACAAACCGGACGGCTCCGTCGGCCATCAGTACCTGCGCGCCCCCGGTGTGGTCGCTGCCGAAGCCTCCGACGATGAAGGGCGAAAGCAGCGGGTCACCCTCGGCGTTCGCGACAGCGTCATCATCCTGACCCGACATGAGATCCTGCCACTGGGGGAGATTTCGCAACTGCCCGCTGCTGCTCCAGTGCTTCAACGGACCGGTCGGCGTCCGGTTGATCTGGAGACCGGTATTGCGAAGCGTCGCGCGCGTGCCTGAGGCCCATCCCAGATGATCTTCGGCCCTGAGCATTTCTCCGACCATCAGGGTCGTCGAACTGCCGTCCACGAGGTCGGCGTACGTCAAGTAGCTGTTGAGCGACAGCGCACCCCAGTTGTCCGCATCGATCGGAGCTTCAACGGGGTGATGGCAGCCGGCGAAATTCGTCAACGCAGGCCCGGTGCCAGTCGAATCGTTTGCATCTTCGGCGCAGGGGACCGGCATCGGTGGGACACAGCAGGACTTGCAGAACATGCGCACGGGCCTCGTCGAGTGCAGGTTCGTACACACCGTGACGGCCGGCGAATTGCTCGGCTAACGCCGCCTGATCCAGAAACGGCAGCACGGCGACGATCCAGCTCTGGTGACAGCCGGAGGGTTCGGAGCGTATCGGCCCGGTGGAGTTGACCGTGCCTGCCGGGAACATGCCGAACGCGTCGTCATAGTTCTGCAGCGCGAGACCCAGTTGCAGCAGGTGACTCTTGCAGTTGACTCTTCGGGCCGCCTCCCGCGCCTGTTGCACGGCCGGCAACAGCAGCGCCACGAGAATCGCCATGATGGCGCTGGCCACCAGGAGTTCGATGTATGTGAACCCCCTGCGGGCCGGGTTCCTCTGGCCGCAGTCGCTCGTTGTTGAACTCATCGCGACATTCCTTCCCGACATCCGCGCGAGGCCACGGACTCCGTATCTACTCCTCAGGGGCCGCGAACGTTGAGTCGAATGCCGAAGTTTTCGCCGCTGCCCTGCTGACTCCACCGGTTGTTCAGCGTCACACGCTGACCGGCAACTGTTCACTCCGCATCGATCTGGTCCGGTGGAACCACACCCGCTGTGCTTCCGCCGAAGACGCGACGGACTTCCGAGGGACTGGTTTGCCCGAGTTCGACGGCTTGGAGAGCCGCCTCCCAGAGTGTCCGCATTCCGGAGGCAACGGCCAGACGTTCGATCTCATCGGCGTCTGTGCGGGCGAGCATGGCCCGACCGATCTCGCTGTGCTGCGGGACGAGCAGCTCGGCGATTGGCAGGCGCGAGAGATAGCCAGTCTGTCGGCATCGGTCACACCCCGCCGGAAGCCGCCAGGAATCGACCCTCAATCCCAGCCGCTCAGTGGATTCACAGCCCGAGACCGAGCAGTCGCAGAGTCGTCGCAGCAAACGCTGGCTCAGCAGTCCGGTCAGCCCGCTCCGCAGCAGATAGGGCTCGATGCTCATGTCGCTGAGTCGGCCGATCGCATCTGCGGCTGACCCCGCATGGAAGGAAGTCAGCACCAGGTGTCCAGTCAGGGAGGCCTGAAACACGGTTTCAGCAGTCTCGCGGTCGCGGATCTCCCCCACCATGATCACTTCCGGATCCTGACGCAGCAGTGACCGCAACCCGCGGGCATAGTCGAAGCCAGAAGCTGTCTGAATCTGGGACTGAGCCACGCCTGGGATCACAGCCTCGATCGGATCTTCCAGGCTGACGAGGCTGCGTGGCGACAGCGACTCGGCCATGATTTCGCGGAGACTGGCGTACAGGGTGGTGGTCTTGCCGCTCCCGGCCGGTCCGGTAATGAGCAGGACACCGCCGGTGGACGTCAGCAGCCGCCGCCATTCATCCACAATGCGGGATTCGAGGCCGAGGTCGCGCAGGTGCAGGTAACTGCCGGACCCCACGAACAGGCGTACGACAGCCTTTTCGCCGAACAGCGTCGGGAACGTGCTGACTCGCATTTCGATGTCTGTGTTCCCGGTGCGGATCCGTCCTTCCTGTGGAACATCGGTGCGATAGGTGAGGAGTTCGGCGAGCACCTTGAGTCTCGCGACGATGTTGGGGCCTGTTTTAACAAATCGACGCACCGGATGCAGAACGCCGTCGATCCGCCAGAGCATGTCGAGCCCGTCCGCCATGGGCACGAGGTGGATGTCGCTGGCGGCGGCTTGACGGGCCTGATGCAGGATGTGGTCCACCAGTTCCGGGACGCGGTGCTCCTCCGTGAGATCTCTGGCCGGGAATGTGCGCTGAAACTGGTCTGCAAGTGATTCGGGCATGATGCAGGGTCCCGGGTGCGTTGGTGGCGCAGTGCGGCCCGTCGCCAGGGCGATCGCTGGCAGTGACGGGCGAACCGGCCGAAGTTCCGTGTGAGGTGAGGTTTGGATTCCCGCGCCGGGCGGGAATTCGCGGCTGCAATCGACGTCGTCGCATGTTACACTTCGTAACGGCCGTTCTGTGAGGGAGATTTCGCAAACCGAAAGTGAGCGGGACTTGCGCATGATACCACCGGCGACGCCCAGAGGAGCTCGTGGCGTCGTCGCCGTTCTGGATTTGAGGACCGATGGTCGATTCAGGTACTCCTAAGACTCCGCCCACATCGTCACAGCCCCTGCCTGGCGAGGTGGCTGCCGCAAAATCTGAGTACCCGTGTCCCGATTGCGGCGAACTGGTCCGCGAAGGACTGGTGCGGTGCTGGAATTGTGGCAGCTTCCTGAAGCAGGAGATGGAGGCCTCGTACCGGAAGATGCGGGCGAATCCGGCCCCGATCGTCTTCAGCCCCGTGACCGAGGAAGAGCAGGCGTCGCTCGACGACTTTCTGCTGACCCCCAACGCGAGTCAAACGGACGGGGAAGGTTTCGAGCTGTCGGGTCCCGGGATGACCAAGGGGGCCAGCATCACTCGATCCGCACCGCCGGCCGCGGCCGATACAAGCCCGAGCCCCAATAAGGAGGCTGCCCCGGACGAGGCGGCGACCGGGGATGGCGACGCAGCCGCAGAGTCCGGAGAGGGCGGGAAGGAGGCTGCGAACGTCCCCCATTCGGTCGCCACGGGCGGAGACGCGTTGCTGCAGGTCGCTCTGCAGGAAGAGGCCGAATCCCTGCGCCGCCGCATCGAGAAGGGGGCGGGATTGCAGGGGGTGATGAAGATTCGTGATGGCTTCCTGATCGATGCGCCCAAGGGGTGTCGCATTCAGGTCCGCGATGAGCGGACGGGCGAGTTGCGGCGTCTGACATTTGCCGGCAATTCGAAGGTGCGTATCAGCCTGCTGGACAAGTTGGAGGCGATCGCGCGGAAAGGCCTCGTCGGAAAAGGCCGAAGAATCTCCGCATCTCTCCGCCGGAAAGTTCTCGCGGTGGATGTCGAATGCACATGTACACGTGCTTGACCCGCAGAAGCTGAAGATCAAGGCGGACAGCCTGGCCAAGGACTTCGTGGAGATGGAACTGGCCTTCGCTCCGGATGGGCTGCTGCTCGCCACGCTTCCGTCTGCGAAGAAGGGCGGTCTGTTCGGCGGTGGCAGCAAGGGGGGCGGCGATCCCCGCGAGGAGTCTCGCCAGGCACTGGTCGAGCACCTGCGCGCCGGCAAGTCGGTCGATGATGCACCGGTCGCGGACAAGCAGTGGTTTTCCAGCGACAACCTGGCCGAAATGCGTGTGGTCCAGCCTTCCGCCTCACTCAGCGAGTCGCTGTTCGCGGGAATTCCCGTGTTCGGCACAGGCCGGATTGCCGTGCAGTTGCCAATGCTCACCGCCGGGAGCCAGCCGCGCATCGCCTCCTTCGGCCTCTCTGGATTCCGGGAGTTCGTCGAGATCATCGGGGAGATGTACTCGATGGCAGACTTCGGACGAAACCTGGGCATCCCGCTTTCAGATACCCACAAGGCCTACAAGTGCCATTACACCGACGTCCCGATACAGGCGCTCGAGAGTGTGGAGTACTATCAGGCGGATCCAGATCTTCCGGTCGCCGTGGTCGGGTGGAAGTGTGAGGCCTGTGGTCTGGCTCTCAGTGAGGATGCCCGCAAGAAGGAGAAACTGGGTGGCAAGGCGGGCAAGGGCATGGCCAAGCAGAAGTGTCCCAAGTGTCAGCAGAAGATGGGCAACCATCCCCTGTATGCGATGCAGGCCGTCGCCCCTGCCCTGGCCGAGACCGATGGTCCAAATCAGCCCGCTGATCCGGCCGGTTCAGCGTAAGGTAAGTATCCTGATTGCGTCCTTGGCGCGTGCCCTCTTGGGGCCTGAGTCCGTCCCCCGCCGACAACCGGTCTCGGCAGTCGCCCGGATGGCTAACGGCCTTGCATCGACTGGAACATCGTCACGATGTCGAACAGCATGCGGAGTTGCTCCAGCGGCAGATGAGTGCGACAGTGCAGTCCGTCGGGGACAGAACTGGCGGCGAAACCGATGTACGACGCCTCGGTCTTGATCTCGTCCAGCAGATCCGTGTCGAGTGCGATCGGGACGCTGGCCCGCCTGACGACGAATCGTAGCGTCCGGATGATGGCCGAGGCCACGTCGGCCAGCAGCACGAAGTTTCCCTGGGACGGCAATGCCGACCGATGTGCGTCGAGCCCGTTGTCCCGGGACGTGTCCAGTTGTTTCAGAGCCACTTCCATCGCTTCGCGACCACCGCCCGTGGTCTGCAGGTACCTGTCATCCAGGTAAACAATGCGTGACTCCATGCCTGCTGCGCCGAACAGTGTTTCCAGGATTGCCTGCTGGACCGGCGCCTGCGGACCCGTGAACTCCTGAGTGACGGTGATGAGGTCTGCTGTTCGTTGACCGTAGGTCTCTGCCTCCGGTCGCGTGATGGTGACTTGTCGCAGGTTGCTGGTCGTGATCGCGCCCAGTGTCTCCCCATAAGCCCGCATGAGTGCCTGCACCGTTGCGGTCGGCGCGGCCGCGACGATCATCGTCGCGCGTACCAGTCCGTCACCCTCCGTCGAGCCCAGTCCGACGGTACCGGCGATCTCTCCGTATTCAATGTTCTGAATGGTTTCACCGATGGCATTGAACGCCTGCTGTTGCTGTTCGTCCAACTTCAGCGACTGCCGTGTCCAGTCGAGACTCCACTGCGTCAGCTGCTGCATGTCTCCCAGGAAGCCGACATAGAACGGCTGGTCGGGGGGCAGCTGCGACAGCGCCTTGAAGTCGCTGGTGGGCTGGCCGGCCAGGCGACGGAACGTCGCGGTCCCTTCTTCCAGACGCAGACGTTCGTCGATCACGACTCCGTCACGAGGAAACGCGCACCGCCAACGTTGCCGACTGCGCGTCACGGATGCCCTGCACCAGGTGGTCGAGCAATCCCTGATACATCCCCGCGATCGGCGCCATGTCCATGCCGCCGGTCGCCTCCGCCGGCAACTGACCGAGCTGGCCTATCCCCTGTCGGATCCGTGCGGTCAGTGCGGCGAGTTCGTCGTCGTACTTCGCGGTCAACTGGTCGATGTTAATGAACAGGGCCAGATCCCCCTCGTTGAAGATCCTGCGGGATTCATCGTCCAGCAAGTCCGCGAAGTTCTCCGCAGGGCGGACGGCGAACTTCTCCAGCAACTCTGCGCTCTGGCTGCCATAGACGCGATCCTCGTGGACCACGACCATCCAGGGATCCTGAGCGGCCGCTGCAAGTGCCTGTGCATCCTGCGCGGGTAACGCGAGGACGACCTCGAGTGGGCCGCCGGGTATGGCGAAGGCCATCAGCAGCCAGTCCCGGGTCACATCGACGCCGTTCAGTTCCGGCTCTGCCTGCGCCTGCTCCGCGAACTGGCGCAGTTGAACGCCGAGACCCTCCTGGACGGCATCAGCGAGTGCAGCGACACGCTCGATCGTCTTGTCGGGTGACTTGAGACGGATCACGACGGCTGCATCACCGGGAACGCGCGCCAATGCGTGTTCCTCGGCCTGTGTTGCCGCTGTCAGACTGAGCACGGCCAGCCCGACGAGCATCATCCAGCTGAATCGCATCATGTATGCTCTTACATGTCCGAGGCATGGAACGGGTCCTCTCCACTGGAAGAGTCGGAGAAGACAGAGCCGCGAGGAGATTCCCGGCGGGATTCTAGCGTCTGGCAGCAGGTTGTGCCCGCCGGAGCAGCCGGGTCCATTTTCGGGAGAACAGCCGACGCCCAGGGCCCGCTGCGCTACAAGGAGCCGGACCAGGTCCGGCAGCCCGGCGCCGTCGGGGACGAGATCCGGTCGGCTTCAGTGTGCAGGTTGGCTGGTGACTTCTGGACGCAGACCAGCCTCTCCCGGCGCACTGCGCACCTGGAGAGGCTGTAGTCCGTGGAGGGTGTTATCGCGATCTACGCCGCATCGTACTCGGACGTATCGAGCTCCGAGATCCGATTGCGAGGCGCGAATGGCGACTGAGCATCATGAGTCGCGTCGAGGCGGAACTGCATGATGTAGGCGTCTTCGGCCGTATCATCGTAATGCCCGCGGAGGACACGGACGGCGCGAAAGCTCTGATGCTTGAAGAACAGCTGTGCGCTGAGATTTCGCTCGCGTACTTCCAGCAGAATCTCTTTGCGACGCTGCTGGGAGAGTTTGTCAATCAGACGAGTGACCATCTGGTTGCCAATGCCCAAGCGGCGCACATCGGCGGCTACGGCGAAATTCAGGATGTTGAGCCGATCCTTGTGCAGCTCATACACCATGAATCCGACGATGCGATCATCCTGCTCGGCGACCATGCCGATGCAGTTGCGCTGGCGGAGGCAGCAGAGGAAGTCTTCTTCCGTCCAGGCGAACTCGAAGCTCTCCTGCTCGATGCGGAGAACTTCGCGCATGTCGCGGCGGATGAGCCAGCGAATCTGCACATCGAGTTGCTGACGGGATGAGGGGTGTCCAGTACTCACAGCGGCCTCCTTGCCTTCATGGCGAGTCGCCGATCAAAGATCGCGGTGTCGTTTCCCTGACCAAATGCCGCCGTGCTGGTCACGTGGCCAGCCGGCCGAGGCGGATGGTAGCAGCGCGATCCGCTTGAAGGAAAGTCGAATCCGTTCAAGTTCTCAATTCATCCCTGATGTGGTGAAAACTCCGGCAGTTGCTGCGCGTGGAGTGGTGTAATTTCCTCCGTGTGACGAATCACCAGATGATTGATGACACGTTGCACACCGGAAACCTGACGAGCCAGTCCGCACACGTCGGGACACTCGTCATCAGATTCCATCACGCCTTCCAGGCAGACGCCGTCCCGCAGACGGCGCACGACCAGAGACGGGAATCGCACATGGGGCGTCTGCAGCAGGCAACGCTGGACCTGCTGCTCGAGCGCATGCGGAGTTGCGTCCAGTTGGTTGGGTTCGACAACGGCGACGGCGCTGCCGAAGGGGACAGGATCGTCAAGCGCGATGAACTCCGAATCCTTGGAATGGGGCATCACTGAGCGCGATGATCGGCGAGACACAAGCAACCCTCCCTGAGTAGCTGGTGAAGATGATCAGCCGTGCCTTCCCGAGTGGGACACGAGACAAGCCAAAGACATTCCGGAGTCTAGTCAAACACACGATTGAATGCACGCGCAATTTCCGGATGGGGGTGTCCGGAACTGCGGGACACCGCCGAGGCCGGTTTTCAGGCATTGGCGCAGACCCCCCCAGCTTGCCGCAAGCCGGAGTCGGCTGAGGGGCCAGCTGTTTGGCCGCGTCATTTTTCAGCGCGCTGCTGCAAGGCCGTCTGGATACTTTTGGCCGTCAACTCTGCGAGTTTTTCCGAACCCTCCGGAGTGAAGTGGACGTTCGCGGGCCTCTGCAGTTCGCTCAGCCGCGGCAGGCAGTACGCGTAGTGGTCGTCGATCGGAATCTGGAAATCCTGCATGATGCGGGCGGCCACCTCGTTGTACCGAGCCGCGTCACCCACGTTGCGTCCCGTCGCACCCTCGGGGACAGGCGTCGTCGACCGCCAGATCAGAGTTGCTCCCGTCTTCCGAAGTCTCTCGGTGAGCGTCCGCAAATTGCGTTCGTACTGATCGATCGGCACTTGAGTCCGGCCCTGGTCCGGCGGGACAAGTGCACCAGAGTCATCAATGTATTTGAGATCGTGCAATCCCCAGTTGAAGTGAATGACATCCCAGTCTTCTGTTCCCAGCCATTCCTCCAGGCTCTCGAGCCCGCGGGTGGTCGGGCCTCCGTTCGTGGGGATGCGGTGCACATTGGCCTGCCCCGCGAGCAACCTGCGAACCGGAGCGGTGTAGCCGATCGAGATCGAGTCGCCGATCAGCAGCACGCGCGGCAGGTCGGGGTCGTCCACCACCTTTGCAAATGCCGGGTTTGCAGGACGAGCTTGCTGCCGCTGTCGCGGTGGTGCTGTCACCTGGGCCTCCGCAGGTGGCAGTCCGGCGGTGGCGAGCAAGCAGCAGATGGTCAGAGTCCGCGCCGGTGAAGTCATGGGGCAGTCCTTTCGCAGAGCAAGGGAGCGACCGCAAACAGCACCTATCATCCGCGCGACCTGTAACGATTACAACCGTGTCTGGTTGTCATTGAAAAACGGTCAAAGTCCACTTGACCATAATCGCGGAATGGTGAGAATGCGGCCCTCCCGACCGAGCAGTTCTGCTCGAAACCCTCCCCTCGACCCCGCAACTAACCCGCGCAAGCTGTTCGCCCCAACGGTCGGTCACATGACGTGCCGTCCGCCTGGCCTGTGACGGCCTTTTTTGTGGCAGGGATGCCCTTCTCATGCATCAAACCCTGGTCTCAGCTCCGACTGCAGTCAGCCTTCGTCGGCTGTTCCCCTCCGCCAGCCTGGTCGGATGTGGGGACATCGCGGTGCAGGATGTCTGTGACGACAGTCGTGCCACAACTCCCGGAAGCCTGTTTGCGGCGCTGCCGGGAACGCGTGTGCATGGTCGACAGTTCGTGGAGCAGGCCATCACTCGTGGCGCCGGCGCACTGCTCGTCGACAGCCCGGTCAAGAATACTCGTCTCCCGCAGTGCGTTGTGACGGATGTTCGTCCCGCTGTCGCCCAATTGTGCGAGGCGTTGTACGGCTATCCTTCGAAGCGTCTGGGGACCGTCGGCGTAACGGGCACCAATGGCAAGACCACCGTCACCTGGCTGGTCCGTGCGATACTGCAGCAGCAGAGAGCGCGGACGGCTCTGCTCGGAACTGTTGTCTATCACGATGGCACGGTGTCGGTCCCATCACCGCTGACAACCCCCACGGCCAAAACGCTGGCCCAGTGGCTGGCGACATCCGTGCAGCGCGGCAGCAAGTACGCAGCCCTGGAAGTTTCAAGTCATGCACTCGACCAGTCCCGGGTGGCCGGCACACTGCTCGACGTCGCAGTTGTGACAAACGTGACCCAGGATCATTTCGATTACCACGGAGATTACTCGACGTACCGAGAGGCGAAGTCTCGCATATTCCGGCAGGTCAAACGGGGTGGTCTGTGTGTGCTGAACGCGGATGATCCGGGAAGTGCTTCACTGAAATCCTGTGCCATCGGTGCCGCGGAACTTCTGACGTACGGACTGGAACAGCCTGCCGATGTCTCAGCCACTTCGCTCAGGCTGACTCCGGACGGCACACGCTTCTGGTTGACCTGTGGACGACAGTCGATCGAGATGTTCACCCCGTTGATCGGTCGGCACAACGTTTCGAATTGTCTGGCGGCAGCGGCCGTGGCGATGCACTTCGGCCTGTCCCTGGAAGAGATCCGGGACGGTCTGGCCTCGCAGAAAACGGTGCCGGGTCGACTGGAGCAGGTCGAAGGCGATCAACCGTTCTCGGTCTACGTCGATTACGCCCATACGGATGATGCTCTTCGCCGTACGATTGCTTCCCTGCGTGAGTTGACCTCGGGGCGTATCCTCTGCGTGTTCGGGGCTGGCGGGGATCGTGATCGTAGCAAGCGGCCGTTGCTGGGGCGTGCTGGTGGAACGGCCGATGTGGCCATCGTCACCAGCGACAACCCTCGCAGCGAAGACCCCACACGAATCATCGAAGAAGTCCTGGCCGGGTGCCGGGCGACAGCCACCGAGATCCACGTTGAACCCGACCGTTCGGCCGCCATTCACTGGGCCATGTCGCAGGCAGAGCCGGGCGATGTCGTGTTGGTGGCCGGCAAAGGCCACGAGACGGTGCAGATTCTCGGCGACGCGGCTCATCCGTTCGACGACCGCGAAGTGTGTCGACAGGCTTTGGCTGCGGCGACTCAACTTCCCCTGGTGGTTTACTGAGTAGGGCAGGCCTGTCGAGGCTGTGTGTGCGTTCAGGGATTCAGGCAGTCTTGTTCATGATGAAATTCAGCTGGAAGCAGACAGTGTCAGAACCAACCTCGCCGCTGTGTGTGGCGGGAAGGTACTGGATTGTTTTCAGGGTTCGGCGGTGGTCACATGTCCCCCATCCGAGTTGATCAGTTGCTCGCCGCGACCAGCGGATGGGCGATCGGAGTCCCTGCGGGGCTGGTCGATGTCGAGCGAATCGTCATCGACTCGAGAGACGTACGGCCGGGCGATCTGTTCTGGGCATTGAAAGGACACCGACACGACGGACATGAGTACATTGAGCAGGCGGCACGCAATGGCGCAGTGGCCTGTGTCGTGGAACTGTCAAGAGTTCACAGCCACACGGTGCCGCTGATCGCGGTCGAGAACTCGCTGACGGCACTGCAGAATGTCGCGCAATGGTATCGAGAACAGCAAGAAGCCCTGGTGATTGGAGTGACAGGCAGTGTTGGCAAATCCACCACACGCCACATGATTCATTCGGTGCTGGGGCAGGAGTATCGCGGCATCGAGAGTCCGCACAATTTCAACAACCACATTGGAGTCCCGCTGACACTGCTGAGCATTGAATCCGATCATGAATTCGCCGTCGTGGAACTTGGGGCGTCGCATCTCGGCGAGATCCGGGACCTTTGCGACATCGCGCAGCCCGAGGTGGGTGTGGTGACGCGGATCGCTCCGGCACACCTGAAACAGTTTGGAGATCTGCAGCGCATCTGCCAGGCCAAGGGAGAACTCCTGGAAGCCCTGCCTCGATCGGGATTCGCGGTCATCAATGGCGATGACCCCCTCGTCCGTGAGCTGGCGCAGCGTGCGACCTGTCGAACAATTTTCGTGGGAGAACGGCCCGGGAATGATGTGGTGGCGACGAATGTTCGCGGTGAAAACGGACTCTTGAGATTCCGGGTCGATGGAACAGAGTTTACGGTGACGGCGGTTGGACGCCACCACCTGATCGCGGCGTTGACGGCCATCGCGATTGCCCGGGAAGTCGAGGTCGAGGACGTCGAGATTGCCGACGCACTGAGCCGCTTCGAGCCCCTGAATGGACGATGTACCTCACGCCCGGTCGGCGACTGGACCGTGATTGACGACAGTTACAATGCAAGCCCGGAGTCGATGCGTGCGGCCTGTGAGGTATTACGCGACTGGCAGCAGTGTCATCAGCGGGTCCTGATCGCCGGCGACATGCTCGAGTTGGGCAAGGAGTCACATGCCTTTCACAGTGAGTTCGGACGTCAGATTGCACAGGCAGGAATTCAACGTGTGCTGTGTATTGGTGAGCATGCGGCCGTGGTGGCCGCTGCCGCCCGACAGGCCGGCATGGATCCCGGACGGATTGGACTCCCAGGCGATGCGGCGACCGAACAACTGCTGCTGGACCTCTGGCTGGAGCCACGGGATGTGATTCTGATCAAGGGGTCTCGTGCCCTGGGGATGGAGCGGTTTGTCCAGAAGTTACAGCAATTATCCCACGAGCGAGCGACCGATGTGCCCTCGGCACTGCGGGACGCCGCCTGACCAGCTCATCACTGCCGATCGCGAACAATTCCCAGAACAGGAGATATACACGACGGGTTCTGCTGCGTGCTGAGGATTTGCGGGAATCCATAGGCACCGTCCCTGGGCGTCTCGGACGGAAGCATTATGACAGTTGGGCTTCAGTGATTACTGGGTCGATCACTCCAATCGTCGCTTCTCAGCAGAACCCGACTCTTCCGGGTGCCGGAGGGCTCTTCCTCCGGCACCCGCGGATTCAACTTGCCGGCTGCCGGTTTCGCGCCGGCTCTTCCCTCGGTCCCCATGAGCAGTCGCGGTTTCGCAGGTGTGATCTGAATCGTCGCGGGCGTCTCGCGGGGACTTCCGATGGCACGACCTGCCACCCGGTCCACGGCTGTGTTTTCCTGGCAGAATAGCGAACCCGCGTCGTATGCTGACCTGGCTCATTCAGCGCTTCGCCCCGTTGCAGGAGCAGATGACCGCGCACGCGGCAGGAGACTCGCGAGTCTTCCTCACCGCACGGACGGCGGCTGCTACCGTGACCGCGTTTCTGGCAGCGATCGTGTGGGGCCCGGTGGCGATTCGCTTTCTGAGGAAGCACTTCAGGGAACGAATCGACAGTGCCTCCTCGCGGTTGAACGACCTGCATGCCGGAAAGAGCAACACGCCGACGATGGGCGGGCTGTTCATTGTGGGCTCGATCCTTGCCTCGGTGCTGCTGTGGGGCGACCTGGGCAGCAGCTACGTACAGATCGCAATCTTTGTGATGGTCGCCTTCGCGGCGGTCGGTGCGATTGACGACTGGATCAAGCAGGCGACCTCGCGGCGCGGGCTGGGTGTGCGCCAGAAGCTCGCGCTGCAGATCGGGATATCACTGGTAACCGGCTATTGGCTGTACAATGTGCAGCGGACTCAGCCGCACGGGGTGGATCTGGTCTGCCCCTTCGGGGACGGCAGCCTTTCGCTGGGCGGTGGTTTCGTCCTGTGGACCATGTTGGTCATCGTCGGGAGCTCCAACGGTGTCAATCTGACCGATGGCCTGGATGGCCTGGCGTCGGGTTGCATGGTGTTTGCCGGGACGGCGTTCGTGGCACTCACCTATCTCGCCGGCCACGCCGTGATGGCAGGCTATCTCAACATTCCCCATATTGGCGGCAGTGGGGAGCTGACGATCGTTCTGGGGGCGATGGTCGGAGCCATGCTCGGATTCTTGTGGTTCAACTGTTACCCGGCTGAGGTCTTCATGGGCGATGCCGGTTCCCTGCCCCTCGGGGCCCTGTTGGGCCTGGCGGCACTCGTCACGCGCCAGGAGGCCATGCTGATTCTGATCGGTGGTGTGTTCGTGATCGAGACGCTGAGCGTCATTGCCCAGGTCGGCTGGTTCCGGATGACGGGATCCCGCCTGATTGCCTGCAGCCCGCTGCATAACCACTTCGTGTTTCGGGGGCACCCTGAGCACAAGATCGTTGTCCGGTTCTGGATCGGCTCCGCACTCCTCGCCATGACGGCGGTCGCCAGCCTGAAGATTCGTTAGGACACACCGACCGATCCGGCTCCGCCCCAGCGGCTCCGATCCGTCATGAAGTTATCCGCCCCGGGGTGTTGATCGACGTCCATTCCCCGTGGGCCAGGCGGCGTTAGGGAGAGAGGGAACGGAAGCCGGCTCGGCGAGTGTCGCGCCGGCTTCCACCTTTTTGCGGATCGTCGCGGAATGAACAGTTGCGCCTGAGAAGCTGCCTGCAGGAGTGGTGTCGCCGCACTGCGGGGAAATCCCCCAAGCCTGGAACTTCGGTCTTGCTCCCTGTCGATGCTCCTCGTCATGCTAGGATCAGGCCGATCTGATGGGGACTCATGGATATTCATCTGACTCACGATCCCGACCTTCCTCCCAGCACGGTACGGATTCCACTGGGAATCGATCGTGCCCTGTGGGAGGCGCTGGCTGAGAGCCGGTTTCTCGTGGTCCGCAGTGACCGTGTCGACGACGATGCCATCGGTCTGTCCAGCGATATCGCCCGTTCGCTGCTGACCTGGGAACAGTTCCGGCGCGAGCGGAACTGAACCGCCACGGGTACTAGTCCTCCCCGAGGTTCAGCAGGACCTTGCCGCCGCGCCCGGGACGTTCGGCCAGGCTCATCGCGGCCGAGAGGTCGGTCAGTGGCAGGGTGTGGGCTACCTGGGTGCGGAGCACGCCCCGGCGGATCAGTCGCGTGATCTGTCTCACCAGCCACAGCTTCGCGGGAAGTGGCTGGCGGTCCATCCACGGACGCAGCCAGAAGCCCTCCACGCAGGCCCCGGCGACCATCAGGTGCCGCGGCGAAATGGTGAGCGGCTGATCAGCCAGCGATCCATAGACAACCAGACGACCAGCCTGTCCGAGGCAGCGGGTCATTGCGCTGCCTGCCGCACCGCCCACCGGGTCGATGGCGTAACGGACCCCTCCCGTCAGTTCGTGGACGCGCCGGACCAGTTCGGCCTCAGCGTCCGGGGCACCACCGAATTCGAGAACCGCATCTCCGCCCAGCGCCTGCAGTTCGTCGACCTGTTCGGCACGCCGGACGACGTTCAGGGTGCGAAATCCGTAGTGCCGTCCCAGGCGGATCACCATGCGTCCCACTGCCGAGCCTGCTGCGGATTGTATCAGCCATGCCCCGGGCGGTACGCGCAACACCCGACGGGTCAGGAGATAGGCGGTTGCCGGATTGACGAAGAATGTGGCCCCCTCTTCTACAGACAGGTCGGAGGACAACGGAATGACCTGCCGGGCCGGGACAACGACCTGCTCTGCCCAGTTGCCTCCCGCTCGATTGAGCACGGCAACCCGGCGACCGGTCATGAAGCGTCCGAGCAACCCAGGTCCCGCCGCATCCACCCTGCCGACCCCTTCGAACCCCGGTACGGCTGGCAGCGTGGCCGCCTGACCATAGGTCCCACGGATAAACATCAGATCTGAAGGATTGACCGGACTGGCGAGCATCCGCACGCGTACCTCGCCAGACCGCGGAGTCGGAATTTCGGACTCGGCGAGAGTCAACACCGTGGCCGGGTCGCCATGCCGTTCGAATCGTGCGGACCACACTGGAGTTTCTCCGTGCCCGACCGCGAGCGGCACTGGAGTGGCGGGTCTCACCCGCCCGGCCCTCGCTCTTTGCACCGCGCGTCGTTCTACTTATCCTGTCGCAGCATGGTCGGACGGGAACTTCTCGTCAACGAATCATGGATCGCCCGGACAGAGACATGGCTTGTGAATGATCTCCATCACTATCGGGACTTTCTCAAGCCTCGGGGATTGGGTTGGGTGGTCGCGACCTTGCGCGTGGTCGTCGCAGCCCAGTGCTTCGGTGTGGCGATGGGCGGACTGCAGGACGGCACCTCGGTGGTGGCCGACTTCCTCATGCAGGATCTCGGGTGGCAGGCCGATCGCGCGGCCAATCTGGACCGCATGGTGGCCTATGGCATGGCCGTCTGCGGAGTGCTGACGCTGTTGCGCCCGAGTTGGCCGGTGTTGCTTCCCGTGATCGGCTGGATGGTGGCGTCAGCCTTCCTGCCATTCACACAAGAGGTCGACACGGTCGTGCGACTGAGCCGATGGGAGCATTCCGTCCGCTGGGCGGCGCCGGTGGCGCTGCTGCTGCTGGACTTCTGGCCCCCCCGACTCAAGACCTATCTCGGGCGCTGCTACTTCAGCCTGTGGCTGCTGCGACTGGCACTGACGGCCACACTGGTCGG
This sequence comes from uncultured Planctomycetaceae bacterium, assembly GCA_963715185.1. Taxonomy (GTDB): domain Bacteria; phylum Planctomycetota; class Planctomycetia; order Planctomycetales; family Planctomycetaceae; genus CAVPPT01. Next base: position 202,911 of record CAVQRG010000008.1, read on the forward strand.
GTCCGGAGGACTGGCGCTCTGGCAGAGCATCCAGGGAGGGCCCCTGCTCAACTTGTGTGCTGCGGCCACGGAGCAACTCGGAATCGGACTTGCAGATACGTCTGTTCGGGGGACGCTGGGAACAGTGGGGGCCGTCAACCTGGGGCTCGCCATCAACGTGCTCCTGACCCGGTCACGATCCGTGTTGTTTGTCACGGCCTTGTGGGGGCTCTTGACGGCCTTCAGTCGGGTCATTGCGCATGGACCGACCGCAATGCCAGACTTTCTGATCCGCATTGGAGAGGGAGGTGTCCCGCTGGCCATGCTGTTGTATTACAAGCTCAGCTTCGATCATCCGGTCCCGCAAATGATCCCGGAGAAGGACGAATGATGCTCTGGCAAGAGTCCCTGCCCTGGGCGGCGATCCCTGGACGCTTCCGGTCCGGGAAGAGCCGCAGGCGTGCTGTCCTGGCTGGGGGGGTGATGCTGGTCCTGCTCCAACTCACTGTGATCTCTCGTACCTGGTCTGCCGATTCCGTGCCGAATCACGCCGCGGAGACTGGCAGCATCGCTGGACGAGTCGTCTATACAGCAGATCCGGCTCGGCCCTGGCGGCTCGGCCGCTACTACATCAATAGCCCGGGAAGTGGAAATCTTGCCGAGGCCGTGGTGGCTCTGCGCGGACGGTCGCTGCAGGCCGACCCCGGTCGGAAGCCTGTGACCCACAGCATGGACCAGTTGAACTTTCAGTTCGTCCCGGAGACTCTGGCGATCACACGCGGCGATTCGGTCCGGTTCACGAACAGTGATACGACGACCCACAACGTCCGGACCGAAGGTCCGTTGGCCAGTTTCAACGTAAACATGGAGGCTGGCGGGGATCATGTGCACACGTTCGCCCGTGATGGGGGCGTGCAGCAACCGTTGGGCATCGGCTGCATCTATCATGGGGGCATGAGGGCCTGGATCTACGTGTTCGATCATCCGTGGTATCATGTGACCGGCCCGGATGGCCGATTCGAGTTTTCGGATATCCCGGCCGGCGAATACACACTGGAAATGGCGCATGCGGCCGGTCGCCTGCGATGGCGGCAGCGTCTAGCGATTCGGCCGGGGGAACGGACAGAAGTGGAAATTTCCGTGACGCCCGACGACCTTGTTCCCTGACGCTCACTCTCTGACGAAAAGGCTTCCCGATGCAGCACGAGACCAGCCCGGTGCCGAGTCACCCTGTCCCGCAAACATTCACGCGACGCGAGGTCCTGCGCCGGCGCAGCGGTGCTCTCGGCCGGGGCCGTGCTGTGGGGTGATCCGCACTTCGTGTTCCCGGCGCAAGCCGAAGGCGAAGAACTGGTGCCCTTTCTGGAGACTCCGCGGACGCCACCCAACCGCCTGGATTGGGAGACGCTCGACAGCTGGCTTACGCCGCAGGATCAGGTCTTCAATGTCCAGCACTACGGAGTTCCCGAAGTCGATGCGCAGCAGTATCGGCTGGAGATCGGTGGGCTCGTCGATCAGCCACGTTCGCTGACACTGGATGACGTGCGTGCACGGCCTCGCGTTGACCAGCTGATGACGCTGGAATGCTCGGGGAATGGGTCGTCGAAGGGGTTCATGAATGCCGTCTACAACAGTCGCTGGACCGGGACGCCGCTGGCCCCGCTGCTCGCGGAATGTGGCATCAGTTCCGGTGCCGTCGAGGTCGTCTTCTTCGGGCATGACACCAAGGAAGAGACACTGCGGCCCGACACCCCGCGCGAACTGAAGGTGGAGGTCCCCTTTGGTCGCAGCCTGTCGCTGGAGGATGCGCTCGAACTCCCGTTGCTGCTGGTCTATGAGCGCAACGGCGAGCCCCTCGAACAGCGGATCGGTGCTCCCCTGCGTTTGATCGTGCCTGGCTGGTACGGAGTGGCGAATGTCAAATGGCTGCGGCGGATTGAAGTGCGGGACCGGAGGTACATGGGGCGCTACATGGGACGGGACTATGTCACGGTTCGCGGGGAGCGTCGTGAGGGCGAAGTGGTCTTCGTGGAGACGTCCGTCACCCGCATGAATCTGAAGTCGGTTGTCGCCCGGGTCATGCGTCGTCCGCCCGTCGGAGGACAGGTTCCGCTCAAGGCATACGGAGCAGTCTGGAGTGACGGCACCGCGATCAGTCGGGTCGAGGTGCAAATGGACGGCGGTGAGTGGCGGACTGCGCAACTCGACGCTCGTCCCGAACCGGACAGCCAGTTCTGCTGGCAGTTCTTCTCGCTGGATCTGGGACCGGTCGATCCGGGCACCCATCAGGTGGTGTCGCGTGCCATCGATGTCGAGGGACGCATTCAGCCCTCGGCTGACGACGATGAAATCGCGCTCAAGAAGACCTACTGGGAGGCCTATCAGCAATGGCCGCGCGAGATCGAGATCACAGTGTGATCCTTTGCGGGTGTGACGATCCCGTCCATCACGAGGGATGAGGCCGCTGTCCACTGCGCGCGTTGCGCTGATGTGTCATTCGGGGGAGTGTACTGCCGAAGGCGTGTGGGGACGGCGCCTCACTCGACAGCGAATGGTCCGACCGGTGTGCGATGCACCAGCGGTGTCACCTCCCCCTGGATCGCCGCGATGTCCGCGAGCACCCCCTCCACCTGCTCTTGCGACGTCAGGACCGAAATCGCCAGTCGCGAACGGCAGACTTCGTCCGGAAGGAGCTTCACGACGCGGCCCTGCTTACGTTCGAAGGACTTGAAGTTCGGGTAATTGGTGCCCGGCTCAATCCCCGTGACATAGCCGTCGGCCTCTGGGTGTGTGCACTTCCAGAGGCTGAGGCACGGGAGCTGCCGGGCATCGTAGCGAACGGACAATCCTAGAGACCTGTCGGCTGTTGTCAGGAGTGCCAGCGACTCCCCCTGAGGATCCTCGAGGGGCGAAAAATAGTAGACCTGCTCGGCGTAGTCCGGCGTCGGTGCCAGGCAGGTATCGAAGGTGTCGATCCCCTCTGCGGCTCGCGCGTCCCGGGGACAGACGATCCGATGCGGGCTGTGGAAAGTGGTGTTCTCGCCGAGAAACGGCGCCCCGACGTTCAGGTGATACAGCAACTGGCACTCACCGACTGTGGAGGCGAGATTACGAATCTCATCTTCGATCGTGAACGTGTTGGTCCCCGCCTGGGCTGAGAGCGTCGATGTCAGCCGCAGTTGTGGGCCGAACATCGTGCATTCGTCGACGATCCCCCGAACCCAGATCGAGTCATCGTCGGCGTCATAGCCGGCTTCCACTGTGTGGGCCGGAAGATTCGCGATCTTGCCATGCAGCGTCAGTTGCGATTCAATCGGCGATCTGGCACCGTCGTCGATTCCCGGAGGGCCGTTGGAGGCCAGCCCACAGCGGCAGAGGAGTTCCTGGAAGCCATCCAGCCAGCCCAGACCATGGCGGGATTGCAGTTCGACGTGCCGGGGATGCACGGGCTGTCTGACGGGCGATTCCCAGCCCACAGGAATCCCGCGGTAATCTGCTTTCCAAATGCCCATGCCCCGGGTCGGCAGGATCGACAGCTTCAGCGGCCCATTGCAGAGTTCAATGAGTCGCAGGCCGGCCGCCATTCCTCCCTGGAGCGTCGTCCACCGAACGCCCCAGTCTTTCGTGCCTCCCAGCGTCCGGCACTCGGACGAGCCGTCAAAGCCGCCGATGGCGTTGGCCGTCTCGGTATCGTGGTGGGGCGCGTCGATCTGTCGGTGGTGCCTGTTCATGGTTCGAGCGGGGGCGTTAGAGCTGTGCGGGAGTACACACTGACCGGCCGGGAGTCTATCGCGGATCGAGAAAAGGTGCCAAGCCGTACGACCTCTGCGATTGCTGCCTGTGTGTCCTCAGGCGTGCGTAGTCCGCCAGTCAGTGGCTACACTGCCTCTGCGGATGGGACGGCCTCCCCGGATGGGACACTGTTCCTCGTGAAGTTGGCCGACCTCTCAGGGACGCCGCGTTTCTTCCTCCCCCCAACAGATGTCATGAACACACGACCGACGGACAGCCACGCGTTGGAGGATCGACGCCGGGCGTTGCCACCCTATTCGTCCGAATGGTACGACCAGGTGCGAATGCAACTGGGGGAAGCCGCCTGCCGGCAACTCGGTTTCTATGCCATCCCCCAGGAGTATCTGCTGTCGGTCGTGATCCCGGTCTACAATGAGCGCGAGACTCTGCTGGCGTTGCTGGAGAACGTGCGGCGCGTGCCGATCCGTAAGGAGATTGTGCTTGTCGACGACGCGAGTACCGACGGCACGCGGGATCTCCTGAAGGATCTGGAGCGGCAGGTCTGGGATGATGCCCAGAACCGGCTGGCGATCTACTATCACGATCAGAATCGCGGAAAAGGGGCGGCGGTCCGGACAGGGTTCTCCAAGGCGCGGGGTGACGCCGTGATCATTCAGGATGCCGATCTGGAATACGATCCGGCGGAGATCCCTCGACTGCTGCAGCCCATCATCGAGGATCGGGCCGACGTGGTCTTCGGCAGCCGGTTTCTCGGAGACCAGCCGCATCGCGTCTTGTACTTCTGGCACTACGCCGGGAACAAGTTCCTGACGATGCTGTCGAACTGCTTCACGAATCTGAATCTCACGGATATGGAAACCTGCTACAAGCTCTTCCGCCGGGAGGTGATTGAGGCGATTGGTCCCGCGGTTGAGGCAGGAACGGTTCGGTATCGAGCCGGAATTGACCGCCCGCGTGGCACGGCAGAAATGCCGGGTGTTCGAGATGTCGATCAGCTACCATGGCCGGACCTACGACCAGGGCAAGAAGATCGGCCTGCGCGATGGGTTTCAGGCCCTGTGGTGCATCGTGCGCTATGGACTCGCGGACTGAAATCGGTCGGCCGGGACGTGTGGACGAGGTCCGTCTGCCCTCGCTATACTTCATCCCCGGCCAAAGAGGGCCACGTGGATCAGGACTGGTGAAAATCGACGAAGGAGGTGTGGCGCATGGCGCCGTTTGAGATCGAGACGAATGCCCACATTATGATCGGGTGGGCCGAAACCAGGGAAGAAGCCGAGCAGATCGCTCTGGAGAACTATCCTGAAGATGAGATCACTCGCGTGACCAAGCGGCCGCGCGATGTCTGGGTCATCTCGAAGCGATTGCTGGGACTCCAGTCTGACGTCGAGCCGTGTGACACGGCCCGCGAGTGTCTGGCCAAGGCAGCGGGCGACAAGCTGCACGCCATTCGTCTGTACATGCACGACACCGGCGTCGATCTGCACGAAGCGCAGAAGGCGATCGAGACGAACATGTCGCTCGGCTGGTAGCCGTCGCCCCCGGGCACCGCGGTGGTCCTGCCACCGGGTTCCCTTTCCACTTCGTCGTTGACGGCCGGTGGCCCCGACCTTACCGGAGGTGGGGCCGCACGAGCTTCGTCCAGAGTTCGTAGCCCTCGGCGTTCAGGTGAAGTCCATCGTCCTGGAACAGTTCGGCCCGCGGGGTTCCGTCGGTGCCGATCATCGGTCCATCGATGTCGACAAAGGTGAGTTGCTCATTTTCGACGCACGTTGCCTGAATGAGGGCGTTCGCCGCCCGCATCCGGTGAACGAGTTCCCACCGCTTCAGGCTGGGCTTGATGGCGATGTAGACGATCCGTGTCGCAGGTAGAGTCGTGTGCACGCGATCCACGAATCGCTCGAAGTCCGCATGTACCTCACAGGGTGTCGTCTCATGGGCGATGTCATTGTCGCCCGCATAGAGCACAATCACACGCGGCTCGTAAGGCAGGATGATCCGGTCGGCGAAGTGCGCTGAATCGGCGAGTTCAGACCCGCCGAATCCGCGATTCAGCGGCTTCCTGTCCGGAAAGTGAGCGTCCAGATCCCAGAGCCGAATGCTTGAGCTGCCGATGAACAGAATGCCCCCCTTGCGCGGGGGAGATTCTCGATCCTGCGCCTCAAACGCCCGGATCGCCTCCTCCCATTTGGCGAATCGATCGTCGCCCCGGGCGTGAGAGAGGAGTGGGGAGCCGACGACCGTGACCCAGAGGAACAACCCGACTGATCGGGTCGCCGTGCGTGAGAGCTTCATGACTGACCGTCTCCTGCGAACGCTCGGGATGCTGATAGCATTCCCGAGTGTATTCGCTGCAGACGGCTGGTGAACAGCGACGCTCTACAGATGGGCCGGGACCCACATCGCCTGCTGCACTGGTCGGCTGGCCGAGGGTGCGAAATGTGCAGACTCATTCGCGTCGCGTTTTGACGGCTGCTGCAGATTTCGCGGTGCATAGAACTGGCCTTCCTCAACGCCGGGGGCCGGGCTGGGCACCGGTTCGGCGTAGCTCGACGGCGGTGCCGGCGTCAGCATCGGAGAGTACGAGTTGGGAGCCATTCCCCCATCAAAGCCGGGTTGCACTGCATAAGTGCCGTCGGTCATGGGACACCCACCACCGGACTCCCACGTGGCACCGTCCATGGGAATTCCATCCCAGCTTCCGTAGCCGGTGGGGAATCCCATCCCGCATCCGCCAAACTGGGCGTCACCACAGCCTTCGTGGAATCCGCAGGGATCACAGGCGGTCATGCAGGGATCACAGGCGCTCATGCAAGGATCGCAGCCGCCACAGGGCCCGCATCCTGGTGACCAGCCGGCGAACGCGGCACCACATCCGCACCCGCAGTCACACCCGCCACCGCCACATCGGGCGTCGTGGCGGCGATCCTGGCGTCGATTGCCGAATCGTGACCAGCGGCTGCGTCCATCACATTGGCCGCCCGAGTCACAACCGCAGGTTCGTCCACCCTGGCTGTGAGCACCGCACCCGGTCTGCCATGGTTCGACGCAGGCACCGTAGCCACAGTCCCTGGGACAGGGGGCGAAATAATGGCACCCGACGAGTCCAAAAAACATCAATGTGGAGAGGGCCAGTCGTTGTCCGGAACGATTCATCGCGCAGTCTCCCAATCATGTCTCCCCTTCGTGGAGAGGCTCCATGGGAGTATCGACGAGCGATCGGGACGACTTTAACGAATATGCCGGTCATGCGGTTGCCCGACGCCGGTGTGCCGAGGTGGTCCACAGCGGGCACCGCCAGAATTCTCGTCCGCGTGCGGAGATTCTGAAGCCGCCAACGCAGCAGCCTCGAGGCCCGGTGTGCCCTGCTCGCTGAACCGGCAGCGTCGAGGGATCCGTCGCCCGGGAACGCAGGGCTGAGGATCGTCACACGCGTATGGTCCCCGCCGTGCGGGTGTTCGCGCAACCTCCCGCGAAGAAACCTCTTGCACACCGCAGTCGCGTCCGTAAGATTGAAGATGGGCTCGAACCTCATCCACTGGTGAAGTCGACAGATCCGGAGGTGCGGTTCTGTTGTGATGATTGTCCACATCGGGCAGCCGGCGAAGTGTATGCTGGAGAGGCGAAGCACGAAGTCCGATGCTTGCAGAGATGGATCATCGCTTTGCCGGCAGAATCTGCCGCGAGGCAGTTGCTCGAGTCCCATCCTACAACATCGCAGGCCAGGTGGCCCTGCTGATGTCCTGAATCGCTGAGGAGCGTAGACCGTTATGGCCAAGAAGTATCTCACGCTGGAAGAAGCGGCCGAGCAACTCTCCATGCCCAAAGAGCAGTTGATGCGACGGCGGGAATCAGGCGAGATTCGTGGATTCGCTGATCGGGGCAACTGGAAGTTCAAGGTGGAAGATATTGAGCATCTGGCGCGTACTCAGCGTCCTGACTCGGACCCGGATGTGCCGATCCTTGCGCGGACAGCGCGATTGAGTCTTTTCGTGACGTGGACAGCGACCTGGTGGTCGGTGGCGACTCGGGCACCCTGGTCCCCGGTGCAAGTGGGCCGCTCTCGGGTCTCGGTGAGTCGGGTGTGCTCGGTGGAGAGTCCGACATCCTCGCTGGTGAGTCCAGTGTTCTGAGTGGTGACGACGACGACCTCTACACCTCCGACAGCGACGTCCGGCTGGTGATGGACGAATCGCTGGTTCCCGAGGATGCCAGTGATGCTGATCTGGGGCTCAGTCCTCTCGACGACTCGGACAGCGATATCCGCCTGACTCGCGTTGACGCTGCGGGCGATGACAGCGACAGCGACGTCAAGCTGGCTGGTGATGATTCGGACAGCGACGTAAAGCTGGTGGATGCCGACGCGGCTGTGGGCGGAGGCCCCGCGGAGGGGACGGAGCGCGAGATGGATCTGCTGTCGGCCGATTCGGACAGTGACGTGAAGCTCGTCCTGGATGATTCGGACAGCGATATCACATTGATGCCGGACGACCAGCAGTGCGCGGACAGCGACGTTCGACTCGTGCAGACCGAGGCTGCAGAACTCGACCTGGGGACCCCTCTGCGAGGCGGCAGCGACAGCGATGTGCGGCTTGCGGCCGATCCCGGCCCGCTTCCGTCGGGCAGCGAAAGCGATGTTCTCTTGATCGACGCCAGCGGCGGGCAGGACACGTCGGACAGCGACATCGCGCTCATCGGTTCGCGCGATTCGACCATTGCCCTCGACCGGGACGACGACGAGCATTCGGTGCTCAACCACGACAGCGGCATCGCCATTGTCGGCGACAGCTCGATGTCGCTGGCCTCCGAGAGTGGCATCTCGCTGGAAGGGCCGAGTGACAGCGGGATCTCCCTGGATCTGGGAGACGAAGGGATCACACTGGCTCACGACGAGGACAGCGGGATCTCCCTGGGTGATGAGACCGACAGCGGCATCACCATGACCGGGAGCGGCAAGAAGCTGGGCGGCACCTTGCCCATGATGGACGCCATGGCGGCCGATGAGGTTCCCGAGACACAATTCGAGATCCCGTCGCTCTCCGACGACGACAGCGAGTTCGAGCTCGACCCGCTCGGATCAAGTGACGATCACACCAATGTGCTCGATCTCGATGACTCGTCGGAGCAGACGGCCGTCATCCCGGGTCTCTCTGATTCCGGCGACATCGATGATGCGGTCTTCGATGTCGATGACGATGCGTCGGGAGAATTCTCCGAAGAGGTGGACCTCGATGAGGACATTCTTGGCGAGGATGATGAGCTCGACGATCTGGATGTGTTCGACGAGGGCGACGGTGATTACGAAGACGGTTTCGCCTCAGGAACCAGCCAGGCCGAGTTTGCCGCACCGGTGGCCAGTCGCGCCGCCGCTGAGACGGAATGGGGAACCGGGACGTTCGTCGGGCTCGCTCTGTCGACGCTGCTGATGGTCGCGCTGGGCATCACGATGTTCGACCTGGTCAAATCGATGTGGTTGTGGGATGAGCCGACGGCCATCGCCAGTGCCATGCTGAACGTCTTCGGAGGCTTCTTCGGGAAGTAGACCGAGTCCGGCATCTGGGCGGGACCAGACCGTCACCCGTGTGACGGGATTGACAGGTCCCGTCCGGTCGTGTGGATCCCGAGTGGCGCACCTGGTGCGCCGGGATCAGGGCTCCAGCTTCATGGCCAGAGGGCTCCGCTCCGTAGCGGGACCGATCATCTCGGCTATCTGATCGCTGGTCACCATCTCCTGTGCGGTGAGGGCCTTGGCAATCTTGTCCAGCTTTTCTCGATTCTGATCGAGGATCTGCGTGGCTCGCTGAGATGCCTGCGTCAGGAACCGCTGGATCTCCTGGTCGATCACATGCGCTGTTTCCTCGCTGTACTGGCGCTGCTCGTGCATTTCCTTGCCGAGGAACGGGTGCTCCTCGCCGTTCCGAAAGGCGACGGGGCCGATGACATCACTCATGCCCCAGTAGCCGATCATCCTTCGGGCGATCTGAGTGGCACGGCGGAGATCATCCTCGGCACCCGCCGAGTATTCGTCGAACACGAGTTTCTCGGCGGAGCGTCCGCCGAGGAGCACTGACAGCTCGGAGTGGAGACGGCGCTCACCCACAATGGAACGTTCTTCTTCGGGCTGAAACTGTGTCACACCGAGGGCCCGTCCGCGCGGGATGACGGTCACCTTGTGGACCGGGTCGACCTCGGGCAGCAGCCAGGCCGAGCAGCGCATGTCCCGCCTCATGGTAGGCGGTCATCTCCCGCTCATGCTCGTTGAGCAGGTCTTCGCGCTTGGTCCCCATGAGCACCTTGTCGCGTGCGGCATCGAAGTCCGCCATGTCGACGGCATCCTTGCCCTCCCGTGTCGCATTGAGAGCTGCCTCATTGACGAGGTTACGCAAGTCGGCACCAGAAAACCCGATCGTTCCGCCCGCGATCCGTTCGAGATCGACGTTTTCGGCCAGTGGTACCTTGCGGGAGTGGACCTTGAGGATGCCGACACGTCCCTCCTTCGTCGGCTTCTCGACCGTGACATGCCGGTCGAATCGGCCGGGCGCAGGAGTGCGGGGTCAAGGACATCCGGCCGGTTGGTCGCTGCGATGACGATGACCGCTTCGCTCTGCTGGAAGCCATCCATCTCGCTGAGAATCTGGTTGAGGGTCTGTTCACGCTCATCGTGCCCTCCCCCGACGCCGGCACCGCGCACGCGTCCAACGGCGTCGATCTCATCAACGAACAGAATGCTGGGGGCCGCCTCCTTCGCGGTGCGAAACATGTCCCGCACACGACTGGCACCGACCCCGACGAACATCTGGATAAACTCAGAACCGTTGATCGAATAGAAGGGCACCTCGGCTTCGCCGGCCGTCGCGCGGGCCAACAGTGTCTTCCCGGTCCCGGGCGGTCCCATCAGCAGGACTCCCTTGGGGATCATCGCGCCCAGCCGCTGGAACTTCGCGGGATTCTTGAGGAACTCGACCACCTCCTGCAGCTCCCGCTTGGCATGCTCCATGCCCGCCACGTCGTCGAACGTGCTCTTCTGGTCGGACGGGCGAAACCGCTTGGCCGGGCTGCGAATAAAGTTGCCGAACATGCCGCCGCCAAAGGGATCAGCCGTCCGGCGCATCATCAGGAAGATCAACAGAAACAGCGGGAGCATCCACAGCAGTCCGATCAGCATGTTGCCCATCAGGCCGACGGTCGTATTCTCCTCGACGAATGGCACCTTGTGCGCCTCGAGTCGATCGAGGAGCTTCCGATCCTCGAACTCCGAGATGACGGTGTTGAACTCGTCCTTCAGCTCGAGGGGCTTCAGATCTCCCTCTTCGGGGGGGGCGGGCGGAATCGTCTTCCATTTCCCGGTGAGGATCGGTCCAACGATCCGCACCTGCGAGATATTCCCGGAGTCGAGCTGCTCGAGAAAGAAGCTGTACTTGACGCGCGTCCCAGTGTTTTCGGGGGAACGCTGCCAATAGTACATCCAGAGGATCAAAGCGATGAACAGGCCGATCAGGAGTGCCACGGCGAGTCCGGGACGGGGGGCCGCCGCTTCGGACTTGTCGCGATCCTTGCGGGCCTCCCGCGTCGCGGGCTTCTTCTCGTCCTGCGGTTCAGCAGAGTCCGTCGACATTTAGGATCCCTGGGTGACAAGCCGTGGAAAACGATGCAGCGTACTAAACGACCTCCCGTCTGGCAAACTGGTGTTGTTCGGGCAGCCCTCTGTCACACAGGGCGCGCCGTCCGCTGTTCGCGACCCCGTTCCTCTGCAGGCGTTCCAGGATGGTCGCTGCGGCCCGCGGGATCCTTGACGCCGGTCTGGCGGTCGCCTACACGGGGGGGGAGAGGAAGCGTTCTGCGAATGACCCAAAGTGATTGTGATGCCGCACTACAAGCTGATTGTGATTGGCGCAGGGCCTGGTGGCTATGTGGCGGCCATTCGTGCGTCGCAGGTGGGCCAGCAGGTGGCCTGTATCGAAAAGGCTCCATTGCTCGGCGGGACCTGCCTGCGAGTGGGCTGCATTCCCTCCAAGGCGCTGCTCGAGTCGAGCCACCTGTTCGAGCAGGCACAGCGGGGCTGGGAGGATCGCGGCATCTCGGTCTCCCGCGTGCAATTTGACCTGGCCGGGATGATGCGGCACAAGGAAGGGGTGGTGCGGACGCTCGGGGGAGGCATCGAAGGGCTGCTCAAGAAGCACAAGATTACCCGCTACCAGGGCCAGGGGCGGATCGATGGCCCGGGCCGTGTCGTGGTGGAGGCGGCCAGCGGTCCGCAAGAGCTGACGGCCGATCAGATCCTGATCGCGACGGGGAGCACGCCGGCCGGACTGCCCGGCATCGACATCGACGAGGACCGGGTCGTCAGCAGCACCGGGGCCTTGGCGTTTCCCGAGGTGCCCAGACACCTCGTCGTGATTGGTGCGGGTTACATCGGGTTGGAGATGGGCACGATCTGGCGGCGACTGGGCAGCCAGGTGACGGTGCTCGAATACCTCGATCGGATCCTGCCCGGCATGGATTCGCAGGTGGCTGGTGAGGCGCGCAAGCTGTTCGAAAAACAGGGTCTGGAGTTTCGTCTGGGGTCCCGCGTGACAGGCGTGAAGAGCAATCGCAAGACCTGCGATGTGTTGTTGGACGGGGATGCGGCCGTCCGCGCGGATCGCGTGCTGGTGGCCGTGGGGCGTCGACCTCAGACGGAAGGTCTCGGACTCGAGACGGTGTCTGTCGAAACCGACAAACGCGGCTTTCTGCTTGTGGACGAGCGGTTTCAGACCCGGCAGCCGGGCGTGTACGCCATTGGGGACGTGATCGGCGGGGCGATGCTCGCCCACAAGGCTGAAGAGGAAGGGATCGCCTGCGTGGAGGGGATCTATCGCGGATACGGACACGTGAACTACCTGACGATTCCGGGAGTTGTCTACACGGAACCGGAGATCGCCTCCGTCGGTCGAACCGAGGACGAACTGCAGGATCGCGGTGTGGAGTATCGTGTGGGGAAGTTCCCCTTTCTGGCGAATGGGCGGGCGCGGGCGATGGGTGAGACCGAAGGCTTCGTCAAGATTCTGGCCGATGCTCAGACAGACCGCGTGCTCGGTGTGCACATCATCGGGGCACACGCGGGTGAGTTGATCGCCGAGTGTGCCGCCTCGATGGAGTTTGGTGCCAGCAGTGAGGACATCGCCCGCGTCTGTCATGCCCATCCGACGTTGGCCGAAGCTGTCAAGGAGGCCGCGCTCGCTGTCGACAAGCGGACGATCCATATCTGAGGCGCTTGCCCGTTCAGTGCCTCAGCTCGAATCAGCACCATGCCCGGAACGCACCAGATGACCCGCGAGGAAATCGAGCAATGCATCCCTCATCGTCCGCCGTTTCTGTGGCTCGATGAGGTCGTGGCCATCGACGACGCATCGATTCACGCCCGGAAGCATCTGAAACCGACTCTCGATGTATTCCAGGGGCATTATCCGCACTTTCCGGTACTGCCGGGCGTGTTGCAGTGTGAGGCCGCCCTGCAGGCCGCCGCGGTCCTGATCGCACAGATCATTCCCAACGAGACCGATCAGGTGCCGGTTGTGACCCGGATGAACAACGTCAAGTTTCGGCATCTCGTGCGCCCGGGAGACACGCTCGACATTGAAGTCCAGTTGACCGAACGTCTGCAGAACACCTTCTTTCTCACGGGGAAGCTGAGTGTTGCCGGGCGTGTCACGACCCGGCTCGAGTTTGCCTGCACTGCGACGGCCCTGCCGGACGACGGGGCTGAATCGCGGCAGGATCCCGGGCTGTGACCTCTGTGGCGCCCGATGTGTCGACAACGTCGGGGCCAGCGCTGATCGCGTCACCGCAGCAGTGACGCGATGAGAATGCCGGTGGCGACCGACACATTGAGCGAGCTCACCTCTCCCAGTTGCGTCAGGCAGCACATGTCGTCGCACTTCTTGCGAATCAGGGGACCGAGGCCTTTCTCTTCGTTCCCCACCACGACCAGCCAGTTGCGGTCGCGTGGGACGTTGGCAATGTCCTGGGCCGCGTGCTCGGAGGTGCCCAGCACCCACAGCCCCGCCTGCTTTGCGACGTCGATGGTGCGCGCGAGGTTGGTCTGTTCGGAAAAGGGCACAGATTCCAGTCCGCCCGATGCGACATCGTACACCGTCGACGTCAGCGGGGCTGAACGGTCACGTGTCAGCACGATGCCGGCCACCCCGAAGAATGCGGCCGTGCGAAAGATTGCACCGACGTTGTGCGGGTCCTGAAGATGGTCGAGGGCCACCCAGAGCCGCTGCCCGTCCGCGTCGGTCACGAACAGCTCCTCGAGCGAGACATCAGAGCGGGGTTTGACGTCGGCCTCGGCGGTGCCGGTGCGGCGATCCTTGGGACCTGATCTGGTGGTCGGCGCACTTCGCTCCGCATGGACCGCGACCCGATGCTGTCGGGCAAGGTCCACCACGTCGCGCCAGTTTCCAGTGGCAGACGCCCGCGTGACGCGAATACTCAGCACGTCGTGAGGACGGTGCCGCAGCGCAGCGAAAACGCTGTGAGGATTCCGCAGGGAAAGCGTGCTCATGGACGGGTTCGCTGTCGCTGGGCTTCGAAGAACAGGATTCCGGCAGCGACGGCCGCGTTCAAGGAGCCGATGGCACCATACCGGGGAATGGAGACGAACGTCTGACAGCAGTCGCGCAGGGCGGGTGTGAGACCTGTCGATTCGTTGCCGATGATGATCGCGGTTGGACCGGTGAAGTCCTGGCTCCAGACCGGCAACGCCGCTTCCGCATCGGTGCCTACGATGGCCCAGCCTGCCGAGTGCAGCCGATCCAGCAGCGACGGGAGATCTGCCGAACGCCCGATCGGCACCGAATTGACGGCCCCGGCCGACGTCCTCGCGACCGTCGCGGTCACTTCCGTCTGCCCCTCCTCGCCAATCAGGACGGCACCGACGCCAAGTACTTCCGCCGATCGCACGATCGCTCCGAAGTTGTGGGGATCCTGAACGCTGCCGAGAACCGCCCACAACGGCGCCGCCGGACTCCGGCGCAGCAGCTCGTCGGGGTCGGCATAAGGAAATGGGGGCATCCTGGCCACAAGTCCCTGATGTTCGGGCGATCCGCAGAGCTGCGTGAGCCGTTCAGTCGGGTCGGTTTGAAGCGGGATCGCCTGGGCTGACGCCAGGGTTTCGATCTCTGTGCGGCTGGTGGCCGGGAGTCGTTCTCCGATGCGGACTTCCAGCGGGCGCCAACACCCGGCCCGGAGTGTTTCCAGCACGAGATGACGCCCCCACAGCCAGCATCGCTGATGGCTGCCCATCAGCTTCGAGCGGCGTTTTCTGGATTTTCGATTGGTCATCGCCCGATCACTTCCGTCGCTCTTTGCGAGCCGCAGGCCGCCGAGGCCGTTCCCACCCCGTGGTTTGCAGCGGCAGCAGCGATTTCCGGGGCTCTTCGTCGCTCAGAAACGCCTCCACCGACATTGCATCCCGGTCATGACCAATCCACAATGCATATTTCATGTGGGAGATAGTGATGCGCGGACTGTCACGAGGCAAGCGACCACCGGTGCACAATGAGCGGCAGCGGGAACAACTTCGGGCGGCTGGACGGTTCAATGCCGAGCTGCTGGACCATGTTCGGCCCCATGTGCAGGCGGGGATCACCACTGCGGAGCTGGACCGGCTGGCGTACGAATACACGATTGCTCATGGCCATCGCCCTGCTCCGCTGGGATATAAGGGGTACACCCATTCGATCTGCACGAGTGTGAACGAAGTTGTGTGTCACGGGATCCCCGGGGACTACGTGCTCAAGTCAGGTGACATCGTCAACGTGGACGTGACCACCATCGTCGATGGCTGGCACGGAGATTCCTCAGAGACATTCCTGATTGGCGACGTTTCGGATGAGGCCCGGAGACTGGTCCAGGGCACGTTCAACGCGTTGTGGATCGGCATCCACAGTATCCGTCCCTTCAGCAGCGTCATCGAGATCGGCTCGGCCATCTCCCGGTTCGCACGAGCGCAAGGGTTCGGGGTCGTCGAGCAGTACCAGGGGCATGGACTGGGGCGGCGATTTCATCAGCCCCCCGGCGTCCCGCATTATCCGGAACCCTCCTCCGCCCGCGATGTGCTCGTCCCCGGGGTCTGCTTCACGATCGAGCCGATGCTCAATCTCGGGACGAAGGAGACGGCTCCCCCACTGGCTGACGGCTGGACAGTGCTCACCGCCGACCGCAGCCTCTCTGCCCAGTTCGAGCATACGATCCTCATGACGGAAGACGGACCCGAAGTGCTCACGCAGACCGCACACGGACCGCAGCCGGGGCATCAGTTCTGAGCAATCCCGCAGGAAGAGAACGATCGGGAATGTCAGACGATGCCGCGGCAGATCGGGCGCAGGCTGGCGCTGTCGTCGACAGGACGGATGCGCGTCAGCGCGTGATTGCCGTGATGCCGGCCTACAACGCCGCGCAGACGCTGCGACAGACGCTGCAGGATATCCCGCCGGCAGCGGTGGATCAGATCATCCTGGTTGACGATTGCAGTGCAGATAACACCGTCGAACTTGCTCAGGAGCTGGGGTTGACCGTGGTCACTCACGAGGCAAACCTCGGCTATGGCGGCAACCAGAAGACCTGCTATCGAACAGCCCTGAATTCCGGTGCAGACTACATCGTGATGATCCATCCCGACTACCAGTACGACAGTCGCGTGATCCCCGCCGCTGTGGAGATCCTGCGGCTGGGGATCTGCGACGTTGTGCTCGGGAGCCGCATCCGCACACGTCGGGAAGCACTCGAGGGTGGCATGCCCGGCTGGAAATATCTCGCCAACCGTGTTCTGACGTCGATCGAGAACGTTGTTCTTGGTCAGAACCTTGGCGACTTTCACAGCGGGTTCCGCGCCTACCGTCGCAGCGTGCTGGAGACGATTCCCTGGCAGCACAACACAGACGATTTCGCCTTCGACAGCCAGTTTCTGGCGCAAGCGGTCTTCTTCGGCTACAAACTGGGAGACATTCCCGTTCCGGTACGGTACTTCGATGAGGCGAGCAGCATCAACTTCCGCCGTAGTGTGAAGTACGGCACAACGACACTGTGGATCCTGCTGCAGTATCTGCTGCAGCGATGCGGGCTGTGCCGGTTCCGGATCTTCACGCCGGTGCGATTCGACGACGCGGGGAGCCGCGTCGATCGCGAGTCCGGAATATGAAGCGATCCGGCGGCTCTGCTGAACCACCGGATCACCCAAGCTTTCAAGGCACCCACGCGGCGTCAACGCGTCTGACTATGCCGCCGTTGGAACACGGAAGGTCGGCGGGCAGCAGTCGCGTTTCACGGTGCAGCACCAAGCCCGCTTCCCACAGCAGGCAGGCTGTGTCGTATCCAAAGGCGTAGACTCGCTGACGGCCGAAGGCTTCTGCAACGACGAGACGGCCTTGTCAGGAGTTGCCTTCCTTGGTCCACAGCAGTCGGCCTTGATCAGGCAGCAGTACGCATGTTTGGCGCAGCATGTCGGTGACATTGGACCTGAACTGGTGTTCTGCACCAGTGCCGCGTGATTCCCGGCAGAGGAGCGGGAACAGCAGGACTGTTCCTTCAAAGCACAGGTCACTGGTGTGGTGCAGGCGTTGGGCTGACCACTGAGTTGCTCGGAAGCGGTCAGCACCGAGCCGACCATCGCGAACATGAGAACGGTTTTGGTCAACATTGACAGGGTCTCCATAGATTGTTGGCGGCCAGCATGGCGGACGATCCGCGCTGGAATCCGCACGATCATTCAAGGGAAATCGAAACACACAACAAATGAGGGTCGGCGCCATCAGGCGACTGCGCCAGACGATTACACCTGCAGACAGATGTGTTGTGTGATCAGTGAAGGACTTCCCGACGTCGGGACCGCCAGCGAGATCCCATGTCGTTCTGCAGCATCGGTCACCTTGGGCACCGATGGGGTCGTGCCGCTCCAAGGAAGCTTCCGACCCTGCAGTCGGAGATCGAAGCGTTCGGGTTGGTCGAGCGGCACACGATCGGGGACGGAAGCCGGTGTCCTGCAACAGGCCATTCCGCAGCAGTTCTGGACCCCGTCTTGATGGCAGCAGGCATGAGATGCCAGCCATGCATCGACAGCCGTCGCATTCGCCCCGGACGGGATTGCGATCCCCCCGAGTACGCAGCTCACAGCTACGGTCAGCACAACCGACACGTGTATGGCGCGATGGCGATTGTTCATGGCTGCGGAATTGTACGCACGGGAGATCTGTCCCATGGGGGTGATTTTCCACAGTTTTTGACGAATCGGAAGGCGCGGCTGCTTACTCTGTCGTGCCGTGCGGCCATCCCCCGAACTCGTCGGGGGCCAAGGTAAAGCGGCAGACACGACGATCTACTGGTCCAGATCCCCGGCTTCGTACAGATTCCAGAACTCCTCGGGGCGCATCACCTCGCCCCCATCGAAACTCGTGTCGAGGCCAGTGAGGGACTGCATTTCCTGGATCACCGACATTCCCTTCTCGATTTTCTCCGGGGAGAAGATCAGCCTTTCAAGCTGCAGTCCGGCCAAGGGGGTGAGGTCGGTTACGTTCGTCCCTGCGATGTGCAGCCGCTTGAGTGAGCGGTTCCCTGCCAGTGGCGAAAGATCACTCACGGGGCAGTCACGCAAATCCAGGCTCTCTATCGACTTGCCAGCCAGTGGCGTGAGATCCGTCACCTGGGTTTCCGGAATCCACAAGGTGCCGATCCCGACGTCCTTGAGTGGCGACAGGTCCTTGACGGAAGTTCCGACCAGGTTGAGCTCGGCGAGATCCATGCCGGCCAGCGGAGACAGATCTTCGACGGCGGTCTCGCTCAGGTACAGCCGATCCAGCGGCATGCCGGCCAAAGGAGAGAGGTCGGTCACACGCGTCTCTTCGAGGAACAGGTCGCGGACTGGCAGCCCCTGCAGGGCCGACAGGTCACTCACCGGAGTCCCACGCAGGTCCATGAAGGCGACCTGTCCCCCGGCACGGCGGATCTCTCCCTGGTCGTCGCCTACCCCCAGTGCCTTGCGGAGTTCGCGAATCGTCATCGCACCAGGCTGCCCGGTCGTCGTGAGTGGTGGTGCAGTCGGGATCTCGGGTGTCGTGTCGGCGGACGACTCGGCGGCCTCCGGCACTTCCGGGAGGGGAGTGGACTGTTGACATCCGGAAACGAGCGCGGTCGCAGCGATCAGAAGCAATGGCCAGTAGGCAGTCATGAAAGCGGTCCGAGGGTAAGTGGTCAGGTTGTGCTGATGAAGTGAGTATGACGGACGGACCGGTTCGTGAGAAACCGTCGGCCGGACATATTCAGGAATCGATGGGTGAGCCGTCGTTCCTCGAAGGTGCCTCAGGCGATGCGTTTGCCCCTGCGGAGGTCGACCGTCGGTATTCACGCACGACGAGCAGGAATGCGATGTAATCGTACACGCCATGGGCGATGACCGCCCGCAGCAGGTTTGGTGACCCGCCGATGTTGAAGGTCAGGATGCTCAGGTACATGCCGAAGAGCGTGGCCAGCACCGCATACAGTGGTGAAACGGCATGGGCCAGACCGAACAGGACGTTCGTCGCCAGGAAGCCGAGCCCCGGCTGCAGAACGCCGCGAAACAGCAGTTCTTCGCCGAATCCAGCCAGTGCCGCCAACGCCATGAGGTCGTACCAGCGGCAATGGCTAAGTGGGGCTCCCAGCATCTCCACGACGATCGAGCGCGTGCTCGGCGTCGAAAAGAAGACAACCAGCATTGGCAGCACGGCCAGCAAACCCCAGCCCAGTGCAGTCCAGCTCCACGTAAACATCTCAAACGGCCGGACATCCAGCAACCACGCCAGCGCCAGCGCGCCCAGGACGGTCCCGCCTTCGACGAGCCCGGCCATTTTCAG
This sequence comes from uncultured Planctomycetaceae bacterium, assembly GCA_963715185.1. Classification (GTDB taxonomy): domain Bacteria; phylum Planctomycetota; class Planctomycetia; order Planctomycetales; family Planctomycetaceae; genus CAVPPT01. The sequence goes on from CAVQRG010000008.1 coordinate 222,512, forward strand.
AAACTCATGGCGTCCGCCCCAGTCCGAAGATCCTGAAGTTCTCGACACGTCCGGCTCTGATCGGGGATCGGGGGGCCAATGCGCTGACCAGGTCCGCTCAACTTCGCACAATTGGGCGATCTCCGTCAATTGGCACAGGGGGATAAATTCCCGCTGCGGTCGACTCTGTCGGGACCGATGTCGATAAACTATACCGGTGGCCAAGACACTGCCTGCGTGGACACATCTTCGACACATCGGTCACCTGCGCTGCCGGACGCATTCGCTGATGCGTCCGTCGGCGGCCAAGCCCGCATCGCCGCCATCGTTCGTTCCCCCTCAGAACGGTGGCGGCGATCGCTTTTTGGGGTCTGCTGCCATCCGTGGGGTTGAGAGTTCAGTCGCCAGAGTCGAGAGTATTCGAGGCGACGATTCACTCTGCAGGGACCCGAACTCCAGAGGCACCCCACCCGTGCGAACGCTCATCCAGAACGCGCAGTGTGTGTCCGGCTCGGAGACACGCGTTGCTCACGTCCTGATCGAGAACCAGCAGATTCTGGACAGCGACGCTTCGCTCTCCACGCGGGCCGACGAAGTCGTCGATGCCACGGGACTCTATCTGCTGCCCGGTGTGATCGATGACCAGGTGCATTTCCGCGATCCCGGGCTCACACACAAGGAGGACCTCCACACCGGGTCGATCGCGTGCGCCAAGGGGGGGGTGACGACGTTTCTGGAGATGCCCAACACTCGACCCACGACCACAACGCGGGCGGCCCTGCAGCAGAAGCTGGTCAATGCGGCGGGGAAGTGCGTCGTGAACTACGGCTTCTATGTGGGAGCCACGCCTCACAACCTAGACGAACTTCGCGATGTGTCGCGCACGCCGGGAATCAAGATCTTCATCGGCTCCAGTACGGGCGACCTGCTGGTGGATGAACAGTCCGCCCTGGAGCGCATCTTCGCTGAGACGACCCTGCCGATCTGTGCCCACTGTGAAGACGAGTCGACGGTCCGGGCGAATGCAGAGCGCCTGCAGGGGGCAGCCAATATGCGGACCACAGTCGGATTCGTGACCACCGGGCGGCGGTCATCGCGACTCGACGGGCGATCGATCTGGCAAAACGACATCGGCATCGTTTTCATGTGCTGCACGTCTCGACGGCTGACGAGATCCCGTTGATCGTTGACCATGGCGGCCTGATCACGGCTGAGGCGTGCCCGCATCACCTGCTGTTCAACGTTGACGACTACGAGCGACTGGGGTCGCTGGTCCAGATGAATCCCTCCGTGAAGACCGCCATCGACAACGCCGCCCTGTGGCAGGCCCTGCGGGATGGGGCGATTCAGGTGATCGCGACCGACCACGCACCGCACACGCTCGAGGAGAAGCGACAGCCGTATCCGCAGTCCCCTTCGGGGCTGCCTGCCGTGGAGAACTCCCTCTCTCTGATGCTGAACGCGGTGCACGAAGGCCGCTGCTCCCTCGAGCAGGTCGTCCACTGGATGTGTGAGGCACCCGCGGGTCTGGGACATCCTGCACAAGGGGCAGATCTCGGTCGGATACGATGCCGACCTCGTGCTGGTGGATCTGGAACGGGTGCACACGATTCGCAATGAAGAACAGCTCACAAAGTCCGGCTGGAGTCCCTGGGACGGTGTGACGCTGCGGGGGGAGCCGGTTCGCACGTGGGTCGGGGGGCAGACCGTCTATGCCGACGGACGTGTCGATACCTCCCGACGAGGCCGCGAAGTGCTGTACGATCACCGTCGCGGGGGATACTGGGGACCTGATGCGCTTCAGGCCCCGGCAGAATGGAATCCGTCCGGAACGGCTTACCCTCCATGAGTGATGAGACTCAACTGGCCGCAGCCGCGACGCAACTGGCCGACGTGCTCCGGCAGCAGGACTGCCGGATTGTGCTGGCCGAGAGCTGCACGGGGGGGCTGGTGTCGGCTGCCTTGACGCGGAATCCCGGGATCTCGGCCTACCTCTGCGGGTCGGCAGTGGTGTACCGGAACGCCACCAAGACCCAGTGGCTGCGGATCTCTGCCGACCAACTGGACGATCCATCCATCGGGCCGGTCAGTTCGCAGGTCGCGGGTGCGATGGCCGAGCGCGTGCTCGAACAGACGCCCGAGGCCCGGGTGTCTGTGTCGGTGACCGGACACCTCGGCCCCGATGCCCCGCACGACCTCGATGGAGTCGTCTTCATTGGCCTGGCCAGTCGGATGGCTGGCGGTTCGGGAATCCGGATCGTCACGATCGAACGTGTCCAGTTGACGGCGTCCGGCGGAGCGCAGCTCGCGGCGCGACAGGTCCGTCAGACGGAGGCGGCCGTGCTGGTGCTCCAGCACACTGCGCACATCCTGCAGAGTATGGCGTGTCCCGATTGAGCGCAGGATCGGGCGAAGAGAAAGACCAGGCAGCGTTCAGCCCATTTCGCCAATCGTCATGGGGTGCCGATTCGGCAGTATTGCAAGTTGCTGAGCTGCTTTCTGCGCGAAATCCCGTGTCGCAAATTGACCCGCGCACGCCGGGGTGTACTTTTGTGGTGCCAACATTTCGTGTGTCGCGTCCCCCCCTCGACCAACTCATCGAAAGGTAAACTCAGATGCGGAAAGCTCTCTTGCTTGCAGCGGTTGTAATGATCACCGGGGCCAGTGTTGTTCCCGTGCAGGCCGCCAAACGATCCCAGACCACCAATCGCTCTGCCAGCACGTACTACTATCAGCAGCAGCGTCCGGCTCGCACCGGATTCTTCGCACGGCTCATGGAACTGGAGCGCCGCAAGAACGCCGCCATCGCCCGCTCGCTGGGCTGGCGCTGACACGTTGCGGACTTCAATCGGAATGCAGCCGTCGACCCTGTGGTCGACGGCTGTTTTTTTATGCGCGGTCTTTCGTGCCGGGGCCTCCAGGGCACGTCTGCCCTGCCTCGCATTGCACAAGGGAGATGATGTTCCGCGGGGAGAACTCCAACGCTGGTTCCGCAGCAAAGGAGCGGCTATCGTTGAGGCCGTGGTCAGTCCCCCTCTCACGCCTAGAGCCGCCGTGTCCGAAATGCGAACTGCGATCATCCGTTTCCACATGCTTTCGTTGAACCTTGCTCTGCTCGCCAGCCTCGCCGCACCTCGCGCCCTTGTGGCACAATCGTCTGTGAACCGGGTCGTCACGACCCCGCAGATGGCCCCGTCCGATGCGGGCCTGTCGGAAGAGGGATTGAATGCGATTGCGGATGAGCTGAGGAAGAGCGTGGCGGCTCGCGAGCTGGCCGGCGCCGTCGCGGTGGTCATGCGGGGCGGCCGGGAGGTCTATCGTGTCGGCGTAGGCTTTGCCGATGTCGAGGCCGAGCGTCCCATGAGGACCGATACGATCTTTCGGATCGCATCGATGACGAAGCCGATCACCAGCGTGGCCATCCTGCAGCTGGAAGGACAGGGGAAACTCTCGCTGAACGATCCCCTCTCGCGGTTCCTGCCCGAGTTTTCGACGATGCAGGTTCTGGCGCCTCCGCCGGCCATGCCGACCGGAGAGCTGCAGACCGCTCCCGCCCAGCGGCCGATCACTATCCACGACTTACTGACGCACACCTCGGGACTGACGTACGGTTTCTGGGGTGAGGAGCCGCTGTACTCGCTTTATCGCGAGGCGCAGGTGACGGATGGCTTGATCGAGGTCCCGTGGACCATTGCAGAGAACGCCCGTCGGTTGGCTGCCCTGCCCCTCGTTGCTCAACCGGGGACCCGCTGGCAGTACGGTTTGTCGACGGATGTGCTGGGACGTGTTGTCGAGGTGGCGTCGGGTGAATCGTTCGAGGAATATCTGCGGACCCACATCCTGGATCCGCTCGGGATGACGGATACGCACTTCGTGCTCCCACCGGAAAAGCACGATCGTCTCGGGGGCCTGTATCAACCCGATCAGGAGGGGAAGATCCAGCGGACTGCTGAAGGGGAAGTGGCATCCGGTACGTTGCGCTATTCCGCCACGTATCCCCTCGAGCAGGACAGGAATTACTTCTCCGGAGGGGGCGGACTGGTCTCCACCGCTGGCGACTATGCACGGTTCTGTCAGATGCTGCTCAACGGGGGTTCGCTGGACGACGTGCGAATCCTCACTCCCAATGCGGTGCGACGGATGACCGGCAACCAGATCGGCGACCTGTCGCATCTGTTCAGCATCCACGGGGACAAGTTCGGCTACGGCTTCGGCGTACTCACTGAACAGGCCGGATTTGAAGATCCGGCCGAACCGGGCACTTACTCCTGGGGAGGGATCTTCAACACGGTGTTCTGGGTCGATCCGCAGCAGCAGCTCATCGGGATCCTGATGACGCAGATCTATCCTCACGACCATCTGAACGTGCGCGAGGACTTCAAACGGTTGATGTACGAGGCGATCACCGGCCCCGCGCCCCGCTCCAAGGTCGTGTCATCCGAGCAACCGACGCCGGCTCTCGGGCCCCAGCCTGGAGACGTCTATCGTGAGTTCTCTCTCCACAATGGAGGGAATGTCGACTGGCGCGTGACCGATCCGCAGGCAACTCCCGAAAGAGCCCGCAACTTTCTCCCTAACCCGCAACTCAAGCTGCATGTCGGCGATCTCACGGGAGCCATTCGCGCCGAGGCGCTGCTGGATCGCTGGGGCGGCCACACACGCACAACGGCCAAGCAGGTGCGGTTCAATGGGAACGCTTGGATCAACGTTCCAGAAATCGCCTCCATGCCGGCTGGTCAGAGGGCCGAAAAGTTCTTTTCGCAGGACAACCCGATTGTTCCTGTCCCGCTGGCAGATCTGCGGACTGGAGAGAACACGGTCCAGGGGACATGCAGCACGATCGAGGACTACAACTGGGGGCAGTGGGGCTTGTACTCGCTCGTGCTGCGGGTCTACTACGACCCGGCCCTCCAGCCAGTGCCCGCGGGGCGCATTGTCTCGCCAGAGTCCGGGGCCGAGCTGTCGGACCACCCGACTATCCGCGTTCAGGCAGACGGCCCGGTGGCTGTGGATCGTGTTGACGTGATCGCCTGGTACGACGGGATCGATGAGGATGGAGATGGCCTGTTTCTCGACTGGCATGAGGCCAGCTTCCAGCCGGAGCGGGGGGAAGCGGCGGCACTGGCGGGCCATGTCGGGACGGCCACGCAGCCGCCCTTCGAGGTGCGCTGGGACACGACCTGGGTTCCCGATCAGGATCCCGGGAGTCTGCGTCTCGTCGCGCGTCTGCGGTCCCAGGACGGTCTGTGGTCGGTGACGCCGATCGTTGATGGTCTGTCGTTGGTTCGCGAGATGGAATCGGTTCGCGTTTTTCGAGCGGACAGACTGCCGGAACGCTTCGGGGTTCGCGTCGGTGAAACGAAGTCATGTGCGATTCCACTGCCGGCTGCTGCCGACGTCGGGCGCGCACGGATGCACGTCTGCACCTGCGTACCTGGCACGGGTATGGTGAGGTGCACGCCCCACTGAAGCTCAACGGCGAGACCCTGCCGCTGGAGGGCAAGAACCACCATTATGACGCGGATCTGGTTCCCGTGCCGGTCTCGATCCTCAAGACCGGAGAGAACGTCTTCACCATCCACTCCGATACGGAGGAGCACATGCTGGAAGTGCTCTGGCCGGGGCCGGAGCTGGTGATCCGGTTTCAGCAACCCTGACACGCCGTCGGTGGCTGCCTGCCAGGAACGGGGCGGTCGTGGTCTCACTTGGCCGTCAGATGTTCCTCGAACCATTGCACGAGGGCAGCGACGGCTTGCTGCTGATCGTCGCCCTGGAAACCATGCCCGGCTCCCTCGAGGATCAGCAGTCGGTTCGGCACGTGCTGTTGTTCGAACGCGGTCTGGATCTGTTGACTGTGGTGCATAGGCACGAGTTCGTCCTGGTCACCGACAATCAACAGCGTGGGGGCGTCATCGGCGGTCACATGGATCAGTGGCGAGTGCTGTCGGGCCTCGTCCAGTTCGAGGTCCAGCGCGGGAAATCGTTCATAGGCGGGCAGATGCCCGGGCGCTTCCCAGACCATGATCCGCAAATCTGTCGGCGCGACGAGTGCCACAACCGCCTGCACACGATCACTGACCCGCAGCAGCGGGTCGTCGGCGCCGGCATCGCCGTCATCGGCAGCGGTTCCCAGCATCAAGGAGAGATGTCCACCTGCACTCGCGCCGTACACACCAAGCCGCTGTGGATCGACGCCAAATCGCTCCGCATTGTGCCGGACAAAGCGGACACTTCTCCGCACGTCCTCGACCGCCTCGGGGATGGAGAACTTCGGACTGCTGCCGTGCCTTACGGCGAACACCGTGAACCCGGCCTTCAGCAGCGGATCGAACAGAGGCCGCATCTTCTCGGCGGGCGCCCAGTTGGAATACCAGCCGCCACTGACCATGAACAAGACCCCTGCCCCGTTTGGTTTCGGGGGCTGGAAGGCATCCAGCGTGAGCGCCAATCCGTACTTGTGACCGTAGATCATGTCAGGTGAGACCGAGGCTTCCTGAGCCACACTGGTCGATGATCCGATCAGCAGGCTGGTCAGCATGATCTGGAGCGCTCGCGACGATCTCATTTCCGTTCCCCTTCTCATCGACACCGGAAGCAGTCCCGGCCGTGATACTCGCTTAACGGATGGCCTTCAGGCAAGCGTTCCGGCGGAACGTGCCGCGTGTCGTCACAGGGGGTCACCCGCGGGGTGATTTTGGACCACGATGATCGGCGAGCCGCGAACGGGTCAGCCTGTTGTCCGCAATCCGGAGGCCACGCCCTGAATTGTGAGCCTCAAGAGATCCGTCAGTTGTGGTGCGGCATCGTTCGATCGCTGTCGGCGGAGCAGTTCGACCTGTACGAGGTTGAGGGGATCGACGTAGGGATTGCGTTTCTGGATCGATCGACTCAGCCAGTCTACGGCGGAAAGCAGATCGTGATGTTCGCTGATGACCAGCACGGCGGCCCGGCTCGCCTGAAACTCGTTGCGGATGAGTTGCCAGATCTCTTCGCTGGACTGTCCCGGCGTCAGCCGGGCATAGAGGTGGGCGATCTCCATGTCCGCCTTGGCCAGCGCGAGCTCAGCGTTGTCGACCAGTGCCCGGAACATGGGCCAGTCGCGGTACATCGCCTGCAGCAGGCTCCAGTCCTGGTCGCGATCGTCGACGATGCCGCACACAGCCGTTCCGAATCCATACCATGCCGGCAGAAAGTGGCGAGACTGGGTCCAGGCGAAGGTCCAGGGAATCGCACGCAGGTCACTCAGCGAGGTCCGTGCACCGCGCCGCGCAGGTCGGGATCCGATGGGCAACGTCTCGATCTCTCCGATGGGAGTCGCCTCCGCGAAGTAGTCGAGAAACCCGGGATGTTCGACCAACTCGCGATATTTGTGCAGGGACAGGTCGGCCATACGGGTCATCGCGCTCACCCACTCGGCGTTCTGTTCCACGTCCGACTGCACGCTGACCATGAGAGTGGCCTCGATCAACTGTTCGAGATGACGGTGGGCGATGCGTGGATCATCGTAGCGTTCGGCGAGCACTTCCCCCTGTTCTGTAACGCGCAAACGCCCATCCACCGCGCGCGGGGGCAATGAGCGGATCGCACGAGCTGCAGGTCCGCCGCCGCGTCCCAACGCGCCGCCTCGACCATGGAACACGGTCAGTTCGATGTGGTGCTGATCGGCGATCTCGGCGAGTCGCTGCTGCGCCTGATGCAGTTCCCAACAGGCCGCGAGATACCCCCCGTCCTTGGTGCTGTCCGAGTAGCCGACCATCACCGTCTGCCGGGCTCCGCCCCGTTGGAACAGATACTGATGGTAGTCGGGGTCGGCGAGCAGTTCCTGCATGATGCCGGGTGCCCGCCGCAGGTCGCTGATCGTCTCGAACAGCGGGATGATCGGGAGATAGGGGAGTTCGGCCGCACCCTGACTGGTCCGCCAGGCCGTCTTCCACAACCACAACAGTGCGCGAACATCGAGGGCACTGTGGGTCATGCTGATGATGTATCCGCCGAACGGTCTGGTCCCCCAGCGCCGAACGGTCTGGGCAATCTGGAGCATCGTCTCGACGACCTCCTGCGATTCGGGAGTCAGGCGATCGAACGAGGCCTCGACCGGCGGAGCCACCTCTGCGAGAGCGCAGCTCAACTCGGCGTCGCTGGTTGGCGGAGATGCCTGCTGCGAAGGCGTCAGGAGTTCGGCCACGCAACTGCGGTGCCGAGCTGAGTTCTGCCGGATATCGAGGGCTGCAAAGTGCAACCCGAAGGTCTGGGCCAGGTCGATCCAGGGCTGAATGATCTCGTCCGCCACGCGCTGGCCGCGATGGGCCCGGATGCTCTGCTGCAGCGCACCCAGATCGGAGGCAAACTCGTGGATCGAGCTGTAGCTGGCCGGATGTTCGTGACCGTTGCTGGCGTCGTCCCGGGTCGCCTCCAGTCGGTATTCCATCAGGGTGAGGAAGCGCCGACAGGTCTCGAATCTCGATACGGACTCCAGGCGTTGTGCCAGCTCCGGCCAGTCGGCAGCACGCGCCTCCACGGTCTCTTTGAGGGACGACCCCGAGGGAATCTGCTGATCGGACATGACGATCTGCTGAATCATGTCGCGACAATAGCCGAGATGATTGTCCACCGCCGACTGGCGCAGCATTGCGAGCGTCTGCCGGGTCGTCTCCGCCGTGACGAACGGATGCCCGTCCCTGTCCCCGCCGATCCAGGTGCCGAAGGACAGGAAAGTCGGAATCTCAAAGTGATGCTGCGGAAAGGCGCCAGCGAGTGCCCCACGCAGTTCGCGATAGATCTCGGGAACGACTCGCCACAGGGCCGCGCAAAAGAACAAACCGCGACCCACTTCGCTCATTACGGGCGGGCGTTCGGGGCGGACCAGATCGGTTTGCCAGAGCACGGTCAGATCGGCCAGCAGGTCTTGCTCGGCCGTGTGGACATCCGGGCTCTGCAGTTTGGGAAGATGACTGCGGATGCGCCGCAGCAGTTGGCGTGTCGTGCGACGTTTCGCTTCGGAGGGATGCGCCGTGAAGACCGGTTCGATCTGCAACTTGTCCAGCCAGCGCCGTATGTCCGCGGCCGAAAGGCCCTGTTGTTTCAGGTGATAGACAGCCGCGGAGATCGACTCGTGGCGAGGCTTTCCCTGGAGTTGTGCAGCGCGCGTGCGGCGGCGCAGCGTCTGCACGCGATGTCGATCCTCCGTCAGGTTAGCCAGATCGAAGTAGAGGCTGAGCCAGCGGACGACGGCGCGAAGTCCGAATCGGAGAGGTGCTGCAATTCGGCGATCAGTCGCGACTCGGCCTGCGGCAGTCCGGCCCGTCTCTCGACCGCCAGTCGACGGATGCGCTGCATCGTCTGCGCCAAGGACTCGCCCACTTGCTCGCGTACGACGCGATCCAGCAGGTCGACGAGTTGGTCCAGCATTTCCGGTTCAGCCTGAGGGGACATCGGGTTTACTCGCTTTCGCCAAACAGCTCTTGTCTTGCCGCTTCCGAGATGGCCACAACGGCCGGGTGTCGCAGCTTGCGTTCAACAGTAATTGCGTAGAATTGCTCCTTTGCATCCGGGACCAGGCACACTAGATGCAGTGCGAACTGGTCACGGATCTCGCGTTCGATGGCGATCGGAGCCGGTACGAATCCGACGTTCGCCTCCGCGAAGACTTTCATGAGGGCCGTGTCATCGAACTCGCCCACCAGTTGGATCGCAAGACCCGCCTGGAGCAGCCAATGGTCTACGGACTGCCTCAAGGCCGTCCCCAGTGCCGGCATGAGAAACGGGGCATTCATCAGCGAATCCGGAGGGCCCTGCCCGAACTGTTCGAGCAACCGCTGCGTCCCGAAGATTCCGATCCCACACTCCCCTAGCGGGTGATTGAAAGCCCGCACCCGTACGAACCCACCGGCCGGCGCATCCGAGAACACGACGTCCAGTTCGTGCCTGGCCAGCATGGTGAGCAACTCTTCCTGGGACCCCTCGCGACAGACGAGCTGCACCGGCTCGGGCAGTCTGAGGGCGGGTTCGAGCAGCCGATAGGCGATCAGCTTGGGCAGCACCTGCGGGACGCCCACATGCAGCCTGACCGGACGACCTGTGGTGCGCCCTTTGAGCACCTCCTCCAGTTCCTGTCCGACCGAGAAGATCTCGTCGGCGTACTTGTAGACGGTCTGCCCGAGATCGGTCAGGACAAGTTCGCGCCCCACGCGGTCGTAGAGCTTTCCACCCACCTGGCGTTCCAGTTTCCGCAACTGCCCGCTGATGGTGGGTTGGGCCAGATGCAGCTTCTCACAGGCAGCAGCGATGCTGCCTTCCCGGGCAACGGCCCAGAAGTAAAGCAAGTGATGGTAATTCACCCAGTCCGCAGACACACGCTTCTCCCCGCAGGAACTGATGACAACTGTCTGCGGATACTGTAACCCGTCAAGCTGACAGCAGGTAACGTGCCCAAGACGCACAATTGCGTGCCTGTCGGACGCGATCGCGTCGTGAGGGATCGCGGAGACGCGCACTGGCGCGAGTTCGTCCCGCAGCCGAAGCTCTGTCCGCGACCCGCAACCAGCGTCCGCGTGGCCTAAGGCAGGCGATCCAAGGCGAGCGCCTGCGCGATAGTCCGCCCTGGCTTGATAGTACATCTGGAGGGCGTCGACCACCTTTTCTGCCGATTCGCGGGCGTATTGCTCCCGAAGTGTGACCTTGAGCAGGTCTGAGAAGCCCGCTTCGAAGTTCTCGCGCTCGCGCCGAGCCAGATCCTCGGCGAACTCCATGGCTTGACGCGTCTGCTGCAGCTGCTCATAGGCCGCCATCAACCCGGCATAGGCCGCCTGCACATCCGCCATAATCTTGTCTTCAGTCAGTTGCCGCTTGGCGTGAAGTTGCGCGATCTTGCCTTCCACGGCCTGCAGTTTCCCCCGCGCCTTGCGCCGCTGCAGCGGCACATCGACGAAGATCGAGGCATCGAGCACGAATGGGCCCTTGTCATTCTTCTTGCTGCTGGGGAGTCCCACGTCCTGGGACCCAGACATGACCGCATCGACGGCGGGTCGAAACTCGTTGTGCGCCTCGGCGTAGTCCACTTCGAGCTGCCGCTGGTACAGGTCGAGCAGCGCCAGTTCGGGCCGCTGCTGCCATGCCAGGTGCGTATCGATCGAGACGTCCTCGGGGCTGATCGGTGTCGGCTCTGGAAACTCGGGGAGCGCGAGTGGATCGGGAATCAGAGGCTGACCATCGCTCGCGCGATAATACAGGGACAACTTGACGGCCGTCTGCTGGAGTTTGCGGGCGGCATCGGCCCGCTTCCCACGACGTTCGGCCACCAGCCGCAGGTTATCGGTCAGTTCCGGCGGATCGAGAAATCCTCCCTCGACCTGCTGTTGGATGCGCTCGGTTCGTTCTTCCGCCAGCATGAGAATCTGCTCGGCAATCTGGAACCTGGCTCCAGCAGCGACCCAGTCCCAGTAGGCATAGCTCGCTTCCTGCACAAAGTCGATGAGCTGAGCATGGATGTCGGGCTCAACAAGCTGCCGACCGTACGTTGCCCGCCACAGCTCGGCACGCCGGGAGTCGATGTGACGGTTGCGGGAGAAGGGAACGGCGATGCCGGCCTTGAATTCTCCACCATCGTTCGTTTGTCGCTCCAGATACCAGGGTTCAAAGTCACCGCGACCGATGCGATAGCCGGCGAACACCTCACCACCGTTGTAAGTCGGTTGCACCAGTCCGACACTCTGCCGGTACGTCTGATAGAAGCCCATCGGACCGTTTTCGCTCGCCGCCTTGAACTTGAGGTCGAATTCTCCGGCCGCGGCCAGTTGCAGTCCGTCCGCGATGGTCCGCGAGGACAGCGCGGCCTCGAGCAGCGGATACGTCTCGTAGACAGAGGCAATTACCGCCTCCAGCGAGATGCCGCCTGCCGGTGGTGCCTCGGCGACGGGGCTCGGCAGCGGCGCGTTCCACATGGGCGATGCCTCAAGCGTCTCCGACTCCTCCAACTCGTCGAGCGTCGCTGAGGCCAACGCGACGGACGCGTCGGTGGCGGAGGCCAGACGCACCGGTGAGTCGCTCTCATCCTCGGGCAGAGTCCCGGCGGTGGCGTCGCTGCGGGAGTCAGACCTCGCAGACGGAGAATGCGACGGAGTCGCAGCCACGGGCACGTTGGTCCGCGATCGTGACTGGACGCAACCGGTCAGGCACGCAATCAGCGCCAGCAATAGTCCATACCGCGTCATGGGGCGAGGCCTTCCCTGGCCTGTCCAAACGATTCCAACATCAGCCAGCGCAGCCGTCACGCGCACGCCATAGCGCCGGGTGCTGCCTATTGATTCGGCTGTACCGCGCCCCTGCACAAGCAAGAATGCGCTAAGTGCGGGTTAAAGCGAATGCGTGGCAAGTCGCGCATGCAAGAGCAGCGGCAGGTAGCAGAGCTTGCCCAGACTTCCTGGTCACCGCAACGCGAAACACCGCTGCCGTGTTGCCAGGTTCCGCTCCCGGCCGGTCGAGAACCGGCCCGGGTGGCCCCGCCCGCGGACGAGCGGGTTCCGGAGGGCAGTGGCCGAGGGAGGCTACAGCTCTAGACGAAGGCGCATCCCGCCGTGGCGACCAAGGCCAGCGCGAGAAGGCCACCATAAAGTCGCAGACGCACGCGCCGAGCCTGTTCCCGGAGAGTCAGCATCAGGTCGAATCGCGAGAGGCGTTCGAAGGTCTCCGATTGACAGGGAGTGATGATGTCGCAGCCTGGCTCGACGAGTTCGGATCGTCTCGACAGCAACTGCAACTCCGGGGGCATGGTCGCGAGCAGACTGGGATTAGAGGAGTTCAGAGACATGTTACAGCCTCACGATCGCGGGATGTTCGGGACGAGACCTGCGCGACTTGTCCACACGGTGGTCGGCTCGCCGCGCGACCGTGCGCGCCGCCCGATCAAACGCCGCGAACACCGCCTCGCGGACGTTGAGCGCCTGCTCCTCAATGAACACCTGTGGTGCATGCTTGAGCTTCACACGGACGTGGCAGCGCGTGTCAGGGCCTCCTCGCGGGCCGTTGACGTCCTCCACGGCCACATGCACTTCCCGGATTAAATTGGCAAAGCGACTCAGCTTGAGGGCCGCGCGCCGCTCGACAACCTCTTCCACCGATCTGGGAAAGGAGTCTTCAATCTGGCAGACGATCTTCATCGAGAGATTCTCCGCAAGAGGCCAGAACCAAGGTCACTTTTCCATCCGCAAGGGACAGAGTTCTAGCCATGGGGAATCCGGTTCACACCTCGAATTTTTCCCCGTAATTGCCGGAAAGCGAAAGTTTCCGACCGCAGCGGGGAAGGCCGGAAAATGAGCCCAGCTGACTCACCCTCGGCCTTGATGGAGGTCTGGGGGAACCGGTACGTGACCGCCGGCCCGCTGGCCTGACACGGGCATGGATTGACCGGGTCCACGAACGACAGCCCTCAGGCCTATTTCGGGAGCTTGGGAGGCTTGCTCTTGCCCCCCTTCTCGTCGGGATCATCGATCGAGACGACCGGCGGGAAACCGTTCAGACTTCGCCAGACCTCGAACCAGAGCGGCACCTGATTGAGCAGCACCCAGCCGTTGGCCCGGACGCCCTGCCGCAGAAACCGCTCTTTCGGCCAGGGTTTGTCGTCCGGATCCGGCAGAACCAGCACCCGGAACTTGCCTTTGCCATCGTCGATCGCGTCCACCGACACGACTTGACCGCCAAAGGTGCCGACGGCCACCGAAGGCCAGCCGGAGAACTGGACGGCTGGCCAACCTTCGAACTGCAGGCGGACATGCCGCCCGGTTTCCACCAGCGGTGCATCGTTGCCATCCAGCCAGATTTGTACCGCCCGGTCGGTGGTGTCGGGCACGATGGTGCAGATCGGGTCACCCTCCTTGAGCACGGCGCTCCCGCCGTTCGGATTGATCTGGACGATATAGCCGTCGAACGGGGCGGTGATGACCTGGTTCTCCTGTCGGGAAACCTTGACCTCCACGTCGAGCAGATAGCTCTCGGCCTTGTTCAGTTCCTGGGAGGCCTTGGCAACGTCGCTTTCCGACTTGGACACATCGCCGTGCGCCTTGCGCAGCAGTGCCTCGGCATAATCGATATCAACCTGAGCTTTTTCGATCTTGGCAGAACGTTCGCGGATCTTTCCCTCCAGCTCGGATTTGGCGGCATCGACGTAGGCTTCGGCACGTCGAACCTTGGCATTGGCCTCGGTAAGCTTCCGCTCGACTTCCTGGACCTTCTGCAGTGCGATGTTTTCGGACTCGTACAGCTTCCGCATGCGGTCGACCTCGGCCTGCAACTGCGGCACAGCGGCCTCGTATTCCACAAGTTGCTGCTCTTCGGCGCCGACCTTGCTCTCCGCCATCGCGACATAGGCATCCTGGGCGGCAATCGTCTCTTGCTTGACCTTCGTGTAGGCCCGCACCTGGGCCTCGTAAGACTCGACGATGGCCTGGGCGGCCCGGCGGGCGCCCTCGTTCGCGTTGAAGGAATCGCGGGCGGCGCTCACCTCCCTCTGCGTGTTCGCCAACTGCTGTTCGAGGCGGGCCGAGTACGATTCGTCCAGATCGCGAATCCTCACAATCACGTCGCCTTCGGCGACGCGCGCGTTCTCCACAATTCCCTCACCCCACTCGACGACCCGTCCTTTGATGGGCGATTCAATGACCTGTTGTCGCTTGTCCGGGGCGTACGCCATCACGCTGCCTGTCCCGGTGATCGACTGCTGCCAGGGAGCGAACGCCATCAGGAACATCGTGATCGTCAGCCCGAACAGCAGAAACTTGGCAATCCTTCGGGCGATGCGAGAGGAGCGGGCCAGCCGCAGGGCCGGCATCAGCGATTCGCTGTACGCGACCGGCGCCAGCAACGTGCGCCGCCGGTCGTGATGATTCCCGGTGACCTCGGGGAGCCGGTTAACTGGCATGGAGGAGATCCTGGCCTTTCGACTGCGGTACCCCGCCGAGCACTTGGGTTCGGGTGCCGGCCTCGAGGAGCAGACTCCTTCCGGTGACCATGACGAGCGTCCAGGGGTGCGACGGTTCTACGAGGAACTGCGTGAGGTGTTCGGCGTCTTCGTCGGGAAGCGCATCGATCAGGCCGTCCACCAGCAGTAGATTGGGACGCGCGACGATGGCCCGCGCCAGCATCAGCTTGCGTGCCTGGTTGGTCGTCAGCGGAAAACCGCTTTCCACGAGCACTGTGTCGAGCCCGTCGGGGAGATTCTGCACGTCTGACAGCAGACTTACCTGTTCGAGCGCTTCTCGGACATCGTTCGTCGAAATGTCCGGTCGTTCCAGATGGACGTTTTCGGCCACCGTCCCGGAGAATACTTCGATATCGCGGGCCAGGGTAACATGCTTCCGCAGTGCGTCGGGGCGCAGGTCCCGGGGGTCAATGCCGCTGATCGTCAGTCGTCCGGCGCTCGGCATGCGGGTCCCGAAGAGCAGGTCGAGCAACAGACTTTTTCCCGATCCGCTCGGGCCGCAGATCATCACGCGCTCCCCGGCAGCAATCGACAGGTTCAAGCTGTCGAGCAAGGGTTGTCCGGACGGGCTTTCGTAGCCGACGCCGTACAACTCCACGGTGGCAGGACCATCGTCGGGCAGTCTCGGCAGTCCGTCCTGATCCTCCATGGGCAGATCGAACAAGGCCCCCAGTTTATCAACCGCGGCCAGCAGGTCGTAGTAGCTCTCCATGTGCTTGCCGAGCTTGGCAAACGCACCGACGATCACGGTGACGATGAGTTCCGATGCGACGAGCTGTCCAAGCGTCAACTGCGCGGAGATGACCAGCCAGCCGCCGAGCCCCAGCAGTGCGGTACTGGCGAAGGCCTGCAGAACCAGGGCGAAAACGATCTGTCTCATCAGGACGCGGAAGTGGGCCTTGCGGGCAGTGAGGTAGTCGTAGGTGAAGTGATCGGCCCGGTCGAGCGCGAATTCGGCGGCGCCGGCGTGGCGGAACGCCGTCGGACAGCCGATCAGGTCTTCCAGCCAAGCCGCCATCTGATACTTGGTCTTCGACTCCTTGATGCTGGTATAGGTGGCCCCCCGCCCCAGGACGATGATTGTGAAGGCAATCATCGCGAGCAGCACGACGTCGAAGCCCAGCAGCCACGGATGATAGAAGGCGAGTACGGCCATTCCGATCAAGGCCGCCAGAATCAGCGAGATCCCATCCAACAACAGTTGCGCTGAGACTTTCTGTACGGTGACAACATCGAAGAAGCGGTTGACCAGTTCGTGCCCGTGGGCGCGGTCGAGAGCCGCGACGTCCACCCGAGGCAACCGATAGGCCAGATCGGCCGCCACGCGCGCGAACAGCCGCCGCTGGATGATTTCGACCACGTAGGTCTGCAGCGCCCGCAGGGCTGCAGAGAACGACAGAAACGCGAGCAGCATCAGCGCCAGAATCAGCACGGGTTGCAGCAGACGCCCGAATGCGACCGTATTCACCAGTGTTTCGACAGCCAAGGGCGTGGCCAGTGCGAGCAGACCCGTCACCAAGGCGAATACCACGACGATCCAGATATCTGACCACTCGGGTTGCAGCAGAGCGATCAAACGTCGCAATGGCGTGCGGCGCCGGGGATCTGAAGCGACCGACTCCCCTTTCATCGCTTGCGGTTCGATCACCAGACAGCGGAGGACGTCGTCGCGCCCCTTCAGCTCGAGGCTCTCCCGGAGTTGACTCGCACTCAGCCGCAGATGCGTCTGATCATGCAAGGGTTGCAGCAGCTCCAGCTTGCGACGGTGCGTCGCTCCGACTCCTTTCCAGCTCCGTGTCTGGCCATCGCCAATGCGGGCGATGATCCGGCCACCCTCGCGGGCGATCTCTGCAATCTGGTCGGACGTGCAGTCGACGACCCTGCACTTCAGCCCGAGGCTGCGACCCGTGTCGCCCAGCCACTCCCACCAGCGATCTTCCGGACGCTCAGTCAGAGTCTCCGTGGCTTCTTCGAGAGCACGACGGATCTTGGGACGATCGGCTGCGGCACCAGCCTCCAGGAACAGTTGTTCGTAGAGCCAGGCAACCTCCTCGAGGTCTGTCTTCCGTCGGGCAGACTCACTGGAACCAGATATCATCTCAGACTCTTCGACGCGGCGACCGGATCCCGTAGATGATGGGTGGACAGCCTAGATGTCATCCAGCAGGTCGGCATACTCACGAGCGAGGCCCGAGAGCTTGCGAAGAATCCGCGACAACCGCTGCCGCATCCGCTCACCGGAAACTCCGTGTCGCAGGCCCAACTCGGCCAGAGAGTGCCGCTTCTCCACGGTCCCCAAGCCGAACCTCTGCTCCACCAGTGTACGTTCTTCCGGACCGAGATGCTCCAGTAACTGAGACGCCAGCCGGGCTTTCGCCGTGCGATCCTGCCCCCGAGGCTCCGTTGGGAGGGTTTGTGACGCAACATGCCCGGACACGAGCACTTCGCCAGCCCGACGGCGCTGCCACCGCTGCGTATACGCGCACCAGATGGCGGCGAATGGAATGCGTCGCGTAAGTACTGAACCGGAACCCGCGATCGCAGTCGAATGCGTCGATGACAGCGCACGTCAGGATGTTCGCTTCAGCAATCAGATCTTCCACGGGGACTGGAGTCTTCGCGAATTTTTGTGCAATCGATATAATCAACCCCTGATTTGCCAGCAAAATCTCGTCACGAATCTGACGTGCACTTTCCAAGAGGTGGTTTGCCGCCCGTCCATGTGCAGGGTCGGCCTCGCCCCCCTCCAGGCGCCGAACTGCCAGGTGCTTCAGGCAGTTGAGCCTTCGGAACATCCAGCGCTCCTGCTCCACGCTCATGGCCCCGCTCGACGCTTCGGCATCCCCTCGTCCGCCCGCCGCCTCGTCCCCCGCTGCTGAAGAATCTGCGGGCGTCGAGGGCAGCGACTCCAGGATCCGGCGGACCGCCTGCGGGTCATCATACGACGGATGGTGAATGTAGCGAACCGGCTTGGACGGGTGACCAGCAGTCCGCCGAGAGGACTTCGGGCGACCGGCAGACCCTTGCCGATTGGGTGCTGAAATGGCCATGTGTTGAGCTTTCTTCGGGAGAAGGACTCCGGTCAATTCATCCCCTGTTTATAGAGGCTCGTGAATGCATCGTCAAATAGAATGATATGATTGTGTGAATCGTAAAAAGCGATGTATGTGACGCGTCGGTCTGGAGCCATAACTGTTCTGCACGGCAATAATTGCCGCTGAAGGACTCTGACGCCCGATCACGTTGCTCTCATGCGTGTTTCGGTTGAACTCCGATACAGGGGTGGCGTCGGGTGTCCACACAGGATGCAGCGGGCCGGGCGTGCGTCTGGGCCCACGGACATTCGATACGTCGAGTTCTCTACGCTGCTCGCTGGCACCAGGAGGCCATCATGCGGATCTGCCTGTCACGCGCCCGGATGCTCTCACTGGTTGCTTTCGCTTTGACGGCGGGCTGTCATGCGGTGCCGGATCCTTCCTGTGCTGTATGTTGCGAACTGTCCGATCAGCGTTGTGCAGATGTGTTGTTCATCCCCGAGACTTGTTGTGATCGTCTGCAGGACGTCGCATGGTATCGCTGTACACCGGCTTGGCTGCCCGGGTGTCCCCCTCTCTTCGGGGGTAGGGAGGCAGGCCGACGCATCCCGCCGCCCGAGGCCGTATTTGCACTGCCTGAGATGGATGATCCAGAGTTTGACTGACCGGGCTTCCTGACGGCGATCGAGGGACGGCGAGGCGAGGGAGGCCGCAGGCGAGGGAGGCCGCAGGCGAGCGCAGGGCCACCGCATTCCGCCCGGGGCGACGGTGCGCATGCTCCCGATTCGCGAGGAGCGGGACGACCCGGTATCAACCTGCCTGTCCGCAAGCTGTCCTGATGGTCACGCAACATGCTGCCAAATCTGTGCTTGCGTTCTGCGGCGTACGTCCTATAACTGGGGACGGTGGGGGGGCGGATCGCTGTGTTCCGCATGTGCCCCGGGTCGACGCGGGGAGATTTTGGAACGTCGGGATGGCAGACAAGCAGCCCATCGTGGGGGTGGTGATGGGGAGTCGGTCGGACTGGCAGATCATGCAGTCGGCCGCGACCGCGCTGGAGGAGTTTGGCATCCCGCACGAGTGTCGTGTTGTGTCTGCCCATCGCACGCCAGAATGGATGCGCGAGTACGCCGTCACCGCGGGCGATCGTGGTCTGCGCGTAATCATCGCCGGTGCCGGTGGGGCCGCGCACCTCCCTGGCATGATTGCCTCCCTGACGACGCTTCCCGTTCTTGGTGTTCCCATCCCGGCGGGGAGTCTGAACGGGCTCGATGCACTGCTGGCGATCGCCCAGATGCCGGGTGGAGTCCCCGTTGGGACGCTGGCGATCGGTGCCTCGGGGGCGAGGAACGCTGGTCTGCTGGCCGTGCGGATCCTCGCCACGTCGAGTCCAGAACTTGGCCAGAAACTCAAGGACTCTCAGGCACAACAGGCTGCCGCAGTGATGGAGGACTCTTACCTGTGAGTCGTGCCCTTCTGCCCGGATCCGTGATTGGTGTCCTCGGTGCAGGACAACTTGGTCGCATGATGGCCATCTCTGCCCGCCAGCTCGGCTACCGCGTTGCGGTGTACTCGCCGGACGCCGGGGCACCGGCCGCACCGGTGGCCGATCGCGAATGGGTCGCCGCCTACGATGACTTCGACGCCCTGGCGGAGTTCGCCAGCCAGGTGGATGTCGTCACCCTGGAATTCGAGAACATCCCAACGGCAACGGTCGAATATCTGGATCGGTCGGTGCCGGTCCGGCCCGGTGTGCAGGTTCTGCAGACAGCCCAGAATCGACTTCGCGAAAAGGTGCAGCTTCAGAGAATGGGGCTCCCGGTGGCGCCGTTTCGGCTCGTGCGAAGTGCACGAGAGCTTGCCGCTGCGGTCACCGATTTCGGTGGATCGTGCATCGTGAAGACGACGCAATCCGGATATGACGGCAAAGGTCAGCAACGGGTCCATTCCCCCGAGCATGCGGACGAAGTCTGGCCTCTGTATGCCGATCATGAGGTCGTGTCGGAACAGGTGATTGACTTTTCGCGTGAGTTTTCCGTCATCGGTGTTCGTGGAACGAACGGCGACATCCGGTGCTTCGACCCAATCGGCAACTCACATCAGCATCACATTCTGGATGTCTCGGTATCACCGGCCGACGAAATCACGCCGCTCGTCCGGAAGGATGCCATCGACATGACCCGCACGGTAATGCAGGAGCTGGATGCGGTCGGCGTGTTATGTGTCGAGTTCTTTCTGACGACTGACGGCCAGCCGATCATCAACGAGATCGCCCCTCGTCCTCACAACTCGGGCCATCTGACGATCGATGCACACCTCGTCTCGCAGTTTGAGCAACAGGTGCGTGCCGTTTGCGGACTTCCGCTGGGCTCGACGGAACAACGACAACCTGCGGCGATGGCGAATCTGCTGGGCGACCTCTGGAAGGGAGACGTGATTCCCGACTGGGAACGTCTGCTTGAATTGCCGAATGTCAAACTGCATCTGTACGGCAAGTCGCGAGCGGTACCGGGACGGAAGATGGGCCACATCACTGCCCTGTCGTCGCGTGCAGCTGCCGCCGAACAGATCGTTCGTCAGGCCCGTGGGGCTCTCACGATGAGTAGCGTGGCCGATGAAGGCGATGAGTTAGCGCCACCGGCACTTGGAGTCCATCGCTCCGCGGACTGATCTCGGGGGCTCGTGTAGCGCCAGCGGGTCTCGTCATCGGTCAGTTCCCGGTCGCTGTCTGAAGATCGATGCCCGGAAAGTCGGGCACGACAGAGAGTGAGCCAGTCGCCAAAAGAAAAGACCCGTTGTCAATCTCTGACAACGGGTCACGAAGGCGAGGCCGACGGGACTTGAACCCGCAACCCCCGGATCGACAGTCCGGTACTCTAACCAATTGAGCTACGGCCCCTCGCAATCTCCGATTTTAGCGGCATGATGAGTATCGTCAATCCTTGACCGAGTGGTGATCCAATTTCGCAGAGTCCCGGTCGACGCGAAGGGGTTGCCAGACGTCCGCCAATGGCGGATGTCCGGGATCGACTCTGTTCCTTCGAGCGATCCCCACTGGGAAGTTTCGGATCGCATCTGCACCGAGGACGGCCGGTGAGGACCCGACGCCGCGGCCGATGTCGGTCGGCATCGCAGGTTCAGGGCTTGCGGTTGAGTGTGCGGAGGACGAACAGGAAGACGATGGCACCGACGGTCGCAGTGACAAGCTTGCCGATCGTCCTGTCCGCCTGGAGCCCGAGCAGGCTGAAGAGCAAGCCTCCGACCATGGCCCCGATGACGCCGATCACGAGGTTCGGCAGCACTCCGAACCCTCGCCCCTGCGTAATCTTGCCGGCCAGCCACCCGGCGATCGCCCCAATGATGAGAAACCAGAGAAAGTCCATGTTGCCCCCACGTCAGGTGGATCGTTTGATGGCAAGTGAAACGGCTGAGTCCCCGATGCTGACGCCCTGCGATCCCGCCGGGGGCCCCTGCTCCTGCAGCAACTGGTCAGCGAGTGTCTCTCGCCGAATATAGTCGTCCCATTCGGCGATGGCCTGGGCGGCCAAGAGATCCGAAACGTGATACTGGACCGAGATCCGGTCTGTGATCTCCAGGTCGGCATCCTTGCGCGACTGCTGGACATGACGGACGAAGTCGCGGGCCATTCCCTCGCGCAGCAGTTCCGGGGTGATCGCGGTCGACAGCGCAACCTGCAGGCCCGCCTCAGCGGCAGATTGCCAGTCGCAGGCCTGTTGCGTGCTGACGAGGACATCCTCGGGCTGCAGTGTCAGTTCCTGACCGTCGAGTGTTACCGTGACCGGCTGACCGCTCCGCAGCGGCCCCAGGGTGCCATCCGGCAGGTTCGGCAGCTCGCTCTTGATCACACTCAGCAACTTGCCGTACCTCGGTCCCAACGTCTTGAGGTTGGGCTTGTAGACGTAGGTGACGAGGTCCTCGAGGCTCTCGGTGCGGACGATGCGCTTGACGTTGAGTTCGTCGGCGATTGTGGCCTGGAACTCGTCCAGGGCCGCGGCCTGCCGCTCATCGACGGCGACGTACCTCAGTTCGGCCAGTGGCTGACGGACGCGTTGTTCGGCCGACTCCCGCAGACGATGGGCGACGCGCACCAGTGTCTGGACCTGTTTGGATTTCCAGTTCAGCTCCGCATCGAGACGCGACTCATCCACTTGCGGATAGTCACACAGATGGACCGACTCAGGCACTCCTATTGCAGGCGGTGTTGCACGATCTGATAGGCCATCAGGTTCTGGTACATCCGCTCGGTCAGGAAGGGGATGCAGGGGGCGAGCAGCCGGGCGAGGGTCACGAGCACTTCGTGCAGAGTCTGGTAGGCGGCGATCTTGTCGCGATCACCCGCATTCTTCGACCGCCAGAACCGTCGACGGTTGCGGCGGATGTACCAGTTCGACAGGTCGTCGATGAAGTCGGCTGCTGCCTGCACGAAGCGTGCGACGTCGAAAGACTGGAAGGCGTCGCGGGCTACGTCCGGTCAGCTCCTGCAGGTGGGAGAGAATCCAGCGGTCGATCTCGGGCCGGTTCTGCAGCGGGACCGCGGGTTGCGAAGGGTCGAACTCGTCTGCCACGGCATAGTTCACGAAGAACGAATAGCAGTTCCACAGCGGGATCAGGATCTGCCGACGGATCTCGTCGGCCGGTTTGCTGGTGACTTCGGCAGGTCGGCAACCCCTCCCGCGTCTGGCTGATCGGGCCGTCGGGAGTCTGGACAGCGTGACGGGTTCGATCGGGGTGACGCGTGCCGAATCGCAGGTCGCTGGCCGGGTTCTGGGCGAGGTACATCCAGCGCATCGTGTCGACGCCCAGTTGCTCGGCCGCTTCCTCGAACCAGATGGCCGTGCCGTCCGATCTTGTGCATCGGCTTGCCCTGCTCGTCCATCACCAGGCGGTGACCGAGCAGGTTCTTGAACGGCCGCTTCTCGCGCAGGTCGTCGGTTTCGTCAGACCGCATCATCGTCGCCAGCGACAGCAGCGAGTAGAACCAGTTGCGGAACTGGCCGGGGAAACACTCGGTGACGAAGTCGGCCGGATACCACTTCTGCCCACTCGTCGCGGTGGTGGTTGTAGTGCATCGTGGAGAAGGGGACGATGCCGGCGTCGAGCCACGGGTTGCCGACGTCGGGGATGCGCGTCATCAGGTTGTCCGTTCCGGGGATTCCGGATCTTGACGCGGTCGATCCACGGGCGGTGCGGCGTGTTGCCCTCGAAGTCTTCCCAGCCCTCGACGGCCCGTTCCTTGAGTTCGGCCAGCGACCCGATGACTTCGAAGTCGCCGGTTTCCTCGTCGACCCAGATCGGCAGTGCGAGCCCCCAGAATCGCTTCTTGGAGATCATCCAGTCGCGCATGTTGGTGAGCCATTCGAGCTCGCGCTCTTCCGCCGTCGATGCTGTCCGGCAGCCAGGTGATCTGCCGCGTGACCTCCTTGATCTCTTCCCGCCAGTCCATGTTGATGAACCACTCGTCGACCAGTCGAAAGACCAGCTCGTCCCCGGTTCGCCAGCAGTGCGGATAGATGTGCGGATAGGTCTCGACGGAGACCAGCAGATCTTTGTCGCTTGAGGTTTTCGAAGACCAGCTCGGCCGTTTCCGGCGCGATCGCCTCGCGGCCAGTGAAGTCGCCGAAGCCCTCACCGTAACGTGCCGTCTTCACCCAGCGGGGCGATGCTCACCAGTCCCAGTTGCCCACCAATCTGGTGGTCGACATCGCCGCAGCCGGGTGCGATGTGCACGATGCCGGTTCCTTCGCCGGCCACGACCTGGGGATTGCCCTTCGAGTCGCGTCCGCCATCGATGACGCGGTGGCCGGCGACACCCGTCGGTGCGTCGGAGGGGGGCGGATGGTGCGGATCGACGGGATACCCGCCCGGCTGCTGCTGGGCGGCAGGTCGTCGAACGGACCGTCGTACCGCCAGCCGATCATCTCGGCCCCTTTGAGCGTCCCCTCGACCTCGTAGCCCCCCTGCTCCTTGAAGATCTGGGCGATGGTCTTGAGCTTCGGGACACCCTCGGGCCACTGCCATTCGGGGCGGCCGAACCCTTCCTTGAATTCCCGGGCGAGCCGCTTGTATTCGAGGTTCTCTTTCGCGAAGTAGTAGACCGCGCCGTCTCGCTTGGCCCGCACTTGCACGTAGTCGAGGTCCGGGTTGACGGCGGCGGCGACGTTGGACGTCAGCGTCCAGGGAGTCGTCGTCCAGACGAGCAGGTATTCGGCCGCCGGGAGGCTGGTTGCAGCCCCCTCTGCCGGGGCCGGTTGCGCTTCCGGGTGCGGGTCCTCTGCCCGGGAGAGGATTGGGAATCGCACGAAACAGGAGCGATGCGTCGTCAGCCTTCGGCCGTCGGCGATTTCCATCTGGGAGTAGGCACTGCCGCCGCGGCCGGACCAGGGCATGACGTCGTGGCCCAGGTAGATCTTGCCCCGCTCGTGACACTTCTTCAGGAACGTCCAGATCGTCTCGTTGTTCTCGGTCGAGAACGTGAAGTAGCTGCCGCCCCATTCCGGATTGCCCAGCCGCGCGACGAGTTGCTCGGCCAGTCCGCTGACCACCTGAGCCTTTCGGCGTCTGGAGTGTGACGGTTTCGTCGGTTCCGACGAATTCGGCCAGCTTGCGAAGTTCGTCCGGATCGTCCCACTCCATCCAGTAGCCGAGCCGAATGGACTGTTCGGTCTGTCGGGCGGCGAAACGCAGGACACGTTTCTTGCACTCGTGGACGAAGCGGTCGATGCCGTACTCGTCGATCGCGTGTCTTGGTGCCGAGATTGAGCTCCTTTTCGACTTCGACTTCGACCCACAGCCCCTGGCAGTCGAAGCCGTTCTGATAACGCAGCTCGTGGCCGGTCATGGCGAAGTAACGCTGGTAGGCGTCCTTGTAGGTGCGTCCCCAGGCGTGATGCACACCCATGGGGTTGTTGGCTGTGATGGGTCCGTCGAGGAAGGACCACTTCGGTCCCCCCCGGTTCTTCGCCTGCAGTTTGCGAAAGATATCGTGATCGGCCCAGAAGCGGAGCATCAGATGCTCGCCGGGCAGGAAATCGGGTTGGCCGACCTTTTCAAACATGCCATTCAGATCGTTCAAGAGTCGAAATCAGCAGACGCTGACCGCATGATTCCGGGAGCCGGCGCGCCCGTCAAGCCTGGGGAAAACAAGAGGCGCCGGCCTCACGCGGAGTAAAGCCGGCGCCCGGGTGCCAGATCTGAGAAGACGACTCTGTCGTCGGTGGGCCCAAGGGGCTCACGGTCGTTCAGAAGGCATCGTCATCCTCTTCGTAGTCGTCGTCCAGATCGTCGTCGTCCTCGTCGTCGTCGAGGTCGTCCTCGTCGTCGTCGAAATCGTCGTCGTCGAAGTCGTCGTCGTCGAAATCGTCATCGTCAAAGTCGTCATCATCATCGTCGAAGTCATCGTCCTCGTCGTCGTCGATGTCGTCGTCGATGTCGTCATCGTCCTCGGCGCGCGTGCGCTCAGCCCGCTGCGTCTCGGCATGGTGTCTGAATCCGGCGCAACGTCGGCCGGCCACCACCCCAGCAAGGTCAATCCGTTGGTGGAATCAACGATCATGCGTTACGTCCTCAGCAGTACCCAGGAAGGAATCGGTTAGGGCGGTTATTACCACACTTGCGGCGTGTATTAAATCCCCGTGCCTTTGTCAAGCACGCTCCCGGCGACTTTCGACCGCGACAGGAAGGCAGGCCGCCGGGAAAGCGTGACTTCCCCTTCGCTGGATGCATCCCCCCGCGCGACAACGCGAGCACGAATGTCAACCACGCGGGAGATGTCGACGAACGTGACCGACGTTGTTGCCGGCCCAGGGTCGTATTGGTAGAGTCCGAAGCAACGACGTGACTTCTACCGCCGTTTGTCTCGACGGTCAACGACTATGGGCATAGACGCCTGCTGGACGCGACGCCATCTGCTGACGCTGGAAGAGCTGTCCGCGGCGGAGATCACGCAGATTCTCGATCGGGCCGCCCAGTTCAAGCGGTGTGCGGCGGAAGGGGAGGCGCAAGAACCAGGCCCTTGAAGGGGCCGTCGTCGCCAACCTGTTCTTCGAGCCTTCCACCCGGACACGGACCAGCTTCTCCCTCGCGGCCAAGCGGCTGAGTGCCGACACGGTGGACTTCTCAGCGGCGAGCAGCAGCCTCTCCAAGGGAGAGACATTCGTCGATACCGCGCTCACGATTCAGGCCATGGGTGTTGATCATATGGTCGTGCGGCACAGCACGCCCGGTGCACCCCAGTTGCTCGCGAGTCGGCTCAACTGCAGCGTGCTCAACGCGGGTGACGGGACCCACGAACATCCGACGCAGGCACTGCTCGATATCCTGACGATTCGGGAGCACCGCGGGAGGATTGACGGCCTCACCGTGACGCTGGTCGGTGACATCCTGCACAGCCGGGTCGCTCGCTCGAACATCTGGGGACTCACCAAACTCGGGGCGCGAGTCATCGTCTGTGGACCGGCCACGCTGATCCCGCCGCAAATCGAGCGGCTGGGGGTCGAGGTCTCGCACAATCTCGATGAGATTCTGGCGGAGACCGATTGCGTGAACCTGCTGCGGGTGCAGTTCGAGCGGCAGCGCGGGGCGTTCTTCCCGTCGATCGCTGAATACGCCCACCTGTTCGGCATGAACGGTGAGCGCATTCGCCGCGCGAAGGAAGATGTGCTGATTCTCGCCCCCGGACCCATCAACCGGGGTGTCGAAATCACTCCGGACGTTGCTGACGGCGACCACTCCGTGATCCTCGACCAGGTGACAAACGGCCTGTTCGTGCGGATGGCCTGTCTGTTCTTGCTGCATCAGGCACGAACCGCATCGCTCATCGCCTGATGGCAACGCAGGCGCAGCCATCGGCACGGCGTTGCAGCCGTGGGCTACGCTTCTGCCTGGCTTTGTTCGACCGCGACACGCATCTTTTCCAGCCCGATCCGGGCGACGTCGGCGGCCGGTTGCTGCCAATAGTCGCGATTGAATAACTCCAGCGAGAGGGCTCCCTGAAAACCGGAAGCGCGCAGCATCTGGAGAATCGCGGTCAGCGGAGCGACACCATCGCCAGGATACACGCGATCGGCATCGTTCAGCTTGGTGCGATCGTCCGCCGACGGATAGTCGTTGACATGGAAACAGTGGATGGCGTGGCCGGAGAGCAGTTGCAGTCCCGCGAAGTCGGAGCCGCCCCGATAGATGTGATAGACGTCGGGGAGCACACAGGCATCGGGGTGTCCGCTTTCGATCGCGACGAAGACCGCCTCTCCGAGGCGCGACAGGTTGCGCGACGGTCCCCAGATCTCGACCTGGGGGACGACGCCAACGTCGCGACCCAGTTCGAGAAGCTCGCGGTACCGTTCGGCGACGCGGAACAGATCCAGTTGATCAGCGTCGGAACGATTGGCACCGACGGGCGGCGCCGCGATGCGACCTCCGCCGATGGAACGCACCAATTCCATATCCCGCCGGGCCTGTTCGAGGCCCGCACGGCGGGCGGCCTCATCGTCGACGATCCAGTTTGCGAAGCCAATCGCGCTCTCGACGGTCAGTCCGGAGTCGGCAATTCGCTGGCGCAGATCGTCCAGGTTCCCCCCCGCATCGCGATAGGCTTCGATTTCGCGAATCCAGGGTTCGATGCCGTCGTAGCCGGTGTCGGCCGCCAGGGCGACCTCCTCCACGAGTGAGAGTTTCTGCCCCTGGATCGTGCTGGTGTTCAAGCAATAGCGAATCTTGCCCGACGTCTCTCGATTCGCTGCGGCGACTGCATGGGGGATCGCGACGGTCCCGACGGCAGCCGCCATTCCTGCCGTCCGCAGCAGTTGGCGTCGGTTCATGCTGTCACGTCGTTGGTTGGCGCACATTCCGCACCTTTCGCTGGAGTCCACTCTTGAAGGGTTCGCGATCCAGGGCGACCGATCGTTCTTGAGCTGCAAAGGCCCGGCGGCTCAGCCTGTCCCGCGCCCCTGATCGTAAGCTTCGAGATCCTTGAGAAACAACGCCAGGGTGGCCTGCAGTGTCTCGCGGCTGATCTTCCAGCTCGGCTGGTCTTCCGTGTACTTGCTGCAATGGTCGACGAGCAGCCGGTGGAAGAACTTGAACAGATGCCGGGCGCACGCAGACGAGAAAAAATGCCCACCAGTTGATCCTGGGAGACGGCACTCTCGAACAGATCCTGGACGGACGGTGGTGACTCGGCCAGTTCCGCGCAGGCTCGGATTCGATCGTTGGCGACGTCGTACAGGGCCTCTCCACTCCAGTCGAGCGCTGGAATCAGATTTTGCTTGTCCAGACGCGAGCGGTCGTAGAACTCCTTCTCCTGCCGATTGAGGTAATGAACGACCGCAGCCGGCAGCAGGAGCTTGAAGGCCATGGCCGGATGCTTCAGAAACTTGTTGTCGAACATCGGCCACAGCAGGTCACGCATCCGCTCGGCATTGCCATTGATGAGGTGCGGTTCATCGACTCGATCGACGAGGACCACGATGCTGGAAAAGCCCAGTGTCTTGAGCACCGCTTGCAGCTTCGTCAGCAGCTCGTAGCGATCGTCGCCACGCGACTGGCTGGGCATCGGCTGGCCAACAAGCTCCGCGCGCTGCAGGCTTCCGAGATTCCTTCGCAGGGAATTTGTGTGGTGATCGATCACCCGGATCTGGTGTCCCGCACGCCACGAAAGCCAGTAGAGCCTCGCCTGATGAAACAGCCAGGGGAGCCAGCCGGCGAGGATTGCCAAGATCGGAGGCCAGCTGAAGAGATCGTGGAACACCCACTTCCAGAGTACCAGGCCGATCGTACCGGCGGTCACGGCGATGCCCAGCAGCACGTCCCACCAGGTCGGCCACGAGGCGAACCGCATGCGTCGTCGCAGCCCCTGCCACCGCAGTCGGGGACTCTGGTCCCGATTGTGATCATAGAAGGCGGCAAGCAGCAGAATATCACGCTTCTGCAGCCGTGTGAGCTTTTCCAGTTGCTGGTCCGTAATGTTATGTGTTTCGGTGCCAGTCGCATCTCCACGGATGAGGCTCGCCAGCCGGGTGGTGCCGAGCGTCAGAATGGCATCCATATGGTCCCACAGCTTCCAGTTCTGCAGCGCGTGCTCAGGTCTGCGCCTGCGCCCTGTCAATCGCTCACGAAAGCAGTCGAGAAACGGGTTGAAGTCGTCGTACTCGATGATGAACGCCCGCTCCTGCGGATGTTCGCGGTTGTACTGTCTGAGCTTCTCGATCATCTGCATCCGTAGAGCGGTCTTGCCGCTTCCCTGCTCTCCGAACACCACCGAAGTGGACGGAGCCGCCGGATTGCCGTAGATCTTGTCCCACGCCGGGTGATGGGTGCCATCCAGGCAGTGAGCCCGGAAGACATGGTCGGACTGGGCGTCTTCCTGGGCAAACGGGTTTTCGGTGATCCCGTAGTTGTCGAGAAACTGGTGAACTTTCATGAACAATGCCTCACGGACTCCGGGAACCGGGACACCGGGTTTATCGAAAGATCAGTCGGTAATCAAGGAGGGGTGGAGACTTCGGGAAACCCATGAGGACTCGTGAGCTCCGGAGACGCCGCGCCGGAGACGCCGGCATGGGGAACCGCCGCCAGACGGTGCGCCTCCCGCTCTCTTCGTCCCAGTCGATTGACTTTGCACGACCGCTACAATAGTCTCAAATTGTACAAAGGCCTCAGGGCTCCTATGTTTCGCCTTGGAGTGGTTGTCTGTGTTCGTGCACGCAGGTCGTTCATCGAATCCAATCAGGTTCCAGTTTTTAGGGGGAGTTCCCGAATGAAATCGCAGATCTTGGGGGGAACCGCTGTCGCAAGCCTGGCTCTGGCGCTGGTGGTAACGTCAGCCGACGCCGGGCATTGGTTCGGCCGTGGGTCCAGTGGATCGTATGGGTCTTACGGCGGTGCAACCTACACCAGTGCTTACGGGTCCTCCTACGGATCCCAGGGGGGCGGGAGTTCCATCAGTTATCCGTCGTATTCGGGCTACGGCTCCTATGGCCAGTCGACCTACAAGGTTCACTCCGGGGCGTCCTCACACGGATCCTACGGGTCTTATGGGGGAGTCTCGTATCTGCGCCCGTCAGCTCGTATGGCTCTTATGGGGGTGTCTCGTACCTGAGTCCCGGTAGCTCCCATGGCTCATACGGGGGCAGTCGGTTCTCATACGGCGGGTCTCGGGGCTCGTTCGCCGGTTCCTATGGTGGTTCGTACGGCGGATCGTACGGCAGTTCCTACGGCGGTTCTTACGGAAGTCGCAGCTTCTTCGGGACGTCTCATTTTGCTGGCTCGTACGGAGGGAGCTACGGGTCCTACGGGGGTAGCTACTGACGTTTCGAAAATTGTCCGGGGTGTCAGCCCGATCGGGGTTGTCGCCGGTGGATGTCTCGATTCAGCTAAACCGGAGCAGAGGTCCAATGGGGGCCTCCGTTCCGGTTTCTTCGATTCAGGCCGGCATGATGTGCGATCATCACCAGCAGACTGATCGGGCCACGCTACCCCGCTGGGCAAGGCGGCTGATCAGTGCCTGGCTGGTGTTCCACTTGATGGCGATCGTCGTCGCACCTCTGTCGGTCAGTCCCTCTTCGGCGCTCTTCCAGCGTACGTGGCTGGTGTTCCGCCCTTACCTACAGGCGCTCTACCTCAATCACGGCTACCACTTCTTCGCCCCGGAGCCGGGAGAGAGCACGCTGCTGGCCTATACGGTAGAGCGGGCGAATGGCGAGCAAATTGTGGGACACATTCCTCGTCGCGACCTGCGACCGCGGCTCCTCTATCACCGGCACTTCATGCTCACCGAGCAGATGCCGTTCGTGCCTCCACTACCGGACGGCCCCCCTGGCCTGCCGCCGGGTGTGCCTGCGGTCTCAGATCCCCCCGAGTTGATTCAGGACTGGTATCGGTCCTATGCCCGATGCCTGCTGCGCAAGTACAACGGGTCTCGCGTCACCCTGGAGCGCGTCGTCCACTACCTCCCCAGTGCGCAGATGGTGCTGGACGGGGCAACTCTGGATGACCCTGCCAGTTTCCAGGTGCAGCCGCTCGGGACGTATCGTCGGGACGAATTGTGAGTCTCCCCATGTCGGACCCGCTTTGCACCACCGACCCGGGGCTCGTGAGGAGTTACCTGTCTGCCTTGAAGCGGGACGTGATCCGGGGTTGGAACCAGTTCTGGTTCACGCCGGCTGACCCGGCCACCCTCGGGCTGATTCGCGTTCTCACCGGGTTGATGCTGATCTATACGCATCTGGTCTGGGGGCTGGACTTCGACGCGTTTCTTGGGCCGGAACCCTGGCTGCACGTTGATCTCGTCCGCGAACTGCAGAGGGACAGCGCGGCGTTCAGTCTCTGGTGGTGGGTGCCGGCGGAGTGGGCCTGGCCTGTGCACTGGCTGTGCCTGCTCGTATTGGTGCTGTTCACGCTGGGGTACTGGACGCGCCTGACGTCCATCCTCGCCTTTCTGATCGTTGTCTCTTACGCCAACCGTCTGCCAGCAGCGCTGTTCGGACTCGATCAGATCAACGGGATGCTGACCTTGTACCTGGCGATCGGTCCGAGCGGGGCAGCCTATTCGTGGGACGAGCGACTGCGCAGGCAGCGGGCCGCGACAGTTCTGTCGGCTCATGCCAGTCGCCAGCAACACGAGTCACCCCCGGGCACGTCCGAGTCAGGCAGCGACGCTGTTTCACCAGCGCCGGCACCGCTGCCGACACCTTCGGTCGGAGCAAACATCGCGATCCGACTTATGCAGGTTCACATGTGCCTGATCTACCTGATTGCCGGGCTGGCAAAGCTGCAGGGGCTCGCGTGGTGGGACGGCATGGCGATGTGGCTGGCGTTCGCGAACCGCGAATACCAGACGCTGGACATGCTGTGGCTGGCTGACTTTCCCCTCGCGATCAACCTGTTGACGCATATCACGATCTTCTGGGAGATCAGCTTCTGCGTGCTGGTTTGGGTGCGCATCCTGAGGCCAGTGGTCCTGATGCTGGCCGTGCTCCTGCACGGAGGGATCGGACTCTGCCTGGGCATGTGGACGTTCGGATTGATCATGCTGGTTGGCTGTCTGTCGTTCGTCCCCCCTGAAATCGTGCGGTCTCTGCTGCGCGGGAGACGACATCACCCCGGTGCAGCCGCAGCACCTCCACCCTGCACGGTCTCGCACCAAGGTCCCGTCACGCGAACCGTAGATGGTCCTCAGGTCAAGCACTCGACAGTCTAAGCCCTCGGGCCTGCTGAAGCGCGCGAGTGGGGTGCCGGCGACTTGCCTTTCACGGGCGGAGCAGACTGCCGGCTGCGAGCGGTCACTCGCGTGTCGGGTCGCAGCCATCAGGGCGGCGGCGCTTGATCAGAGTGACGCCGTTACCGCGGATATTGAAGGCCACGGAATCCATGTAGTGCTGCATCAGCCAGAGACCGCGGCCGGAGGGCAGGTGCCTCCTCGAGTCGACGGTCGGGTCAGGGACCGACGACGGCTTGAAGCCCTGACCCTCATCGGCGATGTGAATCTGCACCTCGTGGGGATGGATCGAGTAGCTGACCACGAGTGACTTGCCCGCCTCGTTGCGGTTCCCATGTCGAATGGCGTTTGTTAACGCTTCGTGGACCGACAAGCGAATCCCCATCCAGTCGCGATCGTCGTATCCCAGCGACTCGAGATGCCGCTGCAGCCGATCTCGCACGATGCGGATCACGTCCATGCGGCTGGGCAGCACCAGCGTGTCCGTGATCGGTTGGTGCCCGTTTCTCTCCTGGAGTGAAGCATTCAGTGCCATTGTGACGAATTCTCCCAGGCTTCTGAGATATCAGTCCGGGCCAAGGTGAGTGGCTATCCAAGACGCGGAAACGGCGGGCAGAGTCAGCAACGATTTCCAGTCCTGCCAGGCCATCCCTGCGAGGAATCGACCTGCGCCGGTGAGGTGCTCCCGGGCAGCAGGGACTGATTGCGACGCGGTCTCTCGGACTACGGCGGCATTGGACGGGTCGGATCCAGATACATCCGGCACCAGTGCTCAAAGCAGAGCAGGTTCCACAGCCGGTAGGTGTGCGGGACCTGGCCGCTGACGTGCTCATCGATCAGCCTGCGGACCTCTTCCTCGTTGAAGTAGCCACGCTGCGTCGCCGTTGTGCCGAGCAGTGAGTCAATCAGCAGATTCTTGAGTTCGTTCCGAAACCACGGTTCCAGCGGTACGCCGAAGCCCATCTTCCTGCGGTGCTGTATCGAAGGTGGCAGCAAGTCGCGAAAAGTGTCGGTCAAGATCACCTTGCCCCGCGTCCCCCGCTGCTTGAGTGACAGTGGCATGCGCGGCCAGTTCGGCGACGTGATGGTCGAGGAACGGGCTGCGAGCCTCAAGACTGTACGTCATTGTGGCAATGTCGACCTTCTTGAGGATCGCGAACGGCAGGTATGTGAGCAGGTCTGTACATGTGGTCTGCGTGATGAAGTCGCGGTCCGGGCAGGCCTCGTAGGCACGCAGCAGCATCTCGCCGGCGTCATAGCCATTCAGCTGTCCCCGGAAGTCATCCGTGTAGAGACGCCGTCGGGCCTCCTCGTCGAAGACGCCGACCCAGCGCAGGTAGCGCAGGGGGAGGCTGGCTGAGCGCGGCGGCAAACCGCTTGGCCCGTCTTGGCAGCGAGCGGATTCCTCCCCAGTCCGGAAGCTGCTGCCAGACTGGCCAGCCGAACAACCCCCGCAGGCTCCGGGGAAGATGATCGATTCGGGAAGCCAGTCGGACTGCCTGATAGCGATCGTAGCCGGCAAACAGTTCGTCACCCCCATCCCCCGAAAGCGCAACCGTGACCTCGCGTCGGGTCACTTCCGACAGATGCATCATGGGAATGGCTGAGCTGTCGCTGAACGGTTCATCGTACTGCCAGATGATTCGGGGCAAGAGCTCGATCGCCGAGGGTTCGACCCGGAACTCGTGGTGATCGGTCCCGAGATGCTGAGCCGCTTCGCGGGCATACGAGGTCTCATCGTACTCCTTGATTGGAAAACCGATCGAAAAGGTCAGGACCGGCCTCTCAGACAGCGACTGCATCAACCCGGCGATGATCGTGGAGTCGATCCCGCCTGATAGAAACGCCCCCAGGGAGACATCCGACCGCATGCGGAGCTGGACAGCCTGTGTGAGCGTTCTGCGGAGTTCCTGCTGCCACCGGTCGGGAGACCAGTCCGTACAGTCTGCGAGGACTGGATCCGCGAAGGAGCAGGTGTCCCGGTCTGAATAGGGAGGGTGCCAGTAGCGCTCGACCTGCAACCCTCCCCGGTCCCACACGGCTCGGTGGGCCGGTGGCAGCTTGGCATAGCCCTTCAGAATGCACCGGGGATCGGGAACGTATTGATATGCGAGATAGTTGTCGACCGCTTCAAAGTCGAGTTCACGGGGGGCGTCGGGGATCTGCAGCAACGCCTTCAGCTCGCTGGCAAAGGCCAGTCGGTCGCGCTCTTGACGGTAAAAGAGCGGCTTCTGTCCCAGCCGATCCCGCGCCAGGAACAGCCGGCCCCGTGCCTCGTCCCAGATGGCGAAGGCGAACATACCACGCAAGTGCTCGACACAGCCGGTTCCGTACTCTTCGTACAGGTGGACAATCACCTCGGTGTCGGTGTTGGTGGCGAAGCGATGTCCCCGCGACTCGAGGCCTGGACGCAGCTCACGGTAGTTGTAGATCTCTCCATTGAAGGCGATCCAAACGGTGCCCTCCTCGTTCGATAGAGGCTGGTGGCCTGTCGCCAGATCGATGATGGAGAGCCGTCGATGACCCAGCGCTGCCTGGGCCGTGTCGCCGGGATGCCGATCCTGGGAAAAGTAGCTGCCTTCATCATCAGGACCACGGTGACGGATCACGTCCGTCATGCGCTGGAGCGTTTCACGACTCAGCGACAGGCCCTCGGTGGTCCAGGCTGCTCCGGCGATTCCGCACATGGCTTCCGGACAGACGGGTCAGGCGGGAGAGGACATTCGAGACGGGTGTTCGGACGGGAGGCCGGCTCTCAGCACATCCCGGTAGAGATCGATATGGGCGGCGATCATCCGCGGCACGCTGAAATCTTCGGTCATCCGTCGAGCAGCATTTTCGCCGAGAGTCCGAGCCAGGTTCGGGTCCTGAAACAGCTTGATGGTGAACTGGGCGAACCCGACCCCGTCCCCGACCCCGACCAGATATCCATGTGACCCATGCGTGATCAGCTCACGATTGGCGGGAATATCGGTCGCGACACAGGGGATGCCGCGAATCATCGCCTCCATCAGGCTGTTCGAGAGGCCCTCGAAGTCGCTTCCCAGCCAGAACGCGTCCAAGGTGGACAGCAGGTCGCTGGCGTCGCTGCGGTGCCCCAGAAAGCGCACGAACTCGGCGCACTCCACTTCGCGGGCACGTTGTCTCAGGCGCTCCTGCTCGGGCCCGTCGCCCACGATGAGCAGGCACACCCTGTCGTCGGCCTGGCGCAGGAGCTGCAACCCCCACAGCAGGTCGGGAATTCTCTTCTGGCGGGCCAGACGACCGACGTATCCCACCAGCTTCGTGGAGTCGGGCAGGTTGAGCTGGCTCAGCAGTGTCGTGCGATCGACCGAGGACGGCGCAGGCGCCTCGATCCCGTTGTAGATCACCGAGATCTGGTCGGTCGGAAATCCCTGCCCGGCGTAGTAGTCGGCAACGCTCTGGGAATTGCCGATGAGCCGACTCGTACGACTGACGAGACGCCGATCGATCCAATGTTGCCAGTCCGCCTTCCAGGTGTCCACACATCGCTCAGAGATCACGACGCGCGGACGCGAGCTCCCCCGGGCAAGTCTTCCGTAGGCATTGGCCGCGAACAGCCAGGTGTGCAGGATGTCAGGTTGTTCCTGTCGCATCCAGTTTCGCAGTCGATACCAGGCGGCGAGGTCGAACTTCCACCGCTTGTTCAGCAGCGTGACCGGAATGTTGTGTTCGCAAAGTGATCGAGCGAATGGCCCACCTCGTGTCAGCGCGATGACGCGGACATCGAACTCCTCACGGGGAAGCCCCGTGGCCAGCAACGTGAACTGCTTTTCGGCTCCGGACCGATCAAGAGTCGGAATCAGCAATGCCAGCTTGATCACCGGAGGGCCGTCAAAAGGGCGGAAGAATGTGAAGCAGGCGAATTATTCGTGTCCACGTCCTAAAATGCAAACACGAATCCAATCTGAACCAGCCTTGTCGGGAGCATCCGTCATGAAGGTACGGTTTGGTAACGCGATGATTGAGCTCACGCAGGGGGACATCACGCGCCAGCAGGTCGATGTCATCGTCAATGCGGCCAACTCGGCACTGGCCGGAGGTGGGGGTGTCGATGGGGCGATTCACCGGGCGGCCGGACCGGGCGTGATGCAGGAGACCGGTCGACGATATCCCGCCGGATGTCCCACGGGCAGTGCCGTGCTCTCATCGGCGGGCCGACTGCCAGCGTCTTACATCTTGCATGCGGTGGGGCCCGTCTGGCGGGGTGGTCGGGCTGATGAGCCGAAGCTGCTGCAGTCTGCTTATCGGCGCTGTCTGGAGCTGGCAGTCGAGAACGGATGTCAGTCGATCGCATTCCCGGCCATCAGCACCGGAGTCTACGGGTATCCCATGGATCTGGCGGCGGAGCATTCGCTGTCGATGGTGCGGGATTTTGTGCTCGAGCATCAGCAGCCACGTCGTTGTCTGTTTGTATTGTTCGATGCCGGTGCGCTCGGTGCCTATGCCCGCGTGCTGGAGAGTCTCGTGGCCAGTGACGGCGTCTCCGGGGAGCAGCCCGCCGATCGACCAGACTCGCAGGGGATTGATGAGCTCGCCGCCGATCAGCCGAGGACGCACGAATCGTGATCAGGCAGGGCCCGGCCGCCAGCATCGCGGAGTACCGCGCAGTCGGATGGCTACCCGCTCAAGTATCGGTACTGGGCGCCGGCGGGCCAACCTTCGCACTGTGTGGTCGCAATGCATGGCATCCAGAGTCATTCCGGCTGGTTCGAATATACCAGCCGACGGCTGGCCGAAGCGGGTATCGCGGCCTGGTTTCTCGATCGACGTGGATCGGGGCTCAATGGCCGCGATCGTGGTCACCTGCCGCATTACGAGCGTGCGCTCGACGACGTCATCGAGTGTCTGGAGCTTGTTCGACGGGGCAGTGACGAGGTTGGGGCCCCGGCCGCTGTCGTGCTGCTGGGATTGAGCTGGGGGGGGCGACTCGCGGCCGTCCTGGCAGCCCGGCGTCCTGAATTGTTGGATGGACTGGCCCTGCTCTATCCGGGCATCTGTTCTCGCGTCAGACCGGCCTGGCATGAGCGACTGCAGCTTCGACTCGCGGAGTGGGCCGGCGTCCGGAAAAAGCTAGTACGTGTCCCGCTGGACGATCCATGCCTGTTCACCGCCGAACCGGAGTGGCAGGACTTCATTCGGGACGATCCACTGGCTGTGCGAGTGGTGACAACATCGTTCCTGTTTGCCAGCCAGCAGCTCGAAGACCTGGCTCGATCGGCTCCGCCCCAGATTCGAATCCCCTCACTGTTGATGCTGTCCGGGCAAGATCGCATTATTGACGCGGCTCAGACCCGCGACTGGTTTCAACGCCTGGGGACCACGGACAGGACGTTGATCGAGTATCCGGCGGCTTATCACACGCTGGAATTCGAACCGGACCGCGCGAGGTATGTCGACGACCTCATCCAGTGGATACAATCGGTGCGCCTTCGCGAAGTGGTCGCGGAACCGCGACCGTTTGTGGCGTAATCGGCTGAAGGAGGCCTTGATGACTGCAGGACCGCGGATAGTGTGGGCTGCCATTCTGCTGACGTGTCTGCAAGGTGGGGCCGGCCCTAATGCCACCACCGCTGCCGACGAGGGTCTCCCGGCGTCCGGCAATCCGGCGAGGGTGGAGGCTCAGGCCCCACCGGTGGCTTCGGCGAATCGGGTACGTCTCAACGAGTCAGGGACGGTGACACTGGACCGCGAACAGAAGCGACTGCTGTTGAAGTCGCAGGTCGTGTTGCGCGAGGGAGTGCTCGAGATGTTCCTGTGCCGGGCTGGAACCAAGGAACACGAGTCGATTCTGGCCATCGATTCCGAAGCGTACGTCATCCATGCGGGGCTGCTCGCCTTGGGGGCTCAGGCGGGTGAGCCCGTCCGCTTCGATCCCGATTACGTGCCTCCGCGGGGCCAGCTGCTGGACGTGGTCGTCAGTTGGACGGATGCCGAGGGACAGGCGCATCGCGAGCCTGCTCAGTCCTGGGTGCGTCACGTCACCCGGCGATACTATGTCGAGCCACTCTCCAGCTTGCCCGCGGGCTTCCAGATGCCCGAAGAGACGGAATTGCGCTACGACGAGCGTCGGCAGGAGATCATCTGGTTCGGGCCGATGACGGCCAAGCAGCGGGATGAATTGCTCGCGCTGAGCGACGAAACCACCTATCGCAAGGCCATCCATGAGTTCTATACGCGTAGCCAGACCAGGGTGATGGACGCTCAGTTTGTCTTTACGGGGAGCGGATTCCACGTGACGGAATCAGGCCAGCGGCACTATCTGGCCGAGTCGGGCAACATCATTTGCGTGGCCAACTTCTCCGACGCCATGATTGACGTGGCCATGCAGAGCACGGCGAGCAATGACGGTCTGATGTTCGAGCCGTACACCGAGCGAGTACCGCCGCTGGGGACGGAGGTCATTGTAGAACTGATACCTCGTCTGGAGCCGAGTGACAGGCCACCGAAATCGGACTGAGGCTCGTGGTGTGCACTCGATGTGTGAAAACCCGTTCGTCGCCGGAGATCGACCATGAGGATACAGGCTGCCTTGTTGACGGTTCTGCTGATTCCCGTGTGTGCCGCCGAGGCTCAGTCGATAAGGGGACTGGCTCTGCACCCCGAGAATCCGCACTATTTCCTCTGGCGCGACGAGCCCACGATCCTCGTGACGTCAGGTGAGCACTACGGCGCCTTGCTGAATGCCGCCTTCGACTACGAGCGATACTTCGATGAGCTGGCCCGACATGGTCTGAACCATACGCGGACGTTTGCGGGCACCTATCGGGAAACGGCTGCTTCCTTCGGGATTACGAACAACACCCTCGCCCCTCGCGACGAGGAATTTCTTTCCCCCTGGCTGCAGGCCTCGCAGCCCGGCGAACCATTGAAGTTCGATCTGAGGCAGTGGAACCCCAGGTATTTTTCCCGACTGCAGCACTTCATGCAGGCGCGCCGCGAGCGGGGGATCGTCGTCGAGCTGAACCTGTTCTGTCCCATGTATCGGGAAGAGATGTGGGAGGTCTGCCCGATGAACGCCCGCAACAACATCAACGGTATCGGCCAGGTCCCGGCAGACGAACTGCTGACACTGCAGCACGAGGACCTGACTCAGGTGCAACTTGCCGTCACACGGAAGATCGTTGCGAGAGCTCCGGGACTTCGACAACCTGTACTACGAGGTCTGCAACGAGCCCTATTTCAGCGGCGTGTCGATGGCCTGGCAGCACAGGATCGTCGATGAGATCGTGGACGCCGAAGAGTCGGATTTCCGACCACGCAGCAACATCTCATTTCGCTCAACATCGCCAACGGCTGCGCCAGAAGGTCGAGCGACCCGCATCCGGGCGTGTCGATCTTCAACTTCCACTACTGCGTGCCGCCGGACGCCGTGGCGATGAACTACCGGTCTCGAACAAGGTGATCGGCGAGAACGAAACGGGTTTTCGCGGCAGGGACGATCTGCTCTATCGCACCGAGGCCTGGGATTTTCTGCTGGCCGGAGGGGCGCTTTACAACAATCTCGACTACTCGTTTACGCCGGACCACCCTGATGGCACCTTTCGCGAGTATCGGTCTCCCGGCGGGGGCAGCGCCGAGCTTCGCGCCCAACTCGGTTGGCTGAAGCGCTTCGTCGAAGGTTTCGACTTTCTCACGATGTCTCCACACCCGGGTGTCGTGTCGGGAGTGGAACCCGCGTTGTCGGTGCAGGCACTCGTCGAAGAGGGACGGCAGTACGCGATTTACCTGCATGTCCCGTTGCCCAAGAAGCCGGAGAACCTGGCCGAACACATGCGAACTGCACAGGAGGCAGTTATCCGTCTGGAGCTTCCCCCCGGCCGCTACACGGCTGAATGGCTTGATCCCACGACGGGCCGGGTGCAGGACCCTGAGACCTTCACTCACACGGATGGGACGCGTCGGCTGACGACGCCGACCTTCGACAACGACATCGCGCTGAGCCTCGTTGCAACGGATTTGTAGACGGCCGTGCGCCGACCGCCCGGGCCCTGCCGAGCGCCATTGGTTGTCGGGCTGCGCCGATGGCGTCCGGATGAAGTGCTGATTATCATCTTGTGTGCAATCACTCGTGACTCACACGATCCGGGTGACTCCGCCCCATCCCGGTTTTGACCACGTGATAACGCTCCCGATGCCGCATGAACTGCGATTGACCCCTCGCCTGCGGACGCTGGCCGCGGTGTTCCTGGGGTGCCTGCCTGTGTTCGCACTGCAGGCAGCAGAGCCGGGCCGCCTTCCTTGGACGACCTCGCGTATTCAAGGCACTCCGGAGCCTCCCCTGCCGTACACCGTCGAGCGGGTGTTTCCCGGGGTTCAATTCGAGAATCCGGTCGACATGGCGATTGAGCCTGGTTCTTCACGGCTCTATGTGTTGCAGTTGGATGGCACGCTCTGGTCGTTTCTGCCTGGGGATTCACCCTCGCTGGTGTTCGACGGTCGGGTCTCGCTCCCCGGGCATTTCCAGTCGTATGGGATCACGTTCCATCCAGAGTTCGAGCAGAATCGTCACGTGTTCCTGTCGCATGTCGTTGCTCTGGATCAAGCGGACGGAACGCATGTCGCGCGATTCGAGATGACCGCCGACGATCCGCCGATGGTCGACCCGGACAGCCAGGAGGTGATCATCACCTGGCACTCAGGCGGCCACAATGGGGGCAACCTCAAGTTCGGCCCGGACGGTTATCTGTACGTCTCTGCAGGAGACGGTGGTCCGGCATTCCCGCCGGATCCGGACGAGACCGGTCAGGATCTCGGCGATCTGCGGGCGACCATCTTCCGCATCGATGTCAATCATCGGGGAGCGACACACCCTTACGCGATTCCCGGCGACAATCCCTTCGTCGGACAAGCCGGTGCGCACCCGGAAATCTGGGCCTACGGATTTCGCAATCCCTGGAAGATGAGTTTCGATTCACGGACGGGTGATCTGTGGGCCGGCGACGTGGGCTGGGAACTATGGGAACTCGTCTATCGGGTTGTCAAAGGTGGCAACTACGGTTGGGCCGTGATGGAAGGTCGTCAGCCGGTGCGTGCAGATGTCAGTCGCGGCCCGTCGCCGATCCTGCCTCCAACCGTCGATCATCCTCACACGGAAGCCCGGTCCATCACAGGAGGCTATGTCTACAACGGCGAGCGGTTGAGCGATCTGCATGGCGCCTACATCTACGGAGACTATGTCACGGGCAAAATCTGGGGAGTGCGAACGCATGGCGATGAAGTGACCTGGCGGGCGGAGTTAGCGGATACGCCGCTGGCCATCATCACTTTCGGCGAGGATGCCACGGGGGAACTCTATGTCGTCGACTACGCGGGAGGGATCTATCGCCTGATCGAGAACCCGCATTTCGGACGCCCGAGTGACTTTCCACGCCTCCTCAGCGAGACTGGTCTGTTCACCGACACCGCAGCCCATCAGCCAGCACCTGGCGTCTATCGCTATGATCTGGTCGCCGAACCCTGGATGGATGGGGCATCAGCCGATCGCTTCATGGCCCTCCCCGGGATGAGCTCGATCACAACGGCTAGGGACCGCCAGCATTGGCAATATCCCGCTGGTGCGGTGTTCGGCAAGTCCATCTCGCTGCCCGACTCCAGAATGGGACGTTCTCCTCAGCGGCTGGAAACCCAGCTGCTGTATTTCGATGGAGAACAGTGGCGTCCCTACTCCTATATCTGGAACGACGCGCAGACCGACGCCGAACTGGCACCTGCCGAAGGTGGAACACGCACGATGGGCATGGCGGCGGGGGTCGTGCCCGGGAGCGAGGGGCAACAGACATGGCGAATCCACAGCCGCGCAGAGTGCACGACATGTCACACGCACTCGGCTGGGTTTACTGTGGGTTTCTTTCCGCAGAACCTGCAGGTCCCCGATCCCGCGACGTCCCGTAATCAGCTCACGAGATTGACGGACCTCGAGCTGTTTGCCGAAGCCTTCGAGTCACGGGACCTCGAGCCGTCCATCTGCGATCCGTATGACAAGTCCTTGGAGCTGGAATCTCGGGCCCGGGCTTACCTGATGGTCAACTGTGCCCACTGCCATCGTCGGGGCGGAGGCGGGACGTCGCACATTGAGTTTCCCATCGAGCATAAACTGGATCGGATGCGCGGCCTCGATGCTCAGCCCACCCAGGGGACGTTCAACATTCTACACGCACGGGTGATTGCTCCCGGCGATCCCTTCCGTTCCGTACTTTACCATCGGGTGTCGACGATCGGCCGCGGGCATATGCCCCAGCTTGGGGCGCAGGTGATCGATGAGGCGGGCGTCGCCGTGCTGTTCGACTGGATTGCTGCGCTGACTCAGGAAGGATCGGCGCCACTTCCGCCGGCGGTGGTTGCCAGACAACTGGATGAGTCGCGGCTGTTGACCGAGATTCAGCAGGGCGAAGGGGGTGATCGGGATCTCACGGAGCCACTGGAGACCTTGCTCGCCTCAACGACGGGGTGCTGCGTCTGGTGCACGCTGTCGACAGCGGCGGTGTGCCGGACGGAGTACGCGACAGAATCATTGCCTCCGGTGTCAGCAGCAAGGATCTAGTAGTGCGCGACCTGTTCGAACGTTACCTGCCCGAAGCGCAGCGCACGAAGCGGCTGGGAACGGTTGTCAGTCTTGATGAGCTGTCCCGCCACGAGGGTGATCGTGAACGCGGCCGCCAGTTGTTCCACGAAGCGTCGGGAATGCAGTGCCGCAACTGTCATCAGGTGGAAGGGCGCGGCCGATCGGTTGGCCCGGCTTTGGATGACATCGGACGCCGCCTGGATCGGCAGCAGATTCTGGAGAGTAT
The DNA here is from genome assembly GCA_963715185.1 of uncultured Planctomycetaceae bacterium. Lineage (GTDB taxonomy): Bacteria > Planctomycetota > Planctomycetia > Planctomycetales > Planctomycetaceae > CAVPPT01. Next base: position 265,541 of record CAVQRG010000008.1, read on the forward strand.
CCTCGAACCGTCACGGAAGATCGACAGCAAGTGGATTTCCTACAGTGTGTCCACCAAGAGTGGGCGTGTGCTCTCCGGTCTGCTGACGGATCGCGACGAGGACAGGCTCGTCCTGCGGGATGTCGAAGGTCGAGATCATCAACTCAGCACCGACGACATCGAGGAATTGCTCGCGCAGCAGAAATCGCTCATGCCCGAGCTTCTGTATCGGGAGCTGACGGCCGAACAACTCGCAGATCTGCTGGCGTACCTCACTTCGCTGCAGAAACCAGAATGATGTGGCCCGCGGCGCTCACTTCGAAGAGACGGTCTACTCTGACTCTTGTGAGAATTCCTTGTCCAGAGCCCGCAGGTCACGCCACAGACAATTGCGGCTGCGCGCCGAGACACCGCTGCTGTAGCGGGTGATCGTGCCCACCGATGTCGGCCTCAGGGGCCAACAGGCGGGATGAGCGCGATCAGTCCGGCAGATGCGGATCACTCCTGTCGTGAGACGTGCGAGTCCCCTGACACCTCACCAGTTCGCAACAGGTCCGGCAGGGACCGGGACGCGCAGATTTCCCAATTGGTCGGTGCGTGATCTGCCGACGGGGCCCCGTTGTTGGATCTCTTTCAGGGCGTTGTGCAACTCCTCAATGCTCCCGGCCAATTGAAACCGATGCCGCAGGCTCGCGCTTACTCGCATTCCCTTGAGATACCAGTGACCCATGCGGCGAAACATCACGATGGCTCGGTCGAGGGGATGCTGCTGGCAGAGATACTCGAACTGCCGTTGCATGAGTTCCAGCCGGTCGTCGAAGTTGCCCGGTGGGTCGTACCGGCCTGTTGTTTCCCACTGCACGAGCTGGCGAAAGATCCAGGGATTGGCCAGGGCGCCGCGGCCGATCGAGATCCCCTGACAGCCCGTCTCCTCCACCATGCGCTGGGCATCTTCAACGGTGAGGATGTCTCCGTTGCCAATCACAGGAACTCGCTGGACGGACTCGACGACCTGCCGAATCCCCGCGCGGCTGACGGATCCCGAGAAGCCCTGCTGACGCGTTCGCCCGTGAATGGCGATCGCACAGACACCCATCTGCTCAAACTCGCGTGCGAACCGCGGGGCGGTGATCTGTAGGTCATCCCAGCCCAGTCGCATCTTCACCGTGACTGGCAGCGATGTCGCCTCGACGACGTGCTGCACGAGATGCAGGGTGCCGCACTCGCGCATGACCTCGCCCGAGGCGGGCTGACCACCGACGTTATCTGCCGACGGCAGGTCCAGACGCATCATGGCGGATCCCCCACCCGTACGCGTGACCTTCTCCACGGGGCAGCCCATGTTGATATCGATGGAGTCTACCCCCTGCTCTTCCAGGAACTGGGCGGCGTCACTCATGCAGATCGGGTCGCTCCCGAAGATCTGCACCGCGAAGGGTCGGTCCTCCGGATGTGTGGCGATGAGTTCGAGGGCCCTCGGCCTGCGTTCCAGCAGCGCGCGTGCATTGACGAGGTCGGTGGTGGCAAGCCCGACCCCCCCGAGTTCGCGAACGATCCGGCGGAATGGAAGATTGGTGAAGCCCGCCAAGGGTGACAGAAGATAGCGGGTTGGCAGCCGCAACGGGCCGTAGTCCAGCGGTTGGGTCGTGGGACGGTCGACGTCTGCCGGGCGTGGAGGGCTCATGGAAAGATCACGCGACTGTCACCATCTGTGGAGGGACACCGACGGCACCTGGTGAGATGCAACGCCTTCTGCGGGTTTGAGTTTCCGGTCGTCTCGAAGTCGTCGTCGTCAAAGTTTCTCCAGTTTACCAGACCGGAGCGAGGCGGTGACGAGAGACGTAACCAGACGAGAACGACTTGCGTTCTGTACGGGTTGTACCGATTTAACCTCAAGGGCCGCGTTTTCGCACCATTCAGGACGTGACGAGGAATCCCAATTTTCCGGAGTTGACTTATGCGACGGTCGTCACTGTATGGAATCTTAATCGCCGTGGCCTTTGCTGCCACCCCGGGCACGCCGCTTCTGGCACAGGGGATGCGCTTTCAGGCGGACTGGCTGTTTCTCACGCGAGACAACCAGGGAAGCGGCCAATTCATTTCCGGGTCTGATGCGATCCCGGCCGACAATCTGGACTTCGACTACGAATCTGGTTACCGGCTGAGTCTGAGTGGCGGGACCGGGCAGATCGAAATCCAGGCCAGTTTCGTGCGCCTGGATGAGTGGAGCGATTCCATGAGTGGTCTGCTGACCAACACACTGGTCCTAGACGATACGGGCGCCAGTCCGTTCCTGCCGGGGCCCCTGCCGCGCAACCTGCTCAACTTCAACAACGCGGTGTTTGCCGCCGCGACGGATGCCTTCGTCACCGGAGGCATCGACGAGACGCTGGAGAGCGAGTTCCTCTTGCCTGGTGGGAGATACGACTGGACACAGAGCAGCGAACTCGATGACTTCGAACTGAACGTGACGACCGGCCTGCGCCAACTGGGTCCGAGTCGGATTGGGTTATCGCAATATCGCGTTCGATGAGCAGTCGGCCCTGCTGATCTCGGGGGTGTTCGATGCCATCGACGTGGATGATGGAGCCAACTTCGGTGAGGCGGGCAATGATCCGAACGACGGACTTTCCAACGTCGCGCTGGAAGAAGCCGGCCTGACTCTCATCGGTGGGGCTGCAGCACCCTGGAATTCGCTGGCGACTGGCGCCGGGCCGGATGTCATCACCATGGTCTTCGGTGGGCAGGCCTCCAACCAGCTCAATGGTGCCCAGGGAACGATTGACGCCGTCATCATCGATTCGCAAATCTTCGTGCTCGACTTCTTCGGACGCCTCGGGCTGTTCAACAACCATGCGAAGGGTCGCGTCAGTGAGCTGTATATCGCCAGCGAGAACGCGGACAGCGTGTACGCCCGCGAGTTTCGTGACAGTGTGAACGACTTTGCCTGGGCCATCAGCGGCGGACTGCGGGCCGCCCTGAAGCTGAATGACAACCTCCGTATCCATGTCGGCTACGAAGCGATGTTCATCGATGGGCTGGCCCTGGGGCCGGACCAGATCTTCGGCGTGAGTCCGGCCGGCACCTACACCGTGGATACGGGCGGACAACTGCTGGTGCACGGCGGCCTGATGGGGCTCGAAGTCATCTGGTAACCCTTGTCCGATCCAGATGCGACGCATTCTGCAGCGACCGGATCATCCGCAAGGGTGTTCCGGTCGCTGCCGTTTTCGGTGAGCCTTACGAGAGCAGCAGTTCGAGATCGTCTGAGGTCAGGTCCTTCAGGACGCGATTGTCGGCTTCGAGAATGGCGTCTGCGAGTTTGCGTTTCCGCGACTGCAAGTCGATGATCTTCTCTTCGACGGTGTCACGACAGATCAGGCGATACGCGAAGACCTGACGCGTCTGTCCGACCCGGTGGGCGCGATCGATCGCCTGGGCCTCGGCCGCGGGGTTCCACCACGGATCCAGCAGAAACACGTACTCCGCTGCCGTCAGATTCAGTCCGAGGCCGCCGGCCTTGAGGCTGATGAGAAACACCGGAATGTCGGGGTTCGTCTGGAATTCTTCGACCACCTGCTTGCGATTCCGGGTCTTGCCGTCGAGGTAGGCGTAGCGGATTCCCCGCTTGTCGAGGTGCTGCTGTACGATCGAGAGCATGCTCGTGAACTGCGAGAACACGAGCGACTTGTGCCCTTCCCCGATCAACTCCTCGAGGTGCGGACACAAGACCTCCAGCTTGCCCGACGAGTTCTCGATCGCATTGGGATCGAGCAGTCCCGGGTGACAGGCAGCCTGTCTCAGGCGCAACAGGGCTTCGAGCACATGCATCTTGGTGCGGCCGATCCCCTGGTCCCGGACCATGCCGAGCAAAGACTGTCGATAGTGCTCCCGGAGTTCGTCGTAGAGCTGGCGCTGCTGCTCATCCATGTCGCAGAAGAGCGTCTCCTCGAACTTGTCGGGCAACTCGGTGGCGACCTCTTTCTTGGTGCGGCGGAGCACAAACGGCTTGAGTCCGCGGGCCAGCGCCTGCTGAGCATCACCGGTGGTCGCATCCGTGGCGTAGAGCTTGAAAACGCTGCTGCGCCCCAGCATCCCCGGGTTGAGGAACTCGAAGATGGACCACAGGTCTCCCAGGTGGTTTTCGATGGGCGTGCCGCTCAGGGCCAGACGATGGCGGCCCTGCAACAACCGCGAGGCCTTGGCGACCTGGGATGAAGCGTTCTTGATCGTCTGCGCTTCGTCGAGCACGATGTAATCGAACGGGATGTCCTTCAGGTCCACGATGTCGCGCCGCAGCGTGCCATAGGTTGTCAGCACGAGGTCGTGGTGTGCAAACTGCTCACGGAGCTCACTGCGGCTGTTCCCGGCATACTCGAGATACGTGAGTCGGGGTGCAAACCGCTCAATCTCGTGAGCCCAGTTAAACACCAGCGATTTGGGAACGATGACGAGCGAAGGGATCTTCTCGTCGCGCGTCTCGACACGCTCCAGCAGCAGGGCAAGCATCTGTACCGTCTTGCCGAGCCCCATGTCGTCGGCCAGGCAGCCCCCGAAGTTGTAGTCCTGCAGGAATCTCAGCCAGCCCAGACCCTCACGTTGATAGAGGCGCAACTGTCCCTGGAAATCGGGAGGTTCCCGGACCGGCTCCACCCCCTGGAAGTCCTGGAGCTTCTCGCGGATTTCGGCAAACCTCTCGTCGACCTCCAGGGGAGTCTGTGATGCGACGAGGGCATCGATCAGTCCTGCCTGGGTCACCGAAAAACGGAGCTGATCGTCATGGACGGTTCCCAGACCCAGCAGCAACCCATACTGTTCGGCCCACTCTTCGGGGAGAATCCCCAGCGACCCGTCATCCAGCCGGATCGTGCTGTCCCGTCTGGCCAGGGCAGCCAGTAGTTCCGGGAACGGCACCGTCCGGCCCTGGAAATCGACATCGCCAGTCATCTCGAACCAGTCGATGCCGGTTCGTATCTTCAACTGGAGCTGCGCAGGCTCACGCACCTCATGGCCGTCGGCCAGTAACTGCCACCCGTCGGTCGCGAGCAGTCGAATCGCACGCCCCAGCTCGGTGACGGGGATGTCGACATCGAAATTGCCGCGGCGCTGGTCGATCAGGCGGCGGAATCCCAGCTGCTGCAATCGTTCGAGGGCCCGCGCTTCAAAGTCCGTTTCGCGCAGCAGGCACCGCCCCGCCTCGCGCTGCACGATGGCCCACTGTCGCGACGACGCCCGGACCCGCATCCCCTGGTAGTCGAACTCTACCTTGCCCGGCAGTCGCTCATGACGCCACCCGCGGGCGCGTGGGGAGGTGATCGTCAACACGGGGAGCGGCGTCACGCGAACTTCCTCAAGCCGCAGGGCCTCCGGAAGGTCGAGGTGGGGCAAATGAGGAAGATCGAGCAACCGGTCGACCAGTTCCTCGACATCATCGAGCTCCCCGCTGAGGGCCTGAGGTTCGTTCATCAGGTCGACCCAGGCACTGCTGCCGTAGTCGTCCACCAGCAGGATCGATTCGTCTTGTATGGCCAAGCCGCCCGGAATCAGCAGCTCCAATTCCTGGACAGGGCATCGCTGGGTGTCCCGGCGGAGTTCGCCCGCCAGTCGCCAGACGCTCTCGGCCTCGTCGGTGCGCAGCGTCAGGGCCAACTGCCAGGCGGGACCTTCGTCCCAATCCAGGGTGGGGCCTCCGACTTCGGTGGTATCGAGGAGACGTGTGCGTCCCGTCTTGCACATCCGGGGGAGGATGAGTTCACACAGCTCCTGGGGAATCTGATAGCGGTGGACGGCTGACTGGGATTCCGTTTGCTGTGCGAGCCAGTTCGTACGCTCGGGTGTGCCACCTGAGAGAAACGCCAGGATGCGGCGGTCATCATCCGTGTCGATTTCCGCCAGCTTCCCGGGGCGGAGCTTCAACGGCTTGAGTTTGCCCCATTGACCGTTCGTGCGTCGCTGTCGCTGAGATGTCTGGATGACCAGTTGTCCAGCGGCCCGGCTGGCGGAGACATCGACCTCGTAGAAAATTTCGCGATCTCGTGGCTGGCTTTCACTGCGTTCTGCCGGACTCTGCATCCGCTGACGCAGATCAACGAGTGCCTGTTCCCATCCCGGTCGCGTGCGCGGAATCGTCGCCTGCGGGCGCACGGCGGTCTGGCGAGGGACGTAGCTCTCCCCGCTGAGCAGGTCGGACTCTTCGTCGTCCTCTTCAAAGCTGAAGGGGGAGAGCGGCGAATCGTCCTCGTCCGTCACGAAGGGAGGGAACTGCCCCTCAGTCGGCTTTCCCGACAGGTAGTCTCCCTCATCCACCGCCAGAATCGTCGCCCACAGGTGTTTACAGGCGACTTTGCTCGACGAAGACTCCGAGGCGCAGGCGCAATACATCTGCAATTCGCCGTTCTGGCGACTCAGATGTGTTTCGTACTCATCACCATCCCGCACGACGCCGTGAAGGTCGTCCGCAGTGACATGAGTGATCGCCACTCGCTCGGCCTGCAGATATGCGGCACCCCGGAATTTGACATCGCCCCGAAACCGACTGTCCAGATAACGCGCCAGAGACACGCAGACCTCCCGCACCGGTGTCCATTCTTCAGTTCATTCAGTTTCCGCCCCGGGCTCTCCCTCGCTGAAAGCTCCATCTTCGAGGGCCTCCAAAACCCAGAGCGAATCCGACAAGATTACAGGACGGGGGCCGACTGTGGCCAGAGGTTTCGAGAAGGTTCCTGATATCGAGAGCAGGAAATCCCGGAATTTGTGCCGAACATCGTCCTAAAGAATTTTCTTCACACGCATGTGCGCCGACACAGACGATCCTCCGAGCCGACAGTCCCCATCTCTGCAGCGATCGCTTACAATCTCGCGGGATGCTCCCCTCGCGGGGTGATCGAATGGCGTGTCGAACTCACCCTGCTGTTACTTTCCCGGATCCGCTGGCGCCCTTCCATGACCGATGCTTTTCCGATTCTGTCGGATGATGATGTCCGCCATTGGATTGCCACGAATGTCCCGCGCGAGGAATTTCAGGGACAGCGTCTGTTGCTGCTGGTGCCCGACCAGACCCGCACCGCTCCGCTCCCCCTGCTGTTTGATGCCCTGTTCACGCATCTGGAGCCCGTCTGCACGGCGCTCGACGTGATGTTCGCCCTGGGAACTCACCCGCCCCTTTCCGAAGCAGCGATGTGCGGGCTGCTGGGCATTCGTGATGCGGAGCGTCAGACCCGGTTTCGCCAGACGCGACTGCTCAATCACGCCTGGGACCGGCCCGAGTCCCTCACGACGATCGGAACACTGACCCGCGAACAGACCAGCACCCTGTCGGACGGTCTGTTGTCGCTGGACGTCCCGGTACAGATCAACGCGGCCATCGAGAACTACAATACGCTGCTGGTGCTGGGCCCGGTCTTTCCCCACGAAGTCGTGGGGTTTTCCGGGGGAAACAAGTACTTCTTTCCCGGGATTTCCGGGCCAGAGCTCCTCAACTTCTTTCACTGGCTCGGAGCGCTGATGACCAATGTCGGGATCATCGGCATCAAGCACACACCGGTCCGCCGTGTGGTCGATCAGGCTGCGGCCATGATTCCCCGACAAACGCGGGCCATTACTTTTGTCGTGACGCCGGACGGGACGGCGCGACTGCATGACTTATTCTACGGAACACCGGAGGCCGCGTGGAATTCGGCGGCCGACCTCTCAGGCCAGGTCCATATTCGCCGGATGCCGCATGCCTTTCAGACCGTCCTCTCCTGTGCCCCGCCGATGTACGACGAACTCTGGGTGGCTGGAAAATGCATGTACAAGCTCGAGCCGGTCGTCGCTGACGGTGGCGAACTGATCATCTACGCCCCTCACCTCAGCGAGATCTCTCAGACACACGGTCACCTCATTCAGCAGATCGGCTACCACTGCCGCGACTACTTCACCCGCCAGTGGGAGAAGTTTCAACACATTCCCTGGGGTGTGTTGGCGCATTCCACTCATGTCCGGGGTACGGGCACTTTTGTCGATGGCGTCGAGGACTGCCGCGTGAAAGTGACATTGGCCTCGGCGATACCCGAGGAGCTTTGCCGGCAGATCAACCTCGGATATCGAGATCCAGCTTCGATCGACATCGAGACTTTCGCTGACCGGGAGTCGGATGGGGTCTTGCTTGTCCGCAAGGCCGGGGAACAATTGTATCGTCTGGTGGGCGATTCCTGATCCTGCCCATACACTCTCGTGCGATCTTTGCCGGCTGCGAATGCCATGTCTGATCCCATCGATAAACGTCTGGAACTGGCCATTGAGATTGCCCGTGAGGCGGGTGATCTCATTCTGCGTCATTACCAGCACCCGGACCTCTCCATCGAGATGAAGGCCGATGCGACTCCCGTGACGATCGCTGATCGCGAGGCCGAATCGCTGTTGCGCGAGCGCATCGAGGACTGCTTTCCGGATGATGGGCTGCTCGGCGAAGAACTGGGAGACCAGCCGGGCACCAGCGGCTACCGCTGGATTCTCGACCCCATTGATGGGACGAAGTCGTTCATGCACGGTGTGCCGCTGTTCGGCACGCTTATCGGCGTGATCAAGGAGGGGCGAGCTGAGATCGGTGTCTGTCGGCTTCCGGCCCTGCAGGAGGTCGTGTATGCGGCGACCGGTCGCGGCTGTTGGTGGCAGCAGTGTGAAGCGGAGCCCAGACCGGCACGTGTCACCGCGACGCCTCACCTGTCGAATGCGCTGCTCTGTTACACCTCCACCGGCTACTTCGAACAGGCTGGGGAATTGCCCCTCTTCGACGCTCTTCGGAAAGCCTGCCGCCGGTCACGCGGATGGGGCGACTGTTACGGGCATGTGCTGGTCGCCACAGGTCGTGCCGATCTGATCGTGGAAGCGGCCCTGCAGCCTTGGGATGCCGCAGGATTCGTGGCGATCATGCGGGAGGCGGGAGGGCACTTTGTCGACTGGTCCGGCCGCGAATCTTTCGACTCTGGAGGAGGCATGAGTGTGAACGCGACGTTGCTGCCCGAGGTCCTCGAATTGATCCGGATGCATGCGAGGTCGGATGGCCAGGCGAGTCGGACATGACCGCGAATTCACCCCGCGATTCAGATCCGGAATTGAACGAACTGGCCTGGGACCTGATGGCGGACGCCCGGCTTGCCGCCGAAGGCTTGGGAATTCGAGCCAGGGAAACGCCGGCCGGGGCTCACCTGCTCGACTTCGGGGTCGAGGTGGCCGGGTCGCTGTCCGCGGGCCTCACCCTGGTCGAGGTCTGCACGGCAGGGCTGGCGGAGGTCTCGCTGGTTCCGGCGACGCTGGGGGGAGTCGGGTGGCTCGACGTGCTTGTCACCACAGATGCCCCGGTGCATGCCTGCCTCTACAGCCAGTATGCCGGGTGGGCCGTGGAAGTGGATGACTATTTCGGCATGGGATCGGGCCCCATGCGGGCGGCGGCTGCCCGCGAAGAGATGTTTGGCCGACTCGGATTCCGCGAGGACGCCCGGCGCGTTGTGGGTGTGGTGGAGAGCCGCTCGCTCCCTGACGATCGAGTCATGGAGCAGATTGCGCAGCAGTGCAAAGTCGATGTTGATCAGGTGGCGATCCTGGTGGCACCGACCGCAAGCCTGGCAGGGACGCTCCAGGTCGTGGGTCGATCTATCGAAACCGCACTTCACAAGCTGCTGGAACTCAACTTCGACGTCACGCGGATCCGCAGCGCATGCGGGTCAGCTCCGCTGGCACCGGTGGCGGCCAATGACCTCGAAGGGATCGGGTGCACGAACGATGCGATCCTTTATGGGGCCCGTGTCACATTGTGGGTGACGGGAGATGACCGTTCGCTGAGCGAGATCAGCCCGCAGGTGCCCTCATGCTCGTCGCCCATGTACGGAGAGCCTTTTCTCTCGGTCTTCGAGAAGGCGGGACGCGACTTTTACGCGGTGGACCGCATGCTGTTCAGTCCTGCGGAGGTTGTGTTCCACAACCTGGAGACCGGCAGAGTGCATGTCTGTGGCGGCATCAACCACGAGATCCTGCGTCGTTCGTTTGGTCTGCAACCGAGCCACCTGTAGGGAGCGCAGGTGTGTTGATCGGCGTTCTCGGCAGACCGGATAGCTGGTACGTGAGGAAGCTTCGGGAGACCTGCGAAGGGGCGGGACATCGCTTTCTTTGCCTGGACTATCGGCGGCTGACCGCCGGTCAGCGTGGCGGAAAGGTCCTGCTGGAATGTGCTCAGTCCATTGACCTGCGGACGCTCGACGCCCTGATTGTGCGCACCATGCCGCCCGGTTCGCTCGAGCAGGTCGTGTTTCGCATGGATGTCCTGGGCCGCCTTGAGCGGCAGGGCGTCTTCGTGATCAACCCGGCCCGGGCCATCGAGTGCGCCGTCGACAAGTATCTGACGACGAGCCTGTTGGCGCAGGCCGGCCTGCCCGTGCCGGACACAATCGTCTGCGAGTCTGTCGAAGAGGCCTGTGAGGGCTTCTCGCAACTCGGCGGTGACGTGGTCGTCAAGCCGATCTTTGGTTCGGAGGGGCGAGGTATCCTGCGTGTCAGCGATCCCGATCTGGCGGTGCGCGCCTTCTCCACCCTGCAGCGGATCCAGGCGGTCATCTACCTGCAGGAATTCGTTCCCCACGAGGGTTTCGACATTCGCCTGCTGGTGCTGGGGGGCGAAGTGGTCGGAGCCATCAAACGCTGCAGTCCGAATGACTTCCGCACCAACGTGTCCCGGTCGGCGACCGCAGTGCCCCACGAGGCGACGGTGGGCGAGCGTGATCTTGCGCTGCGGTCGGCGGACGCCGTCCAGTCGCTCTTCGCCGGGATCGACCTGTTGTATGATCGTCGCGGGCGTTGCTATGTGCTCGAGGTCAACGCGGTGCCAGGTTGGCAGGCCTTTCAACGGGTAACGGGGATTGATGTCGCTGCGCGTCTGATCCAGAAAATCCAGCAGCAAAGAGGAGCGTGACGCCGATGAATCAGGATGTGGATCTTCAACACGTCGATCAGGTGAGGGATGCGCCTCGCGAGTCGATGCCCCCTGTGATGCGCTGGGCCGGGGCCATCGCGCGACGACTCCGGGGATTCGACATCGGGTTGACGGGGAAGACCTCCGGGAACGCCAACACGGATGCCCTCACGCTCGCCGACCTCACCGTTCAGGAACTGCTTGTGGGGGCACTGGTGGACAGCGATCCAGTACTGCGGACCTGCCGTCTGGAAGCGGAAGAGACCACGGGCGACCTGACGGCATTCGCGACTGAGGGCCCGCTGACGATCGCCCTCGATCCGATTGACGGGACCAAGCAGTTTCGAGACAGATCGGGAGATGGATACTGCGTCATGCTGCACCTCCGCAGCCCGGTGACCGTCCATTACTCTCTCGTCTACTTGCCGGAAACGGGCGGGAATGGCACCTGGGTCGAAGTCCGTGATGGCCGTGTGTATTGCGGTCCTGACGTTCCCCGATCCCCTGCGAGGGATGTTCTCACAACACTGCCAGATTTCGCCGGCGGGCAGCGGCTGCAGGGTCGTGGGATTTACCTCATCGGGTTTCTCGAACAGTGCGAAGCCCACGCCCGTGATGTCAGCGATGCGGGCCTGGTCGGCTATGCGCCCGACGACATGCCCGGCAGCATCTATCCCCTGATGGCCACCGGTGAGTTCGCGGGATCGCTGATTCACTCGCCCAACATTTACGACTTTCCGGTGTCGCTGCACATTGCGCGGCGCTGGGAGGCGATGCCGTCTGGGTCCACAATCGCGAGCCCGTGCACTTCGGAGATCTGTGGCTCGATGAGCGGGCCGACATGCTCAGGCTTCCGGGGATCATCGCCTGTAGCGATGATCCCGAGGTCCTCGACACACTGTGCGGCCTGGCGCACGACTGGAATCCCGAGCGCTATTCTGACTGAGCGTCACAGGCCGTACTGGTCGCTGCCGGGAGTGCCAGCAGTGGCTTGCGGGCCTCCACGAGAATGCCGCCCATGCGCAGGTAGCGGTGGGCTGGCGTAAACCACAACTCCTCATTCCAGGGGAGTCCGGCGGACTCGCAGGCGGTCTGCAGCTCATCCCGGTTGTAGGTGCGGCATTTCCAGGTTCGGCTCGTCAGCGCCCCCAGGTAGGTGTCCTCGGTGGCCATCAGCAGCATACTGCCGCCCGGTGCCAGCACACGCTGCAACTCATTCAGACCCGGGTGTGGATCCGACAGGTGCTCCAGCACATAACCGCAGGTGATGCAGTCGAACTGGCCATCCGCGAAAGGGAGGTGTGTCATGTCGGCAGACACGTATAACGGTCGCTTGCTCTTCGTACGCTGCCTGGCGCGGCACAGCATGGGCTGTGACAGATCGCAGGCCACGATCTGTGTACCGGGAGCGACGACTCGCAGCAGATGCCCCAGGATCTGTCCGGCCCCGGCGCCAATGTCCAGGATCCGCCGGAAGCGCGTGACGTCGAACTTGCCACGGCGGATCATGCGGCCCACGAGAGGTTCATGCAGCGACAGCCGACTGCCGATCGCGAGCATGGCACCGGCTGGCCCATCGTAAAGATCCCTGATACGTCGCCGATACTGGTGATCGCTGAGGGTGCTGATGCCCTTGAACTCCACGATGCGGCGAAACGCGGCCTTGGGATCCGAGGCCTTCTTCTGGCGATCGGGATATCGCCGTGGCTGATTCAACGTTGCTCTCCCTGAGGTAAACCCAACCAAGACACAAGAACGATCAACGAGACTTAACAATGCGTGCCGCGATACGTCAACCAGCAACATTTCGACAGGGCGTTGGATTTCGTCGAACATCACGGCCTGATCGGCTCCCAATGTACGCTTTCTCGACCGGGATGTCTCCCTTCGCGTCGTCGAACTCCCGATGTCGCGTGCAGTGCGCCCGCAGCCCTCGCCAGATCGCTCCAATCTGTCAGGACCACCGAGGCTCTGCGGGCACGATGAGGTCGCCCAGAATCTTATGGAGGTCGGCTGGAGGTGCATCGCCGTTCGCCAGTCGGTCGCCGACAAGCCCTCGAGGATCCTGTGGTCGACGTCTCTCCGGTAACGCTCTGGTGGTTCAATTCCGCCGAGGTGTCCACAGGCAGACAGTGTCGGATCTTCATTCCCGTTCGAGCCGCATGCCGCGCCATCGAGGGACGCGCCACGACTCGATTGATTGCTCTAACCGTCCACACTATCATTCGTTGTGACGCGTTTCTCCGCATCGGGAGATCGGTCGCCTGGTCTCTGAAATCTCCCCATCGACACGATCGCCTCCCGGAGCCATCCTCGGCGACCTCGTAAGTGCCTCGGCTCCCCAAATCGATGCCTGACACCCTACATCTTGGACCCGCCGATGATGCTCGGGACGTGATTCACCGGGTTGTGGAATCGCTCACTGAGGGCCAGGTCGTGGCTTTACCCCTGACGTCGGCCTATGCGCCCTGCCCTCGCAACGCGGGAAACAGGGTCGGGGCAGTTGACGGGGATGAACGGCGATATTGCGGGGTTTCTCGCCGTCAGCAACCTCGAAGAGGCGGAAGACCTGGTTCCCGGCCGGACTCCCGCCGTCAATCGTCTCATGCGTCGATGCTGGCCTGGAGACGTGGACCTGGTTTTCCGGGAATACGATCACGAACTGGCCGCCCAGCTTTCTGCTCCGTCGCGCCAACTGGCGACGACAGAGCAAGGATTGCGACTGAGCATCTCAGCGTCTCCCTTGGTGTCGCAGGTCCTCGAATTTGTGCCCGGGCCACTGCTGTTCGGCTGGCCCGCGCGACGGGATGCCACGGGCAAGCGTTCCTGCTGGTCGACTGCGGAGGAGTTGGTCGCGGATCTCCAGGACCGTGTTTCGCTTCTCGTCGATGGGGGAGCGATCGCCGACCATGCCCCCCGGACCACCATCCATATCACTAACGATGACTGCCAGTTGCAGCCAGGAGGTGCCTTGAGTCCCGAGGACATCCGGCACATGCGCGCGATCCGTGTGCTGTTCGTTTGCACGGGAAATACCTGCCGCAGTCCGATGGCTGAGGGAATCTTTCGCAAAGCGATGGCGGATCGTCTACAATGTGCTGTTGAGGACTTGTCCGAGTCTGGCGTGATCGCGTCCTCGGCAGGACTGGCGGCAATGCCAGGTGCCCCGGCCAGTCGCGAGGCCATCGACGTCAATCGGCCTCACGGGATTGATCTGGGAATGCACGCGTCGCAACCATTGACGAGCGTGATGCTGGCCCAGGCAGACTGCGTGTTTACTATGACTTCAGGACACCGGAATGCGATCTTGCGATCGCATCCGCATCTCGCAGACGTGATCCAGTTGCTCTCCCGCAGGGGACAGGATGTCTTGGATCCCATGGGATTCACGCAGGAGGCTTACGAAGAGTGCCGCGCAGAAATCGCTGAATCCGTTGAAGTGATTGCCGACCAGATTTCCCGGATCCTGTAAGAGACTCGTCATGAGAATCGGAGTGGCCAGTGACCATCGTGGTTTTCAGGTCAAGGACCAGATCCTGAAGCTGTTGCAGGACATGGGGCACGACGTCATCGACTACGGCTCCGACAGCGAGGAGAGCGTCGACTACCCCGACTTCGCCAGCAAGGTGGCCCGCTCAGTCTCCGAGCATGAGCTGGACCGGGGCATCCTGATCTGTGGGACCGGGATGGGGATGGCCATTACGGCCAACAAATACTCGGATGTCCGGGCCGTCACGTGTCACGACGATGTCTCGGCGGAGATGAGCCGCCGCCACAACGACGCGAATGTGATGTGCATGTCGGCTGATTTGCTGGGGGACCGACTGCTCAAACGCATTGTGGAACTCTGGATCGCGACGGACTTTGAAGGAGGGCGTCACGCGCGACGCGTCGAGAAGATTCGACAGATCGAGCGGGAGCAGCGCGAGTCCTCCTGTTCCGCTGAGCCCTGATTTAAGCCACACGCAGCCGTGTCGCTCCCGGCTCTGTTCCGGGCAACTCCGCCTGACAGGTGTCTTCCCGGATTCCCGCCGGGCCATCGCTTTTCAAGTGCATGTGCCCTCGCTATCGTCGTGGGCGCACCGAACTGCTACCTGGAGGCAAGAGCGATGGAAGCGGAGAATCTCAGATTCGCAAAAACCCACGAATGGGTCTTCACCGAGGGAGAAATCGCGACGGTGGGGATCAGCGACTTTGCCGTCAAGGAGTTGACGGACCTGGTCTTTGTGGAGCTGCCCACGGTCGGCGAGACCGTCTCGGCCGGGGATGCATTCGGTGTGGTCGAGAGCGTCAAGGCGGCGGCAGATCTCTACGCTCCCGTCGGGGGAGAAATCGTCGAGATCAACGAAGCCTTGCCTGATCATCTGGAATTCCTCTCCGACGATCCCTTCGGGAAGGGCTGGATTGCCAAGGTTCGGCTCGTCGACGTCGCCTCGGTCGATCGCCTGATGGACTACGCGAATTATCAGCGGCACTGTGAGGCCGGGTCACATTGAAGGTGCTCGCCTGCGGAGAGGCCGGCCCCCGGCTTCTGAGGCGCAGACGGTGACTTCCCACCGGGTCGGCCCTATGACTCATTGGCGACTCCACCTGGGTGGTGTCATTTCCTCCCCTAATCTTCTGGACTCAACTCACACAGGAGTCGGTGTGTCTTCCTACCTGTACAACACACCCGACCAGCAACGCGAGATGCTGGCAAAGATCGGCGTGGCGACGATGGAGGACTTGTTCGGGGAGATTCCGCCGGAAGTCCGACTCTCAGGGTTGCTCGACCTGCCGGATGCCCTGACCGAGATGGACCTCGAAGCGGAGGTCACCCGACAGGCCGCGGCAAATGTTACCGGCAGGCAGCGGGCCTGTTTTCTCGGTGGCGGAGCGTACGATCATTTCATCCCCGCCGTGGTGGATGAGATCGCTTCCCGCGGCGAGTTCTACACGGCCTACACGCCTTATCAGGCCGAGGCCTCGCAGGGGTCACTGCAGGTCTTCTTCGAGTATCAGACGCTGATCTGTCAGCTGACCGGTATGGAGGTCGCGAATGCCAGCCTGTACGAGGGGGGGACGGCTGTCAGTGAGGCGGTCTTCATGTCGTTGCGAGTGAACAAGTCCCGGCGCAAGGTCCTCTTGCTCGGCTCGCTCAATCCCCAGTATCAGGACGTGGTGAAGACTTACGCCCGGCACATCGACTGTGAAGTCGTCGTCATTCCACCCACCGATGGGATCTGCGAGCTGGACAAGGTCCAGGCCGCGTTGGACGAACAGGTGGCCTGTCTGGTGATTCAGCATCCCAACTATTTCGGGTGTCTGGAGGACGTCGAACGGCTTGTCGCGGCGACCCACGAGGTTGGGGCCTTGGCGGTGGTGTCGTTCAATCCCCTGACGCTGGGCCTGCTGCGTCGGCCCGGCGACTACGGTGCCGATATCGCGGTGGGAGAAGGCCAGCCACTTGGAATTCCCCTGCAGTACGGGGGTCCGTACCTGGGGCTCTTCGCCTGTCGTGAGAGGTTTGTCCGCCAGATGCCGGGAAGGCTTGTGGGACGGGCAAAGGACCGTAACGGCCAGCCTTGCTATGTTCTCAGCCTGCAAACGCGGGAGCAGCACATTCGCCGCGACAAGGCCACGAGCAACATCTGCACGAATCAGGGACTGCTCGCCTTACGTTCGACCGTCTATCTGGCGTCCCTCGGCCCCCGGGGGCTGCAGGACGTGGCGCAGCTCTGTTGTCAGAAGGCCCATTACGCAGCCGAAAGGCTGGCGACGGTTCCGGGACTCACGCTGAAGTATCCACAGCCGTTCCTGTTCGAGTTTACCCTGGACTGCGAACAGGGAGCGGCGGTCGTCCGGCAGCGGGCTGCTGATGCCGGGTTCGATCTGGGGCCGGAGACCTCAGACGGATTGCTGGTGGCCGTCACAGAGCGACGGACCAAAGAGGAGATCGACCAACTTGCGGCGGCGTTATCGGCATCGTGAGGGGACTGGAGCAGGCCTCCTGCTCTGGTGGCACGAATCGACGTTGCGGTTCGAGGGGATGACGAACTCTCGAACTTCGATCACGAGGCGGGCGGAGACCTGAGGACGAGGCGGAAGTGACGCGAGGGGAATGGAGCCGCAGGCCATGTTGGTTCAGCGGGCAATCGGCTCTGTATTCGGCGGCGAGTCTCACAGAAGTTTCTGGATTGCACATGCGAAACCGTCAGGCCATTCAACCACTGTTCGAACTCTCGCATCGGGGCCGACGGGGAACGACGTTTCCGGCGGCTGATGTGCCGTCGCATCCGGTCGACAAACTGATCCCTGCAGAACATCTCGCCTCCGATCCTCCTCCGCTGCCGGAACTCACCGAGCCGGAGGTTGTACGGCATTTCGTCAACCTGTCGACGCTCAACATGTCCGTCGATACGCACTTCTATCCGCTGGGAAGCTGTACGATGAAGTACAACCCCAAGCGGCACGAACGACTGGCACGTCTCCCGGGGATCGGAGATGTGCATCCGCACCAGCGCGAGGCAGACACACAGGGGTTGCTCGGAGTCCTGTACGATCTGCAAGAGATGCTGGGCGAGATCGCGGGATTGCCGGCCGTCTCCCTGCAACCTGCAGCCGGTGCCCAAGGCGAGTTGACCGCCCTCCTGGTGGCATCGGCTTACTTCCAGGACCGGGGAGAGACGCGAACCAAGGTGCTCTTTCCCAGCAGCGCACATGGAACGAATCCTGCCAGCGCCGGCGCTTGCGGGGTTTGACTGCATCCAGCTTCCCAGGACCGAAAACGGACTTGTCGATTGCGAGGAACTGCAGCGGCATGTCGATGACCAGACCGCGGTGTTCATGGTGACCAATCCCAACACGCTGGGTCTCTTCGAGCCGCAGATCGCGCGAATTTCGGCGATGCTCCACGAAGCGGGTGGTCTGGTCTACATCGACGGCGCCAACATGAACGCCATCCTGGGGATCACCCGCCCCGGCGACTTCGGCGGGGATATGATGCACTACAACGTCCACAAGACGTTTACCGGGCCACATGGTGGCGGCGGACCAGGTGCTGGGCCGATCGCGGTACGGGATTTCCTGGCGGATTACCTGCCGGGGCCGGTCGTTGAACGCCGACCGGAGGGGTATCGGCTGGTCACGCCCCCAAAGTCCATCGGTCGCATGCGGACGTTCTTCGGCAACGTGGGCATCCTGCTGCGGGGATACTTCTACTTGCGAACTTTGGGGGCCGCAGGCGTGCGGGAGGTTTCCGAGAACGCCGTATTGAACGCCAACTACCTCAAGGCCTGTTTGCAGGACAAGCTCCCGGTGCCCCACGGCTTGCGCTGCATGCATGAGTTCGTGGCGTCAGCGAGGCAGGTCAAGCAGGACCGCGGGATTACGGCCGGTGACATTGCCAAACGTCTGCTGGACTTCGGAATCCATGCTCCGACTGTCTACTTCCCGCTCGATGTGCCGGAGGCCCTCATGATCGAGCCGACGGAGTCGGAATCCCGAGAAACTCTCGATCGGTTTGTGGAGGTGCTTCTCGCCATCCTGTGTGAGGACACGGAGGTGGTCAAGAACGCGCCGCACACCACGATCATCTCCCGGCCGGACGAAGTGACGGCCGGTCGTCATCCTTGCCTGCGGTGGACCCCAGATGCTGACTGAAGACGCGCCTGCTGGTCGTCGTCCGGCCAATCTCGAGACGTCCGAAGCGGGTGTTGAAGCCGCGTACGGGGCTGACGACATCCACCCGACCTGTCGTGTCCTCAGCGATCCCGAAGTGCGATGCGGATCGTGGAACATGGCGGTCGACGAGCTGCTGCTCGAGGCGGCACTGGAACGCGGTGATGTGAGCGTGCGATGGTATCGCTGGTCGGAGGCGACCCTCTCTCTGGGATACTTCCAGGCACCAGAGGCCGCCGATGCAGATGTGCGCGTTCGGGATCTGCCACGCGTTCGTCGCTTGTCGGGCGGTGGCGCGATCGTCCATCACCATGAGTTGACCTACTCCTGCGCGTTGCCGCCCCGCCATCCCCTGGCCCGTCAGCCAGGTCGCCTCTACCGCGAGGTGCATCAGTCGATCATCGACGTGCTCGCGGAGTGCGGTGTGACGGCCCATTTCCGGGCCGCCACCGATGTCGCGGCCAATGCAGGGCTGCTCTGCTTTCTGCGTGGCGATGTGAACGACGTTCTGTGCGTGGGGCACAAGATCCTGGGGAGTGCCCAGCGCCGTCGTCGGGGAGCGGTGCTCCAGCATGGAAGTCTGCTGCTGAAGGCCTCGCCCTTCGCCCCCGAGCTGCCGGGGTTGGCAGATCTCGTCGACGAGGTCCCTGCGGACGCCGAACTGGAGCAGCGCCTGTGGCCGGCCCTGCTCGCTACGCTGGGGGACGACTGGCAGTGGTCATCGTTGAGTTGCAGCGAGACTCAGCGCGTGAAGGACCTTGAGCGTATTCGCTACCGGAGTGCGGGCGTGTCCGAGTCCGGGACCGAGTTCCGTTGAGAGTGAGCAGGCCGAGTCTCCGAGTCGCCTGCGTGTGGGAAGCTGTGCAGACTCGCGGTAGGTTTCCCGGCCATTCGGATGTGAAGATGGGGAGACCCGTGATTGACTTCATCGGAGCTGATTGATAGGGTGGAAGCAGTTCTTCCAGTGGATACGGGCATGGTTCCGCGCGAAGTTTCCTCGGCGTCAACTCCGCCGGTTGAAGTTGTATTTGGTCAGGAGTTTTCTGCGATCTGCCTCTCTGTCAGATCGGTTCCTGGCTGGTTCCAGGAGTGCTGAGAAAATGGTGAATGCTGAATTGCGGGTCGTTTCGGGCAAGCACACCGGAAACGTCATCCCGCTGCCCGTCGGCCGATTCCTGATTGGTCGCGAAGAGGACTGTCACCTCCGCCCGAACAGCGACTTGGTGAGCCGGCATCACTGCGTCTTTCACGCCGACGAGTACACGCTGCGCCTGCGAGACCTGGGGAGCACCAACGGCACTCTCGTCAATGGCGAGAGGCTGCGTGGGGAGGTGGTGTTGAATTCGGGTGACGTTGTGGCCATCGGACAACTCGAGTTCGAAATTCACATCGGCGAGGGCGAGTCCCCTGCCGTTTCCGTGCCAGAACCTGGTCAGGTGATTGACGCCGCCGATCCGGTCAACGAGACGATCGTGGGCGGAAGCGACCCGACGGGTCAGGAGACGCTGGACAACATGCCGGTCGTGGGTGATGTTCCCGCCGCGCTCCAGGACACGGGCGCGTTTCAGAATGACACGGTGTTGCAGCCGTACCCCGGGCAGCATCCGGCTTACGCGCAGCAGCCTCCGGGGTACCCCATGGGCTATCCCCAGATGGGCTATCCCTATGGGATGCCGATGTATCCACAGCAGATGCCGATGTATCCGCAGCAGATGCCGGGGTATCCTCATCAGCAGATGCCGGGATATCCGCAGCAGCAGATGCCTGTAGCACCTCAGCCCCAGCCGCCACCTCAGCAGGAGGCTGGGCGCACGACTGCGGATGTCAATCTCCCCGATCCATCGACGACGGGCGCAAAGCCACCCGCGCCACCCGCGGGTGCCTCTGGAGATGGAAAGTCGAGTGAGGTAAAGGTTACGGATACCGCTGGCGACATCATCAAGCAATATCTGCAACGGCGGCCTCAGCAGAAGTAGCGGTTGAGGCATCGCCGAGGCCCCACCCATGCCCGGGCTGTTCTCCGTGCGAAACGTGGCCACCGCTCCGATCCGCTGTGTTACGGCTTCCTGCAGAACCCGCGAGCCTGTGGCTTGGAGAGGTGTGGACGTTGCCTGTGAGTCTCAAAGTTCACTGACGAGGGGGATTTTCCGTGAATGAACCGAATGAGCAGCAGCGCCGTTATCGTGAGTTCCTGGATCTGCTTCCGTTGACTTTGGCGCTGGCCGGTCTCCCTCACAGCGACTCGGGTCGCTACTACGGTGAAGAGCAGATCGAATCGCGGATGTTCACGGTGCGGCATGCCTACAAGGCAGCCCGTACACTGGCGCGTGAGTGTGTGCAGAAATAGCTGGTCGCACCTCGGAGCAAGGCGGTCCGCCGGGCAGATTGCCGTTGCGCGGGCCCTTGCCGACCGGTCATCCTGCCCGATGGGCCCACACGCGTGACCAGGCTGACCAGGCCCCGGAGGAAATCACTGCAGCATCCGAAGTGGCATTCGCGCCATGGTGGCCGTCAGCAAGGCGGCGTGGATCACACCTTTGCAAGATTCCGCGTGAAACCTGCAGGCGACCTCCAAGGTACTCCCAGAGGTATCCGGGATACTCCTCGTGAATGACGACGTGGTGGAGTTGGTGCAGCGCTGTCTCGCCGGCGATGAAGGGGCGTGGAGCGAGTTCGTCGAGCGGTTCCAGCAACCGGTCTTCGGCTTGTGCATCCGGATGCTGCGTCATCGTCAGGACGCGGAAGATGTTGCGCAGGATTCGCTGGTGAGGGCAATGCGGCATCTGGGGCAGTGGGATCCCTCGCGGGCCATGCTTCCGTGGTTGCTCACGATTGCCGCCAACCGCTGCCGAACCACACTGAAGCGGAGAACGGAGCGTCCGGCGCCCGCAGAGCTGGTCTGGGAGCCGACCGCCAACTCAGCCGACCTGAATCGGGGTGACCTCGCGGAGGAGGTGGATCGAGCGCTGGCGGAATTGCGGGATGATTATCGGATCTGCTTCATCCTGTTTCATCAAAACGAGTTGAATTGTCAGGAGATCAGCGAAGTTCTGGATTGTCCGACCGGGACCGTGAAGACCTGGCTCCATCGGGCACGTCATCAACTGGCAGAACGGCTGCGTCGCCGTGGTGTGTGGCAAGGAACAGAACATGAATTGCGATCGATTTCATCATCGTCTTGAAGCTGCGATCCTCGCCCGTCAGCCCCTGGTGGATCTGGATGAGGGTGTGCTGGCTCATGCCACGACGTGTGCCCAGCCGACTTGTCAGTCCCTTTGGGATGAGGCACGGGGGCTTTCCGATCTCATTCCTGTCTGGCAGGCCGGGGTTCCTCGAGCCAGCCTGGTGCAGCAAGTCGTCTCAACGCTGCGTGATGCGTCACAGGCCGGCGAGACCTTCCCCCGGATTCAGCGCCTGCCGTTGGTCTCGCCTGTCCACGCGCACAATGCTCAGCAGGTACTGGCGGTCGTGACGGCTGCTGCGGCTTCATGTCTGCTGGCGGCATCACTCTGGTTGACGGGCTTTGCCGGCTCGACAACCGTGGCCCGCAGCCTGCAGCGGGAAGGTCGGTCGACTCTGGCGACTCCGAGCAGCGCCGGCGTTGTTGCTCGCCCATCCGCTACCGACCAGAAGAAGTCCTTGGTCGCAATGGCCCAGAGCGCCACCGAGATGATGACTGACACGGTGGTGCTGGTCATCCCGGCTGGCCTCGCGATGTCGGACGAAGAGGATGAACCACGTCATACCTCCGCGTGGGTCAATGCCTGGGGCCGGCGCCTCGAGCCGCTGGGAAGAGAACTGAGCACTGCAGTCGAGGCTGTTCTCGAGGCGGTCCCGAAATCCCCGAGGAAGTCGACGTGACGGCCGACCTTCTGGCGGCCGCTGATCGGGCTGCAAAGGGGGTGTCGGTGTGGAGCTGGGGCGAATGACCGTCATAACCGGCCGAGCCATCAAACTGTAAATCTTGAGCTGGTTTTCGCAGTCCTTATCCTCCGGAAACTCTGACAGCTCAAGTTTCCCGTCGCATACTTATCGCGATGGAGTCTGATTGGCTGACGACGCCTGACCGCTTTCGGAGAGCTGGTCAAGCGTTTCTCTCTCCTCCACCCCTCAGAGGTTTTCGCATGGCTGAACAAGTAGAGATTCCGGCAGAGCTGCGCACTGACCGCCGACTTCGCAATCGTCGGCTCATGGGCGACCGACGCGTCACCGAGGAGGCAGATTTCGCCAGTCTCGAACGACGCACGAGTTCCCGGCGCCAGAAGGTCGAACGCCGCCGCCAGATTGATCCGACCACATGTGAGCGTGACTATCAGCCCGAAGAGATCGAGTTCATGCGGGCCATGGATGACTACAAACGCCGCAGTGGTCGTCAGTTCCCGACCTGGAGCGAAGTGCTGGAGGTGATTCGGGACCTTGGCTATCGCAAGGTGGCCGAACCTTCAGTGACCTACCGCACCGAGAGCTGAAGGGGTCGGGGACCCGCTCGCAGTCTGGACTTGAACCGGACACGCGCCTTGCCGGAGGCCGGACAGGGATGTCACTCGGCCAGTCGCCCGAAGACCATCAGGGTGATGTCGTCGTTCTGGTGTCGACCATTCGCGTGCTGTCGGACGTCTGCGCGAATGGTCACTCCGAGCTCTGCAGCACTCACGGCAGACTTTGCGATCAGCTCACGCAGCCGCTCGACACCGTAGAGCTCGCTTCCCGGATCCATGGCCTCGCTGACCCCGTCGGTATAGATGACGACGGTATCTCCGGGGGCCAGTGCGTGATCAAGGGATTCGAAGGGATAGTCCTCCATCACGCCGAGCGGAATGCCGGTGATGCTGTCGGGGAGTTCCTCCACGGTTCCATCGGCATGTCGAATCATGGGTGACATGTGACCGGCATTAACGACGGACATCGTGTGATTCACGGTGTCCAGCAGCGTCAGCACGAAGGTGACGAAGCGGCCTTCGACCGCCTTGTCGCACATGTGGGCGTTGATCTGGGCGACCGCCTCGTCGGCCTTGGCGACGTGCGTCAGCGTGCTGCGCACCACGCTCGATAACCGCGACATCACCAGCGAGGCCGGAACCCCCTTGCCTGCCACATCGCCGAACGCCAGGCAGGTCCTCCCGTCTGGCAAGGGAAACACGTCGTAGTAGTCGCCGCCCACGGCCTGGGCCGACTCATACGAAGCGAAGAATTCGTAGCCGTCGATGTTGGGCAACTCATCCTTGGACGGCAGCAAAGCCAACTGCACGTTGGCCGCAATCTGCATTTCGTTGTCCTGCTTCTGCTTCTCGACATAGGACGACAACAGTCGAGCCGTCTCGTAGGAAAGCGCTGCCTGTCCTGCGACAGCGATCATGATGTCCAGATCATCCTTGCGAAACTGTGCGAGCGGGTTCTGTGTGTCGATATTGATGACACCCATCGGCTCCCCGGTAAGGCTCAGCAGCGGGACGCACATCATGGAGCGGATGGTCAGGCTCGAGATGGACTCGCTCGCTTCGAAGCGGCTGTCACTGGCTGCGTCGGCAGACAGAATCGCCTTCTTCTCTTCCAGAACTTTCTGCAGAATGGTGCGGCTGAGCTTGACTGAGTCGTCATCGTCGTCTCGCCGATGCTTGAAGGCTCGCGGCAGCATCTTGCCCGTGGTCTCGTCGCTGAGCAGGATGCAGCCGCGGTCGGCATGCGGAAACACTTCGAACAGGGAGTCGAGGATTCGCGGCAGCAGCGCATTCAGGTCCACGGTGCCGGCGAGCGAGCGACTGATTTCGAGGACCGCTTTGAGCTTTGCCTGGGGTTGAACATCGAGCAGACCGAAGCCCGCCGCGTCATCCACCGAACCCATGATGGTCGAGCCGGAATCCTCATTGGTGATCGTGACTCCGGGCGTCTCACTGACGAGTGTGTGGTCCGGCAGTTCGGCGCCGCCGGCAGGACCGTCCGCCTCAAAGCGCAGCAGCATCGGCCCGAGCTTGATGCGGTCATCATTCTTCAGCACGGTCGGGACGGCAATGCGTTGCCCGTTGACGAAGGTGCCGTTGCCGCTCTGCATGTCCTCCAGCACGAAATCATCACCCTGGCGAGTGATCTTGGCATGCTGTCGGGAAATCATGTTCGACTGCAACTGCACCGTGCAGTCGGGGTGCCGACCGAAGATCGTTTCTGGAGCAGTCAGTTCGAAAGTTGTTGCCGACCCCTGCTGCAGCAGAATCATACGGGCCATCGGTGCGCTTCAAGTCACAGTTTCCGGAATGCGGACGTGCCCGCGCTTCCGCGCACGATCCGCACAGATTCATCAGTATAGCAGAGCCCGGGTTCTGCCGTAGATGACCGGCCCTGAAAGACGTTGATGAGCGGTAAACTCGCCCGGAATCCTCGCGACTGGCCTGTCGTCCCACTTTGACCGCCAGGAAGATGTGAGGAAACTGACGAAGGGGCAACCTGTGAGCTGAGGGAAAACAGATTCCCATCCTCGACGTTGCCAGGTGCTCGGTGTAGTATGGCGGAGAGTCTGACGATCGGCCCGCGAGTGATGATGCGAGTGCCCAGCACGTGGCAGAAAAAACTGGTCATGTTCTCGACCGTGCGCAGCTGAATGGTCAGCGGCTGCAGACCGCGGAGCGGCTTGCGTTCGACCACGGCGAAACGTACGACTCCTACCTGTTTCTCGAGGACGAGCGCCACTATTTTTTCAGTTCCGAAGACCGCGGCTTCGTGAGCTTTGCCCAATGGCGCCGCCACGTCTTCGTGCTGGGTGGGCTGATCGCGGCGGCGGAAGATCGACCGCAGTTGCTCCGGGAGTTCATGGAGTGCGTCGCGCGCAATCACTGGGAGGTCACCTTCTTCAATGTCGTTTCCGCAGACATTCCCCTCTTTCAGGATTCCGGTTTCGAGTTGACGAAGATCGGCGAAGAGCCGCTGATGGACCTGCAGCTCGCGACATGGCGCGGCAAGGAGTTCTCCTGGGTGCGTCGGCAGGAGAACCACTGCATCCGCGAGCGCGTGCACTTCCGTGAGGTTCAGCCGGAACAGTCTCCGCAGGAGTATCGCGACACGATAGTCCCGCAGTTGTCGGAGATCTCCGACCAGCATGTCCGGGAAACCGTGTTCGGCCGTGAATTATCGCTGATGGTCAGTCGGTTCGATCCGTACTCACTGCATCGCAAGCGGCTGTTTGTCGCGGAGCGGGAGGGACGGATCGAGGCATTCGTGATTGCGACCCCCTCAGCCGGTGGCGAAGTCTGGGCCACCGAGATGTATCGCCGCCGACCCGATGCGACCCGCGGCGTGATTCCTTACCTGATTCTGCAGGTTTCGCGGACGTTAAAGGATGAGGGCGTCCCGTTCCTGTCGCTGTGCCTGGTCCCGGGGCTGCACTGCCAGACGCGTTCCGATGGCAATGGGCTGGTGAAGCTCTACATGAGAATGTGGTGGTCGCGACTCCCCTGGTGGTACGATCCCCGGCGCGTGTATCACTTCAAGAGCCGGTTCCGCCCCGCCTATCGCGAATGTTTCGTTGCCGCGTTTCCCCGCTGTCGCATGCAGTCCATGGCTGCGTTTCATCTCAAGTGGGGAGGCGTTGTGCCGGACATCCGGCGGCGTGCCGAGACATCTTGCCAGCCGTCTGGGCACTTGGTGGCAATCGCAGGACCTGGCCGATCCGATGGCAGAGGACTATCGTCGCGTCGATCTGCCCTTGCCGCCGGCCCCCGAAGTGCCTCAGGCGGATCCTGCCAAGGTGGTCGTCGGCTGATCGGAACTGGCTGCGACAGGAATCAGCCGGGCCAAGTTGGTGACGGCACGGCAGGCAGACGCTCGAGCCAGGAGTCGTCCTGCACGAGCCCCGGGTGCTTGTATTGATAGTCACCCGTGCCGCGTCGTGCCACTTCTTCGCTGATGAACCGCTCCCAGGCTCTCAAGGCGATCGGATGCAGGCGTGGAAACCCCAGCACGCCTTCGCGTCGCCTTGCCGCATAGAGAAAGTTTACCGACATCAGTCGTTCGTCAAGCCGCTGCAGAAACTGGTCGCGGAGCGGTTGTGAGGAGATGGTCTGCCCCTCCACGATGACCACATAGCAGGGGAGGTCGCCTTCCGGGCGGGTGGGAATGGCCGTGATCTGGCCCAGCGTGATCTGCAGTTCCGCAGCGACCTCTGTCGCGGCATCGAGAAATTGACGTTCGGTGAGCTTCTCGCCCTCCAGGTCTCCACACCGATCCCCCTTCTGCAGGAACTCCAGCAGCGGTGCTTCACCCACGAATCCCCGGCAGCGCACGATGTCACCGATACTGAAACGGTAATAGCCGGCCGAGGTCGTCATCAGCAGGTAGTAGTCCCGGTCGTGTTCCAGTTCATGTCCCTCGAGGATGGTCGGATGCGCGGCATCGATCTCTTCGGCCGGGATGAACTCGTAGTAACCGGCCGTAATGGAGAGTACTCCTTCCGGCTTCCCGTCCTCGATGGGAATCGTGTGGCGTCCCTCGCTCGAGACGAGTCCCATGTCGCGCAGCGGAGCCTCGCCAAAGTACTCGGGCAGATACCGCATCTGATAGCCGGCCGTGCCCCCGAGCCAGCAGCCGATGGTCGGCTCGTCCCAGTAGTCCCGGGGATACAGTCGCCCGAGCCGCTCGACGGTCCCTTCGAGTTCTTTCGCGCGGGACGGCGCACGCCTTCGAGTCCGCTTTCGCAAAATCTCCCGGACGGCGTCTGGAATCTCGAAGTTCCGCGACAGCGTTCCGTCGTGGATGTCGCGGATGAGGTCTTCCCGGTGCTCATTTCCCAGCGTTGCCAGGCGAATCAGTGTGCCGGGATTCATCAGGATGATCAGGCCGATGTCCTCGGTGACGCTCAGCCTCAGCGCGGTGTAATAGCGTGCGACTGGATCGGAAACTTCGTTGAGTGCATTCGGAATGGCATAGAACGGGCGGACAAACGGATGCTGATAACGTGCCAGCAGGGCGCTGACCATGCTGATCTGCAGTCCGCCCGGTGTCGTGCCCATGTTCCAGGTCCCGGCAAGCTGCAGGATCTTGCCTCCCAGCCTGTCTGCATGATCGAGCAGCAGCTTCAGTCCCCAGACATCCCACGCATAGCGGTACTCCTTCAGCCACGTGGTTGTCACGGGATTGAGTTTGGGGGAACCGCTGCTGCCGGTCGTAATCGTAAATCGCAGGACGCGATCATCGTCGGGCACGAGGGCATCGAACTCTCCGCGGGCCACAGCATCGATGTACGGAGCGAAGTAATCGTATCGGGAGACCGGAACCTGCTGTCGAAAATCTGCGAGGTTGTGGATTTGTGCGAAGCCATGATCCTGGCCGAACCGCGTTTCCTGGCAACGGCGCAGCCGGCAGAAGAGCCAGTCCTGCTGGACCTGTCGCGCGGTTGCCAGCTTCTGTTCGAAGCGCTTCCAGCGACGCATGTAGAACGGAATCGTCGCGCCCTGGAGGGCCGCCGAGAACCGACGTCGAGCTGTCTGCCGATGCTGCATACTTGCGGGAAGCCAATGACGGAGGGGCGGAACTCAGCGCCACAGCAACTGGAGATCGCCCGCGTGGGCGATGGGCTGGGGCTCGCTGACCCACTGAATCACGAGCGAGGAATCGGGCGGGCGCAAAGAAGTGGGCCTTTCTGAGTGGGGACGATTCTGTCCGGGACAGCCGGGCATGTAATGCCAATATCGCACCTTGTTCGCGCATCTCCAGGAGTGCCGAATTGATCATTGCCAGTTGGTCGGCTGCACTCAACAGACTCGGCACCAGCAAGTCCACAATTCCGAGTGGTTCCTCGGTCAGCCCCGCAAACGGCAACACATGAAAGGCCACTAATCCCTGGACTCTGGTCGTCGCGCACTGCGACGAGACACTGCCCGAACCCGCCCCCCAGCAACCGGCCCAGTGTCTGCAACTCCCAGTGGATTGCCAGTTCCTTGACCCGCAGTTGGCGGCTGACCAGTTCGAGACAGCCCGGCAGGTCGGCAGGTGTATACGGGCGGATGGTGACAGTGGCTTGGCGCACGCGGGGAGCCGGCTGCAGCAGTCCCCCCAGGCGTGTCAGCCAGCGGTCGAAGCGGCTGATGTTCCAGCGGGCGGCCCGTGAAGGGTCGAGCACCCGTGCCCAGAAGCCGACGCGGCGCAGATATCGCGAGTCCCGGGGATCGTTCGGGCGGGGACGCTCCGCCAGCGAATGTCGCGAGCCGGAAAAGCGGTAACTCACGATGAGCCCCGCCCCTCGGTCCCGGTGTCGCCGAACTCGTTCCTCGACGAGTCTCGGCACGATTCCCTGCCCACGCAAGTCCGGGTGGATCGTCAGCCAGCTTCCCTGGGATCCCTGCTCTTCCCCGCGGGGAGTCTGGAACTTCAAGGGAATGCTGAACAGCGTCCCGACCAGGCGCGAACCGTCATACGCGGCGAGCTGGTTGTTGCGGACAGCCGGATCTGTCAGGTCGAACTGCCATCGAAAGTACTCCGGGGTCCAGACCGGGAAGCTCATGCGGCCCGCGTAGGAGTCGCGCCAGACTCCCACCACGAACTCATGCATCTCCTCCGCTGTGCCGTCGAAGGTGCGAATCTCAACCATGTTGTCGGCGACCACAGGATTGGGAACAAAGCTCGTTCGCCGGACCTGCGACCGGCGCTTCCCCTGCTCCGGCCGACTCGCGGGGAACAGTTGCAGCCACAGGACGAGGCGAGCCGACCCGGGCCAGGGTCGGAAGGATGCGTGCCATACGCATCGTGACCAGTCCGCCGAGGATGAGCGCCCCGCCCAGCAACTGGGCGGGCGTGGCTACTTCACCACGGGTGACCCAGGCGGCCACGATGGCGACGACCGGAATCAGGTTCTGGATGACCGCCGCGTGTGCGGCTCCGGCGAAACGCACGCCCAGATGCCACATCGGCTGCGACAGTCCCGAGGAGAGTACGCCCGAATAGAGCAGGATCATCCACAGCTCCGGCGAACGCAGCGCCGGCAGGTTCTGCTCGTAGCGGCCTGCCGCAAGCAGCAGGTGGACCGGCAGCGACACGACCCCCGCCCGGGCCGCCAGTTGCAGGGGCGAGATGGACCTCAGCAGCGGTCGGCTGTAGACCGTCGAGCCCGCCCACAACAGCGCGGCGGCGAGTACCATCATGTTTCCCAGTAGATGTTCGCGTCTGGCGGTCACGTCCCCCTTCTGAAGCGCGACGATGACCGTCCCCACCAGGGCCAGTCCCAGGCCAAACCACGCCAGACGCCGCAGCCTTTCTTCCAGAAACACGTGAGCCAGCAGGGCCGTCCACATCGGGACCGTGGCGATGATGAGTGCCGTGTTCCCCGAGGTCGTGTAATCCATCCCGAGCAGAAACAGCACTTGATACAGGGCGGTCCCCATGGCCGCGTAGACAAGCAGTTCCCGCAGCGAGATGCCCGGCAGCGCGCGGCCCCGCCGCCACTCCCAAGCTGCGAAGGCCACCAGCGACGCCGCCGAGATCACCAGCCGCACCGCGTTGAATACGAACACATCGACCTGCTCCAGGCCGATCTTCATCAGTGGGATGTTGACTCCCCAGATGACGGCCACGCTGAACAGCGAAGCATCGGCCCAGAACGCGGCCCCCTTGTCGTCCGGCTGACTCGCGGTGGCAGATGCATCACTCAAGAAGGTGGTCCGCACAGAAAGAGGGGAATAAGGCGCTCGCAGGACGGGACACAGGGGCGCACCGTGCGTTCGCTCAAGCCCCGAATATTCGCTCGACGTTCCCCCGCAGCACGCGCTGTCCGAGCATGATGGCCCGTGTCTCGCTCCAGCCGCGGTCCTGCACGAAATCACTCGGCCAGCACCTTGGCCAGCACGCGGCGGTACATGCGGAACTTGGGGAGGGCGAACTCCAGCTTGTACATGTCGCTGTAGTAGCCGATCAGCTTCGACTCGGGGACCGCCTCCAGCCGGCTGCGGGTGTCGGTCTCGATGAACGTCGGGATGTTCGAGTACCACCAGTGGCCGTTCGTCACGACGTTGGGGAAGATCCACGCGTAGCTGACCAGCTCCGGGATTGGCCGTGTGATCGAGCACCGAGATCGGAAACGTCACGTCCGGAAAGGCATTGAACAGTCCGGCATACTGGTGCAGGGACGTCTGCCGGTTGTACAGGTCCTGCCCCTGATAGACGCCGCTCGCATACACGCCCCGGTTGACGCCGATCATCAGGTCGAACGGGAGGTTGTGTTCCGCACACATCTCGGCGAGCGTCCAGAAGACGAATTGGGAGTTGACCAAAGCTGCGTGGGTTTGATCGACAATCATGTAATTGCCCTCCGTCAGTCGCTCTGAAGCATCTTGACAGGTGTACTTGATCGACATCTCCGCCAGTTCCCGGTCGACTTTCGTCGGCCGAAAATCCGGCGGCAGCGAGATCGCGCACGCCTTCGCCCCCTTGTTGACGAAGTGCTCGAACAGCTTGCCGATCGCGTTCCGCAGCGTGTGTGCGTCGCCGACTTCGATGCCGGTCGCCTTGGCCAGCCGCTGGCGAACCGCGGGCTCGTGGAGCTTGAAGACGAGGTCGTCGGTCCGCAGGCAGGGGATATAGCGGCTGGTGTCGAACCCTTCGAGCGGGTCGTCAAAGTCGTTTGTCAGGAAGACCTTCTCGAGCCTGGAATGTGAGAGAACCTGCTCTTCCCAGTCCGGCTGCGCCATCTTCTGTTCAGCCGTGTCGTAGAGCGACTCCCAGTTGTCCGAAGTGATTCGCTCGTCGTCGAAGCCGAAGAACTCCCGGCACATCTCCATCAGCCAGGTGACCTGAATGGTGTTGTCGAGGTCCGCCAGCTTGGGCACCAGGCGGGCGACCTTCTCTTTCGGTCCGATGCCGGGCTCTTCGATCTGCTCGCGCGGCAGGCCGGCGGAATGGGCCAGTTCCGTGTAGTAGTGATAACCCATGATGTCGGCCAGCGTGGTCGACGCGGCCGCATGCGGATTGATGTGCGTGTGCGGATCGATCAGCACGAGCTGCTCCAGTTCGTCGAAGATCCGCCGTGTGAGTTGGTCGCTCATGGATGTTCCGTCAAAGGGCCAGACACTGAGAGTTCAGAAGAAACCTCGAGGCCAGGGCAGACTCGCGGCCACCGGGAATGCCCCAGGCAATCACAGGTAGTCACTGCCGACCGGAGGTCGCATGTCTGAGCAGTGTCGCCGCTGACTGGTTCCCGTTCAAGCAACCGCCGAGCCTTCAGCGAGATCCCTCGGTCTCCGCGGGAGCCAGGGCCTGGGAATCGCTGGGGACAACGGGTACGGCATCGAATGTCGCTAGTGGGTTGCCCGTTTCGGCATCCCAGAGGAATACGCGTCCTGCCTCAGTTCCTGCAAGAATACGGGCGCCGTCGGCCGTCACCAGCGAGACATGGACGAACTCCCCTGCTCCGTCCGGCGCCCGGACGTTGAGCGTTCGAAAGTTGTTGCCATCTCCGGTACGGAACAGACGCACGGTCTGATCGCCGCTCCCCGTAACGATCTGATCGGTCAGCCGCCGAAAGCTGACGCCAGTCACGGGCTTGGTATGGCTGCTGATGGTGCGTCGCTGTTCGCCGGTACGCACATCCCACACTTTGATGGAATTGTCCGCCCCTGCTGTGGCAATCTGGCTGCTGTCGGCCTGCCACGCGACACCCTGCACATGTCCGGTGTGACCTTCGAACGTTCTCAGCAGCGTGCCGTCCGCAGCCGTGAACAGCTTCGCGAACCTGTCGGCAGCTCCGGTCAGCAATTGTGATCCATCGCGTGACCAGGCGATGTCGAAGACCGTATCACTATGTGGCTCATCGAATGACTTGACGACACGCCGCGTCTCCACATCCCACACCAGTACCTGTCCACTCCGTGAGGGAATTCCGCTCCCGGCGACCAGTCGAGTGCCGTCAGGGCTGAAGTCGAGGCAGAGCACGCGACCGGTGATGGGTGACGAGGCGACATCCAATCCGGCGGCGTCGGAGGGACCAAGATGGCCGATGTGCCGCCATTGCGGCGTGGTGTCCCACGCAGTGACCGTGCCTGCCGCGCTTCCCACCAGCAGGCGACCTTCCGCATCCACGCAGAGTGCGGTCACGGCCCC
Organism: uncultured Planctomycetaceae bacterium; assembly: GCA_963715185.1. Classification (GTDB taxonomy): domain Bacteria; phylum Planctomycetota; class Planctomycetia; order Planctomycetales; family Planctomycetaceae; genus CAVPPT01. Next base: position 298,197 of record CAVQRG010000008.1, read on the forward strand.
GTCTTCACCAGGGAGAACGTCGATTGGCCGCAGCTCTTTAGTGTCCCAGAGGACAACTGTGCCGTCATCGTTGCCGGTAGCGAACAGGTGCCCGCCGTCGAGTAACGCGACGGTGCCCTGCCCCGGTGGCGGTTGAGCGACTCGCTGGCTGGTTCTCTTCAGAGCCTCGCCGGCCGCCTGCTCGATCGCTGTGGACTGGAGAAGTTCCTCGTTCGCGATCACGTGTTGCGTGCGGACAAGCTCCACGCTCTTCTGCGAAAGTTCGACGCCGCGCTGCGCAGAGGCGGATACTTCCAGGGCCTTGGCCAGAGCCTGCCGATTCTGCTCCTGCTCTCTGGCGGCTTCGGCTTGCTTCTCCTTGAGGGGGGCGTCATCAGATTTCTCGCCTGACTGCCGGTCAAGTTCCGCGACCCTCTTGTCGCTCTCGGTCGCCCTGGCTTCCGCCTCGAGGTGAGACTTGTGCGCCGTCGCCAGTTGTTCCTGGGCCTTGGTGAGCGAGGTTTCCCGTTCTGCCAGGTCGCGGGCGACCTGCTCGAGGAATGTCCTCGCGCACTGCTGACGGGCCTCGGCAATCTTCAGATCATCGCTCTGCCGCTGTTGCGCCCGAAGGTGCAGTGGATTCCCGGCTTGCTCACGCAGCGACTTGAAGCTCTGGCCTTCCGCCTGCCAGACGCGGATGACGCCGGCTTCGGCACTGGTGGTGACGATGCGCTGTCCATCGTTGCCGACATCCAGACCGCTGATGGGCTGGGGTTGCGTGAAGCGGCCGAGTTCGCGGTACTCCGCGAGGTCGTACACCCGTGCGGTCCCATCCCGGCTGGCCGAGATGAGCCGGCACGGTTCGGGCCGGATCCACGTCAGGTCTGTGACCCGACCCTCGTGGGCCGGCAGGCTTCGAATCAACTGTGCCTCAGCCACGATGCTCTCGGAGTCGTCGGCCTCGGTCGTGGGCAGTTTCCAGACATGCAACTCACCGCCGTCATGTCCGGTGACGAGTTGCTCACGGGCTTCGTCAAGATGGATGGCGCTGATCGCTAACGGAGTGCGCATCATGGCGACTGTCGATCCATCCGAGGTCCTGATGAGGCCGACGAGTCCAGATCGATCGCCACTCGCCAGCAGCGCACCACTCTCACTGAACTGGAGATCGCGAACCGCTGCCCGATGCAGGGTGGCTGACTGCAGCGGCTTTCCGGAGGTCCGATCCCAGATCCTGATCGCGCCATCCGCATGTCCAGTGGCCAGCCGTGTTCCATCGAGGGAGACGGCCAGTGATGAGATGGCTGCAGGCGCGTACGATGCGCTGTCGCAGCGAGGGGAGCCGCTGCCAGAGATGGATGACACGATAATCACCCGAGGCCAGCAGCGTTCCCTGGGGATGAAAGGCCAGAGCATGTACGAAGTCACGATGTGCCGTCTCAGGTCCTGCAGGCAGATGCGGATTCGACAGACGGGCAAATTCGATCTGTCGCAACAGGTCGATCAGGGCGATACGGTTCCCGCGTCCCACGGCGAGAATGCGCTCGGACGCGTCAAGAGCCAGGCTGTAGACCGGCTGCACGCTGGTGGGAAACGGCTGCCAGACCAGATCTGCGTCCGTCGCGTCCCCGCCCGGCGCTCCTTCGAAGATCCACTGTCGCAGCAGTCCGACTTCGCCCGGCGTGAACGGCTCCGCGTTCGCGTCATTCCCCGAGGGGGGCATCACTGGCTCTGCACGATGGGTGGCGAGCTGGTAGAGCAGGCTTTCGTCCGGCTTGAGCGGCACGACTGCCGGGCCGGTGTCCCCCCCGGTCATCATCGCGACTCTGTCCTCAAGCACCAGGCTGCCCTCGCGCTTGGCACTGCTGTGACAGGCCAGGCACTTGTTGCGCAGGATCGGCAGAATGTCCACAGCGAAGTCGACCGGGCGTCCCAGCGAGACTTCCACGGGCACAATGGGCACTGGTTCGTCGCCGACCGCCTCCACGGCAAGCAGAGTGCACAGGCAGCAGACGAGGAGTTCACGCCGGGAAGAAGCACTCATGCGGGCGACCATGAATCGGATACGTCGGTGGTGGGCTTCAGGGGGTGTCGATCTTGAGGCCAAGCGCCGCGTCCACAATGGCTTCCCCTTCAAAGTCGACCTTGGTCTGCACGACAACATGCGGCAAGTCTCCTGCGGGAGCGTCCGCAGCTGCGGTGACCTTGAGCATCGCCTCGCCCTGATCTTCTGCGACCGAGACTACCTGCGACGAAATACCCGCCACCCCGTCGGGAGCGACGAGGGTAACTGTGCAGGGACCGGCGAATTCGTTCTGCCGGGTCATGACCACGCGCACTTCCGCAGTTTCGCCGCGTTTGAGCGTCAGGGCCGTCGGCTCCAGCTTGATCGCGACCGGGGCCGGGCGAACCGTGATGGCCCAGGGAGTCAGCGGTTGGACAACCTTGATGTTCTTCGATTTCGCGGCGTTCTCGGCCTTGTTGAAGGCCTGTTCGGCGGACTTGCGGGACTCCTCCGCCTGCTGGGCAACCGCGGCGGCAGCTTGTGCTGCCCGGTCGGAGCGCTCCTTAAGCAACTGAGCCGCATCGCGCTTCGACTGGACAGCGCTCAGGGTCCCCTCAGCCACCGAAAGCTCGTCCGCGACCTGTTGCAACTGAGCCTTGAGCTCGTCAAAAGCGCGGAGTGTCCGGTCAGTCAGAGCGTCAGCTTCCTGGGACCTGCCTTCCGCGTCGAGCACTGCCTGACGTGCCTCGTCCCGTCTTGCCGCGACAGCCGCGTCGTCCGAGGATTCCGCGGCTTGCTGTGCCTGCTCGGCAATTCGCTGGCTCTCCTTCGCGGCGGTCAGCGCCTCGGCAGATTTCGCTTGCGCCTGCTCCAACGCCAATTGGGATTCGCGCTCACAACTCGCCAGAGTCGCTTTGCGACCTTGTATCTCCTTCAGGGTGGTCTGCGTGCTCTTGAACTCGTCGACCGCGGCTTGAAATCGATCGGCCGCTTCCTTCGCGAGTTGCACGAGGCGATCGCGTTGTTCTGATGCCTGCCGGGCTTGCTGGGATCGCTCGTCGAGCACCCCCTTGAGCTGCAGGGCGCGTCGCGGATTGCGGCGGAAAGGCACCTGCGCCTCAGCAGTGGGAGTGACCAGGTAAGTGCCGGGGGGAGTGGCAGGACTGACAAAGTACCTGAGCACCTGCTGCGACACCCCTTTGGCGATCTTAAGGTCGGCCGACTCGATTTTGGTATTCTTGGGGATCCCCGAACTGACCGCGACGGACTCATCAAAGGTCTCGCGCTTCGCAACGGTCACGGGGATCAGTAGTTGCCGCCCCTGGTGGACGGTGATCGCGCTGGCGTTGGCCTGCACCTGGAAGGGGGCCAGTTCGTCCGTTACAGAGAGCCACAGGGCCTCACCCGTTCGACTGATGGCCGGAGTGTTGCCATTCCGGTTCCAGACGACAGACCCCGCGCGGGCTGTCCGCGAGACATCGAGCGGATGTCCTTCGTTGTCGAGCGTTGCGGTTCCGACGATCTCGATCGGGACCGCTCCCGGTTGTGCCTCCTCGCTGGCGATGAAGACGAGTGTCACCGAGGAAGAGTCGCCCGGGATTAGTTGCGGGGAACAGGTCACACCGTAGGGCAACCGACGGGCGTGCAGAGCGACCGGTCCACTGAAGCCATCACGGCGGAACAACAGGACGTCCATCGCGAAAGCATCGCCTCGGCGCAGGGCCAGCGGCCAGGTCTGGCCCGAGGTCTGTCCTGCGGGAATGGCCACCAGGCGGAAGTCCGGTTGAGCACGCCGGATGCAAAGCCGGTAGGTCCGCGACGGATCCCCCCGATGCTCCGAGTAGCGGTCCTGGAGTGTGAGGCGATAGGTGGCCGTCGCTGGCACATGCAGGGGAAAGATGGGGTCATCGGTGGCGGTGTCGAAGACCGCGGGTGCGAGATTCTGCGTCGTGTCATCCTGGGTGGTCAGCCGAGTGACCGTCTCGGTTCCGTTCTCGGCGATCGTCACCTGATCCACAGTGACGTAAGGGTCGATGCCGGTCCCCCCCCGTTGTCCGATCACTTCGATCCAGATGTCCTCGCCCGCGGACGCCTCAAACGTAAAGACGTCGACATCGCGGGGTTTCTCGAAGCGTGCTGCGACCTCAGTCGGCACCTTGACCTCGTGCGCCTGCGTGGGTTGATCGTTGGGCTCACGCTCGAGCTCCGGTGTGAGGCGGGAGACTCCCACGGAGATGATATTCGACTGCTGTGCGTCCGCTGTCAGCTGAAAGGGGAATTGATCAATCCCGGCTGAGATAGACGTCAGACCTCCGGGCCAGGCCTCCTCCGGGATATCGATTTCGGTTTCCAGCGATTCGAGCGGGACGCCCTGCGACAGCAGGCCCGTTTGCTGGCCTGCGGGCAGGTTGAAGCCGAACAGGGTGAATGATCCGCGTGACCCGGCGAGACCGGCCGGCGGCCATGCAAAACCGATATGGGGGCCCGTATGGACGCAGAGCCGATAACCGTACTCTCCTCCTCCGCGCAGGCTTGTGTCCTCGATTCGCAGCAGGTAGTCGCCATCCTTGGGGACATCGAAGACGACGAGGGCATCCCATGTCGGCGCTGCCTCGGACAGCTTCAGCGGCCTCCGTGTTCCATCGGCCAGCGTCAATAACGGGTGCAGACGTGAATCGATCTGTTGTGCTGTACAGTCCACGACAAGGCGCTGTCCTTTCCGGGCAGCGAACCGAAAACAGTCGACATCGGCCGGCGCATTGATGCCGCCGTAAACGATCTGACCTTGCAATAGTGGCTGGGCCTGCGTCCAGTCATTGTTCGCTTCCGACTCGGCGAGCACGGGGTGACTCTCGATGCGGAAGCTGCGTGCATTGCTGATGCCGAAGATGCCGACAGCACGCACTTCGTAGGCGCCCGGCGGGACCGAGGCTTCGGCAGCCACCAAGAAGGTGTTGGGGATGACCTGCCACTCTCCGTCCTGGAGTGTGGATTTCGGTGTTGCGAAGATGCCGGGATGCGTGAACAGCAGCCCCTGCAGCTCTTCGAGGTCTTCACCACTCTGGACCCGGACGGTGGTCATCGAACCGGCCTGTGCCGCAGGTGGGTCGAGAGCCGTCAATCGCGTTTGCGGCAACTGCGACCTGGCAACCCGTGGTGCGACCGTCAGCAGGAGTAGCAGCGGGACCTTAAGCCGGCGCAACAACGGGCGCACCATCGGAGAACAGGCAACAGTCGAGAGAGCGTGCACGGCGAATGAGCTGTGAGGGAAGATGCCACACGTACGGAAGTCAGTGGTTGAACAGGAACTCCTTGGTGTTGATCAGGGCCCAGACCAGATCTTCAAAGGCGAGCTGCGGTTGATCGGAATGCTGTTCAAGATGGGCCCGCGCGACGAGCAGTTCTTCTTCGTCCGGTTCACGCGCGTAGACCCAGCGGTAGAGTTCGCTGATCTTCTCGTCGGTGGGACGCGCCCCGTCACGCGCGAGAGTCGCGGCCCGTCCGGTGTTCCCGGCGATCTTGTCCTGGACTTCCTGGCTGTTCAGCAGATGCAGGCTCTGCGCGAGGTTGGCGTCCTGTGACCGCTCACACTCACAGGCCGTGTCCCCTTGAGGCTGCCCAAACACGGTGAGGAAATAGGGTGCCAGACTGGAATCGGGCATCTGGCTGGCGCCCATTCCGGGGGGCAGACCAGGAATCGCCGGTTGCGCGGCGGTCACCTGATGAAAGCTGTCGTACAGCGATTCCGCTGTCATTCGCTTCGGATAGTAGCGCGAGTAGTTCTGCCGATCCTGCAGATTGTCCTCCGAGGGGAGAGAACTCAGTTGATAGGTCGAGGACTGACAGATCGTGCGAACAAGCTGCTTGAGGTTGAAGCCGCTTTCGACAAAGGACTCTGCCAACGCATCCAGCAGTTCGGGATTCGAGGGGGGATTCGTCTCGCGCATGTCGTCTTCCGGCTCGACAATTCCCCGGCCGAAGAAGTGCTTCCAATAGCGGTTGACGAGCGATCGCGCGAAGAACGGATTATCGGAGTCGGCCATCCAGTCGGCCAGCAGGACGCGGGGATCCACATTGGCCGGGATGTCCAACGCCTCTCCACCCAGTGAGGTGGGCTGGAGCGTCAGACCCGTACGTGGGTTCTGCTGCGTGGCGATGCCGTCATTATGGAAGAGCCTGCGGTCGCGGGCATTTTTCGCGAATCCCAAGCCAGCCGGCTGACTCTTGCGGCCGATGCGGCTGAAGAACGCCGCGAGTCCGAAGTAGTCGTTCTGGCTCCATTTTTCGAAGGGATGATGGTGGCAGCGGGCACATTGTATTCGGACCCCGAGGAACAACTGCGCTGTGTCCTCCACCTGCTGGTTGATATCGGAGACCTCCCGATACCAGACAACCGGCGGGTGATCCTGCAGATCGCCCGTGGCGGTGATGATCTCGCGGACGAACTGATCGTAAGGTCTGTTCTCGTAAAGTGATCGCCAGATCCACCGCCGCAACGCGAAGGTCCCCTCGCGGTCATCGTCGTTGCGTCGCTTGTTGCGCAGGATCGCATTCCATTTGGTGGCGAAGTAGTCGGCGTAGGCGGGCCGCTCGAGCAGGTCGTCGATCAGCCGGTCCCGTTTCGTCGAATCTGAGTCCGCCAGAAACTCGCGAACCTCCTGTTCGGTCGGGAGGGTGCCGGTGATGTCGAGTGAGACCCGACGCAGGAATGTCGCATCATCGCAGATCGGCGAGGGCGGAATCCCCAGGAGTTGCAACTTGGCAAACACGGCGTCATCGAGCGGGCTTCGCGAGGGCGGCAATACGGCCACCTCGGCGCCCAAAGGCACGGTCGCCCGGAAGGTGGCCACGTGCCCCTGGTAGCGGGCCATCACGGCGACTTCGCCGGCGAGCGTTCGCGTGCGAACCAGGCCGGTCGTCGTACGTCTCCGCCAGCTCCGTGTCGTTGGCTTCAAACAACGCCATCCGGGTCACGTCTTCGGTGGTACCGTCACTGTAAGTCGCGCGGACGGTAATCTGCTGACGCGAATCGCGGTCCATCACGCGCGCGGCCGGCACGCAGGCGATGCCCGTCACGACCGGATCCTCCGGGAGTCCCCACGGCATTCCCTGGGCGATCCAGCGTGTCAGCAGGCGGTACTCGTCGCTCTCCCGTGTAATGCGGGCACCGCCGCCGTGAGGCATTTCTCCGGTGGCCTTCCGCAGCAGCAGACTCTCTTCGGGAGCCGGAGGAAACAGGCGACGCCCGCGGCCTTCTTTCACCAGGAACTCGTAGTCTTCCGACGGGATAGAAACCGAGGAGCGACAAGCGGAAACCGTTCTGACCGCCAGACTTACCGTGGCACCCGCCGCCATTGCAGCCGTGCCGCGTGAAGATCGGGACGATCTGATTCGGGAAGTTCGTCTGTCGGTTGCTCGCAACCTGTGAGATCCGCACGGAGATCTCAGCCAGAGCTCCGTCTGGGGTTTCGGCCCGCAGCGTTCCGTCGCCATCTCGCAAAGGAACCAACACGCCATCGTCGACGATGGTGAACAGTCCGGGTGGCTCGCCCGTCAGTGTGACATCCTGCGTGACGTCCAAGTCGCGGTCACCCGCACGCGACGTGACGAAGATCTGCTGACGGGCATCCGGGCCACGCAAATCGATGCGATGGTTGTCGCCGCTAGGTCCGATCGACAGCTCCGGGCGCGCTGGTCCGGCCGAACAGTCCAACGGTCCCGCCATCACAATCAGGAATGCCGTTGCCGGGAGACCGAGCCGTGTACGACATCGAGCGAGACATGAGCGCATCCTGACTCCTCGAGAGAGAGTGACGCGGAAGGCGCGCTGGGGACACGAGGCGAGTTCGATCCTGAGTGGGGCCGGAAGCGGCAGACGAACTGCAACCCCCGACGCACATTGAAGATAACATTCGCGACGGCCAAGTCAAGCGGCTGTTCGTGCGCGGAACGTTGACAGGCGACCGCCGAGGTCCAGAATGCTCATGAACTCAGGGCGTGATTGTCATCGCGTCCGATCGGCCTGCGACTGTGTGTTTCTGGCCCGGTGACGTTAGACTGAGATACTATGACATCACAGCCGAAGCACTCCCACGATTCCATCTCCCCGGCCGTCGAGGCTCTCAGGAGCGGGCGTCCCGTGATTGTCGTGGATGCCCGCGAACGGGAGAACGAGGGTGACCTGATCGTGGCGGCGGAGTTCATCACGCCGGAAATCGTGGACTTCATGCTGCGGCAGGCGGCTGGACTAATGTGTGTCCCGGTGACACCCGAGCTTGCGGAACGACTGCGCTTGGGGGCGGTCGTCGACACCGAGATGAACACTTCGCCGCATCAGACGCCGTTCCTGATGCATGTCGATCATCGTGAGAGCGGCACCGGGGTGAGTGCGGATTCGCGGGCGCGCACAATTCGGGCCCTGGCCGACCCGCAGTCACTGCCGACCGACTTCGTGCGACCGGGGCACATCTTTCCCCTGCTGGCCCGTGAGGGAGGCGTCCTGCGACGTGCGGGGCACACCGAGGCCACCATCGATCTGCTGCGAATTGCAGGACTGACCCCTGTAGGCTGCCTGATCGAAATGTGCAGCCGAAAGGGAACTGGCATGGCCGATGCCGCCGAGCTGCGCGAGTTCGCGGATGAGCATGGCCTGCCGATGGTAACGATCTCGGAGATCATTCAGTATCGACGCATTCGGGAGCAGCTCGTCACACGCGAGGTCGAAGTCCGGATTCCGACCGGGCATTACGGTTCCCCATTGTTCATCGCCTACCGCGTCGCTCATGAGAGCCAGGAGCCACTGGCCATGGTCTGGGGGGATCTGCACAGCATCGAGGCTCCGCTGATCCGCATGCACTCCTCCTGCTTCACCGGGGACATTCTGGGATCGCTGCGTTGCGACTGCGGGGATCAACTCCACATGGCGATCGAGATGATCTGCCAAGAGGGGACCGGTGCCGTCGTCTACCTTCCGCAGGAAGGACGTGGTATCGGATTGATCTCGAAACTGAAGGCCTATCAACTGCAGGACGAAGGCCTGGACACAGTGGAGGCCAATCATCGGCTGGGCTTCCAGGCCGATCTGCGGGACTACATGGTGGGGCTGCAGATCCTCAAGGATCTCGGTCTGAGCAACGTACGAATTCTGACGAACAACCCCAAGAAGACCGAAGCGTTCGAGCACTGGGTGGATCTGAAGGTCGTCGATCAGGTGCCCATCGTCGCGCCGCCGGACGCGCACCGCGAGCGGTATCTGGCGACCAAGCGGGACAAAATGGGACATCGGTTGCCCAAGTGATTCCAGCGGTTGAGTCCGGATCACCAATGGCGATGAACCTCTGGAACACCTGTCGTTTGCTGTGCGTCTGGGGACTGCTCCTCTGGTCGAACCTGCAGGCCGCCCCGACCGACGGTGAGCCGGAGTTTCTGGTGGTTGGCTACCTGCCGGAGTACCGCATCAAGGCCTTCGACACAGAGCGTACGGGATCGCTGACGGATATTGTGCTGTTCTCTGTCGAGCCCCGCGCGGATGGAACGCTGGACACGTCCCGCTTGACCCCCTGGCTGGGTGAGCGGCTGAGGAATCTTCAGTCGCGTGCGTCCGTCCGCTGGCAGATCTGCGTTGGCGGCGGGGGACGGTCCGAACACTTTGCCGCCATGGCTTCCCGCGATGTGACACGCCGCAAATTCGTGGCGCAGATCGTGGACTTCTGTCGCCAGCACAATCTCTCCGGCGTGGATTTGGACTGGGAGCATCCGGCAACCCCGGAGGAGGTGAAGGCCCATGGCCGGCTGCTGGTCGAACTCAGAGCTCATGCCCATCAGCATGGTCTGACGCTGAGCATTGCTGTCGCGGCCTGGCAGACGCTGTCCCACCAGGCAATCCAGGCTGTCGACCGCGTTCACCTCATGGCCTACAACGCCGGCGGTCCGCATGCGACCTACGAACGTGCCGTTGACGATATCGAGCGATTGGTGCGGCAGGGCATTCCCGCCGAGAAGATCTGTCTGGGGATTCCTTTCTACGGCCGTCAGTTGGCGGGCGAGCGCAAGACCATGACGTACGCCCAGATCGTCGAGGACCACGCGCCGGGACCGCAGGTCAATCAGGTGGACGGGTACTACTTCAACGGCCGGCACATGGTCAGCCGGAAGCTGCGGCTGGCGCAGAACCGGCGGCTGCAGGGGGTGATGATCTGGGAGATCGGTCAGGACAGTTCTGATTCGGTTCGTTCCTTGTTGGGGTTGATCGGGGCTGAGCTCAAGCCGTAACGTGGGCTTGTCATGGCAGGGACCGCGATCGAGCACCGCCGTTGTTCCGAAGTCTTCGTCCACTGAGGCGCTGTTGTGCAAGGGAAGGGCATGGTGTCGTTGATGAGATGGGCACGCGGTCTGCTGGTGGTGGCGATGGCACTCTGCGTCCTGGGTGCCGGTGCCGTCACCGGAGCTGACCCTTCCGCCTCAGAGCGGGCGGCACGCATGCGCGAGTACGAGCAATATGCCCTGACGCACCCCGGCGACGCTGAACGCGGGCGGATCCTGTTCGAGGCCGCGGAGCGCACGAAGTGTGCGGTCTGTCACAAGTCCGGCGCCCTTGGGGGAGAAGTGGGCCCCGCCCTGACGACGATTGGCGGGAAGTTCGATCGGCCTCATCTGATTGAATCGTTGCTGGAACCCTCGCGGCAGATCGTGGAGGGGTATCGAACGTCGACGCTCATGACCGTTGACGGCGAGGTGTTCTCGGGAATTATCAAGAGCGCGTCGGAGACCACTCTGCAGTTGGTGGATGCCGCCGGCAAGCAGTTCGCGATCGACGCCGCGGACGTCGAGGCCCGCGCAGAGAGTGCCACATCAATCATGCCCGAGGGGCTGGCGGAGGCGCTGAGCCTGGCGGAGTTCGCGGACCTGATCCGGTATCTCGAGACGCTGCGGGCTGGGGGTGAAAAGATGGGGGCCGGAGTGCATGGCCCTATCAATTTACCGGAAGGCTTCGTGATCGAGACAGTAGCCACCGGGCTTTCCGGGGCGGTGGCTATGGAAACGACTACGGATGGCCGGGTCTTCATTTGCGAGCAATCCGGATCGTTGCGGGTCGTGCGAGATGGCGAACTCCTCGAACAGCCCTTCGTATCGTTGCCGGTCCTGATGGACTGGGAGCGCGGGCTCATCGGCGTCACGGTCGCGCCGGAGTTCCCCGACGACCCGCATGTCTACCTCTGCTACGTGGTCGAGTTTCCGTTTCCCCATCACGTCGTCAGTCGCCTGGTGGCCGACGGTGATGTGGCCGTGCCCGACAGTGAGCAGATCCTGATCGAAGGAGATGATCAACGTGAACTTGGGGGCAACGTTCCGGCCGGCCATCAAGGGGGAGCTTTGCATTTCGGCAGTGACGGGAAGCTGTACGTCGCGATCGGGGAGCAGACGGCCGGTTTGCCGTCGCAGCATCTCGAGACGTTTCAGGGCAAGCTGCTGCGGATCAACTCCGACGGCTCAATTCCGGACGACAACCCGTTCGTGGATCAGACGTCAGGGAAGTATGCCGCCATCTGGGCGCGGGGACTGCGAAATCCCTTTACGTTCGCGATCGATCGGGGCACCGATGTCATGCTGATTAACGATGTCGGCGGCAAATTCGAAGAAATCAATCGCGGTGTTGCAGGGGCGAATTACGGCTGGCCGGTCGCCGAGCATGGTCCCACAGATGATCCAAGGTTTGTCGGGCCCATTCACATCTATCCCCAGGCTTCCATTTCGGGAGGAGACTTTGTGCCACTCGAATCCAGTTGGCCAGCAGAGTGGCGGGGGCGGTATTTGTTCGCAGACTTTGTTCTGGGCTGGATCCATGCGATAGACGCGGGCGCCGATGACCTGGAATCGTTTCACACCTTTGCCGCGGGTCTGCGGCGGCCGGTCGATCTGCGGTTTGCCAGCGATGACTCGCTCTATGTCCTGATTCGCAATGCCTGGGTGGTCGATGACAAATTCCTCCCGGGAACCAGCAGTCTGTTGCGGATTTCCTACGCCGGCTTGTCTCCTGACGCAGCACGCTGATGGGGCCGGCGATCCGGTCTGGTGCGACAGTGAACGCGCCAAACCCGGGCAACTGGCAGGCGGCTGGCCCGGCGTGGTGGATCTGCGTGAGTCGGCATTCCCATTCGTGGCCGTTGGCTCTATCCTGAGTGCCAGAGGAGACGCGCCGCTCTCAGTTGTGAGACCTTTATCTTCATTCGAGAACACGAACCTGCGATGACTGATTTATCGAAGAGGTCGATTCTGTTCGTCTCCGAGGATCTGGTGTTTCTCAGCCGGCTGCGGGGCATCGCCGATCCGCTCTCGTACGATGTGACGTTCCACTGCCGGGCTCCAGGCGTGGAACGCGCTGTCGAGGAACTCTCACCCGATGTTCTCATCGTCGATCTGGAGACGCCCGGTCTGGACATTGGTTCCATGATGCGCACGCTTCCGAACGCGACGCGTCCGCAGGTTCTGGCGTATGCACCTCATGTCTATGAGGGACGCCTGAATGACGCCCGAACGGCGGGCTGCGACTATGTCCTCGCCCGGGGTCAGTTCGACCTGCAAGTGAACGACCTGCTCAAAGGGTCGGTCAAGAAGTGAGGTTGAAGGTCTGCTGCAGGCAATCGAGGGCCGCCGGGCCGGCGGTATCAGAGACGACCGCGCTGATGCGAATCTCGCTGGTGTTGATCATCTTGACATTGATGTCGGCTGCGGCCAGCGCTCGGAACATGCGCTCTCCCACCCCGGTATGACTCCTCAGGCCGATGCCCATCACCGTGAGCTTGGCGATCTCGCGGTGCGATTCCAGTTGAGCGCCGGGCCACTGCGACATCAGTTCGTGGACCAGCAGCAGGCAACGGTCGAGATCGTGCCGTTGGACCGTGAACGAGATCTCGGCCATCCCGCCGCGACTGACGTTCTGGACGATCATGTCCACCATGACGTCTCCGTCGGCGACGGCCGTAAACAGGTCGGCACAGATCCCCGGGACGTCGGGCACGTTGCGAATCGTCATCAGTGACTGATCCGCGTCGAGGTGCACTTCGCTGACGACGATGTCCTCCATGTGGGACAGCCGGCCGATGATCTGCTGCTCCAGTTCGCCGCGTTGTTCACCGGCGGCATCGTTGCCGGCTGGCTGACGCCAGCCCATGCTGGGCGTACCGGCCGCCTCCTGTTCGAGAGCGAACCCGCGATGCACCGCGCAGAGTGCCCGGTCGGCGGCATCCCGGTTGACCAGGCAGGAGATCTTGATGTCGCTGGTGGTGATCATCTCGATGTTCGTGCCCGCATCGGAGAGCGAACGAAACATCTGGGCGGCCACACCGCTGTGGGTCCGCATGCCGACACCCACTGCCGAGACCTTGGATACGTTCGTCCCGCTGTGAACCGTTCCTTCGCCGAGTTCGGCGATGGCGTCCTGTGCCGCCGTCAGCGTCGCCGCCAGGTCGTCTTCGGGGACTGTGAACGACACCTCAGCAATCCCGTGGGCCCCGACATTCTGCAGGACCATGTCGATGGGGATCTTCCGGCTGGCGAGCTTGGTGAAGATCAGGCTCATGACCCCCGGCCGGTCCGGAAGATCGCAGAGGCTCACCCGGGCTTCCTTGCGCATCAGCGCCAGGCCAGTCACCACCGGAGCATGCTCCTCGCTCGTCGGTGCGATCAGCGTACCATCGGCTTGTGAATAGGCCGGACGAACCCGTAGCGGGACATGAAACTTCTTGGCGAACTCGATGGACCGCGAATGCATGACCCCGGCCCCGAGACTCGCCAGCTCCAGCATCTCGTCGTAGGTGATCGTGCTGATCTTGCGGGCCTCGGACACCAGCCGGGGGTCCGTTGTAAAGACCCCTTCGACGTCCGTGTAGATCTGGCATTCATCTGCCCCGAGGACTGCGGCCAGCGCAGTGGCGGTGGTGTCGCTTCCCCCCCGTCCGAGGGTCGTAATGTTGCCGTCTTCATCGACCCCCTGGAATCCGCAGGCGATGACGATGGCCCCGTCATTCAAGTGGCGGCGCATGCGGTCCGTCGAGATCTCACGGATGCGGGCGCGGGTGTGGGCCGAGTCGGTGACCACGCCGATCTGTCCGCCGGTCAGGCTAACCGCCTGTTCCCCCAGTTCGCGAACTGCCATGGCCATCAACGCGACGGATTCCTGCTCACCGGTCGAGAGCAGCATGTCCATCTCGCGCGGGGACGGGTGATTGGTGATCTCGCGGGCCAGGTCGACGAGTTCGTCGGTCTTCTTGCCCCGGGCGCTGACGACCATCACAACCTGATGGCCGGCCCGCCGGGCATCAACCGCCCGCTGAGCGGCCGCGCAGATCTTCTCCGCTGTGGCGACACTTGTTCCTCCAAACTTCTGGACAATCAGACTCACGGGAATCGACCTGCTCGATGGGGGGACTGCTCGGAATTGCGGAGAATACCAGACCGCCGGCGGGCTGCAATGTCGTCGGCACCCGACTCGAAGCGTGGGCTGGGCTGCATTCGTCCCGCGCAGAGAAACACCCGGTGTCCGCCGGACACCGGGTGTCAGCCTCTTCAGCAGGGAAACGATCGCCGCATTCAGGCAGCGCGGCGTTCGGCGAACGACAGAATCGCGGGTTCCGGCTGTGCCACGCAGCCCTCGGTGAACGCTTCGAAGACCTGCATGTCCAGGGCCGAAGCGGTCTGGTTTTCCGGATGGAACTGCACGCCCAGGCAGAACCAGCTGTCCAGGGCCGACTCATAGGCCTCCACGACCCCGTCGGGGGAGGTCGCACTGACCCGGAAGCAGCCGGCCAACTGGTCGACGGCCATGTGGTGGTCGCTGTTCACGCGAATCTCACCCGGCCCGTAAACCTGATCGATACGGGTGCCCGGGACGATCTCAATCAGGTGGCGGTTGCAGTTTTCCACGGGATCCCGATGGTGCAGAGGCTTCAGCACATCCTCGGGCACATGCTTGAACAGCGTGCCACCGCAGACAACGTTCAGCGTCTGCATTCCGGCACCGATCGCGAGTGTGGGGAGTTTCATCTCGTAGCACAGCTTCGCCAGGCGACGATCGAAATCCTCGCGACGCAGGGGCATCGGACGAGAGGCCGGATGCTTGTCCAGGCCGAGCCGTACCGGGTCGAGATCGAGCTTGCAGCCGCTCAGGACGACGCCATCCAGATGGCTCATCACCTGTCGCAGGTCGTCATCGGTTGCCAGCGGGGGCAAGACGACGGGAATTCCGCCGGCGGCCGTCACACAGTCGTAGTATCCGGCGTTGATCCAGCTCAACGGGATGCTGTCGTTGCGTTCCGGGCGAAAGTCAGCGTTGATGCCGATGACCGGTTTCTTGCTCATGTCAGGTTCCTTCCTTGGAGTTAGACTTGGCTCGATTAACGAAGTCGAGGCCGACACGGGGCACGGGTCGAGAGAGACGGTGATGGAAGAAGCCCGCGGCTGGTCTGGCGGGAACCGCACCCGATCGGGGCGGCAGCATCGAGCCACAAGCAAGCGTGAGTCGAGCTCATGCGGGGTGACGTCCTTTCACCAGTCAGGGATCCGATCCATCGGTCCGTCTCAGGGGAGAAGCACTCCGCTCCACCCCGCCAGTTCATGAACGTCAGGGTCAACTAGCCCCCCCTGTTCCGATCCAGCGGGGGCACCTTATCCCGGTGAGATGCAGTTGTAAAGGATTTGGCCTATTTTGTAGGAGTGTCGGGCGAAAAATCCATTGCAGCCCCAAGATCTAGTGGCCGCGCTCCGACACCTGTTCGGGAATGACCAACCAGATGCCCCACTCCACCTCGGACGAACCTGAAGGCCCGCTGCTGACTCTTCGCACGGATTCCCCGGAGGAAACGGTGCGACTTGCAGTCGCGCTGGCTGAGTGCCTTCAACCGCCGGTGACCATAGCGCTCATTGGACCGCTGGGAGCCGGGAAGACCTGTCTGGTTCGCGCGCTCGTCGCTGCGCTGGGAGATGAAGACTCGATCGTCAACAGTCCCACGTTCGTACTGGTTCAGGAATACACCGGACGGATCCCCGTCGTGCATATCGACGCCTATCGCCTCGAGGACGAGGATGAGTTTTTCGCCCTCGGTGCGGACGAGTTGCTCACCGGGAATGGTGTCTGCGTCATCGAATGGGCCGATCGGGTGCGCGGAGCACTCCCGGAAGATCGGCTGGAAGTCACGCTCGCTCACGCGGGGCCGGCATCGCGGACGTTGCGCTTCGAGGCAACTGGTCCATCCAGTCGACGACTCATCCGGAAATTCCGGCAGTCGTACCGCTCCTGAGCACTCCGTTCCGCTGATGGATCACGCCAATGCCGTGGGCGCGTCGACAGAACGTCATCGCTGCTCTGGAACTCCGCTCGACTCAGAGAGTGTAGGCGGAGGCATGCACCTCAGTGAGAATGTGCGGAAGCATGGCCTTCGGACGCTGGTTCTTCTGCGTCCCAGCGACAGAGCGAATCGCAGCAACCCGAGAGTTGGACAGACCCGCACAGGGCCGTGATGGCCGCCAGACCGAAGATGTACAACGCTTTGCCGATGTAGTTGCTGACGTTCAGTCCGAGGATCTGATGCGAACCCGCCGGTGGCGGAGCGATCGCACCCCAGACGAGGATTGTCACGAACATGAGCAGCAGGACCGGGATCCATCCGAAGCCCGGGACGAGTACACGAAACAGCTTCTGCCAGTTGACCGCCAGGGTCCAGAAAGCGATCCAGGCGATGAGCGGCAGCCAGGGCACAATAACACGAGCGAGCGCCGTGAAGACATCGAACAGCGCCAGAAAGAGATCGACAACAGCGGTCAGCAGTTCCATGTCCGTTCCCGAAATGTTGAAGGATTCTGCAGGGGTAGAGATACCAGAACTGCGGAACGGCTGCCACTCCGTCGGACCGTATCGCGAGTGGCCGGCCCAGCGGCCGTCGACCCGTTTCTCTGTGCAGCGGGAGACTGCCCTATGTCGCGGATGCTGAGCCGGCAGTGCCCTCAGCGTCAGGCGGGTCGCCGGATTTCTCCGAAAAGAGTCGAGGCCAGATCCACGTGATTAAAATCGCCAGCAACGTAGCGGACACCTTGGCCTTCTTGTCGCCTCCTGGCATGTCCATAACCAGGGTCGGGTAATTGTGCAGAGCATGCGCGGCAATGGTGAAGAACAGGTTCCCCGTCCGAACGTACATCCATGACCATAGCAATCCGGCGAGATAGATGCCAAACAGTTCACCGAGCAGTTCGCCGCCCTGATCACCTTTCATGATGCGATTGGGAACATGTTCGAACATGAAAAGGACCCCGACAATGAGCACCGCCTTGAGCACCGTGCCAGAGTCGTCACGACCGCTGGTCGTACGAATGGCAGCATAGAACTGAGTCAACAGAAAGCCTCGAAAGACCGTTTCCTCGAATAACGCGTTGCCGAGGAACTGCCCGGCGAGCACACCAAGTGCCTCACCAGGTCGGTTTCGCCACAACTCGGAGAGTCCGATCGAACCTGTTTCCGTGAACGATTTGTATGCCGCCCAGAGGTTGAGGAGCAGCCACATGGTCGCCGCCACCTTCACACCGCGGACGAACGCCGACTTCCTGAAACCAAACGGGGCAAAGTCGAATCGGCCGACAAGACCGATGATAGCCAGCACGACGAGTGTCGCAGGCAAACCAACTTGAAGCGTCACCGAGAGAAGCCCGCCTGTCGCATCGAATAGAACGCGATAGTCCCTGCTGGGCACGTAATAGGAATTTGCGAAGATCATCACCGCCATCGTCCACGCCAGAACAAGGGCTACCACGCCCCAATGGACCTCGGGCAATTCGCGACCTCGTAGCGGATGGTGACTGATCATTCGAACAATACGTTCGTCACGCAGGGCCATTGGTCAATTCAACCCATTTCCGCGATTAACCGACGAGGATCGAGGCTACCTCCCAGGCAATTCCTGCCTGCCATCTTGGTGTTGTGACGATCTCATTTCAACGCGGTTGGTGTGAGTCGGGCGAACAGAGTGCTGCGAGCGGCCCATCGGGCGCCGTCGGCCCGATTCCGCGGCCGGCAGGAGTCTGCCATGCGTTGCTGCCGTCGGGTTGCGGGCTCGGGCGGTGGAAGGCGAGAGGCTCTGCAGGGGCGATGGTTCCCGACTGGGTACGCGCCGACTAAGATGACGGCAGTCCCTGTGCGCCACTGACTCAGATCTCACCAAGGAGCGCGCCCCGGTGGAACGTCCCACAGCCAGTAGACAGCCTCTCCCCGACCCGACCGTGTGCCTGGCAGAGGGGTGGCATTGCCTGCACATCTACTACCGCGTGAATCAGCAGGAGCTCAACAGTCTCGAAGACGCGGCCCTGGTCGAAGCGTGCGACTTCGTTCGGCGCCTGCTCGATCCGGCAGGCGAACTGGCCACGGCGCGGCTGCAGGTCTCCGTCGTCTCGGGTCATCGGGCCGATCTGAGCCTGATGCTGATGGACGAGGACCCGCTGAAGATCGACGGCATCGTCCAGGCGCTGCGGGCTTCGGGGCTGGGGACAGTCCTCGAGCCGACCTACTCGTTCGTGTCGATCTCCGAAGTTTCAGAGTATGTTCCGACGGTCGAACAGTATGCCGACCGTCTGGAGCGGGAGGGCACGTCCAGGGACGAGCCGGCCTTCGCGGCCAAGCTGAAGGCTTACGAGCAGCGGCTGCCCATGATGAACAAGCAGCGGCTCTATCCCGACTTCCCCGACTGGCCGGTCTTCTGCTTTTACCCGATGAACAAGATCCGGCATCCGCAGGCCAACTGGTATCAGCAGCCGTTCAGTGCCCGGTCGGCGCTGATGGCCGAGCACGCCACCAGCGGGATCCGGTTCGCCGGGCGGGTGAGCCAGTTGATCACGGCCTCGACCGGCTTCGACGACTGGGAATGGGGCGTGACCCTGTGGGCGCCGCCGCCGGAGCACATCAAAGAGATCGTGTACTCGATGCGCTTCGACGAGGCCTCGGCACGGTATGCCGAGTTTGGGCCGTTCTACATCGGCTATGTCGTGCCGATCGACGAGGCTCTGCTCCACCTCCGCATTGTCGACTGACCACAGCCGACGATCAGTCCCGACCGCTCCCGGCTGCCTAGCGGCGGAAGCGGTACTGGCCGTTTTGCGTGTCAAAAGAGCTGTCGGCCAGGCGTTCTTCGAACTGCACGTCCGAGTATGAGTACGACTCGATCAGCGTGTCGTCGTCGATGGTGTCCGGATTCGAGTCGACCGCCCATGTGAAGTTCTTGACGCAGACCGGAATGGACCATTCCTCGTCGATGTACTGAATGGACTTGCGGTAAGTCGGACTCTGTGACTGGGACAGATACGACACGACGAACATGAAGCAGTTGCGGCCGTTGTACCGTTGGTTGTCGTGGACTTCACAGCGATAACTCCCCGGCTGCTGCAGATTCAGCTCGTGGAAGTGCAGCAGTTTCTTCGTCAGCTCCAGCAGGCCCACCGAGGTAATGGGATGCCGGTTTTCGGCCCGGGCCAGCGCGCTGTTCGGATCGAGTTCGAGGGTTCCAGTCAGCTTCCCTTTCCAGCCACCTGGATGGACAAGCATGTTGCCGTCGTACTGTCCGTCGACATAGATCACTTCGCGTCCGGGATCGAAGTTCCGCCATTTCATGTAGACGCTGAACGGCTCATGGCGCAGCTTGAGTTCGATCGTCTGGACCTCGGACATATCGCCGTTAATCCGCTCCTGCTTATGCATGAGGGCGGTGTAATCGGGGACATTCTGAAGGGTCGCATGGCCCTGCTTCAGCATCAGCACGTTCATCAGCATGGCGAGCCGGCCGTTGACAACCCCGGAGCCGCCTGAAGCGCCATCATGGCCGTTACCGGCTTGTCCCGCTGACACCGCCATCGGGGGGGCCGGAGGGTACAGGTCGGAGGTCAGGTTGAACCCGTCACTGGACTCGGCACCCGCTGGCGTCGGATCGCAACTGGAGTAGAGAAACCCGGCTGCGGCCGCGGCGATCAGCAAGGCCATCATGTTGGGACGACGGGGGCAGCAGACCGCTGGCGCGATTGCAGAGAGACGCCGCATGCGAACGGACTCCTCGAGAGCGGTCTCGCGGTCGTCGGCCGGCACCACGGGCCGGAAACCGAGAACTTAAGCAAGACCGCGCGACTTGGGGGAGAGATGGAAGTTAGAACACCGGCAGACTGCACCGGTTCCTGCTTCATTCCGCATCGGCGTCCGCGGGCCAGTCACCTGAGTGATTTCTGTCGGCCGCTGACAACCCCACCCTCAGTCGGAGCGAACCATTCCCGCAGATCTTCGCCAGACCGCAGACTCTTCGGAGCGAAAGTCCCAATCGGAGAATCCGGGCGAGGAAGCATCCGAAGACCTCACAGCAGCCAACTGCGCTAAAGTCCCGGGACACGTCGTGGCAGGGGACTCTGGGCGGCGTGTTCCACAGGCGGGACGGCCCGCGGCGCCTCGTGCGTGCGCTAAGGGGCGACACACCACTGCTGAATCATACGGGCATAGAGGCGGGATCCCTGCTCGACCTGATCGACGGCGATCCACTCATCGTTCGTATGTGCCTGTCGAATATCGCCGGGACCGCAGACCAGCATCTGCTGCAACTCTCCGAAGACCGCCCCATCGGTACTGTAGGCGACGGTTGCCGGCCGGTCCCGCCTGGCGAGTGTGAGACACTCCTGGACGAAGGGGGACCCGGGCTCGACATAGAGCGGCTGGCCCCGCAGCACGACCTCGAATTCGATGCCGCATTCCTCGGCCTTTCGGCGGCAGCGTTCGATCAATGGTTCGACATCCATGCCGGGCATCGGGCGAAAGTACACCGTCGCCACGCTCTGGGGGGCCGTGATGTTCACGGCCCGCGTAAAGTCGTTGATCCCGATATTCCATGTCAGCGTCGGGGGCTGAAAGCGCCTGTCCTGCCAGGCCGGATCCGCCTCCACTTCGTCATGGATGGCTCGCAACTCGGTGAGGAAGGGAATCATTGTGAGATTGGCGTTCTGTCCCTCGCCTGTGCTGGAGTGAGCTGCTCTGCCCCGGGCGGTCGCCTTCAGACCGAAGGTCCCCTTGTGGGCATGCACGACCTCCAGGCAGGTCGGTTCTCCGATGATGCCGCGACTGCCGCCGGCGACCATTTCCCGGAAGAACTTCGAGTGGGCTGCCACATGGCGTGCACCGATGTACCCCACTTCCTCATCGGCGGTGCATGTGATGTACAACGGGGCAATGAGGTCCGCTGGCGGGAACTGAGCCGCCGCGGTGAGGGCGCAGGCCACCGACCCTTTCATGTCGCAGGAGCCTCGACCGTAGAGTCGATCTCCTTCGAGGTGAGGTTCGAAGGGACCATGCGTCTTAAACTTCCAGTCGTCAGCAGGGACGACATCGGTATGGCCGAAGTAAGCCAGGCCACCGGTTCCCGTCCCCTTCTTGCCGACGACATTCGCCTTGCGGATCCCGCGGGCGTCATCGTACTCCAGGCGTTCGACATCAAACCCCTGGGCGACGAGCGCCTGCTCAACGAAGTCCGTGATCTCCACATTCGACACGCTGCTGACGGAGTCGTAGCGGATCAACGAATCGAGACACTGTAGGGCGTCCATGTGGGCTGGCCTTGCGAGAGGGGGGACCTGTGTGAGGCCCGTCAGGGATCGTGGCGTGGTTGTATGGTCTCTCCCGTGGCGTTTGGGGTCCCGCGGCCCTCCTGCCACATCGCGATCTCGACGGCACAGATGAGGGCCATGGCGCCCCCCCGCTCGTCCCGGCCGTTGACGGGGGGCCGGTCGAAGTAGTCCTGCAGTGTCTGCTGCTTGCCGGTGCCTGGACAGACCTGGAACAGCCGGCCATCGGAACCGACGCGGACTTTGATGGCCTCCCAGGCGCCTCGACAACCGGTGCGTAACTGTCCTCATCCAGCCAGCCCTGTCGCATGCCGCGAACCATCGCGAACGTGATCATGCACGTGGCCGTGAGTTCGGGATAGCTCCCGGGAGCATTGATCACCTGGTGCCACATCCCCGTGTCGTCCTGATGCCCTAGCAGAGCCGACATGTGCTCCTGGAACGCCTCGAGCATCTCGGCCCTTACGGGGCGCGCGGCTTCCAGGGCCGGTCCCGGTCGAGCCTGTGGAGCAACGCTGCCAGGGGTGGGGGCTACCGAGGAAATGGCGTCCAGGTCCGTCAGACTCAGGGCGAGGCCGATGGCCGGGAAGCCGTTGCCCCGGCCCCACGGGGCCTCGCAGAGCGGGGAATGGCGGTAGAGGCCATCCGCTCTGAGACAGAGCCTGCGCATGAACTGCAGATGTCGTTCGGCCATGGCCACATAGCGTGCATCCCCTGTGAGTCGGCCAGCGGCTGCGAGGAGTGGGCATGCCATGAAGACGGCATCACTCATTTCGTTATGTCCAGGCATCGCCTCCCGCAGATTTCCGTCAGCATCGAAGGCATGGTCGGCGGCACTCTGGGTCATGGCGATGTACCGCGGATGCATCGTGCGGTCGGCCAGAGCGGCGAAGATGAGATGGCCCGCCAGTACGCTCCCGCCAGGCTTTGCACCAAGAGTCGATTCCATGCCGAGCACGTAGGGCAGTACGAGACGCTCAACGTCATCGCGATGTGCGCGGACCCCGGTCAGTTCACCCAGTTGGAGTCGACCGATTAATGCCAGCGCGGGCTGATACATCACCGTGTCGAAGTGGTTGCCATAGGCCTGAGCAAGCTGGTCGGCAACCTCGCGTGGTGTTCGCTCGACGCGCACTCTGACGGCCGCTTCCCCACCGGCCAGGGTCACCGCCTGCGGGCCGAACCGGGCCTCGAGTCCGGGATCCGCACCCCGGGCTGGTCCCGTCAACGCCACGAGCAGGGTCAGCACGGGGAATGCCGCGACAAGGGGGGGCTTCGCCTGCATGATCGAGATTCCCTATGATGTCCAGAGCATCAATAGTATCAGCGAGGTTGTTCGCCTGCGACCCGCTGATCAGCGCGGCCAGGGCGCTCAGAGGAAGGGAGACCAGGGATGGCCTTTGAAGCCGAGCGTTGTCAGGACGTGCTGTCGCGACTCAATCCGGCACAGCGTCAGGCTGCCGAGCATGGCCGAGGACCGTTGTTGATCGTGGCGGGGGCCGGCACCGGCAAGACCACGACGTTGGCGCATCGCGTGGCCCATCTAGTGGCCTCGGGAACCGATCCGGGACGCATCCTGCTGTTGACGTTTACGCGGCGAGCATCGGCGGAAATGCTGCGACGGGTCGATGGCATTCTGCGGGACATGGAGGGACCGGCCCTCAAGGGCAAGAGGATCTGGGGAGGGACATTTCACGCGGTTTCGACACGCTTGCTGCGGCGCTGGGGGAAGCACCTGGGTTTGCCGGCGGACTTTACGATCCAGGACCGAGGCGACTCCGAAGACCTGATGCAGGTTGTTCGCTCAGAACTGGGGTTCGGCAAGGAGCGGGAACGAACACCAGGGGCTCGAGCGCCCAGGACGCCACACGGTTCCCGCTCAAAGCGACCTGCCTCAATATCTACAGTCAGACGGTGAACAGACAGCAGTCGTTGCGACAGGTCCTCACGAACGAGTTCCCGTGGTGTCAGGAACACGAAGCCCAATTGCTGCAGTTGTTTGACGCATACATCGACCGCAAGGAGGCCTCTGCAGTTCTGGACTATGACGATTTGCTGCTGTTCTGGCGCGCGCTGGTGCAGGATGACCAGGCCGGAGGCAGCGTTCGCGACCAGTTCGATTGCGTCCTGGTTGATGAGTACCAGGACACCAATACCGTTCAGGCCGACATCCTGCGCGGGCTGTGTCCGGATGGCGAGGGACTGACCGTCGTGGGGGACGATGCACAGTCGATCTACTCGTTCCGTGCGGCGACGATCCGGAACATACTGGACTTCCCGCAGGACTATCCGGGCACAACCGTCATCAAGCTGGAGCAGAACTACCGCAGCACGCAGCCGATCCTGAAGGCCACGAATCGCGTCATTGCTGCCGCGTCCGAGGCGCACCGGAAGGAATTGTGGTCGAATCGCGAGCAGGGGGAACTACCCCAGATGGTGCTCTGTGAGGATGAGGACGAGCAGACCGAGTTTCTGATCGAGCGTATCCTGGCACATCGTGAAAGCGGAATGTCCCTGCAACAGCAGGCCGTCCTGTTCCGGGCCTCTCATCACAGCATGGCCCTGGAGGTAGAACTGGCGCGGCGGAACATCCCGTTTCACAAGTTCGGGGGGCTCAAGTTTGTCGAAACGGCCCATGTCAAGGATGCACTCGCGTTCCTGCGTCTGGCCGAGAATCCGCGGGATGTCATCTCGAGCCTGCGTGTCCTGGTGCTCATCCCCGGGATCGGCCAGGTCAAGGCTCGGCAGTTGACCGCGCTGCTGCACGAGCACAACGGTGACTTTCTGTGCTGGAAAGACGTGGCCGCGCCGAAGGCGGCGGGCACAGATTGGCCTCTGTTCATCGCGTTGATGGCCAGCCTGTCCCGGTCGCAACAACAAGCGGCGCCGCTGTCCGATCAGCTCTTCCGTGTGCGACAGTTCTATGGTCCCCTGCTCGATCGCAAGTATGACAATGCGCGGGAGCGGCGGCGTGACCTGGAGCAACTCGAGGTCGTCTCAGGCAGGTTCACGAGTCGCCGGGACTTCATCAATCAGATGTCCCTCGATCCTCCGAATTCGACGCAGGAACTGGCCAGTGACCCGGTTCTGGATGAGGAATTCCTGGTCCTGAGCACTATTCACTCGGCGAAGGGACTGGAGTGGGAGGCCGTCTACGTGATTCACGCAGCTGACGGCAATATCCCTTCGGACCTCGCGACGGACAACGCGGACCAGATCGACGAGGAACGTCGGCTGTTCTATGTGGCGCTGACACGGGCGAAGGACTGGCTCTACGTCACGATTCCGCACCGCTACTACTTCCACGGACGCTGGAAGAGCGACATGCACAGTTATGCTCAGCCGACCCGGTTTCTCGATGGTGACGTTCGCGATTGCTTTACGCAGACGGTCGGCGGGATGTTCGGAGACGAACAGACACTGGACGATGTCCCGTCCTCTTCCGGCAATGTTCGCTCGGGGCTGAAGGTGATGTGGCGCGACTCATCGCCATGATGCGGGCATCGGGTGGCTGCGGCATCCGTCCGCGGCGGGCAACGTTTCTATCCGGCTTCACTGCCCGGTGGCTTTCCGTCCTTCCAGGGGCCCGCCAGAGCCATCCAGGGCGGTTCCTCGAGCGTGCTGCCATGATCGCCGGCTGTCCAGCCCGGGATATGTTTCGGTGAGCCCCGTCGGGCTGACAGCTCCTCCCACTGGTTGGCCCAGCCGGCATCCGCGTCCAAAATCCCGCGTTGCGGGTCGAAGTGGAAGGCCTTGCCTTCCCGATAGCTTCGCGCCCGAGGATGACAGCCGTGACGGCAGCGGCGCCGAGATCCGGCGGATTATGGCATCGTTGCGGGTCGCGCGCCTCGATGGCATCCAGCCAGTTGGCGAAGTGCGTGGCGTTGAGGTTGTCTTCCGCGTTGGTTTTCGGGGCGGCGAAGTGTTGCTCGACCAACTTACTGTTCTTGGTGACCTGGGGACGTTCGGGAATGAAGTCGAACCCGTTGTCCTGCATGACCAGCGAGCCGAAGTGTCCGCGAATCACCCGGCGGAGCGGCGTCTCGGCATTGCACATGGTGGACGAGATCAGCCCATGCACGCCCTCGGGGTAGTCGGCGGCAACCGTGGCGACATCAGGGACGGTCCGCCCATCGTATTCGAGATAGATGCCCCCGGCCCCCACCACGCGCCCCGGGTACAGCAGTCCCGTCGCCTTGAGCATCCAGGTCATGCGGTGCACGAACAGGTCGGTGTACATTCCCGAACCGAATGGCCAGAACCGCCGCCACTGCTTGTAGACTTCCCGGTCAAAGGGCTGGTCTTCTGCCAGTCCCTCGTCCTTGCCGAGCCACAGGTCCCAGTTGATGGTCTTCGGATTCATGTCCTTCGTCAGTTCGTAGTTCCGCCACTGGCCCCAGTAGCTGTTGCGGAAGTACTCGGTCTGAAACATCAGGACCTTGCCGATCAGGCCTTCGTTGAGTTTCTCGCGAGCCAGATCGAGGACCGGCATACTCGTCCCCTGCACGCCGACCTGCATCACCCTGCCCGACTTCTCCCAGGCACGGACGACGTCCAGCGCCTCTTCAACCGATTTGGTCATTGGCTTTTCGCAGTAGACATGCAGGTCGGCCGCGAGCGCATCGAGGATCTGTCGGGCATGCCAGTGGTCGGGTGTGGCGATGCTGACGGCGTCCAGATCCTCCTTGGCGATCATCTCCCGGTAGTCTTCGTACTGCGCGGGATGGTTGCCGTTGGTTTGGTGGATGTACTGTGCCGCCTTCTCACGCTGCACAGACCAGACTTCTGCGACGGCAGCCAGTTCGACATTGCGCCGGAGTTGCGCAGGGCGGTCAGCGACTTGACATGGGCCCCGAATCCACGTCCCCCGGGACCGATCATGCCGATGCGGATCCGCTCGTTGGCACCGGCCGCCCGCGCGGACGCAACAGGGAGCGTGGAAATCACGGCCCCCGCGGCGGCTCCGACGCCGGACGTTGCCAGAAAATTGCGGCGATTGATGATCGGGATCGACATGATTGGGCCTCGTACGGCAGATGGGAATGCAGGTTGCGGCTTGCTTCGAGAGTACCCAGCCGCCCCTTTCGCTGCCAGAGAAGCTTGCCAGTGACCCTTGTCGGTCGATATTGGTACCTTTGGCAGCGCCGCCTCGCAGGAGTGCTGTCGGCGTCTGTGTTGTGCCGACCCCGCGGCTCGAGGAAGTCCGCGGGGGGAACGGGCCAAAGCGTCCGCGAGTCAGGTCGATATGCAGTTGCTTCACGGAATTGAGCCGACAGACAATTGTCGGGGGGGATACATCTCGATCGGCAACTTCGATGGTGTCCACCAGGGGCACCAGCGGATGATCGCTGCGCTGGTCGGTCGCGCGCGGGCCGAGCGCGTGCCGGCCGTGGTTCTGACATTTGATCCGCATCCCATCGCTCTGCTCGCACCGCAACACACTCCCCCCAGTCTGAGCACCCTCGAGAGAAAGGTGGCACTGCTGGACTCACACGGTGTGGATGTGGTGATCGCCTATCCCACCAGTCGGGAACTGCTGCAGTTGTCGCCCGAGCAGTTTTTCGACCAGATCATTGTGGGCGGTCTGAACGCCCGCGGGCTGGTCGAGGGGCCCAACTTCTGCTTCGGCCGCGATCGTGCCGGGACAGTCGAAACGCTGCGGGAGCTATGCGATCGTTCGGGATTGACGCTGGACATTGTCGAAGCGGTGCTGTGGGAGGGACAGGTCGTCTCGTCGAGTGGTGTGCGTTCGGCCATCAGTCAGGGACAGCTCGGCGCACTGTCGAAATGCTCGGACATCCATATCGCCTGACCGGGCGCGTGGTCGAGGGGGCCGGACGTGGCCGCGATCTCGGCCTGCCCACGGCCAACCTGGCCGACATCCGGACGCTCCTCCCGGCGGACGGCGTGTATGCCGGCAGCGTTCCGCTGGTGGGTCAGAACTATCGGGCGGCCGTCCATGTTGGTCCGAACCCAACCTTTGGCGAGCAGGCTCGCAAGTTCGAGGTCCACTTGCTGGAATTCGCGAGTGATCTCTACGAGTCGACGCTCAGCGTTGACCTGATAGACCGGATTCGTGGTACCATGAAGTTTTCCAGCGCCGCAGCCCTCCAGTCGCAGATCGTCACCGACCTTCAGGCCGTAAGACGTCTGGTATCTCTTGAACCTTCCGGCCACCGACAAACCCCATGACGATTGACTGGCAGCCGCTCTGCGAACTGATTCTGGCCCAGCAGAGGTTCGTGCTGACCAGCCATGTCCGTCCCGACGCCGACGCAATCGGTTCCGAAATGGGGATGGCGCACCTCCTGGAGTCGCTGGGAAAGCAGGTCCGGATCATCAACCCGTCAGCCACGCCGGATCATCTGAAATTTCTTGATCCCGACAGTCGTGTCCAGAAGCTGGGTGACGGTGTCACCGCGGTCGAAGCCTGCGATACCGATGTGCACATGGTGCTCGACACGAGCGCCTGGCAGCAGTTGGGTGATGTCCGCAAAGTGCTAGAGTCCACCAGCGCCCGGAAGGTCGTGATCGACCATCACCTCAGCTCGGACAGCCTTGGGGCGCTGGAGTTTCGAGATGTCACCGCGGCAGCGACAGGCTTGCTGGTGGCCGAACTCGGTGACGCCCTCGAATCGCAGCCGACACGGGTCATGGCGGAGCCGCTGTTTTGCGCCATGGCGACTGATACCGGGTGGTTTCGTTTTCCCAACACCGATGCGCGGACACTGAAAATGGCCGCCCGTCTGATTGACTGCGGGGTTGAGCCCCACTTACTCTACCGCGAACTTTACGAGCGATCGTCGCTCGCCCGGCTGAAGTTGCATGGACGAGTGCTGGGCCGTGTCGTGCAGGAGTGTGATGGCCGACTGGCACACACCTACGTACTGCTGAAGGATTTTGAGGAAACGGGCTCGCATCCTTCAGATACGGAAGACCTGGTGAATGCCTGTCTCACATTGCAGGGGGCCGAGTGTGCCTTCATCATCGTGGAGCAGAAGTCGCGTCAGATGAAGGTCAGTCTTCGCAGCCGATCGGGACTGGATGTCGCCCGCGTGGCCGAAGCGTTCGGCGGTGGGGGGCATCGTCAGGCCTCAGGGGCGATGGTGGCCGGTCCTTTCGCCTCTGCACAGGAGAAGGTTCGAGCGGCATTGACGTCAGCACTGGGATGTGAGGTCCCGGTTGGCTCCGGCGAAGTCGCGGATACCGGAAGATGACGGCGCAAACGTCATACGGACGGCAGAGGCTGCATGGCCAATGCCTGGAGAAGTTGTGAGAGAACGATGAGTAGAACCAAACAGTCGAAACCTCTCGCTGACGCAGAGCCTCGTCGCGGATTCCTGTCCAAGGCGCTCGCCATCCTGGTGGGGGGGCTGGTTGGGCTCGTTCCGCTGGCAGCGGGTGCGGTGTTCTTCAGCGATCCGCTGCTGCGGCGACGCAAACCCGCTCAGGGGGACGGCGACGAGGACTCCGGGTTTGTCCGGGTGACCACGCTGCAGGCGCTCCCTTCGGATGGATCGCCGCGTCTGTTTCCGGTCGTGGCGGACCAGCAGGACGCGTGGAACAAATTCCCGCAGACCGAGGTTGGCTCCGTGTACGTGAGCAAGTCTGCCGGCGACCAGTTGACATGCTTCAACTCCCGCTGCCCTCATCTCGGTTGCACAGTGAAGTACCAGGCGGACCTGTCGTCTTTCGTGTGCCCGTGTCATGACAGCTCATTCAGTCTCGAAGGACATCGCAACAACGAGATTCCTCCCCGGGATCTGGATCACCTTGATGTCGAGTTGCGGAACCAGAACGAGGTCTGGGTGCGATTCCAGAAGTTCCGTGCAGGTATTCCCGAGCAGAAGCCCGTCTGATGTACAAGATTCTCGACTGGTTCGATCATCGCACCGGCTACCGGGCCCTCGTGAAGGAGGCTCTGGACGAGCCGATTCGTGGTGGCGCCCGCTGGAGATACGTCTGGGGCAGCACGCTGACGTTCACCTTCTTCGTGCAGGTGGTCACTGGCTTCGCTTTGTGGGGGGCGTACAGCCCCAGCACGCGGACGGCCTGGGAGAGCGTCTACTTCATTCAGCATGAGATGACGCTCGGTTGGCTGGTGCGTGGCATTCACCATTTCGCCGCCCAGGCCATGATCGTTCTGCTGGTCCTTCACCTCGTGCAGGTTGTTATCGATGGGGCGTATCGGGCACCGCGGGAGGTGAACTTCTGGCTGGGGCTGGTCCTCATGATGCTGGTGATGGGGTTGGGACTCACCGGGTACCTGCTCCCGTGGGACCAGAAGGGCTACTACGCGACCCAGGTTTCCACGGAAATCGTTGGATCCACAC
Source organism: uncultured Planctomycetaceae bacterium (assembly GCA_963715185.1). Lineage (GTDB taxonomy): Bacteria > Planctomycetota > Planctomycetia > Planctomycetales > Planctomycetaceae > CAVPPT01. Next base: position 328,140 of record CAVQRG010000008.1, read on the forward strand.
CCTTGGTCGGAGCAGCGTTGCAGCGTCTGATGCTCGGCGGGAGCGAATATGGTCACCACACGCTCACCCGGTTCTTCGCCCTGCACGCGGGTATCTTGCCGACGCTGCTCGTCGGCTTCCTGGTGTTGCACATCTACCTGTTCCGTCGGCACGGAATTCACGTGAAGGACCCGGAGAGGGCCCCACAGGCAGCATTCTGGCCGGACCAGGTCCTGAAGGACGCCGTCGCCTGCCTCGCGGTGCTGCTCGGCATCCTGGCGCTGGCGGTCTGGAAAGGAGCTGAACTGACGGCCCCGGCGAATCCAGCCGAGGCGTACGCCGCGGCCAGGCCGGAATGGTACTACCTGTTTCTGTTCCGCTTTCTGAAGTTCGAATGGGTTTCGCAGGCCGGTGAAGCCACCCATCTGGGGGAAGCGTTCGGAGCCGTGGTGCTCCCCGGCGTGCTGATGTTGCTGCTCTTCCTCATGCCGATCATCGCCTACATCCGCGGCGGTCACTACTTCAACGTGGCGTACCTGTGGGCCGTGTTGGCCGTGGCGCTCGGGCTGACCGGATTAGCCGTCTATGAAGACTGGTATCAGGATGATGCGGACAGCCGCGAATTTCGGGCGGCTGTGCAGGAGGCCCGAGATGATGGCGAGCGGGCCGTCGCGCTGGCACAGGGGCCGGCCGGAATTCCGGCCGATGGTGCGATTACGCTGTTGCGCAAAGATCCCCTGACCCAGGGGCCCCGGCTGTTTCGCACCTACTGCGCGGATTGTCATCAGCCGGCATCGATGGCGGGCCAGTTTTCGCAACCAGCTCAGGCCCCCGAGCTGGCAGATTTGCATGATCGTGAATCGATCAGCTTTGGCAGCCGGGAGTGGATTCGCTCAACGCTCGTCGACTTTTCGGGGCACTTTGGATCTCTCGCCAACATTACCGAGGAGAATGGCGCGAGTGCCGAGCGGGCGGAAGCCGCAGACGGGATTCTCAACGGGTCCATGGCGGATTGGTCCTCGTCGAATGCGGAGGTGCTGACCGATCCCGAGAATGCCGAAGACATGCAGGCGCTGATTGAGTTTCTCTACACGCAGTCAGGACGTCGGGACGCACTGCCGCCGCAGGATTCGCAGGTTGTGCGGGGGCGGGAGATCTTCGAATCGGGATCGATGACTGCAGGCGATTTCGACTCGGCCTGCATTGATTGTCATGCCATGCATGCCCTCGGCGATGAAGAACCCCTGGCGGAAGACATGTTTCCCACGATGACTGGCTATGGGGGAACGGAATGGCTGAGAGCCGTGATTGCCAATCCCGAGGTGCATTACGCCGGTGACGGTTCCGGCTACAATGCCATGCCCGCGTTCGAGGAGCAACTCTCCGAACACGAGCTGGAGATGCTCGCCCGCTGGCTGGGGGGCGACTATTATCGGCCGGCCGAAGAGGGACCGGAGACCGTTACCGTTGTTGACTGAGGCCGATCCCGGCGACCACGATTTTCTTCTGAACGCGCAGACATCAAGCCGCGCAGAGCGCGACGACTCGAGTTCGATTCCCTTCCGACGTGAGCGCAACGATGGGTCTGTTCAACCGCAAGGACTGGAACGTCATCGCGATCATTTTTGAGCGCCAGGACCTGTACCAGGTCAGCGGACAGCGCGTCAAAGGCGGTGACGCCGACAAGGCCCGCGAAGGTGCCAAGGGGCACAAACGCTCCATTTACTGGGCTGTGTTCGATCAGAAGGGGACACTTGTCGAGGGAGGGCCCGGTCCTGGTGCCATCAACATTCCTCCCGACGCCCTCAAACGAATGGATCGTGAGATCCGGACGAATCGCACCGTGCTCGATGTGTTGAAGGCCCTCGAGACCAGGGATGCCGAGAAACTGGCCAAGCCACTCTCCTGGACAGGGTATCCCCGGAAGGCGGCTCCGCCCCCAGATGTCGACTGACGGGCGACCGCTATCGAATCGGGGTCGGGAGCGGGATTCGCTGTGCGTGCCGTCAGGCTCCTGTGTGGCGCAGCCGGCGAGTTCGCCGTACGATCTGATAGATGGGCCATCCGCTGAACAGGCTCGCCAGCGCCCAGAGCGATTCACGCGGACTCTGCCAGATCCTCAAGGCGATCAGTCCCCCAGTGACTCCCACGAACAGCAACGGGGTGAAGGGATACAGCGGCACACGGAATGCCGGCGGGCGGCCATCCCGTCGACGGAGCACAAAGATGGACGACACTGCCAGCGCCATCAGGCACACAAGGCCCACCGTCGTGTAGTTGAGCAGTTCTTCGAAGGCCTTGGCGTGTCCAGCCAGCAGTTGTGAGCCCCACAGCAGCAGGACCGCGATCAATCCCTGCGTTAGGATGGCGCGCACCGGCGTCTGCCAGCGCGGATGGATCACGCCGGCATAGGCGGGAAACAACGCGTCCCGCGCCATGGCGTAACAGATGCGCGGGCCGGTGAGCAGATAGGCGCTGACGGAAGACAGAATGCTCACCCCGATCAGTGCCGAGAGCAGGCCCGAGGCTGCGGGCCCCCACAACCGCCGGGCAGCCGTTTCGGCGATGGCCTGCACCTGGGAGAAATCGGCTTCGCCCAGCGAAGTGGGAGCGATCCCGTAGACGTAGACGATGTTCATGGCGAGGTAGAGCGCCATCACCACGAGCGTGCCGGTCACGAGGCAGCGCGGCAGCAGCCGTTGGGGTTCCCGCAGCTCTCCGGCAAGGTAGACGCTGGCGTTCCAGCCCGAGTAGCCGTAGGAGACGTAGAGCAGCGAGGTGGCCAGCACGCCCAGTTCCTGTGCGGCGAATCCGCGCCCCTGTCCGAAGTGCGCCCAGTTGCCGTGACCAAAAGTCAGACCGCAGCCGATGAAGGTGACAAGGACGGTGAGCTTGAAGAGCGTGGAGGCATTCTGCAGCCAGGCACTGTGTCGCTGTCCTCTGCAGTGGATGGCCGCCAGGGTCAGGATCGCCAGCGATGCCAGCGTGGGGGTGACCCAGGGGTGCGCAGCGGCCGATCCCCCGGACCAGTACTGCCGCAGTGGGAGCAGCCCATACTCGATCATGGCGTAGGCGATCAGGGCGGTCGGGCCCGCGAATCCGAAGATCAGCGTGGCCCAGCCGTAGACGAATCCCACGCCATGTCCGAACGCGTCTCGCACAAAGAGGTATTCACCACCCGCCTGGGGGCGCAACGTTGCGAGTTCGGCAAAGGTCAATGCCCCCGCGAGAGCGAGGACGCCTCCGATCGTCCAGATTGCCAGCAGGACTGCAGGACTCTCGGTATCGCGGAGCGTGAACCCCGAGGTCGTCAGGATTCCGACGCCGACCATGCTCGCCACGGTCACCAGCGTGCCGGTCCAGAATCCAAAGCGTCTGGGCAGTTCCGCTTGCTCCCCCTCAGGGGGCGAGTCCATCCAGGGAGACATTCAGTCGCTCCGCAAGTTGGCCGATCTGTCGCCATGTCTCATCAGGAACGGCGATCCCGTCTGCGGATCGCTGCTGATGTCGACGGAGTTCGAGTTCACCCGGCAACAGAATCTCTTCGACGCCGGGCATGGTTCGACAGCTCTTGAGGTGGTTGCGATAGGTCTCCATCAGCACGTCGAATTCCGGGCGAGGCAGAAACTGTTCGATATCCAGCAGATACATCCAGACACCGTTGGCACCACGAGGCAGGTCGTCGCGGCACACTCCGCTGCCGGAAAGCATGCCGCAAATTACGTCCAGCATGACACTCAAGGCATATCCCTTGTGTCCCAGTAGCGGTCCCCCGAGTGGGAGAATTGCTCCGTAGGGCTTGGTGTAGTAGTCGGCTGGATTGGTCGAAGGGCGGCCGTGTCCATCAATGATCAGACCCTCCGGAATGGACTCGCCCTTCTGATGAGCAACGCGCAGCTTGCCCTCGGCCGTCGCGCTGGTGGTCATGTCGAGCACGAGGTTCCCCGCGGGCGATGGCGCGGCGATGCTGATAGGAGTCGTCCCCAGCCGGCGTTCCATACCCCCGAACGGTGCCACTCCGCCGGGCCCGGGAGCGTTCACCGCCATCAACGCCACACAGCCCTGTGCTGCGGCCCGTTCCGTATAGGAGCCGAGCCGCCCCACGTGGCAGCAGTTCTTGACGAGGACAGTGCCGGTCCCCTGGTCCCGCGCCAGCCCCATGGCCAGATCCAGCGCCTTGCTGGCGATGACCTGCCCCAGATTGAAGTGACCATCGACCAGCGCGAACGCCGCCTGCTGCCGCAGGACTTCGAAGCTCCCTCCCGGGATCACGAAGCCCTGCTCGATCATTTCGACGTACTGCACCAGCCGCATGACACCGTGACTGTCATGTCCGACCAGATTGGCATCGCAGAGCTCGGCCGCCACGATGGTGGCATCCTCGGCAGGAACTCCCGCGGCTTCGAGAACCTGCCGGGAAACGAGACGGAGCTGGTCAGCGGTGAAATTCGGCATCGGTCGGTACTCGGAAATCTCCAGTCGGGTCGAAGTCTCCGCAGAATAGCAGGTCCGAACCGTGTGAGCGATCTTCGGAATCCCGTGGGAATCCTCTACACTCCGTCAACCTCACCGCGGTTATCCGATCTTGCCGAATATGCCTTATCGCGTCGAACTGGACCTGTTTACGGGACCGCTGGATCTGCTGTTGTACCTCGCCCGGCGGCAGGAACTGGACATCCGGAACCTGTCTGTGGCCGCAGTGACGCGGCAGTTCATGGAGTTTCTGGACGTGCTGACGGTGCTCGATCTGGACCTGGTGGGCGACTTCGTGGTCATGGCCAGTACGCTGGCGGAGATCAAGAGCCGGATGGTCTTGCCTCAGGACGAGGCCGACGAGCCCCCTTCCGAACCGCTGGCCGCTGACGATGCCCGGAGTGAACTCGTCCACCAGTTGCTGGAGTACAAACGGTTCAAGGATGCGGCGGTCGCCCTCGAAGAACGAGCAGCGGAATGGCAGCGGCGCTATCCGCGGTTGTCGGATGATCGCCCGGGGCGAGGCCGGAATCCGGCTGCAGACCGCATCAAGGAGGTGGAACTCTGGGATCTCGTCAGCGCGCTCAGCAGAGTCCTCCAGAAGAAGGTCATCGAAGAACACGCCAGCATTCGCTACGACGACACTCCGATCCAGGTGTATGTCGATCAGATTGCCGCGGCGGTCCACCGCGAAGGACAGGTCCAGTTCACCTCCCTGTTCGATGCCGAAACGAGTCGGAGCAAGATCGTCGGCCTGTTTCTGGCCGTGCTCGAATTGCTGCGTCACCACAGCTATCGGGCCGAGCAGGCGGTCCCGTTCGGTGAGATCATGATTCTCCCGCCCCTGGAGAGCTGATCCGGACACTTGTCGGGTTCAGCAGATCCACAGCTCAACGTACCAGTCGAGCCATTCTCCGAACGGACCAATCAGGTTGGCGGCGATGAACAGGGGCTCGTAAAACGCTGCGACGACCTTCGACCCCGTCACGAACTTGCCGTTGTACCAGTGCCAGTACATGGGACCAATGGAGAGCACGTACAACGCCAGCAGCAGAAATGTCCTTTGCGCAATTTCGAGCCAGAACCGGCGAGTCGACCGGCTTCTGTCCGCCGTGGGCGAGACTTCGTCCCACGTGTGTTCCAACTCCCCGCCCGATGACGGGGGATCATGCTCGACCGAAGGGGGCTTGCTCTCCATCACACCAGCCTTCTCTCACGAAACCAGTCCATCGTCGCCTGCATTCCGTCGGTAAAGTCAATTCGAGGATTATAGCCCAGTTGCTCACGCGCCTTGTCGATGGAAAAGTCGAGATTCAATCCCAGGAACTTCACGCGGGCCCTTGAGAGCAGCGGGGCCTCTTCCTGACCGAGCAGCTTCCAGCCCCATTCCATCACAGGCGCCAGGACGTTGGCCACCCCCAGCGGGATCTGTCGCTTAGGTTTCGGCAGATTCCCCAGTCTGACAATCGTCTCGATCAACTCGAGTCGCGTCACCAGCCTGCCGTCCGTGATGTGAAAAGTCTGTCCCTCAACGCCGTCACGTTCGAGTGACAGGGATACGGCATCAACGAGATTGCCAACATACGTATTGTTCAGTCGCTGGTCTCCCTCGCCGATGTAGGCAAACCGGCCATCCTGCAGGCGTTCGACGATCCGGGGCAGGACGGTCCGGTCGCGGGGACCGTAAATGAACCCGGGACGCAGGATGACCGCCGGCAGCCCTTCCCGCTTGATTGCACGCCGGACTACCTTCTCGGCCTCGATCTTGCTCTGTGTGTATCCGTCGATCCCCTGAGTGCTGACCTCCGCAGTTTCCTTGGTCCCGTGGTGGTGGCGGGCAGGGTAAACGCCGAGCGAACTGATGTGGACCAGGCGCTGCAGCGACTCGACTTGCGACGCCTCGTCGAGGAGCGACTCGAGTCCTTCCACATTCACCTGCCGGTAGCGCTGCGGGGGCCCCCAGTCCCCCACCATTGCGGCACAGTGCACGACATGTGTAACGCCGCGCAGGGCCGCCCTCAGCGAATAGGGTTCCGTCATGCCTCCGCTGACCCATTCGATGCCCAGGGACTGCAGAAACGAGGTGTCACTCGATGGTCGGACCAGCGCCCGGACGCCCAGGCCCCTTGAGTGGGCCTGCTCGACCACGTGGCTCCCCACCAAGCCGGTCGCACCGGTCACCAGGATCACATCTTCTGCCGAAAGCGTCACGCCCTGCCCTCACGTCCGTCAGGCGGCTGCGGTGCCTGTGCAATGATGCAGCAATCGCACGATTTCTCGGGCCGCGTTGGGACTGGCCAACCTCCGCGCTGCGGCCCCCATCACCATCCTGCGATGAGCATCGGCCATCAGCGACTGCATGGCAACCTCCAGGTCCGCAGCCAGGGCGCCCTCGTCACCAGCATCCCGACAGATGAGCGCCGCCCCGGCACTCCGGAAGGCTTCGGCATTATGCCACTGATGGTTGTCGGTCGCGTGGCGATATGGAAGGAGAATCGCCGGCAGTCCCGCACAGGCGATCTCCGCGAGACTCGTGCCGCCCGCCCGCGAGACAACCAGATCGGCCTGGGCGAGACGGTCCTGCATGTCGTCGAAGAATGGGGCCACAACCACGTCCAGCCCCCACCGTTCGTACACAACTTGCACGCGCGACACATCACGGTTTCCGGTCTGGTGCACCAGCCGCCAGTTGCGAAAGCTCTCAGGGTCCTGTGCGACGCTGTTGATCAGGGCTGTGTTGACGGCCGTTGCTCCCTGGCTTCCCCCCAGCACCAGCAGCGTGGGACGCTCTGCGGGCCCCCGGGCGAACGATCTGGCCGACGACAGCTCCACGATGGCTCGGCGAACCGGATTGCCAGTTGTGACGGTCGCGGCCCGGCGCGGCATGTGGCGACGAGCTTCATCGAATGCGAGGCAGGTCTGGGCAGCCAGTGGGGCGAACAGGCGCGTGGCCCGTCCCGGAATCACGTTCTGCTCGAGGAGCAGGATCGGAATAGACAGTCGGCGGGCTGCCAGGATGGCGGGCACACTCGCGAATCCACCACAACCGATCACTGCCGCCGGGCCGAACCGTTGCAGAATCCCGAGTGCCCGGCGGTAGGCGTTCCAGTTGTGGCGGACGAAGCGAATGGGATGCCGGGCGTGTCCCGAAGGACTCACGGCGGGAAGTGCTTCGTGAGAGAAGCCGGCTTCTCGAACAAGTTCCGCCTCCAGCGGTCGGTCAGAGCCGACGAACAGAACACGGACTCCGACCGACGTCTGACGCAGTTGCTCGGCGACGGCGATCCCCGGAAAGAGGTGACCTCCGGTTCCACCGCCGGTGAAGACATAGCTTGTGCACAGAGGTGGGCCAGCCATGATCGTGAAGCAGAAACCGGAGGCACAACAGGTCAGCGGTCCGCGCCGGGAGGCTGCCACACTCCCGACCCGTTCCGGTCACCACTCACGTGCCGAGCGGAGACGAAGCCGACGGCTGCTGACGTGGAAGCTGTCGCGGACGGCGCAGGTGCGGGGAGGGCCTCTCGGCCACCACCGGGGGAGTGTCGTCAACTTTGGTGATCGCGGAAAGGTCAGTTTGGACCGGCCGGCTGAGGCTCAGAATGATGCCAACACTTGCCAGGCTCATCAGCAGGCTGCTGCCGCCGTAACTGAGCAACGGGTGCGGAATGCCCTTGGGTGGCAGCAGTGCGCTCACGATGGCCACGTTAGTGGCTGCCTGCATGACGAGCTGTGTCAGCAGCGTGAGCGACAACACGTATTCGAAGCTGTGCTGTGGCAGGCGACTGAGCATCTGCACTCCGAAACCGTACAGGGCGATCCAGAGAATCAGGATTCCCAGGGTGCCGACCAGCCCCAGTTCTTCGCCCACGACTGCGAAGACGAAATCCGTGTTGGCCTCCGGGAGAAAGCTCAGCTTCTGCCAGCCGCGCCCCAGTCCTTCCCCCGTCATTCCGCCAGTGCCCAGCGTCGCCAGGGATTGCCTGATCTGGTAGGGCGCGAGCCGAAAGTCACTCCAGGTCTGTAAAAACCCCTGCAGCCGCTGGATCTGGTACGGGCGCAAGGCGACGAAGCCGGCCGCCGCCGGTGCCACGAGTCCCCCGGCCAGCAGGAAATGCCACAGGCGTTGGCCGCTCAGAAAGAGGCAGAGGAATGCACCACAGCACAGAAAGACGGCCGTTCCCAGGTCGGGCTCCTGCAACACGAGGAACCCGGCGACGGCAATCGGAATGAGCGGGGGCATCACCCGGTCACGGTCTCCATCAACACTCCGACGGCGCCGGTCGATGATGGCACACAGGAACAGCGGCAGCGTGACTTTCGCGATCTCCGAAGGCTGCAGAGATACCGTACCCCAGCGAAGCCAGCGGCGGGCTCCGTTCACCTCGACGCCGATCCCCGGGATCAGCACAAGGACCAGCAAGACCAGCGTCCCTCCGAACAGCCACGGTGCGAGTCGCCGCCACGCCGAGACCGGGAGCCTCGCGGCAATCAGTGCCACGACGCTGGCGATTGCCAGAAACGTGACGTGTCGCGTGAAGTAGATCTGGTCCTGGTCAGTCGGCTGAGACGTCAAACTCGCGCTAAGCACCATGATTACGCCAATGCTCACAAGCATAAAAGTTGTGAGTACGAAGGCGTGGCGGGACGACTGCATGCGGCGACAGACAGAGAATGACAATGGAAGAGAACCAGTGTCATCTTCGTCGCCATCCGAATCGAATATGCAGCGACAGCGCAGAATTCCCACTGTGACGGTCGAGTGCTGCCTCAAAATACGGGTGATGCCGCCCTGTCTGGCGATCAGACGCGCGCGGACCGGGATTTCGCGGACCCATCACAGACCGGAACGCCCGCTTTCGTGGCGTCAGACTGTGCCCACCGGCCCCGCGCCGGTCGAGGTTCCGTCCGCCAGCTTCCAGGCAGCGGCTTCCTGCACAGCCTTGACGATCTTGTCATAGCCGGTGCAGCGGCAGAGGTTTCCCGCCAGATAGAAGCGGATCTGCTGTTCGGTGGGATGCGGATTCTCCCGCAGCAGCGCCTGTGTCGACATGATGAAGCCGGGGGTGCAGATGCCACACTGCAGAGCGGCGCCTTCCAGAAACGCGCGCTGCAGGGGAGCGAGGTGATCGCCTTGAGCCACACCTTCGATCGTTTCGATCTCACAGCCATCGACCTCGACGGCGAGGACCAGGCAACTCACCACGGCGCGGCCGTTCAGCAGCACGGTGCAGGCTCCGCAATTGCCATTGCTGCAACCCTCCTTGGTTCCCGTAAGATCGAGCACGTCGCGCAAGACCTCGAGCAGCGTCTGTCGCGGCTGGCACAGAAAAGACTCCTCGCGGCGATTGATTGTGCAGGTCACAACACGTTTGGTTGTCATCGGTCAGTCCTTACAGGTGCGTTGAAGCCGGTGCCCACACAGGGGTCGCTCGCAGGTGAGACGTCAGTCGCGGCTGAGACTGGTTCGGGCCCGGGCAATGGCCTCCTGCACGACGCGTTCGGTAAGCACGCCCGAGACATGCGTACGAAACTCGATCGTGCCGCGCATGTCGTCGATGGGTGAAATCGCCTGACGCACGGACTGCGCCACCTCGGAAATCACCCGGTCATCGGAGACCAGCGCTCCACAGAGCATCTGACTGGCCTCGGTGGCGAACAGCGGAGTTGGCGCAACGGCACCGAGCCCGAGACGTGCCGATTCAATGCGTTCCCCAGAGGCATCCAGAGTCACGCAGGCACCAACACCCACCACCGCAATGTCCATTTCGTTGCGAGGAATGAAGCGCCGGTAATGCGAGCCACTGTGCGCCGCTGGTGGAGGCATGCGGATCTCGACCAGCAATTCGCCGCTGGTCAGCACGTTGGTGCCCGGACCCGTGCAAAAGGCTTCCACCGGGACTTCGCGCTGACCATTGGGGCCTGAAATGACGCAGGTCGCCGACAAAGCGATCAGCGCTGGAATCGCATCAGCGGCCGGACTGGAGTTGCACAGATTGCCACCCACGCTGGCGCGATTCTGGATCTGAATGCCCCCGATGATGGAGCAGGCGTCGGTCAGGGCCGTGTAGTCGCGATGGATCGCCTCGGCTTCACAGATCCGGCAACAAGGTACGGCAGCCCCCAGCCGCAGTCCGGCCGGCCCGGATTCGAGCACGTTGAGCTCCGGGATCTTCTTGACGTCCAGAATGAGTTGCGGCTGCTGTCGCCCCGCCCGAATGTGGTCGATGAGGTCGGTGCCTCCAGCGAGCGGACGAGCCGAACCATTCTGCTCCGACAGTCGGGAAAGCACTGAATCCAGGGAGGTCGGAGCCTCGTATTCAAAATCGCGCATGACAGCCGCCAACTGAGACAGGAAACTCGGGCTCGGCCATGTCCCTCGACCGCGCGATCGCCAAGATATCTGGTGGCCCGGGTGATTGCTACCGCATGCCCGTCACACGCGACCTGCCGGACGGTCCGGCGAATGGCATTCCCTGTCGCGACGGGGCACACGCGCTCTCACTGACTCGGGGCCGGTGCGGTGGAGTCGGCAGGTCGAATCCGCAGCCGCTCATTCGACGTCAGGAACTCGGCGGTCTGGTCGCGGAGTCTGAGCGTGAGTTGTCGCAGCCGACTGTTCAGCACCAGTTCCTCGGCCGAGAGCAGCTCCGCACCGGTGGCCTTGTCGTGCATCTCCACCCGGATCTGATGATGTCTCACGCTGCCAAGCTGGATGTCGCGACGAGCGACGAACAGCAGGACGGGCGAGAGGCCAAACTGATCGAGCACGAGTTCCTGCAGGTCAATCGAACGTTGCCAGGCCAGCACGCCTGGGAACGGCTATAGACCAACAGACGGCCACTGACCGGCAGAGTCGTAAGCTCGTTTCCCCCGTAATATCCCGAGCGTTGTGAGCGGTTCAGCAGCAGATAAAGTCGCTCACGATCGGCCAGTGCGTACGCGCGATCGGCCTCCCGCAGCTGCGCGGGGGCCACGCGCGGCAGGCTGATCGACTGCCCGGTGTCCAGGGAAACCAGGCTGAGACTTCCCTCGGGATCGAGTGCCAGCAACTCCCGGGTCCCGACCTGCGTGAACTTCGTCCGGTCCGGGAATTCGAGTGTCCAGAGCGAATTGCCGGTCGCGGGATCGACGAGCCCGAGCTCAGTCTGGCGACTCCGGCCGCCGAACACACTGAATTTTGAGTGGCTCTCCAGTGTGATGATCCCTCGCTGATCCACGGCTATGCCATGCACAACGAGCCGTGGCAGCTCGGGCAGCGGGACGTCCGACCCGTCCGAAGCGTGCAAGGCGAACGGCTCGGCCGGCTGGGGAGGAATCACATACAGCAGTTCCGCCGTCCCATGGACCATGGTTCGGGGAGGGAGCCCAGACCTTGACCAGAGCGTTTCGCCCGTCACCGGATCGAGGACCGAAAACGTGCCGCGACCGTGCAACGCCAGGTATTCGGGGCGCGCAACGGCGAGCATGCCCGTGGGCGTGCGGAAATGCCGCAGTCCCTGCCAGGCGACGAAGCCACCTGCCGACTGCAGCTCCCTGGGGCGTTCTGCTGCAGGATTGCGCTCGTAGCCCGCGACGCTGCTCTGGATGGCAAAGGGGTGCGCCGGCCAGAGGAGCTCACGCTTCGCAACAGAGATCGCATGCAGGACGCCGCGATGCACGACCAGCAGCAACGATCCGATCGTGTCGACTCCCAGACTGGGACTCTGGAAAGATTGAAGCTGGGACCGGAGGGGGCCTTCCCAGAGGGTCTCCTCGCGTTCCGCATCGACCACTCGCAGTCGTCCTAACGCTGAGTTGGGCTCCAGTCGGACCCGATCGAACGAGGGGAGTTCGGAGGAGACAGTGATGGCTGGCGCCACGGTCACGCGGAGGGCGGAGCCCAGACGCTGCAGGGAAAATGGACGGTTCGTCCAGTCCGGTTGATCGCCCCCGGGCTTCCCGCCAGTTGCGCCGGACTCCTGACGGGCATACAGTTCTGCGTCCTGAGGCCGCCCGGTTTCGACAGCCAGTCGGGCCAGCGATCGGAGTGTCGCCAGGTGTTCTGCGGAGGGAAGCCCGGCACTCGCGAGGCGGAGGAGTCGAATCTCCGCCTGCCCCGCGTCCCCCTCCCGGAGCGCGACCCCGGCGAGATGCTGTTCCAGTGTCAGGGCCGCAGGGTGGAAAGCCAGGCACCGCGCCAATCGCTGTTGTGCCTCCGTGCCCTGCACAAGTGCTGCGGTTGTCGCGGCCTCGAACTTCTGGTCGAGAATCTGGCGCTCGGGCTCCGCGCTCTCTTGCCAGAGCGTGCGCAGACGGGTGGCGAGCCAGACCTCGAATCGGCGCGTCGTTAACCCATCGGTCATTAACTCGGGGTGGGGTTCTTCCCGCATCTGCCAGTACACATCGAACGCTTCGACGAGCTCGTGCCTCTGCCGATGTCGTTCGGCCTGCAGGTGTCGCACCTGCACCCGCTCCTCAAGGGAGTTCGCGTGTTGCTCGAGCAATTCGAGGGCCTCGGTGTCCTGGGGGGCTGCGTCCAGCCTGCGGACGAGCGACTCCCGTTGCAACTCGTGCAGCCGGCGTACCTCCGTGTCGGTGCCCGCAGTGGCGCGTGCGATCGCCGCGAGTGCCTGCAACGGCTGATGGTTGCTCAGGGAGATCCGAGCCTCGAGTTCCGCCGCAACGGGGTCAGTCGGGCTCTTCTGCCTGCGCGAAGCGATCTCTTTCTGAAGCGATCCGCGGTCGGAGAAGCAGGTCAAGCCGTGGACTGTCAGCGACAACAGCTTCTCGCCCGAGACGACCAGGTTTCCGAGGGGCATCGCGTCAGCAGATTCCCATGGGTCGACGATCTCCCCATCGGCCAGACGAATCCTCAAGAGCGATCCCGAGCGAAGCGGGAGCAGAAAGTGCCCGGTCGTGATGACACCCCTACCGGCCGGTGGACCCAGGTCCGCCGGGAGTTTGGCCCGCCAGATTCGCGAGCCGTCGCGGCAATCGCGGCAATCAACACGGTCGACACCAACAGACAGTATGCGATCTTCGCCAACGCCGAGGATGTACAGGCCCTGCTCTTTCGGACGCTGCCACAGGAGTTCGCCTGTGCTGGCGCGCCAGCACAGGATCAGGGGAGAAGTCCCCTGTCGGGGGTCCGGGAGCTCCATCGGCGTGAAGACCACAAAGTCTCCCTCCAGGAGCGGAGCCGTGGGCCCCCAGCGGGAATTGAGCGGGCCGGCGGACGCGACGGCAGTTCCCTGCATTCCGGTTTCCGTTTCGCGCGGCTCGACGTAGCGGACTGCCCAGCGAATGCGATGCTCGAGACGGTCCACAGCGATCAGCCAGCCCACGTTCGTCGGACAGATCACCAGATCGTCGGAAACTGCTGGCAGGGCCGGCCACCAGCGTCGGACAAGATCCTCGTCGATCTTCGGACTGCTGACGGCCAGCGGCAGCGACCACTTTGCCTCGCCAGTCCCTCGATTCAGAACGAACAGGGAAATCGTGCCGTCGCGTTCACCGATGACAAACAGGTCCTCCGCCTCGGGGACTGGTGCGCCGAGGAACCCGGTCCCTGCCAGGGGGGGATCGAGTGGCTCATTGCGGGATGTCCCGCCGATCTGCCAGTTCAGGCGGCCTGTTCGCAGGTCGTAAGCCGCGATGCGGCTCGACGACCAATCCCGGTCGAAGGGGTCGGATGTTTGCTGCTGTCGCCAAAAGAACCCCGGTTGCCGGTAGGACAGCGTCGCATGATTCTCAATCGCGAACACTTGCTCGCCATCGGTGCTCAGCAGTCCATAGATGCCGTCCTGATACAGCAGATGAGTGAGCGGATGCATCTCGGCCCCGCTCCCATGATACGCGGGAATCGGACGCGACCTTTGTGCCGAAACACTGTGGCCGGGTTCCTCCCCCGGGGTGCCGAGCAGGAGATTCTCGATCGATACGTTTTCCCGCGCTGTCCACAAAGGCCGCCCCGACGAGGCTTCGGCCACCGTTAACCCCTGCAGCGTCCGAAAGACCACCTTTCCGTCGGCTGCCAGCGGAATTGCACCGGGGAGGCAGACCCGGCCGCTGTCGGTGAGATCAGTCTCCAACTGCAACACCTGTTCCTCGATCGCGCGATGAGACGTGATCGGCAACGACCAGCGGGGGATCAGCAGTGGTTCAGACTCCGCCACCGTTGCGTGGTGATTCGTGGAGCCGAAGGGGGTCGTCCAATCGGCCGCGAGACGCCGCGTCCGGTCTGTCTGGACATCAGGCGCAGGGGATGTGCCGGGGAACTGTCCTGGTTGACGGGAAAGTTCGACTCCAGCGGCGGCTGCCTTGTGCTGCCAGCCGGGGGAGTTCGTCAGCGGAGCCTGTCCATCCATAAGCCGAGCGAACCACCAGGCGGCGCCACGACGGTTCCCGCGGTCCAGGAGCAGGGTGCCGATGCGATCGGCCGCCCGATGACCTGCCGGGGTGTGAAAGTACCGGCGTGTGACCTGCGCCAAATCCTCGAGGCTCTGCGACGCTTCGGCCTGGCGGAGCAACTGCTCTGCGGCTGATGCGTACATCTCCCGATAAATCTGCCTGTCGGATTCGGGAAGTTCGCCAATCACGTCCTCGGCGCTGCGTTGAATCGACCCCCACCGCCCGCCGGTTGCCGGCACGAGCGAGTCCTGGGGAATCGCGATCAGCTTCTGCAGGTTCGTGATGGCCGGCCGCGTCTTGCCATCGGCCAATGCCTCCCGGGCATGTGACAGCGCGCGTTCCAGCAGTGGATCATTGAGGGCGTGAATATCGAGGACACGGCGGGTCGCCTGTTTGTCCGGTGTGGCAGGTTGTTGCCGGTCTCCCCCCGGCGGCGGAGTCTCGCCGGCTTCCTGCCCATTCGGAGCATCGACCGGGTTCCGGCGGAACAGCCGCTGAATCAGACCCTCGAGGGGGTTGGCAGAGGGCGTCTCGGGGGCCTGATCAGCCGAGGCCGCAACGTCGGCAGGTTCTACCGGGTCGGCATCCAGCCGAGAGGCAGCCGCAACGGCCAGCAGCATGGTGATCAGCACGCCGCCCCATCGGATGCCCGGCGGCCGGAAGGCGAAGTCGGAAAGCTGGATACTCGCTCCTCGCTGAGGGAAGGCCGACGATCAGGACCATGGAAATTGTACCCAGGTTATCCTGTCGCGGCGAGTTGCGGCGTCGACAGCGAGTGGCTATTCTGACGCGACTTCGGACAGCGCCCCCATCGAGTTGGGGGTCACTGCATCGGCTTTGCCGTGGTTGCTCAGGAATCAGGTGGAAAAGCGGTCATGAGTGAGGATCTTCAGATTGTGGCGGAACCCCGAACCGCGTTGGGCAAGACGGCATGCCGTCGCCTGCGCCGTCAGGGATTGATTCCTGCGAGCATGTACGGTCATGGCCAGCACCCGGTCTCACTCAGCCTGAAGGAGGACGACTTTCGCTCGGTGCTGAGCACTGGCCACAAAGTTGTTGACATCAAGCTGGGGACCGAGGTCCAGAAGGTACTTGTCCGTGATCTGCAGTGGGACACGTACAGCAAGCAGGTCCAGCACATTGATTTGATCCGAGTCGACGCAACAGAGCGCATGAGAGTCGAGGTTCCGATCGAGCTTCGCGGAACGGCTCCGGGCGTGATCGCGGGCGGTTTGCTGGAGCAGCCTCTGCACTCACTGCAGATCGAGGCGTCGGTCGCCAGCATTCCCGATCAGATTACGATTCGGATTCATGACCTGCAGATTGGCCAGAGCCTGCATGTGTCCGACATCACCGATCTTCCTGCGGATATCGTCATCGAGACTCCCGGCGATCTGGTGGTCGTTCAGGTGAGTGAGCGGGTTGAGGTCGAGGTCGCCGCTTCCGACGAGGAAGAAGGCGCACCGGCGCAGCCGGAGCTGGTGGGACGTGCCAAGGAAGAGGAAGCGATCGAAGATTGAACGCGGGGGGGCCTCCTGTTGGTCATTCCCGTGCTGACACAACGCATGATGTTCGAGACAAATGCGACCCGTTCTGGGCGCGGGTGGTGAACATCCATGAAGCTGGTCGTCGGCTTGGGAAATCCGGGTGCCCGGTACGCGGGAACAAGGCACAACGTCGGATTCGACGTGGTGGACTGCCTCACGAGCCGGTATCCCGCCGACAAGCCGCGACGTCAGTTCGATTCGTGGACGGTGGAGTTGAGTCTGAACGGAAATCGCGTGCTGCTGGCGATGCCGCAGACGTACATGAATCTCAGCGGCACCAGCGTCCGCAGGATCGTCGATTTCTTCAAACTTGGCACTGACGACGTCCTGGTGGTCTGCGACGATCTGAATCTCGATGCCGGGCGGCTCCGCGTTCGGGCGGGAGGCGCCTCGGGGGGGCAGAAGGGGCTGCAGAGCATCATCGAGCATCTGGGAACTTCTGAGGTGGCCCGTCTGCGGGTCGGAATCGGCCGTCCCCCCGGCCGTCGTGATTCGAGCAGCCATGTTCTCGGTCGCTTCAGCGATGAGGAGCGCTCGGTGATGGTCAGTGCGATCGACCGAGCTGCCGATGCCGTATTGTGCTGGGTCTCACAGGGGACGGGCCCCACCATGAATCAATTCAACGGAGCTGACGAGGAGTCGGGTGGGAAGAAGCGCAAGTCGCCGCCGGAAAAGGAACTGCCACCATCAGCTTCAGATCGGCAGGGGCGTTGATTGCAAATCCTTGCTAATCGGTTAAAACTGGCGATTCGAACTTCGAGGCACGCTCATTCCTGATGTGGGTACGGTGCCACCGGCGGCTGTCCGGACTGGTACTGAGAACTCTCATGTATGTGTAAGGGGGGTATAGACTTTGGCTGAACGGCTTTATGAGTGTATGTTCGTGCTCAACAGTGGCAGGTACGCGAGTGATCCCGCCGCCTCAGAGAAATCGCTGCTCGAAATGCTCGAACGGTTAGGGGCTGACGTGGTCGCCCGGGGTCCATGGCAGGATGGGAAGCTGGCGTATCCCATCAAGGGGTACCGGAAGGGGTTGCACTACCTGGTCTACTTCAAGATGGATGGCAGCCAGGTGACTGAGCTGAATCGCCTCTGCAGCCTCCACGACCTGGTGCTGCGACACCTGGTGCTCGAGCATACACCGGCGCTGTTCGATGCGATGTCACAGGCTCTGCTTGAGCACGGGGCTGGCACGTCTGAGGGGCGACGCGCGGCAGCCACGAACTGAGAGACCCGCTGGTGGTGAGCCGGGACATCGGGCTGCCTGACGTTCCGTTCTTCCTGGGCGGGAATGGGCTGGGGAAGGGACTCCAACAACTGACCGAAATCAAGTAGGAGGTCTCCGATGGCCAGCTTCAACAAAGTCATTCTCATGGGCAATCTGACGCGCGACCCCGAAGTGAGGTACACGCCCAGCGGTTCCGCCGTGACGGACATCGGCCTCGCCGTCAATCGCTCGTGGTTTGACAAGCAGTCCAATTCCCGCAAGGAAGAGACGACATTTGTTGATGTCACGTTGTGGGGCCGAACAGCCGAGGTCGCGGGCGAGTACCTGTCCAAAGGACGACCAGTACTCATCGAGGGGCGACTGCAACTCGACACTTGGGACGATCGGGAGTCGGGCAAGAAGCGCTCGAAGCTCAAGGTGGTTGGCGAACAGATGACGATGCTGGGAGGTCGTGGGGAAGGCGGCGGGGGCGGGGGCGGCGGTTCCCGGTCGGTGTCCGACAGCTCGTCCGCAGATGATTACTATCAGTCTTCGTCGGAGGAGTCCTCTGGCGGTGATGTACCGTTTTAGGATCTGATTGGACTTCGTCGATCGCATTGCAGCCTCGTCCAGTGCACCCGGATTCGACTGAGGCAAGTTCAACCGGCGGATGTCGTCCCGTACCAAGGGACAGAGAAAGCTAAAGGAGAAGAGTCTGATGCCTCGAAAGCAGCGTCTGCGGTCGTCGGAGCGCCGTGGCGGAATCGAACTGTTGCTCGCGGAAACCGTGCCGGCGCTCGGCGATCAGGGCGAGATCGTCCGCGTCAAGCCGGGCTACGCCCGCAACTTCCTGCTGCCACAGGGACTGGCAACCGTGGCCACAGAGGAGAACAAGAAGCGTGTGGCCGAGCACCGTGCCCGGCAGGACCAGTTGGCGGCCAAGCGCGTCAAAGACCTGCAGAAACTCGCCAAGGAAATCAGCAACTACAGCGCGACCATCGAGGCCAATGCCAACGATGAAGGTCACCTGTACGGGTCCATTGTCGATCGGGATATCAGCAAGGCACTCAACGCTGCGGGCTACAAGATCGAGCCGGACCAGGTGCGTCTCGAAGGACCGCTCAAAGAGTTGGGCATGTACACCATCAAGCTCCAGATTCATCCGGAAGTTGAATCGGATGTGAAGGTCTGGGTGGTGCCAACAGCCGGGCACTCCTGAGCTGTCGACGGCCTTCGGTCGCTCATTTGTGAGTTGAATCCCATCGGACTTGTCCGGTGGGATTCGGTCTTCTGCAGGATGCGGCTGAGTGCGTCTGCCGCACTGAAACCACGGACTGACTACGCATCGCCCAGGCATCGGGCGATCGCCGCACGCCTGGGCAATCTCTCGAATGCCGCAGGCGACAACTTCCGCGTCACGGTTCCAGGAGGGAAGCGCCCATGCCCAGCAGTCCCGCCGAGTCAGTGCTCTTCGATCGCGTCCCGCCACAGGATCTCGAGGCCGAACGGGGCGTGCTCGGCAGTTGCCTGCTGCAGAACGACGTCATTGACGACGTGCTGACACTGTTGCGAGAGAATTACTTCTACAGCGATGCCCACCAGCGCGCCTATCGGGCCATGCTCTCAATGTACGAGGCCGGGGTTCGCGGGATCGACATTCTCACGCTGCGCAGCGAGCTGGAGTCGCGTGGCGAGCTCGAGGGGATGGGAGGCACACCCTTCCTGATGCGGCTGTACGAGTCGGTACCGCATGCGGCGCATGCCGAGTACTACGCCCGCATCGTCCGCAAGAAGTGGTTGCAGCGGACGTTGATCCAGGCCTGCACCGACACGCTGAAAGAGGCCTACGATTCGAGCGACGACACCGACGAGCTTGTTGCCCGGGCCGAGCAGAGAGTCTTCAGCATCCTCGAACAGCAGGAGAGTATCGAGAAGTTTGCCATCGGTGACATCTTGCAGGCGACTTTCGACCGCATTTTCGAGCGGATGGAGCAAGAGGGGACCATCAGCGGTCTGCACACAGGTTTCCATGGACTGGATGGTGTGACCAGTGGATATCAGCCGGCCGAACTGATCATCCTGGCGGCCCGGCCCAGTATGGGCAAGACTGCCTTTGTCTGTAACTCGGCGTTGGCCGTCGCACAGAAGACCGACGTCGGAGTGCTGCTCTTCAGCCTGGAGCAATCGCGACTGGAGTTGGCGGAGCGTTTTCTCTGTATTCATGCCCGGATCAACGGGCACAAACTGCGGCAGGGAGACTTGGACGAAGTGGAACAGCACAGTCTCCACGAAGCCTCGAACGAACTGAGGAAGATCCCGCTGTTCATCGATGACACCGCGGGTCGGACGATCTCGCAGATCGCCGCCGTGGCACGGCGGATGAAGCGGCGCCACGGTGTGGGCCTGGTGATCATCGACTACCTGCAGTTGATCGAGTCCGACGACAAGAATCCCTCGCGCGAACAGCAGATTTCCACGATCACCCGCCGCCTGAAATTCCTGTCCAAGGACCTGCATATTCCCGTGATCGCACTGGCACAGCTCAATCGCGGGGTCGAGCAGCGGGAGGACAAGCGGCCCCGTCTGGCGGATCTCCGAGAATCAGGGGCCATCGAACAGGATGCCGATATCGTGATGTTCCTCCACCGTCCGGACGCCTACGATCCGGAGGATCGGCCCGGCGAGGCCGACCTGATTGTCGCCAAGAACCGCAGCGGTCCGATTGGTACGGTCCCGCTGACGTGGCTGAAGGAGATGCTCCGCTTCGGGGACCGGGCCTACGAGAGCGACGTGACGGACTGGTAGAGTCTGACTCGCCACGGCTCGTGAATTGGCCCAGTACCGTGTGGCCGATGTGATCAGCGGTTTGCCGGGTTCCGAGTCCAGACGCGGCGCGACCGACTGAGACCCGACCCTAGGCGATCTATCGGCCGGCGGACATCGCGTCCGGGGCCGCAATGAAGGTTTCGAGCATCTGTGCGGTTGAGAACAGGTGCAGGTGTCCCTGGTACCAGATCGCGTGCTTCAGAGTCCCCTCCGCCTTCTCACCCGTGAGGGAGAGCAGCGTGACATCCAGGCCGCCCGCTACCGGTGCGTAACGATGCGGATCGGCGTCGAAGGACATTTTGGCGGCAGCGGTTGCGAATCGGTAGGTGCGCTGATGGTAAACGGAATTCAGCTTGGCGTTCCCCTGTACAAGCGTACGTTCCTCGCGGAGAGTCACGGGACAGTATCCTTCGATTCCGATCTCATGAGTGCTGGGGACCGCGGCGGGCGTATCCTGAGTGATCTCAATGGCAGAGCTGGGCTGCACGAACAGGTTCGCGCCGAGTTCACCACGATCTTCGGGGGCCAGAGGTCGCTCGCTGTCAGCAACGAAGGGGGCTGGTTCGAAGACCTGTGTCGACGAGACCGGTGCGTCGTCCTCCCGGAGGAGTAGCGGCATTTCGAATCCGCCAGGTTCGAGCCTCAGACCGGTGAAGGGATCTTCGACGAACTCGGTAGCGGCGGAATCCTCAGTGTCATCAGCCCGGGGGCCCGGCAGGTCGTTGCTGGCTTCACGATGTGCTGGAGACTCAGTTGTCGCACCAGACGCATCCTCTGGAAAGAACTCGGTGTCGCGTGCCGAGGATGCATCCGCTTCGGGTGAGGGATCCAGTGGGAAGAACTGCTCGAGGTCCTGCAGATTCCCGTTGAGCTTCGGCTGAATCGTCACTACGACTTCGGGAGCAGGCTGTGTGGGCGACTCCTCGGGCGCACCAGACACATCCTCTGGAAAGAACTCAGTGTCCCTCGTGGAAGGGGCATCAGCCTCGGGGGATGGGGCCAGGGGAAACAGGTTCTCGAGGTCCTGCAGGTCCCTTCGAGACTGCGGCTGAATCGTCAGCACGATCTCGGCAGCAGGTTGCGCGGGCAAACCCGACGCATCCTCTGCCGGCAACTCCGTCTCACTCACCGAGGTTGCATCGCCCTCGTGAGTGGGATTTGTCGGGAACAGTTCTTCGAGTTCGTCGAGATTCAGTCGTGGTCGGACCACCATCGGCTGAACGGATGTGGACACCGTCGGTTCGTCCTCCGGAAACAGGGTCCCCAGATTCTCGTAGTCCGGTTTGATTCTCCGGATCACGACGCGCTCGGCAGGTTCCGAAGGCTTCCCCGGAAAAGTCGGTGCAGGATAGGCCGTCGACGATTGATCGATCGGCTGGGGTGACTGCGGTTGCAGCATGCGGGGCTGCTGAGCGAACCCAGGAGTTCCCCCGTGACCCATACCGGCCGGCGGCGTCGGAAGCGGGCGGCGGGGTGGGCCGTAATAGGGTGACAGATTCGCTGGCGGTTCCACGGGTCGCGAGTTGCGCTTGCTGCGTCCAAAGATCCTGGACAGGAGACCCTGACCGCGACCGGTTGGCTCAGACTGAGATGCGCCGGCAGGCCGGACTGTCTTGAACCATGTGCCTGGTTGCGAGCTCTCGGCCGTTGGTGGTGCGTCTGGATGCGGCTCACCTGGCGGCGCGGCGGCTGCCATGGTTGACGCGAGTGCGACGCTCAGAACCGTGCCCGCTACCAGGCGAATCGTGCGCGAGGGGTCACTCGGCCATCTCTGGAACCAGTCTTTGCACACCCTCATGGCACTTCGCCTCCTGTATGGCTCGCTGTTGATCCCTGCCGCAGCCATGCTCGGGACCGGATCTTGCTCCTGGGCGGTGCTGATGACCGGGGCAAGTTCCGACTCTCGGGTGTTGGCTGAAGTTGTCCGGATCGATCCAACGTCTCCTGCTCGCCCTCCGCTTCCGCCAACGTTGCAAGTTGGGGCAGTCGTCGGGATAATCATCAGGCGCAGGATTCTCCGGGGAGATCAGTGTCTGTATCGACCGCGGTTTCGAACGGTTGTGACGGACATCTCGCCCGCGCGATCGGAATCGGTCAGTCCAGTCGCGCGACGTCTCACAACCTTCAGGGTCCGAACAGTCAGCTGGCCTTGCCTATATTGACACATGGGAAATGGAGTCCCGGATGGCGTCCAATGTCTCAGATCCGCACCCGCTGCAACTACCCCCCACGATCATCATCGAGCAGAAGAAGAGCTGGTGGAACTGGCTCGCGCCGGTGTTGCTCGTCCTGTCCGTGCTGATGAACATCCTGCTGCTGTCGTCGCTGGGGAGCTACCTCGGTGCCAGTTCGGGACCGACCGAGAAGTATGAATCGGGCGACGTCGCCAGTCCTGACAAGCTTGCCCTGCTGGAAGTCTCAGGGACGATCATGCCGCCCTTCACGGAGCGGACGCTGAAAACGATCGACGTCCTGCAGGAGGACGAGGCTGTCAAGGGCGTCGTGCTCGTCGTCGACAGTCCGGGTGGACTTGTGGCCGACAGCCATCAGATCTATCACCGTCTGAAGCAGTTGAGCGAAACAAAGCCGATCTACGTTGCCATGTCGCGTCTGGCCGCTTCCGGGGGCTACTATGTGGCGATGGGCGGGGGGCCGGACGGGAAGATCTTCGTCGAGCCGACAACGTGGACCGGCTCCATCGGGGTGATCATGCCCCACTACGAGGTTTCCGGACTGGGCGAGAAGCTCGGAGTGGAATCTCGACCGCTGACGAAGGGTCGATTCAAGGACACGCTCAACCCCTTCCGGGAGTTGACGGAGCCGGAACGAGAGCTCTGGGACACGATCCTTGAGGACTCTTATCAGCGATTCCAGACTGTGATTGTCGAGAATCGCCCTGGATTGAATGCCGCCCAGGTCAGCGAACTCGCAACGGGACAGATCTTCACCGCCGAACAGGCGCTCGAGAACGGTCTGGCGGACGAAGTGGGATACAGGCAGGAAGTGATCGACGCGCTGGCAGCCAAGCTCGGACTGACGGATCCGCGCGTCGTGCGCTACCAGCACCCGCTCACGATCGCGGAGCTCGTTTTCGCTCAAGCGAGCGTACCGCAACCGACGAGTGTTTGGCAGAGCCTGCTTGATTCGGGGGTCCCTCAGGCGCTGTACTACTTCGGAGGAGACCCCCACTTCACCCAGGCATCGGCGGCCGTGCTGCCCTGAGTCGAGCGCTCGTGGGATAGTCGGTTCGAGTGTCGATGTGTGCGATTTCAGCCCGGGCAGCGGTGTGGGCGCCGCCTCCGCACAGGCAGCCGTCCACCCGGAATCTGCTGCCTGCGTGCACTGATCGCGAGGATCTCAGAACTGGTAGTCGGGATGATCCCGGCTGAAGTCCTGGTCGGTCAGGCCGACGTTCGGGCGAATGTCGGCATAGGTCGACTCCTCCTCGAGGGGAGGTTTGGCCTCGGGTGTCGCGGGAAAGCCATACTGCTCGACCCGGACCGGCAGGTTCGTCTGGGACTCGATAAACAACCGCGTCATGTGAAACTTGAACTGGTTCCGCAACCGGGGATGCGAAGCTTCGATGACACGGCACGTTCGCTCGTTGAGCCTGGCGTTGGGATAATACTTGACGGAGATTTCACCGTACCGCGATTCCATCGTCCACTGGTCGATGACCGTCTGCAGCATCTTGCGCATGCCGATCTCGACCACCGGGTAGCGGCTGTCCTGCATGGCTTCGGCTGCATTTGGCGCCAAGGCCACCGTTCCGACGAGCGCACGCAACCCGGCGCCCTCGTGAGTCCAGATCTGGTCGTTGTTCTGTCCCCGAACAAAGAGGACCTCCCGTCCGGCATGACTGCCCTCGTAGGACAGGTACACGCTGAACGGCGACTCCCGCAGTTTCAGTTGCATGACCTGTGTCAGCAGCTTCCCTTCAATCCTTTCGCGTTTGGTCAGACGGGCTTCGTAGTCCTGGAGACCGTCGAGCACCTTGAGACTCGCTGCAGCGACTCGAATCGCCGGCCGCAGCGGATGCTCGTGATCGGCGCCCGGAGTGGCGGCGATTTGCGGGGCAGCGGGGGCATCGTTCGCGGCGGCCTGCATCGGCACAGGGGTTGTCAGCCCTTCGTCTCCCGCGAGGTGGTCCTCGGCCGGCAGACGATGAACTGCTGACAGCAGGCAGACGGCCAGCAGGGCTGTCCGCGGCAGGGAGGCGCTGAGATGTGCGGTCATGAGCCCGGCTTTCCGCTTGGCGACTTCCAGGTTCGAAAGTGTTCGACGATGTCGACCGGAATCGACGACGATTCCGCAGTGAGGCGATCGCTCATGGAACCGGGAGCCTGTCCCGTGCGGATGTCGTGGAGGTAGTTGCTCAACACCTGACGCGCCTCGAGAGGCCCATGCAAAAAGTAGTGCACCCACGCCCAGCTCTGTCGATAGTCGGCACCATCCATATCGACCAGTTCCCGTGCATCCTCGAGACTTCGCAGGTCGGGGCGCCAGCGCGTGGCCGCTGTCAGTCGCACTCGCAATAGATGAGGATTTCCGGAAGGACGATCCGCAGGGGCAACCTCGAAGTACTCGGCCAGTCCTTCGTCCAGCCACATCGGAACAAACGCCAGTGTGTTGTGCAGCAGTGCGTGCGTGCATTCGTGTCGCAGGTCGACTTCAACGCCGCGACGCAGGTACACATAGACTCTCCCCATGTCGGCACCCTTAACAAACAGAGCCGGTCGGGAGACTCCCTCGGGGACTCGGATCGAGAGGAATTGCTGATAGGAGCGCTGACTCGCGAAAACGTTGACTTCGACCGGCTGTTCTTCGATCGGAAATCCCAGCAGCACCTCGATGTCTGTACGCAGTCGCCCCAGTTCCTGCTGGAGGATGCGGCCCTGGTGAGCGGACAGATCGATTTCCGAACGAATCGTGAACACGTCGACGGTGCGCGTGTCGACCCATTCGCAACGGGCAGGCTGGGTACAGCAGAACAACAACGCGGCGACCAGGGCCCTCAGCAGTGGACTGTTGGGCGGCGGCGAGTGCATCATTCGGCCAGCCGATCTTCCGGGTTGGTCAATGCTTACGTGTTTTGCCCGCCCGCTCGGCCTCTCCTGGGCGCCGCAGTATATTGATGCTCAACTCAGCGTCAATGTGGCTTTGCCGGATCTCACGGCGGCCTGGATCTGAAATTGAAGCAGGTGGAAACATGGGTTAGGATTCCCCGCGCGATAAGCAGAGGTGAGTGGGCGGCTTGTGCAGCGGGGCCTGGATCGGAATCACAGGGGTATCGGGATCATGGATGGTCGCGGAATGGACCGGTGCCCGAGTCGCTCTGAGTTGTGGTCGACATCCTCATTCGCCAGGCCGCTTCGCGGACAGGAATCCGCTGCCCACGCGGGCTACGGAGTGGAATGGCTGTTTCGGATCCGGCGCCACCAGGCTCAGGGGGACTTCGGGGCAGGAAAGACGCCCTTTCGACGTACGGCGGCCATGGCCCGGCTTGAGGCTGCGCTCTTGGTCGCGGATGGACCGCTGTCGGTGCGGAGGCTGGTGCAATGCGCGATGCTGGCCGACGTCCCGGAGACGCGGAAGCTGATTGATCAACTCAACCTCGCGTACGACCAGACGCGATCGGTCTTTCGCATCGAGCGCGTCGCCACTGGCTATCGATTGCTCACCCGGCCCAAGTTCGCCGCGTGGCTGGACCGTCTGCATCAGCGGCAGGCGGAGCTCAGACTGTCGCCGCCCGCGATGGAGACCTTGTGCATCATCGCGTATCGACAGCCCGTTACGCGTGCGGACATCGAAGCCGTCCGCGGCGTACAGTCGTCGGAGATGATCAGGCAGTTGATGGAACGCAACCTCGTCCGCATTACCGGGGAGGATGACACTCTGGGCCGTCCCTACCTCTATGGCACGACCCGAGGTTTTCTGGAGATGTTTGGGATTACCGTGCTCGACGAACTCCCAATGGCAAAGCTGCTCCGACCGCAGACGTTGGCGGCCGCGACGGTCGTCGGCGACCCCGAGGGGGATGAGGTCACTGCAAGCGAGCCGCCGCGCGATGCAGCGGAAGCCGCGTGAAGGACGATCAACTAATGCTGGAGTTTCAGGACCTCGTGACACGCGTGATCCGGCCTGGCCGCGTCGAATGGCTGGGACGGGCGTCGGGCCGACGGGAGTCCATTGAAGCCTTGGACTCCGTCGAACTTCACATCGGGCGAGGTCTCGCCGGAGATCATCATGCCAAGCGGGGGACCGATTCCCCGCGGCAGGTGACGCTGATCCAGGCAGAACATCTGCCGGTCATCACTCAGCTCTCGGGAAACGCTCAAGTCACGCCCGAGCTGTTGCGCCGCAACATCGTGGTGTCCGGTACGAATCTGCTGGCCTTCAAGCGGAGACAGTTCCAGATCGGAAACGCCCTCCTGGAAGGGACCGGATCGTGTCCCCCCTGTTCTCGAATGGAGGAGAATCTCGGGCCCGGTGGCTATCAGGCGATGCGCGGGCACGGCGGGATAACCGCCCGGGTTCTGGAATCGGGGGAGATTCGTGTCGGCGACCCGGTCGTGTCTGTCCCCGAAGGATCGCCGGAATGCTGAGTGCGGTCGGGTTGTTGTCTCACCCGGCCCGCTCGTGATGCGCCCGAAGTCGCTTCCCGCGCAGCAGCAGTTCACCGCGTTCAGAAACCAGTCGCGGCTCCTCCGCCGGGCTGGTCTGCGGCCTGCCCCGTGCGGGGAGGCTCATCGCTGGCCTCAAATGTCTCCAACGCGAGGAGCAGCCGCTCTTGCAGCCGCTCCTGGGGACTGATGGATGCCGGATAGACCATCAGCACGGCCACCTGGATCTTCCGCCCCCGCCACTCATAGAGCTGCATTTCCGTTGGGAGTTCGAATCCATCGACGGCGATTTCAGGCTTGAGTGTGATTGCGGTGAAGCGTTCGCGCCGCGTGAACTTCTCGACCTGGGGCGCCTCCTCGGGATAGCGCGTGTTCTTTTGAGAGCCGTCACCCCCCTCCCCTTCCGGAATCACGACACCGATCAGTCCACAGAGCAGGTTCTCGACATCGGTGAGAAACTCCTCGGGGGCCACGCTGAGACCCTGGTCATCCGGGCCCTTCAGGTAGCGGCCGTGGTTTCCCAGCACGTACAGGGAGGCCGTTCGCGTTTCCTCGGAACCACCGACATCAGCCCGAACGTCCGCCTGCCAAGCGCCGAGCAGACCGGGGAGCTCGATGCCCAGCGCAACTGACTGACGCGGGTCCGGCGGGGACTCCTCTGCCGTGGCATCGCCCGCAGACGGAGGCGGGGGGGGGATCTCGCGGAACTGCAGCGGCGGGCGGAGGCGAACACCGCTTGCTTGCCAATCCGCCCCGAGCGACTGGTTCAGCTTGTCCTTGTAGGCAAAGTACTCGGCTGTATTCCGCAACCGCTCTTCATAACGCTCTGCGCCGCAGCCCTGCAGCGCAACGAGCGAGATGAGGCATAAGAAGCGACTCAGGGTGACTCGATGGCGGCGGCCTGGAACTCCCGTGTAAGGCTGGCACCCCATCCTGGGCGAGGAGGCAGCCACTGTCGTTGCTGGAAGCGATGTTTGCACAAGAAGGTCCGAGGTCATTGAACGCCTGACCGCGCGAGCACCATCCGGGGGGGCCCGTGATCCGATTGTGTAAGTCTGGCGATCGGTCGTCAATCGTTGGTGTCGTGCTGAGCCGCGAGAACTTCTGAGAGTCGCTGCTCCCAGAAGGCGAGTTCGTTGTCGAAACGGGTTTGACTGACTTCGTCCGTCCGCGTCGCTGGAGGACGTTGCCGCTTGGGACCGCCTGCGGTCCCGGCGGCCCGGGAACCATGATCCGACACCCCGCGCGTGCCTGGCTTCGCTGTCGAACTGTCGGGACGCGGCACTTCCACATCGGCGAACTCCGCCATCCAGAACTTCAGTTCGTCGGCGGACAGCCGTCCACTCAGTTTCTGTGGCGGGAGTTCAGGAGCCCTCCAGGCCCTCTCTGCCTGCATCCGTCTGAGCAGACGCAGAAACGTGGGACCGTCCACGAACTGGCTGCGGCGACGGCGGGCGGCGCGCTGCAGCCTCCGGTCGCCGGAGACGACACAGAGGGTGCGCGGTGCCGAGTGGGACTGGATCATTTCCTCGATCGCGAGATCAGCATCCCCGTCATCTCCGGCAAAGCAGATCAGCATGTCGAAGACACGCCGCGGTGCAGTGCCCGGGACAGTCGGATTCGCGCATCGAAGACAACCCTGGTGCGGCGGCGCTGGGTGAGCGGAAGCCGGTCGGACAATAATTGCAGGAGTCGTTGTCGGCAGGCCTCGAGCTCTCCGGGGCCGTAGGAGCGCAAGGCCAGACCCGCGGCATGCATCAGGTTGTAGCCATCGATGATGAGCCGCGGAGTCATGAGGCGCTGTGGGGAGAAGCCGATTCGCGGATGCGTTCAGCCGATTTCAGGCAGAGGGACGTGCGACCTTGTAGCGCTTGAGCTTGCGATCGAGTGTCGAGCGTTCAATGCCCAGGATCTGTGCTGCGCGTGTCTTGTTCCAATCGGTGTGTTCCAGCGTGGCGAGGATGTGCTTCCGTTCGAGCTGATCGAGCGACTGCTCGCAGTAGCCCTCGCTACCGTGCCCGGGAGCCGCGGCGCTGGTCGCGGCCTTCCCGTCCAGATTGGACAGCCGGATGTCGGCCACATCGACGACCGAGCCACCGCACAGGATGGCGGCACGCTCGATGGTGTTCTGAAGCTCGCGCACGTTGCCCGGCCAGTCGTAGCGGGTGAGCAGTTCGACCGCCTCGGGCGTCAGTGTGAGGGCAGGTTGCCCGCCTTTCTGGGCAAAGCGTTCGAGAAAGAAACGTGCGAGTTGCGGGACGTCCTCGCGACGATGGCGCAGGGGATCGATCTCGATCTGGGCGACGTGCAGACGATAATACAAGTCCCGACGGAACAGCCCCCGCTGGACCGCCTCCTCGAGGTCCCGGTTGGTGGCGGCCACCACGCGTACGTCGACTTCGATCGGTCGATGACCGCCCACACGCTCGAACGCATGCCCTTCCAGCACGCGCAGGAACTTGGCCTGGATGCCTTGGCTCATTTCGCCGACCTCGTCGAGGAACAGGGTTCCTCCATCGGCCTGTTCGAACTTGCCGATCTTCAGATCCGTCGCGCCGGTAAACGCTCCCTTCTCGTGACCGAACAGCTCACTTTCCAGGAGCGACTCGCTCAAGGCGGCGCAGTTCATGCACACAAAGGGTTTGGTGTGTCGCTGGCTGTTCAGATGGATGGCACGGGCCACCAGCTCCTTCCCCACCCCACTTTCCCCGCGAATCAGGGCGAGGGCACCAGTCGGAGCGATGCGGGCAATCTCGCCGCGGAGATTCAGCAACGACTCGCTGTCACCGACCAGTTCGCTTTCGGCCAGCAGGTGTCGGCGCAGGTCGCGATTCTCTGTCTCGGCGCGTTGCAGGTTCACCTGCAGTGATTCGCGCTCCTCCAGCGACCGCATCGCGGCCGCCATATGGTCGGCAACGGCGAGTGTCAGATGCAGCTCTTCTCCCGTCAGCCAGTGTTCGGCATTGGTCGAATACAGGTGAATCAGACCGCGCGTCCCATGGGGCGTCCGGATCGGGGCGCAAATCGCACTGCGGGCCGCGAGTTCGTCCAGGCTGCCGGTCTGGGCCAATTGGAGCTGGCTGTTGGATGAGACATCCTCTGTCAAGAAGGCCTGTCGCTTCTTCAAGGTCAGGCGCGACAGGGAGTCAGACACCCGCTCGTACTCCGATTCGGTCAGCGACAGGTACGCGCGAACCTCCAGCCGCGCGGGTGAGGGAGATCGCTCTTCATCTGCTGGGAGCAACAGTACGGCACCGATGTCTGCCCCCGTGGCGCTGAGCAGCCCCTTGAGCACGATCGAACTCAGTTCGCTGACATCCCGCGCCGAGGCCGATTCAATCGCCATGCGATAGAGTTCGGTGAGCGAGTGGCCGGGAGCGTCGGTCCGAATCTGTTCATGGGTCAGGCGATCGGGACGGTACCGGCTGCTCTGCAGCGCCTCGACAATGCGGGAATCGCCCAGATCCTTGAGGATTCGTTGCGTCTTGATGCCGATCGCAGTGTCCTGCTCAGGCGAACGTCCCGCCGTCAGCAGTTTGGCATTGCGAGTAAACTTCAGTCGGATGTTCCCGACCTGCACGACCTGCCCTTCTTCGAGGGGCCAATCCTCCGAGATCCTTTGGCCGCCGACGAAAGTCCCGTTCCGACTCCCCCGATCACGGAGTATCCAGCTACCGCGTGACAGGAAGATCTCACATTGTTCCCGGCTGCAAAGCTCATCCTGCAAGACGATGTCGCTCATGGGCGAGCGACCGATCATGGTGAATCCGACGGGAGCCAATAGATGAGTCGTGCTTCGGCCATACCCGTCAGCTGCGATCAGGCCAGCCTGAGCGGGCCCCGTCGATGACTGGCGTTCGGCTGGTCCGGCGGGCATGGATGACTCGTTGGAGGCTGGAGACGAAACGAACCCGCGTGGTGGAGTGCCGAGGTTGGAGAGGGCCCGCCACACCCGCGGGGACTGGCGGACCAGGATCGGAGATTGCCGGAGTTCGACAGCTTTATGTCCGCCTCTGAAAGTCTATGCCTGTTTGATCCACAGGATCAAGATGCAGTACCGGCAAATTGCGGCAATCCGTGATCCCCCGCCCCAAAAACCGGTTCAGACAGTGTCGGTGGCCCCCAGGACAGGTGTCGAACGAGGAGGGCTGTCGCTGTTCCTGGAGGCCGCTCGTTGAGCAGACCGGTGTCGATCTGTCGCGGCTCTCCCCTTGCGAGCCGGGCATTGGTTGATCATCTTATTGAGTTGCGAAACGCGCCGTGGCGGCGGAATCGCGTCTGCCGGTGTCGGCGGAGCGGCTTTGTTGACTGATGTCGAATCTGTCTGGGAGCGAGAACTGCATGACGATTTCGGGTCCCCTGCCTGCTGTCCCGGTGCGAATCCCCCGCAAGAATCGGTCTGAGATGTGGTGCATCGTTCTGGTGGCCTTCGCTGCCTTGGGCGATGTCCGGGTGGTTGATGCCGATGTGTGGCCTCGGTTTCGTGGCGTGAACGGTGTGGGGACGTCCGACCTGCAGGGACTTCCAACCCAGTGGACGGAGGAGGACTACGAATGGGTCATCGACCTTCCCGGGGTCGGTCATTCCTCTCCCGTCGTGTGGGAGGAGACCCTCTTCATTGCGTCGGGAGACGATACTGGTGAGCGCGTGCTGCTGTGCGTCGATGCGCTGACGGGTGAGGTGCGCTGGACGCAGAAACTGCGGCTCACTGCGAGTCATCTGCACAAGAAGAACAGTTATGGCTCAGCTTCCCCAGCTGTGGATGGGGAACGCGTCTACATCCCGTTCGCCGACGAGGGACAATATCTGCTCCTGGCGTTTGATTTCGCGGGAAACCAGATCTGGTCCTACAACGTCGGGACATTCACCAGTCAGCACGGCCAAGGCGTATCGCCGATCATCTATGAGGATCTTGTCATCCTCCCGAATGATCAGCAGGGACCAAGTTCCATCGTCGCGTTGAATCGGCGCACGGGTGAACCGGTGTGGATCAGTCCGCGACTGACACGCAAGACATCGTACTCCACGCCCATGATTCTCGAGCGTGAAGGGCACGATGATCAATTGATCTGCGTGAGTGGCGCAACGGGAATCGCAGGACTTGATCCCCGGACCGGAAAGGAACTCTGGCGTTCCGGCGAATTCCCGCAGCGCACGGTGGCGTCCCCGGTATTCGCCGGCGGCCTGCTCGTTGCCAGCTGCGGACAGGGAGGCCGTGGGGTTTCGATGGCCTGGGTCGATCCCTCGGGGGCGGGGGATGTTTCCGCGTCGCATGTCCGCCACGAGCGCACGACGAACCTGCCCTACGTGCCTACGCCGATCGTTCACGGTGATCATCTGTATGTCTGGACCGATGACGGGATCGTCTGCTGTGTCGACCTTCGAACGACTGAAAACGTCTGGCGCCAGCGAATCGGTGGCAACTTCAGCGGGTCGCCGGTGCTCGTGGATGGTCGACTCTACTGTGTATCCGAGGAAGGTGAGGTGGTCGTGATCGCGGCCTCACCGGTGTTCCAGGAGTATGGCCGGAGCCCGCTCGGCGACAGCTCCTATTCGACGCCCGCGGTGGCGAACGGGCGGATGTACCTGCGGGGCTTCCACAAGCTTGCCTGTCTGAAGGCGGAGTAAGGTAGTAAGCTGACGGCACTAACGTGCAACAAGCTCGATTCCTCGGGCGGGATCGGGATTCGGCAGAGGGCCACTGAGCAGGATGTTGCGAGCGGGCATTCACGGGCCATGGTCGATCGTGCAGCCGGTCGTTCCCAGAAACCTGTTGATGAGAGTGAACGATGCCTGCCTGGCCCGGAGGTGAGTGTCCGGAGTGTGGAGACAACATGCCGCCACTCCTGGTGCGATGTGCCACCTGTCGCGTGCTGCTGAATGACGATCTGCAGCCGGACTCCATTGATCTTCCCGAGTTCATCCCCTTACAGGAGGTCGAGAGCGTGATCGACATCCATCCCAGCGGCTATTACATCGGCTGTCCGCATTGTCAGCGAGAGCTGCGGATCAACGGCAAGTACGTGGGAAAGAGCGTGGCCTGCAAGTCCTGTCACAAGTCGTTCGATCTCAAGCTCGATGCGCTGGCGTCCCGTCGGCTGGCCTTCTATGCCCACTGTCCCCATTGCGCGGGAGATCCGCGCTGCACAGAAATACATGGGCGCGAAAGTGGCCTGCAAGTTCTGCAAGGGGGCGATTCGATTCGTCGAGACTGTCCGGACCTGATACTGCGAGAGTCTTGCTCGTCAGGTCTGCAGTCCATGGAACCCCATCGCGGTCAATTCCTTCCGCACATCGGGTTCCTGCAGGATCTTCAGGAATTCCTGGACGGCGGGCCGGTTGAGCCGTGACCGCGGCACGACAAAGTCGAACTGTTCTTCGCGGCAGGGGATCGTCTGCAGTCCGTACATGCGGGCGACGGTGTCGATGGCGACCCCCCAGTCCGCTCGTGCGTCCTTCACGGCGGCACACACCGCATGATGGGAACGCACCTGCGAGTGGTAGCCGGGCGGGTGGCCGGCGTCCGGGGCAGCGGTCTTGAGGAGTCCGTCGATCACCACGCGCGTGCCGCTGCCGGGATTGCGATTCACCATCCGGCACTCAGGATCTGTGACTGCGGCGCGGACAGCCTCGACCAGCGTCTTCGCGCGGAAACGGGGGTCGTCGGGCCGACTCACAACGCACTGAAGACGCCGGTAGCCGGGAATGAACTGCAGGACCTCATTGACGAAAGGACGATTGTATTCGTTGGTGGCTGGGTCGAGCAGATGCAGCCCGCCCAGGTCGCATTCTCCCCGACCTGTCGCCTGTAAGGCAGCGCTGCTGCCCACGAGCATCACCTTTACGGAATAGCCTCGCTCCGAGATGAGTCCCAGCAGGCGATCGAGGCCCGCACAGTGGCTCGTCATCACCACCAGGTCCGCCGGCGCAACGTCTTCACCCAGCAGACTCACTTCGACCTGTTCGTCGGTACCGATCAGCTCGGTATGTTGATCGATGGTGAGGAAGCCATCGGCGCGACTGAATGTGGTGACCGATCCCGACCCGGTCCCCAGTGAGTACGCCGTCAGGCCGTCGTCACTTTCGAGCAGCCGAACCAGCAGGTATTCCGTCCGTCCGCGCTCGGAGTTGAGCGGCATCGACACCCGCGCCGTCACCTGATCCCGACGAGTGACGGGACGGCCGGAGAACGCCGACAACAGCGGCGCCACGAAC
The DNA here is from genome assembly GCA_963715185.1 of uncultured Planctomycetaceae bacterium. Classification (GTDB taxonomy): domain Bacteria; phylum Planctomycetota; class Planctomycetia; order Planctomycetales; family Planctomycetaceae; genus CAVPPT01. The sequence goes on from CAVQRG010000008.1 coordinate 362,399, forward strand.
TCATGAAAGGTGAAGATCGCAGACGTTGGAAACCCTGGGAGGATGACCACCGGCTTCCCGTCGACGACAGCCAGGCACACCGGCTTTCCCGGCTTGAGAGCCACGCCATGCGCGACGATCCCCGGCGGGCCCAGTCGACGGACAACCCGATAGGACACGTCGCCCGCACCCTTCGAGGTCCCCCCCGACAGCAGGATGACATCGCAAGCGAGTGCGCGACGCACGGCGGCTTCCAGCTTCGCTTCGTCATCTGCGACGATGCCGAAGGGGACTGGTTCGCCACCCAGTTCCTCGACGGCCGAAGACAGGACGGAGGCGTTGGAATCATAGACCGCGCCGGGGGGTAATGGGCCTCCCGGAGGGACCAGCTCGTTGCCGGTCGAGAGCACCGCGACTCGCGGTCGTCGATAGACCGGAATCTGCGCACAGCCGATGGCTGCCAACACTCCGATTTCGCGTGAGGTGAGCAGTTGTCCGGCGCGCAGGACCGTTTCTCCCCGAGCGATGTCGCTGCCTGCGTACGCGATGTGGTCACCTGCACCCACTGCGCACCGCACCAGCAGTCGTGTCGTCGCGTCGCCGTCCTGCAGATCGGTGAATTCGATCATCAGGACGGAATCTGCCCCACGGGGGAGCATGGCACCTGTCGCGATTGGGGCTGCCGCACCGGCGGTGACCGGCGTCAGCGGCAATGCCCCCGGAGCAATCGGCTCGCTGGTGATGTTGAGGGTCCGCGGATGGTCCTCACTCGCACCGATCGTATCCTCGGCCCGTACGGCGAATCCGTCGACATTCGCTCGGTCGAAGGCAGGAACGTCGACGTCCGAAACCACGTCCTGGCCGAGCACACGGTTCCTCGCCAACGACAACAGCACCTGTTCCACACCCAGCGGGTGCAGCGACAGGTGCTGGTGAAACCGTCGTTTGGCTTCGTCGCGGCTGATGACTTCCAGGAACTGCTGCTGAGTGGCCTCGGGGCCTGTCGTCTTTCGATCTGGTGAGGGCGCCGCGGCACTCATCGAGTCGTCTGACTCCCAGGGGGCTTCGTCATCCAGGAACCTCGGGCGTGGTCGTCCGCTGCGCCACGGACGCCGGGAGCATCGTAGCGAGGCAGCGGAACTGATCAAGCTGGGCCGTAATCCGCGACGCCTGCGTGTCGCTCGAGATGATCCAGCGCTCCTGCTGACGACTCCACGAGGCAAAGCCGGACTCGAAACCGTTCAGGTCACAGCTCAGTTGCCTGACGGCGTCACTCGTGAGGGGTCCCCCCGCTTCCGGGGGCGACACGTCAGTCATCGGGGGTATGGATGAGTTATTCATGGCTGGTCCTCCCCGGGGCAGTCGCAGTCAATTCTGACAACAGGTCGGCGACTTGCCCGGACGGGGAACGTCGGGACACCTTTCTGAATCAGCATCGACTGGACCTGCAGGGCAGAATGAGGGGGTTGGCGATACGGCGTCGACTTTTCTGGTCGGTGAAGAGCCGGGGTCCGCACAAGCTGTACCGCCGGGCTCAGCCCGCAGAATCGGCACACGCCTCACGGTCATCACTCCCGTCGCCACGCGAGTGTCCAGTGACGGTCGCTCGTCTGCCGCAGACTCTGCGCATCCCGACAGAATCCATCAACAGCCTGACGCGCCTCCTTGAGCGACAGTGACGCTCGCAGGGACTGTCGAAAGAGTTGCTGCTGCACCGCGGAATCGTCCCCGGCGTAGATTCCGACCAGGCGTTCGACCTCGTCACCCGTGTCGGGACGGAGGAGGTCCCGCACGAACAGCAGGCCGCCAGGACGGACGACCCGAGCCATCTCCTCCAGCACGGGTCGCGGGTCGGGGATGTGGTGGACGATGCTGTTGGACATCACCACGTCGAAGCACCGTTGCGGGAACGGCAACGCCCGGGCATCGACGCGTTGCAACTCGATGCGGCCCGCAAGGCTGGCCGCCAGAACGCGTGCCCTGCCCCGATCCAGCATCACCGCCGACAGATCGATGCCCACGACCGAAATCTGCGTCGACCGGCGACAGAGCTCCAGTGGAATCAGCGCAGTGCCCGTTCCGATGTCGAGCACCTGACATGGCCCCGGGGCTGTTGTCCCACCGGGTGTGGCGATGTCGTGCACCAGTGCCAGCAGTTCGTCGACAAAGACCCGGTTGACGTGGTCGTGGTTCATGGTGTCATAGGCGGCCGCCTCTTCGACGGTGTCCATGACTTCGGGTTCCAGTTCGCGGGGAAACATCAGAATCTCAACGCCCGGATCGGAACAGGCAAACTTCACTGGCGACCACCAGGCTTCAGCAGCTTTTCGCAGGGATGTGGGAGCTGCGGACCGCACCGAAGGTCAGGAGCCGGTGATGACCACTTCGGACTTCAATAGACCATGTCGCTGGCCGTCCCACCAGTGAACGGTGCGGAGGACCCGTCCCGCTGATTCGCGGCTCACCCGGGTCTGTGGACGGCGAATGCCACCCGGGTAGAGACCGCCAGGACGTGGCCAGAATCGAGACTGGCCTCAGATTGAGGCCATATTTCGATCGCTCAGCTTGCATGCTTGTCCGACCCGAATTCGGCCATTAGAATCACGCCGCGCTAACCAGAATACACTCTTGAACGTGGAGGCGATGTCGTGGCAGTACCTGTAGGAATCAATGGTTTCGGTCGGATCGGGCGAATTTCGTTTCGGGCGATGGCTGCCCGTCCCAAGGACTTTGAGATCCTCGCCATCAATGACCTGGGGGATCCCAAGGCACTGGCGATGCTGCTGAAGTATGACAGCGTCCAGGGCCGGTTCCCCGGTGAGGTCAAGGCGGACGGCGATTCGCTGGTCGTGGACGGTCGGAAGATCAAGGTTGTGGCTGAAAAAGACCCGGGCAATCTCCCGTGGAAGGCATTGGGGGTCAATGTCGCCCTGGAGTCGACCGGATTCTTTACCGATGCGGCCAAGAACGGCAAGGCGGGATACGACAGCCACATTGCAGCCGGCGCGAAGAAAGTCGTCCTGTCAGCCCCGGCCAAAGGCGGCCCCGCCAAGATGTTTGTGATGGGTGTCAACGACCATCTGTTGACAGCCGACGATGTCTGCGTGTCCAACGCGAGCTGTACAACCAATTGCCTGGCCCCGATGGCCAAGGTTCTCGATGAGACCTTCGGAACCAAGCAAGCGGACGGGACGGTCTCGGGGGGAATCCTGAAGGGTCTGATGACGACCGTGCATGCCTACACGAACGATCAGCGGGTCTCCGATCAGCTGCATAGTGATCCGCATCGCGCCCGGGCCGCGGCAGTGAACATCATTCCCACATCGACGGGGGCGGCCAAAGCGGTTGGCAAGGTGCTTCCCACCGTCGAGGGAAAGCTGACCGGGCTCGCCCTGCGTGTCCCGGTTCCGGTCGGCAGCGTTACCGATCTCGTCGCAGTCCTGGGGCGCGACACGACCGCTGAGGAAGTCAACGGTGCGATGAAGGCCGCCGCGGAGGGACCCCTGAAGGGGATTCTCCAGTACAACACCGATCCGATTGTCTCCTCGGACATCATCGGCAACACCCATTCGAGCATCTTCGATGCAGCTTGGACGCAGGTGATCGGCGGCAACCTGGTCAAGGTCCTCAGTTGGTACGACAACGAGTACGGGTACTCCTGTCGGACAGCAGATCTGATCGCGAAGCTCGCGGCTCTGTAGGGGCATCCAAGCTCCACCAAGTCGGTATTGTGCATCAGCCGGGAGTGGGTCTTCTGCAGAAGGCCCACTTCCCTGCTAGTGTCCTTTTTTTTAAGTTCATGACTTGGTGGTCTTTGCGTCGACTTCTTGATTCCGGGGCGAGAACAGGGGTGGGTCGGCTGGACGCGGACCAGTTCACTGTTCAGAATGTGTGCACATCGATTCCGACATCGAACTGTTGGTTCGACGGGAGTCGCGGAACGCCAGGATGTGCGTCAGCCGCTGGAATCTCTGCAATCACGTGAGCAGGCCCTCGATGAGGCGGCAGGCCAATCTGGAATCACTCCGCAAGCGATCTCCGCTGATCGCTGCATCCATGCTCAAATGCGATTTCGGCAACCTTCATCGCGAGGTGGAAATGCTGGAATCGGCGCCCGTCGGTGTTTTGCATTGGGACGTGATGGATGGACACTTCGTCCCGAACCTCTCGTACGGAGCGATGGTGATCGAGCCGATACGAACTCGTTCGAATTGCCTCTTCGATGTTCACCTGATGATGTCGGACCCGGGACAGTACCTGGACGATTTCATTCGGGCGGGGTGTGATGCGATCACTTTTCATATCGAGGCCGTGCCTGAACCTGCAGAACTGCTGGACCGTATCCACCAGGCAGATGTGCTGGCCGGGTTGGCCTTGAATCCGAACACTCCGGTCGCGGCGATCGAGCCCTATTTGGAACAGTGCGATCTCGTCCTCGTGATGAGCGTCGAGCCCGGATTCGGTGGGCAGACTTTCCAGCCCTCTGTGCTGCCAAAGGTGCAGGAGTTGCGGGCTCTCGGCGGCGAGGAACTGCTGATTTCCATTGATGGGGGGATCGGCCCCACCACGATCGAATCGACACTGCAGGCCGGGTGCGACCTGTTCGTTGTCGGCAGTGCCATTTTTGATCGATCTGACTACCAGGAAGCCGTCGAGGAGTTGGCGGCGGTGCTTGCCGTTCAGGCATGATCTTACGAAGGAGAAAGACCTCAGATGTCTGTTGTTGTAGTGGTCCGCCCCGGTGCGACCGAGTTTGATCTCGAGCGCCGCATCCAGGGACAGCTTGATTTGCCGCTGACGGCACTCGGAGAACGTCAGTTGGCAAACGACATCGAAGATCTGGGAAGACTGCCCGTCCAGCAGGTGTACGTGTCGCCGACCGATCCCGCGCTCAGCAGCGGGCAGGCGATCGCCGAGGCGTTCGGTGTGAGTGCCAAGCGTGTCGATGGACTGGCGAACATGAACTTCGGGCTCTGGGAGGGAGTGTGTGTCGACGAGTTGCGCCAGAAGCGCGCGAAAGGGTTTCGACAATGGCTTGAAGCTCCGGAGCTGGTCTGTCCTCCGCAGGGCGAGACGCTCGGAGAACTGACCGACCGGGTACGGCAGGCGTTGCGCAAGCCGCTGCGGCGCAAGGGGTGCATCGTGTTGGTCTGTCCCGAGCCCCTGGCGACGCAGGTGACCTGTCTGCTGAGGGGCGCTCCACTGCGAACGCCCCTGCCCGGTGAGACGATCCATGAGTCGCGGATCACCGTGATCGACTTGAACGTGCCGATGCTGGCCGGGACGGCTGCCAGCAGCGATTAGCTTCGCTGATTCGATCTCACTGGATGGATGGGAGGATTGACGCCGATGAGCTCCGTGGAACAGCCTTCATCAGTCTCCGATCCGGGATCACCGAGACGGCGCAAGCGGGGAGTGCCGGAAGGGCTCTGGTTGCGGTGCAACGGCTGCGGAGCGACCGTGTTTCGCAAGCAGGTCGAAGCGGGGCTCGGGTTATGCCCCGAGGCGCATTGCCGTCATCACTTTTACGTTCCCGCTCCCAAACGCGTTCAACAGCTGCTCGATGCAGAGAGCTTTGAGGAATGGTTCACAGGGATCATGCCGGCAGATCCCCTCGGGTTCACCGACAAGGTTCCGTACAAGGACCGCCTGGTGGCCGAACAACAGAAGACCGGACTGCGGGAAGCCTGTCTGGTAGGTCGCGGCTACATGCGGGGCCGACCGCTGGTCCTCGGGATTACGGACTCGGCATTCATCATGGGCAGTATGGGGTCGGTGGTGGGCGAGAAGCTGACCCGGGCGATCGAGTCGGCGACGACTCTGCAGTTGCCCCTTGTGATCGTCAGTGGGTCGGGCGGTGGGGCAAGGATGCACGAGGGAATCTACTCGCTGATGCAGATGGGCAAAGTGTCCGCCGCGTTGGCCAGGTATCACGAGGCTGGTGGATTGTTCATCTCTGTCCTCACGAATCCCACAATGGGCGGCGTCGCCGCCAGCTTCGCCTCGCTGGGAGATGTGGTGATTGCCGAGCCGAAGGCCCTGATCGGTTTCGCCGGACCGCGGGTCGTGAAGGCAACGGTCAAGGAACCGCTCCCGGATGGCTTTCAAACGAGTGAGTTCCTGCTGCGGCATGGGTTCATCGACCGCATCGTTCCCCGCCCCGACTTGCGGATGGAGCTGGCGCGCGTTATCGATTACTGCGGGACGTCCATGCGATAGGGTCCCTGCCCGGCGTGCTGCGTCCAGCCTGTCGGTCTTTCACGTCTCCGCTCCCTGACGCTCATGCAGTTCCTCGACAAGCTCTTCAAGCGCAAGCCCAAGATCGAACGCGTCGATCTTCGTAGGCGATTCGATCTGATTGCCCGCGTCGGACAGGGCAGCATGTCCAAGGTCTGGCGGTCGGTGGATGTGATCTCGGGCCGCACGGTTGCGGTCAAGGTTCTCGACAGGGCCAAGACGCTACGACTGGAGCGACGCTTCGTCGGCTTGAACAAGCCGACGGAAGGGGAAATCGCCATTACTCTGCGACATCCTCACATCGTCAAGACCATCGAGCATGGGATTACGACCGACGATGAGCAGTACCTGGTGATGGAGTTCGTGGAGGGGAAGAGCCTCAGTTACTTCGTGGATGCCCAGAACAAGACCATGCAGCGGCATCGTCTGAATCTGATTGTGCAGCTCGGGCAGGCCCTCGAGTACCTGCATCGCGAGAAATGGATTCACCGGGACATCTGTCCCAGGAACATCCTCGTCACCGCGGAACGCCAGCTGAAGTTGATCGACTTCGGTCTGGTTGTGCCCAACACCGACGTCTTCCGGGCCCCGGGGAACCGTACCGGGACCGCCAACTATATGGCACCCGAGCTCATCATGCGGCACAGGACGGACGAGCGGATTGATCTGTTTTCCTATGCCGTGACCTGTTACGAGATGTATGCCAACCGACTCCCCTGGCCAGCGGGTGACACACTGGAAAGTGTGCTGCAGCACATCAACAAGCCGCCCGAGGACATCCGGGCGCATCGTCCCGAGATCGATGACGACGTTGCGGAAACGATCATGAAGGGGCTTGAGCGCGAACCCGATGATCGCTGGTCGTCCGCCACGGACATGGTCCGGCGATTCGCCGAGGCCCGGGAGCGGCTGGAGTCTGTGGATGGCGATGGCCAGTGATCGCCGGGCTATCCGTCCACGACGACTCGCTCCTGGAACGGTCGGTCTGGTCGCGGGCAAGGACGTTCCGGCCCGACTGGCGGGCCTGAACGCGACGCAGCGAGAGGCCGTACAGACCCTGAGGGGGCCGGTGCTGGTTCTGGCGGGAGCAGGCACGGGCAAGACGCGCGTCATTACCCACCGCATCGTGGAGCTGATTCGCTCTGGCATCACGCCTTCGAGGATTCTGTCGGTCACCTTCACCAACAAGGCTGCCCGCGAAATGCAGCAGCGCACTTCCACGCTGTTGGAGCGGCGGAGTGAGTCCACTCCCTGCGTTTCCACCTTTCATGCGCTGTGCGCCCGGATCCTGCGTGAAGAGATTACGCATCTGGGGTATCCGCAGCGATTTCGAATCGTCGATCGTGCCGACCAGGAATCGACGGCCCGCGGAGTGCTGCGTGAGATCCGCGTTACGGAGAAGTCACTGCGTCCCGGTGATCTGCTGTCGATCATCAGTCGTTGGAAGTCGACGGGGATCAACCCCGGCGACTCTGCCGAGAGTGCTGACTCCGATCGCGACTTTCTCGCTGCCATGGCGTATCGCCGGTATCAGGAGCGATTGCGCACCTCTGCGGCGGTGGACTTTGATGACCTGCTGCTCCTGACCGAGAAGCTGTTTCGCGAGTTCCCGGACGTGCGACTGCGACAGCAGCAGCGATTTGACGCCGTGCAGATCGATGAGTATCAGGATACGAACGGCATTCAGTTTCGACTGATTGCCGAGTTGGTCCGCGAGCACCGCAATCTGTGTGTTGTCGGTGACGATGACCAGGCCATCTACGGCTGGCGCGGGGCGGAAGTACAGCACATTCTCGGCTTCCAGTCGCACTACCCGGAAGCACAGGTGTTTCGGCTCGAGGACAACTATCGCTGCACGGACGAGATTCTCGTGCTGGCGAACCGGCTGGTGCGGCACAATCGCGGCAGGCATCCCAAGACCTTGCGCGTCACAAGAGTTCCAACGATGACGTGCGCCTGCTCGAGTATCCCGACGAACAGCTCGAGGCCGAAATGATCGTTCGCGAGATCCGCTTCCAGATTCGTCAGAAGAATGTCGCTCCCGGAGACATCGCCATTCTCTTTCGTACGAATGAGCAGCCGCGACTGTTCGAGTCGGAACTGCGGCGAGCGGGCGTGCCCTACCTGCTCGTGGGCAGCCGGTCGTTTTATGACCGCAAGGAAGTGCGTGACCTGCTCAGCTATCTCAAGGCCATCAGTCAGCCCGAGGATGAGACGAGCCTGCTTAGAATCATCAATACGCCGGCCCGTGGAATCGGCGGGCGGACGGTGGAGCGACTCCTGGAACAGGCTGTCCGGGAGGGACAGTCGTTCTGGCAGGCCAGCGCCAGTGCCATCACTTCCGGCGTAGTGACGGGAAACACGGCATCCGCCTTGCAGAAATTCGAGCATCTGCTGTTGGAGTTTCGCCGACGATTCACGGATTCCCCGCAGGACATGGATCATCTGCTGCGCCAACTGATCGAGACGATTCGCTACGAGTCGGAGATTGACAAGCTGTACCCGGAGCCCGAGCAGCGGCTGGCCCGCGCGACTGCGGTCGAGGAATTCGTCACATCGTTGACGGAGTACGTCGACCGCACGACACAGCCCACGCTCGAAGACTTCCTGGGCCGACTGGCGCTGGAGGACAGGGCGGAAGAGCCGGATAAGGAGACTCAGGTGGCCGAGAATGCCGTGAAACTGATGACCTTGCACAGTGCGAAGGGGCTCGAGTTCCCGCGCGTCTATATGGTGGGCATGGAAGAGGGACTGTTACCGCATAAGCGGGCGGTCGATGCCTCTGCACGCGAGATCGAGGAGGAGCGTCGACTTTGCTACGTGGGCATCACGCGTGCGAAAGATGTCCTCACGCTCAGCCGTGCCGAGTCGCGAAAGCGCTGGGGAAAGCCTCGGGAGTCTCTCCCGTCGCGATTCCTGGCCGAGATGTTCAGCGAAGAGTCCTGACCGGCGGCCAGATTGCGTCCCAACGAGATGATGGGAGAGCGAGAGACAGCACGGCCCGGTGTGGATGGTCTGCGCCGACGTGCGAAACATCGTCGACAGTGCAGGCGTTTGGTAGATCACACATGCTGACTCTGGGACTGGAAACATCGTGCGGGAGTGGGAGTGTCGCGTTATTCCGCGAGGATCACTGTCTCGGGGAACGCGAACTCTCACAAGCCGGACGCCGACATGCGCGGGCGTTACTGCCCGAGATTGGTGAGTTGTTTGCAGAGGCCGGCTGTCGTCCGAAAGAGTGCGATCTGGTCGCCGTCAGTGTGGGGCCCGGGAGTTTCACGGGTCTGCGCGTGGGGATCGTCTGCGCCAAAACGTGGGCGTACGCTACCCGGTGTGCCGTGACAGGCATCGACTCACTGTTGGCCGTCGCGGCCGATACCCCCCCCGGTATCGATCGCGTGATCGTCGTGTCTGACGCTCAGCGAGGCGAGTTGTTTCGTGGTGAGTACGCGCGGGATCAGTCCGGCTGGACGTTGTGCGAGCCGATCCGCATCGAGGATCGTGAAGCGTTGCTGGAGTCGCTGCTGCCGGAAGACTGTGTGAGCGGGCCGGCGCTGGAGACTCTGGCGGAATGCCTCGCAAGTCGCTGCCGAGTCCTGGCCCGCAGTCACTGGTATCCGCAGGCCAGAAATGTCGCCGGGCTGGGCTGCCGGGCATTCAATTCGGGGAACAGCGATGATTCCTGGGCACTCAAGCCTTACTACTTGCGTCGCAGCGCAGCCGAGGAAAAGCTGGATCGCCTGGGTTGACCCGGCCAGTCCGGCCCCCGCAGGAGGTCAGACCTCCAGAAGCAGGCGCGCCGGATCTTCGATGATCTGTCGGATGCGCAGGAGGAACGAGACGGCTTCACGCCCATCCACCACGCGGTGGTCGTAGGAGAGGGCGAGGTACATCATCGGGCGAACGACGATCTCACCGCCCACAACGACCGGCCGTTCCACGATATTGTGCATCCCCAGCACACCGCTCTGTGGTGGGTTCACGATCGGCGTCGAGAGCATCGACCCGTAAATTCCGCCATTGGAAATCGTAAAGTTTCCGCCCGCCAGTTCGTCGAGGCCGATCTTGTTCGACTTCGCCCGGTTGGCAAAGTCGGCGATCGCCTGTTCGATCTCCGCCAGACTGAGACGCTGGGCATCACGCAGGACTGGGACGACCAGTCCCTTGCCGGCACCAATCGCGATGCCGATGTCGCAGTAGTTGTGATAGACGAGATCCGTTCCCTCGATCTGTGCCCCGACCTGCGGATACTGGTTCAGTGCATCCACAGTTGCCTTGACGAAGAAGGACATGAATCCCAGCTTGATGCCGTACTTCTCGACGAATGCTTCCTGATACTCGGCCCGCAGGCGCCTCACAGCCGACAGATCACACTCGTTGAAGGTTGTCAGCAAGGCCGCCTGTTGCTGGGCTTCAACGAGTCGTCGGGCGATCGTCTGTCGCATGGGGGACATGGGCACCCGCCGCACCTCGCGAGGCCCCGCTCCCTCGGAGTCGCCGGCAGTGCGATGTCGCAACACGTCTTCCTTGAGCAGTCGCCCACCCGGCCCGGTCGCCTCGACCGTGGCAGGATCGAGCCCGCGCTCATGCAACTCCCGGCGTGCGGCAGGCATGATCGGCGCCCCATCGCGGCCCGATGAGCGGGGCGCAGCAGGGGCCGATTCCTGCCGGGACTTCTCTGCAGCACCGCCACTCGTCTTGGCGGGACGTGGCCCTTCTTCCAGCTCAGCGATGACTTCACCCACACTGGCCGTGTCTCCCGCCCGCCGCAGGACTCGGGTGACAATACCGGCAGCGGGAGCGGGCACATCAAAGGTGGCCTTGTCGGTCTCCAGGCCAACCAGGCTCTCGTCGACATCGACCCATTTACCCTCGGCAACGTACCATTCGCCGACGAAGACTTCGTTGATTGATTCTCCCACGGCGGGAACTTTGATTTCTACCGGCATTTGTTGATTCCAGGGACCTGTTCAGCTCGACGCAATGTCTCAGAGGGCATCAGGCGGGAGCACCTGACGGGACGGCGAACGCCCGATTCAGAATGGCAGCTTGTTCGAGTCGGTGACTGTGGGCCGAGCCTGTTGCCGGGCTGGCGGACGCATGTCGGCTGATGACTGTCATTGGCAGTCGATCGAAGAGCCTGCTACCAAAGTGGCAGTGCAGAAACCGCCAGGCACCCATGTTCTCGGGTTCTTCCTGGATCCAGACCACCTCGGCTGCATGAGGATAGACATCCAGGGCCGCCCGCAGCTCTGCCTCAGGGATGGGGAAGAACTGTTCGATGCGGAGCAACGCAACATCATCCCGGTCCAGGTCATCTCGTCGCTCGAGCAGGTCGTAGTAGACCTTGCCCGAACAAAGCAGGATCCGGCGCACCTCTTCCGGATGCTCGTCGTCCGGGTCGCCGAGCACCAGTTCGAAGCGCCCTTGGGCCAGGTCTTCCAGGGTCGAGGTGCATTCGGGATGCCGGAGCAGGCTCTTAGGCGTCATCACGATCAGCGGCTTCTTCCATCGCCGCAGGGATTGACGTCTCAGCAGATGAAACATCTGGGCCGGCGTCGAGGGTTGCACGATCTGCAGATTGTCGTCTGCCGCCAGCATCAGGAAGCGCTCCAGTCGGGCCGACGAGTGCTCCGGTCCCTGCCCCTCGAAACCGTGGGGCAGCAGCATCACAAGGCCGTTGAGGCGCTCCCATTTGTCCTCGGCGCTCGCGATGAACTGGTCGATGATCACCTGGGCCGCGTTGCAGAAGTCTCCGAACTGGGCCTCCCAGATGACCAGTCCTTCCGGGCAGTCGAGACTGTAGCCGTACTCAAAGCCCAGCACGCCGGCTTCGGACAGTGGACTGTTGAGGATCTGCACCAGTTCGGCGTTCTCGGTAAGCTGGGTCAGGGGCGTGAACGCCTGTCCGTTCTCGTAGTCGCTCATGACGGCATGGCGATGACTGAACGTCCCGCGCTGCACATCCTGGCCGGACAACCGAATTCTCGTGCCATCGGCAACGAGCGTCCCCAGGGCAAGGGCTTCTGCCGCGCCCCAGTCGAGGGGGTGCCCGCCGTTCGCCATCTCTTGGCGAGTCGCGAGCAGACGCGTCAGTTTAGGGTGTGGTGTGAAGTCGTGCGGTACGGTCGAGAGCGTCCGAAGGACCTGCTGGAGACTGGCCAGTCGCACCGAAGTATCGGGATGATCGGCCTGACGGGCGGGGCCTCCGCTAAAGCCGGCCCAGACTCCTCCCGGGTGATCCACGCAGCGGATGAAGTGGTCCTGCCGGGCTTCGGCCAATTCCTGTTCGAGTTCGTCGCGTCGCTGCGCCGACGATGTGCTCGCCCTCATCACGCGAGACGCCCCGCCGAGTCTGCAGGTGATTCAGATAGCCTTCATAGACAGACTGCTTGGCGCTCGATGGTGCGATACATCAGAGGCTGTGTGAAGGCCGGCTCATCGCTCTCGTTGTGACCGCGACGTCGGTAGCAGTACATGTCGATGACGACATCGCGCTGGAACTCGCGGCGAAAGTCGAGGGCCAGACTGACGACCTGGGCGACGGCTTCGGGGTCTTCGCCGTTGACATGAAAGATCGGGCTCTGCAGCATCTTGGCCACGTCGGTCGCGTAGTGCGATGACCGACCGTCGACAGCGGTGACGTCGTGAAACCGATCTGATTGTTGACGACGACATGCACCGTCCCGCCGATACGGTATCCCGGGAGCTCGCTGAGGTTGAGCGTCTCCTGGACGACCCCTTCACCGGCGAACGCCGCGTCACCGTGAATCAGGATCACGGCCCCGCGGTGACGCATCACAGTCGCCGAAGCGGTCCTGCTTGGCCCGCATGCGGCCCATGGCCACCGGATTGACGAACTCCAGGTGAGACGGGTTGAAGCAGAGCGACAGGTGGACCGCGTTCCCCTGCGACGTGATCCAGTCGCTGCTGTAGCCCAGGTGATACTTGACGTCTCCCCGTCCCATGAGGAGTTCCGGATCGCGATCCTCGAACTCGCGAAAGATATTGCGCGGGCTCTTGCCCATGATGTTCGCCAGGACATTGAGCCGGCCGCGGTGGGCCATGCCGATCACGATCTCCCGAACTCCTTCGTTTCCCGTCTTTTCGATGGCCATGTCCAGCAGTGGAATCAGGCTTTCGGCGCCTTCGAGCGAGAAGCTCTTGGCCCCGACGTACTTGCGGGCCACGAACTCTTCAAACACGATGGCGTCAGCCAGTCGCTTCAGAATGCGCAGTTGCTCTTCCCGGGACAGTCGCAGGTGATTGCCGGTGGTCTCCATCCGATTGGCCAGCCAGGTCCGGACGCGCAGACTGTCGATGTGCATGAACTGCACGCCAATCGAGCGGCAGTAGGTCTGCCGCAGCCAGCCGACCATTTGACGCAGCGTGCGCTGCTCGGGACCGCCGAACCACTCCGTGGAGAGCTTCCGGTCGAAGTCGGCCTCGCTGAAGCCATAGAACGCCGGGTCAAGCTCCGGAGGTGTGAGCCGCTCGGTTCCCAGCGGGTCGACGGCCGCGATCGTATGACCGCGCACCCGAAAGTTCCGAATCAACTGGTCCAGACGCTCCTGCAGTCCGGCAATATCCGAACGGGCGTCAGCCGCCGGTCGCGATACATCGCGAACTCCCGACGGATTGAACACACTGCGCTGAGGAAACGGCCGATCGATGGCCGGTGTCCCGGGTGCCGGACCCAGTTCCGAGAAATAGCGCTGCCATTCGGTGGAAACCGATCCAGATCCCTGCAGGTGACGGGCGTAGAGCTCCTCAAGGTAAGGGAGGCTCATGCTGTTCAGCTGAAGTTCATGTTGCCCGTTACTGCCGCTGGTCATCGGGAAGGTATTCGCACTCGAAAGGTGGGGGGCTCATGCTCTAGCTTGCCGGGGAGGTCCGTTGCCAAACACCCTGTGGCTGCCGTGACTCGGTTGTAGGTGGAGCGCACCCAGTAAGGATAGCCTGCACGGCGACGTCGATCGAGTCCACCCGGACGACTGGCAGACGATTCCTGGCTTCTGACGGGCTCGTCCAAGCAGCACTCACCCCCGCCCTGCGTAAGGCATTTGTGTGGCAAGAATGGTCATGAAGGGAATGTTAGCTTCCAGCGGCAGTCTGGCCATGGAGAGCACGGCCTCAGCCACATGCTCCACGTTCATGGTGGGTTCCGACCGGATCGATCCGTCGGCCTGCAGCACCCCTCCCTTCATCTTGGACGCCATCTCGGTGTCGGCGTTCCCGATATCGATCTGGCTGCAGGCGATGTTGTAAGGCCGACCATCCAGTGCCGTGGATTTCGTCAGACCGGTGATCGCATGCTTTGTCGCAGTGTAGGCGACCGACAGCGGGCGGGGGGTCTGGGCCGAAATCGAGCCGTTGTTGATGATGCGGCCCCCCATCGGCTGCTGGGTCTTCATGAGCCGAAACGCCCCCTGTGTGCAGAGGAACGCGCCGGTCAGATTCGTGTCGACCACCCGTTGCCACTGTGCGGGCGACAGTTCTTCCAGCGGCACGGCCGGGGCGTTGACACCGGCATTGTTGAACAGCACGTCCAGCCGTCCAAAGTCCCGCTCGGTCCGCTCAAACAGATTGGCGACACCCCTGGGATCGCTTACGTCGGTCGGCAGGGCGAGCTTACGGGCTGACGATCGGCCGATCTGTCGCGAAGTCTCCTCGAGTGGGTCAGGACGGCGTCCCACCAGTACGACAGCGAACCCTGCGCGGGCCAAAGCGACCGCCACGCTCCGACCGATCCCGGACCCGGCTCCCGTAACGATGGCGACCCGTTCGGACATCGGCATGATCAGGCGTCTCCGCTGCGCAACTTTCAGGATTGGACAGGTACCACCAGCCTCCGGTTCACGAGACCTGGGCTAGAGGCGACCTGTGCACTGTACCTTGCGGAGTTTGAATCAACAGCCCCCCGGACGACCTCGGTGAGACTTGCTTCCCGCGAAACGATTCACAAGAATGCGTGACTGCTCGACAGGGAGCAACCCTTGCCGGGTCGTCACGATGCCCAAGTGGCGGAATTGGCAGACGCGCTAGGTTCAGGACCTAGTGTCCTTAACGGACGTGGAGGTTCGAGTCCTCTCTTGGGCACTTGTGAGACAACGACTTGCGGCGACGGGCCGCGAGTCGTTGTCCTTTTCGCCCCAAGGGGATGAGGGCGATCCCTCTTGTCAGGACGATGTCCACGGCTTGGGGCCGCTGTCTCGGCAGCGACGCACGACCGGTTCTTCCCAGTGACAATGAACGGTGACCCTTTCTACCGACGGAGTCCCGGGCCATGAATTGCCGGTTTCCGCTGCTGTTGTGGTTGATGCCGACAGCCTGTCTCGCCGGGGCACCCACGGGTGATCGTACCGTCATTGAACGGACTTCGGGACTGGTATCGTTCTGGACCTTTGGTGAAGAGGCAGGGCAGTTGCGCCTTTCGAGCGGCACGCAGCACAGGCATCCGCTCCAGGAGGTGGGTGGTCCGATTGCACGCGTCGAGGGTGGTCCTTTCTCCGGCTTTGCCGCAGAACTGAACGGCCGACAGTACTTCAGGATTCCCTACGCCGAAGCCGCCGATCTGAACATCTCCGGCCCCGATGCGCAGGTGAGCATGTTCGCAGTTGTGCGAATCGTCAATCTGCAGCAGAGTCGCACGATTGCCGGCATGTGGAGCGAAGGCAAGGGAGCCAACGACGACACCGGCACACGGCAGTACGCCCTGTTGCTGAACATGCCGACATATGGCGGGCCACGTCAATTGACTCCACACGTCTCGAGTGAAGGGGGCGTCACACGCCGGGCTGATGGAAGCGGCCTTCCCTGGTGTGCCGACTACGCTGCCTCGCTGAGCGAAGTGCCGGAAGAGCAGTGGTGCACGCTTGGCTTCACATATGACTCGAAGTATATCCGCGCGTATGTCAACGGCGTGTGTGAGCAGCGGCCGCTGCACCCCGTGCAGGACAAGAGAACCGACCGCTACTTTACGCACGAGGGGCGTGGCGGAGGCGACCGCGGGATGAACCCCTACTATCATGGGCGTGGTATCTTCGGGTATGACGCCGCCAGACACGCCAGATCGAAGCCCGGAGGTGGCGCGGATTTCACGGTCGGAGCGCGCTACGCAGTCGGTAGCTATCTTCGCGAGGCCACGATCGGACGATTCGGTGGGCTGGCGGTCTTCACCCGGGCCCTCTCCGACGAAGAGATGAGCGATTTCCACAACGCCGCGGGGATCCACGAGCTGAACCGATGAATCGACGACACTTCGTGGAGTCAACGTTCGGCGGATTCACGGCAGCGCTGGCCGCTTTGGCCTCAGGAGCCCAACCCGAAAAACGGTCTCTGCGGATCCTTCTGCGATCTTCGTGGCAGGTGGTGAATATCGGGGACATCGCCCACACGCCGGGTGTGTTGACCCTGATCGAAAAGCATATCCCGAATGCGGAGGTCATTCTGTGGGCGTCTGGAGATCTGTCCCCGGAAGTTTCCAGGATGGAGCAGCGGCGATTCCCGCAGCTGAAGATCGTGAAGGGAACCATCCGTGACGATGGGCAGGCATCGAACGAAGACCTCGCGGACGCCTTGGCCTGGGCCGACTTCCTGCTTCACGGATCGGGACCCTCTCTGGTCGCTGCGAAAGACGTCGCGGCGTTTGTCCGGCACACCGGAAAGCCGTTCGGCGTCTACGGCATCACGCATGGCTCCTTTCTGTCCGGGAACGACAAGGATCTGCTGAGCCAGGCGGAGTTCGTCTACTTTCGCGATTCCGTATCGCTGGAGCGAGCCAGGGCCGAAGGGGTCGACTGTCCCCTCATGGGGTTTGCCCCCGACGGTGCGTTCGCCTGCGACCTGCGGGACGACGACAAGGCGGTCGCGTTTCTGAAAGCGAATGCACTGGAAGACGGGAAATTCCTCTGTTGTCTGTCTCGCCTGCGCTACACACCCTACTGGACCATTCCCGACAAGCAGCGTTCGCTCGACGAGCAACGGCACGCGCGAAACGAGGCGATGAAGGAGCATGATCACGCTCCGCTGCGTGCGGCGATCATCGCCGTCATCCGCAACACGCCTCTCAAGGTACTGCTGTGCCCGGAGGACATGACGCAGATGACTGTGGGCAGGGAGTTGCTGTACGACCAGCTCCCCGACGATGTGAGGCCACGCGTTGTCTGGCGGGAGAAGTTCTGGCTGACCGACGAGGCGCTGAGCGTCTATGTTCGGTCTGCCGGGCTGTTCGGTAGTGAGATGCATTCGCCCATCATGGCGGTCGGGAACGGCATTCCGGCGATCGTCTGCCGGTTCGAAGAACAGACCAGCAAGGGGATCATGTGGCGCGACATCGGTCTGGGTGACTGGCTCTTCGACTTCGATGACGAAGAGGACTGTCGTCGTCTTCCCGAAGCGGTCCTGTCGTTCGCGAAAAATCCCGCCGCCGCCCGCACCAAGGCCGCCCAGGCCCGTCAGTTCGTGGAGCGTCGACAACGGGAAACGATGCACGTCCTGCAGGAGACCCTGGAGAGATGACGCAGTGGCTCCATGTGCTGCGCGGTGTTGCTGCGTCTTGCGACGGTCAAGGAAAACGAATCTCGGAGGACTCGTCCAGTCTCGCGAATCCAGGTATTCTATAGGGGCACCCCCCGTCGATCGGCGATGACGTCGCGAGCGAGGTGCCCCGCAACTCAACAACGGCCCTTTCGAGAACAGGCAGTCGCATGCGATGCAATACGATCACTCGTCGATCCTTTCTGGCCGGTTCCGCTGCCGGCATTGCTGCGGCCACGTTCGGAAGACCGTCTCGCGCGGCAGCCAGCGAAGTTGTCAGGGTCGCCATCCTGGTGCCGGCTGGCGCGGCGGCCAGCTTGCCGATGCCTTTTCGAAAGCAAATGGGTGCAGGGTTGTCGCATTTGCCGACCCGGATCAGGAACTCAGCAGGGAGATGGCTGCGAAGTATTCGGCAACCGCTCACTTCGATCTTCGCGCAGTTCTGGATGACCCGAACGTCGACGCCGTTGTGGTCGCGACGTGTAACCACTGGCATTGCCTGGCGACCATCTGGGCGCTCGATGCCGGCAAGGATGTCTATGTCGAGAAGCCACTCTCGCATACGCAATGGGAAGGTCGGCAGGTCGTCAATGCCGCCCAGAAGAGCGATCGCATCGTGCAGATCGGAACGCAGCAGCGCAGCGATCCGATGCAGGCACAGGTGAAGCGATTCCTCCACGAGCAACAGGCCCTGGGGGAAATCCTCTACGTTCAGGCCAACCGCCTCGGCCCGCGCGAATCGATCGGCAAGCGAACGACTCCGCTCGAAATACCATCGACCGTCGACTTCGACCTGTGGCTCGGTCCAGCGGCAGACCAGCCGATCTACCGTGACAAGCTGCATTACGATTGGCACTGGGACTTCAACACGGGCAACGGCGAAATGGGCAACTGGGGTGTGCATATTCTCGACGATGTTCGCAACGTCGCGTATCAGGACCAGGTGACCACTCCCAGCCGGATCGTGGCCGCAGGCGGTCGTGTCGCCTGGCATGATGCCGGTAATTCACCGAACGTGCACTACGCATTGCTCGAGACCGAATCGTTCCCCACGTTGATTGCGCTCAGCAATCTGCCCCAGGGGCCGAACCAGAAGGGAGGCTGGACTGTGCGCGCCGGCAGCCCGATCGACGGCCCCGGGAGCGGCTATGTCGTCGTGTGCGAAGGGGGATATTACCTGGGGCAGCGCCAACGCGGACGCGCCGTCGACCGCCAGGGCAAGACGATCCGCGATTTCCAGGGAGGTGATATCGTCCCGCTCCACGTGCAGAACTTCATCGACGCTGTCCGCAGTCGCGACGCCGGGTCGCTCAACGCGCCGGTCGAGATGGGACACCACAGCACCGGGTGGTGCAACCTCGCCAACATCGCGTTTCATGCCGGGACGACCTACGATCGGGCACAGATGATGGCGGTCGGATCGCTGGATGCGTGGCCTCAGCTCATTGACGAGATGGAACGTCAGCTCGCACCGTTTGACGTTTCCTCGAGTGCCCTCTTGTCCAGTCCCGTCCTGTCGCACGACCCCCGGACCGAACAGTTTGTCGGGGAACATGCCGAACTCGCCAACGGATTCCTCAAACGGGAATACCGTGGCAAGTATGCGGTGCCGCAGGTATAGGCGGACACTGCTCAGCAAGAAGACGCCACCATCGCCCGGCATTCGGCCTTGGTGCTGAACCCGCAAGGGCCGGTTGCGCAAGGTGCTCCAGGATCTGGGATTCGCGAAGAAACCTCTGGTGCTCCTCAGCAGCAACAATGGCCCGGAGGACAGTCATGTCCGCATTGCACGTCACAACGGCATGAGGGAACGGACAAGTGCCCGTCCGGGAAGTCGCCGCCTGACCATCCACGCAGTACCTTCAGCCAGGCGCGGGCACTCTCACCCCGCCGCACGTCCTGGTGGTCGTTTGCCACATTCAAAGGGACGATCAGCGGATCAGAGTCGACCAGTCGCTTCCAGACTTCCAGGCGTTGTTCCAGCCATTCTGGCCGGCCGACCGGGGCCAGTTCTCCATGGAAGGGGCGAGGCCGATATCCGCGTAAACTCTCAGCGATCTGCGTGTGATGCACTTCCCACTGGAAGTCGTCGGGCACTTGTCGGGACGTGCGAACTTCGTTCGTGATCCGGTACTTCACAAACGACCAGCGCATCCGTTTCACAAATGCCCGCCACGTCATCGCGAGATGGCGCCAGCGCTCCTTTCCCCGCCGGGTTCCCAGCGTCCGGCCGTGTTCTTTGCAGTTTCGCGATCCATGGTTCCGGAACGTGAGGTGTCAAACGAGGCGGCTCCAGAAGCAGCAATCGCACTTTGCGGCTCGCTTCCGCCAGTTGACAGGCCAGTTCATGAGCAATCGTCCCTCCGAACGAATAACCCATGAGAATCAGCGGGCCGACCGGATAACGCCGCATCAATTCCCCGGCGAATTCAGAGGCCATCAGTCCTGGAGGCCGGACTATGGACTGCGGCCGTTCGGGGCCATCCAATCCCAGACAGCACACGGGGACACGTTCGGGGAGTTCGTCCCGAATCAGTTGTGCGATACCGGGGAATCCGACGGATGCCACAGGCACGAGATCGGCCCCCGATCGCAGGATCCTCAACACAGACTCCCGAACAACGGGCTCGGGCCGCATTTCTGCTGCGCATACACCAGCCTCCGGAAGGCGACCCACTCCGGGCAGGTGGCGTGCGAGTTCCGCGATTGAATCATGCTGCCAGATGAGCTCGGCATGGATTTCCTGCCCTGTCACTTCGGCCAGTTCGCCCGCCAGTCCGATGAGTGCCAGGGAGTCAATTCCCAGAGCCATAATCGAGGCATGGGGATCGACTTCAGACTCCGGAATCCGCAACGTTTCCGCCACGCGCCGGAGCAGCCACGCGCGCAGTGTCGTCTCATGGGGGGCAAGGCACTCAGTCGCCATCGAGTTGGCCTCTGATTGAGTTTGTCAGGTAGGCCTCCCGGCATGCCGATCGAGCCTTCTTCCCGTTCGCGGTTCTCGTGAGACCGCCGGGCCGGATGACAACCACGTCGTCGATCGCGACGTCGCACCGTGCGGCGACGGCATCGCGGACGGCGCGGCAGATGGCGGCGATCTTCTCCTTGTGCACAACGTGTCGATGCGCCTCGAGTACGATCACCACCCGCTCGCGCGCAAATCCTCGACCGCAAACGCCACAGATGCGCCGGAAATAATGGCCGGATGCGCAGACTCCACCGACAGCTCAACGTCTTCGGAAGCGAGGTTCCGACCGGCGACGATGATCTGATCCTTGAGCCGCCCTGTGACATACAGGTCACCCTCCCAGAAGAATCCCAGATCACCCGTGCGCATCCACGACCCGGATCCCGGATCGTTCAGTCGTGCCGCAAAGGTCTGCGTAGTTGCCGTCTCGTTCTGCAAGTAACCGGCCGCGACACTGGGCCCGGAGATCCAAACCTCCCCGAGACATCCCTCAGGGCGGGCGTCCAGTGATGCGGGGTCCACAATCTGCACTTCGAGCGCTTCGCAGGCGCGCCCGCAGCTCACCAGCTTCCGTCCGTCGGAGTCGGGCACCGCCTCCCCCCGGGCCAGAGCTTCGAATGCAAACGCGGTCACCCTCGGCTCTTCATCGTCACGGCCGCAGGTCGCGAGCAGCGTGGACTCCGCCAGTCCATAGCAGGGGAAAAAAGCCTGACGCCGGAACCCGCACGGGCCAAAGATCTCGGTGAACTCATCCAGCGTGCGTGGATCGATCCGTTCGGCTCCATTGAAGGCAACGTTCCAGGAACTCAGGTCGAGTGACACTCGCTGCTCGGAGGTGATTCGACGCAGGCAGAACTCGTACGCGAAGTTCGGAGCCGGTGATAGGTTCGCACCGTAACGTGTGCTTGCCTGCAACCAGCGCACGGGCTTCATCAGAAACGCCTCGGGAGGCATGAACGTGTGTGGAAATCCCATCCACAACGGCAGGCAGCACGTGCCGATCAGTCCCATGTCATGGGAGAACGGAAGCCAGCCCACTCCCATATGGGGTCCCGGTCCGACGACCTGCCGCTTGGGTGGCCGGACCTGCCGGCGAATGCTTCCCTCAGCTCCGAAGTCGCGTGGGTGCAGGCCAACAGGCTGCGAGTGGTGCGTGAGTCCCCAGGGGCTGCGACCGTGGTGCGGCTCGACCAAGCCCTTTCCCCTGCAACCTCATGGGCTGCGCTGGGGTGGCTGGAGACCTCAGTGCGTAGCTATGCCAAGTTCGTGGACGTGGCAGCGAAGGCCACTGCCTCTGATGATGGGGACGCTGCCGTGGTGAAGCGTGAGCGCTTGGCCATTGCTGAGGTGGAGGCCCTGCTGAGCGACATGGTCGCGGAGGCGAAGGCTGAGGTGAGGCGGATGATGGGCGAGGGGTGACGACAATGTCGCCGATCGGTCGGAATCGGGACATGGTCGGAACTGGAAATCGATCCGGCATGGCCGGGGGGCGATGGGTCCCATCTACATGGTCCACCCAACCTGAGCGCACCAGTCAGTGTCAAGATAGGCAAGGCGCCCCTGTGTGGACAGCAGCAGACCGGGGGGCCACCACCCCAAGGCCCCCGGCCCTCGATATGTGCGTGCCGCCGTGGGAATTCTCTGCGGCCTTGTGACATTACCGTTTTTGGACAGAGGCGGGACTGCTCACTACGCTCTCGGGACAGATTACCTTGAGTGATCGAAACACGTTGCGACGGTTCTCATCTTCCATCGAGAGTCGATGTGAGGAACAGAATGTGTGGCATCACCCCGATTGTTGAGAGTTCACGGGATTCTCAGGAATCTTTCCAAACAGCCGTGGTTCGTCGTTAAGCCGTCGTCGTTCTCACGGAATACGAGTGTTGAATGACTTGAACGATTTACGTCGAGCGGGGGTCGGCTGACTGACCCCTTAGCAAGGAACTGGAAGATGAATGACATTGTTGACACGGCTGTGGCTGCAGGCGCTTTCAAGACCTTGGTGGCCGCAGTCCAAGCTGCTGACCTGGTCGACACACTCAAAGGCACGGGGCCGTTCACGGTGTTCGCCCCGACGGATGACGCCTTCGGCAAGCTTCCTGCAAGCGCAGTCGCGGATCTCCTGAAGCCGGAAAACAAGGCGAAGCTGCAGGGTGTGCTGACCTACCACGTGGTTCCGGGAAAGGTCTTGGCAGCCGATGTTCTGAAGCTCAAATCGGCCAAGTCGGTGCAGGGCCAGGTTCTGACAATTGACACGACTGCCGGAGTGAAGGTAGACGGGGCGACATGTCGTCCAAACGGACATCGTCTGCACCAACGGCGTGATTCACATCATCGACAGCGTGATGCTGCCGAGGTAGCGCTCCCCGCACGGTTGCGATCCAAGGCTGTCGGTGCCCAGAATCGCAACCGCGGTCGGGGGTTGCTCGAAATCTCTTTCCGCTATTCCCAGTCGGGAGACATCTGGAATGACCAAGATTCAAATGGCCAAACTGGGCTTTGTGATTGCCGCCGGGGCTTCATTCCTGTTCTCCGTCTACCTCTGGTTTTCTGGGAGCAAGCAGGAAGGCGTGTTCGTGGGTCTCTGGGTTCCCTCGATCCTGAGCTTCGGCACGCTGATCCTGGGAAGGCGGTCCCATGAATGACGTCGTGATCTTCGTCGTTGGCTTGGGGGTGACGGCGGTCGTCATGATGTCCGCCTTCGCTGCCCTCATTGCCAGCGACCATCCCGATGAACCGAAGGGATGAGGTCTTCCTGAGACGGTCGAGTCGAAGCTCGCCCGAGCTAGTGACTGTTGGCAATCATGTTCGAATCCATTTCGATTCCGCCTTGTTCTGACCTCAGCAACATTTAGGAGCTTCCCATGACGACTGAGCACACGACCAATTGGCCTGATCTCGCGATCGGCCTCTACGAACGACTGACGGGCAAGAACGCCGTCATCTCTTATGAGTTCGTGGACATGCACGTCAAAGTTCCCAGCGGGACCGGCCCCGAGGCCGAGCACGCGGAATGGGTTCTGAGCGGGACGATGAAGATCCGCACCGAGGACGTGGGTCAACTCCCAAACTGAGGCTGGCCGGCCGAATTGATGGTGTGGTCAATGGCCGGCCGGTAAATCTGGTTGCGGAGAGACAAGACCTCGTTCTCACCGTGCGACACTGGCGGACATTACTGACGATCCGACGCAGTTCGCGCCACTCATCCCAGCTCTGCGAGCGTTTCTCACACGATCTAACATCCGATTGTTCGTTCGGATAAGGTGGTTGGGCCGAGTGGAAGTGCATCCGAATCCGTCATTCTTGGTTCGGATGCTGACTGCCTCTTGAGTGATGTCGGAATTCGACCCGGTGAGATCACTAGTGCCAGAGCAGATGGGATTCCAGGATGTCGGGGTTGATCTTATTGACCGGGGCCACAGGTTATGTGGGGGGGCGACTGTTGTCGCTCCTGCAGCAACAGAGGCATCCCCGTTCGCTGCGTGACTCGGCGACCTGAAGCATTGCAGGATCGGGTCAACGCGACCACCGAGATCGTCCAAGGAGATGTCTTCGATCCCCAATCCCTGCAAGCTGCATTCGAGGGAGTGGAGACCGCGTATTACTTCGTGCATTCGATGGGCGACAACCGCGACTTCGAATCGCAGGATCGGATCGCGGCGGAAAATTTTGCGAAAGCCGCCACGCACGCCGGCGTCCGTCGCATCGTCTACTTGGGCGGACTCGGCAATCCCGATGAAAAGCTCTCGAAACATCTCCGCAGTCGCCAGGAGACGGGAGACGTCTTGCGAGCCCATCACTCGCAGGTGATCGAGTTTCGTGCGTCGATCGTGATCGGTTCCGGCAGCCTGTCGTTCGAGATGATCCGGGCGCTGGTCGAGCGACTGCCGATCATGATCTGCCCGCGTTGGGTTCAGGTGAAAGCACAGCCGATCGCCATCGAAGATCTGCTGGCTTATCTCATCGCCGCTCTGGAACTCCCGGCCGTCTGCGTTCCCAGGTTTACGAGATCGGCGGTCCCGACCAGGTCTCGTATGGCGAGATCATGCAGGAGTATGCCCGACAACGCGGGTTGACGCGGTGGATGATTCCCGTGCCCTCTGCTGACCCCCTATCTGTCCAGCCTCTGGCTGGGGCTCGTCACGCCGCTGTATGCCCGGGTCGGTCGGAAGCTCGTCGAAAGTCTGCGGAATCCGACGCTCGTCTCGAACAACTTGGCCGAATCCGTGTTCGCCGTGCGTCCCCGTTCCGTTCGCGATGCCATCGCCCGGGCTCTGGTGAACGAAGATCGCGAATTTGCCGAAACCCGCTGGTCGGACGCCCTGTCATCGGCCGGTCAGTCGCAATCCTGGGGCGGTGACCGATTTGGTTCGCGGCTCGTGGATTCGCGCACGATCACGGTGGCTGTTCCTCCCGAACAAGCGTTCGCACCGATTCGCCGCATCGGCGGTCGGACCGGCTGGTACTACGGCAACTGGTTGTGGTCGCTCCGCGGATTCCTGGATTTGCTCGTCGGCGGAGTCGGTGTGCGCCGCGGCCGGCGCGATCCGGACAATCTGCACGTGGGCGATCCGCTCGACTTCTGGCGTGTCGAAGTCTTCGAGCCAAACCATCGACTGCGACTGCAAGCCGAAATGAAACTGCCGGGGCGGGCCTGGCTGGAATTCGAGGTCACTCCTTGCGAGCAAGGAAGTACGATTCGCCAGACGGCGATTTTCGATCCGCTGGGACTGGCCGGGCTGCTGTATTGGTACGGGATCTATCCGCTCCATCAATTCGTGTTCGCCGGCATGCTGCGGAATCTGGCCCGCGCTGCCGAAAGTTCCGATCGTGATTCTGCACCGCCACACGACATCGTGACCGAGGCGACCGTTCCGGAAGCACATCCATCGGGAGCCCAGCTGTGATCGAAAGCAAGGAGAGTGGCATGAGTCTCTCGTCAGACGGATCACAATCGCCGCCTTGGGCAAGTCGTTGGCTCTGGGCCGCAGGGATCTACAACCTGACTTGGGGAACACTGGCGATCGCGTGGCCCCACCTCCTGTTCGACCTCACTGGTGCCGAGCGGATCAATTATCCCGAAATCTGGCAATGTGTGGGGATGATCGTCGGCGTTTACGGGATCGGGTACCTCATCGCAGCCAGCGACTCGCGCACTCATTGGCCGATCGTGCTGGTCGGACTGCTGGGCAAAGTCTTCGGTCCGATCGGGTTTCTGGTGGCACTGCTGCGCGGGACGTTTCCCCCCTCTTCGGATTGACGATCCTGACCAACGATCTGCTGTGGTGGATACCGTTCGCCATGATTCTGCGGGATGCGGCGAAGTACCAGAGAGCGGACCAGCGATCGAAGGGGACGTCGCGACAGCAGTACGTCAAACAAACCCAGATCAGTGCTCCCCCGGATGTGGTGTTTCGTTTTCACGAAAGCCCGGATGCGTTGCCGCATCTCATCCCACCGTGGGAGAACATGAAAATGGTCGAGTCTGCCGGGTCGCTCCAGCCTGGCAGCCGGGTCGTCCTGCGCGGGAGTCTCGGAGTCATCCCAATTCAATGGGTCGCCATTCACACGGAATACGATCCGCCGCACCTGTTCGCGGATCGCCAGGAATCAGGACCATTCGCCTATTGGTATCACCGCCATCGCTTTCTCGACGACGGTCAGGGCGGAACCTTGTTAAGAGACGAGGTCGACTATGCGGTCCCCTTGGGAGTGATCGGGCGGTGGCTCGGCGGCTGGCTTGTTCGCCGCAAACTGGAGGCCATGTTCGCCTACCGCCATGAGAAGACGAGGAGCTTGATCGAATCCGGGGAATGGACGAGTGCATGACCAGCGAGCACAGGTGATCACGCCGGATGAATCATGAGGTTCTGATTGTCGGAGCGGGGTTGACGGGCTCGTGCTGGACCCGCAGATGATCGAGGAGCGCGAGGCGGCCCTGGTGCGGAGGTTACTGTCGAGCGAGGCGAGTGTTATCGTGGTTGTGCTGGGAGCGGGCCACGACTTGCGCGACCACGTGTCGGATTCTGTGCTGGTGCGAAAGGTCGACGTGAAGCCCGTCCAGGCACTCGTGACACGAGAGATGATCGACGCGTCACGACCGGACGCAACTGAGCGACACGCAATGGCTGCTGATCGCCGATCTGTTTGCGGCCCGTGGTGTGCCGGCTCACATCCGCAGCGACAACGGTCCGGAGTTCATCGCACATGCGATTCGGGAGCATCTGGAACACATCGACACCAAGACGCTGTACATTGCCCCGGGAAGTCCCTGGGAGAACGGCTACGCGGAATCGTTCTTCAGCCGTCTGCGCGACGAGCTGTTGAACGCCGAGGAGTCTGCGAATCTCCAGGAAGCCCGTTGGTTCGCCGGGCGACGACTGGAGGACTACAAGGACCGCCGGCCGCACAGTTCCCTGGGGTACTCGACCCCCTCGGAGTTCGCAGCCACCTGCTGCCAGGTCCTTCCCGGCGTTGAGCATCGCCTCCGCATCCCGCAGCTTCCGCACAATCTCTTCCGGCTTGTGCCGCCGGCGTCGCTTCTTCATCATCGCGAGAGTCTCCTTCACACATCGTGGGCCAATGGACTCTCAGAGCGAATGGATCAATTCAGGGGGAGCAGGCCAGCAGATCATGTGGAGGTGCTTCATTTGTCTTCCGAAAAGGGGTTAGAGGGTGTTATTGACTTATCTGTTTTGTTTTCGTCATGTTGCGGCAATGAACACGACACGGAAGTCGACGTACCCCAGCGATGTGACTGATGAGCAGTGGGAGTTCCTGCTGCCGTATCTGACATTGATGACCGAAGAGGCACCGCAGCGACAGTACGCCCTGCGTGATCTGTTCAATGCCGTTCGTTACGTCGTTCGCACGGGCATCCAGTGGCGTTACCTGCCCCACGATTTCCCACCCTGGTCGGCTGTTTATCAACAAGCCAGGCGGTGGTTGCACGCAGGCGTGTTCGAAACGATCGCACACGATCTGCGAATCATTGAACGAATCCTCCAGGATCGTGAGGAAGAACCATCCGCAGTGGTCCTGGATGCCCGCACCTTGCAATCGACCCCCGAAAGCGGAGCGCGAGCAGGTTACGATGGACACAAAAAGAAGCACGGCTCGAAGGTCCACATCGCTGTTGATACGCTGGGAAATCTGCTGTCGGTCGTCATCACGGCTGCCAATGCGCAAGAGCGAGATCAGGTGAACGCACTGGCCGAGAAGGTGAAAAAGCTGACGGATGGCCGTGTCGAACTCGCCTCTGTGGATCAAGGATACACCGGTCAGCGGGCGGCTGATGCGGCGGCCGATCATGAGATCGAGTTGGAAGTGGTGAAACACACCGAAGCCAAGAAAGGCTTCGTGCTTCTGCCCCGCCGCTGGGTGGTCGAGCGGACATTCGGCTGGCTGGGTCGACACCGCCGCCTGGCCCGCGACTACGAACGGCTCACCGAAACACTGACAGGCTACCACTGGATCGCCTACCTCGGCCTCATGCTCGAAAGAATCATCACCGGAAGTACATAACACGCTCTAGGCTCGTCCATAGCTCATCCCGCTCCTGTAGCGAGTCCCTGAGTTGAGAGAGAATCGCGGGACGCCCGGTCAGGGGCCGGGATTCGGTTGCAAGCCTAGTCCCGCGATAACTCGATCCTATGTCATCTCACCGTGTTTGCAATCTCAGCCGCGCGTCTGACATCCCGCTCGGCGCAGATCTCCGTCGTCGATGACTCGCTGTGCCCCAGGACAATCCGCGCGGCGTCGATGTCGAATCGCGACCGCACCTCCGTCGCGAAGTTGTGCCGCAGTTGGCCCGGACTCCAGATCGACACCTCTGCCCGCTCGCAGGCCCGACGTACCGATGCCCCCAGCCCGGCCAGCGTGTAGGGTTTATTCAGCACGACACCCGGCGCGGAACACAATGCCCGCCTTCGCATCAAACGGTCGGAGCGGCATCTGCGCTTGCGGCGGTCGCGCCGCTTGCCGTTATGGCTAGTCTTGTGGTGCGGTGGCTCATATCGCCATGGTGACGACGTGCGGTCGATGTCCTGCCAGCTCATCAGCCGCGCTTCCGACACCCGGCAGCCCGTGGGCAGCAGGAACCGCATCATCGCGGCCACTGGTGGCGTCATCAGCTCGACTGCGGCCCGCGGAAGTCGCCTTCGGGGACAGGCAGCACAGGAGCGGCCTCTGCGGCTTCAGAGCGGCCGCGTCGCAGGCCCTTGACCGTCGTTACCGCTTGGTGAGTTGCAGCGGGCAGCAGTTCTTCAGACACGCCCCATGAGAACATCGCCACGATTCGCTGAACACGCTTATTGATGGACGTCCGCACGATGCCCGCTCGAATCATCGCATCCTGCACAGCCTTCAACTTTCGCGGCCCGAACCCACTGACCGGCTCGTCCTGCCAGTCGTCCAGGAATCGGACCGCATCCCGGATATTCTTGCTCTCACCGGTCGGTCGACCCTCCGGTGTGACGTAGTAGGTGTCGCAGTCGTGCAGATAGGCAAGCTTGAGTTGCCTCACGGTGAGATGCGTGACAACGTCCCGACACCCCTTGCGTAGCAGGTCGTCACACAATTCGTTGTACCGTGCGCGGGCTTCGGGGGATGCCCAGGCCCCGAGATAGACGAAGCGGCCTTCCAGCTTCACGAAGGCCCGGCCGGTACGCTTGTGATGGGACAGTTTCGGCAGTCAGGCGTTCTCCTGCGGTTGACAACTTTTTGACAACTTTGCAGAAGTCGCGCTGCCAATGGCAGGTGAACACAAGTCGTGTTCCGACTTTCAGTTACCCGGCAGGGACTCGAACCCCGACTGACAGGACCAAAACCTGTTGTGCTGCCATTACACCACCGGGTAGTGGGGACGCCTGCAGCCTCTGCATGGGCGTCACGCTGGCGGCTTCCGGGACGGGCAGATTCGCAGGATCGTCCCTGCCCCAGAATCGACCTCAGCATAGGTGCTGCAGGCGGGATTCCGCAACCTCATTCGGGCCCTGCCGGGGCACTAACTGGCAGGCGACTCGTTCGCGACTTCCCTCCATACAGGTTAATATGGAAGGGAAGCCGGGCGTCACTCACCCTCCTCTCCAACCCCTGCATCACCACCGTGAAATCCCTGCCCCTGCGTCTGCGCCAGATGGCTGTCATGAGTGGCCCGGGCGGCATCGTCCTGGGCTTGTTGCTGGTGCAGTCTTCGCTGGCCATCGGCGGGGTCGACTTCAATCGTGACGTTCGGCCGATTTTCAACCAGCATTGCGTCGCCTGTCACGGCGGGGTCAAGCAGGCGGGCGACCTCAGTTTTGTGTATGAGGATCGGGTGGCCAACGTCGTGACACCTGGCGATCCCGATCAGTCGTATCTCCTGGACCGGGTGACTTCGACCGATGAGGCCGATCGAATGCCTCCACCGGATCACGGTCGGCCACTCTCGGATGGTGAAGTCGGAGTACTGCGCGACTGGATCGAACAGGGGGCCAGGTGGGAGCAGCACTGGGCGTATCGGGCTCCCCGGCGCCACACGCCCCCTGACACCCGCGATCCAGCATGGTGCCGCATGCCGATGGATCGGTTCGTACTCCAGCGACTCGAGGAGGCGGGGCTGCCCCCCTCCCCCGAGGCCTCTGCCGAACGCTGGCTGCGACGGGTCTCGCTCGATCTGACTGGGCTGCCCCCGACTCCGCAAGAGCGTGCAGAGTTTCTGGCAGCCATCGAACGATCCGGCGAAACCGCCTGGCAGGATGTTGTCGATCGACTGCTCCAGTCTCCCCGTTTCGGCGAGAGGTGGGCCAGTGTGTGGCTGGATGTCGTGCGCTACGCCGATTCCAAGGGGCTTGGTCAGGATGGTCGACGGACGATCTGGAAGTATCGCGACTGGGTGATTCGTGCCTTCAACGATGACATGCCATTCAATGAGTTCACGATCAGACAACTGGCCGGCGACTTGCTCCCCGCACCGACGGTGGACGACCTGGTGGCGACGGCCTGCCACCGCCTGACGCAGACGAACGAGGAAGGCGGAACCGACGACGAACAGTTCCGCATTGAGGCGGTGATCGACCGGGTCAATACCACGTGGCAGGCCTGGCAGGGGCTGACGTTCGGCTGTGTCCAGTGTCACGACCACCCCTACGACCCGATTCGGCACGAGGAGTACTACGCGTTCCTCGCCTACTTCAACAACACGGTCGACACCGACCTTTCGTCGGAAGATCCGCGGTTCGATGTCCCCCTGGAGGCTGCGGATCTGGAGAGGTCGATGAGGCTGGAGCGGGAGATCTCGGATCTGCGATACGAAGACTGGAGCCGGGGAGCGCAACTTCTGCGGGATGAGGCGCGATGGCAGCCGCTGACGGGGCTGACGGCCACCTCCTCTAACGACACGAAGGTCGTCGTAGAGCCACATGCGGACGGTGACCAGTATCGCACGCAGGGGACGGTTTCAAAGAATACGTCGTTCACACTCGAATCATCGTTGCCGACAGGTTTCAGTGGTCCACTGACCGCCATTCGGTTCACAGGGTTGCCGCTGCATCCCGAGGAGGCGCTGGCGAACTCGGAATGGGGCTTTGTGGTTTCGCACTTTCGTGCGGAGCTGGTGCTGGCCGGCCAGAAGTCGCCACAGCCACTGAGCATCTCCCGTGTTCTCGCGGACGAACCTGAGCCGTTGCTCGATCCCCAGCTCAGCCTGAACGAGAAGAGTGCTCATGGATTCGGGGCTTACAGTCGCATCCACCACGCGAGGAGCGGAGCCTTCGTGTTAAGTGAGGCGGTGGCGATTCCCGAAGGGGCCCGACTGAGAGTGACGATCGCTCAGAATGTGTTTGAGCTCGGGGCTTTTCCGCTGGTCGCCCGGCGGGGGCGGCTGGCCGTCAGCAGTGATGGCGCTGGGGCGAGTGGCTCCTGGACCCCGCGCTCGTTGCCATGCGGCAGCGACTGGTCGAACTCACAAGGGAGCGGTCGTCTCTGAAATCCGTCTCCATCCCGGTTATGCGCGAGCGACTCCCCACGCTGGCCCGCCCCACCCACGTGTTTGAGCGTGGCAACTTTCTGACAAAGGGAGAGCGCGTCAGCTCCGCAACTCCGGGATTCCTGCCGCCGCAGGTGCCGGCCTCGGGGGGAACGCGTCTCGATATGTCCCGGTGGCTCGTCAGCCCGGACAATCCGCTGACGGCCCGGGTCGCTGTCAACCGTTTCTGGGCACAGATGTTCGGGGTGGGTCTGGTAGAAACCCAAGAGGATTTCGGGACCTCGGGCGATCCCCCGTCGCATCCCGCCCTTCTCGACGACCTGGCAGTCCGCTTCTGCACCGATATGGACTGGAGTGTGAAGGAGCTGTTGCGCGAAATGGCACTGAGCACCACCTATCGTCAGGCCGCCGAGGTTACGGCTGAGCGGTTGCAGGCGGATCCGCAGAACCGGTTGCTGAGTCGGGGCTCACGCCGGCGGCTCTCGGCGGAAATGATCCGTGATCAGGCGCTGGCGGTCTCGGGGCTGCTGAGCGATCGCCCGTTCGGGCCTCCGCTGTATCCGCCGATTCCCGAGGGAGTGTGGGCACCGTTTCAGGCCAGTGACAAGTGGTCCACTCCAGCCGCGGATGATCCGGATCGGTATCGTCGGGCTGTATACACCTACACCAAGAGAACGATTCCCTATCCGCTCTTTGCCGCGTTCGATGCCCCGTCCCGGGAGTTTTGTGCCCCGCGTCGGTTGCCGTCCAACACCCCGCTGCAGGCGCTGATGACACTCAATGATGCAGCGTTTGCGGAGGCAAGTGCCGCGTTGGCACAGCGCATGCGGAATGCTGGCGAGAGCCTGGAGTCTCAACTTCGTTTCGGATTTCTTGTGGCAACCTGTCGTGACCCGCGGCCGGCAGAGATCCGGGAGCTGAAGCAGCTCCATCAAACGACCATGGAGCAACTTGCGGACGAGCCGGAAGCCCACGACGAGGAACGCGGAGCAGTCAGCGACACAAACTACAACGAAGCGCTGGCCAACGTGGCGAGCGTGCTACTCAATCTCGACGAAGTGCTCTGTCGCTGAGCCGGATCGAGCGGGAAAGGGAGACATTTCGGGGCCGAAGAGTTGGGCGAAAGCTGCTTCGGTACGGTCATCACTTCCACACAGCAGCAGCGAACGATGCACTCACCCATAGAACAGTCTCCACCCGCAGAGCGCCTGGCACACTTGACGCGCCGCCACTTTCTGCGCGATTGTCCTACCGGCCTGGCAGCCTGCTGGCTGGCTGAGCAGATGGCCGAGCGGCGCCCCGCCCGCGCTGCGGCAACGTCCGCAACCGGGGGCGTCGAATTCCCGCCTCGTATCCGCCGGGTCATCTACCTGCACATGGTGGGCGCTCCCAGCCAGCTCGAGTTGTTCGACTACCGTCCGGAGCTGCAGCGATATGACGGTCAGGATTGTCCGGACGAGTACCTCGAAGGGCAGCGCTTCGCCTTCATTCAGGGGGTCCCGCAAATGCTGGGGCCGCAGTACGGCTTCGCGCAATACGGAGAATCGGGCGCGTGGGTCTCGGACCGGCTGCCCCATTTCTCTCAGGTTGTGGATGAGGTCTGCTTCATCAAGACCATGCAAACCGATCAGTTCAACCATGGTCCGGCACAACTGATGGTGCATTCCGGACAGGCGAGAGTCGGGTATCCGTCAATCGGTTCGTGGGCCACTTGGGGATTGGGCACCGAGAACGAAGACCTGCCGGGATACATCGTCCTGCTTTCGGGGGGACGTCCGCCGCGTGTGGGTAACGCGTTGTGGAGCGCGGGCTTTCTCCCTTCGGTCTACCAGGGAGTGCAATGTCGCTCGCAGGGGGAACCGGTCCTGAACGTCGGCAATCCCGAAGGGGTCACACCCGCGATGCGGCGAGCCGCGCTGGACACGCTGCAGCGTCTCAACCAGCAGAACTACGAGGAGTTCGGCGATCCTGAAACGCTGACGCGGATCTCGCAGTACGAAATGGCGTTTCGGATGCAGTCCACCGTCCCCGAGGCCATGGATCTGTCGAACGAGCCAGCACATATTCATGAGCTCTACGGCACCGAGCCGGGCAAGTTGTCCTTTGCCAACAACTGCCTGCTGGCGCGGCGACTGGCGGAGCGCGGGGTCCGCTATATTCAGCTCTTCGACTGGGGTTGGGACTCACATGGAGCCGCCCAGGATGAAGCACTGAACGGGGGGTTCCGTGACAAATGCCGACAGATCGACCGTCCGATGACGGCCCTGCTGCTCGACCTCAAGCAACGGGGCCTGCTCAGTGACACGCTGGTGATCTGGGGTGGGGAGTTCGGGCGAACACCCATGCGTGAAAACCGTGGCGGCATGAAGATGACCTACGTGGGCCGAGACCACAATCCCCATGCCTTTACGTTCTGGGTGGCCGGCGGCGGGATCCGCCAGGGGACGACCTATGGCGAGACCGATGCGATGGGCTATCTGCCCGCGGAAAACCCTGTCCTGTTGCGCGACTTTCACGCCACGCTGCTGCACCTGCTGGGTCTCAATCATGAGCACCTGATCTATCCGTATCAGGGACTCAATCAGAAGCTCACGGGTGTGAAACCGGCATCAGTCATCCCGGGCATTCTCGCGTAACGGTTGGGCGTCAATGCTGCAAACGAGCCTCCTGCCGAATTCTCTGGTCCTGTCCATCGTCCATCTTCCCATCTACCGAGCCCTCTCATGATGTCGAACATGACCATCGCGGCCTGCCCCCTCCTCTTCCTCGCGTGCTCCGTTCCCCAGGCGGCTCGGTCCGACCAGCCGGATTCGCGAAGCCTGTTTAACGGCCAGGACCTCAGCGGCTGGCATCTGGACGTCCCGGCACTGGATGAGAACGCCGAGACGCCGAGGCCGTTCATCGTCCGGGAGGGCTTGCTCGTCAGTCTGGGGACCCCCCCCGGTCATCTCATCACCGATGAAGCCTTCCAGGACTATCGCCTGGAGGTCGAGTATCGCTTTCCCGGCAAGCCGGGAAACTGCGGTGTTCTGGTCCACGCCTCGAACCCGCGAGCGCTGTACAAGATGTTCCCCAAGTCGATCGAGGTGCAGATGCATCATGAGAACGCCGGTGACTTCTGGTGCATTGTCGAGGACATTCGTGTTCCCAAGATGGTCGAGCGGCGCGGGCCCGAAGAGACATGGGGAATCACCGAGGGCAAGGCGCGGCGCATTCTTAACCTGACAGACGGTTCTGAGAAGCCACTGGGAGAATGGAATCGTATGGTCATTGAGTGCGTCGGAGATGAGGTCAAGGTGTGGGTCAACGGCGATCTGGTCAACCACGGGTCGAGCTGTACGGCCCGTCAGGGACAGATCGCGGTGCAGGCCGAAGGATCGGAGGTCGAGTTTCGCAAGCTCGTCCTGACCAGGATCGATGCGCTGAGTGTGGACAGCCCGTAGCTGACGACGACGGCTTCCAGTTGAGACGGTCGCCGGTGCCCTCAGAGGGTGCAGGCAGCCTCGATCGTGCAATTCCGACCGAGAGAGTGATACGAGGGGCCTGAGACCACGGCAACGATTTCCTGACACTCCGCTCCCGGGCTCGCGTCCATGCCAGAAGTGGCTGATGGGGGAGGAAACGGACGTCAGGAGCGGGTACACTGTGAGGTCGATGCACTGGGACTCCAAATGAAACGAAGCTCCTGCCTGATTACTCTGGTGATATTGGCGTTCGTGTTTCACTTGAATGCCGGGCCAAGCGCACTCGGTGTTGCACTCATTGCTGCCGAACCTCCCGCGTTACACGTTCGTCAGTTTCTGCAGAAGTTTTGTGTCGACTGCCATGGCCAAGACGATCCGACGGCAGGTCTGGACCTGCAGAGGGGCGAAAACGGGATCGAGCCGGAAGTCTGGGAGAAGGTTGTGCGGCGGCTCCGCTCGCGCCAAATGCCTCCCAGTGACATGCCGCAGCCCAGCGATGTCGAGAGCACACAGGCTGCACGCAGGCTGGAACTGTGGCTGGACGAACGGGCTGCCGAGAGTCCTTATCCCGGCCGGGCAGAGACATTTCGCCGGCTCACGCGTTACGAGTATCAGAACGCGATTCGGGATCTGCTGGCCATCGACATCGACGCGACGACGCTGCTTCCCAAGG
This sequence comes from uncultured Planctomycetaceae bacterium, assembly GCA_963715185.1. Classification (GTDB taxonomy): domain Bacteria; phylum Planctomycetota; class Planctomycetia; order Planctomycetales; family Planctomycetaceae; genus CAVPPT01. Next base: position 398,224 of record CAVQRG010000008.1, read on the forward strand.
ATGAATCCAGCCACGGGTTCGACAATGTGACGGCCGGCGAACTCTCCCCCACGTTGCTGAACCGGTATGTGTCGGCGGCTCAGAAGATCAGCGCGCTGGCGGTTGGCGCTGCCAGCCGCACGCCGGGCGGCGACACTTTTCGCGTACGCCCGGACCTCACTCAGGAGGATCATCTGCCCGGCCTCCCCTTGGGAACGCGCGGGGGCGTCGCGATTCCCTACAACGTCCCTCAGGATGGCGAGTACGAGATCCGCATCCGGCTGGCCCGCGATCGCAACGAGCAGGTCGAAGGCCTGCGCGGCACTCACGAGTTGGAAGTTCTGGTGGATCGTGAACGGCGCGGTCTGTTCGAGATCAAACCACCCGGGCGCGGCCAGAAGGGGCACGGCCAGGTCGATGCCCATCTGCACGCGCGCCTGATGATGACGGCTGGACCTCATGAAGTCGCCGTCACCTTTCCGAAGCAGGCGGCGTCCCTGGTGGAAACCATGAGGCAACCTTACCAGGCGCGCTTCAATACGCATCGTCATCCGCGCATGAGTCCAGCCGTGTATCAGGTGTCCATTACCGGTCCCTACGAATCACAGGGCCCCGGAGTGACGCCGAGTCGCCAGCGGATCTTCGTCTGTGAGCCGGAAACCCCCGACGAGGAGGAGGCCTGTGCCCGCCGGATTCTGGCAGGGTTGGCTCGTCGGGCCTGGAGGCGTCCGATTGTCGACGACGATCTGCACGGCGCGATGGAGTTCTTTCGGAATGGACGTGACACCAACGGGTTCGAGGCAGGCATCGAAGCAGCGCTGGCGGCAGTCCTCGTGAACCCGAAGTTTCTGTTTCGCATTGAACAGGAACCTTCCGGTCTTCCCGCGGGCTCGGTCTACCCCATCAGTGACCTGGAACTGGCTTCGCGCCTGTCGTTCTTTGTGTGGAGCAGCATTCCGGACGAAGAACTCCTCGAAGTGGCCGAACGCGGTGAGTTGCGACAGCCGGACGTTCTGGCCCGGCAGGTGAGGCGCATGCTGGCCGACGAGCGCGCACAAGCACTGGTCGCGAATTTCGCGGGGCAATGGCTGTACCTCCGTAACCTGGAGTCTGCACATCCAGATATGCGGATGTTTCCCGACTTTGACGACAACCTGCGGCAGGCCATGCGCAGGGAGACCGAGTTGTTTGTCGAGAGCATTATCCGCGAGGATCGCAGCGTCCTCGAACTGCTGCAGGCCGACTACACGTTTCTGAATGAACGACTGGCCAGGCACTATGGGATTCCCCACATCCTGGGCAGTCACTTTCGCCGGGTCACGTTGCCGGTGGACAGCCATCGCGGCGGTCTGTTGCGGCAGGCCAGCATTCTCGACGGTCACCTCGTATGCGACACGGACGTCACCCGTCATCCGAGGGCATTGGATTCTGAAGAACCTGCTCGGCACACCTCCGCCGCCCCCTCCGCCGAATGTGCCAGCCCTTAAAGACAACACGGTGGCGGCCAGTTTGCCGATTCGCGAGCGTTTGGCCCAACATCGCGCTGACCCGAATTGCGCGAGCTGCCATAATCTTATGGACCCGGTGGGATTCTCGCTGGAGAACTATGATGCCATCGGACGCTGGCGGGCGTGGGAGGCCGGAAGTCCGGTGGATGCCTCCGGCGGCTTGCCGGATGGCACCGAGTTCGACGGTGTCGCGGGGCTGGAGCAGAGTCTGCTCGAGCTATCCTGAACTATTCATAGGGACACTGGCAGAGAAGCTGATGACGTATGCGCTGGGGCGAGGTCTCGACCATCACGATGGCCCGGCGATTCGCCGGATTGTCAACGAGGCGGCGCGCAACGACGATCGATTTTCGGCACTGGTCCTGGGGATCGTGTCCAGCACGCCATTTCAGATGAGGATGACGCAATGATCGTTTCCCGGAAGGCGCTGCCGCGCAGAACTGTACTAAGGGGGATGGGAGCGGCCATTGCGTTCCCGTTGCTCGATGCGATGGTCCCTGCCCTGACGGCTCAGGCGGAGACACCCGCCAGCGAGTCGCGGCTACGGCGCGTCGGGTACGTGTACATGCCGATGGGATGTGATGTGTCGCGCTGGACGCCGCCGGGCGACGATCTCGGTGAGCTGTCGTACTCGCTCTCGCCGCTGGAGCCGGTTCGCGACCATGTGACCGCGCATCACGAACCTGGAGTTGCAGAACGCCTACCCGGGGACACACGCGACTTCCAATGCGGCCTTTCTGAGCGCGGCCAAGGCCAAGCGGACCGAAAGCATCGGATTACTTCCTCGGCACCACCGTCGATCAGATCGCGTGTCGGGCAATCGGACAGGACACGCAGCTGCCTTCGCTCGAGATGTCGATGGATCTGATGGCCACGGTCGGCCAGTGCGACAATGGGTACGCTTGTGTCTACCAAAACAATCTGTCGTGGTCGTCTCCCACGACCCCCCTGCCCTCCGAAGCCCATCCACGGATTGTGTTTGAAACGCTGTTCGGCGAGGGAGGGACGTGTCCGATCGCCAGGCCGCCTTGAGGCGTCGTGCCAGCCTGCTCGACTCGGTCGGCGAGGAGTTTCAGCGCCTGCAAATGTGCTTGGCCCGAGCGATCGTGTCAAGGTTGCCGAGTATCTTGAAAGTGTTCGGGAAGTCGAACGGCGCATCCAGCGGGCCGAAGCGAAGCGTATGAAAATCCATTTCCCGAACTCGATCGACCCATCGGAGTGCCTGCATCGTATTCCGATCATGCTCGCTTGATGTTCGACCTGCAGTTGCTCGCTATGCAGGGAGATATCACCCGGGTGATCACCTTCCAACTCGCGCGGGAGACCAGCAACCGGACCTACCCGGAGATCGGCGTGCCCGACCCGCATCATCCCCTGACGCATCACGGCAATGATCCGGAGAAGATCGCCAAGGTCGCCAAGATCAATCAGCATTCATGTGTCGCTGTTCGCGGAGTTCCTGCAGAAGATGCAAGCCACTCCGGAAGGAAACGGAACGCTTGCTGGAGCACTCGCTCTACCTGTATGGCAGTGGCATGGGAGATCCCAACGTGCACGACCATCAGAATCTCCCGATTCTCGTGGCCGGCGGCGCCGCCGGGAAGATGCGGGGCGGTCGGCACATCCGGTTCGAGAAACCCGCACCGCTTGCCAGCCTGCATCTGACGCTGCTGAACAAGGTGGGAGTAGATCTCGACGCGTTTGCAGACAGCCAGGGACAGATCGACGAGCTGTTTGCCCCGCTTGCCATCTAGGCGTCGCGGGAGTGGCCATGCGCTGCACCGCGCAGTGCGCGGGCGTGAGAGGAGGCGTCCGGTGGTGACCGTGGTGTGTCGCCGTTGTCGCGTTCGAATGGTCTCAACAGGGTTCGAATCGAGAATGAGACACGCAGCATCTTCGGGCGCTCTGTGGTTGGTCATGCTTCCGGCACTTCTCGGGAGCCCGTCGGTAGCGGCCGCTGGCGAATTGGCCGATGCTGCGGAAGTTGCCGATTGGAGTGAGGTGGAGCGACTGCTGCACCAGAGCGTGGACCCGAATGCCGTCCAGGTCGATGGCATGACCGCCCTGCATTGGGCCTGCTGGCATGATCACACCGCCACGGCCGTTAAGCTGCTTGATGCACAAGCAGATGCCAACGCTCGCAACCGGTATGGGGTGACGCCGCTGTCGTTGGCCTGTACGAATGGCAATGCGGAGATCGTTCGGCGGCTGCTGCGTGCGGGTGCCGATGTCAACACAGCGCTCCCCGGCGGAGAGACGCCCCTCATGACGGCCTGTCGCAGTGGTCGCCTCGCGGTGGTCCAGGCGTTGCTCGAGCACCAGCCCGACGTCAACGCGATGAATTCAGACAAGCAGACCGCAATGATGTGGGCTGCCGCTGAGGGGCACGCAGATGTCGTGGCCCTGCTCATCAACGCCGGTGCCGACATTGGAACGCGCCTGCGGTCGGGATTCGATCCCTTCTTCTTCGCCATTCGTGAGGGGCACACGCCGGTGGTGGATGTGCTTCTGGCGGCTGGAGTCGACGTCAACTCAACGATGCAGGTCGAAAACGAGGGGGGGCGGGCGCCTCGACGTGGAATGAGCCCGCTGATGCTGGCTTTGGAGAATGGTCACTTCGAGCTCGCCCTCAGGCTGCTTGAGGTGGGTGCCGACCCGAATGATCAACGATCCGATTTCACTCCATTGCATGCGATTTCCTGGGTGCGCAAGCCCAATCTCGGTGATGGTATCGATGGCGATCCTCCACCCATCGGCTCTGGCCAGTTGACGAGTCTGCAACTGGTCACAGAGCTGGTGAAGTACGGAGCCGATGTGAACGCCCGGCTGGTGAACGGGGGGGGCGGCCGTGGACGACTCAACCACAAGGGCGCCACGCCATTCCTGTTTGCCGCTGATACAGCGGATGTGCCGCTCATGCGCACGCTGCTCGAACTGGGGGCCGATCCCAATATCACGAATGTGGACAACTGCCCTCCCCTGCTGGCTGCCGCCGGCATCGGAACGAAGGCTCCGGGAGAAGAGGCGGGGACGGAAGAAGAAGCCATGGCTGCCGTGGAGTTGCTGCTGGAGCTGGGCGCCGACATCAATACCGTCGATGACAATGGAGAAACCGCCATGCATGGTGCCGCCTACGCGAGTCTGCCCCGGATGGTGGCGCTGCTTGCGGACGAGGGGGCCGACATTGCTGTCTGGAACCGCCGCAACAAGTACGGCTGGACACCGCTGCTGATCGCCGAAGGTCATCGACCCGGGAACTTCAAGCCTTCGCACGAGACGATCGCCGCTGTGCATCGGGTCATGCGCGCTGCCGGTGTCGAACCCCCCGAGCCAACTCCTCGTGCTGAACGGACTCGAGAGGCGTATCCGGCCGAGCCACAGCAGGCCCCGATGCCACAGAAGCAGCGCCGACTCGCTCCGTCGTCCTCGACAACACCTTCCTAGACGGACTCGTCCGCTCGGCTGGCAACTTCTGGTGCGGCGTTCCTCTCCCCGCCGAAGTCGCTGGGACCTCAGTCGCCACCGAGGTAGTCGCGGAGAAATAGCCAGGGGACCTCACGCTCGAAGTTGAGCCGCCGCGCCAACGTGAAGTAGGCCTCCTGGTCACCAGGGTACTTCGTACCCAGAGCCGCCAGAATCACGCGCTTGCGGGTTGGCCAGATGGCGAGCTGCAACAGCCGCTTGGGTTCCGAGACTCCGTCCGCGGCGAGGGCGCCGGCATAGATACGGTCTTCTCGGTCACCCTGCCGCAACTTCTCGATCCCCAGTTGAAGTTGCTCTGCGGCGATGTCCTGTTTGCCGTCCGCTCCCGCCTTGAGAAACTGCGCGAGGTGCTGCGTCGCCGCTGAGGAGACATCTTCGTTCTCCGCCGCCAGTCTGGCAGCCAGTTCAAAGTCACCAGCAACAAAGGCGGTCATGTAATCTGCCGCGGGTTCGTCGGTGTTCTGGGTGAGTTGCAGATACTCCTGGGCATCCCCGGCGAAGTAGGCGGCCATCGCATTGAAGTGTCGGGTGAGACTGGTGGCGAACCCCTCGCCGGACTCCTGAGCCAGCTCTTGAGTGAAGTTGTCGATCACCTGACGGGCGGCGGCTTGGTCCCCCTGCATCGCCAGCAGACGCACTTCTGATAACAACCCGGACACGCCGAACATCCCTTCCGACTTGTTCTGACGGGCCTCCTCCAGCAGTTGATCCCACTGTCCCGTCGCCAGCCTCAGCTCACGGAGCACGGTCGTGAACGAGGGTGAATCCGGCTGGAGCTCGACGGCCTTCTCAGCGAGCGGCAGGGCTTCGTCGAATCGACCTTCGCTGAGGTACTGGTACGCCAGCGCATTGTAGCCGAATGCCGACGGGTGTTCGGCTTCAATGGCCTGTCGAAAGAGCTGCTGCGCCTCTTCGGGAGTGGGCAGAACACGCCCCAGCAGGTAGGCCATGCCGGCATCGTTCGGGGCGGCGTCGTAGTACGCGCGGTACTCAGCCGCGAGGTCATGCTCGGGATGCTGGGACTCCATCATCTCCTGATACACCCGATGCCAGTGGACGAGTACCGGACGGTCATCCAGCCGATCCGCCAGATAAGCGATATACTCCTCCGGCGACATCAACGACTTAAGGAGCAGCAGAAGCACTTCCCGCTGTGGAGTAAATTTCAGGTGCGTTGTGACAAACCTGCGCGCCAGGTCCGGTTCGTCGGGCGGTGCCGACGACTGCAGCAGGAACAGCAACTCGGAGTCGTTCACGTCAGCGAACGATTCGGTAGCCACACGCGTCCTGGCGACGACGTCATCTTTGCTCGGCAGGTCGATCTGCGCCGGAAAGACCTGAAACGGGTAGTCGACGCCGGTGAAGGTGTAGAACGGCTCGCCGAACTGCAGATCGTACTCGGCATCGGGAGCCGAGTCGGGGTCCACACTGTAGTACACCGTCTCGTGTGTCACCAAGGCGGTGCGGTCCGGGTTGATGACGAACGTGCGTGACAGGAAAGGACGCTTCCACAACGGCGTATGGATTTCGATGTCGTGTTCGTCGACCGAAGTTCCCTGGGCATCGGCTGTCACATGCAGTGTGCCTTCGATGACTTCCACCTTGCGATGTCCACCGGCCGGCAGTTCGACCGACTGGTCTCCCACGCGGACGTGGTACGGGACGCCCAGTCCATTGACGAGAAACACCTCGCGGTGTTGCCCCTGCCGCCAGGCGGCGAAGAAGTAGGCACACAGGCCGGCAAACACGAGTGCCGGAGCGATGAATCGGACCAGGTTCGGACCGCGACCACCTTCGCGATACCCGGCCTGCCTGGGAGTGGCGAGTGTGACTGGCTTGACTGCCTTGCCCGACTGTCGATACTTCTCCGCCTTCTTGCGGTCGCGCTGAAAGGCCTTGTCGTCCTGGATCGAAGAGCTGACGGCCGCCGCCTGGTCCATCAGTTCAATGGCCCGGTCGTGCTGTGCCTGTCCCTGGTAGCCTTCCGCCAGCAGCAGCAGCAATCCGGCCTTGTCCGGGACGGGGCGCTGGAGGATGTGCGACAGGTTCAACTCCGCCTGCTCGGGCTTGCCCTGCCTGAGCAACTGGACAGCCAGCGCCTCGTGGACATCCGGATCGTCCTTGGCGGCCAGGGAGGCCTCGTAGGCCAGCACGGCCTGGTCGCCACGCGAGAAGTAGGCATAGGCGTCCCCAAGTGCCGCCTGGACTCGGGCGTGATCACGCATCGGGCCAGCCAGGTGTTCAGCCACCTGCAAAAACAGCCCTTCATCCTGGTATCCGGTCGCCACGCCGAGAACCTCGATGATGGTCTCGGGATCCTGCGGGTTTTCCCGCAGCTTCCGGGTGACATCGGCACTGTCGCGGCGCTTGGCCTCTTCCCAGTCGTGGAGCTTGATCGCGCCATGCTTGCTGCAGTGCCTGCACTCCTTCAGCACTCGCCACTTGCTGAGAGGCAGGAGCGGGACGAAGAAAAGCACGAAGTACTTCGTCGTGTCGTAGGAACGCTGCTCGGTCAGCTGTCCGCAGGCCTGGCACTTGCCGCTGATGACGTGAATGCGGTTCTTTCCGTAGTACCACGTACCGCAACCGTTGATGACTTCCGGCATGACGGACTTTTCCAGCGAGACAGTGGCGCGTCTGTTCGGCACTCGTACTGCCGGCTCAGTCCGCAGATCGACTCAGCATGAGTGCGTCGGGGTCGGTCGTCAACCGATGCGACGTCGTGCGGCTGCGAGGGGGGGGAAGCGGCTCGCGTGACGGGTTTGTCCCAAGGACTTCTGGGAATTCGGTGAACCGCTCAAACGTGTTGTGCGTTGACTGAATAGCATCAAAGTGATATCACTGTGGTATCACACTGTCCGGGTCACGTACACAAGGATTTGCCGCCATGATCGTCGAAAAACCGTATCGTCCCATGTCAGGCTGGTTCCCCCTCCTGTGTGTGCTCCTGCTGTTTTTTGGCGGAGTATACGGCTTCATCAGCGCTGTGAGCCGACCTGTGTTCAGTCTGCTGTTCTTCTTCGTTGCCATTGGCATGGTCCTGTCAGCGCTCATTGCCCTGTTCGGTTTTCTCGCGGTCCAGCCGAACGATTCGCGCGTCCTGCTGCTCTTCGGTGACTACCGGGGAACCGTCAAGGAGTCAGGCTTCTTCTGGGTGAATCCATTCTTCTCCAAGAAGAAGCTCTCTCTTCGAGTGAGGAACTTCGAGACCGGGTCGACGAAGTCGCCGGACACGAGGAACGAGATGGGCCACGTAGTCAAGACGGGCGGGCGCTCGACGAGCAGGCCGTCCAAGGTCAACGACCGCGACGGCAATCCGATCGACATTTCGGCAGTCGTGGTGTGGAGAGTGGTCGATACAGCCGAAGCGTTGTTCGAAGTGGACGACTACGAGCACTATGTCGAGGTCCAGAGTGAAGCGGCCTTGCGCGTGCTCGCAAGTCGTCATCCGTACGACAGCGAAGACTCGGAGATCTCCCTGCGTGGCAATACGATCGAGGTCTGCCAGCAGTTGAAGGCCGACATCCAGGAGCGGCTGGGAAAGGCCGGCGTGAACGTGATCGAGGCCCGCATCAGCCATCTGGCCTATGCCCCGGAGATTGCCGCCGCGATGCTGCAGCGGCAGCAGGCACATGCGGTCGTTGCGGCGCGGTCCAAGATCGTCGAGGGGGCGGTCGGCATGGTCGAGATGGCCCTGGAACATCTGGAGCGAGACCAGATCATTGACCTCGATCCCGAGCGCCGCGCAACGATGGTCTCGAATCTGCTGGTGGTGCTCTGCAGCGACCGCCACACGCAGCCGGTGATCAACACGGGGTCGCTGTATAACTGACAGGCCAGTCGGCCGCGTGGCCTGCAGTTCCAGCCTCTCGGGTGTGCGACGTAGAACGCCCGCAGAGGCAGGCCGCGGACCACGCGAGGAGGCTCGCCACGGACCTGTGAGGTTTCCTGGATTCGGATGGCTCGAGAATCGTTCCTGCTGAGAACAGATCCCAAAGTGCTCGAGGCCTTACGGCAATGGGCCGAGGATGAGTTGCGCAGCACCAATGGCCAACTCGACTTCCTCTTGCGGCAGGCTTTGCGTGAAGCCGGCCGCCTGCCGAAAGACCAGCGCAGAGAGAAGGGCGATCGAGCCTGACGCTGCGTCTCGCCCCGCGATGATCCTGCCGACCCTGTGGTTCTGCGTGCGTGTGGGCCCGGCGATTCGGGGCTCTCAGACTGCTGCCTCGAGTTGACCTCGGTTCCGGATTCGGCCGGGACTCTTGTTCGTGCGAGCAATCTGCTGTCAAATCGCGGGATCATGCTTGAATTGGAAGGCGTGTCCAAGTCCTATGGCGGCAAGGTCGTGGTCCAGCCGGTAAGCCTGCAGCTACACGTGGGTCAGACCTACGTGCTGATCGGCCCCAGCGGGTGCGGGAAGTCGACCATGCTGCAGTTGCTGGTCGGCCTGACGCTGCCGACGACGGGCACGGTCCGGTTCGAGGGACGCAGGTGTTCCGCAGAAACCCTCCCGGAACTGCGTCTGCGCATGGGCTATGTGATTCAGGATGGTGGTCTGTTTCCTCACCTGACGGCGGCGGGAAATGTGCGGCTGATGCCCCAGTATCTCGGCTGGGAAGGTCAGCAGATTCGGCAGCGGATGCAGGTGCTCTGTGATCTCACCCGCTTTCCGCCCGCTGCGCTTGAGCGTTTTCCGTCGCAGTTGTCCGGCGGGCAACAGCAGCGGGTGAGTTTGATGCGCGCCCTGATGCTGGACCCGGAACTGCTGCTGCTGGATGAGCCGTTGGGCGCCCTCGATCCCATGATCCGTTCAGAGCTGCAGCGAGACCTGAGGGAGATCTTTCTGGCACTTGGGAAGACTGTGGTGCTGGTGACCCACGATCTCGGCGAAGCCGCCTTTTTCGCCGACTCGATCGTGCTGATGCGCGATGGATACGTGGTGCAATGCGGTTCATACGAGGATCTGCTGACGAAGCCGTCTGATCCGTTCGTGACGCAGTTCATCAATGCGAGCGCTCTCCCTGTCGGGAGGAGCAGGCGGATGATCCGGATCGTTGCCGTCACGGCGGTCCTGTTGCTGCTGGCCTTTCTGCCATGGTCGCAGCCAGCGGCGGGGCCACGCCTCGGCTCCAAGAAGTTCACGGAATCGGTGATCCTGGGAGAGATCCTGACACAGTTGTTCCGTGACGCAGGCAGTGAGCCTGAGCACTACCGCGAGTTGGGGGGCACGCGACTCGTGTTCGACGCGTTGCGCGCGGGCGACATCGATGCGTATGTGGAATATACGGGGACGATCCAGCAGGAAATTCTGGCAGGTCAGCCGATCCTGGATGATGAGCAAATGGCAAGGTTGCTGGAGTTTCAGGGGATCCGGATGAGTCGTCCCCTCGGTTTCAACAATTCTTACGCTCTGGGCATGAGACAGGAACGTGCCGACGAACTGGGGATGACCTGCATCTCGGACCTCGCACGGAGACCGGACCTGCTCTACGGATTCGGCAGCGAATTCATGAATCGAGAAGATGGTTGGCCGAACCTGCGAGGGCAGTATGGACTCGCGCCCCGGGACGTGCAGGGAATGGATCACGATCTTGCCTATCGGCAGCTCGATGCCGGCGCAATCGATGTGATGGATGTCTATACCACGGATGCCAAGGTCAGCGTGTACGACATTGCTCTGCTCGAGGACGACCGCCAATACTTCCCGCGCTATGACGCCGTCATCCTTTATCGTGCGGATCTGGCCGAGCGCCACCCGGAACTTGTCGAGACGATGCTGAAGCTGGAGGGGCAGGTTGACGGTCCAGCCATGACCCGTATGAATGCCCGTGCCGAACTCGCCCGTGCGGACCTGTCGCGCGTCTCCGAGTCTCGTGTGGCCGCCGAGTTTTTGGCCGATCAACTGGGGATTCGTGTCGACGTGGACGAGGAGGCCCTCGGATCGCGGCTGTGGAAGCACACGGTCGAACACCTCGATCTGGTGCGCAAGTCACTCGTGCCGGCGATTCTGGTCGCGATTCCACTGGGTGTCGTGGCGGCACGACAACGGGTGCTCGGCCAGATCATCCTGTCCGGAGTGGGAATCATTCAAACGATTCCCGCACTGGCGCTGCTTGTGATTCTGATGAAGCCTGTGAGCCTGATGGGACTGAGCAGTATTGGTGCAGGTTCGCTGAACGCCGTTGCGGCCCTCTTCCTTTACAGTCTGCTCCCCATCGTGCGAAACACGTACAGCGGTCTGCAGGGCATCCCGCCCGGCATCTGCGACTCGGCCGAGGCGCTGGGGCTGCCGCGCTTCGCAAGGTTGCGATTGGTTGAGCTACCCATGGCGTCGCCGACGATTCTCGCCGGAATCAAGACGGCTGCTGTGATGAATGTCGGCTTCGCGACACTCGGTGCTCTGGTCGGTGCGGGTGGGTACGGTCAGCCGATTCTCACGGGGATTCGGCTGAACGACAATGCCCTGATTCTCGAGGGGGCCACTGCGGCCGCCTGTCTGGCGCTGGTTGTGCAGGGAATGTTCGAACTGGCAGAGCGTTTCATCGTACCCCGCGGGCTCCGGCTGAGGCCCGCATGATCTGCCGCAGTGGAAAGCCTGAGCCTGCGGGTTGCCTTGCCTGTTGTCACGGCTACCATCTTTTTCGGACAGGTGTTTGTTGGTCGTGTAACAGGGAGCAGGTCTGTGCCCAGAGCCATTTGGAACGGTGTTGTCCTGGCCGAAAGTGATGACACCGTTGTCGTCGAAGGGAATCACTACTTCCCACTGGAGTCGATCCAGAGGGACCACTTTCGGGAGAGCGATGCCCATACCGTGTGTGGCTGGAAGGGTACCGCCAGCTATTACGACATCGTCGCCAACGGTCAGGTGAATCCTCAGGCCGCGTGGTATTATCCCGATCCCAAGCCGGAGGCGGCACAGATCGGGAACCGGGTCGCGTTCTGGAAGGGCGTCGAGGTCAGCGAATTGAGGGGGTCTGGAGACTGAGTTGATTTGCGTCTTCGGCTGAATTCCAGGAATCGTGGAATTCGGACATCGCTGGACGTTGGTTCACAGTGTAGACCGGGCTAGGATCGCTGGCAAATTTCGTCGACTCCGCAAAGCTCTCACGCCCCGCAATCTCCTCACATTACGAGGATGAGTGTGTCTTCCAATTCACTGACGCGTAAACTGCTGGACTTCAGGCCTTCGGTCTCGATATTCCTCGATGATGTCGTAACGGGTCTGAGTGGCACGCCCAGGCGACTGCCCAGCAAGTACTTTTATGATCGACGTGGATCCCGGCTCTTTGATGCGATCTGCGATCTGGACGAGTATTACCTGACACGGACTGAACTGGCGATCATGCGCCGTTGCTCCGGAGAGATGGCAGCTGCACTCGGTCCGCAGGTCCTGCTGGTCGAGTACGGCAGCGGCAGCAGTGTGAAGACTCGCTGGTTGTTGGATCACCTCGACGATCCGGTCGCGTATGTGCCTGTCGACATCTCGCGCCGCCACCTGTTGCAATCCGCTGACGACTTGCGCGAGGCCTATCCGCAGATTGAAATCCTGCCCGTGTGTGCCGATTTCACGACTGAGTTCCGTCTGCCTGCGACCCAGAGAGAAGCAAGTTGCACCAGTGTGTTCTTTCCGGGTTCCACCATCGGTAACCTCGAACCTGTCGCCGCCATGCGGCTGCTGAGGCGGATGGCAGCCCTGTGTGGCGAGGCGGGGGAACTGCTGATCGGCATCGATCTGAAGAAGGACCGAGCGACGATCGAAGCCGCCTACAACGACCAGCAGGGAGTCACTGCAGACTTTAATCTCAATCTGCTTCGGCGTATGAATCGCGAGCTCGAAGGCGACTTCGACCTGAAGCAGTTCCGACATCAGGCCATCTATGACGAGCAGAATGGTCGAGTCGAGATGTATCTCGTCAGTGCCATCGATCAGGTGGTAACGATCGGTGGACACTCGTTCGACTTCCCGGCAGGGGAGTCGATCTGTACTGAGTACTCGCACAAGTACACCGTGGACGGGTTTGCTGCCCTCGCGGCGAAAGCCGGCTGGGAATTGCGCCAGGAGTGGTCGGACTCTCAGAGGCTGTTTGCGGTACTGCACCTCATCGTGATCGACTGCCCCCACTGATCGCAGCCCCACGTGGGAATCTGGAGCGATAGCATCAGCATGGTTGAAGCTCTCTCCCCGGCCGGAACAACAGGCGCTTGCGCTCTTCTTGATCGGTTCCTTCAGACCCGCCGTTTCACTGAGCAGCTTTGTCACCCGCTGTCTCCCGAAGACTGCTCGATTCAGTCGATGCCCGACGTCAGTCCGACTCGGTGGCATCTCGCGCATACGACCTGGTTCTTCGAAGAGTTTCTGCTGTCCCACACAGCCGGATATCGGCCTTTCCATCCGGATTTCGGATACCTGTTCAACTCCTACTACAACACGGTTGGCGAACAGTATCCGCGTGCGCAGCGTGGGTTGTTGTCACGACCGGGACTCGACGAGATTCGCGATTATCGTCAGCACGTCGATCAACACATGCGCGGCCTTCTGCAGAAGATGGACAACGCGCTGACAAGGCACGTCTGCGAAATCGGCATTCAGCATGAACAGCAGCACCAGGAACTGATCCTGACGGACATCAAGCATGTGCTGTCCTGCAATCCTCTATTGCCCGCGTATCTCGTTTCCAGTGTCGAAAAGCATGGCGACGCGTCTCCTCACCGCTGGCTCAGTTTTCCAGAAGGGCTTCGTGAGATTGGCCACAGCGGGGACGAGTTCGCTTATGACAATGAATCACCGCGGCATCGCGAGTTCCTCGAAGCGTTTGAACTGACGGAACAACTCGTGACCGCCGGAGAGTACCTGGAGTTCATCGTGGACGGTGGGTATCGACGTCCGGACCTCTGGCTCTCGGCAGGCTGGCAGGCTGTGCGAGATCGTGGCTGGGAGGCCCCGTTGTACTGGCAACAGCGGCAGGGGGAGTGGTCGCTATTTGCCCTGTCGGGGTCCAAGCCGGTCAACGCCGCCGAGCCCGTCTGTCACGTCAGCTATTTCGAGGCCGACGCCTTTGCTCGCTGGGCCGGAGCGAGGTTGCCGACGGAAGCCGAGTGGGAGACCGCGTGTCAGGACGTGCCCGTTCTGGGCAACTTCGCCGATTCGCTGCTGGAACGAGGTGAGAGCCTCCATCCCGCCCGACTCTCCTCGCCTGCCGAGGGGATGTCGCAGATGTTCGGGGATGTCTGGGAATGGACTGCGAGTCCTTACACGCCCTACCCGGGCTATCGTCCCCCCGAGGGAGCGTTGGGCGAGTACAACGGGAAATTCATGTGCAACCAGTACGTTCTGCGTGGCGGGTCGTGCGCGACATCGCACAGTCACATCCGCCGAACCTACCGGAATTTCTTTCCGCCGGACGCGCGCTGGCAGTTCTCCGGTATTCGGCTGGCACGTTGACCGGGCCCTTGAGTCTGGTGCTGCACGGCAATCCGGGCAGATTTCGATTTGCCCGCACCCGTGACCTCGCCACGCTAATCGTTGCCGTGACGCCGTCATCAGAGGCGGTCAGTCGTCCTGGCCGAAGAGGTTCACTCTGACTGGCCAGTTGACGATGCCGTCCGTCGTCTCTTGCAGCAGTCGGTCGACCTCCCGCCCCAGCGACTGCGTCTGAGGACTGACGCGCGTGTTGAGCAGAACTACGAGGTTTCTTCCATCGTGTCGACGGATGAGGAGAGCGGTCGTTCCCGGGAGGGAACCGGCATGCCAGTGGTTGGAGCGGCTATTGGGCAAGGCCCGATTCAACCAGCCCAAGGAGTAGTAGACTTCCTTCGGCTGCCCATCGACTTCGGTGCCAGCGGCGCCGGGGGGCGTGCATGCATGACCTCAATGCACCGACGCGTCAGGATGGGGCACTGCTCTGCCACATCGAATGCTGTCGCAAAGCGGGCCAGATCGACCACTGATGCCAGCCAGCCTCCATGCGCGTCCATCGCCTCGAGGCACCAAGCGCCATAAGGAGTGGGGACCGGCTGTCCGAGATCCGCCTCGAACACCGAGGGAGCGGTGTCCGGGTGATAGTAGCGCACCTCGTCTGGGGCTCGATCTTCGGGGCGCGTCCTGCCCAGCCGCATCGTCCGGATGCCCAGTGGTGCGAGAACCTGCTCTCGCACATACGCGTCGTACGTCTGACCGGTAACGTGTTCGATGACACGCCCCAGCAGACAGTAGCCGAAATTCGAGTACGCGTACCGTTGGGCCGGCTCGAAATCGAGAGGTGCGGTCAGCATGCCCCGCACGAGATCTTGAGCCGAGGCGGGAGCCGGAACGCCCAGTTGCCTGGCGAAGCGCACCGACTGAAACATGGGATCGAACGATGCGTCGCGATCCCAGCCCCCGCGGTGCTGCAAGAGATGCTCGATCGTAATCGCGCGCAGTCGGTCATCGAAGCGTTCACCGGCGCCCGCGATGTCGGATTCGCAGTCCAGTAAATCGAAGACCTTATCACTCAACTGCAGCCGCTCCTGCTCAACGAGAGTCAGAATGGCGACCGCTGTAATGGGCTTGGACAGGCTGGCGATCCGAAACAGGCTGGTTGGACGGACGAGCTCGCGCGTGTCAACGTCGGCGTATCCATAGCCGCGCGCCAGCACAAGTCGCCCACCGTCCGTCACGGCGAGGGCAGCACCCGGGACCTGGTGATGCTCCAGCAACCTCTGCATCGCTGCGTCAAAGTCGGCCAGGTCGCCGTCGTGGGGGCTCTCTTCGTCCGCCAACCGCGTCGTGGCGATGGCTCCCTCCGTGTTGATGCTGGCATTCGCCCTCCCAGACTGCGGCCGAGTGGTGAGCCCTGCATCAACGACCGGTGGGAAAGCGCAGAGCACCGCCGGATGACACAGCGTGGATGTGAGCAGAGCTGCCCAGACGTACCATCTCATGATCAGGCTGACGCGGCACGCGTCTTCGGGCAGAGTGCAGAGCGGTCGCGACGCCACATGATTCTGGTCCAAACGCATGGTGCCGACACGGAGGAGAGGACGGACGATCAATGGTCGGCCTGACCGCTCGATAGAGGAGACTCGTCGAGGACCTCAAGTGACAGATTTCGAAAGCGTACCTCGGTTGGACCGCCCGAGTGGAGCTGCAGCGCGATGATACCCCGCTGCGCACCCTCGGGATCATCCAGATCCACGCAGAGCTGGTCGTTGATCAGAGTCTGAATGCGGCCGCCTTGGGCGCGGATTTCGTAGCGGTTCCAGTCGTCTCGTTTCACGTGCATCTCACCCGAACGATCCCAGAGCAGTCCGCGTCCATGTTCTTCGTAGAGTTTTCCCCACCAGCCGGCCCCGACGTCTGCCTGGTAACCGCTGACGATCCCCTCGGCAGCCCGGCTGCGGAACTGAATGCCGCTGTTGCCGGCGTTGTCGACCAGCTTGACGTCCAGGGTGAGACGGAAGTCGCTGACGTCCAGATCACTGGTCAGCCACGCATTGCGCTTCAAGCCCTGGGTGCTGCCGACGATCTCCCCGTGTTCAACACGCCAGAGCGCGGGGTCACCTTGCCAGCCCGAAAGGTCCCGGCCATTGAACAGCTGGGGGGCATTCTCGGCGGTGGCTCGCAGAGGTGTCTGCTGTCGACTCTGCAGATAGGCGAAGAGTGAGCGAATCTCATATTCCGAAAACGGTTTGAGCTGGTCGTCCGGCATCATCGACTTGTCGCTGGCGATTCGTTCAGCAATCTCGGACTGCGGGACGATGACGGTGCCTTCAGCGGTGCGGATTGTCACTGAGCGGTCATCTTCTTCCTGGACAATGCCCGTAACGACGCGGCCGTCATCGGTGAGAACGGCGACCTGGCGGTATTCCCGGGCCATTACGGCACTCGGATCAACGATGTTGCTCAGCAGGTATTCCAGGTTTGCCCGATTGGAGCCGGTAAGGTCCGGCCCGACCTTCTCGCCCACTCCATACAGGGTGTGACAACGCTGACAGGTTCTGGAGAAGATCGCCCGGCCGAGGGGCTCATCGGCCCGACCGGGTGACTCGAGCAGCGAGTGATACTCGGCGATCAGAGCCACTTTGTCCGCAGCCGTTTCTCGCACATCTCCCCACACGTCCAGCAACAGCCGATCGATGTCCTCGTTCCGCAGAAACTGAAGCTGCCGTACAAGATCGGCCGTGAGGTCTGTGCCCGGAATCTGTCGTTGCTCGATCGCCTGTAACAGATCGCGAGCGAACACCGCCCGGGAGCAAAGTGTCTGCAGGGCGGCTCGCTTCTCGGTGGGCGTGAAGCCTGCGTACGCAGACACGAGAATCCGGGACGTCTCGGGATGGTCGTACTGGGCAAGTCCGCGCAAGGCCAGATCCCGCAATGAAGTGTCGTGCACCAGCGACTGCAGCATTGACGCCAGTTCGGGATCGTTGGTTGCCACAAGCGCATCGAGTGCTTCGCGACGTCGCTCGACCTTCTCAGAGTCCTGTGTCACGAGATGTCGAAGGTCCGACAAGGCTGATGGATCCCCAAACGTCGCTCCGAGGGCCAGCGCCTGCAGCCGGACGTCGTCGTTGTCTGACTGACGGAGTTTCTCTGAGACGGGCTGCCAGTCTGATGGAGCCGGCACCCGACGCTGGCCCCGCAGCGCTGCGCGGAGCGCCTTCAAGTAGGTCAATTGCAGTTCGTCGTCGTCAGCGCGCTCGAGCCCGCCGACGAGCAAAGCCAGCGCGGCTCGGGTATCACCACTGCCGATGCGTCGCATCATGAAGTCGCGTAACGCGGGAATGTTTTCGCCGGCTGAGAGTCCGAACGCCAAGGCACGCTCGGGATCGATATCGGCGAGGGGCTCGGCCGCGTACCAGTACATCAGAGGCAGATTGTGATCATCCGCATCGGAAGCATGCGCCGTGAGAGCCTCGAGGACGGGCCACCGCTGCTGGAGCGGAATTCGCTGCAGGGCCGAAGCCAGATACAGGCGCACCACCGGCGACGCGTCACTCTCTGCCAGCGCGGTCAGGCGTGACAGGACAGGCGGGGCAAGCGGACCCGCAGCAGGCTCCAGCAGAAGCTGGATGGCCCATCCGCGGCACATAGGGGCCGGCATCATCCAGTAGACGGAATGCAAGGGTCTGATTCAGTCCACCCACCACATGGAGTGTCCACGCCGCCCGCAGGCGACGTGTCTCGTCGGCATGCGTTGTGGCCAGATTCTGCAGTCGCTGCAGGGCCGTCGCATCGATGGGTCGTGCCGCCGCTCGTTCCTGCAGAAGGCGACGGGCATGGCGGACATACCAATCGTTGGGGGCGAGCATCAGTTCTGCCAGTTCCGCATCGCCGAGTTCGGGGAGCGGCGTCTCAGGTTGATCGGGCACCGCACCGACCACATCTTCAGCATCCTCGCCGACGGGATCATACGAGATCTTGTAGATGCGACCGTTGCTGCGATCGTGCTGCTCAACCTCTCGTCGATGGCAGGCCTGCATGTCGTACCAGTCAATCATCCAGGCATTGCCATCAGGACCATACCGCAGGTTGAGAATCTGCGATGCGCGGTCGCCGGTCAGCAGAAAGTCGGGGCCATGACTTCCGATGTATCCCGATCCCTCCGGTCGGAGGAGATCCATGTTCAGTCGCTGGCCATGAATATTGTTCATGAAGAGCTGGTTGCGATAACCCGCCGGCCAGGCATCGGCGAGGTAGATCATGGCACCGGCATGGGCGTGGCCGCCGCCCGCCTCGTTGGACTTGTCGTTGCCTCCATGAGGGGTGGCGCCAGGTAGTGCAGATGATCTGCAATTGTGGGGATGTCGCGGTACGTATGCGGATTGAAGTGTGATCCGGCCTGACGCTGATAGCGCGCTCCCTGGATGATGTGAAACAGATGGGGGATGACACACGCCGTCGCAAAGGCCTGTCCCTGGTCGTTGAAATCAACCCCCCAGGGATTGCTTGTTCCGTGCGCGAAGACCTCGAACACATGTCGCGTCGGATGATACCGCCAAATGCCGGCATTCAGGGGCGTCCGCTCCTCGTCGGGAGTGCCGGGCTTGCCGACCCGCGAGTGGGTGAAGACACCGTGGCAGCCATACAGCCAGCCGTCGGGCCCCCAGATAAATGCATTCAACGTTTCATGTGTGTCCTGAAAGCCCCAGCCATCCAGCAGCACCTGCGGCGGACCATCCGGGACGTCATCCCGGTCGCTGTCGGGAATAAACAGAAGATACGGTGCGGCTCCGACCCAAACGCCACCAAACCCCACTTCAAGTCCACTGACCAGGTTCAAGCCCTCCGCAAACACCTTGCGGTGATCCAGGCGACCATCGCCATTGGTGTCCTCAAAGATGAGGATGCGATCGCGACCGATATCGCCATTCGCGCGAATCGGGTATTCGTAGGCTTCCGCGATCCAGACACGTCCGCGGTCATCGAGCGCCATGGCGATCGGCTGCTTCACGTCGGGTTCGCTGGCGCCCACCGTGACACGGAATCCTTCCGGGAGCCTCATGGCCTTGGCCGCCTCATCGGCAGTCAGGCCGCTATGAGGGTACTCATCTGCAGCCAGTTCCACGGCTTGCCGAGTCACCGGACCCGGGCGTTTATCGTGCAGGCGAAAGTGATCGAAGTTGACATGGCCCCAGCCACCCCGGTCTCCATCGATCAGACGGATGAACACCTCCTGGCCCATGTGCGTCCGCACATCGACGACGATCTCCTTCAGAAGTTCGCTGTTCTCTCCCGAGAGCCGGAAGAAGGCGTTCCCACTGTCCCGCCGTACAAGCTCGACCCGGGTCTCCGCCTGACGTCCCCCGCTGAAGAGAAATGTCGCAAAGGGGCGATTGATGACGAACGGCTGCGAGATGAGCGATCCGGTTGGCTGGTCACCCAGCGCTTCGAAGCCTCCCAGCCAGTATTCGCCCTGATGTCCACTCCGCATATCGGGACGTCGGGATGCCACCGTGTCTCCCTGGACGGGTTGTTCGCTGAAAGCCTCTCCCACCGCCTGCCACTCATCCAGTGTCCCGCTCTCGAAATCCAGAGAGAGTGTCTTCCCGGCGGCAGTCTGAGCTTTGAAGCCGTCCTGTTCCTCGGCCTGCGTGTCCCCTGCCCCGCCCAGCCGCACATAATCGACTCCGACCATGTGAGACCGGACCGCCTTCGGATTGGCGCCGACGATCGTGAGTCCGAGAGTCGGCTCGTCACCGGTCAGCTCGACGTTGGAGAACCTCAGCACGCCGCTCGTCACCACGTTCGGGCTGTACAAGTCGATCGGCTTGCCCAGCGGTTGGTCGTTGAGCGACAATTGAACGATGCCGTAGTCCTTGGCACAGGTCATCACGACCTCCAGATCCACCCGGCCCTGACGAGGCGGGAGTTCCAGGGTCAGCACGTCTCCGGGCCGGGCTCCCGTCCACCACAACTGGGCGTTCCCGCTCCAGAGATCGTCGGAGAACGAACTCATCTTCTGCGTACGTGCCTGACCACCCGACGTGCGAAACTGCAGCGACTCTCCTTCGAGGGCACCGGCCACTCGACCATCTCTCCCACCGATTGCCGAGGGTGGACCGCGCCGGAGCTCGGCTTCTGCGGTTGCGGGAGGCGCCGGGGCGATCGAGATGCTGGGCTGCGCGGCTTCCCACTCCTGGCGGTCGACCACCCGCTGCCGATGGCGGAGGACATGAGCCCCCTTCATTCCGCCCAGGACAATGTCCGGCAATCCGTCGGCATCGACGTCAGCAATCGACACCTGCCGCCCGATTCCCGCATCAGCATCTGCCTGATAAGGCACCCAGTCAACACCGTCGTCTCCCCGCACCAATCGAAACCAGTACACCACCGCACCGGCATCCCACTGGGGGCTCTGGCGGTGATGAGAGAAGTAGGTCTTTCCCGTGATGATGTCCTTCAGTCCATCTCCGTCCATGTCGGCCAGCGCCACAGAATGCAGCTCGCTGAACAGGACTCCGTAGCGATTCTCGGAGGGATGCTCTCCCATGATCAGATGCGGGCGGAATTCCGTCGCGTCCCCGGTGCCTGTCTGCTCGTACCAGGCGAGCCCGAAGTCGTGGGCCGCGTGACTCGTAATGATGTCGTTGTCTCCGTCGCCATCGACATCGTAGGCATACATTTCAGCACCACCATAGGCCGGGCTGAAAGACACGTCGTGCGGCCTCCAGCGCGAGGTCTCCACATCACGGGCAGGCTGTTCGAGCCAGCCTTTCGCATGGAGAATGTCCAGTCGTCCGTCGCCGTTGACGTCGCCAACACCCAGCCCATGGCCGAACCGGGGTGCTGCGACCTGTTCGGAAACTGGATGGAATTTCCAGTTTCCGAACGGCGTCTCCCAGTCGAGGGTCGCGAAGCCGAAGTAACCGTCGCGCGTGCAGACCAGTTCCGGACGCTGGTCCCCCACCAGATTCGTGAGTTGCGGCGATTCGTTCGAGACCCAGTCGAGCACCTGATGCCGGGGCCAATGGGCGTCGTGACCTTCAGGCCCCGGATTCTCATAGACGAACGCCGGCGTCCCGGGAAAGCCGACCACGAAGACGTCTTCAGCGTCGTCACCGTTGAAGTCATAGATCCACGAGAAGAAGCAGTCGGCATACTTCTCGCGGTCCTGCGGGACAGGTTCGTAGATCTCGTACTTCGTGGTGAAGTCGGGCCCGGCGAACCAGTAGGGACCGTAGACGACATCGGCATGACGATCCCCGTTCAGGTCGCCGGCATGGGCACCCTCCGAATAGTAGACATCGGTCAACTGCTGACGATCGAACGTATGCAGCGCGAAGTCGTCAGCAGCCAGTTTGCGGGACGGGCCACCGCAGATCGCCAGCATCGGTCCCAGGAACGCAGCTGTGATAAAGGGACAACGTCGCATGTACCGCTCCTCTCAACAGTGGGGATCTCCTGCATTGTGCAGCAACATCTCTGATGCCACAAGTGGCTGCCGGCCGGGATCTGACGGGACTCCCACTGACGGGGATCGGAGTTCACGATCCGATCGTGCATCGTGTCCGTCGACGCGCTTGACCCCGTCGCGACCCTGGCATAGCCTCTGCACGTCGATCGCTCGGCAGATGCCTGCTGCTGAAAACACGAGTAACAGCCGGTATTTGTCGGCGACGCCCTGCCCACATCACGTGCCTCTGGAACCACCCGCAGGTTCGATCAGTGCGCCCATGCTGAGTCTCAACGGTGTCACTGTCGCCGATACGTTTGCGGAGGCGTTCACCATGATGGGGACGCGGGTGGTGATTACAGCGGAGGACCGCCACTGGGCCGAGGTCGCTGCGCGCGAGTTTTGTGGTCATGCTTCGAGTGTGATCGGCTGCAATTGTGAAGCGGCGGTGGAGCAGTTTCTGGAGACCAGCGACACGCCGGACGGGCGGCCCGGGATCTCCCTGCTGGTGTTTGCCTTCAATCAGGAATCACTGGCAAAGGCCGTCGTCAGCCGGGTCGGCCAGAACGTGTTGACCTGCCCGACCTCTGCGTGCTACGGAGGCATTGACCGGGCAACGGCTGCCACAGAAATCTCCGTCGGCGGGGCTCTGCGGTACTTTGGCGATGGATGGCAGTTCTCGAAGCGGCTGGCGGGGCGACGATTCTGGCGGCTCCCTGTCATGGATGGGGAGTTCGTCTGCGAAGATCGATTCGGGATCGTGAGTGGGATCGGTGGCGGGAACCTGCTGATCTGCGGCTGCGATGCCGCAGCGACGCTGGCCAGTGCCACGGCGGCCGTCGTCGCGATGCAGAACGTGTCGGGGAGCATCCTGCCATTTCCCGGTGGGATCGTCCGCTCGGGCAGCAAGGTTGGTTCCCGATATCGCAAGCTGGTGGCCAGCACGAACGATGCCTACGCTCCCACGATTCGTCCGCTCACGGACTCCGAAGTGCCTGAGAATTGCCACTGCGTTTATGAACTCGTCGTGGACGGCCTCACGTTCAAAGAAGTGCAAGAGTCACTACGGGCGGGACTGCATGCGGCCTGTTCAACACCGGGCATCGTCCACGTCACGGCGGGCAACTATGGCGGCAAGCTCGGCAAGCATCACTTCCACTTGCGGGACCTGTTGTGACCTCCAGCGGGGAGCTTGAGTGGTGAGCGCCGAACTTCAAGGGGCGAGTGAACACTCAGGGGTCGCGGAGCGCGTCTCGTTTCGCTGGGTCTGCGCACTGCTGCTCACCAGCTCCTTCGCGTTGACGACGGCGCGGCTGATGCAGGCACAGCCACTGGCGAGCGCCAACGATCGCTCGCGCTGGTGCACGGTGTGGTCTCTCGTGGAGCGCGATACCTACCAGATCGACGAGATCCGTCAGCGACCCGGGTGGGATACGATTGATCTGGTCCGGCATGAGGGGCACTTCTACTCGACGAAGCCCCCGCTGCTGTCCACGTTGGTCGCGGGCCTCTACTGGGGAGTCAAGCGAACACTGGGCTGGACGCTGGACGACGATCTGGCGGGCACGTCGCGGCTGATCCTGATGATCATCAACATCCTGCCATTCTATGCGGCGCTGCTGTTGTTCGTCAGGTTGCTCGAGCGGCACGCGCAGACAAGTTACGCACGCCTGTTCCTCATGATGACGGCCGCGTGGGGCATCCTGGCACTGCCATTCCTGGTGACACTCAACAACCACACACCGGCCTTTGTTGGAGTGATCGTCTGTGTGTGGGCACTGAATCACGTTCTGACTGACGGGCAGAACCGGGGCTGGCTCTACGCCGTGGTCGGGTTGTCTGCGGCCGCGACCTGCTGTGTCGAACTTCCTGCCGCGGCCCTGGGGGTGATGGTGTTCATCCTGCTGTTCCGACGGTCGCCGCGGCAGACACTGCTGTGGTTCTTGCCCGCGGCACTGCTGCCCCTGGTTGCGTTCTTCATCACGAACGTCGCGGCGACCGGAAGCTGGAAACCGTTCTACATGTTCTATGGGACCGACAAATACCGGTTCGTGCACGAAGGGGTCCCCAGTTACTGGATCGATCCACAGGGCCTCGATCAGGGCAAGGACAGCTTTTTGACGTACCTGATGCACTGCACATTCGGGCATCACGGCGTGTTTTCGCTGACACCGGTCTTCGTGCTGGCGTTGTGGAGCTGGATCACCTGCTACCGGTGGAAGCAGCCGTCCCTCAGGGCACTGCTGTGGCTGGGTCTGGCCGTGACGCTCGTGGTGTTCGGCTTCTACCTGTCCAAGAAAGACAACTACAACTTCGGAGGCGTGAGTGTTGCGCTGCGCTGGACGTTGTGGCTCATCCCGTTCTGGCTGCTGTCCATGATCCCGGTGCTGGATCGCTGCCGGGCGACAGCCTGGCGGGGGGCAATCCTGTTGGGACTGCTCGGCTTTTCCGTCTATTCCGCCTGGTCTCCCTTCACAGGACCCTGGAATCAGCCCTGGCTCTATCAGCGGCTCGAGCAGGCGGGCTGGATCGACTACTCGTCTCCAGCGGCAGTACAGGGAGAGCCATTCTATGCCTGGATCCACGAACTGCCGCCAGCCACATCGTCGGTGCCACTTGCCGACTACTGGTCCGAGTGGACGGGTGTCGACATCACTGGCGATTCGGTTCGACTGCGGCTGGAAGATGGAGGTCGCGTGGAACGGGACGGCCAACAGGTCCAGCGGATTAACGTCATCGAGGAAGCTGGTACGGCGCGACGTGAATGGTCCTTGGACATCGATCGCGAAGCCTTGGCCGCCGGTCGTCCCGTCTCAGAGCTCGTGGTGTGGCCTGACCCACCACCCGCGGCTGCTGAGCGGCGCCGGGTGATGGTGTTTCTGCACGGCTTGCCTCGTCTGCGGGCCTATGTTCCGGGGCGATTGCGGTACCTGAAGACGCCACTTAGGACCGATGCGTTTCCCTGTCGGCTGGCGGCCTCGCGAGTGGTCCATCGCCCCAGCGAGCAGGCCCCCCTTGCGGTCTATCGACGAGATCTCTGGCTGAGCGATGCCGTGCCGTTCGGAGTCGTACGGTTCGAGACGACGGTGACCGACCCTCAATCAGGCGCGGTCGAGTCGCGCCAAGTCATGAGCCTCACGGCCGTTGGCACACTCATTGGAGAGGCGGCCTCCGATGCCGCGCCCCAAGAGCTGCCCGTGTCGGTGTTGCCGGACGGCGTAAACGCCGTCACTCTCCAGCCTGCGGCGGTTGCTGTGTCTCCACCGTGATGGCCACGACGATCGGGGCCGAGGGGTCGTTCCCTTTCACCAGTTCCAGTTCACGAATCATCCCGGGCCGGTCGGGAGATACACTCAGGTAACGAATCTGCGCGTTGCGGAGGGCAAACGCGAATGTCGATTCCGGCACATCCACACGACGAATGTAGTCGGCGAAGTGGCGTCCGTTGAGGAGTTCGTGATCCTCGACGCTGCCATCTTGGTAGTGCAGCCGCAACGTCATGGAGACAGACTCTGCCTGATGGGCGGGAAAGTTCCAGCCTCCCACGCCGCTGAGCAGATGAATCGACTTCACCTCTGCATTGACCGGGAGCCTGACGGCCCGAGGCATCCTGGGCGGGAGGGTGCCGCGTGGGCCGTTCAGCAGGATGATGTTCGGCTGCGTGTCTCCGCGGGGATCGACCAGGTGGAAGGGAATTCCGGCGAATTCCTTAGGTCCCCAGTCATCGAAGATCAGGCGATCGGTGCCCCCGTCGCCGGTCGTAAAGAGGTTTCGGGTGCTTATTGCCGTGGCGACTTTCGACAACGGCAGTGGCAGGAACCGGCCCTTGGCGGTCATGAACTCCAGCAAATTGGACAATTCGTCCGAGTTCATCTGGTTCTCGAATCCCTCCGGCATCAATGACTTGCCAGAGGCCAGCAGCTGTTCGATCTCCTCGCGGAGAATCGTGTGCCGTTTCGCCTCAGTGTCAATCAGTTCAATGGTGGTCAGAGTCTCGGCCGCGAGCATTCCGGTGAACACTCGCCCTTCATCTGTCAGCACGGTGTACAATCGGAAGTTGCCTTCGACACTGCGACTGGGATCGATGATGTGAGTGAGCAGTTCGGCCTTCGGATGAACGGCCATGCCGGTCAGATCCGGTCCGATGTTCTCGCCTTCGCCACTGTGACGATGACACTTCGCGCACTGTTTGGTGAAGATTGCTTTCCCCAAGGTCGCATCGCCGACCTGCTCCGTGACGGGGAGCAGGCTGGCCAGGACCCGCTGCCGATCGGGGCTGGGTAGTCCCCCACCAGCCTCCAGCAGTTGTCTTGCGCGCCGTCGGAGATCGCGGTCCGGATGCCCGGAGAGGCCCTGCTTCTGGTCGAGTGAAAGCTCGCTGAGTTGCAACTGGCCTGCCGCGATGCCTTCCAGCAGCGCTGCCGTCGTTGCAGGACGAGACAGCAGCACCTGCAGCACGACCTGGCGCATTGCCGGAGTCAGTCCGGTGGCCCGTTCTACCAGCATTTCGCCCAGTTCGGGAGCCGAACTCTTCGAGAGCCCCTCGAGAATCCCGCCGGCAAGCTCGGGTGACATCTGGGGCGTCACTTCCTCAAGGAGCGCGCTGACAACATCGCTGTCATCTGGCCGCAGTCCCACAAGGCCATCGACGGCGGCGATCCGTTCCGCATCCGGTGTCTCTGAGGCTCGTACCACATCGAAGAGCGATGCGGCGATTTCCTCGGCATGGTTCTGCAGCTCGTCGCTTCCCCAGAGCATGGCCAGGCGGATCAACTGGCCTTTGTCCTCGGCGGGAAGTCGCTCCAGCACCTCGAACAGTGCTCGATTGGCTTCCGCATCGAGCTGGACGGTCTGGTCCTTGCTCCAGCCGCGCGACAGGCCACCCAGCATCGCGCCGACAACATCCGGATGGGCGGCTCCCAGAGCCGCAAGCAGTGCATTGACTTCGAGGTCCGTGGGCCCCACACGTGCAAAGTGCTCTGCGACGATGATCACAATGTCGCGGGCGCGAGGATCAAGAGACGCCACCTGGTCACCTGCCGTGGCTGTCGCATGGTCGCCGGCCAGCAGGCTGAGGACCGTAGCGGCGTTCGTGGCACATGCAGAGGTCAGCCCATCGGGCAGCCAGCGATCGGCCAGCATGTCAGCGTCAGACAGCTTGTGCGATAGAGCACGACCGACAGTTTCTTGAGCCGGCGCATCCGCGAGCGCGAGCAGCGCGGCGAGCTGAACATGCGGGTCCGTGTCGTTGACCAGGCCGCGCTCGACGATCATCTGGGCAGTTGAGGCTACCGGTGGCAGCACCTGAAGTGCATTGCGGCGAACCGCGGCGGAAGGATGCTCCAGCGTGCGCGCAACGACCGCCAGAACATCGGGAAACGATGCATTGACGACTTCGAGGCCCTGGAGTGTCCACAGGGCATGGATGACCCCAGGGTTAAGTCCGAGTTCATCTGTCGAGGAATCCTCGAGGCGCTCCAGCAGCGCGGGAATCGCTTGTCGATCGCCGCGCTCAACCAGCAGCCGTTGCGCCTGCAGACGCCAGAGCATGGTGGGATGCGCGAGGGTTGTCACGAGCTCTTCAGTGCTGAAAGTCTGAAGCGGCTGGATATCAGCCGACGTTTCGGGATCTTGTGCCACAACGCGGTACACACGACCATGTTGCTTGTCGCGGAGATCGGTGTCGTAGGCGTTCCCCTTGCCGGTCTCGAATCCGCGGGGTGTCGGATTGTGCTGGACGATGAAGTTGTACCAGTCGATGAACCAGACGTTTCCGTCGGGGCCGACCTCGGCCAGAATGGGAGCCGTCCATTCATCGTCGCTGGCCACCAGATTGCACGGGCTGTGCGAGCGGACATCGGTGCCGTCTCTTTCGAGGACGAACGTGCCGATCAGCTTCCCCGTCGGACCGCACACGAAGGCCGTCCGGTTCCACCACTGCCTGGGATAGGTCCGGGCGGTGTACAGCGCATGTCCCGCGCCGGCCGTATAGCCCCCGTGGTGATCGACCTGTCGCACCTTGTCGGTGATGGGCTGGAACAGGTAACTGTCGGAAATCATCTCCAGTTGCTGGGGCGACCACCCGCGGACCCGTTCGTAGTACCGGTTGGGAATGGGCAGATAAACGCTGGGACAGCGATTGGCCGTCGATCCGAAAATCAGGCCTTCTTCACTGATGCCCAGGCCCCATGTGTTGTTATTCGTCGAACGGAGGAATTCCAGGTCAGTCACTCGGGGTGGGTCACTGTTATCGATGCGGAATCGAAAGAACCCCATGCGAAAGCTCTGCCGTTCCTCGCTGTCGAAGCGAGGTGTCGAGGCGTTGTAACCCTGCATGGCCCAGATCCAGTTGTCCAGGCCGTAGCGGAAGTTGCTCACTCCGCCATGCGTGTCCCCGAGTTCCCAATTGGAGATCAGCACCTCGCGGACGTCGGCGTGGTCGTCACCGTCTGTGTCTTTCAGAAACAGGGTTTCGGTCCCGTTCTGGACGATGGCTCCCCCGCGGCAGCACAGGATGGCCGTCGGGATGCTGAGGTTCTCAGCAAAGAGTGTGACCTTGTCCGCCTGACCGTCGCGGTCCGTGTCTTCAAGGATCTCGATGCGATCGCGTCCCACTCCCGGGGGCTGCAGATTGTTGGGGTAATCCACGCTTTCGCAGACCCACAGCCGCCCGCGCTCGTCCCAGTTCATGGCGATGGGCTTTGCACCCAGACGAGGCTCGGCCGCAAACAGGCGGACTTCGAAGTCGACCGGAGTCACGAAATGCTTGAGCGACTCGTCCGCAGAGAGCGGGAGTTGCATCATGAACAGGGGCTCATCCTGAGCACCCCACTGACTCCCGGCCGGGTAGTTCGGGATCTTCGTGCCGACGTCGATGTACTCGAAGGGGGCGACATCGGTGCGGGGAGTCGTCATGGCCGGAGCAACGAATCGGTCGACTTCCGCATGCGGGGGAACCACACTCACGTCACCGCCACAGGCCCAGCGGATGCCGCGTTCCAGCAGATTTTGGAAGCCGGGGTGCCTCCAGGTCCGCTGGTCATGGCCCCAGGCCGTGTAGAACACGCGTCCCTCGCCGTGTTTCCGAATCCAGGTCCAGGGTTCGCGGCTCTGTCCTTCGGCTTGGGTGCCCTGTTCGCGGTACTCCAGCACGGTGCGGCCTGCCGGGTTGTGACGGTGATGGACATACGTCTCATCCCAGCTCTCGAAGCCGCCAAATCCGACCATGATCGGATGCTCGGGTTCCGCGATGACCGTCGAGAACACTTCCCCGCCGTGGCGCTGAAACTGGGCCCCCACGAGCTCCACGTACTCGGGCGCGTTCAGAAAGCAGTAGGACGCGCAATGTAGAGGGATGAAGCCCCCGCCGTGGGCGACGTAGTCGAGCAGCGCCTGGAGCTGCGACGGCTCGATCTTTTCGATATTGGCATAGACAATCAGGCCATCGAACTCTGCCAGAGTTCCCGGTTGAAGGACGCCAGCGTCGTCCGTGTATTTGACGTCGATGCCCCGGGCGGCCAGCTTGGGGACGAGTTGCGCGGCCAGCTCACCCGGGCGATGAAGTCCATTGTCTCCCAGGAACAGCAGCTTCAGCGAGTCTGTCGGCGGACCGGCAATGGTGTGCCCCGCAACTCCATTTGTCAGCAGTATGCCCAGGAATGGCAGGAACCCCAGAAGCACGCGAATCATCAGAGAACTCCTGTAAGATCTGGAAGTTTACAGCCGGCATTCGGCAGCGTGTGCCCGTTCGTCCTGGCAGAGACATGGCCGCGACCCCGTGTGGAGTTCACATCCACCTCGTACCCCTTTTCGTGGAATTCCTCATCATCGTGCCTTACCGCGCACAGTTCAATCGGACGGAACCCCTTAAGCCCCACAAGCCGACGGCAGGCTGGGACGCTTGCTCCGCTGCATGAGCCACCCCCGCGTGCTGAAGGGCCCGCAAACGCGTATCAAGCTCGAAACCAGCGTTTCCGAGGCAGAGTCAGGGGGCCTTGCGTGCCTCCGGCGCGCCACGCCTGCAGTTCGTCCGAGGGTGATGTCAAGAAATGCGGATTGTCCAATCTTGGCGGACTGGGGGGAATTCCCGGTTGTGACGGATTCATCGGGTTTGAGGGGCACGACAATTCTCATGACTCTGCAGTGCCGATCAGTCCGATTCCAACGAAGACTCCAGCAATGCGGGTCGTTCTGAGAGAACCTATGCGATCGAATGCTCCAGGGAGGGAGACCATGTCACGACCGCTTCTCATCACTTGCCTGGCCGCGCTGTGCATCACGGCGCTGGCGCGCCCGGCGGCTGCTCAGTGGTCGGATGCCGGCGTCTGGGATGTGTGGACGGAGTACGATGTCCGGAACGCGCCGGCCATCTACCTGCAGGGAAACGCCCTGTGGTCCATGGATCGCCTCGACAGCAGCGGCGTCAACACTGCTGGCGGTTTTGCGAACAACGGCAGCGACGAGGATGAGAGCTTCGGGCTGGGGGGAGCCGTCGGCCTCATCTGGGACAACTGTCGAAATCGAGTGCGGCCCGAGCTCGAAGTCAACTGGCATGACGGTTTCGACTTCACCACGAACAGTTTTCCCGGACCTCCCCAAGTGCTCTACGAGACCAGCGTGAGCGATGCCTGGTCGTCGATGGGGAATGTGTGGATCGACTTCCCGTTTCACGACATCGTGTTCTTCTATCTCGGCGGCGGTGTCGGCGCCATGGGTGGAAAGGTCAGCGTGACCGACGGGGTCGTGATGGCCAAGGAGAACGATACACGCTTCGGCTATCAGCTTGGTACCGGCGTCATCCTGCCGATCGAAGACAATATGGAGCTCGACATCGGCTTTCGATTCTTCGATCCGAATGTGACCCGTGTTGGCCTCGGCATGGCGGGTACGACAGCCAACTTCGGTGAATACAAGGCCGAGCGGGACATCTACTCGGTGATGATCTCACTTCGAATTCTGCTACCCTAGTGGTCACCGAAGTCGCTCAGTCTGCTGACGTACCTCGACCACAAGTGACGCGCGGCTCTGCCCGCGGAGCCACCTCTTGAAATTACGCCCAGGGACCCGCACGCCATCCGACGTCTTGAAGACGTCGGATGGCGTGGTCATTCAGGGATCAGCGAGGGCGGACGAGCAGCGGGAACACTGGGAACGCACTCGGCCGGGCTGAAGCGCAATTCACTGATCGCGGTCGAGCGGCAGGCGCATCTGCGGATCAGGACGCTGCTGCCACTCCTTGAACAAGCAGGCTCGGCTGGATATCGGCGTTGTGCTGATACTTGTTCGAGCAGTACTCGGTGATCGCACCCTCGACGGTGTGATAGAAGATCTGACAGATCTCGACCCCCGCATAGATTCGAATCGGCTGGATCGCGAACATCTCGAGCGTCCAGTAGCCGTCGAACCCGACATCGCCGAAGCCGGCGGTGATGTGCACAAACAGTCCCAGGCGACCGATGCTCGAGCGCCCTTCCAGCATCGGGACGAGGTTGTGAGTGACCGTCCGTTCGACGGTTCGGCCCAGATAGAGTTGATGCGGATTGAGTTCGAGCCCTTCCGGGGGAATCTCGATGCGGCTATGGCGGTTCGGCCGACGCATATCGAGCACGATCTCGTCGTAGACCAGCAGTTCGTTGTGTAGCCGCAGATTGTAGCTGTTTGGATTCAGCTGTTGCTCTCGGAACGGATCGATGACGATATCGCCACCCTGCCGTGCCTGGATTTCGGGACCGGAGAGAATCATGACGATCCGTGCGAGTTGAAAAGGCCTATCCGCGTTTGACGGTATCGGGGACCGGCACGGGATGCAATGCAGCCGGTCGGTCGCGACCATGACACGTCATGGGAGGCCTCTCGTGGACCGCGAGTTCGGGATGTGGAACGGGTGGCTACGTACTGGACAGCGGAGGGAGTCCCACGCGCGGGCAGATCGACAGCAGTGGACAGTCCTGGCAGCGGGGCCGACGGGCCACGCAGATCTGGCGTCCATGGTGGATCAATCGGTGCGAAAAATCGATCCACTCCTTCCGGGGCAACAGTGCCAGCAGGTCGCGTTCAATCTGCTCGGGACTGTCAGCCGCAGACAAGCCGAGAAGTCTCACGATCCGCTTGACGTGAGTGTCGACGACGATCCCGGAGGTAATGCCGTACGCCGTCCCCAGGACGACGTTGGCCGTCTTGCGGCCGACGCCCGGGAGTGTGACGAGGTCTTCGAGTGTCCGCGGGATTTCCCCGGCGAATCTCGCGACCAGTGCCTGTGCCATCCCGCGGAGGTTGGTCGCCTTGTTCCGGAAAAAGCCGCAAGATTGAATCAGTTTCTCGACATCCGTCTGGCGGGCCTTAGCCAGTTGTTGCGGCGTGGGATAGCTGGCAAAGAGAGCCGGAGTCACCAGATTGACCCGTTCATCCGTGCACTGTGCGGACAGGATTGTCGCGGCAAGCAGTTCGTAGGCGTTCTGGTGGTGGAGCGCGCACTGCACCCGGGGGTATTGTCGCTTCAGGATCGGGATGACCTTCCGGGCCTGCTTCTTCAGGTCCGCGACACCGTGAGCAGCCTCGCGTCCGGGCATTTGCGGAAACTGCCAAAAAGGTAATGGACGATGTCAGGCGTGCGTTCCTAGAATGAAGGCACACATCGAAGTGTCATCATAGTAGGCCGGTCATCGTCTGCAATTCGATTCTGTTGTGACAGCCGCCTGACATTCTCGATGCCGATTGCCCGATGAACCATGCCAACGCTTACGATGCTCGCTACGTCGATGGTGTCCGCCTCTTCAATCGACGGGAGTTCTTCGCAGCTCACGACGTGCTGGAGGATCTCTGGGGCGAGACACTGGGCGAACATCGTGACTTCTATCAGGGGCTGATCCACGCTGCAGTGGCCCTGTTCCATTTCGAAGAAGGGAATCTCGGCGGCGCGAGAAAGATGTACCATTCTTGCCTGAGATATCTCGGGCACTACGGTGATTTCTGGCTCGGGTTGAATCTGCGCCGCTTACGTGATGAGATGCAGGTGTGCTTCGTAGAACTGCTGGCAACAGACGGTCATTACCCGACCGGCGTCGTACTGGTCCGGTCTGACATTCCGGTCCTGCAGCTCCACGGGGCGGCCGTCGGCACCAGTCCGGGGTTGCAGTCGTCCGCTGAGCAGACAGCGAAGTACCTGGGTGACTCGGGTGCGACTCAGCGGCATGAGCCGGCCGGTTGGCCCGAGGCGGGCGATCGAGACCAACGTCCTGAAGACGGAGCAATAAGATCATGAGCCGTCCGTTTGAACTGGATGGATCCCTGCAGACCTTCAGCGGTCATGCACCGCTGTTTCCATTGCCCTCAGGCGTCCTGTTTCCCAATCTCGTGCTCCCGCTGCATATCTTCGAGGAGCGCTATCGACAGATGACGGCCGATGCGCTCGAGGGGGACGGCTTGATCGCGATGGCTCTGCTACAGCCCGGATGGGAGCGCAATTACGAATCCAAAGCGGCGTCGATCTATCCGATCGTCTGCCTGGGCAGCATTCTGGAGGCAGTACGCCTGGAGGATGGTGGCTATCACATGGTGCTCAGGGGACTGTGCCGGGCGCAGGTGCTCGGAGAGCGCTCGGGGGACGAACCGTATCGGGTGGGCCATCTGTTGCCCGTCCGCGAGACATATCCATCCAAATCGACCGGTTACTGGCAGGATTGCCGCAAGGCAGTCCTCGCTGCCTTCCGGCGCCGCTTTCCAGGTTTGGCCGAAGACCAGAAGCTTCAGGCTGTCGTTCGGGACGATCTCTGTCTCGGGACGATGTGCGACTTGCTGTGTCAGTCGCTGGAGTTGCTCCCTGAGGATGCTGCCCGGGTTCTGATGGAACTCGATGTGAGTCGCCGCTGTGAGTGGGTGCTCCGGCAGCTCGTGCTGAAGAATCGTGACGGGACTGAGAAGCCTGCCGCGAACGAAGGCTTCCCTCCGCGGTTCAGTCACAACTGATGCTGCTGAGTTCTCGTCATTGCTGCGAAGTCGAGGCGCCCCTCTGATGACACGGTGGAGTCCGGCCTGATGAGGCAGATCCGTCCGCTGAAGACTCTCTGCGTCTTGGCTTAGAGGCGCAGAGAGACGCCATTAAATTCGAGGGTCCGCACGATCAGCCAGGTGACACCGAAGAACAGGATGAAGGCGAGGCCCACGTACCACGCCGGCGAATCCCGTGGGACGAACGGGCTGACCGCTGCATCGACCAGCATGTGCACGATGTAAGCGGCCAGAGCATTCGTTCCAAGGGTGCGAAAGAGTGGCAGTTGCAGCTGCCTGACGTCACAGGCGATGTGGAACAGCAGGAACATGCCCAGCGAGAAGCCAGCTCCGAATGTGAGGTAGGACAGCGTTCCGGCGCGCTGGCTCATCATCCAGTAGTTCCACTTGCGATGAACCGTATCGGGCGGCGGAACGAACGGTGGTTCTGCCGTCAGCCGATCGACCGACGCGGTGTGCAGACGGGACCACCCGGGCCAGACCGGATCGTCGGCCAGCTTCTGATCTCGCAGTTGTTCCAGCCTGCTGGCAGGGACATCGTACAGGCGAGTCCCGCAACGACATCAGCCAGCCGCAGCCCATCAGGCACACGGCGGACATGGTCAGTGTTCGCAGGTCCGGTCGGCCCTGTGACCGCATGAAGGCATCGCAGGCCAGCGTGCCCACCAGAGCCGGGATGGACCAGGTGAGAAAGCCCAGCGGTCCCCCATCGATGGCCATCGGGCTGGTATTGCACCAGTCGAAATTGAACCACCACGACAGCACCACATGCGCCGCCGCCGAAAGCAGCAGCCAGAGCACACGTGTTCGGGCCGACGCGCGAATGACCGGAGTGATCCATAGTGACGTCAATGCGATGTGCATCAGCGTCTGACACCAGTCACGTTTCAGGACGGGGTCGAGTGCCTCGACGAGCCCCATGTTCCGGAGTGCATCCCAGGTATCTGCGGGAGCCGCGGGGGCATAGATCACCAGTGACACGAGCACCAGTCCTGACAGTCTTCGGATGACGCGGGCGTAAGCCGCACGCACCCCCTCGTGCTGCACACGTCGTTCGAAAGTCAGGCGGAAGGCGAACCCCACGACGAACAGGAAGCTCGGCATGATGGTGTCCGCGAAGCTGCAGTAGTCGTTGTGATGTCTGAGGATCGCCGGGCAGGCCAGATACCCACCGGCGAAGTTGACCACAAACATCGCCGCCACGGTGTAGCCGCGAAACTGATCAAGTGAGTGCAAACGGTGCAGACGCGGCGCGGCTAAGGACATGCGGACTCAGCCAGATCTTCTGGGCGAATGGCTCTAGTCAACTCGCAGGACGATCTCGCCAATCCCTCGATCGAGGGAATCAACCCGACCGGCCTGAAAGAGCGCGGCAACGTTCTCGATGTCCTGATCGGTCGCCAGCACGAAGACAAGGTCTTGCTCACCGATGGGGGTGCCGAGAACTCGCTCGTTGATCGCGATCCGGCGAAGTGCCGCCATCACCGGGCCCGATTGCCGAGGCAGCGCGCGCCCGTTGACGACACGGACGGCCAGCGTGTTGTCTGATCCGGTCTCCCGCGCGATGCGGTGCTTTTGCGCTCGGATCAGGTCTTCCGGACGCACCGACGTCCGCGGTCCTTCTCCCGCGGGGCCCATTCCGGGGGATCCGAAGGGACGTCTCTCCGGACCTGCGCCACCGATCGCTTCGCTGCCCGTCTCAGGAATCTGTGACGGATCCAGAGCCAGTGTGAATGTGAGGGCCGAGTGGTTGACGTCCGAGACCTGTCCAAAGCCAATGGCCCTGATGAACGCGTCGAGATTCTCGACCGGCGAAAGGACGATGTGGTATCCGTCGTCGTTGATCAGAGCCTCATGATTGGCACCTCCAGCGGCTTCGGCGAGCATCTGCACCATACGTTGGTGCCGCGGCCCCTGAAGTTCCTGCTTGTTCAGGAGTTTGACTGTGACGATCCGCCCGGAACCTGCCTGGCGAATCGTCGCGTCGATCCGAAATGGATCCTCGCGCTTGAAAGGGGCGTGCTCAAGGGCGGGTGCCAGGGCCGTCGTGATCTGCTGAATCTCGGCCAGTCCATTCAAGCGCGCGTCGGCCTGCTCAACACGCTTCGTGACCACGCGAAAGTGATCGGCGTATTTCGGCGGGATCCCTGCCGGGGGACTCTCGGCACCCAGCCCGGCCATTCGCTGCAGCGTCGCGTACTCCTCGTCCCAGAGGTTCGACAGCCTGTCGACTGCAGCCTGTGCGGTGCTCGTATTCTGGATGGTCGTGAGCTCCTCCGCGAATTGGCCCTTGAGCGATATCAATTCGACCACCGCCTGTTCAAGCGGGGTTTCGGGAGCGGGAAGCTGTCCCGCCTTGGCGGACGCCAGGAAGGACTCCTGAGCCAGTCGTGCCTCGTCGAGGGCAGTTCGCAAGCGCTCGGTCAAGAGATCGGCGTCCTGGACTCGCGCGATCGCGGTCCGAACCCGGTCTGAGGCCCTGGCCAGCTCTTGCTCAACTTCGGGGCTGAGTTGTTGATGCTCGTCGGCTTCGACCCTTGCAGACTCATCGCCCAGAGCGTTGGTCTTCATCACAAGTTCGCGAATTTCTGAAATCGCGGCGTCGGAGTGGGCCGTCGATGAGATGGCATCAAGTTTGTCGGCCAGTTTGTTCAGGTTGTCGGCGTATTCGGTGCAGACCGCATCGGGAGTGGGCGACCCCAGTCCGCAGCCGGCCGGAGACAGCAGAGACAGGCAGAGGGCTGCAGCCCGCATTCCACGAATCGGTCGTATCGCATGACAAGAGGCCATCAGAGGCTTCGGGCGTCGCATGAGTGCTGTCCAGCAGTCGATGTTGAGACGGACTTCGGGCGGAGCAGAATTCGGGCCTGCAGTATCTCCGAATTGCCGGGCGACACGCAACGAACTTGCACGTCACTCGGCATGCTCAGACCCCCCGCTGGAGCCTGACCTTGCAGAGTGTTACGATCTACTGCAGGGTGGGAGTGAGGCAGGCGAACGGAAATCCTCAGGCATCTGGAGCGGCGTGCTCATGTCCGGCGTGCATGCAGTCGGTATCGACCTCGGTACGACTTACTCCTGTCTCTCATACCTCACTCGTCAGGGGGAGCCGGTCACGCTGCCGAACGCCGAGGGAGAGCTGTCGACGCCGTCCGTCGTGTTTTTCGACGGCGACGAGGTGGTCGTGGGGACCGAGGCGCTGCGCAACGCGGTCGCTCAGCCGGATCGTGTCGTGCAGAATGCCAAGCGTTTCATGGGGGATCCGCACAAGAGCTGGGTGATTGACGGACGCGTGTATCGTCCGCACGACATCTCGGCGCTCATCCTGCGCAAGATGTTGCAGACCGCCGAGGAGTACGTCGGTCCTGTGAAGCATGCGGTGGTAACCGTGCCCGCTCAGTTCAGCGACCTCCAGCGTCAGGCCACAATC
Source organism: uncultured Planctomycetaceae bacterium (assembly GCA_963715185.1). Classification (GTDB taxonomy): domain Bacteria; phylum Planctomycetota; class Planctomycetia; order Planctomycetales; family Planctomycetaceae; genus CAVPPT01. The sequence goes on from CAVQRG010000008.1 coordinate 435,501, forward strand.
GAAGCGGCCCACAAGGCGGGACTCGATCGCGTGGATCTGATCAATGAGCCGGTCGCCGCCGCCCTGTGCCATGTGCTGGGGACTGAGGGAATGTGGTTCTCCGAGCTGGCGGACCAGCAGAAGATTATGGTGTACGACCTGGGAGGTGGCACGTTCGACCTTTCCCTCGTCAGCTATGCCCAGAACGCCGTCAACGTGGTGGCCAGCGCCGGTGATCTCCATCTGGGCGGCATCGATTGGAATGCGGCCCTGGAGAAGTACGCGTGCGAGTTGTTCACGAGGGAGGTGCCCGATGACCCTCGCATGGATCGGCAGAGCATGCAGGCGCTCGCGAACGATGTCGAGTTGTGCAAACGCAGTCTGTCGGTGCGGCCGCGGGCGGCCTTGACCGTCGTCCATGCTGGCCGACAGAAGTCGTTTCCTGTCACGCAGCAACAGTTTGAAGAACTGACTGCACCGCTGGTCCGACGGACCGAAGAGATCACGATCGAACTCGTGAAAGCGCACGCGCGGAGGGTGACAGGACAGGCCGGCCGCACGGCCTTCACCGACGACCGGCCCGGATGGCAGGCGATCGATGCGGTGCTGGTGACGGGAGGAGCCTCGCGGATGCCCATGATTCGCAGGATGCTGCAGCGGATCAGCGGTACGACGCTCAATTCGTCGCTCTCTCCCGATCAGTCGATCTCGCATGGGGCGAGTTACTATGCCGGCATGCTGTTGAGCAATGCGACTTTCGCCCAGTCGCTGCTTTCGCGAGATGCACAGGCACGGCTGGCTAAGGTGCGTCAGCGCAGCGTCAACGCCCCGCGCTTGGAGTGCTGGTGCGCGATCCGGAGAGCGACCGCCGGATTCCCCACTACATGCTCCCGGCGAACACGCCCCTGCCCTGCGAATTTCGGGAAGTGTATGGCACCGTGATGCCCAACCAGAAGCGGGTGCACGTGCATATCGTCGAGAGCGGAACCAGCGCCGGCGACGATCCGGTTCAGCTGGGTGCCTGCGTCATCAACGGGCTCCCCGGGAACCTCCCCGTGGCCTCACCGATTGAGGTGACCATCAGCTACGACGAGCAGGCGCGAGTGCATGTGGCTGCGCGGGACGTGGCCAGCGGCCAGATTGCCAAGACGGAAATCGTCCGCAAGGAGAACCTTCGTCAGACACGGGAGATCCGTCAGACCACAGACATTGCCATGGTCGATGCCCGGAATCAGTCCGGAGCCCGGGTGTCGCAGAGCGGAGCGAAACCTCACGAGGTGCAGTCAACATCGGCGGTTCCCGGTCACGCTCCACCCGGGGTGGGAGCGCCGCCGCGCAGAGCCGCAACGCTTCCTGCGAAGCTCCCGCAGAAGTCCGCCTCGGCAGCAGGTGTCAAACGGCTGGAATCGGCGGATCGTCCCGTACCGCTCTGCAATCGTTGTGGCGAACCGCTCAATGTCCGCGGACTTTGTGCGCACTGTGGAGGGCGATCTCCGGCACCGCCCGCGAAGCGCCGCGCGCGGGCCGCGGGTGACGCAACGGCCGCGACGAAGACACGCCGTCAGACTTCTGGCGCGGCTCCGCAGCCACCCGGGAAGCGTCGCGACGGGGGCGCGCACAAGATCGCGGTCCCGCCGCTCAATGAGGCCGAGGCGCTCGACCTCGATACCACCAAGGGCCGTGCGAAGAAGCCTGCCGTGTCCGGTGAGCCGCAGCCGCCGCCAGCGCCCAGAGAACTCGGCGGGTCGTCAAGCGCCGGCGTCAGGCCGACTCCGGTGATCCGATCGCGTCCGGTGAGGACGAGTTCTGGGAAGTCGTTGAGTAGTCACGCACCCCGCGTCTGGCTGGCGTCGAGTGCCGATGCAGGTCTTGGGTCAGCCCGGAGAATTGAGCCGTTCAACCCTCAGGCGTGTACTTGCACGATCTCGTCCACCGGCCGACGTCGCGACTGTGGCACCGATAGCGGGTAACCGTACGAGAGCAGTCCCACCACGCGGCTGCGTTCAGGATCCACCTCCAGCAGTCGATAGAACGCTTCCGCCCGGGTCACCTCGCCAGTACTCCACTTCACCCCGATGCCTCGCGTCCAGAGATACAGCGACAGGTTCTGAATCGCGCAGCAGCACGCGGCGTAGTCTTCCTCGCGGGTTGCGGGGTCATCTGTCAGGTGGCAGGTGACCGCGAGCCACCCCGGAATCAGACTCCAGCGTTGTCGCTTGCTTTGAGCGGCCGCCTCTCCCTTGTGTTGCCTGACAAGCTCGGTGTTGAGGTCGATCAGCCGGCAGGCCGTCTCACAACCCAGCAGGTGGAACGTCCATGGCTCGGTGTGGTGATGGTTCGGGGCCCAGCGCGCGACCTCGATGGCCTCGAGCAGTATCTCGCAAGGGGGGCAGCCGTCGGCGAACTTCCCGATAGTTCGTCGGCCGCGAATGATCTGTGCGAACAGTTCGGCGAAGTGCACGTCACCGTCAGGCATCGATTCGATTCCGGGCATCGTGGTCAGCGCTGGGGCAGAGTCTGGGGAATGGGGCCGGGTGGATTCTCTCGGATCGATGCGACCGCAGTCCAGTCCCGGCTGCAGCGGATGAATGTTCCAGGCATCGCATGGCCATCACAGCGGCTGATTGACAGTCCGCCCTCTTCGCACGACCATTTGGACGGTCGGCGGGGCAAAGTGCCGTCCGCCTGCGACGACCGGATCCCTGCCGAAGCGACTGGGCAAGCGAGCGCCATGAAGAGTCTGTGCGTGTACTGTGGTTCAGCCGTTGGTCGGCAAGACGTTTACCGCAAGACCGCTGTGGAGTTCGGCCGCCTGATCGCCGAGCGCGGGATGAGACTGGTCTACGGAGCCGGAAACATCGGCCTGATGGGAGTACTGGCCGATGCCGCCCTGGCCGCTGGCGGTGAGGTCATCGGCGTGATTCCCGAGGCGCTGGTTGAACGCGAACTGGCTCACAACGGCGTCAGCGACCTGCGAATCGTGCGGTCCATGCATGAACGCAAGGCGCTGATGGCCGACTTGTCGGATGCCTTCGTCGCGCTTCCCGGTGGCTTCGGCACGTTCGAGGAACTCTGTGAAACCTTGACCTGGATCCAGCTGGGAATTCACCAGAAGCCCTGCGGACTCCTCAACGTGGACGGTTACTTCGATCGGTTGATCGATCTGTTCGATCATGCCGTGGCGGAGCGGTTCCTGCGCCCCGAACATCGAGCACTGCTGCAGGTCTCCGCGGATCCGATCGAGTTGCTGGCCCGTCTGGGCTCGACTTCGCCTGCTCCGACTCACAAGTGGCTCGATCGCGATGAACGCTGATGGCGGTGAGATCGTCGATGGCAGTGGACGACGGCTCGTGGATCCGTCAGAAGGTGATCAGCACCGGGCCGCGTGAAGCCAGCAGCAGGTCGACGGCGCGGTGAAACGACGGCGAGTTGTGATCCTGTTCTGCTTCCCAGATGACAAGTTGCGGCTGTTCGTCGATGCGGGCGAGTACCTGGGGGACAAAATGGCCCAGAGAAGTGTCCACATGCACGCTGCACTCCTGGGCGAGGCCTTGCCTCTGGGCCGCGGCCACGATGCCGCCGATCTGCCTGAGGATCGACCGCGTGATCTCATCGGGACCGATCGCGTCCTGTCCGAAGCGTGAGGGCATCATCTGCCGGGCTTCTTCCAGCACGTCTTCATCCGCAATGGCCAGCAGTGCAAGACGCCCCTGACTGCCGAACAGGTGGAACGCCCACGCGAGCCCGCCACCCCGAGGTTTCTCGCCGACGCTGATCGGCACGAGAATCTGCTCAAAGGTCCTCGTGATTTCTTGCAGATTCAGCGGCGCGCGGGTGCAGAGCAAAGGGCAAGGTGCTTCGAGCAGCAGCATGTCGATCACCGAGCCGAGACTCTCTGTTCCCAGGGTCGCGTAGTCCCGGCCAAAAGGGACCGGGACCACCAGCAGGTCCGCTTGCTGTTCCCGCGCGACCGCCAGGATCGCGGCGGCGTCAATGGCTCCGTTCAGCTCGTAGAGTCGCGCCGAGTGACGTTCGGCGAGATCCCCCGCCAGCAGGCGTGCACTCTCATCCTGGTCGGAGCCATCCAGTGCCAGCACGATGGACTGCGTCTGTACCGGCGGCAACTCAACCGGCACTGCATGGGTGGCGGCCTCGAACAGCCCGACGTCTTCCTGGAAATTACTGTTGTTCTCGAAGGGTTCCATCGTCATGTCTTCACCTCACCAAGCCGGTCCCTGGAACGCGACTTCCCACGACAAACGCGGGTGAGCGGGCGCTACAGGGGACGCTCAGGAAACAAACCGAGCAGATCAAAGAGATACAGGTACAGCAGCACAACAACGCCCTGCAGCAGCAGGATTCCGCCTCCGACCTTCAGGAACTCTGCCCAGCTCACCTTGATGTGTTGCTCCTTCTCCAGCGCATTGAGTGCGATGACGGAGCTGACACTGCCGATGGGGGTGGAATTCCCGCCGAGGTTGGCCGCGATCACCAGTGTCCACCACAGTGGTTCTCCCGGAACACCCTGCGCTTCCATGGCGCGCACGATCGGGATGAAAGTCGCAGCCACCGGGATGTTGTCCACGATTCCGGATGTCAGCATGACGAAGGTTGCCATGATCAGCATCGTCAGGGTGTGGTCGCCTCCGGAAACGGCCAGCATCTGGCCGGCCAGCCAGGCAAGCAGTCCGGTCTCCTGAACAGAGCCGATAATCACGAACAGCCCGACAAAGAACAGGATCATCGACCAGTTGACTTTCCGGATGGCCTCGTCGGGGTGGATCCCGGAACCCAGCAGCGCCAGTGTGCCGCCGGCGAAAGCGACGAAGTCGAGGCCCACACCGAGTCGTTGTGCGAACGCGAAGCCGAGAATGGTGGCCCCCAGAATGGCCGCGCAGCGATAGAACAGCTTCCGGTCCTTCACCAGGGCCCATTCGTCAAAATGGGCGACCTTCTGCTCACGTTCCTCAGGAGTGTCCGTCGACACCAGAGCTTCCCGGTAGTAGCGACGAATGAACTCGTAGGCGATCCAGGCGGAAAACAGGGCCATGGGGGTCGAGACGCGAAAGAACTGCGAGTACGGCAGGCGACCGGCGGTTCCCAGCATCAGCGTGCAGATCCCCGAGGCGAACGTCATCAGGGCTCCCGAGTTTGCACAGATTGCGATCGCCATGATGTATGGCTTGGCCGGCAGATGGAGCTCGCGCGTGACGACCAACGCCAGCGACACCATGATCAACGTACCCGGTGCGATTGTCAGCAGGGTGACAAAGAGCAGCGTGGCCAGCGTGATCAGCAGCAGCAGCCGGTGTGGGCAGCCCCGTGTCTGCTTGACGATCTTGATCGCCAGAAACTGGAACAGTCCGGACCGACTGGCGATCTCCACCAGCACCGACGTGCCGATGATGACACCAATCACGCCCAGATCATGCCCGATGATGTCGTGAACGGCTCGATCGTAGGCCGAGTGGCCGGCTTCATCCTTGAAAACGCCGAACAGCATGGCCGCAGAGACCGCCAAAATGGCGCCGCTCATGGCTGCGACGCTCTTGTGAACCCATTCGAAGGCAATCGCCAGATACGTCCCGGCCATGATCATCCCCAGAACGATCATGGGCAGTACGGACGGCGCTGCTGCGATATCGGCAACCGCGAACAGCACAGGCGACGAGGGCAGCATGCTCAGTGGAGATCCCTAACGCGGTGTGTCACATCGTAAGCGCAAGCTCGCGCCGCGACAAACTGGGGGCAGCCGACTGTAGGTCTTGACGCGCAATGACACAACCCGGTGTCGGCAGGCAGTTGGTCGCCTAACTGACGAACAGAGCCTTGCCGCCGACTCCAGGACGTCCGCGTCCAGTCGCTTCTGCGCGCCTGGGGATGCCGCGATGCGGCTGGCCGACCGATCCAGGCACGGTGGGTCAGGTGGCCGTCATCCCGGCCGCCTGTCCGTGGAAAGTCGTCGCGAAAGTCGTCGCGGAGCTGAGCCTCGAGCGATGTGAACTCGGCAGTGACCTGGCTGACGAGCGCCGCGGTGTCCGCCAACTTGCCAGAGATCATCCGGGATTCGAGTTCGAAGGCAAACTCCCGTGCCCGCAGGGCTCCGAGATTGTCGGCGGAGTTCTTCAGGGTATGGGCCACGCGACCAGTGGTGGTCAGGTCCTGGGTCTGCCAGGCTTCGCGAAGTTCCTTCAGGGAATCATCCAGCGTCCCCAGGAAGATCGGGACCAGTTCGGCCAGCAACTCGGGATCGTTCGCACATCGGGCGAGTGCCAGATCGAGATCGTACGGCGAAGAGTACTGCGATTCGGCGGCGTTCTCGCCTGCCTTGGCGGGCTGCGCAAGACGTGTCCAACTCGAGCCCCGGGACTTCCGGGAACGGATCAGTTCCGGCGGCAAAGCGGGTGATGGTGGCCACCAGCTCCTGGCGATTGATGGGCTTTGTGGCATGGGCATCGCATCCAGCCTCACGGCAGCGCTGGATATCCTCCTGCATGGCGTTGGCTGTCAGGGCGATGATTGGACGTTGGTAACCGGCCTCCCGCAGCGCCGACGTCGCCGAATAGCCGTCGAGAATCGGCATCTGCATATCCATGAGAATGACGTCGAACGGGCGGTTCTGCTCCCAGGCTTCGAGTGCCGTTTCGACGGCGGCGCCACCATGCTCGACCAGGGTGACCTCGCCACCGATTTTCCGGAGGAACTGTGTCAGGAGCAACTGGTTGTCCGGGCTGTCTTCCGCCAGCAGGATCCGGCAGGGCGGGATCTGCAGATCGGCTACCCGGCGAGCTGGTGCGGATGACGAGACCCCGGCTGCGACATCGTCCACAAGGTCGACGCCATCGAGGGCGCCGGTCGAGACACTCGCGGTAAAGACAGATCCGCGTCCGGGGCGGCTTTCCACGGTGATGTCCCCACCGAGCTTGCGCGAACAGGCGGCTGATCGTCAGACCAAGTCCTGTACCTCCAAACCGACGAGTCGTCGAACCGTCAGCCTGTGTGAACGGCTGGAACAGTCGTTGCAACTGGTCGGATGACATGCCAATCCCCGTGTCCACCACACGGAATTCCAGCCGTGGTGCGTCTCCACTGGTGATCAAACTGACGCCCAGTTCGACGCCACCATGATCCGTGAACTTGATGGCATTTCCCAACAGGTTCATCAGAATCTGTCGCAAGCGGGTGGGGTCGCTGCTGATCGTGGAGGGGAGCGGCGTCTTGTAGCATGTCTGCAGCGACAGGCCCTCGGCGTCGGCGCGCACCTTCATGGCAGAGACCACGTCATGGATCAGCTCAGCCGGCGAGAATCTCAGCGTCTCAATCTGCAGCTTGCCCGCCTCGATCTTCGACAGATCGAGGATCTCGTTGATGACGGTGAGCAGATGCTCCCCATTGCGGACGATCGTCTCGGCCGCGCTGGACTGACTTGCAGCATCCAGATCGGGATCGAGCAGGTTCTCGGCGAAGCCCAGAATAGCCGTGAGCGGCGTGCGAATCTCGTGGCTCATGTTGGCCAGGAACTGGCTCTTTGCGCGATTGGCCGATTCAGCGGCATCTTTCTGTTGCTGGATGGTGGTGTTCGCCTGTTCGAGCAACTGGGATTGAGCCAGCAGGAGCGAATGGCTGTCGAGCAGCAGGTACTCGCCATCTGCCGCCACGACCACCGGTTCGAACACGAGATGTTTCGGACGGCTGAGCGCCTGGACGGCGGCCGTCTGAATGTCGCAGTTGCTCGGTAGGATCAATGGTGTCAGTCCGACATCCATAGCCAGCGACATGATCGGTCGATTCAGGAACAACTCCTGCGCAAAGGGCCGACTCAATCGCTCGAGGCACTTGTCCCGGGAGAGCATTCCGACCAGCGACCCTGCAGACAGGATCAGCACACCTGGAAGCTCGATGTCCTTTTCAAACGCGTCGGCCACCGACTTGGTAGAGCAGTCAGTGTCTACCGCATACCGATGATTCGGAAGCTGGGTGATCGTTGATTCAGGGCGGAGATCCTGAGCGAGCTCTCCCAGCATCTTGTGGCCGAGCATCGTCATTCACCAGTAATGAAAACAGGCGTCTGCCATGCGTCAGGTCGTTCGTTCTGGCGAACGCCGACGTCTTGATCTATCGTGATCATCGTAGTCGGGGCAGTTAAGTTTTCATGAAGCCCAGGCAGGTTGTCGGCGGAGGCGCGTCGTTCATGCAGATCACGACGGGGAGTGATTCATTTGGAGATGCGCCCCTGGGATGCATCGGCCTGGGGCTGATGGGGGCGGCACTCATGGACCGACTCTGTGCCCATGGGCATCGTGTGATCGGCTACGACGTCGATCCGGAGCGGTGCGAACTCCTGAATCGCAGCGGGGCCGAGACCGTGGCGTCTGCAGCCGTCGTCGCCCGCCAGGCGCGCGTTGTTCTGCTGAGCCTGCCTGACTCTGCGGCCGTTCAGCGGGTTCTGCATGAGGTGCATTCCTGTCTCTTGCCGGGGGCCCTCATCGTCGACACCACGACGGGTGACCCTGTGCTGACTGCAGCGATCGGACGGCAAGTCGCGAACGATGGCGTGCGCTACGTCGATGCCACCATTGCCGGTTCCAGTGAACAAGTGCGTCAGGGGGATGTCGTCATTATGGCCGGTGGCGAGTCGGCTGATGTGCAGGCCTGCGCGGAGCTGTTCCAGATGATCGGCAGCAACTGGTTTCATGTTGGTCCTTGGGGGAGCGGCGCCCGGATGAAGCTGGTCGTTAACCTGGTACTCGGACTGCACCGGGCCGTGCTCGGCGAGGGCCTGTGCTTTGCTGAGTCACAAGGGCTCGATTCCCGGCGGGCACTGGAGGTCCTTCAAGCGTCACCGGCCTACTCGGCCGTGATGGACACGAAGGGGGAGCGCATGTTGAGCGGGCAGTTCGCGCCGGTGGCCAGACTGAGGCAGCACCTGAAAGATGTGAAGTTGATTCTGGCGGCTGCCGAGGCTCAGAATCAGGCCGTACCCCTCTCCACGCGGCACGCCGAATTACTGGGGGACCTGGTTGACCGGGGCTTCGGAGACGAGGACAATTCGTCCATTATCCGAGTGTTTCGGTGACAGGTGGCAATCCGCATTCACGTGTCGGACTCGCCCTCGAGGCTCTCCGGGGCTCTTGACGCGGGAGAAGTCTCACACGCCCCCGAGATCTGGTCACGCCCATGCTGCACGAGTTTCTGCAACTGAGCCCGCGCATCTCGGTCCTGCCCGTGATTCACGGCAGTGGCGATTTCGCGGTCGAAGTCCGACGGGTGCTGCTTGCTCAAGCGTTCGACTGCCTGGCTGTGCCGCTCCCCGCGTCGTTTCAGGACGATGTGGAGCAGGCGATCGATGTGCTGCCGAGAGTCTCCATCGTCATTCAGGGGGAGCAGGCCCGGTATCCGGAAGTGACGTGGGATCCTGCGGACCGTGAAGAGGGTGAGGATGATGCAGAGCGGTCGGGATCCTATGTCCCGATCGATCCTTGTCAGCCCGTCATTGCCGCATTGCGGGTGGCGATTGGCGAACATATTCCCCGAGCGTTTGTCGATCTGGAGACGCGCCGCTTCCTACCAGTCACGGCGGTGATGCCCGATCCGTATGCCGTCCGGCGGCTGAAGGCGGAGAAGTTTGCTGCGGGGATCCTGCCGGCTTTGGGGCCCCTGCCGGCAGGGCAACCACGCGATCGCGTCATCACGATGGCGAACCGCCTGCGGGATCTGGAGCGTAAGTACGAGCGAGTTCTGTTCGTTTGCTCGCTACTGGACTGGCCATGGATCAAGGAGGCCTACAGCGACGGCACGCCGCAGCAGGTCGAAGATGACCCGGTCGAGGCGACTGACATCTATGCGGTGGCACCGCGGACCCTGCTGTTTCTGTTGGGGGAGTTGCCCCACATCACCGGACTGTACGAGCAGGCTCGCGCCGACCTGGATGACGACAGCAACCTTTCGATCGACGGCGTGAAGGAAGTCCTGCTGGCCTCTCGTGATCGCTATCAGCTGGATCTGGGGCGGCAGGCCCGCAGAATTACACCGCAGTTGTTGTCGACCTTTCTGAAGTACGTTCGGAACCTGTCGCTGATCGATCGTCGCCTGACGCCATCCTTCTCGTCGCTGGTGATCGCCGCCCAGCAGTTGTGTGGCGATCAGTTCGCGATTCACCTGGCCGAGTTGGCGCGGGAGTACCCCTTCGACTCGTCGGTTGACTTTCCTGAGCTGCAAATGGGTATCGGGCGGGCCCAGCTTCCGGAGGGCGACGTCGTCAGCCTGAAGAGCCGATTGCCGGGACCACCGCTCTTGTGGCGAGGGATTCGGCTCACACGACGGCCGCCCAAGCTCGATCAGCGGCGGTTCCGTTTGGAGTGGAATCCCTTCCGGCAGTGCAGTTGGCCTCCGGAAGACAATCGGATCGAACGCTTTCGCACGCATGTGACCGATCGCGCGATGCAGCTCCTGGGACAAGATCTGGCGCAGAGCGAGAAGTTCACCACGTCACTGAAGGACGGGCTCGACATTCGCGAGACCCTGCGAAACTGGCATACCGGTTCGCTGTACGTCAAGGTGGTTCCGCCCTCGCGAGGCCGTCTGGACTGCGTGGTCATGCTGTTTGACTCGCCCGCTGATCCGCGGGATTACCCTTGGCGCATCACCTGGCATGCCGAACACCACGATGAATCCACGCTTTCGTTGTTTGCGACTGACTACGGCAACGAGCTCGTGGGGCCTGGAATCGCACAGTCCCTCTATGGTGGGGCGATGTTTCTGTTTCCGCCCCGGCCCGTCGCGGATATCTGGCGCGATCCGCAATTCGATGTCGCGGATACGCTGGAGGAGCGGATGATCCTGGCCGCCTGTCACCATGCCCGCGAGCGACATATCGCGCTGCTCTCAGACCTGCCTCCGGGACTTGCCTGGCGCAGGCTGGCGAAGCGTTGTGGCAAGCGGCTGCTCCACGTACCGCTGGCCCACTTCAGCCAGGAGACGGTCCAGCAGCTTCGCACCTTCCATGTGCTCAATGGCCAGCAGGTGCGCTCCTATGCGGAGCACTTCATTCGCAAGGTCTGACGCGATCCGTCACGTCGCGACACGCTCATTAGTCCTCGAAACTCTTGTTGGCGAAGGGATCGTGCATCAGCTCGAAGGCGATGGCTCCGCCGATGATGGTTCCCACCAGTCCGATCGGAAACCAGATTCCCAGCAAATGGCGTCGGTCAACCGCCTGTTCAGGTGCGGTGTCGTGAAGCCGCTGGCGTGTGTTGCGAATGACGTTGTCGAGTTCCGATCCGCCGCTCCGGGACTCGTGAGGTCGCGCAGGACTCGACTCGACGGGGACGCGCGATTTCACCCGCTGACGACGGCCAGGCCCGGTCTGCAGCTTCTGGGCTGTGCGGAGCAGACCCACGACGGAAGAGGCGGGCTGCCAGTCTTCCGCACCTTGCCGACAGACCGGGGCTTCGAACTCCAGCACGCCATCGGCCAGCAGCCGGGCCAGCCGAGTGAAGCTCACCGGTCCCTGCTCCACATCCTGCGAAAGGTACATCCAGTCCGACATCGTTCTTTCCTGCATCAACGAACAGCTGGCCCGTGCTGACCTGTAGTTATCGCGTCGGGTGTCGTCGAGGACAGAGGGATCTCAGACGAATTCATCCTGAGTTAACAGAAGCCCGCGCTCTGTTCAGAATGCGAGAAGTTCTGGTCCCGCCACCATTGCTGCGAAGTCAGAGCCGGCGACCTGCGCAGTCGGTGGCTTTCGTCGCGCGGCCTCGACGGGCGTCGGTTCTCGCGACTGAGGTTGGTCCGTTGACGACAGCGGTTTCCGATGCTTCAGGAAACTGGCAGAACCGCAGCGCAGAGAGCGCCGCCGAACTCACGGACGAGCACAACCGCTCAAGTGCCGCGGCGAGATACCTTGGCCAGTGTTGGCGGAGATCGATGTCCGTCACCACCGAAACTGAGCCAGGCCAGCAGTATCAGGCCGGTTGCCAGCAGTCCGAGGCTCACGATCTGCGAAATGGTCAGGCCGGTCCCGAACTGTCCGAGCTCGTCACCTCGGATGAATTCGATGGTGAATCGGGTCAGAGGATACAGGATTAATGCCAACGCGAAGACCTCTCCTGGGCGTCGTCGGTGGCGGAAGTAAGTGGCTGTCACCCATGCCAGCAGAAAGGCGTTGATCGAGCTATAAATCTGCGTCGGGTGCAGGGGCATGGTCCACTGGGACGATTGATCAAGGAACCCTTCGTTCAGCAGCACATTCCACGTCAGGCTGTTCCTCGGGAACTGGACGGCCCACGGAAGCTCGCAGCGGTCCCCGTAGCAACATCCATTCAGAAAACACCCGAGTCTGCCGAATCCGACTCCGATGAACACCGACGGTGTGAGTACGTCGGCAACTCGCAACGGGCTGAGCCCCCGCTTGTAACAGAAGGCAAAGTAGGCGGCGGCACCTGCGAGCAGACCGCCGTACAGGACGATCCCACCTTGCGACAGATTGAGTGCCGCGCCAACCGTGGCAGCGATGCCGTGGGTGTCTCGAAAGACCTCGTGGCCGTATTGCAGCAGGTAGAACGTTCGGGCCCCGGCGATCCCGCAGATGAGGATCCAGAAGGCCAGATCGAACAGTTGTTCTCGCGAGATGCCTTCCTGGTCCGCCCGTCGTTCGGCGAACTTCAACGCGAGTACGAACCCGATCAGCAGCATGAATCCATAACCCCACACGGGGAATGACGTGCGGGGGATCGGGTCCGACGACGGTGTCAGTCGCACCTGTGGCAGGACATCGGGGAGCCAGGGGCCGAGAAACGTCAACAGCAGCAGGCTTCCCAGCCAGAGGGCGAGACTTTCCCAGTGCCGGGCGAGAAATCGGCCCGGCCGATTCTCCGGGGCAACCATCGTGCGTCGCCAGCGCCAGTACTGGATCGAAAAGCCGATCAGCCCCGCGCACAGCAGCAGCAGGCACACGCCCATGCCGTCCAGGCCGGTCATCTGGTCCGGCTTCCACAGGACCCAGGGCTCATTCAGCAGCACTCGAATCAGCGTTTGTCGCATCAGTTGCTTGTCGCGAATGGGATCAGGGCCGGGATCGGCAAGTTATTGGTCAGGCATCGTCGACGACCGGCGAGGAGGTTGACTCTTCAAGTATAATCGGCAGATTGTCGATCAGTCGGGTCTTCCCCACGCGTGCTGCCACCAGAGCCACCATGCGGGGGCCGGGGCTGCTCAATTCCTGGAGTGTGTCCGAATCGACGATGGTGGCGTAGTCTGGCTGCACACCCTGCTCCGCACAAAGGCAGGCGAGCATCTGCCGGCGGATGTCGGCGAGATCCGTGTGGCCGCCGATGATGGCTGTCCGCGCGATCTGCAGGCTGCGATAAAGCGCAAGCGCGGATTGGCGGTCTGCCGGCGAGAGATACACGTTGCGGCTGCTCATCGCGAGGCCGTCCGCCTCGCGCACCGTCGGACAGACGACGATCTCGGTCGTGAGATCGAGGTCGGTCACCATGCGGCGAATGAGAGTCTGTTGCTGAAAGTCCTTGGCACCGAAGCAGGCGACGTCCGGCTGCACGATGTTGAACAGCTTCAGCACGATCGTGGCCACGCCTCGAAAGTGTCCGGGACGGGCGGCCCCTTCCCAGATTCGCGAGAGCTGGTCCACGTCGACAAAGGTCTGGTGCTCGTCCGGGTACAGTGCGGCAACCTCAGGAGTGAACACCAGACTCGCGCCGGCCGTTCGGCATTGACGCAGATCGTCCTCGAGCGGTCGCGGATACCGGGTCAGATCCTCATTCGGCGCGAACTGGGTTGGATTGACGAAGATCGTGACGACGACGAAATCGCTCCGACGACGTGCTTCTTCGATGAGACTCAGATGGCCGGCGTGCAGCGCGCCCATCGTTGGGACGCAGCCGATACGCTGACCCGCCTGGCGGGCGGTGACCACGGCCCGCCGGATGTCTGAAATCGTGTCGACGCGCTGCATGTTGATGGGTTGCCGCTGAGACCCGATGCCCGTTTGCTCAAGGGGATCTTACGGGCTGGTTGCGGGCCGGGCGAGGGGAAACAGTGGTGCGGAGGATGCCCAACTCGCGTCAATTCCGGGTGGCGTTGCCGTCCGCCGCGGGGAGAAGGTCTCGACGATGATCGAGTGCCGGGGATCCTCGTCCGCTGGGCCGGCAAAGCGGAACTCATCGATCATCAGCCCGTCGAGTCGAAGTGACGAGGGATCGAGGGGAGACAAACCGGACAGGGTTCCTGCTCCACTGACCGCCAGCAGGGCCCCTTCGCGAAGGACGGAGCCCTCGCCGGTGATCCGGATCAGGCCGTCCCACCCGGGCGGTGGCTCAGCACCGCTGAATTCCAGCAACCCTCCCTGCTCTGGGGGAAACTCGAATACCGAATCCTCCGCGATGATGAGCGTGGGAGTCATCCCTGTCTTCGCAACGTCAATTGGCCACCGGAGGAGCCCTCCGGACGCCCGCAGTGTCGTCTGTCTGACGTGAACTTGCATCGGCTGCGAACTCACCTGATCCGGAAGCTGGATGAAGGGGTGAGGCCCCAGTTTGAGACAATTCTGCAGCCCTACGAACTTCGGCAGCGTACGCAACTCGACACCAACCATGTGCCCCGACAGGTGCGTGTCCTGCAGGACGATGCGCCCGCGGTCGCGTCGGCAGCATCGAGGGCCTCCCAGCGGATCGCGGACACAGAGCTTTCGGAAGACGAGTTTTGAAAGCGACAGCTTCGGATGGCCAACGCCTGGCACCTCAGCTCCAGCAGCGGCAGACGCTCCGTCATGCCCGGCGCGGAAGTGGTCGGTCCCGCGGACTGTCTGACGAGTACGATGTTGTCCAGGCGAACCGTGGTTGCCGTGATGCTCAGTGGATGCACGTCAACGACGATCTGGGCGGGGGTCGGCCCGGCCCCGCGAAGCGTGAGCGGGCCGCGGACGGACAGTGAGACGGCGTGATAGGGGATGTTGCTGTGCAGCTCAATGACGCCATCCACCGGCTCTGAGGGAATCGTCCGGTTCTGCTGTGGAGCAGCCGGCTGTGGTCCCTCGGTCACGACCGCTGGTTGTTGAGCGACCGGCCTCCATTGCTCCCAGACAGTACCCAGATTGGCAAGTCGGAGGAGTTCGTTGCGCGCCCGGCATCGTGGAGGGTGAAGGACAGGCCACCCACTGCTGCGAGCAGCATCACCGCGATCTTCCAAGGAAAGTCGAGTTTTCGCATGGGAGGAATTGCCTGTGGGGCCGCCGTCCGGAATGAATGTGCGAAACGGGCGAGATCTCGGCGCCCGGTCCGGCCAAATCCCCGCCACTGTTGGGGCAGGTCGCGTGGTTGTTGAGGTCTGAGCTCTGGTTCCCGGCGGGTCATCTTCAGAATCAAGTCTGCGAGATCGGCGGGGGTATCGGGGGCCCAGCGCCTCACGTCGTCGATCGACTTCGTCTGGTGGCAAGTCAGCTTCGCAAGGGGATCCCCCGTGAAGTACGGAGGTCGGCCCGCCAGCAACTGATAGAGCAGGCATCCAAGGGCATACAGATCGGCGACACTCGATCCCGATACCCCCGTGCCGATCAATTCCGGAGCAATTCCGTCACAGGCGTCCGCCGAACGTGCGCCATGAATCGAGACCTGGTTACCCAAAGCCCAGGACACGCCTGGATTGAGCAGGACGGCCCTGCCCCGTTCCGTCAATCGAACCTGGTCGAGGGTGATGTCTCCGTGGATCAGGTCGTGCGAGCCAAGAGCTATCAGCGCACCGATCAATTGCCTCGCGATCTCGGCCACCACGGGCACCGGAAACCTGCCCCGGCGTACGAGCAGTTCGCGAAGTGTGGGGCCATAGACCATCGGGCTGACGACCACGAGTTGGCCCCCAATCTCGTCACAACCCTGTGGCGTGAGTAACGAGGCATGTGGAGACCGGCGCAGTCGGCCGAGAACGTCCCGAACACGCTCGACCGTCTTCGGCTGTCGATCAAAGCTGGGACCCGGAAACGTCAGAAGGCAGGCTTGCCCCGTGGCTCGATGACGCCCGAGGTAGAGTCCTGATTGCGAGTCCTGATGCCAGCGATCGACCAGCACACAAGGGCCGACGATGAGTCGTTCCGGATCAGCCGAGTCGAGGATTTCCGCCTGATAATGCGTGATCTTGCGTGTCTGAGTGAGTGCATCGATCCAGACGGAGTCAAAGGTGGGCAAGTCGCGTGCCAGGCGACGGACGTACGGTCGACACCGCCGCCAGTCGCGGGAGGAGCAGAGTCCGGCACGCTGCAGGACGTCCACGAGTTGTCGCGACGGAGGTTCCACGCGCCTTCAAGCTCGCTGAGGATAGGACTGAGGCCGGGTACTGTTGTTCCTCGCGACTGGGATTCGGGGTCGCGAGGCTCTGTGTGACGTGTGGTGACGGTCCCGCAGACCCGGGTCCGCGCGGGAGCGGCGGGTTATCCCATAACCTCGAAAACGGGACAAGATGAGCGGTGGTGGGAGCGGCATCTCGCTGTTCCTGGCGGACCGCCTGACGTGTCGCCCCTGCAATCGGAGTCGGATTCAATTTCAAAAACCACTCAGCGTGGTGTCAAATCGTGGAAGCAGGGCTGTTCAAGTTGCGGATGACTTGCAAGAATAATGCTGCGTTCGTTGGCTTGGTGGCCGTCGACTCGGACGGTCAGTCAACTCTCGTTTCTCGGCTCCATGTGCTGTGAAGTTAAGACCTTAGGGGTTGCGCAGGGGTGGGGCCTGCCGTCGTTGATACCTGATGCGGACTGCCTTTGATGTCTGACGGTTCAGTCGCATTTGACCTGCGTCGACTTCTCACCGAGACCCGGGTCAGCCGGCTTACGCTGAAGAAGGTTCCGGTGCTCACGCCCGAGCAGTCGATCGATGAGGCTGCTGTTGAGATGCGCGAGGTCAGTCACGGCAGCGCGGTCGTGTGTCAAGACGGTCGACTTGTCGGCATCATTACCGAGCGCGACCTGATGCGTCTGTTGAGTGCGGGCGTTGATCTTTCCGAACCGGTGGGCGAAGTGATGACGGTCGACCCCCATACCGTCTCAGCCGAGGACCGCCTCTTCGACGCAGTACGGTTGATGGACCACGGCGGTTATCGACGGCTGCCGGTCGTCGATGCCAACATTCGGCCACTGGGTGTCGTGGACGTCAAGACCGTCATGGAATTTGTCGTCGATCATGTGCCGGCAACCGTCTATAACCAGGCAGAGCGTCGTCTGATCACAACCCGGCGGGCAGAAGGCGCATGAGCAGCAGCCCTGACCGACAGCGTGGAAGTTGTGCCCCGCAACGCCGAAATGCGGCGCTTACGGGCGTTCCGTATCCTTGCCGCCGCGACGTTGTCCGCGACGGGCGGGGTTCCTCTTCTGATTCTCAATCTTTAAACCTCGGGCTCCCGGCTGGAAGGGGATGCTCGTCTGGAGTTGACGCACGATGACGGCCCCTGAAGTTGTTGCCGGAAATGGAGCTGCCACAGAAGGCAAGCCAACGGAACAGTTGGAGAGTGTCGTTGTTCGCTTTTGCGGGGACAGCGGCGATGGAATGCAGTTGGCGGGGACGCAATTCACCAATGTGTCCGCCGCCTTCGGGAACGACGTGAGCACGCTGCCGGACTTTCCGGCGGAGATTCGTGCACCCGCCGGATCGCTGGCGGGTGTCAGCGGCTTCCAGATCTGTTTCTCCAGCAATGAGATCTACACGCCAGGCGACGAAGTCGACACGCTCGTGGCGATGAACCCGGCCGCGCTGAAGACGAATCTGAAGGACCTCAAGCGAGGCGGGACGCTGATCGTCAACGAGGATGAGTTCGACAAGTCGAATCTCGCAAAGTCGCACTACGAAGCCAACCCCCTCGAAGACGAGAACCTGCTGGCTCCCTATCGTGTGCACAAGGTGCCGATGACGCGCCTGACGCGGGACTCCGTCAGCGGTCTGGGGCTTTCGCAACGTGAGGCGGATCGCTGCAAGAACTTCTTTGCGCTGGGACTCGTCTACTGGCTCTACGATCGGGATGACCGCCCCACGCAGGATTGGGTGCAGTCAAAGTTCTCCAAGAACCCATCGGTTGCCGAGGCCAATCTGCGGTCCCTGAAAGCGGGTGCCAATTACGGATTCTCAACGGAGTCGTTCACCGTTCACTACCAGGTCGCTCCAGCCCGGCTCTCGCCAGGTCGCTATCGCAAGATCACCGGGAACGAGGCGCTGGCCTTCGGCCTCGTCACCTCCGCGAAGCTGGCCGGCAAGGAGTTGTTTTTCGGGGGGTATCCCATCACTCCCGCGAGTGACATCCTGCACGAGCTGTCGCGGCTGAAGAATTTCGGCGTTAGGACCTTCCAGGCCGAGGACGAGATCGCGGCGATCACGTCCATCATCGGCGCGGCCTACGGGGGGGCTTTGGCGGTGACGGCCAGCAGCGGTCCCGGGATCGCCCTCAAGGGCGAAGGAATCGGCCTGGCAGTGATGACCGAACTGCCGATGGTCATCATCAACGTGCAGCGAGGCGGACCGAGTACTGGCCTACCCACAAAGACGGAACAGTCGGACCTGTTTCTCAGCTACTTCGGTCGTAACGGAGACTGCCCGATGCCCATGCTGGCGGCTCAGTCTCCGGCAGACTGCTTCGAGATGGCCCAGGAGGCGATGCGCATCGCGGTGGAACACATGACGCCCGTGATGCTGCTGACAGATGGTTACATTGCCAACGGAGCCGAACCCTGGAAGATTCCCAACCTGTCGGAGCTTCGCGTGATTCGCGTCTCACATCCGACGGCACTTAATGGAAACGGTGAAGAGTTTCTGCCGTACCACCGCGACGAGAACCTGGTCCGCCCCTGGGCATTGCCCGGCACAGCGGGGCTCGAGCACCGCATTGGTGGATTGGAGAAGGCGGATGGCACCGGAAACGTCGAATACTCCCCCGCCAACCACGAGCACATGACGCGCGTGCGGGCGGAGAAAATCGAGCGGATTGCCGACGATATTCCCGAGCAGACCGTGCACGGCTCCGACGACGCCGAGTTGTTGGTTGTCAGTTGGGGGGGGCCCTTTGGCGCGGTGCGGACGGCCGTGGACCGCTGCCAGGCCGACGGGAAATCGGTCGCCCATTGCCACATCAAGTACATTCATCCCTTCCCCCGCAATCTGGGCGAGATCCTGCGGCGACATCGTCGCGTGCTGGTGGCGGAACTGAACACCGGTCAGTTGCGTCTGATCCTGCGGGGCAAGTACCTGGTGGATGCCCAGGGACTCAACAAGATTCAGGGCAAGCCCTTCCTGGTCTCCGAGCTCGTAGCGAAGATCGATCAGCTGCTCGAAGGGTGAGCTGTGGGGCCGACCCACTGGGGGCGGCCGGGACAAGGACCTTTTGCGACTTTCAGATTCCGCAGGGCTTCGACACGCCATGACCACCGAATTGACGCTTCCCGTTCTCGCCGCCAAAGACTTTGCCAGCGATCAGGAGATTCGTTGGTGTCCGCGCTGTGGCGACTACTCGATTCTGGCTCAGATGAAGAAGGTGCTGCCCACGCTGGGCCTGCCTCGGGAGAAATTCGTCTTCGTCTCCGGCATCGGATGTTCGAGTCGTTTTCCCTACTACATGTCGACCTACGGCATCCACGGCATCCATGGCCGGGCGCCAGCGATTGCCACCGGGCTGAAGGTGGCAAGGCCCGACCTGCAGGTGTGGGTCATCACCGGGGACGGAGACGGCCTGTCCATCGGTGGCAATCACCTGATGCACGCCATCCGCCGAAACGTGGATCTGAAGATCATCATGTTCAACAATCAGATCTACGGATTGACCAAGGGGCAATATTCCCCGACCAGTCCGTTGGGAAAACGGACCAAGAGTTCGCCGTACGGCTCGGTCGACTTTCCCCTCAGTCCGCTGTCGGTTGCGCTCGGATCGGAAGTCACGCTTTGCCGCCCGGAGTGTTGATGTCGACATCAAGCATCTGACGATGGTGCTCGAGCGCGCCGCCCATCATCGGGGAACGGCCTTCGTCGAGATCTACCAGGACTGCAACGTCTTCAACTCGGGCGCCTTTGAGTTTGCCTCCAAGAAGGACCAGAAGGTCGAGAACTGCATCTACCTGGAAGATGGCAAGCCCCTCGTCTTCGGTGCGAAGCGAGAAAGGGGAATCCGTCTCAATGGCAAGGGGGAGCCTGAAGTTGTGAACTTGTCAGAGGTGAAAGAAGACGACCTGCTGTTCCACAATGAGACGGCTGACGATTCCGGCCACGCCTATCTTCTGGCACGGATGCGCTGGCCCAACATGCCCGAACCGATGGGCGTGTTTCGCTGCATCGAGAAGCCGACGTACGATGCGGCCGTCACCCAGCAGATGACGGATGCGATCGCACGCAGCGGTGAGGGGAATCTCGAAGCACTCTTCCAGTCCGGAGACACCTGGGTCGTTGAATGATTGGAAAGCGTGGTAGGACTTTAAGGCGCCGAGTTCGCATGGTCACGGGAGTTCGCCGGTCGGTGCAGGACCCGTTGAGTGATCGCCTGCGTCATCAGCTTGTGTTGAGGTCTACCGAATGATCTGTCCTGATTGCGGCCACGACAACATCGCAGGCGTCGACCATTGCGAGGCCTGCCACAAGCCGCTGACGGGACTTGAGCTATCGGCGAGTGAGATGGAGCGGTCCATCTCGGCGCATCCCGTCAGTGTCCTGGTGCCCAGGCGGCAAGTTACGGTCGCTGCTTCCACGCACGTGCGCGAGGCCGTCCACTGTATGGTGGAGAACGGGATCGGGTGTCTGCTCGTGGAGGAGGAGGGCGAAGTCGTCGGGATCTTTACCGAGCGCGATGTCCTGAATCGGATCCTGCCCGATGTCTCGGTGCTGTCCGCACCGGTTTCGGAGTTCATGACGCCCGCACCGGTGAGCATCGATGAAAAGGACTCCGTCGCCTTTGCCATGCACACCATGAACCTCGGTGGATACCGACACCTGCCGATCAGTCGCGATGGCGGACGAGTGATCGGGATTATTTCGGCCCGCGACCTGCTCCGCTTCCTGTCTGTGCGATTCGCCGACATTCGAGACGACAACTGAAGTCGGAGAGCAGGTGGATGCATGCTGCCGTCATCGGCGACCCGCAGGCGACTGAAGTCCGCGACATCGCAGAACTGTTGTCACGCGTGCTCAACACAGGCGGTACCGAGGTCGTCTCTCTCGCCGAGTGCGAAACGCTCGACTCGAACAGCCTGGATCTGCTGGTCATCGTGGCGGGCTGGCCGGAGCAATTCAGCTCCGGTGCCATGGTCGAGCTGATCACTCGGTTTCCCCTTGTACGACTCGTGTATGTGGCCGGGCCGTGGTGCGTGTCTATTGGACGGACCCGCGATCTCTGGCCCCCGGCGCTACGCGTACCACTCGCGCAGTTGGAGGGGCGCCTCCGCCGGGAGCAGGCGGTCGTCGCAGGCCTAGCGGTCCCCCTGCCGGTAACGGCCTCACGCGAGGAGGTCGTCAAATTCTGGCTTGCGGAGTCGCAGCCCGTCGATCGTGGTGATTTCTCGGCGTGCGTCGTGTCGCCTGATCCGGAGATCCGCCGATGGTTGTGTGATGCGATTCGACCGGTGCTGCGGATCGTGGACCGGGAGTCGACCGTTGGGAGCACCACCGATGTGCTGGTCGTTGACCTCGATCCCTGGGAACACGTTGGCGCGCGATTCGCAGAGACTGCTGCAGCCCGGCCGGGCGTGCCGATCATCGGGTTGACGGGCGAGGTCTCCAGGCTTGAACCGCAGGCGCTCGTCGATCGGGGGATCCAGTTTCTCATGTCCAAACAGGAGCCACTCGCGGACCTGCAGGAGGCCCTGTTCGACATCGCCAGCCGGTGCGCCACGTTGTCGGTGCATCGGTCGTCGACCTTCATGCTGAGATCGGATCGATGATCAATCACCGCCGTTTACGATCGACTCGTCTGGCACATCGGTTCTTGGCGGGGCCAGGACTCCTGATCCTGTTGCTCGCCTCCTGCACCAAAACGTCGTCGATTGAGGAGCCACAGAGTGTGCAGTCGGCGCCGGTTTCCTGGGCACAGCAGTTGGCACGGGTCCGGTCCGGAGACTCAACCGAGATCCACGATCCGAGTGGCACCATCACCAGTGCTCAATGGGCGCAACTCGGCGTGGGCTGCGAACGCGTGACGGTCGTCGACGTTCAAGGATTCGCTGACGCGCGACCTGATCTATCGGTGCTGACCCACCTGCCCGAACTGCGTCAGCTGCGGCTGGGAGCGAACGCGGACGACACTACCCTGGCGGAACTGGCCACCCTTCGGTCATTGCGCGTCCTCAATCTGCCAGAGGGGACATTTTCGGATGCCGGGCTTAGTCATCTGCAGGAGCTTCCGGAGTTGGAATTGCTGCGGTTTCACTCTCCGCGAGTCACCGATGCTGGCCTGCAATCGATCGCAGGCCTCCCCCGACTACGGTTTCTCCATCTCATTGGTGTGCCCATCACCGATGCAGGCCTCAAGCACATGCACGGCATGTCGAAGCTCGAGTCGTTCTATCTGGATGGCAGCAACTGCAGTGACGCAGCCCTGTCGGAGTTGCTGCAGGCGATTCCGGGGTTGCATTTTCATCGGGATCAGCTGCATCTGCCCGGTGACCGCCACTCCCATCCGCACTGACACGGCGCGAGCCCCCGGTAGCCGGCGGGAGGGGACGCAGAAGCCTGCGCGAAGGCAAAGCCACGCGTCGACCGCGGCCTCCTCGTCCTGCTGAAGCGGTCCCGATATCATTCGGACGGTCGTGGACCCAGCACTGACAGCGCGAGAGGAGAAACTTGATGCGGATCGCCGGTGTGCAGATGGATGTGAGCCTGGGACACGTTGCCGCCAACCTCGAACGCATCGAGAAATCTCTGCGTCGCGCCACGCTGGAGGGGGCCCGGCTGACGGTCTTCCCCGAGTGCGCGTTGACGGGCTACTGCTTCGAGAGTCTCGATGAAGGGGCCCGCGTCGCCCAGACGATTCCCGGACCAGCCACCGAGCAGATCGCCACTATCTGCCGCGAACTTGACGGCTTCTGTATCTTCGGCTTGCTGGAGCAGGAACGGGAGCTCCTGTTCAATACCGCAGTGCTCGTGGGTCCCACCGGCGTTGTCGGCTCGTACCGCAAGGTTCATCTGCCGTACCTGGGAATTGACATGTTCACCACGCCTGGGAACCGTCCGTTCGCGGTGCACTCGGCTGATGAACTCCACTTGGGGATGAATATCTGTTACGACGCGGCGTTCCCCGAGTCGGCGCGCTGTCTGACGCTGCTGGGGGCGGATCTGATCGCTTTGCCTACGAATTGGCCACCGGGTGCCGAATGCCTCGCGGCCAGCACGATCGCTACGCGGGCCATGGAGAACGGTGTGTACTTTGCTGCCATCAACAGGGTCGGGACGAGAGCGCGGGTTTCGCTTTATCGGTCGCAGCAGTCTGTGTGCGCCTGACGGAAGTATTCTGGCTGCCGCCTCCGCCGATCAGGAAGAGATGCTCCTGGCGGAAGTCGATCTCGAGCGCGCCCGCCGGAAGCATGTCATTCGTGTTGCCGACAAGCACGAGATCGATCGTCTGGCCGACCGTCGTCCCGAGATGTACGACCTGCTGACGGTTCCGCACGACCGGGTGACGCCGAGACAGCGCCATGCTCCGCCTTCCTGTCACGGGTAGAGCAGATCTCGCGGCCGCGACCGGCGTCGTGTGCAGGTCAGTGGGCACTCTGAGCGCGCCTGAACGCATGCGCTTGACGAGCGTCACGGCGACGAGGACCACGGCGCCGGCCGCAACTCCCACCAAGGCGTCGCACAGCATGCCGGCAAGCGTGAGGGTGACGCCGTCGAGGGCTTGCAGCAACCGTTCGAGCAGGTGATCCAGTGGCGGGAGTCCGTGCGTGAGGATTCCGCCGCCTACCAGGAACATGGCAGCGGTGCCCGCGATCGACAGGCCCTTCATGAACCAGGGCATCGCCGCCACAATGCCGCGTCCAAACGCGCGTCAGCGCCTTGGAGCTGGAGCGAGACAGTGCGAGTCCGACGTCGTCCAGTTTCACGATGCCGGCCACCAGCCCGTAGACCCCCACCGTCATTAGTACCGCGATGCCGGTGAGGACGGCAATCCGCGTCGCGATTGGCTGTTCGGCCACGATGCCAAGCGTGATGACGATGATCTCCGCGGACAGAATGAAATCGGTGCGGATCGCGCCCTTGATCTTGTCTCGCTCGAGCGCAACGAGATCCGAATTCGGGTCGACGATGGCCTCGGTCAGTTTCTTGCGGTGAGCCTGCCGCTCTGCTCTCGAGTGCAGGAAACGGTGCGCAAGCTTCTCGGTCCCCTCGTAGCACAGGAACAGGCCACCTGCGATCAGCAGGGGTGTAATCGCCCATGGTGCGATGGCACTGATCGCCAGCGCGGCCGGCACCAGGATCGCCTTATTCACAAACGACCCCTTGGCGACGGACCACACGACCGGGAGCTCGCGATCGGCGTTCACACCCGTGACTTGCTTCGCGTTAAGCGCGAGATCGTCCCCGAGGACCCCAGCCGTCTTCTTGGTCGCGACCTTGGTCAATGCAGCGACGTCGTCCAGCACGCTGGCGATGTCGTCGAGCAGGGCGAAAAGACTGGTGGCCATGGCAGAAGTCGCGTTCAGGGTGGAACGCAGGCTAGTGTCTCATTCCCGGAATTTCCATGCACGCGCTGAGTGACGCGCGGATCGCACGCCTGAGCCCCGGCGACGGTCGCACTGGGAGGGCTTGTCTCTGCGACGAGCCCGGCGTGGTCGACTGTGGTGGATCGCCAAGGAACGCTTGGCGGGGGAAGCGGAGAGAATTCAGGCCCCGCCGCGCCGTTGCAATGCCCCGTGGGCAGCACTATTATCACACTCCGACAGGCCCCTGTAGCTCAATTGGCAGAGCAACTGACTCTTAATCAGTAGGTTGAAGGTTCAAGTCCTTCCGGGGGCATCCGTTGCTTGCGCACCGCAGCGCACGAAGACGCAAAGCCCTGCATATCAGGGCTTTGTTCATGCGCGGTGCCCGCCCGGTTCGCTGCCGTGCATCGCAAGGTCGGCCGGGCTGCCAGCGACTGATGCACGGCTCTCTCGGGACGCCTTCGGCAGTCGTAACCAACCTATGCAATCGGGAAATCTCCGGCCCGTGTCAGTCCGCGCGCCGTGTGACAGGATCGCACGGATGTCCGCAGTACTCCCGAAGCCGCGACGCGTGTTGAGGTCGCACGAATCAATTCGTCTTGACCTGATGTGGAGGATTCGACTGGCTGGGACGGGCCCGCGCCGAAGAAAGCCGCTGGCATGTCACTTGCAGGGCTGCGTCTCCAATGCCGAAACAAGTGTTGGAGGGAGACCATGTCGGACTGGATCATAGATCTGCTGGGGGATGAAGGTGCGAACCTCTTGTCGCACGAGTGTCAGACGATCGATCGTGACCGGCTGTATCTCCCCGGACCTGATTTCGTCGATCGCGTCTGCTGTGAAAGCGATCGCAATGCGCGGGTGCTGAGAAGTCTGCAGACCCTGTTTGGACATGGGAGGCTCGGCGGAAGCGGCTATGTCTCCATTCTCCCCGTGGACCAGGGAGTGGAACACTCTGCGGGGGCGTCGTTCGCAGTCAACCCGGACTACTTCGATCCCGAAAAGATCGTGCTGCTCGCGATGGAGGGGGGCTGCAATGCCGTGGCATCGACGATCGGTGTGTTGGGAGCCTGCTCCCGCAGGTACGCCCACAAGATTCCGTTTGTGGTGAAGATCAATCACAACGAACTTCTGAGCTATCCGAACCTCCACGATCAGACCATGTATGCCTCGGTGAAGCGCGCCTACGATCTCGGGGCCGTGGCCATTGGAGCGACGATCTACTTCGGTTCAGCAGAGTCACGTCGACAGATCGAAGAGGTCTATCACGCGTTTGAAGCGGCTCACGAACTGGGGATGTGTTGCGTGCTATGGTGCTATCTGCGGAATCCGGCATTCCAGGACGACCGAGACTATCATGTCAGCGCCGACCTCACGGGACAGGCGAACCATCTCGGTGTGACGATTGAGGCCGACATCATCAAGCAGAAGCAGACGGAAAACAACGGCGGGTACCGGGCGCTCAAGTTCGGCAAGACATCGGATCTCGTGTACGAGACACTGACCTCCAGTCATCCGATCGATTTGTGTCGCTACCAGGTGGCCAATTGCTATATGGGCCGCGCCGGTCTGATTAATTCCGGAGGCGCGTCTGGCGGAAAGGCCGATCTGGCACAGGCCGTGCGGACCGCCATCATCAATAAGCGCACAGGTGGTATGGGACTGATCAGCGGTCGCAAGGCTTTTCAGCACCCATGGCTGAGGGGGTGGAGCTGCTGCATCGCATCCAGGATGTCTTCCTCGATCAGGCAGTGACGATTGCCTGAAAGAGCGCAGCCTGCCGTTTGGCGTCAGGGCATGTTGAATCGATGGTCGCCCGACTTGACCGTGAGGACCGGGCAAGGGGCCGTGCGAACGACGTGTTCGGCCACACTCCCCAGCATCGCATGTGCCAGTCCCGCGCGACCGTGTGTGCCCATGACAATCAGATCGATCTCGTGTTCATTCGCGTATCGGACGACCTCGACGAACGGTTTGCCGGGCTTGGTTGAAATCGTGAGGTGCTTGCCCTGCTTCCACTCGGGTTCGAGGAGTAGATCCAACTGCGCGAGCACCGCAACTTCGTGCTCCTGCTGTCTGTTGATCAAGGCCTGATGCAGTGGCTGCAGGTCGAGCCCCATCGCGAAATCGGGAAGATGGTCACTGCGGCTTTCGAGGACGTGCAGCAGATGGAGGTGTGCCTTGAACTTCTCCACGAGTTCCTTGGCCAGTGTGACGGCGGGTTGGCTGAAGCGGCCGAAGTCGGTCGGCAGGAGAATCTGTCGGATTCGAATCATGGGTGGCTCCGTGACGGGGCGGTCATGTCGCGATGGCCTGAAATCGTTGTGAAAGTAGCGGAATCGCTGCGACGAACACATCCTCGATGCGTTCCGCGAGGACAAACTCCATCTCTTCCCGCACCTGCTGCGACAAATCCTCCAGGTCGGGTTCATTGCTTCTGGGGAGGATCACCCGGTGAATCCCCGCCCGGCGACAGCGAGGACTTTCTCCTTGATGCCGCCGACCGGAAGTACCAGTCCGCTGAGAGTGATCTCGCCGGTCATCGCCGTGTCAGACCGGACGGGTGTGTCGGTGTAGAGCGAGGCCAGTGTGGCTGCAATTGTCACGCCGGCGGAAGGGCCATCCTTGGGCACGGCACCGGCGGGGACGTGGAGGTGCACACCACTGGAAGGGTGCTCGATGCCCAGGTCGGCAGCATGCGCCAACAGGTAACTCTGGGCGGCCTGAGCCGATTCCTGCATGACGGCTCCCAGTTGGCCGGTGATTCGGAGTTTTTCCCCTTCGGGAAGTCGAATGGCCTCGACATACAGGACATCGCCGCCGCTCTGGGTCCAGGCAAGTCCGGTCGCCACGCCCGCAGGCAGTGTCTGTCGGGCTTCTTCCAGAAAAAAACGCTGCTTGCCGAGCAACTGCCGCAGGTCGTCGACTTCAATCGGCATCGAAGTCGTTTCTCCTTCCGCGACCTGCCGGGCCACCTTGCGTGCCAGGCTCCCGAGCACGCGTTCCAATTCGCGGACACCACTTTCCCGCGTGTAACGGTGGATGATGTACATCAGCGTGTCGTCGGGAACCGTCAGTTGATCGTCGTGCAGCCCGGCCTCCTGCAGTCGGCGCGGCAGGAGATAGCGGCGGGCGATCTCGCGTTTCTCTTCGTCCGTGTACCCCGACAGCCGGATCAGTTCAACGCGATCGAGCAGGGGCCCGGGGATCGAGTCGGTTGTGTTCGCGGTCAGCACAAAGAACACGCGAGAGAGATCGAAGGGCAAATCGAGGTAGTTGTCGCGAAAGCTGTCGTTTTGTGCCGGGTCGAGGATTTCCAGGAGTGCTGATGCCGGGTCGCCCCGGAAGCCCTGCCCCAGCTTGTCGACTTCGTCCAGCATGAGTAGCGGGTTGCAGGCCCCTGCCCGTCGCATGGCCTGAATGATGCGACCGGGCATCGCGCCGATATATGTCCGCCGGTGTCCGCGGAGCTCGGCCTCGTCATGCAGTCCTCCCAGACTGAAGCGTTCAAACTTTCGGCCAAGTGATCGGGCGATTGACTTTCCCAACGAAGTCTTTCCAACACCGGGCGGCCCGACAAAGCACAGAATCGGGGCATGGGCATTGGGGTTGAGCTTCATGACGGCCAGGTGCTCGAGGATTCGCTCTTTGATGGTCTCCAGTCCGAAGTGGTCCTCGTCGAGGATCTCCCTCGCGCGCTTCAGATCGAGGTTGTCTTCCGTCGATTCGTTCCAGGGTAGCTCCAGGACCAGTTCCAGATAGCTCCGGATCACCTGATGTTCAGGCGAAGCTGAGGGGATCATTCCCAGCCGCGCCGCCTGTCGATCAGTTTCGACACGGATCTCTTCCGGGAGACGGGCCTCCTCGATCCGAATCTTGAGTTCCGCCACGACCGATGTTTCGGGATCCGCGTCCCCGAGTTCTTCCTGGATGGCCTGGAGTTGCTGGCGAAGGAAATACTCGCGTTGATCCTTGCTGATCTCGGACTTGGCCTCGGTGACGATCTTGCTCTGGAGTTCGAGGATCAGGATCTCATGCTGCAGCGACTCATGGAGCCGCCGCATGGCCTCGAGATGCGTGTCGGCAGCGAGGACGGCCTGGGCCTTCTCCATCTCCAATTCCGCAAACGAAGCCAGCAGGTAAATCAACTCGACCGGGTCGTCGAGTTGTTGCATGATGCTGCCGAAGTCGATCTCAATGGCCGGCCGTGCCAGTTCCTGAATCCGCCCACCGAGTGCAAGCAGTCGACGCTGCAGGGCTTCGACTTCCGGGCCTTCCTCGCGAATCAATGGCTGAGGTTCAACCTCGGCCATCAGGAACGGCTCAGTCTGGATGGTTTGCCGCAGGACGACGCGTTCCACGCCCTGGACGAGCAACTGGACTCCTTCTGCCCCCCGCAGCATCCGCTTCACGACGGCCCGTGTTCCGGTGGTGAACAGGTCGTCGAATCCGGGCGCGTCCTGTTTCGGATCGCGCTGTGTGAAGATCGCCAACTGTTTCTCTTCGCTGTTGGCGGCTGCCTCGATCGCATGCACAGACAGGGGGCGCCCCGCTGACAACGGCGTGACAGTGTGGGGAAACAGCACGGCGTTCTTCAGTGGAAATACGGGGAGCTTGATCGGGTCGCTCATTTCTGGTCACTCCCGAGCCGAATCCGGACGATCAGCATTCCCTGGTTGTATTCCGTGTCGATGCTGGCTGTGGACAAGTCGATGGGGAAACTGAAGCGGCGCTCGAACTCGTCGTAGGTAATCTCCAGCGACTGACATTCGCCGGCGTTCTGAATCTCCCAGTCCCGGCGCCGGCCGCGCAACACCAGTGTCTGGCCCCCGACGCAGAGCTCAAACTCGCCTGGCCGTACCCCGGCCAACTCCACTTTGACGACCCAGCCCTCCGGCATCTGATAGACATCCGCGGCTGGTTGCCAGCGAGGCGCGTATCGTTGTTCGCTCAGGCGCATTTCCAAAAGTCGCCAGGGGTCTGTCATGATCGGGACCGTCTCAGAAAGCCAGTGGAGCGCATTTATTCCGTCAACTGCAAGGCCCATGCCACGCTCCGAACGATTCTCCCGCTTCACCGGGAGGGCCCACAACCTGTCGGGCCGGCAGGATCTCCATTTGACAGCGTTCGTGTGCGTGACGCCAGTCTCGGATCATCTTCGGAACACGGCCTGGACGTTGACTGCGGGCTCAACAAGTTCGCCAGCGAGCGATGACGTCCCTGGGGCTGCCAGTCGAGGACCTGCGGGAGCCTCCCAGGTCTCCAGGGGCCCGTTGGGGTGTCGTGCGTGATATCCTGTGCCGTTTCGCGCCTGTTCCAGGGGAGTCAAGGATGAGATTGGGTCCCAAGTCCGATAAGATCGGTTGAGCGAGCCAGGCGGACTGCCAATCTCACCTCGCGGACCGTTGAACAATCGGAGACAATCACGAAGTCGCCAGCGAGTGCGTCCGGGAATCCCTCCAAGATCTGCCCTTCAAGATTCGCTCGCTGGCGCGTCGGGCTTGAGTTTCAACTGGCCGTTAGGAGACACGTCCTTTTCTCTTGCACGTCCATTCCTAGACGGGTGACTTGGATGCAGCGCACTGAGGATTCTCTACTGGGCCGGTCTGCCCGCTGGATTGTCAGGCGTCTGGCCCGGGTGTTCTATCCGCGGATTGAGGTCACCGGTGGTGAGCGGATCCCCCAGAGCGGTCCGGTCCTGTTGTGTGCCAATCATGCGAACTCGCTGCTCGATCCAGTCCTGATCGGGATCGCCGTGTGCCGTCCGGTGAGGTTCCTGGCCAAGGTGCCGCTGTTCGACACCCCGTTTCTGGGGCCCATCATGAGAGCGCTGGGGATGATTCCGGCGTTCCGTGGGAGTGATGATGCCCGACAAGTGCGGAAGAACATGGAAAGCCTCGATACGGCGGCTCTCGCTCTGGCCGAGGGTGCGGCCATGGGCATCTTCCCCGAAGGGCGGTCGCACGACGCGGCACAGGTGGAGATGGTCAGGTCCGGGACATCGCGAATCGCCGTGAAGGCTCTGGAGGCCGGAGCTCGCGACCTGCAGGTGATTCCCATGGGAATCAATTACGAAGACAAGGAGCGGTTTCGCAGCTCTGTCTGGATCCAGGTGGGAGAGCCCATCCTGATGGACGACTGGTTGACCAGCCATGGTGGGGACTCGCGCCAAGCGATGCGGGCATTGACGCCGGAAATCCAGCAGCGGCTGCAATCGGTGGTCGTCCACCTGGATGATGTCCAGTGGAAGCCGTTCCTGGATGACCTGGAAGTCCTGGTCCCTTCGCGAGCGGATTCACAGGGCCGGTCAGCAAGTCCAGTGCGACAACGGAAGTTCATTGCGGATGCGATGAACTACTTTCTGAGTCACGACCGCCCGCGAGCCGAGATGCTGGGGGCCGAGATTCAGGACTATCGCCGCGATCTGGCTGTGGCGGGACTGCGGGTCGATTCGCCGGTGTTGAAGCAGCAGGGCTGGGGACTGGTCTTGTTGCTGCTGATTCAACGGTTATGGATCGCTGCGTTGCTCATTCCCGCCTTACTGGGGACGCTGACCCATATCGTGCCGTTCACGATTACCCGATTGCTTGCGGAGCGCATGCAGGCGCCGGGCAAGACGACGGTGTCACTGTCGCGGCTGACTGCGGGCATCCCCATCTACGGTCTGTGGTATTTCGGGTTGGCCTGGTGGTTGTATCACACACTCACGCCTCTGTTCGCCACCGTCACTCTGGTCGCACTCCCTTTTCTCGGTGTGCTGGCGCTGCACTACTGGGGACAGACATGGGAGGCCTTGCTGCTGCGCTGGCAGCAGGGGCGATTGTTTGCTCAGAGTAGCCGGCTGCAACGACTTCGACAGCGGCAACGGGAGCTGCGCACGAGTCTGGCCGCACTGGCCCAGGAGTATGAGGACAGGCTGCCCGGGACACAGTCGCCACCCCGGACGTTGCGGTGGCAGCAATACCGTTGGGTACCACTGGGGGCCGCACTGACGCTGCTCGCTGGAACTCTGCTCTGGTACTTCGGCAGTGCGCTGAGGGATCGGGCAGTCGTCGACCCCGAGGGGGGCGTTCCCCTGGTCGCCCTCACCCCCAGCCAGTTCGACGCCGAGTTGGAGAGCGATGAGCGGTCTCTGCGGGCAATTCTCAACGGGTTGAACAATCTCGAAGCTGATGCCACGGCCGTGCATGCCGATTTCGCCGCCGGCGATCGCAGCTATGCCAACGAAGTCGACAACGACGCAGTGCGCCAGTTGCTGCTGACGTATCTCAACTACCGCACGGCGCTGCTGCGGCTGATCTGGAAGCACCAGCGATACGTTCAGGTGAGCGATGAACGTCGGCAATTACGGTCGTTCCTCATCGGGTTTACGTCCGCATCCGCGCTGTTCGATGCTTCCACGAAACTGGTCTATCGGTTCGCTGACCGACCCGAGGCGGTGGCCCGACTGAACGAAGGCGACCCCATCTGGGGGATCCCCCCGAACACGTACAACACCATCGAAAGGAATCTCGCCAGCCGTGCCAACCGTGAACTGTTCGCGGCCGCGTCGGACTATTACCACCGCCAGGATGAGCGGCTGCGCGCGCGCGGGCTCGGTCGCAATTCCCAGTTGGCGGCGTTTCACGTCGCGATCGAACAGAGTGCAGAAACGCTCGAGACTCTGGGAGGACCGGCCTGGGTCTCCCGGACGGCTGTGTCGGCCAAGGACGCCACTCGACTGCTGGACAGTGTGCGCGTACCATACGCAGACAGCCATCTCGACGTGGATCGGTGATGTGAAGATCCGCGAGCCTCGAGACGGTCAGTCGCTGATTCAGCCATTGCACCTGCAACAACTGCAGGAGGTGCTGCGCCCGGGAGATATCCTGCTGGAGCGGCGAAACTGGTATCTCTCGAATGCATTTCTGCCAGGGTACTGGCCACATGCCGCGCTGTACGTGGGGACGAGTGACGATCTGCAGCGGATGGGGCTCGATCGAGATCCTCGCGTTGCGAAGTCCTGGGAGAAATTCGCAGCTCCGGATGCCGAGGGACATCCTCATGTGATCGTCGAGGCCCTGAGTGAGGGGGTGGTGTTTAACTCGCTGGAGCACTCGATCGGCGGCGCCGATTCGGCTGCAGCGTTGCGCCTGCGCCTGGGCGACGACGAAGTGCGCGAAGCCATCGGTCGCGCCTTCAGCCATGCCACGAAGCCTTACGATTTCGAGTTCGACTTCACGAGTCGAGACAAGCTGGTCTGTACGGAAGTTGTCTTTCGGGCTTACGGAGCCAATGCGGGGCCGATCCAGTTTCCACTGCAGAAGATACTCGGTCGCGAGACCATGCCCGCCATTGAGCTCGTTCGCAAGTTCCAGGTGGAACGTGCTCTGGACAGTGCCGAGCTCGATTTTGTGGCGTTGCTCGATGGGGACGAATGGACGGGAGTGGTGGATTTTAGTCAGGACCCTGACCGCTTCATCAGCACGCTGGATCGACCGGCCATGACCTTCCTGCAGGGCATGGAGAGCAGGCCTGTCCAGCATATTGGCGGGTGGGGCTGGACGCTGCTGGTCCTGTCGGTCGGCTGCTTTGCACTGAATGTGTACCGCTACTTTCGACCGCCTGTGACGGTCGACTCACTCAGCGCCGATGAACTTCCGATGACTGAAGGGGATTAGCGCCTCTCTTGCATCTTGCCGACGCCATTCGACGCACCGGCCGGCGCAGGTCTGCCGCTCTGGCACAGCATTCCGCGTCGCTGGGGCAAGGAGTCTCAGCCGGCGTGGCCTGTCGCCAGGGACGACTCGAACAGCTGTTCGGAGAGTTCTCGACTGCTCACGATGCCGAGTACGCGATCGCCGTCCTGCACCAGTCCGAAGTCCTTCGCTGCGACCTGAAGTTGCTGCAAGGCGTCGAGCTTTCCGTCACCAGGTGCAATGACCGGCATGGTCTGAAACAGACGCGGAAGTGGACCACTGTCTCGTAGCACATCCATCACACGAACATAGGCGAACCATCGACCGTCCTTCTGAGGGCGACGAATGGCGACGTGTGAGATCCCATGTCGGGCTGCGAATTTCAGGAGTTGCTCGCGTGGAG
The DNA here is from genome assembly GCA_963715185.1 of uncultured Planctomycetaceae bacterium. GTDB lineage: Bacteria > Planctomycetota > Planctomycetia > Planctomycetales > Planctomycetaceae > CAVPPT01. Next base: position 469,225 of record CAVQRG010000008.1, read on the forward strand.
CGTTCTCCGGAATTCCGAGGATTCGATCCAGCGAGATCATCGACTGTTCGACACGCTGTGGGGCGATGCGCAGGACCCCCGTGGCCAGGCGGTTCTGCACATCAGACAGCACTCCCTCGTGACTGCTCTGGCGGAGTAACTGCACGAGCCGACTCCGCCCAAAGACGAGCTCGATTCGTCGACTGTTGTCCGAAGTGAATCGTTCGAGGACTCGAGTGACCAGCAGCAGCGGGGCGCTTGCCGGCAGGAGCAGCCAGTAGCAGACGCGAAACCATGTCGAGTCGCGCCGCAGCAGCATCATGGGGCGCGGTAATACAGGTTCTTCGGCAGGAGTTCGCCGAACAGATAGACGACTGGCGAAATCAGGATCGTGGCGAGGACTTCCCAGAGATCCGCCGGTCCATCGATCAACCGCACCACACTCATGGAGACAGCGAAGCTCGTCAGGTAGTTCGCCAGGTTGTTCCCGACGAGCGTCGTAGACAGGAAAGAGGCGGGATTGCGGGCGAACCACAGCAGGCGTTGAGCCACGGGGTCCCCGGCCTGGGCATCAATCGTCAGTCGGGGAATGCTGACGCGATAGAAGCCCGTCTCCGAACCGCTGAAGAAGGCCGACAGACGGAGCCCGACCGGAAACAGCACGAACATGGCGAACAGCAGGCCCCAATTCACCGCGGTGTCTCCTCCTTCGGCGTGAAGCGGGTGACCATGACGCGCAGCTTTCCCCGTTCCGAGGTTTCGATCACCTTGAGGTGACAGTCTTTCCAGTCACACTCATCGCCGACTACCGGAAGCCTTTGAAATTCCTCATGCAGCATGCCGGCGACGGTGAGCAGGCCGTCGGCAGTCGGCTCATAATCGATGCCCAGCCGCAGCGAGAGGTAACGCAGTGTCGTCAATCCGTCGACGTGAAAACGTCCCGGTGCGACTTCGAGGACTGGCTCGCGGCGGAGCACGCGCTTTGCGCGACTGGGAGTCGGCACCAGCACCGTATCCAGGATGTCCTCGTAGGCGACCAGACCGATGGTCTCCCCGTATTCGTTGACCACAACGGCAACATCGAGCAGTTGATCGCGCAACACCTGGAGGGTGTCGGCGAGGTTGGCACACCACGGGACATGGATCACCGGCTCGGCGAGGCGTTCCAGGTGCTGATCGGGCAATTGGGACATCGTGGCCAGCGGCACGACAGAACCGACGGTGTCCGGCTGGTCGTCCTGCAGAATAAGATAGTCCAGTGCCGGAGGCGTGTTGCGCAATTGTGCGACATCGACCGGTGCGGAATGGACCACATACGTGCCTCGCGGTGCGCATGACTTCCTCGACCGTGATTTCGGAGAGATCGAGAATCCGGTGGAGCACCTGCTGCTCATGTCGGATGGATTCATGACTCAAGTGCGAGGCCTCGACAGCCCGTTCCAGATCGTCGACGTCCAGGTAAGGCTCGCGACGCACGTGGGGCCAGATGGCGCGACGCAGGACGCGTGCCAGAGTCCCAAACAGGGGCAGCACCGGGTCGAGCAGCCGGATCGTGATGGAGAGTGGCCAGCCGGCCTGAACCGCGATCCACCGATGGAACACCACCGAGTGCTCTTGGGAAGCACTTCGCCGATCAGAATGATGGTGAGCAGACTGCCGATGCCCACGACCCCGGCCAAGGTCCCCTGATTCCGGGCCATCGCCTGGCGCGCCAGCACCACGCTGACAGCGAAGTACGTCAGATTGGTCAGCAGATTCCAGAACAGCACGGCGGTCAGCAGGCGATCGGGATCTCGCAGGAGTTCCGCCACGCGACGTTCACGGGCATTGCCCAGCTGCAGGCTGCGCAACTCGTCCCGCGAGAGGAAGAACAAGGCAGTTTCACAACCGGAGAAGAACGCCGAGGCGATGATCAGAAGCCCCAGGACCGCCAGTCCGGGCAGCAGGACGATGAAGTCTTCGATGAACGCGTCCATCTGGAAGCTGTCGGGCGGCCCTGCTGTCTGGAACTCGACAGTAGGACTCTCTAACCCTTGTCCGTGGTCGTATGGCCGAGCGCGACATCAAATTCACTGACGGCAGGCACCAGCATCGCAATCGCCGCAAAGCTGTAAGCCACCACGACGAACAACGCCACTCCCAGCGTGTTCCCCAACAGATAGCCCGTGATTGCATAAAACGTACAAAACGGCAGCACACCGGCTGCCAGGGTGAGGGCCGGCGATGGATTGCGGGCCGTCAACGAAGCCCACAGCCCGATCGCTCCCCCCAGGATAAAGACGATGAACGGTACGAGCTGCATTCCGAATGACGAACGGGCTTCCACCATCAGCACCATGCAGATGAAGATGCCAATGAACAGGAAGAACATCGTTCCGAGGCTGGTCGTGATGGCCGTCCGCGAACTGTCATACGTCAACGCTGCGTGGACCCCGAGCATGGCCGAAAAGATCATCAGGGACAGATAGCCCAAGCCCAGGTAAATGGTGTTTTCCAGCGTCACGACTCCCTGTGTCACGTACCACACGGTCAGCAGCAGCGGGATGAGAATCACTTCCTTCGTGTTGTAGAAGACCCCCCCCAGCTTGCTGAAGACAAACTCCTTGGCTGTCACGTCACTGGCGAGCAGTAACTCCAGAGTCTGGCCGTCACGTTCTGATGTGACAGAGGTCACAGCCTGGGCATTGACGAGCATCAGCCCCACGAGTGACAACGCGACGAACGCGAAACCTTCGGGCGACATGATTCCGAGGACCTGCGTCTCTGAACCGGAGGACTTCAGCAGATACAAGGCCGCGAACGTCGCCAACAGCAGGTACGCAATTTTGATGATGATGACCTTGCGGCCATACGCGAGAGTACAAATCTCACGCCAGAGGAGCGGCTGCTCCCAGACCTGCCGTGGTTCACGGACGACTACCTCCTGTTGTGATCGCGAAGCCTCCAGGTGTACGGACCGCGAGGGATTCCAGCGGCGGACCATGGTCACCGTTACCGCCAGCAGCGCGACGGCCAGCCCGAACATTGCCAGCAGGCTGCGAGTCAGCAGCGGAAGGCTGTCGAACGAGGCGGAGGCGCCGAACGGGTTCAGCAGCAGCGACAGCGCACGATAGGGGTTCAGCAGGGCAGCGGTCCGCCCGACGAGCGAGTCTGTCCCCGTCAGGCCGATCAACGCCTCCAGGAGACCGAGAAACAGCGCGGCACCCAGCGCCGTCAAGGCCAGTGTCTGGAACGTCTTCTCACGCCAGAACGCCATCAGCGAACCCCAGGCCCCAGCCAGCAGGGCAGATGCCAGACAAATCGCCTCGACCCACAGGATCTGAGACAGGGAAATGCCTCCCAGCAACTGGATGAAACAGAACACCGGCAACGAGGCGACAATGAGTACGACGACGTTCAGCAGACTCGCTGACAGTTTTCCGAGCACAAGCTCCCAGTCCCGCAGGTCCGTCATCAGCAGCAGTACCAGCGTTCGTCGATCCTTCTCCTGGGCGACGCTCCCGGCCGAGGAGAGCAGCGAGAACGCGATCACCAGCGACAACTGAATGATCGCAATGATCTGAAATACGAAGGTCCCGAACCGGGCCAGAGCCCCATCCGAACGCACATCTTCAAAGCTGAAGGTGACCTGATTCGCGGTCCACAGCAGCACCAGCAAGCCGGCGACGTACGTCGACCGCAGCAGGAAGTGCTTCCACTGGCGCGGTGCCGTCAGTGCCTCGCGGTGAAACAGCGGACCAGCCAGCAACGTGTTCTCCCGTCAAGCAGATCCCATGGATGAATCACGACTTGGGCGAGTATAGTGCGACCCCCGCCCCCCTGCCATTGATGGCGTGTTGCCTCCTGCGAACTCGCAGGCATCGCTGAAGCGATTTGGTTAGACTCCAGCGTCAGGCCCGCTGGTGTGAGGGTTCCTGCCGAGGGAGGACTGCATGCAACTTGGATTCGTCAGTGCGATTTTTCCGGAACTCCCTCTCCGCGAAGTTCTGCACTTCGCCTCTGCAGCCGGTTACGACTGCGTCGAAGTGATGTGCTGGCCTCCCTCGCGGGCCGATCGACGCTATGCGGGCGTCACGCATATCGACGTGGTCGACTTCACCGAGAGCCGTGCGGCTGAGATCCGCAGGCTGACCGACGAGACCGGAGTCGCATTGAGCGGCCTGGGTTACTATCCCAACCCGCTCTCGCCCGACGAGACCGAGGCGGAGAGAGCCGTTGCACATCTGCACACGGTCATCGAGGTGGCCGGCCGGCTGGGGCTGGATCGTGTCAATTCGTTCGTTGGCCGCGATTGGACCGGCTCTGTCGAGGACAATTGGCCCCGGTTTCTCGAAGTGTGGAGGCCCCTCATTGCGTATGCCAGGCAGCATCAGGTACGCATTGGCATTGAGAACTGCCCCATGCTGTTTACGGCGGACGAATGGCCGGGCGGAAAGAACCTGGCGACGACGCCGGCCATCTGGCGGCGGATGTTTGCCGACATCGACAGCGACCATTTCGGCCTTAACTACGATCCGTCCCATCTCGTCTGGCAGCAGATGGACCCGATTCAGCCGTTGTGGGAATTCGCCCCGAAGCTGTTTCACGTGCACGCCAAGGACGTGAGGGTGGATCGCCACCGCCTCAACGATGTCGGTATCCTCGCGCATCCGCTGGAGTATCACTCGCCGAAGCTTCCGGGCCTGGGAGAAATCGACTGGGGCCGTTTCTGTTCCGTCCTGGGTGATGTCGGATACGATGGTGCCGTGTGCGTGGAAGTCGAGGACCGGGCTTTCGAAGCGACCCTCGAAACCCGGAAGGCGGCACTGCATCAAAGTGCCACCTACCTGAGGAACTTCCTGGCGAGAGAGGCTTGACGCATCGTCTGATCCCGCGGGGCGAGTTGCCCTGTGACTGTAAACCTGTGAGGAAGCCATGTCATACGCGTATCTCGACATCGCCAAGATGATCGACCACTCCCTGCTGAAGCCGACACTGACCACCGAAGAGCTGGAAGCCGGCTGTCAGCTCGCGCTCGCGTACGATGTCGCCAGCGTCTGCATTCTGCCTTACTACCTGAAGCGATGTGCCGAGGTCCTCCGGGGGAGTGACGTCGCAGCCAGTACCACCATCGGCTTTCCGCATGGGGGTCACACGACCGTCATCAAACGGGCCGAAGCTGAGCAGGCCTTGGCCGACGGTTGCCAGGAGCTCGACATGGTGGTCAACATCTCACAGGTCCTCAGTGGGGACTGGGATTACGTGCAGGATGATATCGCGGCGGTCATCGAACCGGCCCACGCCGCCGGACAAAGGGTGAAGGTCATCTTCGAGAACTGCTACCTGGAAGACGCCCACAAGATCCGGCTGTGCGAGATCTGCAGCGAACTCGGGGCCGATTGGGTCAAGACGAGTACCGGCTATGGCACAGGCGGAGCAACCATCGAGGACCTCAGGTTGATGGTCGAGCACACCCCGGACCATGTGCAGGTGAAGGCCGCCGGCGGCGTCCGTACCCTGGAGAAGCTTCTGGAGGTTCGGGGCCTGGGGGTCACTCGCGTCGGTGCTACGGCAACGCAGGTGATCCTCGATGACTGCAAGGCCGTACTGGCGGGTGTTCGGGCACCCACGAGTGCCGGGTCCGGTCCATCAACGGGTTACTGACCCGCACTCGCCGTGGGATGGACGCTATGATCGGAGTCATGTACCGATGGGAAGTTTTCCATGAAGATCGAACTCGCCAACTTTCTGGATGTCGCCCGTGCCGAGTCCGGAGACATCTCCGAGTCGGAGGTGCGCCGTGCCACGTTGGCTGGTGTTGTCGACACGGGAGCGTCGCGACTCGTCCTGCCGCAGTGGGTGATCGACGATCTGGACTTGCCCCTGGATGGTCGCACGAAAGCGAGGCTCGCCGATCAAAGTGTCATCGAGCGCGACGTCGTACTCTATGTCTGGCTGAAGATGGCCGGCCGCGAGGGCGTGTTCTCGGCCATCGTCGAACCCAATCGGGAGGATGCCCTGATCGGGGCGATCGTCATGGAGGAACTCGACATGGTCGTCGACTGTGTGACAGGCACGTGTCAACCGCGTGATCCGCATTGGCTGCTGACCGAACTGGACTGACATGCCGGGCCAAGCAGTCACCTTCACCGTTGGTCTGGTCCAGATGGCCATGTCGACCGATCCGGATGACAATCTGGGCCGGGCCGTCGCCTTTGTCGAGCAGGCAGCCCAACAAGGCGCGCAGGTCGTCTGCCTGCCGGAGCTCTTTCGCGCCAGTATTTCTGCCAGCAGGAAGACCCCGCGCTGTTCGACCTGGCCGAATCCATCCCCGGGCCGAGTACCGAGGCACTCGGCCGGGTCGCCCGGGCGTGCGGCGTCACGATTGTCGCGTCCCTGTTTGAGCGCCGGGCGGCGGGGCTGTATCACAACACGGTTGCGATGATTGGTCCGGATGGCGGCATCCTTGGTCTTTATCGCAAGATGCACATCCCCGACGATCCGGCCTACTACGAAAAGTTCTACTTCACGCCGGGAGACCTGGGATTCAAGGTGTTCGAAACACCGGTCGGCCAGGTGGGCACCCTCATCTGTTGGGACCAGTGGTATCCGGAAGGCGCGAGGCTGACGGCGCTACGCGGCGCCGAGGTGTTGTTCTACCCGACGGCGATCGGCTGGCATCCTCGCGAAAAGGCCGAGGTGGGCGAGTCTCAGCGCAGCGCCTGGCAGACCATCCAGCGCAGCCATGCCATCGCGAATGGGGTGTACGTGGCTGGTGTCAACCGGGTTGGTCACGAGGTCCCCGCGGAGGGTGGCGCGGGAATCGAGTTCTGGGGGACGACGTTTCTGGCGGACCCGTTCGGTGTGGTGATTGCCGAGGCTTCGACTGACCGCGAGGAAGTACTCGTGGCGGAAGTGAGCCGGCAGCGGATCGAAGATGTGCGCCGCAACTGGCCCTTCCTTCGCGACCGTCGCATTGACGCCTATGTCGGCATTGACCGACGCTTTTTGGACGACGCCTAGCTCGCGGCGGCATGCCGAGGGCATGGGACCGGCGGAGGAGTTTGCCGGTAATGCGACGGGACGGGGAGTTCAGCTCATGCTGGCACAACGGAATGGGATGGCGTGAGCACCCCGCATGTCATGAGCTGTCGCTTCCGATCGACTGAGGGCGCCTCCGGTTGATATTATCGCGTCGATTGCATGGCCGGACACGAGCGAGATGACCACAGAACAGGAGAGCGACACACCCGCCGTCCAGGGCTTCCGCATGCCGGCTGAGTGGGAGCGGCATGAGGCCACGTGGCTCGGCTGGCCTCACAATGCTGACGATTGGCCGGGGAAGCTTCCCGCCGTCGAGTGGGCGTATGGTGAGATTGTCCGCCGTCTGACGTCAGATGAAACGGTGCGAATCATCGTCGCAGACGACGTCCACAGGCAGGAGGTCCGCGGACGGCTCGGCCGGGTCGGCGTCGATCCGCAGCAGATCGGGTTTTTCGATGCCCCGACGAACCGGGGTTGGGCGCGTGACTTCGGACCGATCTTCGTCCGCCGGGACTCCCCTGCTCCGCAACTGGCGATCGCCCGCTTCCAGTTCAATGCCTGGGCGAAGTACCCCGACTGCGAGCTGGACAATCGTGTTCCGGAACTCGTGGCCGAGCGGTTCGACCTGCCGCAGTTTCGGATCAGTCACAATGGCGTCCCCGTCGTACTGGAGGGGGGGGCGATCGATGTCAACGGAGCCGGCACGCTCCTCACCACCGAAGAGTGTCTGCTCGATGCGGAAGTGCAGGTCCGGAATCCGGGGGTGTCACGCGCGGAGATGGAGACAATTCTGCATGGGGCGCTGGGGGCCTCTCATGTGATCTGGCTGGGGGCCGGGATTGTGGGGGACGACACGCATGGGCACGTCGACGACCTGTGCCGGTTCGTCAACCGTTCCACCATCGTGCTCGTGGAAGAGAAGAATCCTCGAGACGATAATTACCATCGACTGGAGGAGAACCGCGAACGTCTGGAGCAGGCCCGCCTGGAAGACGGTTCACGGCCTGAAGTGGTGCGGCTCCCGATGCCTGAGCCACTCTTCTTCGATGGCATTCGTCTGCCAGCCAGCTACGCCAACTTCTACATTGCGAACGCGGCCGTGCTGGTGCCGACGTTCAACGATCCGCACGACCGGATCGCACTGGGCATTATGTCGGAGTTGTTCACCGACCGCCCGGTGATCGGCATTCATGCCGTCGATCTGGTGTGGGGTCTGGGCACGTTGCACTGTCTGACCCAGCAGCAGCCGCTGTCACGATCTGGACGCTGAATGCTGCCGACGCAGACTCCTGCGCTTCCTCCATGTTGCGAACCCTGCAAGCGGCAGCAGCAGGGCAAAGCTCGTCGGTTCCGGGATAGTCGACAACTCCGAGAGGCTCGTATTGTCGATGGCGAGACCTTCGAGGTTGTTGAAGATGAACCAGCCATAGCCGATCCCGCCGACCTGTGTCGCGATAAGATCCGCCGGGGTGCTGCGCGTCACGGAATACAGCAGGCCCCCCATGTCATTCCGCAGATTGAAGTCAACGGCCAGAACGCCTGCATCGTTACGAAACAACTGCTCGAAGGTATACCAGCCCGCGGTTTGAACTGTGAAGTACATCCCGCCATTCTCGTTTTGCAGTTTGAACGAGTTGGCATTGTTCGTCGTGTTGTTCGATGCATTGACCAGCAGTCCTTGGTTGTCGACCTGGCCGACGTGAAAGATGAAGTCGCGCAGGTGACTCGCGCTTTGGTTGCCGACGCCGATCGAATAGTCGAATCCCTGCCCAATCGCCCACGCCATGGGGTCAAGGTAGATGTCGAGGGCCGTCAGGTAGCCCTGTCCAAATGACGAATGTCCTCCGCCGAAACCGGTGGAGACGTTAGAGGCATACGCGGTCGCGGGAGGAATGGGGGCCGAGGACGCCCCGACAATGGCATGGGCACTCCCGGCGCTGGAAGTGATTGCATTTTTACGTGAAGTCACCCGGACGATGGACGCACCGGAAGGCTCGCTCCAGTTCCCGGGCATATTCGCCACCCAGCTCAGGGCTTCGAAGCCTTCGAAGTGCAGTACGGCCGCCTGCGATGACGCGGCAGTCCCGAGGGCGACTACGAGTGCCAACGCTACCAGCGAGAGGCGTTGCATGACTGACTCCACCTTCCCTTGGGCAAGAACCCCCCTTGGGCAAGACCCCCCCTTGGGCAAGAACCCCAACACCCATCAGTCTTCAGAATCTGCGATTAGCGACCACCGGTCAGCTCGGCAACTGGTTCCGGACGGCCGAACCTTGCCGGAGCTCCAGGGAGCAGTCACACTGATGCTCTTCCCGGGGTCGATTCCAATCTCACAGCCCGTTGAGGTGCCATGCCAGCCGTCACCGCCGCCCTGTTCCAGTTTCTGGGGGTCTGGTCCGCGGTCCTGATTCTGTGCGTCGGCGACCCTGGTCTAGTGCACGCCGACGAGTTTCCCCCCGTGGTCAACACGCAGCCGGTCGGGGACGAGCCACCCTCACCTGCCGAGGCGGCGGCAGCCATCACGTTTCCTGACGGAGACCCGAACTGGCATGTCACCCTGTTTGCGGGTGAACCCGACGTTCAGCAGCCAATCGCCTTCGATTTCGACGACCGCGGCCGCGTGTGGGTGGCCGAGTGTTACAGCTACACCAGTCGTGAGTACGACGAACAGCATCGGGATCGCGTCCTCATTTTTCAGGATACCGACGGTGATGGGCAGCACGATGAGCGCACCGTGTTCTGGGATCGGGGTTGGATGCTCACGGGGCTGACATGGGGCTTTGGCGGGCTGTGGGTACTCAACGATGGCACCCTGTCGTTCATCCCGGATGTGGATGGCGACGACGTCCCGGACAGTGAGCCGGTCGTCATGCTCGATGGCTGGACGTTCGAGGCGCAGCACAACGTCGTCAACGGGTTGTTGTGGGGGCCGGATGGCTGGCTCTACGGCCGTCATGGCATCACCGACACATCGTATCCCGGCACGCCGGAAACACCGCAGGCCGAGCGGCAGCCGATGAACTGTGGCATCTGGCGGTTCCATCCCACGCGCAAAGTGTTCGAGGTTGTCTGTCGGGGGACAACCAATCCCTGGGGGCTGGACTACGATGAGCACGGCCAGATGTTCTTTACGAACAACGTCGTTGGTCACCTGTGGCATGCGATTCCGGGAGCCCATTACACACGTATGTTCGGCCAGGACTTCAATCCGCATCTGTACGCGCTGATTGATCAACACGCCGATCACTATCACTGGGACACGACCGGAAACTGGACACAGAGCCGCGATGGAGCAGCCAACGACCTGGGGGGCGGGCATTCCCATTGCGGGGCGATGATCTATCTGGGCGACAACTGGCCGGCGCAATATCGCGGCAGCCTGTTGATGTGCAATACGCATGGTCGCCGAGTGAATCGCGACCGTCTCGAACGGGAAGGCTCGGGCTATGTGGGCAGGCACGCCGGTGACTTCCTGCTGGCAGGGCAGCCCTGGTTTCGCGGTGTCGAGCTGAAGTACGGCCCGGACGGTGGAGTGTACCTCAGTGACTGGGCCGACAACGGAGAATGCCATGACCATGATGGCGTGCATCGGACAAGTGGCCGCATCTACAAGATCCGGTTCGGTCGACCGGTCGAGCAGGACGCGTCCCAGTCAGTGGGGCTCGATCTTGCCGGTCTCACCAACGAGCAACTGGTCGAGCGTCTGACCTCGCGCAACGAATGGTATGTGCGCCATGCCCAGCGGCTACTGCAGGAGCGGGCTGCGCAGGGCCAGCTTCCGGAGTCGTTGCGGGAATACCTCGTCCGCTGGCGCAACGATGTTGATCTGAATCGCATGAGGCTGCGGCTGCTGTGGACGCTGTCCGTTACCGGCGGCTGTGATGAGCGACTGCTACTCCGTTGTCTCGACTCTGTTAACGAGGACGAACGCGCGTGGGGAGTTCGGCTGCTGGCTGAGGAACCCTCCGTATCTCCGGATGCGCGGGCCGCCTTCGCTCGCATGGCCCGAGATGATGATTCCGGAATCGTGCGATTGACTCTCGCGTCGACCATGCAGCGTCTCCCCGAGGAGGCACGCTGGCCGATCGCCGGGAACCTTGCCGCACATGCCGAGGATGCCGCTGATCACAATCTGCCGCTGATGATCTGGTACGGCATCGAACCGGCAGTCCCCGGGAATCCCGAGCGAGCGGTGGCCCTGGCCCGCGACACACAGATCCCGCTGTTGCGTGAGTTCATCGCGAGGCGACTGGTGGCCGAAGTGCACCGTTCGCAAGTCGCCGTCGGCGAACTTCTCGTGCTCTCGGCGAGCCGTGACGACAAGTTTCGTCGCGACGTGCTCAACGGTGTCACGGCTGGCCTGGAGGGACTGTCGCGGGCCGAGGCGCCGCCCGACTGGGAGCAGGTGGCGGAGGTGCTGAGTCATAGCGAGGCAGCCGAAATCCGCGGGCTGGCCCGGGACCTGTCGGTGCTGTTCGGCGATGGTCGGGCACTGGATGCCGTGCGGAAGTTGGCTGCAGATCCCCGTGCCGACCCCCAGACCCGCGAACAGGCCATCCGCACGCTGGGACAGGCGGGCGACGATGTGTCCGTGCCACTGCTGCACGAGCTGCTCGGCGACAAGGCCGTCAGCATGACGGCACTCCAGTCGCTCGCGTCATTCGATCATCCGCAGACGGCCCACGTCATCCTCGGTCGCTGGGACCAGTTGCGGCACGGCCTCCGACCGATTGCGGTCGATGTCCTGTCCAGTCGCGAATCGTACGCGCTGTTGCTCATCCAGGCGCTGCGCGAGGGACGGGCCGAGGCCGCCGATCTTTCGGCTGATCAGGTGCGTCAGCTCCGGGCGCTGGGAAACGAAGAGATCGACAACGCGCTCGACGAGTTGTGGGGCGTGACTCGCAGTACGCCGGCCGAGCGTCAAAAACTGATTGACGAATGGAAGGAGCGTCTGTCTCCCGAATCGCTAGCCGCAGTGGATCTGAGTCGAGGACGCGAACTGTTCAAGAAGAACTGTGGCAACTGTCATCGTCTCTATGGCGAGGGTGGTCAGGTCGGGCCGGACATCACCGGATCGAATCGTTCCAACCTCGACTACCTGCTGCTGAACATTCTCGATCCCAGCGCGACGGTTCCGAAACAGTTCACGACGTCGGTCATTCTGCGAACGGATGGGCGCGTGATCACCGGTGTCGTGGTGCAGCGGACGGAGCAGAGTCTCACCGTACAGACCGAGAAGGAACTGATGGTTGTGCCGCAAAGTGACGTCGAAGCGACTCAGGAGTCTGAACAGTCACTGATGCCGGAGGGGCTCCTGAAGCAGATGAGCGAGGCGGATGTCCGCGACCTGATTGGGTATCTGCAGAGCCGAACGCAGGTCGCCCTGCCCTGAAGCCGGTCGCCGCCGGCTCTCACCAGAAATCACTGCATGGACGTTACCGAGGCGCCAGCCGCCGCTTGCGACAACTTGATTGCGACACGGGATCTCAGCCGGACCTACCAGATGTGTGCCGGCGTAGTGCCGGCTGTTCGGGATGTGCACCTGACGGTGGCGAGCGGTGAATTCGTCGCAATTGTCGGGGTCAGCGGTTCCGGAAAGTCGACGTTGCTGCATCTGCTGGGAGGACTGGACACGCCCTCGGCCGGCGAAATTGAAGTCGCCGGCCGGCGACTCAGCGGGCTCTCGGCACGACAGCTCACTCAGTATCGGCGAGACGTCGTGGGGTTCGTGTTTCAGTCATTTCATCTCGTGCCGCATCTGACGGCACTGGGCAACGTGGAACTGGCTTTGACGTTTCACGGGGTGTATGGTCGCGAACGAAACACCCGGGCGCGAGAGGCGTTGGGGTCGGTCGGACTGGAGGCTCGGGCCGGTCATCGGCCGAGCCAGTTGAGTGGTGGTGAACAGCAGCGCGTCGCCGTCGCGCGGGCAATCGTTCATCGGCCGCGTCTGCTGCTTGCTGATGAACCCACCGCGAATCTGGATACGACAAACTCGACCCATCTGATGCAACTGCTGCGGCAAGTCAACCGCGGCACAGGGACGACGATTGTCCTGGTGACCCACAACGAACAACTGGCGATGGCCCATTGCGACCGCGTGTTCCGCATGCAGGATGGCCGCCTGCTGGACGCTCAGACACAGCAGCATCCGGAGGCCGTCGAATGAGAACCTGGGAGTTGATCCGCCAGGCGCTGTCGGCTGTGTTCAGGTCGAAGACACGATCTGCACTGACGATCCTCGGCGTTGCCATTGCCTGCGGCGCCCTGGTGTCGATGGTCGCCTTCGCGGTCGGACTGCAGGCCAAGATCGAAGAACCCTTTCAGGAACTGGGCCTCCTCAACAACATCGAAGTGTTCCCCCGCGCTCCGCGTGACGAGCACCCGGGTCCCGCATCGCAGGATCAGCCGACGTCAGACGCGCGAAGGGTGCTCGGCGACGAACAGCTCCGGCGGTTCGAAGAGATTTCCGGAGTGGATTACGCCTATCCGGATCTGCGCCTGTCGTCGGTGGAGATTCGTCGCGGCGATCAGAAGCAGTCGGCATTCGCCATGGGGGTCGCCCGGGAGATTACGTCATCGGTCATTTACGAAGACCTGCTGATTGCCGGCACCTTCTTCGCGATGGACAGCCGACCCGAGATTCTGCTCGGCGAGAGTGTGGTCTCAGACTTGGGCTTCCCCTCTGCCGCTGCTGCCATCGGGAGTGAGATCGAACTCCGGGCCGAAGGGCTGGTTGCCGACGGAGACCGGACCTTCAACCTGCAGGAGCAGGTGTTGCGACTGACGGTGGTGGGGGTCTTCCGTCCGCCGGGGGCGACGGCCAACTTCCGCCGTAACTCGGTGCTCGTCCCGGTCGAGCTGATGCGGAACCTTCCCGGGAGCCTGTTCGAGGGAGCCATGCGGAGTCGCCGGGAGGGAGCGACCGGCCCCACGTCCGGATACTCGAGAATCATCGTCAGGACGAAGTCTCCGTCACTCGTGCGGCAGGTCGATGAGCAGATTCGCGAACTCGGCTACGACACGCGTGCGCTCGTCAGCCGGCTGGAAAACGTACAGCGAGCCTTCGTGTTTCTCGAAGTTCTGCTGGCCGCGGTGGGGACTGTCGCATTGCTGGTGGCCGGCCTGGGCATCCTCAATACACTGCTGATGACTGTGCTGGAACGGTATCGCGAGATTGGTCTCTACAAGGCGATCGGAGCCTCCAACGGAGATGTCCGGACGTTGTTCTTGACGGAAGCAGCGGTTCTGGGCCTGCTGGGTGGTGTGGGAGGATTGCTGCTGGCCCGCCTCGTCTGTGCGCTCCTGCAGTTCGCCATCGATGTATACGCGCGGAGGCAGAATGTCGACGGCGTAGCGGCTGTGTTCCAGTTTCCGGCCTGGTTGCTGGGAGGTGCCGTCCTGTTCTCGGTCGTCATCAGCATTCTCAGCGGGCTGTACCCGGCACACCGTGCGGCATCGGTCGACCCGATCGAGGCCCTGCGCCGCGAGTAGAAACGGCCTCAGTCAAGGCGTTGGGGGGGGCATCTGCAGACTTCGGGATCGAGGAGGCAGCTTGGCCGCACATCGTCTCGCCCGAAGCGCGTTCGTAAGTCAGGGACGACTGGTGCACTCTACCAGCGCCGGGTGTGGCGCCTGCAGCCTGGGCGGCATCCGATCATCGACTCGCGTGCGCGGCGCGGTTGGCCTGCTGCTGTTGCGCGATGAGGGCGGCGGCGGCGGCCGAGCCGCTGTTTCCATAGATCGACGTCACGCTGGGGACACCGATTCCCATTCCTTTCAAGGGATTGGACCAGAGCAAGGAACCGGTCAACGGGTCGAGGCAGTACATGTAGCCCTGAACGGACGCGATCAAGCGATCGCCGTCGAGCAGCACACTGACAAAGCCGCTCCCCTTGGGCGACTTCCAGTTCCAGACGATCTCTCCCGTATCGCGATCCAGTGCAATGACACGTGAATTGAACGCGACATACAGCAAATCCAGCAGCGTATATTCGGATCCGATCTGTGTGTTGGAATCGTCCATGTTCGGCCTCGGTCAACGAGTGCAGTCAGTAGATACTTCAAGATGATACGCGGAACGGTCGCTACCGGATCAAGGCATCCAGCGCTCTTTCAATGGATACAAGAGATTTGGCCGAGAGGCCGTTGAAGAGTCGCCCTGCTGTTTTGGCCGTCCAGGAGGCCGTTCATCATCAGGAAATGGTAAGGCCCGGGGAACTCTGTCACGCTTGCTTTGACGGCCTGCTGAGCCATCGTCCCTTTGCCTTCAGTTTGGACACTACCGACAAGAACTGCATGTGGCGCAGCCACACACAATGGAAGCCGAATCGGGGAGGCAGCGGCAACTCCACACGGCCTACGCCTTTGGTTCGGGATTGTGATCGCTGGTCGGTGACGGCGACACATCGCCTGGCGAAGTCTCAGATCCGGTGTTTCGGCCAGGGAACATGGCGATCGACATTGTCACAACGTAGATCGAAGACAAGGTTCCCCAGACAACGAGGTCGGTCTTCGTAGCGAACAGTGCTCCGGGGGGCATCTCGAGAGAAAGGATCATCATCGTGTCAATCACCACGAGAACGAATATCCCCACGCCGAGTGCCATGGTCTGAAACTGCTGCATGGCGGGGCCGCACCGGTTTGCCGCGACCTGCCGCGTCCCGATGACGTATCGCACGAACAGGGCACCCATCGGCAACAGACAGGCAAGTTGCTCCGTAAGCCCGCGATGCGCCGGAGCCAGCACCTGGACCGCCCATGGTCCACCCCACACGACAACCGGCAGCAGTCCATCCCAGGCGAGCACCTGTAGCAACCATTGGGCGACCATCAATGCAATCTCGGGAGTTCAAGCGGACAGCGCATTCCGGTTGGACTGTACAACTGGGCGAAAGAAAAAGTCGATACAGCCCCACGTTACACGGGCTCGACCGGCAGGCAAGCCCATTCTCGGCACGATCGTCGCCCTCTGCGTCTTCCGTGTACTTCTGGCGTTGTGCCGATGAGTCCCTGGTCGCCGTTCGCCCCATGCCTCCGAGAGCGGGCAACGGGCCGCACGCGCGTGACCGTTGACGAGCACCTCGCTATCCTCTCCCTATGACCATAAATGAGAACGATCGCCGGGCCGTGGTTCTGGTGAGTGGTGGCCTGGATTCGGCCACCGTGCTCGCGATTGCGCGCCAGGCAGGCTATGCGTGCTACGCCCTGTCGTTCGACTACGGACAACGTCACCTCTTCGAACTGGAGGCGGCCCGACGCGTGAGCGAGAGCCAGCAGGTCGTGAAGCACGTCGTCTGTTCGCTCGACCTCAGGTCCTTCGGAGGGTCGGCACTGACGGCCGACATTGCTGTCCCCAAGGATCGTCTGGAAGGTGAAATGGCCGAGGGGATTCCGGTGACCTACGTGCCGGCGCGGAACACCGTCTTCCTCTCCATCGCGCTCGGCTGGGCCGAGGTCCTGGGAGCCTTCGATCTGTTCATCGGTGTGAACGCCGTGGATTACAGTGGTTATCCCGACTGCCGGCCGGCTTTCATTACGCAGTTCGAACAACTGGCAAACCTGGCGACCAGGGCGGGCGTTGAGGGAATCGGGCAGTTTCGTGTCCATACGCCGCTGATCTCGTTGACGAAGGCTGACATCATCCGCCGCGGGCTGGAACTGGGCGTGGACTATGCCCTCACTCACAGTTGCTATGATCCGGATGAGGAGGGGCATGCCTGCGGTCGTTGTGATTCCTGTCAATTGCGACGCAAGGGCTTCGCAGAAGCGGGCCTGGTTGACCCCAGTACTTCTGTCGTGGACAACCTCTGAGGGAGCTCTTCAGCTGCAGGAAGGACACCGCGGTGCTGATTGCTGAGGTGTTTTGCTCAATACAGGGAGAGGGCCGGCATGCCGGGGTGCCCAGCGTGTTCGTGCGCACATCCGGCTGCAATCTGCGGTGCTGGTTCTGCGATACCCCGTACACGTCCTGGGAACCCGAAGGGCAACAGCATTCCGTCTCCGAACTGATTGCCCAGGTGCGTTCTTACGATTGCGAACACGTGGTGATCACCGGCGGGGAGCCGATGCTGGTTCCGGACGTCGTGCCGTTCACCGAAGCGTTGCGAGGTCACGGGCACTACCTGACGATTGAGACGGCCGGGACTGTCGATCTGCCCGTCGTGGCCGATCTTATGTCCATCAGTCCCAAGCTGTCGAATTCTGTTCCGCGGGGCACGGCCTGGGCGGATCGCCACGAATCCCGGCGACACCGCCCGGACGTCGTCCGTCGTCTGATCTCCGACTACGACTTTCAACTCAAGTTCGTCATCGACACGCCCGGCGACATTGTTGAAGTCGAGCAGTACCTGGTGGAGTTTCCCGAGATCCCGCCCCGCGCCATCTGGCTGATGGCACAGGCGACAGAGGCCGCGGCGCTCCAGGAGCGTTCGAGCTGGGTGGCGAATGCGGCCATCGAACGCCGATGGTGCTTCTCTCCCCGACTGCACGTTGAACTCTGGGGGAATCAGCGGGGTGTGTAACACGGGCGGCCCGGGGACAGTGACCTGGTGATGAACCCGGAGCAGACCAGTCGACGCGATCTGTCCGCGGCATGCCGGCGCGACGGAGGGCCGATGCACCCGTCCGCATGCATGTCGGACGGAACGGAGGGTGAGTGACTCATGCTGTCGATTGACGCACATACGCACATCTTCTGCTGGGGGGAGAATCCCGAGGAGGGGTTTCTGTCGCCGCACGACGCAGCGGGCATGGATAACTCGGGCCGTCCTCTGGCTGACGCGCCTCAACCGCGAGCCCGGTGCGACCACGACCGAGAAGATACGAAATCGCTACGTGCGGCAACTGCAGGAGTCGCAGCTTGATTTCGCCGTGGTGCTGGCACAGGATGCCGTCTATCGAGACGACGGATCGCGTCATGATGAGGCGACGCACTTCTTCGTTTCCAACGAGTATGTGCTGCGACTGGCGGATGAGTGTCCCAAGGTGATTCCCGGCTGTTCGATCAATCCCATTCGCCGCGATGCTCTACAGGAACTCGAGCGTTGTCGCAGCGCAGGTGTGCGGCTTGTCAAAGTGCATACAGCCATCCAGGGCGTTGATCCGACGCTCGCCAGGTTCAATGAGTTCTATCGCCTGGCGGCTGATCTGGGGATCGTCCTGATGTTCCATACCGGTTATGAGCACTCGTGTCGGGTCGTCTCCCAACAGTACACGGACCCACGACGCCTGGAGCGAGTCCTGGACTGCGGGGCGCGGTCATTGCCGCACACTGTGGAACCTGTGCGTTGTTTGATCGCGAAGACTACTACCCGCATTTCGTGGCCATGATGCAGCGCTACGACAACCTGTACGGTGACACGGCCATCATGGCGAGCCTCATCCGCTGGACGTCGCTGGCGCGGCTCAGTCGAGAAGCGGATGTCCTGCGTCAACGCATCGTGCATGGCAGCGATTATCCCTTTCCACCGGCGCGCCTCCCTTACCTGCGGCACACGGGGCTCTTCCCTCCGGAGCGACGCAATCCCTTCGATCTGGATCTGCGCATCAAGCGACTCATTCGGTTTCGACGAGAGCTACGAATCGCAGATCGCGGGGTTGTTGAGCGTGTCGGATCCGGGCGCGCATCGTGTGAATCCAGGCCGGTTCCCGACGCCCAGACGCGCGGTGCGGAGTCCCTCACGGACTGAGGTCAGTCCTTTGACCTCGATGCCGCAGTTGAGGGGCGTGACCTCCGACAGCCGGTCGCGCCCGCTCGTAAAGCCTGACTGTGCAAATACTACAAATGACCGGCAAAATATGCCGTCGGTCTTGACCGGCCCTCAGGATTCTTTTAAAACGCCGCTCCCATTCAGTGAGCACGCCGCAGGCAACCCCTCCGGCGAATCCCCCTCGCTCACTTCTCACTTCTCAAGTTTCGACCCACTTCCCATCCCGCGTCCCGTATTCAGTCAGGAACCGACCGATGTACGCATGCCTTCGTCGAGGCATGGCCGTTCTTTTAACGGTCACTGCCTTCTCGGCCAGTCACGAAACAACGTTTGCTCAATGGGGCGCGTTTGGCGACACCTGTGGGTGTGGGCCTGCCACCGCGTCACTCGCGACCGTTCCGACCGCACTCGCGGCCAATCCCTGTGCTCCGGTCGCCATGGTGGCGATCAACCCCTGCCCGGTTGTCCAGGCGATTCCAGAAACTGTCTATCGTGACGTGCCAGTCACGGCCTATCGAGAGGTCAAAAAGACGGTCAAGCGACCAGTCGTTCGCACGGTCTATGAAGACCGCGAAGTGACCGCTTACCGTCAGGTCATGGAGCCGCGGACTGTTGAAGTGCCTTCGGTGACGTACCAGTCTGTGCAGGAATGCCAGCCGGTGACCGTCAACCGCAGCTACTGGCAGACCGTGTATCAGCCCGTGCACAAGGTGACCCCGTGTCAGTACGACGGCCGTCCGTCGATGGCCGGCTGGTTCAACCGCACGGCCTACACGATGCGGATGTCACTGACACCGAACACCATTCGGCGTCGTCAGTTTGTGCCCAACATGGTCGTGTACAATCAGCCTGTGATGCGCACGGTCGCGGTGCCAACGACGCGTGAAGTCACCTACAACGTGGCGACGACGGTCCCCTATGTCACGACGCATAAAGTGGCCAAGCAGATCGTCGAATACGAGGATCGCGAGGTCACCGCGTACGAGCCCTACACCACCACGCGTACTGTCGCGGTCGGAACCCGCACACGCTACGCCATGATCGATTCGATGGGTGGTGGCACGGCCACGGCCCTGGCTCCGACTCCCGATCAGACAGCTTCCGAAGAGCAGACGATTCAGCAGCGGGCCAAGAACAATGGTCGTTCCTCGGCCATCAAGCAGCAGAGCTTCGAACAGCCGCAGCCGAAGTTCCAGCCTTCGTCGAATGCAACGCCTCAGCAGGCCGTTCCTAACCTGCAGACACCTCCGCAGCCCGCGGCCACGGACAGCGGAAGCACACCGTTCTTCCTGCAGGAGTCGCGCAGCAGTAATCGTCCGACGGAAGCAGCTGCTCAGGTCGCTTCCGGGTGGCGGGCTTCGCGAAAGAGCGGAGTTGACTCGACCAAGAACGACCCGGCGATGGTCGCCGCCAACTGAAGGCGGACGTCGCTGGTTGATTGAAACCTCACCCTCGCGGCACCGGTATCACGCCGGTGCCCACTTTTTTGCGCGGACGACTTTTTTCACAGACGTACCAGACTGTCGACAGGAGAGTCTGTCATGACACAGCGCGGCGAATCGACACTGTGGGGATTCGTGGGCGGCCTGCTTGCCGGCGTCCTGTTGGCGAGCCTGTATGTTCGTTACGGCTATCAGCCACGCAATGTGCTCACTCTGCCTGCCCAGGTGACCTCGGCCGCCGTTTCGATGACCGCAGGTGCAGACCTTGAGAACTGGGATCTGTCGCCGGAGGTCCGTCAGCGGGCCGCCGCCGTGATCCTGAGCCTGAATCTGGACCGACTCATCGAGCTCGATGATGCTACGGACAACGTGCTGACGCGGGAATTGCTCCGGCAGAAGGCGGTCCGTGCAGTGCAGGCTGCAAGATCCCGGGTTCACGCCTACGACATGGCCGTCGGCAAACCGGCGCTCCGGGAAGCGCTGGGGGTCGGCACGGAACCAGGGAGATTGGTGAGCTCAAGCGGCGGATGTTTCTCAGTGACCTGCAGGCGGATCCGTTTCTGTACGGTTATCTCGCCCGGCGATTTCCGGATGTGCAGCCGGAGAAGTATCTCGACATCGTGCTGACATCCGGTGATCATGGGCTGGCCATGGATCCACCCGACTTGGCGCAGGGCCTGCGCTCCTCCCTGCCACGATAGCGGTGGCCGAGTCCCATCCCCGCAGAGAGGACCCGGTGACGGGACATCGAGCGATGCCGGCGGATGTCCATCGCGTCCGAAGCACGGTTTGGCCCATTCGGTTCACACCGGCTGCCGAACTTGGCAGAATCCTCAGGAGATGTGTGACGTCGCTCAACCTGAGGAGAAGGCATGCAGACACGATGCTCGATTCGCTCTCGACTGTTCCGACTGCCGATCCTGAGGCCGGTGATGATCGTCGCTTTGCTGACAACGACCGTCGCGGTCGGTGCCGAAAAGCCCAACATCCTGTTCATCGCGATCGACGATCAGAACGACTGGATCGGCTGCCTCGGCGGGCATCCGCAGGTGCAGACGCCCCACATCGATCGGCTGGCGGCCAGCGGCACGCTGTTCACCAACGCCCACTGCCAGTCGCCGCTGTGCAATCTCGTCCCGGACCAGTCTGATGACCGGGCTGCGGCCGTCGACGACCGGCATCTATGGGCTGGCTCCCTGGTTTCGCGATGTGCCGAGTTGGCCGAGGTTGTCAGTCTGCCGCAGTATCTGCGCAAGCACGGCTACCGGACTCTGTCCGGCGGCAAGATCTATCACGGCGGCTATTCACGGCGCAAGGGGGACAACGAGTTGGACGATCTCGGCCCGCCCAGTGGAGTCGGGATCCGACCTCCGGAAAAGCTCGTCCAGACACCCCAGAATCACGCCCTCGTCGATTGGGGCGTCTTTCCGCACGAGGACGAAGACAAGGGGGACTGGCAGGTCGCGAGTTGGGGCGTCGAGCAACTGGCCCGCGATCAGGATCAGCCGTTCTTCCTGTCGGTCGGCTTCTTCCTGCCGCACGTTCCCTGCTACGCCACGCAGAAGTGGTTTGATCTGTATCCGGAGGAAACGCTGCAGCTGCCGCCCGTACGACTGGACGATCGCGACGACACGCCGCGGTTCTCCTGGTACCTGCATTGGAAGCTGCCGGAGCCGCGTTATCGAGTTTCTGGAGGAAGCGAACCAGTGGAAGAATCTGGTGCGCTCTTATCTGGCCTGTACCAGCTTCGTCGACAGCCAGGTGGGGCGCGTGATGAAGGCTCTTGAGGAGCAACGGCAACTGCGGACAACACGATCGTCGTGCTCTGGTCCGATCACGGCTGGCATCTGGGCGAGAAACTGATCACCGGCAAGAACACGTTGTGGGACCGTGGCACGCGCGTGCCGCTGATCTTTGCGGGCCCGGGCGTTGCGGCGGGAGCCACGTTGCCAGCAACCGGCCGAATTGCTCGATATCTATCCCACGCTTGTCGAGCTCTGTGGTTTGCCACCGGTCAACGACGCTCGAAGGACATAGCCTGGTTCCGCAGCTGAAAGACGCCGAACGCGCCGCGGGACTGGCCGGCCATCACCACGCACAATCACGACAATCACGGCATTCGCAGCGAGCACTGGCGCTACATCCGTTACGCCGACGGCTCCGAGGAACTGTACGACATGCAGGCGGATCCGAACGAGTGGGACAACCTCGCTGCGAATTCTGCCTACGCCGATGTCGTGAAAGAACTCCAGCAGTGGCTGCCTGAGGTGAACCGACAACCGGCTCCGGGGAGCGCCAGCCGCATTCTCTTGTGGAAGGACGGCCGGGCCAATTGGGAAGGTGTCGACATCGCACCCGACGATGCCGTGCCGGAACTCTGAGGAGATCTTCGATGCACTGCGGCAGCGGTATCGAGGCCGACGGCTGCCGGTGTGCGATTCCACCGAAACGTCACGCGGCCGCAGTGCCGCTTCTCGATGACGATGTCATGATCGCGAACGTCGCGATGCCGCCGTCAGGTGGAAGTCACAGTGCCCGGCAGGGCTGTGGGTCGTTGGCCTTTCGGGCGCTGGTGTTCGCCCGCGCAATTCTGCTGCGAGCGATCGGGGCGATCGAACTTCTCAACTGCCGGTGACGATGGAGAAGTCGGCAAGGTAGAGGTACAGGCCCACAACGAAGAGCACCAGTCCGAGGCCCATCGGCACAGCGAGACGGCCAGGGAGTCAGTCGACGTGTCCCGAGTCGCGCTGTACCCAGGGTGTCTTGCGCGGGAGCAATGGCACCGATCACCAGCATCAGGGCAATCAGCGAGACGAAGACGGCCCCCAGAAAATGGAACTCGTGCAGGCGGTTGACGATAGGGGGACAGGGTCGGAACAAAGTAACCCAGGGCGATCGCCGCGAATCCTACCAGCAGGGCGATGTTGGCAGCGATCGCCGGCACCCGCTTGCTGAGCATGCCGACGACGACGACGGCAAAGATCGGGATGAAGTACAGGCCGTTCATCTTCTGCAGGTAGGCGAAGATGCTCTCCTGTCCCGCGAGCAGTGGAGCGATGGACATGGCGGCCAGGGCGATGATCCACCCGAACACCTTGCCGGCATGGATCACGCGCTCCTGCGGATAGTCGGGATGCATCATCTGCTGGTAGACGCCCAGGCTGAACAACGTCGCCGTGCTGTTGAGGGCCGAGTTGAATGAACTCAGGATGGCCCCGACCATGACGGCGGCGAAGAAGCCGGCCAGCCACTGCGGCAGGACGCGGCTGACCAGCGTGCCGTACGCATGGTCGGGGCGGATCCCCTCACCCGCATACAGATGGAAGGCGATGATGCCGGGCAGCACGAGAATCAGCGGGGCCAGCACTTTCAGCAGGCCGGCAAACAGCACACCTTTCTGGCCTTCCTTCAGGCTGCTGGCACCGAACGTTCGCTGGATGATCTGCTGATTCGTGCACCAGTAGAAGAGATTCAGCAGCAAGACGCCGGTGAACAGCGTGGAGAACGGGACCGACTGCGTCGTCCCACCCAGCGAGTTGAACTTCTCGGGATGTGCTCTCGCGCAGCGTGTTCAAGGCCGCGAGCGGTGCCTCGGGGTTGATGGCCTGCAGGCCCGAACCAGGCTGATCAGAACGCCGCCGACCAGCAAGCCAAAGCCGTTGATCGTGTCGGAGACGGCGACGGTCGCGCAGGCCGCCGACAATGGCATACAGCGATCCGAGCAACGCCGATCAGCCAGATCGTGCCCCAGCGAATGACACTTTCGATTGGCGATGCCGGTCAGCTCGCTGAGATTGAGAATCCCCATCAGGCCGGTTGCTCCGGTGTACAGGATGATCGGCAGCAGAATCGCGGCATACGCGACGATGAAGATCAGCCGACGTGATCGATCGGGTCGTCGCATCGAAGCGTTCCTCGAGAAACTGTGGGACCGTGGCGATGCCACTCTTGAGATAGCGCGGCAGAAAGAACAGCGCCATGATCACCAGCGACACGCCGGCGACGACTTCCCAGGCCATCACGCAGAGCCCGTCCTTGAAGGCGGCGCCGTTCAGGCCGACCAGCTGCTCCGTCGACAGGTTCGTCAACATCAGCGAGCCGGCAATGTACCCGCCCGTCAGCGTCCGGCCAGCCAGGAAGTAGCCGTCCGACGTATCATGACGATCGCGACGTGTCAGCCACCAGGTAATCAGTCCGACCAGACCGGTAAAGAGGACAAACGACCCGAAAGTCAGGAACTTCATGTTCGAGGGACCTTGAGAAGCGATCTGAGTGAACGTCGATGAGAACCGACGCCACACCGTACCATGACTTCCGAAGAAGTGGTAGGGCCCGAAACTGGATCTCAGCCGGGGTTTAGGTGGTGATCGCGGGCCTGCTCGAACGCCGGTGTAACGCCCTTGGCGTCTCGGCCGTCGAATTGCCGGAGCTACACGCAGGACTCAGTGGATTCCGCGAGCAATGCGGTGAATCGGTCTCGATAGCGCCAGCGTTGCCACCAGTTCGGCTTGATCAGGTTCGGGTCTCCGGGCCTGACACGATGCTGCTTCCCGCGGCGTGTTCTCAGGAGCAGCGAACCATCGTGGGAGACCTGCTGAACGACCCAGAACTTGTCGACCGTGTAGGCGTACTCATCACCATTCGGGCGGGATAGACGTTCTCGGCACGCGGACCCGGGACCGGACTACGCTTTGTCTTGCGGTAAACGACCAGGTCACCCGGTGAGAATTGGTTGGCCATGAATTTACTCCTCAGCGATCCGTGCTGAAACAGGATTGCCTCATGCACACCGTACCTTTTCGAGTTGAGCCTCTGCTTGGTTTGCGGTCACAACAATCGACCAGACCGATCCGTTCCGGACTGCCTCACCCGCGTCGCCTTACGCCCCGACGTCTGGGGGGACACGGTGCGCCCGGGGAACTGGATCATCCCCAAGGGATTCGCCGTCTGCTGATTGAGGCTACAGTACTGAGACCGGAATGGGCGAACATCGCCAAGCTTGCCTGCCTGTACTGTAAACAGAGTCGAGTATTCTCGTCGAGTCCGTTCGTTGTCTTTCCGCCTCTCCGAACGTTCGCGGTGCACCCTGAGGAATGCCCATGTCCTGCCCTCCCCATGGGGAACCGGCCCTCTCGATCGTGATCCCCGCCCGGGACGAAGAGGGACTGATTGCGGAGACGCTTTCGTCACTGAGGGTCGCACTGGAGGCCCTGGGACAGCCGACTGAAGTCATCGTGGTCGACGATGGTTCGACAGACCGGACCGCGGCAATCGCCTTGGAACATGGGGCCCGCGTCATTCCTGTGAGCATCCATAACATCGGGGCCGTTCGTAATGCCGGTGCTCGCGAGGCCCGTGGCGACATCGTGATCTTTCTGGATGCCGACACACGTCTGCCCGCTGAGACCCTGCGTGCGGCCTGGGATGCCATGGCGTCCGGGGCAGTCGGGGGCGGGGCGTGGGTGCAGTTCGATGAGCAGACGTCCCGGGGGCAGCGACTGGTGTCGTCCCTGTTCTGCTTCGCCTGGGAACGGCTCTTCGGCTGGGCCGCCGGTTGCTTCATCTTCACTCGACGCGAAGACTTCGTCGCCGTGGGCGGGTTTGACCAGCAGTACTTTGCGGCCGAGGAGCGGTTTCTCTCGGAGGCCTTGCGCACGCGGTCGGTTCGTCATCCTCCGGCAACCTGTGATCACGTCGGGCCGCAAGCTGCGCCTGTATTCGCTGCCGCAACTCCTGCGAATCGCAGCTCGCACGCTGCTGACCGGGCGCGACCGTCTCCGCCAGCGCGAGGGGCTGGAGATCCTCTACGACGCACCGCGTGAACGGGTCGAGTGACAGCGGCGGGTCACGGAGTCGCGTGCATTGTGGGACGCTGCCGGGCATCATGCAGGCAGAGATCCTGGTCAATTCTTGCGAAGGGGCATCCATGGAATGTCGAACCTGTGTGGCGCTGGTGCTGTCGGTCCTGTGCGTGTTGTCTGTGCCTCAGCTGTCCCGGGCCGAAGCACCACCCTGGGTACGCGTCAGTGACGATGGCTCTCACTTTGTGGAGGCCAAATCGGGACGTCGTGTCGTCTTGTGGGGCGTGAATTACGATCACGATGGGAGCGGCCGGCTGCTGGAAGACTACTGGCAGGACGAGTGGCAGACAGTTGTCGAGGACTTCCAAGAGATGAAGACTCTGGGAGCCAACTCGGTACGGATTCACCTGCAGGTGGCGAAGTTCCTGGCTGCCGCGGATGCCGTAAACGACGAGAACCTGAGCCGGCTGGCCGACCTGGTGAGGCTCGCTGAACAGACCGGCCTCTATCTGGATCTGACCGGGTTAGGCTGTTACCACAATCAGGATACGCCGCCCTGGTACAACAGCCTGTCGGAATCCGACCGCTGGGATGTGCAGTGCCGGTTCTGGCAGGCGGTTGCCGCGGTCTGCCGGAACAGTTCTGCCGTGTTCTGCTACGACCTGATGAACGAGCCGATCCTCCCCGGGAAGGGGAAGCCGGAGACGGAGTGGCTCACCGGGGAACTGGGGGGAAAGCACTTCGTGCAGCGTTTGACACTTGATCTCGCCGACCGCACGCGCGAAGAGGTCGCCAGGCTTGGGCGAGTCGGCTGACCGCCGCGATCCGCGATGTGGACGACCGCCATCTGATCACCGTGGGAGTCATTCCGTGGGCCCATGTGTTTCCCGGGGCGAGACCGTTGTTCTATTCGGCCGGAGGTTGGTGGACTCGTTCGACTTCGTCAGCGTCCACTTCTATCCCAAGAAGGGGGAGGTCGAGCAGGCGCTGCGCGCCCTCAAGGCCTACTGAAGTCGGCAAACCGGTGGTCGTCGAGGAGATTTTTCCGCTGCAGGCTGGTCTGGAAGAGACCGTCGACTTCATTCGCTGCTCGCAGGAGTTCACTGACGGCTGGATCAGCTTCTACTGGGGGCGGACCATCGACGAGTGCGAACAACAGGGGGATCTGCCCGGAGCCATCACGGCGGGCTGGCTGCGGCAGTTTCGCGATATGGCACCGCGCATGCTGGCCGCGGAGGCAACGCCCGAGTAGACGGATCGTCGATCGTCGTTTTCAGCATTCTGTCTAAAATGGCGACTTTGGGCCTATCCGGATCGTCAGGACTCGGTATGATGCGACCGACGGAGGTCATTGTGCTCTCTCAACCGTGGTTGAGGCCTTGATCTCTGCGCTCGGTGATCCGACCTGCAGAGCTGTGGCCTCGATGACTTCATCCAGGCCCGGCATGAGTGGGTCAGCGTTGCTTCCGTGTCTCCCCTTCTGCCTTGAGCGATCGGGAACCTGCTGCAAGGCCGTCCGGGAACGATTGTCTCGCTCTGGCCTGAGCACTGCCGGATCGCTTTCAACCGCGATCGCAGTAACAGGTGGATCCACCGCCACGGTGATGTTGTGGACCAGATTCTGCGGCGACCTCCTGGGTCCCGGTGACGGGGATCAGGGTCTCCACATCACATGGAAGGAACGAAGTCCTTGAATCCGACGACGTTTTGACGAACTCAATCTCGTGCACCCCTCCAGCAGGCGCTGGTGCAGGAAGACTATACGACACCCGACCGACATTCAGGCACAGACGATTCCGCCTCTGCTGCAGGGTCGCGACCTGCTGGGCTGTGCCCAGACCGGTACGGGCAAGACGGCCGCCTTTGCGCTGCCGATCCTGCACCAGATCGCCACCAGGCCACGTCCGGCCCGCACGCTCGCCCCCCGCGTGCTGGTGCTCTCGCCGACGCGCGAACTGGCCGCTCAGATCGGCGACAGCTTCTGCGACGTATGGCAGTCACGTCCACTTCCGACAGACGGTGGTGTTCGGAGGAGTCAGTCAGTCGCGACAGGTGCGAGACCTCAAGCGGGGCGTCCATGTGCTCGTCGCGACGCCGGGTCGATTGTTGGACTCTGATGAACCAGGGACATGTGCGACTCAATGAACTGGAGGTGTTCGTGCTCGACGAGGCGGACCGCATGCTCGACATGGGCTTTCTGCCCGACCTTCGACGGATCATCAGCCATCTGCCGGAGCAGCGACAGTCGCTGTTCTTCTCGGCCACGATTCCCGCAAAGGTCGGCGGAACTCGCCAACGTCCTTCTGCGGGATCCGGTACGAGTCGAAGTGTCACCCCAGAGTCGACGACGGTCGAACGGATCGCTCAGCAGGTCCTGTTTGTCGATCAGTCCAACAAGCGTGCCCTGCTGAGCAATGTGCTCAAGGAGCCGAATGTCGGCCAAGTGCTGGTCTTTACCCGCACTAAACGAGGGGCAGACGTGGTGGCAAATGCAGCTCGACCGCGCCGGCGTGCAGGCCGATGCCATCCATGGCAACAAGTCGCAGAATGCTCGCACGCGTACGCTGGACGCTTCCGGAGCGGTCAGACGCGAGTGCTCGTCGCCACCGATGTGGCCGCCCGGGGCATCGACGTCGATGGCATCACCCATGTCATCAACTACGATCTGCCGATCGAACCGGAATGTTACGTCCATCGCATCGGCCGAACCGGGCGTGCCGGTGCGACTGGCATTGCACTTTCGTTTTGCGATCCAAGTGAACGCGGTAAGCTGCGGGCGATCGAACGTCTTATTCGTGCCCGGATCGACGTCCACACCGAGCACCCGTTTCACACGGCGACGGCTGCGGCCTCCTCGGCCCAGAGGCCAGACTCCGGCAGGAAACCCGTGCCGAAGTTCCGCCGTCGACGGGCGACCCAAAGTACGGCCAAGCCCGTCGGCGCCAAGCCTGGCAGCAGAATGCCGCGACGGCGCCGCACTCCGCGACAGCCCGCCTGACGTACCCAACCGACAGGATCCCGAGAGACGGGTGATCGTAGTGGGAGCCTGCGGCCCTCAGTGCGACACCTTGTGCGATCACGTCGTCACCGTCAGACCATACACCAGGGCGGCGAGCAGCCCCCCCAACAGTGGTCCGACGACGGGAATCCAGGCGTACGACCAGTCGCTGTTCCGCTTGCCTGGGACGGGGAGCAGGGCATGGGCGATCCGTGGGCCCAGATCGCGGGCCGGGTTGATCGCATAACCTGTCGTACCCCCCAGGCTCAACCCGATGGCGAAGACGATCAGTCCGACGCGCAAGGCACCGATCGACCCGAGTCCGACTTCGACGGATGCTGCCTCCGAGGGGCCGGGGGACATCTCGAAGGTGGGATCACTCATCAGGAGCACGCCGAACACCAGCACGAAGGTGCCGGTCGCCTCGGAGAATAGGTTACCGGGAGAGTTGCGGATGGCCGGGGACGTGCAGAATGTTGCCAGCTTGGCATCGCCACTTTCGGTGACCGCGTAGTGATCGCGGTAGAACAGGTAGACGCAGCCTGCCCCCAGGATGGCTCCCAACATCTGGGCGACCAGGAATGCAGGAACTTTCCCCCAGGCGAATTCCCCGGCGGCCGCCAGGCTCAGGGTGACCGCGGGGTTGATATGGGCACCACTGAACTCTGCCACGCACAGGACCGCAGTGAACACGGCAAAGCCCCAGCCTGCAGCGATGGCGAGCCAGCCGGCACCATGACCCTTGGTCTTGTCGAGCAGGACGTTGGCAACCACGCCGTTGCCCAGCAGGACCAGAATCGTGGTGCCAATCGAGTTCGGCTACGAATGGAGACATGACAGTGGCCTCTGGCGGGCATCGGTGACACACTGAGAAGACTGGCATCACAAGACCGTGACTGGCGGACATTGTCAAGCCAGCTGCTGGCGAGCGTCGTGCGCAGCGCGACTGCCTGAGTCCGTCCGTGCCAATCGGAACTCCCTCAGCGATGTCGGCCAACGTCTTCAAGAGTCTGTCGGTCCGTACCGTGGCGGTCTCGATCTGCGGCAGCATCACGGTCCTGGTGACGACGCATCGACAGCGGGATGAGCAGTGGAATCGCCGCCAGCGAGACAGCACACATCACGAGCATGCCGGTTGCGTATCCGCTTGAGGCAACGATGCGGCCGATTGTGTAGCTCGACCAGGATTCGCAACCGTTCGTAGCGCCCATGAACGCGCTGAACTGTGTGGCGGCGATGCCCGGTCGCGTCAGGTCCATGAACAGGGCATACGAACTGGCGGTGAACAGTCCGATGCCGAAGGCCGTGGCCGCCAACAACAGCAGGATGTGCGGACCATGAGTCTCCTCGTGCAGGATGTCCGCGATCGCCAATGCTCCGACGGTGGAGACGACCAGCGTCAGAGCCACTCCGACACACAGACGCCGCTGGAGGCGGTCGGCGAGCCACCCCCCCGAGAGTGAGCCGGCGATCATCAGCATGATCATCGGTCCGGCCGAGAACCAGCCAATCTCGTCTGTGCTATAACCACGGTCCACGAGAAACGGTCCCAGAATGACCTCGAGTGACTTGAAGGCTGCTCCTCCGACTAAGGCGAATGCCAGTCCCAGCCAGGTGTCACGTTGCTGAAGTGCCGCGATGATGTCGCCAAAGACCTCGCTGACTCGTGGTTGCATCGTGGCAGCCGGTGGTGTCTGGTGCGGCAGTTTCGACATCGCGACCAGAAGAAGCGAGCCTCCCGTCACCACGGCGAGCATGATGACGACCGGTACGAAGCCGGCCCAGTCGGCAAGCAACAGGGCGCCTCCCCCATACAGGCACGCCCCAGCAGCATGCCGGCCTGCATCCACCCATTGAGGCGGCCCCATTCTCCGGGTTCGGTCACCGAGATGCACAACGCATCAATTGCCACGTCCTGTGTGGCAGCGGCGAATGCATGGATCAGCAGCAGTCGCAGTGATCAGCTGGAAGTCGCGGGCCAGATCGAGCAGCGACCAGTGGAAGCAGTGCTCACCGTCATGACCGATTGCGCGGTGATGATCCAGTGTTTCAACGTCCAGCGTGACGTCCGCAGGACATCGACGATCGGGGCCCAGGCGAATTTGAAGGTCCACGGGATGACCAGCACGGCCGTCAGCCAGGTAATCGTCTCAATCGAGACCTCCTCGACTCTCAGCCAGGTGGGGAGTGCCAGCCAGATGAAGCCGATCGGCGCACCCTTCACTGAGGTACAGTGCTGAGAGCAGCACACGTCGTCGTTCGGGGGTTGCCAGGAAATCCATGCGGCCGGTCTGTGTGGGAACAAATCCCGAGGGGCACGCGGCGATTCTCCTGCAGTGTTCCCTCCACTACAATCCCAGCGGCTCGAATTCGAAAGGTTGATCGTGAAAGACAAGTCCGCCAAGGCGCTGGATCTCGACGAATACAAGTGGGACATCCGCGTTCGTCCGATGACGATGGATGACTTCGACAATCTCGTGGCGATGCAGCAGCGCTGCTTCCCTGGAATGTCCACCTGGACCCGCGACCAGATTCAAAGCCAGATCAGTCTGTTCCCCCAGGGCCAGGTCTGTGTTGAGGTCGACGGCCAACTGGCCGCATCGAGCTGCAGTCTGATTCTCAAGTACGATCCGGCGATGGAGTGGCACAACTGGCAGGTTGTGGCCGACAGCGGCTATATCCGCAATCACAACCCTCAAGGGGACACGCTGTATGGGATCGAAATCATGGTCGCTCCCGAGTTCCGCGGCATGAAGCTGGCGCGTCGATTGTACGACGCTCGCAAGGAGGTCTGTCGGGAGCGGAACCTGGCGAGAATCATTATCGGCGGCCGAATCCCGGGATACGGCCAGTATGCGGACCAGATGACGGCGCGTGAGTATGTGGAGCAGGTGTCCGAAAAAGCCATCTATGATCCGGTGCTGACTGCACAGATCGCCAATGGATTTGCCCTGCAGGGGCTGATCCCCAACTACTTCCCCAGCGACGACGCCTCCCGCGGGTATGCCACCTTTCTGGAGTGGCGGAATCTCGATTACCAGCCGGGCAGAAAACGTCGCTTTCGCCCAGCCCACGATCTGATCCGGTTGTGCGTCGTGCAGTACCAGATGCGGACGGTTGCGAGCTTTGAGGACTTCGCTCGTGCCAGCGAGTTCTTCATTGATGTGGCCTCGGATTACAAGGGGGACTTCATTCTCTTTCCCGAGCTCTTCACCACCCAGTTGCTCTCCTGCGTGGAAGGCCAGCGACCCGGGACTGGCGGCGCGGCAGCTTTCGGAGTTCACACCACAGTACCTGGACTTCTTCGCCGAACAGGCGGTCAAGTACAACGTGAACGTGGTTGCCGGCTCACACTTCGTGGTCGAAGAGGGAACGCTGTACAACATTTCGTATCTCTTCGGCCGCGATGGTTCGATCGGTAAGCAGTACAAGCTGCATATCACGCCCAGCGAGCGCAAATGGTGGGGCGTCTCCCCGGGCAACCGGGTAGAGGTCTTCGACACCGACTGCGGCAAGGTCGCGATCCAGATCTGCTACGACATCGAGTTTCCAGAAGCGACGCGGATCGCTGCTCAGAAGGGGGCGAAGATCATCTTCGTGCCGTTCAATACGGACACGCGGCACGGCTATTTGCGTGTCAGGCATTGTGCCCAGGCCCGATGTGTCGAGAACCACGTGTACGTCGCGATTTCCGGCTGCACGGGCAACCTGCCCTTCGTCGAAAACGCGGACATTCACTATGCCCAGTCAGGCATCTACACACCGGCCGATGTGGAGTTCGCCCGCGATGCCGTCGCGGCTGAGTGCAACCCGAACGTCGAAACGATGATCATCCACGACCTCGACGTGGATCTGCTGCATCATCATCGGCAGGAGGGCTCGGTGCAGAACTGGAACGATCGCCGACGGGACCTGTACAAGGTCGTGTACCGGGAAGACGGCCAAGACCACGAGGTCTAGGGAGCGGATGTGCGGGGATGCCCGCAGCCTATTGCTCAGTCGCGCCCTGCCTGCGCGACCGAGGGCGTGCCCGGGTTCCATGGCGTGCTGGGGTTGTTCGACGCGTCCGCGGGTTTGCAGCCAGTGGGCGGTCATCCAGCACATCAGCGCCCAGATCAGCCCGGCCATCCATCCCGCGAGAACATCCGTCGGGTAGTGGACGCCCAGATAGACGCGGCTGATTCCCACGAAGAACGTCAGCAGCAAAGCGACGGTGATGAAATACGCCTTCAGCCGTCGTCGCGATACGGATGCCGCCAGCAGAGATCCCAGCGTCAGATAGACGACCGCCGAGAGCAGCGAATGACCGCTGGGGAAGCTGGTCGTAAAGACGTGGGACAGATGCGGAACGACGTCAGGCCTCGGACGATTGAAGAGTTGTTTCAGGCCTCCGCTGACGAGCAGTCCACCCAGAATCGCGGCCAGCAGGAAAACCATCATGCGTCGCCGCTGGTCGAGCCAGAGGTAACCGGCGACGACCCCCGTGCAGAAGGCCAGCCACCCGACACCCCCCAAGGCCGTCGCGTCACGTCCCATCTCCTGCAGCCATGGAGGGCCGATCGGCACGGTCGGGTCCGCCTGCTGGCGCAGTCGCCCGGACGGCCCAGCGGTCGAAGGCCTCCGTCTCCCCTTCTCCCACCTCATCGGCCAGGGCAATAA
Source organism: uncultured Planctomycetaceae bacterium (assembly GCA_963715185.1). GTDB lineage: Bacteria > Planctomycetota > Planctomycetia > Planctomycetales > Planctomycetaceae > CAVPPT01. The sequence continues at coordinate 502,838 of CAVQRG010000008.1, forward strand.
ACCCCCAGGCACCGCCGATCAGCAGGAGAAACGCGACCAACAGCACGGGTTCGCGATCTCCAAGCCAGTTGGCAGCATCGCGAAGCCCGCGCTTGGGTCGATCAGCCTGCGCCATCCCTTGCCCCCGTAGTGCATTGGCCGGTGATCACCGGATTCAGCCACGCTTCTGGATCTTCGCCCATGTATCCTTGAGTGTCACGCTGCGGTTGAACACACCCGGCGACGATCCCGAATCGGCGGTGAAGTAGCCCAGTCGTTCAAACTGGACTGGTTCTCCCGGCTGGAACTCGCCAAGTGAAGGTTCGAGTTGACAGTCCTTCAGGACTTCAAGGCTGTGCTCATTGAGGTAGCCCTTCCAGTCTTCGCCCTCCGGGATATCTCCGGCGTCCTCGATCTTCATCAGGTGATCGTACAGGCGGACCTCGGCATTCAGGGCGTGTTGGGCACTGACCCAGTGCAGTGTCGCCCGCACCTTGCGGCCATCAGGGGCATCTCCGCCCTTGGTGGCCGGGTCGTACACGCATCGCAGTTCCGTCACGTCGCCGCTGGCATCCTTGATGACTTCCTCGCACGTGATGAAGTACGCATATCGCAGTCGAACCTCGCGTCCCGGTGACAGTCGGAAGAACTTCTTCGGCGGATCCTCCAGAAAGTCGTCGCGCTCGATGTACAACTCACGGCCGAAGGGGACCAGGCGCGTTCCGGCCGATGGGTCCTCCGGATTGTTGACGGCGGGGAGTTCTTCCGTTTGACCATCGGGATAGTTCGTAATGACGACCTTCAGTGGTCGCAGGACGGCCATCCGTCGCGGCGCGATCTGGTTGAGATCGGCGCGGAGCGCGTTCTCCAGCACCACCATGTCGGTGAGTCCCGTATAACGCGTTACGCCGATGTCTCTGCAGAAATTGCGGATCGCCTGTGGCGTGTAGCCTCTGCGGCGTAGTCCGCACAGCGTGGGCATCCGCGGATCATCCCAGCCGTCGACGTGCTTCCCCTCGACCAGCTCCAGCAGCTTGCGCTTGCTCATGATCGTATGCGTGAGGTTGAGCCGCGCAAATTCGTACTGGTGCGACGGAAAGATGCCCAGCTTTCGATGAACCAGTCATACAGGACGCGGTGAGTCTCGAACTCCAGGGTGCAGATCGAGTGCGTGATCTCCTCCAGTGAGTCGCTCTGTCCGTGCGCATAGTCGTACATCGGGTAGATGCACCACTCGTCGCCCGTCCGATGATGCTCGGCATGGCGGATCCGGTACATCAGCGGGTCGCGGAGGATGAGGTGTTTCGACCCCATGTCGATCTTCGCCCGCAGCACATGCGCACCATCGGGGAACTCGCCTCCTCGCATGCGGGCAAGCAGGTCGAGGTTCTCGTCGACGGATCGCGCCCGAAACGGTGAATCGAGTCCTGGTTCGGTCGCCGTCCCTCGCTGCTGGCGAATCTCTTCGAGCGTCTGGCTGTCGACATAGGCATCACCCTGCCGGATGAGCTGCACTGCCCAGTCGTACAACTGTTGAAAGTAGTCAGACGCGTAGTGCAATTCGTCCCACTCGAATCCCAGCCAGCGAACATCGTTCTGGATGGAGTCGACGTACTCGACGTCCTCCTTGGTGGGATTGGTGTCGTCGAACCGCAGGTTGCATTTGCCGCCGAACTCCCGCGCGATCCCGAAGTTGAGGCAGATCGACTTGGCGTGACCGATATGCAGGTAGCCGTTGGGTTCCGGCGGAAACCGCGTGTGGACGCGTCCCGCGTGGATCCCCGCGCCACGTCCTGGGCCACGATCTGCCGGACAAAGTCCAGCTTCGGGGTGTCGGGAGCGGGTGTCTCTTCGAGGTCTCCGGATGTCATGGCCTGTTCCTTCAAGCGGATCAATCAAAGCGAACGCGGCCGCAATTGTAGCAGCCGCGTCCGCATCGCATGAGTCATCCGCGAGGACACAGGTCCCCGGTCCGGGGATCGCTCAGATCTGGTTCTTGACCTCGTTCCAGACTTCCAGCGCCCCGCTGGCAAAGGCCGCGAAAAAGGCCGGCGACCGACCGGACACGTCACCGAGAACCCGGACCCAGAATCGCCTCGGTCCTTTGACATGCGGTGCAATCTGGCGTGCCAGCCGCAGCCCGGAGCGCTCGGCCGAAGTGAACTTCTGCCACTCTTCGTCGTTGTGGCCCTCTCGGAATGCGGACAAACGCTCGAGTTGCGGAAGTGTGGCCCTCTGCATCGCCCAGCGGCGGCCCGCCTGATGTCCTTCGGAGGCATCCGGATCTGCCGCCGGGCCCCCCTGTCGCGTCTGACGGAGCCGCTCCACAACGGCTTCCAACGAACAGCTCTCAGCGTCAGGCTCAACCTCCTTCAGCTTTTCGCGAAAAGCGGCCGTGGCAACGGCGGACCAGTTGACCAATGGACCCTGCCGCTTCATCCGTCGCTTGAGCGGGCGGGGAACGGTGATTGTCGTGCGGGCATACTCGGGGCGCCCCTGGTTTCGGTTGGCTTTACACCCGTGGTTTCGATTGGCTTTCAAGCAGTGTCTCCTCAGAAAAGGTTTTAGGCCCGATGCATAATGTTATGCATCACCGACTTGAAAGACAAGGGGGTGACTCGAGACTTTTCCGAGGAGCTGTGATTTGCGGGTCGTCGCTGCCAGACATGCCTCCCGGGCGGAGGCATGTCTCTGACGGGCGTCCGGAGGCACGGCCGTCCGCGACGCGATCGTTGCCTGGGAACTGCGATCTGACGGCTGGGTGTCCTGCGGAGGGCTCGATGCTCGCGGCAGAAATGGCACGAGTTCGCCCCGTGGGTCGCTGGGTTCGGCAGATGCTGCACGATCTGTCCCGGCGGCAACGGCCCGGTCGGCGGGGGTTGGACTCCCCGAATCGCCGAGGGCCGCTCTTCGCAGAATGCGATCGATTCAAGACTTGCGTCGACACCTGGTCTCGCGCCCCCCCACTCAGACCGGGCGGCACGCCGAATCAAAGCGGGACGTGCCGTCTGGACAGCCCCTTTTTATTCGGATATCAAACCCGCCCTCTCCTCTCACCCCTCACTCACATCAACTCGTTTTCGAGAAGTCGGAGGCCTTCAAGGCCTTCCCGTCAGGGGTCCCGGCGGCATGACCCATCGTCACGCCACCCGGACTCGTCGTCACCGATCTGGATACTCGGCGCCACGTTGATGCGGCCCTCGCGGTCCGTTGAGCGACGTGGTCGTCCCTTCGGGAACCTGGGTTCGCAGCATCCAGAGCGCTCTGACACCGGGAGGGCTGCGCTTGCGGAAGTGTGACGATTGCGCAGATTGCAACAGTTTGAATCAACATCACGGCTGGCTTCATCCGATAAACCTTCGGGGTTGTCCCGGTGTTGCACGAGACTTTTCGTGGCAGCGCCGGGGCGCAGTCCCCGTCCGGGGTCGATGGTGGAGCACCGCTGAAGTCACGCCCTTACCGGCGTACTCATGGAGGAGTTCATGACGACAAGAGTCATGCAGGACACGCAGGAGCTCTGGGAAGCCTTCAAGCTTGATCAGAGTAACCAGGAGCTCCGAAATCGACTTATCGAAAAGTACTTCCCACTCGTGCGCTACAACGCGGAACGGGTCTGGGCCAAGCTGCCGGAGGGGGTCGACCTGAACGACCTCATCTCGGCGGGAGTGTTCGGCCTGATGGACGCCATCGAGGCCTTCGATCTCTCTCGCGGCGTGAAGTTCGAGACCTATTGCGTCCCTCGAATTCGCGGGGCCATGCTGGACGAGCTGCGCACCATGGACTGGGTGCCACGACTGGTCCGCAGCAAGGCGAGCAAGATCGAAGCGGCACGCAAACAGCTTGAGGCGTCCCTGGGACGACCTCCTTCCGATTCGGAAATGGCCGTGCGCATGGACATGTCGCTGGAAGAGTATCAGCGAATGCGGGCCGAGGCGTCGGCGGTCAACCTCGTCAGCCTCAACAAGAAGTGGTACGAGACCGACAGCTACAAGGACGTACGTGAGGTCGACATTCTGGAAGACGCGAAGGGCGAAGACCCCACCAGCGGAATTCAGAAGCGCGATGTGATGAAGCTGGTCACGAAGGGACTCAACCGCAACGAGCGGCTCATCGTCATCCTCTACTACTACGAGGAACTGACGATGAAGGAGATCGGACAGACGCTCGGACTGTCCGAAAGCCGCGTCAGTCAGATGCACTCAAGCATCGTGACCCGGCTGAAAGACCAGCTCCAACGACGTCGGCCCGAATTCGCCTGAGCCGCAGGGCCCAGGCCTGTCGGACCACCGCCGGAAATCCTGTCAGTCGGCAGGCGGTGCAGTACCGGATGCCCCTGCAAACCTGCGCAGCGCCAGCTCCAGTCGCTGACGTGTCAGCTTGGCATTGATCTTGTCGCTGAGTGCGTGACACATGGAGATGAAGCAGCTGATCGCCTGGTCTTCGTTGATCTCATGTGCGCTGAATTCACCGAGCGCTTCCTGGCGAAGATGACTGACCTCGTCCAGGAGCTGCTGCAGTGACGCCAGATCGTCCTGTCCCGCCTGCTGGTCGTAATCCAGTTGCTGGCTTTCGATCTGCAGAATCCGGTGGATGTAGCTGTCGAGTCGGTGGGTCGCACGCCTGCGCTGCGTTTCTTTCCACCAGCGAATCGCCAGATAGCCGGCGATCAGCACCGATACGATGAAGGAGCGCATGCCTTCAGTGGCCTCGACAAACTCTGTTGGCAGCAGAGGCTTCAGCTCTGGATCATACGCGTGGAGTGCACCGGGATGCAGGGAGAACTCCGGCTTGTGGCGGGCGAATGCGGGACCGACAGCGAACAGCTCCGTCAGGTAGGACGACTTCTGGAACGACTCATCGAGGACGATATTCGCGATCTGCTCCACCACTGTCGCGTCCAGGTCGCTGCGCACAAGGAGTTCGGCTCGGAACGCGACCGTGCGGACATCCTCCAGCGGTTCGATCGGTTCGAGTGAACGGTAGTAGCCCGCCGGAATCAGGAACTCTTCGACGGGAAACTGCTGTGCGGTAAGTGCCGCGATGTAAGGAATACTTCGCAGGTCGCAGAGGATTTCGTTGCCGGCCACGTTGCGGTTGAAGAGGCGATGGTAGATGGGAGCGCCCAGTCCCGCCGTGATGAAAGCCGCATCCAGTTGCTCCTCTCGGAATCCCTGTTCAATCCCGTCGTACGTCAGATGCAGGGGAACGAGGTCCTGTTCGGGAATGCCGAAGTGCTCCAGCAGCAGCGTGCTCAGGGCATAGTCGCCCGAGTCGCGCTGGCCCACTGCGACACGTTTGCCGATCAGGTCTGGGACCTCGTCAATGAGCGAGTTGCGGGCGACGATGAAGTGGGTGACCTCCGAGTAGAGGTTGGCCACGAAGGCCGGCTCGCAGTTGTCGCCACCATCGGGAAGAGCCTGCTGCAGGATGTCTTCTGTGCCATGCTGGTAGAGAATGAGGTCGGCCTGGCCTGACCTCAGCAGCCGCATGTTCTCGAGAGAGCCCGACGTAGAGATGATCCTGACATCGGCTCCCAGGGATTCACGCAGGTACTTGGCGAGGACGGATGCGACCTGCTCGTATCGTCCGGCGGCGGGACCACTGGCGATGACCAGCGTGGTCTCGCGGTGGGCCTGTGCCAGCAACCACACACCCGCGCAGATCACGGTAATGATGGACAGAATCCAGATCCAGGGGCGGAGCATCGACGCAGGGAACACCAGAACGTGGTTCACCCACCCGTCTTCGCCGGGATGGCTTCAGGCCGTGGGCTGTGTCTATCATGCCCCGATTCAGTCCAGCTTTTCCAGCAGGACTCGGATTTCGTTCTGGTAGACGCTCGCCAGGTCGCCCATGATGAGCTGCCGTTCAAACTCGGACGCTCCCTGTTCTCCCACAGCCGCTTCCTCGGCGGAAACGAACCGTTCCTGCGGATCGGGTGCGATCAATCGGTGAATCAGGCTGATCAAGAACTCATTCTCAGCCACTTCGTCGGGCAGGAGATCGTGCAGTGCGTCGGGGAAACGCTTCTTCTGCTCGATCAAATCAGCCGGGCTCGCTGCTGACGCGAAGGGAAACTGACCGCTGAGCATCTCGATGAAGACGTAGCCGAGGCTGGCGAGGTCGGACTGGGGCGTGGGCCGTGCTCCTTCGAGCACTTCCACCGCGGCATAACGTGGTGTCCAAGTTGGCCGATGCGGCAGATCACTGAGCAGAAATGCCGACCCGACGTCGATCACTTTGCAGTTGCCGGTGCGCTTGACCATCACGTTCGAGGGTTTCAGGTCCGCATGAATGATCCCGCGTCGATGCAAACCTGCCAGCCCGGCGAGGCATTCCCGGAGGATCGCGTTGGCCACCCCCGGCTTGAGCCGCAACTGTTGTGGCGTGGGGGTGACGACGACATCGTTGACATGGTCCCAGCCATCCTGATCAACGCGCGCCGGATACGCTCCATAACCCCCGGCCGCAGAAGATGGGCCAGGTCGATGCCGTCGATCCACTCCATCACCATCACGTGGATGCCGTCTGTCTCGACGAAATTGAAGATGTCGAGCAGGTGGTCCTGCTGGATCTGGGCCAGTTCGTTCGCGACATGAGCGACACGGGCCATGTCGCTGCGATAAGTGGTGATGTCCGGGTAGATGTCTGGTCGGTGAAACTTCAATGCCAGTCTGAACGACAAATCATGCGGATTGAGCCGGTCCGCCAGAAAGACAATCCCCTGCCCGCCTGCGCCAAGCGGCCGGATCATGCGATAAGTGATGGGCCAGGTGACCTGGTCACTGCCCGTGATGTTCTCAAAGCGTTCCTGAAGCGCGGATGCTTCAAGTTCGCCTGCAGAAAACAATCGCGTTGGGGTATGTCCGCGATCAGAACTCAACAGGACATCCATGTTTGCTGGTGTCTTTCAAAGGTGCGCACAGTGAGTGCGTTTGATCAAGATTGTTCTAACTCGGCCGCACCATCCTTGGGCCGAGTGTTGGTGGTGGGCAATCTCATTGAAGATCGTGCAACACCCTGAAGTATGTTAAGCCCGCGAAACGGCGTTGGCTAGCGCAGATGCTCCAGCCAGCCGCCATCAGCCCCAGCAGAGAGCAATTCGCGTACCGTTGAAAAATGCGGGGCGATTCACGACTGGCATCAGGAACTGCCTGTCGCGGCACGCCCGATGCCCACCCCGAGCGCACTCGCTGTCCTTTTTCCCCCGTTCCATGGGGCACGAGTCAGTCGTCGAGCCACTCATCGGCGGGGTCGAATTTGGGGAGCACAAGGATCAGCACTTTCATCCGCCCGACGGCTCGATGCCGCGTGCCGGGGCGAATCATGAGGCACTGTCCCGGGCGAACGGGAATCAATTCGTCATCGAGTTGCATTTGAGCATCGGGTTCACACTCAAGGAAGAAGTACGTCTCGGTCAGCCGCTTGTGGTAGTGCAGTTTCGCGGCGTCAGAGATCTCGGTCACATGGACTGTTCCGGGAAAGTCTTCGACATTCTCGAAAGCCCGCCGTGCAATTCCACAGGGACAGGGCACTCCGTCAATCTCCGCAAAGTCTGCGCGTTCGTATCCGGTGCGCGGTGTGGTCGTGGTGGACGGTGTTGCTGTGGTCATAATTCCCTCAGTCTTTGAAGAACAGCGGTCGTTGTCGGACAAGTCGCTGCTGCAGGCTGGCGAGCCAGTTCACCTTTGAGTCTTTCGAGATCGGCGCGAGTGTCGATGTCGTGCCAGGGGGGTAGGAAGTTGACAGACAGCTGGGATTCTTCAAAACGCCGTGCCTGTTGCGAGCAGACGCTGGAGCCTCCCCAGTCGATGTCGTCAAACAGCCCCTGCTGCCACTTTCGCAGCCCCACCAGATAGTAGCCTCCATCCAGTGCCGGTCCCAGCACGCTGTCGCAACAGCCGGCCTGAAGCTCGCTGAAGGCCCGTTGGATGTAGGCCTGAGGCAGTGTCGGACTGTCGGCGCCGATGACAATCAGTTGATCCGCCCGGGACTCCAGATTGCTCCGGAAACAGAAATCAAGACGATCTCCCAGGTTTCCTTCCGCCTGGGGAACGAGTTCGTAGTCATTCCCGGCAAGCTCGCGAAAGTAGTGGCGTGCCTCTATGGTGTCGGGCGTGTAGCACCAGACGCGTGCATCGGCCGTCTGCCGGTATTGATCGCGGATGTCGTAGAGGAACGCTTCGTACAAGTCGCAGGCCGCGCGGGGATTCCAGGCGTTCGCCAGCCGCGTCTTGACCTGTTGCGGGACAGGCAGCCTGGCGAAGATCCCCAGCAGGCGTCGGGTGCCCGATGTCCTGCCGCCGTGTTCTCCTGTGCTACCCATGAGGTTCCTCGAGGCGCACATCGACACTACCACAGTGGGCCGTTAACCCTTCCTTGTTGGCCATCAGCCGGACGTCGTCGGCCGCCTGTTCCAGTGCGGGCCTGTTGTATGAGATCACGGATGATCGCTTGAGGAAGTCGGCCGCGTTCAGGCCGTTTGCGAAACGGGCGGTTCCTCCGGTGGGCAAGACGTGGGAGGGGCCAGCCACGTAGTCGCCCAGCGCGACCGGCGAGTAATGTCCGAGAAAGATGGCACCGGCATTCTGTACTCGTCCCAGCAGGCTTTCCGGATCCGCCGTCGAAATGTGCAAGTGTTCAGGAGCCAGTTGATCGCTGAGTCTGGCGGCCTCGGTCTCATCGCCCGTGAGTATCAACGCCCCGTATTGCTGTAGTGACTCACGAGCGAGATCACCGCGCTCGAGTCGATTCAGTCGTGCCTCGAGTTGCTCGCGGACCTGTTCGATCAGCGGGGCATGCCAGGTGATCAGCACGCCCGAGCCCGGACTGTGTTCGGCTTGGGAAATCAGGTCACTGGCGACGAATTCGGGGCGGGCCGACTCGTCCGCGAGCACCACAACTTCGCTGGGGCCTGCGATGGAGTCGATATCGACCTCGCCAAACACGTAACGTTTCGCGAGCGCCACGAAGAGATTGCCCGGACCGACGACCTTGTCAACTCGCGGAAGCCCCTCGACACCGTACGCCATGGCGGCCACCGCCTGGGCGCCTCCGAGGCGGTAGACTTCGGTGACCCCCAGCTCATAGCACGCCGCGAGCAGGTCCCGGTTATAGGCACCAAAGTCGGTGGGTGGCGCGACGACCACGATCTCCGGGACGCCCGCGGTCTGTGCGGGCACGACCGTCATCAGGAGGGTCGACGGATAGGCGGCGGCTCCGCCCGGGACGCACACGCCGACACGTCGCAGCGGGAGGTGTCGCTGTCTCAGCTCCACGAGTGCCTCACCATCCTGCCGTTGAATGCAGATCTGGGAGGGCAAAGTCGCCTGCTGGAATTCGACAAGGTGATCCCGAATTCGTCGGACCGTGGCGAGATAGACGGGATCCGCATCTTCATGGGCGGCCTCGAGTTCCCCGGTGGTCACGCGCATCGTGTCGGCCGTCAGAGACTTGCCGTCGAGCTTTCGCGTATAGTCCAGCACCGCCGCCAGCCCGTTCTGACGGACATCCTCGCAAATTCGTTCGACAACCTGTTGGGGTGACAGCGCGGCCCCGAACAACTCCAGCGTCCGCTGCCGACCGGCCTCGGACACGACGTTGCCTTGAGGACTGAGTTTTTGGCGCAGGTGCTGAAGTGCCGGGCCGGCGTCCTCCTGTGCGCAATTGATGATCGTGATGTCGAGTGGCATGTCCGTCGTGCGGGTGTGGGGTGAACTTGAACCTTCACCTGTCATGTTAGATGTTGGAGTGGCAATCGGAAACCACCGGGCCGCGGGGACGAGAATGGATAATCCTGTTGTGGACCTGCGCAGTGACACTGTCACCAAACCGACAGTCGAGATGCGGCGGGTGATGGCTGATGCCGATGTCGGGGACGACATGCTGGGCGAGGACCCCACTGTGAATCGGCTCGAGGAACGTCTGGCCGAGCTGTTTGGCAAGGAATCCGCCGTCTTTGCCTGTTCCGGCACACAATCGAACCAGATGGGGGTCTGGGCTCATTGCCAGCGGGGTGACGAGTTGATCATTGAGGAGACCGGCCACTTGGCCAATTATGAATCGGGCGCACCGGCAGTCCTCAGCGGTGTGAGTGTGCGGCGCCTGCGGGGGGATGCCGGCCGCCTGGATGTGGAACATCTTGACGGACAGATCCGGGGGAAGGACCAGCACTTCGCTCCGACCCGCCTGTTGTGCCTGGAAAACTCGACGAATCTGGGTGGTGGGCGGACCTACCCGCTCGATCAGTTGCTGCGGGTCCACCACTGGGCCATCGAGCAGGGCTTGAAGGTGCATCTGGATGGGGCAAGGCTGTTTAACGCGTGCGCAGCTCGGGGCTACTTGGCCCGCGATGTCGGGCGGCTGGTCGATACGGTGTCCATCTGCTTCTCGAAGGGATTGGGGTGTCCAATGGGATCGGCGCTGGTCGGAAGCGCCGAAGAGATCGCACGCGCCCGGCGCGCACGCAAACTGTTCGGGGGAGCCCTGCGGCAGGCGGGTATCGTGGCGGCCGCCTGTCTTTACGCGCTGGATGCCCACATCGACCGTCTGGGGCGGGATCATGAGCATGCGCGGATGCTGGCGGAGGCGCTCGCAGAAATCCCGGGGATCAGCGTCGTGCCGGACGAGGTCGAGACGAATCTGGTGTTCTTCGGGCTGGATCCACAGCGGGGACCGGCCTCACGCCTGGCCGAAGCTCTCAAGCTTCAGGGTGTCCTCCTCTACGACGTGGGACCCCAAGCGTTGCGGGCCTGCACCCACCTCGACGTCGGCCGGGAAGCGGTCCTGAGGGCGGCGGGGGTCATTCGCTCGATGCTGGCCGGACCGCCCCCTGCCGGACCGGCCTGAGTGTTCATGCCAGGAACAGCCAGGGAAGCGGCTCAGCGACCCAAATCCAGCAACCTGAACCGTTTTCGGATCTGCTGGCGTTTTTGCTGAGGGACATGGTTGCAAAAACTCGGGCAACCATTTCTCCTATAGCCCGGTTTCCAGGGGTACACCGACCCGTCGCGGCTTCCGGGTGCGCGACGATCTGGTTGAGTTGAGATGCCTCGGGTCTGCCAGAGGTGTCGTTTCCTTCACTCCTCGTGGTTCGAGGCTATGACTCAGGGTTCTGCTTGCGATCGACGTGTGGTAATCACCGGTGTGGGGATCGTCAGTCCCATCGGGGTGGGCCGTCAGCCGTTTTGCGACAGTCTGTCAGCCGAACGGACCGGGATTCGAGAGATCCAGTCACACTTTCGGGGGGATGTTTTCCTGCCCGGAATGGTCGGTGGCGAGATCCCCGACTTTGACGAGAAGACGGCCAGGGAGCTGGTTCCCAAGAATCAGCGCAAGATGCTGCGCGTGATGTGTCGCGACATCCAGATGGGGTCGGCTTCCGCCATGCTGGCGGTGCAGGATTCGGGGCTGGATCTGGACGCGATCGACCACGAGCGACTGGGGGTCGATTTCGGGGCCAATCTCATGTTCAGCCCGCCTCCACAACTGACGGACGCCTGCTGGTCCTGTCGCGATGACGCGGGGGTATTCCAGTTTGAGGAGTGGGGCCAGACCGGCCTTTCCAATCTCGAACCGCTCTGGTTGTTGAAGTACCTGCCCAACATGCCAGCCTGTCACATTGCCATCTTCGTTGATGCCCGCGGCCCGAGCAATTCCGTAACTCTCGACGAAGCCTCCGGGAATCTCGCATTGGCCGAGGCCATGTCGGTGATTCGTCGTGGTGCCGCCGACATGATGATCGTCGGCACGACCGGCACACGGGTCCATCAGATCAAGGCGCTGCATGCGGCCTTGTGGCATGATGTGGAGCCGCGGCCCGAAGATCCCTCGGGGGGCTGTCGCCCCTTCGATGTGAACCGCCGCGGTCAGGTTGTTGGAGAGGGTGCCTGCACCTTCATTCTCGAGGAGGAGTCTCATGCGCGAGCCCGGGGCGCCACGATCCTCGGGACGGTGCTGGGTTCCGGCTCGTCCTGCGTGGGAGATGTTGATCGGGGCCCCGACATCCGCAGAGCGGTGTCCAATGCCATGAGGATGGCCCTGCGGTCAGCGGGGGTCGCGCCCGACGAATTGGGGCACATCAACGCCCACGGGCTCGGGTCACCAGAGGATGATCTTGCCGAGGCTCAGGCCATCCATGAGGTCTTCGGAGCCCACGGCTCGCAAGTTCCGGTGACGGGACTGAAAGGAGTGCTGGGCAACTCCGCAGCCAGTTGCGGCACATTGGAGTTGGCAGCGTCACTCCTCGGGCTGTCTGCGGGTTACATTCCGGCGACCGTGTTCTGTGACAATCCCGATCCGGAATGCAACCTGAATATCGTCCAGAAGAAGCGAACCACCAGCAACAAGACCTTTCTGAACGTCAACTTCACGCGTGTCGGTCAGGCGAGTGCGGTCGTAGTGGCTTGCCCGTGATCATTCGGGATCCGTGAGGTATCCCGCAGGTATTCTGACGGCAACAGTCACGGACGCGTGATCGGCGCCGGTCAGACCGTCCACTCAGTCTGGGGAGATGATCTTGTGAGCGTCGCTGCCGTCCCCGGAGTGCGGATCTCCGGGATTCAGGGCAGTGCGCGAGTCACAAGCCGCTGCCTTACGGTGAATTCTCATCGTCGGCGAATTCACCGAGAGCGTATTGAGCGCCGCGACGGGCAGAAATTCGTTTCGCGGGCGATTCCACGGCCCGGCGAAAGTAGCTGTCGGCCTCTGGGTCGCCGGCGATCTTCCGGCGGAGACCCAGGAAATAGTTGGCCTCACAAAGCTGAGCTTCACGGCGGGCGCCATCTTCGCCATCGACGAGAGACAGCAACTCGGCCTCATCGACCTCTCCCAGAATCGCGAGTGTCAACGCATCGAACCAGTCGCGCTGTTCGGTGGGGCGCATGCGCCTCAGCGGCCGTCTGCTCGGCTGCCGCGTGGTCCCCGTTCATCTTCAATGCAGCGCACTGCCAAGGCTGCAAGAAACGCATGGAAGGCTGAATTTCGCGTGCCCGGTACAGGTGTTGTGATGCTTCCGCAGGGTTGCCCGAAAACAACAGCGCAAGCCCCAAGTCGGCGCAGGTGCCAGGCTGTGGCGGTCCCAGTTCGAGGACACGGCGGAAGTCCACAACCGCATCAGAGGCCTGGCCCAGCGCCAGACAGGCGGCTCCATGCATACTCAAAGCGGGGATGTTGTCGGGCTGTCGCTCGATCACCCGGCTCAGATCACCGATGGCGGCTTCGGGGTCGTCGGCTTCCAGCAGGGCATAGCCTCGATTGAGGTAGGGTTCGAGATACTTGTCATTCATTTCCAGGGCTGCGGTAAAGTCGCGAACGGCCTCGTTTGTTCGTCCCTGCGATTGCAGATAGACGCCGCGATGATTGAGGACCACCGGCATCTCGGGAAACCGGGTGACGGCGGCATTGATGGCCTGTTCGGCGGCGTCGGATTGTCCGGCACGGCTCAGGGCTTCGGTGAGCGACAGATGGGCTGCCAGATGATCACTCTGCAGCGAGACAGCCTGTTGGAGATCCTCCGCGGCGGCATCAAAGTCCTCCAACTGCAGGGCCGCCAATCCCCGCTGGTAGAGCACGTTCGCCCGTTCGGGGGGTGTGAGTCCGGAGCGCTCCAGCAACTGGCTGGCGACCTGCCGCCCCGTCTCGGCATGTGAGGGCTTCTGCTCAACGCGTGAAAGGTGCGTCATTCCGTACAGATAGGGGAGGTAATAATCCGATTTCTGCGGCGATTGTTTCTGGAGGGCTTCACGAGCATCCTGGATTCCATCGCGTAACAGAGCTCGATCGGAGCGCGCGATGCCGAGTTCGACGCGGGCACTGGCGCGCAGATAGAGTGCGACATCATCGTTGGCGTTCGCCGAGAGCACCTCGTCGGTGAGCGAAATGGTCCGCTCGTAGTCTCCTTCGCGATAGGCAGCGTCTGCATCACGCTTGAGCTGTTCCCGTTGTGGATTGATCGAGGCTTCACCTGGCACAGCCCGGAAGGTCTGACCGAACAGTGTCGATGTGAGACCCAGCAGGACCAGCCACGACCGGCAGACGGCGAACAGCCGCAGTGTGTGGGGATACATCACGAGAACCTGAGGAGTGTGGCGAAAGCGGAGACCGACCGATTGCGGCGAGGCGCCACCGCGTGACTTAGAATGCAGGATCATCGGGCAAAAAGCAACGCCCTGCCATTAGGTTCCCGGATCGCGGCAGCGCAGGCATCCGGAGAGAGTCGGGCTTCGCGCGCGTTCATCGCGCGTCCAGACGCTCAGCCCATCCGCTTCACCAGCGTCACTTCGTTCCCGCACTCGTTGAAGCGGACTTCATCCAGAAAAGTCCGCATCAGCAGGAGTCCTCGTCCACTCTGCCGGGTGAGTTGTTCGGCCGCGGTCGGATCCGGGACCGTCTTGTTGTCAAACCCCTGCCCTTCGTCCCGAATGGAGATGCGGGCCTCGGAAGGAGTGATCTGATACCTCAGACAGACGACTCGCTGGCGATACTGAGGTTGTTGACGTCGCCGCGAGATCAGCCGCTCGAATGCATCATCTTCGCGTTCACGAAGATCCGAGTGAATCGCGAGGTTGCCATGGATGATGGCATTCAGCAGGGCTTCTTCAATAGCGATTCCGACTCGCATCCGTTCGGTCTCGCCACACTGTCCCACACGCCGCATTTGATCGGCCAGCAACTGGACGACGCCCGACACTTCCGCCAGATCACAACCCAGTACAAGTTCCCCCCGGGCCGACAGGCGGCCATGGGCGACCTGCAGACTGTGGAGGTCGCGGCGCCGTCGCGCCAGTTCCATCATGGCACTCAGGCGTGAGCTGACCTCATCGCGCGGAAGGTAAGACCATGCCCCCTCGGTCAGCGCCTCGACGACGCAGGCTTCCTCTCCAGCGGCGACCAGCACCAGGACGGGTGGGCAGGAATTGATGCGGACCAAAGTGCGCAGTGTCGAGAGCGCCTGGTTGCCCAGCGAATCCCAGTCTAGAACGGCCAGATCGTACTCCGACTCCAGCAGGTTGGTCTGCGCTTCGGGGCCCGCCAGAACGCGCGAGTCTTCCCAAGCAGGAATGCTCGTGACGTGCTGCAGCAGTTCCCCACCCAGCCGGGGGCAGTCCGTCACGATCAGACAGCGATTCTCGACGCGAGATTGCAGTGGCAGTTCCAGAGTGGTGGACACGGTTTGACCTCGATCAGGGCTTGGCAGAAGACTCTGCGAAGGCTGTGCGTTTCGCGGACCGGCGACTGCTCAAACGTAGCACGCTAATCTGAAGGCGGTGCGAGAAGGCAGGTTTTGCGTAAGCGATTTCTGGTTCAGGGCTTGCGGTAGAATGTGTCCGGGGCGGCGATGGTCGGCCCTCCGTTTTTTGGGTGATGAGGGTCTGACCTTTGTGCCGATTACACCAGATGTATCTCATCGCGCGGGCCCAGTTGCGTCCTCACACTGGGAGGGGCGGATCCATGGCAGGATGTCGACAGCACCAGGGTTGGAGAAGTCAACAGCGATCTGGATTCAGATCGCTGCGGATGCTGTCGCTGATGCTCATCGCCTGTGGGGCGCTGGTCATGGCGGTACACGCAGGGAGCGAAGGATTCGCTCCGGTGGCGTATTCCCGCAAGACGGAACTCCGGCCAGGGTTCGCGGGTCAGCCCACGCACGCCACATCCTACTTCGCGATATTGGGCGCCGTTAAGCAGTCGGCCGTCTTTGCCGGGGATGAGGCCGAAATCTCACTGGCAGAACTCGTGGACCGTGCGGGAGGACTGAATACCTGGGCATCGCCGGTTGCCCACATCATCCGAGATGCTCACGATGTCCGGCACGTTGTGTTCCATCCCGGCTCGAGCGAGCCGGTGCGTTCCGGGGACGTGGTGGTGTTCCATCGCCTGTCTGGTCCCACTTCGGCAGACATCGTCATGACGGCCGAAGGCGTCCCCGCCATTCCCGTCGCGTTCATCAATCTTGTCGCCGAGCGGCCGGTTGTGGTCCCTCTGGACCTTTCCAAGGCAACCATTGCCGGTGTGCGGGAAGCGCTGACACAACCCAAGGACTTCGGGACTCGGGTACGAGTGTTCCGCAAGAACAGCGACCCATCGCTTCTCAGCAGGCCAGATGATCAGATGCCGCTGCTGTCGGGCGACGTCCTCATTCTGGAACCTCCCACAGGTACAGGTGATGAGGGCCAGCTGCTCAATGCGCTCGCCCTACCGCCCGCGATCCCGCTTCGCGAGGGATCTGGCCAACTCGAATTCAACGGTGCCAATGGGGGACTTCAAAGGTCGCTGCACCGACAGAGTTCGGTGACCACCGCTTCACGCCCCAATGTCGATGAGAATCCTCGATCTCGATCGCAGGACCCGATCGGCCCGACGACACCGACGACGACTGACGAGGGGGCCAGCGAGCTGCCATTCACAGACCTCAACGTGTCGCTTCAAGCGGTGATTGACGAGAGTGGAGGGACCAGTGAGGTCCCGGGACCACCGAGCGAAGCGGCCGAACTCGCGTCCGTAGTCCCAGGCGCTTCCGGTTTGCCAGCACCGGCGCCCAGAGATTTCGAGGCTCAGATGTCCTGGGGACGTACGGTGGACGAGAAGTACGAAGCTTCCGAGGAGCCCGCTCCACTTCCCCCGCAATCGACGGATGCCGATCAGAAAAGCAGCGCGAGCAGTGTCAACCGTCTGGCGGCGGGTGTGCTGACATTGTCTCTGGTCTGTTTCGCCATTTCACTCATCTGGTCCCGCCTCGATCGTGAGCCAACGACGGTCGGTGCCGAGCTCAGCCAAAGTCGAAACGGGTCCCCCCCCGCCACTCGACAGTCACTTGACGAACTCATCGAAAATCGGATGCCACTGCTGGAAGAGGAGACGCGACTTCCCGAGGGACTGGCCTACTTTGGTCAGGCAATTGGTCGTCGTCGTCTGATCCTCAATCAGCGGGAGGCGCTAGCAGGTCCGCATTACGCGGCGGCGCACGAGGCGCGGCCGCGTACGATCGACGCTGCGGAGCAAGCTGTCCCCGTTTCGAAGCAGAGCTTCTCCGGGGAATCGCTGCGCGTCGATGCACCTGTGACTTCCGAAAGTTCGGACACAGTCGCGGCAGAAAAGGGGCCAAAGGCTCTGCCTCGCCGCGGATTGCTGGAACGCGTCCTGGTGGCAATGGAGCGGGAGAAAAGACGATGAGCGTCTCGTTGGACATCGGTACTCGCGCCCTGCGGTCGTTGCGACAGCAGGGGGCCCGGCTCATCGGTCGACAGAACATGGCCCGGTACGTCGTACTGCCGGACCGTCCGCAGCAGCGCCGCCTGCTGGAGTCTTCGTCGTACCGCTATGCGACCTGCGAGGGCAGTCTGCTGGTCATCGGCCGTGCAGCCGGAGAACTGGCAGAGACGCTGCAGATTCCAGAGATCCCGCTCCTGCGTGACGGGGAACTGCCGATGGATGATCCGCTTGCCCGGCAGGTCATGGCGTCGTTGATCGAGTCACTGTTGCCGGTTCCGGCCGTATCGGGGGCGATCTGCTGCCTCACGCCGCCCACGACAGTCGCGGAGGGCGATCAGGTGGAGTTCTTCGAACAGCTCGTCCGCCTGAGCGGCTACACACCTCAACTGCTGGACGCTGGAACGGCGGTCCTGCTGTCGGAAATGGCCGTGGATGGCTTCACGGGAATTGCGGTCAGCTTCGGCGCGGGCTCGACGCGCGTGTCCATTGCCCATCGTGGCAACTCCTGTCTCAGGTTTTCTCTGCCACAGGGAGGAGACTGGATCGACGCCCAACTGGCTGAGAGCGAAAGCAGCCTGTTGTGGGACAGCGAAGGCAACCGCTATCTGAATCTGCGCGAGATCGCGACTTGGAAAGAGACGCAACTGATCTCGGTAACCCAGCCGATCAGCGAACGCGAACAGCGTGTGGCGCTGCTCTACGAAGAACTGCTGCACGAGCTGTTGCTGGCGCTTAAGGTGAAGATGTCTGGCAATCCCTACGTGCTCTCGTTGCCCAAGGCTTTGCCGATGGTCTGCTCCGGAGGCGTCACCCGCGTCCGTGGGTTCATCGAGCTGATGGAACGGGCCCTCATGGAGTGCAGTCTGCCACGGGCGGTGTCCGAACTGCGGCGGGCAGTTGACTCGGATTACACAGTCGCAAGAGGGGCCCTGATTCGGGCGGAGGTGGATTCGGGGGCCACGCGTGGCATCCTGTCGCGCGTCGCGTAAGAGTGACCGGTCCCGCTGGCCGCTCCTCGCCACCGCTGGTCAATCCAGGTCTGTGATGAACCTCAGGAACGCGACCTCCAATCGCGACACGTCGGTTCCAAACGCCTGCTGGAAGTCCTGAAGACGTTCTTCTGCCCCATAGGGAGTCAGCGGGTCGCGCTCTGCGATCCGTCGAAGGTACGCGGCGTACTTCGAGGATCTGGTCTCCGCCAGGAAGAAGGTCAGCGCCCAGGCCTGGCTGTAGGCATCCAGCGTCGCGGTCATGAACGCGTGGTCATCGACCACGAACTGCGCCAGCGATCCTCCGGGGCGTCGACGGCGGGCGTAGTCCCGGAACCAGTTCAGGCGCTCGGGATTGACGCGCGAGCTGGGAGCGGACGCACGGAGGTTCTGACGGGCACCTTCCGCCTCGAACATTGTGGCGAGGCCCTCCACGACCCACTTGGGCGTCTCGCCAATGCGGCTGTGCAGCCCGAGATTGAACGCGATCTGATGGGTCCCTTCGTGAATCAACGTCTCGGCGAGACTGGATTCAAGGGAGGCGTAAGCGACGGGTCGAACCGCAACCTGGGCATCACGCCAGAGCCACCGGGGCCCCTGCACTTCCCCATTGAAGTCGACGAAACTCCGAGTGAGTGTCGTCGGTCGATCGTGCGGGACCTCTGAGGACAGCCATGTTTCTCCGGGGTCAAACAGCACGATGCGGTTCGTCGTGCGGCGATAGTAACCCCGGAGACCTGGCACGAAGCGCAGGTCATCCATCCGGCAGTACTCCGCGAAATCGACAACATCGGGGAAGACGATCGCGACCAGCGGGAACTCGGGCGCGGCCAGCGAGAATCCACGCGTGCGAAAGTACTGACGGAAGTTGCCGTACAGCCTCTCGAACACTTCTGCGTACGCACGCTCCTGAGGGCCGCGGGCACAGACGAGATAGTGCTTCGTGCCAGCAATCTCCCAGCCGTGTCCCAATTCCCGTCGCAACCGGTTTCGCGTCTCCACGGTTGTCAGCGGCTCGAAATCCTCATTCAGTTTGCGAAACGAGGTGACGTTGGCCAGCGGCACCTCTGCGTAAAGGCCATCCGGCTGGGCCAGCCAGCAGACGTGCTGGTTGTGGGCCAGCGACTTGCCGACGTAAGTCTGATCCGCAACCTGCAGTTCGAGCAGGGGGGCACCGGCTGTGGACGGCGAGGAAGCCGCGACCACGAGCAGTGTGCAGGTGACGCAGATCGGGCACAGACGCATGGACAGCACCGATATTGCGGGAGATTCGCGGCCGCAGGACATGTCAAACCTAGGCCGGCGTGGGGCAGGCATCAGCGGATCGCGCTGGCGGAGGCGTCTTTGCAGGCAGCAGGGGGCCGCTTACACTGGATGAAGCGGTTGAGATCCCCCCACGAGGGTGAGTGATGCGATTCGGCAACATTTCAGACACGCAGAAATCCGGCCCGAAGATGCAACTCGTGTCGCGGCTCGTCCGTCACAAGCTGCTGCTCGCGGCGGCAATTGCTGGATTGGTCGGTGCTGTAGGCGTCGTTTGCCTCGCAGACGGGCCCGTCGACATCGAAGTCGCGGAAACGGGAATACTGGACCCGGTGTTGGCATCCGCTGTCACACAGCTCGTTGAGCTGTTGGACAGTCCGCTGGGAAGCGAGCGGGCACTCGCCGAGAGACGGCTGCGCAATCTGGGCCCGCAGATTCTGACGTCGCTCACAGAGCTGGCTGCCGGGGAGCTGTCGGTGCGAGCTCGCGATGCTCTGTCGAGAATCCGCGCAGAGCTCGAACGAGCCCAGGCTGAACTGACTGCACAGGCTGCGCTGGTCACACTCGTCGGTCGTTTCACGCTCGCCGAGTTGTGTACCGAGATTGAGCGTCAGACCGGAAATCGCGTCCAGGCCGACCCCGCGTTGGCCGCGGAATCGGGCGTGTTCTCCCTCGACTGGCGTGGGCGCACCTTCTGGGAGGTCATGACGGCGCTGCATCAGGAGCACGATCTGTGGTGGGAGGACCGCGCAGGGACAGGGCTTCCACGCCTGGAACTACGCCGCGCATCACCTGATGAGACACCGGCAAGCGTCCCGGCGGGGGCCTTTCGGGTCGTCATCGATCGCGTCGAGGTGCGGCCGGACTTCACAGATTCGAAGCGGAAGATCGTGAGAGCCGGCTTTGTGCTTGAGGCCGAGCCCAGGCTGAGGCCGTTGTACATCCAGATCGCGGACTCCGACTTTTCCTGCCGGGTGAACGAGAGGTCACTGTCAACGCTGAATCCTGATGCTCGCCGCGAGTTGCCCATCAGCCGTCAGGGCACCGCGTCCTTCTCGATCGACTTCATGATTGAGACTGATGACTCGGTGGACCAGGTGACCGTGTCAGGAGAACTGGAGGTCGAGCTTGCTTTGGCCGAGCAACGGTTCGTGTTCAATCGCCTCGAGGACCCGAAGCCGCTGAAGCAGCGCCACGGAGGTGTCACCGTCAGTCTTGAAGAGCTGGAAGCCGGGCGTCAGTCCGATGCCGGACGGGTAACCCGGGTGTTGCTCGGCGTTGTCTATGATGACGAGGGGCCGCTCTTCGAATCGCACCGATCATGGGTGTTGCACAACGATGTCTATTTGGTGGGGGCCGATGGGCGGACCCGCCGAGCCGCCAGGAAGTCGCAGATCCGCGAACAGCGCGATTCCGGGGCGGTGGTGGAGTACGAATTCGTCGACGGCTCCGGTGAAGACGATACACGGCAACTGGTAGCCCTTGTGCCGACGAAATTTCTGACCGCCGCCGTCAGTTTCGAGTCGGCGACTCTGCGCGTGTCTTCTGATGATCTGGAGTTCGGGAATTCGCCGTAACGTATTCTCTGGCAGTGACTTGACATCGGAGTGGCCTGTCGGGGACGATTCGGCCCTCTGGGGCCGACTCTGTCTGTATCGACGGTCGGTGTCATAATCGCAGGGAACTTTTCAGTCGAACGAGCCGTCCAAAGCCATGTCCCCGGACGCGAATTCCGACCAGCAACTGATCAGGGAGTGTCTGGCTGGCCGGACCGAAGCGTTCGGCGAATTGGTCGAACGGTATCAGGATCGGCTTTACGGGACCTTGGTGGCCTTGGTGGGATCACCCCATGATGCCCATGACGTCGCCCAGGAGGCGTTCGTGCTGGCATATCGACGCTTGGGGTCGTTTCGGCAAGACTCGGCCTTTTATTCTTGGCTGTTTAGAATCGCCTACAACGCAGCCATCAGTCACCACCGACGACGTCCCTCCAAGGAACGACCCCTCCAAACCGGACGAGATGCTTACGGAGAAGAGCCCACCGATGAGAGTCCGGAGACCGATCCCTCCCACGCCCTGCATACCAAGGAACGGCGAGCGCTGTTGCAACAGGCCCTGAGTGAACTGGGCGAAGAGTATCGCACGGCCATTGTCCTTCGTGAAATGGACGGTTTGAGTTACGAGGCCATAGCGCAGATCATGGATTGTCCGGTTGGAACGGTGCGCAGCCGCATTCACCGGGCCCGCCAGGACCTGCGCGACAAATTGACGCGAGCCACACTCGCTGAACAGTAATGAACCCCAGAGACCCCCAGCCTCCTCAAGAGGACCTGCTGTCCGCATTCTTCGACGCCGAGGTTTCGCCGGCGGAGCGTCGGGTTGTTGAGCAGTTGCTCGACGATTCCGAAGACGCACGCCGGGAACTGGAGGCGTTTGGGCAACTTCGGCGGTGCCTGCAGCACCTGCCTCGGCCGACTGCTCCTGCTGATCTGCAGGCCGCTGTGTGGTCCCGGATTCAACCTGAGGGACCACAGCTGAGTCCCGGAGGTGCCGGGAATCGGACAATCCGGCATGGCTGGCTGGCAGCATTCTGTGCAGCAGCGGCGGTGCTCGCGTTGATGGTCTGGATGCCCGGACGCCCCGCAGACCGACGTGGGGCGACGTCCATCGTCGCGACCTCCGAGAAGGCGTTCAACGAGCGTCCGGCGTTTGTGGAACTGGCGGCAGCGCAGGATGCTGATGCACTGCCGCAGACGGCGGCGAGTTCGCTGGCGGGGGGGGCGGTCGCCGAGAATGCTGCGATCGATGCACCGGCAGCAATGGATTTGGTCGGAACACCACCAAACTCCGAGGACTGGCTGCGGGACGAGATCCTCTCGCGAGGTCGGATTCCCGATCGCGGAGAGGTGCTCAAGTATCTGGATCGTGAAGCAGATCGTGTCCTGCTGGTGACCGTCTCGGTCGTGGACGTCGATATCGCACCCGGGCAGATCCGGATGCTGCTGGCCAGGAACGGCATTGAGGAAGTCGCTCCCCCGGGAGAAGGATTCCGACCCCCGGCTGCGTTGGCAGGAGCGGAAGGGGCGGGCGGGGCACTGGCGATTCTGGCCATCACGGATCCAGTGCTGTTGGCGACCGTTCTCGACGAGATCGACACAATGGAGTTGGTGGACAGCTATCGCGTGGATGAACCGGCTCCTGCTTCTTCGATCGCGGCCGCGACGCAAGCGCCAGCGACTGATCCGGCGTTGATTGCGAAATCGGGCCGATCCTCGCAGACTGTCGGGGATCCTGGAGATGCGCGAACGATGGAGGCGTCCCAGGCGCCCTCCCGCACCGCGGTCGCTGATCCAGACCGGGCCGGAGTCGCTGCTGCACCCCGAAACGGTGTGCAGATGGCTGTGACGATTCCCCCGGAACTGTTGCGGGCGAAGTTTGCGCCTCGACCACTATCGAGCCGGTCCGCCGTGATTGCCGGTGATTCGTCGTTTCTTCTGCACTCAAAGGGAGTTCGGTCCGAAGCTGCGAGGCCGGGTCAGGAGAATCGCGAAAATCCGCGCGCCATGCCTGTCTTATTTGTGATCCAGAGCCGTAGTCCCGGGCGTTAGGTTCTCCAGACAAATCCGCCAACTATGCTGACGACGTGCACTGCTCGTCTGACGTGCAAACCGGACATCGGATGAACGACGAGTCACAGTCGGTATTGCCGGATCAGTAAGAGCCGACGATACATCAGGAACCGTGGATGGGGGCCCTGCGAATCCGGGCATCAATGTGATTCCGTGGGGTGAGGGAGCTTGTTAAGATGACTGTCGCCATGTTGAATCACCTGCGAATTTTTTCGGTCGAGAAGGTCGGGCCGGTCGTCATCGTGCAGCCCCAGGGGGACGCGAATTCGTTCCGCTATTTCGACCTGCATCGGGAAGCGAACAGCATTCGCGATGTGCTGATGAAGCCCGAGACCGAGCACCTGATCATCGAGCTGACCGGGGTGACCTACTTCGGCTCGGAGTTCATCGGGTCGCTGGTCTCGCTCGCGCGCGAAGTTCGCGGCCGAGGAGGCCGAGCCGTCATCTGCGATGCCAACGACCAGATGAGAGATGTGCTCAAGAACATGAGCCTGTTCAAGCTCTGGCCATACTATGAGACCCGCGCAGAGGCGCTGGCCGCATTGGCCAATACGGAGCAGGCTCAATAGATGCCGGCTTGTCAGCCCAGAGTCACTGGGCGGCGTCACTGGGCGGCTGCAATCCCACCGGCCGGCCAGAGTTGCACTCTGAACCGGCCCCATAGGCCGCCGTCATGACGGTGAGTCCGTTGCTGCTCGGCTAGTTCGCGGAGTCGCGGGACGCAGTGGGCACCAGCTTCAGCAGGCTTTCCGAGGTGACGGTCTGCTTCGAGATGCCGCCGATCTCCATTTCCAGCACTTGCTTGATGCGGCTTTCCGTGAGCCTGCCTGCTTCGCGATCGAACAGCAGCGTCCCGCCACCTTCCTTGCTTGTCGCCGTCATATTGATGGGGGCGTTGGCGCGAGGCGTCAGCTGAACATCAACCTTGGCGTCGATCTTCTCGAGTCCCTCGGCTGTTGGGCCGGCGTACGTGTAGGTGGTGACGATCTTCATCGTCCCGAATGGCATGTCCATCTCGGTCGTCTTTTCCCAGGAGTCGCCCACGTTCAGCTCTTCGGCGGGCAGTGAGATATTGCTCTGGGCGAACATCCGCTTGATGGTTTCGTCGGAGTTTTGCGACCCGAACATAGCCGCAGCCGGTCCCTGGGCGATGCCCTTCGCGAGTTCTTCGGGGACTTCGATGTTGGAGTGCTCTCCCAACTCGTCGATCGTCACCTTGACCTTCGGTCCAACCAGCAGGCCGAGCGACTTGCCCATCTGCTGTGCGATCGGGTTGTCTCCGTTGTCCTCAGCATCAGAGTCGAATGAGACTTTCTGGTTGATGGGGGCGGGCATCTCCATATCAAACCGCACGCGGCTGATGTGCTGGCTGGTTTGCGCCTGGCTGCCCTCCACGCTCAGCACTTCAATCTCCAGATCCATCGTTTGCTGCATCTTGGTAGAGAACGTTTGCCCGGAGGCCTCTCCCTGCATCGATGTACTTTGGGTCAGCTCGTAGTTCAGGGTCTGTCCCTCCAGGAACTTCATCCGAAGCTGTGTTCCCGCTGCGCTCAGACCAGCGGCAGGCCCCAGGAGCAGCAGGATTACCGAGGAAGTCAGCCAACGTTGTGTGAACATGGTCAAGCCAATCTGCTGCGAACAGGGTTCCCCGCAGGGTTTGCCGCCCGGGGGGAGAGGGGATTGCAGACGTCCGTACGTCCAGCGACAGTCGAGGCTTTGAATTTAGCGGCTGGCTGCAGCAGGAGCAATCTCGTTCGAGAAGCGCGGGTTGCAGGCGACCCATCAACGTTCGTCATTTTGAGAAACCCAATCGCGTCCCGGCGAGCGGGGCCATCCTTGACACATCTTGAGCGAGCTCCCTACTATCTCGGGCTTGTGGAAACGACCATGTCTCCGTCCCGGTGCGCATGGCGTGCGGGGTCCATGTGCGTGGCCCGCCCGCTTCCGATTTGATCCCGTTTGAGTGAAGGCAGCATTCTCATGGCGGTTCCCAAACGCCGCAATTCGAAGACGCGGTCGCGTAAGCGACGCAGTCATAACAGTGTTCAGGCGAAGAACCTGCAGTACTGTCCGCAGTGCAATACTCCTGTCCCGTCCCATGTCGTGTGCCCGAACTGCGGACGGTATCATGGACGGACAATGGTGGAAACCGAGGACTAGCACCCATGCGGATCGCCCTCGATGCGATGGGAGGCGATGCCGCTCCAGAGATTAACGTCGATGGAGCGATCGCTGCGCTGCAGGACAACTCACAGATTGAGGTCCAACTCGTTGGCGACGAGCGGCAGCTGAAGGACCTTCTGAGCCAACGCGGCTACACGGGTGAGCGGCTGACCGTCTGTCCCGCGGAAGACTTCGTGGGGATGCACGAAAAGCCGACGGATGCCCTGCGTCGCAAGCCCAACTCCTCGATTGCCGTCTGCTGGAAGCTGATGGCGACCAGGAACGTCGATGCGGTGGTCAGCGCGGGCAACACCGGTGCCGTGGTCGCAGCCGGCCTGTGGACCCGGCTGTTTCTCAAGGGGGTCAAGCGGCCCGGCATCGCGGTGATTCTGCCGACACTCCGCGGACGGTCGGTCCTGATGGATGTGGGGGCGAATCCCGGGCGCGAACCGAGCATCTGTATCAGTACGGGATCATGGGTTCGATCTATGCCCGGGATCTTCTCGAGATCGAACGGCCACGAATCGGTCTGATGAACATTGGCACCGAAGAGGGCAAGGGGAACGATCTGGCGCGAGAAACACACCAGTTTCTTAACGCCAGTCCGCTGCGGGACCAATACGTCGGTAATGTCGAAGGCCGTGGCCTGTACGAGGGCGAAGCAGACGTGCTGGTCTGCGAGGGGTTCGTGGGCAACGTGGTGTTGAAAGTCAGCGAAGGCATGGCATCGATGATGCTGCGGCTGCTCTCCGGAGAGGTCCTCAAGGCGCTCGACCAGGAGCGGGACCGGGCCGCAAAGGCGTTCCACGATCTGAGCAAGCGATACATGCACAATGAAGTGGGTGGCGCTCCCCTGCTGGGAATTGACGGCATCTGCCTGATCTGCCACGGATCGAGCGACGCGCGTTCCATTCACAACGCCCTGCTCGGGGCGCAACACCTCAAGGACCGGCGGATCAACGCTCATATCGTCGAAGAGCTGGCCGCATTGAGCGTGGAGGCTCCGGGCGAATGAGTCGCATTGCCTTCCTGTTCCCCGGACAGGGGGCCCAGCACGTGCGGATGGGGCAGCGCCTGAGCGAGCGTTTTCCGGCGGCTGCCAAGCTGTTTGCTGAGGCCAACGAGATCCTGGGCTACGATCTGGCTCGCATCTGTTTTGAGGGGCCTGCCGAAGAGCTGGACTCGACGGTCATCAGTCAACCGGCCATCTTCGTGACGAGTCTGGCGGCTCTGGAACGACTGCGGGCCGAATCCCCCGATGTGGTCCTGTCCTGCGAGATGACGGCGGGGTTGAGTCTGGGGGAGTACACGGCACTCGTCTTCTCGGGAGCCATGTCGTTCGAGGACGGACTGCGCGTGGTTCAGCAGCGCGGGCAGGCGATGCAGGATGCGTCGGATGTCACCCCTTCCGGAATGGCCAGCCTGCTCCTGCTCGAGGCACCTCAGGTGGAAGAGATCTGTCAGCAGGCCAGCAGCGAGGGGTTGATCCGGATCGCCAATTATCTTTGCCCGGGCAACATCGTCGTGTCCGGGACCAATGCTGCGTGTGAGCGTGCTGTCGACCTGGCCGAGGCGGCTGGCGGACGTGCTGTCCCTTTGGCAGTCGCCGGTGCGTTTCATACGCCGATCATGGAACCGGCGGACGTCCGGTTGGCCGAAGCCTTGGCGGACGTCACACTCAGGTCGCCCGAGATCCCGGTGTACTCGAATGTGGATGCGCGGACTCACAGCGATCCGGACGAGTTGCGCAGCTTGCTCGTGCGTCAGGTCGTCAGCCCGGTCCGCTGGGAGGAGTCGATTCGCGCCATGCTGGACGAGGGAATCGACGAGTTTTTCGAGATTGGTCCCGGCAAGGTGCTGGCCGGTCTCCTGAAACGCGTCAGTCGCAAGACGCCCTGCACGGTCGTTAACGACTCGTAACCTGCAGCGCCCGTGTGACTTCAGGGACGCGGAATCCGCGTTGCCGTCAGGCGGGGATGGCTGGTACAGTCCGCCCCCTGCCCGGTTGCCCTGGCAATCGGCAGTCCGCAGGTGTCCAGCAGGCCCGAACCACGGATGGCGCGATGGCCGCGTACCGAGAGCATATTACCTTCAGTACGCTGCTCGGCGTTGGTTATGCCGTAGGATCATCGTTGCTTCTCGGGCTGAGTCCGA
Organism: uncultured Planctomycetaceae bacterium; assembly: GCA_963715185.1. GTDB lineage: Bacteria > Planctomycetota > Planctomycetia > Planctomycetales > Planctomycetaceae > CAVPPT01. The sequence continues at coordinate 530,226 of CAVQRG010000008.1, forward strand.
CGCAGGGAGCCATGGCCGGTTGGTTCACGGCTTTGGGGGGCATGCTTCCCGATCTCGACTCGAACACCGGGCGACCCGTGCGAGAGATGTTCAGTCTCGTGGCGGCGCTCCTCCCGCTGATCCTCGTGCAGCATGTGGTCAGGCTGCTGGGAATCACCCCCAACGTCGAGACGATCATGCTGCTGATCGTCGTCATGTACCTGTTGATCAAGTATGGCGGCCAGAAGCTCGTCGGCGCTGTCTCGGTGCATCGCGGCATGTTTCACAGCCTGCCAGCGATGCTGATCGCCAGCGAGATCGTCTATCTGGGTTATCCCAGCGAACACACCCGGGTGAAGTTGTGGATGGCGGTCGGAATCGGAATCGGCTTCTTTTCCCACCTGCTGCTGGATGAGGTCTATAGCGTCGAGTGGTCGGGTGTCCGGCTGAAGGTGAAGAAGTCGGCCGGCAGCGCCATTAAGATGTTCGGCAAGCTGTTCGTCCCGAATGTCGTAACGTATTCGCTGCTGGCGACGCTGACGTACGCCGTCCTGGTGGATGCAGGATTGATCATTCCGCGTGCGCGGCAGGAAACACCGTCTCTGGCTACGGATCGGCAATCGCAGGCCACAGACGCTGGCCTCGAGGATGTCACAGTCGATCTCGGAGTCCCGACCGCATTCCCCGATGGTCTGCCCGTGTCGTTTGAGATCGATGACGTCCCGACGGCTACCGCGGCCGAACCAGGAAACCTGGTCCTGCCGCGTTAGACCTTGTTGCCAGCCAATGGCCACGCTGCTTCGTCGGGCGGCCAGGCGCCCGCTGCCGCAGACGCGTGTGGCTTTTCTCGCGATGTTGCGGCGGTTACGATCGGGGTGACGGGCGGCTTCGCCTCACGATTACCAACCCCCGGGAGATCAAGCGGATGCGACGGATGCTGTTGTTGGGATTGGTGCTGCTGCCGGCGGTTGCGGTTCCGGTGGTGAGTCGCTCGTTCTATCGCGAGGGAGGGCCGGCGGCCGAAACCGCTGCCCGTGCGCAGGCCTGGGTCGGTCTGCTCGATGAGGAGCAGAAGCAGGCGGCGCTGCTTCCGTACGACACTCCCCAGCGCGTCGACTGGCACTTCATTCCGAAGCCGGAGCGGAAGGGGCTGCAGATCAAGCACATGACATCGGGGCAACGACAGGCGGCCAATCAACTCCTGCGATCGGCCCTCAGCGAAGCTGGGTACGACAAGGCCCGGCAGATTATGGCACTCGAATCGTTGCTGCTCGAACTCGAAGGGCCGCGCGACACGATTGTTCGAGACTCCGAGCGATACTACGTCACCCTGTTTGGGGAACCATCCGAAGACGGTCGCTGGGGGCTGAGTGTCGAGGGGCATCACCTGTCGCTCAACTTTGCATTCGCGAACGGCGAAGTGACGGCCTCTTCCCCCCAGATGTTCGGCAGCAATCCCGCGGTCGTGAAGAATGAGAACCAGACCGGGATCGCCGTGGGCACGCGCGTGCTGGCGAAGGAAGAAACGCTGGCGTTCGACCTGGTCAACTCTCTCACTGACGACCAGAAGCCAACGGCGATTATCGACGACACGGCCCCCCGCGAAGTCCGCGCCGCTGGTGAAGCTCAGCCACCACGGGAGCCGGCGGTCGGTATTCCCTTCTCGCAGTTGACGCAGGAGCAGCGCGATCTGCTGCGTGAGCTGGTGATGGAGTACGTCAATGCCGTGCCCCCCGCGGTCGCCGCGCAGCGCCAGCAGAGCATTCGTGACGGCGGAGTGGAGGAAGTCCGCTTTGCCTGGGCGGGACCGACCGAGCCGGGCATCGGCCATTACTACCGTGTGCAGGGCCCACAGTTTCTGATCGAGTTCGTGAACACGCAGCCGGATGCCGCAGGGAACCCCGCCAACCACATTCACGCGGTGTGGAGAGATCTGCGCGGTGACTTCGCGATTCCCATCACCCAGTAGGCGCCCCCCCAATTTCGGGGGAGGTGAAACAGACAACGCCCGCAGCCAACCGGCTGCGGGCGTTGCGAATTCATCGTCAGCCAGGTCCGATCACTCAGCTTCCGGATTGGCGAGTCGAGCTGGCGGCACCATCGCGGCGATGCGATAGAAGCCGGCTTCTACCTCCTGGATCAGGTCCTCGATCGACAGGTCCCCCTCGACCGAGATGTACTCACCTCCGCCGATGTGGGCAATCGCCTTCATGAGGTCGCGATCGGCACCGGCACCGACACACAGCGTGTGCACGGTCACACCGTCGTCTACGGCTTGCTTGGCCACCTTCAGGGTGTAGCAGCGGGCTTTGTAGTTCTCCCAGGCCGAGCTGCTGTCGTCGTTTGGAGCTTCCAGCGTGAACGAAGTGCCGTCATCGTATTCGAACTGCGACCAGTCCCAGTCGCCGGGCAGTGCCCAGTAGCTGTCGTTGCTGAAGTTCGAATTGAGATGGGGAACGCCGCTCGAGTTCTCGAACACATTGGCGTTGCCGTCGGTCATCAGCAGGATGGTGGGCGCACCCCGGGCCGGCCGTGGTCGTCGAGCAACTGCTTGGCTTCGCGCAGTCCACCGCCGATGTTGGTCCGGTTGCTGTAATGGCTGGCCTGTTTGTAATCGAGAATGGTTCGCAGGGCGTCATAGTGCGCACCCATCGGATCGGTGCTGATATCGATCGACTGCCCATCCTCGTTGAGCAACTGCTCGACGCGGCGATCCGTATCGTAGCTCACCAGACCGACGTGGTCCCCGAATCCCAGGTCTTCGAGGAAGTTGAGGAACAGTCGGTTCCCCTCCCGGACTGCATGGAACGGGAAGTGTGACGTCTTGGCCAGGGCCGGTGTCTGGTCGTGATAGGGCTTCTGGTCCAGCAGGTAGTGGATGAAGGTGATTCCGCCGTACATCTCGCGATGTCCACCGCGATGGACGTCGGCGTCGCTGCGCACATAGTCGATGTAGCTGTCCCAGCTCCCGGATGGATACGGGTAAGGCACGGTGTCCAGATCGAAGTACGCCTTCACGTTCACGTTCGAGTCCTCGAACTCGATGGCGATCGAGGTCTGCTGAGTGACAGGTGAATCGAATCGCTCGCCGTAGCCTGAGCCTTCTCCGCTGGCGTTGCAGCCGGATTTGATCCAGACCTGCTCGATCGTCTTGCCGGCGTGCTGGCCGATGCCCTGGAAGGTGCCGGTCCGTCCCTGGTTGAGGTTATCGAACTTGTAGTGTGACCCGTCAGTGAATTCCAGGACGACATTCGACAGGTCCTTCGACGACTCTACGAAGATCGACTTGCCGTCACCGCTGAAAGTCACTTCGATGTGCGGTCGACATCCGCTGGCACTCTGGCCGGAGAGGGTCACATCCTCGCCGGCGAAGATGGCCCACGCGGTGCTGATGTTCTTCCCGCTATTTGAGCCCGTGCCGCCGTATGTTCCCGACGAGGCATTGTCGGTAATCGTCTGGATGGTCCCGTCAACGAACTCGAGCTTGATCTTGTCATAGGGCTGGTCCGAAACGACGTCGATCCTGTCGTACTTGAACGTGACGTCGACATTCGGATCACCGAGGTTCTCCGCTGGCGGGCTGTGCACGACCAGCCACTTGTTTTCAGCATCGCGCAGCGAACTGGAGTTATCCGGATCCGTATGATCCAGCGTGCCCACGGAACCGTCCGCCAGGCCCAGTTCCCAGTACATTTTCTTCAGGTTTTCGCGAATGTTGCTCTTGCCCAGCTTGCTGATGGAGTCTGAGCGGAACAGGCTGTCGTAGCGCATCGAACCGGAGAAGTCGAGCACGACGGAGATGTCGCGCGACTCGATGAAGGCGGTCCCCTGGGCCCGCAGAGTGGCCCGGTCCTCCCCCAGGACGCCCGCGAAGAAGAGCGGGAGCTTGGCATCGGGCTGAGCCACATCGTCGTTGTCGCGACGTGCAATGACCCGGACCGAGTTCGCCGGCTCCACACCCCATTCGATTTCGAACTTCTCGGTATCGGTGTTGAATGACCGGAGGCCGAAGAAGACATCACGACTCGGATCGATGTACACACCATTGAGCTCGGCGACGTGGGCTGCCGTCAGGCGGGCCTGTTCCCGGGCGTAGGCGGTCGGATCGGTCGTGTCGAGCGGTGCATTCTCGATCGCGTGGGTGATCTCCATCGCCGCTGCCAGCGATGCCGCATCAACGGCGTTCTGCATCAGCGTCTTGTTGAGGGTAATGTGCCCTGTGTCGATGGAGAAGGCGGTCAGCCCCATACACACGATCAGGCAGAAGACTGCCAGAACCATGAACGCCCCCCGTCGCCGATCGCCTGGCGATCGCCGACATCGCATGTGCCGCAACATTTGCCTGGTCATTGTTTCGTCCTCTGTGGTGTCACTCTCGGGTTCGTCTGTTTGTCACTTATCGTCTCGGCCCAAACTGCATCTAATAGATCTTGACTCTGGGATTGTGTGTCGCGGTGGGTGGCCCGGTTCGTGCGGCAGGAGGCAGGGAGACATCTCAGTGTTGAGAGGTCTCGGAGGTAGGATGCGCGTTGCCCGTGCTTGCCCGTTGTCTGAGTCCTCGTCCCCGATTGCATTCGTGGCAGCAGAGCCGCGTGGTTCAGACTGCATTCATCAACAGGGCCGTGGTCTCATGACAACCGTAGGTCACAGGATTGGACACTGCGCATGAAAATGGTGCACTGTCTAAAAAAAAGACACCCCGAACGATGCTCGGGGTGTCTGAGTGACGTTGGCGATTTGCCAACCGTCGGGAAGCACATCGTGAGGCGGCCAGTGATCAGGCCGTCCAGACCATTCCTGACGGTCAGTTGTTTACGAGTTTGGGGGGCGGGACGACGGCGGTCAGCCGCTGGAAGGCCTGGCTTACTGCAGTCTGGAGTTCGTCGCTGGTAAGGCCGCTCGGAACGTTGGTGGAATTACCATTCCCCAGCCAAGCAATCGCCTGCATCAGTGCATGGTCGGCATCGTTGCCAACGGTGAGCGTGTGGATGGTGGCACCGGCATCTGCCGCCAGTTTGGCATGGACCAGTGCGGAGATCTTGGCCTCGTAACCGCTCTCGGATCCCATAAGCTGGTAATCGGCCGCTCCATCGTTGTTGAAATCGAAGAGGGCATTCCAATCCCAGTCTGACGGGACACTGTAAGACTCCGACGTGGTGGGAACACCGTCTGTCATCAGCAGGATGGTTGGACGAGCGTTGTTGCGGCCATGGGCCTCGAGCATCAGGCGAGCCTGGAGCAGCCCACCGGCGATGTTTGTGGAACTGGAGTACTCTGCGGCCTGCTTGTGCTCCATGATGGTCTTTACGGCGCTGTAGTTTCCGGTGATGGGGTCGCTGCCGATGTCGATCGTGCCCGATTCCGTGACGACATAGTCCTCGGGGCGATGATGGGTGTCATAGCTCACCAGGCCCAGGTGGTCACCGAAACCCAGGGCGTCGAGATAGTCGGCCAGTTCCATGACCCCCTGTTTCACGGCGTGGAACGGATAATGCGGCGTCTTCCACAGGTCGGGGGTTTCGCCAGCACGTGGCTTCATCTCCAGCAGGTAGTGCACAAGGCTCATGCCACCGTACATCTCTCGATAGCCGGCATAGTTCAGGTCGGCATCGCTGCGGGCGTAGCTGATGAATTCGTTCCAGCTTCCGGAGGGATACGGATACGACACATCGGCAAGCCCGAGAAATGCCAGCACGTTCTCGTTGGTGTCCTGGAATTCGATAGCAATCGAGGTCTGCTGTGAAATTGGTGAGTCGAACCGCTCCCCATAGCCCGAACCGTCACCGCTCTTGTTGCAGCCGGATTTGACCCAGACGCCGGTAATCTGCTTGCCGGCGTGCTCGCCGAGGCCTTCGAAGGTGCCGCTCAATCCCTGGTTGAGGTTGTCGAATTTGTAGTGGGACCCGTCTGCGAACTCGAGGACCACGTTAGACAGGTCCTTCGTGGATTCGATAAACGCCGAGGTCCCATCGCCGTTAAACGTGACCGTGACGTGCGGCACGCAGCCCTTGGCCTGATTCTCGCCCTCCACAACGATCCCTTCACCCTCCTGGGTATAGACGACCCATGCGGTGGCGATGTCCTTGCCGGCGTGCTCGCCGGTTCCGGAGTACGTTCCGCTCGTGGTGTCCACGTCGAACGATTGTGAGGTGCCATCAGTGTAGTCGAGCTTGACTTGGTCGATAGTTCTGGTCCGAAATGACATCGACTTCGTCGTAGCGGAACGTGACATCCGCCACAGGATCACTGGGGTCCTCCGAGGGGCGGGCTGTAGACCACCAGCGGCGTCGGAAGGAACGCCATGTGGCCGATGTCTTGTATCTGAAGGGCGTTGAAGATGTCTTCGAGGTTCGCTTCGATGGCCGGCTGTCCCAGGTCGTTGATCGTTCTGGGCTTGAACAGGCTGGTGTGGCTCATTGAGCCGGAGAAGTCGATCACTGCGACAATGTCGCGGGCATCCACATAGGCCGCAGCGGATGCCACCATGGACGTGGGACCACTGCCGAGCACACCGGCGAACGCGACCGGCACCTTGGCGTCCGGTGCTTCCGGGTTTTCGTTCGTACGCGCCGCCGTGACCCTCACGGTGTTCGCGGGAGTGACGCCCCATTCAATCTCGAAGGACTCGGTATCCGCATTGTAGGTTCGGCGACCAAACTCCACGTTGCTGGAGCCATCGACGTACGCACCGTTGAGGTAAGCGACATCGACCGCCTTCTGACGTGCGGCGTTCATGGAATAGTCGGTGACGTTCTCGACATCGGGACCGGCCTGTTCAATCGCCGCGTTGATTTCCATGACTGCCGCCATCGCGGCCGCATCCACGCTGTTCTGCAGCTTGGTCTTCTCAAGCGCTACCACTCCAATATCGACACAGAGGGCCGTGAATCCCATCAGCGCAGCCAGGCAGAACACAGCCAGCAGCAGAAAGGCTCCACGCCGTGAGTCGGAGGTCAAGCGTCGCTTTGTTGTGTGTCGCAGCAGCCGAGTATTCATGCTTCTTTCCCTGCTGTTACTGATTTTCAAGAGTCGACCGAAGATCACTCGTTGGAAGTTCCGAGTCGCTACCGCTGACGATTCAAGGGGAAGCGGTCTGCGTCCATGTGGCCAGGCGTGTGAAGTGAGCGATGCGTTGCGGGAAAATGTCCCTGGGGAACGTCCATCGTGGATGACCCCTGCTGGCCCCTTGTTCTGTGGAATGCAGCAAAACTTGTCGCGGGAGCCGGATGTTGCCCATTGATGCGGGACAACGGTTGAGGTGGCATGACAAGCGTAGGCCACAGTTTGCCGTCGGGCGCGTGCAAGAGTGGATTCCCCAAAAAAAGAGCGGACGCCTCGAGGTGACTCGGGGCGTCCGTAGTGTTCCGCAGGCGACTTCGCTCGAGGGCGGAGGGATGGCTTCAGTTGTCCCGGGACAACCGAGCGGGCGGCACCAGGGCGGCGATGCGGAAGAAGCCGGCCTCGACCTCACTGATGAGGTCTGCCACCGACAGGTTGCCCTGCACCGAGATGAACTCGCCGCCACCCAGGTGGGCTACGGCCTTCATCAACTCGCGGTCGGCCTCGGCGCCCACAGCCAGCGTATGGACCGTGACGCCGTCATCGGCGGCCTGCTTGGCCATCTTCAGTGCGTACAGCCGTGCCTTATAGACCTGCTGCGTCCAGTCATCGGCATCTCCGTCCGGGGGATCGACCACGAATGCCGTCCCGTCGTCGTATTCGAGGTCAGACCAGTCCCAGTCTGCTGGCAACTGCCAGTAGTCCCCTGCCAGGGTGTTGCCGGCGGCGTCCTCATAGATGTTGGCGTTGCCGTCGGTCATCAGCAGAATCGTAGGACGTGCGCCGGGACGGCCGTACTCGTCGAGCATGTCATGCGCCGCCCGGACACCACCGCCGATGTTGGTGTAGATGTCGTAGTTGCCAGCCTGTTTGTGGTTGAGGATCGTCTTCATGATGTCGTAGTATTCGCCGATCGGCTGGCTGCTGATGTTGATGGCATATCCATCTTCGTTCAGCGTGTCCTCGACGCGCCGCTGGGTGTCGTAGCTGACCAGCCCGACGTGATCTCCGAAGCTGAGGATGTCGAGGAACTCGTTGAACAGCCGGTTTCCTTCGCGGATGGCATGGAACGGGTAGTGGGGTGTCTTGGCGAGGTCCGGTGTCTGCCAGTGCCGGTTCTTCTGCTCCAGCAGGAAGTGGGCGAAGGTCAGGCCGCCATACATCTCGCGGAACCCACCCCGGTTGATATCACTGTCCGAACGGACGTAGTCGATGAACTGGTCCCAGTTGCCCGACGGATAGGGATACGGGATCTGGTCGAGGCCGAACTGCTTCTTCACGTTCGCATTCGAATCGGCGAAGTCGACGTACAGGTTGCCTGTCGGAGTGGGATAGCGGAGCATAACGCTCGCGATATTCTTGCCTGCGTAGGTACCCGTCCCCTGGTAGGTGCCCGACGAGGCATTCACGGTAAACAACTGAGTGTCGCCGTTGGTGAAGGTCAGCTTGACGGCATTGTAAGCGTTGTCGGAACTGACATCGGCGTTCTTATACCGGAATGTGACCTGCGATGTGGGATCGTACGGTCCATTCGCTGGGGGGCTGTCAACGACCAGCCATTCGGGTGTGACGCTCATCTCGCCCGGCCAGGTGGCCAGGTGATCGGGCTTGAGGACGTCGTAGATCTCGGTGAGGTTCGCTTCGATGGCGGGTTGACCGAGCTTGTTGAGTGTCTGCTGCATCAGCAGGCTGTCGTAGCGCATGGAGTTGGAAAAGTCGAGGACGACGGCGATATCCCGCGATTCGATGTAGGCGATCGCCTCAGCCCTCAAGGTCGCGGTATCGTCCCCCAGAACTCCGGCAAAGAAGAGTGGCAGTTTGGCATCGGGCTGCGATGGCTCATCGTTCTCTCGCCGGGCCCTCACTCTCACCGCATTGGCAGGTTCGATTCCCCAGGTGATCTCGAACTTCTGCGTGGTGGGATTGAACATGCGCAGCCCAAACTCGACATCGATATCTGGATCGACATAGACGTTGTTCAGGGCTGCCACGTCGCTGGCCGTCTGCTTGGCCTGCAGCCGGGCATAAGCGGTCGGGTCAAGCGATTCGGGGGGCGCATTCTCGATCGCATTGGTGATCTCCATGGCCGCGGCGAGCGCTGCACTGTCCACCGCGTTCTGCAGAATTGTCTTGTTGAGGGCAATGTGCCCGGTGTCGATGCAGAAGGCCGTGAACCCCATGGCTACGACCAGACAGACGACGGCGAGAATCATGAAGGCCCCCCGTCGAGGATGGGCCCGCCACGGATGGCAAGACAGGCTGCGTGACATGTTGGTGTCCATCAGGATGTGACCTCGTGAAGTGGGACCTGGAGATGTGTTCAGCCCGACTTTCGGAGAATGTCCATCCAAGGCCTAAGTCACGATCCGAAACATGCCAACCAAAAAACACACGAAACGGGAATATTCCGGGCAATGGGTTGTAGTGGTTGTCCGATGCCCACACGCGTGTGTTGACGCGTCACCAAAACTGTTCTATCACTGTGGTCACTCGAGGGGCACAGGCAGGTTCGTGTCATGTTGGTTCATGTCGACCGGGGCTCAGCCACGCCGCTGTCCCGGCAGCTCACCGATCAGTTGCGGGCACAAGTCCTGAGTGGTCGGGCGGCGGCCGGGTCGGCCCTGCCATCGGTGCGCTCGCTGGCCCGCGCGCTGGCGATCCATCCCAACACCGTGCTGCGTGTTTACGAGCAGCTCGCGGAAGAACAGCTCATCGACCTCAGGCATGGTGAGGGAACGTTCGTGGTGGCCAGGCCCCCCACAGGTCGCCTGCACAGCTATCGGATGCTGTTCGCCGACGAATTCCGGCAACTGCTGTATCGTGGGGAGCTGCTCGGGTTCACCCCGCAGGAGCTGCGGGAACAGTTTCAGCAGGCCTTGTCCGGACTTGAGGGACTGCGACATGTCACGGAAGTTGAGTGACAGCATAAGAACAGCATAAGAATGGTGCCGGCCCGATGAATCGTTGCTTAATGGCATCGACCCGGAAACCCCCCGCCAGTGTTCGGAGGAGTCGCCGGCGATGAATGAGCCCGCACCGTCTGACGCAGCCCCGTCCAAAGGGGTCATGCTCGTTGTGCTGCTTCTGTTGCTGATGGTGATCGGTACGCCCGTGCTCGGGTTCTGGTGGCTTCGAACCGCCGCAGAACGCATGGCCGACACGCTGGCCGTGTGGCATGTCCGTGACATGCTCGTGCACTACAGTGCCGTGACCGGCGGAGAATGGCCGCGGGGGTGGGACGATCTCGAGCCCTCCTTCGAGCCCGCCGATGCCAGTTACGGAACAGAGAATCTGGCGGCCCTCAGGGCGCGTATCGAAATCGATTTCTCGAAGGATCCGTCACGGCTGCCGACGGCCGAAAGTGGCGGAACGGCCCCTCCCCGTCTGTTCTGGGTCAGGGAGGGTCGCATCCCGGAAGAGGTCGACCGTGCCAACCAGCGGCTGGCCGAGCACTTCGCCGCCCGTGCCGCCCGTCGGAAGGGGGCTGGGAGTGTGACAGACGAGTCCTCGTGACTGGCTGGCTGGCGAGACCAGTCGTATAATCATTGCGTTGTGCTCACTCTTGGTGCCCAGAGGCGCTGATCCTGTTTCTTCCGATTGCGAGTTCCGTTGATGGATTCCGAGCTCAATCAGACCTGCCAGTCCCTGCTGGAGCGGATCGTTCAGCTGAAGGACTCTCTTTGACTACGACAGCAAGCGGAGTCGCGTCCAGCAAATCGACGAACTGATGGCCGGGCCCAACTTCTGGGACCAGGCCGATAAGGCCCAGGAGACGGTCTCGGAATTGAGCCGACTCAAGGTCGGGCTGAAGTCGCTGCGCGAACTCGTGAAGTCGGCTGACGACCTGGAAGTCCTCATGGAGTTCGCCGAAGAGGACGAGTCCGGCGAATCGGAAGAGGAGTTGCGGACGGCCGTCGAACGTCTGGAGCAGCAACTGGAACAGGCCGAGTTGCAGGCCAGCATGGCCAGCCCCGAGGATGCCGGCAATGCGTACCTGATGATTCAGGCCGGGGAAGGTGGAACCGATTCGGCCGACTTCACGCAGATGCTCGAGCACATGTACCTGCGGTGGTGTGAGAACAATGGCTACAAGGTCGAGATGATCGACAGGTCGGAAGCCGAGGAAGCCGGAATTCGCAATGTGACGCTCCACATCAAGGGACCCTACGCCTTCGGTTACCTTAAGGGGGAAACGGGCAATCACCGCCTGGTCCGCATCAGCCCGTTCGATTCGGCCGGTCGGCGACACACGTCGTTTTCGGCGGTGGATGTCACTCCCGACATGGGTGAGGGGGCTGACATTGAGGTCAACTGGGAGAAGGAAATTCGTGAGGACACGTACCGCGCAGGCGGGGCGGGAGGTCAGCACGTCAACAAGACCGACTCGGCCATCCGTCTGACGCACCTGCCGACCGGCGTGGTCGTCCAATGCCAGAACGAGCGCAGCCAGCACAAGAACCGGGCGACCGCCCGCAAGATGCTGGTGGCGAAGCTGTATCAGATTGAACAGGAGAAACGGGATGCCGATCTGGCCGCTCGTCGGGGTGAGAAGTCCAAGATCGGGTTCGGCGGGCAGACGATTCGCCACTACGTGCTGCAGCCGCAACAGTTCGTCAAGGATGATCGAATGGATCTGAAGACCAGCAATCCCTTTGAAGTCCTCGATGGAGCGTTGGATCCGCTGATCGAGGCTTACCTGCGGTGGAGCATCGCCAAGTAGCCTCATCTTCACCCAGGCGGGGGGGCAGAGACACCCGGGCTGATGAACTCCGCAAGAACTGATGCCACTGGTGTGGTCCGCTATCGCGTGCAGGGCATGCATTGTGCCAGTTGCGTTGGTCGCGTCGAGCAGGCCCTGCGCAGTGTGGCCGGTGTGGCCGACGCCGAGGTCAACCTGGCGACCGAAGAGGCCCGTGTCAGTCTGCAGCCCGGTGGTGACCGATCTCCCACCTTTGCGCACCTCAAGGCGGCGGTCGAGTCGATCGGCTTCGAATTGACCGCCGCCACAGATCAGCGGATGTCGACTGCGTCGCCCGAAGGCACGTCCCGCGACTGGCTTCGTGTGCTACTGGCGGCTCCGCTGGCGCTGGCCGTCATGATGCTGCAGATGTCGGGGCATGAATTCGCCGGGCGGAACTGGCTGTTGGCAGCGCTCTCGGTGCCAGTGGTGTTCTGGGCCGGCGGGCCGATCTTCATGAGTGCTTTCGGCGGGGCACGCCGGGCCATGCTTGACATGAACACGCTGATCGCCATCGGAACGGGCACGGCGTTTCTGGTCAGCCTGGCGGGGACAATGTTTCCTCAGTGGTTCTCGGGACATCCCCCGATCAATTACGAGGCCGCAACGATGATCATCGTGCTGGTGCTCCTGGGGCGAGCGCTGGAGCAGAGGGCGCGGGGCAAGGCCTCAGAGGCGATCGGGAGACTCCTCAATCTGCAGCCCCATCAGGCCTGCGTTGTGCGTGAGGGACGAGAAGTTGAGATTCCTGTCACCGAGGTGCGGGTGGGGGACCGTCTGGTCGTTCGGCCGGGCGAGCGGATCGCCGTTGATGCCGAGGTGCTCGAGGGGCGTTCGTCGGTCGACGAATCCATGCTCACCGGCGAGTCCATGCCTGTCAGCAAGAGCCCGGGCGACCAGGTGATTGGTGGCACGATGAATCAGGCGGGGAGCCTGCAGGTGCAGGCGACCCGGATTGGCGATGACACGATGCTCAGTCAGATCGTCGGCCTGGTGCAGGATGCGCAAGGGACGAAGGCTCCGATTGCCCGGCTGGCCGATCGCGTGTCAGCCGTGTTTGTTCCGATCGTCATCGGTGTGGCGTTCGTCACCTTTCTGGTCTGGATGGCTGTCGCACCCCCGGAGAGTGCGCTCGAACAGGCCTTGCGGGCGACGGTGAGTGTGTTGATCATCGCCTGCCCCTGCGCTTTGGGGTTGGCAACGCCGACAGCCGTCATGGTGGCCATGGGGCGCGGGGCCGAATTGGGCATGCTGATTCGGGACGGCACGGCCCTGGAGACGGCCGCCCATGTCGATGCGGTTGTGTTCGACAAGACCGGCACGTTGACTGAAGGCAGGGCCGTGGTCACCCATGTCGAGACTGCGCCGAGCATCGATGCCCAGACGCTGCTGCAGCGGGCGGCGGCAGTCGAGCGCTACTCGGAGCATCCGATCGCTGCAGCCATTGTGGCGCGAGCCGGCGACGAGCCTCATGCGGATGCACTCACCTCGGCGACCGATTTCCAGGCGGAGCCCGGTGGGGGCGTACGGGCTCTGGTCGGGAAAGACGTCGTCGCGGTGGGTAATACCACGTGGCTGCAGGGTCTGGGGGTCGATGTAGAGGCCTGGGTCCCGCGGCTCAATGCCCTCGCTGACCAGGGGATGTCCGTCGTCCTCGTGGCGACAGATGCCGAAGTCTCGGGGCTGATTGCAGTGGCCGACCCCATCAAGAAGACGTCGGCAGAGGCCGTGCGTCAACTGGGGCGGTCCGGCTTGCAGGTCATGATGCTGACGGGGGATCGTCGAGAGACCGCGGCGGCCATCGCTGGTCAACTGGGGCTGGACAATGTGCGTGCCGAAGTCTTACCGGCAGAAAAGTCAGTGGAGATCGAGCGCCAACAATCGGCGGGCCGTGTCGTGGCGATGGTGGGTGACGGAGTCAATGATGCTCCGGCCCTGGCGCGGGCGGACGTCGGCATCGCTTTGGGGGCGGGGACCGACGTCGCCATCGAAGCAGCCGACATGACGCTGGTAACCGGAGATGTCCAAGGTGTGGTCCGGGCCTTGGCGCTCGCGCGAACCACGCTGCGGACGATTCGCCAGAACCTGTTCTTTGCCTTTGTTTACAATGTCGTGGGGATACCTTTGGCCGCCGGCGTCCTCTATCCTCTCACCGGTTGGCTGCTGCCTCCCATGTTTGCGGCCGCTGCGATGGCCGCCAGCAGTATCTGTGTGGTGGCGAACAGTCTGCGACTACGTCACTTCACCGGCGATTGACCAAGAACGAACGACCTTGAGGAGCCCGCTCGATGTGTTTCCACACGCTTCATCTCCTGGTGCCGGTTGTCCTGCTCGCGGGATGCGGGGGGACGACGACAGAGACGGTCGTGCCTTCCACGCAAGAACCTGCTTCGGCCAGTGGCTTGGAGACGAATGTTGCCGAAGTTGCGCTTGCAGCGACGGCGACCTCGGCAGCGGCCTCGGACGATTACGACAATCCGTTGACGGCCGAGGAGATTGCTGCGGGCTGGATCAGTCTGTTTGACGGTGTCACGCTTTTTGGCTGGCAGTCCAACAATGATGAGGTCAACTGGCGCGTCGAGGATGGAGTCATCGTCGCTGATGCGGGGCCGATCGGTCTGCTCAACACGACCGTTCCCTTTGCCGACTACGAGTTGAAGGTGGAATTCCGCTTCAGCGAGGGGGGCAACAGCGGCATCTTTCTGAGAACGGTCGAGACGCCTCAGAATGTGAAGACCGACTGCTATGAACTCAATCTGGCGGATACCCACCCTGAAGGCTTTACAACGGGCGGGGTGGTCGGGCACCAGACGACAAAAGAGACCATTCTCGCCTCTGGCAACTGGCATACGTTTTTCGTCCGTCTTGAGGGAAATCACCTGCTGGTCAAGCTCGATGACGAGACGATTCTCGACTACATAGACGAAGCGAAGGTGCGTGACTCCGGGTTCATCGGACTGCAGCACAATCAGGGACAAGCGGAGTTCCGCCGAGTCCTGCTGCGTCCCCTGGGGCTAACCGATCTGTTCAACGGCTCGGACCTCTCTGGATGGCGCATCACGCCCGGCGTGAAAAGCGATTTCCAGGTGCAGGATGGTGTGATCCGAGTGACCGATGGTCCCGGATTCCTGGAGACCGAGGAAACCTTCGGTGATTTCGTGTTTCAGGCTGAGTCATTCGTCCATGGCCGGACCGATGAAGGGGTGGCCCTGAACAGCGGCTACTTCTTCCGGTCGATGCCCGGCACCGAGCAGGAACCCTCCAACGGTTACGAAGTGCAGATCGACAACGGCTTTAAGGGGGATGACCGCACACAACCGACCAACGCCGGGACCGGGGCCATCTTCCGCCGGGTGGATGCGCGCCGGGTGGTCTCCAACGACGATGAGTGGTTCACCACGACGCTGGTTGCTTCCGGTCCGCGGATCGCGGTCTGGGTCAACGGGTATGCTGTCGTCGACTGGGTCGATACGCGTGAGCCGGATGAGAATCCCAGGCGCGGACTCCGCCTGAAACCCGGGCACATCATTCTTCAGGGTCACGACCCGACGACGAATCTGTCGTTCCGGAATCTGCGGATTGCCGAACTGCCGTGACCAGGCGGCGTCCTTCTGGCGTTCTACGCTCGCCACTTCACGGGGCGTGGCGCGTTCATTTCCTGCCATCCCCGGGCACGAAGAGGCCGATGCCCGAGTAAGAAAATCCGCGCGCGACCATCCGCTCGGGGTCATACAGGTTCCGCCCGTCGAAGATCGTCGGCGACCGCATTTTGTGGAGCAGGTAGTCGAAGTCGGGAGTGCGGTATTCGTTCCATTCAGTCACGATGGCCAGAGCATCGGCTCCGTCCAGAGCGTCGTAGTGATGGGCGTGGTAAGTGATCTTGTCTCCGATTTCGTCTCGGACATTCTGCATGGCGACCGGGTCGTGGACGTGGATATCGGCCCCGGCATCGAGCAGCTGCTGGATCAGCACGAGCGACGGGGCCTCGCGGACGTCATCGGTCCGCGGCTTGAACGCGAGACCCCACAGGGCGATCTTCCGGCCCTGCAACTTCCCGCCGAAGTGCTGGTGCATCTTGGAGAACAGCACATGCTTCTGGCGGTTGTTGATGTCATCGACCGCCTCGAGCATTCGCATCGTCAGCCCCTTCTCAGCCGCAACGTGCGTGAGTGCCCGGACATCCTTGGGAAAGCACGATCCGCCGTAGCCGACGCCCGGAAACAGGAAGGCAAAGCCGATGCGCTGGTCGTGGCCGATTCCACGCCGCACATCGTTGATATCGGCTCCAACCTGCTCGCAGAGGTTCGCCATTTCGTTGATGAAGCTGATCTTGGTGGCCAACAGACAGTTGGCCACGTATTTCGTCATCTCGGAGCTTTCGCGATTCATCGCGATAAACGGATGGTCCGTGCGGAGAAAAGGCGCATACAGTTCGCGGAGTGTGTCGGCGACTTCATCGCAGGTGACACCGACTACCACCCGGTCCGGCTTGGTGAAGTCATCGACCGCACAGCCCTCTTTCAGGAACTCGGGGTTCGAAGCAACAACGACCTCCCGTCCCGTGGCTTCCCTGAGCAGCGTGGCAATTCGACTGTTCGTGCCGACGGGCACCGTGCTCTTGACCACGACGACGACATCGTTGCGCAGGTGTGGAGCGATCGCCTCGGCAGCACCGAAGATGTAGCTGAGATCGGCGGCCCCTGCGTGGTCCTGAGGAGTACCGACCGCCAGAAACACGCACTTTGCCGCGGAAACGGGCCCGACGACATCCGTTGTGAACACGAGGCGTCCCGCCTTGACATTGCGGTGAATCATCTCGGAGAGTCCCGGTTCGTAGATCGGGATCTCACCGCGATTCAGGCGGTTGATCTTGTCCTCATTGATGTCGATGCAGGTGACCTGATTGCCACTGTCAGCGAAGCAGGTTCCGGTCACGAGTCCAACGTAACCGGTGCCGATCATCACTACCTTCACGTCTGTGTCTCCGTCGGATTATTGGTCAGTCTGCTGTATCCGTTCGATTGTCGGTCACTGAAATGCCGTCGAAGTGTGGTCAGCGAGGCACATCGTCCACAGACGTGCGGCGGCCAGGCACCACCATGGGTCAACCCGGCTTCAGCCGGTCGCCGTATTGGGTTTCGTAATACTGCTGATAAGCACCAGACTTGACGCGCGCGACCCACTCGGGGTTGGACTGGTACCAGTCGATCGTCTCGCGGAGCCCCGTCTGGAAGTCAACCAAGGGCTTCCACCCAAGTTCGCGCTCCGCCTTGCCACAGTCAATAGCATATCTCAGATCGTGGCCGGGGCGGTCCCCCACGTACGTGATCAGGGATTCCGGCTTGCCGAGCAGTTTGAGCAACAGTCTGGTCAGGTCGATGTTCCGCATCTCGGACCGGCCACCGAAGTTATACACCTCACCCGGCTTCCCGCGGCGGAGGGCTGCCTCAATCCCCCGGCAGTGGTCGACGACCTGAATCCAGTCGCGAACGTTCTCACCGCGGCCATACACGGGAAGTGGACGATCCTGCATTGCGTTCGAGATAAACAGCGGCAGGAGTTTCTCGGGAAACTGGTACGGGCCATAGTTGTTGGAACAGCGAGTGATGATGGCCGGAAACCCGAACGTGTGCACGTAAGACCTGACCAGCATGTCGGCGGCGGCCTTCGAGGCTGAGTAGGGACTATTCGGTGCGATCGGGGTCTCCTCGGTGAAGAGTCCTTCTGCTCCGAGGGAGCCGTAGACTTCATCGGTCGAGACCTGCACATAGCGGGGAACCTCATGGGCCCGGCAGGCATCAAGCAGAATCTGTGTCCCGATGACATTCGTCTGCACGAACGGGCCGGAGTCCAGAATGCTGCGGTCGACATGGCTCTCGGCCGCGAAGTTGATCACCGCGTCGAAAGGCCGTTCTGCGAGGAGCGTATCGACCAGTGCGCGGTCACAGATATCGCCTTGGCGAAACGCGTAGCGTTGGTCGCCATCGAGATCGGCAAGGTTCTCAGGATTGCCGGCGTAAGTGAGTTTGTCCAGGTTCAGAACCGAGATGCGGGTGTCAGTCTGGAAGAGGTGGCGAATGAAGTTGGACCCGATGAATCCACATCCGCCTGTGACCAGAATTCGCTCTGGTGAGATCTCTGTCATGGTGATCATCCCTGAATGGGTCGGAGACCGTCAGTCTTCCATCTGTGCGACTTCCGCTGGAATCAGCGCGATTGAGACCAGTGAGTCGCCTTCGTCGAGAGTCATGATGCGGACCCCCTGAGTATTTCGGCCGATGACGCTGACATCGCTGGCCCGAATCCGTTGAATCTTTCCGGTCGACGTGACCATCAGGACGTCATCGTCCTCATGGACAGCGAGAATGCCGATCACGCGACCGTTGCGGGCGGTCGTCTTGATGTCACGCACTCCCTTGCCGCCCCGTCGCTGTTGACGGTACCGCATGCTGCTGGAAGAGCTGGCCTGTTCCTCACCGTCTTCGGCAACGGCTGCGGCGTCCTCCTCTTCAACCGCCAGGTCGTCGACTTCAGAGCTGCCAAAGGGTGTTCGCTTTCCGTAGCCATGTTCGCAGACGGTCAGAAGCGTGGACTCTTCGCTGGCGACGACCATGCCCACCACTTCGTCCCGCTGCCCCAGTCTGATGCCCCGCACGCCGCGGGAGTTGCGTCCCATCGCCCGGGCGTCCTGTTCTCGGAAGCGGATCGACATGCCGCTGGCCGTGCTGAGCACGACGTCTTCGTTCGGGAGGATCTTGACGACGTCAATCAGCCTGTCGTCCTCCTCCAGTTTGATTGCGATGATGCCGCCACGCAGCGGGCGGCTGTAGGCCGACAGCGGCGTCTTCTTGACGTAACCCTTCTGGGTGGTCATCAGGAGAAATCGCTCGTCATCGAACTCGCGGACGTCGATGCAGTCCTGCAGTTGTTCTCCCTCAGAGAAGTTCAGGAGATTCACGAGCGCACGCCCCTTGGCGGTCCGGGCCTGCAGGGGCAGGTCATAGACCTTCTGCCAGTACACGCGGCCGAAGTTGGTGAAAAACAGCAGGTAGCTGTGCGTACTGCTGACGAAGAGATGCTCGATCGGATCCTCTTCGTCTGTTTTCGCCCCCTTGATTCCCTTCCCGCCGCGATTCTGTGCCTCATAGACAGACAGGGGCGTCCGCTTCACATACCCCCGCTGACTGATGGTGACGACCATCGGTTCTTCGGCAATCAGTTCGTCCTTGTCGACGTCGGACAACTCCTCATCCGTGATTTCCGTACGTCGCTTGACGGGGAACCGCTGCTTGAGGTGGTCCATCTCCTCCCGGATCCCGGCGAGGATGTGTGATTCATCGCTCAGCAGATGCACGAATCCGGAGATGTCCTCGAGCAGCCGGGCATGCTCTCCCTGCAACTGCTCCCGCTCCAGGTTGGCGAGAGAGCCCAACTGCATGCTGAGGATCGCCTCGGCCTGATTGGCCGAGAGTGAGTAGGTGTTGTGGGTCCCCTGCTCTTCGACAAACCACCGGAAGCCCTCGTCGCCGAGTGCCCGGGCCACGAGTTCTGCCGCGATCTGGATCTCCTGCAGGGCGAGCTTCGCCTCGGCGCGACTCGGTGCATTGCGAATCGTCTGGATCACGTGATCGATATCGATCTGCGCGATCAGCAGGCCTTCGACGGTATGCACTCGCCGGCGTGCCTCGGCGAGCAGAAACTCCGTCCGGCGTCGAATGACCGTGGTCCGATGTCGGATGAACTCCTTGAGCAGTTCCCGAATGGTCAGGGTTTCGGGACGATTCCCGACCAGCGCCAGCAGGATGACGCTGACCGTGGTCTGCAGTGGCGAAAACTTGTAGAGCTGGTTCAGAACGACTTCACGATCGGCGTCGCGCTTGAGATAGATGTGCAGGCGGACCTGCCACGTCGGCGTCTTGCGATCGGTGTAGTCGACAACGCGGGACACACCCTCGAGCTTGTCCTCCCTGATGAGGGCTTCCAGCTTCTCCCGAATCCGGTCGCGAGTTTCCAGGTACGGAATCTCGCGGACCACGATCACCTCAGTGTTGCGCTCCGTCTCAAAGTCGACCTTCGCCCGCACGGTCAGTGTGGAGCGACCGGTCATGTAGCCCTGGCGAATTCCCATCCGTCCACAGATCGCGCCGCCCGTAGGGAAGTCCGGGCCAGGCAGCACATCGAGGATCTCTTCGATATCCGCACCCGGGTCGTCGATAAGCAACTGGATGGCATCGGCGACCTCGCTGAGATTATGAGGCGGGATGCTCGTCGCCATCCCTACCGCGATGCCGGTCGACCCGTTGACGAGCAGATTCGGAAACCGGGCCGGGAGGACGACCGGCTCGGTGTTGCGCTGGTCGTACGTCGGGATGAAGTCAACCGTATCTCGCTCGAGGTCGGCAAGCATCTCAGAGGCGGCAATGGACAGCCGGGCTTCCGTGTACCGCATCTGGGCAGGCCCCAGTCCGGCGATCGAACCGAAGTTCCCCTGCTTGTCGATCAGCACCTCCCGCATGATCCACTCCTGGCCGAGCCGAACCAGCGTGGGATAGATGACGGCCTCGCCGTGCGGGTGGTAGTTGCCGGACGTGTCTCCTGAGATCTTCGCGCACTTGGTCCGGGCCGCATTGGGACCCAGATTCAGGTCATTCATCGCCACCAGAATCCGTCGTTGGGCGGGCTTGAGCCCGTCACGTGCGTCGGGGAGCGCCCGACTGACGATGACCGACATTGCGTAGGTCAGATAGCTCTGCTGCATCTCATCACGAATCGTGATCTGCTCGATGCGCTCGTCGAGAGATGCGATGTCGTCCGCAGCGGGCTCAGGCTCCGGTGTGGAGTCGGGTTCAGGATTGCCGTTCGTCAAACTCGTGTACTCCTCTCATCGGGAAACATCTCCAGCCGGCCCGGGAAAGTGACTGTGGGCCCGGCCCTGCCGGGTCTGTGCGAACTCGCGGCGGAGGGATCCCGCTGCCGTGCCGAATCCAGTGGGGTAATGGCAGCCTGCAGTGCTTTCAACTTCCTTTACGCCGACCGGGTGGGCAGTGTGTATCTCCTTGCGAGGGGGGCCAGTCCCATCTCCCTGTGCGAGAAACCCAGCTGCGCGAGATGCTCCCATTTTCCCTGCGGATTTTAGTGAATCGACGAGGGGGGAACAACGCACGCACCGGGCCCGACGGCCAGGCAAATCCTCTGAAAATCAGGGCAGATCGCCAGGATCCCGACCGCGCAATTCCCCGTGGGTCGGCATACACTGCCTGATGTCACGATTCGACAGAACCTCACTCCCACGACCCTTCATGAACAGTCGGACCGGTTCGCCGTTCGAACAGCTTCCTGCCGCCGATGAGGGAACCATCGTTCAGGATGAACTGTCCCGGGATCGGTCACGATCGCGAAGTCTTCAGGCAGTGTCGCCCCCGGCCTACCTGCCGGGATACGAGATCATCCGGTCTCTTGGCGAAGGCTCGTTTGGTTCGGTCTGGTTGGCGCACGAGGTCAATACCGGCAAACAGGTGGCGATCAAGTTCTACACGCACCGCCGGGGGCTGGACTGGTCCCTCCTCAGCCGGGAGGTCGAGAAACTGGCGGTGCTGTACACCTCCCGCAACGTGGTGGGACTGTTGGGAGTGGGCTGGGATCACGATCCGCCCTACTTCATTATGGAGTACCTGGAGAACGGCTCTCTGGCGGAGGCGCTGCGAGACGGGCCGCTCCCCGTGGAAGACGCCGTGCGTATCGCCAGATCGGTGGCCCGGGCGCTGGTGCACGCTCATGGGAGCGGCATTCTGCATTGTGATGTGAAGCCAGCCAACGTCCTGCTGGATGGCAACCGGGAGGCGCGGCTGGGAGACTTTGGCCAATCGCGGCTTTCGAACGACCAGAGTCCGGCCTTGGGCACACTGTTCTACATGGCTCCCGAGCAGGCCGATCTGGAAGCGATTCCCGATGCGCGGTGGGATGTCTATGCCCTCGGAGCCCTGCTGTATCAAATGCTCTGTGGCGAGGCGCCGTATCGCACTCAGAGTCCTGAAGCCCGCATCCTTCAAGCCAAGACGCTTGCCGAGCGACTGAGCAGTTACCAGCAGATCATCAAGCAGAGCCCGCCTCCCGATGGCCATCAGCGGCAAGCGGGCGTGGATCGGTTGCTCGAAGAGGTCGTTGACAAATGCCTGCAGCCTGACCCGGCGCAGCGATACCCTAACGCACAAGCGGTACTCGATGCCTTGGACCGGCGCGAGCAGATTCGAGGGAAGCGTCCGTTGATCGCCCTGGGGTTCATCGGGCCGCTGCTCTTCCTGCTGGCCATGTACGTCATTGCCCGCGCTGCCATTCCCCAGGCGCGGGAAGCCTCTGAACAGAATCTCATGGACCTGATCCTCGAGGGTGATGCCGTCACGGCTCACATCCTCGCCGGCAGCATCGATCAGGAACTTCGTTTCCGTCAGGAAATGCTGGAAGCCGTGGCGGATACCCCGGCGGCAAGGAAGTTGATCGAGCGGACCGCCACGATGACCGATGAGGAGCTCTATGCAGTCTGTGAGGCCACCCTCGACCCGGCGCAGGTCGAGGACGACCCGGTGATGGCTCTGCTGCAGTTGAAGCGCGCACAGTGATGAGCGCCTGGCCGAATCCGCACGGACCGAGGACGTGAGCTGGTTTGTCACGGACCGCGATGGGCGACAGGTCTTCCGGGTGCCGGCGGAAGACACGATCGGTCAGACATTCGCCTATCGTGACTATTACCATGCGCTGGGGCGCGAGCTGCCGGATGACACCGATCTGACGGCCGTCCGACCTCGCACAACGCCGGGCGTCTCGCTGGCGTTTCGCAGTCGTGCGACGGATAAATACATGGTTGCGATTGCAGTTCCGATCTGGGACGAAGGCCATATGTCTGTGATCGGGATCCTGGCCCGTACGATTCATCTGACGGACTTGCTCGATCAATGGGACGATCTGATTCGTGGAGAAGACCGGGCCTCGGATGAACGGTTTCTGACGCTGATCGATACCCGCTCCGACTCTGGGTTTGTGCTCGACCACGACTGGATGACGCCGGAGCATCTCGGGTGAGAGACAGACGAAGAGCTGCAGCAGATTCTGAGGCTGAAGCCCGGGCAGGTGTCACGTCTGCTCGAGACTTCGGCGAGTGACCGTTACGAAGACCCCATTGGTGAAATGGATGCGAAGTACCGCATTCCCTGGCTCGCGGCCTACGCCCCCGTGGCCGGGACCGGATGGCTGGCCGTCGTCCAGGAGAGCCGGGTTGCGGCCCTCAAGCCCGTCGAGGATCTCCAGACCGTGTTTCTGCGTTACGGGGTTGCGGCACTGGTGGTCTTCAGCGTCATGCTTGCTATCCTGTGGTATCTGATTCATCGCTGGTCCACATAGACGCGCGGGGAATGGCTGCCTGTTGGCGGCCCTGCCACCGAGGCAAGTCTCTGCGGGATCAGTAGCGGGTCCGCCATCGCCGTTTGTCGTGGGGCGAGTCACACTGTGCTGCAACTGCTTGCGGAAGGAACGGAGCCCCGGCAACGCTGCCGATTCGTGCTCCAGCCGGGGACCGTGTATCAGCTCGGACGAAGTCCGGACGCTGACTTCCCCGTACCGTGGGAGCGCTGTCTGTCCCGGCTTCATCTGCGACTGGAAGCGGAGGGCACGAGGGTATCGCTCCGGCGGCTGCCCGAAGCCCGGAATCCCGTGTTCCTGCAGGGGGAGATATGTGAATCGACGAAGTTGCAGCCTGGAGACCGATTCGTCATTGGCGAGACCGCCTTTCTGCTCTGTGAGTCGTCGCTCAGCCAGGATTCCCCGGATGGAAAACCCTTTGAGCAGGTGACGTTCACGCCCCGCCAGTTGCAGCGGGTCCGCTTCGCCGATGCGGATCGGCGCATCGAAGTGCTCTCCCGGCTGCCAGAGGTGATCTGGGGAGCCCGCAACGCCGCGGAGCGGAATACGCGGCTCGTAAGTCTGTTGCTGGCTGGGATCCCGCATGCGGAGGCGGTCGCGGTGGTCCGCTGCGATGCGGATGGTCACGTTCACATTCCTTTTTGGGATCGTCGGTGCGAGACCGCCGGGTCCTTCCGTCCCAGCAAACGCCTGGTGACCGAGTCGCTCATCATGCAGCGTCAGTCCATTCTGCACGTCTGGGAAAGCAGCGACGTCGTCAACCCGGACTACACCGCGAGCGTCGACTTCGACTGGGCCTTCTGCACTCCGGTCGCCCGACGCGAGGCTGAGCCTTGGGGCGTCTACGTGGCAGGTCGGCTCGACTCGATGTTGTTGTCAGGGGGAGGAAATGTCAGCGATCCACCACTACATGCCGACGTGAAGTTCTCCGAACTGGTTGCCGAGATCATCAGTTCCGTGGAACGCCTGAATCGAGTGGAGAGCGACCTGTCGGTGTTGAGGCAGTTTCTTTCTCCGCCCATCCTGCAGGCCCTCGAGCGGGGGGGCGAGGTGGAGTCGGGACTGGACACGCGGCTGCTCGAACCGCGAGAGTGCGAGGTGACAGTCCTCTTCTGCGACCTGCGGGGATTCAGCCAGCGCGTGGAAGAGTCCGCCGATGACCTGGTCGGAGTGCTGGACCGCGTGAGCAAAGCCCTCGAGGTCATGACCGGCAGGATTCTGGAGTTCGGCGGGGTGACCGGAGAATTCCTGGGTGACGCGGTACTCGGGTTCTGGGGCTGGCCCTTCGCGTCGGAGGAATCCGCACTGAAGGCCTGCCAGGCGGCGCTGGCGATTCGCCGAACGTTCACGGTGAGTCCCGACGCAACGCCGCATCCCTTGAGTGACTTTCGCGTTGGAATCGGCATCGCACACGGGCGGGCAGTAGCGGGACGTATCGGGACCAGCGACCGAATTACCGTCACCGTGTTCGGTCCGGTGGTCAATCTGGCGAGTCGCCTCGAGACGATGACCAAGCAATTGCGGGTGCCGATTCTACTCGACGAGGCGACCACAGCGATCCTGCAGCGGCGTATGAACAGCGATGTCGGCCGTCTGCGAAAGCTGGGCGCGTCGTTCCGTTTGGACTGGAGACCCCGTTGACGGTGACCGAATTGCTGCCTCCAGAAGTCGAGATGCCTGAACTGTCCAACGAGCTCATTGCCCAGTATGAGCGTGGGGTCGAACACTTCATCGCAGGACGCTGGGAGGAAGCCTACCGCTGCCTGCATGCGATGCCGCCATCGGATCGGGCCCAGGACTTTCTGACCGTACGGATTGCTGATCAGAATCGTGTGCCTCCACCGGGCTGGGGCGGGAGCATCCGTCTGCCGGAGAAATGACGATGACACAGGTCCATATCGACCGCGATTGGGACGGACGGTACCAGGCCGGTGAGACACCCTGGGATTCCGGGCTCCCCTCGCGCGAACTCCGGCGGGTCCTCGAGGAGCAGGGCCTTCCTCCCGGACGGGCCCTCGAACTGGGCTGTGGGACCGGGACGAATGCGCTGTTTCTGGCACAGCGGGGATTTGACGTGACGGCGGTGGACTGTTCCGCAACGGCCTTGGCAGAGGCCCGCCGCAGATCGATGGAACTGGGACTGATTGTCGACTGGGTGCAGGCAGACGTCCAGCGGTTTGGAGCCGATCGAGAGCCGTTCGCCTTTGTCTTCGATCGGGGGTGCTTTCACTGCTGTCGCCGCGTCGATCTCGCCGGCTATCTGGACACGCTGCAGGCCGTAACACGACCGGGCAGCTTCTATCTTTCCCTCTCGGGCAATGCGACAGAGGCCCGGAGTCCCGGACCGCCGACAATGACCGAAGACGAGATTCGTGAAGAGTTGGGAGGGCTCTTCGAATTCATGGACCTTCGTGAGTTTCGATTCCAGGATGCAGGGGCGATTGAGGGCCCGCTCGGCTGGTCGACGCTGATGCGCCGTCGAAGCTGACAAGTCTTCCAGAATGCCGCCATCCTGAGCCCGAACATCGCATCAGTTCAGACACGTGTCTCGGTACACTTCATTACTCAGCATCGGGGGGTGTCATGTCTTTCCTCACCGCCAGCGGAATGCGGTTCTATGTTCAGGATGCAGGGCACGGTTCGCCTCTACTGCTCGTGCATGGCTTTCCCCTCGATCACAGCATGTGGTCTCCGCAGGTTGAGGCGTTTTCGGACACACAGCGCGTCGTCGTGCCCGATTTGCGGGGATTCGGCCGCAGCGATGCCACGGTGGGGACCGTCACGATGGCCCAGTTTGCCGACGACCTTGCCGCAATTCTGGATGAGTTGGGAATCCTCGAGCCGGTGGCTCTCTGTGGACTGTCGATGGGGGGGTATGTCGCTTGGCAGTTTCATCGCCGCCATCCTCAGCGACTCAGGTCGCTGATTCTGTGTGACACGCGTGCTGCGGCGGATACTCCGGAGGGGCGTCGGGTCCGATTGGTGACGGCGGATCGGGTCCTGATCGATGGGCCCGGATTTCTGGCCGAGTCCATGCCCGAGAAGCTCTTTGCAGAGCAGACCCGGAAGCAGCACCCCGAACTGATCGCGGCAACGCAGCGTGTCATTGAGTCCACGGCCGCGATGGGCATCGCGGCGGCGTCGCGCGGCATGGCGGAACGTCCCGATGTGACCGGCGAACTGTCGGACATCGATGTGCCGACGCTGGTCATCGTCGGGGAACACGACCCGATCTCCCCGCCGGCGGAAATGCGGACCATCGCCGACCGTATTCGGAACGCCGAGTACGTCGAGATCACCGGGGCCGGACACATGTCGACGCTGGAAGCTCCGGAGACTGTCAATGCTGCCATCAAGCGCTTCTTGCAGCGGTCATGAATGGCGTTCACCGTGCCCCATCGCAGCAGTGGTTTGTGCTGGCAGGAGTCGACTGCGTGTCATATTATGCAGTCATTCCGGCAGTGTCTTCCTCTGGCTGCCTTCATTCCCGAGTCAGCTTCTGGACTGTCTTCCTCCTCAGCCGTGCGCGATCGATTCCGTTGAGGTACTGCGTGGCCGATGCCCGTTTCCGTTCAGATTCCCTCGATGCTGCGTTCTCTTTGCAAGGGTTCGACCGAGTTGCTGGTCTCGGCGGAAACGGTTCGGTTGGCGTTGGCTGAGATGGAAGCGAATCACCCCGCGATCTATCACAGCGTCTGCGACGAAACCGGTCATGTCCGTCCGCACGTGAACCTGTTTGTGAACTCGAAACTGATCGCGAGTCGGACTTCTTTGGATGCGGTGCTGAAGTCCGGCGATGTCCTCACCATTATGCCCGCTGTCTCCGGAGGCTGAATATGGCCGAACGCGTCATCCTGGCGATTGGCACCAAGAAGGGGCTGTTCGTGGCAGAGGCGCCGAAATCGCGGCGTCGCTTCGAGTTGCGGGGCCCTTTCGGATCTGGTGTAGCCGTATATTCCGCTTTGCTTGACACGCGACGTACCCCCCGGGTCTACGCTTCGAGTTGCAACTCGTTCTTCGGCATGAAGGTGCTCGTCTCGAAAGACCTGGGGCGCAAGTTCAAGGAGACGAAGTCTGCACCGACGTTTCCCAGGGGAGATGGGCGGGCACTGGCCAACATCTGGTCCCTCGAGACCGGTGAGAACCGTCAGGACCTGTGGTGCGGGGTCGAGCCCGCGTCGCTGTTTCGCAGCAATGACGGAGGTGACTCCTGGGAGATGGTCGCCGGGATCAGCAGGCATGAGCACGCGCGGGAG
Source organism: uncultured Planctomycetaceae bacterium (assembly GCA_963715185.1). Classification (GTDB taxonomy): domain Bacteria; phylum Planctomycetota; class Planctomycetia; order Planctomycetales; family Planctomycetaceae; genus CAVPPT01. Next base: position 557,670 of record CAVQRG010000008.1, read on the forward strand.
TGGCAGCCTGGCAACGGAGGACTGTGCATGCACACCATCGTGCGGCGCGGCAACCGTATTCACTTGGGGATCTCGACCGGGGGGCACTACCTCAGCGAAGATGGCGGTGCGTCCTTCCAGGCGTCGAACGACGGAATCGGTGCCGGATTTGTTCCCGATCCCTTTCCCGAGTTTGGTCAATGCGTTCACAAGATCGCCAGTCATCCGGACAGGCCGGAGCGACTGTACATTCAGAATCACGGAGGCTGGTCCGACCGCCCTGGCATTGGAGTCCTGCGAAGCGATGATTATGGGCATACATGGCGCTCCATCAGCCAGGGGTTGCCGTCGGACTTCGGGTTCCCGATTCTCGTCCACCCCCACGACCCGGAGACCGTGTATGTGATGCCGCTGGATCCCGTAACCCGTACCTGCCCCGACTCGGCGCCGGCCGTCTGGCGCAGCGAGGATGGGGGCGACTCCTGGCAGCGCCTGGCCCGGGGGCTGCCGAAGCAGGAGAGCTACTTCACGGTACTGCGTGATGCCATGGCCATCGACGAGCTGAAGTCACCCGCCGTCTACTTTGGGACCACGACAGGTCAACTCTGGATGGGCCGCGATGGTGGTGAAGAGTGGAACTGCCTGTTGGACGCGCTTCCGCCGATCAACTGCGTCAAGGTGGCGGTCGTCTGATGGCCGAAATGCCGGTGTCTGTCCGCGCGACGACATCGACTCCCGTGACCGATCTCCAGCGATCAGGGAATCGGACGCGGTTGCGGCAACGGGAGCCCTGCTTCCATGGCCTGATAGAAGCCCCTCAAGACGTCGTTGAGGATCGGGACTTGTGCCCGCGTTGAGATCTGTGGCTGATTCGGTGTGCCCGTCACTTTCACATAGACCCAGTTGTCGCTGACGGCACGTCCGATCTGATTGATCACGGGTAGACGCAGCAGGGGGAAACGCTGGTCTGCCTTGGAATACAGGTCGAGTTCCATCGGCTGGTCGAGGTCGGGAGCGAACGGGACATACCCCTGCCCGAGCATGCTGAGCACATCTCCCACGAGTTGAATGCGCCGTGTGTCACGTGCGCGCGACGCGGGGGTGGCCCCGAAATCGAACAGCCCATCGTGAATGCTGCACTCGAGGTATGCATACTTGAATGCCGTGTTATCGCGCTTTCTGGGGTCGATGAGCTGAGCGAACACCTGAGCAAAGACAGGCAGTTCACCGAGCTGGGCATCCGAAATCTGGACCCAGCAGTCGTCTCCCCGCAGTTGTCGCGGCGAAGACCCCATGCCATACAGGTTGAGTTCCCCCGCCATTGTCCCCGAGAGATTGAGCGCCTCCTGGCCCATCTGCCGGGCCCATTCGGCGAGGGACGCGTTTGCAAAGGCCACACGCGCACGGTAGGTCGATTGCTGCGGAGTCTCGGGACGCAGTTTGGCCTCGGCATTGACGGCCACCAGTCCGCCATAGGCGGTCGCGGTCAACTGCTGCGTCGCAGGAACCTGCGCAAGGGAATCGCTCCCGTCGGGAAGCTGGAGTGTCCCCACCGAGACTCGATTCCCTTCAATTCGAAACGGGCCACGAACATTTGTGAACGCCATGCCCAAGGCATCGGCCCGGGCGAAGTCGATACGACCGCTACCCACGACCTGTGCACCGTCCCACTTGAGGCTTGTATCCACAACCCCGGACACGTTGCTGAGATCGACGCCCACACCGAGTCGGTCTCTCGCCAGTTCGGTTCGCCACGAGCAGTGGGCCGTCATACGCTCCGGCTCGGTGTTGCGGGCAGGGTAGGCCTTGATCTCCAGTCCGAGGTGTTTCAGGTCCAGTGGACCGCGCGGGTCCAGTTCGTTTAAAACGGCGCCGATGTCCACGGGCAGCGCCTGACGCAACTCGCCTCCGGGGTCGAGGTTCGTCACTGTGATTTCGGGCAGACGGAGATGCCATTGCGACGACCCCTCGGGCCGCGTATCGAAGAAGGCCGCATCACCCGTCAACTGGCCTTCAATACGCGCAAAGGTCTCGTTGTGCCAGCCTTCCGCTTCCCGAATGGTGGCCCGGGAACCGTTCCAGCGCAGGTCCGCCCGGATGCGCTCCCAGACGAAGGGAAAGGGGCGTAGCTGGATCCGGCCTCCCTCAACATGAATCGCTGGCAGCTTGACGACCGGTCGGGAACCGGGAAACCAGACCACATGGATGTCATTGAGCTGCAACAGCCCGGAAGGGTTCAATGTCTCCCAGACGTCCTGCATGTCTGGGTTGGCGGTCACCGTCGCTTCGTACAGATCTCGATCCAGCGGGACGCTCCCTGCGGAGAGCAGCAGTTCCAACTGGCCGGGCTGCTGGTCGACACGGAACAGTCCTTCCCCCTGAATGGGAGAGGAGCCATGCTGGCCCTGCAATTCGCGAAACCGCCAGACGTTCTCGACCCGCGGATCGTACACGACCCGACCGGAGAGGTTGCTGATGGCGTAGGGAAATCGCTCGAAGTTGAGCGATCCCTGTGTGACATCTGCCACGAGCGCCATGTCGACCTTCTGGTTTGGCCCCGGGGGGCGCGTGAAGCGAGCTCGGATGTCGGCGCGTCCTGTGAGTTGCAGGGATCGCAGCCCCTGCCGCACACCGGCATGGCGCGGATCGGCCAGGGCGTCCGGAAAGCGTTTGTCGACGGGATACTGATCGACCACGATGTCAATCAGTTGTTCTGCCTCGGGACCGGGGTTCTTCACCCAGCCAGTCACCAGAACCTGTCGGTCGGCCGCCCGGCCCGTCAGGTTCAAGGTCAGCGTGTCTCCCTGCTGCTTGATCGTACCAGCCACACCTTTCACAGGCTGCCGGAAATAGGCATGTGTGATCTGGCAGTTAAGGGCAGCGAACTCATCCAATTGAATTTGAGGAGGATGAATACCATCGCTGTGAAATCTTGCCTTGATCGTGAACAGGCCGGAGGGGTCCAGCAGATCGAACAGCTTCTGACCTCCGGGCGGAAGCACGGGGCGGATTTCGCGATCCAGGAAGAGATTGGTGGCGACGACTTCGAAGCTGTGGATCGTCGATGCCGACTGATGCCAGATTTCGCCATTCAGATGCAGCTCGCTGTCACCATTGCTGGCACGCACCTCGCTGATGACGAGTCTGTCGTTCTCGATGAGAAGCTGCCCGGTCAGTCCTTCCAGGGGGACCGGAGACAGGGGTTCCGTGATGAGGCCGTCGTAGATCGTGGCGCACACGCGAAAATCCGGAATCGACTGCTGACCATCACTGTTGAGCTGGAACGCCACGCCGATGCTGGCCGAGATCCCCAGGTCGGGCAGACGCAGGTGTGAGGTCGTGGCCGACTCGGATTGCCGATGGATCGCCGGCTGAACGATGGCGGCCGCCGTTGGCCCGGCAGGCTCGTCTTCTGCGGATGGTACAATGGGGGCCGGGTGTGACAGCTGCGCGAACTGCCGATGCATGTCCGGAGCGAGCACGGCGGCGTTCTCAAACAGGCCGTCCGATGTGCGGATCTGTTCCGCCCGGCCCGACAGCTCCCAGACGCGCGTGGTCAGATCGACCTCGCCTTGGAATGACAGTGCGCCGGCCCCATCGACGTGTGAGACTCCATTGATCAGATAACGTCGCTGGCCCGACGGCGTGAGCTGCACATCGACGTCGCGGCTCGCCAGCTCCGAAGCTGGCAGATCGTCAGCGGCTTCGGTGCGAACGATCACGGTCCCTCCCCGGATGTCGATCGCCGGCGTCTGGTCGGAGGGACAGGGGGGGCCCAGCGCCTGCCAGTTCCATCGTCCGTCCCGGTGTCGCGTCAGAGTGAGAGTCGGCTCATTCACAGTCACATGGCGAATTGACACCTGCTGGTGTTCCAGCAGCAGACTGACATCAACGAGCAACAGGCACTCGGGGATCTCTACGACAGCCTGTGATTCCCCCCGAGGGCGAATCTGGATGTCCTGCAGTCGGACTAGCCCCCCGTGTTCGAGATGCGCGCTTTCGATGCCGACCTCCCAGTCATCCGGGACACGTCCGGTGACTTCGCTTCGGATGCCCTCGAGGAGGAGCTGGTCGGTGTGTCGCCAGGTCCAGTGCAGACCCCACACCCCTGCTGCTCCCATGAGCAGCAGCAGCACGAGCATCCACCGGAAGACCTTGCGGACCATCATGGTTCGAAGATGTGATCAGTGAGACGTGGTCAGCCGGCCGGCGTTCCTTCGCCAGACGGTCAACAATCCAACGGCGGATAAGACCAGCAGGGGATACTCGGCTGGCAGTCGATATCGCAGAGAACTCACGAACACCATGTGCAGGGCCGCGAAGTACAACAGCGGTCCGAGCGTCAGCAGCAAGCGCCAGTGATCCCGTCGCAGTGTCTGCAGGCCCCAGATCGCGAAGAGATACATCGGCAGCGTGAACGCACTGATCAGCAGCGTCGGCAACCATCCCGCGAACTGTGACGCGTTCGGCCAAGGCTTGATGTACCGCCAGAGCTTGATCCCCGCGAGTTGCAGGGCCCGCCCGGGCTGGCTGCGAACAAAGTCCCACGCGGCGTTGCGGTAGTGACGGTTAACATCATACTCCGACATCCCCTGCCCCATCAGGTTGTCGCGATCATAGAATTCCATGTTGCTCTCGCCGGTCGCGTCGGCATTGAGACCGTCATACAGGCTGGGCCCCATCCAGAGTGTCGACAGTACGAAATGGCCGGTGACCCGCTGATTGCGCAGGCCCCACGGAACCAGGGTGAGCAGTGAAGCAGCGATCATCGCCACGGCATAGATTGCTCCCCGACGTCGGTCCGGTGCCAGCGTGATCACCAGCAGACCGACTAAGGGGCCCGCCAGCAGCCAACTCGGCCGCACCAGACAGGTCAACCCGATGCTCAGGCCCGCGATCAGCGCCCTCAGCATTCCGCGCACCAACCCGCTGCTGGCCCCGGCCTCCTTCGTGTCCGGCGGCTCACCATACTTTGACAGCCAGCCTTCCGCACGCAGCAGATGGGCGATGGCGATCAGGCTGAGGAGCAAGCCCGTGGCGAAGAGGGTCTCGCTGAGGATCAGCGGCGCGAAGCCGACGAGCGCGGGTGAGACCGCAGCGAGACTCATGGCTGTAACTCCCACGCGAGCATCGAAGAGCGTGCAGCCCAGCAGGCATACGAGGCCACAGGCGCACGTTCCAACCGCCGCCAGCATCAGCCGTGCCCATAGCAGCGGCGCATCACTCAATCGGATCGGGATCGCCAGCAGCAGTGGAAAGCCGGGCATCCGCAGCACCTGACGTGGAGGTGAATAGATCGCGAATTCTTCACCGTCGGCGATCTGCTGGGCGAGTTGCCAGTAGCCGTTGGCGTCGCCTTCAATCACGAAGCTGCGGTGCCAGCGATGCTCGAGCAGCCAATGGAATCCGAGCGCACCCCCAGATCGCATCAGAAATGCGACCGTGAGAATCACCCAGAACCAGGTTTTTAGTCCAACTGAGGGCATGGGCGCGACAAGCCGAGCAGCCACTCCGAACAGCGAGGGGCGTCGGAAACGCAGGCGGGGCGAAAGGCCGCGGATATCGACAGTCGGGACATCCACAACCTGCCGCCTGGAAAGGGGCGGAATCCTACGTCCACTTCTCCCGTCGGGTCAATATCGGGCAGTCTGGCCAGACAGCCCAAGGCCCCTGGCTGCTGCAGATTCAGGGAGTTGGCAGATCAATGGACAACTGGCGGGCGAGATCCAGGGCTTCCGCTCGCGTGAGAATCTGCTCGTTGAGCTGGGACTCGCGTACCTGTCCCAGGATTCTGCGAAAGTGGGGCCCTGGCGGCACCTCCAGCTCATGCAGGTCTTCCCCGGTCAGCAGCTCGGGAGGCTGGATGATGTCGAGCGGCGTTGAATTGCGGTAGTCCTCCGCAAACTCGATACCTCGAGGGTCGTGCTGCTCGGCCTCGGTAGAGAGTCGCGCGAGTTGCAGCAGGTCAGCACTTTCCGGGTGGGCGAGCAACCGTTTGAGTGTTGCCAGCGGCATCGATTCAGCCTCGTCGAACGCGTGAAGATGACCGACGAGCCAGGTGATGTGCTCCACCTCCTTGTTTGAAAGGCGCAGACGACGGCAAACACCATGTACGGTTCCCGCTTTCTGTGCCTGGCGGGACGTGCGACCGACCGGACTGGGAATCGTCCGCAGCAGAGCGGCTGTGGCCAGTTCGAACGTCGGCTGCTCCAGGTTTCCCAGCACGTGCAAGGTGTGCCACCAGTCGCGTGAGTCCGTGTCCGGGGCCAGGATCGCGGCCAGTTCCGGCACAATGGGCATCAGCAATCCCAACTCGTGGCAGAGTCGCATGGCCCGTTCCCGATGACGGTCGACAAGCATCCGCCGCAGCTCCTGAGCGATACGCTCCCAACTGACGATCAGGATTTCCGCAGCGAGGTCCCGAATGGCCTGCTCCGTCCGCCTTTCGAGTTCGAAGTCGAACGCCGCGACGAATCGAACTGCACGCAGCATGCGGAGCTTGTCCTCCGTCATTCGTTCGCGTGGATCGCCGATCGCCCGGACGATTCCTTCACCCAGATCACGCTCGCCACCGACATAGTCGTGCAGAATGTCGGTCAGCGGATCATAGAACATTCCATTGATGGTGAAGTCGCGACGCTGGGCATCCTCGTCGGGCGCGCAGAAACTGACCGACTCCGGGCGACGACCGTCCAGGTACCGGCCTTCACTGCGGAATGTCGCCACCTCGACCTGTCCCGCTGCTTTCGTCGCCCCCAGCACGATGATCACGCCAAAACTCTGTCCGACGGCGAGGGTCCGCCGCCGCCCGAACAGCGTACGCACCTCTTCGGGCAGCGCACTGGTCGCTACGTCGTAATCCTTCGGATGACGCCCCATGACGCAGTCGCGCACACAGCCCCCCGCCCAGAGGGCCGTATGACCGGCCTCCGCCAGTCGACGGACGACCTCGGTCGCGAAATCGCGCCGGAGATCAGTCATTCCCTGGGGACCCCATTGTCATGGGCGCGCTGACCGCTCTGGACGTCATGGGATTGGCCTGATCAGAGCCCGAGGACGTCGGCCATGCTATACACTCCAGGTTTCCGGGTGACCAGAAACTTGGCAGCCGCCAGGGCGCCATAGGCATAGCTATCGCGAGTGTGGCCACGGACAGTCACCTCCAGTGTCTCGCCCATCATCCCAAAGACGATGCTGTGCTCGCCCACGTTGTCTCCGGTGCGCAGCGCATGATAGCCGATCTCTGTCCGGGTGCGCGGGCCGACCTGCCCGTGACGTCCATGGCGATGTTGTGTCTGTCCCATCGCGCGTGCCACGATTTCGCCGAACTTCAGGGCTGTCCCACTGGGGGCATCCTCTTTGAAGCGGTGATGGCGTTCCACGATCTCCACGTCGACACCGTCGGGGAGGTCGCGCAACGCCCCGGCCGCCTGCTCCACCAGCATCATGGCCACGTTGACGGCCAGGCTCATGTTGGGAGCCAGGATGACCGGTGTCGTCTGCGCGGCCACCAGCACCGTTTCACGCTGCTCGGGTGTCAGTCCGGTTGTGGCCGCGACGAGCGGAATCTGCCGCGAACCACACACCTCGGCCATCGCGGCGAGCGCTGCCGGCACCGAGAAGTCGATGACCACATCGACGCGCCCTGTCAGGCTGTCGGTGACGGGCACTCCGATCGAGCCGATCCCACACAGTTCCCCGGCGTCCCGTCCCAGGGCGGGGCTGTCGGCTCCTTCGATGGCGGTCGCCAGTTCCAGATCGGGATCTGCCTGAATCAGCGCGACGAGCCGCTGGCCCATCCGACCGGCCGCCCCATGCACCGCTACTCGACTTGTCTCCGCCATGACGGCAGCTCTCCTCCGAATCACGGGCCATCCCGATGGACAGTCTCCGGCGAAAAGGCCGGCACACAGACTGTGATATATTCGGCCCCCGTGCTCTCACCGGCCCCGTATTGAACCCAGTTGTGAGCCGGGATGATGACGGCCTGCCCCGCATGAACTTCGATCGTAGCGTCAGAAGTGCGGACCCACAACGAACCACTGAGCAGGACGAGGTACTCGGTGAATTCGGGCGTCTGTCCTCGCTCGTAACTCCCTGCCGGCACCTGCATGTAAGCAATACTCAAGTCACTGGTGCCGGAGTTGCGACGGCCCACAAATTCGCGAACCTCCTTGGGGATCCGATCCGCAATCTCGATGGGTGTTGTTGATGTGATGAGTCGCACCATGTCGGGCTCCGGTCCTGTCTGGTCGTGAGACGTGATCTCTCCTCGCGAGGGCCATCAGCAGCGCAGGAGAGCCGCTGCGGCCTCGCGCTGCAAATCCGCGTCGGACTCCAGTCCGCAATGTCGCTGTAGCGCCGCCCTTGCCGACTCACCTCCAATGGCCCCGAGAGCCCACGCCGCAGCGCCCCTGATCAGACGGTCGGGGTCGGCCAACGCGCCAACCAGTGCGGGCACATGCGAGGCGTCGCCCGTGTTTCCCAGCACGATGCAGGCGTTCCGGAGCAGTCCGCCGCGACCCGACCTCAGCAGGGGCGTTTCGCGAAAGCGCTGATGAAATTCGTCGGTGTCCAGCTGCAGGACCTGTGCGGCGTCGATGACGGCCAGCTCCGAACGCGGTTGAAAGGCTGTTTCGTCACTGTGCGGGGCCTTATGGTTCCACGGACAGACATCCTGGCAGATGTCACATCCGAACAGCCACTCCCGGCAACCGCTCCGCAGTTCCTCCGGGATCGAGCTCTCGCGCAGTTCGATGGTCAGGTAAGAAATGCAACGTGTTGCGTCCAACACGAACGGCTCCGGAAAGGCGTCCGTAGGGCAGGCATCCAGGCAGCGCGTGCAGGTTCCGCAGTGGGACGTTTCGTGAGCTGCATCGGGCAGAAGATCGATGTCTGTCAGCAACGCTCCGAGGAAGAACCAGCTCCCCTCCCACTTGTTGATCAGCATGGTGTTCTTGCCGAACCATCCCAGCCCGGCCATGCGGGCGAAGTCCCGCTCGAGCAGTGGCGCCGTATCGACCACGGTGCGGGTTCGGCAGTCGGGGCGTTGTCGATGGAGAAAGTCGGCCAGTTCTCCGAGTTTTCTGCGGAGGACCGTATGATAATCCTCGGCTCCCCAGGCGTACCGAGACACGCGGCCCTGGCCCGCTTCGAGCTTCGTCTCGGGCATCTCGGTCTGATAATTGAGCCCCACCATGACGACGCTGTGAACCGGCGGAAGGACATGCCTGGGATGTGCATACGCCTCGCGACGCCGTTCCATGTAGTGCATCTCGCCGGCCAGTCCGCGGTCCAGCCAGCCGACGAATCGCTGATGACCGTCGGGGGAAACCGCAGGTGCCACGCCGACAAGCTCAAACCCCAATTCGCGGGCCCGCGTCTTTAGCGCGTTCGTCAGTGTTGTGTCGTAATCGCCTGATGCCGTTTGATGTTGTGTCTGATTCGTTGTCATGGCGGTCGCAGTGAGGGAGGCGAACTGCTGTTGACGCGAAGACGGTGATGTGCAAAATCTGCCGGTCTTCCACCGTCGTCCCGGGGCCATCGACGTCCTGTCCACATCGCGGTAAGCCGTTCGGCGAAACAGTGGCCTCAGGCCAGACCCAAACCTGCTCACGCTCAGCGGCCGCCCCGTATCCTAACCCGCATTAGGACATTCCGTGAACACACAGCTCCTCTGCCTGCTGGCAGTGACCGCTGCCGGTCCGCCCGTTGAGGTTCAGCACACCATCTACCGTCCGCAGTCTAACGTAGCCGCCGTGCTGGCGTCGGACGGCGACGCGCCCGTCGTTGTGCGCATGCAGGACTCGCCGTTCTACGGTGGCGAGGCGCCTCCAACTTACGACTACGGCAGTCCGGGACTTCCGCCGGGAACCGCTGATCCGTTCGGTGGTGGGATGCCATACACACAGCCCTACCCATACACCCAGCCCTACGGAGGGACGGGTGATCCCTGGCTTGGTGGAGGACAGGTCGCCCCTTACGCGAACCCCTACGGCGGCGCCGCGGCCAACCAGTTTCAGTACACCTATGGGCTGAACGGCCCGCAGCCGTACCGATTCGGCTGGAACACGCGACACGACCTCACCTACATGCCCAGTGAAGGCACGTCCCCGGATGTCGGGGATCTTGGGATCTTCGCCTATGACCTGGAGAAGGAATTCGTCAAGCCGACGGCCGGGAACTGGGTGTTCTCGGTGGCGCCGCAGTTCAATTACCGCTCGTGGGATGGCCCGCGGGGGACACCGGGCATGGCGGGTCTTCCCGGCAGCGCCTATCGCTTTGGTCTGGGCCTGAAGCTCGCGACGCCGGACTACGGAGGCTGGAACGCTGAATTCGGGTTCACCCCCGCGATCGCAACCGACTTCAGCAGTTCCCTGTCGTCCGACGGAGTGATGTTTGATGCGCACGCCGTGTTGTTCTGGCGTTCAAGCCCACAGGTGATGTGGGCACTCGGGGCAGCCTACTGGGACCGTGTCGACGATTTCATCGTCCCCTACGCGGGGGTCGTCTGGACACCGAACAGCATCTGGGAACTGCGACTGCTGTTTCCGCAACCACGCGTGACCGCGTTTCTGGGTACCCCCTTCGGACTGCCAACCTGGGCTTACGTTACGGCAGATCCTCACGTCGAAGCATATCAGGTCGATACAGAGCCGGGCGGCGTCACGACGCAGAGTCCAGTTTGAGGATATCCGTGTACTCGGCGGGTTGCGCTGGGAAGCCGGAGCTGTCTCGGCATTTGCAGAGGCCGGTTGGGTCTTCGATCGCGGTGTCGAGTTCGAGAGCGTTGGTACCAACTTCGATGTGTCGGACGGCTTTGTCGCTCGCCTCGGCTTCAGGTACTGATTCTGCCCCTTGACGCTGACGCTCGTGTCACCATACTCGGGGACTCCATTCATCATTCCTGGAGTTCACTATGGCGGACACCGTTGCAGTGGTGCTGGCTGCAGGTCAAGGCAAGCGGATGAAATCCGATCTGCCGAAGGTGCTGCACGCGGCCTGTGGTCGACCGATGATCGAATACGTTCTCGACGCCGCACGTGCTGCCGGCGTAACGAAACTCATCGTCGTGGTCGGTCATCGGGCCGAGGTTGTGCGCGGCGCCCTCGGGCATCATCCCGATCTCGAATTCGCCCTGCAGGAGCAGCAGCTTGGTACCGGCCACGCGGTCAAGATGTGCCGGGAACAGCTCGCCGGCCACGCCGGGACGGTCGTCGTGCTGGCGGGTGACACACCATTGATCCGCAGCGAATCGATCCGCAGCTTGCTCGACACGCGAAAACGCGAGCAGGCCGCGTGTGTCGTCGGGACAGCGATGACGGAAGCCAATTTCGGCCTCGGTCGCATTGTCCGCGACGATCAGGGGGAGTTTCTCCGCATCGTTGAAGAAAAGGACGCATCCCCTGCAGAGCGGCAGATCACCGAGATCAACACCGGCTGTTTCGCGTTCGATTGTCAGCCACTCTTGGCGGCGCTGGGTCGTGTCGGGCAGGGGAACAGCCAGGGGGAAGAGTACCTCACCGATTGTGCGGAAATCCTGCGGAAGTCGGGACAGCGTGTCGTGGCGCTGAACTCGTTCGACATCAGCGAGGCGATGGGCGTCAACACGCCCGAACAACTGGCCGAGGTCGAAGACGTGATGCGGTCTCGCGCCTGAACGGCCTGGAGCGGGAGCTGAACCCGATCGGTCGTCCCTCCCTTGACGGCACTGGGCCTGTCCGGCACTCTGGACGGCATTACAAAGGTTTGCCGCCGCCGCCAGATCGTCTGCACGCATGTACGAGCACCTCACACTGATCAGTGGTCGAGCTCATCCTCGGCTTGCCGAGGACATCGCCGAGTTTCTCAATGTGCCGCTGGCAGACGTCGAGGTCGGTGAGTTCCCCGATGGCGAAGTCAGCGTCAAACTCAACCAGAACATCCGCGGGCGGGACGTATTCATCATCCAGCCCACCGGGCCCCCGGTGAATGAGAGTCTGGTCGAGCTGCTGATTCTGATCGACAGTTGCAAGCGGGCCAGTGCAGAGCGGATCACCGTTGTGCTGCCCTACTTCGGATACGCCCGACAGGATCGCAAGGATGCCGGCCGGGTGCCCATCACTTCGAAGCTGGTCGCAAATCTCATCACGACGGCAGGGGCCAATCGCGTCCTGACGATGGACCTGCACGCGGCGCAGATTCAAGGGTTCTTCGACATCCCGGTCGATCACCTGTACGCCGCACCGATTCTGGACGGTTACTTCAAGTCATTGAACCTGTCACCGCGGGATCTGGTGATCATCAGCCCGGATGAGGGGAGCATCAAGCGGGCCCTGCAGCATCTGGAGCACCTGGGGGGATCGCTGGCCATTGTGGACAAGCGGCGGGCCAGTGCCCTGCAGACCAACCAGGAGCACCTCATCGGCGGCCCGATCACAGGGAAGACAGCCATTATCTTTGACGACATGATCAGCACGGCCGGGTCGATTGTTGGTGCGGCCCAGATCTGCAAGAACTATGGGGCAGCAGACGTGTTTGTCAGCGCCGCCCATGGACTGTTCTGCGGTCCCGCGATCGAACGGCTGCGGGATGCCCCGATCCGCGAGATTGTCGTGACAGATTCGCTGCCGATTCCCGCCAGTCACCATATCCGGAATCTGAGAGTCGTGGGCGTGGCCCCCTTGCTCGGTGAGGCGATTCGTCGCATCCACCGCAACGAATCGGTGAGCTATCTGTTCGACTGATGTCGCACGTCGATTTCGCGAGGGGCGACAGGACGTGGCGATGGCGCAGAAGGTGAGCAGGATGGCCTGGCGATGCCAATAGCAAAGCCGCCAGAGTTGAGGAGCAGGGCAACAGCGGAGAGCAGCAATGCGTAGTGGTGGGGGCTGGAAGGCAATCGGTTACAGCATGCGGCTGGCCAATCGCGTGGGCTGGCGGCGAATGTGGCAGGGTGTTCGCAGCAAGAACGCCTGCAAGACGTGTGCTGTCGGCATGGGTGGGCAACTGGGGGGGATGGTGAATGAAGGCGGACACTTCCCCGAGGTGTGCAAGAAGTCGTTTCAGGCCATGGCCTCCGACCTGCAGCCGGCCATCGCTGCGGGCTTCTTCGAGCAGTTTGATCTGAACCAGTTGCGCGCCATGAGTCCACGGAGTCTGGAAGCTTCGGGACGACTGGTGACGCCGATGGTACTCGAGACCGGCAGCAGTCACTATCGGCCGCTGAGCTGGGAGGATGCGCTGAATCGCATTGCGCAAAAGCTAAGCGATGCGGGTCCACAACGGAGCTTCTTTTACGCCAGCGGGCGATCATCGAACGAAGCCGGCTTTGTGCTGCAGTTGCTGGCTCGCCTGTTCGGGACGAACTATGTCAACAACTGCTCCTACTACTGTCATCAGGCGAGTGGCGTGGGGCTGATCAGTGCCATCGGTACCAGTGCAGGCACAGTCCAGCTCGAGGATCTCGATCACACCGACTTATACATTCTGGTCGGCGCTAACCCCGCCTCGAATCACCCGCGACTGATGCGCACGTTGATGCAGATCCGTCGCCGCGGAGGTCAGGTCGTGGTGATCAATCCGCTGCGCGAACTGGGGCTGGTCAAATTTCGTGTGCCGAGCGACGTCCGCAGCCTGTTGTTCGGCTCGGAGATCGCCAGCACATATATCCAGCCGCACATTGGTGGAGATCTCGCCCTGTTTACTGGGCTGGCGAAGGCAGTGCTCGAGCAGGGACGGCAGGATGAGGCCTTTATCGCAGCGCATACCGAGGACTTCGATCTGTTTCGCCAACAGGTGGTCGAAATCTCCTGGGACGACATCGTCGAGAGCAGCGGAGTCGAGCAGGCTGTGATCCGTAGACTGGCCGACCGCTACATCGCAGCGAACAACGTGGTCATCGGCTGGGCTATGGGCGTGACGCATCACCTGTCAGGGACGCAGACCGTGCAGGCGATCACGAACCTGGCGCTGCTGCGGGGGATGGTTGGCCGGCGTCGTGCGGGAGTCATGCCGATCCGCGGGCACAGCAATGTGCAGGGGATGGGATCGGTCGGTGTCACGCCGGCACTCAAGCAGTCGCTGCTCGAACGGTTCGAGGAGCGATTGGGAGTCGCGGCCCCGCGATCGCCCGGGTACGACACCATGGCTTGCATGGAGGCGGCTCACCGTGGCGAGATGGATGTGGCCTTCTGTCTGGGTGGGAACCTCTATGGGAGCAACCCGGATGCACGCTTTGCCGCGGAGGCACTGCAGCGCATCGGGCTGGTTGTGTATCTCTCGACCACACTCAACACCGGTCATGCCTGGGGGACAGGAGCCGAGACGATAGTGCTGCCGGTACTCCCGCGCGACGAAGAACCGCAACCGACCACCCAGGAATCGATGTTCAGTTATGTGCGCCTGAGTGAGGGGGGGCCGCCGAGATACTCCGGACCCCGCAGCGAGGTGTCCATCCTCACCAGGTTGGCCCAGTCCATCGCGGCGGGCAACGGCGCGATCGACTGGTCCGAACTCGAAAGCCACGCGGCCATTCGCAGCCTCATCAGCGATCTCATTCCGGACTACGAGCCGTTGCGGGAGATCGACGCATCACGACAGGAGTTTCACCTGGCGGGACGAGCGATCTCTGAGTATCACTTCCCGACACCCAGCGGGAAGGCGCTTTCACGCCGTGCCGCTTGCCGCGGCATCAGCATCCGAGGAGACTCTGCGACTGATGACTCTTCGATCGGAGGGTCAATTCAACACGGTCGTCTATGACGAGGAGGACATCTATCGCGGTCAGGAACGTCGAGATGTCATCCTGCTGAATGCGGAGGACATGGCACGGCGCGGACTGGCGAAAGATCAGCGTGTGCGCGTGAAGAGCGAGGCCGGTGAGATGCGGAACATTCTCGTGCGCCCTTTCGACATTCGTGCGGGAAACGCCATGATGTACTATCCCGAGGCGAATGTGCTGGTTCCGACGACAGTGGACCCGCTGTCGAAGACGCCTGCCTTCAAACATGTGCCTGTCCTGGTTTCGGCGGAAGGCGACGCGTGAGCAGTTCCCCGGGAGAGTCTACCCTGCATGTGCATGAGGATGTCGCCTGTACTGTCTGCGGATGTGTTTGTGACGATCTGCACGTGACCGTCACCGGCAATCAGATCATCAGGGTCGAGCCGGCCTGCCCTTTGGCCGAGCCCTGGTTTGCGGCCTTGCGGGAGTCGCCGACCCCTCCGCAACCGGCAGCCAGCGTCGATGGACAGGCCGCAAGTTTCGATGAGGCCGTGGCGCGTGCGGCCGCGATCCTCCAGGCCAGTCACGCGCCACTCGTCTGGGGCCTGTCACGCAGCAGCACCCCGGGGCAGCGCGCCGCGGTAAAGCTGGCAGAGACGCTGGGGGCCCACATCGATACCACGGCCTCAGTCTGTCACGCGCCCTCGATCATGGCGATCCAGTCGGCTGGCGAATCGACCTGTTCGCTGGGTGAAGTCCGCAACCGAGCCGACCTCGTCATTTTCTGGGGCTCGAATCCCGCCGTGAGCCATCCCCGGCACTTCGAGCGCTACTCAGTCGATCCCCCCGGTCTGTTCGTCCCCCGCGGCCGCAGCGACCGCACTGTAGTGGTCGTAGACACGCGGCCCACCGAGACCACCGCTGTCGCGGATCTGTTCGTGCGCGTAAAGCCACAGCGGGACTTCGAAATGATCTGGGCCCTGCGGCAGCTCATCCGGGGTGAGCTGCCCGCAGCCGGGCATGAACTCGGCGCACCCCTTTCCGACCTGCAGGATCTGGCGGATCGCCTGCGTCGCTGCCAGTACGGAGTCGTGTTCTTCGGACTCGGTCTGGCCCGTACGCGGCTGGGACATCGGAACGTCGATGCCCTGCTGCGTCTGGTGGCGGAACTCAACAGTCACACGAGGTTTACGGCCCGACGTCTGCGGATCCCGGGGGACGTCACCGGAGCGGACTCTGTGCTGTGCTGGCAGACCGGTTTCCCGTTCGCCGTCAATCTGGCGCGGGTATCCGCGATACAATCCCGACGAGTACACAGCCGATCAACTGCTGCGACAGGGTGAGGTCGATACCTGCCTGCTCGTTGGCAGCGAAGCCGTTGGACAACTCTCGGCGGCCGCGATCGAGCATCTGGGGAGGATTCCTGTGATTGCGCTCGACTACGCACATCTGGTGCACGACGTTCTGGTCGACGTGCGGTTTACGACCGCCGTCTATGGTGTGCACGCGGCGGGCACAGTGTACCGGATGGACGAGGTGCCGATCCCGCTCAGGCCACTCTTGCCCTCACCCTTCCCCACGGATGAAGAAGTTCTCTCGGATCTGGAGGTGCGGGTGCGTGGGCTGCGGGCCGATTCAGGACGCTGACGCTGTCCTCTTCAGCTCGCGTTCAACTCGCGGCTCTGTAGTCCGGTCGGGCATTCCGGGTGACGAGTGCGATGAGGGAGTCCCGGTAGCCGAGGTCGGGCTGCAGACAGGGATGCTTGTACTGTTCGAGGCTGCCACCGGAACGGGATTGATGTCGGGCGATGAGCGCGGCCCAGGTCCCTGGAGGCAACAGCGAGCAGGCGATCCTCTCCAGGCGACGGCCGGCCCGTTTCTCATCGTATTCGCAGTTGGCGATCCGCAGCTCGCGGTCAACAGTTTCAGCGAGGATTTGGCTCAGGCGTGCGTTGGGAAGGTCGCTCCGTTCCACCAGCAGATGGTAGGCCGGCGGGTTGCCCCAGACTGGCGCAAGGGTGAAGTAGGATAACCGGAGCTGAAGCCTGTCGCAGGCGCGCCGGACGGCGGTGACGACTTGCGACTCAGTGATCTTCTCCCCGCTGATGCTGGAAACGTGGGCCCCCTTGTGCAGGAACTCGAGCGTCGGCGTTGTCCCGACGAAGCCGGTGCAGCGCACGACATCGTGAATGTCGTACCGATACAGTCCGGAGACCGTCGTCATCAGAATGTAGTAGGTCTGTCCGACCTCCAGTTCGTGCGCGAGGAGGACATTGGGATCGCTGGAGTCGATCTCCGCTTCGGGGATGAACTCGAAGAAATGGCTGGTGACATCGAGCAGGCCGGACGCGGACTCGTCCTCGAACGGGATCGTCATGCGTCCTTCACTCGCCGACAGCCCATGATCCCGGATGGGAACATGGCCGTACATTGGGCGCAGTTTCGGCAGATAAGCCCCTGCACTGCCGCCGACCCAGACGCCAACCAGTCTCAGTTTCGGCCAGACATCGCCGGGCCAGAGGCGGCCATGGCGGGTCACGCTGACTTCGAGGTCTTTCGCGCGTTGGGGGGCCGGCCGGGCGACCTGTGGTGCCAGCCGCGCCCGTATCGCCGGCGGCACCTCATGGCAGCCCGTGAGCGTGCCATCGTGAATGTCGCGAATCAGCGATTCCTTTTCGGCGTCGGCCTGTTGTGCAAGGTGGACGAGCGTGCTCGGGTTGGCCGTCATCACGACACCAACGTTGGCGTCCGCCAGTCCCAATCGCAGGGCGGTGTAGTACCTCGCAGCCGAATCGCTGATCTTCAGGACAGGAGGCCGGACGGAGTACTTGAACTGCACAAACCGGCTCTGGAGGTGCTGGGCCAATCCGCTGATGTTTCCGCACGGCGTGCCGGCGTTTGTGTGTCGTTTCTCAAAGTCACTAGCGAGCTGAAAAATGCTGAGGCCGGACATGCCGCCGATGGCATCGAACGCGTTCAGGCCCCAGATCATCCAGCCGCGTCGGTAGTCGGCCAGAAAGCGGTTCGTGACCGGGATGTACTTGGTGGCGCCGGTGGTGCCGCTGCTGAGGGCGAACATGAGCAGAAAATTGCGCCGACCCAGCAGGGCAGCCGTGTCCCCGGCCTTCAGAAGATCGATGTAGTCGACAAAGCGATCGTAGTTGCCGATGGGAACCTGTCGCCGGAAGCACGTGAGCAGATCGTGTCCCGAGTGCCTGATCCCGTGCTCGCGATGCCAAACACTCGTTGCGTTCAGCCTGAGAATGCGCGCGAGCCGATTCTGCTGCGTCTGGGCACAGTGGTTCGCGGCGTGGATGAATCTGTGATGAAACCACTGCGCCCGCCGACGGACGAGCGCATAACCGAGATTCTCCCAGAGCAGCATGAGGCACCTCCATGCGCCGCTGACTGCCACCTGCGCTGCACCACGGGGACAACTGCCCGCCGTGGGGCGCCCCGGCCCACCTACTTCTTGGCTCCGGCGGCAGGCTTGGCCTCCTCGCCTTCTTCGGCGGCCTTCTTCTTCTTCTTCTTGCCCAAGACCGACTTGATGACGCGCACCTTCGGCAGTCCAAACGGGCTGCGCTCCTCCGCCCAGCGATCTTCGTCGACCAGACGTGCAATCCTCTCATCGCGGGTGAGTACGTTTCGGGAGCGGGCGAGTCGGCCCTTCCGCTTCAGACTTCTGTCAATGGTCACTGGAGCTTCTCCGAGTTCTCTCAAAAACTGTGGGCGGGACGTCCGTGTAGCATCAGCCCACTTCGTCGACCGCTCGGCTCAGATGTTAGCGGTCTTGATGCAGTCGGGCAACCGAAGTCGTCAGCAGACCTTGGTTTAGTTCTATCCTTCAAAACTGCTGCAGGAAGCGGATGTCGTTCTCGAAGAAGCGCCGAATGTCGTTGATCCCATGCCGACGCATGCAGAACCGCTCGACTCCCATGCCGAACGCGAATCCTGAGACCCGCTCAGGATCGTAGCCCACGGCCTGCAGGACATGAGGGTCGACCATTCCGGCCCCGCCGATTTCGAGCCAGGTGTCGCCCCAGCGCATATCTGCTTCGATCGATGGCTCGGTGAACGGGAAGAACGACGGGCGAAAACGAATCGTCACGTCGCTCCCCAGGTACTCCGTCGCGAACAGGCGGAGCACGGTCTTCAAGCTGGAGAGCGTGACGTCCTGGCCGACCCACAGCCCTTCCATCTGGTGAAACATGCAGGAATGTGTCGCGTCGGACGTGTCCGGACGATAGACGCGTCCAATGGACACGACTCGCACCGGAGGTGGAGTCCGTTCCATGACCCGGATTTGGACTGTCGAGGTCTGGCTGCGAAGCAGGCAGGGGCGATCGAACGTCCGCTCAGCCACCGAGAGATAGAAATTGTCCAGCGGGTCTCGCGCCGGGTGCTCGTGGGGGATGTTGAGGGCGTCAAAGTTGTGGCGTTCGTCTTCGATCTCCGGTCCGTCGGCCACCGCGAAGCCCAGACGCGACATAATCTTGCGGAATTCATCCATCGTCTGCGTCAATGGGTGGCGGCGCCCCAGCCGCACGGGCGTGCCGGGGAGCGTGACATCAATCCCGTCGACCGCTTGCTGAGGTCGCGCGAGGTCACCGAGTCGGGAAGTCAGCGTCGCCTCGACGCGCCCCTTAACTTCGTTGAACTTCTTGCCCAGTAGCGGCCGGTCGTCCGCAGATGCCTGACCCAGCAAACGCTGTAAATCGCGCAGTCGACCCTGTTTCTTGCCGAGATACTCGATTCGGACGGTCTCGAGGGCCTCTGCCGACGTGGCCGCGGCGATCGCAGCCAACGCGGCCTGCTCGTACTGCTCGATCTGGCTGATCGCGTCCATGGGGCGACAGTCGCGGGTTCGCGACGGGCGTGCTGCCGGGAATCGAAGGTCAACGCGCCTGGTCGGCGAGCTCGTCGAAGACCTGCGGATCATGGATGGCGATCTCACTCAGCATCTTGCGGTTGAGTTCGATGCCTTGCTGTGCCAGGCCATGAATGAATTCGGAGTAGCGCAGGTTCCGGGACCGGCACGCCGCTGTGATGCGTGTGATCCAGAGCGATCGAAAATCGCGCTTCCGATTGCGACGGTCCCGATAGGCGAAGGCTCGGGATCGAACGATCGTCTCCTTGACCGTTCGCAAGAGCTTGCTGCGGCCGCCGACATTGCCGCGCGCTTCCTTGAACAGACGCTTCTTCGAACGCCGACGTGCTTTACTGCTGCTGACTCTCATGCTCAACCTCGAATGTGCCAGCACTGCGGAGGCAGCGCCACACCAGAATCAAATAGAGAGGTCGGGGTCCCCCGCTCTCAGGCCCCCGGAAGCAATGCATCTGCGATCTTCACGGCCTCAGCCCCGACGATCACTCCATCCTGACGGAGGTGCCGTTTCCGATTGCCACTTTTCTTGCCAAGGATGTGTCCCCGAAAAGCGCTGCGATGCTTCACTTTCCCGGTGGCGGTCACCTTGAACCGCTTCTTCATCCCTTTGTGGGTCTTCTGCTTAGGCATGCCGTTTCCTCGTGAAATCCCGGGGTGGAGTGACCTTCCTGTGTCGATCCACCGCGTGGGGAAGCGTCGGATGATAGTGGCCGCATGTTCAAATTTCCAGCCAAACTGCCACTTCGCATCGAGACTTTGTAGTGAACGTCAGCCCCGACGCAAAGTCCTGCAGACCGGAGCGGAGCCCGTCATCGCAGGTGAGACGCCCGTCCGGGCTTCCATGGATCCGCCGCGTGAGTCCGTCAGCCGGACCGGATCTGGCCGCCCCCATGAACGACGTACTTGTAGGTGGTCAATTCCTTGAGGCCGCAGGGACCCCGGGCGTGGAAACGATCAGTGCTGATCCCGATCTCGGCTCCCAGCCCGAATTCGCCACCATCGTTGAATCGGGTGCTGGCATTCACCATCACGGCTGCGGAGTCCACCGCCTGCGTAAACCGCCGGGACGCATTGAGATCGGTCGTAACGATCGTGTCCGTGTGATGAGAGCCGTAATCCTGGATGTGATCAATCGCCTGTTCAAGACCGTCAACCACCTTCACCGACAGGACCAGATCGAGGTACTCGGTCCGATAGTCGTCGTCGCAGGCTTCCAGTGCGAAGGGGACGATTTCCCGGGTTCGGGCATCGCCCCGCAGTTCGACACCTGCGGTGCGCAGCCGTTCCGAGACGCGGGGCAGGAAAGTAGAGGCGATTGCCGCATGGACAAGCATGGACTCTGCGGCATTGCAGACACCGGGACGCTGGCATTTGCTGTTGACGACGATCTCCTCGGCCATGGCCGGGTCAGCCGCCTCGTCCACGTAAACATGGCACACCCCGTCGAAGTGCTTGATGACCGGCATTGCGGCCTCAGCTGCCACACGACTGATCAACGATTTTCCGCCACGGGGGATCGTGACATCGATCTTGTCGGCCATCTTGAGGAGGTGACCCACAACCTCCCGGTTCGTCGTTTCGACCAGCTGCACCGCGTCGCCGGGCAGTCCCTCGGCTTCGAGCGCGGTGGACAGCAGTCGATGCAGCGCCTGGTTGCTGTGCAAGGCTTCCTTGCCGCCGCGGAGGATGACGCTGTTCCCGCTCTTCACGCAGATGGCCGCGGCATCAACCGTCACGTTGGGCCGGGACTCGTAGATGAAGAACACGACCCCGAGGGGCACCCTGACTCGTGTGACCAACAGCCCGTTCGGACGGACGCTTCCCTCGATGACCTCCCCGACCGGATCGGGGAGCATCGCGATCTGCTCCAGGGCCGTGGCCATCGCAGTGAGTCGTTCGGGCGTCAGTCGCAACCGGTCGACGGCCGCGGTGGTCAGTCCATGCTCAGGGGCCTGTTCGATATCGAGGGCGTTGGCTGCCAGGATGTCGCCCGGGTGCTGTCGGAGCACGTCGGCGCAGCGATGCAGCCAAGCGTTGGTCTGGCTGCCAGTGATCTGATTCAGCCGTCGGGAAGCCGCCTTCGTGCGCTCACCCAGTGTCCGGGCGTACTCAGACAGATCGGTCATGTCGCGGGAGCTTCGCAGAACGACGGAATTTCGAGGAGGGCTGACACAGCCAGGACTACTCAGGCCCTGTCCGGCCAGTATCCGGCAACCGGTCGAGCGAGTCAACAAGTGATATGCCGTTATGACCCCCGCACGCTACGGCTGGACAATGAGGCGGTGCGCAAGTGAGGGCGACCGCTAGTGGCCGGCCGGCCACCCCCCCTTCCGGGGATCACTCGCGCCGACGACACCCTGCGCTGTCCGTCTGACAGCCTGGACGGCCCCGAGGCCAGTTCGGCTCGTCACTTGATGGCCACGCTCGCGCAGGGGGCTGGCCCGTGTCTCGAACAGCGGCGGTTCCAGGAACAGGGTTTCCGGCAGCCATTGGTGGTGGTAGCGAGGTGCCGCAACCGCTTCGTCGACGGGCATTCCGAAACGAATGACATTGAGCAGCGTCAGGAGTGTGGCCGTGATGATGCGCGGGCCTCCGGAAGCACCGAGAACCAGTTCGGCCCGGCCTCCCTGGAGAAGAATCGTAGGCGTCATGCTGGAGAGTGGCTTCTTCCCGGCGGCGACAACGTTCGCCTCACTCTGCACAAGTCCGAAGGCATTCGGTTCTCCGGGGACGGCGGCCAGGTCGTCCATCTCGTTGTTCAGCACGATCCCGTACTTGGGTTCCACCACATAACTGCCATACTGAGTGTTGATCGTCTCTGTGCAGGCAACTGCGTTCCCGTCGGCATCGAGCACAGAGAAGTGGCTGGTGCCATGGTCTTCGACAGGTTGCGCAGACCCATAGGCGTGGAGTGGTTGAGTGCGATTGCGATCGATGGTGACCGCGATTGCCGCGGCGTAGTCATTGCTCGTGAGCCGACTGACGGGCACATCAGCGAAGTCGCTGTCCCCCAGCCATTCCGCACGGTCGGCGAAGGCGTGCTTCATCGCTTCCACAGACATGTGAATGAACTCGGGATGAAATGGGCGTGGCTTCGCCCCGGGGCGAACGTGACCCAACCTCTCCAGCTCGGACATGATATTCAGGGTCTGAAGCAGCGCCACCCCACCGCTCGACGGAGGTGGCATTGTGATGATGTCGTAGTCGCCAGTCCTGCCGCGTAGCGGTTGCCGGACGACCGGGCGATTCTGCCTCAGGTCCCGGACCGTCAGGATCCCCCCCTGCTCGCGCACCTCCGCAACAATGGCTTTCGCTACCTCTCCTGAGTCGAATGCTGATGTCCCCTGTTGCGCGATCAACCGGAGGACGGGGCCCAGCGGTGAGAAGAACCGGTCGCCGACAGTCCAAGGCTGTCCCTCGTTCAGGTAGAGTCTCCAGAGGACCGCGTATCGCTCGCGATAGTCCGGGTGGTCTGCGAAGTCCTGAAGCACCTCCAACTGCGTGGTGACGGCGTGCTGGTCCAGGGCAAAGCCTTCGGTCGCCAGCCGGATGGCGGGTGCCAGTACAGTCTGTCGATCGAGTGATCCATATCTGGCGTGGATAAAGCAGAGTCCGGCGACGTCCCCCGGCACTGCGATCGCCAGTCCCCCGCGTTGGCTGAGCGGCCGGGCATCCCCAGGGATCCTGGTATCGCTGTACATCTCGCGGTAGGCGGCAGCCGGGGCACGTTCGCGATAGTCGATGGCCGCGGCCTCCTGTCGCCGGGCATCCCAGAGGATCATGAACCCTCCACCTCCCAGGCCGCAGCTGTCGGGACGCACGACGCTCAGGGCGAAAGCCGTGGCGACTGCGGCATCGACGACGTTGCCGCCGCCCCTCAGGATTTCGGCGCCGGCTTCACTCGCGAGCGGGTGGTCGGCTGCGACGCAGCCGTGGGGGAATACATGAGGTTCGGCCGGGAGAAGTCGGGCTGGACCAACGACAATCAGTATCAGCACACACAGACGCATCGTGAGATTCTCCGAAGGGGCCTCTCGCGGGTCCCGGCAGAAGCAACTATACTCCGGCAATCACATGTTCACGAGAGCGACCCCACTACTGATTGTCGACGTTCGCACTGATGTCTGATTCCCCCACCTGCCGGCTGCTGACGCTGGGATGCAAGGTCAATCAGTACGAGACGCAGCTCGTCAAGGAAGCGTTGCTCGGGCATGGATTTCGTGAGGCGGCTGAGGGTGAACCGGCGAACCTGTGCGTCGTCAACACCTGTACCGTCACCAGCGAGGGGGATGCCAAGAGCCGCAAAGCGGTGCGTCAACTGGCCCGTCAGAATCCTGGCACCCGCACGATTGTCATGGGCTGCTATGCGACACGCGATCCGCAGGCGGTCTCGCGACTGCCCGGTGTATTTGAAGTCGTCTCCGACAAGCGGGAGTTGCCGGATGTCCTGGCTCGGCAGGGTGTTGTTGACATGCCGTCCGGCATCAGCCGCTTTGATGGTCGCACGCGGGCCTACGTGAAGGTGCAGGATGGCTGTGTGTTGCGGTGCACCTACTGCATTATTCCGAAGGTGCGGCCGGAGTTGCGGAGTCGCTCGGTGCAGGACATCGAGGAGGAGGTGCGGCGGCTGGTCGGCAATGGGTATCGGGAAATCGTGATCAGCGGGATTCACGTCGGGCATTTCGGTGTCGATACGACGCGGGGAAAGTCTGGCAGGCCCCCTTTTCGTCTGTGGCATCTGTTTCGACATCTCGATCGGATTCCCGGCGACTGGCGAATGCGGCTGTCCAGCATCGAGGCCAACGAAGTCAACGAGGAGTTCATCCAGGCGGCTGCCGACTGCGAACACCTCTGCCCACAGTTTCATCCGGCACTCCAGAGCGGTTCCGACGCCGTGCTGGCGCGGATGAGGCGGCGGTACCGGGTGGGAAGGTTTCTCGAGAAGCTCGACCGGATCCGCGAGGTCATCCCTGGTGTGGCGTTCACCACCGACATCATCGTGGGGTTTCCCGGCGAGTCCGATGCGGAATTCGAAGAGTCACTCGCCGCCTGTCAGCGGGCGGAGTTCATGAAGATGCACCTGTTTCCGTTCAGTCCTCGACGCGGGACGCCGGCTGAGAAGATGGCCGATCCGGTGCCTGACCATGTCCAGAAACAGCGAATGGAGGCGTTCGCCCATCTGGAACGCACGCTGGCGATGCGATATTATCAGCGGCAGGTCGGGCGCGATCTCGAGGTGCTGGTGGAGCGCCAATGCCAGGATCTTCCCGGCTGGGTCCGGGGGATGGATCGGCACTACGTTCCGGTCGTATTTCCGGGGGACCGTTCGCTGGCTGGTCGGTTCTGTTACGTCAGAGGGCGGGAGGTTCATCGCGACCATTTACGGGCGACACGATGACGCATTCTGTCGATTTCGACCCCTCTTTCTTCGAGTTGGATCGTGAAGGCGATATTGCCATCGCCACCTTTCACGATTCCCGACTGACGGAGGAGGACAATCTGGAGCAGCTCGGCCAGGAACTGGCCGGGTTGATCGATCATCTGCACTGCAAGAAGGTGGTGTTGCAGTTGGGGCCGTTGCGCTACGTGACCAGTGCGGTTCTCGGTCGTCTGATCACGCTGCATCGCCGGCTGGGACGGAGTGATGGGCAGCTCGTGCTCTGCGATCTGCACGAAGATCTGCGCGATGTGCTGCAGACGAGCCGCCTGCTCGACTACTTCACCACCGCGGATGATGTCGAGTCCGCCCTGTCACAATTGAAGTGAATCACCTGAGGTGAATCACCGGGACGTCGGTCATGCCCCTCCTTGTCGCGATCGAAGGAATCGACGGGTCCGGCAAGGGTACGCACGCTGCACATCTGCACGAGGCGTTGTCCGAAAGTGCGGTCACCGCCGAGACGCTGAGCTTCCCACGTTACCAGCAGACCAGATTCGGGACGGCGGTGGCGGATTTCCTGAACGGTCGCTTTGGGGCACTGCACGAAGTGCACCCCCAGCTCGCCGCAACCTTGTTCGCGGGTGATCGGTTCGAGTCTCGGGACGCCATTCTCGAGGCACTTTCGCAACACGACGTGCTGATCTGTGATCGTTACGTTGCATCGAACGTGGCTCATCAGGCGGCGAAGTTGCACGGGCTCGACCGGCAGCGCCTCATCGACTGGATCGTGGCGATCGAGTTTGAAGTCTTTCAACTGCCTCGGCCAGATCTGACAATCCTGCTCGACGTGCCGGTTACGGTGGCGCAGGAACTCATCTCCCTCAAGGCCCGGCGGGCCTATACAGAGAAGGCCGCCGATCTGCATGAGGCCGATGCCACGTACCTCGCTGAAGTGCGGGAGGTCTATCGGGAACTGGCTCGGCAGGACGAGATGTGGGTGACCATCGAAGGCGTCACTGCGGCCGGGCTGCGACCGGTCGATGAGATCGCGCAGGATGTCCGCGCATGTGTCGAAGCACGACTGCCGCGCTCCACCCTGAAATGACAGACCGCTCCGGATTGACGACGGGATACGCCGTGCGGCACGCCTGTCGCGACGGGCGCTGGTCCGGTCCGACGGCGGGGCTGGCCCCGGGTTATGCTCAGGCGAATCTCGTCGTGCTTCCCAGTGAGATCGCGCGGGAATTCCAACGATTCTGCCGACTCAATTCCCGGGCCTGCCCGATGCTGGAGGTGACCGGTCCCGGTGATCCCGTACCCCATCAGCTCGCACCGACCGCCGATCTGCGGACTGACCTCCCGCAGTATCGCGTCTGGCGTGCGGGGAAGTTCTGCGAAGTGACGGACCTCCGGGATGGTTGGCGTTCTGATCTGGTCTCGTTTCTGACCGGGTGCTCTTTCACGTTTGATCATGTACTGGTCAGCGCGGGGATCGATGTGCGGCATGTGATGCAACAGGTCAACGTCCCGATGTACCGCACGAACGTACCGTGCCGAGGTGTGGGAGTCTTTCGGGGACCGCTGGTCGTTTCGATGCGCCCTTTTGCCCGGGAGCATGTGGAGCACGTGTGTGCGGTTACAGGGCGGTATCCGCAGTTTCATGGGGCGCCGTTGCACATTGGTGACCCCGCACTGTTGGGGATCGAGGATCTGGATCGGCCCGATTACGGAGATGCCGTCGAACTCCGCCCGGGAGAGATACCGCTCTTCTGGGCCTGCGGTGTGACTCCTCAGTCGGTCCTGGCGGAGGCGCGAATTCCTTTCGCAATCACGCACGCCCCGGGGCACATGTTTGTGACCGATCTAACTGATGAGGCTCTGCTCGGAAGAGGAGCGAGCGGCGATGCCATTTGAGCCTGATCCCTGCCGGGGAGTGCGCAGCGAGAAGATATCGTTGTGAACCGACAGCAACTACAATCTGAGCACCGGTGCTCGACTCCACGATCACTGCTCCTCCGCTGAAGACAGACTCGTGCCCAAAGCCTGTTTTATCTCCGACCTCCACCTGTTTGCGCGGCGTTCGCGTGGCGACCGCTTCCTGGAGCCGATCCGCGATGCGGCGCTGCGCCGACATTTGCGTGCTGGGGGGGGATATCTTCGACTTCCGATGGTCAACGCTTCCCGATGAACAGTCCACCGTTGAGGCGGCCGTCGAGTGGCTGGAGGACCTCACGACGCGCAGTCGCACCAGCGAGGTGCATTTCCTCCTGGGGAATCATGATTACAACAAGGCGTTCATTTCGCGGCTCCCCTCGTTGTCGGAGGCGCACCCGAACTTCACGTGGCACCGCTTCTACATTCGCCATGGCGATGTGGTCTTCCTGCATGGTGATGTGGCCGATCGCAAGATGACTGCGCGGAAACTGGAGCGCCGGCGCGAACGCTGGCTGCACCATCGGCCCCGGGGGCGATGGCACAGTCATGCCTACGAGGCTCTCGTTCGGGCTCGTGCTCATCAACTTGTGCCCCGCGCGGTCTATCCACACCGCATTGTGGCCCGTCGTATCTACGCCTACCTGCAGAACATCGGTCAGGGACCAACGGATGGTGTGCGGCAGGTCTGTTTCGGCCATACCCATCTGGCGATGGAGGACTATCGCTATCGAGGACTGGTGCTGCACAACGGGGGGGCTCCGATCGGTGAGAGCCGATACCGCATCCTCGAGGTCGATATCAGTGGCTGACGATCGACAGAATCCGGTTAATCGGCAATGGCGCGGCACAATGTCCACCTTCCGCCCGGTTCGGTGCCTGGCGACGTGAAACCGGTATTCAGGTCAGTCGATCTGTACATCCAAGGGGCCCTCCGATCTCCGGGGTGGACCGGCTTCTCTTTGCCTTGAGACCAACCTCCGAAACCATGCGCCGTCAAGACTGGATCGACGACGTCTGCCGGCGGTTCTCTCTGGACATCGGTTGGCCGCTGAGCTTCGAGCCGATTGCGGACCCGGATGCGTATAACGATGCCGTTTTCGCTCCGCACGACTCGACCTGTTGGTGTACCAAGGTAATGGCCGGAGCCACGCCTGTGGGGCGGCTGACTTTGGGACGACCTCACGCGCATTCTCCCGGACGCGACTTCCTGCGGGTCTGCGACATGGCCGACCTGCTGGCACGGCTTATCTCGCGCGGGCTGACACCTCCCACTGGGCTGGAGCGCTCCAGGGAGCGGTCTGTTCGATGGCCGATGCCGTGCGCCTCTGTCCCGTGTGATGGGCAGCAGGAAGTCGAAGAACTCCTCGACGGGCTGCTGATCGCCACTGGGTTTCGCGGCGCCGCAGTCTTCGTTCTCGATCCGGAGGACGCGCTGCTGCGACTTCATGCATCGCGGTCAATCCAGCCCCTGACGATCCCGGTCCCGACCCGGTCTCCGGAGGGATTGGGGCCTGATGCCGTCGCCATCTGCCAGGGTTCTCTGGCGATCCACGCCGAAAGTCAGAGGTCCGCGACCTGGCTCCCGTCCGACATCGGGCTCGGTTACTGCCAGTCCATCCGCGTACGTGG
The DNA here is from genome assembly GCA_963715185.1 of uncultured Planctomycetaceae bacterium. Classification (GTDB taxonomy): domain Bacteria; phylum Planctomycetota; class Planctomycetia; order Planctomycetales; family Planctomycetaceae; genus CAVPPT01. Next base: position 586,182 of record CAVQRG010000008.1, read on the forward strand.
AGGTGGTACCGTGGGGACACTCTGGGTCTACGATCGCCGCCATCGGCGGCCCTCGCTGCGAGATCGTCACGCGGTTGCCGCGGCGGCTTCGCGACTGTCGCTGCCGCTGGAGCGGGGCCTGCTGCTTCAGGACCGGGTGGCGCAGCATCAACTGTGCGCAGAACTCAGAGTTGCCTCAGATGCTTATGCCAGTCCGGATGTCGCCTACGTACCTGCCGATCGGTGGTGTGAGGTGGCAGCACGATCGGAAAGCCACAGCCAGGTGGGCGGAGATCTGTGTGAAGTGATCCCGCTGAGCGATGACCGATTGTTGATTGCCGTCGGCGACGCGGCCGGCCACAGCATCCCTGCGGCCATGGTGATGGCGACGGTGCGAGGAGCCCTGCGGGCCCTCGCTGATGAAGCCGGTCGATCCCGCGACTCAGTCGCGAGATTGATGACGCGGATCAACCGAACCCTCAATGGCATTGTGCAGTCGCATCAGTTCATGACGCTCGTCTGTGGAGTTCTCGACCGTCGACGCGAGTCGATCTCGCTCACGAATGCCGGGCATCCTGCACCGCTGCTGTTGCGTGCCGGTCGTTTATGCCCTCTTGAGGCCCACGGCCTGTTGCTGGGCGTGGTGCCGGATGCGACCTATGACGTCCTGGACGTGCCACTGCGAGAGGGAGATCTCCTCGTGATTTACACAGACGGACTCTCCGATGCGGCAGGCCAGGGCCGGCAGATGTTCCGCGAAGCAGGCTTGGTGCGGGCCCTGCGGAAGAGCGATCGACTCCCGCCCGGATTGGTGGTCCGCACTGTGTGGGACGATTTCGAGTCGCATCTCGCAGGAAGCGCACCGGCAGACGACCGAACGCTGCTCGCGGTGCGGTTCGGGGGGGCGGAACGCTCCGCTCCGCCGGCAGACCACACATGGCCTGAGCCTCCAGGTGTCGCTGCTCAGGGAACCGCTGCTCCGGGTTGTTGAGCACCCAGATCCCGAGCTGGTCCCGTTGGGCCACTTCCTCGGCTGCCACGAAGCGCAGCTGCATGTCTCGGCGAAGTGGAAAGCCGGTCAAGGCACGTCCCAGGCCGACCTGGATCAGCGCCTCATTGAGGAGCACGTCGTCGACAAAAACGTAAGCGAGGAACGCGCCCATAACGATCGCGCCGCTCCCGATCATATTCCAGTCGGATCGGTCGGGACTGGACGAACTCCTGGAGGAAGCGGGTGGCCTCTTCGGCCAGATGTTCCTGGGGTTGGTCTGCATGACGCGCCTCGGGGCAGTCGACCCCCAGTAGTCGCACACGGTGACCAGAGTCCAATACCAACGTATCGCCGTCAATGACACGCCGGACGTAGTGCCGCACATCCGCAGCGGGCAGTGAGTGGGAAGCGGGCTCACGTCGGAGGACGCGAACCAGTCCGAGCAGCACGATGAGTCCCAGCACGAACCAGGGCGCGGTCGGCCAACGGTGGTAACGCATCAGTTGTGACTGAATCTCGCGCGGTGGACGGGCTCAGGCCGCAGCGGATCAACCTGGTACTTCTGACGACAGTCGGCGCAGAGGTCGAATCGAAATGCCTTCGGAGTGTCTGCGTCGACTTCGTAATCCCCCGTCGATTCCATGCTCTGCAGAGACTCGGAGATCTGCTGCAGGTGGTCCAGATCGAGATGGCTTTCATCAATCTGGTCGGGGTCGTGAGCAGGAGCGATTTCCACACGAACGACAAATCGCTCGTCCGTCAGCTTCTGTCCGCAGAGGTCGCAAGTGAAATGTAGCATGTAAGCCGCATCCCCAGACGAGGAATCATCCTGACATCGACCGGGCCAAACATCGCCCCCGACAACCAGCACTCGCTGGCACACCCCGGGAGCGTCGATTTCTCATTCCCTGAAACGATTGAAGCAGATTCCGACGAACGTGGGAAGGCTTCCTGTGAAATTCCCGGAAGTGCGCTCCCTCGCGTTCAGCCGGCTGGCGAGTCAACGCCCCTTGAGGCCCGAAACTGGTCGAGCCGGGGCACGAGGTCGGACGTCCTGCTGTGCGTCGTCCGACTGAGGGGGGCGCACGGCAGCATCCGGGTCCACAACCCGTATTCGCGCTTGTTCGACGAGCGATTCAAACTCGGTATGAGACTCGTACAGACTGACGATGCTCTGCCAGCGGCTGCGGGCCCGGACCTTCTCGTTGTTCAGATACAGGGCATCGGCCTCGGCGATCTGCTGTCGGACGAATTCCATCGGATCTTCATCCTGTCCCAGCGTGTCCTTGATCAATTGTGCCTGCCGCCGCGACAGGTTGACGTATGGGCGGGCTTCAGCATCCGCATCGAACAGGGCAGGGATCCCCTCGTACTTGCTCAGGGCGGTCAATCGATCTCCAAAGCGTTCGTATTGTCGGGCCTCCAGATACAGACGCTCGGCATGGGAGTCGGGATCGCGTCCGAGACTGGCCCTCAGCTCGGCCTGCTTCTCGGCGCGGTCCATGGCGATCCTGTCCAGCCAGCCCTGTGCCTCCGTTGCATGTTCACCTGTGGGAAACCTCGCCAGCAGCTTCTGAATCCCAGGCTCCGCGCCGTACCATTCGCCCGGCTCATGACTCTGCATGAGCGGTTGGAGTTCGGCATACAACTCGGCCTCGCTGCGTGGCCAGACGCCCCAGGTGACGAGGCCGACGAGAGCCAGAAGACACAGGCTGAGAAACCAGGTGCGCTCATACAAGGGGCCTCGCGACTTCTTGCGCTTTCGGGTCTTTTTTTTGCCCAGGATGCGCGTCAGCTCGTCCCGGTCGGCCTGAACCGTAATCCCCCCTCCACCGATGGCTGTCTGGCGTGCCACGCTTTCGCGGTCCGCGACGTGCTGCTTGACTTCCTCGAGTTTGACCTGGACTGCGAGTGCGTCGTAGGGGCGATCGGCGGGCTCCTTCTCCAGCAGCTCGTCAATGAGTTGATCGAGCCAGACCGGTACGTTGTGATTGAACTCGCGCACCGATGGTGGCTCTTCATCGATATGCTTGAACAGCATCTCGGGCTGCGTTTCCGATTCAAACGGCGTCCGCCCGGACAAGAGCTGGAACAGCACACAGCCGAGCGCGTACAGATCGGTCCTCGCGGTGATGGGATGCTTGCCTGTGATCTGCTCCGGCGCCATGTAAGCCGTGGTGCCAAGTGTCTTTCCGGCGGCAGTCAGCGCTGTGCACTGCGTATCCCGCGCGATGCCGAAGTCACTCAACTTCAGCACGCCGCGGCGTGTAAGCAGCAGGTTCGCAGGCTTGAGGTCGCGATGCACAATCCCCACACCATGCGCGTGCTCCAAGGCCTGAGCGATCTGCAGGCCGTACTCCACCACCTCTTCCCAGGCACGGGGACCCCTGGTCCTCAGCTCTTGCTCGAGCGACCCGCCCCGCACGAGCTCCATGGCATAGAACCGCTGCGTCCCGCTCGTGCTGCCACCGTAGTACTGCACAATGTGCGGGTGCTTCAGCTTCTTGAGAATGGCCATCTCCCTTTCGAAGCGCTGGGCCACCTTGGCGTCGGCCATCAGATCGGGAGAGAGCACCTTCACCGCCACATGTTGGCCGGTCTTCACATAGACGGCCTTGTACACAATCCCCATGCCTCCGACACCCAGCACTTCCTGCAGCTCGAAGGGGCCCAGTCGGCGTTTTTCAGGCTTGTCAGGCATGGAACATCGGAGAAGGAGGAAGCCCGCCGCACGCTCTTGCCGTCGGGCGTCATCAGTGCCTCGAATCGTCAGTGTCGCGAATCGGCAGGATGCCCGCAACGTCGTCGAATGCACGCGGTGCGGTCCCGTTCGCCCCGCGCCTTTCAGAACAGGTACAGCGGTGCCCCGTCCTCGATGCCGCTGACAGGCTGAGGGGTTCTCTGGAGCCGACCTGCAAGCCATCGGCGTTCGGGCCGCAGACGCCACAGTTCGATCTCCTCACGCAGCGGCAGCTTGCTCACACGGGTTGAAACGGCTTCGGGCCAATGACTGAGAATGTGCTGCCAGGCGCTTGGTCGGACTGCACGTCGAATGTGGATCGGGTCGAGTCCATACCAGTCGGAAGGGGGAGTGACCACCTGGGCACCATGCCTGTTGCCCAGCTCCGCCAGTCCGCCGTCGAGCTCCTCGACCATCCGCCGCATCGACTTCCAGTCCGGGCCACCGCCCGGGAAGAAGCAGAAGCGCGTGGCATGGTACCTCAGGGAACTCATCCGCAGGATGCTGGCGACGGGCAGGCGGGTCAGAATCAGCTCCGGACTTGGATCCGATCCCCGTGCGAGGCGTTCGAGGCACTGGCCGACCCACTTGAGAATCGTGTCCGGCCCGACTCCATACAGCAGATCGTTGCCGACGTCAGTCAACAGGGCGGACGTCCTGGCCGGCGACATCGATTCGAGCTGCGGCCAGATTCCGCACCGGACGATACCGGGCAACCGGCGGTGCAGGACACGGCTGGCCATTCCATACGACCGGCCATGCCCATGAGCCATGAGGATCTCGACGGGTCCGCTGTTGGAACAGCGCAACGCCGTCGTCACCTGGGGAAATCCCCAGGTGAGATTGCTGGCGCCCAACAGTACGAAGCGGCGCGTGGTCACTGCATTCTTTCTCGAAAAACTCTGGCAGCTGTCATTCGCTCAGGTCGACAGGCCACGTTCCCGGGCGAAGTGCTCGGTGTCGTGAGGGCCTGTAAGCTTGACTGTTCGCCACGGACACGTGACGCTCCGTTGCAGGATTCCTTCCCATCGTGGGAATGGATCATCATTTTCGCGGTGTATCTCATCGGCAGACGCGCGGCAACAGGGACTCGACCCGGTTCGCCTCCCTGCAGAACTTGGAGTCCGGCCAACTGATGGGGGCCGGGAGGGCGATGTCGCCGGAAACCTGAGGATCGAGGTTGTCTTCACGGAACGGGTGTCATCCGCCGGGGCCCTGGCGGCTCCAGCAAAAGCGAGACGTGTCTTCATGCATGCCGTTGACTATCTGCAGGCTGCGCCACGACGAGCTCCCGGGGCCTTGGTTGTGTTGTCTGGCACCGAGTGGCAACTCAAGCAGGCGGTGCTGCGATCCGTGATCGAAGTGGCCCTCGGTGGTGATGCAGACGACGAACTGTCCGTCACCAGATTCGGTGGAAAGGATGTCGAATTCCGGCAGGTGCGCGACGAGTTGCTGACGGTGTCGATGTTCGCGTCGCGTCGGGTGGTCGTCGTCGAAGAGGCGGACGAGTTCGTGACGAACCACCGCATAGCCCTGGAGAATTATGTCGAGTCTCCGGCCACCAGTTCGCTTCTCGTTCTGGACTGCAAGTCGTGGCGCAGCAATACGCGACTGGCAAAGAAGGTGGCTGCACAGGGTCTGGAAGTTGAGTGTGGCGAGCTGACAGGGGCCAGGCTCAGCAAGTGGCTGATCGACCGCATGCGGGCGGGGTACGACCGGCAACTGACCCGAGAGGCCGCCGGATTGCTGGTTGAGCTGGTCGGCCACAGTCTGGGACTGCTGGAGCAGGAGCTTGCGAAATTGGCTGCCTTCGCAGGGACGCAGACGTCGATCGGGATCGAAGAGGTCCGTGCCGTCACCGGCGGGTGGAAGGCGGAGACGACATGGACGATGACCAATTCGGTGCGCGACGGGCACGTTCCACTGGCGCTCAAATGTCTCGATCAACTGCTGGCATCAGGTGAAGCCCCCCCCAAGATCCTCGGTGGAATTACGTTTGTGTTCCGCAAGCTGGCACAGGCTACCGAACGGTCGCGTCAGGGCGTGCCGCTGAATCTCGCGTTGAAGGAAAGCGGCGTGTTTCCTCGGGATATCGACGCGTCGGGACAATATCTGCGGCGCATCGGTCGCGGACAGGCAGAACAACTGCTGGAGCGACTGCTGAAGGCCGATGCCGACCTGAAGGGAGGGAGCCGGTCGTCTGGCCAACTGCAGCTCGAACGGTTGCTGGTCGACCTTGCCGGATCGGTCAGGCCGGGAACATCGCGATCAGGCGGATCCGCCCGGCGGACACCCGTTTGATCGGACACGGAGTCCCGGTCTCATCTGGCACGCGGTCGACTTCCGCCGGCGCAACAGCAAGGGCGGCGTCTACTCAACGATGGTGCCGCGCGTGGAGAACGCCCTCAGATCGCCGGAAGCATCCGGCTTTGACCGACAGCGGCCGGGGCGGCCGTCTCGAGGGGCACGTATGCGACCTGTTGCGGGTCGTAGGTAAACACCTGCCCCGTCTCGAACTTATAGACCCAGCCGTGCAGCTTGAGCTCACCACGGCTGACGGCGGCGGCGACGGAGGGATGTGTGCGCAGGTTCTCCAGCTGGACGAGGACGTTCTCCTCCACGGTCAGCGTCAACCGCTTGTCGGGGTCTGTCAGGTGGTCGTAATTCTCCTCGACGATGCGACGCGTGGCCTCGGCATGTTCCAGATAGGCGCGGACGGCTGGCATCCTCGCCACGGCCTCGGGGTTGAGCAAGCCTGCCATGGCCCCGCAATGGGAATGACCACAGATGATCAGATCGCGGACCTTGAGTGCAGTGACGGCGTACTCGATGGTGGCCGCTTCGCCACCTTGGACAGATCCGTAGGGTGGCACGATATTGCCGGCGGTCCGCTGGATAAACAGCTCTCCAGGCTTGGTCTGAGTCAGGCGGTTGGGGTCGATGCGTGAGTCGGAACAGGTCACGAAGAGGGCGAGCGGACTCTGGCCTTCGACCAGGGTTTCAAAGAGTCGCCGCTCCTTGCCGAAGTGGGTCTTCTGGAATTCGTGAATTCCGTCAACGAGTTTCTGCATGTGCATTCTCTCCCGGGGCGACGTGTCGCGTTCGTTCCAAGCTCTGTCGTGGGTTTTAGGCCGCCAGTCACCAATACGGAGAGGCTTTTTTAACCGATGTTGTCGAGTAGCCACAGCAGCATACTCGAACCTCGAACGAGAAGTGAACTCGTCGTCCTCCCGTTGCTTGTCGGCGCAAGAACAGCCGTCACAGCTGGTTCCGAGAATTGTCGGGCACCGCGGGTGGGCCGCGATCACTCGTATCGTGTCCGGTGACCGGCTCACCTGTCGCCCTCCCCTGTGTCTGGCAATGTGCGTCCTTGCGACACGTGCAGGCCGGAACTTCCCCGGCAGGTACCATTGACGCCGGTCGAAATCCGGATAGCATTCCCGACCATGCACATGCGGCAGCTTCAAATCATGTCGGTGCTGCTCACCGCCTCGGTCGCGTTGTTCACGCTCCTGGGGGTGGATCGCGTATTGGCCGAGGTTTCGTCCGAGCGCGTCACCGAATGCGAGGAGCTCAGGGCCGATCCCGATGTCGACGATGTCGATACCTCGGAAGGGCTCGCGGATGCATGTCTGTGTATGTCGAGCACGATCGCGGCCTGTGCCGTGATCGAGGCCGGCAGCCAGTCGAGCCGCTCGCTACTGTTGCGGCAAATCCCGGCTCGCGCTCCGCCTGTCTGAGCTGATTCCCGCGCACGCGTCCGCCAGTGGCTGCTTCAGTCGCTGGCCGTCATCTCGCGTCATGTTGCGCCGGCATGCGCGCCCAGCACACTGCTGGCGTCAATTGGTCGAGTGGAGCCGGGGGCAAACGGCACACCCCACGCTGGCAAGTCTCCAGGCCTTCGCTCCGGAACGCTTACAAACGATGGCATGCATTCTTCACAATGGACGTCAGGTCGGGGATGCGCCGAGTGACGAGCCACCACTGGATCTGCAACATGCCGTAGAACGCGCGGCGCACCTGCTCCCGTCGCAGGGACCCATCGAGGTCTTTGTGCATCACAATACCCTGCACGCCTTTGAGCATTGCTCTTTTCACGAAGCGGTCCAGGCCGGTGCTGCACGTTTCGGCGGGAATCCCTATCTCTCGGAGCAGCAATACCGTGAGCTGTTGCGAGACGGTCGCATCAACAACGGGGATCTGCAAGCGGTCATACACGAGGATCTCGAAGGTCGCGAGCTGGAGCCGATCGATGGTCTGGGAACGCGCGCAGAGATCCGCATGGCGATGCTGCGACACCCGCTCCAGATTGGGCCGGATGCCGAACTGCGCTGGGTCGTCGCGGAATCGGATGCCTTGGAACGATTTCGTCCTGAGACGCCTGCCGTCAGTCGCGAACGCATTCTCGAGGGGAGTCGGGCCTGGCTGAACGGCCACAACTCCGCGGCATTGAGCAGTGTTGACGACCTCGATGAACTGCTCGACAAGCTGGGGCGTCAGTCGGAGGCGCTGGTCGCCCGCGTCCTGGGAGTCATTCTCACTGCACCTGCTATGGCGGCTCTGCCGCCAGGGAATTCAGTCGTTGCCCGCGACCGAAACATCGCATTTGTACGTTCGCCCCCGCGACAGGTTGCTGCGTGCCGTGGGTGAGGACATCGACCGCAACGTGCAGGATGTCCTGATTCGTTTCTGCGGCGCGTACCTCGACCAGGGGTACTCCGACTGGTCCCTGCCCTATCGAGAGCGTGGGTTCTACGAGTCGTTTCTTGCTCTCTACTCGCAGTCGTCGCGCACCTCCCCACGCTGGATGCGAAGATTGCCGATCGAACTGACAGCCCTGCGGGACGCGAATGTCTCGGCCGAGCAGTCGATCGAGGATTCGCTGAGCGAACTGGGGATTGCCGCTGACGATCGCGAGGAGTTCATTGCTCAGTCGCTGCTGGCTCTGCGGGGCTGGGGAGGGATGGTCTGGCAACTGGAGTCGGGTGTGGACTGGGTTGCGCATCCCATTCCCAAGGGCTCGCTGATCGGACTGCTGGCCGTCCAGTTGATTCTGGAGCGGGAGGCGATTCGACACGTGGGTGACGAGTGCTTTGGCGAGTCGAGTTCGGTAGCCAGCGTGCTGGAACTGGCGTCGCATCGGCTTGCACCGGCGGAATCGATGAATGTCGAACGTCGTGCCTTCCTGTTGTTTCAGGTCGCGCAGAGCCTTGGCTGGAAGCCGCAGCAGTTGGCGGCTCTCAGTGACTCGGACTGGCGTGAACTGGCCGCGGAGATGGAACGCTTCTCCTTGTTCGAACGCCGGCGCATCTATCACGAAGCCTATGAACGACAATACCGCGACCGCGCTCTGAACGCGCTGGGTGTCCACGCGCGGCACAGGAAGTCGTTGTCAGGGCGGCGTTCGATGACGCGGCCGGACTTTCAGGTGCTGACGTGCATCGATGACCGCGAAGAGTCGTTCCGGCGGCATCTGGAGGAGGTTCATCCGTCGTGCGAAACGCTCGGTGCAGCCGGGTTTTTTGCCGTGGCCATCAACTATCGGGGTGCTGCGGATGGCTACTACAAGCCACTCTGCCCAGCCGTGATCACGCCGAGTATCTTTGTTCAGGAGGATGTCGGCTACACGTTCGAAGGCGTGCATCGGAATCGCACCGAACTGCGCCGACGTCTGGGCCTGGCAAGCCGCTTCTTTCAGAGGCGCAGTCGAAGTTTTTTTGGTGGCATTGCTGCCGGACTCGTGGGCTCGCTGGCGACGGCGCCGCTGGTTGCCCAGGTGTTGTTCCCGCATCTGACATCGCGGATTCGCCTCCGTTTCGGCTCCCTGCTGCAGCCTCCGCCCGTGACCAGATTGCAGCTGGAACGATACGCGGAAGGTCCGGGACCGACCAACGGTCACATTGGTTACACCACCGACGAGATGGCGCAGGTTGTGGTACGCCTCCTCCAAGATATCGGGGTGACAGAGACCGGGCAGTTTTCTCGGCTGTTCATTGTCTGCGGCCACGGTTCATCGAGCCTGAACAATCCCCACGAATCGGCCTATTGTTGTGGGGCATGTGCCGGCAAGCGGGGCGGCCCCAATGCGCGGGCGTTCGCGGAGATGGCGAACGACTGGCGCGTGCGCACCAAGGTGGCCCAGAAAGGGATCCGGATTCCCGACAACACGGTTTTCGTCGGCGCTTACCACAATACCTGTGATGATTCCGTGGTGTTCTTCGACCTCGATCAACTGCCGGCATCGCACCGTGGTGAGTTCGAAACCGCGCGTCGTGCGATCGAAGAGGCACGTCGACGCAATGCCCACGAACGTTGTCGCCGCTTTGACAGCGCGCCGTTGACGGTCTCTCCTGACGAGGCGCTCAAGCATGTTGAGGCCCGGGCCCACGACATCTCACAGGTACGCCCCGAGTACAACCATGCCACGAACGCCTTGTGCATCGTGGGACGACGCGACTGGACACGCGGGCTCTTTCTCGATCGTCGTGCGTTTCTCGTATCGTACGATCCGGCACAGGATGACGATGACTCGACGATCCTGCTGCGCATTCTGGCGGCCGCGATCCCGGTCTGTGCCGGTATCAGCCTGGAATACTATTTCTCCTGCGTCGATCACACGGTCTATGGCGCGGGTCGAAGCTTCCGCACAACATTGTTTCGCTGCTGGGCGTGATGGAAGGCACTTCGAGCGATCTGCGAACCGGCCTGTACCAGCAGATGGTTGAGATCCACGAGCCGATGCGACTGCTGTTCATCGTCGAATGCACCACGCAGGCGATGCTGTCGATCATTCTTACCAACGAACCGATCGGTCGACTGTGCCGTGGTGACTGGGTGCATGTGGCGGTGATGGATGCCGAGACATCCGAAATCCAGTTGTTTCGCGACGGCGCGTTCGAACCCTTCCCCGTGGGCGCGAGCGAACTGCAGGAAGTACTCGCTTCCCAGGAGTGTTATCAGGGGCATCGGGACCATCGGCCATTCTTCTCGATCGTTGAACCCGGGGAGGGCCAATGACCACCGACTCGATTCTGCAGTGTCTCGGATATTGCGTGGTTGTCAGTCCGGTGGTGCTGTTGGCCGCGTTGGGCCTGCCGATGCTGTGCGGAGTGAATCTGAGCGAGCGGATCCAGGCAGGTCTGACGAAAGGGGTCGTCAGCACCGGGCTGCTTGCTGCAGTCGCCGTACTGGGACTGATGCTGGTGACTGGTTCCCGGCTCGTGCCCATTGAACTGGGTAACTGGGTTGCCATCGAGCCCGAGCATTTTCACTTCCACCTTAAGTTCATCTTCGACCGCCTGTCTGTGCCGTTTGTCATCCTGTCATTTGTGCTGTGCGGGACTGTGGGTGCGTTCGCGGCGATCTACCTGCATCGAGAACCTGGTTACCGAAGGTTCTTTCTGCTGTATGCCCTGTTTACGCTCGGCATGGTGGTGTCGGCTCTGGCCGGGACCATCGAGACGCTGTTCTTTGGCTGGGAACTCGTGGGCCTGTCCTCGGCACTCCTCGTCGCGTACTTCCACGAACGACCCGGACCGGTGCGCAATGGACAGCGGGTCTGGTCTGTCTATCGCATCGCAGATGCGGCGTTCCTCGTCGCGGCGCTGACGATGCACCATCTGACCGGGGCAGGTGACTTCGAAACGCTGCTCGGTTCCGGACCTTGGCCGGATGGGATGGCCAGCATCAGTTCCTCATCGGCATTGGCCGTGGGATTACTGCTGCTGCTGGCTGCGGCCGGCAAATCCGGCATGGTGCCGTTCTCGGGCTGGCTGCCGCGGGCGATGGAGGGGCCGACACCATCGAGTGCAGTGTTTTACGGTGCGCTCTCCGTGCACCTTGGGACGTATCTGTTGTTGCGAGCGAGCCCCCTGTTGGACTTGTCGCTGCTCCTGCAAATCGCGGTCATTACCGTGGGCCTCGCGTCGGCCGTGTTCGGCACGCTAGCTTCGCGAGTTCAGAGCGATGTCAAGAATGCCCTGGCGTTTGCGTCACTGACTCAGGTTGGGATCATTACGGTCGAGATTGGTCTGGGTTTGCGCTACATCCCATTGATTCACATGATCGGACACGCGTGTCTGCGGACACTGCAATTGCTGCGAGCACCCTCGGTGCTGCGGGATCATCAGACGCTGGAGGATGCGATCGGCGCGACCGTCGCCGAAGCCGCAACACATCCTCCTCAGGCCGTGTCGGGCTTTCGGCTGTGGCTGTACCGGTTTGCGATGGAACGAGGCAACCTCGATGCCATCCTCGATGACTGGGTGGTGCGTCCGTTCGTCAGGCTGTTTCGCCTTTGTGATCGCGCCGAGCGCCGCTGGACAGACCTGCTGTCCGAGGGCGACTCCCGTCAATCCGATCATCTGGCACCGTACGGTGACTCTCTGGAGGATGTGTCGTGATGGAAGAGCTGCATCTTCCGTGGCTGGAGTTGTCCGTGCTGCTGCCCCTCTCGGGAGCGGTCTGGGTTTCGTTGCTGAAGGATCGTGACCAGGCCCAGGGACATTCGATTGTTATCTGCGCTGCCACGTTTCTGTGTGCCTGCGGCGAATGGCTCGACTTTGCCACTCTGGGTACCTTTGAAGCCCATGATCACTGGGATCTGTTTCAGACGATCTTTCATCGCGATATCTTCGTCGTTGACGAGTTGAGTGCCCCGCTGCTGCCACTGGGAGCCCTGCTGTACCTTGCCACGGTGCTCACCACGCTGCGGACCAAGGTCAATCGCTTCTCGTGGGGCTGGACGTTGTGCAGCGAAGGAATCCTGCTGGCCACCCTGGCCTGTCGGAATTCGTGGCTCATCATCCTGCTGATGTCGCTCGCCGTGGTGCCACCCTGGATCGAGTTAAGGGCGAGGCAGCAATCGACCAGGGTCTTTCTGGTCCACATGGGCCTGTTCGTTGCCCTTCTGGTTGCCGGCCAGACGCTGCTGGGCAGTGACTCATCCGCGGCCAATCCTCCGATTCTTGCCGGCTTGCTGTTGACGGCCGGGGCCCTGATCCGCAACGGCGTCGTCCCCCTGCACTGCTGGATCACGGACCTGTTTGAAAAGGCGACTTTCGGAACAGCGCTGCTGTTCGTCACTCCGATGACGGGGGCGTACGCCGTCATGCGGCTGGTCTATCCGATCGCACCCGTGTGGGCGCTGCAGAGCATCGCGGTGCTGTCGTTGATCACCGCGGTGTATGCCGCCGGCCTGTCACTCGTGCAACACGAATCGCGCAGGTTCTACTGCTACCTGTTCCTCAGTCACTCGTCGCTGGTTCTGGTCGGACTGGAACTGGCCACGCCGATCGGGTTGACCGGAGCACTGTGCGTGTGGCTATCGGTCGGCATCTCCCTGCTGGGATTCGGCGTGGCGTTGCGCTGTGTCGAGGCGCGCACCGGCCGCTTGTCGCTGAATTCGTTTCACGGACTGTTCGAACACACGCCCTTTCTGGCGTCCATGTTCCTGCTGACCGGCCTGTCGTCGATCGGCTTTCCCGGTACGGTGGGATTCATCGGGACGGAACTCCTGGTCGAAGGGGCCACCGACGTCTATCCGATCGTGGGGTTTGCTGTCGTGGTGGCGGCGGCTCTCAACAGCATCGCTGTCGTGCAAGCCTATTTTCGGGTGTTTACTGGCAGTCGGCATCAGGCCACCGCTTCCATGCGGTGCCGACCGGTGGAGCGCGTCACGATTCTGGCGTTCGTCGTCCTGATCATCGGCGGGGGGCTGATTCCCCAGCCCGGTGTGTACTCGCGCTATCACGCAGCGATCGCCTTGCTGCGCCATCGCGATGAGTCGACACAGAAGCCTTCCGCCTCGCTCCACGGGACCGTCACGGGACAGGCGGTCAGAAGTGTTCCGGATGCACCGGGGGGACATTGAACGGTCCCACAGCAGGCGCGGTGTTGCTGGAAGCCCGACCAAACAACAATCAGTGAACTCGAGATCCGACCATGGCTGAGCAGAACGACATTCCACGCGGCAATGCCGAGGGCTTCGTCAAGTACCTGAGGTACGACCTGCTTTCGGGCCTGCTGGTGTTCCTGATCGCCCTGCCCTTGTGCCTGGGCATTTCGATCGCCAGCGGGTACCCGCCGATTGCCGGGATCTTTACGGCGATCATCGGCTCGATCCTGACAACGTTCATCAGTAACAGCGAGATGACCATCAAGGGGCCGGCTGCTGGTCTGATCGTTATCGCCATCGGTTGCATCAACGACTTTGGTGGGCCGGGAAGCCGACGACGCCTATCGCGCCGCCTTGGCCGTGGGTGTCGCGGCCGCTGTGCTGCAGATTCTGTTCGGCCTGTTGCGCGCCGGAATTCTGGGTGAGTTCTTTCCGATGTCGGTCGTGCATGGCATGCTGGCGGCGATTGGCGTGATCATCATGATCAAGCAGCTTCCGGTGGCGCTTGGTGTATCGGCCTCGGGCGAACCGCTGGAAATGCTGCGTGAGATTCCGAGCTATCTGATGGAGGCCAACCCCGCCATTGCGTGCATCGGCCTGATCAGCATCGCGCTGATGTTCCTGTGGCCGGTTGTCGGCCGGCGGGTTCCAGCGCTGAAGAGGATTCCCGTCGCCGCTGGTCGTGCTGCTGGTCGCCGTCCCGCTGGCCTTCGCTTTCGACCTGCTTCACGAGCACTCCTATACTCTGCAGGGACACAAGTATCAGCTCGGCGAGCAGTTTCTGGTCCGCATGCCCGACCGGGTCTTCGGCATGTTTGACGACATCACGTTTCCGGAGTTTTCGAACCTGGTTCAGCCCAAGGCGTGGAAGTGGGTGATGATGTTCTTCATCATCGGGAGCCTGGAATCACTGCTGAGTGCCAAGGCTGTCGATCTGCTCGACCCCTGGAAGCGCAAGACAGACATGAATCGCGACATGCTGGCCGTTGGGGCTGCGAATCTGTGCGCGGCCAGTATCGGTGGTCTGCCAATGATCTCCGAGATCGTGCGGTCCCGGGCCAATATCGACAATGGAGCCCGCACGCGTTTCGCCGACATGTGGCACGGGATGTTTCTGCTGGCCTGTGTCGCCCTGATTCCCATGGTTTTGCACGAGATTCCGTTGGCCGCGTTGGCGGCCATGCTCGTGTATACCGGGTTCCGGCTTGCTCACCCCTCGGAATTTGTGCACGTGTATCAGATTGGCAAGGAACAGCTCCTGATCTTTGCCACCACGCTTGTGATGGTGCTGGCCACAGATCTGCTGGTGGGGGTGGCCGCCGGGATCATTCTCAAGATGGTCATTCATCTGTCGAACGGTGTGCCCTTGAAATCCCTGTTCAAGCCGTACATCGAGGTGCAGGAGGTCGACTCGAAGACCAGTCTGATCATCGCGCGGGAGTCCGCGGTCTTCAGTAACTGGATTCCGTTCAAACGTCAGATCGAAGACATCGGACTGGTCCAGAGGCGAAATCTGATCGTGGACGTTTCCGATACCAAGCTCGTTGATCACAGCGTGATGGAGAAGCTGGAGGAAATGTCGCGGGACTTCGAGCAGGAAGGGCTGACGTTTGAGATTCGCGGGCTCGACCTGCTGCACCCCCTGGCCGACAATGCCCACGCGGCCCGGAAGCGGAAACTCGCGACCGTAAGGCGTGTGACGGTGATCGCCGATGCCGCGCTCGAGACTTGGCTGGAAGATGAGTTCGTCAAGTGTGGTGCGACTGGCTTCACGGCATTTCCGTGCTCTGGAGTCGGCCGCAGGCACCTCGAGAGTGGGGCGCCGCCGGACTCGAATCTGGTGCGGATTGAGGTGATCGTGCCCCGAGACGTGTGCGACGTCATCCTGGATTTCCTGCGTCGAGACATTCTGCCGGAACAGAGAGTTACGGCCTGTATCGAAACGGTGGATGTGGTCCGCGTTGGCCCGTTCACGCCTGCCGGTGACGAGCAGGTCCGTCAGCTGGCGACGCACTAGCTGGTCGCGACCGGGGATGGCAGCCACTGACCGTGGACCGCGGGTGGCGCGGAAGGACTTCAACCGGGACGACTCTCCACGGGCCCGCGAGCGGGGGTGGTCCAAGGCCGGTCGTCCATCTTCGTCTGCCTCGCGCCGAGATCCCCGCTGGAATATGGGTTATTGACCGGCTATCGTGCGGTTTGTTCACGGAGCAGTCAGGGAGCAGCCAACCTGCTTCGACGGGGATTTGCGGTCTGGCGAGGGCGGGACGACGTCGTTCGCAGAGATCGGGCGATGCAGAAGCAGCGACGGCACATGATCGATTACGAGCGACTCGGCGCGTTCTATCTGGGAAAGTCCTACGATCTTCACGCAGGTGAGATCGCCGATGAGTTAATTCTCTACGACTCCAAAGATCTGTCCACACATGCGGTCATCGTCGGCATGACGGGCAGCGGGAAGACTGGCCTCGGTGTGTCACTCATCGAGGAGGCGGCCATCGACGGAATCCCGTCGATCGTCATTGATCCCAAGGGAGACATGGGCAACCTGCTCCTGACATTCCCCGGTCTGACGGCCGGGGAGTTTCGACCCTGGGTCGATCCCGAGGAGGCGGCACGACAGGGAATGTCGTGCGATGAATTCGCTGCAGAACGTGCCGAGCTCTGGCGCGACGGACTTGCCGAGTGGCAGCAGGGGCCCGAACGCGTCCAGCGCTTGCGCGATGCGGCCGAGTTCGCCATCTACACACCGGGCAGCGATGCCGGACTGCCGATCGCCGTCTTGAAGGCCTTGAGTGCGCCTCCTTCAGAATTACACGCCGATTCCGATGCACTCCGCGAACGGATCGGCGCAACCGTGGCAGGCTTGCTGACCCTGCTCGGCATCGATCCAGATCCGCTGCGCAGCCGTGAGCATATCCTGGTTTCGAATATTCTGGATCATGCCTGGCGCGAGGGTCGGAACCTGTCTATTGCCCAGTTGATTCGCGAGATTCAGACGCCGCCCTTCAGTCGACTGGGGGTGATGGACCTCGAAACGATCTTTCCGGAGAAGGATCGACTGGCGATGGCGATGACGGTGAACAATGTGCTGGCGTCGCCGACATTTGCCGCATGGATGAGCGGCGAGCCGCTGAGCATTCCCGATCTGTTGTACACGGCCGAGGGCAAGCCCCGGGTTTCGGTGATCAGCATTGCGCATCTGACCGACACTGAGAGGATGTTCTTCTTGACCATCCTGCTCAACGAGGTGCTGGCCTGGATGCGGTCGCAGCCGGGCACTTCATCCCTGCGTGCGCTGCTCTACATGGACGAGGTGTTTGGATACCTGCCCCCCGTGGCAAATCCTCCGACCAAGCAGCCGCTGCTGGCCTTGCTGAAGCAGGCACGCGCCTTTGGTCTCGGGCTGGTGCTCGCCACGCAGAACCCTGCCGATCTCGACTACAAGGCGCTATCCAACGCGGGGACCTGGTTCCTGGGTCGGCTGCAGACCGAACGCGACAAGCTGCGGGTGCTGGACGGCCTCGAGGGGGCCTCGGTCGGTGCGGGGATGAACTTCGACCGTCGCAAGATCGAGTCGATCCTCGCGAGTGTGGGCAGCCGGGTGTTCCTGATGAACAATGTTCATGAGGATGAGCCCGCCATCTTTCGCACGCGGTGGGCACTCTCCTACCTGCGCGGGCCGTTGACGCGCGATCAGATCCGCACCCTGATGGCGCCGCAGCGACAGCAGACATCCGCTGTCGAGGCCGATGGTCGCCCTGCCGGGCCTGCGGCGCAGTTGGACATCGTTTCTGCGGCTGAAGAGGCCGATCTGAGTGAACACCCGCCTGTCTTGTCCAAGACGATCTCGCAGGCCTACGCCGTGGTCAACCCGTCGATTCCGCGCGAGGTACGGATCATCTATCGTCCTGCCGTACTGAGCCTCGGTCGTGTGCACTTCTGCGATCGCACTGCGGAAATCGATACGTGGCGGGACGTTGTTCGCGTTTGTCAGATTGATGAAGATGTGCCTCGCTACGTCTGGGAGAGCTGCGACGTCTGGGACGAAGTCGGACTGTCGCTGGATGACGAGGCCGTGGCGGACGCTCGGTTTTCCGACCTTCCGACTGAGCTCGCCAAGTCGAAGAACTACACAACCTGGAAGTCGCAGCTGAAGAACCGACTGTATCGCAGTGACCAGTTGACCATCAGCTACTGTCCGTCTTTGGGGATCTACGCGCTGGCCGAGGAATCGCGTGGCGCGTTTCGTGCCCGGCTCCAGCACCAGGCGCACGAACGACGCGACGTTGAAGTCGAAAAGCTGCGGGAACGATATGCCTCCCGCTTCGAAACCATGCAGGAGCGTTTGCGTAAGGCCGAACAGCGTGTTGAGGTTCAGAAGGAGCAGGCACAGGCGGCTGCGACCTCGGCAGCGGTCTCGCTCGGTCAGACGATTCTCGGAGCGCTCTTCGGTCGCAAGCTCCGTTCATCGACCAGCGTGACCAAGGCGGGAACCGCGATGCGGTCTGCCAGCCGCGCTTCTCAGCAGCGAGGCGATGTCACGCGGGCCGAGGAGGATGTGCTGTCACTCCAGGAGGAGCTGGAGGAACTGCAGGCGGAGCTGGAGACACAGATTGATGAGCTCACCGCAAGCCTCGATGTCGACGCACTCGAAATCGAGCCTTACGAGATCAAACCACGCAAGTCGGACATTTCCGTGGATACCTGTGGCCTGTTATGGCTGCCGTGGTCAAAGGATGCGAAGGGGCAGCTGAGCCCGGCCTGGCAGGATGGCGACGTCTGAGCCGGGTGCCTTGCGGGAAACCTGTTCAGCCACCAGCATGAGTACGCGATGGCGGGTGGCGCGTGGTGGGATCCCTGGACAACGAGAAAGGGTGAAAATCTTTCGATGATCGTCAGTTGGAAGTGGTTGAAGCAGTACGTCCCGCTGGAGTTGCCGGTCGAGGAGATCGCGCATCTGCTCACCATGAGTGGGCTGAATCTCGAATCGATCGAACGGCGGGACGATGATTTCGCCATCGACCTGGAAGTTACGAGCAATCGCCCCGATTGCCTCGGTCACATCGGCATCGCGCGCGAGATTGCGGTGCTCACTGGACAGAAGGTGTCCTTTCCACCCGCCAGACTGAACACCGTAACCACGAAGACATCGGAACTGACGTCGGTGGCCATCGACTGTCCGGATCTGTGTCCGCAGTACGTGGCGCGGGTAATTCAGGGGGTCACCGTGGGCCCCAGTCCTGCCTGGATGCAGGAACAGTTGCGCACTATCGGAATTGCACCAATCAACAATGTCGTGGACGTCACGAATTACGTACTCATGGAGTGTGGGCAACCGCTGCACACGTTCGACTTTGACAAGCTCCGGGAGCACCGGATTGTTGTGCGTCGCGCGCACGCCGGAGAAACGATCGAGGCCATCGATCATAAGACCTATACGCTCTCGCCGGAGATGTGCGTGATCGCCGACGCCAACTCGCCGGTCGCCATAGGCGGCGTGATGGGGGGTGCCGCGACTGAAATCGGTCCGGAAACGGTCAACGTTCTCGTCGAGACGGCACGCTTCGCTCCCTTGTCGATTCGCAGCACGGCCCGCGCTCTCAAGCTGATGAGCGACTCCTCCTATCGCTTCGAACGGGGTGTGGACGAACAACGGCTGCTCTGGGCGAGTGATCGGTGCTGCGAGCTCATTCTCGAGACCGCCGGTGGCAAGCTCTTGAGTGACCCGGTCGTCGCCGGCACGATTCCCGTCTGGCAGCCTGAGCCCATTGTGCTGCGGTTCGGACAGATCGCACGAGTGCTGGGAATCGACGTCCCGCCGGCAGAATGTCTGCGAATTCTGGCCGATCTGGGCCTGGCCCAGCAGGGCCCAGTCACTGCCGAGTCCGGGCGGTTCGTCGCACCGACCTGGCGACGCGATCTCATACGGGAAATCGATCTGATTGAGGAGATCGGGAGGATCCACGGCTACGATCATGTGCCCGAGGTGGCCATGATTCCGGTTGTCGCAACCCAGGATACGGCGGCGGAAGTGGTGCAGGATCGAATCCGCGACACGCTGACGGCCATCGGGTATTTCGAGGCCATCACGCTCAGTTTCGTCACCCGGCCGGTCTTCGAGCTGTTCACGCCCCGTAGCGGGGGGCCAACGATCGAGGCCCGACATTCAACGCGACACGAGGAGAACCTGCTCCGGCAGTCGCTCGTCCCGAGTCTGTTGCTCTGCCGACGGGAGAATGAACGCAAGGGCACGTTCGATGCGAGACTGTTCGAGATCGCGTCGGTCTACCTGGATGCTTCCCCCGACGAACCGGAGACGCAACCAAAGGTGCTGGGTGTCGTGAGTGGCGGGGCGTTGGCGGAGCTCCGGGGTGCCATCGAAGCGGTCGTGCGACGGATGAATCGAACGGCGCGTGTGACGACCGAGGAAAGTCGGGTGCCGCAGTTCGCGGCCGGACGCGGGGCGACCTTGCTTCTCGACGGTGAGCACTTCGGTTGGGTGGGTGAGCTCGATCGTGCGGTGACGGATCGCCTGGATCTGCGCGAGGCGGTCACGGTCGCCGAGATCTCGATTGAGCCGCTCTGCCGGATCCTGGATCGCGCGCCCCAGTTCGAGCCGCTTCCACAGTTTCCAGTGATCGAACGCGACCTGAACTTCGTGCTCCCGGAGACGGTGATGTGGAGCGAACTCGAGAAGAGAGTCCGATCCGCTGCCGGGCCTTTGCTCGAGGACGTGCGGTTCATCGATCAGTATCGGGGCAAACAGATTCCGTCCGGTCGGAAGTCGTACGTCATGTCGCTCTCTTATCGATCACCGGAGCGGACGCTCACCAGTGATGAAGT
Organism: uncultured Planctomycetaceae bacterium; assembly: GCA_963715185.1. GTDB lineage: Bacteria > Planctomycetota > Planctomycetia > Planctomycetales > Planctomycetaceae > CAVPPT01. Next base: position 606,633 of record CAVQRG010000008.1, read on the forward strand.
TGACGCCGCGCAGGCGGCCGTGGTGGCGACCTGCGAACGTGAATTGGATGCGGTCCAGCGGTAGGTCCGACAGTCAGGAGACAATATGGCCAAGCAACACGCCCCCCGATTCATCGAGATTGTGAATGCGGCTCGCACGGGGATTCATGAGTGCACGGTCGCTGATGTGAAGCGGCGAGTTGATGCGGGTGAACTCCTGCACCTGATCGATGTCCGCGAGGAGAGTGAATATGCAAGCGGGCGAATCCCCGGCGCGATTCACCTCAGCAAGGGTGTCATCGAACGCGATATTGAGCAGGAGTTTCCGGACGTGAGTGCTGAGCTCATCCTCTATTGTGGCGGCGGTTATCGGTCGGCACTCGCCGCCGACACCCTGCAGAAGATGGGCTACACCAACGTGATCTCGATGGATGGTGGCTGGCGCGGCTGGACGGACGCAGGGTATCCGACCGAGGTGCCAGCGACCTGAGCGGGCGAACTGCCAGCGACAGGGATCAGTCGCCGATCTCGGCCCCGGGATACCACTCCCGCAGGCTGTCGAACATCGCGGTGCTGACTTGTGTCCGATACAAGCGCAGCCACAGCAGCTTGGGAAAGTCGAAGAGCGCCGCCGCCCCGACATCGGTGATGGTCGCTCCACTCAAATCAAGCCTTTCCAGGGACGGCAGGCCGGACAACTGCCGCAGTTGTCTGTCAGTCACGTCGGCATACAGCGCCAGATGTCTCAGCCTCGGGAGGTCGTGCAGGACATGCATCTGTCCTTCGTCGAGTGGCACACCAATCAACCACAGATGATCGAGGTTGTTGAGTCGCCGCAATCCATCCCAACGCAGGGTGCCCCCGGGGATTGTGGTGCCGGCCTGGGAAGCGGTCAGGGCCAGAGACCTCAGCAGCGGCAACTCAAACAGCGCCTGCAGTCCCGCATCGGTGATGGTGACCGCGCTGATGTGGAGGGCTTCCAGACACTTCAGGCCGGACAGTTGTTGCAGGTGCGCCTCGCTGATGTGACCTTCGACAATGAGTGTTCGCAGTCGTGGAAGTTCGCTCAGTATCTGAAGCTGCCCCGCATCGAACGGCGAGTTGCTTAACGAGAGCCGTTCCAGTGAGGTCAGGCGCTTCAGTCCCTCGAGACTCGAACCGGGGGCGATCTGAGTGAGGTGCAGCTCCGTCAAGGTGTTCGGGATGGCCGCCCACCCCTCTGGTGTCAACCGGAGATCGCTCAAGCGAAGGGCGGTCATCGGTGGCTGGATGCTCAAGAGATGTGGCAGGTGGTGACCGGCGGCCTCTCCTGAGAACCCGATCGAAGACCCGGTCTCTGCGTTGCCGTCGCTGGGGATCGGAACGGGTATGTCGGAGAATAGACCCGTGGTCCAGTCGTGAGGGAACGTGCGGAGCAGCAGGTACCCACGTACTTCGGCTTCCGTCTTCAATGGCCCAGCCGAGGAGGGAAAGAGGTCGGTCGGCCTGATGAACAGTCGCAGTTCGGGGCGGGCAATCCTCAGTTGTCTGAGGTCCTCTGCGGACAGGCCCGTGTCCACGAGGCTCAGGCTTTCCAGTTGCGTGGCTGTAATTAGGACCTCGACAGCATCGCTCTCGATCGATTCGCATCGATTCAGCGAGAGTTGCTTCAACCGGCCCGGATCGTTCAGAAACTCTTCAAGCCCCCTGGACGTCACCGCTGTTCCGTCCAGAAACAGCGACTCAAGTGCCGGGAGGCCAGCCAGGTGCTGCAGTTCACGGTCGGCGACCCAGGTTGCGTCGCTCAGATTCAGCACGCGAATGGAGGGGAAAGCGGTGAGAGATCGCAGCCCCTGGAATACGTTCCGGGTGTTGCTCAGATCGATCCGGCGGAGCGTGTGAATGTCGCGGATCTCTGCGAACTGAGGTGCGGTGGCGGACGCAGACTGAAATCGGACGGTGACCACCTCGCCGGCGAGGCCCTCCTCGAACCTGAGGTGCTCGCATGCGAGTCGTGTCGCACGCTGGCGTTCCAGCACGAGGATCCCCCAGGCAGTGAAGATCACGACGAGCAGGAAGCCAGCCAGAACCAGCCATCGGGAGCTAAGCCGAGACCGCTTCCTCTCACCTGTTGCAGGCCAGGAGGTTGTGTTCATCGGGGAATGCACCCGTCTGGTCAACGTCCAGCAAACATCGTCTGTTCTCGATCCGGACCCACCGAGACAATCTCAACGGGGAATCCGACGAGTTCGGCAATCGTCTCCACATAGGCGCGAGCCGGTCCAGGCAGATCGCTCAACTTCCGCAGGCCTGTGATATCAGACTTCCACCCAGGTAGCGTGCGGTACACCGGCCGGGCCTTCGCGAGATCGAGAACATGCGAAGGAAAATCGGTCGTACGTTCGCCATCAATCTCGTAGGCTTCGCAAATTCGCAGCTCGTCGAGTTTGCTGAGTACGTCGAGCAGCATGACGGCGAGACAGTCGACGCCGCTGATCCGGGCCCCGTAGCCCGTCGCGACGGCATCGAACCAGCCACAGCGTCGCGGCCTGCCGGTCACTGTGCCGTACTCCCGGCCTTCGTCGCGAATGTGCTGGCCGATCTCATTCTTCAGTTCTGAAGGACAGGGGCCGCCCCCGACGCGTGTGGTGTACGCCTTGACGACACCGATCATCCGGTCGATGGCCCGCTCGGGCACACCGCTTCCCGCGTGAATGCCACAACCGGAACTGTTCGAGGACGTGACGTAGGGAAACGTGCCATGGTCGATGTCCAACAGGCTGCCCTGGGCGCCCTCGAACAAGATGGACTTGCCCTGCTGCAGTGCTCGATGCAGGAACGCGGTGGTATCGGTCACAAAAGGTCGCAGCCGCTCGGCATAGGCCGTGTACTCCTCGAAGATGGCTGTCGCATCGAGTGGTTCGAGTGTCGGGTTCACGGCCTTGAGGATGATGTTCTTCTGGGTCACGACGTCGGTCAGTCGCTCCCGCAGGTACTCCGGGCGATAGAGATCACCCATCCGGATCGCGTGCGTCCGTCCGGCCTTGTCGCGATAGCAGGTTCCGATGCCGCGCATCGTCGTGCCGATCGCCTGTTCGCCTCGCTGTGCCTCGAGGGCCGCTTCTTCCGCCAGGTGATACGGGAAGATCACATGGGCGCGATCGCTGATCAACAGCTCCCCGATCGAGATCCCCTGCCCCGTGAGGGCGTCCATCTCGTTGAGAAAGGCGAGCGGGTTGATAACGACACCGGTCGCGACGACGTTCACGACGCCGGGGCTCAGAATGCCCGAGGGGAGCAGCGACAGCTTGTAGGTGCGTCCACCGAACATCACCGTATGCCCGGCGTTGTTGCCGCCGAGATAGCGCACCACGACCTCGTGCTGATCGGTCAGCAGGTCGACGATCTTTCCCTTCGCTTCGTCACCCCACTGCAGGCCAACAACGGCGGTCACAGACATGAAGACGGCTCCCTATGCAAATACGGACTTCGACCATGGGAGTGTACTCCCCCGATCGAAGAATGTTGAGTCAGCCCCGGGGACCCGGGGGAGGAAAGTGGGACTCTCGTTCCACCCGGCAGACAGTCGTGGTGTACGCCCGGTACCAGCCAGTTCGACCGCGTCGCTGAACGTCCAGGTGTTCAGGTTGCCGGCGCCAGTTGTCGATCGCCTCCAGATCGGTCCACCACGAGACCGTAATTCCGACACCATCTTCGCCGTGCGCCGACTGCAGTCCCAGGAATCCGGGCTGCTGGCGGACGAGCTGCTCCATCCGGGCCGCGGCCTGAGCGTAACCATCGGCATCCTGGCCCGTCCGCCGGGACGTGAAGACGACCACATAGCAGGCCGGGCCTGGCGGGGAATCGGCTTCGGTGCCCATCGCGAGGCTCCTTACACCATGAGTCCTGTCGTCTCGTCCAAGCCATACAGCAGATTGAAGTTCTGTACGGCCACACCTGCAGCCCCCTTGATCAGATTGTCGGTCGTGGCCAGCAGAATCACGCGCTCGCGAACCCGGCGGACTGCGATGTCACAATAATTGGTGTACGCGACATCCTTCGTTCGAGGGAGTTGCTTCAGGACTCGGACGAACGGCCTACCGGCATAGTAGGCGCGTATGCTCTCAAGCAGTTCGCCTTCCGTGGCGGCGCTCGCTTTCGGTGTGGGGGTCGCATAGATCGTGGCGTGGATGCCCCGATCCATCGGGACGAGGTGGGGGGTGAAGATCACCTCGACCGGTTCCCCGCTGACCTGCGTCAAAATCTGTTCGATCTCCGGCGTATGTCGGTGATTTCCCACTGAATACGCTGACAGGCTCTCATTGCACTCGGCGAAGAGGATGTTGGTCTTGGGGGTTCGGCCCGCACCAGAGACGCCGCTTTTGGCATCGATGATAATCCCACGCGGTTCGATCAGTTTGTTCGCCAGCAGTGGGGCCAGCGCCAGGATCGATGTACTCGTATAGCAGCCGGGGTTGGCGATCAGATCCTCTCCGGGGATCTGGTCACCAAACAGCTCTGGGAGTCCATATACAGTCGCCCCGAGCCGCGTGGGGTCCGTGTGCACGTGGCCGTACCATTGCTCGTAAACGCCAGGATCGCTCAGGCGATAGTCGGCCGAGAGATCGATGACCTTCAGCCCCGCGGCGAGCAGTCTGGGAATGCTCTCCATGCTGGCGACGTGCGGCAGACAACAGAAGCAGAGATCAGCCCGTTCTGCGAGCTGCTCGGCTGTGAGATTCTCGAAGGACAGGTCGAGTCGGCCCGCGAGCGAAGGGTGTACTTCGGCCACGTGCGCAGTTTCCGAACGACTGGTCACGGCGGTGATCTCGACCTGCGGATGACGCAGCAGAATCTTCAGAAGCTCAACCGCTGTGTAGCCGGTGGCTCCCTGCAAGGCGACGCGGATCATCGGAGAAACCACTCGTGAGATGAAGAAGACGGACGAATGCCGCAGGATTCTAGCGGTCCCAGCCAGACACGTCGACGACACTGGCGGTTCACGTCCGCTGTCGTGGTGCGCACGAATGCTCTCCGGTGAGCAATGTGGCAGCCGACTCCCAGAGGCCCGCGGCGGGCAACAAGATCGTTTACTTGGTATTCCCGGGCGTCAGGGAGTCGGTGGCCTCCGAGAGTGCGCGAACCTGCTCTTCAAGCGCCGCCGCAATTCGTACCCAGCCGTCACGATCGTTGGCCACCTGATCGAACTGTATGGGGGGGCCCATGGCGAGGCGGATTGTTGACGGACGTGGCAGGCTGCGTCCGGGCGGCAGTGCCTCGAATGCCCCCGCAAGATGGCAGGGGATCACAGGGATGGAGGTTCCCGCGAGGAGCATGCCGACGCCCGGCTTAAACGTCTGGAGGTTCCCGTCACGAGAACGCGTTCCCTCCGGAAACAGAATGTAGACCGTCGGCTCATTCAGAAGACGACGCTGCAGTTGTTCGAGGGAATGTCGTCCGCAATTCTTTCGCCACAATGGGAGGGCGTTCAGGCAAAATGCCGAGAAGGCAGAAGCCCGTGGAGTTTCGAAGAAGACCTCGCCGGCAGCCAGTGGAAAGATGTGGTTTCGCAGCCTGAGGGGAAGTGCCGACGCGATCGCCAGCGCATCGAGGTGGCTGCTATGATTGGCGACGAGCACATAGGAAGGAGACTCTGGAAGGTGTTCGGTACCACTGGTCTGGAAACGGTGCCAGACCGCCAGCATCGTCCGGACGGCGGTCCACCAGAGCAAACGGACCGAATCGGACAGGAATCCACCTTCACGATCGTATGAGGCGAGTCGCTCTCGCTCACTCAGATGGATGTCGCGAGCGGGTTTGAGGAGCCAACGATGCATGTTGACGCGCACTTGAGGCTGATGCAGGGGCGGTCTGGCCCGGGGCGCTACCCCCCAGTGATCACTCGCAGCGGCTGGTCGGCACCGAGCGGGCCACAGTACAACGACACGTAATGGTAAACCGCCGGCGGGACCAGCACGAGACTGTCGAACCGGTCCAGAAACCCGCCGTGACCGGGGATCGCCCGGCTGATGTCCTTGATCCCCAGGTCGCGCTTGATCGAGGAGAGCGTGAGATCGCCCAACTGGCCGAGGCCGCCGATGAGCACACCCAGCGTGAGGAGTTGATCCCAGCGGTCCAGTGGCGTTCCCGCGAACACGAAGTGGCCGATGATCGCGACCAGAATCGACGTCAGCACGAGTGCACCGATCGCTCCCGAAATGGTCTTTCCGGGACTTGTCTGGGGCAACCACTTCGGTCCACCCAGCAGTTTGCCGCAGCAATAGGCGAAGACATCGTTCACTTCGACGCAGGCAATCGTCATGATCAGCAGGGGGCGATAGTCCGCCGAGGTGGTCATCAGGCCCAGGTACCCCAGCGAGAAGCCAAACAGTGTGTATCCCAGCACGCCGAGTGCGATACGCTGAATGAACCCGTCCGGCTGATCACGCCCGATGGTGCCGATGACGATCAGCAGCACGCCGATCGGGCCGGCCGCAAAGTACAGTCGGTCGAAATGGTCGAGACTGGCGAGCGTGAGTACTCCGATGCCGGCGATGACGAGCCAGCAGATCGTGCGGTCACGAAACAGTCCCGTTCCCCGCGCAAACTCTCGAAAGCACAACAGGCTGAGCAGGCTGACCCCCGCCACAGTCCAGAACGCTCCCAGCAGGATCGGGCCGAGAATCGCGGCAATCAGCCAGCACCACGACTTCCAGCGGAGATGCAGTTCCACTGCGATCTGCGGGGTTACGCGACGCTGCGTGTTGAGCCAGTGGATGATCAGGCCCGACGCGACAAGTGTGGTCAGCGTTCCGATCACGAGCGACTGCGTGACGGGGTGCTCGAAGGCCTGGGCCGCTCCGAACCATCGCTCCCACGTCTGGCTGTCGATGAGAGTGAGCATGGGGAGTCGCGTTTCCTGGCGAGTTGGAGACGGAGTTGAACTGGCAGGCGAGGAGCTTCCGCCGATATCACGCCCCAAGAGCGGCTGGGCTCCGACAAACGCCAACAAAACCCCGCATCCGCCGTTCCCGCCGTTGGCTTTGCAAAACCTGCGACCAACAGTCAGAATGTGGCTCCAACACGAGACTTATCGTTCGTTGCTTCCCACATTGCTGGAACTGTGCCGTGCCTCTTTTCTGAGGACGGCAGGAGAGATTGACCATGGCCGATGTCGCCAAGCTTGCTGCGGATGCCCTCACCGACGGGGGTGGAGTGTTTCGTCTGGCACCGACGTGGGTGCCGCGGTCGTTCCTGCAGCCCGGGCGGCGTCTCAAGCTGCATCCGGACGACTACTACGCCCTCGGCATGCATCGCGGCGGCATCGACGAGCGGTGGTTCGGCTCGACCACCGAGGCCGCCAACGAGAACCGCAATGCGGACGAAGGGCTCTCCTACTGTGTGCATCAAGGGCAGCGTTTCCTGCTGCGGGACGCCGTCGCCGAATTGAAGTCGCAGGTCATTGGCGACCATATCTGGAACAAGTACGGCAAGTGGCCGGTCTACTCGAAGTTCTTCGACAACATGGGGCCGATTCCGCACCACATGCACCAGAATGCAGGAGCAGGCGGCGCTGGTCGGGCAGGAGGGAAAGCCCGAGAGTTACTACTTTCCGCCGCAGATGAACCAGATCGGCAACAACTTTCCCTACACCTTCATGGGGTTGGAACCGGGCACGACCAAGCAGGACGTCGTCGATTGCCTCGATCGCTGGAACAACGGCGACAACGGCATCCTCGATCTGTCCAAGGCCTATCGTCTGAAGCCCGGCACCGGCTGGCTCATCCCGCCCTGCGTGCTCCACGCCCCGGGCTCGCTGGTCACCTACGAACCGCAGTGGGGCAGCGACGTGTTCGGCATGTATCAGATCCTGGTCGAAGGCCGCGAGGTCCCGTGGTCGCTGCTGATCAAGGACTTTCCGCCGAACAGACCACAACGACAATCGAGTACATCGTCGACCCGCTCGACTGGGAGAAGAACATCGACCCCAACTTCAAGGACAACCACTACCTCGAACCGATCGTCGCGCGAACAGGGCGAAGGGTTGGGTCGACAAGTGGATCGTCTACGGCAAGGTGGACGGCCAACAGTTCTTCACCGCCAAGGAACTCACGCTTCAGCCCGGCGCGAAGTGCACGATCAAGGACGACGGTGCCTACGGCTGGATCACCGTGCAGGGCAAGGGCGTGCCGACAAACTGCACCTGCAGACTCCCGTGATGATCCGCTTCGGCGAGATGACCGACGACGAGGTCTTCGTCACCGCGCGACTGCCGCCGCCGGAATGGACGTTCGAGAACACCGGGCACCGAACCGCTCGTCGCCCTCCGCTACTTCGGCCCGGATGTCCATCCCGACGCCCGGGAAATGGAGCGTGCCGCGTAACGCGACGCAAGGGCCGGTGCCACTTTCCGGGGGCCTCGTGAAGACACTCTGGCCAGCGTGCTGAGCCTCAATTCGGTTCGCGATCTCTTCTCTCCCAACCCGAGAAAGTCCTATGTCTCATCGTTCTCCCAAACTTCACAACGCCATGTGGCCCGGCCTCGTCGGCAAGGAAGACGGGCACCGACCACCCGCCGATCAGTCTCGAGCGCATGCTCGAACTGACCGCCGCCGCCGAGGTGAACGGCCAGAAGTTCGACGGCATCGACTACTTCCTGTTCCACCCGCACACCGATCCGGATGCCACCGACGACGAGCTGCAAGGCCATCGCCGACCAGATCGCCGCCCACGGCTTCAAGGTCGGCTCGCTCGTGGCGCCGGTCTGGCCCGGCACCGTCGGCGATTCGGCGATGGGCGACGACGAGGCCCGGGAGAAGTTTCTGCACGCCGTGCGAGAAGGCCTGCCGCATCGCCAGGATCTTCAACGAGCACGGCGTCCGCAAGTATGGCGTCATCCGCATCGACTCGGCCGAGTTCGGCGTCGACAAGTGGCGAGAGGATCCCGCAGGCCAACACCAGCGAGATCGCCGAGACCTTCCGCGAGGCCGCGAAGATCGCCGCCGACCACGGCGAACGACTCGCCGCCGAAGGCGAAATCTGCTGGGCCGGCATGCATTCGTGGAAGGACATGCTCGACCTGCTCGAAGCGGTCGGCATGCCGGAGACCGTCGGCTTCCAGGCCGACCTCGCCCACACCTATCTCTACCTGCTGGGCTACAACGCCCCGGAGCACGCCCTGCTCAAGGAAGGCTACAGCGACGACGGAATTCTGGGCCGCCTACAAGACAGATGACCGACGCGCTGCGCCCCTGGACGATCGATTTCCACGTCGCCCAGAACGACGGCAACGTGCACGGCACCGGCTCGCACGACAAGACCGGCAAGCACTGCCCGGCCGACGATCCGAACGGCAAACTGGACATCGTCAAGTGCGCCGGCTACTGGCTCGAAGGTGCCGCCGAACGCGGCATCAAGCACATCTGCTGGGACGGCTGCATGTTCCCCAACGCGATGCTGGAAACCCCCGAAACCTGGAACACAATTCTCGACACCATGATCAAGGTCCGCGACGCACACGGGTTGGGACTGCAGTAGCGGCCCACGCGACGATTTCATGCCGCACGCGAACTGACAACAGGAGCAACGACGTGATGACGAAACCACTCAACATCGGCATGATCGGCTACGGCTTCATGGGCCGGGCCCACACCAACGGCTACAAGCGGGTCAGGCGACTTCTTTCCGAACTGGAGTACCGTCCGGTGCTCAAGGCCGCCTGTGCCCGCAGTGCGGAGAAGATTCAGGCGTTCGCCGATCAGTGGGGCTACGAGTCGATCGAGACCGACTGGCGCAAGCTGGTCGCAGCGGGACGACATCGATGCCGATCGACATCTGCACGCCCAACAACCTGCACCACGAGATCGCGATCGCCGGCTGCCAAGGCCGGCAAGATGATCCTGTGCGAGAAGCCGCTGGCCATGAACTCGCGCCGAGGGCGAGGAGATGTGCGCAGGCCGTCGAGAAGGCCGGCGTGCCGAACACGGTCTGGTACAACTATCGCCGCGTGCCCGGCGGTGACGCTGGCCAAGCAGATCATCGACGCAGGCAAGCTGGGCAAGATCTTTCACTACCGGGCCAACTTTCTGCAGGACTGGACGATCACCGAAGATCTGCCGCAGGGCGGGAGCGGCCCTGTGGCGACTGGATGCCGCCGCGGCCGGCAGCGGCGTGACCGGCGACCTGCTGGCCCACTGCATCGACACGGCCATCTGGCTCAATGGCTCGATCAGCGACGTCACCGCGATGACCGAGACGTTCATCAAGGAACGGGTGCACCAGCTGACCGGGCAGAAGCAGAAGGTCGGCATCGACGATGCCTGTGCCTTCCTGTGCCACTTCGCCAACGGTTCGCTCGGGCTGTTCGAGTCCACCCGTTACGCCCGCGGCCACAAGGCGCTCTACACGTTCGAGATCAACGGCGAGCACATGCTCGCTCAAGTGGGATCTGCACGACCTGCATCGCCTGGAGATGTTCGACCATGCGGACGACGAGGCCTGTCCGCGGCTGGAAGAGCATCCATGTCACCGACATGGCGGCGAACATCCCTACATGGACAAGTGGTGGGTGCCGGGGCTGCAGATCGGCTACGAGCACTCGTTCGTCCATCAGGTGGCCGACTTCCTGAGGGCCTCGAGACGGGAGAACCCTGCGGTCCGACATTCCGCGACGCCCTCGAGACCCAGAAGGTCTGCGACGCCGTCCTGGCCAGTGCCGCTGACCGTACGTGGCACACCATCGGCTGATCGTGATCAGCTGATCAAATGCCCTCCACCGCACTGGTCGGGAGTCGGGGCCAGGTGCTAGAGTAGTTGAGTCCACGGGACGCGGCAGGGCCGTACCCCGTGGTTCCTTTTTTGTCGGACGCAAGAAACTCGGGGAGGTCGAAGATGGACCGGCAGCCGATCACACGCGAGGGATATGACAAGAAGCTGGCCGAGATCAAGCACCTCGAAGATATCGAGATGCCGGCGATCGCCGAGAAGATTGCCCTGGCTCGCGGCGAAGGTGACCTCAGTGAGAACGCCGAGTATCACGGGCAGCGCGAGAATCAAGGCATGCTGCAGGCCAAGATCAACCGGCTGAAGACGGAACTGGCCAACTGCCGGGTCGTGGACAAGGCCGACATGCCCAAGGGGGTCGTAACGTTCGGTTCAACGGTGACAATCAAGGACCTCGACCTGAACGAGGAAGAGACCTACGAATTCGTCGGGCCGGGCGAGGAAGACTATGACGGCCCGGTGATGAAGATCCTGACGAGCAGCCCGATCGCCCAGGGACTCATGGGCAAGAAAGAGGGGGACATCGTCGAGATTGCACTCCCCCGCGGCTCCATGAAGGTCGAAGTCGTCAAGATCATCGACCACGAGAGCTGAGCGCGCCATTGTGTCGACTCGCGCCGCTGGCGGGGTTGATCGCGCCAAGGGCCAAGTCTTGAGCCCGTTTGCGGGTCAGTCGTCACCCAGAATCGACATGAGCTGCAGCACGTACCAGAACAGCGTCGCCAGCGAAGCGAACAGTGCCAGCGCGGCTGCGACGTGCTGGTCGGTGTGATAGTGGTGCAGGACGTTCGAAGTGTCGTACAGGATGAAGCCGCACATCAACACGATCATGCCGACGACGAACCACGTTCCGAGTGTGACGCCCAGCCAAGGGCCGACGAGCACGAGCCCGAGAGCGGCGAAGCCAGCCAGGTACAGGATGTTCCGCATAAACGAAAAGTCGGCTCGTGTCAGCATGACGATGGCCGTCAACCCGCCGAAGATGAACAGGGTAAGTGCGCCTGCCTGGAGGATCAGATTCGGGCTGCCGACTCCGAACTGAGGCCGCGACATGACGTAGAGCAGCGGTGTGAAGATCAGGGCCTGACAGACCACGTACAACGCCAGTCCCCCGTACTGCACAGCGGGTGACGCCCCGCTTCGGGCCATGCGCTCGGCTACCCAGCTCGCGGCCAGGAAGGCGACCAGCACCATCCACCAGTTGCCGAAGGCGAACTGCGCCAAGGGGACGGCGATCGAATCGACGTTGATCAGCACTCCAACCAGACCGGCAAACGCCACTACCGCCCCGAACACGTGGGCGTAGGTGCGCCGAATGAATGACAGTCGGGCGTCAAGCGTTGCTTCTGCGGCGAAGATGTCCTGATCCGCATAGTCGGGGGCGTAGCTCATGTGTCGCAGAATTCCTGGTAAGTGGTGATTGCTCTCGACGTCCCGATCCGAAGGAGGAATCTCCAGCGTCGGGACGGGGATCGCCTGCTATCCTAGCCAACACACACGATTCTGTCATGGAAATTCCGCCGCGCGGTTATCGATTTCGGGTTGATTGACGGCCAGCGCTTTGGCCTTACAATCGGGGGTTTGGTGCTCAGAACTGCGGGGGATGTGTGCAAGACGCCGTCCGGAAGGCTGACGTGCTGGTTGAAGCGCTGGGCTGGATTCGCCAGTTCCGGGACCGGTACGTCGTGATCAAGCTGGGGGGGAGCACTCTCGACGATCCGGAATCGGTCCGCGCCTGCCTGACCGATGTCATCTTCATGGAAACGGTCGGAATGCGTCCGATCCTTGTCCATGGTGGTGGCAAAGCCATCAACCGGGCCATGGCGGCGTCAGGAATACAGCCCAGGTTCGTTCAGGGCCGGCGCTATACCGACGAAGAAACGCTGGAGATCGTCGCGCGTGTGCTGGCAGAGGAAGTGTGTGAAGGCATTGTGGACGAGATCAAGGCCCAGGGGGGCCAGGCCGTCGGGTTGAATTTCCTCACGCAGAATGTCCTCGTCGGCGAACGCCTCATGCTGGCGGGGGAGAACGGCGAACCTGTGGACCTCGGTCGTGTCGGAGAGGTGGTGGATGTCCAACGCGATCTGCTGATCGCGGCGTGCCGGGCAGATACCGTCCCCGTGGTCCCTTCTGTGGCCGTCGATTGTGATGGCAAGCTACTGAACGTTAATGCCGACACGGCCGCGGCGGCCGTCGCACGGCTGCTGAACGCGGAGAAACTGGTGTTCCTTAGTGACGTTCCAGGGATCTAGTTGGATCGGGATGATCCCGCATCACTGCAGTCGCATCTGACGGCGAGGCAGTGCCGCGAGATGATCGCCTCCGGAATCATCGATGCCGGGATGATTCCCAAGGTGGAGGCCGGCATCGAGGCGCTCGAATGCCGGTGTTCGCAAGGTTCACATTGTGAACGCCGGACTGCCACATTCACTCCTGCTGGAAATCTATTCTGACCAGGGAGTCGGCACGGAGATCGTGAAGGTCATGCCGGCTTCTGTTCGCGTGTAATCCACAGACCGTTCTGCTCCTGCGACACCATGCACGGGAGCTTCCTCGCCAGTCGATCCATTTGCCGGGCACCTGCCCCGTTAGCCGAGCATATGAGCACAGCCACATCGTCCAGTAGCGAGACCATTTCACTCTTCGATCGGTACGTCATTCCGAACTATACGCGTTACCCGATCAGTCTGGTCCGCGGTGAAGGGAGCTTCGTCTGGGATGCCGAGGGCAAGCGATACCTTGATCTCTTTCCGGGCTGGGGCTGCAACATTCTGGGATACTCGCCACCGCGAGTGGTGCGGGCTCTGCAGGAACAGGCTTCACGCCTGATTCACGTGCCGAACACCTGGTATACCGAGGCTCAGGGCTTGTTCGCTGAGGCGCTGTGCAGCCGTGGTTTCGGCAAGGCCTTCTTTTGCAACAGCGGTGCCGAAGCGGTCGAAGGGGCACTCAAACTGGCGCGGCTGCATACTCCGCCATCGCGCTACAAGGTGATCACCTTCGAGAACGGCTTCCATGGCCGGACGTTTGCGGCCGTCACGGCCACCGCGCAGCCGAAGTATCATGCCGGGCTTGGGCCGATGGTTGCCGGTTTCAAGTATGCGCCGCATAACGATCTGCAGGCGGTTCGGGATCTGGTCGATGACGAGACGTGTGGCATTCTGATTGAGCCGGTGCAGGGAGAGGGGGGCATCAATCTCCCGGCTCCAGGGTTCCTCGAGGGCCTGCGTGAGCTCGCTGACGAACACGAGCTGCTGTTGATCTTCGATGAAGTCCAGACGGGCATGGGGCGCACGGGTTCGTGGTACGCCTACCAGGAATTCGGCGTGCAGCCCGACATCCTCACCCTCGCGAAGGGGGTGGCTGGCGGAGTGGCCTGCGGCGCGATCGTGGCAACGGATAGAAGTGGCCCCCAGCCTGCGACCCGGTATGCATGCCAGCACGTTCGGCGGAAATCCGCTGGCGTGTGCTGCCGGTGTAGCCACGGTCGAGACGATCGAGTGCGAAGGGCTGCTCGACAACTGTCGCGAGATGTCGGAGCTGTTCCGCAGCCGTCTGCAGGCATTGCAGGAGGAGATGCCGATCATCGGCGAGATCCGCACGCAGGGGCTGATGATCGGTGTGGATCTGACCATCTCCGCGCTGCCCGCTGTGGGAAAATGCATGGAGCGAGGGCTGTTGATCAATGCGACGCACGACACGGTCGTGCGGCTGCTGCCTGCCCTCAACATTTCACCCGAACAAGTCGAGGAAGGCTGTGACATCCTCGGCGAAGTGCTTCGCGAAATGAGCGAGGAGAGCACCTGATTCGAAGTTGCTGACCCGCGTTGTGGAGGCCCGGTTTCGCGCGAAGCTGGGCTTTCCACATTGTGGGGGCTGTCGACCGCCATGAGAACTCATACGAACGTTGAGCAGACGCCACCGATGAAACACCTCCTTACGATGCAAGACCTGACGGCCGATCAGGTGCTGGAGATTCTGGAGATCACCACCGACCTCAAGGAGAAGCTGCGGCGTGGGATACGTGACGCCCCTGCTCGCCGGACGGGTGCTGACGCAGGTCTTTCAGAAGCCCTCGCTGAGAACGCGCGTGAGTTTCGAAGCCGCGATCAGCCAGCTCGGAGGACGCGGCATCTTTCTGTCGGGATCGGAGGCCGGGCTGGAAGGGCGCGAGCCATTGAAGGACGTGGCCCGCGTGATCAGTGCCTACTCGGACGCCGTCGTGCTGCGGACCTTCTCACAGGAGCTCATCCTGCGATTTCGCCCGACATTCGCAGTGCAGCGTGATCAACGGCCTGTCGGATGCGGCCCATCCCTGCCAGGCGCTGACCGATGTTCTGACCATGCAGGAAGCCTGCGGGGAAGTCGCGGGGAGAAAGCTGGTCTATGTCGGAGATGGGAACAACGTTGCGAAGTCACTGGCGTCGATCTGTGCGATGCTGCAAGTTCCGTTCGCCATCGCTGCCCCTGATGGGTATCAGCTCGATGCCGCGTTTCTGGATTCCTTGCGCACAGATACCCAGACGCGGAAGTCGAACAGACAGCCGATCCAAGAGTCGCCGTGCGCAACGCCGACATCGTCTATACCGACGTCTGGGCCAGCATGGGACAGGAGGCGGAGAAGGAACAGCGGAATCAGATCTTCGCTCCCTATCAGGTCAATGCAGAACTGATGTCTTTCGCTCCGAGTCGTGCGCTGCTTCATGCATTGCCTGCCGGCACGTCGTGGTCTGGAAGTGACCGACGAGGTCATGAACAGCCCACGGTGCATCGCCTTCGAACAGGCGGAGAATCGCATGCACGTGGCAAAGGGTGTCCTCGTCTGGCTGCTGACGCGATAGTCCCCACCCAAGTGCACCAGGGAATGCCACGCGCTCCGCGGACAAGGAATCTCGCAATGACACGACATGATGGACGAACCCCCAGACGCCTTGCGTCCGATCACGGTGCAGCGACACTTCACCGAAGGCCAGTCCGGGCAGCGTGCTGATCTCGGCGGGCAGGACGACGATCCTCTGCACGGCCAGCGTCGACTCTGTCGTACCGCCGTGGAAGATGAGTGCCGAACAGCCGACCGGTTGGGTGACGGCCGAGTACAACATGCTGCCCGGGAGCACCGTGCCGCGAAAACGTCGCGAACGTGACGGAAAAGTGGATGGTCGTTCGACGGAGATTCAGCGTCTGATCGGTCGCAGCCTGCGTTCGGTCGTCGACATGGCAGCCTTGGGCCCGCGGACGATCACCGTCGACTGCGACGTGCTCGAAGCCGATGGCGGCACGCGTACGCTGAGCATTACCGGCGGCTTCATCGCACTGGTCGATGCCGTACATTCCATTACAGAGAGTGACTGTGAGCAGTCCCGGGTGTTTCGGGACAGCGTGGCCGCCGTCAGTGTGGGTCTGCGGGACGGCGTTTGTCTGCTCGACCTGGACTACAGCGAAGATAGCCAGGCAGAGGTCGACATGAACGTCGTCCTGACCGGGTCCGGCCAGTTCGTCGAGGTTCAGGGAACGGCGGAGGGACGGACCTTCAGTCGTGCGCAACTGAACGCGCAACTCGATCTCGCGGAACAGGGTGTGGCCGAGACTCAGGGCCATCCAGCGTGCGACTCTGGGGGCGGAATGGCCTCTGGACGTGGGTTCACGAATCTGCTAGAAACCGCCCGCTCTTCTGGGAAAAGTTCCGAGATCCACTCAAGTTTCCCACCAGTCCCCGCGACATTTCCGTCGCATCCCGAGTGTCGTTCGTCGTGAGTCTAGTCCGCTCAACCAGTTATCGATGAAGGGGTTGCGCATGATGCTGCAGGCCCCTGGAGGGAGTCTCATGCGTACTGTTCCTGGTATTCTCGCCATGACGGCGGGAGTGCTCGCTCTCTGCTCATTCTCCGCTTCAGCAGCGAATCCCCTCAGGACGTCACGCATTGAAGCGACCCAGGGCAAGCGGTACTCGCTGACCAAGTCCGAAGGACCATGGATGATCATGGTGGCGAGTTTGCGAACCGCCTCGCCGGACGGCACGGTCCGCGACGGCAAGACCCCCGAGCAACTTGCGGACGAACTGGTCTTGGAACTCCGCAAGAAGGGGCTGCCCGCCTATGTGTATGCCTGGAAGGCAAGGACGAGGCCGTCACATCGACGGATCGCATCTGGGTCGCGAGCAGACCGGGTGCTTCGCTCCGCCGCCGACTCAGGTGTGCGTGCTCGCCGGGAACTATGGGAGCTGTCGGATCCGGCAGCGCAGAAGACATTCGAAATCATCAAGGCGTACCATCCAGACTGCATGGATCAAGGAGGCGTCAGTTGGCTGAAGACCCGCCGTCGGCAGGGACCGCTGGGCGGGGCGTTCTTGTCGATCAATCCGCTGCTTTCTCCAGAGGAGTTGGCTCAACGAAAGGACGATCCACTGCTGAAGTCTGAACTCGGGCGTCCAGCATTCACTACTCGAGAACGAAAAGCAGTACACACTCGTCGTCGCCACCTTTGCAGGCAAGAGCTTACGCCCATCTCGGGAACAGCGATTCTGTGGAGGCACAGCGGGTCTTCCAGGTCGATGACGATCTCGTAAAGCCGGCCGACAATGCCTGGGAACTGGCCGTCGCGCTTCGTGATCGCGAAGACGTGGAGGCCTATGTCTGGCATGATCGTTACGAGTCGATCGTGACAGTCGGTGGGTTCGATTCCGAACAGGATCCACGGATCCGCCAGTTCGCACGCATGTTCGGTGCGACACCCGCGCACGCCGGCGCAGGAGGATCCATTCAGCAGGTCAGCTACCTGCCCCAAAACAGTCGACATCTCGGGATGGTTGCGGGGGATTCTGGTGTGAAGTTCTTCGCGATCGATGGAGCCGGCAGGAAGGCCGACGAAAACCGGATGTGGCTGTTCGATCCCAGTCCACGGCTGATGCGGGTGCCGGAACTCCAGTCGAGGAGTCTACGGCACACTCGCGAGCTCTGCGTCGGGGACGAGTTTCGAAAGGCCTCCCGGGCCCCGGGAGGACAGATTACGGTGCCGCTCAGCTTGGTCTGGACGTGTGAGCAATCGGTCTGTCTCGGGGCTGCTCGCCGACGCGTACGAGCTTTCGGGGAATACGACCAGCCAAGCAGGCTAGCCGTCCTGCTTCACAGGCCAGTCGCATGGCCCGCGCCATTTTCCGCGGGTCATGTGCCGAGGCAATCCCGGTGTTCAGCAGGACTCCGTCACAGCCGAATTCCATGGCGATGCTGACATCACTGGCGGTTCCCGACGCCGGCGTCGACGATGACCGGGATAGTCGGGATCGTCTTCTTTGAGGTACTCCAGGCAGATTCGCAGATTGTTGGGATTGAGAATGCCCTGCCCGCTCCCGATCGGGCTGCCGGCGGGCATCACCGAAGTGGCCCCCGCATCCTTCAGTCGCCTGCGCCGTCATTGGGTCATCGGTGGTATAGCAGAGCACCTGAAAGCCTTCGGCGACGAGCTTCTCGGTGGCCTCGAGCGTGGCGATCGGATCGGGTAGCAGCGTCTTGGTGTCGCCAAGCACTTCGAGTTTGACCCAGTCGGCTCCCGGATTCTCGAGATCCGAGGAGAATCTCGCGCCCCATCCGGCGCGACGCGGACGTGCGTCATCGGCCGAGAAGCACCCGGCGGTGTTGGGCAGGATCGTGTAGCGATTGAGATCGATGAAGTCGAGAATGCTGCGGCCCTCAGCGTCAACGAGTCGTTCCCGACGGACGGCAACCGTGATGACCTGAGCGTCGGAGGCGACCAGGCACTGCTGCATCAGCTCGTACGTCGCGTACTTTCCCGTGCCGACAATCAGGCGTGCAGCTCAGTTGATGAGTTCCCAGTTGCAGGGGGCGATCCGCGGCGGCCGATGACACGCTGTCAGGGCGGGAGCTCATAGTGATTCGGGTCCTCTCCGTCAGGTTTCTCGACTATCCGCCGCCAACCAGTGTGACGATCTCGAGTTGATCACCATCTTCGATGAACACACTGTCGTGCCGCTGGCGGGACACGACTTCGAGATTGCGCTCGACCGCCAGACCGCGCGGTTTGAGGCCGAGGTGATCAATCAGTTCCGCAATTGTAATCCCGTGAGCGACTTCGTGTGCCTTGCCGTTGATGGTGATGTTCACCACCCCCTCCGCTTGCAATCGTAATTGGGTTGCCTATGGTGATCACTATAGGAACGCCGAAGGGGGACATCAACAGGCCCCGGCGTGACTTGTGACGGGGCTGCACTGGAAATCGTGAAGGGGAGAAAAACGATGGCACACCGTTCACTGGAAGGCTGTCGAGTGCTCTGTTTCGTTGGCGAGATCTACGAAGATCTCGAACTCTGGTACCCCAAACTGCGACTCGAAGAGGACGGCGTCCATGTCACGCTGGCCGGTCCTGCCAGTGGCGAGACCTATCTGGGAAAGCACGGGTACCCCTGCGTCTCCGATGCCGCGATCGCGGACATGGTGGTCGACGACTTCCATGGGGTGATCTGTCCCGGAGGATTCATGCCGGACAAACTCCGCCGCGATCCGCACGTGCTGCAACTCGTTCAGGGCTTTCACGCCCAGCAGAAGTTGGTCGCCGCGATCTGCCATGGTGGCTGGATTCCCATCTCCGCGGGCGTGTACTCCGGGGTGCGAGTCACCGGCTCTCCGGGGATCAAGGATGACCTCATCAATGCTGGCGCCCGATGGGAAGACACTTCCGTGGTTGTCGACCGACATTTCGTGAGCAGCCGCAAACCGGGAGACCTGCCGGATTTCTGCCGGGGCATCCACCAGGTGCTCAGCGAGCGTAGGGACTGACCGGCGAAAGGGCGACCTGTGACGCGTGCGGTCGGATCACTTCATCTTGCCCGGACCGTCTGAGGACACCGACGGAATCGAGCGACCGTGGGGGTCGCGCTGTGGCTGATCCAGTTCGCGGTTCAGACGCTCCTGGATGTCGGTGTCGATGTAGTGCTCAACCCGATGCGCCGTTTCATGCAGGTGATCTTCGGGGAGTTCGAAATGCCGGGCCATGTAGGACTCCCACAGCCGATGCGCGGGATCAGGGACCGGGCCGCCTCACGCCCTTGGTCAGTGAGTTGCAACAGGCCCGTCGAGTCCTTGGCCACGAGCTGTAATCGCAGCAGCCGGCGAACGGCAAACGGGCCCATCCAGTGCTGGCTTCCGGACAGTTCCGCGACACTGTGCGCCACGGGCCCGTCGGATGCCTGCCGTGCATCGCTTTCTTCGAGCCGGTACATCAGCCCGAGGACGTCGTCAGCCGAAATCCGAAGCGCCAACTGGATGCGATAGAGGGCCTTGGCGATCAGTCCCTGCCGGGGAGCCAGAAACATCGCCAGAATGAACAGCAGTCCGGCCGTCACAGACATCATCCCAGCAGTTCCTGCATCGCGTACTTCGGGAAACCCCAGACGCGGAAAGACCATGCCCGGGACCGTGCGGGCCAGCACATGGCCCAGCAGCGCACTGCCGGCTGCCACGATCAGACTCAGCAGCAGGACCATCTGCAGGCGCTCGCTGAGCAACAGGGCAGTCGCAGCAGGCACGATCAGCAGGCCAATGACCAGAATGCTCCCGACGGTTTCAAAGGCGGCCACGACTGTCAGCGCGGTCGCCGCCATGAGCCCGTAGTGGATTCCCCGGGCAGGGATGCCCAGCGTGGTTGCCAGGCCGGCGTCAAAGGCCGAGATCCGCAACTCCTTGAACAGGACCACGGTCAGCAGCAGGTTGACGCAGAGGATAATTCCGTTCGTCAGGGCGGCCTGAGGTAGAGCCGTTCCCGGAACCACCTCAATGGCGGACGTCTCCAGAATTCCGAACAGGACGCAGTCCGGATCGATGTGAACCTGATCCGCAAACAGGCGAATCAGCAACAAGCCGAGCGCAAAGACCGAGGTAAAGACGACCCCGAGGGCGGCTCCGCTTTCCATCCGCCCCAGGCGCTGTACCCACTCCGTCAGCCATGCGGTTCCAATCCCGACCACGACGGCTCCGAGAAACAGCAGCAGATGCAAGAGTGAGTCGTGCTGCGCCGCCGAGATCACTCCGAAAGACTGCAGCCAGGCAGCTCCCAGGAATGCCATGACCACACCCGGCAACGCCGAATGGCTGAGGGCATCCCCCATCATGCTGTGTCTGCGCAGCATCAGCCAGGCGCGGGAAGTGCGCAGGACATGGCCGCGAGCGCCTGTCAAGCAGATGGCTGTGTCAAGGGATGTCCAGTGCATCACGCATCATTCCCCGGTGGTGACTGCATGAAAACTGTCGGGCATTGTCGGTTTCAGCTGATCCAGGGAGGACTCCAGCTCCGCCACCAGCTCGGGATCCAGGACATGTTCGATCAGGTCGGCATCGCGATCCACGTGGCTGGGGGCGATGTCCGCATACCGCATGAGATACATTTCCCAGAGCCGGTGATTGCGGGTCCGTCGTTGTGCAGCGGTGGCTCCCGCCGGTGTCAGGCGCCAGTGTCCCTCCCTCTCGACCAGCAGTCCATCACGGGCCGCATGTCGCAGGAGCCTTTTGACGGTGGCTGCGTCCCAGGCCCGGAGGGGGACGAGGTCTTTCGCGCCGAATGGCATCGCGGCCAGCTCTTCGGGTGACGTCGCCTTCCCGGCCTGTGTTTCCTGCAACTCGTAGATGCCACGCAGCAGGTCGTCGCGCTCGACGTTGCGACGGGTTCGTGCCTGTCGAATCTGACGGATGATGAGTCCATGCTTACGTCCCAGGCAGAGGCTGATGATGAACAGCACTGTTCCCGAGAGGACGATGACTGCCCCCGTCGCCATGCGCTCAAACAGGGCGCTGACGAACGTGCCGCCGAAGGCGCCCAAGCCGCCGATGAATCCGGCCAGAAGCGTCATGACGCGAAGATCGTCAGTCCAGAACCGCGCCGCGGCGGGCGGAATGATCAGCGTCGCGACCACCAGGATCAGCCCGACGCTCTGCATGCCGATGATGGTGACGGCCACCACCAGTCCGATGAGCAGCGTATCCATCCAGCGCACCGGCCAGCCCTGGGCTGCGGCGAACTCGTCGTCAAAACAGAGGAGCGACAGCTCCTTCAGCATCAGCAATGTCGCGGCGACGACCACGGCGGCTGCTGCGAACAGTCCGACATCCCCCGCGACCAGCGCAGCGGCCTTGCCATTGAGAAAGGACTTCAGTCCCGCGGCGTTCCCCGAGGGAACACGCTGGACGACGGTGAACAGGGCTGCGCCCAACCCATAGAACACGCTGAGCACGATGGCCATGGCCGCATCTGCCTTGATCCGTGAATAGCGATCGATGAGCATCACCCCCGCGGCCCCCGCCAGTCCGCTCGCGAAAGCCCCCAGCAGCAGCCCCGGAAGTGACTTGCCCGAACCGGGCGAGAAGATCTCCATGGTGAGAAATGCAATCGCGATGCCCGGGAGTGCCGAATGGCCGACGACATCCCCGATCAGTGCACGCCGGCGCAACAGCATGAAGGTCCCGACGACCCCCGCTGTAAACCCCAGCAGCGATGTGCCCAGCAGCACCAGCCGCGTGTTGTAGTCGCGCAAGCTGAGAATCTGCAGCATGCGCTGCCCCAGCGATCGAGTCTCGTAGCTCATCACAGGGGGTTCGGCCTCGTCGGTGACCGCGGACAGAACAGCCAGGGACGAGGAACTGAACCGGGGTGGCTCGAAGGAAGCGGCCGCGTAGCTCGCTGGCGTGCAGACCACCGGCAGCAGCAGGAGGAGCCAATGGCCGGGAGGCCGCCGTGGAGCGCTGAGAGATCTCGAGGTCCGGCTGTTGGCGCTGAGCGGTGAGGGAATCATCCCGGACCCTCGGCCAGCTTGTTGCCAACCTGGTCGAGCAGGGCCAGGCGTCCACCGTACGTTCGGCGCAGGTTCTCGGAAGTGAAGACCTGGGCAATGGGACCGGACGCGATCAGCCGCATATTGAGCATCAGCACGTCATCGAAATAGTCCGCGACCGTCTGCAGGTCATGATGGACGACCATGGCCGTCTGCCCGGCCAGGCGCAAGTCACGCAGCACTTCCAGGATCTTTCGCTCTGTCGCAGCGTCGACGCCGGCGAAGGGCTCATCCATCAGATACAGGCGCGCCTCCTGCACCAGGGCCCGCGCCAGAAAGACCCGCTGCTGCTGTCCGCCGGAAAGCTGACTGATCTGGCGCCGTGCGAAATCGGCGAGCCCCACTCGGTCCAACGCCTCCAGCGCCTTGTTCTTCCAGCGGCGACTGACCGGGCGGAACCAGCCGATCCGGCGGTACAGCCCCATCGCCACCACGTCCAGTGCGCTGACGGGGAAATCCCAGTCGACGCTCGTTCGCTGCGGGACATACGCGACCACCGACCGCTGCTCGCCGTACGGAGCCCCGAACACGCGGATCTCGCCCGACACGAGCGGAATAAGGTTGAGCACGGCTTTGATCAGCGTGCTCTTGCCAGCCCCGTTGGGACCGACAATGGCGATCAGACGGCTCGAAGGAGCATCGTAATCGACATCCCAGATGACTGGCCGTCGATGGTAAGCGACAGTCACGTCATGAATTGACAAGGGGGATGACTGTGGGTGGTCGGCCCCATAGGTTTCGGCCGGGACGAGCGGGGTAATCCGATCCTCCGCAGGTTGGTCAGTCGGACTGTGGTTCACTGTCATGCGACTCAAGCCGGCCGTGGAGCCCTCGGACGGGCGCCTCGCCTCCCAATGCCCGCGTGATCACGGTGGCATTGTGATCGATCATACCAAGATAGGTCCCTTCATACTGGCCCGCACCGCCCATGGCGTCGGAGAAGAGCGTCCCACCGATCTGCACCGGGTGTCCCTTACTGGCGGCACCCTCCAACACGGCACGGATGTTCGCCTGGTTCACACTGGTTTCGACGAAGATCGCCGGGACCCGGTGTGTGACCAGGAAGTCCACGAGCTGATTGATGTCGCTGACCCCCGGCTCGGAGTCGGTCGTGATTCCCTGGACCGACTTGACGTCGATCTGATAACGGCGTCCCAGGTATCCGAAGGCATCATGGGCAGTCACCAGCACACGCTGGTCGGGCGGAATCGAAGCCAACACGCGGGTGACGTAGGCATCCAGATTCTCCAGCTCCTCAAGGTACTTCTGAAGATTCTGCTCGTAGATGGCGGCGTTGTCGGGATCGAAATCGCTGAGTCGTCGGGCGACGGTACGAGCGGCCGTCATCCAGAGTGGAGGATCGTTCCAGATATGGGGGTCCGGGTGTCCCTCAAACTCGGCAGGCGTCCGCAGTTCAGAAGGAGCGATGTCCGCGGAAACCGCGTGAACCGGCTTGCGGCTCGCGAGCTTCTCGAAGGTCGTCTGCATCGAACCTTCGAGCACAAGGCCGTTGTAGAACACGATATCGGCATCGACCAGCCGCGCAACATCGTCGAATGTCGGTTGATACAAGTGGGGATCGACCCCCTCCCCCATGAGCCCGACAACTGTGGCCTGATCACCAGCGATATGGCTGACGAGGTCCGTTACCATCCCCGTGGTGCAGACGATCGTGAATTTTTCCGCATTCGATCGCGGAGTTCGGGCGCTCGAATCCTCACTGCAGCCGGCCAGCGATGTCGCCAGTGCGAATGCCGCCATGGACATGGCGTATCGCTGAAAACGTCTGTGAATCAGGCACATAGGGATTTCTGTGACTCAAAACTAGGATTTTTGATCGTACAAAACCGAGCTGCCTGATTGCAATGGTGGAGATTTCTGTATACTCACGCCTCTCCGTGCTGACGACCACGCCCGCTCGATGATGTGTTGGTGAAAGGAAAGCTTTCGGGAATGAAGAAGCAGTCATTGATCGAAGTGAAGCAGGCGCTCTCCGACAAGTACAACAGGCTGGTCCGGGTCGCGAACAGCGAGCCGAAGAAACGCCAGTTTGCAACGCGGGCCGCCCACTATGCACGCCAGGTGACGCAACTCAAACGCGAAGAGGGTTGATTCCGCTTTAGGTAGGCGTCTCATGAGCCTGACCCGGTTTCTGGCTGTCGTCATTGGCGCGCGGACGTTCCGCCGGCCTCGGCAGCAGGTTGCAGGCAAGTCTCTGTTTGAAGCGCTGAGATCTGCTTGAATCGCAGAGGGATGTCCGCAGTCTCGCGCCGTCTCATCCTTTCGCCGACGGCCCTGTGTCTTGATTCCTTCTCTTCACGGAGTGCGGCCAACTCATGCCTTGGCCGTATTCCGCAGGCTTCACAGCCTTCGCTCCCCCCACCGAGTCCACTAGAATCAGCGGCGTGAACGCTTGGATCAGTGGGAGTTGACGTGCTCTGGGAAGTCGAAATTCATCCGGCCGCGGGAGAGTCCGATCGCGAAGCAGATCGCATCCTGGAAGAATCACGTCTGTTGGGCACAACGTCGGTGACGAGTGTGCGAACGGCACGCTCTTACCTGGTCGAGGGGGCCTTGGCCTCGTCGGACGTTCAGGGGCCAGTCGTGCGGCTGCTCTCTGATGGTGTTGTCGAGGAGACTGTCGTTCGACAGCTCCCCCAGGTGGAGGCTGCCGGATCTTCCCATGATGGCCAGACCGACGGGGATCGGAGGCTGCTCAACATCCTGTTCAAGCCGGGTGTGACCGACAATGTGGGACAGACAGCCACCGAGGCATTGCGTCGGCTCGGACTGGATGTCGAGCGGGTCGCGACGTGTCGCAAGTACTGGGTGAATTCGGACGCCAACGAGGCCGAAGTCGATCGACTGGCCAGCCGTGTCCTCGCGAACGACTCGATCGAGCATGTCCTGCGTGGTCCCTTGCAGGTGGACAGCCTGGCACTGGGGAGCTGCTATCGCTTCGAACTGCTGCATGTCCCCCTGCGTGAAATGGATGACGCCGGGCTCGCCAGGTTGAGCGTGACCGGTCAGTTGTACCTCAGCCTGGTCGAGATGCAGACGATTCAGCAGGCCTTTCGCGATCTGGGCCGGGACCCGACGGACATCGAACTGGAGACCATCGCTCAGACGTGGAGCGAGCACTGTTCCCACAAGACACTGGCCGGTCGTATCTCGTATCGGGATGCCGACGGAGAGCGTCAGTTCGAGAACATGCTCAAGGAAACGATCTTCGCGGCCACGCAGCAGATCCGCACCGATCTCGGCAGCGACGACTGGTGCGTGAGCGTATTCAAGGACAATGCAGGAATCGTGCGGTTCGATGAGACCTACGATGTCTGCTTCAAGGTGGAAACGCACAACCATCCGTCGGCGCTGGAGCCTTACGGTGGGGCCAATACGGGGATCGGCGGCGTCATTCGCGATCCGCTGGGGACCGGTCTGGGCGCCAAGCCGGTCTGTAACACCGATGTGTTCTGCTTCGCTCCGCCAGAGACCGCGTATGCGGATCTGCCGCCCGGTGTGCTCCATCCGCGGACGGTAATGAACGGTGTCGTGGCCGGCGTTCGGGATTACGGAAACCGTATGGGGATTCCGACCGTCAATGGTGCCGTGTACTTTGATGAGCGGTATCTCGGCAATCCCCTGGTGTATTGCGGCAATGTGGCTCTGATTCCCCGGGACTAAGTGAGAAAGCAAGTCGTACCCGGCGATCTGATCGTGGCGGTCGGCGGGCGCACCGGACGCGATGGCATTCACGGCGCGACGTTCTCGTCGGCGGAATTGACGCACGAGAGCGAAGCGCTGTCCGGCGGTGCAGTGCAGATCGGCAATGCCATCACGGAGAAGATGCTCGCGGACGTCATTCTGCAGGCCCGTGACCGTGGCCTGTACCATGCCATTACCGACTGTGGCGCCGGCGGCTTCAGCAGTGCCGTCGGCGAGATGGGTGAAGAGACGGGGGCCGAGGTCTGGCTGGAACAGGCGCCGCTCAAGTACAGCGGACTCTCCTACACCGAAATCTGGATCAGTGAGGCGCAGGAGCGGATGGTCCTGGCGGTTCCTGAGAGGACCTGGCCGGATTTTCGCGCACTCTGCGAATCCGAGGGGGTCGAGGCGACCGCCATCGGTCGCTTCACCGACACGATGCGACTGGTGCTGACCTACGAAGGCCAGGAAGTCGGAAACCTCGACATCGAGTTTCTCCACAATGGCCGTCCACCCGTGGTGCGACAGGCCTCGTTTGCCCCGCCTCGTCGGGAAGAAGGCGGCAGCACACCACCCCCGCCGGACCGCGACGTCACGTCTCTCACGGACACATTGCTGAGCATCCTGTCGTCGCTGAACGTCTGCTCGAAGGAGTGGATTATTCGTCAGTACGACCACGAGGTCCAAGGGGGCAGCGTCATCAAGCCGCTGGTCGGCGTGATGAATGACGGTCCCTCGGATGCCGCTGTCGTGCGACCTGTGCTGCAGTCGGACCGGGGCCTGGTCGTGGCGTGCGGGATGAATCCGCACTACGGCGACATCGATCCGTACTGGATGGCAGCATCGGCGATCGATGAAGCGGTCCGCAACTGCGTAGCCGTCGGAGCCGATCCACGTCGAATCGCGATTCTCGACAATTTCTGCTGGGGCAATACCGAGCAGTCTGAGACTCTGGGGTCGCTGGTGCGTGCGGCGCTGGGATGTCACGACACGGCCATCGCGTACGGTACACCATTCATCAGTGGCAAGGACTCGCTGAACAACGAGTTTCGGTTCGTCGATCAGGCCGGGACACCACAGGTTGTGGGGATCCCACCCTCGTTGCTCATCAGCGCTGGGGCAAGTCCCCGATGTCGCCTGCTGTGTCACCATGGATCTCAAACAGGCGGGAAGCGTGTTGTTCCTCGTCGGCGAAACGAAGGCGGAACTTGGAGGCAGTCACTATGGCCTCGTCCGCGGGATTTCCTCCGGAGCAGTCCCGCGTCCCGATCTGCAGTCGGCGTTCGGAGTCTTTGTGGCCGTTCATGATGCCATCAACAGTGGCGTCGTGAAGAGTTGCCACGACCTGAGCGAGGGGGGACTGGCGGTGGCCGTGGCGGAAATGGCGTTTGCGGGTGGTCTGGGAGCAGAAATCGCGCTCGATGGCTTCGGAAAGTTGGATGAGGTCGTCGTGCTGTTTTCCGAGAGCAATACCCGGTTTGTCGTGGAGGTGGCCGAGGAACATGCCCAGCAGTTCGTGGAACGATTCCGCATCCATTCTGATCGTCCGCTGGTCCGACTGGGGACCGTGACAGATGCCGACCGCGTTCGCTTTCGGGATCTGGACGGTCGTCTGCTGATCGACGAATCGATCGACGTCCTGAAGTCGAACTGGCAGAAGCGACTGGCCGGTCTGTGACTGTCACGGGCTGAGGCGGGGCGTACAACCGGGGGAATGGCAATGGAACTGCTTGAGGCCGCACAACACTCGGCCCGCATTGGAGGTCAGGTGTTGCGAGATTGGGCGGGACGCTTTACGGCTCGCGAGAAGAGACCTTCCGATCTGGTGACGGAAGCCGACCTGGCGTCTCAGCAGGCGATTCACGATTTTCTGCGGCGAGAGTTTCCCACGCACCGGTTTCTGGGGGAGGAGGGACTGTCGGTCGAATCCAGTGAGTCGACGTGCCGCTGGTTGATCGATCCGCTCGACGGGACCTCAAACTACGTCCATGGATTTCCGTACTACTGTGTGTCCGTCGGTGTGGAACGGGACGGTCAACTGACGGCCGGTGCCGTCTATGATCCGACGCGCGATGAATTGTATTCGGCGGCGCTCGGGGAAGGCGCTACATGCAATGGCGAGCCGATTCGCGTTTCCGATCACTCCGAGTTGGAGAGTGCCCTGTGTATGGCGAGTCTGCCCGCCAAGACGGATCGCCATGACCCGGCCGTGCAGCGGTTTCTGAAGGTGCTCGAGGAGGCCCAGCATGTGCAACGGACCGGCTCGGCGGCGCTCAATCTGTGTGGGGTCGCCCGAGGGCGGATCGAGGCCTTCTGGTCGACGAGTCTGCACGCCTGGGACATGGCTGCGGGCGTCATCATTGTGACCGAAGCCGGGGGCCAGGTCACCGGGACACGTGGTCAGCCATTCTGCGTCGACCTGCCGGACGTGCTCGCGAGCAATGGCAGTTCGCTGCATGGGCGCCTCACCACGCTGCTGGAATAGCAATCGGCGCCGCGTGGCAACTGCCGTTGAGACAGGAAGGGCGCGTCAGAGGCTCTCTCACCGGCACGACCGCGACAATCCCAGCGATCAGATCGGGGCGGAACCGACTCCTGAAAACCTCCTTTCGGGCGGCTCTGCGACGGACTAGAATTGGTACGGGGTCAAGTCCCACTTTTCTGTGCTCCATTCCTAAGGTCCGATGACCGGCGTTGGTCCTCCGAACGTGGTTGAGACCGTAGCGGTCCAGCCTTGGTCGCAGCCCCCGGTCGAACAAGGGCGAGTCCCGTGCCGCAGCTGTATCGGCTGCTATCTCTTGCCTGTCTGTTCGTGCTGTGTCTGGCATGTTCGCCAACGTTGCGTGCTCAGCCAGTCTCGGCCGAAGGGGCCGGCGTGGAAGCGGTGACGAATGGCACCGCTGCCCCAGAGCCGAGGTTCAACGGGGACGTGATCTTCGTCCCCAATGGTACGGGGGGATGGAAGCCTGTACCGCTCGAAGAAGCCCCGCTGGCTTCACCCCATGAGGATTCCAGCTCGTTTCCGGAACAAGCCGTTCCTGAGTTCTTCGTATCTCGCTTCTCGCTGTCGGGGGAGATTGTCGATGATCGCGCCGACCTGACCGCGGAAGTCTTCGTGAGAGTGTTGAACGACACCGAGAGACATATCGTGCGTCTCGGGCTCGAACAGGCCTATCTGCTGGAATATATCTGCGATTCGCCCGGCGAGGCGGTTCCGGCACCGGCGGACTCGGAAGAGACCGGGTTGGTCTGGCTGCTGAAGGGCGACGGAGTCCATCGCCTCAAGTTCACCATGCGTGTGCCGCTCAAGCGAATTCCCGGTGGTCAGCACCTGCAGCTCACTCTGCCGCGGCTGCCGCAACACCTGGTGGCCGACTTCGAACTGCGGATCCCGGGAGTCGATGTCAGTCTGCGTCCGGGAGAGAACGTCCGACTGCTGCCGGCAGAGACGGAAGCCGAGTCGACGGTGGTTCGGGGGGACGTCGCGGGAGCCCGTTTCGACCTGCGTTGGCTCGAAGCGGTCAACCAGGAAGATGCCTTTGCGCTGGCGAATACGGATCTGATGCTGCAGCACTATGGTGGGAAGCTTCGACTGTCAGCGAACCAGCAGTTGTACTTGTCGGCAACGGGCGCAGATGTTCTGGAGATGCGGAAGCCGACCACGTTCATGCAATATGGCGACCAGGTGACCATTACTGACGCGACGGGTGAGGAACGCACAGCGTTGTCGTCGCCGAGCGATCGAGAAGGCTGGTTGCGCGTACCGCTGACAGGCGTGATGGGTCCACGAATTCAGTTGCGGTGGCAGTTCGAGGCGGCGTTCAATCCCGCGGGGCAGCCCGTGATCGTCGATGGCTTTGACGTTGTCGGAGTGCGGGAGCAGCGGGGAACGATTGGCCTGGAGGGATTCGAAGGCTATCGCATCGCACGTCGGGAATCGGAGGATGACCCGGTGCAAAGGCTCGATACGGACCTGTTGCCGTCATCGGGCGCATTTTCGGCGGGGGCTTTCCAGTTCAAGTCGATGCCGTTGCAGTTCATCGTCGACATTGAACGGATCCCTCCGTCATTCCGCAGTACGCCGCACTACTACCTGCTGATCGGCGAAGACGAGTTGACACTGGAGGCCCGCTTCGAATTGGCACTCGATCACGGGACGCTGGACTTCGTCGGAATTCGTTGGCGTGGCGCCGCCGAGAATCTCTGGTCCGTCGAGACGACCGGTACTTCGGGGGAAGAGATTCAGTCTCCCCGTGGAGCGCCTCCCGAGGCTGCGGCCGGTACGGAAGGGGAAGACTGGGTGGCCAGGCCCCGGCAGGTCATCAACGGCCGTTCGGTCGTGAGCGTGCGCGCCACGCGACCACTCGACGAGAGTGATCGGCAGGAACTGATTGTGCCGCTGCCGGGCGTGGCGGCCAGCCGCGTTCTCCCCGGAAAGCTCATCGTTGCCACGGCGGACAACGTCGAAGCCGATGTCACGGCGGTCAGTCCCGCGCTCCTCGACGCCGCGGTGTCGCCGCGCACGGACGAGGAACCGCTGCCGACCAGCATGGTCACGCAGCCGATCTCGCGATACCGCATCAGTCTCCCGACCGCGGAACCGGATCCCCAGATTCGTATCAGCGTGGCTGTCCGTGAGCGTGAAATCGACACGTCTACCTCCGTAATTCTGACGGGGATGGAAGCGAACATCGTGGCGCAACAGATGATTCGCTACGAGGTGCAGTACGGGCGCATGAGTCGCGTGCGGCTATGGATTCCGGACCGCCTCGCCGAGCAGATTCCGCCCGAGTTTGCCACCGAGTCGCTGAGCTTCCTGCTGGATGGTCAACGTAAACTCAACGCCCACTGGCAGAACCAGGAGATCAGCCTGGAGTTGCCGGAGCCGCTGCGCGGCTCGTTTACGATTGTCGTGGATTCGAGAGCCGTGCCGCATGATGCAGCCACCTCCGAGGAAGTGATCGTCGTTCCGATTCTACAGAGCCTGGACCAGACGTTCAGCGAGACGCGTATTGTCATCGACGACGGACAGGCCACGTCAGTTGATCTCGTTGATCCGACGTGGACGCGGCTGACGACGATCGCCCACGGAGCGCAGTGGGTGACCGCAAGCGCGCCCGAGGAAGTGAGTCTGAGCATCGATCGGTCATTCGCGAGTGTCCCACAGCAGTTCGCCATCGAGCAGTCGCTCATCACGATCGATGTGAACGAGCGTGGCCGTTCACGCGTTGTGGCCAGATACCGTCTCCCCGAGGATCTGAAGCAGGTTGGCGTTCAACTGCCAGATGGCGTAACGCAACCGCGGTTCGCGTGGAATGAGCGGGATGTGGCTGCGCCGGAGTTTGTCCGGTTGCTGGTGTCGGAGGATGCGTACTTCCTGAGCCAGCCTCCCGGGGTCGGTGGGGGTGAGCAATGGTTGACCATCACCTACGACTCACCGCCACAGAAGATGAGCTGGCGACTGCAGCCGACAGTTCCATTGCCGTCCTTCGGCGACCACGTCTGGATCGGCCAGACACTCTGGAAGTTGCGACTGCCGCTCTCGCACCATCTGCTGCAATCTCCCACGGAACTGCTGCCGGGGTATGTCTGGAGCCGACACCGCTTCTTCTGGGAGCGGACACCCACCGCCGCCACGACACAGGCTTGGGAGACGTTGGCAGGGGCGGTCCCGGAGCCCGATCCAAGCGCGAGCGAATCTGGCAACACGTACAAGTTCAGCAGTACGGGGGCGATCGATCAGATCTCTTTCGACTCACTGAGTAAATCGATGACGGTGCTGCTCGGGGCCGGGCTGACCCTCGTAGCGGGCTTTCTGCTCATCAAGCTTCCGATGCTGCGAAACGTGTGGGCGTGGCTGGCCATCGCTTTCGTGTTGTGCCTCGTCGGTCTTTGGGCCCCGGAGCCCGCGATGTTGCTGCTGCAGCCGGCAATCTGCGGTCTGCTGCTGCCGGTGTGTGCCGCGCTGCTGGATCGTGTGGGGCATCGGAGGCGTCGGTCGATTCTGCAGCCCAGCCATCTGGAACGCCCGCCCCGTCAGGAAGATTCCGCGATAATCGGGCGACGATTGGCCGCAGGACCTGTCGCGACGACGCTCATTCACTCGCCGCTGACGAGGGATTCAGGTGTCCAGCGATGAACCCAGCTCACTCCCGCTGCCAGCTTCGGACCCAAGTCAGGTTCTCGGCTGGAGGAGTCGGCGAATGCCGACGCATGGTGAGGCGTGCCTGTGGCATTGTTTCAGCATGGTCCTGGTCGTCGTCGCGACGCTGAGTGCTCACGCCGAAGCACAGTCAACGGCAGGCACTGTCGAGAGTGCCTGGAGGCAGGCCTACGTTCCGGCCAATCGGCCTGATGTCTGGCCAGCCGGAGAGTGGGTACCACTTCTGATGACTGATTACAGGCAGGCCGCCCCCTTCGTGGAAGCTCTGTCCGACGACTCGCTCCCATCGCAACAGGCCTGGATCGAATCGGTTGAGTACGTGGCGCGCGTTGCGGGAACGGAACTGGTTGACGGTCAGTTGACAGCCACTGTCGTCAATCGGGCTGAGACGCTGCAGGTGATCGGCCTGGGAGAACTCTCCTTGGCAGTCTCGCGACTGCAGTGGGCCGACAGCGATCAAGACGTGCTGTGGGGGACCAGCCTCAACGATCGTCTGCAACTTGTCACACCCCCGGGCGGGGGGCAGTTGCAGGGAACCTGGTCGCTGGCCGGCACGCGTCAGTTCGAAGGAACGGTCTTCGAACTGCGCGGTCTGAGTGGTGTCATGACACAGATGCGACTCGAGCTTCCGCCCAACCACATACTGACCGCCTCGGATGGTGTCGTGTTGGCACCCCGGTCAGAGACGGATCGGGCGGCCGGCGTCTGGAGTGTCAATCTCGGGCAGCGTCAGCAGGTACGCCTCACGATTTCGCCGGCACAAAGTCCGTCGTCGACGAATCGAGTCATCCATGAATCCTCGACGCTGTACTCGCTGACTCTCGATGGGGCTTCCGTCCAGGCGGAGTTTCAACTCCACAACCTCCCTCGCCAGGCGCAACGGATTGAATTCCGGGTGCCTCCTGCGCTCCAGGTGGAATCGATCACACTGGGTGGCGAGGCCAAACTCCCCTTCAGCCGAGAGGCCAAGAATCGAATCAGTGTCAGCATCATGGGGGTTGAGGGGGAACGACGCACCCTGCTCCGGCTCCGTGGACAGATTCCGTTTACCCGGCGACCACGCTGGATGCTGCCTCGCGTGATGATTCAAGGCGGAACCGGTCTGTCGGCGGTTGTCAGGCTCAACGTCGCCCGTCCGCTGGAACTCAAAGCGTTCGAAGCACCCGGGTATCGCCTGGTCGCCTCACAGAGCGACGGAGTCACAGGAGACCATCTGGAGTTCGAGGAATATGAGGCCGGGGCGCAGCTCCAGGTCACGGTGGATCTGCCGCGGACGGACTTCACTGCCCAGACATTGACGCATGTACGGTGGGATCTCATTGATCCGGAGATGGTCACTATCATTGCCCTCAGGGTCCGTGCAGGGTCGGCTTCGTCGATTCGGGTTCAGGTGCACGAAGACTGGCAGATTGTGCGAGTTGAGGCGGCCGACACATCGAATGGGCCGGGGATCGCCCGTTGGGTGGTCGAGCCCGACAAGCAGGCCGCAGGCGCGCTGCTGATCGAGTTTCTCGAAGCGGTGACACCACGTCAGGACGCCTGGTTGCGGCTGGTCGGACGACAGCTGGATGGACATCGGGCCACGTCGTGGGAAGTGCCGATGGTCGTGCTTCCGGAGGCCCGGCAGCAATCCGCCTTTTTCGGAATCCACCCGCCACGAGAACCATCGTTGACTCTCAACCGCGACGATTCAGTTGAGGAAATCGACGTCACAGAGCTGCCGTCGGAGTGGGACGAGTTCATTCGATGGAGCGATCACGACATTGACGAGGCGGGGCAGATGGTCTTTCTGCACGCCGAGACGTGCGAGGCGACGACCAAGGCGGCACTCGTGCCCATCGCGGACAGCCGATCAGATGCGGACGCACCGCCAGAGAAACCAATGGCGGAAGGCGGCCAGATCGAACCTCGAGACCCAGCGCCGCTCACTTCCCGGTCACCAAGCGGCGTGCAAGGCACTTCCACAGATGGGAGAGCGGTGACAATTGCCGGGCGGCTGAGCGGAACGACCTCGGTACCGGTATCAAACGCGGAGACGCTCGTGCATCGGGCCCTGCTGCGCGTGTCGGCTCTTGATCTGAACGAGTCCTTGCTGGGGATCAGGCTGCCGTCGGGGGCCGTGCTGATTCGAGTTCAGGTCGATGGCAGAGAACTGTCCGCAAGTGACGCCGATCAGTTGTCGCTGATCAGCCTGCCGGACGATCGGGAGGTCCACGAGGTCCTGATGGACTACCGCACGACGACCGCAAGCGGCTGGTTGAGCAGGCAGATCGAGATTCCGTTTCCCGTCTGGAACGGTACAACGACTCAAGTGGAATGGACCTTGCAATTGCCCGCTCGGACGTCGGTCGTCAAGACGTCCGAGCCGGTGGTCGATGCGTCCTTCATGCGACGAGGGTGGCGTGAGCGCCTGCTGGGGCCTCTGGGCGACGCCTTCAGCGATGGCGCCGGGAATCGGGAAGGCCTGAGCCAGGGGGCAGCGGGGCAATTGGCCGATGGTCGGCTCGACCGCCACCTGCCGGCTGGATCACACAAGGTACGTCTTGTGCCTCCGCCCGGGGCGACGGCGTTCAAGCTGACGGTCTGGAATCAAGGAGTAGCGCAGCGACTTGCGTGGCTTGTGCTGGTGGTGGCACTGATGGTGTCCCTCGGAGCCCGTCGCCTCTGGGATGTCGCCGCACAGCCCTGGATCGCTCTCGGTGTCGTCGCGCTGGCTGTGTCGGCAATGATTGTCCCAGCGTATGTGGCGGGGCTCTTCGGAGGCGCCTTGATGGGACTCTGGCTGGGGCTGATCGTTCCCGGGGAGTTGATCCGTCCGACACCTCTCTCGGAACCTGTTTCTTCAGACTCGTCCGTCAGGTCATCACATTACCTGAGGACCGTTCCCACTGTGTTGTTTGCATGCCTGCTGACAGGCGCACTGGCCGCGGATTCGCCATTTGATCCCGCCCGGAACACCACGGCCGATGCAGGGATTGACGCTCTCATACCCGTGTCGCCAGAAGGGGGGGCTGCCGAGGAGTCCC
Organism: uncultured Planctomycetaceae bacterium; assembly: GCA_963715185.1. GTDB lineage: Bacteria > Planctomycetota > Planctomycetia > Planctomycetales > Planctomycetaceae > CAVPPT01. Next base: position 642,100 of record CAVQRG010000008.1, read on the forward strand.
CGGTAGTTTATGTGCGATCTTCATCGCTGCATCGCTTGTCGAACCGCGGCGGAGCGGGTACGTCGTTGCCGCGCGTGTTGATTCGGGACGCCGAGTATGACATCGACCGTTCGGATCATCAGTTGCTGTTGCGGATGCGTTTCGAAGTTCTGCATCGATCGGGGAATGTCGGGCCTCGGCGTCTCTTCCTGCCGATGCGGAGTGTGATTATCTCTCAGGATCCAGAGCACTGTCGGGTCAATGGCACTGCCGCTCGACTTCTCCCGGTTCGCGATGGTTCGGGATTGGTCCTGGAATGGGATGCGTCTGATCCGAATCGTCCTCAGATGATCGATGAGGAGCAGGCGGGGAGTGAGGACTCTTCACCCACGACAAAAGGTTCGCAACCCTACGACGTGGCGGTCGTTGAGATCGTCTCTCGACCGCACGCGGCGGTGGAGGATCGAGACTGGGTTGCCGTCCGTATTCCCCAGGTGGCTGCGGCGCGCTTCGTCATGTCGTCCGAAAGCGACCTGCAGGTTCCGAACGCGCAAGGCGCGCGCGGTCCGTCGCAGGGGACAAGGTGACGATCGAAATCGGGCCCGTGTCCGAGTTAGTCGTGAGTTGGCGAAACTCCTCGAGTTCGGTCGAGCGCGAGGTCTGGGATTTCGACGATGCGCTGTCCCGGATCAGGGTTCATCCACATCGTATGGAGGTGCAGTCTCGATTGCAGTTGAAGGTGTCGACAGAAGCCGACCCCTGGCAGTCCCGGCGGTCGTTGACGTTGCCGTTACCTCCGGACGCGACGGTGACCCGTATTTCGGCACCCCAGCTGGTGACAGCGACCGCGCCTGCCGCGCATCGCCATGATGATGCCTTGACGCTCGTCCTGGAGGCTTCCCCCGGGGAATCCGTCTTGCTGGAGTTCGACTTTGTCGCGCCCGTGAGTGCAGTGGATGGTGAAGTCCGGATTCCGGCATGGAGCCCGCTTCCCAAGGGAACTGTGGCGGCGATGTCCAAGCATGCCATGGGATTTACGGCGTCATCCGGCTTTCGTCTGGCTCCCTTCGCCGACAACGTCACTGATGAGCGCGTCAACACAATGTCGATCAATGAGTTTGCCCGAAGATGGCGTCCGGACGAAACATCCATTCCCCCTTCTTTCGCTTACGAACTTTCGGCCCCGACCGTGCTGCGTTTTCGTGAGTCACCCCTGAAAGCCAGCCGGGTGGCCACCATCGATCAGAGGCTCAGCTTCGAGCGGCGACGTGTGGGATGGAACGCAGAAGTTCTGCTGAACGTGGAACAGATCGCGACTGCCGTGCATGAATTGCAGGTTGATCCGCGTCTGGAGATTGAGACGGTGGCGGTGCAGCAGGATGGTGCGGAGCGCATCGTTCACTGGTCGCGGAACAGTGAAGGCCAGCTCACCCTGTTTCTGAGTGACGAGTTGACGGGGGCGCAGACCATCACGCTGCGAGGTGCACTGATGCAGCCTGCTGAGGAGAAGGTCGCGATTCCATCGTGCGAACTCGTCGATGGACGTGTGCTGGCCTCCCGCTTGCGCGTCTCCCATGCTGCTGCAGGAACGTTGGAGATCTGGAGACGCAATGCCGAAGCCAGAGTCGAAAGACTGCGTGCAGATGTCGCCGGCGAATTTGGACCCTTTGACCTGGAAACCGTCGATGCACCCATGGCTGTCCGATTTCGGCGGGGTCGAGACGACGTCGTTGTGCGCGAACTGCTCGTTCTGCGGCCCTACGAGGGGACCGACGGGGCGGCTGTCGAGGTTCAGGCGGACGTCCGGCTCATCTCGGCGGCGGGTCCCCTTGTGGATGTCGATGTATCGCTCCCCGCGTCGTGGAGGGAGGCCACGGAACTGACGGTAAGTCCAGAGCCCACCTCCCTCGCCGAACAGGGGCATGGAGAGCGCCTCCTCACCTGGGAGCCGATGTCTCCGGACACTCAGGAAGTCGCGCTCCGTTTCACGGCCAGGTTTCCTGTGCACAAGGAATCAGAGCCTTGGCCCCTGCCGGGGGTCGTCGTCCTGTCGGCGCAGTGGGACGAGCGTTACCTGATAATCGATGACAGACTTGCGCTGCGTCCACTAAACGCCCACGAATGGACGGCTGACGCCGGGAGCCTCCTGCCGGATGAAGTGACGGGAATCCTTGAAGAAGAAGGTGCGGGGCCGTGGCGGGTGTTTCGCGGGGCCGACTCACCATGGATCCTTGGACAATCCGCGACCGAATTCAGCGATGCTGATGTGCCCCTCGCGCAAACGGTTGTCTGGAGTCAGGCGGATGGGCAAATCGCCGGTCTGACGAACTTCTGGATCAATGTCCGGCGTCATGGCCCGCTGGGCATACGCTTAGCGACGGGCACCGTGCTCACATGGGCCGACCTGAACGGAACGCTCGTCGAGACCGATGGCGATCGCGAACTGGTCACGATACCAACAGAGAACGCTGCCGGTCTGCAGCGGCTATGGCTTTCCTGGACCCGCGAAGATCGCCAGCGTGGACTCGGCCGATCACTGGACATTCCCCAACTTGTCGATCTGCCGGTTGCGGTGCACCAGGTCGCCATTGCCTCGCCATGCGAGCAGTGCCTCTGGGGCGTCGAGGGTGTTGAGACGGTCACGCCGGCGGAGTGGGAGGTGACCTTCGTCGAACGACTTCTGGACATGGCGGGGTTGGCAAGCTCGCTGCCGCAGAGCCCGGACGGTGACGCTTGGAGGCGACTCGCGGCGGCCGCCCGAGACGCGTTGCAAGGAGATGACATCTACGAGCGATTGTCCGAGGAACAGCAGGAGAAGCTGGTCCGTCTGAGCGAGAGTCGGGCTACATCGGCGAGCGCGGCCCCTCCCGTGACAGGGGCCGCGGAGCCGGTTGACGTGCTGTCCTGGTCCAGATCGTCCGCTGATCATTCCCTGTACGGTGAACTGAAGGATGAGGATGGTCACGTCGAGTACCGGGTCATGACGCGTTGGCACCGGTCCTTGCTGGTCCTGCCTCTGGTATTGGGCGTGCTGCTGATCCTGCTCGGTTCTCAATCGGTCCGTCAGCGCGGGCGACGCTGGATGACCTGGTGTCTTGAGCATCCCGCGGTCGGCCTGTGCAGCCTGGTCGCGTTTCTGTTGATCGCAGGAGAGCTGATCATCGCTACGTTGGTGGTGACCGGGCCGCTGCTCGTCAGGGCCCGGGGGCGCTGGCTGGCGTAGTAATCACTGGGTGGACCGGTGCACTGCGGAGCGATGGTCGCATGTCAATCCGGTTCGCTGCGCGGATGGACTACATCAGCAGGGCGACGATGATTGCCAAAGTCCCGACCACGGCGCAGTAGCCTGCGAAGAGATGCAGCTTTCTCGCGGCGACTACCGACAACAGCCATCGCAGGGCGACCACTCCCACGACAAAGGCGACGCCCGCGCCGATGGCCATCTGCCAGAGCTCCCGGGAGTTGGTGCCGGTCTGCAGCATCTCCAGCGATTCGAGGGTGGCGGCACCGCCAATGGCGGGCAGCGCGATGAGAAACGAGAAGTCCGCTGCGGTGCGGCGACTGAGCCCCGCGACCAGTCCACCCACGATCGTGACTCCCGACCTGGAGATCCCCGGCAGCGGGGCAATGGTCTGAAACAGTCCCACGATCAGGGCGTCACGTAGCGAGATCTCTTCGAGCGACTTCTCACCCCGGTCGATCCGCTGGGTCGACCACAAGAGACTCGCGGTCACGAGCAGGCAGCAGCCCGCGATCAGCGGCGAGGAGAAGGTCTGCTTCAGTTCATCGTGCAGGCAGAGCCCGACGATGACAATGGGAATCGTGGCCACGACGATGGCGAGCAGCAATCGTGGCTGATGCAGCAGCGCCAGGATCTGATGGCGGTAGACCAGTGATATCGACAGCAGCGTTCCGACGTGCAGGGCCACGTTTAGCGCGAGGCTCTCGTGATGCATGCCAAACAGTGCTTCGACAAGGACGAGATGTCCTGAAGAACTGATGGGGAGAAACTCGGCGATCCCCTGCACGATCCCCAGAAAAACAACCTGCAGGTATTCCATGGGAACCGCGCTGTCCTGGATCTGGGTTTCGACTGGGCCCCCCGAAAGGATGGGCGACGTTCAAACATAGCACCTGGAAAGTCGCGCACATCCACCATGCGGCGACAGTTTGCAAGTCGCAGCCGTACAGAAGGTTCCGCGACGGGTGCGCGAGTCTCTGGCCGGCCTGTCACTGGCACATCTGTCACGATCGTCAGTGGGCCGACTCAGGTCAGGTTCACAAACTGATTGACTCGACGTTCGACGACCTCCAGTCCGGTCCGCCAGAAGTCGGGTTGCCGCAGGTCGAAGCCGAATGATTCGGCGACCGTCTCTTCCGCCTGACGCGAGCCTGAGGCAATCAGCAGGTTGCGGAAGCGGGTGGGAAAGTCGGGGACGTGGTCACGAAGCTCGAACAGGCCCAGGGAGAGCAGATAGCCGAATGTGTACGGAAAGTTATAGAACGGCCAGCTCGCGATATAGAAATGCAGCTTGGAAATCCAGAACTCGGGATACCATCCCTGAGGATCGAGGCTGTTGAGGTAGGCTTCCTGCTGGGCATCACGCATGAGCTGGGAGAGGCGTTCGGCACTCACTTCGGTGGCGTGCCGTTCCTGGTGGAACCGGTCCTCGAACAGAAACCGGGCATGGATGTTCATCAGGAAGGCCACCGCATCCGACAGGCTCTGATCGAGCAGAGAGCGGCGCAAGTCATCGGTGTCGGCCTGGGCCAGTTGTCGCTCGGCGAGGATGGCCTCGGCAAACGTCGATGCCGTCTCGGCCAGGTTCATCGGGTACTCCTGCAGCAAGGGAGGCTGATCGCGGAGCACGTACGAGTGATAGGCATGGCCCAGTTCGTGCGCCAGCGTCGACATGCTGTCGGGCGTGTTTCGATACGTCATGAAGATTCGTGACTGGTGCTTTTTGGGAAAGCCCGTACAGAACCCTCCCTGCCGCTTTCCAGGCCGGTCTTCCACCTCAACCCAGCCTTGGGTCAGAGCCCGTTTGGCGAACTCACCAAATTCCGGAGAGAAGCTCTGCAGCGACTCTACGACGATTCGACAGGCATCGTCATAACTCAAGTCGTCTGCAGACAGTGACGCTGCTGCTGCAGAAACGGGCGCCTGAACGTCGTACCAGGCCAGTTGCTTTAGGCCGAGCCACCGCGCCTTCGCGTCAAGATAGCGCTTTAGCACCGGTTTGCACTCGCTGATCGTGCCCCACATGCTGTCCAGTGTTTCGCGCTGCATGCGATTCATGCGCAGGGGACGATCGAGATGATCGTGTACGTTCAGCCGCCGATAGCGCGTCAGGCGGCTGCCGGCGATGTGGTTCAGGGCCTCGGCGCAAGAGTCGGCCAGCGTATTCCACGCGCGCTGCGCAGCGAAGAAGTTGTTCTGACGGACCGATCGCTCCGGTGAATCGAAATTGATCTGCCCAGGCGACTTCCGCACGATCTCACCCCGCTCCATGATTTCGATGCGGAGCTGCCCCGACAGGCGGTCATAGAGACGACTCCAGGCTTGGCGCCCGTCAACATCCAGCTCGGCAGCGAGCAGCTCCTCGGCCTTGGGAAGCCGGAAGGCACCGTTGAGTCGGGCCTCTTCGATAAAGAACGCGTCTCGGGTCAGGCGATCATCGCGGGCGCGCCAGTTGCGCAGCAGCGCGTCGTCAGTCTCACGGATGGCCAACTCGACATTGGTCAGCACCTGAGTCCGTAGCGGTTCCAATGCGGCAAGCACACCTTCGAGTCTTTGCAACTCCTGATTCGCGGCGTCGGCTGCGGCATGGCAACCGGTGAAGGAGTGCATGTCCTCCAGCCGCATCTGGATGTCGGACAGTCGCTCGAGGAAGTCGCCCCACATCGCAGCCGAAGCGACAGAACTCTCCGGTACGGCCAGTGCCTCGGAATCGGCGGCAAGCTGCCTCAGGTCGGTCTGCACCTGCGACAATAACTCACGAAACGTGTCGGATTCTGGAAACGGGTACAGCGTGTCCAGATCCCAATTCACGGGAAAATGTTCAGTGATTGACATCAACGTTCATCTTTCGCACAACTGATCGGGAGGGTGACGCTCCCGGAATCTAGTCCACACGCAATGACCGCGCCAAATCCAGACGCCTTCCGGGAGGCCAGTCGATGACGAGTGAGCCGCGACGACTGCTGATGTGTCCTCCCGACTATTATGGGATTGAGTATGAGATCAACCCCTGGATGAGCCGCAGTCGCGGCTGCGATCGGGAGATTGCCCGACAGGAATGGACCGCGCTTGGCGGACTGATTCGTTCACTGGGCGCCGACGTGGTTCTGCTCGATCCGCAGCCTGGCTTGCCAGACCTGGTGTTCACCGCTAATGCCGGGCTGATCTGTCGGCAACGGGTGTTTCTCTCGCGATTCCGGCATCCAGCCCGTCAGGGAGAGACGGCCATCGATCACGCCTGGTTTGCCGCGCAGAGCTTTCTGGTCGAGGAGCTTCCGGCAGATCTGGATTTTGAAGGGGCTGGCGATGCACTCTTCTGTGGCGAGACGCTATTTGGGGGTTATCTGATTCGCAGTGACGCACGCGCCTTGCAGTGGCTCGGGAATGAGCTGGGATGTCGTGTGATACCGCTGCAGCTTGTCGATGAGCGCTACTATCACCTCGATACGTGTTTCTGTCCGATCCATTCGAATGCGGCGATCGTGTATCGTCCGGCCTTCGACCGGTATGGCATTCAGGCCCTGGAGCGCACATCGAACTTCTGATCGACGTCGCTCCCGAGGAGGCGGAGCGATTCGCCTGCAATGCGGTCGTCCTGGGCGAGAACGTGATTCTCAACACGGGGTGTCCGAAACTCGAGCAGGAGCTGGTTCGGCACGGGTATCGCCCCTGGGCGACGCCTCTGCAGGAATTCATCAAGGCGGGGGGAAGTGCGAAATGTCTCACGCTGCGCCTGGATGGTGAAGACGCAGCCCTATGGCCCGGTGAGTAGAGCCGTTTGCGGGCAGCACCGATGCGCGTGCGGGATCAGCGAATCAGGCCCGGGAGTTCGTCGCCTTCGGCCGATGCATGAATCAGCAGGTCATTGCGCTGAGGTCCGAATCGGATATCGATCCGGGCTTGCACACCCGTCAGTGTCACGTGTCCCTGCAGCGGGTTGAAGCCGCAATGGACGATCCGGTTTCTCAGGAGATTCTCCTGTCTCTGCAGGACGCGGCCGGTCGTGAGATTACGCACTTCAACCTGCAGCGTCCCGGGATTGCGAGGATGGCTGTCACGTCGTCTGCGGGCCAGCACGAAAACCGGAACACGAGCATCGGCAAACTGAATGACGCTCGCCTCACCCAGATGGTCCTCCCACTCGATCTGCCCGCTCGGTCGGTTGATCGACAGGAACAACCCTCGAACACGGTGCGTCGGGATCTCGAGATCGTCGGCACACGTCAGTGAGGGATCGAGGACCGGACGCTGTCCATCCTGCACGAGATCGAGCCCATAGCGAAGCTGGTCTTCAGAGAGCGTGAACGACGTAAGGCCGTCGAGGTGATGGGGGGCCAGCCACATGTCCAGAACCGGCCGTCCATTCTGCGGGTTAACGACACAGAACCTGCCGTCCGCCGAGATGTAGGCCAGTTGGCCAGCTGGCGTCGGTAGTGCGGTCATCCGACCGAAGAGCGGTTCATCCAGCAGTCGTTGTTCGGCGACGGGATCCCAGATTCGCAGGAAGCTGGTCTTCTCACAGTCGGCGACATACCAGAGACAGCGGCCGGCGGCATGCCTGAGACGCAGAGAGTCGTGATCCGGCTGAGGGATGCGTCCGGAACTCGTCCGCGTGCCCGAGCTGGTCTGGTAGACCGTATAAGAGACCTGGTCGGCCTCGAAGACCACCAGGTGCTCTTCGTCCCCGATGATCCCGGTCATCTCGTTGGAGTTGAGGCCCGCGTCGTGTGCAACGTGGTCGCGCTGCCAGATCAACCGGCCCGTCACGGGATGGACGACGAGCAGCCTGCTCCCCTGCTGGATGACACAGTAACTGGTCCCCCGCGGGCCGATCCGCATCTTGCGCCGGGGATTGCTTGTCTCCTCCGGCGAGAGCTCCCACAACGTTCGCCGCTCCAGCAGTGAGACGGCATGGACCCGGCCGCCGCCAAAGGTGAGCAAATGGCCGGCATCGTCCGCAGCCGCCGGAACGTGCGGGTAGGGGACGCTGAGAGGGATTTCCCCCAGTGAGTTGCCGGTCGCGGAGTCGCAGATTCTGAGCAGACTCCCGGCCTGATGATTCGCCGGTGTTCCGACGTCCAGCACGTCAAGGAAACGGTGATTGTTCCGGATGATCCGCCGGCGGACCCGCTCGTGCGCAGCGGCGACTTGACGGGTTTCGCAGAGTCCACCAGAGGCACAGACAGCACCGCAGCGGTGTTCATTGATCCTCACGGAAATGACCGGGGCGGGTATGGCGGACTGGGCGCGGACCGCCTTCCCGACGTCGCTGAGATGAGCCAGTTCGCCTACATAGGCCTCGACCGGTCGTCCATCCGCGAGCTCAATATCGCGATAGTCGGCACGCAGTCGCAGCAGCAGGGCCGCGGCCTCCGACACCAGATTCTGTCTCGAATAGAGCTCAGACAGGGACCACAGGCCCTCGGCTGCCACACGGGGATCGCGGCTGGCCGCATTCTCCAGCAGGAGAGCCTCGGCCTCCTGGAGTTGTCCTTGCGTGATCAGCCGCTCCGCCAGACTGCCTCTCAGTGATGCGATCTCCGGCCAAGTGCGAAACAGGTCGACAAATCGCCGGGCCTGCTGAACATCACCACTGGCGACGATTGATGCCTGCGTGGATTCGAGGAGTTCGGCCAGTCGCTGTCGGTCCGCCGGCGATCGGTTGTGCCGCCAGTCTGCCAGTAGTTCACCAATTCTTGCGGCTGCCGACACCACTGAATGACTGTCGTTGGTCAAGGGAATCAGTTCATCTGATCCGAGACTCGTGAACCTTTGAATGTGAGCAAACAATCGTTCTGGGGCGCTGATCCGTCGGTCGTATGCGAAGCGATCGACCAACAGACGCGCCTGGTCCAGCGAGGTGTCCGCCAACGTTTCCAGTTCGTCGAGGAGGCTCTCGGGCTCGGAAGTCGACCGGACTTCAAAGTGCAGGATTTCCTGCATGAGGGCCGTCGCCTGCCGATGCGCCTCGGACGACTGCGGATCCCGGATCACGTTCCTCAGGCATGCCTTGGACTGTGGCACGTGGCCGGCCTGGAGTTCCAGAGTCGCCATCGCGAGGGATTCCGCTGGCGAGAGCTCCCTCAGTTCTGCGTCCCGAGTCAGACGTTCGCGCATCGGGTGTGACTGCGGGAAGACGGCAATCCCCGTGGGGCCGACAGAGATCAGCAGATCCTTGTATGCCCACAGCCCACCCCGCCGGCTCAACCGGGATCTGCAGGGATCGAGATCATCTTCCGCGGACGTGCGCACGTCCAGACGAGCGGTCGCGGAAGCCAGCAAGCGAGGAACCCAGGGATCGTCGATCGATCCGTCCTGCAGGTTGATGCGCGTGACCTGCCCCTCTTCGTCCGGCAGCAGATAGGTCTGTGCGGCGAGGATGCCTGGTCCCGCGGGTCGGGCAATCGGTGTCTGCCATAGCACCGAACGATCGGCGAGTGACACGGCCGTACACTGATGGTCGCCGACGAGCAGCAGCAGTTCGGTGGTGACCGCCGCAATGAATCGCGAGGACTCCCGAGGGACTTTCCAGCCCACACCGGTCAGCAGGTCAACAGAATGCACGTACCGGGACCGGTCGGGGAGATAGTAGATGCGGCCGTCGGCAACGATCGGCTGACTTGGGAGTTCGGGCAGGCCATACGATCGGATCGAGGTCGCGGCCCAGCGACCGGCCGCCTGCTGATGGTCTTCGTCCACATCGTGGTAGGCCCAGAGCAGTTGCCCGGAAATGGCGTCCACCGCCACCAGAAGTCCGACCCCGGTCGGACAGATGACGGAATTGCCCGCGACAACAGGTGTCGCCGCAGCGCGCGAACGCCGGTGGTCGTCATTGATCGGAAACTCGGCCAGGCCGATCCCCTGCGCCGACAGGGACTCACCCGTGACGGCATCAAGTGCGATGAGATTGACCTGCCCGGAGGACTCGGTCATCACGTAGAGTCGGCCGTTCGCCGCTGCAGGCGGGCCGAGAAAGTAGTGCTGCCTCAGGGAATCGATGGGTGACGAGCGGGTTCCACCCCGCATCCAGAGAGGCGCGTTTTCCTGGGCATGAACTGTGGCTGCGGTGTGTAGCGGCAGAGCCAGCAGACAGTTGGCCGCGACGGCCATGTTCAGCCCGGTCGTATCTTCCGGACCTGGTCGTGCAGACCAGGGCTGGCCGGTCGCTTCGATCTGATCGATCAGGTAGATGCGCTGCCCATCGGTCGAGAGCTGATGCAGCAGGGCATTTCCAGCGAATCCCTCGGAGAAGCCAATCGATCGGCCATTCGGTCCTCCGCGAACGCCATCGCTGCGCTGCCAGGTCGATACCAGCGAGCACTCGGGCAGATAGTGCCAGACAGGCTCACCGGACCGGACGTCAACAGCGCGCAGATGACGGTAGTCCCGAAAGACGAGGAGATCGTCCACCACGATGGGGCGGCTGGCGTTCGCCATCGGAAGCGCGCGCTCCTGACGCTCGTCGTACCACTGCTGGACTGTTTCGTCCAGCAACTCTCCGACCGAGGCCAAACTGTCGGCCGAGATCTCGTCGTGATACGAGCGCTGCCAAACTGGGATCGGATAGGGCAGCGTAATCTGGTTCGCTGAGGCCGGATCACCGACAGTTCGTCCGTGGCTTTCGTCCCCGAGAGCCAGCACCATGCGGTGCGCCTGCTCGACCTGTTGCGCAGACAATGTCCTGCGGTGGAGCGGATCCGACAAAAGTCGCTGCCAGCGGTGAGCGGCCTCGCCGAGGCGTCCCGTATCGCTGGCGACGGCAGCCTGGCGGAGCGCGGCATCACGTCCTGCGTTCGTGTGCCAGTAGCGCTGCAACAGTTGTTGCAGAGCCGGTGTTCCCGCTGTCGAGTCGGCGCGCGTCAACAGTTCTTGCGCCAGCGGGCCATAAATCCGTTCGTAATCCTGCGCGCGGCATCGGGCAGCGACGACAGCAGGGTCGAGACTGTCTTCCACGACCCTTGAATCTGTTGAGGTTCGGCGTTCCATGCAAAGGAATCGTATGGTGCGTCCAGCACGGCCTGGAAGCAGGCAAGCGCCTGAGTGATGTTGCCAGCCGCGAGTTCGCCACTCCCTCGGGAAACGAGCAACGATTGATCACGGTCTCGAAACAGGAGCTGTCGCAGCAAGGACTGCTCACCGGCCAGTGCGTCCTCCTCCGGTGGAGGCGGGGCCAACTCCTTTTCGCGCCGACTGAGGATGTTGTGGCTCGGCTGGGGGCGCCTGGGCACCAGCGTTGCGCTGCTCGCGGCGTGCTGGCGGATTCGGCGCGACGTCGACCGCTGCATCACGGCTGCGGGACTGATGAGCCGGAGCCGGAGAGGGTGGCCGCGAAGCGGGAGGCTGACACGCCCCCCTTGGGAGCGTTCGCGACGGCCCCAGGAGGTGGAATCCGAAGACGATGGAAGCCGCGATCCAACGAGGCCATCCGTGACAAGATCGCGTGGTCATCCCTCAACTCCTTTGAGAGACGTCGGCGAAAACGCGGACGTTAACGAATTGTGCAGACATCGAGAACAGGAGATCCGCAAACTCGATGCCGCGCCGAGTGTGTCCGCAGCCATTTTTCGGGGCTGTGATTCGCGCAACTAACTGTTGTCATGAGCGTTATGGGCATTCCGCTGGGCTAGTGCAGCGGCGTTTCGCGCTGGGGAACCAGCCGAGGATGCACGGAAACGGCGCAGGGACTGCGCACGTTCCGGAGACCGATCAGGGCTGTGGTCGTGAGTTGTCAGCCAGACGACCGGCTGAGAAGCCCCGACTTTCCTCAGGAATCGTCCTCATCATTCTCCGATCGGCAATACTCGCCGAGACCGTGGAGATGGAGGCGATGCGCCAGGTCTTGCATTCGCTCTGCGGACGAGAGTCCCTGCAGGATTCCCCGTAGCTGATACCCCAACGTCAGCGTGGCGACCTCGACCACGCGCATGGGCAATCCGAATTCCCGCAGATCGGCATAGAGCTGTTCTTCCCCGCAGATCTCACCAAACTTGTGACCTCGATAGGTCAGTTCCACACCGTACAAGTCGGGACTCCACTCGTAATCGAAGGGGCCAAACTCCCTTCGACGATGAGTGATCCAGAAGCGGGTGTCCTGAAAACGGAGTCGATGACTGGCAGGCACGTGATGGATGCGAGAGAGTTCGTGGGGGTGTCGGTGCGAGGGTGATCTGATAATAGAGCGTGGTCGAAATCCTGAGAAGTCGAGTCTCTGGGGCCCATGGGAGGTCCGGATCAACAGCGCCAGTCCTGGCTGGACCCAGCCCTGAAGCCTTCGCGAGACCTGGAGCGATGAGTCAAGTTCGTGTGCAAGTCAACCGTGCTCTGGTGGGAGCGATTGCTCTGAGCTGTCTGGCGGCTGGAGCAGCTCTGCTGTGGTGGGACTCGTGGGAGAACGTCTGGTGCGGGGCGTTCATCCGTGTCGGGCTGGTGATGTCGGCGATCTGGTTGGCCATGCCCACGAGCAAGCGGGACGCCGCGTGGGCCAATGTTTCCCCCTACACACTGGTCGGGCTGCTGATCGGGGCGCTGCTGGTCGCCCGGTATCCGCGACGAGCCCTCCCCTTCATGGCTGTCGTGCTCGTCCTGGCGTACTTCCTCCGGCCGAGGTCGACCCGCCGTCGGGGGACGAATACTTCTCACGACGTGTGAGCCGTCGCAATCTCAGCCGCAGACGTTTCGACAGGTCACGCCCGGACCGGACCATGCGATCGATCGGCAACAGGCTGATGTACTGGCGCGTCAGGCAATGAGCGCATCTCCCCGGGCGGATCAGCACCAGCAGCAGCAACTGCTCTCCCGGGTAGAAGTGGGCTGCCCGCACTTCGGGGCACATGCAGTTGTTGCAGCCCGCCCTGATCATGGCGATGCACCGGGACCTGGAGTTGAGATGCGAAGATCAACCGCCTTTCCGCTCCTGCGTACAGGACGTCGAGACGTCGCGGATTGCCGCTGATTCTGAACCACGAGACGCACGCATGAGCAGAAGATCATAGCTTTCACAGTTTTTCAACCCTGATGATCTTTTGGGCGTCCCCCGAGGTGTGGCGGATGCAGGTCATCTGGCAACGTTCTGACCGCGAATGCACTCACGCACGTCCTCGTGTGAAGGGAGTTTTGACGGAGGGTTCACGTCTGCCGCCTGATGTCTCTGGTAGCGCACAGGACGGTCAATTCGAGGCGTCCGCATCACTTCTTGGATCTTCCAGAAGCTGGTTTTGCAGCAGTAACGCTTCGGGCCTCGGGTCACGTCCGCGAAAATCCCGAAAGACATTCATGGGATGGCGTCCTCCTCCGGATGCCAGAACGGTGTCTCGAAAGCGTCGTCCCAAGCGTGACACTTCGTCCTCGTCGTCGAGTCCTGCCTCGATGAACGCGGCGAAGGCGTCTGCGCTGAGGACCTCCGCCCATTTGTAGCTGTAGTAGCCGGCTGCATAGCCACCGGCGAAGATGTGCTGGAAAGAGCACAGGAAGCGATCGTCCGCGAACATGGGCAGCACACTGGTCTGTTCCATGACGCGGCGCTGCACGTCGAACAGGGTTTCGGTTCCGTGAGGATCGAACCGCGTGTGCAGTTCCATGTCGGTAATGCCGAGGGTCAGTTGACGCAACATGTCGGACCCGGCACGGAAGGTTCGGGCGGCGTAGATCCGGCGATACAGTTCGTCGGGAAGCGGCTCGCCCGTCTCGATGTGGGACGTCATCTCCAGCAGTGCCGGTCGATGATAGCACCAGTTCTCCATGAACTGACTGGGGAGTTCGACGGCATCCCACTCGATTCCTGTGATCCCCGCGGCATCCGGATAGTCAACCGTCGTCAGCATGTGCTGCAGGCCATGGCCGAATTCGTGAAAGAGCGTTTCGACTTCGCGAAAGGTCATCAGCGAGGGTTGATCACCCACGGGGGGCGTCGCGTTGCACACCAGGTACGCCACCGGCAGTTGCAGGCGACCGTCGACCCGTCGACGACTCAGGCAGTCGCCCATCCAGGCCCCTCCGCGCTTGGTCTCCGGCCGCGAGTACGGGTCGTAATAGAAGGCGGCGATCTTGTGGCCCTGTTCGTCCGCGACCTCGAAGAAACGGACATCCTTATGCCAGACGGAGGCTGAGCCGTCGGCCGGAGTCACTGTGATCCCGAACAGGCGCCCGGCGAGGGCGAATAGCCCCTCGAGCACCCGCTCGTGTGGAAAGTACGGCCTCAGTTCTTCATCTGAGAAGTCGAACTTGCGCTTTCGCAATCGCTCGGACCAGTAGGCGACGTCCCAATGGCGAATGTCATCTCCCTCCTCCTCGGACCCGGCGAGTGCCTCGAGGTCCTCGAGATCTTGCCGGGCGGCCTGCCACGACTTCTCGCGCAGTTGATGCAGCATGCTCTCAACGGCGGCAGAATTGCCAGCCATCTTGCGGGCCAGGCTGACCTCGGAGTAGTTCTTCCGTCCCAGCAACTGGGCCTGCTGCTGGCGGAGTTCGAGAATACGGAGGCACAGCGGTGTGTTGTCCAGGTCGCCGGAAGACGCCCGTGTCATGTAGGCCCCGTACATCTCTTCTCGTAGCGCCCGCACACGGCAGTTCTTCATGAACGGGACGAAGCTGGGGGCCTCCAGCGTAAAGCGCCAAGGCCCCGTTGCGGCGGTTGCCTCGGGTTCCTCCGCAGACTTGTGCTGGTTGAAGGACTCGGCAGCGATCTGCAGCAGGCTCTTCGGCAGTCCCTCTGCGTCAGCCGGAGCGGAGATCAGCAGACCGTAGGCCTTCGTGGCGTCCAGGACATTGTTCGCGAAGCGAGTGGTGACCGCGGACAATTCTTCGGCGATCGCGTTGAACTGCTGACGCTGCTCGGGGGGCAGCGCGACGCCAGCCAGCTCTGCATCGAGAAGTTTCTGCTGGACGATTCGCTGCTGGGCCTCGTCCAGGCGGTCCCATTCGTCCCCCTCGCGAAGGGCCACGAGGCCCTGGTAGATGGCCTCGCTCTGCTGAAGGCGAAGTCCGAACTGAACGACTTCGGGGAGCACCGACTCGTAGGCCTCGCGCAATTCGGGGGAGTTCATCACACCGAAGAGATGCTGGACGGGACCCCAGCAGTATTCGAAGGGGCGGCCAATGGCGTCGAGCTGTTCGATGAGCCCCTCCCAGGTGGGCTCCAGGGTGCGTTCAAGGTCTTCGACCTGCGCAGCAGCTCTCTGCAGGACGTGGCGGACAGCCGGCACGACATGTCGTGGACGAATCTGGTCGAACGGGGGCAGACCCGAGGACTTCAGGAGGGGATTGTCTTGCGTCAGATCCTGGTCGTTCATGAACGTGGTCGCTCCGAGCGAATGTGTAGGACCCCGGGCATCGGTGCGCAAGTCGATGCCCCACAGAGTCGATGTCGAAGTGCCGGTGTCGATTCAGCAGTTGTCCGTTGTTCCTAACCTGCTACCATTGCGGGGCTTGCACATCGGTAGTGGATGCAGGGTACGCAAGGGGGCGGACGCTGTCTATTATTGTCGCGAGTCGATCTGCGGAAAGTTGTCCAATCGAGGAAGGGGTCCGTATGTTGCGTGATGTCGGAAGCCGGCTTGTTCGGGCCAGCCTGTGGGGACCGTTGCTCGTTCTGGTGGCCCTGAGGGTGCCTGCACTGGAACTGCGTGCCGATGAGCCGCTGACGGCCGACCTGCCCGTGGCTGGTGGCGACTCTGCCGAGGACTCGTATCAGGTCCCGGAGGGGCAGGATCCCGCCACGATTCAGGCGTTCTTGCGATCACTCATGCAGATGCCAGCACCGGAGCGAACACCAGCCGGATTACGGGACCATTTTAAGAAGCTGGAGGGTGTGGCCGATGTGCTGTTTGCACGTCCACTGGACGATGGCACGGCTCAACTGGTCATTCGTCTGAAGATGGGAGCGCTCGGGATCCTCGAACAATTGGGCGACCCGCAAGCGGCGCAGGCCAGGGACGCGTTTCTGGTCTCACTCAAGAACCATACGCGACCGGAGCTGGCCCGGCAGGGGCAGTTGCTGGATGCCGAAACCCTGATCGGTCGCCTGCAGCCCGGCCAGCGCGAAGCGGCACGCGAGACGGTCAATCGTGTCGCTGAACTGCTCAGGACGGGACCAATCGAAGACTCGCATGTGAGTCTGGCTTTGGGAACATCGCAGGCGCTGGAGACGCTCGGGGACGATCAACTGGCGATTTCGGCGAATCGTCTGTTCGCGAAATACCTGCGTGCTTCGGACAGCGAGAGTGCTGCCGCGATCGCCGACCTGCTGGAGGGGACCGCCCGGCGTCTGGATCTCCCGGGGAATCCCGTGAAGATCCAGGGGACAACCCTGGAAGGTCAGGACTTCGAGATCTCTCAATGGCTGGGTCGTGTTGTGCTGATCGATTTCTGGGCGACGTGGTGTGGCCCGTGTATCGCGGAAATGCCGCATCTGAAGGCCCTGTATGAGGCCCATCATGAGCAGGGTCTGGAGATCGTAGGAATCAGCCTCGATGAGAACGGTCGTCGACTGCGGTCCTTCGTCGGACTGCACGAGTTGCCCTGGCCCATCCTGTTCGACGATGTCGCCGCCGAACGGGGTGAAGAGAATCCGATCGCGACGGCCTACGGCATCACTGGAGTTCCAACGATGTTCCTGGTGGGGCGCGACGGCAAGGTGGCAGCCGTCAATTTGTACGGGAGCGCATTGGACGAGAAGATCGAGACCTTGCTCAAGGACTCTGCAGGTGTACCGGCCAAGGCCGCTGCGGAATAGCTGGCGCATTTCGGAGATTCTGGAGTGATAAACAGCCAACAGCATCGCCATGAGTTCTATCGCAGGCTGGCGCGGAAGGCGTTGCCCGCCGCCGGGCTGGCTTTGGGCGCTGTCGCGGGTGTCCTGCTGGCTTCGAGCCAGATCAGGGCCGGTTCACAGACCGACGGCGAGGACACATCATCGAGTCCTGAGCAGGCTGCCTCGCGCTGGAACATCGGCATGAACACGCTCGGCGGACGGATGTTGTGGGGAGATGTGCACTTCTTCCACGACTGGCGAATCCAGCATCACATCATGACCGGACATTACCGGTTGCTCGACGGGAATGATGTTCGGCATTCCTGGGGCACGTTTGATCAGTGTCTGCAGCGACTCAACGAGATTCGCCGCGAGCGCAATCTGCCGGACATGTCCGGCAAGGCGGTGGTCCTTGTCCACGGCATCATTCGTTCCTCGAAATCGTTTGGCCCAATGGCCCAGGCGCTGCGCGATGCCGGCTACCAGGTCTTCGCCTTCGACTATCCGAGCACACACGTCGAGATCGAGGCTTCGGCGACCTACCTCAATCGGGCGCTGTCATCGCTCGAAGGAATCGAAGAGATCAATTTTGTTGTGCACAGTATGGGAGGACTGGTTGTGCGTGCCTCCCTCGCTGAACGGGACGATCCGCGATTTCACCGCATGGTGATGCTGGGCGTTCCGAACCAGGGAGCGCGGCTGGCCAATCTCGTCAAGGAGAACGTGCTCTATCGCGTCGTTTACGGCCCGGCTGGACAGCAACTGGCGGAGGACCCTGCGGGCTTCGTGGCGCGTCTTCCGACCCCCTCGTTCGAGTTCGCGATCATTGCCGGGGGGCGTGGAACACTCGATGGCTACAATCCGCTGATTCCCGGAGATGACGATGGGACGATCAGTGTGGCCTGCACGCGCTTGCCGGGGGCCGCAGATTTCGCCACGTTCCCCGCCCTGCATTCGTTCCTGATGAAGAATGGGGACATTATTGCGGCCGGCGAGCGGTTCCTGCGAACCGGAGCGCTGCGGGAGGAGGGGCCGCGACAGCCCATCCCCGCTGATCCCGAGATGAGCCGCGTGTCTGAGACGGCGACACAGGAGTAAGTGCCGCCGTGGACAAAACTTTCGGGAGCGCCGAACAAGCGGCCGCGAGCTGTCTGATTGATCTGGCTTTGGCCGAGGATCTGGGTGGTCGCGGCGATCTCACTTCAGAGATTCTGATTGATGAGCAAGTACGAGGAAGTGTCGACATCGTTGCCCGCGAGCCAGGAATTCTGTGCGGCGCCTCGATTGGTCAGTTGGCACTGTCGAAGGTCGACCCGTCCTGCGACTGGACCGGGTTCAAGGACGACGGTGCTCGCGTTGAGCTGGGAACGTGTGTGGCGACGTTGTCCGGCGCAGTGCGTTCGTTGCTGACTGCCGAGCGGACGATTCTGAACTTCATGACGCACCTCAGCGGTGTGGCGGCCCTGACACGGCGATTCGTCGATGCCGTACAGGGAACAGACGCCGCGATTCTCGACACCCGCAAGACCCTGCCGGGCTGGCGGAGTCTCCAGAAATACGCCGTTCGCTGTGGCGGTGGGACGAATCATCGCCTGGGGCTGTGGGACGCCGTTCTCATCAAGGACAATCACCTCGCCGCCTGTCGGGATGAGCGACTCGACGAGCTCCTCGTGCGCGTGCGACACGAGGTCCCCGCAGGCGTGACGCTGGAGATTGAAGTCGATTCACTTGATCAGCTCCAGGAGGCCCTGCGCGGCGATCCCGACATCGTGCTGTTGGACAACATGGATACGCCCACCCTGTCGCGGGCCGTTGACCTGCGAAATCAGATGGCTCCGCAGGTGCTGCTCGAGGCCTCTGGTGGAGTGCGTCTGGATTCCGCAGCCGAGATTGCACGAACAGGCGTGGATCGCATCAGTGTGGGGCTGCTGACACACTCGGCGGCGGCGCTCGACCTGGGATTCGACTGGCACTCATGACCCACCAGCGATGACAGACCGCCTGCAAAACTCGTTTGAGTGTTCTGTCCCGTCCCGTCGTTCCGGCCGTGCCTGATGAAACGGCCCGAACAATGCCATGGCTCGCCCGGCAGCTTCTGGTCGCGTCTCGCTGCTCTGATCGGGCTGACACTGTACTGTGTCTGGTTCTACAGTCTGACACTTCCGAATGCGAGGCTGAGTGATGGCACTCCCATCACTCGTCCCGACATCTGGATCAATCTGCCAGAGATCCTGCTTCAGAATCTGGTAGCCTCCGATACGCCGGAGGAGGCTGCAAGCGGATGGGCATTTCTGCCTCAGCGCGCCGATCTCGTGGGAATCGCCCTGTTCATCATCGTCGCGGCTGCAGCCGCGGGACAGATGCTGCTGCGGCTCCTGGGGCTCCGCAGCACCCTCGAACATCCGGAGCGGGCCGTACTTTCCTGTGGACTTGGCCTCTCGGCACTGTCGTTGCTGACGCTGGCTCTCGGGAGCGCAGGGCTGCTGAAAAAGTGGTTGTTTGTGCTGCTGCTGACGGCCCTGATTCTGAGTGAAGCGGTCTGTCGCTGGCGTGGCCGGCGGCCGGTGGTGGGCGCTGTGACCGATGACGCCGTCGCAGTCCCCGAGGCGGGGCCTGCCCTGCCACGCTGGGTGCCCGCCCTGTGCCTGCTGGTGGTGTCGCCCTTCCTGATGAGCATGCTGCTCGGTGCGATGCTGCCTTCAATTGACTTCGACGTCAAGGAGTATCATCTCCAGGGGCCTAAAGAGTATTGGCAAAACGGGCGAGTCACTTTCCTGTCTCACAACGTGTACACGAGCTTTCCGTTTCTCACGGAGATGCTCTCGCTGCTGGCCATGGTGCTGCGCGGTGACTGGTTTCGCGGGGCGCTGGCGGGAAAGGCCGTCCTGATGATGTTTGCCCCGCTGACAGCATTGGGGCTGTTTGCGGTGGGGCGCCGCTGGTTCAGTCCCGCCGTCGGCTGGCTGGCAGCCGTGATCTACCTGACGACGCCCTGGGTCTACCGCATCTCAATCATCGCCTATACCGAAGGAGGGCTGGCATTCTATCTGCTTTGTACCTTGCTGGCGGTGTTGTGGGCCTTTGATGGGAGCCCCACGCGTCAGGCCTTTGGTCGTCGTCTCCTGGTGTCGGGCTTTCTGGCAGGTAGTGCCGTTGCGTGCAAGTATCCGGGACTTCTCTCCGTCACCATCCCGTTGGGACTGGTGGTGGTTGTTGGAGCGGTTGGCCGCCGTTCCGCCGGCATCAGCGAGGGCTGGCTGGCAGCCGTGCGAACGGGACTGCTGTTCGCCAGCGGCGTGCTGTTGGCGTTCGGACCCTGGCTGCTCAAGAACGGGGCGGAGACGGGCAATCCTGTCTATCCGCTGTTGTACTCGGTGTTCGGTGGGTCGGACTGGGACGAGTCCCTCAACGAGAAATGGCGGGCGGCTCACAGTCCACCATTGTTCCTGCTGCATGATCCATCGCTCGTCGGGCAGGACCTGCGCGAGCGTTTTCTGGACGTGATCGCCCGGAGTGACTGGCAGAGTCCCCTGCTCTTTGCACCAGCCCTGCTGTCTCTGTTTGCCGCCAAGAGGCGTCGTCTGGTGTGGGGCCTCTGGCTCTATGTCGCCTGGCTGTTCCTGTCGTGGTGGGGGGTGACGCATCGCATCGACCGCTTCTGGGTCCCCATGATTCCGGTCGTGGCACTGCTCGCTTCCATCGGTTTGGCCTGGCTGCTGGGAGACCTGGCGACCTGGCGTGAGCGCCGGGAGGTGTTCGTTCGGGTCGCGGTCCTGCTGCTGCTGGCGACCGTCACTCTGTTCAACCTCGGTTTCATCACGACGCGACTGTGTGGTTACAACGCCTACCTGGTTGATCTTGAAGCCGCCCGATCTCAGGTGACCACCGAGAGCATCGGTTTGCTGCAGGACCTGTCGCTCTCCGCTGACGCCCGCATGTTGTTCGTCGGCGAAGCGCAGGTGTTTGATGCCCGCTTTGCTCACCGCTACAACACCGTGTTCGATCACTCGTTGTTCGAACAGTACTGTTCGGCCGGACTCCCGGGAGTGGCGTCCGCCGATCAACCTCTCCGCGACGCCTCGAAGATCCGTCAGGCACTGCGCGATCAGGGCATCACGCATGTGCTGGTCAATTGGCAGGAGGTTCTGCGCTACCGCACAACCTACGGATACACGGACTTCGTCACACCGGAGCGATTCGAAAAGCTGGTCGAGGCACAGGTCCTCCGGCCCGTTCCCGTGGACGCGCACCGTGCGCTGCGCACTCTGGACTCGCTCAGCCCGTCCGAGCAGCAGGAAGTGCGGGAATGGGGGCCGCAACTGCTGGTCGACGTGGACGGCGTCGGCGGACTCGTCAAGTACTGGGTGTTCGCCGTCCGCTGAGAAGGCGTCGCCAACCGCTCGTCAGGCAGGGCAGTCCTTGTCGAGCGGTTGCGTCAACAACTCGCGATAATCGGCACGCACGGTGCGGGGCGAGCCGGCAATGTCGAGACAAACGTGGCCTGCAGACAGGTCGGCATCCGGGGAGACGAGCCGTCGCTCCAGTTCAAAGTTCGACGAAGCTTCCAGATTGAGGGGTGTTTCAGATGTGGGTTCAGTCATGGCAAACCTCCTGTGTCCGCATTGTGGCACTGACACGCCGGTCAACGTGCCAGTGCGTTCATTTTCCATCGGACGAGCCGGGCGTGCAATCAGATTCCTCCGAAAATCGCGTCAGGTCAGTCCGAAATCGGAGGACCCGGAGATTGCGTCCTCGGGGGGGGGCGGAGTCTGTTCGGCGATGCAGTAGGTGTCCTGTTCACGGCTAGTATTGGCCACGATCAGCTCTGCAAGCAGGCCCAGCGAAATCCCTTGCGCGCCCAGCAGCGTCGACACAACGGAATAGACCAGCAGCGGCCTGGTGCCGATCGGCCGTACGGCAATCACACCGAAAACGTGCATCAGCACCCACAGCAGACCGAGGTACGTCAGCCCGACGAGCCCGAGGCCGAAAAACAGCAATCCGAATGCTCCCAGCATGTGCAGTGGCCTCTGCCCGAAGCTGGTTAGAAACTTGATCGTGAGCAGATCGAGGAATCCCCGGAGAAACCTGCGAACTCCATACTTGGACTCACCATGCTGACGTGGCCGGTGGTGGACGGGAATCTCCGTCACACGGAAGCCCCGCGCGTGAGCCAGCACCGGAACGAAACGATGCAGCTCGCCGTACAGTCGCAGTTCGTCGGCTACGTCGCGACGAAACATCTTGATGCCGCAATTGTGGTCATGCAGATGAAGTCCCGTCAGCCACCCGATCATCGCATTGAAGACCTTGCTGGGATAGACCTTGTGCCACGGGTCGAGCCGTCGCTGCTTCCAGCCGTTTACGACGTCGAAGCCTTCCTCAAGTCTGGCGAGGAAGTGGGGGATCTCTGCCGGGTCGTCCTGCAGATCGGCGTCCATCGTCATCACCAGATCACCGCGGACCGCGTGCAGTCCTGCCCTGAGCGCCGCCGCCTTGCCAAAGTTGCGGCGAAACCGGATTCCGGAGACCCGTGGGTCGCGTGCCGACAGCTCTCGAATCCGTGGCGAACGAATCATCCGTGGACCCGTCGTCGACGAAGACGACCTCATAGTCGAGGCTGCAGCTTTCGGCCGTGGCACGGATCTGGTCCACCAGCTCGGTCAGTGCAGGCGCTTCGTTCAGGACAGGGATGACAATGGAGAGCATGCTGAGTTGCGGCGATCTCTTCAGGAGGAGCGTGGGGAGTTTGTGACAGAGTCGCCTTCAGAATCTGAGATCGAGCTTGTGCAACGGTGCACGACGAATCCCGGGGTCTCGACCCGTGCACGGAACAGCGTCTTGCCAGCCGTGATGTACAGAGTCCGCAGGTCATCCCCTCCGAAGGTCACGTTGGTAATCACGTCCTCGGGGACCGGCCGACGTGCCTGCAGCTGCCCCTGGGGCGTCATGATATAGATGCCGGGCGGCACATCGGCCGTCTCGTGTGGGCCGCGTGGCTGCTGGATGCCGGCGGCAATATACAACCGGCCCTGTTGATCGACCGCCATCCCGTCGCCACCCCGCCCGGGTGAGAAATCATAGACCTGCCGCTGGCCACTCAGCCGACCCTGCTCGTCCAGATCGAAGGCCCAGATCTTGCGATGGCCCCGCTCGACCGGCTCGCTGTCGACGAGGTAGAGAACTCGTTGATCGGGACTGAGGTGGATGCCATTCGGTCGCCTGATGTCTGGTT
This sequence comes from uncultured Planctomycetaceae bacterium, assembly GCA_963715185.1. GTDB lineage: Bacteria > Planctomycetota > Planctomycetia > Planctomycetales > Planctomycetaceae > CAVPPT01. The sequence goes on from CAVQRG010000008.1 coordinate 665,302, forward strand.
GTGACACGGCGATCTCCAGTCGCCCATCCGGATCCAGATGAAAGACCGAGTCATGGTCGAGTTCCATGGATGCGCGATCACCATAGCACGGATCGGTGAAGAAGATATGCCCGGTCGTCGTACAGGCCACATCATTCGGTGCGTTGAGTCGTCGCCCCTGCCAGGCATCGCACAGGACGTCGGTCTGCCCGGTCTCAAGATGAATCCGGGTCAGTCGGCGATGACCATCATTGTTCCCATGCTCATTCCCCTCGCAGACCAGCAGTCGTCCCTCAGGATCGAACAGGAGACCATTGGCTCGACCGCTCGGTTTCCGGAACACCTCGGCGCGCGGTGCGCCGGGCAACAGCCTGAGGATGCGGTTGTTCCACAGGTCCGAGAAGTACACAGTCCCGTCGGCCTGAACCGCCGGTCCTTCGAGAAAAGCGACAGAGGCCGCGACATCTAGCGGCGAGTCGTCCCGGCGGACTGACGAGCGGTCCGTTTCAGAAGAATTCATCATCGTGGAGCAGATCGGCCTCGGTCACCATCCTCATACCCTGACCTTGCAGGAGCTTCGAAGCCTGATCGATATCTTCGACACAGATCGCGATCGCACCCCGCCCAGACCGTCGGTAGTTCAGCGGATAGGTGTAATGAATGTTCATTTCCGCCGTGAGCAACGCCAGGCAGATGCGTACGTACGGTTGAGGATGGTCGGGCAACTCGACGCCGAGAATGTCGCTTTCGATGACCGTAAAGCCGGTCAAAGCGAAAATCTCGCGGGCCCGATCGGTCTGGTCCACCATCAGTCGCGCGACCGAGAAGTCGACACTGTCGACGATGCTGAGGGCCACGATCCGCAAATCGTAGCGTTCAATCTGTCTGAGGAGTTCATGGAGGCGGCCGACCCGGTTCTCCATGAACACGCAAAACTGTCGCAGACAGGGCCAGTCATGATCCCGGATCGTCGCGGGCTCGACTGGAACGTCCTCACCGAATCCGGGTGGCATGCGATTCCCTCATGGAAAGCAACTCGCTATTGTGTCACAGCTTAGGCGATGCGCGGCGAGGCGTCAAACTGCGGCAAACCGTGCCGGGCGGAGTGCTGTCGCGGGCTCTCAGGTCAGGCCAATCGCATGTCAAACACCATCCGAACTGTGCTCTTCGACATGGGGAACGTGCTCGTCCACTTCTCCCACGACCTCATGTATCGTCAGATCGGCGACGTCTGTGATGTCGAGCCCGACACGATTCGTGGGTGGCTGGAGCAGACCGGGCTCCTGGCCGATTTCGAGCGGGGGCGCGTCTCCGAAGCCGAGTTGCATGCCGCGATCGAGGCTCGGCTGGGACGTGTGCTCCCGACAGCTGAGCTGCTGCGAGCGGCTTCCGACATCTTCAAGCTTAACGCACCAATTGTTCCCGTACTCGATTCACTCCGTCATCGAGGCTATCGACTGGTGCTGCTCTCCAACACAAGTGTCTCGCACTTCAACTGGATCCGTCGTGAGTTCGATGTTCTCGATCGCTTCGATGCCTTGATTACTTCCTATGAGGCCGGAGCGATCAAGCCGGAGCCACCCATTTATGAGGCGGCACTGACGGTCATCAACTGTGATCCCGGCGACTGCTTCTACACGGATGATATTCCGGCCTATGTGGAAGCCGGAAGGCAGTTCGGTTTGCAGGCCGAGGTCTTCACGGGGGTCGAGGAACTGCGAGAGCATTTGGCGGCCCGCGGCGTGTGGATCTGATGATGTCCATGAGCTCTGCGAGCGATCTTCAGCACACTCGACAGGCTCCCTGCTGTGCCGACACTGCCGCCGGAGCCCCCATTGACGGATGAGCGACGGGTAGGCCGACGGAATTGCGTGCCCGGCGGGACTCTGGGCCTTCTGTCAGTCGCGTCGGCGCATGACTTCGGTTAGCTTGGAGTCGAACAGCAGAGGTCACTTCTCATGACAACCGGACCGTGGGACGTGCGACGATCTGAATCCTTGAAGCTCTCGGCGCGTGTTCTGCGGACCGCGTGCGCGGCAGCCTGTCTACTGGCGGCTCTCACCTGCCTGCCGGGAAGCAGCGGGACTCGTGACGTATTCGCCCAGGTGGGCTCGGTGAAGGGCCGGGTGCTGCTGCAGGGAAAGATCCCGCCGAGTGCACTGCTCGTGCAGCCCGGCGACACTCACGTCCAGGACACGATCTGCAGAGCTTTCGAGGTCCCGGACGAGTCGCTGATTGTCGATCGCGAGAGTCGCGGCATTGCCAACGTGTTCGTGTTTTTGCCTCGCGCGCCGGAGAAGCTGAATCCCGATGGCCAGACCAGCCTGGCACGGCCCCCTGTCGTCGATCAACAGGGCTGTCGCTACATCCCCCATGCGCTTGTTGTCCAGACGGGGCAGCCGGTGGTCGTCAGGTCCAGTGATGCGACGAACCACAATCTGCATACCAATCCTGTGTTCAACACGCCGGAGAACTTCCTGGTTGCGCCCGGCGATCAGCGGGGTCGTTCGCTCGAATTCCGGATCGCTGAGCCAGTGCCCGTGAAGGTCACTTGTGATCTCCATCCCTGGATGCAGCGCATACTGGCTCGTGATCGATCACCAATACGGTGCGATCACCGACGAGCGGGGCGAGTTCACATTGAGCGACCTGCCTGTTGGCCGCCATACGCTGCGTGTCTGGCACGAGCGGGCAGGCTGGCTGAGCAAGTCGCTGACCGTCGAAATCCAGGCTGACGAAACCCTCATGCTCGATCCGTTGGAAGTTTCCCCTGACAGCATGTTACGTTAGGTCACCGGCGAAAGGTGCCCAGGGGGAGCCAAGCTTGCGATGAAGAATGGAATCGGCTTTCTGCTGCAGTTTACAGCGCTGGTGTTCCTCCCCCTGCTGATCGTCTGGCAACTGAACTTCGGTTTCCGGTTGGTGTGGATGCCCGGCCTCACGCTCGTGGCGGTGTTCGTGTTCTGGCTGGGACACCGCCTGCGGGACTCCGCGGACTGATGGGGGCGTGACCCTGCGTTGAACAGGTCGAACAGGTGTTCCAGCGGATATCGTGGAAAGTCGGCCTGAACTTTCCGGTTGCAGAGGGTGATCGGGGCACACTCGTGAAGGGACCTGGTCGTGATCTCGCACAGCTTCGCACGGACTGCCCGGCTCTTTCGATGGGTTGCGATGCTCACAGGCGGTGTCGTAATCACGCTGCGACTCCTGTTGCTCACGCAGGTGTCTGTCGCGGATGAGGCGCGTCCCCGCGGGCAGGCCCGGGTAGAGGTGTCGCTGTCGAGCGTGGCCGACAAACAGTTCGACAACGTGCAGGGCCTCCTTGAACAGCAGAACTGGGATGCTGCGCTGGATGCGATTGCACTCATCCAGCGCGACTACCCCGATGCGCTGGTGGAGGCGGGCGACGGGCACTACCTCAACGCGAGTGACTATGGTCGTTGGATCATCTCGACGCTGCCGGAGGCCGGACTGGCCGCGATGCGGCAACATCAGGATGGGTGGGCGACGCAGCGATTCCAGGATGCGCGGCAGGCCGACCGGTCAACGCCGCTCCAGCAGATCATCACCACCGCATTCTCCTCGAGCCTGGGTGACGATGCGCTCTGGAAGCTGGGAGAGTGGTATTGGGAGCAGGGTGACATTGCGCGCGCCAGACGCTGCTGGTCCAGTCTGCTGACGCCCGCACAGCGGGAGAGCGGCGTCGGCCCAGACCTGCGGCTGCACTACCCGGACACCAGCCTCTCTGCGGGCCAGATCGTCTCCAGACTGATGATGTGTCACCTGGCCGAGCGAAATGAGGAAGCCGCACGACATCTCAGCGGGCAGGAGGCCGACCTGGATGTCACGGAGACTGGCTGGCTGGCCGGACGAGAGGGGCAGCTCTCAGAAATCACAGCCGATCTGCTCGACGCTGCAGGGGATTGGACCCGCACCGAGGCAAGGAGCGATTGGCCGACGTTCGCCCGCCGCTCGTGCCGCGAGTCGGCCGCCCCTGTGCATGTTCACCTGGCCGGGCCGCGCTGGTCGATGAAGCTTGTGCCAGCGGACACCGTGGGTTGGCGACGCTCGCGGCTGGGACTGCCGGCGGTGCCACCGGCAGCGCAGTTTCCCGTGGTCTGGCAAGATCTCGTGATCTTTCATGACGGACAGCGGGTGCGCGCTCTGCGCTGCGACAACGGACGGCCAGCGTGGCCCAACGATGCTGATGGTCACAGTGGCACGATCTACCCCCCGTTCCCGATTCACCTGCCACCGCTCCCCTGGCCGTCCGCGGGTGTTCCGCGCTACACACTGACGGTGGCGGATGGTCTCGCGGTCGCGCGGCTGGGCCCTCCGCTGGTGTCGACGGGGTCCGCGCCGATGCGTGTCGCGCGCCGGCCGTGGCTCGTCGCACTCGATGTGGAGCAGGAACAGGGGGGGCTCGTCTGGCTGACTGACGATCAGGCTCTGGACGGCTCGGATTGGATGTTTGCCGGCGCTCCCGTCGCAGCGGAAGGGCGTCTGTATGTGGCCCTCATTCGTTCGAAGCCACAGCACGAGTTCGGCGTCGTCTGCCTCGATGGCCGGGATGGAACAGTCCTGTGGCAGACGACCGTGTACCAGATCCTCAGCGAAGTGCCAGCGGGACTGGCGATGCACGGCAGTCACCTGCTGACCAGCAGCGAAGGGCTCGTCTTCGCATCCACAGACACGGGTGCGGTCGCCGCGCTGGATCTCCGCACCGGCGTCATTCGCTGGGTGGTCACATATACCTCACAGCCGTTGCAGATCACCGACTTCAGCGACGAGGACCGGGCGGGACTGCTTCCACCGGTGTACTGGGCCGGTCGACTGTTCGTCAAACCGAACGACTCCAGTGACCTGATGGCCCTGGATGCCCAATCCGGTACCCGGTTGTGGCGAAGGGCGGTTGGCGAGGGGATCGTGCACCTGCTGGGCGTCTCTGGGTTGCGCCTGATGATCAGCGGTGAACAACTCTGGGCCGTTGATGTCGCGACCGGTCTGTTGCAGTGGCGCTTCGGTTCGAGCGATCCCGCGGCATTCGGCTATGGAAGGGGGGCCATGACTTCTGCCGAGGTGTTCTGGCCGACGCGGGACGATCTCTGGGTCATTGATGCGCAGTCGGGGCGAGCGGTGCAGCGCATCCCACTGAGAGCTGGCTACGATCTGAGTGGCGGCAACATTGTGCTGTCCGCGGACCGCCTGCTGATCGCCGGACCTGACCATCTGACGGCCTTTGGCCTCGAGCCATAGGCACCGAATGCGGTCAGGTTCACCCGCCTGACCTGCCGCATCCGGGGGCTCTGGTCGCCGCCCCCCCCCATGTCAGGTGAAATAGACTCTCTCGGCCGCCTTGCGCAGCAGCCACTCGCGGTCGGGACCCGTCAAGAAGTCCAGTCCCTCGTGAATCAGTGCGATCGACGCGCCATACGAGTTTCCACCCTGAAGCTGATAAGGGGAGTCGCTCCCCCACATGAGTCGTTGCGGGCCGAATGCGTCGCAGAGCCTGCGGATCATTGGTCGCAGTTCGTGATGTGGCGGCTGTTTCTGCCCCAGGGCGTAGAACGCGGACACTTTGATATATGTGCGTGGATGCCGCGCCAGGCGAATCAGATTTCGCAAGTCCGCCTCGCGGATCTCGCCTTCGATCCCGATCCTGGCGAAGTGGTCGACGACCACTGGGGTGTCCGGGGATTGCTGACAGAGTCCATCAACCTCGGAGAGTTGCTCAGGATTAATCAACGGGCAGATGGCAAGCTGTTCTTCGGCCGCAAATCGCCACATCCGCACAATGCCGGGGCTGTCCTGCCAGCGTGCTGCCCCTCCCTCACCGGGGCGGATCCGGAATCCCCGGACACCGAGCCGCTGCAGGCGTCCAAGTTCCGTGAGCAGCTCCGGGCTTTGTGCATCGACGCAGGCCACTCCGGAGAAGATGCCGGCGTATCGCGCGATGGTGTCCGTCAGGTAAGTGTTGTCGACACCATGGAATGGGCGATGCTGGATCAGGACAATCCGTGTCACCCCATGCGGCTGGGCGGTTGCAAGTAACTCCTCGGGAGTGAAGCTGGGAGGATCAAGATCATCGAGCGTCTTGCCGGTCGTCAGTGGATACGCGTCAATGTCCCGGCTCCAGATATGCGAATGGGCATCGACGAACCCGGATCCTTCCCCCTCGCCGGCGCAGGTCATCCCTGCAATGACGGATCCGGCACTCAGTCCGGCGGTCCGCAGGAACTGTCGTCGGGCGAGCGGTTTGGCACCGGGCGTCACAGGTGTGCGGTCACGAACGTGAGCGGGTTTCATAGGTGCGGACCACTCCGTCCGGGCCAATCTGGACAGTGTAACTGCGACCATCGGGCGACACTGAGGCCTTGATCCAGATGCCCGCGCACCCCGTTGTCGGTTCGCTGTTGGCAATGAAGTCGGCTGGAGCCTGTGCTTCCGGTGGCAGGTTGACGTTGCGATGGAGCTGGTACCAGTCCTTGAGCGACGAACAGGTGCGCAGTGTGGCGATCGTCTGTGCGTGTCCCCCTTTCGTCGGACCGTTGCACATCACGGCGACGACCGGGTCGATCGCACGAACCAGCACGGGATTGTTGCTCAGCGGCAGCCCGTGGTGGGTGACCATGAACAGGTCGATCGTCCCCAGCGGGTTGTTCGGCGTCACCAGTTCGGCCTCGACATTCCATGTCAGGTCGCCACAAGACAGAAACCGGAAGGGGCCGAAATCCAGCAGGAAGCTCAGGCTGGCCGCATTGTCGGAGTCGTCGCGCGACTGCGCTTCATGCAGGTGTGCATAAGGATTGGCCTCACCCGAGTTGGGGATGACCTGTCGACTGGCCGTCACGATCTGGATGCGGAGGGGTGTTGCCGTGGATTCAACGTCGAGCTCGTCGCCAGCGCGCAGGCTGCGGGACTGATTCTGGCTGGCCGCCCGATACTCTGCGATGCGTGCCTCGAACGACTTGTCTTCCTGGAGGGCATCGGGGATACCCCGATCCCAGAAGGTGTCGATGGGAATCGCTGCCGCCAACGCGGCATGGTTACCATAGTGATCCAGATGCCAGTGACTGACGACCGCGTGGTCGATTCGTTCGAGTCCGGCGGTATCACGGACGACGCTCAGAATTCGGTCCCGGTCCCGTCCATTGTGGTCCGGATAGCCGGAGTCAATGAGGATGGCCTCTCCGGCTGGCGTGACGATGAGCGTGGCCGCGCCCCCTTCGACATCGACGAAGTAGAAGTCGAGCCGACCGTCTTGGGCACCCGCCGGAGCGAGCGTCGGGCACGTCATCATCAGCAGTCCCAGGGCCAGGGACATCGCGAATCGCGAGCAGTTCAGAGGGGACATGGCATCACCTTTTCAGGCTGAGTGTCGAATCGTGCACAATCACAAATCATCAAGCCGTTCAGCAGGGGCAGGCGGCCCGTCGCCCTTCAACGCCGTTTTCTGGTGGACCGACTGCCCCGCCCGGATCTCCCACTCCCGGACGCCTTGGCGGTCGTTCGGGTGACCGAGGGCCGCTCTTTGGACCGCTTCGCGGGACTTTCGTCCTCGTCCCTCAGGTCTGAGTCGGGCGCACCGGTGGTCTCAGGGTTAGGCGGCTGCGGTTTCGTGTGGGATGGTTCGCCCGGAGATGGCAGAGTGAGCGGTTCATCCGCCAGGACCTGGCCGAGCTCGACGTCGCTGATACGCTCCTGGGAGAATGCACGCAACTCATGGTTGAAGATCTTGACGAGAGCGTGCAGGCACGAGGCAACGATCGGGCCGATGAACATACCCCACAGTCCCATCGTCTGCAGCCCGCCCAGGACGCTGATAAATGCCAGCAGCGGATGCAGTTTGGTGTCATTCTTGAGGACGTACGTCCTCACGACGTTGTCGAGCAGGCCGACAAAGACGGAGCCGTAGATCACCAGCAGCGTCCCCTGGAACCAGTGCCCCGTCCAGAAGAGCCAGACAGCACAGGGGCCCCAGACCAGCCAGGTGCCGATGAGCGGGATGAGTGCTGCCATGACGGACAGCAGGAACAGGATGATCAACTGCGGGAACCCGAACAGCCAGAGGGCTGCTGCGGTGGCTACCCCCTGGGCGAGTGCCGCCAGAAACGTGGCAGACACCACGGAGCGCACGACCTTCGCGAACTGATTCATCAACTCGCGCTGGTACTTGACATGCACCGGGACCAGGGTTTCTGCCGCGGCCAGCAGTTCGACGCCATCCGCCAGAAAATAGTAGAGGGCGACGGCAAAGATCAGGAACGACAGCAGAAACGAGAAGACCGTCAGCACGGAACCGGAGAGCAGGTCGAACGTACCTCCGATCGTCTGGCCGGCGACGCCCAGTGAGCGTCCACCCAGCGAGGTCATGAACTCACGGAGGCGCAGCTGGATGATGCGTTCGACATCTTCGGGTGTCCGCTGGGCATCGGGAGGGAGCTGACGATGAACGAATCCGGAGGCCCAGTCGACGATCGATTCGGTTCGATGCCGTGCTGATTCGCCGACATGGTCGAGTCGGTTTCGCCAGTCCCGTGCACTGAAGTCCGAGGCGAGCACAAACAACTGCAGCGAGGCAAAGATGGTGGCCGTGATCAGCGGAATCAGGATGATGGCCATCACCGTGCCTGTCGTGGCGCCCGCCGCCAGGCGGTGGCGACCCTTACATTGCACGGTGAAGTGGCGATACAGAGGTTGACACAGTATGGCAAAGACACCGGCGAGGAACAGCGGCATCAGGAACGGCGCCAACACGTGGAAGAACGTGATCCCCAGGATCACGATCAACCCCAGCAGTATTCCCAGAGAAACGGTACGCACGATCGAGGCACTCAGAATGGATTCGCACTGCCACTCAGTGTAACGTCTCTCCTACGGATCGCGAGCGTGGTGGAATTTAGGAATGCGACGCGCTGGACCACGCTCATCGGGGAGATCGCGCGGCGTTCGTACGCATCCCGTTAGAGCCGACGCCCTCGCGCACGAGAAGATTCATGACGTTTCAACTCTACTGGGGCGATCTTCATAGCCACTGCGCTATCAGTTACGGGCATGGAACCGTGGAGCAGTCACTTCTGCGCACGACAGCAACTCGACTTCTGCAGCGTCACGGGGCACGCCTTCTGGCCGGATCTGCCGACCGACCGCGCAAGGTATGGTGACATCATCGATTACCATCTGACGGGGTTCGCGACCCTGGCCTCGAACTGGGACGAGCTGATCCGTGTGCAGCGAGAGGCGACGCAAGCCGGAGACTTTGTGGCCTTCCCCAGCTACGAATGGCATTCCCTCAAATACGGAGACCACAACATCTACGCAGCTGGTCCCGATCTGGAGCTGCAGGATGCGCCGACACTTCCGGCGCTTCGAGACGTGGTCCGACGGTCGCAGGCGATCGCGATCCCGCATCACATCGGCTACGCGCAAGGCTATCGCGGCATCAACTGGGACGCCTACAACGAAGACGTGTCCCCCTTCGTGGAGATCTATTCACTGCACGGCTGTTCGCTCAGCGACGATGCGCCGTATCCCATGCTGCACGATATGGGACCGCGCGACTCGGGAAGTACGGCCGAGGCCGGATGGCAGCGGGGGTATCGATTCGGCATCGTCGGTGGCACCGATCATCACGCGGCCTATCCCGGCAGTCACGGAGATGGCCGCATGGGCGTCTTCGCCACCGCGCTGACGCGGGAGTCACTGTGGGAGGCTTTCCGGGCGCGTCGCGTCTATGCCGCCACGGGCGATCCGATGGATGCACGGATGTTTCTCAACGACGCGTGGATCGGCGAGGTCGTGCACGCCCCGCAGGAGCGCGTGATTCGGGTTCAGGTGCAGGGGACGGATGCCATCGATCGCGTCGAACTCGTGAAGAACCAAAGGGTGATTCAGAGATGGTTCGCAGTCCCAGGCGAGATCGACAGGCGCAGGCACCGGTATCGGCTGCGTATCACGTGGGGCTGGGGTCGAAACAACGTGCCCGTAAAATGGCAGGGCAGCCTCGACCTGTCTGAAGGTGTGATTGAGCAGGTCGACACGCTGTTTTCAGGACAGGCGATCGTGTCGCCTCAGGACTCACCACAGGCGAAGTCCATCGTCGACGAACAGGTGAATCTGCCGCACGACCTGAGCGAGGTGAGCGCCCGTGGGTGCCGATGGCGCTCCACCACGATGGGCAACAAGACGATGCGTCATGAGACGACGCAAGGACTTTCGCTGCTGCTGGAGGCACCGTTGTCGGCCGTGCTGACCGTGGAGGCAAACGGAGTTATCTGCCAGCACTCACTGGCAGAACTGCTGCGGGCAGGGCGCAGCCATTTTCTGCGTGGATGGTTGTCGGAGGCGATCCGCATCGGCCCGCTGGTTCCGGCGGAGGACTGGACCGTCACGGCGGAATTCCGGGACACTCCAGAGCAGCCGGTCGACATCTATCGACTTCAAGTCGCCCAGAAGAATGGGCAATGGGCGTGGCTGACCCCCATCTGGGCGGAAAGTTGACCGGTCCCCTCCCTGGAAGCGCAGGCATGCGATGATGGATGAACTCTGGCAGCGACTGAACAGCGTCCTGGGCCTGTTTGTGATGATTGGGCTGGCCTGGCTGCTCAGCGCGGACAGGCGGCGCGTCAGCCTGCGGGTCATTATTGGTGGCCTGTTGCTGCAGGTCAGTTTCGCCCTGTTGATCCTGCTGACTCCCCCCGGCCGCGCGTGCTTCGAAACGATGGGGAACGTCTTCACACAACTGCTGGAGTTCGTGGACGCCGGCTCCGGATTTGTCTTCGGCATCTCGCCACGGAACGGTGACGGAGCCTTTCCGCCCGGCATTCTTCTGTTGCGGTCCTTCGCCTTTGGTGTGTTGCCGACGATCGTCTTCTTCAGCTCGCTGATGTCCATTCTCTACCACCTGGGCATCGTACAGCGGGTGGTGGCACTTTTCGCCCTCGTAATGCTGAAGGTGCTCGGCACGAGTGGTGCCGAGAGTCTCTCTGCGGCTGCCAATATCTTCGTTGGTCAGACGGAAGCTCCGCTGGTGGTTCGTCCGTATGTCAACGTGATGACGCAGTCGGAACTGATGGCGGTGATGGTGGGCGGCTTCGCGACGATCGCGGGTGGCGTGCTTGCCGCCTATGTCGGGATGGGAATTGACGCCGGTCACCTGATGACGGCTTCGGTGATTTCAGCGCCTGCGGCTCTGTTGATTGCCAAGGTGATGCAGCCGGAAGTGGACCGCCCGCAGACGCTGGGGCATGTGGCTTACGAAGTCGAGCGGACGACGGTCAACGTGGTGGAGGCAGCCGCAGTCGGTGCAACGGACGGTATGAAGCTGGCCATCAATGTGGCGGCGATGCTGATCGCATTCCTGGCCTTGATCGCCATGACCGATGCGGTCCTGGCATGGTGCGGAGCGTGGTTCGAGCAGACCTGGACACTCGCCGGCATGTTGGGCTATGCCTTTGCACCGCTGGCGTTTTCCATGGGGATTCCCTGGCACGACTGCCTGCCAGCCGGTGAACTGCTGGGACTCAAGATTGTTGCCACCGAGTTTGTGGCCTACCTGCAACTGGCCGCCTGGATGGGAGAGGGTTCCACGGTTCAATTGGATGAGCGGACCAATGTCATTCTGACTTATGCGCTTTCGGGATTTGCCAACTTCGGGTCGATCGGGATTCAGATCGGCGGCATTGGTGCGATGGCGCCCGAGCGTCGGCCCGATCTGGCACGACTGGCCGTCCGCGCCATGCTGGGAGGCACGTTGGCCTGCTGCATGACGGGCTGCATCGCTGGCGCACTTATCTGAGACGGACTCGACTCCCGGCCCGAGTCAGTTACCTCCCCGGCCCCGACTGGAGTTGTTCGATCCACCGAAACTGCGCGAGGAAGAACCAGAAGAGCCTCGGTTGAAGCTGGAGCTGTTTCCTCCGGAACTGAATCCTCGTCCGGAAGACGACGACCCGGATCCAAAGCTGCGCGAGGAACTCCCGCTACTGCGCGGCTGGAAGTTCTGTGAGGGTGTGGATCTATTGAACTGGGGCTGCGAACGACTCGACGAGGAACCAGACCCGTTGAATTGAGGCTGCGAGCGACTGAACTGCGGTTGTGATCCGTTGGACTGGGGAACAGAGCGATTGAATTGCGGTTGTGACCCGTTCGGTGGACTGGGGAACAGAGCGATTGAATTGCGGTTGTGACCCGCTGGACTGCGGAAACGACCGACTCGAGTTTGAACCGAACTGAGGCTGATTGCGGCTGGACTCTGGAGTTGACTGTGGCAGCGTCCGGCTGAACTCCGGTCGTGACTGCGTCTCAATGCGTCCCGCGCCGAAGTCAGGGCGAGACGGGGTGAAGGGAGTCCCAGACCGGTTGTCACGTGTATTCCCGTCACCGAACGAGGGACCCTGTCGACTCGAAGGATTCGTTCGTCGATCGAACTGACTTGAGATCGAAGGTGGACTGGTCTGGCCAAGACGCGATGGCGACTGTGAATCCAAGGCGGGCGTGCGACTGTTGAAGTCGGGACGCGAGCGCGGCGAATCGCTGGAACTGTCATTGGACTGGAAACTCCGAGAGCGTTCCTGCCCGGCGATAGCCCGCTGCCGTGCCTGATCGGCCTGAGGCGACGTCCGGGCTGTGTCGGGCCGCTCAGGAACACGGAACTGTGAACGGGATTCAAGACTGCGGTCCGGCGGTGATGTCGACTGCTCGAATCGACTGGGTCGCTGATCACCGAGACGCCGCTGTTCGTCAGTCGAAAAGCGACTAGTCAGCGTCCGGTCCTGCGGTAGCGGGAAAGTCCGATCCCTGTCGAAAGCGCGGTCAGTGGGGACACGAGCCTGCGAACGCTCGGTCGGGGTGTCAGCGTCACCCGCATCGCGGCGGTCGAAAGTCCTCTCGAACTGCGACCGTTGACGCTCGAGATTCCGAAAGTCCTGTGAGGCGACGCCGATGTCCCGGCGCTGATCCTGTGTCAGAGTTCGAAAGCGTTGTTGGTTGTCCCGGTCCTGGCGAAGTACGACTTCCTGCAGCGGCTTGGCCAGAATGGCATTGTTGATGTGTGGTGTGTCCCGATGCTGCTCGAGGAATCCCCTTGTCTGTGCAACGGTCAGTGGCGGGCGACGATCCGGATACTGGTCGTAATAGTTGTGCCAGCGGTTGAGTCGATCGTCGAAGTCGAGACCCTGCCGCCGATACTGCGTGCGATAGAACACGAGCAGTGGATCGTAGTGATTCCGACCGAAGCCTCGGTTCCAGGGCTGCAGTCCTCGCGCCAGGTAGTTCGGTCCGTAGTAGTTCCCAAAAAAGTAGTTGCAGAAACGTGGCCGCACGAAGAGATGAACCAAGGCGTCTCCCAAGGCGATACTGTAGCCGGGAGTAAAGCGATATCCCCGGAAATGAGTCCGATATCCGGGGAAGAACACCGGGGCGAAGAGGGTCCCACGCAGCGGGAAGCGGTAGTCCCAGTATCCGCGCGTGAAGACGCAGCCCCGCGGCGTCCATCGATAACAGTCGGGGGACCAGACCCAGTCGTTCTGGCAGGGAGTCCAGTAACCCGGTCGCCAGCGATACGCCGAATTCTGAGAGATCCAGCACCCTGGAATCCAGAAATAGTCGTCACCGGGTGAGGCGATGTTCGGCCCCTGCTCGAGGCTCTGCGGCGGAGGAGGCAGGTAAGCGATCTCAGGACCTTCTTCTGCCGTCCAGAAGCCCGCAACCCATTGCGCTCCTCCTTCGGCCTCAGTCCAGTAGCCGGGGACCCAGCGCTGTCCCGGAGGAACGTCTCGCCAGAGTCCGCTGACCCAGACGAAGTCTTCCCGCTCGTCATCCCACGACCAGTAACCGGGAATCCATTGGACGTTCTGACCTTCCGGCATGCTTTCCGGTGGAAGTTCATCCACGGCCGTGGGAGGGGCCGCAGGTGCAATTACGCCCGGTTCCGGATCGGCCTCGAAGGGCCGTGCAAAGGCCTCGTGGACCGGTCCACGATTGAGGTACTCCGGCTCAGGTTGTGCTGCGGTGGCTCCGTTGGGTGGCAGCGTGGCCCCTTCCGGCTGAGGCAGAGGTGCAGAAGGTACCTGTTTGTCGGCCGACTGTGGCGTAACACCTTTCGACGGTTCACGCTCGGAAGGAGAGATGCTCGTCGGAGGAGGCGGCGGAGTGGCGGTTGTCTGATCCTGCGAGAACCCGATCGGCTGCCAGGAAAAGAGGGCGCAGGTGCCCAGCAGCGCTGGGACGGCGAGTTGCAGTGCGTATCTGGTCATTGGGTATCTCTGCAGTGTTGCCGAGCGATCTGCCCACAGCCGCATGAGGGCGGGGGCGAAACGGACTGCGTGGGGGCCAATTCATCCGTGACAAGGACGCACAGACTCACGCGCTTCATACCACACGAGCCTGACAGTTGCAGCCAGAGCTGCGGTGTTACTGTGCAGCAACAATTATTCCCGTAAGCCAGGAATTCGTCTATTGCCTGTGCGCCACACATGTTGTGCATGTTGGCGCTCTCACCATGCATCGGAAAAGGTGTGCTCGACCTGATCACGGTGTGTGATCGGCAGGATTTGCCGATTCCCGTTGAGATACGGGGCATTGCGCAGCGCCGACTCGGAGATCAGACGTCCAGATCGTCGATCTCGCTGGCCTCCTCCATGATGACCCGGTAGCGCTCCGCCGGATCCTTCCCCAGCAGCTCTGCAAAGGTCTTGTCGGCCTCGATTGCGCTGTCGATGTCGACGCGCAGCAGCGTCCGGGTCTTGGGATCGAGCGTCGTTTCCTTCAGTTGATCGGCGTTCATTTCGCCCAGTCCCTTGAATCGCTGGATGTCCGGGGAACGGTTGGCCGGCAGCTCGGCAAGGATGCGTTCCTTGTCGGCATCGTCCTGGGCGTACCAGCTCTGCTTGCCAGAGGTGATGCGGTACAGGGGCGGCTGCGCGAGATACAAGCGACCCTGCTGGATCACCGCCGGCATGTGGCGGAAGAAGAACGTGAGCAGCAGTGTGCTGATGTGGTAGCCGTCACTGTCGGCATCCATCAGCAGGATGATGCGTCCGTAGCGCAACCGGTGCGGGTCGAAGTGTGCACCGATGCCGGCCCCCAGGGATTCCACAAGATCGCTGATTTCCTGGCTCTTCAGCGCCTTCGTGGTGGCCAGCGACTCGGTGTTGAGGATCTTGCCCCGGAGTGGGAGGACGGCCTGGATCTTGGAGTTCCGCCCGGCAGCAGCCGTGCCGCCGGCGGAGTCTCCTTCGACGATGAACAGTTCGGAATCCTCGGAGTTGCCCGATCGACAGTCGAGCAGTTTACCTGGCAGGTTCGATCGGCGCGAGCCGGGAGTCTTGCGACGAACCTCACTGACCGCTTCACGGCTGGCGAGGCGGGCCCGGGCGGAGAGCACGATGCGTCCCACAATGGCATCGGCCAGCGAAGGGTTTCCGTTGAGCCATGTCTCCAGTTGCGGGCGGACCAGTCCCTCGACCAGGGAACTCACCTCGGGGTTGTTCAGCTTGTCCTTGGTCTGGCCTTGGAACATCGGATCCGGATGAAAGATGGAGAGGATGCTGACCACACCCTCCCGCATGTCGTCCGGTGTGATGGAGAGCCCCTTCTGCTTGATCCCATGCACATCCATGTAGTTCTTGATGGCCCGCGCGACGCCCGATCGCAGGCCCGCCTCGTGTGTTCCGCCGCCGCGCGTCCGAATACCATTGACATAACTGCGGACCTGCTCATCTGTGGCTTCGGTCCATTTGAGGACAACCTCGATCCTCACGGAGTCCTCGTCCTTCTCTGCCGAAAATGTCTGTTCGTGGACAACCTTCTTCGATTCGTCCTGAATCAGCTTGTCGAGATACGCGCGGATTCCCTCGGGGTGGTGAAGCTCGAGCGACTCGCCCTTCTCTTCGTCGACAAACTTGATCTTCAGCCCGCCATGGACGAATGAGATGTCTTCGAGGTGTTGACGGATCGTATCCGCATGGAAGTGGATCCGCCGGAAAATCTCGTCATCCGGGCGGAAGTAGATCTGTGTCCCATGTCCCCGGAAAGGTCGCATCTTCTTGACGGATCCGGTTGGTCGGCCCCGGCGAAAGCGTTGGACCCATTCACTCCCATCACGTCGAACCGTGGCGATCAATTCGCTGGACAGGGCGTTGACCACCGACGAGCCGACGCCATGCAGGCCGCCGCTGCGGGCGTAGTTCTTGTTTGAGAACTTCCCGCCTGCATGCAGCGTCGTCAGGATCACTTCCAGCGCGGACTTGCCCAGTTTCTTGTGGGTGTCGACCGGGATTCCACGACCGTTGTCCTCCACGGTCACCGACGTGCCATCCTTATGCAGAATCACGGTAATGTGATCGGCGGCCCCGGCCAGGAACTCGTCCACCGAGTTGTCGACGATTTCCCAGACCAGGTGGTGCAGACCACGCGCATCGACTCCGCCAATGTACATGGACGGACGACGCCGGACGGGATCGAGGCCTTCGAGGACTTCGATGTCGGCGGCACGATAGGACGCACCGGTCCGAGGTGTTCTGGTCGCTTCAGACATGCGTGGCATCCTGCTCCTCGCCGACATCGCTCCACTGAGGCAGTTCGATCGGCGGACGGACAACGTGTTTCAGGCCTCCGCGCTTGATGACCTCAACCCCCTTCCCGCCTCGCGAGGTCGTGCGGTACTTCATCTGGCCGAAGCTGAGCACCTTGTCGTTCTCGTTGACCGCGCGGAGGCAGTCGGATGGTCGCGAGAGACGCTGGGCCCCGAGGACTTCGTCGCTCTTGTCGAGCCTGAGACCTCGGACTCCCTTGCCGGGCGCCGCCAGCACGGGAACATCGTCGACCCGGAAGTGGATCAGGCGCGCATGCCGACTGACCAGAAAGACCGAGTCCCCCGGATCTCCCTGCTCCTTTTCCGATTCCTCACGCACGAATTCGACGTGGACGACGCGGTCGCCGGTTCGCAGTCGGCAATAGCGCCGGCCCGACTTCGTGGATGGTTCCCGAAACAGGCCGAACGGCAATCGCATGACCTGGCCTTGTGCCGTCGCGATGAAGAGATAGGGGGTAGGCGGGTAGTCCTCCCAGCAGAGTCGGTCTTCCGGCGTGAATCGCGGGTCGGTCGTGATTGCGGCCACGACGCTGGAGCCGTCCTTCAGTCGCACATGCTTGGACAAGGGTTCGCCATGTCCGGTTGAAGCGGGCACCTGGGCAATCGGCAAGGTGTAGGCCGTGCCATCGCTGGCGAAGAGCACGACCTGTTCCGTCGTGTTTCCGGGAACCACAGCGAGAACATCATCTCCTTCGCGCGTGCGCAGCTTGTCGACAGTCGAGATCTTCTGCAGCCGTTTGATCCAGCCATCGCGCGTCACGACAACGTTGGTGTTCTCCCGAACGATGTAGGCCTGCGGATCGTAGTCACCGATCTCCTCCGACGAGCCCAGGCTCGTGCGCCGGCGGTCGGCGAACTGGTCGGCCACCTCTTCGAGTTCCTTGCGGACGAACGACCACAGCCGCTGATCCGATGCGAGGATCTTGGTGATCTCCCTGGCCTCCGCTTGCTTGTCACGCCGTTCTTCGAGGATTCGATCGATCTCGAGCGTCGAAATGCGATACAGGGCCAGATCCAGAATCGCATCGACCTGCACTTCGTCGAGATGGGAAAACGCCGCAAGGAGCTTCTGGGCGGCATCCTGCTTGCCCGCGCTCTGTCGGATCAGTCGCAGGGCCTTGTCGAGACCGTCGAAAATGGTGGCGAAACCGTCCAGCAAGTGGATGCGCTTCTCAAGTTGCGCGAGCTGGTAGGCAAATCGGCGGCGTACGGTGTTGAGTCGGAAGTCGAGGAAATGCCGCAGCATTTCCACGAGGTCAAGTCGTCGGGGGATGAGCGCGCCCTGCTCGTCACAGATGAGCGCGGTCGCGTTGTAGTTGAAGTTCTGCTCGAGATCCGTGTGGCGGTACAGGTACGTCATCACCGCCTCAGGGTCGGCACCGGGCTTCAGATCGAGGACGATCCGCATCCCCTGCTCGAGGTCAGACTCATCGTTGACGGCCAGCAACTGGGGCAGGTTACGAGATTCGGCCAGATCGCCGATGGCTGAGACCAGCGGGCCGGTCTCGACTCCATAGGGGACCGAATAGATCACGATCCGCGTGGGGACTTCCTTGCGGCGTTGCTGGTCCAGCGTCCATTCCCCACGCACCTTGATGGCACCGCGGCCTTCCTTGTAGATCGTTGTCAGTTCCCGGCGGTCCGTCACGATGCGACCGCCCAATGGGAAGTCCGGCCCCTTGATGTACTTCATCACCTGTGCCACGGTCGCCTGAGGATTCCGACTCACTTCGAGGCAGCCTTTGATCACCTCTCCCAGATGGTGGGGGGGTAGATTCGTGGCCATGCCCACGGCGATCCCCTGTGCCCCGTTCACCAGGAGATTGGGAAAGCGCGCGGGTAGCACCGCAGGTTCATCCCGGGTGCCATCATAGACGGATCGCATTTCGACCGTATCGAATCGCAACTCATTCATGAGTTGCTCGGCGATCGCGGAGAGCTTGGCTTCGGTGTATCTTTCGGCCGCCGGCGGAAGACCGATGACCGATCCAAAATTCCCCTGACCATGGACCAGGGGAGCCCGGAGGGTGAAGTCCTGCGCCATCCTCACGAGCGTGTCATAGACCGCCTGAGGACTGTGAGGGTGGTACTTGCCGATCGTCTCGCCGATGATGCGGGCGCACTTGATGAACTTGGCGTCCGGATGCAGCCCCAGTTCGTGGTACATCACGTACAGAATACGCCGCTGCACCGGTTTGAGTCCGTCACGGACGTCCGGCAGGGCGCACGACGTAATCACCGACATGGCGTAATTGAGATACCGCCGCCGTGTCTCATTGCTGATGGACACGAATCTTACGCCGGGATCGTCCGACCGCTCTGTGCTGCCCGATCCGTTCGACTGCTCACTTGATTGGCTGTTTTGAGGGCGTTTCGCCAAGGTTCCCTCCTTCCGCCCTTCGGGGATGCCGTTGTGTACCCGCCGGTGCCGATGACCGTCCACCCGTCCATCGCGGTACGTCCCTCATTCGGGCAACATCCCCGGATGGGGCCAGAATGATGTCTCTACGAATCCTGCCGCGGCGCAACTCGCATGACGCGACCTCGGGGCGACGGATGACCCGGTGATCTGAGGCCATTCTGCCGCCCGGATCTGATTCCGCCGGACCTCTGACGGGCGGGCCTAGGTTCTAGAAAATGCGTGGACTTTGCAAGTCAGGCAGGAGTCCCGGATCGCACCGATTGTTTCAGTTCTTCCGGATGGGAAATGCCCATAACCCCCTTGCAGGCATTGAAGTTGGAAAAACTGATGGAATCGAAATGGCGGAAAGAGAATGGCTTGACGTCACGATCCCTACGAGCCGAATCATTCTATTGAACGATCGTCCCGGATGTGGGCGTTCGGTTCTCCGTGGTGAGGGTTGCACTGCGGATTCCGGCGGCGTTGCCGCTCAGATACAGGAAAGTCTCCTCGAGAGACATCTTTCAACAGGGAGGGTTGTCAAGATGGTGACTCGGTTCGCAATTGCTGTGGTGGTGTTCGTCGCCACCACTTCGTCGTCACTGGTGACGCAGGGGGCTCAGCCTCCGGCCACAGAGTTCGGGACACCGGGGGTGTATCCCGTATTGAACGCACCGCTTTACCCCGCGCCCGTGCAGTACGTACCCGCCTGGAGTGGAGGCACGATCATCACGAACCAGGCGCTGGCCCCGCACGAGATGCTGTACCCGCATACCTATCACTCGATGCACGGGCCGTTCTATTACCAGGTCAAGGGACACTGGATCGTCACGCCCTGCGGAGTCCGTCAGCACGAGAAATGGAAGCTGCAGGGGACCGAAGTGAAGGTCAAGTACCGTTCCCACGTTCCGATCCTGTCCGGCTATCACCCGCCCCGTTAGCCGCATGTCGGGGTCGACTGACCCCGCGAGAGTGACCCGCATATTCCCTTCCCGCGAGACCCAGGAATCGTGTCATGAAGATTCATTACCTTGCCCGATTGACGGGCTGCCTCGGCGTCCTGACGCTGATGATCACTGCGGCGGGAGCCGCACAGGCTGACGACACCGGTGTGGTGCGTCTGGGAAGATCCTCGTCTGCAGAGCAGGCCACGCCCGAAGCCGGTGTTGTCGTGCTCCGTGGGCAATCGTCCGACCTGCGCAGCCGCAATGCTGAAACCACAGCGGCGCTCGAGCGCCTGCTGGCCGGCAAGTGGAACCAGCCCGCGTCCGGCGACATTCAGCAGACCTCGGGGGCCTGCGCACCTGAAAATCCCGAAGCCTGCGATGGATGCGACGTCGCGACCAGCGACGGTTGGTGGCACCGAGATCGGGGACGCCGCGCGTCAGACTGCAGAAGCGAAGTCGCGGCCCCCGAGACGGCCGCCAGTTTCTGCCAGCATGGCTACTACGGCCCCGGCTGTCCCATCTGTGCCGGCGAGGCCATGCTGCACGACAACTGCTTCTCCCGGTATCTCCAGGGACAGGCAGCGCTGCATCGGGCCCACCAGTTGAACGCGAGTGCCGGCTTCAACTCCTATCTCAAATGCAAGTTTGGCTACTTCCTCTGGGACGGATCTGGTGGCGGCGGATCTTATCCCTATGGCCACTACAGCATGGTTTATCCCGCCGATCCCGCTTCGCAGCAGTACTCCGACGCCCGTGACGGCATGATCTACGCCGCCCAGGGTTACGGCGGACCGGTCTCCGTGCCGCTCGCGCCGAATGTACGGCACACCTACAACTACGGCTGGGGAGTGCCTTCCAGCCGTCTCACTCCGATTTCGCATCAGTCGAGCGTCCAGTAACCACCGGCGCTGGTGTCGCCGGTGCAGATGCTCCGGTGCACTCACGCATCCCGCAGTATTCTCTCATGACGACCCCGCAAGTCAGGGAACGACCCATGCTCTGCACTACCATGAAACGATTAACGCCGGCGTGCGTGATGCTTCTCAGCGCCGCGTTTGCCTACGGACAGGCCTGCGACGATGAAGGTGTCGTCCGACTTGGCCGTCGACATCGACGCCAGGCGAATCAGGCCCCATGCGATGCAGCTTCCGCCGCATACGGTGGAGCAACCTTTGAACAGGCTCCCTGCGGAGCGGCTTGTCCTCCGGGAACCATTTGTCCCGAAGGCGTCTGCCCCGGCGGAGTCTGTGGATACGGACCCTGTGGGCATGGTCCAGGATGTGCGTGCCACGAACACCTGTGCCAAGTGCTCCAGTGGCTGAGCCCCTATCATACCGGGTGTACCCTTCCCCCCGACCATGGGTGGGCACCGCCGCTCAAGAAGCCGATGAATGGTGCTGCCACGGGCGAGCCGGGATCGATCGGACGGGTGCCGGTGCGTTACACGCGCTACTTCCCGGCCGCGTGGACCGGTGAGCAGACGGGCGCTCGGGCCGGCTTCCGCTATCCGATGGTGTATATGCCGACCGACACTACACAGCTTGGCTACTACTACCAGCAGGTCCCGACCTGGTCTCCGAATCCCGGGATGGTGCCGCCGGTGCCGAATCCGGCCGAGTGGCACTCTCCCGACTTCAGCGGAAGCATCCCCGGCTGCGGAATCTGTCGCCACGCTGGATCGGGTGCGTACTGCCCGGAAGGCTGTCCTGCGGGTTGGGAATGTCCCTCCGAAGGCGTCGTGTCCGGTGAAGACAGCTACGAACCAGGCTATCCGGTAGAGAACTCGTATGGTCCCACCTATGAGTTCGCTCCGGTGATTGACGCGCCTGTCGGACAACCCGCGGAGCCCTATGCTCCGATTCCGTCCGACGATTCCGCGCTGGAGGCTGCACTCGAGAAGTCAGCCGGCGCCCCGGAACTTGTCCCCGTGCCGAGACGATGAGTCTCTGATACTCAGAACGACACCGCTGACAACCCTCTGCGGAGGCAGTCGAAAGACGTTTCGGCTGCCTCCGCTTCTTCTTGCGGCGGTCCGATGCACGACCTGTTGCCGGCTCTGCGATTTCCGCGAACCGTGAGTCCCGGAATCGCTGAATGCGACCATGGCGCACTCCTCACCTCCCGGCCATCCTGCTATTCTCACCGACGTGTGCTGACAAGAGCTCTGCCGGAGGGAGTCGTTCGATGAGGGAACTGTCGTCACGTGTCGTGACCCTGCTGAGGGAAGGAACGGCCGGCCAGGAAGTGCAGGTCGCAGGTTGGGTGCGAACGCGCCGCGATTCGAAGCAAGGGTTTTCCTTCATCGAACTCAACGATGGCAGTTGCCTTGCCAATCTGCAGATCGTCGTTGCCGCAGAAGTCCCAGGCTACAGAGACACCATCAAGGGAGTCACCACGGGATCGAGTCTGTGCGTCACCGGGCACCTGCAGGAGTCACAGGGGGCCAAGCAGCGCATCGAGCTCCACGCGACCGGGATGGAACTCATCGGCGCCGCGGACGGAGAAACCTACCCGCTGCAGAAGAAGCGCCATTCGTTCGAGTTCCTGCGGGAGATCGCACACCTTCGACCTCGCACGAATACCTTCGGCGCCATCGCCCGGGTCCGCAATCGACTCTCTCATTCGATTCATGAGTTCTTTCAGTCGCGGGGATTTCTCTACGTCCAGACGCCCATCATCACGACGAGTGACTGCGAGGGGGCGGGTGAGATGTTTACCGTGACGACCCTGCTCAACGAGCAGTGCAATCGCGGGGCGGCTTCGCCGACGACTTTTTCGGCAAGCGCGCTTCGTTGACGGTCAGCGGTCAGCTCGAGGCCGAGATCTTCGCGACATCCCTCGGGCCCTGCTACACCTTCGGGCCCACGTTTCGGGCTGAAAACTCCAATACGGCTAGGCACCTCGCCGAATTCTGGATGATCGAACCGGAGGTCCCCTTCTGCGATCTCCAGCAGAACATGCAGCTTGCAGAGACCTTCATCAAGAGCGTCCTCCACGATGTCCTGACGGACTGCCGCGAGGACATGGAGTTCTTCAACGAGCGGATCGATCAGACCGTTCTGGGGACGCTGAATCACATTCTGAGCGAGGACTTTGCCCGAGTCAGCTACACGGAGGCGGTCGAGATTCTCTCGGCGAGTGGCCAGGCCTGGGAGTACCCAGTCGCGTGGGGTGTGAACCTGCAGGCCGAGCATGAACGTTATCTCACGGAAGAACATTTCCGTCAGCCTTTGATCGTCTTCGACTATCCACGAACGATCAAACCCTTCTACATGTACTGCAACGACGATGGCAAGACGGTGCGCGCCATGGATGTGCTCGTGCCCAGGGTGGGAGAGATCATTGGCGGCAGTCAGCGCGAGGATCGACTCGAGGTTCTCGATCAACGGCTGGCCGAATGCGGACTGCCAGCGGAAGAGTACTGGTGGTATCGGGACCTGCGTTCGTTCGGCAGCGTTCCCCATTCGGGCTTTGGGCTCGGGCTGGAGCGGATGCTGTTGCTGCTGACGGGGATGCAGAATATCCGCGATGTCATCCCGTTCCCGCGGACCCCCCGCAGCGCCGGGTTCTGAGCAACGAACTTCCCGGGTCTCACGACTTCCGGGGCGCTCGCTCACCCAGGACCTCGGGCCTGAAGCTGTGCTCAGGCTTCGTCGACCGATGGTGTCAGTGTCGGGTCGATCTCGAGTCGCAGCTGGTTGATCTTGCGCTTGTCGGCGTCGAGGACGGTCAATCGCAACTGTTGCCAGGTGAGGGTCTCGCCGGGCTTGGGGATGTGTCCCAGTTCTGAGAACACGAACCCGCCGATGGTGTCGAAGTCGTTGTCTTCCGGCAATTCGAGACCGAATTCCTCGTTGAGATCATCCAGGTGGACTCGCGCATCGACTTCGGCCGTCAAGGCATCGATACGGCGCACCGATACGGCTTCGGTGGGGTCGTGCTCGTCGGCAATCTCTCCGACGATCTCTTCGAGGATGTCTTCCATCGTGATCAGTCCTGCAACGCCACCATATTCGTCGAGCACGATTGCCAGGTGAAATCGCTCGCGCTTCATCCGTTCGAGCAGATGATCGACGGCCGTGGTCTCGGGGATGTAGAACGGTTCCCGGGCGATCTCGGCGAGCGAGACATCGCTGTTGTTCCCGGTCGCGAGATGCTGCAGCAGGTCTTTGGCATAGAGAATACCAATCACGTCATCGGCTGACTCCCCCACTACGGGGACACGGGAGTGACCGGCATCGAGCAAGGCCTTACGCGCCTCGTCGATGGGAACATCCCGCTGGATACAGACCATCTCGGTCCGGGGTGTCATGACGGCACTGACATCTTCCTCCTGCAGTTCCATGATCCGCTCGATCATGCGTCCGGCACGCGATTCGAGCTGACCTTCCCGCTCGCCTTCGTCGAGGACACTTTGCAGCTCGTCGGTAATCGAGGCTGAGTCTTCGGTGTCGGGATCCTGCCGGCCGGCGAGCCGATGGCAGAAGGTATCGATCCAGCGCGAGAGTGACAGCAGTGGCTGCAGCATCCTGGTGGCGACAGCGAGCACAGGCCAGGCGTGATACAGCAGTGACTCGCCCAACACCCGCGAGAGCGCCGAGGGGAGCGCTATCAGGACCACCACACCGGTCAGCACAAAGGCCGTGAGAACCGACGCGACGGTACCGGCAGAAGACTGCTGAGGGAGCAGGCCCCCTGCGAACGCCACGCCCAGGACCAGCAGCGAAATCAGCTGAACAAGTTCACAGGCCTGCAGCGCCTGGACATCGTTCTTGAGCACGGCTCCGAAGCGGTTTTCGTTGTCGTGATGGCGGCAGAGCTGTGCGAGTCGGCTGCGCAGGTAGTTTCGCAGGCTATAGGCAGCCAAGGCGGCCAGGAACGCCAGGCCGAAGGTCAGGACCGCAATGTACTGCCACAATTCTGGGGACAATCGATCACCTGAGGGAAAGACACCATGCCCGACCAGCATTCCGATGTGCCAATTGACACCAACATACCGGCGGGTTCCAGTGCGAGCCCGGCTCCTCCTGGTGGAGGTTCCGTGTCCGAGCCTGCTCTGGGGGTGCGCTCATTCTGGATAGTGTGGTTGAATGCCCCATTTTTTCAAGTGGTGCACCTCCCGGTCGCGCATTTGAGCAAGGGCTTCAGGCATTTGATCGTCATGGCCACAGAGGTGCAACAGCCCATGAACAAGATACAAGGCCAGCTCTGCACTGCCGGGCAGGGCCAGCTCAGCGGCGGTACGCAGGGCCGTTTCGGCGCTGATGACGACCTCGCCCTCGATGGTCCGCTCGGCGTGCAGGTTGGCGTCCGCCGGCAGGGCGTCGCTGTCGTCCAGACGGAAGCTGAGGACGTCGGTGGCGTAGTCGTGATCCAGAAACTGTGAATTGAGGACCCGGATCGTGTCGTCATCGACAATCGCCAGGCTGATGTCCGACTCGGCGATGCCCTCATCGACCAGCACTCCGCGCACCACGTCCATCAGCCAGGACTCGTCGACCGGCATCAGCGACTGCTCGTTGGAGATGCTGATGCAGTAGCTCTGCGTCGGAAGTGGGTGGTCGGTCGAGGGCGAGCGGCTGGTGGCATGATCGGTGAGGTGAGGTGGTCGGGACGTCATGCCGTGCGGGCCTCGGGGTACTTGATGCGCCCGTGATAGATGCCGATCAGGGACTTCACCAGCGACTTCTCGACCTTGCGGAGTTCGCTCAGCGTCAACGCACATTCCTCGAACTGCCCGTCCAGCAATCGCTTCATGGAGATGTCGTGGACGAGTGTCTCGAGACGTTTCGGCGTGGGGTCCGACAGGGTGCGACTGGCACTCTCCACGGCATCGGCCAGCATCATGACTCCGGCTTCGCGCGTCTGCGGCTTCGGGCCCGGATAGCGAAACGTTGATTCCTCGGCGTTGCTCTTGTGATCCGGGCTTTCGCCGGCCTGACGTGCCGCCTCGTGATAGAAATACTCGACCAGCGTCGTCCCATGATGCTGTTCGATGAAATCGATGAGCTGTCCCGGCAGGTTGTACTGTTCCGCGAGATCCACACCGTCCTTGACGTGCCCGATGATGATGAGGGTGCTCATGGCGGGGGCCAGGTGCTCATGCCGGCTTCGTGTCCCGGCCTCGACGTTCTCGATGAAATACTGGGGTTTCAGCATCTTCCCGATGTCATGGAAATACGCCCCGATCCGGACGAGCAATCCGTTGGCATCGATGGCCTCGGCCGCCGCCTCGCCAATGCTGGCGACCGAGATCGAATGGTTGTACGTTCCCGGAGCGCGACGCACGAGTTCCTGCAGCAGCGGATGCGAGGGATCGCTCATCTCCAGCAGGCTGATCCCGGTCACAACCCCGAACGTCGATTCGATGAACGGCAGGCTGCCCGCCACGAGATAACCGGTCAGCAGGCACAAGCCGGCACCCTTCAGTCCCTGGATCCACAGGGGGGCGTCCTGAAGCACAAAGGTGACCGACTGGGACTGGATGATGTGGATGCCACACCAGACCAGAAAGTAGGTCACTCCGGCGAGAAAACCCGACTTGATCAAGGTGGTGCGGGACGAGACGCGGGACAGGGGGAGGACGGCCGTCGTGGCCGTGCTCATCAAGACCACGAATTGCGACAATTCCGCCGTCGTCGCCAACGTTACGACCAGACTGACCGTCAGGGCAGTCAAGGCCGCCAGCACCTGGTTGTAAGCGATGGCAAAGATCATGACGGTCGCCGCCAGCGGGATCACTTCAGCCCGCAACGGGTCATACGACATGATTCTGCCCAGGGTGATCGCCAGCACGATCGAGAGCAGGTAGACCGTCAGACGACTGGCACTGGTTACCAGTTGTGGTTCGTTGCGGATGATGTAAAAGCCATTGAGAAACGCCAGCACTACCAGCATCGCGAATACCACGGCCACGCGAATCAGTCGCTCACCGGCTCCCGCGTCCGCTTCGCTTTGTCGGTACTGGGCATCGAGCAATGCCAGTTTGTCTGCGGTGATTCGCTCGCGGGGGGCCAGCAGCGTGTCGCCCGCAACATAATCATCGATGACATCAGCGACCGCCTCTTCCGCAGCGGTCTGCCTGGCGCGGGTTGCAGCAGCATCGTAAACCAAGGTCGGCTCAATCTGCGTCCGCAGCCACTGCTTGACAGGTGACTGAATCTGGAGGAGTTCGGGATAGAAATTCCAGGTCTTCTCTGCGCCGAGCGTGCCCACGTCGCTGAGGACGCTGTCCAGCAGGACGTCGGAACGGTTCACGATCCGGGGGTCGCTGGGCGAGCCCGGGGTCAGTGCCGGTGCGGTCGCTTCTACCAAGGGGATCACCGAGATCGTGCTGTTGAGTCGAATGCCCAGCTTGCGAACATCCTCCTCCGAGAGAATCCCGTTGTCCCGGAGTGGCGCCACAAGCTTTGAGAACTCAGAGACGAGGTCTTCGATCCGCTGCTCGGCAGATTGCTCGCCGGTCACAGAGACCGCTTGGCGAAGACTGGCGAAGGTGTCGGTTTCGTCCTCACTTTCGTCCGTGCGGG
Source organism: uncultured Planctomycetaceae bacterium (assembly GCA_963715185.1). GTDB lineage: Bacteria > Planctomycetota > Planctomycetia > Planctomycetales > Planctomycetaceae > CAVPPT01. The sequence continues at coordinate 692,752 of CAVQRG010000008.1, forward strand.
CCCCGGGAAAGGAGGTCGGATCCGCCTCGATGGAGCGGGTGGTCAGGCCAAAAGCCTCACGGACCTCGGGGAGGACCTCGTCGACATCTTGCGCCTGTTGGATGGCCATGAGAGCGGCACGAAAGCTGGGCACCAGCGTCTCGAGGCGATCCGTGTGATTCCGAAACACGAACGGGGCCCGGGAGCGGGCGTTTTCGCGCCAGGGTCGTTTGCTTGGCATTGACGACATGAAATTCCGTCGTCGCCAGGATCCCGTTCCTGGAGCGCTGGCCCTCCCGGTACGGGAACGGAGCATTCCAGCTCTGGACGCTCAACAACAGCAGCAGGATGGCACCCAGGCAGAGAGCCAGACGTCCCAGGACCCAGCGCTCCTGCAGGCGACGCCACAGGTGCGCCGACACGGTCTCCGGCGTATGGACGGAGAGCGTGCGGGAGTGCTTCGCCTTCTTGTGGCCGAAGAAGTGCATCGGTGGAACTGGCTCTCAGTGTCGGACAGTGCTCACGGTCGCTTCGTGGCGAGTCGAGTGTTCCCTCAGGCGGGAATCAGGTGGTGTTGCACGCTGGCGAATTCTCTTCGGCAACGGGCCGACGGCGGCATAGTCAGCGTCGCTTTCCCGGTTTTTCGTCATAGGCGTGCACGATATCACGTACCAGTCGATGTCGGACGATGTCCCGTCCCGTCAGCTGGACGACGGCTACTCCGGCGATGGCACGCAGCCGATGGGTGGCGTCGCTAAGGCCGGAACTGACGTGCTTGGGCAGGTCGGACTGGGTTTCGTCCCCCGTCACGATGATCTGGGAACCTTCACCCATCCGTGTCAGAAACATCTTCATCTGCGTGATGGTCGTGTTCTGAGCCTCGTCGAGGATGATGAACGTCTCATTGAGTGTGCGGCCGCGCATAAAGGCGAGCGGCAAGATTTCGATGACATCGCTGTCCAGGTAGCGTCGGACCTGCTCGAAATCGAGCATGTCGTTCAGGGCATCAAGCAGCGGGCGCAGAAAAGGATTGACCTTAGCCAGCAGGTCGCCTGGCAGAAAGCCCAGCTTTTCCCCGGCCTCCACGGCGGGTCTGACGAGCACGATCTTCCGGACCAGCTCCTGTCTCAAGGCGTTGAGTGCCATGGCGACGGCGAGATAGGTCTTGCCGCAACCGGCGGGACCCGTGCAGAACACGAGATCGTGCTTTCGCATGGCCGCAACGTAACTGGCTTGACCCGCCGTGCGGGGGGAGACATTTCTGGCTCGTTCGAACAGCAGAATCGGATCTTCGGCTTTGTCGCCACTCGCGTCTCCGGGCTGCTCCAGCACCCGGGCGACATCCCCCTCACTCAGTTGCCCATACCGGGAAATGATCCCGCGAAGCTGATCGATCGCCGCCCGGCTGCGAGCCACCTGCTCATCGGGCCCCTCGATGATGAGGTCATCTCCGCGGAGTACCAGATTGACACCAAAACTATCTCGAATTTGCCTCAGGTATCGATCCTGAACTCCGAACAGGGTCTGGAGCTGCTCGGGGTCGTCGATCGTAATGGTCACATTGGACATGTTGTCGCGGGATACCCCACAAAAACGAAAGCAGGCTGCTCGAGCAGCCTTTTAAGCATTTTACGTCGAAGAGACCAAAGGGCAAAGCGTGTGCCCGATTCCGTTCGCCGCCGGCGGGAGGGTCAGCGGCGTGTTCGGTGAAGCAATTCCCATTGCTTATTAGTGTTACGGCAAATCTGTGCGACTTCGGCCCCGTGTCCGTACGGGCACAACCGGCCCATATTTCCTGCTTGCGGTGATCGATCTGACAGTCACGGTGTCCAAACTGATGGGTCGCGGGAATCGATCGCAGCGGTTCTCCTCAAGCCGACAATCGCAGCGTTTCGATCTGATGTCTGGGGCCAGCCGACTGGCGCCTCGCGCTCGGGAACGCGCCCACAACACGGATTACCCTGCCCTCAGAGGGACGACGCATGGTGGAGGACTTCTTCGGATTCCGCGGGAACCCCTTCGGAGCTTGCCCGGATGACGAGTACTTCGTTCCCGGCCCCTCGGTACCCCAGGCTCAGGCAGATCTGGCCGCTGCAGCCCGGGCGGGCCAGGGTGTGGCCCTGCTGACAGGGCCGCCCGGCGTGGGCAAGACGATCGTCTGTCATCGACTGGCGCAGGAACTGCGAGCAGAGTTCGATGTTGCAGTTCTGTCCGGATCCGGATGTGTCACACGGCGTTCGCTGCTGCAGTCGATTCTGTACGAACTGCAAGCACCGCATGCCGGGGTGTTCGAGCAGGAGGCGCGTCTCGAGCTGATTTCGCTCGCACGAGAGTCCGTCGCCGACGGGCGCGGCGTGGTGCTGATCGTGGACGAGGCCCATGAACTGCCTCCGCGGTTGCTGGAAGGGCTCCGTTCGTTGACCAATTACATCGAACAGGGGCGACCTCTGGTGCGGCTGGTCTTGGCTGGCACCCTCCAACTCGAAGAGGTACTGATCCGTTCGGAGATGGAGGCGCTGAATCAGCGAATTGTCTGCCACGTCTCCATGGAACCACTCAGGCGTGAGGAGTCCGCCCGGCATCTGGCGGCGTGCCTCGCCGAGGTCGGGGGAGTGCTGCAGGAGACGATTTCGGCTCCCGCCCTCGAGCTCATCTGCCATGCCAGCGATGGCGTACTGCGGTGCCTGCACCGGCTCAGCGAACGCTGTCTGGAGCGGGCCTGTGAAATCCGGGAACGCCCGCTCTCGGCCAAGACCGTGCGGATGGCCTACGGCGACCTGCAGCAACTGCCGCTGCAGTGGAATTCGTTGCCGGTCGACGACCTTCTGCCGATAGAAGACTCTGAACAGGGCCCGATGAACGCTGATCAATCTGACATGACCGACAATTCCGAGACGGCAGCCACCTCAAGCCGAGCTCCAGAACCAGTCTTGACTCCCGATTGCGTGTTGGGAGATTCTCCCGCGGCCACCGCCTCCTGGACATCGCCAGTCGCCTCCTTCGAAGTGGGAGGGCCAGAAGAGCCAGTCGCAGACGCGCTCCCCAGTGAGACGGCCGGGCTCGCGCACAGCCAGAAGTCCGTTTGTTCCGAGAATGTGCAGAAGCCGGAGGAAGACAGCCACGTGGACGACAACCTGCAGCCAGAGTGTGAGGCCGACGATCAGGTGCCTTGCCCCGTCTCGGGGTTCTTGGAGTCGCCTGTCCGTGATCGCTACGCCCGACTGGATCGCCTGGCGGAACAGGCGAACGCCATGCGCAGCGATTCCCCAACGAAAACAACATTGGCTGCAGATCTGAGGGGGCAGGCCGATTCACGTCGTCATGAGGCAACACCTGAATCCCGATCAGGACGCCCGAGCGTGCCGCGTGGCACTGAGACCGACGCAGATGTGGACGAAATCGAGTCCCCCCTGGTGAGGGAAGGCAGCAGTCCCGACGAGATCATCGATCGGGTCATGTCCGTCCTGGGAGGCCTGTCCCGGAGCTCGGATGACCACCCCTTCCTGCTCGGATTCCCCGAGGCCAACATTCAGGCCGCGTCGGATCTGGATGACGACGGTCTCGACGAAGACGATCTGACGTCATCCCCCGAGGATACCGGTTGGATGGCCAAGGACTGGCAGGTGACGAGGTCGCAGCCGGGTGCCGGCACGGGGGGCGAACCAGTGGGCGGGTTGCGTTCATCACGCGTCGCATCGGTTCCGCCGGAGTACGATATCATCGAGCCCCCGTCAGAGGAGCACGATCTTCTGGAAGATCAGGCGAACGAGGCGGACTTCGTCGATTCCACCATGGCCGGGGAGCTCCACACGGATCCGCAGGCGACGGAGCCCGTGCCCGTTGAAACGCAGAGCGCCATTGGTGAGCGGCCCGACGGGCCTCAGGAGCCGCGCCCCTGACGTGCGCCTGTTCAGCCGCCTGCGGAGGCTGCGGACTCGGTAAGTCTGGCCGACTGCAACACGCCAGAGGGCGGCGCCGATTGACCGGCTCGTTTCGAATCTGGTCCGTCACTTCGGACTTGATCGCTATTGGAGCATGGCTCGGCCTCGACTCTGAGGCCGGAAATGATTTCAATACCGACAAGGTTTCGTTTACGGAAGGAGGGATGTGATGTCAGGAGGGCTCCAGACGACGTCGGCTTGGTCCCCATCTCTGCGAACGCCGCAGCGTGCTGACGGCCCGCTGGTCCGACTCAGCGAGGCACAGGAGAGGGCCCTCCGCCGAGGAGTGAACTGTTCCATGTACGATTTCATGGGGGCGCACGTCGATCGCCGTGACGGGATTGACGGTGTGCATTTCGCGGTCTGGGCACCCAATGCCCGAGAGGTCTGTGTCGTTTGCGACCGGAATCACTGGCAGCATGGTGGCTTTCACCTGCACGGCAGCGACTCCGGTGTGTGGACCGGCTTCTATCCGGAAATGCATGAGGGGGATGCCTACAAGTACAGCCTGAGGACGGACTCGGGCGAGATTCTGCAGAAAGCGGATCCCTATGCGTTCCGCTCCGAGCATCCCCCGAAGACCGCTTCGATTGTCTGCGACTTCAACCAGTTTCACTGGCACGATCAGGCGTGGATGGAGCGTCGTCGCTCGACGGACTGGTTCGCACAGCCGATTTCGATCTACGAGGTGCACCTGGGGTCGTGGAAGCGGCCGTGGGATCGTCGGCGCTACCACACCTACGAGGAACTGGCCCGATTTCTCGTCGACTACTGTCACGAGCTTGGATTCACGCACCTGCAGTTGATGCCGGTTACGGAGTACCCGTTTGACGGTTCCTGGGGGTATCAGACCACCGGCTATTTCGCACCAACGAGCCGCTACGGTTCGCCGGAAGACTTCAAGAACTTCGTCGACTACTGTCACCAGCATGGACTGGGTGTGCTGATCGACTGGGTACCGGCCCATTTCCCCACCGACGGCCATGCACTGGGCCGATTCGACGGGACGGCACTGTATGAGCACGCGGATTCGCGGCAGGGCTTCCATCCGGACTGGAATACCTACATCTTCAACTACGGCCGTAACGAGGTCCGCAACTTTCTGCTGTCGAGTGCGCGTTTCTGGGCAGACGTCTACCACATCGACGGCATGCGAGTGGATGCGGTGGCGTCGATGCTCTACCTCGATTACTCCCGCGAGCATGGGGAGTGGATTCCCAATCGATATGGCGGCCGGGAGAACCTGGAAGCGATCCAGTTTCTCAAGGATTTCAACACGATGCTGCACGGGGAGTTCCCGGGAATCCTGACGATCGCCGAAGAATCGACGGCCTGGGGCGGCGTGTCGCGCCCCGTGTACGATGGCGGAATCGGCTTCAGCATGAAGTGGGACATGGGGTGGATGAACGACACCCTGCACTACATCCGCAGGGATTCCATCCATCGCCGGCATCATCAGAACGAACTCTCGTTCCGCATGATTTACGCATTTACGGAGAACTTCATTCTGCCGCTCTCGCATGACGAAGTGGTCCACGGCAAGCGATCACTGGTTTCGCAGATGCCGGGCGACGAATGGCAGAAGTTTGCGAATCTCAGATTGCTCTACGGCTATCAGTACACCATGCCGGGCAAGCCTCTCCTGTTCATGGGGGGCGAGTTCGCCCAGTGGCTCGAGTGGAACCACGATTCCCAGCTCGACTGGGAGCTGCTGAAGTACGAGCGCCATGACGCGATCAAGCGCTATATCGGCGACTTGAACCGGGTCACGAAGGAGTGTCCCGCCCTGCATGAGCAGGACTTCCTTTCGGAAGGCTTCTCGTGGATCCAGGCGGACGATGCCGTCAACAGCGTGTTCGCCTTCTGCCGCCACGGTCGTCGCGGCGACCTGTGTGTCGTTGTCGCGAATTTCACACCCGTCCCTCGGGATGGTTATCTCGTGGGGGTGCCTCGGGAGGGCACGTACCGGGAGGTACTCAACAGTGATGCGGCGTTTTATGGCGGGACCAACATCGGAAACGCCGGTCTGGTGCAGACCACGCCGACGGCGAAGCATGGGCACCCTCAGGCCTTGTCTCTGACGTTGCCACCCCTCGCGATGATTGTGCTGCAGGCCCAGAACTGACGGAACTCGACAGGGCTGGGCGGCCGTTGCCGCGCAGTCCTGAGGCCCCGCCCGCTCCAGACGCTACAAATGGAGCGATCTTCAGCCGCAGAATCCGGTTTCTCCATCGGTCCGTTCATAATCGGCGGAGATGACCGGATTTGGACCAGTTCCAGGCGCGGCGCCTCGGGGACACTTCCGATGAGTGAAGGAAGTGGGGCTGCGTGATCTGCGCGCGAACTGCTCGTGATGACTAGGCTTCCAGGGACGAGGACCGTGGATCCGGATCAGAAACTGGGGCTCGCACTGGCGATTATGGTCATCGGCTTCGCGGGCGCATTCTGTTATCGCCACGAGCCGATCGAGTCGCCGCGTGGAGCTACTGGAGAATCGCTGCATCACCTCGATGATGACATCGAACGGTTGCGCGTCCGCGCCTACACGGCGCGCGAAGGGGTCGATGCCGACTTTGAGAGGCGTTCCCTGGCGGTTGTGGTGCCGCACTCGGATCACGCTTCGGCACGGGCGATCCCCGGGACAGGTCGCGAAGGTCGGGGGGACCGGCCCGTGGAACAGGTGACGCTGGAACCTCTTCCAGGTGCTCCCGAGCCGATTGCCTCGTCGGCCCGAATGTCGCTTCCCGCGGTGGCAATCGTGCCGATCCACAAGGTCGCCTTACCGGCCGTGTCGGCCGCCAGTTTGACGGCGGAGCCTCGGGGCATGCCCGAACACCGCGGGGCGGCTCCCAGCAAGATCGCCAGCCAACCCCCCTCGCCCAATTCCCGCGCCGATTTCCAGTCGCATGTCGTGCAAACAGGAGACACGCTTAGCAGTCTGGCGACGCGCTTCCTGGGGAGTCCGGACCGCTACCTTGAGATCTTTGAGGCCAATCGGGACAGGCTGACAGACCCGAATCGGCTGCCCCTGGATACCGTGCTGCGCATCCCCACAGAGTCCGTCCGCTGAACCTCTGGGCGAATCGCCGCCAAGGACCATCGGGCAACCGAGGCGTCACAGTTCCGAGCCTCGTGAGGGGCATGCCTTGGCCTGCTGCGACCTTCTCATCGCTGTTCCGGCAATTGCATCGCTGAGACGATTGCGATAGCCTGCACATCCACTGGGGGGGGCTGAAGGCTATCTCCCGTGCGGTGGGGCCTTGCAAACCGGGTCAGGCGGGAAACCGAGCAGCCCTAAGCAGTGCGTTCCCAGGTGCACGTGGAGGTAGCCTTCAGCTCTCTCTACGTTTTCTGACGCAGGCCATGTGCCAACTTCAGGTCCGGTCAACAGTGTGTTACACACGCCGATGCTGCAAGGCCCCTGTCTGCCCCGGCAGCAGGCCCTCCTCACGAAGCCTCCCGAAACTTCAGTGAAGGCTTCTCGACCGTCACAATGGTGTTGGGGGCCACGCTCCTCGTCAGCGACACACCGGCACCGATGACGGAATTGGCACCGATCTCCGTTTCCCCGCCGAGGATGGTCGCGTTCGCATAGATCACGACCCCTTCGCCAATGGTTGGATGACGCTTGGTGCCACGGACGATGTTCCCCTCCCCATCGCGAGGAAAGCTCAACGCGCCGAGAGTGACTCCCTGGTAGATCTTTACGTGGGCCGCGATCTCACACGTCTCGCCGATGACGACCCCGGTCCCGTGATCGATGAAGAAAGACGGGCCGACCTGGGCGCCGGGATGGATGTCAATGCCGGTCCGGTTGTGCACGAGCTCCGCCATGATACGCGGGATCAGAGGGACCTTGCGCAGATAGAGTTCATGGGCCAGCCGGTGGACGGTGATCGCTTCCAGGCCGGGATAGCAGAAGATGATCTCATCCAGCCCCGAGGCGGCAGGATCGCCGTCGAAAGCGGCCTGGACATCGGTCGACAGCAGGCTGCGAACGGCAGGCAGTGTTTCCAGAAAGCTGATCGCCAGCCTCTGTCCATCCCCTTCGAAATCCCGCTCGCGTTTGTCGGGGCAATCGACGCCGTGGAGACGATCGTAATCATATCGCAGTGCCCGGGCGATCTGCTGCGTCAGCTTGTCATGCAGACCGTCCACGAGGTCACCGACGTGATACGTGACGTTGCCGATATGCAGGTTCTGACGGCGCTGATAGCCGGGATACATGATCTCCTTGAGATCGGCAAGGATCTCGCCGACGACCATTGTGCTGGGCAGGGGGCAATGTCCCAGGTGGTTGATGCTGGCGATCTCGACATAGCTGTCGACCAGACGACCTGTCAGTTCGGGGAGTTGCTCTTTGCGACGAAAGTCTGTGGCCATCGTCATCTTTCTTCGAAAGCGGCTACACCTGGGACGTGAACGCCTGTTGCCAGCTGAGGAGCCCGCACATCCACGTCTGGGGACATCTGCCAACGGGACGCCCGCGGGCCATCCGTGCCTCTCGTGGATTCTGGTCGCCGATCCTTCCCGCGGTCGGATGAGAACCGCGCCGGAGACTGAGCTCAGCCCCCGGCGAGGCTCCTGCGATTGACGGGTCCAAGGGACTCGCTGGATTTTACGGGTCGGATTCCAATGGAATCAACCATCGGTTCGCATTGCCCGATTATGCGCCAAAAGCTGCTCAGATCGGCCGGCGGAGTGGCGGGTTGGCCTGAAATTGACGATTGGGCAGAGGTTTCGGTGGAGTGGCACCTCTCCTCCAGCCGATGTCGAGACTGCGGAACTCTGCGGCGGCCTCACGGCCCAGCACTCGCGGCTGCGCGAAGTCCGGCTGAAGCACTGCGATCGCCTGCAGTCCGTTTGATTTCGATGGTGATCCTCGGTCGTCCTCGCCCGCCGGCTGGTCTTGATGAATTCGGCCTCCTGCCACCCGATGGCATCAGACTACTGGACAGAGTCCCGCCGGCCGCTGGTGAGCCTGGCCTTTCTGCTCCCGCTGCTTGGGCTCTACGAATTCGGGGTGCTCTGGCTCGGCGGCAGCAACACCCATGCGGTCCGCAATGGGGCGGATACCTGGATGCGGGGCTGGCTGTTGCAGCTCGGCATCGATCGCCCCTGGATCCTGCCGATGTTGATTGTCGTGATTCTCGCCGGTTGGCATGTTCTGGCACGACATCCCTGGCAGATCTCTCGCGAAACGTTGTTCGGGATGTTCGCCGAAAGCCTGCTCTGCGCCATTCTGTTGCTCGTAGCCGGTCAACTCCTCAGCCTGGGATGTCGTCATATCGGGTTGCCTGCCGCGTCGTTTCCGGCCACGGCGGCCAATGCGGTCAGCTACATCGGTGCCGGAATCTATGAGGAAGTGTTGTTTCGACTCCTGCTGCTTCCGGCGGTTTTTCTGCTGCTGCGTGGCCTGTTGCTTCCGGTCGGACTCTCAGCCCTGCTGGCGATCTTTGTGACGAGTCTGGTGTTCTCGATGGCCCATTACCTGCAACCGGGCCCCGCCTCGATGGTTGCCTCACTGGAACCGATGACACAGGCTGCACAGCAGCTCTCGCAGAGCCCCGAGTTATGGTTCGGTTTCGGGTTTCGCCTGATGGCTGGCCTCGTCTTCGCCGGATTGTTCCTGACTCGAGGATTCGGCGTCACGGTGGGCTGTCACGCCTTCTATGACCTGATGGTGGGCATTCTCATGACGGCTCCCGACGCCGCGCAGAACTGCTGACCCTCCGTTGTCACGACGCGTCACAGCTCACGCTCCGGAAGAGCGGGGACGCACGTCGCTGCGAGCACGGAGCCGGCCACTCAGAACTCGTAGAGTGACTGTGTCCGGACGATGGCGAACTCGTCCGGAAATGTGTGGTACGCATGGACGACCAAGCAGCCGGGGCCGCTCTCTGCATGCAACAGGCTCAACGGTTCGGGCCGCCATCTGTTGCGCGAGGTGAATTCCTGGGAAAGGGTCGCCTTGTTCAGATCGCCACGGAACTCCTCCGTGAGCCGCTCGAACACCTGGGGATCCAACCACTCAATCTGAGTGCTCGCTTTGAAGTCGACCCCCGGAGCCGGTCTTGCGCTGATATCCCGTCCGCCCTTCAGTGGAATCGACAGACATTGTCCACGACGGGGGAGTTCGAGAAGGGAGGTCGTGCTGATCTCGCTCACCACGCCCTGCGGATGGCAGAATTCGACAACATGTCCGGATTCGCAGATGCGAAGCACCATCCGAGATGGACCCTGACGCAGCTCGCGGACCTTGCAGGTGTCGAACAGTTCCGGGTGGAGGAACCGGCCGTACACATGGTAGGTCAACTTGTCGGCGGTCGTGCGCGCGAATCGGACACTCATCATTCAACTCCCGCGAGGCAGGCTCAAGTCAGTCCTGAGCCTCAACCCCAGCTTAACGACCGCGACCGGTCGCGAGAAACCAACAACGCCGGAAAGCCCAAGGGCCAGCGCCCGTGTGTGGCCGACCACTAACGGAACCGGACGATCGACTTGCGGCCAGCTATCGGACGCCTGAGAGCTGAGTTCGTCGCAGCCGATCGCGGCCCTCCGTCTTTGTTTCGGCGACGTCGGCCTCCATGTCAAGCAAGTGCTGCTTCATGAGGAGCCCGTGTGGGGCTGAGTAGCCGCCGAGACTGCCCCGGGCGCCGATCACGCGATGGCAGGGAACAATGATTGGCAGCGGATTGGTCGCCATCACGCGTCCCACTGCCCGGGCCGCGCCGGGAGATCCGGCCAGCCGGGCAACTTCCGCGTAGGAGAGCGTCAATCCATACCGAACCAGTCTGACCACCTGCACCACCTGGTTCTCGAACTGCGATCGGCCGGATGGACGCTGGATGGAGACGTCTGAGAAGTCTTCCGCGTGGCCCTCCGAGTAGCGCTCCAGTCTCTCGCGCAACGGATCAGACCATTGTTCTTTGCCGGAGACGCGCAGGTGCCGCTGTCGTAACCACGATCGAACCCCGTTGGCGGAGTCGTGTCCGAAAGTCAGAGCCGTCAAGACTCCTTCACGACCATGCAGGCCGAACCACCCCAGAGCCGTCGGGAAGATCGCGGTCAGTCCTGCGGACGAGTGATGGGACATCGGAATTGCCTCCCTGTGGGGATTTCGCCACTTTGACCGCGTTGGCCATGAGTTATAGAATACCGGACGTCAGTCGAGAGTGTTCCCGTGGAGCGACCTTGAAGAGTTTCACCAGCTTTGGGTTGCGGTCGATGGACAGGCCGTGATTACCACCATGATTCACTCGCGAGCGGCCGCCGTCAACTTCAGACGGCCTGTGGCTTGCCGCGTCCGAAGAGGCCCCGCAGATGAGCGGACGGCCTGCTGTCTCGATCGCTGCGGCACTGTCCCCAGGCTCGCCGTAATCCGCCACTCGGGCGACCGTTCCTGCACCGCAAGGAAATCCAGATGCTGAGTTACGCCACACTGGCCGATGACTATTTCGTCAACATGAATCTCAACACCGAGATGCAACTTCCGAGTGGACGGGAGACGGTGCTGGAGTTTCTGGGCGCGTCCAGAAGACGTATCCGTCGATGCGTAACTTCTACACCCGCGAGAATGGCGACTTTGTTCTCGAAGAAGACAAGGATCATGCGTACCACCGCTGGCTCTCGATCGAGCCACGGCGCATCTGCAGCGGGTTCGTCAATCCGGAGACTGTCGAGCAGGCGGTGGCCCAGCACCAACTCGTGCTGCAGATCGCACCCTACATGCTGTCGGTCAGCCCGCTGGACTGTGAGGCTCTCGATTTTCTCATCGGTTTCGATTTCGCCTATCGAGGCAACCACGATGAACTCGTCGCGGAGGCGCTCGGAATCGGGACGGCGTTCGACAGTCTGCTCGAAATTCCTGGAGCCAAAACGCTCAACTTCGAGCCATCCATCACAATCAGTATGGGGGACGACTGTCGTCGGCAGTGTCGCCTGATGATCGAGACCCGCACGAACGCGTACCAGGTCCGCCGGAATGAATTCCCCGAGGAACAGATCAGTGTCTACTTCACTGTTCGGCAGTATGGCAGCCTGAAGCATGATGCCTCGTTCGAGGAGACGTTGCTCGAGTTGCGACGCGACTGTGAGGAGTTACTGGCGGAACATGTCGTTGAGCAGGTCCTCAGGCCGCTCGCGCAGGCCATCTCCACCAAGTGATCGCCGAGGCCCAACCCTGATCGGCGGGCTCGGCTGCGGGAGATGCTCGCTATGCGGGACTAATCGAAGTGGCAAGCCGCTCCACTCTCGGTTACGCTGAGCCCCTCGCGGGAAGTGAAGCACCCGCCATCGGGGTCTTGTCTGGAGGAGTTACTGTGTCCGCAACGCTCAGTCAGTTTGCCCAGTCGCTGACGGTGGAAACGGCCTTCAGCGTTCTCGCGATTGCCAGGCAACTGAAGGCGGCCGGCAAGGACGTTGTGGAGCTCGAGATCGGTGACAGCCCGTTCGAGAGCACTTCCTCAGCAAAGGCGGCCGGTGTCGAGGCCATTCAGGGAAACCACACGCATTACTGTCCGTCCTCCGGGCTGCCCGAATTTCGAGAGGCGGCCGCGGAATTTGTGCGTGGGGAGTTCGGCATCCCCGCTGATGCCCGCAACATCGTCGCGGGCCCCGGTGCCAAGGTCTTCGAACAGTTCTTCTGCGAGGCTTTCGTCAACCCGGGTGACAGCGTACTCGTGTTCAGCCCGTACTTTCCTACCTATGTGCCGAATATTCAGCGGCGTGGTGGTCAGGTCGTGTTTGCCCCTTTGCGGCAGTCCCAGCAGTTTCGCCCCGATCTGGCAGACATCGAGGCCTTTCTGAACAACGCCGCCTCCCCCAAGGCGATCTTTCTCAACTCACCGCACAATCCAACGGGTGGCGTGACGACGCTACAGGACCTGCAGGGGATCGCCGATCTGATTCGCGGGCGAGATGTGGCCGTCTTCAGCGACGAGCCTTACTGCCATATGGTCTGGGAAGGGGAACACCACTCCCTGTTGGCGCAGCGAGGGATGTTGAATCAGGCGATGGCGGCATACACCTTCAGCAAGTCGTACAGCATGAGCGGCTGGCGACTCGGTTTCTGCGTGGCCTCGCACGAGGTCGCGGATGCCGTCGGCAAGATGATCAACACGTCGCTGTCCTGTACTCCGCCGCTCGTTCAGATGGCGGGGACACGGGCGCTGAAACAGGATCACGGCGAGCGTTCCGCCCAGATGCAGGAGTTTCGTTCCAAGGTGGTGCTGCTCACCGAGGGACTGAACCAGATCGACGGGTTCGAGACACTTCCCCCCGTCGCGACCTTCTATGTGTTTCCCAATGTCGCACCGGTTTGCGAACGGCTGGGCATCACCAGTCATGGTCTGGCGATGTACCTGCTGGAGGGGGCGGACGATCACTTTGGCATCGCCTGCCTCGGTGGCGAGTGCTTTGGTGAGGCCGGGCAAGGTTTCCTGCGGTTCAGTTGTGCGGAATCCAACGACCGCATTCAACAGGCGATCCGCTTTCTGCCCGAGGCCATCAGCCGAACCGGGCGTGTCGCCGACTATCTCCAGGCTCATCCTCAGTTCCAGCGATAAGAGCCGGTGATGAAACTGTCTGACGGGACGGAGCCCGGCGGTTCGACGTCGGCCACAAGGCAGGCCTCAGAAATGACCGGCCACGATCGGGACCACCCTACCCCGGACCCGCCAGCGAAACGTCTGCGCCGGTCCCGCTGGCGGATGACGGTGGCCGGCGTGCTCGGCGTCTACTGGCTGGCGTTGTTCGTCCTGATGCACACGCCGATTAAGACGACGGGGCAGATTTCTCACGCCGACAAGGTGGCACATTTCGTCCTGTACGGTGTCTTGGCCGGCCTGATCAGCGTCTGGCTGTCCACCTCGGGGCGATTGACCTGGCGTCGAGTTCTGCCCTGGTACGCGTTCCTTGCCGTGTATGCCGTCGTGGACGAGTTGTTGCAGATTCCTGTAGGCCGTTCGTGTGAAGCCGGTGACTGGCTGGCCGATATGCTCGGTGTCGGAACGGCCTTTCTGGTGGGATTGGCCTTCCAGGCATACGTCCTGCGGGGATGGTCCGGCGAAGTCCGCGGTGCGGACACAGACCGCTGAACGTCGACGTGCGGCCCCGGGATTACGCCGAGGGGCGGCGACCCCGAGTGGCATCAGGCTCGCGCCAGACGCGATGCGTCCGACCGAGCAGTGCATTCGCCCGTTCAGGCCCCCAACTCCCTGCGACGTAGGGCTCCGGCTGACTGTCGTTCCCTTCCCACGCGGCGAGAACGGGAGTGACGAACTGCCAGGCGGCTTCCAGTTCATCGCTGCGGGTGAACAGCGTCGAATCTCCGCGCATCACGTCCAGCAGCAGGCGTTCATACGCCTCCGGGAGAACGATGTCGAAAGCTTGGCTGTAGTCGAAGTCCATCGCCACCGGATGGATCTGGTACTGCATCCCCGGTCGCTTGGTCGAGATCGAGAGCGTAATGGCTTCCTCGGGCTGGATGCGGAATACGAGGGTATTGGGTTGCGCCTCGACGAGGTCGCACAGGTCTCCATCGCACTCCACTGTCGTAAAGAGGTTGAGTGGGGGATGTTTGAATTCGATGGCAATTTCCGTCAGCCGGGCGGGCAGCCGTTTCCCGGTTCTCAGGTAGAAGGGGACGCCCGCCCAGCGCCAGTTGTCGATCTCGACGTGCATGGCAACGTAGGTCTCGCGGCGGGAATCGGCGGGGATACGCTCTTCCTCCAGATAACCCGGGACCTCCACGCCGCCCACATAACCGGCCGTATACTGACCGGGGACAGCCCAGTCCGCGATGCGGCCGCTGAGGATGCCGGGGCGGAGTGCTTGCAGGATCTTGAGTTTCTCATCGCGGATGTACTCCCCCTCGAACAGCGAGGGAGGCTCCATGGCGACCAGGCTCAACAATTGGAGCACATGGTTCTGCAGCACATCTCTTAAGGCCCCGGCCCGATCGTAGTAACCTCCCCGCCCTCGCTCCATTCCCTGCGATTCGGCGACAGTGATCTGCACATGGTCGACGTGGGTGCGATTGAAGAGCGGTTCGAAGATCGCATTGCCAAAGCGGAACAGCAGAATGTTCTGCACCGTTTCCTTGCCGAGGTAGTGGTCAATGCGGAAGATCTGGGATTCGCGGAGCAGCCGACTCAGAGCCGAGGTCAGCTCGCGGGCCGAGTCGAGATCGTGGCCGTATGGCTTCTCGAACACGACGCGCAAACGGTGTTGCTGGTCGGGCTCGGGAATCATTCCTGCAGCGGACAGAGTCTCGACTGACGGTAGAAACAGGTCGGGTGACGTCGCCAGGTAGACGATGCGATTCCCGGACAGGCCTGCCTTCCGCTCGTGCTCCTCAACCTCTTTGCGCAGGTTGGGATGCTGATCGGGGTCGGAAAGATCGACCTGAACGTAGTCCAGCATGCGGGAGAATGGGGTCCAGTCGTCATCGCTGAGACTCGTCACGGTCTCCGCCACCGCTTCGCGCATTTCTGCACGGAACTCGGTCGCGGACTTCTCCCGGCGGGCCACACCCAGGATGCGGGCCGTCTCCGACAAAAAACCCTTGCTCCAGAGGCGATAAAGGGCCGGGATCAGCTTGCGAGCCGTCAGATCTCCGGAGGCCCCGAAGATCAGCACCGTCATGTCGTCGATCGATCCGTGGTCCCCGATGGAGCCTGATTTCACGTGGGAGGGGGACATGCGGGGCTCACCGGCGTAAGAAGTGAGATCGTCTGACGCGAACGGACTGGGCGGCGTCGGTTCCTGGGCTGCGTCCCGAGTTTAGGGGGACCGCACTTTGCCGGCAACGTTCCGATTTCCGAGGATCCCCGGAGGGGACTGTTGCATCCCCCGAGGCCATTCCCCATAATCCCGTGTTTGACAGCTCGTTGGAGCGTGAACGCCGTTTCAGGATTTGCCACGAATGGCCCAAATAACCAAGACCGATCTCCGCAAACTCCGAAAGAAGAAGGCACGGTTGCGGAAGAAGCTGACCTGCCGTTTCTGTCCTGACGGCGTCGTGCCGCGTCCCGTTTACGTGGACTACAAGGATATCAAGACGCTCAAGCAGCTCGTCGACCGTGAGAACCGCATTCTCCCTCGACGCCGGACTGGCACGTCTGCCATCTATCAGAGGGCCGTGCGTCAGGCTGTGATGCGGGCCCGCTTCATCGGTCTGCTGCATTACACCAGCGAGGACTAGTCCGTCGCCGGGAACTGTCCCGGTGCTTCCTCCGACGAGCATCGGCGCGAAACCCGCCTCTGCCGGCCATGTCCCACGTGTTGCCCCGCTTGGAACAGAATCTTTGTGCCGTGCGCGAGCGGATCGCCCAGGCGTGTGTGCAGTCGGGACGGAGCGAGCACGACGTCCAGTTGATCGCGGTGACCAAGTACGCCAGGCCGGAGTGGGTCGATGCCCTCCTGCAACTGGGGGTGCGACAGCTAGGCGAGAGCCGGCCACAGCAGCTGGCAGAACGTGCTGCCCGATTCGCAGAATCCGTGGAGTGGCACCTCATCGGGCACCTCCAGCGAAACAAGGTGGCTTTGGTGCTGCCCTGCGTGCGGATGATTCATTCGGTGGACTCACTCCGCCTGCTGCAGCGGATTGATGACATCGCAGTCGATGCGGGATTGGTTCCCCAGGTGCTGCTGGAGGTCAATGTCTCCAGGGAGGCTGCCAAGCATGGCTTCTCTCCGGCTGAACTGCTGACTGAATGGCCGCGCATCTGTACGGCGTCACATGTCCGAATACAGGGCCTGATGACAATGGCTCCCGACACACGGGATCAGTCGGTTCTGTCTCGTGTGTTCGGAGGGCTGCGCGAATTGCGCAATCAGCTGTTGGAGGCGGCCCCATCCGGAATGCAACTGGAACAGTTGTCGATGGGGATGACAGGCGACTATGAGACCGCCATCCGTGAAGGGGCGACGATGGTGAGGATTGGCAGTGCGCTGTTCGAAGGCCTCGATCAGTGACGTCGGAAAGCCGGCAGCGACGGGCAGGGTCGAAGTCCAGACGGCCTGAACTGAGGGCAGGTCGACTGTCGGATCCTGTCATAGCACGTGTATGGCGGCAGCTATCCGAGGATCTGAGAGTCTTGGTTGGGGCACGACGGCGTTGGAGGACGCGTTGACCGCTGCTCTGGACCTGAGATCATCCCCCGCGGGGGTACTGCTACCGCTGCAGGCACAGGCTGGCGCACGTCAGAATGCGATCACCGGAGTGCATGATGGCCGGCTCAAGGTGGCCGTGACGCAAGTCGCTGAGCGTGGGAAAGCCAATCGCGAAATTGTTGCGGCTGTTGGCCGATGCCCTGCAGCTCAGGAAGTCGCAGCTCGAATTGCAGAGCGGGACCACGTCAGCACAGAAGTTGCTACTGGTCCGCGGCCTGACCGTCGAGGATCTGCACCGGCGGATTTCGGACTGCCTCAAGTGATCGAGTTTTGGACGGGACGCACCGGTCAGCGGCGAACGCCCGCCACCGACTCCTGCGACACTTCCGCCTTCGACTCTTCGCTGGCCCAGGGATCGTCTTCCCAGGCGCTCCTGCGCCCGCAGAGCCAGGTTGGCGCTGCCATCATGCAGGACGAAACAGCCCTCGGATTCTTCTGCGAAGAACGTCTGGAACCACAGCATGTTGCACACGCGCGTCTGGGGTGAATACAGCCGGATGTCGATCCCCTCTTCGAACCAGTCGTAGAGCATGCCGAAGAAGCCGCTTGGCACGTACTTCACGAAGGCCATGTCGACACCAACGTGGAGGCATTTGTCCTGCAGGATGACCTTGTTGAGTCCGTCACGCAGCAGCGACAGATCGGCCCCATCCCAGATGTCCATCGCCCCGAGGCCCATGATGATGACGCCCTGACGCTTCCTGAAGGTCAGTCCATCGAGACTCTTGCGCTCTGCCATGTTCTTGCCTTGGGGGCTGGGGACCACCAGGGTCCGTGGTGCCGATCAGTGAACGGCACACCCCAAACGCAAAGCACGGGCCACAATATTCAACTCAGCACAGCCCAGCAAAGGAGGCCGCGCAACTCCTGTCCTGAATGTTGCTTGTGTCATCTGCCCAAGGGCGGGGTCCGGTGACTGCTGCTTCGAAACCGCGGCGTCCTTGTCGCCCAGTCGCCACGTGCCTGTCGCCAAGAGGCAACACGAGGCCACTGGTAACCGGGTGACCTGTCAGGACGGGACAGGGCCTCGCTCAGGCTGCGAGCCTTCATCCAGACGGGGACAGTCGATCGACACGGAAGAGTTCCCGATCCACTGCGCCGTCTGGACCGGGAGTCCGGTGAGGAGATGGTTCTAGGCCGTGCCCGAAAGGTAGAGCAGCCGGCCGCAGGACTTGCAGAACACCACGTCGTTCGAGTTGAGGTGGACGAGCGACTGGGGCGTCAGGGCGACGTAACAGTGTGTGCACACTTTGCCGTCGACAGCCGCGAGCGAATCCGCCCCATGGGCTTCGACGAGTCGTCGATACTTCGTGCGAGGTTCACCTGTCAGCAACGATTCCGATTCGCGGATCTGCTGTTCGAGCTGCACGGCCTGTTCGCGAAGTCCGCCTTCGGCGGCGCTCACGGATTGCTGGCAGGTTGCTGTTGCCAGCTCCGTCTGTCGCTGCTGCTCCTGGGCCTGAACGAGCTCGACCTGCAGCCGGTCGACCTTCTCCAGTGCTTCCAGGATCTCGTCTTCGAGCACGCTGTTGGCAACCATGTCCGCATCGATCTGCCCGCGAATGATGTCGTACTCTCTGTTCGACGAGGCAGCGTTCAGCTTCTGCCGCAGGCCGTCGATCTTTGCCTCGTTGGACCTGAGATCGAGAGCCTTTCGGTCCGCATCTGCTTTGGCCTGCTTCAGGTCGTTTGCGAGGATCTTGCAGCGCTCGCCAGCCTTCAGCGCCAGTTGTCGACGGGCTTCGACCTGCTTCGGACCACGCGAGAGCTGCTCGCGAACCCCCTGCAGGCTCCGATGCAGTAAATGGAGCTTGCACAAGCCTGCGTTGATTTCCGCCATGACGGGACCGTCCTGTGTCCGAAGGCAGGCTACCTGACAACCTGCTCCGGGAGTTTACATAAGACGCCGTCAACGATCCGAACAGGATCAGCGGACCAGCGTCGTCAATTCGGAGCCCCGACAGCGAGGCGATCGAGAAACCCTTTCAACTGGTGACTGCGGACCGGGTGCTGCAGTTTGCGGACGGCTTTGGCCTCAATCTGTCGCACTCGTTCTCGAGTCACTCGGAAGATTCTGCCCACCTCTTCGAGTGTGTACGTGTACCCGTCACCCAGCCCGTAACGCAGCTTGATGATCTCTCGTTCGCGATAGGTCAGCGTCTTCAGTACGTGGTCGATCTTGTCCTTCAACATCTCGGTCGTTGCCGCGCTGACAGGACTGTCACCGCCATCGATCCTCGATAAACTCACCGAAGTAGCTGTCTTCCCCTTCGCCGACCGGCCTGTCCAAGCTTATCGGATGCCGGGAGATTTTCAAGACGCGCCGCGTCTCCTCGAGACTGACGCCGGCGGCAGTCAGCCGTTTCTTCCATGGTCGGTTCGCGACCCAGCGCCTGCACGCAGGTCTTTGCTGACCCGCCGCAGCTTGGACATGGTCTCGATCATGTGCACGGGAATGCGGATCGTGCGGGCCTGATCGGCAATCGCCCGCGTGATCGCCTGCCGGATCCACCAGGTGGCATACGTGCGAGAACTTGTACCCCCGCCGGTATTCGTACTTGTCGACGGCCCGCATCAGGCCGGTGTTGCCTTCCTGGATCAGGTCGAGAAAGCTCAGGCCGCGATTGCGATACTTCTTGGCGATCGAGACCACCAGTCGCAGGTTGCCGCCCGAGAGGTCGCGCATGGCCTGTTCGTAAGCGGCGAAACGCTGTTTGATGCTCCGCATCCGTTTACGGAGACTGAGCGGTGTCTCCAGCGTGGTGGTCATCAGGTCGGACAACTCGCGTTGCAGATTTGCGCGCTCGTCCTTTGCCGACTTGCGGTGGGCCAGACGCCGAATCTGCTTGTGCAGATAAGTCATCCGCTCCGAGATCTGTTCAAGCTTCTTCATGATGGGCTGGAGTCTCTGAGTACGCAGACTCAGTTCCTCGACCAGGGTGGCCATCTTGCGACGACGCTGGCGGAGCGATTCCTCGGCCGCTTCGCGCGTCCGGGAACTCAGCGACTCGTTCGTGACGCGCTCGAAGTCGGCGATATTCTGCGCCTGCAACTGTTCCAGTGTCTTCAGGTTGTGCCGCATCCGTCCCAGGATCTGGTCTTTTTCCAGTCCCTCCGTCACGGAGACCTTGATCGTTCGGTCGAACGGGAGTTCGCCGAGATGCACCTTGGTGAGAATGTCGACGGCCGTGCGCATGGCATAGTCGCTCCCGAGCAACTGCCGTCGAAAGCGCTTGCGCGTGACCTCGATGGTCTTGGACAGCGCGATTTCCTCGGGACGTGTGAGCAGCGGGATCTCGCCCATCTGCGTCAGGTACATTCGCACCGGATCGTCGATCTTGCGTGAGCCCTCCTGCTGCGAGTGAGTCCGGGGCTTGGACGCGGCTCGACCTGAGCGCGACGCTCGTTTGCCGACGTCTTTACTCGTCGACGGGGCTGGTGGATCGTCTTTGCGGATCTCGAGACCGAGTTCCTCGAGCGACATCAGCAGCCGATCCAGCTTCTCGGGATTCACGTCCTCGTCAGGAAGATAGTCGTTGATCTCCGTGAAGGTCAGATACCCTCGCTTCTTGCCGAGGTTGATGAGCTCATTGAGGCTTTCGTCAAGTCGGTGCACTGCTGGTTCCTCCGGGCGTGTAGTGACGGAAAAGTCTGAAACTCGTTGGGAAGTCAGTTACTTCCCAGAGTTCAGGTTCCCGTCGGCCTCTTCGTGGTCCGCTTCTGGTGATACCTGGTAAACTGACGCAGCAACTCTTCTTCCGACTCCAATACCTGTGCGGAATCGTCGCGACGGGCTTGTGTGAGCTTCAGGGCGGTCTGCTCGTGACTCTGTTGCTCGTGGCGCCGCTTGAGACGGTCAATCGACTCGCGCAACAGCGGTGGTACTGCCGTCGCGGCGGCGTCTCCTCCCTCGAGCTTTGCGGCGACCTGCTTCAGTTGACTCTGCTCTTCCAGCAGGACGACAACCGACTTTGTGTCCGGCTGGTCATCAAACTCGGCCAGCAATCGTGACAGGGTAATCTCCCGGCCGGCGTTCCTCAGGCGGAAGAGCGCCTCGGCGATTCGACGCAGGACGGGATTCGTGAACTCCTCTGCCTGCAATTCATCGGCCGCCAGGTCGGTCAGGGCGGGAGCGGCCACGAGGATCTCAAGGACCGCAGTTTCGAGTCGATCATCGCGGTTGAAGCGCCCCCGCAAGAGGCGCTCGGCATCCGCCTTGTCACGACCGGGTTCAGGGACATCGACCCGAAGTCGGCCACGCGCGGTGGCTGCCGGCGTCGCCTTGGCGGCTCGTCGGACCTCGCGGTACTGCTCGCGGATCACCTCATCGGTGAGGCCGAGTGTCTCGGCAGTTCGCTGGAGCAGCAGATCTTCGCGAATGTTCTTCGCGAGGCGCGGGACCCCCGTCAACAACTGGAGCACATCGTCCAGCAGCCGCTTGCGACCGTCGACCGTATCGATGCCGTGACGTTCGCGCAACGTGTGCAGCACGAAGTCAAAGGCCTCGGGGGCAGCATCAATCATGTCTTTGAGCGCCTCGACTCCATGATGTTCGATGTAATCGGCGGGGTCCTGCCCCCGGGCAGCGTCAACACGCGCAAGTCTACGTCCTGTGCGAGGAAACGCGTGACGGCACGTTCCGCAGCGAGCCGCCCTGCCGCATCTCCGTCGTACACAAGCACGACTTTTCGGGCAAACCGCTTGAGCGTTGTGACCTGTTCGATCGTCAAGGACGTCCCCAGCGTTGCCACAACATTGTTGAGGCCCGCCTGGTGAGCAGCTATGCAATCGGTGTACCCCTCCGTCACGACTGCAGTCCCCGTTTCCCGGAGTCCTTGCCTGGCATGGCTTAAGGCATAGAGCAGTCGGCTTTTGTGGAAGAATCCACTTTCGGGGCTGTTGAAGTATTTGCCAAATCGGTCGCTTTCGCCTGGTAAGACCCGTCCCCCGAAACCGACGGGCTGGTCCCGTTCGTTGTGAATTGGAAACAAGACCCGATTCGTGAAATAGTCCGAATAGCGAGTACCATCCTCCTGCGGCTTGACGAGACAGGCCGCCGCTAATTGAGGCCCGCGATACCGGCCCCGCGCCTGGTTCTGGATCCATCCCCAGTCATTCGGATGAAACCCGAGGCAGAATCGTTCGATGGTTTCACGCGTGAAGCCTCGCTGGGCGAGGTACTGGCGGGCGGTCTCCGCGATCGGCGACTCGAGAAGCGTCTGGTGAAAGACGCGCTCCGCCCACGCCAGAACTTCCAGCGGCTCCGCGGTCACTTCATTCGCCGCACGTCGCGCAGTTGCGAGTGGGGATCTCGATATTGACGCGGCGTGCCAGAATCTCGAGGGCTTCACGGAACTCGACTCGATCGTGCTTGATCACGAACGAGAAGCAATCCCCTCCTTCATTGCAGACCCAGCACCGAAACGTCTGGCGATCGGGATAGACGTGAAACGAAGGATTGTGGTCGTCGTGAAAGGGGCACAGTCCCACATATTCGCGACCTCCGTGACGAGGCTGCAGCAAGATGCTCTCGCTGATGAGGGCAACCAGATCGGTCTGTTGGCGAACTGCTTCTTTGAAATCGTTCGACAGTTCAACAGACACCGGCAACCCCGCCACGCTTGTGGTCCAGAACCGCTGTGGCGCGCAGGAAGGAGGCCTGTTCACTCTGTTCTAACAGGCCCACGACCCAGCCCAGCAACGACGATTGACTGCCGCTTCAACCGCTAGCCCAATCGGAAGCAGCGACGGCCTCGGTGCGAAGTGAGTGTCGTACTTGCCCCAGACTCCGGCAAGTGAACAGGTGTTATCTTCCGACCACCTGCTGCGTGACCTCGCTTCGCCCGCAATTCTACCTGACTCATCGCACGGGTCAAGAAATAGGGACCTTGAGATTCTTGCTAAAGCCACGTCGCAAGGTCAGATGCGTAATAGGCTTGCAACTCGTGCCCTCACGCAGCTTCCCCGTAATCCACAGGTCTTGACCGACCCATGTACTTTACCGAAGGTCGGCCTGGGGCGCGGTCTGGTCCGGGCCAGCCAGCGCCGTGGACAGTTGGTTTTCACGACGCAGCCACTGGTCGTCGAGTCGACTTCGCGGAACCCCTTTCGCCCCCAATCCGACCGATCTAGGGAAGTCTGGCGAGACGTTACACGCGGACGAAGTACCGCTGGCGATACATCCACCACGCAATCAACCAGAAGACTGCAAGGACAGAGCTCGACGTGATCAGGCGTCCGTACATGTCGTCAGCCGTTGCACCTGTGCCGAAGACCGTTTCGAGGATCCCCGACAGGTGAATGTGCACAATCTTGCGGGCGGTCCAGTCGTGGATCAGTTCCCCCATCAGGTAGATGGCCAGCGAGTTCATGCCGATGACGACGAGCGGAAACGCCAGCCTCTTGAGCGGCAGTATGTCAAACAGCACATAAAACAGTGCCAGCAGCCAGATGACGTAAGCGCCACTGAAAAGCACCCACGAAGGCGTCCAGATCCGCTTGACGATGGGACACAGATACTCGCCGGCCAGCAGGCCGAACACCATGCACAGGGCACCGGCGCCCACCAGCCAACCGACTTTCGCCCACGGCGGCCTGCGCGACATCAGCAGTTGGCCGCAGAGAATGCCCAGCAGCGTGGTCGCGACCGACGGAACGAAGTTCAAGGTCTGGTATCCGCCGCTGTTGAAGACGAACGGCTGGGAATTGCTGAAGAAGCTGGTCACCAGCCAGGGGGCGGCCCAGTCTCCAGCGTTGCGCGTCGCACCCGCGGCCGCCAGGTCCGCGGCAGATGGGTTCCTCAGGAGATTGAGAAACTGGACATCGAAGGCATGGGCCGCATTCGCGTTCTTCGACCAGGAAGCGAACGGTCCTTCATAGACTTCTCCTTGGGCGGCACTCGCGTTCACGGCCGCGAGGTCATGACCCTCGGGAATCGAGTACTGCCAGAAGAACCACCAGTAGCCAGCCAGAATACCGACGATGGCCGCAATCTGGATGCCTGCTTTGCGGCCCAGAAGAGTGTAGGCAAACACATATCCCAGTCCGATCTGAGCCAGCACGTTGGGGAAGATCCAGTTGGTGCGTTCGTCGCGCAGCGAGTACAGGAATACCCCGAGGAGGACCAGCACCATTGCCCGCCAGACAGCATGTCCAAATCGTCGCCACGCTGAGTGACCGAACGTCTGTCGTCTCGAATAGGAGAACGGCATGGCGACGCCCACCATGAACATGAAAGCGGGCTGGATGAGATCCCACCCCGAGACCCCCATCAGGCCGAACTTGCTTTCCCACGCGGGGTGTTCGAAGTGAAACGCGAGCGCCTGCCAGAATCCGTAGTCGCGCTCCTGCCAGACCGGCGCACTTTCGGGCAGTGAGGCGAAGCTGGCGATCCCGAACCCTTCGGCTGCGAGCAACGCCATGATGCAGCCGCGATAGGCATCCAGCGAGACGAATCGCGCCGGGGGGCGACCTGCCTCGGATGGGGGCGACGGGCCATCTTCCCCGTGGACTGCAGGGAGTGCCGGGTCCCGTTCAGCCGCCAGGCGATAAGTGGGATCTTCCTGTTGACCCATCATGAGCATTTTGCGGCGACGGGTGTTCATGGCGGCGTTCGCTGCAAAGTAATATCCGGTTAACAGTTATGGGCTTTTGGCCCCTCTTGGGGGGATTTATGGCCACCGATCGGGAGAGAATAACGGGCCTGCTGCCGGGCTACCATCTGAGGCGCCGGGACAGATTCCTGTGATCCGGCCGTTGGGAGTCCGCGTTGAGAATCTTGATCCGTCTTAACGCGTGGATGTAACATGAATGGCGCCCTGACTCAGAGTGAACCCTTTGATAGCCCCGGGCCGGATGCCCGGCCGAGTCCGAAGCCGTTGAGCAGGACTCGACTGAAGCGCACCGGGTACACCCTGACGGGAGCAGGCCTCCTCGTCCTGGCCGCGACGATTGCCGCGGCGGTGCATGGTCCGACGCGCTTCTTCGGAGCGGCGGTCATCGGGGTGTGTGTTACCGCAGGAGCGGCTGCCGTACTCGCTGGATTCGCAATCATGGTCATTGCCGCCAACCCGTTTGAGGACGAGTCCCTGTCGGCACCTGCGGAACAGGAGTCTCGGGGCCGCTGACGACGTTCGGAAGTCACCGGGTCGCCATTACCCGGGTGGCTGCAGTCCCATGTCGCCCAGCAAAAGCTGCATGTCTTCCCAGACCGGCTTCTTCGCGGATTCGTTCCGCAGCAGATATGAGGGGTGATAGGTGCACAGGACCTTGGCCTGTCCGTACTGAAACCACCGTGAACGGAGTTTGCCGATTGGCTCCTCGACCTGCAGCAGGTTCTGCGCAGCGACGGCTCCCCAGCAGACGATGTATTCGGGGGAGACGATGCGGATCTGTTCGTCCAGAAAGCCTCGGCAGTTGTCGGCTTCTGTCTTGGAAGGGTTGCGATTTCCTGGAGGCCGGCAGCGGAGAATGTTACAGATGTACAATTCGCTGCGCTCCCAGCCGCATGCCTGAATGATCCGATCGAGGAGCTTGCCCGCGCGCCGACGAACGGCTCACCCTGCTTGTCTTCGTCAGCCCCCGGGGCCTCGCCGAGGAACATCACGCGGGCGTCAGGACTTCCCACGCCAAACACGGTCTGGGTACGTGTGGAAGCCAGTTCGTGGCACTTCGTGCACTTCGAGACCTCCCGTGCCAGTGTGAGCAACTGCTGTTCGCGTCCGGAGGAGTCTGTGGATGACATCGGCGGTCGGTCTGGAGGGGACGCGGCGGGGCAGTCGGCAGCCAATGATGTCTGCGGCGACTCGGCTGATCCTGCCGTCGCCCGGTTCGTGGGCAGGTGCGTCAATCCCGCCCGGCTCCAGTCCCGCAGTGTCTGTCGGATTGCGCGCTGAGAGAATCGATCGGACTCGGACATCGGGCAGATGGCGCCTCCAAGGCGAATCTTACAGCCTCATCACGGGACGGATGGCTTCGCGGGAACTGGAGGGATCCTGTCACGCTGGGCCGGGCCCGTCAAGGGACGGATGTCTCGCCCATGGCCGGCAGCGTCGCTCCGGACTCACTCTGATGAGCAGTCCACCACAGGCTCCACAGGCGCTGATCGAAACCGAAGTCCTGTCCGGTCAGCTTCTGGAGGGCACTGCGGACTTCGCGGTTCTGATGGTCCCGCTTGACGTTGACGGACCTGGTTCGATTCATGATCGGCGGAGTGATGACGATCGCACCATAGGGATGCTGCCCCGTGCGTAGACCGGCTTCGACTTCCGGTGTCAGCAGCGGATTTCCCAGGCTCTCGACCGGCATGCCCCCCGTTCCGCCTCCGGAGACCACGGTGATCCCGGGATCCCGTACCTGCATACGATAGCGATGACTCGTCACCAAGGCTTCGATCAACGGGGCAACGGCTGCCGGCGTACCCACGACGCCGAGGGCTTCCGCCGAACGACACACAACGGCGTTTTCCTCATGCCTCAGGGCTGCAAGATACAACTCAACGGCGTAACCATACTGGGCTGGCGGAATCGCGGCCACGGCCAGGTGCCGCACTTCGGAGTCGGGGTCCTCAAGCGATCGTTTCACCAGGGGACGCATTGGCTGTGACCCCGAAAGTTTGCTTAGGATGTCCACGAACGCGAGCCGGACCTGGCGATTTGCGTGCTCGGACAGGTTCGCCTCCAACGCCGGGACCGCATCGGGATCATCGATCTGTTGCAGATTGCGGAGACCCTGCACGCGTCGATCCTGGTCGCTGGCAGTGGCCCAGTTGAACCACAGTCTGATTTTCGGATACCAGTTCCGCTCGGCCTCACGCTGACGGTCGGTCTTCTCGATGAGATCCAGTTCCTGCTGGGTGACGTATCGGCCCTTGTGGTGGATGTAACCCCTGGACGTCATCAACTCCTCTCGCGTCATCCACCGCCCGTCGTGCAGGCTGTGCCCCAGACCGTGATGAGCCGCCGCGTGGCCCGGGTCCAGCAACAGCACCCGATCAAGCTGCTCGGCGCATTGGCGCGTCAGCCGCTGCTCGCGGCACCACTCGGCGAGCTGCCAATGTGCGTCAACCGTGTCGGGAATGGTGCGGGCCTGCGACTCGTACAGCTCATGAGCGAATGATCGCGGTGTGACAAATTCGAGGTCGGCGCGACGGATCGTTACGCGTGCTCCCGTGACAGTGACGATCGTCACCTCGGGGAGTTGACTGCTGACCTGCGCACCTTCGACGCGTCCGCGAACTTCGCCACCATTCCTGAGGCGAACTAGGTCACATCGAGCGACCTGCGGAAGGCTCAGGAGCACCAGGGCACCGAAAACCACTCTCAGCCTGTCCGCGAGATGCATTTCCGAACCCCCGCGTGTGTCATCCCCTGTCTCGGGCGGCCTGCGTGCCGGGAGCCCGGGAAATGCGCCGACCCCGGCGCGCCGACCGGCGAACCTCTCCAAGTGTACCCGTCGCGGGGACCACGGGGCAATTCCTCCCCCCGTGGTCGTAGGGATGCTGGCGATTGCACCGGCCAGGGCAGGTTCATCATGCTCTGGACCGCGCGAGAGGAAATCGGGTTTTGACGTTGCCCCGGCCGTCGACCTAAACTCTTGATATTCGGATGCTGACGACACGATGATAACGGGTGACAGGCGTCGTGTGCGGAGCATCGCGCTTGGATTGCAGTAACCGGAGCCGAAACGGAGGTTGGCGTCCCACCGGGTCCGACCCCCTGGTTTCGATTTACGGAACAATTCCATGATCCGGTTTCGCCGATGGCTCTGCCTCTTGTCCGTGAGTGCGGTTCTGTGCTCATCCCAGGGTGCGCGTGCACAGTGCCTGTGTGAAGGCATTCCCACCGAACGCGAACTCAGTCGCCTGGGACTGGAGCTCTCCTGGTGGAACCAGGCGACGCTCGATCCTCATCAGGACGAGACCCGGCATCTCACCGCTGACGAAGACGGTGTTTACCTGCAGTCGCGGTCGGGAATCATCACGGCTTTCAGCGCCGAGAGTGGCGAACGTCTCTGGTCTTCACTGCTCGGCGAGGCGAATTCGCCCAGTTATCCCGCCGTGACCAACGAGGAACAGGTCCTGCTGGCCGCCGGGATGAGCATGTTCGCGATCAACAAGCAGACTGGTCGACGCGAATGGCAGTTGACGCTTCCGCACCATCCCTCCACATCACCTGGTGTCGATGAGCGGAAGGCTTACATCGGGACGCTCGATGGCAGTCTGTACGCCTTCGATCTGCGTCAGATTCGCAAGCTGTACGAGGAACAACTGCTGCCGGAATGGACGAATGTCGCAACCAGCTGGCGCTATCAGGCCGCCCAGGAGATCACTTCGACGCCCCTCTCCAATGGGCGGGTGGTGAACTTCGGTTCTCTGGACGGTTCCCTGTACTCGGTGTCTGTGACGAATGGCCGGCTGCAGTTTCAGTTCGAGACGAATGGTCCGATTCGCACGCCGGTGGGGTTCAACGCCGACTCCCTGTTCGTCGCTTCGGATGACGGTCGTTTCTCGTGCCTCAATATCGAAAATGGCAAGTTGCGATGGTCGTTTGTGACAGGGCTGCCAATTCGCCGGTCTCCACGCATCGTGGGGCCATGGGTCTTTCTGACGCCCGAGCGAGGTGGCATGTTCTGCCTCAACACTGACTCGGGACGTCGACTCTGGCGAAACAACGAGGCGGTCGAGTTCCTGGGGGCCACCCGCGAACGCGTGTACGGGGTCGATTCGTTGGGAAATCTGCTCGTGATGTCACCTGAAGACGGAGCAATTCTGGCAAGGCTCTGTCTGCGTGCCTTCCCGGTGAGGGTCAACAATGAAGAGACGGACCGGATCTTCATGGCCTCGCAGCGGGGGCTCGTCATCGCCCTGAAGGAGGTGGGCAGCGGTTTCCCGGTCTACCATCGAAATCCAGAGCGGCGGCCTGTCCTGCCGGAACTGGTTCCTGAGTTGACTGAAACCGATGCCGGAGTCGAGAACGATGGCGTCGGCGAGGGCGAAGTCGCTCCAACGATGCCCTGATGTTCCGGCGGCTGTGGCCGTTTCCGACGCTCCCCTTCGCAGTGATGTCGGCGGAGTATCTTGGTGAATCTGCCAGTTGACAGGGCTCTTTGTCCCGATACACTTGAGCTAAGCTCGCTCCGACCGCCTGCACGCTCTGCGGGCCACTGAGTGGCCATGGATGCGATCGTCGGGAACGTGGCCTCACCCTCAGGGGAGAGGTTCGTCTGCGGACTCTGCCCTCCTGAGTTGACGCTGAGTCCTTGAGTTTGGCACTCTCAATGAGTTAGCCGCCCTTCCCGGTGACCGCCGAGTGCTGATCCGTCGTCTTTCAGCGACTCTCGGCTTGTTTATTGCCATCGCCTCATCGCGGGAGCATCGACATGTTGCCCGGAATACCAGGGCCGTTTGAACTGATTATCGTTCTGCTGATCGTGCTGTTGCTGTTCGGCAAGCGTCTGCCGGACATGATGCGCTCACTCGGACGAAGTGTTGTGGAATTCAAACGCGGCGTTCGCGAGATCGACGGACCTGCCGGTGAGGAATCGTCGGACGACCGCCAACAGTAGTCAGGTCGTGACTGGAGCGTGAGGCGGGGATGCGTCCTCGCGGGGTCTCATCACCATCGCGTCGACAGGGTATCCTCAGGAACATCCAGAAGAGTGCTGGCCAGGTCCGGATCTCCGGCGGTCTCACCGCTTCGCCCGCGAGGGCGTCTTGACGGGCACCGGCTCTGCAGCGACGATAGGGGGTGGAGTTTGACCGGACAGAGTCGAACGAACACCCGGGGTTGATCGGGACTGATACTGCGAAGAGGGCACGAAAATGGGGTTTTCACCAGGTCCGATGGAGTTGATGATCGTCGGGCTGATTGCATTGTTGTTGTTCGGCAAACGGCTGCCCGAAGTCGCCCGCAGTCTCGGCAAGGGCATTGTCGAGTTCAAAAAAGGTGTCCGCGGGATCGAAGACGAAGTGAACACCGTGACGCGACAGACGCCCTCACGTCGGCCTGATCCGATCGACAACGATCAATCGCGGTCGTCATCCGCGCCGAGATTCGAGCCTCCCGCATCGGAGCCGATTTCGGCCACAGCAAACGACGCCGATCGTACCGACGCGTCTTAGGTGGTGGCCTCGGTTGGCCGATCCCTTCGGGAAGCCCAGCGGGATCGATCACCCGGCGTTGGTGTGCGAAGCGGATCTCCGTCGCCCAGGCTCGCGACTACTCCCGCAGCGACCGCGCGTCGAGCACGCGCGCCGTGGGCTGAGGCTGCCCGATCATCACTGGCTGGTCGCTGACAACCTGCGTGACATTTCCTGCGGCGTCACGAATGCGGAGGCGGACGTAAGCGCGGCTGGGGACCTGTTCGTCGATCGTCCACAGGTACTGGCCGAGGTTGGGCTGCCAAGAGGTGATGGGACGCCATGGCCCATCGGCAGCCTCACCAACCGACAGTGAGACCGGGTATTCCGGGAGTGCCTCATCCGTTGCGGTCCACTCAATGAGAAGCTGCTGCGACGAGCCCATCCGGCTTTGTTGCAGTGTGTGCAGCGTTGCCGTTGGCAGGACACGATCTACGACCACTGTCAGCTCCGGCCCATCCCCTGGCTGCGGCGGGGCTTCCTCCGGGCCGCTGAGGCTGCGAACCCGAATGGTGAAGCCGTAGGTCCCATCATCCGGAACCGTGACTTCAAACGGGCGACGGCCCTCGGCCTCGGTTCCATAATGGTACCACTTCGCGCCACCATTCTCGGTGAGATAGAGATCGACGCCCTCCACGTCAGAGGCTTCCAGGCCATCCAGTGCGTAGGAGACTTCGAAGCGCGTTGAGTTCAGGTGCCGAAGTCCGTCGTCCTTGTCCTCTTCCGGGGCGGTCGGAGCAGTGGCCGAGCCCTCTCCCCAGATCGGCGAAGGTCCCTGCTCCAAGGTGAAGATCTGAGGTGATGGTGCACTGCTCGCAAGATCCGAATCAGCCGGCGTGGCTGGCCGCAGTGCTGCAGCTCGCGACTCCACTTCCGCTGAATCCGCCAGCGGACTCCGGGTCTTCGGTGTCGTGGTCAGTCCGAATGGTGCTGCTTGCGTGAGGTTCGATGGCGCCCCGTTGACGGTGACCTGGCCGGAGGCCGTGGCACTGTTTCCGGCCTGATCTTTCACTCGACCACGCACTGTAACCAGACCGCTGGATTCGAGGGCCCATGAGGCCTGACCACTTGGTTGAGGAGCGATATCAATGGCCTGCCAGTCCTGCGACTGCTCGAGCTGGAACTCCAGCAGCAGTGACTTTGCGTCCAGATGGTCGTCCCTTGCGGTCCAGTTGACCACGACATGCCCGGGGGTGTTCTCCGCCGCATCCAGTTCGAGCTGTGGGGCGGCGCGATCGACGACAACCATCAGTCCGGGGCTGAGGGGACCCGCTGGGTAGAACTCTCCCTGGCGGTCGATCGTACGCACGGCGAACCAGTACTCGCCGTCAGCCGCGGCCTCGAAGGTGAATTTGCCTTCCACAGCGGGGACCGAATCGACACGCCGCCAGTGGCGTCCCTTGTCGGTCGAGACATGAAGTTGGATCTGCACCGCGCCCAGCCGGGCGATCTCAACGGGATCGACCTGGTAGGGAATGCGGAATCGGGGGTGATCGGTGAAGATCGGCGAGGCACCGAGATCTTCGGCACTCGCGAAGCCGGCCATCGACAGCCCGAGCAGGCCGGCAGCACCCAGCCTCCGCCAGCCGCTCAGTTTCGGTGTGTGGAGAGGATTCCCTGGCATCAGGCTGTCGAAATGAGTCGGACCCGCGAACAACTGGAAACGCCCCGCACACTGCGCAGCACCCAAGTGACCCCGGGCCACCGCCCCACTCCTCAGCAAGCATGCGGGGCCGCAGGTGACGCGATTCTCGGGGATCTACCGGCCATATCGGTTAGTCCGACGAAGAGACTTGAGGCGATGGCCGTCTCCGCGGCTCTCTGGCAGAACTTGCCGCACCGCGTGACGGAGTATTGCCGTGCCAGGAACCTCGGTCCGTATCAGCAAACGCTGCGGGTCGCGATGTTACGCAGGCTGGATGCGGAGTCTCGGCCGCGAAGTGCGGCTAGTTGGAACCCGGGACGGCGTAGCCCACTCGAGGAGGTCGGGCTGGTGGCGCCAATCCGGATCCGTCGTCGATTTGCACGCCAAAGCGCGCGAGCACTGGGGCGATGGGATTCGCCAGCGTCCGGGATGCGCTGCCAGCGAACAGCAGGCCGACCGGACGCAGGTCCGGATCCGTCACGATCAGCGACCCGGAGTCGCCGGGGGCTCCGAAGGGATTGTTCAGGTCGGAATGGGCAATCTCGATGCAGTTGACGAAGTCTGCAACGATCGTCGTATAAGCCACCGTGGCCATGACGTTGATCGCGCTGATCGTCCCACGCGTTGCGCCAGTGGATCGTCCATGCTTACGGACATCCTGGCCAATGATCGGTTGTGCCGTCAGGTTCGACGGGAATCCATAGCCGTCATCGGGGGTACAGGCGTCGATCGTGCCGTCGTCCGCGAGGATTAACGCGGCATCCATCGTGTTGCCCGTCTGGTTGAGCGGTTCGAAGTCGAACAATGTCCCGATGCGATCTGCCACGGGATCAGACTGGCAGTTCACATCCAGCGGCCCTGGCTGAACGATCGCATTGTCGACCATCGCAGCATTCTCGGCAGCCCAGACATGGTTGTTGCTGAGTGCGTACAGCGTCCCGTTGGCATCGACGCATCGACACCCGAGGGTCCCCGCAGCACAGACCGGATCGTCGACATTGAACGACGATACCCCGATCGGGACGGGTCGAGTGAAGCGAATGGTCGGCAACCCGGTCTGGCCGCCAAGAGGAATATCGGTGGGCAGCCGGGCGCTGTCGAGTCCCTCGCCCGCAGTCCCTGTTCCCGGGACCGGTTCGTCCTGCAGTCCCGCTTCCGGAGATCCGGAGTTATCGGGAATTGGCGTCAGCGGTTCGACGGTCTCGCGTGGCAGGGCCACCTTGCGGCCGTTCTGACGCACGACCCCCGTCCAGGCAGGGCCAGCACGGAACATGTCCCCCGTAACGACCTCGACGTCGATGCCATCCACTTGCCTGGGAACTTCGGCGCTGACACCAGAGCGAGTGGCATACACCCGAACGATCAGGTTTCCCTGGGCATCTTCAGCGGTTCCCGTCCCGTAGACCGACTCATGAGCATTGAACTGGGGATGCCATTTCTCCTGAATGCCCATCACGCGATTGAGATCATTCTGGGAATAGTTTTTGCCGGGGAGCAGGTCGTGGCGTGGCTGAGTCCGCTCGGCCTGTTGACTTGACGCATCTCCTCCTACCTGAAGCACGCGACAGGACAGTCCGAACAGGTCGCGATCCGTCCGTGTCAGCGGATCGGACGAGGAAAAGTCGAGGCGATGCGGTCGCGTCGTCTGCCCCGCCTCGAGTTTGCCGGCTGCCGGGATCAGCTCGACGAACGCGGATCCGGAATCGATTTGCCCATCGGTCTTCGCCAGTGTCAGGCCATCGATGCCGGTCGAATCAACCACGACCGCGACGGGTCCCTCAACCGTCTCCTTAGAGAAATTCGTCAGGGTGATGGCAATGAAGTGTTCATCGCGACTGGAACTCCGCAGGGTGCGGACGACATTGACGCGGATGCGATTCGTCAGGTCGCTGGCGCTGTCTGTCGTCGTGCCCGGCACGGCGTCCGAAAACACCTGACCGTTCGGTGCCTGCCCGGGGGTCTGTTCGGCCGGCGAGAGATGTCCGCTGAAAACACTGATCAGAGTGGCGGCAAGCAGGACCAGGACCGGCCGACGAGCCGCGTTTCGTCCAACAGCGGGCATTCCAGACTCCTGAGAGGTCTTTGGTTCACCGAGAGTGGGCATCGGGCTGCACCCGCGCTCCCTATGAGTTTGACTCACGTTGGGACCGTCGTCAACGACCGCTTCCGCCAGGAGCGAAAGTTCTCTTCGGGGCCCGCACGTGTTGGTCGACTTAGGGGAAGCTGTCAGGTGACGTTCAGTTTGAGGCCGTTTTCAGAGATGACAAACGGAGCGATTCGGTCGTCACACCAGCTCCCCCGATGTTTGGCGATCTGCAGCGCCCGTTCCATCCGGTCTCCACGGCGTGTCTTCCCCATCAGCAGGATAGTATTGGCGTTGCTCAATACATCGCCTGATTCGATTCGCCGGACAAGAAGATCGTCAAGGAGTACCTCTGCCGTCGTACAGAGCATCAGGCAGGTAATGTCTCGCACGTCGTAAGGGTGCTGTGCAACACAACCTGCGTGCTCGCGGAAACTCTCGCGCAGCAGGTCACGAGCGACCCAGTCGGACTCCTTCCTGATGATCTGATGATAGATCGTTTCGAACAGGTCGAATTGGAGGGAATCGCTGGGTCGCAGAGCCGGTTCAATACCGTCGATGACACAGCGCTGAACGCCATGCACGAAATTCCCGTAAAAGAAGCGGATCGTCTCACTGAGCGTGCGATTCAGTTCAGCTTGCCACGCGCGCTGTTCGTCGAAACTCAGATCGCTCACTGTCACGCGCCGCCCCGAATCGCGAAACAGGTGCAGCATATCCGACCGCGCCAGCTTCGCGCTCCCAGAGCCGGTCGAGTTGCTGGCGGCCCTGCACCATGTGCGGCTTCAGTTCCCAGTCGAACAACGCTTGAGCATACGCGGCATGATTCTGCGAGTCGCCGCGGGCCGTCATGTCGAAGATCAGTCCACGCTCCCCCTCCTGGCAGGCACCTTGCTGAGCGAAGTGCAGTCCGAGTTGCGTCTTCCCGATGCCAGTGGCACCGAGCACGACTGCCAGGGTCCCGGGCAGCAAACCGCCACCCAGCATTGCGTCCAGTTCAGGCACACCGGTCTGTTTGCGGTCGATCGTCATCGGTCAGACCAGACCTCGCTGTGATTGTCGAAACGGGTCTCGCGGCCACCAGGCTCTGAGGTCTGAACGCTACACGTGCAACTGGCGGTCCCGAGCGACCACAGGCCAGCGATCGACCACGCGCCGCCCGGCAACGACATACGCCTCTTTGTACAGGGCACTCGTGGGGCAGACGTGTCTCGGGATGACCAGCGTTGAGTCGCCCGGAGACCAGCGATCCGCCTGCGCGGTTTCGACGACCAGATGCTCCTCATTGTGCAGAACCTGTACGGCGTCGGGAATCTCGGGAAAGATCATCCGCTGCCCCGCCGGGGGATCTGCAGCGATCGCCTTGGTGCCGACATCGAAGGTCACGCGATTCGGCATAGGTCGGCTGACAACACGAGTCAGCACGAGCGCGGCAGGTGTGAATCCCGTTTGCTCCGCGAACATCTCGGCATAGCCCGCGTCGTGAAACAGGCATGTTCCGGGGCTGAGTTCCAGGGACGGATGGTCCAGACGGGCGTAACACGGGAAGGTGGGAGTGCCGCCACATACCATGCGGGGAACAGGCAGGCCCGCCTCCTCCAGTTCATCGTGGAAGGCAACCAGCTTTCCCCATTCGATGGCCACGCCGCGACACCGTTCATGGAAGTCAGACTGGCGCAAATGCCCATCGTAGACGTGCAGTCCTTCGGGGCGCAGTCCCGGGGAGCGGGCGATCAACTCATAGAGTTGGCGGGCCTCGCGACCGACCGGGACTCCGGTCCGATGTCGTCCGGGATCAATATCGAGCAGCACACCGATCGATCGCGGTGTTGATTTCACGGCCTCACTCAGACGACGAATCATCGTCGCATCATCGGCGGTGACGGCGAACGATACCTGCGGAAACCGCTCCACAAACTGCACCGCGCGACAGATGTTGGGGCCCACCATGTTGTAGGCCAGCAGCGCATGGCGCACGCCCGCATCGGCCAGCATCTCTGCCTCGGCAAACGTCGCGCATTTGAACTTGTCGATTCCACGCTCCATCTGCAGACGCGTGACGGCTGGCATCTTGTGCGTCTTGCAGTGTGGCCGGAGCCGGCTGGGATCGGCCGCGATGTCGAGCATGTGAGCGATGTTGCGCTCGACAAGCTCACGAAAGACAACCAGTTGCGGGCTGAAGATCTGACCCGCGTCTTCGATCTGGTAAGGTGCCTGCATGATGTTGCTCCGTGCCGACGTCCGCACAATGGTAGCTGTCCAGCCGGGGGTTGTCGCCGATGAGGAGCCTCTGCAACATCAGGGGCGGTCGCTGGCCTTCACACTGTGGGGGCCTTGAAGAAATATCGACGGACGAGATGTCGTGGCGGTGCCGGCGTCAGTGGGGTCACAATCAGTATCGCTGCCAGGGAGAAGCCCAGTCCGACCACAACCGGTGAGAATCCGCCCAGCAGATAAGGCTGCACGAACTCGCCGTGGACGAGCTTCCCGGCAATGTGCATCGCGAGATGACTCAGGAATCCGGTGAGCATTCCGGCGAGGCAGCCCCATTCGTTGGAGCGCGGCCAGTACAACAAGGCCAGGACCGGGAACAGGAAGCAGGCGGCAAGTCCACTGCCGACATACACGATGATGTCCTGCAGAAATGTCGGAGGGTTGATGGCTCCCGCGATGGCCACCAGCCCGACCACAAGCGTGGTGAGATAGGTCAGCCGACGCATGGTCTTCTCGGGTACGTCCGGGTTGATATTCCGTTGGTAGATGTCGCGGACCAGGCATGAAGAGACGACGAGCAGAAAGCTGTCGACGGTCGACATCACCGCTGCGAAGGGTGCTGCCACCAGGATCCCGGCCAGCCAGCCCAGCCCAATGTTCTCGGTCAGCAGAATTGCCATCCTGGGCATGATCGAGTCAGCCTCGGCCTCCAGTCCGGGCAGCAGGACGCGAGCGCAACAGAAAATGATGACCAGCGGAAAGTAGATCAGAGAATAGTAGATCGTTACGGCGATGATGGATCGTCGCAGCGTCCGGGAGTCCTTGAAGGCCATCAGTCGCACCATGTACTGGGGTTGCCCTGCTCCGCTGATGGCCCACATGAAGAAGAACGAGATGGCCAGGCCCAGCGGAAGAAAACCGTCCGCATGCGACGCGTCTGGTCCCGGGCCGCCGACATACGCATGTCGCGCTTCGACGACCGACGCAGCGTCATCCGCTGTGAGGTCCGCCGCGAGCACGGCGGGAGGCTGTTGGGCTGCGAGTGTCTGCGTCGTATGGGCCAGGCCGCCCGCTTGCGAAATAGCCAGGGGGAGCATGATCAGCACCCCCAGAACCATGACCAGCCCTTGCATGACATCGGTCCAGACCACGGCATGAAACCCGCCGTAAGTGGTGTACAACACGACTGTCAGCCCGAACGTCAACAGGCAGAGCAGGTAGCCGCCGTCCACCTGCTGGCCGGAACTGTCGAGGAGCAGCGCCCAGTCGGGCAGATGTTGTCCGAGCCAGGCGGCATGCGTTTCGTACGGTTCCACGCCAGTCAGGAGCGTCTGGAGAATCAGACTGCCGGCCTTGAACTGAGCCACCAGGTTGAACGACATAAAGAACACAATGAGCAACGTGGCCACGAGTCCGAAGCGTCGGGAATCGAAACGATCGCGGAGGACGTCCGGAATCGTGATGGCGCTGGTTTTGCGAGCCACCTGGTTGATTCGCTTTCCGACGATTCCCAACTGGCAGAGAGGAACGACCATATAGCTGGCGATCCACAGGGCGAGAATCCAGCCATGTGTGTAGATCTTGGCCGGAAACCCCGTGAACGTCCCCCCCGACGCGCTGGTTGCTGCGAACGTCAGCGCAAAGGCCCATAATCCCAGTCTGCGACTACCCAGGAAGTACTCGCTGACGAACTCCCGCTGCTTCAAGAGCTGGCTGGCGGCCCAAGCCAGTACGAATACGCAACTCATATAGGCCAGAAACGTGACCAGCGCTGCGTTCGATCCCGACTCCGCTGCAACGACGAACAGGATTGCGTCCGGGGGGGGCGGCGGTGGGCTGACGAAGAGACTCACGCGGAGGATTTCAGCGGCTGCGATGCGGGGTGAGGCGAAGGGTTCGTCGTAACGTCGCTGACAGGAATCACGCCTGCCGGCCCAGGCGGATCCCGATTCTCCCGGGCCGTCGACCAGACTGGGTACGTAGCCATCACATGCCTGTGGCACACTGCTCAGGTGGGAGCGGAGCCTGCAACCACACGCAACAGGGCTGCCAGATCCTGCTGCAGTCGTCGATAGAACAAGTAGACCACAGCCAGGCCGGCGATGCCACCCAGGCACAGCACTCCAATGACGGCACGTGCGCCGCTGGAGTCCCCTCCGGAGGCGAGAGCAAGACCGCCCACGGCCAGCAGAGGCACAGATCCCGCTACGACGAGATAGACGCCGAGCCGATTGTCCAGCCGACGCAGTTCACGCGCGTCCTCCGCCGGAGATCCCTGATGCAGGAGAAGCGGCGGATACAACGCTCGCACACAGTAACTCGTCACACCGAAGAAGGGATACGCGACAGCAATCAGTCCGCAGATCACAAGCGATCCCCACCAGTGCAGCGACAGCTCGGCGTTCATGGTGCCGGTCGACAGGTGCATGGTCACGGGCCAGACGAAGCCGGCGAGAATCCACAACACCAGGCAGATCCGGGCGTGTGTCTCACCCAGCCGCAGACACGACTGCCGCAGTGCCGCGGTCTGAGACGCGGGTAGCGCATGTCCCGCTTCCAGTCGTCGTACGCCGCGCACAACCAGCACTGCGTACCACGACATCAACAGGATTCCCAGGGGGAAGGCAATTCCATTGATCCAGGGCACGAGTCGATGAAACATTGCAGCGGCCTGTTCCCCGAGGTTGGCGACAATCGTGCGTTCGTTGTACAGCTTGTTGAAGATCGCTGCGAATCCGTTGGGAATCAGATTGGCAGCGACCATAATCGGAATCGCATACCGTCGCAGCCGAACCGGCCAACTGTCCGCGGGTGGATCGATCAACTCTCGGGCCCGCTGATCGAGGCACAAGTCGAGCTGACGTGCCAGTTCCGCTCCGGACTCCCAGCGGTCGGTCCGCTCCGGAGACAGACACCTTTGCAGAATTCGCGTGAGAGAGGGGGGACAGCCCGGCAGTACCGCAGCGAGCCGTTGGATGTCCACGCCCTGCTGCCGCTGAGCGAGCAGTTCGTCGATCGATGCCCGCCAGCCGCCGGTGAGTCGCCCGTCTGAGTAGGGACGCTCGCCCGTCAGCAGCTCCCAGAGCACGACGCCGAGCGAGAACAGATCACTCCGGCCGTCGAGGTCGGCAGCATCGCGCGGATGGTTCGGGTGGCACGCCTCCAGTTGCTCCGGCGACATGTAAGCCAGGCTTCCCCCGAAGTAGGCCGCGGGCGTCGTCCCATCCACCTGGTGCGAGAAGCTGATGTTGAAATCCACCAGTTTCGGTGCCCCCTCGGAGTTCAGCAGGATGTTGGCCGGCTTGATGTCGCGGTGCAGCACACCCCGGCGATGCGCATAGTCCAGGCCGCTCGCCAGCCGACTGCCAACCAAGGCCACTGCCTCTGCCCAGGAGAGCTGGCTGAGGCGCCGACGCAGGGCCGAGTCGGTCGGTTTGGCCTCTCCCTTGTTCTCCAGGATCACGTCGACCGTGTCCAGCAGCCATTGGCCGGTTGCCAGCCGCGCATCGACTTCTCGCAGACGTTCAATGAACGACTGCAACGTGCCTCCCGCGACATATTGCATGTACAGCAGTCTCAGGCCTCGATCGGGGAGCACGTGCTGATCGAAGACACGGACGATGCCATCGTGATCGAGTTGGGCGAGCGTCTGGGGCTCCCTGCCCCGGTCGGCAGAAATCTTCAGCGCGACGAGACGCTGAAGCGACCTCTGTCGGGCGAGAAAGACCCGGGCGAACGCTCCACGACCCAGCGCCAGCAGCAGATCGAAGTCGTCGATGGTGATGCCTGGCTCGATATCGTCCAGTTGCTTCTGCTCCGCCGGTCTGACGAGCAACGTCGACTCGTATTGGTCATCGATCCCGAGCCATTTCCTTAGCCGGTCGGCGTGTTGCGGGAACTCCTCGAGGTATTCCTGTGGCTCGATCTCAAGACCGCATTGGCGCCGGAGATGGAACTCCTCGTACACCAACTCGATGGGCAGATCATCGCGACTCAGTTCGGGAAACTCGTGCGTATACTCTTGGAGTCGCTTGGGGGGGCCCTTATGAAGCCAGCGGTACTCGAGGTCCACCTTGATCAGTTCCACGAGCATCACCTCGCGCAGCGAGGGCGGATTGGGCAGAAACTGCGAAAGCCCAGGCGGGTCGGGTTCGTTCTCCCATGCGTCGACGAAGCGACCAATGCCCTCGGCAAGTGCCGACAGCGACTCGCCGGGCTGATCCAGGTCCAGGCCGACGGATG
This sequence comes from uncultured Planctomycetaceae bacterium, assembly GCA_963715185.1. GTDB lineage: Bacteria > Planctomycetota > Planctomycetia > Planctomycetales > Planctomycetaceae > CAVPPT01. The sequence goes on from CAVQRG010000008.1 coordinate 733,170, forward strand.
TCGACTGCGAGGACATTGGCGTGTTCATGCGACGCGTGACCCGAGAAGTCGGTCGGCCGTTCCCATTCCCGGTCATCATAACCGGACCGATGGGATCGGGCCCAGTTCGGGCACGAGATTCATCGTGAATCGAGGACTGGCGCCGCTGCCGGTTGCTGGAGTTCGCAGCCGGCGAACGTTGCGTACGCATCGCGACATGGCCCGGGACACATGAACAGCGTTGTCTGTCGATCAACGACGCAGCTGCCCTGGCTGAACTCACCGGGAGGCTGTCACCGTTGATTCACCGACGAGGACAACACGCCGTCGAGTCATCTCTTCCCCGGCGTATCGCAAGACGAAGTCGTATTCCCCAGGCGGCAGGACCGGCGCGAAACTGTACACGAAATCTGCCCGCAACTCTTCGCGCGGCACGACCTTGCCCACCTCATGTACGATCTGGTTTTCGGTGTCCTGCAGGACGACTTCCAGCCACATGTCGGGATGTGGCGGATGCAGACTGCACTGGGCGACCGCCCGCTCGCCATGCCGAAACTTGGCGCGTCGATCGGAAAGGGTCCCCCCCACGAGTTCGGTGCCGATGTCGAACGAGAAGTACAGGTCCTGCGGTCGCAGCGGCCTTTCGGGAGCCAGCATCGCCCGGATGAGCTCTTCGTCAATGGGCCGGAGCGAGAGACGCTCACCACCGCGACGTTCACCATAGACATCAAGCCGATACTCTGCCTCGACACCGAGCACGATGACTGCTGCGGACACCACGGCGAACGCCATGGAGGAATGGGCCGGCCGGATTCCGTCCCACTGCCGTTCGGGGTCGGGGGATCCTTGATGAACAGCGGCCATCGCTGTGACGGGCCGTCCCCAGCGAATGAGGCCTGCGAAGGAAAAGCGTGGCAACCAACTGCCCACCCAGGCCCGCATCCGCACGCACTCATGGTCCTCCAGAAAGATCGGATAGATCGCCAGACAGACCAGTGGAAAGACGAGCAGGCCGAGAGTCAGCGCCGTCAGCACGTGAAAGGCAACGCCCAGGCCAAGCATTAGTACCCGGCCTGTTCCCTTCCAGGCGAGAAACACGAACAGTGTTTCCCACAGAATGGTGGCGTAGGCCCCGATAATCAGCAGCGACGGCCGTTGCGAGAGGAACTCCCCGACGGGATTCGCGAAGTTGGCATTGGCCAGCATCCAGTAGACGAGCTGGTCGCCGCTGAAATAGGCCGGCGTATGCATCTTGGTGAACGCGGCTCCCAGATAGACGATCCCGATGAGCAGTTGCAGCAGGCGCCGTGGCCAGACCGGATGCCGCGTGGCAAGGGCCATTGGCACAGCGGTCGCGCCAGGCTCGACTCGTCGTCGCCGCAGCCATGCGTCGATCGACCAGATCGATCCGCAGCCCGACAGCGTCAGTAACAACAGCGCATGCGTGGCGAGGGCGGTATACTTGGTCAACGTGCCCATGGAATCCAGTATGCCGAAGTAGGGATACAGGATGGTTACCACGGCCAGAGACACTCGCGTCATCCATCCGAGACTGGTGGTGGCCAGACAGAACAGAAGGATGGAATAGAGCGCGACAGCCACGGGAGCCGAGGGCTCCGGCAGGATCGCCGCATGTCCATAGTTGAGCCACAACGGGGCCGTGGCACCATCGGTGGAATAGATCTCGCGCACGTGAAGCCACCGCGGGATCGCTGCCGACAGCAAGGCGAGCGGAAGAAGGACCCGTACCACAGCCAATGCATACGGGGTCTCTTCCTGGTAGAAGAACTCACGCAATCGAGTGGTGAAGCGGGTCGGCATAAGGATGCTCTCTGCTGGCTCCAGGGGCATCGGCTACGATTCGCGGCCCCCGTACGTGCGGAAGGTCAATCCCCGGCGGAGGTCGTATGGCTCGCTGGACGGACGTCTCGGCGCCAGTGCGGATTGACGGCGTAGTAGGGACGTCCGCGAGTGACATCCGCCCGCAGTCGCGGGTTGTCCATGACACAATCGCTGGCGAGACGCACCAGCCAGGCAGGAGACTGCTGTACGATCTGTCCCGTGGGGGTCCGAATCTGTTCCACCTGGTAGTACGAAACGGGATCCTTGGGTTCGGGATAGCGCTGCCGCCAGAGATGGTCAGGCAGGTTGTACTTGCGGGGCCAGGCCTCATCGATCACCAGCAGTCGCGCCATCGGCTCATGATCTGTGTGTCTGAGCGTGTTCAGCCCGATGCGATGGGCGTGCTGCCGTGTGTGATCGTGGTGTCGACGATCGAGATCTCCGAACGGCTGCATCTCGCCCCAGGGGCCGGGAGCCAGTTCGTAGTACCGGCCACTCACTCCTTCACCAACGACATGCAGTCTGGTTTCGTAGGCCGTCCAGCCACAGAACATGTCCCACACGACGAAGTACATCGCGGGATGCTGGTTGATGCGAAAGTAGAGCGCGTGGCAGGCGAGCCCGTACACGAGAACCGAAAGGTAAATCGCGATAAACGAATGCGAGACCCAGCGCTTCATCGAAAGCCGCCTCCCTGCAGCACGATCGGGACTCAGACTGGCGACCGAGGTCAGCCAGATCGGCGGGACTATGGGGCAAGAGGGCCGAGGAGGTCAAGATCAATGAAGGTTGCTGGCGAAACAGGTTGCGCAGCCGTTGCCAGAACTCGTTTCGAGGGGCGTCAACGAGTGGCTGTCGCGGAATCAGCAGCCTGAGCGGCACCCGCGCATCAGTCATCGAGCTTCGGGGGACGCCGTGCCTGCTTTCGCTCCGCGCGCTCTCGCTTGCCTGCCAGCCTCCGCCTGCGGGCACCGGACGTTGGACGCGTGGGGCGACGCGGCGTGGGGCGAGCGGACGCCTCCGCCAGCAGTTCGCGCAGCTTGGCCAGGCAGTCGTCGATATTGCGTGACTGGTCACGGTAGCGCTGGCTGGTCAGCATCAGTTCCCCGGCTTGATTGATACGGCGCCGCTGGCGAGACTTGAGTCGACTGAGAACCTCTTCCGGGAGCGATTGAGTCATCTCGAGGTTCCAGCGCATTTGCACCCGTGAATTGACCTTGTTGACGTTCTGCCCCCCTGGGCCCGAACTCCGCGAAAACTGGAAGACCAGTTCGGCAAGTGGCACGCGAAGGGATTCGTTTACATCCAGGAACTCCGCCTGACTCATGGACAGTACTCCCGGGACGTAAGACAATGTATGGAGGCGAAGGCGGGGGCAATGCGACCATCGAGCGGGTCGCCCGCATCGACTGGCTAACCCTGCCGGCGTTGAGCAGGACGGGAATCTGAGATGACTTATCCTCGAATGTGGCGCGTGGGGCAACTCTTTCAGTCGACGCGCGTCGAGAATGTGGCCGATGAGGTGCATCGACAGCTGCAGCGGCTGGACCTCGGCAGGAAGGTCCAGCCCGGTCAAACCGTTGCGATCACCGTGGGAAGTCGGGGTATCGCCAATATTCCCATCATCACGCGGTCAATTGTCGAGCATGTGCGCACGCTGGGCGGTGAGCCGTTTCTGGTTCCCGCCATGGGCAGTCACGGTGGCGGCACGGCAGCAGGACAACGTTCCGTCCTCGAACGGTACGGCGTGACGGAGGAATTCGTCGGGGCCCCCATCCGTTCCTCGATGGAGACCGTCATTGTGGATCGGACCCCACAGAACATTCCCGTGCATTTCGATCGGCAGGCGTTCGAGGCCGACCATGTGATCGTCTCAGGTCGCGTCAAGCCGCATACGGGATTCGTCGGAGAGATCGAATCCGGACTCCACAAGATGATGCTCATCGGGCTTGGCAAACACGAAGGGGCCAAGATCTATCATCGCGCGATCCAGAACTACAGTTTTCTTGAGATCATTCGCGCCGTCGGCGAGGTCGTGCTGCAGAAGTGTGGAGTTCTGGCGGGGCTCGCGATCGTCGAGAATGCGCATGAAGAGACAGGGCTCATTGAGGCCGTGTCCCCAGAGCACTTCTTCGAAAGGGAAGTGGAACTGCTCAGGCTGGCGCGCAGCTGGCTGCCCCGCCTGCCCGTTCGCGCGTGTGACCTGCTGATCATTGATCAGATCGGCAAGGACATCAGTGGCACGGGCATGGACACGAATGTCGTCGGTCGCAAGTTCAATGATCATCGGGCGACCGATCGCGACGAGGTCGACTGCCGCAGGATCCTTGTACGCGGGCTGACCTCCCTCACATATGGAAACGCGACGGGAATCGGGATTGCAGAGTTCACGACAGCGCGCTGCGAGCGAGGTGGACCGAGTTGTGACTCAGACCAACGTCATTACGGGAGGCCATCCCGAGGCTGGAATGCTCCCACTGGTCTATCCTTCGGATCGCGAGGCGGTCGATGCGGCCCTGCAGACGATTGGCTTGATCGAGCCACCCGAGGCGCGGATCGTCCATATTCGCGATACGCTTCATCTGGGAGAAGTGGAAGTGAGCGAGGCGTGCCTGCCCGAGATTCGCGCAAGCGAACGATGCCGGATTCTTGAGGGACCATTCGAGATCCCCTGGGATAGCGACGGCAACCTGCAACCAGTCTGAAGCGAGATTTGGTTGCCAGCAAGGTCGCAAACTGCAGCTGCGCGTCGATCCCCTGTCCTGCTCGACATCACCTGCCGGTTCTGTCGATCTGGTGTTGAGATCGATCGCCGGGCGGTAGTTCAAGTGCTCGCAGCCGGCGGCGCCGGAAGGATCATGTCGGCTTTCCAGTACCGCTTCAGTTCCTTTACCAGCTCCAGGAACTTACCCAGATCGACCGGCTTCTGCAGGTAGGCCTGGACACTGAGGTTTTCACTCTCGATGCGGTCAGTCTCGTCGGTCGAGGCTGTCATGACGACGACAGGGATCACCTTGAGGGAGTCGTCTGCCTTCGTTTCTGTGAGAACTTCCCGTCCATCCTTGAGGGGCAAACCCAGGTCCAAGAGGATCAGATCGGGTCGCGGTGCGCGCGAGAATTTGCCCGACTGCTTGAGAAAGTCCATGGCTTCGATGCCGTCGCGCAACCAGGTGAGACGATGCTCAAAGTGCCCCTGCTTGAGGACCCCCATCGTCAGCCGCGCCTGGGGTACGCTGTCTTCGACCAGCAGGATCTCCATCGGACGGCCGACGGTTTCTCGCTGCATCACTGATTCTCCTGTGAGGGTTGCCCGAGATGCATCGCTTCGATTCTACGATGTCCTCTGCGCGGCTGCCACAGGAATCCACCGCCAGTCGGGCCTCACTACGTGATTCCTGGTACGGGGCGAGAGACCGGGACCCTAGTCTGGCGGTCTGGTGTCCCCCGATGGGCTCTTGCGTCCGAGCGACCACTTGAGCAACGGTGGAGTGACCATCGTCGTCAGCATGACCATGACGACGACGGCCGAATAGGTTCCACCGTCGATGACAGGTTCTCCGTCGACTCTCAGTTTCGCGCCCTCCGCTGCGAAGATCAGTCCGACTTCGCCGCGGGGGATCATTCCCAGTCCAACCGCCAGGCGGTTCAGCTCCTTCTCACGCACACCCCAGGAACAGACCTGCTTCCCCACGATGGCGACCAGCGTGAGCACCGCCGCGAGTCCCCACACGGCGGGATCCCGAAAGCTCGAGAGGTCCACCATGATTCCCATCTGCACGAAGAAGATCGGCACCAGGACGGAACTGAGCGGCTGGAGGGCTTCTTCCAGCTCGACGTTCTCTTTCTTACCCAACTCGTGATAGTGCGCTCGCTCGAGAATGAGACCGGCCGCGAACGCTCCGACGATGGTGGCGAGTCCCATCTTGTTGGCCAGCCAAGAGAATCCGAAACAGATAACGAGACTGGTGACCACCAGCAATCCGTGCCCGCGCAGGTAGCTGGCCGCTCGAAACAGGGGGCGCGTGAAGATGAGGTTTCCCAGCAGGATCGCTCCGGCCAGAAAGCCCAGAGCCTTTGCGACGATCCAGACCAGACTGATGGGCTCGAAGTCCGCTCCCTCAGAGATGACTCCCGAGACGACGGCGAGCACGATCAGGCCAAGCACATCGTCAATCACGGCGGCCCCGAGGATGATCTGAGACTCCCGCTGCTGCGAGCGGCCCAGATCCTTCAGCACACGTGCCGTGATTCCGACACTGGTGGCACAGAGCGTGGCACCGATGAACGCATGGACCTGCCATCCGGAATCCGGCAGCAGGAGGGCACTCGCGACGTATCCCAACAGCATGGGGGCGATGACGCCCAGGATCGCCACCTGCATCGAAGAGACGCCCACCGAAACCATCTGGCGAACACTCGATTCCAGGCCGACTTCAAACAGCAGCAGGATCACGCCGATACCGGCGAGCATCTTGATAATGGCACCCGTGTGATACGGCTCGACCAGACCCCCGTCGGGGGGAGCCTGCAGGAAGTCCAGCCCGTGCCACCCACTGATGAGGGCCATGTTTCCCAGCAGAATTCCGATCAGCAGTTCGCCCAGAACGGCAGGCATTCCCACCCGCTCGAACAGATCGCCACCCACCTTGGCGAGGAACAGGATGATGATGATGGCCAGTAACAGTGGTGTCACGGGGTCCACATGGCCTCCGGCATGTTCGTCCGTATGCGCTGCCCCCTCCTCGTGGGTTGTTGCGTGCGGATCGGCCGACGCATCGACAGCGGCGTCAGAGGTCGCCACCGGGGGGGGGGCGACGGTCGGTGACACGTCTTGCGGATAAGCCTGCTGCCAGCAGAGCCCCATCCCGCACAGGACCAGCAGCCACAGGCCCTGTCGGCTCGAGAATCGGCGCGAGGGCCGCCCGGAGGAGATTTCGAACGGTTCAGAATGCCGAAAGCCGGAAGATCCCTCGCGTAACATAGTCGGTGACGCCTCGTAGTGCTGGCTCTCTAACGTGACCGACGGATGATCCCGGTTTGCGAACGGCCATCTCCGACAGGCTCGCGAAGATTAGGGAATGCCGAACGCGATCGCAATCACAGCGGGGAACCCGCGTTGCCCCCCGGTCAGACTTCCGGCTAAGATCCGTCGCGCATTCGGGACTTCTCATTTTCATCCCTGACTCGTGCCGATCGGATCATCGCATGACGCCCTTCCGTTTCCTCGCACGCGGCCGTTTGCCCGGGATCTCGACGGCGACCGTGGTCATGCTGGCACTGGTTGCGGGACCGACCTCAGCCGTCTCCGCCGGCGGAGACGAACTCGGCGTCAGCGTTCCGGAAGGGTTTGAAGTCACATTGTTCGCCGATGACGATCTGGCCCATGACATCTACTGCATGGCGATCGACAGCCTGGGACGCGTCGTGGTCTCGGGAAAGGGATATGTTCGCATTCTCGAGGACCAGGACGGCGACGGACGAGCCGAAACTGCCATCCCGTTCGTGGACGGGCCGGACAGCGGTGCGCAGGGGCTCTTCTTCTACGGCCGCGATCTGTTATGCACCGCCGACGGCGGCCTGATTCGCTACCGAGACCAGGATGGAGACGACCGGGCGGATGGCCCTCCCGAGGTGTTCCTCAAGGCGCGCACTGGCGGTGAGCACGACATCCACGCCCTCCGGCAGGGCCCGGACGGGTGGTGGTACGTCATTGCCGGAAACATGGCGGGCATCGGTCGCAGCTACATTACGGCTCCGAATTCCCCCGTGGCGTCCCCCGAAGCGGGATGCATCCTGCGGCTGAAGCCGGATCTCACTGGTGCGGAAGTGCTGGCTGACGGATTTCGCAACGCCTACGACTTCGACTTCAGCGCCGCGGGTGACCTGTTCACATTCGATAGCGATGGCGAGCGGGATGTGTCGCTGCCGTGGTATCGCCCGACTCGAGTCTTTCAGGTAACGCCCGGGGCTCACGCCGGCTGGCTGTCGCGAAGTTGGAAGCGTCCGGATGCCTTTCTGGACATGCCCCCGGTCGTTGCGTCGTTCGGGCGCGGATCGCCGACCGGTGTTGTCTGTTATCGCCACACCCAGTTCCCCGAGAAGTATCGGGAAAGTCTGTTCGTGCTCGACTGGACGTATGGGCGTGTGTTTGCCGTGCGGCTGGTGGAAGACGGCAGCACCTGGCGGAGTGACTCGGAAACGTTCATGGCCTCCGTCGGCCAGCATGGTTTCGCACCGACGGATGCCGCTGTGGGGCCCGATGGGTCGCTGTATGTCTGTGTCGGCGGACGGGGGACGCGAGGTGGTGTGTATCAAGTCCGTTGGGGGCAGCCAGCTTTGGACGCCGGGGCCATGCCCGACGACCTGACACGATGTCTGACGCAGGCTCAGCCGCTCAGCAGCTGGTCGCGGAGTGAGTGGGAGCCAATCGCGCGTGATCTGGGAGCTGAGCCGTTCGCCCGCGCGGTGCTGGAGGTGGCACGTCCCGTCACTCAGCGTGTGCGTGCCATCGAGATCCTGACCGAGAAATTCCAGGGCCTGACCCGTGAACTGATCGTCGCGATCTCACTGTCGCGCGATGCGGAAGTCCGCACGCGGGCCGCGTGGTCGATAGGCGCGTCGCCGGAAGCTGGAACGAGACGGATGTCGTCGTCAGGTTTCTCAACGATCGAGAGCCACGGGTGGTGCGGGCCATGCTGGAAGCGCTGCTGGGGGCTCCGGTCGACATCATGGATCAGCAGGCCGAGCAGCTTGCCCGACACCTTGCCAGCCCAGACCGCTTTGTTAGACAGGCGGCCGTTCGGGTTATGGCGCGACTGTCGGAGCCCGCCTACCACCGGGCAGCCGCTGCGGCAGTCCCGTTCGGATGGCAGGCCGCGATTTCTGTCGCCGAAGCGTATGCACTGCGTAAGCGAGGAGTCGCGGACTACAGCATCGAGATCGGCACGCGCATCCTGCAGGGCGAGCACACGGCCGAGCTGGATTACCAGGCCGCCCGACTGCTGCAACTGGGGCTGGGTGACCTTTGTCCTGCATCGGGAGTCGATCCGGTCTTCGAGGGCTACGCCAGTCGTGTCGATCTGCTGCCTCACGAGCAGGAGCTCAACGAACTGCGGGGGGCCCTGGCGGACATCTTTCCCACGGGCCATCGGGACGTTGATCAGGAATTGGCGCGGGTCATCGCCATGGTTCAGCCCCCCCATCCCGCCATCCTCGACAATGTGCTGGCGCAAATCACCGACGAGTCGCATCCCACGGATGACATCCACCATCTTGTGGTGGCAGCGCGAATTCCGGTCGGCGCAGCACCGAGCAGCGCACGCGAATCGCGCGAGCGCTCGTGGAACTGGAACGCAAGATTGAAGATCGAAACCTCAGTCGCGATTCCAACTGGCAGGATCGACTGATCGAGATGTACATCGCCTTGGTGGAGTTGGACCCGAAATTGCCGGAGGCGATTCTTGAACAATCAGAACTGGGACATCCCGGCCATGTGCTCTGGGTCCTGGTCCTGCCTGATGAGTTGCGGCAGCAGGCTGTGGAGAAGTTTGTCAGCCAGATCCGCGAGGATCCCGATTATGCCTGGAACGCTGACGTCGTGTTTCTCCTGGGAGAGTCGCCGAGCGAATCGGTCCGCGACTTGTTGCGTGAGCAATTCGCGGATTTCTCCCTGCAAAACTCGATCCTGCTGAATCTGGCAGATCGCCCCGTTGCCCGGGACCGCCCACTGTTCATTGAAGGACTGGAGTCTCCCGATCTTGGCGTGCTCGAGGCCTGCCTCGGCTCCCTCGCGGAGCTCGATGCCGATGCGAACGCGGCAGAACAGGTTGCGCTGGTGCGTACGGTCCGACGGCTGGGGTCTACCAACGAAGAGCGAGGGCTGCGAGATCGGGCGATCGCGTTGCTACGTCGCAACACGGGTGAGGAACTAGGTTATGCATTCGACAGCTCCCAGCCACAGAGCGATGCCCTGCGAAGCTGGACAGAGTGGGCAGAGCGGACTCACCCGGCGGAGTGGACTCGCCAGACGGGCAGTTCCAGTGAGGAACTGGAGGACCTGAACGTCCGACTCGCGGGAGCAGACTGGGAGGCAGGTGATGCCGTGCATGGGCGCCGGCTGTTCGAAGTGCGCTCGTGCCATCAGTGTCATGGCTCGAGCCGTGCGCTCGGGCCGGACCTCTCGGGAGTGACGGGACGTTTCTCCCGCTCAGACCTGTTCACGGCGATCGCCCTGCCGAATCGCGACGTGTCTCCCCGATATCAGACGACGTTGGTTGCCACGACCGAAGGAACCGTCCGTACGGGACTGATCGTCTATGAGTCTGTGGATGGCCTGGTGCTGAGGACCGGCACCAACCAGACCTTTCGGTTTGAAACCGGTGACATCGAGATGCAGCGCGTGCTGCCCGTGTCGCTGATGCCGAGCGGACTGTTGAAGGACCTCGATCCGCAGGACCTAGCGGACCTCTACGCCTATCTGCGCACCCTGGGAGTCCAGACCGCCGAGGTCCGGGAGACCCAGCGCAGCGAGTAACCGCTGAATGCTCCAGCCACGACCCCGGGGGGCGGCCGGACTGCCGGCATCAATGAACCGTGCATACCCGGTTGGGCCCCGGTATCGGGATTGAGCAGAAATACCTCCTTGCCGCCGGGACCACACGCCAGCACCATGCCTTCGCTGACGCCGAATCGCATCTTCCGAGGAGCCAGGTTCGCGCAACAGATGACGAGCCGGCCGACCAGATCGTCAGGCTGGTAGGCACTCTTGATTCCTGCGAACACCTGGCGGCTTTCGCTCCCCCCCAGGGAGAGCTTCAGTCGCAGCAGCTTGTCTGCACCGGGCACGTGGTCGGCCTCAACGACGCGCGCCATGCGCAGGTCCACCTTCGTGAAATCGTCGATACTGCAATTCTCGTTCAGCAGCGGCTCCTGCTCCAACGGGGCCCCACTGTCCTCCGGCGTGTGGGATCCGGAACCGTCAGGCGCCGGGACGTCCGTCGCGTTGGTTTCTCGGGATTCTTCGATCATGGCTGAGACCTTTTGCGGGTCGACCCGTTGCATCATGTGGTGAAAGGTGCTGACAAGATTCCCGGTCAACGGCGACTGGGCCTCGTCCCACGACTCGATCGGCTGGTTCAGGAGTTCGCTGGTCTGTTCCGCCAGATGCGGCAGCACCGGCGCCAGGTAGACGACGATCTGCCGGAAGAGATTGAGGCCGATCGTGCAGATGTCTCGCAGTTCATCGGCTTGTGTGGCATCCTTGCGAAGCTTCCAGGGTTCCTTCGCTTCGATGTACTGATTCGCCCGATCTGCCAGCACCATGATTTCACGCATCGCGGCCTGGTAGTCGCAGTTCTCATAGAGCGCGGCGATCCGCTTGCTTGCCGAAGCCGCATCGGCAAAGAGCCCGCCGTCGTCGGGATAAATGGGTGACAATGGTTGTCCCGAGACGAACTTGTGCAGCGACTTGCGATGTTGACGACCTTGCCGACCAGGTCGCTGTCGACCTTCTTCCGAAAGTCCTCGAGATCGAGATCGATGTCGTCGAGCCGCGACCCCAGCTTCGACGCGAAATAATAGCGCAGATAGGACGGGTCGAGGTGCCGCAGGTACGAGGACGCCATTACGAACGTCCCTTCCGACTTTGACATCTTCCGACCGCCGACCGTTAGGAAGCCGTGCACATGCACCATCGTTGGCAGGTTGAAGCCGGCGGTCTTCAGGATGCCGGGCCAGAACAAGGTATGGAAATAAGTGATGTCCTTGCCGATGAAGTGATGGATTTCCACGTCGTCATTCTGCCACCAATCCGCGAGTTGCTCACTGTTCAGGTCACACCACTGCTGTGTGCTGGCAATGTAGCCAATGGGCGCATCGAACCAGACATACCAGTAGTTGCCGGGAAAGTCCGGGATCTCGAAGCCGAAGTACTGGGGGGGGCGAGTGACATCCCAGTCTCGGAGTTCCTTGCGGGGATTGTGTGCATCCCCCTCGATCCCCAGGAAGTGCCCCTTCAGATAGTTGGCGACCTCGGGCTGCAGATGGCTGCCGGATTGTGTCCACTGCTCGAGAAACTCGTGCAGCTGCTCGAGACGGATGAACCGGTGTGGGGCCTGCTGCAACTCGGGAACCCCATCGGACAGCGTGCTGCACGGGTCGATCAACTCGTGCGGTGTGTAGTTGGACAGGCACTTGTCGCAATGATCGCCGTACTGGTTCTCGGCCTTGCAGACCGGACATGTCCCGCGCACAAATCGATCGGCCAGAAATGTCTTCGCGACCGGGTCATAGAACTGTTCAACCGGCTTCTCCACGACCAGCCCGGCCTCGGTGACCTTCCGCCAGATCTGCTCGCAGAGCTGCCGGTTTTCAGGACTGTTGGTCGACCCGTAGTTGTCGAACGCCAGATCGAAGCCGTGGAAGTCACTTATGTGCGCTTCCTGCATCCTGGCGATGACCTGCTCCTCGGTCTGCCCTTCCTGCCGTGCCCGAATCATGATCGACGTGCCGTGAGTGTCGTCGGCCCACATCCAGATGCAGCGGTGTCCGCGGAGGCGCTGGAACCTGACCCAGATGTCCGTCTGGATGAACTCCACCAGATGTCCGATGTGAATGTGACCGTTGGCATAGGGCAATGCAGCGGTCACCAGAATGCGTCGACTCATACTGGATTTCTGTCTCGGCGGAGGGTCGCGGGCCCCGCGATTTCGGGGCATCCCGGAGGGCATTGTAGGGGACAGTCCCTGCCCTCGACAGGTTCGGAAGTCCGGCGTTTGAGCGATCAGTCAGGACGGGGTGATCGCGGCGTCGAGCGAGGCCGGGCATGTTTCGAGGGGACCCAGTTTCGCAATCCGTCCGAGAGATCGCGGATCTCCTCGGCACTGGGCGGATGATTGGTGCCGTAGGAGGCGGGACGCTGGCGGACCAGCTTCGGCTCGTACTTCACAACGGCGTTGTTGGCCCTGCCGCGAAAGATGAAGTGTCGCACCGAGGGGAGTTCGCCTCGCCCGGACAGCAGCCACAGGAAGAAGAGGGCCGATGCGAAGTACCCTCCCAGCAGGAGGAGCGGCCCCAGGGGTTCATCGTTCACGAACAGCAGCGTGCATGCCGCGAGCCCAAACAGCCCGGTACTGATGACGACGAAGGCTGCCGCCAGCGACCCCGACCCGTCGGTTGAGCGAAATTTGACACCATCCCACACGGCGGATTCTCCAACCGCAGGCCATGGGACGCCACTTTGACCGCATGCTAACACATTGTGTTCGAATGTCCATGACGAACCGCACTGTTCGCCACACGACCGATGGTGCTCGTTTGCGAAAATCGGCAGAGCTGAAACCGCTCCCGCAGCGCCTGCAGTTGGCAAGAGGGGTCCCATCGCTTCCAATGTTCGACAGGTGTCTGTCAATCCAGTGATCAGCGCTTCGACGAATCAGCCGAATGTCACCAGCCTCCCCTGACCCCGCAGTACCGAATCAAGACGTCTCCATCCGGAGCCTGATCTCGGCTGAAGAGATTCGCCTGGCGGTCACACAACTTGGGGCGGAGATCTCCCGCGATTACCAGGATCAGCCTTTGACCGTTCTCGGTGTCCTCACTGGCAGCATCATGCTGGTCGCGGACCTGTTGCGACAGATGCAGTTACCGCTGAAGCTCGGATTGATCCAGGCCTCGAGCTATCGGGGACTCACGACCTCACCGGGAGAACTGACCATCAACATGGAACTCGTATCGGATATCACCGACCGGGACGTGCTGCTCGTCGACGACATTTTTGATACTGGGCGGACGATTCAGGGGGTGATCGAGCGGTTGCAGCACTTTCGCCCGCGCAGTGTGAGGGTCGCGGTGTTGCTGTGGAAACAGGCCCGGACCGTTGTGGATCTCGCACCCGACTATCACTGCTTCGCGATCCCCGACGAATTCGTGGTCGGTTACGGCCTCGATTTCAACGACGAGTACCGCCATCTCCCATACATCGCCGTGCTCGCTCCGCCGGACATCTGAGTGGTGCGTCCCGTCGGGAGTCGTCCCGCATCGGTTGCGGCCGGGACTGACCGGAATTCGTTCACACTCAACACCCCTGTGGAATCGATCTCGACAGTAATTGCTCCGGAGAGCGCGGTCGACAGTACACGTTGCGCCGTCGGATACGCGGACGCGAGCTCATCAACGGCTTGAGTGTTGGTGCCGCTGACGACCACGTACTCGGGTGTGGCCCAGTCTCCCAGGGGGCCGGGATTCGCTTTTGCAGATCCATGATGCGGCGAGAGCAGCACATCGACATCGAGGGGCGCGTGCGACAACAGATGGAGGAGCCCGTCCCCTTCGAGGTCGCCCGTCAGCAGAATCCGGCGCCCGGCATACTCGATCAGCAGGACGGTACTGGCGGAGTTGTCCACATCGTCCGGCCAGGAATCCGGGGGATGCAGGATCCGGGTCTCTATTCCGGGCGAGAGTTCCAGGCGATCGCCCGCCTGAACGAGTTCGATGGGAATGTTGTGCGACACGGCCGCCAAGCACAGCCGTTCCGCATCGGGTTGGGAGAAATCGAGGAAGTGGCGGTTGAGGAGGAGGCCACCGACCGGCATCGACTCGAACAGTTGCGGCACGATATTGAAATGGTCGACATCGGCGTGCGAGATGACGACACCATCAAGCTGTTCGATCCCAAGATGCGACAGCACCGACTGGACGACGCGGCCACCATGCTCGGCTCCGCTGAATGCCCCGGCGTCGTACAGCAAGGCCCGCCCCTCGGGTGTCTCGACCACAACACAGCAGCCATGTCCCAGCGCCAGGAACGTACATCGCAGCGAGGAATGGTGGCGGGGCACAAGCGGGATAGTCAGTCCTGCGACAATCCAGAGGCACAGGCAGCGCGTCACCCACCGCCGGCGGGACGGCGCATCACACAGGCTGATGAGTATCCCGAGAATTGCGTAGAAACCGACAAGCCACCATTGAGGTGGGCTGGCGGCGGACATATGCCCGACTGAGCATGTGGCCGAGAGTCGGATCGGCCAGAGCAGCAGGCCCAGGAGCATCCCGAAGAGCGAGGCCAGCAACGGGAACGCCACGGGCAGCAGCGCACTGCTGAGCAACGCGAGATATCCAGCCGCGAGGCAGATCGCCAGGACCGGGATCAGGAGCACGTTGAGCAGGATTCCGACCGGGGCGAAGATGTGGTAACTCGCGATAATGAGCGGCAGTGTGAACAGCCAGATCATCACCGTCACGAAGTATCCCTGGGCGAACCAGCTTAGCCAGCCCAGAGTGCGCCCATCGTCGTGGCCCGCGATCCAGTTGAAGACTCCCTGGCGCAGCGGATCGCGCCGCGCCTCGGCCAGGAGCCTGGCTGACCAGGCGATCGCCATGACAGCCAGGAATGAGAGCTGAGCGCCGACGTCGAAGAGATCTGTCGGACGACACAGCAGGATGACGATGGCGCAACAGGCAAGCAAGTTGGTCGAGTTCACCACGGTAAATCGCGGCCAGGCAACGGCTGCGAGGACGATCAGAATGCTCGCGCGCAGTACCGAGGGGCGATGATCGGTGATGAATGCGTAGAACAACACGATCACCACGACGAGGATCGACGTGCCAAGTCCGGAGACTCGCAGAAACCGGCAGGCCAGCAGCACCAGCCCGGCGAGGATGCCGACGTGCAATCCCGAGATTGCCAGCAGGTGCATCGTTCCGCTGGCAATGAACTCCTCAGTCAGCCTGTCAGGCATGAGTGAACGGTTGCCGAGCAGAAGCGACACCGCGACGGGTACAGTTTCCGGACTGAGCGAACTTGTGAGTGCCCGTTCGATGGAGTCGCGCCATTCTGCTCGCTTGCGGGCCAGCAGGCTGTTCACGCCTGGCCTGACTACCGAGATCGCGTCGGGATGATCAACACGGATGAAGCAGCGAATGCCCTGGCTGCGAAGGTATGACTGGTAGTCGAACATCCCGGGATTTCCCGGAGGAGCGACACGCACCAGTTGCCCCACCACTTCCACACGGTCACCAGGTTTCACCTGCAGCAGATGCCCGGACACGCTGAGCTGAATTCGCCCGGAAACGGGGATGCTGCGGGCGATTCGCTGGAGGTGTTCGCAGTTCAGTTCGCATGTTGTGCGATCAACCTGCATCCAGAGCGGTGTCTCTGGCTCTCGTGATGCGGGTGACACGGTCGGAGGCGTGGCGATCAACCCGTTGAGGCGAACTGGCGTCGGCTCGTCGGTCGCAATCCGGGAAATATCCCGCGGATCAAGGAGTGTCCACGTGCTGTGGTGCCGCAACGCTCCGACGCTCAGACAACACAGGAAGACCGCCATTGTCATGCGGACATCCCGGCTGCGCATTCCGCCCACGAAGAACAGGATCCAGCCGGCGATCGTCAGGCCCAGCCAGACGACGACTGCCGGGTTGAGCAAGTGGTCGAGCAGGATGCCGGTGGCCAGCGCGATGCACACCGGTGCGGCGGGCGCAACCTCAAACGGTCCCCAAGCGACACGGACTCGGCGGCGCCGGAGGTGTTGGCAGTGCCCCCCATCATGGGCACACCCAGCTCTGGCGGACACGGCTGGCCGAAAGTTCGCTGGAGTTACGCAACTGTCACCCGAAAAGTCGCGAGTCACAATCCGTTTCGAACAGGAACAGATGGCACGGGCACCGCGAGGCAGCCGCCGGGGTACACGAGGACGCCTGATCCGGCAGACGCCACACGCATCATAACCTGTTGACCCTTGTCACCGCGATTGCGCGTGGCCGGACACCAGGGGCGCCCGGGTTTCGAGAACGTGCGTCGTCGGTCGACGCCGCGGGGTTTCGATTACTCGAACGCCTCGATGACGCCCCCATAGAATCTCTGGATTCCGGCTTCTGTGCGAATCAGCAGGGCACCATCATCCTCGATGCCTGCACACGTTCCGTGGATTCGCTGCTTGCCGGGGTTGAGGGTGAGTGTCCGTCCAGACAGAAGATCGAAGCGCCTCCAGAGGTGACGAACCCGCTCCGGGCTCTCCGCCAGATCCTCTAGCAGAGATTCCAGTTGCGCAGCAGTTCGCCGAGCAGCTCAATCCGGTCGAGAGACGTCCCGATCAGGTCACACAAGGCCACGGATTTCTGCTGAAGCCCCGACGGGGCATTCGCCATGCTGTTGTTGACGTTCACGCCGATACCGATCACGAGGAGGTGCGGGGCCTGAGGAGGGATTTCGATCAGGATTCCGCAGGCTTTCCGTCCCGCGGCGAAGACATCGTTAGGCCACTTGAGCTGCACGTCATGGCCGGGACACCGGACCTGCAGCACGAGACACACGGCCGAACCGACGGTGAGGGAAATCTCGGGCCAGCGCGAGACCGGCAGCCAGGTCCGGTCGGGTTCTACGAGCAGCGAGAAGGTCAGTGCGCCGGGGGCGGACCACCACTGGTTCCCGCCACGGCCTGCGCCCCGCAGTCTGTTCTTCGGCAATGATCAGGCTAGGAAGCGCTGTCCCTGCGCGGCTGCTAAGTTCTCGCGCACGATCGTTGGTGGACGGCAGCGACCGATGCACTTCGACGTCCTGCACGAACGTCTCCCGGAGCAGCCGCTGAGACGCCCATCGCTGCTCAAGCTCATTGTTCATCGGCTTTGACCGGAATGAGACAACTGGCCGGGTCCCGTGGCGTTTCACCAGAGTTCTCGAGCTCGCTTGTTGAAGCGGGGGACCGTCCCTGCTGTGTCAGCAGCAGTCCGCAGGCGGTCAGTGTGACTCCCAGCAGCAGCCAGACAGTTGCCGGCTCCCCGAACAGCAGTACGCCGGCGACACCGGCCATCGCGGCCTGCGACGTGTTGATCAGATTGACGGTGATCACGGACAGCCGCTGATACGCCGCAGTTACGGCGAAGAAGGCGACCGCATTGGCCACCCCGGCGACCAGCATCCACTGCAGGTCCTGAGGTGGGGTTGACGCGAGACCGGCGAGTCCGACCCGCGCGAGGCTCATCGCACTTAACACGAGCAGGCCGGTTGTGCTGATGACCGCCAGCGTACCCGAGATGGGATATCGAGAGTTCATGCAGGCGCGGATCACAACTCCACACGCGCCAAACCCGATGCCGGAACCAGTCGCCATGAGCACGGCAAGAATCGTTGACCGGATCGAGGGCTCTGCGGCGACAACGGCCGAGGCTGCGTCCGCTCCGAGGCTCAGCACGAAGACCGCCATCATCATCAACAGTATGGCGAACGCCGTTCGTGGCGGAATCGGCTCCGCCAGAAACATGCGACCCAGAATCGCGCCACTGATGATGATCGTCGAGAACGTCAACGGGACGGAAAGTGCCAGTCCGCCATAGCTGAGGGCGATCTGGAACAGCACGTTGCCGCCGAACTGCATGAAAATGCCTGTTGCCACCAGCGGTAGAAGCATCGGTGCGGGGGCAGCGCAGGCAGCCCCTGCCACAGTCGCCAGACGACGATCAGCCAGGCAACAATCGTGACTGGCAGCGCCTTGTTGGCCGAGACCCAGACGGCCCAGTCCAGATCGCCCGTCGTCGCCACCTTGCGCAGCGCAAGGTTGGCCAGCGTGTAGGTGACGGCAGCGACGAGCCCATAGACGACCCCCAGCACTACTCCGTCAGACTTCGACGGTGTCATCGCCGATCCTCCGGGGTGATGAGGGGATGACGGCCGACGAATCGTGGGGCACAGGGGTCAGACAGGTCTCAGGACAGGCATGTGCCGTCGCCGCAGTGTTTCCAGTGGCGACGCGTAGAATCTGCCTCATCTCAACACCCAGGAACAACGACCCCGCCACACAGACGAGGTCGGACACCTCGGCCCGCGACGTGACCAGCTGCCACGCCGCCTGGGGATTCTCTGCGGACTCCACAGGCCGTGCGAGCACGCGCGCGGCGATCGAGCGAAGCTCCGGCAGCGCGAGTGCTCGTGGATTGCCGACGTAACGCGTCAGGATGATGTGATCAAACTCCGGACCCAGCAGTTGCAGCATTCGTGCGACGTCCTTGTCCCGAGACGTGCCGAAGATCAGCCAACGCTGCCCGACGCGCAGCTCACTCAACACGTCAATCAGGGCCCTGACGGAGCCGTCATTATGGGCCGCGTCAAGGATTGTCAGCGGAGCCCGTGCCGCGACTTCCACCCGGAGCGGCCATGTCACCGCCGCGAGTCCCTGTTCGACGGCTTCCTGCGGGACTTTCCTGCCCTGCGTGTGTACAGCGTCAGTCGCGGCGACCGCCAGACTGGCGTTCGCCAGTTGATGGCGCCCGGCAAGCGGGATGCGCAGTCCCGCGTGGGACCGCCAGGGCGTGGTGACGTCCAGGGTTGATCCGGAGAGGATGTCCCACGGCTGCTCAGGAAGGTGTGATTCATCCGACTGCTGGTAGCGAATCTCGGACTGGAGTTCGTAAAGTGGCGCCCCTTGGGTCCGACAGGTCTGACGAATCACTTCGCGGGGCTCAGGAGTGATCGCGCCACTCATTACTGGCACTCGCGGACGGATGATGCCCGCCTTCTCCCCGGCGATTTGAGCGAGCGTGTGACCGAGCAGCCGCTGATGATCATAACTGATGCTCGTGACGATGCTGACCAGGGGATCACAGACGTTCGTGGCATCCAGCCGCCCTCCCAGTCCGACCTCCAGGACAACGAAGTCGACCTGCTCCCGGACGAAGTGCAGCCAAGCCATCGCCGTCAGCACTTCGAAGAAGGTCGGGCGCATCGCCTCTCCCACGCGATCCAGACGGTCCACCTCCGGCCGCAGCACTTCGAGGACCTCGTGCAGGCTCTCTCCCGTGGGGACCTGTCCGTTGACCGTCATTCGTTCGCCCAGCGTTTCGAGGTGGGGCGACGTGAACAGGCCGACGCGCCAGCCCGCGCTTCGCAGGATGGACGCGGACATGGCGGCAGTCGATCCTTTGCCCTTGGTCCCGGCGATATGGATGGCCGGCAGACTCCGTTGCGGGTTGCCAAGCTGGCCGAGGAGTTGCCGCATGCGTTCGAGCTTGAAGTCCTTCAGCTCGTAGCGTTCAGCCGGAATCCGCTCGAAGTTGATCCGCGACATCACGAATCGTTCGACTTCCTGCAGGGCCGCACTGTCGGAGTCGAGGGGCTCCATCGGCCGGTCGGCTTGCGACCCAGCAATGATCTTCTCAGAATGAGTCGCCATGAATCGTCCGGAGGCAGTCTGAACTCCGAATTCCCTGAGGGACACGGATGAGCACCATCACTATAGCGGCGGACTTCTGGCGAGCCAATCGGGAGAAAACCCTGGCAACGCTGGACCAGATAGCCGCGTTGCCCGATGCTGCGGCGGTGCTGGTCTGGCGACCCGGGCCCGGGCGAGCCCATATTGCCTGGCAGTTGATGCACATCGGCATCACCGAAGAGCTGTTCGCCACCGAACGGCTAGTGGGGAGTTTTCCGCAGTGGACGCAGTTGGTGCCCCGGTTTCGGGGGGGGAGCACACCAGACGAGACCGCCCCATCGCTGGAGGAGATCTCTCAAGTCCTCGACGGCTCACGCCAGCACCTGCTGGAGACACTGTCCGGATTCTCAGACAGCGATCTCGACAGGGTGCCGTCGCCGCTTCAGGAGCGCGGCTGGTCGCTGCGGAAGGTGCTGCAGATCCTGAGCTGGCACGAAGCGCACCATCAGGGCCAGGCCCATCTCACACTCAATCTCTGGAAATCGACCACGGACGTCGGCTGACGTCGACGAGCAGGCGACCTGCCGTCGGTCTACTTCGAGGCGCCTCCCAGAAAACTGAACAGCCGCTTTCCCTTGCGACCCGATGTCTCTTCGGGGGCGTCGGCAGTCAGGACGGCCCCGTCAATCGCCTCGGCCAGTTGTTCGATGGATCGCGTGAGTTTGGCCCGGGGTGCTTCCGTAATCAGTGGGACGCCGTTGTTGCGGGACTCCACCATGTTCGCGTAGTCGTTGGGGATCTGCCAGAAGACTTCGCGTCCGATTGTGTCGAGTGCCTTGTTGAGACTGATCTGCGTGTCGGCCAGTCCCAGGCGGTTGACGACGATCTGAAGCTTGTCCTTGAGCCCTTCCTGCTCCTCGAGAAACTGGATGATCCGGACGACATTGCGGAGACAAGGCAGGTCGAGCTGCGTGACCAGCAGTGTCTGGTCGGAGATCTCCATCGCCGCCTGGTCGAGGGCCGTGTAGCTCTTGCTGATATCAATGACCAGGTGAGAGAAGGTCGCCTTGAGCAGCGTGACGACGCGCTTGAGCGAGTCGGGCGAGATCGGCGCCCCCTCGACCATCTGCACCGGGCGGGGAAGCACAAACGCCCCGCAGTCGTGCATCGTCAGCGACCGCTTGAGCAAGGAGTAGTCCAGTCGGGTGATGTTCTCGGCCACGTCGAGAATGGTGTAGTCGGGGATGATGTCGAGCCACACATCCGCATCACCGAGCGCCAGGTCGAGGTCCATCACCGCCACACTGTTCTCGGGATGACTGGCCAGAGCACAGGCGAGATTGATGGCAATTGCCGTACAGCCCACGCCCCCGCTAGCGCCCGCGATCGTGATGACCTTGCTCGAGCGCCAGCGCCCCGAGCTGTTGGCCCCACCACCCGTCTGCCGGATCCGGTCCAGCGCCGCCATGAAATCGTCGAGCTGGAGCGGTGAGTTCAGGAACTCCTTGGCCCCGTTGCGCATCGCCTGCAGGATCAGGCTTCCCTCCGTCGAGCGACTGACCACGAGGACCGAGCAAGACGGCGAGGTCTGAGTCACTGCGGCGATCAGCGGGAGGCCCTTCGCCGGGTCGGAATCGATGGCGATCAGTGCCAAGTCAGGTTTGGTCTGCTCGAGTACGTCTCCGAAGAACTCGTAACGAGAGCATTCTGCCTCGAGCCAGACGGCGTCGATTCCCAACAGCATGTTCTTCAGAGCATTGCGCGATGCGTCGTTGGGATCGACGATCGCCATGCGGACGACACTCTTCATGGCCTGCTCACCCTCTCGACAAATGCGGTTTTATGCCCCTGCACGGTAGCCAGGTTCCAATCGCCCCCGTTGTGTCAGACGTCTGTTGACGACGACTCCCGTCAGCGAGGCGAGGTCGCGGACGGTTGCGGAGCTTCCAGGTGCGAGGCCTGCTGGATAGAACGGCCTGACTCCTGGCCCTCCAATGGCCGGTTTGCCGAAGGGAAGGAACCGGTGATGACCTCACCCAGGGCACGCCGCTGAAACGGATTGACTGAGGTCACGCGTCGTGCTGATGAGTGAGCGGAGCCGTTCGAGACGGTGTCCGTGGACTGCGGTGCAGGAGGTGTGGGCAGGCTATCTTCCGATTCGAACGCCGGCGGCGCGATGGCGGGCATCGACTCCACAGGCATGGCTGGCGTGCCACCCGGTGCGGGGTACATGCCGGGGCCACCTTCCAAGGGGCCACCCGGGATGAATCCGCCTTCAAAGCCCGGCTGGCAGTTGCCACAATCGCTGCCGTACTTCGGGATCTCAATCATCCCATCCAGATAGAGCTCGCGATCTGTCGGGTCATCGGTGAACTCACCAGGACCACAGGGCGGCACCTGATCGGGTCGCAGGGGTGCGACCATATGAGGCGTGACGACGATCAGAAGTTCTGTTTCGGAGTTGTCGAATCGCTTGCGGCTGAAGGCTGCGCCAATCCAGGGAAGTTCGCCCAGGAAGGGCACCTTGGAGGTCGTGCCAGCTTTCCGTGTCGAGATCAGTCCGCCGATCATCAGGGTGTCGCCGAACCGCATCTCCACCTGCGTATTCACTCGCCGCGTCGTGATGCCAGGGACGACCAGACCGTTAATGTTGACGGCGTTGCTGAAGTCTCGTTCGCTGACCTCAGGGGCCACGTCCAGACGGAGCCGACCGTTTCCAAGCACCACCGGGACGGCCTCCATCCGGACGCCGAACTCCCGCCATTCAATGGTGACGGTTCCCAGGCTTTGCGGCACCAGAATGGGGAACTCACCGCCGGAGAGCAGGCTCGCCGGACGTCCACTCGTGGTGACGAGTTTCGGTTCCGCCAGGATCTTCAAGAGCGACTCCTCACGCAGCGCCTCCAGAAAGCCGTTGAAGACGGCCGAGGCACCGGTAATGGCAAAGGTGACCGTGGAGTCTGCCAACGCGCTGGCTCCCAGAGTGACTCCAGGAGGCCCACCGATTGGTGTCACGAGGTCCGCGAGGGGAACGATGCTGCCCGGGGCACTGTGGATGAACCCATCTTCACCCCTCAGCAGGAAGTTGAAGCCGAGCTGACGCACCTTGGAGCGAGCGACCTCCATCACCTTGACGTTGAGCTGCACCTGGTGCACCCCGCCGACGCGCATCTGATTGAGAACTTTCGGGAAGAACTCCATCGCGACATCGACGATCTCGGTAATGTGGTCCGGTTCCGTCACGACGCCCCGGAGAACAACGCCTTCCTGGAGCTTGACGGCGTGGACGCTCGCTTCAGGGAACAGCTGGCTCAAATAGGCCTGCAGGTGGCGGACGTCACCGGTGACGAAGATGTCCACGGTGTACGCGTTCTCGAACTCGTCGGTCAGGACGACCGAGGTTACCCCCGACCGTTCGCCACGCACCCGAACCTGATTGGGAGTCAGGGCGGTCACAGTGACGATGTCGGGGTCGAAGCCATCGACGCGCGTAATGCGGTTGGGGCATTCAACGACGTGTGAGAACTGCTCGGTCATCTGCAGCTCACTACGTGGCTGCAGCACCTGGAAGATGTTCTCGTTCGCCCGAGCCGCCAGTGGCTCAACGCCGGGCTGTGCCCGGATCGGCGTGGGTCCCGTTGCAAGCAACAGGGGCACCATGAGAAAAGATGTGATCGCCGGGATCGTGCGGGTGATCGAAAGTCGCATCCATGCACCTCAGAGCAGTGTTGAACTCCCGGCGATCAGCGGGTCGACTCGGGATTCGAGCCGACCCGCCGCCTGGGAATCGGGTTATGAGACGTCCGTGCCTTCGTTCAGTGGCCCGCGCGTATCAGTTCAGGTTGTTGGCTGTCAGCTTGCCGGCTGGAGGCTCCACTGCTTCCACAGTGAGTTCCAGGGAGACTTGGCCGTGGCCGGGTCCTGCTGAGAGCTGGGTGTCGGTAACGCTTCCATGCCCGGCGCGACGGTGTTGACGGCCTCAGTCGGATTGACTTCGGCGTCGCTGACGTGCTCCTCGCCGGCAAACTCAAGTTCGATGATCTCCCGGCGTTCGCCAGAGAAGATCTCCATCTTCCACAGAGGCTTGGTGGGATCGGTTGGCATATTCATTGCGGCGGCCGAAGCGGCTGCTGCGGCTTCGCGCGCGAGTCGAGCCTCTTCTTCGGCTCGAGCCTGCTGTTCCAGGAACAGGCTGATGTCGTTGGACGTGCCCGTTGTCGCCACCAGTGTCTCGTCTTCGTCGCCAAAGCCCTCACCTTCGTAGGAAGGATAGTCACGGGCGTCGCGATCGACCGTGCCGGCCAGCTCTTCGAGCAGAGCTTCGTCGACAGACTGGGCGGCAACATGCTCATCGTCGGCGGGATGCCGCCAGACCAAAGCGAGTGTGCCCTTCTTCAGCGCGAGGTTGAGGTAGTTGGCCTGCTCGGGCGTAACGAGGACCGAAATGTTCTTGACCTTGGCTTCGTTGTCCGACGTCGTGTCCGACGCCGTCTTGCTCCCCGTCGCAAAGACCGAGATGTACTCCAGCAGCGTCTTGGTCTTGGTCGTCTGTCCGCGTGCCGTGCGGATCTGATACGTCACCGAGACATCCACGCGGTCACCGGGCGAGAGCATGCCGCTGTGCGTCTGCGTGTCGTTCACGGGCACAGACACCACACGCATTCCCTTCGGAATGGTGATCGCTGTGCCGATGGCACCGACTTCGCCAAGTTTGTTGGTGGTAATCATGTCGTTTGCGAACAGCGGGACGATCGCGGCCCGCTTCTGGTATTGCTCTTCCTTGACAATGGCCGTCTCGGGAACGTTGGCAATCGCCATCTTGCGAAAGGCCACGAGTTCCGGTGTGATTTCGGTGCCGACCGAGATGTCACTCGTAGCGACAAGCACAGTCACCTTCTCTTCCTCCGGAGCACCACCACCCTTCATGGCTTGCTGGACACCCAGCATGGCCACCAGGCCGCACCCCACCGCGACTGCCAGTAACAGGATCGTTTTGACTCTCATTCGTGCACCTCGTGGCGGCTGAGGGTGACTCCAGCCGAGGTGCCGAAACGCGGGAAACTTGACGATTCGTTCCCTTGCATCGGCACCACTGCGGTAAGGTCTTCAGCCTATAGCGATTTCATGGGTTGAAATGGACACACCGGTTATCCGGTCAGGGTCGAAACAGGCCCGATAGTCTTCCTCGTTTGCCAAGGCCGTCGCTTTTTGCCCAAACTCTGATCGAACCCGGCAGGATCTGTCAGATCATCCCCGTGTACAGGAAGTAGGCGATGGATCCGACGCAGATGGGAATCCCGTAGGGCAGCAACAGCATCGTGGGCTTACGCTCTGCAGCGATTCGGGACAGCTCTTTCGGGCTCTTGATGGTCATCCATTCGCTGGCGATCAGCAGGAAGTTTCCGTAGTGCTTGTTCCAGCCCTTTCGCCAGAGCACCATCGCGACGGCCATGACGGCCCCGACCACGACGGACACGCAGAAGGCGTACCACGTGACGACAGGGCCCAGCCACGCTCCGATGCCCGCCATCAGCTTTACGTCACCGGCTCCCATCCCTCCGACCGCATACAGCGGCATCAGAGTGGCCAGCCCGACCGCGGTGCCCAGCAACGCGTCGCCCAGGCCCGTCCAGCCATTGACGAACAGGTTGAAGACGAGTCCGGACAGGACCATGGGAAATGTGAGCCAGTTCGGCACGCGGAGCTCACGGCCGTCAATCCAGGCGGCGACGAGCAGAACGACACACACGAGTTTGACATGCCAATTGTCGAGGAGAAGTGTCTGCCAATCCATGATGTGGGCCTTTCTTATCTGTTGCTGGGGAAGCGCGGGGCGGGGAAACGCCCCGTGGAAAGTTCTCGGTTCCTGATCTCCTGAGTCCGAATCAGGTCGACTTTCCGAGTCGACAGCGCGGGATCCGTCGCCCGCGAAATCACCTTCCGTGGCGACCTGGTCCTGATCGTCTCGACACCCTCCCCTGTCGGGAGATCAGTGGTCGAAGGACCTCGGACTCGAAAAACCTACGTCAGAGGCTGGATGTGTCAAATTGGAAGCGCTCAGTATTCAGTGACTTGTTGCAAGACAGTCCGTACTGAGTGGCTGGTCACCACCAGGCGCCGCGGACCGTCCCCAAAGAAAGGCGAACCGCCCGGCCAAACTGGTGTTGGCCGGGCGGTTTCGCCCTGGTAGGTACTGCTGCAAATGTCGCCAGAGGCGGCACCTGCCATCGGACACTTCGATCAAGCGAGAGCGTCACGCACAGTTTCGAACTTGCTGTTGGCGTTGGTGCCGACAGCCGAGATGGCGGTCAGACACACGATCACGATCAGCGCGAGCATGACGGCATACTCAACGGCGGTCGGGCCGTCTTCGCTGGCGAGAAACTGCTTGACGGTCAGAGCGAAATTCTTCATGTTCGTCCCCTCAATTCTTTCGACATATGAACGAGTCCACCGCCTCCGGGAACACCCCGTGATTGACGCTGACTCGAAACCCCCAGAGTTATGTCGATCCTTGACTCGGTTGATGTCTGCTTCTCCCTGCGACAACCAAACCTAGGTCGGGAGTGATGCGTGTCAAATCGATTGTGGGCGAGTTTTCCAAGGTTTTCGCGACGTTCACAGAAAGCCACGAGGTGCTCCGCCCAAAGTGCGAACGCACCAGCACTTGCACAGGTGTTGCCGCACGACAACCTCACGATCGAGTGCGAAAAAATTGATGTCGTATCAGTCGCCATGTTCGAATTCGCGGGACTCAGAGCGCTCGCGGTACCGGTGGTCATGTGGATGTGTGAGAATCACCGGTCGGCGCGCTCCAGTGACTGATTGATCCCCCACCCTGTTCTGCTCGAAACGTCGACAGCCGTTCGTGTGCTCTCAGCAGGGTTCCTCAGACTCCGCAGGACGTGTGGTTTCGACCGTGCGCGGAGTGGTCGCGGGAAGCCAGGTCCGAAGCAACATGGCCACGAGCAGTGGCAGGATCGCCGCCGCGAGGACTGCGACAGGCAGTGCATCCCGTTCCGCGAAGCAGGCACCGAATGTCGCGTAGGTCGCTGCGATCGCCAGGTTGCTCAACAACAGCGGGGGCAGGAACTGTCTCCAGGGCAACCGGATCAGGCCCATCAGCAACACGCAAGCTTCGGCCAGGATCGGCAATGCGCGCGTGAACACAATGGCTGCCGCGCCGTATCTGCCCACGACGTACTGCATGCGGTCCAGGTCTTCGCCGCCGAGGCGCCGCGCGATCCCTGCGCCGCACAGTTTCGCCAGCAGGTAGCCGAGCACGGCCCCCACAGACAGGCCCAGCCAGCAAGCCAGCGTCCCCGGGCCAATTCCCAGGGCGCCGCCACCGTATGTGCCGAGCGCACTGGAGGGGATCGGGAGCAGGATATCGACGGATAGCAACCCCGCGATCATCCAGAACAGGGCGGCGTCAGACCATTGGCGGTGGATCAGTCCGCTAGCCGCATCCTCGAACGATTCTCCCAGCAGCAGAAACGGAACGATCGGCGCGGCCAGCGCCGCGCTGAGCAGAAGCAACGGGCGTAGAAGTGGACGACGGCTGTTCACGAGAGCGTCTCATCACATGAGATCGCGAGCTGGCCGCCACGCTGCAGGTAGTGAGGGTCGATCGCGCGGTTATTGTGCGGATGCACCCCTGTCGATGCGAACGGGTCCGTCGGCTGCCACGAGTGATTCGAGCCCATCACTCACCCCGCGTCATTCGAACGGAGCGGGTTAGCGGGGCATAGGTCCAAGGGCGGCCTCAAGGGTACTCTGGGCATGCTCGAGTTCCCGGCGTGTCAGCAGTCCGTCTGCTTTCGGCCAGAAGTCCTTCGAAACCCGCCAGCGGGAAAGCAATTCGAACATGGGCTCGCAGAACTCCGCATCCAGGCCGAACTTCGCCTTCAGCCGCCGGCTCTCCTCGGGTGGAACATCCTGGAACTGGCTCAACAACAGGAAGTCCCCCTCGTTGGGAAGATTGAGATGCATGAAACGCAGATGGTCGGCCAGTGTGCCATCCACGAATTCGCCGACGGCGCGGGGCCCGGTCGCGGTGACTCTCGCCGCCGTCTCCCAGTCACATTCGACCACACGTGCCGCGGTCTCACACGCTGCGTAGATCACGCTCTCGTCAATGAGGTCCGCTTCACACGAACTCGACGAGCGCATCTTCTGCCATGTTCCGAGCAACGCCTCGAGTTGCACCTGAGGCGCGGTGCTGCGCAGGAATGGGACTTCGGTCAGGAATCCGAAATCCCCGCTCTGGGACAGGCCGACCTGCGTCGCCAGCGAGATCCGCTCGAGTGTGTCATGAAAGGCCAGCCTCAGGGCAATGTAGCCTAAGGGGGTGTCAGTCAGTTGGTCGGAGCAGATTTTGAGCATGATCGGAATGCTGGCAAACGAGATGCCAAAACTCAAGTGCCGTTGCCGCCGATTGACCTCCATGGGCTGAGTTTCGCTGAGAATCGGGCCCAATCTCTTCGCGAATGGAAGTCCTTGCCCAATCGGCGCGGTCGCAGTGATGTTGCCGAATCACGACATCAGGTGTCCGTTTTGCGGCATGCGCCGCAACCTCTGTCGCTAGATCGCAGACAGGGCAATCGTTTAGTTCGGGTAGCCCAGTTTACGGAAGAGACGCAGAGGTTTCCGCGCGAAGCTGCGTAAGGTGGCGGCGATGTTGTCGGTTTTCTGCTGGCGGAGCCAGTTGAGGCCCGCGTTGCGGAGCGCGGCCAGGTTCTGGGGTGCGTGACCGCCAGTGATCGTGCTGCGGTCCTCACCGAACGTCTCATCACGGACGTAGTGCAGTCCGTTTTCGATCGCGCCCCAGTGTCGGCGGGCCAGTGCCAGCAGTTGCTCCGGACCGGCCCGCTCCGCCGTCAGAGACGTCACGCAGTAGGCAACCTCGGTCGTCTTCTCACCAAGTCGTGTCCGCTCACGATCGATGCGGCAGACCTGGCCCACACCGGGCCAACTCAGATGCTCGTTGAGCCGGGACGTGGCGGTCAGGGTGCGGCGTTCGATGCGGCCGTGACCCTTGTCGGGCGTGCTGTGCGCCGCATGCAGCTGTTCACGCTGACGCCGTTCGTAGGGGGGAAAAGACCTCCTTGTCGGGGGCCAGTTCCAGTGTGATTTCCCGCAGTAAACCGGGTTGATTCTCTTTCACCGGGAAGAAGTAGTCGCCCCCCGAATCCACAATCTGTTCACACAAATCGCGCTGGCAGAACATCGCATCGCCAACGAGGACTTTGCCCTCCAGCACCATCGTCTTGAGGAACTCCAGAGCGGCCTTGTGCTCATTCGTCTTCTCCTCGACCCGGCACTGGCTGAGCACAAAACCGGTGTGATGGTCGACAGCCGCCAGCAGGTGCACGGCCTTCGCATACGGCCTGAGCGTCCCGCACAACGTCTTGCCGTCGATGCTGACCGCAGCCAGGTCCTCTTCGGTCAGTCCCAGTTCCAGCGTCTCGCCGATCCACTCGCTGAGGACCGCCTGGAACTCGTCCGGATCGAGCGCCATGAGCAGATCGCGGAAGCAATCTCTTTTCGGCGGGTGCCGCGTGTATCCCATCCAATGCCAGACGTCTACCGGCAAATCGTGGAGCCACTCGACCAGGGCCTGATAGCCCCGATTGCCGCACAGCAAACCAGTTACGACGGCCGTCAGCATGGCGGCCAGAGAATGGCGTCGTCCGTTACGCCCACGTGGATCAGAAACTTGCGACCACCTGGCCAGCAAGCTCTCCCCGCAGGCGGATGACATAAGTCGACCTCCGTGAGAAAAATGGAACCTCCGTAAACTCGAAGCATCCTACGCACGAGCCCCGCATTGGAAAAGACGATAGCCCTGGATCGCAGAGCTGCGCTTGCTTGGGGGAGCGTCGCATCCTCGGTAGACTCCAAGTTTGATCCTGGCACAGATTGTCGTTTGTGCCCTCGAGATTTTCGCCGCACCGACAGAGCACGCCCCATGAAGCTCGCCACTCTCTCCACCTCGACCGGCACCAGGGTCGTTTCGGTGGACACCACGGGCCCGGAGCCGAGGTTCGTCGACCTCGTCGCTTGCGACCAGTCGCTGCCCACCTCGCTCCGTCAACTGCTGGATGAAGACGCGATGCATCGCGCCGCTGCGGCGCATGCCGTGGGGATGGCCGAGGACCGCATCGTCACTGGAAGACTGAGACCGCCGGTCCCGAATCCCGGGAAGATCATCTGCATCGGTCTCAACTATCGAGATCACGCCCGGGAGAGCGGGATGAAGATTCCGGAGGAGCCCGTGTGCTTCAGCAAGCTTGCCAACACGATTATCGGGCCGGAAGACTCAATCCGACTGCCGGCCGTCGCCACACAGGTCGATTACGAAGCCGAACTCGTTGTGGCGATTGGCAAGCGGGCCTATCGAGTCTCAAGGACAAGTGCCCGCGAGCATGTCGCGGGGTACATGAATGGCCATGATGTTTCGGCCCGCGACTGGCAGATCGGCAGACCCGGCCATCAATGGCTGCTGGGAAAGTCCCCGGATACCTTTGCCCCGATCGGACCATGGCTCGTCACGCCCGACGAGATCCCGGACCCTCACCAGCTCGCCATCGCACTGCGTCTGAATGGCGAAACTATGCAGCAGAGCCGCACGAGTGAGCTGATCTTCCCGATCGATGAGCTGATCGCTTACCTGTCGCAACTGATCACCCTGGAACCGGGAGATCTGATCTTCACCGGCACTCCTCCGGGGGTTGGCATGGCGCGGAAGCCGCCGGTCTTTCTGCAACCTGGCGACATTACCGAGGTCGAAGTGGCCGGGCTGGGCGTGTTGCGGAATCGCGTGGAACGGCACGATTGACCGTCTGGAACGGGCGGCCTATTCTGGCCAGAGCAGGCTCGTTCCGTCCCCCCGACGTGTTGTGGATTGGCTCTGACGCCGATTCGAGACGCGGCCTTTCCTTCAACCTCTCGTACTGGAGTGGCTACTATGCAAGCGCTGACCCGAGTCGTCCTCATCTCGGCAATCACTGGATTGTTGAGCTTGCCGGCGGAAGCCCAGCAGACCGCAGAAGCCCAACCCGAGTTGATTGCCGTCGGCCAGCCGGCGCCGTCATTCACACTGAAGGATGATCAGGGGCAGGACTGGAGCAGCCGCGACCACTACGGCAAGAACATTGTCGTGCTCTACTTCTATCCGGCGGACATGACGGGAGGGTGCACCAAACAGGCTTGCGGGTATCGCGACAACCTCGACAGTCTGAAGGCGAAGGGAGTGGAAGTGGTCGGGATCAGCGGCGATTCCGTCAGGAATCACCAGCTCTTCAAGAAGGCCCACGACCTCAACTTTACCCTGCTGGCCGATCCCGAGGGGGACGTGGCTCACAAATTCGGCGTGCCGGTGAAACTGGGCGAGCAGAGTATCACACGCGAGATCGACGGCCAGGAAGAAATTCTTGTGCGGACGGCAACCACGCAGCGCTACACGATCGTCATCGGCAAGGATGGCCAGGTGAAACTGGCCTACAAGGTGTCGGACGCCGGTGGAGATCCCGAGCAGATTCGCGACGCCATCGCCAAGTTCCAGTAACCCGCGAACTCGACGCCTGTCAGATGATCTGGTCCCCGACCGTCGTCCGACAGGTCACGATCGAAGTTGCACAGACGCTATTCGGCGACGGTGGCAGCGAACTTGTGTTCCCAGCCGGTCGAGTCCAGCGATGTGAGCACGCCATTGTGTCGCATCAGGAGCGCGCCGGCGTTTTCGGTGATCGTCCCGATCTTCGTCACGGGTACGTCCCCGACATTCGATGCGTGCAGGCGTTGACCGTCATCGGGCGGCACGGCGAACAGTAACTCGAAGTCCTCGCCATCGCTCAAGGCGTGATGCAGCCGCGCCTCGGGAGGAAGCGCTGGATCCACATCGTCGTGGATCGGAATGGAGTCCCCGTCGAGGATGGCCCCGACCTGACTCTCGCGCAAGGATGGCGCAGGTCCGTTGCCAGTCCGTCGCTGAGGTCGATCATCGCATGCAGTGCCGCTCGGTGGTGCAGTTCCCCCGCCTCGGCGACGCGTGGCTGGAACGAGAGATGGCGACCGCGCAAGCTTCCCCCCAGGGCTCCGGTCACCATCAGCCAGTCTCCGGATTGCGCGCCGCTGCGACGCACCGGCCCCGCACCGCGCACCTGCCCCAGTAGCGTGACGCTGATCACCGTGGGCCCCTGCCAGACATTGGTGTCACCACCGGCCAGCGCAATTCCCGCCTCATCTGCCAACGTGCCAAGGCCGCGCATCAGGTCGGAGGCAAACGTGAGGCCTCTTGAAGCGGGCAGTGACAGGCCGACGACGGCAGCGATCGGCTGACCCGCCATCGCGGCGATATCACTCATGTTCACAGCCAGCGACTTGCGGCCGATCTGTTGCGGAGTCGCAACGTCGTGATTGAAATGCACGCCTTCCATCAGGGTGTCGATGGTGATCAGCAACTCGGCGGAATTGCCGACCTTGACCAGCGCGGCATCATCGCCAATTCCGATCGGGAGCGCGGCGTGCGATCTGGCTGAGCGCCGGATCTCTTCAATCAGCGCCAACTCGTTGCGACCAGACATGCGGGACCTGCCAGAGGACTGCTCGGGCTGCTCGCAGTGGAGTGTGCTGAGGGCAGCTTCGGGAAGTCTAGCCTTCGCAGGCCTGACTCGCCATGTGTGCGGAGCGTCCGAGGCCGGATGGTTGCGCCGGAGCGCCGACCATGTTCAGAGCGAAAGCTGCAGGTAGCCGTACAGCGTTTCCTTGCCTCGCAGGACATAGAACTTCAGGGGGTTGAATCCGCTGAGGTTCGAGTGTGTGACGACATACTCGACGTTATTCGGATTGATCGTCTCCCAGACGTGCAGCCCGACAAGAACGTCGCCGACACGGATGCCGTTGCGTTGCGCCGGGCTGTCCGGACGAATCTCGAGGACTCGCATGCCCCCGTGGTATCGGGGCGTAACGTTGTTGATCTCCTGGTCCGAGAGGGCGGCGAGCCGCATGCCCAGCATGTTCCAGGCCAGGTCGGCCTCGTAAGTGTCGTCTTCGGTGGCCTCGGTGGCAGGCCGCTCGACCCGGTTGTGAACAGCCATCGTTCGCGGGGTGTCCCGAGAGGCAACCTTCAGCGTGAGCGTTTCGGTCAAGTCGCCTCGCTGCACGATCACCGCGAGCTGATCACCCGCATGTCGACCGAGGATCGCCCGCTCGAAGTCAGCACTGTCGATGACATCGACATGGCCGGCTTTGACGACGACATCGCCGGGCCGGAGACCCGCGGCCGAAGCCGGACTGTCGGGTGTCACCGACTCCACAATCAGTCGACGTTCGAGCCCCTGCTTGAAGTCGTGAGCTCGTAGACCGTGATAGGTGTTATCGAGCCGTTCCACATTCAGCAGCTTGGCGATGACCATTCGGGCGTCGTCGATCGGAATCGCGAACGCAATGCGTTCAGCACCGGCTCGAATGGCCACGTTGATCCCGATCACTTCCCCCTCCCGGTTCAGCAGCGGCCCGCCACTGTTGCCAGGATTGATGGCCGCGTCGATCTGAATCAAGTTCTTGTACGACTGCTCCTCGTTGACTTCCACATCCCGGGAGAGGGCACTGATGATGCCGCGTGTCACGGTATGTTCGTAGCCGAACGCATTGCCGATCGCCATGACGTCTTCGCCCAGCATGAGGTCGGAAGACGTACCGATCGGCATGACGTCGAGTGGAGCGATGGGATCGATCTTGATGACCGCCAGGTCCCGCGCCCGATCGAAAGAGCGAATCTCGGCCACGTAGGAGCTGCCGTCGAACAGCGTCACTCTCAGTGTGTCCACGCCATCGACCACATGATGGTTGGTAACGATGTACCCTCGTTCATCTACGACGACACCTGTTCCCATCCCGTTGATCTTGCGATCCTTGTTGACGGAAAACAGTGCATCCGTGGGTTTGGCTCGTTTCTCACTGTGGATATTCACCGTGGCTGTACGAACCCGCTGCACCGCCTTGACAATCGGCGTCACTCGGGACGAGACCCCATTGGTGGCTGCAGCATTCAGGCGGGTGAAGCCTGGCAGCAGGGCCAGGGTCAGACAGCAGCCGGCGAGCGCGATTCGCTTGTGCATCTGCAGTGTGTGTCCCGGATGTGGCGGTGGATCGAGGCACGGCCAGAATCAACTGACCGTCATCAGGGTGTCGTGTCCGCCCCGAGACCTGGCAGCAACAGTGATCTCGCAGCGACTCTCGTGCAGAAATTCGCCGGGCCTCCCGGGAGGTCCGGTTCTGAGTGCACAGAACGAATCTCCGTCGCTCACCCCCCGTTCCCGGGACGTGACTCCCAAGGGGGGTGACTCCCTTTGCCTTCCGCACACCGCTGGATCGTCCAGATTGCCCGAGCCCCTTGAAGGGCTGTTTCCCCTGTTGCACAGCTTGCCCAACCACGACGATGGGGAGACGGGGCGAGTTTGACGCACAACGTTCCTGCGATTTCCGTGCCCGGGGGATTCAGTCCGCATCTGTCTCAAGTCGCTGCGGTCCGATCGAGCCGGTTGCGCAAACTGAGGGGACGGGTCAGGATCTACCGGGGGCCATCGTTGCCAGTGGGGCGTGAATTCAGCAGAATCAACTCCGGAAGAATGGCCTTCGTCGTCCCGAGCTTGTCACGACTGCACATGACGCGACTCCAGAAAATTCAACAGATGCTCGCAGAGCAGCCTGACGATGCGTTCCTGATGTACGCCTTGGCCATGGAGCATCGCGCTGCCGGAAACGATCCGTTGGCCCTCGAAACACTCGATCGCGTCCTGTCCCATGATGCGGACTATGTGTCGGCCTATTTCCAGCAGGGGCAGATCCACGCCGCATTGGGACAGATACCCGCTGCGGCGGCAGCGCTGCGTCTGGGGATTTCGGTCGCCGAAAGGGTCGGAGATGCCCACGCCGCTCGCGAAATGATGGATTTCCTGGAGGGACTCGAGTGACTGTCCGTTCCCCCTCGTGGTCAGCGGTACTGACAGGTCATGGGCGATCACGGGCAGCGGTGCGAACCAGCGCTGAGTCAAGGACTTCGATGCGATGAACAGCTCCCCCATCACAGACGCTGCACTGGATGGGCTGATCGAACGACTGGCCGGTGCCACGACTGAGACGGACCAGGCCGGGACCTGGCCGTCTGAGCAGCTCGGCTGGTTCGCGGAGAGTGGTGTTTTCCGCTGGGTGATTCCGGCCGAGTTCGGTGGCCTCGAGCTGTCACCGGCCGAGATTGTGCGGGGATACGAACGTCTGGCAGAGGGATGCCTGACTTCCACCTTCATCCTCACGCAACGAAACGGTGCTTGTCAGCGGATTGCTGGTTGTGACAACGACGAGTTGAAGTCCGACGTTCTTCCCGGTCTGGCGGAAGGACGACTGTTCGCCACCGTAGGGATCTCGCACCTCACAACATCGCGTCAGCATGTCCGCACTCCGCCCGTTCGTGTACGACTGCGGGGAGATATCGTTGAGCTTGACGGTGAAGTTCCCTGGGTGACCGGGGCAAGGCCGGCTGACTTTATTGTCACAGGGGGAGCCTGCGACGATCGTCGACAGGTCCTTATCGCCGTTCCCACGCAACTGCCGGGCGTCGAGCCTCATGAGCCGGCGCGACTGCTGGCCCTGACCGGTTCGCAGACCGGATCGGTCCGGCTGCAAAATGTGACGCTGTCCCGTCAGCACGTCCTGGCCGGGCCCGTGGAGAACGTCATGCGCACCGGCGAGGGGGGGGGCGGGATCCGTCGCGACCTCAGCACTGGCGGTCGGCCTGGCGCGTTGCGCAATCGGCTTCCTGAGGGACGAGGCCATTCGGCGTCCGGACCTGATCACGATTGCCGAGCCATTCCAACTGGAACTGGAGACGCTCCATCGGGATCTGCACTCCACGAGTGGCACTTCCCCCGCAGCGGAAACGCCCGTGAGTCCGGAATCACTCCGTCGTCGCGCGAATTCCTGCTGTCTGAGGGCCACACAGGCCATGTTGGGGGCATCGAAGGGGGCGGGCTTCGTCGCGGGGCACCCTGCCGAACAGGCAGTCCGCGAAGCCATGTTCTTTCTCGTCTGGTCGTGTCCTCAGCCGGTGCTGACGGCCGCTCTCAGGCAGTTCGCCTGTCTGGTGGATTAACCAACGCCCTTCGGCCCGTCGGCGACGTCTGTCACCGCGGTCGCGATCGCCGTGTTGCCGCGCAGCAGGTCACAAGCCTTCGTTAAGGGGTAGCAGCTCGTCGGGGACGAAGCGTCCATCGCGACGGATCAGCTCGCCGTCGAACCAGATCTCGCCTCCCCCATATTCGGGAGTCTGGATAAGGACGAGATCCCAGTGGACCTGACTGCGGTTGCCGTTGTCGGCCGTCTCGTAGGCCTGGCCGGGTGTCAGATGCATCGAGCCGCCAATCTTCTCATCGAAGAGCGTATCCAGCATGGGGCGGCGAATCTGATTGTTCGTGCCCATTGACCATTCACCGATGTAGCGTGCGCCCTCATCGCTGTCGAGAATCTCGTTCAGTCGCTCGGTCTGGTCACCGCATGAGGCATTCACGATCCGCCCCTCCCGGAACTCGAACCGGATCCGATCGAAGATGGCACCCTGGTAGCGCGAGGCCGCATTGTAAGTTATGACGCCGTTGAGGCTCTCGCGGATCGGGGCCGTGAACACCTCGCCATCGGGGATATTGCGTCTTCCGGCGCAAGACACCACTGGGATGTCCTTGATCGAAAAACTCAGGTCTGTCTCTGGACCGACGATTCGCACGGCATCGGCGGCTTCCATGCGACGCTGCAAAGGGCGCTGATTCTCGGCCATCCGCCGGTAGTCGGCGGTACAGACAGCAAAGTAGAAATCCTCGAAACCAGCCGTGCTCATGTTCGCAGCCTGAGCCATCGCCGGAGTTGGGTAGCGGAGTACGACCCACTTCGTGCGCGGCACCCGGATGTCGATGTGCACCGGCTTCCACCATAGCCGCTGGCTTCGCTCCAGTTGCTCGGGTGACACGTCGCTCAGTTCGCTGCTGTTGGCTGCGCCGCGGATCCCGATATAGGCATCTATCTGCTCCATCCGGGCGCGTTCGAGGGTGCTGATCAGTGTCAGGCACTCGTCCGACACCGTGCGGTACAGAGATCTCAGGATGGCATTGCTCTTGCAGGTGACGACGGGCAGTCCGCCGCGTTCAGCTGCTAATTCGACCAAGCGACAGACCAGCAGCGAATCGGGGAGGTCAAAGGCCTCAATCAGCAGTCTCTCGCCGGATTGCAGTGCGCAACTGTGGTCGATCAGGGTGATGGCAAGCTGGTCGATTCGCTGGTCATGCATCAGAGGGCTCCTAGCCGAGAGAGAACTGGTCTTGGCTCGCGATTCCTGTGAATGGCGCGGATGCAGGGACCACGACAGAGCCGGGAGCGCTGAGACCCGGCCAACGTCTCGTCCTTGGCGTACGGCATCTGCCCCCCGGAATTGTGTCGCGAGATTGCGCAGATTCTAGGCCCTGGGGCGCCGCCGCCTAGTCGGGCGGCCACTGGGCAGCCACCAGGCCGACCGCTACAATTTCCGGCGGCCGGCCCCACATTGAGGAGATTGCCGGTCTCCCAGCAAACGGAATTCGACTCGAACGCAGGATTCGCAGATGCCTTATCAGACCCGTACTGGAGTTTTCCGACTCGTCACTTCGCTGGCGCTCACGATCGCCGCGACGTCCAGCTTCGCCGCCGATGTGGCTACCGCTGTGGTCCCCGCGCAACGCCGGCTTCCCGCGGAAGTGCTGGCATTCGTGTCCTGTCCAGATGCCGGCCGGGCCCACGAGCGATTTGGGGAATCGGCACTCGGCCAACTGATCCAGGACGAGGCGCTGGCGGACTTTCGGGCTGAACTGGCGAAACTGTTCGAGGAAGGAGTGGACGAGGCTCGGCAGGAATTGGGGATGTCGCTCGATGAAGTCGCGAGATTATTCCATGGCGAGGTTGCTCTGGCCGTTGCCCAGCCGGCAGGTCAGGACCTGGCCGTCATCAGCTTCGTGGAGTTTGGAGACCACGGCGAGACGCTCCAGGCACTGCTGGAGCGGACGGGTGACAAGCTCGAGGAGGACGGAAACGCCAAGTCGATCGAGACGATCGAAGGCACGGAAGTGACTATCTATCAGTCGCTTGAAGATGAAGAAGCCCAGAAAATGGCGTACTTCATCAAAGAGTCGAGTTTCGTTTTGAGCAATTCCGTGGGTTTGATTGAAGAAGTGCTGGTTCGCTGGGACGGCGAACAGAGCGACAGCTTTGCGGATTCTGAAGTATTTACCTACCTGATGGAGTCTTGCGAGGTAGGTGATCAGACCGAGCCAGATCTGGTCTGGTACGTTAGCCCTCTCGATCTCTTTCGCGCAGGGGCCGCCCAGGCGGAGCCCGGCCAGGGTCCGGTTTCACCGGCCATGGTGATGGCGATGCTGCCGGTGCTGGGAGTCGATCGTCTCAAGGCGATCGGCGGGGCCAGCTATCTGGAAAGTGAAGACTATGACACGCTGAGCCACACATTGCTGTACGTCTCTCAGCCGACCAGCGGTGCCCTGAAGGTCTTCGAATGTCGCGCCATGGATCAACTTCCGCCGAAGTGGGTCCCCGAGGCGACGAGCTACTACTCGAGCATCAACTGGGACGTCGAGGGCGCGTATCGCGCCATCGAGAGCCTGGTGGACGCGTTCAGTGGCGCGGGGGCATTCGCTGCGACGATCAATCAACTGGCGGATCAGCCTCCGGGGATTCACATCAAGCAGGATGTGATCGATTCCCTGACCGGACGGATTCAGGTCATCGGTGATACGCGCGAAGCCGAGAGTGCCGACGATCAACGAATGCTGGTCACGATCGAACTGAAAGACGCGGATCGCATGCAGGAGGTGCTGGCAAATCTCGCACAACTCGCAGGGAATCAACTGCGGCAGCGCGATTTCCGCGGGGCGACCATCTATGAGGCGGACATCCCGAATCCCCAGGGAGGGGAGCCACAGCAGGTCGGCGTCACGATCGACCGGGGACAGCTCTGGATCGCCAATGGGGTGACCTTGATGGAGGAGTTGCTGCGGGATGACACTGCTGAAGCTCCACTGGCCGAATCCGCAGATTTTCGCAGGGTGGCGGAGTCGTTTCCCGCGCAGACTTCCATCCTCGGCTTTCAGCGTCCCGCAGCACAGGTGCGGGCCGTCTATGAGATGCTGAGGTCGGGACAACTGGCGGCCGTCATCGATGAGATCGATTTCACGACGCTGCCGGAGTTCGACGAGATTCGGGAGTACTTCACCCTGACCGGCAGCTTCGCCGTCCCCGATGAACGCGGCGCCAAATGGGTCAGCTTCAGTCTCAAACGTGACGACTGAACGGCCGGCTGGGTGATCGATCGGAGATTTCACCTGAATCCGGGGTTGGCGATGTCAGGGAACCTGCGTGCGGCTGTGCGTTGACGTCGGACAGGTGCCAGAATCTTTCTTCTCTCGGCGATTCTGGCGAGACTTGGCGAAGACCTGCGGTGTTAAAGGGTCCAGAACCAACCGCCCGTCAATCGCAGGGGTTTAATCGCCATGCCTCGAAATCTCTGGACCCTGATCTCATGCTTGTGCTGCCTGGTACCGGTCAGCAGTCTGGCCGACGAACCTGCCGAGGAGGCAGCATCGATCTTCGCTGCGCTCGACACAAACGGGGACGGAGTCCTGACATCCGCAGAGGCCGGGGAGAGCAAGGCCAAGGCCTTCGACCGGATGCTGCGAATCGGTGATGCCAACCAGGATGGCCAGCTGTCTCGAAGTGAATACCTCGGGGCCGTTGCTCAGGACCATCCAGAAAGTCGCGAGCGCGAGGGACAAGCGAGACCCGCGGAGGGAGCCGGTCGGTCGGGGATGAATCTCGATCGGCTGTTTGAAACCGCAGATCGCAATCACGACGCAATGCTGACACGCGAAGAACTTCCAGAGGAAATGCGAACTCGTCTCGAGCCGCTGTTCGAAAGACTCGGTAAAACTTCAGTCTCGCGGGATGACCTGGAGCGGTATCGGGAGGCGCATGGGATCGGGAGCACGGCCCGAGGGGGCGGCCGACCGCGGCCCGATGCTTCGGCACCTTGACCGAGACGGTGATGGAAAAGTCTCGGCGGATGAGATCCCCGACGAGATGAAGGCAAGGTTGCAACCGTTACTGGATCGATTTGGTGGCGAGCCGATTGATCTGAATCGCCTGCAGCAGTTTACGGATCGCGGGACCACGACATCGAGTGCGGCTGAAGGCGATCGCGCCGCGGAAGCTGGGGACATGCCACGACGTCCGTCCTTCGCCCGGGACGGTCGACCGGGACCTCTCGCACTGATGCGGGTCCTGGACGTCGATCGGGATGGAAAGATCACGAAGGCCGAATTCAAGGCGTTGGCGGACAAGTTCGGAGAGCTCGACCGCGATTCCGATGGCGCTCTCGATGAACGAGAACTCGCAGGTCCGCCAGCCGGGTTTGGAGACCGCCCGGTTCCCGGTCGGCGCCCCGAAGGGGCCCGTCCTCTGGAAAGACCAGGGACGCCGGAGCAACAGAGAGGCAGAGACGGTTTCTTTCAGCGCAGTGACCGGAACGGTGATGGCAATCTGTCCAGGGATGAGGCCCCTGAGATGATCCGCCGTCGCTTCGATGAACTCGATTCGAACGCCGATGGAAGGCTGACTCCGGACGAGTTCCGAAAGATCCTGGACGGCCAGCGACGACGCGGCACGCCGGGGGAACGTCCTGGGGCAGAGGCGTCCGACGAGTGATACTTCGCCGCACCGTAGCAGCAGCGGTCGACGGGCATCAGGAGGAAGTCGTTCGGGAGGCCGCGATCGCGTCCAGAATACCGGTCCAATGATGCTCGGTAGCGACCACCGCGACGGGCAGGCCGACTTCCTGGGCTGCCTGGGCTGTGACGGGGCTGATCGCCACCAGGCGCGTGCGGGTCCCCAAGTGCTGCCGCGCCCCGTCCGGGAGCATCGCCGCAAAGTTTCTCGCGATTGCCGGACTGCTGAGTCCGATCCAGTCGAGTTCGCCGGCCTCAAGACGAACGACGGAGTCTGTGGGCCACGCCGTCAGGTCCACATTCCGGTAGACCACAAGCTCCACCAGTTGGCACCCGGCCTCGCGTAATTCGCGGGCCAGAACGTCACGGGCCCGGTCGGCACGAGCCCAGAGCACGCGGACACCGGCCGCGGCCAGACGAAGCTCGGACGCCAGTGCCTCG
Source organism: uncultured Planctomycetaceae bacterium (assembly GCA_963715185.1). Classification (GTDB taxonomy): domain Bacteria; phylum Planctomycetota; class Planctomycetia; order Planctomycetales; family Planctomycetaceae; genus CAVPPT01. The sequence goes on from CAVQRG010000008.1 coordinate 774,385, forward strand.
GCGCGGAACGTCTCGGGAACAAGATCCGCGCGGAGTGAGAATTCTTCGAGACGCCTCGCGGTCGAGGGGCCGATGGCGGCGATCTTCAAATGGCCAAGAGCCCGCAGGTCATTGCCGGTTGCCCAGAGTCGCCCCAGAAAGGCCTCGACACCGTTGACGCTCGTAAAGACCAACCAGTCGAAGTCGTGCAACTGCTGAAGAGTCTGGTCGGTCACGGACCAGTCCTCGGGAGGTTCGATTCGCATCGTGGGGAGCAGCAGAGGCTCCGCCCCTCGCTCCAGAGTGGCGTGGACCACTTCAGAGGATAGGTGCTCCGGTCGAGTGATGCCGATGCGCAGCCCGAACAGTGGCCGCGATTCGAACCAGCTCATTCCGGTGCGCTGGCTTGCGCATGCACCGATGACGATCAGTGAGGGGGGAGACAGACCCGCGGCGGCCGCCTGCTGTGCGATCTGGTCCACACGCGACGTGACGACCCGCTGATCTGGCGTCGAGGCACGGCTGATGACGGCAGCGGGCGTACCCGGATCCAGTCCTGCAGCGACCAGTGCGTCGGCAATCGTCCTGACTCGATGCAGCCCCATGTAGAACACGAGTGTCCCGGGGAATCGGGCGAGGGCTGCATAGTCCAGGGCCGATTCGGGCTTTGCCGGATCCTCGTGGCCGGTCACGAATGCCACGGCTGAAGAGCTCTCACGGTGGGTGAATGAGATGCCGGCGTACACACCGGCGGCAGTGGCAGCCGTGATCCCCGGCACGACTTCGAACGGGATCCGGGCCTCTGTCAGTGCACGAGCCTCTTCCGCACCTCGTCCGAAAATGAAGGGATCCCCCCCCTTGAGGCGGACGACTGTCTGTCCCGCGCACGCCGCCGAGATCAGCCGCCGGTTGATCTCTTCCTGATCAAGCCGGCGACCGACAGGACCCGCGATGCGGGATGTGCGTTCGGTCGCGGCACGCGTGTGCTGCAGCAGCAGCGGGTTCACCAGTCCGTCGTACAGTACGAGATCCGCCCGCGCAAGACATTCCTGGCCGCGCAAGGTCAGCAGCCCGGGGTCTCCCGGTCCGCCGCCGACCAGATAGACCTTTCCGGGAGGTGGATCAGGACTCATCGCCACTTCCGTCCCAGCTGATCTCGTGGTGAGAAATGATCGAGGCGAGGAACATGGCCTGCTCGTGTCGCAAGCCCCGTCGTCAGCCGATCAATGGGCGGGGATCTCATCGAGAAACGGCATGTCCCCGCAAATTCGGACCCGCCTGCACGGTGGGCTGCGCCAGCCGGTGATGGGCCCACTCCCCGCACGAGCGATGCCCAACCCCAGCAGCTGCGCTCCCCGTGCGCGCTCATCCCAATCCATGGCTGAGGAAATCTCACGGAGTTTCTCATGCAGGTGTTCGTTGAAGTCTTGCCTGAACCCGCTAACATTCGCGATGTTCGCAGCGACTTTCCCGTGGCCCCCCCATGGGCGTTCGAGGAATCCTGTGCCTGCGAATCCCGGAGAGGTGACAGAGTGGCCGATTGTGCTGGTCTCGAAAACCAGTGTATCCAACAGGGTACCGAGGGTTCGAATCCCTCCCTCTCCGCTTTGCGATTTCAATTCGGGTTCAATCAGCTTCGTACGACGAAGTTGATCATTCGTCCGGGGACCGCAATCACCTTGGCGACCTTCTTCCCCGCCAATTGCTGAGAAACGGCCGGCTCTTCTTCGGCGAGTGTCTGCATGATCGCGGCATCCGCGTCGGTAGGCACCAGAATCCTGGCCCGTAACTTGCCGTTGATCTGGACCGGGATCTCGATCTCTGCTTCGGTCAGGTAACGCTGATCGTACTCGGGCCACGGGGCGGTCGACAGCGAGTTCGCGTGACCGAGTACTTCCCACAGCTCTTCTGCCAGATGTGGGGCGAACGGTGCGAGAAGCAGAACGAACGGTTCCAGCACCGCGCGGGGGCGTGGGTCAGCTGGCCCGATCGCATTCGTGAACTCCATCATCCGACTGATGGCCGTGTTGAACGACAGTTTCTCGATGTCTTCGGAGACCGATCGGATCGTCCGATGCAGTATGCGCCACTGGTCTTCGCTGGGCTCGATCTCCTGGACGGCGGAGTGCAGTGTGACTTCGTCCGAGCGCTCATCGATGAGCATCCGCCACACCCGCCCCAGAAACCGCGAGACGCCTTCAACGCCTTGCATGCTCCACGGCTTGACCTGCTCCAACGGCCCCATGAACATCTCATAGAGCCGCAGTGAATCGGCTCCATACACCGACACAACATCGTCGGGATTGATCACGTTCCCCCGGGATTTCGACATCTTTTCGCCGTTCTCGCCCAGAATCATGCCCTGATTGACAAGGCGGCGGAACGGTTCAGGAGTCGAGACCTCCCCGCGGTCGAAGAGGACCTTGTGCCAGAATCGCGCGTACAGCAGATGCAGGACGGCATGCTCGGCCCCACCAATGTACAAGTCCACCGGCAGCCAGTACTTCTCGACGTCCGGATCGACGAAGTGCTGTGAATTGCGATTGTCGCAAAACCTCAGATAGTACCAGCAGGAACCGGCCCATTGCGGCATAGAGTTGGTTTCCCGCTTGAGGCGTGTCCCATCTTCGGCCGTCGCGTAGAGCCAGGTGCGGGGAGCCCAGGAGAGCGGCGGGTCTGGCGTCCCCTTGGGCTTGAAGTCGTCCATGTCGGGAAGAGCGACGGGGAGTTGATCCTCGTCGACGGTACGCACCAGACCGGTCATGTTCCCCTCGGCATCGAGCTCGTGCCAGATGGGAAACGGCTCGCCCCAGTACCGCTGTCGGGAGAACAGCCAGTCCCGCAGGCGGTAGTTGACGGCCTCCCGAGCCAGTCCCACCGCGGCAAGATCGGCTGTAATACGTTGCTTGAACTGGGCGGTCGGAGTGCCGGTGTAATCGCCCGAATTGATAGCGGTTCCTTCCCCCGTAAAGCCGATATTCTCACCCGCCGGGTTCTCGACCACGTCGATCACGTCGAGTTGGTACTGCTGAGCAAATTCGAGGTCGCGTTCATCGTGGGCCGGAACGGCCATGATCGCCCCGGTGCCATAGCTGATCAGCACGTAGTCAGCGACCCAGATCGGAATTGGCAGACCACTCACGGGATTCACAGCGCAGGCCCCGGTGGGAACTCCAGACTTCTCTTTCGAGAGGTCCGTGCGATCGAGGTCGCTCCTGAGAATCGCCTTGCGTCGATACTCTTCAACGGCGTTCCGCTGCTCCGCTGTCGTGATCCGATCCAGCATCGGATGTTCGGGAGCGACCACCATGTATGTCGCTCCGTAAAGCGTGTCCGGGCGCGTGGTGTAGACACGCAGCACATCCTCCTCGGGCTTCAGCGGAAAACCGGTCGCGGCCCGGGCTGATCTCCAGTCGGCGATGCCCTGCGCAGTCCGCCGCTGGACTTGCGACCCGGAAATCGACCTCCGCCCCGAGACTCTTGCCGATCCAGTTGCGCTGCAGAATCTTGATGGACTCCGGCCAGTCAACGCCTTCGAGTTCCGACAGCAGTCGATCCGCGTAGGCGGTAATCCGGAGCATCCACTGGCGCAGAGGACGTCGCTCAACCGGGTGGGCGCCCCGTTCGCTCTTTCCCTCCGCGGTCACTTCTTCGTTCGCCAGTACTGTTCCGAGTGCAGGACACCAGTTGACGGGGGCCTCGGTCTGATAAGCCAGTCGGTGCCGGTCCTGGAAGCGGCGGACACTGGGACTGCGGCGAGGATCCTCGGGGCTCTCGCGGGTGCCGGCGGCGAGCACGTCGTCTGGAATCGGAAGTTCACTGATCGGACGTCCCCTGCCCCGGCGTACTTCGCCATCGGCCCCCGTCCACTCGCCCTCAGCATCGTACCAGGTGTCGAACAACTTTAGGAAAATCCACTGCGTCCAGCGGTAGTACTCCTCATCGGTGGTCGAGAGTTCCCGGCTCCAGTCGTAGCTGAAGCCCAGCATCTTGAGTTGCCTTCGAAACGTGTCAATGTTCTCGTACGTGGTGACACGCGGATGAGTGCCCGTGTTGATGGCGTGCTGCTCTGCGGGGAGTCCGAAGGCATCCCAGCCCATCGGGTGCAGGACATGCTTTCCCCGCATTCGCGCGTGGCGGCAGACGATATCGGTCGCTGTGTACCCTTCCGGATGACCGACGTGCAATCCGGACCCGGAGGGGTACGGAAACATGTCGAGCACATACAGCTTGCCCTGGGCTCCCGTCGGGGGGGCGTTGGGAGTCACGAAGGTCTCGTGCGCCTCCCAATAGGCTTGCCATTTGGCCTCAATGCGTCTGGCGTCGTAACGGGGCATGTGGGATTGTCGGTGAATGGGCGGTCGGTAGCGGTCAGCGACAGTGTATTGTCGGCCTGCAGGTTTGCAAATCGCACAGTTTCGTTGCCCTCGATGATCTGCGAGAATGGCGAAATCGCTCTTCCGCGTTGGCATGTGCGGGGTGTTGTCCGAATTGCCAACGATTGTTCCTCGTCCTGTTGTGCACGAAAGTCGATTCGATGATGAAGCGCCGCCAGTTCCTGCACGCCGTCAGTGTCGCCGCTCCCCTCGGAGCCATCTCGTCCATCAGCGCTCCGGGACGCGCCACCGAGCCGATCGCTCGTAACGGCCGCCCGTACATGAAGCTCTCCCTCGCGGCCTACTCGTTCAATCGGTTTCTCCCACGGAACTGGCCGACTGCCCGGGAGAGCGACGCCCCGATGACGCTGATGGATTTCGTCGACTATTGTGCAGAGCAGGATCTGGATGCCTGTGAACTCACGAGCTACTACTTCCCGGGCGAGGTCACCCACGATTACCTGATGCAGCTCAAGGAGCGGACCTTTCGTCTTGGTCTCGATATCTCCGGAACCGCGATCGGCAACGACTTCTGCCTTCCGGAAGGTCCACCGCGCAGAGTTCCAGCTCAACATGACGCGCCGGTGGATCGACTACGCAGCGACCATGGGGGCGCCGGTCATACGCATCTTCGCCGGCAAGGTCCCTCAGGGCGACACCGAAGCGGCGGCACTGGATCGGTGTGTGGCGGGCATTAACCAGTCTCTCGAGTACGCGGCCGAGAAAGGCGTGGTGCTGGCCCTGGAAAATCATGGCGGCATTACCGCGACCCCGGAGCAACTGCTCGCCATCGTTGACCGCGTGGACGAGTCCCCCTGGTTTGGTATCAATTTCGACAGTGGCAATTTCCGGTCGGCGGATCCTTACGCCGATCTCGAAAAGATAGCCCCCTATGCGGTAAACGCTCAGGTCAAGGTCGCTGTCCAACGCGGAAGTGACGCTTCCAAGGAGGAGGCCGACCTGCCTCGGATCATCAAGATGCTCAAGCGGGTCAACTATCGTGGCTACATCGTGCTGGAGTACGAGGAAGACGCCGACCCCTGGAAGACGATCCCCCGTTACCTCAACGAGCTGCGCGAGCTGATCGCGTGAACAGGGGCCGTCCCAGGCAGTTTGTGATCCTCCAGCATGATCATCCCTTTCTTCACTGGGATTTCATGTTCGAGGATGGCGAGGGCCTTCAGACCTGGCGATTGCTCCTGGAGCCGCGCCCCGGCCGGCAAATCGTCGCACAGCCGCTGGCCGTCCATCGACTCGAGTACCTCAGCTACGAAGGTCCCGTCAGCGGTGGTCGAGGGGCCGTCTGCCGAGTGGATGGCGGCCATCTCTGTCTGGACGAGGTCACCACAGATCGCCTGAGTATGACACTCCGCGGCGACTTGCTTTCCGGACGAGCGACCATTTATCGGACCGATGACGGATCCTGGTGCTTCCATCTGTCACCCGCTGATGGCGAACGGTCTCAGTCGTGAGTTGGCAGTCGCACGCGGGGCATCCGCGCCCGCACGTGTGACTCCAGTTGATCCACGACAGTCGTTGCGTCCAGGTCGGTCGTATCGACAACGATGGCATCCTCTGCCGGACGCAGCGGCGACAGGTGACGGTTGCGGTCTCGGTCATCGCGTTGCTCTTGCTCAGCCAGCAGCGACTCAAAAGCGACGAACTGCCCAGCCGCGAGCAACTCCTGCCGCCGACGCTCGGCCCGGATCTCGGGGGCTGCGGTGATGTAGAACTTGCACTCCGCCAGGGGAAAGACGACCGTGCCCTGGTCCCGGCCCTCGCAGACGATGTTCCGTCCCTGGGCCAGTTCACGCTGCGCGAGTACAAGCGCCTGGCGAACCCCCGGAACTTGAGCCACGATGGAAGCGGCGCGAGTCGCCTCGGGTGATCTCAACTGGTCTGTCAGATCGTCGCCGTTCACATGCGTACGGCCGTCCACAAAGGCAATTCGCAGGGGCTCCGCAATGCGGGTCGCAGCATCGGAATCGGCCAGGTCACAGCCGGATTTCAGGCATTTGACCGCGACGGCACGATACATTGCGCCCGTGTCGAGGAACTGAAACTGCAGGCGCTCCGCGAGTGCGCGAGCCGCGGTGCTCTTCCCGGTTCCAGCAGGTCCGTCAATGGTGACAATCATGGACGTGCGCAGTCAGGACAGATTCTGGCGACGACTTGATCCACTCGGGTCAAGCAGACCGGCGTGCGTCGATATCGTAGCCCGCCCTGTACTGTTTGGCGAGACACACGGCGTCCGTGTCCCCGGCTGGCGCTGACTCCGCGGTGGTCGCTGTCTGTGGCAGGCCTCGCGGCTCATGCGAGCACGAATGCTGCTGACGCGTTAGGGTCTGCGCGGAGGCGAATCCAGAACCCCGGTTTCTCTGGCGGTCCGGGATCGTGATGTCTGGAGTCAGTCGACAGACTGGGAAGCTGACGACCGATCCCGACGAAGAAATCGGGGTGGCGTGGGGTTCCAGCGCGGAGCCGGCCCTTCCGTCACGAGTTGTCGCAGGACGTCGCCTCGCGAAATCTGACCAACGACCTGCATCTGCTCAACGACTGCCAGCCGTCGATGGCAGCTCTGACGCAGATATCTCAGGGCCACGCTCAGCGGTGTGATGGGGGCGACGACCAGCAGTCGCCGGGTCATCAGATTCTCGATGGGGAGCCCGTCGTCTCTGGTGTCCGCCAGACGATACTTGAGCAGTTCATAGTCTGGGACCACGCCGACCAGCCGCATGTCAGCATCGGTGACATACAACTCCTCAAATCCTCGCGCGACCAGCAGTTGGAGGGCATCCCGGATGGTCGAGGTCCGGGAGATCCTGCCGACCTCGCGGGACATCAGATCGGCTACGGTTGCCTGCATCGGCTCCTCCTGAGCCCTGTGGGCGGTCCAGATCTGGACTGACTGTTCGCAATACGGAGTGGACCAGCTCAGGGGCTGGGCGTGCTTGGGGCCCCCGTGAATTCCGAGCGGTTTTCTCTCGGCCGGCACCCCCGAATACCTTCTGGATCGACACACATCGCTCCCGCAATCAAGAAAACCCAGATACGTGGAAGTCCGTGGACGTGCCAATCTGGGCAAGATCGCCGCGAGCGTGACGATTACCCAGAGTCTGACGCGAGAGCGTTCTTGCACTGACGCCATTGCCCTCACAGGCCCGAATCCTCTAAAAAACGCCGTCGGGCAATCATTGCGTGCTGAAATCAGGCTTGGGGGTTGAGCGAATGACGTCAACACAATGGGCAATCGCCACTGTGGTGGGTTTGGTGGCGGTCGCCGTTTTCGCGGTGATTCGAGGAATCCGCCGCAGTCCGGACGGCTGGGAGGCCTGGGTGCTCTACCACGTGGCCCGGATCTACGGCGGCTTGGCGTTCGGCCTGCATACGCGGCGACAATGCCCGCTGCCAGCCGAAGGACCCGGGCTGGTCATTGCGAATCATCGCAGCCCAGTGGATCCGCTGTTCATTCTGGGCACGAGCGGGTTGAAGGAAGGCAAGCGGCGGATCCGAATCGTGGAATACATGACTGCCCGCGAATACTGCGAACTCCCCGGGATTATCGGCTGGATCTGCCGATCCATGCGCGTCATCCCCGTGGGACGCGATGGCCAGGACATGCGACCCGCCAAGGAAGCCCTGCGTCGCCTCCAGGCCGGGCGCCTGGTTGGCGTTTTTCCCGAAGGACGACTGAACACGGGAGAGGGGCTGCTCCCCGCAAGTCCCGGGATTGCCTGGCTCGCGTTGCGATCCGCCGTTCCTGTGTATCCGATCTTCATTCACAATGCTCCCCAGGGGAGCAACATGGTCGAACCCTTCTACCGCTTCTGTCAGGTCGACGTGAGCTACGGAGACCCGATTGACCTGAGCGAGTTTCAGGGCCAGAAACGAACGCCAGAGCTCCTGCAACAGGTCACCGATCTGCTCATGCAGCGATTGGCCGACCTCGGCGGCGTACAGCGCGTGACCGGATCTGAAGAAGCGGAACCCTCGGACGAAGCGAGGGCACTCGAAATGGTCGCGGGCTGAATCCTCAGTCAGCCGCCAGCAATCGTGCGGTGTCCGCACTCGTAGCGACTAGCCGGCGATCGAAACATCCGGGTTCAGCGAAGCCCCGTGTCGGCTGACGGTTCGCGGATGAGAATGTTCGGCCGTTGAACGGGTTTCCCCTTTACTTCCACGGTCAGCAGCGGCCAGTTCTCGCTCGGAGTGAGCACCTCGAATCCTTGGTCCTGCGCGAGGATGGTGTCTCCCACGGCGGCGACCCGGACCGAAGGCCGCCAGTAGAGCGGCGTCCCCGCCGAAATCGTCACGCCACTGCCCGGCACGACCGGGATTTCCTGATCTCGATAGCCGATCACCTGGCCCTGCTCGGCGTTTCGCCATTCCTCGGCCGCGTCGAACTTTTCGTAAATGCGTGCGACACGCTCCCACGTCTCGGCGAATCTCCAGCCGGGACGCGAGAAGTACATCCCGCTTGTCTGCACGAGACTCGCAAGCTGGTGAGTATTCTGAAACTCCTGGGTTGGTGATCCAAAGCAGACGGTTCTCGCGACACCAATGTGCAGACCCTCTCGTCGCGCCACCGCCGACAGCACGCATGTCCGATGGATGGGATCGAGACCATAGGCCCAGTGGCGATAACGATGGCCCTGGCCATCTGCCATGATCTGAATCTTGACCGGTACCACTTCGTGCCGGAGCAGACGGTGTGCAAGCTGGCCGGCCACTTCTGCCTCGGTGGAAAACTGTTCGAACGTTCTGGCTGTCGCTTCGACGGCATGGGTCACCAGGCGTCCCAGAGTTCGCAGCGCCTGGCGGTCGTAGTCGCTGAACGATGTGCGCAACGGGAGCAGCAGGTCGTCGACGTTGGGAGTGCCACACACACCAGAGTCGCTGGCGACGTTTCGTCCTCGACACAGATCGGTCAGCAGCACGCTGCGGGGCTCATGCCAGGGGCGCTCCTTGAGTTGAAACCCCAGGCCATTCAACTCCCGGTCGAACAGGTGCCCCGAGTCGACATTGTTCGTCAGAATGACGCGCACCTCGGGAGTCACGAACACGGCCGCGACGGCGTCCGGGCCTCCACGAAATGTGGAATCTCCTCCAGCCGTCAGCCAGGCGAAGTTGTGTGGTTGCGTCAGGACCAGTGAGTCGGAGGCGATCTCCGCGAGAAATTCGGCCAACTGCTGGTGCCGACAGTCCACCTCGTGCGCTCGATCCGGATCGATGGTACGGATCTCACCGGACGAAACCGGAGTCGCCGGAGCCAGCGTCAACGTCGCCATGCCGTTGCGTCGGTGCGTGGTGGTGATGAGGAGTCAACAGCATCCGCTTCTAAGAGCGGCAGGATAAGCATACCAAATGATTTGGCTCGTCCATACAATTCAACCAGGGAGATTCTGCGGAAAACCTTGACGGACAATCGGATGGGACGGGTCGAAGCGGATCGGGAAGACCTCATGCGTGAAGCGAAGGCTCTTCGCCGGCGTGGAGAGTTCGCGATTCCGCGGGGCGGCGCCTCTGTCGTGGCGGGTTTTCGCGATGATGGTGCACTTTCTGTGTACTTCGGAGCCGACCCCTGCTACCACTTTGACGACTCTGGCCGACTGCGTCGGGCCTTCGTCGAGGGCTCTCTGTACCGGACCCAGGGCGCGACCATGGCCCGGCTGAAGCGAGTCCGCGATGCCACCGTCACCGAACTCCGGCGGCAGGATCTCTCCGCCGATGATCTGCGGACGTTCCTCGCCACATGCCGGGCGCAACTGGAGGGGTTTCTGGAACGCCTTGCACAAGGACAGGCTGTGTGTCTGCAGCAGATCCCGGCGGATGTCGACCTCGTGAGTGAGCTGAGGGCACGCTTACAGGAGCTGCTGCAGCAGCCACTGTCGCTGGCCCCTCAGATCGCCGGAAAGAGGTAGGAAGCAGCCTTCTCTCATGCAGCGATTGATCGTGGGTTGTGGCCACCTGGGGCTTCGTGTGGCGGGCCTCTGGTTAAACCAGGGAGACACCGTGTACGCCCTGACTCGATCAGCAGAGCGGGCGGCGGACCTGCAGCGATCGGGGCTGAGGCCCTTGATTGGTGACGTTACGGTTCCGTCGTCGCTGGAGGGGCTACGGGCGGTCGAGACGGTCCTGTACGCCGTCGCCTATTCCCGTCGAGGGCCGCATACTCGTGCGGAGCTGACACTCGGAGGACTGACGAATACGCTGCAGTCGCTGCCCGTCAGCGTGAGACAGGTGTTGTATGTTTCGAGTACGAGCGTTTACGGGCAAACCGGCGGGGAATGGATCGATGAAGGCTCGCCGTGTCACCCCGTCGCCGAGAATGGCCGCATCGGACTGGAGGCAGAGCGGATCGCGCAATCAGCCTGTTCCCCGTCCGGAATCTGCCCGCAGGTGGAGCTACAGGTCTTTCGATCGGCGGGGATCTACGGTCCCGGTCGTCTGATCGGACGGATCGCAGAGCTCCGGCAGCAGAAGCCCCTGGCCGTCAATCCGAATGGCTGGTTGAACCTGATTCATGTCGATGACTGTGCGCGCACGATTGTCGCTGGCGCAAGCCGGGGGTCTGCGGGGGCGACCTATGTGGTCTCTGATGGTCACCCGCTTCGTCGCCGGGACTTCTATGGCCGCCTGGCAGAACTCGTCGGTGCCCCCTTGCCGAAGTTTGATCCCACCGACGAGGGTGTGCGGGATCTCGGCAAGCGGTGCCGTAATGCGCGGATGATGGCAGAACTGCAGGTCTTACTCGAATTCCCCGATGCCGCTGCGGGACTTCCAGACGCCGTCGCGCGGACGGACCCAGCCTGACGGCGCCAATTTGCCATCGCATTAGAATTCCCGGGTCCGCAGAGCTACCATTGAAGGCCCGTCCTCCCCCCCAGCTACGTGCAGGAGACATCATGACGACGACTGGCTTGGATCAGGCAACGGTCTCACATGGAGCCCCACTGAACCGCCGCAGCTTTCTCCAGATCGCAGGTGGAGTGGCGCTGACCACATTGGCCGGCCCCGCCATCCTGGGGGCTGAGGACAAGTCGGGCACACGCCCCGTCGTGATTGGTGAGGGGGATTTCCGCTTCGAGTGCCATCACAACTGGGGCGAACTTCCCGCGCACATTCGCTGGAGAAACACGCACGGCGTCACCATCGATCGCGATGGTCTGATCTATATCAAGCATCAGTCATTCACCGACGAACCGATCGATACGATCGCGGTCTTCGATCCGCAGGGTAAGTTCGTCCGCTCGTTTGGTGCCGAGTACTCAGGTGGTGGACATGGCATTGACCTTCGCGAGGAAGACGGACAGGAGTTCCTGTACCTGTCCGACACGCACAATCGCCAGGCCATCAAGTGCGATCCCCGCGGAGAGTGGGTGTGGAAGTTGCGATATCCGCACGAATTCGCAGGCTACACGAAGCTCGAGCAGTTTCGGCCGACGAACATCTGCTTCCATCCCGATGGGGGGTTCTATGTCGGTGATGGATACGGGGCGAGCTACCTGCACGAGTACGACGCCAAGGGGGCCTGGGTCCGCTCCTGGGGAGGGCGTGGCGACGGTCCCGGTCAACTGGCCACTCCGCACGGACAGTGGCTGGATGATCGCAGCGGACGGGAACCGGCTGTCGTTGTCGCGGACCGCGCCAACTCACGCCTGCAGTATTTCTCGCTCGCTGGTGAACCACTCTCGATCCTGCAGGGAGTCAACGAGAACACCCAACCGCATCCCGGGGAGGAGCACCTGCTGACACGCCTCGCGGACTATGGCGACTTTCCGGCGACGGGCGTTCTTCCCATCTCGTTCCCGGCCGACGTGGACATTCAAGGAGAGTTTATGCTGGTCCCCGACCTCCATGGTCGCGTGCTGATCTTCGACGGTCAGAACCAGCTTGTCGCCAACCTCGGTTACGATGCCGATTGGACGCAGAAGATCTTTGCGGACAACATGGCGATGCGCAAGACGCCGTCTCAATGGGAAGCCGGCCGCTTCATCCATCCGCACGATGCCTGCTTCGACAAGGATGGCAACATCTTCGTCACCGAGTGGGTTGAGGCGGGGCGCGTCACGTTCTTGCGACGAGTCTGATCCGGCACGTGTGCGTCAGGGAGCGACCCGTGCCGCAGTGACAGACACAGGTACCTCCACCAGGCGTTCATTGTCCTTCATCATCGTGCGCGGAAACTGCCAGACCCGTCCGTCGCGGTCGCAGATGTACAGCGACGAGGGGGATGGCTTACGTCCGTGTCCATCGGCCCACAGAGCCCGGAAGTCCGGGTGGGGATCGAGAGGTCGGCGGACGTAGGTGTGGTTTCGCGGACTGTCCCCGGTGAGCTGCCGCTGCAGTCGCCAGGTCCGCCCTTGGTCGCTGCTTGTCCAGCTCGCGACTTCGCCGCCCGGATTGTAAGGCTGCGGTCCCTGCAGCGCGGGAGCGATGATCTGCCACTCGTCTTCGGCGTCGATCCAGAGCGAACCCATGTCGTAGTTGTTGTCGGAGATGAAGGCGGGATGGATCTCCCAGTCCCGACCGGTCCAACGCGCCGTCATCCAGGTGCGGGGATCGTTCCGGGGGCCCGCTTCGTAACCGGGGCTGGTCAGATAGAGAATGACCGGCCGGTCAGTGGCGTCGAAGCAGATGTCCTTCAGATAGACATTGAGCCGCTCGCGGCGGTAGTCGTGGACCAGCGCTGCATTGGCCGCCGTGGTCAGCGGGACGTCGAGTCTGGTTCCTTCGGCCGACTGCCATGTGTGTCCGGCGTCCCGAGTCTCCACGTAGTACAGATTCGTGCGCCAGTTAAGTCCCCTGCCCGCGGGATGATAGTTGAATGCGGCACCGGCCTTGGCCTGGCCGGCGGCGCTGATCTGATAGTGACCCTCCTCGATCGCCGCCAGTCGTTGCCAGGCGCTCCAGGTCACGCCGTCCGCACTGGACATGAACATATTCGTCCGGGCGGCCGGGTCGCTGTACCGTGTGAAGAAACACAAGAACCCCTGTCCGGGCTGGTGCCACGCCTGGAGGTAAGAGAAATTGTCGATCGGGATCTGCCGCTCCCCGTCGAGGCGCATTGCCGGGACCTGTGCGAACTCGTCGATGTCGTAGGGCTTCCGGCTGCGATGAATGCAGGAGGGACGACCCCGGCCATGCGATGTTGAGAAGATCCAGACGTACCCGGCATCGTCCATCGAGATCACAGGGTTGTCATGCGCGTCATCGGTCTGCTTGTCGAGCAGGATCGTGGGACGAGGAACGGTTCTGGTACGATGATCGAAGCAGGACACCATGTGCAGCAGATGCCGGTGATCGTCCGCGAGCGTCCCGCCGTAGCAGAAGAAGGTCTTCTCGACCTCGGCCCGATAGATGGCGAACGGCTGGTGCTTCGCACAGTAGGTCCCCAATCCACCGCTGTACTTGTAGACGTATTCGTCTCCCGACGGCTGGTTCATGTACCAGATGCCGCGGTAGCCGTCGGCCTTCTGATTGAGCACAACCAGGGGAGCGTCTGCACACACCGCCCCTGCGGACAGCAGCCCGGCAGCGACCAGGAGGCCCCGACACTTCCGGAGTAGCGACGTTATTGCTCCGCCCATAGCGAGTCCCCCTCGATTCGTGGAAGCTCGAGCCGCCGGTCTCGACCGCCTACTGCTGAACGCCCTTGGTCAGTTCCATAAAGGCGGTCTCGAGATTGATTTCCTCCTCGCGAAACAGCGTCAGGCGAAAACCAGCCTCGATCAACAGTGACGGGAGAAAGCTGTAGTCTTCCACGCCTTCGCGAAGCCGGACGATGACCGTCGGCCCTTTGCGGTCAAGCGACTCGACGTCGTGATGTTGTTCGAGCAATGCCGCAGCGGCGTCGGTGCGGTCGGCGACACGGACATGCAGCAGGATGGCCTTGCGGGCTTCGCGCATGACATCCGCGACATAACCGTCGACGATCATCTGCCCCTTCTCAATCATGCCGACACGGGTACAGACATCGGCGAGTTCCGGGAGGATATGACTGGAGACGATCACCGTCTTCTTCATTTCTCCCAGCCGTTTGAGGAGCTGGCGAATCTCGATGCGCGCGCGGATCGAGACCACTGGCTGGTTCATCAAGCAGCAGGACCTGCGGCTCATGCAGGAGGGTACGGGCCAGGCCGATGCGCTGGGTCTGCCCACGCGACAACTGGCTGACCATAGCATCTCGCTTGAACGACATGTCCACAAGTTCCAGCTTTTCCTCGCAGATCTTGCGTCGGGCGGGCCCGTTGATGCGATAGGTGGCTGCGAAAAATTCCAGGTACTCGAGCACCGTCATGTCGTCATAGACACCGAAGAAGTCGGGCATGAATCCGACCAGTCGTCGAATCTCCTGCGTATGCGTGTAGATCGATTTCCCGCAGACGTAGCATTCACCGTAGTCCGGATTCAGCAGAGTAGCGATCATCCGCATCGTGGTCGTCTTCCCCGACCCGTTCGGGCCGATGAAGCCGAACACATCTCCCTCGCCCAGCTGGAGGTCGATCTCGTTCGCGGCAATCAGGCGCCCATAGGACTTCGTCAGTTTGCGTGTCTCGATCACGAAGGTTCTTCTCGCGGGGCTTGGCGGACACCGGTGGGGGCGACAATACGGTCGACCGGCAACACGACACGGATGATCGTGTTCTGCTGCAGAACTTGTGGCGGGGCACCATCGATCAGAATCTCCTGTGCAGACAGATCAACCTCGCCGTACAGCACTGCACGGTCCAGATGCAGCAACGGAGAGAGATCGACCGCACCCAGGGATTGATTCCGGATGGTCGTGTAGTCCTCGCCACCGGCCGCTTCGAAGAAGGACAGCGTCCGGACGATACGTGTCGGATCTCGATCCAGCGGATCGTAGTTCTCCCGACCCGCAACGACATCTTCGCCGGCCCTGTCCGTTCGTTGGAGGGTCGTCCGTCGCACCCCCGTCAGATAACCCTTGAGCACACGGGGAATCACCTTGTTGCGATCACTCAGGGAGAGGGTTTCCCCCGGAGCAAGCCTGTGCACGGCGGGATCGAAGCTGTTTTCCGAGGGACGATAAACGCGACTGGCATGCACCAGAAGCCAGTCAGAGATCGGTACCGGAAGCTCATTGGTAATCGTGCCGGTCAATTGTCCCCGATTGTCGGTGAGTGTGCTCTGGACACTTTGAGTGCTGGCGGACAATCCAAAGAACTCAGAGGAGGTCACGTTGCCCGTCGAGCGAACCGCGACGGGCAGATCTTCGATGGCTATGCCGTTCGGCGCGAACGTATAGGAAGGCTTGGCCAGTTCGAGGCCGCCGGTGCGGTACATGCCGCGAAAGCCCGATTCAGGCAAGCCGGTCCAGTTGAGGTGCTGCCAACCCCTGGTGATCTCGCCGTCGCGGGGGAGCATGTCCGTCGGCCTTGCGGCGATCGCGTAGCGTTGACTGGCGGGACTCAGGAAAGCGATCCAGGAGTGCGTGCGGCTGACGCCATAAGCCTTGTCGATATCGACAATTTCGAGACAGTTGGCGGTCACTGTCTGCGGTGTGTGGGCATTGCTGTACCGTGCCGCGATACTGGCACCGGCCAAAACCATCAGAGGAAACGTGAACCACGTCCATTCAGGACGCCTCAGCACGCGGTGTACGAGGAGGTAGTCCAGCGGGCCGATCAGCAGCAGATACAGCAGCAGCAATCCCATCACCAGGCGATTGGTGAGTTTTCCACTGGCCGGAAACTGATCGATGGCGGCCGCCAGTTGGGTCTGAATGTCGGAGACGCCACTCTCAGACCGCCCCAGCGTGGCCGAAGTGGAGGCGGATCCGGCGCGAGACTCACGAACATCGGCGAGCAACTCGCACAGGGCTGGCGCGCCCGACCAGCCTGCCAGAGGGGGACGATGGAGGTCCAACCCCAGCAGTGTGATCCGACCGAAGCCCAACGGCAATCGGGCCAGCACTGGCCCATCCAGCCCTGTCACCAGGGCGTTACCGGCGTCGAATTCGAACCGCAGGGCATCGACCGTGGTAATCCGGAGTGGTTCCTGTCCGGGGAGCAGTCGGGTGAGGCCACTGAGATCCCGCAGACGCGACTCTCCCAACACACGAACCGGCAGCCAGGCTTGCAGCGGCGAGGCCTTCAGGGCAATTTCGTCGGAAGTCGCTAGGATCAGGTGCCCCCCTGCCAGCACCCATTGCCTGATTGACTCGGCAGCCTTATCGCTGAGTTGCTGCAGATCTGTGACCACGAGCAAATCCAGCGAATTCAGCCCCGCGACGCCCTGCGCGAGCGTTGTCTCATCGAACCGTGGGACAATCACAACCGCCGGACTGCCGCCCGGGCCGGCAGCGTTGCTGGAGGAGGAGCGCGGACCGTTCAAACCAGCGGCAGTGGCCCTAAACCCGTCGACATCCCCAAGTACGGCCCACAATTCGGTCGCCTGAGACAGCGGCCAGGGCATGCCGTTCAAGCCATCATTCGTGGCGGAGGCACGGAGGGTGCTGCGGGCGAGAATCTGCTCGCCGCTTTCGACCTGCAGGTGGATGACGCCATCCATGCGTCCGGCAATGAAAAGGCTCTGAAGACGCCCCCCCGAGGACGACAACTGGAACTCATTCGATGGCTGGCGTGTGGAATTGCCGTCCGGATCCTTCACCTCAACCACGAGTCGGACGGGGGCGGCCGAAGTGCCCTCGACGGTCACCGCGATCGGGGACCAGACGCCGACCTTGTAAAAGCCGTCGAGACCGATCTGGACATCGGTAATCGTGAGCGATGATTCGTCGGGAGCAGCCCCGTGGGCCCGATGCGAGGCCGTCATGCTGCCAAGGATCAACAGCCACAACAGCGGCGAGTACAGCGGAAGTCGCGGCGACATCCTCAGCGTGAACCTGCCGCAGGCGAGAAGGAACGGCCTTGCAGGGCGTGTGTCAGCGTTTCGATTCAGCCTGACCAAGCCGTCGTAGGAGCACACCGGGCAACACTCGGAAGAGTTGAAGGACATAGTTGCACGACGCACTGACGAAAGTCCGGAATGCTCAGGAGATCCGATGCGTCGAACAAGTATCATAGACCAGAGACGCCTGTGACGTTAGCGATCGCTGACTCGTCACACCTCCAGATCTGACCTTGGCGGGAGAACGGCTTTGAGCAGAGCAACCGCAGCCCGCATCCCTTCGCCGTCGATGGTGTGCATTCCCGGAAAAGCGTGAAACTCCACGGTCAGACCGGCCTGGGCCAACAGGTCACGCAGCTCTTCCGCTGCGGCAAAAGGCAGGAGGGGGTCCAGCGTTCCATGACTCTGGAAGACACGCAGACCCGATCGCCCCGGGGCCAGTCGACGCCATTCGTCCTGACACAGGAGTGTTCCCGAGAACACGATCAATCCGGCCGGGGAGTCTTCCAGTCGCAGGCTGACATCCGTGGCCAGCATGGCTCCCTGTGAAAAGCCGCCAAGGACGATCCGCGAGAGTGGCAATCCCGTCTGCGAGCGGACCTGCTCAACCAGTGTCTGAACCATCTCCCGGGACTGGGGGAGCAGCTCCGGGGACTCTGCTCGACGATCGCGAAACTCCCCCCGATCCAGCGCCCGCTGCAGTTCCATCATGTCGATCGGCCACCAGGCACGCCCCCCCCCCAGCTCGGGAGGCGTCAATGGAGCGGCCGGAAAGACGAACATCAACCGTTCGCCGAGCTGAGGCGCCTGACGGACCATCTCGCCGGCAAGAGGCACCAGATCGTCACCTGGAGCTCCGAAACCGTGGCACAGAATCACGACGCCGTCGGCGGACCGCGGGTCTGCTTCCGGTGCCATCACGTAACAGTTGAGGTCACCGTAAGTCTGCCGGCTGGCCTGCATGACACGCACTCCTCTCCCGTAGATCGTGGGCGAGTATGGCGAGATCGATGTCGAGTGTCCAGCTTCGCCGCCCGCGCTCGCCGCGCCCTGTTGTCGCTTGCTATAATCCGGGAATTCGTGATCGCGTAGCAATCGGGTTCCCCCGTTCGTGCTGCGGGAGGACACTTGCAAAGAGGCAGTCTCTATGAATCAGGTGCTGGTAGTGGGTCAGGGTGGACGCGAGCACGCTCTGGCCTGGAAGTTGAACCAATCACCCCGTGTCAGTCGGGTGTTCTGCGCTCCCGGGAATGCCGGTACGGCGGAAGATGCGACCAACGTCGACATTGCCGCCACCGATCTCGACCGCCTGGTCAAGTTTGCACAGCAGGAGCGGATCGACCTGACCGTGGTGGGGCCGGAGGCTCCGCTCGTTGCAGGCATCGTCGATCGGTTTCAGAAGGTGGGCCTGCGCGTGTTCGGGCCTTCGCGACAGGCAGCTCAGTTGGAAGGCAGCAAGGTCTATGCGAAGGAGGTCATGCGGCTCTCGAACGTCCCCACGGCCGATTACGCCGTGTTCGAAGACCCCGTGGCAGCCCGGCATTTCGTCGAGGAACGCGAAGAGAAGCAACTGGTCGTGAAAGCCGACGGGCTTGCCTCTGGCAAGGGCGTGATCGTCTGCAGCACGCGCACAGAAGCGCTTGCAGCAATCGACGAGATGATGATTGCGAGGTCCTTCGGAAACGCGGCGGATCAGATTGTGATTGAGGAGCGATTGAAGGGGCAGGAGGTGAGCATTCTCGCGATTGTCGATGGTCGGACAATCGTGACGCTTGAGGCTTCTCAGGATCACAAGCCGGCCTTCGACGGCGATCAGGGGCCCAACACCGGGGGCATGGGAGCCTATAGTCCGGCTCCCTTCGCAACACCCGCCATGATGGACGAGATCATCCAAAAGATTCTCGTGCCGACCGTGCACACCATGCGGAAGCAGCACGTGGAGTTTCGCGGTGTGCTCTATGCCGGGCTGATGCTGACTTCCCAGGGCCCCAAGGTGCTCGAGTTCAATACGCGGCTGGGCGATCCCGAAGCACAGCCTGTGCTGATGCGGCTCCGCACAGACCTGTATGATCTGCTGGAGGCGGCCACCGAAGGGCGCCTGGATGAATTTCCCGACCTGGAGTGGGACGACCGGTCAGCGGTGTGCGTTGTGATGGCCTCGGAGGGCTACCCCGGCTCTTATTCAAAGGGACATCCGATTCGTGGCCTGACGGAAGCTGCGAGGCTGGAGGACACCAAGGTGTTCCACGCTGGCACGATTCGGCAGGGGGACCTCACGCTCACTGACGGGGGACGTGTGCTCGGTGTCACCGCGCTGGGAGCAGACACGTCTGCCGCAAAGAAGCGTGCGTACGAAGCGGTGAAATGCATTCGCTGGAGCGGCGCGTGGTGCCGCAAGGACATCTCTGACAAGGCCCGACTCATCCCGTCCGACTGATCCGGTCGGCTTCAGTGCCTTGTCTGCAGGAAGTGCAGAGTCCGTCTCGCGTTCAGCGAATGGCTTCCTGGCAGCGTCCGTCAACGATCCAAGTGGACTGCGGGGAAGTCTGGGACACGGAGTGGCATACCCAGGCCAACGCCAGGGGCGTGGTCTGCCTATCCGATCACTCCTGCTGATTCACTTGGTTGTCGACGTGTCTGTGAATCGTCGGCAAACGGATGGGCATGGCCCGTGGCACTACTCGCCGACGAGGCCGCGATTCAGCCGGGCCAATGCCTCCGCCTCAATCTGCCGGACGCGTTCCCGAGTCAGGCCCAGGGTCTCGCCGATTTCCTTCAGCGTGCGGGGCTCGGCGTCGTCCAGTCCAAAGCGCATCCGCAGAATCGTCGCCTCTCGCGAGTCCATTTCTCCGAGCATCTCGTACACATGCTTGAGGTTGTCGTTGTCGACCAACTCGTCTTCGGGGCCCTTGCTTCGTTCATCGGGGACCATCTCGCCCATCGACCAGCCACTGCTGCCATCATCCGACTGGGGTGTCGAGTTATAGAGCTGGATGGCCTTCTTGACGATGCGCAACTTCTTCCGGGGGAGCTGAAGCTCGGCAGCGACTTCGTCGGCCGTGGGAGTTCTGTCGAGGTCGTCCTGCAGCTTGGCAGTCGCCCGCCGCCACTTGGTGAGCAGTTCGACCATGTAGGCGGGGATGCGGATGGTCTTGGCCGAGTTCACGAGTGCCCGCTTGATCGATTGCTTGATCCAGTAGCTCGCATACGTGCTGAACCGCGTATTCATGTCGGGATCGAACCCTTCGACAGTGCGCAGCAGTCCGAGGTTCCCCTCCTCGATCAGGTCCTGCAGCGGCAGGCCCTTTCCCGTGTATCCGCGGGCGATATTGACGACGAGCCGCAGGTTGGCCCGCACCATCCGGTCTCGGGCCAGCGTATCGCCGGCAGAGATGCGGCGGGAGAGTTGCTTCTCCTCATCGGCCGTGAGCAGGGCGGTCTCGTTGATCTCTCTCAGGTACGTTTCCAGCGGGCTTTGCACATTCGTGGACAGTCGGCGACGAGAAGTTTTCTGCATGGAATTCAGGCAATTTCTGCGAGTGGTGCTGCCGTGCGCACGACGATCGACGGGAACATGCTCCCGGTTCCTTGATTGATCATCGGCGCTGCGCCGGGGCTGAAGAAAGGGAAACAGGCTCGGTGTGGGACCGAGGAGTCCCCTCAGGACTCACTGCCGGCACTGATCCGCGTGCCTTCTCACGAACTATCGTCGGATCAGGCAGACAGCGTTGAGTGGGAACGACAGGAAAGCGGTTCCGGTAGCGGCGACCTGAAGTATCGCGCAAATTTAACGGTCCTTCGGA
Source organism: uncultured Planctomycetaceae bacterium (assembly GCA_963715185.1). Lineage (GTDB taxonomy): Bacteria > Planctomycetota > Planctomycetia > Planctomycetales > Planctomycetaceae > CAVPPT01. The sequence goes on from CAVQRG010000008.1 coordinate 795,416, forward strand.
CTCTGCCGAAGGACCGTTTGCACACGATGGCGAGGATCAGCCGATGTCCGTCCGGCGGACATCGGACGCTGAGCCTGGCAGGCTATTCCTCTTCGTCCCCGTCGGCTGGCGACTCCTCGGCGCCCATGCTGAACAGCGGACCACTGGAATCTCCCATGCCCCCCTTCAGTTCCTCGCGGGGCTTGGCCTCTTCGAGCGGTTCGATGGGGGCATCGAGCTTGCGACTCAGACCGATCTTCCGGTCCATTGTGTCGACCCGGAGAATCTTGACTTCGATCTCATCGCCCACGGCGACTTCCTGCTCCGGGTCATCGACCTTCTGCTCCGAGAGTTCGGAGACATGCAGAAGTCCTTCGAGATCATCCTCAAGTTGCACAAAGACCCCGAAATTCGTGATCTTGGTGACCTGTCCCCGCACGATCGTGCCGGGGCGGAACTTGTCCGGAATCCGGGTCTCCCACGGATCGTCGTCCAGTTGCTTCAGGCCGAGGGCAATCCGCTTCCGATCCTCGTCGACAGAGATGACCGTGCACTCGATCTCGTCCCCTTTCTTGAGCATCTCGCTGGCATGCGAGATCTTCCGGGTCCAGGACATGTCGGAGACATGCAGCAGCCCGTCGACCCCCTCTTCCAGCTCGATGAATGCACCGTAGTTCGTCAGGTTGCGCACGGTCCCCTTGACCTTGGTCCCCACGGGGTACTTCTGCGACACATCATCCCACGGGTTGGGCTGAATCTGCTTCATGCCCAGTGAGATCTCCTGCTTGTCGGTGTTGATGGCCAGCACGACCACCTCAACTTCATCACCGATCTGGACGAGCTCACTCGGATGGTTAATCCGCTTCGTCCATGACATTTCGCTGATATGGACCAGCCCCTCGATGCCATCTTCGAGCTTCACGAAGGCGCCATACGTCATCACGTTGACGACTTCGCCCTTGACCCGGGAGCTGACGGGGTATTTCTCGGAAACGTTCTCCCAGGGACTCGGAAGCTTCTGCTTGAGTCCGAGAGCAATCTTCTCGCGCTCCTGATCGACGTTCAGAATTACGACCTCGAGCTTTTCGTCGATCTTCACCATCTCCGATGGGTGGTTGATCCGACCCCAGCTCATATCGGTAATGTGCAGCAGACCATCGATGCCGCCCAGGTCGACGAAGGCGCCGAAGTCAGCGATGTTCTTGACGACGCCCATGCGGCGCTCGCCCTCAACAATCTCGGCGAGCAGCTTGCGCTTCATTTCGGCGCGCTGATCTTCGATCAGCTTGCGGCGTGACACCACGATGTTCCGCCGTGCGTCGTCGATCTTGAGGATCACGCACTCGATGTCCTTGCCGATGTATTCGCCAATGTCCGACGGACGACGAATATCCACCTGGCTGGCCGGCAGGAACACATTCACGCCGATGTCCACCAGCAATCCACCCTTGATCTTGCGGACCACGCTGCCCGTGACCACGTCTCCTTCCGCATGACTGGATGTGATCCGCTCCCACTCGCGGATGCGATCGGCCTTCCGTTTGGAAAGGAGAATGAGCCCGTATTCGTCTTCGATATCCTCCAGCAGGACTTCGACTTTTTCGCCGGGTTGAGGGGGGGGCCCCCCGTCTTCGGTCCACTCTTCGAGCGGCACCATCCCCTCGCTCTTGTAGCCAATGTCCAGGACGACTTCCTCGTCCCCCACACTGAGCACGACGCCTTCCACGATCTCGTTGAGATTGAACGACTTCGACGTCGAGTCGTACACCAGGTCCATCTCAGCAGGTTCTTGCGTGACATCGCTGAGAGACTGATTGAACGCTTCGTCGAGCTCCCGTTGCTCGACGCCGAATTCCCGAATGAGGTTCCGATCGACCATACGATTTCCAGATAAACGAAATGTGACAGTGGCCCGAGCATCGCGATCAGGGCACCTGCCTGGTCCAACAACACTCCCCCTCGCAGGAAGGACACCAGAGTCCTTGCCCACCGCAAGAGGTGAGAGACTGGGGGGATCGCGACGGCCGGACTATAGCAGATTCCGTGCAGGCGGAACCAGTGAGATTGACGGCGGGATCGCCCTATGTTGCGCGTGCGGCACGTATTTGCGTAAAGGGACCTCCCGACCGCCTCGAAATGGCCGGGAGGATGACTATCATCAGACTGGTCTTCGTTGCCAATCCGCAAGGACGCGTCGGGAATGGCTCTCCGGGGGGGCGCTGGTGTGAAACTCGAAAACCGATCGGCGATCGTCACCGGAGGCGGGGTGCGCATTGGCGCCGAGGTCTGCCGTGCACTCGGCGCGAGGGGATGCGTGTCTGCGTCCATTTTCATCATTCGGAGACGGCGGCCCTGGAGACGGTTGCGGCGATTCTGGCCGAGGGGGGCAGGCGTTCGCGGTCGGTGCGGACCTCGGCGTTGGTCGTGCCGCCGCCACACACATCCTCGAAGCCGCCTGTAACGAGTTCGGCACAGTGGACCTGCTGGTCAACAATGCGTCGATCTTCGAGCCGGGGCGGCTGGCAGAGACCACTCCCGAAGAGTGGCAGCGTCATATGGAAATCAACCTCGCAGCGCCCCTCTGGTTGTGTCAGGGATTCGCGGAGCAGGTCGGAGCAGGCGCAACGCGTTCGATCGTCAACATTCTCGACTGGCGGGCCCTCCGTCCTCCAGCGGGGCATCTCGCCTATACGGTCAGCAAGGCTGGGCTCGCCTGCCTGACCAGAATGCTGGCTCTGGAACTGGCCCCGTCGATTCGGGTGAATGGCATTGCCCCGGGCGCGATCCTCCCACCTCCTGGAGCGACCCTGGAGTCTTTCGCAGCCCTCGAGGACAACATCCCACTGCAGCGGACAGGTGGACCGGTTGACGTGGTGCAGGCGTTGCTGTTCCTCGTTCAGTCCGAGTTCATCACGGGTGAGATCATTCACGTCACGGGTGGACAACAACTCTAGACCGCAATGTCATTTGACGCCGAGAACTACCTGATGAACGACATTATCGAAATTCGCGATCTGCAGCTTCGGACGATCATCGGCATCAATCCGGAAGAGAGGGTCAACCTCCAGGATGTGATCGTGAGTCTCCGGTTGCGGACAGATATTCGAGCCGCTGCCCGGTCCGACGATATCGAGGACGCCGTCAATTACCGCTCGCTGACCAAAGAGGTGATTGACCTCGTAGAGGGGAGTCGCTATTTGCTTGTCGAAAGGCTTGCCACGGAGATCGCCCGTGTCTGCCTTAAAGATGAGCGTGTCTCGTGGGTGCGAGTCCGGCTGGAGAAGCCGGGAGCCCTGCGTTTCACCCGATCCGTCGGAGTGACCATTGAGCGGACCAGAGAAGATCTGTGAGCCACCCCTGCTCCACCGTGCATTCATCGCATTGGGTTCCAACATCGATCCAGAGCGGCATCTTCCTCAGGCGGTCCACTTGCTGGCCGGCCTGGGGCAGCTTCGCGGGACTTCACGCGTCTATGAGTCGCGGGCCGTCGGAGACCCTGAGTCGGCGAACTACCTCAACGCTGCCGTGCTGCTGCTGACGCCCTTGTCGCCACTGGAGCTGCGACATGCCGGTAAGAGCATTGAGAGCCAGTTGGGCCGGGTGCGTGTGCCAGGAAATCCGAACGCTCCCCGGACGATCGACATCGATATTGCGCTCTATGATCAGGCCACTCTCGAAGTTGAAGGACGTCTGATCCCCGACCCGCAGATTCGGGAACGATCCTTCGTTGCGATGCCATTGGCCGATCTCGACCCGGACTATCTCGACCCCGTATCCGGACAGTCCCTGGCAGCGATTGCAGCAACCCTGCAGTCGGCAGGCGACCTCGTCCTCCGCGCGGATGTGGTCCTCCCCAGCGGTGCGGACGCGCGCTAGCCGGTCGTTGCTGGTGCTCCCTGTTCGCCCGAATTTCGCCTTGAGTGTTCGGGCGTCACGATTTATACCATTCAGAAATTCGGCCCAAGGACTGATCAACAAAGTTCGCCTAAGAAGCTGTAGACAAGGAGTTTAAGATGAAACGAACTCTGCTTGTCGCTTTGTGCGGCGGGTGTCTGGGCAGCCTCGCAACGCTGTGGCTGCAGGGACAGGGAAGCGACGGTCTGGGACATGCATTCGCCCAATCGCCGCTGACACTCCCGCGAGAGACTCCGCTGCCGTCACTGCCAATCGCCGTCCCGCGGGAATCTGGCGGGTCTGTGCTGACGCCCGATGAACGCACCAATGTTGAGGTTTACGAGCGATGCAACAAGTGCGTCGTGAACATCTCGACACTCTCGGTCCGTCCTGATCGCTGGCTGCTGTTCGAGGTTCCGGCCGAGGGGAATGGCTCGGGATCCGTGCTGGACAAGTCGGGCCACATTCTGACCAATTACCACGTCATCGAAGACGCCCGTCAGGTGGTGGTGACGCTGTTCAACGAGGAATCTTACCCGGCGAAACTGGTGGGGGCAGACCCCGTCAACGACATCGCCGTCATCAAGATCGATGCCCCAGAGGCACAGTTGTTCCCGATTGGCCTCGGCGACTCTGAGCAATTGAAGGTTGGACTGAGGGTTTTTGCACTCGGGAATCCATTCGGATTGAACCGGACGATGAGCACGGGCATCATCGCCAGCCTGAATCGTTCACTGCAGGTCGGCGAAAACTGGGTAATCAAGTCGATCATCCAGATCGATGCCTCGATCAATCCAGGGAGTTCCGGGGGCCCCCTGCTGGACACGAACGGGCGGCTGATCGGAATGAATACCGCCATCGCCACTGCGAACGCCCGCTCCATTCAACAGAGTGCGGGCATCGGGTTTGCCATTCCCGTGGCCCTCATCCGGCGTGTGGTTCCGGAGCTGATCCAGCATGGTCGTGTCATCCGGGGTGATATCGGCATCACCCATGTCTCCGAAATTCAGGGAGGCTTGCGGGTCGTCCAACTCACACCCGGTGGTGCCGCAGAAGCTGCTGGCCTCCGAGGCCCGCGAATGGCTGTCGAGCGACAGGGCCGGTTCCAGTTTCGCCAGACCGACTGGAGCCATGCGGACATCATCCTCCGGGTTGACGGCAACCCGGTTGAGACGGCGGCCGGTTTTCTGGAACAAATCGAGAGCAAAAAGCCGGGCGATGTCGTTGAATTGACAATTCTTCGTCAGGGCCAGACGATGACCATCAGCATCACGCTGGGAGGCGATGTTCCCGCCGGTCGAAAACAGGCGCTCCCCAGAACTCCTATCTGACGTTCCAGCTCCGGCATGTGTCGACGCCTTCCCTTCCTCGTCGTGTGTTGTCTGGGGCTTGCGACACTGAATTGTCGGACTGACTCCCCGAATCGCGACAGGTCTGAACAGCTCCCGTTTGCAGGCATCGACGTGCGAATCGCGCTGCCCGCAGGGGGGCAGCTCCTCGAGTCGTGGGCTGCCGCATTCGAGGAGTGGACGGCGGCCACCGGCGCGTCGTATAGCGTTACAGAGCTGGACTACGGAGCGGCGAGCTGGCATGAGGGCCTCGAGGGGGACACTGCACCTTTTCTGTTGCTGATGCCTCATCGGCTGATCCCCGAACTTGCGGCCGACGAGCGCATCGCAGCGATTCCCGCTGAGCTGCGCACATCCGCGAAGCTCGCGTGGTCGGAACTGTCTCCCGGTGTCCGCGATCGGCTGACGTCACTTGGCGGAGAGCCGTCGGTTCTCCCTGTCACTTGTGAATCCCTGGTCTGTTACTTCCGGGCGGACCTGCTGGAGCGCGCGGGGCTCGCTGTTCCACAGACCTGGGAGCAATACGAGGCCCTCCGGTCATCGCGGGCAGAGTGGGCACCGGGACTCGTGGCTGTTGAGCCGTGGGGGGCCGAGTTTCGCTCGACGATGTTCCTGGCACGAGCAGTTGCGGGGGCCAAGAACGCCGGGCACTACTCGCTGGAGTTGGATGTCTCGACGGGAGTGCCCCTGATTGCAGGGCCCCCGTTTGTGAAGGCACTGGCCGAATTCCGGGAGGGTCCCGGTTCCTCGGCCTCGGACTGCCTGGGACACAGCCCGCTCGACTGCCGGCGGGAGATGTTGGAGGGACGTGCGGCCATGGGGGTCGGGTATGAGCCCGTTGCCCGCGACAGCACTGCGGCAGTCCCACTGCAACGCGACGCGGCTGTTCGCCTCGTGTGTGCGCCGCTGCCTGGGCGAGCCGAAGTGTTCAATCGCGACACTGTCAGCTGGGAGACGCCGGATGACCGAACCATCAATCGGCCCGCCTTGGTAGGCTTCGAGGGCCTCTCTGTGTGCGTATTGTCATCCGCGACTTCGCGTCAGGTGGCTGCGGCGTGGGATCTGTGGGGAACGCTGCAGAGCTATCAGCAGGACGGCACGATCGCGCCGCTGCCCGGGACACCCTGCCGCCCATCCTGGCTCAACAGCAGCCCTCAAGCACCGAACTCGGACCTGACCCCGGAAGAGTGGGCCAGCTATCAGCAGTCGGTCACCGCCAATCTCGCGAATCCGCTGCTGGTCGTGGAACTGCCCTGCCTGGGACGTCACGAACTTCTCGAACGCCTGTCGCAGACCCTGGGTGAGGGGCTGTCTGGCGACGCGGCTTCCTCAGCAATTCTCGAGGCGGCTGCCGGTCAATGGAAAGAGGCCATCGAGGCACTAGGCCGCCAGCGTGTGCTGAACAGCTATCGGATCAGTCTGGGGTTGACGCCCCTCCGCTGACAGTTGTCGCACGGGCTACGTACCGTTCAACAGCTCGATCACGCTCGCCTCGATCCGGCCGACCTCAGCCAGGGCATGGCGGACGATCCCTTGCTGGTCAACCAGCCAGTAGGTGGGAATCGCCTGAATCCCGTAGTAACGAACCAGTGGACTGGCTGCTCCCCGCTGACTGACGTCGGCCGAAAAGATCTGGGGCCAGGCGAGCTCGTGCTGACTGATGAACGCGTCGACCGCAGACTCATCGGCATCCACATTGACGCCGATCATCGACAGCCCTTGCGGGCTCAATGTCTGCTCCATCTTTAGCAGTTGAGGAACCTCGGTTTGGAACGTGGGGGACTCCGCCGACCAGAAGACCACGAGCACAACCCGGCCCTTGTACTGATCGATGTTCGAAAACCCTCCATCGATCGTCGGGCCACCCAGGTCCAGCGGCTGGCCGACCAGGTTCAGTCTCCTCAGGCAACCGGCGACCTGTTCCGCAAAGGGGGTGCCGGCAAAACGCGTGGAAATGGTTTCGTAACACCCACGTGCCGCAGCGACGAGCCCCTGTCGATCGCAGGCCCGACCTGCCTCAAGCAGTGTGACGGCGGCGCGGCTGGTCTCTTTGGGAAACTTCTCCGCAAAGGAGCGGGCCTGATTGGCATACTCCGTCATCCAACGGTGATCCGCGCCGTCATGCTGTTCAGCCTGAAGCTGAGCCAGCCTGACGACCTTGAAGTTCGCCTCCGACGCTGCGAAGGACTGGGGATCTCGACGGTAAAGCAGGTCCGCATCTTCCACGAGCAGCTCACCGGCCTGCTCGTCTCCCGCGAGTGCGAGCTCGACGCGGGCATCGGTCAGGAATCGCACCGCATTGTTGAACAGGACCTCCTGTTCCGGAGTCTTGTGGGTCGCCGCAATGGCTTCGTGCGCCAGATCCACGATCTGATTGAGCCGGGCGCGGCGTGCTTCTGGACTCAGACTCGTCTCACCGGAATTCTCTTCCGCATCGGGAGGTGCCAGTTCGGCGCGAAGCCTCGAGGCCTCACGCAGCAGCCAGACCGGACTCCCCTGCTCGGGTTCGGCAAAGTCCATGGGCGCAGGTGACTGACCGATGGAGGCCGTCGGCATCGGCGGGGCGGTGTTCGCAGCAAGCTCATCCGTGTCCGAGAAGGTCCGGGCCGGAGAGGCCTGCACTTCGGACTCGTTGACCGGCTGTGTCGAGGAATCACTGCAACCCGGCCCGATCAGAGTCAGTGTCGCTACAGTGCCGATCAACAGCCCACGATTACGTTGCCACAAAGCTCCTGCCATAACGTCCACACTCCTTTGTGAGTGACGGCCATCGCCGGTGGAACCAACGACGGACACACGCAGCCCCCTGATGCTGCGGGTTTTACGACAAGTCACTGGATCCGACAAGACGAACCTGCTGACAGACGCGGAGCCAGGGGTATCCGCTCAGGCGAGGGACGCCATTGCCCCGGCCACCTCACGGGCGACATGCCCCACGGCCTCACCCAGCGGGATGCGTTGAGCCTCTGCTTCCCGGCGCCACTTGACTTCCACGATTCCATCGGCCAAGCCCTTGCCACCGACGACCACACGCAGCGGAAGACCAATCAGATCAGCGTCCTTGAACTTGAACCCCGGTCGTGCGTCCCGGTCATCCATCAGCACGTCGATCCCCTGCTGCTTTAGGTCCTCATAGAGACGCGAAGCAGCCGACATGACCGCTTCATCCTTGACGTTGAGCGGGATGAGCAGCACCTGGTAGGGCGCCACCGTGATGGGCCAGATCAAGCCGTTCTCGTCATGCTGAGTCTCGGCCAGGGCCGCGACGATCCGATTCACACCGATTCCGTAACAACCCATGATCATCGGATGCCGCTGTTCCTTTTCATCGAGGTACGTGGCGTCGAGCGATGTGCTGTACTTGGTTCCCAGCTTGAAGACATGTCCCACCTCAATCCCGTGCACCATCACCAACCGGCCGGGGCAGCGTGGACAGGGGTCGTCAGCGGCAGCATTGCGCAGGTCATGGGTCTCACCGATGGTGTAATCGCGCGGGACATTCGCGCCGGTGTAGTGGGCGTCGTGTTCATTGGCACCGATGACGGCATCAGACATCTGGGTGATGTCGTCGTCGGCAATGATCGGGCAGCGAATTCCAATCGGTCCTGCGAAGCCGACGGGTGCACCGGTGACATCGCGGACGACGTTCTCGTCAGCCAGTTCCACCTCGGTGGCCCCGAGTGCCCTGCGGATCTTGCCCAGATTGGCTTCATGATCACCACGGATGAGGACCGCGACCGGCTTTCCATCGGCCACGTAGATCAAGGTCTTGATCATCTGCCGCGGCTGGCATTGAAGCAGCTTCGAAACCTGTTCGATGCTCGTGACGCCAGGGGTGCTGACCTTCAGCAGGGGCGCTGGATCCTGCGTGGTCGACCCAGCTTCGGAACGCCGGCCGGTTTCGGCCCGCTCCAGATCGGCGCCGTAGCGGCAATCCGGGCAACTGACGATCCGGTCTTCACCGTTCCCTGCGGGGACCATAAATTCATGGGAGGCATCCCCTCCGATCGGCCCGCTCTCCGCCTCGACGGGCAGGTAATCGAGTCCACAACGCGCGAAGATGCGGCAGTACGCTTCGTACATCCTGTGGTAAGACTCATCAAGCTGTTCGAGCGTCGCTCCGAAACTGTAGGCGTCCTTCATAAGGAACTCACTCGTGCGCAAGACGCCGAACCGGGGGCGCTCCTCGTTTCGAAACTTCGTCTGAATCTGATAGACGGTGATCGGAAGCTGGCGATAGCTGCTGATGTGATGCGCCATCAGGTCGGTGACAACTTCCTCGTGGGTCGGCCCCAAGGCCAGGTGAACTCGACGGTCCCCACGCGGGAGTTCAAAGTTGATCAGGACCGAACCGAAGGCTTCACGGCGCCCCGTGCGTTCGAACAGATCAATCGGCTGGAGGGCCGGCATGAACAGCTCAACGGCACCAGCGCGGTCCATCTCCTCCCGCACGATGGCCTCGGCCTTGCGCAAGGCGCGATATCCCAACGGCAGATAGATGTACGCTCCTGCCATCAACTGCCGAATGAGGCCCGCTCTCAGCATCAGCCGATGACTGGGGATCTCTGCGTCCGCAGGATCTTCCTTCATGGTCGGGATGAAAGTCTGCGTCCAGCGCACAGTTGAGGCCTCCAGCGGTCAGGGGACGAGCGGCCGGATTCTAACAGACACCGTTACACACACAATCCTGTCCAGAACGTCCGGAGTCCTGCGGAAGGGAGCTTCCTTGTGACCACTACCATGCTGCCCTAGAATCGTCGGCTCGCCCCCGCGCTGTGGTCCACCGAAAGCCCTGCATGACTCGCCAGTCCGTCAACACCCTCGCTGATGGCGAAACCATCGACGAAATCTATCTCCTCTCGGACAAGCAGCTGCGTGCTAACCGTAACGCCGAAACGTACCTGCTGACCCAACTGAGGGACAAGACCGGGCAGATCAGCGGCCTGTTGTGGAACGTGCGGGACGATATCGCGGCGGCGGTGACTCCGGGAGAATGTGTGCACGTCCGCGGACGGGTGCAGTTGTATCAGGGGAATCTGCAGATGATCCTGACACACATTGCGCCGTCGACGGCGAATGGCTACGACGTGAGTGAGTTCGTTCCCTCTTCGGGGGCAGACATAGAACGTCTGCTCGACAGCCTGGTTGAGATTCTGAGCTCGGTCGCCGATCCCGACCTGCGGGCTTTGATGACCAGCTTCCTTGATGACTCGCGATTGATGGACGAGCTCGCGCGAGCACCGGCGGGAGTGAGGCTCCACCATGCCTGCCACGGAGGTCTGCTGGAACACATCGTCAACCTGCTACAGACCGCGCAGCGGATTCGCGATCTGTACCCAGCCGTCGATTTCGACCTCGTCCTGGCCGGTATCTTTCTGCACGACATCGGCAAGACGCGCGAGCTGAGCTACGAGGGGAGCTTCAGCTACACTGATGAGGGCCAGCTTCTGGGGCATCTTGTCGAAGGTGTCGAGATCCTGAACGAAAAGGTGACCCGCTTGGAGATCGAAACCGGCCAGCCGTTCCCCAGCGAGATGCTGTTGCGACTCAAACACATGATCGTCAGCCACCACGGCTCCTACGAGTTCGGAAGTCCCAAGCTGCCGATGACGCTGGAAGCAATCGCCCTCCACTATCTCGACAACCTCGACGCCAAGATCAACGAGTTTCTCAACCTGATCCAGAACGATCCGAATTCCGAATCGGACTGGACGCCCTACAATCAGAATCTTCAGCGGAAGATCTTCAAGGGGCACGCGGACAACGACTGACACGTCCTCGCCACGCGAGTCGGTGGGGAATCGTGAACACGGGGCGTGCGACTCCCACGCGGCGCCCGCTGCTGACAGGAACTGACCGGAGTCTCCACGAATCGAATGCCATGGGCAATGTGCTGAAAGAGATTCTGGACTATGTCGGCCGCGAGGGTTACGAGCCGGTCAAAGCGAAGTCGTTGGCCAAGAAGCTGGGCATCACCAAGAAGCGAATGGCCAAATTCGAGGCGGCTCTCGACCAGCTTCTCGCGGACGGCCGCATGCGGCGCCTCGACAACGGCCGCCTCGCAGCGGCCACGCCGCAGGGTCTCGTTCTCGGCGTCATCAAGAAGACCGCGAGTGGCGGCAGGCTTTCTCATCCCTCACGAACCCCGCCCCGCGAGCCTGGTCGGGGATGTCTACATCGACCGGCAGGATGTACAGGATGCCCAGAGTGGCGATGAGGTGCTGGTCCGGCTGACGAGCAGACGTCGGAGTGGTGGTCAGCGATGCGGGATTGTGGTCGACGTCGTCCAGCGCGCAACGAATGATTTCGTCGGAACGTACTTCGAAGATCAGGGGGCCGGCTGGGTCCAGATCGACGGCAGCAACTTCAACGAGGCGATCTGGGTCGGAGATCCCGGGGCCAAAGGAGCTCAGGAAGGCGACAAGGTTGTCATTGAAATGGTCCGCTTCCCGGCCCACGGACAGATCGGCGAGGCCGTTCTGACCAAGGTGCTGGGAGCCCGGGGGCAGGTCGGTGTCGACACGCTGACGGTCATTCATGAATTTGGCCTCCCCGTTGAATTCTCCGAAGCCGTGCTGGAAGAGGCCCGCATCGAGGCGGAGAACTTCGGTGAGAGCATTCCGGAGGGTCGAGAGGATCTGACCGGAGAGACCATCGTCACAATCGATCCCGCCGATGCACGCGACTTCGATGACGCGATCTCACTCACCCGCTCTGAAGACGGCCACTGGCACCTGGGAGTGCACATCGCCGACGTCTCGCATTTCGTTCAGCCAGGGACAGCCCTGGATCGCGAGGCCGAACTTCGGGGAACCAGCGTCTATCTCCCCACCCTGGTGATTCCGATGCTGCCGGAGGTCATCTCCAATGGACTCGCCAGCCTGCAGCAGAAGCGCCTGCGACTGACGAAGTCGGTCTTCATCGAATACACGGCCGAGGGAGTCCCCGTCCACACCCGCATGGCGAACACGGCCATCTCCGTAACACGAAGGTTTGCGTACGAGCAGGTGCTACCCATCATTCAACAGACCGAACCGGGGGGGAGCAAGGTTTCGGCCAAAGTGCGGCAGCTTCTGACCCGGATGCATGAACTCGCGATGCTGCTGCGTCGACGAAGGTTTGTCCAGGGGCGCTGGAACTCGACATGCCCGAGATCCGGCTCGACTTCAACAAGGATGGACAGGTGACCGGTGCTCACGAGCGGGTGCATGACGAGAGCCACCAGATCATTGAGGAATTCATGCTGGCAGCGAACATCGCTGTCGCGGTCGAGTTGAACGATCGAAGGCTGCCATTCCTGCGGCGGGTGCATGGCGAGCCCAGTCCCGTGAAGTTGAAGGCAATGTCTGATTTCGTGTCCACCTTGGGATTCACTCTGAACAACCCGCAGAGCCGGCCCGAATTGCAGCAGATTCTCGAGCGCGTCAAAGGAAACCTGCACAGCAGGCCGTCAACTACGCCGTCCTGCGCAGCATGCAGCAGGCACAGTATTCTCCCAAGGAAGAGGGGCATTACGCGCTGGCCGAGCCGCAGTACTGCCACTTTACGAGCCCGATTCGCGCTACCCGGACCTGCTCGTGCACCGACTGATGGATGCCGTGCTGACTTCGCGGAAGTCACACAAGGGAGGGGCACCGGCAGAACTCATCCGGCTGGGACGGCACTGTTCCTCCACAGAGCGACGGGCGGAGCGGGCGGAACGCGTGCTGACACATATCAAGCTCCTCACTTACCTCGAAACCCGCATTGGGGAGGAGATGCCCGCCGTCATTACCGGCGTGGAACGTTTCGGCTTCTTCTGTCGCGGCACCGAGTTGCCGGCGGAGGGGCTGGTGCATATCAGCACCCTGCCCGGTCATGACCAGTACGACTACGACCGATCGACCGTGACCATCACGGCGCGGCAATCGGGGGAGATCTTTCGACTCGGAGACCTCGTACACGTCGAGGTCGCGCTGGTGGACGTAGATCGTCGAGAACTGAACTTCCGCTTCATCCGGCATGTCACCGCTGCGCCGAAGAAGTCGGCCGGCCATCAACGAAGTCGAGGATCCCGCGGCGGCAAACCCTCGCGTCCCGATGGGCGGAAGACATCCGCCCCGACCTCGGGCGGGACCAAGAAATCGGCCCCCCGTAGCAAGGGCCGCAAAGGGCGATGACACTCCGGCCGGGGAACTGATCCCGGTTTCAGCTCACCGCCCCCCTGCCCCGGTCATCACGGCCGGGTGGGCGACTTCGTCAACGACGGGATAACAGCCCGGTTCATCCTGCTGGTAGTACTCGCTGATGACGGCCTGCCACTGCAGGGGCGCCTTCACCAGCGCGAACGCGTTGCGCACTTCCTCAGAATCTGGATGAAGACGTGCGTACTTGGTGCCAAACTTGCGCATCACGGGGAGGCAGCGATCGAGACCGTAGACCGATCGTGCCAAGTCGAAGTGTTCCTCGATCGCTTCCCGTTGTTCGTGAACCGTGGGGGCGGGGGGAAGCGGCTGCCCGTCCAGCAGGGTCCGCAGTTGACGAAAGATCCAGGGATTGCCGATCGCACCACGCGCGATGGAGACGCCGTCGACGCCCGTCTCCCTGAGCATTCGCAGGCAACTGTCCGCCGAGAACAGATCCCCACTGCCGATGATGGTCCCCTGCCCTGCATGTTGCTTGACCTCGCGCAGAAAACCCCAGTCAGCCGGCCCGTTGTAGCGCTGACTCACGGTACGACCATGGACCGTGATGGCTGCGACCCCCAACGCGAAGGCGCCATCCAGAATGTCAAAGAACTGCTCTCGAGCGAGCTGCGTACCATCGATTCCACGACGCATCTTGACCGTGACCGGGATCTGTTCGGGAACAGCGTCTCGAACCCGGCGGACGATCTCCAACGCGACTCCGGGCTGTCCAAGGTGGAATCCGCCTCGACACCGACCGAGCACCTTCTTCACCGGGCAGCCGAAGTTGATGTCCACCACATCGAATCCCGCGGCGACCAGCCGCCGCGCTGCCAGACCAAACTGAACGGGATCGGCTCCCATCAACTGACCGCCGACCGGACGCTCTGCGTCGGTTACCAGCAGGTGGTGTCGTGTCCGGCTCCGCTCCGGTTTCTGGTCGAGCAGAAACCGGTCCAGCATGACTTCCGCCAAGGCGTAGGCAGCTCCGTAACGCCGGGCGAGCACACGCATGGGCCAGTCACTGTAACCGGACAGGGCCGCCTGGACGACCGGTGCTTCCAGTTGCACTGACCCCAGTGACAGCGGCAAGTGTGCTGATGCGCCTGGTTGACGGCCTGGGGCTGATGTGGCCGCGCCTGGTACCACCGGACCGGGAACGGATGCAACATCGGATTTGACCACACTGGTCGACATGATAGACTCGAAGCGGTCGGCGAACGGAAGCTGACGTCATGCTTGTCGAGCTGGTGAAGCCCCGCATGCCCATAAGCTACTTCAAACGCCTGAGGATGGAAATCGATGTGCGGAACGTGGCACCTGCCCTGCCCACGCTTCCGGAAGGCTATGAATTCCGTGCCTGGCATCCCGTGCTGACCGAAGCGCACGCCCGTGCCAAGTTTGCCAGCTTTCGGGGCGAGGTCGATGCCCTCATTTTTCCCTGCCTGGGGGAAGTGGCGGGATGCCGTCGGCTCGTGCGTGATATCTCGCTGCGGCGGGGTTTCGTTCCGTTGGCGACATGGCTCATCTGTCAGCAGGCTGACGATGGGATGGCCTCGATGCCCTGTGCGACCATCCAGGGGGTCATTCAATCCTGGTCACAGGGGGCCATTCAGAACATTGGAGTCGTTCCGGAACACCGAGGACTGGGACTGGGACGGGCCTTGCTCTTGCAGTCTCTGCATGGCTTTCGCCTCCGCAAGGTGAAGCGCATCTGGCTGGAGGTGACTGCAGACAACAAGCCCGCGGTGGCTCTCTACCAATCGATCGGATTCGTGACGACGGCCACTTCCTATCGAGCGGTCAATCTTCAGGAGCCGATGGAGACCGCTTCCTGAGCTGGCCGTCGGGCCGTGCCGTCCGAGGGCGTTGCAGCCAGTCTGTCGTTCTGCCATACTCCGCGCCACTACTGCGCCAGGGAATTGGGCTCAATTCAGACCGGGCATGTCCGATCAACAGATCCACACCCACGTTCTGAGGAATGGATTCACGCTGATCGTGGAGCCGATGCGGGCCGTCCAGTCGGCCTCGTTTTCTCTGGCACTGCCGGCTGGGTGCATCTACGAAGACGAAGGAAAGAATGGAACAGCGGCTGTCCTCTGTGACCTCATCACACGAGGGGCCGGCAGCCTGGATAGCCGCGCCCTTTCCAACCAGCTCGACTTCCTGGGGCTGCAGCGGAGCGAGTCGATCGGCTGGAACCACCTCTCGCTGAGTGGGGCCACGGTCGCCGAGAATCTGCTTCCCGCACTGCGACTCTATGCGGAAATTGTGCAGCGTCCCCACCTCCCGGACGGTCAATTTTTGGCTGCCCTCGCAGGTGTGGAACAGTCCCTGCGTGCCCTGGAAGACGAACCTCGGCAGAAGGTGATTATTGAACTCTGCCGTCGTTGCTACCCCGCTCCCTGGGGGCGTCCCGTCGACGGCGATCTCGAGCAGCTGCCGAACATTTCTCTCACGGACGTCAAGACCCACTATCAGCGCTGCGTGCAACCCCGGGACTGCGTTCTCGGCGTGGCCGGTCATGTGCGATTCGAGGAGGTCCGCGATCTGGTGGAGCAGGCCTTCGGAGCATGGGAGGCACGGGTACAGCCGCATGTCCAGCCCGGCGCCCGCGGGGTGCGTCGGGAGCACTTGGCGCTCGATTCGACCCAGACGCAGATCGGCCTTGCTTTCGACGCGGTTCCGTATCGTGACGACGACTACTATGCAGCATGGGCCGCCGTCAACGTCCTCAGCGGAGGCAGCAGTTCCCGACTGTTTACGGAAGTCCGGGAAAAGCGGGGCCTCTGTTACTCGATCTATTCGACCCTGAATTCACTGCTGGACGAAGCGCGCGTCCTGACTTATGCGGGGACAACCGCCGAGCGGGCACAGGAGACCCTCGATGTGACGCTCCACGAGATTCGCCGGCTGAGTGCAGGAATCGACCCCGCCGAGCTGGATCGCTGCAAGGCCAGCGCGAAGAGCTCGCTCATCATGCAGCAGGAATCCACCGCAGCCCGCGCTGCTTCCATGGTCCGCGACTGGTTTCATCTCGGACGTGTAACGACGCTGTCCGAAGTGCATGATCGCATCAATGCCCTGACGGTTCCGGACGTGCTCCGGTATGTGCGGGAGCATCCGGCCGATGATGTCACACTGCTGACCATCGGGCCGCAGCCGCTGGAGATGTCCGATGGAGTTTCATGAACACAGGCTCGCCAACGGACTGCAGATCGTCGCTGAGCTCAATTCCGATGTGCAGAGCGTCGCGGTCGGCTTCTTCGTCCGTACCGGTTCACGCGACGAAACTGACGAAGTTTCTGGCGTCAGCCACTTCCTCGAACACATGGTCTTCAAGGGAACGGCCCAGTTTTCGGCCGAGGATGTCAATCGCATCTTCGACGAGATTGGTGCGAAGTACAACGCGTCCACCAGCGAGGAGGTGACGCTGTTTTATGCTGCCGTGCTCCCCGAGTATCTGGTGTGCGCGTTCGAGTTGCTGTCGGCCCTCATGCGACCCACTCTTCGTGAGGAGGACTTCAATCTCGAGAAGCAGGTCATCCTGGAAGAGATCGGCATGTACGACGATCTCCCGACCTTCACCGCCTACGAACAGGTCATGGAGCGCATTTCGCAGGGCATCCCTTGGGCCGCAGTATCCTGGGTTCGTCAGAGAGCATTTCGGCGCTCTCGGTCGAGCAGATGCGGGCCTACCATCGGGACCGCTACTGCGCCAGCAATATCACGCTGGTCGTCGCCGGAAACTGCGGGTGGTCTCAGATCGGTGCGCTGGCCGACGAGTACTGTGCGGACTGGCCAGGCGGAACCTGTGATCGCCCTCGCGTTGAAGCTGTGCCCGCCGGGGGCACGCATGTTCACACGCGGGAAGGGAGTCAGCAGCAACACATCATGGAGATGACAGCCGCGCCCCCCGCATCAAGCCCCTTGCGTTTCGCGGCCGAGCTTCTGGCTGTGATCGTCGGCGACGATTCCGGCAGTCGTCTGTACTGGGAACTCGTGGATCCGGGATTCGCGGAGGCCGCGGAACTCGGATACAACGACTACGATGGGTCGGGAGCGTGGCTGACCTATCTGAGCTGTGGAGCGGGCCAGGTCGCCGAGAACCTCGGGAAGATCCACAGGGTGTTCGAGGCCGTCAACCGGGAGGGGGTGACGGTCGACGAGCTCGAGCAGGCCCGCAACAAGGTGCTGTCCCGGGTGGTGCTGCGCAGTGAAAGGCCGATGGGGCGACTCGCGTCGCTGGGGGGCAACTGGATCTATCGCCACGAGTATCGGTCCGTGGAAGATGATCTGCAGTGTTACCGCCTGCTGCTTCCCAAGGATCTCCGCGAGCTGCTGACCCAATACCCGTTGGGCCAGACGACGACCGTGGCCGTCGGGCCCCTCACGCACCTCTAGACGTCGCGAACTTCCGCGCTCAGCCGGATTTCGCCGCAGTTCCTCGTTACCGAGTGGCGGGCTGCCGGTTCATCAGCCACAGCAGTACCGGGCTGGCGATATAGATCGTGCTGTAGGTTCCTACGATCACACCGATCACCAGACAGAAGGCGAAGCCGTGAATTCCCTCTCCGCCCAAGGCGTACAGGATCAGGACCACGATCAGCGTGGTCAACGAGGTCAGCACAGTTCTTGAAAGTGTCTGATTCAGACTGGCGTTGACCATATCCGCGGTCAGGGCCGGGTTCTTGCCACGCACCTCCCGAATTCGATCGAACACGACGATGGTGTCATTCAGCGAGTAACCGACAATCGTCAGAAATGCGGCGATCATGGGCAGGTTGATCTTGAAATCGTTGAGAGCGAGAAAGTTGCCAATCGGATTGCCACTGAGGTACGAGGCAATCGCCACGATTCCCAGCACGACCAGGACGTCGTGCACCACAGCAGCAACGGCCGCGAGGCCAAAGGTCACTCTTTGGAACCGAAACCACAAATAGGCGATGATTGCGAGCAGGCTGAAGAACAGGGCCATCATCGCGTCCACCTGCGTTTCGCCCGCCACGGCTGAGTCGAAATTGTTGATCTCCTCAAAGTTGGGACGGGCCGTCAGGTCCTCGGTCATGCTCGTAAGGGCCGTGCGCAGCTCCGACAACGGGATGACAGGACTGGCTTTCACCAGAAATGTCTTACCCGCTTCGGTCTGGCTGCCCGATGCGTCCAGATTGATCGCCTGCAGCAGCCCGCTGGGATCATCGTACTTCGGCCCGCCGTCCGCCGTAGTGATCGTGGAGACCGCTTCGCTCAGCACCTCGAGCACGGTGAGGGCATTGAGCTGCTCACCAAACGTCAGTTGCACTTCATGTCCGCCAGTGAATGGGTCCGCGGCGGCGGCTGGTGTGACATCCGCACCGCCTGGATCGTCTGCCGGCGAATTGTCAGCCGCTGCGATGAGCGGGGTCACTTCGCCGACCACCAGTTGCTGCCGCACCAATTTATGTCCCGAGTCGGCAAAGGCATGATTGATCAGGTGGGCCACCTTTTCAGAATCCTGTTCGGTCGTCCGCAGTCGAAACAGGGTCGCGGACTCGCCGTCCTCGCGATCCACCTGGAGCTGTTCCAGGGTAATCGAAGAGCCGAACTTGCCTTCGAGCGCCGTGCGGACTTCGTCCACGGTGGGCTGATCCACGAAGCGAAACGTGACCATGGATCCGCCTCGAAAGTCAATGTCCAGGTTGTCCGCACCGCGGGCGAAGAAGGAGCCCATGCCCACCACGATGATCGCGGCTGAGCACAACGCGGCCAGGGTTGATTTGCCGATGAAGTTCCAGTTGGTGGCGCCGATCAGACTGCCCATCTTCAGCGACGTGATCCAGCGTTTGCGCTCCATGATGTCGAAGATCAACCGGCCCACAAACAGCGCCGTGAACATACTCATCACAATGCCGATAAACAGCGTGACCGCGAAGCCGCGGACCTGATCGGTGCCGATCATGTACAGCACGACGGCGGTAATCAGCGTTGTGACATTGGCATCGACGATCGTACTGAGGGCCCGGCTGAAGCCGTTCTGGATCGACATCCGCAGACTGGAGCCCTTCGCCTGCTCCTCGCGCATGCGCTCGAAAATCAGCACGTTGGCATCGACCGCCATACCGATGGTGAGCACCAGACCGGCCAACCCCGGCAAAGTGAACGTCGCGTCGATGAGCGCCATCGTCCCGAGCACTAGGATCACGTTGATCAGCAGGCAGATATCGGCGACGAGGCCAGCCTTCCAGTAGTAGGCCAGCATAAAGACGAGCACCGCGACGGCGGCAACGACGATCGCCCAGATGCCCTTCTCCTGAACGTCGATGCCCAGCAGCGGACTCACGGTGAACTCGGTGACCGGTTCGCGGTGCAGTGGCACATCCAAGGCACCGGCATTGAGCACATTGACGAGTTCGTCGATTTCGTCCTGCGAGAACCGTCCCTGAATGACACCCTGGGCTCCAATGACGGCGTTGATGGTCGGGGCCGATTGGATCTGATGATTCAGGATCACTGCCAGCCGGGTCTTGTAGCCTGCTCCCTGGCGGGGCTGGTATTTCGTCGTCAACTGACGAAAGCGGTGTCCGCCCTTCGTGTTGAAATCGAAGCCGACGACCAGCCCTCCTTCCGACATCGTCGGATAGGCTCGGTTCAGCAGATCGCCTGTGATGCGACGGCTCGGATCGGGATCGAACACCACGAGGAATTCGGGGATCTCTTCCGCGGTGCGATTTTCGGGACGCATTGCGACATCGTCATGCCTACTGTCCTCCTTGGGAACCCCGTCGGCATCCACAGCACTCGGGATCCACTTCGCCAGAATGCGTCCTTCGGCGTCGCGAATCTCATTGCCCCCCTGGCTCTTGGCCAGCTCGATCAGTGGCTGATGGTCATGAGTGTTGGCCAGAATCGCGAATTCCAGTTCGCCCAGATTCGTAATCTGCCGCTTGATGCGTTCGACCTTCTCGCTGTCGGCACCGGGCACGATCACTTCCAGACGATCCGGGCCAACGCGGCGCACCGTGACCTCTTCGGTACCGGATGGATTGATCCGCTCGATGATCGCGCCCACCATCCGATCCATCACCTGGGGATCGACATCCTTCTCCATTTCGGCTGTCAGTTCCTGGTCGACAGCGAACACCATGTTCGTTCCACCAGCTAGGTCGATGCCCAGAGGAATCGCATCCTTCCAGCTTCCGCCATCGATCTTCCGCGAAACGAACGGCCACAGGCAGAGCGTAATGGCGAAGAACACGAAGCCGATCCTCAAGCTGAAATCCTTCAGCTTCAGGGCACGAGCGAGGCCCTGCCCGAACACGAAGGGCAGGACGACGACGGCCAACGCAATCAGGGCGCTGACCCAGATCGACAGTCCTGTAGAAGCCTCTTCAGCGGCTAAAGGCAAACTGTTGGCAAGCATGAACATCATTGGGTTCCCGAGTCCTTCCCTGGAGCAACTGTTGAAATGGAATTCGTGTCGGGCAGCGACGAGCAATGTGGCCTGGCCTGACTGATCTCCCGCAGCCTGACAGCGAGTCGGGTTTCCGCGAGGACCCAGCCGTTTACCAACCTGACCTCAACTCTGCTCGGACTTGTCCTTTGTGAGCACCTCACGGATCGCCGATCTCCTCATCTTCAGCCGTGTGTTTTCATCAACGCGCACGGTCACTTCGTCGTCGTAATCCGAGACATTGGCGACCGTGCCGATAATCCCCCCGATGGTGACCACCGGATCGTTCTTCTTAAGCGACTTGAGCATGTCATCGTGCCGCGCCCGCTCTTTGGATTGCGGCATGGCAAACAGCAGATACCAGATCACCATCACGGGCAGAAAGATGATCAGCATGCTCCAGATGGGATTCGGTTGCTGCGCCGCCTGCGGAGCTGCATCTTGCGCTAACAGACAGATCCACGACCACATGCTCATCGCTTCCGCTTCTGCGTCAGATCACCGGTCGTGGGTGCCGCCCTCGGCTGCCTCGGCTCCGGTTAAAGTGGGCGTATCTTAGAGAGCGGCCGAATTGGCGGCAAGGTGAGACACGCGAAACTCTTGCGCCCGATTCTCCCGGATGGCTGACCGCAGTTCCCGCATCAATCGTTGGTAATGGGCCAGGTTGTGGACCGAAAGCAGCATCGGTCCCAGCATCTCCCCGCTGACAAACAGGTGCCGGAGGTAGCCACGTGTGAATTGCCGGCAGGTTGGACAACGGCAGGCCGGGTCCAGTGGCGAATCGTCTCGCTGGTGGCAGAGATTCCGCATCTTGACGTGCCCCAGACTGGTAAAGGCCATCGCGTTACGTGCGTTGCGGGTCGGCAGCACGCAGTCGAAGAGGTCCACGCCCCGCAGCACCGCTTCGATCATGTCAATCGGGCGGCCGACGCCCATCAGATAGCGCGGACGGTCGGCGGGGAGCATCGGTACGGTAAAATCCAGCGTGGCGGTCATCTGCTCCGGGGTCTCTCCGACACTCAGCCCGCCAATGGCGTAGCCCGGAAAATCGAAGGGGAGCAGCCCCCCGGCCGATCGCGTCCGCAATCCCTCATCGGTCCCTCCCTGGACGATTCCGAACAGTGCCTGATCCGTGCGTCGCTGCGCATCGCGGCAGCGCCCTGCCCAGAGCGTGGTGCGGTCGACGGCCCTCTGCAGGGTTTCCACCGGGTGATCGTGCGGGGGGCATTCATCCAGACACATGATGCAGTCGGCCCCGAGAGCCTCCTGGATCTCGACGGCGCGTTCCGGTGACAGTTCCAGCAGGCTGCCGTCGATATGGGACCGGAATACGACCTTGTCGTCACTGAGTTCGCGCAGACTGCTGAGGCTGAAGACCTGAAACCCCCCGCTGTCTGTCAGGATGGGGCCCTCCCAGTTCATGAATCGGTGCAGTCCGCCAAGGTCTGCAACCACCGTCTCTCCTGGCCGGAGTGCGAGGTGATAGGTGTTGGCCAGCACCATCTCGGCCCCCACCTCGCGCAACTGATGAGGCCAGACTCCCTTGACCGTTCCGCGCGTGCCGACCGGCATGAAGGCCGGGGTCTCCACCACTCCATGCGGCGTGACCCAACGACCGGCACGGGCCCCGGATCCGGCGTCTTGGCAGTCGAGGTGCCAGGTGAACATTCAAATCAACTGCTGCTTCAGGTCAAGGACGAGCGGCTGCAGGATGGCGAAAGTGCCTGCACCCAGCAACAACGGAAGGAGTGACATCAGCGCGGTCCAGAGAACACGGCCCCAGGTGGAACGGATGGCTCCGAAGGCAAAGGCATTGATCGCGAAGAGCACGACCAGCCCGAGAGGCACCAGCCAGACAACGAAATGAACCACGAAGTCGCTGATCGCGAACACCACCACGGCCGCTTCAGGCAGATCCACTCCAAAGTCAGCGAAGAGCTGCTTCGTCCACGGAACCTGCAGGGCCAAGAGGGCCAGCAGTGCCCCCCAGCCCAAGGCCTCGAGAAACGTGGCCGCGAGTGGATCGAAGGAGTATTCCCCCGAGACGTCGCGAGAGGATGCTTCAGAATTCATCAGCGGATTCGCCCCTTTTGTAGAGAGGTTCACAGGCCCTGCAACGCATCTTCGATCATGCCGACGTACCAGAGGGCGATACTGAAGATGACGAAGATGATGAACGCGGCCACCGCGGCCCACACGGCCCATCCCAGTGCCGAGGACATCGCGCGGAGACTGCGGCGTGCCTGGTCCTCAAACTGCGGACTCATCCGATGCAAGGCCTCCGGCACGGTTCCCGACGACTCCGCGACATGTACGATCTGCAGAAACTCTTCCGGGAACAGATCTGTTCCGGCAAGGGCGTCGGAGAGGTCGGCCCCGGAAACAACCTGATCGATCACACCCGGTGCCGCAGCCGTGAATGCCCCATTGGCGGTCGCCCGCAAGCTCGCTTGCAGGCTGTCTCTGACGGGCATGCCCGCCTCCTGCGTCAGGTGATACGCCCAAGAGAATCTCGCGATCGCGAAGTCCCGGAGACACGTACCGACCACGGGGATCTGCAGCAGCAACTTGTGGACGAATGCCCGACCCCGAAGTGAATTGGTCAGCAGCTTGTAGGCCACGAACGCCCCGGTCAGAAGCATCAGCCAGCCGACCAGCCAGCGGATGGCACCACTGGTCCCCAGCAGCCCCCAGCCGAGAACATCCAGAGGCTCCCCCCCCCCGCGACTCGGCGATCATGCCGAGCACGAAAATGAGCAACGCCACCAGAAGCACGGCTGCCACGAACTGAATCACGGGGAGCGCGATCTGTCCAATGAAGTCCTTGCGCAGCCTCAGCGTGTTCTCGTAATGGTCGCCCAGCGAATTCAGCACTTCAGGCAGGGCCCCGGATTGCTCGGCGACACCGACCATGTCCACCATCAGTTGAGGAAATCGTCCGTCCTGGGCCGCGAGGGCGGTGCTGACATCGTCCCCCTCCTGCAAGCGGGTCGTGATGTCCGCCAGCGCAACCCGCAGTCGCGGGTTGGCTGCCTTCCGCCCCGCGAGGTCAAAAGCCTTCACGATGGGAATCCCGGCCTGGAGGCTGGTCCCCAGCGAGCGGCAGGCGAAGGCCAGAGGCTTCAGAGGAATCCGGGAGGTGAACATGCAGCGAAACCTGACTCGATTGATGTGCGGAGACTGCGGAGTTTCGCCCACGTCCACGCCCACCGGGTCGCCCAATTGCTCAAATGCCCAGTGCATTGAAATGCGGTTGGGCATCTCTATCATGAACGCTGAGGCTGACGCACTGCGGTCGCGTCTTGGTCCTCGCACTGCCCCCAGGATCTTAGCGAAAGTCAGCCGCGTGAGCAGTCGCCTTGAGCAATTAGTCGTCGACGCACAGCGTTCTCTGGACCAGCACACTGTAGCCACGGTCCAATTGCACTTTCACCCCGAGCTCGGTGCTCCGTACTGGTTGCAACAGGCCAAGCACTACGACTTCGATCCTCTCACCGACGTGAAGGGCTTCGACGATCTCAAGCGATTTCCTCTGTTCGAGGATGATGCGCTCCGCGGCGGGCCGGTCACGCGCTTCCTGCCCAACAAGTGGGCGGACCGTCCGAGGTACGTGTTCGAAACCGGCGGGACGACAGGCATCCCCAAGAGCCGCTGTGTCGTTGAAGATCACTGGATCGACTACGAGGCCTTCAGCGATACACTGCCCGACGAGTCGTTCCCCCGGGGGAGCAATTGGCTGATGCTGGGCCCCTCGGGACCGCGGCGGCTGAGGCTGGCAGTCGAGCACCTGGCCCATCATCGCGGGGGAATCTGCTTCTGTGTCGATCTCGATCCCCGCTGGGTCGTGAAACTGCTGAAGAAGGGGGACGTCCAAGGGGCCAAGGACTACAGCGAGCATGTGATCGACCAGGCGGTGACGATTCTCGGTGCCGGGCACGACGTCAAATGCATGTTTGCGACACCGAAACTGCTCGAGGCACTCGCCCTGCGGCTGATGGATGAGGGGAGCAGCATCGAAGAGGCGGGGATCACAGGGATCTTCGCTGGCGGCACCGAGTTCACGCCCCAGTGGTACCGCTTCTGTCGGGAAGAGCTTCTGGGGCCGAACGTCTATATCACGCCGACCTACGGAAATACGCTGATGGGGCTGGCCTGCGGCAAGCCGTTTGATCCAGCCGACAACTACAAGATCACCTACTACGCTCCCCAGCCGCGGGCCGTCGTCGAAGTGGTCTCGTTCGATGACTACTCGCAGGTGGTCGATTATGACACAACCGGACGCGTGAAACTGTACACCCTGACCGACGAGTTGTTCATTCCCGGCTTCATGGAACGCGACGAAGGTGAGCGGGAACGTCCCCACGAAAAATACCCTTGGGACGGTGTGAGCGGGACGCGGCCGTTTCACGAGCTGGCCAAGACCACGACGGTCGGCGTGTACTGAGTTCGCCGCGTCAGCGGCGCCACGCCAATTGAGACAGCACGCGTCGCCCCCTCCACAGCCAGACGCCCGTTCCGTATTGGCTCCAGTGCGGTATCCCCCGGGGGCGAGAGGCCACGGGCACGTCTGCAGTCCTTGCTTGTGCGTCGCCATGGCATCCGCTGGCACATGACGTCCCGCCGTAGAACTTTCCGTTGATGCCCGGGTCCGTTAGATTGGGTTGACTGCTGCGAGATCCGAGCTTTGTCGCCGATGCCGGGGCTGCCTGCGAAGGCGAGCCATCTACAGTTCGAGTGAGATCATCAACGTCAACCTGTGAGAGACCTCCCCATGCTTGAGATTCCCGTCATTCGCTGGGGCCAGCCATACGAGTCGATGGAGCAACGGCCGGTCGTACACTTCGAAACCGGCGAACAGCTCGCGAATGTCCACCAGGCCAACGGCGGTCTGATCAAGATGGATATGCGCAAGGCGGACCGCACACGTGAAATCCTGCGCCAGTTCACGATTGATGAACTGTGCGAAATGGCGGCGAACGCGGCTGATCTCTACACCAGTGGAACACTGCCCCTCGGAAACGGGACGCAGAGTCCCGAGGAATTCTGTCGGATGCAGTCGGCTACGACCGGCCTGCCCGAGCACATGTGCCTCGCCAACATGTCGAAGAACGCGTTCGTGCTCCGTTCCATGAAGGAGGTGCTCGAGGCGTTGACGCGGGGTTTGCCGTTCGAGGTGCTCACCAGAGGCTACGGGAAGGAATCCCGCGACGTGATGATGAGCTACCAGGCCAACACAAACGTCGTGGGCATGGTCCTGCCGTCGAATTCGCCGGGGGTCCACACCCTCTGGATGCCGGTGATCCCCCTCCAGATCGGCCTCGTCCTCAAGCCCGGTCCCCAGGAACCCTGGACTCCCTATCGCATGTACGAGGCCTTCGCCCAGGCCGGCATTCCCCGGGAAGTGATGAGCATCTATCCCGGTGAAGCAGAATGCGGTGCGGCGGTCCTCGAGACCTGCAACCGCGCGATGATCTTCGGCGGGACCGCAACTGTCGAACGCTACTATGGTGACCCGCGCGTGCAGGCACATGGCCCGGGTTTTTCGAAGATTCTCATCGGCGACGACATGGTCGACCACTGGGAAGACTATCTCGACCTGATGGCCGACTCGATCTTTGTGAACAGTGGGCGCAGTTGCATCAGCTGCTCCGGAGTCTGGGCCAGTCGACATACCGAGGAGATTGCCGAAGCGCTGGCGCAGCGTCTGGGGCCAGTGGCTCCCAAACCGATGACCGATCCGGGCGCCGGCCTGGCGGCCTTCACACTGCCCGGAGCTGCCGAGGCGATGAACAATCAGATCGAGGGGTTGCTCTCAGAGTCCGGAGTCACCGAGGTGACCTCCAAGTACCGGGACGGAGACCGCCTGGTGTCACATGCGCGGCACGATTTTCTGAGACCGACGATCATCCACGCCAGCAGTCCACAACCGTCACTGGCCAACACGGAATACATGTTTCCGTTCGCCAGCGTTGTCCGCTGTGAACAGAAGGACATGCTCAAGAAGATCGGCACTACGCTGGTTGCCAGTTGCCTGACGGAGGATTCGCAGTGGTCGCGCGAACTCCTGGATGCGCGCAATATCGATCGTCTGAACATTGGTCCTGTGAAGACCATTCAGCTCAACTGGCTGCAGCCGCACGAGGGGAACATCATCGAGTTCCTGTTTCGCAACCGCGCGTTCCAGAACAGTCCCCCGCCCGCTCACTAAGCCGCCAGCGTCGCTCTGGAGACATTCAACGGCGAAACGGAGCCGGACCGACGTGGCTGCTTCCAGCTCTCCTGCTGGGGGCAAACTGGCCCCACCGGGCTGCGCTCACTTGAAGCGACACACCAGGCCGTTCGCGAAGCTGTAAGGATCGCACCGATTCTGGGGCGAGCCTCGCTGGCGGGACAAACGTGAGGTATCGGGGGAATCATTGCATCTGCAGGCATCGGTGCTGAAGTCGCTCCCTGTTCGCGGCAATCCTCGACCTGGCCCTACTGTGAGTACGATAAACGATGAGGATCATCGTTCGTCGACCGCCCCTCTCACGCCGGACCCATGGATTCCCTGTTCGCTGCCTTTGCCGCTCAGGCCGAACGCACACCCGATCAGATTGTGCTGGAGCAACCCTGCTGCACGACGTATCGCGATCTGCTTGCAGACGCGCTCGGGATTGGCCGTCAGATCAGAACGGTACTGGGTGACCTCCCCCAGTCGGTGGCCATCCTGGCCTCTCACGGGACTGGATCGGTCCGCGGTCTGCTGGGCGTCTGGGCGGCAGGCCAGATCGCTGTTCCCGTCGATCCGCAGTCAAATCCGGCAGTTCTGGGCGAGAAACTCGCCCATTCACTGGCCGCAGCGATCGTGTGCGATTCCTCAGATCATGAGCTGGCCACCCACCTGGCGTGCGGACAAGTGCACGTCATCAACATCGACGACTGTCCTGCAGCGAAGGGCGCCGCTCACCGGCAACTGGAGGCGAAGGTCCTGCCTCAACAGCAGGATCTGGCAGCGATCGTCTACACGTCTGGCAGTTCAGGACGTCCCAAGGGAGTTGTTCATACGCACGCCAGCCTCGCAGCGAATGTGGCTGGCCACGTGGGAATCCTGGGTCTGGGGCCCGGCGATCGGGAGCTGCTGGTTGCCAAGCTGACGACGATCTCGGGACTGACGGATTCACTGCGGACATTGTTGAGCGGCGGCACCTTGGTTCCGTTTGATCTGGGTATGGGTGGTCTCCCAGGGCTGATACAAGCGATCGCCGCGCACCGTCCGACCATCATGCATCTGGTGCCGACGATCTTTCGCCGACTGACGGCGCGAGTGTCCGTCGCCGACTACTGCCGGGTGTTTGGATCCGTTCGAGTGCTGCACCTGGGGGGAGAACCGGTGACACACCGCGACTTCGAGACCTATCAGCACTGCTTTCCGACGGGGTGCCTGCTGTTGCACAATCTGGGCTGCACCGAAGTCCCGTCATTCCGGCAATCACTCCTGGATCAATCTTCCCGGCCGCCGAACGGTCCGCTACCGCTGGAACGCGCGGCGCACACCAAGATCGTGGAATTGATGCATCCCGAATCGAGCGAAGTCGTGACCGCTGCATCGAATCAGGCCGAAATCACGGTGCGCACAACGCACGCGGCCATCGGCTACTGGTGTGACGACGAACTGACGTCCCGCGTCTTTGAAACTCTGGCATCGGGAGAAACGCGTTACCGAACGGGCGACCTCGGAGAATGGACAGGCACTGGGGCACTCATCCATCGAGGACGCCTTGATGAGGACGTCAAGGTGCTGGGACGGCGCGTCAACCTGCTGCATGTCGAGTCCGCTCTACATGCTCACCCCGAAATCGATGAGGTGGCTGTCGTCGCGGTCGCCACCGACGGTTACACCCGGCTGGTGGCCTGCTGTGTCAGCGAGCCGAGCCTGGATGAAGCGGAGTTGCAGGCCTTCGTCGCCCGGGAGCTCGAGCCCTGGCAGATTCCCGGCATCGTCCGCATGGATGAACTGCCAACGTTGCCAAGTGGCAAGGTGGACCGGTCGGCATTGAGGCGACTCCTGGGCGGACGGTCGCTGCCAGCGGACACCCGTCAAGGCAACTCGCTGAATCCAGCCGAACAGCAACTTGCCCAGCTCTGGACGCAAGTGTTGGGAATCGAGGTCCGGGCAGCGGATGCCAGCTTCTTCGAACTGGGGGCCGATTCGCTGCATGCGGTCGAATTGTTGACTGTGATTGAGCGGCAATTCGGGCGCCGTCTGACGTGGGCCGACATGAGAACGCACGCAACTGTGAGGCAGATGGCGTCTCAGCTTGCCCGTTCGAGTCGTCGCGGCGGACGATACGTTGAGGTACTGAGAGAGGGACCCGATCCCATTATCGTCGTGGGGTACGTGAAGACGGCCGAATCGATTCTGAAGCGATTGACCACCTCTCACGGTTTGATTCTGCTGCAGATTCCGGGACTTCACGAGCCGGCCATCCGGTTTCGCTCCATTCGCCGATCGATCCACCTGTACCTGTCGGAACTGGCTGCAATCAATGTGGTCAATCCGTCGGCCATCGTGGGTTTCTCATACGGAGGGTTGCTGGCCCATGCCCTGGCTGTCGCCCTTTGGCAGTCTGGTGCCCGCCCGCGAGTCACGATGATGATCGAACCTTCGGCACCGAGCTGTCGCCGTCGAAAGCCGGTCGACACCGATTCCGACCAAGGTTCGCCACTCGACTCGAAGGCCGGCATCGGTGGTGGCCCAACGGCCACACGCGCTCGAAGCTGGATTGACCGTCTGCACCTGCGGGGCTGGCGGCACGTGCTGCGCAGCACTCCAGAGCTGTTGGCGCAGATGCTGGGAAGACACGCCTCAACCGACCGAAAGTGGGAGCTCTTCCGCCCCGTGATGCGTGTCAATCGTCGTATGTATGGGGGCCGACCCTACGCAGGCAATGCTGTGCTGGTGGGCTCCAGTCCGTACCTGTCGGCGGACCTGTCGATCTGGCGACACCTCGTCACAGGCCGGTTGGAAGCACTCAGCCTCGGCAGCGTCAGAGATCATCATGCTTGCACTCGGTCACCCGTCGAGGAGATCTGGACCGAACAGCTGTTCCAGCGCCTGACGACCGCGGAAGCCCCGCGGCCGGAATCTTTTCCCAGTCTTGAGAGCATCGCCTCGACCAGATGAAAGCGTATCAGCACACACAACGAGCGCCGATGTGGCTGCTGCTGTCGACGATTGGCCTGGGGCTGATGATGGCTGCGTGGAATGCCGCTCCACGCGAACCTCAGATGGCCGTTGTTCTGACAATCGTCGCCGGCTTGCTGCTGCTGCTCTCACTGTGTTTTGGCAGTCTGACGGTTGCAGATGCGGGAGATCGGTTGCGGATTCAATACGGACCGCTGCCACTGTTCGGTCGTTCCATACTTTATTCGCAGATCGGGGCGGTGGAGGCCGGGCGATCTCGCCTGATCGACGGCTGGGGAATTCATTGGATCCCGGGGCGCGGCTGGACCTACAACCTGTGGGGATTCGATTGCGTCGTGGTGCATCTGGGGAGCCGGCTCATCCGGATCGGGACCGACGACCGCGACGGCCTGCTGGAGCTGCTTGAAAGCCAACTTCAGTCGTGAGTGAGCCGTCGGATCTCAGCCAGCTGCTGAGCACCATCGACGGAGGAGGGCGGTGCCGACGTGCTGCGCTTCAGCCCCAGCACTCCGACGATCACCAGCAGCAGCGAGACCCCCTTCAGGAGGGTCAGCGATTCGTTGAACAGCAACACCCCCGCGATGGCGATGAGTGCCGTGCCCACGCCGGCCCAAACGGCATAGGCGATCCCCAGTTCGATCTGATTGACGGCGCGGGCGACGCAGGCAAAACTGCCGGCGTAGAGGGCGTACATCGCCAGCGTATAGCCGCTTTCCGTCAAGCCTCTCGACAGTTTCAGGCAGATGGTACCGCTGACTTCCAGCAGGATCGCCATGGCCAGCATTCCCCATCCCGCAGACATCAGCCCCCCCTGGTTTCCCGCATCGCAAACTCTGAACTCGAGAAGATAGCGAGACTGGCCGGAGTCTGCAGCCGCAGGTGCTCCCCGCAGAAGGAGCAGGACCGAGCAGCGGTGTGAACGTCCGGTGAGTTCGGCCAACGGGCGCTTGACATCGCGTCGCGCGAGGTTTAGCATGCCGATCAATCTTCTTTATTCTACCATGGATGGTTCATTGGCCACGTTTATTTCGAGCCGCCATGCAACTGCGGAATGCAGAGATCTTCCATGATGTCGTGACGCATCGCAGCTTTTCCAGAGCCGCCGAGGCGCGGGAGATTTCACAGCCGGCCGCCAGCCACGCAGTGCAGCAACTCGAAGAGTATCTCGGCACATCATTGATCGATCGCTCGATTCGGCCATTCGAGCTGACAGGGGCTGGCGAGATCTATTTCGAGGGCTGTCGACGCCTGTTCGAGGGCTTTCGAAAGGTGGAGGATCAGGTTCAGCGACTGGGAAACCGTGTTTCGGGACGCGTGCGGGTCGCCTCAATTTACTCGGTCGGTCTCCTGCAACTCACCGGTTACGTGGAGCGATTTTCTGAGCGATATCCTGAGACTCGCGTCCATCTCGATTTCCTGAACCCCGACGACGTCTATGATCAGATCAGCCGCGACGAGGCCGACCTCGGGTTAGTCTCCTTCCCGCGGGAAGGAGGAAACCTGAGCAGCATCCTCTGGCAGGAACAGGAGATGGGGCTAATTGTCCCCCCTCACCACGAGTTGGCGGGAGCAGATGAATTGTCCTTTGCCGACCTCGAAGAACTGGAGTTCGTCGGATTCACCCCCGACCTGAGAATTCGCCGCCAGATCGATCGGCGACTTCGCGAGTCTGGTGTCTCGTTCAGGGTGGTGCATCAGTTCGATAACGTGGAGAATATCAAGCGTGCTGTTGAAATCGGGGCGGGGGTCTCGATTCTGCCGCTGTGTACGGTCCGCCGCGAGGTCGATCAAGGCTCACTGGTGGCCATTCGGTTCGAGGGACGGGACTTCACCCGTCCACTTGGCATCATTCATCGACGCAACAAACACCTGTCGGCTGCGGCCGAGAGATTCATCGAGCTCCTGTTGCAGGAGCCAGTCGTTGACGATTCCCCTGGCACACTGGTCTCGGTAGAGACTGGCGGTGCCCCCTGAGTCGCACGAGGCGACCTGGAACCTCCAGAGGGACGGACCGAAGGCGCTCATCGATCGCAGTCGGTCTTCTTCTGGCTCATGGAGGGCGATCTGCCAGCCAGGGCAGGTCAAAAAATGCTGCAAACCATACGCAGCATGAGACTTAAACCACAAGGGACTCCTTCGCGGCGAGGCGAGGCGTATGAACAACTCCATCCCCGGATTTCCCCAGCCCCACGGCCTGTATCATCCCGATCACGAACACGATTCGTGTGGAGTCGGGTTCGTGGCTCACATCAAGGGGCAGGCGTCGCATGAGATCATTCTGGACGCCGAGCAAATCCTGAGGCACATGGCACATCGTGGGGCCTGTGGTTGCGAGGAGAATACGGGTGACGGTGCGGGAATGCTGACCGCCCTGCCCGACCGGTTCCTGCGCAAGGTCGCGCGAACCGAACTCGGTCTGGAGCTTCCCGCGATAGGCCGTTACGGCGCCGGGATCTTCTTCCTTCCCCGGGATCCGGTGGCGCGCAGCGAGTTCAAGCGGATCGTGGAAGAACTGCTGGTCGAACAGGGCCAGACACTGCTGGGTTGGCGCGATGTGCCCCAACGTCCCGACGTGGCACGGATCGGACCTTCAGCCGCGTCCGCGGAACCGCACATGGAGATGCTGCTGGTCGGTGCCGCAGCCGAGCTGGACCAGGAAGCGCTCGAACGAAAACTGTTCGTAATTCGCAAGGTCGCCAGCCATCGGATTCGCCGAGGTGACCATCCCCGCGCCTTGGAATTCTATGGCTGTTCGCTGTCGACGAAGGTCATCATCTACAAGGGGATGCTGACCCCCGCCCAGCTTCTGAAGTACTTCCCCGATCTGGCGGACGAAGACTACGAGTCGCACCTGGCGATGGTGCATAGCCGGTTCGCGACCAATACGTTTCCCTCTTGGGATCGCGCTCAGCCGCTGAGGTTCATGGCCCACAACGGCGAAATCAACACACTCAAAGGGAACGCCAACTGGATGTTTGCGCCAGGGGATGATGGACAGCGATCTGTTCGGCGACGACCTCGACGCGTTGTTCCCGATCATCGAGCGGCACTGCAGCGATTCGGGCAACTTCGATAACGCCATGGAGTTTCTGTACCACTCCGGGCGTACGCTGCAGGAAGTGGCGATGATGATGATTCCCGAAGCGTGGCAGAATCATCACGACATGTCGGAGGAGAAGCGGGCGTTCTATGAGTACTTCTCGGCTCTGCAGGAGCCCTGGGATGGCCCTGCCAGCGTCTCGTTCACGGACGGCCACTTCATTGGGGCCTGCCTGGACCGTAACGGGCTTCGTCCCAGTCGTTACTACGTTACGCATGACGACCGGGTCATCATGGCCAGTGAGGTCGGTGTCCTCGACGTCGATCCCGCCAACGTCAAGTTCAAGGGACGTTTGCAGCCGGGCCGGATGTTCCTGGTCGACTTCGAACAGGGCAGACTGATCCCGGATGACGAACTCAAGGAAGAGGTCGCCAGTCGTCGTCCTTACGGAGCCTGGCTCCGCAACCAGCGGATGGAGCTGGGGGATGTGGTCTCACACTGGAAAGAGTCCCACGAGCAGAACAACGGAACGGACGCGCCGCAGCGAATCAGCGGCGGCTTGCTCCTGGAGCAGATGCAGGCGTTCGGCTACACGAGCGAGACGCTGCAGTTCATGCTGATCCCGCTGCTCAATGCCAAGAAGGACCCCATCAGCTCGATGGGGGACGATGCTTCACTCGCCTGTCTGTCCGATCAGCCGCGACTGTTGTACGACTATTTCAAGCAGCTCTTCGCCCAGGTCACGAATCCCGCGATCGACTCGATCCGGGAAGAAGTCATCATGAGCCTGGAATGCTACATCGGCCCGGAGGGCAACCTGCTGGACACCACGCAGGAGCAATGCCATCGGCTCCGGGTGCCCCATCCGATTCTCACCGACGATGAGTGCGCGGCGATTAAGTCGCTGCAGGGACACCGCGGCTGGAAGACGAAGACCATCGACATCACGTTCGAGAGACCTGCACAGACTTCCAACGGAGCCGCGAAACCTTCAACCGCCGGTGAGCTCCTCGTCGCCACCCTCCATCGGATTTGTGCGGAGGCTGAACAAGCCATCGCCGAGGGGTACAGTCTGGTCGTCCTGTCGGACCGTGCAACGAGTGCCGCGCGAATTCCAGTCAGCAGTCTGCTCGCCTGCGGGGCCGTCCATCATCATCTCGTTCAGCACGAATTGCGGACCCGGATCGGGATCGTGCTCGAATCGGGCGAGGCGCGGGAAGTCCATCACTTCTGCCTGCTTGCGGGCTACGGTGCCGATGCCGTCAATCCGTATCTCGCTTTCGAAGCCGTCCGCAATGCGCGGGGTCATGGTCATCTCAAGGAAGATTACACCGAAGAGAAGATCGTCCAGACCTATCGCGAAGGTGTCCGCAAGGGGATGCTGAAGGTCATGGGGAAGATGGGCATCTCGACACTGCAGTCCTACAAGGGGGCACAGATTTTCGAGGCGCTCGGGCTCTCTGCCGATGTCATTGAGATGTGCTTCCGCGGAACGGCCAGCCGCATCAAGGGGGTGGGCTTCGATATTCTCGCCGAGGAACAACGCCGACGCCACGAGCAGGGTTTCCCGACCCGTGATGAACTCGACCGGCTTCCGGTGCTCCCGAATCTGGGACTCGTGCACTGGCGGCATGGCGGCGAGAAGCATGGCTGGAATCCCTTCACCATTGCCGAGATTCAGCAGGCCGCACGAGCTGGCGACGCCGCCGCCTACCGGCGCTTCGCCGCGATGATCAACGAAGGGGAGCAGCGGCAGGGTACCCTGCGGGGATTAATGAAGTTCAAGCAGGGTACACCGGTGCCCCTCGAGGAAGTCGAGCCTGTTCGAGACATCGTCCGGCGGTTCTGTACGGGCGCCATGAGCTACGGCTCCATCTCGGCTGAGGCTCATGAAGCGCTCGCGATCGCGATGAACCGCCTGGAGGGGAAGAGCAACACAGGCGAGGGTGGCGAGGACTACGAGCGATTCGCCCCCCTGCCCAATGGAGACAGCAAGCGTTCCGCGATCAAGCAAGTGGCTTCGGGCCGGTTTGGTGTCACCTCGTGGTACCTGACGAACTCCGACGAGCTGCAAATCAAGATCTCTCAAGGGGCCAAACCCGGCGAAGGGGGAGAGCTCCCGGGGCACAAGGTGAACCGGATTATCGCGGCAACGCGGCATTCAACACCGGGCGTGGGGCTCATCAGCCCGCCGCCGCACCACGATATCTATTCCATCGAAGACCTCTCGCAACTGATCTTCGACCTGAAGAACTCGAACCCGTCGGCTGGGGTTAGCGTAAAGCTCGTTTCTGAGGTTGGAGTGGGAACGATCGCTGCGGGTGTGGCCAAAGGCCATGCCGACAAGATCCTCATCTCGGGTGACGGGGGTGGCACGGGAGCCTCACCGCTCACATCGATCAAGCACGCCGGTCTGCCTTGGGAACTCGGGATTGCCGAGACGCACCAGACGCTCGTCAAAAATGACCTGCGCAGCCGTGTTCGTCTCGAGACGGATGGGCAGCTTCGTACCGGTCGCGATGTCGCGATTGCCTGCCTGCTCGGTGCCGAGGAATTCGGCTTTGCGACGGCACCGCTGATTACGCTCGGCTGCATCATGATGCGCAAATGCCATCTCAACACTTGCCCGGTCGGCATCGCCACGCAGGATCCCGAATTGCGTCTGAAGTTCGCCGGTCAACCCGAGCACGTCGTGACGTATCTGTTCATGGTGGCTGAGGAGTGCCGCGAAATCATGGCTCAGCTCGGGTTCCGCACGATCGATGAGATGGTCGGACGGGCAGATATGCTCGAATGGAATGCCGGGATCGATCACTGGAAGTCGAAGCACCTCGACCTCTCGCTGGTTCTGACCAAGGCCCAGAGCTACTACCCGAACGCGGGAACGTACTGTCAGAAGCCCCAGAATCATGGGCTGGACAAGACACTCGATCAGCGCGTGCTGATTCCCGGCTGCCAGGGGGCGATTCACAACGGTGAACGCGTCGAGCTGGAATTGCCAGTGCAGAATACCGATCGCGCACTGGGCACCACGCTCTCGCACGAGGTCTCAAAGGTCCACGGACCGGGCGGTCTGCCCGAGGACAGTATTCGCCTCAGGTTCCGGGGTTCCGCCGGTCAGTCGGTCGGTGCCTGGGCCGTCCATGGCATTACTATCGAGATCGAGGGGGATGCCAATGACTTTGTCGGCAAAGGGCTTTCCGGGGCGAAGATCATCGTCTATCCACCGGCCGAGTCGACGTTTCGCCCGACCGATAACATCATCATCGGCAATGTCGCCTTGTACGGAGCCACCGAAGGCGAAGCCTATTTCCGAGGCATGGCCGCCGAGCGATTCTGTGTTCGCAACTCGGGAGCCCGGGCGGTGGTCGAGGGTGTGGGGGACCATGCCTGCGAATACATGACCGGCGGGCGCGTGGTCATCCTCGGCGAGACAGGTCGCAACTTTGCGGCCGGCATGTCGGGGGGGGTTGCCTACGTATTCGCACCCGATCGTGATGAGTTCCGCCTGAACTGCAACCTCGAGCTCGTCGATCTGGAAGATGTTGACGAACTGGATGACATCGCTGAACTCAAGGAGCTGATCGAGAAGCACCACATCTTCACGGCCTCGGCGGTCGCCCGAGAGATTCTCGACAACTGGGACGACTGCCTGCCGAAGTTTGTCCGGGTCATGCCCCGGGACTACAAGCGGGCCATGGAGGAGCTGGCGGCCGAGGCCGCAGCGGAAGCTGCCGGCGAAGAGTCGCGGGCAACGGCAGGAACCCGCTGACCGCGTCGCCTCGGCTCGCGACCTACGATACTGATTCCTTCTTCTGACGTGTGATTCGCATGGGAAAGCCAACCGGTTTCAAAGAGTATGGCCGCAAGACGGCCCGCGAACGGGACCCGCTGCAGCGGCTGGAAGACTGGGACGAGTTCAGCGCCCCCGTGCCTCTCAACATCCTGCAGGAGCAGGGAGCCCGCTGCATGGATTGCGGGATTCCCTTCTGTCACACGGGTGACCTGATGGCCGGAATGGCCACGGGGTGTCCGATCCACAATCTTATTCCCGAGTGGAACGACCTGGTCTACCAGGACGACTGGCAGGAGGCGTTGCATCGTCTGCACAAGACCAACAACTTCCCGGAATTCACCGGACGCGTCTGCCCCGCGCCTTGCGAGGGCTCCTGCACCTTGGGGATCAGCGAACCTCCGGTCGCCATCAAGACCATCGAGAAGGCCATCATTGATCGGGGCTTTGAAGAAGGCTGGGTCGTCCCGCATCCCCCGCAGCATCGCACCGGCAAGCGGATCGCCATTGTCGGTTCCGGACCGGCGGGATTGTCCGCGGCCGCACAACTGAATAGCGCCGGACACGAAGTGATCGTCTACGAGCGAGCCGACCGGATCGGCGGACTGCTCATGTACGGAATTCCGAACATGAAGCTCGAAAAGCACGAGGTCGTGGAACGGCGCCTGAAAGTCATGGAGGCTGAAGGAGTCAAGTTCGTCACCAACACCGAGATCGGCAAAGACATTCCGGCTGAGGAACTGCTGGAGCGTTTCGATGCCGTCATCTTGGCGACCGGCTCGACCGTACCGAACGATTTCTTCGCCAAGACACCCGGCCGGAATCTGCGGGGCATCCACTTCGCGATGGAGTTTCTCACAAAGAACACGAAGAGCCTGCTCGACTCCCGCCATGAGGACCGCGAGTTCATCAGTGCTGAAGGCAAGCACGTCATCGTGATCGGCGGCGGAGACACCGGAACCGACTGTATCGGGACCAGCCTGCGTCATGGCTGTGCGAGTCTCGTAAGTTTTGAAATCGTTCCCCAGCCACCGGCCGCTCGTGCGGCCGGCAATCCCTGGCCTCAGTGGCCCAAGATCTACCGGACCGATTACGGACACGCTGAAGCGGCAGCCCTGTTCGACTACGAACACCTGCCGGGGAAGACGCTTCCCGGTGACCCGCGCGAGTTTTCGATTCAGACCACGGAATTCCTGGGTGACGAAAGTGGCAACCTCCGGGCGCTCAAGACCGTCAATGTCGACTGGAACTTGCCGAGCCCGAGCGGAGCGCCATTTACCGTAATTCCAGGCAGCGAGAAGGAGTGGCAGGCTGACCTGTGTTTCCTGGCGCTGGGCTTCCGCGGTCCCGAGCAACTGATCGCCGAGCAACTCGGGATCAAGACGGACCCGCGCACCAATTTCCAGGCCGAGTATGGTCGCTATTCCACGAGCATTGAAGGTGTGTTCGCAGCGGGTGACTGTCGCCGCGGTCAGTCGCTGGTGGTCTGGGCCATCAATGAGGGTCGCGAGGCGGCACGGGAATGCGACCGCTATCTGATGGGCGTCACTCAGTTGTCGTAAGTCCTGCAGAAGCGAGACTGACTGATGGTCAGGGAATGCGACCGGCTGTATTTGCAGGCGGCGATCGAGCAGGCGTACCAGAGCCTTGAAGAGGGGCGGCGACTCACAACACTTCCGGGTCTGCCGATCGGCGCGGCTTTGGCCGTCGACGGTGTGCTGAAGTCACTGGGACGCAATCAGCGCGTGCAGAAGAATGACCCCGTCCTGCATGCCGAGATGGACTGCCTGTCCTCCGCGGGGCGCCTCAGCAGCCAGGAGTACGCGGCCAGCACGCTGTATACGACACTCTGGCCCTGCAAGATGTGTGCAGGCGCTGCGGCTCTTTACGGCATTCGACGCATCGTCTACGGCGACTCCGGCAGCGACATTGCCGACAGCAGCTTCTGGAGGTCGACGACCGAATTTCTGGCGGAACACCAGATTGAAATGGTCGGTCTCGAGGACGACGAGATGCGCAGGCTCTTCCGGAAATTCATCAACGATTATCCGGAACTCTGGAGCGAAGATGTTGGCCGTTGACAGTTGTGGCCCCCACACTACTGGAGAGGTGACCCTGAATACGGGAACTCGCTGAGTTCCCTTGGCATCTGGATGTGACATGACTCATTCCCAAGTCGCGGCCTGTCCGCGTTGCGACAGCCTGGATTTCCACTCGTCGAGGCCGCGCGGGCTGGATCGACTCTGGCGATTCCTGGGGGCGCAACCCTATCGGTGTTACGAATGTGGACAGCGGTTCCACTCGCGTGCTCCCCGGATGCTGCTGGACTCGAGTCCGCTGCCCCCGGCCATCGATATCCGGGGCGAATGTCCCAACTGTACGCGAACGCTGACCGTGGCCCTCACGCCTGCAGAAAAGCGCGTGGCTGATGCCGACGGCTGGGTGGTTTCTTGTCCCGGCTGTGGCGCGCTGTATGCCCTGAGAAGCCGTCGCGACGATGCCGCGGCGCGAAGTTGATGGGCAACTTCCGCAGGACGCCCGTTCAGGCCCTCACGGAAACCTCGCCCAGCCCGGCTTGTCTACTCCGCTTCAGACAACATAGGATGCCGTCGTCCCGACGAAGGAGCGAAGCGACGTGCGATTGGCTGGCCCAGGTTGTGCAATTCTTCTGCTCTGCGGACTGTCGGTGCTGTCCGCCCAGGGGCCTTCGTTGCGCGACCGCACAGGATCCAGCATCGACCTGCAGCGACTGACGACGACGGTCGAGGTCGAAATACTCTCATCGGCTCTCGCATCGGGCGTCAGCGCCCAGCGGTGGACAGAGGCCCTGGGGAAACTGGATGACGTCAGCGTCCGCGTCCGACAGCCGGTTTTCGATGACGAGCTGGGTGTGACAGAGACAACGCGCGGCACGTTGCGCCGAGTCAACCTTGTGTGCCAGCTCGATGCTCAGGGACAACTGGTCTTTCCCGATCGCAGTTTCACCCTCAGCGACATCGCTCCGCTTCAGGAATGGTTGCGCGAGCTGAAGACCTATGGTGCTCAGGGGACTCCACAAGGCCAGCCGTTGTGGGGCCTGAACGCTGACCAGTTTCAGACCATGTTTGCTGCGCTGAGCCAGCCAATCACCGAGGAGAGCGACGGTCAGCCTCTGCGGTCGGCCCTGGACCGACTGAACCTTCCGAAGGCTTATCCACTCCGCCTGTCGGCGGAGGCCCGGCAACACGTCGTTGAATTGGAGCCGGTACCTCCGGTCCGTCAGCGACTGCTGGGAATCAGCAACGGAACAGGCCTGGCTCTACTGCTGGCGGACTTCGGACTGGGATTCCGACCGCTGCGCACTCCGGACGGATCAATCGAGCTGTTGGTCGATCCGCTTGCGGACATTTCTGATCCCTGGCCAGTCGGTTGGGGTCTGGCGGAAGACATCACTCGCGGCCAGGCCGCCCCGACGCTGTTCACAATGGTGCCGGTCGGATTTGAGGATCTGCCCCTGGAGGAGGTCGTCCGTGCCATCTCCACTGCTGCACAACTGCCCGTGGTGCTGGATCACTACGGTGCAGAGCAGAAGGGAATCGACCTCGGCAAGACGCGTGTCAGTTTCCCGCAGAAGCGGGCGGCATGGATGATGGTGCTGAACAGCTTGGCGATCCGCTCGCGGCTGAAACAGGAGCTGCGGGTCGACGAACTGGGGCAACCGCTGATCTACATCTTTCCGTTTGTCCCCAAGCCTGTTCCCCGGGCAACCGAGTGAAGGGCGGTTCGAGCGGCCAACGCGGGAGTGATCATGTTCACCGCTGATGAGTTCCTCGAAGTGCTGTCGCAGATGGGGATCAGCCATGTGGTGGGGCTGCCCGACAGTACGATCGGCGACTGGTTCATGGCCGTCGACAGCGTCGCACAGATTCAGCGAATTGCTGTGTGCCGCGAAGGCGAAGCCTGGGCGATCGCGGCTGGCTTGCAGATCGGCGGTGCATACCCACTCGTGCTGATGCAGTGCACGGGACTGTTCGAGTCGGGCGACTCCCTGCGGAATGCGATCTTCGATTACGATGTCCCCCTGTTCGGCGTTGTCGGTTACCGAAGCTATCTGAATCAGGCGATGCTGACGGGTGACACCGCCCGGACCTTTACCGAGCCGATCCTCACGGCGTGGGGACTCGACTATGTTTTGATCGACAGCCACGAAAGCAAATCGAAACTCGCGGAGCACTATCGTTGGTGTCGCAATCGCGAACGGGCGGGAATCGTGCTGGTCGCCGAGGGAGGGGCATGACTGCCGCCGCAAGCGCATCCTCGGGCACTGAGCCGTCGAGCATCCCACTGGCGATCGCTCTGCAACTGCTCCACGCCGCGCGCGGTAACGACGTGGTCCTCACGTCCATGGGAACCGGTCGCGACTGGCAGGCCTTGCCGCCGCATCCCCTGGATCTGGTTCAGATCCCGTCCAGCATGGGGCAGACGCCGGCCTGGGGCCTGGGGATTGCCCTCGCTCAGCCGTCGCGGCGTGTCATCGTCTGCTGTGGAGATGGTTCGCTGCTCATGAACCTGGGCTGCCTGGTCACCATCGCGAACGTTGCCCCAGAGAACTTCACACTGCTGGTCTTCGACAATGGCATGTATGAGGTCACCGGCCGACAGCCGACGCCGGCGTTCACGGCTGGAAGCCACTCGGGGCACCCGGCCGATCTGGGGGGCATCGCCCGAGAGGCCGGGATGCGTCACGTCGAATGCATTTCCTGCGCCGACCATTGGCGGCAACGCGTGGACGAAGTGATCCGGCTGCCCGGGCCTGTCTGTATCGTCCTGCGGGTGACACCTGTTGCTGGTAATCCACACGTGCGCGCCCGGGGCGTCCCCGGCAGCGTTTGCGGGAGTTCGCTACCGCACTGCAGCGTACCGCGGCGACGCGCGTTTGAACCATCGCCGCTGCGCTCATCACATTTCGATCGCGGCGCGACTCCTGCCGCGTGGACCGTGTCAGTCCACGGGATGTCGTCCACGCCACCACACTTTGTGCAGTTCGATCGCCGGGACGACGAGGAACGCGAGGCCGATGGTGACCAGCCAGGTCGTCCCCGACACCGGACCGGTCTCCAGCAGTCGCTGCATTAGCGGGATGTGCATCGCGGCCAGGTGGATCGAGAATGCCGCCACCGCTCCGGCCAGGAGGATCGGACTCCGCAATGGTGAGAGACTGAACGCGGACTTTGTTTCGGAGCGGCAGTTGCCGATGTGGAAATTCTCGAAGAGCACGTAGAGCAGCATCAGTACGTTGCGGGCGTCGTGCTCCAGCCAACCTTGTTGAATCATCCACCAGAAAGCCCCGTAAGCCACAAGTCCCATGACCAGCGCCGCAACCACAGTCCGTTCAATCATCAGCCGGTCGAACAGATTCTCCCGAGGGGGACGCGGCTTTCGCCTGAGCACATCGTCTTCACCTGGCTCGAAGGCCAATGCAACATCCTGAATGCCGTTGGTGATCAGATTCACCCACAGGATCTGCACGGGGAGCAACGGAAGGGGTAGACCAGTGGCGACAACCAACCCCAAGGGCACGAGTTCAGCGGCACCGGTTGAGATCAGCAGATAGACCACCTTGCGGATGTTGTCGTATGCAACCCGGCCTTCCTCGATCCCGGCAACAATCGTGGCGAAGTTGTCGTCGCTGATGACCAGTTCCGCGGCTTCGCGTGCAACATCGGTGCCGGCCTGCCCCATCGCCACGCCGATGTTGGCGGCACGCAGCGCCGGCGCATCGTTGACGCCATCACCCGTGACGGCCACGAAATGTCCGGCGCGTCGTGCGGCTTCCACGATCTGAAGTTTCTGGCGGGGGGCAACGCGCGCAAACACGCGGACGTGCTGCACCGCGTCCGTGAGTGCATCGTCATCCATCGTGGCCAGCTCCGGGCCCGTCACCACCCGGCTGTCTTCATGGGCCAGACCGAGTTCCTGAGCGATGGACAATGCGGTCAGACGATGATCGCCGGTCACCATGGCCACGTCGACACCCGCTTGCCGGCAGGTTCGGACCGCTTCCTGGACACCCGGACGCAACGGGTCCATCATTCCCACAAGTCCGAGCAGTGACAGCTCCGAGGGACGATCGGGAGCCCGGGCCCCGTCAATCTGGCCGTCCACCTCTCCCTCGGCAAGCGCCAGCACCCGGTAACCGCGGCCCGCCATCTCGGTTGCCATGGTGTTGACGCCCTGCGGATTGACGTCGGGTCGGCACATCGCGAGGACCTGTTCCGGGGCTCCCTTGACGAATACCTTCGTCTCGCGATCGACGGCGTGAAATGAGGCCGCAAACTGCAGCTCCGATTCGAAGGACG
>CAVQRG010000009.1:0-277738 GCA_963715185.1 uncultured Planctomycetaceae bacterium
GTTTTAGAAATCTTCTTATTTGAATCACTTTGTTTTTCATAGTAGTTGTTGGTTGTTTGGTAACGCCTGAGCAGTGTTTTGATAAATCATAACCCGACGCGTGAGTGATTTACTGAATTATTGTTGTCCCTTGCTCACCGGTCTGTTGATTCAATCAGCCGCAACGCGTTAGCGTCCGGTTGTCAAACCTAAACCGTGTGCTAACGCACGGCGGCTGATTTTTGAAACAGTTAAACGTGACTAAATCAACAGCCCGTCACGCTTCGGGATGCGATTTCAAGAGCAACGCGATGTTAAGGCAGCACTGGTTGATTGATTTTTCAGGTGCTCGCCTTTCCTTAGACCAAACCCTGATTGCAGATACTCACT
This sequence comes from uncultured Planctomycetaceae bacterium, assembly GCA_963715185.1. Classification (GTDB taxonomy): domain Bacteria; phylum Planctomycetota; class Planctomycetia; order Planctomycetales; family Planctomycetaceae; genus CAVPPT01. Next base: position 370 of record CAVQRG010000009.1, read on the forward strand.
GGTTCGGTTCAAAAATTCTTGGTTCGATATTAATCTGGTCAAGGCGGCCCTTTTCCTGCACCGGAAAACGGATCGGTTTACCCGGAAAGACCTTTTGCACTTCGGAATCTTTCACCACCACGACGCCGTTCACCAACACGTAGGGAATGCCGGTGGAGGGCAGCGCTCCTTCGCCGGGCTTGTAAGTGCTGTTGTCAGTGACCGTGTCCGGGTTGAAGACGACGATGTCGGCATCGGCACCCACTTGCACCCGTCCCTTGGTCCTGAACTGGCTGATGCCGCCCAGTTCGTCAAAGTACTTAGCGTGCAGGTAGCTCATCTTGGAAATGGCTTCCATCAGGGGCATGTTCTTATCTTCACGCACCATGCGCAGCACCTTGGCGCGGGTACCTGCACAACGCGGGTGAACTGACTTGCCTTCATAAGGTGAATCCCATGGGTAGTATTGGCCCTTTGCATCCTGGATCGCCATCCCGTCAGAAACAACAACAACTCCTGGCATAGCCATCCATTTAGCGATGTCCTCAGGGGAGTTGTTGAAAATCAAAATCGTTCTGCCCGGATCATTCTTGCGAACGTCCTCATACATCGCCTTATCCCAACGCGTGCCGTCAAGGTTGGCGACGTCCGAATAGGTTATATTCATCTGAGCCATGCTCGACTCTGTGAGAATATCTGTCGAAGCAATGGTACCGCCCGCTGCATAGGGGTAAACCTCACCCCATACTTTGGCCCCTCGCTTTTCTCTTGCGTCGTTGATGAGCGGGATCGTGTACTCCCAGTCCATGTTGCTGTTCAGGTGTGAAGCCAGGAAAGGTGCATCCAAAACCATGGCATTGGCCAGCATTTCCTGAACACCCAATTGTCCCTGGGTGGGAGGTCTGACACCCGCAAAGCGGACATGCGCATTCGAAACACGACCGTATTTTGATGCCAACTCCTGGTATTTATACAATTCGTACTGGGTCACGCCCGTGGTCATATAGCCGACTGGAATGCCCACGCCCAAGGCGCCTTGGCGAAGGCCTTCATCGACGATACTCATGATCTTGGTCATCTGCTCTTTATTGGGCAAGGTGGCAGTCCAGCCTGGCTTGCGTCCTTCTTTCTCAGCCTTTGCGGCGGCGCGACCCACCATAGGGAACAGGCCGCCCATGTCATTAGCACCAGCCACTACTTCAGGACCGTCCAGCACCAATCCACGGGCAAGCGTTGCGAGCACGACCATACCGTAGTTGGCCTGGGTTTTACCCTCGGCCTCTGCATACCATTTCGCGATATCGCCGGCGCCTGCTTCGAAATCCATCTGGGTGGTCAAGCCATCACGCAAATTCACCTTGCGACTGAACGGGTCTGTCGCGTGCTGGTGCCCCTCAATAAAGCCCGGGGCTACGACGTGACCCTTGGCGTCGATGGTCTCCTTGCCCTTGATCGCGTCCTCGGTGATCACAACAATTTTGCCATCCTTGATCCCCACATTGCGCACGCCATCAAAGTTGGTCTCGGGGTCCATGACCCTGCCGTTGAGGATGGCGATGTCGTAGTCCTGGGCAAAGGCCGACGAAACGGTGAGAAGGCTTGTCGCCAGGAGTAGGCGGATGCTGTTACGAATGTTCATGGTGCTGATTGTATGGTATTTTGGTTGTGGATTAAAAGTCGGGACTCAGGCGGCGGCCGAAAAAGGTGCTCCAGTTGTTGCAGCAAGGGGCAGGCGTTATCCGCGTCAGGTGTTCAGGTGGATCACGCGTTTTCCAAACGCCTCACCTCTCAGCAGTCCTGCGAATGCGGACTGACCCGCCCCCACGGTTGATACCAAGGTCTATGTTAGGGTTTCAGTTGTCAACAGAGTCGCCGCACAAGGCCGCTGGAGCGTAGCGGAAGTGGACTTGTGCGGCGGGCGCGACTCCGGGGCCGGGGGGCAGTACCCCAGGGCACTGTGCGGCCGCACGGTGTTGTACTCCACGCGCCAACGCTCGATCAGCACCTTCGCCTCCAACAGCGTCTCGAAGATCTCACCGTTCAGCAGCTCGTCCCGGAACCTTCCGTTGAACGACTCGATGTAGCCGTTCTCCCAGGGAGAGCCCGGCTCAATGAACAGCGTCTTGACTCCCACCTGCTCCAGCCAGCGGGTCACCTTGTGGGCCGTGAACTCCGCTCCATTGTCGCTGCGGAGGTACTGCGGCACGCCGCGTCTTACGAACAGGTCACTCAGACGCTCCAGGACGTCCTCGCTGTCCAGCCGTCGGCCCACATCGATCGCCAAACACTCCCGCGTGAACTCATCGATCAGCGTGAGCATCCGCAGCGGTTTGCCGTCACGAGTTCTGGTGAAGACGAAGTCGTAGCTCCAAACGTGATCTTGGTGGGCCGGACGCAGCCGCACACAAGACCCGTCGTTCAGCCACAGGCGCTTCCGTTTCGGCTGTTTGGCCGGCACCTTCAGCCCCTCCCGTCTCCAGAGACGTTCGATCCGCTTGTGGTTCACCTTCCACCCCTCTCGACGCAGCATCGCCGTAATCCGGCGGTAGCCGTACCGTCCGTACTGACTGGCCAACTCGATCATCCGCTTCACCAGACGGGGTTCATCGCTGGGGACGTGACTGGCCCGACGCTGCGTCGACCGGGACTGGCCCAGGACCTGGCAGGCTCTGCGTTCGGAGACCTTCTCTCGTCCCAGAGCATCCCGGACCTGTTCCACGACCCTGCGACGCCTCGCCGGGCTTAGCAGTTTCCCGAGGCCGCCTCCCGCAAGATCGCCTTGTCCAGTTCCGCCTCAGCCAGCAGCTTCTTCAGCCGGCTGTTCTCCTTCTCCAGGTCCCTAAGCCGCCTGGCCTGGTCGACCTTCAAACCGCCGTACTCCTTCCGCCAGCGGTAGTACGTCTGCTCCGTGACCCCCAGCTTCTTGCAGACTTCGGGGGTCTTCTTCCCCTGAGCCAGCTCTACTTCCGCTTCACGCAGCTTGTGGATGATCTCCTCCGGACGAAATCGCTTTCTCGCCATGACCTGCTCTCCTGTGCTGGGTCCACCATGCCGAGACTGTACTCAACATATGGACTCGATTCAGGGGGGCAGGTCAGTGCAGCGTTTTGACGAACAACTCCGCCACTACGCCGACCAGCGCATCGAGCTCGACCTCGACGACGGTGTCAAAGTGAACTACGGCAAATTCGGCGATCTGTTGGCTGAGGTGAAGGCGATCACTGGCGGAAAGTCCGAGGACTGACTCAATGACAGACAGAGCCAAGCGAAGCGAGAAATACGAGGAGGCTCGAAACACCTTACCCGAAGAGCTAAGGCAAGTATTCGACGAATTCGTTGCCGACTACAAGTTTGCCGGAACGATTCACCATGGTTCGCCTTTTGTCTCGTACATCATCTTGTCTGAAATGGTCAAGGCAGGTTGGCGACCAACTGCTGACCCTATTGGTAACTGGAAGAAGGCAGGCGATTAGATGGACACCAAACAACTCAACGAAGCCCTGAGCAAAATCTACGACGAAGAACACCAGCGGATCGTCTTCTGGAACGATCCGCAGCAGGAGTTCGACAGGGTCGTTGAGACGCTCGATCTCGACAGCGTCAATGTCGTGCGGCTCGATCAGGTCGGCGGCATCGAGACCAAGCTGCGCATCGAACGTGAAGAACCCGATGCCAAGTTCCTGCTGTACGCCCCGACCGAAGAACCGGAGTTTGAAGACGACATCCTGCTCGACATCCGCTTGTACAGCCGCAACTTCCGGGCAGATCGCTCCTCCATCATCCTCGATGAACTGGGACTGGCTCGGCAACATCTTCGCAGCCACCTGAACCTGCGCCGCAAGTTCTTCGACAACAAGGAACGACTTGGCAAGCTCAAACAACTGGTCAATGCCGACGACAACGAGTTGGACTTGGATCGCAAGATGCTGACGGTCGTCACCAAGGCCGATCAGCCCGAACTCTTCAGCATTGTCCGCACGCTGTTTCAGTCGTTCACGGAAGAGGAAGAGATCGACCTCGAAACCCCGCCGCCAGCATGGACCCTGATCGAGAAATACGATCTGGATGGTTCGTTCTGGAAGATGGTCTCCACGGCCTTCGGCTACGAGGAAGAAAGCCCCACGCTGCAAAAGCTGCTGTTGCGGCTGATGTTGTCGGACTTCGCCCATCAACTCGGCATCCACGTTCCCCCGGCAATCCAAAAATTGCAATTGAGCCGCAGTGGCACGCACAACGCCGTGGTTTGTCTGGCTCAATGGCGTGACAGTGCCAAGCAGGCCACCAGCTTCAACATCCTGTCCGACGCCATCGCAATCACGACCAATATCGACGAGCAACTGCAAGGACTGGAGCCAGAGGTGCTGGTCGATGCCGTCACCTTCCGCAACGTGGATCGAGCAATCCTGCTGGGACTGTTGGAACGGGTGACATCGACGAAAGACCACATCAAAGCCGACGCCATCCGAGACATCGTCACTCGCCGACAGGAAGAACACTGGATCGCATCACTGTCGGTGCCGGAACAACAACGCAAGGCTCGCCACGCCGCCTACGAGGCCATCGCCGTCGCCGCCGAGTTCTTCGATCTCCGCAATCAGCACTCAGGCGGATTCGACTGTGACACCGCCGAGGAGATGTACTCGCTCTACACCGACGAGCTTTACAAGTTCGATCAGCTTTACCGCCACTTCTGCTACAACGCCGATGTCGCCGAATCGCAGGCATGGGACATCCTCAAATCGCTCCGCAAGGAAGTCGAAGCGGCCTACAAGAACTGGTTCTTGGTGCAGCTTGCTTTGAAGTGGGCCAAGTTTGTCGCTCCCAATGCAGATGGCACGGGGATGCTCGACAAATGGGCGTTGCCCAACATTCCCAACCAGTACCGCTTCTACGAGAAGCACGTTGCCTCACGCCAGAAGGAAGCTGAGAACCGCAGGTCGTTCGTCGTCATCAGCGATGCCTTCCGCTACGAAGCTGCCACCGAACTGACCAAGATTCTCAACGGCGAATACCGCTTCCAAGCCGAACTGACGACGCAGCTTTCCGTGTTGCCGTCGTACACGGCTTTGGGCATGGCCAGCCTGCTGCCGCACAAGCAGTTGGAGTACACCGACAAGGGTGATGTCCTTGCCGATGGTGTCTCCACGTCTGGCAGCGACAACCGCAACACGATTCTCTCCAAGGTCGAAGGCATGGTGATTGGAGCGGACGCATTGCTGGGGATGAAGAAGGAAGAAGGCCGTCAGTTGGTCGAAGGCATGAAGGTGGTCTACGTCTACCACAACGAGATCGACACTCGGGGTGAGAACGCAGCCACCGAGGGCGACACCTTCCAAGCGACTCACGAAGCCATCCGAGAACTGGCCGACATCGTTCGCTACATCATGAACAACCTCAACGGCAACTACGTCGTTGTGACCGCCGACCACGGCTTCCTGTTCACGGAATCATCGCCCGGTGAAACCGACAAGAGCAAGCTGGCCGACAAACCAGCCGGCACGGTCAAAGCCAAGAAACGCTACCTGATCGGGCTACAACCTGCCCGAGTACGAAGACGCTTGGCGTGGCAAGACCGAGATCACGGCCAAGTGCGCAGGCGGCATGGAGTTCTGGATTCCCAAAGGCTCCAACCGCTTCCACTTCACAGGCGGTGCCCGATTCATCCACGGTGGAGCGATGCCACAGGAGATCGTCGTCCCGGTCATCACCGTTCGACAGGCCAAGAGCAAGAAGGCTCTGGAGAAGACCAAGACGAAGCAGGTGTCGATCTCCGTGCTGGGCAGCAACCACAAGATCACCACGCACGCCCATCGCTTCAAGCTGATCCAGATGGAGCCAGTCAGCGACCGGGCCAAAGCCCTGACGGTGAAGATCGCCATTTACGATGGTGATGATCCGGTCTCCAGCATCGAGACGGTGACGTTCGCCAGTACGTCCACGAACCTCGACGACCGCCAGCAGTCGGTGATGTTGACGCTGCAAGATCAGCAGTTCGACAAGAACAAGCGATACCGACTGGTGCTGAAGGATGCCAACACCGATTTTGAATTACAAAGCCAAGATGTGACCATTGATCGAGCAATTGCCGATGACTTCGACTTCTGAAAACAACGAAAACGACACGGGCCTCGACGAATTGCTGAACCAGCATTTCGCAGGCAAGGTAGTGCGCAAAGACCTGACCAAACTGGTCAAGGAAGGGGCGAACGTCCCGGTCTATGTGCTGGAATACCTGCTGGGGAATTACTGCGCCTCGAATGACCCCGAGGTCATCGAAGACGGCCTGAACACCGTCAAGAACGTGCTGGCCGACAACTACGTCCGCCCCGACGAAGCCGAGAAGGTGAAGTCCACGATCCGTGAGCGTGGCAGCCTGAAGATCATCGACAAGGTGACGGTCACGCTGAATGAGAAGCGTGACGTGTACGAAGCCCTGTTGTCGAATCTCGGCACCAAGGGCGTCGAAATCCCGACCGGCACGGTGAAGAAGTACGAGAAGCTGCTGGCCGGTGGCATCTGGTCGATCATCACGATGCAGTATTTCTACGAGGAAGGACAAAAGGGATCGCCCTTCATCATCGAAGAACTCAAGCCGATCCAGATGCCCAACATGGACATGGATGAGTTGTTCGCCGGACGAAAATACTTCACCGAAGAACAATGGATCGACGTGCTGCTGCGATCCTGCGGTTACGAGCCAACGCACTTCGAGCCACGGGTCAAGATGCACCTGCTCTGCCGCATGGTTCCGCTGGTCGAAAACAATTTCAACGTCTGCGAACTTGGTCCACGAGGAACCGGCAAGAGCCACATCTACAAAGAGATCAGCCCCAACAGCATTCTGGTTTCTGGTGGTCAAACGACGGTTGCCAACCTGTTCTACAACTTGGCCCGGCGTCAGGTCGGTCTGGTCGGTCTGTGGGATGTGGTTGCCTTCGACGAAGTGGCTGGCATCTCGTTCAAGGACAAGGACGGCGTCCAGATCATGAAGGACTACATGGCCAGCGGCTCGTTCGCCCGTGGCCGTGATTCGATCAATGCCTACGCCTCGATGGTTTTCGTCGGCAACATCAACCAGCCCGTCGATACGCTCGTGAAAACCAGCCACCTGCTGGCACCGTTCCCTGAAGCGATGATCGACTCAGCCTTCTTTGATCGCTTCCATGCGTACATCCCCGGCTGGGAAATCCCCAAGATGCGGCCTGAGTTCTTCACGAACCAGTACGGCATGATCGTGGACTACTTCGCCGAGTGGGTGCGTGAAATGCGAAAACGCAACTTCGGCGATGCGATCAACAAGTATTTCAAGCTGGGTCGAGACCTGAATCAGCGAGATTCCATTGCCGTCAAACACACGGTTTCCGGGTTGCTGAAGCTGTTGTACCCCAACGAGGAATACGACAAGGAAGCCGTCCGTCGCTGTCTGGAATACGCTCTGGAAGTTCGTCGTCGAGTCAAGGAACAACTCAAGAAGATCGGTGGCATGGAGTTCTACGATGTTCACTTCAGCTACATCGACATGGAGACATCCGAAGAGAAGTTCATCTCGGTGCGTGAACAAGGCGGCGGATCACTCATCCCCGAAGGACCATTGAACCCCGGCGTGATGCACACCGTGGCCACTGGCGGCAACGATTCACACCTCGGCTTGTACCGTCTGGAAACCCAAGTCACGGCAGGCAACGGCTCACTGAAGATGTCGGGTCTCGGTTCAAACATGAAAGCCAAAGAGGCGATCAAAGTCGGCTTCGACTACTTCAAGGCCAATGCGAGCAGCGTGAGTGCCTCGGTGAAAGTCGGCGATCACGACTACCACCTGCACATCGTCGAACTGCACAACACCGGCCCCACCACGGCGATGACCCTGACCACTTTCATCGCCCTTTGCTCAGCGGTATTGGGCAAACCGATCCAAAGCCAGATGGTCGTGTTGGGCAGCATGAGTCTCGGCGGCAACATCATCCCCGTCGAAAACCTCGCCGAGTCCCTCCAAGTCGCCCACGACGCCGGTGCCAAACGAGTCCTGCTCCCCATGGCCAGCGTCAGCGACATCCCCACGATCCCCGGCGAACTGTTCGCCAAGTTCCAAACCAGCTTCTACTCAGACCCAAGAGATGCAGCGTTCAAGGCGTTGGGGGTGGAGTGATTCCCGTCTTCAATTTGATCGTCGCTGCCCAGTTTCGCCGTTGCTCCTGCCACGAGTTTTCGGCCGCAATCGGCCGCAGCATTCTCTCATGGATCGGATCGCGACCGTTGGTGATGCGCGGCAGGAACAGCAGCTGTTCCTGAATGTCGGGCGCGAGATTCAGCAGATTCATGATCTGTGTCATGCGCGGCTGAGTGACGTGGGCCAGACGGGCGAGTTCTGACTGGTCCGCGATGATCCCGTCGTTGATCAGACCGTCGAACTTGATCGCCAATGCCATGAGCCGGGACACCCGGGGAATACGCCCCTGTGGGCGCCCCAGGCCGCGTTCCTTCGGGCGACGGCCTTGCCGGCCGCGACGTATCTCAACCGTGCGCTTCACTGTGATCATGCTGCGTCTCCCAGGGTGCTGCCGGCCAACGCCTTGATGGCTGCCGGATGGAATTCAATCGAAATGCTGCTGTCCGCCGCGTCGAACTCGATCCGCTCGACGACGAGCGCCAATGACCGAGCCTGCTCCCGTGGGCTGAGCGTGTTCCAGACGCCCTCGAAGTCCTCAAACGCCGCATCCACGTCTTCCTGTGTCAGCCGCTCCGTTTCGCTGTCCCGGATCTGGTCGTCCAGTTCCGCGATTCTTCTTTCTGCCGCGGTGATCCGGTCGTGCAGGTCAGCGATGGCGGCTGTTGTCGCTGGCGTGTTGGCTCCAGAAACTGCCAGCCGGCGAATCGCTGCGTGGTGTGCGGCCACCTGCCGCGCCAGTTGCTCGCGTTCCTTCCTCATCGCGGCCGACGTCGCTGTCGCCGACTCAACGGCCTGGTTCAGGACTTCCTCACGCAGCACGGGGCTGGCGGCGAGTTCGCGGAACTGGTCGACCACGGCCTCCTCGATCCCGGCGGCCGGCAACGAACCGGTTGGACAACTCTGCCGGCCGTTCTTGATGGCCTGCGTGCAGGTGTAGTACCGGTATCGCTTTGAGCCTTTGCGGGTGAAGGTGTGCGTCATCGACCGGTCGCAGGCCTTGCAGAACAACAGGCCTTTCAGCAGAGCTCCGTGCCGGTTCCGGACTTCCACGCCTCCCGTGCGGCTGTTGTGCTGCATCTGCTTCTGCACGCGGCGAAAGACATCGTCGTCGACGATCGGTTCGTGGACGCCGGCGAACAGTTCCGACTTGTGTCGGACCTTCCCGAAGTAGATCGGGTTGGTCAGCAGCGCATGCACGCTGCCTTTGTCGAAGGGTCCGTCGCCTTTCGGCTGGCCCTTCTTCGTGACCCACGCTTTGTTTCGCCAATCACGGCGTTGCAGCTCTTCCACAACCGGGAGCAGCGATCCGAGCTTGAGGTACAGATCGAAGATCTCCCGGACGCGGACCGCCTCTGCCGGGTTGATGACCAGCTTCGGAGTCGGGTCGGTGCGGTCGACGTCGTAGCCCAGCACGGGAATCCCGCCCGCCCAGCGGCCCCGACGTCGCTGGGCGGCGATCTTGTCGCGAATCCGCTCGCCGATGATCTCCCGTTCGAACTGAGCGAAGGACAGCAGAATGTTGAGCGTCAGCCGGCCCATCGAGTGGGTCGTGTTGAACTGCTGGGTCACCGACACGAACGAGACGTTGTGCTTCTCGAACGTCTCCATCATGCGGGCGAAATCCATCAGCGAGCGGCTCAGGCGGTCAACCTTGTAGACCACCACGCAGTCGATGCGTCCCGCTTCGATGTCGGCCAGCATCTGCCGGACCCCCGGACGGTCCATGTTGCCGCCCGAGAAGCCGCCGTCATGGTACTGGTCCGGCAGGCACACCCAGCCCTCGCTCTTCTGGCTGGCGACGAACGCTTCGCCGGCCTCCCGCTGGGCGTCGAGCGAATTGAATTCCTGCTCGAGCCCGTCTTCCGTGGACTTGCGGCAGTAGATGGCACATCGAATCTTCGGAGAGGATTCATTGGCTCGGATCATTGTCCCTCCGCCAGTTTGAAGAATCGGAAGCCGTTGCAGTGCGATCCGGTGATCGCCTTGGCAACGGCCGACAGCGTCTTGTACCGCTCGCCCTCGTATTCAAAGCCGTCCCGCTGCACGCGGACCTCCAACGTGCACCCTTTGTATTGGCGGATGATCGCGGTTCCGGGTGCGGCAGACGTGGATCGCGGGAGACCGCGACTTTCGTCGACGTGCGATCCTTGATCGTATTGGCATCACTTCGGCCGCGTGGTGGCGTCGTCCGCACTTCGGCATCGACGGCCAGTTCCGCAGCCCTCCGACGAGCCCGCTCGCTCAGGTCGCCTTCCGCGTTGGCCTGAATCCGCCAGGCGACCTTACGGATCAGGTACGCCTTGTGGCGCGAGCGGGGCTCCTCTCCGAAGATCTCCGCGTACCGATCGCGGAGTTCGTCGGTGGTCATCTCCTGCAACGCAGCGAGATCCTGTTCAACGTTCATGGCACAGACCTCTCTGGCTCAAAGCCGTTAACCCTGGAAACGAGACACACTGAGCCTCGTTTCGCGGAGAGCCTCAAGGCATGTGCCGCCGGATTCTGCGGATTTGTCTGGCTCGCCGGCATCGCAGCGACGGACCAGTTTCCGGTAGCGGCGGACGCCTTCCGCAAGAATGGCGGCGAGGTTGCGGATGCGTTGTTCGGGCGAGAGATCGTCAGCCCACGTCGACGTTTCTGGCATGGCGGCACGGCACTCAGAGAGACTCGATCTGCGACGGTCACATGCCATCGCGTCTCTCGTTACCTATGCCAACGCAGCCTCTGGTGTCCGCAGTTCTGATAACCCGGCAGGATGGGTTTTTCTAACCCTTCTTCGAAAACCGGAAACTGCCCGAGCGAAGCCGACCACCACTTAACCCGCACGGGTTGTCTCTGCCCGGAAGGAGAGACTTCGGGGCTGGAGCGGGGCAATCCGGCGCAGATTGGCCGACCGGAATTGTCTCTGTGGGGGCGCGAGTGCGGCTGACGAGATGACGCGGAGCGTCGCAACACGTGGCGAACGCTTGGGATACTGCGGCGTGTCTCGGGCGGAGTGCAAGAGAAAACCCCGGGGTCGCGATGTTTCGCGACTCCGGGGTTTCAGTGGCGGGGACAGGATTCGAACCTGCGACCTCGAGGTTATGAGCCTCGCGAGCTACCGGGCTGCTCCACCCCGCGCTATGGTGGAATTTGTCTTCCGGAGCAGATTATATCGGCACGATTTCGATGGGTCGAGGGTGTAAGTTACCCGGAACCAGAGGAATTCTCCCATTTCCCGTGTTTGCCCGTCGTGACTCGCGGTTTCTGGTTCGCAGACGCCTGCCATGCGAGGCGACTGGAGCGAAGTCCGTCAGCCGTCTCGGCATCGGCTGGTCAATGTGCGTCGCCTTCGCGAGGTGGCAGATTCCAGTGGGCATCGAACAGATCTGCCCAGATCGTGGTTTCGGAGAACCCGGCCTCGTTCTCAGAAGAGAAGCGTAGTAGGGCGATGTCTCCCAGTTTCGGGAACAGCCAGGCGTTGGAGGCCTTGAAGTCCTTCGAATGCATGGTGTGGCCAGAATTGATGACCACGTACCGCTCGGGTTGGAGGGGATTCGGATAGATCATTGCGACGCCATGCGTGTCGGGATCGTAGGTGTTTCCCCCGAGTGCGATGCCGTCGGTCGTCCAGTCGAGCGGGAGTCCCTCGAGGACGCGGGCGAGCACGGAATTCGAGCCCGGATCGCCGAACAGAATCAGGTTCCGCCCCGCCACATCCTCTGCGGTAAGGTCTGTGTCGTCGACGATCGGCAGCGTCCCGCGCATCCACTTGTCGAATTCGCCTGCGAACCGGTCCAGCGTCCAGTCGGCCCAGGCCTGATGAGCCGGAGACCAGGGTGTTCCTGTGCCCCTGACGCAGATGAACGGCTGCATGAAGGCATCGTCTATCGGTCCCTGCAGGTTCTGACGCTTGTGCGTGTCGGGGTTCTCAGAGAACGTGATAGAGTCGTCGTAGTCGAGAGGCGCCCACTGCAGCTGGTCACTGATGAAGGTCACATCAGGCAGGCGCTCCCCCGCTGCCGCCCGAAGTTCGAACGGACCCTGTTCGTCGATCACGACCAGATCTGCGACGCGCGCAATGAAAGAGCCTCGATGTTCTGAGTCGTCAGCCTCAGCACTCCGTCGTCGTCGATTCCCCCCTCGACGATGGCTGGAACATAGAGTTCGCCCAGCTCTTCGATGGTGAGCCATTCGCAGCGATTGTACTTCGGCGTGTACGTGATGAAGCGGACGTGCGGTCGACCCGGAAATGTGGGGCGTCCCTCCCGGGAATGCCGGCCATGAAAGTCCATGAATGTCGCCAGGCTGGCGTCGTCGAACTTGTGCCCCATGCCGGGACCGACCAGCACCTCCAGGGGAACATCCCGAGCTTTCGTCGCAGACTGCATGGTCAGGCTGGTCGCCAGCTGCTTGTCGAGTTCGCCGCCGTAGGTGATCACAGGCAGGTTGGCGGCGTTCAGCGCATAGTCGAGCGCGTCGTAGATGTGCAGCGTCGCGTGTTGCCAGGGAGGCAGTGACTCCTGAATGCTCTGATAGCCATAGAAGTCGACGAACCCCGCCCCGGCCCCCATGGAGGACCACAGCGAGGGGTGGTGGAGTCCCAGATGCCAGGCCCCGGCTCCGCCCATGGAGAATCCCCAGAGAGTGATCCGCCGGTCGTCGATGCGAAAGCGACGTTGAACATCGGCAAGGGCTTCGAAGACATCGGTCTCGCCACTGAAGCGATAGGCATTGTTCGTGCGTCCGAAGACGTCGAGCTGAATCCAGTCTTGTCCCTCAGGAACCGGCTTGCCGTCATGCTGCTGGATGAAACTGACTTCGTTGAGCGTGCCCCCGCGACCATGCAGCTTGACGTGAAGTGGCCAGCGTCGCGGCGCTGCGGCGTCGACATCGGGGGGGAGCGTGAGGGCGTAAGGCTGGATCGATCCGTCCACCGTTGAGCGGTAACCCACCACGACCGTTCCCGATCCCAGCAGCCAGGTCGGCCTCCGCCGCTCGGGATGCTGCAAGAGTTCGGCCGCCCGCTCGCGGCCCGTCTGCAGAGCATCCAGCGTGTCCTGGGCGTACCGAGGCTTGTAGAACTCCTCATGGCGCAAGATCCATTCGGCCGCCTTGGCGTAGATCTGCGCGTCGGGCTTCCAACGTGCCGCCGGCGAGGTTTCATTGATCTTGTCCAGCGCTCCCTGCAGCTCAAGGACGGCAGCGCGGATGTCCCGTCGGGCCTCGGGCGTGGGGGGCTGAGCCTCGCAGGATGCGGAGCGGCACACGAAGTCAATCAGGGTCAACAGGGCGAGCAACATATGGGAGAAACGCATGGCCTCACTTCCTTCCCGGCGGGGCATCCTGGCTGCGGAATACTCGGCCCATGATCGGTCCTCAAGAATCGTTGTGCAACTCGTGACAACTGATTTGACGACTCGCAGACACAACCTATGTTTTGTGCGTGAGCTGAATGTCGTGCGAGGGCCGGCCGGACAGGCCTGTGCCGTTGTCTGGCAGCGGTCGTCGGCGTGAACGGGGTCCGCGTCTCCTCCGGGGAACCTCGAGCCGACGAGCACCACTCACAGAGGCCAGGGGCCCGTCGATCCCGATCGTACGGCCCACATTGACGATACATCGAAACGCGGCAAGGAAAGCTGGGAGCTTTGAGGGGACCTTGCCGCGTTTTCTTCTTTGCCGGCTGCCAACGCCGCCGCACTTCCGCCCGGGACCCGTTCAGCGGGGGCCTGAGCGAAGCGCACCGTCTGGGATCACTCTGCCGGTTAGGCCGAGTTTGACACCAGTCTGCCGGGCCCTCCAGCCGATAGGAATGGCTGCAGGCCTGCCGGACTATCTCGCAGGTTTCCACGGCAGTTCCAAGCCATGCGACCTTCGCCTCTCAGGGGGGCGTTTGAAATCCATGTCTCGAAGGAGTGAGATGGTGTCCAGGAATCGACCGTTCGTGGTCGCGTTCTGGACCACGCTGTTCAGCTCGGTGCTGTGCATCCTGCTGATGCTGGCCAACCGGGGGCCGGTCGCTGGTCCCTGGCGCGCGGATGTAGCCCCGCCCCCGCCCCCGCTCTCGATCGATGTCGACACGGCTGCGCTGGCGGCGGGACCTCAGGCCCGTGCGGATTCTCAGCCGCACCGGGCAACCCTCGGTTCTGGGGAAGGTCCGATCTTCGTGCAGTTGCCGATCGCGCCGGACCTCGCCTTCCCAATCTCTCGGGATCTGCCGCGCGGCGGGCCCTATGGAGAGTTCCGGGAGTTGATGCACGGCGGATCAGCCCGGGAAGTTGCCGACGCCACGCCGATCGACGCGACCACGGGAGGGACTGATGCGAAGCCACTGGACATCGGGCCCCCGCCGGCGAGCGTCGAGTTGACCCGGTTGCAGGACGAGGTCGTCAGCCTGCGACGCGAGATCGAGCGGCTGGCGGAAGTGCACCTCCAGCAACAGCTGCAGACCCTGGAAGCCCGCCAGCAGGAGCTTCTGGCTTTGGAGCAGGAGGGGTTCGTTCCACAGTTGCGGGACCTGATGAAGGCCATTACCGAGCAGCAGCAGAGCCTGGCGGATCAACAGCAGAGTCTGGCGGAGGCGGAACAGAAGCATTTCCGGACGATGGCCGAGGCTGCCGCCGTTCCTCCCGCTCCCCTCCCACCACAGTTTCCGGCGGGGACGTCTGAGGAGCCAATCTCCCTCAGGATTGAAATCGCAGAGCTGTCGCCGCTGCTCGACCAACTGATTGAGCTGACTCGCGAAGCTGCGGTCAGCCGCCGCATGGATCCGCCGCAGGCCACGGGGGCCGGTCCGGAAACGCATCAGGCCGTTTCCCAACCGAGTGCCACCGAGGTCGTTCAGGCTCCCCTCAACATCCAGCGGCCGCGGCAGGAGAGCGATTGTCTCTGCTGCCATCGGGCGCGAGTGCCGACTGCGGTCGACGGTTCGCGCGGGCCGTCGCCACTGACGCCACGACCGACGATGGCCTTCCCCGGGATCTCGCCGTCGCAGCCCGTTCGTCGTTGAGCGCAGGGGCGCAGACTGGGGGCTTCCGCCGGAGAGGGGGACGGCCTTTCGGTCGACAGCGTTGTGCGAACGGTGTGCGATCGCCCACAATGCGTCGTTCACGTTCCCTCGTGTGCCGGGAGGAGCATGTGAGTTCCTCGAAGTAAAGGCGTGTTCCCCATGTGCG
This sequence comes from uncultured Planctomycetaceae bacterium, assembly GCA_963715185.1. GTDB lineage: Bacteria > Planctomycetota > Planctomycetia > Planctomycetales > Planctomycetaceae > CAVPPT01. The sequence goes on from CAVQRG010000009.1 coordinate 15,667, forward strand.
TCCCACGGTGCGTCCTGCTGGTGACGCTCCTGGTTTCATGGCTGAGCCTTCCCGCATCGGGAGAGCCATCAGGATCGGCACCCCCCGTCTGGGAATTGCAGCCTGCTGAAGCCGAAATCGAGCGCCCCGCCTCGGCAACAGAGCCGTCCACGGTTTCCGGTCGGCCGATCCTGCTGCTGAGTGTCTACTGTTTGCTGATCATCGCCGCATCGCTCCTCGGAGGATGGCTGCCGTCACTGGTCGAACTGACACACAATCGCGTGCAGATGCTGATCAGCCTGATCGGTGGCCTGATGCTGGGCATCGGTGTCTTCCAGATGCTGCCCCATGCCTTGCATGAGCTGGGCCCGGCCGGCACCAATGATGTGGCGCTGTGGATGATGGCGGGCATTGTGGCGATGTTCATGCTGCTGCGAGCGTTCCACTTCCACGAGCATGAGCCGCAACACGTCTGCGGTCACGATCACGACCATGATCATGACCACGGGACGATCCCTGCGCCCGACGCGGGCCGATCGACCCACCAGTTGAGCTGGGTCGGAGTGTTCTTCGGCCTGGGGTTGCACACGCTGATCGACGGTGTGGCGCTAGGAGTCAGCGTACTGGCGGGCGCCTCACGCGGGGCCTTCGCGGGGCTGTTCGGTCTGGGGACGTTTGCGGCGATTCTGCTGCACAAGCCGCTGGACGCGGTGTCCATCACCTCCCTGATGACTGCCGGCCAGTGGTCGGCTGCCTCCCGACTGCTGGTGAATGGAGCCTTTGCGCTGATGTGTCCACTGGGGGTGGTGCTGTTTGTCCTGGGGCTGGACCGCTTCGCAGATCAGCAATCGCTGATCGTTGGCCAGGCACTGGCTTTTTCGGCAGGCGTCTTCATCTGTATTTCTCTCAGCGATCTGTTGCCTGAGATGGAATTGCACTCTCACAATCGCCTGCGACTGACCGTGTTACTGCTGCTTGGCATTGCGATGGCCTGGGGACTGCACCTGCTGGAGCCCTCGCACTTGCACCCGTGAGGCGAGATTGCGACCTTCTTTCTGGTGTGGGACAGACCTACAATGCCGAGTAAAGGGATCCGTTGGATCTTGGTGCTGAAAGCGGCTCCGTCCGAAGTCTGACAGTCTGATGAGCATCGTAGGTGAACCGCCTCGCGGCCCGGCAGCAGTTGAGGTGCCTGTCGCTGCCGCACGCCCCCGTCGTCGTGGCGGTTTGAGGCGGGTCGCACTCACGCTGTTACTCTGCCTGGGCGTGCTGATTGTCGGCGTCGGGCTGTTCAATCTGCTGTCCTCGCAGAAGCGGGAGCCTCCGCGCCAGAGCGACGACGTTGTCACCAAGACGTACAACGTCTCGGTCTTCCGCGTCGAGCCGGCGACCCTGCAACGCATCCTGCCGGCATTCGGTACCGCGCAGGCCGACCGCGAAGTTGTGATGGCGGTCGAGGTCGCTGGCCGCGTCGTCGAAGTCAACGACCTTGATGTGGGTCGGGCAGTGTCCGCTCCTCATCTTTCGGTCGCCGCTGATGGGACCACCCGGCGTGAGGGGGGGAGCCTGCTGCTCCGCATCGACCCGAGCACGTACCAGGAGCGGGTGCTCCAGATGAAGAAGCGCGTCGCGCAGGATGATGTTGAGTTGCGGCGTCTGGCGCAGGAGCATCAGAACAACCTCGAACTGCTGAAGTCCGAGCAGGCGAATCTGCGCACGACGCGCGAAGAGTACGACAGCCAGGTGCGCCTCGATCAGCAGGGGGCGGGCACTGCCACGGCCATCCGTCGTGCCGAACTGGAGATGCGTCAGTATGAAGACGCCGTTCTGCGACTCGAGCAGGAGCTGGGGCTCTACGAAGTGCGGCGCGAACAACTCTTGAGTGGACGCGATGCGCATGAAAGTGATCTCGAACTGGCGCAGCAGAACCTGAGGCGGACCGAGCTGTACCCGCCATTCGATGCGGTCGTCAGCGAAGTGATGATCGAGCAGGGGCAGTATGTTGGCCCCGGTGAACCGTGTGTGCGACTGACGGACCCCACCCGGGTCGAGATTCCCCTGTCCCTCACGCTTGCCGACTACCTGGAGATTGCGTCGGCGCGTGAGGACGGTAACTCCCCGAGAGTCATGCTGTCTGAGAACGAGACCGCCGAGCCCCGCTGGTTCAGTGATCCCCTCGAAGATCTGCGGCAAGCGCCCGTGGCTGATGAGGCGACTCGCACGGTCAAGATTTATGTCGAAGTCGACAACTCGAAGCAAGAGGTTCCGCTGCTGCCCGGCACGTTCGTGTTCGCGCGGGTCGAGGGGCAGGTGACTTCCGAGGCCATCGTCATCCCGCGTGACTGCATCGTCGAGGGAACAGTCTTCGTCGCGGTCCCGGAGGCCCGAAAGGCTGATGGCGAGGCCCCGGAGTCTTCGTCGCCGACCACATGGTACGCCCGGGCGGAACGCCGGCCGATCACCGTGGCCCGCACGCTGCAATCCCTGGCAGAGGTCAGTCAGGGGCTTGCTGCGGGGGAGTGGGTCGTCATGACGAATCTGGATGTGATGTTCGAAGGGGCGCGTCTCAAGATTGAACCGGAGGAAGGAGAGAGGCAGTTGGTCGAGGAACTCGCCCGCCTCCGAACTCCCCAGGTCCAGATTCTGCCCTGACGGTTTGTTCGCCAGCCGTGGCGCGTTGGTCATCCCCGGAGTGCGGGGGGAGTCCGTGGTCCGGGAGAGATGCGGTGGCCGTGTTGATGCCTGGGTTGCCTCGTCGGACGAACTGCCGGCGGCCATCTGAAAAGTGGAACTCGCGATGACCCAGGAGAAGACGGATGGGCTGGTCGTGCGGCTGGTGGACTTCAGTGAGAGCAGTCGCATCGTCACGTTGTTCACTGCCGACTTCGGCAAGATCAGCGCCTTGGCCAAGGGGGCGAAGCGTTTACGCGGTCCATTCGAGGCTGCCCTTGACCTGTTGGCCGAATGTCGCGTAGTGTTCCTGCGCAAACCGTCAGGCGGACTACACTTGCTGACGGAAGCCCAGCTCAGGAATAGGTTTGCGCCTTCGCGGCGGTCGATGATCCCCCTCTACGGGGGCTACTATGTCGCGGAACTCCTGGCAGGATTGACGGAAGAAGACGATCCCCATCCCCTGTTGTTCAACGAATCCCTGCTCACACTGAGGCGGCTGGAAACCGACGACGATCCTCGGGTCCCGATCGTGCGATTTGAACTCGCATTGCTGCGGGAGTTGGGGCATCTTCCAGAGTTCGACCAGTGCCTGGTGTGTGAGCGACCGGTCACTGACGGAGGTCGATTTCGTTTCTGGGTGTCTCAAGGTGGTCTGATCTGTGACCGCTGTCGGAAACCCGAATATGCCCAATCTCCAATCCATTCGGAAACGATCGACCTGCTCAAAAGACTGGCTCAGCCGGTCGTCGACTGGTCTCCCCCGCCGACGATCTCGCCGCTGCAGTTTCGAGAACTGAGATACATCCTGTCGGCCGCCATCTCTCACCAGTTGGAGCGTCGGCCAGCAACCCTTCGATACCTCAACTTCGATTGAGCTGTTCGTGTTGGATACAACCCCTCGGACATTGCCGAATACCGCAAAACCAGGCGGACTGGCTGCGAACTTCAGTGCACCGCCGTCGTGCGGCCGTGTGCCCTGTGGCCTCGCTGCCCGGCTGCTGCTCGCGCTGTTGACTGTCGGCTGTGTCGGCTGCAGTTCGACCCGCACGAGTCTCGCGGCTGATGACCCGACAGGGACTGCTTCCACGTCCTCAGAGGTCAGACAGGCTTCAGCGGTCGATCGACTGATGGGGCCTGTCGGACGCCGGTTGCGTGGCGCCGAATGGGAGCAGCAGAAACAGGATGCTGCCGACACGGGAGCCACAGAGAGTATTCCCGGGTTGAATGACTATCTTGCGGCCGAAGCGATCTACAATCGCGGTGATTATCCGGCCGCCGAAAAGGCCTTCCAGTCTCTCGTTCGTGCCCGTCGCTGGGAGGGACGTTCCTGGGCGGAACGCACCGTCGACCAGTTCCGGGGGACGAAACGGGACGCATTCGACCCGTACTATGCGGAATACGGCGATCCTGTCGAAGAGGATGCGCTGTTCATGGTCGGGGAATGTCGCTTCCTGCAGAAGAGGTTTTCCTGGGCCCAGGACAGTTACGGCGAACTGATCGAACGCTACCCCGCGACGCGTCACCTCGACGTGGTCACGCGTCGTCTGTTCACGATCGCTCAGACCTGGATGGGATTCCCGGAAGTCTCGAAGACGGGTGAGGTGAATCTGGCATCGGCTGAGGCAGTGGCCAACGACCCGATCCAGGCGTCCAACGATTTCGATCGACCGGGCTTCTTCAACTTCACGAACCGAACGCGTCCCGTCTTCGACACCGCGGGACGAGCCCTGCAGGCGCTTGAGTCGATCTGGCTTCACGATCCGAATGGACCGCTGGCCGACGATGCCCTGATGCTGACTGCGAACTATCACCTGCGGACCAACGACTACGTCGAAGCCGCGCGTGTCTACCAACTGTTGCGGGAGCAGTATCCCGACAGCCCGCACTTCAAGGATGCCTTTCTGCTGGATTCATTCGTGCGGCAGGCGTCCTACGACGGACCGGGGTACGACACCCAGCCGCTCGAAGTGGCCCGGCAGCTCAAGGAAACTGCACGGCAGTTGTTTCCGGAGCTGACGACGGAGCAAAGGGAACGTCTCGACGCCGAACTGGCTCGAATTGAGGAGGCCGAAGTCGCCGACGTCTGGCATCTCGTTGAGTTCTATGAGCGGAAGAACAACCCCTCAGGCGTCGCCCTGCATTGCAACATGATCATCAACAGGTTCCCCAGCAGCGAATACGCCGGTCGTGCCCGGCAGAAACTCGAAAAGCTCGCCGACAACTACCGCGGAGGACAGACCCCGTGGTGGATGGGCGGCGAGTTGGGAGAGACCAGCACTTCTCCGGCGCCGGCAACACGGATGGCGCGTGGTGACGGGCCGCAGGACTCGATGTCAACATCGGGACGTCCGGACGCGCCGGGCCCCGCCGGGCGATCCACGTCCGCCGCTGATGGGGAACGGTCCGCAGCGGGCGATGCCAACAAACCGCAGCGATCGCGGCCGAGCCTGTTTGGCCAGCTCCTGCGCACTGTCGAGGAGGATCCGGAGCTTCGCCCCGTCGAGCCCGAGTCCGCCGGCCGGGCAACGACTGAGGAACCCGCCGGACGTGCCGAGTTTTAGGCAACGCCCATGAAGTCAGACCATGTCCCGTGGCGAGAACGGGTCGGTGAGGTGCGGTTCGTGCTGGCCGTCGCCTGCCTCACGATGATGGTCGCGTCCGGATGCGGATACGTCGTCGGTGGCAGCTTTGCTCCCCACATCCGTACGGTGCATGTCCCCACCTTCACCTCGGATTCGTTCCGCCGGGGCGTTGAGCTCCAGTTGACCGAGGCCGTCCACAAACAGTTGCAGCAGCGCACTCCCTATCGTCTGACCAGCAGCCAGGGGGCCGACACGCGACTGACCGGGCACATCGTGGAGATTCGCAAGAGCGTGCTCGGGGAAACGATGTACGACGATCCACGCGAGCTCGAGCTCTCGCTCGCGGTCGAGGTCCGTTGGGAGGATCTCCGCAGCGGTCAGATCCTGGCGCAGCAGCGGATGCCGCTCGGGGCCAGCACGGCCCAGTTGCTCGCACAGGCGGACTTTGCGCCCGAGGTGGGACACTCCCTGGCCACGGCACTGCAGGATGCCGTCGACCAGTTGGCCGGCCAGATCGTGGATCTGATGGAAGCCCCGTGGTGACAGACTGCCAATGCAGGCATAAGGTTTGATTCACCTTGCGGACGGCCCACGGTCCTCTCTAACATCCCGCACGCACCAGTGCATTCAGTGCTGCGCCGGCCTCTCCTCGAGAGACTGCGGTCGGGGCGCTTGTGAGTCCGCAAGTTCCGGAAGGGCAGTGGGGATGGGATCCAGTCGTCTTGAGCCTCCGTCGCCACGGTTTGGGTCCGATCACGCACGTGCCTTGGGAAGTCCTCAGTCGACCGGGGCGGGATACAGTGAGCCCGACCCCGAACGCCTCCGCCAGGCCATTGCGCAGCACCAGGGACTACCTGCTGGGGCAGCAGCATCCGGAGGGCTACTGGGTCGGTGAACTCGAAGGCGACACGATCCTGGAGTCAGAATACATCCTGCTCCTGACGTGGATGCGTCGAGAGCAAGGCGAGGTGGCCCGGCAGTGTGCGGAGTACATTCGACGCCAGCAGGCAGACCATGGCGGGTGGGCCCTGTACCCGGGCGGTCCTCTCGAGATCAGCAGCTCTGTGAAGGCTTACTTTGCGCTGAAGCTCACCGGTGACGATCCCCAGGCGGAGCACATGGTGCGGGCCCGCACGGCAATTCGCGATGCCGGCGGGGTCGAACGGGTGAACAGCTTTACCCGCTACTTTCTCGCCCTGCTGGGTGTGATTTCCTACCGGCAGTGTCCCGCCGTACCCCCCGAACTGGTGCTGCTGCCCGGCTGGATGCCCTTCAATATCCAGGAGATGTCGGCCTGGTCGCGGACGATCCTGGTCCCGCTCAGTCTGTTGTGGGCTTATCAGCCATCGCGGCAGATTCCCGAGGAACTGGGCATTCGCGAGCTATTTGTCGCTGCTCCCGAGAAACTGCCGGTTGTCATGGGGGCAGCTGATCAGGTGGATGACCTGAAGCAGGCACATTGGATCGACTGGGCCGCAGTGTTTCGACTGGGAGACCGGTGCTGGAAGCTGCTGGAATCGTGTCACGTCAAGCCATTCCGCAAGAGGGCCATTCGACGCGCATCGGAATGGATGCGGGAACGGTTCGAGGCGAGTGATGGACTGGGCGCGATCTTCCCGCCGATTATCTGGAGCATCGTCGCCCTCCGTTGCCTGGGGTACGAGGAGGATTCGCCCGAGGTGCTCGGCCAGTTGGCCGAGTTGGAGAAGCTGACCATCCGTGAGGACGGAGCGGCCCGCCTGGAGCCGTGCCGTTCCCCCGTCTGGGATACCGCCCTGACGACGATTGCGTTGCGTGACGCGGGGGTTTCGGCCGACTCTCCGCCGCTGCGGCGGGCGGTCGACTGGTTGCTTGCGAAAGAGGTCCGTCAACCGGGCGACTGGTCGATCAAGCATCCTCATACGGAGCCGGGCGGCTGGTTCTTCGAATTCAACAACGCCTTCTATCCGGACGTGGACGACACCATCATGGTGACGATGGCCCTCGCCCGGGCCCTGCCGGGATCGCATCACCGCGAGTGGATGACAAGCCTCGTCGCCCTGGGACCGGAGAGCGAACAGGAGCGGCAACTCTCGGCGGCAATCACCGGGAAGACGCTGCAGCCCGGGGAGGCACTGGCGGATATCGAACGGATGACGCCGATGCTCGCTGCGATCAGGCGGGCCGTCCAGTGGGTGCTCGTCATGCAGAGTCGCAACGGTGGGTGGGGCGCCTTTGATGCCGACAACACCAGGGAACTCCTGACACAAGTCCCCTTCGCCGATCACAATGCCATGATCGATCCGCCGACCGCGGACATCACGGCGCGCGTCTTGGAGATGTTTGGTACGCTCGGCGTCGATTCCGCGCATCCGACGATCCAGCGGGCTCTGGACTTCGTCTGGCAGGATCAGGAGCCTGATCACTGCTGGTACGGACGCTGGGGCGTGAACTACATCTATGGGACGTGGCAGTGCCTGGCCGGATTGTCCGCCATTGGCGTTCCTCCTAACGATGCGCGGATCCGTTACGCGGTGGCCTGGCTGAAGGACCATCAGCAGGCGGAAGGGAGCTGGGGCGAAACGCCTCGCTCTTATGATGTTCCCGAGCTGCGCGGCGAGGGGCCGCCCACGCCGTCGCAGACGGCCTGGGGACTGCTGGGACTGATGGCGGCGGGAGAAGTGAACTCCGACGCGGTGCAGCGCGGCATCCACTGGCTGATCGACCATCAGCTTGCCGATGGAGGCTGGGCGGAGGAGCACTTCACCGGGACCGGCTTTCCGCGGGTGTTCTACCTCAAATACCACATGTACCGCGTGTATTTCCCCCTGATGGCGCTGTCGCGCTACGCCCGGTTGGCGCGTTGAGCGTTTCGCGGCCCGTTCCTGGGGCGCGCATCATTCCGGCCGCACCACCACGGGCAGTTGAGGGGCTCCCCCTTGAGATGCGGCCGCCATTCCTTCGCGAACGAAGTCGATCAGCTCGTCGCCGGTGATGTGCAGGTCCTGGTTGACGTCGGCCTTTCCGGCAAAGGCTTCGGCCAGCACGCGGGCAAATCGCCCGTGTTGTCTGTTGGCGTCTGTCTGTCCCCGTTCGTCTCCCGAAGAGCTGCCAATGACCACCGTGGATCGAGAAGGCACATTCGCGCGCGAGCATGTCTTCCACGGACGGTTGTCGTTCGAGATCGCGTCCGGAACCGGTATGGCACAGGTCGAGCAGCAGCAGCTTCTCACGGGCATCGCTCTCGTCGACGAGCTGAATCACTGCGCTCAGCGGCAGGCCGGTCGCCTCCATCTGGTCCCAGTCGTAGTCCTTCAATGCGATGTACACCTGCCCATCTTTAGCGAGATACGCATGCGCCGAAATATAGACGATCAACTGCATCTGACCGGTCACTGACATCAGTGCATCGGAAAGTCCCTTGCGAACCTCCTGCAGGTTCTCATCGAGCAGCAGGGTCATGCGGCTGCGGTCGAACGCGTACCGGTTGACCAGCATGTCTGAGACGAGCTGGGTGTCATCGACACCCAGCGGCAGCGCAGAGACGGAGCGGTCGTTGTAGGCCTCCATGCCGATGAGCACCGCCCAGCGGTCGTGCATCGAACCACGGTGCACGTCGATGGAGGTCGCAGCCGGGGACCCGTCGGCCGTGTTCTGGAAGCGCAATGTGACCGAATCGATCTGTCTGCGCAGGTCGTCCAGTCCCGCGGGTTGCAGATTGAGAATGAGTTCCGTCTCCTCGGGAACGGCGAAGGTCTGCGTTTCGCCGTCGTCGGTCTTGATCACCAGCATCCGGCCCGAGACATCGACAGCCGCGACCGTGCCTGTTATCTCACTCGCGGCCCGGCTCACGGTGATACGCCGAATGGCGTTGTCGATCAGCATGCTGAGGCGTTCGCCAGGCTGCAGCTCCTGAAGAGTGATCTGGGTGCCGTCGTCCTCGCGTTCGATCGTGCAATCGTCAGCCAGGACATACTCTGCGGATGCGGCCGCACTCCCGCGGCCGAAGGAGACCAGCAGCGTGCGTCGATCCGGGTCGGCATGCTCCACGAAGCCGGTGACCTCGACCGGGCGAAAGGCGTCGAGTGACGATATAAGATGGCCGCGGCGGCCGGCCGGATCCAGAACATGGAGGACCTCGATGCGGTCGCCGACCGAAAGCTCCTGTACCTGGGCAGGCTTGCCGTTGAGTCGCAACTTGCTGCGGTTGAGCAGTTGCAGTACCAGTTCGTCGCGGACGGCCCCTTCCGTCCTCGCCAGCGTCAGGCTGGGAGCTGCCAGATCGAGAGCCTCGATGATGCCCACACTGCTGACTGGTCGCGCGACATTGAGGTTGACGGTCTTGCGCCCCCGGTCGTCGGCAGCTGTTTCGATCTCGATGTGATCGCCAGGCTGCAGTTTGCGCAACAGGATGTTCTGCTGCTCGTTGAGCAGGAAGATTCGGGGACGGTTGCCGAGCACAAGCTCGGCCGGGATGCCCGTCCGGGGATCTTCGTACTCGATCAGGTTGCGGTCGGCATCAACCATCCGGACCACGCCCAGTTCCGTGCTGGCCGGACCGGTATGCGTCGAACTCCCATCAGGCATGAACAATACCACCAGCGACAGGACGGTCGACAGGGCGAGGGCCCCGGCCGCGAGCAGCAGCCGCTTGCGATTGGTCGGCGGCGTGGTTTCCTCGGCTGACAAATCGTCGTCGCCGTTGCCCCCGGGCCGCAGAATCTTGAGATCGATGTGCAAGTCCGCAAGCGCCTCGTCCGCCGTGCGATAACGCCGGGCTGGATCCTTCTCGGTGAGCTTCTGAATGACCCCGGCAAGGTCCTCCGGGACACCCTCCAGCACGCGATGGATGTTGGGAAGTCGGCGGTCGGCGGCGGCATGCCACATCACCCACGCCGCCTGCTGATCGCGGGCAAATGCGTTCAGTCCGGGAAAGAGGTCGTCAAAGTTCTCACCGCACATCAGCTCGTAGGCCGTGAATCCGAGAGAGTAGAGGTCGCTGTGTGGTCCGACTTCGCCGAACTCCTCGGAGACCATTTCGGGGGCCATGTATTTGGCCGTGCCCTTGAGGACGCTGCCATCCTCATCGCTGACGCGACGGGCCAGGCCAAAGTCTCCCAGCTTGATGCGCCGGCGATGGTCGATCATCAGGTTGCTGGGCTTGATGTCGCCGTGCACGACTCCCTGGGCGTGCAGGTACTTGAGCGCCCTGAGTGTATGTGCGAGTGCCGTGCGGAGCGACTTGAGATCCATCTGCCGCCCGGCCAGTCGATCTTTCAGGCTGGCCTGCATCAGCTCCAGGATGAGCCAGCCACGGTCGCGGTGCAGGTCGAAAATGGTGACGATGTTCGGGTGGTGCAGAGACGCGAGCAGTTGTGCCTCGGCCCAATACCGCTCGAGCTGTGAAGGGTCTTCGAGGTAGTGAGCGTGGATCTGTTTGATCGCGACTTCCCGCCCCAGTTCGTTGTCGCGCGCCCGGTAGACGGTCGCGAAGCTCCCGGCACCGACCTTCTCCAGTTTCTCGTAGCGGGCGTCAAGGTCCACTGGGTATCCTCGAACGGGAGTGGGAGTTGAAACTCGCCGGCTCTCGTGGGGTTAAGCAGCTCGGATCGTATTTGCCGGGCAACTTGTCGCGGCTGTTGGTGAAGTGATGATTATCGCGGGTGACCGGACCGCGGGAAAGGGAGGGGCTCCCTTTGCACACTAGCGAGACAACAGTGTCTGCAGCGCCTTGCGCAGGTCGTCATCGCTGGCGCGACCGCGCTGGGTGACGGGCCCCGTCAGGCCGTTGTGGTTCGACCGATCGGTCACGTCGGCGGAGTTGAGCATGCGGAGCACGTGTCGATAGGCCTGCTGCTCAGCACGCACGTCACCTCGGGCGTGAGCGACCAGAGCCTGACGCAATTGGACCTGGTAGGGGAGCAGTTCCGCGTCAGTATCCCCGTAATGCTGTTCCAGGACGGACCGCGCCGACGAGGTGTCGCCGGCCGGTCTGTGAGATCCCGCAGGTTCGATCAGCAGCAGGCCGACCGAAAACACCAGGCTGCACGTCAACAGGCCGTAGAGCACGAGTGGATTGGAATTGGTAGCGGAGGTCTGCGGCGATGTCTGGTTGGCCGTCGCCTCCTCGAGCGTGAGTTCGGGAAGATGACCGTCGGCGCCCAGTCGCACCAGTGGATCACCGGGTCGATCGGTGATGAACTTCGCGACCGTCGAACGGGTTGCATCACGCCGATGGCCGCGCCGGCTTCGCTCGGTCGGACTTCCGTCGCGGCGGCTGCCCGACCGTGAGCGCCGGACCACCGATCCCGAAGACCCGTCCGGCAGTTCGGGGACGGTGACGGCGTGCGCCGCTCCGCCCGTTGCGGGTTCGAGGGGAGTGCCGTTGGCTGGCGGAGCGGAGGACTTCAGCACCATGGCCGTCGAATGTCCACAATGAATGACTGCGGTATCGGGCACCCACACCCAGCGCTCCGCAGGGACCAGGCTGCCGTCGACATTGATTGCATCTGACTCGGGCGTATACAGGGCGAACCGGCCGTTTCGTCGCACAAGACTGAACTGATGCTCGCCCAGGGAATCGTCCGTCAGAACGATCTGGTTCTCGGAGCCTCTCCCGACATGGGTGAGTTCCTCGGTCAGGGCGAAGGACCGCCCTTCGTCCGGCCCGGCGGTCACCAGAATCTGAGGCACATGCGTCATAATCCTATGATATCGCGGGGGTGGTTGTGGGCAATCAGCGCACAGACGGTCTCCCCGAGGTTCATCGACTTTCTCGGCCTCTCGTGTCCTGACTGTCCGTTTCGGCCGTCAAAACCGGTGCTTCAGGGCCTCGCGAATGCTCTTGCGGGCATCCTCTTTCTTCAGCGCCTCGCGCTTGTCGTGCAGCTTTCGGCCGCGGGCGATCGCCAGTTTCACCTTGATGATCCCCCGGGTCAGGTAGACGGAGAGGGGGACCAGGGTCAGGCCCTCGTGACCAGCAGACTCGGCGAACTTGTGGATCTCCCGCCGTTTGAGCAGCAGCTTGCGAGGTCTCCGCGGTTCATGGTTCATGACGTTCGCCTGCGGGTATTGCGCGATATCGGCCCCCAGCAGCCAGACTTCACCCCCTTCGACCTTGGCGTAGGCCTCCTCGATGGACACCTTGTTGTTGCGAATGCTCTTGACTTCGCTCCCCTTGAGGGCGATCCCGCATTCGAGCTCGTCCAGGATCTCGTAATTGTGGCGCGCACGGCGATTGCGCGAGACGATTCGCGAATTCGGATCGTCCTTGGGTTGCTGGGACTTGCCCTTCTTGGATGCCATCGACGCCAGGGATTCGAGAGGAGGAGTCGGATGAGTGCCACTGCGCGGGCAGCGGGTCGAGCCCGCAGGCGGGGGACGCGCTGGACCATGCAGCTTAGAGTTCGAGTTGAGCCCAGTACAGTCGTTGGCGGTCGCCCCGCACCCGGAGATCTTCCAGCAGCGTCTCCAGGCTGGGCTGCACAAAGTCGCTGAAGACCCGGCGAGTTCCCATGATCACGCGGATACGTTGTGCGAAGTCGCACGAGGTCGGAGACAGGCGGATCCGGGCGTGCCGCCCCGCCGACTTCACACGAATCGTGTTGCCCGGTGTGATCTGTCCCGAAATTGTCTGTGCCCGCGGGGCCGTCTTCTGGTCCCCGACCCAGATGATCGGTCGGAAAGTGTTCGGCGGAAAGTCGCTGACCTCCAGCCAGTAGAACTCGTTGTCGGTCGGTCTGAGGACATTCATCGAGAACTGCTCAGGATCCGGCCGGCGGCGGTGCAGCTCCATCCACTCGAACAGACGGTCGAGTTCTTCGTAATACGTTTCGTAGCCTCGCGCCGTGTATTCCACGTAGATCAGATCGAAGACCGACTTGATCATGCGGTTGAGAGCGTTGGCAGAATTCTGTTCCAGAGCGTTCCGATCGAGTTCGCCACCCACGACATACCACGGCAGGTCTTCGCTGTTCTCACAGTACCACTTGCAGTAGCGGTCCGCGATTCCCGTGATGGGGATCGCTCCTGCGAAGACATCCGGATGCGACATGGCCATGTCGAACACCGCATCCCCCCCATGCCGTGCCCCGCCAGAAACACGCGATCCGAATCGATCTGGAAACGCTGACGGACATCGCGAATGGCCGTCAGCACACTGTGATGTGCGGCGTAGCTGTAGTCGTACTCCTGCTGGCTCTCGGTGCTGTATTCCGGCGCGATCGTGATATAGCCGCGGCGCTGTGCATGGCCCGGCTGGCCCGGCGTTCCCGCCCACCACTGGATTTCCTGCTCGGCAGGCATCCCCTGGCTGTGCAGGACCACCAGCAGAGGATAGGCGTGATGCGGTGAGTACTCCGGAGGAAGCGTGAAATGATAACGGACCGGCGCCGCGTCGCCGCTCGCGCCGGGGAGGTCCACAACGTTGATGACTCCCGCCTCGGGCAGCGGTGTTTCCAGGGGCAGGGGCAAGAGCGGCACCATGGCCGCCACGTTTGCGACGGTCGCGTCGTCGAGCGACGCCAGCTCCCTCAGGAGCGCGTGCCGCGTAGCATCGTCGGAACTGCGCAGGTATTCGAGAGCCAGGTGCCGGATCTGCCACAACCGCAACGCGAATGACAGATTGGTGTCGGCTCGCCCGGCACCGAGCAACCACCCGCTGTAGGCGAGCCCCAGCTTCTCCTCAGCAGTAAGCGTCTGATCCTGCTCGGTACGAAGAAACGGTTCCAGCCGGGGCAGGCTTTCGTAATGCAGCTCATCCATGACGATGGATCGCAGCGGACCGACCTGGGTGGACAGGTCTGCGGGGAGCAGGGCCTGCAGCTGACCGAGCATCAGTCCGGCTTGTTCGATCTTGGCCGAGGTCTGTTCGTAGTCACGCACCAGGTCCTGGGACTCGCGCAGCAGTTCGATGCTCACCTTGTCTGCGGGAAATGCGCGGGCATAGCCCTCTGCCAGGCGATGCTGACCGGCGCGTCGACGGCGCTGAAGCTCGTTGAGCGCCTTGACCGCCACCAGGCCGGCCAGCCGTCGTTCAGCCTCCTCCACCTGGTCGCGCATCTCCGGGAAGTCCTGGAGGAGTTCGCCGAGTTCCCGGCGCGCCTCCGCATACATTCCGGCGTCACCATAGAAACGTACGACCGCCATGCGATCGGCAGGGTTGAGCGGATCGGTGGCTTCTTCGAGGAGGGAGTCGAGCACCGGTCCGGGAAGCGTCCACGTCGATAAGGCGTGCTCCCAGCGATGAGACGTTGATTCGACCGTCACGATGTCTGGTCGCAACCGGGTGATCGCCTGCAGAATGTGGATGTCTCCGCGGGCTCCCCCCTCGAGTGTGACACGGCGATGCCCGCGAAGGTCGAAGGGAGTCTTGTCCCGGAAGGACCCGACAACAGTGGGGCCGATCCCGCGCCCGCTCCGGTTGCGACGCAGCGTGAACTCGTCGAATCGGGAGAGGTCGTCGTAGATCACATCGGCGGCATCGGCCTGATGCTTGGGAACGAAGTACTTGCGCATGCCGTCGTCCACCATCCACAGGAGGTGGACCGTCGTCGGCCCGCGATTCTGCAGGGCGGACTTCAACGTCAGCGCTTCGACGGAGACCACCGATCCCTCCAGCAACATGCCATTCCTGAGAGTGATTTCTCCTGCGACGGCTGATGTCCCGGCCGCCAGACAGACCAGACAGCCCAGCGTCGTCGCGAGTGCCAGAAGGTTGGGCCGGGAACCGGCTGCCCGCATCGTCATGATGTCCAGAATTTCCTGCAGGAGGGATCCGGGTGGGCGCGCGCCTCCGTCTTCAGTTCGGCCACGCCCACCCAAACCAGTATCGGCCTAATGATTGCGCGTGGTCTGCGGGAAATCCAGACATCTTTGCCAACTGGTCCGGGACCCCGCCCTGTTATCGGTCGCCCGAGGTCTGTGGCCGGCCCGGGAAACGTCTGGACCGGTTGACATCGCGATGCGTGCGGATGACCTGAAATGCCATCTCTGACGGTCAGGCGAACAGGGCGATCTGCGGAAGCTCTGCGTCCAGCACGTCCGTCGGCGTTACGTTCAGCCATTGTTGCAGGATGGTGGCATAGACGCTGCGGAAGTCCGTGTGGAACTTCAGGTCACCCTCCTGGAGATCCGTCAGGCTGGGATGCGCTCCGATCAGTCCCGTTCGCACCGAGTCCCCGATCACGAACATCTGGGAGGCCGAACCATGGTCCGTACCGAGCGAACCGTTCTCCTTCACGCGTCGACCGAATTCCGAGAATGTCATGACCAGTACGCGCCGTTGGTGTCCGTGGTGGACAATATCCCGAAAGAACTCAGAGACAGCGTCGCCGAGCGTCTCCAGCAACGACGAATGCTGGAAGGCCTGTCGGGCATGCGTGTCGAACCCCTCGAGGGATGTGTAGTACACCCGGTCGGGCAGGCCCGCGTCGATCAGTTGCGCAACCAGCTTCAACTGTTGCGCAAGGGGGGTGCCGGGATAGTCGATGGGTGTGTCGTACGCCGAGGCCGCCTGCTGGATCTGAGCCGCGGAGCGATAGGTTTCTCGCGACGAATTGCGGATGAGCTGCAACAGCGAGTCGCCGTCCTCGTCCGCTGCGGCCAGTGAAGTAATGACTTTGCGGCGTGCGGGGTCGTCTCCCCGATCGGACACCTTCAGCTTGTATTCGGCCAGAGACTCGATCGATGGCGCATGTCCGGTCGCGCCGAACAGGGCCAGCGGGCCGTCTCCCGGTCCGACGTGAATCGCACCCGCATCTCCCGGGAAGACAGGAGTCGTCCGGCCGATCCAGCCGTAGGTTTCCCGCGGGTTGGATGTCCCCTTGTGCCAGATGTCCATCGAGACGAAGTGCGAACGGTTCGGGTTGGGGTATCCGACGCCCTGCACGATTGCCAACCGGTTGTTCTCGAGCAGATCGGCGAACCCCCTGAGCGACGGATGGAGTCCCAGCTCATCATCGATCGTGTGCAGGTCTGCCACCTTCTGGGCCAGGGTGGGGCGTTGGGCACGGTAGGCGGGGTCGCGATACGGGATGACGGTATTCAGCCCATCATTCCCCCCGGTGAGTTGTACGACGACGAGCACCGTTTCCGTGGCACCTGGTTGATCGGTCCGGGGAGCCGCCTCGGCGACACGACGGAGAAAGTCGGGCATCCCGGCGGTCCCCAGGGAAGCCGACGCCGCCAGGAAGTTTCTGCGTGAGATCGACATGCTGGGCTCCTGGGTTGGCTATGCTAACTGATACTCGGGCAGTGTGAGCGCGAGGTGGGCAGCCGTGCGTGCCAAAGCCGCGCGGTTGGCACTCTCACGGAAAGGACCCGCAACTGACGCGCGCTCGCGCTGGAGTTGTTCGGTGATCTGTGTGGCGACGTCGGCATCGACCTGCTGCTGAAACAGCCTGAGGAAGAACTCAGCGAGTTGGCGCTCGTCGGACAACCCCTGTCGACGTGCCAGACCGGCGGGGTCGCAGGTGCGTGCAGCACCGGTGCCCCGCGTCAGTTCAAAGGCCAGGTTCTGTCGCTGCAACAGCGTGCTCGAATTGATCCAGCGGTCGCCGCCGTCCCAGCCTTTGACACTCGGAGGATACAGCAGGCTCTGCCCCATCTTCTCGCACACGTCGACCGCTCGGGTGGGGCTGACGCGCCCGCCCAGAGCCTTGACCGTACCGACGATGAATTCGACGGGGGACTTGATCCGCTGGCGGATGGCCGCCGGCGAGTAGAAGACCCAGCTCTGCAGTATCCGTCCCAGCACCCAGGCGATATCGTAGTTGCGGAACCGAAACTCCTCGGCCAGCGGCGCAATGAGTTCGTCCGGGACTTCGACACCTTCGCTGATGAACTCGCGGAACAGCTTCCGCACGAGGAACCGGGAACAGGCTGGTCGCGTCAGCACGAGGCGGACGACGTCACCGGACGTGAAGTGTCCCGTGTGCCCGAAGATCGTCTTGAGTCCAGCGTCGAAATGGGCAGGTGTGAACACGGCCTGGTCGGCCTGAACGCTCCAGCCGGTAAAGGCCCGGGCGGCTTCCTGGATATCCTGTTCAGTGTAGTGGCCCTCTCCGAGACTGAAGAGTTCGAAGATTTCGCGGGCGAAGTTCTCGTTGGGTGCGCCCTTGCGACTTGCGTTCGAGTCCAGCCAGATGAGCATGGCGGGATCGCAGGTCATGGCCTGCAGCATCGGGCCGAACGACCCGAGGGCGTGGCTCCGCAACGTCTCGATCTGTCTCGCCATCAGCCGGACATTATTGACCTTGGCGTTGGACGTAGCGAAATGGTCATGCCAGAACAGCGTCATCCGTTCCTGGAGCGGATGTGGCGATGAGAGGAGCCGGTGCATCCACAGCGCCTGCAGAAGCCGTGGTTCGTTGGCTTCGAGGACGCCCGGCAGCATTCGGTCGAGGTCCGCCGCGAACTCGGCCTGCTGAGGTGATCCCTTGAGGAGTTGTGCGACGAGCTCTTCGGGCGCTGCGCGAGACCGGCCTTAATCTGGTCCCAGTCGGCGCCGAACGCGGCCCGACGATACAGATGCCCCACTTTCACTTCGTCCCACCGATTCGTGCGACCGGGGAAGAACGCTTCCCACGCCGTCTCAGGGCGAAGACGATCCAATGCCCGCTGCTCAGCAGATCCAGCCATACAGGTTTATTCCCTCATCAGTTCCGGACTGTCGGACAGTCGGAGACGCAGGGTGTACTCGTAGTGATCGGGGTGAAAGCGCGTTTCCGCGTGGGCGTCCGCGAACAGGCGGACGAGATTCAACACGACGTTCACCTCCCGCTCCGCATCCTCGACCGAGAGACCCCGGTCCAGCACGGTACCCCGGATCAGTGCGTCACGCAGCGATTCGAGTGCTCCGGTCAGCGCGGCACCGCTGAGCCACTGCAGCGAGGCCGCGTGTTCCGCCGGGTTCGGTGCGGCGGATGGGGCCGGTGCTTCCAGACTGTCGATGACATCGCGCACGATGGACGGTGTCGTGCCGACAATCACATGATCATCGGTAATGGTATAGGTCGTCCGAAAATTGTAGTCACCGCGTGAACGGCTGCGCAGTGCTTCTGCGGTGGTCGGCAACGACAGGCTCGTCAACCGGGCGTCCGCGTACAGGTGTTGTTCGCTGATGAGGCCCTGCTCAAAGGTGAGGATCAGCCCCAGGGCCTGTAGCAGCGGGCGGAGGGACTTCTCGAACTGGCTCGCATCCTGCACCTCGATGATGACGGCGGCTCGCGGAAGCTGGTCGGTCAGGGGCACGTCATAGGGGGGCTCCTGCTGCTGAGCAATGACCACACGAAAACCTGGGCCAAGCTGCGCAGCGATCTCGCTGAGCGTCAGCGGTGCACCCAGCGCCTCGAACTGTGCTGCCGACTCGCGATTGAGTCGCTCGAGCCTTTCCCGCGTCGCGTCGACAAGCAAGGATTCGCGGTCGTTCCAGAGCCGCCCATAGTCGCGATGCCAACTGGCGGAATAGATGAGGCCCGGAACACGCAGGAGTGGCGAGGCTGACGCGCTGCTCGCCTGGGCATAGCCGGCGAGGCTTTCGTCGGGAGGCGCATTCGGCTCCGAGAACCGCACGTCCGTGGCGAGTCCCTCCTCGTGCAGCGTGAGTCCGAAGGTGAGCAGGTCATGTCGGCGGGCCGCGTCGATCCATCGACCGAAGACCGCGACGAGCCCGGCATCCTCCGCGGGGATCTGCAGAGGTCGGCGGACATCCGGGAGCTGGCGGAAACGCTCCAGATCCAGCCGGGCAGACAGTCGCCAGGCGTCAGACGTCTGAGGATCGTCCGGGGCGACCGCTGTGGCGGAACGATCGAGGAGTCGATCCACCGCCTCCTTGAGGGTCTCAGCGCGACTGGCGACGAGCAGCGAGTCGCCGACCGCTGCGATGGCCCCTGAGCCAATGGCATACCCGGTAACGCTCCGATGGACACCCTGACGGACTGCATCGGAGCCGACGATCTCGGTGACCGTATTGACGAGGCGACCCGGAAGCGGTCCGGGAGTCGCTGAGAACACCAGCAGCCATTGCGGTGGATTGTCGATGGTGAGAGCGGCATCGACGCCCCCTGATGTGAGGTGGCGCGCACGGCGCTGCGGGTGACATCTCCATGCGATCTGCGAGCAACCGCCACGTATCTTGAAGTTGCGCAACCTCGGCACCCTGCAGGACCCGTTTCAGCTCCTGGCTGTGTTGCAACTCCCCACCGAGGGCCCGAATCAATGCGGTCTGTTCCAGTTGGGCAGACCCGTCGATGTGCACATGCAGCAGCATGTGCGGTGGCAGGGCCGGATGAGCCCTGACCGCATGCTCACCGTGAGCCGAACTGGACAGGCAGGCGAGAGACACAGCCGCCAGACTGCACAGACATTGCCGAAGGGACGCTGGGAGGCGTCGGGGGTAGCTCATCCGGGGCTCCGCATCGCGAGGTTCTGCTGAGGAGGATCAACGAAGATTCTCTCAGAGTACCTGCGGAACACCAGTCCGGTTTCAGCTCACGCCCGAGGGAGCTCTGGACTCGGCAGTCCTGGGCGGGGCGGGTGAGCGACGCCAGCCGCCGTCGTCTCACTTCCTGGCGTCCAGGTACTGGCCCAGGAATTCATAGCCATAGACGACGGCGAATCCGAGGGCCGCGACTGCGGTGGTCACCGCGACGAGCCAGAGAATCAGCCCCACGAAGCCCAGTGTCCCATCACGAAACCGACTCAGAAGACGCCACCATTTCTGGCGGTCGTACTGCTTTTCGATCTTCTTGTAGGCAGCCGCCAGTCCATCATCGCGGCGTTGGGACCGGATCCGCGTCACCAGACGGTTCGCCTCGTCCTCGAAGACCGGGTATTGGGCGAGAGGCAGGAAGTCCCCCTGGTTGGGGTCACGCGTGGCACGCGTCCTGAGATCCAGCTTGTTCGACCGCATGGCCTGCAGGACCTGTTCGGTCGACATCCGGCTGACCTTGATCTTTCCCGTGGAGTCGGTGTGCCGGACGTACCAGTGATCCTTGCTGCGCGATTGCCCGGCCTTCTTCCTGGCCGGGGCTATTTCCATGGCTTTCGTCGGTTGGCTCCCCGGGCGTTGACGTTGAGCCGTCAAACCGGGCGCCGTCGGAGTGTCGGTCGTGGCGCGTGACCCAGGTCCGCCCCTCCTCCGGACAACCTTGTCGTCGGCCGTGATAAAGCTCAGCGACTCCGCTGCCAGGTTGAGGTTCTCCAGATCGCTGATGACCTCGGCACACGTTGCATATCGGTGCCGCGGGTCCTTCGCGATCATCTTGTCGATAATCAGGTCGAGTCGCTCGGGGATCTCGTTGTTGAGACGTCGGGCGGGTGTGAACTGCCCCTTCTCCTTGTTCGTGATCACTTCGATGATGGTGTCGCCCCCAAAGGGAAGTTGGCCTGTTGCGAGATGATAGAGCGTGCAGCCCAGAGCGTAGATGTCACACCGACTGTCGACATGCTTGGCATTGGCGCCTGCTCGGGAGGCATGTAATGAGGCGTGCCCAGGCCGGTGCCGCTCTGGGTCATCGAGACGTCTTCGTCCAGGGCCTTGGCCAGACCAAAGTCAGCGACCTTTACCAGTCCCTGGCGGGTCACCAGAATGTTGTCCGGCTTGATATCGCGGTGAATCATGTTGAGGCCGTGCGCATGACTCAATGCGTCGGCACAGATCAGGACGACGTGCAGGGCATCCGGGACAGTGAGCTTTCCGAGCTCGTCCAGCCAGTCCTGCATGCTCTGGCCTTCCATCAACTCCATGGCGACAAAATGCTTGCCGGCGAATTCGTCGACGGCGTAGCACTTCACCACGTTCGGGTGGTCGATCCGGGCCATGGCGCGCAGCTTCCCGCACGAAGCGTTCGATGAAGCCCGGTTTCTTGGCCAGTTCGCTCGACATCACCTTGACCGCACAGGGACGATCGAGGCTCAGTTGCTGTGCCCGGTAGACCTTGCCCATGCCTCCCTGGCCGAGTTCCTTGAACAGCTCGAAATCCCCGAGACGATACGATTTCGCCTTCCCGGCTGGGGAAGCGGAGGAGGACACCTGTGCGGGTGAACGGCTTTCGGCGTCCTGCGGCTCGCCCGATCCCGACGACGACTCGGAGGCAGCTTCGTTTGACATGACCTGTGTCCCATCCAGATCAGCGGCACTCGACCCACCAGGGACGGCAGTCTCTGCCAGAGGAGACGTGGCCGATTTGCCCGGAGGCTGAAAAGACACCATCGTTGGCTCCCCACGCATGATCAAACGGAATCTGGCCCGGCCCGCTTTTGCGGGACGTTCGATGCTGCGGTCCACGGGGTACTTGGAACGTATTATGTCTTCGAACGTCGTCCAATGCTATCCCGGGGTGCCGGGCAGGTTCCCATGAAACCGTGTTGCCGGACGGCAACAGGCGACGTCTGGTGCCGGTGAACCGATTGCAATTAAGGCGTCAATCGATAGGCTGTTCCGGATGGTACCTGATTTAACGAGGTCTCCTACCTTGAGGCAGTGATGCACTCGGCCTTGGTCTGCACCGCAACGGGCGAATCCTACGAGATCCAGCGCCCGCAGAATCTCAGTCGTGAGGGAAAACCCCTGCTTGCCCGTTACGACCTGTCGGGACTGCGGGGGTCGTTTACACCAGAGGTCGTGCGTCAACGGACCATCCGTTCGATGTGGAAGTTCTGGGAGGTGCTGCCCGTCGATGCTCCAGGCGAAGCCGTGTCGCTCGGTGAAGGAGACACGCCGCTGCTGTCTCTGCGGAAGCGAGGTCCCTTCGCCAGGTTCTCACGGCTGTACGTCAAGGATGAGGCCTTCAATCCGACCGCGAGCTTCAAGGCGCGGGGGATGTCCGCCGCCATCACTCGGGCAGTCGCCCTCGGGACCAAAGTGGTCGCCCTGCCTTCAGCCGGGAACGCTGCCGGGGCGGCGACGTCCTATGCCGCGCAGGCCGGGCTTGAGTGCTTCTTGTTCATGCCTGAGGACACGCCGCCCGCGAACATCATCGAGTCCGTTGTGGGAGGAGCCCGGGTGTTCCTCGTGAACGGACTCATCAGTGATTGTGGAAAACTGGTCCGGCAGGGTTGTGAGCGCTTCGGCTGGTTTGATCTGTCGACGCTGAAGGAGCCGTTTCGCCTCGAAGGCAAGAAGACGATGGGGTACGAACTGGCGTTCGACCTGGCCGACCACGAGGGGACGAGTGAGCTGCAGCTCCCGGATGTCATCTTCTATCCCACGGGTGGGGGCACCGGTCTCATTGGGATGTGGAAGGCCTTTGACGAGATGGAGGAATTGGGCTGGATCGGGTCAGAGCGACCGAGGATGGTGGTCGTACAGGCCGAGGGTTGCGCACCGATCGTCAAAGCCTTCCTCGATGGCGCCGATCGGGCGGAACTGTTCCCCAACGCTCAGACGGTGGCGTCTGGGCTGCGCGTCCCTGCGGCGGTCGGCGACTTTCTGATGCTCAACGTGCTGCGGGAATCCCGGGGGATCGCCGTGACTGTGACGGACGACGAACTCATGCAGGGGGTGAGGGAACTCGCGGTCGGTCAGGGAATCTATGCGTGTCCCGAGGGGGGGGCGGTGTGGATGGCCGCGAAACATCTCGCTGACGCGGGCTGGCTCTCGCCCGACGAGCGGATCGTCCTGTTCAACACCGGGTCCGGGCTGAAGTACAATCACCTGTTCGAGGTCGACGGTCTGCCCCGACTCGATCACCATGATCCGAATTGCCTGGATGGGATCATGGCTTCTTGAGGCCGGCAGGCGACCTTGACGGTGGTCCAGCGACAGTTGCACAACAGAGAACATCACCCCGCGATCAGGACTAACCGGTCATGAGTGTCTTTCTGGGAATCGATATTGGCACCAGTGGGACCAAGACGCTGGCGATGCGTGAGGACGGTGTCATTCTCGGCACGACGACGGTCGAGTACCCGCTCTCGAGTCCCCGTCCCGGATGGTCGGAGCAGAACCCCGAGGACTGGTGGCAGGCGACCTGTCAGGGCGTGCGATCCGTGCTGTCGCGGTCGCGTATCAAGGCGGGTGACGTCAAGGGCATCGGGTTGTCCGGTCAGATGCACGGGAGCGTGTTTCTCGACAAGCGGAGTGAGGTCGTGCGGCCGGCGTTGTTGTGGAACGACCAGCGCACGGCTGCGGAATGTCAGGAGATCGAAGAGCGGGCCGGTGGTCGCGCTGCGCTCATTCGCCTGGTGGCCAATCCCGCACTGACCGGGTTCACGGCACCCAAGATCCTCTGGCTGAGAAATCATGAGAGCCGGCTCTATGACCGGGTCAGGCAGGTGCTGCTCCCCAAGGATTTCGTCCGTCATCGGCTGACGGGGGAATTCGCAACCGAGGTCAGCGATGCGTCTGGAACACTACTGCTCGATGTCAGGGCCAGGCAGTGGTCAAAGTCGCTGCTCAAGAAGCTGGAGATTGATGCCGAACTGCTTCCGGCTGTGTACGAATCCGAGGAGATCAGCGGTCGGCTTTCTACGAGCGGGGCAGCGGCCCTCGGGCTGCCGGCGGGGGTGCCCGTCGTCGGAGGCGGTGGGGATCAGGCGGCCAGCGCCGTGGGGAACGGCATCGTCAGGAAAGGGGTCATCTCGGCAACGATGGGGACCAGCGGAGTCGTCTTCGCACACAGCGACGAGGTGCAGATCGATCCCACTGGTCGAGTGCACACGTTCTGTCACGCAGTGCGCGGCAAGTGGCATGTGATGGGCGTGGTCCTGTCGGCGGGGGGCAGCCTGCAGTGGTATCGCAATCAGTTTGCCGCCGCGGAAGTGGCGGCCGCGAGTTCGATGGGGGTCGATCCCTACGAGTTGCTCACCACGCAGGCAGAACAGGCACCCCCGGGGAGCGAGGGGTTGTTCTTCCTGCCGTATCTGACGGGTGAGCGGACGCCGCACGCCGATCCGCATGCGCGAGGGGCCTGGGTGGGGCTCAGTCTGCGTCATGGTCGCGGGCACCTGGTGCGGTCCATCATGGAGGGCGCGACCTATGCCATGCGCGACTCCCTGGAGATCATCCGAAGCCTGCAGATTCCGGTTCGTGAAATCCGCCTGTCCGGCGGCGGAGCACGCAGCGCGTTCTGGCGGGAGCTCCAGGCGAGCATTTACGGCAACCGGGTTGTGACGATCAACGCCGAGGAAGGTCCTGCTTACGGAGTCGCACTGTTGGCTGCCGCCGGCACTGGTGCCTACAAGAACGTGGTTGAGGCGTGTCAGGCGACCATTGAGGTGGTGAGCACCACATCGCCGGTGAAACGCGACCAGCGCGTCTATGACGCTGCCTACCCCGTCTTCCAGGGGCTCTATCGCTCTCTGAAGGACGACTTTCGCAGAATCGCAGACCTCACCAACAGTTGAGGCGCGGGGAGTCGCCAGGCCAGTCCGCCGAAGCCGCGCTTTGAATCGGTCACGCGTGAGATGCGTGGCCGTCGCCAATCATGCATGTGTGGCCGCATTCATGGATGCCGCCAGCTGACCGACCGCGTCGAGCATCTCTTCGACGCTGGTCAGGCCTTCCGAAGCTTCAGCAACGTGACGGACGATGGCCGACCCGACGATGACGCCATCGGCCAAGCCCCGCAGCGGCTGTACGTGCTCCGGGGAGCTGATCCCGAACCCGACGGCCAAAGGCAGGTCCGTCTCTTCGCGCAGCCAGCGGAGTTGGTCCAGAAGCTGGTCGGCGACGCTCTCCCGTTCTCCGGTGATGCCGGCCACTGCCACGCAGTAGACGAATCCACTGCAGCTCTTGAGGATGACCCGCACACGGTGCCTGGGCGTGGTGGGAGCGACCAGTTGTACCAGGTCCAGATCGTGGCTTCGTACGAGATCGAAGCACTCCGAGGCTTCATCGCCCGGCAGATCGGGGATGATCAGACCGGAGATTCCCGCGTCTTTCGCCTCTGCGAGAAACGCGTCCACACCATGCCGCAGCACGATCGCGTACGAAACCATGGCCAGCAGCGGAGGCAGCGATTCCTGACGCATGGCTGCGATGGATTCGAGGATGCCGCTGACGCTGACATGCTTCTGCAGGGCCCGGGAGTAGGAGGCCTGAATGACAGGGCCGTCGGCGATGGGGTCGCTGTAGGGGAAGCCGATCTCAATCAGATCGACATGCTCGCGGGCCAGGCGCTTAATCAGCCGCTGCGTGGTCTTCAGGTCCGGGTCCCCCGCGGTGATAAATGGCATGAAAGCCATCTGACCCTGCGTCCGAAGACGGGTCAGCGTGCCTGAAATTGCAGTGAGTGTGGTCAAGGGAGCCCAATCTGGTCGTGGATTTCAGGTTGCGTGATCGTGGGTCGGAGAACCTGTCGCGGCGCTCAGAACTGCTGTCCGGTGAGGCGTGCGACCTCATTCACATCCTTGTCGCCGCGCCCGGACAGGCACACGACGATAATGTCGTCGGCGTCTCGCTTCGCCGCTGCGCGCAGGGCATGAGACACAGCGTGTGCGCTCTCTACGGCCGGCAGAATCCCCTCCAGTCGGGCCATGAGCTGAAACGTCTTGAGAGCGTCGTCATCGCCGCAGGCGGTATACTTTACGCGGCCGGTATCTTTCCAGTAACTGTGCTCCGGTCCTACACCCGGGTAGTCGAGACCCGCCGAGATGGAGTGCACGTCGAGGGTCTGGCCGTCGTCATCCTGCAGAACATAACTGTAGCTGCCATGCAGAATGCCAGGCCGGCCGAACGACAGAGGACTGGCATGCTCGCCTGGCTGGCTGCCTCGTCCACCGGCTTCGACGCCGGTCAGTTCGACGCCTGCATCGTCGACAAACGGATAGAACATTCCGGCCGAATTGGAGCCGCCGCCGACACAGGCAATCACTTCATTCGGCAGACGGCCCAACTTCTCGAGGCATTGCTGCCGCGTTTCGCGGCCGATGACTGACTGGAAGTCCCGGACGATCATCGGGAAGGGATGCGGGCCCACGACCGATCCGAGGATGTAGTGCGTGGTTTCGACGCTGGCCATCCAGTCGCGCATGGCCTCGTTGATGGCGTCCCGCAGTGTGCGGGATCCGGTCGTGACAGCCCGTACTTCTGCTCCCATCGTTCGCATGTTGAACACGTTGAGCTTCTGCCGCCGGATGTCCTCTTCCCCCATGTAAACCACGCACTCCAGGCCGAAACGGGCACACGCGGTGGCCGTGGCGACGCCATGCTGCCCGGCGCCGGTCTCGGCAATCACCCGCGGTTTCCCCATCCGCAGCGTGAGCAGCGCCTGGCCGATGGTATTGTTGATCTTGTGGGCCCCGGTGTGATTCAGGTCCTCGCGCTTGAGATAGATCTGAGCCCCGCCGGCGAATTCTGTCAGGCGCTCGGCAAAGTACAGGGGATTCGGCCGCCCGACATAATCCCTCAGGAGTGCCTGCAGCCGTTGTTGAAAGGCCGCATCCTCGCGCGTCCGCACGTACTCCTGGGTAAGTTGCTCCAGCGCATGCATCAGGGTCTCGGGGACGAAGCGTCGGCCATAGGGACCGAACCGCCCCAGATCGTCCGGGACCAGAGTGGAAGCCGTCGACATAGGTGCAAATGCTCCGCTGGGTTGAGTAAGCCGGCTGAGACAGGATTATCAGACGGCTGATGGAGAGCGTCAACCAGCGGGTTCTCCGTCGCGACCGAATTCCGGGACTCTGTCGCTTCCCACCGGGATTGCCTATGCTCCCGAATTCTTCCTGCATGCCGGTCAATTCTGAGAAATCGACCGGCGGACTCTGCCGCGCTGCGCGAGAGACCATGACCGATGCACCTGAAGGGTCGACGCGACGGTGGACTCGAAACCGTGCCGCTCTGGTTGGCACTGCGCTGGTGGTCCTGCTCCCCTTCGTGGTGCTGCCGCTCATCGGGCTGAATGTCGAGAACGACGTCGAAACCTGGTTGCCCCAAGGGGATCCCTTCGCCCGGGTGCTGGACTGGTTTCACAACCACTTCGGCGACGAGACACGGTTGCTGGTTTCCTGGGATGACGCTTCGCTGAACGACCCGCGTGTCGAACAGTTTGCGGCCACACTGGCTGGTCCACGCGACGAACTGGGAGAGCGACCAGGCCGTGTGAGCGGGCTCGACGAAGTGCGCACCCGCGCGATGTGATCTTCCGCATGCTGGAGAACAAGATCGATCGCGATGAAGCAGTTCAGCGGCTGGTTGGATTGTTAATCGGCCCGGGACCTCTGTGCATCGAACTGACCGAGGCGGGTCGCGAGCGACTCCCCGAGGTGCAGCAGCAGCTTGCCGCCCGGATCGAGGAGCAGTTCGGGCTGACGGTCACGGTCGAGGAAGCGACCGTCCAGCCCGACACCGCCGAGCAGATCGCCCCCGCGTTCGAGGGGGACGAGTTCGGCGAGCCCGGAGTTGATGATCCCTATCCGCGCAGGCCCCGTGACCTGACGATCGTGGCGCAGGGTCTGGGCCCGCATTCATCGCTGTTCGAACCGGTGCGTGAACTGTGTTTGAGCCTGGAGGACGCCGGACGTCCCCTCGTTGCCGACTGTTTCTTCGATCCCGGTGAGCCGGTAGCGGTTTCGATCAAGCTTACGCCCGAGGGAGATGCGCAGGGTTGGAGAGACGCTCAGGCAGATTCGCCAGGCGGCCTACGACTGCGGGGTGTCCGAGGATGCCCTGCACATGGGCGGGACCCCGTCGGCCGCAACGAACTCAACCGCGAAGCCGTCGCGTCGATTTGGAATCCCCGGTACCCGGCCTGGAATTTCTACAAGCGGTCACCTGTCATCCTGTCGGTCTGTGTCAGTGTCTTGTTCGCGTTCGTGGTGCTGCACAGTGTGAGGCTGGCAGTTCTTGTGCTCGTGACATCGCTCTATGCGGCGTTGATCGCCACCGCTCTGGTTCCGATCACAGGCACGGCACTCAACATGGTGTTGGTCGTGATGCCGAACCTGCTGTTCGTGCTGACGACATCGGGAGCGATCCATGTCGCCAATTACTGGCAGCATGCCGCGCAGGAACAGGAAGAGGGCGCCATCGACCGGGCCGTGCGTCTGGCATTGCAACCCTGCGGCCTGGCCAGCATCACAACCGCCATCGGTCTGGCGTCGCTGGGGACGAGCCTGTTGCTGCCGGTTCGCCAGTTTGGCATGTTCTCGGCGATCGGCTGTGTGCTGTCGCTGGTCATGGTCCTCGTGGTGTTCCCGGCGTTGATGCTGCTCTGGTCCGGCAAGCCGCTGGAGCTGCATCAGGTCGATCGCTCCCGGTGGGAAGCCCTGGGCCGCTGGCTGTCGCGACACTCGATGGTGGTGACGCTGGCCTGCCTGGCGCTGTTTCTGGGGGCCGGCTGGGGGCTACGTTACTTTGAAACTCAGACGAAGGTCATTCGATACTTCCGGCCCAGCTTGAGGATCGTGCAGGACTACGAGTTCCTCGAGAACCGGCTCTCGGGGATCCTGCCACTGGAAGTGGTAGTGGCGTTCCCCGAAACGATCGTCTCCACGACGAATTCCGTCGAGCGTCTGGAAATCGTACGGCAGGTGCAGGACCGGCTGATCGACAACCCTGAGATCAGCGGCCTCCTCTCGTTGGCCGACTTCCGCCCCCGGCTGGATCCCCCGTCCCCCAATGCTCCGTTGCCCGTCAAGGCGCGTTACAACCGCACGATCCGGGGGCTGGATGAGTACCTGGCGGCATCCAACCGCGAATCAAAAGAGAGCTTTGTGCTCAAGGCCCGCGACCCGATTCAGTTTCCCCAGGGGGACCAGGTCGTCACGATTGCGACAGGTGAAGAGTTGTGGCGAATCCGCGCCAGACGGCGGTGCTCTCTGACGCCAATTACGGTGCCATGCGCGACGAAGTAGATCGCGTGGTTGGTGAGACGCTGGCCGGGACGGGAGGAGCGAAGCACCTCATTACCGGGACAGTGCCGCTGTTTCTGCGAACCCAGGAGGCCGTGCTTCAGAGCCTGATCCGCAGCTTCGGCTTGGCCTTTCTGATCATTGCCGTCGTGATGATGGTGCTGCTGCGCAGCGTGTCGGGGGGTCTGATCACGATGATCCCGAACCTTCTGCCGGTCGTCGTCGTCTTCGGGCTGGTCTCGTGGGCCCGTATGAAAGTCGACATCGGCACCATGATTACGGCGTCGGTCGCACTGGGAATCGCGGTCGATGGCACGCTGCACCTCATCACGTGGTTTCGCGATGGCTTGCAGCGCGGTCTGTCGAGGACCGACTCCATTTCTTTGGCGCTCAGCCATTGTGGGCCGGCAATGTGGCAGACCAGCGCCATCATTGGCCTGGGAATGCTGATTGTCAGTGGCTCGGACCTGTTGCTGGTGAGCCGTTTCGGCTGGCTGATGGCCGCGATTGTGGGTGCGGCACTGGTAGCGGACATCATTCTGCTGCCGGCCTTGCTGGCCGGGCCGCTCGGAGTGCTCATCGAGCGCCGACTCGTTCCGAGTGCCGGTGATCCGGCAACGCACTCGGATTCCTCCGCGGCTAAGAGCTTGGACGACACATCAAAGTCGTCTGCTGCGGTCGAGCCGATCGTGCGTCAGTCGTGAACGCTCCCTTGCCGGTTGCGGACGATCACCACCGACAGACCGTCGACATAGTCAATGCGCCATTCGTCGGCCGCCTTCCTCAGTCTGTTGATGAGTGCGCGGTGCCGGCGACGATTCAGAATCAGTGTGCGCACGCCATATCGCTCGAGAAGGTCCTGCCAACCCGGGGCGTGGCGCACGATTACGAGCGAGTCCTGCCAGACGGGCCGCGGGATGAGATGGACGTGGGACGCTGTGAACACCTGCAGTCCAGGAGGGCCCGCCCACAACAGGAAGTCCCCCCATTCAAACGTATTGAACACCTGTCCCTCTGGAGGGTGACTTCGCAGGTATTCCACCAGGTCGACTGGCGTCGATGAAGCGACGCTTCTCCGGAGCAATTGTGTCTCGGCGTGCCCGGAGGCGTCCGCGAGTGCTCGATGCCGCTGCATCCCAGGGACCAGCAGCAGGCAGCCCGTCAACCACCCGGCGGCGAGGATGGTCCACCTCAGGCTGGGAACCGGGTTCGATGCCGCCGCCGACCAACGTCGCCAGATCGCTGCCAGGTGGACAGCGACTGTCCAGGCGACCACTGGTGCCCACCACAGAATCATGCGTGAGGTCAGCAGTGCACTGAGGCCGAGCCCGCCGACCAGCAGAAACTCGGTGCCCGTGATCCGCCGTGGGCTGGTGAGCCAGACGCCAATCAGCAGCAGTGTGGCGAACGTGGCCGCCTTCCCCTGCGACATGCTCCACGTCAGCGGTTGCCACTCGATGAGTGCGTGGACATTGGCGTTGCGGGCGACCCCTAGAATGGCGGGGTACAAGTGGACGCCGTAGGGATTGATCAGAGTTGCGACGCACGCGAGGCCCAGTAACAGCATCAGGCGACGCACCTCATTGTCAGCGAACACCGGGCCGAAACGCCTTGTCCGGCGAAAAATGTCCAACGCGTGTCCAACGCCGAAGGTGGCCAGCAGCAGCAGGCCGACAATCACCGACCCATGCAGATTCGCCCACAACACGAATGCCAGCGGGATCAGGTACCAGTCGCTGGCTCGCGGCGTGCCGGACGCCAGCCGGGAGAGCAGGGCTGCGAAGCACACTAGGCCGACGAGCTGTGGCCGGACGACCAGCAGCTGCTGGTAGTCGAGTACGAGGAACAGGGCAGCGGCCAGGAAGCCAGCGAGCAGGCTGCCCGTCGTCCGTACGACAGCGTGGATCAACAGTCCGACCGCGAGAGTAATGCACGCGGCATAGTACCACTGCATCGAAGCCGGGCCGAACTGCTCGAAGAGCCCGTACCCCAGCAGTTGGCTGAGCCAGGCCGTGTCGACCATCGGCACGCCTGCAGCGAGTGGCATGAGGGGCTCCGTGCAGGGAAGTGCCCCATGCTGCCAGATCCAGCGACCGTAACTCAAATGTCCCCAGATGTCTGTGTGCCAGAGGGGGCGATGCACCAGCTCGAGAAACAGAAGCCCGAGGGCACACACTGTCAGACTGCCGTTGCGCAGACAGAGTCCAGCGCCCCTGAGCGGGGTTGCGCGAATCGACTGAACTGGTGCGGCCTCCGACGGCGAGGTCGCTCCCGGCTTCTCCTTAATGTAGGCACCGCTGTTCATTGTCAGGGCGATCTGCCGATCCCTGGGGGCGTCGCGAGCTGGGGATGCGCTCGGGAATTGCATCAGATTCTACTTCGACGGCTGACCGATGTGGGCGCTGATGGTGCTGCGACCGGGGAAAAACCGTCACGGCTGCTGTTTCCTGAATGCCGCGGTTCCGCTAAAACCCCCCGCATTCGATAGCGGGAGGAGGAGGGGCGATGGATCGCCTGTGGCAGCGTGTGCCGTGGTTGATCGTTTCGAGTGCTGGCCTGCTGATGTTGGCCGGTCTGCGCGGTATTGCCCGGGGGGACGAACTGGTCGGTGCCGGCGTCCTGCGCAAGCGCCAGACAGTCTGGGTGGTCCTGGGCCTGGTGGCGCTGACCTGCGGTGCGTGGTTTCCCTATCGTCGGCTCCGTGGATGGAGCTACCCGCTGTTCGCGGTCAGCCTGCTGCTGCTGGGGCTCGTCTATCTGTTTCCCGCTCGCAACGGGGCACATCGCTGGATCCCGTGCGGCGTAGTCGACGTGCAGCCCTCCGAGCTCACCAAGCTGGCTTACATCATGGCCCTCAGCCACTACCTGATGTACCGCCGCAATTATCGGCGGCTGCTGGGGCTGCTGGTGCCCTTCGTCCTCACGCTGGTGCCGGTGCTGCTGATTCTGAGGGAACCCGATCTGGGCACCTCGTTGCTGTTCTTTCCTGTGCTGTACGCCATGTTGTTCGCCGCCGGAGCGAGGCCTCGCCACCTTGTGGCCGTCGCGCTGCTGGGCGTGGCAGCCCTGCCCGTGCTGTGGACACAGATGAGCGCCGAGCAGAAGTCGCGGGTCACAATGTTGTTTGTGCAGGAGGATGGTGGAGAAGCTCCGCGGGGGGACGGCTATCACCTGCACCAGTCCAAACAGGTGCTGGCCCTGGGGGGATCCTGGGGTAGCGACGTTGCGGGAGTTCGTGTCGACGATCCACTGGCCTATCATCTGCCGGCCGGACGCACTGACTTCATCTTCTGTCTGATCGGAGAAAGCTGGGGGCTCGCCGGGACACTGGGGGTTCTGCTGAGCTATCTGATCTTCTTCGGAGGGGGACTCCGGGTCGCGGCTGGCACGCATGAGCCGTTCGGACGACTGCTCGCCGTGGGGATCGTCGCGCTGATGGCGGCCCAGGTGGCGATCAATACCGGTATGACCGTCGGACTGATGCCCATTACGGGGCTGACACTGCCGCTCGTGAGCTATGGGGGGTCGAGCCTGTTAACGTTCTGCCTGGCCAGCGGGCTGCTGATCAATGTCGCCCTGCGACCAGGTTATGAAATCCGGGGCGAGCCCTTCCGCTATGGCCGGGACGACGACTGACGCCTCGGTCGATTGCCCCCGACCTGCCAGATCTCCCGCACGTGGCTCAGCCTGCGCTTGCGGACCGGCGGTAGGTGGCCCGCCTTCCGCCGATCGGCCCATGACCGGGTTCGACCAGCACTCCGGGAAGTACACGTACGGGACGAGGGCCGCTGCCAGCTCGGGATGTTCAATGTAATTGGGCCAATAGTGGCCGCAGCCGATGAGGGCCGTGACGTCCAGATCGAAAGCCTTGGGATTCAGATCTCCGAGTCGCAGTCGGTCGGTTCGGGTGAAGCCCGTCGTCGCCAGGGCCTTGCGCGAGAAGAACTGTCGAAGCGGGTAGAAATGCAGAGCCCAGTCGGTCCGGTTGACGAGATTGACCAGACCTTCCGTCGGAAACAGGGCACAGCCGTAACGTTCACCGGGGTTCAGCCAATGTCGGTCAATGGCCGCGGCTGCGAGGACGGCACGATAGCGACGCTGCAGCCCGGATGTGGAAGGGTAGCTGTAGTTCGCGATGGAGCCACCGCCGATGAGGTGCAGTGTCGCGGCCACAGAACGACAACCATGACTGTGACCGACGAGACAGACGGGCGTCCCGGGTGGTAGTTGGGCGATGAGATCGGCCAGATAGAAGGCGTTGTTGGCCGCCCAGCGACCGCGCTGGTTGACGTCGACCTGTGGGATGTAGGTTCGCTGTGCATCACTGGGCCAGGTGTAGAAGATCACGTTCAGGGGCAGGTGGGGCGCCGCGCAACGAATCCAGGGGTAAGTCGCCCGTGCTTCGCGTCGATGCCATTCCACATCGACGAAGCTGCCATGAATGAAGATACAGATCGGGGCACCGGGAACCATCTGAGCAACCAGCGTCGACAACGACGTCGCCTGGACGGAACCGTCATGCGTTTGCTGAAAGTAGTCGAGATGCCAGGCCCGGCACTCCGAGGGTTGCTGAGGGAGACGACGACTGCTGGCGATCCAGTAACAAGGTGGTCCGGCGGGGAAGACTGATCCGGAGTCGAACGTTTCGCTCACCTGACCGTCCGGAACGGAGAAGGTCACCTGCGCCACGGCAGAGTTCTGGCTGCCGAGCGAGGCCACCAGCGCCAGCCCCAGGAGCAGGCACCGGAATCGCCCCTGCAGCCCACCTTGCCCGGAAGAACGGGGAACTCTCTCCGCAGTGTGTCGGCCCTGCGGCAGCCGACCGGCGAGAGAACAACGTATGGCTCGCATCGAATACCCGTTGATCAGGCGACTCCGGAAGGGGCTGGATCAGCGCAGACCGTGATGGCGTGCAAGCTTCGTTCCCGTCGGGGCATCCGCCGATGTTCGACGGCTCACGGGTGTGAGATCGATCGGACAATGCTCTGGACGGGGAGAATTCGGGATGGGGCGGTGCATCACCACCGAGCCTAACTTCTGTGACAGGAGAAGCTTAGTCCCCTATCGGCAGCGACTCGTCCCGCCCCGGCGGGTGACCGGCCAAATCTGCCGGATCGTCTGACATTCCCGACGGATGGACGAATCGGGAAGAGAATACCAGCGCATGTCCAGCAGCGTGGTAACTCGTTCCATCACCTCCGGGTCCGGAGATTTCGATCGTAGGGGACTTGCGGACCTCGAATCGGTGGAAGGTCGATTGTCCGCGCGGGGGCGCTCCCCTTAGCATGAGCGACCAGTTGCCTGATGCCCGGTTCTGCCGTCGTGCCATGAACCCGTTCCCGTTGCGACTTTTCTGGCTGACGAGCGTTCCGGTCGTGATCGTTCTGGCCGCCGTAGGGCTGTCGACCCCCTGGATGACGACCACGGGGCGTGTCAGTTGTGTTGTCGGAGCCAGCGTTTTTCTCGCGCTGTACCTGCGTTGGCTTACGGGGAAACTGGCCCGCAGACAGGCTGTCCTTACGCGGGCCGTCGAGGATCTGGTCCAGGGCAATCTGGCGGAACGGCTGGAGGCCGGTACGGACGACGTGGCGCCGCTGGCGCTGGCGATCAATCGGCTCGGAGCGGCGTTACGCGACCAGGGGCACGAACAGTTGCGTCGGGCGGAAGTCAGCGAGTCGAACCGCCGACTGCTGCAGGCAGTTCTCTCGACGATGGTCGAGGGAGTCGTCGTAGTCGATGCGAACCAGCGGATTCTGTTCACGAACAACGCCGCGGTGCCGTTGCTCGATTTTCGCACGCGGGATGTGCTGGGCAAGCACATCTGGGAGGTGGCCCGCTCTCCGCGGATCCAGGAACTGGTGGAGCGACTGTTGCAGGCTCCTCAGCCACTGCAGGAAGAGTTCGAGTTGAAACGCACCAAGTGCATCGTGGCCTTGAATGGTGCCCCGCTGCCGGCGGAGCCGATCCCGGGGGCCGTCCTCGTGCTGCATGACATCACGGAGTTGCGTCGCCTGGAGCACATGCGGCGCGATTTCGTCGCCAACGTTTCGCACGAGTTGAAGACTCCCCTGACATCGATTCAGGCCTACGCCGATACGCTGGCATCCGGTGCGGTCGATGATCCAGAGCGGGCTCGCGAGTTTCTGGACCGCATCCTCGACCAGTCGGACCGACTGTATCGCCTCATTTTGGATCTGCTGCAGCTGGCCAAGGTTGAATCGGAGTCAGAGTCGTTCGCGGCAGAGGACGTATCGGTCGCCGAGAGCGTGGAGGCGGCTCTGGAGGCTCACGCCGGGATCATCGACTCAAGGCAGATCAATGTTGAGGTCCAGCGGCCCGAAGACCCGCTGCTCGCGCGCGTGGGACGTCGTGAGTTCCGGACCATCCTCGAGAACCTGATCGGCAATGCCGTCAACTACACCCCTGACGGTGGCCGGGTTCAGGTCGTTTGGTGCGAGGAGCAGGGGCTGGTGCGGATCGATGTGGGCGATACCGGGATCGGCATCGCCCGGGAGCATCAGGCACGAATCTTCGAACGCTTCTATCGAGTGGACCGGGCTCGCGACCGGAAACGGGGTGGCACGGGCCTCGGGCTGGCCATCGTCAAGAATCTCGTGCAGGTGTTCGGTGGCAGCATCGAACTGCGGAGTGAGCTGGGTCGGGGAAGCACATTCACGGTCAGGCTGCCTTTGGCAGAGCCCGAGGAGACACCACGATCGCCCCGTGTGACACGACAGACACCTTAACCAGAACTTCATGCTCGCGAAGTTGACATCTTAACAATTCACTCTTACTGTCGGTGACTACTCAATCTCATCGACTGAACCCCATCTCCAGAGGATGCTTGCGACCAATGTCCCGTACTCGAGTGGAACTGTTGAGTGTCTGTGCCTTGGGACTGCTGCTGGCCTCCTGCTCGGTCGAACAGAACGGCGGGGCCGGGACCAGCAGCGACGGCACCGGGGCCGCTGGTGCTACCAAGACGATCAAGATTGACGGGTCCAGCACGGTCGCACCCATCTCGTCCGCGATGGCGGAAGTCTACGGGGACGATCATCCGGACGTTCAGGTCCGCGTGAATATCTCCGGGACAACCGGAGGTTTCGATGCGTTCATTCGCGGCGAGACCGATATCAACGACGCATCTCGCGAAATCAAAAAATCCGAAATCGAACGCTGCCGTGAATCGGACATTGAATATGTCGAGCTGAAGATCGGCACCGATGGTCTCTCCGTGATGGTCAACAAGGACAACGACTGGTGCGACGCGTTGACGATCGACCAACTGGCCGAACTGTGGCGCAAGGATAGCCCCATCAAGCTCTGGAGCGATCTCAACCCGAGCTGGCCGAACAAGGAAATCAAGCTGTTCGGCCCTGACAGCAAGTCCGGCACTTACGACTACTTCAAGGAAGTGACGGTTGCCGAGGCGTTCGGCAAGGAAGCGCTGACGCGCAACGATTACCAGGAGAACACCGACGATAATGTGCTGGCCACCGGGATCGCCGGCGAGAAGTATGCGTTGGGCTACTTTGGTTATGCCTACTACGCCGAGAATCAGGACAAACTGAAGGTGCTGGGCATCGCGCCCATGGGCAGCGATGTTTCCCAGGCGGTGAAGCCAACGACGGAAACGATTGTGGGGGGGACCTACGTGCCGCTGTCCCGCCCGTTGTTCATCTACGTTCGGCGCGATGCGCTGGAGCGTCCGGAGGTGGCGGACTTCGTCAAGTTCTACCTCTCCGAACGAGGGCAGGAACTCGTGTCCTTCAAGAAATACATCCGGCTCAACCCCGCCGAATTCCAGGAGTCGAACCAGCGACTGGAAGAGGCCCTGAGCCAGGAGCTTGCGGTTAACTGAGTCGATCGGTCGCGGGGAATCACCCCTGCGACTGCAGCGACGGACTTCCCGATCAGGCCTTTGAGAACGGGTTGTTGCGGTGAATGCGATGGAGCCAGAGCCAACTCCGTCACCCGACGCTCGGTCCGGGTCGCTTGTTCGTCGGTTTACGGCGGCTCGCGCAAAGAGCAGGTCATCCAGGCCGTGTTGTTCCTGTGCGCCCTGATGTCGGTCATTACGACCGTCAGCATCATCTTCGTGCTGTTGCAGGAATCGGTGTTCTCGCTGTCCGGGGACAAGGCGTTCTTCCAGCAGGTCCCGTTCTGGGACTTCCTCACCGGTACGGAGTGGGAGTGGGAGGAAGACAAGTACGGCATTCTGCCACTCCTGACGGCAACGATGATGGTCACGGGGATCGCCGCGCTGATTGGCCTGCCCCTCGGAATCGCCAGCGCAATCTACCTCAGCGAGTATGCCAGCCCGCGGGTGCGGGGGATCATCAAGCCGGTCCTCGAGATCCTCGCCGGCATTCCGACCGTGGTATACGGCTACTTCGCGCTGGTGTTCGTGACGCCCTACGTCATCGAGCCGTTCTTCGAGCGACTGCTAGGCTTCGAGGTTGAAGTCTACAACGCAGCCGCCGCAGGTACGGTCGTCGGTATCATGATCATTCCGATGGTCAGCTCGCTGAGTGAGGATGCGCTGCGGGCCGTCCCGCGGAGCCTGAGGGAGGCGGGCTATGCCCTCGGTTCGACGAAGTTCGACGTGTCGGTCAGGATCGTGGTGCCGGCCGCGTTTTCGGGCATCGTCGCCTCGTTCCTGCTGGCGATTTCCCGCGCCATCGGCGAGACCATGGCCGTGACGATCGCCGCCGGCAACAACCCGCGACTGACGGCCGACCCCTTCGATTCGATTCAGACCATGACGGCCTACATCGTCAGCGTGATGGGAGGGGACGTCGCCTATGACCTGATCTACAAGAGTCTGTACGCCGTCGCCCTGTGCCTGTTCACGGTGACTCTCGTGATGAACATCATTTCGCAACGGGTCATGCGGCGTTATCGAGAGGTCTACCATTGAACACCGACGCTGAGTCTCACTCAGTTCCCAAGCGGCGGATCGGGCAGGTCTTCTCCGTCGTCTGTCTCGTGTCGACCTGGTTCGGCGTGGTGGTTCTGGCAGTGCTCCTAGCCTGTGTGCTGTGGCAGGCATGGGGCTGGGTGGGCTGGGACTTCATCAGCAATTACGATTCGTCGCTGTATCCAGCGCAGGCGGGGATTCTCGCGGGGCTCTGGGGCAGCTTCTGGTTGATGGTCCTGACCGTGCTGTTCTCGGTACCGGTCGGCGTCGGTGCCGCCGTCTACCTCGAGGAGTACGCGGGCGACACCTGGCTGACGCGCCTGATTCGTATCAATATCGCCAATCTGGCCGGTGTCCCGTCGATCGTCTACGGAATTCTGGGGCTGACGGTCTTCGTGCGGATGTTCGGGGTCTTTCGGCCTGGCGGCCTGATGGAGCAGTGGACCGGTACGCATGTGAGCGCCATCTCGCTGCTGGGTATCCGGATCCCGCTCCCCTTCAGCGAGACGGTCATCTCCGGAGCGCTCACGCTGAGCCTGCTGGTGCTGCCGATCATCATCGTCTCGGCCCAGGAATCAATCCGCGCGGTGCCTCCCTCCATCCGCCATGCGTCGCTGGCGCTCGGCGCGACGCGGTGGGAAACGGTGCGGCATCAGGTGTTGCCGGTGGCGGTGCCGGGCATTCTGACCGGCGTGATTCTCGCGATCTCGCGGGCGATCGGCGAGACCGCCCCACTGGTGATGGTGGGGGCGGCCGTCTTCTACCGCGCAACTCCCGGGGGCATCACCAACCCCGTGCAACTGCTGACCAATCCGCAGGGTGTTCTGCAGGCACCGTTCGGTGAGTACACAGCACTTCCGATGCAGATCTACAACTGGGTCAAGCAGCCGGGTGAGGACTATCGGCACGTTGCTGCGGCCGGTATCCTCGTATTGTTGGCCTGTCTGCTGTTGATGAACGGATTAGCGATCTATATCCGCAATCACTTCCAGAAGCATCTCCAAGCCTGAGTTCGCGATGTCTTCCGTCCTGCATTCGTTTTCAGATCTCGTCAAGCGCACGGAGACGGACCCTTCGTCCGGGGCCGGTTCGCCGCGCGGCATCAAGGCCGAAACGCGAGGTCTGAACTTCTATTACGGAGCCCAGCAGGCACTGTTTGACGTCTCGCTCAAGATCCCCGAGCGTTCGGTGACGGCCCTGATCGGTCCGTCGGGATGTGGCAAGAGTACGTTCCTGCGGACCCTCAACCGCATGAATGACATCATCGAAGGGGCCCGGATCGACGGCGAAGTGCTCCTGGAAAACTTGAACATCTACGGCGAAGACATCGACGTCGTCGCCCTGCGGAAACGCGTCGGGATGGTGTTTCAGAAGTCGACACCGTTCCCGAAGTCGATCTTCGACAACGTGGCCTACGGACCGCGCATCGCCGGGACTCGCGACCGTCGCCGGCTGACGGAGATCGTGGAACACTCGTTGCAGCAGGCTGCACTCTGGAATGAGGTGAAGGATCGGATGAAGGAGTCGGCCATGGCGCTCTCGGGCGGGCAGCAGCAGCGACTGTGCATCGCCCGGGCACTGGCCACGAATCCCGACGTCCTGCTGATGGATGAGCCCGCATCGGCTCTCGATCCGGCCTCGACGACGCATATCGAGGACCTGATCGCAAATCTCAAGCAGGATTACACGATCGTCATCGTCACCCACAACATGCAGCAGGCGGCCCGTGTGAGCGACTGTACGGCCTTCTTCTTCCAGGGCCAGCTGATCGAGATGGGGGCCACCAAGCAGATGTTTACGAAGCCGACCGAGGAACAGACCGAACGCTACATCACCGGCCGATTCGGCTGAGTCCTCAGGCCGTTATGCCACCCGGGCGAGAAATAGACGATGTCATTGCACCTCACTCACGATCTGGACGCACTCCACAAGGACCTGCTGTCCATGTGCGCCAGGTTGAGGAGATGATCCACCAGGCGGTTGCGCAGCTCGATCGTCCCAGCTTCGAAGAAGCGACATTGCTCGCACAGCAGGACGACGACATCGATGCCTGGGACGTACGGATCGAAGACAGTTGTCTCAAGATGCTGGCCCTGCATCAGCCGGTTGCCGTAGACCTGCGCCGTATCGCGACGGTGATGAAGATCTCCGGAGAACTCGAACGGGTGGCCGATCTGGCGGTGAACATCGCGGAACGTGCCTGCGGCCTGAATACGGCGCAGGACGTGTGCGTTCCGGACCGCCTGAAGGACATGGCGCACTGTGCCGTCAACATGCTGCACCGTGCGATCGACGCCTACGTCGAAATGGATACGGAGAAAGCCCGCGACGTGTGCAGCGAAGACGATTCGATCGATGACCTCAACCGCACGATCATTGACCGGTTGATCGAAGAAATGCACGAGACTCCAGAGCGCATCGAGCCGCTGCTGCATCTGTTCTCGGCCTCCCGTCAGGTGGAGCGCGTCGCCGATCATGCGACCAACATTGCCGAGGATGTCGTCTACCTCGTGGATGGCGTGATTGTACGCCATGGGCGCCCCCTGCAACGTACCGAACCACAGGTCAATCCATGAACAAGCAGACGATTCTGATCGTTGAGGATGAGCCCTCGATTGTGGACATTCTGCAGTACAACCTCGAACGGGAAGGGTTCGAGGTACTGACGGCGCCCGACGGACAGACCGGACTGCGCCGGGCCCGCAGCTCTTTGCCCGATCTGGTGATCCTCGATCTGATGATTCCGGTGATCGACGGGCTGGAGGTCTGTCGGCAACTCCGCAGCGATTCGCGGACGCAGGAGATCCGCATTCTGATGCTCACCGCCAAGGACGAGGAAATGGACGAGGTGGTCGGCTTCAATCTCGGAGCCGATGACTACGTCGCCAAGCCGTTTCGCATCAAGCCGCTGGTTCAGCGGGTGAAGGCGCAGTTGCGTCGGCCGGCACCTTCCCGCAAATCGGGCGACGTGATCAACATCGAAGGCATCGAGATCAACCGCGTGCAGCATGTTGCGAAAGTCGACGGCAGCGAGGTCGATTTGACGCCTACGGAGTTCCGCCTGCTGTGGGCCTTTGTCCGACAGCCGGGACGAACGTTCAATCGGCACGAACTGATGGACTGCTCGCGGGGGGAAGACGCCAACTCGCTGGAGCGGACCATCGATGTGCACATTCGCTCGCTGCGCAAGAAGCTGGGTGAGCATGCGGCGCTGGTGGAGACAGTGCGCGGCGTCGGTTATCGCTTTCGTCGGCGTACCAGAGAGCTGACGTCGCCGATGGCCGATTGACCCCATGGCCGACTAGCAGGGGGGCAGTGGTCCGCGTCTACATCACGGAGAAGTAGATCGAGACAGCAAAGTCAAAACCTTCGTTCGTCACTTTCTTCTCCTGCCCCTTGTACATGCAGAAATTGCGGATCTGCAGCAACA
Source organism: uncultured Planctomycetaceae bacterium (assembly GCA_963715185.1). Classification (GTDB taxonomy): domain Bacteria; phylum Planctomycetota; class Planctomycetia; order Planctomycetales; family Planctomycetaceae; genus CAVPPT01. Next base: position 57,023 of record CAVQRG010000009.1, read on the forward strand.
GGTCGCGCGGCTGACAGGCCCGGAAGGGGCGTCCGACGGACTTGTAGTGCGTGTGGATCAGGTAATCGACCGCCTCACGATCGAGCAGCAGGCCAAGCTTGGGGGCCATGATGTCGAACAGTTGCCGGAACTGCTCCTCCGACGGGTCGGTCACTTCGATCTTGTATGGGATCCGACGCAGAAATGCCCCGTCAACGAGGTCCCGCGGTTCGAGGTTGGTCGAGAAGATGATGAGCTGGTCGAACGGGACCTGGATCTTCTTGCCGCTGGGAAGATTGAGGAAGTCGTAACGCTTTTCCAGCGGGACAATCCAGCGATTGAGCAGCACATCGACGGGCATGGTCTGTCGACCGAAGTCGTCGATCACCAGCGTGCCACAGTTGCTCTTGAGCTGCAGGGGAGCCTCGCAGATCTTCGTCTGCGGGTTCTGTGTGACCTCCAGCTCATCCATGGTCAGTTCGCCACCTGCGACAATCGTCGGACGGGCGATGCAGACCCAGCGCTGGTCAATCCCTGACAGGTCAAACAGGCCGTCATCTTCAATCGGCATGTCAACGAGCTGATGGACACCCGGGTCGTAAAGGCGAATAGTGTCGCCATCGATGCCCAGGGTGCGCGGGATCCAGATCGTGGATCCAAAAGCGGTGGTCACGCGCTCGGCGATGCTGGTCTTGCCGTTACCCGGTTCACCGAAGAGAAACATGCCGCGCCCGGAGTTCACTGCGGGGCCCAGGCGGTCGAGCATGTCCGGGCTGATGAGCAGGTCGGCAAAGGCCCGCTTCAGATCGACTTCGGTGGCGTTCTGCTTGGCAATGCTCTGGGCACTCATTGCCTTGAGGTAATCCTGCAGCGGCACTGGCGCTGCACCGAAGTAAGAGCACTCTTCGTTGTAGCGTTTGGCGCGATCGCGCCCTTTGTCGGTGATCGTGAAGACGTAGTCCCCCATCTCCGCCGCACCCTTGAAGGCGATGAGTTGCTCGTTCTTCCAGTCCTTGAGCAGCGGCTCGACGATGCCGAACGGAAGCCGCAACTGGGAGCTGATCTGTCTCCCGGAGGCCGCACCCTTGCTCAGCAGATACTTGAGCGACAGTCGCTCAATCTCCTCCGCAATCAGTCCGGTCTCCTCCAGGCTCTCCGGCACGGGGGGACGGAACTCACCAACCTCCGCGCGGCTGCCACCGAGGAGTTCGTTGACACGCTCAAACAGTTCGGCGAGTTGCGAGTTGCTCCGAACGGCTTCGGGCAGGGAGAACGGCTTGGGCTTACTGACGACTGCCGGTGCGGGTTGCACGTCGGAACGGGCGCGGGCGGCGGAAGCCGATTTCGGCGTTAAAGGGGTGTCAGCAAGGTCGACTTCCTCCGTGGTCCATGGATCCGGTGCTTTGTGGGGGAGCGCTTCGAGCAATTCGGCGGCCGCCTCGGCGACAGCCACACGGACTTCTTCCGGCGAGGGTTCCGCATCGTCGAGGGACGCCCTGGCATATGCGGCCGATGGACCCTGTTCCAGCTCAGCCTTGAGCTGTTCGAGAAAGCCCAGCGAGGTGAGGTCGCCGTTGAGGTCAGTCATGACGAGGAATTCCGGCGCGTCGGAGCAGAGAGGGGCACATCCGTCGTTACAACACGCACAATCGGATCGGCGAGCTCCTGTTGCGATTCTGCTATGATGGTCTGTGTCTCCAACGCTACGTCACGCCTGTGGATCGGTCAAATTGATGGAACCAGAACGCGGCCAGGCCTCGTGGCAGGCGGGTTTCACTTCCAGCAGGAGTCCGACATGCGATTTCGTGATCGGGTCGTCGTCATTACCGGGGGGGCTCAGGGAATCGGGCGAGGCTGTGCTGAAGTGTTTCATGCCGAGGGGGCCTGCGTCAGCTTGCTGGATCGCGCGGTCGCTGAAGGGGACCAGCTGGTCAACGAACTGAATGGGATTCGCGCGGGGAGTGCGTTGTTCTGCCCGTGCGACGTCAGTGCCGGCGAGCAGATCCGCGAGGCTTTGGACGTGACCGTTCGCCACTTTTCCCGCCTCGATTGCCTGATCAACAACGCCGGCGTGCACCCACCGTCCATGTCCCTCGAGGACACCTCCCTCGAGGATCTGGAACAGCTCATGCGCATCAACTTTGTCAGCACGTTCGCGGGGTGCAGGTTCGCGGCACCACACCTGCGGAAGTCCCGGGGGACGATCATCAACATGAGCTCGATGACCGCTGTCCTCGGGCAGGAGCACTCAGCGGCCTACGCGGCGTCGAAGGGAGCCCAGCTGAGCCTGACGAAGGCTCTGGCCCTGGAGCTGGGTCGAGACGGCATTCGCGTGAATGCGGTGCTCCCCAGTAACGTCGACACACCACTGATGCGCCAGTGGGCAGCCACGCTGGATGACCCGGATTCGGCCCTGGAGCGTGTGGCCGCCTTGCAGGTCCTGGGGCGGATGGCCTCGATCCAAGAGATTGGCCGTGTCTGCCTGTTTCTGGCCACAGAAGACTCCAGCTTCATCACCGGGCAAGGGCTCGTCGTTGACGGCGGTGCCAGTCTCGATTACTGACGTCGGCCTCGACCATCGAACTCACCAAGAGAGTCCCAGGTCTTCGTAGATCGCGGCACTCAGCTGTTCGAATCGTCTGCTGTTGACAGGTTCCGGCTGGGCCCCGTTGGCCGCGGCGGCGACGACGAGTCCGCAGGCCGGATCAGCAAAGGCGATCGAGGTTCGTGCCCCGGCATGTCCGAACGTTCGCGGTGAACAGTGGGGACCGAAGCCGTACGGGACAGCGTTGGCGCCGTAGTGCCTCGAATTGATGATGACGCCCAGACCGAAGTCCACCCGGCCACCGAGAGTCTGGTCGTAGATCCCCTCTCGGTGTCGGGCTGTCTGGTTCGCGACCATCTTTGCTGACAGCAGCCTGGCCCCATGCCGTTCGCCTCCCAGGAGCAGCATCTCATAGAAATAGCCCAGGTCGCGGATTGGCCCGCGACAGCTCACCCCCGGGGATGGGGCTTCGCAAAGCGCCGCCGTGTGTCCATGAGTTTCGCGCAGGGTTCCTCCCTGCGCGATGCATCCGGCCGATGCGATCTTCGTATGCTGCATGGATCTCTGGTGGCATTCGCATCCAGGAGTCCTGCATGCCGATGGGCCGCATGACGTCATCGCGCACGACATCGGCGACCGGTCGCCCATCCAGACGACGGATGAGTTCCCCGAGGATGAACCAGGTGCGCGCGGGGTCATAGGCACCTTGTTGCCGGTGATCCCAGCCCTCCCGTTGTGGGGTCCTGCAGATGCGGGCGATGATTTCGTCCCATGTGTCGTTGGGCCAGCCGGAGATCCCGTCCTGCAGGCCGACCGAGTGGGTCAGCAATTGTTGAACCGTGACTGCCGCCTTGCCCCCCTGGGAGAACTCCGGAATGACAACGGCGACAGGCGTGTCCAGGCTGATGCGTCCCTCCTCGACCAGCCGCAGAAGGGCGACCGCCGTCAGCGGCTTTCCGGCAGAGAGCCAGATGAGGAGCGTCTGGCGTGTCAGGGGCACGTGCTCGTGGGATTGTCCCCAGGCACGATCGACCAGAACCCGGCCCCTCAGAGAGACGTAGAGCTGCAGTCCGCGGTGGAGCTGTTGGTCGATCCCCTCGAGAATCCGCCGGGATGTGCGTGGCAGCAGCTCATCGGTGTCAGCTGTCACCCCACTCCTCCGAGGTGGCATTCGATGCGACGCTGTTGTTGGGACGACTCGTGAATTGTGTCGATGAGTTCGAGGGCGGCCAGCGCAGTCTCGGGGGTATTTCGGCAGTCCCGCCCGCCGCTGCGGATCGCGTCGATCCAGTCGCGAAGCAGTTGAATTCCCTGTTGCCCGCCGTAGCCAGGCGTGTCATCGGGCGGAGTGATGAACTCCTCTTCCATGGCAATCCATTGTGGTTGGGGGCCGTGAATCAGCAGGACGCCCGAGGTGCCTTCGCGCGTCGGTTCCCAGTGCACCCAGCGTTCGCTGCCGCGTGTGCACCAGCGGAACTCCCCGGCCCAGCGGGGAAGCCAGTAGCCCCCCAGAAATGTGGCGAGGCTGCCGTCAGCGAGATCCAGAATCGCGACGCCCCCATCTTCCACATCGACGGGTGTGGCACCGAAGACACCACAACGGGCGGTAACGCCTACGATCGGCTGTGGCAGCAGGTACATCAGCAGATCGAGGGCGTGACACCCGAGCCAGTTGAAGAACCCACTTCCACTGAGTGCGCGGTCGAACAGGTAATGGTCCGGGCCGCGATGCCTGACGTCGCTGGTCATGAAGCTGACTTCCGTGCTGATGTGCTTTCCGAACCGCCCCTCTCTGAGCATGGCTCGCAGACGGTTGGCACACTCGTCGTAACGCCACAGGTATCCGGACTGAAACACGACACGATGCTCGCGGATGGCCTGAAGCAGCGGACGTGCGGCCGATGCGCGGCTGCCACCGGTTTCTCCACCAGCAGATGCTTGCCGGCCCGTGCCAGTTGCAGCGCGGCCGCAGGGACTTCCGCGTTGGGCAGGCAGACGAGTGCGGCGTCGATCGCTTCGGCAGCAAGCAGTTGATCGACGGTTGTGAAGCGGGGAACCTGCGCAAGTCGCTCCTCCAGCGAGGCCAGTTGTCCATCGAAGCCCGGGACGATCCCCGTGATCTCGATTTCGGACTCAACGGCTCGCAGCAGTTCCCGCCAGCCATGGCCGTGCGGATGGTCAATCCCCACCACGGCGACTCGCAGTCTTTCGGCCATCGCAGTCGTTCTCCTCGGAACTCGGTGACTCGGGCTTTGCCCCCTCCGGTGCAGGATCTCACACGATCAGGTTGCGATCTACGCTGGCAGGCGCGTCGAATCGACTCATGAGGAAGCCGACGCTCAGTGTCATCAACAGCGAGGCGGGCATCGGCCAGGTGAAACTAATGGCCTCTGGTGGCGTGCTCACGAGGCCCCAGCCATGGAGGACGAGACCGATCTCATGCAGATACCCCAGCCCCACGCTGGTGGCCAGTCCGCAGCAGGCGGCGATGATGACGGAGCGCTGGCTCGCGCGGGGCACGAGCATTCCGACAAAGAACATCCCCCCGAGCGGGCCGGTAATCGCGTTGAAGGTCCGAGGCATCGCGTCGACGATTCCCAGATCATCGGGCAGGAAGGCGAGACAGGCAGCGGCCAGCGTAATGAACAGGCCGAGCAGCCCCGTGAGCCACCGCGCTCGTGTGACGTGGTCGGCCGCACCGGCGCGTTCTCCGCTCCGCTGTTCCCATTCGATGGCCACAACAGTGGCAATCGAATTGATCCCCGAATCGATGCTGGACATGGCCGCCGCGAGTAACGCGGCAAGGATTGCACCACCGAAGCCCGGTGGCAGGCGGTGCACCGCAAACGTCGGAAACACGAGGTCCTGCTGCGCGCGAACGGCGATATCGAGATGCTGTTCCAGGGGATGCTGCAGCCCGGCGTAGAAATACACCATCGCCAGGCCCACGGTCATCAGCATCAGGTTAATGCCCACTCCGAGCAGGGAAGCCGTCACGAAACTGCGTCGGGCGGGACGAACATCCGTCGTGCTGAAATAACGCTGGACGGTCATCTGATTGGCCGTGTGAGTGCAGATGTGCCACACGAACATGTTCAGCGCAACGGTGACCATGGTCGCGCGGACGAAGGGATCGGCACTGAAGAACCGCAAGGGCTCGTGGTTCCCGGTGCTCGCCAGGTGGACCTTGGCAGCGGCATACCAGGCCGGAACGAACGATCCGGTCGTCAGCGCGACGTATCCGATGACGAACATCCCGCCACCCACGAGGAGTACGACCTGGACGACATCGGTCCAGATCACGGCCCGCAGACCACCGAGCATCGTATAAAGTGTGGCGACCGATCCGACGACCGTAATCACGCCCCAGAGTGGGAAGCCCGACACGATCGACAAGGCGCGGGCCGATGCGAGGACGACGAAACCCATCCAGAGTGTGGCCATCAGTCCAAACAGGATGACACCCAGCAGGCGGGCAGCCGACCCGAAGCGGTCTCCCAGGTATTCGTATGCCGATGTGTATCGAAACCGCATCATGAACGGGAGGCAGACGACGAACACCAGCACCATCTCGAACGGGATCGCGATCATCTTGCCCAGAAGATGCGTCATCCCGGATCGCCAGACCTCTCCCGGTTCGGACAAGTACGTCAGGCTCGAGAGCAGTGAGGCGATGACGCTGACGCCGACGGCCAGCCAGGGCATGTTGCGCCCGGCCAGGAAGTACTCTTCCTCGGTCGTCTGTCGGCGTGAAAGACGGGCCCCCAGCACGATCATGGCCACGAGGTAGGCGATCAGGACGGCATGATCCTGCCAGGTCAGCGCTGAGGGCATTGGTGCACCGTCCTGTCACAGACGAGTCGCTTCCCGGTGGAGCAGGAACATGCGACTGGGGACCGTCCGACTCTCAACGATCCTTCCAGAGGGGTTTGGTGTGGTGAACGAGGCTCTGCAGCCCCTGCTCGACAACCTCAGCTGCGAACGATGGCTGTCGGCCCGTCAGTTCCAGTTCCGCGATCAGTCGCCCGTCCGGTCGCGTCCCCTGCAGGCGGGAGACGAACAGGTCCTGGAACTGGTAGCGGTTGGATTCGTCTAGTCCGCTCTGTTCCGTGATGCGTGTCACCTTGCGCGAACCGTCTTCGGTGAACCGCGTGAGCTGCACCACCAGATTGATGGCCGAGGCCACCTGGGCTCTCGCGACATAGACAGGCAGCTCAACGTCTGACATCAACGAGAGTGTTTCGAGACGCACCAGGGCATCACGCGGGGATGTGGCGTGCACGGTCGTCATGCTGCCAGAGTGGCCGCTGATCATCGACTGCACCATGTCGAGCGCTTCCCCGCCACGAACCTCGCCGACAATGATCCGGTCGGGACGCATTCGCAGGGAAGCCCGGAACAGTTGGCGAATTGTCACTCCCCCGCGGCCCGAGGTGTCGGGCTGCTGCGATTCGAGGTAGAGGCAGTGATCCTGGTCGAGGCGGAGTTCGGAACTGTCCTCGATCACGACAATGCGCTCCTCGGCAGGAATCGACGAGGACAGGGCATTCAGAAAGGTCGTCTTTCCGGTCCCGGTCCCCCCCGCCACCACGATGTTCTTTCGCAGGCGGACGGCCAGTTGCAGAAACTCGAGGGCCGCTTCCGAGAGGCTTTCCAGACGCACGAAGTCTTCCAGGCCCATGACATCCCGCTGGAACTTGCGGATCGTGAGGTAGGTTCCACGGCGACGCCGGGGGAATCACCGCATGGACCCGGGAACCGTCCGGAAGGCGGGCGTCGAGAATCGGCCGTTCCGCGTCAATCTCCCGTCCGACGTACTGGGCGATGTTGTGGATGGCTGATTGCAGTGCATCTTCACTGGGGAAGTGCTGGGGAACCTTCAGGAGTTTCCCGGCTCGCTCGATGTACACCTCATCGAATCCGTTGACCATGATCTCCGTGACCGAGGTATCCTGCAGGTGTGCGCGGATCGGACCCAGAAAGTAGTCAACACTCGCTTCGAAGATCGAATCGCGTTTCATGAGCTGAAGCAGTTGGAGGTGGCGATGCGGACAGGGCAGGACCTGCGCATGTTACCGCGAATCGCCAACGCTCAACCACCGTGCTGCCGCACACGGCGTGGCCTTGCTCGGTACCGCTGACCGGGAATTGTGGTTAGTCTGATGGCTATAGGCTCACCATTCGCTGATTCATCGAGGCTCTGTACATGACCAAGATTCGTCCCTTGTTGTGCGCGCTGACCTGTCTGATTGTGGTCGGGACTGGCCTGCTCTCGGAGGCGGCCACTCCGAACATCGTGATGATCATCTCCGATGATCAGGCGTGGACGGACTACGGCTTCATGCGGCATCCGGAGATACAGACGCCGCATCTCGATCGCCTGGCCCGGGAATCGCTCACGTTCTCGAGAGGCTACGTCCCGGACAGCCTCTGCCGCCCTTCGCTCGCAACGATCGTGACCGGGCTCTATCCGCATCAACACGGAATCGTCGGGAATGATCCTCCGGCCCTGGAGGGTGCGGGCAAGGGGGCGGGGCGTAGCGACCCGAGCTATCTGCAGCAGCGGCTGGACTATCTGCAGCACATCGATCGCGTCCCGACGTTGGCCGAGATGCTCGACGAGCGTCTGGGATATCTGTCGCATCAATCCGGCAAATGGTGGGAAGGAAACTACCGACGTGGTGGGTTCACCCATGGCATGACACATGGGGACCGTACGCGGGGCGGGCGACACGGTGACGACGGCCTGACCATTGGCCGGGAGGGCATGCAGCCCATCTTCGACTTCATTCAGCTCAGCCGAAGCGAGGACAAGCCGTTCTTCGTGTATTACGCGCCGTTCCTGCCGCACACCCCCCATAATCCTCCGGAACGGCTGCTCGCCAAGTATCGGGACCAGACGCCTCACGAATCGATCGCCAAGTACTGGGCCATGTGCGACTGGTTCGATGAGACGGTCGGCGAGTTGCTCGATCACCTCGACGAACAGGGACTCGCCGAGGACACGATCGTGCTCTACGTGACGGACAACGGCTGGATCAACCTGCCCGACCGGAGTGCCTACGCGCCGCGATCGAAGCGATCACAGTATGAAGGAGGGACTCGGACTCCGATCATGGTCCGCTGGCCGGGCCACGTTCAGCCCCGCCTCGATGACCAGCATCTGGCCAGTTCCATCGATTTGGTCCCCACGGTCCTTGCGGCCGTCGGCCTGGAACCCACGCCGGACATGGAGGGGATCAACCTTCTGGATTCCGCGGCGGTGGAGAGCCGAACGGCGATCTTCGGGGAGATTTTCGAGCATGATATCCAGCATATGACGGACCCGGTCGCGAGCCTGCGGTTTCGCTGGATCATCGATGGAGAGTGGAAGCTGATCGTGCCGCACGCCGGCCGTGAGCCCGACGCGAAACCCGAGCTGTACCGCATTGCGCAGGACGAATTCGAGGAGCGGGAGGCATCGCAGGACTATCCGGAGGTGGTTGAGCGATTGACCGCGAAGCTGAATGACTGGTGGGATCCCGACGCTGCCGTGGCGGCGACGACGAAGGTCGAGGCGCCAGCACGGTCGACGGAACGCCCCAACGTGGTCTTCTTTCTGTCCGATGACCAACGGGCGGACTTTCTCGGCTGTGCCGGGCACTCCGTGGTGCAGACACCGTTTATTGACGACCTGGCGCGGCGTGGTGTCCGGTTCGAAAACGCGTTCGTGACGACGTCGATCTGCGCCGCCAGTCGCGCGACCCTGCTGACCGGACTCTGGGAGCGCTCGCATCGCTACACGTTCGGAACGCCCCCCATAGCGGCCGAAATGGTGGCGAACAGTTACCCGGCAAGACTCAAGGATGCGGGCTATCGGACAGGTTTCGTCGGCAAGTTCGGCGTCGACGTTTCCAAGGGCCTGGAATCAGCGATGTTCGATGTGTTCAAGCCCCTGAGCCGGAATCCCTACTTCAAACCTCAGCCTGACGGTACGACCCGACACCTCACGGACATCACTGGGGACCGGGCGATCGACTTTCTCCAGGGCTGTTCGGGCGACACGCCGTTCTGCCTGTCAGTCAGCTTCAACGCATCACACGCGGAGGACGGCGACAAGGAGAACCACTACCCGTATCCTCCCCGGGAGGCCGGGTTCTATGCGGACATGCTGATGCCGGCGCCGAAGGTCCGGACCGACTTCTGGGAGGAGCTGCCCTCGTTCTTTCACACGAGTATGCATCGCGATCGCTGGTACTGGCGCTGGGATACTCCGGAAAAGTACCAGCACAACGTCACCAACTACTTTCGCATGATCACCGGGCTCGACCGGAATGTGGGGCGAGTTCTGCGGGAGTTGGCTCGGCAGGGATTCGCTGACAACACCGTGGTGATCTTCATGGGGGATAACGGGTACTACCAGGGATTGCGCGGATTCGCGGGCAAGTGGAGTCACTACGAAGAATCACTCCGCGTTCCGCTCGTGGTGTTCGACCCGAGGGTCGCTGCGATCAGGCGCGGACGGGTCGTCAGCGAAATGGTACTGAACGTGGATGTGCCCGCGACGATCCTCAGCCTCGCGAAGGTGCCGCAGCCGACGTCCTATCAGGGGCGAGATCTGGGGCCCTTGGTTCAGGGAGACGATCCGGGCGAGTGGCGAACCGACTTCTTCTGCGAGCATCTGTTCGACAACGCGAGGATTCCCAAGTGGGAGGGCGTTCGGGGCGACCGCTATGTCTACGCCCGGTACTTCGAACATCTTCCGGATGGCGAATTTCTGCACGATCTTCAGGAAGATCCCGATCAACTCCGCAATCTGGTCAGCGATGCGACCTATGCGGCAGACCTCGATGGGATGCGTGCGCGGTGTGACGAACTCCGCGACCAGTACGGGGGGCCTTTCATTCCGCACGAGCGTGCAGCCAGGCCTCGAACTTCCACTGCAAGGAAAGAGAAAGCGAAGACGCCATGAACGCGCAGGCAACAACCAGGGCGTGTTTTCTGATGGTTGCTCTGGGTGTGGTCTGTCCGCCCTGCCAGGCCGCAGCGGATCGGCCGCCGAATATTGTGTTCATCATGGCCGACGACCTGGGGTATGCCAACCTGGGCTGTTATGGCGGTCAGCAGATTCACACGCCGAACATCGATGCGCTGGCGAGTGCAGGGCTGCGCTTCACAAACGTGTATGCCGGGTGCAACGTCTGTGCTCCCTGTCGGAGCGTGTTGATGCAGGGACTGCACGGTGGTCACACGACCGTCCGTGGGAACTCGGGCGGCATCCCCCTGCTCGATGACGACGTGACCGTCGCCGAAGTGCTGCAGCAAGTCGGGTATGCCTGCGGAGGCTTCGGCAAGTGGGGATTGGGGGATGCAGGGTCTTCCGGCTCGGCCTGGGAGCAGGGCTTTGATCTGTTCTTCGGCTACTACGACCAGGTGCATGCGCACTCGTACTACCCCGCCTATCTCTGGAAGAACGATCTGAAGTTCTGGTTGCCGGGGAACTCCGGCGCGAGAGCGACGGGCTGACGGGGGACGTCCGTGGCCAGTACAGCGCCGATGTCATCATGGCCCAGGCCAGGCAGTTCATCATCGAGCAAGCCGACGGCCCCTTCTTCTGCTACATCCCCTCGACAGTCCCTCACACGGAATTGCTGGTGCCCGAGGACTCGCTCGCCCAGTATTCCGGTCAATGGGAGGAGCCGAACCCGTATCGTCCCGTGCGGGAGCATTACCGACGTCAGGATCAGCCCGCGCCGCCTATGCCGCCATGGTCTCGCGACTGGATCGCGAAGTGGGCTGGATCCTGGAGCTGCTGGACCGGCTGGGCATCAGTGATGACACGATCGTGTTCTTTACTTCGGATAACGGAGGTCAAGGCCCTGATCTGCCCGACTCAGAGTTCTTCCGCGAATCAGCCGTTGAGGGGTCATAAGGGGACGATGTATGAAGGGGGCCTGAGAGTGCCGATGATTGTTCGCTGGCCGGGGAAGATCGAGGCTGGCACGACCAGCGACCTCCCCTGGTACTTCGCAGATGTGCTCGCCACGCTGGCCGAACTGGCGGATGCCGATATCCCGGCCACCACCGATGGGATTTCGATCGTGCCCACGCTGTTGGGGAAGCCGGAGCAGCAGCGACACGACTTTCTCTACTGGGAGACCGCCGGCTACGACGGCCGTGGTGCCATCCGGTCGGCGACTCTGCGGCAGGCCGTACGAATGGGGGACTGGAAGGGCATCCGCGAGCGGCCTGATGAAGCGCTGGTTCTCTATGACCTGTCGACAGATGTTGGCGAAACGACGGACGTCGCTGGACAGCATCCCGATGTCGCTCTCGCGCATCATCACCATCATGGAGCGCGAGCATCGCGATCCACCGCTGCAGGTTGAACCACCTACCGATAACGGCTGGTCGTTTCGCTGATGTGAGCCAAGGTCGTGGCTCTGTCGTTCTGGATTCCAGGTCGCAAGACTGGCGGACGGCGGTCCCGGTATTCAGCGCCCCTGCTGGACATTGATCGTCACTACTGATTGCCTTCCTCGCGGCGCTGGTGGTCCCGCGGTTCCTGGCCTAACTCCGGTCATGAGACTCGTGATTCTCATCTTTCGGAACTCCACTTCCAATCGCCGAAATGGGCTTTTCGGTCGCTTGAAACGGGGTTGGGCATCTGCCATAGTTCAGCCTTTCCGGCCCCGTGCTGGGGTTGGTCGCTTGTTGTCTGCGATTCGCTGACCGGGTCGCGGTTCGAATGTGTTGTCCTCTGGACTCCTCCGCATGACGCTGCTGCTGGCTGCCGAAACGATTTCGGAGTTCCTGCAGAGGACAAGTATCCCCACTCTGTTCTGGGGAGACTATGTCCCTTCGGCGACTGTCGCGACATTCGTTGCTGCGCTTGTCCACGTGGCCTTGCTCGGCGCGTTCTTCGGCCTGCCGGCAGGCATTGGGATCTGGGCCGAACGCAAGGTCGCCGGTCGAATTCAGGATCGCCTGGGGCCGACACGGGTCGGTGGTCGATTCGGCTGGCTGCAGTCACTGGCTGACGGTGCCAAGCTGATTCAGAAGGAAGACCTCTACCCGCAGGCCGCCGACGCGATGTTGTTTCGCCTCGCGCCGTACATCGTGGTCGTTTCGTCTTTCGCTGCGTTCATGTTCCTGCCACTCAGCGAAAACTGGGTGGCGATCAGTCTCGATGTCGGGCTGTTTCTGGCGTTGGCGGTGCTCTCGCTGGAAGTTCTGGGCATCATTCTGGCCGGCTATTCCAGCGGGTCGAAGTGGTCTCTGTTCGGGGGGATGCGTGAAGCGGCCCAAATGGTCAGCTACGAGGTGCCGCTGGGCATTACCGCCGTGATTCCAGTCATGATTGCCGGGACGATGAACCTCAACGACATCGGGCGGATGCAGTCGGGGTGGTTCACGAACTGGTTCGTCTTCCGGGATCCCTTCACCTTTCTGGCCTTCTGGGTGTTCTTCACCGTGACGCTGGCGAGCAATAAGCGGGCACCGTTCGATCTGGCCGAGGCGGAGAGCGAACTGGTGGGCGGCTTCCATACCGAATACAGCGGTATGCGGTGGTCATTCTTCTTTCTGGCCGAGTATGCCAGCATGTTTTTTGTCAGTGCTCTGGCTGCCCTGCTCTTCTTGGGTGGGTGGTGGACCGGTATCGCGCCACTGGATGCAGCCTTTACGGATCTGGGCTATCTCGGCCGGGTCATGGGCTTTCTGGTGCTCACTCTCAAGGCGTCGGCGCTGGTGTTCCTGCAGATCTGGATTCGCTGGACGCTGCCCCGGTTGCGAATTGATCAGGTGATGGTGACCTGTCTGAAGTATCTGCTCCCGATCAGTTGTGCGCTGTTTCTCGGTGCCACGATCTGGTCCTTGGCGCAGCCCGGCCGCTCGTTCTTCGGTACCGACTGGTTGTCGGGCGGAGGTCTGGGTGAGCGCGTCGTGTCGCTGGACGGCACGGGAGGGGCACGCTGATGGAGCTGTTCCTGTTTGCTCTGCTGGCGACCACAGCCTGTGGCGGTGCCTTGGCGGTCGTGCTCAGTCAGAATGTGGTCCGCATGGCCTTCTGGCTGGTGGTCTCGCTTGCTGGCATTGCAGGCTTGTTCTTCCTCCTGCACGCGGATTTCGTAGGGGCCGTGCAGTTGCTCGTCTATGTGGGTGGCACGGTCGTGTTGCTCGTCTTCGGTGTGATGTTGACGGCCAGCGCTCCGGTGATGGCGATTCGGTCGAGCCCGGCTGACGTCGCGCTGGCCTCGGCCATTGGGGCGGCGTTTCTCGGCATGCTGGCGTTCACAGTCATGAAAGTGGACTGGGATACCAACGCGAGCAAACTCGAGGGGCGCTACGGGGTCGTGTCGTCGGATCGGCCGGGGTACAACGAGCAGGGCGAAGGCCAGACAGTGCGGCAGATTGGTACGGCATTGCTGGGGGTGCGATTCGATCGTGACCTGGGACGTTCCGGTTCCGCGCCGAGCACCGGTTACCTGCTGCCGTTTGAGATTGTGTCAGTGCACCTCCTCGTGGTGCTGATCGGGGCGGCCTATCTGGCACGGCGAAGCGTCGTGTGCAGTCGCCGCGTCGTTAGCCACTTGTTTCGTGAGGATCACCGTCGGATGAGTGCCGTAGGCCTGAATGGTTATCTCCTGGTCGGAGCCTTCTTGTTTGTCTGCGGGATTGTCTGCATGACGACCAAGCGAAACGGCATCGGCGTGCTGATGGGGGTCGAACTCGTGCTCAACGGTGCCAATGTCAATTTCGTGGCGTTTTCGCGGCATGGCAGCCTGGGCCTCGACGGGCAGGTTGCCGCCTTGTTTGTGATCGTACTGGCTGCAGCCGAGGCGGCTGTGGCGTTGGCGATCGCCCTGAACTTCTACAACAATCACGACACGATCGATGTCGATCGTGCCGACGAACTGCGCGGTTGATGTTTCGGAGACTACCGTGGAGCGCTGAATGCTCCGCTTAGGCACCCCAGAATCCCTTGCTCATGCCTGTTGAAGTCTACAACGCGACCACCGAGACACTGAAGTGGCTGCTGGGCGGTGCCTGGCTGCTGCCCCTGATCGGTTTTGCGATTGAGATCTTTGGCGGGTATTGGGGGCGGAGGCTCGATCCTAAGAATGGGGGGCGCAAGTCCCGTGCCGCTGCCTACCTGGCCGTGGCGTGTATCGGGACCGCGTTCCTGCTGAGTGTGGCTGCGCTTGGTGTCTGGAAGAATGCCACCGGCTGGGAATTTTTCGGCGCGGGTGGCGATGATCATCACGGTGCACACGCAGAGGTCCACGGTGCGGAGATGCACGTGCGTGAGGAGCACCATGCGGCTCCGGAGCATGGCGAGTCTCAGCACCACGCACAAGCGGCGGTCGCAGACCACGGAAGCGGCGACGGGACCCAGGCTGGATCGGAAGGTGCTGCTCACCATTCGGGGCGTGACCCGCTCGCGACAACCTTCACGGGGACCTTCTACCGTCTCGCCCAGTTTGGCAATCTCAAGCTTGATATCGATTACTACATCGACGGGCTCACGTTGCTGATGTTCTGCATGGTGACGCTGATTGCTACGTGCATTCATGTGTTCGCCATGGGATACATGAGCGACGAATTGACGGAAGATTACGAGGATCATGAAGTGCACCTGTCGGGGGGACGGCATTTTCATCGCCCCGGCCGGTTCTACCGCTTCTTCGCGTTCCTGTCGCTGTTCAGCTTTTCCATGCTGGGGCTGGTGATCGCCGGCAACATCTTCATGGTGTTCGTGTTCTGGGAACTCGTCGGTGTCTGCAGTTACCTGCTGATTGGCTTCTATGTCGAACGCCATTCCGCCAGTACGGCTGCGAACAAGGCGTTCATCATGAACCGCGTCGGCGACTTCGGCTTCCTCATCGGCTTGATGATCCTGTGGACCTACTTCGGCACCTTCCAGTTTGCGAATACCAGTCCAGAGCCGGGAGGAGACCCGGGTCTGTTCCAGATGGTTCGGGACGAGCATGGCTCACTGGATGTCGTCGATACCGAGGATGCAGGACGGCTGGTTTTTCTGCAGTCCGCCGAGGGCGCGCGGCTTCAGGAAGACGGCGGCGAGCGGACGATCCCTTACTGGCTGCTGGTCGCGGCCGGAATCGGCATCTTCGCCGGGTGCATCGGCAAGAGTGCCCAGTTTCCGCTGCAGCCCTGGTTGCCCGACGCCATGGAGGGGCCGACACCGGTCTCGGCACTGGTGCACTCAGCGACGATGGTCGCGGCGGGCGTGTATCTCATCGGACGGTTCTACCCGGTGTTCACCCCCGAGGTGCTGCTGACCATCGCCTATATTGGCTGCATCACGCTGTTTATCGGGGCCACCATCGCTGTGGTGGCTACCGACATCAAGCGCGTGCTCGCCTACTCCACCATCAGCCAGTTGGGTTACATGATGCTGGGGCTCGGGGTTGGCGGCTGGGCGGCGGGGTTGTTGCATCTCATCACTCACGCCTTCTTCAAGTCGCTGATGTTTCTGGCGTCCGGCAGCGTGATTCACGGCTGCCATCACGTGCAGGAGATGCCGCGAATGGGAGGTCTGCACCGCAAGATGCCGATCACCTCGCTGACGATGCTGGTCGGTGTGATTGCGATCTGCGGGCTGGCGATTCCGGGAGTGGTGTTGCCCGCCTGGGGTCCCGTCGCCTTCTCGGGCTATCACTCGAAAGATGCGATCGTAGCGACAGCCCTGACCTACACCTCCATCAACTCGACGCACTTCCTGCTGTTCATCGTCCCGCTGGTCACCGCGGGGATTACGGCCTTCTACATGTTCCGGATGTGGTTCTCGACGTTCACCGGTCAGCCTCGCGATCAGCATGTCTATGATCATGCCCACGAGTCTCCGCCGGTCATGACGTGGCCCTTGATCGTGTTGGCCGTATTTGCGATCGGCTGTGCCTTCGGAGGTGAAGAGGGGCCCTTGTATCGCTGGCTGCAGTCGAGCGAGCCGGCCTACCTGGCGGCGGGGACATCGCCCGTCGTCGCCACGGAGATCCGTCTGCCCAGCCATGAACAGGTTCACGAGCAGCATTCGACGGCCGGAATGGCCGCGCTGCTGGTCGCGACGATTGGCACATTGCTGGCCTACTTGTTCTATGGTGCACGGGTGATCGATGCCGGTGTGCTCCAGCGTCAGTTTTCTCTGGTGCACGAGTTTCTGGTCGAGAAGTGGCAGTTCGACAATCTCTACGAGGCAATGTTTGTGCGGCCAGTGCATGTCGTATCGCGCTGGTGCACGTTGTTCGACAAGTACGTGCTCGACGGATTCCTGCATCTCTGTGCCCGCTTTACGCTGGCAGTATCCAACTGGGATCGGAAATTCGACGAGCTGGTGGTAGACCGTCTGGTCAATCTGCTGGGTGACGGCACTTACGAGGTCGCCAGCAGCCTGCGCAAGGTCCAGACCGGGCGACTGAGAAACTACGTGATGTTCATTGCCCTGGGAGTCATCGGTCTGTTCATGCTGCTGTTTGTTACGTTTCCGAGCATGTGATCGCCCCGAGCTGCTTTCTGATCGACAAGAACGACCATGGATAACGCGAGTCTACTGCTCACCGCGACGATCTTCCTTCCGACGCTCGGGCGCTGGCCCTGATGTTCTTCGAAAAGGGTTCCGAAGAGGGAATGCGGGTCTGGTCGCTCGTCATTACGGCGCTGACCTTTCTGCTCACACTGGTCATCTGGGGCCAGTTTGACGTCGCCAATCCCGACATGCAGATGAATGTGGAAGCCAACTGGATCAGCAGTTGGAACATCTTCTATCGGTTGGGAGTGGACGGAATCAATTTGCCGCTGGTTGTGCTGACCGGGCTCATCTGTCTGCTGTCGATGCTCGCTTCGTGGAGCATCACCAAGCACGTCCGGGGCTACCTGATGCTGTTTCTGCTGCTGGAGACCGGCATGCTTGGAGTCTTTCTGAGCATGGACTTCTTCCTGTTCTATGTGTTCTGGGAAGTCATGCTGCTGCCGATGTATTTCCTCATCGGCGTTTGGGGCGGGGCGCGATGTGAATACGCCGCCATCAAGTTCTTCCTCTACACGCTGGCCGGCGGCATCCTGATGCTGATCGCCATGCTGATGTTCTACTTCAACAGCGGTAACAGCTTTAATCTGATCGAACTGGCGGACATCGCCGAGCAGGGGGGACTGCTCAGCCGGGAATCCCAGATCATCGCCTTCGTGATGCTGTTCATCGGTTTCGCGATCAAGCTTCCGTCGTTTCCGTTCCACACCTGGTTGCCCGACGCGCATGTCGAAGCACCGACTCCCATCAGCATGATTCTGGCGGGGGTCCTGCTGAAGATGGGCGGATACGGAATCATCCGGATTGCGATGCCCCTCTGTCCTTACGGGACGCAGTATGCAGCCTACGCCTTGGTCGCGATCGGTGTGTTCAGCATCATCTACGGCGCGTTTGCCGCCATGGCGCAGACCGACTTCAAGCGGCTGGTGGCTTACAGTTCAGTAAGTCACATGGGTTACGTGCTCGTGGGACTGGCCGTCTGGAAGATCAGTGAGGCGACCGGAGAAACCGTGGGGCGAAACTTCTGGCAGTTGGGGATCAACGGTGCGATGTTTCAGATGATCGCCCATGGCATCTCTTCGGCGGGCATGTTCTTTATGGTGGGAGTCCTCTATGACCGCGTGCATCACCGCAACCTCAACGAGTTCGGCGGTGTGATGCAGAAGATGCCCTTCTACAGTGGACTGGCGGTGCTGATCTTCTTCGCCGGTCTGGGCTTGCCCGGTCTGTGCGGTTTCATTGGCGAGGTGTTCGTAGTGCTCAGTTCGTGGAACTTCAGCCCGTTGCTGGCGATCATCGCCGCATCCGGTGTGATTCTGACGGCTGGCTACATTCTGTGGACCATTCAGCGGGTCTACCTCGGACCAGAGTACAAGGGGCCTCACCCCGAGGCGTTGACGGCCTTCAATGGCCGTGAGGCAACGGTGGCTATCGTGCTGTCCGTGCTGGCCGTTGTCCTGGGGGTGTACCCCTGGCTGGTGCTCTCAGTGATGGAGCCCTCGATCGATGCCCTGACGACCTCCATGTCGTCGGGGTACCAGGCGGTTCAGCAGCTCACCGAGCAGGTCAGTGGGCTAATGGGCAGGTAAGGGTGGATCCAGAGGTGCCGGTTCGCTGAGTGCGCAGGCGCACGAGGGGACAGAAACTTCTGGAGTGCAGGAAAGTCAGCACGCTTCGTGCAGAGTGTTAGTCGTATCGCAGTTTGCAGTCACGGCCTCGAATGACCGTTTCCGATATCCTCAATTCGGTGATCCGCGGTGACCTGTCACGGTCGCTCGAGATCTTTTGTCCCGAGCTCGTCCTGTGTGGGACGATCCTGCTCCTGCTGCTTGTCAGGTTGTTCGGCAAGGAGGAGACGTTCCCTCCATGTTGGATCGTGCTGATCGGTGCGCTCGTCTCGTTTGCGGGGCTGCTGGCGCAATTCACGCTGCTGTCAACGACCAACGGAGGAGCAGAATCCGCCGAGCCTCTCGCCGGGCTGTTCCGCATGTTTCGTCTGTCTGATGCGGGGGTCGGCACGAGGGGCGCCTACTTCACTGGACTGCTGATGCATGATGCGTTCACGCTCGTGTTTCGGCTGGGATTGGGCCTGTTTCTGGTGCTCGTGGTCGCGTTGACGATTCTCACCGGGATTCCCGACGGTGAGGATGGACCGGACTTCTACACACTGCTCGTCGGTTCGACGATCGGCATGATGCTGGCTTCGAGTGCCAACAACCTGCTGATGCTGTTTCTGGGCGTCGAGATGATGAGCGTCCCGAGTTATGTCATGGTGGGTTTTCTCAAGGGGCGAAAGCAGTCCAGCGAGGCGGCCCTCAAGTATGTCGTTTATGGGGCCGGGGCTGCGGGGGTCCTGCTGTACGGCGTCAGTCTGCTGGCGGGCATGCTGGGAACTGGTGACTTTGCCCAGCTCGGCCCGCGACTGGCGTTCCTGCTGGAAGGACAGCCACTCGGACTGACGAACTCGACACTGGTGACGCGCTCCTGGGCGTGATGTTTGTGCTGGTCGGACTGGCGTTCAAGCTTTCGCTGGTGCCGTTCCACTTCTGGTGCCCGGACGCGTTCGAAGGTGCGTGTGCGGAGGTGGCAGGATTCCTGTCGGTGGCGTCGAAGGCCGCCAGCTTCGCGTTGCTGGTGCGGTTCCTGCTGGCCATGACTTCGGCCCCATCGCCCGAACTGCAGCCACTCGCCGTTCATCTTGGCATTGCCTTGGCGTTCATCGCAGCAGTCTCGATGACGTTCGGGAATCTGGCCGCGTATGGCCAGACCAACGTCAAGCGGCTGCTGGCCTATTCCACCATTGCTCATGCTGGATACATGCTGATGGCCGTCGCGGCAATGCTGTTGATTCAGCACGGCGATACCAGCGGCCGGTGGTCGGCAGCGATGGTCGAGTTCGAGTCGGCGCGGGCACTGGAAGGCCTGATGTACTACCTGGCCGTCTATCTCTTCATGAATCTCACCGCTTTCGCTGTGGTGGCCATGATTCGTAACGAGTTGCATAGCGAGGAGATCGCCGACTACGCCGGCTTTGCTCAGAACAACGCAACGGCTAAGGTGCTGTGTGTCTGCATGGCGATCGCCTTGTTCAGCCTGGTGGGAGTGCCCCCGTTTGGCGGGTTCTTCGCAAAGATGATGATCTTCATGTCGGTCTACAAGGCCGGATTTCTGCACTGGTTCTTCTGGCTGTTGCTGGCGGTGGCCGGACTGAACACCGTCATCAGCCTGTTCTATTACGTGCGTGTACTGAAGGCGATGTTTCTTCAGGAGCAGCCTGAGGGAACGAGGCCGTTGCAGATCCCGGGAGTTCTGGGAGCTTACGTGCTGATCGTGACGATTCCGATTCTGCTGCTGGGCGCGTTGCGCCTGCAGAATCATCTGGCCGCTACTGCGCATTATGTGGCATCCACGTTGTTCTACTGATCCGCTGGGATTGAATGATGCCTGAGACGGAGGTCATCTCATCGGAGCGACTGAACAGCCTGCTGATCGGGCTAGGTCGGAATCTGCTGCAGTACGCCGGCGAAAGCTGGCTCTGGTCAGCGGCCAACGAGCAGGAGACAGGGCGAAAGATCGAGCAGTTGATCGCGGATCAGCGTGCCGACGCGGCACGTATCGCTGAATGCCTCGATGCCCGAGGTGGCGCATCGACTTCGGGACCTATCCCACCGAGTACACGAGTCTGCATTACGTGTCCCTGGACTATCTGCTGGATCAGATGGTCGACAGTCAGCGATCGGTTGTTCGAGCCTGCGAGAATCTGAGTCGGGAGGCCGACGTTGAAGCGCCCACGGATGTGCAGCGAATGCTCGCGCGAAGTGACTGCCAGCGAGTTGCGAATCCTGGGCGAGCTGCAACAGCTCAACGATGTCCGTTGCCCGTCCACATTGCAGACCTGATGGAGTGTTCGGCCTGCAGCGGTGGGGCTGCGGCCGTTGACGCTGCCTTGCGTGTCGAGAGCCTGACATGGAACTGGTCGACACGCACGCGCATCTGGACGAGTCGGCCTTTGATGTCGATCGTCCTGACGTGATTGCCCGGGCGTTGCAGTCCGGGCTGCGGGCCATCGTGACCATTGGGATCGACGCAGCGACGAGTCGCGCAGCCGTCGCGCTTGCCGAACAGTACCCCAGTGTGTTCGCAGTCGTCGGCATCCAGCCCAACTATGTGGGCGAGATTCTGCCGGGCGACTGGGAAGCCATCGAAGAGCTGTCAGCCCATCCTCGAGTGGTCGGGATCGGGGAGACCGGTCTCGATCGCTACTGGGATCACGCGCCCTTCGATGTGCAGCAGGTCTACTTCGAAAGACATATCGAACTGGCCCGCGAAGTGGGTAAGCCGTTCGTGGTCCACTGTCGCGAGGCCGAGGCGGATGTTGTGAAGTTGTTGGAGCGGTTGAGTGCGGGTCAGCCGTTATCCGGTGTGATGCATTCCTTCTGCGGCGAGTTTGACACGGCGGCAGCCTGCCTGGAGCTGGGATTGTCGCTGTCGTTTGCAGGAATGCTCACCTATCGCAAGAGTGAGATGCTTCGGGCCGTTGCGGCAACCGTCCCGCAGGACCGGCTGCTCGTGGAGACGGACGCACCGTATCTGGCACCGGCACTTGTGCGGGATTCGAAGCGCAAGGGAGGTCTGGGGGTCTCACGAAACGAACCGGCCTTCGTGGCCTACACGCTGAAGTGCCTCGCGGAAGTCCGTGGTGTCGCAGCGGAGGAGCTGGCGCTGCAGACGACGGCCAATGCGCGAAAGCTGTTCGGGCTCACAGCGGATGAGCCGCCGGCGAGCGTTTGGCAGTGACTGCAGATCCGCTACAATCCTGACATCGCGTTGAGGGACGGGAGATCCTTCCCGAACATCAGTGGCAGGAGGCACGGGATGCAATGGCTCAGGCATGCGTTTGCCGTCGATGCGATTGACGAGGAGCCGTCAAACGCGGAGCAGCAGGTTGTCGAATCCCTGTGTCGTGGCATTGTGCGGCGTCATCTGAGTGCTCCGGCACTGGCGTTCCTGGAGATGTCGCGTCCGCTGAATTACTTCGGCGCGCAGGCCCTGTACGTGCTGGCTCCGTTCCTCTCCGTGCTGACGTCGTCTTCGGGGCATCGGCATCTGGCGGAGTTTCTGGAACGTCGCGACTCGGTCGACCGGCTCTGTCGGCGCATCGAAGCCTTGGAAGCCGAGGCCGTCAAGCAGGAAGCTGAGACGTAATGGCTGTGCTGCATCCCGAACAGATCAACGTCATTCTGGCCACCGACTGCGGCAGTACGACGACGAAGGCGATTCTCATCGAGAAGATCGACGGTCACTACCGGCAGACGTTCCGCGGGGAAGCTCCGACGACCGTTGAGGAGCCGGTGGCCGACGTCACCGCCGGTGTGATCAACGCCGCGACCGAAGTCGGCGAGCTGGCCGGGCGACGTCTGGTGGACGAGCGTGGCCAGATCATTCGTCCGTCGAAGCCCGGCAGCAATGGTTCCCCTCCCGAGGGTTGTGATATTTATATCTCCACCTCATCGGCCGGCGGTGGACTGCAGATGCTGGTGACGGGTGTCGTTCGCGAGATGACAGCCGCGAGCGCCAAGCGGGCCGCCCTGGGGGCAGGTGCGATCGTGATGGATGTGATCGCATCCAACGACAAGCGTCGCCCGCACGAGCAGATTCAGCGGATTCGTGAACTGCGTCCAGACATGATCCTCATGTCGGGGGGGACCGATGGTGGCACCACGACGCACGTCGTGCAGATCGCGGAACTCATCGCACCGGCGAAGCCGCAGCCTCGGTTTGGCAGCAACTATCGCATGCCGGTCATCTATGCAGGTAACAAAGATGCTGCCCCGCTGGTCCAGAAGACTTTCGACAGTTCGGTCGAACTCTCCATCGTGGAGAATCTGCGCCCCGTCCTCGAGCGTGAGAATCTGGGCCCGGCGAGAGATCGCATCCATGACATCTTCCTCGAACATGTCATGGCGCATGCGCCGGGATACGACAAGCTCATCGACTGGACCGATGCGCCGATCATGCCGACCCCGGGTGCTGTCGGCAATATCCTGCAGCAGATCGCGCAGACGCACGGGATCACGGCAGTCGGCGTGGATATTGGTGGCGCGACGACGGATGTCTTCAGCGTGTTTCGAGGTTCGGACGGCGAGCCGGTCTTTAATCGCACGGTGAGCGCGAATCTTGGGATGAGTTACTCCATTTCCAACGTGTGTGCAGAGGCGGGATTGCCGATGATTCTGCGCTGGATGCCCTTCGCGATGGATGAGCGCGAATTGAGGAACCGCGTGAAGAACAAGATGATCAGGCCGACGACCATCCCGCAGACACGGGAGGCGCTGATCTTCGAACAGGCGCTGGCAAGAGAGGCCCTGCGACTTGCGTACCAGCAGCACCGGGAGTTTGCCACCACGCTCAAAGGTGTGCAGCAACAGCGTACGGTGGGGGATGTCTTCAGCCAGCAGGTCAGTGGCCAGAGCATTGTCGACAACATGGCCCTCGATCTGCTCGTGGCGTCGGGAGGGGTGCTCTCGCACGCACCACGCATGGAGCAGACAGCCCTCATGATGATCGACGCCTTCCAGCCGGAAGGATTCACGGAGATCGCCAAGGACAGCATCTTCATGATGCCGCACCTGGGAGTGCTGGCTTCGGTGCACCCACAGGCCGCATTGGAGGTCTTTGAAAAGGACTGTCTGATTTCTCTCGGCACGTGTATCGCGGCCAAGGGCAACGGCAAAGAGGGAAAGCCCTGCTTCAAGTATCGGATCCGCGGGGGGGGCCTGGATGAGGCCGGCGTGATGCTGGTCGGTGATCTGCGTCGATTCCCGCTGCCCGGAGGAGATCACGCCCGGGTTGTCATCGAACCCAGCCGGGGCTTCGACGTTGGTAGCGGATCCGGTACTCCGGTTGAGCGGGAGGTGCGCGGGGGGACCGTGGGCCTTGTGCTGGATGCGCGGGGCGCCCGTTGGAACTACCGGAGTCTGCTGAGGAGAGCCGCCGCCTGGTTCGTGGCTGGGTGTCGGCACTGGACCTGTATCCCGACGTCGTGACTGACGCCTGAGCCTTGAACCTTCCGACGACCGATGACAAGCGCGTACACCCCCGGACTGCAGGTCACCGCACGGACAAGGTATCGGGCGCGGCGCGTGTTGCCGATCGCCGGAGAAGTCCTCGTCGGTCTTGGCGACCGCGTCGAGGCCCGGGAGATCGTGGCGCAGACAGCGCTCCCCGGCGATGCCACGCCGATCAACCTCGCCAACCAGCTTTCACTCCCACCCGGCGACGTGCCCGGCTGCATGCTGAAGCAGGAGGGAGACACGATCGAGGTTGGTGATGTGCTGGCCCGCACGAATGGTATCTTCGGGTTCTTCAAGAACGAGTTTGTGTCGCACATCACCGGTCGGATTGAGTCGATATCGAGCATTACGGGCCAGCTCATCGTCCGCGGTGCGCCGATTCCGGTTCAGGTGAGCGCGTATGTCACCGGGGATGTGGTTGAGGTATTCCCCGAGCAGGGGGTGGTGGTTGAGGCCGAGGTCTCGTTTGTACAGGGCATCTTCGGTGTCGGAGGTGAGGCATTCGGCCCGATCCGCATGGCGTGTCAGTCCCACGCCGAGGAGTTCACGCCTGACCTCATCACCGGTGAGATGCGGGGCGGAGTGGTGATCGGCGGTGCCCGCATGTCCGGGGCTACCGTGCGTCGGGCGATCGAGGTCGGGGCTGCGGCAGTTGTGTCCGGAGGGATCGACGATGCCGACCTGCGCGAGATCCTTGGCTACGATCTGGGAGTCGCGATCACGGGGACGGAGCAGATTGGGATTACGCTGATCGTAACCGAAGGCTTCGGTGAGATCGCGATGGCCGAACGGACTTTTCAGCTTCTGGCTTCTCGCGTCGGCGCTGATGCGGCCGTCAACGGGGCGACGCAGATTCGGGCGGGAGTGTTGCGACCCGAGATTGTCATCCCGCTCCCCGAAGCTGCTGCGGGCGCGCACGTGGTGGCGAGCACCGCCGGGGGGGGCGTGCTGGAGGAAGGGACGCAGGTCCGCATTATTCGCGATCCGCACTTCGGCGTGATCGGGAAGGTGGTGGCTCTGCCCGCGGCCCCGCAAGTGCTCGGAAGTGGATCCCGGGCGCGCGTGCTGGAAGTCCAGTGCGAAACAGGAGACACCGTCGTTGTTCCCCGCGCGAACGTTGAAATCATCGGAGGTGGTCAGTGATCCGCTGGGTGCTGCTTGCGAGCCTGATCCTCATGGCGGTCCCGAGACCGGGGAATTCTCAGGATGTGATGTCACTGGCACCGCCGCTGGATGTCATGGCCCATGACCATCCGTGGGATGGTGGTGAAACGATCGATGTCACATTCCGGCTCTCTCCCGCGGATGTCCCGATAGCGGGAAATGCGTCGCCCCTGGTGACGGGATACGTCATCGAGCGTGCCGGCGACTTCGGCGGCTGGTATCGGGAAGTGGCCCGGGCCTCAGCCACAGACCGGGATCGCCAGCGCGGAGGGATGACGGTTCCCATCCATCAGTGCGTTCGCGGCGAGCCTTACTGGTTTCGCGTCGCTGCCCTGGGGCCGGGCGAGACCCGCTCGCCTTTTGCATACACCGCTGCGGATGCGCCGGGCATCGCGACGCGGCAGATCTTCGACGGTGCGCGAGGCTGGCTGGCGGTCATCAGCCTCATTGTGTGCGGCTCGGTGGTGTTGTTCATCCTCATGGCGCGCCGTGGCGCAAGCTGTACATTCGCAAGATTGCAGGGCTGGAGGCTGTCGAAGAGGCGGTCGGTCGCGCTACCGAGATGGGGCGTTCCTGTCTGTTCGTTCCCGGCATTCTGGACATGAACGATATTCAGACGATTGCCGGACTGACGATTCTGTCGCGCGTTGCACAGCGGGCAGCGGAGTACGATGCCAAGGTCGAAGTGCCGACCAGCAAGTCGCTCGTGATGACGGCGGCCCGTGAAACGATGCAGTCCGCATTCCTGTCTGCCGGCCGGCCGGATGCCTACAACGACAGCTTGATCTACTACGTGACCGACGAGCAGTTCGGGTACGTCGCTTATCTGGCCGGCTCGATGGTCCGGGATAAGCCGGCCGCGTGCTTCTACATGGGGGGCTTCTTCGCCGAGTCCCTGATCCTCGCTGAGACCGGCAACTCGATCGGCGCGATCCAGGTCGCCGGGACCGCTCAGCCCTCACAGTTGCCGTTCTTTGTGGCCGCCTGTGACTACACGCTGATCGGCGAGGAGTTCTTTGCTGCCTCGGCCTATCTGTCACACGATCCGGATCAGCTGGGGAGCCTCAAAGGCCAGGATGTCGGCAAGCTGGTGGTGGCGGCGCTCATGCTGATCGGGATTGGACTCATGACATTGGCGGACCTGACGGGAAACGAGTCGCTGGTGCTGGCGGCGGAGTATGTCCGCGAGACAATCCTGGGAAGCGGGTAGGGAAGTGGGCATTACTCGGCGTTTCCAGAGCGGACGGGCCGCAAGGGACGGAGACCGGATTCCATGAAGAGAACTGTTCCGCTACTGATCACTGCGATCGCGGGTTTCGTGCTCATTGTCGCGTTCTTCATCCCGGCTGCTCAGGGCTGGGGAGAAGACACGGCAGTCTGGTTCGACATCCTGGCGTCGATTGCCTTTCTGCTGGGTGGAGGCAACCTGCTGAAAGTGCATCTCAAGAAGGTCAGCGACCGCCAGCGCGGCTGGGGCTATTCGGCCATTACGGTCTTGGCGTTTCTGGTCACACTGACAGTCGGTCTGGCCAAGGTGGGCACAAGGCCGGCGCTCAACACCGAGTACTACGGCGAGTCCTTCGCTCGGGTGCCTCTGGCTCTGCTGCCGGAGGTTCGGCTGCCGGGGACGATTCCCGTCCGTGGGGATGGCAACTCGCTACCAGCCTCGGTCCGACAGCAGCTTCGACAGGATGGGGGCGACATTGTCTTTCGCGGCTGGATGCGGCCCACCCAGCTCTCCGATCTGATGGGTTACCATGGTACGCTCGCATGGCAGTGTCTGGTCGAACGACTGCATGAGGTGGCGCAGCCTCCAGCACCGTTGCGGGGCAGACTGTCCTATCACGCCGATTCAGGCAGCCTGGGCTTCCTGGGCTTCATGACGGAGTCGGACCGTGACAGCCTGCTGGAGATGTTCGGGTCCGATGAATCCGGTACCCGCGCGGTCGCGGAGCTTACGGAAGCGGCACGTCGCGAAGTCAGCGTCGTACTCAGGGAGCGCCCCGTCGGTCTGCAAATTCCGGACAGCGCCGCCGAGTACCTGATCGCAGACGACGAACTTCTGACGATTCGCGGACCGATGTCGCCGGGGCTGCGTGACCGCCTCGTTGAAGAGTGGTCGAACCTGCCTCGTGTAGTGCCGATGAGCGCCGCACAGGGATCGGCGTTGATTGCACAGCTGGACGAGCTCGGCACTCCGTTGAATGATTCGCAGAGGCGTGCTGTGACTTCGGCCATGGAGGGGATCTGGACTCCGGAGCAACTTCAGCAGGTGCTGGACAGTGCCGGTGAACCTCTGAGCGTGGCACCAAGCCTCTGCGAGGTGCTGGGACAACTGCAGTCGGGTGAGCCGGACAGCATGGAGGCAAGCCTTGAGGGCAGTGTCGTGACCGTCAACGGGCAGCAGCAAGAGGCGATCGACCGATTTGCGGTGGATGAGACACGCAGCGTCGACCAGCTCATTACAGAGCTGCAAAGCCGGGGTGACTTCACCGAGCGTCAGTCTTCCGCACTCCGCGAGTTCTTCGCGACCCAGCCCACCGTGGCCAGGTGGAAGCGCGATCTGTGCCTGGCCCTGATGTCTGCGGCGAGTGCTTCGGGGACCGGGCTGACGTCTGCTCAGCAGAAGTTTCTCTTGGAGGACTTTCGCGATGAGTATCAGTGGCGGGAGACGGCCTCCCGCTTGTTCCTGAAGGCCCATCAGGTCAGATATCCCTGGTCGGGAGACTATGCGGAACCGGGAAGTCCCTTCTGGTGGACGTACGCGTATCTGTTCCAGCCATTGACGGCCACGATGTTCGCGCTCCTTGCGTTCTATGTGGCTTCGGCGGCGTTCCGGGCGTTCCGGGCCAAGAATACGGAGGCCGTGCTGCTGCTGGGGGCCGCGTTCATCATTCTTCTGGGGCAGACCTTTGCCGGCGTGTTACTCACGGCCTGGCTGCCTGACTGGCTGAGCGCGCTCAAGGTCGACAATCTGAGTGTGTACATCATGAGTCTGTTCAACACTGCCGGGAATCGCGCGATCATGATCGGGATTGCACTGGGCATCGCGTCGACCAGCCTCAAGGTGCTGTTGGGGGTTGATCGTTCCTATCTCGGTTCCGGCGGCGAGTGACCGGTCCGCAGGGGCGGCGTTCGGCGATCGTAGATGACCAAGGGCTGTGAGCGACGGAAACGGAACGGTATGTATGAATTCCTGAGAGACCTCGACCGACGCTGGATCTTCCTGCTGATGGCGCTGGCGGTCGCGATCCCGATCTTGTTCGGGCTGCAGTTCCCCGAAACTCCCGGGGCACTGGCGCAGAGAGTGTTCGACGAGATTGAGCGGCTCGAACCTGGGGACCGCGTCCTCATGGCCTGGGACTTCGATCCTTCGACCGAGGGAGAGCTGGGGCCGATGGCCACGTCGTTCGCCCTGCACTGCTGCGAGAAGGGGGCCAAGATGTACTTCGTGACACTCGTGCCGCCCGGGCCTCAGATGATTGAAGAGACGATTGAGACCGTGTTGCGTGCGGACTTCCCGGATCTGGTTTACGGCGAGGACTACGTGAACCTCGGCTTCAAGAGCGGGAATGAAGGGGTCATCAAGGTGATCATTACCGAACTTCGAGGTCTGTACACAACCGACGCGCGCGGTACGAATATCGATCAGATCCCGATGTGTAAGGATGTCGACAGCGTGCAACAGATGGATCTGATCATCAACGTCAGTGGCTCGTACCCCGGAACCAAGGAATGGGTGCAGTACGCCGTCACGCCCTTTCCGGACAAGGTGCGGATGGTCGCGGGTTGCACGGGTGTCCAGGCCCCCATGTTCTATCCGTACATTCCCGAGCAGCTCCCGGGGCTGCTCGGCGCGATCAAGGGAGCCGCCGAGTACGAAGCACTGGTCGTCAAACGGTATCTGGGTGATCGGCCTGACAAGAAGTACCTCGAAGCGCGGCGGCGTATGGGGCCACAGCTCATTGCTCACCTGCTGATGATCGCGTTGATCCTCGCGGGCAACTGGGTCTATTTCGTGGGGAGAGCTCGTGGTGAACGGGCCTAGTCACCCGGCGGAACACGATCTGACGTCAAGGAAGGAAGGTCCCCTATGAAGCAGGAAACCAAGATCTGGACGGCAATCCTGCTGTTCGCTGTCACCTGGCTGCTGTTTCGCTCTGCGACGACCGGAATGGGATCGGCCTACGTGCAGGAGTTGAACGGCACGACGACGAGCGCGACCCACAACGATTTCCTGGCAGGTTCGGCCAGCTTCAGCCTGTCCCGGACGGTGGGGATCTGGGTGGCCGCAATGGCCACGCTGTTTATCTTCTCTTTCCTCTACCGGGACAACCCTCTGTACAAGCTCGCCGAGGCCGTGCTGGTAGGGGTCTCGGCAGCCTACTGGATGGTCGTCGGTTTCTGGACGGTGATCATTCCGAATCTCTTCGGCAAGTTGTTTCCGGGGGCGATCCAATCTTGGGCCATGCCCGGAATCTCGCCGCTGCGCGACGCCCACTGGTACATCTACCTGGTGCCGCTGTTTCTGGGGGCAATGCTGTTGTGGCGCCTGGCGCCCCGAGGGAGCTGGATCGCCCGCTGGCCGCTGGCTTTCATCATTGGCACCACGGCCGGGCTGCGGCTGATCAGCTTCCTGCAGGCCGACTTCCTCAGCCAGATTCGAAACAGCATTGTCCCGGTGCTGGTCGTGGAGGATGGGCAATTCGATTTCTGGCAGAGTGTGCAGAATTCGGTGCTCGTCCTCAGCATTCTTGCGGCGCTTGTGTACTTTTTCTTTTCGATCGAGCACAAAGGCGTCGTGGGCAGGGTGGCCCGGGTGGGTATCTGGGTGCTGATGATTACGTTCGGAGCGGCATTCGGGTACACGGTGATGGGCCGAATCGCGTTGCTCGCGATTCGCTTCGAGTTTCTGTTCGACGACTGGCTATGGCTGATCGACCCGGCGGGAACCCGCCTGGGAGTCTGAGGCCGTTGCCGGGGTTTGTCACGGATCATACGCAGCAGCAATGGGATACGACGATTGGGCCGGTCGAGACCCAACGCGCAGATTCTGCCGGAATCGCTCTGGACACAGACGGCCTGATCAATAGAATCCTGCCCGCGTGCATCAACCGACCCATCTGTGTATTCACGCGCAGCGATCACTCACGAATCGCTGACCCGTCCAGCCTTCCGATGTCGGCCGATCGTTGCCGAGGGTGGGAGGCGAGTCCCCGGCGGACCTCCCGTCGAACATTCCCGCCGCCGACGCCTTCCGCCTGAATTCGGGATTCGCCGGCAAACCGCCTTTACCATGTGAAAGGGTCCCGTCCCATGCGATCGGTGCCTGCGCCTGTGGCCATACTCGCGGCTCTGACGAGTCTTGCCTTCTCCGGCTGTATGAGGCCGTACTCGCCCCAAGGCAATCCCTACGGGAATCCTTATGGATATCCCATGGGATCCCCGGCGATCCCGACCCTCACCCCGGGAGCTCCGTACACGCCGGGAGGCGGCATCCCTGTGTCGCCGGATGGTGGTTACGGACAGCCTACACCGAGCCCGACCTTCGCTCCCGGTTCCAATACCGGTGGCGATGCCCCGTTCTTCAGCCCCGGTTCCGCCAGCAAGTCTCCCTACGAGGGGGGGCGGCGTGCCCAAGTACAACGATGCCGGGATCGACGGAAATTTCCAGATGCCGCAGCCGAGCAACACGGCTGACGGCACTAACCTCAACGAATACGGAAGTGTCGAGGGAGCGGGAGCGTCTGTGGCTTCGGTCGCCAAGGTCCCCAGCACGCATGCAGAATTCGAACAACCGGTCGTGGTGCAGCTCGAGCAGCCTTCCACGCTGGCGACGCCGCTCGGCGATGCCCCGCCGACCGCGTTCGCTCACGATGCAGAAGGCTATCAGTGGGTACGCGGAGTCTTGCAGTTTGATCCGTCAGCCGGCCACTGGAGCATTGCCTATCGCCCCCGTACCGATGTGACCGATGCCTATCAGGGACGCCTGACGTTGCAACCCGATCCCCGCTTCGAGGAGCTCGGATCGCAGGCCGTCGTGACGATTCATGGCCAGATCGACACGAGTGTCTCTGACACACAGGGGCGCCCGACCTATCGGGTCGAAACGATCAATCTGTTCGACCCTCATCCCATTCCCTGAGTGATCAGGACTACCGGGGACGACCAGTGCCGGTCGTCTGATGCTCGGCCACCGCGAGCAGCTCCTCCAGTTGAGCGAGGGCCGGCGCAGTGGCCGGATAGATCCGCGGTGTTGAGGATTCGTTCGGGACCGGCGTGATACGGTATTGCCCAGTCTCATCGAGGCTGAGCGGGATCAGGTAATGCTCCTCCGGCTGAAGCCCCCGGCCGGGCAGGTCCGACACCTGCACCTCCGTAAGGCCCGGCACCGCTGGCCAGGACTGATGCACGCGGCATAGCCCGCGGGACGCATCGGCCACGTCGGCTTCAACGATCAGGCGCGCTGCGAACACCTGGTGACGATTGAGGGTAACCGGGTTCGCCGTCAGAACGACGAGTGTCAGCAGCATCAACAGCCAGACGCCGAACACGGTCGCGGACAGTTTCAGCCCCGACCCACCATGCCGCTCGGCGCCGTCTCGGTCTGCCGCAAGATGCGGAGGTGCGGCAGGGAGCGATGCGTCGGGCTGCATCATGACCGCCATCCGTCCGGTTCATGTGCTGGGGATGCCACTCAGCGGCCGAACGCGGCCCGGGTATCAATCGCGTAGTCGCGATCCAGTGCCGCGTCGAAGCGGTACACATCAAGAAAGTCGCTCAGTCGATCCTGGTCTGTCTTGTGCATTCGCCCGGCCTCTACGAGACCGAAGACCAGTTTCCCGAAATCGTCGGTGGTGGTGATACCCCAATGGGCGAAGACGAATCGTGCCAGCAGTCCGTATTGCGCCAGACCTGTCACCCGAATGGCTTCGAGCAATTCCTGCCCCGTGACATGCGAAATCAGCTCTGTGGCCTCGTCGTCACGAGTCGCCGCGGGACTGCGATGGCTTTGCGCATACTGGAGTGCGGCGAACAGAAAGGCTTCCGCATCAGGATGGAATTTCAGGCGGCACGCCGCCGTTGCACGGGTGGCAGTCATTCTCGACACCTGCGAAGAACGGAGGTGGAATCGTACTCAGAAACTCACGGGCTGGCAGATTTGATCTCCCGGCCCGCAATCAACTATAGCGGACCGTCGCACGGCTGGAAACTGCGACTATCGAATCATCAGCCTGAAGGCCCGGATCTGCGTAAGTCCGTGTCTGGGAGCATTTCCAGCATGCGGGCCGCCGGCCATCACGGGCATCGCCGCACGGGACCGGTGCCAACCCGAAGGGACCAGACGATGGCTGCCCGCGGTGCCGACGGGTCGCTTCTGGCTGCGACCGCCCGAGGTGGCGTGGGCAATTCCCGGGCTCAGGCGGGTGGCGGGGCAGCGTCGGCAGACGGCTGACCGGCGATGACCGTCAGGACATCCGAGGCATCAATGAGCATCCGCCGTTTGTCCTCGTAGGTGATCAGCAGTTTCTTGGCGAGAATCTCCTGGGCCACCACGCGGCCCTTACCCTCGCGGGTGACCACCCATTTTCCGACCTTGGGAAGCTCTCTGCGGTACTCTTCATAGGTGTCGTATTCGTAGCGCAGGCAGCACTTGAGGCGTCCGCACCGCCCCGAAATTTTGCTCGGATCCAGGGTGGCCTTCTGCAGCTTGGCCATCTTCATTGAGACGGGCGGCATCTCCGCCAGGTGCGTGTTGCAGCAGGTCGGTTTGCCGCAGTCGCCGTAATCCGCGAGAAGCTTGGCCTCATCGCGAATTCCGATCTGACGCATCTCGATCCGCGTCTTGAAGCGCTTCGCCAGTCCCTTCACGAGTTCGCGGAAATCGACGCGCTGCTCCGAGATGAAATAGAAGACGGCCCGCTCCCCACCCAGCAGATGCTCCACGTCGACCAGCTGCATTGGCAGGTGTCGCTCGGCGATCATCTCTCGACACCCGTCGAATTCCTCCTGCTCGATCTTCCGGGCGGCATCGAGGTTTCTCTCGTCCTCGGCGTTCGCGATGCGCAGGACTTTGCCCGCCGGAGTTTTCTGTCCGAGGTACTCCTGCGTCCGCTCGCTGGCCGGGCAGAGCACTTCACCCCATTCGATGCCCCGCGGGCTGCGGATCACTACCTGATCGCTTCGCTGGTACTCGCGCGAGAGCGGCGCAGAAAACTCCGCCACCTTGCGCATGGTTCCATAGCGAACGATGTACTGTTGAGCCATAGGTGCCTGGATTGCCGGGGCATGAACACGATCGAGATCAGATCACAGACGATCTTCTTCGAAAGTGTAGTCGATTTCACGGTAGCATGGCGAACCTGGCCCGCACCCGGCTGGGTGTCAGCACCGACGGGATCGTTCCGGCCCCGATGGCCGTCGAGTGGCTGCTGCCACGATTCTGCAGGAATGCACAGGTGGCCAGGGACTTTTCAGTCCCTGGCCACCTGCACCCAGACCTGATCGAAGTCTCACCCCGCGTTCCCGAGAGCAGGTGCGAGGATGTGAGCATCACTCGCCATAGAATCGGGTCAGCTCTTCAGTCGTCAGCGGCTCGCCGACCGATTCGCTGGTCAAACGACAGCGGAATCTCACATCGCCGGGAGCCGTGCTGACGACATGGACGCGATACATCAGCGATTCACCGGCCTTGAGTTCCGGCAGCGATGCGAAGGTCACGAGATTTCCGGACGCACGATGATCTGCGGGACCTGCGGCCTTCCGGAATGAGGTTCCCTCGGGCAATTCACAGACCAGTCCGATCTGATGAGCCGGGGCCGTCCCATCGTTCGTAATGCGGATTTCGTAGGCGGTCTCTCCACCAACCTCGACCGGGTCGTCGACGTCAGTAACGTCCATCGCCAGAGTGGCGACTCCCGCCACGCGGGTCGTCAGCTGCACATCGCTGCGTGTGCCGTGCTCGGAAATCGCCCGGACCAGATGATTGAACTCACCGATCTGTGACGGATTCAGAGTCACGTTGAGTTCCAGAACCTCGGCGGCTTCAAGTCGGCCGACGAACCAGCTCAGAACGCGGCTCGAGTCATCGAACTGGGCTCCACGATCCGCACGGATGAACTCGAATCCTTCAGGAACCTTATGCATCAACCGCACATTGTCGCTCGACACATTGCCATCGTTGCGGACACTCAGCCGGTAAGTGGCTTCACGGCCCAGGTACCGGAGACTCGGTCCGTCGATCGTGGTGGTGAGACTGGGCGCGACCACATGGACTTCTGCCGAAGCGGTCTTGACCAGATTGCTGTCGGCGCGGGCAGCGACCTGCAGGATGTGCTCACCACCCGTGACCGCGGCAAGTGCGAGACGCACCGTACGCGATTCGCCCGGATTGAGTGAGCCGATGTCCATGAGCAGTCGCTTGCCCCGGGAGTGTTCCAGACCTTCCGGGATGGCCGCCTCCAGTTTCACGTTCGCCGCGACTCCTGATCCGGGATTGGTCACGGTAACGGTCTGGGGCGCCGGCTCGCCGACGTTGACCTTGTCCGGTCCGGCGACGGCAATCTGCAGCATGGGCCTGGAGACCGTGAACGACTCCTGCGACGTTGCCGTGTAGCGGACGCTGGCCAACGCCACGACGGATCCTGCTTCATGAGGCACGAGGATCATTCGGATCGTCTGCGACTCGCCCGGTGCCAGAGTTTCGATGCGCCACGCCAATGTGCCTTGCTCTGATTCGGGCTGCGGATCAACGAAGCCGATGTGCACGGTTGGCGGGAGTTCGGCCTCCAACGCAACGTGCTTGGCTGTGCTGCCGCCGGTGTTCCGGACGATCAGTTCGCAGTCGCAGTCCTGTCCGACATTCAGGGGAGTCAGCATCTTCCATTCTGTGCTGAGTGAGGGTGCCTCGTCGGCGGACCGGTCGTCGTCGGCAACGAACTCGGCACTGGCCGTCATCAGTGTCGAGGACTCGTCGGACGGGCTCGTCGATCGATCGCGCACCACCGATGATGTTTCTTCAGCGTCGAGCGGGGACGCTTCGTCACCCCAGGCGGTCAGGTTGCTGTTCCCGCCCGTTGCCGCAGACTCTTGCAGCTGAGGCTTCGGGGCTGAGGCCGCCGCCTGTGTGGGAATCGGTTCCATCAGACGATGAGTCGAGGTACTGAAACCCAGCTCCAGTACGGGCTGAGCATCCTCGAGGGTCTGCGCGTCAGTGAGCCTCTGGGCCTCGACGACATCTTTCGACACCAGCACGTCACGCAGGGAGCTGGCGACGGGGGCCGACGTTGGAGCAGAGGCGTTCTCGCGGGGAGCCGTCGGGCTCTGACTCGTGTGGAGAAGTCGTTCGAATCGTTGGACGGAGTCTTCGGGGGAACCCGCAGTGGCCTGCTGCTGGGGCAGTGGTGCCGGTGGCAGTGGCTCTGACAAATCGCCGCCGCGATCCCGAAATTCGCTTGTGGGGCCGCTCGCGGTCTCTGTCGCGGGGCCGGAACTTCGCGGACCGAACAGCTCCGACGAGAAGTTCTTCAGCACGGGTGGCTTCGCAGCACCAGGGGTCGAGCGCCGGAACTGGGTCCGCAACTCATCCACATCGGCCGCGGACTGGTCGGCTGTTGATGCCGCGTCCTTCGAAAACACCTGTGCGGTTCTGCGCGTGCTGCCGGAAGGCGGTGCACTGGGAAAGTCAAAGGGGTTCTCCGCTCGAACTCCGACGGGGCTCGACAGAATTCCAAAGACCGCCAGTAGCGCAAGGCATCGTCGCATCGTGATCTCCTGTCCGGAAAGGGTGTTGGCCCTTTGTCCTGCTGCCTTCTGTGCGCATCCCGCAGCCCGAGGTCGCGGGAAGATTTGCGCGTATGGAACAGATCGGCTCTGGACTCACCCCGACGTGAGAAGATTTTCCGGTTAGGAAAGATTTACGGATTGTGACGGGTGCTGGCATGCGCTGGGCCGCGACACCGGCAGATGCGCAATGTGCCGTAACGCGTCTCTATTGTGTGGCTTGCAGCGAGGGCGGTGCTGTCGATCGGCACAAGAGGCTGGCTGCGCCAATGTTGCGGGGCGGGACGTCTGTTCAACGCTGCTGAGGCGGGAGCAGTTCGCGGACTGCGGAAAGCATCGAGGTCAGGCCAGTTCGCAGCGCCGGCTCGATATCCGGGTAGAACTCTGCCGAGTGCAGAGACGGGGGTCGCTGATTCTGAGCAGCGAACGCACTCAGCCGCTCGCGCGAGACCGCACCGAGCTTGTACATGAAGATGGGGATTCCGGCCCGTCCGTAGCGGCTGAAGTCTTCGCCACCCATGGACCGTTCTGATTGAGAGACATGTTCTTCGCCCAGCGCCTCGACAAAGGCCGGGAGCAGGCGTTCGACGAGTTGCTCGTCGTTGAACAGGGACGGGGTCCCCTCAGCGTAGTCGATTTCCGGTTCCGGTGCCCGGTGGCTTTCCGCGATGGCCCGGGCCTTGCGAGTGATTGCCTCCTTGAGCTGCGCACGGACCTCCGGAGAGTAGCTGCGGATCGTCAACTGCAGGTGGCAGCGATCAGGGATAATGTTGTGTTTCGTGCCTCCATGGATCGAACCTACGGTGATGACGGCAGGCTCGATGGGGGCGACTTCACGGCTGACGATCGTCTGCAGATCGACGATCAACTGAGCCGCCTGGACGATCGGATCGATACACCCCTGTGGATAAGACCCATGGCCGCCGCGTCCCATGAGGGTGATGTCGCAACTGTCCACGTTGGCCAGAGCATAGCCGCCGCGATAAGCGATCATCCCGGCCGGCAGGAACGCATCGACATGGAGCGCGACCGCGAAGTCGGGCCGGCCGAACCGCTCGAACAGGCCATCCTCCAGCATGGCACGGGCTCCGCCGCCCCGTTCCTCGGCGGGCTGGCCGACGATCATCACCGTGCCTGCCCATTCGTCCCGATGCCGGGCCAGGTAGCGTGCCACACCGACGACGTTCGTCATGTGGACGTCGTGACCACAGGCATGCATCACCGAGACTTGGGCTCCCTCATCATCAGTGGCGGTGACACGCGAGGCATACGGCAGACCCGTCTCTTCACGGACCGGCAAGGCATCGAGATCGCAGCGAAGCATCAGCAGTTTGCCGGCACCGTTTCGGATCATGCCGACGACTCCGTGACCGCCGACGCCGGTCGTCACTTCAATGTCCTCAGACTGCAGTTCGGACGCGAATCGTTCGGCAGTCTGCTGCTCGTGGTACGACAGTTCCGGATGACTGTGGAGGTGTTGATAGAGCTGGACGAGCCCGGGAAGTTCGGCGTCGATCCACGGCTCGACCTGTTGCGCACTGGCGTGCTCCGCCAGCCAGCAACCGCTGAATATCACGAGCAGAGAAGTCGCAGCACGCAGGACGCTGGCGTGATCGTCGATCGATTTCATCGATGTTCCCCTTCCGGATGTCTGCGGCGGCAATACGGCGAACCACGCTGCCTGTTGTGTGTGGCCGGAAGCGGTCCGGTCAGTATCCGACGGCCGTCCCGTCCTTGCGAGGTTCTGTCGCGCCATGGAGCGTCCCCTGGTTCTGATCCAGGCGGATCCCCTGAAACCCACCGAAGGAGGCCCCGCCGCGCTCCACCTGATGTCCTCGCTGGCGGAGTGCCTCGATGACCTCGTCGCTCACACCCGATTCGACCAGAACACGTCCGCCGCCCGCTTCCATGGGCTTGCCCGTTGGGGTCGCTGAGCCTGCATGGAAAATGCGTGCTGCATCGCCGGCGGCCTGGATGTTCATGCCGAAGTCGATCAGGTTGACGAGGATCTGAACCTGCCCCTGGGGCTGCATGTCTCCCCCCATCACTCCGAAGCAAAGCCACGGTTCTCCTTCGTAGGTGACGAAGCCCGGGATAATGGTGTGGAACGGCCGCTTATGGGGCTCGAGCCGATTGGGGTGTTCCTCATCCAGAGCGAACAGCGCGCCTCGATTCTGCAGCGCGAAGCCGACGTCACCCGGTACCACGCGGGATCCGAAGCCCTGGAAGTTGCTCTGAATGAGCGAGCAGCAGTTGCCATTCTTGTCGACGACACACAGGTAGATCGTGTCGCCGTTCTTCAGGAGGGGATCCCCTGCCGGCACGTCGATGGCTGCCTGATTGGGGTCGATGCGGCGTCGTTGGCGACTGGCGTACTCCTTCGAGATCAATTCTGTGACCGGAACGTCCACCATCGCCGGGTCGGCGTAATAGCGGGCCCGATCGGCAAAAGCCAGCTTCTTCGCCTCGATCAGAAGATGCAGGTACTCCGCCGAGTTATGTCCCATCTCGGTGATGTTGTACGGTTCGAGCAGGTTGAGCATTTCGAGGACGGCGATCCCCTGGCCGTTCGGGGGAAGCTCCCAGACGTCGTATCCGCGATACTTGGTGGAGACCGGATCTACCCAGTCGCTCTGGTGATCCGCGAAGTCTTGGAGCGACAGGAATCCTCCGTTCGCCTTGCTGAAGCCGACGATCGCCTCGGCAATCTCACCGGTATAGAACGCATCGCGTCCTTCTCGATCAGCCTCGACCAATGTCCGGTAGGTCGCGGCAAGCCGGGGGTTTCGGAAGATCTCCCCCTCCACGGGTGCCTGACCACCAGGAAGATAGGTCGCGACCGAGTCCGGCCACTCCTGGAGTTCGGTCTCGGCGGCCTTCCAGTAGCCTGCGATCACCTCGGTGACGGGAAAACCACTCTCCGCATATGCGATTGCCGGTTCGAGCAGTTGCCCCAGCGACATGGTTCCAAATCGTGTTCGCAACTGGTGCCATCCATCGACACAGCCGGGGACCGACCACGACAACGGTCCCACGCGGGGAATCTCCGTCAGTTCCTTGTCGGCGAAGACGGCTCTCGTAAGGGCGTAGGGGCTTCGTCCCGATGCGTTCAGGCCATAAACCTGGCGGGAGTCGGCATCCCAGTAGAGCACAAACAGATCGCCGCCAATCCCGCAGCTCATGGGCTCCACGAGACCCATCATCGCGTTCGTGGCAATCGCGGCGTCGGCCGCGTTCCCGCCGCTCTGCAAGATGCTCAGGCCGACCTGCGCCGCCAGGGGATGACTGGTGGCGACCAGACCGTTTGTCGCGATGACGACCGAACGACTCTGATGCGGGTTCTTTGTCGGGCGATCGTATTGTCCCCATGCCATCGCGGGGAGCCCGGGAGCAGTGGAAGTCGGGATCATGAGTGTCAGAATCAACAGGAGTTGTTGCCAGCGGTAACGCTGGAGGTGTTCGCGCGAGCGCCGAGGTGGTGCCTCTGAATCGGAGGCCTGAACGGCAACTGCAGGGGCCTGACGGCTGACTCTTTCTGGGGGCTGGGTGGACGACACAGGTGTCAGTGTGCGACAGGACATCGTGGGGAGGGCTCTGATGGGTGTCACAAGGGAGATTTTCGGGAGCAGCGCGGCCTTCCGTTACTCTGAGTGAGTTTGCCGGATGTCACCGGAATTCGCAACGGCCGCACTCGCGCGCGGCCCGCGGACGAGAACGTGGTGGCCGATCAACGTGGTGGCTCGAGCTGCAGGTCTTCGAGAACCTGGTCGGCCTCGTGACGGGCTCTGGTCAGCACGTCTTCAAGCAGGACCGCTGCGCCCGCACGACGTTTGCTTTCGTCGGCCGCTTCCATGAAGGCGTAGATCTCCAGGGTCTCCTCTGCTGACACCGGGGGATCACCGGTCCGAAAGAACCTGACGATGGCTGCGACGAGTGGATCGTAACCTGACTGGCGGTTGAGCTGGAGAATCTCGTTCGCTCCAAAGGCCCTGCCGCCGAACCCTGTCTTTCCCGCGCGAATTCCACGGAACGTGCCGATCCGTCCCCCGCGCCAAGTGCCGACGGCCAGTTCAAAGTCTTTGGTCGACGTGCGACTGACCGACTCACAGCCTGTCCCCATCACGGCGAACAGCGCCTCGACGCCGTGAATGCCGTACCAGAACAGGTCGGGATGGGTCGCCTCGAGGCTGCAGGGGCTGAAGATGTCACACCCCAGGATCTCACCGGCAGCACCTTCGCGGGCACGCTGGACGTCCGGTTGGAACCGCATGACCGACGACGAGAATAGCGGAACATTGAGTGTTTCCGCGGCTTTCTGAATGACGATCACGTCCGCGAGTGATCCGGCGATTGGTTTGTCAACGAAGACCGGCTTCCGCGCAAGCAGCACAGGCAGGACCTGCTCCCGATGAGGTCGGCCGTCGTTCGTTTCCAGCAGGACTGCATCGACCTGCTCCAGCAGTTCTTCGATGGTCGGGACGATGGCCACACCCAGTTCCTGGATCTGCTCGGTGTACGCCGCCACGCGACTCGTGCTCGACTCGATATCCGGGCTGCCGGGGGGATAGGCAGCGAC
The DNA here is from genome assembly GCA_963715185.1 of uncultured Planctomycetaceae bacterium. Classification (GTDB taxonomy): domain Bacteria; phylum Planctomycetota; class Planctomycetia; order Planctomycetales; family Planctomycetaceae; genus CAVPPT01. The sequence goes on from CAVQRG010000009.1 coordinate 97,666, forward strand.
GATGCGACATCCTGACAGCTCCGCGGCTGGTGAGGCGGCGTTCAGCAGCTTCGTGAATCCGATCACATGCGACGTATCCAGGCCGATGATCCCGATCCGCAGAGGTTTCGGCGCGGGCGAGGAGGAATCCTCTACGTCGCGAAGCGCCGCCGCCGGAGCCGAAGCGGCGTCCCCAACTCCTGCGTCTTTCCAGACACTCGAGATGTCCCACACCCGTACGGTCTTGTCGTACGAGGCCGATGCCAGCCGCTGCCCGTCCGGGGAGAGTGCCAGGTCAGTCACCTTGCCGGCGTGTTCGTCCAATGCGGCCCAATCGGTGCCATCGGCCGGGTTCCAGAACCTGATCTCGTTCTTCTTCTGAAATCGGCCTCCGCTCCCGCTGATCGCGATCCGGTCGTCCCCGGTGAGCAGCAGGCAGTTCACCGGCCGCGAGTGACCGGCATATTCTGAGCTCAGTTCGCCTGTGAGTGAGTTAACGATGTGCACGCGTTCGTCCCAGCCGGCGGAGAGCAACGTGCCATTCTCCTGCCCGAAGACGACATCGGCTGCCGCAAGGTCGTGGTTGGGAAGCGCTCGGACCAGCTCACCGGTCTCCATCCGCCACAACTTGACGTCCCCCGGACGTGTCAATCGCGTTTCGTCTCCCGAGGCGGTTGCCAGCAACTCTCCGTCCGGAGAGATGGCCGCGCCCAGGATCGGATTGCGGTCGGCTTCGATCACGCGAATCTGCTGTCGCTCCGCCAGGTTCCAGACCCTCAAGGTGCCGTCCTCCGCCGAACTCACGAGCTGACGGCCATCCGGCGAGAGTTCGAGGTCCGTGACGTATCCGCGATGGCCAGTCAGACTGCCGACCTGCTCACCCGTCTGCGGGTCCCACAGTTTGATGTCCCGAAATCCGCCGCAGAGCAGCAGACCCGAATCCGGCAGGAAGAGCAGGGAACGTACGAATCCCGACCCGGATTTGATGGTCGTGCGTTCCGTCCCGTCGACGGCGGACAGGATGCGGACGGACTCGTAGCTTCCTGCGGCCAGCTCTGTTCCGTCTGGCGAAAAGGTGACGCTGGTCGCCCAGTCGGGGAAGCCCTCGACCGTGAACACCGGTTGCGGTCCGTCTCCAGTGGGAGGAGCCGCGGGATCGGCGACGGCGGCGCGGGCGACCAGACACGCCAGAAACAGCAGCAGTGGAATGACTGTGAATCTGGGTGATCGGCGGGATGACGACACCTGGAACTGGTCTCTGATCATGTCCCACTCCGGCTCTGTAGCAAGTGACGCGTCCGATCTGCTGTGATTATGGTCGGCGGACTGATTGACGCAACTCGGGAGCCTGTCCGGACGTCGGGTTTCTGGTAGAGTTGGGGCTGCAAGTCGTCTGCCGTCCTGTTCCCCCCGTTGTATCCCTTCGCTCATGGCTGTTCCGCAGGTTGTCATCGTTGGGCGTCCAAACGTCGGCAAGAGTTCCTTGTTGAACTGGTTGACCGGGCGACGCGTGTCGATCGTGGATGCGACTGCCGGCGTCACTCGCGACCGTGTCACGTATCTGATGCACGAAGGAGACCGATACTTCGAGCTGATTGATACCGGGGGCATGGGCATCGCGGACAGTGACAACCTGACGGCTGATGTGGAGCATCAGATCGAACTGGCGATTACAGGGGCCGATCTGGTGCTGTTCGTCGTCGATGTGCAGACGGGAGTGACCCCGCTCGATGCCCATGTTGCCGAGCGGTTGCGGCCGCTGACGATTCCCAAGCTGCTGGTGGTCAATAAGTGTGATTCGCCCAAACTCGATGCAGAGGCGGCGGAGTTCTTCCGCCTCACGACCGCTCCTTCCGTGCTGATCAGTGTGCGAGGTCAACGGAATCGACGTGAGTTGTTGACCGCGATCCTCGATCACCTGCCTCAACAGCAGGCGGTGGAAGAAGCCGAAGGCGACACGCTGGCGGCGGAGCCTGAGCTGAAACTGGCGATCGTTGGCCGCCGCAATGTGGGGAAGAGCACGCTCATCAATGCACTGGCCGACGCCGAACGCATGATCGTCAGTGAGGTTGCCGGAACGACACGGGACAGCGTGGACGTGCGGTTCGAGCTGGATGGCAAGGCCTTCATCGCCATCGACACGCCGGGTGTCCGCAAGCGGAAGAGTCTGGCCAACGATGTCGAGTACTACGGCATGCTGCGGGCTAAGCGGAGCATCCGGCGGGCGGACGTCGTGCTGATGCTGTTCGATTCCCAGGAGACGATTTCCCGCGTCGACAAGCAGTTGGTGGACGAGATCGTCCAGCACCACAAACCGTGCATCTTCGTGGTCAACAAGTGGGACCTCGCGCTGGCGGACGGGATGACGTCCGAGAAGTGGGTCGAATACCTGTTCGCCAATTTTGCCATGCTCCGTCATGCCCCGGTGGCGTTCATTACGGCCCAGGATGGGCGCAACGTGAAGAAGATCATCAACCTCGCTCAATCGATTTTCAAGCAGGCGCACCGCCGGGTGTCCACGGGCCGGTTGAATCGGCTCGTGCGTGCCGCTGTCGACGCAAACCCTCCGCGCCACAAACGCAATCGCCGGCCGAAGATCTACTACGCCACCCAGGTGGCGATTTGCCCGCCGACCATTGTCCTGAAATGCAACGATCCGACGCTGTTCGACGGCCACTGGCAACGATACCTGCTGGGCGTCTTTCGCGAGGAGTTGCCGTTCCAGGAAGTCCCGATCAAGCTCTTTCTGCGCGGAAAGGCGGAAGCCGGACTTCAGGAACTGCCGGACAATGAATAAAGCCGGGGCACCTTGCAGGCACCCCGGCTTTGCTTGAATCATGTCGACCTGCCGCCGGATCAAGGAGGCGGGGTCAACCTGTGGAGTCTAGTGGTAGCCGTATGAACCATGCCCATAGTCGCCACCATGACCTGGCGGGTGGGGATGATACGGGCTGACAGGCTTATGCGGATGTTCCGGCGGGGGGTACGGCGGTCGCGGACGGGGCGGCCGCGGAGACGGTGGACGAAGGCCATGAAGTGTATGCGCCAGTGCATAGGGATCGATCGACGGCGGAATCAAGGGGCCAGGCGAACCGGGCGATGACGTTTGCGGCGGGTTGTAGTAGGAGGGCAGCGGCACCGTCTGCAGTGTGACCTGCGGGGGGGCGAAGGTGATACCGGCCGGTATCGGGATGTTCGTCAACCCGTAGTAGCCACTCGATGAGAGGGCAACGGTTGTCCCAGCACCTACCAAACCGCCGGCCACCAGCAGCGCACCTGACACTTTGGCGATCTTCGAAGCAATCATCACTGGACCTCAGGGGACCTCAGAAGTCAAATTGTTCCTAAGTTCCCAGTCTTATCGAACCGGGGGGCAATGTCCAGTGTGCGGGTGCGCCAATTCTTTGCAGTTTACCCAGAATGTTCCCGTTTCGACGGAGGTGTCCATTGCAGAGGTGCTTATGAACAGGTGAAACCAACCGCATGTGGCGCCGCGGCATGTGCAGGCTCGACCGCAGCTCGCCGCCTCAGAATCCTCAGAAGATGCCCCGAATGCGGTCCATAGACGCTGGGGCGGCCTGTTTTCGCCGACTTTTTTGGGGTGTCTGACCCGTCTATACTCTGGCTGCACAGGCCCTTCGATTTCTGGATGACGCGATGGCGACCTTCCCGACCCCGACATGGCTCACTTGGGCCGCTCTGGTGTGCTCGATGTTGATCCCCGCCTCCCGCGGGGAGGCTGAAGTGACCGACGAGCATCGGGAGCAGCTGCGGGAGATCAAGGCCGACCTCACGAAAGTGGGAAGCCATCTCCGACGCAAGAATCTGGACGAGGCGGCTCAGCTTCTGGAGAGTGCACAGACTCGACTCGCCGAATTGATCTCCGCCGCGGCTGTCGAGGAGACGGATCGGCAGCTGCTCGGAGTGCCGCAACTACTCCTCACCCAGCAGAAAGCGCCTGGAACAGGTCCGCGCGCGGACACAAGGAGGGCCGGGCGGGACTGGAGTCAGTTTTTCCCAGGAGGTCGCCCCGATTCTGGCCGAAAACTGCCTCGGCTGTCACGGGACGAACGATCCTCGAGCCGGGCTGAGTCTGGCGACGTTCGCCGGCATGAAGCAGGGGGGGCGCAGTGGGCGGCTGGTCACGCCACGCTCCGCCCGCACCAGTCTGCTGATGGCGGCGCTGACAGCCTCAGATGACAACCGTCGAATGCCGCGGGGAGCCGACCCGCTCCCCCGGGAACAACTGGCCACGATCGCGAACTGGATCAATCAGGGGGCGCACTACGATGCCCCGAGCGACACCACGCCTCTTGACCGATTGAGTCAGCCGCAAGCCGCGGTCGAAGTCCCCCGGCCCAAAGGGACGGAGACTGTGTCATTCACGCGTGAGATTGCGCCCTTCATGGCTCGGCTCTGTGTGCGGTGTCACTCGGGGGGCAACCCCAGCGGCGGACTGTCGCTCGCGTCGTTCGAAGACATGATGAAGGGGGGAGACAGCGGTGCGGTCATCCTGCCGGGCCAGCGGACGGAAAGCCGGTTGTTCCGACTGGTGGGCGGACTGGAAAACCCCCGGATGCCCCAAGGGCAGGCGCGCATCACCCGTGCGAACTACGAAGATCTCATCAAGTGGTTCGACGAGGGGAACGTATTCGATGGAGAAGACCCGCGGGCCCCGCTCGCCAGCTACGTTCCGTCTGAAGCCGACCTCGCGGCGGAGCAGTTTGCAGCCATGTCGGCTGAGGAATTCCTGAAACACCGTCGCGAGCAGGCGGAGGATGTCTGGAAACGCAGCCTGCCCAACGACGATCACGAGATGATCGAGCGGGACAACTTCCTCGTTCTTGGCGACGTTGGGGGCGCACGCCTCAACGAGATCGGCGGTTGGGCCGAGGAGCAGACCGCAAAGCTCCAGCGACTGTTTGAGGACAAGGGGGAATCCCTCTGGAAAGGCAAGCTGGCGATCATCGTATTCAAGGAACAGTTCGGCTTGAGCGAGTTCGTGATCACCTTCCTCAATCAGCAGTTGCCGGAAGGCATGCATGGCTACTCCCGGGTTACACCCACACAATCGGACGCCTATGTCGTTCTGCAGGATGTCGGGGACGAGGCGACTTCGTCGGTTCCGGGGATGCAGGCGAATCTGATTGAACACGTGACCGGCGCGTTCGTGCAGCGGGGAGGGGCCACGCCCACCTGGCTGGCACGCGGGATCGGTCTCAACCTCGCTGCCGGGAACGATCCGGCCAATCCCTACTTCAAGGGGCTGACTGACCAGGCAGCGCGGGCCTTGGAGGGGCTCGATCGTCCCGCCGACCTGTTTCGCGAGGGGACGTTCTCGCCGGCCGATGTCGGACCTGTGGGGTATCAGTTGGTAGAGTTTCTGCTGGCTCAGTCCGGTTCCGCCCGACTCGGCCAGTTGATGACCCGGTTGTGGGCAGGAACCGCGATCGACGAGGCGGTCCAGCAGGTCTATTCAACGGATCTGGACCAGTTGGGGCGTGCGTTCCTGACGAGGTTTCGTCGTGCGAGGGCACGCTGATGCACGATGTGGTCGTCATTGGTGGCGGGGTGATTGGCCTCACGACCGCGTTCGAACTCTCTCAGCGCGGATTGCGGGTCGTCGTGATCGACAAGGGAGACCTGGGGCGGGAGGCTTCCTGGGCCGGCGCGGGGATTCTGCCCCCCGGGCGGCCCGGTGATCCAGGTCATCCGCTCTCACCGCTCTGCATAGCCACCTGCGGCCTCTGGCCCGCTCTGTCGGCGGAACTGCGGGAACTGACGGGTATCGACAACGGCTTTCGACCGACCGGAGGCGTTGAGTTCTCTCCGGATGCGGACGCGCGGTCAGTCCAGACGGAGATCGAACTCTGGCAACAGGCGGACGTGGAGGTCGAACCGTTGACCGCATCCGATCTCGCGGTGCTCGAGCCCGGGCTGAATCCCCTGACAGGACCCGCGTATCGGCTGCCCGGCGTCAGTCAGGTCCGGAATCCAAGGCATCTCAAGGCGTTGCAGGCCGTTTGTGTGCGCCAGGGGATCGAGTTACGGCCGCATCAGGCGGCTTTGAGTCTGGTGCGGAAGGGGGAACGCGTCGAGGCGGTGGAGACCGAGACTGGCCGAGTTTCGGCGGCGGCGGTTCTGGTGACGGCGGGGGCCTGGTCGAGTCGACTCCTCGGCTCTGTCGGCGTGAACATCGAGATTGAGCCGGTTCGTGGCCAGATCGTATTGCTGAGGTGCCTGCGACTTCCGGTGCGTCACATTGTCGAGTGTGGTCCGCGGTATGTTGTCCCCCGTGCCGATGGCCGCATCCTGATCGGTTCGACGGAGGAGCGTGTTGGTTTCGACAAGCGCAACACCGCCGTGGGCCTGAGCGGAATCCTGGACTTCGCGGAGCGTCTCGTGCCTGCCCTGGCGGATGCGACCTTCGAAACCGCCTGGGCCGGTCTGAGGCCTCGAGCCTGCGACGGACTGCCCTATCTGGGGCAGATCCCCGGGACCTCGAATCTGTACGTGGCTTCGGGGCATTTCCGCGACGGTCTGAATCTGTCTCCGATTACCGCCCGGCTGATGGGGCAGTTGATCTGTGGAGAGACTCCCGAGATCGCGCTTGCGGCTCTGGAACCGCGTCGGCGCTGCGCCACCATTTAGGCCCTGGCATGTCAGTGGTCGTCACCGAGACCAGGATCGGAAACGTGCTGACGCGGACCACAGGATTCCTGCGGACGGTCACATCGCACTCCCTGCAGCCGTATCGGGGATGTTCGTTCGGAAACGCGCTGTGCGGCATCGGTTGCTATGTCCGACACAATGGCCACGTGCTCAGGGGGCGGACGTGGGGGTCGTTTCTGGAGGTGCGGACGAACGCGGCTGAGGCCTATCGGCAGCATTGTCTGCGAGAGCTTCGCTGGGCGCACAGGAAGCGGGGGCCGTTCTCGATCTTCCTGTCGAGTTCAACCGATCCCTTCGTGCCGCAGGAGCACCGATACGGTGTGACACGCTCATTGTTGGAGGCCATGGTCAAACAGCCCCCCGATGAACTGGTGATCCAGACCCATTCGCACGCGGTCGAACGTTACGGAGAGCAGTTGCTGCAGCTCAGTTCGTGCTGCAAGCTGCGAATTCATATCTCGATCGAAACGGACTGGGACGACATGCGGGGCTGGCCGGCTCACGCCAGTCCGGTGTCGCGGCGGTTCGCAGCCTGCGCGGCGTTGCGTCGCCTCGGACTCGTGACGGTGGTCACGGTCGCTCCCCTCCTGCCAATGAGAGACGCGGAGGGGTTCTTCGCCAGGGTGGCACAGGTCGCTGATGCCGTAGTGATTGACCATTTCATCGAGGGAGACGGCTCGTCGGATGGTTCGCGCACGTTTCGCACCGGCCTGCCGGCGCTCATGAAGAGCATCGATCCTCATTCGCTCTCACTCGACTATCGGGAGAGCATCGTCCGGATCGCGCAGCGGTATCTGCCGGGGCGGGTGGGGGTCAGCATTGACGGTTTCGCAGCCCGCTACCTGAGTTGACGCCGGGTTGGTGAGCCGGGGAAGCGCATGCTACAATCCTGCCGCCACGTCGAGGGCTCTCTTCGATAGAGCCGGCGGACGGTCCGGCCTGAGGGGCCTGTCACTGGTGGGTGGGTACCCTGCGTCTGTCCGCCCGGACTCGAAATCGGACACATAACTCTCGCCGGACTGGTGTAGCCGGTTCACGACCAACCTGAATTCTGCCCAATGTCGAGCGAACAGATCAGCGGCGGTGTGGTTCACGGGATCGATTCCGTCGAACTCGAAGAATGGTTCGAATCACTGGAGGACGTGATCCACCGGTATGGCCCAGAGCGCACCCAGCAGATGCTGGCCCAGCTTCGGGAGCGGGCGTACCTCCGTGGGGTGATGATGCCGTTCTCGGCCACTACGCCTTACATCAACACCATCCCGGTCGAGGATCAGCCGCGGTATCCCGGCAACCTCGAAATCGAACGGCGGATCAAGAGCCTCATTCGCTGGAATGCCATGGCGATGGTCCATCGCGCCAACATGAATACGAATGTTGGTGGACACATCTCGACCTATGCGTCGGCGGCGACGTTGTACGAGGTGGGCTACAACCACTTCTTCCATGCGCGCACGGAAGACCATTCTGGTGACATGGTGTACTTCCAGGGGCACGCCGCGCCGGGCATGTATGCACGCGCATTCCTCGATGGGCGGCTGTCGGAGAGCCATCTCGCGAACTTCCGGCAGGAGGTTCCCCGGGGCAGCGGGTTGTCTTCCTATCCGCACCCCTGGCTGATGGACGACTTCTGGCAGTTTCCCACGGTCTCGATGGGTCTGGGGCCGATCTGTTCGATCTACCATGCCCGCTTTCTGCGCTATCTGCAGCATCGCGGAATCATGGATACGTCGAAGTCGCATGTCTGGGCTTTCGTGGGAGATGGTGAGGTGGACGAGCCCGAAACGCTCGGGGCTCTCACACTCGCCTCGCGCGAGCACCTCGACAATCTCATCTGGGTCGTGAACTGCAACCTGCAGCGGCTTGATGGTCCGGTCCGCGGCAACGGCAAGATCATCCAGGAGCTGGAAGGCGCGTTTCGCGGGGCGGGTTGGAACTGCATCAAGGTCATCTGGGGCCAGGACTGGGATTCCATGCTGGCCCGCGACTATAACGGCAAGCTCGTCAAGCGCATGGGCGAGATCGTCGACGGGCAGTACCAGAAGTACAGCGTGTCATCCGGGGCCCACATTCGAGAGCACTTCTTCGGTGCCGACCCCGAATTGCTCGAGCTCGTGGATCACATCTCCGACGAGAAGCTGCAGAAGATGCGTCGCGGCGGGCACGACCCGGAAAAGGTCTATGCCGCCTTTGAGACGGCCATTCAGCACGCCGAGGCGCCCACCGTGATCCTGGCGAAGACCATCAAGGGCTATGGTCTGGGTGAAGCCGGTGAAGGCCGCAACATCGCCCACAACGCCAAGAAGGTCAACGAGCAGGAACTCCGCCGGTTTCGGGATCGGTTCGATATTCCCATCTCGCAGGTCGACGTCGGGCGGGCACCGTTCTACCGGCCACCCGAGGACAGCGAGGAAATGGCGTACCTCAGGGCCCGGCGTGATCAGCTTGGAGGGGGATTCCCCCGGCGTGAGCCCACGAACGAACGTCTGCAGATTCCCGGACTCGACGATAAATCGTTCGCGCGGCAGTTGGCGGGAACCGTCGGCAAAGGGGAAGCCTCAACCACGCAGGCCTACGCCACCATTCTCATGGGACTGATGCGGGACAAGGCGATCGGCAAGCGCATCGTCCCCATCATTCCGGATGAGGCCCGCACCTTTGGAATGGAGGCGTTCTTCAGCACCTTTGGTATCTATTCCAGCAAGGGACAGCTCTACGAGCCGGTCGATCGCGTCGATGCCAACGGCAAAGAGTCCCTGATGTACTACAAGGAAGCGAAGGACGGCCAGGTGCTCGAAGAGGGCATCAATGAAGCCGGCGCCATGGGGTCCTTCATCGCCGCGGGCACGGCTTACAGCAATCTCGGGATCAACATGGTCCCGTTCTATGTGTACTACTCCATGTTCGGATTCCAGCGGGTCGGGGATCTGATCTGGTGTGCGGCTGACTCGCGGGTCAAGGGCTTTCTGGTGGGGGGGACGTCCGGGCGGACCACGCTCAACGGCGAGGGGCTGCAGCATCAGGATGGACACAGCCATCTGGCAGCCACCACGGTTCCCAACCTTGTCGCCTACGATCCAGCCTACGCCTACGAGCTTGCCGTCATCATTCAGGATGGACTGCGACGCATGTATGCCGACGGCGAGAACATCTTCTATTACCTGTCGATCTACAACGAGAACTACGAGATGCCACCCCTGCCGCAAGAGGAGGGGATTACGGAAGGGATCCTGCGAGGAATCTACCGTTTGCACAGCACCGACAGTCGCGACGGACAGCAGCTGCGACCACAGTTGTTCGGCAGCGGTACCACGATTCGGGAGGTGCTCAAGGCCCAGCAGATTCTCGCAGACCAGTACTACATCGGTACAGATGTCTGGAGCGTGACGAGCTACAGCGAACTCTGTCGCGACGCCATGGCCACTTCCCGATGGAACCGACTCCACCCGGGAGAACCCCAGCGCCAGAGCTACCTGGAATCGAAGCTCGAGGGCCAGAGCGGGCCGTTCGTCGCCGCCAGCGATAACGTGCGACTGGTTCCCGATCAGATTCGCCAGTGGGTGCCAGGGCGATTCAACGTCCTGGGCACCGATGGCTTTGGTCGCAGCGACACCCGGGAAGTCCTCCGCCGGCACTTCGAGATCGATGCCGAATGCACGGCCTACGCCACGTTGAGTGCTCTGGCCGATGAGGGGCAGTTCGACCGGGGGCGTCTGGCCGAAGTGCTGCACAATCTAGGAATCGATCCGGACAAGATCGACCCACGAACGGCCTGAGGAAAGCTGAAGGCCGGATGGGGCACCGAACCTGCGGACCCTTGGGCCGTCAGGGGCTCTCGTGTCCATTCGACGAGCGGGCCCGCAGTTCAGCCACCTGGTGCTCCAGTTGTCGCTGACTCTCGCGAATTCTACCCAACGCCCGGCGCGAGTAGGCCCGGGTGGAGATCAGGTCTCCGGCCGCGAGCACTCCCAGCCACAGCGTCAGCACCAGGATCAGGCAGACGAGTGCCGTCCAGAGCAGTGGATGCTGGCGAAACAGCGGGTCGAAGTCCGCCAGCGGAATCAGCAGTCCCAGCACGATGAAGATGCCTGAGGCCTGCGTCCGGCGGCGATACTGATGTCGGTAATGCCAGCGATCGTTGTCCGACAGTTCCGGATCAGATTGCCGCTGTTCCCAGGTCCGGCGATGAGATCGCAGCAGCAGCAGGCCAGCACCGATCAGCAGCGCTCCACCACCGGCCGAGATGATCCAGTTACCCACGTGCAGCCTCAGTTCAGCGTGTGAATCGGATTCCTCCCGGAATCGATCTTAATCTGCCAAACTGTCGAATGCACCTGCGACGCGGGCAGCTTTAGGTTCGGTAACTCAGCCCGCGATGCTCTTGTGGACGTTCGGCCGCGTGGGCCCCGTGCGTCTGCATCAAACTCTGGAACAGCACGATCCCGGCGAAGAAATTAGGGCTGGAGGTCCGGATGCTGATCACGGCTCGCTCCTGATAGTTGGTCCAGGCGTAGAACCAGTCCTCGCGAACCTCAAAAGTGGTGATGGCTTCCAGGGGGACCACGACCGGACGGGGCGTCGCGAACCACCGGCGTCGACGCTGGAATTCGAGATGGGACCCGCGGAACCATAGCTCCGGTGTCCACTGCACGTGCGCATGGCGGGCGTAAGTCCGCGCCATCCGCCGAGCGAGATGCAAGGCAGCACGATCACGCAGCTCCTCCAGCTCTTCATCAAGATTGCGGACTGTCGTCGAGTAGAAGATGCCATCCCCGATCTCCCGCGACCGACCCGCGAACACCAGCGTGTAGGTGGTCCCCGTGTAACGCCCATGAGAGTAGTTGCGTCGGCTTTCGAAGGAGAAGACCTCGACGGCATCGAACGGCAGCCGGCGCTGGCCAGTCATCGACAGACGCTCAAGCCCTTTCTCGTGGCACCGCAGCACGGCCTTGCGCAGCCGCGCACCGGCAAGCAGGCAGGTGCAGCACAGCGTTGCCAGCAGCAGGCCAATCCCCAGAGTGATCCCATCCCCGGTTTTGAGACCGAGCCAGACGAAGAGTGCCGCAAGACCGCCCAGTCCGACTCCCAGGCCCGCACACACCAGGACACCGGCCGCTCCGGTCCGTCTTTCAAACAGGACGCGTCCCAGGTCATCGGGAGGCGATGTCGGCGGCGGCGAGATCGCCAGCGGCGTGGGAATCCGTGGAGGGAGCAGATGTTCGAGAAGCCAGGTGTTCTTTCCTCCTTGCGTGAGGCTGGCTACGGCCTGAGCTGCACCGATCTGCCAGATCCGGACATCACCCCCGATGCGCTCCACCACAGCGAGCGACGAGAGGGGAAGCACCTGCTGACGGTTGCGCTCCAGCAGGTGCAGGTCGTCCCCCTCGATGCGCCACTGATCTCCCTGCACGCTGCTGCGTGCCGCCAGCTTCGCTTCGGCCCGTTCGATGGCCTGGTAGCAGATCCGGTCGATGAACGGGTCCAGCGGGTCCGCACCATGCATAGGGATGCGGCTGACCAGAACGATTTGCTGGTTCTGCCCTTCCGGTTGAATCCAGAGTGTCAGCTTCCGCACGTGGCCGATCGGCTTGCCGCCCGCGTGCTGCCAGGAATGCGAGAGGGCAAGGTCGGTAATCTGCGCGTCGGTGAAATCACGTGTTCTTTGAAGATCCGTGATCCGGAACCCCAGGGGCTGGATCTCAATCCAGCGACGCCCGCTAAGGACGAACAGGCCGGCCACCAGCGTCGTCAGGAGCCCCGCCCCGGCCATCAGCAGAAACAGGGATGCCCCTCCGTCCCCCCGGATGCAGGCGACAGCCGCAGCGACCAGGCTGAGCACGCTCACAACGGCGGGCACAACGAACCACCAGGCGCGGAAGTCCGTTCCGACCGGGATCGACGTTTCAGGCGTGGGGTGCCATTCGTCCACAGAGACTGCCTCGTCGCCAGGGTTGATGCCCGGGGGCAACTCCCGCCGCGAAGCGCGTCACCGCAGTTGCCTCGCCTGATGATTTCGCAAAGCGACCATCGAAGGCAAGTCCAGCACGTCAATTCCTGCCCAAGGTTGCCTCACGACGGTCCCGTCGGAGACTCCGGATCGGGTCCGGAATCACGCCAACCCCCGAGACCGCCCCGCAGGGAGCGATCGCGACGAGAGCGCGTCGGCGCCTGGAGATCTGGCGTTCAGCCGCTTCGGGTTACGGCATCGTCCAGTTGTACTGGCCGAGTTCGAGCGCCAGGAAGATGCATCCGGCGATGAGGGCGGCAACCGAAACGAACAGGAGACCAACATAGACGTCGGGCTGTGGTTCGGGTCCTTTAGAGCCTCGTGGTGACATTGTCCCCTCGCTCAATGATTCCGTTTTTCGCGGCCTGCACGACCTCTCCGACCGCCCGGTCGTTGGTCACGTAAATGATCTTGATCTTGCCCAGATACTTCGAGTCTCCGCTGATGGCAGAGGAGCGAAAGACATCGAGGACATGGTTTTTCAGCAGCCCGTCATCACTGCCGATGGACACTTCCACGAACTCAGTCCGGTTGGTCTTGTCCTTGCGTGTCGCCACAATGACCCCGTCGACCGGCGGGGCCGGTTCATCTTCCGAGGCAATCTTCGAGGGGTCCGTCGGCAAGCCGTGGACACGGAGAATCCGTTTCAGATCACCGGTCTCGCCAAGCAGGCTGTCGTGGCGATCCCGCAGCTCTTCGTTGACCAGTTCCGCAGAAAACAGCGTATCTTCCTTCTGCTGCAGATCGGCAATGGCAGTGGCCAGGGTCTCCTGGAGGGTCTTGTTGGCGATGCGTTGAGCCGTCGCCTCCTCCTGCCGAAACGCCGCTTCTTCCGCTTTCGCCTGCGCCAGTCCCTGGGCGACCCGTCGTTCCTCGTCGAGGCGATTGTTCTGGGCCTGGGCGTTCACCAACTGTTCCTGCAACTGCTGGTTCTCGGCGATGGCCTGCCTGGCTGCGTTGTCTGCGGCCTCCCGCTCCTGCGTCAGAGCCGTCTCTTTCCGCTCGTAGTCGGCGCGCCAGTCCTGGAGCTCGCGGTCACGATCGTCGAGCGCGGTCTGCAGACTCTCTGCCTTGGTCTTCCAGTTCTCGTGAACGGCGAAGACAGCTCCCGCGAACGCCATGAAGGCGATGCTCATCAGCACCTGCGCGACGATCAGTACCTTACCTACGAATGACATGTTGCCACTCCACTCTGTGTAATCTCAGGCGTCGTTGCCATCTTCGGTCGGGGAATATCCCTCGAGTCGGCTCTTCAACTGGTCGCGGCGACGCTGGGCGCGGTCGAGACTGCCGTTGATCTGCTCGATCAGGTCCATCATCTGACGCTGAATCTGCAGAATGCGGAATTCGTCAGCCCGCACGTCTTCCACCTGGTTCTGCAGTCGAAACACGTCTCCACGACGGGCCTCGACCACACCCTCCGTCTTGATGGCCTGTTCCGACGCATCGACGACCTGAACGGACAGGTCCAGATACTGCTTGCGCAGTCCCTGGAGCTGATTCTGCCATTCGTCGACCCGCGTCTGGAGTGCCTGGAGGTCCGCCTCGGTCGAACGCTGCATCTCGTCGAGGCGCTTGGGCAGACTCTGCTCGTCTTCACCAAGGGCCGTCAGTTCTGCACGCTGCTTGTTGATGCGGTCGTCCAGGGCGGCCACGATGGCCTCCGGCAGGACGGCGGTGGTCTTGAGCGAGTCGCCGCGGGCCGTCGACACGGTCCACTGGGGGTTCTCGCCGACGCTCTGCACGAACTTGTAGCCGTCCATCGACTCGGCGATCCCCTTCCAGTTGGGGCCGCCGAACGTGGTGACGCCGGCAAACCCCAGGAAAGCGATCGCCGCGGCGGCGACCAATACCGTCAGTGTCTTGCTCAGACCAGTCATCGTTGTCTTAAAGGGCCATGAGGGACGAAGCTGCGCCAGTGGTTATGAGGTCGTGTCGCCGCAGACTTGTCTGTGAAGTCGCGGATTTCTTGGACTCTGATCCGCAAAAATATCATACGGGTCGAGGAATTGGGGAGTCAATTACCGGTTTACCCCGAGACGCCGTAGAGACAGCGTCACGCGGCGCGATACGAGACCGCCACATCTCCAAGTTTCGGCAGTGACCCGACCAATGTCGCAACCTGCGAGCCGGGTGCGACTCAAAAGCCAGCAGATCGTGGCAGCGTGTGCGATCACACCGAATCGCCAGTTAAGTCGATTGTGCCAGTCACGGGCTTGCAACCGACCTCACTCACCGAGGGGGATTCGGCATGCCACGGTGCGCCAGAAATTCACATAAAGTCCATCCCAACAGTCGGTTACTGTTGGTTTGGGTCTCTGTGGGGTAAGATGTCTCAGAGCAGCAATCGCGGTCGACCGCTGCAGTGAGGGCGAGATTACTCTGCCAGCAGGCAGTTGTGGCTCGACGCACTGCTTCGCGGGGTCTTCTGGAGCATTCTCACTTCCGAATGCCCTGCGGTCGACTGTGTGGGGATGCGAGACAGTGTGGGAACGCGAGATTGTGTCTCCGCTCCGCTCGCTGCTCCTTGAAGGATATCGGCCTTGGGAGGCTCTTCTTGTGTCGGCAACGGAACCGTACTTCCAGCTCACACCTCGCCCGGGATGCCACGTCGTGACGCTGCTGCCCAGTCTGAACTCGGCGCAGTGGTCGGAGATCGAGCGCTCTGGCAGCGAGTTGATCAGGCAGCTCGACGAGACCAGGACGACGGCGGTCATGCTGGACCTCACACAGTTGAACTACATGGGCAGTCCCATGGTGGCGCTGATGGTTCGCTGCTGGAAGGCGCTCAAGAATCGAAATGGCAAATTGGCGGTCGTCTGCGACAACGATGTGGTGCGCGAGGTCATCACGCTGGCCGGACTGACGCAGGTCTGGCCCGTGGTAGACACTTCGGAAGAAGCCCTCGAAGCGCTGGGAGTTCAGCAGTCCCGTCGTGGGAAGCTCGTCTTGCGGATGTTGGGTCTGCTCGGCCTGATCGTCGCCGTGGCGGCCGCGGGCATGCTGCTGACATCCGTGACGATCGATCGCCGCCTGATTCTCGGATCCCTGTTCGGCGGAGCCGGATTGGGAGTGTTCGCTGGACTTGCCGCGATCTGGCGCGACTCCACACGATACCTGGATCTGGGGCTGGCTCTCGCCAGTGCGGCGGTCGCCGTTTTCGGTTTTCTGAGTGTTTAGAGCGAAGTCCGCATCCGAATGAGACGGAATGAACGGTCACCCCTTTCGAGTCTCGAACGAATGCCTTTCGGAGTGATGACCCATGGCGGAAGCGTCGCAGGATGCGGACAAGGTTGAAGTCCGACACAAAGCACTGCAACAGGAACTCCAGGAACTCGTGGATGTCGTGGGGCCCGGCCCCCTCGTCGATCTGTTGCTGGAGCGGGCCTTCGAAGTGGGGGCCACGGATATTCATCTCGATCCCGTGTCTGACGGGTTGAAGATCCGGCTGCGTGTCGACGGCCTGCTGCACGATGTGCTGCGGTGCAATTCCACGATCGCGCCGCAGATTGTCTCACGAATCAAGCTGTTGGCCGGAATGGATATCACCGAGCGACGCGTGATGCAGGATGGCCACTTCGCCAATGCCGCCATCAGGCATCAGCGCGATGTTCGCGTGGGAGGCGGGCCGACGATTCACGGGGAGCGGCTCGTATTGCGCCTGATGCCGGACAGCACAGTGTTCACCTCGCTCGGGGATCTGGGGTTCGAAGAGTCGCAGCAGCGAGCGATTGATGACGCGCTTGCGCTTCGCACGGAATGGTGTTGTCCGTCGGGCCAGTCGGCAGCGGAAAGAGCACGACGACGTATGCCTGCCTCAACCTGCTCAATGATCCGGTGCGCAGCCTGGTGACGATTGAGGACCCCGTCGAACGGCGCATTGACGGGACCGTGCAGATCCAGGTCGATCCGCGGACAAAGTTCGGCTTTGTCGAGGCCCTCCGCGGCGTGCTGCGGCAGGATCCGAATGTGATCATGGTGGGTGAGATTCGTGATCCGGAGACCGCGCACATCGCGGCCCGGGCGGCGCTCACGGGGATTCAGGTGCTCAGCACACTGCATGCGCACGACACGGCCGCCACCATTGACGTCTTTCGAGATTTCGGTATTCCGCCCATGTTTATTGCCGACAGCATCAACTGCATTATCGCTCAGCGACTGGTGCGCAAGGTCTGCAGCCGGCACCGCGAAACCTATCGCCCTGATGCAGCGACGATCAAGATGCTCAGGCTCAACCCGGACGAGGCCGAGCAGGTTGAACTGGTGCGCGGGCTCTTGCACGACGACAACTTCCACACAGGCTATTCCGGACGGACCGGCGTTTTTGAGGTGATGCCCATCGGCGACCCGGTCCGGGAGGCGATTCTCCACGGAAAGTCCGGATCGGAGATCGCCACCCTCTCGCGCGAGCAGGGCTTGCAGATGTTGTCGCAATCTGCGATCAACAAGGTGTTGTCCGGGGTGACGAGCATCGAGGAGATGCATCGCGTCTTGCTGTAGGTCCCCCGCCCGATCGTGTGTCGAACTCACAGGACGGGCCCAGTCAGGAGCGGTGTCATGCAGTGCCCGGTGAGGCGACAGCTTGTGGTGATGGCCGGCGCCCTGTTGATCTGGACGGGACCGGCGGCGCTGGCGCAGGTTCAGCCCCCGGGTGGAGGGGGCGGAAACGCAGGTGGTGGGAATCAGGCGGGAATCCTGATAGACGCCGCAGGTGTTGTCCATCCGCAGGTCTTCGCCGCGACCTCTGCGAAACTGGATCGGGAACGTCGCGATGCGTTTGTCCAGACACAACCCTCCGATCTCCAATCCCTGGTCGAGCGACGCATGGTGTCGCTGGTGCACCTGCAGGAGGCCTGCGCGGTGGCCCGGGAACGAGGTGAGCCACTCGGTGAGGAAGTGAAGTCCCTTGCGGGACTGCAGCGGATCGACTTCCTGTTCGTCGACGAAGCCTCGGGTGATCTGGTCATCGCCGGCCCGGCGGAGGGTTTCGTACCTGACGCGTCGGGGCGAATGATCGGCATGACGACCGGGCGCCCCACGCTCCGGCTGGAAGATCTGGTCGTCGCGATTCAGGCGATTCTCGGCGGGACTCATTCCTTGGGGTGTTCGATTGACCCGCAGCCGGAACGTCTCGCACGCATGCAGCAGTACATCCGTCGGAACAGCAGCGCGACGTCGCCGGCGGGCGCGGCCCAGCGCTATCGTCAGATGGCCGAGATCCTCGGGCGTCAGCAGGTCTCTGTCTTCGGTGTTCCTCCGGACACGCATTTCGCACAGGTGCTGGTGGAAGCGGACTTCCGCATGAAGCGGATCTCGCTGGGGACGGAGCCTTCGGGGATTCGAGGCTTGAGCAGCCATCTGTCGTTGCTCAAGCCAAATGGCAACAGTATTCAGCGTTGGTGGTTCGTTCCGCTGTATGACGGGTTCTACACGACAGACGATCGCAGCGCTTTTCAGCTGGTCGGCCAGCGGGTCCAACTGGTTGCCCAGGAAGAGGTCGTGAACAGTCAGGGGCAAAGGAGCGATGCTGCCTTCACCCGGGCGAGTACGGAACAGTTTGCCAAGATGTTCACGCTCAAGTATCCCGAACTTGCGGAGCGGTCGCCGATCTTTGCGGAGTTGCAGAACCTGATCGATCTGGCCGTGATGGTCGCCCTGATTGAGCGTGAGCGACTGGCCGAGCGGGTCGGCTGGAGCCTCGGGATGCTGGCTGAGAGCACCGCTGGGATTGTGTCACGATACCGGGTGCCGCTCGAGGTCGAATCGGAGACGATGTATCGCCGGGCTTCCCGCGGCATGATCCTCGGACTGGTGGGTGGAGTGACGATCGACACGTCTGCGGTGATCAGCCATCTGGAGGCCGCCGACGCCTCGATGCGTCTCGAAGGAGCCCGGGTGGATTGCGTCCATCGTCAGCGAAGTGAGACACACGCCTGGTGGTGGGATTGAGCGGATTTGTGGCACGTGACTGGAAGGAATGCCAAGTGATCTATTCTGTGATCATGGCGGGCGGGAGTGGGACGCGCTTCTGGCCGCAGAGCCGGCAGGCAATGCCCAAGCAGTTGTTGCGCTTGAGTGGTCAGCGGACGTTGATTCAGTCGGCCTACGATCGGTGTGTGCCGACGATCCCGGCCGAGCGTGTCTGGGTGGTCACCAATGCGCTGCAGGCTGCCGAGATCGGACGACAGTTGCCCGAGATTCCTGCCGACCAGTTGTTGCAGGAACCCTGCGGTCGCAATACCGCTCCGTGTATCGGTCTGGCTGCGATTCATCTCCTGCAGCGGGATCCAGAGGCGACCATGGCTGTCATGCCGGCGGATCATGTCATCGCACCGCAGGAGCAGTTTCGGCAGGCGTTGCAGCAGGCCGCCAGTCTGATCGCCGATGACGAGGAACGCCTGATCCTGTTCGGAGTCAAACCGAACTACGCGGCGACGGGATTCGGTTACATCGAACGGGGTGAAGCGATCGAGGGCCGGGCCTATCGCGTCGATTCGTTTCGTGAAAAGCCGACACAGGACACGGCCGAGGAATACCTGCGGGCCGGAACCTTCTACTGGAACTGCGGAATCTTCGTCTGGAAGGCGCAGACGATCGTCAATGCGCTCAGGGAATTCGAGCCTGAGATCTTCTCGCGACTTGAGAAGTTGGCCGGTTATCTCGGCACGGAAGGGTTCGACGCTGCCCTGCAGGTGGAATTTCCGCAGATGAAGTCCATTTCGATTGACTATGCCGTGCTCGAGCGGGCGGCCAGGATCTGCGTGCTGGAGGCGCCATTCGACTGGGATGATGTCGGGAGTTGGCCGGCGCTCGAGCGACTGAACGAGCAGGATGCGGACGGCAACACGATCGACGGGTTGCACTGCGCCATCCAGACGTCGGGCTGCATCATCCGTTCAACGCCGGATCATCTGATCGCGACCTATGGTCTGGAGGACTTCGTCGTCGTGCACACGCCCGATGCCACGCTGATTGCCCCCAAGAACGATGAGAACGCGGTTCGCGAAATCGTGAGTCGGCTCGGACAGGCAGGGTATGAGCGATTCCTCTGACGCGTCCTCCTCCGCCGAAGCCTCTGGCGCTGGATCGAGCCTCCCGACCGAAGGCCGTCTGCTGGGACTCGACTTTGGCACGAAGCGACTGGGAGTCGCGGTCTCCGATTTCGAGCAGCGGCTGGCTTGCCCGCTGGACACTCATCACCTGTGTGGTGATCTGGCCGATGCCGATTTTCTGCACACCGTGATCGACGACTATCCCGTCGTCGGTGTCGTTGTCGGTTTACCGGTCCACATGAGTGGTGCCGAGGGTGCTCGCGCAGTCGAAGCCAGAGAGTTCGGTGCCTGGGTGGCCCGTGTGACGCGACTGCCCGTCGCCTACTGGGATGAGCGGTTTACGTCCGCCCGGGCCGACGTGCAGATGAGTGAAGCCGGGGTTCGCCCATCCAGGCGACGCGATCTGCGCGACCGGCTGGCGGCCTGCGCGCTGCTACAGTCGTTTCTCGATGCCGATGATCGAGATCAACCACCTGCGCCATTCCCTCGCCAGTGTCGTTGACGGGTTGCCAGAAGACTGTACACTTGAACAACAGTCATCGCGGTCAGGGGGCTTCCGTCGTCCCTGTGCACGAGGCGATCGGTGCACCGATCCCGCGATACCATCAGGAGATAGGAATCACCGTCCCAAGACGACTTGACCCATGGGGATTGAGCGGGTCTTTCTCGATTGGAATCAGCCGGCTCTGGTGAGTGCCGTCGATCACCTGATAGCGGAAAGACCGTCGTGTGGACCGGTGGACCTGAGCGAACTTGTGGTCGTGCTCCCCGGCGCAGGGCGCGGCGTCGGCTGCTCGAACTGCTGGTGCAAACTGCGCACAGCCGTCTGCTGCCACCCCGGATTGTGACGGAAAGCGAGCTCCCCGAACTGCTCTATGAGCCCAAGCGGCCGTTTGCAAGTCCGTTCGTGCAGCAGCAGTGCTGGGTGGAGGCCATCCGTCGTCTTTCTCCCGCGTTGACACGGGCGCTCACGCGCGAGTTGCCGCGGGATGACGATGTCGATGGCTGGATGAGGCTGGGCCGACTGCTGTGGCGGTTGCATCGGGAGTTGGCAGCCGAGCGGCTGGGCTTCGCCGAGGCCTATGCGCGCGCCCGTGACCTGGCGCATCTCGCAGAGCACCGTCGGTGGAAGTGCCTCATGGAGGCCCAGGCGGGGTACTTGCGCCTGCTGGACGAGGCGGGTGTCTGGGACCGGGAGACGGCGCGCATCGTGGCCCTGGATGCAGGGGAATGCCGGATCGCACGGGACATTCGCCTGGTCGGAACGGTTGACCTCAACCGAGTGACCCGGGACATGCTTGATCATGTTGCGGACCGTGTATCTGCCCTCATTCCTGCACCCGAGGCACTCGCTCATCGCTTCGATGAGCATGGGTGCGTGCTGCCCGCCGCCTGGCAGTCGGTCTCGATCGATCTCCCGGAAGAGCAAATTCATGTGGTCGACGGGCCGCGCGATCAGGTGCAGGAGGTCGTCCGGGCACTGCATCGATTCGGAGGGCGATACCGGGCCGACGAGGTGACGATCGGGGTTGCCGACGAACTGCTGGTGCCCCGACTGCGTCGGACGTTGTCGCGGTTTCAGGTTCCGACACGGTGGGCGGTTGGAAAGTCGCTGCCGGAGTCGCTGGTGTTCAAACTGCTCGATGCCGTGGCGAGCTATGTCGAGGAACTGAGCCCCGCGAATTTCGCAGCCCTCGTGCGACATCCGGACGTGTCCGACTGGGTGCAGCGGCGGGGAATCGAGCCGGGGTGGCTCACCGAACTTGACGACTATCTCAGTGAGCATCTTCCCGTGCAGCTTGGGCAATGGCTGGGGCCTGCGCGCTCCACGCGACGACTGCGTCGGGTGCATCGGCTGGTCACCCAGTTGCTGGCGGACTTGAAGGCGTTACCACAACCGCTGGTCGCCTGGACCAAGCCGATACTCAGGCTGATCCGGCGGCTCATCGGTGAGGTGGACTTCGATCCGGAGGACACGTGGGAGCGAGCGGAGCTCGAAGCGTGCGAGCGCCTGCAGAAGGTCCTGTTGGGGCACGAGTCGATCCCCGCGAACCTGATGCCTGCGGTCACAGCTTCTGAAGCGCTGCGGCTGACGCTCGACGAGCTCTCCGGCGAGTCGGTGTCGCCGGCCATCGATGAACAGGCGATCGACGTCCTGGGCTGGCTGGAGCTGCCTTTGGACGACGCCCCGGCCTGCATTGTCACGTCGCTCAATGAGGGTTTCGTACCCGCGTCGGTCAACGTCGATCAGTTTCTGCCGGACAATCTGCGTCGAGAACTGGGCGTCCTCGACAATGCCCGACGCTATGCGCGCGATGCGTTCGCGCTCAGTCTCCTTGTTCATTCGCGTCCCGACGCCATCCTCATCGCGGGTCGCCGGAGTGAACGCGGAGATCCGCTGATTCCCAGCCGGCTACTGTTCGCCGCCGACGAGGAGGTGTGTGCCAATCGCGTTGTGCGGTTCTTCTCGCGTCCGGTCAGGAAGTCCAGCCTCGTGTCGAGGGGCCCGTTCTCAGCGGATCGGGACGAGTCGGACTTCGTGGTGCCACGTCCACAGGGCCGGCCGCTGCAGGTTGAGAAACTGCGGATTACGGAACTGCGCACGTACTTGCAGTCACCCTATCGCTTCTACCTCGAGCGAGTTCTGAAACTGCAGGCGCGCGACGATGTCGCCGAAGAGATTTCGCCCGCGTCTTTTGGTGATCTGGCGCATGCGATCGTCAGGGAGTTCGGACTCTCGGATGTGAAGGACTCCACTCATCCGGATGAAATCCGCACGTTTCTGGAGGACACGCTCGAAGACGAGGTGTCTCGACGTTTCGGGCAAGTCCGACATCCGGTCGTCGACGTCCAGCAGGCGCTTCTCGCGGCGCGGCTGTCGGCCTTCGCCAAGTGGCAGGCTGCGTGGGTGGAAGCGGGGTGGACGATCAGGCATGTCGAGGCTCCGGGTCAGGGAGCCTGCCTGCCCTTCCGCTCGAGCGCAGGGACGTTGGTCCAGTTGCAGGGTCGTATGGACCGGGTCGACCAGCACCGCGAGACAGGTGCGTGGGTCATCTTTGATTACAAGACGGGTGACTCCATTCAGGATCCGCGGAAGACCCACGGGCGACCGGGAGAGTGGCGCGATCTGCAGCTTCCGTTGTACCGCCACCTTGCCGCCGAGACCCTGGATGTCGAGGGAGACGTCGGCGCTGGGTTACATTGCCCTCTCCAAGTCGGCCGAGACGGTCGGTGATCATCTCGCCCAATGGAGTGAAGCAGACCTCGCGGACGCCGACCGCTGTGCCGGCGAAGTCATTCAGCAGATTCTCGACGGGCAGTTTGAGGCGGGCCTGGACGACGACGAACGGGTCCTCGGTCCGTGCGCTCCCATCGGTCAGGTCGGCGTCATCGATCGGAGGTTGTGGCCGGCATGAACTCAGCGCAGGGACGCCACGACCCGCCTGCGGATCTTCACGGACGCGATGCGCCGTGCACAACGGGAGTCCACAATCATGTCATTGTCCGTGCCTCGGCCGGCAGCGGCAAGACTTATCAGCTCGTCGTCCGCTACATCCAGAGATTGTACCAGGAGGGACAGGCTGACCGCCTGCTGGCGACGACGTTCACGCGGAAGGCGGCAGGGGAGATCCTCGAACGCGTGCTGCTCAGGCTGGCCGAGGCTGCGCTCGACGAGTCGAATTGTCGCGGGCTGGCGAGTGAGATTGGAGATCCGGCGTTCGACGTGTCTGCGTGTCGGCGGCTGCTCAGGGAGTTCGGACGACAATTGCATTCGGTCCGGATCAGCACGCTCGACAGTCTCTTTTCGAGATTGGCAACGTCGGCGAGTCTGAACCTCGGACTGCCTCCCGAATGGGAGATTCTCGACGAGCAGGCAGATGCGGGGCTGCGGCAGCAGGCCGTCGCCCTCGTCCTGCAGCAGGAAGACACGGACAGTGTCGTGCGGCTGACGAAACTGTTGTCCAAGGGGGAGTCACGCCGGAGTGTAACGTCGCTCGTTCATGACACGATTCGCCACTTCTATGAGCTGTATCTGGAAACGTCGGCGGCGGCCTGGTCGTGGTTTCCGGAGGCCGCACCCCCGCTGAGCCAGTCCTGCTTGCAGGAGATTGTCAGCGAACTGCAAGAGATTGAGGTGCCGCTGCCGAGTTGGCGCAAGGTGATCGACCTCGATTGTGAACGCCTGCTCGACGAAGACTGGCAGGGCTTCATCAAGAATGGGATCTCCGCAAAAGTCGTGGCCGGCGAGCCTGCCTACAGGCGGAGGCCGATCGCAGGCCGCATTCGGGAATGCTACGAGCGGCTGGCGGGGCATGTCCGGGCGATTCACGTCCTGCAGATCAGTCAACAGACCCGCTCCACCTATGAGTTGCTGGATCGCTTCCATGCGGCCTATACGTCGCTCAAATACGAGGCCCGGGGGATGCGATTCGACGACGTGTCGCGACGCCTTGCCGAGGCGGCGACAGGCGGGGAGTCCGGCCTCGAACTTCCCATCTCCCATCTGATGCTCGATGAGTTTCAGGACACATCCTGGACGCAGTGGCAGGTGCTCCGGCCGCTCGCAGAGAGGCTGACGGATCGCGAGACCGGTACTTCGTTCTTCTGTGTCGGCGACGTCAAGCAGGCCATCTACAACTGGCGGGGTGGCATGGCGGAACTGTTCGATGACATCGAGGATCAGTTGACGGGGCTGAGTCGCGAGCCCCTCAACCAGAGTCGACGTTCGGCGCCACCAGTCATCGAGGCGGTCAATCGGTTGTTCGACGACTTGCCACGTCAGGCCGATCTGGGATCAGGCGCGGCTTCGGTGGCGCGTTGGTGTCGTGGATTCGAGACCCACACGACAGCGCGGGCCGAGCAACCGGGATATGTGCGTGTCGTGTCGGTTGCCGACGATCCTGAGGATCAGGACCGCTCTGTTCCCGCGACGTTGCGTTGCGCTGCCCGCCACATTGCTGAGTCTGTCCAGCGGACACCCGGGCGGACCGTGGGCGTCCTCCTGCGGAAGAACGATCACGTCCGCCAGATGATTGCCCAACTCAGGCAACTGGGAGTGGCCGCCAGTGAGGAAGGGGGCAATCCGCTGACCGATTCTGCGGCCGTGCAGTTGCTGATGTCATTGCTGCAACTGGCCGACCATCCCGGGGATACGATCGCACGGTTTCATGTGGCGCAGTCGCCACTGGGACCTTGGCTGCAATTCACCGATCACGACGACGACGCTGGCGCCGAGCTTCTCGCCTCTTCAATCCGGCGGGGTCTGGTGGAACGGGGATACGGTCAGATGTTCGAAGAGTGGGGGCGGCAACTGGCTCAGCGCTGCAGTCAGCGGGAGCTGAGTCGCCTGACACAGCTCATCGAACTGGCCGCGGTGTACGACAGGCGGGCGACGTTGCGAGTGGCGGACTTCATCACCTACGTGGAGGCCGAGCGCGTCAAGGATCCCACCGGCGACCCGGTGCAGGTGATGACCATCCATAGCGCCAAGGGACTTGAATTCGACGTGGTCGTCGTGCCGGACCTCGATTGGAGCTGGACGAAACCGGCCCCCCGATTCGCGGCAGCACGTCCGCAATCTGCGGCCCCTCCGGACCGCGTCTGCGTGTATCGTGGGGCGGAGGTTCAGGCCCTGCTGCCTGCCGAGTTCGCTGAGCTCTTCAAGCAGACACGTGCGCGACGGATTACCGAGGCACTCTGCCTGCTGTATGTGGCGGTAACGCGCCCGGTGCATGAGCTGCAACTGTTTGTCCGCGAACGTGCGAAGCCGCCGACGATGGGGGGGCTCGTGCGGGCGGCGCTGTGTGAGACGGCGGTGCCGGGAGCGGGGTCGGAGCGGGTGCTCTATCAGACCGGTGATCCTGACTGGTTCGCTAGGTGCCCGGGGCAAGGGGTTGTGGCTGATGAGGCGCCAGCCCTGTCCGGGCCCGATGTCGAAGGACCGGTTGAGATACGATTCGCGGCGATGGACTTCGGACGGAAGCGGGGGCTCGCGCGTGTCGCGCCCTTGCGCGCGAAGACCCGCCGTGCCGTGCGTGTGGACAAGTCACTGCGGAGTCGAAAGGGGAGAGCGCTGCAGCGGGGGACGTTGTTTCATGCCTGGTTTGAGCAGATCGAATGGCTCGACGACGGACCGCCGAACTCGGACGAGTTGATCCGCATTGCACAGCGGATGGAGACGTATCTGCTGGATGTCGGGAGATGCCTTGAAGAGTTCCAGGCGATGCTGAACGTGCCGGGAATTGCGACCTGCCTGTCCCGTCGCGCCTATCAGGAGGAGTCGTGGTGGTCGACGCCGGAGATGATCGCGGGAGGACTGCCGGGGGCGACGATCCTTCCTGTTGTGTTGAGGGAGCAGCCGGTGGCAGTCGCGAGGCAGGGAACTCTGCTGACGGGAACGATTGATCGACTGGTACTGCTGCAGCACAGCGAGCAAGCCGTGGCCGCTGACATCCTCGACTATAAGACAGATCGGGTTTCACCAGAGCAACTGGCAGAAGGTGGCTCGCTTCTCGACGCGTATCGCTCGCAGCTCGACGCCTATGCCGAAGCCGTGTCCTGCATCTACAAACTGCCTCGGCACTGCATTGCGGCGCGTCTGCTGTTCGTCGAAGTGGGAGAGGTCGTTCAGATGTAAGGCGGGTGTTGGCAGACGGCGTGTGGGAGCTGCTGCAGATTCACTTCCGGATGTAAAGATCAACAGAGCGAGTGCGTGATGTTCAAGTTCCTGCATGCCGCCGACATTCACCTGGACAGTCCACTCAAGGGACTGGAGCGGTACGAAGGTGCGCCTGGCGACGCGATCCGGCAGGCATCACGGCGCACGCTGGAGAAGCTCGTGAACCTGGCGATTGCCGAGCAGGTGGCCTTCGTATTGATTGCCGGCGACCTTTATGACGGCGACTGGCGGGATTTCAACACGGGTCTGTTCTTTGTGAGCCAGGTCAGCCGGTTGCGACAGGCCGGAATTCCCGTGTATGTGATCGCGGGAAATCACGATGCGGCCAACAAGATGACGCGCCAGGACCGGCTCCCAGAGAACGTCACGTTGTTTCCGTCAGAGGCACCGGCGACCCATGTCATCGACGATATCGGTGTGGCGATTCATGGGCAGAGCTTCGCCACTCGTGCTGTCACGGAGGACCTCTCGCGTGGGTATCCGGCCCCGATTCGCGGCCTGTTCAACATCGGGATGCTGCACACAAGTGCCACAGGTCGGGAAGGGCATGACCACTACGCGCCGTGCACGCCCGACGGGCTGCGCGCGAAGAACTACGACTACTGGGCCCTGGGGCATGTCCATGCCCATGAAGTTCTGGCATCCGATCCCTACATCATCTTCCCGGGTGCAATTCAGGGACGACATATCCGCGAGAACGGACCCAAGGGCTGCTGCCTGTGTACGGTCGACGACCGTGGACAGGTTGCGCCCCGGTTCGAGGCGCTCGATGTGTTTCGATGGGAGCGCGCGGTGATCGATGTATCTACCTGCGAGACACTCCGCGACCTGCTGGACATGGTGGGGGAGCAGTGTGTGCAATCCCGCGCACAGGCCGCTGATCGCCCATTGGGAATCCGTCTGGAGCTCACCGGTGCCACGCCCCTGCATCAGGAGCTGGCGGCTGACCGGCAGAGGTGGACGTACGAGATCCGTTCGCTCGCCGTGGACATCGGCGACGACGACATCTGGGTCGAGCAGATACGGTTGCGGACGCGCGCACTGAAGACAGTCGTGGCTCGCAACGAGGACGTCCCCGGCGATCCACTGAGCGAACTCAGCGCCATCCTCGCCGAATGGCGTGAGCAGCCAGGTCACGAGCGCAGCAGCATCGTGGATCTGGAGGACGTGCTGGGCCGGCTTCCCCCAGAGGTCGCCGAGGCGGTGGCGATGGACGATCCCGACTGGTGGGCCGGTGTGGTCGATGAGGCCGGGGCCCGTCTGGCCAGCCATCTGTCGAGGACAACAGGGTGAAGATTGCCTCACTGAAACTGAAGGCCTTTGGGCCGTTCACAGATCGAGAACTGGACCTGTCGGCCGGCCATCAGGGCTTTCACCTGATCTACGGACTCAACGAGGCGGGCAAGAGCTCGGCCCTGCAGGCCATTCACGACCTGTTGTACGGCATCGACGTCCGTTCAGAATTCGATTTCGTGCATCCGTACCGGGAGATGCGGCTGGGGGGAGCCCTGCAGTCGAGTTCTGGCGAGACGCTGGAGTTCGTCCGCCGGAAGGGGAGCAAGGCCACCATTCGTGACCGGGACGATCGGGACGCGCTGGATGACGATGTGCTGGTGCGCTTCCTGGGAGACGTCGACGACAGATTGTTCACCTCCCTGTTTGGCATCGATCATCAGCGACTGCGACAGGGTGGAGAAGAGATTCTCCGGGGCGACGGGCATGTCGGTGCCTTGCTGTTTGCCGCCGCCGGCGTGGCCGATCTGCGCTCGTATGAACAGCAATTGCAGAAGGAGTCGCAGAACCTGTTTGCAGCGCGTGCCAAGAACCCACTGATGAACACGACGCTCAGGCTGCTGCGTGAGGCCGCAGACGACCAGAAACGCCTGCAGGTTTCGGCAGAAACCTGGCAGGCTCATGCCGATCGATTCCAGGAACTGCAGCAGCGCTGCTCCGAACTTGACGAGCAACTGCACCGGGACAGGGCAGAGCACGGTCGACTGTCGCGGATTCGGCAGGCGCTCGCCGGTATTTCGCAGTGGAAGGAGACCGTGGAGGAACTGCGCCAGGTTGGCCAGGCGGTGCTGCTGCCGGAGGACTTCGGCGGGCGACGCGAAGCTGCATTCCTGCAACTCAGGACGGCCAGCCTGCAGCAGGAGGAGGCCGAAAAGCAGATTCAGCACTTGCGCTCGGGACTGGATGGCCTGGAGATTTCGCCGATTCCGCCCGATGAAGCCGAGGTGATCGAGGACCTGCACCGTCGGCTCGAGGTCTATCGCACGGGATTGGCAGACCGTCCCGAGCTGGCGTTGCAGCAGCGTCTGGCAGAAGATCGGGCTCGAGAGATTCTGCAAAGCCTGGGACGTCCTCCCGACCTGTCCGATGTGGAACGCCTGCATGTTCCGACCGACCAGCGCATCAGAACCCAGAACCTGGCAGCCGAGCATGAACGCTTGGCCGAACGCGAACGAACGATCACCAGGAATCGGCAGCAGCTCATGGTGTCTGTCGCCGACATCGAGACAGAGCGGCAGCAACTCGGGGCACCTCGCGATGCCACGGCGCTGGGCATGATCGTTGCGCGCGTGCAGGAGGCCGGTGACCTCGAGGCCCGTCGTGACCAGTTGCAGGATGAGATGGAACGACTCGAGGCCGATGCCCGAGTTCAGCTGCAGCAATTTGGGCTGTGGTCAGGATCCTGGGAGGAGTGCGAAGGGCTGCCGTTGCCAGTGGATGAGACAGTTGATGGGTACGAAGCAACGCTGGAGAAACTCGCACACGATCTTGCTGCGGCCCGACACGATGCCGAGGAACTGCAGGACACGCAGCAGCAAGTTCGCCGGCAGCTGCAGGAGCTGGATCGCGAGGGGGCGATTCCCACCGAATCGGACCTGCGGGCGGCCCGACGCCTGCGTGATGAGGGGTGGGAACTGATCGCAGCCCTGTTTGCGCGGCAATCGAAACGACGCCCGACAGGAAGCCGCGTGGCTGCGGAGATTCTCTCAGACAACGGACGTCACGACAGCCTTCCGCCAGAGTGTCGACGCGGCGGATGAAATCGTCGATCGGATGCGCCTGCAGGCGGAGCTGGTGGCACAAAAGCAGCTGCTCGAAGCGCAGGTCAGTGAGCTCGACGAACAGCTCGGAAAGGCCGCGAAACGTCAGGCCGGGTTACAGCAGCAGATCCAGGAAAGTGAGAGCGCATGGCGGACGCACTGGCAACCAGCCGGGATCGAGCCACTGACCCCGCGGGAAATGCGCGGGTGGCTGAGAAAGCACGAGAAGCTGGTGCAGTCCTTTCGCGACGTCCGGCGGTTACGAACAGACCGTGATCAGCTCGAGCGTCGGATCGCTCACGCGCAGTCGGAGCTCGGTCGAGGCCTCTCGAACGGTGCGGAGGGAGCAGAGGCTGCGCCAAGGTCCCTGCGCCAGCAGTTGCAGTTGGCGCAGAGGCAGCTCAGCGACCTCGAGCAGCAGCGGGCCGAGCACAAGCGGCTCAGTGATCTCCAGCACGCTCAACGCCGCGGCCTGGATGAAGCGGAGCGGCAATGGGCTGGCCTGCAGCAGGACTGGACCGTGTGGCGGGAGGCCTGGACGGCCTGTATGGAGCGGCTTGGACTCGACAGCGACGCCACTCCCGGTGAGGCGACCAGTGTCCTGCAGCATCTGCTCGACCTGTTCCAGCATGGGCAGGAAGCGCGCCAGCATTCGCGGCACGTCGAAGAGATCGATCGTTACGCACGGGAGTATGAGGCCGAAGTCGGGAAAGTCGCGCAAAGGCTGGCGCCGGATCTCTCCGGCGATGCTGCCGTGCAGATCGTGCGAGGGATGGTCGCGCGACTTGCCCGGGCCCGTCAACTCGCCCAGGAGCGGGAGTCGCTCGAGCGACAACTGGCAGAGCAGCAGGAACGCCTGGAGAGAGCGCAAGAGGCTGTCGGCTTGGCCACTGCAGAGATGCAGGCACTCTGTGATCAGGCGGGATGTACGGATTCCGCCGACCTGAGAGAGGCCGAAGTCCGTTCAGGCCGGCGCCGGGCCCTGGAAGCCGATCAGCAGCGATTGAAGGAGCACCTCTGTTCCCTGAGTGCCGGTCAGAAGCTGGAAGAATTCCTGGCTGAAGCGTCCAGTGAGAATCCCGATGCACTCCCGCTCCGCCTGCAGGAGGTGACCCGGGGAATCGACGCTCTGGAGGCGCAGCGGGATGCATTGGTGCGCGACGTCGAGCGGGCCCGCCTGGAGTTTCAGGCGATTGATGGGAGTGATGCAGCAGCTGTCCGGGCTGAGGAGTGCGAGATCCTCAAGGCGGAATTGACCGCCCAGGTCCGCGAGCTGACGGTGCTGCGGGTGGCCAGCGGTGCCCTTCGTCTGGGAATTGACCGATACCGCGAACGCCACCAGGGTCCAGTGCTCGAGCGCGCGAGTCAGCTGTTTGCAGCGCTGACGCTCGGCTCCTTCGAGGGGCTCCGTGTCGATGTTGATGAATCGGGACAGCCCGAGTTGTTGGGAGTCCGACCGGATGGTCTCAAGGTGGTCAGGGTCTCGGGGATGAGTGATGGCACCTGCGATCAGCTGTATTTGGTGCTGCGACTGGCCAGCATCGACAACTGGCTGCGACATCACGAGCCGCTACCGCTGATCGTCGATGACATCTTCGTTCATTTTGACGATGGTCGTGCAGCAGCCGCGCTGCAGGTTCTGGCCGATCTCTCGCGTCGCACACAGGTGATCTGCTTCACACATCATGCCCACCTGGCAGAGATGGCCCGGGGCCTGCTGCCAGCAGACACGCTGTTCGTGCACCAGTTGAGTGACCAGTGACGGCGCTGGCAGGCGCCGTTGCGAGGCATGCGGGTCTGCGCTTCAGGCACCAACGGCAGCGGGCGTGCCGTTGTTCGTGTGCTTGATCATCGTGACTTCGTTGCCAACACCGTTGAAGGCGATTTCGTCCATGAAGGTCCGCATCAGGAGCAGTCCGCGGCCACAGGGTCGCTCCAAGTTGGCCGGGTCAGTGGGATCCGGCAACGAACTGGGGTCGAACCCCGGCCCCTCATCCTGGATCACGTAGCGGACGTGATCGGCAGAAATCTGGACATCAACCTGGATCTTGCGGTCACAATAGGGGCGCAGCTTCGACCGCTCCCGGGCAAGCTCGTAGTACGCGGCGTAGTCGGTCTCGCGCAACACGGAACTGACTTCCAGGTTGCCATGGTAGGCGGCGTTCAGCAGCGCCTCTTCGAGCGCTACACCCACCCGCAGCCGCTCGCCCTCAGCGAGCAAACCTGTCTCGTTGAGCAGTTGGGAAACGTACCCCACCATCGAAGTGAGGACACCGGGGTCGTTGTCCAGTACGAACGAAAACCTGAGCTCCTGCATCCGCTGCATCAGCAGTTTGTACGAGCGTCGCTCGCTGGCGACCGAGATGACGCGCTGCACGATGTCGCACAGGTCGTGCGACAACTCACTCTTGGTCACATAGCTGGCGGCACCTTCCTCCAGTGCCTGCACCGCAATCGTCTCGCTTCCCTGTGCCGTCATCAGCACGACCGGGATCAGCGGGAAGCGTCGCTTCGTCTCTCTGACCAGTTCGAGGCCGTTGACATTGGGCATCTGCAGATCGGTGACGATCAGGTCGGGTCGGTCGACGGACAGCCGGTCCAAGGCCTCCTGGCCGTCGCAGGCAAACACGACTTCGCAGCCCAGATTGCGTTCGAGCAACCCGCCGGCGATACGTCGGTCCATCGCCGAATCATCCACGACGAGAATCGAGGTCATGACCTCCCCCCTGCGATCTGGCTGAAGTTCTCCTCAGGATAACCGGTGTGCAGCGGCAGTCCAAGTATGCAGGGCCATCTGGATGGCACGACTCCCGGCACGACCGGCTCTTGCGCGCCCCAGTCTCGCCAGAGGCGGGGAATGCAGGTGAGATTGTCTGATTCAGGATCGGCGGCGGGCCGGAATGCGAAACGGCCGCCCCGAAGTGTGGGGGCGGCCGTTCGCAGGGTGGACTCTCGTTCCTCGGGGCCAATCAGGTCTGCAGTCCCGGATCGTCATTGAGCTGGGGACCTGCCTCTTCGGGCTGCTGAGGCGTGGGGAGTCTGTCAGCCGAATGGGGTTGGGCGTCGGTTTCAGCCGGCCGTGCGGTCTCCTGCTCGATCGTCGAACCGCAACTCCCGTCTGCACAGCCTGTCGTGCAGGCACCATCCGGGGAGCAACAGGTCTGGACGGGCACCATGCGGCAGACTTCATAGGCCTGCTGACGCGGAACCAGCTTGGCGACCATCCGGGTGCAGGTCACTGCTTCTTGCTGGGGAACGCACCGCGCGACCCGACGGTTCACCGTGAACGGGACCTGTCTGCTGACGCAGAAAGGCACCTTCCGGGTTCTCGTTTCGCAGACCATGCGACAAGTTCGGAAGGGAATGCGGCAGGTCTTCTGCTCACAGACCATCTTGCAGGTCTGGTAGGGAATCTGGCGACTGACGGTCTCGGTCACCCAGCGGCACGTGCGAATCGGGATCTGCTGGACAATCTCCTGGGGGACCATCTGGCAGACCTGAACCGGAATCTTCTGCACGACCTGCTGAGGAACGACGCGGCAGACCTGTACCGGACAGTTCTGTCTCACGACTTGAGCGACGAACTGGGTGCAAGGCACCTGGCACTCCACCACACGCGGGCACCAGACGCGCTGGCAGGTTGTGAATCCCGGGCATTGCACCATGCAGATGCGGGGCGTTCCACATTGATCGAACACCGTGCGCGGAACGACCGGACCGGGTCGATAGACGCGCTGCACCTGCCAGCTGCCCGTCGTGCGGCGAACCGTGCGCAAGGTCGTCACTGGTCGGGTGACCGTGAAGCGGCGCTCCTGGTTGACCGTCTCCACGACCTGACGCATGACGGTATAGCACCGCTCGCGCTCGATCGTCTGCGTCACCGGGCGAAAGACCGTGCGACGGCATTCACGGGTTGAATTCTCCCACACCGGCCGTGATACCTGATACGAGCAGTCTCGATACTGCGTTTCCCAGACAGGCTTCTGGGTCGAGTAAGTCTGCTCCCGGTAGGCGGTTTCCCAAACGGGTCGTTGCACCTGATACGACTCTTCCCGGCACTGCTGTTCGACCACGGTCCGATAGCATGTGATCGGGCAGTCTTCGTACTCGGTCTTGAAGACAGTTCGAAACGACGTCTGTTGCTGAGGTTCGTAGCACGTTTCGTAGACCGTGCGATAGCAGGTCTGTCGCTCTACCCGACACGCCGTGTAACAGGCGGTCGGTTGGCAACTCGTTGTCGGGCAGCAGTCGTAGCTGCCCGCGCCGCAGAGCCAGGCGGCTTGTGCGGTTCCTGACGCGGCGAGCACTGTCAGCCACGTGACTGCGATCGTGTAGGTTTTCATGGTGTTCCTCCAGGTGGCTTGTGGTGTGGAGGCGCTGTTTCGCCTGCCAGTCCCGCCACAAAATGCGCCGTAATCTCATGCTCGCAGGACGCCTCACCAGAGGCAAACCCTCCGTGTTGGGTCTGCGGGGAAACGCTCAGAATCGATCCGGTTCGAAGCTTTGCTCAGGAAAGATAGAGCAGGGGGAGGCGGAAGAATGGCGAGACCTGTCCGGTTGCACCAAGTCGACAGGAGACTTTTCGCAACGCCCTGCCAGAATCGGCAGATCCACGTTTCGCGACAAAGCCCCGTTCCGAGGGCGTTCAACGATCACCGGGCCGTCGCGATGCCTGCCAATACGATCGCAAACGGCTGCACTAACGGGAGTTCAGCTCCCCGAGCACACTCGCAGCATCGACACGGATTCGCGAATCGGCATGCCCCTCGGCGATCGGCTCAAGCAGGCGTGCGAATCGCTCACGCGCAGGCGGATCGAGATCGGTTCGCAGCTCCGAGAGGGCCTTGATCGTGTTGGAAACCATCAACATTTGCTCAAGCGATGAGTCGTCATCGGCGGAGATCTTCGCGGCCGGGTCGACCTGCATCAGCACCTCCTCGAAGACAGGCAGCCCCTTGAGGGAGTGCGAACGCGCGAGACCAACGGCCGCGTTGACGCGGCAGAGCGGGTCTTCACTCTCAGTCAGCGACTCGAGACGCTGGCGTGCGGCATCCGAGGGGAGCAGCCCCAGTGCGAATGTCGCGGTGTGACGGACCAGCGAGTCACCATCATTGCTCGCCACGATGACGTCTCCGACGATCGCTCGATCATCGAAGGTCGACTGCTCTCCCCGCGTGGCTCTCTCCGCGATGGTGGCGATCGAAGCCAGCGCGTTCTTGCGGACTTCGCGGTCGTGGCTTACCGAGGTCGCCTTCCCCAACGTCGGCAGGATGATGTCGGCGGCATTCAGTTGTCCGAGCGTCCGGGCCAGGAACTCCTGCTGCTTGACGTCTTCTTCGCCGGGATTGGACCGGATCAGGAGGTCGTCGAGGATTCTGGACAGCTCCGTCGCGACCTCGCGATTGTCAGCAAGGCGCGTCCCATCCGGCTGCAGTTGCTGGTCGGCTTCCAGCATCTGCGCCAACCCCAGGGCGCCGCGCCAGCGGATGTGCGGATTGTCGCTGCGAAAGTCGATGATCTGCTGACGCCAGTCCTGTTGTCCGGCCGCGAGCTTTCCGAACAGCACGTAGAGGCCAATGACGGCCCCCACGATCAGCAGCGGGACGAGGAACAACTGAACGATGAAGCCGGCTGAGGGTGGCTCGACAGGTGGAAGTTCGTCGAACGTCGCAGGATCCTGTTCCTGGACAGGCGACAAAGGGTCCACGCTGGCATCCGTCCAGTCATCAGGCGTTTCTGGCATGCGAAACTCTCGTTCGTCCTGTCGCTACTGTGGTCGTGTCCCGTCTCTCGACTGACAAAGTAAGTCTAGGGAGGTCCGCGCGGGCGTCAAGGAAACGTCCAGCGGCCATTGGCCGCACCGTTCTGCTGGGGCCGTCATGGGTGGCCTGCCGGTGCCGTCGGGAGCCGCGGCGCACCAGAATGGCTCGAGGTGCCAGGCAGTGAGGCACCCGGTCTGTGTGCCGGGATCGCAGGGCCGTGTATGTCCAGGCCGAGGAGCGTCGTCGGCCATGGAACCGCTGCGAGCGAGTCAGGCAGCCCGCTGCTGAGGGACCAGACGCGTCAGCAGGCGGACCTTCGGATCGCGCTCCCCCTGCGTGTCGTAGAAATAGACGCAGTTCTGATCTGCCGCCCAGACGGCGCTCAATCGAACGCTGCGGGGACCCTGTAGCTGGAACTGAAGCCCACAGCATTCCCCGCGACGCTGCAGGTCCACGCTGTGCGTGACGAACTGATCACTCAGCAGGTTTTCGCGCTCACACAGCTTGTGATGCACGAAGTTCGCCAACTCGTCAATCGAACCAATCTCGACAACGGACTCGGACATATGCGTCGTCAGGCGTGGGGCTGAACGGGGTGACCAATCCACCCTATCGACCTTCCGCGCCGGCGGCTGGCAGCGGAGCGGGCCGACGCCATGCCATCCGTCTGATGCCGGTGTTCCCTGCAACCGGTGCAGGCCGACTGGTGCCTATCATCGCCATGTTCGGTGTCGGAGACTGTGCCGATCGTGACAATCAAACTGAGTGCCACCTGCCGGCAGCCGCCAGAGGAATCCCATCGGCCAACACGGTGTGGTGACGTCGCCTCATCGCGTCGTGGCAGAGAACGGCATTCAATGGGTCATGGCATAGAACAGGATGTTGATGCCCAGGGGATAGGCCCATTTCTCGGAAAACTCCCGAAAATACATGACGTTCTCCCCTTCTCGCTCCCAACCATCACCCAGGTCGGTGTTGAAACAGATAATGACCTGAGGTCGGCCCTTCTCGTCCAGAAACGCCCGGTAATGCGCTTCCTGCGCGTCGTAGCGTTCGGTGCTTCGACCTGACAGCGCGTGACCAATGGAGGGGATCTGCGGCTTCTCCTGGAGATCGTACACGCAATGGAAGATCGGGTGGTCGATCTCGAGTTCGACGAAGTCCTTGTCGGGAAAGACCTTCTTGATCTCTCGATAGAATTCGGCCCATTCGTCCTCACCCCAAAAGTCGTCGACCATCACGAAGCCGCCATTGTCCACGTAGCGGCGCAGAGCCGAGACTTCGTTTTCACTCAGATTCAGTCCCCCGCCGCCCCAGCTCCCGCCGGGTTCGATGATGTAGATGAACGGGTACTGAAAGAGCTGCGGGTCGGTCAGATCGAGAATCAGAGGGTCCGGCGAGACCTTGAGGGACGTCAACTGCTGCAGCCGGAACGACAGGTTGAGATCGCTGTCGGGGTAATCGGTCGCCCACTTGCCCCATCCGCCACCGTAGTCGTTGTAGCGGATGCGGACAAACGTGAAGAGGTCATCGGGGAAGTCGGCATTCACGTCCCAGTCGGGGACTCCCCGACGATCGATCGAGATGTCGGGCCCACCACGACGCCCGCGCCACCCGCCGCGCTGGGCGAATGTGCTGCCCGAGATGGCGATCAGCAACAGCAGCGTCAGTCCTCGTCTGCCCATGGTATCCCTCGGTTGGCAACAGGCATTCACTGACCGTCCGATTTCCGGGACTCTTCGGCCGGAGGAGCTTCGGCATCAACCACATTCAGCAACAGTCGATGAGCGTCGCGGAATCGCGGGGCGAATTCCAGGGCCAGCAGTACATGACGCTTGGCTTCGGTCCACTCTTTCAGTTCGGCCAACTGTTCGGCCAGTCGAAAGTGCACTTCGGCGGGATCTTCGGGGGCCAGGGCCAGCAGTGCCCGGTAGCTGTCTGCGGCCCGTGGGTGCTCGCCGCGCCTGGCAGCCACCTGGGCAAGCACCTCGTGGGGCCGCGGCAACAGGGGATTAACCGCCATGAGGCGCTCGGCGTTCTCGGAGAGTGCGTCGGTGTCGTCTGCGGATGTGGCCAGTTCGATCAGCCGCAGGTAGGCGGTCGCCGCGTCCGCGTCGATCTCGGAAAATCGGGTGAGCGTTCGCTGTTCCTGTTGGACGTCTCCGAGCTGACGATAGGCCGAGGCCAGCTTCGTATAGGGACTGTCATCCCCCCGCATCTGGGGGTAGAGGTCGATGAGCCGCTCGAGGACGTTGGCGGCCTCGCGCAGTTCGTTGTCTTTCAGCAGGAGATCGGCATAGACGGTCAGTCCCGCGACATTCTGCGGATGTTCGTCGACCCAGGTCCGCATGACGTCGCGTGGATCGTCCTCGACGAGCAGTTCCGCCAGATCCGGCTGGTCCCAGTCGGCTGCCGGGGCCATTTGCTCAACTCGCTCCTGGACGAATTCTGCAAAGGCCGGTTCGAGCACGTTCAGTTCATCCGTGTGTCGTGGCAGGGCCTCATTGATCGGGATCCCTTCCGCCAGGTCGTGCAGCACCGCCTTGAGGCTGTCGAACCCATAGCGATCGTCGAGGAACTCGACGACGAGTGACGATTCGTAATAGGCGAACTGCACATGCAGGCCACTCTTGGGATTGAGGAAGGCACTGCTCAGTTCACTGATGGGGGTCAGTTCGCCATCAAGAATCATCTGGCGGTACGCGGGCGTCATTACCTGCCCCCACCGTGGGTCCTCGAGGCGTTCCTCGTACACCGAGATGCCCTCGCTGAGCCAGCGCGGCATGCGATTTCGCGTGAGTTGCAGTGTCACCACATGACAGAACTCATGCCACAGCACCGCCTCCCAGTTGCTGGGCGTCGCTCCCTGCGATGCGGGGCTATTGGCCGTGATCACTCGACCAAAGCAGACCCCCAGGAAGCCGGGAATGCCCGGCATGCCGAACGTGCGCACCTCGAAGTCGGCTGGATTGGGAAAGATCTCGACGATCACTTGCTCCTTAAGCGGCAATCCGTACTTCTCGCAGAGGGTGGTCTTCGCACGCTGGAGCAGGGCCAGCACACGCTGGCCGTAGATGGAGGCCTCCCGCGCTTCCATCCGCACGAGGAAGTCCTCGTCCTCAATTGTGGTGAAGTCCGCCAGCTCTTCGCGCAATGTCACGAGGTTGTAGGCCTCGACATCGTACTCATCGTCCCGGAAGACGCTCTCGATCATCTTCCAGCCGTCCTCCTCAACTCCCAGTCGCAGGAGATCGTTGGCTGCCTGTTTGCGGGCAGGCAAGTACGAGGCATCCATCCTGAGCGCTGCCCACTGATACTCAATCCCCTCCGCAAAGCGGTATTTCTGTGAGAGTTCCCGCCCGATGACATGGTCGACCCGCGGATTCCCGGCCCAGGTACTCAGCGCCCGATCGCGATGCTCCTGCATCTGGGAGTGGTCGTTCTGAAGATGTGCCAGCGCCGCCAGATAGCCCAATGCCTCATCGTGCGCGGGATTGGTGTCGAGGACTTGCTGCAACGTCTGCCGGGCTTCTTCGTACTGCTCGCCATCTATCTGCCGATCGGCGATCTTCAGGAGAGTCGGGATGTGGCGGGGATTTCGCGTCAACGCGGCCTGCAGCAGCTCGGCGGACCTCGGTGGGTCGCTGGACTCCAGCGCCGCCGCCAGTCCATACAGCATTTCGACATCGTCCGGGTGCCGCTGCAGTCCCTCCCGGAACGTCTGGGCCGCCAGCGCGAAATCTCGCTTGTTCAATGCCAGAGACCCGATGGCGACCACCGGCTCGCGGTGCCCGGGGTTGTTCTTCTGGGCGCGTTCCAAAAAGCTCGTGAGTACGTCCTTGGGGTCGTAGCCCGCCTCCAGCAGCACGTGACCCAGCGTCACTAGGTTCGAGGCGTCTGTGAATCTCCAGGGAGCCGCATCGACCAGTCGGCTGATCTCTGCCACGACCTTGTTCGCCGACTCCTCATCCCCGGTATGGCGCAGGGCGTCACGGGACATCCAGTGCAGTCGAATGCTCCAGTTGTGCCGCTTCAGCCCTGCCTCCAGGGTGTTTCGCGCGTCCGACCAGCGGCCGAGCGTCATCTCCACTTCCGCCTTGAGGACCGGCCACGCTTCCAGGTAGACACTGGTGTTCTCCCCGATTGCTTCCAGGCACTCCTCGTACTGGCCGGTGGCGGCGAGCTCGCGGCACTGCTCAAGGTCGGCTGCAGAGGCCAGAGATCCCAGCATCAACCAGCACAGCACTCGGCAGCCGATCGAAATGGTTGATCTGGGCACGGAGCGATCTCGCAGTTCGACCAAGCGGTCTGACAGCCGGGAACCCATGGGCTCTCGGCACGTTTCCCTATTCTCCGACATTGCCCCGCCGTGGGCAACTGGTTGGTCAGGCCGGGCGCGGGGGACGCTGCGGCGCTGGGCAGCAATCCAGGGGGCAGACATCGTGGTTCGGCCCGAAGACCCCGACTGCCTCGCGGGGCGTGTCCTCCGCAAGTCGTTCCTGGATCAGCTTCCGCAGCATGCTCACAAACCGGGGATCGGTCCCTACGGTGGCCGAGCGGATCATTCCCAGGCCGATTTCGCTGGCCACCTGCCGAGCTTCCTCGTCCAGGTCGAACAGTACCTCCATGTGATCGGAGAGGAAGCCGATGGGGTGGATGATGACCTGTTCAACGCCGGCCGACTTCAGCGCCCGGAGATGATCAAGAATATCTGGTTCGAGCCAGGGGTCGCCCGGACGACCACTGCGGCTCTGGTACACGAGATCCCAGCGTGATTGATCGACGCCGCACGACTGCGCGACGAGGCGGCAGGCTTCACTCAACTGCTTGACATAGTCGCTTTGATCGGCCATCGACTGCGGAATGCTGTGGGCCGTGAACGCGATCCTCGCGGTTTCGCGTGCTGCCGCGGGCAGTTGATTCAGCGCCGCTGCGACACACGAGGCGTTGGCAGCAACGAAGTCGGGATGGTTGTAAAACGTGCGGACCTTATCCACCTGTGGTGCGTGCGGGCCGACCGCCTGCTGGGACCGCTGGATGTCCTCGCGGTACTGACGGCAACTCGAATAGGAACTGTAGGCGGCCAGCACCACCGCTAAGGCCCGCTGGACACCGTCATCGACCATCTGCTGCATGGTATCTGTCAGCAGCGGATGCCAGTTTCGGTTACCCCAGTAGACCGGCAGGTCCACTCCGTGTGCCGTCAGCTCGGGCTGCAGCACAGCCAGCAAGTCGCGCACCTGCTGGTTGATCGGGCTGACACCGCTAAAGTGCTGGTAGTGCTCGGCCACTTCGAGCATTCGTTCGCGGGGGACGCTCCGTCCGCGCAGCACGTTTTCGAGGAAGGGCATGACGTCGTCAGGGCCCTCGGGGCCTCCGAAACCGACGACCAGGATCGCATCGTATTGAGCCGTCAAAGTGCCTCAACTCCTCATGATGATTCAGCCGGGTCAGCATGCTGTCACAGATCAGCCATCGTGGCAGTGCTGTCTTCAGCCGCTGCCCACTCGTGCCGGTTCCGTGTTGGGTCCACCCTGTCCTCGCTGCGGCAACCCAGCGACTCGTCTACGATAACGTACTGAAGCCGCTGGCCGAAGCGACAGACAACCAGCAACGCGGCCTGATCTCTGACACGCTTCCTGTGTGCTTGGGAAATTTTCGGTATTCTTCCCCAATCGAGCCGGTTGGCCAGTCGGCTTCCAGCCAAGTCCGCAGCAGCAGTCCAACGACGACGGTCGTGCGCAGGCAGAATCCTCATGGAAAGCGCACGACTGCAGTCTTCGGAGTCAACTGCGAGTCTGGTAACATCGCCTCCACCCTCGCGGTTTCCGGCATCTCGTTGAGTCCTCGGCCGAATTGATGCCGATTGAAGGTCCAGCAGGTGCCATCGCCACCAGCCGCGGGTGCTGAGGCTTCCATGCCGCGGTTGTTTCTGGGGAACTTCGATTTCGAGATTGAGCTGGTGCGGCAGACGCGGGGAAACCTGCCAGATTCCGTGCGGCGAATGCTGGCTGATCTTGTCTGGGCGTGGTTGGCGGTGGCGGAGGATGGTGACTGGATCTGCACGCCGGCTCCAATGGACGCCGTGTTCCGCGACAGCTTGCACACCAGCGGGCTGCCCGTTGTGCTGACGGGGCGGGGCCCGTCTGAGGTGCCACCTGGTCTGGAGTTGGTGGCCTGGGGGTGGACACCATCCGCACTGCGCTGGGGGGAGCAGTGCCAAGCCATCATCGACGCTCCACCCCCGGACGTGGTCCGGCGACTGAATTCACGCGGTTTCTCGTGGGCGATCGAGTGCGCGTTCGGACTGGCACTGCCAGGAGCAGCGCGAATCGGTTCGGTCGAGGAACTTCAGCCTCGTCTTGCAGCACTGTTGTCGCACAGCAGTCGCTGGGTGGTGAAGTCGGAGTTCAGCCATGCCGGGCGCGAGCAGTTTCTGCACAGGCCGGGGCAAACCAGCCAGATGGATGAGCTGACGCGTTGGGCGCGGAGGCGGCTGGTTAGCGGCCAAATCCTGTTCCTTGAGCCGTGGGTGGAGAGCCTGGCGGAGGTCGGGATTCAGATGACGGTTCTCCGAGACGCCGAACCTCGGCTCGAAGGTGTGACGTCCCTGCTCTGTGACGCGACCGGTGCGTATCGAGGGAGCGAGTTCTCGCCCGGCCTGGAACAGGACCCGCTCTGGGAGTCGGCGATCGAAACGGCTCTTGCTGTCGCGCGCCTCGCGCGGGATGCGGGCTACTTCGGACCGCTCGGAATCGACGCCATGCGTTTCCGGGATGCCCAGGGCCAGGAGGGCCTGCGACCAATCCAGGACATCAATGCGCGTTGGACGATGGGGCGTCTGAGTCTGGGATGGCGTCGCTGGCTCCAGCCCGGAGAGCGGGGAGTGTGGCTGACCGGCGAGACTGGAGGGGACCAGAGGCTTCAACCGCCTCTTGCGCCCGGGTTGCGCTCGATCGCGCTCACGCCATCCCAGGGGGCGTGCGGGGGTCGAGGATTTCGGTCAGAAGTGCGGCTGGGCCCCGCTGACCTGTTTGCCGATCCCGCTGTGGTCTGGGGAAGTCAGTCAATCGACTGACACTGTGTCCAGCCAGTTGTCGCCCACGGAGACATCGACGACGATCGGGACATCGAGGTCGAGGGCCGTTTCCATCTCACCGCGGGCGAGAGCGATCAGGTCCGGGACATTCTCCGCCGGTGTTTCGAACACCAGTTCATCATGAATCTGCAGAAGCAACCGGGCGGGTGAGTCCGGTTTGTGCAGACGCTCATGCACGCGAATCATGGCGCGCTTGATGAGGTCGGCCGCTGATCCCTGGATCACACTGTTCACGGCAGTCCTCTCCGGAAGGTTCAGGCTGGGATAGCGCTGCGGGCGAATCCCCACGATCTCACGTCGGCGTCCCAGAATCGTCTTGGCATAGCCGGAGGCGTGACACTCTGTCAGCACATCATCGATGAACTGTGCCACACCGGCGTATCGCCGGAAATAGTCCTCGATGAATGCGGCTGCCTCGTCCTTGGGAATGCCGAGCGCCGCAGCCAGTCCCCACGGGGTCTGCCCGTAGATCACGCCGAAGTTGACCGCCTTTGCCACCCGCCGTTGCTCGGAGGTGACATCCTCCAGCGTGACGCCGAAGACCTGCGCGGCGACAGTCCGATGGATGTCTTCACCTTCTCGGAAGGCTGAGAGCAACGCCGCATCCTGACAGAAATGGGCCAGCATCCGGAGTTCGATCTGCGAGTAATCCATGCACACGAGCTTCCAGCCCGATGTCCCGGGAATGAAGGCCCTGCGGATCTTCTCTCCCTCTGCCGTGCGGATCGGGATGTTCTGCAGGTTCGGATCGCTGGAGGCAAGCCGGCCAGTCGCTGCGGACACCTGGCTGAACGAGGTGTGAATCCGTCCGGTCTGGGGATCGACCATCGTGGGGAGCGCGTCGAGGTACGTCCCCTTCAGCTTGGTGAGCTGTCGATGCTCAATCAACCTGGCGGGGAGCGGATGTTCCAGCGCGAGTCGGCTGAGCACGTCCTCGTTCGTACTCGGTCCCGTTTTTGTTCGCTTGAGGATCGGCAGTTGCAATTCCTCGAAGAGGACGTTGGCAAGCTGCTTGGGTGAGTTGATGTTGAACTCGTGCCCGACCTGGTCATAGATCTCATGCATCAGGGCGTCGAGACGACCAGCCAGTTCGGCGCTCTGCCGATGGAGTTCATCAACATCGACTCGAATCCCGGCCAGTTCCATGTCTGCCAGCACGGGAATCAGGGGCCGTTCGAGATCCCAGTAGAGTTCCCAGAGGCCTTCCCCCCGGAGCTTGTCGGCGATGATGTGAGCGAGCTGCCAGGCGACATCAGCATCTTCGCTGGCGTACTCGGCTGCCTGCTCGACGTTGACTTCGAACATCTTGAGCTGTTGCTTCCCCTTCCCGATGAGTTCGGTGATGGGGATGATGCGGCGCGAGAGATACCGCTTCGCCAGCTCATCGAGGCCATGGCTGCGGGCTCCCGCATCCAGCAGGTAGTCACCGATCATGGGGTCCAGGCCCAGTCCGCCGATCGTGAGTCCGGCCCGACGCAGGACGATCAAGTCGTACTTGATATTCTGGTTGACGACCTCCCGTGCCGGATCTTCCACGAACGGTCGAAAGGCTTCGAGAACGTCGTGACGATCCAGCACTGCTTCGCCCGGAGGCCCATCCACGGGAATGTAATACCCGATGTTGGACTCCCAGCAGAATGCCCAGCCGACGATCTCGGCCTCCATCGGATTCTGGCTGGTGGTCTCCAGATCGAGACAGAAGCTTCGTTGTTCGCTGAGTGCCTGCGTGAAGGACTGGAGGTCCGCGCGCGAGCGGACGACCTGCCATTGTCGTTCATGAGTATGTGCGTCCTGGAGTCTGGACTCG
Organism: uncultured Planctomycetaceae bacterium; assembly: GCA_963715185.1. Classification (GTDB taxonomy): domain Bacteria; phylum Planctomycetota; class Planctomycetia; order Planctomycetales; family Planctomycetaceae; genus CAVPPT01. The sequence continues at coordinate 141,776 of CAVQRG010000009.1, forward strand.
GCGAGGAGAGTTCGTGCCTCGTCGGCATAGCGTCGAAACCCGAGATCATTGAACAACTCCAGCAGTTGCGCGTAGTCGGGTGGGCTTGGGTGCGCCGCGTCCCATTCGATGTCGATCGGCAGATCGGTACGCAACTGGACGAGGTCCCGGCTCATCCGCGCCTGGTCGGCATAGGTCTTCAGGTTTTCTGCCAGCTTCTTCCCCGGCGCCTCATCCGCATGTGCCAGGACTTCGTCCAACGTTCCGAACTTCTCGAGCAGTGCGCTGGCCTTCTTGGGACCGACCAGCGGCACGCCGGGGACGTTATCGACCGGGTCACCGACGAGTGCCTGAAAGTCCACGACCTGCCCGGGGCCGATGCCCCACTCCTTGCGCAGAAACTCCTCATCCTGAAACTGCCGCTTGCGAATGCTGTAGATCTGGGTCCGGGAGCCGAGCAGCTGGCGCAAATCCTTGTCGTTGGAAACGATGCGAACGTCCAGTCCCTCGGCAGCTGCACGTGTCGACAGTGTCGCGATCACGTCGTCAGCCTCCCAGCCGGAATGACTGATGATGGGCAGGTTGTAGGCCTGGATGACTTGCAGGATGAGGTCGATCTGCGGTCGCAGATCCGCGGGCATTTCCTCGCGATGGGCCTTGTAACCGTCGTAGATCTGGACACGCTCCTGCTCGTCGGCTGACTCCATCGCAAAAACCAGATGGGAGGGCTGCTTCTCTCTGAGCAGGTGTTGCAGATCACCGACGAACCCGAACACCGCGTTGGTCGGTTGTCCGCGTGTCCCGGTCATCGGTTGCCGAATGGCGTAATACACCTGGAAGATCAGCGAGAACGTGTCGACAAGGTACAGCGTGTCGGGCATGGGAGACTCTTGGCGTGGCGTCGGGAAACAGCACCCGGATCGCGTTCATCGTGCGGGTCGCTAACGGGCAGCGTCTGTTGACGATAACATATCTGCCGGAGCACATGGAGGAGTGCGTGACCGCAGTGGTGACTCGCAGACATCAGTCGCATTCAGACACATGCAACTGGGATTGATCAACTCGGCATGGGCGCAGGCGGGACGCGAGACCGCCTGGGGAATCGCGCGGACCCGCGAACTCGGCTTCGATACGATCGACATCTTCACCGATCCATTGACCATCGACGTACGGGAGCGGGTGCTGATCAAGCGGGAGTGTGATCGGCAGGGGCTGCCCATCGTTTCCATCTGCTGCGTGGCTACCGGTCTGATCGACTTCAATCCGAGTGTGCAGCAGTTCCACCAGCACCGGTGCGAGGCCTTTCTGGACCTCGTTTACGAGTACGAGGCCCGTAACCTGCTGCTCGTCCTTGGTGAGTACATCTGGAATCAGGAAGTCATCCCGCCGCAGGAACAGTGGCGGACGGCCGTCGAGAGCTGCCGCCGGCTGGCCGATTACGCCGGCACGCTGGATGTGCAGATTGCCCTGGAGCTCGAGCCGTTTCCGTTATCGCTGCTCAACAACGCGGATCGCATGGCCGCATTCATCGACGAGGTGGATCATCCCGCACTGCGGGCCAACATCGACATCTCTCACCTGCAACTGGCCGGAGTTCCCCCGCAGGCGCTTCGATCCCTCGAGGGCAAGGCGATCCATGTTCACATCTCAGATTGCGATGGAAAGCAGCATGGAGACCTGCCACCTGGCCGTGGCGTTGTCGATTTCGGACCCTACCTCGATGAGATCCGCCGCCTGAATATCGACGGGGCCGTCTCCATCGAGCTGGAGTACTCGCCAGATCCCGACCGGATCGAGGAATGGGTGGGAGAGGCCTACGCGACGACAAGCCGATTGATGCACGACCATGGACTACGACGCTTGGCAGGGACGTCGTAACCACGTGTGCGGACGGCGTTTGTCCCGGAAGTCTGGCTGTGGAATCCGGCGATTTCACGAGATCTGAACAGGCGTTCGAATCGTCTCGTCGCCGGTGGAGTGATCTGGTACCTTGAGGCATCCGTGCACGCCTCCTCCAACATCTGCGGGCGATGGAACCTCAAGTCAAGGACAAGCCACAAAGCCGTCAGGCGCAGCGCCCGGTCACGCGGGATCGGCTGTCTCTCGCCCCCCCTGGTGGCGGCGCTGGCTGTCGTGGGGAGTTGGACTCCTGACCGTCGTGAACGTGCTGGGCGTGGTGGCGCTTCTGGTGCTGTTCCGCGTCATCTCCGAAGACTGGTGGGTAACGCTGGCCCTGTCTTACCTCCCACGGGCCCCGTATGTGGTGCCTGCACTTGTGTTGTGCGTCGCGTCTCTGCTGTTGCGAAAGCGGTGGCTCTTCGTGCTCAACCTGATTTCGGCCATGCTCGTGCTGGGTCCGATCATGGGCGGTCGGCTCGGTCTGGCGAGGCTCTCGGCACCGCCGGACGCTCCCCGCCTGCGGCTTCTTTCGTGCAATGTGCAGGACTGGGCGGGCGATCCTGAGAAACTGAGGGCGGAGTTTGCCGTCGCCAATCCGGATGTCATCGCGCTGCAGGAGGCGCCGCGCGGGTTGGGACCGCTCGCCGGCACCTACTCCGACTGGCATGTGGCTGGTTATGGCGGGTTGTATGTCGCCTCCCGATTCCCCGTCACACTCGTCGACAGATGCTACACGAACTCCAAACGGGATTTCCGTGGCATTCTGTGCCGTGTTGAGGGACCCGATGGCCCCTTCCTGCTGGCGAACATTCACTTCATGACGATCCGCTTCGGCCTGATGCATCTCAAGCCCGACTCCCTGCAGACGGGGGAAGGGGTCGATGAGCTGTTAGAACACCAGGTGCGCCGGCCGATCGAGTCCTGGGAAACACGGGCATTTCTAGCCCATTACACGGGAGAGTTGCCCTTGCTCGTCGTCGGGGATTTCAACACGCCGACCACGAGCAGTCTGTTTCAACCTGTCTGGGGCGACATGACGAGCGCCTTCGATACAGCGGGATTCGGCTTCGGGTACACCTCCCCCTGCAACACAGGCCGCCACTGGCCCGCGAATACGCCCTGGCTGCGGATCGACCACATCCTGTGTGACCGTCACTGGCACGTTTCCGAATGCTGGATCGGGGCCTCGGATGGTTCCGATCATCGCTTTATCGCGGCCGACCTGAGGCTTCGCGATTCGCATCGATCACACTAAGCCGACGTCGAGGCTCGTCACGACGTCTCGGGCCACAGGGACATGGGACAGGCATCTCCACAGCAGATCTTTGGAATCATCCCCGCGGCCGGCCGCAGTCGGCGCATGGGGCGGCCCAAGCTGCTGCTCCCATGGGATGACACGACGGTCATCGGTCACCTGCTGAAGACCCTGTCTTCGTCCACGCTTGCGCGGAATTATGTCCTGGTGCGCTCCGATGACGAACCTCTGCGGGCCGAGGTCGCACGGCACGCTGCCGTCGTCGTTCAGCCGCCTGCAAGCCCCCTCGAGATGCGCGACAGTGTGCAGCATCTCCTGCAGGCGGTCAGTGATCGGGAACGGCCTGGCCAGCGGGATGGCTGGTTGCTCGTCCCGGGAGATCATCCGCTGCTGCGTTCGGACACGCTGCGTTCGCTGGTCGAGCTTTGGTGCGAGCATTCGGATGCGATTGTGGTGCCGAGATACCAGGGCCGCGGGGGGCATCCGACCCTGTTTCCGTGGTCTCTGGCCGCCGATGTTGCCGGACTTCCGGTGGATCGGGGGATCAATCACCTGCTGGCCCTCAACCGCGACCGCATCCGGGTGGTCGAGGTCGATGATCCCACCGTCACCTGTGATCTGGATACGCCCGAAGACTATCGTCGCGCTCTGGAGATCTGGCGGCATGCACCCGAGGCCTGATTACCCCATGTCAGAGCGCTCCGACTGGAGGGCACATCTGCAGGGATGCCTGTCTGCGGCGTGCATTCTGGAGGCCACGGCGCGCAAGCCCGGGAATGTGCACCCGGGTGCGGCTTTCGCCGATGTCACCTTTGAAGACTTCGTGAGATCCGCGCAGGTCACGGCACCGGTGCTTGCGGACGCACGGGATCAGGGCGTCGGCCGTGCGATTCGCGAGGCGGTCGCCGTCACACAGCGGGCTGTCGGGCGCAACACGAACCTCGGCATCATCCTGCTGCTGGCTCCGTTGGCGGCGTCGTCGCCCGAAGTCGAACTGGGGGCGGGAATCGATGACGTCCTGGAAGCGCTGACGATTGACGATGCCCGTGAGTGCTTCGCGGCCATTCGACAGGCTGCCCCGGGGGGAATCGGCCACGCGGAACAACAGGACGTGAGCGCCAGTCCGACCGTGACACTACGGGAAGCGATGGCGTTGGCGGCCGAGCGCGATCTGATCGCGCGTCAGTACTCCCGGGGATTTGAGGATGTTTTGCAGTTCGGAGTCCCGGCGCTGCTCGAAGAGCTGAAAGGTCATGACTGGGAAACCGCGACCATTCGGCTGCATCTGCGTTTCATGGTGCGGCATCCCGATTCGCACATCATGCGCAAGTGCGGCAGTGCCGTAGCGCGGTCGGCAGTCGAACTGGCGCAGCGCGTGCTGGACGCCGACTGGCCCGTCACACCGACTTCCGCGCGATCGCTGGAAGAACTGGATCGCTGGCTGCGCGCCGATGGGCACCGTCGCAATCCAGGGACTTCAGCGGATCTGGTCGCAGCCAGTCTGTTCGCAACGTTGCGCGACAGGCGAGCACCGGTGGGGGTGTGGCCGGAATGATGGCCGGCCTGTCGAGGCGGGCATGCCTGGTCCCGGGAGTGAACTCCCGAGTTCGATGGGGCAGAACGTCTGGGGATGTCGGCTGATCCCGCGTCTGGCGCGGTGGATCAAAAACGCCCATACCCGGCTGCGAGTGAGAGAAGTGGCTTCCCTGCCGACGGCCATCCTTGGTACCGAGATTGGGGGCTCGGTGAAAGGGTACTGAGTGAGTCGTCCTTCTCTCCACGCCTGACCGGGCATGGGCGGCATTGTCGGAATTACTCTGAGAGCTCCTTGAACAGAGGGCCGAACTCGGGCATATCAAGTCGCAGTTGCTCCAGCCATGCTGCCGGATTCCAGATTTCGACGCAGATGACGGCTCCGACGATCATCACGTCCTGGCCACCAGGCACGTCCAGAAACTCTCGAAATCCCTCCGGGATTGTCAGTCGTGAGCGGTTCGCGAGGCGGACAGTGCGATACCGCGTGGACAGCAGTCGGCCGAGTCGTTGCACCTCGCTCCATCTCTGCTCCATTCGGCCGCGAACGATCTTCTCGCGGATCAGTGAAACTCCATCGTCAATTCGCCGCTGCCAGTCGCCGGCACGCCACAGGCTCAGGCACCCGTAACGCTCCTTGGTAACGATCGTCTCGCCCGCCTCGTCAATCACGGCGTCGACAAACTCACTCGGCAATGTCAGGCGGAATCGATCGTCGAGTGTCCGCCTGAGCTCGCCCGTGATGAAGGATTCACCCTGGTTCGCCATTGGTGCATCACGAGTGCCGCAGCGATCTGTCGGACTGCGTTGTCTTGCCGTATTGGGTTCAAATCCCTCGAATTGTGTTGTTGGAAATCAATATTGGGTTCAATTCCCACAACGTCGGCCAAGTTAACTCTGCCGATGCGGGTCGTCAATGGTTTCCACTGAATTCTGTGTGAATTCAGCGGGAATTTTCGGCGGTGAAAAGACGTTCAGTTTGCAACGGCAGGCACGCGTGCACCACAGGCATTCAGCAACAATTCCAGCCGACAATGTCGTCTGAGTGCATCGAGCGCACGACTTGTGATGGTGTTGGCAGCGCGCGACGTTTCAACGCCGCCAGCGCCGTCAGAGAAGGTGCCGCTGGTCGAGCAATCGCAGGCGTGTCAATGCGCGCAAGGCCGATGCGTACGGTGACTGTGAGCAGCTGCTGTGCTCGAGCAATGCCAGCGCAAGAGTGGGCAGCTGCTCTCTGGCAAACACGAGAGTAGGGAGGCCTCGCTCACTGAATCAGCGACACCCGCGCCTGGGGATGCCGACCAGTCCAGCAGACCGGGTGCCTGCGGAGATGCCAGGCGAGACGTCCGTGCCGCGCTGCGGTCGGCTACTCCTTCAGTTCCTCGGGAACGTCCGGATACAGGACATACTTCTGGATGTCCTCCTCACTCGGCCGGGTTAGCGGTCTTACCACGCGGAAGCCGACGTGCTGCGCATCGGTGTGGTACCACATACTCTGCGGAAGCTGCGGGTCACGGAATTTCCATGAGGGGTCCGACTTCTCGCGGGCGGCACTCCGCAGGAGTTCCGGGTCATCGTTCCAGGAACCTCCGCGGACGACGCGCGGGTACAGGGTCGACGGGACTTCGAGCGGAAAGGCGGCAGGGGTCTGAGCATCGAACTTCGTGTAGGCGTCTGGAACGTACTGGTCGAGGCACCATTCCGCGACGTTGCCATGCATGTCATACAGGCCCCAGGGATTGGGCTTCTTCTGGCCGACCAGTTGGTAGTTTACCTCGCGATCGTCCCCGGCATTCTCATAGTACCAGGCGTAGTCGCCCAGTTGTGCGGGATCATCCCCGAACGAATAGGCCGTGTTGGTTCCTGCCCGGCAGGCGTACTCCCATTCGGCTTCGGTCGGCAATCGATAGTACTGACCCGTTCGCTCGGTAAGCCACTCGCAGTAGGACTTGGCAGCCAGTTGCGTCATGCAGATGGCGGGATAGCCATCATGTCCACTTCCGAACGTCATGTCTGTGTATTCACTCGTCGGGCGCGTAATGGCGTCTGCCCGGAGGTCGACTTCATTCGGCTTTCGGCCCGTCAGAGCGCGTCGCTGGATATCCAGGCTGACGCGGTAGGTATCGTAGAGGTCCCAGGTCACCTCGTGCTTGCCGATCCAGAACGGCTCGATTTTCACGAGATGCTGCGGTCCTTCGTCGTCCGCCCGATTGGCTTCGTCGGCCGGGCTGCCCTGCAAGTAGGTTCCGCCTGGGATCGGAACCATGTCGAACGCGAGCTCCGTGTCGGCGAGCGACTGTGTATAAGGCTTCATCTCGGATTCCACCACCGCCACGCTGTTGGGATCGCGGAGGTATGGATCCTCGGAGGTGGGGTCTTTCGCGAAACTCCGGTCGAGCAGAGTGAGCGGGAGCAGGCAGGCAAGCAGGGTGACGTGAACGACTTGCCGGCCCTTCCAGACAGTGAGTAGTGTATTCATGGACTTGGCGGATCGGTTGGCGGTCGATGGAATGGGTAAAGTCAAAAGAAACGCAATGCAACCTAATGCGTTCGGCCTGTTGATGACATTGGTAGTCACGGTTTCCTGTACACGGCAGGGAATTGCTGATGGATTTCCTGCCAGCGCCCCACTCAGACGGTTCGAATTCGTCCGTCTGCAGATGGGCACATCGGTGCAGCTTGTAGTCTATTCCGACGATGAAGCGATCGCAAATCAGGCTGCCAAGGCGGCTTTCGGACGCATTCAGGAGCTCAGTCAGGTACTGAGCGACTACGACCCCGAGAGTGAGCTCAATCGCGCCTGCCGGCGGGCCGTTCCGGGAATGCCGGTGCGGATCAGTGAAGAGCTCTTTGACGTCATTGAGCTGTCTCTGTCCATCTCGCACCTGACGGACGGTGCCTTTGATGTAACCGTCGGCCCATTGACGCGACTCTGGCGACAGGTGCGCCGCGAAGGTCGACTCCCCTCAGCCAGCGAGGTGGATCGCGCACGGGAACTGGTCGGTTATCGATCACTGCAGCTCGATCCCGTGGATCGCACCATGGAATTTCTGGTTCCCGGTATGAGCCTCGATCTGGGCGGGATTGCGAAGGGGTTCATTGCCGACCAGGCCCTGCAGACGCTGGAGCAACTCGGCGTTGGCCGGGTCCTTCTCGATGTTGGGGGCGATGTCCGGGTGGGTGAACCGCCACCGGGTGCGGAGGGCTGGCGCATCGGAGTGGCCCCGCTTGATGAGCTCGATACCCGTCCGGTGCAGATGCTGCTCCTGAAAGACGCCGCCGTTGCGACGTCCGGTGATGGAGTTCGGTTCATCGAAGTCGAAGGACGGCGCCACTCACACATCCTCAGTCCCGCGACCGGCCAGAGTCTAACGTTGCGCAGCAGCATCACTGTGGTTGCGCCCACCGGGGCACAGGCCGATGCAGTCGCGACGGCTCTGAGCGTTCTGGATCCGTCGGTGGGCCTGGATGTCATCCACAGCCAGGCGGGGGTGGCCGCGCTCATCGTCAAGCGTGAGGATGATCGCACAACGGTCCAGGAGTCGTCCGGGTGGGCTGCCTGTCTCGACCGCTGAAGCAAACAGGCCGTCTGGGCCGACCCGCCCGGCCTCGACCGGAGCTGATGCTGTTGCCACGGAGATACGGTCGATGTGGTGTTTCTGTAACATTCGGAGCTTCTCGCAAATTTGTCGCAATTTCGTTTTGACACCTTCGGCAGGGCGACCTAGCTTTCAGTAGCGGCCCCGATTTCCTTTGATATCCGCAAGTTGCCCCGCGGATCATCCACCATAGAATTGCCCACTCACGCGAGGCGCATCGATGAACGGGCTCATACGATTCCTCACTGACGACGAAGCGGCAACTTCCGTCGAGTACGCAGTCATGCTGGGCCTGATCCTGGTGACGATGGTGGCGACCATTCGCTCGGTCGGTGCCACGAGTGGCGGCATGTGGGAGAACAACCGTAGCGAGCTGCAGGCGCACGGCTTCTGAAAACTCCCACTCGCAGGGCTCGGGGACCCAGGGCGTCGGTTCGCTTGGTCGCGATTACGGAAACTCTCAGCAAGGCGTGCCTGTGGTGCGTCATCACGGGGCAATCTCTGTCGGCTCTCGTTCAACACTGTGTCCGCGGCGAATCCATGGGACCCGTCCGGTGGTATTCCGCCTGTCGATTGCCCACAATCGGCTTGGGGAAATGCTGATGCTTGCAGCGAACGCGTCATGCCCGATTGCTATATCGCGCTGGGAGGGAATGAGGGAAACGTTCGCGCCACGATGACGCAGGCGCTGCGGGAACTTCAGTCGGAATCCGGAGTCAGCCTGCGGGAAGTCAGCCGTCTGTATCGCTCGGCGGCGGTTGGTCCATCGGCCGGGGCCAGCTACGAGAACGCGGCAGCGCGACTGCAGGTCGTCCTCAGCCCACAAGAGTGCCTGCAGCGACTGCAGGCCATTGAACGGCGTCTGGGGCGCAGGGCGTCTGAGCCGTGGGGGCCACGGGGCATTGATCTCGACCTGATTCTGTATGGCACAGCCGTGCTGCAGGCCCCGGAACTCACAATCCCGCATCCCCACTGCTGGTACCGCCGGTTCGTGCTCGACCCGCTGCTGGAGCTGACCTCACTGCCAGACCACCCCGTCATGGGACAGTCGTTCTCGGAGTTGCGGTCGATGTTGGCGACACGTCCGCTGCCCGTTGGTGTGACCGGCGCGACAGAGGAGGCGCGCCGGGAGTTGATTGGGAAGCTCGGCGGAGATTTTCGCGACCAGATCGCGATCTCCCCGGTAACCGCAGGTTCGTGCGCGACGCTCGTGTTCTCGCTCGATGAAGAACCTGATTCAACTCCGCTGTCGCGACGAACGATCGCGCTGAGTAAGTTGCCAGGGACGACGTACGAATCGGCGCAGGCCGTGCTGACGGCGGCCCTGGACGAACCACAACCTCACAGCCTCCCGCTTCTCAGAATGCCGTAGATCAGCCAGACGCCCAGCAGTCCCGACGTCAGAAAGATCGGTATGGCCAGCCATGGGGCCGTAGTACCGGCCCGGACGACCAGCGCGGAGGCGAGGATCAGCGCGGAGGTCACGAGCCCCACGACCACGCGGTTGCTGGAGCGATCGAATTCGGAGATCAGGTGCTCGAGGTTCCGGTGTTCGAACTGAATGGTCAGTTCGTCGCGGCTCAGTTTCTTCAGCGTGTCGCTCATATTCAGGGGCAGGTCATGTGCGGCGCACATCAGGGTTCTGAGGTCCGACGCCGATCGCTCCATGATCCGTCGCGGGCTGTAGCGTTCCCGGACAAGCCGCTCCACGACCGGAGCCACCTCGGAAGCCAGATTGAACTTCGGGTCCAGTGAGCGTCCCAGGCCTTCCAGGGTGATAAACGCGCGAATGAGCAGCAGGAAGTTTGGTGGGCAACGCAGGCCATGATTCGCCATGATCGACACGAAGTCGGTCAGCATCGGGCCGAGTTTGAGCTGATCAAGGGGAACTTCGTAGTAGCTTTCCACGAAGTCACTGACGTCCGCACGGAGCAGGGCACTGTCGACTGGCCGGCTGGGACTGCCGACCGTTTCGACCAGTCGGACGGCCTCACTGACATCATGCCGTGACACCGCCAGAAAGACGTCAATGAGTTGCTCGCGCCGCAGTTCGTCGAGCAGTCCCACCATGCCGAAATCGAGCAGGGCAATTGACCCATCCGACTGGATTCGCAGGTTGCCCGGGTGTGGATCGCCATGAAACAGGCCGAACTCGAAGGCCTGCTTGAGAAAGATCCGCGCGCCGTTGACCGCCAGTTGATCGCGCGTGACTGGCAGCCGACTCAATGCGTCGAAATCATCTGCACGGCAACCTTCGATGTACTCCATGGTCAGAACGGCGTCGGTCGTCAGGTCGCGAAAGACCCGGGGGATATGCAGGGTGGCATCGTCGGCGAACAGCCGCTGAAACTCCTCGATCGTCCGCGCTTCGCGGCGGAAGTTGAGCTCCCGGCGAATCGTGCGCGAGAAGTGCTGGACCAGACCGACCGGGTCGAAGACTTCCGCCTCGGGGATATGTCGTTCTGCCAGAACGGCGATGTCCGTCATCAGCGCCAGATCGCGTTCGACGCCAGTGACGGCCGTGGGACGGCGAACCTTGATGGCCAGTTGGGTTCCGTCTGCGTGAACCGCGCGATGAACCTGCGCCAGCGAGCCGGCGGCGAGCGGCTCGTGGTCAAAACTGGCGAAGAGCGTGTCGATGCGTGCCCCCAGTTCCTGCTCGATGACGCTGACGGCCATTTCCGAGTCGAAGGGCGGAACGTCCTCCTGAAGATTCGACAGTTCGTCGATGATGTCTGCGGGAACCAGATCGGGACGCGTGCTCAGCACCTGGCCGAACTTGATAAAGCTGGGCCCGAGGTCCTGGAACGCCAGCCGAATGCGCTTGGCTGTGGTGAGCCCTGGGGGGAGTTCTTCCTGCTGTCGCAACAGAACACGACGCCCCCAATGCAGGTATCGGCGGAGGTGGAGTCGCTCGACCAGATCGCCGAAACCATAGTTGGCGAGTACGGTGGCGATCTCGAGCGTACGGCCGAGATTACGGATCAGTCGGAGTGGACGGGCTTCCAACACCTGCTCCTCAAGGGGCTGCACGGGGCCTGATCGGTCGTCATTCTGCACAGCACTTGCCAGCAACGCGAACAGGCCGAGCATTCGCTCGGCCTGTCGGATCCGTGAGATTCCAGCCGTCCAGCCCGCGCTACTTGCTGCGGGCCGTCGAGCGTCGGGCCGTTCCCGTGCGGGCCTTGGCCGAGCGAGGGGCCGCCGTCCGCGCGGAAGTGGCCTTGCGGGCCGTGCTCTTCTTGGCGGTCGTCGACTTCTTGGCAGTGGTCGCCTTTGCCGCACCGCTGCGAACCTTGGTGGATTTCGCAGCAGTCTTGGTCGCGGTCCGCTTGGCCGGCTTGGCGGGTTTCGCCGTTGCCTTGGCCGGTGACTTGGCGGCCGCAGTGCGAGGCTTGGTGGACCGCTTGGCCGTCTTCGGCTTGCTGGCCGCCGCGGTGCGCGGCTTGGCCGACCGGGTCGACGTCTTGCTTGCGGTCGCCTTCTTCACACTCCGTCCAGTTCGTGTTGTCGCCATCTCCGTTGGCTCCTTGTGATGACACATGTGGGCTGCCTGGGTCATTCTGCTTCCGAAGGCACCCGATTCGAAAAGCAGTCTCGTTGCCAGAACCATGGCAGACGACGATCAGTTTTCCACAACTTGTCGTCGCCCGAGTTGGTCGACTTATAGGTTCTTCCGTTCAGGTGGTCAATCGGAAATCGTTATCCGACAGTGTATTGGCGAGGTCTTTTTCAACCTAACTTTCGGTCACCCACGCGCGGGTGATCGTCGTCGGTTGAGCGTCAGCACGTCGCGGCCCGATCGCTTGACGCTCCGGCGCCTGCCCGAAACAATCGCACCCGAGACAAACAGCCTTACGTTGCGTTCCTGCGCGGCTGTTTTCCACCGGGGGCTCCTGCCGTTGTTGATAGAAGTTGTCGTGCGGATTCTTGCGGACGGCAACCGGTTCGAGAGCCCACTCAGAGCGAACCTGACCGAGATTCGAACATGCAACTTTCCGCCATTGTTCAGAGACTGAAACCATCCGCGACGATTGCAGCGGCGAACAAGGCCAAGGAGCTGAAGCGTTCCGGTGTGACGGTCTACGAATTCACACTGGGCGAGCCCGACTTCGTCACGCCTCGGCACATCTGTGACGCGGCCAAGCGCGCGATGGATGCAGGTCACACGCACTACACGCCCGCCGGGGGGCTGCCCGAGGTCCGGGAAGCGATCTGCGCCGCCTACGAACGAGACACCGGTCTGAAGTACGCACCGAGTCAGGTCGTCGTCTCGAACGGAGCCAAGCACTCGGTGCACAACGTGCTCTCTGCGCTGTGTGGACCGGGCGACGAGGTCATCATTCCGGCTCCGTACTGGGTCAGTTACAGCGCCCTGGTGGAGCTGACGGGTGCGACGCCCGTGCTCGTCCATACCAGCGAGGAGTCCGGGTTCCGTCTCAGCGCCGAGCAGTTCGAGGAGGCGATTACCGACCGCACGAAACTGCTGATGCTGAACAATCCCTGCAATCCCACGGGGGCCGCCTTCACGGTCGCCGGGCTGGAAGCACTGGCTCGGGTCGCTGTGGATCGCGACATCCTCGTGATGTCGGACGAGATCTACGACAAGCTGATCTACGCAGGGAGCGAGTTTCGCAGTTTTGCGACGTTCGGACCGGAGGTCGCGGAGCGGACGATTATCGTCAACGGAGTCAGCAAAGCCTATGCGATGACCGGTTGGCGCATCGGGTGGACCTTGTCGCCGGTGGAACTGGCCAAGGGGATGGAGAAGCTCCAGAGCCAGGAGACGTCAAATCCCTGCAGCATCAGCCAGCACGCGACGATCGCCGCCCTGAACGGTCCGCAGGAATGTGTCGAGGAGATGCTGCTGGAGTTTGCCAAGCGCCGCACTTATGTCGTCGAGCGCCTGCGAGCGATCCCCAGGATCACATTCGCTGAGCCGGGCGGGGCGTTTTACGCCTTCTTCAACATTGCGCCGTATTACGGGGCGACCCTCGGTGGTGGCAGAAAGGTCGACAATTCCAACGACTTCTCGACGGCCCTGCTCGAAGAAGCCCATGTCGCGCTCGTAGCCGGTGAGGACTTCGGCGCCCCCGGTTACGTGCGGCTCTCGTTCGCCACGGGAATGGATGTCATTGAAGCTGGTTTGGATCGCCTGACGAAATTCCTCAACCCTTGAGGCATGCGGTCTGGTTGACAGCCGAGGGGCGGTATCGCCGTCGCTGTGATGGTGTTCGCAGCGCCGGCCTGCCAGCGCACCCCGAGGGAGGCCGCGCCGACGAGGAGGCAGGCGCCACAAGTGCCATCAGAGCGGCATCGACGCCCGGTCAGCAAGACTCAATCATACAGCGCCCGGGCGACGTCGGTCCGGTACGCTGTCAGCCCGGGGAGCAAGCCGATGACGACCGCCATCACCAGGAGGACGGGGAGAATCAGCAGCTCGTAGCGCTCGAAGTGGAAGGGGTCAATCAGCAGTCCGCTGCGCTCCTGGACGATTGGCGAGGCGAGAAAGACGAGCGCGTGTCCGAGCAGCAGTCCGAGGAGGCCGCCGCCAACCGTCAGCAGGATCGATTCGGCCACGATGATCGAGAACACCGTCTGTCGTCGGGCGCCGAGGGCCCGCATGACGGCGATCTCCCGCCGCCGCTCCGACATGGAGTTGTAAATGCTGACGAAGATGCCGATCCCTGAGACCGCGATGATCAGGCCCGTCAGAACCATCAGGGCGTAGCGGACATTGCCGACGAGGTTGTTCATCAACTGGCGCATCACCTCGACCGGCTTGACCGCCTGGGCCTTGAAGCCTTCCTTCATGCGGGCGGAATAGTCGAGGGCCCGCCGCTGCCGCGTGATGTCCTCCAGGCCAGGGGTCACGCCCTCCGGAACGGCCATCACCAGCAGGATCGACGTAATCTCTTTCTTGGCGTCGCAGATGTCGTGAAAGTGCTGCTCGCCGTCGGCATGAGCGTGATCGTGGTCCGCATGCTCATCGGCGGCACAGTCCTTGTATCGTTCCGCCACCTGTTCGAGAGTCTCGCCGTACATCTCCGCCTCGCGGACGAAGGCCTCGTCCAGCGGCTTCTCGTGTCCGTCCAGCATCAGAAAACCACGGATGTCGACGAAACATGTGCGGTCGTTGGGCGTTCCGGTGGGGGCCAGCACATCACGTACAGTGAAGACCTCGTCGTGTATGTGGGCATCACTCGCGTCGCCACCACCGTGCACAATCTTGAACGTGCTGCCCATGTCCCATTGATTCGTGCGCGCGACCTCGGACCCGATGACGGCGTCCCAGGGCCCCTTCAACCCATGTCCGGACTTCGAGACGAAGTTTCGGCCGTAGGCGTAGTCTGTGCTGAAATACGTGGGTGTCGTGCCCACGATCGGGAAACCGCCTTCCTCCGTCGTGTCCCCCAGCGCGATCGGGATGGCTCGTTCCACCCGGGGATCGGACTTCACCTCTTCATAGAAGCGCCAGGGCAGATTCTCGATGGGTCGGCTGATGCGGTAGATCGTGCTCAGCACGAGTTGGGCATCGCTTCCCTTGGGCCCGAGGATCAGGTCGTAACCACTGCCGGTCTGGTTGAACATCCGTGAGATCACACCGTTGATGACCAGGACGGCCACCATCAGGGCCACCCCCAGAGCGACGCTGAGCGCTGTCAGCGACGAAGCGAGTGCGCGCTGGCGAATGCTCTTCCAGGCGATGGTCAGGAGGTTCACGTTGAGGGCTCCGGTCGGTTGAAGGAGGCCAGTTCTTCCACCCGATCGAATTCCGCCGCCACGTCTGCCGCGTGCGTGACGAGCAGCAGCGCCACGGAGTGTTCGGTGCAGGCGTCGCGCAGCATCTTCAGGATCGTCTGCTGGTGCGCCAGATCGACGCTGGCCGTCGGTTCGTCAGCAAGCATCAGCCGGGGGCGGTTCGCCAGCGCGCGCGCCACCGAGACCCGCTGTTGTTCTCCGACCGAGAGCTGGCCGGGGCGGTGCGAGAGTCGACGACCGAGGCCGACCTGTTCCAGCAGCTGGCGGGCGTACTTGCGGTCGGTCTTGCCGGAAAAACTCATCCCCAGCAGCACGTTTTCCAGGGCGGAGAACGCGGGCAGCAGATTGAAAGTCTGAAACACGATCCCGATGCGTTCTGCCCGGAATCGATCGCGGGCCACCTCATGCAGTCGAGTGATGTCCACACCGTCGACCTGGACCAGGCCGCTGTCCGGGGAGGTGATGCCCGAGATGACGTTCAGGAGCGTGGTCTTGCCGCCACCGCTCTTGCCGACCAGTGCGACCTGCTCACCCGAGGTCATCCCGAACTGGGGGACGTTCAGGACCGGGAGCGGCGTGCCATCCGGCTCGCGGTAGCTCTTGCGGACGTTCTTCAGCAGCAGCGACATCCGTGGTCGTCATCCATGTTAGTGCGAATCCGGAACCTCCCTGCCGGAGCGGACTGGCTCCGAATCTGCCGAGCGGGAGGATGCCCTGATGCCTGGTCTTCGCCAGCCGGGTGGCGTGTCTGTTCCCTGCCCGACTTCTAGCGAAACCTCCCGTCACTGACAACTCGCAGGGTGAGTGGTCACCGCTCCGCAGCCTGCCAGCCGGCGTCACCAATCAACTTTACGAACCGACAGCCTCCCAGGTCGTAGATCTCCGGGCCGTCCAGCCGTCTCTCGATCAACTGCAGAACCTGCTCGCTGTCATCCCCCACGGGAATGACCAGTCGTCCTCCGGTCTTGAGTTGCTGGTAGAGTGGTGCGGGTACCTCTGGCGCGCCGGCGGTCACAATGATGGCGTCATAAGGTGCCCGCGGAGGATACCCCAGCGTGCCATCCCCGACGTGGAATTCGACATTCGAGATGCCCAGCTCCCGGAGTCGTGCGATTGCACTCGCGGCGAGCTGAGGGATGCGTTCCATCGTCACGACCTGCGCACAGAGCTGTGCCAGGATGGACGTCTGATAGCCGGTCCCGGTGCCAATCTCCAGGACCGATTCCCCTCCCTGCAAGGTGAGGGCCTGGGTCATGTACGCCACGATAAAGGGTTGGCTGATCGTCTGGCCAAGGACGGTTGGCAGGGCTTCGTCGGCATAGGCCCGGTGTTGCAGCTCGGGGAGGACGAATTTCTCGCGCGGGATGCGTGCCATCGCGGCCAGCACGCGCACATCAGCGATCCCCCGTTGTGCCAACTGATCCACCATCTGTTGACAATGCTCGTCCATCGGCGAGTCCCCGTGCATCACAGGTTGCGCGACGAGATCGCTGGATCCGACTCTTCAGGTTCGGCACCAGCCGCGCGATTGACGTCTGGCTG
Organism: uncultured Planctomycetaceae bacterium; assembly: GCA_963715185.1. GTDB lineage: Bacteria > Planctomycetota > Planctomycetia > Planctomycetales > Planctomycetaceae > CAVPPT01. The sequence continues at coordinate 158,345 of CAVQRG010000009.1, forward strand.
CCAGTCAATCAGCTGGAGTTCGACCTTTTCGTATCCACGAAACCGGTTAATCGTCGGAGCGAAGCAGATCGCGATGGGGCCCGGCGTCGCGCCGATCTCGTCGGCCCAGTCTCCTTTGCCGAACGCGACCGCGCGCAGCACTTTGCCCGCCTGCCCCAGCTTGAGGGAAAGATGGCGATTGCCGCCACCCATGGTCTGTGGCGGTTCCACGACGTGGACACCCGTGGCGACGAGGACCGGACGACGGTTCTCGCACCCGAACGGGCCCAGTCGATCCAGGTCCCGCACACTGCGATGGTTGATGTCGGCGAGGGTCACCTCCGCATCGACCTTGAGTTCCAGCAGCGGGTTTCCCGAAGGGAGCAGCTGCTGGGCGTGGGAGATCAGCGAGTTGCGGAAGTCGTCGAGAGATTCCATCCGGATCCGCAGTCCTGCGGCGGCGCGATGTCCTCCGAAGGTCTCCAGATGCGAAGCACAGGCCGCCAGTCCGGCATGCAGGTCGAATTGCCCAAAGGTTCGTCCGGAGCCCTGTCCGGTCCCATCCTGCGGGTTGACGGCGACCAGGACCGTGGGCCTTCCGAAGTGCTCAGCGATCCTGCTGGCCACAATCCCGATGACTCCCGGATGCCAGTCTTCGTGGGCCAGGACAATGGCCGGCTGTTCCTCCCAGTCTGCTGCCTCGCCCACGAGCGCCTTGGCTTCGCGGAAAATCCGGCGTTCCACCGTCTGACGCTGCTTGTTGAGCTGATCGATGAATTCGGCCAACTGGCGGGCGCGCTCCGGGTTCTCTGTCGTCAGCAGTTCGACGGCCAGGCGGGCCTGTCCCAGTCGACCCGCCGCGTTGAGACGGGGGGCCAGAGCGAAGCCCACATCGTCGGCTGTCAGCTCCCGCTGCTCATCCAGTTTGGCCACCTTCAGCAAGGCCCGAAGTCCGGTCGTGCGCATCTCGGGAAGGACGGCCAACCCGTAGCGAACGAGGATCCGGTTTTCGGCGCGAAGGGGGACGACGTCGGCAATCGTCCCGATGGCGGCCAGACCGACCGCCTGCTTGAGATACTCCCGCATGCGGGGGGACGCCTTGCGGCCATCCCCCAATCGCTGACAGATGCCCCAGGCCAGTTTGAAAGCCACCCCCGCGCCGCAGAGATCCTGGCATCCCTCCTGTGTGCCTGACAGGCGGGGATGCACGATCGCCTGTGCGGAGGGCAACGTCTCGGGCAGCGTATGATGGTCCGTGATGATCAGTTCCAGGCCGAGCTGGTTGGCCAGTTCGGCCTCCGCCACACTCGTGACTCCGCAATCGACAGTCACCACCACACGGTCGGGGTCTTCCTCGTGGAGCTGGCGCAGGGCTTCGCAGTTGAGGCCGTAGCCCTCCTCGAGGCGACTGGGGATGTAGTAGTCGACGCGGGCCCCCGCCAACTGCAGGCAACTCCAGAGCAGGCTGACCGCCGTCACCCCATCGACGTCGTAGTCGCCATAGACCGTGATCTTCCGACTGGCACGAACCGCTTCGACAATCCGATCGGCCGCCTGCGTCAGCCCGGGCAGCGTGTCGGGTGGGGCAAGATCAACCAGTTCGGCCCGCAGAAACTCCTGGGCGTGTGGTCCGTCGCGGAACCCGCGCGCGGCCAGAACCTGGGCGAGCAGTGGCGAGCAGCGCAGTTCGCGGGTGAGTCGACCGATGACTCCCGCATCATGCGGTACAAAACGCCAGTGTCTGGACATGCCGTCATCCCGTCCCTGAGTCGCAAACCTGATTGGCTGCCTCAGGATTACAGCACAGCGGTCCCCGGGTGTCAAAGACATCGCGACCGATCCACCGGAAACTCCGGCTGCCGGTTCAGCATCCGAGACACACTTCCGAAGTCGCTCAGAGCGACCCGCGACATGCGGGGTCAGTCATCTCGCGAGCCGGAAAAGGCATGCAGCACCCAGTAGAGCATCATCAGGATGGCCTGCAGGGTCGCGGCCACATAGGTCCAGGCCGCAGCATTGAGCACATTGCGGACGGCACCTGCACCTTCCGGGTCAACGATACCGAGTTCCCCCAGCAGACGCTTAGCGCGATTGCTTGCGTCGAATTCAACGGGCAGGTTAATCAGTTGGAAGAAGGCAACCGCTGCGAAGCCAGCAACGCCCACCCAGAGCAGCTTGGGGTTGATCGTAAAGCCGAGCATCAACATCAAAAACGCACCCTGCGAGCCGAGGGAGGCCAGCGGGACGGCCGCATTCCGAATGACCAGCGGCGCGTAGTGAGTCGCATGTTGCAGGGCATGTCCGGCTTCGTGGGCCGCGATCCCCACTGCCGTTGCGCTACGGGTCCCATAGACCTCGCTGCTCAGCCGCAACACCCGGTGCGACGGATCGTAGTGGTCCGACAACTTCCCCTGGACCTGTTCGATGGCGACGTCATGCACCCCCGCAGTGCTCAGGATGTGCTGGGCGGCGGCGGCCCCCGAGATCGGGGTAGGAACCTGCATCCCCTGGCTGTAGGCAGACTTCACGCGTCCCTGGGCCCACATGGCCAGAAACATGGCCGGCGCGAGAAACACAAAGTAGAGAGGATCGAACACCATTTCAGCCGGTCTGCTCCGCTCGGGTCCCATGTTCGGTGTCAGGCAGTCGTTGCGAGCATATACTATGCAGAATCAGAGCGTTCGGACAGATTCCATTCACCCTGTTCTCCAGAAGAACGTCCAAGGTCATCGGGATCTCGCCCAAATCGGCAGTGGCGAGTAAGAGATGTTCGGGTGTGGAGTTACGTCGCGAGACGACGTATGCCCCGCTTGCGAGGCATGAAGACGGCCGAATTCCAAAGAATAATTGCCGGTGCACGGACATCCGTTTCTTACAGGCACTGAGGGTCCGCGGAGTTTGCATTGACCAGCGACGGCCAAGGCAGGCTCGATTCTGATGAGGTCGATCGGCTCTTTCACGAGCATGGGCTGTCGTTGCGAAGGTTTCTGACGGCGCTGCTGAGAGATGGTCATCAGGCCGAAGAGGCGCTGCAGCGGACATTTCAACAAACGATCTTGTTTGGGCAGGGAGTCTCGATCGACTCCCAGCGCGCCTGGCTGTTTCGAGTCGGATACAACGAAGCGATGGCCATTCGCCGTCGCGAGAATCTGGATGAGAGGTCACTACGAAAGCTGGCCGCGACTGCTCCCCGGTACGGACTGCCTGCCGATACCCGGCTCGTCCGGGATGAGGAAATTCGCCGCGTCCAGGAGGCCTTGAAGGCACTCCCCCCCGATCAACAAGTTGTCGTCACCATGCGGACGTACGAGCAGAAGACTTTCCAGCAGATTGCCAAGGAATTGCAGATTCCGCTGGGGACCGTCTTGACGCGTATGAGGCTGGGACTCAAGAAACTTCACACAGCCCTGAAGGATTTGCCTTAATGGCTGCCGAGCCGGATTTTGAACTCGACTGGCAGGCTTACCGCTACCTGACTGCCGACATGAGCGACGCTGACTGGCGGGCGTTTGAGGCGGGTCTCGCCGATGACGACGATTGTCAGCGTGCACTGGTCGAGGGCGTGCGGTTGACGGCTGCGTTGCTCCAGCGTGCTCCAGCGGGCCTCGTGGCTGCCGATCTTGCGGACGCTTCGGCAGAGCAGTCCCCCCAGCCGATCGCGAGGTCAGTTCTGCGGTCCCGTTTCGCCACGATCGCGGTCACTCTGCTCTGTCTGCTGGCGCTTGCGGGCGAACTCCGGCATTTGACAGGACCCCGGGAAGTGATCACCTGGGAGATTGCCGGCTCTCCCTGGATCACCGCGCCACTTTCTCAGACGGAGTCGTTGTTGACGCTCTGGGCTGAACTCGACGAGTCGGTGGATGAGGGGGACAAGTCGGGCGAGGACACGACCATCGATGAGGCGGACCGGGAGTCGACTCTGCGGGTGCCCGGCTGGATGCTGGTCGCGCTGCAGGCGGAGCAGGACGATCTGAAGATCACGCCCTCCGACAGTCGGCCCGGTGTTCTGGAAGATCTGGAAACACGGGATCGATTGTAAGCGACTATGCCCGACCGGAATCGAAGACTTCTGCCCCTGGTGTTGGGACTGGCACTCTCATCGGCGACGCCGAGTGGTGCGGGCGAGCTGCCGCGCTCATCTGCAAAGCCATCGAAGGACGCCTCCTCCGGCAGATCGCCCTCTCTGAACTCCAATGAAAAGACAGCTGCCGATCAGCGGCCTGCCTCCCGGCCGGGGACGCCCAACCAGGGAGCGCTGACCCGGGCCGAACAGGAAAGGCAGGCCCTGGAGTTTGCGACGGCACACCACCCGCAACTGGCGATGCTGGTGAGGCGATTGAAGACTCAGAATCCCGCGGAGTATGCCAAGGCCGTGACCGAGCTGTTCCGTGCCAGCGAGCAGATCGGTCGATGGCAGATGCGCATGCCGGCGCGGTATCAGATCGAGTTGGACCTGTGGAAAGTGGAGTCTCGGATACGTCTGCTGGCCGCCCGATCGGCCACCGAAGACGATCCCGCCGTTCGCGACCAGCTGACCAAGCTTCTGGATGAACGGATCAGTCTGCGGATCGCCCAGTGGAAGCTGGAACGTGACCGGATCCTCGAACGTGCCGAAGTGATTGACGAAACGATTCGCAAGGCTGATGACGATCGAGCGGGTACAATTGCCCGTGAGGCCGACCGCCTGCTTCGTCAGGCTCGCGGGCGCTCGCCGGGGAACAGCGGGTCCGGATCGCGCCCCCAGGAATCACCACGATCCGGGGACGAGTCGGCCGCGACATCAGCCTTGGAACGACGCTCGCCTGACGGGATCACGATCGGGGGCCTGACCACGGAGAAACCGGTCCACACGTCAGTCCGCCGCGAGCGGGCCTACGGATGCTGCGACCCGTCTGTTCAATATGGTATGGTGGAAACCGCCGCGGGTGACCGGGGCATCTTGGTCGTGTGATCGTTGCGCCCCAGTTGGCAAAACTCAGATTCAGAGACCGAAAGGTGTTGATATGCCGTCGCTGAAGTTCTCTGTCGGACTGCCGGCCCTGATGCTAGCCATGACAAGTGGATTGGCCGCGGACCAGACCCTGCCGCCGGCGCAACAAAGGTTCGCCGATTCCGGTTCTGACGAGACCCCCGATTTTCAGCGTCATGTGGTGCCGCTGCTGGGCAAGCTGGGGTGCAATGGCCGGGCCTGCCATGGGTCGTTTCAGGGCCAGGGGGGCTTTCGGCTGTCGCTGTTCGGTTACGACTTCCAGATGGACTATGAGGGGTTGAGCGAGCGGATCGACACGGGAGCTCCGGCAGACAGTTATGCTCTGCAGAAGCTGACACTGCAGGAGGACCATGAAGGTGGTCAGCGGGCGGAGATCGGCAGCTGGGAGTACAACGTCCTCTTGAACTGGGTCAAATCCGGCGCAGAACCGGTCGCGGATGACGCACCGTCGCTCGTCGAACTGGAAGTGCACCCCCAGGAAATCGTCTTCGCGGGGCCAGAGGAGAAGTCTCAACTCCGAGTCATTGCCCGCTGGTCGGACGGCCGCTCGGAAGATGTGACGTGCCTGAGCCGGTATCAGAGTAACGATACCCAGATCGCCCTCATCGACGAACAGGGCGAGGTCACTTCCGGAGAACCGGGAGACTCGCATGTCGTGGTGTTTTACGACAATGGGGTCGTCCCGATTCCGGTGATGCGTCCAGTCTCGGAGGAGAATGGTAAGAGCTATCCCCAGGTTGCGACGCCGACGGCGGTGGATACCCTCGTCATCGACAAACTGCGGAAGCTCGGGATCGTTCCCTCGGAGGAGAGCACTGATGCCGAGTTTCTCCGGCGTGCGTCTCTCGACATCGCCGGAACACTTCCCACCGCCGAGGAAGTCCGGGCGTTTCTGAATGACGGGTCGCCCGACAAGCGGGCACGAAAGATCGACGAGCTGCTGGAGACGCCGGCCTATGTGGCCTGGTGGACACAGCGTCTGTGCGACATCACCGGTAACAGCGACCAGCAACTGAACAACGTTACGGTCGTGCGTGATCGTGCGAGCAAGGACTGGTTCAACTGGATTCAGCACCGTGTCGAACAGAACGCTCCCTATGACGAGATCGTCGAGGGCCTGGTCGTCGCGACCAGCCGGCGCGAGGGTGAGAGTTACAAGGATTACTGTGAGCGCGTCAGTCGCTGGTACCACGAAGATGGTGCCGACGCGTTCGCGGAAGAACCATCGATGCCCCATTACTGGGCCCGCCAGAATTTTCGCAGCGCCGAAGATCGGGCGGTCGGGTTCGCGTACACATTTCTGGGGATCCGGATTCAGTGTGCCCAGTGTCATAAGCACCCGTTCGACCAGTGGACCCAGGATGACTTCCAGCAGTTCCAGGGGTTCTTCGACCAGGCCCAGTTCGCGAATAACGGTCGCGACCGCGACGAGTACAACGCGATGATGAAGGGCCTCGGTCTCGCGGATCTGAAGGGCAACGATGCCCGGCGAGAGTTTGCCAACCTGCTGAAGAAGGGGGCGACGGTCCCGATGCCGGAGCTGTACGTGCGGCCGCCGCGCGCAGCAACCAGACGCGCAGGAAGGCGCAGGGCGAACGCAAACAGGGCAAGCAAGTGGAAGCCACGGCCAAGCTGCTGGGAAGCGATGTTGTCGATCTGACGGCCGTGGACGACGGTCGCGCGGCTTTGATGGACTGGATGCGGTCCGCCGATAATCCGCTGATGGCCCGTGCTTTCGTCAACCGCGTCTGGGCGGCCTACTTCAATCGCGGGATCGTGGAGCCCACGGATGATCTGTCGCTGGCGAACCCACCGAGTAACGAGGCGCTGCTCGACTATCTCACCGAGGGTTTCATCAACAGCGGGTACGATATGAAGTGGGTCCACCGCACGATCGCGAACAGTCGGACATATCAGACGTCCTGGCGACCGAACGATACGAACCTGCACGATGAGCGGAATTTCAGTCGAGCGGTTCCCCGCCGGCTTCCCGCCGAGGTTGCCTACGACGCCATTCAGATGTGTACTGCGGCCGATGATCGCGCGAGATCATTCATCACGGAGCTCGACAAGCGTGCGATTGCTGAACCGAGTGTGCCACGGGGAAACAGCAGGTACACGGGAACGAACTATCCCCTGTACGTGTTCGGCAAGTCCGTCAGGGAAAACAACTGCGACTGCGAGCGCTCCTCCGAGCCGAGTCTGCTGCAGACGATCTTCCTGCAGAACGACGCGGACCTGTTTGCCTTGATCGATCGTCGCGGCGATGGCTGGCTGCAGGAGGTTGCGAGGTCCAACAAGATCGAGACCGGTTCGAGGTCCGGTGGGAAGGACCAGCGGCCGAAGAACTTCGACGACGTGGTGGCGCGCCTGCAGAAGCAGATCGACCGATTTCGCAAGCAGCAGAACCAGAGGGCACTTGCCAATGCCGAGAAACAGTTGGCGGAATACCGGAAGCGGTATCGAAATGAGGATGCTGATGCGACCACGAAAGGTGCGGGGCTGAATGAGGAGCAGGCACGGGAGATTGCTGAAGAAGCCTATCTGCGTTCACTGAGTCGGTTTCCTGATGAGCGTGAACTGGCGCTGGCGACCGGCTTCATCCAGGAGTCAGCCGATCCGGTGGAGGGCATCCGCAGCCTGCTGTGGTCCCTCATCAATACGAAAGAGTTTATCGTCAACCATTGACTGAGCGGTCACTTCCGATGTGGAAGCTCTGCGGCAGTCCTGCCCTGGAGATGTCCGCACCCGGTACTACGCGAACCTCGAATCCAACGACTTTTCTCAAGGAGAGCTTTCATGGCTTTGCATACGACCTGCGACGGCCTGGGACGGCGTGACTTTCTCAAGATCGGAACGATTGGTGCAGCAGGCTTCACGCTGGGGCAGTACATGCGGCTGGCGGAAGCGGGCCAGGTTCAGGCGGGAGCGCAAGCCAAGGCCGCCATTTTCATCAATCTGCCCGGCGGCCCGAGCCATATGGATACGTTCGACCTGAAGCCGGACTCCTCCGACGAGTATCGTGGCGAGTTCACGCCGATTCAGACCAAGATCCCCGGGGTGGAGATCTGCGAACACCTGCCGAAGCTGGCGTCCGCCATGGACAAGTTCGTGATCTTGCGCGGTGTCAGTCACACGCTGGCCGCTCACAATCTCGGCAGCGAATACGTCAACACGGGCAACCGGCCGTTACCGGCTCTCGAGTTCCCCGGCTATGGCGCGGTTGTGACCAAAGAGCTGGGAGGTCCTGCCGACCTGCCGCCGTTCGTTTCGATTCCCAACAGCAACCAGCGGGCCGGGTATCTCGGCGTCAAGTACGCCCCTTTGAATACCAATTCGACACCGCGGCCCGGAGCCAGGTTCTCGGTTCGCGGGATCTCGCTTGGTGATGGTCTGACCATTGCCGATGTCGAGAAACGTCACAATCTGTTGAAGCAGGTCGATTCCGCGTTTACGGGCTTCGAGAAGTCTTCGCAGTTGCTCGAAGGACTTGACCGGTTCTCGCAGCAGGCGTATGGCATGATCACGTCGCCGCGGGCCAGGCAGGCTTTCGATACCAGCCAGGAGCAGCCTTCCTTCGCCGAACCGTTTGGAGATTCGGGATTCGGACAGAGTTGCCTGCTGGCCACGCGGCTGGTCGAGGCGGGTGTGCGATTCGTGACGATCTCCACCGGTGGATGGGACACGCATCGTGACAACTGGAACGCCCTCAAGGATCGTCTGCTGCCCCCCTTTGACCAGTCTCTCGCGGCATTGCTCAATGGACTCGAGCAGAAGGGCCTCCTGGAGTCGACAGCCGTCTTCGTGACGGGCGAGTTCGGTCGGACGCCGAAGATCAATACCGAGCGGATCGGTCGCGACCATTACCCGCGCTGCATGTTCATGTTGATGGCGGGTGGCGGCGTTCAGGGAGGACGCGTGCTCGGTGAGTCCAACGAGAACGGCACGCTGCCCGCCGCTGACGGCTGGAGCCCGGATGACGTGGCCGCATCGTTCTACCACGCGTTGGGCATTGACCACACCAAGGAGTACCGGACCACGACCGGGCGACCCGTGATGATTGTGCGGGACGGTCACGTGATTGACGGCCTCTTCGCCTGATTCCCCGGCCGGGCGCACTCGATACTCGGCGGTCGGAAGCATCGAGTGCGGATCGTGACATCGAGCAGCGGGCCCTGTCGGTCCGGCGGGTGCCGCGACGAGGAGTCACCCCTCCAGGTCGTCGTCTTTGATGAACCACAGACACAGGCCAATCGTCACGACATCGGCGATCAGCCAGGGCACACCCACTCCCCAGACCACCCAGCGCGGCATACCCAGCACCAGGGGGACTTCCGTGGCGTTTGCGGCGGGCGTGTAACCATCGAAGTAGCAGAAGGGCACGACCCACGAGAAGGCGAGGGCCCAGACCACGAGGATCACGATCGCTTCCCGACGCGTGTGCAGAAAGACAGGGTCGTCTGGGTGTTCGTCGTTTCGGTCGGTCGGCGGCGTCATGCGGCTGATGTCCTGAAAATGACAACACGGCATATCCATCCTACCACCAGATGCGTGGTTGCTCTACGGTGCCCTTGGCCTTTAGACTCTGCTTGCGGTGCGATGGTGTAGTCACACCGTCCGCGTTCCGGATGGACGGAGAGTCACGCTCTCCGACTCTTCGCTTGCCACGATGGCTCGCGGCAGCCCGCTGCAGTAGGATGGGGACCGGGCATTGCTCTTCCACGATCCGGTTAGATGCCGTCACGTGGAATTGGGATGATGCGCCCCGGAGTTGACTGCAGGCAGGCCATAGGGCACGACGTTGGTCGTTCAGGTGCGAACGCTGCTGTTGCTGACGTGCTGGGCCTGCGCAGGCTGCGGGAGTCGCACCGAGTCGTTGCCCGCGAGCCATGAAGCCCCTCGGCCTGACGGGGGTGCGGTCGTTGCTGGAGGGGATGATGCACGGCCGACGACGGACGGCGGTTCGCACCCGGCGCGGTTCGTGGCATGGCAAACCTGTGAAGAGTTCCCCGCCGGTCTGGCGCAGTTCGAGACGGTCTTCTGGGAACCGGGCGACACGCAGAGTCTGCGTCAACTGATTCGCGAAACCGATCTCGTCCGGGGGAAGCGGATTCTCGAGATCGGCACGGGCACCGGGCTCGTGGCGCTGTGCTGTCTGCGTGCCGGTGCCGAGTCGGTCGTTGCAACCGACATCAATCCGCACGCGATCGCATGTGCCCGCTACAATGCCAGCCGGTTTCCCTTCGGCAGTGCGCTGGAGACGCGACTGGTGTCGTCCGACAATGCCACTGCGTTCGCCGTGATCGGCGAGGGTGAAGCCTTCGACCTGATCATCTCCAACCCGCCGTGGGAAGATGGCCGTGTCGAGTCGGTCGACCAGTACGCGCTCTACGACGAGAATTTTGCCTTGCTTAAGTCGCTGCTCGTGGGCCTCCACGAGCACCTCAATCCCGACGGTCAGGTACTACTGGCTTTCGGCTGTGTGACGGCCATTCGGCTGATCCAGGAGGTTGCGCCGACGCATCGCCTCCGGGTGACGGTGCTCGACGAGCGGAATCTGGAGGATCTGGATGAGGTGTTCCTGCCAGGAATGCTGCTGCAGCTTGTCCCTGAATAGCTCCCGCCCGCGCACGATCTGGCGGTCGGCGATCGCGTAACCTGGGCGGCGTGTCAGCCCTGTTGTTGAGCGTACAGGAATGCACATTCCTCCAGCCGCGAGCCTGCCTCGTCGGTGATGGCGAACTTGCTGGGGCCATACAGGGAGACCCCGGCGTACTGCCCCTGCTTGTTGAGCAGATAGAGCTTGAGGCCGAAGTTGGGGCGACCTTGTGCATCCCGCAGGTGGGGCTCCGTGGTGTGGGTCGCGACCCGGCGCAGGATCTCGAGACCGGCTGCTTCGGGAGAAGCTCCATTCCTCATGAGTTCGACGGCGGCGAAGGAACTCAGGTTCTGGAGGTTGGCCTCCCCGCGGCCGGTGCTGCCGCAGGAGCCAATCTCGTTGTCGCAATACAAGCCGGCTCCAATGATGGGAGAATCGCCGACGCGTCCCGGGATCTTGAAGGCGAGGCCACTGGTGGTCGTCGTACAGGAAATGTCCCCTTGGCTGTTGATGCAGGCGCAATGAACTGTGCCGGTCGGGCGATCGGCCTCGGAGCGTGGGATCCTGCTCTTTCGTTCCGAAGCGTCTCGGGCCGGGGGCGCGTCCTCGTCGTTGAGCTTGAAGAACGCCTTCACTGCAGGATCAAGCTGGTCCACGGGAGGGGGTAACCAGTCGTCACGATCGCTGTTGGTCTGTCTCCAGTACAGCCAGATCTTGCGTGCGGCCTCTGTGAGCAGATTTTCCTCCGGGAACCCCTGCGCCCGAGCAAACTCGCGAGCACCTGTACCGACCAGCAGCACATGATCGGTTTGCTCGAGGACGCGCTTTGCCAGTCTCGCCGCATTGCGAACGCCAATTAACGCCGCCACAGCCCCGGCCCGGTGGGTGGGCCCATGCATCACAGCCGCGTCCAGTTCTACCACGCCATTCTCATTGGGGAGCCCCCCCAGCCCAACCGTCATGTCCTGCGGATCATCTTCGACGATCGTCACGCCGGCGACCGCCGCCTCGAGCGTGTCCGTTCCCGCGACCAGTAGCTCATAGGCACGGCGGGTTGCTTCGAGCCCATTGGCTGAGGAAATCGACTTGACGGGTATGGCACCGGGCATGGACTTGGTTCCAGGCGAATGAGGTTGCGCTGCAGAAGTGCGGTGGCCAGACCAGGCTGTCGACAGTGAAGCCCACAAGGCTGTACCGACTGTCAGGAAGTCTCTTCGTGCCAGGTTGGACATCGCGTGGGGTCTCTGTGGAATCAATCCGTTTCAGGATGTCTTGTGTGCCAGTTGGTACGCTGCTGGTACTTGTCTGCGATCGCGAGTAGCCGGTTCTCTTCGAAGGCCCGGCCGGTCAACTGCAGGCCCGTGGGGAGACCGTCGTTGTCGAAGCCGTTGGGAACGCTGAGCGCCGGCAGGCCGGCGACATTCCCCGCACCACCGATCTGCGTGCCACTGAAGCCTCGCGACCATGAGGCGAATGGCTGATCGATCGGGCCCGCCACCGTCAACAGGGTGGGTGTTGCGATGGCATCGTACCTGGCAAGCAGCCGGTCCAGCTCCCGCTGGATCGTGCCGCGAACCCGGCAGGCATTGATGTAGTCCTGGGCCGGGATTGCCAGATCTGCGTACAGGCGAAAGCGATCCTCAAGAGCCGTCATGTGCTGAATCTGACCATCGAGGACCAGCGACTCCCAGGCTGCGGCAGCTTCGGCCGACAGGATCACTGCGGCCACCGTGTTGTAGGGAAGGTCTGGAAGAGAGATCTCTTCAATGGTTGCCGACTTGCTCAAGACGTCCAGTGACGTGAGGAAGTTGCGGGACACCGCAGGCTGGGCATGGGCGGTCGCGCCCGCCAGCGTGGCGATGCGAAACAGTGACTGGGGTCTCTGTTCCGGATAACGATAGAGACGGGCGACGGTCGATGTGTCGCGCGAATCGGGACCGGCGATGGCAGCCAGCACGCGTCCGCAGTCCTCTGCCGAACGACACAGCGGGCCGATCTTGTCCATGCTGCGACTGAGGAGCATCGCACCGTGTCTGCTGACGCGTCCAAATGTCGGTCGCAGTCCACTCAGGCCGCAACACGCGGCCGGCGTCACGATGGACCCCCAGGTTTCCGATCCCATGGCGAACGGGACCAGCCCCGCAGCGACGGCCGATCCCGGACCGCTCGATGACCCACCACTCCATCGTGAGGGATCCCAGGGATTCAGCCCCGGTCCAGTGAAGGACGCATCCGGCTGCTGATAACCGAGTCCTCCGGCGATCTCGACCATGGCCAGCTTGGCGATGATGATCGCACCCGCCTGCTTCAGCCGGGTGACGACAGTGGCGTCATCGTCGATCAACTGGTCCCGGAACGGTGCCGCACCCCACGAAGTCGGAGTGCCCCGCATGGCGAACAGGTCCTTCACGCCGCAGGGAATGCCGTGCAGGGGGCCGCGATCCTGTCCCTGGCGGAGAAGTTCGGCAGCCTGCTGAGCCTCGCTCAGGGCGGTCTCCCGCAGGATGGTCACCACCGCGTTGTAGTTGGGACCCAGTCGCTCGCAGCGGTCCAGAAAGAACTCCGTGAGGTCGACGGGGGTGAACTCTCCGCGTCGCAAGGCTGCCCCGAGCTGCGGCAAGGAGTAGTAGGCCGTCTCAGGAGTACAGGGCATGGGTCACTCGGCATCCGAACGATAAGCAGCGAAGCTGAGTGGTGGAACCTCAGCATCGGCCCGGGTGTAGTGCTGCAGCGCTTCGGACTGCCTGCGGATATTCCGCAGGTCACTGAGAATCCCGGCACGCATCTCTTCGGTCAGATGGTCACCCGGATACCGCTGCAGCAACGCTGCCAGTTGCAGGTCCTCCCAGGACGTGTCCGTTGCCGGCTGAGTCTGTGCCGCCGCAACCGCACGGGGAGAACCGGACAGCAGAGTCGCTCCGCTGGCCGAGGCGAGCAAACCCGCGAAGTCTCTCCGGGTCAGTGGATCGTCTGTCATGTGCTGTCCCTCCGAAACGAAATTGTATCGGAATCGATCGAGAATCGCGCGGTCCGGTGCTAGACTCCGAGAGGCTTGGATGGACGGATGCGAAGCGTGACCGGACAGCGAACGCCTGATCAGCAAAGCCCGACCTTGGTCCGGCCAGGCTTGTGGTGCCGTCAGCGGATAACATCAGGGTGTGACAGATCAGTGTGTGACAGGGAGAGACGATGCAATCGCCAGCCGACTTCAAGATGATCCCTGACAACGAGGAACTGCAGTTGCTCGAACGCGATCTGCGGTTCTATCCGAGCCCCGTTCAGGCGCCGGGTCGACTGACGCGAGAGCAGGTGGAAGGGTTCAACCGGGATGGCTTCGTGCGTCCCATCCCGATTTTCTCCACCGTGGAGATTGCGGGCATTCGCACCTATTTCGACGAGTTGCTCGACGCGGCACTCGCGGCCGGCAAGGACAGCTACTCCATCAGCACAGCTCACCTGAAGTACGGTCGCGTCTATGACCTGCTGACGGATGCACGAATCGTGGCGTGTGTGAAAGATCTGCTGGGGGAGAACGTCGTGGGTTGGGGGTCTCACTTCTTCTGCAAGATGCCTCACGATGGCAAGAGCGTGGCATGGCATCAGGACGCGAGTTACTGGCCACTGAGTCCCACGAAGGCGGTGACGGTCTGGCTGGCGATCGACGATGCCGATGCCGGGAATGCCTGTATGCGATTCATCCGAGGATCGCATCATGTCGGGCACCTGACCTACCGCCCGAGTTCGTCGGAGGAGCATAATGTGCTCAATCAGACGATTGACAACCCGTTGCAGTATGGGGAGCCGGTCGACGACGTGCTGCGGGCGGGCGAGATCTCGCTCCACTCGGACCTGCTGCTGCATGGGTCTGACGCCAACGAGTCGGATCGGCGACGCTGCGGTCTGACGTTGCGTTACGCGGCTGCCGATGTGCGTGCCCATCTTGGCTGGAATGCCAAGGGGGTTCTCGTCAGCGGGGTGGATGCAGACGGGCACTGGGCCAATCCGGAGCGACCGGGGAACTGAGGGGCCGGGCGGTGCCTGTTCGTGCTCGTCGGAGGCCTTCGTAAGTGCGGTTCTGAGGATCTCTTGGGGCACCAGCCGGGTTCATCCGAATATCTGGACCGCAAAAGAGCAATCCCCGCCGCCGGATGCACCAAGCTGTTGACAGCGCGTCGACGGGGCACGAAAACTAAAAAGGCAGGGCGACTGTTGCCCCCAGGGCGGCAGCGTGCGCGTTCACACCCCCGCAGGCGAAATCGCGCAGAACTGCTGTAACGTCCGGGATACCCCGGAGGGCCGAATGATGAGTTTCTCCGCCGATTGCGGCCACCCGAAAGGGTTAGGGGTGCTGCTGCGCTCCGGAGACGCCAATGTCTGGCATGGCCACCATCTGCCTGCCCCCTATGCGCTGATTGGTTCCGGACCACAGTGCAATGTCCGCGTGCCAGAGGAATCGTTCGCACCATCCCACGTCTACCTGCAAGCTATCGACGGTCGACTGTTCGTCTGCGATCTGACCAATGGGCGTCTCCTGGTCGTGGGAGGTGACAGCGTGCACTCCGCGTGGCTGGACCTGCCATCCGATTTTCAGCTGGGACGCTTCAGCGTGCGCGTGGCAGGAGTCGAAGAAGGCGAAAGCGGCGGGGACTCCCTGACCAATCAGGTGATGCAGTCCGAGGAAACGACCGACGTCAACGGTCGTCCCTCAGACGTCGTGCTGCAGCTTCGCAGCGGCAAGGGGGCCGGACCAACAGTCCGGTCCACGCGACACGTCTCACTGATCGGATCGGGTGCTCAATGCAAGTTCTGTGTGCGCTCGCCCCGTGTGGCGACAGTCCACTGCGCGCTGGTGCGGACGCATCGGACGGTTTGGCTGGTCGACCTGGGCAGCGGCCTGGAAACGCGGATCAACGATCAGCCGGTCACACTGGCACGCTTGTCGTCCCGGACCACTCTGCACGTTGGTGACTGTGCATTCGATGTTCAGGCCACAGGTTTGTCGAAAGCGGCGACGCTGAAGATCGTCTCCTCCGCAAGGACAGGGTTGGTTCCCCTGCGCCTGCGCGGTGCTTTCGCGGCTCGTTCCGAGGCCCCTTCGCCGTCGCCGGCCCCGGTAGTGGGACTTCCTGCCGAGGTGGTGCGCGATGTCGTGGGGGAACTGGGGCGATCCCAGGACCAGGCGCTGGAGAAGACCCGTCAGATGATGCTGGAGATTCTCGCGCATCAGGAACGCACCGTCACGAGCCGGGTCGAGTCGCTCGAACGTCAGAATGAGCAGCTGCTGAACGTGTTGCGGACACTGATCGATGAAGTCCGCCCGCCGAACGGGATTCCAGGGCCCGTGGCGACGCGTGAAGCCGCCGAGACCGGCCTGCCCCCGATCCCTGCGCCGCTGGCGACCAACCAGGAAGTCCGCGAGTCGCTGCAACGCCTGGATCCCGACGTGCATGAGGCCTGGCTGCGAGGCCAGTTGCAGACCATCGCCGACGGCCTGCGTCAGGAGAATGACCGGGGTCTGAAGAAGCTGCTGCGTAAACGGCCGGCCGATGCCGATGATGCCCTGAAATAGGGCACGAATTTGTGCAGCGTTTCCCGCGCATCGTGATTGTGCCTCGCGGTTGGGCGACTCGAGCACCGGCTGCAAGACCGTTCGGGACGATCGTGACGGATGTGACGACTGTCCGGTCTGAGGTGAATGGTGTCGCCCCGCTCTTCCGGTTCAATGTGCACACCCCGAACGACCGATCCGGTCGAAAGAGGATGCGGCAGACCACAAGGGACTGTGGAGACGGAAACATGCGTTGCGCATGGAGGTTGGTGCTTCTCGCCGTGCTGGCAGTCACTGTCGGTTGCCGAACCGCACCTCGCAGTGCGCTGCCTGTGGCGGTCAACGAAACAGCCTCGCCCGACGAGGCATCGACGGCAGCTCACGCCGCCGAGAACAGCGATGACCAGGAGTCCTCGGCACCTCTGGACCTCGTCAGCCACGAGCAGGCGCTCGATGTGGAGCCTGAGCCTCAGGTCGCCGATGAGCCAGCCCAGTTCCCGGTGGCCCCACAGGTCCCCGACGATCCGCGGTCCGGTGTCCCAGGAGAGTTCACGCTGTCCGAACTGGAAGCGATGGCGGCTTGCCATAATCCCTCGATTCAACAGGCGTCGGCCGTGGCACACGCCGCGAGAGGGGTCCGGGACCAGGTGGGACTGCGTCCGAATCCCACGGTCGGCTATGCCGCCGAGGAGATCGGCTCCGAGGGTACGGCGGGGTTGCAGGGGGCTTATGTCAGCCAGACCGTCGTGTTTGGTCACAAGCTCGAACACAATGTCGTGGTTGCCCAGGAAGAAGTTCAGGCGCGTCTGTGGCAGGTGGAAGCGCAGCGGTTTCGCGTGCGGAACGATGTCCGCACCCAGTTCTTCGAAACGCTGGGGGCTCAGCGGCGCATCGAGTTGACCCATGATCTTCAGCAACTGGCAGAGGCTGGTGTCGAGACGGCCAAGATCCTGGAGTCGGCCTTGCAGGGCTCACGGGCCGATGTGTTGCAGGCAGAGATCCAGCTGAACGAGGTGATTGTGCTCAAGGAAAACGCCGTGGCGGTCTATGAAGCCCGCCGCCAGGCGCTGGCGGCGCTGGTCGGCTGTCCGGAACTCCTGCTGGATCGTCTGGCGGGCACGCTGGAGGACGAACACAACCAGCGGGACTACCATCAGACCCTGCAGGAATTGCTCTCGGACAACCCGGTGCTGCAGCAGGCGATGGCTGAAGTCCGCCGCGCCCGGGCGGGCATCGCTCGTGAGGAGGTGCAGCCGATTCCCAACCTGCAGGCGAACCTCGGAGTGATGCACGACAACACGAACGGAGACGACGTGGCGATGGTGACGCTGGGGCTGCCGCTGCCCATCTTCAACGACAATCGCGGCAACATCGATCGCGCGGCGGCCAACTATCATCGCGCCTGTGCCAATCTGGACCGGCTGAGACTCGATCTCCGCTCGCGCCTGGCGGATGCTTATGCCGTGTACGAGCAGGCGTCGAACCGTGTCCGGATCTACCGTGAACAGATCCTCCCGCGCAAACGGAGAGTCTCGAACTCATCGAGCAGGCCTATCCCGAACAGTTCGATTTCCTGCGGCTGTTGTCGGCACGTCAGAGCTTCTTCGAGGCGCAGTTGCGATACCTCGATGCGTTGATCGAGCTGCGGAAGGCGGAGGTTGCCCTCGATGGACTGCTGTTGTCTGGCGGACTGCAGGACCTGCCTGAGTCCGGTTTCGACGACTCGCTCAGGGGGCGGGCCCTGAGCGGGCAGTGAGCCGGATACTCAGAGGTGGCCGCGTCGGTGTGAGGCAGCGGTCAGGCGGCGGGATCGGACGACTCCGCCGTCAACGGGTCCACGGTCCGCATCGCCTCCAGCGAAGTGTCGGTACTTTCCGGATCGACGGCCCGGCAGCTCTCGGTGAGTTGCTCGGCCAGCCCATTCAGCCAGGTCTGCCATTCGACCTGATTCCATTCCGGGGGACACAGCTGCGCAAACTCGCCGCACAGCAGGATCAGCCGCAACAGGTGACGGAAGAGCAGACCTTCCTGCTTCGTGAGATCCCGGCTGGTAACATACTTGTGGAAGTCCCCACCAAAATGGATCAGTTCTCCGGCAATCCAGACAGGACTGGTGCGGAAACTGCCGGCACCCGGGAGTTCGCTGTCGAAGAGGCGATACATTTTGTCAGCGAGAGGCAGTCCGCGACTGCGTTGCCGTCCGTAAGCATCCTCGTTCATCTGCGTCGGATCAATCTCGTCCGCAGTCGCCAGTCCCCGCTCGATCAGGAGGGGATCGAGGCGTTGCCTCGCCAACGGGCCTGGGGGCATCTCATCCGGTCCGGGAACCCGGACATCGAGGAACAGCGAGCCGGGCACCTCCAGCACACTCTCCAGCGCCTGCAGCCGTTCGCTCTCATCGGCCAGGTCCATGTTCTCGAGCAGATACATCCCGTACAGCGGGTTGACGCTGCGGAGGACAAGCAGCATGGCCAGTTCCGTGGTGGGAGTTGCCAGCGTGGGACGATAGTCTGGCGGCTCGGCATCGTCAGCGGCTGACGAGTCCGAATGGTCCCGCGCTGCGCACGGCCTGAGCCGGACCGCTTCTCGTCGGACGCGCGTCCGCCAGAGCTTGCTGGAGAGCGCTCCCCAGCGTCCCCTGGCCCGCCGATTGCACAGGTGGAGGTGATGTGGCGGGTGGGGTGGCGGCCGTCTCGAGGCCGACACCAAAGCTACCCTCCGCTGCCGTAGGCACTCGTGAGGCGGTGCGACGCCGGAGGAAGCCATCATCGGGTGGGGCGGGGTCGAGTTCCACATAGCCCCCGGCCCAGAGCGTGATGAGCATGCGCGTCAGTCGCTTCTGCGCTGCAAGCTGCTCTTTCTCGCCCAGCATCCGGCGGGCCACGAACTGGCGCAGACGATCTACCTCCGGGGACAGTTCGAGGAGATACGCGAGCAGTCTCCAGGGGAGATGTCCGCGGCTGGCCAGCTTTCCAGGGGCGCAATGATGACCTTCTCGAACTGCTGCTCGTTCCAGTACTGGCGGGTCTTGCTGCGCGTCGGCTGCTTGCGTTTCAGCTTCTTCTTTGCCCGGATCAGGTTCGGATCCTTTGTGTCTTCCGGGATCTGGTCGTATTGCGCCTTCCAACGCGCGATCCGGACATCGTCCTCGTGGGCCAGAGCATAGACGAAACCCCGGTCGTCGAATTGCGGCCGGCCGGCGCGACCGAACATCTGATGGGCCGAACTCGCATCGATGAGCTTCTTCTTGTCCGGGGGGCCCTTGAGCAACGTGGTGAGGACGACGGACCTGGCCGGGAGATTGATTCCTGCCGCCAGCGTTTCTGTGCAGACACACACGGAGAGGAGTTTCTGCTGGAACAGTGCCTCGACGCGGCGACGGTACTTGGGCAACAGGCCCGCATGGTGCACCCCGACGCCCCGCAGCAGAATCTGTTTGAGTTTTCCGCCCGCTCCCAGCTTCCAGTTCTGGGGTTCGATCGCTGCCAGCAGCGCCTGACGTTGTCCTTGCCGCAGCAGCGCCTTCCCCTTGAGCTGTTCGGCCACGCTCCAGCATTCGGCGCGATTGAAACAGAACAGCAGGGCCGGAGTGCGGCGGGAAGCGTCATCCCCCTCGGCCATCTGTTCCAGCAGCTCATTGAGCAACTGATCTCCCACCCAATCGAAGTGCAGCGGGATCTTACGGTGGTCGCTCTGAGAGATCTGCAGCCCACGACCATGGGCACGACGCAGCCAGAGTGCGAAGTCGACGGCATTGCCCACGGTGGCAGAGAGCAGCAGCAGTCGCGTCTGTTTCGGCAACAGCGCCAGCGAGAGTTCCCAGACGACGCCCCGCTCTGGATCGTTGAAGCTGTGAAACTCGTCCATGACCACCGCGGACACGTTTCGCATGTCGAACTGGTCAGGGTGGAGCAGACGATTGAGCAGAATCTCGGCCACGACCACCAGCACCCTCGCCCGCGGATTGACGCGGCGATTGCCGGTCACCAGCCCCACGTCGTCAGCCGAGAAGCCCCAGCGTTCCGCAGCCTCCTGCATCTCCCGAAACTTCTGTTCCGTCAAAGCAATCAGTGGTGTGGTGTAATACGCGGTCTGTCCCGTGTGCAGCGCCTCGAACAGCGCGGCTTCGGCAATGACGGTCTTGCCCGTGCCGGTCGGGGCACACACCAGGACCCCTTCGGCGGCGGTAAACCAGGCGAGGAGCGCTTCTTCCTGGGCCGGGTAAAGGGTGAACGGGATCTGATCCAGAAATTCCGCGGCGATCTCATCGCGGGTCGGTGCTTCAGGCGACATCAGGGGGCCCAGAGGTTGCCATCGGGAACTGAGGGCCTGATGATAGGCTCAGTCCGCATGACTAGGAACATCCAGCGAGGCGAATCCGCGAGTGTTGGGATGAACTCCATCTGGCAGACATTGCGTGAGGCCATGCCGGTGACGCGCCGCTGGGCCTATTTCGATCATGCCGCCGTCTCTCCGTTGCCCAGTCCGACGCGGCAGGCCGTGATCGAATGGGCCGATCATTTCGCGGAGGCGGGGGTCGTCGACTGGGGGAGCTGGCGTGAGCGGATCGAGGTGGTCCGCCAGTTGGCGGCTGACCGGATCAAGGCCTCTCCGGCAGAAATCGCGCTCATCCGCAACACCACGGAAGGCATCACGCTGATTGCCGAGGGCTTCCCCTGGCGACCAGGCGACAACGTGGTCGTCCCCGACTCGGAGTTCCCATCGAACTACTATCCCTGGCTCAACCTTGCGGAACGGGGCGTCGAGTTCCGCAAGGTCCGCTGCCCGGACGGCGTCGTCGACCCCGGCGAGGTCGCCAGCCACATCGATCACCGGACGCGGGTCGTGGCGGTCAGTTGGGTCGGCTATGCCACGGGCTACCGGGCCGACCTCGCCGCACTGGCAGAGCGGGCCCATGCGCACGGGGCGCTGTTGTTCGTCGACGCGATTCAGGGGCTGGGAATGCTGCGGCTCGACGTCAATCAGATTCCCGTCGACTTTCTTGCCGCCGATGGGCACAAATGGATGCTCGGACCGGAAGGAGCCGGTGTCCTGTACGTGCGGGACTGTCACCTCGATCGGCTGCGACCGTTCGGCGTGGGCTGGCAGAGCGTGGTGCAGGCCGGGAATTTCGCTGACAAGGAGCTGCGACTCAAAGAGGACGCATCACGTTTTGAGGGTGGCACGCACAACATGGTCGGCTTCGTGGGACTGTCGGCCAGTCTCGGACTGACTGCCGGTCTGGAGACCGATGTGGTGGAGCAGCGACTACAGGAAGTCACGGCGATGTGCTGCGAACGCCTCCGCACGATGGGGGCGGAAATCGCGTCACGCAGGGCCGGCGACGAATGGTCCGGGATCATCGCATTCGATCTTCCGGGCTACCATCCAGAAGAGCGCAAGCGTCACTGTCTGCGTCAGGGCGTGGTGTTGAATGCCCGAGACGGCCGCCTGCGGATCAGCCCTCATCTGTATACTTCCTTGGACGATATCGATCGTCTAGCCGCTGCATTAGCCAGCCCGGCGGTCCCGCAGCCAGCGTCAAGGCGGGTCTGAAACCAGTGAGTACTGCCTGCGGATGACATCGCTGTCGGGGACCAGTCTGCGGATGCGCGGGATTCGGTGGTCGCTTGGATTTGACTTGATGCGGCCCGCCAGTACGATCAACAGCAGAATGACGGCGTGGCTATCGAAGTCGCTGCCACTTGGAGTCAGGCTCCTGGACGACGGGAGTGGGGTTCACCATCGGGCGGATCTGGTCGCAACTCATGACCGAAGTACAATTGCACGATGAGGGTGGGGTGACGATCCTGGAGTTTGACCGGGGTTTGAGCACTCTGGACGAGAAAGCCACACAGCGCATCAAGGCTGACGTCCTCAGTGCGTCGGAGCAGATCTCGTCCTGCGTGCTCGTGGACCTGTCGACGGTGAATTTCTTTGGATCGTCATTCATCGAAATCCTGTTCCGTCTCTGGCATCGAACGCAACAGCAGGAGGGCCAGTTTGCCATCTGTGGCCTGAGCGAGTACTGCAGGGAGGTGCTCGCCGTCACGAATCTGGACACGCTGTGGACGATCTACCCCACGCGTGAAGAGGCGTTGGACGCGCTGACATCCACGGCCTGACGCCGGTTTCACCACCTCGTCCCGTGTTACAGCCGGTGGAAACCGGTCAGTCCTGTGGCGTAGCGGTGCGTCGACGTGGCGGGGGCAGGTAGCGGTGCCCGCTGTTCGGGTTGTTGGGATCGTACGCGAACGCGTCCCGGTTCGTGAGGAAGTGCTTCACGTAGGTGATGGGAATCGCAAATCCCAGGCCTTCGCCCCCCGGGATCTTCATGTTGGTGACCCCGATGACTTCCCCCTTCTTGTTGAACAGTGGTCCGCCGCTGTTCCCCGGGTTGATCTGGGCGGTGGTCTGAATGTAGACGATCCCTTCAAAGGTGCGGTTGCGAGTGCTGATGATGCCCTCGGAGACGGATCGCTCCAGTCCCAGGGGATTCCCGATCGCGAAGACCTCTTCGCCCTCGTACTGTTCGTTCGATTCCGCCAGGAACACAGGCTGAAATCCCAGATCGTCCTGCTGAGGAATCTGCAGCAGGGCCAGATCAAAAAACGGATTCAAGGCGAGGATCTTGACGTCATCGATCCGTCGCCGTTCGAAATCTCCCTGTGAGGTCTTGTGATAGATCGTAACCGCGATCCGCGTTTCCTGTTCGACCACGTGATAGTTAGTGACACAGTACCCCCGGTCGTTGACGATGAACCCGCTCCCCAATCCGCTGGAGGTTTCCACCAATACGACGCCTTCCCCGTAGGTGGCGGCCAACTCGCGGATAGATCGCAGTGGCAGACGGGCGGTGTTGTAGATTCCGTCGTTGTCTTCGAGGATCTTCACCGGAGCGGAATCGCCCTCGGCGGCGGCAGCCTGCCGCGTCTCGATGCGGTCCCGTGGGATCCGAATGACATCGACGCCGACATCCAGAAACAGATCCTGCGGCGTTTCCTTCAGTACATCACCCTGCAGCCGATGACCGCTCTTGAGCAGCACCTCCTCTGCGACCACTCGGTGCGGGCTCCACGGAGCTGGCGCCGCCACAACAGCCAGGACCAGCAGCATCCAGGTACATCGAAGATCGCGATTCATAGTCCCTCGTCGCCGAATGCGTAATCACCATGGCATGCGTTGCAGGCATTCTGCACGCGATTGTGCGCAGCCTGGAATGCGGAATACTCCTGGTCGCCCACGGACTTCACCATGCCCTGGCAACCCTCGACGAAATCCTGTGCGAACTGCTGGTACTGCGGTTCGTCCGCCGAGTCGTAACTGTGATCCTGCAGCAGACGGCCCAGCACCGTCAGCACGGTACCCTCCCGAACGGCCGCTGCCGCTTCCTCGGTCAGACGCGCTTCGGTGTTGATCTCCGACTTGAGAAAGTCGAAAGACTTCTTGATCCGCTTCATCATCTCACCACGGTCGGCGATCTCTGCCAGGGGAACGGAGGCCGGCAGCTCCTGTTCCGGAGGGGGGCCACCATCGAAAATCGTAATGATGCGTTCGAACGGTTTTCGCGCGTCGTTGTAAGGAGTCCGGCCAGATCCCTCGGCCTTCAGAAACAGCTCGTGGCCCAAGTCGCGCACGTAGACAGCCTTGTCTTTCCAACCGATCTCGTCCGGATGGTCGGCGATGACAGCTGCCAGCGCAGCGAGTGTCGCACCGTCATTGGCGATGCTCTCGACGTTCTTGTTGAAAGTCGCAACGGTCTGCAGATTGCTTGTCAGGCGATTCCGGAGCTGCTTGGTCTCCTCCTCGAGAACGCCGATGGGTGCGATCTCCTGCCAGGCGATGACGCCGGCCTCTGCGGGGCCGCCCGTCGTTTCGCCAGTGGCCGGGGCATCGGTGCCTCCAGTCGAGGGAGGGGAGGCAGGATCGGTGTTCGTGACGACGGGCGCTGGGCTTCGGACCAGAGTGCCCGTCGCCGAGTTTTCAGCCGCGATCTGAAGCGGCTGGTCGAAAAAGACATCGTAGGGGATATCACCCACCCAGCGCTGGTCGCCGGCGGTCTCCTGCGGGATGGCTGCGGTGGACGGGGCAGCGGTTGCGATGGGGGCAGTCTCCGGATGAGGTCCGGCGTCGCCGGACGGCGCCGTCTGCGGAGATGGTCCCGTTGATGGGCCACAGCCGCTCATCGTCAGGGCCAGCAGCCACAGACAAGCGGTGGGAAGCTGTCCAGTGAGGTTCCCGCAAGCATCCCTGTGCATCATCAAATCACGACCGGGTCTGGACAAACTCTGAATGGGCAACCGCGATTATGAGTGGGCGGGCCCCATCTCGCAACGGCAGACACAGGCCGTTCGGACGTCTGCCACGGCCGCTCCCGGTGCAGGAACTCACCGAAAACCAGCAGTCGCCCCACGACTTCGGCCGACCGACCCGCTATCATGAGGGGGTGCGGCCGGGACGATTGAACAGCCGGTCCAGCTTGAGCAAGTCTGCGCGTTCGTTCGGAGGAAGATGTGATGGCAAAAGTGATTCAGGGACTCGGAGGGGCGCTGGTCGTCGCCACGATGCTGCAGGTCGGAATGGCCGACGAAGGTTTGTATGCCCCGGTGCCTGCCGCGCCCACGTTTGCGCCGACGCTTGCTCCACCGCCGCTACCGGTGCCGGGACCAACGGGTGACGTGATTGTGGGCCCCGTCCTTCAGGGCCCCGTCGTTTCCCTGCCGATTTATGACAACGTCCGGGTCCGCGACCGCAACCGGATTCATCCCGCCGCGATCCCGACCCTCGTCGCCGTCTGTGATCCCTGTCGCCCGGGCTGTCTTGTGAACGTTGAGATCTGTGTGCCTCCCTGTGAGTGCGTCGACGTGTCACGACGCTGGCAGGGGCGCAAGGTCACGTTTGACTACGGTGACTACGAGATCGAAATTACCGGTTTTCGCAGCGGTCAGATTGTCGTCGATTACGACAGTTGACAGGCCGGCACCGCGGACAGGCGTGCAAACCTCGGGAAGTTCGTCAGGGCTCAGACGTCATTCCCTGTCGGAACGCCAACATCGTGCTCACCGGCGCTGGGGACGGGCCGTCGCCTTGGGGAATCAATTCTGCGCAACCATACGAGATGGGCTCGACAGGATCCTGATGTATGCAGACGCTGCTGATCGCACTGGGAGCACTGGTGGGGTACATCATTGCGTACCACACCTACGGCCGCTGGCTGGCACGCAGGATCTTTCAGCTTGATCCGTTGGCTCCGGTCCCGAGCGTGCAGCTCAACGACAATCGCGACTACGTGCCGACGTCGCGCGGCATTGTGTTCGGTCATCATTTCACCAGTATCGCGGGCACGGGTCCGATCGTCGGGCCTGCCATCGCCATTATGTGGGGATGGGTCCCGGCGCTGTTATGGGTGCTGCTCGGGTCCATCTTTATCGGAGCTGTGCACGACTTCGGTTCCCTGGTGGTGTCGCTGCGGAACCGGGGACAGACGGTGGGGGACATTGCCGGTCGGGTGTTGAACCCGCGGGTCCGATTCCTGTTCCTGGCCATTCTGTTGTTTGGGCTGTGGGTGGTGCTGGCCATCTTCGGGCTGGTGATCGCGTCGGTGTTCAAGATGTTCCCGGAGTCGATTCTGCCGGTCTTCCTGCAGATTCCGATTGCTGTTGTGATCGGTCTGTGGCTGCATCGCAGGGGGGCAAGCCTGGTCGTGCCCTCGTTGCTCGCGCTGGCGATCATGTACTTGACCGTCTGGCTGGGGGCCGGTTGTCCTGGCACGGCGTGGGCAGGAGGGGGCTTGGGCGACGCCGTCCGCTGGATCAATGCCGAGCTCAGCCAATGGCCGTTGTGGGTGTGGACCGCGGTGTTGCTGGCATACTGCTACGTGGCGAGTGTGATGCCGGTGTGGATCCTCCTGCAGCCACGTGATTACATCAACAGCCTGCAGCTCATCTCGAGCCTCGGGCTCATTGTCATGGCCCTCGTTGTGATCGGGACCATGGGCATTGGAGGCCAGCCGGTCGAGATTGTGGCACCGGCGGTTCAGTGGAGTCCGCTGAACGCCCCCCCCATCTGGCCGGTCCTGTTCATCACCATCGCCTGCGGAGCCATCAGCGGGTTCCACTGTCTGGTTTCGAGCGGCACGTCCAGCAAGCAGTTGCGCTGTGAGACCGATGCCCAGTTCGTGGGCTACGGCTCCATGCTGACGGAAGGCTTCCTCGCCGTGCTCGTGATCCTCGCGGTTTCGGCGGGAATCGGCCTCGGCTGGCCATCACAGTATCCAGGTCAGACCGGAGTTGCCCTCTGGAATTCCGTCTACGGGGACTGGCTGGCGGCGGACAAAGGACTGGGTGTGAAGATCGGTGCGTTCGTGGTCGGGTCCGCGAACTTCCTCGAAGCGATTGGCATCGACCGCACGATGGCGACAGCCATGATGGGAGTGCTGGTGGCGTCCTTTGCCGGAACAACTCTCGATACGGCCACCCGGCTGCAGCGGTACGTGGTCCAGGAGCTGAGTCGCGCGGTGAGCGAGAGTGCTCCCATCCTCGCGCCGGCCATGCGTCCGCTGCGCAACGCTCACGGAGCGACGCTGTTCGCGGTCGTCACGGCTCTGGGACTTTCGATGTTTCCCATGCCGGGCCAACCCTGGAGTCTCGCGACCGCCGGGATGGGAGGGCAGTTGTTATGGCCTCTGTTCGGGGCCACGAATCAGTTGCTGGCGGGTCTGGCGTTTCTCGTCGTCACCTTCTGGCTCTGGCGGCGCGGCAAGCCGGTCTGGTTCATTGTACTGCCGACGGTGTTCATGCTGGTGATGCCAGCCTGGGCCCTGCTGATTCAGTTGTTCGGTCCGCACGGCTGGTGGACGACTGGCAGCTACCTCCTGGCCGCAATCGGGCTGGTCACACTGGGGCTCGAAACCTGGATGCTCATCGAGGCCGTCCTGATGTGGCCACGAGTCAAGGGGGTTCTCGAAGAGACGCTTCCTCCGCTGGAAGCTTTGGCCACCGCCGAAACGTCGCGGGCGTGAGGTTCGCGCTCGCCGGCCTACGTCAGGCGGACGGGAACCTCGTGTGAGGCCAGATAGCGCTTGGTTTCGGCGATGGTGTATTCCCCGTAGTGGAAGATACTCGCTGCCAGTACGGCGCTCGCCTGCCCCTCGGTCACTGCCTCGAGAAGGTGTTGCGGTGATCCGGCACCCCCACTGGCCACAACCGGGATCTCCACCGCCTCGGCCACAGCCCGGGTAATCTCGAGATCGTAGCCATCTTTGGTGCCGTCCGCGTCCATGGAAGTGAGCACGATCTCACCGGCACCCAGTTCCTGAACTTCCCGGGCCCAGGCCAGGGCGTCGAGTCCCGTCGGGAGTCGTCCGCCATTGATGTGCACATCCCAATAGACGGTGGAGGTCACGGGGCTGAGCTCCAGGAGTTTCTGGCGATAGCTGTCCTTCGCCGGCAGCGGATGGGGCTGAACGCGCAGATGGTCTGGCTGTCTGGCCGATCGGACGCGTTCGTCGTCGTCGGCGTCGTCGGCGGGCACACGCCGCGGGTCGATGTTTACGACAATGCACTGGCTGCCGAATCGCAGTGCCGCCTGCCTTACGAAATCCGGATCCTTGACCGCCGCACTGTTGATGGACACCTTGTCGCACCCGGCCCTGAGGAGTTCCCGGATGTCATCGAGTGTGCGGATGCCGCCGCCGACGGTGAGGGGCATGAAGCAGACCTCGCTCGTCCGTCGCACGACGTCGATCATGATTTCCCGCTCCTCGTGGCTGGCCGTGATGTCGAGGAACACCAGTTCGTCGGCTCCCTCCGCCTCGTAGCGAGTCGCAATGTCGACCGGATCACCGGCGTCACGCAGATCGACAAAGTTGACTCCTTTGACGACGCGCCCGGCATGGACGTCGAGGCAGGGGATGATGCGTTTCGCCAACACGGATGAGGTTCCTTTCGATCGGAGAGCGTGCAGAATCGCATTTCGCCGGCCATTTGGGAACTGATCGTCCCGGAAATCTCCCATTCGCAGGGTGAGTACCGGCGTTGAGTATTGGCACCAACGGGATCTGGTGGTGTCACTCGGGCGTGTGGCACTGCGTTCGGCCAGACGCCCGAACGTGGCAGCCTCGGTCTGTGTGCTAGAGTTGGAGGTGAGGGAGACCAGAGGACGACCAGCTCATCGCTTCAGGAGCAGAATCCAGTGGCTGCATCGAAAATAGAGAAGGCGATCCTTGCCGACGATGCCGATGCCCTGGAGACCATGATCGCGGGGATGGAATCGCAGGTTCAGATGCGCCTCAAGCGGGCTCCCAACGTCGTGCTCAGTCTGTCAGCCGAGGCGCTGTTGGGACTCGGCTGGTTGCTGCCGCGTGTCGAGCATACCTTGCAGCGGCACCAGTTGCTGGACGCGCGAAGTCTCGAACTTCTGGGTCGCTGGCAGGAGGTTGCGACCAGCCAGCGTTCCGCGGTCGATCCGGGCGCCGTCGCCGCCAGATCGCTGCCTGCCGATGCGGTCGTTCGCATGCTCGTGGCCATCCCGCTGACGATGAGCGCCCATGGCGGGATCTGTTCGAAGGCGATCCGACGCAATGTGGCCGCCTTCGCCAAAGAGTGTCTTGGGATACTGGAGCTCAAGGAGCCGGCGACCTACCCGTCCATCCACAGGCGAGGGCGCTGGGCGTTTGTCATGGATGCGTGTGACCTGCTGGCCACGAGCCTCACGCTGCTGGCGATGATCGGATTCGTGCTGTATGCCGTGCATTGGCCGGATGTCGAGGTGCCACCGGTTTCGACAGCCCGCGCAGCAGCGTTACCGACCGCGCAGGTTGCTGCCAGTCTCTAGCCTGTCGCTCCGCAGCCCTGACGAGCACCCATACGCGGGTCAGCACTGACTGCCGCGACCGGTGTTGCGACGCGGGAGGAAGCCGTTCCCACACGCTCGACATGCCACCCCCAGCGCTGGATGACGCCCCGTGACATACTCACGCAACTCTTCGAGACAAGCCGGCGGTGGAAATTGTGCAAACGAGCGCGCGGGGGACATGGGTCCCCCGATACGAACACCGTCGCCCATCGGCCGTTCACCGGATGAACAACATCTCCTGATAGGTGGGCAAAGGCCACAGGTCATCAGCGACCAGGGTCTCCAGTTCGTCCGAGTACCTCCTGACAAAGTTCATGGCGGGGAGCATCGTGTCGCGAATGAACTGTGCCTGGTTCAGCAGGTCTCCCTCTCGGCCCTGCAACAGGACATCATCCAGTGCTGCGATACTGTCCTGCAGGTACTTGACCAGATCGGTGATCCGGTCCAGCGTGTCGGTGTCGAACTCGTAACCCAGAAGTTTCAGGTTCGCGCACGTGCCCGCCAGCTCTCCCTGGTATCGAATTGCGGCGGGGAAGATCAGGGTTCTCGCCATTTCCGACGTCAATTTCGCCTCGACCTGCGCGTCATGCAATACTGCTCGAGGTAGGTTTCGAGCCGGCTCTCGAGCTCTCGTTCTGACAGCACTCCATACTTGCTGAACAGTTCCTTGACTTCAGGGGCGTGCAGACAGGGCAACGCATCGGACGTAGTGCGCAGGTTGAACAGCCCGCGTCGCTCGGCCTCCTGGTGCCACTCGGCTGAGTAGCCGTCACCGTTGAAGATGATCGCACCGTGATCGCGAATGATCTGATTGAGGAGCTTCTGGAGTTCCTGGTTGAGCTTCTGGGGATCGCCCCCCGTCGCTTCTTCCAGACGCGTCGCACAGTAGTCCAGTGACTCGGCCACGATCGTGTTCATCGCCACCAGTGGGCCGGCAATCGACTGATTCGCCCCAACCGCCCGGAATTCGAACCGGTTGCCGGTGAAGGCGAACGGACTCGTGCGGTTGCGGTCCCCCGCGTCCTTGGGAAGTGGCGGCAGCACATCGACACCGACCGTCAGTGTGCCCTTGGGTAACGAAGAGTTGGCACCGCCAGCCGCGATCTGTTCGAACACATCGGTCAGCTGATCTCCGAGGAAGATCGAGATGATCGCCGGCGGAGCCTCGTTGGCACCCAGCCGGTGATCGTTGCCGGCTGTGGCCACCACGGCGCGCAGTAGACCCTGATGCCTGTGGACGGCCCGAATGACCGCCGCGCACAGCAGCAGGAACTGGGCGTTCTCGTGCGGTGTATCACCTGGATCGAGCAGGTTGCCGTGGCTCGCACTGCCCATGGACCAGTTCACATGCTTTCCCGACCCATTGACACCGGCGAAGGGTTTCTCGTGGGTCAGGCAGGCCATACCGTACTTCTCGGCCACACGACGGAGGGTGATCATCGTGAGCTGCTGATGGTCGGTGGCGACGTTGGCTGATTCGAAGACCGGCGCGATCTCGTACTGGCCGGGCGCGACCTCGTTATGCCGCGTCTTCACCGGGATGCCCAGCTTGTAGAGCTCGCGTTCGACCTCGAGCATAAACGCCAGCACTCGCTCCGGGATGGCCCCGAAATAATGATCATCAAATTCCTGCCCCTTGGGGGGCTTGGCACCGAACAGCGTGCGCCCGGAGTTCAACAGGTCTGGTCGGGCAAAGTAGAAGTTGCGATCGATCAGGAAGTATTCCTGCTCCGGACCGGCCGTGGACGAAACGTGTGCCTGATCGGTATGCCCGAACAGCCTGAGAATCCGCTGCGCCTGATGATTCAACGCCTGCATCGACCGCAGCACGGGTGTCTTCTTGTCCAGCGCTTCTCCCGTCCAAGAGACAAACGCCGTGGGGATGCACAGTGTCGTGCCATTGGAGTTTTCGAGGATGTAGGCCGGACTCGTCACATCCCAAATGGTGTAACCGCGGGCCTCGAACGTCTGACGAATACCGCCTGTGGGGAAGCTGGATCCGTCTGGCTCGCCCTGAATGAGCTGGCTTCCGCTGAACTCCGCGAGTGCGCTTCCGTCTCCGTTGGGCGTCAGGAAGCTGTCGTGCTTTTCGGCGGTCAGTCCGGTCAGCGGGAAGAAGACGTGGGCATAGTGGGTCGCCCCTTTCTCGATGGCCCAGTCTTTCATGGCGGATGCAACAATATCCGCTGTGGTCGAGTCCAGCTTCTCACCTTGCTCGATGGTGCGCATCAGCGATTTGTAGACGACTTTCGGCAGGCGAGCCTTCATCGTCGCCTTGCAGAATACATTGCTTCCGAACAGTTCCTGTGCGGGCGTCTCCTGGAAGTTCATCGGTGGTGTTGTGCTGCGGTAGTTCGTCACCGCGGCAATTGCGGCCTGTCGCGCTGAGCCACCGCTGATCCCCCCCCGGCTGACTGCCCCCGACGACGAACTCGTCCCGTTGGTGGAAGCAGACGACTTTGCACTGAGCGTTGGCATCGTTGACTCGTTCTCCTGTTTTGTTGACCGGGCACATGGATTCCGTTGACCGGGCACATGGACAGTAACCCGTCGAGTTGGCTCGAAGGTCAGAAGTCTCTCTGTTGCAGACCGGCTGCAAGGCGACCCGAATTACGGATGGCAAGTCCTGTGCCAACAGCATGGCAGAGCTTGTTCGGTCCTGGGTCGAGAGTGCGCGGACTCCGCGAGTGACGTCCACTGCGTCCAACGGTTCACTCCCGAGTTTCCTGCCGGGGCAACATGGCGCGGGGGACCGGCGATTCGCCTGCAGATGCGAACCGATTGTGGTGGCACGGGCCGTCTGGAGGACGCAACTTCCGGTCCGCCGTGCCGCAGTGTGCACGCGCTCCTTCATGCGTCCCCATCCGTTCTCCAGGTTGCGCGAGCCGAAGGGGGGCAGTCGGGTCGGCCGGAAACGACTGCCCGGGTTTCGGGCAGTGCTGCTCCACCGCTCAGCGAGTCGTCAGGCCAACCCGGTCCGCCGCCGACACCAACGCCAGGGAACTCTGCACTGTGAGCACACGACGGCTTCCACCAGAATTCAGTGGTCCGTGCTGTCATCACAAGCTCCGCGATGTCGGACCCGGACCGGCCGTCCGGTCCAGGTTTCGCCGCAAACGAGCTTTCCTTGTGAAGAACAGCGAGGACTGGCGATCTGGTCAGGCCGCATCAGATTCGTAGCCTTTCTCGCACGCCCCTGGCGGACGCAGGAACTACGCCCGACCGTGGCCGATTGTGCAGAAGACCCGCGATCTGCCCAGCTCCCCCGGGGGAGCCGCGTTGCCGACCTCGGCGGTCGTGCCACGAGCGGCCGGAACAGGATGTGCATTCCGTTGACTTTCGTGCAGTTCGATCCCGTGGACTCCCTGGCAACTGGTCAAATATGGAAGCGCAAGCCCGCTACTTCCGCCAGACGAAGATCATCGTCACCCTGGGCCCCGCAACGCAATCTCCAGAGTGCCTGGCGAAATTGATCGGTGCGGGAGTCGACATCATTCGCCTGAACATGGCTCACGCGTCACGCGACTGGGTCGCCGAGATCGTTGAGCGGATTAAGGACGCATGCCAGCAGCTGGGCCGCCATGTGGCGGTGATGATGGATGTGAAGGGGCCCGAAATCCGCACGGGCCCGGTCGATGCTCCGATCCCGTTGGCGGCCGGCGATCTGCTGGATTTTCATGTTGATGCAGCAGGTGCTAACGGCGATGGCGTGGTGGGTGTCTCTGTGAACTACCGCGAACTCCCTCGTGATGTCGGGATCGGCCAGATTGTCCTTGTCGACAGCGGGCTGCTGCAGCTGAAGGTGCTGTCCAAAGATGACACCAGACTTCGTTGCGAGGTCATTACGCCGGGCACTCTTGGTTCACGGCGACACATCAACCTGCCGGGCGTGCAGGTCAACCTGCCGGCATTGACGGACAAGGACATCGCCGACCTCAAGGCGGGCGTGGCTGCCGGAATCGATTTCGTGGCCTTGTCGTTTGTCCGCCATGCGAACGACGTACACACGCTGCGGCGACTGCTGGACGAACTCGGCTCGACGGCCCGCATCGTCGCGAAGATCGAGGAGCAGGCCGGTGTCCGCCACATGCATGAGATCATCGCACACGCAGACGCGATTATGGTCGCACGCGGTGATCTTGGCATCGAGATCGCATACCATCAGCTGCCGCTTGTGCAGCTCGAGCTGGTCCGTGCCTGCCAGGCTGAGGGCAAACCGGTGATCATTGCGACACACCTGCTCGAGTCGATGATCAGTTCGCCTGTGCCGACGAGGGCGGAGGTGTCGGATGTGTGCAATGCGATTCGCGAACAGGCGGATGCCCTGATGCTCTCGGGGGAAACAACGACCGGCGCCTATCCGCTGGAATCGGTCGAAGTGTTCAAGAACATCATCCGCAGCGTCGAACCGACCGTACAACGCCAACTGAACTCGCGGATCGAGCTGCGGGAACCCAAGGCCAAGATGCTGCGGGCGGCAGCCGTGCTCGCCCAGGAGTTGGGGCAATCCGGGATCGTGGTCTTTACACGCAGCGGATTTCTGGCCTACGTGCTGGGAGCGTTACGGCCGCTGGGGGTGCCGATTTTTGCGTTCACCGATGTCGATCAGGTGTTCCGACAGCTGTTGCTGCCCTGGGGCGTCGAGCCGTTTCTGATGGAGTTCTCTAACGATCCCGAACAGACGATTCTGGATGCGCTCGCTTACCTGAAACGAAAGCAGTGGTGCGCCCCCGGCTCGTGGGTGGTCGTCATTACCAATGTGCTGGCCAACGAGAGAATTGTGGACACAATGCAGCTTCGGCAGGTCGAGTGAGGCGTCCCTCCCATGTCCAGGTCGACAACGCCGTTCTCTCGTGCCCGCAGGTGCCCCGCCCGCTTGCAGGTCATCGCAGATTCTGAGATATTCCGTCGTGAACTCCAAAAGGCTCGTTCGCACACTTCTTACGGGGTAGCGACGTCCGCTTGGAGCGCCGGAGAGATGGCTGAGTGGCCGAAAGCGCCGGATTGCTAATCCGGTGAGTGGGGAATCCCTGCTCCGCGGGTTCGAATCCCGCTCTCTCCGCTTCAGTGTTTCCCATTGAGTCGCAATCGTGCTCAACCGATTGCAGTTTCTCATCTTCCGTGCTGGCAGCTGATTCGGATTCACCCCCCTCCGCAATTGCTTTGCCAGCGTCAGCTGGGGCTACGCGTTGACTCCGCCGGAACAGCGGGCCGCGAACTCCGCCGAGGGCACTTACCCAGCGAACTGTGCGGCCGTTGTTCGTCGGTACCGCTGCAGTGCGGTGGTGGTCAGTGGTGAATCATCCAGACAAAGCCCCGTCACCCGCAGTCGATCAATCGTCCTGCGTCAGGCAGGCCAGGCTGCCATCCTCGAGCGAGATGAACAACCGACCTCCGGCCGCGATCAGGCCATCGAAGATGGGAGGTTGTTCGAGTTCGATTTCTACCAGCAACCTGCCATCCGTCGCGGACAGGGCCGTCAGCCGCCCGCCGCGGCGTCCTTCGAAGGCGGCATAGGGATCTTCCGGATCGAAGTGGTCCGGCTCGCCCGCGAGGAACAATACGTCACCCGCCTTGACCATGGCCCGGGCCCGCACCTTGACCCATTGTGCCCACAGCGGTGGTTCAGCGCGGGTGTAGCCCATCATCTTGTCGAGCCCGAAGGCGGGACTGTCCAGTCCAGGGTTCCCGTCGCGGGGGATGTGTGACTGCGGCAGCCACTCCACCGGTGTTCGGGCCCCCGGCTCGCCAACAATCTGCGGTTCGTTCGAGTTGTCGTCGGCATAGACCAGGTATCCCTCGTTGCCGGGGAAGAACATGGGACTGTGGACATTGCGGCGAGTGTAGACATTCACGCCGTAGGTATCCTGCTCATCGATCACGAGTAGTTGACCCGCCTTGGCAGCCTGATTGGCCAGTTGGAAGCCGGGCCACCGCTTGGAATACATCCAGAAGGCTCGGTTGTACCACGACCCGTCGAGCAAACTCGATGTCGCGAACACATGCAGTCCGACGTCCTGCTCGCCCTTGCTGGACAGGATGGGGATGTCGACCTCCTGAAGATCGGGCGTGAACTTCTTCTGCCGCATGTAGAGGTAGTCGCCTTCACTCACCAGCACATCTGAGTTGGCTCCCTCGATGAAAAACGCCAGGTCGCGGTCCACGCCGACCGTGCGATGCGGACCGCTGAGCGTGGATTGATAAGTGACCGTGCCCTTCGCCGGATCGAGCCCGTAGATCCGGATGCCGCCGTCCAGATACGTCGAACGGCCGGCCGTGACGTACGCGATGCCGTCGCGCACCAGCACGCTCCCATGGACCGGCCAGACCGATTCCAGCTGGTCGAAGTATCCGATCCGCCGATCAACCGGAGCGGCCAGAAACTGCCACGCCAACTCTCCATCATCGGCCCGCAGGCAGTAGACTCGGCCGTCCGCCGAACCGAACAGCACCGTGCCGCGATAAATGGTCGGGGGAGAATCGATTCGTCCACCAGCCACGAACGACCATGCAATGTCTCCGGTCCGCGCATCGAGTGCATAGATGGTGTGCGCATCGCGGGCGGCCACGTAGACCCGATCTCCGACCGACACCGGCTGCGTGAGCGGACCGCCGAGGTTCACGCGCCATGCCGGCGTGACAGCCGGCGCAATGGCCGAGGTGGTCGAACCGTGCCGCGACGCATCATGACGATAGGTGGGCCAGTCGTCGGCCGAGTCGTCGCTCCCAGCGTTCGCGTCTGCCAGGGACGTAAGCGAGTCGAACGCAGGGCCTCTGTGCAATCGGCGTTCGTCCGGGACCGGTGTGTACGGCACTTCAGTCCCCACGGCGACGAAGCCCAGCATCTTCGCTCCCGGCTGACAGAAGCACTGATCGGAGGGAACGTAGATCATCCCGTTGCAGGGCATGATTCCCTGACTGCAGGCACCACGCAGAAAGTTGTTCTGCCCGTGGTCATCTCCGTCCAGGTCCATGAACTCGGCCCCTTCCATGCCGCTGATGATGAACCGCTCGGTGGCCTTGTTGCGATAACAGCGGTGATGGTGTTCGGGGCTGCGGAGGTCGGCCACGACGATCCGCTTCTTCTCCTCGCCGGTCCGGATGTCGTACGCCACTGACATGGCGCCGGCACTCTTCTTGGTCGGTTGCAGATCGTCGGTGACCGGCACCATCCCACGCCAGACGAGTCCGTCGGTGACGAACAGGTCAACGCTTTCCGCACCGCTCGATGCCGGGACCTCGTTCTTCCACAGAGGCTCCCCGCTCGCTGCATCGAACGCCTCGAGGGTATTCTGCACGTACACGAACACCACGCCGCTCGCAGCGACCAGGGTCTGGCCACCGGCGGAACTTGCCGCCTTCCACAATGGTTGGCCACTCTTCAGGTCGAACGCCTGGAGTTCCTTGCCGCTCTGAAGGAAGACCCGGCCGGCGTCGATCGCCAGCGCCAGATTGCGAATGGGCGTTGAAGACTGCTCCCACAGGACATTGCCCGTCGTGCCGTCCACCGCGATGACCCGCGAGGGAGCCTCATCCCGCGCCCCGCGACGTCGGTCCCGATCGGTTGGCTCGTCACGCGAATGTACCACGGCGATTCCGTCGCTGGAGATGATCTCGCGGACGGGGGTGGTCTCCTCGACGGTGTGCAGTATCGCGCCGTTCGCGGCGTCGAGAATCGTCAGCGGCCCGTTGTAGGTCAGTGTGGCATACAGACGGTCGCCGTCGACCACCAGCCGGCGATGATTCTCGGAAGGGACGACCGTTCGCCCGCCGCGAATGTTGATCCAGTTTTCGGTGCCGAACTTCTCAGCCGCCCACTCTGGCCAGCCCCACGCCTTCAGTGGTCGCCGCCAGAGTTCCCGGCCGTTGAACGCGTCGCGGCAGATGAGGGACCAGCGCTCGGGCAGACGCTGATCGGTGATGCCGATCACCCCTTCGTCGAAGAAGTAAAACAGCCGGCCGCCGCCGGAGACCATCCCCTGAATGCCCGAGGGAGTCTCATGGCTGCGCAGCCAGAGGGGCGGGGCGACCCAGCGAATCGAGCGCGGGGGGCCGACCTGTTGGTCACTGGCCACGGCGTTGTTGCCGGCATCGTGCAGGAAATGCGTCCACTCGTCGATGTCGTCCGGCCGCGGCTTGATCGACTTGACCCACCTCCCATTCCGCTCGGCGTAATGGACTCCTCCCGGTGCCAGCACTCGGAGGATCTCTTCGTCGGCGATGTTGCCTGCCTGATCGACCACGAGGTTGATCAGATCATTGCCATACGGAAGTGTCGGACCAGTGCACTGCTCGATGGATGTGCTGCCATACAATCCCTCGCGCAGGATGGCCTCCCGGGCCGCCGCCACATGACGGGGGTTGGCATCCAGCCCGTGAACGGCCAGCCGGCCATCCGCACCGAGCGCTGCCGTCAGCCGGCCATCTCCGCATCCCAGGTGAACGGCAATCCCACCGCGGATGTCGGTCTCTTCCAGAATGCGATCCGCCCGCGCGGTGGAATCGGCATCGTCGGCAACGGTCGGACTGGTCGCGGCCGCCAGCAGATAACAGCTCAGCAGACAACATGCCCATGGGGCATCGATCGAGGGGAGCGAAAGTCTCGACATCGGCGGACCTTTCTGGTGCTGCGATTCGAATGCGAAAGCCTAGGGGATCGGGGATCGCGATGATCTCCCACATCCTGTCGGAGAGAGGTCCTGATCATAGCCCAGGAGTGCTGGCGGAGGGTACCTTGCACGGCGCGAGCCCGATCTCAGGGTGCACTCAGCAGACTCGCCAGCCGTAAAGCATCAGCCGCGAATGTCGCGACACGGGCCCGGCTGCTGATGCTCGCCCATCTGTCGCGGTCCGATTTCGACATGATCGACGGACTGACCTTCGACGACCCGGTGGTGTGCAACGTCGGCCACGGGGATCTCGCCGCCACCGCGAACGGGGGTGACAACACCACCGGCTGCACGATCCTGCGCCTCAAGTCGGGGCGGTTCGTGATCGCTCACGTGGCACGCGGGCAATGGGGCTGTGGGCACCGGTGGTGTGGCTGGGGTGAAGGAGTTCTATCGATCTTCCCTGCCGGCGAGCGGGAGGCGTGAGCCTCCCGATGTGTTCGACGATCACTCGCGATCCGATTGGCGGACGGACGCCCTCCGCGGCTCAGTGCCGTACCAGTTGAAGGTCGGCTTCCGTAGGCTTGCGTGCTCGCGGCCCCGTTGTCGGATCGCTGACCATCGGCGCACGCTGCACCTCCTCCAGTCGGGCCAGGACGCGGCTGATCACTTCGTCCGGGAAGTGCAGGGTCCAGTCCGGGCTCGAGACTGCGCGAAACGGGGGGGCGGGCGTCTCGCAGCACCAGTGCCGCGATGTCTCCGATGCGAAGTCGGGTGTCTCGCCCGCGACGGGAAAGTGCACCGTCATCAGTTCGACGAGGTCTCCCGGGACGCCTGCTGCCGAGATGGGCCGGTTCAGAAAGGTGATCTCCGTGACCCGGGCGTAGTGATACGGAAGCTCCACGCACTCCGCGGGGAACACGTCTGCATCAAGCTGCATGAGGCCGGGATCCAGCACGTCTGCCCCGGACATCCCGGTCGAGGCGACGGCATACACCGGCTGCCAGTCCAGGTTGGGCGACCAGCGCCACTCCTGTTCGACATATGGAGCCGGTTCGATCCGGCAGATGGCCACCAGCGGTGCGTCGGCCAGCGCCTGCGGCCAGGCGATGGCCAGGCGAATCGGGATCGGAGCACCGGGGACCGGACGTGGGACACTGACCAGCCGGTCCACCGGGACTCCCCCCAGCACTTCGAAGTCATGCTCCAGACACATGCCATCCTCCATCTGCACCACCAGCCGATACGACCCGGGGGGATTCAACCCGAACTCGGCAGTTCCGGCCCTGTTCATCCGCGCGTCGGCGACGCGCTCCAGGCCGCTTGCCGATCGCACCCACAGCTCCGACCGTAGTGGTGCGCATGCCAATGGCTCATACTCGACCCCACGGCGCAGGCGAAACCGCACGGGACACAGATCGGCGGACGTGAGCAGGCCGGCGTTCTCGGCCAGTCTGTGCATGGCGTCCACCGACGCCGAGTGAAACTTCTGCTGCTCGGCCAGCAGGCGCTGGTCCCGTTCGTAGGCCAAGTCGATCGCCCGCCACAGGCCACAGGCCAGGGCGAACGTGCCCCCCGCCGACACCAGCAGCAGCGTCGGAAACAGCACGCGCGCCCAAGGGGAGTTCCAGTTCTCGTTCATCGGATGGCCCTCGATGCTGCGGGCACAGTGTGAAGCCCGGCCGGGGACCGGCCCGTCGTCCCCCGCCGGTGTGCGAAAGTCGTCAGTCGTCAGTCGTCAGTCGTCAGTCGTCAGTCGTCAGCCGTCAGTGGTCAGTTGTCAGTTGTCAGTTGTCACCGGGTAGCACCGGTTGGCCCAACCGGTGCCGCGCAGCGGCAAGATGCCTCCGGCAACGGAAGCGCATGCGACACACGTCGTCGGCACTCCCATCGATCTGATGTCGGCATTACAGCGGGCGGAACACGACGGCCAAGGAGACGCTTCCTACTCAAAGGCCTCCTGCGGGCCAGGCCCGCACCGGTTGAGACAACCGGTGCTACCCCGCTCAGTTCGGCGTAATGATGTACGCCACGTTGGGGTTGCCCACGTCACCGGGGCCGATGATCTGCCCCGCGTTGTTGATCTTCCGCGGCTGGATCTTCAGCGTCATCGATCCGGGCAGATTGGTGATCTGCGGCTCCAGCTTGTAGATGCCGGTGCTGCTGGTCTTCACGAAGGCCTGGTGCTTGTTCTTCGAGGCCCGCGTGTTGTCGTCGGCGGTCCCCACGACATCGCCGAAATCGTTGATGCCGTACGCATAGCTGTTGTTGCCGCCCAGCGTGCCGACGTCGGACATACTGGAAGCGAACACGAAGCCCCGCACCTTCGAGCCATTCGTGCCGAGGCCGGTCACCGCGCCCGAGGTTGTTCATGTCCCAGCCGTAGCTGTAGCCGCTGCTGCCGCTGATCAGGCCCAGGTTCTGCATCGTGCCGGTGGCGGTGTTGTACCGCCAGGCGCGATAACCGCTGGCGGTCTGGGCATAGCCGGCCACCTGCAGATCACCTCCGACGCGGTCGCTGATGGCCGTGACGAACGTATCACCCCCGGCGAGCGTCCCCAGGTCGATGGCGTCCTCTGTGGGCAGGGTCTCGGTCGGCCAGAGAAAGGCGTGCATCAGGCCGTCATCGGCATAGAAATGTCCGGCGACATCTCCGTCGTTGTTGATGGCCGTTGCCTCTTGCGGAATTGGCGAGAACAGATTGGGCACATGGAGATCCTCCACACGTCCGATCGTTTCGCCCGGACCGGGGGGTGTATAGCGATAGGCAGCTCGCTCGCCGAACAGCTGCCGACGGCCCAGTGGATGTCCCATCCCCACGATCTGCCCGGCAGCGTTGATGTCGCGGGCCGTGATGCAGCGTGAAGCCGACACCTTCGACAAAGATCTCGATGAACGCTCCGGGATTCGCGCCTCCCGGCCCCTGATACTTGAGGACCTGATTCGTGTCGGTGCTGTTGGCGTACAGATTCCCCTGCGCGTCAAAGCACAGGAAGTGCGGTGCTGATGACAATCCGCCCGAGCGCGGTTCGACGAAGACCTCAACCGTTCCCGTCGCGGAATCAACTCGCAGCACCTGACTACCTGCGCCGTAGCCGTCTCGCGTACTTGGCACCGATATAGAGACTGCCATCCGGGCCAAACTCGATATGCTTGATCTCCAGGCAAGCGTTGAGATTTGAGCGGAGTCAGCGAACACTCCCAGGAAGCTGCCGTCCAGGCCGTCGTACATGAGGACTTCGAGATTCCACTGAGCTGACAACAAATAGCTCCGGGACTCCGTCGTCGTCGATGTCGTGGAACGTCAATCCGTGTGGCGAATCGAGTCCCCCGGAGCCCGCCGTGACAAACGGACCGAGCGGCTGCCCGTCCGCACCGCTGAATGCCAGCACTTCATGCGTCAGATTGCTCGTGACGAACAGGTCCGGCACGCCGTCCGGATCTCCGTTAGCTCGGCTCCGCCGACGTCCGGGCCAAACTCCAGTCCGAGGATCTCCAGCTCGAGCCCCTGATCCGGCGACAAAGTCCCCCAAATACGCGCCAGTCGATCCGTCGAATGTGGCAATGCGACTTCGATTCGGTGCCCTCGGCCGCTTCTCGTGGGAATATAAGCATCTACCATTCGGATCGAAGCGTGATGACGACTGCGTTATTCGAGCCCGCCTGCTGCCTGGAAGAACGAAGTAGTCGATGAATTCGCCTGTCGCTCCATCGAATCTGACGACGCTCGCGTCAACACCGTTCGGCGCCACTCCGCCATCGACGACGTATAGGTTTCCGTCAGGACCGAATTCGGGCATGCGCGGCCTTGTCATCGGCCCTTCGGTGAGGTCGTCGATGCGTTCCATCCCGTGGGCCGCGGTGTACAGGTACAGCCGACGACGTAGCCGTCGGACTCGTCCGCGTTGCCGACCACGTCGCCGAAGTCATTGATCCCCTCCGCCGTGCTCGTCGCGCCGCCCAGCGTCCCCAGCGACTGAATACGTATAGGTCGGCAGCGGCGGCGGCGGTGGATTTCCGCCTCCCCCACCGGGGGGCTTGGCCGGGACGGTGGCCGCCAGCGCCATCAGCAGCAGCGCGAGAGTCAGCAGGGTCAGGTGCCGGGCGAGCCGGGAAGCGGGAACGCTGTGACATGGGGAAATCTCCATCGTGAGGGAGTCGGCCCGCGCGGTATCATCACAGCCGCCGCCGGGTGCGCAGACTGTGGGCCCGGGGGTGCTGACGCGGCCGGTGGGGAGCTTGCTTGGCGGTAAGGCCTCACCGGCCGTTTTGTGTTTCGGGTTGTCAGTGTGGTGTTGTCAACATGCAGTTGTCAGCGTTGTGGGTCATCAACCTGCAGTCCTCCGTTCACAGTGGCGAGCGACGAGTCGCGAGGAGTCGTGGTTGACCCTCGTGTGCCACGGCTCTGTGAGCCGTGCCATGTCGCGCGATCTCCCTGATGCCTCTTGTCGCTGCGCGACCCCGGTTCAAGAACCGGGGCTACCCGCTGCTGAGTGCTGCTGGCGGACCAGCCCTCTTATAAGCCCTGCAGGAGGCAGAAAAGTCAGTCGCAGAGTTTTCCAAGTTTTTCGGGAGAGGACCGTAACCCGCTTGGTGATAAGCGATTCGGGATTGAAAAGTATTCAGGCGGAGAGACGGCGCCGGGTGGGGTGGGGTGACGTTGGCAGTCGGGGCGAGCGGGAGGCGTGAGCCTCCCGATATCTCGCGCCGCTCGTGGCGATTCCAATCGGGGGACTGACGTCCCCCGCTCGCCAGGCAACAGCAGTGCACACTGCTGGACCAGCCAGCAGTGTGGATTCACCGGGTAGCACCGGTTGCGCCCAACCGGTGCCGCGCAGCGGCAAGATGCCTCCGGCAACGGAAGCGCATGCGACACACGTCGTCGGCACTCCCATCGACGTGATGTCGGCATTACAGCGGGCGGAACACGACGGCCAAGGAGACGCATCCTACTCAAAGGCCTCCTGCGGGCCAGGCCCGCACCGGTTGAGACAACCGGTGCTACCCCGCTCGCTCGCGTTCGATCGGGGGACTGACGTCCCCCGCTCGCCAGGCAACACCAGTGCACACTGCTGGACCAGCCAGCAGTGGCACCCCGGCGCTCGACGGGTTCCCATCCCCGCAGTCTACTTGTCCTTCTGCAGCAGCAGTCGCTCGAAGTATCTGGGAATGATGTCAACGTCTCCGGTCGTCAGATCGAGCCCGTCTCCGGCCGGTGTGACGGCCAGCGAGTGGATCCACGCAGTGCCGTGGGTGATCGCCCTGGTCGACCGCACGGTCAGACTCCCGAGACAACCCCAGGTGGCGGTGTTCCAGAACCGCAGCCGGCCCTTGTGGTCGCCGGCGATCAGTGTCTGTCCGTCGGGGCTCAGCAGCAGGGCCGAGGTGACGGCGTCGTCCCGGTCGTACTCGACCAGCTCACGCAGCAGCCGGCCCTCTTCCGGATCCCACAGCCGAATTGCCCCGTCGCCATACCCGGCGATCAGGGTCCGGCCATCGGGGGCGAACAGCAACGCTCTGGCGACGCCGCCGATCTGCAGGTAGTGGCGCTGCTCGAGGGTCTCGCGGTCGAAGACGAACAGGCCCTCGTCGGCGCCAATCAGCAGGCGGTCATCAGGGGAGACGAGCAGGCGAGTGGACGGTGTACAGCGTCGGCACAAAGCCGGCCTTCAGACCGGTGGTGACATCCCAGACGTGGATGCCGTCGGGCCCGCGGTCCCCACTGATATACAGCCGCGACCCGTCCCGGCTGAGTGCGAGCCCCGCCCCGCCATCCTGCATGTCGGTGACGGAGTCGCGCAGGCATTCGACGAGCGTGGTCCCCTCGACACGCCAGCAGCAGAACTCCCCGCTGGCGCAGATGGCCGCCAGATGCGATCCGTCGGCCGACCACGCCAGAGCCTGTGGTCCACCCGGAAGGGGGTGCGTGGTGGCGAGCAACTCCCCAGTCTGGTGATCCGCGAGACGGACCGCGCCGTCCACACCCGCCCAGGCGATAACGCCTTCACGCGGAGCAGCCGCGAGCTGGGTCCCTTTGCTCTGGACAAACGGGCTGGGGTCACAAGCACTGGAGGGGCGTAGCGCATCACGACGCGGCCGTCGACGCCGGCGGTGATGATCCGATACCGGTCGAGATACCGCACCCGTTTGATTTCTCCCTCATGGATCTGCCACAGCGTCGTGGACTTCACCTGGACCGGTTCGTCGGAGCCGGGAGATCGCGGGGGGAATGCCAGGTCCATGATGCGCAGGCAGCCGCGCGCGGTTCCCGCGCTCAGGGAGTCGGTGTACGGACTGAACGTGAGCGCGGTGACTTCTTCGTTCAGGCTGTACTCGCCGAGTTCGCGTCCGGTGGTGCCGTCGCGGAACTGGATGGTCTGGCCGTAGTCTTTGGATGGAACGTAGGCAAACACGTGATGCCGGGGATGCCACGCGACGGCATGGACGTTGACCTCATTCAGATCGGGGTAGTCCTGCAGCGGCTCGCCGGTCTCGAGATCCCACACGCGGTACCCGGTGCGGTTGTGGTACTCGGTGAGCAACCGGCGGCTGTCGAGGAACAGCAGGGTGAAGTATTCGGAAGGAATGTCCTGTTCGCCCGTGAGGTCGCGCGAACGGCCGTGGACACCGTCGGTAAACTCCCAGACACTCACCTTGTCCTGCAGGCTGCCGGATGC
Organism: uncultured Planctomycetaceae bacterium; assembly: GCA_963715185.1. GTDB lineage: Bacteria > Planctomycetota > Planctomycetia > Planctomycetales > Planctomycetaceae > CAVPPT01. The sequence goes on from CAVQRG010000009.1 coordinate 202,602, forward strand.
CAGATATCGGCCATCCGGTGAAAACCGCACTTGCCGGATGGTATTCTTGTGCCAGTTGGTGGTGCCGAGGACGGTGCCGGTCTGCGCGTCAATGATGGTCGCCGGTTTGGGTACATCCAGTTCATCACGGCGGCCGGCCCCGTAGGCCAGCCACTTGCCGTCGGGAGAGACGCCGACGGTGTAGACCGGCTTATCCTGCAGGTGGAACTCGCGGAGGAGTGAGCGTGAGTCGGCGTCCCACACGCGCACGTAGCCATCTTCCCCGGCAGTGGCGAAGGTGTGGCCGTCGGGGAAAAGATCGATGTCGTGCACGGGGGCGTCGTGTCGGCCAAGTGTGTGAAAGCGGCGGCCGATCTGAGTTCGGAGTGCGTACCACTCCAGACCGCGCAGATCGGCCTCGCCCGGCTGGGGAATCTGGTCATCCAGCAGGGACTGAACCTCGGCCAGATAGTCCCGATTCCATTGCTGGAAGGCCAGCCGCATGTCGGCGACGTAGGCGGTGCGGCGCGCCTTCAGGGCATGCCGCTCGGCTTCGGTTTTCTGCCGCTGGCTCTGTTCTGCCGCTGGGCCTCGGTGAAGTTGTCCCGGGCCTGCGTGAGTGCTGTCGCGGTCTGTGACTGCTCCCGGGCAATCAGCAGCGTCGAAACCCCCAGCGCGACGGTGCTCACCAGCAGAATGGCCGCGGCCGACCAGATCAGGCCCGTATGCCGCAGGGCCCACTTGCTCATCCGCTGGCTCAATGTCGGGCCGGCGGGCTTTGATCGGCTGATAGTCCAGAAACCGCTGCAGGTCGTCCGCCAGATCGCCGGCCGTCTCGTAGCGCTCCTGCGGGTTCTTGGCCGTCGCCTTGAGGACGATGGTCTCCAGGTCGGCCGGAATCTGTGGGCGAAGCTGTCGGGGTGGCGTGGGATCTTCCGTGGCGATCCTTTGCAGCAGTTGCTGGCGGTCGGTCTGGGGATAGGCCGGCTGCAGCGTGAGCAGTTCGTACAGCGTGATCGCCAGCGAGTAGACATCGGTGCGGTGATCGATGGCTCCCCGCTTCCCGAGTGCCTGCTCGGGGGACATGTAACGCAGCGTGCCCAGCACATCGCCGCTCATCGTCAGGCTGACGTCGCTCTCGATGTGCGCCAGGCCGAAATCGGTCACCCAGGCCTTGCCGGCCCCATCCAGCATGATGTTGCCCGGCTTGATGTCCCGGTGCACCACACCCCGTTCGTGGGCGTAATCGAGGGCGTTGGCGACGTCCCGCCCCAAGAGGGCCACGGACCGGAAGAACTCCCGGCTGATAGCAGTGCCGTCCGCCGGGAACGACACGAACGAGACTTTCCGCGGCGCCTGCGTCGAAGTGCTCACGGCGTAGGCGACGGCTGTCTGTGCGAAGGGGTCGGCGGGGGCCTGGCGAGACGGGCGCCCGGTGGGAGCTTCCCGGCGCTCGCGCAACTGGGCGATGACGTCGGCCAGGGTCTGGCCGTCGATGAACCGCATGGCGTAGTGATGCACGCCCCGTTCGCAGCCCACGCCGTACACGTCTACGATGTGCGGATGCTCGAGCTGGGCGCCGCCGCCAGCGACTTCGTTCTTGAACCGCTGCAGATGCCGGGGATCGAGGACGGCTGCGAACGGCAGCACCTTAAGGGCCACCCGCCGGTGCAGCGAGAGTTGCTCCGCCTCGTACACGACCCCCATGCCGCCCCGGCCGACTTCGCGGAGGATGCGGAAGTCCCCCAGCGCACCGTGGGGTGGCGTTGAGGTCTTTCTCGGCGCTGGCCCTTGGTCACGAGGTCGAGGCCCGGAGTGCCCCAGATCGGCCATGGCCTGCAGCGTGGGAAGCAGCTTCCGCAGCCGGCCGATGTGCTGCGGATGCTCGGCGGCGAGTGCCGTGAGATCGACCGAGTGACCCGCTTCGATGTCGGCCGACACCCGAAACACGAGGGCATCGAAGGCCCGGTCTTCGCTGGTGGATGTCTGCGTGAGTGGCCCGGGTGCGTTCATCCGCTTCCCTCCCCGCCGAGGTAGTCGTGCAGCCGTTCCAGCGCCCGTCGGTAGCGCGACTGAGCTGCCGCCAGGGAGACTCCCAGTACATCCGCAATGTCCTTCAAAATCAACTGTTCGAGGTGGCGCAGGACCAGCACTTCGCGGTCTCGCGGATCCAACTGCGCCAGCGCAGTGCGGCACACGGTCGCGCAACTCGCGGCGGATGGCCTGATGACTGGGAGTCGACTGACCCCCGGGGATAAGGGCCGCCAGTTGCATCACCGACTCCTCGGACAGTTCCATGGGCGGAGCGGCCTCGCGCCGGACCGAGCGTCGCTGGGCCTGCAGATGCTGGCGATGCGCGTGCACCAGCTTCTCCCAGGCGATCTGCCGCAACCAGGGGTAGAAGGCACAGTCGCGCCGCTCGAGGTACTCGGGGAGTCTGCGGGCCGCTTCGAGTGACGCTTCCTGCAGCACGTCGGAAGGATCGATGCGACCGGTGAGCCGCGCGTCCATGCGGACCGAGATCATCCGCTTGAGGTCATTGCGGTAGAGCGTCAGCAGCCGCTGCGCGGCAGAGGCATCCCCCTGTTGCGCACGGTCCAGCAAGACTTGGGTGTCAGTCGACGCAGCCTCCACGAGAGCACCTCCTGCATCGAGAACTGCAGAACACAGGATAACGGGTCACAGAATTTTCCGGATTCTGGTGCTCCATGTCGCTAACCGACTACGCTGTTGCTCTTTGTGATTCTCGGCGATTTCCTGCGTTGCAGGAGATCGGTGACGAATCGGCTCACAGATCCCCCCGAAGGTGACGGGCTGTTTCAGGTTGCACGACCAGCTTGCGCGACGACTCGGACTGTCCGACCAGGGTACCAATCACCCGCCTGACCGTCTCGGGGAGGTCGTTTCAGACCGTGGCCAGCCACGCTAGCCGGGCGTCGGCAAGAGCAGAATCTGATCCGGTGTGCACCTATCCGTGTACCTGGAGTTGGTGTCGTCATCTAAGTCGTGTTGAGTGGGAGAGTTGGTAGCAGGGGACGCCGGATTGGTAATCCGGTAAGTGGGGAACCCCTGCTCCGCGGGTTCGAATCCCACTCTCTCCGCTCACCCTCGGGGATCTGAGGTCTTCCCCGCTGCGCCTGTTCCTTGGCCTCTGTCGAACAGGTGCGTTCCAGAGACGGCCGGTCGCGAATGTGCTATCGTGACCATCGGGCCAAAGGCGGTGTTTCTCTCCATCCTTACCCTCGACAGGTGTGCGGCGCATCTGAAGCGACTGGATTCAAGGAGTTCCCGATGAATCGACGTGACTTTCTGCAGGCAGGTCTTGGGGGAGTGGGCTCATTGGCGGCGTGGCAGGCTGGTGCATTCGCCGCTGCTGCTGCGGAAACGCCTCGCGTGGCGTTGATCGGCTGCGGCTGGTACGGGAAGACCGACCTGTGTCACCTGATGCAGGTGGCCCCCGTGGAAGTCGTTGGGCTGTGCGATGTCGACAGCCGTATGGTCAGTGAGGCGGCCGATCTGGTCTCTCAGCGGCAGGTGTCGAAAAAGCGACCGCCAACGTTTGGCGATTATCGGAAGTTGCTCCGCGCAGAGCAGCCTGAGATCGTGCTGATCGGGACCCCCGACCATTGGCACTGCCTGCCGATGGTGGATGCGTGCCGTGCCGGTGCCGACGTCTATGTTCAGAAGCCGATCAGCTACGACGTCGTTGAGGGCCAGGCAATGCTGGCTGCGGCCCGCAAGTACAACCGCACCGTCCAGGTGGGCCTGCAGCGCCGCAGCACGCCCCATCTGCTGGAGGCCCGCGATCGGTTCATTCGCGAAGGGAAACTCGGCAAGGTGGCGTATGTCGACATTCACAGCTACTACGGCGGAGGAAGCGACTTCCCGGGCCCGTCCGCACCTCCAGAGTATCTCGATTGGGAAACCTACGTCGGACCCGCTGAGTGGCGGGACTACAACGCCCGGATTCACCCGCGACGCTGGCGTTCGTTCCGCGAGTTCAGTAACGGACAGACCGGCGACCTGTGTGTCCATTTCTTCGACACGGTCCGCTACTTCCTGGACCTCGGGTGGCCCAAAGAGATCTCCGCCACCGGCGGCATCCTGATGCGTGGCAGCGACTCGCCGGTCAATACGCACGACACCCAGACGGCCCTGTTCGACTTCGGTGACACCAAGATCGTCTGGAACCAGCGGAACTGGGGGGAGAACCCCGACCCGGACTACCCGTGGGCCGCCACACTGTACGGGGACAAGGGAACGTTGAAGATGAGTGTCTGGCGTTACGACTACTACCCGAGGGGCGGAGGCGCCCCCGTGCACGGTGACTTCCTGGATGAGACCGCGCAGTATCCTGAGGACAAGCAGCACAGCGAGACGGAGGTCTTCGCAGCGCCTGCGACGCGGGCCCATATGAAGAACTTCCTGGCTGCACGCCGCGAAGGTGAACTGCCCGTCTCGGATATTGAGCAGGGCTATATCTCGTCGTCCTGCTGCATCATGGCCAATCTGTCGATGGAACTCGGCCGCAGCCTCACTTGGGACAGCGAAGCGGGTCGAGTCGTGGGTGACGAAGAGGCCAATCAGCGACTGGCGCGCCAGTATCGCGACGACTGGCAGCACCCCACACCGGAAACAGTCTAGAAGCGCGGATCGTCTTCGTTGAGGGCGATTGAGCGCTTCTTTAACGCACATACGCGCAACTGTGGAAGAGACTGCGGTGGTCGCAGGCATGCCCCCTTCCGGACGCGCGTACCCGTGCATATGGGGGGCTTGCTCGACAAGCTCGGCCGTGTGACGACGAGCCCAAGGCAGCGCTCGCTGAGCGGACCCTTCATCCAAGGGGGCACAGCGTCATCGATGCGCCCCGCTGCCGTCCGCTCTGCGGGAGAGCGGCGACAAGTCCGATGGGTATGAACAGCCGCTATTCCGGCATCGGAAGGACGATCGGGCCGTTTTCCGGGATCGACACCTCACCCGCGCGATCGTTGATGCGATACTGGATGCGGAGTTGCTTGGGCTGTCCGGGGGCCGGGTCGCCTCCGAAGCTGGCGTTGAAACTCGAGGCCGGCAAGAGAATCATCGGCAGGTCCCGGGCCTGCTGCTGAAGCGTCCCGGTCACGTCCTTCTGGGACGTTCCGGCTCCGTACTCGGCCTTCACGATCTCCAGACGTACAGGGTCGAATCCCGCGCTCGAGAGGAGTTCACGAACCTGTCTGGACGGCTTCTTCAGATTTTGGGCAATCGTGAGAATGGTGCGAGTCGCGTCCGCCCTAAGTTCCGGAACCTGCAGGAGCCCGAGTGCCAGCTCGAGCGTTGCGGGGCTGGGATTGCGTTCGAGAACCTCCAGAACAAGCTTCTGCTCGGCGGGCTGAGGTGAGGCAGCCAGAGCGTTCCGGCACATCGTCACGCGGTCCTCCATGGGCATGTCGAACTGTCTGGCGATGCGGAGGTAGCCGCGTAGTGCGCGAACCTGGTACTTGTCCCGGGAACCGGACGTCGCCAGTTCGAGGAGCACAGGTCCGGCATCAATGGTCATCCATTCACCGAGCAGTCGGCTGCTGACATCACGCAGTTGGGCATCGTTCGTTTTTCCCGCGGCACCGATGGTCTGGAGGGCGGCGGGTCCCCCCATGGCACCGAGGATCTCCAACAGGGCGCTACGTGTGGCAACAGGGGCCGTCTCCAGCGCTGCCGAGATTTCTGCCGCGCACGCCTCGCGATCGGGCATGCGGATTGCGGCCGCCTTGAGCGCCTGCTGGGCAGCGGCAACATCCTCGGCGCGCTGCGGAGCGATGACCTTCGCGATGAGCACCGAAACCTTGTCGGGCGGGATCGTGGCTCCCAGAGATGCCAAGGCTGCGTGACGAATCGCCGGGTCGGAATGACCTGCAGCATCGAGGAGTGGCTGCATGGCGTTGATGCGTCGCTGCCCGATAAGTTCGATGAGCAACCGCTGAGTCTTGCCAGTTGCGTCGGGCAGTCGCGCGACGATGTCGGTGTCGACATCGTCACCTGGCAACTCGGCCAAGGCCTGTTGCGTAATCGCAGCCAGTTCCGGATCATCTTCGCTCCCGATCTCGAGGAGCGGCGCGAGGCAGGTTGAGTCTCCCACGCGTCCGAGGGCGGCAATGGCGGCCAGCCGGACTTCGCGTGGACCGCTGATGGCCGCATTCAGCACCGCCGGCAGCCTGACGGTCTCGTTCCGGTCCGCCATCGCATGCACGATCAGTGCCGCGCGTTCCGCAGGAGCCTGATTCAATTCACTGGCCAAGGCTTCGTCGAGATCACGTCCCGGAAACTCGCGGGCCGTGCTCAGCGCCATCGCGAACATTTCCCGATCAGCAGACCGAAGCTGTTCGATCAGCAGCGGGATTCCGTCAGCTCCTCGCGCAGAATGGCACCCCGTGTGGCCTCCAGGATCCGTGGACGAGGCACATCCGCCAGACGCACTTCGTCGTAAATCTGCACGGCATCGGCAGTGCGGCCTTCTGACAGGAATCGCTCGGCACAAAGCACACACCCCTCGGCAACGGCCGATCGAACAGGGGGCGGCGCTGCGGCCAGAGCCTGGAGCAGAGCCTGGGCGGCGGCGGGACTGCCGATGCGACCCAGGGCCGCGGCTGCGGCTGAGGCCACATTCAGATCGGGATCCTCGATCCGGCCTGCGAGGGCGTCCACGGCGGCGGCATCTCGGCGTACGCCAATGGAATTGATCACACCAACCAGCAGGTTGCCTTCGAGAGAGTCCAGCGCCGTTCGGAAAGCCTCGTCGACCTCCGGTGCAGGAATCGCTTCGAGCGCGATCCTCGACCAGGAAGCAAGCTGCTCGTGCGACAGCAGACGGGCCAAAGCCGGTACAGATGCCGCCGATCCCTTGACGGCCAGAAACTTGCAGGCGAGAGCCTTCTCTGCGGCCGGCGCATCCGACTGGAGCAGGGCGGTCAGCTCCTGTTCGTTGGCGGACAGGTCGACTTGAGCTTGTGCGGTGGAGACGGCGGGAATGAGTATCCCCAGCCAGGCCATCAGGCACATGAGTCTGAGTGATCGTTCTTGATGCATGGGATCGTTTCCCCCGAGCGAGGTGATTCGCTCTGTCTGTCAGTATGAATCGAGATGAATCGAGGTGCTTAACGTCAGGGATGTTGCAGGAACGCACGGCCTGTGTGCGGTCATCCGCTCAACCGCCTACAGCCGCCAGGGTTCACGCAACGCCTCTGAACGCAGGCGGTTGGCCTGTTCGTCGTCGATGAACTCGCACTTGTAAGGGTCGTACTTGACCTGGCGGTCCAGGAAGAGAGCGATGTTGGCAGCGTGGCAGGCGATATGCGCGTTGCGGGCTGCGTCGGCATTTCCCTTGGGCAGGCTGCGCGTCTTCACACAGTCGAGGAAGTCACGCACGTGAAACGTCGCCGGATAGCCACCGATTTCATCAACGGTGCGACCGGCGAGCAGTTCGGGCGAGCTGAGCACCAGTTTTCCACTGTCTCCGGCTTCGACCCAGCCGGTCTCGCCTTCGAACCGAACGGGACAGGAACCCAGAGGCAACCATCCCGTCTCGCGAAAGATCAGCTCGACTCCGTTCTCGTAGCGCGCCACGAGTTGTTCGTCCGCTGGTGCATCGTACTCGACAGGGGGGAGACAGTCGTCCACGGCCCACTGGCAGAGGTCGACGCAATGAGAACCCCATTCGAGCACGCCGCCTCCGACCAGACCTCCACCCTTTTCGAAGTTGAAGCCATCCAGCAGTTTGGCGTTGAACGGTCTCCAGGCTGCCGGGCCCAGGTACATGTTCCAGTCGACGACGTCCGGATCTGGCGCGGACTCAGCCGGCAGCCAGCCACTCGTCATGGCCTGCATCCCGCGGGGGTGCGCAACACTCGCTTCAGTTTGCCGAGTTTCCCTGTCCGGGCCAACTGACACGCGAAGGCAAAGTGTGGCAGATTGCGTCGCTGGGTTCCGGCCTGAAACACGCGGCCCGTGCGGCGCATGGTGTCGGCCAACTCGAGACTCTGGGCGATGTTCTTCGTGCAGGGCTTCTCGCAGTACATGTCCTTGCCGGCCTTGGCAGCATGGATTGCCGCCGTCGCATGCCAGTTGGGGCCGGTAGCGATCAGCACGGCATCAATGTCGGGACGGTCGAGCAGTTCGCGAAAGTCGCGGTGCATGTCGCACTGCTGGTTGCCATAGCGCTCATCGACCATCTTCTTGACGGAGAGACGCCGCTCCTCCTTGACGTCGCACACGGCGATGAACTGCACATCGTCCTGCTCGAGGAAGCATCCGAGATCGTATGTGCCCCGTCGGCCAATGCCGATGCCCCCGACCACGATTCGCTCACTCGGAGCAGTGGTCCCCCCCAGCCCCAAGGCCGAACTGGGAATGATCATGGGGGCCGCCACGGCGGTCGCCGCCGCGGACAGGCTGCTCTTCAGAAATTGACGCCGACCCTGTGCAACTTCGATGTGCCTCTTCGACATGGCTTTGCTCCCAGTCGTACTGACGGCATGAATGCCCAGGCAGTTCACATGCGCTGGGGTGTTTGAGTACCTGCTCAGCATACCCGGCGGAGGGAATAACTTCAGCCCTGACGAGGGGGCTGGGGCTGAAGGGGCCTCAGAAGGCGTCCCGTGCGATCGGGATCGCACGGTCCTGCCGGGAACCTACCGGGGCAGCGGGCGGAGTGGGGTTGGGCGCAGGTCTCCTTGACTCTCTTCGCAATGCCGGCCCCGGCAGTCCCGGGACTCCCCAGCCGCTTCAGGGCTTGTGAGTTCCGGCGGAGAGCACTTCGATAAAGCGTTCTGCCGCCGGTGAGATCGTCTGACCCTGGCGAAGCACGACCCCGTAGGAGCGCTTCGGGAAATACCGCTTGACCGAAATGGCGTGCAGGGCGTCCCGCTTCGTCAGGCAGTGGCTCATGACAATCGAGATCCCAAGTCCGAGCTGGACATACGTCTTAATGACCTCATATCCCCCGACTTCGAGTTTGACGTCGTACTCGAGGGCATGGTCGCTGAACACGCGCTCGACGACCCGATAGGTACTCTGATTCCGTGGGGGGAGAATCAACGGAAACCGGCTGATCTCGCGCAACGTGACGCGTCGCTTGCGGGCCAGCGGATGATCGCGGCACGTGATCAGCATTGGTTCGAAAGTAAACAGCGGGTGAAAGACGATATCGGGGGGGGCCTCGAGCATCGGGCCCACCGCACAGTCGATGTCGCCGGCCCGGAGTTGAGCCAGCCCATCCTTACCCGTGACATTGTGCAGACGGACATCGACGTCGGGAAACTGCTTGACGAAACGCCGGATGTAGGGGGGGAGAATGAACTGCAGCGTGGAGCCGCCTGCCGCCACACGGACCGTGCCCCGTGTCCCGGACTGACGCTGGTTAGCGAACCGTTCGGGTAGCTGCTCCATCTCCTCGATGAGTGGCCGGGCGAGTTCGAGCAGCATTCGACCATCCCGAGTGAGCGAGATCCGTGGTCCACGGCGCTCGAACAGCTCGACGCCCAGTTCGCGTTCGAGGGCCTTGATCTGCAGCGACACGGAGGGCTGGCTCAGATACAGCTTCTCCGCCGCCCGGGAAATGCTGCCGGTCTGCGCAGCCAGGCAAAAGCCCCGCAACTGCTGGTGTCGGTTGTGCTGGTAAGGGGTTTTGGAGGTCGCCATGAGAGGGCCATCGCTGCTGGTTTCGAGGATGTGCACCGTGCCGGCTCGACGGCAGGCCTCACCGCCACGGGCACCCAAGCCGCGCGATGCGGATCGAGATCCCTGCGATTGCGTTGCGCGGCGAAAGTCGTTCATTGATACAGACAATGATCACAATTGAAATTTATAGGAATTCCAAATGGATGTCGACCCGGTATTGTTGGAACACCGGACGGCGGGGGGGGCCGGGTTGTGAGGGTCCATCCCGGGGTGTCTGCTATTGCTTGCTCATCAGCGCGATGAAGGGATTGATCATGCCGACATCGAAGACTTTGAAATCACCTTTGAGCGCCCTGACCTCCGAAGGCATCGAGGTCCTCGGGCCGGTGCCCGGCGAGTTCACCACGATCCTGACGTCGGAGGCTTTGCGGTTTCTCGCCGGATTGGAGCGCACGTTTCGGTCCCGACGTCAAGCATGCCTGGAGGCGCGACGTACGCGACAGCAATGGCTCGATGCTGGTGGACGACCGGACTTTCTGGCCGAGACCGCCTCTGTCCGTTCCTCCGACTGGCGCGTGGCGGCGATCCCCCATGACCTGCAGGACCGTCGTGTTGAAATCACCGGGCCGGTCGATCGCAAGATGGTGATCAACGGCCTGAATTCGGGGGCGAAATGCTTCATGGCGGACTTTGAGGACGCACATTCGCCGACCTGGATCGGCACGATCGAGGGGCAGGTCAATGTTCGCGACGCGGTTGATGGGACGATCGAGTATGTCGATCCCGGTTCGGGCAAGCACTACAAGCTGAATCCGGGCGTCGCCACGCTGTTGATCCGGCCTCGGGGCTGGCACCTCACCGAGAAGCATGTGCTGGTCGATGGGGAAGCGATCTCGGCTTCCCTGTTCGATTTCGGCCTGTACCTGTTTCACAATGCCCACAAGCTGCTGGCCCGGGGGAGTGGCCCGTACTTCTACCTGCCGAAGCTGGAGAGCCATCTGGAGGCCCGGCTGTGGAACGATGTGTTCGTACAGGCCCAGCAGAATCTGGGACTGGCCGGCGGGACGATCCGCGCGACAGTGCTGATCGAGACGATCCTCGCGGCCTTCGAGATGGATGAAATTCTGTACGAATTGCGCGACCACATTGCGGGGCTCAATTGCGGCCGCTGGGACTACATCTTCAGTTTCATCAAGCGCTTTCGCCGCTTTCCCGGGATGGTGCTGCCTGATCGGGCCCAGGTCACAATGACCACGCATTTCATGCATGCCTATTCGCTGCTCGCGATCAAGACCTGTCATCGCCGTGGTGCGAGCGCGATCGGCGGCATGGCGGCTCAGATCCCCATCAAGGCCGACCCGGAGGCCAATGAGCGAGCCCTCGCCAAGGTCCGGGCCGACAAGCATCGCGAAGCGACCGATGGCCACGACGGGACCTGGGTCGCGCATCCGGGATTGGTCCCCATTGCGCTGGAGGAATTTGATCGCGTGATGCCCCAACCCAACCAGATCGATCGCCAGCGCGACGATGTGCAGGTGACGGCAGACGATCTGCTCCGCGTCCCCGAGGGAACGATCACAGACGAAGGCCTGCGGCTGAATATTCGCGTCGGTGTGCAGTACATGGAGGCCTGGCTGCGCGGCAACGGATGTGTCCCCCTGTACAACTTGATGGAGGACGCAGCGACGGCCGAGATCTCGCGAACACAGGTCTGGCAATGGCTTCACACCGGCCAGTGCCTCGATGACGGAACCTTGATCGACACGAATCTGTTCCGCTGCGTTCTGGCCGAAGAGCTCGATCGCATCCGGGATGAGGTCGGTCAGCAGCGATTCGAGGAGGGCAGATTCCAGCTCGCTGCTCAACTCTTCCGTGAAATCATCGAAGAGGAGGAGCTGGAGGAGTTCCTGACCCTGAAGGCCTACGAGTATCTCGAGTAAGACCAGGTTCACGGGATGCCGGCCTCGCAGCTCGTGCCGACACCCCGTTCAATCATTCCATCGCCAGGGTGTCCCCCTGGGAAAGGAGCAGTCATGACGGAGCACAAACATCACATGCTGGACGCGAATTCCCCTGCGCGGCTGCGGACGCAATCCGTGGATGCCCTCAAGCATCATTGGGCCGAGGATGCTCGCTGGCACGGGATCCAGCGACCCTATACGGCAGAAGACGTCATTCGCTACCGGGGTTCGGTGGCGATTGAATACACGCTCGCCCGCCGGGGTGCCGAGCGGCTCTGGAAGCTGATGCATCAGCAGGACTACGTGCATGCGCTGGGCGCTGTGACTGGCAATCAGGCAGTGCAGATGGTCGCTGCCGGTCTTCCCTCCGTCTATGTGAGTGGCTGGCAGGTGGCGGCGGACGCCAATCTGGCCGGACAGATGTATCCGGACCAGAGTCTGTATCCCGCGAACAGCGTTCCAGATCTGGTTTCGCGGATTAACGAGTCTCTGCATCGCGCCGACCAGGTGTCCATGCTGGAAGACGTGCCGGATGGTATCGACTGGTATGTTCCCCTCGTGGCCGACGCGGAAGCCGGATTTGGTGGACCGCTGAATGCCTATGAATTGATGCGGGAGATGATCCTCGCCGGGGCCGCCGGTGTGCACTTCGAAGACCAGCTCTCCTCCGCCAAGAAGTGCGGACACATGGGGGGCAAGGTCCTGGTGCCCACTCAGGAGTTTATCGTCAAGTTGATCGCAGCTCGAATGGCGGCTGATGTGTGCGGTGTGCCCACGGTCCTGTGTGCCCGCACCGATGCCAATGCGGCAAGGCTGCTGACGTCCGACATCGACGAGCGGGACCACGAGTTCATGACCGGTGACCGGACGGAGGAGGGCTTCTATCGCATTTCGGGCGGCCTCGATTGTGCGATTGCCCGGGGGATCGCGTACGCCCCGTACTGCGATCTGATCTGGTGTGAAACGGCCCATCCAGATCTGGCGGAAGCACGACGCTTCGCCGAAGCTGTGCGGGAGCAGTATCCCGACAAGCTGCTGGCTTACAACTGTTCGCCCTCCTTCAACTGGCAGCGGCACCTCGACGACGCCACCATCGCTGCCTTCCAGCGCGAACTCGGGGCCATGGGGTACAAGTATCAATTCGTCACCCTCGCCGGGTTCCATGCTCTCAATCTCAGCATGTTCGATCTGGCCCGTGGTTACGCTGAAGAAGACATGGCCGCCTACTCCCGGTTGCAGCAGGCCGAATTCGCGCGCGAGCGTGATCACGGATACCGCGCCGTGACGCATCAGAAGTTCGTCGGTACAGGTTTCTTCGACAAGCTGATCACGAGCATTACGCAAGGGCATACATCCGTCACGGCGCTTGACGGGTCGACGGAGGAAGAACAGTTTGAGACGACCGAGACGGTGGGGGTCTCACACTAGGTGAGGGCCACGGACGTTGGCCGTCGGTTGTGGTGTTTTCCGGACATACGCGACTTGTAACTCCGACCTGCATCGGTGAGCCGGCGCTTCGGGTGGGTGTGCAAGTGTCCGGGCCTCGAGGATAGACGCCTCCCCGGGTTGCGTGGGCGTCCATCCGCAAGCGGTGTGGTTTGGACGTACTCGCACTACAGGGTGGAGGTCTCGAGAAACATGACGTGTGAGGTCGAGCGCTTGAATCCGTCGCAGGTTTCCATCAGCCGATTGGCCAATCTGGCTGCGAAGCTCATCTGCGAGGCGTTTCATGAATTCCATGGGCAGTTTCAGAACATCACGCAGCGGGCCCGCAGGCGGTTCGCCGCCCGAGATTGGCGTGGAATGCATGCCGACAGTGCGGAACGACTTGATGTGTATTCGCACAGAGTTGCGGAGTTGGAGCAGGATCTGTGTCAACTGCTGGGAGAACGCTTGCGTTCCCGGCTGATGTGGGGCAGTACGAAGGCCGTGTACTCGGGACTCATCGACGACCGACACGACTGCGAGATTGCCGAGACTTACTTCAATTCTGTCACGCGCCGGATCTTCACGACGGTCGGTGTGGATGCCGACATCGAATTCGTGCATTCGGACTACGAAACCCCGCCCAGGCCGGGTCGATCGCTGATCTTTCGACCCTTCTCGCCACAGGCCTCCACGGCGGAACTGATTCACAGCATGCTCAGCGATTTCGATCTGCCCTGGTCAGCGTCGTCGCTCCCCCAGCAGGCAGTCGCGGCTGCGGAGCAACTTGACCGGCTGCTGGCGGAACGGGGCGCCGACGAAGCGTTGCTGCGTGTCGAGATGGTGACCGAGGTCTTCTATCGCGGCGAGTGCGCGTATCTGATCGGGCGCTTGGTCACCGATTCGGGAATCCAGCCACTGGTCCTGTGTCTCAGGCATGTCGACGACGAGCTTGCCGTCGATGCCGTGCTGGTGGATGAAAACGATGTGAGCCTGCTCTTCGGTTTCACGCGGTCCTACTTCCATGTCGTCACGGAGCGACCGCGCGATCTGGTCGACTTCGTGCACAGCCTGATTCCGCGCAAGCCCGTATCGGAAATCTATACGTCGCTGGGCTACAACAAACACGGCAAGACCGAACTCTACCGGGACCTGCTGCACCACCTGTCTGGAACCGTGGACCGGTTCGAGCGGGCGCGGGGACTTCGGGGCATGGTGATGACCGTCTTCACGATGCCCTCGTACCCCGTGGTCTTCAAGATCATTCGTGACCAGTTCGACGCGCCCAAGTCCTGTACGCGCCAGTCGGTGCTGGATCGCTATCGTCTGGTCTTCAAGCACGACCGTGCAGGGCGGCTGATCGATGCCCAGGAGTTCCAGTTTCTCGAGTTCGATCGGTCCCGTTTCAGGCCCGAACTGCTGGAGGAACTGCTGGAGGTTGCCGCCGCAACCGTCGAGTTGTGTGGCTCCCGGGTCGTGGTGAAGCACTGTTACGTCGAGCGTCGCGTGGTGCCGCTCAATATCTACCTGCAGGAGGCCAACCCGGCCGACGCGCAGGCAGCAGTGCTGGACTACGGTCAGGCCATCAAGGATCTTGCGCGGACCAATATCTTTCCGGGCGACCTGCTGCTGAAGAATTTCGGGGTCACCCGGCAGAAGCGCGTGGTCTTTTACGACTACGACGAGCTGTGCTGGCTCACGGAGTGCCGCATCCGAAAGCTGCCGGAATGCGATGACTTTGATCTGGAGATGTCCGCTGCGCCTTGGTTCGCCGTCGGCGATCAGGACATGTTTCCCGAGGAGTTTGCTCACCTGCTCGAGTGTGACGAAGCGTATCGTGAGCTGTTCATCGAGCATCACGGTGATCTGCTCGACGTGCCGTTCTGGCGGGACGTGCAGGCCCGTGTTAAGGCGGGAGAACTGTTTCACGCGATCCCTTACGCTCACGCCCGCGAGCAGTCGCTGGCCGCTGAGCGGCTCTCCGCGAGAGCGCCCTACGGTCGCCAACCGGTGCCAGCCTGAGTTTCTCGCAGCTCGAGGCGTTTCTTTCCGTGCTGCGAGCGTGGCCTTCGCGCCACCTGTGTTGTTAGCATACGCGAGTGAGGCCTTAGCCTCACTGTCGATTGGAGTGAAGTCCCACAGCTCACATGTTCTCTGCGTCTCAGAAGGATCACCCATGACTCCGAATCACGATGCCTCTTCTGTCAACCGCCGCGAGTTCCTGGACCAGAGCCGCTTTTTCCTGGCCGGTGCGGCAGCACTCGGATGCGCCGTGCCGATGGTGCATGCGGCCGAGGACAATACGGTGCAACTGGCGCTGATCGGCTGCGGCAACCGAGGGGCGGGGGCCGTGGCCAACGCGCTCAACACCAAAGGCCAGGGACCCATCAAGCTGTATGCCATGGCCGACCTGCACGAGCGCAACCTGGAACAGAAGCTGAAGGCACTCACAGAGAAATACCCCGAACAGGTCGAGGTCTCGGGTGACCGCAAGTTCCTTGGCTTCGATGCCTACAAGCACGCGATCGATATTCTCCGCCCGGGCGACATTGCCATGTGCACGACGCGGGCTTACATCCGGCCGGTGCATGTCGAGTATGCCGTCCAGAAGGGGATTCATGTCTTCATGGAGAAGCCCTTCGCCTGCGATCCTGCCGGCCTGAAGCGCATGCTCGCGCTGCCCGCGAGGCTGACAAGAAGGGGGTGAAGATCGCCGCCGGCTTGCAGTGCCGTCACTCACCCGCCCGGAAGGCCCTGATCGAGAAGATCCACGAAGGGGAACTGGGGGAACTGGTCTATATCCGTGCGAACCGCCTGACGAGTCGCCGCTGGATGGGGGACATGGGTGAGCGTTCGAATCAGCTTACTGACCAACTTGACTTCGGCAAGACTCACCTGCTGTGGGTCGGTTCGGGTCACATGGTCGACAACCTCATCCATCAGATCGACGAGTGCTGCTGGCTGATGGATGCCTGGCCGGTCTCCTGCCACGGCATGGGGGGCCGCGAGGTCGGCAGCGATGATCGCGGGCAGAACGTGGACATCTACTCGATGGAGTACACGTTCCCGGATGGGCGCAAGGCGTTCTGCGGGTTCCGACGTGCCCTGCGCGGTCACAGCGAATTCGCCACGTTCGTGCACGGCAGCAAGCGGGCCGGTCAGTTTTCCGGCAATGTCCACGATGCGACGGTCCACATTTTCAAGGACCACCACATCTCCAAGGACAACATTGCCTGGTCGCCGACTCCCGATGCCGAGAGTCCGTGGGACTACGAGTGGATCGACTTCATCAACAGCATTCGGGAGGACCGGCCGCATAACGAAGGGGAGCGGGCCGTGTATGCCGATGTTGCCTCGTTGATGGGGCGTGCCGCCGCGCACACCAACCAGATAGTCACATGGGACGACGTCATCCAGTCGGACTTCGCATTCTGCGACAACCTGGATGAACTGGACTACGACAGCACTCCACCGGTGCTGGCCAACGACGAGGGCTACTTCCCCGCGCCGCACGCCGGTCTGTGGAGGGAACTGTAGTTGCGAGGGGCTGACATCCCTGCAGACAGGGGCCGGCGAGCGGACGCGAACGTGACGCGTGCCGCTCAGCCCTTGTGCGACTCCGCCGCTTCGTCGGCCTCGGCAGCGGCGTGATCGAACTCCTTGAGGCGACGCTCCAATTCCCGGACCCGCAGATCGAGTGGGTCGTTGGGGTCTGGTGGCGGTGCGTTCGGAAGCTGACCAGACTGTGCCGGTGTCGGAGGTTGGAACCAGGCCTTCATCCAGTGCATCGGCTGGGGCATCCCTTCCATTACGGCACCGTGCCGCTGCAGGTACTCGAGATACGTCAGCGAATTGCGAAAGTAGTCGCGCAGGAAGTCCGTCATCATGTCATTAGCCCGCACCATCAGGTGCAGCATGGACGACGGAAACAGCGAGATCTTGTCCGGGTGCCGCTCGATGATGATCTGCGTCAGCACCAGCCGCGTGATGTCGTCTGCGGTCTGGCTGTCACGAATCTGGACGGTCTTGCCTTCGCGAATCAGCTCCTCGATGTCGGTGAGCGACACGTAACGACTCGTGCCCAGCGCGTAGAAGCGCCGATTCGGATACCGCTTGATCTGGACCGTTTCTTCGGTCATCGAACCTCTCTCCCAGCGAACCGGCGTGAAGGTCTCTGTGCATTCTAGGTCCACGGTCCACGGAAGGACAGCGGAGCAGTCCAGCCGGCGACCGGCGTCGCGCTCTCCGGGAGAGCGGACGACGCTGCGATGTGCGTGCTTCGGGTCTGAGGTGGCGCCGAGGGTTCACAATCATCCTCGGCCTCACAACTCCCGCAATGTCTGTATTTTTTCGGCGCCCGTCCCGGAATCGTGTCCTAGGCTTGAAACAGTCGGAATCCCGGAAAAGTCGTAACTCCCAGACGTGCGGCCATGTGGCCGAGATGGATGTCCTGCGGCTGCACGAGACCAGCGATTACGTGACACAACGTGTGAGGAGATGGCAGTGATGATGTGCCGGCTGCGTCCGCAGAAGTCCCGTGGCCGTCGCGGCGCCACAACGGTGGAGATGGCCGTTGTCGTGCCGGTGTTCGGGATCTTCCTGGCAGGAATCATGGAGGCGGGGCACGCCTACATGATCGTGCAGACCATGAACTCGGCAGCCAAGCAGGGAGCCCGCGTGGGGGCAGTCGATGATCGCTGGACCTCGGACATTGAAGCCAAAGTCGACTCCATCATCTCAGCGGCGTTCGATGCCGGTGAGGCAACTGTCTACATCAAGGACGGGTCGCAGTTTGACGCCCCCGGCTTCAACCCGAGCGGAATCAATTACGCCGCATTGCCCGACATCGAAGTGCATGACGCCCAAGCTCGGCAGTTGTACATCGTGCGTATCGAAGTCCCGTACGACGAGGTGGCGATTCTCCCCCCTTCTGGGTGAAGAACATTACGTTGTCGGGACAGGCCGTGATGAGGCACGAATAGCAGGACCGCTTTCCGAGTGAGTCAGACCCATAAGAGAGGCTGGACATCCATGCGCAGGTCGCGAAACCAGTTTGTGCAGAGCAGGATCGCCGAGCGACGTCGGGGGGCCGCCATCGTCGAGTTTGCGGTGATTGCGCCCGTATTTCTCATCCTGACGCTGGGGACCGTGGAACTCGGCTACGCGCTCAATGCGTCCAACACACTTTACGGAGCGCTCCGCGAAGGGGGACGCCTGGCGTCGCAGGACTTCACTCCTCTGCTCGGCCCGGGGGAATCCGCAAACGACAAGGTGATTCTTGACATCAAGAACATGTTGACGGCGGCCCGCATTCCGGGGAACGATGTCGATATCCAGATTGTCTACGCCGAGGGGCCGAGTGCTGGCGCCACATTCGACCTGCTGGACCGGGACAACTACTTGCAGATGTTTCGGATTACGGCCGAGGTACCCTACGAGTCCGTGAGTCTGATCCCCGGACACTTTCTCGGGGGCGAGATGATGCGCGCCGACATCACCTTTCGCATGGGACGGGTGCAGCAGGTGGAGTAACTTCTCCGCCGACCGTCGGGGCGTCTGGTTCAGTGCGTCTCGCGCGTCTGATAGAAGAGGGCCTTCTTTTCACCAGGCAGCGTAAAGTCGAAGCCGCAGCTCCGAAAGAAGTTTTCTTCGGACGTAATGGCGAGCACTTCGTAGATCTGCAGGTGCCGCGCCAGGTCGACGCACGCGGTCACAAGCTTCCGGCCAATGCCCTGCCCGCGGACCTTCTCACTGACGACGAGACTGCGGACCTCTGCGAGCTTACGCGAGTAGACCTCAAGCGCGGCGAACCCGACGATTTCTTCGCCGGCTGTGGCTACGAAACCACGGGGGAGCAGGTCGAACAGTTCCTCGCGCGTCCGGGGCAGCACGCGCCCCTGGGTGACGAACGGCTCGATGAAGCATTCCAAAGCCTCGAGCTCATTGTCTCGGGCGAAGCGAATCGTAACGTCCAAGGGTACCGGTTCGGCCATACCGAGTTTCGCACGGTGACGGAGACGATGTCCTGGCGATGCTGACGGTCTATTCCTGGACGTCGTCGTAGTCGCCGGCATCGTTCGACTCGTCCACGTCTCCGGCAGGCTTTTCTTCGCTGGCCGTCTTGGATGTTGCCTTGCGAAACACGGCGACGACATCTTCGACAGGCACCACGAACAGCAGGTTGTCGGGTTCGAAATCGACGGGAATCGCGTGCTTCGGGTGGAACAGGACCTTGTCGTACTTCCGCACCGGGAACTCTTCGTCATTTTCGACTTCAAGACTAATCTCGACGACACGTCCGGTGATTGTCGGAATCTCCGCTTGATCCGGCAGAACGATCCCTCCCCGGGTCGTCTGGCGGCTCTCATCTTTGCGAATCAGGATCCGAGGGCCAAGCGGCTCGACGAACTCATTCATAGCGGGCGATTGGGTTCCGAACTCGACATCTGCGTGTGTGCCAACTTCGCAGTGACACACTTCACCTTTCATCGCGGATTATACCCCGACCAAGCCCTGTTGGCGATAAGCATTTTCGCGGGTGAGGCGACGAGCAACACCAGAAGCCTGGGCCCAGCGGTCTGAACGGCCGGACCTGAAGGTGACCGGGCGTCTGCAGGATCGTCGGCTGAGGCGTCCGGCCGGTGGCAGTGCAGCCCGACCTGCGGCCTCACGAACCCTGATGCTGCCGTGACACGCGCCGAGCGGAGCGATCGAAGTGAGGCTGCAGCGGATGCCGTTGGTCGGGAATGGCTTGAGTTGGCTCGGGCGCTGCGGCCGGCGACGACTCGTTGGTCTTGCTGCGCACGGAGCGTTCCAGCAGCCATCCCAGCGGTCCGACCATCAACGCCGGCAGCAGAACGACGTCCGCGACCAGTGCCGCGGCGACCATGGCCGACATCAGCCAGCCAAAGCGACTGATCATGAGGAGTTCCGCTGGGTACAACATCAACAGTCCGATGCCAATCGCGGCGCTGGTCTGCCACATGGCCGGGCCGCAGTGCGAGAGCGCCCGCACCATCGCATCACGACGAGACTGTCCGGAGTTGATGCCGTCACGGAACCAGGTCAGCAGATGCAGTGTCCCGTCGACCGCGATTCCCAACGCCACCGAGGCCGTGACCATCGATCCGACATCGACGCGAAAGCCGCACCACGAGATGAGCCCGAAGACCACGCCGATCGGCATGAGATTCGGCAGCATGCTCAGGAGGCCCGCGAGCGGATTTCGCAGGAGGACGATCATGACAACGGCGATGATGCCGAATGCGAGGCCGAAGCTGCGAATCAGGCTCTCCAGCACGGCCTGCTGTGTGCGGAGAAAGAGCGGTACGGTGCCAGTGACGACATGCTCGACGCCGTCGTGCGTGCCAGTGATGCCCGCGACACATGCCTCGAGTTCGTCGGTGAGGTGCATGTAGTCAACGTCCGTCAGTACAGAAGCCTGGGCCGTGATGCGCCAGAGTTCGTCGCCTGCGGCATTCAGCACGGGGGCCCCTGACGCGCTCGGGGCAGAAGCCTCTTCTGCCTGCACGAGGAATGCCCGTGCGGAGGTTTCCTCGGTCTTGATCCGACGTTCCGTCTCGCTGGAACGCTTGTTGTAGCGAATCTTGTGCAACGTCTTGGCATCGTCGGGCGGCGGCTGGATCACAGGTTGAAAGTCCGCCAGCGACAATGCTCCGCTGATGTGGGGATTCTCCCGGACCGCCGATTCCACCTCACGGACGATCTCCATGCGCTCCAGAAACCGCAGATTCTCCTGAGCATCGGTGCTGAATCGGACAATCGTGTCGACGGATGCCGTGCCCGACAGTCCCTGCTCGATCGAGCGCGTATCCTGCACGAGCCGGGAGTTCTCTGGGAAGTAGCGAATGACCTTGGTCTCGGTCTGGAATCGCGTGAGCCCGTAGGTCGCCACGGCGGCTCCGATCAGGCACACGGAGCTCGTCAGCGTCGAATGGCGTGCAATGAAGTGGCCGAAACGCCGCCACTTCTCTGCGTTGAGCTCCTCTTCGTCAGGAGCCTTGCTGCTCCAGAGCTGCAGCAGGGCTGGAAGCGCAAACAGTACCATCGCGAGTGAGATCAATGTGCCAATCGCCGAGTACATTCCAAACTGCCGTACCGGCATCAGGCTGCTGGTCAGCAGCGAGAGCAGACCGACGGCGGTGGTGAGGCTTGCCAGTGCACACGGCTGCCGGGCCATCGCGGTGGCCCGCACGATTGCGGTCTGCACATCCTCGCGCGCGGCATGTTTCCAGTAGTTCGCGAGATGAATTGCGCCGGAGAGCGTCAGGACGTTGAGGAGGGTCGGCATGACCATCAGCACCATGTTCATGCTCGTCCCGGACAACGGGATGAAGGCGATGGCGATGGCCGTGGTGTAGTACGAAACCGCCAGCACGAGCAGTCCGAGTCGCAGGCTCCGCAGAAAGACGAACGCCAGACAGATGCCCACGGCTCCGGACAGCAGCATGGGCGATCGCTGATGGATGGCGGCCCACGACACAGACTTGTTCCAGGAAGCCTTCTGAATCTCCTGATTCAGTGAGACACCCGTCACCGCTTCGCCCGCCATCCGCAGTTCAGACTCCGCGATCCCCAGCGATTCGGCGGCCGAGGTAATGGCCGCCAGCGTTGCGACCGGGTCGGCGGTACCGGCCTCGGTGAGCGTCACGAGCAACCCGATCGGTGATCCGGCCACAATGAAACACTCTTCGATCAACGGCTGACCCGTTGGCCCGGACAAGCTGTGTGCCAGGGAGCGGAACTGCTGCAGGTCGTCGGGATTCGTGTGCATTCCGTCCCAAGCCACCTGTAGGTCGTGGGCCGGGACGTTCGTCATCAGCGCACGCAGCGGTGAACTGTCGTCAATCGGGGCTTGTTCGTCACCGGCGACGAAGGGTTCGGGATACTGATCGACAATCCCGTCCCGCGAGGGGGGCAGCACGGTGAGAGATAGCCCCAGTTCTGCCTGGGCGCGGTCGCGAAGTTGTGCAATCGTCGCTTCCTGGTGTTCGCGGCCGGATGCGGTCAGTCGCATCTTGATGCGGCCGTTCCCGATCAGCGATCCGCGCAGCCGGTCGAAAGCCTCGCTCGACACGACGTCGCAGTCCAGAATCTTGGCATGCACCTGGTGAGGTGTCAGCACCGAAGCGACCTGGGGAATCCTGTCCCGACAGATTCCGTCTTCATCCACGGTTCCGGTCAGCAGTTCGACGAACTGATCG
The DNA here is from genome assembly GCA_963715185.1 of uncultured Planctomycetaceae bacterium. Taxonomy (GTDB): domain Bacteria; phylum Planctomycetota; class Planctomycetia; order Planctomycetales; family Planctomycetaceae; genus CAVPPT01. The sequence goes on from CAVQRG010000009.1 coordinate 224,842, forward strand.
ACGCGTGGATCCGCGATCGAACTGCTGTCCCAAGTGACGAGGATGCGGTCCTCAATCGGAAAATGCTGTTTGTACCAAGCGTAGACACGTGCCTCGGGATCGTCCTTGGGGAGCCAGTTCTCCACGCTGTTGTCGAGCTCGATGCCCCTGAGCGCCGCGACGACGAGGGGCGCCGCGAAGAGTAATCCGACGAAGATCCACAAGGCGAAGCCATTGCCCCAGGGGTCACGCTTGGAGAAGAAGTTCTGCATCTGGGGGGTCCCGACGTCGAGAAGGGGCGGGAGTCTGCGGCCTGCGAACACCCGAGGCGTTCATTCACCGCGAGACTCGGCAGCGCAGCCGGTCGTGTCCCCTCTGTGATCGACGGATTCGCCGGATGGTCTTCGCGGGCTTTCGCAGTCCTGCCACAACTGCCAGAAGATGACGGCGGCGCTACGGATCGTTCCCGGCGATTCGGTGCGGAAACGGTCGACGTCTGCGGGGACTCTGACGGTCCGGCAAGACAGGACGGGCATCGTCGATTCAGCCGAAAAGGTGGCCGAACGACAGTCAACAAGCCGCGGAATTCAGGGGCGTGCCCCATTCGATGGCCAACATCAGCGAGTTGAGGCCACTGCCGATTCCCAGCAAGGCAACCCGATCGCCCGGGCGAACGAGACCATGCTCAGCACCCATCGCCACCGCCATGGGAAGGGCCACCGCGCCGGTGTTTCCCAGGAATTCGTATGTCGGAAAATCACTGTCCGCCGCGAGCTCGAGTCGCTGCATCAGCAGCTTGCGGTGGGCCCGGCCAACCTGGTGTGTGAAGACGCGTCCGACCGATTCTTGTGACCAGCCCACAGACGTCAGGAATCGGGGCCAGGTCTCGGCTGCCAACTCGATTCCGGCATGGAGCAGTGCTTCGGCGTCCGTAGCCATCCGCGGCCGATGGTCGCCGTGCTCACCAGCGGCGACGCCCCCTTGGCACAAGGCGTGAGTGGAGGTCTCCGCCCGAAACACGCCACCCAGCAATCGTTGTCCGGTACGGCTGAGCTTGCGGTCGCACAGGACGATCGCAGCTGATCCCGATCCAATCGTCAGAGAGGCGAATGCCTGCTTGAGATCCTGACGCCCCAGCGATTCGTCGCGCAGCAAGGAGTCGATGGTCCCTTCGACGAGGTCGCGTCCGGTCTCTGTCCCGACGATCACTCCCGCACGAATCCGTCCCAGCTCGATCAGATCCGCGACCAGCACCATGCCGTTGAGCAGGCCGAGGCAGGCGTTGCTGACATCGAGAACCAGAGCCGACTGCGGCAGGCCAGTGGCGTGATGAACGGCGGCCGCCGTGGCCGGCTCGAGCTGATCGCGGCACACCGAGCCGTGAATGAGTGCACCGAAATGGTGCAGGTCGATCCCCGATGCCGCAATGGCCTCCCGCGCCGTCTGAGAGCTGATTGTGCCTGGCCTGGCGCCAGGATCAAAGAAGCGACGTTCCCGGATGCCGGTCATCAACTCGAGGCGGCCGACGTTCAGATGCAGCTTGTCGTATACAGGTTGGAGCTGCTGCTCGAGCGCGACGGAGGTGACGACATGCGGGGGCAGCGAGTAGCTTAACGCCTCAACGCAGACATGTTGATAACGCATGGGCTACTGTCGCATCCCTCCACGGTCACCCGCCCCCATCCGGGAAGCACCATCCCGCGAATCGGAACCTGGATGGACTGCCGCGGACGGCTCAGACGCGGGCGGCCCGCCGACTGCCAGCACCATCCAGCAGGGCCACAAGGCCATCAACGAGTTCGTACTGCCGAGCGCGCTCGGCTTCCACCTCTTCCGACCAGTCTTCAATCGTCATGGCCGCAGAGCTGCGAACGAACCTCAAGCCGGTGAGAAGAATCTCACGCTGATGGGGATTCAGTTCGATAGTGATGTTCTGACTCATGAGAAAGGATTGCTCCCAACTACACAGGGGCAAGTCAATCGACCTCGGGGTCGCCCTCCCTCAGCGACGTCACGAATCGTACTCAACCCGAACTTGTTTCTCAATTGTACGGCTCCTCATCGAGCCGTCCACAAACGATTTTCCTGGCCGAAGCCAAGTCTACACGCTGGTTGGCGCCGTGCCTGTCAACAGGCCGCAAAAACCGCCGATGCACCAGATCTTTCGTCACAAGGGGCGGAACATGTGGATCATCGGGCAACAACGATTTGCCGACGTCAAATACCAGATCCGCAGAGTTGTCAGATCCTGGGAGACCGTACTTTCAGCTCCAACAGGATTCATTCACCGGCGTGGCCATTCCTCGCTCGCAGCGTTCCGGTCCGGAAAGCATCGGCCATGGCGCGAGGAATTTCCGCCTCCGCCAAAACGACCTTCGCGCGGTTCTCCTGGGTCTTCGCCTGCATTTCCTGTTCCGAAGCGACTGCCTCTGCCCGACGCTCCTCCGCACGTGCCCGGGCCACTCGCACATCAGCCTCGGCCTGGTCGGCCTGAAGCCGGGCACCGACATTGTCGCCCACATCGATGTCCGCAATGTCGATCGAGACAATCTCATAAGCTGTCTGCGAATCGAGGCTCTTCGAGAGCACGGCCTTAGCGATCAGCGTGGGATTGGCCAGAACCACCTTGTGACTTTCGCTTGATCCGATCGCCGACACGATCCCTTCGCCGACGCGGGCGATGATCGTGTCCTCGGTCGCACCGCCGATGAGTTGCGAGAGATTCGTGCGCACAGTCACGCGGGCACGCACTTTCAACTGGATCCCGTCCTTTGCGACTCCGTCCAAGGTCGCGCGGCCGTATTTCTTCGCATCAGGACAGTCGATGACTTTCGGATCGACGCTGGTCTGCACGGCCTCGAGAACGTTTCGACCTGCGAGATCGATGGCTGCTGCAGTGTCCCAGTCCAGGTCGATGTTGGCCCGATGCGCGGCAATCAGCGAACGCACGACGCGGGGGACATTACCGCCGGCGAGGTAGTGGGCCTCGAGTGCCGAGGTCCCGATATCCTGCAGGCCTGCCTGAACTGCCGAGATCTTCGCGTCCACGATAACGTGGGGATTCACCTTGCGAAGCTTCATGAACACCAAGGCAAACGGGTTGACCTTCGCGTTTGTGACAAACCCCCTGAGCCACAATTTGAAGTACGCGGCGAACATCGCTGCGAGAACAAGTCCGATGAGGATCGCGAAACCGATGCCGACATACAGCAACACCTGCCAGAGATCGACATCATTCTGTTGGGCCAAGATCACTCGCCACCTCCGGAGTCGTCGGACAGGGTTCCCAAGCTGGAGGAGAAATCACAGCATCTCCCAGTCTCCAGAACGCTCGGAGTCATTGTAAGTTCCACAGATTCAATTGCAAATTGTGCGGATTCTCAGAATTCAATCCGCACGCTCGAGGCGAACAAGGTCGACGTCGTCTTCCCGTCGATACTGACGCGCGAGCCTCGCCCGACAGCCGATATTCCACCAACATCAGATGCGGCGCTGCTCAGTACCCTCTCACGTGAGGGGAGCCTGACACGCCTTCCGTCGGGGCCCACAGACAGCTTCGATGTCTTGTGGGAAGTGTCCTCAGGCGCGGAATTGGTGATTCCCACCTGCTCCGAAGGCGACCGCCGATCTGCGTCTCGCGGCACTGGCGGTCGTGGCTAAGAGGCCCGGGCGACCGGCGCCTCGGACTCCAGTGTTGTTGCTGGAGTCCCTTCCGGCTGGCATGATGCTTGCATGCGTCGGATCACAACCTCCGCGGGGGCGTTGAACCCCAGGCGTACCCGGCCCCCTTGGACATCCAGCACACGCACCTCGATCTGGTCGTCAACCACGATCGACTCACCAATTCGTCGAGACAGCACCAACATCTGGAACCTCCTTGTTAGGCGGGACTTGTGGAGCGTCCCCACGGTCGACGGCACACCTGTATGGGGAGATTGTAGATAGTGTACATTTGATCGTCAAGGGGTCCGGTGTGTGCTGGTGGACGCAGGAATCGGGCTCCGGAGAGATTCCCGTGAATCCGCAGGAGGAACCCAGGGTGAGCCCCTTGTCAGTTGCATTGCGAATCTCGACAATACGCGCGGACGTGTTGCCGCAGGTCCCCGTTTCACAAATGGATAAAGGAGAAAAGTGATGAAGTTGTTCCTAGGTCTGGCCATGTCCGTCATGCTGATCCCCGCCGTTGCAAACGCCGAGGACGGGAAGTCGGATTGTCTGGAGGTCGGGTCGGACGTTGGTGCGTTCTATGTGACCGATGTGACAGGTCCGAACGCTGGCAACCAGCTGTGCTATCGGTGCCAGTATAAGGACCGTCCGGTGGTGAGCATTTTCGCTCGCGAGGTCAACGCGGAGTTGGCGAGTCTGGTGAAACAGATCGACGAAGTAGTCGGCAAGAACTCCGATGACAAGATGGCCGCGTTCGTTGTGGTCCTCAGCGATGATCCCAAGGCTCAGGAAGGCAAGCTCAAGGAACTCGCCAAGGCGAATTCGCTGAAGAACACGCCGCTGACGACATTTGATGACCCGCAGGGTCCGCCCAGCTACAAGGTGCCGAAGGATGCCGATTTTACGGTCATGATGTGGGTGGATGGATCCCTGAAAGTGAATCAGACGTTCCAGAAGGGCGCCCTGAACACTCAGGCAATCACCTCAGTCGTGAAGAATACCGATCAGATCCTGAACTGATCCGTGATTGCGTCTGCACGCAATGGTTTTCGATCAAGGCCCGCCCTTCGGACGAGGGGTGGGCCTTGTTGCTTCCGGCGTGCGTCGTCGGACACTTCTGGTGCCTGCACGGACTCCGTCTCGTGCCACTCCGGTGGATCGCCTATGCTTTCGAAAGAGTGCTCCGCATCTGAATGGCCGAGAGTCACCACCATGAATTCCATCGCTCGTATCGTCGTCTTCGCGACGATGGGCCTGTCAGCGTGTCACGGGGTGCAGGCCCAGGTGATCCGGTTTTCACCGGGCGTCTCCGAAGGGGCCCGCTCTCTACCCGAGGACCGCGAGGTCCTGCTGCAACTGCGTCGCGCCGAGGACGAACTGGCGGCCGGGTCGTACGCCGAGGCGATCGACAGGCTGCAACTCATCCTCGATTACTCGGAGGACTTTCTCGTCGACGTCGATGGCGGCGTGAGTGCCCGGGAGCATGTCTCGCGTCTGCTGTCGGACCTGCCGGCGGACGGGCTGAGGCTTTACGAACAGAAGTTTGGCCAGCAGGCGACTGCACTCGCTCAGGCGGCGTCGGCCCAGCAGGATCTCAGCCTGACGGCGGAGGTCATTCGTCGATTCTTTCACACGGCTGCTGGCGGAGAGGCGGCCTGGCAGTTTGCGAAATCCCAAGAAGACCGCGGCCATCTCGTCACGGCGGCTCGCTGGTTCGATCGGCTGCGACTCGAACATGGGCTGTCGAGGCAATGGGAGCCGCAGGCGACAGAGTCCTCGATTCTCTGCTGGTGGCGTGCCGGCCGAAGTGAGGCGAGCGCGATACGCCTCCTTGAGTTGTTTCGCTGGCAGGCGAGTCCGCAGCTCCGTGGCCAGAACGTTCCCAGTCTGACGAACGTCGAGGATGCCCGCGTCTGGCTGGCGGCGAATTTCGGCGATGCCCAGGCGGCGGGCGAGCGCCCCGTTCGCGATTGGGAGGTCGCGGGTGGCAACCCGCAGCGAGACGCCTCCATCTGGTCCGGGACACCGATCTGGGACGGTGCGTGGCAGAGACCTGTTGTGGACCGGTCCGAGGTGGCATCGGCGGAGCAGTATGAAGAATTCCTCACGGAACTGGAGAGCCTTCAACACCGCGGAAGCAGTGCACCGCATCGGGCGGATATCCCGGTCCATGCTCCGGTCGTGACCGGCGACACACTTGTATTCGGCGCGTACGGCTATGTCAGCGGGGTGGAGGCTGCCACGGGCCGCCTGATCTGGAAGACCTACGAACCTGATGACACATTCAGCTACCTCGTGAAGTCGTTGACCTCGGCCGGCTCAGTGACCGGACTCAATCAGCACCTGGCCGGCCCCTTCGGCACATTCCTCCAGCAACGCGCCTGGCGTGATCAGACATCGGCGGCCCTGTCGACAGATGGGGAGCACGTGTTTGTGATCAAGGATTCCGGTCTCGTCGGCGCCCTGAGTCAGAGTGTTCTGTCCGCCCAGATTGGCCGGCATCCCCTGCGGGCCGATTCGCACAATCAGCTGAGGGCTTACGAAGCTGAGGGAGGGCGTCTGACCTGGGAGGCCGGGGGGCCGCGCGATCGGGTGAGTCTGCCTCTGGCTGGCACCTTCTTCCTTGGGGCGCCGTTGCCCGTCAACGGGCGGCTGTATGTGCTCGGTGAAGACAGCGGACAGATTCGGTTGTTGGCGATTGATCCACAGACGGGCGAGCTCGAGTGGAGTCTGGCCCTCGTCAATGCCGGTGCCAGTGTCAACGATGCGCTCCGACGCCGGCTGGGAGGCCTGTCACCGGCTTACGCCGTCGATGGCGATCTGCTGATTTGCCCGACAGGCTGCGGAGTCGTTCTCGCGGTCGAGTTGTCCACCAGAACACTGGCGTGGGCTGCCGAGTATCGCAGTAATGAGACCGAGATTCCGTTCCTCTATGACGCACCGCGGCCCATGGTCATGGGAGGCCGACTGGTGGAAACCGTCTCTCCCGAAATGCTGTTGTCTGAAGAGCGCTGGGCGGGCGTCGCCGTCCAGATCGCCGGAGACGATGTGTTGCTGACGGCTCCCGACAGCGACGCCTTGCACTGTCTGGATCTCGAAGATGGTCAGACCGTCTGGTCCGTGCCTCGGGAAGACTCGTTGTACGTTGCCGGCTGCTGCCGTCGAACTGTCGCGGTCGTGGGCCGTCACAGCGTGGTGGGCCTGAATCGCGAGAATGGAACAGGCGCCTGGTCGTGCGAGATTCCCGAGCCCAGCGGCATTGGGATCCGCAGCGCCGATCGATACCACGTACCGCTGGTGACGGCGGAAGTCGCCACGATTGACCTTGCGGCGGGGCGGTTGCTGGTGCGGTCGCCGACACGGTCTGGCCAGGTGTTGGGGAATCTGGTGGCCGGGGGAGGACGCCTGTTCACGCAGACTCCTTCGACATTGATGGCCTTTCGCGATGTCCGGGAAATTGCGCAGCAGGTCGCGTCGGATCTGCAGCAGAATCCTGCCGATGCGGCGGCATTGGCTGTTCGCGGCGAAATGGCGCTGCATGCCGGAGAGGCGACGCGGGGCTTGGCGGATCTGCGCGCATCGCTGGCAGAACAGCGGCATCCCCGCGTCGAACAACTGGTCGTGTCGACGCTCCTCGAAGGACTGCGGGTCGATTTCGCCGGTTATCAGGGGGCCATCGACGAAATCGACAGGCTGGCTCAGACGCCGGCGCAGCGGATGGTGTTTCTCCGGACGGTCGCCGAAGGGCTCGAAGAGACTGGTCAGCCGCTGGCTGCCTTCGACAGGTATCTGGAACTGGCACTCATGCCGACGGAACCGCTGGTGCCCGCGCTCGTGGCTCCGGGGCATCGTGTGCGGGCCGATCGCTGGACAGCGGGCCGATTGCGGCGGTTGAGCGAGCGGATGCAGGAGCAGCATCCCGGTGAGTTTGGCCAGCGTCTGGACGATGTAATGGCCGGCGTGCTGGAGCAGCACGAAGCTCAGTCGATCGATCGAATGCTCGCGCTGTTCTCCAGCCATCGGGAGGCCGATCGACTGCGTCGGGCTCTCGTCACCGGAATGACGAACGAGGATTCGGCCCTCCTTGCCGAGTCGCTGCTGCTGACCCTGCGCCAGTCGTCCGATGTCGAGGTGCCGGGTGAAGCCACGGCCCGGCTGGCGAAACTCTACGCAGAACAGGGCAGCAGTGAGTTGGCAGCGGCCTTGCTCGGCGAAGTCGAGACACGCTGGGCAGATGTCGAGTGTCTCCCGGGCCGAACCGGACGGGACCTCGGACGCGATTGGCGGGAGAGCAGCGAGCTGGGTCCCGGGTTCGCGGATGTTCCCAACTGGCCGGCCGAGCAGATCCAGGTGAAGACGCGGCGTCATTCGTCGAACGCGAACAGGAATCCGGTGCCATTCAACGGGCCGGTCGACAGGCAGTGGTGCGGGTGGAGTTTCTGGCTGGAGGGGGACAAGCTTGTCGCGTGCGACGGCTACGGACGCCGGCAATGGGCACACCCGCTGGGTCAACTGGACCTGAGCAGTTTTTCGACCACCCAGTACGTGGCGGTCCGTGGGCATCTGGTGCTGGTGTTTCTCGGAGATCGGTTTCTGCTGCTCGACACGCTGCAGCCCGGGGCGCCGCGCACCATTCGAGAGACCTTGCTGATGGAGTCGGTTGGTGAGAGCACGTCGCCGTGGCGGAGTCGTCGGATCGTGCAGACTCAGCATCCCGGGTTTCGGGTTCATCATCGACAGGATCTGGTGACGCGACACTTTGTCGGCAACGTCGGACCGCTGTGTGAGCGGCAATTCTGCTTTCTGACGGGGGACATGCTGCATGCCATCGACCCGGTGACGGGTGAGGAACTCTGGACACGCAGCGGTATTGAGCACGGCTCAGAGATTCTTGCCGATGACGAGTACATCGTTCTGTGCCCGCCCGCCGCGAATGCTCACCGGGTCCGGCGACTGCATGCCCTCGATGGATCTGATGCCGGTCCGCCGCTGACGCTGCCAGACGGTGTGCAGACGGAGCGGAAATCTGCTGACTGGGGTCGGATGTTTCTGACCATTCGCAAGGAGGGCGAGGCCTATGCCCTGGGCCTGTACGATCCGATCCGCGAAGAGCAGGTCTGGGAACGGGAGATCGATGAGGAGTTCCATTGGACTCCCGTTGACGGGCAGCAGATTGCCGTGCTGGATGGACAGGGCTGGTTCGAGATCATCCAGACCAAGAGCGGCGATACCGTACTTCGCGTCAAAGTTGACGATGCCCGAAGCCTGGAGTCGGTGTCGGTGCTGAGCACCCCCGACCGCTGGTACCTGCTGACACAGCGCCCCTTGCAGCAATTGGCCCTCGGACGTCTGGTTCTGCCGAAGGTCCGCTACCAGCTGCTGCCGGTCAACGGTCCGGTGTGTGCGATCAATCGCGACTCGCAACAGGTGGACTGGCAGCGGCAGGTAACGAATCAGGCAATTGATCCCCACCTCCCGGGCGCTGGCCGGTGCTCGTGTTCGATGCGCCGATTCGGGGAGCACAGCGGCCCGGTGAGAGTATCTTTGCCGCTAACAATCACTACCAGTCGGTTGAGATTCTCGATTGTCGCGATGGCCACGTGCTCGACGAGCAGAACGTGTCCAACGAGTGGCGCGGGCTCGACTGCGCCTCAGTGACGATGCCATTCGGCTGCTGCTGGGTGGCACGGAGATTGAACTGTCGTTCCGCCCTGCGCCTGAGGCCGAGCCTCAAGACCCTGCAGGCGACGCGGGTGAGACCGACCCCAAGCAGTCCGCGGCTCCGGAAGGCGACACAGAGGAGTCCGCGGCTCCGGAAGGCGACACAGGGGAAGCTGACCGCGACATCTGACGGTCGTCGACCTCCGCTCCTCAGCGGCTCGCTTCGCTTCGGGGGGCTGCGATCGCATGTCGGTGCGCGGCAAGTCGCTTGGCAATCTCGTCCGCCAGCACGCCCAGGAGAATCACCAGCCCGATGATGGCGAACTCCATCTTCGACGGGATGCCCACCAGGCTGATCGAGTTGCGCAGTACCTGCATGACCGTGGCTCCGATCACGACCCCGGCGATCGTGCCTTCGCCACCTCTCAGGCTGCACCCGCCGAGCACTGCCGCCGCGATGGCATACAGCTCGAAGAAGTTGCCATGTCCGGACGGCTGAATCGAGTTGTTGTCGAGGGCGAAGAGGATGCCTCCCACGCCGGCAAGTCCTGCACAGATCGCGTATGCCAGGATCGTCATTCGATCGGTATTGATACCGCTGAAACGGGTCGCTTCCTCGTTGTTGCCAAGTGCAAGCAGGTAGCGACCATAGATGGTCTGGTTCAGGAAGACGGACGCCAGCACCCCGATGAGGATCAGGAAGATGACCGGGGCCGGCACCAGTGTCGAGCCGAGTGGTGTCTGGCCGAGCAGCCAGAACACGGCTGCAGAACCGATCAGCAGAAGTGGGTTCCGCGCGCTGCTGCCAGCGACCGCGACGGTGCGGCGTGCGAACCAGGAGAGCGCGCACATCGTCAGTGTCAGTGCTGCGAACACCGCCACGATCCGCCACGTACGGGCCCAGCCCGCATGTGGCCAGAACCAGTTGTCCTGCCAGGAAACGAGCCAGAGGGCATACCCCAGGCCCCCGCCAGTGGCGAGCAGGGCAAGTGTGGGGGCGATCAGTCTCCCCAACGGGCCACGTCGCAGCGAGATCCCCAGCCAGAGCAGTCCCGGCCAGATGGCCAGGCCACATGCCTGCATCAGGGTGCGCGGGCGCATCTCGGCCTCGGCGGGCACAGTCACGCTCCAGGTTGGCAGATCAAGCGAACCGATCGAGGCCAGCGGTGAGCCGCGCTCGACCTCCCATCCCGACCAGAATCTGGAGGATCCCACCATGGTCAGCATGGCACCGATCAACAGGCCTGCGATGCGGAGCGGCGTGGCCCGTGTGCCGGCAGGGGTGCGCTTCGACCTGCCGCCAGCACCGCCAAGCTGCTCGGGCCAGCAGCAGCAGGCCCGCCAGCAGAAACAGGCTTGCGACCGAACAGGGTTTGCCGATCGCCAGGAGGCGGAGTGAGTCGTCGTAGGCGGAGCCGAACCCTTTTGCCTGGTCTCCCGTAATCGTCCGGGCCAGGCCCCGGTAGATCAGCAGACCGCATAGGGTGACGATGAAGGGCTGCAGGTTGAGCTTGGTGATCAGCAGTCCGTGCACGAGGCCGAGGCCGATGGCCAGCAGCATCACGGTCAGCAGCGCCAGCGGCACGGGCCAGCCCGAGTCAACCAGCAGCATCGGCAACAGGCAGCCCGTCAGGCCGATCATGGAGCCGATGGAGAGGTCGATGCCACCGGTGATGATGACGAACGCCACGCCGATGCCGATGATGCCGAACAGCGTGCTCCAGCGCAGTCCGTTCTCCATATTGAAGGTACTGACGAACGCGTTGTTGAGCAGCGCCGTGCCCAGGCAAATGGCCACCAGCAGTGCCAGGATTCCCGAGATCTTGTTCATGGCACCGGAGCCCCCTCTCGGTCCACTCCGGAGCCACCTTCCGACGCAGTCGCACCGGTCGCCAGCCTCATCACCGCCTCTTCACTCAACTGGTCACGCGGCAACTCACCGGTCAGTCGACCTTCGTGCATGACGAGCACACGGTCGGACATCCCGAGGATCTCTTCAAGCTCACTGGAGACGAACAGAATCGCGACACCCTGTTCGGCCAGCTCTTCGATCAACTGGTAGATCTCCTGCTTGGCACCGACATCGATGCCCCGAGTCGGCTCATCAAGCAGCAGCAGGCGCGGCGACAGCGACAGCCATTTCCCGATCACGACCTTCTGCTGATTCCCACCGGACAGATACCGCACGATCTGCCCGCTGCCCGGAGTCTTGATCCGCAGCCGCTGAATCATCTCATGTGTGTCAGAGTTCTCCGCCCGACCGTTGCGGAACAGCCCTGCGACACGGTTGCGGTGCAGCCCCGCGAGGCTGACGTTGGGGCGTACTGCCATGTCGATCACGAGTCCCTGAGCTTTGCGGTCCTCCGGCACCAAAGCCAGGCCGGCGTCCATGGCATCGCGCGGGCTGTCAATCTTTGCTTCCTGTCCGCCGATGCGCACCGTTCCAGCCAGCCGGGCATCGACCCCGAACAGGGTTCGCAGCATTTCCGACCGCCCCGCGCCGATCAGGCCCGCGACGCCGACGATCTCCCCTGCCCGGACATGAAACGACAGTGCCTCGGCGGGGTAAGCCAGGGTTCGCAGTCCTGCAACTTCGAGAACGACTGGGCCGACGGCGTGAGACCGGCGTGCGTAGAATTGAGAAAGATTTCGCCCCACCATCATCCGGACCATGGCATCATGCGTCATCTCTTCGCGCTGTAGTTCGCCCGCATTTCGTCCGTCACGCAACACAGTGACGCGATCCGCCAGCCGCCGCACTTCCCCCAGTCGATGAGAAATGTAGATGACACTGATTCCGCGTGCCCGCAGGCTGTCGATCAATTCGAAGAGTCGATCGGCTTCGCCCTGCGAGAGGCTGGAAGTCGGTTCATCCATGATCAGAATCCTCGCCGAGACCGACAGGGCCTTGGCGATCTCCACCAGTTGCTGCTGCCCCAGCGCGAGGCTGCTGGTCATGACACCGGGTGCGATCGGCAACCCGACCTGATCCAGCAGCTCACGAGACTCGCGCCGGATTTTGGCCCGATCAATCCAGCCCAGGCGGTGAGGCTCCCGTCCAAGAAAGATGTTGGCGCCGACGTCGAGGTTGCCGGCGAGGTTGAGTTCCTGGTGAATCAGCGCGATTCCCAGTCCCAGAGCCCTGTGCACCGAGTCGATCTCAACAGGCGCGCCGTCGATCAGGATCTCGCCCGCGTCAGGTTGCTGTACGCCGGCAAGGATCTTCATGAGCGTACTCTTCCCCGCTCCGTTCTCGCCGATCACTGCGAGCACCTCACCCGTACCCAGTGTGAGGTTGACCCCGTCGAGCGCCTGAACACCCGGGAAACCCTTCATGATCTGGCGGATCGCCAGCAGCGGCTTGCCGGTGCGTTCAGTCATCAGTCGGACGGCACTGTGACTCAGGATTCGGCATCAGCGTCACGCGCAGGCTCCTGGTCGGCATCGCTGGTCAGTCGACGCAGTTCGGCCCAGAACTCCTCGACGTTGCGCAAGTGATCTTGCGAGCCGGTATGTCCAGAAATCCGCCCTCTGGGAGCACCGACTGGTCTCCACGAGCCAGTCCGCTGAGAATTCGGACGGATTCGTAACCGTACCGGTAGGGATCCTGAACGACAGTGCCATAGCAGTGACCATCGGCAATCGCCTGCAGTGTTTCGTTCTGTTCGTCGAATCCGATGACGGTCACATCGCCCAGGCGTCCCGCCCCTTTCAGCGCCTCTAGGATGTAAGGTGGATTGTAGGCAAACAACCCCACCATACAGTCCAGATCGGGATGCGCTGCCAGTGCATCTTCGGCCAGAGCCTTCGCTGCGGAAAAGTTGAACTGGTCTGTCCGAGTGCCGAGGATTCGGAAGTTTCCGGAGTCGAGCACTAGCTCGGCCGGGTCGGGAGTTCGCTCGGGATCATGCGTTCGCTGAAGCAGTTCGTCGATCAGCCCCTGGCGTCGCTGACGGGCGTTTGCCTGTTCCAGGCGTCCAACGAAGATCATGATGGACCCTCCATCGGGCAGGGCTTCGCGGATCAACTCGCCGCAGAGGCGGCCGGCGTCATAGTTGCTCATGCCCACGTAGCAGAGGCGGTTGGTCTGGGGGGCATCCGAGTCCTGTGTGATGTAGTTGGTGAGCTCACCGCACGCGTTGAGAATGTTCCGCTGGTTGTCCGGATCGATGGGACTGACGGCAATCCCGTCCACGCCCATGGCCAGCAGTTCCTCAATCATACGCTTCTGGTCCGTTGGTCCGTCGGGAGGCATACGCACCTCGACCTGGGCGTCGAACTCGGTTCCCGCAGCTTCGGCACCCTTCTCAGCGATCACCCAGAAAGAGGCGATCCCGTTCGTGACGTAGCCGATCACGGGCTTGCCGTCACTCGACGCCTTGACGTCGACGCCGCTTCCCTGAGGCGCTTCACCGGGACAACCGCATAGGCCCAGCGTGAGTGCGAGAATCACGCAGCGGGGCACCGAGCGGGCAGGAGGGCGAGATGCAACCATCACCAGACCTCGAACGATCAATTCTGTGTGTAGGGATCGAAGTCACGATACTTGTGGCCTCGCATGAAGTCAACGTGCCGAGAACCTGCTGGCGGTCCCTTGTCACTGCAGTTGAGCAGCTCTGCCGGGGGAAGAGCGGGACACGTGATTCGTGTCGCGCAGCCTTACCAGATGTCGACAATCCGCGTCTCGTAGTAGTTGGCGTATCGGCCCACTTCGAATCGGTCTGGTGGTTCCGCGAGAATCCTCAACCACACGCGATGCCCCTGCCAGAGTCCCTCGATTCCCACATGGGCGCCCACCTCATCCTGCGGCAGGGGTTCGGGGAGTGCCTGCCACTCCAGACGATCGACTCGCTCGAACTGTGCGATCAAGCTGGCGATGTCGATGGTGAACCCCGACGTGAAGCGGAGGCCGTCATTGTCGCCTCCGATCATCTCCGTGAGCGATGCGAAGACCGACACTTCGGCAACATCGTCGGCAAGGTGGAAGTGGCAGCCGACAGGAGGCAGAATCTCTCCGGGCTCCATCGCAGCAGCGACGGAATTGGCCAGATCAGCCACCCAGGTCGGGGGAAGTTGTGAGGACATCGGATGACTTCCCTGGAGCCACTCGGTACCGAGAAGGACTCCGTTCTGGGCTGTCGCGCAGGTGGGGGACGTAACGCCGCAGCCGTGCATCAACGTGTTCCGCAGGTCTTATGCCATCGTTCGGCGAACTCGTCGGATCAGGCTGAACGGAGGCTGCAAGTCTTGCAGTACGCAGGGGATCGATGTCTCAAGGCGGTCCAACGATCAGGTGCAGGGACTGGACCGGGCCGGGAGATGGTTTCAACTCCTGAGCAACCGTGTCACGCTTTGTGAACAGGATGTCAGAAGACTGAATGCCGACGCGTGACGACTGGTGGGGGCATCATCGGCCAGCAGGCGGCGTCCGGATGGTGCGGACGCTGTCCCGATGCAGCGCGGTGCCGGTGCAACGTTTCAGACCGTTGTTCGGTGTTCACTGCACCCGATCCCATCTTCGGCAGCCTGCGATGATCTTGCCAAAGCGGCGCCGGCAACCGCGTCGTCAGTCCCACCAGAAATCGCTTCGGGTCACCGATTCGAGGCGCTTGTCGAAAGAAGTCAGAGCATCGTCGGACCAGATGCCGGAGTCAACTGCGACAGGCTCTCGGGCCCAGTCCGCAGGGTTCCCCAGCAACGGTTGCCGTTCGATCACGACGGTGTCGCGTTTGCACCCCACGAGTGCGAACGGGTGTGCGCAGCAGCATGACGACACTCGAATGGTCGTTCATCACTGCAGTCCAGCGCGGCGTCTGATTCATCCATCGGTCTTCCAGGAGCGGTCCGCTTTGCTGAGCAAGGCTCACGGTGTATCACTGCGGCGGGTGGCGCCGAACGGTTGTGGTGGCGACCGGCAAACTCCGCTAGGATGCCCCCTTTGGGATGCTGCGAGTCAGGTGCACATCCCGACGCCTTCCCGGCGCTGCACGGCCACTGCTGGCGGGCACGAGATGCCATTGTTCCGCCAGAATGTCGTTGACTGCAGCGGACGAGCAAGTGGTGTGACAACCCTTAAGCCGGCGATGTGCGCAGAGAAGAGGACGCGATGAGCAGTACCAGGACCGGTCGCACCTGCGATGCAACTCCTGCCGACAACTGGGCAGCCGACGATTCGCCTGGCGAACACTTCATTCCCTATCGGCGGCAGGACGTGATCGGGATGTGCCTGAGCGATGGCGGATTGCCACGGGATCAGCAGGAGGACTTCCGTGAACTGTGCGAGATTCTGTCAGCCTGCGTGCATTTCGACTTTCTGCAGCACAGCAATGCCGTGCGAGAGCATTACACGCACTTCGATCCCGATCGTGATACGCACATCCTGCATCCGCCGGTTTCCCTGGAAAAACACCAGGAGCAGGTGACCGAACTCATCAGTCAACTGGCGAGACGTGCCAACTTCTTCGAGATCACAGACGGACAGATCCAGAGCGCGTTCGAGGCCGTCACGCTGATTGACGTCTCAACGAAGGTAGACCTCGATGACTTCGACCTGGTCATGTGTTTCGCGCGGGGTGACATTATGAAGCCCACTACGATCACTAAGTGGTTTCGCACGCGGCAGGTCGACGTGGACGTCCTGGAGCGAGTGGTGCTGCTGTTGAAGTTCAAGGGGGAGGATTACTTTCTGTCGTCGCGGAAGAAGCGAGTGCAGCGCCAGAACAGCAAGTTTCAGCCGGGGGCGATTTATGCCTACTTCTATAAGGACGTTCCCAAGCATGATATCGAGCTGCTGTTTCCGAACGTCCAGATCAGCATGAACATGAGGCAGTTGGCACTGTTCGCGGTTCCGGCCGTCGGTGCCTCGGTCGGGGTGCTCTTCAAGGCGCTGCCGCAGTTGCTGCTGGTGATGGCCGTCCTGCTGTTCCTGGTGGGGGGGCCGGCATGGGCAGCCCGTCTGGGTGTTGACGAAGAGCGCGTCACCGGGTTCATGCCGGTCCTGACGGCTACCATCGCCCTCAGTGCGGCGCTCGGCGGATTGGCAGTCAAACAGTGGAGCAGCTACAAGCGCAAGCAGCTCCAGTTTCTCAAGGATGTCAGCGAGCAGTTGTTCTTCCGGAATCTGGCCACCAATCGCGCCGTCTTCTCCCGATTGATTGAGTGTGCCGAGGAAGAGGAGTCCAAGGAGATGATTCTGCTGCTGTACCACCTGCTGAAGCATGCGGGTCAGGATATGACTCGAGAACAACTGGATGCCGAGGTGGAAGCGTGGATGAAGCAGAACTTCGGTGTGGTGATCGATTTCGACATCGAGGGGCCCTGCCGGTATCTCTCGCAGCTCGAAGCTCCGAATGTTACGGGACAACCCATCCGCGTGCTGCGGATGGAGGAGGCCGGCCGACTTCAGGTCGCGACGATCAAGGACATGAAGTTCGTCCTCGACTACCGCTGGGACCACGTCTTCGACTATTCGCGGGACTCGGTTTCTTCCGACTGAGCCACCACAGACGCAACGTCTGCGCCACAGCCTGAGGCATTCGTCGTCGGCTCAGCGAGAATGCTCGGTGCCCAGCGCAGACGAGCGCGCACCACGCATGGATCAGGTCCCGGAGATGAGGCCCGGTCCCTGGCAGGGTGTCTGATTGTCCGGCGGTTCGGTCGCCCGAGTGTTTCCTGCAGGTCTTCAGAAAGGCACGTCGTTACCATCCCACTCGGCGCGGTGTCCGAATCTTCCTTCGACTATCTGGCCATCCGGCTGAACAATCCGGAACCCGTAACCCGGCAGTCGGACATCCTCTGCCGGCGATGCGAACGGTGTCGGCCCGAGGTTGACGGTCACTTCCACGCCGTTGGCGAAACTCGAGCGCTGTACGAGGAAATCAGGACTCTGCAAGTCGCTTCCCTCGATGCGGTTTAGCCACTTGCCCAGATGACTCCCGAGGCCCAGAGAATGCCAAGCACCGCGACGATCAATCCACTGACCTGGAAGAAACGATGGACGGCATCTCCCCACAGGATGCGTGAGCGAGCGACAAGCAGCCGGTAGATGACGAAGTCACTCTTCACAGCGCCGCAGAACAGCATGAACAGGCCGATGATTGCCATCAGCGTTCCCCATAGGATATTCATCGAGTGGTCTCCTCCGGGCGCAGCGACCACATGGTCAGGTGCTGGTGGTCCTTGATGAGCACGGCGTCGGACAGGAGTACTGGCGGTGCCCAGGTGCGATCTTCCGCAACGCGGATCGACGCGATCTGGTCGTACTGTTCCGGGGATGCCTTGAGAATTCGCAGTTCACCGTTGTTGATTAGCGCGGCGACGAGTCCGGGGGCTGACAGGAACATGATGTTCTTTCCGGTCCGTGGCGGCCCAGTCCACAGGACTTCACCGGTTTTGGGATCAAGGCAGAACAACCTCCCGCTGTCGTAGTGTGAGAAACCGTACAGATGGTCTTCGTTGATCACAGCGGAACTCATGTCGAGTGCCACGTCCTTCTGATGCCACTCGTCTGTCACAGTCCACGTTCCGTCCTTCAGTTCCGGACGAATGCTGTGAATACCGCGATTCTCTCCGCCTAACAGGACGCGACCGTTGTGAAGTGTCGGGGTGGGCATGTTCTGGTCAGAGCCGATGTGAGCGAAAGGAAACTGCCAGAGGGACTCACCGGTCTTGCTGTCGACACCAACAAGCGCCCGGTGATTCCACTCAATGATCTGTCGGACACCGTCCAGCTCCGCGACCAGCGGAGACGAATACGATGGTCCATCCTGGCCATGCCGCCAGACTTCTTGACCAGTGGCGACGTTGAGGGCCACTAATGCCCCCGCTTCGTCCGTACCAAAGTGGACGATGACACGATCTCCATCGACAATCGGAGACGTTGATGCGCCCCAGTTGGGATGGCTCTTGCCGAATTCAGCGTCGTAATTCCGTTGCCAAAGTCTCTCGCCGGATGATGCGTCCCACGCCGACAGCGTCCCGTTGATACTCATCGTGAAGAGGCGACCATCTGCATAAACTGGGCACGACTTCGGTCCGTTTCCGTGATACTCGCCACCACCGGCTGTCTTGAACGGGACAGGCCAGCTTTTCCGCCACAGGACATTTCCGGTTGCTTGCTCCAGGCACCAGACGACTTCATCATCCCCCTGCCTCGCGTGCTGATAGATGCGGTCGTCAACAACCAGCGGTGAGCCGTAGCCGGTGCCCACTTCCACTGACCACTCCTTGCTCAGATCATCCGGCCAAGCCTCGGGCGACTCAAAGTTGGCAACCCAACCGTTCCGCTGTGGACCCAGCCAGCCAGTCCACAGATCACCCGCCACAACGGCCGCAGGCTGGCCGATTGCCCACCAGACACCGACGAACACATACAGGGCCGATATCAGACATCTTCCCGTTAACATCACACTTGAATGCACCTGCGCGGACTCTTGTTTCATTAGGGCACCTCTTTGACAACCCGAAATCCGGCCATGAACTCCGGTCGGTAGTCGACTCGACCATAGCTGTTTCGACTGGCAGACCTGAGGTTCACCCCATTCTCAGAAAAGCCCCCGCCGCGCCAGACATGTTGCCAGCCTTTTTCCGGTCCAATGGGGTCGATGAGAACATCGCCTTTCGCCTTCTTCGTTTGTTCTCCGTAGGAGCCATAGAAGTCGTGCGCACCATTCCCAGGTGTTACCGTGCATATCGTACAGTGACCAGGCATTCGGAAGCTTCGCCCCAACGGGGTGAGCGTATTGCCTTCCAGCTTTGTGTGCATTCTCATCAAACCAGGCGTACTCGCCCAATTTCCTTCCATCGTCGCCAAAACTAAAGGCGGTGGATGTTCCGGCGCGGCAGGCATATTCCCACTCGGCTTCAGTCGGCAATCGATAAGTGGCATTCTCAAGCTCACTCAGGGCCTTGTAAAACGCTTGTGCCTGCTCCCAGGAGATGTAGGTGGCTGCAATGTTCTTGCCTTCTTTTGTCAGTGGTTGTTCCTTCCATGGGGACTCGTTCATGACCGCTTCATACTGACCCTGGGTCACCTCACAAATGCTCATCAAGAATGTTTTCGTGATGCGAACTTTGTGCTGCGGTTGTTCGGCCTCGGCACCGGGCGGTTGTGTCACTTTCTTCTTTCCGTCACCAGCTGAGACTGCTGTTCCCATTTGAAATTCGCCAGCGGGGATGGGAACCAGAATCATGCCAACACTGTTGGCAACTGGTCCGCCGACATCGAGTTGCTCTGTTGCCATTTGGCCGCGAACTTTGGAAAGCTCTGGATAGTTCGCTCCGCAACCTGCCAATCCCAATTGCAGGATTGCTGCAATACCTGTCGCCAGAGACCGCAGGGCAATTCGCGTCGACGATTCTCTAAGGTGACGTTGCTTAGTATTCACCAACAACCTCCCCACCACTACGCGTGTGTATCTTTTGCCAGACACCGCGCTGGTTTGCTGGACCACAGCCGTTGTTGGTCCGGGAAAAGTCAATATTCTCGCTGATGAATCGGACGGAGCCGTCGGCAAGCAACGCATGTATCCCGCCAGTGTGGAGACTGCGGGCCGTCATTTGTCCAGTTGAAGTGCTGTCAAAACAGCCCATCGGTGGAACGCCCAAGAGCCCGGCAACAGTGCAATTCTCCATGTCGTCCGACTGAGGTTCCTTGCTGTTGGGGGCGCTTCCATCGTTAAACATGGCGGCTGTTCTGACCCGCCCCCACGGTTGATACCAAGGTCTATGTTAGGGTTTCAGTTGTCAACAGAGTCGCCGCACAAGGCCGCTGGAGCGTAGCGGAAGTGGACTTGTGCGGCGGGCGCGACTCCGGGGCCGGGGGGCAGTACCCCAGGGCACTGTGCGGCCGCACGGTGTTGTACTCCACGCGCCAACGCTCGATCAGCACCTTCGCCTCCAACAGCGTCTCGAAGATCTCACCGTTCAGCAGCTCGTCCCGGAACCTTCCGTTGAACGACTCGATGTAGCCGTTCTCCCAGGGAGAGCCCGGCTCAATGAACAGCGTCTTGACTCCCACCTGCTCCAGCCAGCGGGTCACCTTGTGGGCCGTGAACTCCGCTCCATTGTCGCTGCGGAGGTACTGCGGCACGCCGCGTCTTACGAACAGGTCACTCAGACGCTCCAGGACGTCCTCGCTGTCCAGCCGTCGGCCCACATCGATCGCCAAACACTCCCGCGTGAACTCATCGATCAGCGTGAGCATCCGCAGCGGTTTGCCGTCACGAGTTCTGGTGAAGACGAAGTCGTAGCTCCAAACGTGATCTTGGTGGGCCGGACGCAGCCGCACACAAGACCCGTCGTTCAGCCACAGGCGCTTCCGTTTCGGCTGTTTGGCCGGCACCTTCAGCCCCTCCCGTCTCCAGAGACGTTCGATCCGCTTGTGGTTCACCTTCCACCCCTCTCGACGCAGCATCGCCGTAATCCGGCGGTAGCCGTACCGTCCGTACTGACTGGCCAACTCGATCATCCGCTTCACCAGACGGGGTTCATCGCTGGGGACGTGACTGGCCCGACGCTGCGTCGACCGGGACTGGCCCAGGACCTGGCAGGCTCTGCGTTCGGAGACCTTCTCTCGTCCCAGAGCATCCCGGACCTGTTCCACGACCCTGCGACGCCTCGCCGGGCTTAGCAGTTTCCCGAGGCCGCCTCCCGCAAGATCGCCTTGTCCAGTTCCGCCTCAGCCAGCAGCTTCTTCAGCCGGCTGTTCTCCTTCTCCAGGTCCCTAAGCCGCCTGGCCTGGTCGACCTTCAAACCGCCGTACTCCTTCCGCCAGCGGTAGTACGTCTGCTCCGTGACCCCCAGCTTCTTGCAGACTTCGGGGGTCTTCTTCCCCTGAGCCAGCTCTACTTCCGCTTCACGCAGCTTGTGGATGATCTCCTCCGGACGAAATCGCTTTCTCGCCATGACCTGCTCTCCTGTGCTGGGTCCACCATGCCGAGACTGTACTCAACATCTGGACTCGATTCAGGGGGGCAGGTCACGGCACGGGAGTGAAGTGGTTTCTGATCTGGCGATTCCGCTCATGAGCGTTATCGAGCATCGTTGAGCGTTATCGAGGTCTCGATAAACATTGTTCGTCGGATCAACCAATCACATGACGGAAGAGACACACGCAACGCTGGAAGACGCGCTCATCCACGAAGTGTGGCGAGAAGACCTTTCCGCCGTTCAGCGACTACTTGATGCAGGTGCTAATCCGAATCTGCCGGGTCGGGCGTGGTCATCGGCAATTGCTTCGCCGGAGAGAATGACGAAACTGGTGAAATCGTCCGTGCCTTGGTCGCGGCCGGTGCTGACGTGAATATTCAAGACGAATCTGGCCAAACGCCACTACATCATGCTGTTGACATGGCAATCGACGGTACGATTCAACAAAACCTCGACGAAATTGACTGGACGGTAGTTGGTGTCTACCTCGATCTTGCGCAGACCCTGAACGCCCCGACAACAATGGGAAGACGGTCGATGATATTGCCACTGCATACGGATACAATGCAAAGAGAGCGTTTGATGATTTCATGCGGTCTCGCCGTGCCAAATAAGATGATGTGACCTTTGGCCCTCATGGATAACTGACACCGCTTCAAATCCGACGAACAAAGCCGTGAACCGGAGCACTCAATTACGCGGTAATTGAAATCAAAGTCTTCCGTTCGTGCCCGGTTACGGCTGACGTTCGCCACCTCAGGTGGCGAACGTTGCGGATGAGCCGCGAGCGGATGCGGTGGTGGCAGGTCAGCGTAGCGCCGCGACAGCCGAACAGCCGCCATGGGCTGCGGCGCCTGGGCCTCAGCCGGGCGGTCTATTTCTCGGCGCGGATGTCCGGAGTGTTCGCCGGGCTGCCCGTGTTTTCGTACCAGGCAATGGTGTCATCCCGGTTGGATACGCTGATCACATCGAGGTCGCCGTCGCCATCCAGATCGGCTGAGATGACACCTTGCGCACCGTCGGCCTGTGTGGTGATCACGTGTGTCGTGAAGTCCTGCTCGCCGTTGTTTTCGTACCAGGCAACTTGGTCGTCGCCGTGCGAGGCACTGAGGACATCGACGTCGCCATCGCCGTCCAGGTCGGCGGCATGCACACATTGAGCACGATAGGCATCGGCGGTGATCACATGCGCGGTGAACTCTGCTGACGATCGTTCTCGTACCAGACGATCTTGTTATCCTCGATCGAGGCACTCAGGACATCCGTGTCGCCGTCACCGTCAACATCCGCCACCGCAACAGACAGTGCCCCATTGGCTGAGGTACTGATGGTGTGCTGCGTAAACTGCTGGTGGCCATCGTTCTCGAACCAGGCAATCTGGTTATCCTTCCTGGACGCGCTGATGACATCGATATCGCCATCCGAATCCAGATCCGCCGGGATCGCGTGATAAGGTTGGCTGATCGTTGCGGGGAGTGAGTGCTCGACGAAATGCTGCCGTCCGTCGTTCTCATGCCAGGCAACCTTTTCGTCGGCGTGCGATGCACTCAGCAGGTCGATGTCGCCATCACGGTCGACGTCAGCGACGGCGATCCTCGCCAAGGCGTGGGCTGATGTGCCGCTTGTGCTGATCGTGTGCGGTGTGAAGTGCTGCGGCCCTTCGTTTTCGTACCAGGCGATCGTCCGTGCGAGTTGCTCTGCACCGACCACGTCGATGTCACCATCACGGTCCAGATCCACCGCGAGAACCTCGCCTGGGTGGTCGAGTGTCCAGCTGATGATCCGCCGGGTGAAGTTCTGGTGTCCGTCGTTCTCGTACCAGGCAATCCAGTTCGAGTCGTTGGCGGTACAGAGCAGATCCTGGTCCCCATCCTGATCGATGTCGCACGCGACCGCGCCCAGGCGCCGTCGCATTGGTCGTCGATCACGTGCCGCCGGCAGAATCTCTCGTCCAGACAATCGGTCGGCGGGTTGATGCCAGTCGTCCGGCTTAAACCGTGCTCACGTGGCCGAAGTTGCGTGCCGAAGAGTTCGATATCGGGCCCTTCCCGGTCCTTGCGTCGGACGTCCCGGCCGATCTCCAGTACTGTGCCGTCGGGGCTCAGGCCGACGAAGACAACCCTCTTCGACCCACGGGACTTAATGTACGGCAGGCTGCCGATGTGTCCCCACCTGGCAGTGTTCCAGAACCGCAGCCGACCGATGTCATCGCCGGCGATCAGCGTCCGGCCGTCCGGGCTGAAATACAGAGACGTCGCCTCGCAGGGCGTCACTCCGTGCTCGTTGAGCGTGCGGATCAGCCGTCCCTCCGCCGCGTCCCAGAGTCGGACGGAACCATCTTCGTAGCCTGCGACCAGTGTCCGGCCATCCGGCGCGAACAGCAGAGACTTACAATTGCCTCCCTGGTGCAAGCGATGGTGCAACGAGAGGGTCTGCTGCTCAAAGACCTCGATTGCGTCCGAGGCAGACACGAGCAGACGGTTGTCGGGCGAGACGACCACGATTGAAGGTGTGGCGTGCGTCGGGACGAGGTTCATCCTCTGCCGGGATTGCAAGTCCCAGCAGTGCACTCCATCCAGACCATCGGGAAGGATCGCGTTACCGTCGCCAATGTACATGAAGGCCCCGTTGTGGCTGAGTGCCAGCCCTCCTTTGAAGGATGACGTCTCCGGCAACGCATCGCGGAGACACTCCTCCAATAAGGCCCCGTCAACTCGCCAGCAGCAGAACTCGCCGGCATCGTTGATCGCCGCCAGGTGTGTCCCGTCGCCGGACCAGGCCAGCACGTTCGCGGCCTGAGAGAGTGGCGCCGACTCGGCCAGCGCCCGACCGGTGGCATGGTCTGAGATGCGCATCGCACCATCGAAGTGGGCCGAGGCCAGCCGTTGGTTATCCGGCGACGTGGCCAGACAGGCCACGGTGCTCAGGTTGTGAGCAGGATACCTTGCAGACCGGTCGAGTCCACCAGATGGCGAAAAGAGGGTCACCGTGCCGTCGGAGCCGCTGGTGATAATCAAATTGCTGGAGAGAGTACGCAGCTGCGTGACCATTCCGTTGTGGATCCGTCTGGTGTGCCATCCCACTGCCTGGACGACACGGCCAGAGCCACTGGTGGTGTATTGAAGTTGAACTCGCCTCGCTCTTCCGGTGCTGTAGCCAACCGACAGAACCGATCCATCAGGGCCAAAATTGAGACTGGTGATCACTTCATCAGCGTCGATGTGTCCGATCTCCTCGCCACTGTGCATGTCGAGTAGCGTGACAACGCGTCTGAACTTCCTATGATCATTCGTATGCCAATGAGGTACGTAGGCGAGGACATCTCTTTCGCTGCAATACGCCAAGTGACGCACAGCCTCCCCATCGGCATCGGGATAATCCCGCAAGACCTCGCCGGACTCCACATTCCAGAGTCGGTATCCTGTCCGGTCCGGATGCTCTGCGAGCAGCCGGCAGTTGTCGACGAATTGGATGACAAAGTTCTCCGCACGCGCGTAGGGTTGTGTGAGATCAACAGACCGGCCATTCACACCATCGGTGAACTCCCAGACACTCAACTTTTCCTGGAGGCTGCCGGAGGCCAGGTACCGGCCGTCGGGTGAGAACCGCACCTGGCGGATTGTCGTGTCGTGGCGGTTGGTCTCGCCGAGAAACTCGCCGGTCACCGCATCGATGATCGTCACGGGCTTCAGTTCGGGGCTGTCGCGACTGCCGGCCCCGTAGGCCAGCCACCTGCCGTCGGGGGAGACGCCGACCGTGTAGATCGGCGTGTCCTGCAGACGAAACTCCCTCACCATCGAGCGTGTCTCGGCGTCCCAGATCCGGACACAGCCATCCTCGCCGGAGGTTGCAAACAGCCGGCGGTCGGGAAACAGGGCGATGTCGGTCACCGGTCCGTCGTGGCGACCGATCGGGACGTCGATCGTCGCCACTCCGGAACTGAGAATGTCCCATTCGATTCCTCGCACATCTGGCTGTCCGGGCTGCGGAATCTGGGAGTTCAGGATTTCGTGTGCCTGTCCGTGAGCAAGTTTACTCGACTCATGAAATGCGAGCCGCATGTCGGCGACGTAAGCAATTCGCCTGGCTTCGAGCGCACGCTCTTCGGCAAGTTGCCGCTGCACTTCCTTGGCATCCCGCTCGCGGTCGGCCCGTAGCTGCTCGCGCTTGGCCAACTCGAGGTTCTGTTGCGCCTCCTCAAAGTTGGCCTGCGCCTCCTCGTAAGCCACACCCTCACGTTGATACGCCGCGAGTATGAGTGCGGTACTAACAGCCAGGGCGATTGTGCTCACCAGCAGGATCGCGGCGGCCGACCAGATCAGGCCCGTATGCCGCAGGGCCCACTTGCTCATCCGCTGGCTCAATGTGGGCCGGCGGGCTTTGATCGGCTGGTAGTCCAGAAACCGCTGCAGGTCGTCCGCCAGATCGCCGGCCGTCTCGTAGCGCTCCTGCGGGTTCTTGGCCGTCGCCTTGAGGACGATGGTCTCCAGGTCGGCCGGAATCTGTGGGCGAAGCTGTCGGGGTGGCGTGGGATCTTCCGTGGCGATCCTTTGCAGCAGTTGCTGGCGGTCGGTCTGGGGATAGGCCGGCTGCAGCGTGAGCAGTTCGTACAGCGTGATCGCCAGCGAGTAGACATCGGTGCGGTGATCGATGGCTCCCCGCTTCCCGAGTGCCTGCTCGGGGGACATGTAGCGGAGCGTCCCCAGCACATCGCCGCTCAGCGTCAGGCTGACGTCGCTCTCGATGTGCGCCAGGCCGAAGTCGGTCACCCAGGCTTTGCCGTCCCCATCGACCATGATGTTGCCCGGCTTGATGTCCCGATGGACGACACCCCGCTCGTGGGCGTACTCCAGCGCGCTGGCCACGTCCCGTCCCAGTGTGGCCACCGACCGGAAGAACTCCCGGCTGGTTACCGAGCCATCTGTCGAAAGGCCGCCGAACGAGCCGGTCTCTCCGATGTCTGGAGGGGCAGTGGGGGCAGTGGCCTTGGGAACATCCACCGTCTCGGGCGGGACCGGTTGGTCGCTGATGACGGTCGGGACGTGTGCGTCCGAGAGCTTCTCCGCGGAGGCCACGGGGTTGGTGTTTCGCTCGCGATTCCGCAACTGCGCGATCACCTGGGCCAGGGTTTGCCCCTCGATGAACCGCATCGCGTAGTGATGCACGCCCCGCTCGCAGCCCACGCCGTAGACGTCCACGATGTGGGGATGGTCGAGCTGGGCGGCGGCCAGCGATTCATTCTTGAACCGCTGCAGGTTGCGGGGATCGAGCACAGCTGCGAAGGGGAGCACCTTCAGTGCCACCTTGCGGTGCAGCGAGACCTGCTCCGCCTCGTACACCACGCCCATGCCACCCCGGCCGACCTCCCGGACGATGCGGAAGTCCCCCAGCGTTCCGCCGAGTGGACTCGACGAGCGGTCGGCCCGCGTGTGGTCCCGATCCCCAGTCGCAGAGCCGGCCATGTGGGCCATCGCCTCGATGGTCGGCACGAGCCGGCGGATCTGCTCGGCGTGCGCGGGGTACTGCTGTTCGAAACGACTGAGATCCAGGGGTTCGCACCGGCGAACGCGCTCGGCCAGTTCGTCGAGGATCTCCCCCATCAACTCCTCACTGGCGGGGGCGTGGGTGATGTCGTTCATGAAGAGCTGCCGAGGGGACTACGAATTTGACCAGGGGGGCGCAGACGGGTCCCCTGTGGCGTTCAAGTGATCGGTGAGGTGGGCAATCGCCCGGTAATATCGTGTCTTGACGGTGCTTTCGACGACCTGGAGCACCTCGGCGGTGTCGGCCGTGCTCAGCTGTTCAAGGTGTCGCAGGATCAGGACCTCACGGTACTTTTCAGGGAGTGTCTGCAGCGCTGCCAGGAGTCGGCTACGCATTTCGGCCCGAATCACCTCACGCACCGGCCCGGATCGGGGATCGACCAGCTGGTCCGCCAGGGCCTGAGCAGACTGTTCGGACAGTGGTTGGGGCGCTTTGCGCTGCACGCTGCGCTTCCGGCGGTCGAAGTGATGTCGGTGCAGTTCAATCAGCCGCTCGAAGGCAATGCGGCGGATCCAGGGATAGAAGGCGACTGGGCGCTGCGACAGGTACTCCGACAGGCGCTGGTTGGCGGTCACAAGGGCCTCCTGGACGACGTCGGACGGATCAAAGCGGGCGCCCACCCGCGGATCCATCCGGACCACGATCATCCGCTTGAGCGGCTCGCGACATCGCTCGAGGAGTTCGGCCTTCGCCCCGGAATCGCCGTCGGCAGCCCGGCACAGCAGATGCTCCGTTTCGCCACTCGCGCTCATGGCCCGGCTCACTGCAAAGTCCCGACGATTCGGACAGGTGAGTTTCTTAGAAATCACTCTACTGCGAAATTTTTCCGGAAACCAGTGCATCCGTGCGCGGACTCGGCCGTTCGGGTCACAGCGGCCGGAACGCCAGCCTCGACCGACGAGCGATTCCAGAATTCCAACATGTCTGCGGTCACGCATCTCGTCTGGTGACGCCCCGTGTGGTGAGTGTTGGATTCATCCCAGCGGTGACAACCGGCCCGTGATGGCACACGTCGACGTGATGGCGTACCGGGGGCGCTGTGGGCCTGTCCCGTCTCTTGTCCCGACAGATGGGACCGGGAAGTTTCAAAAAAAACCAAGTCACACGGCTGAGCCAACCCTGCACTGCGATGACGACGCCCGATCTGCCGGGAATTCGCAGAACTTCGCGATTTGTCGAAACGATTTCGTCTCGGCTGGCGGGACGGGGAATGGCGGTGTCGACAGGCTCCTGTTCCGTGCCGCTGGGGCTGTGTCCCGAGCAAGACGACGGCCCGCAGCAAGGCGCCGTCTTGCGAGGGAAAACCGTCAGTCCCCCGACAGGAGAACGTCAAACGGTAGTGGGAGCTCACGCACCCGTGGACCACGTCAACGCCTCAACGACTGAGCCACTCAACGACTGACAACGTCACCCCGGGCGCTGGTCTGCGAGCCCGGTATGGCCGCTTGATGACGACACGCGGGCCAACGATTCTCTCCAGCAGATAAGGAACCAGGCATGTTCACAGCTCCTCCAAGTCGGACTTCACTGAACCGCCTGCCCACCCATCAGACGAGGAATGACAGCACATGACTTACGCAGGATTCTGGAAACGGTTCGCCGCATCCATCATTGATGGCCTGATTCTCGGGGTCGTCATGTGGTTTGTCGGATTTGTGGTGGCCCCGGAAAGCACCGTGGGACAGCTGGTTCTGATCGTCGTCTGGTGGCTGTATTTCGCGGGGTGGGAATCCTCCGAACGGCAGGCCACGTTGGGCAAAACAGTGCTCGACATCAAGGTGTCCGATCTGCAGGGAGGACGGACCGGGTTTGGACGTGCCACCGCCCGCCACTTCGGGAAGTTTCTGTCTGCGCTCCTGCTGGGCATCGGTTTCCTCATGGTCCCCTTTACCCAGAAGCGGCAGGCACTGCATGACCTGCTGGCGGGCTGCCTGGTCGTGAAAGCGTAGCGCAGCTCGCAGACAGGCGTCTGAGCGTCTCGTTGATGAGCAACCCATTGGTATTTGTGGAGTCACACGCATGAGCACGCGCGGCCGTAAGCAGGGTCCTGGTGATGTCCTCGCTCGTGAGGGCGGGGGTAGTCATCGTACGCGGCAGGAGAGAAACGCGGCCCTTGAGCAACCGCAGATTGCAGCGGCAGATCCCGGGTTAACAGGGACGGAGTACGCGATTTATGGCGTGGTGTTTCTGGTCTTGCCGGGGATCAACATGCTCTTGAGTTCCGCCCTCTACTACGCCTGGAGGGGCGACAAACCGGTCAGAGCGAAACAAATCAACCGGCTCGGCTGGATGATCTTCGGACTGCAATTCCTGCTCGTGTTCGGGGTGCCAATCATGCTGCTCATGCTGACATGAGCCTGAGGTCGTCGCCGGGTGCCACTGCTGGCTGGTCCATCAGTGTTCCCGGGGCGCGCGGGGGACGTGCGTCCCCCGCTGCGAACAACGTGACATCAACAGGAGAGCCGGAAATATGTCGCAACAGATCCCCCGCTCCCCCGGAGCGATGTGCGGACAGCGGGGTAGCACCGGTTGTCTCAACCGGTGCGGGCCTGGCCCGCAGGAGGCCTTTGAGTAGGAAGCGTCTCCTTGGCCGTCGTGTTCCGCCCGCTGTAATGCCGACATCAGGTCGATGGGAGTGCCGACGACGTGTGTCGCATGAGCTTCCGTTGCCGGAGGCATCTTGCCGCTGCGCGGCACCGGTTGGTGACAACCGGTGCGACCACTGACGCTGACGACGACGACTGACGACTGACGACTGACGACTGACGACTTTCGCACACCGGCGGGGGACGACGGGCCGGTCCCCGGCCGGGCTTCACACTGTGCCCGCAGCATCGAGGGCCAACCGATGAACGAGAGCTGGAATTCCCCTTCGGCGCGCGTGCTGTTTCCGACGCTGCTGCTGGTGTCGGCGGGGGGCACGTTCGCCCTGGCCTGTGGCCTGTGGCGGGCGATCGACTTGGCCTACGAACGGGACCAGCGCCTGCTGGCCGAGCAGCAGAAGTTTCACTCGGCGTCGGTGGACGCCATGCACAGACTGGCCGAGAACGCCGGCCTGCTCACGTCCGCCGATCTGTGTCCCGTGCGGTTTCGCCTGCGCGGTGGGGTCGAGTATGAGCCATTGGCATGCGCACCACTACGGTCGGAGCTGTGGGTGCGATCGGCAAGCGGCCTGGAACGCGTCGCCGACGCGCAGGATGAACAGGGCCGGAACTGCCGAGTTCGGGTTGAATCCCCCCGGGTCGTATCGGCTGGTGGTGCAGATGGAGGATGGCATGTGTCTGGAGCATGACTTCGAAGTGCTGGGGGGAGTCCCGGTGGACCGGCTGGTCAGTGTCCCACGTCCGGTCCCCGGTGCTCCGATCCCGATTCGCCTGGCCATCGCCTGGCCGCAGGCGCTGGCCGACGCACCGCTGGTGGCCATCTGCCGGATCGAACCGGCTCCATATGTCGAACAGGAGTGGCGCTGGTCGCCCAACCTGGACTGGCAGCCGGTGTATGCCGTCGCCTCGACCGGGATGTCCGGGGCAGACGTGCTGGATCCCGGCCTCATGCAGCTTGATGCAGACGTGTTCCCCGCGGAGTGCGTGGAGCTTCCGTATCACTACGCCCGGGTGACGGAGATCACCTTTCTGAACCGGCACATCTCGGCAGCAGGCGTCCCGGGAGACCTCGTCGAACTGATGACGGTGCACTTTCCCGTCGCGGGCGAGACACCCGACTTCGCATCGGAGACATCGCGGCACTGGTGCTGCGAGACGCCCGCCCCCCAGTTTCGCGCAGTCTCGAGCCCGGACTGGACCCTGCACTTCCCGGACGAAGTGATCAGCCGCGTCCTGGCCCGACTGGAGGAGGTGCAGCCAGTCGACACGCAAACAGCGGTGACACTTCCTGCCCGAGAAAGTCTGACGTTGACGGTTCACGAGACCCTTGAGTTCTAGATCGGAGTCTGTGGCATGGCGACAGAATCAGTTCAATCCCTGCATCGTGGCATCAGCCTGGTCTATTACGGGCTGTACCTGATCGTGGCCAGCCTCCTGGTGGCGATGTTGGGTGGGGGGATGGCGGTGGCGTTGGCCGGGCGGAACGGTGCCTTCCTGGTCGGCATCGTTGTCATTGCGATGCAACTTCTCGGGACCGTCCTGGGGTTTGTCGGACGGGTCACCTGCCTGAAGGCCCCCAGCGACCTGTCGGGAAAGAACTTCATCTAAATCGCGGTGGCCTTCGATGTGCTCTGCCTGCTGATCACGGTCGCGGGCTGGTTCACCACGCTGCCGGTTGTCTTCGATCGGGCCTCTGCCCTGCTGGCACTGGCGGCGACGATCCTGTTTCTCGTCTTTCTCAAGCGGGTCGCCGGGTATGTGCAGGACAGCAAGTCGGAGCAACGTGCGGGAAACGTGCTGAAGATCGGCATTGGCGTGTTTGCCGCCGTGTTGATCGGCATCTTCTTTCCGCCGCTCCTGCTGGTCGCCCTGCTGCTCCTGCTGGTCGGGTTTTTGATCTACATACGGTTGCTGATAAGTCTGCGCGAGCCTGGCTCCGGCTTGACCCTGTCGTTGAACAGGCCGGGAGCGGGCAGGGAGCTGGAATGCCACAAACGGAGAGCCATGGCGCATCGCCAGGAGACGAGCAGGAGGAGTCCCGAGCCGGGAGCGATCCCCTCTGATGCGACACCTCACAGTGTCTCTCGGAATGCCGGCGAGACCGAGACAGATGGTTGGCTTCAGCGGGAGCCCGGATTATGATGGACGTGCATCGACGGGTTCGTTTCGAGCCTTCTCGGATCCGCGTTCTGTCGGGTCCGCCGTCCTCCAACTCACCGGAGCCAGCGCCATGGGTCGTTCTCGCACTCGTCGGAGTCGCGGTTTTACGCTGATCGAACTGCTGGTGGTGATCGCGATCATTGCGATCCTCATCTCCCTGTTGTTGCCTGCGGTCCAGCAGGCGCGAGGCGGCGCGGCGCACTCAATGCAAGAACAATCTCAAGCAGCTGGGAATCGCTTTTCACAACTACCATGACACCTACTCGATGTTCCCGAAGCCCGCACATATCGCGGTGACGGCGGCAACGGGCATGATTCCCTTCTCGACTACCAACTGGTCGACCAGCCTGCTCCCCTATCTGGATCAGGGGCCGTTGTTCAACCAGTACGACACAAACCGGTCCTGCTGGGACCCGGTCAATGCGGTCCCCGTGAGGACGCTCATCCCGGGCTACGTGTGTCCCTCGACCCCGTCACGGAATCCCGTCAGTTACACCATCCCGGCCGGGACGCCCTTTGAAGGGGTCCCCACCGCCATGGATCTCAGCCTCACGAATGCCGGGCCGATCGATTACATCACCGTCAATGGCGTACGGGGGGACTTCGCTCATGCGGCCTATGACCCGGCCCCTTTCAACGGCGACTTGTCGGGGCGGGAAGGCTGGGCCACGTGGTCTATCTCGGTGATGGATGTCCCGAGCTTCAGTGACGGGGGAAATGGCGGACGCATCCGGGACATCACCGACGGAACATCGAACACAATCCTGGTCGGTGAACTCGCTGGCCGGAACGCCCTCTGGCGACGCAACCAGGAGATCTCTCCAACAGCCGACCCGGAGGCAGCGATGGCTCAGCTCGTCAGTGGTGGTGCCTGGGCCGACATGCTGAATGGTGAGAACTGGGTCGAGGGGCGCCGGTTTGATGGGGTCGACAGCGGCAACGGTGGGCCGTGTGCGATCAACTGCTCGAATGCCAAAGGCAACCTCTACTCGTTCCACTCGGGTGGTGTGCAGGTCTTGCTGGGCGACGGGTCGGCTCGCTTCCTCAGCGAAAACCTGGCCGCACTTACGTTCGCGTCGCTGATTACCCGAGGCAAGGGTGAGATCGTTGGCGAGTTCTGACAGAAGGCCCCGCGAACATCCGCCGGATCTCTGCAGCCGCTCGTAAGTCGGACCAGTTGTGCAGTTCGATTCTCAACAGTTTCCGGAACCACCAGAGGCACTGATGGTGAAGCTGAAACGACGGCGCATCGCGACGATCGTAGTACTGGTGCTGTCACTTACCAGCTGTGCCAAAGAGCCACGGGGAGGCCCTCGCGTTCCGACATCGCCGATCTCCGGAACGGTTCTGGTAGATGGTGTGCCGGCGGCCGCGCTGCTGGTGACCTGTCATCCGATGGGCGATTCGCCCGTACCAACCAAGATCTCCGCGTTCACAGACCAGGAGGGACGGTTTTCGGTCGGCACGTATGAGTCGGGCGACGGTGCTCCGGCAGGTGAGTACCAACTGACTTTCCTGTGGGGCCAGTGGAACTTCAGCGGTCGGTATGGCGGTCCGGACAAGCTGAAGGATAAGTACGTCGATCCTGAGACATCAAAGATTATCGCAACGGTCGTCGAGGGGCTGCCCAGCGATCTGGGACAGATCGAACTGACGACGGGAGACACAGTACTGGAGTGAACGGTGGCCAGAACCGTGGGGCGTCCCCGCTGACGGCTGCCGGTGATCGCGATTGCTCGACCAGCCGCTCTCCTAACGCGGTCCTGACGGGAGATGTTGGAGGAGGTATCTGATGATGAGCATTCGCACGTGCACCTCCGTCTTGCGTCCTTCTCGAAGACCGTGATCTCGATTGGGGTACACCATGTAGTCGAACGGCTTGCCAAGTTCGATCAGTCGATCGACCAGCCCGTCGATGATTTGAATGTGCGTATTGGTTTCGCCCGAGCCTGTGATCATCAAGAGGTCGCCCTCGAGGCCGTCCGCAAAGTTGATCGGCGCAGATCGCTCATAGCCGTCTGGGTTCACCTCGCGGGTCCGCATGTAGATTTCCTGGAACCACGCGTTGTAGAGATGCGGTTGTGGCTTGGGCACGACCGCGATCCCCACGTGATACAGGTCAGGTCTGCGGAACATCGCGTTCAGGGTGTTTGAGCCGCCGCCGCTCCAGCCCCAGATGGCGACTCGCGAGAGGTCAGCGTACGGTTTCATCCGGCCAAGCTCCTCAAGGCCCGCGGCCTGATCTTCCGTCGAAAGCGGGCCGAGACTGCCGAAGATCGAACGCCGCCAGGCAGCCCCTTTGGGTGCGGGAGTGCCCCGGTTATCGATCGACACGACGAGATAGCCCTGGTCCGCGACAACCCGATGAAAGTGATTCTGGGCTGCTCCCCATCGATCGAGAACAGTCTGTCCGTGGGGTTCTCCGTAAACGTAGACGAGAACAGGATACTTCTTCGACTCATCGAAGTCCGGTGGCTTGATCAGCCATGCATCCATGGAAACACCGTTGCCAATGTCGAGCCTCAGGAACTCTGTCGGGAGGGGATACAGGGAATTCATCATTGACCGGAGTTCCCCGTTGTCTTCGAGTACACGAACAACGCGATGCTCGGGTAGTTCCACAAGCGAAACAACGGGTGGAGAGTCCAGCGTCGAAAACGTATGGAACGCCCACTGCGCATCGGGCGAGAATTCGTAGTCGTGAGTGCCTGGCTGTCCATCCGGAGTGATGCGTTCAAGAGTCCCCGATCCGTCGAGCGGAACACGATAGAGATACTGTTGCGTTCCGTTGTCTGGTGACGAATAGAAGTAAAACCAGCCTCCATCGTCATCGACCGTGCTGCGATCAATCACGTCGTACTCGCCCGGGGTCAGGAGTGACAGTTGCTTCCCGTCCCGCGAGTGGAGGAATGCATGGCGCCAGCCGTCTTTCTCTGAGATGACAATGAAAGCCTCGCCTTCTCGAACCCAGATCAGTCCGGAGTTCTTTTGCTGGCTGCTGACCGCCCAGGCCTTATTGGATTCCTGATAGATCTGCTCCATTGCATTCGATTCGATATTGACGATCAGAAACTCGCGCTTGTCGCGGAACCGGCTGAGCGTTTCAATCAGCACTTCCTCCGAATTTCCAGCCCAGTCGACTTGACCGAAATAGAATCCTTCAGGAGGCGCCTCGATCGGCAACCATCGCGTTGTCTCTCCCGAAACGTCGACCACACCAACACGCACTGAGGCGATCGTCTCGCCAACACGAGCGAACCGATCATTCCGGATGCCGGGGTACGATGGGTCCGAAGGAACCAGAACAGACCGGACTCTTACGTCGGTCTCATCAGACTCCACAAAAGCAATCCGCTGTCCGTCCGGGCTCCAGATTGGATCGCGATACCAGACGTCGCGTTCTTCCGGGTGCTTCGTTAGCTGCGTCCGCTGGCCAGATTCGATTTCGCGAACGAACAGATTCCGTCCCTGAAATTCAAGGACACGCAGACCATCCGGCGACAGTCTTTGCCGCGAATCGGACGGAAGCTGGTTCGTCGCGTCCAATGCAGCGCGCTCGCCCGTGCGAACGTCGTACTGAGCTCGAATCAATGCATTGGTTTCGCGATCGCGTTCGCCAACCACGTACCCTGAGCTGTCACGCAGCCAATCCGCCTGAAACGTCCGGCCGCGAAACTCTCCACGCTCATATATCGCCTGCAACCGCGCTGCCGCGTCTCGTTGCCAACTGGATTCCTCGGCAGCCTTGGCTGACTCGATCGCAAATGACGACGCTGTCACGCAGGCCAGACAAACAAGTCTGAGTCGAATCAATGTGTGGATGTCCTTTCGAAATCTGGTGACGTGTCAGAATCATAGACGTAGCGGAAGATAACAGCACGGGAGTCACCTCGATGCCACGGAAATCGGGCACTGGTCATGAGTTTCCGTCAAAACCTCATAACTACTGAACAGATTGGCCTCCCGATTGCAGGCTGATGTTCTCCGAAAGGAGGGCACAGCCCATGTTGACGCCAGCGTGTTTCCCCTCAGTCAGGGGATATGTCATGGCGTCCAAGACGGATGACCGCAAACAACTCTCGGACGAGCAATGGTTTCTGATCGAGGACCTGTTTCTCTGGGAGCCCCCCACGCGCGTTGGTGGCCGCCCTCCCATTCCGCCGCGAGCGGCCCTCGAAGCGCTACTGTGGCTGCTGCGCAATGGCGGTCGATGGCAAGATTTACCAGTCGGCAGTCCCTCGGAGTCCACCTGCCGACGCCGGCTGCGCGAGTGGACCGAACAGGAGATTCTGGCCGAAGTCTGGTCGAGGCTCGTCGAACTGGCCGACGAGTTGGGACAGGTCGACTGGGAACACTTGATCGCCGACGGCACGTTCTGCCGGGCAAAAAAAGGGGCTTTCTGGTCGGTCACGGCCGCAAGGGGAGCGGCACGACGGTGCTCGTGCTGATGGACGGCGACCGCACTCCCCTGGGTGCGGTGATTGCGGCCGCCCATGAGCATGAGTCGCGGCACATCGAACGACTGGTCGACTCGGCAGTCGTGGAACTTCCTGACGAACACCGCCTGCTCTACGACGGCGCTGCCGACAGCGATCCGCTGCGCGAACGTCTGACCGCGGCGGCATCGATCTGATCTGTCCGCACCGCGCGAATCGCGTCAAGCCGCCTATACAGGACGGCCGCAAGCTGCGCCGCCGACGCCATCGCTGGCGCGTCGAGCGGACCAACGCCTGGCTGCACAACTACGGCCGCATTGCGCTCCGCAAAGATCGCTCGGCCATGATGTTCCTGGGCTGGATTCAACTCGCCTGCCTGTTCACTATTCTCAAGAGGTTGTGACGGAGGTTCATGTCAATCTCGTGCCGCTATGTATGGAATCCGATGTTCGTAGTATACCATCCGTGAAGAGTGACACCGAGTCGGGTTGCGCGTGGCGAATCGCCTCGTGGGGACCGACACGATCCCTGGGGATGCCCGAGCAAAGACCTGAGACCCTTGATTCGAATCGTCTGGCTCTTGTCGGCGTTGTTCTTGACGCTTGCGGAGGTGACCTAGTGTAACGTTTCCGAAATGCGGGAACTTATGTGGTGCTGTTGGCATCTGATCTTCCGAAGAGGAGGATCTTGCTCATGCGAGTTGCCGACGCCGTTTCATTGACCCAGGAAGAACGAGTGACGCTGGCCAGGTGGTCGCGAGGACGGAGCACTCCAGCGCGTCTTGTGCTGCGTGCCAAGATTGTTTTGGCGGCAGCGGAAGGGCTGGAAAACAAGGCGATTGCCGCGCAGCTGGGGTGCACACGGCGGACTGTCGGGACATGGCGAAGTCGTTTCGCCGCGCGGGGCATCGAGGGCATTCAGAAGGATGCGCCGCGTGGTGGCCGCAAGGCCGTTATTCGTCAGCAGCATGAGGCGGAAATCATTCGCAAGACCACGCAGGAAACGCCCACCAATGCGACGCACTGGAGTCTGCGAGGGATGGCTGAGGCTGTGGGCGTAAGTCATTCCACTGTCCGGCGCGTGTGGCGAGACAATGGCTTGAAACCGCATCGGGTCAAGACCTTCAAGGTTTCGAATGATCCGAACTTTGCCGAGAAGCTGGTGGATGTGGTGGGGCTCTCTCTGAACCCGCCCGAGCATGCCTTGGTATTGTCGGTGGACGAAAAGAGCCAGATTCAGGCGCTCGATCGCACCCAGAAGAGCCTGCCGATCTTTCCCGGCAGGCTCGGGACCATGACTCACGACTACAAGCGGAACGGCACCACCACTCTGTTTGCGGCGCTCAGCGTGACAGATGGCACGGTCATTACCCAGTGCCAACAGCGGCATCGCCACCAGGAATGGATCCGGTTTCTCCAGACCATTGATCGGGAAACTGTTCCTGAGTTTGACCTGCACTTGATCGTGGACAATGACGCCACCCACAAGCATCCGAAGGTTCAGGCCTGGTTGAAGCGGCATCCCCGATTTCAACTGCACTTCATTCCCACCAGCAGCTCATGGCTGAACATCATCGAGCGCTGGTTTTCGGAGTTGAC
Source organism: uncultured Planctomycetaceae bacterium (assembly GCA_963715185.1). Lineage (GTDB taxonomy): Bacteria > Planctomycetota > Planctomycetia > Planctomycetales > Planctomycetaceae > CAVPPT01. Next base: position 262,417 of record CAVQRG010000009.1, read on the forward strand.
GACGAAACGACTTCGGCGCGGGGTCTTCCAGAGTGTCGCCCAGCTCGAAGCAGCGATTGCCAATTACACCGCGCACCACAATGACCAGCCGCACGGCTTCAGATGGGTCAAGCAAGCCCATGAAATCCTCGAAAAGGTCAGCCGCGCCCGCGCCGCCCTCGATAAAATCCCATCAGCGTGAAACAGCACACTAGCCCCCTGAATCGAGTCCGTGTGCTGAGTTACGATCTCGGCATCATGGACGCAGAATCAGGAGATGTGGGTTATGTCGAGGAAGCGTTACGGGGCCGAGGAGATCATCCACAAGCTGCGAGAAGCCGAGGCGCTGCTGCCTTAGGGGTGTCATCGACATCTCATCCTCATTTACCAAGTCTTGCTCGGCGCAACCGACGCGGCCGAAATGAGTTCGAGTTCTGGCGGGTGAGCTCCGGAGGTGATAAAACCCAAGAACGACTCACGGTTGCAGTTTGTGTCGACGAGACCACTGCGGGTGAGGTTGTCCTGCGGACTTCGTTACGTCGGACGATCCACCGAGTTACTCGTCACCCCTTGGTGTCAGAAGCTGGATTCTCGTTGATGGCTCGATCGGTCGGAAAGGCAGGTTGTCGCCATGGAAAGTGCGCCGTTACTGGTCGTGGGTGGGCGAACGACCGGATTGATGATGGCCGCGGAGCTGGCGCGACATGGCGTCCCTGTGCGAATCATCGACAAGTCACCCGGGATCGATCCCCATTCGCGTGCGAGTTACTTGCATTCCCGCACGCTGGAGATCCTGCATGGACGGGGACTCGCCGAGGAGATCGTTGCCCGCGGCCAGCCACTCAAGGCGGTCAGCCTGTACGCCAATGGCAAGCACGTCACCACGACACCAGATTTGCCCGTGGATTCTCCATTTCCCTGGGGAGCGGCATTTGCTCAATGCAAGATCGAAGCCATCCTCGAGCGGCATCTAAATCGACTCGGCGTTGAGGTGGAGCGAGGTACTGAACTACTCACCTTCGAGCAGTCGGACGATCACGTCCGGGCCACGATCAGAAAGCAGGATCAGTCAGAGGAGTCGGTCACCACGCCCTGGGTGATCGGCTGCGATGGTGCTCACAGTGCCACACGAAGGCTCATCGACGAAAGTTTTCCTGGCCAAGCCGATCCCATTCCGTACTTCATCGCCGACGTCATTGTTGAGGGTCCGGTCAAGCCAGATGTCGCATACCTGTGCTTTCACGATGCAGGCGACGTCTGGTTCTACCTGCTGGATGAAGGCCGACGCCAGGTCATCGCCACACTGCCGAAGAACAGCCCGCGGACCGAACCACCCACGCTCGCGGAGATGCAGCAGATCGTGGATGAACGCGGTTTGCCTCAACTGCGTCTCAAGGATCCGCGTTGGCTGACGCTGTATCACACGCACTATCGTTTGACGCCGCACTATCGCCAGGGCCGGGTCTTCCTGGCAGGCGACGCGGCCCACATTCACAGCGTGATCGGTGGCCAGGGGATGAATACGGGGATCCAGGACGCCCACAACCTGGCCTGGAAACTTGGTCTGGTTATGAGCGGCGTCGCGCCACAATGGTGGCTTGACACCTATGAGAGCGAACGCCGGCGGATTGCGGCAGACGTACTCGCGTGGACAAAGCGGGCCAACGACCAGTTGACACAGTATTCCGACCTCACACGACCAGAGCGGGACCGTTTTTTCGACCAGATGGTGGTGCCTGAGCCTGAACGTCTGAGGGTGCGCGACCACCAGGAGGAGATCGATCTCGACTACCGATCGAGCCAGCTCAGCCTGGAGACCGATAACGAGTTCCCCGCCGGTCCCCACCCTGGCGCCCGTGCCCCCGACGCGACACCGCTGCGTGCTGCTGGCAGCACATGCACGTTGCTCGAGACGCTACGTTCTCCGCACCATCACCTGCTGCTGTTCACACCTTCGGAATCCGTAATGTTGGAGCCGGACCTGATCCAGGCCGCCCAGAACGCGCTCGATGCTCACGGCGACTGGATGAAAGTGCTCGTCGTCGGATCTCCCACCAGCAGTCAGCACCTGCCGCCCGGAGCCAAACTGGTGGAAGATCCTGACTCTGCTCTGCGTAGACGTTACGGCGGCGACTTCGCCCGGCTCTATCTGATCCGACCCGATGGCTACGTGGCTTACCGCAGCCGACACGTCGACGGCCTCGAGGAGTGCATGGAGCACATGCTGACTTGAGGGGCACATCCTCGGGTTCAATGGATGTTCTCGCAGTGAAGTTGTGCTGTCAAAAGGAGTTGGCATCAGTCGAGTCTGCCGAGAACTGGGCAGCCTTCGCGGCAAGCGGTTCGATCCACCGTCTGCAAGATGCCTCACGCGCACTCTTCTCACTGAGTCATCCCGTACGAGAGCGAAGAGGACAACCGCTACGCGGCCCTCCGCTCGAAGGACTTGACGAGTCCACCGACGTACGTCTTTACCTCGACCTGATCGAGTGACAGCGTGTGGACGTCCTCTGGCAAATCGCAGATCGGCGGCAAGTTCTCCCGTTCGGAATGAGTGCGGTGCTCGTCGTAGTCGGTCACGCCCCGGTGGCAATCTTGGACTCGCGCTGGCTTCAGCCGTTGCGAAGTCGGGTTAGTTTGATTGCACGAATCAGCGGTGGGAAACGGGATTCCAAGGCGACGGTCTACAGTACATATTCCAGCAGTCAGGGGATCAGTTGCCTGCTGGTTCAGCTTCAGTCGATTTCGTGGCGGCCGGCTTGAGCCGAATCAGCACTTCGTTTCGGCGCAGTGGACGAGGAGTGAATGGTAGATCGTACCCCGCCCGCATCGCAGCGTGTGGCGGCCCACAATAGCACGAGACATGTACGCTGGGCCCAGACCGCGCCAGTGGCTGCCTTGTGCGATCTGGGGCGGGAAGGGGGATTGACTCGCCGCCCCAAAGCTCGGCCACTCATCTCTGATACATTTGCGAACTAGGACAAGTCTCCATGCCAATTTGTGTCAGTCGGCCCCGGAACTGTTGGGACTCGCCGCATCCCGAACTCGTCTCGCTCCCGATCTTGACAACGGCTTCCTCAGGGATGCGTCGGTTACATCATTCAGCGTGAGTTACTGAGGATCAGAATGGCCTATGCGTAGTGGTGGAAATGTGGTCGACTGTGTTCAGGAGAGCACAAGGAAGTGTCAATGCCACCGAGGATGTGCGTCTTCGGGCGGTCGAACTCGTTTGTTGCCAGGGGTGGACGATTGCCGATGCCGCCGAGGCGGTCGGGTATTCCCGGCGGGCCGTCGAAACGTGGCTGGCGAAGTCCAATCGTGGCCGCCAGAAATCCGCGCTCAAGTCCCGCAAGCCGCCGGGAGCCAAACCGAAGCTCGACGCGGCCCAGCAGCGACGATTGACGCGACTGCTCGACAAAGGTCCGCTGGCGGCGGGCTTCGAGAGCCAGTTGTGGACCGGACCCCGGGTGGGCGAATTGATCGAGCGGGAGTTCGGCGTGACATACCATCCGCGGTATCTGCCGTCGTTGTTGCGGTCTCTGGGCTGGACGGTGCAAAAGCCCAAGCGGCGGGCCAGCGAACGCAACGAAGAAGCGATCACCCACTGGGTGCGTCGCGACTGGCCGCGGATCAAAAAAAAGCCCGTCGGTTGAGAGCGACGCTTGTTTTTCTGGACGAAAGCGGGTTTTTGACGCAGGCGTATGTGGGAACCACCTGGGCTCGGATCGGCCAGACACCGGTCGTCCAGCACCGCATGCGTTATCGCCAGAAGATCAGTGTGCTCGGTTCGTTGACGATCTCGCCGGCCCGTCGTCGGTGCGGCCTGTACGCCGAGTTTCTGCGGGGACGCAGTGTCACTCAAGCCGATCTGATCGCTCACCTGCGTCGCTTGCGCAGAACTCTGCGAACACCGCTGGTGGTGGTGCTCGACAACCTGAACCAGCACAAGGGACGCGACCTGGGAGCCTGGTGCCGCAAGATTGGTGATGTCCATCTGGAATACCTGCCGCCCTACGCTCCGGAGTTGAATGCCATCGAGGGCGTCTGGGGCCACGGCCAATGCGTCACTGCTGCCGGTCGGATCGTTGACGATGTCGAGGGACTGGAGCAACTGGCTCAGGAGTCGCTCACCGCCGCCAACGAACAACGCCTGCTGCGGGGCTTCGTCAAAGGAACCCGACTCCCATTCGCATTTGACCTGACACCACATAACACACTCTGATCCTCAGTAGCTGATTTCCGTGGCCGCAGTCTTCGCATTTTCTCGGCCTGCTGCGGGGGAAGCGTGCGGCAAGCTGACGAATCTGCAGAAGTGACAACATCGATACTCGAACCAGCGTCAGCTACACTGGAATGAGAGTCAACTTCGTCCACGAGTGATAATCGCGACCGACATTCGGAGAACAACACGTCAAGGGGTCCGGCAATGAGTCTTCGAAGGACCAGGTTCTTGATCTCCTCGTCACGGCTGCTTGCCCTCGTGGTCCTCACGGACATCGGGTGGGCGGCGGACATGGAGACAGTGAAGATCGCCCCCAACGAGAAGGGATTCATTCTGTTTCCGTCTGGTGACCGCTACGTACCTTGGGGCCACAACTACGCATCGGTTGACGTCCTGGAACGTCTGGCTGAGGACCCTGCTCGTGTTGCGCGGGACTTCTCCGAAATGAAGGCCGCCGGGACGACTGTGGTTCGGATTCACCCCGAGATGCCACAAATCCTGGCAGCTCCGGACGAGGCCGATCCACTGGCACTCGACCAACTCAGAAAGCTCCTCAAGATCGCCGAGAACTCAGGCATCCATCTCAAGATCACAGGCCTCGCCTGTTACACGATTGAGAATCGTCTGGACTGGTATGATTCAATGGATGAGCAGGATCGCTGGAAGACGCAGGCGTTTTTCTGGCAAACCATCGCTCAAACTTGTGCCGCGAGCCCAGCCGTTTTCGCCTATGACCTGATCAACGAACCCGCTGCCGTCGGCAAGCCGGCCGATGGGTGGTATATGGGGCGAATGGGCAATGTGGAATTCTGCCAGCGGCTCAGCCTCGACCCGGGCAATCGCACCGGTGACGATCTGTTCCGCGAGTGGACGAATGCGCATGGTCGCCTCCATCCGCAAGCACGATCAGACGCACTTGGTCACCATGGGAATGCTCCCGTTCCCCGGCGCATACACCGCAGCCGCCGAACAGCTGGATTTTGTTTCGCCGCATCTGTACCCCAAGTCTGGCAAGGTTGATGACGCGATCACGCTCTTGAAGAAGTTCGATTGGGGTAAACCGATCGTCATCGGTGAGACCTTTCCCTTGAGCTGCAGCGCAGACGACGAGCGAGATTTCCTTCTCAAGAGCCGGGATTTCGCGCACGGCTGGATCGGACACTGGCCGAATGAACCGCCTGCGGAACTCGCTGAATTGAAAGAGGCCGGTAAGGCCACGATCCAAAGCGCGATCTGGCTCTCCTGGGTCGACCTCTTCCGAGCAATCGGTCCGCAGATGATCGGCGGAACATCGGAGTAAGAATGATCGCCTGCGCTGCGGATTCAGGACTTCCTGACGCTCCCTCCTGCAAGGTGGTTTCGACTGATGGTGATCACGTCCACAAACGGCAAGGCCTCAGCGGTGAGCCACACGGACTATGTTTCGTCTCGAATCAAAGTCGAGTCGGCTGCATCGCTCTCAGCGGCTGCCGATTTCTGCGAGCTGCTGCTGTTGTCTCCTCCGATGGGACGCCTCTCAACGACCGTGAGACGTCGAGCATGTAATCAACTTATGAACTCGTTTCGGTGGGCATGGTCACTTATGGTACATTCGACCATGTGCTTCAGAATCACAGCTCCTGCGATTGCCACTCCCATTCTTTGCAAAGGCTGAACCGATGAGCGAACAACGGGTCCGCAAGACACTGATCGCCATCGCAGCGGTTTGCCTCGTCGTCGGCCCTCTCGCGAGAGCCGGCGACTGGCCCAACTACCGGGGTCCAAACTACGACGGAATCTCCGACGAGGTCGACTGGCAGGCCAACTGGGGCGATGCCGGTCCGAAAGTGCTCTGGCGGGCTTCGGTGGGGACTGGTTCCTCGTCTGTGGTCATCGCTGACGGGCGAGCCTATACGATGGGCAACCACGGCGAAGAGGAGGATCAGCAGGAGGACACCGTCTACTGCTTCGACGCGGGAACCGGCGAACTCCTGTGGACACACACCTACCACTGTCCGTTGCTGCCCAAGTACTACGAGGGCGGCACGCTCGCGACACCGACCGTCGACGGCGAAGTGGTCTACACACTTTCGAAGATGGGCGATCTGTTCTGTCTTCAGGCGGAGACCGGCCAGGTGCTCTGGGAGCAGCAACTGAACCGGGAGTTGGGATTCACACTCCCCACCTGGCATTTTTCCGGATCACCGCTGATTCTGGATGACCGGTTGATCCTCAACGTTGGCTCGGCCTGTGTTGCGTTCGACAAACAGACCGGCGCGCTTCTCTGGGAGAATGGCCAGGACATCTGCGGCTACTCCACGCCGGTGCCCGCCACGCTCGACGGACACGAATGCGTCGTCTTCTGCGGGGCGGATTCCATTATGGGTGTGCAAACCGCTGACGGCGAGTTGCTGTGGCGTTACCCCTTCTTCAACAAGCATAAGGCAACGACCGCCGACGTGATCGTCCACAACAACGAGGTGTTCGCCTCGTGCGCCTACGACCGGGGTTGTACCAAGATCCGGATCGCCGAGGGACAAGTGACACAGGTGTTTGACAACACGGTGATCGCAACCTTCAGAGTTGCTCGGTGCTGTGGAAGGGATGCTTGTACGGATTTGATGAATTGTGGCTCAAGTGCATCGATTTCGAGGACGGCGGCGAGCGGTGGAGCGAGAAAGGCATGGGGAAGGGATCGCTTTCGATGCTGCGCCGATGGCCGCATGCTGATCATGAGCGCCACGAGTGAGTTGGTGATCGCCAAGGTGCATCCTGCAGAATTCGAAGTCATTGTGCGTGCGCACGGGCCCTCCCGCGTGCGACGTGCAGGACGGTTCCCGTGCTGTCCAATGGCCGGATCTACATTCGAAGCGCCAAGGGCGACGTGGCTTGCTTGGACGTGAGGCAGACGCAGGAGTGAGATCAACGACCATGCGATCCGGCGTCTGTCTGACACTTGTTCTGCTGGCGACCTCCCCCGCCTCTGGAGTGGAGCCCGGCGACTTCGTCGTAAACTCCATCGGTATGAAGTTGGCCTACGTCCCGCCGGGAGGGTTTACGATGGGTAGTTCCGCAGCAGAGCCTGGCCGCGTTGCCAACGAGACGCACGCCGAGTCACATTCGAAAGTGGATTTCGCATCGGCGTGACCGAAGTCACTCAGAAGCAGTGGCGGCTGATTATGGGAACGAACCCCGCGTTCTTCATGGGTGACGACCTCCTGTCGAACGCATCACTTGGCGCGAAGCCGTTGAGTTCTCCAACGTCTCAGCGAGCAGGAGAAGAAGGCGTATCGTCTGCCGACCGAGGCGGAATGGGAGTACGCCTGCCGTGCCGGCACGGCGTCGGTTTACTACAGCGGAGAGAACGAAGCGGCGTTGGATGAAGCTGGTTGGTACCTGGGGAACAGTGGCAACCAGTCGCACCCGGTCGGTCTGAAGCAGCCCAACCTCTGGGGGCTGTACGACATGCACGGCAACGTCTCAGAGTCGGTGCGCCGACCGGACTGCCGGCGAGAGGGGCGAAGCGGAGTCTGCGCAGCTGGACAGCGAAGAGAAGGCACTGCGTGATCTCCGCGGCGGCTCGTGGGGGCTGACCGCCAGTCAATGCCGCTCAGCCTCCCGCCTGAGTAACGCGGGCACCTTTCGATACTTCGATCTCGGCTTGCGTGTCGTCTGTGACCTCGATTGATCGAGTCTGCATTCTGGTGCAGGACTCCGAATCGACAGACGCGTGAGGTCTTTCATCGCGACTTTCACGGACTGCCGCACGATCGTGCGTCGCGACGGTTGACACGGTCATCGAGGCCACGAGTCAACCTGATCTCGTAGTTCACCAAGAACCGTTGGGATATGTCCTCGAAACGACTCGATCCCATTCCAGTTCCTGCATGCGGTGATCGCGACCAACAGCACTTTCCGGTCATTGAAGGTCGCACCGGTTGCATCACCCGCCGGCAGAAAGCACTTCTCGCTAGGCGCAGAGGCGTCTCCGGCTGACAGATACCTCTTCGAGTTGGCGTTGACCGTAAGCCGCTGAAGCTATCCTGCTGCTGTGAGTAGGCGTGCTAATTCGCTGCACATGTGTGCGGAGTCACCCACCTGCAAGCATGGGCGACCGCTGGGGGAGGTGCTCGCTCCAGTGTTTCGACCGCCCTGACCGGGGTGACCGCTGGCGGGCATCGGATGGCGCAAGAAGTTGCATCGCGCGTGTTGCGTGTTGTCCGGTGACTGAGTGCCGAGTGATGCCGTCAGGTCGAGTTCTGACGGTTGCAGGCTCCTCCATCCGCTTTCCGATGCAAGTGTGGGGAAAGAACATGACGCCCAGAACAACGCCGCGCGGCGAACGGGTTTTCTTGCCTCGCACTGCGATTGAAGATCTGATTCAGTTGCTACGCGGAGAGGGTTTCACGGTCATTGGACCGACGGTTAAGGACGGCATCGTGTCGATGCGGGAGATTCTGGTGTCCGGGCGCTCAGTTGCCACGAGGCGTTTCGGATGAGCAGGATGGAGGCTCGTACCGCCTGGTTAATGGCGAGGATGAGCTAACTTTCGAGTATGTCGTCGGCCCTGATGGTGCGAAGCGGTACATGTATCCGCCGTCACAGCGGCTCATGCAGTTATATGTCCGCGAGGACCGTTTTGATCTGGAGGCGGGGCCTCCCCAGGTCCCGAAACTGGCGTTGCTCGGTGTCCGACCGTGTGATTTGGCCGCAATGACGGTTCAGGACCGCGTGTTTGGGCACGACGATCCCGCAACGTTCCGCTGTGAGTCCGACCCGTGGTACACACAAATCCGCCAGGAAACATTCTACGTTGCCGTCAACTGTACGCGTCCGGGCGGGAGCTGTTTCTGCGTTTCTTGGGACACAGGACCGGCGGTTCGCGAGGGATTCGACCTGGCCCTCACCGAACTCCGCGAGGGATTCATCGTCGACATTGGTTCGGAACGCGGCCAAGCCATGGCAAACCAGCTTCCGCTACGCGAACCGTCAGGGGCCGAATTGGAATTGGCCGAGTTAAAGATGACACGTGCGAGTGAGCACATGGGTCGCAGGCTCGATACGAAAGACATCAAGGAAGTATTGGATGCCAGCATTGAGCATCCCGCGTGGGATGACGTGGCCGAGCGGTGTCTCTCTTGCGGGAACTGCACGATGGTTTGCCCCACTTGTTTTTGCTCGACCGTCACGGATGGAACCGACTTGACGGATGGGAAGGTCACACGCACCCGCCAGTGGGAGTCCTGTTTTACGCACCAGTTCAGGCTCACCGTGAGCGGGCCGGGACGCGAGTCTATCCGCGGCCGTTATCGCCACTGGCTGCGACACAAGCTGTGTACGTGGTGGGACCAGTTCGGGACGAGCGGTTGCGTCGGCTGCGGTCGCTGCATCACGTGGTGTCCGGTTGGCATCGATTTGACGGACGAAGTGCACTCGATTCGGCAGTCGAGCAAAGGCACGGCCAGTGCGGGTCCTGGCTCCGAGTCCGCGTAGGGAGTTGACACGATGGCCATTTCAGCGAAGCCTGCCCGCCACGAGCCAATCTGTGGTATGGACAGTTGGATGCCAGTGCCGGCGCGGATTGTCGATGTGAAGGCCGAGAACTTCAACACGCGAACATTTCGCATGCAGCTTGTCGACGAAGATTTGCGGACGGTGTTTCGTTTTGCGCCGGGTCAATTCAATATGGTCTACGTTCCGGGCGTCGGCGAGGCGGCCATCTCGATCAGTCCTCGGACCCACAGCAGAGTGATTCGCTGGAACACACGATCCGGGTTGTGGGCTCCGTGACGCGGGCAATTGATCACTCCGCTCCCGACACGGTGGTTGGGCTGCGGGGACCGTTTGGTACTCCTTGGCCGATGGAAGCGATGAAGGACCACAACATCGTAATTGTGAGCGGCGGCATCGGCCTGGCGCCGCTGCGCCCCGTGATCTATTCCGTGCTCCGAACAACCGGGACCGCTATCGCCGCGTGGTCTTGCTGTACGGCTGCCGGACCCCAGAAGATCGGCTGTATGCCGAGGAACTCGAGCAGTGGGAAGACGACGCTCAGATTCAGGTCCTGGTCACCGTTGACAACGCGACCCGAGAATGGACGGGTCCGGTCGGCGTGGTCACGAATCTGCTGAAGCGGCTGCGAGTCAGCGCCGAGAGGACGGTGGTGCTGGTTTGCGGCCCGAAGATTCTCAACCGCGTGGCCGCCTGGAAGTTCCTTCAACTTCATGTGCCGCCCGAGCAGGTTTACGTCAGCCTGGAGCGAAACATGAATTGTGGCTTCGGCGCGTGCGGCCATTGCCAATACGGTCCGTATTTCGTCTGTAAGGATGGTCCCGTGTTCCGCTTCGCCGATGTCGCGAATGTATCTTCGCCAAAGAGGAGGTCTAGTCATGACGTCCCCGGCTGCCCTGGACGGTTGCGCGACGCCGTCCGTCTCCAAGCCTAAGCTGGCCGTCTTTAAATTCTCCAGCTGCGACGGCTGTCAGCTGCAGTTGCTGAACCTGGAAGACGAGCTGCTGAACCTTGTGGGCGTCGTCGAGATCGCTCACTTCCTGGAGGCCCGAAGTCAGGTCCTTCCGCCCCCGTACGATATCGGACTGGTCGAGGGCAGTGTTTCGACACCGGAGGAGGAAGAGCGGATTCATACAGGTCCGCCGGGATTGCAGGTACCTCGTCACAATTGGTGCCTGTGCCACTTCGGGCGGCATTCAAGCGCGGCGGAACTGGGGGGACGTGGCCGAGTACACACGCACGGTCTACGCGGACCCGGATCACATCGAGACCCTGGAAACGGCCACACCCGTCGCTGCGCACGTCTTCGTCGACTTCGAATTGCGCGGCTGTCCGGTCAATCAGTATCAGCTACTGGAACTGGTTTCGGCGTTGCTGGCCGGTCGCAAACCCAATATCCCCACCCACAGCGTCTGCGTGGAATGCAAACGCCGCGGCTTACCGTGTGTACTGGTCTCGCAAGGTGAAGCCGTGTTTGGGGCCGATCACCCAAGCTGGCTGCGGTGCCATCTGTCCGGGCTGCAGCCGCGGCTGCTATGGCTGCTTCGGCCCGATGGAGCAACCCAACATCGTGTCGCTGGGGAACTGGTTCACCGAGACGTTGCAGCAAGAACGGCCCGGTGACATGAAGCGTATGCTGCGATCGTTCAACGGCTTCCTTGAACCATTCAAGCAAGCAAGCGATCACTATGAGCGACTCGAGCAAGACGGGCGATACGTAGTGTCGCGCACCATCCGTGTGGCCGCGCTGGCTCGTGTCGAGGGCGAAGGGGCCCTGCACCTGGAGATGGGCGGCGACGCAGGTGGGTGACGTTCGGCTGCGAAATCTACGAACCGCCCGCGATTCTTCGAGGCCTTCCTCCGCGGCCGCGACTATTCGGAGGTGCCCGACATTACGGCACGGATCTGCGGCATCTGCCCCGTCGCCTACCAGATGGGCGCCTGCCATGCGCTGGAAAAGGCGCTGGGCGTGTTCCGGCAAGTCGATCCGGCGATCCGTACGCTCCGCAATCTGCTCTATTGCGGCGAGTGGATCGAAAGCCACGTGCTGCACATGTTCATGCTGCACTTGCCGGACTTTCTCGGCTTCGAGAGCGTGATCAGCATGGCCGAAGACCATGGACCGGCTGGTCAAGCGGTCGCTGCGGATCAAGAAGGTCGGCAACGATATGGTGGCCCTGCTGGGCGGCCGCTCGGTGCATCCGGTTGGCGTCTGTGTGGGCGGTTTCTATCGGGCTCCCGATGTCGCCGAGGCCCAGGCACTCCTACCGGAGGTCAAGGCCTGCCTGGACGACATGTGCGAGATCATCGCAGTTCTTGGCCGAGAGGATCGAGTTTCCTCGACTGGAGCGCGATTACGAGTTCGTCGCGCTCTGCCCGGACGACGAGTATCCGATGAACCTGGGCCGGATCAAGAGCAATAAGGGGCTGGACGTGGCCCAGGACGAATTCCTAGACGCGATTGAAGAAGTGCAGGTCGAGCATTCCACGGCGCTGCATGCGCGCGTCAAAGTTCGTGGCTCGTACCTGGTCGGCCCCTTGGCCCGGTTGAACCTGTGCGCACGATCAGCTGCACCTCCGCGCGGCCGAACTGTTACCGAAGATCTGCGATCGCGTGAAACAACAGCTGCCTTGGAACAACAATTTCCTTAGCTTGCTGGCCCGTGGGATCGAGACTGTCCATGCACTTGCCGTGTCGTCACGATGTACTCACCGACTATGCGTGTCCACCCCGCTCGCGTGATTCCCATCGCCCCGCGCCGGAATCGGGGGCCATGGTACGGAAGCACCACGCGGGCTTTGCTGGCACCAGTACGAGACGCATGCGGACGGCAGGATTAAGTCGGCACGCATCATTCCGCCCACCAGTCAGAATCAGACCACGATCGAGAGCGACCTGCGAGAATTGGGCGCGCCAGATTGCGGAACTTCCCGACGAGGAGGCAGCCCTCACGTGCGAGCATCTCATCCGCAATTACGATCCCTGCATTAGCTGTTCGGTCCATTTTCTCAAGTTCTCTCGCACTTGGCTTCCGTCTCGGTGATCACATCAAATAGGTCAGTATCAAGATGCGCAGTTCCTCAACACAGACAGTACTCGTTGCGGCCTGTGGAAACGAGATGGCCGCTGATTGCGTTCGGTCCGCTCGTGGCCAGCGCCTGCGGTCGATGCGCCTGCCCCATGTCGACATTGTCAATCTGGGAATGAAGCCCGTCGCGTTGCTCGGAGCACCTGGGAAACCGGCAAGGCGTCATTATCGTCGATGCGGCCGGTCCGGTCGTTGGCCTTCCTGAGTGTAGCTTCATCGACGTCGATTTTTTCTCGCCCAGGCGTCCGCCACTTCGATACGACGCGTGGCTCAGCAGCCATGGATTGTCCATTGCACACGAACTGGAACTGGCTAAGCAACTACAGTTGCTGCCCATACGAACGCATCTCTTGGCCGCGACTGTGAGCCACACCGATCTCGGCAGCCCAATCAGTGACGCCGTTCTCGACCTGGTTGAGCCCGCGGCGGATCGCGCCCGAGAACTGGCTCGCCAATGGCTCGCTCATGCCGGGGAATCAGCCCCTGAGTGAATTCTCCATGGCCACGTCCTCTGCCTCTGAGGTGGACTATCAATTGCGGCGATCGTAAAGCGCCCGACGAACCTGACCTAGCCCCCTGAACCGAGTCCAGATGTTGAGTACAGTCTCGACATCAAGGACGAGATCGAGCAGAGCTGGAGATGTCGAGGAAACGTTATCGTGCGGAGGAGATCATCCACAAGCTTCGAGAAGCCGAGGTGCTGCTGGCTCAGGGGAAGAAAGCTCCTGAGGTCTGCAAGAAGTTGGGGGTTGCCGAGCAGACGTACTACCGCTGGCGTCGGTGGTCTGAAAGTGGACCAAGCGACGAAGCTCAAGGAGTTGGAGAAGGAAAACGTCCGCCTCAAAAAGCTGCTGGCCGAGGCCGAGCTGGACAAGGCGATGCTCAAGGATCTTGCGGAGGGGAACTGGTAAGCCCTTCCCGCGAGCGGCTGGTGTGCCCCTGTGCGATCGGCCGGAAGAATTATCTGTTCCTGGGCAGCGACAATGGGGGCAAGGCGGCGGCGATTCTGTACAGCATCATGGCCAGCACCAAATCGAACCAGGTCGAGCCGTTCGCCTATGTGTGGGAACTGCTGCTGCACCTTTCCGGTGATCTGTCTGATCTGCTTCCGGATCAATGGCTGCAGACGCATCCCGATGCACGACGCCGGTGGTCACGCTGATTGTTGAAATCCACGGCTGGACCGGGCATCATGAAGCTCTGGCGTGACGGATACGCCTTTCAATCGAACAACCCAGGAGCAACGACATGCGCCTCTCCTTTCGACGGCGATCTGCTGAACCGCGGTCAAGTTCGTCAAGTCTTGCTGGGCTGCGCGATGCTCTCGTGGCGTCACTCGACGAGAACCTCACGGCCTTAATCGTTTATGGCGACTACGTGAAGCCCGATTTTTTGATCCCGCACACAGCCAGGTCAGTCTGATGCTGGTTTCAGAGTGCGTCGATGCGGAGTGCCTCGACAAGATCACCGACGCCATCGCGAAGGCGGAGAGGCAGGCTCCGCTCGCGATGATGATTCTGACGCGAGAAGACCTCCGGTCCTCATGCGATGTCTTTCCGGTCAAGTTTCATGACATGCAATTCCGACCACCAGTTGCTGCACGGCCATGATGTCGTGTCCGAGTTGGAGATTTCTGGACAAGCACTTGCGTCTTCGGTGTGAGCAGGGGCCTCGAAGAGACTTCCTGATCCGGTTGCGGGCGATTTACGTTCATCGCAGTCAAGGTCCCCAGCAATTGCATCAGTCGCTGTTTGACGCATCCAGGAGCTTACAGCGACTGATGCATGCCTGCCTGACGGTCAAGTCAGCAGTCATTCCTGAGGATGCAACCGATCTGATCACCGGTTTTGGGGGGGCGTTCGATCTCGACACATCAATCCTGGAAAAGATCCTGGGATTGGGGAACCGAAACGAAGAGCCGGACATTACGAACTTGAAGCGGATGTTTGACGAATTCATCCAACTGGTTCATGACGTGGCCCAGACTGTCGATCGCGTAGAGGCAGAGGTATGACGACCAGCACGCCGGCGCGAATTCGGTTCACCTGCGATTGCGGGAAGAAATACTCGGCTGCGGCGGATGCGGCTGGGAAGCAGTGGCGCTGCCCGGCCTGCGAAGAAATGCTCACGATTAGTGATGCAGGAGTCGAAGGTGCCGAAGATGCATCTGAGCAGTGTCGCCGCTGCGGGGAATCGGTCTGGCCGGGATCGGATCTTTGCCGCGACTGCGCTACGGACCCCCACCCGGGGGAACCCTTCGCTAGCTCTGAGGATTTGCAAGCTGGACCTTCTGGTCCTGGACGAGTTAGGCTACGTTCCCGCGACCAAGATCGGCGCGGAATTGCTGTTCGACGTCATCAGCACGGCCTACGAACGGACCAGCCTGATCGTCACCACGAACCTGCCGTTCGAGAACTGGACGGAGGTCCTCGGCAGCGAGCGGCTGACCGGGGCCACGCTGGATCGGCTCACCCACCGTTGCCACATCCTGGAAACGCGAGGCGAAAGCTACCGACTCCGCGAGGCAAAGCGGCGTCGCACC
>CAVQRG010000010.1:0-216055 GCA_963715185.1 uncultured Planctomycetaceae bacterium
TGTCGTCGATCAGATGGAGTGTGCGGCGGGGAAGGAGTTCGAGGTCCCAGGGCGGGCGAGGCATCTTCCTCATCAACGAGCTCATGGACGATGTCTCCTTCGAGAAGGGCGGCACCGAGATCCGCATGCGCACGCGGTGAAGAGGAGAAGCATGAGAGCCGTCATCGTGTGTGCCGTTCTCGTCCTGGCCGCGTCTGCTGCCCTGTCACAGGGCGTTCAGGAGTCGCTCGAGCTCAGCCGCGAGGTCATCGACCAGCAGAAGCGCGTCATCGTCGCGGGCAGCCTTCCCCTCTCGAACGAGGAGGCGGACGCGTTCTGGCCGCTCTTTGACGAGTTCCAGAAGGAGCTGAAGGAGCTCGACGGGCGAGCGGATCGCCTCATCGCCAGCTACACCGCCGAGTACGCGACCCTCTCCGATGCCCGAGCGCGGGCGATGCTCGACGAGGCGCTCAGCATCGGGGAGGATCGTGCGACGCTGAAGCGCAAGTGGGTGAAGCGCATGGCCAGGGCGCTGCCCCCGCGACAGCTGGTCCGCTACTTCCAGCTGGAGAACAAGTTCCAGGCGGTCGTGAGCGCCGACCTCGCCCGGCAGATTCCTCTCGTTCCGTGACCCCCACGGCTCGCCGACGGGCCCTCGCCCTTCTCGCCCTCGCCGCCGGAGGACTCGTGGCCGCGGTCGTCTGGTGGCTGCCGGGCCCCCGCGACACGGCGTCGTCGACGGCCGCTCCTGCCCTGCGCTACGTGGGGGTCGCACGGCTGCGCGCGGCTGCCACGAGGAGGAGGACCGAGCTGTGGCGGGGCTCGCACCACGACCTCGCCATGCAGGAGGCGACCGAGGCGACGGTGCTCGGCGACTTCGCGACGCGAGTTCACCTACGACGGGGTGACGTCCGCGGTTCTTCCGGAAGGACGGCAAGTTCTTCGTGAACACCGACGGCCCCGACGGCGCGCTCACCGACTTCGAGGTCGCCTACACCTTCGGCTTCACCCCCCTGCAGCAGTACCTGGTCGCGCTTCCCGGACGGCCGCTACCAGGCCCTGGGCATCGCCTGGGACAGCCGACCGGCCGGGACGGGGGGCAGCGCTGGTTCCACCTCTACCCGGGGGAGAGGGTCGGCCCGCGACGTGCTGCACTGGACGGCTCTCGCAGAACTGGAACTCCCAGTGCGCCGAGTGCCACTCCACCAACCTGGCGCAAGAACTACCGCCCGTCGGCAGGACCGCTTCGGCACCACCTTCTCCGAGATCGACGTCTCCTGCGAGGCCTGCCACGGGCCGGGCTCCCGGCACGTCGCCTGGGCCGAGGAGGCCGAGGCGCGCGGCCGCGAGGCCGAGGGGACCCGGGCCTGGTGGTGCGATTCGACGAGCGGCGTGGCCGCAGCTGGAAGATGGACATGGAGCGGGGCATCGCCATTCCGAAGGAAGCGGCGGAGCTCCGTGTCGAGAACGAGATGTGCGCGCGGTGTCACGCGCGGCGCGGGCTGCTCACCGAGGACTACCTGCCCGGGCAGCTCCTGGCCCAGACGCACCACCCGGCCCTCCTCGAGGAGGGCCTCTACTACGCCGACGGACAGATGGAGGACGAGGTCTACAACTGGGGCTCCTTCCTCCAGAGCAAGATGTACGCGGCCGGCATCACCTGTGCCGACTGCCACGACGCCCACTCGGCCAAGGTGAAGGTCTCCAACGACGACGTGTGCTCGTCGTGCCACCAGCCGGAGCGCTTCGCGACGCGGGACCACCACTTCCACGACCCCGCGAAGGAGGGAGCGTCCTGCGTGGCCTGTCACATGCGCACCGAGACGTACATGGTCGTGGACCCCCGCCACGACCATTCGCTGCGCGCGCCGCGCCCGACCTCACCCTGTCCCTCGGCACGCCCAACGCGTGCAACGACTGCCACCACGACAAGTCGGCGCGCTGGTCCCAGCGGGCGGTGGAGAAGTGGTACCCGGAGGGCCAGTGGACGAAGCCGCACTTCGGCGAGGCGCTCCAGGCCGGGCGCAGCTTTCGCCCGGGGGTGGGGAGGCCCTCGTCGCCCTCGCCGGTGACTCCGAGTTGCCGGCCATTGCCCGGGCGACGGCGGTGACGCTCCTGCCGGACTTCGCCGGGCCCGCGTCCCGGCACGCCATCGAGCAGGCGGCGAAGGATCCCGAGCACCTGGTGCGACTCGGCGCCGCCTCCGTACTCGACGTGTTCGAGCCCGACGAGCGCCTTGGCGTGGGCGCCCGCCTCCTCGACGACCCGGTTCGCGCGGTGCGGGTCGAGGCGGCGATGCCTCTCGCCGACGTCCCCCCGGGGGCCATGACCCAGGCCCAGCGCATCGCCTTCGACCGCGTCCTCGAGGAGTTCTTCGAGGCCCAGCGCGCGAACGCGGAACGGCCGGAGGCCCACGTGAACCTGGGCCTGATGCACGTCAAGAGAGGGGACCTCGACGCCGCGCGCAGGTCCTACGAGGCCGCCCTGCGCGTCGGGCCCTGGTTCGTGCCGGCCTACGCCAACCTCGCCGATCTCCTGCGCGTGCAGAACCGGGACGCCGAGGGGGAGAAGGTGCTGCGGGAGGGGCTCGAAGCTCACCCCACGAGCCCGGCGCTGCACCACGCTCTGGGCCTCCTCTTCGTCCGTGAGAGGCGGCTGGACGAGGCCATCGGGGAGCTGCGCCGGGCGGCGGAGCTGGCCCCCGCCGACCCCCAGGTCGCCTACGTCCTGGCCATCGGCCTCCACTCGACGGGAAAGACCGAGGAGGCTCTCGCCGTTCTGGAAGCGGCCCACGAGCGAAGCCCCGCCGCGCAGCCGCTGCTCGTGGCGCTGGTGACCCTCAACCGTGACCGCGGCGCCCTCGACGAGGCGCGGTCCTGGGCGCGCACGCTCGTCGAGGTCTCGCCGGAGGACGGCGGGGCCCGGCGCCTCCTGGCCGAGCTGGGCGGATAGCCTCGTTCCGGCCCGGTGCCGGCGGACCCACGGAGGAGCTGGAGATGTCCATCGACCCCGAGGCGACCCGTACCTGGGCGGAGAAGAACCGGGCGGCCTGGGATCTGGGCCGCCTCGTCGAGATGCACGACGGCAAGCCGGTCCAGGTCGGGTACACCCTCACTCTCTACGCGCGGGTGCCCACCGAGATCCCGACTTCACCCGAGCGACGGGAGGCGGTGATCGCGACCTGGGACCGGCTGCGGGAGATCGCGGATTCCCTGGTGGCACAGGAGCCGGTGGCGACCGACATCGAGGTGGGGCCCTACGACGCCGAGGAGCGCTACCGGCGGGAGAATGGCTTCAGGCCGGAGGTCTCTCTCGAGGCCCGGATCGTCCACGAGAAGAACTACTTCGAGCCCGTGGACGATGGAGCCCGTGACCGTCTCCGCCCGATGGAGCAGAGACTCCGCGAGCTGGGCCTCCGCCCCGGCCACTGGTGAGGCCCCTTAGTACGCTCCGATGAGCTGCCGCCAGGGGTCGCCCTCGTAGGGCCGGGGGATGGCCGCGCGGCGCCGGGCCTGGACCTCTTCTTCGGTCGCCGCCTGGCCGCTGCAGCGCCCTGTCCTCAGGAAGTGGAGCGACTCGGCGAGGGAGCCCTCCGAGGGGTCGCCGATCTGGCGGTCGAGGTCGTCCGGCGCCGCACAGTTGGCGGGGATCCCGTTGAAGTAGTTCGCCTCACCCTGGGCGTTCTCGGTGGCGAAGGCGACGGGGAAGAGGACCTTCTCGCAGAAGTCGAACCCGTACTGCCCGACCGGCTTGCCGAAGGTCCGGGACCCGACCACGGTGACGTTCATGAAGGGGCGAAGGCTGTTGATGACCAGCTCGCTCGCCGAGGCCGAGCCCCCGGTGGCGATGACCACGAGGCGGGGCAGGTCGAGTGCGTTGGGCCGGCTCTCGAAGAGCACCGTCTCGTTGTTCGCGCTCTTCTTGTCGTTGTGCCGGAACTTCACGAACGTCCGTCCGGCGGTCCCCTCGCCGCCGATCAGGCTCCCGAGGTGCCGAGCGACGTCGACGAGACCGCCGCCGTTGTAGCGGAGGTCGAGCACGAGGTCGGTCGCGCCGTCGGCGAGCAGCCGGTCGAAGGCCCGGTTCAGCGCCTCCGTGGAGGGGGTCACGAAGTTGCGGAAGAAGATGTAACCCACCCGGGAGCCGCCGTTGTCGAAGACTCGGGTCGCGGACACGGTGGGAATCGTCACCAGCGCCTTGGTGAGCGTGGCCTGGCGCTCCTGGCCTCCCGGGGTCCGCCAGGCCATCACCACGCTGACCCCCACCTCGCTCGGACCGAATGCGTTTCCGACCCCGCCGGTCTGGAGCAGATCCGCCACCGCCGTGCCGCCGATCGCCAGGAGATGGTCGCCCCGGCGCAGCCCGGCCTGCTCGGCGGGGCTGGCGGCGAAGACCTGGGTGACGCGCAGCTGGGTGGCGCTCGTCTGTCGGTACGAGACCCCCAGCCCGATGAACTGGCTCGCCGAGTAGAAGGCGTCGGTGGCCGCCTGCGACCCAATGTAGCTGAAGGAGGAGTCGCGGGGCATGTACCGCACGGCCTGGAGGTAGGCCTCCGGCGAGGCGAAGCCGGCAGGGTCGGGGTCCGGAAGCTGCTCGTACCAGAGGTACCACTCCTGCAGCGTGTCGCGGACGAAGTTCACCTGACCCAGCGTCCCGCATTCACCGCCGGCGGCGGGAGCCGGGGTCGAGGTGGCGGTCGGGCTCGACGAGTCGCCTCCACAGCCGGCGAGAGCGAGGATCAGGACGATCGCGGGTGCTCGGTTGCTCACGGACGAACCTCCGCTCCGACGTTAGCACAGCCCTCGCCACCTGGCGTGTGCGCCCCGTCAACCGGTGTGAACGATTGTCACCCGCGCCAGTACAATGCGGGCTCGGCCCCTGCCCGGCCGAGGAGGTGTCATGACCCCGAGCGAGCTCTGGGAGCGCTACAAGACCCTGCTGTTCGATGACCCCACCCTCGGGGTGCGGCTGGACCTGAGCCGCATGAACCTGGACGTTCGCGCTCTGGAGGAGGGGGAGGAGGCGCTTCAGGCTGCGTACTCGGAGATGGACGCCCTCGAGGCCGGCGGCATCGCGAACCCCGACGAGAACCGCATGGTCGGGTCACTACTGGCTGCGGGCGCCCGACCGCGCTCCGAGCGCCGAGATCACGCGGGACATCCTGGAGACGCTGGCTCGAGGTCCGGGACTTCGCGGCGCGAGTGCACGACGGCCGCGTCGCGCCCCCGCGCGCCGAGCGGTTCCGGCGACTCCTCGTGATCGGCATCGGCGGCTCGGCCCTCGGGCCGCAGCTCGTGCGCGACGCCCTGGGCGGCCCGGCGACCGGCTGGCGGTGCACTTCCTCGACAACACCGACCCCGACGGCTTCGACCGCGTCCTCGACGGGCTCGCCGACACCTCGGGCGAGACCCTGGTCATGGTGATGTCGAAGTCCGGCGCGACGGCGGAGACGCGCAACGGCATGCTCGAGGCCACGGCCGCGTGGCGAGCGCGCCGGCCTCGACTTCGGGCCCCACGCCGTCGCGGTCACGATGGAGGGCAGCGCCCTCGACCGCACGCGCGGGCAGGAGGGATGGCTGGCGCGGTTCCCGATGTGGGACTGGGTGGGGGGGCGCACCTCGGAGACGAGCGCGGTGGGCTTCTTCCCGCGGCCCTGCAGGGCCTCGACGTGCGAGGCGCTCCTCGACGGGGCGGCGGCCATGGACGAGGCCACGCGACGTCGCGACACGCGCCGCAACCCGGCGGCGCTCCTGGCCTGGGCCTGGTACGCGGCGGGGGAGGGGAAAGGCTCGAAGGCGATGGTGGTGCTGCCCTACAGGACCGGCTGCTGCTCTTCAGCCGCTACCTCCAGCAGCTCGTGATGGAGTCGATCGGCAAGGAGAAGGACCTCGAGGGCCGGCGTCGTGCACCAGGGCCTCACGGTCTACGGAAACAAGGGCTCGACCGACCAGCACGCCTTCGTGCAGCAGCTCCGCGACGGGATCGCGGACTTCTTCGTGACCTTCGTCCGGGTGCTCCGCGACCGGGATGGCGCGAGCCTGGAGGTGGCGCCGGGAGCGACGAGCGGCGACTTCCTCGACGGGTTCCTGCTCGGGACGCGCCAGGCGCTCCACGAGAGCGGCCGTCCGTCGCTCACGCTCACGATCCCCGACGTCTCCCCGCGGAGCCTGGGGATGCTCATCGCTCTGTACGAGCGGGCGGTGGGGCTGTACGCGAGCCTCATCGGAATCAACGCGTACCACCAGCCGGGGGTCGAGGCGGGGAAGAAGGCGGCAGCGGGTGTCCTCGACCTGCAGAAGCGCGTCCTCGTGGCCCTCGCCGAGCGGGGAGCGGACGGGGCGACCTGCGAGGAGCTGGCCGAGGCGGTGGCCGCCGCGGACGACGTCGAGACCGTCTTCCACATCCTCGAGCGCCTGGCCGCCAACCCGGAGCGGGGGGTGAGCCGGCGCCCGGGGAAGACCCCGTTCGACGCCGCGTACTCGACCGGACGCTGATCGGACGAGGGCCGGGCTTGCTTGACCCTCGTGTCTCCGGCCGTCAGACTGGCCCTTCGTCCCGCAGCGCGATCGGAGTCCTCCTCGTGCGGCCCGGCGAGTGATCCCCGATGAAGAGAATCCTCGGAGCACTGCTCCTCGCCTTGCTGCCAGCGGCGGTGTCCGCCCAGGTCGACTTCACCGACGTCGCGGTCCACGAGGGCCAGACCGTGGAGGTGGTCGAGATCGAGGGCCGCAAGGCCACCAGGGAGCACGTGGTCACCCGGGAGATCCAGACCCGGGTCGGCGAGCCCCTCGACTACGAGATCATCGAGGGGGACGTCCAACGTCTCCGGAACCTCCAGATCTTCTCGGAGATCGAGGTCGAGGTCGAGCCGGGGAAGAGAGACCAGGTCCGCGTCCGCTTCGTGGTCCAGGAGATGCCGTTCGTGGATCCCGCTCCTGGCCCTGACCTACACCGAGCAGGACGGCTTCTCGGTCGGGCCCGGGATCACCTCCCTCAACCTCACGGGACGGGACATCGAGGTCTCGGGAAAGGCCTTCTTCGGCGGCACCACCCAGTTCCAGCTGGGCGTGGACTGGCCCTGGATCACCGGTGGCCATCGCCTCGGCGCGCGACTCCGGGCCGCCCATCTCGATCGGTACGACTCCCTCAACGAGTTCCAGGAGAACAGCACCGAGTTCACGCCGCGCGTCTCGCGCTTCCTGGGTGAGCGCGGCCGTCTGGCCGGAGAGTTCCAGCTCTTCAAGATGAGAGCCGATCGCCCGGGGAAGACCCTCTCTCCCACCAACGAGGATCTCCTGGTCTCCCTCGGGGTGACCCTGGGCTGGGACACGCGCGACTCCTGGAACAATCCCCAGGGGGGCTGGCTGAACGAGCTCGTCCTCAAGAAGACCGGGGGCTTCCTGGGCGGGGACGCGGACTTCTGGACCCTGATCGTCGACGTCCGGCGGTGGCAGACGACCTTCCCGCGCCAGAGGCTGCTCCTGAGCGGCTTGATGTCGCTTCAGAGCGGGACCGCCGGCGTGGACTGTCCCGAGTACCTCCAGTACCGCCTCGGAGGGGCCAACACCGTCCGCGGCTACGACGTCGAGAAGCTTGGCCGGGAGCTCTTCGGCCGGAACCAGATGATCGGGACCGTCGAGTACTCGTACGCCCTGGTCCCGCAGCGCCGCTTCGACATCTGGAAGTTCTCCTTCCGCCTCGGCCTGGAGCTCGCGGTGTTCGGCGACGTGGGCGTGGCCTGGAGCGAGAGCCGGGACCTCAACTCCAGGCGGACCCGGGCCGGCCTGGGCAGCGGGCTCCGGGTCCTGATCCCGGGCTCCGAGATGCTTCGTCTCGACGTCGGGTGGAGCCCGGAGGGTGGCTTCCGGTTCCACTTCGCGGGGGAGACGAAGCCGAACCGCCAGCGCGAACGCATCCGCTAGCCGAGTCGCGACCGCGAGCGGCGTCCGCCGGAAGGTCGGCGAGCCCCCGCGCTCCCTGGGCCATAATGGGCGGTCCTTGGGGGACGCCCCGGGCACTCCAGCAGCGAGGTGGGGAGATGGGTGAGCGCAGCCGTGCCGGCAGAGGCCAGCCGTGCGACGACGTCCGCACCGGTCTGGGTGTGGACGCCCTGAAGCGGGCGTACGAGGAGAAGCTCCGCTACGTCCTGGGGCGCTTTCCCGAGGTCGCCACTCGGAACGACCGCTACCTGGCCCTGGCCCTCGCCGTCCGGGACCGCCTCATGGACCGGTGGATGCGGAGCGGGGAGACCTACTATCGCTCCAGCGCTCGGACCGTGTGCTATCTCTCGGCGGAGTACCTCCTGGGCCCCCACCTCGGCAACAACCTCCTCAACCTGGGGATGCTGGACGAGGCGCGGCAGGCGGCGGAAGAGCTGGGCCTGGACTTCGACGCGCTCCTCGACCAGGAGGAGGAGCCCGGCCTCGGAAACGGAGGCCTGGGACGCCTCGCCGCCTGCTACATGGACTCGCTGGCCACCCTCCAGGTGCCGGCCATCGGCTACGGCATCCGCTACGAGTTCGGCATCTTCGACCAGGTGATCCGCGACGGGTGGCAGGTGGAGATCACCGACAAGTGGCTGCACCTGGGCAACCCCTGGGAGGTCGCGCACCCGGAGATCGCCTTCCAGGTGGGCTTCGGGGGGACGACCGAGTGGTACGAGGACGAGGCGGGCCGTGGGCGGGTCCGCTGGATCCCGGAGCGGGTCGTCCGGGGCGAGGCCTGCGACACCCCGATCCTCG
This sequence comes from uncultured Planctomycetaceae bacterium, assembly GCA_963715185.1. GTDB lineage: Bacteria > Planctomycetota > Planctomycetia > Planctomycetales > Planctomycetaceae > CAVPPT01. The sequence goes on from CAVQRG010000010.1 coordinate 8,721, forward strand.
GCTACCGCGTCGGCAACACCAACCTGCTTCGCCTCTGGCGGGCGGAGGCCACCGAGTCCTTCGATTTCCAGGCCTTCAACGTCGGGGACTACTGGGGCGCGGTCGAGGAGAAGGTCCGCTCGGAGACGATCAGCAAGGTCCTCTACCCGAACGACGAGCCGGCGGCGGGCCAGCGCCTGCGCCTGGCCCAGCAGTACTTCTTCGTCTCCTGCTCGCTGCAGGACATGATCCGCCTTCACCTCCAGACCGCCCCCGACGTGCGGGGCTTCGAGGCGCGGTTCGCGGCCCAGCTCAACGACACCCACCCCGCGGTGGCGGTGCCGGAGCTCATGCGGCTCCTCCTCGACGTCCACGGGCTGGGGTGGGCCGAGGCCTGGGAGATCACCCGGCGGACCTTCGCCTACACCAACCACACCCTCCTTCCCGAGGCGCTGGAGACGTGGGGAGTGGAGCTGTTCGGCACCCTCCTGCCCCGCCACATCCAGATCGTCTACGAGATCAACCGGCGTTTCCTCGACGAGGTGCGCGAGCGCTTTCCCGGCGACGAGGAGCGCGCGCAGCGGATGTCCCTCATCGACGATCGTCTCGGCACCTGGCTCGGAACTGATGCGGCTGAACGCCATCTTCCTGAGGCGGCAAGACTGACCACACCACGCATAACCATCGGCTGATGGGCCGATTGGGGCCGCCTGTTGGCATCCACCCGCTCCTGCGGATATCGGACAGGAATGGACGTCCCGTCCCTCAGGGCAAGACTGCAAGCGCAACCCACGTCACTGCAGACGTGCTGGCGGGTGATGCACCCGACGCAAGATCGAATGACGGCGAACTGAGAGCGGTGAAGGCCACCGCTGCAGCAGCGAAGGGCCGTTTACGCCCAAGAGCGTTGAGGTCGAGCTGTTCGCAGTTACAACGTCTCTCCTCAGCGGCCTTGGTCACAGGAGAGACTGTATGGTCAAGAAGCAACCGACCACCAAGACCAGGCCACCGGTTCCCAGGCGAGCCCAGCGTTCGGTTTTGCTTACGGCATTGAATGCCTCCCCGAGCTTCTTGGAGCCGAGCAGCAATCAGCACCGCGAATCCGATAACGGGCAAGGCGGTTCCGATGCCGTAGAGCAGTGGCAGCAGAATCGTCGAACCGGCCGACAGCGAGGCCATCACGTTGCCGAAGAACAAGGCCGCGGATGTGGGGCAGAACGCCAGCGCGAACAGGACTCCGAGAGCCAGTGCCCCCCAAATGCCCAGGCGGTCGACTCGCTGTTTGACCGACTCGGAGACGCCGCCGCCCCCGATGTTGATTTCGATCAGGCCGACCAAGAACATGCCTACGATGATGAGCGTCGGCCCGAGCAGCAGGTGCATGTACTTCTGCAGGAACTGCGACACGCCGGGGACCGAGAGGGCGGTGCTCACCAGCAGGAACGCCAGGCCGACGTAGGCGACGACGCGGCCAATCGTGTACAGCAATCCCGCCAGCAGCACGTGCCGCGTGTTATCGACTCGACGGCCGATGTAGCTGATCGCGGCGATATTCGTCGCCAACGGACAGGGGCTGATCGAAGTCAGCACCCCCAGCCATAAGGCCGATCCGGCAGCCAGCAAGAACTCGGTCATTCCTTGGACTCCTTCGACTTCTCGCGTTCTTTCTCGGCGTCTTCCTTGGACTGTTTCAGGTAGCGCACGACGCCGTCCTGGACATAGGCCCGAAACTCGTCCGGCTTGCCGACCAATTGCCAGACCTTCGGCATGCTGGTCGAGCACACGGTTTCCCCTTCGAAGACATTCACCAACACCAACGTCGGCGACTCGATGCCGTACCTCTTGGCCAGCTTCGCGTTCTTCTTGTCCTGGAAGTCGACGAAGTGAAACTCGACAACGCGAGTCTTCGCCTCCTTTTCGAAGCCCTTGACAACCGCTTCCTCGGCCATGGCGCCGATTCGTTTGCAGGTCGGGCAGCGTTGGGTTCGATGGAAGTAGATCGCCACAACTTGGTGTTCCGGCTTCTTTACCTTCTCCTTTTCATCGGCAGGTCCTTCTGTCGTCACAACGCCGCTAACGGCCAACAGGGCCGCGATCATCATTTGTATCGCCACAGCTTGTCCTCCTTGGTCAGGTGATAAAAGCGCCACTCGTTCACGAGCCGAGCATGGAACGAGTTTCGTCTTGGATATACTCAGTGAACGCGTCACGATCGCCGACAAGCTCCCAGACCCGAGCGAGGTTCCGCCAGTCGGACACCGCACCCTCTGTCGTGCGAACCAGCACCACCGTGGGCGAGACAATCTCGTACTCGGTCGCGAAGTGGCTGTTTTCGGGCTGTTCGTAGTTGACGACCTTCCACAGCACCTTCTTTTCAGCCAGGTCGTCCGCAAAGGCGGTCTGCACCGCGTCGTGCGAGTAGCTTTCAATATTGCGGCAGGTCGGGCATCGCGTGTCGCCGTGGAAGTAGTAAACCACCAGGGCGTTGTCCGGCAGTTGCTCAGCGGCGGGGGCAGCGTCGTCCGCCGTCGATTCCCGCATTTCTCGTCCCACAAGGATTGCCACCGAGGCGGCGACAAACAGCAGCAAGGTCCGCAGCGACCAGGTTCTTCGCGTTCATGCGTTTATCTCTCCCGAATCAGGGGTGAATCTTGTCGTAGAGGGCCGTCAGCCGAGACCGGTAGGCATTCCGGAGTTCGGGCTCAAAGTCCGCCAGCGGCTTGACCGGTATCAGGTCGACGACCTCTTCCGGCGTCAGCTCAGATGACGTCAGCATCTCGACAGCACCGACCGTCATCGCCCGCAGAGCGGCCTGCGCGTCTTGATGTTGCAGGCCGAACTCAGCGGCCAGCGACTCCAACTCCTGCCACTGCGGCCAGAAGTAGGTCGGCCCCATGGCGGCAATGATGGCGTAGGCTTCGAGAGTTTCTTCGGCGACCTCCGGCAGTTCGCCCAAAGGCGACAGCAGCGAGTGGATCTTCTCGCGGTCGGCGTCATGAAGTGCGTCGCTGTACGCAATCGGATTGAAACCACGGCCGATCAGTGAAGGTGCATTCGGGATGAGTCTTGCTAGCCGAGAAAACCCGCCCAGCATCTCTTGCAGCTTCCCGAGCGTGAACTTGGGGGCCAGCGATACGACAATCGCGTCGTCACTCAGATGCCCTGCGACGGATGCGGACGCTTCGGCCAGCTTGGGCGGATGAACCGCGAGAAAGACGACCGATTGCTTCGCGGCCTCGCTGGCATCGCCGCGGCGGAGTGCGACGCCTGGAACGGCTTTCTCCAGAGCGGCAAACGCTGCGTCGTCCGGCTCACAGACGACGACCTGCGCGACTTCGACTCCGGCACGCCGCCAGCCGCCCAGCAGAATGCGGGCGACGCGGCCGCCGCCAATAAAACCAATTGATGGTAGGGGCATGATTGGACCTCCCGTTGGTCCTGCCGCGGACTACTTCGACAGGACGGCTTTGATCTCTTCCGGCGTGGCCACTTTGCCGACGATCTTCACCTCGCCGTCGACAGCCAAAGCAGGCGTGGACATGACGCCGAATTGAACGATTTCATTGATGTCTTCAATCTTCTGGACGTCGGCTTCGACGCCCAAGTCTTTCAGGGCCGCTTCGACGTTCTCTTTCAGCGAGACGCACTTCTTGCAGCCGGTGCCGAGCACTTGAATGGTGGTCATCTGGCAAGTCTCCTACGGAGTGAATGAAGCGACGGCGACGGTCGCAGGTTGGTTGGGTGAAATGGTCGCTGACGGGTAGATCGCCCCGAATCCCATCCCGGCGATGGTCGCCATGACGACAACGAGAGCGACAAACGCGGCGGTCTTGGCGTTACCGACCACGCTGCGAATCACGAGGATGCTGGGTAGCGACAGGGCGGGTCCCGCCAAGAGCAGTGCCAACGCAGGTCCGTTGTGCATCCCGTTTCGCATCAACGCTTCGAGAATCGGGACCTCGGTCAGTGTGGCGAAGTAGAACAAGCAGCCGACTACCGAGGCGATGAGGTTCGACAGGAGGCTGTTGTCTCCCACCAAAGCCGCCACCTGCTTCTCCGGAATGAGGGCGCCCAGGAATCCGACGACGAAGACGCCGCCGAAGAGGAGCGGCACGAGCAGTTTGGAAAACTCCCAGGTATTGCCCATCCACTCGGAGAAGTCTTGGCGATTGAGCCAAACGAGACTCATCACCGCTACCAGCACGCCCATCGCTCCCGCCAAGTACCAGCGGTAGTGGTGGATACGGGTCACCCAGGTATCGACGTCCTCGATGCTCGTGATGTCGGTTTTGGCCAGCCGAACGACCTCAGACGCTTCATGCCCAAGCACCGCCTTTTTGAGTCGGAGGTCAAAGCTGTTTTCGGTTTCATATTGCAGCGTCGCTTCAAACTGCTGGCCATCCGCCATCTGCACAATCTTGTCGCCGGGATTGAACCAGTCGCTGAATACGAGAAACGCCAGCATCGCGGCCAGCATCGAAGCGTTCTGCCACAGCGGTCGGCTGGCAGCAGGTGGGTCGGGCTGGGCCATGGTGACTTCGCTCCGCTCGTCTTCGCTGCGGCGGAACAGGAACGCCATGATCAGGCCAATGATCACGCCAAAGACCATGGCGCCAATCACGCGGGCGACGCCTAACTCGAATCCCAAGACGCGTGCCGTGAGAAAGATAGCCAGCACGTTGATTGCCGGACCGGCGTACAGGAAACAAGCCGCTGGCCCCAACCCCGCCCCGATGCGGTAGATGCCCGCGAACATCGGCAGCACGCTGCAGGAGCAAACGGCCAGCACTGTCCCAGAGACCGAGGCGACTGAGTAGGATTCGACCTTGTTGGCCTTTGGGCCCAGGTGCTTCAGAACGGACTCCTTGGAGAGGAATGTCGTGATAGCTCCCGCGATAAACAGGGCGGGAACCACGCAGGCAAGCGTGTGGTTGCGGGCGTACCACTGCAGCAGCAGGAACGCCTCGACGATGGCCCCGGTGATCTTCGCGGCCAGAGGGTCAGCCTGGGCGTCGAACTGCGGCGTCGCCAACGGCACAAAGTAGGCGAACAAAAACACGCCCAGAAACGCCGCAAAGATTTTCCATTCCCGATTCATCACCCCGCTCCTTGTTGCATACTTGCACGAATCTGCAAGTGTCATGCCAAATAAAAAGCCGCCTTGTTAGCAGCTACGACAATACCTTCAATTGTTGGTCCACATTGCACTTCACCACCGACTCGATGCAGCCAAACAGGCTCTTCAGGCACTTCACCCGCAGGCTGTAGAACACCATCTGTCCTCGCTTGTCGCTCTCCACGATGCCAGCATTCTTGAGCTGCGTCAGGTGCCGAGAAACGGTCGACATGTCCATGCCTATCTCTTCAGTAAGGTCGCAAACGCACACCTCGGTGTGCTCGGCGAGCACATCGACCAGCTTCAACCGGGCCGGGTGGGCCAGGGCCTTGAGCACCTTGGCTCGCGTTTCGTACTTGGCTTTTTCGGCTCGGTTCATGACTTTCTCATCGACAGTTGGTTATTTGCATCTTTATGCAAATAGTGTCAGGAAGTCAATACCGACTCAGTCCAGCGCCTCCTGGATTACGGACAGCAACGTCCTTCTCGGTCCAACCTGGCTGCCCGCACGTCGTCTTCCTGTAACTCCGGCACCTCGGCGAAGCAAAGCTTCAGGCACTGCAAGAGCTGCTTGTGGAACGGCGACCTTGGCTTGGCCAAGGAGTAGTGTGTCCACAAACCCTCTTTGCGGCCAACCACCAGACCGGCATTTCGCAAACAGGACAAATGCTGGGATGCCCTGGGCTGCGATAGCTCCAGGACGCTGGCGAGGTCGCCAACGCAAATTTCGCCCCGTAGCAGCAGGTGGAGTATTCGCAGCCGCGTGCGGTCGGAGAACGCCCGGAACATCTCGTCGATACTCTCGCTGCTAGGGCCAATCGGCTGACCCGTGCCGTCGGCGGCGCTCTCGTGCGGGCACGTACGGATCTGTGGGAGCCCTGGGGCGGTAACGCCCCGGGGCCACCCGGTCCCAAGCAGATTGGCAGATTCCGGTCGTGCCCTCGGTCGGGGCGACATGTGCATCTTAGCAATTCGATCTCCCGGCCTGAGCTGAACACGGGCCTCTCACCAGGGTAGGCCGCGTAGGTGACGGTAGCGTCCCCGTTGCCTGCATCCTCCAGCCCGAACACGACTGTTTCGCTCAGACGGTAGTCCCCCTTGCGAACGAGGACGACCATGTCCCTGTCCGACAGGACTCGCTTCAACTCCCGGACGGCGTCACGCGCACTCCAGCGAAGCGAAGGGACCGTCCGTCTTCGGGGGGTTGGACTCGGGCAGCGAACCCGACCAGTTGTCGGAGCCTGTGGCGGAAACATAGAAGTCGGCCTTCGGAGGGAATTCCGCTGCCCTCCCGCGACATTCGCCACCGACGAACCCAGTCAGCAGCAAGAACGCCGCGATCAGGGTTGCGGGCAAAGGCTTCATCTTTCGCGTCGTATCCGACAAGGATTCGGTTCAGCGAGCCGCGGCGAACCACGTTGGTTTCAGAACCCGAACGACCCCGGTGACTGCGCCGATGAACGGGCCGAGACAGTCAGGGAGTAGACAGGGGACGATGCGCCAGCGGAAGTGGACCGGCCGAACGGCCCAGGTCCTATGTTGGCTCCCAGCATCCCTGTCAGCCGGGCCACACCAATCCTTCTGACGACGATGGCCAGATCCTCGCAGTGTATCGATGTCTGCCAAGCCGCACATGAAGAGCCTCCGCAGACGATTGATGAGGATGAGTCTGTCCAACTCGTCGCCTCGAAGCAATGCGGACCGGAGGAGACGCACCCTACCGAGCATCCGCAGGCACATCCAAGCGTGTGGGTCTCTTGGTGCCGTGGTTTCCTGTTGGTCATCAGCAAACCACAACGGCACGATCACGAGAGTGGTGCAGCCAGCTTGCGAGCGCCCCCTGCAGTTCTTCTGAAAGTCAGATCGATCGGGCCAGAGGGGCCTTGCTCATCAGCTACGCGGAACCGGCCCACCTGATTTGCGCTAATCACTCCACGCTCATCTTCTTGACGTCCTCGTCGTTGAGGACCGCAGAGCTCACGCCGGCCAACAAGGCTCGGTCCTCGTGGGTGTATGTCGGATCACCGGTCAAGACCTCGATGTTGGCGACAATCTCACTGGTGTAACGCATGCCGATCGTCAGCATGTGGACGCGATCATCTTGGAACACATAGCGGATGGCCGCGCCCGGCAGTCTCTTCAACTCGTGACTGCCGAATCCTCCGAGCATGCCGGCCCCCAGGACTTTCATTGCGACGATCCCCATTCGAAGCTCATGCGCTTTCGCCAGACATGCGTTGCGCAGCTCCGTTGTCCGCGGCGAAAAGAGGCGAGTATTCCCTCGCGGAAGATAGCCGTAGGCCAACATGCACAGATCGAACTCATTCGTCGAGATCAACGCCAACGCCTTGTCGAAGTAGTGGTGCGCCGAGAAGCCCAGGAACCGCACTAACCCCTGGCCGCGTGCCTTGACCAGTTCCTCCTGGACTTCCATGCACTGCTGAACCGTCATCTGTTCGACGCCCGGTGTGCCATGGATCAGAATGGCGTCGATGTAGTCTGCCTGCAGCTCCACCAGGTTCTTCTCGATCTGACGGGTCACTTCCTGCTTGTCGACCTTCGTGATAAGTCGATCCGGCCTCGACAGATCCCAGAAGTCGACTTTGGTCGTGATAAACACGTTGTCGCGAACATCCTTCAACGCTTCGCCGATGATCGCCTGGCTGTCACTGTACGTGTAGCTGATGGCGGTATCGAAGTAACGGACCCCGGTGTCATATGCGTAGCGGACCAGCCTGATGCGGTCTTCCGTTGACAGCGTGTTTCCCCATTTCTTCGGGAGGGCGGCTCCGCCATAGCCAAGCACCGGCAGTTCCACCCCGGTCCTGCCCAGCACGCGCGTCGGCAGACCCTTCGAGAAGGTGAACTTCTTGTCCTGTGCCGCGGCTCCCCGGGCAGCGTTCGCGCCCAGCACGGTTCCTGCGGCCGCAGCGGTCACCTGGGCACCCTTCTTCATGAAGTCGCGTCGACCGACCTCTGGGTTCACCTCATGCATCGGCCCATCGCTCTACTTCCGGGATGCTCGAACCGTCAACGGATCGCCTCTTCGTGAACTTACTTCGGCGCCGCCTCGCAATGGGGGTAGCGATAGTCGGCACCATCCTTCGTCGACACCTTTACGGTGGTTTCATCGTCCAAGCTGTAGAGGTAGAGTGACGGGCTGGCATGGTACACGATCGCTGTTTCGTCCTTCGTCCAGCGGGGATAAGCGAACCAGCGATCTGCGCCCTCTTCGTTGGCGAACGCCTCAGCCCCCGAGATCGACGGCTCGCTGGCGTCGAAGTCGGCGATGTACAGCGTGCGTCCTGTCACGTTGTGCGCGAATCCCTTCTGATATTCAAAGCAGACCTTCGTCTCACTTGGGGAGATACTGACTCGATCCAGTACTCCTGCGGTGGCCATCGGACACTCGATGCGTTCGAATCCAGGCTCGCCCCCCGGATGTGGTGTCATGAGGTAATAGCCCCAACCATGCTGCGGGTGTGCACACTGTACGAGGACCCTGCCATCGATCAGGCAGGTGTAGGCCCAGGTGTGATAGCTCTTGTCTGTCAGTGCGATTTCCTGGCCGGGCTTGTTACCGACTTTGCTCGCCATGACATAGAAGCTGCCCTGGTCTGGATGCTTCCGGTTCCAGATGGGCGTGTTCGTTCCGTCGCGGGTCCAGGTTTGGTTGAAATCCGTGTGAGTGCCGTCGCTCAGCGGATGCAAGCCCGTACCATCCACGTTGATCACGTGGATCGCCGTCTTCCAATTGGTCACCACAGGATCGTCCTTGAGCCGACGAAAGAAAACGAGCATGTCTCCGGTCTTCGACCAGGAGGGTTTGAAGTCCTGATGCCCGCTGGTCAGCGGCGTGCCCTCGGGCGTTCCGTATTCGTTGACATGGATTTCGCCGTTCCGGAAGTAGGAGCCCCTGACACCCGTGCTCCTGACCACGTCGCCTGAGACCTTTGATTGGACTCCATTCTTCCGCTGCGCCTCGCGGAGAAGGGCGGCCACCTTGGGTCGCGTCGCCTTGATCCCTTCAAGATCCAGCTCGAGGCTCCACAGTCCTGCCAGCCACTTGTAGATGCCCTCCAACTCCTCGTTCCACTCGCCCGCTACGGAATCAAGCGGCGTCTCGCCCCGTATGTTTTCCGCATTCACGTCAGCGCCCTTGCCCAGGAGCAGCTTGACGATTTCTGTACGGCAGAAGAAGACCGCGCCATGCAGTGCGGTCGCTCCGTCGTTGCTGCTGGCATTGACATCGGCTCCCTTTTCAATCAGCAGTTTGACGGTTTCGAGCTGACCGAAAGTCGCTGCAACCAGCAACGGTGTACTGCCCCCTGGCAGCTCTTTGGCATTGACGCTTGTACCGGATTGCAGGTGCTGCCTGACAGCTTCGGTGTTGCCACTCGCGGCCGCTCTCCAAATGTCAACGTCTGGGGCAGCCGCCGCGGGTGATTGTCCTGCAACACCAAGAATCGCGAGCAATGCAATGGTCCACACAAATGTGCCAGTTCGCTTCATGACAGCACTTCCTTCTGAAGGCCCACCGTCTCGTCCAGTCAGCATCACGTGTCTGCAAGCAGTGGTCTTGCGCCATCCGTGCATCATACAGGGTTGCATCTGACATGCACGACTTCTGGGGGCGCGGGGTTCTCGCTGATCTGAAAAAAATGCATGGATCTCACTTCGCAGACAGGCCACGCGTTGTCATCGGGCATTGCGTGTAGCCCATGGCCTGGATGCAGACATCGAGTCGATACAGGGGATCCTGCATCAGACAGACCCGGCGGTCGGCCGCGGGAATCGTGGTCGAGTAGATCCGCAACTCGCCGGGAACCGTGACGATCAACTCTTCGCGCCAGTCTCCAAGGACATCGGCGATCGCGACAATCGAGCCCTCCAGAACCTCGCCGTAGTCATTCCCCCGGTATTTCAGGATCTTGCTTCCCTGGACGAGTTCACGCTGCAGGTCTGCATCCCAGTAGACCGTGCGCGGTCCAAAACCCCAGTCGAGATCGTCGCGGAGCACACGCCCGCGGGCGTCGAAGAGCCAGCGCATGTTGGACTTCTTCTCGCTGTCGGTGTCTGACGAATAGCACTCCAGCCCGTCGACATCGGGATCAATGTCGGCACACATCCCTGTCGAGTGCACATGCCGTGTCGGAAGAGTCCAGCCCCAGAGGATCTCCCCGGTGGCCGCATCCACCAGACAGCAGCCGTTCCTGGCCTGTCGCCTCTCCATGCCATAGTAGATCTCGAGACCGGGACGGTCGGGATCGATATCGCCGATGTAGTGGTGATCGGGATGCCCCAGGCCGGTCGACCACAGTCCGACACCATGATCGTCCAGGACCGCCGAGCCGAGGAGGACTTCATCCCGCCCGTCACCGTCAATATCCAGAGCGTGCATGCTGTGGGCCCCCTGGCCGCTGTACCGTCCCCCCTCCTCATCATCCGACCAATGCCACTGTCGGTGCAGCCCGCCGGAATGATACTCGTAGGCGTCCACGTGAATGACGTTGTACGTCCCGCGCACCACGATGAGGCTGGGCGTCTTGCCGTCGAGGTAGGCCACACACATCTGATTGCGTGAGGCGAAGTTGTAGGCGGGGAAATCCTCGCGCGCGGGCCAGGCGGCGCGGGCCTTCTCGGTCCCCGTCATACCGTCGAGGATCAACAGATGCTCGGGCCCCGACTGCACGCGCCCGTCGGCGTCGCGCGGATCTCCCTCGCCCGCCTTCAGGCAGACCTCGGCGCGGCCGTCTCCGTCGAGATCGTAAACCACCATCGGTGAGTACCAGATGCCCCTCTCGATGGCCCATCCCAGATCGTAACGCCACAGAAACGTCCCGTCCGCGAGGTAGGCCTCGATCTTGAAGGTCTCGGGACTCGGCTTCCAGTACTCCTCATAGGGATCGATGTTCGCGTTCGGCTGCTTGATCACGTAGTCGTACGCCCCGTCACCATTCAGATCAGCAATACCACACTTCTGGAACGTGTAGTCACCCTGAAGCGCGACGGTCTGATAATTTCGGGCCGCGTTCTCCGCCACGACACTGGCAGACCAGCGCCGCGGTCCTGCCTGCGTGTCTCCAGCCACTTCGACTGCATACGTGTGGGCCACGCCGGCCACGGGGTGCGCATCGATGAAGTCGGTCGTCTTCGTCAGCGGCTGAGCGTTGAGTTTGACTGCCGCTGCATCCCCGCTGCGGCGATAGAGATCGAAGGCGATGTCGGCCGCATCGTCCTTAAGAAGTCGCCAACCGACATACACGTGATCATCACCGGCGGGCAGTGCGACGATGCCGCGGTCGAGCGGCTCCTCCACACGTTCGGTGGCGACGCCGTTCACCTTCGGTTTGCGATTCGGATCGGGCAGGGGGGTGAATTCGAGGGTATCGTAATAGCAGGAGCCGGGATTCGTCGGTGACGCGAAACGGTCGTCCACCCACAATTCGAAGCCGTCATCACCGATTTCCAGCGGGCCGAGCACACTGCTGTTTCCGTCGATCTTCTGCCAGTCGACTCCGTCCAGCGAGATCCCCATCGGTCGTCCGACACCGCCGATCTTCACATAGTACTTCCCCGGAGCGATCGCACGGACGATCGAATGCAACGGCGGGGCTCCGTCTTCCGGCCGGTCACGGTCCGCCAGCACGCGCGGCGACTGCAGGACGACACCCTGCGACCATTTCTGGTCCGCATTCTGATCGGTCGACCACAAGTTCCACTTCGATTCGCTCGTGCGATTGAACTCCCAGGCCTCGCGCGTCACCGTGACTTCTTCGGCTTCGAACCTGAGAGGAGTCTGGGCCGTGGCCGAAACGGTGAGGATGCCGAGGGAGAGCAGCCCGATCACCACACACCTGCCGTCCTGCAGGCAGCGCCTCCGCACGCAGTCCCGCTGACGGAGTTCCATCGCGTCAAGAACGAAATCTGTGATCATCATGGATCCCCCCGGCGATCGCATCAGGTTGCCCGTCCTCGCGTCACTGTAACATGGCACGCAGGACGAATCACGTCGAGCCCGACGAGCCATCGCGATCTGCTGGCCGGGCAAGCACACGCCCAGCGCAACGATTCCGCGACGCAACGCCGGCTAGTGTCCCGCCGGCGACATCGGCATGACACGCAGCACCGGCAGCGGTGGAGCCGCCCGCGGTTGTGCGGCGCCGTAGTCGTAACCCAGGCAGGCCGCGATCGTCGCTGCGATCTGCGACTGAGTCACTTCCGCCGGACACAGCGCGGAAGTCGTCACATTCGGACCGAGGACGGCAACCCAGATGAATTGACAGTCGTCAACATCCTTGCCGTGACTCTTCCAGTCGACCCGGTTGTCTCCGCGCCCATGATCGGTGGTCACAATCAGCGTGGTGTTGTCCTTGTACTCCGGCAGCGACTGCACCGTTTCCCACAGGTTGGCAAGATACCGGTCGTTGCGCGCTGCGGCATCGAGATACAAGTCGTACCGACCGGCATGGGCCCAGTCATCGGTCTCGCCCAGGGCCACATACAGCACACGCGGTCGCTCTTGTTCCAGAGACTCCCGCGCCCCGCAGAACGTGAAGTAATCGTAGCGCACCTCAGGCCAGTAACGGGGGATCTCCTGCGAGAGTCTGTCCAGTTGCACCAATCTGCTGAGTGACACATCGTCCGGTCCGTGACGGTCGCGCGGCCGCTCAGCGGCCAGCGGTTCCCAGCCGGCATTGACCGGGATGCCGCTGCGCTGTTCGTTGATGATGAATGGGAACACATCCCAACTGCAGAAGGCGGCAATCTTCCCGCGAAAACCGGGCTTGTTGTGCAGCCACTCGAGGACCGTGACGTTGGTGTTGTTCTTCTTGGCGTTCGAAGTGATGGCGAAATCTACGTAGCCGCACAGAATCTCGCTGTAACCGGGGTAGGAGAAGTTCAGCCCGTTGGTGACGACGGCACGAGGACCGCCATTCGGGTTTCCGAGCAGAACCCCCTGAGTCGCCAGCGTGGACCAGAAAAAAGGAAGCAGTGCCTCGCGACGGGCTTCCGGCGTGGAACGCCAGAAACGTTCCCGCAAGGCAGCCGGATCCTTGACCCCGCCGGCCTCCTTGCTCAGCAGCAGTTCATCAGCCCCGGCGAACACTTCCTGCCAGCGTAGCCCATCGATGGTGATCAGCAGCAGATTGGCCGATGCTGGAGCGGCCGATGCCATCTCCTCGGCCCGAATCGCGACTCCGGACCACGCCGGCCAGCACACGACCACATGGACCAGCAATCTTCTCAGCAGTAGTCCCGGGAAGTGTTTCATCACGGATCCGCGCTCAAGACTCCGGGTTGTCCAGCGCCCTATCGTACAACATCACCTGCAGCCAGGCACACGACACTTTTTCTGCAAGGCGCTGCGAAGTCCTCACAAGGTCGCCGCGGCTGTTGGCGATGCCCGGCTGCTTGTTGGCATGTGTCGCCCGCGATAGCCTGCACCTGCCGCAGGGACTGACGGCTCCGAGTTGCCGTCCGCTCCCGACGCCGTTCGGCCCCGATCATCTTCCCCGCCGCTCGTGACCTGTCTGGTTTTCGGAGGAATTCGCCTTGTCCCTCAGGCTGATGCTCGCGTTCGTGCCGGACCGGCCACAGTCCGAACTGGAAGACCTGCTGAAGGACCGAAACATCCTCGGCATCTGGCGCGATACGGCGACGGCTGACCGTCTCACGATTCAGTTGCTGCTGCCGGCCGAACAGACCGAAGCCGTCATGGATGACCTGGAACAGGCATTCGGCGGCGAAGCGGGCTTCTGCGTCGTCCTACTGCCAGTCGAGGCCGTCCTGCCTCGATCAAAGTCCGATGCCGACGAGACTGATGGGGAGGGGCAGAGTGAAGAAGAAGAGGCGGCCGAAACGGGACGCGTCAGCCGCGAAGAGCTGTACAACAACATTGGCGAGTCCCTCGGCGTCAACCGGGTGTTTCTCGCGATGACGATGCTGTCCACCGTCGTCGCCGCCGTCGGTCTGCTGCGTAACGACGTGGCCGTCATCATCGGTGCCATGGTCATCGCGCCGCTGCTGGGCCCCAATGTGGGCATGTCCCTGGCGGTCACTCTGGGCGATGTGGCCTTGCTCCGCAAGGCCCTGATCACGAACGCGATCGGCGTGACTGTGGCGTTGCTCATCTCAATTGTCGTGGGTGTGGCACTGCATGTTGATGCGGAGGTTCCGGCCATTGCCCAACGCTCTGTCGTGCATGGTGGCGATCTGCTGCTGGCGCTGGCCGCGGGATCGGCCGGCACGTTCGCATTCACGCGAGGTCTGACCGGTGCGGTCATCGGCGTGATGGTCGCCGTGGCGCTGATGCCGCCGCTGGTGACCTTCGGCATGCTGCTGGGGTCCGGCCACTACCGGGCTGCGACCGGTGCCTTGCTGCTGGTGGTCGCGAATGTGGTCTGCGTCAATCTGGCCGGCGTGGCAACGTTTGCAGCCCAGGGAGTCCGTCCACGTACCTGGTGGGAGGGAGAGCGTGCCCGCAGGGACACGCGTCTGGCCGTCCTCATCTGGCTGGTATTGCTGGTCGTGCTCGCGACCGTGCTGGCCTTCAATCCCGCCAGTTGACCGCTGTGTCCTGACGGGAGGAGCGGGCGCCGGCTCGCTTCTCGTTCCCGCCTGATATAATCTGGAAGGGCTCTGACAGTTGAGTCCTTCCCCAGACGCCTCCCGTGATCTTGCAGCCGACGCGAGGTTACGTTCCCCACTCGGATGACAGTCCTCATGCGCTGCTGCCACTGTCTTGCCGCGATCTTCGTGCTGCTGCTGACCCCGCTCCTCCGCGGGGAAGATCGTGTCGACTACGCCCGGGACATCCGGCCGCTGCTCTCCGACCGATGCTATACCTGCCACGGCCCGGACGCCGAACACCGCGAGGCGGACCTGCGGCTTGACCAGGAGGCCAGTGCCAAGGCATCGGCCATCGTGGCGGGACGGCCCGACGACAGTGAGGTGGTGATCCGCATCCTGTCGGATGATCCCGATCTCCTGATGCCGCCCCCCTCGTCCAAGATGCGACTGACTGACCGCGAGAAGTCCTTGGTGCGACGTTGGATTGCCGAAGGGGCCACCTGGGCGGAGCACTGGTCGTTCGTCCCACTGCAACCAGTGCCAGTCCCGACTCCGGACGACGCATCCTGGCCGAAAAATGAGATCGACCGCTTCGTGCTGGCGCGTCTTGAACAGGCAGGTGTCAGGCCGGCGGCCGCGGCCGACCGCGTGACGTTGATCCGCCGGCTGAGTTTCGATCTGACGGGACTGCCGCCAACAATCGAAGAGCTGGAGGCCTGTCTCGCGGACGAAGAGGAGGGCGCGTACGAGCGTCTCGTCGACCGGCTGCTGGCCTCCGAACGTTTCGGCGAGCGGATGACAACGGACTGGCTGGATGTCGCCCGGTATGCCGACACCTACGGGTATCAGAACGACCGGTACCGCGACATGTGGCCCTGGCGTGACTGGGTGATCCGGGCCTTCAACGACAATCTGCCCTACGACCAGTTCATCACGTGGCAGCTCGCCGGCGATCTGCTGCCCGACGCGACGCGCGATCAGATTCTCGCGACCGCGTTCAACCGGAATCACCGTCAGACTAACGAAGGAGGCAGCGTCGAGGAAGAGTTTCGCATCGAATACGTGGCTGACCGCGTCAACACGTTCGGGGCGGCCTTCCTCGGACTCACCCTGGAGTGCTGCCGCTGTCACGATCACAAGTACGATCCGATTACGACGCGCGACTACTACCAGCTCTCGGCGTTCTTCGACAACATCGACGAGTCAGGTCTTTATTCGCATTTTACGACATCGATGCCGACACCCACCCTGACACTTGCGGACGACGACACACTCCGGCTGTTGACCGACATCGACCAGCGCCTCCGCGCGGCGGAGCAGAAACTCACCATGACCGCGGCAGAGCAGGCCGACGCCTTCGTCGACTGGCTTGACGTGCAGGATCCGGACGGAGGGTCTGGGCGGTCGGGCCCTGTGGTGCACCTCGACTTCGAGGGCGCCCCCACGCCCCCCAGCAAACCTGTGCCGGGGCCGGTCGGTCAGGCAGTCCGGCTGACGGGGGATGATGGCCTCCCGGTGAAGGCCGGGAACTTCACGCGGCATGATCCCTTCTCAATCGCCTTGTGGCTCAACACGCCCGATGTGAAGGAGCGGGCTGTGGTCTTTCACCGGTCGCGCGCCTGGACAGATGCCGGCAGCCGGGGTTATGAGCTGCTCATCGAGGAGGGCCGGCTGAGCACTGCACTGATCCACTTCTGGCCGGGGAATGCCCTCCGTGTGCGGACACGCGAGGCGATCCCGACCGGCGAGTGGCTGCATGTGGCCATCACCTACGACGGGTCGAGTCGCGCCGCTGGCCTGCAGATCTTCGTCAATGGGCAGCCCACTGATTGTGAGACGGTTCGGGACCAGCTCACGCGCAACATCACCGGTGGAGGGGAAGAAGACATCACCATTGGAGAGCGGTTCCGCGACCGGGGGTTCACGCAGGGCCTGGTTGATGAATTCCAGGTGTACGACCGACAGCTGGCGGCGATCGAGGTGGCGCACCTGTTCGCTGGACAGTCTCTGAGCGACACTCGGTCGCGAAGCGCCTCGCAGCTCGGTGAGCCGGGAACTGCGCCCGACTCGGCGGAGCGGCAGGCCCTCTACGAATACTTCCTGCGGACACAGAATGAGCCCTGGCGGGCCGCACTGGCCGAACTGCGCGACTTACGCAGGCAGCGGGGAGACCTGTTCGACGCAACGGCCGAGATCATGGTGATGCGCGAGCTCCCGGAGACGCGGCCCACGCACCTACTCAAGCGCGGAGCGTATGACTCTCCGGCCGAACTCGTGCAGGCCGAGACACCGGTAAGCCTCAAGACTCTGCCCGCCAGCGCGCCGCGCAACCGCCTGGGTCTCGCGCACTGGCTCACCGACCCTGACCATCCGCTGACGGCGCGGGTTGCGGTCAATCGGTTCTGGCAGATGCTGTTCGGCCGGGGTCTGGTGGCGACGCCCGAGGACTTCGGCCGGCAGGGACAGCCGCCGACGCATCCAGAACTGCTCGACTGGCTGGCATTGTCCCTCAGGGAGTCCGGCTGGGACGTGAAGGGCCTGTTGCGAACCATCGTACTCTCCGCCACCTATCGTCAAAGCTCCGATGTTACGCCGGACGGTCTGGTGCGCGACCCGGAGAACATCCTGCTGGCCCGCGGCCCTAGCTTCCGACTGCCTGCAGAGATGATTCGCGATGGTGCGCTGCACTCGGGTGACCTGCTGGTGGAGCGCATCGGCGGTCCGCCGGTCAAGCCGTATCAGCCGCCCGGGCTGTGGGAAGAGAAGTCCGGAGTCAAGTACGAGCGGGACATGGGGGAGGGGAGCCATCGCCGCAGTCTGTACACTTACTGGAAGCGCACCTCCCCACCCCCCTCCATGATGACCTTCGATGCCAGCACGCGCGAGGTGTGCATCGTACGCAGGCAGGCGACGGCGACGCCGTTGCAGGTGCTTGTCCTGCTCAACGACCCACAGTACGTCGAAGCCGCCCGGGCCCTCGCACAACAGACGATGCTGCGTGCCGAGTCCACTCCCGCGCAGTGGGTCGGGCGCGTGTTCCGCACTCTCACGAGCCGCACGCCGACCGAGGAGGAACTGACTGTCCTGAATCGGATGTACGAGGAGCAGTTCACGGAGTTCATGACTCATCCCAGCGACGCTCGCGCATTGCTGAGCATCGGCGATCATCCGCGGGACGAGACACTGGACATGTCACAACTGGCGGCCCTTACCGCAGTGGCCGGGGCGCTGATGAACCATGACGAGACGGTGATCAGGCGATGACCCTCCCGCATCCACCGACATCGCAGGCAACACTGCGAGCCGCAACTCCGATGACGCGACGCTACTTCTTCAGCCGGGCCGGCCTCGGCATCGGGACGGCGGCTCTGGCCACGGTCCTGACGGAGGGGACGCGGCCGCTGCGGGCCGGTTCCGGCGGCGGCAGCGCTCCGATGCTGGACGGGTTCCATCATCCGCCGCGCGCCAAACGCGTTATCTCGCTGTTTATGAGTGGCGGCCCGTCGCAGATGGAGCTGTTCGACTACAAGCCGCTGCTCAACGAGCGGCAGGGAGACGAACTGCCGGCAGCCATCCGTCAGGGTCAGCGATTGACGGGCATGTCGGGCAATCAGGCGTCGCTGCCATTGGCCGGTTCCCTGTTCCAGTTTGCACGACATGGTGAATGCGGGGCATGGGTCAGCGAACTGCTGCCGCACACGGCGGGCGTCGTCGACGAACTCTGCTTCGTGCGCTCCATGCATACCGAGGCCATCAATCACGATCCGGCCATCACCTTCATGCAGACGGGGTCCCAGATCGCAGGTCGGCCGTCGATCGGCGCATGGCTCGACTATGGACTGGGCTCGCTGAATGCCGACCTGCCGGCGTTCTGTGTCCTCGTCACAAAGAACAAGGGTGGACAACCACTGTACTCCCGGCTGTGGGGGAGTGGCTTCCTGCCGTCGACGCATCAGGGAATCCAGTTTCGCGCGGGACGAGATCCCGTGCTGTATCTCTCGAATCCCGAGGGAGTGAGCGGCGCCGGACGTCGAAAATTGCTCGATCGCCTGAACGAGCTGCACCATCTGGAGTACGCCCGGCGGCTCGACCCAGCCATCGAGGCCCGCATCGCCCAGAGCGAGATGGCCTTCCGCATGCAGACATCGGTCCCCGAAGTGACCGATCTGTCAGAGGAACCGGAGCACATTTTCGACATGTACGGTCCCGCTGCCCGCGAACCGGGGACGTTCGCCGCCAACTGCCTGCTGGCCCGCCGGCTGATCGAACGTGATGTCCGTTTCGTGCAGCTGTTCCACAAAGGCTGGGACCAGCACGGGAATCTGCCAGCGGGGATTCGCACACAGTGCCGGGACGTAGATCAGGCCTGCGCGGCCCTCGTTCGGGACCTGCGGCAACGCGGACTCCTCGATGACACGCTCGTCATCTGGGGAGGCGAGTTTGGACGCACCGCCTACAGCCAGGGAAAGCTGACGGCCGACAACTACGGACGCGATCACCACCCACGCTGTTTCACCATGTGGCTGGCAGGCGGCGGGGTGAGGCCCGGCTACACCCTCGGTACCACAGACGACTTCAGCTACAACATCGTCGAAAACCCGGTGCATGTCCACGATCTGAATGCGACGATCCTCCACCTGCTGGGGATCGACCACGAGCGGCTGACGTTCCGCTATCAGGGCCGCCGCTTCCGGCTGACCGATGTCCATGGTGAGATCGTCGACGCGATCCTGGCGTGAAGTGAGTCCATCAGGCGGAAGGTTTCAATCGGGATCCGCAACGGAGATTCGTCCGATGAAGAATGGACCCAGCGCAGTACGCTGCTGCTGCCCGGAATCCGCTACCGTCTTCGTCGAGTTGTCGATGAGATTGACCTAGACGTGATAGTCCCCGGGTCTGTCCGGTACAACGAGCTGGCCGGAGAAATCGAGATACGACTGCCGGACCTCGTCCCCAAGGGGCCCTCCAATGGAAGAGTTGCAACAATCGGTTCGCCGAGTCTATTCCCCCGGATTGATGATGCAGGAGAAACTTCCTACGGACCCCCGAATGCGTGCCGCCGTCGAGCGGATGAAGCTGAGGCTGGCCGAACTCCTCGAAGTCCCGCCCGAGTGCGTGCGCTATACCGACGACCGCAACGACTATCTGCGCGCCGCGGCTTGGAACGTGCGCGACGGCGGAGGCGCATGGAACGAGGTGGACTGGACGCAGTTCGCAGAGTTCGACTGAGATATCACCGTGTCCGGCAGGGTACAGCTATGCCTTGCAGCGAGGGTCGCCGCTGCGACCGGCGAAGTTCGCCGATCTTCGATGTGCACCAGTGTCGTTCGCAGGTGTGACACGCGTGTCACACCTGCTCATCGTTTTAGAGAATCGACGACGTTCCTCCGTTTTTCTTGAAGGACCTGCGGACAATCGGAACGAATCGAGGCAGGGAAAGATTCGTGGCCCCGGTGATTCGATTGTTAGGGATGTAGCTGCCGCTGCATGGCTTCGACACTCAAGTCGCTCAATTTCCAGGAGGAGCACCCCATGCCACTGCGTTTGACATTGTTGACTGCCTGTCTGCTCATCCCCTCGGTCGGCCAGGCTCAGGGACTTTTCGAACACGGCCTCATCCAGCCCACCAATCCCTGCTTTAATGAGTTCATCAGCCCGATGACGAACCCGGTCTTCTTCGAAGACCCGCGAAATGTCACCGAAGCCCGGCTGATCTTCCTCAATCACAGCATCCCCAATGAACTCGGCGGCAACGAACTTCAGCTCTACGCACTGCAGCTTCGGGCAGCGCTTACGGACAACCTGTCGTTTATCGCGACCAAGGACGGCTTCGTCGTTTCGGAAAATCCGCTCGTCGACGACGGTTGGGCGGATGTCGCGGCCGGGCTGAAGTACAACGTCATCCAGGATGTCCCGACCCAGTCGCTGCTGAGCGTCGGCCTCACCTACGAGTTCCCGGTGGGCAGCAGCCGCACCCTGCAAGGGAACGGCGATGGCGAGTTCAACCTGTTCGCCACAGGCGGCATCGAGTTCCTCGACAACTGGCACTACGTGACCGCCTCGGGTTTCCGCCTGCCCGTCGACACCAACCAGGAAAGCCAGGTCTGGTACTGGTCGAATCATATCGACTACCAGTTGGGCAACACCGGCATCTACTTCCTCGGCGAGGCAAACTGGTATCACTGGCTGAAGTCCGGAAACCGCTTCCCGTTGCCGGTCGAAGGACTTGACCTCATCAACCTGGGTTCCGTCGGCGTCGCTGGAAACGACATTGTGACGGGAGCGTTGGGCATCAAGTACAAGCCAGTCGACAACATGGAGATCGGCCTAGCCTGGGAAGTCCCGCTCACCGACCGACGCGACATCCTCGAGGACCGCCTGACGATCGACTGGATCGTCCGGTATTGATCGGCTTGGTGGGGAAGGCCTGGCCCGCGCACATCATGGAGCGACCTCCGGCCCCCCCGGGGGGTGATCCCGCGGACCGGGCCGCCCCCCAGTTCATCGTCTCTCATCGCTGGCAGCAACTGGCGTAGTCGAAACGCGCAACAGGGCGCCAGGGTCCCCCAATCGAACCGGGCGCAGCGGCAGGCCCCCTGCCGAAAGCTGGGACTTCACGTCCGGACCGGTCATCCTCCATGCCGACGCGCCTTGCGGCCCGACGATTCCACCTGCCCGCAGTGGTGACCAGGCTGCCCGGCCGCTATGCTTGCCGCCGCGGCGCCCGCCGCATGTCTACTGATCTCCAAGTGATGGGATGGAGCCCGATCCATGAAGAATGTCTTGCTGTTCAGTCTGCTGACCCTCCTGCTGGTCACACCGCTGCGCGCGGTTGACAAGGATCCCGAACTCAAACAGTTCGCGGGCCACTGGGAAGTAACCGAGCTGGTCGAAGACGGCCACGTCATCCCCCGCGAGGCCATTCGGGAATGGTTGCCGTCCGGGGGCCGTGCCGAGATTGCAGACAACGCCATCATGTTCACGTCCCCGACGGACGGCCAGAAGTCCGTCAAGGTGTTCACAATCGACGCCACGCAGTACCCCAAGGGGATCGACATTGTTACTCGCGAGAAACAGGACGCGCTGGGGATCTACCGCTTCGACGAAGGGCGGCTGGTGGTCTGCCTGTGCGATCCCGCGGATGGGCCGCGTCCGACCGACTTCTCTGCCAAAGAGGGTTCGAAGCGCATGCTGATGGTCCTCAAGCCGGCTTCTGCGCCCACCGCGAAGGAGAAAGAGGCCCCGGTCAATCCGCCGACGACCAGTGGCGAGGGTGTGGCTTCCAAAGTCCTGACCGATGCAGATGTGACCAGGCTGCTGCAGGGGACCTGGCGCTACAAGGACGAAGCGGGAGCGCTGCTGGTCACGCTCGCCTCCAACGGCACTTGGTCTTCGGTACGCGAGGTTCAGGAACTGCGGCTGTTTCAGAAGGTGTTCGTACAGACACCCATTTCGAGCGGGAAGTGGAGCGTGCAGAACGGGACGCTCACGTTTCACTGCACGGCCTCCGTGCATCTCAACCGCGTCAACCAGCAACTGCCGTTCACAGTCCGGTCGATCTCGGAAGCGGACTTCATCTTCGTCGACTACATGGGACGGCTGGGTAAGGCCGTTCGTGTGAAGTAGGGCGGGGTGCCGTTGCTGAGGCACCGCAACAGCTCGAGCAGCGCGCTGGTGCAAGAACTGCGGGCTGCTGGCACCACCGAAAAGGCAGGAGCGCCGGCAGCGGAGCTGTTCATCAGCGACGTTCCATCACCGATGATCAGGTTGAGAATGCGCCTCGACTCTGATCGCTCTGCGGTCGCTGCTGCGCTCAGCAATCGCGGGTTGGGGATGCTCTGTTTCAAGCGAGGGATGGTCATCGACAGCGTGATCGGTACACTGGCGCACAGGCGCTCTCCCCGATCGCCTGGCACCTTAAGGAAAATCCAACCCTCGATGCCGATCTCCCAGCGACTTCCTGTCGCGATGCTGTTTGTGCTGCTCGCATCACTTGACGCCCTCGCTGCTGACCGCCTGCTGGATCACTTTCCCCAAGCGGCTCGGTCAGGCTGCCTGACCTGTCATCAGGAGATCCCCACCAACTCGGTGTGACACGTCTGCGGCTCGGCCGGGAGTCGATGGGCTTCATCACCGGCACGGTCAATCGCCGGCCACCGGACGGAGTGTCCTCCCGTTCTGGTGAGAGGCCGGCCCGCGCTGTTGTTCTGCGCCAGTGGACCCAGCAGCGGCCACCGGCTGTTCCCAGGCGTCGCGGATCGTCTGCCGCGCCGTGACAATGGCACTGAATGGTGGCAGACTGGCGATCGACGCCAGCCCGATCGCGGCCGAGAGTGCCACCGCCGCGGCCAGTTCCTGTCTGAGAAACAGACCACGGTGGCCGCGACGTCTGAGGTATCCCAGGAATCGGCTCCAGTTGATACCGAGATGAATGAACGTGGTAACCAGGAACAACAGACTGACATTGATGTGCAGGTCCGACCACTGAAAGCGATCCAGACCCCCCAGCGTCCATTGGGTCGCGTGGACAAACCTGCCACGGGGCGCAATGTACAGCACAGCACCCGAGACCAGCAGCAGCAGGAAGCAGCCCATCATCAGGAACGAGACAAAGCCACGCAGACAGAACGGCCGCGAGACACTGGGGGGAACAGACGCACCTGTTGATCGAGGCGCAGGAAAATCGGTGATGATGGGGGCCGCAGTTGACATGGTTTCACTCCCGATGTTTTCAGAGGTCACGCACGCAGGCGATGGCCCGGCCTTCAACGATTGAGGGCGCGTGGACCACGACCTGGACCGGGGTGCGGCGCACCCGCCGATTGGCTACCAGTCCGGCCCGGTCCGCGCGCGGTCTTGTGGGTTCGGCCTCAGCGACCTCGTCGTCCGGCTGTGAAGCCTTCCCCTCCTCAGCCGATGTCTCGAGTTCCATCAGCCACCGTCTGCCGGGTCCCCAGCCTCCGAGACCGGGACCATGCCCGGATCCTGGACGCGAGTCAGAGGCTTCGGTGGGAGTCGCGCTGTCAGTCTTGCGGTTGCAGGATGCAGCCGGCCCGTCGGTCTGCAGCGTCTGGCGTTCACAGCTTCCGGCGTCGCAGCCCTTCGCTGCGGTTGCCGCGTGAGTGTCGAGAACCGCTCTGTCTCCACGCAGGTCGCATCCCCGAGCAGCGACAGGCCCCCGGTCGCCTGACGACCGTGATGCCTGGGCGCAGGCCCCGCCGCTTCCGAGGACACCGGCCTCCGCGTGACCGCAACCCGTGGAGCTCAGGCCTCGCGTTGCCGATCGCTGACCACAACCCGATCCCGTGCTCTGGCCGGACTGCAGCCCATGGCGTCCTCCTCGACCAAGACCTGCGCCTCCCGATCCGGATCGTGCCGAGCACTGCGCGCCTCTGCTCGTCTGCGCATCGGTCGACAGGAGCGAGACCGGTTGCGTACTCAGACCCCAGGCAGCAGACGATCCCTGTGGCGGGCTGCCGCTTCCCTCGCCATACTTCACCAGGGCCGCTCCAACGACCAGCCCCAGAACCGCCGCGATTCCGAAACCTGTTGCGAATTGTTTGTTCATGGCATTGCTCCTCGCTGCGAACCGGTCGAAACCAGTCTCGTGTATTGACTCGCCTGCCGACGCAGGCACCGATGCAGCGAATCGCAAGTTAAATGCCACGCACGGCCACGGAACCACGAATGTTCACAGCCCGGGGTGTGACACCGGTTTACATTCCGCAGGCTTGTCAGCACGGCCGCGAAGACAGGCCGGAAGTGAGAAACAGGCCGTCGTTGCGCGGGAATGTGCTGTGCAAGATTTCGCGCTGGACGCTCTCCCGCGGAGGACAGGTGGCAACATGCAGTGGTCGCGTAAGATCGTGGGTATTGTGCTGATCGGCATCGGTCTCGCTTTCGGTGTCTGGCAGTATCGGGGCTGGAGACAGCAACGGCAGCTTGTTCAGGAATCGGTCGAGCAGCAGTCGACATCCGTGATGAATGCCCTCCTGGGAGCGATTCGCAGTCACCGCCGGCCGGGACGCTTCTTCGAATCCCAACTCGACGGGCTGTTGCAGGGACTGGTCGCGTCGCCGGATGTCCTGGCCGTGAGGGTCTCCGATGATGCCGGCCACCCCATCCTCGCAGCGGGAGACCTGGCCCTCATGTCCGACACGCTGCAGCAGACCCCGGGGACATTCTGGGAGCCTTCGGGATTCGTCCGGGTGGAACCGTTCACGCTACCACCAACCAGCGAGCTCGAGCTGCCGGGACCGGGACGTGGCCTGGGACGTCAACCGGCTGGCGCTTCCGCGGGGGAGACGTACGATCTCCAAGGCACCTTGACCGCCGTGCTCGTCCTGGATCGCCAGCGAGCGGACCGCATCCTCCGAGCCGCAACCTGGTCGTACGGTCTGGCAACGGCGGCGGGGCGCTCGTCCTGGCCGGACTGGCCGTCGCCTGGCGCAGCAGCCTCAGGCTGATCGAGGAACATGCCCGGGCCGAGCTGTTCTCCGCCCAGTCCCGTCACTTCCAGGACCTGAGTCAAGCAGCTGCCGGGCTGGCCCATGAGACGCGAAACCCTCTGGGACTTGTCCGCGGCTGGGCCGAGCGCCTCGGCGAAGCGGGGCTGACCGATGACGAGCGACAGGCGCGGGCCCGCTCGATGGTCGAAGAGTGCGATCGGATCACGGCCCGCATCAATCAGTTTCTGGCGTTTGCCCGTCCGGTCACGCCGGACCTTTCTCCCGTCCCCATCCGCAGTCTGGTGGAAGAACTTCGCATGCTGCTGGAACCCGATCTGGAGGCATCCGGGGTGACGCTATTGACCAATGAGCTGCCAGCGGATGTGACGGTCCAGGCGGATGCGGAACTGCTGCGACAGGCGCTGTTCAATCTGTTGCAGAATGCGTTCGAGTTTTCCCCGCCCCAGGGCATCGTGGAAGTGCGGTGGTCGCCAGACCCACAGGGTGGGTGTCGCCTCGACGTGTGTGATCGTGGACCAGGTGTTGCGCGTGAAGAT
This sequence comes from uncultured Planctomycetaceae bacterium, assembly GCA_963715185.1. Classification (GTDB taxonomy): domain Bacteria; phylum Planctomycetota; class Planctomycetia; order Planctomycetales; family Planctomycetaceae; genus CAVPPT01. The sequence continues at coordinate 34,394 of CAVQRG010000010.1, forward strand.
GAAGCGTCGCTGTTCTCCCCGTACTTCACGACGCGCCCCGGCGGGACGGGACTGGGACTCGCCATCGTGCGGCGGATCAGCGTCGCCCACAACTGGCGGACCTCGTATCGCCCCCGGACGGATGGAGGAGCGGTCTTTTCACTCGAAGGACTGAATTGTGGACAAGAACACCATCCTGATCGTGGATGACGAAGCCTCGCAACGCGAGCTGCTCGCTGGCTACCTCGCACCGAAAGGCTACGAGATTCTCGAAGTCGATTCGGGGGAAGCCGCCTGCGAGACCCTCGAGGAGCGCACGCCGGATATGGTGCTGCTGGATGTCCGTCTGCCGGGAATGGACGGGGTCGAAGTCCTCCGCCATATCCGCGAGCGTTTTCCCCGCCTGCCGGTCCTGTTGATCACGGCTCATGCCGACCTGCGTCAGGCCGTCGCGGCGCTCAAGAGCGGTGCGGACGACTATCTCGCGAAACCGATCGACCTCGCCGAACTGCTCGTCGCGATCGAGGATGCACTGGGACACGCCACTCCGGATCCTTCAGCAGATGATGCAACGCTCCCCTCGCTCCCGGCCGGCATCGTCGCCGAAAGCCTGTCGATGCGCGCGCTGCTCCAGACCGTGGCGGTCGTCGCCCGCTCCGAGGCACCGGTCCTCATCACCGGAGAGAATGGCACGGGCAAGGAGGTCATCGCGCGACTGATTCACCAGTGGAGTGCCCGCCATTCTGCGCCGCTCGTCGCGACCAACTGCGGCGGGCTCGCCGAGTCCATCATCGAGAGCGAACTGTTCGGACACATGGTGGGCGCATTCACCGGGGCGACGCAGGCCCGGGAGGGACTGTTTCGCGCGGCCTCGTCCGGGACACTCTTTCTCGACGAGATCGGTGAGTTGCCCCTGCATCTGCAGCCCAAACTGCTACGCGTGCTTGATGGCGGCCAGATTCAGCCAGTCGGCAGCGATCATGTCCTCACTGTCGACACGCGCGTCATTGCGGCCACCAACCGGGATCTGGAGGCGGAAGTGAAGGCCCACCGGTTCCGGGAGGACCTGTACTTCCGCATCAACGTGATCGAACTGCGTCTGCCGCCGCTCCGCGAACGCCGCGAGGATATCCTGCCGCTCGCGAAGCAGTTCGCGGGCGAGTTCGCGGTGGCTCCCGTGCGGCTGTCGCCACAGGCGACCAGTTGCCTGCTGGCCCATAGCTGGCCGGGGAACGTCCGGGAACTGCGCAACGCCATTCAGCGGGCGTGCCTGCTCTGCCGCGGAGACATTGTGATGCCCGAGCATCTCCCGCCCAGGCTCGCCAGGCTGCCCGACGTTGCCGAGGAAGCCAACGACGGCCACAGGCTGCAGCAGGTTGAGCGGGCGCTCATCGCGGCCACGCTCGAAGAATGCGGCGGCAATCGGACGGCGGCGGCGAAGAAACTGGGAATGAGTCGCCGCACACTGCTGTACAAGCTGCGTGCGCAGGAGACCTGAGGGCCGACCTGAGAATCTCCGGACTGGCTGGCGTAGCCTCTCGCGGGACGTGACTCGTTCGCCCACCGGAATCCCAAGCCGTGATCAGCATCGATCCTTGTCGCGCCTGCCCCCTCCAAGTGTGCCGTCATTGCGCATCGAACCCGCACACTCTCCGCACACAATCGTCCCGCCCCAGCTAGCGCCCGATTCCTCCCGCGGAGTGGCAATCCACGATGCGGACTTTTGAATTATGCCCAGAAACCGACAAACCGGGGCCTTGAGATGCATTGTCGATGAGTCTGCATTCGCATTCTCCTGAGATGCTCAGGATTGGTACAGGATTTGATACCCGAGACGCAGCAAGGTCGTTCAGGTCTCAAAGTGGGCCAGAGGGAACCGAGCCATCGGGTTTGAATGGCAAGCGGCGGCTGTGGCACGATTGTCACCTCTGCTCGAAGGAACTCAGGTGTTTTTTTCCGTCATCTAGCATGGGAGACTGCTATGCATCCAGCGATGCGACAACGTGGCCGTTTGCTGTCAAGGGGGTTCACGCTGATCGAACTCCTCGTGGTCATCGCCATCATTGCGATCCTGATCGCGCTCCTGCTGCCGGCGGTCCAACAGGCCCGGGAAGCCGCCCGCCGTACCCAGTGCCGCAACAACCTCAAGCAGATGGGCCTCGCGCTGCACAATTATCACGACGTGTACCAGATGTTCCCACCCCGGCAGGGGGGAACGGGACGGCTGAACCCCTGTGATCCGGGTCTGCGAAACCGGATGAGCGCCTTTGTGGCACTCCTCCCCTACTTTGACCAAGCCCCGCTGAACAACCAGATTCAGTCGGATAACGCCGCTCCTTGGACCAGAAACAACAACTACACCGCCATCGTGGGCATGATCAACTGCCCCAGCGACAGCGATTCGGGTTTCCGCGATCCCCAAGGCCGTGAGTCGCGCGGAACCTACAGTTATGCCTTCTGCGGCGGCGATAGTCTCATTTCCAGCGCTGTGGATGCCGGGGAGCGGCAGAACTGTACAGCGGTCGCCGTCCAGCACAACCGCGGAATCTTCGGTCGAAACGGCTGCACGCTGATTCGTGACATCACCGATGGGACGAGCAACACGATCGCCATGGCGGAACGTGCCAAGCCAGCTGACAACCGGGATCGAGGCATGGTCGCCGAGGTCGCAGGCGACGTCAACAGTTTCATACCGGCCACCTGTGCTGTGCTCTGGCAGGGCTCGAGCTACGACCCGGCAGCTGCGATGTTCAACTCCGACACGGCTGCCGGCTATCGTTGGGCCGACGGCGCCGCCTTCTTCCAGGGGATCACCACGATCCTGCCCCCTAACTCAGCGGTCTGTGTCGTCCAGGACGCGATTGCTACCGGCATCGGTGGCCACTACGGTCGCGGTGCCTGGACCGCAACCAGCGAGCATACCGGCGGGGTGCACTGCCTGATGGGGGATGGAGCGGTCCGATTCGTCAGCGACAATATCGATTCGGGCAACCAGGCAGCCGTTCCTCCACTCGATAACGGAGGTGGCCTCAGTCCTTACGGCGTGTGGGGAGCACTCGGGACCAAGCGGGGGGGAGAAATTGTCGCAGAGTTCTAGCGGGCTGTGCGATGGACGTGTGTCCTCGCCCCCAGAGCGCAGAGTCACGTCGAGTCCCGCTGTGCCGCGAATGCTTTGTTCACAGATTGCAGGAGAATCCTTTGAGCCGCATCAGCCTGTTGATAAGCCTGGTCACATTCCCGCTGCTGCCGGGATGCGGAGGAGGCGGGAGCGACCAGTGGATGCAGAACCTCCCGGAGACCGTGGACGCGCGGAACCGTGCTGCTGGATGGGCAACCTCTGCAGGGAGCCGCGATCGTCCTCGCACCGGTTGAGAAGGAAGGCCACGCGGCATCCGGTCTCAGCGGGAGCGGAGGTGCCTTCATTCTGAAGGCCTTCCCGTCCAAGGATGGGGTGGTTCCCGGTTCGTACCAGGTGGCAGTCACCAGGTCTGAGACAGGGGACAGGGACAAAGCTGCCTACGATTGGGGAGCGGACGCCGCCCATTACGCGGACGCACCCGCCAAGGCGACGACGAATACACTCCCGCCAACCTACGCCAACCCCGCCACGTCCGGGCTGACCGTGTCCATCCCGGCCGGAGGTGCGTCGGATCTCAAAATCGAATTGACCGCCGCTCCGTGACGTGCTGACGCGACGTGGCGACTGGAACGGTGACACAAGTCATTCATCACTATTCATCCGGAGAGGGGTATTTACCATGAAGAAAAAAGGATTCACGCTGATCGAACTGCTGGTGGTGATCGCGATTATCGCGATCCTCATCGCCCTGCTCCTGCCGGCCGTGCAGCAGGCCCGCGAAGCCGCTCGTCGCACACAGTGCAAGAACAATCTCAAACAGCTCGGACTCGCGTTGCACAATTATCACGATGTGTACCAGAGCTTCCCGGGTGGACAGTTCGTGTCCGAGCCCTGGATGAGCAGTTGCCCGGCTGGTGTCTGCGGATGCTGGGCCTGGCCGACGATGCTGCTTCCTTACCTGGACCAGGCACCGTTGTTCAACATCCTGCAGCCGAATACGCCCTGGAATCTGCCGCAGCAGACGACCAACCCGGCCACACGGGCCGAGATGCAAAAGCCGCTGGCGATGTTCCGATGTCCGTCGGATGTCGGTCCTGATCTGAACACGGAACTGAAGGTCCCGTCCACCGGACCAGGGAATGGCAACTGCACCACCGCCGACTGCATCGAAATCGCCACCTCCAACTATGTCGGTGCCAACCATCCCTGGGAACTCGAGCGTGATGCCTGGGATGGCGTGTTCGGACGGGCAACCCGCCTGGGTTCCGCCACGTCTCCCACCGGTCGACTGCGGTGTACGTCAATCCGCGACATTTCGGATGGCACCAGCAACACGGTCGCCATCGGCGAGCGGGCGTGGACGCTGAATGGGGTCATTCTCCGAGCTGCCACCGTCTATGGTGGGCAGGACGACTCGGAGAACCACAGCCGTCAGGGGCTGGTGTATAACATGGCCGCCGGCCGTTACAAGCTGAACGATACCTGCGGCAACTGCAGCCGGGGCTTCAGCAGCCCCCATGAAGGCGGCGCCCAGTTCCTGCTGGCCGATGGGTCGGTCCGTTTCATCAGCGAGAACATCGACCACAACAACGCCAATGCCACCGTGGACAGTACTTACGAGAGACTGATCCACATTCGTGATCGACAGCCCGTGGGCGATTTCTAGGACACCTTTGGACGCAGGCGCAGTTCGCGCGGGAGCTCGCGTGAGATCTTGGTTCCTGGGACGGCTACCGTTCTCTTCGCCGGGAAGCAGGGCGCCCGTGGGTTTGGTTTGCGGCGACAGACTTCAAGCATAGGAAGGAACAGGCATGAGGAGTCTTTGGCAGCAATCATTCGTCATGCTGCTCATGGCGGCATGTTGTGGATGCAGTGGCGGGGGACCCGACGACATGCCGGACATCGCTCCAGTGTCGGGAACCCTGACGCTCGACGGCGAACCGATTGCATTCGCCCACATCATCTTCAGCCCGGTTGACGGCGGGCAGACATCGGAGGCCTATTCGGATCAGTCTGGAAGGTATGTCCTGGTTTACAAGCGCGACATCATGGGGGCGAAGATCGGCAAACACAAGATCATTGTCACCACGTATGAAGAGCCGGAAACCACCGACGACATGAAGACCGTCGGTGGAGTTCCGGAGCGCTTTCCCGCGAAGTACAACCAGAATTCCACGCTGGAGTTCGAAGTGCAGGACGGTGACAACACCCACGACCTGGCATTGACGAGCAAGTAACCCGCCGTCCTTGCCACGAAGTCGTGCGCACGACCGATGTCGCCGGCCGGCCGTCTCTCGAGCTGGCGAGCGGATCGTACTCCTTGACGCGGATCGGCTGCGGCGAGACGATGGGGATTCTGGCGTCTCACCACCAGCCTGCCTCCCCGAATGTGAGTCCCGCATGTCACGTCCCACGCTCAGCCGTCGACAGTTTCTGCACAGTGGTACCGCCGCGGCGCTGGCAACCGGCGTCTGGCGCTGGAATGCCGTCAGCGGCCAGTCGACCTCACCCAGCGAAAAGCTGAACATTGCCTGCATCGGGACCGCCAATCGTGCCGAGGCCGACATTCTGGGGGTCGAGGGGGAACAGATTGTCGCGCTGTGCGATGTCGACCAGAACTATCTGGACCGGGCTGCGGCCAGATTCCCGGACGCGCGGACGTACGTCGACTACCGGGAGTTGCTGGATGCCGAGGCCGGGCGGATCGACGCCGTGGTGGTGGCGACGGCGGACCACCACCATGCTCCGGCCACAATCCGCGCGATCCGTCGCGGCTTGCATGTCTACTGCGAGAAGCCCCTGACTCACACCGTCCAGGAGGCGCGTGTGATTGCCGAGGCGGCGCGGGAACACGGGGTCGCCACTCAGCTCGGCACGCAGATTCATGCCAACGACAACTACCGTCGCGTCGTCGAACTCGTCCAGGGGGGAACCATCGGAGATGTCACCGAGGTCCACGTCTGGGTCGGCAAGGTCTGGGGAGGCGGCGATCGTCCCGCAGCGGGAGCAGCAACCGCCTGCATCACTGAACTGGGACCTGTGGCTGGGGCCCGCTCCCGAGCGGCCTTACGCAGCAGGTGAATATCATCCGGCACAGTGGCGACGCTGGTGGGACTTCGGCCAGGGGACGCTGGGGGACATGGCGTGTCACTACATGGATCTGCCGTTCTGGGCCCTGCAACTCCGGCATCCCCTGCGGTGTATGGCCGAGGGGCCCGAGGTGCACCCCGAGACCTGCCCCATGGGGTTGATCGTCCGCTACGAGTTTCCCGAGCGACAGAAGCTGCCTCCGGTCGCACTCACGTGGTACGACGGTGACCAGATTCCGCGCGAGGTGGCCGGCCAGCGCGTGCCCCAGAGTGGTGTGATGTTCGTCGGCAGCGAGGGCATGTTGTACGCCGACTACAGCAACTATCGACTGTTTCCTGCCGAGCAGTACGCCGGCTTTCAGCCACCTGAGCCGACCATTCCCCCCTCCATCGGACATCATGCCGAGTGGATCCAGGCCTGCAAGGATGGCTCAGCGACCACCTGCAACTTTGACTACTCGGGCGCGCTGACTGAGTCCGTGCTGCTGGGCAACGTCGCGTACAGGGTGGGGCAACCGCTGGAGTGGGATGCCGCGAACCTCCAGGCGACCAACTGTCCTGACGCAGCCCCCTTCCTGCGGAAAGACTATCGCCCTGGCTGGGAAGTTGTGTGAGCGGGCAGGGGGCCGCGGCGCTCATTGCCCTTCGATGTACTGCAACTGAATGGCCGTATCAGGCAGCTCCTGCTGCAGTTGAGCGACGCCGGCTTCCGTCACGGCGGTACGGGTGACCTTGAGATCCTGGAGTGACTTGAGGCCTGCCAGGGCCGGCAGTCCCGCATCGGAGACTCCGGTCGATCCCAGGTGCAGAAACGTCAACTTCTGCATGTCACGGAGGTGCGACAGCGCATCGTCACCAATCTGCGTGTTGTCCAGGTTGAGCCACTGCAAGTTCGTCAGGCCGGCGAGGGCAGCGACCCCGGCATCTGTGATGGGAACCCGCCACAGATTGAGGCGAGTCAGCGAAGTGAGATCGGCCAGCGCCTCAAGTCCCGCATCAGAGACCTGACTGTTCTCACTCAGATCCAGTTCGGTGAGCTGGCTGAGCGGCGACAATTCAGCGAGACCTTCGCTCGTGACCTGTGTCCGGGAGATCCGCAGTTTCTTCAGCCTGGGGAAGTGCTTCAACGTGGCAAGCGCTTCGTCCCCCACCAGGGTCTGGGCCAGGTAGAGCTCTTCCAGATTTTGAAGCGGTGCCAGCTGCGCGAGGCCCTCTTCGCTGACCCAGAGGTAATCGAGCAGCAGCGCCTTCAGGTTCGTCAGCGGGGCGATGTGGACCATGCCGCCGTCGTCGACGGTGGTCGCACCGTTCTGACCAGAAAGGCGAAGCGCCTTCAGCTCCTGCAATCCCGAGAGCTCCGCGAGGCCTTCATTGGAGATGGCACAGCCGCGCAGGTCCAGGTTCTGCAACGTGGGCAACCGCCCAACGTGAGCCAGGCCGGCAGGGGTGACCGGTGCATCGTTAAGCAGCAGCGACCGGAGCCTGGGGAGCGCAGACAGCCGCTCCAGATCCGCATCCGAGATTGCTGCGCCCGAAAGCTGACCTCTGTGATGAACCCTTCACCGTCGCGCTTCATGTCGGTAGCAAGACCCGCGAGTGCAGCCACGGCAGCCGGATCGTCATGGAGAATCGTCTCGGGCGGCTCGTTCCCGAGTTCCGGCCCGGGATCGGCCGCCGACGTCGAAGCGGGTGGTGCCTCGCTCACCATCGATGCGTCGTCGTCTCCGCAACCGAAGACCAGTCCGCAACTACTCAGCAGGAGGACTCGCAGAAATGCACGCATGAAACGAAGGTCCCTTGGCCGTCTATCGTGTGAGTGTGTCAACCACCGTCTTCGCCATGTGACTGTCGTGGGGCATGAGCCGGATCGCGTCGGGTGCGCCGGCCGCAGTATACGTACGGATCGCAATGTCGTAAGGGTGAGCCTCGACCATCGATGTCGCAACCACATGGGGGGCACACAGACTGAGCAATCCATCAAGACCATGGTACTTCACGGCTCCCGGTACGAACTGCGGATCGTCGTGTCGCTGCACCTGTTGGAAGCGGAAACCACGGGGATCGGCGAATGTCTGCTCGATGGCATCTCCCGCCTGGCTGCGGGCCGCGAGGACCCAGGACCCCGCTCCTGGACCAATCCCGACCAGATGGATCTGCGCGGTCTTTCGCCCGTCGGTCTGAACACATTTCACCATCGTCAGAATGTCATGCACCCGTTTGGCGAACAGGCTGTGATTGTAGCCAAAGGTATAACCCGCGTAGCGCTGCCAGCCGAGCTTGCCATCCTGCTGGAACCAGAGGGGTTGAACCCCGAGGGGCTGGCCGTCACTGGTGAATGCTCCCTGACCGAACAGGTCGGCAGACACCACTCCATAACCGGCGTCGATCAGCTGCCGGATCGGTGCGATCGGTTCGCCGTCGGCCAGTAGCGAGGAGCTGCCTTCGTCGGTGAACCACAGGACGATCTCTCGATTCCAGCCGTCCTGAGGAGAGATGAACAGGGCAGGGAGTTGCTCGCCGGCAGCTTTGTGCTCCACGAACCCCGTCGACAGCAGACAGCCTGGCCGCTCGGACTCCTCGACGGGTGTTAACTGAACTTCACCGACGCGCTCGAGTGTGCGACCGAGAATGGTTTCCCAGGCTCCGCCCACCACGTGGCGATACTCGGCCAGATCGGCGGTGGTCTCCGGCACGAGGTCCGCCAGTTGTGCGTCCGACTGCTGCGTGACGACGGTCAGCAACTTGCGTTCATGGGCATCACCTGTCAGAGCCTCGGACGGTACCGGGTGCTCATCGGTCCAGACGGTCGCTTCCTCCCGGGTTAAAGGCTGGTAGTCCCGCTCGAGGATCGGTTCCTCGAGCCCCAGGTTGAAGTGCCTGTTGAAGAAGGCATACATCACGGCGCGGTTGACATGATTGTAGTTGTGCTTGAAGTGCGTGTTGAAGGCCGCCGTCAGTCGATCACGATGACCGAGCAACTCATACAAGCGAGCCAGATCGGGGAAGCCCTGCGTGCGCAACTCGACGGTCCAGTCATCGGCGGCAGTCAGACCGAGGGGTCGCGGAGCGATCGCGGCGGCAATGTCGACATTTCCCTGATCGATCCTCAGCAGGGATGCATTCTCGCAGGTGCAGCCTCCCTGCATGGCCGTCGAGACCATCACGCAGGGCATCGCGGCGGTGACGCGATCATCAATGGCCGCGATGATCATGGACTGTGTGCCACCACCACTCGCCCCCGTGACACCGATGCGCCGGGGATCGACGTCGGGAAGTGAGAGCAGGAAGTCGAGCGCGCACCACGAGTTCCACGTCTGCAGCCCCATCATGCTCTGCAGCCTCAGGTCCGCCTGCACGCTGAAGAAGCCCCAGTCGGCGGGCGTATCGAGGTGCGACCATTTGTCCGGCCGATGCTGCAGTTGCACCGAGTCTGCATAGCCGATCATGTCATAGACCAGGACGATGCAGCCCATGCGTGCCAACTGCACGGCGCGGGCCTGGATCGGATGCCGTCCGCCGACCTCGAAGCGCTCGGCCCCTGTCACAAGTTCCTGGCGGATCGCCTCGGTGCCATGACCATAGAATCGTCCATCCGCCCAATGGCCATGAGGAGAGAGCACGCCGGGGCAGGGCCCGGACTTGTCCAAGGGTCGATACAGACTGCCTGTCACGAAATGGCCCGGAATCGATTCGAAGTACACCCGGTCCACGCTGTAATCGTCCCGCACGACTCGCCCGTGCACAACCGCGTTCAGCGGCGTCTGAGGGGGCAGCGGCCAGAGTCCCTGGGAGACGAGGATGCGACGACGGATCCCGGCCTGCCGCGCTGGCCAGTCTTCAGCAGCCTCGACCGGTTGCATGGGAAAGAAGCCATTGAGGTTCTGCAGATCGCCGGACCGGACATCCTGAGGCCGCGACTGCACGGGCTTCGTGAGCCGCTCCTCGGCCCAGGTGCAAGTCTGGTCAGCGGGTCTGGTCGAGTCCGCCAGCATCAGCATCAGCACTGCGGCCATGTGCGCTCGGGCGAAACGATTCATCAGGGGTGTGCCTCCAGATTGAGCGGCGGCCATGCGAGACGTCCCACCCATTCTGGCAACGAGGACCTCGTGCAGGCAACGCCTCCGCTGGACCGCGGTACCAGGATTCCGGAAGAGTCGTAAGTCGGCGGCGGCATGGTTTGTGGTCGACGATGCGGATCGGCACAATAGTGGCATCCCTTGCCTGATGACCGGAGACCGACTCGATGCGCGCAATGGGGAAGCCAATTCGCCGAACTCCTCACGCTCTGGCTGAGGGGTTCGGCCGGGGATTGCTCGCCCGTCTGCCGATCGTCCCCTTGGTCGGCGTTCTGCTGTGGCACTGTGTCGACGGCACGCTCGCTGCCGTACAAGGTCAGGTGACGGCTCCCAGCGTCCCCGACGAGTGCCTGCCGGAAGTCGAAATCCGCAGGCCGGGTGTCACACTCACACTGTTCGCCGAGCATCCTCAAGTCGTCACGCCCACGGGCATCGATGTCGATCCTGACGGACGTGTGTGGGTCGTCGCGAGCCACACGCACTTTCGACCGGAAGACTATGCCGGCCCCGAGCATGACGAAGTGCTGATCCTGCGCGACACCGACGGTGATGGCCGGGCGGATCAGCGGCGGGTGTTCCTCGAGGAAACGACCGCCACGATGGATCTGGAGCTGGGACCAGACGGCTGGGTGTACCTCGCGGAGCGCGACCGCATCCTGCGCGTGCGCGACAGTGACGGCAATGGACGCGGCGAAACGACGGAGGACCTGGCGATCCTGCAAACGACATCCGACTACCCCCACAATGGGTTGTCCGGCCTGGCCTGGCACCCCAGCGGCGACCTCATTTTCTCGCTGGGTGAAAACTATGCGAGCGAGTGGACTCTGACAGGCCGTGAAGACGTCCACATCATGGGGACCGGTGAGGGTGGGGTGTTTCGCTGTCATCCGGACGGCACGGCTCTGCGACGGATCGCGCGCGGCTTCTGGAACCCGTTCGGCGTGTGTGTCCGCGACGACGGCGAGATCTTTGCCGCGGAAAACGACCCGGGTAGTACCCCACCGTGCCGACTCCTGCATCTGGTGGAAGGGGGCGACTACGGTTACCAGCGGCGCTATGGCAACGCCCCGGTGCATCCCTTTGTCTGCTGGAATGGTGAACTCCGCGGGACACTGCCGATGATTCACGCAACGGGGGAGGCCCCCTGCGGAATCGCACCGCTGGGAGGGGGACTGCTGGTCCCCACCTGGGCTGACCACCGGATTGACTTCTTCCCGCTGCACCGCCGGGGAGCCAGTTTCTCCTCCGAGCGCGTGGAGGTCGTCGGCGGCAGTGATTTCTTCCGCCCCACCTGCCTGACGCAGGGTGCTGGCGGCGAGTACTACTTCAGCGACTGGGTCTACGGCTCGTATGAACTGCATCGACGGGGACGCGTCTGGAGGCTCGACATCGATCGTGACCGGTCCGACTGGATTCAGCCCGCCACTCCGGAACCGGCCACGTCTTTGTCGGTGCTAGCGGCGCGATTGCGAGACGGCTCGCACACCCAGACCGAAGACGAGTTGTTTGAACTGGCCCGAGACGACGATCCGTTCGTGGCCGCCGCGGCCCTGCAGGCGCTCACCTCCCCAGGCGCCCACTGGAGGCGAGAGGACAACCCGCGTCGCGATGCGGCTGATCGCGTGACCGCAGCCCTGGTGCTCAAGCGTGTGGATCCCACGAGCGACGACTGGATACGCACTTTCCTCAATGACGCCGACCCCGACGTGCAGTTTGAGGCATTGCATGGATCGCCGACGAACAACGCACCACGTTTCTGCCCGACGTCGAGCTGCTGCTGCAACGCACCGATCTGGACTACCACCTGTTTGAGGCCGCGCTCGCCACCATAAACACGCTGAAGGGCAATCCGGCCGCGGGAGTGACAGAACCGTCGATGCTGATGGCCCGTATCCAGGATGCCAACGCGCCGGCACAGTTGCGGGCCAACTCATTGAGGTTGCTGGATCCGCAGCACAAGCGGCTTACCAGCGCTCTGCTGAACACGCTCCTGGAAACGGGGGACACCGAACTGCGGTTCGAGGCAATCCGGACAATGGTCGCCCGTGGAGACGTCGACGCTCAGGCCGAACTCGCGGCGATCGCAGGGGACACTTCGGAAGCATCTCGCCTGCGGGCCGAAGCCATCGTGGGGCTCTCCGGCGCGAGCCGGCACTGCAAGAACTGCTGCTTGGTCTGGCCCTCGAAGAAGAGACGGCCGTGCGCGAGGAGGCGCTGCGGGCTCTCCGGTTTGCGAGCCTCTCGGAGGTCTCCCGTCAACGACTGGAGCAGGTCGCCGTGCAGTTTCCATCGTCCGCTGATCTGGTGCAGGCGGTTTTGCACCCGGAAGCGCTGGGAGAAGGACGGCCCGACGTGTCAGACATCGCCACATGGCTGGCGCGTCTGCAGGATGTCGAGCAACCTGCCGACCGTCAGGCCGGACGACGGATCTTTACACATGCGAAGACTGCAAATTGCGTGACCTGCCATCGGCACGCAGGGCGTGGAGGAGTGGTTGGCCCGGATCTCAGCCTGGTGGCTGAAGGTGTCGACGCCACCCAACTGCTGAGATCGCTGCTGCAGCCGAGTCGTGATGTCGCGCCGCAGTTCTATCCCTGGCAATTGCTGCTGGAAGACGGGCAGGTCTTCACCGGCATCATGCTGCGAAAGGGGGGATCGAGCGGCCGGGAGTTCTACCGGGATGCCACCGGAGCGGAACAGTCCTTCCCGAAGTCAGAGATTGCCATCCGTCAGGAACTGAGGACCTCGCTCATGCCCGAGGGGTTGTTCAAAACCCTTACCGACCGCGAACTGCGTGACCTGCTGGCGTTTCTCGCGGGCGAAACCCCTGAAGCGAGGAGCCGATGATACACCTGATGCTGCATCGAAGTGTCCCCCGGCGAGCCCTGATGGCGGGTCTCCTCATCCCCATCACACTCTTGCTGCCCCTCGCGGGGACCTGTGTCAGAGCTGCGGAGGACGTGGACTTCGCCAGCGAAATCGCTCCGCTCCTGGAGTCTCGCTGCCTGCGTTGCCACAAATCGGGCAACGCCGAAGGCGACGTTTCTCTGGAAACCTCGGCGGCGCTGCTGGATGGTGGTTACATCCTGCCCGGGCAACCAGACGCCAGTCCGCTGATGGACCTCATCACTCCGCCCGACGCTGCGGCGAGACCTGAGATGCCCCAGGAAGGGGAGCCCCTCGGTTCCGCCGATCTGGATCTGTTTCGCCGATGGATCGAACAGTCGGCCCCATGGCCCGCCGACGTCGTGCTGCGGGAACGGTCTGCCGCTGATGGCTCGTGGTGGTCACTTCAGCCACTGAACGTGGTCGACCCGCCGGCGACGACGGAGTGGTCGTCGCACCCGGTTGACCGGTTCGTGCTGGCCCGCCTGGAAGAGGAGGGGCTGTCCCCCTCGCCACCGGCCGACAAACGCACGCTGCTGCGTCGGGCCACATATGACCTGCTCGGCTTGCCGCCTTCACCCGCAGAGGTCGAGGCCTTCCTCGCCGATGATTCCGAACAGTCCTATGAGCGCCTGATTGACCGTCTGCTGGCCTCGCCACACTACGGCGAGCACTGGGGGCGACACTGGCTCGATGTCGTGCGGTTCGGGGAGAGCGGCGGATTCGAGCGGAACGAGATCATCGACGATGCCTGGCCCTTTCGCGATTATGTGATTCGCTCATTCAATGACGACAAGCCATTCGATTGCCTTGTCCGCGAGCACCTCGCCGGGGATGTCATCGGCCCCGATGTTCCCGACATCGAAGTGGGAACGACATTTCTTGTCTGTGGGCCTTTTGACGATGTGGGGAATCAGGATCTGGTGCAGGCGGCCCAGATCCGGGCCAACACCATTGATGAGATCATCCGCAGTTCGGCGGAGGCGTTTCTCGGAATGACCGTGGGCTGTGCGCGATGCCACGATCACAAGTTCGATCCAATACTTCAGCAGGACTACTACGCCTGGTATGCCACGTTCGCTGGAGTTCGGCATGGGCGTCGCCAGGTGGCGACCCGGGCGCAGCGTGACGAGGTGTCGCAACGACTCACGCCACTGATCAGCGAACGTGCTGAACTCTCGCAGCGCATTGCCGATCTGGAAACGCACGTGGTCGAGCGCACCGCGACTGAAGCAGATGCCTGGACAGAACGATGGTCGCGCGAACCCATCGCGCGAACCGGTGTCGAAGACGTCTTCGCCCCGATCGAGGCGCAACACGTCCGCCTGAATGTTGGGGGAACCGAGTCGTCACCGACAGGTCGCACCAACTATCGGATTGATGAGTTTGAGGTCTGGACAGCTGGTGCGGACAGCCGCAACGTGGCCCTCGCTGCAAACGGGGGCCAGGCTGCAGGGGAGAGCCGGACTGCCGACGACTTCGCCGAGGCCTATCGCGCGGACCTCACGATCGACGGCCAGTTTGGTGAACGCTGGGTCGCCGCCGGCCCAACTCTGACGATTACCCTGGCGCATCCGGAACTTGTCAATCGAGTGCTGTTTTCCAGCGATCGCCTGGGCGAAGCGGGTGCGAACGGCGTCGCCGCCTTCGTCGCCGAGTATCAGATTGAAGTCTCCCTCGATGGCGAAGCATGGACAACGGTAGCGAGTTCCGAAGACCGTCAGCCCTCGACAGAAGCCCACCGACGTGCGCGGCTGATCCAGCTCTCAATCAATGACAAGGAACGGGCACAACGCCACGAGTGGCAGCGCCGGCTGCGTGACATCCAGCGGGATATGAGCGGGATCATGCCGCTGCCCAGTTGGTGGGTGGGTGAGTTCCAGGAGGCTCCGGGACCGTTTCACGTCTTCGTTGGTGGCGATCCTCAGAAGCCGGCTGGCGAGGTATTGCCCGCCAGCCTCAAGGTTCTGGACCAGCGCGCACCGGGCTACGAGTTGCCTGCCGATGCACCGGAGGCGTCCCGGCGTCTAGCCCTCGCCGACTGGATCGTCTCCTCGGACAATCCCCTGACGCCACGGGTCCTGGCCAATCGCGTCTGGCAGTACCATTTCGGGACCGGGCTGGTCGACACCCCGAGCGATTTCGGATCGATGGGGGGGCAGCCCTCGCATCGGCAATTGCTCGACTGGCTGGCGGCTCAAGTGCATGAGTCCGGCTGGCGTCTGAAGCCATTGCACCGCTTGATCATGCTTTCGCAAACCTATCAGCAGTCGTCCCGCTATCGTCCGACAGCTGCAATGATCGACGCTGACAGCCGGCTGCTGTGGCGGTTTCCCCCGCGACGCCTGACGGGAGAAGAGGTCCGGGACACCCTGCTATTGGTCTCCGGGCAGCTGGACACAACCATGGGCGGCCCCGGATTCCGGCTCTACAAGTATTTGCAGGACAATGTCGCAACGTACGTTCCCCTCGACCGTCATGGCCCGGAGACGTATCGCCGCGCCGTGTACCATCAGAACGCCCGCGCCTCGCGCATCGATCTGATGACGGACTTTGACTGTCCGGACAACTCGTTCGCGGCTCCGCGTCGTGCGTCGACCACTACGCCGTTGCAGGCACTGACACTCATGAACCACAGTCTGCCGATCGATCTGGCCGAAGCATTGGCGGAACGCATCACAGCGGAAGGCGGGGACCGAAATGTCGCAGACGGAATTCGTCGAGCCTATCTTCTCGTCTACTCGCGCGAGCCCGACGAAGGCGAGCAGACCGATGCCCAGACGATTGTCTCAGCTCATGGATGGCGTGCACTCTGCCGTGCGCTGCTTAACTCCAACGAGTTTCTGTATCTGGATTGACACTGAGAACTGACCGCGAACACGCGCAGGAGGTCTCCGGCATGCCGAACCGCCGTCACTTTCTGGATGACATCACGACCGGACTGTTCGGCATCGGTCTGGCCCATCTGCTCACCGGGGGACTGGGATCGGCACAGGAGACGGGGAGCACGCCGTCAGACTGGCAGCCGGGACAGGGACAGACACACTTTTCTCCACGGGCACGGCGGGTGTTGCAGATCTTTTGTCCGGGCACGGCGTCTCACATCGATCTGTGGGAGCACAAGCCTGCGCTCGACGAGTGGCATGGTCGACCCCTGCCGGGGGCGGAAGGGTTCGTGTCCTTTCAGGGCAAGAACGGGAACCTGATGCGCAGTCCGTGGCCATTCGTCCGCTGCGGAGAAAGCGGGAAGGCGATCACCAGTCTGCTGCCCCGGATGGGTGCCCATGTTGATGACATCGCGTTCGTGCATTCGCTGAAGTCGAAATCGAACACCCATGGCCCCGGGTGTATCTTCATGAATACGGGACATGTGCAGGAGGGCTTCCCAAGCGCGGGTGCGTGGGCCAGCTATGCCCTCGGCAGCGAGAACCATAACTTGCCGACGTATGTTGCGATGCCCGACATCCGGGGCGAACCCCCGAATGGCCAGGCGAACTGGTCGAACGGTTTTCTGCCGGCGCAGCACCAGGCGATCGTCCTCTCGGCCGGGCAGCCGATCCGCAACCTGGAGCAGCCGACGCGCATCGGTGCGGACGAGGAACAGGCCACACGTGAACTGCTCGCCCGACTCAACGAACGCCACCTCCAGCAGCACCCGGGCCGGACTGACCTGAGTGCACGCATCGATGCCTATCGGTTGGCTGCGCCATGCAGTTGTCGGCCCCGGAAGTCAGCAATCTGGATGCAGAGCCACTCTCGCTGCATCGGCTGTACGGAACCGACGATGCCAATCCTCTCAAGGCTGCGTATGCCCGCAACTGCCTGCTTGCGCGGCGACTGCTGGAACGAGGAGTGCGCTACGTCAACCTGTACTGCGCGTCGCGGGCGTCGGGGGTCGACGGGCTGCTGAACTGGGATGCCCACCGGACTCTCAAGTCGGATTATGAACGTCATTGTCCCATCTTCGACCAACCGACCGCCGCACTGCTGACCGATCTCAGGCAGCGCGGACTGCTCGACGACACACTTGTGCTCTGGACCACCGAATTTGGCCGGATGCCCACCCATCAGGACGGGACGACCGGTCGCGACCACAATCCGGATGGATTTACCTGCTGGATGATGGGGGCCGGAGTCAGGGGCGGGACCAGCTTTGGAGCAACGGACGAGTTCGGACGCAAGGCGGAGGTGAACCCGGTGACTGTCTGGGACTTCTATGCCACCGTGCTGCACCTGCTGGGATTCGATCATCGCCGCCTGACCTTCTACTACAACGGTCTCGATCGCAGGCTCACCGACGTCCAGGGGCATGTCCTGAAGGATGTGCTGAGCTGACGGACAGCAGGATCATTCCCCTGCCCACAGGGGAACGCGGGTGCCATCGCGTCGGTCTCCACGCAGCCCCCAATTCGTCTCGACGGGACGAGGTCTCCGATCCGTTGAAATCGTGAAATCCGTTGCAACTCGGCCAGTACGTCGGCGACGCCATTGCCTGTCGGACAGTCGCTTTCCCAGGCGTCCTGATTCGCAGAGACGACCTAGAGTTGCATGTCCTGACGTCCGCCCCATGCCACCAGGCTGAGAGCCGACTCGTCGGGAGCGCACGTCATCGTCTGGGAGCCCGTCATGTCAGCCCCAATTGTTCTGGTTGCGGACGACAGTCGTACGATTCGCACACAGGTCAGTCGCATTCTGCTCGAGGCAGGCTATGAAGTCCGCGAGGCTGCGGATGGTGCCGAGGCAGTCGCGAGACTGAGCGCCGAATGTCCGGCCGTCGCGATTCTCGACATAAAGATGCCCGGCATCGACGGGTATGGCGTCTGTCAGCAACTGCAGGAGATGGGTGCCCCCTGGGACCGGCTGCCAATCATCTTCCTGACCTCTGAAAGTTCCCATGCCCTCGAGATGCTCGGCCAGGAACTGGGGGCGTATCTGCGGAAGCCTGTGTCCTCGGAACTCGTCCTGAGCACGGTGGCTTCCATGGCCCAGGAAGAGCTGTGCTCCTGAAGACTGCCGTCACTCAAGCCCATCACACACACATTTCCCCTCGAGCGACAATGACTTCGACGACACGGCCGTCCCGCGCCGAAGATCGGGCAACGCCTGGCCTTCACACCTCGGGGCGAAACAACACGGCCTCCTCGGCCCCAGCCCCCCCTGCGGTGGCGGACTGGCGCACCGAGATTCGTGAGTTTGCCAGTCGAACTCACGATGAGCTGGCCCAGATCCTGGCAGGAATCCCGAGGACACAGATCACCTCGACCGATCGGGAAGCCGCACTGGTGGAACCGGCCCGACCGGTTCCAGGTCCCAGCGTGGCTGCCGTCACCCCACACACTGCCCCACCGACGACACCGGCCGCAGCGCCACCCGCTACGGATCAGGACCGGCTCGCAGCACTGAAACAACGTCTGGCGAAGCAGCTACTGCACGAGCCCGAAGAGGAATCCACGATCATGCCGGCGGACCTTAACACGGAGGGAGTGTGCTGATGATCTCCATGGATTCCCGAGTCTGTGATCAGTTCTGCATCTTTCGCGTCGGCGCAGAGTCCTTCGCCATGGCTGCCAAGGGCGTTCGCGAGGTCGTTGAGCGCCCGGGGATGGTGCGCGTGCCGGATTCGCCACCGGCATTGCTGGGAGTCTGCCATCTCCGCAACGAATTCCTGCCTGTCCTCTCGCTGCACGGACTACTGATCGAAGGCGAGGATCAGGCAGCCGAGCTGCCGTTCGTACTGGTGATGACGGGTGCCGATGGCCCCTGGGCGGTGCCGATCAGCCGCGCCCTGGATCTCGAAGCCCTCGAAACGGCATCGACAGCCGACACCGACTGGAGCGATCCCGTCACCCGGGCAGTCGTGGGTACGGCCACGTTCCGAGACGAGGTTGTCCGTGTTCTGGACGCCGACGCCCTGTATCGCCTGGCCGAGGAACTGCTCGAGAGCGTATGGCGCCTGGGTCGATCGGCTGACGACTCCCGACTGGCGGACCATCCACCCACCACGTCGACCAACACCTATCCCGATGAGTTGCACACTTCGGTTGCAGGGAGTCAGGCATGAAGCTTCGCTGGTTATTCGCGGCAACCCAACTGCTGGGAATGGTGGCCGGTATCCTGATTTTCTGGCAGATGAAGCCGGATGAGACAGGCAACTGGACAGGGGCCCTCGCGGTAGCAGCCTGCGTGTCCATTGGATTCGGAGCTGCCCTCGCGACGATCATCACGCGCGGTCTGGGGCAACTCGAAGCCACTGTTGCCGATATCGACGCGCCGGATGCCTCGTCCGTCTGGTCCGAATTTGAACAGTGTCTTGGCCGCACTCGGGCCGTGGTGCAGCGCTGGTCCCAGGCCACAGCCGGCGGCCGACAGCAGATCCGCCAGATCGAAGGCCTGCTCGAGTCGCTGGATCGACGTGGCGACGGACCGGCACGCGAGCGGAACGGGACACCTGTTGAGCAACTGCGCGGCATGCTGGCGAGTCTCTCCGGCATGGCCGACGCCGAACTGGACCAGATCCTGACCTATGCAGGAGACGTCGATCGGGCAACGCAGGAAATCGCGTCTCAGACAGAGGATCAGTCCGAGGCGGTCAGTCGGACGACGACCTATGTCGAACAGATGTCATTGCAATTCGACTCCGTGGCCGAGCACGCGAATGCCGCCCAGCGCGCTGCGGATGTGGCCCGCGAGTCGGCCACATCGGCCGAGAAGTGTGTGCACGAGCTCAGCCGCAGCATCGATGGGGTCCGACTCCGCGTTCAGTCCGCGGAGCGGCGTCTGCGAAGCCTGGGAGAGCGGTCCCAGGAAATCGGCTCGATCGTGCAGACAATCGGCTCGATCTCGTCTCGAACGGACCTGCTGGCGCTGAATGCCTCGATCGAATCGTTCCGGGCTGGTGAGCAGGGACGCGGATTCTCCATTGTCGCCGAAGAGGTCCGCAAGCTGGCAGAGCAGGCCGCACTCGCCACGCGTGAAGTCTCATCGCTGATCGAGTCCATCCAGCTCGAAACGCAGGAGTCGATTCAGTCGATGGCGGAACAGCGCTCCGAAGTCGACGCCGAGATCCTGCGGATCAGCGAGACCGAGCAGCAGTTGTCACGCATCGCGTCGATCTGCAGCGACTCATCCGGTCATGTACGCGAGATCGCCAGGCTGGCCGGACATCAACTGCACCTGACACAGGACGTCGTGTCGGCCGTGGAGCGTATCTCCGAAGCCGCACGCCAGAATCGCAGTCGGGCCGAAGGAGTGGGGTGGACCATGAAGACTGTCGCAAAGCTCACCGAGAAGCTGAAGATCACGCTCGACCCGTGGCACATTACCGGGAAAGAGGCCGCCTCCCGGCAGCAGCAGGCTTCGCATGCGAAGCGCTCGACATCCGACGTCCCTCGAACGTCGAATCGCCCCGAGTTGACTGATGCAGGACGCGCAGACGCCAACGAGGCATCTGCTGTCGCGGTGATGGTTGGGAGTGACGAACGAGCATGAACACGATCGCGTCTACAACTCGATCCCTCGATGACCTCGCCTCCGCTCTGGAACAAGCCGCTGGCCTGTGCGCCGGAGACGCTGCGGGTCTGCGGGAAGTGCAGACCGTCCTCGCCGAGGCGTGCCGCGTCGTCGAGTCGGCCGGCGACGAGGAGTGGATCACATGGCGCAGGTGGTCTCAGACCTGATCGAGATCGACATCTGCACGATGGATGCGCTCGGTGACTCCTGCGATGCCTCCGACGCGGGATCCCTGCGCGACGATGCACTTACCGGATTTCTGGGTCAGTCAATCTCCAGACTCAGGCAGGCGGTCGTCGAACCCAGCGAACGCGATGGGACGGATCTGACCGAGCTGGTCGATCTCGCGCAAGAGCATTGGGGTGAGCACCTGGAACTGATGGCCGAGGAACGGCAGTGGTTGCCCAACGATTCCGACCTGTTGGCGGAGCCGCCGACTCCGACGACACCGGATGGGGACGCCCCGACGGCACCGATGGCCGGCGACCTCCATCAGCTGTTGTCAGCCCTGGCGGGAACAACACCGGACATGACGGCCGAACCCACACCGGCCCCCGCCAGGCACACGGACGGCGAAAGGCATGTATTCGAACCGCAAGCAAGTGGACCGCCGCCCGCGCCGACGTTGCCTGCTGAGGTGAACCTCGACAGCACGTTGCAGGAAGCGTACCTGGAAGACGCTTGTCAGTGTCTCGGTGTCATCGAGCAGGCGGTCCTGAAATTCGAACAGGATCTCACCGGAACACCGATCGTGCCGGAACTGTGCCGTGAGCTCCATACGCTGAAGGGGGCATCGGCCAGCGTGGGACTGAAGAGTCTGGCAGCCTATCTGCACCAGATGGAAGAATGGCTGGAAGCCGCGTCACGATCGAGTGCCCCCCTGGACATCGGTCCGGTGCTGTGCTGCGTGGACACCGTGCAGCGACAGATCAGCGCGCTGCAGTCCTCCACGCTCTCGACGTCCTCCGCACCGGACGAAGCAGGCATCGGTGCGACGACGCCTCTCATCGACAGCCAGTCACTGACTCCAACCCGCCTCGGTGATCTGGCGTCGGGTCCGGCGGAGGAAACCGTGAGGGTCAAGGCCGCTCAACTGGACCGACTGATGGATCTGCTGGCGGAACTCGTGATGCTCCGCAATCGACGGGACGGAAGGGTCTCAACACTCGATCGGGCCCAGGAAGAGCTGTCGCGCTGCATGCTGCGACTGCGGTCCGTCTCGGAAGATCAACCCACAAGTCGGCCAGGTGCGTTTTCCAGAAACGGCGACATGTCTGCAGGACAGGCGACGAGTTCACGCCCCCGCACCGAGCTCTCGGAAGTGGCTGACGACATTCGCGAGATCTCGCGTGCCGTCCGCCAGGTTCGCCAGCCGATCGCCGACGAGGATCGCGCGATCTCGCAGTTCATCGGGCAGTTTCGCCAGGAACTGGTGGGGCTGCGACGACAGCCACTGACGGGCTTGTTCCGCCGTCTGCAGCGCGTCGCCCGCGACGCCGCAGTGGTTGAATCCAAGCGTGTCCGCCTGCAACTCGTTGGGGAGCATGCCGGCCTGGAGCGTTCCCTGCAGGAGAGGCTGTATGAGCCGCTCTTGCACATGATCCGCAATGCCGTCGGCCATGGGATTGAATCCGAAGAACAGCGACAGCGCGCCGGCAAGGATCCCGTCGGAACGATCACACTTGAGGCGCTGGGGAGCTCTCATCTACTGGTTCTGGAAATCCGCGATGATGGCCGGGGACTGGATTTCGATGCCATTCGTCGGCGGGGCATCGAACGTGGATTGCTCCCCGCAGACCGACCCGTTTCGGAGCGAGAACTGTCGCGGCTGATCTTTCATCCGGGCTTCTCAACCCGCGAAGGCAGCAACCAGGTTGCCGGGCGCGGGATCGGCATGGATGTCGTGGCTACAACTCTGGAACGCCTGCACTGCTTGATCGAAGTGGACTCTGTGTCAGGGCAGGGATCCACCTTCCGCCTCACACTTCCTCTCCGCTCGGTGATCGAGCACACATTGGTCTTTCGCTGCGGGGGACAGTTGTTTGGCGTACCCATGCAGTTCGTCCGCTCGGCCCACACTCCGGGGCAAGACACCCCGGGCGGTGATCCCGAGACGCCCCCGGAGAACTTGCCCGCCTTGTCGTTGCCCGCACTGCTCAAGCTGTCCGACAGCGAGGAGACTTCGACACCACGCTGGCTGATCGTGGGACATCGGCGCCTGACACGCACCAGCGACGACCGCAACGCCGCCGCGTCCAGCAGCCACGCCTCCCGCGCACACGATCTCCAGCGACTGGCCCTCAAAGTCGATGAGATCGTTGGCCATGAGGAGGTTGTCGTCCGTCCACTGCCGGCACTCCTGAAGCATCACCCGCTGCTGAGCGGGGCGACTCTGTCGGGAGCCGGCGAAGTGATGCTGCTGCTGGATGGACATCGCCTGCTGAACGCCTGTCGCACGGCGTCAACCCGCGAGCCATCGCTGGCGGTCGATGCGGGCGCGGCGACACGAGGGGCTTCGTCGCCGACCACGCGACCGCACGTTCTGGTCGTGGACGACTCGCTCAGTGCGCGCATGCGACTGGTCGAGAAACTGCAGAGGCACGGACTCGACATCACCGAGGCTGGTGATGGCGTCGAGGCACTTGATCTGCTGCGGACGGGCCGCTTCGACGCCATCTTCTCTGATCTCGAGATGCCGCGGATTGGAGGCTTCGACCTGCTGGTGGAGGTCAAGGAAGACGTCGGCCGGCGGTCACTGCCAGTGGTGATCGTCACCACCCGGTCGGAGAACGCCATCCTGCGCACGGGCGCGAGAATTGAAGGCGGACGGATTTCTGGCCAAGCCGGTCACGGACCGCGCGGTGGACGACATGCTGCAACACATCGGTCTGACTGCAAACACGAATCGCTAACAGAGGAGTTCCCCATTGAGCCAGCCTAAGATCCTTGTCATTGACGATAGCGCCACGATTCGCCGATTGGCGGACTCCACTCTCAGCCAGGCCGGGTATCGAGTCATTCTGGCTCCGAATGCCGAAGAAGGACTGGTTCAAGCCAGTACGGCGCGCCCCGATCTCATCTTGCTCGACCACCAGTTGCCGGGCACGACCGGCTTCGATGTGTGTCAGAAGCTCGTGCAGATCCCGGAAGTGATGCACACACCTGTCGTCATCAGTTCCACGCTGCGTAAGAAGGCTTACGTCGAGTATGCCGACCTCCCCAACGTCGTCGACATGCTGCCCAAGCCTTACAACGAAGACCTGCTCATCACGACGGTAGCCAATGCCCTTGATACCGGTCGGCTGATCGTGCAGTCGCAGGCACAGGGGACCGCCGTCCCGGAGGTCATCCAGGCCCTGGAAGACTCCGACCTTGCAGGAACCTTCAAGACCTTTTCCCTGCGCGAGGTTCTCGACTTCCTCAACAATGGTGTGAAGACGGGCGTCGTAGAGGTGGAAGCCGACGGTGCCCGGATCTGGTTCTATGTCGACGAAGGGCGACTGCAGGCAGTCCTGAGCACAGGTGTCGACCCGCAGGAGATCATCGCGTCATTGCCGGAGACGCTCCGCGAGCTGGCCCCCATCCTCAGCCTGACCGTCGGGGGTCGGCTCTGCAGCGAAGTCGATGGCCTCGTCGAACTGCTCGACCACAAGGTACTCGACCCACGCCTGCTGCGGATGGTGTTGCGTCATCAGGCGTCGATGCTGGTCTGGCGCTGCTTCCAAGCGGCTCCGAAGGGATTCCGCTTCGAAGCCGGACGAGTCGCGCCACCGCTCTTCAGCAAACTCCCCCTGGACATCAGCCTGGCAGCCTTGCTCGTCGAAGGCGCCCTGCGCTGTCGCGAGGCAGACCTTCCCGAAGATCCTGCCGGTACCGTGTATGTCCGCCGCGCCATTCGTGGTCAGAACCTCGATCGAGCCGGATTGACGGCACCGCACATGAAGCTGCTGGGAGCGGTCGCCGAACCTGCCAGCATCGACGAGTTGACCGACAAGCTCTCGTGGAGTGCCGACGAAGTGCGTCGCGTGCTGCATGGTCTGACGCTGGCGGAACTGCTGGAGCGCCAGGTGCAGGGACAAGTGCGACAGGTCTTCGCCCTGGAAAGCGGGCGAGAGATGTCCAACGCGCTGCGTCGTGGACTACTCAAGATGGACGACCAGGTCGCCGCGAAGCTGGTTAAGGATCGACTGGCGTTGCAGTTGCTGCTGCGGCGCACGCGCCCCGATGTCCTGCTGCTGCCGATGGCGACGCGAGAAGACATCAAGTTTGCGGCCGGGTTGCAGGCGCAGCTCGACCAGAAGGGTACCGCCACGCGTCTGGTGGCCATCGTCCCGAAAGCGGAGGAGGCCGGGTTCGATCTCAAGGAGGTCCCTGTCCGGTTCGCGGCGATGTTGCACGAACCCTTCGATGCCGACGCGGTCGTCCGCGTCCTGGAGGAGGCCTTGACGGCCCCGGCCGTGTCTCCCGCGTCACCCAAAAGAACACCGGTCGCCGCCGGCGTGTCCTGATCGAGAGTGAACCCTAATGAATACGAACACTTCGCCTCCTGCGGGGGCTGCCACATCGCCGGTCACACTCCGCGTGTTTCGCCCGGATGGCACCTCCGATGTGCTGGAACTCGTTCCGGACAAGTTGCTGGTGATCGGCAACAGTTCGGGCTGCGGCCTGAAGCTCAATGGTCCCGGTGTTGCCGGCACGCACTGCATGCTGTCCCTGCTAAACGGTCGGATCCATGTTCGCGACTGGAACAGCGAACTGGGGACCTTCGTGAACGGGCAGCAGGTGGACCACGAAGCCTCCGCTCCGATCGGGGCTGAAGTGCGCGTCGGCGGTTTCCGGCTCGTCACGATGTACAGAGACGGTTCTGGGCCGTCGCCCATGGCCGAGTCGACTGGCGACAGCAACTCTGACGACACGCTCGATGTTGACGACATGTTCGCCCGTGAGGCCGAACTGCACGCCATGGAGGACGAGGGTCCGACAGATCTCGCGACCGAGGAGCCGCCGGCATCGGGCAGAAATCTGACCGACACCTGGCCCATGGAATTCACGCTGACGGAAGCCGCGGACGACGACTGGGACCTTCCAGCAGATGAGGACGTCCGGGATGCCTCTGGATATCGCTACGAAGACTTCCAGGAGGATGCGGTGAGCCTGCTGCAGGCCGAGGTCGAACTGCTGCGAACTGAACTCGCCGAACGCGATTCACGCCTTGCCGAGCTGGATGATCTGGCGGACTTCGGACTGACCCCGGGGGGCGAAGTCGAGACGGTCGATTCGTCTGAACTCGAAGCGTTGGCCGCCCGTTTGGAGCAACTGCTCGCCGAACTCGAACAGAGCGACGAACGTCTCCTCGCGATGACGGAACTGCTGCAGAGCGCCGAAGACGTCAATACGGCGATGACGGAAGAGCGTCAGCAGATGGAGGATTGGGTCTCCGAGATCGAGCGACGGGTCAGTCAGCGCGAAGAGGAGTGGCAGATCGAACGGGAGGGGCTGAAGAAGGCGGTCAATGACCTCACGCGCGAAAGGGATCGTGCCGAGCAGCAGGTCGGGACATCACAGGGAGGCAGCAAGGGCCCTGAAGAATACCTGCGAAAGATCCGGCTCGAGAACACGGCACTCAAGGCACGGGTGCAGAGTCTGGAACAGGATCGCGAGCAGATGGAGCAACGTCTGGAAACATCCCAGACACAGAGCGTCGAAGAACGAATCAGTGCGGCGGTGGAGCAGGCCCTGCGAGCCGAACGTCTGCAGATCACGCAGGAGAAGGCCGGCTTGGCGCGTGAGAAGGCCGATCTTGCACGCCTCCGGGAGGAGGTCGATCGCGAAGCGCAGAATCACACGCGGGACGTCAACAGTGCCGACCACCGCATCCGGGCCTTTCGCGAGCATCTGCGCGAAATCCACGAGCAGGAACCGCATCGCAAGAAACAGGACAGCATGGCGGATCGACTGGCCAAGCTGTGGCGCAAGCTCGATGGACGCCCACTGGATACGGACTAGTGTCACGGAACCGAGCCGTCTCAGATCATGCCACTGTGCGGTTGGAGAGTTGACATCTCATGAACACTGCTTGCATCGAAGAGCATCTGACCCCGGGCCCCTCGTCCCGTGCTGACGACCCTCGTGGTCACGAACAGCCGGTGAAGGCAGGCCCAGATTTCGACAGCGTCCGGCGACTGGAGGCCGTTGTCGCTGATGTGCATCAGTTCCTCGACAGCCAGCTTGATCGGCTGGAACAGGAGCGTCTGGAGTGCCGACACCTGCTCGAAAGACAGGCCGCCATCGAGCAGACCTATGATCAGCTCAAGCGGCAGCAGCAGGAATGGAAGCAGCATCGCGAGGAGGAGGTCCGGCGTATCGAACAGGAGACAACGGCGCTGCTCCAGGCGTGGGAGCGTCTGGAAGAAGAGCAGCGCCGTATCCGCCTGATGGGGCAGGGCGTCCCGAGTCCCGTGGCGACTCAGTCGGCGGCGACACCCGCCAGTCCTGGTGTTGCTCGCCCGGCAAGTCAAGACCTCATCGATGCGGTCCACTTTCCCACATATGAACCCGCAGCGGTGCAGTTTCAGCAACTGCGTCGCGAAATCCGACAACATGCACGACGCAGACGCTGATCCTGGCGTGGCGCCGTTTACACCTCGAGAAATCCCATGAGTGTCCTGTCTCTGTTTCGACGTGATGACGAGTCGGCCAGTCGGTCGAAAGGTGCAGTCGGCATGGACAGCACGTCGTTCGTGCTTCCCGGCGAGGAGGGCGTCGACCTGCTGTTGTCGCAGCGCCGGTACGGCACACTGCTCGCACGTGATTCCAGCGAAAGCTGGGACGACCACACGCGCAGCTGTCGCCTGGCTGGCACTTGAAGAAGACATGGCCCTGGTCCCGGGGAAAGACTTGACGGGGGCAGCCTCGCCAACTTCCGCGGAACCGGCCCCGTCGCCGATCCCGACCCTCTACCTCGATCGCTTTGCCGTATCCAACGCGGACTTCGCCCGCTTTATCTCGGGCGGCGGTTACAGTCAGACGGACCTCTGGCCCCGCGAGATCTGGCCCAGTGTGCTGCAGTTTGTCGATGGCACCGGCTACGCCGGTCCGAGATTTTGGAAGCATGGGAAGCCTCCCAAAGGACAAGACAGCCATCCGGTCGTCGGCGTCTGCTGGTTCGAGGCCCGCGCGTACGCGCTCTGGATGGGCAAAAGGCTGCCGACCTCGCGCGAATGGCAACATGCGGCCAGTTGGTGTACGGGGACGGAAGGACAACAGGGCGCGCCACGCTTTCCGTGGGGCAGCGCCTTCAGTCCTCACGCGCGAATACCTGGATGAGCGGCATCCGGCAGACAGTCCCGGTGGACGATTTCGACCAGGGGTGCACTCCCAACGGCATCTATCAGCTCATCGGGAACGTGTGGGAATGGGTCGCCACGCAGTACGAGTGTGATGCAGGTTCATCGGACGTGCAGATCACCCTCGATCGCCCGATGGCCGAAATTCGCGGCGCCGCCTTTGACACGTACTTCGAAACGCAGGCGACCTGTCAGTTCCGCAGCGGTCAGCCTTTCCTGTATCGGGGACGTAACCTCGGCTTTCGCTGCTGTGTGCCTGCTGGTCAACTGACACCCCCGCCCGATCCGTCGGCGTTTCTGTAAGAGGATTCCACCAAGATGGCTGAGGTCGCGACCAACCCGCGTATCGAGATCCCCAGGCTGGCGTGCGTCTGCTGTGGTAAGCAGACCATTCAGCAGGCGCGCTACTGCACGCACTGCCAGGCACCTCTGGAAGTCTCCAAAGCCGTGCACCGCCGCTCGGTGCCGCCGCAGTTCATTCCCGTCCTCGGTCCCAGTGGAGCCGGCAAGACCGTCTTCCTCGGTCTGTTGCTGGACATGCTCAGCAAGGGGCTCTGTTCCCTGCGGGGACTTCCCAACGGGCCCTTCTCGCTGCGTCTGCAGCAGGAGACCGTGAGTGCCCTGGAAGAGCGTCGTTTTCCGCAGAAGACTCCGACTGAGTCCGATAACTGGAAATGGGTCCACTGCGAGGTGTCGTCGGCACGCAAGCCTTCGCGCGTGCTCGACATCGTGACGCCCGACCTGGCCGGTGAGGCAATCGCGATGGAGGTCGAACAGGAGGGGACTTTCCCCATCATTCAGTCAGTCGTCTCGCGCTCGGTCGGGCTCGTCATTCTGTTCGATGCACGTCGTGCCCGCGATGAAGGTCGCATCGAGGATCTGTTCGCAATGAAGCTGATGACTTACCTCGCGAACGCCTGTCGACCGGCCGGCGGCTCGAAAGCGAAGCGGGTTTCTCTGCCGATCTCCATCGTCCTCACGAAGGCGGACTGCTGCCCGGAAGCCCTCGAAGACCCCGCGGCGTTCGCGGCCGCGACCATGCCCGGACTGGTCCAGGCCTGCCAGCGCCATCTCGCCCGCCATCAGTTCTTCGCCTGCAGCGTGGTCGGCAGCCATGCGATGGCTACCGACAGCTATGGGCGGCGGATGCATGTCCCACTCCATGTCGAGCCGCGCGGCGTCATGGAGCCGCTGGAATGGATCATCAAGCACATCTCGTAGTGAGTCAGTCCGCATGCAACTCGAACAGGCCATTTTCACATCCGCAGTGACCCAGTATGCGCAGGGCTATCACCTGGTCTCACGCTCACCGGGCATCGACGAACAGCTCACCCAGACATTGACCCTCTGGGGGCCGACCCATGATTCCCTGATGCACCCGGAGCCCTCGGCGGTCAGCCTGAACTGCTTCCCCGCCGGCAACGACCGCATCGCGATCAGCCGCACGGTGTACTGGGGTGCCGAATACAGCGACCGCGGAGGATTTCGCACGCTGACAAGCCTGCTCGTCCTGCAACGCAGGCAACTCGACGGCTATGACGACTGTCCCTTAAGATTCGCGCGCACAGCACTTGCGCTGGGCCACCTGCGTACCTTTCAGGAACCCGGTGAACAGCTGCCGACACTGCAGCTTCCGGATGGCACCCTCGTCGATCGGCGACCGGCCCCCGCATTGAACGGGGCTCAGTCAGGGCTCGTGGCCGAAGTCCTGCGAGCTCTGCGATCGGGCCGACGAATTGCCGTCGTGGGAGCCGACGACCCGCTGCCGCTTCTTTGGCAATTGGCAGAGCAGTTGACGGGCGTCGAGCGGTCGCAGCTCTCCTTCACCACAGGCCTGAAGCCGTCAATTCAACGGCCCTTCCAGTTGCACTTCCTGCCCGGCTCTGACCAGGACGTCGCTGAGCAACTCGACGATCTGGGGATCGACTGTTTCCGCAGCGTGGCCTGACGATTACGCTGCTCCGATCGACATCAGCGATGGGAACAATCGGTTCGACCATCAGTGCGCAGTGTCGCTTGGGAGTCGTTGTGCGGCTGCTCTGGTGCCGGGGGCGGCAAGGCACTTGACCCTGCTAGTCCATCGGGGTGTTATGCGATCTGTTCTGAATCATGTCGTCGTGACGGTGTGAAGGGTCGCTATGTATGCGGCCACACCGACGACAACACACACCCCTGGAGCAACTTTCATGCGACAAGCAGTCCTCAAGACCATGACGAGTCTCACCGTGATCGCCGTGATCGGCAGCGTGTTCGTCAGCGACGCCTCCGCCGCTCGTCGTCGGCGCAGCAGCAACAGCAACAGTCAGTGCACTGCTCAGGACGCCGCCCGAATCCGTTCGCACAGCATCGCCCACATCGAGAGCAAGGTACGGGCCTACTCCGTCGAGTGTGACCGCATCGTCAACTACTACTTGCCGCGGATTCAGCACGCCCTGCGCTACGGCGACCGTCGTCGGGCCCAACATTTCTACGACGAAGCCGTCTACCGCCTGCAGCGCAAGTACCACGAAACCTGCTCGTACATCCACAACTATGGCGCTGCACTATGGAGACCATCTGGCTCGCCATGGCTACCGCGAATACGGGAATCATGTGCGATACGCGGCCGAACAGGGTTGCCGTCAGGTCCGCAGCAAGCTGGGGCACGGTCTCGGTGCCCTGCAGTCGTCGTAGGGGTCGAGCTGCCTTAGCAGCCCTGCGTCAGATCCGAAAAGGGCTCGAAGCAAACAGGCCCCGGAACAACTCTGTTCCGAGGCCTGTTTCTGTTGTCGTCAATCCGTTGCTGCGGAAATGCTAGATCGTTCCCAGCTTCGCAAAGTTGATGCCGAAGATGACCGGGACGACCCCGTAGACACCTCTTGTGAAGATGAGTTCGATCAAATCATCCATGACCAGGATCGGATGCTTGGGCACGATGATAATATCGTTGTCCCGGATCCAGATCTCGCCCTCGGGGCAAGGCTGCGGATTGAACACGGTCGAATGCAGGTCGAGTCGAGTGGCCATCAACTGCCAGTTATCGTCACGGCGGAAGACCACGATGTGATGCAGGTTCGCACCAACGTTCCAGCTTCCCGCCATCGCGAGGGCCTGTGAGATGGTCGTCGGACCAGTCAGGACGAAGCGTCCTGGGTTGCCGACTTCACCAGTCACATAGACATAGCGAGGCGCCCGCTCGACAAGAATCGGGGTCACTTCCAGACCTTCGACCAACCGGGAATAGCGAGCCTCGATTTCGCGCTGCAGTTCGTCCAGTGTCAGGCCTTGAGCCGTTACGGTACCGATGGCGGGCAGGCGAATCGTTCCTTCCGGAGTGACGATGGCCGTCCGACCCTGACCACCCGTACCAGCACGGGCATCCACCGTGTTGCGGAGTTCGTCCAGCATGGTGTTCATCTTGAGCGGCGTAACACTGATCGACGGATCAGCAATCAACGACTTGTAGCCATCTTCCAGGCTGGCCCGCAGCTCGTCGATCGTCAGACCTGCGGCCGGCATCTGTCCCAGCTGGCGCACCGTAATGTTTCCATCGGGCTGGACGACAACCTCGCGATCCAGGTTGGGAGCCGTCAGGGACTCGATCTTCAGCTCGTCAGCAACTTCAATGCGGTAAGAGGAATTGCTTTTGACACGTGTCAGACGATAGACGAACTCGATGAGGTCATCCACACGCAGGCGATATTCAGGAACGTGCGGCAGTCGAGCCGGACCGATGTACTCGCCATGCCCATAGACCTCCCAGGGGATCCAGCCGGCATCCCGCCACTTCAGGCACTTACCGCATTCGCGGCAGCCGGGACACTGCACACCCGGGGTCTGGCAGATCGACGCGTGACACACTGGATGGCCGGGGCCCGTCATACACTGACCGGGGGCTCCCGTCAGACAATCACCAGCGACGGCATCCATCATCATGAAGTTCTCGGCCGGCAGTGGCATCGATTCCATGGGCTGCGGCATGGCATCCATCTGCGACATGGAGCCTGCGGCTGGCGTGGGCATCGAATCGTAGGCGGGAGGTGCCACGACATCGTTCGTCACCTGCGTCGAAACCGACTCCGATTGCGCCTGGCTAAGGACGGGCATGGGCTCCTCTTCCGGAGGTGCCGGGACGGATTCGAGATCATCCTCGGTGTACACGTATTGAATGGTGCCGTCCGCGATTTCGCCGAGACGTGGCGCCTCGGCGTTCTGAGCGAGGCTTGTCGAAGATGGTTCCTGCACGATGATCGGTAGAACCATCTGAGGTTCCGCTGTCTGCGGGTGCTGGACGGCTTCGGACTGGACCGACGCCACGCCAGTTGATACCAGCGTCCGTGCGTCATCAGCCGACTGCTTTGCAGCCACCTGTTGAATCACCCCTCCCTGAGACGCGGGGCTCCCGCCACGTGCCTTGCCCTGTTCTCGAGAAGTCCGCGTCAACTCGAAGAGGGGCACCTCCGTCGTCGCGTTCTCCTCCAGAGGAAGAGCGGCAGGTTGCGGGCTCTTGTCCGCGTTCAATGGCTTGGCCGAGCCGGTGCTCTTCTGCGCGGTCCTACGACTGGCGTCCAACTGCCAGTGACCGGCAGCAGACTGACCAGACTGCTCCTCAGCCCGCAGGTTGGGGAGCGGCAGGGCGACCTGGCACAGGCAGCTTACCGTGACAAGAGCGAGTCGGGTCAACAGCCGACGATGTGGGCGGTAGACCGAGGTGGCATTGGTCCTGATAGGGGACATGACCCTGAGTCCTTTCATTGCGGGTAACAAGCGGGTCTGAGCGGGATCTGAGGTGACATCCTGTCACCTGTTGGTCTTGAGCAAGGTCGTAGAGAGATGGAAAGACTGTCGATCGTCAGGGAAGTCGCGTCTCAGCGACAACGGTAACCTGTTGTATCGTGTGGGGTCGGTGTCTCTCGGTCGGAGAACCGACACGGACTACTGCTTCTTGTTCGAGAATCGCTCGCGAATCGCGGACAGGACACCCTTCTTCTCCGACGTGGGCTTGGTCACGGGTGCAACGATTGCTTGCGCGGCGGGCAGGGCGCTGTCCGGCTGACTGACTTCGTTGCTCCACAACGGTCCCTCGGAGGACGAGAACTCCGCCGGACTGACCCAGCGGACCTGCGGCAGCGAGACGTCGTTGCCGACCAGAATCAGCTTGTCGCTGGATTCCTTGGCCTGCAGGAAGCGTGCCTTGGCCTGAGCCGCCTGCTCCGGCTGCCCCTGCCGCTCGAGGACAGTCGCGAGGTTGTGCCACGTCTCGGGCGCCTGCTGAATGTTCAGTGCTCGACGAAACATGTTCGCAGCATCATCGAGTCGATCGTAGCGGGCGAAGACGACTCCCAGCTCGTTGAGGGATTCGTAGTGTTCCGGGTCGATCTGCAACGCCGCCTGAAGGAGCGTCATCACACGAGCCCCCATCGCGGTCTCCTGATCGTTGGCGCGGGCGAGTGACAGGGCCGGTTGCAGGCGAGCCAACCCATACAGGGCTGCGGCAGCATGCGGGTCCTGGCTCCCTGACTGAGACAGGTGCTGCAGGGCGAATGCATGGTACGACTGCAGGGCCTGAATCGGCGTGATGCTCGCGTTCGCCACGGTCTTGAGCACAGTCGTCTGGTGGGCCTGGATCGCTGCATCCAGCCCAGACGTCACATCCAGTGATGCGCGAATCCGATAGAAGTCGTCGGCCTCCTCCAGGGCCCGCAGCCCGGCCCCTAGCGAATCCAGATGGGTCCGAGTCCCTGACTGGGCATCGAGCCGACCGGCAACACTCATCAGAACGCTCTCAAACTCTCCGGCTGCGGCGAAGACCGCACCGCGGCCCGCCAGTTCCCGGGCATAGCTCAGTCGCTGCTCATCGAGGTGAGCGGTGGCCGATGTCCGGGCTCCGCTACTGAGTGCCTGACGGGTAACCGTGGCCGATGGCTGCTGCGCCTGGAGCGGCGAGATCAGTGTGAAGGCGGCGACGACCGCGGCACACCACAGCGGCTGGCTGAGGATCCTTGGCTCGCAGTGGAACAACTTCATAGTTTCCTGCCTGATTGCCCGGAGGACTGGGGAAGACGGTAGAAACCGACGAAACGCGCAGTTCGCGAGAATCGCAACCACCGTGCTGAAGATCGTCAGCCAATCGATCGTTGGATCAGGACTTCATGGCACCATCGGTGCAAGTGGACCAAGGGCACCTGATCAGAATGCCTGTCCCGCAGAGCAGCCGTTTTCGAATTTCAGACCTCACTTTTCCCAAACCGCCCTGTAAACTTAACACTCCCGAACTATTCATTTTGACATGTCGGAGAAAAGAGACTCGAAGGAGAGCAGCCGGTCTGAGGTGCGAATGCATCGCTTTCTGGTGCCGTTAAACACCCGTGGAAGAACGGGGACAGGCGCGGTGGTGATTCGGTCCCGCCGCAGGTGACAACGACCCAGTCCGCGGAATGAAGGAAAAGTGATGGTGGCGGGCGGAAAACCTCAGATTCCGTATCGGGCGCCGCAACACGCCGCATTTCGGCTGCTGTTGCGGGCGCACGACTATGCCGTCGATGTCCAGAGAGATGTGTGGGACTTTGCCCTCGAACTTGCCGAGTTCCTCCGGGCGGGTGTCTCACGCAGTGATCTCCGCTGGATGATCTGCAAAGGGTACGTCGCCCAAGGGCGCGAGAAGAGACTCCAAAGCCAGGAACAGCGCGAGTTTCAGTTGGTCACGGGTCTGAACTTCTCCCGGCGAACATGCCTGATCCTGACGCCCACAGGGGTGCAAGCCGCTCGGGGCTGGTGTGCGAATGGCCGCACCCAGGACGGCCACTCGGCCCCCCCCGCGATCTCCCTGTGGAACGACGCCAATGTGGACGCGCTCGGGGATCCCATTCACTGCCCACACTGGGACCGAGATCGGCATACGCTGCGTGTGCAGGGTCAGCTTGTGAAGGAGTTCAAGGTTCCCTCACCGAACCAGGAGACAATTCTGACGGCCTTCGAAGAAGACGGGTGGCCGCCTCGCATCGACGATCCGTTGCCGATGGTCCATGGGATCGAGCCGAAGCGACGACTGCAGGACACCGTCAAGAGCCTGAATCGAAATCAGCGCGTACGGCTGGTGCGATTCATGGGAGATGGAACCGGGGAAGGCGTGCGTTGGGAGTTCGTCACGGTTCGTGCTCCCGTCGAAGTCCCTCAGCAGGAAGAGTGAGTTCATGACCCGATTACCTGGGAGACTCACTCCAAACAGAACGCCAGCCCTTCACGCTCTTCCGGATCGCCGACGCGTCTGGGCACGCCAAAGGCTCGTTCGCGGGTTGGTGCTGGCAATGCTGTGCGGTCTGGTGATGCCGGGAAACGCCCAGCCGCAGCGTCCGGCTGCCGAGCGCGTGATCTACGTCAGTGCATCGGCAGACGCGAACGACCGCAATCCCGGGACGTCGTCGGCGCCGCTGGCCAGCATCCAGACGGCAATCGATCGCGCCGGTGCGGGCGCGACGGTCCGCATTCTCGGCGGCATCTACCGACAGGCGTTCGGCGTCAATGGCACGGGACGTCCGGATGCCCCGATCCGCATTCAGGCTGCTCCCGGGGCCGAGGTGATCATCTCCGGCTGTGACCTGGTCCCCGCCTCGCGCTGGACCGCCGCTTCCGACGGCCAGTGGACCCTGCCATCCTGGACCTATCGGGGTTGCCCGTGGTCGCCCACGATGGCGCATCCGCCAGACGACTTCCATCGCCTCATCGGTCGAACCGAACAGGTCGTTGTCGGAGGCAGATTGCTCACGCAGTTCGAAGAGCGAACGCAACTGGCGGAATACGGTTTCTGCGCGGATCCACTGAAGACACAGACCCTGACCGTCAAGCTGCCGGCAGGAAGTGCGCCTGAGGGCAAATCGATCGAGGTCAGCCGCCGGGCCGAATTGTGCCGCGTGCGTGGCTCTTGGGTGATTGTGGAGGGGTTGATCTTTCGGCATGCGTGCAATCACGCCCAGCAACCGGCGGTGCATATCGAAGGCTCGCACAACCAGATGATTGACTGCCGGGTGGAGTCGACCAATGGGGTTGGCCTGCTGCTGGATGGGCGTGAC
Organism: uncultured Planctomycetaceae bacterium; assembly: GCA_963715185.1. Taxonomy (GTDB): domain Bacteria; phylum Planctomycetota; class Planctomycetia; order Planctomycetales; family Planctomycetaceae; genus CAVPPT01. The sequence continues at coordinate 70,406 of CAVQRG010000010.1, forward strand.
AACAGCGTGATCCGGACCGATGCGATCGAGAACGGGCAAATGGGAATGGCCGGCGGAGGCTTCAACAACCGGCTCGAAGAGTGCCATCTCGTTCGCAACAACACCAAAGGATTCAACAAGGCCTGGGAGTCCGGGGCGATCAAGGTCACGTTGTCGCGTAACTTCCAGATTCTGCGCTGCGTCGCGGACGAGAACGATGGACCGGGCTTCTGGTACGACATCGACAATCGCCAGTCGCTGGTCGAAGGCTGTCTGGCCGTCGCTAACCACGGCCCCGGCATCATGATCGAAATCAGTGAGACGGCGACCATTCGCGGAAACACGTGCCTGCGCAACGGACTCAGAGAAGAGCGCGGAGCGTGGGCGCACACGGGCATTCTGCTGGCAGAATCCATGGACTGCATTGTTGAAGGCAACCTGTGTGTCGGAAACCGGACCGGCATTGCCATTCGACAGCAGGAAATCCGCGACATCAGGCCCGACCCCGACTGGGAACGACCGCAGCGGGCCTACTATTTCTCGCACGGCCACACCATCCGTCGAAACATCTCGGCCTTCAATCGCGAGTGGCAGTTTGCCCTCCTGGCTGACAATCCGTTCTTCGGAACAGAGCAGGGGCGTATCCCACCGGAAGACCTGAGGCGATTGGATCCGGCCCTACGCGAGTTGCAATCCAGTGAAAACCTGTACTGGGCAGGTGACGGCGAGGGGGTCGTCAGCTGGGGAGCTCCCTGGATGCCACGGGTGCGCAAGTACCGCAGCTTGGAGAGGTTCCAGCAGGACACCGGTCTCGAGCAGGGATCGAGGCTCGCTGACCCGGGGTTCCGCGACTGGCGGCGCGACGACTTCTCATTCGCGGAAGACAGCCGAATTCCCGACTGGCTCCCGGAATTCTCCAACTGGGAGTGGCCCCCGCGCGTGGAGCGACCCTGGTAGGAAATGCTCAGTGCATCAGGCAACTGTGTGAGTTCGGAGGATCGTGATGGCCGGCCCCGCGCCGTGCCACTTGGCATTAAAGGTTTAGCGGAAGCACCGTTCAGGCCAGGAAGACACTTAACTTGCTGGTCAGCGCGGTGCCGTGAGGAAGTCTTGTTGTCAGACGTACGGAGCTACACCAGATCATCGCCGGGTTGCCCCCAAAGCGCCCATTGTTGTCTGGTAGAAGCGCCGGATACTAGACGCTTGTAGAAATGCAGCAACTTCACTGTTGAATGAAGGCTGCAGGGGACTTAGGGCAACAAATCGTTGGGAAAGGCTCGCAATGGATGCTTTCCAGGAGGGGGGGTACACACTTCGCGACCTCGTGCAGGTGGTACTCCGAAACCGGCTGAAAGTGTGCCTGTTTCTGGTGACGGTGATGCTCTTGACGGGCGTCTTCCTGCTGATGACATCGCGCAGCTACGAGTCAGAGGCTCGGCTGCTCGTCCGTGGCAGCGCCGAGGGTTTGGCCGGAGACTCCGCCTCCAATGGCTCGCAGAGCCACTCTGTCGGTGAGGAAGAGCTGAATACCGTCGTCGAACTCCTCGGGAGTCGCACGATTCTCGAGCAGGTCGTGGCCCAGGTCGGTGCCGCACGCATCCTCGGGCAGGACGATGGCGAAGATTACATCGCCTCCGATGCCGCGAGCAACGCGTCCGCCTCTGAGCCAATGGCTACGGCGGGTTCCGATCTGTCACAAGAGAGGATCGGCGAAGCGCTGCGGGACGGCAGCGAGAAGCTGGGTGCCTGGCTGAATCCGGCCGACTTGACGGAGAAGGCCGTGGATCGACTCGAGAAAGAGCTCGACGTGTTCGCTCCCGAGAAGTCCAGCATCATCGTGATCTCGGCTGAAGGTCACTCTCCCGAAGTGGCGCAGCTGGTGGTGAACTCGGTCGTCGACGTGTACCGCGGCTTCCATGCCGAGCTGCACAGCACGAGCGAGTCAGTGGAATTCCTCTCAATCCAGGCGGATGAACTCCATTCGCAGCTGGGGGACACGCGCCAGCGGATCCGTGATTTCAAGACCGAGATCGGGGTCGTTTCGATCGCTTCCCGGCAGGAATCGCTGCAGGAACACATCAACACGGTGAGTAACGATCTGCTGAAGACCAAGGCCGATCTCGCATCGGCGCGGGGGCGGATGACGGGACTCGCACGTGGCGCCGACCTGTTTCCGGAACGGATCAAGACGAGCGAAACGACCGGTGCGGCACTGACGAACGTGGCGGCTGAGACCATGCGTTCGCAGTTGTACGGCCTGGAAATCGAAGCCGCCGCCCTGCGGGCCAAGTACACCGCGGTGCATCCGGAAGTGAGAGCCATCGAGAAACAGATCACCGACCTACGTGCGGTGCTCGCACAGGAGCAAGGCGACGAGGACAGCGTCGTCATCTCCACCGACGTGAACCCCAAGTACCAGGAATGGCTGCTCGATACCCTGAAAGAAGATGCCTCTGAGAAGGCCCTGGTTGAGCAACTGAAGGTGCTGCAGGATCAGCAGGTCGAGCTCGCCGCCGAGGTAGGCCAGCTGAACCTCCACGAGGTGCGCATGACGGAACTGCAGGATCAGGAAGCCACGCTTTCGGAGCGCTACCTCGCGACACTGGCCAGCCTCGAACAGGCGCGGCTCGCACAACGCCTCAAGGAACACGAGATCTCTGACGTCGTCGTGGTTCAGAACGCGACGCTCCAGCGGCGTCCCGTGAGCCCGAACATCCCCATGATCCTGGCGATCGCCAGCGTGATTGCCGTTTGCGGCAGTCTGGCGCTGGCCATGTTGTGCGATCTGTTTGATGGTTCGCTCCGGTCGGAGGCCGATCTGGAGCGCACGTTGAAGGTACCGATCCTCGCCACCATCCCCCGAGTGGCGCACCGTCAGTCCATTATCAAATACGAACGGTCCATTCGAGGAGCAAAGCGGAGTGGTAACAACCGTAGTCAAGCCACAGACAGTAGTCCCGAACGCGGAGCCGAAGCGATCTCGGCGCGAGGATGAACTGTATCAGCGCTACGCAGCGCTGACATCATCGCTCTGGGGCCTGGATCGCTCGAACGATTCTTCACATCCCGATGTGAACTGGATCGGCGTGACCTCCTGCGCTCGGCGTCAGGGAACGAGCACGATTGCCACGAACATCGCCATCTGCACCGCCGAGCTGACAGGACAGCAGGTGTTGCTGATTGACGCCAATCATGAGCATCCGGCCCTGCATCCCGCGTTCGGTGTTCCGCGAGAACCGGGGTTTGTCGATGCCGTGCTGGGAATGTCTCCTCTCTTTGAATGCGTGTACGAGACCAAGGTACCGAATCTCGCGCTGCTTCCAGTGGGATCACCCGGAGCAGGCCGGGGGCTCTGCGACACACTCAGACAGCGGGAGTTGTTCGAGGCACTTGGCCGGGAATTCAGCCGGGTTGTTGTTGATCTGGCGCCGGCCATGGAGAGCAGTACCTGCTTCCCGCTGGCCGCGCGGCTGGACGGCCTCGTCCTCGTGGTGCCCGCCGAGCGGATTCAGCATGAACTGCTGCAGACCGCGCGACGACGCATCCTGGCGAACAGTGGACATTTACTCGGAGCCGTGATCAGCGAGGCATGAACGGCCTGCATCCGCAGGAACAGGGGAACGAATTCCGTCCAACTGGAGTTTGTCCCAAAGAGGCACTCAGTGAGGGCAAGCTGCCAGCTTGCCAGATGTCGTAATGTTGGGCCCCGAGGCTGGCAGCTTCGGTTGATGGGTAGATTTGACAGCGGCGCTTGACGCCAGTGGTTGACTGGATTCTCGAGTTCGGCAGGGAAGGACGAACACGTGGCCGGTGAACACAGATCCGGGGAGGTGCAACGTGGCGGGCTTACTTCGATTCTTCAACGGTCCAGAGCAGGAGAGCGTCGTGGGACTGCTCAGCGAAACTGATCTGAAGCACTTGCTGTATCGCGAACGGTTGCGTGCCGATCGCAGTGGTTCGCCCTTGTGCCTCGTGAAGTTCACGCCGCCGAGCGGTGTGCATCGCGGACGCTACCACACGGCCTTGGGACGCACGCTGCAGAGGCGACTGCGCTCCACGGACGAGTGTGGCTGGCTGGGCCAGGACGCGGTTGGAGCTGTCCTGCCCGACACACCCGAAGAGGGCGCCTGGTGCGTCGTACGCGGGGTGAACGATCTTCTGGAGCGCCAGGGGCTCGCACATCCGCTGGTGGACGTCTTCGTCTATCCCTGGCCGGCCGACAAGGCCCCGGTTCCCGACGACATCGACGACACGACCGCCCCGCGCCGCTCGCGGGATATGGCGACGTTCCTGATGGCGGATGTGCCCGTCTGGAAGCGGGCGATCGACGTCATGGGGGCACTGATGCTGATGCTGGCTTTCGCACCGATCCTGCTGATCGTCGGCCTGATCGTACGGCTGACGTCTCACGGACCCGTGATCTACTCGCAATACCGGGAAGGGATCGGCGGACGACGATTCCTGCTGTACAAGTTTCGCACGATGTACCTGGGGGCCGAGCGACATCAGCAGCGATTGAGGGCATTCAGCGAACAGGATGGCCCTGCATTCAAGATGACGAACGATCCCCGAGTCACACCGATTGGGCGCTGGCTCCGCAAGACGAGTCTGGACGAACTTCCGCAACTGTGGAACGTCTTCCGGGGAGAGATGTCGTTGGTCGGACCCCGGCCGCTCCCCTGGGAAGAGTCGAGGTCGTGCCAGGTCTGGCAGCGGCGGCGGCTGGATGTGCTGCCGGGGATCACCTGTATCTGGCAGGTTCGAGGCCGATCGCGCGTCACCTTTTCAGAATGGGTGCGGATGGACCTGCAATACATCTCCAGCCGCTCATTCTTGAGCGACCTGGGCATTCTGGCGCAAACGATTCCGGCGGTGCTGCTGCAGCGTGGCGCGAGTTGAACACGGGACGCGCACCCTCAACCTCTGCCACGACTCTTGAGATCGAGCACGATCAATGGACGGTGACACTCTGGACCACCGAGGTGCCCATGAAGCGGCGCCCGGCCCCTGCGTCAAGGCCGGGATGACCCAGCCCGAGCCCCAGGAGGCAGCGCGACTGATCCCGCCGGAGGCGGCTGCACGACGAACACTGAGCGGGCGGACCAAATCCTGGCTGAGACAATGGACGATGCGTTCGGCCGGACGTATCGCCGTGGGGCTCAACGCGACATGGGGTCCGCGTCCGGCGAGCCGCGTGGGGATTCTCACGTACCATCGTGTGGCGCCCCACTGTGAAGGGGTGCCTGCCCCGTCTCACAACGTGGAGCCAGTGAAATTCCGGGAGCAGATCGCCGGGCTGCAGCAGCGAGGGTATACCTTTCGCCCCCTGTCGGCGTTGCTCGAGCAGCCCTACACCGGTGAGGTCTTTGCGGAACGTACAGCCGTGGTGACTTTCGACGACGGATTCGAAAGCGTCTACACCCAGGCGTTCCCCGTGTTGCAGGAACTCGGCGTGCCTTTCACGTTGTTCGTGAACACGGCGTATGTGGGTCAGAGCGATCCTTTCCCCTTTGACGCCTGGGGCTGTGAGTTTTCTGCCCGCGTGCCATCCGCCGCTTATCGGCCGTTGACGACGCTCCAGTGCCGCACGATGCTCGAAAGCGGGTTGATGGAATTGGGAGCGCACACGCACACTCACGCCGATTTTCGTTCGCATCCCGAATTCCTCCGACAGGATCTCACAGAGTGTGCCAGACTTCTGCGCAGTGAATTCGGGATCGAGAAGCCCAGCTTCGCGTTCCCGTTCGGCAGTCGAAAGGAAGGGTTTGTCTCCGAGGAATTGATCGCGGCGGCTCGACAGACCGGAGTGTGCTGTGCACTCTCGACCGAATGCGGGCCGGTGGACCCCACGTCCGATCCATTTCAGTGGGGGCGTTACAACGCCTTCCCCTGGGACACGAGTACGACGCTCGCCGCCAAGCTCGCGGGCTGGTACGACTGGGCACCTCACGGGTGGCGTCGGCTGATCAACTCACCTCGGTAAGACAACTCGCGAACTCGAGTGAACAGGTGAGGGCGGGAGATCATGGCTGGAAATACAGGCTGTGAAGTACGTCAGCAAGTGACGAAAGAGACCAGTGCTCCGGTGGTAGCGCAGGCGAAAACATCGATGGGAGCGCCGAGCTCATTCGCACGCCGGATCATGCGATCCGTCTGCGGCGAAAGTCTGTATCAGCGGATCCGCTACGGCGTCGAGGGATTCCGGTTTCGCCGACTGGTGGAGTCCTCCACCCAGTTTCGCCTCGGCCGCGATCGCCGGCGCGAGGCTGTGCAGTTCTGGCGACAGTATGGCGTCCGCCTGAATACTTCCTGGCATCGCTTTTACTCCGCGCTCAACCCGGACGTTAACCCTCTGCATTTTCTGCCCGAGGATGTCTTCTCGGCTTATATCGAGCCAGCGCTTAACCGCATGGATCTGGCGCTTGCCTATGCGGACAAGAACAGTTACGGCCTGCGTTTCCCGGACGCCGCGACGCCGGGCATCCTGTTGCGCCGGATGCATGGGCGATACCTCGACGAACGCTACGAAAGTCTGTCCCCGACGTCCGTCTCCTCGCTGTTTGAGACGACCCAGGGGAGCTACATGATCAAGCCCGCGCTCGGCACGGGTGGTGGCGTCATGGTTCAGCGTCTGGAGATCGACCGGGGTGATCTGCGACTGGGTGGCCAGCCTGTGGCGTGGGATCAAGTCGTGCAGGCTTACGGAGCCAACTTCGTCGTCCAGGAGCGCCAGCTCCAGCACCCGGCGTTGGCCGAGTTTCACCCGGCTTCGTTGAACACGCTGCGTGTGATCACACTTCGTCTCAACGACGAGATCTACGTGTGCTCCTGCGTGTTCCGTGTCGGAAGTGGCGGGAATTGCACCGACAACGTCTCATCCGGGGGCATGGGGTGCGGGGTGCATCTCGGTGGGTTCCTGCGGGAATCTGCGCTCGACCGGAAGCTGCAGCGAGTCATGCGTCATCCCGTCTCGGACAAACCGTTCAGTGGTTTCGAGATCCCGGGCTGGTTCGAAGTGTGCGCGCTGGTCAAGCGTCTGCATCATCGCCTGCCCTACTTCGATATCGCCTCGTGGGATATCGCCATTGATCCCGATGCAGAGCCCCACCTGATCGAAGTCAACCTGCAGTACCAGGAAGTCAATGGGCCACAATGCCTGAACGGCCCGTTGTTTGGACCACATACGGAAGAAGTGCTGGCAAAGGTGTTCCGCACGCCTCAGAGCGCCCGACAGAGCCGCTAGCCGCCACTGGACATCCTCGTGACCGCTGGGCACTGAGCCGAGTTGGCGGCAACACCGAGCGACGATCTGTCATCGCCGCCAGCTTCATGAACCTACGCGCCCCCTGACGAGTTGACTTCCCGTGACGCTTGCCACCACGACCTCTGGATCGCCCGTGACCGCGGTCAACTCTCCAGTGGCAGCCCCGCCGACGTTCGCCGCCAAACCGGCCCGTACACCTGTCTGGGAACGTCGCTCGACCAAGGTCCTGCTGTCCCTGTTCGACCAGGGTCTCGTGTCAGGGACACGCTTCCTGACGACTGTCGCCGTGGGCCGGTTCTGCGGGGCACACGAGCTCGGGCTGTACTCACTGGTGTTCGGAGTCCTGCTCCTTGTCGTGGGGATTCAGGAGGCGCTCATCTCCGTCCCGTTCACGATCAATCGCTCACGCCGAACAGATCAGGCGCTGCCGAAGTATCTGGGCAGCGTCCTCGTGCATAGCCTGCTGCTCTCGATCGTGGCGGGCCTGGTGATCGTACCTCTGGCGGGGCTGTTCTGGCTGTCCCCGTCCCTCAGCGAGATGTCGAACGTGTTGTGGATGCTGGCCGCTGTGCTGCCAGTCGTACTGGCGCGAGAGCTGGCCCGGCGCGTGGCCTTTTCCATGCTGGCTGTCGGCCCGGCAGTGTTCATTGACCTGATCGCGTCCATCATTCAGCTTGGCGTGCTCGGCGCACTGATTGGCATGGATTTGCTGACCTCGACCGCCGCGGTCGCTGCCTTGGGCGTCGGATCGCTCTTGGGACTCGTCTGCTGGTGGTTGCGACACACAGAGGCCCCGCAGTTCGAAGCCGCTGCGATGAAGGCCGACTTCAGCGAGAACTGGTCATTCGGTCGCTGGGCACTCGGCGGTCAGGTGGTGCAGGTCTCCAGCAGTTACCTGATGCACTGGATGCTGGCCCTGCTGATGGGGGCTGCCAGCACCGGCCATTTCGCCGCCTGCATGGCGCTGATGATGATGACGAATCCGATCATGCTGGGTATCAGCAACCTGCTGGTCCCCGCCGCAGCGCATGAGCACAACCTCGGCGCGAAGGGACAGGTGGGTCGCGTGATCCTCAAAGCCACATTGCTGATGATGGCAATTTCCAGCGTGTTTCTGGCGACGGTCGTCCTGTTCGGCGGCCAGGTTCTCACGCTGGTTTACGGCCCCAGCTTCGCGAGCGGCTCCGGGACGCTGGTCGTGTTGGCCGTGGCGACGACCGTGGCGGTCGTCGGACTGGCCACGCACGATGGTCTCTGGGCCATGAACCGGCCCGACGTCAACCTCACAACGAGCCTGCTGGGGGTGATCGTGATGGTGCCGATCGGGTTCTGGCTGATTCCACACTGGGGAGAATTCGGAGCGGCCTGCTGCATTCTGGTCGGACGCGTGATCACCTCGGTGGTGCGCTGTGGCGTGTTCTGTTACCTGCTGGGCACGGCCTCGCCGCACCCTGCAGACGCCGGAGGTGCGGGATGAACTCCACCGCACGGATGCTGCACGACCGGTTTCTGCTGACACTCAGTGCGGTGCTGCTGCTGGGGTATCTCTCGCTGACGCGGTCCTTCGCCCACATCGGCATCGCCCCGCTGTTTATCGGTGAGTTGGCACTGGCCTGGTTCCTGCTGACCCAGCCGCAGACACTCATTGGCCTGGGACTGTCGTCCCTGACACGGTCGACGCCGCTGACGGCGTTCGTGTGGTGCCTGTTCGTGTCGGGCGCGTACGGACTCGTGCAATGCCTGCGAGGCGTGTTCGTCAGCGGTAACCCGGTTGTTGCCATACAGAACCTGGTGTTCCACGTCTATCCGCTGTTTCTGTTTCTGGGCATGTGGGTTGGCCGTCGTGATCCTCGCTTTCTGCCTCGCAATCTGTATCGCCTGGCTTGGGTCAATGGCGTCTATGGCGCCCTGTATCTCACGATCTTTGAGCGGTTCATTCCGATTGGCAAGAATGAGTTCACCTGGTTCGGTCAGCCGGCCGGTGCCGCCATCTCGCTCCTGGGGCTGCTCTGCTTTCCTCGACCACTGTCGCGCGTGATGCTCCCGGCCGCGTTGAACGCCTTCGTGCTGCTGGGTGTCCAGGTGCGAGCGGAGTGGTTGGGCTTCAGCCTTGCTCTACTGTTGTGGGGTGTGCTGGCTCGACAGCTCGGGCGAATTGTCCAGTTGGGCATCATCGGGCTGCTCGCCCTGGCTCTGGCGCTCGCGGCCGATGTGCGGATCGAGTCCCACGGTACGCATGCGGGTGAGATCTCAGTCGCGAATATCGTAGGACGGGCAATTTCTGCCGTGAATCCCGAACTGGCAAACGAGTTCACAGACGGGGGCACGAGCTACGGGAGCACGGTCAGTTGGCGCACGGGCTGGTGGCGGGCCATCTGGGGGTGCGTTCACAGCAAGCCTGCGTGGGCCGTCTTCGGACCCGGCTATGGTTTCCCGATCTGGAATTTTCATCCCGAGCATCTGCGAACCGTCATCCGTACGCCACACAACGTGTGGGTGTATGCCCTGGGTTACACCGGCTGGGTCGGCGTCATGGTGTTCGCAGCACTTCAGATCTCGCTGGGGCTTCTGCTGTGGCGTGTGGCCCGCATGACACGGCAGCCGTTTGGTCTCTGTCTGTGGCTGATGACCCTGGCCTGGGCAACGTTCGACAACTTCTTCGAGACGCCCTACGGCGCCATTCCGTTCTACCTGCTGCTGGGACTGTCGGTCGCTCCGCTGCTGACCGGGCCCCCCGAAGCGGAGGTGACCTGACATGCGCGTCCTGGTGTGTCACAGCTTCTATAAGCAGCCGGGTGGCGAAGATCGCTCCTTCGCACACGAGAGCGAATTGCTCGAGCGTCACGGCCATGAGGTTGTGAGATTCACTCGCGACAACGGGGCCTGCGACGAGATGAGCCGGGCTTCGCTCGCCTGTCGCACGATCTGGAACCGCGCCATCCAGCAGGACCTGCGTGAGACGATTCGCACGCACCAGCCGGACGTGATGCATTGCACGAATACGTTTCCGCTGATGTCACCGGCAGTCTTCTATGCGGCGCGACGCGAAGGAGTGCCGGTCGTGCAGTCGCTGCGGAACTATCGGATCTCATGCGTGCGCGGAGATTTTCACCGCGAGGGTGCCGTGTGCGAGTCGTGCAAGGGCCGATTCATCGCCTGGGGCGGACTCAGGCATCGCTGTTACCGCGACAGCCTGGCCGCGAGTGCAGTTGTCGCAGGCATGCAGAGTGCTCATCGCCTGATCGGCACCTGGTCGCGTGCCGTCGATCAGTACATCGCGCTGACAGAATTCAGCCGCTCCAAGTTCGTGGAGTGCGGTTTGCCGGCCGAGCGGATTCGCGTCAAACCCAACTTTGTGCTGCAGGATCCGGGAGCCGGACAGGGGCAGGGCCGGTTCGCGCTGTTTGTCGGTCGCCTGTCGACCGAGAAGGGCGTGGACGTCCTGCTGGATGCGTGGCGGACCATCGGACAGCAGTGGCCCCTGAAAGTGGTGGGGGACGGACCGCTTGAGGCAGATGTGCGAGCCGCGCACGAGCGCGGAGACCTCGAATGGCTGGGGCACCAGCCGGAAGACGTCGTCCTCGACCTGATGGGCGAGGCGAGAGGTCTCGTCATGACGTCGACCTGCTTCGAGAACTTTCCGCGGACAATTGTGGAGTCCTTTGCGAAGGGGACCCCGGTCCTCGCCTCTCGTCTGGGGGCGATGGCCGAACTGGTGACGGAAGGCGAGACCGGTTCGCTGTTCACCCCCGGAGACGCGAACGACCTGGTGGCCCGTGTCAACGACTTTCTGGCCAACTCGCCGGAACAAGAGCAGCGTCTGCGCCGACAATGCCGGCAGCAGTTTCTGGAACGATATACAGCCGATGCAAACCATCAAATGCTCATGGAGATCTATCAGAAGGCACGGGAACTCAGGAATTGATGTGGGCAGGGGTCACAAACCGGTTCTACGGTGAAGACAGTCACTGGACAGGGACATCGCAGGCGTGAACGGATGAAGGTTCTCAAGCACTTACCGCGATTCCGCAAGGCGTACCGCTCGCTGCAGAAGCTCGCGGACCGGGAACAGTGGTCCCGGTCCGATATCGAAGCTCTGCAACTTGAGCGGCTGAATGCGCTGTGGCAGCATGCCGTCCGGGTCGTGCCTTACTACCGCGGCATGGCCTCGAGCTTGCGATTGCCGGATCGGTTCCGCTCGCTTGCCGAGTTCCGCGAACGTGTCCCCGTGCTGTCGAAAGAGACCGTACGGACGCGTCACGAGGACTTTCTGGCGCCTCACCATTCCCCCGGACATTGGCACTACACGGGTGGCTCGACCGGCACTCCGACGGGAGTCTTCTGGGCCACGCACGCCCATCGCGAGATGCTCCGGGCCAAGTACCGCTTTTACGACATGTGGGGCGTCGACGTCCTCGATCCGATCGTGTTCGTCTGGGGCCACGCCGCGTCGTTCGCCCCGGGCTGGAAGGGACGCGTGGCCAAGGTGCGTCGTCCGTTCGAAGATCGGCTACGCAATCGACTGCGCCTCTCGGCCTATTGCCTGGGTGTGGAGGAGATCCGCGACTATCTCGCGCAGATCCAGCGGTTCCAGCCGGCCGCGATCTACGCCTATAGCAGTGCCGCGTACCTGCTGGCTCAGGTCGCGCAGACAGGAAGACTTTCGCTGCGACTCGCTCAAGTTCGTCAACCTCACTGCAGAACCCGCCTACCCACACATCGTGGAAGCAGTCGAGCAAGGCTTCGGCGTGCCGGCAATCAACGAATACGGGTCGGCCGAGTGCGGCTTTGTCGCCGGAGAGTGGCCCGATCGCACGATTCGCATTCGTGAAGACATCGCGCTCGTGGAAGCCGAGGCCCGCGATGATGGTCGGTACGACATCATCCAGACCATTCTGACGAACGATGCGTTCCCGCTGATTCGCTACGACATCGGGGACATCACCGACGCCCCCATCGAGAAACCTGCGCAAGGGTTCGCCATCCTGAAGAACATTGCTGGGCGGAGCAACGACTTCCTCCAATGCCGCTCCGGGAGATCTCTGCATCCGGTCTGGTTCATGACCGTGCTGGACCAGACCGGCGGGATCCGGCGATACCAGATCCATCAGCAGACGGATGGCTCTGTTTCGGTGGACCTGGAACCGATGCCGTCGGCCACGGTGGATACCGACCTGTTGCGTCAGAGATTCGGCGCACAGCTCGAAGGGTATCCGGTCCAGGTCCGCATCGTGGACGCGGTGGCCCAAACCGCCGCCGGCAAGCATCGCTGGATCCGGTCTGACATGGCACCCGCCCCGGCGACTGCGTCGTCAGCATCAACGTGCGGCGGGGAGTTCGAGTCCTTGGACAGCAATCCAGCATCGACTTCACAGGAATGAACGGACGTGATCAGAACTGCCCCCGGCCAATCTGCTGAAACGAATGTCCGAGTGCCCGCAAGAGCGCGCACCGAGCAGACCGCGACCGATCCGACGGAGTCCCGCAGCCCCTGTCGCTGGCCTCCAAAGCACAACGTCATCGGCGTCGGCGTGAGCGCCACTAACTACGAGGAGGCTGCGACGGTCATCCTGCAGGCAGCCAAACAGCGTGAGCCAGCCGTCGTTTCGCTGCATGCCGTCCATGCTGTCGTCACTTCGAGTGGAGATCCTGTGCTGCGGGCCAAGGTGAATCGGTTTCAGATGATCGGCCCGGATGGCCAGCCCGTGCGCTGGGCCCTCAATCGCCTCCACGGGGCAGGGCTGAAGGATCGCGTGTATGGCCCGGAGATGATGCTGCGGCTTTGTCAGGGGGCTGCGACAGCCGGTGTCTCGATCTACCTCTACGGAGGCTCGGACGAGGTTGTCGAGACGCTCCGCCAGCGGTTGCCGGAGTTATATCCCGGACTCGTGATCGCCGGTGCAGAATCGCCCCCTTTTCGACAACTCACTCCGGAAGAGGACGCCGCCGTCGTCCAGCGGATCAACAGCAGCGGAGCAGGGATGGTGTTCATCGGTCTGGGCTGTCCCAAGCAGGACCACTTCGCCGCCGACCATGCCGACGTGATCCAGGCGGTCCAGGTCTGCGTGGGCGCGGCGTTCGACTTCCATGCGGGGAGCAAATCCATGGCCCCGGCCTGGATGCAGAAACGCGGTCTCGAATGGCTCTTCCGCCTCTGCCAGGAGCCGCGTCGGCTCTGGCGTCGCTATTTCGTGACGAACTCGGTGTTTGTGTGGAAGTGCGCCCTGCAGTGGTGCGGGGTGCGGCCCCCCAGCCTGGAAGGTCCGCCCGCCTGACTCATTCAACCACCGTGCCAATGACCTTGCTTGGACTACCAACCACTTATCACCCTCCGGTGCCGCGACTGCCGGCGACCGACCAGAACCTGGAGAACTGACATGTCTGACAAACTCATTCTCGTCGCCGGCGGCGGTGGCTTCATCGGCGGCCATCTCGTGAAGGATCTGCTCGACAAAGGCTACTGGCGGATCCGCGTCGTCGACATCAAGCCCCAGGAAGAGTGGTATCAGGTCTTCGAGGGCATCGAGAACATTACCGCCGACCTGCAGGAGCTTGAGGCCTGCCGCGAAGCCTGCGCGGGGGTCAGCGATGTGTACAACCTCGCCGCCGACATGGGAGGCATGGGCTTCATCGAGAACAACAAGGCCCTGTGCATGCTGTCGGTGCTGATCAACACGCACTTGCTGATGGCTGTCGCATGAAGCCGGCGTGGAGCGGTTCTTCTATGCCAGTTCGGCCTGCGTCTACAATGGCGACAAGCAGCGGGATGCCAACGTCACCGCCCTGAAGGAAGAGGACGCGTACCCCGCACTGCCCGAAGATGGCTACGGCTGGGAGAAGCTGTTCTCGGAGCGCATGTGCCGTCACTTCCGCGAAGACTTCGGCCTGCGGACCCGCGTGGCACGCTTCCACAACGTCTACGGTCCATTCGGGACCTGGGATGGCGGCCGTGAGAAGGCCCCCGCGGCCGTCTGCCGGAAGGTCATTCACGCCAAAGAGACCGGTGACCACTCGATCGAGATCTGGGGGGATGGACAGCAGACCCGCAGTTTCATGTACATCGACGACTGCGTGTACGGCATTCAGCGAATTATGGACAGCGAGATCCTGGAGCCGATCAACCTCGGTTCCAACGAACTCGTCACCATCAACGGCCTCGTCGACATCGTCGAGGAGATCGCCGGCATCTCGCTGAAGCGGAACTACAAGCTCGATGCTCCGAAAGGTGTCAACGGCCGCAACAGCGACAACACGCTGATCCAGCAGCGGCTCGGCTGGCAGCCCGGCATCCGGCTGCGTGACGGGATGGAACGGACATACGACTGGATCCTCGCCCAATACAAGGCACGGGCTGAGGCCGTCGTCCCCGAGTCGGTACACACCTGACGCCAGTGCGGCTGAGGTATCGCCGCCGCCAAGCACGGAGTACAACGGGCTCATTCCGACTCGAGCCCGAGACACTTCGAGGGTGTGCGCATGTCCCAGAGATTCCGCGTGGCAGTTATTGGAGAGACCGGACGGGGCAACTACGGGCATCAGATCGACACGGCCTGGCTGACAGTCCCTGAGGCGGAGGTGGTCGCGGTTGCCGACACCAATGCCGAAGGTCGGGCTCAAGCGGCCAGGCGTCTCAGCGTCGATCAGACGTTCGCCGACTACCGGAAGATGCTCGATGTTGTCCGGCCGGACATCGTCGCCATCGGTCCACGGTGGATCGACCAGCACCGGGACATGGCGGTGGCGGCCGCCGAACGCGGGGTCCACATCTACATCGAGAAGCCTTTCTGCCGATCGCCGTCCGAGGCGGACGAGATTGTGCGCACCTGCGAGATGTCGCACGTCTTCCTGGTCGTCGCGCATCCGACGCGCTACAGTCCGATGACGGCTTCTGTCCGTCGGCTGGTTCGGGACGGGGCCATCGGTGAGGTCCTCGAACTCCGTGCGCGGGGAAAGGAAGATCGCCGCGGCGGTGCGGAAGATCTCTGGGTCCTCGGGACGCACCTGCTGGATCTCGTGCTGGCGCTCGGCTACACGCCGCAGTGGTGCTTTGCGAGCGTGCTGACGAAAGGCCTGCCACTCAGCCGCGAGCATGTCGTCGTGGGGAACGAAGGGCTCGGTCCACTCGCCGGTGACGCTGTGCGGGCGATGTACGGGCTGGAGCAGGGGATGACGGCCACATTTCAGTCATCTCGCCATGCGGAGGGCAAACCCTCGCGATACGGCCTGAAGATCTGCGGGTCCAAGGGCATTATCGAAATCCTGGAAGGAGCCATGCCCGACGTCTGGATCCTGCAGGATCCCTCCTGGTCCCCCGGTCGCAGCGGCCAGGCGTGGCAACGGGTTTCCTCCACCGGGATCGGTCAGCCAGAACCGTTGACCGACCCCCTCTATCAGGAGCGGCACCGGCTGGCTATCCACGAGTTGCTGAAAGCGATCGAGACTCGACAGCAGCCTCGCGGAAACATGTACGAGGCCCGACAGGTCATCGAGATGATCGCGGCCGTGTTTGAATCGCAACGCATTGGGGGGCCGGTATCGTTTCCGCTGACGACGCGCGTGAACCCGCTCACGCTGCTGTAACGACCACACAGGTGCAACGATTGCGACATTCGAGCTGATGACCGCATAATGGTCATCACATCGCCACCGCTTCCAATCCGTCTGAGAGTTCCGCCATGCGAAAGCAGACCATCTTGCTCCCCTTGCTGTTCGCCTTGTCCGGACTGATGACGCCGGAACGCGGCCTCGTGAACATCGGCATGGCCGATGAAGCCGCGCCGTCAACGGCCGAGGCGCAGGCCCGCGAGATCCTCGACCTCACCGGGGTGCAGGGGGGAGTGATTGTCCACCTGGGATGCGGCGACGGCGCCGTCACCGCGGCGTTGCGCGCCAACGATCGCTACCTGGTGCAGGGCCTCGACCGTGACCGCGAACAGGTGCGTCTGGCCCGCAAGAACCTGCTGGCATCCAAAGCCTATGGCGAGGTATCTGTCGACCAATGGGACGGACTTCGACTTCCCTATGCCGACAACCTGGTCAATCTCATCGTGGCGGAGGACCCGGCTGAGGTCGCGGAGGTCGAACTGCTGCGCGTGCTGTGTCCCTTGGGAGTCGCATGTCTGCGGCAGGGCGATGGCTGGACCACGCTTATCAAGCCGCGACCGGATGAGATCGACGATTGGACGCACTATATGCATGGTCCGGACAACAACGCGGTCGCGAAAGATTCTGTCGTCGGACCTCCACAGCACGTGCAATGGATGGGTGGGCCGAAATGGGCCCGTGGCCACGAGGTGCTGGCCACACTGAGTGTCATGGTCTCGTCAGGCGGCCGGGTGTTTTACATCTCCGACGATGGCCCGACCGCCTCAGTGGACCTCCCCTCGGAGTGGTCACTGACGGCCCGGGATGCCTTCAATGGCAAGCTGCTCTGGAAGCGCCCCATTCCCCGTTGGGAGTCGGAACATCGTCCGTTTCGCTCGGGACCACCCCACCTGCCACGAAGACTGGTGGCCATCGATGACACGGTCTATGTCACACTGGGATTCGGTGAGGACGTCGTGGCGCTGAATGCCGCCACGGGCGAACAACTCCGCGAGTATGCAGACACGGCCGGGACGGAAGAGATCCTCGTTGAAGGGCAACGTGTGTATCTCGTAATTGGCGATCTGGCTGACCAGGAGGCGGTCGACCGGGCCGTGCGTCGGGGAGAAAAACTGCCGCCTGTGCAGAAGCGGATCGTGTCCATCGACTCACGCAGTGGCGAGTTGCTGTGGGAAAAGTCCGGGGACGACACGGCCGATCTGTATGCCCAGACACTCGCCATCGGTGGTGGGCAGGCGGTCTTTCAGAACACACGCTTTCTAATTTGTCTGGATGCCGACACCGGAACCGAAAAGTGGCGGGCCCAGCGTCCGTCGAGCACGGCCCGTCCTGCCTGGTCGGTCCCCACCGTCGTGGTCCAGGGAGACGTGGTCATCTCGGCCGATCGTCAGGCTCCCGACGAGGTGTCCGATGTCACCCAGCCTCAGGATGTCGACTGGGACGTCAGCTTCGCTGGTGGGAACGCGCCACCGGGAGACATGATCGCATTCTCCATGAAGACTGGCGAACGTGTATGGCAGGCCCCGTGCAAGGAGGGTTACAACGCGCCGGTCGATGTGTTGCTGACCGACGGACTGCTCTGGTCGGGTGACCTCGTCAAAGCGGCCGACCCGGGAATCACAGCCGGACGGGATCCGGTCACGGGCGAGGTCCGGCGAGAGCGTCCTGAGGACGCGAACTACTTCACGCCGGGAATGTCTCATCACCGCTGCTATCGCAACCGTGCCACAGAGAAGTACGTGCTGTTGGGGCGTTCTGGGGTCGAAATGCTCGATGTGGCCACGGGAAAGGCGGTGGCCAATCATTGGATTCGCGGCACCTGTCAGTTCGGTGTGCTGCCCGCGAACGGCCTCTTGTACGTGCCGCCACATACGTGTGCCTGCTACGTGAAGACCAAGCTGAATGGTCTGAACGCGCTGGCCTCGACCCAACAGCCGGTTCCAGCGGATGCCAATTCTCCGCGCCTGCAGCGGGGGCCAGCGTATGCAGAAGCAACCGCTTTGGCTGAAGCAGGGACCGATCGCCTGGACTGGCCCACCTATCGACACGACGCCCGGCGCAGCGGTGCCACGACATCGCAGGTGCCCAGCAACCTGCATCGATCATGGACGTCCGAATTGGGAGGGCGGCTGAGTGCGCCGACGATTGCTTCCGGACGCGTCTTCGTCGCCCAGCCCGACACGCACGGGCTGCAGGCCCTGGATGCCGACGACGGGCAGTCCCTGTGGCGGTTTACAGCGGGTGGTCCCATCGACAGCCCGCCGACGCTGATCGGAGACCTCGTGCTGTTCGGTTCGCATGATGGATACGTCTACTGCCTCCGCGCCCGCGATGGTGAGCTGGTCTGGAGATTCCGCGGCGGACCGGCTGAACGAATCATCGTCGCCGACGAGCGATTTGAGTCTGCGTGGCCGATCCATGGCAGCGTCATGGAGCATCGGGGCGTCGTCTACTTGGCGGCGGGACGGTCCTCATTTCTCGATGGCGGCATCCTGCTGATCGGCCTGGATCCGCGCTCCGGAGATATCATCGCCGAAAGCGTGCTGTCGGGCCGTGATCCGGCGACTGGGGAGCAGCCACGTGACGTGATCGACCGTTTTGAAATGCCAGGCGGACTGCCGGATGTCCTCTCGACCGATGGCGAGCATGTTTACATGCGGGAACTGAAGTTCGATCAGCAATGTCGCCAGTGCGACGATTTCGGTCTGCATCTGTTCAGCCCGACAGGCTTTCTCGACGAAACCTGGTGGCATCGGAGCTACTGGATCTGGGGTCCCGAATTCAAGTCGGGCTGGCCGGGCTGGCATCAGGCCGGGAATACGTATCCCGCGGGACGCCTGCTGGTCTTCAATGATGACACCATTTACGGGTTCGGCCGGAGCTTCATGCCGCAGGGCAATGCGGGCCAGTGGACGACCGGTGAGTCCTATCGTCTGTTCGCAGCTTCGAAGACGCTCCAGACACCCGAACCTGCGCCCAAACAGGTTCGCCGCGGTCAACGCCCGTACCCCAAGTCACTGGTGGACTTCGCGTGGTCGACCGACGTGAAACCGGAAGTCCGGGCGATGGTTCTGGCCGGCGATCTTCTGTTTGTGGCAGGCCCCGAAGGGGAGACCCACACCTCACTGTCGGCCTTTCGAGGAGAGGAGGGGATCCTGCTGCAAGCGGTTTCGACCAGCGATGGACAACCGCAGAGCACAATGCGTCTCGAGAGCCTGCCGGTCCTCGATGGCCTCGCCGTGGCACAAGGGCGACTCTACCTGGCATCGCGTAACGGCACGATCACGTGTTTCGCGGAGAACTAACGGTTCTTGCAGTCGCTATGCGCGCACTTCACATGGGCATTCGCCCGAAGCAAGTCCCTGAGGGAGACCGGGGAATGGACAGCCTGGAATTTCGTGTCCACCAGCCGGGCGAAGAGGTTTCCCGCATGCTGATGGCGGAACTGGACCAGGAACTGCGATGCCATTATCCCGATGAGATGATTCATGGTCTTTCGGCGGATGAGTTGCGGGACTTTCCCGGAGTGTTTCTCATCATGCAGAGGCACGCGGAAGTCATTGGCTGCGGAGCCTTGCGGCCTCTGGACGTTCGCCTGGCGGAGCTGAAACGCATGTATGTTCGCCCCGCGTTCCGGCGACAGCGGTATGGTCGAGTGCTGCTGGAGGAACTGGAGCGACGCGCGCACGAGATGGAAGTTGTCACACTGCGGCTGGAGACAGGCGCGGCTCAGGTCGAGGCGGTCAGACTGTATGAATCCGCGGGGTACCGGCCGATTCCCTGTTATGGGGAGTACGTGGGTAATCCGCTGAGCGTCTGCTACGAGAAGAAACTGGAGGTCTCCAATGTCAATGTCCCGGCGTAGTGCGTTGAGCGGGCTCGCAGCCGCAGGTTTGTGGGCGTGTGGACGACGGGGCCATGGTGCCGATCGCGCTGAGGCCGGCACCGTATCCGAGGACGCGCTCGAGCAAGTGGCACGGCAGCCACTCCTGCGAGTCGGCACGCTGCACCAGCCGGTGACGATCGCTTCACTGGAACTGCTGCGGAACGGCAATACGTTTCTGACTCGCGTGCGCAGTACGGACGGTGCTGAAGGACTGGCCGTCGCCAATTCCGCACGCATGCGTGAGTTGTATCCGGTCTTTCTGCAACGGGTCGCTCCGTTCTTCGTCGGGAAAGATGCCCGCCGGCTTGAGGAGCTGCTCGATGAATTGTATCGGGACGGAAGCAACTACAAGCTGCAGGGGATCGGTCTGTGGGCGCCGCAGGCAGCGGCTGAGATGGCGATCCTCGACATGCTGGGCAAGCTGACGGATCTGTCGCTCGGCGCTCTCCTGGGAGGCGTCAAACGCCGGCAGATCGCGGTCTATCGCGCCAGCGGCAACCGCGGGAATTCTCCAGAGGAGGAGATCGACTACCTGCAGAGGCTGGTGGCCGAAACCGGGGCTAAGGCCATCAAGTTCCGTCTTGGTGGACGGATGAGCCAGAATTCCGACTCCCGCCCCGGTCGTTCCGAGGCGCTCATCCCACTGGTGCGCGAATCCTTCGGAGACAGCTTCGCCCTCTACGCCGACTCCAACAGCTCGTACGACGTGCCGAATGCCATCCGCATTGGCCGGCTGATGGAGGAGTATCGTTATGGATTCTTCGAAGAGCCGTGTCCCTTTGATCATCTCTGGGAGACGAAGGCAGTGGCCGATGCACTGACGATTCCCGTCGCCGGGGGCGAGCAGGAGTTCAGCCTGCGACGGTTTCGCTGGGCGATCGCCAACCGGGGAATCGATGTCGCACAGCCCGACCTGCACTACTTCGGAGGCTACCTCCGTGCCATTAGAGTCGCGCGCATGGCCAACGCGGTCGGCATGCCGTGCACGCTGCATATGTCCGGCTCGGGCCTGGGGTACCTGGATGTCTGCCACTTCGCCTCGTGCATCGATGACCCCGGCCCCCACCAGGAGTTCAAAGGTGAAGGGGACATCCCGGTCCACTGCGACTCCTCGTCGCTGCGGTGCGAGAACGGCATGGTCCAGGTCCCCTCCGGTCCCGGCTTTGGCATCACCATCGACCCGGACTTCGTGCGAAAGTCGCACCTGATGAAGAGCACGCTGTGACCTCAGGGCGTGGTTCTGAACGTCCCCGGGCTGCCGGTTGTGCCGGTGGCAGCGATCATGCCAATGCGAACGGCTTATTTGCTTGCCGCCAGGCCAGCGGTGCTCAGATCGCTGACCGCCGCCAGTGAGCCGCGGTGCCAATGCAACACACGATGACCGGTCCCCGTTCGTGTGCGGGACGTTTCGGCGGCTTGGCCGAAATTGAGCTAGGCTTCAGTATCGGCACCGGATCCGATCGGTCCATTCGCGACCAATCGCCGAGTTACCGCTGCGACTCCCGTTCCGGCATCTGTGCGGCCAGATCCTCCCCGGGGGCTGCCCTGTTGAACCACCTGCATCACGAGGTGAACCGGTGATCGTTGTCGACGGGTTCCACAAGACCTATGCGGGGATACCTGCAGTCCGCGGCGTCAGCTTCTCGGTCCAGGCGGGCGAAGTTCTGGGACTGGTCGGCCCCAATGGTGCCGGCAAGACCACGATCCTGAGGTCCCTGGTCGGGATGATCCCGATCACCCAAGGCGTGTTGCGCGTCGACCAGTTCGATGTGGCGCGAGATCCACTCGAGGTCAAAAGACGCCTGGCCTACGTTCCCGACGACCCGGTGCTCTTTCCGGAACTGACGGTCGACGAGCATCTCTCGTTCATTGCGGCGGCCTACGAGGTGTCGGACGCCGACAAGAGGTCCCGCACGCTGCTGGAGCAGTTTGAACTGCATGATCGGCGGCGATCCCGGGCGGGAGACCTGTCTCGAGGCATGAGACAGAAGCTGGCGATCTGCTGCGCGTACCTGCGTGACCCCCGCGCCGTGCTGTTCGACGAACCGATGACGGGTCTCGATCCGCATGGCATCCGCACTCTCAAGGAGTCGATCTCGGACCGCGCCAGGCAGGGGACGGCGGTCGTCATCAGTTCGCACCTCCTCAGCGTGGTCGAAGATATCTGCTCGCACGTGATGATTCTCTCGGCGGGGCAGGACCGGTACTTTGGTCCGATCCAGGAACTGCGTTCCGCCTTCGCGTCGGAACGAGACCGCGCCACCCTGGAGGACATCTACTTTCTGGCGATCCAGGAACAACCAGCAACCGCGGCCACGTCGCATCGATGAACCGCATTCCCTTCCCATCCCTGCACGTCCCTCCCGCGCTGCGTCACCTGTTGTGGCTGCAGTGGATCTCGCTCGGTCGCCGCTTTCGGACCGGGTTCGCATCGCCGCGCAAGGCCATCCTGTCCGCCCTGGCGATCCTGCTAGCGGTCTTCTGGCTGGGCAACGCTGTTGTCAGCATTCTGTTCCGGGCCCCTTACGAACCGGAGACCCTGCGTCGCGGCGTGCTGGCCAGTCTGACGGTCTATCTCTGCTGGCCGATCATCAAGGCGGCGACGAGGCGGCCTGCTGAGGCCATTGAGTGGTCGGCTTCCGAAAATGAGCTTGTCTGCCTCGGGCCCTTCACACGACACGAGCTGTTGAGTTACCGGGCCTGCGTGATTCTGTCCTCTACGCTGCTCAAGACGGTCTGCCTTACGCTGCTTTTGCTCACCGATCTGGGCAGCGTGGGCCTGGGCCTCTTGGGGATACTGCTGGCACTGCTGTTTCTTGACGCGGCCCGTATGATGACGGAAATCGCCTTCTGGAGTCTCTCACCGCGGATCTATCTTGCCGTGCGCTGCCTCGTGCTGCTGGCAACCGCCTCTGCCCTGATGGCCTGCACGATCGACGCGCTGCAGGTCCCACGCGACAAGGAGTCCAACGTCCCCGCAGCCTTTGCGCACATCCTGCAACTCCCTCCCGCGGCGTGCCGTCTGTTCGACACGCCGCCGGGAAGCGTCCTGTCTGCCGTAATGCAACCATTCGTCCAGGTGATGACCGCCAACGGGCCTTCCCTTCCCATTCTTGGGTGGCTCGCGGCCTCGATCCTGCTGGTCTTGGGCGCGTGGTCACTCGCACTGAGTGTGGATCGCCGCGCCTGCACCGGTGGTCGAGTGGAGTTCTTGATGAGATTTCTGAAGCGGGCCTGTCCGCCCGTTCCCGTGTTGCGGGCCGAAGGAATCTGGATGGCCTGCGAACGATTCGTCATCTTGGGGGAATGGGCCCGATCGCGTGGCGGCAGGGAATTGGTGCACGCAGGTATCTGACCAGCCTGTTGATCGCGCTGATCGTCCCCGCCGCACTGTCGTGCCTGCCACTGGTCTCTGACCTCCCCGCCCTGGGCACGTTTCTCAACGTGGTGGCAGCGCTGGTGTTCTACTCGTTCCTGCTGCTGCCGGCCGCATTGAAGTTCGACTTTCGCCGGGACTGTGATCGGCTGGCCATCCTGAAAACGCTGCCGATTCGTCCTTCCGCGGTGGTGATCGGCCAACTGGCAACGCCCGTGCTCCTCGCAACGCTCCAGCAGTCGGCCGTACTCCTGGTGGTGATGCTTGTGCGTCCCGTTTCTCCGGGGCTGGTCCTGGGAGCGCTGCTGTTCCTCATCCCCGTGAACGTGATGATCTTCGGGCTCGACAACCTGATCTTTCTGCTCTATCCCCATCGCCTGAACCAGGAGGGCCTGCAGGTCTTCCTGCGGGTCACGCTCACCTTCACTGCGAAGGGCTTGCTGTTCGGGATCGGTCTGGGGATTGTGTATGCATGGGCCGTCAGCGTACGCATCGTCGCCACCCTGCCGGTCGTCTCACTCGTGAGTGATCATCGCATCGTCTTCGGGATGGGGCTGTGGGGACTGACCACCGTCACCGGCTTGATGCTGACCTGCCTGTTGACGTGGGCCTTCAGTCGGTACGATCCCAGTCTGGACACGCCGGCGACCTGAGGAGTCGCGCACACTCGCGGCCTCGTCGTGGCTGCGGTCCAGGGATCCGGACATCACCCTGCCCACGACCAGACCGAGGTGCCACTGTGCCGACGTTGATCGACCCGACGAAGCGTTGGACCATCGGATGCGCAGCAGGAAGCCTGAAGCCGCTGGGCCTGCTGTTGACGCTGATCGCAGTGGGTTGCGGCTCCAACACGAGTGTCGGCCAGACTGGTCCAGAGCCGCCGCCTGCCGATCGCGAGGGTGAAGACTGGCCGGGGTTTCTGGGTCCCGACGGCACCGGTGTCTCCCGGGAACAGGGATTACTCGCCAACTGGCCCCCAGACGGTCCGCCACTCGTCTGGTCCCGCAAGATCGGCACGGGGTACAGCGCACCGTCCGTGCGTGGCAACCGGCTGGTGCTGCATCATCGACAAGGAGACGAAGAGGTCGTCGAATGCCTGCGGGCAGACACGGGAGAACCGGTCTGGAAGCACGCTTACGCCAGCAGCTTCCGGGACCCTTACGGCTACAACAACGGCCCCCGCTGTTCTCCGTTACTTGCGGACGAGCTCTGCTTCACATTCGGCGCGGAAGGCCAACTGGCCTGTCTCAACCTCGCCACCGGCGCTGTGGTCTGGACCCGGGACACACAGACCGACTTTCGGGTCCCCGAGGCATTTTTCGGCGTCGGATCGACGCCGATTCTTCAAGGAGACAAGCTCATTGTGCTTGTCGGCGGTCAACCTGACAGTGGTGTGGTGGCCTTCGATGCGCGGACTGGAAAGACCCTGTGGGAGGCTGTCGGCCGGCAGACCTGGGATGGGGCGGAGACCGGCTGGGAGAATGATCCGCGCTACGAGTGGACGGGTGACGAGATGCTGGCCAGCTATTCGTCTCCCATCGCGGCCACGTTTCACGGCGTGCGTCATGTGTTGTGCCTGATGCGTCAGGGGCTCGTCTCGCTCGATCCGCAGACCGGCAACGTGCGCTTCTCCTATTGGTTCCGCTCGCGGAC
Source organism: uncultured Planctomycetaceae bacterium (assembly GCA_963715185.1). Classification (GTDB taxonomy): domain Bacteria; phylum Planctomycetota; class Planctomycetia; order Planctomycetales; family Planctomycetaceae; genus CAVPPT01. The sequence continues at coordinate 95,168 of CAVQRG010000010.1, forward strand.
ACACGAGTCGGTCAACGCTGCCAGACCCGTGGTGGTTGACGATACGATTCTGCTGTCGGCTGCCTATCGCGTAGGCGCGGCACGTTTGCAGGTTCAGCCCGACGGCAGCTCGGTTGACGAACTCTGGGTGAATCCGACAAACCTGTTGACGCACTGGTCGACGGCTGTTTATCACGATGGGTACTACTACGGGTTCAGTGGTCGTCACGAGAACGAGGGATCGCTGCGATGTATCGATGCCCGAAATGGCGACGTGGCCTGGGAGACGAGTGGCTTCACGGGTTCGGTTGAAGATCTGCAACGTGGAACTGATGGAGAGATTGTGGACCGTCGCACGGGTCAGTCGATTCCGTGGCCATTCTATGGGCGGGGTTCTGCCATTCTCGCCGACGGCAAGTTCATCGTGCTGGGCGAGCGGGGGACGCTGGCTCTGGTCGAGGCGGACCCGTTCGAGTGGACAGAGATCAGTCGTTGTGCCGCGCCCGAGATCGGTTACCCGGCGTGGGCGGCTCCGGTGCTTTCGCGAGGCCGGCTCTATCTGCGCGATGAGGACTCTATCGTCTGCCTGGATCTGTCCGAATGATGGCCTGCGACTCGCGGTCCCGGGACGGACGCGGGCAACCCGGCGCTTGCACGGGCTGCAATCTCGCTGGTTGACTGATATGGTAGAGGGACACCATTACCGGCGAGGTTCCACGCCATGCTGTCGATTTGCGACACGACCCCGCATTGCCGCCGCGAGTTCCTGAGGGTCGGGGGCCTGTCCCTCGGCGGATGGACCCTTCCGGCATTGTGGAACACCCCGCGTGCAGCGGCAGCATCCGGTTCTGTAACGACCGGCAAGTCGGTGGTGTTCGTGTTCATGCACGGCGGCCCCAGTCAGTTCGAGACCTTCGACCCGAAGCTGACAGCGCCGCCGCGAAATCGCCAGCGTCACGGGCGAGGTCGCGACAGCCCTGCCAGGTGTCACTTTTGGCGGGTCATTTCCCCGGCTGGCACGACTGGCCGACCGACTGACGATCGTGCGTTCCTTCCAGACCGGCGACGGTCGACACGATGTGAAGCCGGTCGTTTCTGCGGCCACTGCCGGTGCGAACCTCGGGTCTGTTTATGCCCGAGTCGCGGGCACGAATCGTCCAGCGACCGGCATGCCGACCAACATCGCATTGTTTCCCCAGGCGGTCGATGACACGACGATGCCGGCCTTCAAGGATCTGGGGGATGTCGAAGCCACGGGTCCGTTGGGCGGTGCGTTCGCTCCGTTTGCTCCCAGCGGTGGCGGGAATCTGCAGCGGAACATGGAGCTCCGCCTGCCGATGTCTCGCATTGACGATCGCCGGTCGCTGTTGAGCCACCTGGATCGGATGCACCGAGAACTTGAAGCGGGGGACGCGGTTCTGCAACTGGACGAACTCCGTCGGCAGGCATTCGAAACGCTGCTGGGAGGAGTCGCCGGGGCGTTCGACCTGTCGCAGGAAGACCCGCGGAGCATTGCCCGGTACGACACGTCCGGACTCGTCCGCCTGGACTCCATCGACACGAGATGGAACAATCACAAGCGCTACGCCGACAATGCGCGGTCTCTGGGCAAGTTGATGCTACTGGCGCGACGACTCTGCGAGCGCGGGGCCGGTTTCGTCACCGTGACGACCAACTTCGTCTGGGATATGCATGCCGACCAGAACAATGCCGGCGTGGAAGAAGGAATGCGTTACCTGGGCGGCCCGTTCGACCACGCAATCAGTACATTCCTTGAAGATGTGGCCGAGCGCGGTCTGAGCGAGGACATCCTTCTCGTCTGTTGCGGTGAAATGGGCGCACACCGCGGATCAACGATCGAGGCGGGCGCGACCACTGGGGCAACCTTGCGCCGCTGCTGCTGGCGGGTGGCGGCCTGCCGATGGGACAGGTGATTGGCCGCTCCACGCACGACGGCAGCGAGCCGGCCACGGAGCCCATCAGGATTCCGCACCTCGTCTCCAGTGTACTGCACACGCTCTTCGACGTGGGCCAGCTTCGCGTGACGCGAGGCGTGCCCGACGAAGTCCTCCGCGCAGCAACAGCCGCACAGCCGATTGCAGGGCTGTTCTGACGTCAACGGACGGGGGGACTGGTCCCCTCACACCTTGACGTCGATCTCATAACCCTTTCTCTGTTCACGCGCCAGCCACTGGTTGGCCTGGTCATCGCCAACGATCTGCTGGGTCTGCGGATCCCATTCCAGCCGACGCCCCAGGCGGATCGCGATGTTGGCCAGATGACAGGTTGTCATGGCGCGATGATGGCTCCACACATCGGAGATGGGGGTCGACCGACTCCGCACACAATCGATGAAGTTCTGCATGTGCGAGGTGGGCTCAATGCCTCCATACACCTCGGCGATCGCTCCCTCTGGCAGGGGATTGCTGGCCAGTTCTTCAACGGGGCGACCCTTCAGACGGTTGCGCGAGACATGGAAGCGTCCCCCCGTCCCTTCGAACAAGATCCCGTTGCCGTCGCTGGAATCGCTGACGATATGCATCTCGACATCGGGAAACATCACAGTGATGTCGAACGTTGTGGCGGTGTTGTAGCGGTCATCCTGCAATGGCCGGCCTTCAGAAAGCTCGACAGGATGCTGGGCGACACCTTCGACAGACAGCGGGCCTTGCCCCTCGCCATTCTGACCGATGGCCCACTGGGCGATATCGACATGATGTGCCCCCCAGTCCGTCATCTTGCCGCCCGAATACTCGTACCACCAGCGAAACTCGTAGTGAGCCCGCGTGGGGGGACGCTTCTGGTCCGGGGCATCGCGGTCGAGACGGAAGTCGACCAGAGGTGCCTGCCCCAGCCACATGTCCCAGTTGAGCTCCTGCGGGACATCGACGACCGGCACCACTCCGCTGGTCGGCGCACGGCCGATGTTGCAGGTAATCTTGCGGACATCACCAATCCGGCCGGCCCGAATCAGCGCCAACGCAGTGAGGAAGCTGCGGTTGAATTCAGTGCGTTGCTGCGTCCCGACCTGAAAGACGCGATTCGTCTCCTCGAGCACCTTGATGATCTGCTTACCCTCGTTGATGGTGAGGGTCAGCGGTTTCTCACAGTACACATCCTTGCCCGCCCGCATCGCGTCTATGGCAATCTTGGAATGCCAGTGGTCCGGGGTGACGATGGTGACAATGTCGATGGCTTCGTTATCGAGAATGTGGCGATAGTCTTCGAAAATCTCGACATTGCCGTCCTGGTGCTTCAGCACAGTATCGCGGGCTCGGCCGGCATGGCCGGCATCGACGTCGCACACAGCGACACAATTCGAAAACTTGAGGGACTGCGGTCCCACAGCACCCCAGCGACTGCCCGTGCCAATGCAGCCCACGGTGAGCTGCTCGTTCGGACCAGGCGCAGCCTGACCCTGCAGAGCACTGCTGGTGAACCAGTACGGCATGACCGCTCCCGCGGCGGCGGCCGTGGTGGTCTTCAAGAATCTACGACGGTTCGAAAACGTGACACTCACGAGTGGACTCCTCAGTTCCAAAGGGGGGGCTGCCAAGGGAGGCATGTGCGGCGAGCCGCAGGGGACAGTCTACCCCACTCGCCCTTGCGTCTCTAGCGCCAAACGTCAAAACAAGGGATAGATGAAGGGGGCCGCCGGCGAATTGAGCAGCATCGCCAGTGCACCGATCAGAACGAGCGCCACCAGGATCGGGATCAGCCACCACTTCTTCTCCTCCCGGAGAAACCGGCCAAAGTCCACCAGCAGTTCGACAAGGAAATTGGATGGCTTTTCGCCGGCCTGTTCCGCGAACCGGGCCGCGCTCTGCTCGTCGGTGCCGGAGGGAGGAGCCTGTGGATCAGTCATGAGGGTTTCCGAAAGGTGGGGCGTTGCGGCAAGCCGCGGTCGTTGTTCTGGTGGCGGGTCCTGAGGAGTCGGTGGACGGGCTCGCGCCTCGACTTCGATCCAAATTCCCTTGGGGCCGGATCCGGGCCCCCTCGTTCCTAATACTGACGGAAGTAGTCCGAGTTCTGCCGTTGGGTCTTGCGGGGCTGCCACATCGTTCTGCAAGCGGGGTCGACATGCAACTGGAGCGGATCGTGTCCGACAACTCGCAACATGAGTCCGATCGGTGTCAGTACGCCGAAGTAGACCACCGCCAGGAACAGATGGCCGATGACCCAGCCCAGCGGGTACAGGGCCAGCATCCACCCAACATAGATCGGCCTCAACCATCCGGGACGAATCAAGGCGACCAGTACCAGGGCGATGGCCACGAAACGCAAGGCGGCAGACGCGGTCAGGGACTGCCGCGACAGGTGCAGCCACAGCGATAGACCCAGTAGCAGCACCGCGCCCAAGGCTGCGAACAACCGCAGATCGCGGTCAGTGGGATTGCGGTTGATCGTGATCATGTCATCCTCTGTGTAGCCGGAACTCGCCGGAAACGCCTCCTGACTGGTGCCAAAGATCAATCTAGTGAAAACTGACTGAGATGTTCCTCGCGGACAGGCAGGTTAGCGGCGGGCTGCTGGTCCTTGAGCAGTAGGCAGTCCTCGATCACCAGCACATCCATATCCGTCGCCATGAAGCAGCGGTACGCGTCGGCCGGAGTGCACACAATCGGCTCGCCGCGCACGTTGAAGCTCGTGTTGATCATTACCGGACAACCGGTCCGCTCGGCGAAGGCACTCAGCAACCGATGGAACCTGCCGTGTCGCTCCGGATCCACCGTCTGCAAGCGGGCTGATCCGTCCACATGTGTGACGGCGGGGATCTTCGATCCTCGAATCCTGCGTCGTTCGAGGCCCTGCAGACCCAACTCGCTTGCATCAGGGGCAATCATCTGTTCCCGGGCAACCGGTGTCACCAGCAGCATGTAAGGGCTTTCGGTCCCCTGTGGCAAATCGAAGTAGCGGGTGGCGGAGTCCCGCAGCACGACTGGAGCGAACGGTCGAAATGACTCGCGAAACTTCACCTTCAGATTCAGGATCGCCTGCATCTCTGTGTCGCGGGCGTCACCGAGAATACTGCGGGCTCCCAGAGCCCGGGGTCCGAACTCCATCCGCCCCTGCATCCAGCCGACAGCCTTCCCCGCATCGATGAGGGAGACCACCCGGCTGATCAGTTCCGCCTCGTTCGAAACACTTTCATAGACGGCACCGCAAGTGTCCAGCGTGCCGGTCACCTGGCCATTCTGGTACTGGGGACCGAGCAGCGAGCCGCGCTGCGTGTCGGCATTGCGCCGGTGCGAGGCTGACCCAGCAGTTGATGCCAGATGAACAACGCCGCCCCGAGTGCCCCTCCGGCATCCCCGGCGGCCGGCTGAATCCACAGGTCTTCGAATGGGGCTTCTTGCAGGAGTCGCCCGTTGGCCACGCTGTTGAGGGCGACGCCTCCTGCCAGACAGAGCTGTTTCGACTGCGTTTCGCGAAAGACGTGTCGCGCCATCCGGAGGACGACTTCTTCGGTCACCTTCTGAATCGAGGCCGCGATATCCATCTCGCGGTCGGTCAACTCCCCCTCCGGAGAGCGGGGGGGACCACCAAACATCGCGTGAAACTTCGGCGATGTCATCGTCAGCCCCGAACAGTAGTTGAAGTAGGACTGATCCAGAACGAACGACCCGTCCTCCTTCAGGTCGATGAGCTTCTCGAGGATGACGTCGACGAACATCGGCTGTCCGTACGGGGCCAGCCCCATCAGCTTGTACTCGCCACTGTTGACGCGGAAGCCGCAGTAATAGGTGAACGCCGAATACAACAGGCCCAGTGAGTGGGGAAACCGCAGTTCATGCGTCAGGGCGATGCGGTTTCCCCGGCCGTGGCCGTAACTCGCGGTCGCCCACTCACCCACACCGTCGAGCGTCAGGATCGCGGCTTCGTCAAACGGCGACGGAAAGAAGGCGCTGGCCGCGTGGGACTCATGATGCTCGGTAAAGACGATCCGCTTGCGATACTCGTGTTGGAGCCCCTTGCGGATCTCTCGCGACAGAAAGAGCTTCTCCTGAAGCCAGTTGGGCATGGCCTTCGCAAACGACCAGAATCCACGGGGGGCGAACGCCAGGTACGTTTCGAGCAGCCGATCGAACTTCAGCAGTGGCTTCTCATAGAAACCGACGTAATCGAGCTGCCCGATGTCCAGACCCGCCGCACCCAGGCAGTACTCGATCGCATGCTGCGGAAAGCGGTCGTCGTGCTTGCGGCGCGTGAATCGTTCTTCCTGCGCAGCAGCAACAATCTCACCGTCGACGACCAGCGCCGCCGCCGAATCATGGTAGTAAGCGGAGATGCCCAGGATGGCCGTCATGCAGGATTGGCTGGTCGATGCTCTGCGCTGCCGCCTCCTGCCGGCGAATTGTTGTCCGTCCGATTCCTTCGTATCATAAGCCGTATCCAGACCCAACAACACAACGTTTCGGGGATTTCCCGGGCGTTGTTCCTCCAACGTGTTTCCGGAGTCCCAGATGAAATCGCTTCTCAAGTCCGTTCTGGCGATCTGTGTGGTCGGGCTGCTGCTGGTGCAGGTAGGCACGGCGGCCGAGAAATCGGACCCGATCCGAATCCTGTTCGTCACACAGAGTGCCGGGTTCGTGCACGGGGTCGTCAAGCGGGACCCGGATCAGCCCGCACAGTTGGCCGCCGCAGAGATCGCCCTCATTCAACTCGGCCAGCAGAGTGGATTATTCACGGTCGACTGCACCCAGGACTGCGCCGCCGACTTCACCCGGGAAAATCTGCAGAACTACGACATCGTCGCTTTCTACACGACGCTGGACCTGCCGATCGCTCAGGAGGATCTGGATTATTTTCTCAACGACTGGCTGCGCCAGAAAGGCCATGGTTTCCTCGGATTCCATTCCGCGGGCGATACCTTCCACGAATATGAACCCTACTGGGACATGGTCGGAGGGACGTTCATCGGACATCCCTGGACGCAGGACAAGGTCGTCACTCTGAAGGTCCACGATCAGTCGCATCCGGGTGCGACACCGTACGGCAGCGAATTCACCCATCAGGACGAGATCTACATGTACCGCCATTGGCAGCCGGAGAAGGTCCGCGTGCTCATGAGTCTCGACTATTCCCAGAGTCCGACGAATAACGCGGTGCCGACCGATCATGGCTACCATGTCCCGGTCTGCTGGGTGAAAGAATACGGAGACGGAAAGGTCTACTTCAATAATCTCGGACATCGCCCCGAGACGTGGACCAATCGGGCCTTCCTCGATTCCATCCTCGGGGCCGTCAAGTGGCTCCACGGGGACCTCGAGGGGAATGCCACTCCCAATCCGGAAGTCTCAGCGGACTGGGAGCAGAAGTCGAAGCGTGACTTCGTCCAGTACGGATTCAAGAGGCAGGAGCCGAAGCCCAAAACGGAGCCCAAGACGAAAAAGCAGAAGCAGCGGCAGCCCCAGTGACCGCGGCGGCGAATCGTCGCCAAGGACCACGGGCCAGGGATCGGCTCGTCAGCAGGGGGTGTCACTTCTGTCAGGTGCCCCCCTCCGCTGAGCGGGGCTGTCAGTATCGGGCGAGAATCGGGAGCACTTCGCTCTGGATCTCCCCCCCGGTGACATGGACCCTGCAGTCGGCATCCACAAAGACATCGACCTCGCTGCGGATGCCGAATTCCGGAAGGTAGATGCCCGGTTCGATCGAAAAGCAGGTCCGCGGCAGGATCCGGCGGTCGTCGCGCGTCTCGAGATTATCGATGTTCGCTCCGTTCCCGTGGGTCTCCTGCCCGATGCTGTGACCGGTCCGGTGGCGGAAGTACTCGCCATATCCAGCCTGGTCGATCACGCCGCGCACGATGTCATCGACCTGGCCGCCTCTGAGGGGGCGCCCCGCCTCGAAGGCATCTCGTACCGCCTGAATCCCGGCATCCCGCGCCGCGGCGACAATGTTGAAGATCTCGCTGTATCTCTGCGGAACCGATAAACCGACATATCCTGTCCGGGTCAGGTCGCTGTAGACGCCCCGGGGGCGGTCGAGTTTCGCCCACAGATCGATGAGGACGAAGTCGTCGCGACGGATCAGCGTGTCGTCACCGGTACCCGTTTCGTAGTGGGGCAGTCCACTATGTGGTCCGCGTCCGACGATGGGAGGGTGATAGGTCGTCAGACCTTGCGCGGCGAAGTGCGCCATGATGGCGGCTTCGACCGCCGCTTCCTCCACACCCGTGCCACTGCGCACCGACTCGGCGATCAGGCTCCAAGCGACATCGAACGCCGCGTTTGTCTGAACACTTGCCTCCTGATGCAGGTGCCATTGCTCATCGTCCCAGGTCGCCTCGAACAACTGGACGAGGTCTCCTGAAGAGACGACGGTCACCCCCTGCTCACGGACGAGTTCGATCGTCCCGGCATCCACCTTGCTTACGTAGGGGTTTCCCCCCCGGGGGGAGTACTCCATAGCGAGCGTCGTCAGCCCCTGTACCAGTTCGGCAACCCCGGCTTCCAGTTCCTGCCAGCGGAGATACACAGTCTTCTCTCCGGGAAGGTGGTCGAGCGCGTCGGCTTCGATGCGATGGACCAGCTTCTGCGGCGTTCCCCGGGCGGGGATACAGTAGAACCAGCGCCGTGAGCCAACGCTCCCGTCGGCAAAGCTCAGCATGCGCCGGGCCAGCACGTTGCTGCCGCGAAAGTCGTACAGCAGCCAGCCGTCGATGCCGGACTCCTGCAGGGCGGCCTGGATCTCGGCGAGTGGCAGCATCGCAACGCTCCTCGGGAAAACGGAACCGGCAGAGAGACCTGCGGCATCCTAGCGAATCGCTGGCGTGCGCTCAGCCCGGTCCACCAGTTGCGGCTCGCGCTCCGCAGTCGTCGCAGGTGCTGCCTGGCGCGCTCCACGGCCTGTGTCTGGGACGTCGAAAGTCCCGCGGGATCGACCTTCTCTGCAGCACAAAGGAACTTGATGATGGCTGTCTTCTCGTGACGCGTCGCCAGTCGCTCGTCGTCATAGATCTCCATCAGTCGATCGACAGTCTCCCAGTCCTGCCAGCGGGCAAGATCGGCGCAAGCCAGTGAGATCCGCTCCGGGCGGCCGAGCACCAGTCTCATCGACAGGCGTAACCGATCCGCCGGGATGCAACCGTCTCCAAACTCCCAGATGAACCGGAGCGCACTGATGGCGGCGGTGACTTCCCCGTCGGCGGCCTGCAGGTGCCCCAGCACTGACCGGTCGAGAACCTCCAAGCCCCGTTCTCCGGCCAGCAGCAAGTACCCCCCCATGACGCCGTCGATTCCCAGACGGATGTCGGCGGGGGCCGTCGGTTCGAGGATCATCGCTTCCAGTCGATCTGCATCGGCTGGAACTCCGCACAGACCGAGCAACATCCCGTACACGCCCAGACGGACCGGCTCGGCTTCACGATCAAACACCCAGTGTGCCAGCTTTTCGTGCGGGAGGTGCTCTGACACCGCCGCGATATCCTCATACCTGGCATTCGCGAACTCGTTGAACGCATCGTTGGCCAGGATCGTCTCGTCGTCCTCCAGCCATTGGATGAAGAACTGCAGCCGCTCGGGCGAGGGAAGTGCTGCATCCGGCGCGGTACGGAGATATTCAACGGCCCGCTCGGTCAGTGACGTGGCTCGTTCCCAGATCAGCAGGTCTTCCTGTGTATTGGCACCGAGCAGAAACAGTTCCCCTGGCTGTCCAGGATGGAAGCGGTCAATGACGATGGATTGGGCCGGCTCGAAACCATCACCATGGAATACATGCTGTACGTCGAATCTCGTGCTGGCCGGAACGTCAGCTTCGAGGTTGCCCGGTTCACCGCCGACCCACTTCGCGATGATGGCGACTTCATTTGCGGCGATCCGCTTCTGGAGAGTCACTTCGGCGACGCCACAGAACGGGCAGGCCAGGCTCGCATCTGTACGAAACAGCAACGCCGCCAGTCCGACTGAGAGGCCGATGAGCCGCAGTGACCAGTAAACCGCCACATGGCAGGGCGGCCGAGTGCATCCGAGCGAGTCCATTCGCGCATCCTCGAAGTTGTGAATCTGTTACCTGACACTCCAGGCTGGTCAGTTGACGAAGTAGAACCGTTCCGCCTGCTCGACGGTCTTCGGATCCCTCTCCTTCAGTTCGGCAAGGTACTTGCGAGCCTGTTCGGCTGTGGCCGCCGGAGCTGTGTCGTCCCCCTTGCCCTTGGACGCCACGAGCAGGTAGCGGACGATCGCCCGCTTGATGGAGGGGATGCCGTATTCCTCGGCATCGTACAGGGCCATCAGGCGATCGATGATGGACCAGTCTTTCCACGCGCGAGATCGGCAATGACGAGATCTGCCAGCTCCGGACGATCCAGAAGAATACGCATCGACTGTCGCAGTCTTTCGGGATCGATCCGCTCCTGCCCATCCGTCCACATGAAGCGCAGCGCCTGCATGGCGGCATAGGTTTCACTGAAGGGGATTTCCTTGTTCTGCAGCTTCTCGCGGTCGATGACATCGAGGCCTTCCTCTCCCTTGATCAGGAGATAGCCAGCCATCACCCCGTCGATGCCCAGGCGAAACTCTTCGCTGGGAGTAAGAATCTGTTTCTGCATCACGGCGGCATCATCTGACGTTCCACACAATCCCAGGAGCAATCCGTACAGCCCCAAGCGAGTCGGGGCCGTCTCTTCGTCGGCAACCCATTCCCGAAGCTGGCTGGGCGTGAGCTTGTCGGCCAGCGGAACGATGTCGGCGTAGGGGGCATTCGCAAACTCGGCGTAGGCGTCGTTCGCCACCAGCGGGTCGGGAAACTCCAGAAACCGGACGAAGTACTCGAGTCTCTCTGTCAGGGGCACTTCAGGCGCCGGGGCCTGCTGAATATAGCGGAAGCTGGTTTCCGTAATCTCCAGGGGACTGCTCCATTCCAGGCTCGTGCCCTGCGTGCCGAGGAGCAGGAACAGGTCACCCGCCTTGCCCGGTCGATAGCGCGGCAAGGTCACGTCGTCACCCTTGGCGGGGCGTGGCTCGGCTCCGCGCACCACCTCGACGATCTCGTAGGTCGTCGAGCCGATGTCCCCCTGCTCGCGATCACCCGGATCTCCAGACTTCCACTGCACGAGCACGGCAGCATCGGACTGGGCCAGCTGCTCAGAGAGTGTGAGCGACGGGGCCGAACAGAACGGACACCCCACCGTCCGCGAAGGAGCGAGGGTGCTCGCCCAGCACAACCCCAGAAGCCACAGCCACAGGAAGGAGCGCCGCGTCAGGCGTCGAGAAGTTTGCATCGAATCAGATCCCTCAAGCAGGGGGGCGGAGCCGTCTCCGGGGAGCGTGGTCAATCGATGACCACCGCGTCGTCAATCAGGTACAACTGGTACAACTCGTTTCCATCCTGTTCCGGTCGGATATGAAACGTGCCCACGACATCGAACGGACGGTTCTGGATGTAATTGGTCGTCTGTCCGTCGCGCATCGTCACCGGCATGATGTCATAGATCTTGGGATTGCGACCAAAGCAGCAGATCTGATTGTCGCGCGCCAGCAGAAACATCTCGATCCCCGTTTCTTCAAACGGGGGATACATGAACCCGCGCACGCGAATTCGCTGACCATCGAGGTTCCGCAGCCAGTCCGGGAAGTGTCGCTCGGCGTCGACCGGCACGGGCTCCATGTTGAGCACCTTGAGCAGATCCAGATCGTCGTAAGAGATGCGCTGCGCTCCCTGGGGTCCCTCAGCCACGAATGACTGCTCCGGAATCAGCAGGCGGATTCCGCCCGGCTGCGGAGTGGCCACCATCTGGTCCATGGTCGCCACGCCAGCGGCCTGCTGCCCTGACGAGCCATCTGCGGGCGACTGCGACGCAGAGGCCGGGGCGAGGGCAGGGTCAGCGAGCGGGGGGGCTGCGTCTGCAGCCGAGCCCCGACCATCACGAGGACCCGCGGCATCGGTGGCTGCGTCATCGCGCGCCACCTCCGGCGGGGCGGCGACGTCGACACCTCCGGGCCGCGGCCCGCGGCTGGACGCCGCCGGTGTAACCATGTCGGCGGGGACCGTGCTCATGGCATCGGCAGGGGATTCGTCTGTGCGGTTCGGAGGAGACGCCGGCTGATCCGGAGCAGGGGCCCGTCCTGCTTCCGTCGCGGAATCGCTCGGTGCACCCGTCCCGGGCCTTTCGAGTGGATCGACCTCAGGCGCGCTGATGGCGGAGTAGCCTTCGAGGTCGGCCTGACCACACCCGGCCAGGCAGGCGCACAACGTCAGCACGCAGCCACGCAGCACTGCCCGAAGGGGCGCTCCATCAGAATGACGTCCTCGCCTTGTAGAACTTGTCAGCCTCGAACAGGTACAAGGGTTCTAGCGACCCACCGCGGTAGTTGGGATTGATCTTGAGCTTCCCCGCCACCGCGACCCGCGAATTGTAGTAGTCCACTTCGTTTCCCGGCGTCATCGCCACCCCGATCATGTCCTGCAGTTCGGGCTGACCACCAAAGCAGCACTGTCCGCTGTCCTTGAGCATCAGGAAACTGGTGAGATTGTACTCCTGATTGGTGGGATACATAAAGCCCTTCAGGAAGATCGGCTTCTCCGTCAGCGCCTCGACCTCGGGGTGAACGCCCTGGTATCCGTCCTGATTCACGAAGCCTCGGGCGGAGATCTGTCTGGCGAAACTGACTCTCTCGTAGCCGTCCGGCACCTCGTGCTGATAGTTGTAGACCTGCAGGGCCACACCCGAGAGCCCCAGCAGGAGACTCGAAATCAGGCCGCCCAGCACCAGACCCTTTCCGCTGTAAAGCCCCTGTGATCGATGGATCTGCCAGAGTGTGAGCAGGCCGATGAGTGTGCCAAACGCGGCGAGAGCGATCCCAAACAACCCCAGCAACGCGGTCAGAGAACAGAATCCCAGCACAGCACAGACCGGTGCCAGGGCCGGCATGGGGCGGTACTCGAATGCCTCCGGATCAGGCGCGGCCCCCCCGTCAGGCGGAAGCGGCTGCGATTCTCTGGCGATCTCAGACTCGTCTCGTCGAGGGGCTTCCAAGAGCTGGGACATGGGAACTCCGACTCCAGTGTTACACAAGGTACTGTGTCAAAAACCGTTACAACAACACACCATGCCGCAAGGAAAGATCGAGGCCCCCCGGAAAGGCTGAAAGGAGACCCCAGTTCATGATGCGAGAATTATACCAGAATGCCGCATCGTCGCCACATTATTGGCACCCTGCCACCGGACATTCGGAAGGCGTTGCAGGTGACCAGAAGGTTGTTGGTGTCGTAACGGCGAAGTAGGGTATGACGATTCGTACTCCCCCAGGTTCGATCCGTTCCTTCGAAAGGTCATGCGCAGATGGGTGCCGATGCCCGCATCGCGGAACTGAAACTGGAGCTGCCCCCTGCGCCGCAGCCCGGCGGGACCTATCGACCGGTCGTGGTGGTCGGCAACCTGGCCTACGTTTCCGGTCACGGGCCGCTGCGGCCTGACAAGACACTGATGTGCGGTCGGGTGGGGGAGGATGTCACCGAACACGAGGCTCGCGAGGCCGTGCGCGTGACAGGGCTCGCCATCCTGGCGTCGCTGCGGAGTCACTTCGGCACGCTTGATCGCATCGTTAAGACGGTGAAGGTGCTCGGCATGGTGAACGCGACCCCGGACTTTCACAGCCACCCGCAGGTCATCAACGGCTTCAGCGATCTGCTGGCCGAAGTGTTCGGTGATGCCGGTGTGGGTGCCCGCAGTGCCGTCGGCATGGGCTCGCTCCCGGGGAACATTACGGTGGAGATCGAGGCGATCTTCGAAGTTTCCCCCGAGTAGCCGTGCCCCAGGCTCGGACGTGCGAGCCAGAGGCCTTCGGTCCCCACAGGGAGCAGTACGACCCCCGACACGCCCCCAGTTGATGCGAGACGTCATGCGAATCGACGCGCTGATCGTGGGAGGGGGCATCACCGGCCTCTGGCTGCGGGCACTGCTCAAGGAGTCTGGTCGCTCGGTCGTGCTGGTCGAATCCGCAGCGCTGGGCAGCGGCCAGACCATTGCCTCGCAGGGGATCCTGCACGCGGGAGCCAAGTACGCCGCCCATTGGGACACCCAGGCGGAACTGATCTCGGTCCTGCCCGTGATGTCCTGCGCCTGGGGGATGCACCTGCGCGGGGAAAACCTGCCCTGCCTGACTGGAACGCGGATCGTTGCCGATGAGTCCTGGTACTGGAATCCGGACGGCACGCTGCCCGCTTGCCTGCAGCGCTGGCGGCGACAGTTCTCTCTGGCAACCGCGGCGCTAGGGACACCCCCGACGTTCCTGAATGGTCCGCCGCGGGCCGGGTTGCGCTGCCGCGAGACATCGATCTCTCCGCAATCACTACTCGTTGATCTGGCGGGAACCGACCGTCGTGATCTGCTGCTCGTCCCCCCCGGACACCTGCAGTGGACGACACACGGGCCGGGTGAAGTCGTCTCGATTGCGATCAGCGATCCCGACCGGAAACGACAGCTGGAGCTCTGTCCGAGCACAGTGTACTTCACGGCGGGGGCCGCCAATGCGGCACTCCGAGCGGCGGTCGGACTTCCCGGAGAATGCCTGATGCAGCGCCGTCCGCTCCAGATGGGCCTGGTGCGTGGCCGTCTGCCCACCTTCTGTGGTCACTGGTTCGATGCCGAGGGTCCTCGCCTGACGATCTCGACCCAGTTCGACAGTGCCGGGCGCACGATCTGGCAGTTGGGGGGGCGACTGGGGGAGCATCCCGAGGCGGAGTCACCCGAGATGTTCATCCGGCGGGCTCGAGGCGAGATCTGCGCAGGTCTGCCGGGGGTTGACCTGAGTCGCACGGAGTGGTCCTCGTATAGCGCAGTCCGCGCAGAGCCGGTCGCTGCGGCGGGGACGTCGAACGTGTCACCGGACGACGGACTGCGTCTGGACGGCAATGTGGTCACGATCTGGCCGATCAAGATGTCGTTGCTGCCCTATGTGATGATCGATATTCGCCGCGCGCTCGAGCGAGGTAGCCCGCGAACTGCCGAGCAACCCGATCTCCCCGACTGGCCGCACCCCGAAGTGGCACAACCTCCCTGGGAGACGGAACGGGAGTGGTCTCCCGATTCGCAGGTGGCGAGACTCGACTGATGCAGCAGCGACCCTTGGGACGAACGGGGCTGTCAGTCAGCGTGCTCGGGTTCGGCACGTTCAAGCTGGGGCGAAACCGCCAGCATCATTTCGTGGACGACTACTGGTTGCCCTCGGAGGTGGAGGCGACCCGACTTCTCAACGAGGCGCTCGACGCCGGCGTCAACCTGATCGACACAGCCCCCTCCTACGGCCTCAGCGAAGAACGCATCGGCCGAGCCATCGGGCATCGGCGCGATGAGTTTCTGCTGTCGACCAAGGTGGGTGAAGCGTTCCACGAGTCGGGCTCTCGGTTCGACTACTCGGCGAGCGGCGTCCAGGCCAGCGTGGAACTCAGCCTGTCGCGACTGAGGACCGACGCGCTCGACATCCTTCTGGTTCACTCCAATGGGGACGACCTCACCATCCAACGTGAGTCGGACATCATTCCCACATTACAGAATCTGCGGGCACGTGGTCTGGTGCGCTCCATCGGGTTTTCCGGCAAGACCATCGCCGGGCATCGGCTGGCATGCGAGTGGTGCGATGTCCTGATGGTGACGTGTCACCTCGATGACCGATCGCAGGAGAGCGTGATCGTCGACGCGAACAGGGGCGGAGTGGGCGTGCTCGTCAAGAAAGGTCTGAACTCGGGTCGCCTTGATCCGGAATCGGGGTTGCGCTTCTTGTTGGCACAGGAAGGTGTGTCCAGCGTTGTGGTCGGGAGCAGCAACCCGGACCACCTGCGTCAGAACACCGAAATCGCCAAGGCCTGGACCGGTGCGTGACTGCGACCAACCCGCGGCCATCACGTCCCCCAGCGTCCGGTCAATCGCGCATCCACACCCAACTGATCGCAGATGCGCGCCACCACGAAATCGACGAGATCGCTGATCGTCTGAGGCTCATGATAGAACCCGGGCATGGCTGGAAGAATGACGGCCCCCGCGGCACTCAGCCGCTGCATGTTGTCCAGAGCGATCGTACCCAATGGTGTCTCGCGCGGAACGACGATGAGCTTGCGGCGCTCCTTCAGGTGCACGTCCGCGGCACGATGAATCAGGTTGGTGGAGAGCCCCGAGGCGAGAGCTCCCAGGGTCCCCATTGAGCAGGGACAGATGACCATTCCAGACGTCAGGAATGAGCCACTGGCGATGCCCGCCGTGAAGTCCTGAAAGTGATGGTAGACGAGACTCCCGGCAACCCCTGGCGGCGTGCCGCTGAGCAACGCCCCGATGTCAAACTCACGGAGGTTGACACGCAGGCCCAGTTCGTGCTCAATCACCTGAGCTCCCGACGGACTGACGGTGAGATGCACCGTTCGCCCGGTCGAGAGCAGCACCTCAAGCAGTCTGATGCCGTAGGCGACCCCACTGGCACCGGTGATCGCGAGGACGACGTCAGTCATGAGACTCGGCGTTCATCAGGCGGAGGGGCACGGTAGTACGCTGAATGCTGCGAGCCAGTTGTTTCTCGGGGATCGACCGCTTGATGCCGTGATAGAGCGTGGCGATGCCGCCCGTCAGTGGACGATACTGCACGGTCTCGAGACCGCAGTCCTGCATCAGTTTCGCGAGTGCCTCCCCCTGCGGGAACGCCGATACTGATGAAGGCAGATAGTTATAAGCGTCCTCCTGATTCCTGGCCACCAACTGACCAATGCGCGGCAGGACGTACCGGAAATAGGCCAGGTAGGCGCGCCGCAGCAGGGCCTGCGACGGCTCGGAGAACTCAAGCACCGCGACGCGGCCACCCGGCTGGCAGACACGAGTCATCTCCTCCAGGCCCAGGCGAGTATCGGCAACGTTGCGGAGCCCGAACGCCACCGACACAATCTGAAACTGGCCATCGGCAAACGGCAGCCGCTGGGTATCGGCCTCGAGAAATGTGATGGCCTCCGCATCGGCGGTTCGCCGGAACGCCGCGCGCTTCCTGTTGGCCAACTCCAGCATTTCATGGGTGAAATCTGTGCCGACGATCGGAACTCCGGGCCCGGCCCGGCGAGCATAGGCAATCGCGAGATCCCCCGTCCCGGTACAGACGTCCAGAATGGGACTCGACCCCGAGGGACGCACCGTCCGGACAGTTCTCCAGCGCCAGTACACATCCACACCACCAGACAAGGCGTGGTTGAGAAAGTCATATCGTTCGGCGATCTGGCCGAACATGCGGCGAACGCGCTGTCCCGATTTATCGATGCTCATTGTGGCCTGCCCGGAAATGGGATGCATCACGTTTACCGCAGACCGCTTCCGATCACAACAGCCTGACCCGGATTGCAGCGGCGAGAGCAGGGCGGTAGGGTGATGCACCAACTTCCGGGAGCAAGTGGTGCTGCAGCGGTTTCTCCTGTTCTGGCTCGTTCTTTCCTGTGCAGGGGCTTTGTGCTGGCCAAGCCTCTGGGACATGATGCAGCGCCGCCTGCCGGCCGAGGTGATGAACCGGCTGCCACTCGACTTCGATCCGCTGCTGACGACACTGGCCGATGGCAGCGCAAAGCCGCGGTTCGATCTCGGACTGATCGTAGCGCTGACAATGTTCAGCATCGGCACCCTGCTGACCGGCCCGGAAGTCCAGGCCGTTGTCCGACGCTGGCCACTCGTGCTCGCGGGCACCACGATTCAGTACGTGTCGATGCCGCTGCTGGCCTTTTCGCTGGCCTCCCTGTTCCCGATGTCGCCCGAGATGCGGGTCGGAGTGGTCCTCGTCGGTTGCGTGCCCGGGGCAATGGCGTCAAACGTGCTCACCCTCGCTGCTCGCGGAAACATCAGTTACTCGGTCAGCCTGACAACGGTCGCGACACTGCTCTCACCGCTCGTCGTTCCGCTGGCATTGTCGGTGACTCTCGGCGCGGCCACTCACATTGATGCGGCGGCCATCAGCCTGAAGCTCGTTCGCGAAGTTGTCGGCCCGGTCTTGCTGGGACATCTCCTCTGCCGACAGTCCGCAACTCTGGCGCAGGTGATGCAGCGCTGGGGGCGGCCGATCGCCAATCTCTCCATTCTGCTGATCATTGCGACGGTGGTGGCTGCTAATCGGGAACGGCTGGGACAGATGACCGGCATCGTGCTCGTCGTTCTTCTGCTCCTGAACATCCTGGGCTACCTGGCAGGTTACGTGGGAGCGAAGTGTCTGCGTCTGGACGCAGGGATGCGCAGAGCCCTGTCCCTCGAAGTCGGGATGCAGAATGCCGGTGTGGGCACTTCGCTGGCCATGGGACTCTTCGAGCCAGCCTCGGCCATTCCCACAGCCGCCTACACGTTCGGTTGCATGCTCACCGGCACACTGCTGGCCCAATGGTGGGGCCGAAGCGAACCAAGGCAGGTCCCCGGAAGCCAGATGGACCCCGACTCGCTTTCGGCGCTCTGAATCAGAGGGGGCCTTCGCGCTCCGTCTCATCGAGCTGCGCGCGAAGCTCGTCGCGTTCCTCGCGGGTCATGTCCAGATCGAACATCAAGTACTTGATGTCCAGCCGGAGCTGCGCCAACGCTTCCTGCACAAGATCGAGGATCCGACGGCGGCGACGAAAGCAGTCCACAACCTGTGAGTAGGTCGGCTCCAGTCGACGAAAATCCTCTTCCGGCAGCTCCGCGATGCGACGTCCCAATTCCAGCAGTTCCTGCGGAACCGCGTTTCGGTCGACATCGTTGAATCGCGAGCGCATCGACGGGGCAATCGTACTGGCTGTTAGGTTTGAGGGAGTTCAATGTCCAGAGATTTCATTCTCAGACGGCACCGGACCAAGTGCAAGCAGCAGTTCCGGGACTCTCAGCCCGATTCCCTGTATTTCCGGCTCGGCGGCGGCTGGAAGCAACGTCCGCAATGCTGACCCGGCAACGCCCCGCCGGCGAGGCGCGTAAGCCATTTCCAAGAAGACACTTACGCCCGTATGGCCCTATCCTCGGGATTGTTGTACAACCCCCGGGCATGTCGGTGACGGTCCAGGCCGAAGCAGCCCAGGCGGAATCGATGTCGCGCGGAATCGTTCATGACAACCAGTGACGTGACCAGATCGCGGATGCGGTCTGCGTGCGCGAGTGGGATTGCCTAGACCCATGGATGGGTTCTGGATCAGACCGACACTCAACCAGTGCCTGCGAGAGCTGTTCGCGGCATGCGTGGTCGGCTACGCGTTGACCGCATTCGCACGCCTGCAGGCCGAGCAGTACCGGGATCCCTGCGACTCCTCGCGCGTGAGCTGGGAGCTTCAGGATTCCGAGGCGCGCGTGGAAGTCCGGGCTCATCGGCGGGACGGCATCGACTTCCACTCGGGAACGGCGGCAGAAGCGATCGATCTGGTGACCGCCGTCGAGGGTCAGTCGGTGACGCTCGCACATGCTGTTCCCGTCGGTCTGCTGATCGACGATCTCACAGCCGCCGTCTGGATCAAGGCGAACCGCACTGGGGCGGCACTGGCAGTCCGTGTCCACCTTCCGCAGCAGCGTGATCCGAGGACCGGCGAGGAGTTGACGTTTATCGTTCAGGGCGACACGTACGCCAACGTCAATCAGTGGCAGGAGCTGACTTGCCAGACGCTGGAACAGACCGTGAGCCGCCAGCTCGCCCTGGTGCGCAGACAACTGGCCGGCCTGCATGGTTCGACCTCGATCAATCTGCAGAACATGTACGTCGACGAGGTGCTGCTGCTGGTCCCGCTGTCCGTGGGGCACACGGCGTTTTCTGTCGACGACCTGCGCTTCGGCCCCATCGTCCGTCCGCAGTCGGATCTGCTCCATTCGCCAGCCGCGTTTGAGACCGCGAATGTCGAGCGCCCGAAAATCCCCATTCAGCTTGAGACGGATCGCATCCTCCTTAATGGAGAACCGTTCTTCCCAAGAATCGTGCCCTATCACCGTGAGAATCTCGACTCGCTGGAGGAGATGAGAGTTAACGTCGTCTGGGTCGAAAATCACTCGGATCGCGTGCTGATGGACGCGCTTCAGCAAAGGGGCATCTGGGCCATGACGACGCCGCCGCGCAGTGCCCTGGTTGCGGAGGGGGAGACGACTGCTTCCCACCAGGCCCACCTGATGCCGCTCTCCACCGAAACCAGTCCCGTGTTGTTCTGGACAGTGGGGACCCGCATCCCGGGGAGTGAACTGCCGAGCGTCCAGGACTGGATCCAGCAGATCGAAGCAGCGGATCGCTGCTACAGTCGCGCCCGGCCGGTTGTCGCTGATGTGATGCAGCGCGAACGGGAGTTCTCCCGACACGTATCGCTCCTGGGCACGAGCCGCCACTTTCTGCACACCAGCTTCGCACCTCTGCAGTATCGCAACCATCTCCTGCAGCGCAAGCAGCGGGCGTTGCCCGACGTCTTCAACTGGACATGGATCCAGACGGAACCATCGACGGCCCATCTGGCTGCCCGCGATCCCGACCGGCACGCACCGATCGTGGTCGAGGCGGAACAGATCTGGCTGCAGGCCTGGGCCGCGGTATCGGCTGGTCACAAAGCGCTCGGCTACTGGACGTATTCCCCGTTGGACGAGACCGATCCTGCTGCTCAGGAACGACGTATCGCACTGGGAATCCTCAACAGCCAACTGGAACTGCTCGAACCGTGGCTCGCCGCCGGAAAGCTCGTGGACACGATCCCCGTCACTTTCGGGGCAGCGGCCATGCCCGACGCCGGTCGACGCCCTCTCGGGTTCAGAAGCGATACCACGCGGGGCGCCGGTGCACGGCCCTATGCACTGCAGCAGCCGTCGGGCGCTCGCGATCAACACGAAGTGCAGGCGGCCGTCCTGGAGAGTGAGTTCGGGCGACTGCTGCTGGTGGCCTGGTATCAGGATGGCGCTCAGTATCAACCTGGATCTATGCGCGCACGGGATGTGCGGATGAAGGTTCGCGGCATCGAGATGGCCCGGGCCTGGGAAGTCTCGACGACTGGCGTGCGGCCCCTGCGCTCGGAGCGCGTGGCCGGCGGGATGGAAGTGCAGCTCGATGACCTCGATCAGGTCGCTTTCGTCGTGATCACAAACGACACGGGCCTCGAGGAGAAGCTGTCCCAGAAGATGCGGACACTGCGACCGCGCTGTGGCCGGCTCTGGACGGAGCTGGCCGCGCTGCGACTGTCGCGAGTGATGGGGATTCACGAAAAATTGGCCGGCATCGCCCCTGCCGTCCCCGAGGCGCAATCTCTGCTGTCGGCGGCGGACAACGCGGTGCAGCGCGCGCAGGCCCAGTTGCAACGCACGCAGTACGATGCCGCCCGCGATGAGAGCAGGCAGGCGCTGCAGTTGCTTCGCACTCTGGAGCGCCGCCATTGGGATCAGGCGGTGCAGGCCTTGTCTCAGCCGGTCTCCAGCCCGCATGCCGTCTGCTTCAGCACACTCCCCGATCACTGGCGTCTGATGAATGTGGTTGGCCCGCGGCAGGATCGCGGGGCGCAGAACCTGCTGCGATCCGGGGGCTTCGAGGACCTGGATACTATGATGGCCGCGGGCTGGAAGCCCGAACTGGAGACTCTGCAGGGAATCCACCATGTGGCGGAACTGCACCCCCAGTCGGCGGCAGGACGCTACAGCGTTCGCCTCGCCTCGTTTCCTGAGACCGCCGGCTCGGTCTCCGCCGAACTCCTCGAAGACTCGCTGGTCCGGCTCAAGTCTCCGAGCCTGCTTGTGCGGGGCGGCCAGGTGGTGGTCATCAACGGTCTGTTGAGGATCGATTCCCCCATCGCCGGACATCCGGACGGCCTGATGATCTACGATAACATCAAGGGGACCGTCGGAGCATTGCGATTTTCGCAGCGGACACAGGGGGAGAACTGGGAAGCATTCGAGATTGTCCGTGAAGTCCCCACCAGCCAGGAAATCCAGGTCTACTTCGACCTGCACGGGCAGGGGGTCATTCGGCTGGATGAGGTGCGACTGGTGGCGTTGACAGCCGATCTGGACGATCAGGGGGATCTGCGGCAGGAGGGGGGCGAGAATCCTCGCCGCGGCCTCTTGGATTTCCCGCCGGCATTACCTAAAGTTCGCTTCTGGCCGGCCCGGCCAGCGCTCGAGACGCCGGCTGAGACAGCAGACGAGCTTCCCATCAACGGCGACGGTCGCTGAGCAGCCCCCACGGACTGCAACGTTTCGCGTGGTTGACGGACGCAGTGAACCGTCGACGCGTGTTGCGACGACCGGGAATCTCGGCTCGATGCTCCACACAACCCCAACTTCGGAGATGCCGCGATGCCCATCGCCAGTCCTCAACAGTATGCCGCCATGCTGGATGCCGCCCAGCAGGGTGATTACGCCTACCCCGCGATCAACGTCACGTCGCTCATGACGATCAACGGCGCACTCCGGGCGTTTTCCGAGAAGAAGTCGGACGGCATCATTCAGGTCTCAACGGGAGGCGGCAAGTTCGCCGGTGGAATCTCGACGGGAGACGCCGTGCTGGGGAGCATTGTCCTGGCGGAAGCGGCTCACCGGCTGGCGGAGCGGTACAATGTCCTGATTGGTCTGCATACCGACCATTGCCCACCCGACAGCGTCGACAGCTTCCTCAAACCGCTGATTGCAGAGACGGCACGCCGACGAAAGGCCGGGCAGGGCAACCTCTTCCAGTCCCACATGCTCGATGCCTCCAATCTCCCCCTGAAGGAGAACATGGCCCTCAGCCGGGAACTGCTCGGGTTGTGTGCCGAGAACGACATCATTCTCGAAGTCGAGGCGGGCGTCGTAGGCGGTGAAGAAGACGGTGCTGCCGGAGCCTCCATGGAGAGTGTCCCGGATGACAAGCTGTACACAACCCCCGACGACATGCTCGAGGTCTATGAGTCCCTCAAGGGAATCGGCCGCTACATGTTTGCCGCGACTTTCGGGAACGTGCACGGCCACTACAAGCCGGGCGCGGTCAAACTGCGGCCCGACATCCTGAAGAAGGGGCAGGAGGCCGTGATGGCAAAGCACGGCGCGAAGTCCGAGTTCGACCTTGTCTTCCACGGAGGTTCGGGAACCCCCCGTCATGAACTGGAAGAGACGCTGAAGTACGGCGTCGTCAAGATGAACATCGACACGGATACGCAGTACGCCTTCACGCGACCGATCGTCGACCACATGTTCAAGAACTACAGCGGCGTGCTGAAGATCGAAGGCGAGGTCGGTGACAAGAAGGTGTACGACCCCCGCAGTTACCTGAAAAAGGCCGAGCAGAGTGTGGCGGACCGGCTGGCGATCGCCTGCGACGACTTGCATTCCTCCGGACAGACGATCTGCGGAAAAGTCTGAGCAAGGTCGACAGGACGTAGGGTGGCGACAGGCGCCAGTCCCTGCCGGATGAGAAGCGGCGTCACCGAAGCTGCGCAGCATCGGGAACTGGGGTCGTTCGCCCGCCGGCGTTCCCCATTGGGAAGTCGGCGTCTCAACCGGTCTTCAGCTCGACTCAGGGGTGAGGCCTCAGCGGCTCCCGGGGAGGCAGTCACTCGTACAACCATTCCCGCGGCGACAGCAATCCTGAGCACACTCGACTTTGTGTTCGTATGTGCAGGTATCCTCTTCGCTGGTGACCTGCTTGAGGACGCGGACGGTTCGCACACGGCCGCACTTGCTTAACAGCGACGACCGACCGTCGCAGGAGTCTCGACAGCAGCAGGACTCCCACGGAAAGCGGATCGCGGGAATGCAGACTTCCTTGCATTCGACTTCCCAGCAGTCCTTCTCCACCGTGTCCACTTTGGCATAGGTGCGACAGACCTTGTCGCTGCCGCAGCACGGACATTGCAGGGGACAGCCTTGAGTACCACACGCGCCCGAGTTGCAGCGATTGCCCTCACCGGCCCGTGACGGCAGGCAGTCACCAGAACCGGCATACGCACAGGCAGCAGTCAGACTCCATAACAGTGCGCCCCACCACACAATGTTCGAGATCGGATTCGTCCAGGCTCGCAGGGTCATGACTGATCTCCTTAACCTAACCGTGATTCGTCCTGTTCGGATGCTATCGGTCAGCCGCATTGCCGCCTCGCAGGATTTGTTCGTGCCCTTCGAACTCCGGGAAACACGGAGCCTGCCTGATGTTGCATTTTGCCGTGGCGAACCTGTTTAGCCGACCCGGACGAACGGTACTGGCGGTTCTGGGGCTTACAACCGCCATTGCCGGAATGGTCGGACTGTTCTCGATTGCCGGGGGGATTGAATCGCTGATGTCGTCGACGTTCGGCCCGATTCCCGGTCTGCTGATCATGCAACCCGGCGCACCGATCCCGCTGTTCTCAGCGCTGCCCGCCGAATGGTCCGACGAGATTGAACACATCGACGGGGTCCACGTGGTCACTCCCGAGATCTGGATCCGGACGAATACGATTGATGGTCAGACCGTTCTGGCGCCACCACGGTTTCTCGGAGGCATGGATCTGCCCAGTCGGCTGCGACTCAACAAGACGGTGTTCGCCAGCGCACTTGTTGAAGGGCGGTTCTTCCGTCTCGAGGATCAGGGTTCCAACCGCTGCGTGATCAGCCGACAGCTGGCCGAGGAATTCTCGAAGAACGTGGGAGACGATCTGCAGATCAACTCCTTCACCTTGTCGGTCATTGGCATCTACGAAACCGGGTCGCTCCTGCTGGATGCCGCCGTGCTGGCCGACATCCAGTTCGTGCGGGAGATCGGTCGTATCGACTCGCGGACGATCTCGTCCATGTATGTCGAGCCGGAGGAGGGCGTCACCAACAAGCTGCTGGAAGCACGGATCGCGGACCGCTTCCGCGGACGGGCCAGCCCCGACTCCCGGGGCCAGGAGCGGTTCTGGTCCAGCGCGCTGACCTGGCTGTCGCCCACACTCTCGTGGTGGCCCGCGATGGGCCAGTTGGTCCGGCAGGCGATGTGGCCCGATTCCACAGCCACGCAGAGCCAGCCAGCGACGAGGGTGACCGCCGATACGCCGAGCAGGCCGGATGCGAATCTGCCCCTCGACATTCGCCCGGCCGCGGAGATGTCGCAGCGCTTCGATGAACTGACGGCGGATCTCGACATCGTACTGGCGCTGCTGACGGGGCTGGGTGTGCTGATCGCCGTGTTCAGCATATTGAACACCATGCTGATGAGCGTGACGGAGCGGACTGTGGAGTTCGGGATCCTCCGTGCCAACGGATGGTCCAGCCTCGATGTTGTGAAACTGGTGACATCGGAGAGCGCGCTACTGGGGATTTCGGGGGGGGTGCTGGGGCTGCTGCTGGGGTGGATTGGAACCCAGGTGGTCAACACCCTCTGGGCCGATCGACTGCACTTGTATGCGAGCCCGCAGCTGCTCGTCACCAGCCTGCTGTTCAGCATACTGGTGGGAACGGCAGCCGGCGGCTATCCTGCGCTGCGGGCGGCGCGCATGTCGCCGATGGAAGCCATCCGACGAGGCTGATTGAGCTCCCTCTGCCCCGTAATTCCGCTGATGCGCGCCGGCGGCATCCGGTCAGAACATGGATCGGCTCAGTCGCACGTCCGCGCACGCGCAGGAACTCTGCATGACCAGTCCGTCCACGAGTCCGTTTCTGCAGCTTCACCCCGAAGACAATATCGTCGTCGCACGTCGGTCGGCGGTAGCCGGGGCATCGTGGAGCGATGGTCACGGGACCGCTGTCATCAGTTCTGAGCCGATCGATCTGGGCCACAAGATGGCGGTCCGCTCGATCCCGCGGGGAGCAGCGGTACGCAAGTTCGGGCAAATGATCGGCTTCGCGACGGAAGACATTTCGCCGGGGCAGTGGGTGCACAGTCACAACCTGGGGATCGGCAGCCTTGATCAGCAATACGAACTGGCCACCGCAGCTCCTCCCCGACCTGTCGCCACAGAGCTACGCACATTCCAGGGATATCGCCGTCCCGACGGGCGCACCGCCACGCGCAACTACATCGGGCTGATCAGTACGGTGAACTGCTCGGCCACGACCTCGAAGCGGATCGCCGAGGCATTCGACGAGCGGCTGCTGGCGGACTATCCCCATGTGGATGGCGTCGTGGCGCTCGTGCACAAGGGTGGCTGTTCGTTCTCGTATGATGGACCGGATCACCGTCAGTTGGCGCGCACGCTCGGCGGCTTCGCGCGTCATCCCAACATCGGGGCCTATCTCGTGGTGGGGCTCGGGTGCGAGGCGTCCCAACCCGCCTATCTCGTCGATGGCCAGGGACTCGTGCAGTTGGACATTCCTGGGCGGAACGAGCCACTGCCGTTGACGATGAACATCCAGGACCACGGCGGAGTGGCGAAGACGGTCGCGCGGGGGATCGCCGTCCTGAAGGAGATGCTGCCCGAAGTGAATCGCGTGCAGCGTGAGCCGATTCCGGTCGCCGAGCTGAAGCTGGGCCTGGAATGTGGGGGAAGTGACGGAAACAGCGGGGTCACTGCCAACCCGGCGCTGGGCATCGCCAGCGACCTGCTGGTGGCCCAGGGGGGCACCGCGATCCTCAGTGAGGTCACCGAGATCTACGGCGGGGAACACCTGCTCACGCGGCGGGCTGTCAACCGGGACGTCGCCCAGAAGCTCATCGACCGGATCCGCTGGTGGGAAGACTACGCAGCACGACTCGATTGCGTGCTCAACAACAATCCTTCCGTGGGGAACAAGCGCGGCGGCCTGACAACCATCTACGAGAAGTCCCTGGGGGCGATCGCCAAAGGAGGCAGCACAGCTCTCACCGCGGTCTATGAGTATGCCGAGCAGGTCACCGAAACCGGCTTCGTCGTCATGGACACACCGGGGTTCGACCCCGCGTCCGTCACGGGAATGATCGCCGGAGGGGCACAGATCGTGGCCTTTACGACCGGCCGGGGAAGCTGCTTTGGCTGCAAGCCGGCACCAACGATCAAGATCGCCACTAACACGCCGATGTACGAGCGCATGCGGGATGACATGGACATCAACGCTGGACGGATCCTCGAGGGCGCTTCCGTCGAGGAGGTGGGCCAGGAGATCTTCGAGAAAGTCATCGCGGTCGCCAGCGGTGAGGCCACCAAGAGCGAAGCACAGGGTATCGGAGACGAAGAGTTCTGCCCCTGGGTCTTCGGCCCCGTCCTCTGACGGCCTGCGAATCTGCCGACACCGTCCCTCACGAAATTTCGCCGCCCGACGCGGGCCAGGGGCCGTCGGCATGGCCACGCGGTGGTGGATTCGTCACCGTCATCACCCGACGACTCAGAGCGACGCTGTCGCGTGCGGCAAAGAGAAGTTGCCCACGTAGTTGACGAGTCGAACGGCGGCATGCGGCAGGTCCGACTGGATCCGCTTTGCCAGAGACTCGGGTGTCTCAATGGACTGCAACTCGTTCAGGTAGTCCAGCAGGAGCCCTTTGCCGTCCACAGATTCGTGGAGCAGGAAATGGATCCACGCCCACGACTCCTGGTAGTCGAGCCGATGCATCTCCGACACGTCTTCGAGCTGTTCCAGTCGTGGGAGGTCGGGCTCCCAACCGTTCTGGACAGCCTGGGCCAGGCTGCGGGCATGCTCGACATTGATTCGCTGTGGAGCGCGGTCCGGGACCTCGAAGTACTCGGCCAATCCTTCATCAAGCCACAGCGGCACCTGTCGGAGTCCAGCGTGCAACAGCCCATGGGTATACTCGTGACGCAAGTCGATGCGAACCTGCTCGCCCCAGAAGGCATAGACGGCCAATTCGGCCGGCGACCCGATGAAGAACGCCCGCCGCAGCGGCAGCTGCGGGAAGTTCGCCTCCATGTACTTTGAGTACTGGTCCTCGTTGCTGAACAGGTAGACGACAACCTTGCGATCCTGAAGCGGCAGCCGCAGTGTCTCTGACACCTGCTTTCTCAGCTCCCGCAGCTCAATGATCAACGGGTCGTTCGCAGCGATCTTGAAGTCGGAGAGCACCAGAAGTTGATCGGACTTCAGCGAGTGTCGCGCGGGGAGCGCCGATTCCAGGGCCGCTGGCGTGTGGCACCCGAGCGCTCCGATGCTCGTCAGGACAACGAGCAGCAGTCCGACTCGGATCCCCATCAGCGTTCTCCCTGCGAGACCTCTCCGACAGGTGTCTGGCGACGTCGGAACGAACTCGGACCGGAACCGGCTCCTGAACTGGCGACTCCAATGTCGACCCCGCGGGGAGCTTGACGATGTCGCGGGATGCTCGCAGAATCTCACCATCACGGCAATACGTGATATCCGCCTGAACAGCAACGGGTTACAACGACGCAATCGTGGCCCGTCTGTTCCAGGAACGGCGGAGGTCCGCTGCATCCGCGCCACCCGGTCTGTTGAGGGCGACTCAATCGAGGTCACACTCGGGCAAAACGTTCTGTCTTGACGGCGGCGGTGGCCTGCTCAAACCGTCGTCTCGGGACCGAACCGCTGCCCCACCTGCAGCGCGTGACCGCGCAGGAAGGCGCTGGCCGTCATGGCTCGCTTTCCAGAAGGCTGCATCTGGTTGATGCGGATCAGCCCCTGACCGGTCTGCACCAGGATCCCGTGTTCTGGGTCGACGGCAGAGATGGTCCCCGGGGTCGAGGACGCCGTCGCTTCTTCGAGGACGTCAACATCGAGCAGGAGCATGCGCAGCCGATGACCATCTGGTAGATGGAGGTACGTGAACGGCGATGGCCACGGCTGCATGGCCCGGACATGCCGTTCGATGTCCATCGCAGACCGGGACCAGTCGATGGCCCCTTCAGACTTGCGCATCCGGGGTGCCCGCGACACCAGATCCTTATTCTGCGGGATGGCCGCGATGCTGCTCCCTTCCAGTTTGGCCAGCACGTCCAGGGTGAGCCCGACCGCCAGTTGCGACAGACGCGCCTCCAGTTCTCCGGCGGTTTCCTTCGGACCGATGGGGGTGTCGACGATACCGAGAATGGGACCGGCATCGAGCTTCGGCTCGATCTGGAAGATGGTGACTCCCGTGTGTTCGACACCCGCCAGAATGGCATAGGGGATGGGAGCTGCCCCGCGGAACCGGGGGAGCAGCGACGCATGCAGATTGATGGCCCCCAGCCGAGGGATGGCCAGCAGCTTCGCTGTGAGAAGCTGCCCGTACGCCGCGACAACGAACACATCCGCAGCAATGGACTGCAACTGGGCCAGGGACTCGGGAGAGTTGACGACTTCGGGCTGCAGCACCGGCGTCCCCCGTTCCAAGGCGGCCTGCTTCAGCGGATTGATGTGGTCATGGTGTCCGCGCCCGGTCCGGTCCGGCTGGGTCACGAGTGCCGCGACGTCATGCGGCGACTCGTACAGCTGCAGCAAGGTGGGCAGCGCGAAGTCTCCGGTGCCCATCATCACGATTCGCAGGCCCATGCAGCGCTACTCCTGCATGGTCCGGGCCAGGTCTTCCAACCGCCTCTGGAGTACTTCGTCGCGCGACTGCGCCCATCTGCCTGCTGTCCACGAAAACGGGACTCAAACTCCATGATCTTCGGTTCGAGTTCCTGTCGGGTCGTCTCGGTCAGTCGATCGATGAACATGATCCCGTCGAGATGATCGGCTTCGTGCTGCACCACACGGGCCGGAAGCTCTTCGAGATCCATTGCGAACCCCTGTCCGTCAAGGTCGAACGCTTCGACGACGATCTTTTCCGGTCGTCGCACATCGGCATAGAGTTCGGGGAGGCTCAGGCAGCCCTCTTCGGCGATCGCAGATCCCTTGCGTCGCGAAATCTCGGGATTGATGAAGACATATTCGGATTCGGGGTCTGCATCTTCACCCGTCAGATTCATGATGAACAGCCGGAAGGGAAGCGCGATCTGGTTGGCCGCGAGACCGATGCCGCGCGCCGCATACATCAGGTCGAACATCTCGCGGACGGTCTGACGCAGCTGATCATCGATTCGCGTGACTTCGCACGATTTGAACCGAAGGGCGGGATGAGGGTAGTGGACGATTTCCATGAAACTGCAGAAGTTGAGGCTCGAAGTATGACTTTCTGATGGATTATAGAGACGCCTGACTTCTGATCAAACGCCGCCACATGCCGGAACCGGCCGGCTTTGGCCGTTGGCGCCAAAAACGCGGCCGACTTCGTGAAGAAATCGGCCGCGAGAACTCACTGGTGGCCTCTCGATGACAGTGATGCCCGCTCGGGTGGCCCAGAACGCCCCCAAGTCGAACACGTCGCCACCGCGCATCAGTCTCAGTAAGTCGGCAGGCTGTTCGCCGGAAGTGCAGCCGTCGTCGGATAGACGGGACCATAGGCGAACGTCGCGTCCGCTGGAACACCAGCCGTGATGGACGATCCGGTCGCGTAGGCGCCTGGCGCGAAGCCGAAGCCCGGGGAGGTGCCACAGGCGCCACCACAGGCGCCGCCGCCGCAAGGCCCCTGGGAACAGCAGCAACCGGTAGCGAAACCGAGCAGGCCCACACAGGCCAGCGACATCAGTATCCGTTTCATGGGAGAATCCTTTCCTGAGCGGGAACGTGAGGGAACCAGATCTGGGGAAACTGGTGTGACGATGGCCCGAATGTCTCCCAAGGCGGGAGTGCCGGCTCCATTGGCCTGCGGCAGCCCAGGTGGGGGATCCAGGCAGATCCCGGCAACTGCACCGCACAGAATCAACAGCTTCCGGAGTGATCGGAATGTCGGGGGGGGGGGGATTGTGTTGACGAGACGTCGAGAGATTTGCATGGACGATCGGTATCCCCGCAGGAACACGGATCGAGCATGGGCGGGACATTAAGCGGTCTCGCCAGACAGGTCAACACGAGTTTCGGCAAAAGAGGCTGAACCAGAATGACTGCGCAGGGCAGACCAAGTTGGTCTGCCCTGTTCGCGCTTGACGCCCCCGGAAACAGTACCGCTGCAGCGGTTTCAATACCGCCTTTCGACCGCAAAACTCCAGTTGTGCGTCGACCAGGTCTTGTATTCGACAGACACCGACGGGAAATCGGGATAACCTCGCCAACTGACCGCATCCCCCGGACGAGCCACGTTGCCGACCACGGTGTAGGTGTAACCGATCCGCAGGATGGAATCGTCGAAGATATGGCAGTCCTTCACGAGCGGGATGTACTTGAGGACATCCATCTCGGCGAAGATCGACTGCTCGAACATGGGTGAGGCGTGAGTGTGCGACTCTGTATCGTCGAAGGAGGTATCCTCGGCGAGCATGTCGATGTCTGCGAGGAACAGCAACTCGAACGGGTTGCCGATGTTGTTCCCCTGGACACGCACTCGCTCATGATTCGCCAGCACCGCACCCACGCTCTGGCCCCAGATGCGGAATCCATCTCCTTCACCGAAGTCGTACCGGAAACCAACCTGAGGGCCAGCCAGATGACTCTTGGACTCGGAGTTCAGGTACGCCTCGAAGAACAGGTCACGCGGCAGGCCATTGATGACGGGCTGATGAACGGTGCTGCCGTCGGGACGCCAGGTGAAGCCTGTCGTTTGACCGGCCCCTCCGCCACCGCCACCGCCACCACCACCACCGACTGAAGGGGCATCGACCGTGTAGTGAAAGCCACTGTCGATCCCGCGAAAGTTGAAGCTCTCGTCGATGTACAGGTAGCGAGCTCCCACCACAGGGCGGAACGTAATCCAGTCCCGCTTGAACCAGGGAGTGTGATAGAAGTCCAGGCTGGCTCCACCGGCCTGCGTTTCGTACTTCAGCTCGTAGAGCAGGTCAAACTTCTGCGCGCTGCCCGTGTAACCGACACCGAACGTCCCGGGAATCGAGATGGGACTGTCCAGAGACAGGGCACCGTTGCGGGGAAACAGGGGAGCGAAGCCGTTGGCGGGAGTGTTGGCCAGAATGAAGGTCTGATCCACGGGAATCCCGTTGATGGAATCGAACCCCTTCTTGAAACGCTCCTCGGCTTTGAAGCCCCACCAGCCGCTCAGCATCAATCCCGATCCGTCATCACTGTCCCAACCCCAGCGGAGCCGGATTCCGTCGGTATCGATGGGGCCATCGAGCTCGCGGAGGGAACGCACAGGGAACAATGCGGTGTCGGCCGTGGCCTGCGGTGTCGCATCACCCGGCGAGTCGAACAGGAACACGTAGGGGAGAGCACCGGGACCCACATCCACACGGTTGGGCAGTGGCGGCTGGGTCAGCCCCATGTCGGCCGGCGCCCCTAATCCATGGCTGTTGAGGATGACGCCCATCGGCCGGCCGAAATCGTCCGTCATCACGGGCGTCGAACCGACCAGGGCGTTTCCCGGCTCCCGGAAGTAGGTGATCAGGTACTCGGCAGAGAAGTAGTACTGCCGGTTCTTGAAGATCAGTTCGCGAAACCAGAGCCCGTTGTCCCGGTAGTGCGTGTCGCTGGCGATGTTCGCCTGCTGATACGGCGAGATCTGGGGGAACGGGTGAAATGTCTGGGGAGTTCCCGGAGGCCAGAGGAGGGCAGGATCAACGGGCTGCCGCTGATACTGGTAGGGCGCACCATAGGGCGGGGCACCGTAGGGCGGGGCCCCATAGGGAGACTGTCCGCGGATGCTCGCGGCAGGCGATGCACCGAATGCGTCTTCCCCGAGACGCACCTGCCCCTCATCGACAACTTGGCCTCCCCGCGGGTCGCCCCCGGAAGAATCTGTCGACTGTGCGGAGCTTTGCGCTGCTGTGAGGAGCAGGAGCAAGCTCGACAACGCTGCCCACCAGGGTTGAGTCCGCATCAGTACGTCCTTGAGTCACATCAGGTTACGGATGTCCATTCTCACGCCAGCCCCGACTCGGTCCGGCGCGAGAGGACGGACTTGCGGATAATATCGGTTGGCCACTTTGTTAAACTGTAACGATTGTTCCGATGGGATTGATTTTCACACCTGTACTGGTTGTGACGCGCAGCGCCGGACGGTCCCCCACGGGGAGCCGATAGAGAACCGGCCGATTCTGCCGTACAATCCCGGCGGCCAGTGGCGATCACTGGTACAGCCTGCCTGTTGAGGAATCCCTGATGCATATTGTCGTGATTGGTGCCGGCACGGTCGGCACCTCCGTGGCCGAACTGCTGTGCGCACACAAGCTGAATGTCAGCCTGGTGGACAGCTCGCGCGAGGCGCTGCAACGCGTCGAGGAGTCGCTCGATGTCCAGACCGTCCTCGGCTCAGGCTGCGAGGCCATCACCCTGTTCCAGGCGGGGGTGCAGAGTGCCGAACTGGTGCTGCCCGTCACCAATCGGGATGAGGTCAACCTCGTCGGAGCCAGCCTCGCCAAGGCCATGGGAGCACGTCGCACGGTCGTCCGGATCTTCAACCCCGCCTATCGGGATTTCAGCACTTTCGACTACCAGCGACACTTCGGCATCGATCGGCTGCTGAGCCTGGAACAACTGACGGCTCTGGAACTGGCCAAAGGAATTCGAGCCCCTGGGTTGTTTGCCGTTGAGAACTTCGCCCGCGGCGGCATTCAGGTTCAGGAGGTTGCCGTTGATGCCGATGCCCGCGCCGTAGGCAAGCCTCTGCGAGAGATTCAGCTCCCTGCCGGGGTCCGGGTGGGTCTGATCTCGAGTGGTGCCCACTCCCGAATTCCCCATGGGGATGACCACATATCGCCCGGAGACCACATCACCCTGATTGGTGAGGAGGGTGAGATTGATGAGGTCAAGAAGCGGTTCGAACGCAAGGTCCGCAGTGCCGTGAATGTCATCATCGCCGGTGGTGGAGAAGTTGGTTTCCATCTGGCGCGGTCCCTGCAGCGAGATCGCTTTCGTGTGACGCTGCTGGAAGCTGAGGCCGAACGCTGTGAGTATCTCGCAAACCGGCTGCCGAAGGTTACCGTCCTCAATGCCGATGCCACTCGGCGTAACGAGATGGAAGAGGCCCGAGTCGGCAGTGCCGATGCCTTCGTGGCCGCCACCGGGCGCGATGAAGACAACATCGTCTGCGGTGTCGAGGCGAAGGAACTGGGGGCGGGTCGCATCCTCAGCGTCGTCCGCCGGCCGGACTATGCCAATGTCCTCGAGAAGCTGGGCATCGATGTCGCCGTCAGTCCCCGACAGTTGATGGCGCGCGAGGTGCTGGGCATGGTGCAGCGAGGTCCCATCCTCGGGCAGTCGGATGTCTCAGGAGGCGATGCCTGCGTGTGGGAGGTCGAGGTGCTGCGCGGCGCTCCGATCACCGCAGCCCCCCTCAAGAACCTCGATCTTCCGAATTGCCTCATCGCTGCCATTGTCCGCGATGAGATCGTGTGGGTCGCGCGCGGCGAAGATCAGCTCGCCCCGGGGGATACCGCGGTGGTGCTCGTGCAGCGCGACAGCACCGACGCCGTGCTGAAACTCTTCAGCACTGCTGCCTGAACTCAGTCCGCCTGTTCATGACCTCCGGGAACTGCGCTGCACATGAAGGTCTTCGTTTCCGAGTTTGTTGTCGGAGGCGGATGGACGGGCGCACCGGCCCCTCCCGGTCTCGTGCGTGAGGGATACGCCATGTGGGTGGCGATGCTCACCGACTTCGCGCGACTCAACGGGTGCCAAGTGCTGACGACCCGCGACCACCGGCAGGAGTCGCCGGCGATCCCGCAGGTCGAGGAGTACGTCGTCCGCGGCCCGAAGGAAGAGGCTGGGTCTTTCATCGAGTGGCGCAGCGTGCCGATGCCGTCCTGATCATTGCGCCTGAGCTGGATGACGAGCTCAGTCGTCGCGTCGAACGGGTGAGCCTCGCAGCCCCGCGTGCCACGTTGCTCAATGCCGATGGCGACACCACCCGTCTGTGCAGCGACAAGCTTCAACTCGCGGGTTTTCTCGCCGAGTCGGGCATCGATACCCCTGCCTGTCGTCCCGTCGACAGCGACGCGGAAAAATCGCACCATCCGTGCCCCTTCAGTTTCCCCGTCGTGGTCAAGCCGAGGTTCGGAGCCGGCTCGATTGATGTCCGACTTGTTCGGGATCTTCCGGTCTGGAAGGAAACCAGCGTAGCCACCGGAGTCACCCCGACCAGTCAACTGATCGTGCAGCCCTTCATTGCGGGGCAGCCGGTGTCCATGGCGGCGATTCGTTCTCCTGGACAAGACCACTGGGAGCGACTGCCTTTGGCGGCACAGCGACTGACCGACGACGGACGCTTCGCGTATCGCGGCGGATGCCTGCCGGTCCCGGGCGACGAGGCCGCGGTCGGGCGGATCATCGATCACGTCATGTCCCTGCTGCCGGGACTTATTGGGCATATCGGGTTCGATCTGGTGATTCCGCACGACGGACCGCATCAGCCAGTGCTGATCGAGATCAATCCGCGGCTGACCACGTCGTACCTGGGTTACCGAACTCTTGCGCGTGACAATCTGGCCCGCAGGCTTCTCGGACAACAATCCGGGAGCGATTCCATCCGGTGGAATGCCGGCCGGGTGTCCTACGGTACGGATGGGAACGTGCAACATTCTCTGGCAGGGCTGGACAACGCATGAGAGTCGTCGGACTCGATGTGGGGGGCGCGAATCTCAAGGTGTCTGACGGTGCCACGCAGGCCGTCACGCTTCCCTTTCCGCTATGGGAGCATCCGAAACAACTGGGGCACGCACTCTCGCAGATCTTCGCTGGCTTGGGAGCTTTTGACTGCCTGGCCGTGACGATGACCGGTGAACTGGCCGACTGCTTTGCATCCAAGACCGAGGGTGTCGATGCCATCCTGGGGACTGTTGAGTCGGTCGTCCAGGTTCCGGTCATGGTCTGGCAGACGGGGGGCGAGTTCATGACACCGGCGGAGGCCCGTGAATTCACGACACTCGTTGCCGCCGCCAACTGGCATGCGCTCGCCACCTGGGCGGGACGCATGGTCCCCGAGACGACGGGGTTGCTGATCGACATGGGGTCAACGACCACGGACATCATTCCTCTGGCAAACGGTCTCCCCGACCCGACAGGACGGACCGATGTCGAACGCCTGTTGAGCGGAGAGTTGCGGTATACCGGCAGCCGTCGGACGCCCGTCTGCGCCGTTCTCCCTGCAGTCCCCTTCCAGGATCGGTTGTGCCCGCTCGCAGCCGAGACGTTTGCGACGATGGGAGACGTCTACCTGATCCTCGGGGACGTGCCACCCGACCCGACCGACCACGCGACCGCCGATCACCGCCCGCGAACCCGGGAAGCGGCACTGCAGCGACTGGCCCGCATGCTCTGTTGTGATGCCAGCGAACTCTGCGAGCAGGACCTGCGCCATTGCGCAGGCCCTGGCTGACGGGCAACGACAGCAGTTGAGGCAGGCCCTCGACCTCGTGCTGACACGATGCCCGCAGCGACCGGCACGCGTCCTGGTGTGTGGGGAAGGCGAGTTTCTCGTTCGCGCGCTGCTCAGGGACTTGCCGCGATGTCAGCGGGCCGAAGTCATCAGCCTGACACAGGTTCTCGGCCCCGAACAGTCACAGGCCGCATGTGCCTTCGCCCTGGCCCGGCTCGGAGCCGAGCGACTATGCTGACAGGGCGGCGGTCGATGTCTCACGTCAACCGGGTGAGCCCTGGCTCGGTCAAGACTTGCGCAGTATTCCCGCGGGCGTCTGGGTGGCGAGGTCGACGATCATCGCCTGCGTGGCGGCCTCGACTGCCTGCTCCCATTGCCCGGAGCCGAATCGACTCAGATAGGGCTCCCGGCTGGAGGCGAACAGAATTCCTCGGGAACTGTTGACCACCGCCCCCAGTCCATCCTCGCGGAATGCGGCGGCGACGTCCGCAGCACCGGCGCCTTGACTGCCGTACCCCGGCACGAGCAATGGCGTGTGGGGCATCGCAGCTCGCAACTCGGCCAGCTCCTGAGGCCACGTGGCCCCCACGACCGCACCGACGATGCCCAGTCCGTCAGCCGACGCTGTCTGCGCTGCGAGGGCTTCCACCACGTTGGCCACGCCGCGATACAGCGGGGCTCCATCAGTCACTCGGTCCTGAAAGTCGCCGGCCCCCGGATTGCTGGTACGGACGAGCACATACAAACCAGCATTTCGCTCGACGGCGACGTCCACGAACGGTTGCAGCGTGTCAGCGCCGAGGTAGGGATTGACCGTCAGCGCGTCGGCGCCCCACACGGCGGCGTGCGGATCATCCCCGGCAAGGTAGGCCCGCGCGTAGGCCTCCGCCGTGCTGCCAATGTCGCCGCGTTTGGCGTCGCAGATGACGACAAGCCCTGCCGCGCGCGTAGTAAATCACCTTCGCGAGCGCTGCACATCCCGGAGGTCCCAGTTCCTCGAAAAACGCGGCCTGAGGTTTGACCGCCGGGACCAGCGGACCAACCACATCAATAATACGACAGCAGAATTCCCGATAAGCCAAAGCCCGAACCTCTGTGTCCCGTCCTCCCCGAGCAGTGGCACGGTCCACGATCGATGGGGGGAGCAGGTCGAAGCGCGGATCCAGCCCCACGAGGGCGGGTGTTCCCTTGCTGCGTATCGCCGTGTTCAGTCGTGTCGAAAAGTCGGTCATGGGGAGATTCTGTCGACATCGTCCCCGGGAGGGAAGGGACGGAATCTCTCCTGAGCTCTTCTGAAACCACGGGCGCGTGCCGAGGGCGTTCGACCGACCGATTGTGTCGGTCGAGTGCCGATCGCCGTTGTCCGCGGGCTTCACAGCCGACGAACGTCTTGCCGTAACCACAGAGCGGATTTACACTTGGACACCCCTCGCCGGGAATCCCACAATCGTATTGTGATACGAAGCGCTCTGAGGTATTCTCCCCGCCCCCTCTCTCGCCGCCATCTTCACAGATGCGGCTCTCCGGTTTCCACCAATCTGTTTCGTTCGTCACCGCAAGGGCGCCGTGATGAGGCTTCGCCTCAGCACGCTCTGGCTCGGCCTGATTCTGGTCGCGCCTGGGTGTCATCAACTCCGATCCGGGTCGACCGCTCTCATCGAGCTGTCACCACGTCCCGAGCTGCGCACCGCAGAACGCGAAGATCGCGGTGGCGCGGAAGCGATCGCCTTGTCGCCCGGCGCCCTGCCCGCCACTGCGTCCTCTCCGTTCACGGATCCCGATTTGTCACTCATCGACACATCTGTCGGCGCATCGACGGACGAGCCTGACGAGCGTTCCCAGAGCAATCTGGATGTGATGCTGGCAGTATCCGATTCTCTGGAGGCACAACTGGACGCCACGAGGATTCAGCCCGTCGGTGGCGAGACCATGGACCGCGGACCGGCTGTAACACTGTCGACCATCATTTCTGAAGGCCATTCGATTGATGAGCCGTTCTCGTCCAGCGAGGTGGGGCGGGCCGGTCAGGTCAGCGGAGAACCTGCCCTGTTGATACCTCCTGCGCGGTCCTTTGATCCACCACCGGCAGTTTCTGCCGATAAGCCACGAAGCTCGATTGTGCGCCGACTGACTCCCCTGGTGACACCCGGGTCCTGGCTGGCCGCACCAGAGCCTGTGACCGAGCGCGGGGCCGCTGATGAACCAGCACCCGTCGAGCCAGAGCATCGCCGGCACCTGATGGCATCGGTGCTCGGGGCCTTCGGGATGGGAACAGAATCTGATTCCCAGCAGATCGATGCCATGGCGGTACCGCCTGAGACACCGCCAATCGACGCCACCTCGGACTCCCTCGATCCAGAACTCGTGTTTCCACCAGCGCGGGACGACTCCGCTTCTCTCGAGTCGCTGCGGTCCATTGAGATGCTGTTCTGGCAGGAGGAACTCGACAAGCTGATCGCACTGCTCGAGGCCGAAATCACCCACGGGCACCCGGGCGACACCGCTGCCGAACGCGAACGCTATGTCCGTCAGCAGATTGCGCCTGCGCATGCTGTACCTGATCGCCAGCCGGCGTTCCGAAGCCCTGCAGGCGATCCCCGGGCTGGAGCCGGATCAACAACGATTCTGGACTCAGTTCTTCTGGTCGCTCGCCAACTATTTTGACGAGGATGCCATTCCCGATCGCGAGGAGCGGGCAACTCAAACGCTCGCTCAACTGACCGATGCGGTTCGCCTGCTGGGCCCGCAAGCCCGACTGGAATTGCACGCCGTCAACTTCTGCCATCGGATCGATGGTTTCGGTGACTTCGCTCCCTACGACGAGGATCAGTTTCAGGCCGGACAGCCAGTCCTGATCTATGCAGAAGTTCGTAACTTCGCCAGCCAGTCCACATCGACGGGAGAGTATCGAACCCTGTTGCAGTCGACGGTAGATGTGCTCGAGGAGGACCTCGACGGCCCCATGGTTTACCACCATGAACTGCCGCAGACCGAAGATCACTGCCGGACCAGGCGACAGGATTATTTCCACAGCTACCGGATCCAGTTGCCGACGACACTCTCTCGCGGACCTCACGTGCTGAGGTTGACGATGCGAGACGAACTCACCGGGAAGACCGCCTCGGCGGCTCTCAACTTCGTTGTGCAGTGATGCCGCCTGCGACGGTCGACGACCCAGTCACTCGGGAGCGGACGGCGATCCCTGCTGCTGATGATCGTCAGAATTCGACAGCGATGTCGCAGATCTCATAGGCGACCACCTCGACCAGGATGGTGTGCCCTTCAATCACCAGGTCCGTAGTCCGTTTGCCGTTGAGATCGAGCTGGGATGCTCGAACTGGCTTGCGGTAGCAATCCAGACGGGTGGTGCGCTGCCGGCCTTCAGTCTCCTGCAGGCGGACGACCAGACCCGAGGTCGTTACTGACGCAGTCGCCTCACCAGGCTCGTAGAGCGCGACCGAGGGAGGCAGGACCCTGATCAACTGGACGTTCCGGGCATCCAGTTGAAACAACCACGCGGACGCAGGGTGTGCGGGCCCCCGGGCCGATCGCAGCGGCATCACCGGTGTCATCAGTTCACGGGCACGGGCCTGCGGAAACTCTTCATCGACCGCGATCACCATGCGGAACTTCCGCTGAGTTTCGCCGGCGACCACCAGCAGCGTGTCCAGCATGCGCGGTCCTGTCTTGCGGTGGAAGGGCCGTCCCAGTGGAAAAATGGTCGTACGACGGTCGGCCGAGGCGATCTCGATGAAGTGGGGTGCTTCAACACGTTCCGCGGTCACCGGGTGCGCCCCTTCATGCATCGACGCGGTCAACGCCGACTCGGGATCGTGCCAGGCAAACCGGGCCGCGAAGTAGTTCGACCAGGGATCCCCCTCTGGCAAACGATGCACTTCCAGCTCGATTTCGATGTCGACAATGGGGCACCCACGCCACACGCGGATTGTCTGGCGGTATTCCGCGAGAGGGATCTCCGTCTGCTGATCGACGATCTGCCCCTGTGTTTCGATCTGTCCCAGGGTCGGTCCATCCGCCACGACACGCGCTTCCGCGAGCCTCATTTCGGAATAGGCGGTCCGGATGGTCTCCACCTCATCCCCTTCGCCGTAGGTGATGGATCGTTCGCGTGGAAAGCGAAAGGCAAGCTGCTGACTCAGTCGGTTCGGACTGCGACGATAGGTTCGGATCTGCCCGATCCCCCCGGTGATCTCGCTCAGGCGGACTTCGAAAAACTCGTTGCGCAGCACCAAATCTTCGGCGAGCAGAATATCATGCTCGGGAGTTACCGGGGGCTGTGACGACGCGGCATCGGGCAACCAGACAAACCCGCAGGGGGGGAGATCCACGAGCAGCGCCTGGTCCTGAGTGTCCCACTGACTGGCGAAGACGCAACTCCCTTCACCTCTCTCGGGCACCGGCAGCAACGAATCGAATCGCACTACGGCGCAACGCGGGAACGAAAGCGTATTGATGATCAGGCTGCCGGAACTCGATCCACGATCACCCAGCAGTGACTGCGCCATCTGCTGCTGACCACCTTCCGCGTACCCGGACAGCCAGGTCTCCGTTAACTGCTGCTGCTCGGGGTCGGCCTCGGGGCCCGCCTCCGCCATGCGGGTGTCCGCAACCATCACGTCACTCGCGGTGATCTCACGCGATGTCAGCAGGGACGCCACACCCTGCATCCATGAGGCGGACTCGTAGCGATGGTACCGGGACCAATCTTTGCAGTAGCGGCTGATGGGATCCGGTTCCTGACGCGCGACGCATCGCACCAGTTGGGGCGAGAGGTAATCTGCTGCAGGAAACGCCGAGAGTCGCCCGGGCGTGTCGGTGGCCTCGAAGAACTGAGAGAACGTGACGAACCGTCCGAGCACTGGCGCATACTTCTGAATCCGATGGAAGTCTTCCAGCCAGGGGGTGTGCAACTTCGGCCAGCGGGCAAAGATCACCACCGCTGAATGGTCGTAATCCATCGACTCCGACATTCTCTGTGGGAACCGCAAGAAACTGGTGGCAGCATCCGCCGCCAGCGGGATGCGGCTCGTGGCATCGATCACCGATCCGTCACGTCCCTCCCAGCGCATGTGGGCGTGTTCTTCGTCGGGGTACAGGCCGTCATCCAGAACAAAGTGCAGGGCGGCGCGATAGTCCAGCTTGTCCAGCAGTTGTGGGAGGTGCGAGCCGATCCCAAACCGCCGCCGCGCCCAGGTCACCGGGACTCGTCCGAACAGGCGTTTGAAGGTCTCTCGCCCGCGGCGGAACTGCCACAACAGGTTCTCGGTGGAGCGCAGCGCCGTGCCCGTCTCGTCCCATTCGCCCCCGAGCACTTCGATCGCCCCCTGGGACCATCGCTCCCGGAGACGTTCGATCTCTGTGGGATACCGGGCCCCCAGCGACTCCCAGTCAGCCCCCGTGGCCAGAAAACTGACGGGCCAGTCTTCGCCGACCAGGTCCTGCCACTCCGGTCCGGATTGCTCTGCAGACAACAGGCAAAGGTCAGCCAGATAGCAGTCGACCGGATAGAAACGCTCACGCGCTTCCAGCAGCATCTCGAAGCAGTTCCGGAGATGTGATTCGGTCGCCGTCCGGTCGCCGGCGACCGCTGCCGCTGCCGCCGCCAGGGCCGATATGGCAAAGCGAGCTTCATCCCGATCCGGGAAGTAGCGCATCTGCCGGGTGAGCAGTTCCACCTGCAGTTGACAATGTCCGAGCGCGAGAAAGTCAGCGACCAGATCCGGGTCGACTGGTAATGCCACGTCCGGTTCCACAGCGACGGAGGACAGGACCTGTTCCAGCAGGGCCTCCCGTTCGCTGACGCCCGTGATGATCCGTCCCCCCTCGTCGCGCGTGTCCTCCAGCCAGGTGCAAGGCAGCCAGTCATCACTCGCGGTGGGCACAATGATCAGTCGCCCGGCAAGGTCGCCCGGTGGCTCGTCGGCCCGGTGCCAGTCCGGAAGGGAGCCGGCAGCGCTCAGCAGCAGCGGGTGCCAGAGCACCGTAAAGGCGTTGAGCAAACCCTCCGCCTGCTGCTCAGGCAGTTCATAGGGAAAGTCTTCCAGACTGTGACCGGGGATGAGGACGGTCAGACTCTTGTAGCTCATGATCGGCTTCTAGCAAATCGCTCGCCTCCGGGCGAGCACCAGCGGGTCTCGTCGAACTGGCGACGTCCCCTCGCGAACGCCCCTCAGCCAAACCCAGACGTACTCCGTTGCATCCACGGGCATCCGGCCCCACACTGACGTCGTCGGCAACTCCAGGAGAACTGCATCATGCGCATTTGTCGCTTCAACGTCGATGACCGGACACTCGTCGGATTCTACACCGAGGATCGCGTCATTCCTTTCGAGGCCCTCGGAATCGTCTCAGAAGCTGCCGAGCAGCCCAACAGCCTCCTTGATTACCTCCCCCTGGGCCCGAAGCATGCCGCCGCCGTGCAGGCCAGCCGTATACTGCAACAGCAGGCTGATGCCGGCCAGGCACTCGGATTGCCGTTGTCTGAGGTCCAACTCCTGGTGCCGATTCCCAACCCGGGCAAGCTGCTGCTGCTGGCAGGCAACTACGCCAGGCATATCGAGGAGGGGGGAGGCCGGGCCGAGGAGCGAGCCAAGACCTTTCCCTACGTATTCATGAAGCCACCTGCGACAACGCTGACCCATCCTGGCGACCCGGTGAGGATTCCCCCCGTGTCTCCGGACCAGATCGACTGGGAGCTGGAACTGGGCGTGATTATCGGCCGGACGTGTCAGGCAGTGTCGGAAGCGGACGCACTGAGCCACGTGGCCGGTTATACGGTCGTCAACGACATCTCTGACCGGGCCTTTCATCCCAACCCGGGACGAAACGGACGGCCCAAGGACCAGTTCTTCGACTGGTTGCACGGCAAGTGGCACGACACGTTTTGTCCGATGGGACCGTGCGTCGTTTCGGCCGATGCAGTGGCGGACCCGCAAAGCCTGCAGCTGACGCTCAAAGTCAATGGTCAGGTTGAGCAGGACGGGTCGACCGGGGAAATGGTATTTCCAGTTGCGGCCATCATCGAATTCCTCTCCAGCTTTGTCACACTCCATCCGGGTGACATCATCTCCACCGGAACGCCCGACGGGGTCGGCAAGGCCAAGGGGAAATTCCTCAGGAGCGGCGACCTCCTGGAGGCAGAGATCGAAGGCATCGGAGTGCTGCGCAACCCGGTGGTGTGATGGGTGGCCGAGTTCGCAGGACCGAGCGACCAAACAAGGGACCAGAACCGGCGATGGACAGGTTCGACTCGCGGCAACCTCACCAGGGCAGGGCGGCCAGCGCAGCCTCGCGTGTCGGGTAGCTCATCCACATCGCGCGCTTGTCGTCGGGCTGGAGGAGCATCAGTCGCCGGATGAGCCCTTCAACCTTGGGGGTCACTCCCACCAGGACCGCGTTGCCATCCCGTTCCCGCAGGCGGTGCGTAAACGCGATCAGCATCCCGATCACAATCGAGTCGAGATAATCGCAGCGGCTGAGGTCGAACATCAGGAACTGGATCTCCGGCTGCAGGAGATCTCGATAGATCTCGTTGTAGTCGCGCTGGAGGTTCCGATAGTTGACGTCCGCCGGATTCTCCACGAGGGACAGAATCAGCATGTTGCCGACTCGTTCCTGGTGAAAGATCGGATCCTGAGCAAATTCGTACAGCGGGCCCGCCATTAACACCACCCGGGTGTGGTCAACAGCCATCATTTGCGGGGGTATAAATTAACACC
This sequence comes from uncultured Planctomycetaceae bacterium, assembly GCA_963715185.1. GTDB lineage: Bacteria > Planctomycetota > Planctomycetia > Planctomycetales > Planctomycetaceae > CAVPPT01. Next base: position 138,960 of record CAVQRG010000010.1, read on the forward strand.
ACGTATGATCAGCCGCAAGTACAGTTAGCATATGATTCTATGTCGTATTGACAGCCACGCCCGATCCGTGATTACATTCCCGCTTCTCGTCCTGCCCGTCTGGAGCGACAGGGATGTCCTCTCCTCAGGACAATTCACAGAGATCCCCGCGTCGCCCGGGTGCGCCTCGTCTTCCCGGTCTCGACTGGTTGCGGGCTGTCGCGGCCCTGCTCGTCGTGGCTCTGCATGCCGGCATCGCCTACCTTGTGGTGCCGATGCCCGGGCTGGCCTGGGCGACCCAGGACGCCGCAGGCAGTGCGCCAGTCGACGCCCTCACTTGGTGGATCGACTCGTTTGTGATGCCGCTGTTCGTCTTTCTGGGAGGGTTCCTCGCGGCCCAGGTCTTTCAGACACGGGGTCAGGCGGAGTTTCTCAGACATCGAACGCAGCGGCTGCTCGGCCCCTTCCTGTTTGCGTGCGTCGTCATTCTGCCGCTGGACCTGTACGCCTGGCTGCTGTCGTGGGCAGCCCAAGGCTGGATTCCCGCCAAGAAACTGCGCAGCCTCAAGGTCGACAGCCCGCTTGGTGATCACCTCTGGGGGGTCTCTCACCTGTGGTTTCTGCAGTATCTCTGGGTGTTCTGTATGGCGGCGTGGGGAGCATCCCGCATCCGGTCGCAGATCAGTCCCTACCTGGCCAGGCGCTGGGGAACTTCCGCGACCCGCGAGACGCTGCCGCTGAAGCCCGCGAGGTTCCGCGGGGCACCAGTCGCGTTGCTCGCGCTGAGCGCGGGGGCCCTGTGGTTAGAGCCTCAGATCCTGATCGGCTTCCGCCACAGCTGGTGGCCGCTACCCGCAAACCTGTTGTTCTTTGGCCCTTGGTTCCTGTTCGGCTGGCTGTCGATGGCGGAGGCGACGACTCGGCAGTCCGCCTCTGTGACACTGCCCCCCAAGCCTACCATGGCGTGGTGTGAGGGTCGGCTCATCGCCGCAGGCCTCTTGCTGCCCTTCCTGCTTACGCTGATCCACCGCCAGGCCACGACCCCCCTTGCCGGGACCGAGCGCATCACCCTGGCCGTGCTGTTCGTACTGCATGCCTGGCTGCTTGTGACGGGCTCCGTCGGGGTGTGCCTGAAATGGATTCATCAGCCTGCCCCACCGGCCGTAAGGTACTTGGCCGAGGCATCGTTCTGGATCTATCTCTTCCACCATCCGGTGGTGGGACTGACGCAGGCCGATCTGGCACCGCTGTCCTGGCCCGTCGAAATCAAGTTCGCCGTGTCGTTTATGGTAGCGTTGACGCTGTCGTTGCTGACTTATCAGGCAGCTGTCCGCCACACGTGGGTCGGCGCGCTGCTGAACGGGCGCCGCGTTCCTCGTCCCCGACTGGCTCAGCCGATCGATCTGCGTCCGCTCCCTCGACCGGACTCCGAGCCTTTGCGCAAATCGGCATGAATCGACCGGTCGATCATGGCATCTGCCGTTCCCCATGTGCTAAAACGGCGTCTTCAGTTTGACCCGTTTGAGTTCAACGTGACAGGGAACAGCGAAGATGAGTATGGCCATCACCGCCGTCCATGGGCGGCAGATCCTGGACAGCCGTGGAAACCCCACAGTCGAAGTGGACATCGAGGTCGAAGACGGCACGATCGGGCGGGCGGCGGTCCCCAGTGGAGCCAGTACGGGGGCACACGAGGCCTGTGAACTGCGGGATGGAGACAAGTCCCGCTACCTCGGGAAGAGCGTCGAGCAGGCCGTTGCCAACGTGAACGGAGAACTCGCCGACGTCCTCATGGACCTGAATGTCTCGGACCAGGCGACGATCGACCGGGTGATGCTGGACGCCGACGGCACCGAGAACAAGTCGCGCCTCGGCGCCAACGCGATTCTGGCCTGTTCGCTGGCGTCGGCCCATGCTGCAGCGCGCGTCAGCTATCTGCCACTGTTCCGCTACCTCGGCGGCGTGGGTGCCCATCGACTCCCCGCTCCCATGATGAACATCATCAATGGCGGAGAGCATGCGAATAACGGCATCGACATGCAGGAGTTCATGGTGATGCCGCTCGGGTTCGATTCGTTCAGCGACGCGCTGCGGTGCGGCGCGGAGGTGTTCCATAGCCTCAAGAAAGTGCTGCACGACAAGGGCATGAGCACCGCCGTCGGTGACGAAGGAGGATTTGCCCCCGACCTTCCGAACTCCGAGGAAGCGATCCAGGTAATCCTCAAGGCGATCGAACAGGCGGGCTATCGCCCCGGAGAGCAGGTGAAGCTCGCCCTCGATTGCGCGGCCACCGAGTACTACGATGCCAAGGCGAAGACCTACAAGATCGAGGGTCAGACTTACGATGCGGCAGGAGTCGTCGATCTGCTGCAGGGCTGGGTCGACCGATATCCCATCTGCTCCATCGAGGACGGGTGCTCGGAAGATGACTGGGACGGATGGAAGCTGCTCACCGAACGACTCTCGGACAAGTGTCAGCTCGTCGGTGATGACCTGTTCGTCACCAACTCGAAGCGACTGGCTTCGGGAATCGAGCAGGGGGTCGCCAACAGTATTCTCGTCAAAGTCAACCAGATCGGCACACTCAGCGAGACCATCGAAGCGGTCGACCTCGCATTCCGCAACGGCTATACGGCGGTCATGAGCCATCGATCCGGTGAGACCGAGGACACGACCATCGCCGACCTGGCGGTGGCCCTGGGAACCGGACAGATCAAGACGGGCTCAGCCAGCCGGACCGATCGGATCTGCAAGTACAATCAGCTCCTGCGGATCGAGGAGATCCTGGGAGCGGCCGCCGTGTACGGTGGTACGATCTGAGCCGCCTGGGCATCCCGAAGTGTCGATAAGAGTCGCAGGTTCGTGGTGACACGCGGCTGTTGCAGCCGTTTCCGGGTGATGACCGCGTTCTTTCGGGGACTCGTGCTCCTCTCACGTCGATGAGAGGGGCAGGGCAGTTCCGGATGTGGTTTCCGTCCCCCTCACCAGGCCCGTCGTTCCTCGATCTGGCTTTCGCGATGTCGCGGTCGTCTCTCCATTCCTGCGGTCGATCCCTCCTGTTCTGGGCGTGCCTGCTGATCTCAGCGTCCCTGTTCGCCCTGACAGCCCTTTCGCCGAAGTTGGTGCGACAGCAGAGCCTGGTCCGGCAGTGGAACGCGAACGAGTCGCATCTGGCCGGGCTGCAGGCACAGATTCACGTGCTTGAGAGGATCGCCGACTCCATGCGCCGCGACCCGGATTACGTCGCGCGAATGACCGGGGTGCGTCAGTCCTCGCGGCTGGGAATCGAAGATCCGCTGGTCCCGGAGGGGCATCGAGTCCCTGACCAACATCAATCTGAGTCACCACAAAGCGTTGCCCAGCCGCCCCTCACCATCTGGGCCTCTGTGCTGCCACTGATGACACGAGTCGCCCTGGTGCCTGGATTCAGCTTCGCCGGACTGTCCCTCTCGGCCGCGCTGCTTGTTCTGGGATTCGTGATGCCTGCCCACTCCCGCCCGCAGCCGATTCGTCGTCAGCCTCGCCGTCGGTTCCCATTCCGGCTGAACTGGTTGCGGAATCGATACCGTCGCGCTGGGACGTGAGAGGATCCCCCGGACAGGCCTTGAAAAAGACGATAATCCGGGTCTGCAGCCAGATCTAGTAGTCCAGCGCGATTCGACCGATCCCGTCCGGAACCCTCGGAGAGTTGCGTCAACGCTGACGGCCGCAAGCCTTGCCAGACCGCTACGATTGCGGTTGTCGTGCTGCCGGCCTGTCTTCGTGGCGCTGTGACTCACTCGCTTCGGACCGATGCGCCGATATCCCTGCAGGCCCGTTTCCTCGTCGAAACTCCAGCAGTCGACGACTTGACTCTTTCCGGTCCCCTGGGACCGAACAGCTCATCACTTCTCAAGGAGTGAGTTCATGCGGATCTTTGCAGTGCACCACATCATCACCATCCCCAGCCTGCTGCTCGTGACTCAGTTGACGCACGGGGCAGGTCAGGCCCACGCCCAAGTGGTGCCCGGCACCGGGACGGTCGTCAACATTGACCAGTTCGAAGATGAGAAGTGGGAATTCACGTTCAATCTTCCCAAGAGCAGCAAGGAAGAGGACGAGAACATCCGCTACCCACTCGGGAAGTCGAACAACGGCAAATGGTTCGAGAGCCCGAAGCGCGGGACTCCGGATGTGGTGCAGATCGTCCAGACGCCCGCGGGCGGGCTGCCCGGCAGCACGGGGGCTCTGTATCTGCGGTCACGGGACACCGGTGTCCCTGGGCGCCCCGGCCACGAGCAGGCGCAGGATGACTTCATCATGGCGGCCCGGCCGATGCCGGTCTCGTACTCGCCGAACTTTGTCGTTCGTGTCTATCTGCCACCCTGGGAACAGTGGGAGCAGCGGACGGGCGTCTCGTTCGGGATGCGTGCCGGTTTGCAGGGACCGCAGACCAAGGAGGAAGAGGTGACTGGATTCGGTCGGCTGTTTCGGCGTGGCCGAACCCGCACCGTGACGGAAATCGAACCGTTCTATCCCGGCTTCTTCATCCAGTTCAACAGCAAGACCAGCCCGCAGTACACCGAAGATCACGCGGTCTTCATTATCCGTGCGGGCGAGAACGGGCACGACATCGTCGGCCCCAAGATCACGCAGACCGGCTGGTGGACGCTGGGGATGTCGATCACTCCGGACTCCCACGTCCATTACTATGCCAAGCCGGGCGTGGACGATCTGACCGCACGGGATCACATCACCTCGACGCTCCCGTACGGAATTCCGAGTCAGTACTTCAATACGATCTTCTTCAACGTCGTGACTCCGGACAACGGCCGATCCTGGTCGACGCCCTGGATCGTGGACGATCCCACGGTCTATTCCCTGCAGGGCGGGGGCAGCCAGTATGCCGGACGCCCGGCCAGCAGCATGCGTCGCTGACGGAACACGAACCAGTGGGTTTATCGAAGCGACCGGCAACCGGTCGCTTCGATCGTTCTTTGCGGGATGTCGACAGTCGTGAAGCAGGCCCGGCCAGGGTACCGTTCCCACGATCGACCCTCAGTCAACCTGCCAGTCGGCAATCCATAGCTGACTGCTGGCGTCTGCAGTGCGACTCGAAGTCCACATCAGCTGCTCGCCATCGGGACTGAAGACCGGGAGCACATCAGCCTTCTCATGGAAGGTGATGCGCTCGATGTCCCCGCCCTCGAAGAAGTCTTCTCCCGACTTGATGTCCATCGTGTACAGATCGAAGTTGGCGAACTCGGGTCCACGCGAGTAGTCGGCCCGGGCCCAGACGATCTTGTCCCCATCGGGATGAAAATAGGGAGCCCAGTTGACGGTGTTCAGGTCATCGGTGAGTTGCACCTCCTGATTCCCGTCGACCGAGATCGCGAACAACTGCAGCATGTGCTCTTCGTCTCGGTCGCTGCGAAAAATGACCCAGCGGTCATCCGGAGAGAAGAACGGTCCTCCGTCATACCCATCCGTATTCACAAGCTGCCTCACGTTCGAACCATCGGCATCCATGATGTAGAGATCAGGGTCACCATCCCTCGTGGATGTGAACACGATGCTGCGGCCATCGTGCGAGTAGCTGGCCTCGGCATCGTACCCGGGCGTGTCGGTCAACTGGATGAGGTCCGTGCCATCCGGCTTGACTGTGAAGATGTCCATGTGCGGGTCAAAATCCCACTCATAGCGGCGACGCCCCCCCTCGGAGGCGGCTCGGCGCCAGCCGCCTCGTTGGCTTCCATCTCTGGATTGGCATGGGCCGACGAGAACAGGATCCGCTCGCCATCCGGTCGGAAGTAGGCGCAGGTGGTGCGCCCCCGGCCAGGGCTGATCCGCTGCGGGACGCGTTCATCGAGTGGCTGCACATAGATTTGATAGAACGGATATCCGATCGGGTAGGCCTGAAAGACCACGGTCTGGCCGTCGGGTGAGAAGTAGCCTTCGCCAGCACGGGGCAGACCGAAGCTTACCTGGCGAATATTCGTCAGATGCCGTGCCTCGTCCTTGTCGACCGCCGATGGATCGGCACTCAGCACGGCCACCGGGAAGACGTACATCACCATCAGAACCAGCGTCAGGCGCATCAGGTTTTTTCCGTTCCTCGTAATCATGATCCCCACTCGAAGAGTGTCAGGAGACTGCGAATCGCATGTCATGTGACCAAGGCGCGCGGTAGGCGCGGTCCGTCATCGATTGGGCCTCTTCGTCGTCGAGAATCTGCTCCTGCACCGGATCCCAACGGATGGCCCGCCCTAGCCGGCAGACGATGTTTCCCAGGTGACACACGGTGGCTGAGCGATGCCCGATCTCGACGTCGCAGATGGGGCGATGTCTGTCCCGCACGCAGTTCAAGAAGTTCGCCGTGTGATCGGTACTGCGCGCGAGTTGCACGGGGAGTCCGTCGATCTCCGTCTCAACAATCTCTGGGGGGTTGCTCGTCAGCTTGCCGCGATTGACGTGCAGAGTCCCCTCGCTCCCGATGAATGTGGTGCCCCCCGGGATATCTTTCTGTGCCTGTCCCACGATGACCTGCACGCCGTTCGCATAGGTATGCGTCACGCGGCAGCTCTCGGTGACTTCGTGAAACTGCTGCGGATGAAACGTGGCTGACCCTTCGGTGGCGATCGGACCAGTGTCGTCGGTTCCCAGGGCCCACTGCGCGATATCGAGGTGATGGGCGCCCCAGTTCGTCATCTGACCTCCGGAGTAATCCCACCAGAATCGGAAGTTGTAGTGGACACGTTTGTCGTTGTAGGGCCGCGCCGGGGCCGGACCGAGCCACATCTCGTAGTCGAGTTCTGGCGGCGCACTGGTATCGGGCCCCAATTGACCGGGATGATTGGGGGTATTGATGCCCACGAGCACCCGTTCGATCCGCCCCAGGGCACCGTTGCGTACGAGAGTACAGGCCTTGTGAAATTCTTTGCCGGATCGCTGCTGCGAACCGGTCTGCACCACACGCGCGTGCTCGCGGGCCGCGTTCACCATTCGACGTCCGTCCGCGATCGTCAGCGAGAGTGGCTTCTCGCAGTACACATCTTTGCCCGCCTGACAGGCGTGAATCGTGATGAGTGCGTGCCAGTGGTCGGGCGTGGTCACCACGATGGCATCCAGGTCCGGCTGTTCGAGGAGCTGACGATAGTCGGTATAGGCGCGGGGCTGATGCCCCGTCACCGATGTCATCGCCTTCGCCATGACATCAGTATCGACGTCGCAGACCGCACCGATGTTGCACCCGGCAGATTGAAAACGCTTGAGGTTTCCCGAGCCCTGATTCTTCACGCCGACGCATCCGACGGTGATTCGTTCATTGGCACCAAGGCAGCGACTGGGAATGATGTACGGAGCCGCGAAGGCCGCCGCAGAGGTCTGCAGGAAGGCACGCCGCGTGGGACGATAGCGATTGGTCATGGTGGCTGTTCCAGTAGATCGCAGGAGGGCAGGGAAGCACCGGGATTTCACAATATCCGATGCCGGCAGCTCGTGCCAACGTACGGTGGAGGCCAACCTCCTTCGGGCGTCAGTCCGCCCGGAGGCGGGGCAAATCGGACTGTCACACAAGTTCTCTTGACCGAATCGAAGCCGGAGAGTAACAGGTCCGTCCTCAACAGGCCCCCGGAGCGGTCCCCATGCGAGTCTCGGTCATCCTCAGCACGTACAACCAGCCAGAGTGGCTCGAGCTCGTACTCTGGGGGTATGCCGCTCAGACGTGCCAGCAGTTTCAGATCATCATCGCCGATGACGGTTCGACGGGTGTGACCGGTCAGAAAATCGCGGCGCTGCAACGCTGGACGTCGCTGGACATCCAGCATCTCTGGCATCCACATCGCGGCTTTCGCAAATGCACGATTCTGAATCAGGCCATTGAGGCTGCTCAGGCAGACTACCTGATCTTCTCGGACGGGGACTGCATCCCCCGGCGGGACTTTGTGCAACGACACCGGCAACTGGCAGCACGGGGGCGGTTTCTGTCCGGAGGTGCGATTCGACTGCCACTGGACCTTTCGCTGCGCATCCGCCCCGAGGACGTTCTCACCGGTCGAGTCGCGGAGGTCGACTGGCTGCGCCGATCCGGACTAGCCCGTTCACGCCGGGATCTCCGTCTGATGCTTCATCGCCGTGTCGCGGAGTGGCTGGATACAATCACTCCGACCCGCCCCACCTGGAATGGTGGAAATTCGTCGGCATGGCGGAACGATCTCCTCGCCGTCAACGGTTATGACGAGCGCATGCAGCACGGCGGCCTGGATCGCGAACTGGGCGAGCGTCTGGAGCATGCCGGGATACGCGGCAAACAGGTCCGCCATCGAGCGGTCTGCCTGCACCTCGATCACACACGCGAGTATGCAGGAGCCGTGACCAGGCGGGTCAACGACGGACTCAGGCGGCAGACGCGGCGGTCCCGTGCAATCTGGACCCCTCATGGGATTCTGAAAGCCGGCAGTGAGGCGGCTTGACCAGGCCCGAGACGATCCGCGACACGAACGCGACCGGTGCCCCGGCGATTTCCAGCGACCGCAGCAGCGTCTCGCGGTCGCGACGGTTCTGACGATGGCTGGTGGCCGCGCACACGCCTTCACAATCAATCAGCCACATGCGGCATTCGCCGTCCGCCGTCTGTTCCGGGTAGAAGTGCTTGGCCTTCATCGACCGCCAGCGCAGACCTGCAGACTCGATCTGCTGGACGACAGCGGCCAAGGCCAGCGCCACAGACTCCTGCTCCGACAACTCCAGCCGGTTCAGCCACCCAATCGACAGCAGTTCGGCCAGCGAGGAGACCACAGGAACGGCGGACACGATCAGCGCGGCCCGCGGTGAGAGGGGTCGCGGATCCCGGAATAGCACCCAGGGCTCGGGGACATTGAGGCCGGCAGCCGCCATGGCCTGAAGCCCCCGCCATTCGCGGACGGGGTCGGGACGACCGGCGACGCCATCGCGCACATCCGACCAGCGGGGCAGACGACGTTCCCACGACCATTGGCGTTTGATGTAGACCACGTAGGAAGACCCCGCATCGGTGAGCACCACCTGTTGCACATCCTTGTGCGGATGCTTGCGATCTGCCTCCCTGGGGAGCGACACGAGAACGTCCCGCAGTTGTCCGAGCCCATGCGCGGAGCAGCCGGGTACCCTCATCGGTGCAGTACCACGTCGTACGGGCGGGCAAAACCCTCATGGCGGACTCTCAGTCAGGCCAGGTGCGCAGACGCCGAAGCATCCAGCGGTCGCGATGCGCCGGATGTCTCACGCCGATTCGATAGAGCAGCGCAACCAGCGGGTTGGGGGCACACAGATGCTGCGGCATCAGATTGAAGTCGAACAACAGGGGACGCCACCCGTGTCCTTCTCGCTGCAGCACAAAGTTGGACGGACTCATGTCGATGTCGTAGAGGCAATGGGCGGATGCCAGGTCGACCACCCGGTCAATGGCCTGCAAGATCCCTGCAGGCAGTCTCCCATCGCGCCCACAAGTTCTTGGGGACGGCAACCGTCCACCCGCTGCTGAATGAACAGTTCCACGTCGCGTCCGGCAGTCGCACAGACGCCGATCGGCCGGGGAACGTTGGGGCGGAGCTCGCCCTGCTCCCAGAATGCCAGGTTCCGCTCGTACTCGAAACGTGCAATGCTGACGCCGTACTTGCGGCGATACTTGCGGACGGTCGCTTCCCGATAGCGCTTGACCACGACTGCCTCCTCCTGCCAGTGGGCGGCGAACACCTGCGACCGCCGCCCCTCCCCCAGCAGCGGACCCAGTTCCAGATCCGCAGGCAGCCAGGACGGGGGGATGACAGGCTGGACAGTCATCGTCCGGAGCTTCAGACTGGGGAGGTGCACAATGAAGGACAAGGCAGGAATCGGGGTGATAACCTCGACCGGGACTTCAGGTCAATCCGGATCCCGCACGGCGGGACAGTTCCATCCCGTGTGAGGCAATCTGCCTGCATGTTCTGCCGACTGACCCTCGCCGCTTGCGGAATCGTGCTGTGCGCCCTCGTGCCGCCTGCAGACGCCGAAGCTACCACCAAGCGGCCGAATGTGCTGCTGCTCGTCAGTGATGATCAGCGGCCGGACACGATTCACGCCCTGGGCAACAGCACGATCCGGACGCCTCACCTGGATCGCCTCGTCGAAGAAGGAACGACCTTCACCCGGGCCATTACGGCCGTACCCATCTGCGTGGCCAGCCGGGCCGAGATTCTCACCGGACGTGATGGCCTGCACAACGGCCGGGACGACTATGGTTTCGGCGTCAGGACCGGGGTCCCCAGCTTGTCAGAAGTTCTGCTGCGCGGGGTATGACACCTGCTACGTCGGCAAATGGCACACAGCCGGACGTCCCTCGCAGTACGGATATGCCAGCGTCGAGGGCCTCTTTGCCGGCGGAGCAGGGCGGCTCCCCCTGACGCATCCGGTGGACTGGAAGGGGATGCCCGTCACCGGCTATCGGGGCTGGGTCTTTCAGACTGATGATCGCCAACTGTTCCCGGAACGGGGCGTGGGACTGACACCCGGCATCAGCGCGATGATCGCCGACGCCGCCCTCCGCTTCCTGCAGAAGAAGCGGGACGCACCGTTCTTTCTGCATGTCAACTTCACGGCCCCTCATGATCCACTCCTCACGCCCTCGGGCAATGACCCAGTCTACGACCCGGCAGACATCCCGCTGCCACGCAACTTTGCCGCGTCCCATCCGTTCGACCACGGCAACTTCGAAGGTCGCGACGAACTGCTGTTTCACTGGCCGCGGACACCGGAGGAGACGCGCGGGGCCTGGGCGGTCTATTTCGCGGTGCTCTCGGACCTGGACGCGCAGCTTGGACGACTGCTCGAAGGACTTTCGGATCTCGGCCAGTTGGACAACACGCTGATCATCTGGACCAGTGACCATGGGCTGGCCCTGGGAAGTCATGGCCTCCGCGGCAAGCAGAACATGTATGACCATTCGATCGGCGTGCCGCTCATCTGGCGCGGCCCGGGCATCACACCGGGGCGACGGATCGTCGCTCAATGCTACTTGCGCGACCTGTATCCCACGATTTGTGATCTATGCGGCGTCGAGATCGTATCGTCGGTCCAGGGAAAGAGTCTGCTGCCAGTCCTCGACGGTCGGCAGTCTGGCGTCTACGATGCCGTGTTCGCACACTTTCGCGACTCACAGCGCATGATCCGCACCGAACACTGGAAGCTCATCGTGTACCCCCTGGCGAATCGGCGGCAACTGTTCCACATCACGGAAGATCCCGACGAGTTGCGCAACCTCGGCGGCGATCAAAGGTATGGCATGATCACTGCGGAACTGGACCAGCGCCTCTCGGATTGGCGCCGGTCATGGAACGATCCAACACTCAGCCGGGTGCTGCCATGACGACAGCGCTCCATGAGAGCCGGCTGATGAAGGCCGTCCGCCGCGAGGTCACCGACACAACGCCGGTCTGGATCATGCGTCAGGCCGGTCGTTACCTCCCCGAGTACATGGAGATCCGCAGCAAGGTCTCGTCGGTTCTGGAACTCTGTCGGCGTCCCGAGCTGGCGGCGGAGGTCACGATCTCGGCCCGGGAGGTTCTCGGTGTCGATGCCGCGATCCTGTTTGCCGACCTGCCGCCCCTACTGATCCCGATGGGTTTTGACCTGACGTATGAGCCCGGCCCCACGATCCACAATCCGCTGCGAACCGGGCACGATCTGAAGCGGGTACGGACCGTCGATCGGGCCGATGAAATGGGGGAGGTCCTCGAAACGGCCCGCCTGGTTCGGGCCGGTCTTCCGGCCGACATTCCTCTGATCGGTTTCGCCGGGGCGCCCTTCACACTGGCGTCGTACGCGATCGAGGGGGCCGGTTCACGGGACTTCCGACACACGAAGACTCTCATGTATTCAGATCCCGCCGCGTGGGAAGACTTCATGACGCGGCTGGTGGACAGCCTGATCGTCTACCTCCGCGGCCAGATCGAAGCCGGATGCCAGCTTGTGCAGTTGTTTGACAGCTGGGGCGGCTGTCTCTCGCCGCATGACTATCGTCGCTACGTGCTACCGCACTCCCGCCGCGTCATCCAGGCGATCGAGGAGCAGGCTCCCGTGATCCACTTTCTTACGGGCAATCCGGCGTTGCTGCCGCTCATGCGCGAAGCCGGGGGACAGGTCATCGGCATGGACTGGCGCGTCGATCTTCGCGAGGGCTGGGCCGCCGTTGGGCATGATGTCGGCGTGCAGGGCAATCTCGACCCTGTCCTCCTGTTCGCGGACCTCGACACACTTCAGGCGCGAACCCGGGAGGTGCTTGCCGCCGCAGAGGGACGCCCGGGACACATTTTCAACCTCGGGCATGGCGTGATGCCGGGCATGGACCCCAACCATGTCCGGGCCCTCGTCGACATGGTCCATACCATGGGGCAGCGCTGACGGACACGTGCTCCATCCCTCATCCGGCCGCAGGCCGCTGCGACCCCCACGCTTGCAACAATTCCCCCGCGAGACTGATGCTCGACTCTGACACAAGGCCGCGACGGGTCGCGATCATTGGGGGTGGCATCACCGGGCTGGCAGCGGCCCACCGCCTGGGAGAGTTGTCGCCTGGCCGGGGCCGGCCCGTCGACGTCACGCTGTTCGAAGCCAGTCCGCGGCTGGGAGGTGTCTTCGGCACGCAGACCATCGACGGCTTCACCATCGAAACCGGGGCCGATTCGTTCATCACAAACAAGCCCTGGGCCCTCGACCTCTGTCAACGACTGAACCTGACCGATCAGCTGATCAGCACGGATTCCCGCTTTCGGAGATCGCTCATTCTCAAGGATGGCCGCCCGGTTGCAACACCGCAGGGATTCGAGCTGATCGTACCTCGGCGATTCGGCCCCCTGCTGTGGTCACCGCTGCTATCGAGGCGCGGCAAGTTGCGCGTCGCGTCTGAATTCTTCATCCCGGCCCGGCGCGACGATGCCGACGAGAGCCTGGGATCCTTCGTCCGTAGACGCCTGGGGCCTGAAGCACTCGAACGCATTGTTCAGCCAATGGTGGGGGGAATCTACACCTCCGATCCTGAGCGACTCAGCATGCAGGCCACGCTGCCGCGTTTTCTCGCCATGGAACGTGACCATGGCAGCCTGCTGAAGGCCGTCCTCAGGGAACGGCATCGCTCCTCGGCTGGCGATCAGGCAGCCAGCGGTGCCCGTTATGGCCTCTTCGCGTCACTGGCGGGGGGACTCTCGCTACTGGTCGACACTCTTCATCAGCAACTGCAGTCTCGCGGAACGATCCAGTTGCAACGGAGCGTGGATGCGGTGCGCCCGATCGACACCGGCTGGACACTGCGCACCTCCAGCGGTGAGGCACTGACGTTCGACGCGTTGATTGTCGCGGTTCCGGCCTACCGGGCCGCCAGCCTTATCGAAAGCTGGGACGCTGACCTCGCCGGACGCCTGCAGGCAATCGAGTACGCGTCGAGCGCCATTGTGGTCACGGGACATCGACTGGCAGACATCAGGCATCCCCTGGACGCGTTCGGTCTGGTGATTCCGCATGTCGAGGGGCGGAGGATTCTGGCGGTCTCCTTCCTCAGCCGGAAGTTCCCCAGCCGTGCCCCCGAGGGACAGGTGATCCTCAGGACCTTTGTGGGAGGCGCCATGCAGCCCGAGCAACTCGAGTGCACTGATGACGAACTGGTGCAACTGGTCCGTTCCGAATTGCAGGAACTCCTGGGGGTGCAAGGGTACCCGCTGGTGTCGCTCGTGGCTCGCTACGATCGCGGCATGCCCCAATACCACGTGGGTCATCTCGACCGGGTGGCGTCCATCGAGACCGCCGCCGCCCGGCACGCAGGATTCCAGCTCGCCGGCAACGCCTATCACGGCGTCGGTCTGCCGGACTGCATCCACAGCGGCGAACGGGCCGCCGAGGCGGTGTTTGCCCACCTGCAGGCTTGACTACTCATCCTGCGCAGCGGGGAGCCTGAGGACCTGTTTCTCCAGGAGTCCGTTGCGCTCCACGAGGAGCGTCACCTCTGTCTCGGAGACGGCCCCCAGTTCGACCAGCCACTCGGTCCCTGCATCGTCAGCATCAACGAGGGGGAGCAGCCGATCGTTGGCTGCGAGGCCGGCGGCGGCGGCAGGGGATCCGGGCATCACCCCGGTCACGATCGCCACACCCGGCTCAGCGGCATCTTCTCGCCAGGTCAATCCCATGCGCAGCGGGGAGCCCAGCAACTCCACCTCGAGCGTCATCGGTGCCACAGCTCCCGGGCGCGTGACGCCGACCTGCACACGGCTGCGAGACGCGAAGACCACCTGCGTCAGGTCGTCAATCTGCTCGGCCTCACGATCGCCGAACCGTGTCAGCGTGTCGCCGGGACGGAGCCCTGCCTGTGCGGCCGGTGACCCGGGATGGACACGCTCGATCCGGAACGCCTCGCCAGGCTGTCGGTCTCTCTGCCAGTTGATCCCCAGCCGGGGGGGAAGCTTGGCCTGTCTTTCGACCGTCAACTGCTGTGACCGTCCCTCCTGTCGGCACTCCGGACGAAACCGGGCGGGCCTGTCGTCGTTGGCGGCCCGAAGGGTCAGGTCGAACATCAGTCTTGCAATCTGTTGCATGCCGTTCAGATTGAGCTTGTCGATATCATCGGAGGGTCGGTGGTAGTCGGGATGGTCTCCAGTGTGCAGGAATACGTACGGAATCTGCTGCAGGGCGAACGGCCAGTGATCGCTGTCATCGCGATTCGTCCAGTCAAACTCGATTGGCACCGCAGCCACCTGATTGGCGTGCGAAATGAACTGCCTCATGCCGGCCATCGAGCGAACCCCATACAGGCTCAGCCCTTCGTCTCTCAGGCGCCCGACCATATCGACATTGATGACGAGCTTGACGCTCTTAAGGTCGCGCGTCGGCTGACGTGTCCAGTGATAGGAGCCCTGGAGTCCGGCTTCCTCCGCATCCCACAGCGCAAACAGAATCGTGCGTCGTGGGGCATCTTCGAGCTGAGCAATTGCCTCGGCGACTTCGATGATGGCCGCCGTGCCGCTCGCGTTGTCGTCCGCACCGTTGTGAATGTAGCCGTAAGGTCCCAGGCTGTTGGACGAGTTCCCGTAGCCGACATGATCGAAATGCCCGCAGACAATGACGGTTTCGTGCTGGAGGTCGGGATCGCGACCGGGAAGCAGCGCGAGCAGATTGCGGTACCCCCGTCCAAACTCCTGGGTCAGGCCGCCGGCATCACCGGCCCCTGCCAGCCCCAGCCTGCGGAATTCGCTCTGCAGGTAGGCAGCCGCCGCCTGTCCTCCCCGGGTTCCAGCCGCACGCCCCTCCAGCGTATCGCTCGCCAGAAAGGAAACGTGCTTCCGCAAGTCATCGGTCGAGATCTCATCGCGAGCTCCCTGCGGTGTCGCGGCCTGGATCAGACCTCCGACGGGGAGCAGCAGCGGGAGGAGCCAGAGAGCTTCCGATCGCATTGATCAACCTCCCAGTGCGGCAAGCCATTTGGTCAGCCAGATGATCAGTCCGACACACACCCAGGCAATGAGAAACCCGGTCATCCCGACCCGACTTGGCCAGGGAAGCTCAATGTCCCTGAGCGGGATCAGCTTCCGGGTTTCAGCTGGCAAGGGATCGACCGGCAATGTGCAGGGCTTTTCGACATGCTCTCCGGGGCGAATCGGTGTCCGAATCAACGTGAAGAAATGGTTGAGCTGTTCCTCGGGAGGCCGACGTGTGACGAAGCTGACCAGGATCCCGGTGGCGGCCCCCGCAGACAGGTACATCACGTACTGCCACGGAACGCTCGTCCGCCCTCCATACTCGGTCAGGGGCAACACGCTCCACAGCCATTCGCGAAACAGCCGGGGCAGGTAGTCGATGTTCTGCTCCCAGACCAGTCCGCTACCGAGTTGCTGGAGGGCGGCGAACGGCGTATGCGTCTGAGTGAGGTACCAGACGGAAATAGTGGCCAGCGTGGATGCCCACACGGCGGCCGGAGTGAACCCGCGCCAGATGATCCCAAACCAGAACGCCAGACCGATGAAGGCCGGAATCGCATTGACATAGTTGTTCAGCACCTGGATGGCATCCTGAAACTGCGTCATCAGCAGCAGCGCCAGCGTCACGATGCCCAGGCTGGCGATCCGTCCGACCCACAGGTAATGTCTCCGCGTGCCCCCCTCGTACAGATACCGCTTGTAGATATTCTCGGTGAACAACCCCGCGGCCACGACCATCTGGGCATCGCAGGTGCTCATGATGGCCGCCAGTAACGATGCGAACAGCAGTCCGACCAGGCCGTACTGGATCCGCGGCAGGATGTCGTGAGCCGCTACGCCGAAGATCTTGTCGGCGAAGTCCCGCATGACGTCGGGGTCGCTGTTGAGCACCGCCAGTTGCTCGGCAGGCAGGAAGGGGCTCCCGGGAGTGAGATAGATGATCACGCACGCCAGACCGGTGAATGTCCAGGCGATGGTGCAGAGCCGCTTCAGGAAGTTGCCGGCGCAGAATCCGAATCGCCCCTCGAATTCGGTCTTTCCGGCACCACAGACCCCCATAATATGCGGCTGCGCGACGATCGCCACCAGGGCATTGAGCGAGAGCATCAGCACATAGAACCAGGTGATAGGCTCTTTGCCCATGCTCTGGGCCAGCTCCTGGGTCAGCGTCAGGCTGAGGAGCGCTTCGCCGCTTCGTCCCGGCACCCCGCGGTGTAACGCTTCGAAACCGCTGGCCGCGCCGGTCACCTGTGCCGCGTAGTACAGGGCGAAGGGGAGCAGCAGGAACGAGAAGATGACGGTCAGAATCCCCTGAACGAAGTCGGTGACGACGGCCGCACCCAGTCCACCGGCCATTCCGTAGAGCACGAACAGTACCGTCATGGTGGCGATGGCATACTGCGTCTTGAACGCACCGCCGGTGAGGCCATCCACCATCTTCGCACCGAAGAACAGCGAGGCCGCGATGAAGACGACCGAAATGCAGATCCCGAGCCCCGAATAGAGCAGTGCGGTCGAACGATCGTAGCGGGCCTCGAAGAAGTCACTGGTCGTGAGGGCCCGCATCCGTCGGAAGATCGGTGCGAGGATCCAGTAGAAGGGGGTCGCCCACAGCCAGAGGAACTGATACCAGATCCCTGCGAGGCCGACCCGGAAGGAGCCCGCCGCCACCGTGACCGCCTGCTCGCTGCTGGTCCCCGACCCGAAGGCGAAGAACATCATGAACACCTTGCCGAAGCGTCGCCCGCCCATGAAGTAGTCGGCTTCGTCGTGCACCTTGCGGTACGACCACAGGCCAATGGCGGCGATCCCCAGCAGGTAGGTGATGAGCACCGCCCAATCCGCGATATGTAGTCCCAGCCAGGTCATGCGGCTTCCTCGAGAATGGCGCGTCCCCAGCGTACCGGGCTCCGATCTGCCGTGCAAATCGCGTTTGCGGAGACAGGCCGATGTCCGAGATTCTCACGGCCTCGCGGAACTGCTAAGACGCACAATCGACACAACGATACCGGCAGCAGGTCTGCCTCACCGGAGCGTGAGACAGGCCCGTCGTCTGCCCCGCCTCTGCCAGACAGTGACTGTCCAGTGAGCCACGAGTTTCCGATGCCTGAAACGGAATCGTTCGCCGGCCGACGCGTGACAGTGATGGGACTGGGGCTCTTCGGCGGCGGCACCGCCGTCGTGCGGTTTTTCGTCGAGCGGGGAGCGCTCGTCACGCTCACCGATCTGCGAACCGCCGCAGAGCTGTCCGAGTCGCTGGAGGAGCTTCGAGACACGCCACCGCACGCACTGCGTCTCGGTGGACACTCAGAAGACGACTTCACCCAGGCCGACCTGGTCGTCATCAATCCGGCGGTGCGCCCCGACAACCATCTGCTCAGACGGGCTGCTGAGGCCGGCGTTCCCACCACAAGCGAGATCCAACTCTTCTGGCGTCACAACCGGGGGCAGATCATCGGTGTGACCGGGTCGAATGGCAAGTCCACGACGGCGGCCCTCCTCCATGCGATGCTCGCGGCGGATGGTCGGCGGACGTGGCTGGGGGGAAACATCGGCCGGAGCCTGCTGCCGGTCGTCGACGTGATTGAAACGGGTGACCTCGTGGTGCTTGAGCTCAGCAGCTTTCAGTTGGCCGATCTCGACGCTTTGCGCGTCAGTCCACAGGTTGCAGTGGTCACGAATTTCACGCCGAACCATCTCGACTGGCATGGCACGCTTGCCGAATATCGTCAGGCGAAACAGACGATCCTGCGCTGGCAACAACCTGGCGATCTGGCCGTTCTCCATACGGGCGATGAGACCGCGCAATGGCCGACCAATCCGGGTGTCCGGCGAATCCATCCTGCGCTGGCCGACACCACGGGGGCCGAGGCACCGCCGGGAGCAGAATCGGAACACATGCTCAACGACTCCGATCTCGGGCTTCATCTGTCGATTCCTGGTGCTCACAACCGGGTGAACGCGGAGATGGCCAGATCTACGGCCCAGGCTCTCGGCGTTTCCCGGCAGGCGATCATTCGCGCCGCGCAGTCGTTCTCAGGCATCCCGGGTCGTCTGGAGTTCCTGGCGGAGGTCCAGGGCCGACGGTTCTACAACGACACCGCCTCGACAACTCCGGAGTCCTCCATATGGGCGCTGACGTCCTGCTTCGGAGGGCAGCCGATCGTGCTGATTGCCGGTGGCGCCGACAAACAACTGGAACTGGAGAACTTGGCGAGCGCGATCGCCCGGACAGTGAAGGGTGTGGCCCTGCTGGGGGCCACCGCCGATTCACTGGCCAGGAAGATAGTGCGCGAGTCCAGCAGCGAGGCGGTCCCGCAGGCGGGCTCCGGAAACCCGCAAATCGCTGTCTGTGGGGGGCTGGAAGAGGCGTTCCGGATGGCCGTGCAGTGGTCGTCGCCCGGTGATGTCATACTCTTGTCCCCCGGTTGTGCGAGTCTGGGCATGTTCCGCAACTTCGAAGAGCGGGGGCGACGATTCGCGGAACTCGTCGCCGATCTGGCGGCCGCCCCGTGAAGTCCTGCGGACGACGTCCTGCGGCTGATCATCGCCTCCTGTTGTTCAGGCAGGGCGAGACCACTAGATTCCTTGCTGAAGAGGGGCCGACACCATGCGGCTGGGTGCGACGGGGGCGTCGCAAACTGGTCCGGTGGTCCTCCAGCGCCACGTTGCAGGACCTCGCCGCGAACATCAGAAACCGCGTGAAGGCGGCCACTGTGATGCGGTTAGCGTTCCGTAGAGGCGATTCTTGAAGGGACAGCGCACGAGATGACGCCGATGACAGCAGATTCCCGGATCCAGGAGATCGTGGACAAAGTGGAGCGGTCCGACCGACTGTCTTTCGAGGAAGGGGTGTTTCTCGACGAGCGGGCGGACCTGCTAACGCTCGGCGGTCTGGCGAACATCGTCAGAGAACGCAAGAACGGTAACGTCGCCTTCTACAACACCAACGTGCACCTGAACCCGACGAACGTCTGTGTATACCGGTGCACGTTCTGTGCGTTTCGCTCCGACTTGCGATCTGACAAGGCGTACGTCTTCGAAGCGGAGGGGATTCGCCAGCGGGCCCTGGAGGCACAGGAATCGGGAGCCACCGAAATTCACGTCGTGGGCGGCCTGCATCACCTCAAGAAGTTCGACTGGTACGTTGATGTGATCCGCACCATCCACGAGACATGCCCCTCGCTCCACATCAAGGCCTGGACCGGCGTGGAGATCAACTGGTTCGCGCATCTGACCAAGAAGCCGTACGACTGGGTGCTTCAGCAGCTCATCGAAGCCGGGCTGGGAAGTCTGCCCGGTGGGGGCGCTGAGATCTTCGACGACGATGTCCGTGGCAAGATCTGCGAGCACAAGTCGGACGCCCAGCGTTGGCTGGACATCCATCGCACGGCTCATGCGC
The DNA here is from genome assembly GCA_963715185.1 of uncultured Planctomycetaceae bacterium. Taxonomy (GTDB): domain Bacteria; phylum Planctomycetota; class Planctomycetia; order Planctomycetales; family Planctomycetaceae; genus CAVPPT01. The sequence goes on from CAVQRG010000010.1 coordinate 158,793, forward strand.
TCGGCCTGCGTTCCAACGCGACCATGCTGTACGGGCATGTCGAACAGGCGAGGCATCGTGTCGATCACCTGTGCCGTTTGCGAGCGCTGCAGGATGAGACCGGCGGCTTCCAGACGTTCATCCCGCTGGCCTTTCATCCCGAGAATACCGGGATGAGCCACTTGAGGAAGCCCACCGGGCAGATGGACCTGCGAATGATAGCGCTGTCGCGGCTGCTGCTCGACAACTTTGATCACATCAAGGCCTACTGGATTATGCTCGGGGAACAGACGGCCCAGGTGGCGCTCGGGTTCGGGGCCGACGACATCGACGGTACGGTCGTCCATGAACTAATCTACCACGATGCCGGTGCCCGCACCCCCGAAGGCCTGACCGTCTCCCAGCTCCATCAACTCATCCGGGAAGCCGGCCGTGAACCGGTGGAGCGCGATACGCTGTACCGGCGCGTCATTCGCAATGGCTCGCAGTGGTCGATCGGCGAGCCATTGCTGGTCGGCTGAGGCCGTGCGCGTCGAGGCCGGCCATTCAGGAAGCCGACGTCCTGCCGCCCAATCCACCGTGCAGGCACTCACCTGCATCGCTAAGCTATGGCGAAGTAATCACTACTCCCCAGGCGTTGGACCCCGACGTCCGACTCGCATCCGACGGGCCCTCCCGAACTCCGGCGCCCCAGATCAGGTCGGCCTTATCTCACCAGACATCCTCCCCCTTGGAGCAGTCACCGCCATGTCTTCACCCCTTCCCCGGACGATCGCCCGTGAGATCACGTTAAACAATGGCACGGCCCTGGGTATGAGTCATCGCTGGGAGGGGGGGCAGTACTGCTCGCTGCTGACCGCGGCGGGGATCGTCGGCTGCGGCATTTACGACATCCAAACTTCGACCGTGTTTGGCCAGGCCATCGCCATCGCGAAGGGGACTCCCGAGCGTCCGCTCGTGGAGCCCGAGGACCTGTTCGAGGCCAGGATCGTGGATTGCACCCCCCAGGCGCGCAGCTTCGGCATCACAACCGGCATGACAGGGCGAGAGGCCGTCGAGCTGATGCTCCTCATGGGGCGCGATACGGCTGTCACCTCAGGCTCAACTCCCGTGCCGACCGCTGCCGATACTCGGGGGCAGACATCGGATTCCGGGTCGACGTCAGCGGCCCCCATCCGTGTGCAGCACATCGACCATGTGACGCTTGTGGTCAAGGATCTCGAGGCCAGTCGGGCGTTCTATGTGGGTGCCCTGGGCATGCAGGAAGTCCCCCGACCGTCGTTCGGGTTCGCGGGGCTCTGGTTTCAGGCAGGCACCACGCAGATCCATCTGATTCTGGAACACGCCGAGTCGGGGCCGGCCAGGATCTTTGTCCCGGAACAGTGCTCGATCAGCCGCACCCACCACTTCGCGTTCGAGGTGAACGACGCGCAGGCCACGCTGGCACGACTGTCCGAACTGGGGATTCCTCTCGCAGACGGTCCGAAGCAGCGCCCCGATGGTCCCACCCAGTTGTATATTCACGACCCCGATGGAAACCTGGTCGAGCTGTTCTCACTGGATCGTCGGGACACCGCATAACCGTCTCCACCGAACCTCCGGAGAAATGGCACGCCGAGAAGCAGTCGCACTCGACGAACCTCGGCTGGCATCGGGCCCGGAAGTCGTCGTATACTCCTCAAGCCACCGGTGCTCCCGCGCCGACTCACCGAAAATGTTCTGAGAACGCGTTTCCTTGAGCAGTGCCCATGACGACTGAAGGTTCCAAGAGGATGATCATCGGGGCCATGATCGCCGCGGGTGCGGTGGCCCTGTTGTCCCTGAGCGACCTGATCATCGGAGTACCGTTTGCCGGTTACAGCAAGTTGATGGACATCATGTTCATCTGCTCGTCGGCACTGGTGATCTATCTGGGCTGGGACGCGTATCAGGATCTTCGCTGAGGTTGACGAACCTTTCCGGTGGTCATGCAGATCGGTGAGGAGTGACGTGCGGCGCGGAACATCAGCCCGTGCTTGACACCTCCCCAGGGACCCCGTACACCGCGGGCGAAGAGCACTCACCTCAGAGGGGACGGGCGGTCTGTGCATGCGTGAAACCCTGCTGTACATGGCAGCCTGCGTTGCGATCCCGATTCTGTGGGGGATTGCAGTCAACTGGCTGTTCAATCTCTGGCGCGGTCGCACACGTCCCTTCCGGGACAACGACCGCATCTTCCCGGATTACCAGATCTGATGCCTCCCTCGCCTGACTGCGTGATGCTGCATACAGCTTCACGCCCGGACGCGGCCCCGTGATGACAGGTCATCTGCCCATCGATGATCTGCTTCTCGTGGCCTTGGTGGGAGCCGTGGTCGGCTTCATCTCCGGCGTGTTTGGCGTCGGCGGGGGATTTCTCATCGTCCCGCTGCTGAACATCGGACTGGGACTGCCGATGCAGATCGCCGTCGGATCAGCAGCCTGTCAGGTACTCGGCCCCGCAACAACCTGTCTGCTGGCGCGTCGGCTGACGATCGAGGATCTGCGTCTGCCCGCGATGATCTTCGGAGGTCTCTCGGTCGGAGTCCTCACCGGGGCCGACATCCTGCGTCGGACGTCGGCCGCAAAATCCACGCGCCGGGCATCGTGCCGTCCGCAGACTGGATCGTCCTGACCACGTACCTCGTGATCCTGCTGATTCTCGGCAGCTTCAGTGTGTGGGAGGGACAGCGCGCCCTGTCCGGTCGTCCGATCAGGACCGGTTGGCTGGCCAACTGCCGGATTCCGCCCGTCGCTGTTCTGGAAGCGGACGGAGGCCGACGCCTCTCCATCCCGGTTCTCGGCCTGTTCGGCCTGTCGGTGGGACTGGCCTCCGGGATGCTGGGTATCGGGGGGGCCCTGCTGTTGTTGCCCGGCATGATCTACGTTCTCGGATTGCCGTGGCAGCGGGCCGTCATGAGTTCCATGATTATCGTGTGGCTCGTGACGCTGCAGTCCACGCTGGTGCATGCCTGGCTGGATCACATCCGGCTACCCGTGGTTCTGGCCCTGCTGGTGGGCGGAACCTGGGGTGCCCGGATGGGAGTCGAGATGGGGTCGGAATTCGATCCGCCTCGTGCCCGGAGGAGCTTCGGCTGGCTGGCACTGGCAACAGCGCTGGCAATCGCCGTCCGACTGGGGAGTCTCCTGTGGGTGCAACGATCAACGCTCAGTAGTGGTCCCTGAGACGCGCGAGCGTTAGCATAGCTGCATTCCGTGACGCACAGGTCAGGACGAAGCGAGGTACATCGATGTCACAGAGAGCCCTGTTACTGCTCGCCGGCGACTTCGTCGAAGACTACGAGATCATGATTCCCTTCCAGGCACTCGCAGCCGTGGGGTTCACCGTTCACGCCGTCTGCCCGGACAAGGCATCCGGCGAGCAGATCCGCACGTCGGTTCACGACTTTGAGGGGGACCAGACCTACACGGAAAAGCCCGGCCACAACTTTACGCTGAATGCGACCTTCGACGAGGTGGATCCCGCCCGTTACGAAGGCCTCATCGTCCCTGGAGGCCGGGCGCCCGAGTACATCCGACTGAATCAGCGCGTCCTCGAGATCGTGCGACACTTTGCCCTGGCCGACAAGCCGATTGCCGCGATTTGCCATGGACTGCAGGTACTGGCTGCTGCCGATGTCTGCGCGGACGCAGTTGTACCGCGTATCCTGCGTGTGCTCCAGACGTGCGGCTGGCGGGTGGGACCTTCATCGAGGTCCCGGTCGATGAGGTCCATGTCGAGGGGAACCTGGTGACCGCCCCGGCCTGGCCGGCACAAGCGCGATGGATGGCCGCTTTTCTTGAGGTCCTTGGTGTGAAGATCGCCTTGGGAGGTGAAGAGTCGTGGACACTTCAGATGTGAAGTGGTGCCCGCACGCCAGCCGGTGGATAACTCTGGGCGCCATTCTCGCTGGCATCGCCGTTGGCATGGGAGCGCTCGGGGCACATGGTGTCGACAGCGCTCTCGCCAGAAACTATGCCGGTGAAACGCGAGAGATTGCGGGGCAGACCGTTCCGGCGGCCAGCAAGTACCTGGAAGACTTCAAGACCGCCAGCCGCTACCAGATGGACCATGCGCTGGGAATGATTGTTGTCGGACTGCTGCTCGTCTCGCGCTGCAGCCGGCTGCTGAACATCGCGGGGACCTGTTTCCTGCTGGGGATCCTGCTGTTTTGCGGCAGTCTGTATACGCTGTCGCTGACCGCTCACACACTGGCTTCGGGTGGACGGCATGGCGCTCGGGCTCGTCGCCGCGAGCGGGGGAGTTCTGTTCATCATTGGCTGGTGCTGTCTCGCGGCAGCGGTCTGTCCGTGTCGCAACAACGGCAGCTGCCCTCAATGAGATTTTCCCCGGACTTCCCGTGCCATGATTGTCTTCGATGCCCATCTGGATCTGGCTTGGAACGCCGTGGAATGGAATCGCAATCTCGAATGGCCTGTCGCCGAGATTCGCGAGTTTGAAAGCCAGTTCCCTGGCACGGTGCCGGGCGATTGCATGGTATCTCTGCCGGCCCTCCAGCAGGGTCGATTCGGTGTTGTGATCGCCACGCTGCTGTCGCGCCTGCATCGTCTGGAAAAGCCCCGCACCTTCTATCAGTCTGACGAGGCCGCCTACGGGGCAGCCCAGGGGCAACTGGCCTGGTATCGGGCCATGGCGACCAAGGGGTGTCTGCGTCTCCTGACGACATCCGCTGAACTGGCAGCTCACGCCGGTGACTGGATGCAGTTCGATCAGGGATCGCACGATACGCCACCGCCCGTGGGGTGCATCCTCAGCATGGAGGGTGCCTGGCCCATCCTGGCTCCCGCCCATGTGGCCGAGTGGTACGAAGCTGGACTTAGACTGGTCGGCCCGGCTCACTATGGGCCAAATCGCTACTGTCAGGGCACCGGCAGTACAGGAGGGCTGACGGCGGCGGGACGGGATCTCCTGCGGGAAATGCGGCGGGTCGGCCTGCTGCTCGATGTGACGCACCTCGCGGACCAGTCGTTCTGGGAGGCTTTGGACGTGTACGATGGTCCACTGATCGCCAGTCATCACAACTGCCGGGCGCTGGTTCCCGGCGACCGTCAACTGACTGACGACCAGATCTGCGCCGTCATCGAACGTGGTGGCGTCATTGGTGCGGCCTTCGACAACTGGATGCTGACCCCCGGCTGGAAGAAGTACGAAACCCCGCTGGAGACCGTCACACTGGCGAACGTGGCGGATCAAATCGATCATGTCTGCCAATTGGCAGGCAACGCCCGTCACTCCGGCCTCGGAACCGATCTGGACGGCGGTTTCGGCAGGGAGCAGTCTCCGAGTGACCTGGAGAGCATCTCCGATGTGCAGAACCTGGCAGAGATTCTGCGTCGGCGCGGCTACCCGGCAGAGGACATCGAGGGCATCCTCTTTCGCAATTTTGCCGGGTTCCTGGCGCGTCATCTTCCCTGAAGTCCTTGAGCGTCGAGCTGGTCTTCACCCGCGAACAGAGATCGACGAAGATACGCGCAAGAGGCCGCCCTGCGCAGTGACCATGATCCAAGACCAGATCGCCCGAACAGTGCCGTGACCAGTCCCACAAGAAGCCCCAGAATCTTTCACGGCTCCTTTGGCCAGGAGTTGCGGCTGCTCATGATCTTTTTGCTGGCCGCCACGATTCTGGTGCTGGTCTCGTCGGGGAGTGCCCAGTCGGCGCCGATCTCCGGCATTGAGGTGGTCAACGTCTATCCGCACGACCCGCGGGCCTTCTGTCAGGGGCTCATCTGGCACGACGGACTGTTGTATGAGGGAACCGGCCGGCGGGGCGAATCCTCCATTCGCAAGGTCGACCTCGCGTCCGGCCGGGTCCTGCAGCAGGTCGACTTGAATCGCGACATCTTCGGCGAGGGGATTACGATCCTCGGCGATGCACTGATCCAGCTCAGTTGGCGTCAACAGCGGGCCTATGTGTACGATTGCGAGACGCTGACCTACCAGAAGACACACCGGTACACCGGTGAAGGCTGGGGACTGACGCACGACGGCACGCATCTGATCATGAGTGACGGCACCGCTACGCTGCGGTTTCTGGACCCCGAAAGCTTCCGCGTCGTGCGCCGCGTGACAGTCCGGGACGGCAGCAGCCCTGTTGCGCAACTCAATGAGCTCGAGTACGTCGAGGGGGAAATCTGGGCCAACATCTGGCAGAAGGACTTCATCGCGCGGATCTCGCCGAGCGACGGTCGTGTGCTGGGCTGGATCGATTGCCGGTCCCTCGCCCCCCCGGATGCCGACAGCAACAAGGTGCTCAACGGCATTGCGTTTGACGCGAAGACGGGCCGGTTGTTTGTGACCGGCAAATACTGGGACAAGCTGTACGAGATCCGGGTGGCCGGTAACCGTTGATGACGCAGTGACGTGTCAGCAGGAATGGTGGCCGGGGAAGTCGCCCCGCCCAGGCAGGGGACACGCAGTCAACACAGGGGCGAGGACCGCCCGGCCGCTCTACGCGGTGGGTACGAGCCAGCGACTGACACAGCCCGCATTCGCCTGTGTCACAATGGCCGCGAAGTCCGCCAGATAGCCCCGAGACGGTATTAGGGGCGGGGCACTCCAGCCCCGACGACGCGCGGCCAGTTCGTCGTCAGCGACGTGCAGCGTGAGGTCCCCGGCCAGCAGATCGAAGCTGATCTCGTCGCCATCGCTGCACCAGCGCAATCGGCCCGCCGACCGCCGCTTCCGGAGCACAATGGACGCCGATCGCCCCGTGAGAGACTCCGCTGACCCGTGTGTCCGACAGGAAGGCCACCTTGCCGTCCAGTTCCGGCGTGGCGAGGGCCGCTGTCGCGACCAGTACCTCGGGCATACCGCTCGCGACCGGACCGAGGTAGCGCAGTACGATCACTTGACCGGGACGAATTCGCTTCTCTTCGACGGCCGGACGACGGCAGCGAACGTCGTCGAAGCAGATCGCCCGGCCGCGAAAGGACGTGTCCTTCAGGCTCGAGACCTTGAACACGATGCCGTCCGGGGCCAGGTTGCCGAAGCAGATCTGCATGTCGGCATACGGCTTGAAGGGCTGGCCCGAGCGGGGCAATCAGTTCCTGATCAGGCGTGACGTCCGGGACCTCCGCGAGGTTCTGGGCATGCGACTGCCCCGTCGCTGTCAGGCATTCACCGTTGAGAATTCCTGCCTTGAGCAGATGTTTCAGCAGTAGCGGGGTGCCCCCCTAAATGGTGCAGGTCGTACATCGTCTTCGTCCCGCGCGGGGCGAAACTGCAGTAGACCGGTGTCTGCCGAAGGATCGGCTGGATGTCCTTGAGCGTGAACTCGACACCGGCTTCGCGCGCCAAGGCCAGCAGATGCAGGATGCCATTCGTCGATCCTCCGGCTGCCGCGATCACGGCGGTCGCATTGGCGAAGGCCTCGCGTGTGAGGATGTCCCGCGGGCGAATGTCCTGCTCCAGAATCTGACGCAGGGCGGCGCCGACAGCCCGACATTCCTCGCGTTTCGCATCCCCTTCGGCTGGAATCGGAACTGCTGTAGGGGAGCATCAGGCCCAGGGCCTCACAGGCAATCCCCCAGGTGTTGAAGGACGCGGCGATGCCGCAGCCACCCGGCTCCCGGACAGGCGGTGCGGAGTATCTCGTCGGCCTCTTCATGCGACATGGCCCCGACGCCGGCAGCTGCCTGAGCGTCGTACACGTCGAGAATGGAAGTGTCCCTTCCCTGATGGCAGCCGGGGCGGATGCTCCCTCCGGACACAATCAGCCCCGGGTAATTCGTACGGGCCAGGGCCATGGCAAAGCCAGGACCGTTCTTGTCACAGCAATGCAGGCCGACCAGCGCATCGTATCCGTGGGCATGACAGACCATCTCGGCAGAGTTGGCGATGATGTTCCGCGAAGGCAGCGAGGCGTTGCCCCCTTCATGCCCCTGCGAGATGTTGTCGCTCACGCCCTGCAGTACCGAACGGGAAGCCAATCAACCCGGCCGCCAGGCACCCCTCGGCGATGTCGCGGCCGAGACCGTAGGCGTGCATGTTGCACAGGTTGCCTTCCAGCAGGGGCACGCCGATCCCGACCTGCGGCCGATCGAAGTCTTCCTGAGTAAATCCCAGGCCGTAGTAGAAGGCGGTGAGCGACTTCTGCCATCCGTGCGTGAGATGACGGCTGTTCCAGTTGAGTGCGGTCATGCGGGAGTCCAGGGTTGAGCGTTCGTGAGCGTTGAGCGTTGAGCGTTGAGCGTTGAGCGTTGAGAACTCTAGCGGGCATCCTCTTCGCTCTTCGCCCTCCGCTCTCGGGACCAGTCATGCCAGTGGCCTCGGCGGTGGTGCCATCGCGACCCGTGTGAACATCGTAGCCTGCGTCGATAATCTGCTGTCGCAGTGCATCCGCCGTGGCGTAGTCCTTGCCGGCCCGGGCTTCGTCGAGCTGACGGCACATCTGCTGGACTCGCGAGTCCTCGTCCGCAAAGCCTGCTGTCGCCCGCCTCTTCGCTGGCCAGGCCCTCGTTGATCGGCGCCACCGAGAGCACGCTGTTGATCGTCTTGAGCACCGCCAGTGCCTCGGCCGGATGCCCCGGATCTTCCGCAGCCCAGGGGAGCACTACTCCCAGTGCGCCGGCAATGTTGAGGTCGTCCCCGAGGGCCTCCAGAAATCCCTGCAAGACAGGGTGCGAACTGTCGACCTCGGCCGTGGCGCCACCACTGGCAGCCTCGCAGCGTTGTCGAAAGTCCTGCAGTCGTTTGACGGCACCAGCGGAGTCCTGCAAGCCCTTGACGGTGAAATTCATGTTGGAACGGTAGTGACTCTTGAGCAGTTCGAACCGCAGGACGGCCGGGTGGACCGGCCGCCCGGTCACGCGACCTTCGAGAACGTCCCGCACGGTGAAGAAGTTGCCCTTGGACTTCGACATCTTCTCACCCTCGACGAGCAGAAAGCGGGCATGCAGCCAGTAACGAGCGAAGGCCTCCGCCCCCGTGGCCCCGCAGGACTGGGCGATCTCGCATTCATGATGCGGAAAGATGAGGTCTTCGCCCCCGGTGTGAATATCGATCGTATCGACGCCAAACCGCTTGAGGGCCATCACCGAGCACTCAATATGCCAGCCGGGATAACCGGTCCCCCACGGGGAGTCCCACTTCATGATGTGGTGGTCGTCCGCCTTCCAGAGCATGAAGTCGGCGGGGTGACGTTTGCTGGCCTGATGCTCGTCGGACACGCGACCGCCGGCGCCGCTCTGCAGCTTCTCCAGCGTGTTGCCACTCAAACGGCCGTAAGCGGGGAAGCTCTCGACACTGAAGTAGACCACGCCATCCGGGCCCGACGTACGCATGGCCGCGCTCGATCAATCGGCTGATCATCGCCTGCATGGCGTCGATCTCCTGCGTCGCATGCAGGATATTCGTGTCGTACTCGTACGCGACCTTGAGACCGAGCTTCCGGGCATCGTCGAGGAACGCGTCGGTGTAGTACCGCGCGACCTGATACGGGTCGTCGGGGTTATCGATCGCCCCCTCGGGCACGCGGCCGGATTTCTTGTCCTCCTTGATCCGCTGGGCTGCGACCTGCATCTTGTCTTCGCCCGCCCCGTCTGCCACCGCGTCTTCGGTCATGTGGCCGACGTCCGTGATGTTCATCACGTGCTCGACGCTGTAACCGGTCGCCTCCAGAAACCGCCGAATGAGATCCGCGAACAGAAACGACCGGAAGTTGCCGATGTGGGCAAAGTCGTAGACGGTCGGCCCGCACGAATAGATGCGGACGATCCTGTCCTCAACCGGAACGAATGGCTCGACCTGACTCGTGAGTGTGTTGAAAAAGCGAATAGTCATACCGCTTGTCCTGTCCGCTGACGGGGTCATTCCGCAGACGGACTCTTAACGAAACAGCCGGACTGTTTCAACATCGTTCGTGAGGTGCATCGCTGCCGCCGCCGTGGTACGCTGGGATCCTGTGCGAGAGGCTGCGGACGGTTCCGGACGACACCGATTCCGCCAGAACCCGTATCGGGTGGCACGCGACCCCCTTCACTCAAGAACGTCCCGTTCAGGACTACGATCGATGACAGCAAGACGAACACTGTTGATGGCCTGCTGCCTGAGTGCCATTCCGGCGTACGGATCGGCTGAGGCGGACGACGTTCGTCCCAACATCCTCTGGATCACCAGCGAGGACAACGGACCTCAACTGGGCTGCTACGGCGACGAGTACGCCGTCACGCCGAACCTCGACAGGCTGGCGGAAACGTCGCACACGGTATCTCCACTGCTGGTCGAACGCCCCGGTGTGTGCCCCGGCGCGGACGTGCATCATCTCCGGGCCTGTACGCTCCGAGCACCGGTTCACAACACATGCGAAGCCAGGTCCGCCTGCCCGAGGGCTTCCTGATGTATCCGCAGTACCTGCGCGAGGCCGGCTACTACTGCACCAACAACTCCAAGGAGGACTACAACCTCGAGTCGCCCGGGAAGGTCTGGGACGACTCCAGCAACAAGGCGCACTGGAAGAACCGCAAGGCAGGCCAGCCGTTCTTCGCCATCTTCAATCACACCATCAGTCACGAAAGCCAGATCCGGAACGCGATCGATGACCAGGACCGCATTCACGACCCGGCCCAGGCACCCATCCCCACCTATCATCCCGGACGCACCGGAAGTCCGCCAGGACTGGGCCCAGTACTACGACCGCCTGACGATGATGGACCACGCGCGTCGGCAGAGAACCTGCGAGGAACTGGAAGAGGCCGGACTCGTCGGACGACACGATCGTCTTCTACTACGGCGACCACGGATCCGGCATGCCCCGCAGCAAGCGCTGGCCCTTACAATTCCGGTCTGCATGTCCCGTTGCTCGTGCGCATCCCCGAGAAGTTTGCCCATCTGCGACCAGACGACTATGCAGTCTGGCGGAACATCGATCGACTCGTCTCTTTCGTCGACCTGGCCCCGACGGTGTTGAGCCTGGCAGGGATCGAGCCGCCCGAACTACTTCCAGGGACATGCCTTTGCCGGGCCGTTCACACCGCCGCAGCGCCGCCATTCTACTTCGGATTTCGCGGGCGGATGGACGAACGTTACGACATGGTCCGCAGTGTGGGCGACGGCCGGTATGTGTACCTTCGCCAATACAATCCCCACGAACTCTATGGCCAGTACGTGTCATACATGTTCGTCACACCGACGACCCGACAAATGGAAGGAGCTGTTCGATGCGGGCCAGCTCAACGAGGCCCAGTCACACTTCTGGCAGACCAAACCTGCGGAAGAGCTGTACGATCTGACGAGCGATCGCGACGAAGTGCGACAACCTGGCAGGCGACCCGGAGTACGCCGAAGTGCTCGAGCGGATGCGCAACGCGAACCGTACGCACCTGCTGCGGATCCGTGACCTCGGCTTCCTGCCCGAAGGCGAAATCCACCGCCGTTCGGTTGGCACAACACCCTACGAGATGGGGCACGATCCCGCGCAGTATCCACTCGAAGAGATTCTCGAAGTGGCCGACATGGCCTCGTCACTCGATCCCTCTGCGTCCTGGAGACTCGCCCAGCTTCTATCGGAGAGCAACGAGCCGGCCATCCGGTACTGGGCCGCGCTGGGGTTACTGATGCGGGGCGAGGACGGCGTGGCCGAGGGTCACGATCCATTGATCGACGCCCTCGAAGATGAATCGGACGATGTGGCGATCGTCGCGGCCGAGGCCTTGGGGAGATACGGTGCCGAAACAGATGATCTCACCCAGGCGCTTCCGATTCTCATCCGACGTGCCGATGCGACGAGGCACGACCTGTTCACGGCGATGGCCGCCCTCAACGCCATCGATGAACTGGACGAGAAGGCACTGCCGATCAAGGAGCGGATTGCGGCGCTTCCCGTGGCACCTGATCCGAAACCCGGCGCATGGGAGACTACGTCGAGCGGCTGCTGGAGAAGATCCAGTCCGATCTCGAGTGAGGTTCTGCGGAGGGAATCGTCCGGCGCTCATGCGGCGGCACATGTGCGCCGGAGCGTGAGCGCCGCCTGGATTTCCGCGGATCGCGCGTGACATGCCCCGAGGAATTCGCCTGTCTGAGTCGTGGAAGGCTCAAGATGCGGCGGTCTCTTCCGAGGGATACGGCAATGCACAGGCGCAAAGGGGAAGAACAGGCCCCGAACCCCACGATCGGCTGCCTGGACGGACCGAACCCGTCCGAACCGGAAGGGCTGCTGCTCAACGATGCCCAGTCCCGGTTGAACCCGACTCGCGTCCACAGTCTGCACCGTCCCCGGTCCCTGGAGGACTTGCGCGAGCACTGCATCAGGCGCGAAAGGCTGATCGCCCGATCAGTGTCGCGGGCGGGCGCCACGCCATGGGTGGCCAGCAGTTCGGCCGGCACAACATCCACCTGGACATGACCGGCTACAACCGCGTGGTGGACCTCGATGCAGAAAACGGCCTCGTCACGGCCGAGTCCGGAATCATGTGGCCGCGACTGATCGGTGAGCTCGATCGTCTCCAGCCGGGCGTCTCCCGGCCCTGGGTGATCCGCGAAAAACAGACGGGCGTCGATGACGTCACCCTGGCCGGATCACTGTCCGCGAATGTCCATGGCCGGGGCCTGACGCATCCCCCCTTCGTCTGTGATCTGGAGTCCTTCGACATCCTGACATCAGATGGCCGTCACCGCCACTGCAGCCGCACTGAGAACGCGGAGCTATTTTCGCTGGCCATCGGGGGCTACGGTCTGTTCGGCCTGGTCACGCATGTAACCCTGCGGCTTGTCAGACGATTCAAGGTTCGCCGACAGGTGGATGTCATTCCGGTCCGCCAACTGGAACAGGAGTATCAAAAGCAACTACGGTCCGGGTGCCTCTTCGGTGACTGCCAGTATGGGATCGATCTGAAGTGCCCACCACAGGAACATCTGGGTGTGTTGGCGTGCTATCAGCCGGTCGACGACGACACGCCCCTCCCCGAGGGACAGGCCAGCCTGTCGGGCGACGGCTGGGCCGAGCTCTACCGGTTGACGCGGACGGACAAGCCACGTGCCTTCAATCTCTATGCCCAGCATTACCGGCAGACGAACGGGCAAGTCTACTGGTCGGATACGCATCAGCTGGCCGGTGATTTCGTCGGCCACAAAGCTGCCGTCAACCCGGCCCGCGGGACCGAGATGATTACCGAAGTCTATCTTCGCCCTGACGAAGCTCTCGCTTTTCTGGGAAGTGTCCGCAGCGACTTTGCGCAACACGAGGTCGACATGACGTATGGCACGATCCGCTTCATCGAACAGGACACTGAGACGTTTCTGCCCTGGGCCAGACATCGTAGCGTCTGCGTCGTCTGCAACCTCCATGTGCCGCACACACCCCAGGGAATCCTGCACACGAGGCAGTCCATCCGACGCCTCCTCGATCGCGTGGTCGAGCATGGCGGGTCGTTCTATCTCACGTATCATCGCTGGGCCACACGCGAGCACGTGGCCGCAAGTTATCCACGGATCGCCGACTTCTTTCGGCTGAAGCAGAAATACGACCCTGCCGGGCGGTTTCAGAGCGACTGGTATCGGCACTATGGACCGATGTTCCGTCACTAGCCTGCCACCGTCGTCCGTAGCGGCCGGCGATCCTTGATCGGCAGAACCTCCGAGGCCCCGGCTACTGGGCCAGACGGGTAGTGATGACTTCCCGCAACTCCGGCTCGATCAACGCCGCACGCGCGGGCAGCACTCCGAGGTGGGAGAAGTCCATCAGCACCGTGTCTTCCACACCCTGCAGGCGTCCACGCTTCACCGCGACAACCCCATCTCCTTTGCCGATGACCACTTCGTCGAGATCCTTCAGGAACTCGTCCAGTTTCGGGCGGAGCACACCCATGAGCTGGCTGCCATTGCCGGCCTGAACCAGCGCCGACTGGGCCGCCTGAAGTTCGCGATCCATCAGCAACCCCCGTGTACCGAGAACAACCGTGTAGCGGACCTTCGGATTACGAGGCCGACTGTTGAGCCGCTGCAGAAAGGGAGAGCCCGGCTGAAGTTCCGCCGCGGCCTCGCCCAGTCCATCTTCAAAGCCCTCATAAAACCGGGAGACCCGCCTCTGGTCTGCAGGAATCAAGAGGGACTCCCAGAAGCTTGAGAAGTCCCCCAGATCCGCCAGTTGCGACCCATGATTCGGCGGAGCGAGCATGATCAGATGCGTCACGTTTCCAGGATCCAGCTCCGGATTCTCAATCATGGCTCGCGCCACCAGTCCTCCCATGGAATGGGTGACGAGTGCCAGTTCTCGCTGGGGGTCATCGCGTCGCAGTTGCTGCAGATCGATACTGAGCAACAGCGCCGAGTTGTCGATCGGCTGGTCGTTCGGGTAGGAAAACAGCGCGGTGGGAAACCCCGCCTCACCAATCGCAGCTGCCAAGGCACCAACCTGTCGGGTGGAGGAACCGAAGCCGTGAATCACGACCACCGAAGGCACGTCGGCCGGCGACTCGCCCCAGTCGGGGGGCAGGACGAGGCCGTGTTTCACCGGACGGCTGGCTGGTCTCCCCGCCTCCCGCTGGTCACGAACCCCCGCTGGCAGATCCCGCGGACGATCTTCCAGTGCCTCGTGATCGATGATGATGACGAGCGCTGGTTCGTTGCTGTCCAGCAGCGTCGTTTGCAGACGCACACCGGGTGACAGCGCGAGATCGAGGGCCATGACGGTCAGGCGGCTGGAGGTGCGTCTGAGATCAATGCTCCCCGAGGGGAGCAGTTGACGCACCACCTGTTCGTCCAGACCTCCAGCACGAGCCAGCCCGGCCAGAACATCACTCCACTGAATGAATCCTTCACGAGACTTGACAGTGATCCGCGTAATCCGCGACCGCGACTCTTCGCTCCTGCGCGGCGCTGCGTCAGGCCCCTGAGCCAGGGCGGAGCAGGGGAACCGTTCCGTCGCCAACAGTGCTCCCGAAACGACGAGCAACAGGTTGCAGACGCGCAACGGGTGGCGTGCGTCGATCCTGGGCAGGCAGGACAGTTCAAGTCTCATGGGCGTATTCCACTTTCTTCTGTCAGGTCAATCCAGACCGGCTGCGTGAACGCCCCGTTGCCGGCCACGTCCCACACCTCGACGCGCACCCAGTGTCGGCCCGCGAAATCCCCGGGGACCTCCACGGTTCGCCGGCCGAACGATGTCGTCTCGGTCAGGTCGACCAGTTCGTGATAGACCCGTTCCCCGTCGCCCGAGGCAATCAGGGCAAAGCTGAGCGGAAAAGTCCATTCGACATCGAAGGTCACCGTCAGCCGACCATCGTCAGGCATGGGCAGCGATTCGCCGCTGCCTCGACCATCGACTGAGTAGTGGTGCAGGAGCACCTCACCCGTCGTGACCCAGAACTTTCCCGTACGAAGTGCGTCGAGAACCGGCTGCCAACCCTCATCAAACCGAGGCAGCTCGTCCAGTCGAACGTAGTTGATGTTCATATGGCCGTACAGTTCGTGAGTCTGGTTGAGCCGAAAGACATCGACTTCGCCGAGGACGTACTTGCGTGATCCCGTGGCCACGGACCAGTTCGCCATGTCGTCCAGCAGATCCAGCACGCGAATTCCCAGCCGCACCTGCGACAGATCACCGGGCATGTGCTTCCAGGCCCCCCCGAGCCAGGAGTCGTCCAGATAATAGGATTCGTTCCGGAAGATGTCGGGGGTCCAGCTTGAGGCCTTGATGCGTGGATGTGCCGTCCAGACCAGCGCACCTTCCGCAGCGATCAGGCGCTGCATATCCGCGGTACTGCCCACGCGGTAGACCTTCCCATAATCCGGATGCTGCTCGACGAACGGCTCGGCTTCCTCGCGTTTGAGGATCCAGTAGACCGGCCTGGGAAACAGGCTCATCCAGTGCCCGGGGTGCTGTCCCGGACGTTGAATTCCCAGGTACTGGTTCACTTCTTCCCCCGGAATCACCAGCAGCTCGTCATCCGAGAGCCGTCGGCAGTTTTCGAACATCGCCTGGAGTTCGGGCAGGCGCAGCGGCCCGGGATCCTGTTGATGCCCGTCACCATGAAACTCGCCCTGATGAACCATGTCGACGTTCATGTCCTTGAACATCCTGACGAAGTCGGGAGCGGGCGGAGGATCTATTCCCTTCGCCTTCTGCTCCATGGCGATCATCGTCGTGGCCATGTGGTAGTGGCTGGTGAGCGTGCGGTGGCCCGCCAGCTCGGGAAAGCGATCGTGGTGCGTGTAGCGCAGGACCTGCTCGAGGGCGTCGCGGCCCGTTCCCGTTGTGAGCAGGAAGAAGACTCCGAGGCGCTGATCGGTCTGCGGTGGGGCATTGAACCACGGGACAAAGTTGCCGCCACCGTCCTTGTTCTGTCGGATGCCGAATCCATATTCCTTCGTCAATCCCTGGTGCTCTCGACCATGCCAGACGTATCGCAGGTTGTCTGACCAGTCCCGAGGAAAGAAAAACTGGTGGGGCGAGGGAAAGACGGCGACGGCACCATGGCTCGTTTCACCCGCCAGTGCGCGGTGCCGCACCATCAGCGGCTCACTCTTCGCCTCGTGATTAGCAGCCTGTTCGTGCAGCTCGCCTTCGGTGTCGTACCACACCCACTGCTTCCAGCCGTCGACCGCACTCACCAGTCCCGCGTCGTAGATGATCGCGCGACGATCCTCCTCCGTTCGGACAACCGCCTGCAGATGCAACAGCGGTGAGCCAGCGTAAACGACGAGCTGCAGCACACCCCGAAACGGCCCCAGGGTGTAGTCACCCAGACTGAGAATCGCACGCCGGCCGTAGCTCTGGACAGAGACGTGGGTGAGGTTCAGGGCTCCCAGATGCGTGACATGGGGCTGCTTGTGCACGTTGTCGAAGAACACCTGCCACTTCTGATCGGCCGGCTTTCCGGACGGCGTTCGCCGGACGCCCACCGTCAGATAGACGGCGGGGTCCAGTTGTCTCAACAGCGTTCGCGGAGCCGGATCTCCATCGCGATGAATTGCAATCTCCTCGAGCAGCGGCTGCGCCGGGACGAAGGTTGATGCCCAGCCGGCCCTGCTCGGTTTCGCCCAAAGGCCATTCGACCCGCATCTGCTCGGCGTCGGCTTCCACCGTGACACCACACTCGGGGGAATAGCGATCGAGGTCGACGCTGACCTGTGCAAGCACCTGGCTCTGCGCGGCCCACCACAGTCCGAACATCGCCGCCAGGCGCACCGGAGATGCCAGCATGACAAGCCTCCAGAGACAAGCCGAAGACAAGAAATCACCACGTCCGTGATCGTACCAGATCGAGCTCGGACACGCCGCCAGTCTCAGCCGTCGTAGCGATATCCGACGCCGTGCACCGTGCGGATCAAGCGGGGTGAGCCAGGATCAACCTCAATCCGCTTGCGCAGCTGCGAAATGTGCTGATCGAGCGTGCGACTGTTGGGAAAGAACTTCTGGTCCCACCCCTGTCTGAAGATCGTCTGGCGGTCCACGGCCTGTCCACGACGGGAATGAAAGAGCTGCAGCAGCTTCACGTCACGCAGACTCAGATCGATCGTGGTCTCCCCCCGCTTGGCACGCAGCTCGGCAGGAAACACTTCAAGGTCGAACATCACGAACGGCTGAGGAGCCTGCGGTTCCCGCTGATAGCAGCGGCGCGTGACAGCGCGAACCGCGCGGCCACCTCACGGACGCTGAAGGGCTTCTCGATGAAGTCGTCGGCCCCCAAGTCAAAACCGACGAGCTTGTCCAGCTCTTCCGCTTTCGCGCTGATGAAGATGATCGGCACCTGAGGCGCCTGCTCCCGGATGCGCCGACAGACCTCGTAGCCGCTCTGGCCCGGCATCATGATATCCAGACAGACGAAGTCCGGCCGGTCGCGGGCAAACTCCCGAAGCGCCGCCACACCATCCGAGGCGGTCACAACATCGTACCCCTCGGCCCGGAGCACGTCGGCCAGCCCGTCCCGGGTATGCCAGTCGTCTTCCGCAATCAGCACCTTCATGAACGTTCCGTCCCTTCCACGGGCGGTGTCTGCAACTCGATGCGAAAGACCGCCCCCCGTTGACTCGCGTCCAGTCGGACATCCCCACCATGCAGCCGGGCCAGCTCGCGCGCAATGGACAGGCCGATCCCCGTCCCCGCAGCGTGAGTCAGACAGTCGGAGCCGCGCCAGAAGGGCTCGAAGACATGGGCCCGTGACGATTGAACAATGCCGGGACCATGATCGGCAACGGCGATCTCTGTCACATCCCCATCCTGACGCGTAGTGATCCCGACCCAGCCTCCCGCTGCTGCATACTTTTCCACGTTACTCAGCAGGTTGTCCAGCATCTGTTCGAGGGCCACAGCATCCACCAGCACTTCGCGAGCCGCGTGTCCGTCGAAGTTCACCACGATTCCCTGCTGAGTTAGCGAAGGTCCCGACCGCTCCAGCACCCCTGTCACGATGGTGTCGACGCAGCCGGGCTGCGGATGGACGGCTAACGTCTCCCGCTGATTCTGCGCGAAAGACAACACATTTCCGACGATGCGATGCAGTCGCTGGCTCTCGGAGTGGATGACCTTCAGTCGGCTGCGGGGCTGCTCGGCGTCCTCCGGAGCCAGTGTCGCGAGGTCCGCCTCCAGCAGGTCGGCATAGAGGCGGATGTTGGTCAGCGGTGTGCGCAACTCGTGGGACACCTGATTCACGAAACTGACACGCTGTCCCGCGTCCCGCATGTCGCGGACGTATTCCCGAAACAGGAACGTGGCGATGGTGACCAGGCCAATCGCCGCGGCCGCCAGGCCTGAAGTGAGGCTCCACAGGGTACCGAACCTCGTCCCGGCAATCTGACGGTCGGCGGGGATGAACTGTTGAAGCCGCCAGGCCGACAGCGGCTCCGAGAGGGCAATCTCG
Organism: uncultured Planctomycetaceae bacterium; assembly: GCA_963715185.1. GTDB lineage: Bacteria > Planctomycetota > Planctomycetia > Planctomycetales > Planctomycetaceae > CAVPPT01. The sequence continues at coordinate 177,606 of CAVQRG010000010.1, forward strand.
CAGGTCGGCTCGGCGGTCGCAGCGGGTGTGAACGGCCCCCACTGGTAGACTGTCTGAGAAGTCGAATCGATCAGGCGAATCTGCGACGACGTGTCGATTGGAGTGTCCACACTCACCAGCGGAGTATCCGGCAGTGCCCCGATCAGGTCCGCGATCCATCGCGAACGCTCCAGGGCGACACCCACCAGATGCCCGGTTGGTCGACGCTGCCAGTAGACGAGGTTGAGTCCTCGCCCCCAATACCAGGTAAACCAGCCGGCGCGGTCGCGGCTCACCGTCGGACACGGCTGGTGTCGGGCCGGGGCGCGAACTGTCGGCCGGGGAACTGGTGGCCGGGGAGCGACCTTCGCCCGAACCTGCGGCAGCGCGCTGGAGTTCGCGATCGACCACAATCTGAGAAGCCCGGGCCAGGAACTCCTGCTCCGTCCGGTTCAACGGACCGGTCGGATCCGGATAGAGCAACGCTCCGTCGGGACGGATGACGAACAACTGCAGGACGCGGGGGTCGCTCCGGTTCTTCTCCCGCAGCAGGTCAGTCGAGTATGAATCAAGACTCGTCAATTCATCCAGGTCTCGAGCCAGCACAGACAGGTGGCCCGCCACCGTCTGGTCGACATCCCCCAATCGATCGGCAAGAAGCTCGCGGGTACGTTGCTGCAGCAGGTCCCGCTCGCTGGTAGCCATCCGCATGCCCAGCCAGGTCAACAGGACCACTGGCATTACGACGAGGAGGATCAGCAGGAGGACAGGCTTGAATTTCACGACCACAGTCTAGCAGGGAGCAGGTGGCACCCGCAGGCCGTCGCCGTCGAGACGAGCGGTTCGACGCGACCGGTCTCCGCTGAGAGAGACCGGCCGCTGCCACCGGGGTTCGCAGCAACACGCGTCACGATCCGGCTGCGGGACGGACCACGGCTAAGGAGTTGCGTCAGCCGCGGGCGACTTCTCCAATCGTTGCTGATAGTCCGTCTGGATCTGAGTCGCCCGCATCGACTTTCGGGCTCGATTGACGTCATTGAATTCCACCTGCGCCTCCTGCAAGTCGTTGAGGGATCCGAGTTCGCGCAGACGCTCGCTCTTAAGGAGTTCGGCGTTTTCGAGCAGGAAAATGCCGTTCGTGGCCAGCGTTTCCCGACACTTGAGCAGATCCCCCTTGTCGAGGAAGTCGGTCGCCAGCTTGTTTTGCTCGTTCGCCACCAACGCGACAACGTCTTCGAGTGCCTTTCGATTCAGACTGGCCTCGACCCGGGCATCGGAATCACTGAATCCGACCTGCGCCTTTCCCGTCAAACGGTCCCGCTCACCGGAGAGCATGTTCTGGTACGTGACGGCTACCGTGCCCAGGTCGCGACTCGCGCCGCTCTCCACCGGGGGGCACTCGACTTCCAGCACGACGTGCCGGTCCTGCTCGCTGTAGATCTGGGTCATGGTCAGATGGACCTGCTGGCCACTGATCTCGGCATCGTTGCCCAGGACACGCACCGCACGGATTCCGACGGGAATCTCGATGACGACCTCGATGTCCTGCGCAACTACGGACGTCACGTCGTCGAACTCCCGATTGAAGATTTCTGCCAACTCCGTCGCCGTCTCGACGAACTCGTGGTTCCCGCCACTGCGGCCGGCGAGTTGCACCATGAGGTCTTCATTGTAGCCGAGGCCCAGTCCAAGCGTTGAAACAGAGATACTCTCTTTGCGCAGCGAGGCGCCGAGCGCCCCGAGTTCGCCAGGAGCACTCGGCCCCACATTGGCCTTGCCATCGGACAGCAGAACGATGCGATTCACCCGCTCCTGGTCGAGAAATTTCCGCACCTCAGCCGCCCCCTTGCTGACGCCGGCAAACAGGGCCGTACTGCCGTTCGCCTCGATCCGACGGATGGCCTGCACGACCTGTTCCCTGTCCGTGAGCCGAGTCGCCGGCACGAGGACGCTGACCGTCGAATCGTAGGTGATGACGGAGACAATGTCGTCCGACCGCAGCCGCTGGATGGCCGCAATGGCCGCCTCACGCGCCTGCTCGATCTTCGTCCCCTGCATGGACCCCGACTTGTCCAGCACGATTACCACATTGATCGGAGCGCGCCGCTCTTCAGCAGCCATCGCGAAACCGGTCAACCCGACACGTACCCAGGTTGTCTGTTTCTTCCCCGATTTGAGGACCCCGTAAGTCGGGGTGACGTCCAGCTCCAACTGGGCGGCTGACACGCCCTGCGCAGACGACATTCCGAGCAGAATGGTTGTGGCGAGCAATGTTCTCGTGACGGCAAGCATGGTCTGGCTCCTGGACAAGATCAGAGAGACTACCTCGTTGACATGGAGAATTAGACGCAGAACATCGCCACTGGTGGTCAGCAGGCTGTCAGAAGTTTGTCAGAGTTTTGTGAGCCGGCGAGGTACGTTCCCGGAAAAGTCGGCCTCAGGCACTGTGTCCGGGACGTGAGGGGCGAGTGACGAGCAACGAAGGACGAGCACCCGGTTGCCTCAACCAGGTGCCGCGACGCAGAGTCTGGCAGGCGAAGCACGTGAGTCCCCGGCTGCGATCAGTACTGCGGGTCACCGACGCCCGGCCATGGCGGGGCTTGAACGACCACGACCAGCCCAGTTCATGTGACGCAAGATCCGACGCAGATTCGCCCGGACAGGCCTTGCCACTCACCGTAGACGGGACGCCCATCAACGAAGAAACCCCTGTCTTGCAGGGGTTTGCAACAGATCGCGACCAGCGCAAAATGTTCATGTGGAGCCGATGGGATTCGAACCCACGACCTTCGCATTGCGAACGCGACGCTCTCCCAACTGAGCTACGGCCCCGCTCTCATCACACGCCCGATAGGCGTTGGATTGATCGGACTGGGATTCTAAGCGATCGATCCTCGATTGGAAAGTGCGTGGTGCCGCGCGTGTCCAGATCGCCTGTGGAATCGACTGGCTGCCACCCCGACGCACGACAGCATTGCGACTGGCAGGTCTGAGTCTGTTCAGGGGGAGGGCGCATACGGCGAGCGTACCAGCTCGGTAAGGAACTGATCGATGTCCGGGGCAAGTTGCCTCGAGAGGTTGTGCGCCTCTTCCAGCAGTCCGTCCTTGCAGCTCCGTTCCAGCGCTTCGGCAGTGTCAATGGCCGGCTGTGCCTGAAACGTCCTCAGGTCTCCCTTGATGGTGTGAGCCATTCGTTGACCGGTTGCCGTATCCCCGCGCTCCAAGGCGGCGTTGAGCTGATCCATGAGCCGGGGGACTTCTTCCAGCACGGCTTCGACCACCTCTCGTAGCAGTTCCTCATCGTGCTGCACAGCCCCGAGTGCCGCGTTCCAGTCGATCCCGCTCAACGTCGGCCCGTTGTCGGACACATCGAGTGCGTTTGTTGCCTGGGCAGCGTCATCCGGCGCCACCATGCGGTCAATGGCGTCATACAGTTCGCTCGGGCGAATCGGTTTGGCCACGTAGGCATCCATGCCGGCTTCGAGGCAGAGTTCCTCATCCCCCTTCATCGCGTGGGCCGTCATGGCGATGATCGGGATTCGTCGATTCAGCGCGGCTTCACGTTTGCGAATCAGCCGGGTCGCCTCCAGGCCATCCATATGGGGCATCTGGACGTCCATCAGAATGAGGTCAAACGGCTGCGACTTCCACGCCTTGAGAGCCTCCACTCCGTCGTTGGCCACCGTGACGTGATGCTGAAACTTGCGGAGGAGTCCCTGAGCCAGCTTCTGATTCGGAACGCTATCCTCAACCAGCAGGATGTTGCGCCCCGTGACGTGTGCCTCACGACTTTGGCGGTCACCCTCGGCACCGATGATCACCGGTACTCCGAACGCTTCGCCGATCGCTTCCAGCAGTTCCGACTGCTTGACGGGCTTGGCCATGTAGCGGCTGACGCGCAGCGCACGGCAGCGCGCCAGGTCGTCCGGGTGATCTCCCGAAGTCAGCAACACAATGCGCAGGTCGGACAGGTCCGCGCTGTGGCGCAGTTGTTCCACGAGCTGGAAGCCATCCCTCTCCGGCATGTGGACGTCCGTCAGCAGTAGCTGGTAAGGCTGCTGCTGCTCCCGGGCGATGCTGATCAGTTTCTCGGCCTCTGCAGCGCTGCCAGCAACCCGGACGCGCATGCCCCAGTTCACCAGCATCTCCTCCAGGATCACCCGGTTCGTGGCGTTGTCATCCACCACCAGGACCAAGAGCCCGCGCAGAGACTGCAGCGCCTGTCGCGAGACAACGGTCGGCGGTCCGTCGGCCAGCTCGAACCGGGCCGTGAAGTGAAACGTGCTGCCGGCGCCAGGCTGACTCTGGACCCAGATTCGGCCCCCCATCAGGTGCACGAGCTTCTGGGAGATCGCCAATCCCAGTCCGGTGCCACCGAACCGGCGGGTGGTCGAGGAATCGAGCTGCTCGAACGCTTCGAAGATGCCGACATGCCGATCCGCAGGAATGCCGATCCCCGTGTCCTGTACTTGAAGGTGCAGTGTGGCCTGCTTCTCGCTCTGCTGTTCGACATCGACATCCAGCACCACCTCACCCTGCTCGGTGAACTTGATGGCATTCCCCACCAGGTTGATCACGACCTGCCGGAGCCGGCCGACGTCGCCAATCAGATTGTCGGGGACATTCGGTGAAATGTGACAGGCCAGTTCGAGCCCTTTGTCGTGGGCCCGAATGCTGAGCGACCGCATGGTGTCGCCGAGGCGGTCGCGCAGGCGAAAGGGATGCTCGTTCAGATCGAGGCGGCCGGCCTCGATCTTCGAGAAGTCGAGGATATCGTTGATGAGCGACAGCAGCGACTCGGCCGAGTCCTTGACGATCAGCAACTGTTCGCGCTGCTCAGCGGGAATGTCGGAGTCGAGCACGAGACCGGTCATCCCCAGGATCGCATTCATGGGCGTGCGGATTTCGTGACTCATGTTGGCCAGAAACGCGCTCTTGGCCTGGCTGGCGGCTTCAGCAGCCTCCTTCGCCTGCTGCAGTTCGGCCTCCTGCTTCTTGCGCGAGGTGATGTCGTGCAACACGGTGGCGAAATGCACCGTACCCTCTAGCGGGATGGGCTGCATGGCCATCTCCGCGATGAACGTCTCACCACCGCGGCGGACGAGTGGGACCTCGAGACGCTTACCCAGCAGCAGACCATCGTCTGCCGGCGAAACGGAACGGTCTGCACTGGTCGTCGGCAACAGTCGCATGCTGGAAGCGAACAGCAGCTCATTCATGTCGTGTCCGAGCACCTCGTCGCGCTTGTAGCCGAACGTGTGCTCGGCCGCGCGGTTGAACTCCACGATCCTCCCCGCTTCATCCGAGATAATGAGGCAATCCAGCGATGTCTCGAAGATCGCCCGCTTGCGCGCCTCGCTGGTCTTGAGTTCTTCTTCGGCACGGCGGCGGTCGGTGACATCCCAGAACACGGCCTGAACCGCGACGACCTCACCCTCCGAGTCCACGACCGGGGCCTTCAGCACGTGCACATGCCGCCAGTCCCCCTGCGGCGTGCGGTGAGACTCGACGTCCTCGAATACCTCCTGTGTTTCGATCACGCGACGATCGTCGGCACGGTACTTTTCGGCGAGCTCGTGCGGCCAGAAATCGAAGTCGGTCTTGCCAATCAGGTCAGACAGATCCCGCCCCAGTTCCCGACAGACCGGCTCGTTGGCAAACGTGATGCGACCTTCCAGGTCCTTGCGAATCAGGCTGACCGGGAGATTCTGAACCAGCGAGTGATAGATCGCCTCCGAGTCCCGGAGGTCGCGCTCCGTGCGTTTCCGGCGGTCGCGTTCATCTTCATGGCGGCGCTGCGCCTCTGCGAGCTTGCGGCGCAGCGCCACGACCTGCTGCCGGAGCATCTGAGGGTCGGCGGAAAGATCGAATTCTTCGGTCATGCGAGACGGCGCGGGTGGCGGGGGAATGAGCAGAATCAGGGACGGGAGCACCGGTCTGTTTTCCTGACCCGATCGCCGACGACGGGCACGCCCGGCACGCTCCCGCGCGAACCGTGCGCCCCACATTTCCCGGCGGACGAACCAGGTCCTGCCTGCTGGCGGTGTTCTGGAATCCTCGATGATTGTACTCAAACGGGGGCAGAGAATGCAGACAGCGAAGCCTCCAGCGGGGTTCCGGCGGGCGGCGGACGTGCTCAACACACCGGGCGGGACATGCAAACAAGTCCGGCGAGGCGAGATTACGCAAAGTTCCGGGGTCGTTCAGTCGATGACGATTATCGGGGCAGTGCGGCGCTGTGCAGCCAGGGAGGCGGGCCGCAACGCTCAGGATGTCAAACCGGGGGGGGAGAGTGCCATGCGACGCGGAGCGTATGCAGGCCTGTGCGCGCTGATGCTGTGCTGTGCCACGGGTTGTCAGTGCTGCTTTCTGTTTGAGCCGTATGCTCAAGCCGTCGACGAGGTCGCCACCTGCCCATGCAACCTGGATTGTCTCTATATACCCGCACTCGATCTGACGCGCATCGGACGCCGCGACTGGTGTGAGTGCCCCGTCAATCGCCTGATGTGCGGGTGCCGCTGCAACCGGATGAAGCCTGCCCCGTGCAGTACCGGCTACGATCGTTACGACTACCGCACGCTGAACCGCTCCCAGGAGCCGACAGACGCACCGCCGCGAGCGGCTGAGCCAACACCAGCTGCAGCGAAGGAAGAGAGCCCTCTGCCGGTCCCCCCGTCGCCGAGACCGCCAGAGCCGATGCCCGCACCGTTGCCGTAGCGCAGCCCCAGGGGGTGATGCCCCGGCGATCCGTTCCGCGGATCGTCCCCATGCTCAGGTGCGTGAGACCGTTACCAGCGAGGAGTCGATCGTCCGGACGGACGCCTCGCTGCCGGAACTTGGCGTCCCCAGGGCGATCTGGTAGAGCCGCCGACCCGCATCGGTCGGGTACTGCTGATTGATGCAGGCCTGGCAGAGTCCGTCGGCGGACCGCTGGACACAACGGGCGATCGCTTCCAGCGGAAGGTACCGGAGGGAGTCGGCCCCGAGTGCATCCGCCATCTGCTGTTCGACCTCCGGAGTGATCGTCGTACCGGTCATGAACCGGGGTGCGAACAGCTCTGCCACCGTCGACATATCGATCCCGTAGAAACAGGGACCGACGATCGGTGGACACGCGACCCGGACATGCACCTCACGGGCACCGCCCCGTTCGCGAAGCTGCGAGACGAGGGCCTTCATGGTCGTGGAGCGAACGATCGTGTCTTCCACGACCAGGACCCGCTTTCCACGCAGCACTTCCGGGAGCGGCGTGTACTTCATCCGCGCCTTGTCGGCACGATTGGTGCTTTCAATGAAGGTCCGGCCCACGTAGCGGTTGCGGATCAGTCCTTCCAGCGAGGGGACATTGAGCGCATAGGCCATGGCATCTGCGGCTGCCTTGGCCGTATCGGGCACCGGAACCACCACCGTGTCCCCGTCCATCGGGACTGTCTCCAGGGCCGCGAGCTCCTCGCCGAGCGCCTTGCGCGTCAGGTAGACGCTGCGTTCGTCCAGGGTGCTGGCCACGTTCGCAAAGTAGATCCATTCGAAGAAACAATGCGCCGTCTGTCGCGCTCGACGAACTGCTGAACGCGCAGTTCGCCCTGCTCAATGATCACAGCACTCCCCGGCGCGAGGCTGACGATCTTCTCGGTCGGGAATCCCAGATTCGCGAGTGCGACGCTCTCACTCGCCGCGGCGAAGAGCCCATCGTGAACGGCGTAACACAGGGGGCGAATCCCCAAGGGATCGCGCGCGACGAACATATCACCGAGGGCATTCAGAAAGACCAGGTTGTAGGCCCCGTCCAGTTTCCGGGTCAGACGCTGCAGCAGCAGTAGCAGGTCGAGCCCTGAGGGCTGTCGGGCGATTTCCTGACTGATCAGGTGCATCAGGATTTCGGTATCGGTCTCGCGCCAGGTGAAAGTCGCTTTGCGAGAGAATCTCTTCTCGCAGCTCCGGATAGTTCGCCAACTGGCCATTGAATCCGAAACTGAACCACTTGCGTTTCTCGATGTGATGTCGCTCGAATGGCTGGGCATAACTCCGGTCGTCCTTGCCGCAGGTGGCGTAGCGGACATGGCCGATCGCGGCCGGGCCTTCGTACTCCTGCATCAGCTTTTCGGCGGCCACCGGATGATTCAGCCGGAACACCTCGGTGACGCTGCCGACATCCTTGTGCGTGTCGATCAGTTGATTCCGTTCCGGATGGTAGGACGACATGCCCGCGGCAAGTTGCCCCCGATTCTGGATGTCCAGCAACAGCCGGGGGATCCAGCGCGAACTGCGCGACGCCCCTGCGACGGGCAGAGCTGGCTCGCCTTGGGGACCGGAAGATGATAAATCGCCGCGATACCGCATTCGTGATTGAGATCAGCCATCGGCGCACATCATCTCCCGAAAAGGTCCTCTCCACGGCTGGATCATATCGCACGTGCGTGCGGCGTCCAGTTCCTGCCAATCGGAAAATGGCCGAGTCCCTCACAGAAGCACCGGATTTCCTTGCATTCGATGCAGATTGGAAATCGGAGGTCTCCTGCTGCTACGATCGCGAACGTCCGGGAGCTGGTGGCTGTGAAGAACATCGTCCGTCGAGAAGTTGTGGAAACCGCGCGCACCCTCGTGGTGAAGGTGGGTACGAACGTCCTGTCGCGCAACGATGATTCGCTGAACGAAGATCGCATCAACGCGCTCTGTGCACAGATTCATCGTGCGCGCGAGACCGGCCGCCGCGTGGTCGTCGTCTCCAGCGGCGCCGTCGGGGCTGGCATCGGGTTGCTGGGACTTCACGAGCGCCCGCGCGATCTGCCGCACCTGCAGGCCGCCGCGGCGATCGGACAGTCCTACCTTATTCGCTGTTACGATGAAGCCCTCCGCAGGCATGGCTATCACGCCTCGCAGATCCTGTGCACAGCCGACGACTTCCAGCAGCGGACCCGCTATCTCAACATGCGGAACACACTGAACACGCTCTTCGAGTACGGGTCGGTCCCCATCGTCAATGAGAACGACACCGTGAGCGTGGATGAAATCCGTTTCGGCGACAACGACCGACTCGCCGCACTGGTGACGACGCTCGTGGCGGACCCGCTGCTGATCATCCTGACGGCGGTCGATGGACTCTATGATGGTGACCCGGCCAATGCGTCGTCACGGATCATTTCGGTGGTCCCGCAGTGGCACGACAGCTTGCTCGGGCATGCCACGGCCGCACGCACGCGTCGCGGATCGGGGGGAATGCAGACGAAACTGGAAGCGGTCAGAACGGCAACGGCCGTGGGAGAAAGCGTCATCATCGCGAATGGTGCCAATCCCTGTGTGCTGGACGAAATCCTGGCGGGTGAGGAAGTCGGCACACTGTTCCTCGCGCAGGGGCGGACGCTCCCAGCGTGGAAGCGGTGGATCGGCTACACGGCCCCTCCCCGCGGACGCCTGGTGCTCGACGAGGGGGCGTGCCGGGCCGTGTGCGAGCAGGGGAAGTCGCTGCTCGCGATCGGCATTGCTGCTGTCGACGGCGACTTCGCGAAAGGCGAGATCGTCACCCTGGTGAGCCCGGCGGGGATCGAGATTGCACGCGGGCTCAGCAATTATGGAGCCAGCGAGACCGCGGCCATCGCCGGCAAGCCGCGGGCGGAGATCTTCGACATCCTCGGGGATTTGCCGTATGCCGAGGCCATTCACCGCGACAACCTCGTCCTCATCCGCTGACACCCGGCCAGCCATCGTCCCGGCGTGCCACGCGTTTCGGAGTGGTGTTCGTCGTCGGCCGTTGTCAGAATACCATCAGGCAGTGGAGTCCGTGTCGGGTACGGAGTCGAACGTTCGACTGCCAGGACGCCTTCCGGAGAAACCGTAATGCGCAGCTTCTCGCTCGGTGTGTGCCTGTTGTTGTCGCAAGTCTCCTTCGCAGCAGATGACCCGGTGTTCTCGGGACCTCAGGTGGGAGAAGCCCTGCCGCCCTTGACCATGCGGGTGATCCTTGGCGCCGACGCAGGTCGCGAGGTGGACATTGTCGCGACGGCGGACGGAAAGCCCACGCTGCTGCTCTTTGTCCACGAACGAACCCGACCGGCGTTCGGCCTGGCCAACGCCCTGATGCGATTCGCATCGACCCGGGAATCAGCCGGACTGGTCCGGGCGCTGATCTTTCTTGATGACGATCCGACTCAGTCCGAGACCTGGCTGAAACAGATTCCGCAGTACTTTGTGAAAGACGCTCCTGTCGGAGTTTCAGCCGACGGGGAAGAAGGGCCCGGAGCCTACGGACTCAATCGCAACGTCAGCGTCACCGTCCTCGTGGCGACCGGCGGCAAGGTGACCGCCAACTTCGCACTGGTACAGCCGAGCGTGCAGGCCGACGGCCCGCGGATTCTCAAGGCCCTCGTCGAAGTGACGGGCGGGGGTGATGTCCCGGACATCACCGAATTCGCCGGTCAGCGGATGACTGACCAGCGACCGACTCAGGATCCGAAACTCCAGGAACTCCTGAGGGCCGTCATTCAGAAGGATGCCGACAGCGACGGCGTCCAGCAGGCCGTCGAACAAGTTGACAAGTATGTGGCCCAGCAGCCCCGGGCTGCCCGCGAACTCGGCGAGATCTGCGCGCGCGTGAGTGGTTCGGAGCGGTTTGACAACTACGGAACGCCCGCTGCGCGCGAGGCCATCCAGCGCTGGGCCCAGACCCATCAATCATCGAAACCGGCACGTCGCATGCAGCCGAAGGACTGATCGACGCGACTGCACTCTCAACGGCCCGCGACCACATCCTGACCCGGGATGACATGTCCTCCACATTCCTCCTGATCCTGGCTCTCGCTCCTCCGGCAGCGGCTCCCGTCGACTTCGACACGGAGATCATCCCGTTGCTGACGCGTTACGGCTGCAACGCCGGGGCCTGTCACGGAGCGGCTGTGGGCCGGGGCGGCTTCAAGTTGTCGCTGTATGGCGGCGACCCGGCGGCAGATTTTGACGCCGTGACCCAGCAGTGGGAGGGACGTCGCGTCAACCTCGTCCATCCGGAGCGCAGCCTCGTACTGCGTAAGCCGACGGCTGATGACATCGATCATGGAGGGGACCAGCGTTTTGTTCCGGACACAGAGCCCGCCCAACGACTGGTGGAGTGGATCCGGCAGGGTGCCCGCCGGGATGGCACGCGGCGACTGGAACAACTGGACGTCTCGCTGTCACGGACTGTCGTGACAGCGGTTGATGCCGAGGTTGGCGTCCAGGTCGTGGCCCGCTTCACCGATGGCACTACAGAGGACGTGACGCGCTGGACCGTGCTGACACCGGAAGACCCGGCCGCCCTCCGCCTCAATGAGTCGGGTGATCGGCTGCAGGTGCTACGCCGCGGCAGCCATCTGCTGGTCGCCCGGTTTCTGGACCAGGTCGTGCCCGTACGGGTCACCCTCCCGCTGCGCGACGAGGCGGTCACCTACGAAGACATGCCCCGAAACAACTTCATTGACGACCAGATCCTGGAGCGGCTGTCGTCCCTCGGCCTGCCCGTGTCTCCACCAGTCGACGATGCGGCCTTTCTCCGCCGCAGCTCACTGGCCCTGACGGGAAGGCTGCCGTCCGTGGAGCAGGTTCGCGCCTTCCTGGGGGACACGTCTCCCGACAGACGCGAGCGGCTGATTGACGAGCTGCTGATGTCTGAGGAGTTTGTCACCTACTGGACCTTCGAGCTGGGAAAGCTGCTGCGCGTACGCTCGCAGCCACAAGACGACCAGGGAGCCCTGGCGTTCCACCGCTGGCTCCGCGAGCAGCTTGAGGAACGGACGCCATACGACGTGCTGGCACGGGAGCTGATGACGGCTGCAGGGGATTCGCATGTGTCCGGTCCGGCGAACTTCTATCGTGTCACCGGTGACGCACGGTCCCAGGCGGAGTTCGTCAGCGAACTGTTTCTGGGCGTCAGACTGCGCTGCGCCAACTGCCACAATCATCCCCTGGATCACTGGACCCAGGATGACTATCACGGTCTGGCCGCTGTCTTTGCGCGCATCAACCGGGGTCGCATCGTCGAGGTGAGCTTGCGGGGCGACGTCATCCACCCGCGAACCGGGGTTCCCGCGACGCCCCGCGTGCCCGGCGTCCGTTTTCTTTCTCCCGAGGGTGACCAGCGACCGGCGCTGGCCGACTGGCTCGTGGCTCCCGACAACAGCTACTTCGCCCGGGCGATCGTCAATCGCCTGTGGAAGCAGTTGATGGGACGTGGACTCGTCGAACCCGTGGACGACCTCAGGGCCACCAATCCCGGGACCCATCCCGAGCTGCTGGAAGCATTGGCGCAAGACTTCATCGACCACGACTGCGACCTCAGACATACGCTGCGGAGAGTGACCCACAGTGCCACTTACCAACGAGCCGCAGCAGCGGTGACCGGGAACGAGATGGACGATCGCTACTATTCGCGCTTCCTGGCCCACGCGCTCGAGCCGGAGGTCCTGGCCGATGCCATCGCGGACGTGACCGGGGTCCGCGAGCACTTTGCAGGGCAGCCGTACGGGACCCGGGCAGTCGAACTGTTTGACTCCCGGATTCCCTCGGATTCACTGGACATTCTGGGACGCTGCTCGCGCGAGCAATCCTGCGAAGGGGAGACGGCCAACTCGGGGGGCATCGCCGTCAAGTTGCACCTGCTGAACGGCCCGTTGATCAACGCCAAGGTCAGTGACCCGGAGGGACACCTGCACGCCCTGATTGCTGCCGGACACAGCGCCGGCAACATCGTGGAAGAGTTGACTCTTGCCGGCTTGTCCCGCCGGCCGACTGAAGCAGAGCTCAGGTTCTGGTCAGAGCAACTGACCGACGATGATGGCCGGGTCGACGTGGCGGCCGCCGAGGACTACCTCTGGAGCCTGCTGACCTCCCGGGAATTTGCCACCAGCCACTGACTCAAGCCCGCGCCGCTCCAGTCACGACGCCGTGAATTCGAAAGACACCACTGTCCTACGCATGAGCATCTCCCCATGACCAACCACCTCACCCGGGAACGCTGCGATGGCCACACGCGCCGGGATGTTCTCCGCGTCGGCGGATTGACGGCCTTGGGCCTGGGACTCCCGGATCTACTCCGGCTGCAGCGTCGTTCGTTGGGCGGCGGGCAGCGCGTCACGCCGAAAGCCCGTCGCTGTGTGCTGATCTGGCTGGACGGGGGACCGAGCCATCTGGAGACCTTCGACCCCAAGCCTGACGCGCCCCTCGAAGTCCGTGGGCCGCTGACATCGATCCAGACCGCGGTCCCCGGAGTGTCGATTTCGGAATGTCTCCCGGAGACGGCCCGCCGCCTCAACCACGTGGCGCTTCTGAGATCGGTGACGTCACCGCTCGGCGAGCACAACTTCGGGACGCACTACCTGATGACGGGGTACAAGCCGACACCCGTCATCGAGTATCCGACCTTTGGTGCGGTTCTCGCCCATCAGCAGCAAACCATGTCCGCGGCGCTGGAGCAGGGGATGCGGCCGGTGGAAGCGGGGGGCACGTCGGGCAGCAGCGCCATCCCCGCCAATGTCGCCGTTCCGGACTTTCGCGTCGGTGGTGGGCGCATGACGGGCGGCGGCTTTCTGCCGATCGAGGCTCACCCCTTTTCCATCCAGAGCGACCCCTCGAAGCCCGACTTCCGTGTCCGCGATCTGTCGCTGTTTCCTGGAATGGACCTGACACGGCTCGATCGCCGCCGTGCCTTTCTTCGGCAGCTGGACCGTTTCGCCCGTCACCTTGACGAGTCCACAGAGGTGCCCGCGGATCCGGAGTTTGTGCAGGCCTTTCGCCTGACCACATCCCCCGAGGCACGACGGGCGTTTGACCTGTCGGAGGAGGCGGACGAGACCCGCAACCGCTATGGACGCAAGACGGTGGGCCAGGGCTGTCTGCTGGCTCGGCGACTGCTCGAGCGCGGTGTGCCGTTCGTCACCGTCAATCATCGCGGGTGGGACACACACGCGGAACTCTACACACGGCTGAAAGAAGGCTTCACCGGAGCCCGGACGCCGGTGGGGCTCGTGCCCTCGCTGGACCTCGCCTTGTCGGCACTGCTCGACGATCTGGCTGAGCGTGGTCTGCTGGACGAGACGCTGATCGTCGTGATGGGGGAATTCGGACGCACTCCCAAGCTCAACACCCAGGGTGGCCGCGATCACTGGCCGCGTGTCTTCAGCGCTGCCCTGGCGGGAGGCGGCGTGGGCGGGGGGCAGGTCGTCGGGGCGAGCGATGCCGTCGGGGAGAGTCCCGCGGAACGCCCGGTCACGCCGGCCGACATCACCGCGACGATCTACACACTCCTGGGGATCGATCCGACGCTCGAACTGCACACACCCGATGGTCGGCCGGTCCGACTCACGCCACCCGAGGCGGCCGGCATTCGGGAGGTTCTCACTTGAGGTGGGCCCCCCCGCGATATCCGGCTCCGACACTCCCCTGGGCGGCGACGCTGTGTGGACTCAGCCTGATTGTCGCGCAATCGGCACGGGGAGCCGAACCGCCGGTGACCGCCGTGGCCATCACACCGGACGGACGCGGAGTTGTCGTGGGGTCGCAGGCCGGGGTGCAGGTCCATGCGACTGCCGGACTTGAGCGACGGGCGACAACTCGACACGTCGCTGGAGCAGGTTTCCGACCTTTGCTTCTCGCAGGACGGCACCCTGCTGGCGGCCGTGGGTGGCGTCCCGTCCGAGGCGGGCGGAGTCGAGGTGTTCACCTGGCCCGCGGGCGAGCGACAACTGCAGATCACCCCGGGTAACGACGTCGTTTATGCGGTCGCCTGGGGCCCCGGCGACGAATGGCTCGTTGTGTCAGGGTTCGACGGAATCACCCGGATCGTCGACGCCGAGACAGGTCGCCTGCAGGGAGAGCTGCCGGGCCACTCGCGCCCGGTGACTACTGTGTGCACACTGCCGGACACCGATCGCACGCTGCTCGTCACCGGCAGTGCCGACCAGACCCTGCGTGTCTGGGACGCGCTGACGAGTGCCCCGGTTCGCACGCTGCACAATCATACACTGGCCGTCCACGCTCTGGCCGTCCGTCCAACACAGGACGGCGTGCTGCCTACGATCGCGTCGGTCAGTGACGATCGGACGGTGAGGCTGTGGCAGCCGACCATCGGGCGCCTTGTGAGGTTTGCGCGATTGCCCGCCGTGCCTCTGTGTTTACAGTGGCTTCCCGACGGGACGCGCATCGTCGTCGGTTGCCACGATGGACGCCTGCGCTGCATTGATCCTGCAACTGGCGTGATCACCGACGACCTTCCGGTCTCAGCGGCTGCGATCCTGTGTCTGGATGTCGAACAGGAGGGCAGGTCGCTTGTCGTCGGCGACATCGCGGGCGGGCTGTGCCGGCTGACGGTCCCCCAACCAGCCTCGGGCGGTGAGTCGAGCGAGTGAGGCGGCCCGGGCATGGCCCGTCCCGAGGCTCACGATGTTGTCTGCCGGTTCGCCTGGGGTGCCGCCTGGGCCAGCACGCGATCGAGCAATCCGAAGTCCAGCGGCTTGACGAGGTGACTGTCGAATCCGGCATCGATGGCGGCCATGCGATCGGAGGGGAGACTGTATCCCGTCAGAGCCACGAGCAGCACATCTCTGGCCTCGGGTGCCTCGCGAACAGCCCGCGCCAGTTCATAGCCATCCATCCCCGGCAGACCGACGTCGACGAGTGCGACGTCCGGACAAGTCTGCAGGATCAGGTCGCGGCCGGCCACACCATCCGCGGCGCAGGCGACTTGATGACCGGCGTCTTCGAGCAGGGCCGAGAGCATCGTCCGCGCATCGTCATTGTCCTCGACGAGGACGATCGACAAGCGAGGCTGTTCGGAGCGCGCTTGATGACCAGCCCTGGTGGTGGGCCGCGCCGCAACCGGAGGGGTCTCAACTCCGTCGAGCTGTGGAAGCGTCACGACGAATTCGCTGCCGCGACCTTCGCCGTCACTGTGGGCAGTCAGCGAACCGCCGTGCAGTCCGACAAGCGATCTGGCCAGGGTGAGTCCCAGGCCCAGTCCTCCGTTGTTCCGATCGATGGTGGTGCTGAGCTGCTCAAAGGGCTCGAAGATCTGATCGAGCATCTCGCTCGGGATCCCGCGGCCGCGGTCCATCACACGGATCACAGCGCTCCGCCCCGACCCTGCTTGACGTCTGGCGGGCGACTCTTCCGAGGGCAGTCCTGCCCCCCCTCGGCCGTTCGCAGGAGCCAGTGATTCCAGCGTCAGCCGCAGTGTCTCGCCGGGCGGACTGTACTTGCACGCGTTGGCCAGCAGGTTCCCGATCACCTGGCGCAGCCGCACCGCGTTGCCACTCACCCAGACCGGCTCGTCCGGCAGGTCCAGCTCCAGATTCTGCTCCCGTTCATCGATCAGAACCCGCACGAGTTCCACGGCTCCGGAGATCACCTCGTCGAGGCGGACGTGGCGCTGTTGCAGATCGATCTTGCCCTCGGTGACGCGGGCCACATCCAGCAGATCTTCCAGCAGTGCGGTCATATGTGCGGTCTGCCGCTCCACACTGGTGACGATGTCCCGTTCGAACGCATCGAGCTGCTCGTAGCCTTGCAGGCGGCGCACAGCGTTGGCGATGACCCCCAGAGGATTGCGCAACTCGTGGGAGAGCGTGGCCAGAAACTGGTCCCGCTGCCGGATACGTTCTCGCGCCTCAAGCTCGGCCGCCTTCAGGTTGTGGATTTCGCTCACGGATCCGATCATCCGGCAGGGGCGACCTTCGTCGTCAGTGTCGATGACCGCCCGATGGCGAAACCAGCGGGCTTCCCCGGACCGGTGAATCAAGCGGTACTCGAAGTCGTTGTGCGCCGCCACGAAACAGGACGGCGTCGTGACCGCCCGCATCCGGGTCTGATCGTCGGGATGCACGCGGCTGACCCATTCCGAATACTTCGGCGGGAAGTCTCCGGGCTCGTAACCGAGCAGACGATAGCAGTTATCCGACCACCACATCTCGTTCTGGCTCATGTCGGGCCAGTCCCAGATCCCGTCATGAGAGGCTTCGGCCGCCCGCATGAACCGCTGCTGGCTGACCGAGAGGTCGGACTCGGCGTGCTTCAGCCGGTCGATGTTGACGAGCGTCAGGAGGACGCCACAGGTCTGCCCATCGGACTCGTAGGGGAGCAGGCGCAGCAGGAACCAGCGGCCGGACGCACTCTCGACCTCCCCTTCGACGACCTCCCCGGTTTTCAGGACGCGGCGGAGTTCCTCGAGCAGGGCCGGGCGGTCAATCCTCTGCGAGAAGCTGTCCAGCGGCCGACCGATGTCGGCCGGCAGCAGGTGGAACACCTCGCTGACCCCCGGAGTGAATTTGCGGATGCGGAGCTCCTGGTCCAGGAACACCGTATGGACCTGCGTGCTGTGAAGCAGGTTCTCCATGTCGTTCGTCAACTCGACGAGCTGCTGGATCTTGCGCTGGTGCTCGGCATTGACGGTGTACAGCTCTTCATTGACGGAGTGCAGCTCCTCGTTGGTGCTCTGCAACTCCTCATTCGAGGCCACGAGTTCCTCGTTGGACGCCTGCAGTTCCTCGTTGCTGGTTTCCAGCTCTTCGACGAGGGCCTGCATATTCTCCTTGGCGTGGCGCAGCTCGCTTTCCAGGGCCTGGACATGTCGTTCCGATGACGGATTCACCTCGAATCCATCGTCGAGTACGACTTCAGGCGGCCGGTCCGGCAGCGTCTCGAACGTGATGAGCAGATCGGACGAGTCGGCGCGACGATTCCGCACGGGATGCACGGTCAGCGTGACCCGTTCCTGCCCTTTGCTGGTGGACAACGGAACGGCTCGCAGCTTGATCGGCTTCCCCGTGGAGTGTGCCTGTCGAACCGCCGCAGTGACACCGAGACGGACTTTGAGATCCAGCTGCTCCAGCACGTCCGGGGACACCCGCCCGGAGGTGTACTGCAGGAATCGACCGGCATCACCGAACACATGCTGCAGGCGATACTGCTGGTCGAACAGCAAGGCCGCAGGCATGAAGGTTTCCAGCAGTGAATCGTAGGCTCCCATCAGGTAGGGATCGGCCGGCCGCGCACCCGACGTGCTCAGTTCGGGCAACCCCGAGCGCCGGAGCGACCGGCCCGCTATCCTCAGAGGGTCGCGCAGCTCGGTGTTCAGTCGGACATCCCGCCGCTTGCGATACAGGTTCCAGTGCGTATCGAGCACGTCGAACTCGTCCTCGAGGTCCCCGGTGCTTTCGCTGGGCCCGAGGAACATCAGACCCCCGGTCTTCAGGCCGAAGTGAAACAGCGACAGCGCCTTCTTCTGAGCCGAACTCTGCAGGTAGATCAGCAGGTTCCGGCAGGTGATCAGATCCATCCGCGTGAAGGGCGCATCCTTGATCACGTTGTGCGGGGCGAACACTACCTTCTGGCGGATGCTCTTGTTGACGACGTAGCCACCATCCACCGGCGTGAAATAGGTCTGGAGGCGATCTGCCGAGATTTCGCCGATATTCTCTTCCCGAAAGAACCCCTGACTGGCATGTTCGAGCGACGTGCGATGCACATCGGTGGCGAACACGCGCACCTCGATCGATTTGCCGAGATGGCGCACCCGCTCGTCCAGCAACATGGCAATCGAGTAGGCTTCTTCACCGGTCGCACAGCCCGCCACCCAGGCCCGAAACTCGGAACCTGGTGCGGCCCGCAACAACAGTTCGTCAACTTCCTCGGCCAGCCGTGCAAACGCGGCTTCATCGCGAAAGAAGCGCGTCACTCCCACGAGCAGATCCCGGTACAGGGAATTTAACTCCGACGGGTCGTTCTTGAGCTGCTCCAGGTACGCATCGATGGACGCGACGCGGTTCAGCTCCAGACGTCGTTCCGTTCGACGAATGACCGTATTGAGTTTGTAGTAGCCGAAGTCGATCCCATGCTGATCACGTAGCAGCGCGAAGATGGAAGACAGGCTGTCCCCGCCCGTTGTCTTCTGGGTGAATTCTCCCGCCAGCAACGCGGCGTCCGGCTCTTTCGCGTAGCGGACCAGTGCGTCTGCGATTTCCTCGGGGTCGAGATTCAGGTCGACGACACCCGTCACACGGGCAGCGCTCGGCATGCCGTCAAACTTGGCAGACCGTTCCGACTGCGCGATCACGAGCCCACCCGCGGCGTGGACGTCCATGATGCCTCGGGATCCATCGCTGCCGGTCCCCGAGAGCACGACGGCAATCGCGCGCCGGCCGCAGTCCTGGGCCAGGGACCGGAAGAAATGATCCATCGGCAGCGTCAGCCCCCGATGCGGATCCTTGTCGGTCAACAGCAGCTTGCCGCCCGAGATGATCATTTCCTTGCGGGGCGGCAGCAGGTAAACAGCGTTGGCCTCGACAGCCATGCCATCTTCGACGCGATGAATCTTCATGCTCGTCCGACGGCCGAGCAATTCGTCCATCAGGCTCTTGAAGTCGGGGGAGAGGTGCTGCACGACGACATATGCCATCCCCGTGTCAGAGGGAATGCGCTCGAACAGTCGCTCCAGAGCCTCCAGGCCTCCCGCCGATGCACCAATCCCCACCACGTAAGCTGGATGCTTCTGCCCCTGCAGCGTCTCCGATGTGCCGGTCATAAGTATCCGCACCGGGTGTGATGAACCAGATTCCGTTCCTGCCCCAAGGAGCCAGTTATAGCCATCGTCGCACTGGACACAACCCCGCGGTCGGGCTGAAATGCCTCCAATCGCAGCGGTTTGGCCGCCTTGGTCTTGACAATTCGCGCCCCTGTGCAATCATCTGGTCGCGAGCCAGGCGGGGTGAGGCAGGCTTGAAGCCGCCCCCCCGTTCGTCTTAGTCAAGGAAGATCTGGACGGCTGGAGCCGTCCGCCAGGGAATGAGGTCAGGGAGCTTTCGCCCGAGCGGTGGGAGTTCGCCGCGGAAAGGAAACCGACCATGCTCGTTATCTCCCGACGTTGTGACGAAGAGATC
Organism: uncultured Planctomycetaceae bacterium; assembly: GCA_963715185.1. Classification (GTDB taxonomy): domain Bacteria; phylum Planctomycetota; class Planctomycetia; order Planctomycetales; family Planctomycetaceae; genus CAVPPT01. Next base: position 197,477 of record CAVQRG010000010.1, read on the forward strand.
GTCTTTCCTGCCATTGGGGTCACCGTGAAGCTGCTGCGGGCCGCAGGCAATCGGGCCCGGATTGGCATCAACGCTCCGTCCAATATCGAAATCCTCCGTAAAGAGGTGCTCGAACAAAATCCCCAGACCGCGTCGAACCATCAGCTCCGGAACGAGCTCAATTCGCTCACGCTCTCCATGGAACTGTACAACCGGCAAGTGCAGCAGGGTCAGGAGGATCAGGCCCATCTGACGTACCTGCAGATGCTCTCCCGGCTGAAGCAGATCGATGCGTCGTACTCGGCGCCCGAGGGTTCGAACCGATCGACCACGGCTCCCCGAGTGCTCGTCGTCGACGATGACAACAACGAACGTGAGCTGCTTGCCGGGCTGCTGCGGATGGACGGCTGCCAGGTCGATACGGCCGCCAATGGTGGCGCGGCTCTGGAGCGGCTCTCGGAAGGTGTCCGACCAGACGTCGTGCTCCTCGACATGGCCATGCCGCTCGTCAGCGGTCCGGAAACGCTCTCAACGATTCGCGAGGCGCCCGCGCTGTGGGACCTTAAGGTGTTCGGCGTGAGCGGCAGCCGGCCCGAAGAGGTCGGCGTCGATGTCGGAGGCCGACGTGGTGTGGATGACTGGTTCCAGAAACCTTTGAACCCCAGCACGCTGATGGCCGCCATTCGCAAGCAGGTGGTCACCCCCGGCAGCGAACGCACTGCAGAGATCGGCAACTCCACTCGCGGACGAGCGGCCAGCGAGAGTCGCAAGTCAGCGACCCGCGCCTAGGCTCGCCGGGAGGGACCGACTTTGGAGTCGCTGCGCGAGTGACATCGCGCGGCGTGGCGATTTTCCTCAACGCGCATGGTGCTGCTCCGGCACACCCTCCCGGAGGCTGACTGCTCAGTGTGAGAGCTCGGGGGATGTCGGCAGGAGTTTGCCCCCGGCGGGCTCCGGTCTGGTCGCATCATCGGCCGTATGCAGGCGGCGTTCCTGCGCCAGCACGCAAAGGTAGGCGGCAATGTGCAGCGGCACAAGCCAGGGAATTTGTTGGCGCAACGGCGTGAGGGCCTGGATGCCGAGGAGGCCGACAATCGACCCCAGGATCATCGGGTGGGGAATCCACCCGTAGGGAAGTGCTCGCTGCGTCTCTGGGGAACAGTATCCCAGCTCGGCGCCGTAGTAGGTCCGGTTGATGCCGAGCACGGCCGTCGCCCACGCTGACAATCCGAATCCGGCCACGATCAGCAGTAACGACAGGGGGCTGAACTGGCAGAAGTACAGGTACCAGCCGGCCAACTGGCCCAGCGCGAGTGCCTTGAAGAACATCGCGTTCCGTTTGAACCGGCCAAACGATACCAGTTCCCGGTCGGCGCCAACGCCGAGATAGAGCAGATAGTGGACGAAGCTCGTGCCGGCCAGAAACAGGCGTCCGTCTTGCATGAGCAGGCTGACCAGCCCCAGCAGCAGAACGTACAGCAGGTTTTCCCAACCGACGAACCGGACGATGAATTCGAATCCACGCGTGGCCAGCAGAATGCCGGCTGCCTGAATCCGGGCGGGCAGGCCCTCGGGAGTAATCGTGTCCAGAAACAGCCGACGGGCCCGCGTGTTGTACCAGGTCGACAGGCGTCCCAATCCTCGTCCGTACGGACCGAGCCACTTCGGATAGACCAGATAGTGCAGCTTCAGCGAGATGCGGCGGTCCGCGGCCGATCCGGCATCGCGCGTGATGTAGTGAGGCTCGCGGTTGTAGTCGAAGGCAAGGGCGTCGCCCGTGGAGAGAGTATAGGTTTCCGGTTCGCTGGCACTGCGACCATTGAGCGGGAAATGGGTGTGCACCAGCGAGTTTTCGTTGATGGCCAGCATGCAGCGATAGACGGCCGCCAGCGGATACAGGGCCCACGGTCCATCGATGTGAGAGGTGTAGAACACCTGGTCTGATGAAAGCGTACTGGCTGGAGCCGCGACGTAGATCTCATTCATTCCGGACAGCACGTCCACGCGGTCGTCGCAGCCATGCAGGCGCCGGAACATTCCAGACAGGGGTACCGCTTCTGCCAGCACATCAAACGACATGCGCACGTCGCCGACCAGCTCCTGCTGCCACCAGTGGGCAGTCGTCGACTCCGGGGGTCGCTGATCCCTCACGAACTGACCAATCCGCTCCAGCTCTGCCCCGTAGGTCTCGGCGTCGAGGTGTGTCGTGAACACGCGGCTGCGCGGCACCAGCCAGGACAGCACAGACCCGCGCAGATACCGGGGAGCCGTCAGCACCAGCGGCAGCAACAGGAACGTATGCTCCAGCCAGCGCCACAACCGGCTTGGAGCGTCCCGGTATGTGCTCTCCAGCGTCGGTTCACTGGCCAGGAGATGCGCGGCTTCCTGCAGGACCACCGCCACGACGATCAGCCCCAGGCTGGTGAGAACACTGAAGTGCAGCAGGGCCGCCAGGCCACACAGGGCCAAGAGCACGGCGGTCGTGGTCAGCCACAGACCAGCCGGGAGGAAAACACCCAGCAGCGCCGCGTAGAGCACGGCTCCGACGAGCATCGCCGTCGGCAGCATTGCCTGCACAAGCGACAGCGTCGCCAGCACTCCGAGGGGAGTCGTGAAAAGGTGCAGCGTGACATTCAGCGGCGTCTGGTGGTACGCCAGAAACTCCGGCAGTAGCCGGCGCCAGGCGCTGCTCCCCATTCGACCGGGGCCAATGAGTCCGGAGCGTGGCGAACATGGAGCAACTCCCTTGGTGGAATCGGCAGGACAAATCTGTCGGCGCACCTTCTCAGGTCGCAAAGAAGAGGAACGGTCCGCCATAGAGGAACTTCCACACGACGATGGTCAGCCAGTGCAGAAAGACCGACGGCCAGATCGAGCGTGACAACAGGTAAAGCAGGCCGCAGGCGGCCTGTAACAGAGCCGTGATCGCCAGAAAACAGGGATCGCAGAACACCGATCGGGTGTGCGGGGCGACGGTCACGGCCACCAGGGGATGGGCCAGTGTGGCGATCACCGTCGTCAGGACGATCAGGATGAGGGCGTGACTGGTGCGGCAGAACAGCCGGGGTGGAATCAGCAGCCACCGCCACAGCAACTCTTCCGCAAGCGCCGGAAACAGCACATAGATCGCAGACAGTCGCCAGGTCCGGCTCAACGGCCGCGCGCCGGGGGACCACGTCCCCAGGCCACAGGCGAAGTACAGCAGACTCCCCACGACCGCGAAGACCGCCATGAGGAAGAGGATCGGCCGCCAGTGGGCGCCGGTTCGACCCCAGCCGAGGGCCGACAGTCGGTCGAAGGGAACGGCAGCCGCTGCGGGCTCCGCGGGGATCCAACTGGGAGTCATGTTCCGGGAATCCCTCCCCTCAGTCGCGTATGCCGTCGGCAACTCACGATGGGAATGTCGTGGACGGCTGTTAAGAACCAGTCAACACGGCATGAAGTCTCGATGGTGCGCCGCCGTTGCGCACGGCATTCCCAACGCGCAGCGGATAGAATCCAGCGGACGCACGCGAGCAGCCTCTGCGCTCGAAGATTCCACATCGCCGGAGGAGGATCTCCACGTGACCCGCACCTGCAGCCGACGCCTCTTCCTGGCCCACCTCGGAATGGGGGCCTACCTCTCGGGGAGCGACGGAACGCTCTGGAGTGCTCAGACGACGTCGGACCGAAATCGGCCGAACATCACCAGTGGCGTCGCCAGCGGTGATGTCACCACCGACTCGGCCATCCTCTGGAGCCGGACGGACCGCCCGGCACGCATGATCGTCGACGTGTCGACACGGGAGTCGTTTGCGGACAGCCGCCGTGTCGTCGGGCCCGACGCTCTGGAAGTGCACGACTACACGGCCAAGCTGCGGCTGAGGGACCTCCCGCCCGGCGAGCGGATCTTCTACCGGGTCCGCTTTCAGGACCTGTCCAATCGTCGCCGGCTGAGTGCCCCGGTGGCTGGACAACTGGTGCTGCCTCCGCCCGATGACCGCGACATCACGTTTCTGTGGTCGGGCGACACTGCGGGGCAGGGGTACGGCATCGATCCGGCCCGCGGCGGCATGCTCACGTACGACACCATGCGTCGCCTGACGCCCGACTTCTTCGTCCACTCCGGCGACAACTGCTATGCCGACAATCCGTTTCCGGCGCAGATGCGTCTGGAGGACGGATCGCTCTGGAACAACGTCACCACGGCGGAGACCGCCAAGGTCGCCGAAACTCTCGATGAGTTTCGCGCCAACTACCGCTACAACCTGCTCGATGCCCACGTCCGCCAGTTCCATGCGCAGGTCCCAGTCTTCGCCCAGTGGGATGACCACGAAACGACCAACAACTGGTATCCCGGGGAACAACTGCTCGAGGACGACCGCTACACGGTGAAGAGCGCATCGCTGCTGGCCGCACGAGCCCGACAGGCCTTCTGTGACTACCTGCCGATCCGAACCCTGGCCGATGCGCGGCCGCGCATCGAACGTGTGATCCACTACGGCCCGCGTCTCGATCTGTTCTTCCTCGACCTCCGCAGCTATCGCGGTCCGAACTCGCGCAATGCTCAGACCGAACCGGGCTCCGACACCGCCTTCCTTGGACAGGGACAGCTCCAGTGGCTCAAGCGGCAGTTGCTCGCGAGCCGGGCCACGTGGAAGGTCATCTGCAGCGACATGCCGATCGGTCTGATCGTCCGCGACGGACCGGACCATTATGAGAACGGTGCCAATGGAGATGGACTTCCGAGTGGCCGCGAACTTGAACTGGCCGAGCTGCTGAAGTTCGTGCACGACAACCACATCGGGAACGTGGTGTGGCTGACGGCGGATGTCCACTACGCGGCGTCGCATTACTACGATCCGTCCCGCGCCCGGTTTCCCGCATTCACGCCGTTCTGGGAATTCGTCAGCGGACCGCTGCCATGCCGGGACCTTCGGCCCCAACCAACTGGATGATACGTTTGGGCCCCAGGTGCGGTTCTGCAGTGTGCCGGCCGATCTGCGTCCGAACCGGCCTCCGTCAGACGGACTGCAGTTCTTCGGGCGGGTCCACATCGATGGCCGCACACAGACGATGACGGTCACCCACTTCAATCGGGCCGGAGACTCCCTGTGGAGCATCGAACTGCCGGCCGGGCAGGGCGGACAACCCGGGTGACGGCGGACTCAGGCGGCCCGCGGTCTCCGACGCGGAGCTGAGCTGGCCGACCGTGCGCCGCCGGACGCAGCGGCCCCGCGATCGTCATCCGGTTGGCACATGCCAGCGGGGGAGGAGGAGTCGGCACCTGGGTCGCTCAACCTCCAGCGGGGGTGTGCCTGGTTCTGCCACCAGTCCCAGGCCCGTTCCCGCGACCACCGGCCCGCCGCTTCACACGCGAGCAGCGCGGCACGCAGCGCACCGGCATCCGGATAGCGGTGAGCCGGATCCTTTGCGAGACACGACAGGACCACGGCTTCGAGGTCGCGCGGCACATCCGGCTTCCACACAGACGGGGGCCGCGGCGATTCATGCACATGAGCGATCAGCACCTGCATCGGCCTGTTCCCCTCGAACGGGACGCGGCCGGTCAACAGGTAGTACGCCACGATCCCCAGCGAGTAGAGATCACTCCGCTCGTCCGGCTGCCCGCCACTCACCTGTTCGGGTGACATGAACAGGGGGGACCCGGCAATCGCCCGTTCCTGAGTCAGCTGCACATCATCCAGGTCGACACTGACCAAGGGACACGCCAGGCCGAAATCCAGCAGCTTGGCCACGTCGCAGAACCCACCCCGGTGGGCGGCGAAGATGTTGGCCGGCTTCAGATCCCGATGCAGGAGGTTCTGCGCATGGGCCTCGCTCAACGCCTCGCACGTCTGCGTGAGCAGGTGGATCGCCCGCTCCGGCGGGAGAGGTCCGTGCCTCCGCACCAGCTGGTCGAGGTTCATGCCGGGCAGGTACTCCATCACATAGTAGAACGCCCCGGTCTCGGAGCGGCCGTAGTCGAAGATCTCCACCGTGTTCCAGTGCGTCAATCGGGCCGTGGCCCGCACTTCCCGCTCGAAACGCTTCAGTGCCTCCGCATCTCCGGCCTTCTCTTCGTGAATCAGCTTGATCGCACAGGGCCGCTTGAGCAGCAGGTGCTCCGCCAGATACACATCGCCCATCCCCCCGGAGCCCAGCAGCCGCTGGAGCCTGTACTGACCGATGTGTCGCGCATCGGGCACCTCGCGGCGCAGTGTGCCGGTGGCCGCGACGTCCGAGACCGGCGTCGACCATCGCGTCGTCCCGCTGACCAGCGCTGCGCCGAGGCACAACAGGGCACAGGCCGCCAGGCAGGAGACGAGGATTCCGGGTGCCGCGACCCCCAGCCCCCAGCTGGACGCCGTCAACAGCAGCGCCACCCGGCCCACCGCAGCCATGAGACTGATCGGCAGCCGTGCCTGCTGTCCATTGCCTGTCCGGGAACCAGGTTCCGGCCGGGGCCCCTCCACGCTCCCGGCAGCGGGCACCGCTCTCTCTGCCGGGGGACGCGCGCCGGTCGGGATGCCCTTCCCGTGCGCCGGCATCGGCCACGTGTTCTCGATGTCCCGGGTCGAGGCAGCGACAGCTATCGGATTTCGTACCATGGGCCACAACGTCCAGCCAGTCATCACATCCGCAGCCTCCACACGCATCGACATGGTCACACCGTCCGTTCAGCTCCCGGGCGCGACCAGTTCCGGCTCCCGGTCGACCGGTGTCGGAGTGGTGCGAGGTTCGGCGGTCTCCCGCTCGCTGTGCAGCAGGACCGGGTCGTCCCGCTCGATCAGGGCAATGTCCAGATGCTGCTCACTGACCACGCGTTCGGCTTCGTCCAGACCAAACAGCCAGAACAGGGCCGGATGCACGAAGAAGTCCAGCAGCGTGGAGCTGATCAGGCCGCCGAGGATGACGGTGGCCACCGGATAGAGGATTTCCTTGCCCGGCTCGCCGGCGGCCAGAACCAGCGGCACCAGACCGATCCCCGAGGTCAGGGCCGTCATCAGCACCGGTGCCAGTCGCTCCTGCCCCGCGCGGACGATCATCTCGCTTGGTCCAGCTCTCGCCTTCGTACTTCACCAGGTGCAGGTAGTGGTTGAGCAGCAGGATGCCGTTGCGCGACGCGATGCCCGCCAGCGAGATGAAGCCGACCATGGCGGCCACGGTCAGCGTCTGACCGGTCAACACGAGCGCCGCGACCGCGCCGATGAAGGCCATCGGCAGGGCGGCCATCACCTGCAGCGACAGGTTGACCGAGCGGAACATGGTGAACAGCACCAGGAACACGCCACCAGCGAGGCTCGCCAGAAACAGGCCGCCAATCATCCGCGAGGCCGACTGCTGACTCTCGAACTGGCCGCCGTACTCGACGAAGTACCCGGTGGGCAGCGTGGCGGTGATCGGCGGCCAGCCGCTCCTGAATGTCCTGCACCACGTCGACCAGGCCGCGGTCGGAGACGTTGCACTGCAGGACGATGCGGCGGCGGACGTTCTCGCGGTTGATCGTGTTGGGACCGCCCGATTCGTAGATCGCGGCGACCGCCTCGAGCGGCACGCGCCCGCCATCGGGCAGATCGATCGTCAGCCGCCGCAGGGCCTCGATGTCTTCCCGGTAGCTCTCGTCGAGGCGCACCAGCAGGTCGAACGTCCGCTGGCCCACCAGGACTTCGGAGACGACCTCGCCGTTCATGGCGGTCTCGACGAACTCGTTGACCGCCCCGGGCGTCAGTCCATGCAGCAGCAGCTGGCTGCGATCGAGTTCGATGCGCAGCTGCGGGAATGATCGACCTGCGGCTCGACCAGCAGGTCGGTGACCCCGTCGCACTTCACGGATATCGGCCTCCATCTGCTGGGCCACCTGCGCGCAGCATGTCGAGGTCATCGCCGTACAGCTTGATGCCGACCTGCGCCTTGACGCCCGAGAGCATGTGCGAGATGAGATGCGCCAGCGGCTGTTCGACCGCGGTGACGATGCCCGGGAATGTCCGCCATCGCTTCGCGGATCTCGTCGAGCTGCTGCTCGCGTGATCGCGGCGAATGCGGGATCGAGTTCCAGGATATATCTCGCTGATGTTGACCGCCCTCGGCGTGTTCGTCCAGTTCGGCCCGCCCGTCCGGCGGACAAAGTGCAGGTCAGCCCGTCGATCTCCTGCAGCCGCTCTTCGACCTTGCGGTCGATCTCGTTGGAAGTGGCCAGCGACGTGCCGGGCGGCAGCACGACGTTGAGCTGCACCGACCCTTCGTTGAAGGGCGGCAGGAAGTCCCGCTCCAGCCGCATCAGGAACAGACCGGCGACGCGACCGCCAGCACGGTCACGGCCAGGTTCAGTCGCGGCCAGCGCAGGCTGAACCGGATCACCCGCTCTCGCCACCCACTTGAGCCCCCGCAGGATGCAATCCGTCCTGCTCGCGTTCCATCAGCCGGGCGCGAGCCGAGCAGCCAGTAGGACAGCACCGGCGTGACCGTCAGCGACACCAGCAGCGACGCCAGGATCGAGACGATGTAGGCGATGCCCAGCGGCGTGAACAGCCGCCCTTCCATGCCGGACAGGGCGAACAGCGGCACAAAGACCAGCATCACGATCATCGTGCCGAACACGATCGAGTTGCGGATTTCGCTGCTGGCCTGAAAGACGACCAGCAGCGGCGATTTCGGGCTGCGCGGCATGACGGTTCTCCCGCAGCCGCCGGAAGATGTTCTCCACGTCGACGATGGCGTCGTCGACCAGTTCGCCGATGGCCACGGCCAGTCCGCCCAGCGTCATGGTGTTGATCGACAGTCCAGCACATGGAAAGACGATCGCGGTGACGACGATCGACAGCGGAATGGCGGTCAGCGTGATGAACGTCGTGCGGAAGTTCAGCAGGAACAGGAACAGGATGACGACGACCAGGATGCCGCCGTCGCGCAGCGCCTCGACGACGTTGTCGATCGCCCGGTCGATGAACGAGCTTCTGGGGATACAGCGGACGAATGCGGACATCACCGGGGAGCGACGTCTGGAGATCGGCAATCGCCTCCGCGATGGCGTCGGTCACCGCGCGCGTGTCGGCCCCGGGCTGCTTGTTGATCGTCAGCACCACGGCCGGACCGCCGGACCAGCTGCCGTCGTCGCTCTCGCACGAACGCCGCGCTGTCGCCGCGCTTCACCTGGGCACCGGCCGCGACCCGGGCGATCTGGGCCAGGGCGACCGGCCGGCCGGCCCGGATCGTCACCACCATGTTTTCGAGATCTTCGAGCCGTTCGATCCGGCCCAGCGCCCGCACCAGCAGTTCGTTCGGCCCCTGCTGATCGAGGTAGCCGCCCGTGGCGTTTTCGTTGCTTCGAGCAGGGCCTGCTTGACCTCGGCCAGCGTCACGCCGTAGCGCAGCAGCGCATCGGGATCGACCAGCACCTGGAACTGCTTGCGGCCGCCCCCCATCGTGAAGACCTGGGACACGCCGGGAATCGGTCAGCAGCCGCTGCCGCACGACCCAGTCGGCCAGCGTCCGCAGCTCGATGGGGTCGGTCACGTCGCCGTCGCTCCACATGCCGAGCATCAGGATCTGCCCCATGATCGAGGAGATCGGCGCCAGCTGGGATTGGCGCCCTCCGGCAGTCGCGTCTGCACGAGCTGCAGCCGCTCCGTCACGATCTGCCGGTCGTTGTAGATGTCGGTTCCCCAGTCGAATTCGACGTAGATCACCGACAGGCCGACGCCGGACGAGCTGCGGACCGCCTGGACACCGCTGGCGCCGTTGAGCGCCGTCTCGAGCGGAAACGTGATCAGCGTTTCCACTTCTTCCGGGGCCAGCCCGGGGACTTCGGTCATCACGACGACGCGGGGCCGGTTGAGGTCCGGAAAGACATCGATCGTCATGTGCAACGCCTCCCACGTCCCCAGCGCCATCAGGATGATGGCAGCGGCGATGACCAGGAGACGTTGTCGCAGCGCAAAGCGGATGATGGCTTTCAGCATGATCGCGACTCCCGCGCAGGACATTAGTGACTGTGGCCGGCGTGCGGATCGATCCCGCCTCCGGCCTTGTTCTTGAGGGCCATCTGCATCTGGTGCGCATTCCGCAGCGCGATCACCTGACCGGCGAACACCGATCCGTCGTCGGCGAGCACGGCCGAATGCTGGTCCCGATACAGCACATGCACGGGCGTCTGCACGAAGTGGTCGTCATCCTTGCGGAAGACGTAAGACTCTGCGCCGTCCGCGGCCAGGGCCGTCACCGGCACCACGAACTGCCCGGTCCACTCCTCGACCGGGATCAGCAGTTCCAGCCGCTGGCCGGGCCGATACCGCCAGGTGACGAACCGCTGTCCCTGTTCGTTCCGCTCATCGCGGATCACTTCGTTCTGCAGCGAGACATAGATGTGCAGCGTGCGCGAGACCGGATCAATCTCGTTGTCGATGTACCTCAGCGGGAGTTCCTCGTGGCGACTCTCGCCGCTGCCGGTCGCCCACACCGCCGTGATCGGCCAGCGCCGCTCAGTCGCCTGGTCGATCACGGCGGAATCCCGCTCGAACGCCTGCCCCTGCACAAACAGCACACTGTAGTCCGCCAGTTCACACAACGACTTCCCCGCCGGAACCGACTCACCCCGCTGCACATGGAGCTGGCTGACCACCAGGGGCCGCGGTGAGGCGCTCTCGGCCGCATCCCTGGCGACGAAACTGACCGGCTGGACCGGCTGCCCGGAGAGTTCGAGTTCGCGGGGACGGAGGATCCCCCCATCGATCGCCGGAGCCACAATCCGCAGCTCCGAGAGCAGCTTGCGGTCGGCGGCCATCTGATCCACCTGCCGCTCCGACAAGCCGTGCAGCCGCAGGGCTTCGCGTTCGGCATTCAGTTGTGCCTGCAGCCGCTCCTGCGCATATTCCCGTTCCAGCAGAATGCGTCCGGCCACGGCACCGCTGCGCGTCACCTCCTGCAGGCGGGCCACTTCCTTGAGCTCGACATCCAGTTCGCCCAGCGTCCGCAGGAAGTCGACCTGGGCCCGGACCAGGTCCTCGTGGGTCAGCCGCACCTGCAGCAGTCCATCCCCCGGTTCGACCGCTTCACCAGTCACGGCGTACACATCGGTCACCACGCCGGTCATCGGGACCGCCACGTTGATCCGCGTGCGCCCGGGGCGCTCGATGACGACCGCCGGCAGCGTGATCGAGCGGCGAAACGTCTGCCGCGAGAGTGGCTGCAGGTACTCCGCCGTCAGCCCCAGGTTCTGGATCGCCTGCGACGAAAGTTCCAGCACGTTGAGCTGTGCCGGATCAGCGTGATGATGGTCGTCATGCGCGTCGTGCGCACCATGTGCGTCATGTTCATCGTGTGCGTCGTGGCCAGCCGCGGCGTGCGGATCCTCGTGCGCGGTGCGCCCCTGCCGGGCCTCGACGAGGGTATCGATCTGAATTTGCAGCCGGGGCCACCACCAGCCGGCGGTCAGCGCCGCCACACCGAGTGCGGCGGCCACCGCCAGTCGGGAGAGCCAGCGGAGGGGACGTGGCGAAGTCTGGGACATATCAGGCTCCGGATCAACAGGGCGCCTAGGGGGCGCAGTTGTGTGGGAACAGTCGAAAAGCAGAGGGGCAGCACGGCCGGAGGAGCAGGGGGCGTGACGCGCACCGCGTGGGGCCCACGGAACGGGGGCCTGCGCGGACCTGTCTCCCGGCGGAAACAGCGTCAGCGGCGGCCGGCTAGATCAGCCACACCTGGCGCAGTGCGGCACCCTCCCCGTGACGGGAGAGGACCGCTGTTCTCAGCGCACTGCTGGGCCGCCTGGCCCAGCGTGACGAGTGGGCTGCCGGCGTCCGGTGTCAGAACGGGGCTCGCCAGAGTACCAGCCAGCAGCGGCGGCAGCTCGGGCCCCACGTTGGAGACGAAGACACAGTGCGTTTCCCCGCACGGATGCGGATCGGGCGTTTCCCCGCAGGGATGCGGATCGGACTCCGGGGACCCCGGTGTTTCGTCCGGGCTGGTGCTCACCACACCAACGGCGTGCGCATGGTCCGCACACTCCGCGTGGACGGCTGACGGCTGTGCAGCCCCCTCGTGCGCATTCCTCGGCCAGCCACGCAACCTCCGGGGAATGCTGGTGATGCCAGCAGCAACCCAAGCAGGGCATGCAGCAGCACCGCCAACGCGGAGAACAGGGCTAGAAGGGAAGCGGGCATCCGACACCGGAAGGAGACCGTAGCAAGCTAACAGAATGATCATCGGCAAATTCTTTGTGCCCGTCAACAGCCAGTTTCCCAAACTGGTCGCGCGATTTCGCTGTCAGGAGGGATCGCGTAGCCTGGAGAACCCTGTCCGCGTCGCCACAGTGGCGCACAACGGCGGTGGAGACGCGGATCGACTGGCATCACGATGGTTTACAGGGGGAACAGGCTTACAGCCGGCACCTTCCCCGGTGATGGCCGTGGCCGGCAGAGGTGGCGACCGCCCTGTGTCGTCCGCCGGTTGCGTCCGGGAAACTTGATCAAATATTGGCGAGAACCGCCAAATCCGGCTGTGTGATGAGTTTCCTGTGAGGTGATCCCTTAAGACCCTTGCGTTTGGACATCCGCCCGCACAAGATTGATCCGGCGTCGCAAGGAGTGCTGGCGTGGGTTACCAGATGATTTCAACAAGCCGTGAATCCCAGGGATGGTCCACCACGACGGGTCGCGTCGCTCCGGCGATGTGTCACCCGGAAGAGCGGAGCACGCGCCGACTTCGTGACGGCGTCGTCAGCCCTGCCGACCGCTTGGCAGTGGTACAGCCCGGAACTCCGGGCCCGCAGCCGCGATCTCTGCGGCCAGAACACCGGGAGAGAGATGAGTTCTCAGGCGGGCCACCTAGTGATTCCCCGAAATCAGCGCGTCTTCGTCACGGGACATCGCGGCCTCGTCGGTTCCGCCGTCGTGCGGACCCTGAAGGCGGCGGGGTTTGAGCGGATCCTCACCGCACCCCGGTCCGAGCTGGATCTGCGTGATCCACGGCCGTCGATCGCTGGTTTGACGACCATCGTCCCGACTACGTGATTCATGCCGCCGGACGCGTGGGGGGCATTCTGGCCAATGCCCGGCAGCCGGCGGATTTTCTGTATGACAACCTGATGCTGCACGCCACCGTGCTGCGTTCCGCCTGGCAGCACGGCGTCAAGAAGCTGCTGTATCTGGGCAGTTCCTGCATCTATCCCCGCGAATGTCCCCAACCGATTCGCGAGGAATCGCTGCTGACCGGTCCGCTGGAACCGACCAACGACGGCTATGCGATCGCCAAGATCGCCGGAGTCATGGCCTGTTCGGCCTACCGTCGTCAGTACGGGTGCCAGTTCATCTCGGCGATGCCGACCAACCTGTATGGACCGGGAGACAACTTCCATCCCGAACACTCGCACGTGCTGCCGGGCCTGATCCGCCGGTTCCATGCAGCCCGAAAGCCGAACGGCGACCGACGTCGTCACCATCTGGGGAACGGGCACAGCCGCGCCGCGAGTTCCTGCATGTGGACGATCTGGCGACCGCCTGTCTGTTCCTGCTGGAGACACTATGACGACGCAGCTCACACATCAACGTCGGCACCGGCGAGGATGTCACCATTCGGGAACTGGCCGAAACGATTCGCCACATCGTGTATCCCGATTGCCGAACTGGAGTTCGACACGTCCAAGCCCGACGGCACGCCACGCAAGCTGCTCGATGTCAGCGCGGATTCAGTGCACTGGGCTGGAGACATACGGTGCGAACTCGACGGAGGGCATCCGTGAAACCTACGCCTGGTACGTTCGATCAGGTCCCTGCTGTTGCTGTGAGAACCGACTCCATGACCGAGTCGACCAGCCGCTTCGACCGAACGGCCGTCGAAGAGTCCCCACGTTGAACACTCGTCCGGTGCCACACTGCACGTCCGGCCGCGGCAAACGGGCCCTGATCACCGGGATCACCGGTCAGGACGGCTCGTATCTGGCCGAGTTGCTGCTCGAGAAGGGCTACGACGTCTGGGGCATCGTCCGGCGGTCCTCATCGTTCAATACGGGCCGCATCGATCACATCTATCAGGATCCGCACGAAGTCGGATGTGCGGCTGCATCTGTGCTTCGGCGACCTGAGCGACTCGTCGTCGCTGGCGCAGGTTGTCGAACGGTGCGACCCGACGAGGTCTACAATCTGGGGGCCCAGTCGCACGTCAAGGTGTCGTTCGACATTCCCGAGTACACGCGGCGACGTGACCGGACTCGGGACGGTGCGGCTGCTGGAGGCGATTCGCAAGTCGGTGCCGCAACGCCCGCTTCTATCAGGCATCGTCATCGGAGTTGTACGGCAAGGTTCACGAGATCCCGCAGCGGGAAACGACCCCGTTCCATCCCCGCAGCCCGTATGCAGCGGCCAAGGCCTACTGCCTTCTACATCACCCAGAACTATCGCGAAGCCCACGGGATGTTCGCCGTCAACGGGATTCTGTTCAATCACGAATCGCCGCGACGCGGCAAGACCTTCGTGACCCGGAAGATCACGCAAGGAGTGGCGAACATCGTCAAGGGGCGGCAGAAGACACTGTACCTCGGCAATCTGGACGCCAAGCGCGACTGGGGCTTCGCCGGTGACTATGTCGAGGCGATGTGGCTGATGCTGCAGGTCGACACGCCGGATGACTTTGTGATTGCCACCGGCGAGACCCATTCGGTCCGTGAGTTCTGCGAGGTGGCCTTTGCCTACGTCGGACTGCCGTTGACCTGGAGCGGGCAAGGGATCTGACGAGCAGGGAATCGGTCCCGATGGGCAGGTCCTCATCCGCATCGATCCCGGCCTACTTCCGGCCGGCCGAGGTCGACCTGCTGATTGGTGATGCGACCAAGGCCCGCGTCGAACTGGGCTGGGCAGCCGCAGGTCGACTTCGAAGGTCTGGTGACCATGATGGTGGACCATGACCTGAATGGATCGGCCGACCTGTTCCGCGAGTACGAACTTCGACAACTCCGCCACCCATCGGTTGGGAAGCCGAGGTGAGGCCGCCTCGGAGACCGGTAGCGACTGAGTACGAATGCTCTCGGCGGCAGGACGACACGGCCACCGAGATCGTGCAACTTCGGGCCAACCGTGACCGCAAATCCTCTCCCGACCGTCGACGCCGCTCCCCCGCGTGCGGTTTCTCAACCGGTCCTACTGGCCGGACACCGAGGCGACCGGGCAGCTGCTGACCCAGCTGTGCGAAGACCTGGCCGGGACGTTCGACGTCGAAGTGCTGGCCGGTCAGCCCAACCATGTCGATGATTCGATCGACTGGTCACCCCGGCACCAGAGCGGCGGGGGGTCACGATCCAGCGGGTCTGACATCTGCAGTTCGACAAGCATTCGCTGCCGGGTCGTGCATTCAACATGAGTTCCTTTACGCTCTCGGCGGGCGCTCGGGCCCTGTTCGGCCGGCGGGCGGATGTTGTCGTCACCGAGACCGACCCCTTCCTGCTGCCGCTTGTCGGCTTGATCGTCCAGGCTGTTTCGCCGCACGCAAGCTGGTCGTCTATCTGCAGGACATCTACCCCGACGTCGCCGTCGCCGTCGGAAAGGTGCACGAGGGCGTGCTGACGCGAACTGCTGCGGCGACTGTTGTGGACCGCCTACCGTCGGGCCGACCGGATCATCGTCCTCAGCGAGGACATGCGCCAGCGGTGCATTCGCAACGGGGCACCGGCCGAGAAGTGCCAGATCGTCCCCAACTGGGCCGATACCGAGATCGTGTTCCCCGTCAAGGAGCACAACGAGTTCCGCCAGGCCCATGGCTTCGACCAGCGGTTCGTGGTGATGTACTCGGGCAATCTCGGTCTGGTGCATACGCTCGACCCGATCTCGATGCCGCCGCGAAACTGGAGCAATCCCGTCCGCACGTCGCTGTTCGTGTTCGTGGGCGAAGGCGTGCAGAAGCACCGTATGACACAGCTGGCGGCCGAGGAACGCGGGACTGACCAATGTCCGCTTCTTCGGGTATCAGAAGTGGGAGGAGCTCTCGCAGAGCCTGAGTGCCGCCGATGTGCATCTGCTGTCGGTCAAACCGGAGGCGACCGATTGCGTCTCGCCCAGCAAGTTGTACGGCATCCTCGCCTCAGGCACGCCGGTCATCGCCCTCATCGATGCCGACAGCTCGCACGCCCGCTTGATCCAGGCCGAGCGGGTCGGCGCGGTGTGCGATGTCACGGCGGCCGACGGCGGCACCGGGCGACTGGTGGCGGCGATTGAGGAGCTGAGCGACGCGCCGGAGTTGATTGAGGAGATGGGTCTGCGGGCCCGTCAGCTGGCGGAGCAGCAGTTCGACCGCCGCGGCCTGACCGGCCGGTTCGCCGCGATTCTGCAGCAGGTCTTGGGCGGCTTGCCGGCCGACGCCGGTGGCGGCCCCGACGAGCGAGGTGCCGGCCCCGACACTGCCACGCCGCCCCTCCTATGCGGGGGCGGGGGAGCGGGGCTGAGACACATGCGGGTGCTCGTCAACGGTCTCTCCATCGGCTCCCTCAGCGGTGCGCATGTCGTGTACGGCTTCCTGTCGCAGGTCACGCGCTGGACCGCGCGACGAGCATGAGTTTGTGCTGCTCCACTACGCCTCGTCACCCCCGCCCGCAGCGATCCTGGGGGACAACGTCCAGACCCTGGCGGTCCCGGACCGCCTCCGACACTGGCGACGGCGAACGGCCTGGGAGATTCGCCAGCTGCCGCGGCTGGTTCGCACGCCAGGCGGTCGATCTGCTGGTCTGTCCGTCGGGCGCCATGACCCCCACCTGCAAGGTGCCCCAGGTCGTGCTGGCGCAGAATCCCTGGTGTTTCGTCCCGCTGGTGCATCAGGGCTGGAATCAGCGGATCAAGGCCGCCCTGCAGCGGCGGGCCTATCGGCAGGCGTTCCGTTCCGCGGATCTCATGGTGTACATCTCCGACTATCTCCGGCAACTGTACCGCACCGATGCGGGGGCAGGGCGGCGAAGCGCCCAGCGAGATCGCCCACGTGGCGATCAACGACGCGACCCACGCCGCGGCCACGCAGCTGCGGGGCACCGTCGCGAAACAGTCCGAACCTGCTGGTCTCGGTCTCGGCCATGGCGCCGCTGGAAGGGGGCCGAGACCCTGATTCGGGCCTTGCAGCAGATGCGGGCCGACGGGATCGACGCCCAGCTGCGGCTGGTCGGCCCCTGGCCCGAGGCCGCCTACGAGACCGAGATGCGGGAGCTGATCCAGCGGCTGGGCCTGCAGGAGGCGGTCGAGATCACCGGCCAGGTGAGCCGGGAGGAATTGCATCGCCATTACGCCGAGGCCCGGGTGTTCACGCTGATGAGCCAGTGCGAGTCGTTCGGCATTCCGGCGGCCGAGGCGCAGGCCTTCGCCACACCCACCGTCGTCTCCACCGGCTGCGCCATGCCCGAGGTCTGCGGGCCGGGCGGGGTGGCCGGCCCACCCGGCGATGTCCCCTGGGTGTCAGCAGGCACTGACCCGGATGCTGACGGATCAGGACCACTGGTCCCGGCATTCGACCGCCGCGCTGACCAACGCGCAACAGTTCCGCTGGGAGAAGTGCGCCGTCCGCTGATGTCCATGTTCTCGGTGGCCTGACGTGACCCGCACCGCACTCATCACCGGCATCACGGGGCAGGATGGCTCCTACCTCACCGAGCTCCTGCTCAGCCAGGGGTACCGCGTGCACGGACTGACCCGCACACTCGCCGCCCCGCAGGTGCTGCAGCTCCGGCAGACGCTGGCCCCGTACGACCACGCCGACCGCGACGTCGCGCTGCATGCCGTCGACTACACCGACAATCCCGGGCTGTCCGAGCTGATCGTCGCGCTGCGGCCGGACGAGATCTACAACCTGGCCGCCCAGAGTCATGTGGGCAACTCCTTCAAGGATCCGGTGACCACGCTCGACATCAACGCCCGCGTGGCCCTGATTGTTCTGGAAGCGGCCCGCACCCTGCAGAGCTCCGGACACGAGACCCGCGTCTACCAGGCCGCCTCCAGCGAGCTGTTCGGGGCGCCGACCAGTTATCCGCAGGACGAGCAGACCCCGTTTCATCCCCGCAGTCCCTATGCCTGTGCCAAGGCGTATGCCTTTCACCAGGTCGTCAACTACCGCGAGGCCTACGGCCTGTTCGCCTGCAACGGCATTCTGTTCAACCACGAGTCGCCCCGCCGGGCTCCCAGCTACGTGACGCGCAAGATCACGCTCGCCGCAGCCCGCATCGCCGAGGGTCTGCAGCAGGAACTGACGCTGGGCAACCTCGACGTCGGCCGGGACTGGGGCTTCGCGAAGGAATACGTGCAGGCCATGTGGCGGATGCTGCAGCAGGACCAGCCGGAAGACTTCGTCATCGCCACCAACCAGTGGCATCCGCTGACCGACTTCCTGGCGCTGGCCTTTGAACACGTCGGCCTCAACTGGCAGAACTTTGTGCACACCGATCCGGCCCTGGTCCGGCCGGCCGAAGTCACCCGCCTGCAGGGGGACTACAGCAAGGCCGAGCGTCTGCTCGGTTGGCGGCCCGAGACGCAACTGGCCGACCTGGTCGCCATGATGGTCGAGGCCGACCTGGACCGCATCCGCCAGCAACTCCCGGCCACGTCCGTAGTCGATCTCGCCGTCTGACGCTCATGGAATCCACACTCACCAACCAGCGCA
>CAVQRG010000011.1:0-126143 GCA_963715185.1 uncultured Planctomycetaceae bacterium
TTGTATTGATGCAGTTGGCAATGACGACAGTCTCGGTGGGCGACCTGGGGATGAAGCCACTGGAGCATCATCCCCGCGAGGGCTGTGTCGGCCTTCTCCGGGCGCAGCCAGCCAGTGCTGCAGTGAGATCCGTCTCGCCGGCATGGTCGCGATCCTGATCGGTCACTTGTGGATCCTCGTCTCCGGCTTCGTCCCCCATCACGATGCGAAACAGCCGGTTCATCAGCCGCGGCTGCATGCGGAAAGAACTGCGACACTTCGATCGCGACCGGTTGACCGTGTTGGTCCCGCAAATCCCACTCCAATAGTTGAGCCTTGATCGCCTGCGCCGCCAGCGACTCCTCGCGCCGGTGGGTTGTTCACGTCGGCGATCTGCCGAAAGATCACGGCGCGGTTCTGCGACAGCATCGGTCGAAACAGAAACCGCAACGCCGGATGAAGTCGCGGTACGGCGGCAATGTAGCCAGGAATCGTATAGCCATCGTGAATGTATCCGAGCACGGAAGAATTGCGGATGTTCATGGTGATTCGCCTGACGATGAAAAGGCCAAAGTCGGAGGACGCTGCTTCACACAAAGGCTATGGCTCGGAATCGTGAGTGACGATCAGCTCCCGGTCGTACCGGACATTCTGGCGGTCATCTCCAATACGAGCGGAATCTCCTGCTTGCCAGCGACGACGGGCGAGACGTCCGGCGCCTGCAGCGCTGCGAAGCTGAAGGCCGTCTACATCGCGCCATTGGTCAGCACCAGGGAGCCTGCCGCGCCTGCGGTCGTCTGGCCGTAGAGATCGAGTTCGGCGGCCGTGAAGGGATTCGTGGTTTTCAGCGTCACCGTGCGATCTTGCGGCGTGATGCTGGCGGCGGTCTGCGAGTTTGTGAATCGGTGACTGAGTCCATTGTCGATCACCAATTCAAAGTCCATCATCTGCCGCGACGCTGTTTGGAGGGTCAGCACACCGTCAGAGAAGACGTATGGCGCCGCTTTCGCCGTGGTGTCAAGCGTCACGGCGGGAAACGCGGTCCCGGTTATCTCGCTCATGCCGACCAGCTGGAGCATGAGTTCAACGAGCCCCCCAGCGCTGCCGCGGAAGGTGGCGGTGTTCACTTTGCAGTTCGTGTACTGAAACGTTTCGGCCACACGATCGATCAGCACACCGAACGCAGGCAGGCTTTCAGCCAACGCGAACACGTCACTCACTTCGTCCGCGCCCGAGAATGCGAGGTAGAAGCAAGTCCAGATCCGCCGGCGAGGGATGCAACGTGATCGAACCGCCAACCTCATACGTTCCGGCTCGCGTTCTGGCGACATGATGCGAACGAGTCCCTCGGATGCCAGCGGTATCGAGGATGACGCCCCTTTTTGGAGGCTTTCAGAAGTGAATTCGTAAGGCTCACTCAGCGTGTCGAACGTGTGCGGTGCTGTGTCCTGTTCCACGCAGCAGCCACGCGCACTTGCGCCTTGAGATGCCTCTGCCATCTTGAGTATCTCCCCGTCAGTTGATGGGCAACTTTGTTCGTGCGTTGGAAGTCGCGTCTATAGTCGGCTTTCCCGTGACATGAATTTCAGCACCAGCGAGCTCACCCACAGATTCCGTGCGAGCCAGCGACGCGGATCGAGAATGACGCGAGGCTCGAATACGCACGTGTACACCGTAGGGGCATTCGCCAGCCGTTGCTGGGCGAACTTGCGGCGAACTGGCTTATGCCACAGGAGGTTGCGGTTGTAGTTCTCCGTTTGACTGTCGCTGTCCGCGGCGAAGATACCGACAGCGACGGGATACGCGATGTCGTCACGCAGATTGGTGCCGCCTTTCGTCGAAATGCTCTCCGCCTCCTGCGGCGCAATTCTTCACAAGCACCGGCAGCGTCGGCAACAATTCTTCGGCGTCGTTGAACACCTTAACGAGCTGAACGCTCTCGCTGGCGATGCCGATGAGGTTCAAGCCGCGGATGTCGGCCTGCACTTGATCGAGAATCGCTTTGAGAACCGAGTCGGCCATCATCTAGTTTGCCCAGTTGTCGATGAATTGTTTCTTGAGCCTGCGATGCTTTTGCCCATGGCGCGACGGACTCCTGGGCGTCTCCACTTCAATGGGCGCCTTTAGCCTCGCTATGCGGCCTTCGATCTCCGCCAGCTCGTTGTACAGAGCTTTCTTCCGATCCGGCGACGAAGTGCCGGTCAAGGCGGCGATTTCGGCGCCGATGGCTTCGCGGCGGCTCTTGAGGTTGTTCAGCAGGTCGCTCATCGTTCAGCCTTTGCGATGTTGCTCAAGCTGGAGAAGGTGGTCGGGGCGTGCGCACTGACTCGGCATGCGGGAGAGGGCACAGAGCGCCGAATCTAAACCTCACCCCGACCACCCCAAGCCCGGGTGCGGTCAAGCGGCGGTGCAACGCGTCATCACGCGCGGTTCGAGCGTGGCGGCGGCGGCGCCTCGTTCGCTGGCCTTGAAGCGGACCACGATGTCCTGCGTGAATTCCGCTTCGCTGTTGCTGGGGGCCTGCACAACGGTCACCGGCCAGTTTTGCATGTAGGCGAACGCCTTGCGGGGATTTCCCAGATACCAGTCCGTATCAGCGGCCATTCGCGAGGCGAGCAGACGACTGCTGGCGATCTGGTACGAGTCGATCGGATTCCGCGTGACCATCTGTTGATCGCCGCCGACGCTCGACTGAATCTCCGTCGCGCTGACGATTCGCCTGTGCCACGTGGGCATCCTCGCGGCGACGATCAGGTGCGTCGGCGTCACCAGCACTGGTTCCCCGATATAATCGGGATCGGTGACGCCGTTGAGCGTCTGCTCCGCTGTGTCGATACTCGTCCAGTTGACCAGCGTGTTAGAGGCCGTGATGTTGTCCCACGGCGAGGAGCTGGGTAGGTCGCGTAGGTCGTTCCCTTCCAATTGTAGCGATGGTCGGCGACATTCTCGTCGATCACGCAATCGATGACGCGTTTCTCTTTGTCGAGGCCGAGGAACTCGCCCACTTCGGCCGCCCGCTGCAGCAGCAGGTTGGTGCGATCGAAGAAGATCGCTTCCTTGGTGACCGGCACGATGAAGCCGCGTTTGGTCGTTTCCGGCGTTTCGATCCAGTCTTCGCTCAGGCCGACCTGCGGATACGCGGTGCCTTCGCTCATCGGCTCCGCCACGTCGCCCAGGCGGCCGATGCCGGGAATCTTTTCCCCGTTGAACTGCGTGGGTATCGTTTGCACCAGCGAACTGAACACGAACGCCGGCCTCGAACGCCTCCATCACGGCGGTGTAAACCACCTGACCGGAGATGTTCGAGAGGCCGGACCAGATCGACGGCGGCCTCCAGCAACGCCACGCCGCCTCCCTGTCGCGGGCTGAACGAATCGGCAAGTTCGCGGCCGTCGTCAATGAAGGCTTCGAACAACTGCCGGATCGAAAAATCGGCGGGCTGCAACTGCTTCTCGTCGAGTGCCTCTCGCGGCAGGTCCGACCAGAACCGGTCGGGACGGCGGTCGCGCAGGGCCGCGTCAGGCCCCGACCGGAGCTTCATGGCCTTAATCATCGGGGAACCCCTTTGCGAGAGTATGGATGTTGTTTCGTGAGTCGAAGGTGAGGAAAGAGCGTCGTCGCGGGCCAAATGTCAGCAGTTGCGTGGCCGACACGTAGTTGAACCAGCAACGTCTCGGCGTTGGCGCCGCCGGCTTTGACGCCGAGCACGATCGCCATCTCGGTCGGCGAACCGAGCGTGACGACGTGCTTGATTGGACGACCTTCCGCGTCGCGGCACTGCACGAAGTTGGAACCGCCGTCGACGTCGATGAAAAACGCGGCTTCGACGCGGTTCGCGGCGACAGGCTGGGCGACGATTCGTAGCGTTTGGAAGGCTCCGCCGCCCGACGGCGAATCGGTCGCGGTCGTCGTCTGACTGCCGGTCAACGACGACTCGACGTTCCAGTTCACGCCGCCGTCGGCTTTGTAGAACACCGCGCCGCTGTAGGACGCCTTTGGCCCCCCGCCATTGTCGAGCAACGAGTCGGCCGTGGGGCGCGTCCATCAAGCCGATGAGAATATTCGCATCGTCAGTGTTGGCCTCGGCGAACTTGATGCGGGCCTCGAATTCGATCGGCTTGTCGGCCGCGAAGAGGAAGAACTCGTCGGTGGAGGCCACGTAGGCTTCGTCGTTGTCGACCGCATCGGTGGCGATCGACAATTGGCCGCCAAGTCCATCGGCGACGATGTCCTGCGCGCCGCCGTCGGCGGTCACGCTCCAGCGTTCGACTTATCGAAGCCGAGAAAGTCGTCGAACAGATGAATTGCCGGCGGCGAAGCAGTTCGGCCGGCGTGTCGAGCAGACGGACGGTCATGGTCGAAGACTCCTGCAGTCAAAGGGAAGCGGGGTTTCTCGCGGGAAGGGGCTACTTCACGGCGGCGACGAACTCGTCGAGCGATTGCGGATAGCGATCCACCGGCGGCGCTCCAGATCGCGGCGGCGAACGCCACGAGGGCAGCCGTACGTAGGGCGGCCAGCTCTCCACAGCGTGCGCATCGCCGCTTCGTCCGGTTGGGCTCGCAACAAGCAGAGTTGCTCGGCGCTAAGTCCCGCGTCGTCGAGCCCTTCCGCCTCCAGCAATTGCTGCGCGGAATCTCGCCGGGAGAAGCCGGGCCAGGTCTTCGCGCAGCCGGGTGAGTTCCGACCGGAACTCTCCCAGCGACGCCAGAAATCCTTCCGACATCGCGTCCGCCGCCGCAACTTCCTCAACGTCGACGTCGGCGTCGTCGTCTCCAGCGATGCGGCCCACCAACTTCTCGTAGGACTTGAGAATCTCTTTGATGCGAACCAGCGTGGCCTTGATGTCGAGCGACTCGTCGTCGAAGGCGGCGACGACCAGCACGCGGAAGGCCGACTTTACCTGCTCCTGATTGGTCGCCTCGCTGGAAACTTCGATGGGCGTCTCGGGATCCGCCTGCTGCTGTTCGAGCAGCTCCAGGAGCGCCGCGTGCCGCGTCCGCTCCGCAATCTCTTGAAGTGTCGCCGTCACGGGACAATCCTCCTGCGTTTGAGGTCTCAAGGGCTCGCCAACGATGGAGCAAGCCAAACGATTACTAGCCTGCAGGCAACGCGACGCTCGTGATGCTTTCGCTATTGCTCGTGGGCCAGGTGCTCGCGTTCGACGTCGTAGTCGGTTCTTCCAGCCGCCCAGGTGCGGCGCGCAGAATCCCCGCCGCGTGCAGCGCGCCGCGGATCGATGTCTCCTCGGCCCGATTGCGGACGGAGACGCGCGGCGCCTTCTCGAGCCGGAGCTTGACCAGTCGCCGCAGCTGCGCGGGGGCGATGTCCCAGCGCGCCAACTCGCGGTCGGGACGTGTCAGCCGCAGAGCTTTCCAAAACAGATTGCGGAACGCTTCGGCGTACCACATCTGCTTCGCCTCCGCCGATTTCACGAACGGAGACTCCGCCACGAGCGTCGAGGCGAAGTTGGCGTTCGAGGCGTCGCCTGAGACCATGTATTCCGGCATCGACCACCGCTGCCCCACACGCCGAAGCACCATCTGAATCACTTCGATGAACATCGGCGCGTTGCTGCTGCCGAGCGGGCCGGCGTGGTACTTCATCCCCGCTGTTGTGATCACACGGCCCGGATAGAACTTCTCGAAGCGTATACTGCGCCGGGCGCCGTCGGGGGTGGGAACCGAACTGGTCCAATCGGTATGCATCGCGCGATGCGGATCGATTTCCGAGCGCGCGGCGCCGACGGCCGCTTCCTTGATGTAGGCGATGGTGGCTTGAATCGCGGCTCCTTCGGCCGTGTTGCGGGCAGACTTCGCCGCTTGCTCGATCTCGGCGGCCGCCGCGTAGAAGTCGGAAAGCCCTCGTTTCACACCCCAGTCAACGTTGATCCGGATGTGCTCCAGCCGCTCCGCCGGCAGGAACTCCCAATCACGTCCGTCGCCGGACCAATCAACGTGGTAGCCGTGGATTCGCTCCGCGTCGCCCAGATCGGCGGCGACGCCGGATTCCCAATCCAAGTCGTAGGCTCCGGCGTACTGCGAGAGGAAACGCGGATCGTCCGGCTTGCGGACGAACTCCGGCTCCACAAAGCGGACGCGCAGACGTCCGCCGTTGGCGTCGAGCCGGAGGAATACTTCGCCATCGCGCCGCGACCGGAGGAAAGCTTCCCGCTCGAAGCGACGCCAGTTGTTCTCTTCTTGGAATTCTTCCACTAAGTGCTGCACGGCCTCAGCGAGCCCGCGCGGGGCGCGCCGGGCGTCCGCTCGACGACGGTATACGTAAATCCCGTGCCAATGACGTAGTTGGTCAGGTTTTCGAGCACGCCGATCGATGTCTCATCGGTGGCGGCCAACCAACGGGCGAGGCCGCGAATACGGGCGAGATCCTCCTCGGTTTCGAAGTGCGGGGCGTTGCGTCCCTGACGGCGGTCTTCCGGCCGACTGACGCGCGCCGCGGCGCCATCGACGCCCAATCCATTGGCGTCGAAATACGCCTCGCGGGAATTCACCAGTTCTCCCCACCCTTCCCGTAGTTCGACGCGTCGCGATTGTTGCGACTCCCAGGCGAGTTGCCGCTGCAATTGGTCAATCTCACACTGCAAGCAGAGTGTTTCGTGCTGTTCGCGAAGTTCGGTGAGCAATTGGTTCATGGACGCCTCGGCACAAACATCTGCGCAGATTCGATTCGGATGCCACCCAGTTCCGCAGCTGACTACCCACGGAACCTAAGAAGTCCTGCCGTTCGAGCGTTCTGCCTTGTTGAGCGTCGCGACGTCAGGCGACGTTCTCGCGTCCGCTCTTCCCGCAATATAACGCGACAGCCTCTCGTTAGTCAATTAACAAAAGTTACAAAATACATATCAATGTCTTGTGGGGTATCTGCCTGGCGTGCGTCGAGAGCAAAACTGATACTCAGAAGGAAAACGAACCGCTGATGAATGCTGATCGGACGCGAATGGAATTCTGGAATCTTCCGCCATCAGCGTCCAATTAGCGTTCATCAGCGGCTGGCCCGCCTTCATCCTTGATACGGCCATCTTTGCCGTGCAACCGTCACACGCCGCACAGCCCGCCCTCTCGTGTTGTTTTTCCGCAACCTTTCTTGATGCCGAAACGCCACATGTTGCCAAAACGCGTGCTAGGTTTTCCATGACGGAAGAGTCTGCGCTGTCGGCTTCATCATGGGAATCAGAATATGCACGGGCGACCGAGAAAGATGGCCGTATTGCTGATGGCGCTCGCCGTCTGCACGTTGACCGTTTCGACGGGTTGCCAGAGTCTACGCATCCCGGCGATTGATCCAAGCGGACGACGGCTGTTCCTGCCGCCGCCGAACTACACGACGCTCGCCGGGCCGTCTCCGGCGACGCCGCAATTTGGCATTTTGCCGACGCCGGCGTGGACGTCGCCGCCGTTGCCGCCGCCGTGTCCCGACTCGCCGCCGCCGCCGACGTTCTACCCCGAACCCGACTGCGGCGCCGCCGCAGTCGGTGCCGGTCGTCGTCGCCCCGCAAGTGCTGCAGGCGCCGCGACAAGACCGCATCACGCTGACGCCGAAAACGATTCACGCCCCCATCGGCAGCGAGGTCGTCCTCGTCTCAGGACTGTGCAGGCGCGAACGGCTATTATCTCAAACGCCAGCCGATCGAATGGACGCTCAATCGACCGGGCGTCGGGCAGTTCGTGGAAGTCTCCGCCGAACGCGACGCGTGGAAGTGGTTGTGGTTGACGCAACCCGGCAAGGTCAGCGCCGACCTGGCGATCGGCCGCACCGCCGTCCTGCCGCATACCATCACCAAAGGCAACGCCGATCCCAGCGACGACGTGCGCGTGGTGAAGGGGCAGACCTGGGTCAGCGTCACCTCGCCGACGGAAGGCACTAGCCGCGTCACGGCCTATGCTCCCGACGTGGAGAATTGGGCCCTGTGAACAGACCGCCACGATCTATTGGATCGATGCAGCTGGTCGCTGCCGGCGCCCGCCGTCGTGCCGGCGGGCCAGACCCATCTGTTCAATACGAAACTGACCCGCCTCGACGGCGTCACGCCGCTCGAGGGTTATATCGTGCGTTACGAAGTGATGGGCGGTCCCCCGGGCGTCGTTGCGCCGGCCGGCGAATCGGTGGTCTACGTCATCAGCGATCCGCAAGGCAATGCGGCCGTCGAGATCTCTCAGGCGCCCAACCAGGCCGGGACGACGCAGATCCGCGTGCAGATCATTCGCCCCCAACGCTCCGCCGATGAGCCCAGCATTGTAATCGGAACGGGTTGGACGTCGCTCACCTGGATGCTCTCCGGCTCTAACCCTGTCGATGAACGGTCCGGCGACGGCAGCGCTCGATTCGACGCTCAGCTATCAGATCACCGTCACCAATCCCGGCGACCAAACCGCGCGGGGCGTGGTCGTGCAGGATGTCCTGCCGCCCGGCCTGTCGTTGATCAGCAGCGATCCGGCGGTGGTGCCGATGGGCGATCGATTTGAATGGCAATTGGGCGACCTCTCCGGATTGTCGTCGCAGACGATCACGCTCAATTGCCGCGCCACGCGCCGCGGCGACATCCAACACGGCGTCAGCGCAAGAGGCGCCGATGGACTGTCGGCCGACGACTGCGTCACCACGCGCACTCCTGGCGCCGTCGCTGTCCGTCAACATGACCGGACCGCAAACGGCCGAAGTCGGACAGGAAGTGGAGTTCCGCATCGAAGTCACGAATCTCACTTCCGAGGTGCTGCGCAACGCAGCGCTGACCGACACCTTCAGTCCGGGATTCAAACACACCGGCGGAGGGACGAGCCCTATTCGCAGACCGTTGGGGGATTTGCCAGCGGGGAGTGCGAGTAAGCGGCGCTGCGATTCCTGGTACAGTCGCCGGGCCAACTCCACCACTCGCTCGAGGCCACGGCCGACAATAGTGAGAAAGCGGTCGCCACCGCCGTGCTCACCGCGACCGAACCACCGGCGCCCGTTGTGCCTGTCATTCCCGATCGTCCGGAATTGCAGGTGCGACTCACCGGCGCCAGCCAAGCCCGTGTGGGGCAACCGAGCCTGTTCACGATTGAAGTCGCCAATACCGGGAATATTCCCTTGACTGGCCTGCGGGTGAACTACCGCTATCCCGACTCGCTCACACCGTCACGCGTGGACAAGAAGCGGCCCGCTACGGACCATCTGCCGGGCAACCTGATTTGGGAGATCAACCAACTTGAGGTAGGCCAGCGACATACTTGGGATGTCGAATGCATCGCACAGCGGGGTGGAGTGGATGCGATCGCGCGTGTGGATGCGACTTCTCAGCAGAATGCGTCCGACAGCGTCGAATTGAAGACGCAGATCGCGGCGGTCGCAGCGCCGCCCGCCGGTGTTGATCCCGGTCCTGGCGGTGGAGCCGTCCCGGACATCGGCGACGGACCGCAAAACGGCAACGTGAAAGGCGAACTGACGCTCTCCATCGCCGATCAAGGCGACCCAATCCGTGTCGGCCAGCGAGTGACGTATCTGCTCGTGTTGAAGAACGACCGGAACGCCACGGACCGAAATGTCCGGCTGACCGTCGCGTTTCCCACGGGACTCGATTTCAAGACCTTGCGGTCACCGTTGCAGGGGACGGTGCGGGCTTCGGATCGAGAAATTGAACTCCCGTCGATCGCCGAGATGCGGGCGGGCGAGTCGATCACGATCCGAGTAGAGGCGGAGGCGACGCAGGTCGGACAGTTCATGGTTCTGCGCCACGGCAAAGAGCATGCGATCGCCCAACGGTGTGAACGACGAAGAGCAGACAACCGTCAACGCACGATAGCGACGCCGCTGCACATCACCGCTCGGGACAAACAATCCCACTGTCAGTCTGGAGAAACGGGGAGACGTGCAGGCTCTTCGCTAAATCGGAAGTCTGTCGCAAGTTTTCCGATCAGATTCTCCTTAGTGGATCATCCGGTGAGGTAAGGTCGATGCATAGTCGGCACGACCGTTAAGACCGGCGCAGTATCCTGCATTCCGTCATGCTCCACCGGGGGGTGTTGTTTGATCTCGATGTTGATATGGGTGAAACGTTGCGCCCTGCTGGCCATCTTGGTGGCCGTGACGATCGTGTCACCCGCCAACGCTCAGTTCGGGTGGGGAATCGTCTCGAACGATTCGCCCTGGAGCCGTGCAGGGGTGATCACGCCGCCGGTTCATGCGGGGCAGGAGCGTTCGATCGACGCGCACGTCCCGCTCAAACGACTTCCGAACATTGCACCGGCGACGTATTTCGCCCCGCCCACCCCGCCTGTGTCGGCTCCCGGTGTCTCGCCGTCCCCCAGGCAGTCGTACTCATCCAAGCCTGTGCAAACCTCGTCCACATTTGAAATCCTTCCACCGACAACAGCCGGCGAGCTGACGTCGCCTCCTGTTGAAACACTGCCCGACATCCCCTGGCAAGTGCGCCCTGCAACCGCCGCAACCCATCTTCCATTTGACGCCAGAGCATCACGCGGAGTTTCATCCACCCATCGTGCCGCCCGGGGCGGTGGGTTTGAACTATCAAACGCCCGCGGGCGCGGTGCCGGTCGGCGCCACCTGGTTCGAACTCCCTTGCAGTCGAGTGGATCGCTTCCATCTCGACTTTCTGGCCGAGCGGCGTTCGAGAACGATCAGCGAATCGAATGGTCGGGCGTCGACGTGCGCGGCCATGGCCGGGGGCGCTGCGCTGCGTCCTGCTGCTGTTCCTGCTGACCTTGACGCTTGGCCCCACGGGGTTCGCCGACGAGCCGGGCGAGATCGCCTTCGAGACGTCCGACGGAGGGCGGATCGTCGGCCGGTTGTGGGGGGCGGGAGACCATGCCGTGGTGCTGGCCCATGGGGCCGTGTTCAACAAGGAGAGCTGGGACCACCTGGCTGCCGTGCTGGCCGAGCATGGCCTGCGGGTCCTGGCGATCGACTTTCGCGGTTACGGCGACTCCCTGCGCCGGCACGGCCGGTCGAGTGCTGGCCCTCGATGTGCAGGGGGCGATGGCTTACTTCGCGCATGCAAGGGGCCCGTCGCGTCTCGCTGGTGGGAGGAAGCATGGGGGGCACCGCCGCGGCCCAGGCAGCGATCGCAGCCGGTCCGCAGCAGGTCGACCGCCTGGTCCTGCTGGCCGCCGGACAGGTCGAAGCGCCCAGAGAGTTGCCGCCACAGACACTGTTTCTCGTCAGTGCCGGAGATGGCGTGCGCGCGAATGTGGAACGGCAGCATGCCCAGGCCCCCGAACCCAAGCGGCTCGTGGTGCTCGCCGGTGACGCGCATGCTCAACACCTCTTTAGCACGCCTGAGCGCGATGCGCTGACGCAGCACATCGTGAACTGGCTGACCGACGAGACAGACGAGTCCACCGCGACCTCCGGCGCAACACCCTGACCGCCCCGTAAATTTCTGGTACCGAGACCCTGTCGACCTGTCCCGAGTGGGCGATCGGCATCACCGAAAAGAAGGAGAGACGATGTTTCATCAGGACCGATCGCTATGGCGCAAAGGCTGTCTCTGCGCCGTGCTGCTGCTGACGGTCGCCACCGTCGACGCCGACGACTGGATTCGCTTCCGCGGGCCCAACGGGACCGGGGTCAGCGACTCAGCCGTGCCCGTCACCTTCGGTGACACCGAGAACCTCAAGTGGAAGACGGAGCTGCCCGGTCCGGGAGCTTCGAGCCCGATCGTCGTCGGAGACAAGGTGTTCCTCACCTGCTACTCGGGATACGGTGTGGACCGGGATGATCCCGGGAACATCGAAGATCTGCAGCGACACCTGGTCTGTGCCAACCGTTACTCGGGAGACATCCTCTGGACGAAGACCGTCGATGCCGTCCAGCCGGAAGATCCCTACAGCGGCGCCGGGGTCCCCTCGCATGGCTATGCCAGTCATACGCCGGTCAGCGATGGCGAGCGGGTGTATGCGTTCTTCGGCAAGTCGGGCGTGTATGCCTACGACCTCGAAGGGAACGAACTGTGGCACCAGAGCGTGGGGACCGAGTCCGGTGCGATGCGCTGGGGATCCGCGGCCAGCCCGATCCTCGATGGCGATCGCGTCATCGTCAATGCCAGTGATGAAGGGGAGGCGCTGGTCGCCTTCGACAAGCTCACCGGCGAGCAGAAATGGAAGGCCGAAGCGGCAGGACTGGGCAACACCTGGGGGACCCCCGTGCTGATGGAGGGAGCCGCCGGCCAGGAACTGGTCATCGCCGTCCCGGGAGAGATCTGGTCCTTCAATCCCGAGACCGGCAAACTCAAGTGGTTCTCCAAAGGCCCCGATGACAACTCAGCCAACGCCAGTCTGATTCCCGGTGATGGCATCGTTTACTCGATCGATGGACGCGGCGGCAGCGCCGTCGCCGTCCGCATCGGCGGAGAGAAGGATGTCAACGAGTCGCACATCGTCTGGGAAGGGCGAGCCACGGGACGCATCGTCACCCCCGTGATGTACGACGGCCGGATCTACTGGATCACCCAGGGACGCGCGTACTGCATCTCGGCCGAGACCGGTGAGGATGTCTATCGCGCACGGGTCTCGGGCGAAGGTTCCGATGAGGACGAGCCGGCCGCCGACCGCGGCCCGGGCCGAGGCCCCGGCGGACCAGGTGAAGGTCGGGGATTCGGTCGCGGCCCGGGAGGACCCGGTGGGCCCCCTGAAGGGGGACGTGGACCCGGTCCCGGTGGTCCTCCCGGCGAGAGTCGTGGGCGCGGACCCGGACCCGGTGGACCTGGCGGGGGTCGCGGGGGGGGCTTCGGCCGAGGCCCCGGCGACTATGCGTCACCCATCGTGGCTGGCGGAAACGTCTATGCCACCGTCGGCAACGGGACGATCTACGTCTATCCGGCAACCGACACGTTCGAGCTGCTGGCCGCCAACCGCTTCGCCTCCGACGAGAGCGGGTTCCTGGCGACGCCCGCCGTCAGCGACGGGCAGATGTTCATCCGCAGCAACAAGTTCCTGTACTGTGTCGCGGGTGAGTGACGCTGCGGTTCGCAAAGCCCTGGATGTGACGCGCCACAGCCCGGCCATGCCATGGCCGGGCTGTGGTCACTTTCTCAACTCTTCACCGGTGGGTCGCCCCGGTTGTGGAAGACGCGGGCTCCGCCAGGGTTACGGATCGGTCAGGTTCGGCGCCCAGAGGGCGTCCTTCACTTCCGGTGTCTTGCCCGAGGCAGGAAACGTCGTCTTCGTCGCGCTGCGCAGTTGTGCCGAGAGTTCCGCGACCGTCTCGGCGTATTTTGCCTCCTCTGCGAGGTTGGTCAGTTCGCCAGGGTCGACGTCGTGGTCGTAGAGTTCACGTCCCTCGGCCCCTTCGTCCCACTCGGTGTATCGCCAGCGGGGCGTCCGCAGCGTGTAGCCGAAGAACGACTTGCCCTTGGAGCCGACATCCTTCCCCACCGTGGCCCGCCTGGTTCCGCCGCCGCGTGACACCTGGGTGAGCGCCCAGCCGCGACCCGGCACGCCCGGGTCCTTGAGCATCGGCACCAGGCTCTGTCCCTGCAGGTTGTCGGGGGCCGTCACGCCGCACAGCTCGGCCAGCGTCGGATACAGATCGACCTGCGAGACCGGCGCGGGCACGACACTGCCCGGCTGACTGACCCCGGGCGCCACGATCAGCAGCGGCACGCGGGCGCTTTCCTCGAACAGGCTCATCTTCTGCCACAGGCCGTGCTCGCCGATGTGATAGCCGTGGTCGCTGGTGAACACGATGATCGTGTTGTCCGCCAGCCCGAGCCGGTCGAGGGCATCGACCACGCGGCCGACCTGCGCGTCCATGAAGCTGATGCTCGCATAGTAGGCCTGCACGCACTGCCGGCGCAGGTCGTCGGTCAGCTTGTCCTGCTCCTTCTTGTAACTGCCGAGCCCGGCGGGGGGGATATCGGCCTGGTCTTCCTTCACGCCCGGCACCACCGGCATCTCCGCCTCGGGATAGCAGTCGAAGTACGGATCCTTCGGCGCCACGTACGGCGTGTGCGGGCGGTAGAACCCGACGGCCAGAAAGAACGGGCGGTCCGTCTGTCGGGCACAGCGCTCGAGCACCCACTCGGCATCGCGCGGCCATCATGCCGTCGGTGTGATGCTCGTCGCCCCGCGGGCGAGGCGTACCAGCTCAGCGTGCCGCCGAACTGCCCCGGCGTAAGGGAGAAGATCTGCGTGCTCCTCCTCCAGCCGGTCGCACGCCGGCCGGGTTGAGCTCCAGCTCCCACGAGCCGGGATCGTCGTGACCGTTGGTGCCGATCGACTTCGGCACGTTGTAGTGATACAGCTTGCCGATGCGGCCGGCGAAGTAGCCCTCCAGGCGAAACGCCTGCGGCAGGCTGAGGTGCGACGGGATCGTCTGCCGGAAGATCTGCTGGTTCGCCAGGAATGCCCGTGCTGTTGGGATACAGGCCGGTGAGCATCGAATTGCGGCTCGGCCCGCAGAGCGGGATAGGCACAGTAGGCCCGCTCGAACCGCACGCCGCGGGCGGCCAGACGGTCGAGGTGCGGCGTCTTGACCTGCGGATCGCCGTAGCAGCCCGAGGAAGTTGTTCAGGTCGTCGGAGATCAGGAACAGCACGTTGGGCCGCTCCGCCGCGTCGGCCCGGAAGGCGATGACCGACAGCAGCAGCACCGGCAGCAGTAAGCGGGGGGGCATGGTGGGAGTCCTCGGTAAGGTCTGTGGAAACGCGGACGGCATGCGGGAGGCGCGAGCCTGCCGATGGAGGGGGGGGTACCGCGGTCGATCAACCTATCACACCGACAACGCCCGGACGTTGCAACCCTGCCGCCGTCCCACGACGGCACCTCTGGCAACTCAGCCGTGGCACAACACTCCGCGATCAGGTCGGGTCGTGGCCCCTGAGCCTGGCTCACCCCGCTTCATGAACCGGGGCGGCGCAGCCGCCAGAGGTTTGTGCGAAGGCGTCCATCGTGACGCAGGCGCACGCGACGCGGGCAAAGCGATGTCAGCCCGGCAGCGCGTCAGACTGTAACCCAAGGCGTGCGCCGTCGGACACGAGCCACCCATGCTGCTGCCGAAGCCAGAGAATCTGCGCAGTATGGTGTGCACCATGCCAGGCGTAGTTGTTGAGAGCCAGCCACAAACTGACCGACGCTCCTGATTGCGGATGATGAAATGTCCGAGCAAACTGGGCTTCCGTCATGCAATCCAGCACCTGGGTCCACTTGGCGTGAATCCCGTCCAGCAGCAGCAGCGATGGCGCTACGTCCCCTGCGGCGGCATCGGCAAGCTGAACCCAATCGGCTTCCTCGTAAGCCTTAATGGTGGGATGATCCTCCGTCAGTGCCCACTTGAACCGGATGATGCTGTGCAGGTGACTGTCGGCGATGTGATGAGCAATCTGTCGAATCGTCCAGTTCTTGTAGCGCGTGTCGAGTTGATTCTCGCTGAGACCTGACACCGCTTCTCTCAGCCGTGCTGGAGCCAGCCGCACCGTCTCGATGAGACGAGCCTTTGTTTCGTCAGCATAGGTCTCGACGGGCACAAAGGGCCCCGCAGGATTGTCGGGTGGTCTCTCGGTCATTCAGCGATCTCGCATCGTCCACGGGCAGGAGATCATACCAGCCCTGCAGGGTGCCTGGAGCGCAGCAAGGCACCGGCTCACTCAACCAACTCCCAACCCAGGGTCGCCAGAGGTTGCGTGAGGGCATGCGCTATGGTGCACCGGACCGGTAGGCCTCGCCATCCGCAGGTGTGCCACTGGCTCCGTCAGTGTCCTGGCCGGCGGTTGCCGATGCACCTTCAACCTGTCCAGCCGGGGCAGCACCGGTTGCCTCAACCGGTGCCGCACGGCGTCCGCAGCCCGTGAGTGTGCGCGGTGGGTGCCCCGGCGCCTCCAGCCACGACGATCCGTCCCTGCTCCTCAACGCAGGCAGTGTGTGCGCCTGAGGGTCGCTCGGGGCGGGGTTGGCGGCCGCGACGAGGAAAGCCGCCCACCCCTGACCGCCTGTCGCCAACCGGGCCCGGTCACTCGACGACCAGATCGCTGGTCAGCTCGATGGGATGCGAGATATTGTAGTAGTTCGGACTGGTCCGCTGCACAACTTCGTGCATCTTGCGGAACTGCTCCGGAGTCCCGTCGCCGGCCACGCGCACGGTGTAATGCATCCGCTCGTAGCCTGGAGGCACCGTGCGATCAATATCAAGGAAACCGCGCAGATCGATGTCGCCGGTCATCTCCAGTTCGAGCTTCGTCAGCGTCACCCCCATGACGGCGGCCACCGATGCGTAGCCCACCAGCATGCAGGCGTTGGTGGCCGCCATCAGGTATTCCTGCGGGTTCGCGAACTGGTTGGTCCCGCACAGTTCGCAGGGCTCGTCGATATGGATCTGAAACCGGCGATCGACCATCTGTCCACCGATCTCGAAGCCGTCGACCTGGTGATCGCTGCGGGTGCCTCCCTGCCAGCGGCTAGTGACCTTCCAGGTGGTCTGTCCCGCCGCGGGATCGTCCGTGATGGCGGCAATGGCCTGCCTGAGGGCTGTGACATTGATGCCGTTGACCGTGGTTGCGTCCTGAGTGCTGGTTGTCATCGTTCTGCTCTCCCGTGTGTGAGGATGGTCGCCACAGCGACCTGGTCTGAACTGTCTGCAGCAAGTATCGGTCGATTTTCGTTCGCGCACAGAGGACTCCAGGTACACCCCCGGGTGTACTTCCGGTGCACCCTGTCGGATAATCGGGGCATGGTTTTCAACAGCAAGCACAAGCCGGTTGTCGAGCTATTCGGACTTCCCGATCCCCCGGCGGTCGGGCGCGACCGGTTGATCCATGCAGCGATCGAACTGTTCTACAGTCATGGTTTCCAGGCCGTGGGCATCGATCGCATCTTGGCGGAAGCGGGCGTGACGAAGACCACGTTCTACAAGCACTTCGACAGCCGCGACGATCTGCTTGTCGCGGCAATCCGGCGCCGTGACGAGTGGGAAATGCAGGCTTGGCAGGGTGCCGTCGGACAGCTCGCGGGGGACGATCCCCGGGCGCAACTGCTGGCCTTCTTCGATGTCCTCGATCTCTGGTTCAATTCCCCCGACTTTCACGGCTGCCAGTTCATCAATGCCGCGGCCGAGTTCCCCAATCGTCACGACCCGGTGCACGCCGTGGCTGCCGAACACAAACGCAAGAACCGCGACTACTTCCGCGACCTGGCGAAGCGCGCCGGAGCAACTGAGCCTGAGACCTTCGCCGATCAATACACCGCCCTGGTCGAAGGGACGTTGATCCTGCGGCAGGTTCACGGGCGCAACGATGCCGCACGGGTCATCAGGCCCGCGGTCGAGAAGCTCTTGGCGGACGCAATGCCCGGCTAGCGCAGCAGGTCCGGTCTGCTGGGGGAATACGGGCTTCGTTCCCTTCGTTGTCGCTTGGGGGAGAGACGGTCACTGCACACCTCAACGACGCCCTCCCCGGTGCTTCGGACCGGTAGGCCTCGCCATCCGCAGGTGTGCCGCTGGCTCCGTCAGTGTCCTGGCCGGCGGTTGCCGATGCACCTTCAACCTGTCCAGCCGGGGCAGCACCGGTTGCCTCAACCGGTGCCGCACGGCGTCCGCAGCCCGGCCGACGGACGAACCCGCGGTCTTGATGAGCGCCAGGCTGAAACAGCCTGGCACGCGCAAATCACGTGGCCTGCGAGTCACTGACTGCGACCATTGCCTTTACCGCATTCGAATGCCCGAGTGCTTTGGCTGCGACCCATGTGATATGGTGATCATTCCAAACACAATTTATGCCTTGATATGCCGTTCCTGCTTTGTCCAAGCTGCGGAAAGTCTGATCTGGTGCCACTGGCGATTTGCGAGTGGCTCCTGGATGCCCTGTACGCTAAGGGGCAACTTGACGGCATCTCGCTCGATCCCTATCCAGGTGGGCTATCGTTCGTGCTGTGTAATGACTGTGAGGAACAGATCAAAAATCAAGGGGTACCGATTCCATCTGGATCAACCGCATCGCTCGCTGAGAAACTACCAGAGGCATGCAGTACTCTGAAT
Organism: uncultured Planctomycetaceae bacterium; assembly: GCA_963715185.1. Taxonomy (GTDB): domain Bacteria; phylum Planctomycetota; class Planctomycetia; order Planctomycetales; family Planctomycetaceae; genus CAVPPT01. The sequence goes on from CAVQRG010000011.1 coordinate 17,957, forward strand.
TCGCATGTGAAACTTGTTGGCGGTGAGACCGTGCAAATTAAAAACTCAATCCAATGCTATACTGGACATTTCGCCTATGTCGCGGAGTTGTCCGGCGTCGACGTCTGCTTGCTGCACGATTGGCTGTCGCCAACGACCTGCACTACACGATTCCGACAGGATACAAGTGTCCCAGAATCACCTCACGTCTCGTTTGAGACATCTCAACGCAAGCAGAAGTGGTGGCTGTTTTGGAAATGAAATTCCAGGCATAACGGTGTCTTCAGGGCTGCCGCACCGTTCCGCGCTCCCCGGCGAAGGAAACCTGTTCCACTCCGCGACCCATCCTGTCCAGCCGGGGCAGCAGCGCGGCCGGTGCTCCTCAGCCGATGCGGCCATCCCGATCGACGTCGGTCCCGGACTGCGTCTCCAGGTGTTCCAGCAGCAGCCTCAGCACGCGCTGGATCTCCCTCACGTCCTGTTCGAGATCGGCCACGCGCTCCTCCATGGTGTCGGATCGCGCACGCTGCTCACTGATCTGCGAATGCTGCAGCAGGTCCCAGAGAAACCCCATGGCGGCAACCTCCTCGGAATTGCGATTGAGAAACCGTCCTGAGCATACAGGGGCAGCCCCGCCGGTCAATCGCTGGCCCGTCAACACCGACGGCGCGCCGGGCCGTCAGCCGCGAACGCCTCCCAGCAGTGCCAGTTCCAGCCATTTCCAGTAGCAGTCGACGTGAGCGAATCCACTGGACCGCAGCCAGCCGAGCTGTGTCTCCACGTCCAGCAGAATGTTGCCGGCGTCTTCCTGTTCAGGAGTGATGCCCAACGCGTCCAGAAATCGCTGATGAAGCATCGGCGTCGGCGAAGCGACATGTTCCAGATTGCAGAACACGCCGCCCGGTGCGAGCCTCTCGAAAATCTCGCCGTAGAGCGAACGCTTCCGTGCGTCGCTGCAATGGTGAATGGCGAAGCTGGAGACGATCGCGTCGAACGGGCCGAGGTCGGGCAGCCGGTCGTTGAGATTATGGTGCCGCAACGTCACACGGGGATTCCCATCAAACCTTCGGCCGGCGGCCTCGAGCATTGTCGGTGAGTAGTCGATACCCACCAGTTCCGCGTTGGTGCACCTGAGGGCGAGCAACGAGAGGAGGCGACCGTCGCCGGTTCCCAGGTCCAGAATCCGACGCGTGTCTGCCGGGATGAACGACAGCAGGACCGCCTCGCCTTCCGTGCGATGGGGTAGCCCGTCGGCCATGGCGAGATAAGCCAGTGCGTAGTCCGGATCGGTGTAGTCGTTGTCAGCCATCGGGGGAGGGTTTCTCGAACGAGATCGGCATCACACGCTTCGCATGGCGTGTGCTGAGAATACCCGGGGAGACGTACGGGTCAACTGTGGTGCGCCAGAACACGGACGGCGAGCGGCGGCCGTCAGTCCCCCGCGGGAGACGACTCCTGCTCCAGTTCGCGCTGCATCAGGCCGGGGTCGGCACCGTCACGTCGCCACCTCGGCCGGCGGCGCTCGGCGCGGCCGAGCTCTGCCAAGTGTGAAACAACTGTGAAATCACAGAATCACTAGATTGACCCTTGAAATGGTTGATGTTTTCTGCGCCACCTCGGCCCGGCTGAGGATCCGCGTCTCGACCAGCTTCACGTCCGCCTCCCGTTCGCGCGGTCGATCCCGGTTCACCAGCTCGGGAAAACAGAACTGCGGAATCACCCGCGCGAAGAAGTCGGCCGGAAGCTCACCAGACGCCACAGCCTCCCCCATAATCCACCGCCACAACCGCGTGAACTCTTCCTTGAAGAACTGCTGCTCGGCCTGGAACATCTTGACGGCAGGCCCCTCCGCCACCATGGTCGAGGCGTAGTTGGCGTTCGAGGCATCTCCCGTCAGCATGAACTCGGGCAGCCCGGCACCGGCGGCCGTGCTCAGCAGCAGCAACCGACCCAGCGGCACGGCGTCGCGGTAGTTGCTGTCGGGCTGTACGAACTGCAGGTCCGTTCCCTGGCTGGTGGTGAGGATGCTCCCCGGACGGAACCGGCCGGCCGGCGCAGGGGCCGCGGGATTGGTCAGATGCTCGAGGCTGGAGTCGTCGACAAAGGCCGACCCCTGCGCGGGACTGCCGGCTACCTTCCGCCAGAGCACAATCGAGGCCTGCAGCCTGCGGGCCGCCAGTTCGGTCTCCAGCCACTGACCAAACTGAACCAGGCTCTCGAGCAGCGGTGCGAGAATCGTCACACCCCGCTTCTGGTTCGAGTCGGTCCCGCAGCGGCTATGCAGGATCGACCGGGCGGGGATCTGCTCGGCGAGCCGGCCCGTCGGCAGTTCGATACGCAGATACCAGCGCGGGGCCTCGACATCCTGCGGATCGGTGAGGATGCCCTGCGAGTCGGGATGCGCGGCCGTCGCCGCAATCGTCTCGGGATCGACGAAGCGGACATCGGGAGGCCATGTCGCTCCCCCGAAGGCACGCAGAAAGCACTCGCCATCCCGCCACGTCCGCCGCGCGTGCTCCCGGAACGAGTAATGCCGGCCGTTGTGAACCAGGAAGTCTTCCCACAACTGCTGGGCCCGCTGTCGCAGCGCGGCCAGATCGGGAGAGTCGTCGTCAGACCGGCGCGGGTGATGGGAGAGCATCAGGCCGGGGCCGGTCACATAGACTTCCAGCAGCCGCAGGATGTTGCAGGCATGCGGGTTCTCGCGGACGAGCTGCCGCGCCCGCGTGCGGAGGTCGGTGCGCGTGTGGTCGTCGAGCGGGCGGAGCTCTGCCCCCAGGCGGGCCCAGCGGCCGGGGTCTTCCGCCACGGGCAGGTGCGACGCGGCTTCTGTCAGCCGCAGCAGACGTTCGTGAATGGTCCGCTGATACCGGACCCGGAGCCGTGCGAGGTGCAGCCGGTCGTGCAGATAGCCAAGCATGAGTGTCGCCGCCAGGGTGAGGAAAGCTGGCCGGTCACGATGCACGGCCTCTCACCCGCAGCGCCCGAGGTTGCGCGGGCTTCTTCTGGCGAGCGGGGGACGCGAGTCCCCCGATCAAGAACTCCTCTCCCCTCGAAGGGAGAGGTTGGGTGAGGGGTGAGGGACGTGGTCTGATACCTTCCCAAAGTCCACGCGGCTTCACGGCTGACCCAACGTCGTTCGAACGTCCTCACGAGCCCGGCAGGTCGACAGATCGTAGCCCATGGCGTGAGCCATGGGAGATCGTTCACGTGATCGTCCGCAGGAGCCCCGTCAGGGGCGAGAGAGAATTCGCCGCGTGCGCCGGACGGTCTGCCGCCCCTCACGGAGCTGGACCAGCGTCAGGAGAGCCCGCGCTCCCCCGGCTGACGCCGGGGGCTATGTTGCTCCGCCCCTGCCGGGGCAACCCGCTGGGATTCCCCTCCCTCTCAGGCCGCGTAGGGCAGGGTCCTCCCTGCCTTCCTGTGGACAACGTTCACACTTCACAGGGGAAGGCAGGCGGGTGCCTGCCCGACGTGACTTGTCGAAGGTTTCGTCAGGTGCGTCGTGACGCGTCTCGGAAGCACCGGGGCGACCGGCTTCCTGCCGCGGCGCGGCACCGGTTGAGGCAACCGGTGCTACCCAGCTGCGTGCGGTATGCGCTGGCAGAGCCAGTGGCACCCCGGCGACGTTGTGCGTATCCGGTTCCTGCGGAGCGACCCTGGCACCCTTGTCGTGGGATCACTCCCCTTCGGTGCGCGTCAGGCGGACGAGGTCGCTCGTCACAATCGCGGACATCAGGCCCCGCCACGTCCCCCCGTTCTGCTGTGCCTGGCGGTGGATGTCGGCCATCACCGGCGCATCGCCGGCCCCGAGCGGACGCCCGAGGGCGAACTGCGTCACCTTCCAGGTCAGCGACTCCTTCACCCGTTCGCTGCCGGCCAGCAGGTCCATCAGCTCGGCCGCGGTCTGGTACGCGACCGGCTCCGCCGCACCCGGAACGAGCAGCGTGCCATCCTCGCGCAGCGTGTTGCCATGCTCGTCTTTCTCGTGAAACGTCCCCAAGCCATCGAACTTTTCGAGGCCGAACGAGAGCGGCTCGAAGCGGATGTGGCAGCCCTGGCAGGCCTGGTTGGCCAGTCGGGCCTCGGCGATGCCGCGCAGTGTCAGCCCCGCCTTCGTCGGAATGGGGGTCGTGTCGACACAGGGCGGCGGATCGCGCACCACACCCCGCAGCAGCTCGTTGAGCACGAACAGCCCGCGCGTGACCATCGACGCCTCGTCACCCCCCACGGTCAGAATGCTCCCCTGAGTCAGCAGTCCGCCCCGCGCCGGCTGCGAAGAGAGGTCGTATTTCATCAACTCGCCGGCGTTCCCCGACGCCGACGGCTTGTCGAGCCGCAGCCCGTAATGCTGCGCCAGACGCGGGGTGACGAACGTGACCTGCGCATTGACCAGGTCGGCCAGCGGACGCTGCTGCTGCCAGACAATCTCTTCGAAGAAGGCCAGCGTTTCCTCCCGCATGTCTTGCGCGAGCGACGGCTGCCAGTCGGGGAACAGTTCGGCGCTGGGGCGGAGGTTGTCCAGCCGGCCGAGGTTGAGCCACTCCGCCAGAAACTGCCGCGAACGGGCGATCGCCCGCGGATCATCGAGCATCCGCTGCACCTGCACCCGCAGCACATCCCCCTCGAGCTGGCCGTCTGCGGCCGCCTTGAAGAGTTCGTCGTCTGGCGGACCGCCCCAGAGAATGTAGCTCAGCCGCGACGCGAGTTCGTAGTCGCTCACCGGCGTGGCAGACCCGTCCCCCTGCTGATCCTCGATGCGGTACAGGAACCGCGGCGACTGCAGCATGGTCTCGAACACGAACTGCAGGGCCTCTTCGAACGTGCCCCCCGACCCGGCCACACTGGTCGAGACGCCGCAGTAGACACGCAGGTCATCGTCGCTGAGGGGACTTCGCAGCAGCTTGAGCCCGACCGGGGCGATCACCTTCGTGATGTTCTCGTCCGTCAGTTCGCGCGATTTGGTGTACCGGCGGGCCAGCTTCTGGATCTCGAGCCTGTCCGCGATGATCTCCGCCAGCCGGGCGTACGCCTCCACATGGTCGAGGTCGACCTGCAGGTTGTACGACGTGTTGCTGAAGCCGTCGGCCCGCAGGTCGCGGGGGAGCAGTTCGCGGGCCTGCGCGCTGACATCGACCCCCAGCGCCGTGCGCACGGTCTCGATGTACTCGGGAACCGTCAGCCGCTGCACGAACATCTGCGACCCCAGATCGCCATGGGCATAGACCGCCGGATCGACGACCTCCAGCGACCAGGCGGCCCCTTCGTCCAGCCACTTCCGCAACAGGTTCTTCTCTTCGGCAGAGAGCGGGTCGCGCTCGGCAGGCATCTCGTCGCTGGCGACCCGCTGCCAGAGCAGGCTGTCGGCCGACTTCCCCGAAACGATGGCGGGCCCGTTCTCTCCCCCGGCGAACGCCGCCACCTTCCGCGACAGGTCGAGGCCTCCCTCCCGCGACGGCGTGTCGTGGCATTCGAGGCAATGCTTCGCCAGCAGCGGAGCGATCCCTGTCTCGAACATCCGCGAACGCATCTCGGTGCGCGCCAGCTCCGGCGGTGCTGACGTCGATTCACCATCGGCCCCCGCACGGTAGTTCTGCAGCACCTCGGCGGAACTCAGTTCGCGGTTGTAGATCGCCACCAAACGATAGGTCCCCAGCCAGGGCCGACCCCCCGACAACTCGTTTGCCAGGGCGAGCCGAAACCCCTTGTTCCAGTTCGACAGGTCGCCGGCGATCGTCTTCTCGGCCTGTTTCTGTCCGTTGACGTACAGCCGCACGCGCCCCTTCCGCTGCCGCGTGTACACAACATGCGTCAGCTTCGAGGTGACGGCCTTGTCCTTCGACGCGAGCGAGGGGAGCCCGTTGGTACTGGTCTTCGTGGTCCGCAACCGGACGTCGAATTTCCGCCCGTCCTGACCGAGGGTGACGTTGCGCTCGTTGGCATCGCGCGAAAGCGTGACGATGCGGGCCGGACCCGACTGGTCGGTCTTCGCCGGCTGAAGCCAGGCCTCGATCGTCAGCGCCCCCGACTTGCGGATGGCATCGATGAAGCGGGCGGGGGGCTCGTCTGTGCGAATGACGGTCGGGCCCTGCACTTCGAGCCCGCCGGCCGTGCGCTGCACCGCCTGCGGGTTCTCGATCTTGAGGTTCGTGGGGGGCTTGGCCCCCGAACGGTCGCGGACCTCGTTCCCTTCGTCGGAGGCGAAGTCGTAGAGGGCCTGCAGTCCATCGTTCACCCGGCCGGGTTGCGACTCGGCCTCGGCGGCTGGGGCGGATGCAACTTGACCGCACCACAGCAGAGCCGTCAGAGTTGCCGTCGATGTCAGCCGCATGATGTGCCAGTGTCGCCGCATGAGCTGTCCTCGGAGGGCTCGGGGGAGGGCAGGGCAGGGCCAGGAGAGAGCCGGCACGACCCTCCTGCAGTGTACCGCGGGGTCGTACCGGTTTCACCAGCAGGCCACACCGGTGTGCCACTGGCTCCGCCAGTGTCTTGGCCGGCGGTTGTCGCTGCACGTTCAGCCTGGGCCAGCAGGGGTAGCACCGGTTGCCCCAACCGAAGCGGAGGGGGCGTCCGCAGTCCGGCCGACGACCGTGTATTCACTGACGAGCGGAAATGCGGGGTCGGCATCATCGCCGTGCATTCGCCAGGTCAGCGTCGCGGGCATCACCAACTCCTCAATGTCGGCCCCGTTGTGGGATGCGGGCACGACACCCATCATATCAGAATCCCGGAGATGCCACTCCCGGGTAACGCTCACGCCTCGGGCTCGCCGACTCCGAACTCCGGCCTCTCAACTCTGCACTGTCCAGCAGCAGCAGGGTCTGCGGTGCGGACGTGCGGACCGATGCATCTGCCTGCGGGGCCCCGCCTTCCCGCCGCTTCCAAAGTCTGCAGGTTTCGATGAAGATGCGCGCCGTGACGATGCGGCACTCCAGGAGCGCTGGCGTGGCCGGAACACGTGAAGAAAGACCAATCGCCATGCTGATGAACATTGTGATCGGGTCCTGCCTGGTGATCCTCACCACGTTTCTGCACGCCGCTGCGATGGTCATCATCGTACAGCGACTCCGGGTCTCGAACTCCACGAGCTGGATCGGGCAGGCAGGTCTCGGCTTCAGGCGGGCAGCTCTCGTGGCCGAAGTGGTGCTGGGGATGTTTCTGGCGTCCCTGGTCGAATCGGGCTCGTGGGCGGCGACCTACCTCTTCGTGGACGCGATCCCGGACTTCGAGCATGCGCTGTACTTCTCGACGGTCACCTACACGACACTCGGCTTCGGTGATGTCGTCTTGCCGGAACGGTGGCGACTGCTGTCGTCGTTCGAGGCGGCCAACGGCATCCTGATGTTTGGCTGGACAACGGCCATGATCGCCTGGACGGTCCAGCGCGTCTACGGCATCGCGCTGAATGCTGGCGACCGTCCCAACCACGAGGGCAGCAACCTGAGTCTGGCGGAGGACGGGCACGATGTCTGAGACGTTGGCGTCGATCGCGCCTACCCGCGGCGTACAGCGCGGTCGCCGACGACCTCGAACGAGCCGGGGAATACGAATCGGCCCTTCAAAGTCCCTCGAAAACAGCAACCCTCCCGAAGAGTCGAACAGGTGCTGATACAATGAGACGTTGCCGGTCCGATGAACTCAGATCATCCCGAGACCCTGAACGATGCACCAGGAACTGCAGGAGCGAATCGCGACGCTGGACACCCAACTGCCGCAACTCGCCAAACCGATCCTTGTTCTCAAGTACCTCAACTGGCCCGACGAGATCGAGCGGACCTTTCTGGAAGGGTGGCGGGCGGGGCGTCCGGCCCTTCCGCAGGTCGAACTTCGCATTCCCGATTGGTCCCGGCCCGTCGCCGACCTCGACGAATTCGTGACCCGCTGCGCCGGGGACGATCCGCTCCTGCAGTTCCTGCGGCGCACGGCGGCGAGCTATGCGGAGGCGGCCCGCATGCTGATGGCCGCCGGCACTCCGGAGTTCACCAAACGATCGATCCAACTCTATGGGCGCCCCAACGACGTCTATGAGACCCAGGCGCTCACGGGTCTCGACGCCGCCGAATACCTCCTCGAAAAGACCGATCTACTGTCACAATGCCCCTACATGGGGCAATCCAACGCCGATCTTCCCGCCAGACCATTCGCAGAGAAGATGCAGCACGCCATCAGCGCCTACTTCGCGGATGACGCTGTGGAAGTGGTGGTCGACGACGCGCTCTCTTCCAAGGCGATCGCGGGGACGACGAGACTGCGGATTCGCGGGTCTGCGGTGTTTTCCGACCTCGACTTCGATCAACTCTACCAGCACGAAGCACTCGTCCACATGGCGACGGCAATCAACGGTCGACGGCAGACGAACCTCAGGAGCCTGGGGCTGGGGGCTCCGCGCACCACCCGGACGCAGGAAGGCATCGCTGTCTTCGCCGAGCTGGTGACGCAATCGATCGACATCAGCCGCTTGCGGCGTCTGGCGCTGCGCATCAAGGCCCTCTACAACGTGCTGGCAGGGGCCGACTTCATCGAGTGCTTCCAGCTCTTCCTCGAAGCGGGGCAGGAGGAACTCGAGGCCTACAAGTCGGCCCAGCGCATCTTTCGGGGCGGCGATGTTCGCGGCCGCATCGCGTTCACCAAGGACAGCGCCTACCTCAAGGGCCTCATGGAGACTCATGTCCTGCTGAACGTCTCGATCCGCGACAACCAGCCGCAGATCGTGGAGCGTCTCTTTGCGGGTCGACTCGCGTTCAGCGACACGATCACCCTCGCGCCATACTTTGACTCCGGTTTTCTGAGCCGGCCGCGCTACGTCCCGCCGTGGCGCGCGACACGCGCCGCCTGGCCGCCACGCTGGCTTATTCCTCCTTCATGATGAACATCAATCTGGGGGAGGTCACCCTCGACCGGTTTGTCCAGTGGTCGCAGCGATCCGAAGGATGATCACACCCGTGACGATGTCTGTTCCGCCCCAGCGCGAGTCCACACAGCGCGCAGCAGCCGAACATCACGGCCGTCGGCGTCGCATGGCACTGGCGGAGCCAGTGGCACACAGCGGCACTCAACACCGGGAGGCTCACGCCTCCCGCTCGCCAAACTCAGTCCAAGAGCGTCAGGGTGATGGCGCGGACGTCCATCACCGACTGGCCCGGCACCTGGAGTGCCCGCAACGTCAGCGGTCCCTGTCCCTGTTTCAACTCGATCGTCCCCAGATCCAGCGGATGGAACGGCTTCAACTGCGACTCAGCCGGCGGTCGAGGCAGCGTGTCCTGGTTGGTGTACAACGGCGGATCCCAGCCTGGCTGCACGGTTCCGATCGCCCGGCTGTCGCCGAAACTCAACTCGATCGTCGAACCGGCATCGGCTTCCGGGCAGGTGTACTGGAGTTCGACCGCATAGGTGCCGGGGGTGTGCACGTCGATGTTCCATTCCATCCACCCTTCGGTGTCTGTCCAGTTGACGAAGTACGAGCAGTTGGGGGCGCCGGAGCTGCGCTTCACACCGCCGTACGGCTCGCCATCCCGCGCGGGCAGCCAGGTGCGCGGGAACTCGCGATACCCGACCGGGAATGGCCGAGGGTCGACGCTGCGCCCTTCACGCCGACGTGTGCCACTGCTGGCTTGCCCAGCACTGCCAAACACTTCCGCCCGCCACTCGCGGACGGCCTCCCTCAGCCGGCCGGCCACCTCCTGCTGCCGGGCATTGACGGGCGTCGTCTGCCCGGGGTCGGCCTGCATGTCGTACAGGTCTCCGCCGTTGTCGAGCCGGTACTGCTGTGTCCGCACGCTGACGTTGTCGTTCCAGGCGTTGAAGATCATGCGGTCGGGCCAGTTGTCGGCCGTCCCCAGGAGCAGCGGCGAGAGGTCGATCGGCCGTCGAGCGGCTTGGCCCCGGTGTGCATGACGCCGGCCAGCGAGGTCAGCGTCGGCAGCAGGTCGATCGCCCCGGCGATCTCGACGACAGTCGCACCGGCCGGCAGCTTGCCCGGCCAGCGGAAGTAACACGTCGAGCGCACGCCCCCTTCGTCGGTGCTCCCCTTGCGGCCCTTCATGCCGTCGTTCCAGCGCCAGCTGTTCGGGCCGTTGTCGGAGAAGTACAGCACGATGGTGTTGTCGGTGACGCCCAGGTCGTCGAGCTTCTTGAGCACGCGGCCGACGTTCCTGTCCTGGTTCTCGAGCATCGCGAGCGCACAGCGGGTGTGGTCGAGTTCCTCCTGATTGGGATTGGTGGCCCGCTGGGTGATCGGCTTCTCCTTGAATCGCTGCCAGTTCTCTTCGGGTGCCGCCCACGGGGAGTGCGGCGTGGTGAAGGGCACATAGCAGAAGAATGGCTGGTCGGCGTTGCGGTCGATGAACTCGAGCGCCTTGTTGGTGCACAGGTCGACGATGTATCCCTGCTCGCGCACCGGCCGACCGTTGTGCTCCAGCGGCGGATCGAAGTATTCGCCCCAGTGACCGGCCGTGTGCCCGTAGTACTCGTCGAAGCCGCGGGCCATGGGGTGGTACGGCCACTGGCTGCCATTGTGCCACTTGCCGAACGCCCCGGTGGCGTAGCCGGCGGCTTGGAAGACCTGGGCGATCGTCTGTTCGTCGAGGTCGAGCCGTTCCTGCCCCAGCGACGTGCCGGAGACCCCCATCCGCCCGTGATACCGCCCGGTGAGGAACTCGGCCCGGGTCGGGGAACAGACGGCACAGACATAGAAACGGTCGAGCATCACCCCGTCGCGGGCCAGCGAGTCGATGTTGGGGGTGACGGCCTGGGTGTTGCCGTTGGCGCCGTAGTCGCCCCAGCCGGCATCGTCGGCCAGAAAGATGACGACATTCGGGTAGTCGGCGGCGCGGGCCGTTGGCAGCAGGCCCGCGGTCAGCAGTGATGCGAGTGCGAGTGCAGCGGGCAGGCGAAGTGGCGACATGCGGGATCCTCGAACAGTGGTGAGAGAGTCTCTGACAGCCTACCCGCTGAATAGCTGCCAGTTCAAACGGGCGATGAATCTGCCCCCACTGAACCGGAGTGACAGGAGTTCAGCGGGCCGCTCCGTCCCCCGCTCTCAGGCGAAGGAAACCCGCGCCACACGGCGACCCATCCTGTCCAGCAGGGGTAGCACCGGTTGCCTCAACCGGTGCCGCCCAGCGGCGAGAAGCCATTCGCTTTGCACTGCCGGCAAGCCAGCAGTGGCACACGACGGTCGCCGGGCACTCGCTGGCGCCAGTGGCACACAGCACATCAGGGGCGGCGTCGCAGAGATTCGTCGACGGCGCGATGTCTACTTCTGCGTGTAGACGATCCGGGTCCCGACGATGGTCCCATTGAAGGTGAACGGTGCCTCATCGAAGTAGTCCAGCGAGACCGGTGAATCGCGGTCGGTGCCGATGTCGAAGGTGGCATTGCTGGTGAAGTGCAGCGACATGCCGTTGGGAACACGACCCTGGGCGACCTCGTGCGCCGTTGACCCTGAGGGTGACGTCGATCGGGCCGCCGATCTTGTCCACCAGCTTCGATTCCACTTCGATGGTGGCCTTGCCGGGCGGCAGAGGCTTCTCCGCCCGGATCTTGGTGCGGCGGACTTCGAAGAGGTTGAACTCGTAACACAGGACGTTGTCCCGGATGTAACAGGTCACACCCCCCGAGAACCCGGCGAGGGCGTAGAGCACGCCGTTGGCGTCTGCCGGGACGTCGACCTCCATCGTGACGAGGCTGCTGACCTTGCCCAGTTTCGGCGCGGCAGACTCGGGCATACCGACAATCGGGTGGGCGAAGGTCCACGAGGTGAGCGTCGAGGCCGGAGCGTCCTCGGGGTGATAGAGCGCGGTGGACCACAGTCCGCCGCCGATGGGCAGGTTCTTGTTCCTGGCCGACTCGGTGAGGAACAGGGCCTGCAGTTCGCGCAGTTTGTCGGGGTTCTGTTCGGCCAGGTCGTGGGCCTGGGTCCAGTCCTCTTTCAGGTTGTAGAGCTCCCACGTGTCGGTAAGGGGTGACCACTCGCGGATGCCTTTGGGGATGCCCCCCACCCACGGCTCGCGTGGCCCGCGGGCGCTGGCGAACCAGCCGTCGTGATAGACGCCACGGCTGGCCATGATGTCGAAGAACTGCGTCTGCTTGCGGTCGGGGGCGGCCGGGTCGTCGAAGGTGTAGGCGAAACTCACGCCGTCGAACTCGTCCTGGTGGAACCCGTTGACGATCGCCGGTGCGGGGATGTCGAGAAGCTCGTAAATGGTCGGGACGACGTCGTTGACGTGGTGGAACTGTGGGCGGGGAGCCTTGTCCGCCTTGATCCCTTTCGGCCAGGAGATGGCCAGCGGCTGACGCGTGCCGCCGAAGTAGGCCCCCTGGAGCTTGGTCCCCTGGTAGGGGGTGCTGCCGGCCCAGGCCCAGCCGGCGTGATACATGTTGTCGGTCTTGTTGGTCCCGATCGCAGCGAGCCCCCCGAGTTCCTCCAGCGCAGAGAGGTGCTCGGAGATCTTGGTCGGGATGCCGTTCTGGGCGAGCTGCTCGCTGATCGTGCCGTACAGGCCTTCGGAGGAAGACCCGTTGTCGCCCCAGAAGTAGAGGACCAGAGTATTGTCGAGTTCCCCCAGCTGCTCGATCTCGTCGATGATGCGGCCGACTTGAGCATCGGCGTGCTCGGTGAAGCCAGCGAAGACCTCCATCAGTCGGCGCTGGAACGGCTTTTCGCTGTCCGGGATCGACTCCCACGAGGCCATGGATTCGGCCCGCGGGGTGAGCTTGGCGTCGGCCGGAATCCAGCCGAGCTTCTTCTGGTTGGCGAAGACACGTTCGCGGTATTCATCCCAGCCGTCGTCGAACTTGCCTTTGTACTTGTCTGCCCATTCCTGCATCACCTGATGGGGACCATGGGAGGCGCCGGGGGCCCAGTACACGAACCAGGGTTTGTCGGCGCGTACGCCCGCTGCTCGCGCAGCCAGTGGATGGCATCGTCGGCGATGTCTTCGGACAGGTGGTAGTGGTCGTTGCCGCCGGAGGTCTCGGGCCGGTCGACGTAGGTGGTGTTGCGCACGAGCGTCGGCTCGTACTGGGAGGCCTCGCCGGCCAGAAAGCCATAGAAGTATTCGAATCCGTAGCCCGTGGGCCAGTAATCGAAAGGCCCCTTGGACGTGATCTGCTCTTCGGGCGTGTTGTGCCATTTCCCCCAGGCACCCGTGTTGTAGCCGTAGGCTTTCAGAACTTCGGCCATCGTGGCCGACGACTTGGGGATGATGCCGCTGAAGCCGTCGAAGTCGTTGGCGATCGCCGCGATCTGCCCATTGCCGACGCGCGTGTGATTGCGTCCCGTCAGCAGGGCGGCGCGCGTGGGGGAACACATCGCGGTCGAGTGAAACCGATTGTACGAGATTCCGCTGCCTGCGATGCGGTCGAGGGTCGGCGTGCGGATCTCGCCGCCGTATGTGGAGGGTGTGCCCGGGCCGACGTCATCGATGAGGATGATCAGGATGTTCGGTGCATCGTCCGGCAAGTCGCCGCGGCTCGACCCGCTTCTGGTACGTCGAGCTCTCAATCGTGACGCCGGCGTGGGAGGCCGACGGCGTCGGTGGAAACGGCAGGATCTCCTGGGCCCAGGCGCTGGCAGGAAAGACCATGAGCAAGGCAATGAAGAGTCGTTTCATGTTGTGTGTCTATTCTCGTGGAGTAAGACTGCCGCTTTCCTGGGCGTGGTGGAAAATCCTTGAACGTCGCCATCTGCTTTAGCGGCTCATCGCCTGCGAGTTGATCATCTTGCTGACTTCGCCAACCTCCAGCGACATGCTTCTCTGGCTGGGCGGGAACTCCTGGAAAGACTTCACGAACTCGGCAATCTTCGGTCCCACCCGCCCGAAGATCCAGCTACGGTTCTCGGCCCACTCGTCGTAGCCACGGGCCTCATGGAATCGCTCGAAAGGATCCAGCTTGAGGTTCGTGACGATGGGGGACGTGAGCGCCAGCTGGGGCGAGCGGAACCATGCGTCCTGCTGTACAAACAGCAGTTTCCAGTCGCCGTAGCGGAGCCCGTGAAATTTGGTCTCCGTGAAATCGTAGAACTCCTTGCGCTTGGACTTGCCCTGGTTAAGAAGCAGGTCGCTCTGATCGTAGCCGTCGAGGTGGACCTTGTCGTTCTTGCCGGCAATTTCCTTTCCGGTGAGCAACTCTTCCACATGCCGACGTCATCTCCCCGGATGATGAAGAGATTTGGATTGTCTTGCCCATGAGCAAAAGAGCACAGGAATGCCATGGTAATCCCCACGGCAGCATCGAGTGAGATCGCTGATAGATGGGCGGGGCGCTGCCATCGGGAACGCGCGTCGTGCCGGGGGCATCGCTGAACAACTTGCGGCCGCGAATGACCGATGAACGGAGCATCGGGAATCGGCAACTGAGATCGATCGGCCTCGTGGGCGAAGCCGAACGAGGCTGGCATCCCGAGCAGGATGCCGCCCAAGACGACGCAGAGATTCGGGAAGACCAAGCGACTCATCGTCGTCCTCTGCGGGGGACACATTCTTGGTTCCCTGTTGTTCATTTGGTTGCTTTTGGGACGATGTTGACCTTTTCCAAATCACCGGTAAACACAAAAGGCGTCTCATACATGTGAGTCACCGATGTGTTCGGGTTGCGTCCGGTAACGAGTCCATATCCGGTGACTGCGCTGTACTGCCCGGCGGACTTGATGCCTTTCCGGCTGCCGACTTCTTTGCCGTCGATCAGCAGCGTGACGTCGCCGATGAAGTAGTCAGGTTTGAGCGACTTCTCGGTGGGCACAAATCGAAACGCGAGTTCATGCTTACCTGCGGGGACGGAAACGTTGGACTCGACCGCGTACTCTTCCAGCTTCAAGTAGTTGTGGACATACTTCAGTTTGCCGTCCTGGACAAAGAGCGACCAGCCACCGAACTCACCACCGAAACAGGCCAGCACTCCTTCGGCACCGCTCTCAGGGATTGTCACATGGGCGGTCACGGTGTGGTCCTTCCCCAGCAACTGCGGCGCAGCCAGCGGGTGAAGGAGCGACGTGCCGGGATAGTATGTGTAGACGGGCTTCTCGATCGCAGCGACCGGCCGGGTCGGGTCGGCCACGCGCTCGTAGCGTCGATCATCGAGTGGCAAGACACCGTACTTCTCAGCCTCGGACCACCACAGGTCTTGCAGCTCCTTCAGCTTTTCAGGCATCTTCGCAGCCAGGTCATTCGCTTGCGTGAAGTCGACGTCGGTGTTGTAGAGTTCCCACTGGTCCTCTTCCCAGGGAGTGCCCTTCTCGTGCCAGGTGACGGCGGTCCAGCCGTCGGACCAGATCGCGCGACTGCCCAGCATTTCATAGTACTGCGTCTTCTTCCGCGTCGGCCCGTCGGAGTCAAACGTGTAAGCCATGCTCACCCCCGGCAGTGGCATCTGCAGCACACCGTTGACGGATGTCGGGGCCGGCAATGCGGTGACTCCCAGCAGCGTGGGAACGATGTCCACGACATGGTGATACTGGCGGCGCATTGCGCCCGCGTCCTTGATGCGGGCCGGCCAGGAGATGATCAGGGGGTCTGTATTTCCGCCGGCGTGTGTGTCCTGCTTCCAGCGCTTGAGCGGCGAGTTGCCCGCCATGGCCCAACCCATTGGATAGTGCGGATCCGTGGAGGGGCCACCCAGCTCATCGAGCTTGCCGATCATTTCCTCGACCGTGTCCGGGAAGTAGTTGCGGTAGCGGTCCGTGTTGGCCGTTCCGTCCCGCAGGCCTTCCTGAGAAGCACCGTTATCCGATACCAGCAGAATTAGGGTGTCATCGCGCAACTGCATGCTGTCGAGTGCATCGATCAACCGCCCGAGGTGGTGGTCGGTGTGATCCAGAAAGCCGGCAAAGCACTCCTGCAGTCGGCAGTAGACCTTCCGCTGCGTGTCGTTGAGGTCGGCCCAGGTCTCAATGCCCGGGTTGGCCGGCGGAAGTACCGAGTCGGGCGGGATGATGCCCATTGCTTTCTGGCGCTCAAAGGTTTCGCGTCGCACTTCGTCCCAGCCCTGGTTGAACTTGCCGCGGTATTTTTCGATGTATTCCTTGGGAGCATGCAGGGGTGCATGGGCCGCCCCAAGTGCCAGGTAGGCAAAGAAGGGGCGACCGGTGTTGGCTTGCTGTTGATCGCGGATGTGCGAAATCGTCTGATCCACCAGGTCCGCCGTGAGGTGGTAGCCCTCCTCGCGGTCCTCTTCGATCATGTGATTGTCGCGAACCAGCAGCGGCGCCCACTGATCGGTTTCGCCACCGATGAAACCGTAGTAGCGTTCGAATCCCATGCCGAGGGGCCAGCGATCAAATGGACCGGCCGCCGTGTAAGCCGTGTACGGAGCCAGGTGCCATTTGCCAAAGGCCAGGGTGTTGTAGCCATTCTGCTTGAGCGTTTCGGCAATCGTTGCGGCACTCTTGGGAATGCTGCCGAAGTTGCTCGGGAAGCCCGTCGCCGCTTCGGTGATGGCCGCCAGACCGATCGAGTGATGATTGCGTCCCGTCAGGAACGCACCACGAGTTGGCGAGCAGAGCGCCGTCGTATGAAAATTCGTGTAACGCAAACCGCTCGCCGCCAGACGGTCGATGTTCGGTGTGTCGATCGGACCTCCATAACAGCCAAGCTGCCCGTATCCGACATCGTCCAGCATGATTACCAGGATATGGGGTGCGCCGTCGGGTGCCTGCAGCGGCAACGCCGGCGAAAAGTCAGGGGTCGAGTCCTTGTACGATTCGCCAACCTTCCCCCCGAACTCGGGCGCAAGTGGCGGCAGGATGGACCGGTCCTGGGCCAAACCCGCATGGGCCGCAGCCAGCATCACCAGTAGAGCGATAAGTGAAGTCGATCGCATGTGGGTCGTCCATCGGTTGGATTGGTGAGACATCGACGTTGAACGTCTCGGTCTGGCAGATGAGCGCGAAGCGACGTTGGTTGTCGTCGGTATCTGTGACGGGGCCATCCAGGTCGATACAGTCGGCCATGGAGACAGATGGCCATGGAGAGCCGGGACGGGCTCCCCTGCAACCGCGCCGGGTATGGTAGTCCGTTCGGCAGGGATTCCAAGGGGCGGACTCCGGTTGCCGCCCGGGGAGCGCAAGGAGCGGAGAGCCGGAGGCGTAAGCCTCCGGGTGCGCACAACATCGCAGGGCACAACCCTGCGGGGGGACTGACGTCCCCCGCTCGCCGACCGACCGAGCTTGTCAGTTGCGGTCGCGTGCACCCGGGAGTTCCGGTGCATCGCTCGCAGGGACCAGCGCCGCCAGCGCGCTTGCGGGCCGCGTGCGTCGGATCATCGGCCAGATTCGTGTACTCCAGCGGATCGACGGCGTTGTGATACAGCTCCTCATCCCCGTTGGCATACCGAATGTAGCGCCAGTCCTCCGTGCGGACCGCATGGTTCTTGT
Organism: uncultured Planctomycetaceae bacterium; assembly: GCA_963715185.1. Taxonomy (GTDB): domain Bacteria; phylum Planctomycetota; class Planctomycetia; order Planctomycetales; family Planctomycetaceae; genus CAVPPT01. Next base: position 35,307 of record CAVQRG010000011.1, read on the forward strand.
AGCCATGCGTGGTGATGGCCGGCAGGTCCCAGCCGGCTCCGGGATCCTTCAGCAGCGGGACGAGGCTGGTTCCTTCCAGGTGCTCGGGCGCGGGAACTCCGGCGAGTTCGCACAGCGTCGGATAGATCGACAGAAAGTCGACGGTTCGCCCGCAGACACCACCGGGCTGGGTGACGCCGGGAACTTGCCAGATCAGCACGGTTCGCGTCGGTTCTTCCCAGAGGGCAAACTTCCGCCAGTGCGACTTCTCCCCCAGGCTCCATCCATGATCGCTCCAGAGGACGACGATGGTGTTGTCCCGATGTGGTGACTGTGCCAGTCCCTCGACCAGCCGCCCAACCTGCGCATCGCAGAAGGCGATCGTGGCCAGGTACGCCTGCACGGCCTCTTTCCAGCGGCCGGACTCGAGCATCGTCGCATGGTCGCCATCCGCGCCGGCCATCTTCACTCCGGCGGGGGGAATGTCGTTCAGATCGCTGTCGTCGTGCGGCGGCAGCTCGATCGTTTCCAGCGGAAACAGGTCGAACCATTTCTTGGGCACGCTGAAGGGCATATGCGGCTTGACGAGACCGATCGCCAGGAAGAACGGCTGATCGCTCTCTTCCTGCAGCCGCTCCAGGCCGTAGCTGACAACCTTGTAGTCAGGCATCTCCTCGTCGCTGTTGGCGAGCGGATAGAACTTGATGCCTCCCACGCCGTCATTCCGGGCATCGGGGTGCATGACCTGCTTGCCGCCACCCTTGAAGTAGTCGTCCCATTCGCCGCCCGGCTGGTACGAACCGTGATAGATCTTGCCGGCTCCGTACACGCGATAGCCCGCTTGGGCAAACTGCGTGTTCAGCAGTTTGTCCTCGCTGATGCCCGGGCGCCAGTTCTGGCTGTTGAGATAACAGCCGGTCGTGCCCGGCCGGAGCCCCGACATCAGAGAGGCCCGCGACGGATTGCAGCCCGGGGCGGTGCAGTAGGCCCGGGTGAACGTCACACCCACTCCCGGCCAGACGATCGATATGGGGCGTCTTCGTCTGCGGGTTGCGGCCCAGATGCCCGACCCAGTGATTGAGATCGTCGATGGCGATGAACAGGACGTTGGGCCGGGTCTCGGCACCCGTGGCGACATCACCCAGCCAGAGGCCCATCAGACACAGGACAATTGCGAATCTCATCGAACGCTCCTCTTCCGCTGCCGGGTTTCCTCGATCAGCCGGGCCGGGCAGATCACCCGTCCCCCTCACAGACGTCAGTTCGACGTCAGTTCGATGTCGATGGTATTGGTTTTGGGCTCCACCGTCACCACGATCGGTTCCTTCGCATACTTCGCGGGGACGCGCTCGGGCAGAACCTTGCTGTCATCCTCGTAGTTTTCCCCGTCGCCTCCCGCCTGCAGCCGTGTGGAGATGCTGACTGTGCACTCGCCGACCTCTGCCCCACCTTCATGCATGTTGTAGTTCAGCGTGTACCTGCCGTCTTCATCGGTTACGCCGAAGGAGGGGCGCCCGCCTCCCGCAGGTTGGAACAGGACGGATGCTTGTTCCAGTGGATTGCCATCGAGGGTCACCGTGCCTGAGACCGGCGCGACCTTCATATCGCGGCTGCCGCAGCCCCCCAGTGAGACGCACAGCAGTGCCAGGCAACACATTCCCTGGGGCCAACGAAACAGATCAATCCCGCGCATCACTGACCTCGGTACTGTTTTCGGATGGATTCGGAATGGAAAGCGAGAGAGAGGACTCGGGGGCGCGTGCTGAACGCACCCGGTCCCTATGGTATTGCACACATCAGGGGAACGCCTGCTGACAGGCCCGTCCGGGCTACGGACACCGCGTCAGAACTCGCCGACCACCTGGCCGTCGGCCATGGCGCCCAGCCGTTCAAACGTGCTGTTGATGGCGTCATTGGGGCGCCAGTCGATGTTTTCGCTGACGAATCGGACCGAGCCGTCACCCATCGCGAACTGGGCCCCACCCTCGTGGTAGCTGGCGGCGCCGCGGCGCAGATGGCGTTGCAGTTGCCACCGGGGTTCGTCGGGCTGCCGGTGAAGATGCTGTTGATGTGTCCTTCGCCCATGCCGAGAGTGTTCGTGTTGCCGTATCGCGGATTCCGGCGGGAGTTGTTGTAGTTGGTGTTCCACTCGTTCGCGAAGATCACGGCTGCATTGCAGTTGATGCTGCAGGTACCGGACTGGAACGAGTTGTACATGCGTTCGCCCAACAAGAACGTATTGCTGAGTCCATCGGTCACGTCGCGAAATCGCGTATTCGAGTTCAGGAAGAACACACCCTTGCGGTTCTGCGGATTCCCTTCCATCGGCAGCCATCCGCGGGAACCGGAGTTCCACCCGACGTAGTTCGACGTCGAGAGATTCCTGTTCGTGCCGGCAAAGCCCGCCACGCGGCGACGGTCGTTGACATCGGGGGCGGTGTCGGAGGCACACTTGAAGGCAGGAAACGCCTGCTGCATCAGGACCAGCTTGGCCGGGTCGTCCAGCGCGACGCGGATGTCCTGCCCGACCTGAAGCGTGTTGAAGAGGGGCGCCTGATCGACATAGGGGAGCACGAGTGCCGGCCAGCCCCAAGACCCCTGGCCGTTGGTGCCGGTGCCCGTGGAACCCCGGCCGCCCGTGTAACCATTCCCATCGGCAGGAATCCAGCCCGGGGGAAGCAGTCCATAGGTCGATTCGTAGTTGTGCAGTGCGAGCGCCAACTGTTTGAGGTTGTTCTTGCACTGAGTGCGGCGGGCCGCTTCCCGCGCCTGCTGCACGGCGGGCAGCAACAGGGCGATCAGAATGGCGATGATCGCGATCACGACGAGCAGCTCGATCAGCGTGAACGCACGACGTAATGGGAGCACTGGCTGTTTCATGACAGACTCTCCGGACCGGAATCAGAGCAACAACGACGGCTTCGAACCACTCGAAGCGACACCGCAGAATCAGTGCAAGGAAGTGGACAGAGAAACCAGGACGGGAACGTCCCGGTCGAAGAGCGACGCGTCCGATCGGCACCCGACAACACCGTAACGCCTCGCGATCGAGGCAGACAGCGCCAGGTTTGCTAAATCTTGCTAATCTGGATTAGGCTATGACATATGCAGGCTGCTGACGGTCGCAGACAGAGGTTCGCGCGACGGCTGAGTCGAGGCACCATTTCCGGGAGTGTCCCCCCATGCCCGCGCACCGACGCTATTTCAAGGAGTTGCGTATCTGTCAGCTGCGGGCGCTGACGAAAGTCGCAGAGACCCGGAGCTTCGCTGCCGCCGCCCAGGCTCTGGACCTGACCACACCCTCCGTCTGGCAGCAGGTCCGCAGTCTCGAAGAGCAGTTCCAAGTGGGGCTGGTCCACGTGAAGGGAGGTCGCGTGATCTTGACCGACCATGGGCAACTGATGGTGAAGATGGCCGGGCCGGTCCTCCACTCCTTCGACGCGCTCCGCGAGGAGTTCTCGCAGCAGTCGGCGGAACTCCCGCGCAAGCTCTCGATCGCCGCGCCCGCCAACGTGCTTGTCAGCGAGTTGCCGTCACCCATTCGGCGGTTCCACGATGAATATCCGAATGTCGAACTGAGCCTGATCGACGCATCGTCGCTCGCCGCGCGCCAGCTGGTCGAGAACCAGCAGGTCGACCTGGCCGTCGCGGGGCTGCTCGATTCCGCCGCCGCCCCCCGCTCGCTGGTAGCGGAGGTCGTCACGAGCTTTCCCTTCATGCTGGTCTGTCCCGTCGGGCATCCCCTGCTGTCGCTCAAGCGCATCTCCCCGCGGAGCCTGGTTCGGCATCCCCTGGTGATGTCAGCCACCGCGTCGAACACGCGCAGCCGCGTGGACGAGGTGTTTGCCAGAGCCGGGCTGCAGAAACGGGTGAAGGTGGTGTTCGAAGCCAACTCGAAAGATCTGTTGCTCCAGTACGTCGGATTGGGTTTCGGCGTCTCGATCGCCCCCATCAGTCCGCGATATGCGACCACGGCCGATGCCCCGTACGGCGATATCCAAGGGCTCGCCTTTCGCGATATGTCGCAGACCTTCGGGCATGAGCACATCGCGATCTTTCGCCATCGCGGCCGGCGCGAACGGGTGTGCGAGCGCCACTTCCGTGACATCGTGTTGAGCAGTGCCGAGGAAACGGGTCCGGCGGCAACCTGACCGGGCAAAGCAGGGAGCCCTGATTTCGGACGACATGCTCATCGCCAGAGCAGGCGGGCACCACGGTCGATGAACATCCTCCCGCAACCTCTGGCGGCTGCGCCGCCCCGGTCCAAGAGCCGGGCGCGACCCGCTCAGGTCCGACGCCTTGGCCGGGCACACCGTCGCCAAGCGTCATTCGCCGGGCAGGATGGCGAAGAGGCGCGTCGGACTGCCGGTCCCCGCCGTGATCTTCATCGGCGCGACGAACAGCGCGAAGCCGCGCGGCGGCAGCTGATCGAGGGCCGTCACGTTCTCCAGTCCGTAGCGTCCGGCGGCGTTGACGATGTGGTGCACCTCGAAATCCTGCGAGACACCACGGTCGATGCTGAGGGTGTCCACGCCGAGCCCCCGGATGTTCCGCTCGTGCACGAGCCAGCGGGCCGCTGCGCCTGTGAACGCCGGAAAGTGCAGACCCCCGCGGGCATCGCGGCCCTGGTACCGCTCGGGCTGCGACCAGAACCGGCTCCACCCCGTGTTGAGCAGCACGATGGCTCCGTCGGGAATCGGACCATGCTCGGCCTCCCACGCCTCGAGGTCGTCGACGGTGAGGCCGTAGTCGGGATCCACCTCCGCCTGGGGCCGCACGTCGAGCAACACCCCGGGGCCGAAGAGCTGAGCCGGCGTGAGCTGATCGAGGGACGGTTGCGCCGCTTCGAAGTGGTTGGGGGCGTCGATGTGTGTGCCGATGTGTTCGGGCAGCGTCATCGCCTTCGACAGCACGCCATCCGCCTCGAGCGTGGCGATGGTCTCCAGGGAGAAGGGCTGATACTTCTCCCCCGGCCAGAAGTTGGTGTGCTCGTTGAGGGGATAGCTGAGGTCGATGATGCGGGCCCGGCCACTGGTAATCTCACCGAGCGTGACGTCGTCGACATCAACGGCGGCGGGCCCCTGCGCCGGGGCCCGACTGGTCATGTCGCAGCATGGCAGCAGGAGGAGCATCGCCAGGAAGGCAGGGGGACGCATGGGACAACTCCTCGCGTGAGCAGGATCGGGGTCAGGTCGGCGTCAGTTGTGTCTCGGCGATTTCAATGGCGGTCAGCACGCCGCGGGCCTTGTTGAGTGTCTCCTGGTACTCGCTGTCGGGGACGCTGTCGGCGACGATGCCGGCACCGGCCTGGACATAGACGGTCTGGTCCTGGATGACGATCGTCCGCAGCGCGATGCAGGTGTCCATGTTGCCGGTGAAGTCGATGTAGCCGACGGCGCCGGCGTAAGGGCCGCGACGATGATGCTCCAGCTCGTCGATGATCTGCATCGCCCGTACCTTGGGGGCGCCGACGACGGTGCCGGCCGGCAGACCGGCCCGCAGTGCGTCGAGGGCCGTCATGCCCTCGCGCAGCCGACCGGTGACGTTGGAGGTGATGTGCATCACGTGGCTGTAGCGTTCGACGACCATCACGTCGCTGAGCTCGACCGAACCATAGCGGGCGACGCGGCCGACGTCGTTGCGGGCGAGGTCGACGAGCATCACGTGCTCGGCCCGCTCCTTGGGATCGGCGAGCAGCTCGGCGGCCAGGGCGCGGTCTTCGGCATCGGTACGCACCGCGCGGACGCGTGCCGGCCAGCGGGCGGATCGTGGTCACCGCCCTCCTCGACTCGCACCATGAATCTCCGGCGAGCTGCCGACCAGTGTCGCGGCCGGCGTCTCGCAGCAGAAACATGAACGGGCTGGGATTGACGACCCGCAGCGCCCGGTAGATGTCGAGCGGACTGGCCGTGGTCTCCCGCTGCAGACGCTGGCTGAGCACCACCTGGAAGATGTCGCCCGCCTGGATGTACTCCTTGCATTTCTCGACGGTGGCTGCGAATTCGGCAGGGGTGAAGTCCGAAGCCGGAATCTGCGCAGGGGGGACATCCAGCCGGATGTCCACCATTTCCAGCGGGGCCGACGGGCACTGCAACTGGTCACACAGGGCATCGACGCGGCGACAGGCGTCGTCGTACGCGGCCCGGAGGTCGCCGGTGTCGGTCCGCGCATGGGCGACGACGAGCAGCACCTTGCGGATGTGGTCGAACACCACCATCCGGTCGTACAGCGCCGAAGGACAGATCGGGGAGGTGCCGGTCGTCGGGGGGGCATTCGGCAGGTGTTCGGTGTAGCGGATGATGTCGTACCCCGCGTAACCGACTGCCCCGCCGCAGAAGCGAGGGACATCGGGAAGCTGTGCGGCGGGGTACCGGTCGAGGAGCGTCTGCAGTTCGTGGAGAGGATCGTCGACGGGGCGTTCGGTGGAGCGGCCGTCCTCGGTGAGCGTCACCTGCAGGCCGCGCGCTTCGAGCGTGACGAAGGGATCGCAGCCGACGAAACTGTAACGTCCGACGCGTTCGCCACCGACGACACTTTCGAAGAGGAAGGCGTGATCGCCGGTGCGCAGTTTGCAGAAGGCGGTGACCGGCGTCAGGGTGTCGGTCAGCAGTTGGCGGTAGACGGGAACGAGCCGGACACCCTGTGCAAGTTGCGAGAAGCTTTCGAAACCGGGGAAGTAGGGCATGCGGTGGGCGCCTGAAACGATAAGACCTAATGATAATAACGGTATGCTGTTACGTCGCAAGTCCCCGGGGTAACGACGCTTGACAGTGTTCGGTCCAAAGATAGAATACGACGCGGCGGCATGGCTGCAAGTTCGCATACCATGAGGGTTTGGCTAACTGACACACGAGCTCGACGGGGGGTTCGTGGCTTGAGTGTCTCAGACAGAGTGGGCTTCCATGAGAAAGTGTTCCCGCTGCTCCAAGCCCGCCACGTTGCACATCACCGAGCTGAAGGAAGGGGATGTGCACGCGCTGCATCTGTGCGAAGCCTGCGCGCATGAGTACATGAGCACTGCGGATGCGGATCAGAAACCGGAAGACACCGAGGAACTGTTCCAGAAGCATCTGGAAGCGAGCGTCGAGGATCTGGAAGATCTGGACGAGCTCCGAGTGTCCTGACTGCGGGATCGCCTTTCGAGAGTTTCGCAGCCAGGGGCGGCTGGGATGTCCACAATGCTACGTGGCCTTCGAAGCGGAGCTGCTCCCGCTGCTGGAGAACATTCACGGCGAGACGGAGCATACCGGGAAATTCCCCCGGCGGGCGCCGGAGTCGAGTCGCCGTCAGTTTGAACTGGTCCGTCTCCGCAACAAGCTGCGCAGCGCCGTCGAGGCCGAGTCGTACGAAGAAGCCGCACGACTGCGCGACGAGATCAGCGACCTGGAATCGGCTTCAACCAACGACGCCGCTGAGGATTGAACGCGTCGGCCCCTCTTGACCCGTCTGCCTTCGGGGCCGATGATCATGGGGTGAGCCGGTGCCAAGGCCCCGGGCATTCCGGCGCCAACCCGCCTGAAGCGGGCCGGCGACTTAATTCGCAGGAGACGACGCGGTGACTCTGGACGACCTTTCCGGGACCAGTGGCGAATGGCTGAGGGGGACAGGCCCCGATTCGGACATCGTCATTTCCAGCCGGATCCGGCTCGCCCGCAACATCGCCCAGTACCCGTTTCTTACACGGGCCGACGACCAGGCGCGGCAGGAGATCGAGTCGCAGCTGCGCTCGCATCTCGACGATCTGCCGATCGAAGGTCGGCTGAGCTACGTCAACGTCGCCTCACTCGCTTCCCTCGACAAGCAGTTTCTGGTCGAACGCCAGCTCATCAGTCGCGAACATGCCGAAACCCATGGGTCGCGCGGCGTGGGGATCGGCGATCGCGAGAACGTCTCGTTGATGATCAATGAAGAGGACCATCTCCGACTGCAGGTGCTCCGCAGCGGGTTCGCTCTCAATGGCTGCTGGGAGGAGATCAACCGCATTGACGACGCGCTCGAAGAGCAGGTGACCTACGCGTTCCACGACCGGCTGGGTTATCTCACCGCGTGTCCCACCAATGTGGGGACCGGCATCCGGGTCAGCGTCATGCTGCATCTGCCCGCCCTCGTCCTCACCAAGGAGATCCAGAAGGTCTTCCAGGCCATGCAGAAGATGCGACTGGCGGTGCGCGGCCTGTATGGTGAAGGCTCGCAGGCCATGGGCGACTTCTATCAGATCTCCAACCAGGTCACGCTCGGCAAGTCGGAACAGCAGATCATCGAGAGCATCCAGGAAGTGGTGACCGGCATCATTGCCTACGAACGCCGCGTCCGCGATGCCCTCGTCAAGGACAACCGGGAACGGCTGCACGACCAGGTGTCACGCGCGTACGGCATCCTCCGCAGCGCCCAGACCATCACTTCTGAAGAGACCATGCATCTGCTCTCGAGCGTGCGGATGGGCATCAACATCGGACTCGTGGACGGACTCGAAATTCCCACCGTCAACGAACTGTTCATCCAGACGCAGCCCGCACATCTGCAGAAGCTGCACAAGGAACAGCTCGAGTCGTCTGAACGGAACGTGGCCCGCGCGTCGTATCTCCGCCGGCGACTCTCCGACAACGGCCACGAGCACAACTGAGGTTCCGCGCACAGCCGACGCACCGGCCCGCGTCGACCCGCCCCCGCAGGGCTGGGTCACTCCTCCATCAGCTCGTCGCCGGCAGCAAGTCCACCGCTCCTCGTCACTGACGCTCGGATACGCCAGGTCCAGGTCGCGGATGCTCGTCGTCAGAATGTCGGCCACCACCGCCCGCGTGACCCACTTGTGGTCTGCCGGCACGATATGCCACGGCGCCCAGTCGGTGCTGGTGGCGGTAATGGCGTCTTCGTACGCCTCCTGGTACTCGTCCCAGTGCGCCCGTTCGGCGACGTCGCCCACCGAGAACTTCCAGTTCTTGTCGGGCTCGTCGAGCCGATCCAGAAATCGCTGCTTCTGCTCCTGCTTCGAGAGATGCAGAAAGAACTTCAGCACGATCGTGCCGTTGCGCACCAGGTGACGCTCGAAGGCGTTGATGTCCTCGTAACGTTCCTGCCAGAACGACTTGCCCCGCGGGCCGGGCGGAAGCTGCTCACCCAGCAGTTCCGGATGGACCTTCACCACGAGCACGTCTTCGTAATACGAACGGTTGAACAGACCGATGCGGCCCCGTTCGGGTAACCGACGCATGTGACGCCACAGAAAGGTATGATCCAGCTCCTCCCGGGAGGGCTGCTTGAAGCTGAACACCTGGCAGCCCTGCGGGTTCACGCCCGACATCACATGCTTGATGGTCCCGTCCTTCCCCGCGGCATCCATGGCCTGCAGCACCACGAGCACCGAGTACCGATTGTCGGCGTAGAGCAGCTGCTGGGCGTCGGCGAGCTCGGCAATGTTCTGCGCCAGCACCTCCTGCGCCCGCTTCTTGAGAGTCCCTTTCCCCAGCTCTGCCAGCTCTTCGGTCTGCACCAGCCGGTATCGCGGCGGTGCAGATCGGCAGGCTGGCCGGGCGCGACCTTGAACAGTTTGAGAATCTCTTTGGGAATCATGCGTCAGCCTTCGAGTCTGCGGGAACTGGGGGAGTCGCATCGATGACGAGCTTGGCCATCCTGCGGGCATTGTAATACAGCCGCTTCAACTGGCCGACGATGTCCGACTCGATGCCGAACAGGGTCGCGCGATGCGGCTCGTCGGCGAGCAGCCGCTGCGCCAGATGATCCATCAACTGGTCGGCCTGTCGGTGCACGCGTTCCTTGCTGGTGACGACCGCCTGCGCCAGTTCCTGGTCGCCGGTGGTGAGCGCCTGCAGGGCCTGCCGCGTCGCATCGATCACGGCCCGCTCGAGGGGTCGCATCTCGGCAACGGTCTGCGGGCTGCACGTCAGCCGGGCGTCGATCCGCCGCAGACCCTGCGCGACCAGATTCGTCTCGATCAGATCGCCGGTCGCCTCCAGATAATTGGCAGCGGCGAGCAACTGCTGTAGCCGCTGCGACTCGGGCGTGGTGAGTTCTTCAGCCCAGCTTGTGCAGGAAGTCGAGGATCGCCAGGTACAACCGATCGACATCATCGTCCATGGCGGCCACGCGCCGGAGATCGGCCCGCGAACCCCGCAGCACCGAGGGGAGCACGGCCTCGAGCATCAGCACCACATGTTCGCCCAGATGCTCCACCTCCAGCAGCACGCGGTCCAGTGCGAGGACCGGCGTTCGCAGATAGACCGGGTCGAGAAAGCGGGGCTGCACAACGACCGGCTCGGTGACGGCACGCGCTGGGACCAGCCTGTTCGCCAGCGCAGCCAGCGGACCGGCAAACCCGATCAGCACACAGGTGTTGACGACGTTGAACAGTGTGTTGGCATTGGCGATCTGGCGCGGGTCTCGGCCGCCGCCCGCTGGATGCCCTGCAGCTCCACCGCCGCCGGTGAGATCTGCCGGGCCAGATCGGCCAACTGATCGATGAACCCCACCCACAACAGGGCGCCGAGCACATTGAACAGGACATGCACGACCGCCACGCGCACAGCATCGACCGGCTTGCCGATGGCGGCGACCACTGCCGTGACACAGGTGCCGATGTTCGCACCGATCGCGAGGGCAATCCCCGCCTCCAGCGACAAGAACCCCTGAGATGCCAGCATGACGACCACACCGGTGGTCGCTGACGAGCTCTGCACCAGCGCCGTGAAGACCGCCCCGATCAGAATGCCCGAAACCGGGTGGTTGAGCGTCCGCAGCAGCTGAAGGAACAGTGGATATGTCTGCAGCGGCGATGTGGCGCTGCTCATCTGGTCGAGCCCCAGGAACAACAGGCCCAGCCCGAGCAGCATGGTCCCCGAATGCCGGAACTGGTCGCGGCGCGAAAGGGAGGCCAGCGCGAACCCCACCGCCACCATCAGCCACGCGAGCTGTGTGACCTGGAACGCCACCAGTTGCGCGGTGATCGTCGTGCCGACGTTCGCCCCCATGATGACCCCCACCGACTGGGTGAGCGACATCAGTCCGGCACTCACGAACCCCACCACCAGTACGGTGGTGACCGACGACGACTGGATCACCGCCGTCACGATTGCTCCCGTCAGCGCGGCAACGAAGCGATTCGACGTCACCTTCCCGAGCAGCGCCTTCATCCGCTCGCCCGCCGCCGCCTGCAGCCCGTCGGACAGTTCGTGCATGCCGTACAGGAACAGCGCCAACCCGCCGCACAGCCCGATCGTCAGGCCGACAAGGTCCAGCTCTGCAGCCGCCAACAGCATCAGATGTCCCGCCCGGGAGAGGAGTGTCTCCCCCGATTACTGGGGATCACCGCGGCGAATGCAAGCCTGGGCACACACGGACGACGAATTCTCCGCTGTGAGGCCTGTCAAGAAGCCCCAGGCCACAACAGCCGCACCAGCACGATGTGCGGTGCAGAGCGAACGTCAGGACAGGGCGTGTGACCGCCGCAACTCTTCGTCTTCCACGTAGAACGTGCAGCCCGAGTCGGGGTCGTGCAGACCTTGCAGGCCGGCCGCCTCGTCGCGCACACGGACGAGCACCATTCGTGACGTGGCGCGGTCGACGTACTCGTCGACGTGAATAAACCGGGTCAGCTCCTGCTTACGAAGGGAGCTTCGACGCATTATCAAATCTGGGGTCATGGCCAACTGACTCGCTTCGCAGGAGCGGTGTGCTTCCTAAGACGCCGTCCTGTGCCTGATAAGCAAGCGGAACTCTGCCGCAAGCGAGTAACTTCGACTGTGAACAACCCGTTCATTTCCCGTTCAGTGCTCGAGAAGATAGATGCCCCTGCAGGCGAGTTCAACCACTGGCTCACCGATTTAACAATGGCTGTCGACTCCTCCCTCCACGCCGTTGCAATTCGGCCCCAGAACGGGCAGACGACCCCTCGCCCCCATCTTCTGTCATCCACCCTCATGAGGTGCAAACCTCGTGCCCACGCGCCACCCGTACGAGTGGCGCCGACCTTGCCGGTGCCCCTGGACGACCGTTCCCGTGGAATCGGAGTCTGCGGTATACTCCCCACTGTGGACCCGCAGCAGCCGAACCCGCCCGAAGTCCCACCACCGCAGGCGACAGCCGCGGGTTGTCTGCTGGCTCTCGTCGCGGTCGTCGTGACGGTCTGGCTCTGTTTCGCCATCGGTCCGAGGTTCTTCGGCTGGGCGGTGTCGCTGTTTCCGGAGGGGTTCCTCGAATTCCAGGTGATGCAACTCTTGCTGGAGCGCTCGTTTACGGACCGCTGATCGCCCCCGGACTCGCTCTGTTCTGGTGCGGAGAACGAATCCTGCTCTGGCTGGGCGTCCCCTGCTGGCGCAGCACCCTGGTCGGCGAGGACGGGGACAACTGATTCGTCGAGAGACTGGCAGCAGGAACTGGCGCCCTGCGTTGCGCTCCATGCACGCGGAACGGCTGTGTGCTGCTCAAGAATTCTGGGGCCAGCTTGCGCCGCAGATTCGACGCATCTCTCTTCCTCCCTTGAGGTTGATGACTGTCTTTTCCAGGTGTGTTCTCGATGCGAGATTGTTGAGAGAAACACACGTCTGGCTGTAGATTTCGCTCAGTAACTGACCTGACGAAGGAGAACTGCCCGTGTTCCCTGACATCTTGAGAGTTCCGTTCATTCTGCTCATTACGACACTCTGGATGCCCTTGTCCCCTGCGCGTGGTCAAAGCGATCTCATCGCCATCGACGTTCTGATCCAGCCAGATTCCAGGATGATGCGTGAAGCCCGAATCTGGAATGCCAGGCTGCTCGCGAGCAGAGCCCCGCAGGGTTCGAACTCGATGATGAACACGCCCCTCACGTCACCCTTATCCAGCGGTTTGTCGCCAGGTCGGACTTGCCGAAGGTCTTGGCGGCCGTGGATGAAGTGCGTTCGAAGTTCGACTTGCACAGCCTCGAAATGACGGCGACTGGTCTCTTTCACCTTCCCTCCGGCAAGATCGGGCTGGCGGGGGTCGTGATCGAGCCTTCTGAGCAATTGCTCGCACTGCAGCAAGCGGTCATCGAAGCTGTCAATGTGTATGCGCGTAAGGGGGCGGCGAGTCCGCGTTCGTTCCCGATAAGTCCAGTACCCCGTTTGCTCCGTTCCTGTTCGAGTACGTTGAGACCTTTGTGCCGAACCAGACCGGAGAGCGGTTCCATCCGCACGTCACGGTCGGAGTGGCGCCACTCGACTGGTTGCAGCACCTGGAACAGAAGCCCTTCGACAAGTTCACTTTTGGCGCCAAGGGCATCGCGACGTATCAGCTCGGCAACTTTGGAACGGCGTCAAAGCGCCTGGATCACGACCACTAAGTCGTCGGTCGGGCAGAAGCAATCCTGTGGGGTGCCTGCGACGAAGTGGAGTCCACCGAAACGGCCCGGCAGCAGGAATTGGTGCCATGCACTGCGCTCCACGCACCCGGCACGGTTGCTGCGTGATGGGGGTATGGCGCCCGGGCACATCACCTTCGGGGGAGAAGGGAATCGCGGGGCCCGTGTGCCATCACGGATGTTATCGACCGACCTGATCGTCCATCAAAGGAAACGCTCTTCGCGTTGGCAGCGACTGCCACATGACACAGCAGTGGGGCAGGTCGAACTGAGGAGGTCCGGCGGTGTTCACCGGGACCTTCCCCGCGGGAGTTTGCCGTTCCGGTGGCATGCCACTTGCCCCCAGAGGCCGTTCGCCACTACAGAGGAGCACTGCGAAGACACAGGATACGAGGTCCATGGACGATACGACTCGAGAGATTCTGGCGTTATGCACCGTCATCGGGATGGGGCTGGCGCTGGGGAAGGTCAGCTGGCGGGGAATTTCCCTGGGAACGTCGGGGGTCCTGTTTACGGCCTTGGCGGCAGGACACTTCGGGTTCCATGTGCCCCCCATTGCCGGCGTGCTGGGCATTGTCCTGTTCGTGTACTGCCTGGGACTGGGGGCGGGACCCAGTTTTCTGCGGATGGTGTTCCAGCAGGGGAAGGCGCTGGCGGTCATGGCCGTCAGCATGATTGCCTCGGCGGGGCTGGTGGCCTGGCTGGTGGGACGCGGTCTGGGGCTGAGTGCCGATCTGGCGAGCGGCCTGTTTGCCGGAGCCCTCACAAGTACACCGGCGCTGGCGGCGGCAACCGAACGGCTGCCCGCCGACTCCGATGTCGCCGTCGGGTATGGCATTGCATACCCGTTCGGCGTGGTGGGTGTCATTCTGTTCGTGCAGTTGGCACCGCGGCTGCTGTCGCGGCTGTCGCCCCGATCGCGGGGGGACGACGAGGAAGTGGCCGACGTCCCGATCACGCGGGTGCTCGTGCGCGTGGCCAATCCCAGTGTGGCGGGCAAGGCGCTGCGGGATGTGGCGGTGCTGTCGCGCACCAACTGTCAGGTCTCGCGCGTGCTCGTGGACGAACAGCTCCAGCCGATCCCGTCGGCCTTCCTGCTCGAACTGGGACAACGGGTGCTGGTGGTTGGTGCGCAGGATGAGCTGGGGGACGTGATCGAGGTGCTCGGCGAACGGTGCGAGATCGAGAACCATGTGCTCGACGTCGAACAACACCGGCGGCGGATCGTCGTGAGCGGACGGGAGCTGATCGGTCAGTCGCTGCGCGAGCTCCACCTGCGTTCGCGGTTCGGCGTGACGATCACGCGGATCAACCGGCAGGACATCGAGTTCGTCCCCAGCCCGGAAGAGCGCATCCAGTTCGGCGACATCCTGATCGCGGTCGGTCAGTCGGAGGGGCTCGATCGGTTCGTCAGTTTCGCCGGACATCGTGAACGGACCGTCGATGAGACCGACCTGATCTCTCTGGCCGCCGGTCTGATGCTGGGGGTCGTGCTCGGGCAGGTGAAGTTCGTCTACAACAACGAAGCGATTTCGTTGGGAATGGCGGGCGGCCCGCTGCTCGTGGGACTGGTGCTCGGACACCTGGGACGGGTCGGACCGATCGTGGCCCGCATGCCCCGGGCGGCGAGGCTGCTGCTGGGAGAGGCCGGCCTCGCGCTGTTTCTCGCGCAGGCGGGTTCGCAGGCCGGGGGCAGTTTCCTGCCGGTTCTCAGCGAGCATGGCCTGAGCCTGGGGCTGGCGTCGATCGCGATTGTCGCGGTGCCCATGATCGTCGGCAGCCTGGTGGCGAAGTACGGACTGCGCCTGGGGACGCTGGAAACGCTGGGGGGGATCTGCGGGGCGATGACCTCCACCCCCGGTCTGGGGGCGCTCACGTCGTCCATCGATTCGAGCCGGCCCGCCACCAGCTATGCGACCGTCTATCCGCTGGCACTGGTGCTGGTCACGCTGCTGGCTCCGGTGCTGATCGCGCAGTTTCCCTGACGACGAGGTTCCGCGCCCGGGCGGCACCCTGCTGGGCAGCGGCGGAGTTGTTACAATACCCGGGATCGCCAGCGGACAGGGACGTGTGGCGGCCGGCAGAGGTGCCAACTCCGCGAGAACGCTGCTCATGAGGACTACCGACATGGAACGTCTGGAAGGCCTGGAACGTCGCGTGGAGCGACTGACGTCGGTGCTGATGATCCAGTCGGCACTGCTGGCAGTGGTGGTGCTGTTGTCGGTGCTCAAGGCGGCACCGTACCTGGTGGCGACGAGTGTCATTGCCATCGTCCTGCTGGTGACGTATCGGCGATCGTGGCCGCAGTGGCTGGGGATGCTCAGCCGATCTCTGCAACGGTTTCAGCACCGGTCGTCGGGGATCGCGCCGCAGGGTCGCCCGCCGTCCAGCGAACCGAGTTCTTCGTGAAGACTTCCGCGACGGGTCGACCACGACCGGTGTCCGCTCGTCCGCCCCCACCCAAGATCACCCAGTTCGAGGAGCCTTCCGTGAAAGCTGTCCTGTTCACGCTGCTGATGCTGAGTCCCTGCGGCCTGCTGTGGGCCGACGATCGAGCCGGCCCCGAGCTCCGACGAGTGGCGGGCCCTGTTCGATGGCAAATCGCTGACGAACTGGAAGAAGACCAACTTCGGGGGGGAGGGAGAGGTCGCGGTTTCCGACGGCGCACTGTCGCTGGGACTGGGCAACCCGCTGACCGGCGTGACTTGGGCCGGCGAAGCCTTGCCCCGGTCGAACTACGAGATCCAGCTCGAGGCGCGGCGCGTGCAGGGGAGCGACTTCTTCTGCGCATTGACGTTCCCCGTCAAGGACCAATACGCGTCCCTCGTCCTCGGTGGCTGGGGGGGCGCCGTGACGGGCGTCTCCAGCATCAACGGCTACGATGCCGCTGAAAATGAAACGACCGACTTCTTCCGCTTCCAGACCGATCAGTGGTACAAGGTGCGCCTGCTGGTGACGGACGACAAGATTGAGGCCTGGCTCGATGATCAGCAGTTCGTCGATCTCGCGCTCGAAGACAAGAAGCTGTCGGTCCGCATCGAAGTGGAGCTGAGCAAACCGCTCGGCCTGTCGACGTTCGAAACGGTGGGTGAGATTCGGGGCCTGAAGCTGCGCAGCCGGAAGCCCGCGACCGCAGCGACGACCCCGTAGCCCCTTTGCGACAGGCCGATCATTTGGCGGCACAGCGTCCGTTGGTCCGCGTGCAGCGGCCGCCGGACCGTGCCCGCGCGCAGGGCGCGATCACCCCGCGTCGGTGCGGAGGTTCTCGCCGAGAGCGAGGCGCGCCAGATCGAGCGCGACCGACGCCGTGCGCGCTACGAACAAATGCGGATTGCCGACCGAGTAGACGGCCTCCGCACGGACCCCGTCCGGACCGGCGAGCGCGACACAGGTCGCTGGTTCCTGCAGTTGACCCTCCACCCGCTGCGCAGGACCGACCGCGAGTGCGAGATCGCTGCCGAACAGCCGGCGACATTCCTCGGCCAGTTGCTCGGCTTCCCGGAGGTGCACGTCGGGGGGGGCGGTCGCCGGCGCTCCCGGCGGCGTCGCTCGTTCACCGGGCAGCCTGGGCGGGACACCGTTGTCGGGGAGGACCAGTCCCCCCGCATAGGCCGTCGTTGAACCGGCAGCGATGGCGAGCCGCTCGCTCAGGCGGCCGAGCGTCGCGATCTCGACCGTCGCGAGCGTGAGCCCGGCCTGCGCGAGCATCCGCAGCACGACCGTTTCGAGAACGTCGTCCCCGACACCGAAGACGAAATGCCCGAGTCGCTGGCGAATCTCGAGGCTGGTGAGGTCGAGCTTCTGCTGACATTCCTGCTCGCTGCCGCCGCGCGCCTCGATCCGCAGGGTGATGGTCGCCTCGTGAGCGGTGATGCCGACCTCCGGATCGCGGCCGCGGCTGGTGATCTCCCCCAGCAGCTCTTCGGTGTGGGACTCACCAAGTCCGAAGCAATGGATGAGTGCGCGGCGGATGACCAGTCCCGAGTGCGGCAGGCGCGGGAGCACCTGCTCGCGAAACATGCGATGCATCTCGGAGGGAACGCCGGGCAGGGCCGCGATGCGACAGTGCGCAGCGCCCTCGGCGCGCGGCAGCTCGACCCAGATGCCCGGGGCCGTCCCGATGGGATTCGGGAGCGGCGAACTCCCGCGGGGAAACATGGCCTGGATACGGTTGGTGTCCGGCATGGTGCGCCCGCGACGCTCGAACATGTTGCGAATGATCTCGAGTGACTGCGGGTCGAGTTCGAGAGGCGTCCCGGCGACCTCGGCAATCACCTGCCGGGCGAGATCGTCCTGCGTGGGACCGAGCCCTCCGGTCATCAACACCACATCGGAGCGTGCGACCGCCGTGCGCAGCACCGCCAGTTGCTCGTCGTGGTTGTCGGCGACGGTGGTGTGGAAGTGGACCGGCAGGCCGACGTCCGAGAGCTGCTGCGAGAGCCATTGACTGTTGGTGTCGAGCTTCGCGCCACTCGTCAGTTCGGTGCCGACGGCGATGATCTCCGCTTTCATGGGGGCTCAGGGGGGAGCTCAGCCGGGTGAGGGCAGGGGACGGTGGATGGTGTTCAGGGTGCGGCAACCGAGACGGAGGGCGGGCGGTCCGCGACGGCGGCATGCACCTCCCGGTAGAGCTGGGCCGTGCGCCGACCATGTCGTCGATACGAAATCTCTCGGCGACGAGTTCGCGGCCGGCCCGGCCGATGTCCCGCGCCCGCAGGGGGTCGGCGAGCAGTTCGAGGATCGCGGCCGACAGGGCGCGGCTGTCAGAGGGGGGCACGAGCCGTCCGGTCTGATGGTCGGTGACGGCGGCATCGACGCCCCCGGCGCGGGTGGCAATCACCGGTTTGCCACGGGCCATCGCTTCGAGCATCGTCGTCCCGAGGCCCTGCTTGAGCGCCGGCAGACAGAAGACATCCATGGCGGCCAGCGAGTCCGAGAAGTCGTACCGGTTGGGGACGAAGGTGACATTCGACGTGAGCTCAAGTTCCCCGGTCAGCCGGCGCAGCTTGCGCTCTTCGGGCCCGGCCCCCGCGATCAGAAACTGCACATCCGGCCGGGCGTCGTGCACCAGTCGGGCCGCCTGCAGAAAGTCGGTGTGCCCTTTGGCCGCCTCGAGCGGACCGGCGGTGCCGATCGTCGGAACATGATCGGTATCGAGCACCGACACCCCCTGGTCGCCGATGTCGGTACGCACCCCGCTGTGGATGACGGTCACCTGTTCGTTGTCGAGTCCGGTCCGCTGCATCAGTTCCTGCCGTACCGAATTGCTGACCGCAATGACGCGCTGCCCCCAGGGGGACTCGAGGGCGAGCACTTCGTGCGCAGCGAGATAATCGTGGACCGTGACCACGTACGGCCGCTCGAGCCGACGCGCGAGCCACTGACCCAGCGGTGCCATCCGTCGCCACTGGATGTGAATCACATCCGGAGGATCGGACGCCAGTTCGCGCGACAACAGCCGCTTGTAAGCCTGATGCAGCAGCGGCGTATCGAGCAGCGGCATGGCCGTGATGCGGATCTGCCTGCGGCGCTCCGGATCGATCTTCGTGGCATCCAGACACACGATCCGCGGATCGAAGTCCTGGGCAGGGAGCAGTTCGGCCAGTTGCAGGGTTCGCGCCGAACTCCCGCGGACCTCGAAGCGTCCTGCCAGCAATAGCACCTTGAGACAGGCGTCGGCCATGGTGGGCGGAGGACCGCCGGCAGTCACTACCGGCGAAGGGCCTTGGGGGGCGCGAGGATTTCCCGAACGACGATCGCCCTCCGCATGCTCTCGGGACGGCGCAGCTCGCGCAGCAGCCCCGATGCCAGTGGATGCGATGGTCGAACACCAACGCGCGTATCGCGGTCTTGCGCGCTGAAGGAACCCAGGTGGTCGGACACGTTCTGATTGACGGAATGGGGCAGATGCCGTCCCACCTGGTCATCCATCCGCTCCGCCATGTGCTCCTGCACATGCGATAGCACGTTGCCCCCCAGGCCACGACTGGCCAGCGTCTCCCGCTGCGAGATCCCCTCGCCCGGACGTTGACGGGGGGCCTCGGTGCGCGGAGCGACGGGGACCTTGGCGGCGGGTGGCGTGGTCTGAGGGACCCGTTTGGGTGTGACCGGACGTCGACGGGGCGCGGGGCGTTCGGCAGGCGCGGCCTGGGGAGGCTGCCCCGCGGCAGGACGCTGCCCCATCGCTTCCCGGAGAAACTGCTCGATCTCGTTCTGAACCTTGCGGTCGCGGGGGACCGGGCGCGGACCCCCGGGGGGCGTCCCTTGGGACCGGGCGGGGGATTCTGCGCGTTGATGAGATTGACGATCCAGCCGATGAAGGACATCAGCAGAAAGGCCACCGCGAACAGGGACCCGATATCAATCGCCAGCGGTGCCAACATCATCCTGCCTCCCCGGATCGGTCAGACCGGCCACGTCGAGTGCGCCCAGGTTCCCCCGGGCCGGCCTCAACCCAGACGTTCGCGTTCACCATTCGGTGCCACCTCGTCGCGGTCACCCGCAATGGCGGCGCGCATGCTTGTATCGGCCTGCACGTTCTTCAGCTCGTAGTAGTCCATCAACCCCAGTCGGCGTTCGCGGAACGCCTCGGCAATCGCCTGGGGGACCTCCGCCTCGG
The DNA here is from genome assembly GCA_963715185.1 of uncultured Planctomycetaceae bacterium. GTDB lineage: Bacteria > Planctomycetota > Planctomycetia > Planctomycetales > Planctomycetaceae > CAVPPT01. The sequence continues at coordinate 55,238 of CAVQRG010000011.1, forward strand.
CGAGGACGACAGCGGCCCGGTTCTCCTGCGTGTTGGCCACCATCTCCTGTTCGGCGGCGACGGCTTCGGCACGGCGCTGCTCGGCACGGGCCTGGGCGACGCGCATGTCGGCCTCGGCCTGATCGGCCTGCAGCCGCGCACCAATGTTGTCACCCACGTCGATGTCGGCAATATCGATCGAGACAATCTCGAAGGCGGTCTGTGCTTCCAGTCCCTGGTTGAGCACGGTCTGCGAGATGCGGTCGGGGTTCTCGAGCACCACGGCGTACGTGGGGGTCGAACCGATGGCCTGCACGATCCCTTGGCCCACGCGTGCGATGATCGTCTCTTCGGTCGCACCGCCGATGAGTTGCTGGATGTTCGTCCGCACCGTCACACGGGCCCGCGCTTTCAACTGAATGCCGTCACCGGCAACCGCGTCGAGCGTCCCCGCCGACTTCTTCGGATCGGGACAGTCGATCACCTTGGGATAGACCGAGGTACGGACGGCGTCGAGGACATCGCGGCCGGCCAGGTCAATCGCCTGTGCCACCTGCCAGTCCATGTCGAGATTGGCGCGATGGGCGGCAACGAGCGCCTTGATGACTTTCTGGATGTCGCCGCCGGCGAGATAATGCGCCTCCATGGCGCGGGTGGTGATCCCCTTGACGCCGGCCTGCGTCGCCATGATCTTGCTGCGGACAATGACCGCGGGATTCACCTTGCGGATCGACATCATGATCAGGTTGAGGAACGAGATCCCCGACCGGGTCATCTTGCACTGGATCCACAGCCCGAAGTAGCGGGCGAACACGCCCAGAAAGATCAGCACGAACAGGCTGATGAGGGCCACACCGAGGTAGACCCAACCGTTCCCCGTGTTCTGTGCGAGCAGCATGAGCGTCGATGACATGAGGAGCTCTCTCTGGCAATCCGTCGCGACGGACGCCGGTCGTGAGGTATGGAAACCCTTTTCGCGGTTTAACTTTGCGGTGGAGTGAAGTCAAGCGGGCTCTCTGCCGGCCCGTCCACGCTCTCGTCCGTCATCAGCCACGGTTCGGTGTCGCTGGGAGTGACACCGTTGTCGTTTTTTCCCCCCGTCGCGACTGGTGCCGCGATCTGCACCAGCACCCGGTTGCCCCGCACATCCACCACCTGGATCTCGGTTCCCTGCTCGACCAGCAGGCCTTCGGTGAAGGCGTGCAGCCGCTCGTGCCCCACCTTCACCATGCCCCCTGGTGCCAGTTGAGTGATCGCCTCGCCCCGCTGACCGACCAGCGACTGCAGGTGCTGCTGCTCGCGGAGATAGGGCGTGACTTCCTCGAGAGTGGGGGTGCGCATCACCGATCGCCCGAACGGCGTCAGCGGAAACAGCTTGAACGCCCCCACGATCACCGTCGGTATCAGCACCAGCAGGCTCGCCAGGTAGACCCCGAACGCCAGACCGTTCACACCGTACCACGCCTTGAAGGCGCACCACAGCGACGACACGATCGCGATCACACACATCACGCTGATGAGCCCCCCGGACGGGAGAAACACCTCCGCCAGGATGAGCACGAAGCCCAGCATCAGCAGCACGACTGCCAGAAACTGATAATCCATGTCCTGTAATCGCAGCAGACGCGCGGATGGATCAACGAATTCCTCACCGATTTCGCCTCCCCGCCTCCCGGACGAAATCCGGCACCTCAGAAAATGGGGAGACTGTCTGCATTCTACCCGGTGGGGGGGGTGAGACAACGCTTCGTAGGGTGAGACCGGCATCCGGCCGCCCCGCAGCCCTTGCCTGAGACAACCGGCGGGCTGTTATGATAGGCCCTCTGCTCTCCCGCACTGGCGAGGTGTTCGTGTCCATCGCGATGCTCACAGCGGTCCCGTTGCTGGCAGCGTCACCCGATCTGGTGCCGCTGATTGCCTCCGGTGCGCTGGGGCTGGCGCTGTTCACGGTCGTGTGGACGTTTGTCAGCCTGCTGCAGTCGGACAATCCGCAGCAGGACGACGAGTGGCGTTACGACGTCAACCGCATCCTGGAGCTGCGCCGGCTCAGCCCGCTGTACCGGGTCGCGCAGCCCCTCATTCAGTCACTGGCCGATCTCAATCGCCGCGCCTTTCGGGACCAGTTGCCGGAGATCAACCGTCAACTGCTGGCGGCGGGGCACAGCCGTTACTGGACCGGCAGCGAATGGCTGGCCGCGACGGAGCTCAAGGCGCTGCTCCTCTCGATCCCGTTGTGGTACGCGTGCCTGAAGGTGATGGGGCCGCCGGGCGTGGTGCTGGGCGGCGTGCTGACGGTGCTCGTGGCGGTGCTGCTGCGTCGTCGGCTGACGTTGCAGGCCCAGCGCCGGTTGTGGCAGATGAAGCGGCGGCTACCGTTTCTGCTCGACCTGCTCACCCTGTTGATGGAATCGGGTTCGACGTTTCTGTCGGCGCTGAAGGAAGCCTGCCAGGAGTTTCGCGATCATCCGGTGGGGGTTGAGTTCGGTCGGGTGCTGGCGGAAATGAACATGGGCAAGAGCCGCACCGCCGCACTGGAGTCGCTGCGCCATCGTCTGGCGGATGACGAAATCACGAGCATTGTCGGTTCCATCATCCAGGGCGAACAGCTCGGGACCCCGCTGGCGCTGCTGTTTCGCACCCAGGCCGACATCCTGAGAATCAAACGCACGCAGCGGGCGGAAACGATCGCCGGCGAGGCGGGCGTGAAGATGCTGCTCCCGGCCGTGCTGATCATGGCGGCGACCGTGCTCATCATTCTGGGACCATTCGTCCTCAGTTTCATGAGCAGCGACTTCCTGTTGTGACGACCCCTCGCTGACGACCGATCTGTATCGGAACCATCCCATCCATGCAGGCTCCTCACGACATCGGTCGACACAAGTCGGAACTGGACACGCCGGCGTTGTGCATCGACGTCGACCGGCTCGATGCCAACATCGCCCGCATGTCAGAGTTCATCCGGGCGCGGGGCAAGCAGTGGCGGCCGCATGCCAAATGTCACAAGTCGCCCCGGATCGCGCAGCGCCAGCTCGCTGCCGGTGCGATTGGCATCACCTCTGCGAAGACCTCTGAGGCCGAGGTGTTTGCTGCCCCCGGTGTCCGCGACATCCTCATCGCGAATCTCGTCGTGGGTCGGGCGAAACTCGACAGGCTGGTCAAGCTGTGTGAACAGGCCGACCCGATCGTCGTCTGCGATCATTATGTCCAGGCCGAGGCCATCAGCAGCGCCTGCCGGCGGCGGGGGGTCTCCTGTCGCGTACTCGTCGAGGTGGATCTGGGGATGCAGCGTGTGGGCGTGAAGCCCGGACCGAACACGCTCGAACTGGCCCAGGGCGTCGACCGCCTGCCCGGCGTGACGTTCGCCGGTGTGATGGGGTACGAAGGACACCTGCTGACGATCGCCGACCTCGCCGAGAAGCGCCAGCGGATCGGGGATGCCATGCGCGTGCTCGACGACTGCCGGCGGATGATCGAAGCCGCCGGGATCCCCTGCGGCATCGTCAGCGCGGGGGGCACCGGGTCGTACCAGATCACTTCCGAGTGTCCGGGCGTGACGGAACTGCAGGCCGGGGGCGGCATCTTTGCCGATCCCTTCTATACCGACGACTGCCAGGTGCAGGGACTGGAGCCGGCTCTGACACTGCTGACGACGCTGGTCGCGCGGCCCGCGCTGGACCGCGGCATTATCGACGCCGGTCGCAAGGCCCTGTTTCCGGAGGTGCATCCCCCCGTCATTCGCGGCGGCGTCGAAGGTCGGACGCTGCCGGACGCCACGGTCGCGCACCTCAGTGCCGAGCATGGGCGGGTGTCGCTCGGGCCACGCTCGCGGGACCTGCAGATCGGGGACAAGCTGGAGATCATCCCGGGTTACAGCGACCACACGACCGTGCTGCACGACCAGTTTCATGTCCTGCAGGGGGACGTCGTGGTGGACGTCTGGCCGATCGCGGCCCGGGGCTGTCTCCAATAATCGTCTGGTCGACAGCTCTCCGGCAGGGACGACGGTCTGCCCGACCCAGCCAGCCGCCGGTCGTCTTCGACACCGGGGACGTGATGCAGTGGTGGTCGCATGAGACCGCGAGTACGATCGACCTGTCAGCACGCCGCGGGCTGCGAGTCCGCCAGTGGAACTGCCAATCTGGAGACAGCGATGAGACATCCGACATGGGGAATCGGTTGTGTTCTGTGCGCGAGTGCCCTGTTGATCGGGGCTGCGAACGCCCCGGCCGCCGAGACACTCGGTGAGATCCTGCGCCAGTCGAAATGGGATCGCCTCGTGGGGACGTGGGTCGATGCCGAGACGAAAGGAGCCCGTTCGAAGATGGTCTATGCGTGGAAGTTTCCGGACCGGGTGATCGAAGCCATCAGCACGGAAGGGGACAAGCAGGCGGTCTCGCTGATGGGGGTCGACGGACGGACGGGTGACGTGTTTCTGATGAGTGCCGACAACCAGGGGACCTCGGCCCTGGGAACTTGGGGACTTGCCGATAATGGGGACGCCGTGCTCGGTCTTGGCTTTGCGACCAGTGAAGGGGTCGAGGGGACGCTGAGTCTCCGATATCATCTCGAGGATGACGACACGCTGACGACGACCGTCGAGCTGGCCGAGCCGATCGTGTTCAAATGGATTCGGGTGAAATCGCCGCAGTAACCCTCGACGGTCCGGTCGGGCAGGGGTGAGGCCGGCTCCGCCCGCGCCTGAAGACTCCCACCGGGCGCTGACCGGGAGGATGCCAATCTCGTGCCGCGAGGCAGACTGGTAGCCTGAGTGAAACCAGGGGGAGAATCTGCTACAATCGGGGCTTCGGGAGTCGGAGCTCAGGGGACTCATGGTTGCAGCAAAAATGGCAAAGGGGAGTGCACAGCCGGAGGGTCGGTTCCTGGTATTGCCCGAGAACCGACTGGCCTACACGGCTGTCACGCAACTCCTCAGCCCCGGGCCATCCGCCACGCATCCGCTGGTGGTGTTGTTCGGCCCCTCAGGAACGGGGAAAAGTCACCTCGCCCAATACTGTGCCCGGGAAGCGGAGCGGCTGCGCCTGCAGGAACGTCGGATGCGGATGACCGCGTCGGAGTTCGCCGCGGACCTGATCCGTGCCAGTGCGGCCGCGTCGATCCCGGAGTTCCAGGAATCGTATCGCCGGCTGCAGTTTCTGATCTGCGAGGATCTGCAGGCGCTGGAGGGTCGCAGCGAGACCCAGCAGCAGCTTCTGGCAGTGATTGAAGACATTCTCCAGGCCGATGGTCGTGTCCTGCTGACATCGAGCAAGTCCCCAGGTGAGCTGCAGCGTTTTTCGGCCCGGCTGGTGAACCGCTTTCATGGTGGTCTGTGCGTCGCGGTCGAGTTACCGGGAGCAGCCTCACGCAAGAAACTGCTCCGCGAGTTTGCCGCCCGTCAACAACTGCTGCTCTCGGAAGACGTGGTGACGCAGCTGGCAGAGGCGTTACCGCTGACACCACGCGAGTTGCGCGGCGTGTTGGTGCAACTGAGTCAGCAGGCGTTTCGCGAACAGCGACCGCTCGAGTGTGAGCAGGTCGAACGGTTTCTGCGGGAGTGGCAGGCCCCGGCCGGTTCGCTGATGAAGCAGGTCACGCAGGTGGTGGCCCGTGCCTTTTCCCTCAAACCGCAACAACTGCGCGGGGCCCGGCGTCTGCAACTGGTGGTGCTGCCGCGGCAGGTGGCGATGTTCGTGGCGCGCACGTCGGCAGGCCAGTCGTGCACACAGATCGGGACGTACTTTGGCAAGCACAGTCACAGCACCGTGGTCCATGCGTGTCAGCGCGTAGAGGAACTGATGTCGGGCGATCCCACACTCCGGCAGCTGGTGCTGCAGATCCAGGACGAGCTGCGACAGTCGGGCATCCTGTGTCGACACGATGTTGATTGACGGATGGATTCAGGATCTCAAAGAGGACCACACGGCGGAAGCAGACCAGGGATGTTCACCACGGAGGCAGTTGTTCTCATGTTCTCACGCAGACCACACGGTCTTTCCACATCCGGCCGACGGAGCGGACCGACGGGGAACCGGTCACAACTCTCCATCTCTGGGGGAGATACCAATGCGGGTGGTGACTTGTGCACGATGTCACGGGTCCCCTGATACAACGACTACTAACTCATTTAATCTTTAGAAGGAACAGGTCCGCACGAAGGATCTTTCTGTGGACAGTGTGAAACGAGAAGCCCGATCATGAAGCTCAATTGTCAACGCAGCCTGTTACTCTCCGCCTTTCAGACGGTTTCGGGAGTCGTGCCCACACGTACGCCCAAGGAGATCCTCCGCAACATCAAGCTGCACGTCGAAGATCGTCGGGCCACGTTGATCGGCACCGACACGGAAGTGGGCATTCGTTACGAACTGCCGGAAGTCGAAACCGATTCGGCCGGCGAAATCCTGCTGCCGACGCAGCGTGTCTCCCAGATTCTTCGGGAGGTCCAGGACCCGTCTGTGCAACTGGAAGCCAACGAGGACGCGCTCACCATCCGGGCCGGCACCAGCGAGTTCCGCCTGTCGATGGAAGACCCGGCCGAGTTTCCCGATGTCAGTCGCTTCACCGATGAGAGTTACCACACGGTCCCGGCCAGGCTGTTGCGGCAATCCATCGAGCGGACCGAGTTCGCGGCCGATACCGAGAGCACCCGGTATGCCCTGGGGGGGATTCGCCTGGAACTGAACCCGGGGACCATCACGCTGGCCGCGACCGACAGTCGTCGGCTGGCCGTGGTGCACGGGACCTGCTCGGCGCACGGGAGTGTCAGCGAAGAGCAGGGCCAGCCGGTCGTCCCGGTGAAAGCCATGCAGCTCATCCAGCGGAGTCTGGTCAACGACGATGAAGATGTGTGCATCGCTGTGCACAGCAACGACGTGCTGGTGCGGGCGGGCCACTCGACCATCTACAGCCGGCTGGTGGAAGGCCGGTTCCCCAAGTATCAGGATGTGATTCCGCGTGAGTTCCAGACCAGCCTGCAGTTCGTGGTGGCTCCGCTGATGTCGGCGGTCCGGCAGGCGATGATCGTCACCAACGAAGAGAGCCGCGGAGTGGACTTCACCTTTGGCGGCGGGTTGCTGACGCTGGCCAGCAAGGCGACCGACGTGGGCACGTCGCGCATCGAGGTCCCGATCTCTTACGACGGGGACGAACTGGTGGTGACCTTTGATCCCCGGTTCGTTGTGGACTTTCTGAAGGTGCTCGAACCGTCGGACCAGATCACGCTGCATCTGATTGACGGCAACAGTGCTGCCGTCTTCCAGGCGGATGACAGCTACACGTACGTGGTCATGCCTTTGGCGCGTCAGGCGTAGGATCTGCCCTGGGGCGTTGTCGCCGGGGTCAAGGGCGGGAATCGGGCACGATGCCAGGGGCGTGCAGGATCGCAGAACGATGGGAAAAGTTGTGGGAAATCCGTCGGGTGGCAAGTCGCCGGGAGGGAAGCGGTCAGGAGAACGGTCGTCGACCGAACCGTCACCGATCGGGGATGTGCTCTCCGATCTGTTTCGTCTGCGGGGTTACGGACAGGTCGGTGCCCACCGGCAGTTGGCGGATCTGTGGCGGGAAGTGGCCGGGGAGATGATCGCGTCGCGAACCCGTGTGGTCGGCGTGCAGCATGGAGTGCTGCAGGTCGGGGTGGAGAACTCGGCGTTGTTGCAGGAACTGGAAGCGTTTCACAAGACGTCATTGCTGGAGCGGCTGAGCAGTCAGCAAAGCCAACCGCCCATCCGGGATGTGCGTTTCCGCCTGAGCCGACGCGTCGCCTGAACGGCGTCGAGCCGCGTTGCCCACGCCGGCCCGCTGGCGCGGTGAACAGTGTTTATTGAGGTCTGTGAAGGAAGAAGAACCGTTGAGCAAAGCGACTCAAAAATCTGAAGATTACGGTGCGGACAAGATTCAACATCTGGTCGGCATCGAGGGGATCCGACATCGTCCGGCCATGTACATCAGCGGGACCGATCTGGCCGGCCTGCATCATCTCGTGTACGAAGTCACCGACAACGTGCTCGATGAGTACTCCAACGGATTTGCGACGGCCATGTTCGTGCAGATCCATGGGGACGGGTCGATCACCGTGATCGACGACGGCCGAGGCATTCCGGTCGGCACCATGGCAGGGTCCGGCAAGTCGGCCCTCGAGGTGGTGTTCACCGAGATCCATGCCGGGGGCAAGTTCGATCGCAAGGCGTATGCCGTCGGGACCGGCGGTCTGCATGGCGTGGGCATCACGGCCGTCAATGCCTGCAGCGAGTGGCTCGAGGTCGAGGTCCGTCGCGATGGGCATGTCTGGACGATGGAGTTTGGCCAGGGGCGCGTCACCATGCCTCTCACCAAACTCGGCGCCACCGATCAGACCGGCACGAAGGTGACCTTCAAGCCCGACCCCAGCATCTTTCCCAACACCACCTTCAGCTTCGACACCATTCACAAACGTCTGCAGGACTGCGCCTTTCTGAATGCCGGTGTGCGCATCCACATCATCGATGAGCGTACGGGCCAGTCGGACGAGTTCTTTTACGAAGATGGACTCGCCGAGTTCGTCAAGTGGATCAACCGGACGGAGAACCCGCTGCATGCCGATGTCGTGCGCGTGTCGGGCGAGATCGAGAACATCGGCGTCGACGTGGCCATGCAGTGGAACGATGGCTATTCGGAAAACATCCGCTGCTTCGCCAACGGCATCCCCAACAGCGAAGGGGGGACGCACCTCTCCGGGTTTCGCACGGCTCTGACACGGACCCTCAACAACTACGGGCAAGCAGGCGAACCTCTTCAAGGATGTCACGCCCGCCGGTGAGGACTTTCGCGAAGGACTGGCGGCCGTCATCACCGTGCGCATTCCCAATCCGCAGTTCGAATCGCAGACGAAGATCAAGCTCACCAATCCCGAGGTCGAGGGGGCCGTCAACTCGCCTGTGGGTGATGGCCTGTCGAAGTACTTCGAGGAGAATCCGAGCACGGCGCAAAACATGTGTCAGAAAGGGCAACGTGCCGCCGAGGCCCGCGAAGCGGCCCGCAAGGCCCGCGACATGGCCCGCAGTCAGAACAGGGTGACCGGCGGCGGACTGCCTGAGAAACTCCGCGACTGCCGCAATCACAAACTCGAGGTCTCCGAACTGTATCTGGTGGAAGGTGACTCGGCCGGCGGATCGGCCGACACCGGTCGCGATGCCGAGTACCAGGCCATCCTCCCGCTGCGTGGCAAGATCCTCAACGTCGAGAAGGCCCAGATCGTCAAGGTGCTCGGGAACAAGGAAGTCGCCGCCATGTTCAAGGCGATCGGCATTCCCCCCATGGCCGAGGAGGTCGATATCTCCAAGCGGCGTTATGGCAAAGCTCATTCTGATGACCGATGCCGACGTCGACGGTTCGCACATCCGCACGCTGCTGCTGACGTTTCTGTTCCGCCACATGCGGGAACTGGTGAACCAGGGATGCGTGTATGTCGCTCAGCCGCCGCTGTATCGCGTGCTGCCCAAGGGCAAACGCAATCAGACGCCGCGCTATGTGCAGACGCACGAAGAGATGATGTCGGAACTGCTGAGCGTGGGCCTGGAGGGGCGACCCTGGTCATCAAGCCCCGCGACAACCTGCTTCGTGGTCGATGGCCACCAACGGCAACGGCCGCGACAGCAAGCGAGGTCCTCGATGCGACGCAACTCGGCGCACTCGCGGAACTGATGTCCCGTCTGGAGGAACCGATCGACACCCTGGAGCGTCGGGGAATCAGCCTGAGGCTGCTGGCGGTCGACCATGCTACCCCCGAAGGACTGCTGCCGCGCTACCGGGTCATCCTCGGCGCCGACGAACACTGGTTCGAGAACAAGAGCGATCTCGATGCCTTCTTCGCCAGCGAGCAGCAGAAGGCCGGGAGAGAACTGAAAGTCGCTGATGAGACACTCGTCGGCACATCGAGCGAGGTCACGCCCGAGGAACCCGACGCGGCCGAAGGGCTCACACGCCCGTCGACACTCCATGTCACCGATCTGCACGAAGTGCGGTCGATCAATCACATTCTCCGCCAGCTCGAGAGCGACTTCGGACTTACGCTCAACGATCTCATTCCCCTGCCTCCCCGCTATGCCGAGGCCGTCTATCCCTACGACTACGAGATTGCCGGGCAGGACAACCCCAGGCGGCTCACCAGCCTGCGGGAACTGCTGCCAACCATCCGCGACATCGGCAGCCGGGGGCTGACCTATACCCGCTTCAAGGGGCTGGGCGAGATGAACCCCAACGAACTGTTCGAGACGGCGATGGACCCGGAAACGCGGGTGCTCAAACAGGTCACACTCCACGACGCCGCGGCTGCGGAAGAGATCTTCCGCGTGCTGATGGGCGATCACGTTGAACCCCGCCGCGAGTTCATCGAGAAGCACGCCCTCGACGTCAAGGACCTCGACATCTGAGAGGCTCGATGACTGAGAATGCTGCTGAAGCCCGGCGCTGTCAGCGCCGGGTCCCCGCGTGAACTCGCTCGTTGCGGCGTCGAAGGACTCTCGCCGACCGGATCGGGGAGAGACAGCCCAGAGATCCAAGCGAGTCATCGAGCGCAGTTCCGCACACCCCCCGCGATGTCCCGCAAGACACTTCGCAGCAAGCCTGACGGACTGTTTCATGCCTTTCATCAGGCCGCGAACCGCTTCGTCGTCTGGGCTGCCAGTCTGCCCCTGATATGTCGCTTGGCGCTCTTTCCGATCACGCTCTGCGTTTCTCTGCTTCACGTGGCTGTGGTCTTCGTTCGCCTCGGCCTGATTCTGTTCCATGGGCGTGGGCCGGATGACCAACCGACCGTGCTGCCCCGCGACGATGACCAACCCCAACGAGGCGATCCATGACCCTGGAGCTGGCAACAATGTTTCTGGGCTGGTGTGCCGTCATCAACACCGGCCTGCTGATCCTGTGGTTTCTGTTCTTCTGGCTGGGGCACGACCTGATGTACCGCCAGCATCGCCGATTGTTCCGCCTGCCGGTCGAAACCTTCGACGCCATCCACTACGCGGGCCTGGCAACCTGCAAAGCGGGCATTGTGCTGCTGAACCTGGTGCCGTCTGTGGTCCTCGCGCTGATGGGGCGCGGCTGAGCGAGGACGCGAAGCCCGGCCACGCGATGTCACCCCGATTGCAAATCGGTCCCCCCCGACTAGGATAGACTCCAGGAATATCGCGACCGCTTCTCCCCCGCGTCGGCTCTCGGCCCGGGACTAACAAGGATTCGACGACATGACTGACCAGACCCCCGCGTCTGATGTCACCTGTTCGCTCCCGCCGCTGGGAGAGAACCCCTCCACACAGCGCCAGGGGACCACGCCCGGCAGCTTCGCGAAACCCCCCGTCGTCAGACCCGGTGTCGCAGGATGCTGGACCTTCACGTCCCCCGACACGCCCGGCATGCCCGAGCCGAGTCACAAGACCGCCTGGGATTTCCTCCCCGAAGGCTGGCAGACCACCGAGTTGGGTGAGACCGCCGCCACCACGATTCTCCCCGCTCCTCCGGCCGGGCACCGGTTCGTCAGTTTTCAGCAGGGCGACGGCACGTGGCGCGCAGTCTCTTGTCCGAACGATTTCGAACCAGTCACACAACTCGAGCAGGCGCGACTCGGGACGATCACCCCCCAGATGCAGCGCGTCGCCGAGCGCGAGCCGCATCTCACCCCGGCGCAGGTGCGCGACGAAGTGGCCGCGGGACGCATGGTCATCCCCGCCAACAAGGTGCATCTGACGTACCAGCTCGACCCGATGGCGATCGGCCGGGCCTCGAAGACGAAGGTCAATGCCAACATGGGGGCTTCGCCGGTCTCCTCCGACACCGACGAGGAAGTCGTCAAGCTGCGGTGGGCCGAACGCTGGGGAGCCGACACCGTGATGGACCTCTCGACCGGCGGCAACCTCGATGAGTGCCGCGAGGCCATCATCCAGAACAGCACCGTCCCGGTCGGCACAGTTCCCATCTACTCGATGATCATCGGCCGCAAGCTGACGGACCTCGACGCCGACGTCATTCTCTCGTCGCTCGCGCACCAGGCCTCCCAGGGGGTCGACTACTTCACCATTCATGCCGGCGTGCTGCGGGAACATCTGCCGCTGGTGAAAGAGCGGTTGATCGGCATCGTCAGTCGCGGCGGTTCGCTGCTGGCGAAGTGGATGCTTGAGCATGGCGAGCAGAACCCGATGTACACCTTGTGGGAGGACATCTGCGACATCATGCGGTCGTTCGATGTCACCTTCTCGATTGGCGACGGGCTGCGGCCCGGCGGACTGGCCGATGCCACCGACGCCGCCCAACTGGCCGAACTGTGCACGCTGGGCGAGCTGACGGAACGGGCCTGGCGCAAAGGGGTGCAGGTGATGGTCGAGGGTCCCGGTCATGTGCCGTTCGACCAGATCGAATACAACATGAAGCTGCAGCGTCAGCTCTGCCACGGGGCGCCGTTCTACGTGCTCGGTCCGCTGGTGACCGACATCTTCCCGGGGTACGACCACATCACGAGCTGCATCGGGGCAACCGCCGCTGGCTACCATGGGGCCAGCATGCTCTGTTACGTCACGCCGAAAGAACACCTGGGGCTGCCGAAGAAGGACGACGTCAAGCAGGGCTGCATCGCGTACAAGATCGCGGCCCATGCCGCCGATGTCGCGCCTGGGCATTCCCGGTTCGCGCGACCGGGATGATGAGCTGACGAAGGCCCGGGCCGCCCTCAACTGGGAGAAGCACTTCGAACTCTCGTTCGACCCCGATACGGCCCGCGCCTTTCACGACGAGGACCTCGATGTCGACACCGACTTCTGTGCCATGTGCGGTCACGACTGGTGCAGCGTGCGGATCTCCAAGGAGATCGTCGAGTTCGCCAGCGGCAAGGAGGACTCGTATCAATGGGACCGGGCCAAGGTGACCGAGGCCCTCACCCCCGAGCAGCAGCAGATCCTCGAGCAGCGTGGCGTGCTCTCGCCGGATGAGATCCACAAACTCGCCAGCAAGACGAAGAAAGCAGTCCACGCCGACGAAGGCAAGGCCTCCTGCCACAGCGACTACGTGGATGACGAAACGGCGAAGACGTTGCAGTCTGTGGAGCTGGAGACGCCGTAACACTCTCGCTGTGATCTCGCTGACCCGGCGATGCCATCGCCGGGCTTTGGACACGCGCGAGTGCAGTTTGGTATGAGTACTGGTCGATCTGAGCCTCGAAACCCGTCGCCGGCCCAGCTCGCCCTCCGCCTCTCACTCGACAGGAGCCGCCATGAGCATCTCGACCGCTCGCGCCAAGCAGCTCTGCACGGCCAGCGAACTGACGCTCGTCAAGTCCAGCAGCCGTTCGGAGATCTGCAAGCTGTCCGCAGCCCGGCTGAGACAGAAGATCACGCGTGCCCGCAAGCTGCGCGACAAGTCGGCGCGATCAGGCCTTGCGCCAGAGGCGAGCCACACAGTCTCTGCAGCGGGCGCGAGCCACCGACGACAACACCCGCTCGGCGGAGAAGGCCGAGCTGTTTGGTGAAGTCCTGGATCGCTTTACCACACAACTCCAAAAGGTCGAAGGTGGCGGAAAGGTCGGGCCTCGTCAGAATCCACCACGTAAGTCGCGCACCGCTCAACATCGCGAACAGCGCGCCGCCGTTCGCAAGTCGCTGGAGGAAACCCGAATCGAGCTGGCCTCGGAATCGTCGTCAGGCGGATCGGCCAGCAAAGCGTCGGCCGAAAGAAAATCGAGCAGCAAGACATCGGCTCAACAGGCCGTTGCGGACCAATCATCCACCGAGGCTCAGGAATCGGACCAGGAGTCGACCAAAGCCGACAGTCGATCGACGGCCACCACGAAACCGCCCACAAAGCAGCGGAAGACTGCCGCCAAACACACCACGCCCCGCGCGCTCGAGGCGGGCCGCAAGGCCCAGGAACTGAAGGTCACGAAGAAGTCGCAACTCAAAAGCCGCACCGCCGCCAAACGAGACCGCATCAAGATCAGCGGCCAGATCCGCACGCAGAAGCATCTCTCCGCCACGAACAAGCGCCGTCAGGCTCGCCGCGACTCCAAGTGAGGGCGAGGTGGTACTGACCAGCGTGACGGCCAGTGCACTTGTGTTGACGCTCGGCGTTCATGACCGCGCATTGCGACCGGCCCGGATCCGGCGATCACTTCGCCGGGTCTTGGACGGAGTTGCCATGCTCAGCCCTGGTGCTCGCCCGCGACGGGAGCGTCCACCAGACCCAGCCGTTTCTCCACCAGGTGCTCCACGGCACGAATGACTTCCAGCGGGCAGTTGGGCATCACCTTGACACTGCGGCCGGATCGGAGACGGGCGTGCAGCGTGTACCAGTGTGTCATATCGCCGTGGCCGACGCGGACAGTCGAGCGATTGAGCAGCAGGGCAAGGCACAGACCGAACAGGCCGACGCCGACCGCCACGGATGTTCCGCTCGCAGCAGGTCGCCTATCTCTATCGGCGAGTCCCTGGGTCGAACTCGGACACGTCCCGCCCGGAGGCGTTCCAGTATATCGGCCGGGCGATCCAGACCATTGTCGAATTCCTGAAGGCGCACAACATCACGGACAGCGAGAGCTGGCGCCGGTGGGGGCCATGTACTGGAAGTGGGCGATTTGCGCCTGCGGCTGAACCTGAAGCCCGAATCGATCGCCGCGCTGGACGGTGTCCGGCAGCACGGCGAGAGGCGGCTGAAATGGCGGGCCGCCCTGCTGGGCCCGGTCGGTCGCTTGCCGGGTGGGGTGTGCGCCCTCGGGGGCATCGTGCGCAGCCTCAGTCGTGCGCGCCACTAGTGCTACACCACTGCTACACCGTCGGCCGTGTTAGCATGGACCTGATTCGCGTGATCCGCGATCGACTGGGTCGGCATCTTCGACCCGCCTCATCGACAGCACTGTCCACGAGCCGTCATGCCTCTCTCCATTCTGCGCGGTCCGACGACCGCTGCCCGACGGCGGCGCTGCCTGCTGCTGGACCTGTCCGGCGGCGGCCTCGCATCGTTCGTCGTCGCGACCGTGCGGGCAGATAGCCCGGCGATGCCATCCCTCGCCTGGGCGACTCCACCACGTCGCAAGGACACCGCGACTCACAGAGCAGAGGGCCAAGATGATCGCTCAGGGTACACACAGCGGGAGCACGCCATGGCACCTCGGGGCCGGAACACCGGGCCTCGTGTCCTACATCATTCCCGCCTATAACGCGGCGCCGTACATCTTCGAGACGCTCGAGTCTTGCCGCCTCCAGAGCTACCGGCCGCTCGAAGTCGTGGTTGTCAACGATGGCTCGACCGACGACACGGAAGCGATTGCTCAGGCCTTTCGCGACAGCCACCACGATGGTGAGTTTCAGGTCCGCTGTCTGTCGCAACCGAACGCCGGTGTGAACGCGGCCCGCAATGTCGGGCTGCAGGCGTCGAGTGGTGACGTCATCGGGTTCGTGGACGCGGACGACATGCTCCCTGTCGCGCGGACGACACTCCTTTACGAACACGTGGTCCGGAATTCCGCCGACTTGGTGTACGGCCAGACGATACGCTTCGTCGCCGCGGAGGATGTGCGGGAGCACCTGGCTCCGTCGCAGCCGTCCACCGATTGCTCTCTCGAGCAGATCTCCTGGCATCCGGTCACCAAGTGGACTCCGGGCATTGCGAATTTCTTGACCCGGCGCGAGTTTGCCGAGCGGGTGGGACCCCTCGCGGAGCATCTGCAACTGGCGTGGGAGGACGCAGTCTACCCGGTCCAGATCCGCTGTGCGCAGCCACGGATGTTTCGCTCGCAACAGGTCGTCTATCTCTATCGACGAGTTCCCGGATCGAACGCGGACAAGTCCCGCCCGGAGGCGGTGAGGTGTATCGGCCGGGCGATCCAGACGATTGTCGAATTCCTGAAGGCGAAGAACATCACGGACAGCGAGAGCTGTGCGCCGCGTGGGAGACATGCACTGGCAGTACGCCTGCTGGGCGTTGCGGCTGAACCTGACGCCCGAATCGATCGCCGCCCTGGACGGTGTCCGGCAGCACGGCGAGAGGCGGCTGAAATGGCGGGCCGCCCTGCTGGGGACCGCCTGCCGCGTGCCGGGGGGCTGCCAGGTCCTCGGGAGGATCATCCGCACGCTCAGTCGTGTGCGAGCACGACTGCGACGGTAGCGCGACCTGGCGTGAATTCGCTAGAATCGCGTCAGCCCTGCGACCCGTCCGCCGGTCGTCCGCCCCGGCGCTGCCAGCGCTGCGCTCTGGACTGCGCTGCCGTCGGCCGGTCTCGTCCCGAGAGCCAGGCAGCGCTTGAGAACAGGACCGATGGAATACTTCGCAGTGTTGATTGTCCTGGCGATGGTCCTCCTCAACGGTGTCCTCGCCGCCTACGAAATCGCCCTGACCTCGATATCGCGGTCGCGTCTGCAACTGCTGGTGTCCGAGCGGCACGCCGGAGCGGTGGCGGCCCTGGGGATGAAGGAGGGGATCGAACACAGCCTGGCGGCGGTGCAGCTGGGCATCACGCTGGTCGGCCTGATCGCCGGCGCCACCGGCGGCGCGAGCGCCGCCGACGCCATCGCCCCCCTGCTCAGAGTTCTGGGGATCGGTCCGACGACGGCCAATGTGCTGTCCATTGGGCTGGTGGTGGTACCGCTGACAGCCGTGACGATCGTCGTTGGCGAACTCATGCCGAAGCTGTTCGCCCTGCGACACAAGGAGTGGGTCTGCCTCCGGCTCTCCCCCCTGATGAAGTTCTTCGCCCTCAGCGTCTGGCCGGTGGTGTGGCTGCTGGAGTGGTCGGCCTCGGGGCTGATGGATCTGCTGGCGAAGCTGTGG
Source organism: uncultured Planctomycetaceae bacterium (assembly GCA_963715185.1). GTDB lineage: Bacteria > Planctomycetota > Planctomycetia > Planctomycetales > Planctomycetaceae > CAVPPT01. The sequence goes on from CAVQRG010000011.1 coordinate 71,996, forward strand.
CGTCCCCGCCCGCACGCCGATGCCCGCAGTGAATCGGCCGAACTCCAGGAACTGCGGGCCATCGCCAACATGGCGCGGACAGCGCGGCTGATCGGGGCCCGGGAGGAGAATATCATTCTGGGGGCGGCGCGGCTGGCGAGTCGGCCCCTCAAGGAGATTGCCCTGCCCGCCGAGCATATCCGCATGCTGCAACTGAACGACTCGCTGATGGACAGTCTGGTGGCGGCGCACCTCGACCTGCACACGCGGTTCCCCGTCTGCGAACGCAAGGAGGATCCCCAGTCGATCGTCGGGTATGTGACCTTCAAAGACATCGTCACCGCGATGAAGCTCAATCCGCAGGACTCCTCGATCCGGGGCATCCTCCGCGAGATTCCGAGCTTTCTGGAAGAGACGCCCCTCTCGACGGCCCTGGAGCGGCTGCTCCGCGAACATTCCCACATCGCGCTGGTCCGCGACCCGGCGGGACGCGTTGCCGGGCTGATTACCCTCGAAGACATCGTCGAGGAACTCGTGGGGGACATTCAGGATGAGCACGACCTGTTGCCCGTGCACGTCATCCGGACCGGGTCAGGCTGGGTTGTCGGCGGGGGCGCGACGCTGGACCGCATTCGGAATCTCACCGGCATCGACCTCACCCCCTCGCCCGGGAGCCACAACCTCAGCGCCTGGATCGTCGAGCGACAGGGCGCGCTCCCGACCGGGAGTGAGACGGTCCACGACGGAAACGTCCGGGTCCTCGTGCGCAAGGTCCGTCGCCAGCGCGTCCTCGAAGCCGGGCTCACCCGCGAAGTCCCACGCCCCGCGCGGAGCTAGCACTCTCGGCGGCAGATATCCATGACCTGGCGCTGCCACCGCCGGGCTTCGAATCCTGGGTCACAAGGTGATGTCGGGCAATATTGGAAGTTCACTTTACTGAGCAACGCCTGCCGACGGCGTCGGCTGGACGTTCCGGAGGAACCCTCATGCTTCAACACATCTCTCGTCGTCTCGTTGACCTGCGCTGCCACGGCCTGCGGACTCTGCTCGTCAGCGCGTGCCTGTTGACATGGCTGCCGGCCATGGCGTCGGCCCAGCAGACTCCGCGTGAGTTCACCCACACCTCTTCCGAGCTGCTGGCCGAGATCGATCTGGGCTGGAACCTGGGGAACAGCCTGGATGCCCCCGGGGGAGAAACCGCCTGGGGTAACCCGACCGTCACGCCCGCATTCTTGCAGGCTGTGGCCGAGGCCGGCTTCGAGCTGGTCCGCATCCCGGTGACGTGGACAGCCCACATGGGTCCCGGTCCACAGTACGTCATTGAGCCGAGTTGGCTTGAGCGTGTGGCCGAAGTCGCAGGCTACGCGCGCGACGCCGGACTGTACGTCATCATCAACCTGCACCACGATGGGGCCGACGGCTTCGAAGAGGTCGAGTGGCTCACGCTCAATGATGCCGACGGGAACCTGACGGAGGCGAACAATGCCGCCGTTCGGCGCGGTTCGTCGCGGTGTGGACGCAGATCGCCGCCCATTTCGCCGACGCGGGGGAGGAGCTGTTGTTCGAGTCGATGAACGAAATCCACGACGGGTACGGTGACCCCGACCCGCGCTACTTCGCCATCATCAACGACCTGAATCAGCAGTTCGTCAACGTGGTCCGCGCCAGCGGCGGGCACAATGCCCAGCGGCACCTCGTCGTGCCCGGCTACAATACCAACATCGACCACACGATCCGGGGGTTCACGCTCCCGCGCGACTCCGCGGCGAACCGGCTCATCGTCTCGGCGCACTTTTACGACCCCTACCTGTTTACGCTGCAGGCCAGGACGCAGACTTGGGGGAGTGCCTCGCCCGGCAGCGACGACTGGGGCCAGGAAGAGTTCGTCCTGGCACAGTTCGACAAACTGCAGACCACCTTCATCGACCGGGGCGTCCCCGTGCTGCTGGGTGAATACGGCGCGACCCGCCAGGCGGGCTTCGAGGACTATCGGCGATATTACATGGAGTACGTCACCAAGGCGGCCGTCGACCGCGGGATCGTCCCGGTCTACTGGGACAACGGCGGTCAGGGAAGTGGGGGGGAGAGCTTCGGGCTCTTCGACCGGCGCACCAATACCGTGCTGCATCCACATCTGCTGGAGGCCATGCACCGCGCCGCGACGCAGTCGTACTCATTGAGCGACATTTCCCTCCCGCAGCCGGCTCCGTAAGGCGCGCGCCGCAGGGACACAGAGTCGTCCTCCAGCCCCGTCGCGGACGCCGGCTGGTCGTTTCGAAATCCGGCTCGGCGCGAGTACACTGGAGTCATGGATCTGCAGCCGGTGCTCAACGCCATACTCACCGACTATCTGCTGCCGCTCGGCGGATGTCATGGCGTTGCGCACTGGGCACGGGTGCTGGAGAACGGGCTGCGGCTGTCGGAAGAGACCGGGGCCGACGTCGCGGTGGTGTCGCTGTTCGCGGTGCTGCACGACTCGTGTCGGCACAACGAATCATACGATCCCGAGCATGGTCCGCGGGCCGCCGAATTCGCGGGCACGCTGCGGGGGTCGGTGTTCGACCTCGACGATCATGCGTTCTCCCTGCTGTCGCGGGCCTGTGCCGGCCATACCCGCGAGCGGACGCATCCCGACGTGACGATCCAGACCTGCTGGGATTCCGACCGCCTGGACCTGGGACGCGTGGGGATTCGTCCGCGTCCCAGCCGGTTGTGCACCGACGTCGCCAAACGCCCCGAGGTCATCCGGTGGGCCAACGGCCGGGCCAGCATCCGGGTGACTCCGCCGCTGGTGCAGTCGGAATGGGGTCTCGACCTGGACGAGTAATCTCGCGCCAGCGGGTGACGCGTTGGCCTGGCCTGACCTGGGCAGCACGTCTGGTCAGGCCCGCGAAACAGACCAGGGCCCGGCGCTGTCATCACCGGGCCCTGGGACCCATCCTCCGTGCACGCGGGGGGGCGCCGGACGGCACGATCAATAGCTGTCGATCCGGGGCGTGGTGCGACCCGTGTCGAACTGGTAGCCGTTCAGACCCGAATCGCCGAACTCGGAGCCGCGTCGACTCCGCAGGTCCTGGAGGAACCTCAACAGTTCCGGGTCAATGTCCGTGTCGCTGCCCGCCAGGTAGGGGGCCCCGCCGCTGTTCCCACCGACGGGATTGGCGAACTGCAGACGCAGTTGTTCGTAGCGCGCCTTCATCTCGGGATCGAGTCCAGGTCGGCTCCCGATCATGCTGGGCAGCCGACTGCGATCAGATCCGTCGAGACTCCCTCCTTCTGGCTGACGGCGATCGCGTGGACGGTGCCGGAATTCAGGCCGACCGGCGGCACCATTGACATCCGGATTCTCGTACCGCCCGCGATACCCCGCCATGGGGAAGGACCCCGGGGCGTTGGGCAGCACGCCGTCGTACGATCCCGCAGGATCACGCGGAAAGCACCCCGATACGCAGCCACCTGGGGCACAGGAGTTCCCATCGCCCGTTCGTTGTGATGGCAGAACTGCAGGAACGGCCGAGCCAAAACCGCTGGAAGTCCCCGCGTCGAAATAGCCCGAATCCTGGGCCAGGGCAGCCGTAGCGAATAGGCCGCTGGCTGCCAGGCACGCGGCCAGTCGTGTCAGTGAAGTTGGCAGGTTGAAATGTGTCAGTCGCATCGAAGTCGCCTCCCGTCCTGTGTGGTGAAGTGGAGACTCGCTGTGAGCGAGTGGTCAAGTTGATCCTCCTTCACGCACAAGCTGCGCCACATTGATGACACCACCCGGGAAATAACGACACACCCCGCTTTTCTGCAGAGAATCGGCCTGTGGAAAGTGCACGACCACGCACCGGCACTCAAAGTAGCTGGCAGGAATTACACAATCGGGCCGTGGGATTGTCGGAACGACTCTCGCGGCCAACCGCAGAGTTCCCGCGATCGGAACAGATTGCCCAAGTGACGTCCCATGTCACGGCTGAGCAGGCGTGTGACGGTCCATGTGCAGGGGCGTCACTGGCTCTGCTTGAGCACCCAGTTCGAGCGGGCATTCGAACGTGGACTCCTCACCATCGATGAGGAACTGCGCATTGTCGTCGCACACCGGTTGCGTGAAGAGCTGGCGGACTGGAGGTTTGTCTGTTCGCTGCTCGAAGTCCACGGCGCAGAGCTACTGCCGCCAACGCGCTTCGCCCCCGATCAGGCGGCACTCGCCTATCATCGCGAACAGGAGTTTCGCGAACGCTGATCAGCTCGGCCGACGCGTCGCGCACTTGCCGGCGGGGCGGTCACGCGGTGGGGTCGGTGTGGCCGGCGGCACGGGCGGCGGCACGCTTGCGCCGTTCGCGATACATCAGCCCCGCCATGCCGGCGCTGAAGAGAATGAGGGTCCCCGGCTCGGGCACGGCCGTATCCTCGACCGAGATGTTGAGCAGGTAGAAAGCTCCGCTGGGAGGTGCCGGTCCGCTGATGCCACCATCCACCGCAGTTGCTCCTGTCTGGGCCACGCCGACGGTGTAGACGCCGGCCTGGGCAAACGTGTGACGGATGAACGGATCCCGAATGAGGAAGCTGCCGGAGTCGACCGGGCCGGCCATGGTGTCATTCATCGTAATGAGGGCCCCGCTGGGCGAGAACAGGAACAGGGCCGCGTCGAAGAACCCCAGGTCGATGTCGAAGATGCCTTCGGCTCCCGGGCTGTTGACGGTGAAGCTGTAGTAGTCGTAAGTGCCATCCCCCGTCCCGATGACGGTCGCATGGGGGAGCGTGGTGCTGTCTTCGATGAAGCCCTGGGCCTCGGTGGTGAGGGCGGCGTCGACCGATTGGGCCGTGGCGAGCGTGCTGTTGGGCTCGCCTTCGATAATGAAGCCTGCGGCGAGCGGCTGAGTGAGGGCCAGGCTCGAGATCAGCAGTGTCAGGGTGCGGACCGACTGTGCGGGCGTGCAGGCCAGCATGGCGAACTCTCCGTCTGTTCGGGGGGCCGACGTTCCAAAACGGCGTCAGCCCCGGACCTCCGTGTCAGCAAGCTCTGGAGCCTGCCCATTCTCACCATCGGACCGCCGTTGTCGGGACTTGAAGGATCAGCGGCGGACCGACTCGGATTCGAACTGGCGGTGTCGATCGGCTAAAGCGGGTTGACCAAGCTGGTCGTAGATCTCGGCCAGAGAGCGGTGGATGTCGGCACGATCGACCGCCCCGTGGAGCCCGCGTTCGAACTCCGGCAGAGCTTCCCGATGCAGGCCCATCATCAGCAGGATCTGTCCCTTTGTCTGACGGATCTCGGAATGGTCGGGAGAGAGCCGGACGGCCGTCTCGGCCAACTGCAGGGCGCGTGGCAGGTCGTGTGAGGAACGCTGTGCCAATGCCCAGGCCAGGTTGTTCAGGCAGGCCGGGCTCTGCGGTTCCAGTTGATGGGCGGCTTCGAAGTGCAGGCGTGCGGTTTCGGGATCGTTGCGCGACAGAGCCTGCCCGCCCAGAATCGTATGCACCAGGGCGGGCGCGCGGCCGCTGGCGAGGACTTCCTGAAGCAGATCGTGGGTGCGCGTGCTGTGGTCGGGGTCGCGCGACGTGAGGTACGTCAGCCGCAGGAGGGCGCCCTCGTGTGCGGGGACCGCGGCGAGCGCCTGTTGCAGCAGCTCGAGCTGCGACGTCAGACTGCGCACGGTGATCGGTGTTGCGGCGAAGGCGTCGTACTCTTCGACGCAGAGGGCGGCAAGCCGGTGCGCGCAGCTGGGGATCGTCCGTCAGCCTCCAGCCGCTGCGGAGCACGTCGGCTGCCGCTTTGATTTGTCCGAGCATCGTGAGTGCGTCGGCCCAGTGAATGCGGGCGTCGGCATCATGGGGATTCCGGGCGGTCTCTCGGCGATGGAAGTCGGCGGCCTGCCGGGCATGACTGGCCATCGTCGCTGGCTGTGCGAGTGGCTGCAGGGCCCGCGCAACTTCCAGGTGCAGCGCGGGTGTTTCCCGGGTGGCTGCGTCGAACCGCGACAGGGCCGCCGCGGTCTGGCCCGTTGCCAGATCGAGTCGACCCAGCAGCATGTGGGCCTGGGCCTGTTCGGGCTCCAGTTCCAGCAGACGGAGTGCGTGTTCACGTGCGAGCCGCAGCTGTTCGACCGTGGGCGACGTGGCGGCGGCGTAGTGTTGCGCCAGCCACCAGTGTGCTGCGGGGTATCCCGGTTGATCGGCGGGGGCAATCTCCTCCATCAGTCGGCGGGCCCGTTCGTGGTGCTGCTCGTGGTCGGCACAACGCGCCAGGTAGTACAGCGCGAGGCGATCGCCGGGTCGCAGCAGGGCCAGCTTGCGGCTGATGAAGCGCACCTGCTCCCAGTTCCCGTCCTTGAGGGACCGATCGAGACCGCGCAGGTAGTGGCTGCGGGCGGATCCGTCCGCGACGTGTTGGCTGGCCGTGTTGATCAGCAACAGCGCCACCGTCAAGGCGAAGAGGGCCGGCAGTCCGAAGCAGAACGCGCGCCGCGCCTCACGTGCGGCGTCCCGTCGCCGAAGTTCGCGCTGGAAGCTGCTTTCAGCCATCCGACTCCTCCGGGGCATGGGCACGGATCAGCGACTGCAGGTGGTGGGCGACGTCCTCGAACAGCGTTTCGACGAGTTGCTGGTCGGCGGGGGTCAGCGGCCCCTCGGTGGCCGTAAATGTCTGTAGTTGGATGGTCTGGCGCGAGCGGAGTCGCTCCATGAGTCGGGAGGAGCGGACAGTGGCCGGTGGCAGCAGCGGATCGGCGACACCATCGAGCAGGGCGAACACCAGCCAGCCCTGTTCGCCGGTCTCGCGCTCGAAGCGGACGACCGCCCGCGGAATCTGTCCGGGCCGGGGACCCTCGAAGTGGACCGCCCGCTCCGTCAGCAGCCAGCCTTGTCCTTCATAGCAGCGCGACAGCTCGTGCCAGGCATGAAACAGGCGATCGACCGAGACCGCCACGTGCAGACCCGAGACCGCATACACCCAGCGGTCGGAGTGTTTCCCGAAGTCGCTGGAGAAATCGCGTTCGACCGGCTCGTAACTCACGAGGGTCCAGTCCCCCAGACGTTCGGGGAGCGACGCGCCGCGAGCTCGGGAAATTCGGAGGCCGAGAACCGGCGCGTTTCCCCTGCCGTCAGCCCGCTGAGCTCGACCGCCAGCAGCAGTCCATAGGTGGCTGCCGCCACCAGCGTCAGCCGGCGAGAGGGTCGTCCCGGGCCGGGAGTGTCACCGGCAAGTCCGCCACCGTCTGACGCCATTGCCCGTGACGGTCGGTAGTAGACGCGGCGGCGGCGCGATCGCCGCAGCGCGAAGTGCGCGATCTGCTTCAACCAGTAGCCGGTGAAGTGCAGCAACTGGTCGGTACTGAGCACGAGGAGCACGGCGGCGGCAAACATCACCAGGCCGAGTCCCTCGTGCACCCAGCCTTCCGACAGGTCGATGTCGTACCAGACATACGCGAGGGCGATCGACAGCACGCGCACGAGGTTGAGCAGCAGGGCCCAGACGATGGTCATGATCATCAGGACCGCCCCGCGTCGCACGCCGCGCGACGTGACGACCAGCGAGACGGCGGCAGCCGCCAGCAGCGCGAACAGCGAGTGCACACCGCTGCAGGCCTCGTCGATGAGGAACGTTCGCTCGGCGATGTGCAGGACGTTGCCCGACATCAGGTGGTCGACAGCCAGCAGATCGAGCATGCGGCTCGACAGCCGCGATGTCAGCCCCTGGAGTTCAGAGATGAGCGTCAGGTCGGTGCCGAGCGGTGGGGGTACCATGAACCACAGCAGCATCCAGGGACCGAACAGGATCGGGATGGCGCGCAGGCCCCCGAGATGGACGATGGCGAAGCCGGTGGAGAGCACCGCCGACGCGGCCGCGAGAAAGGGGGAGCCGTGTAGAATGGCACTGCTGAGCATGAACAGCGCCACCAACAGCAGCGACCGCTCGAGCCACCTGCCGCGCACATACGGGGCGGACTGCCATCGCTTCCGCCGTTGCCACACCAGGCCGGCGACGATCGCCAGCAGCAGCGGAAAGAAGCGGTAGTGGGGGCGTCCCCAGATGTGACGAAACTGAAGCTGCAGCAACGGCGCATGCGCCAGGGCGAGCAGCAACCACAGACCACAGGTGGTGGCGCAGCGTCTGCCGATGGCGGAAGCAGTCAGCGAGGCCGGCATCTGTCGCTTCTCGGGTCGCGGGACGCGAACGGAGGCTGCCAGTCGTCGAGGGGACGGGGAAGACTCCGCCTGTGGCGTGCGTCTCCGACGTCTCCCGGCGATGTTGACGGTGTGCAGGTGTCCGTCCCTGCCAACTGCATCCCGTCGGTCCGGGCGCTGCACCCGGACGAGGAGCCGGCCGATTCCACACGGCGCAGACTCCTGACACGTCGGGAGTATCGGCAGCACCGGCACGACCGCTGCAGAGCCATCGCGCGGCGACGGGTCCGGAGGGGTGGCCCGGTCCGGTCAGGCAGCTTTGGCAGACGAATCCGACTCGTTCACCGAGGGGGTCCGCTCGCCCGACAGCCGCAGGCTATTCCCCTTCGTGAGTCCGCGGCGGCTGCTAAGGACGAGGAACTCGACCAGCGGAGCGACCGCGGTGGTGCCCTGGTCTTCAATCAGTTCGAGGGCATGTGGCAGGTTGAGGCCCATGCGGTACAGGATGCGGAAGGCTTCCTTGACGTCGGCCCGCTCCTGGGGGCCGTAGCCGGCCCGCCGCAGCCCGACGAGGTTGATCCCCGCGACCGAACCTTCGCGGTCGGTCATCATGAAGGGGGGAATGTCCTGCGTGACCTTCGAGAGCCCGCCGACCATCGCCAGGCGGCCGATCCGGGTGAACTGATGCACCGCGGCGTTGCCTGAGATAATCGCCTGCCGGGCCACATGGACGTGACCCCCCAGCAGTGCGCCGCTCACCAGCGTCACTTCGTCCTCGAGCACACAGTTGTGGCCGACATGGGAGTTGGTCATCAGGTGACAGTTGCGGCCGAGCGAGGTCACGGCGTCCTGGCCGGTCGCGCGATGGATCGTCACTCCTTCGCGAATGATGGTGCCCGCCCCGATGCGACAGGAAGAGTTCTCGTCTTTGTAGGCCCGGTCCTGCGGAGCATCGCCGACCACGGCATGCGAGTGGATCCGGCAGTTCTCCCCGATGCTGGTCGGCCCGATGATGACCGCGAAGGGCTTGATGATCGTGCCGGCTCCGATAGTCACCGGCCCTTCGATGACCACGTGTGGTCCAATCTCGGCCGAGGGATGAATCTCCGCACACAGGTCGACCAGGGCGAGAGGATGGACGGCCATGGGACTGGCTCCAGGGGACAACCAGAGTGATGTCGGTCGACGAGGAACGCTTGACCGATGATGACAAACGCGCGAGCGAATCTCTGGCAGGGTCTGACACGCCGGGACCGGCCAATGCCGGGGACGCCTCAGGGGCCAGGGGGGCGGGATTCTCGCTGCGGGGCGAAAGCAGGTCAATCCCAGTCTGAAGAGCCCCCGTCGCTCGTTGCGTTGCCGGGGACCCCGCAGAGTCCGGTTTGAAACTCGGCCGAAACGATCAGCGAGCGGGGCGGTCCCGGCGTGTCACTCGCGACTCCAGCACGGCCACGCGGGACAGGACGCCCGGGTGTCCTTCCGACCGCACATGATGCTCGAGGTCGGTGGTCACACCATGCAGACGCTCCAGCGCCGCATGATGCAGCCGGTCAGCTTCGACCCGGTCGCGGTCCAGCTCCCGATACAGGGACCAGGTCATGCCCCCCACCAGCAGCGAGATCAGCGTGACGGCCACTCCCGCCGCCCCGATGACGGCCGACACGATCCCCAGCGTGTTGGGCCGCTGATCGCGAACCGCCTTCTGAATGGTCTCGCGCAGGGCACCGATCTCGGACCGCACGGCCCCGAAGCCCGAGTCGAGCCTTCCGACCGCGACCTTCACTTCGCCGACTTCGCGCCACAGGGCCTGCAGGTCATCGTGCGGCTGCGAACGGTGCGGGGTGGCGTGAGATGTCGACATGGGCGGGAGTTCTGGTGTCGATCGGGCAGGGAGTCCTGGTGCTCCATCGAGAGGACCTCCGGGTGGCCGCGTCGAGTGCCTGACGCCTGGACGGCTTCCGTGCCGACGACCACCCGGAGGGAGACGGGCTCCGGGAGAAGAGCCGGGAACTCAGCGCGGCTAGGCACCGTCGACCTTGGTCACGAACACGGTGTCGACGGCACTCAGTCCGCCGTAGTACCGGGCCTTGATGCGGAGCACGACATCGCGCTCGAAGGCGGACTCGCTGTCGGCCCGCTGCAGGAAGGTCTGCACCGGCCAGATCTCGGTCCACAGGAACTGCCGACGGAAGTCCCCCACGTACCAGTCTGCCGCGGCCTGGCCCCCCTGCTCGTCGATGAACGGCGAACTGAGCACCTCGAGTTCGCCATGCACGGGGTTGGCCACGCGGGTCTCGCCGTCGCTCGAGCTGAGGGTGATCTCCGTCGAATGCACGATGCTCCGCGCGGTACCCCGCAGGGCCTCGGGCACGAGCAGTTGCCGGGCCGGCGAGACGATCGGCCGGCGGTCTCCATCGATCCGGTCATCGGTCACTTCGGTGGCCCGGTAGTGGAGGACCGCTTCGACATCCGTCCAGTCGTCCAGCGGCATGGCTGTGTTGAAGGACGGAGAGGTCGTATTCCCGGCACCGATCCAGTTGCGGTGCGAACCGTCGGTCTTGTACAGGGTCTGGCCGGTCCCCTCCGGACGGTACACATAGCGGCCGCTCGCGGCGTCGGCATCGGTGACGGCCCGCACGATCGTCCGCTCCTGTTCCTGACGCAGGTAGTAACCCAGCGCCAGAGCCCGACGGTGGATCTCCCCCGTCTGGTCGAAGGCGATCAGCTCTTCGTTGATGCTGAGGATCCGCCCCTGTTTCGACTCAAGCGTGGTGACGAACTTCTCGCCGAAGCTCGACTCCTCGTACGGGTGACCTTCGTGCACCTCGGCCGGGCCCGCCAGGGCCGTGAAGCCCGCGATCCGCGTGTTGCGCAACCGGCTGGGCACGACTGTGCAGAGCTTGTGGCCGATGAAACTGCTGTCATCCTCGTAACCTTCGAGGACTTTGCGCCCGATCAGCTCACCCGTCACGACCTGGAACAGCGACGAGCCGACACCAGGGTTCGATTCGCTGAGCACCTGGGACAGCGGCGCGTCTTCGACGGCCGACTCGCGCAGCGACCGCAGCCGCGGCAGCACGCCACAGGCCTCGGCCAGCTCGTGGTAGGAGAAGTCGTCCGGTGTGAGCTGCCGGTCGTTCAGCAGATCACACACCTTGTGATAGAAGCCCTGGGGGCCGTGCGATTCGATGAGCGTGCGGAGATTCATGCGTGATGCCTGGAAGAGAGGAGGGAAGAGTCTTGAGCGAGAAGGTCGCGCGCCACGGCAGGATGACACGGGGATCAACCCAGCGCCGCGTTGGTGTTGGTGGAGCCGGTTGCCCAGGCCGACGCGAACGTCACGCGCAGTCGCGACACTTCACCGGTGCTGAACTCAACGGCCCGGGCGATGGCGCGACCCGGCGAGGCCACCGCGGCGAGCTGCTGCTCCTGCAACGCCCCGCTCGCCTCAGCGGGACCCAGGAGCTGGCCGACTTCATACGCGGCCGGGTCGACCTCGAGTTCGTAGACCGACATCGGGCTGAGATCGACGGAGATCGGCTCGCTCTCTCCCTCGGCCGATCGTTCGTGGGCGATCCCCAGAAACTGGTCGGCGAACTGCGCCTGCGTGGTGGCGAGATCGGTGTCCCAGGGGAACTCGCCGGCGGGCCGCGCCTCGGTGCCGTCGAGGTACAGCAGGTCGCCCGGCTCGATGATCGAAGCGGGATCGACGCGCAGCTTCAGCAGGTGGACAGGGCCGGAACGAAAGCGCAGGTGATCAGGCATGGGGGTCTTTCAAACAGAAGCGGGGTCGGGAAGGTGCGAGGAGGCAGTGGCGGTTCAGCGCGCGCGTTTGACGATCGCGACGAACCGGGCATCGCCGCCACGATCGCCGATGTCGGTGCGGGCCAGGCTGACGGGCTGCTGCTGCCGCAAACGTTCGAGCAGCGAGCGGTGTTCGTGCAGCAGTTCGCGCCGGGTGGGGTCGTCCGCCTGCGACAGATGTCGACGGAACGACGCCGTCGTGCACTCGGCAGACAGGCCGGCCGACTGCAGCAGCCGCTCGACCGTCTGCAGGTCGATGGACTGGGCCGTCGCCGCCTCGAGGGACGCCAGTCGTTGTCGAAGGTCGTCGCGCTCTTCCGTCCGCCGATCGAGTGCTTCGCGCAACCGTGTGATGTCGGCGCGGGTGACGCGCCGTCGGTTGCGGTGACGTCGGGCGTCTGCGGGGGATCGCGCTGCGCTTCCCGAAAAGTCGTGGTGGTGGCCGGGAAGACGACCGCATCGACGCTGATGACGTCGTGAATCCGTGTCACGTCCCCCTCGTCGGTGGTCCGCTCGGCGAGCACGACATGGCTCATCCCGAGGCCGGGTGCGTTCGAGGCCGTCAGCGTGAGGAAGAGGCGACCCGATTCGGTGTCGAGCGTGCGGATGTCGCCGCGAATCCGTCCCTGTTCGAAGCGTGGCGAGACGATCGTCCCGACCAGATCCCGGGTGCTGCGGACCTGCGGCCGGCTGCCGTCGGGGGCATGGTCGAGGAACACCGGCTTGTGCTCGTACAGGCTCACGGCCTGCCGCAGGGCGTCCGGGGCGTAGCGATAGCCGTTCTTCGAGATCAGTCCGGTCAGGGCGACGTTGCGGACCAGCCGGTGGTGGTGGTCGACCTGCAGGTGCTCCTGCCAGTCGGCAACCTGTTCGGTGAGGGGGGTGGTCTTCATGGGCGTCCGGGAGGAGGTTGAGGGGCCTTCAACCGGAGGGGCCGGGGTTGCGCGACCCACGACGATGACGCTTGGGTAGCACCGCTTCGAGAAGCGGTGCTACCCAGGGGCGGAAAGTGCGTCACGACGCCGCCTGCTTGGAGTCGGCCGGTCCTCAGCCTTTTGGGGGCTCCTGACTCTCGACGCGGAAGCGATGGGGCGTCGTGTTGAGGCGCATCCGGAAGACAGCGGTCAGGTGCGACTGGTAGCGAAACCCGCACCGCTCCGCGATGGCCTGCACCGGCAGGCGCGTCTGCAGCAGCAGTTCCCGCGCCCGCGCCAGCCTCACACGCACCAGCTCATCGTGCAGGGTCCAGCCGACCGCCTTCCGGAAACGCGTCTGCAGCAGCGAGCGCGACATCCCCGAATGTTCGACGACGGCATCGGCTCCGATCCCCAGACAGGCGTTTTCCCGGATGAAGTTCAGCGCGGTGACGACAAGCGGATCCTGCACGGCGGTCGCATCCGAAGAGAGACGCTGAATGACCTGTGTCGGCGGGAGCAGAATGGGCCGTTTCGGAGGCGCGCTGCCGGACATCAGCCGGTCGAGCAGGCGGGCGGCTTCGTAACCCACCCGCTGATGATCGGGATGAACGCTCGACAGCGGCGGAGTGCACAGATCGCACAGCGGCTGGTCGTTGTCGACTCCCAGCACCGCCGCTTCTTCCGGAATACGTACCCCCGCCTGCCGGCAGGCCTGACTCACCAGCGGACCCAGGCGATCGGTCGCCAGCATGATCCCCACGGGCCGCGGCAGCGACCGGATCCACTCCAGCAACTGATTCTGCACCTCATCGCGTCGGGCATCGTACAGGTGCCGGCGATCCACCGCGAAGAGGCTGCAACTGGCATCGGCACGCGCGGCCCGCGCCTCGAACGCCCTCTGCCGATTCTGCGACCAGACCTCCCTGGAAAAGCCACAGAACGCCAGATGGCGGTATTGTCGCTGCAGGAAGTGTTCGGCTCCCAGGGTCCCGACCCGCTCGTCGTCGACATGCACCAGCGGGATGCCCGCCTCGGGCACCATCCCGAGCACGTCGACGACCGGCAGACCGGTTGCGGTGACCACGTCCGCAATCTGCCGGCGCTGAATCCGGGCAATGATGCCGTCCCCTTTCCACCCGGCCAACCACTTCGGGAGGACGTGTTCGAGATCGCGCGGCTCCAGCTGGATGGTCCAGCGATTGTGCTCCCGCACGTACTGGGCCACGCCACTCAGGATTTCGCGTCCCGAAGCGAGCGACGTTTCGATCAGCAAGGCGACGCGCCGGGGTGGGGGGACACTGCGGGGCTGCCTCGCCATGATTGCTTCCGTCACTCCCGTGCTGAACCGCGTGACGCCGCCCGGGACCGGCCCCGCTCAACGTCCGGAATATACCGGATTCCGCAACGCCCTTGTCAATTCTCGGACCCCCTGCGCCAGTCTTATAGTCACGCCGGACCGGAACTCCACTCGGCCTGTTGGCGGCATCCCCAGGATTTCTCTGGAATTCCCCGGTTCTTCCGAGGTGGGTCTCACAGCCTCTGGAGCCGTGTGTGGGGTCGCGCAGAAACTCTCGACAGGCACGCAGCGCCCGTGAGTGTGCCACAGGCTCCACCAGTGCCAGTCACCCTCCCGCAACCTCTGGCGGCTGCGCCGCACCGCTTCGAGAAGCGGTGCTACCCCACGGTCAGTCTCCGCTCCGCACCCGACACACGCCCGTCAGCTGCCCACGTACCGCGCGTACAGACCGCGGGCGACCGACAGGTCTTCGGTGCCCGTGACGATGGCCCGGCCGTCGCGGAACACGGTCAGCTCGAACGGCTCGGGGGCGCGAGCTTCAGCCGCAGCAGGTACGAGTTGTTCGTGACTTCGCCGCTGGTGGCGAGTTTCCTGGCCAGTTCATCGAGGGCGAGGGTGGAGCGTTCGGCGGGCGAGACCTGCACGGCATTGCGTCCGCAGAGGACGGTCGACTGCGACGTGCGTCGACCCGAGAGCCAGAGTCGTTCGCCGCGTCCGCAGGCAGGGCAGCCGCCCTGGCTGGGCAGGTCCCCGACCCTCAGCCGGCGGTAGCTCCCCTCCCACACATCGAACACCGTAAGGACCGGTTCGATCAGGTCGCGCCGCCCGGCCAGCAGCTTCAACGCGTCGACCACCTGCAGCGAGGCGGTGACGTTGACGGCCGGCCCGATGACCCCGGCCGTGTCGCAGGTGTCGGTCGTGCCCGGTTCGGGGATGTCCTCGATCAGACAGCGCAGGCAGGCGGTTTCGCCGGGGAGGATGGTCATCACCTGGCCATGACTGCCGACGCAGCCCCCGTTGATCCAGGGGATGCCGGTCTCGAGCGAGGCATCGTTGATGAGGAACCGCACCTCGAAGTTGTCGGTGCCGTCGAGAATCACATCGACCCCCTCGGCCAGCGCGAGGATGTTGGTGTGGTCGACATCGGCGACATGCGGCTCGATGACCAGGCCGCTGTTGATTCGCTGCAGCTTGCGGGCCGCGGCGATCGCCTTGGGGAGTCCGTCGGCAATGTCCTGCTCGTCGTAGAGCACCTGCCGCTGCAGGTTGGTGAGCTCGACGAAGTCGCGATCGACGATGCGGACCAGTCCGACGCCGGCCCGCACGAGCGACTCGGCCAGCACCGACCCCAGGGCCCCGCAGCCGACCACGAGTGCGCGTCCGGCGAGCAGTCGGCGCTGCCCCTCCTCGCCGAGGCCGTCGAAGAGTGTCTGCTTGCGATAACGGGAGAGGGAGTCGTCCATCGGGAGGCGTGTGGGGGCGTGCGAGTTTCTGTGGATGTCGTGGCGCGTCGGTGGTTCGGGCGGGTTCACCATCCAGCAAAGGGCGCGAGTTGTCAACGTCACCCGCGCAGCAACATTCTCCCAGTGGGTAGAACGCCTGTCCTTCCCTGCTGACTCTGGAGGTGTGCATGTCTGTTGTGCGACGCGACGGCCTGAAGGTCGTCCTTCCCCGCACCGGGGCCGATATCATCTGGCGGCTGATCCACGAGCACTTCGCCGCCGAGGACCCGCGCAAGTGGAAGTACCTCGCCATGCTCGCGCTGCGCGAGAACGCCGGCTGGCCGCTGGAGCAGATCGGGCTGGTGTTCGGACATCCCAAAGGTCATGTCACTCGCTGCCTCAGCCAGGTGCGGGCCGACCTGCGGGAGCGATTCGCCCTGTCGAGCCATCTGCTGGACCCCACGGAGGACGAGCGGCTCGACCACCCCGAGGAGGCGCAGCCGTGAACATCGCCCGCCTGAAGGTCTCGGAACTGCAGCCTGCACCGTACAACCCGCGTCAGGCGCTGCGGCCGGGCGACCCCGCCTACGACCGCCTGGCGCGCTCGCTCCACGAGTTCGACCTCGTGCAGCCGTTCGTCTGGAACCGCCGGACGGGACACCTCGTCAGTGGTCATCAGCGGCTGGAGATTCTGAAGGCCCGCGGGGTCACGGAGGTCGAGTGCGTCGTCGTCGATCTGGCGCTCGAGCGGGAACAGGCGCTCAACGTCACACTTAACAACGGCGAGGTCGCCTCCGACTGGGAACCGGCGAAACTGGTCGCGCTGCTGGAAGAGCTGCACGAACTGCCCGACTTCGACGCCACGCTGACCGGCTTCGACGCCGATCGCCTCAACGATCTGCTGCTGGCCCCGTCGGCCGACTGGCACCCCGTACCCCCCGACGAAGACGACACCGAGCCGGCACTGGTGACCGTGACGCTCGAGATTCCCGCCGAGCGCTGGCCCGACGTGCGTGCGCAGCTCGATGGACTGCTGGCGCGGGAGCCTGACGTCCGCCTGCATGTCCGCAGCGACTGACGCGGTCGGCCTGCGGGAACCCGTCACGGGCGTGTGTCCCCCGGCTGGCCACTCGTTCCTCATCACTCCGAGCATCTGGTATGAAACTCAGCGTGGCTTACCGCTTTCTGCCCCGGACGAACTCGATCCGCGCTTCGCAGGTGATGGATCACTTCGGCATCGACTTCGAACAGGGCGCGCATGTGATTGCCGAGGATCTCGACCTGCCGATCGAACCAGGGCAGATCGTGCTGTTCACCGGATCGAGCGGTTCGGGCAAGTCGTCCCTGCTGCGGGCCGCGCGGCGCAGCTCGTCGCCGATCGGCCGCACGGAACTCTCATCGATGTCGACCAGCTCGATCTCGGCCGCAGGCTGCTGATCGACACGCTCGAGCAACCGGTGCCGGTGGCGATGCAGCTACTCTCGGCCTGCGGGCTGGGGGAAGCCCAGTTGCTGCTCCGGACGCCGGCGGAGCTGTCCGAGGGTCAGCGGTACCGCTTCCGGCTGGCGCTCGCGCTCGCGAGGCAGCCCGACTGGATCGTCGCGGACGAGTTCACGGCCACGCTCGATCGCACGCTGGCACGGGTGATCGCCTTCAGTCTGCGACGCTTGGCCGACCGCTGTGCGACCGGCTTCCTGCTCGCCACCACGCACGAGGATGTCGGCGGCGATCTCGCGCCGGACCTGCACGTCCGCTGTCGGCTGGACGGCAGGATCGTCGTCGACCGGGGCGCGGAACGTTTGGGCGAGGCCACTGACGGACAAGCCAGTCGGGGCGCACAGGATCGCGGGCGCGAAAAAAAAGACCGTGTCGTTCGCCGGGGACCTGTGGATCAGCCCGGCCTCCCGACGCGACTGGCCGTACTTCGCTCGGTGGCATTATCGGGGACATCACCTCGGACTGACACGGTTCCTCACCCTGTTGTGGCACGGGAGCGAGCCTGTGGGCATCTGTGTGTTTGTCTCCCCGCCGGTGTCGCTGGCCGGGCGGAACCGGTACTTCGGACGGAGCGGACGCTGGTCGCGGACGGCGCTGCGGGCCCTCAACACGCAGCTCGTGATGCTCTCGCGCGTTGTACTGCATCCCACGTATCGCGGGGCCGGCATCGCCACGCGGTTCGTCAGACGTTCGTGCGAACTGTGTCCGTTCCCGTGGATCGAAACCCTCACACAGATGGGGCACATCAACCCGTTCTTCGAGCGGGCGGGGTTCGTGCGTGTCGGCCCCTGCGGACGTCCCCGCGGGTCACGCCGGGCCCACTCCGCCCTGTACGGGGGGACCCCGGCGTCTTGGGCGCATGGACTCGTCAGCCGCGAGACCTTCCGCAAGAGTCGCTTCGCGCAGCCGGTCTACTACCTCTTCGACAACCGCCCTCGCGCACTGGCCAGCGCGCCCTCCCGGTCCCGGTGATGATCGTCCCCCCGCCGTCGTGAACGACACTCCCCCCCGTGATGGATCCGCAACCGTTCACCCCCGCGCAGCAGACGGCGTACCTGGATCTGCTGGGCCAGGGGGCCTCGCCGGCCCGGGCCTGCGAGAAGCTGGGGCTGACACTGGAGGATCTCCGCCGGTCGCTGGCCGACGACCCTCAGTTCAAACGCCGCCGCGACGAGATGCTGCAGGTGCTCAGCCAGAACGTCGCCACCGGTCTGTATCACGCCGCCATCAAGGGGAACGTAACGGCGCAGACGTTCTATCTCCGCAACTGTCCCCCGCCCGAATGGAGCGACGCGCAGGCTCCCGCGCACCCCGGGGACGATCTCGACGAACTGAGTGATGACGAGCTCCGTGAACTCCTCCACCAGGCAGGACTTGCTCCGGCGACTCCGCCTCCACCGGGAATGGAACCGCCGGCAGGCCCGGCGGCATCCCGAGAACTTCCGCCGCCTGCTGAGACTGAACGCTGACGACCCCCGCCCGCTGGCCGACCTGCTGCAGCCGTGGCAGACACGCGACTTCCGGGCACTCGACCCCGCCTGGATCCGTCTCGCCGGCACGCGCCCAGAGCAGGGGGTGGCAGAACCCCCGGTCCCCCCGACGGAGCCGGTCCCGTATCAGCGGGCGTTTCTCGAACGTCCGCGCGGGCATTCCAAGACCTCCGACATGGCCCTGCAACTGTTGTGGATTCTCTGGGCCGCGCAGGTGCCCCTCAGCGGACTGGTGGCCGCCGCCGACCGCGACCAGGCGCAGCTCGTGCAGCAGGCGATGCGGCGACTGACGCGGCGGAACCCCGGGTTGTGCAGCGAACTGCGGTTCCTCGCGCATGCGGTCTGCAATCCCGCGACCGGCAGCCGCCTCGACATCATCTCCTCCGATGTCAGCAGCTCGTGGGGGGTGCTGCCCGACTTCGTTGTCTGTGATGAACTCTGTCACTGGTCGAAGCCCGACCTGTGGCAGTCGCTGTACTCCTCCGCCGCCAAACAGCCCGACTGCATCCTCGCGATCCTCACCAACGCCGGCCTCGGACGGGGCTGGCAGTGGGACGTCCGCGAGCATGCCCGGCGCGACCCGGCGTGGTACTTCTCCTCCCTCGCTGGTCCGCAGGCTCCCTGGATCACCCGGCCGCAACTCGACGAGCAGCGGGCCCTGCTTCCCCGGCCGGTCTTCGAACGGCTGTGGCTCAACATCTGGCAGCACTCCGATGGCGAGTTCGTCACGCTCGCCGAGGCCCAGGCCTGTCGCGATGCGCACCTCACGCGGCGCGATCGGGGGGACGCGCAGGTCGGCTATGTCGCCGTCATCGACTATGCCGAGAAGCGGGATCTGACGGTCGGCTGCCTCTGCCATCGCGACGGTGGGCGGATTGTCGTCGACCGCATGGATGTCGTGCAGCCTGCTCCCGACCGGCCGACACCCGTGCAGTGGGTCGAGGACTGGATGGCCGACATCGCCCGGCGGTTCCCGCATGTCACGTTCGTCGTCGACCCCTATCAGCTCGTCGGGACCATTCAGCGTCTGGGGGGCCGGTACCCGATCGAGCGGTTCGAGTTCCTGGCCGGGGCCGCCAATCATGCGCTGGCCATCACCCTGCGGCAGCATCTGCTCGAGCGGCGCGTCGCCTGGTACGCGGGGTGCGGACAACTGGCGGGCGTTTCCGGTCGGGATGACCTGGAGACGGAACTGGCGTCGCTGCTGCTGCGGCAGTCGGCCAGCGGCCGGGTGCGGATCGATCACCGCGCCGATGGCACGCATCACGATGACCGGTCGTTCGCGCTGGGGGCCGCGTGTCTGCACCTCTGTCGCACGCCTGCCCAGCCGGACTTCCTGCAGATCACCCCGCCGACACACGGCGGGGAGATCGCCTGGTAAGCGCAGCGAGGGGCGAGAAGCGAGATGACAAGTCACGTAGGGCAGGCACCCGCCTGCCTTCCCCTGTGAAGTGTGAACGTTGTCTGCAGGAAGGCAGGGAGGACCCTGCCCTACGCGGCTGGTCCACACCGGGTAGCACCGGTTGCCCCAACCGGTGCCGCGCAGCGGCAAGATGCCTCCGGCAACGGAAGCTCATGCGACACACGTCGTCGGCACTCCCATCGACCTGATGTCGGCATTACAGCGGGCGGAACACGACGGCCAAGGAGACGCTTCCTACTCAAAGGCCTCCTGCGGGCCAGGCCCGCACCGGTTGAGACAACCGGTGCTACCCCGCTAGACCTGAGGCCGATGATTCCGGCTCGGCCGCCCACGAAGAACACCCCCGGCAGCACGTCGGCCACCGGGGGTTGGAGGACTATCTCGGGTTGTGCCGTGTGAGTCTCACGCGGCCTGCGTGGTGTCGGCCGTGTCGATCTTGCGACGTCGTCGCAGTCGCACGCCGCAGAACCCGGCGGCCGTCATGCCGAGCAGGGCCAGAGAGGTTGGTTCGGGAATGGTGGCGGTGGCGGAGCCACGAATGTTAGCGTCGCCGCCGCGACAACCGAGTGTCCGACGAAGATAGTCAGAGGCACGGTGGATGTTGTCCGCCATCCGGAGAAGACGTAATCGTCGGCCGGCGATTGAAGTGCCGTTGCTGAACGTCGAATCAAACGGAACGATCGTTAGCTGTCAAGATCGAACGCCGGTAAATGACACAAGTCAGCCACTACCGTACCATTGATTTCAACGTCGATGACGTATTCAAGACTCCTGCAGCCGTAAAGTCTATCCATCTCGAAGTCGCAACGGGTACTGTCGCACTAGCAGAATCCTGTGCCATGAAACTCTCCGTCAGGTCATCGCCGGTAATGAACGTCGTGCGCGCACCACCTCCAGAGGCCAAGCGCAGGCACGGTACCTGTTGGTCCAGCGGAGCATGTGCGTCAGGACTGGGATCAAATCCAGCATGATCATTGCCGCCTGACGTCTGGCCCGACGGAAGCGACCAGCACCGCCATGCACCCCACTGATACTTGAATCGCCCGCTTCATGTTGCCAACTCCGAAAGGGTGCCCGAGGGAAGTGATGTTCCCAGTACACCCGCTCCAGCCAGCAAAGTCAACCGAACCGCCGCAGCCCTCCAGGCTTCCACCACAGTCTGGGCAACGACGTGCAGCAATGAGTCGCACCGGGTAGCACCGGTTGCCCCAACCGGTGCCGCGCAGCGGCAAGATGCCTCCGGCAACGGAAGCTCATGCGACACACGTCGTCGGCACTCCCATCGACCTGATGTCGGCATTACAGCGGGCGGAACACGACGGCCAACGAGACGCTTCCTACTCAAAGGCCTCCTGCGGGCCAGGCCCGCACCGGTTGAGACAACCGGTGCTACCCCGCTCGCTCGCGTTCGCAGCAGCCGACTGAAGTCGACCGCCACTGCTGTGAAGCTCGCGCAGACGCTCGATGCGCGCCACGGCGACTGCGAGCCCGCGACGTCCGTCCGCGGCTGACCTCATACACCGCGCAGCAAAACGCCCCGGCAGCGCTGGCCACCGGGGGTTGGAGGACTATCTCGGGTTGTGCCGTGTGAGACTCACGCAGCCTGCGTGGTGTCGGCCGTGTCGATCTTGCGACGTCGTCGCAGTCGCACACCGCAGAAGCCGGCGGCGGTCATGCCCAGCAGGGCCAGCGACGTCGGTTCGGGAATGGCGTGCCGTCATCGACTTGCCAAACGCGATGTTCGAAAAGCCGACGCGAATCAAGTCATTAACGGACCGCGGGAATGGTTATCGTGACGTAGCGACCAGTGCGTTCGTGAACGGGAACGACTGCACGTTATGAACTGTCTGCAGTGATCATCCGATCCGTGAATCCCGACATTGCTGGGACATCGAGAAGTCCAGAAACGGAGGTTGCAGGCACGATTTACGCCGGCGGACCTCGAACGGAGAAGATTCCACGGTCGCCATGCGCATCGACGATGCGTGGTCGGGTGATGCCGAAATCGTACTCCGTCGTCGAGTGGGATGCTGTCAGCCGTTGCGAGGCCGCAAGGTTGCGAGGTGATCGAGGCACGCGAATGTGTCGGTTGCCTGCCGACAAAAGTGCTCAAAGTCTGGACTCCGATCGTGAGCGACGACAGCCGCGACTGTGTCGATAGTCGCTCGGCACGACCACTGCGGTCGGACAAGACTGAAACCGATGCCAGCATCACGGCCGCTGAGTCGCAGCGAATGCGACGCACCGACAGGGACAGTACTGGAACTCGAATACGCCCGCTTCATGTTGCCGTCTCCGAAAGGATGCCCGAGTGGAAGTGATATTCCCATTACACCCGCTCCAGCCGGCAAAGTCAACCGAACCGCCGCAGCCCTCCTGTCTTCCCCAGCATGCTGGGCCTGTCAGCCGTGCGTGCACCGGGTAGCACCGGTTGCCCCAACCGGTGCCGCGCAGCGGCAAGATGCCTCCGGCAACGGAAGCTCATGCGACACACGTCGTCGGCACTCCCATCGACCTGATGTCGGCATTACAGCGGGCCGAACACGACGGCCAAGGAGACGCTTTCTACTCAAAGGCCTCCTGCGGGCCAGGCCCGCACCGGTTGAGACAACCGGTGCTACCCCGCTGACACTCACGTAGGGCAGGCACCCGCCTGCCTTCCCCTGTGAAGTGTGAACGTTGTCTGCAGGAAGGCAGGGAGGACCCTGCCCTACGCGGCTCCCCCGAGAGCGGGGGATGGGGGGAGGGTGAGACAGACAATGCGTGATGACGCTTGACCCTCCCCTGGCCCCTCCCTGAGAGGGAGGGGAATCCCAGCAACCGGGCGGATGCGGTCCCGTTCCGAGCACACCGCCGCACGCGGCCCCACCTGTCAAGCGGGAAACCGGAGCCGATCGTCCCCCAGGCGGCGTCGATCGTCACCCTCGCGGGGCACTTCGTCGCCGCGTCACCCAGGCCCCGAAACCACGGGTATCCTGCGACCGACGGCACCAGGTTGTCAGACCCGCACTTCAGACATTCCGCACAGGGAGTTCCCGCATGAGCCTTGTCAGCAGCGATCGATCGACGCGTCTGGTCCTCCGGTATCCCGGGCAGTTGTGGGATGTCATCGAAACCGACTGGGCCGGCGACGACCGGCAGAAATGGAAGGTGCTCGCCTGCGTGCATCTGAGGCTGCACTGCCAGTGGAATCTCGACATGATCGGGCGGGCCTTCGGGCATCCGAAGGGACATGTGCACCGGCTGGTGACGGGGGGCCTCGCTCAGTTGCGCGAGGCGCTGGACGTCGACGGGGCCGCCGACGCGTCACCCGGTCTGGGGCAGGTCCATCAGCCGGCCGAACCGCTCGAGCACCAGCGACTTCAGCGGGACGAACCCGGGGGTGTCGAAGGTGCCGCGCTCGACGAGTTCGAAGGCCGCCCGCCGCGCTTCGTCGAGAATCTCGACATCGCGCGTGAGGCTGGCGACGCGTAGGGGGAGCTGTCCATGCTGGCGGACGCCGAGCACATCCCCGGGACCCCGCTGCTCGAAGTCGACCTCGGCGATGCGGAACCCGTCGGCGGTTTCTTCCATCGCGTGCAGTCGATAGACGGCCTCTTCGGCGGTCGATTCGGAGAACAGGAAGCAGTACCCCTGCCAGGCCCCACGACTGATGCGCCCGCGCAACTGATGCAGTTGCGAGAGCCCGAACCGTTCGGCATCGAGGATGACCATCACCGTGGCATTGGGGACATCGACACCGACTTCGATGACAGTCGTCGCCACCAGCACCTGCAGCTCGCCGTCGCGAAAGCGGTCCATCTGCTCGGCCCGTGCCGACCGGTCCGTCTGCCCGTGGACCAGCCCGACCGTGAATTCGTCGGAGACCGACCGCTGCACGCGCCGATAGACCTCCTCGGCCCCGCGTGGTCCGCCGCCCGGCGCGGCGTCTCCCTCGATCTGCGGGCAGACGATGTAGGCCTGGCGACCGTTGCGCAACTGCTGCTTGACGAACTCCCAGGCCTGTTTGCGGGCACCCTCCCCCTGGATGCGACTCGTCACCACGCGCTGGCGACCGGGGGGCAGATCGGTGACAACCGTCAGATCGAGGTCGCCGAACTGGGTGAGACACAGGCTGCGGGGAATGGGGGTGGCCGTCATCACCAGGACGTGCGGCGTGACGCCACCCGACGACAGCTTCGCCCGCTGCGCGACGCCGAACTTGTGCTGCTCGTCGATCACCACCACGCCGAGCCGCGCGAACTCGACCTCTTTCTGGATGACGGCCTGCGTGCCGACGACGAGCTCGATCTCACCCGAGCGAATCCCCTGCTGGACTTCGCGGCGCTGCGTCGCGGAGAGGCTGCCCGTCAGCAGGGTGTGCTTGACCTGGCTGCCCGCGAGAATGTCGCTGAGGGTGTCGCCATGCTGGACGGCGAGCAGTTCGGTCGGCGCCATCAGCACGCCCTGATAGCCATGCGCCACCGCCACCAGCAGGGCATAGATGGCGACGACGGTTTTGCCGGCCCCGACATCGGCCTGCAGCAGACGGTGCATGGCCCGCCCGCTGGCCAGATCGGCGGTGACGTCGCGGATGGCGGCATCCTGACCCGGCGTGAACCGGAAGGGGAACAACCGGCGAATGCGGGCATCGATCTTCGTGGTCGTCTCGAACACCGGGGCGTCGCGCTGCTCGGCCCAGCTCCGACGCCGCAATGCCAGCGCCAGTTGAAACTCGAACAGGTCGTCGAACAGCACGCGGTGTCGCGCCGCCTGGTACTGCGGCAGCGACGAGGGCCTGTGGAGCTGACGCAGCGCAACGCTGAGCGGGGGCAGCCTGTTGATGTCCCGGAACGACTCGGGCAGCGGATCGGGGACGGCGTCGGCGAAGTCTTCGACGACGGCCCGCGTCATGCGCCGCAGCTCTTCCATGCGCAGGCCTTCGGTGAGCGGATAGCGCGGGAGCAGTCCGCCATGCGTGGTGTCGTCATCCTCTTCCAGCCACTGCACGCGGGGATGCGGGAACTCCCACCGCCCCTGCTGACGTTTCGGTTTGCCCGAGAACAGCACGTTGTGCCCCATCTGCAGCCGCTTGAGCATCCACGGCTGATTGAACCACACGCCGCGCACGTATTCGCCGCCGCAGTCGAGAAGGGCCGCCGTGACGGTCTTGCCCCCCTTCACCGTGCGCGAGTCGAGATCGACGACCGTCCCGCGCACGATCTGCTCCTGCTGCTCGACGAGGTCGCCGGGCCGTCGGACATCGGTGAGGTCCAGCAGGTCGCGCGGCATCAGCCACAGCAGATCACCGGCTGTCTGCACGTTGAGTCTGGCGAGCAGCTCGGCCCGTTGAGGACCGACGCCGCGCACAAACTGCACGGGAGTGGTGAGCGGATCGTCGGATGCGGATGCGGACATGGTCCCATGCAGTGTCCATCCCGATGCGGGGGGAATGCAATCGTGAGCCCGAAGACGCATGTTGAGCGACACAGCGGGACGCACGAGGGCCGGGCCATGGTTGAACCCCTTGCCGCAACCTCTGGCGGCTGCGCCGCAGCGCTTCGAGAAGCGGTGCGACCCCACTGGCGGCCCTTCCCGTACCGGGGCGACCCGCTGACGTGGCCCGGGCTTGCTCAGCGGGGCTTGGTGCCCTCGATGTCGCCGGCCGGCAGGGCCTCTTCGTAGAGCTTCTCGTTGGCGGCCTTCATCTTGTCGAGCTTTTCGAGCGCGGCGGTGTACTCCTCCTCGATCTCGTCATAGACCTTCTTCCGTTCTTCGCTCTCCAGATCCTTGGCCGCTTCGACTCGTTCGGAGACCTTCTTCCCCTCCAGGATCTTCGCGATGTCCACGCCAAACGGCGTCAGATCTTCCTTGGACTTCTCGCGCGACTCCTTGAGGTGACAGGCCGTGCAGGAGACGCTGCGCAGTTCGTACTTCGCTTTCAGCGGCGTGCCCAGCAGTCCGTGCGCCGACGCAGCCGGCGCGAAGAGGACCAGCGACAACAGGCCCAGCACGATCGTTTTGACAGGTGTTTGCATGTTGTTCCTTTCGTCGGTTCCACAGTTCGCGGGACTTCCGATTCTAAACGAGCGTCGGGTCGTGGTGAATGGTCTTTCGCGTCAATTCGGGAACGGCAGGACGCCCCGAGTTCGTCGCGCTGCTGCCGACGGTCTTCGGTCTCTGACGGATGGCCGACCACGCGTCAGCGCGCGACGCGGACCTTGCCGCGACATCCGGTCCGGTCCTGTCTGCGATCGGTTCAGAGCGGCCCGTGGCTTGAGCCCGACTCGGGCAGCGTCCGCACGCAGTGTCATCCCTGTATCGCGAGCGGGGGCCACGCAGTTTCCTGCAGGAGGACGTCCGCCTGCCGGTCGTGCTGGCGGGACGTGTTGAGAGACACCGGCAGATCCACATCGCCGGTGTCATGACCGGCCGTGCCGTTGCACTTCCGGTCACTTTCGGTACCTTGCGGTCATCCCTTTCGCGACGCAGAGTCCTCGACGACCCGCTCAACCAGCACCTCGCTCAGGAGTTCCCTGGATGTCCCCATTTACGAAACCGGTACCGACGCTCACCCTGTCCGCGATCCTGTGGGCCGGTTTGGCGACAGGTGCGTCGGCTGTTGAGGTGCGCGGCTCTGACGATCGACCCGATGTGCTGATGCGCTGGCATCGCGTGTCGCTCACCTTCGACGGTCCCGACACCAGCGAGACCGCCGAGCCCAATCCCTGTTTCAACTATCGCCTGGATGTGACGTTTCAGCGGCCCGAGTGGACAGGACGATGACGGTGCCCGGTTTCTATGCCGCGGATGGCAACGCCGGTCGGACCGGTGCCGACAGCGGCAACAAGTGGCGCGCCTGCTTCAGCCCCAACGAAGTCGGGACTGGACGTGGAAGACCATCTTTCCGTGAGGGCAAGGATGTGGCGATTGCCACAGATCCGCAAGGCCGGCAAGCCCTGGAAGCCACTCGACGGCCAGTCGGGCACGTTCGAGGTGGTCGAGTCCGACAAGACCGGCCGCGACTTCCGCAGTCCCGACAAAGGCCTGATCACTCAATCGCGGCCATCACTACCTCACGTTCGCCAGCGGCAAGCCGTTTCTCAAGGGCGGGCCCGGCGTGCCCGAGAACATGCTCGGCTACTACGGCTTCGACAACACGACGTTCGAACAACAAGCGCGGCCCGTTGTACGAAGACATCCCTGCCGAAGAGATCTACCTGCATCGCTTCGCCGGTCACACACAGGACTGGCAGCCCGGTGATCCCGACTGGGACCGCAACGACGGCCCGGCAGCCACCCGCAAGAATGCCGGCCGCAACTACATCGGCATGCTCAATTTTCTCGGTCGCCAGCACGGCTGTCTCCAGCCTCTACATCATGATGATGAGCGTGGAGGATGACGGCGACGACACCTACCCCACCATCGCCCATGCCGACAAGGAGCATTACGACGTCAGCAAGCTGGACCAGTGGGAGATCGTTTTCACCCATGCGGAGCGCGGTCGGCATCTTCATGCACCTGCTGCTCTGCGAAGCCTCCAACGACATGTATTACAACAGCGAGGGTCAGGCGCTCGGCCGCATCCGCAAGCTCTTCTTCCGCCAGATGCTCGCCCGCTTCGGCCATCACCTGGCCTTCCAGCTCGATCTCGGTGAAGAGAACGACTTCACCAACGAGCAACTCAAGGAGCAGGCGGCGTGGCTCAAGATGCTCGATGCCTACGATCATCCCAGTCTCCACACACAACCGGGGCAAAGATCTCATCCCGCGCTGGACCGCGCTGGTCGGCGATCCCAACTTCGACATGACCGCCGTGCAGTCGGGCCTCGGCAACCAGGCCATCTACAAGTTCGTCAAGGAATGGCGCGAGAAGTCGGCGGCCGCGGGCAGCCCCGCTGGTCATCTCCGGCGACGAGATCCATGGCACCATGACGGACTACGACAAGGGCCGTGTCGAGAAGATGTGGCCGTGGTATCTCAGTGGTGGCGGCGGTTACGAGTGGTATCTCAAGAAGCCGGAGAACCACAACTACGATCAGATCATCGACGATTACCGCATTACCAAGACCATGCCCAAGCACATCGGCATCGCCGTCAACGAACTGGTCAAGCTGCCGTTGCTGGACATGGCACCGCACAACGAACTGCTCGTCGACATGCCGAATGCCTATGCCTCGCGCAGCCGGGCGTCGTGTATGCCATCTACGACCAGCGGCAGGGGACGGGTTTTCGGTTGGACCTCAGCGGCGTGAACGGGGAGTTCACGGTGCGCTGGCTCAATCCGCGCGAGGGCGGCGCCTGGCAAACCGGCAGCGTTGCCGACCGTCGAGGGGGGCGGCATCGTCGACCTCGGACACGCCCCGAACTACGCCCGACCAGGACTGGTGCTGCATCGTCCAGCGGAAGTGACTGGAAGTGTGGTCGCCCAGGACCCACGGCTCGCGCCGTGGGCCAAGGTCTGACGCTCGGGCACAATCCCTTGCGGCTGCGGCGCCCTGGTTCAGCGGGGGGACGTACATCCCGCGCGTAGTCTTCTGCTGGGCCGGTGGGTACAATCACGAGCACTGTGAGATCTGCGCGGGTTCGGGGTGTCGATTCCGACGAGACTCGCGCAGGCAGGTGTGGAGTCAGGAGTCCACACAACATGTCTACGAGGCGTCACCACCAACAACGCTGCGACATCGCTTCGGATGCGATCGCACGGCGGGCCTTTGAGAAGTGGGCTGCTCGTCGTGCGGAGGGATCCGGGTCGGACAGCGTGCAGGACTGGCTCGAAGCCGAGGCAGAGGTGCGCGAACGCCACCTTCTCAACCGGCAGGTCGAGGTCTCGCAGCGGCGCATCGACAGGCTGCTGTCGGCCACGCGGCGCGAGCATCTGAGCCTGGCCACCGAGCACGACATCACCCGCATACTGTCGATGTCCTCCACGCTCAGCGAAGCCGCGCCGCAAGTCCTGCAGCGCCTCTGTGAACATTTCGGTTACGCCGTCGGAGTGCTCTGGCGCGTTGATGAGTCGGCGGATCTGCTGCGCTGCGCCGACGTGTTCGCAGCGCCGACGTACGAGGCCTCCGAG
The DNA here is from genome assembly GCA_963715185.1 of uncultured Planctomycetaceae bacterium. Taxonomy (GTDB): domain Bacteria; phylum Planctomycetota; class Planctomycetia; order Planctomycetales; family Planctomycetaceae; genus CAVPPT01. Next base: position 101,007 of record CAVQRG010000011.1, read on the forward strand.
TTCGTGCAGGCGATGCGCAGGCAGTCGTTCGCGATCGGCGCGGGAGTTCCCGGGCACGTGTGGGCGACCGAGTCGTGCCTGTCGATACCCCGGATGGCGCGAGAACTTTCGCCGCCGCGTAACGCGGCGGCCTCCGCGGTCGGTCTGCACGGTGAGCTCGCCTTCCCCGTGCGAAACGGTACGGAATTCCTCGGCGTCCTGGAGTTCTTCGCCCGCAAGGTGCGCAAGCCGAGTCGCGCCAACTTCGCCCTGATGTCCAGCATCGGGCATCAGATCGGCCAGTTCATCGAACGGATCAATGCGGAAGGCGCCCTGCATCGGCTGCGCGAAGAGCGGCGCATCGCCGGCGACATTCAGCAGCGGCTGCTCCCCCGCAGCGATCCGGTGCTGGAGGGATACGAGATCCGGGGCCGTTGCCGCAGCACCACCGATGTGGGTGGCGACTGCTTCGACTTCATCCCGTCGTCGTACGACGGCGACGAAAGCCTGGACGTGCTGGTCGCCGACGCCAGCGGGCACGGCATCGGTGCCGCCCTCATCATGGCCGAGGCACGGGCCTACATCGATGCCCTCAGCCTGACCTGCCACGACCTCGGGCATCTGCTCAGCCTGGTCAACCGGCGGCTGGCCATCCACCCCGATTTCGGCGGGTTCATCACCGCGTTTCTGCTGCGACTGAGACCCCGGAGCGGTGTGCTGGCGTATGCCAGCGCCGGGCATTGCCCGGGAATCGTCTTCGACGGCCAAGGCCTCATCCGCGAGAGGCTCTTCAGCACCAGCCTCCCCCTGGGCATCAGCACCACCGATCTGTCGGCGAGTTCGACCGCCCACCTCGAGCCCGGGGAATTGCTGTTGCTGTACAGTGATGGGGCCACGGAAGTCTTCTCGCCGTCCGGTGAGCTCTTCGGCACGCAGCGATTGTGCGCGAGCGTGCGCACCCACTGGGAGGCGTCGGCCGACGAGCTGCTCGAGCGCGTGATCGACGACATCGTCTGCTTTTCCGATGGCCTCGGCCTCCGGGATGATCTCACACTCGTCGTCATCAAGCGACTCCCACCGGGCCCGCATGAAGCCGCACAGCGTCCGGCCAGACGGGATGTTGCGCATGTCTCGCCCGCCGTTGCCCACCCGGGACGTCAACTCACCGGGTAGCGAGAGGTCGATGCAGGACAGCGGGTCGCCCCGGTTCTTCCGAGGTGCGTCACGACGCACCCGACGAAATCTCCTACCAGCACGCAGCGTCAGCGAGTGCGTTCGAGGCCACAACGGCACACTGGCTCGCGCTGCGTGCTGGTATCGAGGGAAGCCGAGCGTTCGACCTACGCGGCCTGAGTGTTGTCGGCCGTGTTGTCGTTGCGACGTCGCCGTAGTCGCACACCACAGAAGCCCGCGGCGGTCATCCCCAGCAGGGCGAGGGAGGTGGGTTCGGGAATGGCGGCCGACGTGATATTTAACGTGACGTCGTTTCCTTCAAAGCGATTCAGGGTAAACCTCCCGTTGTAGGTCCCTGGCGTGAGGTTGTCGAACGTCCCTCCGGTCGGAAGCACGAATGATCCACTGCCGGAAACTCGCGCCGCGCAGCGACAAGCAGCCGTGTGAAGAGCGCCGCCTACGCTGAGCCCGCGACGACAGTCCCCCGCTGACAACCCGGCGCTCTGCCTCACTCGTCCTCGTCCTGTTCCGGATGATCGTCGGCCGGCAGCGCGTTGTAGAAGTCGCGGGCGTGGATCAGCCAGGTGTTGCCCCACCGCCGGTAGGGCACGCCGTACTTTCGCGCCTTCTTGCGAAAGTTCTTGATCGTCTCCTGCAGGCAGTCGGCCCACTCTTCATCGGTCCACCAACCGTCCTGGGGAATCCCGTGCATCGACATGACCGACCTGTTCCTCGGGATGACACTTCGCTGCCGATCCGCTGACCCTGTTCTCATCCGGCGGCTCACGCTTCCGGCGGCCCTGCTGCGGCCCTGCCTGTCTGCGACGCGCGGCTAGCTGTCGAACGTGTCGGTTGCCGACGTCCGCAGGATCTCCCGCCGCCACTCCGGTTCGTGCACCGGACAGGCCTCGACCGACAAGCTCCCCTGCCGGCGGCGCACGTCGCGGGCCGTCCGCCGGCACTCCTCCCACACCGTGCGCTCGAGGGGCAGCAGCCGCCATTCGTAACCCACATTCCCCAGGCGCGCACAGACGCGCCCCTGGTCGACGATGGTGATGACCGTCGGCGTCTCGTCCTGCAGGAACTGCCGCGCGATCACTTCGTGCGAAGCGGTGACGAACACCGCCTTGAGGTCTCTCAGCCGAAAACCGCTGCGCGCGACCTCGGCCGCGAACCACTGCCGCGGACAGAGCAGGCGGCCCGCGAACAGATTGGCGAGCTGCTCTCGCCGACGTTCGTCGGCGGTGTCATCCGGCAGGCGCTCGAGGATGTCGGCGACGGCCCGCGCCTCGCCAATCTCGTGAGCCAGGGCGAAGCACTCGCGTTCGTCCCGCGCATCGGGCCGCACCAGAATCAGACTGCCGCCTGACACCAGCCGGCGTTCCCCCGACTGGCGAGGGCACTGTCCCACTGCGCGGCAATGCCCAATGCCTCGGCGATGCGCAGCGGGTCCACCGGCGGCTGCGAAATCCCCGCGCGCCGCAGGTATGCGGCCACGACCTCGTCCACGGCGGTGAGCTCATCGGCTGCCATCATCATGCTGCTCTCCAGGTGTCGATTCTGTGGTGCGCCGACGTTGCTCAGCCGGTGAGGTTGACCGGCGACGGTGCGCCGGTCGGGTCACGCGTTGCCACAACTGTTCGATGACTTCGATCAGCTCCTCGCGGACACTGCCGTTCTCCAGCAGCTCGGCGGCCCGCTGTCGCAGCCGCCGGTTCTCGTTGATCCGACCGGCCGCGCTGAGCACTCCCTCCCGTGTCAGCGCTCCGCCCACGCCACGCGTGCTGTACAACGTTGCCCAGTCGCCGTCCGTGAAATCGGTGAACAGTGCAGGGTGTTCGTCGGCCATCGCGGAGACGAGCGGATTGGTGTCGCGGTCGAGCCGATGCCGCTCGTAGTGCCGCCAGTCCTCGGTGACCATCAGACTTCGGGCGTCGCGCGGCTTGTGCAGGTAGCCCAGGGTTTCGAGCGTCCGCACCTGGTACTGCACTGCCTGTTTCGTCACCCCCAGATGGGCGCCGATCTCGGAGTAGATGGGGGAGACCCCGTGCTGCTGACGGTACCGTCCGACGAAGGCACACAGTCGCTCCTGGATGTCGGTAAGTGCCGGCATGACCGCCCCGGATAATGAACGCATGTACACTATCGTATTCTTTGACCGCAGTCAAGCTCGAACAGGACGTTTTTGTCTGCCGGATCAGCGACCGGGGCGGATGAGTGGCGATGAGGAGGACCACCAAGTCACCAAGGCTCTAAGACTCGGGCTCAGCGGGGCAGCGGGCGTGCGCCTCCCGATGGCTGTGTGCCACCGGGTGGCCTCCGCCAGTGCCAGCTAGCCTCCCGCAACCTCTGGCGGCTGCGCGGCCCGGCACGGCAACCGGTGCGACCACTGCTGGACAGGCTGGGTAGCCGTGTGGAGCGGGCTTTGTGACTTCTGGAAATGCCTGAGGATTTGCCTATGGTGAGAGCCGTTGGAGGACGCGAACGCTGCCGAAAACAATCAGGCAAAACAATCCGCCAGGAAGCCACCCGAAAACCAACGCACCGACCGCAGATGCATCGCTAAAGGCCTCATCCGGCGGGTTGGGCATTGATTGCCAAGCACGATACCCAAGATCTGAGCCGATATAAAGTGCCGACCAGAATGCCAGCACGCCGATCGACAGGAGGACTCCGGGAAGAACACAACCTGACATTCGGCCCGCGAAAGAAGACGCGATGGCTGCAACGACGCATCCTATCAACATGAATGGAATGAAATATTCGTTGTACGGTGTCATGTCGTTCGGGATGTCGACGCACAAATGGGAGAGGTGTTGTCGGACATACGCACGCTGGAGGTGGATAACGTCTTGTTGGGGAGCCTAATCCCACCACCAGTTGAGGAAAGGAGCAGGCGCAAGCTGCGTGATGCCGACCGCGGCCACCGACAGGAAGCCGTAGATGCCGAGATAACGCAGGCTCGACCGCAAGCCCGGCACACACGCGCAGAACACCAAGGCCAGCGGCAAGACCAGCAAGCCGCCCAGCAGCAGAGCACCAAAGGCGCCCTGAGCGATGTTCGCGTGCACGACCAGATCGTCCGGGAAGCCCGCATCGCCGATCCGCTCCGGCCAACCCCCGAGGCGGCGATGCATGTGCGCCGCCAGAGAGTAGAAGAGCCCCACGACCAGCAGCGGATGGAACGCAGCAGCGGCGGCAGCCAATCGGGAGCGTGCTGGCGCAGACCTCGCGCCAAGATCGGACCCGCGGCAACCGCCGCAGCCCCGAGCACGAGACAAAGCGCTGTTGGCGAATCGATCATGGAACCAAGTCTTCCCTAGCTTGTGATTAGCATGAGCAGCGTATCATATGTAGACCGCGTGCCTGCAGCCTAGTGCGCAATCATTCGATTGCGGTAACGGCAATGCTAGCTGTCAGTTGCTCGCAGGTCACGCGATTGCCGGCGTGCCTGGTTGTTCCAGCCAGGCGCTCAACGCGACCACCGCGCACGCTGTCGGCGATTCACGGTGCTCAGGGTGTGACGGGGCTGAGGTCTCGTCTGCTGCAGTGGCTGAGCGCCTGTGATCGGCTATCATCACGCGGTCGGTCTGTGCACGTCGCGGGCTTCCGCGGAGGCGCCGGGCGCGGCGCCTGCAGGAGTCGATCGGTGCGGGATCGTGAAACAGCGCTCGAGGATGGAACGATCATGATGCGTGACCTGTGTGCCGCCCTGTCGCGAGTCGCCTGCTCGGCGTGGGTGGGTGCAGCGGTACTGTTTGTCGTCACATCGCTCAAGGAGGTGCGCTCTCCCCAGCTCGATTCGGGGACGAAGGCGCTGCTCGCCACGCTGCGGTTTCCCAGCTACTACCTGTTCGGCTTCGGACTGATCGGCAGCGCCCTGCTGCTGACGCTGCTGGCTGGTCGCGGGCAAACCGCACCGCTGCGGTCGTCGCGCTGGGCGGCCGGACTGCTGCTGCTGGCCCTCCTGGTGATGGGGATCGACTACCTGGTCGTGTATACGCCGCTGGCCGAGATGACGGCGATGGCCGGCGAAGCCCGCCCGGCGAACTTCGTCAACTATCATCGCTGGTCGATGTGGCTGAACACCGCGCACCTGGGGGTGTCGCTGGTCGCGGCTCTCGTGCTCTGCTGGCCGAGAGGCCACACTGACCGCGAGACGCTACAGTGAACACGCCGCAGTTCACCTCGCCGGAGTGAGTCGAGCCCGACTCCGCCACGGCCTGAACCACTTTCCAGGAATCGAACGCATGCACAGATCTCTGCTGCCTGCGGTGCTGCTGCTGACGTGGACCGGTCTCGCGGCAGCGGCCCGGCCCAACGTGATTGTGTTGTTCACCGATGACCAGGGGTACGCCGACCTGTCGTGCCAGGGCCAGGTTGAGGACATCCGGACGCCCCACATCGATCGCCTGGCGGCTGAAGGGGTGCGGATGACGGACGGCTACGTCACCGCGCCGCAATGTGTCCCATCGCGCGCAGGGTTGCTCACCGGCCGCTATCAGACCGAGTTCGGACTGGAACACAACGGGCAGGGGCCGCTCCCCCTGGAGGTCTCGACGGTCGCCGACCGCCTGACACAGTCCGGCTACGCCACCGGCATGGTGGGCAAGTGGCATCTCGAACCGAACTCCTCGTGCATCGACTGGCTGCGGGAGCAGTTTCCCGACGCGCGAGACCCGCGACAGGTCGAGGTGCCTGCCCGTCTCATGTCCCGCTACGCGCCGGCCGCCCGTGGGTTTACCGACTTCTTCCACGGGTACTTCAGTGACTACCACGGCAACTACGCCCTCACCGGCGCGTCGCTGGCACCGCAGACAGTGAAGACCGGCCTGTACCGGATCGACGCGCAGACCGAGGCGGTGCTGGCCTTCATTCGCCGGCATCGCGCGGAGCCGTTCTTTCTGTATGTCGGCTACTTCGCCCCGCATGTGCCCCTGGAGGCGACGCCGAGATACCTCAACCGCTTCCCGGGCGACATGCCGGAGCGACGCCGACACGCGCTGGCCATGCTCTCTGCCGTCGATGACGGGACGGGGCGCATCCTCGACGAGCTGCAGGCCCAGGGGCTCGACGAGCAGACGCTGGTGTTCTACATCAGCGACAATGGGGCACCGCTCAAGATCGACAAGGAGGATCTGCCGATCTCGTTTCGCGGAGGCGCGTGGGACGGCTCGCTCAACGATCCGCTTGTGGGAGAGAAGGGGATGCTCACTGAAGGCGGCATCCGCGTACCGTTTCTGATGCGCTGGAAGGGGACCCTGCCCGCGGGCCAGATCTACACGCGGCCGGTGACGTCGCTGGATGTCGCTGCGACTGCGCTGGCACTCGCGAGTGCCGAGGTCCCCGGGGAACTCGATGGTGTGAACCTGATTCCCTACCTGACCGGCGCCGATGACCGCGACCCGCATCCGGTGCTCTACTGGCGGTTCTGGAACCAGGCCGCCGTGCGCGCCGGGAGATGGAAGTACCTGCATCTGGGTGACGGCAGCGAATACCTGTTCGATCTGTCCAGCGCGGAACACGAACACCGCAACCGCGTCGAGGACCATCGGGCAATCGCCGACTCGCTGCGGCAGCAACTGTCCGACTGGGGAAGTGAGCAACAGCCGCCGGGGTTGCCCGCCAACGGACTCAACGAACAGGAAGTTCCCTGGTATACGCACTACCTGGGCTGGCAGGCAAAGGTCGAGTGAAACCATCGGCCGGTTCGTGCACAATGTGAACGATGCTGTTCACGCCGGGTTCCTACTCGTCCGCTCTCCCAATCACAGAAACGTCGCCGTGATGTCGCAACCGCTGCTCCCCTGGCTGCTCGTGCTGGTCGCACGCGTGCTGATGCCCGACCCCTGTGCCATCGGGGCGGAGCGCCCGAACATTCTGCTGATTCTTACCGAAGACCAGGGGCCGCAGCTCGGCCATGCGGGCACCCCGGGTCTTCAGACACCGCACATGGATGCCCTGGCGCGATCGGGCTGCTACTTCCGCAATGCGTACGTGGCCTATCCGGTCTGCTCGGCCTCGAAGGCGGCGATGCTGACGAGCCTGCACAATCATACGAACGGTCTGCTGAACAACACGGCCAACTATTTCAAGCCGGCCGCCGACCTCACCGCTGCGGAACGCACCCGCGACATCTATGTGCGCAATCGTATTCGCGACGAGTTCCCGACCCTCACCGAGCGCCTGCAGTCCGCCGGTTACTACCAGGGAGTTTCCAGCAAGCTGCACGTGGCACCCAGCGAGAAATTCCCGTACGACGAGTATGTCCGCAAAGCCAGTGGAGATGCGCTCACCGCTTTTATCGGGCGGGCGAAAGAGGCCGGCCGGCCCTGGTTCTTCCTGTACAACGTCCCCAACTCGCATCGACCGTTCCCCAACAGCGACAAGGTGTCGATCCGGGTGAATCCCGCAGAAGTGGAGTTGCCCGCCTTCCTGCCTGATACGCCGGTCATCCGGCAGGACTGGGCCGAGTATCTCGCCGCCGTCGAGGAGACCGACGTGTTCGTGGGCGAAGCACTCGACGCGCTCCAGGCCAGCGGTCAGCAGGACCGCACGATCGTCGTGTACCTGGGGGATCACGGTCCCTGCTTTCAGCATGGCAAGATGTCGCTCTACGAATTCGGACTGCGCGTGCCCCTCGTCATCCGTGTGCCAGGACTCCCCGCCGGCCAGACCGATGCGCTGGCGAGCGAACTCGACCTGATGCCCACGCTGCTCGACCTCACCGGTCTCGATCCGCTGACACGTTCGCATGGCTTCTCGCTGCGTCCGGTGCTGCAGGGCCGGCCGGACGCGGCCCCCCGCCAGCTCGTCTTTGCCGAAATCTCGAATCTCGGCCCGCTCCCCAACGACGGCATGCAGGAACGGTGCGTCACCGACGGACGCTGGAAGCTGATCTACCGCGAGCACGTCGACACCAACTGGCGACAGGTGAATGCCGACCTCAAGGATGTCCGGCCGTGGGGCAATCGCAGCTATGCCGAAACCGTGCGCGTGCAGGACCAGTTTCCCGAGGCCTATCGGGTGCTGGCCGAGATGGACCCCCAGAGCCTGGGGGGGGCCGTCCCGCGACTGGAGCTGTACGACCTCAGGCACGATCCCGACGAGATGCACAATCTCGTCGACGATCCCGCCCACGCCTCCGCGCGGGACCGGCTGTACACGGCCCTCCGTCAGTGGGTGACGGACACCGCCGATCCTGCAGTCAGCCCACCGGCATCTCCACCGTTGTGATCGTTCGGCTGTGTCTGCGCTGGTGGCGAGGGGCCCAGGCCCTACCGCTGCGCAGTCTCCCCGCCGTGCAACCGGTATGGCTGGCAGCATCGGACAAGAATCGCCGACGTCCCGTCGTCGCTGGCGGGAAAGCTCAGTCGGCCGGCCGACCTTGACGATAAGGAAAACGGTTCCGCCGTGCGCCCTTCGCCCCTTCGTCCGCCGACAGACGTTCCATGATGCACCGCTTCCCTTCGCTCTGTGCCCTGCTGCTCCTCGCTTGTGCCTCGACTGCGAACGCGGTCTGCATCCTGGGGCCGGATGACATGCCCCGTCAGCTCTGCGGCGTCTGGAAGATCAGCCTGTGCGGTTCCGACTACCACAACTGGATGCGCTACCAGAATGTCGAGACCGGTGTGGTCCACACCGTCGGACGCTATGGCAAGGGGTTCGGAGGAGCCACCGATCCCTGCACAGGCTGCGAAACCTGGCCCAGTGCCCCCGTCTGCGGCGTGATCTGGGACATCGATCTCAAGTACGAACCGGCGGTCCGCCGCGGAGAGCATGTGCTGCGGAGCTGCTATGTCCGCAACCCGTTCATCCACCGTGGTGGTCTCGACGGGCATGGCCACTGCGGCCTCCGCCTCAACTGCACGACGCACGTCCGCGATGCCTGGCACTGCTACACGGGGGAGTACCTCTGTCTGCCGCCGCTCCACACGCCCCACGCGCTGGAGCGCTCCCTGGAGCGCTCCCAAGAGCGGACGTCGTGCGAGAAGCTGCGCCGACCGTCGTCGCTGACCGAGCCACCTGAGGGGCACAGGTCGTCCGCCGCACCATGAGCGTCAGTCCAGCAGGAGACTGGCAAGCCGGCCCCAGGCGGCGGTTCGCCCGGCCACCAGAGTCAACAAGCTGACCACAAAGAACGCCAGGTAGCCGAGCGCATAGGGCCAGTCAAACGATCGACTGAGCAGCCACTTCACGACCAGGAAGGCGGCTCCGACGACTAGCGTCATCAAGAACGGGCCGAAGATCGTTTCCCAGACCGTTCCCACATAGATCGCGTTGAGAAAGTCGATCCGGCTGACCGCTGCAGGCATCGCGGTCAGCGTGGCGAGCAGCATCATCGGCCGGTGGATGTCGGCGGACCGCCGCTTCCAGACGCCGATGGCAACAAAGATGGCGAAGAGCACGATGCTGATGATCGGCACCGCCATGAACTGCCTGGGAGAGAGACCCCAGATCCGCAGATCGGCGGGGGCCACACGGGTTGATTCCACGCCCACGCACAGCCCCAGCAGGAAGATGACAGCCGCCAGGATCGCACCGGCACTCCCGAGGATCATGTGCACGCGGTATCTGCGGTTCGCGATCAGCAGCGGCTGCACCAGGAACAGCAGCATCCACGCCGACATGGCGACTCCGTGGGTGATGATCAATGTGCGGACCGGCGGCGCAATCTCACGGCCGGGGTACGCCTTTCCCTGCAGATAGAACTGCTGAAAACCCAGGAGCATCAGCCCCAGCAGCACGGCCGCGGCTCCCGAGTAGAAGTACCGGGAGCGATCGGTGGTCGCTGGGACATTCCGTCGAGGTGGGGTGAGTGATGATGCAGCGCTTGGGTTCATCGCACGATTCCCGGAGGACTCTGCAGAATCGCCGTGCCGAGCGAACGGCGATGATCGTACCATGTGGCATCCGTTCGACACAGCCAGCGACCTGAGGGGCACAGGTCGTCCGCCGCACCGCCGGGTTACTCCGGGTGCTGCTTCAGTGCCGCGGCCAGCGAGTCGAGTGCCGAGGGATCCTCGATCGTGGAGGGGGGCGCAAACGGCTCGCCCGCCACCAGTCGACGCATGATGCCCCGCAGGATCTTCCCCGAACGCGTCTTGGGGAGTTGCGGCACCACGATCACCCGCTTGAACGAGGCGATCGGACCGACCTCCGCACGCACCAGTGCGACGATCTCTTGCGCCACCACTGGAGGAGCACTCGCGGCATTCGCCTTGAGCACCACCAGACCGATCGGCACCTCACCCTTGAGTTCGTCGGCCACCCCGATGACGGCGCACTCGGCCACCGCCGGATGAGAGGCCACCACCTCTTCCATGCTGGCTGTCGACAGCCGGTGGCCGGCCACGTTGATGATGTCGTCGAGCCGACCGGTGATGTACACGTACCCCTCCTCGTCGAGGTAACCCCCGTCTCCCGAGAAGTAGGCCCCCGGATACTGGTCGAAGTACGCATGCTGGTACCGCTCGGGATTGTTCCACAGGTTCAACAGGCAGCCGGGGGGCAGCGGCTCGCGGATGGCGATGGCCCCTTCGCTGCCGGGAGGCAGTTCGCGCCCCTCCAGATCGAGGATCCGCAGGTCGTACCCGCAAACCGGCTTGGTGGCAGACCCCGGCTTGATGGGAAGCAGTTCGATGCCGGCCATGTTGGCGACCATCGGCCATCCGGTTTCCGTCTGCCACCAGTGATCGATGACCGGCACCTGCAGCAGTTGCTGCGACCATTCCAGCGTCGCGACGTCGCAGCGCTCTCCCGCCAGGAACAGGTACCTCAGCCGGCTGGTGTCGTACTCTCGCGCCAGCAGGCCGGCCGGATCCTCGCGCCGGATGGCACGGATCGCCGTCGGGGCCGTGAACATCACCCGCACGTCGTGCTCGGCGACCATCCGCCAGAACGCACCGGCATCGGGCGTGCGCACCGGCTTGCCTTCGTAGAGCACCGTGGTGCAGCCCTGAATCAGCGGCCCGTACACAATGTACGAATGCCCCACGACCCACCCGACATCCGACGCGGCCCAGAACACTTCGCCCGGCTGGACATCGTAGACCGCCGACATGCTGAACTTGAGTGCCACGGCATGTCCGCCGTGATCGCGGACAATGCCCTTCGGGCGACCGGTCGTCCCCGAGGTATAGAGGATGTACAGGGGATCGACCGCGTCGAGGGGGACACAGTCCGCCGGTTCCGCAGTGCTCGCCAGCGTCTGCCAGTCGAGATCCCGTCCCGCCCGCAGTTCCGCCCGATGGAAGTCGCGCTGCAGAACGACGCATTGCGCCGGCGGGTGTTCCGCCCGTTCGAGGGCCGCATTGACGATCTCGACGTAGTCAATCGCCCGCGTCCCCTCTTTGCCCGCACTGGCGGTCAGCAGGAGCTTCGGGCGCGCATCGTCGATACGGATCGCCAGTTCGTGCGGGGCGAATCCGCCAAACACCACCGAGTGAATGGCGCCGATGCGGGCACACGCGAGCATGGCGATGAGGGTCTCGGGAACCATCGGCATGTAGATGACGACCGTGTCGCCGGTCTCTACGCCCAGCGACCGCAGGGCTCCCGCGAACTGCCTCGTGCGCTCCAGCAGTGCCTCGTAAGTGAACGACTGCTGCACGCCCGTGACCGGCGAGTCGTAGATGAGCGCCATCTGTGACCCCCGCCCGGCTTGCACATGCTGGTCCAGCGCGAGGTAAGACGTGTTGAGCTTGCCCCCCCGGAACCACCGGGCATGCCCGGCTGCGTCGCGCGTGAGGATCTCTTCCGGGCGGACGAACCAGGGCAGCTCCGCGGCCTGTTCGCGCCAGAACTGTTCGGGGTGTTCGATGCTGCGGGCGAAGGATTCCTGGTAGCTCATCAGACGCCACTCGCCGGTGGGGAGGTGGGGAGGTGCCTCGCCGGAATGGTCCTGCCGGCTGAGACCAGCTCTCGTTGTACCACCTGCGGGTGGTCACTGTCAGCCGGGTCGTCACACCGGGAGCCTGTCCGCTCCCGGCGTCTTTTCCAGGATTCCGCGTGACATCTCCCGCAACGTTACGCCAGCTCAGCAGGTCCCCGGACCCAGGACAACGATCACCCGGGTCCGGCGGGTTGCAGCCTCGGCCCTGTTAGGTGAGGATCACCGTTCATGTTCACGCGCATCATCCGGGCCGTGCTGGGGAGTGTCCTGCTGCCGCTGGCCGGCTTCTGTCTGTTCGGGTTCGCGGCGACGTTCGAGCCGACAAGTGACCCTCATCAGTTTCTGGGGTTTCGCATCGTTTATGCCCTCGTCGGGCTGGGCAGTCTGGCCGGATTGGGAATGTTGATCGCCAGCGGCGCACGCCGAAGTCGAGAGGAGGAGACCGATCAGTGACCGTATCCGTCACGACGACCGACCAGCTTGCCACCGGGAACCTGCCGCGCCACCTGTACGTGGCCAAGAGCATCACGGTGGTGGCGTTCATGGTCACGCTGTTCACAACGTTCTATCTACGCTCGGAGGTGCTGGCCCTCAGCCGGATCCGGTTCGCGGCCGACAATCTCAGGGCCGAGGAGAGCATTGCCGAACTCCAGGCTTCCTACCCGGTGCGCCGCGAGAGTACGCCGCCGCCATGCAGCAGTACGAACTGCAGCAGGAGCACTACGAGGAGATGCTTGCGCTGTACCGCACCGACTACGACGCCTACGTCCAGCGGCTGAAGGACGAGTACCGTCCGCCGAATCTTCCCAACCAGCCGGGAAAACCGCGTTCGCCCGAGCTGAGCGACCAACTGGCCCAGATGAACGCGGAATTCCGGGCCCAGCAGTATCACTACTTCGACAGCACCAGCCGGATGAACTGGATCAGCTGTGCTTCGGCCCTGGCCCTCGTCGGGGGTTTGCTGTGGCTGATCATGTTCGACCAGGGCTCGCAGCGACTTCCCTACCTGGTGGTGCTGGTGCTCAGCTTCGTGTTCATGATCGGTCCGTCGTTCCACTCCATCATGAGCGCGATCGTCGGTTTCCTGAGGGCCCCCTCCGTGTACTGAACGCGCGGAACCTGCGACGCAGACAGACACATGCGCCTCGTGGCGACGTCCAATAGGCGACGCGCATCCACTTGTCGTAGACTCATCGCTGTGAGTCGCGACGGACCTTCACGCACCTCCAACCCGGAAAGGACAGCCCCATGAAGAGCCTGATTGCCATCGCCACTCTGGCCGTCACGACGACCACCTGTCCGGTGCCGGGAGACGAGCCGCCGATTGACCATTCGTCGCCCCAGAGCGTGGCGAAAGAGTTTCAGCGGGCCTTTGCTGCGCACAACTGGGAACGCGGGTTTCGCTGTATGACTCTGGGGAAACAGCAGTCTTCCGCTGCGATGGCCATGTTTCCCGCCATTGTTGTGATGGCGGCCAACAAAGATGAACAAACCGACGCCTCGCTGGAGCGCATGCTCGCGAAGCACGGACTGACCGTCGACGACGCCTCCGGACGGATCAGCGAGATGACCGACACGCGTACACTCGCCACGGTCTTCGGCGACCTTATGACCTGGGTGGCCGACAATCACCAGCCGGTCGATGGCAAGAGGCTCCCGGTCCTCGAGAGGATCGCCGCTGGGACCTACACGAACTTCGAAATCGACGGGGACGTGGCCTTCGCAGATCTGCAGCGGGAAGGCAAGAAGCCCAGCCGCCCGCAGTTCACCAGAATCGACGGGAAGTGGTACCTGGGGCGGGTGGATGAAGATGTGTTTGAGTCACTCAAGGGAGAGTCCCCGGTGGCTCCCTGACACAGACTGCCGAAGTGCTCGAACAATCGGGCAGCGGATTGGTAATGGGCGAACAGTTCCGTACTCTGAGTTCTGAAGTTGTGTTGACAACCTTCGATTGGGGAGACACCTGATGCAGGAAGTCCAGCCGTCCGTTCAGCCGCTCATCGTCTTTCTGCTCACGGGGGGTGGGTTTCCCCTGTTGGCGTGGGGGCTGGCCGTGGCCGCGGTGGGCCTCGTCTTGCTGTTTCGTCCGAGTCGCAACGCGGGGATTGTGGTGCTGGTGCTGGCCCTGGTGCCCGCGCTGCTGGGGCTGATCGCCGTGTACTCGGCGGCCGGCGATTACACACAGCTCGCGGTCGCTTCAGAGCCTCCCAAACCCAGTGAGTTTGCCAGCGTCACAGGCCGGGCGCTGTCCCACGCCTTCTGCGGGTTGCTCGGGACGTTCGCCGGCGGCCTGGTGGGTGTGCTCGCCCTTGGTCGTGCGTGCAGAACAGCAGGCACATCAACTCGCTCCGACCTGACGGAGGGGTAAGCGCAGCCCGACGTGCAGCATCGCCCGCAGAAAGCCGGCCACGCCTCCCTGTGCCTACCGACCTGCCGAGGCATCGGTGGGGGGCCCCAGGGCCTTGCTGATGACGGTGCTGGCCCACAGCCGTCCCCGGAGCTGCCATTCGTTCACGGTCTGCCCGCCGGAGTTCTGGGCTGAACCCAGATCGGCACTGGCAGAGCCAGTGGCACACGTTTGCGGTCGTCAGTCCCAGTGCCACCCAGCCGGGCGCCTCTCGACGTCTGCGGCCTCCGGGGGACTGACGTCCTGCGCCGCGGCGCCTAGAATCCGGGCATGGCCCCGCTCAACCTCGAACTGCCCACCCTGCAGAACTGGAGCTGTCATTCGTGCAGTGGCTGCTGTCGGCAGCACGGCATCGTCGTCACCGAAGAGGAACGCGCTCGGATCACCGCGCAGGACTGGACGAGTGCAGAGGGCATCCCAGTCGGCCAGCCGCTGTTTGTCCGCATGGGTGGCTGGCTGCAGAAGTCGTGGTATCGACTGGCCCATCAGCCTGATGGGAGCTGTGTCTTCCTCGACGAGCGCGGGCTCTGCCGCATCCATGGCAAGTTCGGCGAACCGGCCAAGCCGCTCGCCTGCCGCATCTACCCCTACGCCTTTCACCCCGCTGGGAACAAGGTGACGGTCAGCCTGCGGTTCAGTTGCCCGTCGGTGGTGAAGAACCTCGGACGCGCCGTCACCGAGCAGCGCGGCGAGATTCGCGACCTCGCCCGGCAGGTGGTCCCGGGGAACATCAGCTCGGCCACGCCTCCCGAGATCAAGCCGGGCACACGGCTGAACTGGACCGATGTGCGACGCATCGTCGGCGCACTCGATGACACCTTCGCCGGGGAGGGCTCGTTTCTGCAGCGCCTGCGCCAAGCCCTCGGCTGGATGGGGCTGGTCGCACAGTCAAAGCTCGATGCCATTCAGGGAGAGCGGCTGGGCGAGTTTCTCGAAATCATTCGCGAGGCCGCCGCTGCCGAGGTGAGCCACGACGAGGCCCCGGCCGCGCACCCCACGGCCATCGGGCAGATGCAGTTCCGGCTGCTCGCGGGTCAGTATGCCCGCAAGGATACGTACGCCGCCGACCGCTCGCTGACGGCCCGGCTGCAACTGCTGCGGACGGCCTGGCGACTGACGCGCGGGACCGGAGCGCTCCCCCCATCCAGGAGTGCTTCCGTGAGGTCCCGTTCACCGCACTGGAGACGTTTCGCGGACCAGCGCCGTCGACAGCCGACGAACTGTTCACACGCTACTTCCGGGTCAAGCTGCAGGGGATGCACTTCTGCGGACAGGCGTACTACGGTGTGCCGGTGGTGGAGGGCTTCGACAGCCTGGCCCTGGTGTACCCGGTGGTGTTGTGGATCGCCCGCTGGCTGGCGGTGAGTGCCGGCCGCGCCGAGTTGACGAACGACGACCTCGTCCAGGCCCTCACGATCGCCGATCACAACCACGGCTACACCCCGGCCGGTGGGACCTGGACCTTCCGCCGCCGCGTCCGCAACCTGGCTCAACTGGGAGACATTCCGAAGCTGTGCATCAAGTACAGTGCGTGAACGACCGGCAGGGAAGCGAGCAGCAGGTCGATCCGTGCGTGCGAGCGCGTGGTATCCTCTCACGCCGACAGGTGGGTCGTCAGAAGTTGCGGGAGGGCTGCCCGGCCCGCACACTTGCCGAGCACTCCTCACTCACCCTGCAGGACCACTGCCGGGTCCTGCTGAGCGGCGAGCAGGGCCGGGATCCAACTTGCGAGAGTGGCGAGCAGCGGCGCACAGCAGCAGCGCGGCGAGTATGGTCCGCAGCACGTCGGGCGATCGCGCGACCTCGGCGAACAGCTCGGGGGGCGTGAATCCGCGAAACAGCAGCAGCCCGGCCAGACAACCGAGGACGCCCCCGGCCACACCGATGAGCGCCGCCTTGCCCAGGAACACCGTCAGAATCTGGCGGGCCTGCAGACCAATGGCCCGCAACAGGCCGATCTCTTCCCGGCGCTGCCGTGCGTTCACAAACGCCAGCAGCCCGATCAGCAGCGATGATCCGCCCAGCGTCAGGGGGACCAGGATGGCAGCGAGGCGTGCGTGCTTCTGTTCGAGGTCGAGGCGGCCCTGTTCTTCACGGGCCAGCAGCGTCTCCCCGGCGACCACCTCCTGGGCGAGGGCCGCGTCCGCGGCCTCCTTCGCCTTGGTGCGGGCCTCGGCCCGCGTCACCGCTTGCGAGTCGCGCTCGATGACCTGCGTGCCCGGCAGGATGCCGGCGATCTCGGCGCGAATCTGGGCGATGCGATCCCCGGCACATTCACACTCGAGTGCCAGAATGGCGTTGATCAGATTCTCCATCCCCAGGAGCTCCTGAGCCGCCCGCAGGTCGATCCAGACCGTCACATCGTCGGTGGAACCGCGCTCGGGGTGCAGCGTGGAGATGGTGAACTCGCGTCCGAGCAACTGCACGGTGTCCCCCTCGGCGAGCCCCAGCTCCTGATGAACGCGGTACCCCACAACCATCTTCCCCGGTGCGACAGCATCGAGCAGGGGCTTCTTCATCCCGCGATGCATGATGGGCACTTCGCCGCGCGTCCCCACCAGAATGATGTCCCGCTGTTGCTCGGGCCATGCGATCCGCCGGGTGACACTGGGGAGCAGGTGATTGACCGTGACGATGTTCGAGCTGGCCAACCTGTCGACGTACGCTTCGGGCATCGTGGCCGACAGCGTGCCATCCAGATGGAGTTCGGAGAGCGGCTGGTCGGCGGGGAGTATCAGCACGTTGAAGCCGAGCTGCAGCATGTGCTTGCGCATGGCGTCTTCGAGTTCCGCCCCCGCCTGTTCGACCGCCTGGCGCTTGGCCGCGATCTGCTCCTCGACCTCGGCCTGCTTCTCCGTCAGCAGTCGCTCGGTGACGACGCGATCGGCGCAGCAGCAGAACTGTGCGCCGATCAGGCAGGCGACGGCCGCCATCACCGACAGCAGCCCGAGCAGAAAGTTCAGCTTGCGATGTCCGATCTCCCGCGTGATCAGTCGCCAGACACTCATGGCTGGTTACCTCGAACGCCCCGAAAAGAAATACGTGGCGATGACGACACCCGCCACGAGCAGACTCATCACCAGCAGCAGATTCTGCACCATGGCCACCGTGGCGGCGGGAGTCGGCGGGCTGCCTGTCGACGACCTGCCCGGCAGCAGTGGTCGCGACCCGTGGTCCGCACCTTCCGCCGAACCTGCGTGCGCGACGACCGTCGATCCCTGTTCCGCCTCCCGGGAGCGACTGTCGCGTGGACAGAGCCTGTCGGGCTGGCGTCTTCGGCCTGTCGGGCGTGACCGGTCGCGGCCGGGGTGATGACCGTTCCCTCCGCGTGTTCGGCGGCGTCAGCCGGAGTGTCATCAGCGTCAGGCTCTACGAAGCTTCCCAGGCCGACGAGATCCGGAGACGACTCATCGTAAGGAAGCTGAGGCTGGATGTAGCGGTCCCAGTCGACCGACATGAGCAGGTCGACGCCCGGGTTCTCGGCCTTCACGGTGCACTGGCAGGCGCCGGTGAGAAACCGGCTGGCGTCCTCGATGGTCTCGGGAGCGATGCCGTTGCCGATCAGTGCGTACAGCGCCCGGCCCCGCCCGAACACGGGGAACGCCATGGTCTGCTGGGCGTACTCCTCATCCCGCAGGTCGGGCTCGACCTGCAGCAGCATCTCGACGAGCAGTTGTTCGCGGGGATCGTCGCGCGACAGCCGCACGGCGGAGAACGACAGCTTCAGGCTCGCGGGATCGACCGTCAGATCCTTGAGGTCGACCTCGTCGATCTCTGGAAGCTTGAGGTCTCCCTGCAGCCGGGACAGCTCCGCTGTCAGCAGATCGTAGGCCGCCTGGTCCTGCTTCGGCTTGCCCGACTCGAGCAGCACCCACACCACCGAGGCGCCGGCGAGAATGCCCTGGCGAATCTCCTGCCGCACCGGCGAGTCGAGCAGTCGCGTGACGTTGTCGGCATTGAAGTCGCCGGACCAGACATGCTGCGGGGGCCCGTGTCGCGGGGGCTGATGCACGGCCATCCAGGGGAGTGTGTCGGTCTGCTGTTTGGCCCACAGCTCCTGCAGGTCGGGATCATCGTCGGCGTCGAGGTCGACCGCCTTGACCATCACATTGCCCGCAGGCACTCCTTCGAGCCCTTGGGGCTGCAGCGATTCGAGCAGCGTCTGCTGGTCCGCGGGCAGCTCCCCGCGATGAAAGACGATCACGATGTAGGGATCGGGGCGCCACTGCTCGAGGGCGTAACGAAACACCGGGACCGAGCAGGCCGACGCTGCCGATGCAATCAGCAGCACCAGGACAGTGGGGAGCAGCAGGGAGCAGCGTGGCATGGGAGGTTCGCCGCGAAAAGATTGTGAAGCTGTGAGGAACCGGTCTCGGTGGGCGTCCTGCAGAGTGGGAGCCGGCGGCTGCTGCCAGTATACTCGGCAGAGCGGTTGAAATCGAACCGTCCTGCCTCTCCAGCCTGACACCCCACTGTCGCGGAGGTTTCCCATGCGCGTTCGCGGTTCGTCGCTGCCTGTGTTTTTCGTCCTGGTTGTCTGCACCTCCCTCCCCGCGGCAGACTGGCCCACCTACCGGGGTGACACGTCCCGCAGCGGTGCTTCGAGCGAGTCGTTGACGCTGCCCCTGTCGCTGGCGTGGACGCAGGACGCCCCTGCCGCGCCGCAGCTCGCATGGTCGAGCGGCGAGGGCCGCGTCATCGAAGGCAAACTGCTGGGACATCGCGTGAAGTACGACGACGCGTTTCATCCGGCGATCGTCGGCGGCAGGGTGTACTTCGGCTCCTCAGTCGACCACCAGATGCACTGTGTCGATCTGCAATCGGGCCAGACCCTCTGGACGTTTTTCACCGGCGGGCCCATCCGGCTGGCCCCCACCGTGCAGGAGGGACGGGTCTACTTCGGTTCCGATGATGGACACGTCTACTGCCTGCAGGCCGACACGGGAGCGCAGATCTGGTCGCTGCGCGCCGGGCCGCAGGACGACTGGCTGCTGGCGCGCGGGGAGCTCGTCTCCCGCTGGCCGGTCCGCACGGGCGTCCTGCTGCATGACGGCATCGCGTACTTCGGCGCGGGGATCTTTCCGCACGAAGACATCTACCTGTATGCCGTGCGGGCGGCGGACGGCAGCATCGTCTGGCGGGAAGACAACGTCAGCGATCGCGACGCCGGTCGCAACGACCTCAGTCCGCAGGGGTACCTGCTGGCCAACGACGACTACCTGTTCGTCCCGTCGGGACGTTCGCTGCCCGCCACGTTCGATCGTCGCACCGGCCGGTTACTGCACAAACGGATCTACAGTTGGCGGTCGACCGCCGGTGGAGTCGTGGGGGGCACGAAGGCGTTGCTGGCGGATGGTCAGCTCTACTGCAGCGGGCCGCATCACTTCCTCGCCATCGAACAGTCTGATGGCGACCCGGGGTTCGGCTGGTTCGCCGGCCGCGACATGGCCATTCGCGACGACCAGGCATATGTCGCCACCGGAACGATGGTGGCCCGACTCGACCGCGAGGCGTACGCCGTCAACTCCCGCCGACGTCACAAACTGGAGCTCGACCTCGTCTCGCTGTCCAGCCGAGTCCGCGCCGAGGGCAATCCAGTCAAGGCGGCCGAGGCCCGCGAACAGCTTGACGCCGCCATGGAGGAACTGCGGGACATCGCGAATGTCGGCATCGTCTGGCAGCGGAAGTCCGAGGACGACTCGGCCCTGCTGATCTCGGGCGATCACCTGTTCGTCGGTGGCGAGGGGCACGTCGACGGCCTACGCCGTCGACACGGGCGCGGTGGAGTGGACGGCCGAGACCACCGGGGACGTCCGCGGTCTCGCCGCTGCGGACGGGCATCTGCTCGTCAGCACAGACACGGGTCACATCTATGCGTTCGCCGGTGGTGTCGCGACGACGGCCGCGCTCGGCGAAGACGCCCCGTCGTCCGCGTCCGCCCCCGCTCCGACAGACGACCTCAGTGCGAAATACGCACAGGCTGCCGACGAGATCCTCGAGCAGACCGGCATCCGCCGGGGGTTCTGTCTCGTCGTGGAAGGTCAACAGGGACGGCTGGCGCAGGAACTGGCGAAGCGCAGTGCGCTGAAGATCTATGTCGTGGAGCCGGATGCTGACAACGTGGCGGCGGCCCGCCAGGCCCTGAGCGCTGCCGGACTGTACGGACATCGTGTGACCGTCCATCAGGCGGAGCCCGACGCGATCCCCTATTCGAATTACTTCGCGAACCTGATTGTCAGCGACCGGCTCGTGGCGACCGGCCAGACCGATTTCGACGACGCGCAGGTGGTCCGACACCTCAAGCCCAATGGCGGCGTGCTCGTCGCCCGCACTGGAAACAAACGGGAGGACACCGCTCCGCCGCGGGACGTGGCGCTGCGCCGGGCTCGACGAGGCCGAGCTCGCGACCACGGCGTCCGACGGCTGGACGCTCGTCACCCGCGCGGTGCTCCCCGGTGCGGGCAACTGGTCGCATCAGTACGGCAACCCGGCGAACACGGCGGTCAGTGCCGACACGCGCGTGAAGGGGGGGCTGGGCGTGCTGTGGTACGGGGACCCAGGGATCGGCGACATGGTCAATCGGCACGAGGGTGCCGTCGGACCGCTCGCTACCAATGGCCGGCTGTTCGTGCAGGGCGAGACGACCATCAAGGCCTACGACGCCTACAACGGCCTGTATCTGTGGACCTACGAAAACCCCGAGGCCCTGCGCACGGGAGTGTTCCAGAATCAGAATCCGGGCAACCTGGCGGCCAGCGACGATCGTCTGTTCCACTTCATCAAGGACAGAGTGCTATCGAACTCGATGCCGCGACCGGCAAGATCGTGCGCGTCCATCAGTTGCCACCCCGCACGGACAACGGCGAGCACGAATGGGGGTACGTCGCGGTCAGGACGGCCTGCTGTACGGCACGGCGACCATGCGCAGGGAACTGGCGTCTTCCCTGCGGCGGCGGGGGCGTCAAACCGATGACGCGACCGACGGCATCTTCGCCATCGACCTGGCGACCGGCGAACATGTCTGGCATTACCAGGGACAGAGCATCTCGCACCACACGATCGCCATCGGCCCCGAGCAGGTGTTCTTCATCGACAGTTCGATCACCAGCGAGCAGCGGCAGGAGATGCTGCGGGAGGACAAGAGCCATCTGGCCAGCCTGACCGGCCAGGACAAGAAGCTCGCCGAGGAACGACTGAAGAACGCCGACGTCCGTCGGGCCGTCGCCATCGATGCCCGCACCGGCGAGCAGCTCTGGGCCGAGCCGGTCGATGTCACCGACTGCAGCGAGATCGGCATCGGCGGCGGCAAACTGACGCTGATGTACCAGGACGGCGTGCTGCTGCTGGGCGGAGCCAACGCCAACGGGCACTACTGGAAGCAGTTCGTCGCCGGCGAATTCGCGCGACGACGGCTGGTGGCCCTCTCGGCCGACGATGGCTACAAGCTCTGGGCCAAGGACGCCAACTACCGCAGCCGGCCGATCATCGTCGGCGACGCATGTCCTGGCCGAGCCGTGGATGTACGACCTCAAGACGGGCGAGCAGGTGATGCGGCCGCACCCCCTCACCGGCAAGAACGAACCCTGGTCGATGATGCGAACCGGGCATCACTGCGGCATGCTGACGGGCTGCGACTCCGGCATGCTGATGTTCCGCTCCGGCGATACGGGCTTCATGGACCTCGAGCAGGATGCCGGCATGCGGCACTTCTCGGGCCATCGGCTCGGCTGCTGGATCAACGCCATTCCCGCCAACGGTCTGGTGATGATCCCCGAGGCGAGTGCCGGTTGCGTCTGTCTGTTCTCGATCGCCTCGACGATCGTGCTCGAGCCGCGCGACGAGCAACTCGAATGGGGCATCTTCAGCGCCGTCGGCGCCCAGACCCCGGTCAAACACATGGCCATCAACCTCGGTGCGCCCGGCGACCGCAAAGATGCTACGGGTCGGCTGTGGCTCTCGTACCCGCGGTACGATGCCTACAAGCCGACCTCGCTGGATGTCGCGCTCGACTTCTCGGAGGAGTTCGGCGAGGGGGGCGGGTTCCGCAACGTCAGCGAGTTGTCCACCGATGTCGCCGGCACGCCGACGCCCTGGCTGTACACCTCGTGGGCGCAGGGGCTGACGAAGCTCACCCTGCCGCTGCTCGGCAAAGAGGACCCGCCGGCGACCTACACTGTCCGCCTGCATTTCGCCGATCCGCGGCACGAAGAGCATGGACCGTCCCGCTGTGCGGTCCTGTTCAACGGGCAGCCGGTCGTGGAAGATCTGCAGCTTACCGCTCAGCCCGGTGCAGATGTTCCGGCGGTGGTGAAGCAGATCGACGGGGTCAGGGTCACTGAGTACTTGACGATCGAAATCCGCCCGACGCAGGGAATTCCCCTGCTGAGCGCCGTGGAAGTCGAGCGAGCCGACTGACCTTCACCAGCGCTTCAGACCCGGCGAGTGGGGGATGTGCGTCCCCCGCTGCACCGGGTTGATGAGAGCGGGGCGGGTCGCGCGGGCTCTTGAACCGGGACGGCGCAGCCGTCCCTCGATCAGCTGCCGCCGGCCCAGCGCCATCTCGCCGCCGCCTTCCGGCCGTCGTCGCTCCCCGCGAACTCGCTGGACTCTGTCACACGCGTCAAGCGTGGCTTTTCAACGGGCTGCTAGGGTAGCCGGGGTAACTACTCGTACTAGTCGAAAGCCGATGTCGGTCATCCTGTAATGAATGCAGTCATCAATAACTACATCGTTGCGGAAAATAAGGTTCTGCTTGCCGAAGACTGAATGGACATCCGAACTGCGTTGCCACAGACTGTCCGCATCGCCAATCTTGGCGAGAACGTGTGGCTGCGACGTCACAGCGCACCATTGAGTGATTGTCGGAAGGCTATACACGGGACGCTTCTCGGCGAGATTACTCTGCTTGCAGAAATCTAGCCGTTCATCGGCCAGAGACACATCGGACACTGGCTGTGCTTCCGATCGTTGAGCAAGTTTACAGTTAGGCATGAGATGCAAGAACTCATGGACCGTCACAAGACGAGTGGCGATGAAGAACGGGGAATCAACCGATGCACTAGATTCAACAAGCGCGAAGTTCATTGGCATTGTTGGCACAAGCGTGGCCGAGTAGTCGCTGATCGTGCGTCGTTGCTCCTCTGTTGGCAAAAGGAACCTGTGCAAGTCCTCGGCAGAAGCATCGGTGATTGCGATGGTTGATGGTGCTTGCGTTGGGGGGACGGCAGCCGGTTCAATTCTCGACGAACTGACTGTCGGGTGACGATCCAGATCCGTTGCTTCGCGAGTCACGATTCCTGCCAGACCGCGTGCCAGTCGGTCAAGTTGCACTTCGAAATCGCGACCCCAGGGATCGGGCGTGTAAGCATCGATCAACAGCAGGGTCTTCGCGGGTTCGACCCGGAACCCGAAACCCAGGCCGCCGTTGTCGTCCGTGGCAATGTTGCGGCCCGGTCTTCATTCATCAGACGGAATTCATGGTCCACGCCCGGCGAGGTTCTTGAGCACGACTTCATGGTCTGTTGTGAAGACCGAGCTGCTGGCCTCAGACGCGAAGGACTGTTGAGTTCCGTAGGCCAGCAGGGTCGTGGCCGGCTCATCCGTGTGCCACGAGATGACTGCCGCGCCAAAGTTGCTGGTCACTTCAATCGAACTAATCGCCGGCGCTATCAGATCCACTTCGGCCGCGATGGTTCGCACCGCTGCCGGAGCTTGATCCACATAGAGCACCTCGATCCGGTCCCCATGGGCGACCTGAAGCCGGCCGTCTGCAACGGCCGAGTCGGTTGAGAGCGTGATCGAATTCGTGAAGGCTCCCGGGATGTCCGCGGCCACGAGAATCAAGGGCTCTCCCTCGATTTCGGTCGTGCTGGTCACCCGGATCTCCACCGAACCGTTTCCCGTCAGGTCCGCGTCGACGAGTCGGATCCCAACGCTGCCCGGGACCGAGTAGGCGGCTCGGTCCAGGCCAATGACTCCGGTTCCGACTTCAGCCAGGGATCCCGACCACACCAAGGCGAAGTCCTGGTCGACCTCGGGCGTTTCCTGGCGAGCGTCGTCGGCCACACGATGACCGGTTACCTGGACGATGTACCGACCCGGCAAGGGGGCGCTGAGGTGGACCGCCTCCACATTGTTGACCCGGTCCGCCACGGGGTCGGTTCGCACGGACTCACCGTCTTGAAATCGGTTGCCTTGATAGCGGCGTCCGTCGGGCCCGATGACGGTGAGATCCAGGTCGTTGACCAAGGCGGGGAGGGCTCCCGGGAATCCCGGCACATCGGTGTAGACCAAAGTGATTCTCAGCGGTTGGTCGCCGTCGGCAACCAGCACGCGCTTTTCGTGCGTCGCGCCAGCGCCGAGCAACACGGACTGATCCATGAACTCGTGTCGGCGTGGCGAGAGCAACAGTTGCTCCAAATCGACGCGGCCCCATCCCTCATCGTGGTTGGGTGCCGGAGCTGTCCCGTCGGCGTCGTCCAGATCGGAGGCGGAGTTGATGAGGGCGGCTTTGACCAGTGCCGGCGACGGTGTCTGGCCTCCGCTAAAAAAGTGTGCGGTAGAACTGCACGAAGACTGCCGCCGCTCCGGATGTCAGCGGCGCGGCCTGGCTGGTCCCGCCCATGTAGGCGTATTGCGAACTGATCGAACCCCAGAAATTCTCGTCCGGCGCCACGGCCGAGCG
>CAVQRG010000012.1:0-70843 GCA_963715185.1 uncultured Planctomycetaceae bacterium
GCGGACCGCGGAGCCAGTGGCACACAACCGAGTGATCCGCGGGAGGCGGCAGTCTCCACGCGTCCCGCGGTGTGCTCACGTCAACTGATAGCTGCCCGGCATCGCGATCGGGGGAATGGGATACGGCCCCAGCTCGTACGAATCCGGGCCGAGGCGTTTCCGGGAATTCAACGCGGCGTCCCACTCGACAGGTTTGCCGCTGTAGACCGCTTCGCGTCCGATGATGCCGGTCAGCGTGGCTTCGGCAATCGTCTGCGCTTCGTTGATGGGCTGGCCCGCGCGGATGCTGGCGATCAGATCCTCGTGTTCCTGTTTGTAGGGACTGGCGTGGCGTTCGCGGTATCGCCAGCGCTCGCCGTCGGCCAACTGGATCGAGTTCTCGCAGTTGCTGCGGCCGCGCGTGCCGATTACCTCTTCGCCCACCATGTTCTGGCAGCCGTTGATCTGCCGACACTGACTGAACACGCTGATGCCGTTGGGGTACTCGTACTCGACGGCGAAGTGATCGAAGATGTTCCCGTGCCGCTCGCCGGTGCGGACCTGCCGCCCCCGAGTCCGGAGTAGGCCCGCAGCGGATGCGCACCGATCACCCAGTTCATGATGTCGAGATTGTGGACGTGCTGTTCGACGATGTGATCGCCGGACAGCCAGGTGAAGTAATTCCAGTTGCGGAGCTGCCATTCCAGGTCGCTCCAGCCGGCCTCGCGATCGACGACCCAGATCTGGCCGCCGTTCCAGTAACACTTTGCGTAGACGATGTCGCCGATCGCCCCCTCATGAATCCGGCGGATGGTCTCGCGATAACTGTGCATGTGCCGGCGCTGCGTGCCCGCCGCGATGCCCAGCGACTTCTCTTCCGCCAGCGCCCCGCTTCCATGATGGTTCGCACACCCGGGACGTCGACGGCTGCCGGCTTCTCGATGAAGGCGTGTTTGCCTGCCTGAACTGCGGCGAGCAGATGCTGGGGTCGAAAATGCGGCGGCGTCGCCAGAATCACATAGTTGATCTCCGGAATCGCCAGCACGTCCTTGTAGGCATCGATCCCGACGAAGCACAGTTCGTCGGGAACGTTCAGCTGCAGTCGATCCAGTTGCCGACGACAGCGGTCGAGGCGATCTTCAAACATGTCCGCCAGGGCGACGATCTTGATGTTCTTCCGCTCGACCCGGGCGTTCTCGGCCACATCTTCGGTGTGGTAGCCACTCTCGGGATAGATGACATTGGTCGCGGCACCGATCGCATCCAGCGCCGCCCCGGTGCCTCGCCCACCGCAGCCGATGAGGCCGATCTTGATCTCCAGCTCCGGACCTTCACCTGCATGCACGAACGGCAGCGACGAGACTGCTGTGGCGGCAGCGACACCCAGGGAGGTGTTCTTCAGGAATCCACGGCGCGAGAGATCGGTTGTGGTGGGGCTGGCGGGTTGATCTGCCATCGGTTCGATCCTGTCTGGAGATGAGGAAACCGTCCTGCATTATGGCGCCGCCTGACACAGAATGCGACTGCGCGCCGGACGTCGCTCGCTCACCGGTCGTTGCCCCGCGCTCGCCAGTGGTCCCCCAGGAGAGGGGGACGTGGTCGCGAAGCGCAGTGGAAAATGATTAGACTGATGCCGTGCCTGCGGCACGCCTCTCCCCACCCCTGGTCGCCCGATTCCTGGGCGGAAGGAGCTCTGGTATGCGACCTCCCCTGCTGCAGTTGTGTTGCCTGTCTCCCCTTTGCTGCCTGACCATCGGAATCGCCTCGCACGCGTTGGCCGACAACCGTGCGGAGGAGTCGCGCCAGATACTCGACCAGGCGGGTGTGCAGCGGGGGGTGTGCGCCATCGTGACGGCGGACGGCTGGGGGACGCGGCCGCTCGACCTTGCGCGCCACAGTGAACTGTTCGTGCATGTCCGCTGTCGAGACGCCGCAGCGGCGAGTCGACTGGCACAGGCTGCGCGGGCAGCGGGACTGGGCATCGACCGTCTCGCTGTCGAGTCCGGATCCCTCGCGACACTTCCCTATGCGGAGAACCTCATCGATGTGCTGATCGTCCCCGACTGGTCGGCGGACGATGCCGGGCTGCCCAGCCAGGGCGAGATGCTGCGGGTGCTGCGACCGCGCGGACGGCGCTGGTGGGTGGCGCGCAGGCGCTCGCGACGTTGCGCGAGTCGTCACGGGCGGGCGAAGAACTCGGCACGGTCACTCTGGCTGGAGGGGACGGGGCGACGTTCGTCAAGCCGGCGCAGGAAGGGGCCGGAGAGTGGTCGCACTGGGAACATGGGCCGGACAACAACCCGGTCTCCGAGGATGCGATCATCAAGGCCCCGTACCTCACGCAGTACCTGGCACATCCGTATTACATCGCGATGCCCTCCATCACGACGGCGGCGGGGGGCCGCACCTTTCTCGCCATCGGACACATCGCGCATCACGAACGCGAGTGGAACATGATGACGAAGCTGATCGCGTCGAACGGTTACAACGGCACGATCCTCTGGGAGCGCGATCTGCCCGAGGGGTATCTGGTGCACCGCTCCGCCTTCATTGCCAAGCCGGACGCGTTCTACATGATCGACGGCGACCGCGCCCTCCTCCTCGATCCCGAAACGGGGGCCGAGCACGGCGAGATCCGCATCCCGGAAGTGCAGGGGCGACTGGAAGTGGATGGTCCTCGACAAGGGAGTGCTGTACGTGCTCGCCGGCACACCGGACGCCCCTGCGGAAGAGGTCAAGGGGGACCGTGCGTTCGGAGGCTGGAGCTGGGCCGACCTGTCGCAGGGGTACTACGATCAGCCGCACGTCCCGTGGGGGTTCGGCCACACGCTGGCGGCGTACGACCTGCAGGCGCAGCGCACGTTGTGGGTGCACCGGGAGGAGGAGCAGCCGATTGACTCGCGGTCGCTTGCCATGGGGGCCGACCGGCTCTCGCTCTACTGTCCGCAGCGGTACTTCCGTTGTCTCGACCTGGCGACGGGCGAGGTGCTGTGGACAAACGACGACCCGGAAACGCTCAAGCTGATCGAACAGCCGGGCCAGAAGCTGACCTCGACGCCCGGGTTCCGCACCATGTGTCTGACGTTGTTCACGCCGGACGCCCTCATCATCCAGGGGCAGACCCGCAACAACGTGGTCGCACTCTCCACGCACGACGGCTACCAGCTGTGGACGAAGCAGAAAGTGACCAACAACCCCAACGCGATCTATCTGGACGGCAACGTCATTCTGGGCGTGGGCGAGAACGGCAGTCATGTGGCGGTCGATCCGGTCTCCGGCGAGGTTGAGCAGGACCTGAAGTTCCTGAAGCGCGCCTGCACCCGGCTGACAGCCTGTTCCGACTCGCTGTTCGTGCGGGGGGAAGGGACGCTGCGGTATGATCGCGCCAGCGGCGAGGTGCAGATCGACGGCGCGGCCCGGCCCGCCTGCAACGACGGAGCCCTTCCCGCCAACGGCCTGTTGTACGTCGGCCCCTGGCAGTGTGACTGCAACCTGTCCCTCATCGGGCGGCTGGCGCGGTGCTCGGCGGGAGACTTCCGCTTCGACTACGAGGCGACGAACGAAGAGCGGCTGTCGCAGGCCGGCAACGTGGGGGCCCTCGCTCCCTTCGAGGTGACGGCTGATGACTGGCCCGGGTATCGTCACGACCTGCACCGCAGCGGCAGCACGCCGGTGGCGGTCGCTGAGACCGCGCGAGTGCTGTGGCAGTCACCCGCGCCATTTCGCGTGCCGCCGACTCCTCCGGTCGCCGCGGGCGGACTGATCTTCGTCGCTGGTGACGACGGCGCGGTGCGGCGCCCTGGCCGACCACAACGGTCAGCCCGCGTGGACGTTCGAGACCGGCAGCCCCATCAAGGCACCGCCGAGCGTGGCCGACGGCAGGGTGTACTTCGGCTGCGGCGACGGGAACGCCTACTGCCTCGAAGCGGCCTCCGGCCGCGAGCTGTGGCGCTTCCGCGCTGCGCCCATCGAACGACACACCATGGTCTATGGTCACATGGCCTCGACGTGGCCGGTCAACAGCGGCGTGGTCATCACCAGCGAGGCCGACTCGGGTCGACCGCTGGCGCTGTTCGCGGCGGGGATCATCGACTCCGACGGAACTTATGTGTACGCCGTCGATGCGCACACCGGCGAACTGGTCTGGCAGAACAACTCCGCGGGGCATCACAACGCGCGGCTCCGCAAAGGGGTGAGCGTGCAGGGGAACCTGGCGCTGGCGGGAGACCGGTTGCTGCTCGCGGGGGGCAACCAGATCTCCCCTGCGCCGTTCGACGTGAAGACCGGTACCCTTCTGGCACCCCCCTTTCCGCAGGGAGAGCCGAAGGCGAACAACGGCCGGTTCGCGGGGGTGTTTGTGGGGAAGTACCCCATCGTCGGAGGGCGCGTGCTGTACTCTGCGGCCGAAAACGTCTCGACCAAGGGGAGCTTCACGGTCACGACCGAGAAGCATGGCAATCTGACACTCAGCTATGGCGGCGTCCCTCCGGTCTGGAATAACGACACCGTGGCGCTGGTGAACTTCCAGGATGGCAACCTCACGGCGCTCAAGACCGGGAAGGTCACGGCTCTGATCGACCAGGGGGTTTCCAATCCCATGCCGGGGCAGGATGCGCGACCACGCATCAACCTGACGGACGCCCTGGCCCGCGAGGGTGCCATCAGCTGGAGCACCAACCTCGGCGAACCCAACAAGTTCGCCGTCAGCGCGTGCGCCTGTGTCCCAATGCGGTCGTCGCGGCCTTCAAGCAGCAGACCAAAGACCGCTCGCAGCCCACGTGGTCGATCGCTGCGCTCGAGAAGTCAAACGGCCGACTCCTCTGGCGTCAGCAGTTGCCGGGGGAACCACTGCCGGATGGCCTGCTGGTCAATCGTCACGGTCACGTGATCGTGTCGATGGTGAATGGCAACGTACTCTGTCTGGGGAAAGCCGGATGACTTCAACCCGAATACTGGGACACGTGCTCACCCTGTTCGCAGTGGGACTACTCAGCAGTGGTCCACGCGCGGCCCGGGCCGACGAGGCCCGTCGGCCGCCCAACGTGGTGTTCCTGCTGGCCGACGATCTCGGCTGGACCGACCTGGGCTGCTTCGGCAGCGACCTGTACGAGACACCCCACATCGATCGGCTGGCCGCCGGTGCGATGAAGTTCACCGACGCCTACTCGGCGTGCACCGTCTGTTCTCCCACGCGGGCCTCCATCATGACGGGGATGTATCCCGCCCGGCTGCATCTGACCGACTTCATTGCCGGACAGAACCGGCCCTACGCCCGGATGCGCATCCCCGACTGGACCAAGTTCCTGGAACACAAGTACGTCACACTGGCCGAGGCTTTGCACTCGGCCGGCTACGCCACGGCCCAGGTCGGGAAGTGGCACCTCAATCGTCCCGGGGCTGCCGGCGGGTATGCGCCCATCGATCACGGCTTCGACCGGCAGGTTGACAAGCCTGCGGGAACGACGGGCTACTTCCTCAAGGAGGGCTCGCCGGCTGCCGAGGCCGCGGGGAGCACGTATCTGACCGATTACCTGACGCATGAGGCGGTGCAGACGATCGAGGAGTGGCAGGACCGACCGTTCTTTCTGTACTTCGCCTACCACGTGCCGCACACGCCCATCGAGGGGCGCGCAGATCTCGTGGAGCACTTTCGGGGGAAGGTGCGCGAGGACGCCCTGCACAGGAACCCCGAGTACGCTGCCATGGTGGCGAGTCTCGACCAGAGCGTGGGCCGCGTGCTCGACACACTCGAGCGGCTCGGGCTGGACGACAACACGCTGGTGATCTTCACGTCGGACAACGGCGGACTCACGCAGCGGTATGGAGTCCACGACAACTTCACCGAGAACATTGCCCTCCGCCGGGGGAAGGGGTCGGCCTACGAAGGGGGCGTGCGCGTGCCCGCCATCGTGCGCTGGCCCGGCGTCACGCAGCCCGGCCAGGTGTGTGACGAGCCGGTCATGACCATCGACTACTACCCGACGATTCTCGAAGTCAGCGGGGCGGCGGGCGATGCCCCCCACAACGCCGGCATCGACGGCCGCTCTCTGGTGCCGCTATTGCGCGATCCGTCCGCCTCGATCGACCGGCAACTGTACTGGCATTACCCGCACTATCACGCGGGTGGGGACAGTCCGTACAGCGCAGTCCGCGCGGGCTCGTGGCGACTCATCGAGTTTCACGAGGACGACTCGATCCGTCTCTACAATCTGGCAGACGACCTGGGAGAGACGACCGACCTCGCTGAGAAACAGCCGGACGTGGCGCGGCGTCTGCGGGCCGATCTGCACGCCTGGCGAGATGAAGTGAATGCCCAGTTGCCCACGCCGAATCCCGACTACGACCCGGCCCGGGAGACGGAGGTTGGCGGCGGCGGACGGCGACGGCAGCGGAGTGGAACGAACTGACGTCGCTGGATGGTCTGGCCGTGCGCGTCCGTCCCGTAGCGGGCAGGCAGTGGAGCACCAGGCAGGGGACATGGCCGACCCGCCCGGCGGCGGGCCCGTCACCACTTGCCCTAACAGGAGGTTGCGAACCCAGCCCCGCCACAGGATGATGTGAGCAGCCACTCGCCCTGCCGTCCATCGGCACTGGCAGTGCCAGTGGCGCGTCACAGGCTCACAAAGAAGGCACCGTGGGTAGTCCACATTCATGAATACTGAGATGCCTCCCGATGACACTCGGCGAGTTCCGGCACCGCAAGGTGAAACCCAAGAATCTGCCTATGTCGAGGGCGTGGCAACTGGATGTGTTGGCTGCTTCGGCGCGGTCGTGCTCGCAATCATTGGTTTCGTCGCGGGATACTCCCTCGTCGGCCTTGCCCATGAAAACGAGTGGTTTTATGCGCACGAAGAATTCAAGAGCCGCCACGGGTTATCGGATGCTGGGCTCGTGGCCTGGGGCAATTTGATGACAGGCGGCCTGGTCGGAGCCGTCTTGCTTCCCATTGCCGGAGTCGCGACGTATGCGTTACTTCGCTCGCACCAAAAATCGCGGTCGTGACTAAGATCGCCAAGACCAAATCAACTTGTTCGTTGAGCTGAAGCGAGCCGAACCATCGGATGCAACGGAGGCCGCGAATTGATGTGTTGTGAAATAGAGAGTCGTTCGCCAGGCCAAAGGGGACAAGGACCGCCGGACCATGCTCCCGCAGGCGGCTGTTCCCGGGCTGCAGCATCAGATCGCCCTCTCCCGCCGCTACCACGAAGAGGATCTGGCCTGTGGTGTGGGATCGGTCGAGTTGCCTCATGCGTTCGAACGCAAGTCACCGCAGGCGGCCTGCGACTTTCGCTGGAAGTACGTGTTCCCGGCGACCGGGAGCAGTCGCGATCCCCGCAGTGGTGTGCGGCGTCGACACCATCTCCACGAATCGAGCCTTTCCCGAGCAATTCGCGGCGCAGCCCAACGGAGCGATATCACGAAACGTGTCACGGCCCACACGTTCCGCCACTCGTTCGCCACGCACCTGATTGAAACGGGCTATGACATTCGGACCGTGCAGGAACTCCTTGGGCACACTGACGTTCGGACGACGATGATCTATACTCACGTCTTGAACAAGGGCGGACGCGGTGTCCGCAGCCCCGTTGATGTTATCGTCTCAGGCGCCGGTTAACGTGCGCACGTTATCCAGCGCCTCGTCGAATAAACACTTGTTACGTTTCTCAATCGGGACGTGCTCCGATGACAAAAGCAGAGACCAAATACAAGTCCGGTCACATGTGCATCATCCATCCCAATGAACCGGTAGAATGCCACCCACTGAACGCCGCGCCGGCCTACATGTTCTTCGAAGAAAACGGTATTGCGAAACTCGCGATTGAACATGGATCCGACTGGATCGATTTTGAAGATTCAGAATTCATCGGTGGGTCTGAAACGACGCTCCGAGTTTGGGGAATTCCCATCAGTGCCGACGAAATCAATGACGGCGCAGAAGGCATTTCCCCATCCGTATCCAGCGACGCTGATCACGCCACTGAATCCGATGTCATCGCATGGCTGTTCGCGACCGTTGGACATCGCGTCGACGACATCACATTTGAGTTTCCGGGCACACGTCAATTACGCATTGCCATGAAAATCCCTGACATCACCGAAGAAACCGACGACCCGATCACATTGGTCACGTTTGATTTTGAACTGGGACAGAGCGAATCGGAGCTTGAACGGCCGTCGTGATCGAAACGTAACCACGCAATGCACCCGAGTCGCGAAGTCGGGCGTTCTGGCAATTGGGAATCTCTCGTCGCGACCGGGTGATTGCCAACGTTATGGCCCTGAAGCGAATGCCACAATGAACACACGCAAGAAGACGCTTATCGGCTCGCTCTTTGCCTCGATGCTTTCGCTTTGCGGCTGTGGACAGACCCCTTCGCCGCCGCAAGCTGCTCCGGATGAACCGACGCTGGTCGAAGAAATCACGGTTACCGGCTTCGATGCGGATGGCGAACCAATCATTAAGAAGTGGTCGGATGGATCGCTCTGGATTCACTTTGAGGCGATGCCTCCATTCTTTGCCGAAGACAACGGCACCGAATCAGAATTTCAAACATTCGAACTGAAGATCCAAGAGGCACTTAGCGTGCCCGTCGTTCGCGAAGATAGAGAAGTGTTCGTGATTCAGAATCCCGCCGCCGATACGGCCGAAAAAGCGAAGTCTTGGCTCGAAGGGTTTCACAAGAACAATGGGCCATAACAAATCGGTGAACGGGAGGGCTCGGTGCAGTCGGTCCTGAAGTCACGCTGCTCTCCTCGCCCCCCGTTACCTCAATCGTTATGGGCTTGGTCGACAGAGATGTTCGAGTTCTTACTGAAAGCACTTGGCACACGAAGATCGGTTGTTCAAAAACCAAGCGACACTAAGGAGACGCCGCCAATACCGCGTATCAATCAACCAACTCCAAACGTCTCTCGAGCTGATGTAGAACGAGTCGTTCGCCGTGATTTTCCGCCTGATTCGTTTTCTGACATCATGGCCACGCTGGACAAGTACGGAACGACTGTCTGGCCGCTGGAGCGAGACCGTATTCAAATTGCAGCCCTGAAACTCTCAAACTGCAACGCCGAAAGCATCTCGGAAATCCTATTCGGTAGCGATTGGCCTGATCTCTTGGCTTGTGCAGAGTACCCTGACTACTTGGCACATTGTTCGGCGATCGGTCAATTACCGGAAGCCGAGAGAAAGAGGATCATTGACGCCGATTGGAAACAATACAATGAGTGGTTAAATCGTGATTGATTCTGGTGGACCAGGTCGAAGTTCATAGAGTTCGGTCGGCCAGAGGGACGCGAGTGAGCACATAACCAGCGCATCCACCGGAGCCGCGAAGTCCGGGCGTTTTGAAATGGACAATCACTTGTCGCGGCCCGGTGATTGCTGACGTTAGGCGGCCAGTCGGCATCCGATGGACGACAATCCGTATCAACCGCCGAGAGGAAGCACCTCCCCGGAGCCCGGCAATCGGCGCCTGGCGGCTATCGGACTGTTGCTGGGGGTGTGGCTCATCGGTTCGTGCGAGACGCTTATCTTCATGAGGCACAACCATAATCCGTTCCGGGCGTTCACCTCGCTGCTACCGACACCAGGCGTGCTCTTGGCGATCGCGTTGTATGCGGCCCTGCTCGCCGCCTGCTGGATGGCGATACCGAGATTCAAGATCGGGTTCTTCAACGAACTCGTCTTCACTGGTTCGTGGATCCTCGGGGGCCTCTTCGCCCCTCACATATTGACGATGCTGGCAGAGGCATTCCGAGCTGTTTTCCGGGGCTGAGTCAGCGAGCCGCGGGGCAATCGGATACGGGCACGCCGCCTAACGTCGCGCTGCAGCGGACCCGGCCCGCCGCCGCGCGTTCTGGTACATTGGGGCTTTGTCTCGGCGGCCCGGTCCGCTGAGCTTGGGCGTTAGACGTCATCGACTGCTTCGCGGCTGGGTGGCACACACTCACCGCCGCCAGTGCCAACCGGCGGCAGCCGCACCAGGTGGCGGGGCTGTGAACCACTCGACGCGGCTGAGGGAATGCCTCGTAGGCCTTCGGCACACGGACGACCTGAGGTGGTCGGTGCCACCCGGCGGGGGTGGCTGTTCCGCGCAGGAAGCGTCCTCGGCTGAAGCAATCGGCGACGAACGTCAGCAACCAACGATGACGCCCGGACTGCAGAGTCCGACCTCGCGCTGGAGCAAGATGCGCTCCGCTGGTTGAACTGGACCTCAGGAACTGGTATTTCTCGTGATCTTGCTCTGAAGTCCGGGTAGGGGCTCCCGTCATGAGCACAGCCATTCTCCAAATCCGCTCGTCCCCGCGATTTCGGTCGTTATCCGGCACAGTTCATGCTCGTCTGGGCGGTCAGATGCTGGCGTGTTCGTTCTGTCCACATTCTCAACAATCCTCGATTCTGCAAACGGAGAACTCCACAATGCAACGCGTGGTCCTCGGCATCTTCCTGCTCGTGCTTCTCAATTCTCCCGCATCTGGTCAAGAGCTGAGTAAAGTCCCCCCACATGTCCAGAAACATATGGAAAGCATGGTCGGCTCATGGACGTTTAAAGGAACGCAGGGAGCTCGGACGTTCTCCGGAGCAGAGACGATTCGGCTCGTCAATAACCAGTCAGCTTTGCTGCAAGAGGGTTACTTTGACTTAACGGATGGGACGAAGGAGCACTACGTTATCCTTTCTGGCTGGGATGGAAGCAATAGCACCGTTCTCGTTCGTGGGTTTACGACCGATGGCGTCACCTGGGCTGGCGAATGGAAAAAGCTGACGGATCGCAAGTGGGAAGGGACCGCCTCGGGAGGGCCAGCGCAATTCGAAGTCATGAAGGACACGATGCGGTACGAGGACGCAGGTGACGGAACCCCATGGATATCCGAATTCAAACGGAGCAATGGAGAGACCAGTGGCAAATAGAATTGTGACTTCTTGCTAAGTCGGGATAGCTATCCGTTGCACACCGAGCAGCGGGCCGTGCGCGTTTTGAAATCGATTTCGTTCGCGGCGGCCCGGTGAACGGTGACGCTACCCGACTGAAAACACACGACGCCAATGGGCTATTCAACGTCCTGGATTGCAATCACTCTACCGCGAGACGAAGCGCGCCTACGCTCTAACGTACGACCAACTGGCCAGCGATCTGGCTTCGCGGAATTCACGTGGTCGGACTCCGTATTGTCAAACGCGGGTGGCCCCGATAGCTCGTCTATCGGGCGGCGCAGCCGTGAGAGGTTGCGGGCCCGCATCCGCTCCCGCATCATGTCAGGATGTCCGACGCGCGGCGAATTCTCGATGACGAACGGTCCTGTCACTTTGTGACCTTCTCGTGCGATTGCCGTCGCCGACTGCTGGATCACGATCAGCCAAACCGGATCCTGCTGGGACGTCTGGCGCTCAGCTCGGACGGCAATCGGCCACGTGCGTCGGTTTTGAAGTCAACGGTTACTGGCCGCCGCCAGTGCCAACCGGCGGCAGCCGCACCAGGTGGCGGGGATGTGAACCACTCGACGCGGCTGAGGGAATGCCTCGCAGGCCTTCGGCACACGGACGACCTGAGGTGGTCGGTGCCACACTGCCGAGCCAGACCGATCGTCGTCAACGGCTTCCGCCGCCAGAATCTGTTGGTCAGCGCAGCACAGGCACAGCAGCACACGTGGACTGCCGCGACTCGCGCGTTCGCCCCCGCCCACGGATCCAGACCGCGGACCGCATTCCGCGTCAGCGGTCTGTTTGGTCACGTCTGCCCCGGGGGCTGATGGGGGCGTGACCCGTGCTTCATCTGGTAGTCTCTACCGACTGCCGTGCGCTGCCGTTCAATCTCCTTCCGGGACACTGCCATGCCCTTCGCCGGACCGCCGCTGACGCAGGCCAATGCCATTGATGATCTGCTGGGCCTCGGACTGCGGACGAAACCCGATGATCTGGCGCTGGCATCCGCCAAGACACAGATAAGCTGGCGGCAGCTCGGCGAGATCAGCACCGGACTGGCGACACAGTACCTCGCCCTGGGCCTGGAACCGGGCGATCGTGTCGCGTCGCTGATGCCCAATCGACCGGCGCTGGTCGTGCACTATCTGGCGTGCCTCAAGGCCGGTCTGGTGGCGACGCCGCTCAACTATCGCTACATGCCCCCGGAAATCGATCATGCCCTCGAAGTCAGTGGGGCAGCGCTGCTGCTGCATCACGCCGAGCGCGACACGGATGTCGCCACGAGCAGACTCGGGCACCAGCTTCCCAAGGGGGTGATCCGCTACAGGGCAGACGACGGTCAGGGACTGCGCTACGAAGAGCTGGTCGCCAGGCCGCAGGCGAACACCGGTCTTCCCACACTCGATCTCGATGCCCCGGCGTTCATCTACTTCACATCAGGCAGCACCGGAAAACCCAAAGGCGTGACGCATTCCCGGCGAACCTATGGCGCCATGATGGCCGCCAAGATCCAGGGTATGGCCACCGCCGCGACGGATCTCCTGCTCCCCGGCTCGTCCCTGTCGCACATCGGCGGGTCGCTCTTCGGGCTGTCCACGCTTGCGGCCGGTGGCACACTCGTCATCTCACGTGGCAGCGGGGGGACGGAAGTCCTGTCGCTGCTGAGACGATTTCAGCCGACGATCCTCTTCATGCTGCCGGCGGCCTTGCTCACGCTCGTCAGCGACCATGCGGCAGCGGCAACCGATTTCCAGTCGATCCGGCTGTGCTTTTCGGGGGGTGACAAGGTGTCGTTGCCCCTGGAGCAGCAGTTCATGGAACTCGCCGGGTTTCCGATCGACGAGACCTACGGGATGACCGAGACAGGTCTGGCCACGCTCAATCCCCCGACGGGTGAAAACCGTCTGGGCTCCATCGGCATGCCGTGCCCGGGATTCGAACTGGCCCTCCGCGACGAGGCCCTCACCGAAGTCCCAGTCGGGATCGAGGGGCGACTGTGGATCCGCTCACCCGGCAATATGGTCGGCTACTGGAACAACCCGCAGGCCACGGCCGAGACATTGGTGGACGGCTGGCTCGACACCGGCGACGTCATGCGGGCCGACAAGGACGGCTACTTCTGGTTCTGCGGCCGCAAGAAACAGATCATTGTGCATGACGGGTCGAACATCTGCCCGCAGGAAGTGGAGGAGGCCGTGGCGGCGCACCCGGCGATCGAAGCGGTCGGCGTCATTGGCGTTCACGATCTGGTGCACGGGGAAAACGTCCGTGCCTACGTGAGCCTGAAGGATCGCGCCGTCAGGCCCACCAGTGAAGAGATCGTTCAGTTCGCACGTGAACGCGTCGGCTACAAGGCTCCCGAAGAGATCGTCGTTCTCGACGCGATTCCGCTGAACGCTACCGGCAAGGTGGATCGCCTGGCACTCATGCAGATGGCCGAAGCGCAGATCGCAGCCAGTACAACAGGTCGGCACGTGTCGCGGTCATCGTTGACCAGCGTGCTGGATGCCTGCGATCGTCGGCAGTCACCATCATCGAGAGCGGAAGCACAGAGCTGCGCATCGACCATCGGGGCGCCTGAAGAGGTGACGGTTGAATCCTGTTGTGAGCTCAAGCGGGGTGACTGAATGAAGAGGCGGACGCAAACCTCACCTTCCTTGAGGCCGGTCACGTTGGCCGATTACCCGACGCTCGCGGTCTGCACGTGTGCGATCCTACTGTCGGCGTGGGCACCATCGCATGCAGCGGATCGCCCCAACATTCTGCTGATCGTCGCGGACGACCTTGGTTACTCGGATCTGGGTTGCTACGGCAGCGAGATCAAGACGCCGTGTCTGGATCGATTGGCCGCCGGGGGCTTGCAGTTCACCCGCTTTCGCGCCACGCCGATGTGCGTCACTTCACGGATCGCGTTGATGGCAGGGATGCCCATGCATCGAGCCGGCGGCCAGCAATACTCCAGCAGCCTGCCACTGCCGAAGCTCCTGAAGCGGGCCGGCTATCGAACCCTGATGACCGGCAAGTGGCATGCGGGTCAACCCGATCCCAGGTCTGCCGACCTGTTCGATCGCGCCTTCGGGTTCCTGGGCGGAATGACCGACAGCTTTGCGGGTGGGAAGGACTGGTTTCTCGATCGTGATCCGTTCAACGACTTTGGCGACGGCTTCTACTCCACGGCCGCATTCGCGGACTACAGCATCCATTTCATGCGCGAAAGCATCGAACGGGGCGAACCCTTCTTCATGTACGTCGCCTTCAACGCACCGCACCACCCCTGCCAGGCTCCGCGGGAAACGGTCGAAAGGTATGGTGAGGTGTACCAACGTGGTTACGAGGAGATTCGGGCGGCCCGGCTGAGTGCGCTGGTCGAGAAAGGGGTCATTTCTCGTGTGGAGTCGACGGGCGTGCCCGGGGCCGAGGTACGCCGCTGGAACGAACTGACGGAGCATCGACGCAGTGTGGAGGCCAGCCGAATGGCGGCATACGCGGCTACGGTCGACGAAGTCGACCAGGCCGTCGGGCGCCTGTTGGAGTTTCTGGACGATCAACGGATCGCTGACAACACCCTGGTGATCTTCCTGTCCGATAACGGCGGCGACTACGGCAACGGATCCTTGCGCGACGACGAGAGCCAGATTCCCTGGCTAGCCGGCTCGAATCCGTCGTCCAGCAATGCCTGGGCCCGCGTCAAATGCACTCCGTTTCGCTACTACAAACACGCCTGTCACGAGGGGGGGCTGGCAACGCCACTGATCATTCGCTGGCCACAAGGAATCCAGGCTCATCCGGGAACGCAGGTTGACTGGCCGGCCAGCATTACCGACCTGTATCCCACGCTGGAACAAGTCGCAGGTGCCGGTTCGTCGAGCCGAACCGCCGATCCAGCCCTGCACCACACGACGGGCTGCTCATGGCTGCCTGTCTTCCAGGGGGAGACACCGGTCGGCAGACCACCGATTTTTGAGTGGTACACCTTTTCGCGCCTGGATCGAAGACGAATGGAAAGCGGTTCAACTGTACAACGGTCCCTGGCAACTCTTTGATCTGGA
Organism: uncultured Planctomycetaceae bacterium; assembly: GCA_963715185.1. Lineage (GTDB taxonomy): Bacteria > Planctomycetota > Planctomycetia > Planctomycetales > Planctomycetaceae > CAVPPT01. The sequence continues at coordinate 14,950 of CAVQRG010000012.1, forward strand.
GAACGATCGCTGTGAGCGGAACGACCTGGCCGCAGTCCACCCACAGAAGCGGAACGAGTTTGTTCAGAAATGGCAGGCGTTTGCTGCCGAGTCGGGGGTCGCGGAGGCACAACGTCCGTCGTTGCCGATTCAGCCTGGGTGGGGACACCATCGGCTGCAGATGACGTGCGCGGATCTCGTTGAAACCGAACCCGCCAACGGCGCGACGGCAGTCCCGCTGGACACGCTCCTCGGCCTCACGTTTGCCTCGGCGACGGATTTCCGGCAAACACCGAATGCACGGATCTCACTTTATGAAGTCTCCGATGAGTCAACCGCGGTCTGGCAGTCGGACCCGGGTCCGGAGCATCCGGATCAAGGGAGCAACCAGGTAACGTTTGGCGATGTGCCGAAGCTGAAACCGAACACGCACTACTTCGTGTTGTGGGATCCGGGGTGGGTCCGCGTCGGCGGCAAGCCTGTGCGTGCTCTCAATGATGGTGCCTTCTGGTGGCGGTTCCGGACCGCCCCTTGAAGGGTCCAGTCGCCCCGATGATGTCGGCGGGGTGGCACTGTCGCAGGACGTTGAACTGAGGTGTGCCACTGGCTCCGTCACGCCAGTCTCGCGGCATCTGCGGAAGGGCGACCCCTGACCCGCCCGGTGTCAGCGGGCTCTGGGAGAGTGGAGGGACATCGACGGAACACGGGCAGATGGACCACGCGAATGGCTCGAAGTCATTGAAAAAGGCCACCTCGCTCGGATGAGCCAGGTGGCCTGGGTGAGTGGAGGCGGCGGGAATCGAACCCGCGTCCTGTGAACCCTGGGGTGAAGCCTCTACGTGTGTAGTTTGTCGTTTGAGTCTCGCCGAAGTTGGCACGGCAAACAGAGCCGCGTTACGGCCAGGTCACGACATGTCTCGTCTCAGGCGTGGCGACCGATGACCTGAGACCAGTCTGATTTTGTGACCGGCGGTCGGACTCCTCAGACAGGGATTCCTAGGCCGGGGTTGCCTATTTAGGCAGCCAAAGCGTACTGCGGATTGGCAGTTGATGTGTGATCAGCTTTTTACGTGGCCGGCTGATCAACCACGACACGCCACTTCATCCTGCGGTGAACCAGTCGAATCCAATCGCCCCCTTATCGGTCGGGACCTCGGAGAGGTCAGGATCGTGTGCGGTACGTGCTGGCTGTGGTCGCAGACATCAGGCACGCCACCGCGTCCGGTTCCTATCATATCGGCCAAATGGTGCGGGTCAATGAGTTCCTGTCGGATCGACTGCCCGCTGCGGGTCGCAGGCTGTGTGTCACTCTGGGTTTACTGCGCGGGACGCGGTATGGTGAGAGAGACTGCAGAAAGAGGCACCCATGCTCGAGTCGAACTTCAGCACGCTCGACTGGCTGATCGTGGTCCTGTACCTCGGGGCCACGGTGGGGATCGGGATCTATGCGAATCGCTTCGTGGGCAGTCTGAGCGACTACATGGTGGCCGGCCGGTCGTTGCGCTCCGCCCTCTCGATCGCGACCATGGTGGGATCGGAGCTGGGACTGGTGACAGTGATGTACGCCGCCCAGACCGGTCTGACGCGGGGGTTCGCGGCCCTGCACATCGGCGTGGTGGCGGGTCTGGCCACACTGATCGTGGGTCTGACCGGTTTCATCGTCGTCCCGCTGCGACGCCTGGGGGTGATGACGATCCCCGAGTTTTACGGGAAGCGGTTCGGGCGGCCGGTCCGTGTGGTCGGGGCCCTGCTGCTGGCCGGGGCCGGCATCCTCAACATGGGCCTGTTCCTCAAGGCGGGCGCCTTGTTCGTCACCGGGCTGACCGGGCTGAGCGACCCGGCAGCGGTGAACTGGGTCATGACCGGTCTGCTGGCCATTGTGCTGATCTACACCACTCTCGGCGGGATGATCTCGGTCGTCATCACCGACTACGTCCAGTTTGTCATTCTGTCGTTCGGGATGATTGTGACCTGCCTGCTGGCGCTCAAGAATCTCGGCTGGCAGCAACTGACGGGGACGGTTCACCAGTTGTACGGCGACGCGGGCTTCGACCCTTCCCATGCGGAAGGTTTCGGACTGGCGTATGTCGCATGGATGTTCTTCTCGGCCGGACTGGTCTCGAGTGCCGTCTGGCAGACGGCGGTCATGCGGGCCTGTGCGGCCGACTCGACCGAGACCGTCCGCAGGCTGTATCTGTTCTCGTCGATCGGGTTTCTGGTCCGTTTTCTGCTGCCGCAGTTTCTCGGCATCTGTGCGCTCGTGTACTTCTGGCAGGGAGATCAGCGTGCGGTGCTGTTTGACGCGGACGGTCAGATGCTGGTTGACTCTGACGTCCGTCTGCAGGCGATGCCGATGTACCTCGGTCAACTGCTGCCAACGGGAGTCGCCGGACTCGTGGGGGCCGCGATGCTGGCCGCCTTCATGTCGACGCACGACAGCTACCTGCTCTGCTGGGCGACGGTGCTGGCTTACGATGTGGTGCAGCCCCTCAGCCGGGACCGCCTGACAGACCGGGGCTGTCTGTTGGTGGCGCGGCTGTTGATCGTGTTGATCGGCGGCTTCCTGCTCGTGTGGGGCCTGTGGTATCCGCTCGGACAGAATCTCTGGGACTACATGGCCGTGACGGGGGCCATCTACTTCACCGGGGCGTTTGCGGTGCTGGTGGGCGGGCTGTACTGGAAGCAGGCGAGCAGCACGGGGGCGATGCTCGCGCTGCTCGCGGGGACGGCGTCCGTCGTCGGGCTCGAACCGGTGCAGGCATTGTGCGGCATCGACGTCGCGCCGGAGATGGTCGGGCTGGGGACGACGGCAGCCGCCCTGGTGCTGATGGTGCTCGGTTCGATCATCGTGCCCGATGCCGGGCAACAGTACTCCCAGTTCGGCTACGATGGTTCCTGAGAACTCGCGGGGCCGCGGATTTGCGGGCCCGCTCACCTGACGTGCAACGTGTCTGGCAGGCCATCTCATGTCACCCTGGAACACGATCTGGGCGCTGGTTTTCGCCGCGGGGCTGACGGGCTTCGCCGTGCTGGCGGTGTACGTGACGATCGGCGGTGCCGGGGATGTGCGCGAGATGCTGCGGCGCATCGGTGCGGGTCATCGTCGGCCCGCGCGGCACAAGCATTCCTCACGGAGGAAGCGATCCGGCTGATGTCCGATGCCCAACGATCCCTGGCGGAGGCCGTCGCGCGCCTGATGAGTGTCGACAGCCTGGTGGCGTGGCGCTCGCCTGATGGGGCACTGCGTGAGTCGGCGGAGATCGAGCCGCGGGGACTGCTCTCCGGTGCGTTCAATCCGCTGCATGCCGGCCACCGGGAACTGCTCGAAGTGGCCGCCCGGCAACTGGGGGGAGACCTCTGTTACGAGCTGTCCATTCGCAATGCCGACAAGCAGCCCCTCGCACTGGAGGATGTGCAGCGTCGTTGGGGGCAGTTCGACGGTGCCTGGCTGGCGGTGACGGCAGCGGCGACATTCGTCGAGAAGAGCCGGCTGTTCCCCGGCCGGGTGTTTGTCGTCGGGGTGGATACGGCGGAGCGGATCCTGCAGACGCGGTTCTATGCCGACTCGGTCCGCGCGGGATGCGGCGCTGGGGGAGATCGCGGCCCGGGGGTGTTCGTTTCTGGTGGCGGCGCGTGTCGTCGGGGGGACGCTGCAGGCTGGCGATACGCTGGCGCCGCCCCGGGAGTTCCGCCGGCTGTTCGAGCCGCTTCCACCGGGGATTTTTCGCAGGGACATCAGCTCCACAGACTTGCGCGAAGGCGTCCTCCGACCCCGATCGTGAATGACGCCCCCTGAGGACCGGGGACGGGCCGTCAATCTTCGCCCCCCGCAGGCAGACTGACAAAAACGATTGGTGGAACAGGTCCGACTGTGCCGATTATTCCTGCGGGGGCAAAACGAAAAGGTTGCCGCGATTCCCAGCGAGTCGCGGCAACCCTTTTCTTTCTGAATCAAGACGTGTGCCCCGGTCGCGGAGACCGGCCCGGCACATCGGTCACCAGTCAGTGTTCAGCGCCCTGACTGGTGGATGGGGGACCCGATGACGCGACGCCGCACCTGTCCTGCGTGGGCCAACGCCCTCGTGGGCTTACTCACTGTGTGGACTGTGGGCCTGGAGGGGCCGGCCTTGTCGGCCAGCGAACCCGTCCCCCTGCTGTCGACACCTCCCGTCGCCGAACCACAGTATCCCCAGGCACTCGAAGTGCTGCCCGGGAGTTCGTCCCGGCAGACACGCCAGACCGCCATCGATGCCCTGGGGCTCAAGACCCTCGCACCCGCACATCGGGAACAGGCCGAACTGGTGCTGGGCTCTGTTAGTCTGTTTCGCCGGCTGTCAACGTACAGTTGTCAGGTGGATCCGCGTGTGCATCAGTTCTTCACGCAGTATCCCGACGTGGCCGTCAGCATCTGGCGGGCCATGGGTGTCTCGTCCATGGAGATGCGACAGACGGGTCCCGACGAGTACGAGATCGAGACGGCCGACGGCACGATCGGGACCGTCACCAGGTTGCGACAGACTGCCGACTCCAGCCTCATTCTGTGCAGCGGACTGTTCAAGAGTCCGTACCTGGCCAAGCCGATCGAGTCGCGGGCCTTGATGCATCTGCACACGAAGTTCGACCAGGATGCCCAGGGGCGGCCGCAGGTCACGTACCAGGCCGATCTGTTCGTCTGTTTTCCTTCGCAGGGCGTGGAGACCGTGGCGCGGCTGATCTCTCCGATCAGCAACGTGATCATGGACCGCAACTTCGAGGAGATCAGCCTGTTTCTGCAGGTGATGGGACAGGCGATGAGCCGTCAGCCCGGATGGATCGAGCACATGGCCGTGCGCCTCGACGGCATCCTCCCGGGACGCTCGGACGAATTGCTGAAGCTGACCGCAGTGCTCTACGTGGAGCAGCAGAAGCTGCAACTCCATGAGACCGGTGCGCCTGTGACGCTCGAGGCCGTCCGCCCTCCCGTCATCCCCGCCGGCAATCAGCAGTTGCAGATGCGCTGATCCAGGCAGCCCTGCGTCCCGGTGCTCTCGACCGGGCCCGCGGAGCACGGTGCCCTGCATCCGGCGCAGCACACGTTCGCGCAGCGTCCCGCTCTGTCGATCGCGCGGGTTGTGCCGGTCAGAGACGGTGCGCCACCAATGTGCACTGCGCTCCTGCGCTGCAGAACCGCGACATCCAGCGCGATTGCCTGGGGCGTTGCAGAATTGTACAGCCCTGCGGAGCGCAGCCGCGCAACTCGACCTACGGTTGAGTTGCCTGTCGGCTGGCTTGCCCTCGCCGCCAGACGTTCGCCGGACATCACGATCCGGTCGTTTCGTTTCACCCACTGCGAACGGGCCCTCAGGGGTCGCATTGAGGTGCGGTATGTCTGAACGAGTGCGGATTCTGTTGTTCTTCGCGACAGCACAGGCGGCCTGCCTGGGCTTCGGGCTGTGGATGCAGGACCAGGTGGTGGTAGCCGCCGCGCAATGGAACACGCAGCAGGACGGTGTGGTGACCGGTGCCGAAGCTGTGACGGCTCCGGCACTGCTGGACGCCATGACCGGCGCCCGGCTGCTGACGTTCCTTTGGATCTGCGGCCTGCAATCGGTCGTGACGTATCTGTGCCTCACCCGCATGCTGGTGCAGCACTCACAGCGCGAATCGGAACTCGATGAGCAGACGCTGCTGAAAACCAAGGAGCTGATCCGCACGCGTGACGCGGTGATCTTCGGGCTGGCCAAGCTGGCCGAATCCCGCGATCCCGAGACAGGACAGCATCTGGAGCGCATCGCCCTGTACTCCACGCGGCTGGCCATGGCCTTGCGCCGGCATTCGCGCCTGCGTCACCAGGTGTCCTCCGCGTTCGTCCGGACCATCGGCGTCAGCTCGGCCCTGCACGACATCGGCAAGGTGGGCGTCGAAGACGCCGTGCTGCTCAAACCGGGACGCCTCGACAACGACGAGCGCTTCCGCATGCAGATTCACACGTCGCTGGGCGGTGAGTGCATCCGGCAGATCGAACAGCGACTCGGGAACTCGAACTTTCTGCAGATGGCCCGGGAGATTGCCTTCTGCCATCACGAGCACTGGGATGGCAACGGGTACCCTGCCGGTACGCAGGGGGAAGAGATCCCGCTGGCGGCACGGATTGTGGCGGTGGCCGACGTGTACGACGCGCTGCGCTCGCGCCGTGTCTACAAGGACGCCTATCCGCATGAGACCTGCGTGAACATCATTCGGTCCCAGGCGGGCAAGCAGTTCGATCCCGAAATCGTCGACGTCTTTCTCGCCATCGAACTGCAGTTCGAAGAGATCTCGCTCCGCTTCTGCGAACCGGACGGTGCGTTGACTGTGCATCACGATGTGGAAGGTCGCGCGGCCCGCAGTTTCCCACACGAACACATGAGCCCGACAGACGAAGTCCTGCTTACGCAGACGCTCGACACGGGGTCGTTCTCCCTGAAACCCTGAACCTCCCGGGCGGTGGGGGCGTGCCCGCTCCTGTCGCCGCCTGGCCCGCTCAACCCTGACCCGCGGTGAAGTCCCATGATCAAGAAAGACACGTCCGGCGAACGCAGCCTCGAAATCATTCTGATACTGATCACGGTGGTGCTCGGCTGCGTGCTGTACCGCATGAGCGGACAGCGGGCCATCGTGCTCAACCTGTTCTACCTGCCGGTCGTCCTGGCCGGCTTCTTCCTGGGACGCTACCGCGCCGGGGTGCTCTCGCTGCTGTGCGTGGTGCTCGCCTCGATGGTGATCGTCTCGGATCTGACCAGCTTCTCGATGGCGACTTCGCCGATCGTCGTCGGTCTGTCGGTCACGATCTGGGGAGCCATTCTCGGACTCACCGCTTTGATGGTGGGAACGCTGTGCGACGAGCGGGTGGCCAAGGCCATCGAGGCCCGCGAGGCCCACGTCGGGGTCGTCGAGGTGCTCGCCCGATACCTGCAGAGTGCCAATCCCCGCATGCAGCACCGGGCCCAGCGCGTCTCGGAACTCAGCGACCAGGTGGCGCGCCGCATGCGACTCTCCGAGAAGGAGATCGACGATATCCGCGTCGCCGCTCTGATGATGGACATGGAGAACCTCGAGATCACCGCGCGGGTCATCAAGAAGGCCGTCGGGGAACTCGAGGATTCCGGCAACAGTGAATGCACGTTCCATGGCACCGACCTCGTCCAGTCCCTCGGGGGTGTGCTGACCGGGGCCTTCCCTCTGTTGCTGACACAGGATCGCCTCGGCGAACCGCACGGCGAGAAGATCCCCTTCGGGGCCCACATCATTCGTACCGTGCGCCACTACGACGATCTCGCCCACTCCCAGTATGGCGGAGTGGCCGACGACCCGATGAACCTCATTGTCGAACTCGAATGCGACACCGACGCCGAACATCACCCCGCCGTCCTGCATGCCCTGCAGGAGGTGCTCGGTGTGAAAAGCTCGCCCTGCACGGCCAACAAGGCCTGCGAACAACCTGCCGCAGTCTGACCCCGTCATCCCCCTCCGGCGCACGGATCAGCGCCGGAGGCGCCGGACATGCCGCAGCAGCTCGACGTGCAGTTCGTCGGGCGGCCCGAACGCCTCTTCGAACGCCGCGGTCCGCTCGACGGAGGAGTCCCAGGTGAGGGGAGCGCGGCCCTGCAGCCGCTGCAGGTACGCGACGTACTCGTCCTCCCGGGTGCTCAGCAGCAGATGTGTCAGCGCCCAGGCTTCGGCATACGCCAGACCCGCCGTCTCTGCACTGCGAAACCGCTCGTCGTTCTCCACCAGCGAGGCCAGCGCCCCGGCGGGTCGGCGCGGCAGCGAGGCCCGAAACGTCTGCAGTCGCTGCGGATGAGCCTTGAGCACCACGGGACACAGCAGCGCGAGTCCGGGAGGGGGCTCGATCGTGTCGGCACCGGCCTCGTCCAGCGTGCGCCCCAGGTCGGGAGCGAGCGCCTCGTACACCATGGCCATCCCTTCGGTCAGCCAGACCGGATTGTCGGCAAACCGTGTGTGCAGCCCGCAGTTGTAGGCCAGTTGATGAATCCCCTCGTGCACCAGCGTGCGGACGAAGGTGTCGTCGCTGCTGGTCCGGGATCGAGCCTGCGTCGCCGAGGAAGCACCGGCCCCGTCCGCCAGCAGCACGATGCGGTTGGTCCGCATCGAGTAGTAGCCCGGGTTGTCCATCAACTGCGGACCGGCATCCTGCGTCACGTAATCGGTGTACTGATCCCGACGGGTGAAGATCAGCACCGGCAGCAGACCATCGGGGGCCTCGAGCGTCACACCCCGCTCCGTCCACGACTCGACGAACCCGCGCAGGAGCAGTTCCAGCAAGACGGCCTGCCGGGCGGCGACATCCGGATCTCCCTGGGTGGCGACCACATAATGCGGCGTCACCACGACCGCCACCGCGGGGTTGCCGGTGGGCATCCCAAGGGCGGTGGGGAGCGCCGCACGCCATTCATCGACCGTCAGGGGTGTGAAGGGAGCATCGGCGTTCTCGCGGGCGAGTTGCCGGGTGGGGGGGATGTTCCACAACTGGCGGGCGCGATCCTCAATGAGCAGGCCGCCGTCCTCCGCCTCCACCAGAATCCGCCCCTGAACCTCGCGGACCGCTCCGATGTCATCCCGGAATTCGATGCGCCACAACGGGTCGTCGGCCCGCGCCGGCCAGGTCCACAGCACACTCAGCAGTAAGATCAGACGCCACATGCAGGGAATTTCGGGGGCTGGTCGCGTCGATCAGGGCCGGTCCAGACACATTGCCGCGAATCGACCATAACGCATCCTGAATGTCCCGGGAAAGACCGTCTCGCAATCTTCACACGACGGGCGGTGTTGTTCTATCTTGGAGTGACCTGCGACAGTTTCTGACATCCTCTGCGGAGTGAGACCGTGTTTGACACAGTGGCCCTCGTTGGCGCGACCGGTGCGGTCGGCCGCATCATGCGTCAGTTGCTCGAGGAACGGGAGTTCCCGGCTCAGACCTTTCGCTTTCTGGCGTCGGCCCGCAGCGCCGGGACGACCATCGCGTTTCGCGGTCGCGACTACGTGGTCGAAGAGCTGACGAAAGACGCCTTCGCCGGGGTCGATCTGGTGATCGCCTCCACCCCCGACGAGACCGCCGCCGAGTATCTCCCCGCCGCCGTCAAGGCCGGTGCCACCGTGATCGATGAGTCTGGCTACTGGCGGATGCACGACGACGTCGCTCTGGTGATTCCCGAGGTCAATCCGGAGGCAGCCCTTCACGCGCAGGGGATCATCGCCAGTCCCAACTGTTCGACCACACAGATGGTGATGGCCCTCAAGCCGCTGCACGATGCCGCCCGCGTCCGACGCGTCGTGGTCAGCACGTACCAGGCGACGAGCGGGGCCGGCGTGCAGGGGACGGCCGACCTCGTCGAAGGTTCGAAAGCGTTCCTCAGCGGCGAAACGTATCGCTACCAGGCATTCGCCCATCCGATCGCCTTCAATGCCATTCCCCAGATCGGCCGGGAGAAAGAAGATGGCTACACCAGCGAGGAGATGAAGATGGTGTACGAGACACGCAAGATTCTCGGTGACGACTCCCTGCAGATCTCGCCGACCTGCGTCCGCATTCCGGTCAGCAACTGTCACAGCGAAGTCATCAACGTCGAGACCGAACGGCCGCTCTCCCCTCAGCAGGCCCGCGAGCTCTTCGACGCCTTCCCCGGCATTACGGTCGTCGACGACCTGGCGCAGGGACTCTACCCCCTGCCGCACAGTTGTGACGGCTCGGACGAGGTCTTCGTGGGCCGCATTCGCCGGGACCTGTCGCACCCCAACGGACTGACATTCTGGTGCGTCAGTGACAATCTGCGGAAGGGGGCTGCCACCAACGCCGTGCAGATTGCCGAGTTGCTGGGCAGACATCGGTCTGTTCCGGTAACATAGGTGAAGCAGGTTCGAGTAGCTGGAAGGTCACGGTCAGGAGGTCTGTGACGACAGTGTTCGGCTGCGACAGATCACGAGAGCACTTTCAGCGGCCCGGCCTTTGACAGTGCCTCGGATGCGGGCTTTAGTTGAATACTCAGCCAAGGCTTGAGGGCCTTGGGCTCTCCCCAGGGGGAGTCGTTGAGACATTCAACACGATGCGGGCCGCGGGCCATATCCCGTAACGCATCCCCTCGCTACATCTGAGGTCTGTCCATGCTTCTGCGATCTCGCCGTCATCCTGACGGATCGGTCCGCGTCTCCTGCCGCGCCGGTGCCATCCTGGGTCTTCTGTCGTTCGTGCTGCTGCTGCCTCCGCAGCGGGCCGAGGCAACGCTCCTGTCGGATCTGTTCGCCGGCAGCACGCTGTCGGCCGGGTCGCTGACGTTCGATTCGTGGACGCTGATCACGAACGACGCGGACTTCGACGTGCTCGATCCCACGCTGATCGACGTCACCGCCAGTGTCATGGGCAATGTCATCACCCTAAGCTACGCCACCGTCGTTGCCCCGGGAGCCGGCACCTGGCTCGTCGACCCGCTCAACCTCTTCATGGAGACCGTCTTCAGTTATCGGGTGCGCCACTCGGCGCTCAATCCATTCATCACCGATGCGGGATTGAGCATTGTGGGAGGCTTCGATTTCGGAGACGGGCCTGAAGATGCGCAGCTGCTGGTGGAGGAGGATATCGCTGAGAGTGGCGACACGTTGATGGCCGAGGTCGACCCGGCCTTCATGGTCGACATGCAGAGCGATGCTGCTTTCCTGGGGTCCTTCTCCAGCCTGGATGTCACGACCACGGTCTTGCTCGATTACTTCGAATCGCCCGGCGAAGATCCTGTTGTACTCTCCTCCTTCACGCAGACGTTCGCGGTCCCCGAGCCGACGAGCCTCGGGATGGGGGCCGTCGCCCTGCTGGGGTTCGGCCTGGCGCGTCGTCGCGAACGCCGCGCCCGCCGCCAGCCCGCCTCGGACGACCAGGCCGCTTGAGCGCGAGGCGCAGGGCAGGATCGGGGCAGCCGTCAAGCCGGTGCATGATACGAAGTGGAATGCACCGAAATCGCCCGGCAGCATGAACGGATGCCTTGTGCTCCGCTCCGGGCACCCTGTCCGGCTGAACGCCCAGGACCCGACCGGGTGACGGAGAGTTGTGCGACTGCTGGCTGGCCAGCAGTGCCATAGCAGGGCGGACACGCCGTCCTCCAACCTCTCGCGGCTGCGCCGCCCCTGCCCACGGTGATCTCGCCACTCGCGGCTTGCCACTGCACGGTATCCCCCCGGGCTGCTAGACTGTGGTCAACCACGACAAGCCGGGCGACGACACGACGCCGGCCCGGATCGCCGACGCATCACCTGGTTCCGGTGTCTGCATGCTGCTCGATCTCCAGAACGTCAGCCGAAGCTACCCCCGGCGGGATGGGACAGTCGAGGCGCTGCGTGATGTGAGTCTGACCCTCGATGCGGGCGATTTCACCGCCGTGCGCGGGGCCAGTGGTTGCGGCAAGACGACGCTGCTGCTCACCGCTGGTGCGCTGCTCAGGCCGGATGCCGGACAGGTGACGGTGGCGGGCGAAGACCCGTATGCGATGACCGCCGATGCCCGCGCCACGTTTCGAGGCCGGATGATCGGCTTCGTATTTCAGCAGTTCCACCTGGTCCCTTATCTGAGCGTGCTGGACAACGTACTCGCCCCGGCGCTGGCCGTGTCGTCGTCGGGGGCCGGGCTGGAAGGGCGGGCGCGCGAACTCATCGAGCGGTTTGGTCTGTCGCGCAGGATCAACCATGTGTCGGCCGAGCTGAGCAGCGGGGAACGTCAGCGGGCGGCGCTGGCGCGGGCGTTGCTCAATCAGCCGAAGTTGCTGCTGGCCGATGAGCCAACCGGCAACCTCGACCCCGGGAATGCGGACGCCGTGCTCGGCTACCTGGCGGAGTTTGCCGCGACGGGGAGCGGGGCCGTGCTGCTGGTGACCCACGATGACCGGGCGATCACGGCGGCCCGGCGCGTGGTGCAGATGCGCGACGGGCAGATCACGCCTGCCGAGGTGTAGGCTGTCCCCCCCGGGGAGCCGGTGCCTGGGCGGCGAGTCTAAGGGTGCCAGGTCAATCCAGTTCGGGATGCCTGGGACCTTTGGTGGTAGCGGGGGGCGCGATCCAGCGGATCATCTCGTCCATGAGCGTGCGCATTTCCTCATGCTGGCGGACGGCGCCGAGAAACGCGTACGGATCGATCCTCCGCACGCGCATCATGCTGTCGAGCATGGGGAGCACTTCGCGGATGAACAGTCGATGCTGGCGAAAGCGGATCCAGCCGATACAGCCCGGCAGCATCAGCAGGGCGAGCCCGGGCACGAGGAACCAGCGGTTGAGGTCGAGCAGTCCCAGCAACCCCAACGCGATGCAGGCCCAGAAGAAGCCGATCACCGTCACCCAGATCGGGATGGCTCCAAGCGAATTGAGCCGTTCGTTGGCCTGGACGAGCACGCCATACAACCGCGCGTCGCCAATGCCCTCGCGCAGCGAATCGGTCTGATACGGTTCGCAGAGCAGTTCGCCGGCGCGGCGGCTGACCACGACGGACTCGCCCTCTTCGGGCAGATAGTCGGAGAGGTACTCGAGCTCTTCAAAGGGGCTGAGCATGCAGCAGGCCTCCTTGACGGTCTTGTTCGGGGCAGCGCTCATGCTAACCGAATTGGTTGATGATCTCCATAATCCGGTCGAAGTCGTTGGGAACGGTGACCGGATTGTTGGCGAACGCGGGGCCTGCGCCGTCGGGGGTGCCCCCGGAATCTTTACCGGTATGGTAATTTACAGTGACCGAGGGATCCTTGAGTTGGTGTCCGGTGAGGATGCAGACCACCCGGTCGCTGGGGGCGATGACCCCCTGCTCGCGCAGCAACCGGGCCCCGGCGACACTGGCGCCGCTGGCCGGCTCGCAGCCGAAGCCGCCGGCCCCGACCTGGGCCTTGCCGTCGAGGATCTCTGCGTCGGATGTCTCGCGGACCACGCCATCGCAGGCCTCGAGGGCCCGCAGGCACTTCTTGAGGTTCACCGGACGGTTGATCTCGATGGCGCTCGCGAGCGTGTGCGCCCGGTGGTTCTTCGCGTCCATGTCGGCATAGAACCGGTCGATCAGCGTCTGGTCCGGCCGGCCTCCGTTCCAGCGCAGACCCTGGTGCTCGTACAGTTCGTAGAGCGTGTTGGCCCCGGCGGCGTTGATGACCGCCAGACGCGGAATGCGGTCGATCAGCCCCAGATGGCGCAGTTCGAGGAAGGCCTTGCCGAACGCGCTCGAGTTCCCGAGGTTGCCGCCCGGCACGACGATCCAGTCGGGCACTTCCCAGTCCAGACCTTCCAGCACGCGGTACATGATCGCCTTCTGTCCTTCGAGGCGGAACGGGTTGACGCTGTTGCAGAGGTAGATGCCGGCGGCCTCGCAGACCCGCCGCACCTGGTGCAGGGCGTCGTCGAAGTCGCCCTCGATCTGCAGGGTGACGGCCCCGTAGTCGAGGGCCTGCGAGAGTTTGCCGTAGGCGATCTTGCCGCTGCCGACGAACACGATGACGCGAAACAGGCCGGTCGTGCTGGCGTAGATCGCCAGCGAGGCACTGGTGTTGCCGGTCGAGGCACAGGCGGCGAGTTTCGCACCGACCATGCGGGCATGGGTGGACGCGGCCGTCATGCCGTTGTCCTTGAAAGCAGCCCGACGGGTTCATGCCTTCGTACTGCAGGTAGAGGCAGTCGGCCTGCACGCCGACGTACTTCGCCACCGGGGCCGACTGCTGCAGGATCGTCTGGCCCTCGCCGATGGTGACGATCTGCTCGGGGGGGGCGAAGGGGAGCAGTTCGCGAAACCGCCACACGCCGCTGAGGTCGAGGGGGTTCGACCGCGTCTGCCAGCGGGCCTCGAACTCCCGCAGCGAGGAGGGGACCGGCACACGATCCCAGTCGTACTGCACGTCGAGCAGGTCGTGACTGACCGGGCAGAGCGTCAGAGTCTCGTCCACGCCATAGGACTCGGCACAGTCCGGGGAGATACTGGTCTGAAAAGCGAAATCCAGGGAACTGGGAATAGCACACCTCACACGGTGACGGGACCGGAGTCGCGTCGGATTCTGGGCCGGACCGGAAGTTCCACGAGTCGCGTGGCTCATCCCGCGGGGAAGGCTGCCACCGCTTGTCTGGCACACAACGACTCGGGCCGATGGATCCCGGAGGAAGCAGCGGCCAGCGCCCATTCATAGCAGAGCCCTGCAGGGGATGCACCTGCAGGACCCGGGGAGCCGCCGATACGAGCCAGGAGCCAGGCGCCAGGAGTGGCGAGCCGGCGGCGTGAGCGAACCCAGGCAGCGCTGTCGCAGCGGCAGTGACGGCCGTGCGACTCAGGAATGTGCGGCGGTTCATGGTGTGTTGGACCATCGTTTGTTGGACGGATCGGAAAGTAAACGAGGGTGGGCATCGCCCCCGATTCGATGTGGTTGCTCTCCTTGGTGGGCAGTGCCCACCCTACTGGAACTCCCAGCGTTTGATCGACTTCTTCGTACTCGCATCAAGGTAGTCGATGGATTGGATCTCCACCGGCCCGTTTTCTAAAGGAAGATACAGACGAATGATCTGCGTCGTCTTCTCGATCGGCAAATCGATCGACAGATCTCTGCCACTCGGATCCTGCAGGAAGATCGAAACCCACGACCTGTCCCTGAGCAGGGAATTCCTCCTGAGCCGCCAGCTTCCACTGCACCTTCCCTGCACCTCCAGTGTTACTCCGAGCCCGTAGGCGCAGAGTCAACGGCATCCCCGTTTTGATCTGAGCCGTGCCGAGGAAAGGATTTCGTTTTCCCGGCTCCATCGTCACTACCAAGGCTCCGTTCTTCACCTCGACCGTGCACATCTTCGGCACGAGCCCGGCATCAAGAGCCCGAGCCGCCCTTGCGACCTGCGGCGTGTAAGCTGGATTCGGTTTGGGCACCAGCGCACCCGTGTCGGCGATGAATCCGTCGATCAACGCATCGAGTTCCTTCACCTTGTCCGGCATGGCTGCGGCCAAGTTATTGGTCTCACCGATATCCTTGGTCAGGTTGTAAAGCTCACGCACCTCGGGGTAATCTCGATGCGGCTCGAAGCGCCGGATCAGTTTCCACTCACCTTTCCGCACGGACACCGCTGGGACGATGTGAGGAAACCAGGTGAAGTAGGCCTCACGATCGAGACGGCCGGTTTGCTTCAGACACCGGTAGAAACGACAGTCCGTCGACGATGTGATGGACTGGCAACTCGATGTTCAGCGCGTCGAGCACGGTGGGATAAAGGTCAATCGCTCCGACAACCGTGTCATCGGTTGTGCCCGGTTTGATCTTGCCCGGCCAACGCACCATCAACGGCACGCGCTGACCGCCCTCGTAGATGCGTGCCTTGCCTTCGCGCAACGGGGCGTTGTTGGTCGGACCTTCACCTCCGGCCCACTTCCGCCACTCCCGAATCGCGGCCATCTTCGGGTGATTCTCACTCAGGTTGGCGATCTTGCGATCATCCTCGCGATTGCTGTGCACATTCCCGCCATTGTCCGAATAGAAAATGAACAGCGTGTTCTCGGTCAGGCCTAGTTCATCCAACTTGGCCATCACCCGACCAAGGCTTTCATCGACACTCTTGAGCATCGACGCCATGATCGGATTCCGCTGCTCACCGCGCGGATCGGTCTTCTTCGCAAACTCGGCCGTGTATTCCTCCTTGTGCCCCCACGGCCCATGCACTCCGTACTGCCAGAGATTCAGGTAGAAGGGTTCGTCCTGATGTGCCTCGATGAACTTCAACGCCTCATCCGTCAGGCGATCCGTGATGTATTCCCCGTCTGGTCCATCGATAATGTTGCCCACATGATGCTGCCCCGTCGGGCGTCCTTCGGTCGAAACACCGTAGGGTGAAAAATAGCTCGGCGGCCCTGGATCGGGCGCGCATGCCCAAGTCGTTTCGAAACCGTTCTGGTCGGGTCGATTCTCGGGCATCAAACCAAGGTGCCATTTGCCAAAGTGCCCAGTCCGATAGCCTGCGTCCCGCAACACCTCGGCCAATGTCACGATCGCCGGATCGATGAAGTTCTTGCTGTTTGCGAAGATGAACTGCGCGGCTGGTGATGCCTTCTCGGGATAGGGCGACGCATCTGGTGCCGCCGGCGGTTGATGGCCACTTGCCGAGGTGATGCGATGACGTGCTGAGTGTTGCCCCGAGAGAATTGAGCACCGCGTTGGCGAGCACAGCGGCACGGCATAGGCATCGGTGAATCGCATCGCCTGTTTCGCCAATCGTTCCATGTTCGGCGTCTCGTAGTACTGCGAACCATAAGCGGAGCTATCCATCCAGCCCATGTCATCGACGACAAAGAGCACGACGTTAGGTTGATCCTTAGCCGCAGCAGGAACATTCCCAACCAATAACAACGCAGTCACGGCGGTCCAAGTCAATTTCATTACAGTACTCATCGTCGTTGAAGCAGGGTGGGCATGCCTCAGGAAAGTCCACTTTGCGTCGCCTGACCTGAGCGAGTCGATGTAGGCTTTGGAAGCGGCTTCGAGTTGGGCAAGGTGTGGAGCAGCTTGATGCTCATGATCTTTGATGGCCTTGCCTGCGTCAACGACCGCTCTGTTGCGGGCCTGGAACTCGGGATCGTCGTTCAGGGATTTGCAGATGGTCTGACGTTTCTCGACGGCGTCGTCAACGCTTTCGATGGCTTCGGGGAAACGGGCTTCGAGCGTAGCCTGGAGTCGAGCCGTTTCGGTGACGAGCGCGGCAATCTGCTTGTCACCGGCGACTCCCAGGGAAACAGCTCCTCGATCAGAATCCATTGCTCGTCCGAGAGTTGCTTGCGGCCATCCGTCCTGGACGCCATGACGTATCCCCTGGCTGAGGGGAAGCACGCTGGCGCCAACCGGGGTCATGCCCTCCCTTCGGAGAACATCAACATGCAATCGACAGGCCAATCTGTTCAGTACTTATAAGGTCTTGACGGAGACTCGATCTATCGGGGCCACTCGCGTTCAACACTGATGCCGAGGATTTTCCTCGCCCTATCTCTAACTTCCGTTCGGCGATCTTTGTGTACGGCAAAATAGTTCGTTGTCCTGCGTGGGTAGAGATGACTCTCAAGAAATCCTGCCTCGCTGAGGCCGTCGTCGTTATGAGCGAGACGATTAGGAACAACGATAGCGTAGTTGCGTTCATCGAAGTAAGCAAACAGGTCTCTTGTCGCGTAGGTGGAGCCGCTTTTGGTCGGCGCGCTTTCAAACATCACAGTGGGACTGCATCTCGATACGATGCCAGTGGCCCCGCGAAGGTGCCAACTTCGGCACCCTCAATGTCCATTTTTATGACGTCAACGTCTGTATCGCTTGGAATCAGGTTGTCCAGCCGCTTAATCGCAACACGTATTTCACGCGTGTTGGCCGCTTGGCTTTCAGGGGCAATTAGAGAGCTGTAGCCGGATCGCTGCGTATCGACAAAAAACGCAGTCTCGCCATCTTCCTCTCCTACGGCACATGCATGTAACACTACGTGCGGAAACTTGTTCCGAAGCCGGTCTGCTTTCTCCGGAATTGCTTCTACTGCAATAATGTGCACAGTTGAATCCTGGTTTTGGACAGCAGCGATCACGCTTCCAATATGTGCACCGATATCCAGAAACACCTTTTCGGACCTGCAGAGTGAGGCGACCAAATACCCGGCTAGCTGATCGTTTGCGACGGTGCCCACCGCTTCCGGCCTCGAAATCGCCGTACGGATTAACTCGCCTTTCTCTCTTGAGTACAATGCAAAACGTCCAAACCAGTTGCCGAGAAGTATTTGCTTTACGTTCATTCGTATTGCCAAGAGTGATGGGTCATTACCTGCGAACGCTCACGTTCACCGGGCCGCGGCCAACCACCGTTGATTTCAGAGGCCGCGCGGCCCGCGGCTCCGGTTGAACGGATTGTTAGCCGCTCAGCAGCCAGCGAACAACCTCTTGTTCGGGCGGATGCCCAAACCAGTGATTCCGGACTTCTCAATCGCCTCCTTCAATCTTGCGGAAATGTATACGCCGATTCCAAGTCGGTCGAGCTTGAATAAGTCCACCTTGGGTAGTTGGTCACGGAGAATGACCAGCTTCTTAAACTCAATGGTGCTGAACTCTTCACAGTCATTTAGCTTTCCCTCCTCAGCAAGCTTCAGTTTTTTCGACCAATCCTTGGCCGAAGTAATCTCCACGGGATCCATCGGATCCCCGAGAATGTCAGCCACATAGAATTCAGATTGCGCAAAATCAATCGCGGTCTGTGTAAGTCGATTGCGAATGAGCAGGTAGGTCAACTTGTGTTGGACGCCCTTCTTGTCGGAAACGGTCACCGGATATTCGCGAAACGATCCAAGGGTGAAGTTCTTGAATACCGCCAGCGCCGCTTCGTTGTAGAGGTGACCCACGGTCCACGACGCAGGTAGAGCCGTCGACAGCACGTCGGGCCAATTGCCCTTCCCTTTGAGTTGCAGAT
Source organism: uncultured Planctomycetaceae bacterium (assembly GCA_963715185.1). Lineage (GTDB taxonomy): Bacteria > Planctomycetota > Planctomycetia > Planctomycetales > Planctomycetaceae > CAVPPT01. The sequence goes on from CAVQRG010000012.1 coordinate 33,369, forward strand.
CAGGGAAAGGAACAACCGGGAAGCCGTCCGAATCCAGGCCTTCTCCGTCACCCCATGTGAACACAACATTCGGCTTACAGAGTACCGCTTGGGGATCGATGTCACCGGAGCAACGGAACTCCCAATAATCTGGTGAGGAATCCTGTCGCGCGGCCGGCTTGGCGGCCCGTGCTTCGAGTTGCTCAGCCACAACGTCGAGCGGGTGCTTTTTTTTCGCCATCAGATTCTCCGAGCGGCTAACGTTTGGCGATAACCGGGCCGCCGCGGTTGATGCTCCATTTGAAAACGCGCTGCCGGCGGCTCCGCGTTCATGCGCTTTGTTATGCCACATTGTGCTTGCGGCTGATGTCTCACGAACTACTCAGACATCTCCTCGAACATCTCTTTGGCAGCTGCTTGAATTTCGTCAGGCGACATTTCACGAAGTCGGGTTGCTATTCCCCATTCGTGGCCGAATGGGTCACGCACACGTCCAAATCGTTCGCCCCAAAACATATCAATGGGTTCCATTAGAACAGTCGAGCCATTGTCTTTCATCGTTTCGATCATTGCGTCACAGTCATCGACGTACAGGTGAATCGCGATACTTGTGGCGGCAAGTCGCGTTGGGCTTGGCGTGCCTCCATGTTCCGGGAGCTCTTCGCTGAGGAAGAAGCGAGCATTGCCAAAGCGAAATTCGCAATGCATCACACGCCCGTCGGGCATGGTGAGCAGAACGTATGGGGCAACGCCAAACACATCGGCGTAAAACGCGACTGCCTTCGTGGCATCGGTGATGCTGAGGTATGGAATGAATTCGCTGGGCGTCGGTGATGGCATGTGGTCGATTTAGTCGTGTAGTTTCAAGCATTCTCACGTTGGTGGCAGAACGCTGCGAATGAGCCGCCGGGCGCGACGCCCGGTGGCGTCATGGGCGGTGGTGCCGGCGTCGTGCTCGGTCAGCTCGATCCGCTGGTTCGCCACCCACGGAGCTGGCACGTTGGCGAACGAAACAGGTGGTCCGCTCGGGGCCGACTCCGCGGCGGATCGAGCGGTCGCCCGGCGTCCCGGGCTTGTGTGGTGGGGGAACCCCACCGACTCTGCTGCGGGCGACCCTCATGCCCTTGTTCAAGACGTGAGTATAGATCATCGTCGTCCGAACGTCACTGTGCCCAAGGAGTTCCTGCACGGTCCGAATGTCATAGCCCGTTTCAATCAGGTGCGTCAGGAAGGCATTGACGTCTGATTCCTCCAAGTGCCGTGGATGCGTTCGATTTCGAAAGGTGAGGAACCGCTTGATCCAATGGACATACGCCTTTTCGGTCTGACGACTGTCAGTGGTGTGCGCCGCAGAACCTCGATGCAGCGATCGTACAACCTCGGGCGAGGCCGGGCTGGGAAGAGTCCGAGAGGTGTGGGGTGGAGCGGCATTGGCTGGCTGCCCGACCAGTCATAATGGCTGCTGAAGTGACGATCCCATTACATACCGCACCGGGCACTGTTTCAAGCCAGACAGCCTGCGAGACGGTCTCGGATAGGGGGATTGAGTACATCGATTGCTCTTCGCCTGCTCACTCATCGCGAGACAGACGCAGGCTTGCGTGCGGTGGGCGTGGCCTGCACCCGACCAGACTTGCTGGAATCCGGGTCGCGGCGGGGATAGCCTTGTTGAGGTGATCTCTCTGGCACGATCGAGGAGCGGGTCTATGAAAGTCGCGGCCATCATCATCTGTTGTCTCGCCAGTGTTTCCCCGGTGGCGTTCGCCGACGAGGACATCAACGAGAAACTTCTCAAGCAGGGCGTGCGTGTTTCGGCCGGGTCCGCCATGCTCGCCGCCGAGACGGAACTCAACGCCGGGTTGCGGGACGTCACGAAACTGCGGCGGGATCTGGTCTCGGCGACGAAAGCGTATGAGGACTTCAAGAGCCAACAAAGAACGCTGAACGAGCAGATCACCAGGATCAACCAGCAATCCAATCAACTGAATGCGCAGCTCGCCAACGTGCGCACGGTGGTGCAGAACAATCGGCTGGTGGGAGCGATCAACGCCGTCGAGGGGCAGCTGCGGATGGCGTACGAGAAACGCCGCAAGATGGACGATCAGGAGAAGGCCGCACACGGGGCCGTGAGCAACGCCCGTGATGCCTTCATCTCGCATATTCTCAGCCTGGGGGAACTCGCCGACCAGATCGCTGCAGGCTACGAATCCCCGTCCAGCGAGGTGAGCGAGCTGCTGGCGGAATACAACAAGGTCGCGGGGGCGGAGTTGAAGCTCGAGCCGACCCGCTCCTTTGCGGCCAACGTTCGAACCCTCGAAAAGATGGAAGAGGACGTTCTGTCCGAAGACATCCCCCTGCGTCGCGAAGGCAACACGTATTGGGCCACGGCCACCGTCAACGGCGATCGTTCCGTCGAACTCGTGGTGGATTCCGGGGCGAGTCTGATCACGCTTCCCTTTGACGTGGCCGCAAACCTCGGATTGACTCCCGGTCCGAATGATCCGGAGATCGAACTTGTCGTGGCGGATGGACGGACGATCTCGGGCCGACTGATGACGCTCCAGTCCGTCCGGGTCGGGAAGTTCCAGGTCGGCGATGTGGAATGTGCGGTGCTGGGCCCTGAAGCAACGAACGCGGCCCCGCTGCTGGGGATGACCTTCCTCGGGCAGTTCAAGTTCCAGCTCGACGGGGGCAAGTCGACACTGTCGATTACCCAGTACGATTCCGACGACCTGCGACCCCGCCCCCCGCGCGGCGCGTAAAGGGTTTCCGGAGTGCTCGCGATGATGAGTGAAGATCTCGCCGCTTACGGGCAGCCGCTGGGACACCTGCTCTCGCAGGCGTCTGCCGGAGGCGACGCCACCACGGGGGTGCTCTCGTCCGAGCAGGTGACGCAGTATCACGAGCAGGGCTACGTGTCGGGGGTCCGTCTGCTCAGCGACGACCAGTGCGACGCATTGTGTGAAGAGCTGGAGACGTTCTTCGATCCGGAGCACGCGGGCGCGAACTGTGGTACGAGTATCACACCAACGAGTCGGTCGATCCTGCGCAGGTGCTGTTTCATGCGCTGGGTGCGTGGCGGATCGGCCGGGCGTTTCACGACCTGCTGTGGCAGCCCGCCTTCACAACTGCGGCGGGGCAGTTGCTGGAGGGGCCGGTGCGGTTCTGGCACGATCAGTTGTTCTGCAAGCCGGCCCGGCATGGTGGTGTGGTGGCCTGGCATCAGGACTACTCGTACTGGACGCGGACACGCCCGCTGGCCCATCTCACCTGCTGGATCGGTCTGGATGACACCGACGAAGCGAACGGCGGTCTGTTGTACGTCCCGGGGAGTCACCGGTGGGAACTGCTCCCCATCACGGGGCTGGCAGGGGACATGGACGCGATTCGCGAGGTGCTGTCCCCGAAGCAGTTCGCGGCGCTCGAGCACCCGGTGCCGATCGTCCTGCGACGGGGCGAGGCGTCGTTTCATCATCCGCTGATGGTGCACGGCTCGCGGGAGAACCGCACCGACCGGCCCCGGCGGGGGACTGTCCTGAACGTCGTGCGGGATGGCGTCTGCAGCGACAGCGACGAGCCCTTGCTGGCCGGGGTGCCCATCGTGCCGGCCGGTCAGCCGCTCGGCGGACGCTTCTTCCCCCTGTTGTCGCCGGCAGCGACGGCGTGATGCCGCGGGTCCAACGCGCGGGCGTCAGACGAACATGGAGTTGAACGTCAGCCAGCGGACGGCGAGCACGGTGCAGATCAGGCACATCCACCACGAGGCGAGCTGCACCCGGCGGAAGCGGCGCATCACCAGCACGATTCCCACCGCGACGAACGTGGCAAGGAGTTTGAAACCGATCAGCAGATCGGGATCGTGGATCAGCCGGCTGCCGAGCGGATTCAGCTCCTTCATGCCCCCGGCCTGGGCGGCGAGCAACGTCCAGACGAGATCCAGTGCGGAGAGTGCGAGGATGAGCAGGACCGAGAAGTTGACGGCCCGCAACGCTTCGAGCGAGCCGTCGACGTCGTAGGACGAGGCTGCCGTCTGGGGCCGGCCGGACAACAGGTGCCCGAGCGCAATGACCACAAGAATCAGGCCGAGAGTGGAGAGCGGATAGGCCCATGTTTCCAGGCGGTGCCGGGCATGGATTTGTGCCGTGTTCTGAGCCTCGGCAGCGGCCCGTTCCTTGTTCCAGGCATCCACACGACTGGTCAGGCCGGCCGGTGGAGTGAAGGAACTGAGCCACGTGGTCCAGCGGGTCTGGTCCGCCCCAGCCGGCAGCCAGGGAAGGCCGTTCTGCAGCGCCGACTCCCGGGCCCGGATATCCACGAACGCCGGATAAACCTCTTCAAGGAACCGTTCGACATCGACGACGACCGGAGGCGTCCCCTCCAGCAGCAGGAGCAGCGCGTCCACAGACAAGGCCTCGGCGAGAGGCCTGAGCGGATTGTTGAATCGCCGCCCGCCACGTCGTTCCGAGTCGCGATACGTCCCGCCCCTATGCGACGAGCGTTCCTCGAGAGTCAGGAGGCAGCCGGTCGGCACGCCGTTGATGATCAGCTCCCGCTGCACACACTCCAGCGTGTAAGGAGGCTCCAGGTACGCGCCGTCGACCAGCACGAAGCCCGTATCGATCTGGTCGTTCAGCGAGAAGTACTCGGCCTCGGCATCGCTGCCGGAGGCAGGCTGGGCCACGTCCGCTGGCCCCTGTGTTACCTCCCCGGCCGCGGGCTCCGCCGGGCTGAGGAAGGCCACAACCAGTGTGAAGGCAGCTAAACTTGGGAATTGCACGGGCATCGGCCCACTTCCTGTATGGCGGAATGATGTCGGCCAGCGCACGTGGGAACGTGCTGTGACCGGCGGACATCAAGAGGGCCACTCCCCCTCATTCCGCACGCTCAGGCAGGCTGTACACCAAGGAATTCCCACCAGCCTTCCCCGGCCGGCTCCCGCGCTCGCTACTTCAGCTCGCGAAGCTGGATGTCCTTGAACTGCACGATCATCGGCGGGCCCTGGTGCGCCTGCAGGGCGATGACCCCGGAGGTGGCCGCCTTCTCCGCCTGGTGGTCGATGACCTCGGAGGTGAGCACGCCGTTGACGAAATGCTGCAAATGGTTGCCGCGAGCCACGATCAGGTACTCGTTCCACTCCTCGGGCTTCACCACCAGTTCCTGCAGGTACTCGGGGTCGGCAAAGTCGAAGGTGTCGAAGGTGCCGTCGGCGGCGATCGTCGTCGACTGCCCGCGCAGCGCGAGGATCTTGCGGGCCTTTTCCTCGTAGTTCATGCCGGTGAACTTGGGGGCCGAGTCAATGTCCGCCTGGTATCCGCTGACGACGAACTTGTCGTTGTCGATGACGCGGCTGCGGTACTGCACACCCGAATTCCCGCCGACAATGCGGTACTGACACTTCAGCATGAAGTCGCTCGGCTGCCCCCCGTCCCAGACACAGAAGGTGTTGTAGGTGAGCAGATGATCGGGGGTGGTCTGGGCGGTGATGGCTCCGTCCTGGACCGACCAGTAGCTGGTATCGCCCTTCCAGCCGGTGAGGTCGGTGCCGTTGAACAGCGAGACCCAGCCCGCGTCCTGGGCGGGGGCAGACGAACAGGCGGCGAGGGTAAGCAGCAGGCCGAGTGTGGTGAGTCGGGGCATCGGTGGTTCCTTGCAACGGGAGGGTGAGTTCGGCCTTTATTCTCCGCAAACCTTCGCCGGATGCAACCACACCGCCGGTCGCCGCCATCGCGGGCCGTCCACGACGATCGACCGCGACGTCAGCCCCCCGCTGACAGCACGCCTTGCGCACGAAGAACCCCCGGCAGCGCGTTGGCCACCGAGGGCGTTGAAAGTCATCGGACGTGCAGCGCGAGACATGCCACCCGGGCGGGGCGATCCCCTCACAGGCCGCGGGTGTACCGTTTGAAACTCTCGAGGGCGTAGAACTCCGGGAGCCCCAGCGCGTTGTAGAGTGCGGCGGTGTGCTTGGTCCGCTCCTCGGCCCGGACCCAGAACTCCCGCTCATCGTGACCGGGGAACAACGCGGCGTCTTTCTGCGACTCGTGCCGGAAGATCGCCAGCTTCTTCTGCAGCATGACCTCGGGGCTGAGGGGGACGGCCCGATCGATCTCGTGTGGTTCGTACTCCTGCCAGGCACCGCGGTACGCCCAGACTTCGGGCGTGCGGCCCTCCGCCGCGACGTCTTCGAGGGCGGCGAGGATGGCCTGGGCACACATGCGGTGCGTGCCATGCGGGTCGGACAGGTCGCCGGCGACATAGATCTGTCCCGGATCGAGATCGCGCAGCAACTCGCGGATGATCGCAACATCCTCGGGGCCGATCGGGTTCTTCCGGACCTGACCTGTGCGGTAGAACGGCAGGTTAAGGAAGTGACATTTCTCGGGGGGCACACCGGCGACACGGGCGGCCTGGATCGCTTCGGTCTGCCGGATCAGCGCCTTGATCTTCAGCACCTCGGGGCCATCGGGATCTCCCGGAGCCTTGGTCGACATCTCCTGCTGCAACTGCTGTTCGAGCGCGTCGCTGCGCTCGGTGCGCAGCCCGAACAGTTCCAGAAACTGGCTGAGATACGACATGTGGCGCAGGGCATCGTGATCGAAGACGGCGATGTTGCCGCTCGTCATGTAGGCGACGTGCACGTCGTGGCCATGCTGGCAGAGCGTGGTGAGGGTGCCTCCCATCGAGATCACATCGTCGTCGGGATGCGGGCTGAAGACCACGATGGTCTGTGGTTCCTTCCCACCGGGCGCCGAGCAGACCGTCTCTTCGAGCGTTTCGAAGACGCGCTGACGGATGTTCTCGACCGGCCCGCATTCGTGCACGAAATCGGTGAGGTGATGTTCGTGAAAGTCGTGGGCTTCGAGTTTGAGGATGGGCTTGGCAGTCTGCTCTGCCAGCCAGATGACGGCCCGCCGTTCGAGCGACGGGGTCCAGTCGACGGCCCCGGTCTGCCAGGGGGTGCGGACCGACGTGAGCCTTGCCGCCGCCGCCTCGTCGAGCACGAACAGCGCCTGCGGATGCGACTGCAGAAAACTGGCGACCACGTTTTCCGATTCGTGACCTTCCACGGCCCGATGGATGATTGCCGCCTTGTGCTCCCCCAGCGCCATGCAGATGACGCGGCGGGCAGCAAGAATCGTCCCCACCCCCATGGTGAGCGCCTGCTGCGGGACATTCTCTTCCCCATAGAAGCCGCTGCCGGCATCCTTCCGCGTCACCGGGTCGAGCGTGATCAGTCGGGTCCGCGACGCGCGCGAGCTGCCCGGCTCGTTGAAGCCGATATGCCCCGTCCGCCCCACGCCGAGCAGTTGAATGTCGATGCCCCCCGCCTCGACGATGGACCGTTCGTACTGCTGACAGTACGCCTCGACCTCCTGCCGGCGGAGGTCGCCGCAGGGAATGTGGATGTGCTCGGCGGGGATGTTGACGTGGTCGAAGAAGTTTTCGCGCATCCAGCGGTTGTAGGCATGCAGCGAGTCGGCCGGCATCGGCCAGTACTCGTCGAGATTGAAGGTGATCACGCGAGACAGGTCGAGCCCTTCGTCGTGGTGCAGGCGGATGAGTTCGCGATACACACCAATCGGTGTCGAGCCGGTTGCCAGGCCGAGCACCGTCGGACGATCGTCGGCGTTGCGCTCCCTGACGAGGTCGGCAATCACCCGCGCGACGTAACGTCCGGTGTCTTCCGAAGCCGAGAACATCAGCGTCGGGACTCTGGTCCCGGGCACTGCGGTGCCACCCCACGCAGCAGGTGCGAGAGGCGGCTGCACGGCCTCAGATTTCGGGAGGGCTTCCGACTGCGGGCGGGAGGTGGTCATAGACTCGGGTTCCGATGTGGACTGACCAGTGAGCGGCTGTGAACGTCATGATCGACGGGAGCGACCTCGGCGTCTACCATCCGGGAATGCACGACGCCTGACTCTCATCCCAGCCGGCTGCAGCGAGGATTTCAATGGCTGACGGGCTTTCTGCTCTGCGAATTCTGGCGATTCACGCCCACCCCGATGATATCGAATTTCAATGCGCAGGTACCCTGGCCCTCCTGAAACGCAAGACTTGCCCCATCGCTATGGTCACGATGACGGCGGGGGACTGTGGGAGTGCGGACCTCGACCCGGAAGAGATTGCCGCCCGGAGGCGGGTGGAGGCGCGGCGGTCCGCCGATCTGCTGGGGGCCGACTACGTCTGCCTCGAGTTCCAGGACCTCTCGATCTGTTTCGACAACGAGTCGCGGCGGCGGGTGACGGAGCTGATCCGCCGGGCGCGGCCGGACATCGTCCTCACGGCGCCGCCCGTCGACTACATGGCCGACCACGAGGTGACGAGCGCCCTGGTCCGCGATGCGTGCTTCAATGCCTCGTGCCGCAATTACCGCACGCATCAATGGGACCCGGCCCCGCCGACCGCCGGGCTGCCGCATCTGTATTACGTCGATGCCCTGGGCGGGGTGGACTGGACGGGTCGGCCCCAGCCGGCCGACTTCATCGTCGACATCTCGTCCACCATGGAGGTGAAGCTGGAGATGCTGGCCTGCCACGAAAGCCAGCGGGCCTGGCTGCAGACCCAGCATCACGTGGATGAGTACCTGGAGATGTGCCGTCGCTGGAGCGGGGAGCGGGGCCGCCAGGTTGGCATCGATTATGGAGAGGCGTTTCGTCAGCATCGCGGGCACCCGTTCCCGGCGGGGAACCCTTTGCAGGACCTTACGGAAGGCCGGCCGGTGTAGCGACCCGGGCAAGGCGGACATTGCCGGGCGCGAGGCGTCGTCTTCCCCCACGGGCCCGCGTATGATCCGACAGCCAGCGGGGAGAACCCCGGCAGGGCTGTGGACTGGCGGTCACAAGACTATGGTGTGCGGAGTGTGGGCGGACGGGCAGGTCCGTACTGCCTGAAATCGCAGGAGTGCCGAGCCGAATGAGTCCGTCCGAAGTCCCGTCCGCGTCTGGAGCCACGCTGCTGACGCGTCTGGCCGACGGGCTGATTCGGCATCATGCCGCCCTGCTGCTGGGGGGACTGCTCCTGGTGGCCGCGGCGATCCTGCCGGCCTCGCGCCTGCAGCTCAACGAGTCGATCGAGACGTTCTATGCCGACGACAATCCTCACCTGCGTGCCTATCTCGACAGCCGACGGTGGTTTGGCGGGGATGAATTCGTGCTGGTGGCGTACGACGATCCGGAGCTGTTGAGCCCGTCTCACCTGCGGAGCCTGCGCACGTTCGGGGAGGAACTGAGCCAGGTCCCGGGGCTGCGACCCGAGAGCACGCTCGATCTGGCGCTGCTGCTGGACAACGTGGCGACGACGACGGAGGCCACGGTCGGGAGCGGGTTGCTGGTGCGTCTGGCGTTGCGGCTGTTTCGCGACAAGATCCTCGGGTTCTCCGAGCGGATCCTGATCAGCGATGACTGGCAGACGGCGGCCGTCGTGCTGAGGCTGCTCCCGGTCGACGAGTCCCCCGTCCCGCGACGCGAGACGATCGAACAGATCCGGGCGGTGGCCGCGGCTCACGATCCTCCGGCGGCGGTCGCGGGGGAGCCGGTGCAGATTCACGACACGTTTCGCTACGTGGAACAGGATGGCCGGACCCTGGGGCTCGCGTCGTCGGGACTGCTGATGCTGACAATCCTGCTGATGTTTCGCAGCATTCGCTGGATGGTCCTGCCGCTGCTGGTCGTGCAGGCGGCGTTGGTCTGGACGCGGGCGACCATGGTCTTCAGCGGCCTGCAGCTCAGCATGGTGAGTTCGATTCTGACGTCACTGGTGACGATCATCGGGATCGCGACCGTCACCCACGTGACGGTCCGGTTCCGGTCGCTGCGCACCACGCAGGATCGGCCGGCGGCGCTGCGACAGACGATCCTCGAACTGGGGCCGGCCATCGCGTGGACGGTGGCGACGACCTCCGTGGGCTTCGCGGCGCTGGTCTCGAGCAGCATCACGCCGGTGCGCAGCTTCGGGCTGACCATGGCGGTCGGTACGCTGCTGGTGCTGGTGGCGGCGCTGCTGCTGCTGCCCGGTGGCATCCTGTTGGGAGGCATGGACACCGACCCGCGGCGGTTGCCTTCCGAGGACCGCCTGCAGGCGTTGCTCCGCCAGATCGCCTGCTGGGTGGAACAACACGCACGCGTGCTGCTGGCGGTGATGATCGCCCTCGCGCTGTTCGGGGCCTGGGGCATGACCCTGCGGACCGTGGAAACCGACTTCACCAAGAACTTCCGCGAGGACAGCTCGCTCATCAAGTCGGTGTCGTTCTTCGAGGAGCGGCTGGGGGGCGTGGGGAACTGGGAGATCAACTTCCCGGCCCCGCGCGAACTCACGCCCGAGTTTCTGGAGGAGGTGTCGACAACGGCCGAGCGGTTGCGGGAACTGAGACTTCCCAGCCAGGCTTCGATCACGAAGGTGGTGGCGCTGACCGACGGTCTGGACTTCATTCCAGCGGCGGTGACGCGTGTGCTTGATCCGCGCGCGACTCTGCGACGCGTGCATCCGGAGTTCGAGGACAGTCTGTACAACCCGGAGGCCGGGCGGATGCGGATCGTCCTCAGGTCGCTGGAGCGGCAGCCGGCCGATGTCAAGCTGCAACTCATCGACGCGGCCGAGGCGTCCGTCCGTCAGACGTTTCCCGAGGCCCAGGCGACGGGCATTCATGCGCTGCTGGCCCATCTCATCGAGAGCCTGCTGCGGGACCAACTGGTGAGTTTCGTGCTGGCAGGAATCGCGATCTGCACGATGATGTCGATCGCCTTTCGCAGCGTGACGGTCGGATTGATCTCGCTGATCCCGAACATGTTTCCCATTCTGATGGTGATCGGCGGGATGGGCTGGCTGGGAGTGCCAGTCAGCCTCGGCACCGCCATGATCACCTGCGTGTCGATGGGTCTGACCGTCGATTCGAGCATTCACTACCTGAGCGGCTATCGCCAGGCGCGCGAGGCCGGTCTGGATCATTCGGCCGCGTTGCAGCAGACGCATGCCGGTGTGGGCCGCGCCCTCATCTTCGCCAATGTGGCGCTGGTGCTCGGCTTCAGCGTGCTGTCGCTGTCGAACTTCATTCCGCTCGTATACTTCGGCGTGCTGGTGAGTGCCGCGATGTTCGGGGGCCTGCTGGGGAACCTGGTGCTGCTGCCGCTGCTGCTGAAGTGGGTGCACGTTCCGCTGCGAAACGGAGCGGCCTCAGGCGGGACAGGCCCAGTCGCCGCGTAACGTGCGCCGCGTGACGTGCACCGGTTGAGACGCCCGCGGGGGGGGCTCGCTCTGCAGCCGGTCTTCAGCCCGAGAGCGTCGAGAGCAGCGTGCGTGTCGCGGTGAGCTCCGCGGTCAGCCCGTCGACCAGTGACGGCTGAGTCGCTCCCGGGAGCACTCCCCAGGTGTAGGTTTCGACCTCGAGATGGGGGGCGTACTCGAGCGCGGCGACCGCCGAGAGCGCCGCCGCAGATCGGGCCGGGTCGTGCCCAAAGGTCCGAGCGCATCGGCATGCACGGGGACATGGAAGTGCACGCGCCACTGCTCGGCCTCGCGATAGTCGTCGGGGGGGTCGAGAGCCAGCGGCCGGCTGAGATCGACCGTGGCGAGCAGTTCTCCCGTACGCTTGCGGGCGAAGGTCTGATGCAGATACCGGGGTTCGACGTAGGCAGCGAGAGCGGCCCGACCCTCCGCATTGTCGGCCGGGTTGTCGAGCTGGATGGCGCAGGTGATGTGCACCTTGTTGATGCGGATGTCGGCGGTGCACAGTTGACGAATGCTCTCCGCCACATCTTCGAACTCCACCGACTGATGGCAGACGTCGAAGCAGACACCGAGATGCCGCTGCGCGACCTCGAGCTGTCCGCGTCGCTCGGCCTCCTCGCGTAGTTGCGCGAAGAACGCCAGGGTTTCGGGGGTGGTCTCGAGCAGGCACAGGGGTTCGGGCTCGAGCGCGAGCCGGACGACCCGCCCGGTGTCGTCGTGCAGCTCGTCGAGCGCCTGCGCGAGGTTGATCAGTTGCGTCTGGCAGTCCGCGAGAAAGCCCTCCTCCCGGGGGAAGTGCTTGAAGCCCAGCGGGACGGTGGAGATGCTGCCTTCGGTGCCGACCGGCATCAGGTGTGCGAGAGTGCGGGCACACGCGAGGGTGTACTCGCTGCGTGCGGGCATGGTCCAGTCGGGCACATACACCTGCTCCTTCACGCGCTCGCTGTGAAAGTCGCCATAGGGAAACGCGTTGAGCGTGTAACAGGACAGTCGATGCTTGTGGAGCGAGGCCTGCAGCTCGTCGAGGTGGCGGGGATCGGCCTGCAGCTCGGCGATGACGGGCTGGGCGAGCCAGAGGCCGGCCGCCAGCGGAGCGTCGAGCGCCTCGCGGACCGGGGCCGTGTACGTCTCGAGACCGTCGAGCACGGCCGCGAGTGTCAGCCCGGGATGGACATTCGTGCAATAACTGAGCGGGAGTGAGCTGAGCGACATGCCGGCAGGGGGGGATCGGGGAGGCGACGTGGTCCGAGGTCTCTACCGAGGCTATCATAACGGTCTGCCGGAAGGGAGCCGCGCGACTACGCGAAACCCAGGCGGGGCCTCCCGGGTACGGTTCTGGCCCTCGAACGTGCAGCCGTCATCACTCGACGGGAGCAATGTGTCTACCAGCACCCCGGTCAAGAATCCTTATCTGCGTGATCCGGACGTGCAGCTGATGCTGCGTGTCCAGGAGGGGGATGAGGCTGCGTTCGCCCAGCTCGTCGAGAACTACCGCGACCGGCTGGTGAGCGTGTTCACCCACCTGCTCGGCGATTCGCAGGCGGCCGAAGATCTCGCCCAGGAAGCGTTCCTGCGCGTCTACCGCGTTCGTCACGGTTACGAACCGACCGCCAAGTTCTCCACCTGGATGTATCGCATCGCCGGGAACCTGGCCAGCAACACCCGTCGCAGCAAAGGGCGTCGCCGCGAACTTCCGCTGAAGACCAGTGAGTCCGGCCCGCAGGCAGTCGCGGCCCCGGAGGAAGTGCTGGCGGACAAGTCGGCCCTGATGCCGACGCGGCAGTTCGATCGGCACGAGCTGCAGGAGCGGGTCCGGGAGGCGCTGGGGACGCTCAACGAACGTCAGCAGATGGCGGTGCTTCTGCATCGCTTCGAGGAGATGAGCTATGCCGACATTGGAGCTTCAATGGAGCTCTCCACCTCGGCCGTCAAGTCGCTGCTCGCCCGGGCGCGGGAGCAGTTGCGCATCCAGCTGGAGCCGTATGTTTCGTAGCACGGGGAACCTGCCGGTATCGGCCTCGAACCGGGTGAATGAGGTGTTATGCCCAGCCTGAGGCGACTGACACCGGAGCTGAGATCGCTGTTCGTCGCTTACCTCGACGGTGAGCTCGACGATCAGCAGACCGAGCAGGTCGAGTCGGTGCTCGCCCAGAGTGAAGTCGCGCGCAACGACATGGAAGCGCTGTGCGCAGTTACGAGTTGCTCGAACACCTGCCCCGACTGCAGTCGTCACCCGACTTTACAGAACGGACACTCGCGACCGCGCGGCTCGAGGGACAACGCGTTGACCCGCGCCGGACGACGGCGTACCGGCTGCTGCGGCGGGGCCTCGTCGGGGCCGGCTGGTGTGCCGGCGTCGCGGGGGCCGCGGCTCTCGGGTATCTGGTCACCAATCGCTGGATCCCCGGGCCGGCGGAGGCCCTGCTGCAGGACCTCCCCGTGATCGAACAACTGGATGTCTATGAGGAGGTCGGGAGTTTCGAGTTCCTCCAGCGGCTGGAGGGGCAGACCGACCTCGTGGAAGAGATGCAGGCACAGCAGATCGATGAACGTTAGTCGCGGAATGCTCTGGACACTCGTGGGGACGGGCGTGGTCAGCCTGCTGGCGATGCCGTTCCTGCTCCGCGCCGACAACGCGGTCCGCGAGCAGCGGGCGCAGCAGATCGAAGCCATGACTTCGGTCGAACGCAACCGCCTCGAACGCAACGCCCGGCGGTTCGCCGAACTCTCCCCCGCACAACAGCTGCAGATGCGCCAGTTGCACCGGCAACTGGAAGACGATGGCACCCGGAATCATGGACGGCACCAGGCGACCCTCGAACTGTACACCCAATGGCTGCAGAGCATCTCGCCACTCGATCGCGACGAACTCCAACGCGAAGCCGACCCGGTGCGCCGTCTGGTGCTCGTCCGCGAGATGGTCGATCGACAGCGGGATGCCCGGCTCGAGTCGCAGCTCGAGGGAGGTCGGTTTTCACAGCTGCAACAACGGCTGGGACCGCTTCCCTTGCTCAACGAGCAGGACTTCCTCGCCGTGCTCGAGCAGATTCAGCGGCGGGTGCAGCTCGGGCTGACGCCGCAGATGCGGCAGGAGTTGGCGACGTTCACTGGCGTACGTCGGGCCTTGAAGCTGATGGAGCTGCTGTCCCAATCCGGCAACGGGCTCTCCGACCTCGTCGATGCGGCCACGCTCAAACGGATCGAAGACGCCATCAGCGACGAGACAGCCCGCGAGCAACTGCGGACCATCCCCGACGCAGCACTGCCGCGCGGCGCCGCAGAGCGGGCCGGGGACAACGCCCCGCAGCGGGAAACGGTGCTGCGGGCCCAGTTGCGCAAATGGAAAGTCCTCGTCACCGTGGCCAAGAACGTGGAGCACTGGCTGGAACAGGAACGCCCCCGACTCGTCCCCGACGACGCGAGCCTGCAGAGCTTCTTCGCCGAGCTTCCGGAGCCGGCCCAGGACGAACTCCTCGAGCTGCCTCCGGAACAGTTCCACGCCCAGTTGCGTCGCCGCTTTATTGAAGAGGAGCTGCGGGGTTACAACATCGATGTCCGCAAGGTGCGGCAGTTTCTGATGCCCTCCGACGCTCTGCGTTCGCGACTGCCGACCCCGCGCGACACCGATCCCCGCCGACCTTGAGCGCAGAGGGGCAGCACAACGGTGCGTGGCCGGTGCATCGGGAGAATGACGTCGCGGGCTCCCGCGGTTGGGTGTCCTCACACAGCCTCGTGTCGCTGCGCGACCCCACACACGGCTCCAGAGGCCGTGAGACGCACCTCGGAAGAACCGGGGCGACGCCCTGGGATTCCCCTTCCTGCCAGGGAGGGCGAAGAACACCAATCGTGCGTCGTTCAGGCGCGGATGGCGTCGACCGGTTGGCTCTGGCGGTTGGGCGGGCCCAGGCGGCGCTGGGCACCCATCCCCGTCAGCAGGGTGTTGTACACGTCGAGTCCTTCGCGGCCGACGTCGAGAATCTCACCCGTCTTGAACCGGCCATTGGCGGCGGTGACGGCATGGAAGATCCCCGACAGCTCGCGCTTCACATCGTTGTGACGTCCGTCGCCCGACTCGGTGGAAATGGTGATGAGGGAGTTTTCGAGAATCGTCCGGCCGTTGGCCTCGACGCAGTCGTCGGCATTCAGCCGCTGCAGGAAGTAGGCCACTTCGCGCATCTTCATGTGGGCATGCGCCCGGAGTTGCTCGTTCTTCTTCTCTTCGTTGAAGTCGTGCCACCACTCATGCGAGCAGCCGCCCGATCCCGACTTCTTGCGCTGTCCGCCATCGTCGAACTGGAACACCTTCCGCCCGTCGTACTCGTAGTCTCCCTTCAGCCGGATGCGTTCCCCCGCGGCCAGAAACGTGAGGGCCCCGAACCGCACGCGGTCGGTCTGGATGGCGAGGGCGTACAGGTCCGCCATCAGTCGCCACTCGGTCACCAGATCGTCCAGGGTGATGTCGATCCCTTCGCCGCCGGGATCGGCTTCTCCGCCATGGGCCACCTGCGACGGTGGAGGCATGTGGGGTGATGCGCCATCCCGCTCCTTCAGGGAGTAGGCCCGCTGTTCGTACTCGCGAATGCGATCGAGGTGATCGGCTACGCGGGTTCGCGACGTCTGGCCGAGTGGCGAACGGCTGCCCGTGTAGAATCGATACTGATCGACGACGGCATCGAGCACACTGCGCCGCAGACGCTGACGCCGCAGGTCGGTCTCGTCGCCCGAGAGCGCGATGGTGCCGAACACGCGGTCGAACGCATCGCGCGGACGTTCCTGCATGGCGGCGGCGACGGTGCCATCGTCGTTGTAGCTGTGCACGTACCGGCCCACGCGCGACCGGCGGAAGAAGGTGCCCGCCACCAGGGTCGGGACCATGCCGGCCGGCAGTCCGTCGGGGTAATGCGTCTTGCGGATGACCTGGTCGATGGAGGGCCCGCCCGCCTTGGCTTCGCCATCGGGGGGTTCGGCGGTGAAGGCGCCCGTGGCTCCGTCGTAGTGGGCATTCATTCCCGAGCGGTCGCAGCGGACCTGGTCGACTCCGCGCAGGATCAGCAGCTTGTCCCGCAGCGGCTTGAGCGGTTCGAGCACGCCGTCGAAGCCTTCCCGCTGCAGCGGGGCGGGAATCCCCAGACCGAAGAAGACGTTGAAGGCGCGCACCGGAACCTCGGCCGCGGGTGCCGCGAGGGCCGGCGAGACGAGCATCTCTTCCAGGAGCGGGAGGCCGATGGTCGCGGCACCGGTGGTCCTTAACATCGTTCGACGGCTGATGCGGCGCTGCGTCATGGTAAGTCGGCCTTGAGTGGCGGGGTGACTCACGGTGGGAGTCCTGGCAGTCGCTCTCCCCGGCAGGTCGAGCGAGCGTTCGGAACTGTCCCCGAGTCTACCAGCGAACTGCGGCGGTGGCAAAGAGATCCGGTGCGAATCGCTGCCGCATCGCGTCGGGGGCGGGGCCCCGCGGTGACGTGCAGGTCCGGCCAACCGGCAAAGCTTCTCAGACCTGACTTCCCTCCGCGGGTCTCGGGACATGGCGCGGCGGTCGGTGTTCCTGTCGATCGGCTGCTGCAGAGGTTGCCGGTCTTGAGTCCGGGCACCGGAAGTGTCGATGCCCTCAGTACGCCTTTCGCGTACCGTCCGACCGCCCGCGGGCCGACGTCACCGCCCAGCGCCGGCGACCGACCCACTGCTCACACCCGGGATATGCTGATGCCAACCGACGTCGAACGTCTGACGCAGGAAAACGCCGAGCTGCGGGCACGCCTGGAGAATCTGCAGCAGCAGTTGATGCAGAGCCAGAAGCTGGGCGCCATCGGGGCATTGTCCTCGTCGATTACGCACGAGTTCAACAACATCCTGATGACGGTCATCAACTACGCCAAGATGGGGATGCGCCACCGCGACCCCACCACTCGCGACAAGGCCTTCGATCGGATCCTGAACGCCGGGCAGCGGGCTTCGAAGATCACGACCGGCATGCTGGCGTTCGCGCGGGCCAAAGGAGATCGCCGCGAGCCCCTCAGCCTCGCCCAACTCACGCGGGAGGTGCTGGTGCTGGTCGAAAAGGACCTGCAGGTGCATCGCGTGCAGTTGGCCACCAATCTCCTCGACGACCCGTATGCCGAGGTGAATGCGGGGCAGGTCCAGCAGGTGCTGCTGAACCTGATCATCAACGCGCGACAGGCGATGCCCAACGGGGGGGTGCTGACCATCACTGTGCACGCCAACGACGAAGACCAGATGGCCGAGGTCGCCATCCGCGATACCGGCAGCGGGATCCCGGCCGACAAGCTGCCCCACATCTTCAAGGCCTTCTACTCGACCAAGACCGTCGATGCGCAGGGCCAAGGGGGGACGGGGCTGGGTCTGGCAATGTGCAAGGACGTCATCGACTCGCATCGAGGGCGCATTCGCGTCGAGAGTGCCGAGGGCGAAGGGACCTGCTTTACCCTGCGGTTCCCCCAGGTGCCCCGACCCAATCTGATGGCAACGGCCGGCACACCCGTTCCAGCGCTGGCTGCGGCGGGTCGCTGAGTCGTCGCGGCCCGGCGGAGCAGGGGCGGACGCTGTCTACCGCAACCACGACACGAGGCCTGCCAGCACCACGATCAGCCAGCCAATGATGACAATGCGCCACCAGCCGGTCCCGACCGACCGGCCCGTCCGGCGGCCGGCAGCACCGACCAGAAAGTCGCCGCAGTGTGGACAGACGTCGGCTTCCTCGTAAACCTCGGCTCCGCAGGAGGGGCAGGTGACGACCGATGTCTCGTCATCCTCGTCGAGATCGTCATCATCGAGGTCGTCCCAGTCCGACTCGGCGTCATCCCAGAGCTCGGCCACCGTTGAGGTCCTCGATCGCGAGGAGGGGTCGTCGCCAGCGGGAGGACCCGGCGGGGGTCACTCGGCGGTTTCGGCAGCGATGAAGTCGCAGGTCTTGTGCGTGCCATCGCAGAACGGTCTCCGCTGGGAGTGGCCACAGCGGCAGAGGGCGAAGGTCTCCTTCCCCTGGAGGTCGAACTTCTGTCCGCGATGATCGACGACGGTGGCCGGTCCGGTCACGAGAAACGGCCCATTTTCCCGACAAGTGATGGTGACTTCGGCCATCGCAGCTTTCCCTCGGCTCAACAGGTTTTCGCAGGGCGGACACGGGTCGCGCCGCAGGGGGATGAACTTAGTTGCGCCTCGGCGGGAACGCAATGGGAGCGGCAGACACGTGAAGTTTCGGCGATTCCAGCAGGCAGCCTTGCCCCCGGTGCCTGTGTTGGTGACGATGGAGCGTGAAGCGTGCGTCGCCTTGCGGCTTTGCGCGCCCTCGTTCGGCTCAGACGTTGGCTCTCGGAACGGCAGGATTCATGTCAGACGCGTGGCATTACCGCATTGATGGTGAGGAGTTCGGGCCCGTGCGCTTCGCCGATCTCGAGGGGCTGCTGGCGATCGGACGCCTGCGCCCCGACTACGAAATCCGGCGCGATGGCGAGACTCACTGGCTGACGCTGCAAGCGGTCCTCGATGACGCGGCCCGTGTGGTCTCAGCCGCAGTGCCTCCGCAACCGGACGAGCGCGGCGAATTCTCCGTCGGGGATCTCGAGGCGATGCTCGGCATGGAGGACGAGGTTCCCTCGACTCTGGAGAACGCCGGCGCTCTCGATGCCGATGCCGCGGATCTCGAGTCGATGCTGGAACAGGCGGCCCCCCCCGCGACCAGCGAGCCCGATGTCGGGGCTCTCGACCTCGACTCCATGCTCAGCAATGAACCGACCAGCAAAGGGCCTGGAAAACAGACACCTCGCCCCCATCGCGGCAATCGCTTCTATTACCGGCTGCTCAACCAGGAACTGGGACCCATCGATCTGGAGGAGCTGATGGAGCTCGCCGCCGACGGGAGCATCAATCCCGGCGACGAGATCCGGAACGAACACAGCAGCGAATGGGAGCGGGCCGATGCCATTGTCGTCGGGCTGTTTGCCGAACCTGCACAGACCGGCACCGCGGGCACCGTGGGCAGCGTCGGGGGAGACGAGTCGGCGGACTGGTTCTTTCAGCAGCAGGGTGAGAAGCGCGGGCCGGTGACGTTTGAAGGGCTGATGGAACTCGCAGCCTCCGGGCAGCTCGCGCCCACCGATGAGATCCGACAGGGCGGTCTGGGGGCCTGGCTGGAAGCGGCGTCGATGGTCGGGCTGTTCAGCCAGGATCAGTTGGTGGCCGCGGGACTCGTGGAGTCCCCCGCAGCCCCCCCACCTGCCGAAGTGGCGCAGCCCGCAGCCCGAGGTACCTCACAGTCCCCGCCACCCCCCCCGCCCAAACCCGGGGACTCGCGCCGCAAGACCGGGGGCAAGGGACGAGGGAGCACGAAACACAGCGCAGAGATGGAGGACTGGGCGGCCGCGGTGCTGAGCGAACCGGATCCCGAAGGCGACCAACAGCGCAGCGAGCGTTCGACGGCCCGCGCGAGCGTCGCCGCGGAAGCAGGCAGCGGGGCGACGGCCCAGGCAACCGCGCCGGTGGCATCGACCCCCTCGCCTTCGTTCGCGCCGTCGATGGCGTCATCGGCACCGCCGCGTC
Source organism: uncultured Planctomycetaceae bacterium (assembly GCA_963715185.1). Taxonomy (GTDB): domain Bacteria; phylum Planctomycetota; class Planctomycetia; order Planctomycetales; family Planctomycetaceae; genus CAVPPT01. The sequence goes on from CAVQRG010000012.1 coordinate 53,127, forward strand.
CCCCGGCCTTCACGCCCCCGAAGAAGAAGTCTTCGTCGTCAGGCGGAATGTCGCTCTCCCTTCCCTCGGGACTGGGAGACGCACTGGCCAATCCGATGACGAAGAAGGTGCTCGGCGGTGTCGTGGGGCTGGCGGTGCTGGCCGCGCTGTGGATGTTCATCGCGGGGGGCATGAAGGGGAAGCCGGAGTTTGCCGAAACGCAGCAGATCTGGGAACAGATCCACCCGCTCGTGCATCCCAGGGCGGAAGCCTCCAAGTGGTCAGCGGTCTCGTCGCTGTCGGCCCAGTGTGAGTCCCTGGTTCAGCGGGCGACGGAAGCGGGGGCCGGACCCAATGAACCGCTGCTGCTGATCGTGCTGCGACTGAATCGGGACCTCATTCCCGAGGTGCTCAAAGCTCAGTCGGAGGTCGAGGAAGCCAAGATCACGGCGATCGAAAACTACATGCAGCAGGGGACCGCATGGCTGAGAAATGACCGGTCGCCATTCGCCCTCGGGAGTGTGAGGCCATGACGCGCCGCTTGTTCTGTCTGCTGGGGGTCGTGATCTGCCGCGTGCTGCCTGCCAGCGTTCATGCCTGGGAGGACCCCGCCCCGTTTCGCATTGCGGCCATCCTCGCGGACGAATCGGCTCTGAACGAGGCACACGACATCGAGCTGCAGGGGGACCTCGCGTACGTGGCGGGCAAAGGGCATTGCGTGGCGATCATCGACATCGCCGATCCCGCGCAGCCGCGACTGGTGTGGTCGCGGCAGGATGCGGAGCTGCTGCATGACTGCGAGACGGTGTTGCTCGGCGAGGGTCGGCTGTTTCTGGGCAGCGATGACTTTCACTCGATCGACGTGTCCGATCCGCGTGAGCCGGTGTTCGATGCGACGATCGTCGCGCGGGACAAGCTGCAGACGATCAACGGCATGGTCCGCCGGGATGCGACCCTGCTCGCCGCAAGCAAGGAGGGGTTCCTGACGGCCCTCGATGTCTCCACCCCTGCCGCCCCCCGCCTCGCCGGTGCAATTGAAACGCGGCAACGTTTCGCGATCGGGTTTCCGCACGATGTCGACCTGTCTGGGGCGTATGCCGTGGTGGTCGATCCCAACGGCTTCGGGCCGGCACCGGGAACGCTGGCAACGTTTCGGGTGTTTGATGACGAGGGAGTGCCGCTGCCCGCTGCGCAGTGGACACTGGCCGGTCGCGTAACGAGCGAGAATCTGCGGGGGGTCAACCGCGTGCAGGTCCGTGGGGACTTCGCCTATGTTGGCGGGAGCCTCAATCCGCGGGTCAGTCTCGGGCAGCCGCTGGCAAAGGGCGTCGTTGTCAATCTGTCCGATCCCGCGCAGCCGCGCGAGGTGGCGGTCGTCCACTTTCCCGATGTGCGCGGCCCCAACGGCCTGACGATCGCCGGCGATGTGTGGTGGTTGGCGGGGGGCCAGACGATCCAGGCGTATGACATCCGTCAGCCGTCTGCTCCCCGTCTGCTCGCCACCTTCCATTCACCGGAGGCCTTTCCGACGGCCGACGACAATGCCCACGATCTGGTGTATCGCGACGGCTATCTGTACGTCACCAGCCAGGGGGATCACAGCCTGGTGATCCTGCAGGTGCTGGACGAAGAGATTGTCCGCCAGTGCGCAAGTGAAGTGGCTGACCTAAGCATGGGTGGCTGGGGCGCAAGAGGCGCTGGCAACCGGTGTGAATTGCCACCATCTGGGGCTGCGGGCGATTCAGCTCAAGACCTCACGGCCCCAGAATTCGAAATCTTGGGATCCATTTGATCCTGTATTCGCGCCTCCCCCCCGTGTGACACAAAAATGACACGACTTTGACCGTGCGGTGCATGCTGGTAAAGTTGCGGCTCGATAGGATAGGGGTGTTGCGCGTGCGGGCCTTGCGGGCCACGAGAAGGTGAGTTCGTGCGCAGGATCTTGCCCGTCGAAAACGACGTGAAGGGGAAAGACCATGTCACCTGCCGCTGACCGTTCCGAACCGATCATCATCCAGGGGGGGATGGGGGTGGCCGTCTCAGGCTGGCAACTGGCCGCGCGGTGTCGATGGCCGGCCAGATGGGTGTCGTGTCGGGAACGGCGATCGATACGGTGGTCGCGCGGCGGCTGCAACTGGGTGATGCGGGCGGTCACATCCGCCGGGCTCTCAAGGAGTTCCCTTATCCCGCGATGTCAGAGCGCATTCTCGACCAGTATTACCTTCCAGGCGGGAAGGATCTGGACGAGCCTTTCGCGTCGACGCACGTACTGCCCCTCGACCCGTCGCCCGAACAACTGGAGCTGCTGGTCGCGGCCAACTTCGTCGAGGTGTTTCTGGCGAAGGAGGGTCACGCCGGGGTCGTCGGCATCAACTATCTCGAGAAGATCCAGACGCCGACGCTGCCGTCGCTGTTCGGCGCGATGCTGGCGGGTGTCGATTACGTGCTGATGGGGGCGGGCATCCCGCGCGATTCCCGGCGCGCTCGATCGGCTGGCCCAAGGCGCAGCGGTCGAGCTGCCGGTCGCTGTGATCGGTGCGGGGAGTGAAGGTCATTTCGTGGCACGGTTCGATCCGCAGGAGTTCACGGGTGGTGAGATTCCCTGGTTGCGGCGGCCAAAGTTTCTGGCGATCGTGGGGTCGGTGACGCTCGCGAGTCTGCTGGCGCAAGGCCACAGGTCGGGTCGACGGCTTCGTCGTCGAAGGTCCGACCGCCGGTGGTCACAACGCGCCACCGCGGGACCGCAGCCAGCGGAACGAACGAGGCGAACCGGTGTTCGGTCCGCGCGATGTGGTCGACCTGGAAGCCATTGGAGCGCTGGGGCTGCCGTACTGGCTGGCGGGTTCGTACGGAGGGCCGGAGCGTGTGCAGCGCGCGCTCGATGCCGGCGCCGCTGGTGTGCAGGTTGGCACCGCCTTCGCCTTCTGTGAGGAGTCGGGGTTGAGAGCGGACCTCCGGGAGAGAGTGGTGCAGCTCAGCCGCGACGGGAAGCTCGACGTCTTCACCGATCCGCAGGCCTCTCCGACCGGGTTTCCTTTCAAGGTGCTCCAACTGGAGGGCTCGCTGTCGGACAGGTCGGTCTATGAGCAGCGCGAGCGGGTCTGCGACCTGGGCTTTCTGCGTCAGGGGTATTGCCGGGAAGACGGATCGATTGGCTGGCGATGTCCGGGTGAACGCGTGGCGGCCTACCTGCACAAGGGAGGAGAGATCGAGGAGACGGAGGGTCGCAAGTGCCTGTGCAACGGTCTGCTGGCCAACGTGGGGCTGGGGCAGGTGCGGGGTGAGGGCGAATACGAGCAGCCGATCCTCACCAGTGGCGACGACGTCAGCCAGATCGCTCAATTCCTGCCGAGTGACGACGCCACGAGTTACACCGCGGCCGATGTCGTGGCGCACCTGCTGTCCGGCATCGTGACGCCAGCGGCGGGTCTCGCTGAACGTTGCCGGATGGCGGATCCGTGAGGTTCGGGGGGAGACGGTCTGCAGGGTGACGCCCCCCGGCGCAACCCGGCCCGTTCTGATTGAAGCGACTCGATCGTTGGCGAGTCGCACTCAGAACTTCTCGCGGGCAACTTGCGCATCATGGACGACGCCTTCTGGCAACCGGGCGACATCGCCGCCTGTTACGGGACCGACCGGGCCAGCCGCGTCATCAGTGCGGGCACTGCGTCGCTGCTGGGTCCGTCGGCACTCCGCTGGCCCCCCTCGCATGTCGCGATCATCTGTTGTCATCAACACCGGCCGACGTGGGTGGAATCGACCACGCTCTGCGCGGGCCTGTCTGGTGCGCAGGGCGCGAGTGGCCGGCACCCAGGCCCACGACCCTCGGCAACGCCTTGCCGACTACACCCGACAGCGGGGTCGCGTCGATCTGTACCGCCTGACGGCCATCCACAGGCTGTGCCGGTACGAGTCGCGTCTGCTGAATCGTCTGCTGTTACAGCACTTCGTTGCGCGCGGCGTGGGTTACGACGTGGGCGGCGCACTGCTGTCGGGCACACGGGTCTTTCAGTTGCTGCGCCTGTTTCCCGCGGCCGACCTCGATCGGCTCTTCTGCTCGGAACTGATCGCGGCGGTGCTGATGCGTGTCGGCCGCCTGAACCATTCGAACCCGACCCGGTACAACCCGGCCCGACTGCTGCGGCAGCTTGTCCGCTGCGGGACCTATCGGCGCATCCACTCCTTCCGGGAGGTCGTTGCATGACCGCGCACCACAGGCGAACACTGCTGTTGTGGCTGAGTGTGTGCGGCGGGCTCTGTCCGGGGACGCTGCGGCGAACGGGCGCGGCGGAACCATCGGACCCAGCAGAACGGCACGCCGCACAAGCAACAAGCGCGCTCGCGCTGTGCGCGTGTCCGTCACCCCCCGCCAACCTGCTGACGATCTGGACCGCGCGGTGGTGCGCCCCCTGCCGCAGCTTCTGGGCCGACTATGCGAACGATCGCCAGTTTCGCGAGGCCCTCCAGCAACGGTGGCATGTGCATGCGGTCGACGTCGACCTGCACCCCGACCAGGTGACCGCCGCGTGGGTCGTCTCGGTCCCGACGTTTGATGTGCGGGAACGGCGGATCACCGGCTATCAGGGAAAGGCGTGGCTGCTTGGCCAGTTGGCCGAGGCGCGTTCGTCGGCGCCCGCCCGCGCGCCGAAACCACGTCGCCGCCCAGCGGACGAGAGGACGGTGACAAAGAGGTCGCCACACCGGCGCCAGCACGCAGCCGTGCGCCGGCGTTGCCAGTCCCCGGGAATCGCTCACCCGACAACCCGGCACCGACAACCCGGCACCCCACAACCCGGCTCCGTCACTGCCGGCGGATACGCGTCCCCCATCACTGCTGAGTCGCTGCGGCTCGGCACTGCGCACGACGACACCGATCGTGCTGACCGGGCTCGAACTGCTCGGCGTGATCGGGGGAACCGCGGCCACCGGGGGGCTGGGAGCGGCCGGGGTGGCTGTGGTCGTGGGTCTGCTGCGTCGCCGGTGGCGGCGAAGACCGGGCGAGTCCGCCGCCCTGGAGCGCGGGCCCACGCTCGCGGGAGGAGAGGGGCCGCTCCCCCGGGCCCCCTTTCCCCGAGAGCTGGATGAGGCACGTCAGCTCGTTGAACTCCGACAGTCAGAAGGACGTGTGGCGGTACTTGACGCGCTGCGCGGCATGTTCTTCGACGACGAAGCCGAACGACTCACCGAGTCCGGTGACCCGCAAGCGACAGCGATCGTGCAGCGACTGAAAGCCGCGATCGACACCCGTGTGGATGAGGTCGCTCCCCTCTCCACGAGTTATGCACAGCGTTCACCACGGTAGTACCTGCTCCCTCTCACCCCGTCCCTGTTCACCCCCAGGTACCAGTCATGCCTATCGGACATCCCGGCCAGGAACAGTTTCGTCGTGCCATCACCACTCTGCGGAACCTGCACATCGCCGCCGCGCTCTCGCCGCTGTTCACACTGCGTGCGGAACTGCTGGCCAACGACGAGTTGAGTGATCGGGGCGGATTCGATGAACCCACGCGCGTCCATCTGCTGCGGCATCTCGTGCACTGCGATCGCTGGCGGCGACGGGTGACGTATCATCCCGAACCGGCGGACCTCGGTGACCGCATCGAGAAGGCCCTCGATCCCGCCGCGACGATCGACGCCGGGACCAACCCGTTCGGCGGCGACGACATCCAGAACCAGTCCGGGGGACTGATTGACCTGCCCTACGCGCTGGATGGCAGCGATCCCGACATCCCGCTTCCTTCGCAGCTCAAGCTCAAGAGTACGCATGCGGTGGTGCTGCTGGGGGCGATCGACAAGACCATCGTCGCGTGGACGCGGCTCAACAGCCGCGACCGCACGCGCTTCATCACCCAGTACGACTCGATGCGGATCTATGGCCACTACCAGGAAATCCTGGGTTACCTGGAGTCGTTCGGCGGAGATGAGAACCGGGTCGACGTGGCCCAGGTGCTCCCCAGCGACGAACCGCTCGGACCGGCTGACAGCCCCAATCGGCAGGCCGAATCACCGCAGCGCTTGACCCCCAGTTGATCGCGCCGCTCTGAGGGAGCGGTTTCCGGTTGGTCTTCGTCAGGATGGCGGCGACAGGGAACCACGAAGACACCAAGATGGGGGGAGGTCGTCAGTTGATGACCGGCCCTGCTGGTCCGCTTCTTGCAATTTCGACAACCTCCAGCGGTGTAATTCTTACAAGCACGGTGGTGAAGCTGGGCAGGATCCGGCAAGTCTCCGGAATCTGCGGATTCGGCTTAACTGCTGGAGTCTGCATGTGTTTGTAGCCGTGGGGCGGTTCTGGTCCGCGGCGCATGCCGGGGAATCGCCCATGGTTTGGCCCGCCGTCTGCAAAGGCAGTCTGACATCGCCCGTCCGCCTCGCAGCGATGGGAGTGATCGACCCCTCTTCACCTCACTGAAGCCGCCTCTCAGTCACGTCCCACCCGGACACCCCCGGTCGTTTCCAGAGCACACGACGCCCGCGCTCTGGTGATGGCCGGGAACCTGCGGATGAATGATTCGTCCGTCGACCGAGAGGCCCCGACACCGGAAGGCGCACAGCATGGATGCTCGATGCCTGAGGGCGATCGCGCTGGTCGCGATCGTCAGTGGTCTGACCGACTTCGCTCCCGCGGCGACCTACGAGACGCCCAACTTCGTCGTCACCGCACCGACACCCGAGTTCGCCCAGCAGGTCGGCCAGGCGGCTGAGTATTACCGCCATCATCTGGCCATCGAGTGGCTGGGGCAGCCGCTCCCCGGCAAATGGTCGAAACCGTGCCCCATTCGGTGCAAGGTCGGTCAGATCGGTGCCGGCGGCGCCACCACCTTCAGCTTCCACGACGGCGAAGTGTTCGGGTGGCACATGAGTATCCAGGGGAGCGAAGAGCGAATCCTCGATTCGGTGCTGCCTCACGAAGTCAGTCATATGATCTTCGCCAGCTACTTTCGTCAGCCGCTCCCCCGCTGGGCCGACGAAGGGGCCGCCACGCTGGTCGAGCACGAATCGGAACGACTGCGTCAGACCAAGCTGCTCGACCAGGTGATCCGCACGTCCCGCCGCATTCCGCTGGCGCAACTGCTGGCGATCAAGGAGTATCCCAAGGACATGCAGGACGTACTCACGCTGTACGCCGAAGGCTATTCGCTGGCCGACTTCCTGGTCCAGCAGAAAGGTCCCGCCGGCAAACGACTCTACCTGCAGTTTCTGGGAGACGCCCTCAAGCAGGGCTGGGAGGGCGCGTTTCGCGAGCACTACGGCTTTGCCGGGGTGCACGATGTTGAACAGAAGTGGACCGGCTGGGTGATGGCCGGCAGTCCGTCGCTGACGTTGCCCGAGGGTGAGCTTCTGGCACAGGCGGACCAGCCGCAGCAGGAAGCCCCACAGCCGGAAGCTCTCGTGATTCGGTCCCAGAACCCGGGAGCCACCGACCCGCAGCGGACGCCGACCCAGCTCGATCCGCTGCCGAAACTGCCGCGCCCGCAGCGGCAGCCCTCCGAGTCGGCAGCGCGGTTGTCGGCACCCGAACCGGTCGCGGTGGCCCAGGTCACCGCCCCGCCCGCGGCCGACCTCCCCAGGCGTGAGGTGCTGTCCGCCACCTCTCCCTTCGTCACCGAGGAGCAAGAGCCCCGACAGGCCGTCGCGGTGGCACCCCGCCCGCCGCATCCCACGACGGTGCTCGCCCCTCCCGAGGTGGAACCCCTTGAACTGGCTCGGGATCGTCAGCCGGCGTCCGCGAATTCCCGCCCCGCGGCGTGGCTCGGCTTTCCCAACCCAGGGATGCACGACGATGGCATCAGGCTCGGCCCAGCCCCATGACTGGGGGCCTATTCGGTCTCGACTCTCCCTGACTCGAAGAGACTGAGCTTGGTCTTCGAACCATCACCGCATCCGGAAGCGAGCCCCGATCCCGTATCGTGGGCTCGCTTCACTTCTTTGACCGGGAGCCGTGGGACGCCAGCGGCTGCGGGTCAGCCGGGCATCCCCTGCGGCGTCACTTCTCGCCCGAGATGGTCTCCGCGATGTTGCGGGAGTGGTCTCTTACCCGGGCATAGGCGTTGAGTGCCGCGAGGTAGGCGATATTGACCTGCGGCGGCATCGTGCCGCTGGAGAGATCCTCCAGATGTTTGCGCCGCAGTTGCTTGATTTCGTCGCGGATCCGCCGTGAGAGCGTCTCGGTCTTGGCCAGGACGTTGCGGTTCTCCTGGTGCAAGGCGGCGTTGATGTCGGCCAGGTATTCCGCCAGATGACGGTTCAGCTCCCCCAGCCCCGCGCACTGCGCCGCAGAGTGCTGCCGGTCACGGCCTGCATGCCGTCCGACAGGTGCTTCATGCCGAGCAGAAATAGGCCCAGACCGCCGACGATCTCGCAGGCCAGAGTGACGAGCGCCGAAAAATCCAACAGATCACCGCGCGGCGAGATGGACGAAATGTTAAGAAACCGTTAAGAGAGGCCGAGTCTACGCAGTTTTCCTGGCGACCAGCAGTCGCACGCCCAGAAATCCAGAGTTACGCTGAATGCCCGGAGGGAGTCGATGAAGCCGCGGAACTGGATGCCCGGCGACTGGGTTATCTATCTGAAGCAGAAACACAGCAGCTCCCCCACCCCGAGAGCGAAGAGCGTCTTTCCTGCGCCGGCCGGCGACACCTACTCGTACATCGTCGAGAAGTACTGGGTCGTCCAGGAGGTACTGCCCGATGGGCGGTTGCGCCTGCGGACCCGGCGCGGCAAGGAACATGTCATCTCGCCGGATGACCCGCTGCTGCGGCGGGCCCGCTGGTGGGAGCGCTGGCTGCTGGCGTCCCGCTTCCGCGCTGTGGAACAAGCCGTCGGGCCAACCGACGCGGACTAGACCTCAACAGCATCAGCAGCGATCCGACGGATCGAGACACTCCGCTACAGGGTTCCCTTGGACGAGGGCACACCTGGCTGGCGGGGGTCGATGGTCACCGCCTGTCGCAGGGCCCGGGCGGTCGCCTTGAAGATCCCCTCCGCGATGTGATGGCTGTTTTCACCGTGGTGCAGCAGTACGTGCAGGTTCATCAGCGCGTTGGCGGCCGCGGCCTGCCAGAAGACTTCGACAAGCTGCGTATCGAACTCACCAATCTTCTCGGTGGGGAGCGAGAAGTTGTCGACGAACCAGAACCGCCCGCTCAGATCGACGGCCGACGTCACCAGCGTCTCTTCCATGGGAAGTGTCATCGACCCGTAGCGGGTGATGCCCGCCTTGTCCCCGACGGCCTCGGCCAGCGCCTGCCCGAAGCAGATGCCGGTGTCTTCGACGGTATGATGCTGATCGACTTCGAGATCTCCGTCGGCCGCGACGGTGAGGTCGAACAACGCATGTTTGGCGAGCAGCGTCAGCATGTGATCGAAGAAGCCGACCCCGGTGGCGACCTGCACCTGCCCCGTCCCGTCGAGGTCGAGCGAGAGGGTGATGTCGGTTTCGTTGGTCTTGCGGTAAATGGTCGCCGTACGGGACATGGCTGCGCACTGTGGAACAGGGATGGAGCGGGGGGGCGGCTCTCCGACCGACAGGCCGGAGACCTCGCGGGAGTCTACAGGATGGCTGTCAACGCCTCCAGCAGCTTGTCGATCTCGGCGTCCGTGCCGATGGTGATCCGCAGTCCGTCCACCTGGGCGTCGGGGAACTGCATAAAGCGGACGAGGATCCGCCGGGCCTTCAGCGCTTCGAACAGACTGCGCGGCTCCCGTTCCGGATGGGTGGTCCACAGGAAGTTCGCCTGGCTGTCGACGACAGCGAAACCCAGGGTCCGCAGCCGATCGTGCAGTCGCCGGCGCGTCGCAAGAATCCGCTCCCGGTTTGCCAGCATCCAGCCCTGATCCTCGAGGGCCGCCACACCGGCGGCTAGGGCCAGTGCATCGCAGTTGTAGCTGTCCTTCACTTTCCGCATCCCGGCGATCTGCTCCGGATGCGCAACCGCATACCCCAGCCGCAGTCCCGCCAGCGAGTACGACTTGCTCAGCGTCCGCGTCACGACGATGCGCGACCCGGCCTCCGACTTCAGCAGCTCCAGGCGATGCGGGGTGTCGGCGAAGTCGCCGTACGCTTCATCGAGCACCAGCAGTCCCGCCGGGGGGATGAGGGCCGTGATCGTCGCATCGTCCCAGCGGTTGCCCGAGGGAGAATTCGGGTTGGGGATGAACACCAGCTTCGCCGCACGGCTGGCTTCCTGCGCGGCAGCCCGATCCCACGACCAGTCGCGGTTGAGCAACAGGCGCTGATGCCGCGCCCCTGCAATTCGGCCAGCGTCTCATACAGCACATAGCTCGGATACGGAAACGCGATCAGCTCTCCCGGATCGACGAACGTGCGCAGCAGCAGCGTGAGGTTTTCGTCGCTGCCGTTGGCCGGCAGCACCCAGTCGGCGGGAACATCGAACAGCGCACCGACCGTCTCGCGAAACTTCGTCCCCAGCGGATCGGGATAGACATTGAGCCGCCCGCGCACCGTCCGCTCGATGGCCTCGATCACGCCCGGCGACGGGGGGTAGGGGTTCTCGTTCGTGTTGAGTTTGACCCAGCCCGCCTCCTGGGGTTGCTCCCCCGGAACATAGCCGGCCATGCGTTCGATTGTCGGGCGGAGGAGTGTCATGGACAGGCTTGTGGTCGTGACAGGCAGCGGGTAACTCTCGTAAGAATGACTCGACGGCGGCAGGGAACCCGGTGAGGTGTTGGCACGTCGTTGACAGCGGCATGGTCGGTGCCCTCCGTGCTGCGCCCTGCGGAAACATCAGAGAGTTTCCCGGTCGACAGGTTCGCGCCCGGAAGCCGGTGATCCGCCGCGCTTTCCCCCGCTGGCGTGATTGTAGCGGGTCGCTGCGGTTCGTGAACCGGATCGATCAGGGATCGAGTACCGCGGCACGGATGCCGGTCTGGTAGTTCGTGTAATGTTCGTAGCGGCCGGACATCCACAGCACGCATTGCGCCGGGTCCGCATCTCCCCGCGGCACCACCGGTCGGACGTTGAGCGAGGGGGAACCGCTCGTGATCGGTCGCGACTGCCAGGTGCGGCCCTCATCGGGGCTGCGCCACTGTTCGACCTCGAACATTCCCGCGATCGGGCGCAACACGTACAGCACCGAAGGATCCGCAGGGTCCAGCGCCATGCCGCCCGAATAGTGCGGTTCCCGCTCGGTCACGCCGGCCGGTGTCTCGGGAAACCATCCGCCCCCCGGCGTCACTTCGACGTCGCGCCATTCGCTCCCTGTCCAGCGGGCCCAATGGTAGCGATGATCGGTCTCGGCCGGCAGACGCGTGTAGGCAATCACCGGACGCCCTTCCGCATCGAGCGCGATGTCCCACACCCACGCCCGCACCTGCGTCTTCCGCCCGTCATACACGACATCGCTCTGCTGATGGGGAATCGGCAATGACTGACGATCGCCGACCTGTGTCCCGTCGGCCCGGAAGAACCGGCCGTCCTCATAGCGCAGATAGTAGACCGAGTTCTCTGCCTCGTTGCGGGGATGCCCATCGGTAAAGGCGACGTGAATCGACGACACACCGTCGCTGGTGATCTTCGTATACGGCCGGATGCCGCTGGCCTCCCGGCCGGCATCCTGCACGAGCACTTCCGGTTCGCTCCAGGTGATTCCATCTTCGGACGTCGCGAACGTCGGCTTCCAGGTGGGCCCTCGCCAGAACACATAGAACCGCCGCTCAGCCGCCAGGTACACCGGGTGGGCATATGTGATGCGCGACGTGTCGCTGACGGTCACTTCGTCCTCCCAGCGCGTGATATCTTCCGGGGCCGTCGTGGTGCGACAGAACAGTCCGTCCTTGTTGTGACGGGCATAGAACACCATCAGCCGCTTGTCGGGCAGGACGACGAAGGCCCCCACGTTGTGATCGTCGCGGTCCCAGGCGTCGCGGAGTGTGTGCACTGCGACGTCAGCGGTGTCGTGATCCCAGGCCGCGACCTGCAGACGGCCGTCGTGCGTCATCCACTGCACGTAGGTGCGGTCGTGTGCCCCGCGTACGTTGACGGCCCGCGGATCCTGAAACCAGCACCACGCCCCGTCATCGGTCAGCGTGCGGACCCCAGCCGCCGGAGCCTCACCACAAGCCACCCGCGCGGCGGCTCCCCCGAGCAGCAGCGGGACAAGACAGAGCCGGAACATCACAGCACCTCCGCCGGGACGATTGTTGGATTTCCGCCATTGTCGCGGCGGTTCCCTCGTGGCTCAAGCGAACGCGGAGATGGGATGATGGGCTTCTCTGCGAGTGCGGCCAAACGAACGCCGTGGCTAAGGGGCGTCGCGCACGAAGAGCGCGATGATGTCGCTCGAGGGGACCTCGCTCCGCGCGTCGCCGTGGACTTCCGTCACATGCGGGAACTCGCCCGGCTCAAACGCCTTCAACTGCGACACCTGAATGGGTGCCGAGTTCACGACCTCCAGCATCGGCCGGCCTCCCAGCTTTCGCACGGCCCCGTACATGCAGTAGATCTTCACGTCCTGCGAGTCGGAGATGCGGCAGGGGGTGTTGCCGTCACCGGCATTTTCCCGGCTGATGGTGCCGGCTTCGACCTTGAAGTAGTACAACCGGATGTGCGAACAGTCCCGGATCTCGGACTGGGGATTGGTGGTTACGCGCTCCACGTTGAGGGCATAGAAGGCGGTTGGCTGCCGGATCCCCTCCAGGCTGAGCGGCCGGCCCATGGCCATCGTGCCATAGAACTTCCCCCCGGCGTGTCCCGACAGCTTCGGGAACCCGTAGGCCAGCATGCTGAGCGATTGTCCGGATCGCCAGTGAATCGGCCCGCGCACCGAGAGAAACGACAGACCGGGTGCGGCGTCGGCCGCGTCCACCGTCATCACGCCGACCGCACCCTGCCAGGCGGCGAATCCCGGACCACGCGCAGCGCCACCGCTGCCACCGATCGAGGTCTGCGTCGCGCCCAGCCCGAACAAGTGCGTGTTGCGACCCAGTTCGAGCATTTGGGTGAGCCGATAGTGTCCCTTCGGCACGAACACCTTGTCACTGGCGGCGATCGCCTGACGGAAGGCTTCGGTGTCGTCGGCCTCGCCATCTCCCCGGGCACCGAACGTGCGGACGTTGACGGCATCCCCATCTTCGAACGAGGGGCCGGGCGTGTAATGGCGGCGACGCAACTCGTCGTACGAGGGCTCTTGCGCCGCGGGCTGCCACTGAGCGTCCTCTCCGGTGGAACGCACGCCGTTGAGCAGGTGGACCGCCCGCTCCGCCGTGAGCGAGTACCGCTCGAGCAGCACACCTGCGGCGGAGTCCGGGGGCCTCGCGCCGCCCGGAACGACCTCGGCGACACCGCGCAGATAGCAGTTCTCCAGGAAGAGGTTCTCGGGCTTACTCGCCCGGGCCAGCACGCTGCCGGGCGGCATCTGCACCAGGCAGTCCACCAGGCTGAGCCCGGCATACGTCCAGGGCTTCGCGAACTCCACCACACAGCCGCTCGCCGGTCCCAGCCGGCAACCGACCAGCAGCGTCGGCACCTGGATGCCCCGGCCGGCATAGGTGATGACGGCATCTGTCTGCCCTTCGAACTGGCAGGCGGTGAGCAGGGGGAAGCGGCTGATCGTCTCGAGGACGATCCCGTAGCGGCCGCCGATCACCTCGATGTTGTACGTCCCGCCCCCCTGGCCGCAGCAGTTGCTCAGCCCGGCGTACGCTCCCTCGGCATGGACCGTCGCGTCCTGCAGCGTCGACCCTTGCGACCCGGTATGACGGATGCCGATCGCGCCGGCATGCCCGCGCACATCGACATCGATCCCTTTGAAGACGTTGTTGAAGGAGATGTTCGGCTGCTCCTTGCCCCACTGCGGTTCTTCGCGGCCCGGGGCATCGTCGCGGGTCTGTGCCCAGATGTGCACGGCGACCTTCGGTTGCTGCGGATCGTCGAACCCCTGCGCGTCGGCAGAGAGCTTGAGTACCGGCCGCCGCCCCGTCGTGGAGCCGACCATCACGATGTCCTCCGGCAGGTCCCAATAATGCTGAGTGCGCCGGTCGGTAAGTCTCGGTCGGTCGAGTTTCTCCACGCGCTGTTCGCACGAGATCGTGTCCGAGATGAGATAGATCCCCTCGGGAAAGAAGCAGGCCAGCCGGCGATCGCGGGCCGCATTGACAGCCCGCTGGATGGCGTCGGTCGCGTCGGCCTTCCCGGTCGGGTCGGCGAGGAAGGGGGGCTGCGTCACATCCAGGCAACCCAGTTCCCGCAGCGTCTCGCGGATCTCCCCCCGGGCCGTCGATTCGCCCGCCAGCGTGACGACCAACAGCAGGACCGGCAGCCACCTCAGACACGGAACGCCCATCGTGCTTCCCCCGGACCACACCACCGACCTGCACCGTCGGCCACCACGGTCGCGACAGTGATTCCCGGCATGCCCTGCATGCTATCCCGCCGGGGACCGCATCGCCATCTGCCGCGATTGACGCGCGACCCACTGGCTTCCCGTAGCTCGGCAGACATCGGTTGCCGGTCTGGTACCATGTGTGGCGTCACAGGCGGGAGGGGAGCTGTCATGACCGAGGTCCGGATTGAGGAAGTCGACTGGGTGGACGAGGGGCATCAGCGGGCCGTCGTCCATCTGATCGATGCCTATGCCCGCGAGCCGATCGAAGGGGGGCGGGGCCTCTCGACATTCGCCCGCGAGAACGTCGTCGCGGGGTTGCGTACGCATCCCGCCTCGCTGGTGCTGCTGGCGTTCTGCGGAGAGACGGCGGTTGGGATCGCGGTCTGCCTCCGAGGGTTCTCGACGTTCGCGGCCCGGCCGCTCATCAACATCCACGATCTGGCGGTGCTGCGGGAGTGGCAGGGGCGCGGCGTGGGGAGTGCGCTGCTCGAGGCAGTGGCGCTGCGCAGCAACAGAGCGGGTGCTGCAAGGTGACGCTCGAAGTGCGGACCGACAACGCCGGCGCCCGCCGGCTGTACGAACGGAGCGGCTACGGACCTCCCGGGGGGAAGGCGACGCTGTTCTTCGACCGGCCGATCGAGGGTTGAGCTTCGAAACCGCTGGGGGTGTTGGTGCTGATCCGTCGCCACGGTAGCATGGCGTGATGCTGGCGTCCCATCATGGGAGTTTCTCTGGAGCAAACATGAAACAGACAGTTCTGGCCGCGCTCGTCGGCGCAGTGGTCGCCCTGACGGCGGATGCGACGGTCTGCCTGCTTTCGCCCCGGGTGGCCGGAGCGCAGGAAGCAGAGGGGGCCGGCAACGAGCAGTACAAGATCGTGTCGCTGGCGATCTACGGCAACGACATTGCGCAGATGGAACAGGAGCTGAACGCTCATGCGGCCCAAGGCTGGCGGGTGCGGACGGGAGTGGGTGGAGGCGCTGATTCTCGTGCGGTGAATCGGACCGGTCGATCGTGGAGGACGTGGTCCAGCGGAGCGAACGGCTTCGCGCCGCTGCGCGGCACCGGTTGAGGCAACCGGTGCTACCCCTGCTATGACATGAAGACGCTGGTCACGTCGCTGGTCGATTGCACATAACGCAAAGGTGAGCGACCGCCGCCGACAGTAACGGTGGAGCGCACGAGGCGATCTCGAACTGCCGCCCGACGTTGAACGGAGTGGCGGGGCGGCGGTTCGTCTCCACCGACTTGTTCGGAGTTTGATTTCGCATTCTCGCAGCGAGACGAGAATCGAAAGCCCGGGAAGTCTCGCGAGATCACTGCACGCTGATGATCACACGTCGGTAGGCGTAGAGATTCGGTGAACCGTCGTCTTGCAGTTCCAATATCACATGGACGTTCTTCCCACTCGCATCCGATGGAATGAAAACAGTGGCGGAGGAAGACGTCCTGTTCTCAATCCTCACGTCTCCGTCAAACGAACTCGGTTCCTGGTAAAATGACCAGGCGTGGTTCAGCGCGTCATCATCGGGATCGCTGGAAGCGGCCGCGTCCAGCCTCACGGTGGAACCCGGAGCGGCGGTGATCTCCAAAACCCGCCGGGAAGTGTCGCCGTTCACCACGGCGATGGGATGGTGGTTGGCATCCTCATACTGGCCGGTGACGCTCCAGCCCATGCGCGCCTCAAAATCGTTGTCGTAGCCCTTGCTCCAGCGCTTGATCGCCCTGGCTCCTTCCGGTGTGTTCCCATACATGTAGTAGGGATCGAACTGAGGTTCCGCGTTCTCATTGATCTTGTGGACCTCCGACATGCTGCGGATACCGGCCTTCTTCTCAGAACTGAAGCGACCGCCCCAACCGCCCTGGTCGATCTTCTCAGGATTGTTCAGGCCGTTCGGATAGACATGCATGAAAGCCGGGGTATCGCCTTCCGTTGCCCATTTCGTGTCCGGATACAGGGTGCCCAACGGGCCAAGGCTCTGGATGCTTCTTCTGGTATTGACCATTTTTCGGAGGCTGCCAGCCATAGACACCCGTGGCGCGGATGTAGAAGAGTTCGGGGAAGTTCTTCGCCATCCAGGCTCCGGTGTCGTCCTGACCGAGAATGTCAAACACCCGCACCTTGTTGAGGAATGCGGCGAACTCCTCTTTGGAGCGCGTTGCCCTGACCTTCCAGATGGCCTGGGCCAGACTGTTTCCTCCGCCCCAGAATTGAACCCACACGGGCCGGGGATCGTCCTTGTCCACGGAAGCGATGATGAGTTCCGAACCCGCGGAATCCTTGCCATCGCCCACGTCGCTCATGCCATAACCGGTCTGGCCGAGGACGGAAATCGACCTCAGGTATTCGTGCGAGGGATATCCCTTCGCATGTACCTGAAGATTCGGCAGCACCTGCCCGTAGGCATCGACGATCTTGTTGAGCATGGCGGTGTTGCTTTGGTTCTTCTTCCAGCAACCGGTCGAGACGATTAATCCCTCGATGTCGAACTCGTTGGCGGAAACCAACAGGCGAACGAGGGATTGTTCGTCGTCGGGGTCTGCACCAAGATCGGTGGTGACAATGATGCGCGGATTGTGACCAGCGGATTCGGCGGCGTGCGTTTGCAGCGGCGCGATCCAACCGACCAGCGCGCCGCACGCCGCCGCGCAGAGTCTTTGTCCGATTGAACTCGGACCCTTCGTTCGAAAAACGTTGCTCTTCATCATTGGAATCAAATTTGGGTTCACGGCAACATCCAGTCGGCGCGTTCCCTAAACTCCGCTTGAAAGTCTTTCTTCCACTTGGAGATGGTCGCTCCGCCGGGTCCATCGACATAGTGTTTTGACGAATCCTGGCGCACGTACTCACCACCCCAACTCGGCTGGGTGGGATCTTCAGGATCGTTGATCCCGCGATTGGCACTGACCAGATAGAGGAACGTGGGTGAATCCCCCTCGATCACGCCCGGCCCCGCGATGGCCTTTGGCGGGTAGAGGACACCAAGCGGTCCGTGATTGTTGATGACGTTCTCCTCGACCCACGCCTGGTTGTCGGCACGGAACATCCCTTGGTAGGTCTTCTTCGACTCGATAATGAACAAGTCGGGGAACTCGTCCATGAGCCACTCATGCGAGGCGTCCTGGCAGGCGATCAGAAACACCCGGAGCTTGCCGATGAACGCCTTCAGTTCCGCTTCGCTGCGCGTGTGCTTCACCTTCCAGATCGCCTGAGAGATTTCGCGCGGTCCGCCCCAGACGCCGATGTAGATTGGCCTTGGATCTGATTTGTCCGTGGCGGCAATGATGGCATCCGAGAAAGTCACGGTCTTGCAGCCCTTGCAGATGTGGGCGTGTGGACACCCCTTGCCGCCTGCCCTGGGGACAATGACCTTCTCTGCGTCCCGTGGCGTG
>CAVQRG010000013.1:0-31644 GCA_963715185.1 uncultured Planctomycetaceae bacterium
CGGCGGTCATGGATGCCCGTCGTCAGATGGAGGTGGCCGCCAACGCCCTGCGATCCACTCTGGACGTGGGAGTGGCAGGCGACATGCGGACACCGTGGGGACCGACCTGCTCGGGTTCCGCGGGGACATCAGCGATCTCCGGGTGGGTCTGGCGTTCGATGCGGCTCGCTCGACCTGATTCGTGAGCGAAACCTCTATCGGGCCTCGCTGATCGAGTATCAGCGAGCGCAGCGGGAGTACATCTCTGAAGATCAGGTGAAGCTGCAGATCCGCGTTTCGTGGCGAAATCTGGAGGTCCTGAAGCAGAACCTGGAAACGCAGCGTCAGGCGGTTCGCATCGCGGCGGCCCAGTTCGACAACGCGGTCGAACAGGCCAATGCCCCCCCGGTTCCCGGCCAGCGACGCGGGGGGACCGCGGGTCTGCAGGGTCAGAACCTGCAGCGGGCCCTGCAGAATGTGCTAAGTGCGCAAGAAAACGGGCTGATCTCAATTTGGGTGGATTACGAGACGTCGACTTAACATCTACCGGGACATGGGTATCATGGAAATAGGTCCGGACGGCGTGTGGGCTGATCCCTTTTACCGGGATCAGGTGTACGGTAGAATCCAACCTTCCCCGGCTCATTCCGGTACAACGGACCTGATCAACCTCATGACCGACTCTGGTTCGACGACAACTGCCCACCCGATTATTCCGAAGTCGCTCCGCTCAGGTTCCTGGACGGGCAAGCTGGTC
The DNA here is from genome assembly GCA_963715185.1 of uncultured Planctomycetaceae bacterium. Lineage (GTDB taxonomy): Bacteria > Planctomycetota > Planctomycetia > Planctomycetales > Planctomycetaceae > CAVPPT01. The sequence continues at coordinate 737 of CAVQRG010000013.1, forward strand.
ATGTTGACTTTCCTGATCGGCCTGCTGGCGGCGATCGCGATGGCTCGGCAGGCCTGGCTCCAGAACCTCACTTCCCCTAAGGGAGGGGGCAATGCGCACTTGGTGACCCAGCCCGCAAGGCGGGGGCCGTTCCTCATCAGCCTGTCGGTGCAGGGGCATGTCGACAGTCGGCGCGATCCCCACGTCGCCCGCCAGGTCGAGGGGGGCACGACGATCATCAGCATCGTCCCGGAAGGGACCTTGGTGCAGGAAGGGGACGTTGTCTGTGAACTGGACTCCTCCACCCTGCGCGAGGAGGAAAAGCAGCAGCAGATCACCGTCACCCAGGCGGAAGCGGCCGAATCTCGGGCGCGAGAACCTCGAGATCCAGCGCACTCAGAACGAGAGCGACATCGCTGCGGCCGAGCTCAAGTGGGAACTGGCCAAGCTGGACCTCGAGAAGTACCAGAAGGGTGAACTCGATCAGCTACTGAACCAGGTCAAAGCGAAGATCGAACTGGCCCGGAAGAATACGTCCAGTCCCAGGAGAATCATGAGTTCACCAAACGGCTGGTGGAAGAAGGGATACAAGAACCAGAACGATCTCGAAGCGGCCCGGATCTCGGAAAAGCAGAAAGAGCTGGCCCTGGCGGGTGCCGAAGAGGAACTGAAGGTGCTGGATCTGTACACGTCGAAGCGGACCATCGCCGAACTCGAAGCCAATTCCCGGGAATTCGAACGGGAACTCGAGCGGGTCAAGCTGAAGGCCAAGGCCGCTGAGACCCAGTTCTCCAAGGAGTACGAGGCGTCCCAGCTTACCGCGGAAGTGGAACGCGAGAAGATCGAGAGCGCCTGAAGCAGCAGATCCAGGCCTGCACGCTGCGGGCCCCGCAGCCCCGGTGAGGTTGTCTATGCCAACCTGCAGAGCAGTCGTCGCGGCAGTGGCGAAAGCGTCACCATTGAGGAAGGGGCCCAGGTCCGCGAGCGGCAGGCCATCATCAATCTGCCGGACATCAGCCAGATGAAGGTGGACTGCCGGAGTCCATGAGTCGCTGATCGGCAATATCCGTCCGGGGCTGCCCGCCCGCGTGCGGATCGATGCCTACGCGGACGAGGTGTTCAAGGGACAGGTCGCGTCGGTCTCGTCGGTGCCGATGTGGGGAAACTGCCGACTACGACCTCCGCGAGTACGAGACCGAAGTACACCTGTCGGACAGTGTTGAGAAGGTGCGGAAACTGCAGCCAGGCCTGACGGCGCAGCTCGAAATCCTGGTGGACAGCCGACAGGATGTGCTGCAGATTCCCATGCAGGCCGTCGTGGCCACGGGGATCAAGTACTTTGCCTTCGTGCTCAAGGCGGGTCAGGTCGAGCGGAGAGAGTTGAAGATTGGGACGTCCAACGAATCCAACATCGAGATTCTGGATGGTGTGGCCGACGGGGAGCTCGTGGTCATGAATCCGCGGACACACTTCGCCAAGGAGATCGCCGACCTGGAGGCCACCTACGGGACTCCGGTCGACGATGAGGCGCTGGTGATTCCCGGGGCACCCGGCTGGCAACACCCGGGTCGGCGCGTGGGAGCTGGCGGGCCTCCAGCTGGCGCTGGGGGGGGAGGCGAAGGACGCGGGGGTAATCCGGCGGCAATGATGGAGCGGCTGGATGCCGACAAGGATGGGAAACTGTCGGGGGACGAGATTCCTCCCAGATGAAGACGAACATCAGCGAGATTGATACAGACGGCGACGGTGCGCTGAGCTCCGCCGAGATCGGCGTGTATTTCCAGAAGCGGGCCGAGAAGGTGCCGGCGGTGGTCCCCCAGGTAGTGGACCGGGCGGTGGTGGTCCTCCGGGTGGTGGCGGGCCGGTGGGGGGCATCCAGCAGGCGGTCCTGGCCGTGGACGTCCTGCCGGGGGTGCAGGACGTCCGGGGAATTGAGGCCGTCTGCATGCCACCCATCGCTCGACTGATCGATCTGCAAAAGCACTACGACCTGGGGACGGTCGTCGTGAAGGCGCTTTGCGGCGTCACCCTGGATATTCCCGAGGGGGACTTCATCGCCATCATGGGGTCGTCGGGGAGCGGCAAGAGTACGCTGCTCAACCTCCTCGGGGCGCTGGATCGACCGACCAGCGGTCAGTACATCCTCGACGGACAGGATGTCGCCCAGCTCAGCGACGACGAGCTGTCGGGCATCCGCAACACACGGATCGGGTTCATTTTTCAGTCGTTCAACCTGGTGTCGCAGTATACGGTGCTCGAAAACATCGAAGTTCCGATGCTGTATCGCCCGGGTTATCCCCCAATCACGTCGAAAGACCACAACCACGTGATCGACCTGGCGGGGCAGGTCGGTCTGGGAGACCGGCTGGACCACCGACCTTTTCAGTTGTCGGGAGGTCAGCAGCAGCGCGTGGCGATCGCGCGTGCGTTGATCAACGATCCGGCCATCATCATGGCGGACGAGCCCACCGGAAACCTCGACTCCAAGACGACCGACGAAATTATGCAATTGCTGCAAACACTGAATGAGCAGGGACGTACGATCATCATGGTGACGCACGAACCGGAGATCGCCCGTCGCACGCGCCGACAGATCTTCATGAAGGACGGCCTGATCGCGGGCGAAGGAGTCTTTCCCGGTTGAGCGCAACCTTGACTGCTGGTCCGCCCGCGGCTCCAGAGCATTGATTCCCGCTGACACCCTGATCGAAGACCGACGTGCCCTTCTCTCACCTGACACGCACGATTCAACTGGCGCTGAAGAGCGTGCTGCTGCACAAGCTGCACTCCGGGCTGACCATGCTCGGCATCGTGTTTGGCGTGTTCTCGGTCATCGCGATGCTCGCCATCGGCGAAGGGGCCAGCGCACAGGCCCAGAAACAGGTCCTGGAACTGGGGGCCACCAATATCATCGTCCGCAGTATCAAGCCCCCCGAAGATGCCGGCTCCTCCGGGGCTTCGAATCAGTCGGTGGTGCTGCGTTACGGGCTGAAGCGGCAGGATTACCGCATCCTCTCCCAGACCCTGCCGACGATCGTGGGCATCGTGCCTGTCCGCGAGCTGATGCAGGAAGTCCGGCACCTGCAGTACACACTCAACTCGAGAATCGTCGGCTGCACGCCGGACTATCTGACGATGAATCACCTGCAGATGGATCGGGGCCGGTTTCTCAGTGACAAGGATCTCAACGACATCGCCAATGTCTGCGTGCTGGCGTTCGATACGGCCGATCGGCTCTTTCCCATTCAGAACCCTATCGGAGAGTCGATCTACATCAGTGGCCGGGCCTATAAGGTGATCGGTGTCACCCAGAAGCGGACGGCTTCGGCCGCGATCGGCGGCAGCATGTCCGGGCAGGACTACAACAAGGATGTCTACATTCCCCTCGACACGCTGCAGTCGCGGATCAACACCAGCGACACCTTCATGCGGTTCGCTGCGGGAAGCTTCAGTGCGGAGTCGGTCGTTTACAACCAGATCACCCTCAAGGTCGGTGATCCGGCCGATGTCATCCCCACCGCCGAGGTCGTGCGCGAAACGCTGGAGCGAACACATCCGGGGGGTGGCGATGTGGACGTCGTGGTTCCGCTCGAGTTGCTGCGACAGGCGGATCAGATTCGCATGATCTTCAATTTCGTGCTGGGATCGATCGCCGGGATCAGTCTACTCGTGGGGGGCATCGGCATCATGAACATCATGCTCGCCACCGTCACCGAGCGAACGCGGGAGATCGGCATCCGTCGGGCGATCGGTGCCCGCCGCCGCGACATCATTCAGCAGTTTCTCACAGAGACCGTCGTGCTCTCCGGTGCAGGCGGGTTGATCGGCATCGGCCTGGGACTGCTCACGCCGTTTGTGTTCGGCAAGCTGCAGGGGTTCATCAACGACTACCTGATCCGGCAGGCGGGCGAGGTCAGCGACTTCGGCAAGATGTTCTCGCAGATGCAGCCCCAGATCGCGATGTGGAGCCTGCCGCTCGCCTTCGGTGTGTCGGTGGCCATCGGCGTAATCTTCGGGGTCTACCCCGCACGGTCAGCCGCGCGTCTCGACCCGATCGAAGCGACTCCGCCACGAGTAGCCGGTTCGCGGGGCGTTGAGAGACCTTCCGGGTTGCGCCACGTTCCATGGGCCTGTGCTGCTCCACTCCCGGCAGTGTGACCACACGAGGGGTGTGGTCTCGCGGTTGTCTGCTCCAACCCGGAGGAACGTCGCCTCTGGCTCTGCACGGCTGACACTCCTGTGGCTCACGGGCCAGCGGCGGCCTCAGGCTTTCGATCGTCGCCGCGACGAGAGCAGCCCGCGCAACGTATCGAGGTTAACGGCATCCATCGGTTGGCCGTCGCGGTCCTCCTTGCGGGTCTCGAGGTACATCGGCAGCTGGCGAAACCGGCGATCATTCAGCACGAAGCGGAACGGTTCCAGCCCGAGATGCCCCTCACCGATGTGCTCGTGCCGGTCGACGCGGCTCCCCTGCTCCTTCTTACTGTCGTTGAGGTGAAAGGCCCGCACGCGATCGATGCCAATGACATCGTCCAGTTCCTGGATGGTTGCCCGGTATTGAGCACGGGTTCGCAGGCCATATCCGGCGGCGAAGATGTGACACGTGTCGACACAGACCCCCAGACGCTCGGGTTGCTGCACGCGGGCGATGATCTCCGCGAGGTGCTCGAACCGATGCCCCAGATTCGTCCCCTGCCCGGCCGTCGTCTCCAGCCAGATCTCGACCTTCTGCCCCGAAGTCCGGCGCGTTGACTCATCAATGCCGTTGACAATCCGACTCAACCCGTCGGTTTCGCTGCTGTCGACAAAGCTGCCCGGGTGCATGACCACCCCGGCCAGACCCAGCGCTTCCGCTCGTTCCAGTTCGACGATGAACGCCTCGACCGACTTGTGCCACAGGTCGTCATTCGGGCTGGCGAGGTTGATGAGGTAGCTGTCGTGGGCGCAGGGCACCTGAATGCCGTGGTCGACGAGAGCGGTCCGGAACTGTCGGATGTCGGCGTCCGAGAGTGGCTTAGCCCGCCACTGGTTGTTGTTCTTGGTGAACAGCTGCACCGTTTCCATCCCGAACCGGGCTGCTGCCTCGACGGCCCGGTAGTACCCACCGGCGATCGACATATGGGCGCCCAGCAGCGGCATGACGGAATTCCGAAGTGCAGGAGACATCCGGGAGGGCGGCGGTGGTGGCTGTGCCGCACCTGACCCGACAATCGAACTCTCCTACTTCATCGATCCGCGAACCGCAAGGCCGCGCGATGACCGCCCGGTCGCGTGTCCGGCGCACGCCGTGCGGGGGCGTTCGATTCCGGAGCACGTGCGCAATGACTCAGAATGCCGGAGTCTGTTCGGGAAAGCGGATCAGCATCCACTTGTGAGCATACTCACGCCAGTCGTTCCAGCCGAGATGCTCGTACAGGTCGCGTCGCTTCTTCTCCAGAAGCTTCTCGGGAGGAGATGCTTGCTCGATCAGGGTGTTGAGCCGCTGCAGAGCCTGGCCCCAGCGCTCGTGCCGACGATCGCGTCGGATGTGCAGGAGCGCATACTCCTTCTCGGTGGTGTCCACCCATTGTGCGAGCTCGCGGAAGGTGGCCTCGAACGCACGATCGTGAGCCTGCTGGTCGGTGATGGGGTGCTCCGCGACGACCTCGGGAAGCTCCATGTAACCGAGTGCCCGCCCCTTGCGATAGAGCGTGTCGACAAGCGTTGCCTTCAGTTGCTCGTCCTTCTGCAGACGACTCTGAGCTTTCGGGTCGTCCGGATCCGTCCGCAGTGCCAGGCGTGCCGCCGGCGCAGAGGAGTCGATGGTGGCCAGCAGTTCGTCGGCGACGGCCACCACTTCCGGCAGCCGATCCTTACGGTCTTCGTCGTCGACCAGCTGCAACCTCGCTGCCAGGATCTCCCGGGCCGCGTCGGGATGGTCGCGGAGGATGTCCCCCTGCAGTTGCTCGAACAACTCGCGATCTTCAGGCCAGTCGAGCTTGGCCAACTGGTCGATCCTGAGTTGAAGGCGGTCTTTCGCCAGTCGCTCGGCCAGTGTTGGCTTTGGGGCTTCCGGTGCCCGCACGTCCTTGTCGGCTGGCGCGGCGGGAGGAACGAGGTACGTCAGCGGGACCCCCTCCGGTCGTGAGTCTGCGCCCCAATGGCCGTTGGGGCTCTTCACCCAGTGAACCTCGCCGAGCAGCAGGTCCCCCGGAGCGACTCCGTCGGGGAGGCTGTCGGGCGACTTCGGTGCCAGCCACACAGTGGCCGACTCGCCCGGCTCCAGCCAGCGTGCGGGAAACGGCCCGGCGCCCGCCGCCGCCGCTGCGGCATTCGGAGACACCTGGACGGTTACGGGTGAGTTCAACCGGCGATCGACGGCCAGCACCGTCCCGCGCAGTGTGTCGAGCAAGGCCGGATCTCCGCTCCGCAGCGCGAGCCGCACCGTGTATTCCCCCTTCTCAAGTGAGAAGGCCTCGGGAAAGAGGTCATCGGTGGCAATCAGTTGCTGGTTCTTGTCGAACAGCATCCATTGATGTCCTTCGAGCGGCGAATCATAGAGCAGTCCGTCCAGTCGCGGGACGCGAATGGTCGTGTCTCCCTTTGTCGGCTGCGAGAACTTGTAAGTCAGCAGCAGTCGGCCCGTCGGGCGGCCATCGACCAGACGGTCGCGCGGAGATGTGAGCGGTTCGATGCGCGCCTCGTCGGCGGCCCGAAGTTGTCGATGGGTGGTCAGCGATGCGGAGGGGTTCAGCCGCTCGCGGTGTATGCGAGAGGTCAACCTGATGGAGGTCGGTGAACCGTCTGCGGGCAAAGTGAGTTCGTCGTCGTCGGCTTCGAGCCCGCGGAACTGTACCAACATCGAAACGCGCGACGTGCCCAGACTGGACCAGTACTGGGCCAGGCAGACTTCCAATGTCTGGCCGGAAACGACGGTCGCACTGCGGAGCGTCTGTTCTCCCGGTTCCAGCGTCAGAAACCCGTTGGTCTCACCCGCTTCGAACGTCCGCCCCGGCAGCAGCTGCAACGAATGCAGCATGAACCGCCGCTCGGCATCGGCTGCGGTGAGCTGGAGCCTGATGTCCACCCAGCTTGCGCCCGGGGGAGGTACGACGAAACGACGCGCGACCTCCCCCGGCATCAGCGCGAGTTCAAACTCATGAGACCCGGCGTCTGTGGCGTGCGGTTTGATCACGGTGACGGGAATCCGCAGGAGCGGTCCCCGTTTGACAGGTCCGACTTCTGTCACATCGATGTACGCCAGGTGGACCCCGGCCTCCAGATCTCGCGGATCCACTTCGACTTCGAAATCGTTGCCTTCGGCAGTCAGCAGCAGGTGATCACCGACATGCACCCACGGATGCGAGGACTCCAGGGAGAGCACCACCTCGAAGTCGACGAGGTCCTGCTTGGGCGCCTGCTCGCGAAATCTTGGCTGCACGGTGACACGTGTGACCAGTGGTGACCACAGGTCCTGCGGCTCGCGCAGGAGAATTCCCCGGGTTCCGTCCGCACCCACTTCAATGTCGTAGGGGAGCTGTTCAGCCGCCGTGACCTCTCCCTCCTGAAACCAGTCGTAGGCGCGATCAACCTGAACGAGTCCCCGCCCCTGCGTGAGCGAGTCAATGCCCTTGAGCGGCATGGCGGTGTTTTCCAGCGCTCGCCGCACGCTGGCCGGTGTATACCTCGTCTCTTCTGCCTTAAGTGCGGACAGCAGCAGCGCGATGTTGCCACAGGCATTCGGTGCCGCCATGGAGGTGCCGTTCATCAGGCGGCTGGGTTGCAGGTTGTAGTTGGGAACAGGCGAGATCGCTCCGCCGGGTGCAAACAGATTGACACCGGCCGCTCCGTCGCTCGTCGGTCCGCGGGACGTCCATGTGTAGGGGAGTCCCTCGTAGGCGCGCGCAGGCTATAGGCGGCCGACATCATCGCGGGCGAAATGTATGCACCGATCCCGAGGACCGCCTCGGAGGTGCCCCCGGGGGCACCGACTGTCGACAGGGCGGGGCCCGCATTGCCCGCGCTGGCCACGAAGACGACACCATGTTCATGAACCAGTTCGGAGAACAGATCAATCAGTCGGCCGGAGTTCGGAAGACTCGACGGTTCACCATAGCTCATGTTGATCAGGTCGCAGTCCCGATCGAGCACCGTTCGCAGACCTCGCACGAGTCCCCGGCCGGTTTCCATGCCCCGCAGTCGCGTATCGCCAATCTTGACGGATACGATCTGGACGCCAGGTGCGACCCCATTCCGGGCCGGCTCATCGGGATAGCAGGCACCAACGATCCCGGCGACATGTGTGCCGTGGTCACCGGTCATCGTGACGATCGACAGCAGTTTCCCGTCTTCGTAGATGTTGACCGAGAAGCTGAGTTGGCTCTGCTGACTGAATTTGCTGAACTGCCGCTCCCGGAAATAGTTGGTCAGTGGCTGCTCATCCGCGAGATCCCCATCTTCGTCAGTATCGATCACCGCGCGCCAGTCTTCGCCGTCATGAAACGTCAGGCAGTCGTAGATCGGTCCGGGGTCGTCGTGGGCTTCCCGGGCGGCCTTTAACACCTCGCGCCGGGCCACAAGCTCCTGACGTCGTCGCTGCTGCTGGGCATTCGGCTCGGGGTGCGCTGCATCCCATTCGTGCAGTTGGCGCTGCAGGTTCGCGGCCCGGGTTTCCTGGCGACGGTCCCACTCGCGACGACGCTCCTGCTTGAGGCGCGTGACCAATTCCTCGGGAAACAGTTCGTAACCCCGTTTGATCCCCAGCCGCACCTTGCCCGAGGCGATCTTCCAGGCAGGATTCAACGTGAGTGTTCTGCCCGTTAACCCCTCCAGGGTGTCTCCTGCGATTTCTCGCTCGGCCGCCATTGACACATCACCACTGCCGGTGGCGTCCACGATGTCGATGATCTTGGGCCGGCCATCGCTCGTCACCTGCAGCCCGGGAGCCGCCGGGTCGACGCCCGTGTCAAAGATCGCGACCGTCACGCCTCGGCCGTCGGACTCCGGATGCCGTTCGAGGAACCGCAAGGCCCCGGTTTCTTCCTTCGGCAGCAGGCTCAAGGTCGGAAAGGGAGCCGTCGGCTCATCGGCTCCCTGCGACCCATGTGCAACAAGGCACAGGGCCAGGATGACGAGGGCCGGGCCCCGACGCTTGGCTGAGTTCATAACGGGCATCTCAGGAGGGGGAAGCAGGAAACACGGGGTGCAAACCGCCGGAACTTCCCAGTCTATGATGCCGATCGACCGTATGCGATGCCACTCCCGCCGGCGATCTTCGGGGGAATCTTGACCGCAGTTACCGGGCTTTTTGCAGCGTTCTGGCTCGAACAGACTTGTGCGCTGGCGGCGATCACGCGGTCCCAGTGTCCGCGCCGCTCGGAGTTTCCGGGCTCCCGCCTTCCGAGGAATCCTCCAGATCGCTGTACACTCGCGCAGAGCAATTAGATTGCGGAAGTCGCCTCGCTGAGGCGACGGTGGCCAATCGCTGGCCGCGCCGGTTGCACCCCTAGCTCAATTGGATAGAGCATCGGTCTACGGAAACTCGGCAGCCATTCTCACGTTCTGCCGATCGTCTCTGAAACAGCTTGTTTTCAAGCTTGTACTCGACGTTGCTCGTCAGCCTGAGTCGCTGATTGTCGCCAAATGTCGCGGCTCGCTATTGTAAACTACAAGAGGCGTGTCGTCCTTCTGGGGATTCCTCTTGCAGCTTGCAGCCGCCGAGTCTTATTGACTACAATCGTAGCGTCTCAACGGCAAGTCCTCAGCTTTAGTTGGTAGCCGTTGAGGGATCACTGCGGCGAACATCGGCAGCCTTCCAACTGCCAACCCCGATGGCCGCAGGCGGATACATTTTGTGTCCGTCTGCGGCTGCCGGGGTTTTTTGTTGTTCGCAGCCATGATCGACAAGGACAAGCAGTTCTTCAGGCCATCCGAGGTCGCCGATCTGCTCGGCATCGACCGCAGCAAGGTCGTGCAGTTCATCAAACGTGGTGAACTACGAGCCATCGACATCTCGCTCACCCGGTCGACTCGCCCGCGATGGCGCATCAGCCGGAACGATCTCGAATCGTTCCTCGCTCGCCGCGCAACCTCGCCTCCTCCCAAATCGCGTCCGAAGCTGCGAGTGCGAAAGACTGACGACGTCATCCAGTTCTACAAGTAGCCGTGACAGGAACGAATCAGATTCCACAAGCCGAAATGACACAACACGAGAACTCAAAAAACGGGAGCGCAGAAATGGGACGCAAAGCAATTGATCTGACGAATCGACGTTTTGGAAAACTGACCGCGCTGTACGTCGTCGGGCGCGATGAACACGGACACTTGAGATGGCTCTGTCAGTGCGAATGCGGGAACAAGGTCTCCATCAAAACCAGTCATCTGCGACAAGGCGAAACTGTCTCGTGTGGATGCGCAAGGAGACAGCACGCCAATTCGCTGGAGAACGCGCTCAACCTGCAAAACTCACGCTCCAAAAGAAGGATCAAAACACCCCATCCTTCCCGACACCTGTCACCAAGCAACGACGTGATGACTTGATATCCATCGAGGACGCGCGTCCCAGCGTCTGTCCTGGAGAAAAACCCCATATTCCACACACCAAAAAAGCAATCCCGACGACCCGCCGGGGAAGACAGAAACGACCATGAACCTCACCAAATCAGCACACCGCACAAGTGCACCACACGTCAGTCACTGGGTGATGATGTCGGGGAGCTTTGACGGCCTGCAATTCGATCAGATAGACGAGAGAGGTGAGTTTCCTGTCCTCATCCTTCCACTGGAAGCAGGAAACTCGAACCTACACGCGCTTTGCGCGATCGTAGACCCGCTTCGCCGACTTCGGAATCCACTGGCATCCGCGTGCGGTCGTGTGTCCCGCTGCATTCAGCCTGTCCGCAATCTCCTGAAACGTCATTCCGCGCCGTTCCCGCAAATCAATGACCAGCGGAAACAGGAATCGGTATCGTTCGTCCGCATCTCGCTTGCGAAGCACTGCGGATGCTTTCGCCGCACGTTTGCTCCCCAGCAATCGGCGATTGTCTTCACCCGAGCGAAGTCGAGCCAGGCAGTGTCCAGGTCGAGGGCACGAGTCGGCAGCAAGGCTAGGTCGCTCTGCCCCAGTCCTCCGTTGACGGCCAGCAGGATCATTGCCTTGAGAGGTTGCTTGGCCTCACCGAGCAGCTTCCGAATCTCCGCCGCTTCAAACATCCGGTCGCCATGTTCGGCCCGATGGGATTCGCGTTCCCGCCTGATTGTGTCGAGCGATGGCCGCTTGAAACCCTGACCGAATCGCACCGGCGAGCAGGCAGCAGCCCGTCGTCGTATCCGAACTTGAAAACTGACCGCACCCGCTGCATCTCATTCCGCAGGCTGACAGCCCCTCGCGTCTTCGCCAGCGTCGCCCGGAGCTTGCGGAAGTCGTCAGGTTGCAAGTCGGCGACCACTCGTCGTTTTCCGAATGCCTCAATGAGCCTCCCGCAAGTATCGTAGTATCCTCGAAACGTGTGCGCATTGAGTTCGCCGTTGTCAACGAGGTCCTGCTTGACGGTCAAGAACTGATTGGACAAATCAGTGACCGTCAGTTCGTCGGTCTTCGGTCTCGGTGTCCGACCAGCGTAGAGGTCGTCACGTTCCTCCTCGTACTGCGCAGAGCGCGTCCCGCCAACCATCTTCGGGGAGTCTGGTCAGCTTGCCATTGACTTGCTTGCCCCAGCGACCGAAGTACTGGAGTTTGCCCCGAATCGATTTGCACCAGTATCCCGCCGGGTGCGGCGTCAGTGGAAAATCGGCATAGGGCTTCGCTGGACGGTTCGATTGGCCTTTACGTTGCGATCGAGTAGACTTGTGCATGTCGTCACCTCTCCGAGTTCAACTGCGGGGTGATGAGTTGATGCCTGATCGTTGCAACCGATCAGGCATCTGTTTACAACAGCAATGAGCGTAGCTATTGTAGAAGCGATTGTAAAGTGGCGATCGCGAAGGCACTCTGGAGACGCAACAAACACTGAAAAAGCAGCCAAAACACAACAGTTTGCACCCCTAGCTCAATTGGATAGAGCATCGGTCTACGGAACCGAAGGTTGCAGGTTCGAATCCTGCGGGGTGTACTCATCAGAACGCCGCAGGGAACATTCGGTCGAGGAGAACAGCCTCGGCGGTGATTCTCCGCTTTTCGCCTGCAGTGTGCGATCTTCGCTGCGAATCCTGCCTACCGCTTCGGTCTCCCGGCCGGACTTGCCGGCTTGTGTTGGACCTTGACGCTGCCGATCTTTCCGTCGAACTCAAAAGGTCGACGTTCTTCGTAGGTCGGGGATACGGGCGAACCGAGGTCAATGCCAACGTCGAAGGTCTCGCTAGCCGAGAAGGCTGCGGGCACGGATCGTGTGGTGGTCATGTTAGCGACTTCCTGGCCGTCGACGCTCATGGTAACGGTGAGAGCTGCGCCAGGCTTGGGTAGCGACGTGTCCACGACGATGGTGTGCTTGCCGGAAGCAATCGGCTCTTTCGATTTCACCGTGTATCGTTCGATGATCAGCAGGTTGTACTCATAGCAAAGGAATCCGTCGTCCATGTAGCATGTCAATCCACCGGATGCACCGCCGAGTGCGTACAGGACGCCGGTGGCCTTGTCACCGACTTCCAGTTCGATTTCGACCCGGTTGTTCTTCTTGCCCAGTCCCGGAGCAGTGAACTCGGGCATGCGTCGCGTGTTCGGCCCGAAAGTCCAACTCGTGTAGCTGGTTGCGACAACATCTTCGGGGTGAATTCTCGTCCAGATCGCCCCTCCGATCGGAAAGTCCTTGTTGTCCTCGGCGGCGGCCAGAAACTGCTTCTTCATCTTTGCCAGTCGATCTGGTTGCGCAGATGCCAGGTCGTTGGCTTGTGAAAAATCGTTTCGCAAGTCGTACAGTTCCCAGACGTCGTTGTCTGAGTTCCAGCCTTGCATGCGAGCCGGATTGCCAGCGGGATCCCAAGGAACAAGTGGACCAAAAGTGCAGGCCATCCAACCGTCCACATAGATTCCGCGACTGGCAAAGTTGTCAAAGAACTGCTCCTGCTTGGTCGTGGGCGCTGCGCATCGTCGAAGGTGTACGCCAGACTCACGCCGTCCATCTGCATCTGCGTGTGGCCGTTGACGATCTTCGGCGGTGTGATGCCGAGGACTTCGTACAGCGTGGGGGCGATGTCGATCACATGATGGAACTGCGAGCGGATCTCAGCGCTGGGCTTGATCCGCCTGGGCCATGAAATGGCCATCGGATTCCTGGTCCCACCGAAATAGGACGCGACCAGCTTGGTCCCTTTGAAAGGCGTGCTCCCTGCCCAGGCCCACCCGGCGTGGTACATGTTGTCCACAGCCGCAGTCCCTAACGCGTCGAGTCCGCCGAGTTCCTTCAGCGCACCGATCTGTTGATCCACGGTCGTCGCGATCTGGTTCTGTGCCAGCAACTCGCTGACCGTCCCCTGGACGCCTTCAGAACTCGAACCGTTGTCGCCCCAGATATAGATGACAAGTGTGTTGTCTCTGAGTCCGCGCTGCTCCAATCCATCGATAAGTCGCAGGACCTGCGTATCGGTATGTTCGACGAAGCCTGCATAGACTTCCATCAAGCGGCGCTGAAAAGGGCGCTGCGATTCTGGGATGTCATCCCAGGACTGCATGGTGGGATCGCGCTGGGTCAGTTGCGTACCCTGTGGAATGATTCCCATCTCAAGCTGACGCGCGTAGACACGCTCACGATAGGCGTCCCAGCCATCGTCGAATTTGCCCGTGTACCTGTCGGCCCATTCCTTGGCCACATGATGGGGGCCATGCACGGCTCCGGGCGCCCAGTACATCAGGAACGGTTTGTCCGGCGCGTAGGCCTGATGGTCGTCCAGCCACTGCAGGGCTTCATCGGCCATGCCTTCGGTCAAGTGATACTTGCCGTCGTGCGGTGGTTCGATGTGAATGGTGTCTTCGGTCAGACGTGGCTCCCACTGTGAAGTTTCGCCAGCAATGAAGCCCCAGAAGTGGTCGAAACCATAACCTGTGGGCCAACGATCAAACGGCCCCATCTTCGTCGTTTCGGTAGCAGGCGTATTGTGCCACTTTCCGAACGCCGAAGTCTTGTAACCGTAATGTCTGAGCACTTCGGCGATCGTGGCCGCTTCCTTGGGCATGATCCCGGTAAACCCGTCGAAGGCGACGGCGCGCTCGGCGATCGTACCGTAGCCGACGCGAGTGTGATTGCGACCCGTCAGCAGTGACGCGCGCGTCGGTGAACAGATCGACGTCGTATGGAACGTATTGTACCGAATCCCCTCTGCAGCAATCTTCTTGAACGCTGGAGTCTGGACTTCGCCGCCGAACACTTCCGAAACACCAAACCCCGTGTCGTCCAGCAGCACGATCAACACGTTCGGTGCGTTCTCAGGCAGTCGTCGTGGCTCGGCAGGCCACTTCATCGTCGAGTCCTGCAGCCTGGGCCTGATGACGCTGTCCATCTTCTGTGGTGGGAACGGGAGGACGGAACCATCGTTCGGCTGGGCAAAAGCCGCCAGTTCAGCGGCCAGCAGAAGCGCCAGCACAGCAGGCAGGAAGGCCACGACAGGGCTTGTTGAGTTCATGCTGGGCTCCGGATCTCAGCGTTTCTTCATTGGACAGCGGGACACCACGTTGTCGCGGAGATCACGCTATTGGATACGATTTCCCGGCTCAGCGCCGTGGTCTGAAATGGACGGGAGGACGGTGTCCTCAGGCCGGAACGTTCGCCGTCATTCGGCCAGCTGATGGATGGCGAGGGATTCGATCTCGAGTTCCCCAGGTCCGCTCGACGGATCAAACCGCAGCATCTGTACCGGCTGAACGCCCTCGATGCGGAACAAGTAGGAGTTCACCTGATCTGATGGATTGAGTGGTCGTTGCGTCTGTTGTGCGGAATTGAAGCCGCCGCCGGCGGTGGACCAGAAGAACTGCGCCTGGGTGCCCTTCTCAGGCCGTGCCTTCAGTTCAATCGCCAGCGACCCGGTCAGTGGTTCGGGAAGCATTGTCGAAAGCTGCGGGTCGGCGCCGCCGCCAACGAGGAAGACTCGGCCATTGCGCCGCTCAATCTGCAGATTGTGACGACCCGACCATTGCGCCGCGTCCTGCTCGTTGCGCAAGTCCCATTCGATCAGTGTGCGGGCGCCCGTCAGGTCGATGTTGTCTGGATTGAGCGAGAGATCGGCGGGCTTCGACGTTTTCAGAGCGACCTTGGCCGGTGCGATGCCGCCGGTGGAGGTGAACTCGTAGCGGCCGGATCCGATCGCCAGCACGACGAGGCGGTCCCGTGTGTCGACGACACGGACATCCTTTTCGTCCACGGGCAGTCGTTGTCCGCCTGTGGTGACCGAGGCTACGCCGGCCGCCGGGAGGAAGACCGTGGCGGTGGTGTTGGCCGGGATCTCGACAACGAGCTGGAAGGTGTCCCCCTCGAGCTTCCATTCACTCACGATCCTCCCGCGGATCGAATCGTAGGATGCCTTGACCCAGTTGATCGGTTCGTGCTGGGCATTGCCACCCGGTGACGCGGGGGTCGGACGGATCGCGATGCGGGAGTACCCCGGGCCGTCGGAATCAATTCCGGCCAACGTGCGAAACATCCATTCGCACACCGCGCCGAAGGCATAGTGCGAGAACGAGTTCATGGCCGCATTGTGTCGCCCGAATCCCTCCTCCCGAGTGTAGCTGTCCCAGCGTTCCCAGATGGACGTGGCTCCCTGATCGACTTCATAGCCCCACGACGGGAACTCGTGGCTCTGAAACAGGAACATGGCGAGGTCGTGCTGCCCGGCCGACGACAGGACGGGAAGCAGCGGACGCGTGCCGAGGAACCCGGTCGACATGTGGTTGCCGTTGAGCGCGATCATGTCGGCCAGTTTTTGCCCGGTCGCCTGTCGCAGGTCGTCGGGAACGAGGTCGGCGAACAGCGCGAGGGCGTGCGCCGTCTGGGTCGCGACGGTTACGCCGCCGTCATCGAGCAGATACTTCGCCCGAAAAGCCGCTTTCGTCCGTTCGAGCTGCCGGCGATACGCCTTCGCTTCATCATCGCGTCCGATGGCGCTGGCCATCTCGGCCATCAGTCGCGTCGAGATGGCGAAGTAAACAGTATCGACGTAGTCGAGCGGCGTGCTCGCACCCTGCGCGAGCCAGTCGCCCCAGGCATTGCCGTGGACAACGCCGAGGTCGCCTTGGCTGGTTGCTGTCCGCCAGTCCAGGAACTTCGTCATCGGCTCCCAGCAGCGTTCGATGATCCGCGTGTCGCCGTAAACCTGCCAGATGGTCCACGGGCAGATGATGCCGGCGTCCGCCCAGGCAGAACCGAAATCCCAGCCGTGCTGAAACGGAAACGGGGCATAGCCAGGAAACGCGCCGCTGGGTCGCTGAGACTCCATCAGTTCGCGAAGCCATTTGGTGAAGAAGGCGCCGATGTCGGCGTTGTAGGCGGCTGTGCCGACGTAGGCTTGCGCGTCGCCTGTCCAGCCCATGCGTTCGTCGCGCTGGGGGCAGTCAGTCGGCAGATCGAGGAAGTTCGCACGTTGCGTCCAGACCACGTTGCGGAAGAGCTGGTTCACCATCGGATCGGAGCACTCGAACGTACTCGTCAGCGGCGTGTCCGAGTGCAGCACGAGGCCGGTCAGTGTGTCCCTGTCGGCCTCGCCGGGATAGTTCGAGACCTCGACGTACTGGAAGCCGTGAAAGGTAAAGCGTGGCGAGTAGACTTCGCCGTTTTTCTCCCCCTTGCAGGTGTAGAAGTCTGTCGCGCGTGCACGACGCAGATTCTCCGTCATCAGTGTCCCATCGGGATGAAGCATTTCGCCGAACCGCAGTTTCACCTGGTGTCCAGCCGGCCCTTTCACCCGCAGACGCACCGTGCCGGCGAAGTTCTGCCCGAGGTTGAAGACGAACGTTCCCGCGCCACGATCGACGACAGCGACCGGGTGAAGTTCTTCGATGACACGGACCGGCAAGCCCGGAAACGCTTCCAGTCGCGGTCGACGGAAGCCGAGATCAACCGGACGGCCTTCGATCTTCGGCCCACGCGCAGGAGGTTCGGGATTGCGAAACTCGAAGAAGGTCGCTGGCTGCGGGCCGTTCTCTGCCGCGGGAATCGCTGCCGACCAGGCGCTGTCATTGAAGCCGGCCGTCGACCAGCCGGGCATCTCCAACCGGGCGTCGTAGGCTTCGCCCATCAGCAGATCGGCCTGCCGGATCGGCCCCTCACCAGTGACCCGCCAGGAGGCGTCGGTTCCCACGACCTGGCGCGTCCCGTCGGAGTACTCGACTTCCAGTTGGGCCATCAACGCCGGTGTCTTGCCGTACGTGTAGCGACCGATCTGTTCTGTCCCGATGCCCACGAGGAGTCCGAAGCCCACGTAGCCGCTGTACCAGCCGTCGGCGACAGTGGCTCCGATCGCGTTGACACCGCTCTGCACGAGATCGGTGACGTCGTAGGTGTTGTAATACGCACGCTGACGATAGTCGGTCCACCCGGGAGCAAACCAGGCATCGCCGACCCGCCGGCCGTTGAGTTCCAGCTCGTAGATGCCCAACGCAGTGGCGTAGATGGTCGCCCGCGTCACCGTCCTGTCGACGGCAAACTCCCGGCGATACTGTCGTGCGGGTGGCAGATAGTGGGTCTCGCGATCGGTGAAGATCGGTGTCTCGTCGCGATAGCTGATGTACTCCGCCGTCCAGTCTGTTGCTTCCAGCAGTCCCATCGACCACAGGGCCGTTGGGCTCCAGTCTGAAGCGACACCATCCCGGTCCCAGACGCGCACCTTCCAGAAGCACTGCTGCCGAGACGTGAGCGGCTTGCCGGCATACTCGATCTGAATCGTCTCGGAAGATTCCACGCGGCCCGAGTCCCAGAGGTCCCCCGTCTGGGACTGCAGCAGGTTCGCGGACGAGGCCACGAGGATCTGATATGCCGTTTGCACCTGGCTCCGCTCGTCGGATTCCACGCGCCAGAACAGTCGCGGTTGCGTCTCGTCGATGCCCAGCGGGTTCTCGCGGTATTCGGTCCGCAAGGCGACCGGCGTGATCCCGGCGTCCGTCGATGCGGGGCTTCCAAGCAACACGCCGGCCAGCAATCCGAAGAGCACATGTGAGGGTTTCATGTCAGGGATGGCTTCCTGTTGTCAGGGTGACAGTCCTGCGTCCTGATCGCGGCAGCAGACTGAACGCGGGACTCGGTGGAGCGCGGGATGGGTCAGATCTCGACTTCGGTGGAGTCGATGGGCAACTCCCGCCCCATCCAGATCGGCGTGACCACAAACCAGACAATCGTACCCAACAGGGCCATCCATTTGACTGCGTCATGACCGATCAGCCCACCGAAGTACAGCAGGGTCGGTACGATCGTCGCTGCGAGTGCGATCAGCGAAGTCAACTTGGCTGCAGAGTGCATGGTTCGTTCCAGGATCGTCGAGGGAAGGGGCAGTCACGAATCGTGACGTCACGGCGTCGCAGCTTCAGCCACGGGCTTCTGGGTCGCCTTGCTCAGCAACAGGTAGATGATCCCGCAGGCAATCCAGGCGGGGACAACGGCATAGGCGGCGAAGACTCCCTGGACAAAGATGAGATACAACCCCACCGCGACCGGGAGCAGCCATGAGATGAGCACGGCGAGATTAATGCTGGCTCCCGTGCGGGCGGCATACTCGTCGGCCAGTCCGAATCTCTTCATCAGGTAGAAGTCGACAAAGATGACCGCCCCCATCGGGCCAAGCACGGTGCCATACAAGCCGACGAAGTCGAGCAGCTTGCCGGATAGGCTGGGGAAGGCCCCGGCGATCGTGGCAACCGCTCCAGCGACCAGCGTCATCGCGGTGCGGGAGCTCTTCGGCAGCACGCCTTGAAAGGCAAGACCGGCCCGGTAGATCGTGGGGTTGGCTGTGGTCCAGCCGGCAATCACCACGCAGATAATCCCGGCCCAGCCGAGCGCCTGAAACGCGAGCATTCCCGGGTTTGCACTCACCTTGCCGTCCGATCCGACGGCGAGATCGGGTTGGACTTTGATGAGTGCCGCGAGCAGCAGCGCGGCCGCGATCCACGCCATGTAGTGACCGAGGAACATGCCGATTGCCGGGGCCCATCCGGACGACTTGCTGCGGGCGAAGCGGAAGATCGACAGGTCGGCCATGCCAAAGTGCATCGCTCCGTTGCAGAGCCAGGCAAAGATGACAATCTTCCAGAAGCCGAACGAGCCTTCGCCGTTCTTCTCCTGAACGAACTCAACGGCGTCGGTCCAGAACTTGCCTTCGGTGAGCGCCGCAGAACTGACCGCCCCCATCTGCACGAGCGAGACGATCCCGCACGCTGCGAAGATGGCGATCATCCAGGGCGCCGCGATGTTCGCCACCCGGGCGACCGTTGTGTAACCAGCAGCCGCGATCACCGCCATGACCACGCCCACCACCACCACAATCAACGTGAATGAGGGGGCGCCGAGGGCGAATGTGGAATCGGGGACTTCATAGAAGACGTTGAACGGCACCCCGACCGCGCTGGCCGACACCGTTACCATCGCCCCGGCGAGGAAGCAGAACAGCACCCCGTTGACGACGTTGTAGAACTTCACGAGCGAACCGCCCGTGATCCGTTCGAGCTGGTAGTACAGCGTCATCCGTTTAGCGACGGCGATCGGCGTGACAAGGAATCGCCATGTGAGCACCGCCAGCAGGTTGCCGAGCAGCAAGCCGAGAATCAAATCCTGCAAGCTGGCTCCCGCCGCCAGAAACAACGGTCCGATCATGAATTCGGTGCCGGCGGTATGCTCGCCGGCATACATGCCCCAGAACTTGCTCGGGCCCAACAAGGCCGACTGCGGAACTCGTTCCCGCTCAAACTCCGAGCCGGGAGTCGAGTGCTCCGCATCGTGGGCTTCAGCACCCGTGGCGCCTGATCTGTGCGTTGTCATGGTGAGTCTCGTGAGGTCTTGATCGAGGCGATGGCTGTACTGGACATGCACGTCGTGGTCAGGCTTCCGGAAGCCCCCCACTCCCCGCTACGAACTCCGCGATGCGAGCACACTGGTTTCGTACGCGCGGACATCATTCAGCCACTCCTGGCCGACCGGCACATCGTTCTGCAGACAGTAGTAGTCCCAGACAGCCCCGAACGGCAACGTCTTCAACTCCTCGAGCATGGCCAGACGCGACGTGTAGTCGGCCGCGGCCTCGAACTCCCGGAGCTGGCCAATGGGCTCGAGCAGCGCCAGCAGCAGGGCCTTGAGCAGGCACCGCGTGCCGATGACCCACGCGGCGACGCGGTTGATGCTCGCGTCGAAGAAGTCCAGCCCGAGATGCGTCCGAGGGAGAAAGTCGCCACGAACAAGCTCCTGGGCGATGGCCTGAAGCTCATCGGTCAGCAGCACCACGTGGTCGCTGTCCCAGCGTACGCCACGGCTGACATGGAGCAGAATCTCCGGCAGGTAGTTGAACACCGACGAGAGCTTGTCCGAAATAACTTCCGTCGGATGAAAGTGACCCGCATCGAGGCAGAGCACCTTGTTGCGCGTGATGGCATAGCCCAGGTAGAACTCGTGCGATCCAACGACATAACTTTCCGAGCCCAGGCCGAACAGCTTGCATTCCACGGCATCGAGGTTGTACGCCGGGTCGAGCTCCTCGGCAAAGAGTGTGTCGAGGGCCTCCGTCAGCCGTTCGCGCGGCCCCTTGCGGTCGATTGGCAGGTCTTTCATGCCATCGGGGATCCAGACGTTGGTGACGCAGGGGGAACCAAGCTGCCGGCCCATCTCCGCACCGATCCGGCGACAGCGGATGCCGTGCTCGATCCAGAACTGGCGAATGCCGGCGTCGGAATGGGCGAGTGTGAAGCCGTCGTTGGCTTTCGGATGGGCGAAGTAGGTCGGGTTGAAGTCGAGACCCAACTGCTGCTCGCGGGCCCAGTCGATCCAGCCCTGGAAGTGCGAGAGCTCCACCTCGTCGCGATCAACAGCCTGGCCGCCGAATTCGCCGTAGCTCGCATGCAGGTTGAGCCGATGCCTCCCCGGGATGAGCGAGAGGGCCTGTTCCAGATCGGCCCGCAACTCGTCGGGCGTGCGCGCCCTCCCGGGGTAATTGCCGGTCACCGCCAGCCCGCCGCCGATCTCCTGCCCCAGCCCCTCGAAGCCCCCCACATCGTCACCCTGCCAGCAGTGCAGAGAGATCGGGACCTCGCCCAGGCGTCGGCAGGCGTTATCGACATCAACACCCAGAGCAGCATAGGCGTTACGGGCCAGTTCAAAGTGCTGCTCGACGCGCGAGGTGACGGAATTCACGACAGGGACTCCAGAGAGAATCGAGGGACGGACCGGGAACGACAGCCGACTCCGTCCCACCGCCGCTGCTCAGCGCCAGCACCCGGCCTTCCGCGGCTCCGAGCCACAGGCATGTGGGCCCAACATACCAATGACGAGGGTGACAATCTACCAGCCGACAGTCACCCCGTTGTCGCGCGAAGCCGGTGGAAGACCGCCAGGTCTTGGGGGGGCTGATCCTGTGCCCTACCGGACGCGCGCCCGGCCCTCCCGACGGCGTTGCCGAACCTGCGCGGCGGCCAGCGCCAGCGAACCCAGCAGCCACACCGATGCGGGCTCTGGCACCGAGGTGATGGCGTTCCCCTCGAGCGAGATGTCATCGAAGCCGGCGAAGTCGTCGCCACCGTTCTGGGCCGCACGCAAGACGAGACTCACCCGGCCGACCGAGTCCGGGACGGCAAGCGACGTCGTCTGCCAGCCATTGGTGCTGACGCCGCCGACTCCGCCTGTGACCAGCGAGACGGCCCCCTGCCCGACATTGTCGAAGAACACCTCGTACCCGAGACGGTCGCCCGTGTCGTATCCGATGGCGTGGTACGCCAGGCTCAGGACAACATTGCCGAACGAGGTGACGTCGACGCTTGCGAACGTCAGCAGGTGGTCGAAGCTGCCGCCGCCGTTCGAATTCTCCAGGTCCTGCAGGCCCCAGAACCGCGTGCCCGCGCGGGGGCTGTCGATGTCGCCGGTGAACCGCTTGACCGGACCCCAGACATCTTCGTCGCCGTTCACGGCTTCGACATCGCCTGTGGCTTCCGTGGAGTAGCGACCGGGAGTGGCCGCAAAACTCCACGTGTCCCCCGAAGGTTCAAAGCCCTGAAAGGCGATGACGGCTCCCTCGACAGAGGTCGCCACACAGACCGGCATCACCAGCAACAGACTTCGGACAGTGTTGGACCATCGACGCATGGCTCCACCTCCCGACTCCCCGGCCACAGGGTGTTGACCTCCGTCTGCCGGAAGTCCCGCGCCGACACATTACCGCCGGCTCACCCCGCGGATTCAAGCCTGCAGACGGGGCAATTCCGGGGAACTGCGGCGGGGCAGAGAGGCTCCCCACGAGGCACAGTACCGCACGACGAGTCCTCGCGCCAGGCGCAGCGGGCGCACGGGCAACCTCACGGCGTCAGCCGTGGGGCTGGGGGCGGTCGCACCTCGCTCAGAAGTCGGTGCCGTCGATGATCTGTCCGTAGCCGCTGCCGTTGGAGGAGAGCAGCCGGGCGTAGACGCCGTCATCGATCGACTGGTTGAGTCCGGTCCCGTGCCCGTCGCAGAAGATGACGTTGACCTGCGCGGGATGATTGGACGACGGCCGGGGACTGCCGCCGGTCGTTGCACGAGTTGAGGTTGGCGTTGATCTTGCACTGGGCCGCGTCACCAGTGCAGTTGAAATCCATTGGCAAGGACGAGCCATGTGCGCCGATTCGTACCGATGACACCCACCCCGCCGGACGTCACGTTGATCGGCGATCTGGCCGCGCTACTGCCTGGTCAGACCCACGAGAAAGGCGAGATCTCCTGTGGCTTCACCGATCCAGCCCCCATAGCCGGTCGATCGGATCGAACGGCCGGATATTCAGGTTCTCGCTCAGCATCAGCGTGTTGGTCTGGCCGTCACCGCGGGAGATGTAGTCCACGGTCATGCTCATCGTCGCTCCGGGTGCTCCTCCGCCTCCTCCCGACCACTGCCTCCTGCTGCCTCCGCCAGAACACGCCGGTCGCCTGACTCACGGCAGGATCGTCATGGGCTCACGGTGCCAGGAATACGCTAGTAGTCGATCACGGAATACGCGGTGGAGGTGCTGTCGACGTTGTTCCAGAATCCCGTCCGATACGGCACTCGCGGTCGTATAGCCGCCGTTGGCACAGTAGCTCAGGTTTCCCGCCACCTTGGCCTCGGGATCGTCGGGGCAGTTGAAGAAGTCGAGGACCGTGCGCCCAGCTGGTCCATCGTCTGGTCCGGGACTGTTGCGCCGGGTCGAGGATCGCCTCGTAGATCGCTCCACTGTCCAGAAACGGGAGCAGGTGGACCGTCCAGGGCATCTGCCGGCAGTCGGTCGCATCAGTCCCGCAGGGGATCGTGGCATCACCGAAGTTGACGGTATCGTCACCCCACGTTCGTCGACGATCCGCGTCCGACGCAACGACCCCGGTCGTCAGATACGGCAGCCGGCCCTTCTCGCCACTTACGAAGTTCATCGTCGCCACACCGATGTTCCGCAGGTTGTTCAGGCACTGCGCCCGGCGGGCCGCCTCCCGCGCACTCTGGATGCCCGGCAGGATGAGGGCCGCCAGAATCGCGATGATCGCGATCACCACCAGCAGTTCGATCAGCGTGAAGCCGGCCCGGGGGCGAGGGCGCGGCGTGGTGTGGATGCTCTGCATGGGTCTGTACCTTTCACGAGATCCCCGTCGGGGGAGGGTGCGCGGAGGCCCGGCTGATGAAATGACTGCAGCATAAGCCTACCACTCCGGGTCGGGCCGGTCCACCGTTGAGCATGTGGGAACCACCCCGAATCCCCCGGCTGACGCCGGGGACTATGTTCTGCCGCCCCTCCGGGGCGGGCCATGGGATGCTGGGTGCGTCAATCCCCCGCGAGCCCGGCCCGCAGCCGGGTAGCACCGGTTGTCCCAACCGGTGCCGCGCACGCGGCAAGAAGCATTCACTCCAGCACTGCTGGACAAGCCAGCAGTGGCACCCGGCGTGAGCCATGGGAGGAGAGCGCAATCGTTCCCCAGAAGAGCCCCGGCAGGGGCGACAGAGGATCCGCGCGACCCTGAAGACATTCTGCCGCCCCTCCGGGGCGGTCGCGCCCAACCCCGGTCCTGGCATCGCCGGTTCCCACTGACACCGTCGGCGGGCCTGGTCGCCAGCGGCGGATAGTCACCAGAGCCCGGCAGGGCGTCAGAAGGTAGCCCATGGCGTGAGCCATGGGATGAGAGGTGCAATCGTTCCCCGGAAGAGCCCCGGCAGGGGCGACAGATGCATCAGTCCCACACATGACGTGGGTCGAAGTCCACGCCGTGTCGTTGGAGCAACGCCAGCAACTCCTCCTGAAACGTCGTCTGTTGGTGGTGCTTGGCCTGATTCGCAATGTATCGCGTCACTGTCTCGCGTTGCGATTGGCTCACTGTGAACGCCGCGTAACCACTCTGCCACGCGAACGCCGACCGCGTTGGCCCCTGGCGGTGCACCCAACCTGAAGAATTCGCCTTGAGCACGCGCAGCGCATCCGACACACAGGCCGTCGGGGGGAGAGTGATGAGGAGATGCACGTGATCGGATATGCCGCCGATCATCAGGGGACGGCCCTCGAGCCCCTTGATGATGCCGCCCAGGTATTTCCAGAGTTCCGGCTGGAGTTCGTCATCGATGATGGGCCGCCGGTGTTTTGTGCTGAACACGACGTGATACGTCAGGTCACAATAGGTGTGGGCCACGGGCGTACTCCACAGGGACCTCGAACTGGTCGTTCCATTCTGCCGCCCCTGACGGGGCTGGGCTATGGTGAGGGGTCCCCGAATCCCCCGGCTGACGCCGGGGGCTATGGTCTGCCGCCCCTCCGGGGCGGGCTATGGGATGGCACTTTCGTTCGCACACAATCGGGAGCCCGGCAGGGCGCCAGAAGGTAGCCCATGGCGTGAGCCATGGGAGGAGAGGCTCACGAATGCGACGGCTGGAGACCCGCTTCCATTCGTGCATGAAACGGCTGAGGTGGCCGGGCTCGGGAAACCAGACGATCGCATGCACATGATCAGGCATGAGCACGAATCCCGCGCACCTGGCCTGCAGGCGATCCAGCTCCTGGTTGAGCACGCCCAGCACAATTCGCTTGGGTTGGTCGAGAGACAGAAGCGTGCGGCGACGATCGCAGCCAAAGGTCACAAAGTGGGCGTACAGCCGGTCATCGATGATGCGTCGCCGATTCACATCCCGATGATGTCCCGGGAGACGAGGGTGGACAAGTGACGATGCGGTCCACGATGCTTCTTGCGGGGCAGGCCCGCACCGGTTGGGGCAACCGGTGCTACCCGCTATGGTCTGCCGCCCCCGACGGGGCGGTCGCGCCCAACCCCGGTGACGGCATCGCCTGTTCCCACTGACACCGTCGGCGGGCCTGGTCGCCAGCGGCGGATAGCCATGAGAGCCCGACAGGGCGTCAGCAGGTAGCCCATGGCGCGCCATGGGATCGTTTCAATTTTTTGGGAATTTGGAGATTCCGTCGGTTGACTTTGCGGATTTGACGTGTTTTGATGGCATCACGTGTAACCCACGTTCCCCAGATTGACTATCCCCGGTAATCGAACAAATAGTGAGGGCCACATGCTAACGCGTATTACCCTGTTGACTGGACTTCTCCTTGGTCTTGGTGCACCCGCATCAGCGTCGCTGATCGGAGATGAAGTCATCGGCCGAGGTACTGTTTAATGGTGGGAACTTCGAGGGTCCTGCAATGCAAACGGTCGTCGACCCCGGCGTCGAGTTTACGTTCAATTCTGCGCACATTGACGTGCTTGGAGAGTCGATCAGATTCTTCAATTTTAACGGTGGACTTCCTGGTTCTGCCGCGGGGGACCTAGATTGGCGACTGACTGATCTCGATTGGCTGTTTCCAGGCCCAGGTCAGATCGTCGGCGCGATTCTCCAGAACGTTGCCGGGCTGGCCGTTGATCCGACTATTGCGTTCACGAGCAATTCGCTGACGGCGTCTCTCCCTCAGGGAACCTTTGTCAACAGTACCGTACCGTCGTCTTTCGATGTGCAGCTCGTCGTCGAGCATTCGCAGATCCCCGAGCCAACGTCGCTGGCCCTGCTGGGGATGACCGCCGCCGGGTTCTGCGGCGTCCGCCTGCGTCGCCGCCGGCGTGAGGACGCGGACAACACCGAACAGGCCGCATAAGCGGGTAGCACCGGTTGCCTCAACCGGTGCCGCGCAGCGGCAGGAAGCATTCACTCCAGCACTGCTGGACAAGCCAGCAGTGGCACCCGGCGTCGTCTTCATCTCGGTGCCGCGCCGCAGGCAGGAAGCCCCGCTCAATCCACCGCCGTCTGTACACGCATGACCCGCCCTCCACTTCGGACGGCGGGTCTTCTGTTGCGCGGTGTCGTGGACGGACCAGAAGCGGGTAGCACCGGTTGTCCCAACCGGTGCCGCGCCGCGGCAGGAAGCATTCACTCCAGCACTGCTGGACAAGCCAGCAGTGGCACCCGGCGATCCACGATGCTTCTTGCGGGGCAGGCCCGCACCGGTTGGGGCAACCGGTGCTGCCCACTGACGGGGACCCCGAAACCCCCGGCTGACGCCGGGGGCTATGGTCTGCCGCCCCTGACGGGGCGGTCGCGCCCAACCCCGGTGCTGGCATCGCCTGTTCCCGTCGACACCGACGGCGGACCTGGTCGCCAGCGGCGGATAGCCACGAGAGCCCGACCGGGCGTCAGCAGGTAGCCCATGGCGCGAGCCATGGGATGCTGGGCTGGCGCTGCGTGCTTGTCATCCGGCTCGTCGATGTCTCGGGGAAGGTCGCCGCCGTCTCGCCACGCTGCACGATTGTGCCGGGGTCTTTGCGAAGGGGGCGCCGGTGCGGGTACACTGCGAGGGCCGATGCGCGTCGTCGTCCCGCCTCTCCCGTCTCACCGAGGAATGATCATGTCGGACCAGCCCCAACTGCCTGCGTCATCCACCACGCGGCGTCGCTTCATGCAGCAGTCGGCTCTGTTCGGGGCCGGTGCGGTGATCGGCAGCGAACTGGCCGTAGCCCGGGCCGCGTATGCCCAGGGGAGCGAGACACTGAAGGTCGGCCTGGTGGGCTGCGGCGGGCGGGGGACGGGGGCGGCCCGTCAGACGCTGACGGCGGACGGCAACACGCAACTGGTGGCGATGGCCGACGCGTTCGAGAACGAACTGCGCGGCAGCCTGAGCACGTTGCTGAAGACGGATGTGGCCGACCGCATCAACGTGCCGCCCGAGCAGATGTTCGACGGTCTGGATGCCTACGAGAAACTGCTGGCGACCGATGTCGATATCGTGCTGCTGGCGACGCCGCCGCAGTTTCGTCCGGTGCACCTGCGGGCGTGCATCGATGCGGGCAAGCATGTGTTCGTGGAGAAGCCGGTGGCGGTCGACGCGGCCGGTGTGCGCAGCGTGCTCGAGACGACGGAGCTGGCCCGTCAGAAGAACCTGACGATTCTCTCGGGGCTCTGCTGGCGGTACGAGCCGAGCATGCAGGAGACGATCGCCCGGCTGCAGGCGGGGGCGATCGGCGACCTGACGTACCTGCAGAGCTTCCGGTACAGCGGGGGGGTGGAGAAGCGTCAGCCGCGCGTGCCCGGCGAGACGGAGATGCAGCATCAGTTGCGCAACTGGTACTACTACACGTGGCTGTCGGGGGACTTCAACGTCGAACAGTTTGTGCACGAGATGGACAAGATGTCGTGGCTGATGGGGGAGTATCCGGTCCGCTGCGTGAGCACGGGGGGCCGCGAGACGCGTATCGGCGAGGATTACGGCAACATCTTCGATCACTTTGCGACGGTGTTCGAGTATGCCAACGGCGTGCGGTACTACGCGACGACCCGGCATCAGCGGGGGTGCGACAACGAGTTCAAGGACATGGCGTTCGGGACGAACGGGTCCTGCGAGCTGATGCGGTTTACGATCAAGGACCGCGCCGGGGAGACAGCGTGGCGCAGCCGCGAGGACCGGTCCGACATGCATCAACTCGAACACAACGCGATGTACTCCGCCCTGCGGAAGGGGGAGATCATCAACAATGGCGAGTACATGGCCAAGAGTACGCTGCTGGGAATCATGGCCCGGGAGTCGGCCTATACGGGCAAGACCCTGACCTGGGACCAGATTCTGAACTCGCAGCAGAACCTGAGTCCGTCGGGCTATACCTGGGACGCACGGCCTCCCGCATCGCCGGTCGCTGTCCCGGGCGTGACGGCCTTCGTCTGAGGCGGATGGCAACTGAAGTGCCGAAGGACGCGGCCCGCGACACGTCCTGTTCCCCTGGAGATGAGCATGCACGGCATTCTTCTGGCGATCCTGACACAACTGCCGGCCGCGGAGCCCGCCCCGCAGATCCGGAACGTCGGCATGGTGGCCCCGGATGTGGTGGTCGTCACCCTGCGGGAAGGGGATGTCGCACTGGGAGAACTGGTCCCCTACGAGCCCGGGGCGGCGGATGAGACCAAGGAGGAAGGAACTCAGAAGACGACTGTAAGGCGGGCGGGGGGCGAGATCGGGACGCTGGGCGGCCCCGCGGAGCGGCGAATGCTGCGGACCCTCGACCAGTTCTCGGGAGCCCGCCTCGACCGGGAGCGTCTGGTCGACCCGGCTGCGTGGTCGCTGGCGGGGGGGCCGCGGGTGCGGTCGGTCTCCTGCAAGAATCTTGTCAGGGATGCGGCCAACGTGGAGTGGGGAGACTGGAAGGCGGCCTTCGACTTCATTGTGTACCTCAGCCTGGAATCTCCCCTGCCGCCGGGTGAGCACGCGGTGGAGTATCGGGGGCTGAAGGCGTTCGATTTCACCTGGGATGAGCGGCGCACGGTCAGTCCGGCGGTGCATGTGTCGGCGGTGGGGTTTCGTCCGGACGACCCCGGCAAGCGGGCCACCCTCACGTGCTGGATGGGGGACGGCGGTGCACTGGACTATCTGCAGCGCTGGCCGGAGCTGGGCTACCGGGTGGTGGACGATGAATCGGGTCGGGAGGTGCTCTCGGGGACCGTCGTGCAGCGTCAGGGGGCGGAGGAAGACGATGACTTCACCGGGATGTGGGGGCGTCCGAACGGGGCGAAATTCAACCGGGCCGGAGGTCCCGTGTTTACGATGGATCTGGGTGGGCTGACCACACCGGGCGGTTATCGAGTCGTGGTGGATGGCGTCGGATCATCCCGGCCGTTCCGTATCGATCGCGATGTGTACGACGGGCTGTGGCGTCTGGCGCTGCGGGGTCTGCATGTCCACCGTCGCAATCTGCCGGTCGACGTGGAGAGCGTGGATGGCGAGCGCTGGACGCGTCCCGCTGCCGACGACTCGTCGGCAGTCCACAGCCGGGCCCGCTTCGACAACGCGACATTCGATGTCTTCCAGCAGGGTGCGACGAGCGAACCCGCACCGCAGACCCGCGGCGGCTGGATGGATGCCGGAGACTACGACTCCAACCACAATCACTACTGGGCCAGTCTGCTGCTGCTGGACCTGATCGACCGCCATCCCCAGGCGCTGAGCGCGGACGATGTCGGCATTTCAGACTCCGGCAATGGCCGACCCGATCTGCTGGACGAAGCGTTGTGGATGATCGACTCGTATCGTGCGATGCAGTCGGAGGACGGCTCGGTCCCTTCGGGAATCGAGTACTCCGAACATCCCCGGACCGGTGAGCCGAGCTACCTCAACACCCTGCCCATCTACCGGCTGGCGGCGTCGCCGCTGGCCAACTACCGGTTTGCCGCGGCGACAGCACGAGCCGCCCGCGTGCTGCAGGATGGCGGCTTCCCGACGGCGGTTGCCTCGGGGGACTATCTGGGCTCGGCTGCGGCCGCCTTTCGCTGGGCGGAAGCCCACCGGAGCGAGCCCGCTCCTGACAGCGCCGAAGCGGTGGACGAGGCGCGGCAACTGGCCTCGTGCGAACTGCAGCTGGCTGGGCGGAATGCAGAGGGACAGGTGTGGCGCGACGCCGTCGTGCAGTTGGCCGACAAGCCCTGGAGTGTGGTCCAGCCGACGGTCTGCGAGGCGATCGTCTCGACGCTGCGCACGGGTGGGACGGAGTTCAGCGCGACCCAGCGGGATGCACTGGCCACGATCCTCTATCAGACGGCCACCATGGCCTACCTCGATGGGTCGACACGCCGGTCTGGTTTCGGAGTGCTGAAGCATGGCTGGGCCCCGTTCGGCTTCGGTGTCGGTGGCTGTCCGCAGGCCGGCGCCCACCATGTCGTTTTGTTCCCGACGGTCGTGCCGACCAACGATCCCTACCCGCCCCACATCACGCCGGACCGCGACGAATACATCGCTGCCGGGGTCACGGGGTTGGCGTTCCTTCTCGGGCACCATCCGACGAATCGCCCCTTCGTCACGGGCCTGGAGACGTTGCCCGGTGTCGACGATTCCTGGGAGAGCGTGTGGAACATCCTCCATCTCGACAGCCGATATGGCGGGCATCGCGCCCCCGTGGGCATCACCGTATATGGCGCGGTTCGTCCGGTGCGGGACGGGACATCCTGGCCGATCAACTGGCCCCTCAATCGCGATCAAACCATCCATCCTCAATACGAACTGTGGCCCGAGTACGAAAACCTGCATGAGTTTCCCTTGTGGGGGGCGATGATGGAGTACACCGTCTGGCAGTCGATCGCACCGACGATCTGGCTGGCCGGTGAGTTGCATGCCCGTGACGGGTGAGGCCCCGCCCCGATGCGCGTGCCGCGACATGGCCCGGAACCGATCAACCTCGGATGGGCCGTCGCGTCACAGTTGTCGGTCACGACCTGATCTGCCGGCTGCGAAACAGTGTAAGCTGACGCGTTCGGGGGCTGCTGCGGTCCCTCGGCGCTTCTTACGAAAAGAGGGTGACGTCGGGCGCATGGTCAACGAGCTGTTT
>CAVQRG010000014.1:0-52500 GCA_963715185.1 uncultured Planctomycetaceae bacterium
TGATCCTGCCGAAGGAATAATTCTGGAGAGGTGAGACTACCCGCGTAAGCCGTCCAAGTTGGGCGGCTTGCTGCGTTTTTGATGCTTCTCGCGGCATCGACTGTCTCCCACGACGTCGATGTCGCTAATATGTGGCTGCGCGGCCAACTTGGGGGAACCGAACGAAGGGCATCCATGGACAGCAACAGCGGCGACCCGAAGTACCAGCCCGGCGAGCCTCCCGCACCCCCGGAGCACGCTGGCGACATGATCATCAGTCCCGACACTCGCCGGGCGAACCGCATTCCCCCCGGTCAATCACGGACCCGCAGGTGGCCGGTGCTGCACTATGGTCACGTTCCCAGCATCGATCTGTCCCGATGGCGTCTGCAGGTGCATGGACTCGTGGAGCAACCACTGACGCTGACGTGGGACGAGTTTCAGGTGGCTGCCCCGAGTCAGGGTCTTCTCCGATTTTCACTGTGTCACTCAATGGAGCCGGCTGGGAAACATCTGGGAAGGGGTGTCGGTACACGAACTGTTGCGACGGGCCGGTGCTCGCCCCGAGGCGAAGTTTGTCGTCCCCATGGGCTACGATTCCGGCTGGACGACCAATCTGCCGTTGGCGGATTTCCAGGCCGAGGACGTCTTGCTCGCAGACACGCACGATGGTGCACCGATCGATGCTGATCATGGCGGTCCGGTCCGCCTGCTCGTGCCTCAGCTCGTATGCGTGGGAAGTAGCGCGAAATGGCTGCGGAGTCTGGAGCTTGCTGGCGGAGGACCGGCCCGGCTATTGGGGGCAGCAGGGGGGGTACCACAACCATGGTGACCCCTGGAAGGAAGAACGGTTCGGATGATGGCAATTCTTAACACGGCGGGCCGCCAAGTCCGCTTGTCATGACGCCTCTCCCGTCCCTAAGATAAACTCGGATCCCTGGAGACGGCAGGCTACGTGATCAGTCATCGAACCATTCGCTGGAGCTCGACGATCGCCTTCGGGCTGATGATGGTCGTCGTGCCAATCCTGCATGGTCCACAGCACGCCCATCTGCCGGGAACGCACGCGGGTTGCAGCCATGCCATCTGTGGCGAGCGGACCAGTGAGCCAGCCGCCGCTCCGATGCCGCATGCGGCGTGCTGCCATCATGCTCACCCTCGCCCGGGGGTGGTCGTTGTTCCGGATTCGAATCCCCCTCACGCCCCCAGCATTCTGACGACTGCCCGGTCTGCAAACTGCTCGGTCAGCCGGTGTTGCCGGCAGTGCTCGTGCTGCTCGAGGTCGAATGTGATCTCGTCACGGCTGCGCAGGAAGCCAGCCTTCCGTCCGTCCGAGAATCCCTGCTCTCGATTCCGCCCGCTCGCGGACCTCCCTCAGACGCCTGACGGTCGTCAGGTGAGTCCTGCGCGGTGGGAGATGGCAGCCCTGTGCCGTTAGCCGTGGGATCTGACGCTTACCGGCTGTGATGTCGCAGCGCTGCGCTGGAGGTCACGACTGTGGTCGGGCCCTCCGACAGGTCTGCTGTGCCCCCATCGTCAGGGCTCAATCGCTGATCAACCAGACTCTTGCCTGTGATGACGTTGTGGGTTGCCCCTGCGTCTCGCAGAAAGCCTTCGCGATCTTTGATTCGTTTCTTTCCCAATGTGCGTTTCTGGTTCCAAGGAGAGTTGTCATGAGAGCATCTCAACGTCGGGGTTTCACGCTGATCGAACTGCTGGTCGTGATCGCGATCATCGCGATCCTGATCGCCCTGCTGCTTCCGGCCGTGCAGCAGGCCCGCGAGGCGGCCCGCCGCACGCAGTGCAAGAACAATCTCAAGCAGATCGGACTGGCACTGCACAACTATCACGATCGTTTAACACGTTTCCCTCCGGCTGGATCGCCGTCGACCCAGTGACGGCAGGCCAGCACACGAAGGCGTCAGCGGTGTCGGCTGGGCAGCCATGATCCTGCCGTACATGGAGCAGAAGCAATCTGTACGAATTACTGAACCCCAGGCTTCCGTTGACGGTCCGGAAAACCAGTTGCCGATAGACACGCTGTTGCCGGCCTACCGGTGCCCGTCCGATCCGCAGCCGGACAGTTGGGAGATGGTGGAGGAAGGCAGTCCGGGACCGTGCTCACCCAGCTGCCCTCCGCCAATTACGTCGGCACCTTCGGCACGGTAGAACTGGACGGGTGCGAGAATCCTCCCGGGACTGCTCCGGTCACCACGAATGGTCAGTGCGTGGGCGACGGCGTCTTCTATCACAACAGTCGGATGCCGATTCGCGACATCTTGGACGGAACGACCAACAGTTCATGTTCGGCGAACGCAAGACAGACTCGTCCCAGGGATGGCACTCGACATGGGTCGGGATGGTGCCAGAGGGCGAAGAGGCGTTCCAGCGCGTGCTGGGCTCCGTCGACCATGTGCCCAACGACCCGATCGCGCATCTCGATGACTTCAGCAGTCAGCACGAGGGGGGGCCCAGTTTCTCCTCTCGGACGGACATGTCCGGTTCGTCAGCGAGAACATCGACGGAGGTGTCTACCAGTCCCTTGGCACCATCAGGGGGGGCGAGATTGTCGGTGAGTTCTGAGGAACCTCAACACGGCTGTGTTCGGGGCGGGCGCCCCCTGTCACTGTGGCGGGGGGCTGCCTCGCGATGCGCGACAAGGACTTAAGGACGCAGCGACTGCGAGTCGAGGATGACCTGTCGCGGCTGTTTCAGCGTTTCAGCCAGTCGACGTTGGACATGTCCGCGAGGGCGAGCA
This sequence comes from uncultured Planctomycetaceae bacterium, assembly GCA_963715185.1. Lineage (GTDB taxonomy): Bacteria > Planctomycetota > Planctomycetia > Planctomycetales > Planctomycetaceae > CAVPPT01. The sequence continues at coordinate 2,738 of CAVQRG010000014.1, forward strand.
TCAGGGCGTGCGTGCCGTTGCGCCCGCAGCCCTTGGCCTGAACCGACTGATAGAGCTGGTGGGCCAGGGCCAGGCCCGGCATGCGACAGGCCCATCCGCTTCGACTCGGCCAGGGCGATGCCCATGTCCTTGATGAAGTGCTCGACGAAGAAGCCGGGGTCGAAGTTGTTCGGCGATGATCCGCGGGCCGAGGTTCGAGAGCGACCAGCTCCCGGCGGCGCCCGAGGCGACCGACTTGCATGACCGTCTCCAGGTCGAGCCCGGCCTTGTAGCCGTAGAGCAGCGCCTCGCAGACGCCGATCATGCTCGTGGCGATCAGCATCTGGTTGACCATCTTGGTGTGCTGGCCCGGCGCCGGGGCCGCCCTGGTGGACGATCGTCTTGCCCATCGCTTCCCAGCAGGGCTGCGAGCGCGTCGACCACGTCCTTGTCGCCGCCGATCATGATCGACAGCCGGGCCTCGCGGGCGCCGACGTCGCCGCCGGAGACCGGGGCGTCGATCGCTGGCGACGCCCTTGCTCCGGCGGCCTCGGCGATCTCGACGGCCAGCGACGGCTCGCTGGTGGTCATGTCGACGAGGATGTTGCCCGGCTTGCAGCCGGCCAGCGCGCCGTCGGGGCCGAGGATCACTTCGCGCACGTCGCCGGGAAAGCCGACGATGGTGAAGATCACGTCCGATGCCTCGGCCACGGCCTTGGGCGAGTCGGCCCACGCCGCCCCCTTGTCGATCAGAGCCCTTGGGCCTTGTCCCTGGTGCGGTTGATAGACGGTCGGCCGAGAACCCGTCGTCGATCAGGTGGCCGCACATGCTGCGGCCCATCACGCCGGTGCCGATCCAGCCGATCCGGGTCTGTTCGGGGGTGATCGTCGGTGCTGCCATCGTTGCTCCTCAGTCGCGAAAGGGTCGTGACTCGTTGATGTGAGGGGAGGAGTATATCGGTCTCCCGGGGTGATGTCACATGTGGGGCGGGCGGTACCAGGTGCTGGCGGTTCCCGGGAGGAGGGAGGAACGGGGCAAACGGATCCGTCTGAGTGTCGGGAGTGCACAGCTCGCGCAGCGAACAGAAAGCCGCGTAGTTGTGTCCACGGGAGGACAGCACTAGACTGGCCCGCTGACATCAGAATTCCACAAGGGGTGACCCCATGCGACACGTGCTCTCCGCGCTGGTGATGAACCAGCCGGGGGTTCTGGCTCACATCTCCGGCATGCTGGCTTCGCGGGCGTTCAACATCGACAGCCTGGCCGTGGGCGAGACCGAGAACGCCGGTTTCTCGCGGATGACGTTCGTCATCAGCGGTGATGACCGGGTTCTCGATCAGGTCCGCAAGCAGCTCGAGAAGCTGGTCACGGTCGTACGAGTGCTGGACTACTCGGGCGAAGAGTTCGTCGAGCGGGATCTGATGCTCATCAAGATCGAGGCCGGGGCCGACGACCGCAGTCGGATCAAGGAGCTTGCCGAGATCTTTCGAGGCCGCATCGTGGACGTCAGTGCCAGCCATGTCATGATCGAAATTTCGGGGACCGAGTCGAAGATCGAAGCATTCATCGACATCGTCCGCCCGTTCGGAATTCTGGAAATGGTCCGCAGTGGGCGGATCGCCCTCCTGCGAGGTTCTTCGATGTCGGCCGAGGCACCGGTCGGTGAACCGACACCTGCGTAGTCGCCCTCCGGCGCAAGACCACTCTGAACTCATCACTCCCGTCTTTCACCACACAACCGACAATGACCGCCAAGATTTACTACGACAACGATGCCGACCTCTCCCACCTCAAAGGCAAGACGATTGCCATTCTCGGCTACGGGAGCCAGGGCCATGCCCAGGCTCAGAATCTGCGCGACAGCGGCCTGAGTGTCATCATCGGGCAGCGGAAAGGGAGTGCCAACTACGACCTTGCGGTTGAACATGGATTCAGCCCGCTGCCGATCGAAGAGGCCACGAAACAGGGAGATCTCATCAACGTTCTGCTGCCTGACGAAGTGCAGGGAGACCTGTACCGGGAACACATCCGTGGAAATCTCGCGCCGGGCAACCTGCTGCTGTGTTCGCATGGGTTCAACATCCATTTTGGCCAGGTGGTGCCTCCGGAGGGGGTCGACGCGGCGCTGGTCGCCCCCAAGGGGCCGGGGCATCTGGTGCGCAGCGAATACGTCAAGGGCGGGGGAGTTCCGGCGTTGATCGCAATGGGCGAGGGAGCCAGCGAGTCTGCACGGCAGATGGCCCTCGCCTATGCGAAAGGGATCGGGGGCACCCGTGGCGGCGTGATCGAGACCACCTTTGCCGAGGAAACCGAGACCGACCTGTTCGGTGAGCAGGTGGTTCTCTGCGGCGGTGTCAGCGCACTCGTGAAGGCGGCCTTCGAGACCCTGGTGGAGGCCGGGTATCAGCCGGAGATGGCCTACTTCGAATGCATGCATGAGCTCAAGCTGATCGTCGATCTGTTCTATCAGGGTGGTCTCAACTACATGCGGTACTCGGTTTCGAATACAGCCGAGTTCGGTGACTACACCCGTGGTCCGCGGATCGTGACGGAAGAAACGAAACGCGAGATGCAGAAGATCCTCGGGGAAGTCCAGTCGGGGCAGTTCGCGAAAGAGTGGATTCTGGAGAACAAGGCCAACCAGGCCATGTTCAAGGCGTATCGGCGACGGGAGCGATCGCATCAGCTCGAGCAGGTCGGTCGCGAACTGCGCAGCATGATGTCCTGGATCGACGCCAAGGAAGTCTGATGGCGCACCCCGGTGTCGGATGATCTGGAGGGCCGCATGTCCCGATTCGCCGTCATTCTCCCCGCAGCGGGCCAGAGCACGCGGTTTGGGGATGCCCGACGGAAGAAGCCCTTTGTGGAACTCAAGGGGCGGCCGGTCTGGGTGCGGGCGGCGGAGTTGTTCGTCAACCGGGAGGATGTCGTCCAGTCGCTGATCTGTATCGCGCCGGAAGACGTCGCGTGGTTCAAGGAGAGGTTCACCGCGAACCTGGCCTTCATGAACATCGAGATCGTCCCGGGGGGAGCCACTCGTGCGGAGTCGGTGCAGAACGCGCTTGCCCGGATCCCGGCCGATGTCGACTTCGTTGCGATCCATGATGCCGCGCGGCCGCTCCTGGCGCAGAAGTGGGTGGACGCCGTCTTCGCGGCCGCTGAGCAGAGCGGGGCAGCGGTCCCGGCGGTGCCGATTTCGAGCACGGTCAAACGCGTGCAGGACGGGGTCATCACCGAAACGATGGATCGCGCCGGGCTGTATGCCGCCCAGACACCCCAGGTCTTTGCGCGGCAGTTGCTGCTCGACGCCTATGCGAGGCGGGACGGGTTCGAGGCTACGGACGATGCCCAGCTCGTCGAGCGCATCGGTCAGTCGGTCGCGATCGTGGAAGGCTGGCCGATCAACCTCAAGATCACCACGCAGGGCGATTTTAAGATGGCCGAATCGCTCATCGATGCCCTGCCGAAAGATGACGGTTTCAAGTCGCTGCATCCCTTCGCCGACGAGCGGTTTCTGTAAGTCGATGATCCGGACGAGCGATGCTCGCTGATGCAGCCGACGATCGACCATCCCAGTGCGGCCGGGGACGGCAGTCCTCCTGCGGGCCTGTGGCGCTGGCTTCCTGCGATGGGAATCCTGGCAGCGCTGCCAACGTTCCTGGCCGGTCTCGCCCCCTGGTGGTGGATCGGCGACCTGTTCAGCCACTTCCGTCTGCAGTATGTCTGCCTGCTCCTGCCGCCGTGTCTGGTGTTTGCCGCTCAACGGCGCTGGGCGATCACGACGGTGCTGGGAGCAGCCTTGGCAGTCAACCTGTTCCTGGTCGCCCCACTGCTGCTCAGTCCCCGTCCACAAGTGCGGGACGGCAGCTCGCTGAGATTGATGTCTGCGAACGTGTTCGTCGGGAATCAGAACTCGGAGGCGGTCATTCAACTCGTTCGCCAGGAGCAGCCGGACCTGTTCCTGGCCATCGAAGTCAGCCCCCGTTGGCAGCGTGACCTCGAAGTACTGCAGGAGGACTACCCGCATGTGCTCGCGGCCAGGCGGACGCAAAGTTTCGGTGGACATGACGCGTTCGGGATAGCGCTCTTCAGCCGTGAGCCGGCCACGATGTCCGAAGTTCGACGTGTCGGCATCGAGGGGCTACCGGTGCTCGTTGCCGAGTTTGGTGTCAACGGTTCGCCACTGACGGTCATCGGTGTGCACCCCTATCCGCCTGTGAGCCGCGCATGTACGGCCATTCGCAATGAGTACCTTGCCGCTGCCGCGGACATCGCGGCTGCGATCGACGGCGCGTGTATTCTGCTGGGCGACCTGAACACAACCAGTTGGTCGCCGAGCTTTCTGGAGCTGCTCAGGCGTTCCGGTTTGCGGGACTCGCGACCTGGGTTTGGAATCCAGCCGACCTGGCCTGACGGGCCCTGGTTGCTGAGGATTCCCATCGATCATGCGCTGGTCTCACGTGAGCTGACGATTGCGGATCATCGCATCGGGCCGTCAACCGACTCTGACCACCGGCCGGTCATCATCGAGATTCAGGTCGATCCAGTCGGCACCGGAGCTGAGTTGCCTGAGTGATTGTACGGGTGAGAGACACCCGGCGGGGCGCCCACAGGACGTCACTTCGCCGCAAGGGAGTCTTCGAAGTTCACGGTGCCGTCGGAGTCGTGCCAGCGAAACGTCAGGGACGGGACATCGTCCACACGCTCGACAGTTGCAGAGAGAAATCCGCCGGTCACGTTCAGGTACCGGTGGTAGTCTTCGCGAAAGTCGGACTGCTGCCAGCCCCCGGCATGCTTGTCACTCGCGGGCCCGCAGGAGTATTCACGAACTCCAGTCTGGGGATGAATCGACAGGTATTGCCAGTGTCGATCCCCGCAGACAACGACCATGTTCTTCTGTGAGGCGAGGAACTCCCGGAGTTCGTTGCCTTCGTGCGTGAATTCGACGTTGGAGTGATTGTCGTGCTTGTTGTCACGGTCGGGGCCGATCAAGGGTGTCGGACTGATCAGGACTCGAAACGTCGCGTCGGAGGCCTCGACGGTTCTTTTGAACCATGCCTTCTGCTCCGCCCCCCAGATGGTCTTGTCGGGTCCGTCCGGCATTGTGTTCGGGCTGCGATAGTCGCGTCCTTCCACGAACCAGACCTGCAGATCCTTGCCCCAGCGGCGCGTCCGATAGGTCTTGCCTCGCATGGGTACCTGCTCGCGGAAGATCTCCAGTCCCTCGGCGAAGGTGAACTCCCCCATGGCGGGGGTCTTCATTGTGGGCCAGCAGTCGTTGATCCAGGTGTCATGATCATCCTTCTCGAAGTAGCTACCGACGAGTTGGTGGAACTCCACGTTGGTTGGCAGGCTGTAGGTTCTCTGCCAGTGGTAGCGTGCGAGTGCGGCGGACTTCGCGAGTTTGTCGTAGTAGACGATGTCCCCGGTATGCACGAAGAAGTCCGGATTCAGCGCAAGCATCGCGGGATAGATGTCGTACCCGTGCGGTCCGTCGCGGTCCGGGAACGCCTGTCCCGTAGAGACCGTGAACACCACACGGGCCGCATCGCGCGGGCGGGGAGCCGTCACGAACTGTCCGGTGAGACTCTGCCCGGCATCACCCGTCGTCGACCGGGACTCGACCTGGACCTCATACCGGCTGCCTGGTTCCAGGCTCTCGAGGAAGAACTGTCGTGTGAAGTCGCGTTGTGGGTCGACAGGCTGCCAGCCTGTCGAAAACCAGTCCTCCGTCCCCGGCAGTCGGTACAGGACGCGAACCTCACCGTCTACTCCGGGGGTCGCATGCCGGATCGTCTCTACCGATGACCCCTCGGGATAGACGACTTCCACTGGAGACTTCCGGCGGGACTGTGCGTTCACGTCGGCCGGACGTTCGATGGTCACCATTGGCGCATCTTCGGGGTTCGCTGCCACGTTTCGTGTCAGCCGGGTCCAGACGATTGCCGTACGTGGTGTCGTTTCTCCGACTTTGAAGCCGGTCGCCTGATACGGCGTTTGTGCGCTGACGCTGCAGACAGCGATCCACATCGTGCTGAGACTGCAGGCCCACACGAGAAGTTTTCGACGACGCATGAACGCATCTCCTGAAAGAAGTTCAGCCACAAGCACGTGGAGTGCGCCCGCGTGTCGTGGCCGAACAAGGATGACCAGATGGCGAAGCACAGCGGTTACTCGGACTGGACGAAGCGATAGATGCCGTTGCCTGCTGCGGTGGCGATACCGAAATAGACATCGCCCTGCTCGTCCTCACCAAAGGCCAGCACGGCCATGTTCTGTGCCGGAATGCTCTTGTTCCAGTCGACCTTTCGAGCCTCCGTGTCGTACTTCAGTCCCCAGATCCGGCCTGTGACGTAATCGGCGTACAGATACACGCCGTCCAGTTCGGGCAGTCTCCGGCCGCGGTAAACGAATCCTCCCGTGATGGATCGCCCGACCAGATGGTCGTATTGCCAGACCGGTCCGGTCGGTTCCGTCGGCGTGCTCCAGGAATCGTTGCCGAAGCTCCAGGTTCCTTCCTGCTCACTCCAGCCGTAGTTGCCCCCAGGCTCCACGAGGTGGATCTCTTCCCAGTAGTCCTGTCCCACTTCGCCGGCCCAGAGGTGACCGGTCTGGCGGTCGAACGAAATGCGCCAGGGATTGCGAAAGCCATAGGCAAAGATCTCCGGACGTGCCCCATCCAGATTCACGAACGGATTGTCGGGAGGAATCGCATAGGCGAGATCTCCGTCTCGCGCATCGACGTCGATCCTCAGAATCTTGCCGAGCAGCGTCTCAAGGTTCTGGCCATTGCCCAGCGGATCGTTGCCACTGCCCCCGTCGCCGATTCCGAGGTACAGATATCCATCCGGGCCGAATTCGATCGAGCCTCCGTTGTGATTTCCGAAGGGCTCATCGATGGTCATCACGATTTCCTCACTTTGAGGGTCGGCCTGATTCGCTGCGTCGGCCGAGACGTGGAACCGCGAGACCACCGACGTGTGCCCCGGGGCGTTCCTGGTGTAGTAGACGAAGAACTGACCGTTCTCCTTGAACTGGGGATGGAAGGCCAGGCCGAGCAGGCCTTCTTCGTTGTGGCCCTTCTTGTAATGCATGACCTGGGGACGCAGATCCAGGAACAGCTCGGCCTGGCTGGCCCCGGGGGTCAGTGAAAACACCATTCCGTCCTGGGTGGCGACGAACAGGCGGTTCGTGCCGTCGCCGGCGTGGGTGATACAAACGGGACGCATTTCGTTGACTTGTCCCCGATCGTTAATCGATTCCCAGCCATCCCAGTTGAGGTTGGGGAAGGCCGGCTCCACCTTCAGGGCCAGCGTGCCGTCGACCGGCTGCGGTGGAACACCCGATGCGGGCAGCGGGCGAATCTTGATGTTGCGGAAAGCCACGAGATTGCCATGGTCCTGCAGGCAAATGTGTCCTGTCTCAGCCATGCCGAATCCCTTGAACTTCGCAAACTTGCTTTGTGACACCCGGTTCTTCCAGTCGTCGCTCCCCAACTGGAACTTGTAGTAGGAGACCCCGTTGAGCATCACCTGGCATTCTCCGGGAGTGACCTTCAGATAGAGGTGGTTCCATTCACCCGCGCCGCGGAATTCGTCGACTTCGTCCGGCAACGTCAGTCCCACTTCCCGCTCGACCTGCTTCATCCAGCCCGCTTTCCCGGGGTGATACAACTGATACAGCCATCCCGACTTCTGCGGATCGTGCCCGGCAGCGTGGTCGTTGATCTGAATCTCGGGACCGGAATGCCAGGGGACCGGGTTGTCCTCTGTTACGCGAAACATGACCCCGCTGTTCCCGCCGGTCGAGATCTTGAAGTCGAGCTGAAGTTCGAAGTTGTCGTACTGCTCACGAGTGACGATATCTCCGGCACCCTTTTCGCGCGCACCAGCGCGCCGTTGATGACCTCCCAACCCTGGTCGATTCCATCCTGTTTGTAGTTCCGCCAGCCATCCGTCGTCTGTCCGTCGAACAACAGTTTCCAGCCAGCATACTTCTCAAACGGGTCTACTTCGTTCAGATTGGTTCCGGCCACGAATTCCGCTGGATCGCTGTGGGTTTGTGCAGGCGCTTCAGCGGCCGTGGATGGTTGCGAGGTCATGGCAGAGCCACAACCTGCCAGAACACAGACGCCGATCAGCATTCGAAGCAGGGACATCAGGCAGAGACTCCTCGTGGGTGATGGATCGGAAAGATCGAGCGGCCGGTTCGGATGCTGGGGCGACTCTACGATTACGATGAGGAACGGGTGAGCCCTCTGATCGTACCGGCCGAACGCTCCGGCCGCAAAGGTCCTGAGTCTGTCGAGAGGTCGAAGAAAGACAGAGGCCTGGAGACCCCTGAAGGGAGGGCCGGGTGACGGCAATGTCAGATGAGACTGCGGGATTCACTCACCCACGCGATGCGCTGTCCCTGTCGTGCATAGGCCTCCTCCAGCAACTCGTCGCGGGAACGGAACAGGTCACGTTCCGGGAGTTCCCACAGTCGTAACAGGCGACCTTCCACGGTTTCGTGGTTTTCGATGTCTCCGGACTCGCGAATATGCCGGATGTCGGACACCATCGGACGAAGATGCCGGCAGATGAGAATGGTGCGATGACAGGTCAGCGGATCTTTTTCGGCGCACATCAGAGCCAGGCGGTATCGCCGCATCCCGTCCGTGACCCGGGCGAGCCCGGCCTGAAAGGACTGCGTCTGCGCCACGCGGTCAAAAACGACCTGGCCCGACTTGTCGAAGCACTCGGGTTCCTCGCGTCGCGCTCCCAGTTCACGCCCGAGGGAAACGTACGCGATGCCGCAGGACCCGGTGAGGTGCCTGGCCAGGGGCTCGTGGTTGAATTGAGGGTTATACCGGCTGAAGGGTGACGAGCGCACATCGACGACGGCCGTCACCTGATGCAGTGTGAGCAGATGCACAAAGCAGGCTAACTCGTGGTTGGAATGTCCGATCGTGTACAAGACGCCGTCTGCCATGACTCACTTCCTGCCCACCCCGGATGTCGCGACTTGTCCGTGGGCGCATTGTAGCGCCATCCATCCCCGGCTGGCAGTCCCGAGGGGACGTTCCAGCACTCCCGTTGGACGTTGGCGAGCAAACTCGACGATCCGACCGCTGGAGCGATAGACTGCGTCAGAGGCCCGTGCAGGAGGCTCCACCGTTCACGTGCACCATTCGTCGGATCCCGGGGAGAGTCGAAACCATGAGAATTCTGTGCACAGGGCTGGTGATTCTCTGTGCGGCCCACAGTGTGTTCGCCCAGAGCGCGGGGGTCGTCCTGCAGTCGGAGCAGGCGAGTCCGGGGTATACGTTGATCGCACCGTTCGGCGGCCGCACAACGTACCTGATCGATCTGCAGGGCCGTGTCGTGCATCGTTGGGAGACCCAGGGTGAGCCCGCACATTCCGCCTACCTGCTGGAAGACGGAAGCCTGCTGCGCACCACGAAGGTGCCCAACGATGTCTTCAATGTCATCGGGGGGCCCGCCGGGGGCGTGCAGCGGTACGACTGGGACGGCCGGCTGTTGTGGGACTTCCAGTACTCCAGCGACACGTATCTCGCTCACCATGACATTGAGCCGCTGCCCAACGGCCATGTGCTGCTGGTTGCGTGGGAGTTGAAGTCGGCAGCGGAAGCGATCGCCGCGGGTCGCGATCCGGCGACGATCGTCGGCGATGTGCTCTGGCCCGAAACGGTGCTCGAGATTGAACCGGATGGGCTGAGCGGCGGCCGGATCGTCTGGCAGTGGCATCTCTGGGATCACGTGGTTCAGGACTACGATGCGACCAAGGCCAATTTCGGTGATCCGTCGGCACATCCCGAGCTGGTCGATCTCAACTTCTGCAACCCGCCTGACCGGGATTGGATCCACATGAACTCGATCGACTTCGACCCGGCGCTGGATCAGATTCTGTTGTGTGGACGGACCTTCGACGAAGTCTGGGTTATCGATCACAGCACAAGTACAGCGGAGGCTGCCGGGCATACCGGGGGCCGGGCAGGGCGGGGGGGCGACCTGCTGTACCGTTGGGGAAATCCCTACGCGTACCTGGCCGGTTTACCTGACGACCAGCGGTTGTTCGGACAGCACGATCCGCACTGGATTCCGGACGGGCTGCCCGGCGCGGGGCGGATTCTGATCTTCAATAACGGCAGCCTGCACGAGAACCGACCCTATTCGAGTGTCGATGAGATCGTTCCCCCCGTTCGGGAAGGCGGGACCTATGCGCATCGACCGGGTGAGGCATTCGGTCCTCCGGACGTTGCCTGGAGCTACGTGGACCCGGATCGGTTCTACTCCACGCGGATCTCCGGGGCGCAGCGCCTGCCCAATGGCAACACGCTGATCTGTTCCGGTGAGCAGTCACGCGTGTTCGAGGTGAACCCGGAGGGGCGTCTCGTCTGGGACTATCGCAACGTTCTGGGGGCCCGCCCGGGTGAAGACGACGAAGGGTATGAAGACAGCCAGGCACCCGGCCGGTTGCCACCGCTCGGTGGGCGGGCCATGTTTCGCGCGGTCCGCTACGAGCCGGACTACCCGGCCTTTAACGGGCGGACACTGGTCCCCGAGTCGCCGGCCGCCCGCTGAGACTGAATTGGCGGCTATTCGACTCGAAACCGCTCGCGGAACTCCTCGCGAGTGTTTGCACGGGGGAAGGGTGTGTCGGGAACATCCAGGGACAGGAACTGACACAGGGGGGCCCAACCTTCGGCGACGTCGAAGATCAGCAGGCGGTCCTCCGGGATCGTGTCGCGCACCGCTCGATTGTGCTCTTCGAAGATCTCGATCTCTCGGGCCCGGTCGTCGAAGACACCGCGAAACAGTGTCTCGACCAGGAGTCGTCGGGCCATCAGCTGCACCTTTCGATGCTCCTCGTCGGGGGACCGGTCAGGATTCAACATGGCCGGTATGATCGTGTTGGCACAGCTCTCATACCATGACGCGGAGTCCCGCGTCGTCAGAATACACCTGGCGTCGGGATAGAACTCGATCAGCTCGCGCCAGAACAGGCACCCCGGTGCATCGGTCGACGATCGGAAGCCGGCAAAGATTTGTTCCCAATCAGGCCGGCCCTCGACAGCTTCGTGCCACAGCGCTGCATGATGGGGGCGCTGGAAGACCTCGATCATGTGATACGAGGGGCCGAGGCCCAGCTGTTCCAGTGCGTGCTTGAGCGACATGGTCCCCGTGCGGGGAAACCCGACTCCGATCACCTCGAGCATCGTTCTGCTTTCAGCATGTCTGTGGGAGGATGGCGGGCAGACGGTCAACCTCGGCGCAACGCAGGCGTCAATCCAGCGAGGCATCGATGTTGATCCAGGATCCCGTCTCGTTCGATTCCAGCACAGCGTCTGCGACAAACTGGGCCCGGGCACCGTGATCGAAACCGGGAACTGCCGGACGATCCTCCACGATGGCACTGGTCAGTTCGTAGACCAGGTCGTATCGAAAGACCGTACTGGGAACACCGGCTTGTGGGTCGCGGGGGCTCCCCGCAATTACCAGAAACTCTTCGGGAACGGGCACCGCCTGAAGGCTCTCGTGGTGCTTTCCCATGAGAATCGTATTCGGCTCGGTGAGACGATAGACGGCTGAACCGGTGCTGCCGTTGACCTCTGCCCACTCCCAGCCGAAGCCGTCGTTGTAATGCCCCTTCATGACGGTGCTGCCTTCCCAGACGCCGACGGCACCTCCCTCGAATCGACCGATCAGCGCCGACCAGTCGTCGACCTCGGATGGGGGACAGGGCTGTCCCGAGTCTGTCTGATCCCGCGGGGTGAACTGGGCGACGGCCCCGCAGACGCTTGTGAGCGGCCCCATCAGGTCCATGGCAAAGTCGATGCGATGGATCGTCATGTCGAACAGGTCGCCTGCCCCGGCTTTGTCCTTGTATTGGCGCCAGCCCCAGCTCGTCTCCGGGAGGTCGAGGAATCGCTGCGAGCGAAAATGGCGTGGCTGTCCGAGTGCTCCCGATCTGACCAGGTGCCGCAGGTAACGCATCGACGGCGCGAAGCGGTACGTGAAGGCGGTCATGTGCTTGACGCCCTGATCCCTCGCGGCACGGTACATCTCCAGGGCGTCGCCGAAATTCAGCCCGAGGGGCTTTTCGGCCATCAGGTGTTTGCCGCCGGCGATAGCGGCCAGCGCGATCGGTTTGTGAGTCCAGTTGGGTGTGGCGATGATGACAGCATCGATGTCGGGATCGGCAGCGATCTCCTCGTAGTCCGTCGTCAGCCGGTCAATCCCCCAGTCAGACCTCCGCTGTTCGAGCAGCGCCTCGTTGGGATCACAGACCGCCACGAGTTCCGCGCGGATCGATGCGAATCCCGGGGACATGATGATAGTCGGAGACGGCACCCGCTCCGATGATGGCGTAACGAACTGGCATGGCAAACTCAGTCGGCAAGAGAACATCTGAAAGGTCGGGCAACGCCGGTGAGACACTCTTTCGGGAAGGGGAGTCGACACGGCGGCCAGCTTCGGGGATTGTGCCGGAACCCGGCGAGAAACTCCACTCAGGCCGGCAGCCCTGCAGAAACACGGTCCGTTTCATTCATCCCCGTCCCGATTCTCTGCCCGGAGGCAGCAGGCTGTGCCGGGCGGTACGCGAGCCCACACGCCAGACCGCGGGCCACAAACGCGAGCCGGGGACACACCGCGGTGTGCGGCGTGTCCCCGGGCCAGCGCTCGAGAGATCACCGAAAGGATGTGCCGGTCTCAGGGAGTGGCGATGTTGCCGTTGAAGTCGGCGGTGCCATTGCCAGAGGCCGAGTTCGGGGACACGATGCCGCTGACAGTTCCACCAGCCGTCGTGTTGAACCCGTACACGGTATTAACCTCAGCCGTGTTGAAGACGAAGTCGCCGGTGAAGTTGTTGGCGACGCTCAGGTGGAAGCCATCGTTCCCGTTGAAGGACGTCTCGTTGCCGACAATGTTTCCCGTGAAGGGTCCCCCGACCGTCATGCGGATGCCGTTCGCGCCGTTGCCAAAGGCTGTGTTGGCGAAGACATCCCCCACAAAGCTGATGACTGTCATTCCAACCCCGTCGAGGGCGTTGTCGTTGGCGATGTTGTCCATCAGCGTACCTGTGTAGGTGCCGCCGGCGATGAGGGTCATGCCATTGCTCGGGCCCGAGAAGCCGTTGGAGAACGTCTCGTTGTTCACGATATCTCCGTTGAGGTTCGTATCGGCGATGAAGACCAGTCCCGATCGACCGTTGCCGACCGTCGAGTTGTTCTCGGCCAGCACCGAGCCGATCAGCGGAGCGATGTTGTCCGTCTCGACATAGATTCCGGCACCACCGTTGTTGACGGCGATGTTCTGGACCACGTTGCCGGTGAAGTCACCATCGGCCTCGAGCGTGAGCCCGAAGTCCCCGTTGTCGGAAGTGTTGTTGTTGATTACCAGTGTGGAGATGTCACCGGTGGTCACGATCGCGATTCCATCCGCCCCGTTACCGAGAGCGGTGTTGTCAACGATGTCACCCGCGTAGTCCGTGGCGAGAATCACCACGCCGCCGAGGGCGTTGTCGTCGGCGACATTGCCTGCCAGCGTGCTTAAGGCAGTCTCTGCGACTTGGATGTGCACGCCGCTGGCACCGTTGTTGGTCGCGATGTTCGCCACGACGTCGCCGATCAGGTCGGTGTTCGAGATCAGCACGAGGCCGCTGCCGAGATTGCCGTCCAGGGAATTCCCTGCCGCCAGCGGATCACCGACCCCTGCCTCGATGAATGCGGCATCCAGGCGCAGGCCGTCACCAGCATTGCCCGTAGCCGCATTGCCGAGCAGATTTCCGAAGTAGCCGCCGCCGACCTGCAGGTTCAGGCCTTCGCCACCAATTGTTCCTTCGGCCACGTTACCGACCACATCGCCGACGAAGTCGCGTCCAACGTTGTAGCCGATGCCCGGACCGGAGTTGTCGACCACCTCGTTCAATGCCAGGTCACCGATCACGTCACGGCCTGCCGTCAGTTCGATTCCGGCTCCACCGTTTGCGGCAGCCCGGTTGTCGACGACGTTGCCAAGCATGTCACGGGCGGCGGCCACGCGGATTCCGGAGTCGCCATTGCCATTGGCCGTGTTGTTGATGGCGTCCGAGGCGACATCTTGTGCGGCTGAGACCCAGACGCCGAAGTCGCCGTTCCCCTGGGCGATGTTGCCGAACACGTCGCCGGTCACGTCTGTCGCGGAGGAGGCGGCGACGCCGGACAGGCCATTGGCGTTGGCCACGTTGCCGGTAATCTCGGCATTTATGCTGCCGGTCCCCTGTGCCGTATTGGTGTTCAGGAATACACCGAAGCCGGCATTGCCACTGGCGATGTTGTTGGCGACCGTTCCATTGAGGTCCTGGTTGCCCTGAGACTCCACGTTGATGCCGTGGCGTCCGTTGCCATTGGTGTTGTTCTGCCTGATGTTGAGATCCACACCGGGCCCATCACCCAGGATGTCGACAACAATGCCGTCCTCTCCGTTTCCGTTGGCCTGGTTGCCGACGACATTCAGAGTGTTGGGGACAGCATTCGTCGAGATCAGGATGCCCTGCGCGGCGTTGCCACTCGCTACGTTGTTGATGACGTCACCGTCGTGCGTGTTGACGAACACGCCGATGCCGGGGCCAAACTGCGAGTTGATCGCCACGTTGTCGTAGATGTCGCCGTCCAGACTGTCGGCAGCGACGATGATGCCGGCCGCGTTGCTGTCGACGACGTTCTCGTAGATCTGCACGCTTGCTGCATCACCCGGATTCGCGACCAGAATGCCTGCCGTTCCCGGGGTGCCGTGGAGCGAGACGGTATTGTCCCAGATTCTCCCCTGTGTCGGCCCGGATCCCGGCTGCATGTCGATGAGGATGCCGTTCTGTCCACCGTTGAGAAGTGTATTGCAGTTGATGTCGTAACCGGTCACGTTTCGGCCGACGATTCCCTGTCCAGCGGCGTTGGCGATGAGGAACCCGCGAACCTCGGCGTTGTTGCCGATGGTGATGGCGTCGCCGGGCGATGCCACGATGGCCGTCGTGCCGCCCAGGCCGGTCCCGGGAAGGTCAATCAGGCCGAGTTCCTGTGTGTCCACGGTATGCAGCTTGCTTGCCGCGAGCAGCCGCTGATTGTCGGACATGACAATCGAGTCGCCGTTGTAGACATCAGGCTGGACGAGGACGATTCCGGTTCCGGAGAGCGAGGCGTCCGTGAGTGTCTGGTAGGGCATTTCGGTGGTGCCATCGCCACCCGGTGCGGTCGTGCCGTCCACGTGGGTAATCGTGATCAACTCACCCGAGATCGCATCGTGGGCCAGGAGGTCAGGAACGCCGTCGGTGTAGTTGACGACCGGGACCGTATGTCGCCTCTGGACACGTGCCCACAGCCGCGACCGGCCGGATGCGGCGCGGCCCGCGGCACTGATGTCGGGTCCGCCCAGGTGAACGACGAAGCCGCCATTGAATGAGTGATTGAAGACTCGATCGTAGGAGTAGTTCGCAAAGACCGTGAGATTCTCGGTGACCCAGAAGTCGCCGCGAAGCTGCGGGCCCCAAGCATGATTGCGCGCCCCCCCTTGAGCCTGCAGGTGATAGAGTCCGACCCCCACTTCGGATCCCCAAGGGCCCCACTCCGGAAGCTTGCGTGAAATTTCGACGTCGATGCCCTGCATCGCTTCATCGAAGTTCTCGCTCCGCGCGCCCAGTCGAATGTTGTTGCCCACATACGTTGGGGTCTGCAGCGCGGTGCTTCCGCCGTTCGAGCGACGTCCACTGGCACTCAGGTACACGTTGCCGCGCAATCCCCACGTGTCGGTCAGGTACTCCAGGCCGAATCCGTAGGCGTGAAAACCGTGCTCGAACGGACCGTTTTCGTATTGACGGTGGTTGTAGTAGGCGTTGGCTCCGATCACCGCCCCGGAGTTTTCATCGTACGCGCGATGGCCGATGCCGAACTCGCCGCTGAGGGTGCCGTTGTCGTAGTTCGAGATGCCATGCACATCGACGAAGAGCAGGTTGACCGGCGACTCGAGTAGATTGCCGAATGCCCCGAACCGGTAGAAGCCTGGCTCGAAGCCTGGCTGCTCACCGAATATGAGGCCGGTTTCGTAGCGGACGAAGGAGTTGTCATGGGCGATGCCATAGGCATCGCTCGCTCCGGTGAGGTTCTTGTCCCATTGCGCCCGCCCCGTACGGGCGACGCCAGACATCGTGAGGATGACGAGTGTCAGACAGAGTCCGACAGAGCGTCTGCTCGTTGTGGATCGCGGTAGTAAGACTGACCCCGTCATGTTCGCCCTCCCTGGCGCACAAGAGGATTGGCAAGCGACTGTCTGCGGAACAGGCAGCAAAGACATCAGATTCCGAGAATGCAGATCGGTTGGAACCTTGCGAACAATCCATAGCCGTGGTGGTTGCCCGAACATTCGTTTCCAAGCGTACGGCTGGCATAACTCCTACGGCCGTTACAGTGTGCATCCGGTCTTGCCAGATCTGTGGGTCCTGCGGCCTGTGCCCAGCTTGCCGTGTGCGGTCGCAAGGTGTTTGTCCGCAAGGAGCTGTGTCGCGTAGTCGGCGCGAGTGCTCCTGTTCTGATGGTTGAGCCAGTCCCGCTGCTCTCGTCCCGTCTGAGGTTGGTGCTGCCCTGGTCGAGAAGCGCGGCTGTAACGAATTTGACTGTTTGCTAGACTTGGCTGGCTGTGACTTCTGCCGGGAAAGGATGCCCGTGGTTGGCTGGTTGCTCAACGTGATCTACCTGATGGCTCTGGGAGCCGCCTCGCCTCTCCTGCTGTGGCGCATGCTGTGGCAAGGGAAGTACCGCACAGGTTGGAGCGAGAAGTTACTGGGGAGGCTCCCTCCCAGTGGGCCGGACGAACAGGTGATCTGGCTGCACGCCGTCAGTGTCGGCGAAGTCCTGCAACTCAAACCGATTGTGGCCGGTCTCCGCCGCGAGCGCCCCCAGTGGACGCTGTTGCTGACGACGACAACCGTCACGGGCCATGCGGTGGCGCACGAGCATTTTCCGCATTGCCGAGTGGCCTACGCGCCGCTCGATTTTTCCTGGGCGGTGAAGACGGCCTTGGCGGCGTCTGCCCGCAACAGGTCGTGCTCGTCGAGCTGGAATTGTGGCCGAACCTCATCCGCGAGACGTTCCGCCGCGGGATTGCGCTGGCCCTCATCAATGGCCGGATCAGCGAGAGAAGTCATCGGGGCTATCGACGCATCCGTCCGTTGATCAGTCGACTGCTCGCGAAGTGTGACCTTCTGGCCGTTCAGTCTTCCACTTACCGCGAGCGGCTGATGGACCTGGGTGCGCCGCCGCAGCGAATCGAGGTCACCGGCTCGGTAAAGTTTGATGGGACCCCGGAAGCGGTGAATGACGTGGCGGCTGATCAACTGCGACGTTCGTTCGGTCTAGGGCCAGAGCATCACGTGCTGGTTGCTGGAAGCACACATGGTCCCGAAGAGCGGCATGTCCTTGACACGTACCGGGAATTAAAGGCCGAATTTCCCAAGCTCCGCCTTCTACTCGTGCCACGTCACCAGGAGCGGTTCGACGAAGTGGCCCGCCTCGTGCAGTCGTGCGGGTTTCCTCTGTTGCGACGCACGTCGACCGAGAGTTGCAGCTCCGGCGATGGAGCGTCTGCGAACACCGTCTCCAGCGGGCTGGAGCCCCCAGTGCTGTTGCTCGACACCCTTGGCGAGTTGTCCCAATGCTGGCGTCTGGCGTCCATCGCTTTCGTGGGTGGCAGCCTGATGAAGCGCGGTGGTCAGAACATGATTGAACCGGCGGGCTGTGGTGCAGCGGTGCTGGTCGGTCCCCATACGCACAATTTTCACGACGTGGTGACCGGCCTGAAAAGCCAGGGGGGGGTTCGGGTGGTTGCCAATGCCCAGGAACTGACGCGCACGGTCAGAGACTGCCTCGAGCATCCGGAAGTCGCCCGGCAACAGGGGGACGCGGCCCGTCAGTTCGTACGCGCTCAGCGGGGGGCAGCTGTTCGGACGGTGCAACTACTGCTGGATCTGGATTGCCGTGAGGAGGCCGAGGCCGTGCGCCGCGCCGCCTAGCAGAACGGTGAAAGCGGTGAGTCATCGCTTGCCGAGCGGTACACCTGTGTCAGGCACTCCCGGCGGCTCGCCCCATCAGCGAGGTGAGTGGCGCACGCCTGGGACCCTTCGAGGGGCCGGCGTCGCCGCAGCTGCAGTGCCCGCAGATGCCCCGCCGATTGGTTCCGGACAGGGCGCCGCTGCGTGTGGGAAAGTGGTCAATCCGACGGGAAGTTAGAGGTTGTGAGGCCTCCTGACGGGGGTTAGAATTCCTCCTTGCATAGCTTGTGCCACTTGCCCAGGCGCAGATTTTTCAGTCGGTGGGAGCTTCGGAGAAACGAATGTCGAGTCATATCTTTACGAGCGAGTCCGTCAGCCAGGGGCATCCCGACAAGGTGTCTGATCAGGTGTCGGACGGAATCCTGGACGCATTGCTGGAGCAAGATCCACGGGCTCGTGTGGCCTGCGAAACTTTGTGCACAACCGACTTTGTCTGCCTCGCCGGCGAGATCACGGCACAGGCCCACGTCGACTACGCGCAGGTCGCCCGGGATGTCATTCGCGACATCGGCTACACCAGCAACGACATCGGTTTCAATGCCGACACCTGCCAGGTGGATGTGCGGCTCCACCAGCAGAGTCCCGACATTGCACAAGGTGTCGATGCGGACGGGGCCGGCGACCAGGGGTTGATGTTCGGCTATGCCTGTAATCAGACCGAAGAGTACATGCCGCTGCCGATTGCACTCTCGCATCGAATTCTGAATCGACTGACAGAATCGCGAAAGTCCGGGGAGGTCGATTGGTTGCTGCCAGACAGCAAGAGCCAGGTGTCGGTGCAGTACCAGGACCGGCATCCGGTGGCGGTCACGGCGATCGTCGTTTCCACCCAGCACGCACCGGAAGTCTCGCAGTCCGACATTGCCGACTACGTGATCAATGGGATCATCCGGGAGACGATTCCGGCGGATCTGCTGTCCGCGAGTACGCTGTATCACATCAATCCGACCGGTCGGTTCGTGGTCGGCGGACCCCACGGCGACTGTGGGCTGACCGGACGCAAGATCATCGTCGATACCTACGGCGGCTGGGGGCGGCACGGCGGTGGGGCATTCAGCGGCAAGGACCCGACGAAGGTTGACCGCTCGGCGGCGTACATGGCTCGTTACATCGCCAAGAACCTCGTGGCTGCGGGTCTGGCGAGTGAATGTGAGATTCAATTGGCGTACGCCATCGGCGTCGCCGATCCTGTGAGTGTCTGTGTTGATACGAATGGAACAGCGGACGTCTCCGAAGAGAAGTTGGCCGAGGCAGTGCGGGAGATCTTCCCGCTGACGCCGCAGGGTATTATCTCGCACCTTCGGCTTCGTCGGCCCATCTTCCGCAAGACAGCCTTTGGCGGGCATTTCGGGCGGAATGATCCGGACTTCACCTGGGAGGCGACCGACAAGGCGGCAGAACTCCGTGCGGCCGCAGGGTTGACGGGGAGTGTGCCAGCGCCGTCTTTCGTGGTGACTTGAGGGCGGCAACGCCCGACCGTGGAGCGAACTGGTTTGGAGGGATCCTGTGGTTCAGCCACCACGAAACCGCGAGGCTCGCATCGATCTTCCCGCAGTTGCAGCACTCTGCTTGTGGGGGGCCATTGGACTGCTGACGCTGGGCGCTCTCGCTCGTCGCGGTGCGGCCGCAGGTACGGCCTCTGAGTTCGTGGTCGTGCTCGCGGTGTTTGTTTCGCTGACGGCTTGCCTGGCGGCCTGGTCGCTCTTCCACTGGTCCGGAGAGCGGGGGGACACCGCTCGTCGCATGCTCGACGGGCTGCTGTCACTCGTGCCGGCGGCCGTTCTGGGAATCGCCCTCGCGGTCGATTCCTCGGCCTTCGCCCTCTGCCTCATCTCCCTGTTTCTGGGAATCGGAGGAGTCTTCCTGATGCTGAGTGAAGTCGTCCGCTTGGGACTGCTCGATCAGATCCCTGTCGACGAGACCTCCGGAGCAGCGCCGGGCGGGAAGATCTATGCGAAGGAAGCGCGGGCGAACGGTCGACCGCCGTCGGACGATGCGGTGCCAGCGATGCAGCCAACAGCAGGCAGCGGCGTGGACATGCCGCCTGCCGATCCTATTCTGGCGGATGCTCCCTCCCAGGCTCTCTGGCCAGCCGGGTTGACACAGCGGGTGATCCGCTGCCAGCCTGAGGGCGGGGGCGAAGAGATCGAGGCCGTACTGATCGCCCGGTTTTCAGCTGGTGAACGCGAGACCACCCTGCATCTTCCGCTGCATCCGCCATTGACGGGCGTTCCGACCGTCGAGACCGAACCCCTCGATGACGAGGAGATCGAGATTCACGTCAGCAATGCCCGCCCCTACGGAGTTCGCCTGGAGGTGCGGCGCATGGGCGATCTCAGCGAGCCGGCGGCCGCCGCGGTGGGACTGCGGCTGACCACGATCACTGCTGCTGCCAGCGCTGCGTGACCGGTGTGTTCACCGTCAGACGGTGTTCGGGTCTTGCAGAATCTCGATCAGGACCGGCCTCCACAGCCCGCCGGTCCCGGTCTCACGCGTGGACAAGTCGCAGGAGATGTCCAGCGTGAGGACGTTGGTCGGCTGCAGGTGCCCGGTCACATCGAATCGAAGCCGCTGAGAATCTTCATCGAAATCCAACACCGGAATCGGGGTCTGTCCAAGGGTGAGGGTGACCTCACCTCCCACGCGTTCGACCACAATCAGGACTCGCGTGTGCGCCTCCAGGCCGGTTGGACGCTGAAATCGCCGGCGAAAACGCGCCAGCCCCGAGCGTTCGCCGAACAGTTGCCGCCAGTCGGCCGGCAGCTTCACCTGCCGAACATCCGGTGTCGAAGCAGAGGGACCTCCGCGATTGCCAGAGAGCCATTCGACATCCCAAGGCCCGCGCAAACGAATCGAATGCTGATTAAGAGGTTCCGGGTCCATCGCAGTGTTCCAGCTTGGATGATACAAAAGTGACTCGCGCTCGGCGAACACAACATCGCGCCGAAACAGACAGGTGACTTCTTATGGATCTCAAGCGTGATCTCAGCTTTGCTCCGGAAGCGACGGCGGACGACCTCGCCCGGCAACGGCGCGATCGCCTGCAGTACATCAATCTAAAACTCGCCGCCAACGGGCTTCCGGTGGTCGAGGAGGCGGGGGGCTCGGAACTGGTCGACCTGGCCTCTGGCTTGCTGGCCAATTTCGGGGAGCGCAGTCGCCTGCTCGCCGACCATCGTTGTCCGGCAGACGTGCGCATCGAGTCCTTTCTCGGGGAGCACTTTGCCGACGTCACGTCTGCCGAAGCGCCGCTGCGGCTTCCTGGGCGGACACTGATTCTCGATCGGCATGGCATTGCCCGCGAGTTGTCGTTGCCCGCCAACGGAGACCTGTTCGAGAGCGAGCTGGTGCGGTCGTACCGCACTGTCAACGGTGTATTGCACAATCCGCGGTTTGACCGGCGCACGACTCGGGGGACGTTTCACATCTGTGATGGCGGCTTGCCGATTCCCGCAGACAAATTGTCGGTGCCCCGTGCGACCTTCGTGGAACTCTTTCGCCGAGCCCTGCAGCCGCCGGACGAACTGCTGCTGTTGCCCTTCACATCACAGACAGCTCGACCGGGTCGAACCTTCGTCTCGCTGCTGCTGCGTCCGCTCGTCCGTCCGGAGGTCGCGGGGATCTGTCCGTCGATGACGATGGAATGCCGGTTCTTCGCGCCGGGGAGCCTCGTCAGCAACCTGGACTTCGTGGAGTCGATCTTCGGGAACGGAGGCGATCCTTACCTGCCCTTCAACGATGCCGGTCTCGATGTCGAGCACTGGACCGGCCATACGGGCTGTGTGATCCTGGCACCGCACCTGACCGGTGTGACGAAGCGCGAGCTCCGACTGCCGCATATCGATGAGGCGACAGCGCTGCAGCGGGAGCAGGGGATGTGCTGGTCTGACGAGCAGGAGCTCTACAACGGCGGACAGCCGTTCAAGGCAACCTGCCGCACCGAAGCGGGCGTGGTGCTGACACTGATCTCGGACAACTACTTCGGCTACTGCAAGAAGGAAGTGAAGACTCAGATCAGCTATGCGGCCAATCTGATGGGCGGGGTCGAAGAGGAGCATGCCGGAGGTGCGCTCGTGTTCCCGAGCTGGTCCCTGGGTGAGAGCTTCCAGGTGGACAGCAAGCGGTACAACGGACGGACCTTCGACGATGTCGTGCGGGACTTCGGCGAATGGATGGATGTCCAGCCGGAGGGATATGCCGTCGACAAGACCTTTGCCAACCTGCTGTACATCTCCGAGCAGGCGCGGGCCGACCTGCGGGGTCAGCGGATCATGTGGACGCGCGACGGCGTCGAGCAGGAGATTCCGCTACTGCCGGGTCGGGTCTACATGGCCCCGTCTGGTTACAAGATTCGCCTGGAGAAGCATCCCGCCGCCCCGAGCTGGCGCATTGTAGGGACGGCTGGCGAGGGGATCTTCTGTCACAAGCCATGCACCGTCAGTGGCGGTGGCAAGAGCGAGATCAGCAAGAGCGTCGTCGACTACATGCAGTATGGCCCGGTGTTCGTCGCCGACTTCGAGGAAGACATGGCCATCGTCGATGAGATGCTCAGCCGGGACTATACCGGTCGCTGGTCGGCCGACATGCAGGACCAGCAGCGGTACGATCAGTATCCCAGCCGTTCCATTCTCAATCCGCAGCGATCGTTGGGCAGCGTCATCAAGCTGCTCACGCCCTCCGCGGAATACAGTGCAGAATACAACGCCTGGCTGGACGGCATTCCGGAACACGTCTATGCACTGGTGTTCGCGATCAAGCGCTTTCATCACGAGGACTGGGGGGACGACTGGCGGAAGCACTTCGGTGTCGACGTGGTCAACGGCAGTCCCGGGCACGAGCTGAAGCTCCATTCCCGGAGTATCGTCGGCTCGTACCTGCGCGTCGGCTTCGCGAATGAGGGTCGTTGGCGGACGTTCAAGCTGCGTCAGGACTTCGCCGCTGCTGCCAAGGTTCAGACCGAGGATGACATCTCGGCATCGGTGGTCGTTCCATCGCGAGTCATTCCCGCGGTGGTTCGCCCGCCCGGTCGGCCATCAGACAGAGCGAGCGATCCGCCAGCCTACAAGTTCGTAACCAACTGCGAATACCGGCTGTTTCAGCGGCCGGATGATGCCGTTCACCGGGGGCTGGACAAGCAGGCTGAGGCCGACCTCGCCCGGCGCGACGTCAATTTTATCTCGAACTTCGAGCCTCTTACGCGCGAAGTCGTTCACGACATGCTGGAGAAAGTGATTGACTTCGACGCGTTTACGGGCCCGATGCAGGAGCTGCTGCGTTCGGTCGAGAAGGGCGAAAGCCGGTACGTCGTCTGTTCCGATAATCCGCGAAACATTGATGGAGTGCCGTCGAAGAATCCCCGCTATCTTCAGGACCGTCCGGATCTGGTTCGTCCACTGGATCGGCACGTGGCCATCATGGGGACAAGACTCTATCGGGGGATTCCCGCGAACCAGCCGGTGCTGCTCCCGGTGAGTGCCGTCCTGGCCGGTCGCCGGCTCAATCCTCCCGATCCCGTGCGGGGGTTTCGTTCGCTGGCCGTGTATGGTCCGATCCACTATCAGGAGCTCCCCGAGCTGTTCATGGATTACATCGCGTCGTTGACGGGCAAGAGCCCATCGACCACGGGAGCCGGCAGTGAAGGGGCGTTGACCAAGGGGCCGTTCAACATGTTGAGGCCCGCTGCGGACCTCAACGCGGCTCTCGTCAGCATGATCCTGACAAACCTCGAAGGATTCACGACGGCGGCGGGCTTTGTGGGGCCCGACTTCCGCGTCGATCACGATATCAGCCTGCTGATTCCCGAAGTCTGGTGCCGGATGACTCCGGAGGAACGGAGCGCTCGATACCTCCGGGACGAGCAGATGCTGGAACCTGTTCCCGACGTCACGGTGAATGGCGAGACCGTGTCAGGGCATCGTCTGGGATTCCGCGTCACACGTCGGTTTATTCATCACTTCTTTGGTCGGGTGTTCGACAATCCGGACAAGGTCTTCGTCGATTCGATCCTGCGACCCGAGACCCAGGACACGGCCGCGTTCGCCGACGGGGTCAAACATATTCGAGAAGCGCACCAGCGAGTGGCCCGGCAGTATTTTCAGGATGGGACCATCGAAGATCTCTGCCCGCCGCTGCGGGCCCTCGTCACAATTATGGCGGAGGGGCGCTGGCAGGGATACGACGAGCACGCTCCAGAGCTGCGTCAAATGTTCACGTATGAGTCACTGATTGCCAGTGACTGGTACCGTGAGCGACTGGACGTTCAGCAGCAGCGTGATATTTCGCGCTGGCAGCGTCGCCTCGAGTATGCTCGGCAGTGCCTCAAAAGCGAGGTCTACAAGGACGCCGATCTCTCGAGCCAGATCGAGATCTGCGAACGACACCTGGCTGACGCCCAGTCGGAGGCGTATCTCCAGCAGTTGCAGGGGGCGATCGGGGCACAGTCCTCAAGTTGTTCGGCGTCGTCAGCAGCGTTCTGATTGCGGCTGACTGTCGAATTCCGGCGCACGGCGGATTAAAATGCTGGGGTAATGCAGATCCTCCACACGCCGGGAGCCGTATTGATGACCGACCGCCAAGTGAACGTGGCCATGGTTGGGCTTGGTTTCGGGGCCGAGTTCATTCCGATCTACCAGGCTCATTCGCAGGCCAACGTGGTCGCCCTGTGTCGACGAAATGAAGCCGAGCTACACAAGTCGGCGGATCGCTTCGGTATTGGAAAGCGGTACACTCGCTACGACGATGTGCTGGAGGATCCGGACGTTGATTATGTGCATATCAACTCCCCGATCCCCGACCATGCCTGGATGAGCCTGCGGGCGCTGGATGCCGGCAAGCATGTGATGTGCACCGTCCCCATGGCGACGACGATCGAGGAGTGTGAACGGATCTGTCAGAAGGTGGCGAAGACCGGTCTCAAGTACATGATGGCGGAGACCGTCGTCTACAGTCGCGAGTTCCTGTACATCAAGGATCTGCTCCAGAGGGGTGAGCTCGGGAAGATCCAGTACCTGTCGGCCTCTCATCCTCAGGATATGGATGGCTGGCCGGACTACTGGGAGCGGATGATCCCCATGCATTACGCCACGCACGTCGTCAGTCCCTGCCTGGGGCTGGTAGACGGAGTGGCCGAGTATGTCAGTTGCTTCGGTTCGGGGACCGTTCGTGAGGAGATCCAACGGAAGTCGGGGAACCGGTTTGCCGTGGAAAGCTGCCACATCAAGATCAAGGATTCGGATGTGGCCTGCCACATCTGGCGGTTCTTGTACGACGTCGCCCGGCAGTACCGCGAGAGCATCGACGTGTACGGCACCAGAAAGTCGTTCGAGTGGACGCTCGTGGAGCACGAGCCACACGTCCTGCACACCGCAAAGCGGCCCGAGCCGGAGATCCCTGAGAAGATCGAAGTACCGGATTTCGCGCACCTGCTGCCAGAGGAAATCCAGCGATTTACCCAGCCCGCCGCGATCCAGGATGCCGAGCACTTGTCCTTCATTCAGGGGGGAGGGCACGGTGGGTCTCACCCGCACCTGGTACACGAGTTCATCAGCGCACTCGTCGAGGATCGCGATCCGTGGCCAAACGCTGTGCAGAGCGCCAACTGGACCTGCGTGGGAATCTGCGCCCATGAGTCGGCCGAGTTGGGCGGAGCCCTTGTGAGACTGCCCGAGTTCACTCTGCAGTAAGCGCCGTTGGAGGCCAGTGAAGGGCGATCTTGGGCAGATGGGCCGACCGTTCGGCACCATCTCTCAAAGGTCGGGTTCAGGCCATCGAGCGAGAGGCCCGCGGTTGGTGCGAGGTGTCGAATCACGGGAGCTTACGTCACGACCGTGCGGCTCTCCCGGGGGATCTTTAGAGTTGCTGGCAATTCGATCGATGGCCCGTCTCTTCCCTGCGACTCCCGACCTTTGAGTATGTGGTGATGTACGTGCGGGGTTGCCTTGCTCTCAGGCGACGCCCAGGTTCAGGGGATCCGTCATCTTTGATGTGAGGGGGAATGGGGATCGCGGCGGGAGTGACGCGGCGGTTCTGCGATGGGCAGCCACGCCGCTAAAGACTTCGCCCCGCATGACGCGGATGTGCTGAGGCGCATCGATGCCCAGTTTGGTGCTCCCCCGGCCCGTCCGAATGACCTTGATCACGATGTCCTGGCCAATCTGTATCGTTTCCGTCTGCTTTCGCGTAAGAACCAACATGCGATCCTCCTTTGGAAACAGTCAACGCGACCGGTGTGAGACGGGTCTGCGATGGGTGTTCCGGTTCCCCCTGATATTTGCGGGATCCCGATGGATCTCGCGTGCATGAGCGGATTGAGGCAGTTGGTGTGCCAGATGCCCGGGACAAGGTTGCAATTCAGACGGCTGCGTTTCGTTACCTATTGCGAGAAAAAGGGTTACGTCGTGGCTGTCGTTGTTAGTCGCCTGTGCGGACAAGTCCGGCCTGGGTGCACAAACTGCAAACGGGGCCCCAAAGTCACCCCAGGATTACAGTTGGTGGCAGCCACAGGGAACCACGGATGGCTGATCCGTTGCGGTCAGGAGCAACCGCCACTTGAAGAGCTCACGAGACGGGATTTGCATCCCGGCCGACAATCCGATACCTTTCGGTCTCGAAATCGACCAACGACCGCTGGTCCGATGTTCTGCATCGGGACCGCTGGATCTCGGATGAAATCATGAGCACGCTGAAGAAGAACAAGCGAATCAAGTTGGCTAAGCGTATGGCACTTTACGGTGACAACAAGCCGACGTTTGGCAACAGCATTGAGTATCGCGGCAAGGCAAAGTACCTGGGTGGTAACGGCCGCAAGCCGACAGGTATTTCGCGACGTCTGTTCAAGAAGAATCTGCAGCGTATTCGCGTGCTGGAGGATGGGAAGATCGTACGTCGGCGAGTTCCGGTGCGATTGATCCGGGCCGGTCAGGTTGAGAAGCCGGCGGTGCGTGCTCCCTTCACGCTGGATGAATCCGCGGACTGAATGGGTCCGTCGAAGTTCTGCTTCCCGGAATCGCAGCGGGATTGGTCTGCTGTTCGGCGCTTCTACGCGCGGACTGGCCCAGATCCTGTGCGGCCTCAGGGTTGAGCAACGGTCCGTTTGTGCTTCCACGCTGGTGCTGCCCACAGTGCCACGCCTGTGGACCGTGCCGCATGGTGTAGAGCGCCCCGCTTTTGCGGCCCCATCTCTCTCTGCGTATGACAGCGGCTCCCGTCGCCTGCGCCGGGAAGTGAGTGCTCACTTCTTGAGCAAGGTTGCGCATTCGCCGGACGCGGAGTATTCGCCGAACCTGGTGGAAGGCGTTCGCCACGCAGGACGGCCGGGATTGACTGCATCGGCACAGAACGTGCACTTCAGATGAGGTGTGGTGTTCCGTCTATCCGATCTCCGAGGCCAAGCGCAGGGTGCTCTGGAGTGCGCAATGGGGGGTGACGTGGATGATGCCTGATCTCATCGAGGAAGCGACGACCGCTAGGCTGCAGGTTGGTGAATCGACCGTGGAACTGCCCATGGTTGTGGGCACCGAGAATGAACAGGCGATTGACATCTCGAGGCTGCGCGAACAGACCGATGCGATCACCCTGGATGAAGGGTTTCGCAACACCGGCTCGGTCAGGAGTTCGATCAGTTTCGTCGATGGTGAGCGGGGAGTGTTGCGGTATCGCGGCATTCCGATTGAGCAGCTTGCGGAGCAATCGACGTTCATCGAGACAGCCCTGCTGCTGATCTATGGCGAGCTTCCCACGCGGGAGCGACTGGTGCGATTCCGTCAGCGACTGTCCGAACACGAAATGATCCATGAGGGGATGCGGCATTCGTTTCACGGATTCCCGCCCAGCGGGCACCCGATGGCGATCCTCTCGTCCATGATCAACACGCTGTCCTGCTACAATGCAAATATCCTGGAGTTCGACGACGAGGACGGTTTCGAGAATGCGGCTGCTTGCCTGATGTCGAAGATCCGGACTGTGGCGGCTTACGCCTACAAGACATCGATCGGGCAGCCGTTGATGTATCCGCAGCCCTCGGCCAGTTATTGCCGGAATTTTCTGCATTTGCTGTTCTCGTTGCCCATGCGGCAGTTCGAGCCCGACGCAGATGTTGTGAGAGCACTCTCCCTGTTCCTGATCCTCCATGCCGAGCACGAGCAGAACTGCTCGACTTCCACTGTCCGTATGGTGGGCTCCTCGGGTGCGAACCTGTTCGCCTCATGTGCTGCCGGGGTCTGTGCCTTGTGGGGGCCCCTGCATGGGGGGGCCAACGTCGCCGTGATTGATCAGCTTGAGGAGATCCATCGATCTGGCGTGAACGTGGACACGCTGGTTGAACGCGTCAAGCAGAAGCAGGAACGGCTGTACGGATTCGGACACGGTGTCTACAAGAGTTACGATCCCCGCGCACAGATCTTGCGCGAACTGGTGACAACTCTGCTGAGGAAACGCGCCGTGGCCGATCCGCTGCTGGACGTGGCCCGTCGGCTGGAAGAAGTTGCGCTGGAGGATGACTACTTCATCAGCCGCAACCTGTATCCCAATGTGGACTTCTACTCGGGGATCCTGCTGCGGGCGATCGGGATTCCGACAAACATGTTTACGGTGATGTTCGCCATTGGCCGCATGCCAGGCTGGATTGCGCACTGGAAGGAGGTCCGCGACTCGGGCAGCCGGATCTGTCGCCCCCGGCAAATCTATGTTGGGTCTCCTGAGCGAGATTACCTCGACATTGAGTGGCGATAGATCCAGCAGTCGCTAAGATGTCCGTCGAGTTGCTGCGTCCGCTTGACTTGGCGCACTGCCGGATCGTGGATCGGATCGTTGCCTCTCTCCTGAGATGCCTCGCACCTGTCCGGAGACTTCCGGAACGCCATGGCGAAGGTGCATGAGGACACCGAGATGAACGACGGCCGAGACGATGGACGAGGGGGAACTTCCTGGCCCAGCGACGACAAACGCTGGAAGATTGTCGATGTGACGATGCGGCGCACCGGCTACGACGGCCACGCACTGATCGAAACACTGCATCAGGTTCAGGATTGCTTCGGATATCTCGACGAGACGTCCCTCAGGTTCGTTGCCCAGTCCCTGGGGTTGCCGCTGAGCAAGGTGTACGGGGTGGCGACGTTCTATCACCTCTTCACCCTGAAGCCGCAGGGCGAACACACCTGTGTAATCTGTACGGGGACTGCCTGTTACATCAAGGGCACACGTGAATTGGTGTCCGGTGTTGAAGAACGTTTTGGCGTTCGACCGGGACAGACCACCCGGGACAACCTGCTCTCCGTGTTGAGCGCGCGATGCGTCGGAGCGTGCGGGCTGGCGCCCACCGCGGTGGTTGATGGTCAGGTTCTGGCAAACCAAACCGCTGCGACGCTGGTGGCGGCTATCGAGGATGTCATCTGAATGCATCTGGAAGAGCTACAGGAACTCGTTGACAAATCGAATGGAGCGCGCCGTCCCTATCGGCACTGCCTGCGCGTCTGTATGGCGGCCAGTTGCCAGTCCTCGGGCGCCAAGGACGTCCTGCAGGCGCTGGAGTCGCGGGCCGAGGAAGGCGGGCGGGCCGACGTGTGCGTGAAGAGCGTCGGCTGCATGGGCCTGTGTTCTGCGGGGCCACTGGTTCGTCTCAATTCGGACGAGTCCTCGTCTGAGATCCTTTATCAGAAGGTCGCTGCGGAGGACTCGGGGGAGTTGTTCGAGAGTGTCGGCGGACCGGTGGTCGAGAGGCTGAGATGTCCAACGGACATTCCGTTCTTCGCACGCCAGCAGCGGATCGTGCTGGAGAACTCAGGAATCATCGATCCGGAACAGATCGAGGACTATCTGACGGTCGGCGGGTATTCCGCGCTGGTGCGGGCCGTGACCGAGCAAACCCCCGACGATGTCTTGCGTGAAATCAGTCTCAGTGGCTTGCGGGGCCGCGGTGGTGGCGGCTATCCCGCCGGACTCAAATGGACCACCGTTTCCAAGGCGCACGGTCCGCAGAAGTTTGTTATCTGCAACGCCGATGAGGGTGACCCGGGCGCCTTTATGGATCGGGCCGTCCTCGAGTCCGACCCCCATCGCGTGCTGGAGGGTATGGCGCTGGCGGCGTATGCCGTGGGGGCCCAGCAGGGCTTCATCTACATTCGGGCCGAGTATCCCTTAGCGGTGAATCGCCTGCGTACGGCGATTCGCCAGGCCAACCGCCTCGGCTTGCTGGGCCAGCGCAT
The DNA here is from genome assembly GCA_963715185.1 of uncultured Planctomycetaceae bacterium. GTDB lineage: Bacteria > Planctomycetota > Planctomycetia > Planctomycetales > Planctomycetaceae > CAVPPT01. The sequence goes on from CAVQRG010000014.1 coordinate 32,999, forward strand.
CTGCGAGACGCCGTTCAGCTTCGAAGTGGAACTGCGATTGGGAGCAGGGGCCTTCGTGTGTGGCGAGGAAACCGCGTTGATCGCCTCGATTGAAGGTTTGCGCGGACAGCCGCGTCCACGCCCCCCCTATCCGGCTGAGGAGGGACTTTGGGAATGTCCGACGCTCATCAACAATGTCGAGACGCTGGCCAATGTTCCTGCAATCGTCCGGCACGGGGGCGAGTGGTTCACCTCGATCGGGACGAAGAACTCATCGGGGACCAAGGTCTTTGCCCTGGCCGGACGGATCGAGAACACGGGACTGATTGAAGTTCCGATGGGCATCACGTTGCGGGAGATCATCGAAGACATTGGGGGAGGCATTCCGGACGGTCGCGAATTCAAGGCCGTGCAGACGGGCGGCCCATCCGGTGGTTGTCTGCCCCGGGAGCACCTCGATATGTCGGTGGAGTACGATACGCTGCGTGCCGCCGGGTCGATCATGGGGTCCGGTGGAATGATCGTGATGGATGAGACGTCGTCCATGGTGGACGTCGCGCGCTACTTCATGGAGTTCTGCATGACCGAGTCGTGCGGCAAATGCGTCCCGTGTCGTGCGGGGACCTTCCAGATGCACGGTCTGCTCGACAAACTGGCCGAAGGGCAGGGCACTATTTCCGATCTGGAGCTGTTGGAAGAGCTGTGTGAAGTCGTTCAGGCCACCAGCCTGTGTGGCCTGGGGCAGACCGCACCGAACCCTGTACTCAGCACGTTGAGGTATTTTCGCCACGAGTACGAAGAGAAGCTGCAGGCCGCAGTTTCCGGGTCCCCGACGCTGGACATAGTGGTAAAGGACAGTTAGATGGTGCGCTCGCTGACATCGGTTCCCGCACCGCCCAAAGTCCGCGTGGTCACGCTGAAGATCGATGACCAGGACGTGGGGGCGCGTGCAGACGAATCCATCCTGGACATTGCCCGCGAAAATGGGATCAGGATCCCTTCGCTCTGCTACCTCGAGGGGCTGAGCGCCTGGGGCGCCTGCCGTCTGTGTGTGGTGGAGGTTGAAGGGAACTCGAAGCTGCTCTCGGCCTGCTCCACACAGGTTGCCGAGGGGATGCGGATTCTGACGAACAGCGATCGGCTGCGAAAGTATCGCCGCATGATCCTGGAATTGCTGTTTGCCGAGCGAAACCATGTCTGCTCTGTCTGTGTTTCCAATGGCCACTGTGAACTCCAGGACCTGGCCCGGGAATGCGGCATGGATCATGTGCGTGTGCCCTACCGCAACGCCCCGTACCAGGTCGATTCTTCTCACGATCTGTTTCGCGTGGATCACAATCGGTGCATCCTCTGCACGCGTTGTGTCCGTGTCTGCGACGAGATCGAAGGTGCCCACACTTGGGACGTCATGGGCCGAGGTGTCGAGTGCGAGGTCATTACCGACCTGAATCAACCGTGGGGCGAGAGCGAGTCCTGCACCGGGTGCGGGAAGTGTGTTCAGGTCTGCCCGACCGGTGCACTGGTCAAGAAAGGGACGGCGGCCGGCGAGATGGAGAAGCACGACGACTTTCTGCCGTACCTGTCACGCATGCGAGGCAATCGATGACTTCGGGAAGCAAGATCACGCTCGCAACGGCGTGGCTCGACGGATGCTCCGGGTGCCACATGTCGTTTCTGGATCTGGACGAGCGACTGATCGAACTCGTGCAGCATGTCGACATCGTTTACAGCCCGATTGTGGACACGAAGGAACTGCCCGAGCATGTCGATGTCGGGATCCTGGAGGGTGCCGTCAGCACCGAGGAGGATCTGCACAAGGCGCGGAAGTTTCGCGAACGTTGTAAATTCCTGATCAGCCTGGGAGACTGTGCCGTCAGCGGCAACGTGCCTTCCATGCGGAACGTGTTCGATCTGGATGAGGTCTACGATCGAGCCTTCGTGGAAAATGTGCAGGCACAGCCTCAACGCCCGACGGTGAGCGTGCCTGCGCTGCTGGATAAGGTCGTTCCCTTGCATCACGTGGTGAACGTCGATCTCTTCGTCCAGGGCTGCCCGCCTTCTGCCGACACCATCTGGTACGTGCTGACTGAGTTGATCGCAGGCCGCACGCCTGACCCCACACAAGTGACTCGCTTCGGAGCTTAACGATCGTCATGGGCCGTTCGATTACTATTCGATCCCGTCTCGCGCATCGAGGGCCACGCGCATATCACGCTGCAGCTTGACGATGCGGGTGCGGTGGAGGACGCTCAGTTCCATCTGACGCAGTTTCGCGGCTTCGAGAAATTCTGCGAGGGTCGTCCTTTTCCGGAGATGCCCGCTCTGACGGCCCGGACCTGCGGCATCTGCCCTGTCAGCCACCTCGTGGCGTCGTCCAAGGCCTGTGATCATCTGCTGAGCGTGGCGATTCCCGCGGACGGCATCCAAGCTGCGCCGGCTGATGAATCTGGCACAGCTCACCCAGTCGCACGCGCTTTCGTACTTCCATCTGTCTTCGGCCGACCTGCTTGCTGGGCATGGATTCGGATCCGAAGAAACGCAACATCGTCGGCGTGCTGGCGCCGATCCACAGCTTGCCCGGGACGGCATTCGCTTGCGTCAGATCGGGCAGACGATCATCGAGATGCTCGGCGGCAAGAAGATACACCCCGGTTGGATGGTCCCCGGTGGCGTCAACGAGGCCATGACGGCTGAAGTCACGCGACACCATGCTGGCGATGATTCCAGAGGGACTGGAGATTGCACAGCGGACCTTCGATCTCCTTCAAGGCGCTCGCTCGGGCGTTTTCCGGAAGAAGCCGCATCACTTCGGCAACTTCCCGACCATGTATCTGAGCCTGGTGAGTCCTCGCGGTGGACTCGAGCACTACGACGGCTTCTTTCGTATCAAGGATGCGGACGGCGCGATCGTGGAGGACATGGTCCCCCTTGAGGATTACCAACGGATTATCGGCGAGGCGGTCGAACCCTTTTCGTACATGAAGTTTCCCTACTATCTACCGGCCGGATATCCCGACGGCATCTATCGTGTCGGACCGTTGGCACGGTTGAACAACTGCGATTTCTGCGGCACACCGGCAGCAGACGCGGCGCTGGACGAATTCCGCGGGCTGCAGCAGCATCGTCCCGTCAGCAGCAGCTTTCACTTTCACTTCGCCCGCCTGGTCGAGATCATCTTCGCGCTCGAGCGCATGGAGCAGCTGCTCAACGATCCGGAGATCATCGGGACACGCACCAGGGCACGGGCACGCGGCAATCGCAACGAGGGAATCGGCGTTGCCGAAGCACCGCGCGGCACATTGATTCACCACTACAAGATCGATGACGACGGCCTCATGACCTGGGCGAACCTGATCATTGCAACGGGGCACAACAACCTGGCGATGAACCGCAGCGTCAAGCAGGTGGCCCAGCACTTCGTCGATGGAAATCAGCTTCAGGAAGGCATGCTCAATCGCGTGGAAGCGGTCATCCGTTGTTATGACCCCTGCCTGAGTTGCGCCTCTCACGCAATCGGTCAGATGCCCCTGCGGATCGAGCTCCTGGATGCCCGGGGAAACCTGCTGGATGAGCTGATGCGAGGCCGGCCCGAGGTGTCATGACGAATCCTCAGGTCCTTGTCATTGGCTTGGGGAGTCTGCTGCGCGGCGATGACGCTATCGGACGCTTCGCAGCAGAGCGGGTCCGTCGCGCGGTTGACCCCACGCATGTGGGAGTCATTGACCAGGCCGGAGTGACACCTGAACTGGCGGCCGAACTCGAGGATGTGTTTCTGGTCATCTTTCTGGACGCATCCTGCGATGGTCCCGCCGACGAGGTCGTGGTTCGGCCCCTAAGTGCCGGTGCTGAGAACGTCGCCATGACGCATCAACTGGATCCGCGCGGGTTGCTTGCTCTTGCCAGCAGGCTCTACGGCTATTGTCCGGAGGCTTACGCCATCACCTTTCGCGGCCAGTCGTTCGAACTTGCCGATGGTCATCTGAGTCCGCAGGGGACGATCGCTGTGGGCCTTCTCGTGGACGAGACACTGCGGCTGGTACAGCACTACAAGGAAGCTCAGCGGTCGAGGGATGCTTGGTGTGCCAAGGGTCAGTGAGCCGTGCCCTGTCGCGTGATCTCTCGACTGCTGTCGTCACACATGCGGTTGTGCGGCTGCGTCGCAGGAGTTTGATCGATCTTCCCTGCCGGCGATCGGGAGGCGTGAGCCTCCCGATGTGTTCAACGCTCGCTCGCGTTCGCATCGGGGGACTGACGTCCCCCGCTCGCCAGGCAACACCAGTGCACACTGCTGGACCAGCCAGCAGTGGCACTCGGCGAGATCGCTCCAAGGGGAGAGGCCACGGACAAGATCGCCGTGCCGTCCTCAGTACCGCTGGTTGGACACCCATCGCAGCGGAAAATACTTGTAGAGTGTGTTCATCTTGAGATCGACGACGGCGCCGCTGGCCACCGAAACGCGCACCAGATTCTCGCTCACCTTGGTGCCGTTGGTGTACTTGTAAGTTCGTGCAACCACATGCTGTGAATCAGATGACCACTTGGACAGGAAGTATTTCAGCGCAGTGGTGGTGCCTCTTTTCGTAGTGCTGCTGGAGAGCAACAGCGGGCTGACCGGACCGTCGAACGGGGCTTGCAGGTAAAGATTTCCTCCGCTCGCCGTCGTCCCCAGGATGTTCGACGTGCCATCGACGATCAGAATGGTGTTGCCATCGGGTGACCACTGCGGAAACCGGTCCTGTCCCTGGCCAGTCCCCGGATTGCTGAGATAGGCAATCGCATTGTTCTTACCGGGGGCGAGCGAATCGACGAGGAAATGCCCCTGTGCGCTCGTGTATCGGACCCGCATGCTCCCATCCGGAGACGCGGTGCCCGGCAGGAACCCATAGATCGGTGTCGTGCCGGCTCCGGACTCATACAGCAGAAATGGCCACAGGGCGAGATCGAGCGCAAGCTCGAGTTCCTCGGGGTCCAGAGAGTCCGGTCCAAAGGGCACGAAATCTCCGGCGAGCCACCCCGCCTGGATCTCGGAGCCGCGTAGCGGAATGCGCAACTCGTGAAGCGTACTCGGAGCACCGGTCGTACTCGGTCCAATGATCGAACGTCCCTGCTCATCGATGTAGAAGTTGCCCCGGATGTCCGTCACCCTGGGGTGTACGACATAGGAATCCGGACCTTCGTTGGAATTATTGGACCAGTGGGGCAGGGCGTCATACGAACCACCCCGGGTAAACAGGACATAGCCAAACAGGTCCGTCAATTGAACATGTTCCACCACCGATCGATTCGACGGATTGGTCCGGACGGCGAAGAGATCGTGGTGGGGATGGTCGTACGTCACGCTTCCTCCCGACCAAAGCTCGTCGTAGTACCCGGTGACTTCATAGACGATCCACCAGCGGTCATTCAGCGGGTCTGTTCCATAGACCTGGTCGGACGGGCTGGGGCAGAGATAACTGGACAGCCCCGCAACGCTTGCCGGAAGAACGACCGTAACGCTGGTTCCGTCGGTCCTCATCCCGCAGGTGGTCGCACTGGCGCTGCGCGTGAAGAAGATCGTGCCGTCAGGAGGGGGTGGCGGTGGAGAGTTCTTGCCGGCGACGGCCAGGGTGTCGCTCATTGCAAACAGCGCCACAACCATGGCAGAGAGTGTGAACAGACGGCCCAGTGTGAATCCTCCCGGAAGTGGATCGGTGACGTGGAGAGTCGCTCAGCAGGAGACGGGCGACACGCCCGCGTGTGACCGGAAGGGAATGCCCGGCACTCCTGAGCCTCCAGCTATCAATGCAAGAAATGCGCCCCGACCGTCCGGAGAATTCCGGGAATTATTTCGAGATTGGTCCAGATTTCCGGGCGGCAAACCACGCCCGGGCAAACTGCCAGCTCTCGTAAGCTTCTGTGCGGCAAAGGCTAAGCACCTGGCCCGCCTCGGTAACGGACAGTCCCGCAAACAGCCGCAGCTTGACCAGCTCCGCCGCTTCGGCGTCCTCCTCGGCCAGCTTCGTCAGGGCTTCGTCGAGGTCGAGGATCATGTCCGGATCGGCCCCGTCGACCGACGCCAGCTCACCGAGCATCACGCGCTCCCGGGTCCGGCCGCGCTTCTCCGCTTGTTTGGCGTGTGCCCAGTTGACGAGAATCTGCCGCATCGAGTTCGCCGCCGCAGCGAAGAAGTGGCCCCGGCTCTCCCACGACTTCCCGGCACCGACCAGCCGCAGGTACGCCTCGTGGACGAGGGCCGTCGCCTGCAGGGTGTGACCCGGAGACTCGTGGCTCATCTGCTGGGCGGCCAGCTGGCGCAGTTCGTCGTAGACCAGCGGCAGCAGCTGATCTGGCAGCGGCTGGATCGCCGGCTTCGATCTGCAGCAGGATCTGGGTGACGTCGCTCATGGCGACCTTCAGGATACGACGGACCCGTGAGGAAATCCACAGCTGCGAAGATTCTTGCAGTCGGGCCACGCTGCAGCGAGCCGCGAGAGCTTTGCGAAGGCGCTCGATGTCGTCCGGCCTGATATCGTCGACGCGGCGGGCTTTTCCGAAAGCCTCGACGGCCGGAGTGCAGGCTTCGTGATAGCACTTGAAGGTCCTGAGGGTCAGCTCGCGGGCGTCGACGCGGATCTGTTTCGCCGTCAAGAAGGCGTTGCAGATGTCGCAGGCCTTGACGGCTGCAGAGTCGTCGAGGGGGGCGCCCCGTCGACCGGTACGGTCAGTTTCAGTTGGATCTTTCGAGGGCCCCGGATTCTCTTAGCCTAGCGCCGGGTAGCGTGGGGGAAGAGCGCGTCGTCGGGATATGGTTTCTCCGGCTTCCGCGGCGCGGTAGACTGGTCCGCGGGTGACGCCTTTCAGCCAGGCGTCAGGTGTCGTTCAGGGGGGCCCGGGTGTCCCCGTTTTTCGCAGCGTGGAGTCCCTTCGGTGTCACGTCAGGTGTCACAATCACCTCGGCCGTCGACGTAAACCTTTCGAGGGGCCGTAGCTCAATCGGTTAGAGCAGCAGACTCATAATCTGTTGGTTGTGGGTTCGAGTCCCACCGGCCCCATCTTTTCTTCAAGCAGGGATTTGTGGAGGTCCCGGCAGTTGTTCACAACCCTCGGCAGCGTCGGGGTTGCGCAAGGCGAGGACTGCCTGACTGGGACTGGTGATTGAAACGTCGTGGGGGCTCGACAAGCGATTGCTGCGCCGCGCGAGCGTCGCAGCACGCCGCTTGTTCGACGTGCTCACGGGTGACCATCAAGTCGTGGTCAATCGCGCCCGTGGGACTGTTCCCCAGTCAGGCTGTCAACACTCGCACCCGGAAGCTGGCCACTCGTTGTGCAACCCGAGGTGCGCGTAGAGCATGGCGTGGATTGCAATCCAACTTCCCTCGGCTGACGCGCTCTTGCCCCGGCGTGGTTTCAGGGGGCGATCGCTGGCTGGGGAGTTCGTCGGTGTACGAGGGTGTACACGCAGGGCACCAGGATCAGCGTCAGAAGCGTTGAGACGATCATTCCACCGACCAAGGCCCGGGCCAGGGGGATGATCGCTTCATTCCCGGGTGAAAACTGCATGGTCAGCGGCAGCATGGAGGCCACAAGTGTCAAAGAGGTCATCAGAATTGGACGCAGGCGGACCTGAGCAGCCGCGAACGCAGCCTTCTCGACCGGGAGTCCTTCGCTCCGGCGTCGATTGGCAAAGTCCACGAGCAGAATGGAATTGTTGACGACAACTCCAATCATCATCAGCGTTCCCATCACCGACTGGATGTTCAGCGTGGTCCCAGTGACGAAGAGCACCAACAGGACACCGGCGAGTCCAAGTGGAACGGCCAGCATGATGATGAGCGGATCCAGGAAGGAACGGAACTGCGCCATCAGGACCAGGTACACCAGCAGGGCAGCGACGGCCAGGCCCACGCCAAGCAGTCCCATGCCTTCCTGCATCGTGACCACAGGTCCACGGAGCCGGGCGGTCACTCCGGGAGGAAGCTCCAGTCCAGCCAGAGCTTGACCCACGTCGCGAGCGGTTGAGCCCATGTCCCGCCCTGTGACATTCACATGCACGTCGTTCACGCGCGCGATGTTGTAGTGAGCGATCTCGGCGGGAATCGTCACGCGCTTGATCGTCGCGATATTGGACAGCGGGATGGTGACGGGACCGTCGGCTGTCATCAGCGACAAGGGAATGTTGTGGAGGTCGTCCAGAGATTCCAACTCGTTGTTCTCGTACTGCACTCCCATGAAGAAGTCTGTTCCCGATGCCGGGTCGATCCAGATCGTCGGTGAGTAGCCTACACTGGAACCCAGAGCCGCGAGAATGGTCTGAGCGACGTCTTCCTGGTCGAGCCCCAGGTACTTGGCGCGGGTGCGGTCAACCTGGATGTCCAACTGCGGATACTCCAGGGATTGCGCGATCTGGACGTCCGATGTGCCCGGGACCTGGGAGACCGCTTTCACGACCTGCTCCGCCGCATCGCGACACTGCGCGAGGCTGCCGGCTGAGACCTGAATGCTGATCGGCGTGGGAACGCCCTTGTTCAGGGCCATGTTGACGATGCCACCGGACACGAACAGGAACTGCTCGAGCGGGAACTCTGCTGCGAGAGTCTCCCGCAGCTGCTTGACATAGGTGTTCGTACCGGTTGATCGGCCCTGCTGTCTGAGGTTCACAATGATGTACGCTGTGTCGGGGCCGGAATTCGAACTGAGAACCGTCGAGAAGCCGGCGCCCTTGCCCACTGGCAGCCCGATGTTGGAGATGATCGTCTCGATGTCTGCGGGTGGGATGACGCTCTTGATCGCTTCCTCAATGCGCTCGACGAGCTCCTCGGTCTGATCGAGCCGGGTCCCGGGCAGCGTCTTTAATCGCAGCTCAAACGAACCGGAGTCGACTTCGGGGAACAGTTCGGTGCCGATGTGCGGCCAAAGCAGCAGGGATGTTCCGGCAGCCAGCACGATGAGCAATGCCGAGAGGGCCGGGGACCGCAGAGCGGTGTGCAGAATCCGGCCGTAGAGCCCATGTGGAGTCGTCGGATCGTCAGCCGTTGAGTTGGTAGTGAATCTCTCTCCGCCGATGAAATACGCGCAGAACACGGGGACCGCGGTCAGTGCCAGCAGAAATGACGCGCCGATCGTAAATGCGGCTGCGAGTGAGAGAGGCTCGAAGAGATACTTGATCATGCCTGTCAGAAAGATGGCGGGCAGGAAGACCGCCAGTGTCGTGACGGTCCCCGCCAGAATGGGCGTCGCCACTTCCTCGGCTCCCTCGCGAGCCGCGACCAGGGCGGTCTTACCCATTCTCAAATGGCGGACGTAATTCTCAACCACGACGATGCCGGCATCGACAACCGTGCCGATCGCCAGTGCAAGGCCACCCAGCGTCATGACGTTGATCGTATTTCCAGTCAAGGCGAAGCCGAGTGCTCCGATGAGGATCGACAGGAAGATCATGGAGACGATGACGACCGTCGGCCGCCATTGTCGCAGGAACAGCAGGACGGTGATGGCGACCAACACCGCGCCGGCAAACACCTGCTTGAACAGGCTCGACATCGCGGTCCGAATGTATCCGGATTGATCGGACACGAGTGTGATCTCCGTTGCCTCAGGGATCTCACCGCGCTCCTTCATCTGGGGGATCTCGGTGGCCATCGCCTCGTAGATCCGGTCGACGGTCGCGATCGTGTTCTCACCGGGCTCGCGCAGCAGGGGACAGTACACACTGCGACTGCCGTTGACGCGGACGATGTTGTACTGGAGTGCTGCATCATCGACGGCCCGGCCGACATCGCGAATATAGATCGGGCCACTGTCGCGAACCGCGATGGGGATGGCTTCGATGTCGGCCGTGGTGGGCAGCGTATTGACGGGGTGGACCTGGTAGTCTGTGCCGCCCAGCAGTGCCGTGCCTGCTGCGAGGACCAGGTTTGACTTCTGTAGCGCCTCAACAACATCGTTGGTGCTGACGTGATGGGCCTGCAACCTGGCCGGGTCGACATAGACCATCATCTGCCGGAACTTTCCGCCGAAGGGGTGGGGGATCTGGACTCCTTTGAGGCCCCCCATCTTGTTGCGAACCGCGTAGTAGCCAATGTTGTACAACTCGGTCTCACTCAGCCCTTCACCGGAGATTGCAGCGAGGACGACCGGAAGATTTGACGGCTCACTGCGCAGCGTAAACGGCCATTCGATCCCCGGCGGGAGATGGAACATGTCGCTCGCTTCGAGATTGACGATGTCGTTCATCGCCGAACTGGGATTCGTCCCCGGTTGAAATGCGACCTTGATGACGGTGGCCCCGGGGAGCGTCCGCGATTCCTGGTGCTCGATGTGACCAGCGAGGGTGAGTGCTCGTTCCACACGTGACGTTACCGACTTCTCCATGTCCAGGGTCGGCAGCCCCGGATACGAGAAGAAGCTGACGACAACCGGTTCCTCGAAGTCCGGCAGGATGTCCACGGTGAGCCCGGGAATCACGGAAGCGCCCAGCAGACACAGTCCCAGCGTGGCCGCCAGTATGCCATAGGGATTTCGGAGAGCGAATCGGATCAGGCCCATGCTGTCTGTTCAGGTGATGTGGGCTGCGGCGGTATCAGGCAAGTTGCAATCGTCAGCGAGGAAGTACCAGGACAGGCTGTCCGTCGACGAATCGCTGGAGGTGGGCATCAACAACCCTCTGACCCGGTGGGAGACCGCCCAGGATCTGAATCGAGCTGCCATCGTCCCAGCCGGTTTCGACGGGTGTGACAGTAATCGCATCGTCGACACCGACCACATAGACGAAGGGCTGACCTTTCGCGTCGAAACGAATTACGCGTGCGGGCAGCACGTCGGCCTCAACCATTGTGGAGAGTTCGATGGACGCCTGGCCGAACATGCCTGGCAGCAGTCTGCCGTCCGTGTTCTCAACGACGGCCTCCACCAGCATCGTGCGTGTGTTGTGCTCAATGCTCTGCGTGGACCGTGTAACGTTCGCTGTGAGCTCTTCTGCCGCAAAGGACGGGAATGTCAGCGAGACAGCATCCCCCACGTTAACCAGCGGGGCGTCGCGTTCCGGGACAGGAACATGGATTCGCACCTTGTCGACTTGACTGATGCGGAAGAGTCGCGTGGCTGGATTTCCAGTGGCGACGAGATCGCCGGGGTTCACGTGCCGGCCCGTGACGACGCCGGAAAACGGGGCCGTGATGGTGGCATAGCGCAGCGAGACGTCGATCTCCTTCCGCTCCTGCTGCGCCACCCGGGTATCGGCCTGCGCCACCTGGACCGCCGCTTCGGCCACCTTGCGACGAGCCTGAGCGACCGTGACCTGGGCCTCAGCCGATTTGATCGAGGCGTAGACCGAATTGCGGCGAGCGAGATCGCCATCGCGCTTCTTTCGTACTTCATCGAGGAGTCGTGGCTCAATTGCCTGTCGACTCACCAGGTCAGTGACGCGACGAAACTCCGCCTCGGAGGCCGCGAGAAGTGCCTCCGCCTCCGCCAGTTGCGAACGGGATTCGGCGAGCAGGGCTTCGGCTGAGCTGATGTTGGCCTGTGCCAGGTCGACATCGGCCTGGGCTCCCAGCTGCTCCGCTTCCAGTCGGGCGACCCGTGCATCGATGACTGCGCCCTGTTGCAGCAGTTCAGGCATATCGATGACAGCGAGTGTCGTACCGGCCTCGACGACGTCACCGATGTCGGCGAGAACTTCTCGAACGTAACCGGAGACCTTGGCCCGCAGATCCACCTCATAAAAAGGATGGACGGTGGCGGGCTGTGTTGACGTCCGCCGCAGATCCACCGACTCGACGGCCACGGTCTGGACAGAAACCCTGGAGGCTTCGGCCGGTTTTTCCGGGTCGGCTGCTTGCGGACGGAGACATCCGGCCGCCATTGCGGCCAGACAACCGAGCACGAGAGTCAGCGGGGGGGGGGGACATGGAATAGACCATCCTCACACGATTTGGGATTCCCTAGTCTACCGAAAGAGGATGGGCAAGCGACAGGAGTTGCCAGCGCCATTCTCCGTTTCCCATGGTCCGCATTCCTCACAACCGGCACAAGCTGCAGAATCGTATCAGAGCAACGGTCGTGTCGTGTGTCGGCCAACCAGACCGAAAAGGTGTCAGATTCCCTGCAGCCCCTATTTTCGGCACGTCGAATTGAATCCGTATACGTTGAGGATCGCTTACCGCGTCGACAAAGGAGTGTCGGAATGGGTGGCTCGCGGACTTGTGTGGCGCTATTGTGCCTGCTGGGTGCTGGTTGCCAGAGCACTTGGCTGGCTCGCTTCGCACCACGGTCCAGTTCGGCCGTTGACTGCCCCTATGCGTCGCGGACCGACGGCCTGTCTGCGCGCGCTGCTGTTGCCGTTGATCAGGCGCAGGACCGTCAAGCCTCGCTGGACAAAGCGGTGTCGTTCACGGGAGTCGCGCGTTCAAGGCGGAAGGCGGACGGAGCAGATCACTCCCGAGAAATGGTCAAGGATGCACCCTCGCTGCGTCAGCATGGCATACTGCTCGCCGGCGGCGAGGCCACCGAAGACGTGACGACTTCTCCAGCGCTGGCGACAGCCGAGGTCGACTCGGAGATGCCGGCGGAGTACTTTCCGCGATCACTGCCCGAAAACGTGATGCTGATGGATCTGCCGACGGCCCTCGCGTTGGTTGGCGGCACGCATCCGGTGGTGGGGTTCGCTCAGTGGCGCGTTCAGGAAGCGTATGCCCGCCTGGACAGTGCCAATGCAATGTGGCTCCCGTCGCTCCGGGCCGGGATCAGCTTTCACAGGCATGACGGCAACCTGCAGGCGAGCAACGGAAACATCGACGACGTCAACCGGTCTTCGCTGCAGGCGGGACTTGGTGCGGGGGCGACCGGAGCGGGGACCACTCCGATTCCCGGCATCGTGGCCGAGTTTCATGTTTCGGATGCCATCTTTCTGCCTCGCATTGCGGAAAAGACCGCTTGGGCGCGACAGCACGCGGCCACTGCCGCCTGTCAGGATCAACTGCTCGCCGTCGCGTTGGCCTACCTGAATCTGCTTTCCGCCGAGCAGGAACTGCAGGTGCTCGCCGCGAGCCAGGCTCGAACCGCAGAGCTGGCGCAACTGACGGCCGATTACGCCGCGGCAGGGCAGGGGCTCCAGGCGGATGCTGATCGGCTGGCCACGGAACTCATTCTTGTCGAAGGGCGGGTGCTGGAGGCCCAGGAGCTGAGGGATGTCGCCTTGGCGCGGCTGTTGGAGACGGTCAGCTTGGAACCCGGCTGTCAGGTCGCCATTGCTGATCCCGCCCTTGTCCCGATCGAGCTGGTCGCGATGCCCGCGGACAGTCGCAGCCTGATCGGCACAGCCCTCTCACAGCGACCGGAGCTTCGGGAGGCCCAGTGCCTGGTGGCGGCCGCCTGCGACGAGTTCGAGCGGCAGCGCTATGCTCCATTCGTTCCGAGCGTACTGCTGGCCCTGAGCGAGACGGGCTTCGGTGGAGGATTGGGCAACAGGGTCGACCAATTCAGCGATCGTATGGACTTCGATGCCATCGCGGTGTGGGAGATCCGAAACCTGGGACTGGGTGAACACGCGGCCAGAAGAGAGACGGCATCGCGAGTGCAGCAGTCACGGTATGAACAGTTGCAGATCATGGATCGCGTGGCTCGCGAGGTCTCCGAAGCGTGCTCACAGGTGACTCATCGGCGCAACGCCTCGAGCTGACTCAGCGCGCGATTCGGACGGCGAGTGATTCGTATGAACGCAACCGCCGACGGATTCGCGAAGGGCAGGGGCTCCCCATCGAGGTACTGCAGTCGATCCAGGCCTTCGAGGAAGCCCAGCGGGCCTATCTGCTCGCGGTGACCGGGTACAATGAGGCCCAGTTCCGCTTGCACCGATCGCTTGGTTGGTCAATGGCGAGCGTCAGTCCGTGACGTGTCCGGGGCCGGGCTGAGATTCAGACGCGACTGTCGACGACGGGCTGGGATCGCTGGAGGCTGCGACTCAGCTCAGCGAGTTCGTCCACGATCGGCTGGCCGTCAGCGATCGCATCCGCGCTGGCATCCTCGGCGACGGCTTCGCTGGAGGGGCGGTCCAGCGACTTCAGATAACGGTTGAACTCGTCCTGAAAGTCTGTCAGCAGGTCACCCTTGCGGAGTTGGACGGCCTTCACGGTCTTGCCAGCGGTCAGGTCGCGAAGCGCGTTCTGGAAACGGACGAGCGGGCCCACGATCCGGTGTGTGACGTACAGCATGTCCAGCAGCACGATGGGCAAAGCCAAAGCCGCACACAACGCGACTGGATAATAGTCGATGACGAAATTCCCATACATCTCACGAAATGGTACGGCAAAGCCCCCAGTCGGCGACTGCATGCGGTAGCGCATGAACTGAAAGACAAAGATCGCATGCCACAGCACGACGTGATACAGGACCCAGTACAGCGCAAAGCGGAGCATGAGTCGGCCTTGCACCCGGCTGTTAACGAACTTCTTTTTTCGCGGATTGAGGCGTCGAAACATGGCCGACTCGCTGGCTCAGGTTTGAGATGTGGTGCTCGCCAGAGGGGAGCAGGACAGGACATTCAACCCTAGGTCAGGAATGGTCGCCGCCCGAAGATTCCTGGGACGCCCCCTTCCGAACGAGTGCCGATTGTGCCAGTCGAACACTCTCTGTCTAATGCAGTGTCGGCGTGTGCAGACTTCGTAATCGCCACAGGCTGATTATCCGATAGCACTGGAGCATGCCCGGCGGATGTCGCTCGCTGGTGCCTCGTTCGAGTGCGCGACCGCCGGATCACTCAGGGAACCGAATCGTGTATGGCGATCAAGTCCGGTCTGTGGCTGCAACTCCCTCGGGGGGAATCCCGCCAGAACAGGTGCCGGTTCCCACTGACTCTGGATGTCCGACGCCCCTGTCGTGGCAGGATGTGCTCGCCAATGTCCGCTCCGAAGGCAAGGACTTCATGGTCCCGACTGCTGGAGGGACCGTCCGTGGTCGAGTACTCGGAACCGGGCTTCCGCTGATTTTTCTCGGTGGGTATGCCGGCGACCACGAACTCTTTGCTCTTACCGCCTGGCTGTTGAGAGAGGAGTGCCGCTGCCTGTTGATCGATCCACCTCAGGTATCCACTCGCGCAGCCCTTTCGGCAGCAGGAGAACTGTCCGCAGTATCGAATTCCCTGGTGCAGGCGGTGGACTTCCTCGAGCGTGACAGGTTCGCGGTCGTGGGAACAGAATTCGGCGCCCAGGTGGCTCTCCGGATGATGATCGATCACCCGGACCGGATCGAACGATCCCTGTTGCATGGTGTCAGTTCTTCGCGGAGGTTTTCACTGGTCGAACGATTGCTGATTGCGAAGTGGCGCCGGGCCCACGGCGATCTGGGACATTCCCGCCTGGCCACCGGCATCGCCCGTCAGAATCATCGCGCGTGGTTTCCCCCCTTCGACGCCACGCGCTGGGAGTTCTTTGAGCAGAACCTGAACCGGACTTCCCTCAGTCAGTGGGGGCAGCGCTTGTGGATCACGCAGCACTGCCATCTGGATCACGAGCTGGGCCAGATCGAGGTTCCGGTGCTGGTGCTGGCCACAGAAGGGGACGGGCGTGTCAGCCATCAGAGTCAGTCTGATGTGGCCGAGCGACTCTCGAACGTGCGACAGGAGATGCTGGACAATACGGGGCCGCTCGTGTTTCTGACGCATCCGCACCGATTCGCGAAGGTGCTGCGGAGCTTTCTGTTTGACTCCGGGTCCTCGGCGCAATAACGTCCGGGATCCGGTCTCGCATGACATACCACCTGGAAGGTTGCTGCCCCAATGACCGCTGTGCCACTTCCTGAGCCGTTGGACGTGATTGCCGTCGGTGCTCATCCCGATGACGTCGAGATCGCGGTCGGCGGGACACTGGCGAAGCTCGTTGAGCAAGGGTATCGCGTCGGCATCGTTGACCTGACGGATGGCGAGCCGACGCCCGGCAGTCCGGGGCCTGAGGTGCGGCTGGCCGAGGCGCGAGAAGCCGCTGAGGTGCTCGGGGTCCACGTTCGGGAGACCCTCGATCTGACGAATCGTCGCTTGTTCGACAACTTCGACAGCCGTGTCGCATTGGCCAAGGTCTTTCGGCGGTATCGTCCCAGGTTAGTCTTGGGAATGGCCGCCAAGACGCCGATGGCCTCACCCGACCATTGGCAGGCCGTCCAGATTACCGATGCCGCCGTGTTCTACTCCCGGCTGACCAAATGGGATGTGGAGTTTGAGCAGTTGCCAGTCCACACGATTCGCAAGCAGTTGTGGTATCCGCTGGGGTTTGGCTCCCTGCACCTGTTGAGCTCTCCGGGGGCGTTCGTAGTGGACATTTCCAGCAAACTGGATGACAAACTGAAGTCAATTCGTGCCTATCGCACGCAGTTTCCCCCTGAAAAAGAGCGTGTTCTGCACCTGGTCGAGAGCCAGGCGCGGCTGCTGGGAACGAGTGCGGGATTCGCCGCGGGGGAACCCCTGATGGCCACGACCACGCTGGGCATCGCGGACCTGATGAATGCCGTCTGTCCGGAGCTGCCCTGAGGGGACTTTGGTGTCGGCAGTGCACCCTGTTCCGGGGAGATGCTATGATTCTCACCAGCTAGCGCTGTCCGTGAGTCGGACGGCTGACTTCCAGGGTCGCGTGCTCACGAAGGGTGACCTGAGGTCCGATCTGAACGAAAGGAATGTCCGCAGGGTGAATTTGAAATGGGGCTCTGTCAGTATCACGGGCTGCTTCCGTGACAACAACGAGGACAACTACCACGTCGACGCTGACGGGCGATTCTTCCTGGTCGCCGATGGTATGGGAGGTCAGTGCGCAGGCGAGAAGGCCAGCGAATTGGCCATCGAGCTGGTTTCGGAGTCGCTGCTGAGATCGATGGATTTTGCGGGTAAGACTGCCGAAGGAGTCGTCCAATCGATCGATCAGGCGATCAGCCGCGCCAATGGCGAGATCATGGCTCTCGGTGAGCTGGACCCCAGCTATCACAACATGGGGACCACAATCGCCTTCATCATTTGCGTCGGTGAATCCCTGTATGTTGGAGGAGTAGGTGACAGTCGCGTCTACATGCTACGTCGCGGCGGAATCGAGCAGCTCACCAAAGATCATTCGCTGACTCAGGCACTGGTGGAAGCTGGTACGATTTCTGAAGAGGAAGCGGCAACACACCGCTACAAGAACGTGTTGTACCGCTACCTCGGCACCAAGGAGGGAAACGCGGGAACCGAAGCCAGGCGGGTTGCAGTTGTGGCCAACGACCGCTTCGTGATCTGTTCAGATGGAGTGACGGACGGCATTGACGATCACGAAATCTCGCGAATCGTCAGTGAGCATCACGACCCACAGGCCGCTGCCCAAGCCTTGGTCGGAGCGGCGGAGGCCGGAGGCTCGCGCGACAACATCACCTGCATCGTTGTGTTCGTGGTCTAGGTACGTCCCAGCCGCTGCCCGCAGGCCCTCGCGAGCTTTCCGTTCAACGCCGTCAGGGCGAGGTTAGAAACCGTCGCTATCGTCTGTCCGCCTGTCGTCGCCGGCGGCGCGGCTGGGTCAGCATCAGCAGACACCCTGAACGCTCGTGATCAGTCACTCCGCAAGTCCCATCGAGTCCATCGATGTGTAGACTGATCCCTGACGTCCGGGCTCGGACTGCATCAATTCGAGAGACTGGACTGTTGCCGCGCCAAACGGAGTCTTGGCATAAGCATCGACCAGCGGCAGCAACCCCCGCGGTGTGCGCCCGCGGAGGCGTCCCACGGTCACGTGAGCCTGAAACGGGCGAGCTTCGGGTGCGAAGCCGAGTTTCGCAAGTTGTTCGTCGATCTCACCGGCAAGTGCCGAGAGTGCGTCAACGTTGTTCATGCCCACCCAGACAATGTTCGGACGTCCACGATGTGGAAAGACGCCGGTTCCAGACAAGTCGATGTCGAATGGGTCTCGTTTGCGGCAGCTCGCCCTTGTGGCTTCGATGATTGCGGGAATGTCCGACGACCGGACGTCCCCCAGAAATTTCACGGTAATGTGCAGCTTGTCCAGCGGTGTTGGTCGCACTCCATGGCCCAGTTCTGCCAGTTCATTCAGCAGTTCTAGAAGCGGGGCGGCCGCGGAAATTCGGACTGCCAGGAAGCAGCGAATGCTGTTCGACATGGTTTCCCAGTCTCGACGGACGCCTCGGGCTGCCAAGTTGCTCTCGCTGTCTCAGATTTCAGATCGGCGGCGCGGCTGGCAAGGGCAGAAGCCGGCACGATGCGGTCTCGGCCAGTTGGGCCAACGTTTCAGACGGCCTAACGGGCGACGCCTACAGAACGGATCTCTCTCATCACGGTCACCTTGACTTCTCCCGGGTAGGTCATCGATTCTTCGATGGCCTTGGCAATGTCGCGGGCCATCTTGGCCGCCTCGCGGTCATTGACTTCCTTCGGATCGACGATCACGCGCACTTCCCGGCCCGCCTGGACGGCGTACGTCTGGTTGACTCCGGGAAATCCGTTGGCGACCGCCTCCAGCTCCTCGAGGCGACGTACATACTTCTCCAAGGTCTCACGGCGAGCACCAGGTCGTGACGCCGAAACGGCATCCGCCGCCGCAACGAGGACCGTGTACAGATACTCGGGGCGAATATCATCATGATGTCCGGCCGCGGCATGGATGACTTCCGCGGACTCGCCGTAGCGTTTGAGGAGTTCCGCACCAATCGCGGGATGCCCGCCTTCCATTTCGTGGTCCGCTGCCTTGCCGATATCGTGCAGGAATCCACAGCGCCGGGCCAGGACGATATCCAGTCCCAGCTGCTCGGCCATCATCCCGGTCAGGTGAGCGACCTCAATTGAGTGTCGCAGGACGTTCTGGCTGTAGCTGACGCGAAAATTCAGCCGCCCCATGAGCTGGATGAGCTTCTCATGCAGGCCGTGCACCTCCGCCTCCTGGGCCCCCTCCTTGCCCAGTCGCAGAATGTGGTCGTCCATTTCCTTCTGGGTTTCTGCGACAACTTCTTCGATTCGGGTCGGGTGAATCCGGCCATCCTGAATCAGCTTTTCTAGGGCCATCTTCCCCACTTCACGGCGGACGCGGTCAAAGGCTGTGACGATCACGACGCCGGGGGTGTCATCCACGATCACGTCGACACCGGTTTCCTTCTCGAAGGCTCGAATGTTTCGCCCCTCGCGGCCGATGATGCGCCCCTTCATCTCGTCGTTGGGAATATCGACCGTCGAGACGGTCGTTTCGGACGTGTGGGCGGACGCATACCGCTGCACCGCCATGCCGATGATCTCGCGGGCGATCTTCTCAGCTTCCTCCCGCGTTTGGGCCTCGTGCTTCATGATGAGCGCCCCGGTTTCGTTCTGCAGCTGCTGCTCGAGTCGCTGAAGCAGTCGCTCCGTGGCGGCCTCACTGTTGAGTCCGCTGATCTTGAACAGCTCATCCTGTTCCTGCTGCAGCAGTTTCTCCAGCTCTCGCTCGCGGGCCTCTAGCGCCTTGCCACGATCCGCCAGGCGAGTCTGTGTGGTCTGGAGCATCTGCTCCTTCTTCTGGATGTCTTCCCGCATTTCGTTGAGCTGCGAATCTCTT
>CAVQRG010000014.1:57500-265725 GCA_963715185.1 uncultured Planctomycetaceae bacterium
CTACCCCAAGCTTATCGCAGCCTTCCACGCCCTTCATCGCCTCCTAGCGCCAAGACATCCCCCATGCGCCCTTAGTAGCTTGACCACAATAGTTTCCAGCCGCAGTTCAGTGGTGGAAAACATTACCACTGCCTAAGGCCGGAAGTGTCAGCTACGCAACGATTTCCAGCATTTGGATCGCACGCAACTCGGCATTGCCGAGTTCCTAAGAGCTGCTTTTGTCGTCGTCGAGTCAATAACTGCCTCGGCAGGCAGCCATCAACTCAAGACGCCACGCTTGCAAGTCACCAAATTGCCAAAGAGCGATGCCGCAACTGAACGCTTAGCGGGCAGGTTGCGGAACCAGTCACAGACTGGAGCCGAAACAGTTGTTGGAACTGTTCCGGCTCTAACCTGTGTCTGACTGTGGTAGCGAGACGTTCGAGGCGAGGGGAATGCTAGGAAGCTGTTTCTCCCCAGTCAACCAACCTAAGTGAAAAATCAGAAAAAAAGGTCAACCGCAAATCAGGCCTGGTGGCTCAATGGAGACGACCGGGATCGAACCGGCAACCTCCGGCTTGCAAAGCCGGCGCTCTCCCAGTTGAGCTACGTCCCCCCCGGAGTCTCCAAAGGCGGGAGCCGAAGGACAATTGCTGCGCAGGCACCCTTTCTGGCCATCACCTCTCGATTCCGAGTGGGCGTACGTGGACTCGAACCACGGACCTCAGCTTTATCAGAGCTGCGCTCTAACCAACTGAGCTATACGCCCCGAAATCGCAAGTAGGAGATTTTAGCGAGATGCCACCTTGTCACGCAAGGCGTCCGGCGTTCCGTTGTGTGTTTCCGCTGCATTTTTTAGGGCCCACCGCGCCCCTGGTCCGATGAGCCTGTCCGCGGCGGCATCCATTCCCCCGATTCGAGATTCGTTGATGTCATGTTCGGCCGCCGGTAACGTGGACGGCTGCTGCCGTACCCAGTTGAGTTCGAATTCACCCCGCAGATGCCGCTCTTTCCATGACGGACGCCCGCCCGAACATCGTCTTCATCATCACCGATCAGCAGCGGTTCGACACCATTGCCGCCCTCGGGTTCGACCACATGCAGACCCCGCACCTCGATCGTCTCGTGAGGGAGGGTGTGACGTTTACCAACTGTCACATCACCGCCGCGTCATGTGCTCCGAGCCGGGCAAGCCTCTTCACCGGCTATTACCCGCACACCACGGGTGTGCTGAAGAATGCAGACTTATGGCGGCATTCGTGGGTCGAGGACCTCAATACGTCGGGCTACCGCTGCGTCAACGTCGGCAAGATGCACACCTACCCCTACCACACGCCGCTCGGTTTTCACGAGCGCTACGTCGTCGAGAACAAGGACCGTTATCTCGAAGAGCGTCACTACTTCGACGAGTGGGACAAGGCCCTGCGTGCCCGCGGGCTTGTCAAGCAGCAGCGCGAGCATTACCGCCAGCGCTCAGACTACCGCCAGGCCCTCGGTGCCTTCGACTGGGACCTGCCCGAAGACCTGCATTCCGACGTGTTTGTCGGACATATGGCCCAGTGGTGGATCCGTGCCTATCCGGTCACGCAGCCGCTGTTCCTCGAGATCGGCTTCCCCGGTCCACATCCGCCCTACGACCCGATCCCCCGCTACGCCGAGCCGTACCTGGAGCAGGACCTCCCGCTGCTCCCCGTCACTGCCGCAGAACTCGAGGCCCAGCCCCCCTGTCTGAAGGAACTTCGACAGCACAACCACGAGGTCGATCACGATTCGGTCGTCCTCGACCTCGATCCCACGCCCGGTCAGCGACACCGCCAGCGGGCCTACTACCTCGCCAACGTCACCATGATTGACGAACAAGTCGGTCAGATCATGCAGGCGCTCGAGGACCGCGGATATCTCGAAAACACCGTCATTATCTTCACCAGCGATCACGGCGATTGCCTCACTGATCACGGCCACTCCCAGAAGTGGACTATGTACGACATCATCACCCGCATGCCGCTCATCGTCTGGAAGGGGCAGGATGTCCACCTCCCCGGGTTCGAGCCCGGACGGCGCATCGATGACCTCTGCAGCCAGTTCGACATCGGCCCGGCGATCCTGGAGCTTGCCGGGCTCGGGCAGGGCAGCGGGCCTCCACAACCCGCCGAGCAGGCCGATCCGACACTGACAATCGCCCAGAAACGCCGTCATCACCCCTGGGATCTCGACAACATGGAGGCGCGGTCGCTTCTTCCGGCCATTCAGGCTGACCCCGACTGGCAGCCCCGCGAGTATGTTTTCTGCGAGCAGCAGAAAGACGGCATCCTCACCGGCTGCGAATTCATGACAATGGTCCGATCGACCGACTGGAAGCTGGTACATTTCCTCGGCTCGCCCGAGGAGGGGGAGCAGCCGGGACAGCTCTTCGACCTCGCGGCCGACCCCGACGAGGTCTGCAACCTGTGGGATTCGCCCGACCCCGATCATCAACGACAGAAGCGGCGGCTGCTCGAGGTGTTACGGGAATGGCGGATGCGCAGTGCCCTCGACGCCAAAGATCTTTTCGCCGAATGGCGCTGAAGCGCACTTGTGTTCGTATCTGTCGCCTTCAGCAGTCGAGCAGGGCCGGCAGCCCTCAGGTGAGGTGCAGCGGGGTACCGTCCGGAGCGTCGGGCGGCCATGCTTCCCGATGCGCAAGCTTCTGAAGGGAGAGGGTCTTACGTGAGCGGCCTCGTGTCCCAGACCGCGGGCTCGTCGGATCGCCGTGGCTGACGCTGCAGGAAGGGGAGGGCGTCCCAGAGATCAGCGTAGGCGGCCCCGACATACACCACGACGATCCGTCGCGGACAGGCCTCGAACGTGGCACGCAAGTGATCGGCGACCTGCGCCATCACCGGCCGGCCGAACGGATTGTAGAAATACACCACCAGCGGGCCGTCGGGAAACGCGAACCCTGTCGCATCGAGGCACAGAATGTCGATCGCATTGCAGCGACGGCGGGCCTCCGGCCACCTGCGCAAGTTCTTCCTCGCGATGTCGTTCAGCTCTTCGCAGTACTCGATGCCGATCACCCGGCGGAAGGGAAAGTCCGCCGCCAGCAGCACACCGCGTCCCTTCCCGGAGCCGATGTCGATAAACGTAAACTCCTCCCAAGGGAGCCTCAGCCGCTGCAGGCACTGCTCGAACGTCAGGGGGTCGACTGGCTGATACTTGACGCCGTATTTCCAGTGGCGCCCGATGACGGACTTTGCGTCCGGGGACACGATTTCGCAGGTGTCGGTCCCATGTTCCCGGTCGAAGTTCTGGTCGCGTTCGTGTGCTTCTGCCAGAGCGGTGCGCACTCCCGGCGAGAAATGACTTAACGCCATGATGCCCCTGCGGGCGAAATGCGTCAGTGTCCCCACCGGACCGCGAATCGCCAGCGAGGTCCTGATTCGGTTGACGGTTCCAGGCATCGTCGATTCAAGCGGGATCTTCTCACCTGCCGGAGTGCTTCAGGCGGATCAAACTCCAGGTTGAGCCGCCAGGCTCGATTGCGGGCACACCCCGCGCGTCAAGTTATCCAATGCACGTGTGAATCGCGGAAGGCAGCCGCAACGAATCATCGGTTACGGGGTTGGTGTGGAGAGGGGCCGGCGCCATATGGAACTGGATCGTCTGGTAAATCTCATCAGCCCGGTCGAGCGCTTCCTGCCGGGTTTCACCTTCGACGATGAAGATTCCGGCCCGCTTGCCATGATGCACAGGGTCGGCGATCTCGTCGCCGGGTGAGGCGTTCAATCGCAGCAGTCGCAGCCAGGGATGCTGCAGGGAAGCTTCGATCCCCTCGATGGCCTGCAGCGAACCTGGTGCGGGAAAGAAGAACCGCAGAGCTGCCGCACGTTGGCGATCCGGGGTCAGCGAGTTGACATCCGGGTCACAGCCGGTTGCAAGGTCGACCACCGCATCCAGAATGTTGACGCCTGTCGCCACGGGGATCGTGCCGTCGGCAAAACTGCCTGCGGAGATCCGGGCGGCAATCTCGATCACCATCGGGCCCCGCTCCGGATGAATCACCAGGTCCCCCTTGGCGATCCCGCGCGTGATGCCCAAGGCCCGGCCTGCGCGGGTTGCCAGTTCGGCACAGGCGGCGACCTGCTCGGGCGTGAACCCCCCTGGCTGCTCCGCGCCGTTCTCCATGATCTGCGGTCGGAACCAATCTCGCTGATCGTAGTTGCGCCGCGCGCAAGTCGGTGTGTAGCTCCGCTCGTCCACGAGGATCGTCTCGGTGCTGATCTGCGGACCGGTGATGTACTCTTCCACCATCACCCGGCCCACCTTGCC
Organism: uncultured Planctomycetaceae bacterium; assembly: GCA_963715185.1. GTDB lineage: Bacteria > Planctomycetota > Planctomycetia > Planctomycetales > Planctomycetaceae > CAVPPT01. Next base: position 61,788 of record CAVQRG010000014.1, read on the forward strand.
CACGCCAGCCGTTCGCTCGAACAGCAGCGCCAGATCGTCTTCAGGGCGAGGATGAAACACCCCAAACGAACCCGACGCATCGACCGGCTTCATGATGATCTGGTAGTCGCGCTCTTCCGCGAGGCGTTGCAGGTCGGTGGCGGACGAGACGTAGCCGAACCAGGGGATCGGCACCCCGCACTCCGCAAAACGTTCTTTCATCAGGTATTTGTGGGTCCCGAGCCGTCCGGTCTCCGGGCTGACGGCCGGCAGGTCCAGGGCCGAACCGACCCCCGCCATGATGTGGGGAATGTCGGACCCGGCTGTGGTGACGCCGACAATGCGATCGCGGTGGTAGTGTCGGCAGAACTCGACAATGGCCGGCACATCGCGGCTGGAGACGGGGGCGAAGTCGTCCGCCTCCTGTCGGCCCAGCGCCTGGGGATTGCTGTCGAGGACCAGCGCCCGCAGGCCCTTCTGGCGGATGGTGCGGATCATGCCCAGCTGGTCGATGCTGCCGCCGAGGACCACGACGGTTCCATCAACCCGGGCCGGTGTCGTCCGCAGCGGAATCGGGGGCGTGAGTGTCTTCATCGATGGGGGTCTCGGTGTCGGACGGTCAGACTGACAGCGGCCCGCCATTACCGAGTATCGCAGTCCCAGGGACCAGTTGCGACCAAAAAACCTGCATTCGGCGGTGTCCCGCCAGCCTCCGTCGCCACGGGCGCAACCGCGACCGACTTCAGTGAGCACACAGTTTTCACGCGAGTGGTGTAGATGCCCGGCAGTCGCCGAACCCGCCGAGGAGACGGGGAACATGAGCGGCGGGCCTGTCTGGTGGGAGAGCTTCAGGAGCTCACCGCAGAACAGGGGCCGGACCTCACGCTGCGCCAGTTCTGCCGGGCCACGGGCCGCCCCGCTTCCCATGTCTATCGCGACTTCGACGCCTGGGCCGACCTGCGAGCCGCCGCCGGATTGTCCCCCCAGATCTCCAGGCGTGCATCGCGTACGCACACGCGCGAGTCGTTGATCGCTGCCCTGAGGCAGGCCGTCAGTCAGCAAGGGCCGGCCCTCAGCCGCGTGCAATTCTCGCGGTTGACCGGCATCAGCCCCCACCCCATTCTGCGCGTGTTCGGGAGCTGGCGGGCGTTGCGGGAGGCGGCGGGATACACCGCCCATCCCCGGTCGGGCATGCCCGCAACCTACACCCGCGTTCAACTCGAGGACCTGCTCCGCCGTTTGGTTGCCGAGCAGGGGCCTCACATCACGCTGCACGAGTTCTGTCGGACCACCGGGGTCTCCCCGTCCACGGTCGACCGCTTGGTCGGCTGGGGAGAACTGCGCCTCGGGTTGGGCTTGATGCCCAGCGGATCGCGGCGGGCCGCGGAGTTTGAGCGCTCCCTGGCCGGCGAGCCGCTCGACCCCCGGATCCTCGCAGCAGCCACCAGTCCGATCGACGCTTCCGGTTGGGCGAGGTTGCAGGCGATCGTTCATGGGCGGACTTCTGCCACTCGGGCACGCCGGGCCCCGAACGTGGAGGAGGGGGAGCTTGCATCTGATTCTGCGCCAGATCGGTTTCCATGAGGCCGTCGTGCCGCCTGTCCCGGTCGGGCAGCGGAGATGGAAACTCGGCTGTGGCGCTGATAGAACCACAGGTCCGGTCCACGGGTCTTGTCGGGAGTGCACCTCTGCCGGAGTCTTGACAGGCCGCCGCTGCTGTACAGCGCGGGCCCTTGGCATGCGACTTTGTGGCGAATGGAGCTGTGATGAGTCGGTACGAATTCGACGTGGTCGTGATCGGCGGCGGACATGCCGGCGCGGAGGCGGCGTTGGCGAGTGCGCGACTCGGCGCGAAGACCGCACTGCTGACCATGAACTGCGACACCGTCGGCCAGATGAGCTGCAATCCGGCGATCGGAGGCGTGGCCAAGGGGCAGATCGTCCGCGAGATCGACGCGCTCGGGGGCGAGATGGGCCGGGTCATCGATGCGACCGGCATCCAGTTCCGCATGCTCAACCGTGGGAAGGGGGCCGCCATGTGGTCCCCCGCGCCCAGGCCGACAAGAAGGCCTACCAGTTCGCCATAAAGCTCTGCATCGAGTCCCAGGAGGGGCTGACGCTCCGGCAGGAAGTGGTGGAGGAACTGCTGGTGGATCGTCCGGTCGCGACGTCCGCTGAGACGGACTCTCCGGAGGTGACCGCATCCCCTCGGATCACGGGCGTGAAGGTGCGCGGCGGCGCCGAGTATCGGGCCGCAGCCGTCATCGTCACCACCGGGACGTTTCTCCAGGCGGTCATGCATACCGGCGAGGCCCGGACGGCTGGCGGACGTGCGGGGGAAGGGACGACCGGCACGCTTTCCGACTCGCTCCGGCACCTCGGCTTCGCCCTCCAGCGTTTCAAGACCGGCACCCCTGCCAGGCTGAACGGGCGGACCATCGACTACGCCGCCCTCGACGAGCAGCCGGGCGACGACGATCCGCAACCTTTTTCCTTCCTCAACGATCGGATCACGCAGCCCCAGATGTGCTGCTGGCTGACCGAGACCAACACTGCCGTCCACGAGCTCATTCGCGCCAACCTCGACCGGGCACCCATGTACAGCGGGCAGATTCGGTCGACCGGGCCGAGGTACTGCCCCTCGATCGAGGACAAAGTGGTACGGTTCGCCGACAAGGGGTCACACCAGATCTTCCTCGAGCCCGAAGGTCGTCAGACGCTCGAGATCTACTGCAACGGCATCTCGACCTCGCTTCCCCGCGATGTGCAGGAGCAGATGATCCACTCGATCCGGGGGTTGGAGCGGGCCGAGATCATGCGCTACGGCTACGCAGTCGAATACGACTTTGCCCCCCCCACGCAGCTTCACCCGACGTTGGAGACCAAGCGGGTGGCGGGGCTGTACTTTGCCGGGCAGATCAACGGGACGACGGGGTATGAGGAGGCTGCGGGGCAGGGGCTGCTGGCGGGCATCAACGCCGCAATGACCCTGCAGCGCAGGGACCCGCTCATCCTCGATCGCTCGCAGGCCTACCTCGGCGTCCTCATCGACGACCTCGTTACCAAGGGGGTCGACGAACCCTACCGCATGTTCACGTCCCGGGCCGAATATCGTCTGCTGCTCCGCCAGGACAACGCAGACCGTCGGCTCACGCCGATCGGCCGTCGCGTGGGCCTCGTCAGCGACGACCGCTGGAACCGCCTCCAGCAGCACGAGGCAGGGATTGCCCGGGCCCTGGGGCTGCTTCAGCGACTGCGCAGTGCCGGCAATACGTTGGAAGAATGGCTCAGGCGGCCGGACGTCGAATGGACCGACCTGGGCGCCATGGCACCCGAGATCGCCGCTCTTCCTCTGGCCGATCACTCGCGTCGCCAGGTGCAGATCGAAGTAAAGTACGCCGGCTATATCCGAAGGCAGCAGCTGGATATCGAGCGGCAGGCCAGGGTGCACGGCGTGCTGATTCCTGAGACTTTCGACTTCCGCGCAGTTGCCCAGCTCAGGGCCGAAGCCAAGGAGAAACTCTCGGAGGTTCGTCCCCGCGACCTGGGACAGGCTGGCCGAGTCACCGGGATTACCCCGGCCGACCTGGCCGTGCTCATGCTCTACCTCAAGGAGCCGCATCGGCTGGCATCATGAGTCGTTAACGTAAGTCAACCATGGATAGGGGGTTTGGCGGACGACGCGTGGCCCGGGAGGGTAGGGGAACTCAGTTGGGCGAGTCGCGGTTGACCGAATTCATAATTTGGATACAATCGGTACGACCGTTAATGCCGGTAAGATCGGTGTTCATTCACCTTTCACATCAGGTCGGCACATCCAGACCGGTATGAGGGCTTGTCCCGGTCAGTTAACCGCCTTTCGCTTGTCGTGACGGACACGGAGGAGACGTCAGGACCCGCCATCGACTCTCACTTCGGCGGGTGGGTATGGCTCGTAGATCGAGCCCGTTCAAGGAATGGATGACCAGCATGAGCACAACCACCAAGACGGTGTATACCACGGGCGAAGCTGCGAAGATCTGCAAGGTGAGCCAGCAGACCATCATTCGCTGTTTCGACTCGGGGCAGTTGCAAGGCTTTCGTGTGCCCGGATCCCGTTTCCGGCGCATCCCCCGGGATGTCCTGTATAAGTTCATGAAGGACAACGGCATCCCCACCGATGCCCTTGAGAGCGGAAAACGCAAGGCACTCGTCGTCGATGACGATCAGGCTCTGGTTGAGCTCATCAGCGATGTCCTCGACGCCGACGGTCGTTTCGAGGTGCGCGTGGCCAACAACGGCTTCGATGCCGGTATGATGGTCAAGGAGTATCGCCCGGACGTCCTCGTCCTCGACGTCATGCTCCCCGACATCAACGGCAAAGAGGTCTGTCAGCGGGTCCGCAGCGATTCCACCATGGACGATGTCCGGATCATCTGCATCTCGGGAATGGTCGAGCAGGACAAGGTGGCCGACCTCAAGAAGGCCGGTGCCAACGACTTCCTGCAGAAACCTTTCGAGGTCGAAACACTGATCGATCGCATCTGTCAGTTGCTCGATATGGAGTCTGTGACGACGGGCTGATGCGGCGGCCCTCGGCCAACGCAACGCGGCCGCTCGATTCACAGTGGGTGAGGTTGGGCGGCCCGATATGCCTCTGCCAGGCGACATCAGTGACGAATCGGCTTTGCAGGCCGCGAAGCTCGAGGCTCTGGCAGAGTTCGCCGCCGGTGCCGGGCACGAAATCAACAACCCCATTGCCGTCATCCGCGGACGTGCCGAACTGCTCCTGCGCGAGGAGTCCGATCCGCAGCGACGCCAGATGCTGCGAACCGTCGCGGCGCAGGCCGATCGCGTCCGCGAGATGATCGGGGATCTGATGCTCTTCGCGCGTCCGCCTCGGCCAGAGCCGCGCGCCTCGACCTCAACGCTACCTTGCGCGATGTTGCCGGTCGCTTGGAGCACGACCTGCACGCCCGGCAGCTCTCCTTCCGCTGGCAACTGCAAGACGACGTGTCCATCTGGGCCGATCCGGTTCAACTTGCGGTCGTCGTCAGCGAACTGTTGCGCAACGCCCTCCGCTTTTCGCCGGAAGGCGAGCAGGTCACCATCTCGACAGACGCGACCACCGACGAACAGGGTACCTGGGCCCGGTTCTCGATCACCGACGACGGGCCGGGACTTACGCCCCAGGACCGCGAGCATCTGTTCGACCCCTTCTACTCGGGGCGGCAGGCGGGCCGCGGTCTTGGCTTTGGCCTCTGCAAATGCTGGCGGATCGTCACCGGCCACGGGGGACAGATCACGCCTCACCCGCAACTGCCACACGGGCTGACCATGACGGTCCTCTGGCCGGCCCGGAACCCGGAGTGACGTCCCCCTCGGACCAGCCGGCAGTGGCACACAGGCGATTGTCAGCGGGTCGCCGCTGAAGCCCGTTCCAGGTTCAGCGCCAGACGGCGCCGCGAGCAGTTCGTCGTCGCTCATCCCCGGGTCCCAGCCGTAGGCGGCGAACACCGCCTCGTCGAGGCGTTTATGCCTGGGATGCCTCAAGAACCTGTACCACCTGTTATGGAGGTCCGGTCAGTCAGTTAGGTCAGGCTTGGCCTGCCGACAGTCATCGCCCTGACGACGTCTGGTTCAACGTCCGATGCGGGTAACGAATCGGTTGATCTCCGTGCGTTGCACCTTCACGCCGGGACGTCATGCTCTGACGAGGCAGAGTTCGGAGGAAAATCGCCGGCCTGGCGAAAGACCTTGAACAGCAGCCAGAGTGTGAATCCCACAATGACCAGTTCGCCGATCAGCGTGCACAGTTCGGCCAGCAGGCTGACGATGTCCATGGCGGACACCCATGCGGCCCGGTCGTCCGTTTCGGTCCGGATAACCGGTACGCCTCCCTGGGGGGCCTTCAAGAAATGGATGAGCAACCGCACCACCTCGATGACCAGCAGGACCACCGAAACGAAGATGCCGATGCAACTCGCCCAGACCCCAATCCATAGTGTTCTGAAGACCGCGGTCCATGAGGGAGGCTTGTCCGGGTCGGCTAGCCGTCGGGCAACACGCGTGTAGCGATACGACCAGAAGGTCGTAAACAGCAGCATTCCCAATCCCAGAAATGCCAGATAGTCCACAAAGCCAAACGCGAGGTGCGTCCCGTTCGCGCGGCCAAAGGCCAGATAGCCCAGCATGGCGAGTGGCAGGATCGCCAGCGCGGCCTGGACGCAGAATCCCGTCCAGCCCAGGCGACGAAAGCTATTGGCTAGCCCCTGCACACTGGAGCCCCTCGGATTCGACATGTGCCCACCTCTCAATCTGTGGGGGACTCGACGGGGGATGAAACGGGACCACCCTCTTGGAGCCTGCCCCGGCCAAGGCACCGCGGTGCGCTGACGCCCATCGACATGTACAATCCCACCATCTCGTCGAAGCCGCATCCTATGGGTTCGACGCGATCAGCCCTGACGCACAGCAGCGCACCGCCGAAGGGGACCGGTGCTGTCGGCACAATCACAATATGATACGGGATGCCATCCAGATGCACAAGCTGCGCCGTTGACAGCAGCGCCGGAGTGGCCACTCCACGGTCATCGCTGAAATAGCACAGCACAGGCGACATGGACTTCAACGTGTCCTGCTTCCGATCAAAAACGCTCGTCATCTGTTTCGAGGCTTCGTACAACGTCCCAAAGACCGGGATTCGCATCAGCGCTTCGTCCAACGGGCCCAGCCAGCGACGACCCATCCCCCTCTCGACGATCAATCCCAGGCCATAAACCAGCAAGATGGTGCCGACCAGACCGAGGAGGTACGCAGTCACTTCGCAGGCAACGACCGACAGACCCACCGACCTGAGCAGCTCGCCGAATCGGCTCGCCGGACCAACCGAATCGTGGAGCAAGACCACCACCCAGGCCAGGACGGCCAAGGTGAGGCCGATCGGCAGGATCGCCAGGACGCCGCTCATGAACACCAGGGTGATCCGATTGGCGCGAAATCGGCCGTCATCATTCGCAGGCATGAAGTGTCTCCGGCTACCACCGTCGCCGGTGATGCGGCGTCGGGGTCCTCGTGGACGAGAAAAATTGGTCGCCGCAATTATGCCGCGAGACTCATCGTCAAGAAAGGCGACGGGTGAACCGCCAGGGCTGCTCAGCCAGGTCGGTCAGTCTTTGCCCGACGACAGGCATCGCCCTGACGACGTCTGGTTCCACATCCGATGCGGGTAAGGAATCGGTTGATCTCCGTGCGTGGCACCTTCACGCCGGGTCGCCATGCTCGCTGTCGACTGCATGCTCACCCGCCTGCCGGCGTGAGAGCATGGCACCCGATTCGATGGTGTCGGGGGTGATGTACCGGTCCCAGGGCCCGCCGACAATGTCAGGAAATTCGAGGATCTCGGTCCGGGTCCACTCGGGGGGATTGAGCCAGTTGGTGCGGAGCTTGCCGAGTTCCCGCGCCGCGGCAGCGATCTCGTCGCAGAGGCCCGTGGTCGATGTCATACCCCTCACCCCTTCACCGCTCCCTTGCACGCTGCCGCTTGCGAACTGAATCGCCGCCTTCCATCATGTCGCCATGTCCGCGCGTCGTCGTTCCGCCTCGAGCATCGCGATTCCCTGTGGGGCGGTGATCGCCCTCAGCAGTCTGCTGCTGCCCCTCCCGGTCTGGGCACAGTCCGTTGCTGAGTCGACTCCGCTCCCGGAGGTTTCGGCGGTCGGGGCTTCGTGGGTCAGTCTCATCCCTCCCGTACTGGCGATCGGACTGGCCATCTGGCTGAGGAATGTGCTCGTCGCCCTGTTCCTGGCCATCTGGGCCGGGGCCGTTCTGCTCACCGATCCCGCACAAGGTTGGCCCCTGCGGGTGGTCAGTGGACTCCTGCAGACCATCGACACCATCATCGTGGGCGAACTCGCCGATACGTCGCACCTCCAGATTGTGCTCTTCACACTGTTCCTGGGTTGCCTGATCGGCGTCATCTCGGGCAGCGGCGGAACTGCGGCTCTGGTCGAACGGCTGACACCCCTCACCAGCACGCGTCGGGGGGCACAGGTCACCACCTGGGGGCTGGGTCTGGTCATCTTCTTCGACGACTACGCCAACACCCTGTTGCTCGGCAGTACCATGCGGCCCGTCACCGATCGGCAGCGCGTCTCCCGCGAGAAACTGGCGTTCCTGGTCGACGCCACCGCCGCACCCGTCGCGGGACTGGCCATCGTCTCGACCTGGGTCGGCTTCGAGGTGGGGCTCATCGGCGATGCCTTCGAGACGCTGGCGCAGGCGGAGGGACTCACGTTGACGCAGGACGCGTATGGCACGTTCCTCGCTACGTTGCCCTACCGGTTCTATCCGCTGCTGCTCATGGTCTTCGTTCTGATGATCGCCTGGACCGGTCGCGATTTCGGACCGATGGCCACCGCCGAACGCCGGGCGTTGCAGCACGATGCCGTCGCCCCGTTTCCACATCCGCCGCAGGGACCGCCCTCTTCCCCGAACGGTTCGTTGTGGGATGCCGTCGTCCCCCTGGCGATCCTGTTTCTGCTGCTGGTGATCGGTTTCGGCTGGACCGGCTGGCGCGGCTACTACGCCGGGCAGACCGTCACAGCTCCCCCCGCGCCGACTGTGTGGCAGATTGTCAGTGCGGCGGAGTCCAACCGCGTGCTGCTGGTCTCGTCGTTTCTGGCCTCGGTTGCCGCCATGGGGATGGCGCTGTCGCGGCAGACGCCGCTCGCTCGGCCAGGCCATGGACCTCTGGCTCGAAGGGGCCACGAGCATGGTGCTCGGCATCGCGGTGCTCGTGCTGGCCTGGTCGGTCGCCCGCGTCTGCGACGCCGAACATCTCGACACGGCCGGTTACCTCGTGCAGCAGACGAGCGGGGCCCTGTCGGCCAACTGGCTGCCGACGATCGCCTTTCTGCTCTCGGCAGCCGTCGCGTTTGCCACCGGCAGTTCCTGGGCCACCATGGGGCTGCTGATCCCGCTGATCATTCCGGTCGCCTTCGACGTGCTGGCCACCGATGGGCCGGTGGAGGGAGCGGCCTCGAACCCACTGATGCTGGCGGCCATCGGGAGTGTGCTCGCCGGGTCGATCTTCGGCGATCATTGTTCGCCGATTTCCGATACGACGGTGCTCTCGTCGATTGCCGCCGACTGTGACCACCTCTCCCACGTGGCGACCCAGTTCCCGTATGCGGCGCTGGTCGGATGCGTGGCCGTCGTGTGTGGAACTTTGCCGGTCGGTCTGGGCTGGGGGGGCTGGTGGCTGCTGCCCCTGGGGGTGGCGGTGATCGCAGCCATGGTGCGGATCCTGGGCCGGCACCCGGAGTGAAGTGCGTCGCGGCTGACCAGACCACGAAAAGTGCCGATCCGTATCGGCAGTCCTCTTTCCGCGACGTCGTCCGACGGTCAGTCGAGGTCCCTTTCTGTTTTTTGGGGGCCTCGACCCTTGACGGATAATTGTATTAGTGATCTAATACAGATGAACAATTTGTCTGCTGCCGTTCCCGAGGAGGACAGTCATGAGATTCGCCTGGATCATCAGTGGCGTGGTGGCTTTGGCGGTGGGGCTGGGTTTCGTCTGCCCGCAGTTGGCTCAACTGCGGCTGCAGCCGGTCGTTCCCCTCACGGGCATCCTGTTGCTCGTCGGAGGCCTGCTGCTGACGTGGGGAGGCGTCTGGAGTGTGGCCCGCGGCATCCGTGGTGCCGGGACCCGCTCGTCATAGGCCACCGGGGAAGTATGGTCATGCAGATTCGTGTATCGGCCCACGATGGGATTCCCATCTACCAGCAGATCGTGAATCAGGTGAAGTACCTGGTGGCGTCAGGCCGTCTCAGTCCCGCGGAGCAACTGCCGCCGGTCCGCAAACTGGCCGAGCAGTTGCTCGTCAATCCGAACACGGTGGCCCGCGCCTATCGCGAACTCGAGACGGCGGGCATCCTGACAACACGGCGCGGGGCCGGGGTGTACGTCGCTGACGGGGTGTCCCCCCTGTCTCGCCGCGAACAGAACCGGATTCTCAACGAACGCGTCGACCTGCTGCTGGCGGAAGCGACGCAACTCAATGTCGATGTCGACACACTGGTCCGGATGATCCGCCAGCGCAGTCTGCGCATGGGATCGGCTGCGGCCGAACGGGGAGAATAAGCGATGACCGATGCCACGTCCGCTGCCGTGATCGAGGTCCAGCACCTCACTCGCCGTTTTGGTCGCAAGGCGGCCTTGAGTGATGTGTCCCTGCAGGCCCCCGCCGGCATCGTGCTCGGGCTGGTGGGAGGGAACGGTGCCGGCAAGACGACCCTCATCCGCCATCTGCTCGGCCTGCTCCGGGCACAGACCGGGCAGGTCCGTGTGTTCGGCCTGGATCCGGTGGCCGACCCGGTGGGGGTTCTCAGCCGCATCGGTTTCCTGTCGGAGAACCGGGATCTGCCTGGCTGGATGCGGGTCGACGATCTGTTGTGGTACACGCGGTGCTCCTTCCCGAATTGGGATGACGCCTTCGCCCTCGAGTTGCTGACGGCGTTCGAACTGAGCGGTCGTCAGCGGGTCGGCTCGCTCTCGCGAGGGCAGAAGGCACGACTGGGGCTGCTGCTCGCGCTGGCCCACCGTCCGCCGCTGTTGCTGCTCGACGAGCCGTCCTCCGGGCTGGATGCCGTCGTGCGGCGGGACATCCTTTCGGCCATCATTCGCACGGTGGCCGACGAAGGGCGGACCGTGCTGTTCTCTTCACACCTGCTGGATGAGGTCGAACGGGTGGCCGATCATGTCGCGATGCTGCATGCGGGCCGCCTGGTTCTCTCCGATCAACTCGCGACGATCATCGACCAGCATTGCCGACTGACCGTGCGGTTCGACCAGCCTCAGCCGACGCGACCCGAGCTGCCCGGAGCACTCTCCTGCGAAGGGGCCGGGCAGGAATGGACCGTTCTCTGTAACGGTCGGCGAGATGAGCTTCAGCAGGCGGTCGAGGCGCTGGGGGCACGAATCGTCGAAGACGGACAGCCGTCGCTCGACGAAATCTTCGTGGCGAGGGTGCAGGGGGGGAACTGCTGATGTCCGCCACCATCCCCCGGTCCAGCCCCCCCCGGCTCAGCTCGATGATCGAGGCCCTCGCCTGGAACTTCTTCCGGCATGGTTGGATGAACTTCGCGGGAGGCCTGCTCCTCCTCTGTGGAATTCCGGCCCTGTTGTTCACATCGATCTGGTTCTTCGAGCCCCAGATTGCCCAGGTGCTGCGGGAGGAACCCACCCATCTGAAGTGGATCTTCTTCGCGCTTGAGCTGGGCGTGCTCCCGTTGATGGCGTTGCTGGAAGCGGGCCGCGTCCGCCCGTTGTATACGCTCCCCCTCAGCAGTCGGCAGATCACCAACCTGCAGTTGCTGCTGGCCGTTGTTGCGGTCTGTCTGCTGCATCTGCTGACGGTCGCCTTCTACCGGGTGCTGTTCCAGGCGCCGATTCCGATCGGCGGCCCCCTGCTGTTCCTGGTGCCGGCCACACTGGCGCTGGCGGGGACTGGGGCGTTGTGGGGCGACTTTCGCTGGTGGCGCCCCTGGCTGATTCTCGGCGGGCTGGGGTGGCTCATGGTCCGCTGGGATCGGACCCGCTTCAATCAGGTCGTCACCGACTCCCCCGCGTGGTATACGCCCACCACACGCGAGTTCGTGACCCTCGCGCTTCTCGGGCTTGGGGGCTACGCGTTCGCCCTGCACGGGCTGCAGCGCGATCGGACCGGCGAGCTCAGGCCCTGGCCCGATCTGGACGTACTGCTACGCCAGCTCACCGAGCAGGCGCGACGCTTGTGGACACCCCGATCCTTTCGCACCGGCACCCCGTCCCCCGTCGGGGCTCACTTCTGGTTTGAGTGGATCAACCGGGGCATCGCCCTGCCGCTCTGTACCCTGCTGGCGGTCGGCATCCTGTGTTTGCCGATGGTTGAGGATGCAACGGAGTTCTTCTCGGCGATGGTGACGATCGTGCCTGTGCTGCTGCTGATGCTCGGGGGCTTCGCGGGCTTCGTCACCGGTTTGGTGCACACATCCGACAACGACTGGCGTCTGCATCCGTTTCGCGCGACGCGACCGTTGACCGACACTCAACTGGCCTATTGCACCCTGCAGGTGGCGGTGGTCGGCCAGCTCGCGGCCCTGCTGGTCGTGGCCGTCGCGGTCGTCGCGATGGTGGCTGCCTCGGCCTGGTTCGAGCCGGTCGACCTGCCGATGGTTGCAGCGACGCTGCGTGATACGTATCGACCGTCCCCCCCCGCCAGTGCCGCACTGACCCCGTGGATCTCGTTTGGTCTGGCCTGTCTGGCGGCAGTGGTCGGGAACTGGGTCGTGCTCGGGGGCGTCGTGTCCCTGCTGCTCACCGGCAGTCGGCGGCTGTTCGGCGGCGCGATCGCTACCCTGTTTGCCCTGTTGTTTGCCATGCTGGCCCTCCAACGCTGGCAGGAGTCGGTCGACGCCGAACGGACCGCCTTTCCCGCATTGATCGCCCTGCTGTCGGGCTGCGCCCTGCTGTTCGCCGCCTGGGTGTTCCCGCAGGCGCTCCGCCGGGGGCTCATCACCCAGAAGACGGTGCTGATGTGTGCCGCCGGCTGGCTGGCGACCGCCGCCCTCTTGCTGGCAGTGCTCGCTGCCTATGGCCAGCTCAATGGGCCGACGGCCTGCATTCTCGGTGGTCTCGCGGTCCTCGTTGTGACGCCGTTCGCCGCGACACCACTGGCCATCTCGTTCAATCGGCATCGTTGATGACACGGAGCCTTTCCAAATCCCTGCAGTCTGCGACAATGTCAACAGACCGAGGCGACAGCCCGGTCTTTCTTTCAGCTTTCCCAGTTTCGCATTGATCCGCGACCGGTTTTCCTTCGTAGGGTTCTTAGAGGCTCGGTCCCTGGTGAGTCTGTGTTTCGCAGTACCAGCCCGGATCGGTCAGACCCCCCCCACGCCGAGTCCGTTCGCCAGCCCCAAGTGGAGTGATGTGATGAGACAGATGTTCGCCACACTGATGACGGCCCTGATGCTGGCCCCTCTCGCGGTCTGTGCCCAGGAAGCGGCGAAACCGGCGGCCAAACCAGCGACGAAGGAGGCCACGACTGCGGCCACCATCGCCGTCTTCGACCTCAAGGGGCCGGTCACCGAGAAGCCTGTCGCCGACGATCCCCTGTTTGGCAGCATGAACTCCGAGTCGCTGCATTCGCTGGTGACCCGCATGGACAAGGTGGTCGACGACGACAAGGTCGCCGGCGTGGTCCTTCTGCTGGGGAACACCTCGTTCAGCTACGCCCAGGCCGAGGAAATCCGGGCCGTCATGCAGCGGATTCAGCAGGCGGGCAAGCCCATCTATGCGCATGCTGATTCGGTCTCCATGCGCAACTACCAGTTGCTCTCCGGGGCTTCGCGGCTGAGTGTCACCCCCACCGGGGACCTGTGGATCACCGGCATGTACGGTGAACAGCTCTACCTTCGCGGTCTATTTGACATGCTGGGGGTCCAGCCCGACTTCATCACCTGCGGTGCTTACAAGAGCGCCGCCGAAATGTTCATGCGCCGCGAACCCAGTGCCGAGGCCGCCGAGATGTATGGCTGGCTGTTCGACGGCCTGTACGACGCGGCCCTGCAGCAGATTGCTGACGGACGCAACGTCACCGTCGAACAGGTGCGCGAGTGGGTCGACCACGGACTCTACTCGGCCGAAGAGGCCGCCGAGAAGGGGCTGGTCGACGCGGCCGAGACCCGGGCCGACTTCGTGAGTCACCTCCACGCAAAGCACGGTGACGATCTGAAGTTCGTCAGGAAGTACGGGCGAGACAAGTCGCAGTCGCTCGACCTCAACAACCCCTTCGCCATGTTCCAGTTGTGGGCGGAGATCCTCTCCGGCCCGCAGACGCGCAAGTCCACGAAGGATGCGATCGCCATCGTGTATGTCAATGGGGGCATCATGCCCGGTGAGCCGGCACCTTCACCCTTCATGGTCTCCGAGGGGGCCTACAGCGATCCCATTCGCAAGGCGCTCGACGAGTGTGCCGACGACGACACCATCAAGGGGGTGGTCCTCCGTGTCGACTCTCCCGGTGGTTCCGCCGTGGCCAGCGAGATCATCCTCCAGGCCACCAAACGTGTGAAGGAACACAAGCCGCTCGTCGTCTCGATGGGTGGCGTGGCCGGCAGCGGCGGGTACTACGTCTCCTGCGGCGCAGACACCATCTTCGCCGACGAGTCCACCATCACCGGCTCGATCGGTGTCGTGGCAGGCAAACTGGCCACCACCGACATGTGGCGGAAGATCGGCGTCAACTTCAAGCCCATCGAACGCGGCGCGCGGGCGGGACTGCTCAGCTCGGCCGAGGTCTTCACGAACGACGAGCGCGACGAGCTCCAGTCCTGGATGGACGAGGTGTATGAGGTCTTCAAGCAGCACGTCGTCGACATCCGCGGCGACAAGCTGACCAAGCCCATCGATGACCTCGCCGGCGGACGCGTCTTCACCGGGCGGCAGGCGCTCGATCTGGGACTCGTCGACAAGCTGGGAGGACTCGAAGCGGCGATCGAGCATGTGGCCGCAGAGGCGGGCGTCAAGGACTACGAGGTCCGCATCGTCCCCCGCACGAAGAATGTCATCGAAGTCCTGTTTGCCGACCTCGCGCCGCAGCAGGACAAGGACGAGAAATCGCTGTCGATTTCGTCGCGACTGCTGGATGCGGCCCTGCCGGCCCTCCAGGCGGCCGATCCCGCCCGGGTCGAACTGCTGCAGCGGGCCCTGCGGCAACTCGACATTCTGCATCACGAACGGGTCATGCTCACCATGCCGGTGATCGAGATCCAGGACTGACTGACCCCCTGACCTGGGGGCTCGGTTTGCTGGCGGCGTGTCGCCCGGTTGTTCCCGGCAGGGGCGGGCGGCACTGGTCGTCAGATAATGCCCCTGCGCAACGGGGGGCATTCCGCTCGCACCGCAATCCTTGTGCGACTTCCCGGTCGCTTATCCGCGCACCACCGGCAATTCCGTGGCATCGACGCGGCGGTGGCGGGGTTCTTCCATGCGGAAGGTGAGCAGACCCCCCAGCGCCATCAGCCCGCTGAACGACCCGAACAGCAGGCAGACTCCCAGGAACCGCGACTCCCGGGGGAACAGATCCAGGAACAGTCCGGCGAGCGGAGAGAGCAGAAACGGGACCGCGAAGCAGATGCGCATCGTGCTCAGATAGCGGGGATGCTCGCGCTCATCGGTCAGCTCGAGGGTGTAATTGAAGATGGTCGTCATGGTGACAGGGGCCACACCCAGGAGCACGAACACCATCCAGTACCACCGCCGTCCGTCCGCCACCCACGGGCTCGCCAGCCACAGGGCCAGCAGCGGCACAACCGCCGAGACAAAGATCTCGATCCGCATCGCCAGTCGATTCCCCTCACGATCTGCCAGCAGACCGGCCAGTGGGCTGATGCACCCGACTCCGATATTCTGGGCAATCACCCACCCCACCATGTCAACGCTCTGCGTTCCCAGACGTTGCACCGCCAGCCACTGGTAGTGGGGAAACAGCAGGATTGCTCCAATAAACAGCATGCCCACCGTGGCCGCCCGCCGAAAGGACGCATCATCCCGGTACACGTTCCAGGCACTGGTCACATGATGCCAGAGGGTCCGATGGGGGGTGTGGACTTCTTTGTCCAGCGGCTCCACCAACCCGGTCAGCAGGACGGCAGACACCATAAAGCCGCACGCCGTGAAGGCGAAGATCCACGTATAGCCCGCGGCCTCAGGTAACGTCAGCCAGGGACGCATCAGCAGCAGTGCCGCCGAGACCGCGAAGACCGAACCGAGCACGCCGGCCAGCGCCATCAGTCGTCCGCGCAGGTCCGGGCGAATCAGCTTTCCCTGCACGGTGCCGAACGCCATCTGGGTCAGCCCCGTCAAGGCAAAGAAGACGAGGTACAGTCCCAGAAACGCCGCCACCAGCCAGGGCTGTCGCTTCTGTGGCGTCAGCCACCACAACGCAGAGAGTGTCAGAAACGGCAGGGACATCAGCAGGGTGGTCAGGCACAGCGTGCGCCACTTCAGCCGGCTGTCGCGCAGCCGTTCGGCGAAGATCATTGGGACCACGCTTTGCCCCAACCGGTTGAGGACCGGCAGACACCCCCGCACCCAACCCGCCCCGGAGATCACGTCGATCACGGCCGGCATGATCACGCTCTCCGTCTTGAAGATCCAGGCCACGCGCATGGCGATCTGGTGCGCCGCCAGGAAGACCAGATTCCGCAATTCATGCCGTTCGATGTCGGCCGAACGCTGTGCCGCTGCATCAGGCCGCGACTCATGGTCTTCCGGCTGAGTGGAGGGGGCTGACGTCATCCGCGGCGGCAATGGCTGAGGGAATTGCGGAGAGCCGGCCTCCGGCACCTGCCGGACTCTTACGGCCCCGGAGTCTATCGAATCCCCCGATGGCTGTCGTGACCACGCTCTCGCGCCAGCCGAGTGGGCGATGCCACTCCGTTCCCCGAATGGTGCTCGTCGTGCCCATCTGTGCTCCGGCCCGATTCCCTGCGATTCGACCAAGCATCCGGGCTCCGAATGCCGTAAGCTGTGCAGAGCGACGCCGCAGTCGAGAGCGAGGCGCTGGATGTATGCTGCGAACTCCCCCGATTCCGCTGGTCCCGGTTGCGCCTGTCGGCGCCGGGGCTTCTCACTCGTGGAATTGTTCGTCTGCTTTGCCATCATCATGGTGCTGCTGGCGCTCCTGCTCCCCGCGGTCTCCGCAACACGACAGGCGGCGCTCCGCGTCCAGTGCAGCAACAACCTCAAGCAGATCGGGCTGGCGCTCAACTGTTACCACGAGACGTTCGAGACGTTTCCTCCCGGTTACGTCTCCCGGGATGTCTCGGCCAACGACCCCGCGGACCGGGAGTCCGGCAGCGGCTACGGGTGGTGCTGTCTGATCCTCGGCTTCCTCGAACAGCAACCGCTGCTGAACACGGTCTCGTTCGACCTCGACGCCGGCGATCCGGCCTCGGCGAGGGTCGCCGGGACGGTCATCTCCACGCTGCTCTGTGCAGCCGACAGCGGCAGCCTCTCGCAGAACTTAAATGTGGGAGGCTTTGTGGTTCCCGTCGCCAGTTCGAGTTACATGGGGGTGTACGGGTACGGCAGTCTGACCGAACAGCCCGGGGCGCCGCCGGGACCGGGTGTGTTGTATCGCAACAGCCATGTCACGGCGTTCGATATCACCGATGGCAGTAGCAATACGATGCTCGTTGCGGAGCGGGCCCGGGTGCACAACTTCGAGCCCGGCGTGGCACCTGTCGAGGCGGGCGGCGTGTGGTTTGCGGCGTTCCCCGGGGCCTTTCGACGGGCAGGGGTCACCGATCATCCCACGGTCTGGGAGGGGCCGGCCTCCCTGGTGCTGGGAACCGTCGGACAAGACACTCCAGTCTCCATCGAGTCTCCCCCCCAGCAGTCGAATTTCATTGGCGGGTTTTCCAGCAGTCATGGCGGGGGCCTGTTCGTCCTGCTCGGCGACACTGCAGTGCGGTTCCTCTCCGATCAGGTTGACTACGAGACCTACCGCCGCCTGGCCCAGCGGAACGATCAGCAACCGACCGGGGACTTCTGAGCAATGTGGCCGACTTCGCAGCGCCGTGGTCAGTCCCTCGACGATCCGGTGAGAGCCTGTAAGGAAAGGGACCGACAGATGCGAACCCAGGTGCTGGCGTTGCTCGGGGCGCTACTGATGTTGCCGACGGCCTCGCACGCGGAGCCCGCCGTCTCCTTCGATCAGCAGTCCGGTCGAATCCAGATCCAGATCGACGGCCGGCCATTCGCGACCTACGTCTGGGACGATCCCGCCATCCGCCGGCCCTACGTCTGTGACCTGCATACCCCCGATGGCGTGCCGGTCACCCGCCACCACCCGCCCCGCGAAGGACAGGATCCGACAGATCACGCGACGATGCATCCCGGGCTGTGGCTGGCGTTTGGAGACCTCGGTGCTGTGGACTTCTGGCGGAACGGGGGGACCGTGCGCCACGTCGAATTCGTGGAACCGCCTCGGTCCTCACCACCGGGGGGCAGCTTCACCGTCAGGAATCAGTACGTGGCCGGTACGCGACTCATCTGCGAAGAACTCTGCCAGATCGGCATCCGCATCCGCAAGGACGGGTATCTCATCAACTGGTCGTCCGAGTTTTCCGGACCGGAGACATTTTCCTTTGGCGATCAGGAGGAGATGGGACTGGGTGTGCGAGTGGCCACCCCCATCGCGGCGAACAACGGAGGACAGATCCGCAACAGCCACGGGGCGACGGGCGAAGCCGAGGTCTGGGGGCGTTCGGCCGCATGGTGCGATAACTCGGGCATCGTCCAGGGGCGACCTGTGGGGATCATGCTCATGCCGGATCCCGGGAATTTTCGCCCCTGCTGGTGGCATGCCCGCGACTACGGGTTGCTCGTGGCGAACCCGTTCGGGCGGCATGCGCTCACCCGCAGGGAACGCAGCGAGGTGACCGTCCATCCTGGCGACAGGCTGAAGTTGCAGTTCGGAGTGCTGGTGCACACCGGCGCAGTGGACCTCGCTGCCGCCTACCGCGAATGGCTGGCCGACCGGCCCGGGACCGCGGACTGAGTCGGGCAGGTCGCGGAGCGACCCGGCACACTTATGGCTGGACCAGATGCTCCTGCAGAAACAGGGTGATCGCCGCATACATGTAGTCGCGGTTCTCCTTGCGGGCGAAGCCGTGTCCCTCGTTGTCGGCATACACGGTCCACACCGGCTGGTTGTTCGCGCGCACCGCCGGGGCAATCTGTTCCGCTTCGGAAAACGGGACGCGCGGATCGTTCACCCCATGGATGACCATCAACGCGGTATTGATGCGATGCGCATTGTGTAGCGGGTCGATGCGGGCGAACACGTCCTGCATCGTCGGCTCGCGTTCGTCTCCGTATTCGGCCCTTCGCAGGTCGCGACGGTACTCGCTGGTGTTCTCCAGAAACGTCTGGAAGCTCGCGATCCCCACGATGTCGATGCCTGCCTTCAGACGGTCGCTGTAGTGCACCAGCGAGCCGAGCACCATGTACCCTCCGTATGATCCCCCGATGACCCCCACTCGCGACGCATCGAGATCGGGCTGGGTCGCGATCCAGTCGAGCAGCGCCCCGATGTCGCGAACACTGTCCTCCCGCAGCTCGGCATTGTCGAGCTGCAGGTACGTCTTTCCATAACCGGCCGAGCCGCGCACGTTGGGACGGATGACCGCAATCCCCAGATCGTTGAGGAAGAACTGATCCAGCCCTGAGAAGTAGGGACGGTACTGGCCTTCCGGGCCCCCATGAATGTTGATCAGCACCGGGACCGGTTTCTCGGCAGAGGCCTGTGCCGGGCGGAAGACGTACGCCGGAATCGGACGGCTGTCGAAACTGGGAAACTCGACCAGCTCGGGACGGATGAATGTCGATGTGTCCAGACCTCCCACCTCGCTGAAAGTCCACTGGGTCAGCTTCCCCGAGTCCAGCTGCAGGGAAAACGCATCCCCGGGGGCATCGGGCCGCGAGAGCGTGAACCCCAATTGCTCTCCATCGGGGGAGAACTCGAGTGAGCCGATGATGCCCAGCGGCACCTCGAGTTTCGTCAGGGCGTCGCCATCGAGCAGGTACAGGGAATTGGCCCCGTTCTCGTTGACAGTGACCGCGGCCCGGCCGCTGACCGGATCCACCTCGATCGCCTCCACGTCCCAGTCGATATCGCCGCTGAGAAACGTGTACACCTCCGATGTCAGATTCAGCCGTGCGAGCTCGAGAAACTCATCCCGTGCATCGGTCGAGAGCAGCGCCGATTGTCCGTCGCGGGTGAAGGCGAGGTCGCCGAACGCTACCTTTCCGCTCGCGCCCTCCGGCGCGGGCAGGGGAGTCCGCTCGCGCGCCGACAGGTCGAACAAAGCCGGATAGGACTCGTTGATCGACACGTAGCGCAACAACAGCGACTGCGATGCATCGGGGGACAGATCGAGAGGCACCCAGAACTCGTTCTCGACTTCCATCAGCGGCGTGGTTGTCCCGTCCAGTTGCAGTCGGAACAGATCGAGGTCGCGCCCGTTGCGGCGATTGCTGTTGATCAGGCAAAACGCCCCGTCCTCGGCCACCGGCCCGAGCATGTTGCGCGATTCTCCGTCGGTCAGCCGCTCGGTCCGCCCGGTCTCCAGATCGTGGCGGAACACCTGGTACTGTTCGTTGCCCCCTGTGCCCATCTCGATCAGCAGCCTGCCCGCATCTCGGGGGACGAACTGTCCCGAGGCCGGTTCGGTAAAGAACGTCACCTGTTCGCGACTGGCCCCTGGTGAGCGCACACGATGGACCTGGTTCGTATTCCCGAAACGTGTGGTGATGAGAATCCCCGCGCCGTCCGGTGCCCACCCGCGAAATGCCGCCTCCCGCACTTCCTGGTACTGGCGCAGGCGGTCGATCAGTTCAGCCGGGACGACAGGCACCCCCTCCGCCGTGATGGCCGGTGGGCGATACGGGTCCTCCGCCTCCGCAGCCAGGGTTGCCAGAGGGGCGAGCAGAGCTGCCACCACCAGTCCTGAGAACAGACACGAACCCGCGGGCCAACACACGATGCGCATGAATCATCTCCCTGCCAGACGTACGAGACTCGGTGTCGAAACGGTACCGGTCGCAACGCTCGCTGCCAAGGGGAGAGCGTCCCCCGCTCGCCTGCTCCCTCACGCGCTGCCAGTCGTCACGCCCGCAGAGTCACTGGGATTCCGTCCAGGCGGCGCGATACCGCAGCCCGAGGTTCACGATCCGCTGAATCAACGCCTCGTAACTGATGCCCCCCGCCTCGGCTGATTCGGCGAAGTCTTCGCCGTATTCGAGGTTGGGGTTCGCGTTCGCCTCGAGCACGAACAGTTCGCCATCGGGTCGCAGTCGCAGGTCGATTCGGCCATAGCCGCTCATGTTGAGAACGCGGTACACCCGCTTGCACAGCCGGGCGATCTTGTCCCGCTGCCGCGGTTCCAGGTTCTGGGCCGGCTGGGTGTCGATCCCATGCTTCTTCTGGTACTTGGGATTCCACTTCACCCGGGCCGTCGCGATGCGGGCGACATCCTCGGGCATCCGCGCGAACAGCATCTCCCAGATCGGAAACGTCTGCAACCGATTGTTGCCGATGACCCCCACGTACAGCTCCCGGCCGTCAATGTACTCTTCCGCCATCGCATCCGACTCGACCTTGTCGTGAATGAACTGCACCCGGTCCTGCAGCGCCTTGTCATTCGTCACGATCGACTTCTGGGAGATCCCGAACGACGCGTCCTCTGTCGCCGACTTCACGAGAATCGGGTAGCGCAGTCGCTTGTGGGGCACGATCTTCCGCCCCATCGGATACACCACAAACCGCGGCGTCTGGATGCGATGATAGTTGAGGATCTTCTTGCTCAGCGCCTTGTCGTGCGTAAGCAGCAGCCCCCGGGGATTGCAGCCGGTGTACCGTTGACGCATCAGCTCCAGAAAACTGACCACCGCCTGGTCATACACGCTGACTCCCTGGAACTCCTCGAGCATCATAAACGCGACGTGGGGCTTCCATTCCAGCACCGACTGCCGGGTGGGCCCCAGATCGTCGAACACCCCCAGCGGATGGACTTCGTGCCCCAGGTCCCGCAGCGTGGCCACGACATCAAACTCCATCTTCCATTCCGCGATCTGCGCATCGCTCAGCCCTTCGATCGAGTCCGGAGGGACCAGCCCTTCGCGAATCAGCGCCAGAATGCGGAGTTTTTTCATGGGGAGTCGAAGCGGGCGACATGTCGCCAGGCCGCGCGCGCTGAGGGTCTCACAAGGCGATCTGCTGCTCGCCGTGCTGGATGTAGTTCATCGTGTGCATGGTCAGCACGACCAGCACATCGCGCTCGACCTCCTCGGGCGGGCGTTCGAGTCGCAGGTTCAGTTCCCGGGCCCGCTGGATCATCTCGCCCAGCACCTGGTCGATCGTGTACTGGAAATGGCCCGTCCACTCCGCCACCTGCCGACGGACCCGTGGACGGATGCGCCGCAGGAACGAGGCCGCCGTGGGCAGTTCCGTCCGCAGCTCGTCATCACAGAACAACCGACGCAGTTCGTGGTCGAAGGAATGCGAGCTGTCCAGGCCGTAGTGCGCCCGCTTGCGGGCGTAGTGTTCCCCCAGCGTCATCTTCAGTGAAGAGAGCGGGTCGATAAACCGTCGCGACCGGACCGGCGGCGCCTCGTCGCGGATCTCCTTCATCAGTTCGTTGACATATTCGAGCTTCTTGAGCGCCGGCCAGTTCTGGTACGTCTGCCGCCACCGGGACCGCGGCTTCAGCCAGACGGCGAACGTCTCGGCAAAGTCTTCCACCGGATGACTCTGTGCGTACCACATGTCGATATTGACGACATAGCTGCGGCTGTAAGGGCGGGGCGTATACGCCTCGGGGTAGGGAACCGAGACATTCCCGAACATCTCACGATACCGGCGGCGACGACGCAGTCGGTACGCGTTATCGATCGCATGCCCCGTCTCGTGCCGCAGAATCTTCATGCACCAGGTCGGGGTCCCGCCCTCGACCTCGAGCATCTGGGTCTCTTCCAGCTTCATCAGCCGGCTGTCGGCCAGGTAGAACGGCATCGCGATGCCGGGAACGCCGTCCGGGGTAAACCACTCCTCGGACAGCCAGAAATGCGGCCGAAAGCGCATCCGCTTCAGCGCCAGTTCACGCTCCAGCAGCTCGATTCGCTCGGCGAGCGGCGTCCCTTCGATCGTCAACGTGAGGTCGCAGAACCGCAGCTCCAGCAGTTCCTCGTCCGTGAGTTCCCAGAGATCGGGATCTCCGAAACAAGTTCGGACCCATTCGCGACGACGGGCGTGACGTCCATTACTCGACAACGATCTCCCCTCTCGTGGTGCGGTCAGGCAGCAGGACGCGGGTGGGTGAGACTCTGCCTCGCAGCATACGGGCGGAGCAGTGAATGTCCAGCCACCATCTGCGAATTGTGCGGGCCCGAATCACAAGGGGATGCTCCCGCACGCGGGGGCCTCCACCGGCTGCGATGTCATCCCGCATGCGCCACGCAAGATCCGGTGATCCGCTTCAGGAGACGCCCGCAGGCTGCCTCGAGTGGTCGAGTGTCGTCTCGCTCGACAGGTCAGCGTGGGCACCTCCGACGAAGACCTTGCGCACGGTCCCGATGGCCGAGTGCGAACGCCCCTCATCGCGCGGTTCGGGGCCGCTGCCATCCCACTGCAGCACGAAGGTCGCACCACCGATCCGCACCACGTCCCCCCGCCTCAGCCAGGTCAGCCCGCGTAGTTTGCGGTTGTTGACCCACACGCCATTCATCGAGCCCAGGTCCTTCAGCAGCACTGCGCCGTCGTCGACCGCCAGCAGGCAGTGACGTCGCGAGACCGATGGATAGCGGTCCAGCGACACGTCGCACTGGTCCCCACGACCGACGACCAGCGTCTCCCGATCGAGCGCGATCGTGGGCCCCCCATTGACGGAAGCCAGTTGCAGTGACATGTTCCGGGCCCTGGATTGCAGATTGGTGAAGAACTCCACCCCACGCCAGTTTCGAGAGACCTCGTGTCCAATGCAACTCGCGTCTGTGAAGATGGGGTTAAGACGCAGCGGCCGAGCCCGCCAGTGCCGAAGACGCGGTCCCCGCGGCCAAGTCGCCCGCGTTCCCCCGTTGCGGCCATGCGCCGGACGCGGCTAACATCACTCCAAGGCGGGACTTGAGACCCCGACACCGCGAACTGACCCGTTCTTCGATTTCCGGAGACTCGCCGATGCGCGTTCTCATCATGGCCGACATGGAGGGAATCGCCGGGATCACTCTCTGGTCCCAGGTCACCACCGGCTCACCCCGGTACGAAGAGGGGCGCCGGCTGTATACCGAAGAGATCAATGCCGCCGTCCGCGGGGCAGCGGCGGCCGGGGCCGAAGAGATCGTCGTCGTCGACTGTCACGGGGCCGGTGGCGATGGCACGTTCAACTCGCTGCTCCCCGAGTGGCTCGACGATGCCTGCGAGTACGTCGTCCATCATCCCTGGGGACGCTATACCGGGATGTTCACCACGGGCTGCGATGCCTGTCTGCTGATCGGCATGCATGCCCGCGCCGGCACCCCCGAGGGTGTCCTCGCCCACACCATCTCCTCCGTCAAATGGCGCAATCTCTGGTTCAACCAGGATCTCGTCGGTGAGACCGGCGTCAACGCGGCGATCTGCGGCCACTATGGCGTGCCGGTCGTCTTCGTCAGTGGCGACCACGCCACCTGCCGCGAGGCCCACGAGCTGCTCGGAGATCAGCTCACCACCGTCGCGGTCAAGCGTGGGCTCTCGACCTTCAGTGCCCGGCATCTCCCCCCCCGCCGTGCGCGACGCCTGATCGAAGAGGGGGTTCAGCAGTCTCTCACCCGCACCCGCCGACCGGCACCGTACGTCCCGGGCCATCCCACCACCATCCGGGCGGAAGTCTCGACGGTCGACAAGCTGATCGAATTCCAGAACCGCCCGGGAGTCGATGTCGATGTCGACGCGCTCACCATCGTCACTCGCGGGGCCGACTGGATGCAGGCCTGGGACCACATCTGGCCTCCGGGTTAACCCGCTCTTGTGCGCACGTTGCGTCTTTAAAATTCGACGCAGTCACGTTCCTGGCGAAGCAACCTGCCGGCGTGTCGAGTCACCTGAACGTCAACGCCCGTCAAACGCATCACACGTGCAATTGGCAGGGTTTCCGTCCGTCCCGAAGTGGAAACGGGCGGTGTGGGCGGCAACCTGCCGTGGTGGGCCCTAGCGCCAACAAGCGAAACGGAGGTCACAATCACACAGCTTGACGCCTTCCTCTCGTACCTGGCGGATTGTGGCGTTTCCATGACGGAACGGACGCGACAGGAGTCGTTCGCGATTACCAAACACTGGACATCAACATTCGCGACTTCCTCACACGAACGGGTCGAGATGTACGGGTCCAGGGCCGTGGCCGAATGGCTCGCGACCAGCGAAGACGACCTGGTTCTGCTGTTCCTGTCGTCTCGTATCACGGCCTTCCCTATTTCGCAGAACACGCGGCCCTGTTCGGCGTATGCATACCGCGGACCTGTCGTCGATCTGTCGCCGTATCACGATCTGGAGTTCGCCGTGTTCCCCGAGCGGTTGAACTGGACGCTCATCCATACCCACGAGGACGGTGCCAGTGGCGGCCCCTACTTCATTCGGGTCGCCCCCGATTTTCCTCCAGGTGACGAGAGTGCTGGCACGCATCCACACCTGCGCTGAGCAGCTTCGCATCAAGGTCGGCCTCACGGAACGGGCCGCTCAAGTTGCCGCTGGGTCGTGCAGCGCAGAAGCATCATTCGTCGGTCGGTCGGCTTCCAACCCGATCAGGGGCTCGAACGCAGCAGCTTCTGGAACTGCTGCCAGGTCCGGGTGTTGGCGACGTCCTGCTTCTCGAGGCCGGCGCGTCGGGCCACATAGACCCCGTACTCCATCAGCGCCAGCGCTCCGGTGGCGTGGGAATCGGTGCTGATGACGATCGGAATGCCGTGATCTCGCGCCGCCATCGTCTGCACGTCGTCGAGATCGAGGCGCATCGGATGCGCGTTGATCTCCATCATCACCCCCTCATCCGCCGCGGCTTTGAACAGGTCCCCGTAGTCGATGTCCGCCGGCGGGCGGCGGCCGATCAGCCGGCCGCTCGGATGGCCGATGATATCCACCTGCGGATGCCGCACCGCCATCAGCAGCCGCTTCATGATCTGCTTGCGGGGTTGCTTCAGTCCGTAATGCAGAACCGCGATCACCCAGTCCGCCTCGGCCAGCACATCGTCAGGCAGGTCCATGCGGGCATCTTCGAGGATGTCGCATTCGACCCCGCGGAGGATCTCGATATCGCGAACCTCCTTCCGCAGTTGATCGATCTCGGCCCACTGGGCCCGGAGTCGTTCCGCATTCAGGCCATGCGCCATGCTCACGCGCTGCGAATGGTCGGTGATGGCGATGTACTTCAGCCCGCGCGCCTGGGCCGCGTCGACCATCTCCCGGAGACTGGCGGTCCCGTCGGTGGCGGTGGTGTGCATGTGCAGGTCGCCGCAGATGTCCGCCAGCTCTACCAGTGTGGGAAGCGTATCCCCCTCGGCGGCGGCGATTTCGCCCCGGTCCTCCCGCAGTTCGGGAGGCATCCAGCGCAGTCCTAAAGCGTGGTACACCTCGGCCTCGGTGTGCCCCGCCACACGTTCTTCGCCGCGAAACAGGCCCCATTCGTTGAGCTTCAGGCCCCGCTCCTGGGCCCGGCGACGCACCACGATGTTGTGTTCCTTCGAACCCGTGAAGTACTGCAGCGCCGCGCCGAACGACTCCTCCGGGACCACGCGCAGGTCCAGCTCCATCCCGTTCGTCAGCCGCACACGCATCTTCGTGCTGCCCCGTTGCAGGACCTCCTCCACCAGGTCGTGGTTTGCCAGCCGGTCCATCACCACCGCCGAGTCGCTGCAGGTGGCCAGTACATCCAGGTCGCCGCACGATTCCTTCCGCCGACGACAACTGCCGGCCACCTCCGCATGCACGACACCTTCCACCTCGCGCAGGTCGGCCACAATCGTATCCGCGGCCAGCTTGGCGTCGTCGAGCAGGTACCGGCGGTCCGCCTCCGCGACCTGGTCCAGCCCCTCCAGGATCATCGACTCGGTCTTCTGGCCGAAGCCCTTGAGTTTCGAGACCTGCCCCTGCTCACACGCGGCCCGCAGGTCAGCGAGCGTGTTGATGCTCAGCTCCTCGTGCAGCCGGCCCACCTTCTTCGGTCCCAGCCCCGGGATGAGCAGCATCTGTCGCACCCCCGCGGGGACCGCTTCCCGCAGCTCGTCGAGGAAGGGCAGGGCACCTGTCCCGACGATCGTGACGATCTTCTGCGCAGATCATCACCGATCCCGTCGATCTCGGTGAGGGCATCGGAGCCTTGTTCGGCCAGGTCCGCGATCGACTCCGTCAGGTCGTCGAGGGTCCGCGATGCATTGCGATACGCCCGCACCCGAAACGCGTTAGCCCCCTGGATCTCCAGGAGATCCGCGATCTCGTCGAAGACACGGGCGACCTGCGAGTTCTGCATCGGAATGTCTCATGCGACGGACGGAAACGTCCCTCGATGATAACTTCGCCACTGCCCCGAGACGATGACCGACACCGGACTCTCAGGTGTAGTACATCTCGGGCGGAGTTTCCGTCGCTTCCACAGCCGGCGCCCGCAGGTGCGGAGGCCGGAACTCGTGCGGACCATGCACCAGCTCGAAGTCGGTCAGAATCGGCACGATGTTCGAGGTGAAGCGACGGGGACGGGGCAGAGCCGTCAACCGCTGCGGCGGCGACTTGACTTCCGGGACCATGGCCGGGACTGGGGCCGGGATCGGCGCGACAACCGCCTCCCCCTGGATGACCGCCACCTCTTCCAAGATGTCGCTGATCGCCGCAGACTCCGGCTGCACGTCGTCGACCGCAGACTCAGCCACGACAGTCGCCGGCTCGACACTGACAGGTTCTGGAACGGTCAGGTCCAGTTCGACCAGCGTGAGGGCCTCGAGGAGGGCCTCTGAACGCACAGGCTCTGCGGCCGCCTCGTCCGCCATGCCCGGTTCCTCATCCCCTTCAGCCGCAGACGGTTCGACGACCGTCTCCACCTCGACGATGGCAGGGACTTCGGGCTCGGCGGTGATCGTCGCAGTGACGACAAGGTCGCGCATCTCGTGCCCGGCCGTCCTGACCTCCTGCCGGTCCATCCGCTCCATCTCATGCACGATGACTGGGTGCAGGTCATCGCGCTGATCGGCGGGCACGTAGTTTTCGATCGCCCAGCGACGCAGGCGCAGTTCTTCAACGAAGTCGAGTGAAGGGAGCGCAGCCATGAGAGTCCTCGCACGGGAAGTTCGAGTGCAAGGTCTTCATCGGCGATCCGCCCGCGCGCTGAGCAGGACAGGCCATCCCGTCCGGGAGCGCAAAGTGACCGGGAGATTCTGCCCAGGCGTCAGACTTGACCGAACCGGTACAACCGGTCGCGCGGTCGCCCGTCAGTTCTGGTCGGCCGGCCCGTCCTGCGGCAGCCGTTCCCACTCCCGGCGGACCTGCCACAGCCCTTCGCAGCAGAGTTCAAACTCGTCACTCAGCCGGCGGAGGACGGGAGCTTCCTGCCCGTACGGTTCTTCCAGGAAGGTACTGGCGATGAAGTAGGCACGCTTCCCCTGTTCCCGATAGTCGAGCAGGGCATCCTTGCGGTCGAAATGCTTGAGCCGCTTGAGCGTTTCGGGATAGACCCCCGTCCAGAACAGCGTGAAGTCGCCAATATGCCGATGAATCTCACGTTGCGGGTGAGCTTCCCGCTGCTCGGCCTCCAGCAGCATGTCTGCGACTTCCTCCAGCCGGCGGCCGGCCATGTCACGCACGCTGAAGATCGCATCGAAACGCACGAACCGCACCAGCATGTCTGCCAGGTAGTCGATCAGCGGAGGGTCCGCCACACCGTATTCGACCTGAAAGGTCTGCTCGGTCACGGCGGAAAACAACCGTTTGAGTTGTTCGGCACTGGTGTAGACAGGCGCCATCTGCTGCTCCCTGGAACAGTGGCCAGTCGTGGACCATCACACCTCGTCACGCAGAGGAACGGAGGCCACGCTCGGGCCGGTCTTGGTTCAATGGCAACTCCGAGACACGATGTCGAAGGCAGGTCGATCCGCACTCATGGCGGGCGGGGTAGCAGGTTTGGACATCCTGCAGAAGGGGAATCCTCAAGAGCCATCTTCGGCCAATCGCCGGCCAGGGTCAAGGTGAATCCCGCAACCGCCATTGGGGAAACAGGTTATGGCCGGTCGGCTTCCGTCAAGGTCACCCACTGACCTCGAGGCCGCGTCGCCACGCTCCGGCAGATTCTGCCACTCCGGCCACCCCGCTCAAGACTCGGCCGGTCAATCGGCGTCGTCCGTCAGTCACCGGAATCCGCGGCCAGACCCAGATTCTGTTGCAGTGTCGCCAATATGCGCTGGTTCCCCTTGTCCCGGGCGATCTCGACGACGGTCTTTCCCTGGAAGATGACGGTCGGATCGGCCCCCGCCTTGAGTAGCAGCTCGGTCACCTCGGCACAGTCGTCCTTCATCAGGACGTTCATCTGCAGAGGAGTCACTCCGCAGAACTCAGAATCCACTCTCACATTCATGGCGTTGACGTCCGCTCCCCGCTCCAGGAGCAGTCGGACGATATCGGGCTCGTGTTCGCTGGCCCAATGCAGAGGCTTGCCTCCGTAGCAGTTGATTTCGTCGGCCTCGATGTCGGCACCGGCATCCAGCAGCAACCTCACGATTTCGGCATGCCCGTTGTGACACGGCCAATGCAACGGTGTATCTCCCAGCCAGCCACGCTGATGGACAGAGAGGGGATCACGACGGACATGCTCCCGCACAATCTCCGTCCATCCCGCGCGGGCCGCGAGATGGATCGTCACACCGAGCCCATTGGTTCCCTGGGTGCGATCCGGGATTTCCTTGAGGAAGTAGTCGACGACTGCCTGATGCTTGTTCCAGTCCGAAATCACGACCGGGGGATACGTCGCCAGGGGATTGGAGTAAACTTCGGCCCCGCGGTCGACCAGCAGCCTGGCGATGTTGAGCTGTCCGTGTCGTGCGGCACTATGCAAGGCCGTCTTCTCTTCCCAACAATCGGGGTCCGAATCGGCCGTGTGCGGCAGTTCTGGGTCGGCGTCGAGTGCTGTGCGGACAGCCTCGAGATCACCCGCCCGGATGAGTTGCTTCAGCTCGTGGAGATTCACAGGAACACTTGCGTCGGTCGACCGGGGGCAGCAGGGGAGTTTCTTGCTCCTTACTGGAGCAGGCTCCTGGTGAGACGTCAAGCAACAGACGCGGCGCGAGGGATGGATCTCGACAGCACGGCCCGATTTCGCCACAGTGCCGGGCATGAGAATCACCTTTCTGGGGGCCGCCGGGGAAGTTACGGGAAGTCAGCATCTCATCGAGACGCGCGATCGCCGCGTGTTGCTCGACTGTGGACTCTTCCAGGGACCCCGGGCCGAGTCCCGCCGCAAGAACGAAACCTTCCAGTGTCAGCCGCGGAAACTCGATGCCGTCGTGCTCTCGCATGCCCACATCGACCATTGTGGCAACCTGCCGGGGCTGTACAAGGCCGGCTTTCGCGGTCCGGTCTTCTGTACCGAGGCGACGGCCGACATCACCGAGATGATGCTGCTCGACTCGGCCCGCATCCAGGCGGAGGATGCCGGATACCTCAGCCGCAAGCTTAAGAAGGGGCATCCGCCCATCGAGCCACTCTACCAGGAGGAGCATGTCGCGGGCCTCGTCCGCAGGATGGAACCGATTCCATTCGGGGGCTGGCATGATCTGGCCGACGACGTTCGTGTGCGGTTTCACCCGGCCGGTCACATCCTCGGCTCGGCCATCACCGAGTTGCTGATCGACGATCGTGGGACGCCCCGCCATGTGGTGTTCACGGGTGACCTCGGGCGCCGGGAGATGCCGCTGCTGGTCGATCCCGCGCCGGTGGAGGGGGCGGATGTGCTCATCACCGAGTGCCTGTACGGCGGCCGCGTGCATCCGCCGGCGGAGGACCTGAAGACGCAGCTCCGTGACATTATTCGCGAAACCGCCGAACGGGAGGGGCGGGTCATTATTCCGGCCTTCAGCCTCGGGCGAACGCAGCAGGTTGTCTACTTCCTGAACGAGTTGTTCGTCGCGGGTGAGCTCCCGCGCATTCCCGTCTTCGTCGACAGTCCGCTGGCCACACGCCTGACGAGCGTGTTCCGGCGCTATGACCACACGCTCGATGCAGAGGTCCAGGATCTCCTGAAGCTGGACCTGGATGCCTTCGGGTTCTCCTGTCTGACCTACGTGGGCAAGCAGTCCGAGAGTATGGCCCTCAATCGCCGCGAGGGGCCGTTTGTCGTGATCTCGGCCAGTGGCATGTGCGAGGGAGGGCGGGTCGTCCATCACCTCAAGCACGGGGTCTCCGACGAGCGGAACACGGTCGTCCTGATGGGATACCAGGCCCCGCACACGCTGGGACGCCGCATCCAGGAACGGCAACCCTTCGTCCGCATCTTCGATCGCGAGCAGCCCCTCAACTGTCGCGTCGAGCAACTCAGTGGCCTGTCGGCCCACGCCGATGTCGTCGACTTCAAATGGTGGTTCGAGCAGTCGACCCAGCGGGGGCACTTCGGCCAGGCCTTTCTGGTGCATGGCGAACCCGATTCCGCCCGCGATCTCGCGGGCCTCCTGCGCGACTACTGCGACGAAGAGCCGCAGATCCCGCAACTCTATGAGTCGTTCGAAATCCCCTAGCGGGATGTTCCACTTTTGACGACTGGGTCAAGTTTTCCGGCTGGCTGGCCGATTCAGGAGACTGGCGCCCTGAGTCGTGGCCGCGACATCGGCCACTTTGGCCGCACGACGCGTCACGCGTCTCAGGCAACCATGCAGGGGACCTTTCCCCGGGTCGCCGCACACGTCCTGTCACGCCACGAGCAGCACCAGACCAGTCATGCGAACTGCGCGTCATCCTCGGCGCTCAGAAGTGTGCCACCAGTTCCCTGGTGGGACTGCTCAACTGCCACCCCGACGTTCTCTGCCTGTACGAAGCCGACCTGCCGGCACCGATCCCTAACAGCTATGCCGTCCGACTCCTCCGGTCGTTTCCCCACTGGCGCGACTGCTTCGGTGGACCGGTCGAACCGGTGAACCACTACAGCCGGCTGGCCGGGCGGCTTGCCGAGGATGGGCACCAGTATCTCTGCCTGCTCGACAAGATCCCGACGCTGGCACCTCCGTGGCTCACGCACGCCCAGACGCCTCCGGTGATCTACGCCGTGCGCGACGTTCGCACCTGGCTGGGGAAGGGCTCCATCGACCAGATGTATGTCTGCGAGCACAACCTCGTGCCGGCGGCCGTCGACTATGCCATGGCCTTCATCAGCTCGTTCCGGCTGGGCCCGGAGCGCTGCCTGCACGTGGGGGTCGAAGAGTTCCTGCAGGTCGACTCCCCGGTTCCCCGCCGTGTGTTCGAGTTTCTCGACGTGCCATACCTGGCCGAATTGGATCACTGGTGGGAATTGATTGCAGCGCGGCAGCAGGAAGACTCGATCAAGTCGACCTTCAACTGGTTGAAGTTCCATCCCTCCTCAACACGACGCCCAGGGGCGTCAGACACTTCCGTCGAACTATCGGACCATGACTTCTGGGGGCGATACCTGCCGATATTCGACGAGTTCCGGGGCGCTGCAATCAGCACGTGCCCCGGGCGGATGTGGATGAGGCGCTGGGTCAGCTCCGCGAACTGCGCGGAACCCAGCGCCTCGCCCGACGCGATGCCTTTCGCGAGGTCTCCACGACCAGCTTCGGACAGGCACCCCAACGTCCCTGGCGTCGCCATGTTCAGGCCTTGCAGCGGCTGTGTACCCCGACGCGCTCTGCGCGTCGGCGCAGCCTGAGACGCCCGAGGCCTCTGCGGTGAACGCGGAGTTCACGCCCTCAGTTCCCGCGCTGTGGCAACGCGGCGACTCTACGAGCCCTGCTTCAACTGAGCCTCAATGGCGTTCACGACTTCGGCAGAGTCCGGCTTCACCGGTGTGCGAAAGCGGGCGACGACCTTGCCGTCGCGTGACACCAGAAACTTCTCGAAGTTCCAGCCGATCGGGCCCGTGTCCTCCAGGCCCGATTCCTCCGAAGTCAGGTACTGAAAGAGCGGGGCGGCTTCGACCCCTTTCACGTTCACCTTGCCAAACAGGGGGAAGGTCACACCGTAGTTCTTCTGGCAGAAGCTCCCGATCTCCTCTGCGGATCCCGGTTCTTGTCCGCCGAACTGGTTGCAGGGAAAGCCCAGCACGACCAGCCCCTGGTCCTGGTACTTCTCGTGCAGCTTCTGCAGGGGACCATACTGCGGCGTCGCGCCGCACTGACTGGCCGTATTGACGATCAGCAGCACCCGCCCCTCGTACTTCGACAGGTCGACCGCCTCACCACTCAGAGAGGTCATTTGCTCGCCTAGGATGGGATGAGCTTTGGTCTCCGGCTCGGCGGCATCGGCCGTCAGCACCGTGGTCAACAGCAGCAGGCTCAAGCAACTCAGCACGCGTGTCATGGATCACTCCCGGGAATAGCAGATTTTAGGAGACGCGGGGCCGGAAACAGAGCCGCCACGACGATCTGGGATGATAGGCGCGTCCCCCCCCGGCTGGACAGGTACAAACTCCCGGGCGCCCGCGCCGCGGGTTGAGCGATCCCCGCTCGCGGGGCGGAGGTCAGCGGGCCGTCGAGACAGGTGTGCCACGCCAGAGATGTGCTCGGCCATGCGATGGCGGAGCAGTCCCAGCGTCGGCCAGTCGTAGCGTCGATAACCATCCGGGCGGGGATAGGTCAGCGAGACCGTCATTCCGGCCTCGGCGAACCAGCTGCACACGCGCTGCGACGTCGTGAAGTGCAACCCGGTCTCCTCGAACGTCCAGGGCCGTCCGACCGGGGCCACGTCGCTCAGCCGGCGCGAGTCATGAGGCCACCCCCACCAGCGGTCCATGTTCGGGACAATGAACACCAGTTGCCCGTCGGGGCGCAGCAGTCCGCCCAACCGCTGGAGCAGGCCGACCGGGTCCGGCAACCGTTCCAGCATGCTGACCGCAAACACCACATCGAACGACTGCCCCTCGACCGCCGCCAGTCCCTCATCGAGGTCCGCCGGCGTGACAGTAGCACCCTGCTGCTCCGCCACGTTGGCCACGACACTGTCCAAGGGCAGACTGGTCATGCGATGCCCCTGCGCCAGCAGGGCCTCTTCGGCGTCGCTGCCGCTGGCTCCAAGCCAGAACAGATCGGCCGGAGCTGGCTCGGCTGCCTGGCGCAGATCGTCTCGGACCGGCTCGTCGAAGCACTTGTCCCACCAGGTCTCGCGGAGCCGCGTCTGGACATCAATCAGTTGTCTGGGGGCACGCGTCCCCTCGACGATTTCGACCAGCGCCTGCCGCTGTGCCTCCAGGCGTGACGCGGCCAGCCCCATCCGCCAGGCATGGAATTTGTTCGGCAGGTGATGAATCAGGAAGTCGTCCAGGCGATTGATCGGCACAACCTTCCGCAGGCCGCAGTTCTCGAACACATGGGTCGAAGCAGCCTCGAGCGTCGCATACTCCCGTGTGGGACGATGGATCTCCTCGAAACGTCCGGAGGCTATCCCGACCGCCAGGTGCGCCCGCGTCAGCAGGTACACGGCGGAGTGTACGTTCGTGACCTCTGCAAACATCCACTCACCGCTCTGGTAGGTGCTGAACGGATCCCACCCGAAGTAGCGGTGCAACATGTCAATGTAGATCTCCTGCTCCGGAGGCCACTCCTCGAACCGCAGGAAGCCCGGGACAGCCGTCGGGCCGCTGTGCTGCGACGCCTCGACGAACGCCCGCACATGTCGCTCTGTGACCAGTGTGTCATCCTCGGACGCGATGTACACGTCGTACTCGTCGGCGCGTTCGACGAACAGCCGGCGCGGCATCAGCGGGAGATACCGCGGGCCCTCTGCAGGCACCTCGACACGCACCTCGACATCGCTCCCCAGGTGCTTCGCACGGTTGGTGTGCACGACGAGGTCGACGTCACAGGTCATCCGGCGGTAGGCGTCGAGCAACCGGCGGAGATGTCGGTCGTTCTGCGTGCCATGGTTGATGATGCTTGCCAGTACGCGCATGAAACTCGGGCCCCGTCCGAAAGTTGCAGACACGAGCGCAAGTCTGCGCTCCCGTCGAAGGTCGATCTCGAATATCGATTTCACATCTTCTTCTCCCTGTCAGTGTCCCCGGGACGCGGACCTGTGCCATCACGGGTTGCGGGCCCGATTCGCGCTGGATTCAGATCGGGCACATCGAGCAAGAGGAAGCGGCACAGTCGATGCAACCGCCGCCGTCTGCCTGATCCGGTCGGATCTGGTCGGCCGACAACATTCTGGAGTCGGCGGTGGTTGGACTGGGCGCGACAGTGTCCGGCGGTCGATATTGGTTGCGGATGGCCGCTGTCGGTGCCTGTCATCGCCATGCATCCTTGGGGGGACGGACGACCTCCGCGTGAGTGCCAGAGCCTTTCCTCACTGAGAGGGAGGCGGACTGTCGTCCGGCGCTGAATGATCATTCGCCGGATCTATCCCCAGTTTCTTAACTTAGGGCAAGACGCCTCGGTTGACCCGTGCGGTCGACACGTTTCGTGATCCCACGACGGTTGAGGAGTTGCCCATGTTCTCGCGACGTACCTATCTTCTGTCTGGCGTTCCGGATGCAGCGAACGCCTCTCTTTCGCACCCCCTGTTGAACCCGCTGTCGCTTCTGCGGTATGATCAGCCCCATGGAGGCTTTGCCGCGAACGGTGACGCGAGGCCCATGGATTCGGCTGAGCCGGATGACGGGTCAGGTCCTGCAGAGAGGTCCCTTATGAACGGGACGTCAGGCCGCTCCCACGATTCCCAGGGACCCGTCCCTGAGTCAGAAGCTGCGTCCGGCACGCCGTCCGCCTCCGATCCGATCGACACCCCTGCCGCGTGTGGGGAGGCTGGCGATCAGGTGGTCGAGGACCGGGCCCAGCGCTTGGCCCGCATCAAGGCCGAGATCGAGGCCGGTGTGTATGAAACGCCCGACAAGATCGCCTCAGCCGTCGCCAAAATGCTCGATGATCTTCGTTGAGAACGCGGCCGACACTCGCACGGGGCTCTCCCCGCATTGTCGGGACAATCCGGAGCAGATCCGGCTCCGCTCCCGCTGCCACGGGAAGCGTCGTGGACGATCGGCTCCGGGCTTCGTAGGATGTTGGGAGAGAGTGTTTCGGGACGTCAACGAATCGGCAAAGGGACGGCAAGCGTGACTGACATCGCGGTGCTCGATGAGAAGGCTTCACCGCTCGAGAAATTTCGCGAGTTTCTGGCCACGCGCGGCAAGCGCATGACGCGCGAACGCAGCATCATCGTGGAAGAGGTCTATACTTCTCACGAGCATTTTGACGCCGAACAGCTCATCGACAAGCTCACTCGTCGCAGTGACGGGCGACGAGTCAGCCGCTCCACCGTGTACCGCACTCTCGATCAGATGGTCGAGGCCGGGATGTTGCGCCCCATCGCCCGACAGGAAGACCGGGAGGTTTACGAACATGCCTACGGCTATCCGCAGCACGATCATCTCATCTGCCGGCAGTGTGGCGACCTGATCGAGTTTCGCAATCAGCAGATCCGCGAACTGCTCGATCAGGCGGCCCGGCGTCATGGATTTCGCATGGAAGGGCATCGGCTGGAGGTCAGCGGCCTGTGCAGCCAGTGCTGCCGCCCTCCCGAATCGCGGCCCCCCAAGCTGAATCTGCTCTGATCCGAACTGTTCAGGTCCTGACGGAAACCTCAGGTCCCTGTGCCACGGGAGTCCGGGGTGCCGGGGCCATCACCCGCGTTCCCGTCCCCAGGCTCAACCGGTGCTCGCCCCGCCGTGAGAGCGTCCCTCGGGGGTTCCTGGTCTGAACGGCCGCGCACGGGAATCGACTGGTACAGTTGCCGCAGCCCCAACAGCACCACCAGTCCAACCGTCGTGGCCACAGCGATCACGGCCAGGCTGATCACGTCGCCGAACAGGCGGCGCAGGGCAAACACGCTCGCGCGATCCTGGGCAGATGCCACCGACTGCAGCGGGATCTCGGACATCCAGATCCAGCGCCAGGTGAAGACCACGATCACGGCACCGAGTGCCAGAAACGGGCCGTAGGGCAGGTAACTCCGGTTGCCGAGCATCCGCGCCAGGATGCCCACTGCGAGTGCCAGCAGAGGCGCCAGCAGAAACACGACCAGCACCGGCTGCCATCCCAGAAAGCTGCCGATCATGGCCATCAGCATCACGTCGCCGAACCCCAGTGCCTCCATTCCCAGAATGGCACTCGCGATGCCCCGCACCGTCCACGTCAGCACACCTCCCACAAGCAGGCCTGTCAGGCTCCACACCAGGCCGTGCAGATGCGGATGGGTCGACAACCATGCCGGAAGGTAGGGGCCCGAGATCTGCGGGATCTCGGCGTTCCAGTCCACCCACACGTGACACATCTGCAGGTCCCCGGAGACACATGCCAGCAGCACCCCCAACACCATCCCGGTGACCGTGATGGAATCGGGAATCAGGCAGCAGTGCAGATCGATACACGTGGCCGCCACGAGCAGCACCATAAGCGCGGTATGGAACAGCACGCGGCCGTCGGCCCAGAACGCTGAGGGGCGCACGTCTGGCGTCTGCTGGGCGTGAGCGACTTGCATCGCGAACACCAGCGCTCCTGCCAGCACGCTCGCCATCACGAACGACCACCGGCCCCAGTTCCCCAATGGTTCCGCGCATTCGCGAAAGGCCCTGCGCGTCATGCCTGTGGCGGCAGCGCCACTGATCACAGCCATGAGGAGCGCGGCGAGTGGGGTGGGCAGTCCGAACATCCCGTGTGTGGTATCGCTCGGATGGGAGTGGCGTCAACAACGGCGTACGGGAAACATGAGAGGGAGCCATTTCACAACAGCGGCGTGGCGTCTTGTCAACGTTGACGAAACGCCACGTCCGCCGTCCCGCCGGGCGCAACTCATGCGACGACAGCCTGATGGAAGTGGAGCCCGAGGGACGGCGTCGGCACGCGGAGTTCCCGGCACGGCAATCGCGTGTCAACCCGGCTGTACAGGTCGGACGGACAACCCGGCCAGACAGGACCGCGACCCACTTCTGTTCACGGAGACCAGCGATGGCATCGACTGTGACTCTCACCCGTTCGGGCGACCCACTTGAAGAGCGCCCCTTGGCCAACGCTTCCGGGCGCTGTATCGAGGATCGCTTCATTACCTGCAGCCTCGACAACCTGATGATGTTCAAACTGTGCGGCTTCATCGAGGACGAGCGCGCCGAAATCATCGATGTGTCGGACAAGGAAGTGCGTCTGCTGCTCGGCCGCCACTGGCTGACGCGACTGATGAACAGTCGGGAACGGCGGCGCCCCATCGAGGTGCGACTGATGTTCTCCGATCCGGGGGACGATCTGCCGGTCTGGAAGAGCGCCCACGCCCAGAGGTCGGTCGTGGATGTGTCGATTCGCCCGCTGAGTCTGACGATTCCGACCGCCGACTTTCACCGTCGGGCCGCATCGGTGCTCAACAAGCTGCGACTGCATTTCGTCGCGGATTGAGGCGGAAAGCCGCAGTTATCCGGCTGAGAACAGCCGCCCGTCCACCCGCAGCCTTGCATCTCCCGCGACAGCCCTCACAATCGGGCTTTGCCCGGTAGCGTCAGGGGCAGTCTGCCTCTGTCTGGATGCGTTGGCTGCCGGGCAGACTTCGTGGAAGGCCTTTCGGTCGCTGCGCAGCGTTCGTCGCGGGCGACTGCGCATCGCCGCAGCCGTCTGAGCCAGAGGGACTTGGTGCGTGGAGAAGCTGCTCAACTCGCTGGACCTGAAGACCTCAGGCAAGTGGATCGTCCTCTCACTGCTGGTGGGCATTGTCGCCGGACTGGGCGCCATTGTTTTTCACGGGGCCGGACAGTTCGTCACGCGCTGGACTCTCATCGAGATTGCCGGCCACGCGCCGCGCGAGGCGACGGGCGAATTCGGCGTGGACGCCCTTGTCACCCGCCCCTTCTCCCCCGCGCTGCTGCTGACGGTGATGACGCTGGGAGGTCTGGCGTCGGGCTGGCTGGTGTTCACGTTCGCGCCCGAAGCCAAGGGGCACGGGACGGATGCCGCCATCGAGGCGTTTCATCGTCGCCGCGGGGACATCAAGGGGCGCATCCCCATCATCAAGACGCTGGCTTCGGCGATTACGATCGGGACGGGAGGGTCGGCGGGGCGTGAAGGTCCGATCGCCCAGATCGGTGCGGGTTTCGGCTCCTGGCTGGGGAAGATCCTCAAGCTCACGCCGCGCGACCGGCGGATCATGCTCGCCGCAGGGATGGGGGCCGGTGTCGGCTCCATCTTTCGCGCACCGCTTGCCGGGGCCTTGTTTGCCGCCGAGATCATGTACAGCGAGTCCGACTTCGAGGCGGAGGTGTTCATCCCGGCCGCCACCTCATCGATCATTGGCTACAGCGTCTACTGCCTGAGCCTGCCCGAGGACATCCGCTACGCCCCGCTGTTCGAACTGGCTCCGAATCTCGCCCCAAGTTCGCCGCTCGAACTGCTTCCCTATGCGGTGCTCGCGGTCATCCTCGCCACTGTGGGCGTCCTGTACATCAAGGCGTTCTATGGAATCGAACATCTGTTCACGCGCCTCCCGATTCCGCCGCACGTCAAGCCGGCCATTGGAGCGTTTCTGGCAGGTCTGCTCGGGATCGGGCTGTACTTCGCGGGGGACGAAAACGTTCAGTTGCTCGCCGTCCTGCAGACTGGTTACGGCACACTGCAGGATGCCTTGCGCTCCGCAGACGAGGTCGGCATCGGCGTGCTGCTGGCCGTGGCCCTGGTGAAGATCGTGACGACCGGCCTGACCATCGGCTCCGGGGGCTCTGGCGGTGTGTTCGGACCGTCGATGGTGATTGGAGGTTGTGTTGGCGGCGCCGTGGGCCAATGGTTCAACAAGCTCTGGCCCGCCGTTGTGTCACAGCCCGAGTCGTTCGCCATCGTGGGGATGGCCGGCTTCTTCGCGGGCTGCGCCCATGTCGCCGTTCTCGACCATCATCATGGTTTCCGAGATGACCGGGGGGTACGACCTCTTGCTCCCGACCATGTGGGTCTCGACCCTCTGTTTCGTGATGGGACGACGCTGGAAGCTGTACCGCAACCAGGTTCCCACCCGACTGGAATCCCCCGCGCACCGTGGAGATTTCATGGTCGACATCCTCGAAGGGCTCACCGTCGACGAGGTTTACGACCGTGGGCGCCAGATCTCGCGCATTCCTGAGGCGATGCCGCTCCACCAGATCGTGCACGTCCTGTCCACCACGCAGCAGCATTACTTCCCGGTGGTGGATGAGCACAATCTGATGATCGGGATCTTCTCGGCCGACGACGTCCGGTCCTACCTGTACGACGAAACGATCTGGCAGTTGGCCGTCGCCCGCGATGTGATGAATTCGCGCGTTGTCTCCGTCACACCCGAAGACGATCTCAACACGGCCATGCGCTGCTTCACGGCCGTGGCCATCGATGAGTTGCCCGTTGTCGATCCCAAGAATCCGGGGCGGCTGCTGGGCACGCTCCGCCACAAAGAGATGACGGCCTTCTACAACCGCCGGTTGATGGAGTACAAACGCTCACAGATCGAAGGGTAGAATAGCCAGCAGCCGATTCCACCGTCCCCCGGTTCCCGCCTTCCCACACCGCTCTCTCGATGCTGACACGCCGGTTCGCATGGCATGGATTGGAAAGCACGGCGTGGCTGTGGTTTCTTCTGGTGGCACTGGTTGCGGCCGTTTGTATCACGCTCCTCTACCAGTACGAGCGCCGACTCATCTCGCGCCGTCTCGGGCTGACATTGCTGGGCCTGAGGCTCGCGGTCGTCGCGGCTGTGTTCACGACCCTGCTGGAACCGGTCCTCACCTGGACCATCAACCGCGAACGGACCGGACGTGTCCTTGTCGCGCTCGACGTCTCAGACAGCATGAGCACCACAGACCGCCATGCCACCGAGGTGGAAAAATTGCAGTGGCTTCGGGCACTCGGCATGCTGGGCAATGCGGCCACAGACGCTCGGCTGGATCGCTGGGCCGCGGCGCTCGCCGCAGGGCGCGAGCCTGAATGGGTTGATGAGGGAGAGACCACCTCGCCCGACGAGCACGCCGAGCTGGCGCGAAGTCGGCAGCGGCAGCTCCACGATCTGTTCGCCACCCTGGATGGTCTCCCCCGTCGGGAGGTGGCCCGCCGACTGCTGACCGCCGGCCCCGACGCGCTCCGCCAGCGCCTCGACAAGCTGGCCCTGCTCGAAGTGCAGGCTTTTGCCGGGCAGGCCACCCTCATCACCGACGATGCCGCTCTCCAGGAGATTGTCAGCACGCCGGAGACCGACCTTCGCCCGCAGTCGACCGATCTGCTGGAGGGGATCACGCCGCTGGCGACCACTTCCGAAGAGACGCCGCTGGCCGGGATCGTGCTCCTCACCGACGGTCGCGACAACGTGGGGGCACAGGGGGGGCGACTCCTCGCCCGGATCGATAATCTGGCCGTGCCCGTCCACTCCGTCCTCATCGGTTCGGAACAGCGTCCCCGGGATCTGGGGATCAGCAACCTCGACTACCCGGAAATGGTCTATCAGAACGACTCGGCGGTGCTGCGCGCCTCGCTTCTCACCGCGGGCTTCGAGGGAGACGAGATCACCGTGCACCTCGAACGGGAAGGGGAGCAGTCCCCCGCCGCGTCCCGCACGGTGCGCGTGGACGGACGACAGACCGAAGTGCAGTTCGACCTCGACGCGTCCGAGCTGGGCCGGCAGAGATACGTGGTTCGCGTCGAGGCACGCCCGGACGAAACGCGGGACGACAACAATCTGCGCCGGTTCTCGCTCAACGTCGTCGACGACGAGTCCCGTGTGCTGGTGCTGGAGGGCACCGCCGGGTGGGAGTTCCGCTTTCTCGACAATGCCCTGCTGCGCGATGAACATGTCCAGGTGAACAAGGTCGTCTTCGAACAGCCGTACCTGGGCGTGCTGCCGGAGACCTTCTTCCCCCGCACCCTGGTACTCCCCGATCCCGCCGAGGAGCAGCGCGAATCCCCCTTCGCCGGTTTCGACGTCGTGATCGTGCGCGACGTCGCCCCGCAGGACCTGCCGTCGCGCACCTGGGACTGGCTGGAACGGTTCGTCCGCGAGGAGGGAGGGACCATCGTCCTGACGGCGGGACGAAATCACTTCCCTCTGCAGTACGATTCGCCGGTCGTCAACGAGCTGTTGCCCGTCACCGATCTGAGACCGGTCTTCGTCAGTCCCGCCCAGGAAATCGGTGCGCCGTTGCAGCGTGGCATTCGGCTCTGGCTGACACCGGACGGGGAGCGACAAGAGATGCTGCAGTTCGATACCGATCCGGCCGAGAACCGAC
Organism: uncultured Planctomycetaceae bacterium; assembly: GCA_963715185.1. Lineage (GTDB taxonomy): Bacteria > Planctomycetota > Planctomycetia > Planctomycetales > Planctomycetaceae > CAVPPT01. Next base: position 103,794 of record CAVQRG010000014.1, read on the forward strand.
GCATCTGGGACACGCTCCCCGGACAGACCTTCGTGATCCGCGGCACCGCCCGCCCCGGAGCGACCGTGTTCGCGGCCCTGCCCGATGCCCAGCAGGGACGAGGCCTCGAGCAGGAACGGGAAAATGCCGTCATCGTTCACCAGTATCTCGGAGCAGGGCAGGTGCTCTGGATCGGCTGTGACAGCACTTGGCGCTGGCGGTACCGTGTCGGTGATGAGTACCACCACCGCTTCTGGGGCCAGATTGTTCGCTGGTCGGCCGAATTCAAGGCGGCCGCCGGCAATGAACATGTCCGGTTCGGCCTCGAACGCACGGAGATCCAGGCCGGTGAGGAGGCGCTGATCCGCGCTCGCTGGAACCAGAGGTTCCTCAGCCAGTTTCCCGACCTTCAGGCTACGGCGGAAATCCGTCCCGTGAACGCGTCGCCGGATGCCCCTCCCGTGCTCACTGTCGATCTCTTACCCACCGAGACACAGCCCCTGATCTACGACGGGAAGGCTTCGGGGCTCCCGCCGGGAGACTACTCCGTCACCCTCAAGGTTGCCGACGCCGAGCTGGGCGCCGACGCCATTCAGGCCGAGCTGACCGTCACGCCGACACTGACCACAGAGCTGGGCGAACTCTCGGCGAATCGCAGACTGCTCGAACAGCTCGCGGACGCCACGGGCGGACGAGTCTTTCTCCCTCATCAAATGCACGAGATCCCGGCGCTGTTTCAGGATGTCACCGAGCAAAGCACGACGCGGCAGGAGATCTCGCTCTGGGATCACTGGCTGACCCTCGCCGTCCTGTTCGGATTGCTGGCGACTGAGTGGGCACTCCGCAAACTCAACGGGTTGCCCTGAACGATGCGCCGCATCCGGGAGATGCGAACGATCTCGGCTCGGCCCTCAGCACCTGTTCAAATCGCCCGAGACCGCGACCCCGTGAATGTGGCTCGTCAGAGCGGGTCGATTCGCTGCATGTCCGCCAGTCGGATCACGAGCAGCCGCTCCATATGACTGTCGGAATCGCCGCCGCGAAAGAAGTGATGGCCCAGCGAGCGCGGGTCGTCGCCGTCAGCCCCGATGATTACCATCTCTCCGAGGTTGAGGTCGACCTGGAATCGCTGATCGAAGAACGGGACGATCTGCTGGGACGGGCGCTGCGTGAAGGCAAAATCGCTCGCGAACTTGCGGAGCTTCATCTCACCGTGGTGGATCTCGGGTACGAGGTCCAGTCGTGCCCAGCCATCCTGCAGCCGCTCCAGGTTGACACGAAACAGACACCGGGCATCTCCGTACTCACGGACTTCGGTGTCCTTCGGGCTGGCATAGTGGACCGAGCAAGCTGGATACCCGGACCAGGTCTCGACCTCAAACTCCTCGCCCGATCGGCGGGTGAACCGCTGTCCGACGATCCGCGACTGCGATTTGTCGTCGGGGGACGTCTCAGACGTCATATCGAGTGCCGCTTGCAGGGCATGAGGCGGGGACGTCCCGACCACACCCAGCCGCATGCCGTTCTTGCGCAGGGCCGCCACGACTGCCGGATCAAAGGTGCTCACCTGGTCGACCTCGGACCACAGGGCTGCGCCCCAGCAGCGGATCGCCTTGCGGACGCTCGACGAAGAACACCTGCACCTGCATCGCGTCCCGGTTGGACCGGATCTGCCTCAGGGGACTGCGTTCGACGGTATGGGGGGCCGTCTCGTTCCACAGGCGCACCCCGAGAACGCCGGGACGCACAGGCTGACCAGCAGCGAAAGCAGCGACAACTGTCGGGTAAGACAGCAGTTCACAAGGGAATCTCCCACCCACGCGGTGACGAGGGACCTGGGGGATGACGGACGCGGGGTATCGAGGGACTCAGAAGGGGGAGGGACGTCGCGAGAGGAGCGACGGGGGCCGGGTTATATCGGTCTTCGCGTGCGAGAGTCAACGGGCGGCCCCGGTCCATCAGTCGCGGCCGGGTCCCGCCTCCGCCGGTTCTGCTGACCTGCACCAGGCCCGGACCGATGAGCGGCCCATTGTGACGACCCCGGGGCATCACTATCATGCAGCGACAGAAATTCACAGGCCGTCGTCGCTGTAACCATTTCTCCTTCAGGGGTTTGACGCATGTTTCGCGTCGGGCTGGGGCACGACACCCACCGGCTTCGCGCAGGAGGTCCACTGAGATTGGGGGGCATCGCGATCCCCTGTGACGTCCAGCTCGACGGTCACAGCGATGCCGATGTGTTGCTGCACGCCATTACCGATGCCCTGCTGGGGGCCGCCGGATTCGGCGATATCGGCGAGTGGTTCCCCGATACCTCGGCAGAATTCGCCGGTGCCGACTCAGCGCAACTCCTCGCGCGAGTCGTCGACGCGGTGACCGAGGCCGGCTGGCGGGTCGTCAATCTGGACTGCATCATCTTCGCCGAGCAGCCGAAGCTCTCGGCGCACAAGCCGGCACTCAGTCAGCGATTGGCGGAGTTGCTCCGCGTGGATTCCCGGTGTGTCAACGTGAAGGCGAAGACGGGGGAGCGTGTGGGACCGATCGGTCGGCAGGAGGCGATGTCCGCGCAAGCGATCGTGCTGCTGGACAACGGATCTGCACCCGACACGCCTGGCAGCCTGCAAAACGCTGCAGTCCCCACGGAGGGCGGACGATGAACAACAGCAGCAAGACTCCGTCCGCCGTTCCCCGTGCGCCCCGTCGGCAGGTCGCTCCGATGGCTTTTTCAGTCGGCAATGCCTTTGCGGAAACCGGCTGGGATCGGTACCTGGGTATCGATCCCGGGCTGGCGCGGACCGGCTACGCACTGCTGCAGCGCACCCCCGACGGCCCCTGGGTCCAGGAAGGGGGCGTCATTCGCTCCGACAGGCAGGGGACTCTGGCCGATCGCATCCTCGAGATCGTGTCCGGCATCGTGGAAGTGCTCGACGAGTTTCGCCCCGAGGCCCTCGCCATCGAGAAGGTCTTCCACCACGGACAGAATCCCAAGACCGCGCTGCTGATGGCACATGTCCGCGGGGCCATTCTCTACGCCGCCGCCCAGCGGTCGGTCGTCGTGGTGCATTACACCCCCGCACAGGTCAAGCGTTTGCTGACCGGCAGCGGCCGCGCCGGCAAGGAACAGGTCCAGGCGGCGATCCAGCGCGAACTTCGGCTCGAACAGCCTCCCGAGCCCCACGATGTCGCCGATGCCTGCGCGATGGCCCTGTGTCACTACTACAGTTCCCGGCTGCCTGTGTAGAGTAGGGTACACGCTGGCCGACGTCGCGCCGGCTCACGGACGGGATGGCCAGGCAACAGCGGACCGGTTCGAGAACTTGATCACAAAAATCACAGGCACGCTGGTGGCCCTCTCGGGCAATGAAGCCGCACTGGAGGTCGGTGCGTTCGAGCACGAGGTGCTCATCCCGGAGTTCGTCCGCAGACGCCTCCAGGAGAAGATCGACCAGACCGTCACCCTGCGCACCATCCAGTACCTGGAAGGGAATCCGCAGAAGGGGGGGCGGATGACGCCGCGCATGATCGGGTTCCTCTCCGAAGCCGAACGCGAGTTCTTCGAGCTGATCTGTTCGGTGGATGGCGTCGGGGTCCGCAAGGCCTTGCAGGCCATGGTCCGCCCCGTGCGCGAAGTCGCCACTGCGATCGAAGAACAGGACGCCAAGGCGTTGAGCACGCTGCCCGGCATCGGCCCGGCGGTCGCCGAACGCATCATCGCCAAGCTGCGTCGCAAGATGACCCGCTTCGCGCTGATGGCCGAACGCGACCTCCCTCCCGATCAGCAGACCCGCTCCGATGTGCTCAGTGAAGGCTTCGAGGCGCTCGTCGCACTCGGCCATGCCCCCACAGATGCCCGGCGCAAGATCGATCAGGCCGTCACCGCCAAAGGCAAGTTCAAGTCGGTCGAGGACCTGATCAACGAGGTGTACCGCCAGGAGCATGGCTGAGATGTCTGCGACGACGCTCAGGCGTCTGGCACTGTTGGCGGCGGTGCTCGTCACGCTCACACTGTTCTGGTGGCTGCCCACGCCCCTGGGGGTTCCCGACGAGTGGATCTGGAACCGCATCCCCTTCGCGTCCGAGACCCCGCTTACGGCCGCAGTCACGCTCGTCATCGGAGCACTGTACCTCGCGCTCGTGGTGACAGGACGACGTCGTCTCGACGCCGCGACCGGGCTGGAGCGGTCCGGCTGGTGCATCGCACTCGTCGTCGCCGCGTTCGGATGGCTCACCGCGATCCAGGAGTGCGTTCCCGCCCCGTCGAATCTGGCCAAGGTTCCCTGGGTGCTCTACTACCCGCGCTCGTCCGGCTACTTCTGGCAGGCGCGCTACGATATCGACAGCACGACCGACTTCCTGGCTGACTACGAGGCGCAACTGGCCCAGCGCGACTATCTGCATCTGGGCACGCATCCTCCGGGGCTCACCCTCGCTTACCGTGGCTTGCTATCGGCCTGTCGATCGTCGGACCGCTTGACCGCGGCACTGCTCGCCACGTTGCCACCCTCGGCACGCGAGTCGTGTGACATCCTCCGGGAGGCCTCGGCCCGGGGACGGGCAGGACAGCCGGTGACCGATGCCGACCTCGCGACCCTCTGGCTGGCGGCGCTCCTCACGCTGGGGGCCGCCGCCCTGACGACGCTGGCCCTCTACCTGCTGGCCCGCAGGCACTCTCGTGCAAGCTGCGCCTGGGAGTTGGCGGCCTTGTGGCCCCTCGTCCCCGCGCTCGCGGTGTTTCATCCGAAGTCTGATGTTCTGCTCACACTGCCAGCCGTCGGCACCGCCTGGCTTTGGCTTTCCGGAGAGGATCGCCATTCGCCAGGGCGCTGTTGCCTCGCGGGCCTGCTTGCCTGGCTTGGGATGATGGTCAGTCTGGCCTTTCTCGTCGTCCTGCTGATCATCGTCCTGACAACGCTGTTCGAGTCCTGCCTCTCCCCCTCGGTTGGGGTGACCGGCCACCGCACACTCCGCGCCCGGTCAACCCGCCTGGCCGCCGCCCTCGCGGGCTTCGGCCTCCCGACGCTGCTGTTGGCCGGGCTCTGGCGTTGCAACCTGCTCAACGTCTGGTGGTGGAATCTGCAGAACCACGCATTGTTCTATGATCACAACCCACGCACCTGGGGAGCGTGGCTGCTGGTCAATCCACTGGAACTGGCGTTCGCCGTGGGGCTGCCGATCGCGGGGGCCGCAGGTCTCGGCGTCGTACAGGTCCTCAGGCATCGAAACTGGCGTGATCCGGCCACCTCCGGGACGTGGGCTGCACTGCTGGTCTGGGGGATCCTGTGGATCTCCGGCAAGAACATGGGTGAAGCCGCGCGGCTGTGGATTCTGCTGATGCCCTGGGTCGTGCTCAGCGTCGGGCTGCTGCGCCGGACCTCGTTGCCGGCGACGACGCCAGACACCACCCCGTCCGCAGCAGGGTCGTGGATTGAGTTGGTGGGGGCGCAGCTCCTCGTCGGTCTGCTGACAGTGACGCGCGTCGATGGATTTCACTTCGGCGAGCTGGAACATCCGGTCCAGCCGGCACGATACGAGCTTCCAGCGGGACGACCCGTGTCGCACTCGGACGCGGAGGGGACAGCCGATTTGCCCTCACGCCGATCCGGACCTAGAGTTGCCTGAGCATTGGTTCCTCGAGCCCGCGGGGGTTGGGAACCGCAGGTTTCTCCTCGCGCGTATCCCGGGCAGGCGGTCATGTTTGAGCACGCATCACAGCGGTTCTGGTCCTATATGGACTTCTACCAGACCTATGCGGCCAACCGGTGGAATCACCTCCAGCCGATGGAATACGGCGTTCTGCTGATCTCGATCGGCGTGTTCGGCTGGCTGTTGATGAAGAACGCGGCGCACCGTTGAGCGGCGACTCGTTCCGGCCCGGTGGTTGACGGCACCCTTGCGCTCCCCAAGAATACGGGGCGAAGGAGATCAGCGCCGATCTGCCCTCTGTTGCGGCTGATGGTGGAGTCGTTCCGGCTGATGATCGCTGTCTGAAAGGAATCCCATGCCTGCCGTTCCCTGCCTGTCATCGCGGTCCGTCAATCGGTCCGCCTCGGTGTCCCCCTGGGCGCCGCCCCGGTTCTGTTCGCGGGATGCGCCCTGTGTCTGGCGTTCGCCGGATGCGGAGGAGCAACCGACCAGTACCAGTCCATCTCGCATGAAGATGCCGTCCATGCTGAGGAGCATGGGCATGAGCATGTCCATACCGCGCCCCATGGCGGACACCTGATCGAACTGGGCGACCACAAGTACAACGCCGAGGTGGTGTTCGCCGGCGATTCGCAGCAGATGCTCGTCTATCTGCTCGATGCCCACGCCGAGAACCCCGTGGCTGTCGCCGCCACCGCGCTGGTGTTTACCACCACCGCGGGGCAGGCCATCGCACTGCAGGCCGATCCCCAGGAGGGCGATGCGGAAGGTCACGCCTCACGGTTCGTCGCCAAGGGCGGCCCGCTGGCCGATGTCAGCGATGAGGAAGAGCTGCAGGGCACCATTTCCGTGACGATCGATGGTCAGGAATACGGTGGCGCACTCAGCCACGATCACGAGGGGCATGATCACGACGAACATGGTCATGATACCGAGCAGCACCCCAACTGATCGCCGTGTGCCGCGCTGACATGGGAGCGCCCCCGGCCCAGGGGCGCACTCACCTTCGCGATTCACGCATTCCTCACGGCTTTTCGTTGGCCTCTGGTGCCGTCGGTTGTTCGACTGGCTTGTCCCCCTTGGGCTTGGCATCAGCGGGGGCGTCGGCCGGCTGCTCGGTCGCCGCTGGCTTGGTCGGGGCCGCCTTCTTACCCCGTTTGGCAGGAGCGGCTTTGGCCTCAGCCTTCTTCGCGGGGGGCTGCTCCTCGGCAGCCTTCTTCGATTCCTCCGCCTTGGGTTCTTCCGCTTTCGGTGGCTCAACCGGTTGCAACTCCAGCGCACCGACGACTTCCAGGGGTGAGAACGCCAGCCGCAGCGCGTTGATCCCCTCCGGCGTACACCCGGTCTGCCAGACGTACACCTTCTGCAGATTCTTCAGGCCGCGCAGGTGTTTCAGCCCCTCGTCGCTGATCTTGGTGGCATAGACGTTGAGGTACTGCAGATTCTCGAGCGACTTGAGATGTTCGAGTCCCGCATCCGTAATCGCCGTCTTCTCCAGATGCAGCTTCTCCAGCGATGTCAGGCCGGCCAGATGCGCCAGACCCGCGTCGGTGATGGATGTCCCGGCCAGATTCAGCCAGGCCACATTTGGTAGCTGGGCCACCAGCGCGAGGTGCTCGTCTGTGACCTCCTGGTCGGCCAGGTGCAGCGTGACGTCGAGCCGCTCGTCGTTCTGAGCGATGGGCATCACGTTGCCTCCCAGCGCCTTGAGGGCCGCGGCCGCCTTGTCGGCTTCGGCCGGGGCATCGTCGGCTCGCGCGGGCAGGGTTGCTGAGAACAGACCCAGACTTGCCACCAGGGTTGTCAGGATGCGCATGTCTCTCCACCTCTTCTGAGTTCGCCACCAGGCTGATGTGAGCCGCTCCACCACCCGTCGTTGGTGGTCGCGTGTGTCTGACTCCATCGTATCGCCTCGGCGGAATTGCCGCCAAGGGCTGGGCCCGCACGGGGCCCGCAGTCCGCCCCGGCCAAAGAAAGAAATCACCCCGCATCTTGCGATGCGGGGTGATTGGATCGACTCAAGCAAAGGCCTGCCGGCGGCGTGGCCCGGCGACAGGCCTCAGTTCAAAACATCAGTTGCAGGAGTTGCAGGAGCCGCAGCTTCCACAGGCACCACTGCCACCGAAGGAACCACCGGAACCCATGCTTCCGCAGTTGTTCACGGGAACCTGGACGGTCTGGGTCTGGGGCACCATGCGACAGACCTGCACCTGGATCTCCTTCTGCACCTGAACCGGAACGCAGACGTTGTAGGTCTGGGTCTTGGTTTCAGCGACAGTGTCGAACACGGTGACGTCGTAGGTCTCGTCACGGGTCTGCGGAACGCTGACCGTGTAGTTGACCGTACGGGTCTTCGGCACCTGAATCTGCTTCGCGACCTTGAAGGTCCGCGTGCGGGTCTCAGGACGCGTCAGGGTGACGTCGTAGGTGTACTCCTGCTCTTCGGACACCATCTTGCAGACCTTCACAGTGCGGGTCCGCTCTTCGTCGCGGCACAGCGAGACGTTGTAGGTGAACGTCTGCTCTTCCGGAACCTGCTTGCAGACCTTGAAGGTCCGGGTGCGGGTCTCGGGACGACAGAGTGTGACGTTGTAGGTGAACGTCTGCTCTTCCGGAACCTGCTTGCAGACCTTGAAGGTCCGGGTGCGGGTCTCGGGACGACAGAGTGTGACGTTGTAGGTGAACGTCTGCTCTTCCGGAACCTGCTTGCAGACCTTGTAGGTCCGGGTGCGGGTCTCGGGGTGGCACACCGTCACGTTGTAGGTGTACTCCTGCTGAGAAGCGACCTGCTTGCACACCTGGACGGTGCGAGTGCGCTGCTCGGGATGACAGACGGTCACGTTGAACGTGAACGATTCCTGTGACGGAACCTGCCTGCACACCGTGTAGGGAACCTGCTCCTGCACGATGTTCGGACACCACTTGCGGACAGTGCGGGTGCAGCAGGGATTGCAGGGATCAGCAACCTGCTGACAGACCCAACTCCCCTGGTCACGGCACACCGTGCGGAAGCAAGTTTCCTGAACGGTGTTGAAGACCGTCCGGGTACCGGTCCGCTGTTCCGTGTGCGGGACCATCACCGTGTAGGGCTGCTCAACACTCTCGGTCACCGTGTTGTAGACGGTGCGAGTGCCAGTGCGCTGCTCGGTGTGAGGAACCTGCACCGTGTACTCCTGCGTGCGATCTTCCCACACGGTGTTGTAGACCGTGCGAGTGCCGGTGCGCTGCTCCGTGTAGGGAACCTGCACCGTGTAGTCCTGCGTGCGATCTTCCCAGACGGTGTTGTAGACCGTGCGAGTGCCGGTGCGCTCTTCCGTGTAGGGAACCTGCACCGTGTACTCCTGGGTCTGGTCTTCCCAGACTTCTTTGTTGACCGTCCTGGTGCCCGTGCGGCTCTTCGGTGTAGGGCACAGAAACGGTGTACGTCTGCGTCTGATCTTCCCAGACCGGCTTCTGCACGGTCCGCGTGGCCGAGCGCTGCTCCGTGTAGGGAACCTGCACGGTGTACTCTTCGGTCTTGTCTTCGTAGACCGTCTCGCAGACCGTGTAGTTCTCTTCACGCGTCCGCTGTTCGGTCGTGGAGAAGTTAACCGTGCGGGTCCGCTGCTCCGTGCGCGGGACCTGCCTGTTGACCGTGAACTGCCGCTCACGCTGTTCCATGCGGTACTCGGTCGACGTGACTGTGCGGGTTTCCGTGGTCATCTGCGGAACCATCACGGTCCGCTCGACCGTCTGATACGTCGGGCCGCACGCCCCCGCATCGCCAACCACCATGCCAGCGCCGCCGCCATCATAAGATGCCGACGAGCCGCACGCCGATCCACACGGCGCCGACCCACAGCCGCTGTAGCAACTGCCACAGTCGGCGGCGAACGCTGCTGTCGTCATGCTCAGCATAACCGACAGCGTTAACCCAACACTTCGCTTCATCAGTAGTCCTCCCCTTGGCTCAGTCAGTAGTTACATGTGTTCCAGTGATCGGGACGGCTTCGTCAAAGACCCACCAATTGACGAGTTTGGTCAGCCACGTTGCCAATCTGCGTCACTCCATCTATTGTTGCCCTCCAAAGTTGACTGATGCGCACGGATTCACCAGTTGCTGCATCGGAACTTGGGTAGACAAGCAAGTCCATTTCAATCACGACGAGTAGGCAAGTCAAGGAGTCTGTAACGATTTTCTTCCCAACAGCGATGATTCTAGTTCCGCTTCTGGCGATCGGCCAGTCTTCACAGCAGGCCGACGAGTTTTCCCCCAGCCAGACGGTCATTGTCATTCAGGACAACGTGCACGCCTATTCCGGCGAGGAACAGCGCGATGCGCCGCCCCCGGGCAGCGTCTGGGCCTATTCCCGCGATACCGGCGAGTGGCTGGGCCTCCGACGCATCAATGGCTGGGTGCGCAGGGATCTCGTTCTGCCGATTGAACAGGCGGAAGAACATTTTTCCGCCGCCATCGAAAAAGAACCGACGGCGACGGGCTACCACCACCGGGGCATCGTCCGCTACACGCTCGGCAAGTTCGCCCAGGCCAGGTCCGACTTCAACCAGGCCCTGCAGCTCGAACCGTCTGCGGCCATCTATCTCAATCGGGGCAACTGCTGGTTGGCCGAACAACAGGTGCGAGAAGCCATCGACGACTTTACGGCGGCCATCAAACTTGATGAGGAGCATGCGCTCGCCTTTGCCAATCGCTCCCGGGCCTGGGCCGAACTGGGCAATCATCGCCAGGCGCTCGATGATGCCACGCGGGCCATCCGCATCGATCCGAAGTTTGCCGAGGCGTACAACAACCGCGGCGTGACCCAGCGCATGCTGGGCAACTGGGACCGGGCCATCGCCGACTACACGGCGGCCATCAGCCACCATCCCGGTTATGCCGATGCCTATGCCAATCGCGGGTACGCCCACAAACAGCGGGGGAACTTTGAACAGGCGATGCTGGACTATCATCAGGCGATCGCGTTGGCGCCGGACATCGCCCCCCCCTACAACGATGCCGCCTGGCTGCTTGCCACCTGCCCCGATCCCATGTACCACGACGGCGAGCAGGCGGTCACCTACGCGCGCCAAAGCCTGTGAACTCACTCAGCGGCGCAATGGCGACTACCTCGATACGCTCGCGGCCGCACTGGCCCGGTCCGGCGACTTCGATGCGGCGCGTCAGACGGCCGCGCAGGCGATTACCCTGCTGAAGGACGAGGCGCGCGACGCGGCCAAACGCCGTCTCACCCTGTACAAGTCCGACCGCACCTTCGAAGAGCCTTCCCCCACACAGGGCGAAGACGCCAAGGCCAAGAACGACGCCGACAACGACACCAAGGCTGCGGACCCGTAACCTGTCCGTCCCACAGCTCGTCGTCTGTTCGCCAGGGTCGTCGAGCTTAAGGCATGGGCGAGCTCGAGAGCTTCCTGCTCGCCTTCAGGGGCGAGTGTATGACCACTGTCCCGCCGCCAGATTGACCGGGACGCCCGATTCCCGAACCTTGTCCAGCGCTGCGGACAGTTCGATCGCCCGCTGCAGGTCATAGAGATCGGGGACCGGGATCAGTCCTCCCACCACGCGCCGCGCGAACAGGTCGAAACCGACTTCAATCGCGGAACGATCCCCGGAGAGATGTTCACTTTGCATCGGCCCCCCGGCCTGCCAGCACAGGCGGTCCTGGGCCAGCAGCGACACCGATCCCCCCCGGCAGGCGATCTCACAGAACGGCCGGAGCTGCTCATCGGGCGTGTCCGCTTCTGCGGCCGGCCTCTCTTCCCAGACGAACCGGCACGGAATCGCTCCATGCGTGGCTCGACCGATCCCGATCTGGGCGGAAACGCTTGCCGCGGAGGCCTCCCCGCCGTTCGCCGCGGTCAGTGTAATCTCCGACGCGCTGGTCGTGAACAATGAACAGAACCAGTCACAGGCCTCGACGGGTGTGGCGCATGCAACCATCGAGCGTACGACACAGCCGCGGCAGATCGACCTGCACCTCCTGTACCGGGCCCATGCGCGTTGCCAGCAGTTCCCTCAGTCGAATGGTGGCGGGCGTCCACCGCAGCGGGAGCAGGGGCATGGCGGTCACCCCCTGCTGATGCGTGACCTCTGAGGCCGCACCCAATGCCGATCGGCTGTACCGATCCGGATGGGCGATCAACAGAGGCTTCGCATGGGACGTTGCCGTGCGCAGCAGCCAGTCGCGCCGCCAGCCGGGGTCGATCAGAAGCACGGCCGTTACGTCCGCGTCGGCCAGCAGTCGCCGGATGCCAAAGCGGGGCCGCGCTTCCAGCCCGTCGGCCAGCTGACTGGTCCGCACGCCGATGTCGTCGTTCACGGCCACCACGCGCATGCGATCGCCCAGACGCTGCAGCGCGGTGTGATAACCACCGTTCCAGTCAGCACCGGGATTGATGACTCCCAGGTGAATGGGCGACTTTGCAGGCATGGGGCCGGAATTGCCGATGGGACGAGGTCGCATGCCGGAAGTCGGCGACAGACAGCCTTGCATTCTAGGCAGAGCCCCGGCGGATCACAAACCGCCACACACGCCCGGCCCAGGCTCAGACGGGTGAGGTGAACACGAACCCCACCACGACCGAAACCACGTAGGCGATCAGCAAGGGGATCCCCATCCAGCGGGAGAAGGTCCCGCGCCGGACCGCCACGAACACACAGCAACGGAAGTAGGTCAGGACGACGAGCATCAACGGCAGGTGCACCACCAGGAACACCTCGCGAAAACCGGTGTCATAGACGATCGGCAACGGAGCGGCGACCGCGGCCGCGCCCGTCACGAACAGAATATTCAGCACATCCGCACCGATCACGTTGCCGACGAGAAGCTCGGGATGTCCGCGGCGCAGCGATGTCATCCCGACCACCAGTTCGGGGAGCGAGGTCCCCAGCGCCACGAGCGAGGCGGCCAGGACGACTTCCGGCACGCCCCAGGAACGCGCAGGCGCTCCGGCGGCCAGTACCGCCGCACGACCGGCCAGCACGACCAGCGCCAGACCCACGATGCCCCGGACCATCACGCCCCCGAGGGGACTCTGGCCGTCGAATACGGCCTCCTCCCCCTCGATCGGCAGGTGTGTGTGCACTGCGGTGGGAGAAGCCCCTGACGCATCCTGCCGACTCTCCTGACTCCAGCGCACCGACGCCACCAGATACACGCCCAGCAGCCCGAGCAGTCCGAGCCCCGTGGTCCGCCCCAGCACGGCGGCGTCTCCCAGGCGGAAGTAAGACCAGTAGCAGATGGCGGCCAGCAGCACGCCACTGCCGAACTGCCACCAACCCTGGCGCGAGCACCAGCCGGTCGGCCGGCAGATTCACGATCAGGCAGCCCAGTCCGAAGATCAGTGCGGTGTCGACGATTACCGATCCGACCGCATTCCCGAGCGCCAGGCCGGAGTTCCCGGTCCAGGCAGCCATCACCGAGACCGCGAACTCGGGGGCCGTCGTGCCCAGCGAGACGATCGTCGCGCCCACAATCACCTTCGGCAGCCCGAAGCGATAGGCGATCTGCGATGCCGCACTCACGAGCCAGTCGGCTCCCTGCGCCAGCAGCCACAGCGCTACCGCTCCGATGAGCAGCAGCATTGGCGTCGACTGGCCGTCGATCCACTCCTCGCGAATGAGGAATTCAGGATTCAGGTACTGCAGGAAAACCAAGTTGACAGCACTCACGTAGGAGGGGAGGCGGAGACCTCGCCAGGCTGGTCACTGCTCGCTCACGCGTCGTTCACATCATACAATTCCAACAGGCCGACCCGCGGAGTCGCAGCGAAAATCGGGTCCCACAGCACTTCCTGTCATTCCAGCCGCGCAGACCGATACACCGGGGCGTCCCGACGATCCCGGGCGTTCGGCCGCATCCTACTGACTGCCTCCTCAGGGAGAAAGGGTCCACGGATGAGCACGCCGACCACACCCTCGTCGAGCTCCGGCAGCCCCGCGAGCGTCGTCTCCGAAGACGTGGAGTTGTCCGGTCACATCATCGACAGCCTGCTGCTGCCCAAGGTCCTCGACGAGATCACCAACCTGGGGGGCGAGTTCGAGATCCTGGAGATCCGCGTCGGCCAGCACCGCCAGGACCCCAGCCACGCCCGGCTGCGGGTCAGTGGTCCGGATGCCGGGCTGCTCGAAGAGATCCTGACGTCGATCAACCAGCATGGGGCCGTCCCGCTGCATCAGACGGATGTGCAACTGGTTCCGGCGGATCTGGACGGAGCGTTTCCCGAGGGCTTCACCTGTACGACGAATCAGGAGACGGAGGTCCGACTGCACGGAAACTGGGTTCCGGTCGCCGATCAGGAAATGGACTGCGGCATCGTCGTGGATCCTGGAGCGCACACGGCCCGCTGCGTGCCCATGACGGACGTCCGCCGAGGTGAACAGGTGGTGATCGGTCGTCTGGGGACACGGGTTCGTCCGGCGGAGCGCAGCACCAGCGAGCGGGACGCGTTCCGATTCATGAACAGCACCGTCTCCAGCGAAAAGCCCAAAGGGGTGACGGTCCGGGAGATCGCCCACGCCCTGCGCCGCCCGGGACGGCTCGGGACGCATCCTGCTCGTGGCCGGACCAGCCGTTGTGCATACCGGCAGTCGCGATCTCCTTTCCTGGCTGATTGAGCAGGGCTACGTCGATGTGCTGTTTGCGGGCAACGCACTCGCGGCGCACGACATCGAGCAGTCCTTTTATGGCACGAGCCTGGGCGTCTCCGTGCAGGCCGGGACCGCCGCCGAGAAGGGGCACGAGCATCACCTGCGGAGCATCAATCGCATCCGGCGACTGGGCAGCATTCGCCATGCCGTCGAGGCCGGCGTGCTGACCTCCGGGATCATGTACCAGTGCATCCAGCGCGACATCCCATTCCTGCTGGCGGGGAGTATTCGCGATGACGGGCCGTTGCCCGACGTCGTCACCGATGCCCTCGAGGCTCAGCGACGCATGCGCGAACTGACACAGGGTGTCACCTTCTGTCTGATGATCGCCACCACGCTGCACAGTATCGCCACCGGCAATCTGCTCCCCGCCCGCGTCAAGGTGGTCTGCGTCGACATCAACCCCGCGACCGTCACCAAGCTGGCCGACCGGGGCACCTTTCAGACCGTGGGGCTCGTCACCGATGTCGAACCCTTCCTCCGCGTGCTCGTCCACGAACTCGGTGGGCCCTGAGCACACGCCTCGACACACCTCTGAATCGGCTGTCGATCGGGAGGCACGCTATCAGCGGCGGGTCTGATCCTCAGCATTGGCGGTCGACTCGGCATCCAGAAACCGAAGTCCCTGCGGCCGCAACGCGCTCATCGCGTCGGGCGCTGCCGACTTCGGCACACACAGGTAGCCCAGTCCTGGATTGCAGGACGGAGCGAAGCAGGCACCGCTCGCGGCCGCGTGGCGACCTGTGCCCGGGGCCGCCGGCAGTGGGCGCGGCGCAGCCAGCGGGGGTTGCTGCCGCGATGGGGCCGCCAGTGGTGGAAGCGCCAGCGACGGGAGGTCTGCGGAATCCTCGGCCGGTCCCAGGGGAATCTCCTGTTCGGCGGCCACCGCGCCACAAAGCCCAGATGCTCTGCCGTTAACTGGTCCACGAAACTTACGACATGCCGGCTGGGGATCGCCCGGCCACGTCGCGTGTACGAGTCCAGCTCTTCGAGGCAGCATTGTCGCTGGGTGAGTGTCCGCTGCAGTTCCTGCGTCAGTCTCGCAGCCGAAGCCGTCGGGACCGGCCAACCGCGTGTCAGCGGGGCCTGGCGGACGAGCTCCAGCCGTCCCTGCAATTGTGCCAGGCAAGACTCCTGCTGGAGTGACTTCTGGTGCGACAGCGCCACCTCGGTCTGCAGGGTCGCGATCTCGGCCTGCATGCGGTCGAGGGTTTCCTGTGTGTCCACCGCCGCGAGGAATCGGCCCAGCGCAATGCCGGCCAGCAGCAGCAGGCAGGTCCCGAGCAGCGCCAGCAGTCGCAGGCTGCGTGTGCCGACTTCGGACATCACCGACACCCACAGGGGCGACTCGCATCCGTGTTCCGACATCGTGAGACTCCCTTCTGCCAGCGGCTGGTGCGTGATCCAGGGGCCCGTCCTGGGGGTGGGACCGCGTGGCATCGCCCGGACGCCTGTCGGCCCCGCAGGCTCGATCGTCTTGGTCCCGTCGAGAACTGGAGGCTGCAGAACTGCCGTTTCCGTCGCGATCCGCAGGTCGCTCCTCGTCAGTATCGATCGATCGAGTCGGACCCATGAGCAGGAAGCCTGCCTCCCGCAGGACACGAACAGCCGCGCCAACCAGCACAGTTCCCCGCCAACCCGGACAGTCGTCACAGTTTCACGCGTGAACGCGGCTGGCCACGCTGGCGCACAGCTGCACAACCGGCCGCTGGAACAGCACCCGTCTGTGGCCTCGGGAGCGAGGGGGGATCAGGCGTCGAGCGCCAGCCACTCGGGGCGAAACCTGCGAATCAGCGCAACGGCTCCGACCAGCCCGCCCAAAGCCAGCAGCCAGCGGATCAGAATCGCCGCCCAGCGAGATTGGCCGGCTCCCTCCTGGATGGCGGTCAGGCTGGCTTGTGCCGCGGAACGAACAGCCTCATCGGCGTCCGTCTTCTGCACGCGGACGAGCCCCGGCACCTGCGAACTGGCCTGGCTCCCCATTTCGCCAAGGGCCTGGACAGCCGCCAGTCGTACGCTCGACTCGTGGTCTGCAGCCCCGCGCGCCAAGGCCTCAACGCTTTCGTCCCCGAGGTCACCGACCGAGCCCAGTTCGCCCAGCGCCCGCAGGGCCCGCTCGCGGACAGTTGTCTGCGGATCGGAGGCCGCTGCCACCCACAGGGTTTCGGCGCGATCGGCCAGCCGTTGTGCCTGCTGCAGCCTGAGATTCCAGGCGAATAGCGCCGCCATCGACGCCAGCCAGATGATCAGCAGCCACGTGGGCAGGCGAGTGCCGGCCGAGAGACTGTCGGTCGCGGCCTTCGTGGTCCGCAGCATGTCGGACCCCGCCCCGGACCCCGATCCGGAGCTCCGCTCGAGTCGCGGACGGGTCACCAGTGTGACCTCCGGCGTGATGGCACGCAGGCGGTGCATGACCGTCGTCGCGTCCGGCGGCCTGTCTGCAGCCTGCTTCTCCATCAGGTCGAGGATCAGCTTTTCGAGGCTCGGAGGGCAGTCGAGTGCGAACTGCGTGACGCGGGGGGGCGGCGTCTTGCAGTGCATGTGCAACGTGGCGGCCGGCGTGTCCCCCATCAGCGGGGGCTGACCCGACAGCAGTTCGAACAGCACACAGCCCAGCGCATACAGGTCGGTCTGAGGCGTCACGTCTTCGCCGCGCACCTGTTCGGCGCCATGTACAGCAGCGTGCCCGCCGTCTTGCCCGCCGTCGTGATGCGGCGGGCCGCAATGACACTGGCCAACCCGAAGTCACTCAGCTTCAGTTGCCCATTGCCCGCGATCAGAAAGTTGGCCGGCTTGACGTCGCGATGCACGACGCCGTTGTCGTGCAGGTACTGCAAGGCCGAACACATCTGAATGCCGAAGTCCACCACCTGCTCCCACGGCAGGCGGCCCCGTTCCCGCAGCCGGCTCTCCAGCGAGCCTCCTTCGACCAGTTCCATCGCATAAAAGCGATGCTTGTCCTCGCACACCCCGCCGAAGGAACGCACCACGTGGGGATGCCGCAGCCCCTTGAGCACCTCCATCTCGCGCTCGAACCGGGCCAGCACCGTCGGGCTGGACACATCGTCCGGCAGCATCTTGACGGCGACTTCGCGGTCGTTGATCACGTACCGCGCCCGGTACACCACCCCCATCCCGCCTTCGCCGATCCGTTCGAGCAGCTCGAACGGCCAGATCCAGCGACTTGTCGGTTCAGTGACAGATCTGTTCGCAGACCGGTTCACAAAATGGCCCTCACGCGGGGGACGTCATAACAGTAGCGCATTGTCATCGTCGTCCAGCCGCCGCCCGCTCATCATCATTGTATACGCGGACGCCTCAACCCGCCTAGCGACTGCGGTCGAAGCGTTCCGCACAACCCTGCACACCACCACTCTCGGACATGCCCACCCGCCGACCGGGCCTGGACCGGGGCGAAATGCCGCGCACGGATGGGCGCCGCAGACACTTTGCCGCTCAACGCAAGCGGGGGCGAAACCGTCAGCGAACGCCTAGCGCTCGGGGGGGCCGATGACCGAAGCCCCGGCCGGGGTGATCGTGCGCGGCCCCTGGAGCATCAGCGGAATGCGGATCACCGAGAACTCCGGATCGCTGGTCTCGATCGTGATGGTGTGATACGCCCGCTCGGACGGAATGTTGCCCGGCACGCTCACTTCCACCGGCACGCGGGGATGCCCCGTCTCGCTGAACTCCGGTTCTCCGATCTTCAGCGACACCTGCTCCGACGAACAACGGGCCCCCGTCAGGGAAATCTCGTTGCCGCGGTAATCCGTCACATACACCGTGCGGGACGCCGGTTGGCCGTTGAGCTGGAAGAACCCGAGTTCGGAGGGCTCCACCGTCACCTTGCGGACAGGGAGCGTCAACTTGAAGCGAACCGCCGACTCGTGCGGCTGCTCGTCTTCGTAGAGCACACGAATCGTGTACTCATGCGGACCGGGCTCCTCGTTCGCCGTCGCGACCTGGACGACAAAATGCCCCACTTCCCCCGGTTCGTAGTGGGTCTTGTCTTCGGTCAGCCGGGGCTTCAGACAGCCGCAACTGGGATCGAGTTTGGTGATCGTGACCGGCCGCGTGCCGCGATTCTCGAACCGGAAGATTCCCTCGAGCACCGGCTGCAGCGGGACACGGCGCAGATTCACTGAGTACTGATCGAACGCCAGCGGAGGCCGTGCCTCGGCGGGCGGCAGCGGGGACGACGCGGCGGGCCGCAGCGCACACAGCGACGACCAGAGCAGGGGGATCATGGCCGCCGACAACAGCAACGTCCGCGACTGCCACCAATGACGTGGGCACTGCATCAACCGCCTCCTCCGTGATCGGCATCCACTGACGATGTCCTCCCGGCATGCCGGGAAGCTGGGGCTTCTAACAGAGATGCGCCCGGCAGACAAGATGGACTCACTCGTGGGGGCGGCATCGGCGATCCCGTCGACGCCCAGCAGCCAGGGAGATTTGCAAACAGGCAAAACAAGAAGGCCCGGGGGTTTTGGCCCCCGGGCCTCACAGAGATCAGCACGGCGAGTGGTCGTGGCGGGCGGGGCTGGCGGAGATGCCGGCCCGACCGATGGACGACCTCGCTAATTGTTGAATGGAACTATTGTAAACTCGAGCACGTCCCAACCCCATGGCTCTTCGCCAGTGTAGTTGTTGGCAAACACGCCGTTCGCTTCGCCGAACGTGTCGATCAGATCCGGATCGCCGCCCAGGGCTGGGTCGTCGAAGATGAAGATCTGGTCCAGTGTGACCGGTCCGAGCAGGTGACCGTCGGTAAACACGTTCCCCGTTCCTCGGACTCGCAAGGCGCTGTTCCCCATGCCGGGATAGGCCATGGTGCCTCCCAATCCGAGGACAATGTCGGGGCTGATGTTCGGCGGCAGCATGTCACCCGTGTTCCAGCGGGAGGCGAACCGTGTCGCGTTCCGCAGTCGTCCTTCGTCGGCATACGGTCCCGGGGGATCGGTCATGTTGGTGAAGACACGCGACTTGAACGGATCGTCGTTGGCGTAAAACGCCCCTTCGCCCGTCGCTCCCGCGTTCCCGGGGCTCGTGCCGATGCTGGTGTCCCGGTTGTTCGCCTCGATCGAGTTGAACAGGTTGGAACTGAAGATCACGTCCAGACGGGACAGGGGATCCGGTCGGAAGCCCATGGGTGTGAACTCCATGTCGTTCCAGGTACCGGTGGTTGCCGGGACGTCCACCGTGTCGGTGAAGGACTGGAACAGCACGTCGTCGCCGTAGTTGCCTTCGAACAGGTTACCCGTGATCGAGGTGGAGACGCCGGCCCCGGTGACCGTCTCGGCATCGAGATAGCCGTCGCCATCGAGATCGTTGTCCAGAACGCCATCCCCGTCCACATCCTCAGGATTCACACCCGACGTGGCGAAGAAGTTCGCCAGTCGTGGCACGAAGAAGGCACCGGTGCCGAAGTTGATCGCAGGACCGCTGCCGCCGCTGGTCCCCACTCGCAGGATCAGGCCGCTCGACGGGAAGTCCACGATCCCTTCACCGTTGCCGATGACCTCGTTGTCGTGGACATCGAGGCGGAAGCGGGGCCGGTCACCCATGTCCCCGACGGGGGCCATGGCTCGCAGCGATTCGCCGTTGGCGTCAAAGGTCACCGAGGCGGGATCCCGCTGGTTCTGACCATTGTCGATGGTCTGGACGAGGTAGATTCCCTCCTGCTGGTTCCCCTTGATGTGGTTCCCGATGATGGTCACGTCGGTGTTGAACCCGCCGTTCAGGTTGAAGACTTGCGTCACACCGTCCGGATCGTCGTTGTCGCGATCCAGACCGTCGCTGTCTCCCATCCGCTGAAGCATGTCGATGCCGCGACCTTCGTTGAGCGTGATCTCGTTGTTCACGATCGTCAACTGAGTCTCCGTCGCCAGGGGCGAGATCGCACTCAGCAGGAAGTCGATACTCGGCTCGCTCATCAGTTCGATACCGTCGCCGACGTTCAGCGAGATCAGGTTGCTGAAGACGTAGGCTTCCCGCCAGGCGTTGATATCGGGATTGATGTCGTCATCCGGCGTCGGGAACTGGCCGTTGAAGCCTACGCTCTGGCCGGCCTGCAATTCGCTGCCATCGATGTTCACACCGGCATGGCGGACCCGCCCTTGGGCGTCCAGCGTACCGTTACGGGTGATGATGTTGTTGCCGATCGTCACGACACCACCGCCGGTCACATCAATACCGTCAGCCGCATTGCGCGTGATCAGGTTCAGGTTGTCGTCGATCAGCCCCACCGGATTGAGCGTGATGTCGCCGATGACAAGACCCCAGCTTCTCACCAGTCCCAGTGAGGGGAACGTGGTCATGGCCGGGGGCGGACCCACCACATAGGGGAGTCCCGTCACAGGATTGACCACTTCCATACCGGGCGTGCCGAGCACCGTCTCGACACCGAGGTTGCCGATGAAGGCCGACAGGTCGATGCCGTCGTCGAAGTTGTCGGTGATGGAGTTCGCCAGAATGATGCCGGTAACGCTGCGCGAGTCCTTGGCACTCTGGTTACGCTCGCTGAATTCGATACCGTTCCCCACGCCGGAGCCCGACGGGTTCCCGTTCACATCGAGGCCGTTCATGCTGATGTCGTTGCCCTGGATGCGGGTGGCGATGTCCGCATCGGCTCCGACCACGAACTGAATTCCGTCTTCGTCGTTGTTCGTAATCAGGTTGTCGATGATCTGCAGGGTATCGGGCCGCATGTTCGGCAGCGCGAGATAGTTGGCGTGCTGCGAGGAGATGAAGATGCCGTTCTCACCATTCTCGCGGATGTCGTTCCGGGCGATCAGCAGGTCGTTGTACTGGCCGCGTTCCGTCCGGTCGATCGCGATACCGTTATCCCCGTTGCCGACGAACTCGCTGTCGGTGATCTGGTAGTTGTTAAGGGCCGCAGCAGGCGATGTGGCGAAGTTACCTGCATCGTTGTTGCCCTGGATCTCGATCTCGATGCCGTCACTCGCATTGTTCGAGAACGAACTGCGGCGGGCAAAGCCGGTCAGCGTCGCTGTGTCCCGCAGGATGAAGTGGACACCCTCACCCTGGTACTCCGAGGTGGTCGGGTCGTCGAACGCTCCGTCGAAGGTCGCGTTGTCGATCTCCACCACGTTGACGGTGTTGCCCGACATGACCAGGCCGACATGGGCATCCCCGTTGTTCAGAAACAGGTTGGCGTCGGCGGGAACCACCGTGCCGATCGCCAGTTCCAGGCCACCGCGATCCGGAGTGATCGACGAGCCGCCGATCTCACCACCGATGCCGCGACCCGCACCCGGATCGGTCGGGCCGCTGGTGCCCGGCAGTCGACCCACAAACGTGTTCTGCGTCAGCTCCGCGATGAGATTCATGTCGCGGGCATCAATGTGAATGCCGTCCGTGCCGGAGGTCGTCCGGTCAAAGCTGTTCCGCGTCACGCTCCCCAGATAGGTGAGCGACGTCGTCCCCGCCAGCACATCGTTGGCCCCGCCGACGAACAGGCCGGCTTCGCCGTTGTTACTGAAGTCGTTGCTGGCCAGCACGGGAGCCGTGGTCGGATCGTTGTCGAGATCCAGGAACACGTCGGAGAGCAGCAGTTCGGCATCCTGTGATCCGACGAACGGCGTGATGAACGTGCCGCCGTTGTCGTTGATGATGCTCAGGCCATGTCGGCCGTTGTTGGTGAACACGCTGCGGGCGATGCCCGCCAGTTCAATCGTGCCGCCGTCGAGAACGATCGACACGCCGTCACCCGCGTTGCCGCTGGAGGTTACGCCGATCAGGCTGCCCAGGAAGGTGCCGCCCGCTGTCCCGATCTGGATACCGTTGCCGCCGGGGCTCGCACCCACGATTCCGACACCGTTGTTGGTGATCGTGTTGGGGTTGGGGGCATCCGGATTTCCAAAGTCGAGGAAGATGCCACCACCACCGGCGATGACTTCGATACCGTTGTCCCCGTTGCCGCTGATGGTGTTCCCCTGCAGCGGATTGGTGACGACCACCGTCCCGCCCGCGAGCGTTTCGAACTGGATGCCGTCATCACCGTTGTTGTTGAAGAGGCTGCTGTTGAGCTGGTCGAAGGTGATGGACCCGCTGTTGGCCTGGACGAACAGGCCATCGAGGGCGTTGCCGTTGAAGGTGTTGCCCGTGAAGGAGGGCAGGGGAGTTCCGCTCAGCGGATCGACCACGGGATTGACGACGTCGATGACACCCCCATTGAGTGTCTGGAAGATACCGCCGTTCCCGGTGCCGCCCGTCGAGGAGTTCTGGAGATAGGTGTTGATGGCGATCAGGCTGTCATCCGCGATGAATTCGAAGCCCGCCCCTTCCAGGTCGGTCGAACCCGTGACGGTGTTCTCTTCGACATTCGTGATGATGGTCGAGCCGTCGCTCGCCAGATGCGAGATGCCCGATCCGCTGTCGCTGACCATGTTTTCCAGAATGCCCAGCGGCTGCAGCCCGAGGTCGGGGGAGGCCATCGGATCGTCAGCCAGGATCGTCGATCCGTTCGAGGCCGCGATGCGGATGCCGAAGCCCCGGTCGAGAACGCCGTTGCCATTCAGGTCTTCCGTGCCGTTCAGAACGCCGTTCGCGTCCGTGTCCTCGCCGTGGTCGAGGATGCCGTTCATGTTGAGGTCTTCGGTCAGATCCAGCACACCGTTCTGGTTGCGGTCCTCACCCTGGAACCCACTGACGTCGTTGTTGGCGACCAGCAGGCCGAGCACGCCGTCGCGGTGATCCACATTGATGCCGATGGTCGAGCCGAGCCCGTTGCCCGTGATCATGTTGTCGGTGATGAGCCCGATGCCTCCGCCCGCGCCGGTGCGGGACGTGATGTCGATACCGTTGATGACGCCGCCCGTGGGGGCCACGCCGAAGTTACCCATGCTCACACGGTTGATGTTGAACCCGTTGATATCCACACCCACGATGCCGCTCGCCGTGCCGGTCGCATCGATGGAGAAGCCAGCCACCTGGTTGTTGTTCGCCAGCGTGATGACATCCATGCCGGAGGCCAGGCGGTTGGAGAGCAGGGGAGTCGGCCCGTCCATGGCTCCGGGCAGTTCGATGATTCCACCGCCGATGCCCAGCATGTGCGGCACACCTTCACCCAGGAAAGCCTGGTTGTCGAGCAGGGTGACCGTCGTGTCCAGGTTGTCATCCGTCAGGTCGCTACGTCGCCGTACGAACACGATGCCGAACTGGGACCGTTCGGGCACGGGCACGTTCATGTAGTCCAGCGTGGAACGGTAGGGGTCGTCGAGTGTACCGGCACCACCGAGGGCCACACCCGTAATCGGGTCTTCCGGCTGCACGTTGGGATCGATGATCGCCAGTCGCAGTGGTGCCCCGTTCTGTGTCATGGTCGCAGTCGACATGCGGGCGATCTCGGTCGTCGCGACACGGTAGTAGCGACGGTCGGAAGAACGCAGTTGATCGCGGACCTTCGGACGGCGGAACCACCGTGACGGCGGTGCATTGGGCACCGTCAGCTCGAAGTTGAAGGACACATTGCTGTCGAACTCGCTGTCGTTCGTGTAGATCGCGTTCACCCACAGGTCTTCGGTGACCTGCGACTCGATGCGGGCGCTGACACCGACGGCGTCGTCGGCATCGGAGCCGAACAGCGCGTACGCCCCCAGGCCGTATTCGAACCCGTAGCGGCCGAGACCATACACCGGCCGGCTGACTTCGAAGTCCGCCTGGTGGTAAGCCTGCTCGACAAGCTGCAACTGATCCTGAACGATCATGCCGTTCTCGAGTCGCGGATTGCCGATCGGGATGACACCCGTGTTGACTTCGTCCTTGTCGAGCACCCAGTTCCCGTTCGCACGGAACGTGAAGTTCTGTCCGATCATCGCGAAGCTGAGACCGAGCTGGTTGTACGAACCCTGGTGGCCCGTATCGTAGTCCCACCACGCCGAGACCGAGAATACCCGGTTCAGATCGGGGTTGTACGCCCGATGTCCGACACCCAGGTTCATCACGCCGCGGCCCTGGTCCGTGATGGCCAGCCGGGGGTTGAAGTACCAGATCGCGAGGTCTTCGTAGGTCTCCTCCGAGAAGAAGCCCTGGAAGCTGGTGAACCCGTCGTCGATTCCGTAGATCTGCCCGCTGCGCCGACCGACCCGGAACAGCACATCGTGCGGATCGTTGGTGACCGCGTACCCGATGTCGTTCCCGGCAGGGTAGTCGGCATAGTGGGCCGTCGTGTACGGCCCGGGGACAATGACCCCCTGGGGCACGACGGTTTCCGCCGGCGGATACTGCGCATTGGTGGTGCTTGTCGGCATGATCCCGGAGTTCGGGACGGCCGGGCCGCTCCCAAGCTGGACGGCTCCTTCGTGATTCCCCGGGCTCTCCTCGGGGAATAACGCCGTCTCGTAGTTGGGCGATTGCCCCAGGACCACGACGCCGTCATTTTCGGGGCTCTGAGCGACGACCAGACCACCCAGCAGGGTGGTGGTGGCCAGTGTACCGAGCACCAACTTCCATGTGTTCTTCATTTGTTGCTCCAGCATCCTGCTGACAAGCGTCCGCAATCGGCGGTCTGTTCGAGGTGGGATGCCGCGGGGGCGGCCCTGCCACGGGGTGTCAAACTGTACGGATTGCACCGATGGTGACAGTTATTCGGATAATTCGGATGGGGAGAGCGTTCGAGTTGAGAGGAATCAGCGGGTGGGAGGAATTTGACGGTTGTTCCGATTCTGCCGCGCAGCACTGCAGTGGTTTTGCAGGATTTACCACACCGCAGATTGCCCAGTTGACCAACGGGTTCCGCGGACGGTCAGCGCCACCCGCGCCGTGAACTCGCCGGTCAGCCCCGGCCCGTCGTCAAGCAGGACCAGACCGTCAGGGGGACCCCGCCTCGGCATCCAGCAGCGAGAGCAGACAGGCCGTGTCGATGACCTCGCCCTTGGGCAACGTCTTGAGACGTGCCAGCACAAGGGCGACCTCTGCCTCACCGGGAGACCGTCCCGCGTCCCGCAGCCGCTGTTCGACGGCCCGCCGGCCACTGTGCCGACCCAGGATCAGTTCGATGGCCCCGCCACCGACGTGCTCCGGTCGAAATGGGAGATAGGTATCGGGGTTCTTGAGCAGTCCGTCCTGGTGGATGCCCGCCTCGGTGGCGAACACCGTCCGCCCCGCCACAGGCTTGTTGACGGGCAGTGGCACGCCAGTCAACTCGGAAACCAGTCGGCAGACCGGCACCAGTTGACGCACATCCAGGCGCCCCAGCGGACCGTACTGGTCCGCATGCAGTGACATCGCCACCGCCACCTCTTCGAGAGCCGTGTTGCCCGCCCGCTCGCCAATGCCGTTGATCGTGCACTGCACCACATTCACGCCCTCCTGGATGCACGCCAGGGTGTTCGCGACGGCCAGGCCAAGATCGTTGTGAAAGTGCACCGCCAGCAGTGCCCGGTCGATGTTCGGCACCTCATCCTGGATCTGCCGCACCATGTCGGCGGATTTCTCCGGCGTCAGGATCCCGACGGTGTCGGTGAAGCCGACGGTCGTTGCACCGGCATCGATGATTTCCCGGTAGACTTCGCACAGGAACTCGATCTCCGTCCGGCTGGCATCCTCCGGACTGCAGGCGATGATCTCGAAAGTCCGGCTTGCATAAGCGACAGCCTCTGTCATCAGCCGGACGACATCCGCCTTGCTCTTCTGCAGCTTGTCGCGACGATGCAGGGGCGACGTCCCACAGAACAGGCTGACCCCGCGCTGGTGGTCGGGGCGACCCTCGAGCGCTTCGGTCGCCGCGTCGATGTCGGTGTTGACCGTCCGGCACAGGGCTGTCAGCACCGGGCGACCGATAACCGGCACCATCTGCCGGATGGCCTCGATCTCCGCGGGTGAGGAGGCGGGAAATCCCGCGTCGATGGAATGGACACCGAGCTGCTCGAGTGCCAGCGCGATGCGCACCTTTTCGTGCGGTTCGAGGGTCGCGCCGGGCATCTGCTCACCGTCGCGAAGCGTTGTGTCGCTGAAGAGCACCGTCCCGCGGCGGCGATGGTGCCGGATCACCTGTCGCTTGGCGACACGAATGGCCTTCCGGCGAAACAACGACAGCAGACCCACAGCGTGATGACTCCCTCCGGACGCGCTCGCAGCCACTCCGCGCGGATCCTACCACACCGGACATGTCGCGTCCCGGGTCAGCCACGCAGGTCCCCTCGCCCCCGGGATGCGATATACTCAACTCCCCATGGTCACGCGACCTCTGAGCAAATTGCTGGTGCTGCTGCTGGGTTTGACTGGCAGCGGCGTTCTCATCGCAGCCGCCCTGCCGTTCTCCGCGGTCCGCGAGTCACTGGATGCCGTCGCCGGTGACGGTTCGGCCGAGCCGTACACGCCGGAACTGCACCGCCGCGTCACGATCTATCTCGGCTGTCTGGGAGTCGCGCTGCTGCTGGTGGCCGCATGGCTGGCGTGGGACCTGCGGTCACGAAACGGGCGGGATGCGTGGCTCACACGGCTGGCGCGGGATGGGCAGAGTCTCGGGCAGGCCGGTCTGCGGGAGTGGAGAGACCACCGGCGGACCTTGCTGGCGCTTGCGCTCGTTGGCGTGCTGATCAGGCTGCCTTACCTCGATCTCCCGATGCGCTACGACGAGGCTCACAGCTTCGTCAATTACGCCAACTGGCCTGTCTTTGTCACCGTGTCGACCTACAACGAGCCCAACAACCACATCTTCCACAATGTCTGTGTGCATATCGTCACTCGAATGCTGGGAAGTGCCGAGTCCATCGTCCGGCTGCCTGCGCTGATCGCCGGCGTATTGACCATTCCCGCCGTCTTCCTGCTGGGACTGTGCTGGGGAGGTCGTGGGGCGGGAGTGGTGGCCGCTCTGGCAGTGGCATGTTCCTCACCCTTGATCGAATACTCTGTGAACGCCCGCGGCTACTCGTTACAGGGGCTGCTGCTCGTCTGTCTTGTCCTGCTGGCGCGATACTCCTTGCGCCACGACAACATCGCCAGTTGGAGCCTGATGTCCCTCCTGGCGGCGCTGGGGTTCTGGACGGTCCCGACGATGCTCTACCTCTATTCCCTGTTGATCACTTGGTCCGTGCTCCTGCACTTCGCATCGCCCAAGTCTGCGCCGGAGCATGGTCGATTCTGGCGACGACTGTGTGCCCATTGCGCCGCAACGATGCTGCTGACCGTGGCCCTGTACTCGCCGGTGCTCGTCGTTCAGGGAACCGCGCCATTCGTGTCGAGCCGTTTCATCGTCCCACTCGGCTGGAGAGAGTTCGTCGAGACAATTCCATCGACACTGACGAGTACAACATCACTGCTGGCACGAGACCTTCCGTTGGTATCGGCTGGGTTGTTCACCCTGGGATGGCTGCTGGTCCTGCGGCCATCGTACTGGCAGAGGTGCCGGGCTCCCGGACTGCTGCTGCTCAGCCTGGGGGCATGCTTCACCCTGGTGGCAGTGCAAGGCGTGACGCCCCCTCCGCGGATCTGGACACCCCTCTGGCCGCTCCTGTTGACCATCTCCTGCTGCGGGCTGATGTCACTGGTCGCCGGGACGGGTCCACGGACACGACACCTCATCACGGCCGCGCTGCTGCTCCTGCTGTGTGTGTGGCCCTTGTTCCGGATGGTCCAGCGCGACACGGTCCGACAGTCCCGCGAGACCGGAACGTTTCCCGACGCCGAGGTCGCGGTCCTCTGGCTGCGGGACTCTCTGGAGTCGCGCGAACCGATCGTCACGATTGTCCCGTCATCCGCGCCACTGGTGTACTACGCCCTGCGGCATCAGTTGCCGCTCGTGCACTTCGAATGGCCCGGCAGTCCCAACACGCGAAGCGATCAGGCGATCGTCGTCGTCAACACCGACTGGCAGCAGTCGGTTCCGGAAGTTCTCGGCGCCTTGGGCCTCGAGGAACAGTTTGACACGCGTGCGTCCCCGCCGGTCCTCGAACTGGCATCGGCGCGGCTGTATCGCGTTCGTGCGGCGGAGGCCGATTAGCCCGGTCCTCTGTCGCCACGTGGTTGGTTGTGACGGTCTCGTGGGCGTGATAGTCTCGCAACTCTCGGCGGCCTCCACGTCTGCCCGGACCGACACCAGGAACCTGACTATGCGATCCCGTGACCTGTTGCTGCTCCTGCTCCTCCTCATCCCTGCATCGGCCAGGACTGCATCCGTATTGCACGGTGATGAGCCGGCGACGACGGACGACACCAACCCGCCCGACTTCGTCGACGAAAACATGATCACGCACGGTCCGATTCTGGGGCGACTCAGTTCGACCAGCGTGGGCGTCTGGGCCCGCACGCTGCGGACCGGCGCTTTCACCGTGTTGTACGGGACCGACCCCGACAACCTGGAGCAGTCGACCGATCAGGTCGCGACCCGGCTCGATCATGACAATACGGGCTGGGTCGAGGTCACCGGACTCAAGCCGAACACAGAGTACTTCTACGAGCTGAAGATCCCCGAAAGTAACGGTCGCAGCGGTCGTCACGGGTCCTTCCGCACGCTCCCCGAGCGACATCAGTTTCGGGATGCCGACCTGAATCCCAAGGGGCTCTTCAACTTCTCGTTCGAGTTCGCCTGTGGAAACAACCAGAACCCGCGGCACTCGCTCGGCCCGGCACTCCCGACCTTTGACACGATGCTCAGGGAGATTCGGGATGACATTCACTTCGCGATTCTCAACGGCGACTGGCTTTACGAGGTTCGTCGCCACTACACCCCCGCACAATGGGCCGCGCAGGTCGAGGTCACGGAGGACGAGATTCCCGAGGTGCTGCGCGTGGCACCCACGCTGGCCGGGGTGTGGGAAAACTACAAGTTCTTCCTGGATCAGGGAGAGCCGCTCGCACAGTGGCATCGAGAAGTTCCGAGCTTCTTCACCTACGACGATCACGAATGTCTCAACGATATCTGGGGGGCGGGAACCCCCGGCCTGCGCGATCGACGAGCCACCTTCCGGGATATCGGTGTGCGCGCCTGGTACGACTATCTCGGCTGGGCCAATCCGGTCGAGTTCGATTCGGACATCCACTTCGGCCGCGGGGAGATGCAGGCCGGTAGCGACATCCTGACGGATGAGGCCGCCGACTTCACCAAGTTGACGCTCGAACACCACAACAACCTGCATGTCCATTGGGGCACGCCGACGGCCGGCATCAACGACAATGCCCTCGACGACAAGACCGAGGAAGGCGACCCCAACGCGGGAGTCTATCGCATTGCCGAAGTCCTCGGCCCCACCAGGTCCGGGTGTTTCCCGCCGCCGATGCCGACGGAGCGGTGAGTTACTCGATCGGCAAACGTTCTTACTTTCACATGCGCATCAGCAACTGCGACTTCTTCGTCTGCGACACGCGCGGCCAGCGTCAGATGCACGACACGTCCGATCCGTTCAAGAAGGTATCGATGCTGGGCAAGGAGCAGCGGGACTGGCTGCTCGAAGGGATCGAGCGTTCGGATGCCGACTTCATCTTCGTGGTCTCCAGCGTCAACTTCATGGTGCCCCACGTAGGCGGCGGTGCCATTCGAGGCGACAACAAAGACGACGCCTGGACGGTCTTCTTCGACGAGCGGGAGGCTTTGATCGAGGCGTTCGACAAGCGTGACCAGCCCGTCTTCGTTCTCACCGGCGATCTGCACAACAGCTTCGCTATCCAGATCACCGACAATGTGTACGAGTTCGCCAGCGGTCCGCATAACTCTGTCAACCACTGGTACACCGACGAAGGCGATCGCCCACCGAACGGCAAGTTCAAGTATGGTCCCCGGGAAGTCGACATCATCTGGTCGACCTGGTTCAACAACGACATCCCCCGGCACATGCTGTTGCATCCCGGGTTCTGTGTCGTGCAGGTCAACAACGTCTTCAATAACCCCGTGGTGTATGGGCAGGCCGCAGACAACGGCGAAGATCGCTGGGTCGCGTATCCACGTCCCCAGGTGATCTTCCAGTATTTCGATGGTCGCACCGGCAAACTGCGGTATGCCCAGTCAGTCCGGGCCGCGGATGCCGCCGACGCCGGGCAGCCGGCCGCTGCCGACGCCAACTAGCGGACGACCGCCAGCGCCGGGCTTCAGGGAGTGTCCCGCACATGGGGATTGTGCGCGTTCACACCGCCCAGCCGATCGCGGCCAACTCTCCCCCCGACTGGCGGACGTCGCTCGGGCAGATCGCGGTCCGCATCGACACGGACGACGGCCTCGTCGGCTACGGTGTCGGTGGCGGAGGACTGGCCGGGATGCATGTCATCCGGGAGGTCCTCGGACCGCTGCTCGTCGGCCGCGACCCGGCGCCCGTCGACGCGCACTGGCAGCAGATGTACGATGCGACTCTCCCCTTCGGGCGGAAGGGGATCGCCATTATGGCCGTCAGTGGTGTCGATCTGGCGCTGTGGGACCTGCGCGCGAAGGCAGCAGGGTTAACTGTCTGCGAACTCATTCGTTCACACTGCGGGGGCCGGGTGTCGGACGTCATCGGACCGGAGACCACCGTTCAGACTCCGCCGGGCATTCCCACCTATACCACTGTGTGGGGAGCCGTCGACCCAGAGACCGCCGCCGCGCCGCAGGCGGTCAAGCTGCACGTGTCGCGGCCCGATTCGGGGAGCGTGGTCGACCAGGTCGTGCAACACGTGCACCGGGCGCGTGACCTGATCGGGCCGGACCGGGACCTGATGATCGATGCCTGGATGAAGTGGGACATCGAGACCACGCTGGCGATTGCCGAGCGCATTGCACCGTTCAATATTGCCTGGATCGAAGAGCCGCTACCGGCTGACGATCTCGCGGGATACGAGCAACTGAGTCGGCGCTCGCCGGTTCCGATTGCTGGCGGAGAACACGAGTTCACGGCACTGGCCTTCCGGGAACTGATCGACCGTCGCCTGCATCACGTACTGCAGCCCGATGTCTGCTGGTGTGGCGGGATGACAGCCCTGATCGAAATCTATCGCATGGCAGCACAGGCCGGGCTGCGGGTGGTGCCGCATCGCGGCGCCGAGGTCTGGGGCCTGCATGGCCTGGCCGCCCTCGATCCGCAGCCGCTTGCAGAGTCCGGCCGACCCTGGATGACGTGGGTCCGCGGACAACCGCCGATCGAGCACGGCCTGGTCGGTCTGCCTCCTGGTCCTGGGTTCGGTGTGGAGATCGATGACCCCGCGCTGTCTGTGGACGGTTGAGAACGTGCGACACAACGCGGGAGTGGTCGGGCAGAAACCAACAAAGCCGCGGTCCGACCGGAGTCGAACCGCGGCATCGAATTCAAACCTCCCAGCTATTGCGACGGTGGAGTCGCTGCGAGAAGTGCGGCGGTCGGGTCGCGTGAACGCGCACCCATGGATGACCGTGGCACACGCTGAGTTTTGGTCCTCCGACGGAATTGGAGCACAGGAGGTTTGCTGGGTCCGTGACCGGACTGCACAATAGATCGGCAGCCAGGCCACGGCCGAATTCGTCAAACTTTTCAATTCTCAGGAAACACCCCCAGAGGAGCGTCACCAGAGATGAGGAACTTTACAGAGCATCGCGTTTCGCGTCGAGACTTTTTCCGGACAGTGGGGGTCGGGGCCAGCGGAATGCTGATGTCTCGCGCGGTTTCTGCCGTCGCCGCTGAGGAAGACGACCCTTACGGCGGCTTCAGGATGTGTCTCCAGAGTTTCTCCCTGCGCGGGTACGATACCGAGACGGCGCTCGCTCACTCGCAGGCGCTGGGGCTCAAATACTGGGAAGCCTTCCGTCAGCACATTCCGCTGGCCACCCTGCCGTCCCAGGTGCAGGAGAGCCGACAGCTCCTCGCCAGGTACGGTGTGCGTCTGCTGGCCTACGGCGTCATGGGGGTCAACTCGAATGAGAACGAGGCCCGACAACTGTTCGACTTTGCACAAGCCATGGAATTGGTCTCGATCAGCGCCAATCCGCAGAAGGACAAGGCTACGTTCGACCTGCTCGACAAGCTGGTGGATGAATACGGCATTCCGATCGCCATCCACAACCATGGCCCCGGTGCGACCTACGACAAGATCGCGGACGTGGAGTTCTGGACGAAGGACCGGCATCCGCTCATCGGTGCCTGTGTCGATACCGGGCACTTCCTCCGCAGCGACGAAGACCCGGTCGAGGCGATCGAACGGCTGGGACCGCGGGTGTACGGCGTCCATCTTAAGGACGTGCGCAGCATCCGCAATCCCGCAGAGCTGGCGCGTCTGGCGGCGGAACTCCCCGCGAAGGAGGCCAGTCGTCTCAAGAGCGAGGGGAAAGTGATGACGATTCTCGGAGAAGGGGAGCTGAATCTCGTCGGGTGCCTGCAGGCGCTGCGCCAACTCAACTACGATCGCGCCCTGTCGCTCGAATACGAGGAGAACGCCTCCAATCCCCTCTCCGACATCGAGGTCTGTCTCAAGTCGGTTCGGGAGGCCGTCGCGACAATGTGAGCGTCGCCCGGCCGGGCAGTTCAGGATTTGCGCCATTCCCGGGCGTCAGTGACGCAGCCGGTCATGTGTTGCGTGATGAGATTCACGACATCCTCCTTGCTGCGACCTTCGAGTTCGCTCCGCGGAATCGGTGCGCCGTACACGATGCTGACGCGGGCCGGACGAATCCCCAGTGACCCCCGGGGCATGGCGTCGATCGCACCGGAAATCCCCACGGGGATGATCGGCACGTTGGTCCGCCGGATCACCGACAGGAACCCCGGCTTCAGTTCTCCCAGCGCACCGTCGTGGGTCCGCGTGCCTTCGGGGAACATCCCCACCAGGAAGCCGTGATCCAGCCTGCGGATCATCTCCCGCAGGCTCGCAGTGCTCGCCGCATCGCGGCGAATGGGGATGACATAGGTCCGCCGGAGAATCCAGCCCAGGACCGGGACGTCGAACAGGTTGTGCCGCGCGAGATAACTGACGGGACGCTCCAGCGGCAGCCCTATCAGCAGCGGATCCAGATAGCTCTGATGATTCGACAACAGCAGCGCCGCTCCCTCGCGGGGCACATGCTCGATGCCGCGCGCCCGATACCGCAGCCAGAACCCGAAGAAGTTCTGCAGCAGCTTCTGGGTCGGCCACCAGATCCAGTTCCGCCGCAGCGGCGAGGGGAGGGGATCAGGGTCGGCGGGCGCGGCAACGCGGTCGGACATGGACGCGGTCAATTGGTCGTGATGCTGATCTGAGGCGATTGGCCCGGGCTTTGCATGACCGAGACCAGCAGCATCCCTTCGACCGCAGGGGGTACTGGCACGCGCGAGACCGTCGGTGCTGAGACCGGCTCGAATCTCGAGAACTGCAAAAACCGGGATCCGTCTTCGTGTGCGATGGCGAACGACAAGTGACGGCAGGACAGGGGTGGTGCGCTCGGCAGACGCTGCAGTAATTGGTGGTTCGCCAGGTTCGCAGCGTGTTCGACGACCTCGTAGCCGCCCCCGCGAATGATCGCCATCACGTTGCTCAGACGCTGCTCCGCGAGGAAAAGGTTCTGCAGGTCCGGGAGGTGAAGAAACTGATTTGCCGTCAGCCCCAGGGCATGGCAGCGCACTTCGTGCGGCTCGGTCTCGCCATAGATGCGAATGATCGTCAAAGCCGCCTCGGGGCCCGGGATCGGGCGCTGCAACTGCCGCCGCGCCACGTCGATCTCGCGTGAGAGTTGAGCCGTCTCACAGCGTGTGAGGTCCCAGTTCACGAGCAAATCTTGCAAGAGCGCCTGCAGCTCAGCCCGGGGGATCTGGCCCCGGAGGATGCCCTGATTCGTGTTGGCCGCGTAGACCCGGACGGAACCATCTCCGTAGATCGTCAGGTCTGGTTCGCTGTTGTCGGCGTCGGCCGCCTGCCCGTCGACGAAATCGAGTTCGACGAGGGGGCGTGACCCGTCCTGTGAGGCCCGGAATGAACCCAGGACGGGTCGCGATGTCTGGCGGACCTGGGGGTGCAGCACAGGCTGGGACTGCGTCTCGGCACCCGCACTCAGTACGAGAAAGGCAGCAGACAGGGCAACAACGCGATGGGGCGACATGGCACACCTCTTACAACCCGGAAAGGGCGGGACTCTACGAGACGCGGGGCGCGTTGGCAACGTCGATTCCCGCAGAGAATCCCCGTAGTCTTCGCGGTCGACGCCATTTCCGCATCTGGCTCAGCGCCCGTCAAGCCGCCTCTCCTCCACAGACCATCTCATCTTGCGGCAGGAACTGCCGGTGTCGTACAACTCCGCGCCTCCCGGTGGCTCGCGTGCCTCGCACTCGGAACTTCTACCCGCCTCGCCCTCCTGGCGATCTCCCGGGCCGTGAGGCAATGGTCACAGCCGGGCACAGCGTGACTCGGCTGGTCAGTCTTTCCCTTATCCCTAACTGAACTGCGATCGGCACGGATGCTGAATCGTTTCCGACAATGGGTCTGCCCCGATCTGGGCATCGATCTCGGGACGGCGAACACGCTCGTCGCCATCCAGCGCGAGGGGATCGTGTTGAACGAGCCCTCCGTCGTCGCCCTCGAGAAGGGAACGCGGCAGGTGCTCGGCCGCGGGACCGCGGTCGGCAAACTCGCCAAGCAGATGCTCGGCCGCACACCCGACTCGATCACGGCCGTCCGCCCGCTCAAGGACGGGGTGATCACCGACTTCGAACTGTGCGAAGCGATGCTGCGGTACTTCATCCGGAAGGCCACGCGCCAAAGCCGCGGACTGCGACCCCGCGTGGTTATCGCGGTGCCGGGTGGCATCACACCGGTTGAGAAACGGGCCGTCTTCAACAGGGCCGAGCGCGCCGGTGCAGGACGTGTCTACCTCATCGAGGAGTCGAAGGCGGCCAGCATCGGTGCCGGACTCCCCATCTCCGAGCCGATGGCCAACATGGTCTGCGACATCGGCGGCGGGACGACCGAAGTCGCGGTGCTGAGCCTCGGCGAGATCGTCGTCAGCCAGTCGTGCCGCGTCGCCGGAGATGAGCTGGACGAGGCGATCATCGAATTCATGAAGCAGCACTTCTCGCTGCGAATCGGCGACCAGACGGCCGAGCAGGTCAAGATGGACATCGGCAGCGCCTATCCGCTCGAGCAGGAACTGACCGCAGAAGTTCGCGGCCTCGACACCATCAGCGGCGTTCCCCGCAAGGCGATCGTCACCAGCGAAGAAATTCGCGAGGCCCTGCAGGAACCACTCAAGGCCATTCTCGCCTGCGTCAAAGGCGTGATCGAACGCTGCGATCCGGAACTGGTCGCGGATCTCGCCGACACCGGACTGGTGCTCACCGGCGGTGGGGCCCTGTTGCGCGGGATCGACCAGTTGATGAACGAACAACTCGGCATGCCCGTCCGGGTCGCTGACGACCCGCTCACGACCGTCGCTCGCGGAACGGCCATCTGTCTCGAACACCTCCAGCAGTGGCGCAATAGCCTCGACAGCGGCGTGGACGTCTAACGGACATTTCCCGATCCCCCGGTCCGCCATCGGCGGGTCATCCGAACTCGCCCATACACTTCGTCATGGTGTCGTCCCCCACTTTCCGCGCCAGGCTCTCGTTCGCCGGAGGATTGCTTCTGGGAGGGGGACTTCTGCTCGCGCCCCCCGCCGTCACCACCCGGTCGCGGCAGGTCCTGCGCGACGCCGCCCGCCCGGGACTGACCGCCCTGCAGTTCTTCGAACGGCAACTGCAAGCCCTGGCCGACACGTCCGACCTGCGATCTGTCGGCCCGCCGCGCGACGACGACGAGTCTCACCCGAAGCTGAAGGAGCTCGAGCAGCTGCGCATCGTCAACCGCCAGCTCCAGCTGGCAGTGGCCCGACTGACTTCCGAGCAGGAGGCCGCGCCTGCCGTCGACGCCCCGTATCTGGCCGAGCAGGGTCAACCACTCTTCCTGCCGGAACTGATCTCCGCCGAGGTCATCGGTCAGGCGATCGCCCTGCGGGAGTACGATCGGCTCATCAATCAGGGAGCTGCTGCGGGGCTCTCCCCCCGGGATCTCGTGTTGCCGACCGCCGAAGGCCAGGTGCTGATCGACCAAGGGCAGAACGTCAGTCTGCAGGCCGATCAGGTGACGCTGGCCGGACGCTGTGTGCTGGGCAAACTCGATGAGGTCGGGCAGCAGACCAGCACGATCCTCCCGATCACGCATGCCCGTTTCCGCGGGCGGGCCCAACTGATCCGCCACACCCCGCAAGGAGCACGTCATGGCCCCGAGGGAGTGTTGGCCGGCGACGGAGGGCAGCACTGCCGTCTGACACTTGTGGCCACCACTGCTGCAGTGGCGGTCGGAGACGATGTGTACACGTCGACCGCCGAACAGATGTTTACCGTCCCGCTCTACTACGGTCGGGTCGTGTCGGCCGTGTCGTCGCCCGGTGAACCGTACTGGGAGATCCTCGTCGCACCGGCCGCCAGTCTGGCCGATGCGCGGACCGTCCAGGTCCTGAGGCCGCGGGTGAATCCGGTCCGGCTGACCTCCGCCAGCGACGAGGTCCTGCATCCATGATCGCGCTGGCTCTGGATCTCCTGCTGGTTTATGTCGCGTATGTCTGCGAGGCTGGTGCAGGCCTCTGGCCAGTCTCGCCGACGCTCTTGCCGCTGTTCCTGCCGGGACTCGTCGCGGTGCGGCTGTGCGCGGACCTCCCCCTCCCGGGCCTGTGCGGTGGCTGCACTGGCGGGGCTCGGGTGGGATGCATTGAGCTCCGGGCACATGGGGAGTCACGTGTTGCTGATGCTGTGTGCCGCCCTGCTGTGGCGGCGTTGCCTGGGCGGCATCGCCCGCCGATCACTGACCGGGTCGGCTCTGTTCGTACTGAGCTTCACCAGCTTCGTTGGACTGATCGCGGACCTGCTCCAGGGGCGACACGCGGCGGAGGCTCTGCTGCTGACCGCGAGCCGCGCCGCCTCCACCATGTTGCTGTTCGTTGCGGGGTCGCTGGTGATCTGGGGCCTCGTCTGTGGTACGTCGCTGATTCCCCGGTGGGGGCCACGCCTGAAGACCAGCCAGTTGCGCTGGCTTGACTGACGGTTCCGAGTTTCGCCTCCGGCACCTGTGCGACCATGCGAAATCAGCCCCACCACCAGATCGACCGACCGGCGAACGATGGCACGCTGCGCGCCTGGGATGCCGCCCCCGATCTGCGTCTGCTGGTGTTGTTCCTGATGCTCTGCCTGCCGGTCCTGGTCGTAGCGGCCCGCCTGCTGAGACTGCAACTTACGCAGGGGGAAGCTTATGCCGCCCCCTGGAACCGGCTGACGGTCACCGAGGAGCCGATCCCGGCCCGGGATGGCCGACTGCTGACAGCCGACGGAGTACTGCTCGCCGAAGACGTCGTGCGTTTTGATATCCTGGCCCACTATCGCTGGATCGAAGACCCCCCCGAGGCGGACTGGTTGACGCAGCAGGCCATGTCGCGACTCACTCCCGAGTTCCGGCGAAACCGGGATCTCGTCGAAGACATGCGACAGCAGGTCTTGCGCGACCGCGAGGTCCTCTGGGAGCGTCTGGCGCTGGTGACCCAGACGTCGGCCGGTGAGTTGAGCCAGGTCCGGGGCGAGATACAAGATCGCGTGGAGCGCATCGTTGAATCGGTCACACGTCGCCGTGAGGAACGCGAGACCGCAACCGCCGCGGTCGTAACACAGGTCCCCGCCAGCACGAAATCGCAGCCGGACTGGTGGCGCGAATCAGGGACACGGTGACGCGCGAACTGACCACGCCGCCGCGCCGACAGGGGCGGGCCGATCCGATCACCGTCCGTGAAGAACTCGACTATCACCCGATCGCGACCGGCGTACCGCTCGAAGTGGTGGCCCAGATCGAGGCCCATCCGTCACAGTTTCCGGGAGTCCGTGTCCTGCAGTCCGGCGAACGGGTCTATCCCCAGCAGAGTCTGGCTCCCCATCTGATCGGCGTCCGCACACCGATTACACCGGATGAGCTGCTGGCCCGGCGCGAACTGTTCGGCAACGAGGATCCCCTCGACTATCGTGATGGCGATCGGGTCGGCCGGGATGGTGTCGAGCGGGCGTTTGAAGCGCTCCTGCGGGGACGCCGGGGTCGAAGACGCATCGTGATTGACCGGCGCGGGGAGCTCACCGCCGAGCATGTCGTCGAGCCGCCGCAACATGGCCGCGACGTGGTGTTGACGCTGGACTCCCGACTGCAACGCCGGGCCGAGACGCTGCTCGACGAGGTCCTGGATCCCCCCCCTTCAACTCCGGACCCCGCCGCGGAGAGTCCCGAAGGTCCGCCCCCCGTCGGCGCCTGTGCCATCGTGCTCGATGTCTGGACCGGCGATCTGCTCGCGGCCGCCGCGGCACCTCGTCACAACCTGCAGCAACTGCTCGAACCCACGGTGCAGGAGTGGCAGCACCTGCTCGACGATCCCCGTCGGCCCTTCTTTCCCCGCGTGACCCAGATGGCCATTCCTCCGGGCTCCGTCTTCAAGCTGCTGACGGCGGCGGCATTGCTCGAATCGGGAGCCGTCGCGCCACAGACACCACTATTCTGCCAAGGCTATCTGGATCGCCCCGACCGGGATCGCTGCTACGTGTATCGACACTATGGCATCGGCCATGGTGAGATGTCGCTGACGGATGCCCTTTGTCAGTCGTGCAATGTGTACTTCTACCAGGCAGCCCGCGCTATGGGGCCGCAGCCGATCCACGACTGGGCCCGCCGCTTCGGCTTCGGCAGTCCGACCGGTATCGACATCCCCGGAGAACGGGGCGGAAATCTCCCCGATCCATTCGCCACACCCGGGCCAGGCGGGCAGCCCTGGTATCCTGGCACCACGTTGCAGTTTGCGATCGGACAGGCGTCGCTGACAGTCACCCCCCTCCAGATCGCACGCATGGTGGCCGCCATCGGCAACGGGGGGTATCTCGTCACCCCCCGGCTCGTTCAGCCTGCATCGGCCTTGCAGGACTTCCACGGGGATTCTCCTGCCGGCGAGATCCGACTGGCCAGCTATCAGTCGTCGCTGGCGACGGGGCCCGTCGTTGAGCGGATCCCCGGGCTCTCGTCGACCAGTCTGGACTGGATTCGCGAAGGCATGCGGCTGGTGGTGCAACACGATCGGGGGACCGGGCGTCATGTGCGCATCGAGGGCCTGCCGATCGCCGCCAAGACCGGAACCGCCGAGGTTGGTGGAGGCAAACCGGATCATGCCTGGTTCGCCGGCTACTTCCCGGCCGATGCGCCCCGGTATGCCTTCACCATCGTCCTCGAGCATGGGGGGTCGGGCGGGCGTGCCGCGGCACCGCTCGCCAAACAGCTCATCGAGACGATGCTCGACCTGGGACTGGTCTCGCGCTCTGTCTCCGGGTTGCCGGACGACGAGGCACCCCGGTAAGGGGCGAGATACCGACGCCCGATACGCACCCGCTCGACGGACACTTGCGTCAGCCGGGCGTTACGTTCAGGATGCAGACTCCAAGGCATTTCTGGTCACAGCATCCTCGAACGGGACAGTCCATGAAGCTGGCGGGCGCAACATTCTGGTGACGGGGGCATCCCGTGGCATCGGGCGCGGCTGCGCCCTGGCCATGGCCGAGGCTGGCGCGAACATCGGCATCAACTTCCGTTCGCATCCCGACGAAGCGGCCGCGGTTGCTGACGAAGTGCGCGCCCACGGGCGTCAGGCCGTGCTCCTGCAATGCGATGTCTCCGATCAAGCGGCCGTCGAGCAGATGGTGGCCGAGTTCACCCTGCAGCAGGGCACGATCGATGGGCTCGTCTGCAATGCGGCCTACAGCGATCGCGAACTGATGGTCGAGGCCGACATGGATGGCTTTCGACGGACGATCGACGTCTCGATGTGGGGGGCCTTCTACAGCCTGCGCGCCGTTGCCCAGGCGATGATCGCACAGGGGAAGGGCGGGGCCATCGCTGTGATGAGTTCCCCCCACGCCACGATCCCGATTCCGACCGCCATGGCCTACAACATGGCCAAGGCGGCTGTCGATCACATGGGTGCGCACCGCGGCGATCGAACTCGCCCAGCACCGTATCCGAGTCAACGTCGTCCATCCGGGCTGGATCGACACGCCCGGCGAAAGGAAGTTCTTCACGGAGGAGCAGTTGGAGGGCGCCGGTGCCAGTATTCCCTGGAGACGTCTGGGCACCGCCGAGGAGATCGGTCGTCTGGTCACATTTCTGATGAGCGATGACTGCGACTACATGACCGGCAGTATCGTCCTGATGGATGGAGGCATCAGTCTGCCCTGGTGGTCGCGACGCCAGGAAGGTGTCCAGTGACCACGCCGCGGCCCCAGTCACAGACCGCTCACAAGTCCCGTCACCCGCAGGGGCTGCCCGCAGAAGACGAGTACCGCTACGCCACGCCACCACCACCCGGTTCGTCGAGGAAGATTCGTATGAAATCCTGCAGTCTCACGGCTCTGATGCTGGCCTTCGCGCTGGTCGCGCCCGGCGCAGCCGCTGATCGGCCGAACATCCTGTTTATCTTCACCGACGATCATGCCCCGCACGCTCTCAGCTGCTATGGGTCCTACCTCAACGAGACGCCGAATCTCGACCGCATCGCCAACGAAGGGATGCTGTTTGAGAACTGCTTCTGCACCAACTCCATCTGCGGACCCAGCCGGGCGGTCATTCAGACGGGAAAGTACAGCCACAAGAACGGCTTCTATGACAACGGCAACAAGTTCGACGGACGGCAGCAGACCTTTCCCAAGCTGCTGCGTCAGTCCGGCTATGCGACCGCCGTCATCGGCAAGTGGCACCTCGGCGAGCACATGGCCCCACAGGGCTACGACTACTCCGAAGTCCTCCGGGGACAGGGACCCTACTACAACCCGCTGATGCTCCTCGATGCCGACGGCGATGGCCAGAAGGATTCCCAGGTCCAGCACACCGGGTACACGACCGACATCATCACCGATCTCGCGCTGGAGTGGCTGAAGAACGGCCGCGACCAGGACAAGCCCTTCCTGCTGATGTATCAGCACAAGGCGCCGCACCGCGAGTGGGCGCCCGGTCCCGATCACCTCACGCTCTACGACGATCGGGAGATGCCCGAGCCGATCAACCTGTTCGACGACTACGCCACGCGCGGCCGCGCCGCTCACGAACAGGATATGTCGATCGAATTCACCATGACGGCGCGGGACCTCAAGCTCGAGCCGCCCCCCTATCTCAACGAGGAACAGCTTTCGACGTGGAACGCCGCCTACGACGCCGAAGAACGCAGGCCTTTCGCGAGGCGAACCTCAGCGGGCGCGACCTCATTCGCTGGAAGTACCAGCGCTACATCAAGGACTACCTGCGATGCATCGCCTCGGTGGATGACAACGTGGGCCGTGTCCTCGATTACCTGGACTCAGACCGGTTTGGCCGACAACACCGTCGTCGTCTATTCGTCGGATCAGGGGTTCTATCTGGGGGATCACGGGTGGTTCGACAAGCGTTTCATGTACGAAGAGAGCTATCGTCAGCCGTTGATGGTCCGCTGGCCGGGCGTCGTGGCACCGAACTCAGTCAGTCGCGAACTTGTGTCGAACGTCGACTTTGCCGAGACATTCCTCGAAGTCGCCGGCGTCGAGGTTCCCGCAGACATGCAGGGCCGCAGCCTCGTCCCGATCCTCAAGGGCGAGACCCCGGACGACTGGCGGAAGGCACACTATTACCAGTACTACGAGTTCCAGGGGAACAGCATGACAGCTCACATGGTCCGTCGGCATTATGGGGTTCGCACAGACCGCTTCAAGCTGATCCACTTTTACAATATCGATGAATGGGAACTGTACGATCTCGCCAAGGATCCTCACGAAATGCGGAACGTCTACGGGGACGAAACCTATGCAGCGGTCGTGACGGACCTTAAGGCGGAGATCCAGCGCCTGCAGCAGGAGCTCGAGGTCCCCGACGACACCGGTTCGGTCGAGTCGCACCCCGAATCGCTCCGGAAGCTGCAGCAGCAGCGAGAACAGCAGCGGACCAGGTCCGCCCGCCAGCCATCCTGACGCGCCCGCCCGTCTACTGCAGTGCGCCGGTGGCACCGGCCGGCGCGGTGGTGCGGGCCGGTCGCCGCGGTTCCTGGCTGTCGTGACGTTCCGGGGACGAGTCGTCATCGAGGTGGGTCGGAGACAGATCCACATCCTGCGGTCGTACGCCGTCGCTCCCGATCACGAAGCGTCCATAGATCGAATAGAGTGTCGGTACCAGGAACAGCACCAGCGATGTGGCCAGCATCAGCCCGAAGCACAGGCTGTTGGCCATGGGAATGACCACCTGGGCCTGTTGTGACTTCTCGAGCAGAATCGGGGTCAGACCCGCGACGGTGGTCATGGACGTCAGCAGCACGGGGCGAAACCGGCGCCGGCCTGCATCCATCAGCGCTTCGAACAGCGGAACACCGGCCTCGATCCGGTGGTTGATGAAGTCCACCAGCACGATCGAGTCGTTGACCACCACGCCCGTCAGTGCGACGAGCCCGAACAGGCTGAACATCGTCAGCGGAATGCCCATGATCGCATGGCCCCAGATCGCACCCATCATCCCGAAGGGAATGATGGCCATGATGATCAGCGGTTGCACGTAGGACGTGAATTGCAGCGTCAGCAGCACGAATATCGCCAGCAGGGCACACGCCAGGCCGATAAACAGGCTCTGCATCGATTCGACCGACTGCTCCTGCTGTCCTTCCCAGCGGATGCGCACCTCCGGATAGCGCTCGAGCAGCGCCGGCATGAACTGCGACTGCAGATTTGCCACGACCTGGGCCGCGTTGGCTTGCGCCTCGTCGACGTCTGCCGTGATCGTGATCGACCGCATCTGGTCGACGCGATTGATCTCTGAGTAGCCGCGCTCGATGGTGACCTCCGCCAGTTCGGTGATGGGACGCTTCGCCCCGTCCCCGGTGTCCACGCGGATGTCATCGAACGTGGCCAGCGACCGACGTTCCGACGGCGGATAGCGCACCATCAGCTTGACTTCGTGCCGGCCGCGCTGCAGCCGCATGACTTCTTCGCCGTAGTACGCCGCCCGCACCTTGCCGGCCAAAGCCTGCAAGGGCACACCGAGTGTCCGCGCGTCTTCCTTGATGGTGAGCTGGAACTCCCACTTCCCGGGATAGGAGTCGTCAAGAATGTCGTACACACCCGGGTAGCTTGCGAGCTGTGTCTTGCATTCTTCGACGGCTTCCTCCAGCCGCGGCATGTCATCACCATCCGCGAGCAGTTTGAACTCGATGGGGGAACCGCCTGGTCCCATATTCATGCTGCCGAAGCTCAGCGTCTCGGCCCCGGCAATCGGGCCGGCCTCGAGGCGCCATTCATCGACAATCTGCTGGCTGGTAACCGAGCGCTCCGTGGTCTCGACGAGGGCCACTTCCACGCTGCCGGCGTGGCCGCCCTCGGTGCGGTCCGAGGCCCCCCCGGGCGACTGCGACGACACCTGGCCGACCAGCCGATAAGACAGTCGCATGATCGGTTCCCCGCGTTCTGCATACCGCGAGTTGACCCGCTCAATGGCTTCCTCCAGCTGACGCGTGGCCTGATCGGTGACACGACTGGGCGTTCCGTTCGGAAACACGACCCGGGCCTGGATCTGCCGTCCATCCA
The DNA here is from genome assembly GCA_963715185.1 of uncultured Planctomycetaceae bacterium. GTDB lineage: Bacteria > Planctomycetota > Planctomycetia > Planctomycetales > Planctomycetaceae > CAVPPT01. The sequence continues at coordinate 147,567 of CAVQRG010000014.1, forward strand.
TCTTCGGAAAGATGATCCAGGGCACCTTGCCGCTCGTCACCAGGCTCACGGACAGCAGAAACACGCAGATCGCCACGCTGAACGTAATGGCCGGGAACCTCAGGCATCGCTGCAGCAACGGCAGATACCAGTGATCGATCACATAGCTCAGCCCGCCCCCGAAAAAGCGGTTCACCCCGTCCGTCAGGCGATGCAGATAACGGAACGGCCACTGCAGCCAGCGAAACGCGAAGGGGAGTTCGTCCCCCTGATGGCTGTGGGCCAGGTGGCAGGGCAGAATAAAGATGCTCTCCAGCAGTGAGATGGCCAGCATCGCCAGCACCGCAATCGGCATGACGGCGAAGAACTTCCCCATCACTCCGGTGACGAAGAACATCGGGATGAAGGCGAACATCGTCGTGGTGACGGAGGCCGCCACCGACGGAATCACCTCCACGCAGCCGTCGACGGCCGCCTCGGTGAACGTCTTGCCCATCTGGCGATGCGTGTAGATGTTCTCCCCGATCACGATGGCATCATCCACCACGATGCCCAAGGTGATCAGGAATGCGAACATGGAGAGCATGTTCAGCGTCTGATCGAACTGCCACAGGATGGCGCACGTGCCGAGAATCGAAATGGGAATACCCAGCGCCACCCAGAACGCGAGCCGGATCTCGAGGAATAACGTCAGCACCAGGAAGACCAGCAGCAGCCCCTGCAGTCCGTTGCGTCGCAGCAGATCCAGCCGATCATGCACGTCGATCGATCGGTCGCCCCACAGCTCGTACTCGTAGCCCGGGGGCAGCGGATGCGACTGGGCATAGTCCCGGACGGCCTGCGTCATCGCCAGCATATCCTCGCGGGCCGCGGCTTCGATCGAGAGCGCCAGACCCGGCCGGCCGTTGATGCGGCTGATGGAGGTCTTGTCGGCGAACCCGTCACGCACATGGCCGATATCACCCACTGTCAGCACCACTCCGGTGTCGTTGGTGATCAGCGGAATGTGCTCGATCTCCGACCCGCGAATGCGCTTGGCCTTGCCGCGTAGCAGGAACTCCTGGGAGTCGGCCTTGATGTTGCCCCCGGGCAGTTCGAGGTTCTCCTGGCGAATGCGGTTGGCCACATCCTGCAACGTCAGTCCGTACTTCCGCAGCTCGGTCTCTGAGATCTCCACATCGATCTGATAGTCCCGCGCTCCCTGGATCTCGGCGACTGTGATCTCGGGGATCTCCAGCAGGTCATCGCGCACCTGCTCCACCACTTCGCGCAATTGCCACTCCGCCTCCGGGCCTTCCACCTCATCCGCGACCACCCCGATATGGATCGTGGGACTGCGCATCGTGAGTTGCTGGATCTCCGGCTGTTCGGCCAGCTCCGGGAAGCTCGGAATGCGGTCCACTTCGGACTCCACCTCGTTGAGCACCTTCTGGACGTCGGGCACGTCGGTCCGCACTTCGAGGATGACGCTTCCGGTCCCTTCGGCCGCCACGGAGGTGATCTTCTTCAGCCCGTCGATGCTGCGGACGGCTTCCTCGACCTTCTGGCAGATCCCGTTCTCAACTTCCTCTGGACTGGCGCCCGGGTAGGGCACCGTCACCAGAATGATCTCCAGCTCGAATCGCGGAAAATCTTCACGGCGAAGGGCCGTCAGACTCACGGCACCCAGGATCAGCACGCCGACCATCAGCGTGTTCATCGCGGGTGAATTCTTGATGGCCGACTGAATCAGCGACTTCATGGTGGACGTCTTGACAGAGAACCAGGGAGCGGGTCACTACGGCGGACTACTACGGGCGGTCAGCGATCCTGTTCCGTCAAGACCCCATCGTCGACGTCGACGACCGCCTCCGTAGCCAGCGCTACGGGCGAGCTCGAGAGGACCTCGACCGGCATGCCGTCGCGCACCAGTGCCAGCGGGCTCGTGACGACGAGATCGCCGGCCGCCACACCGTCAGGCGTCGGTTCGAGCAGGGCGGTCTCACCAATGACCCGCGCGATGACAATCGGACGAATCTGCAGGCGACCGTCCCGCACCAGCCAGATCTCCCGGCCCGGTCGCACCGCACGCATGGGCACCGCCACCAGCGGCCGGGGAGGTCGAATCGGCAGCCGGATGTGAACGTACATGCCCGGGAACAGGGTCGGCAGTGCAACGGGGGCCACGGTTTCGTCACCCCGCACTGTCACCGCCCGCGGGTTCTCCACCAGCAGCCGACAGGGGACGGTTCGCGTCGCCGGATCGATCCCCGTCCCCCCGTACCGGGAGAGCACGGCCTCCCATTGATATTCGACGCCTGCGAACTTGTAGATCACCGTTGCCGGAGCATGCGGGATCTCCAGCAACTCGGGCGCGGCCACCTCTCGACTCGGGGAAAAGTTGTCCGCCTGCAGCCAGAGCCAGTACAGCTCTTCCACGCGCAGGTCGCAGGCCACTTCCATCTGCTGGGTGTCGTTCATCCGAAACAGCGGATCGCCGACCTTTACGTAGTCACCTTCTTCCACGAGGTGCTCAATGATTGTGCCCGTCAGGGGCGCCACGACGGTCGTCCGCTCGAGATCCACCTCCGCCTGCCGGAGCTGGGCCGCGGCCAGTTGCTCGGCCGCCTCGAGCGACTTCTTACGGCTGCCGTATCTCGCCAACTGGTTCTGCAGCGTCTGCACACTGTTTCGGGCGGCCAGTTCGAGCTTGCGGGCTTCGTCGATGCGCGCATCGGTTCCCGCCCCGCGGGCTAACTGGTCCTGCTCACGCTTGAGATTCCGCTGCTGGAGTTCCAGTTCTTCGCGCGAGTGCGATCAGAGACTCCGTGCTGGTGATGTCAAAGGCCGCCTCGGCCAGATTGGCCTGCGCCTGCGCCAGTTGGGCCTGCAGACGCTGAACATCGAGGGCATAGTCGGTCTGGTCGATCTCGAACAGTCGCGTTCCCCGCTCCACGTACTCCCCACCGCGACCACTGGGGGACGCGTACGTGACGCGCCCGGCCACCTCGGCGGAATACGTCACCCGACGATAGGAGACCGCCACACCTTCCACCTCGATGTCGAACGTGCCGGCAAACTCCTGCGCCACGTTCGTCTCGACCATCACGCCGCTGGTCGCATCGGGTGGCCGTGTGGGGGGATCCGGTCGCTGCCCGAGCACCATCAGGCCGCCGATACCGGCAGCCACGATCGCCAGCGGCGCAATGACGCGTCCCGAGTAGTAGAGGAACTTCTTGCCAGCAATCATTGTCGCGTTCCGTTGTGGGGCCGGATGGGGGCCTGGCTGAGGGCGCTCACGAGCCGGCTCGGCCGCTGATGGCCGACGATCGGACACGGCCGGAGTGTCGCGCGCCAGGAGAATTGTTGTGCCGGGAACTGCCGCGACCAGAGCGCTGCCGAATGCCCGCCAGGGAGAAACTCGTAATGTGCTCCGTCAGCGATTCGACATCCGTCAGTGTGTTCCATTCTTCCAGCGGCAGCAGCAGCGACGAGAACCCGCGCACCATGCGGTAGTGCAGGCACTGACCGACGATGCTGAACGCCAGCCGCTCACGATCGCAGCGCCGTGTTCCCGCCGGGACCATTTCGCCGATCACCTGCATCAGCCGCTCGAACTGCGGTCGAATGTACTCTTCGACGACCGCGTGACAGGCATGGGTTGGCTGCAGCATCTCCCGCATCAGCAGTCGCATGGGCCAGTCCGCATCGCGGGTCGGCAGGATGCGGTTGAGCAGCGTGCGGATGAAACTCCGCAGCTTCTCTTCGGGAGGGGTGTCTGCAGACCATTCGGGGGCCGGAACCTGCGCCGATCGACGTCGGTAAGCGAGCTGCACCGTCTCGAGATAGAGCCCCGCCTTGCCACCGAAGTGGTAGTTGACGCTGGCCAGATTCGCCCCTGCTGCCGAGCAGATCTCGCGAATCGTTGCCGCCCCGTACCCCTGTTCCGCAAAGATGGGGCCGGCAGCTTCCAAGACCCTCTGCTTCGTTTCATCCGACATGGCACACTCCCTTCGGCGTTTAAACAAGTGTATGAAACGTTTGTTTGAATGCAACCCGTTGACTGGAAACTTTGCGCGGCCCGCGCCATCTTCACAATTGCCACGATCGCCCCAGACGTGCAGAATTCACGCACAAGGGCTCCGTTGAGAGGAGATCTGATGCTGACGCTCGCCGGCCTGCTGCTCGCGACGACGCTGGCACCACCCGCGTCACCGCCCGTCAACCTCGTCCTCATCATGACGGACAACCATGGTCCCTGGACGCTCGGGTGCTATGGCAATCGCGACATTCGCACACCGCACATCGACCGCCTCGCGGAGCGGGGGACCCTCTTCACCCGGGCGTTTGCCAACAACGCCGTCTGCTCGCCGACAAGGGCGACAGTGCTCACAGGATTGATGCCCTGCCAGCACGGCGTGCATCGCTATCTCGGAGCCGGCGGGGCTCAGATGGGACCTGGGGCCTATAGCACCCTCGCCGAGTTCGAGACCCTTGGGAGTCTTCTGGTGGACGCCGGCTACGTCGCCGGGCTCTCCGGAAAATGGCACCTCGGTGACAACCTCCACCCGCAGGCGGGCTTCACCTCGTGGGTGACCAAGCCCCACGGGCACAGCACCGGGCTCTACGATCAGGAAGTGATCGAACATGGTCAGGTCCGCGTCCAGCCGGGCTACGTGACCGACTTCTGGACCGAACGGGCGCTCTCGTTTATCGAAACCCACCAAGCCCGGCCCTTCTTTGTGTTTCTGGCGTACAACGGTCCCTATGGTCTCGGGCAGGCCATGGATGAGCCGATCCGCAACCGGCATCGCGCGTACTACGCCGATCAGGATCTCCACTCCTTTCCCCGTACGATCCCCCAGCCCTGGAACTTCAACTATGGGGAATGGATTGGCGACGTCGCGAAGATGCGCAAGTACGCGGCTGAAGTCAGCGGAGTCGACGATGGTGTGGGTCGCGTGCTGGCGGCCCTAGAGCAGCACGGCCTCACCGACAGCACCCTTGTCGTCTTCACCGCCGATCAGGGATGTGCGGGCGGTCATGCGGGGTACTGGGGCATGGGAGACCACACCCGGCCGTTGACTGCGTTCGACTGGACCATGCAGATCCCGCTCATCTTCCAGCAGCCCGGCTCCGTCCGCGCGGGGCAGCGCATCGATGCGCTCGTCAGCAACTACGACCTGCTGCCAACGCTGTTGAGTTGCCTCGGGCTTCCCGAGAGACTCCCCACTGCGCACCGGCTTGCCCGGCCGCGATTTCGCACCGATGCTGCGTGGCGACGTCCCTCGACTGGAAGAACGTGCACTATTTCGAGTTCGAGAACGTCCGCGCGATCCGTACCGATCGCTGGAAGTACATCGAACGGATCCATCAGTCGCCGAACGAACTGTACGATCTGGCTGCCGACCCGGACGAACACCACAACCTGTACGGGCAGGCTGAGCATGCGGAGACCGTCTTGAGCCTGCGTCGCCGGCTGCACGACTTCTTCGCGTCGCATGCCGATCCGCAATGGGACCTGTGGACCGGCGGCCGGTCGAAAACCGACCTCATCACCGAACAGTTCTTCGGGCTGAAGAATCCGTACCGCGCCAGCGGGTATGCGCCAGAGGCCGTTGGCTCTCGCCAATAGAAGTCGGACCGTGCATGCTCACGCCGCTGCGCTGCGCGTCGGGTTTGAATCCAGCCCGCGAGCCTGCTAGCGTGGTTCTGTTCTGCTCTCGCTTGTTGAGCCTTCTCTCCCGTGCCTGGTGTGTCTTGAGGTGTCCATGGACCTGTTTCGTCTGACCACACTGGTGGCGCTATTGGGCGTCCTCTCTCCTCCCCTCCACGCCCAGGAGCCTCCGAATATCATCTATGTCATGGCCGATGACCTCGGTTACGGGGATCTGGGCTCCTACGGGCAGCAGCAGATCCAGACGCCGCATCTCGACCAGATGGCGGCCGAGGGCGTGCGGTTCACCGACTATTATGCTGGCAGTACAGTGTGCGCCCCGTCGCGGTGCGTCCTGATGACCGGGCTGCACACCGGTCACTGTTACATCCGTGGCAACGCCAAGACCAACCTGCGACCCGGTGACGTCACGGTCGCCGAAGTGCTCAAGAAGGCAGACTACGCCTGCGGACAGTTCGGCAAGTGGGGACTGGGGCACGAGCACTCGGCCGGCATCCCCACGAAGCAGGGGTTCGACGAATTCTTCGGCTACTTCGATCAGGGGCACGCGCACAACTACTACCCGACCTACCTGATGCACAACGGCCAGCGCTTCCCGCTCAGGAACGTGGTCCCGGGTGCGGGGGACTTCGGCAGCGGAGTCGCCACCGCTCAGGTCGAGTACTCCCACGACCTGATCATGCAGCGGGCCCTCGACTGGCTCGCTGACCATGCCGACCAGAGATTCTTCCTGTACCTCTCTGTCACGATTCCCCATGCGAACAACGAAGCCCGCGAGAAGGGCATGGAGATCCCCGAGTATGGTCACTATGCCGAGCGGGACTGGCCGCAACCGCAGCAGGGAACCGCCGCCATGATCACGCGGCTGGACGACGACATGGGGCGACTGTTCGCAGCCCTGAAGGCCCTCGGCATCGACGAGCAAACCATCGTCTTCTTCACCTCCGACAATGGCCCGCATGCCGAGGGGGGAAATGACCCGGACTTCTTCGACTCGAATGGTCCGCTGCGGGGCATCAAACGGGCCCTGTACGAGGGGGGCATTCGCGTCCCGATGATTGTCCGCTGGCCCGGCCAGGCGCAGCCGGGCACCACCTCCAGCCACATCGCCTATCACGGAGATCTGATGGCGACGGCTGCCGATCTCGCGGCCGTCAGTCCTCCGCGCAAACTCGACAGTGTCAGCTTTCTGCCGGCGATCCTCGGCCGCGACGATGGTCCGCAGCACGACTATCTGTACTGGGAGTTCTATGAGCAGGGGGGGCGGAGGGCGGTCCGTCAGGGAGACTGGAAAGCCGTCCAGAACGGCTGGGATCCCGCCTCGCCCGACACCGGGGGGGCCATGGAGGTCTACAATCTGGCGGAGGATCTGGGAGAAGAGCACAACCTGGCCGAGACCCACGCCGGAAAGGTGGCCGCGCTGCGGGCGCTGCTGGAAGACGCACACATCCCCAGTCCGCTCTGGCAGGTCAAGGGTCGCAGCAAATAGATGATCGTCTTGCCCGCGCAGGCTTCGCGAATGGTCTGGACCGCCGTTCTGGCAGTGTTGACCACGGCTCCGCTGCCCGCGGCCGACACCGCGCGGCCGAACATCCTGCTCGTCGTCACCGACGATCAGGGCTATGGCGATTCCTCGAGTTACGGAGCGACAGATCTGTCGACACCCGTCATGGATGCCATCGCGGCGCGGGGTGTCCGCTTCGAGAAGTTCCGCGTGAACCCCCTGTGTGCACCGACACGGGCCTCCTGTCTGACTGGCCTCTACAGTCTCGACAGTGGCATGTGGCGCGGGCCCGGGGCAGATTCGCAGAGGCCGAAGCCGGTAACCGGCTGGCCACCACACGTGCGGCGGATTCGCGACGATGTCGTAATGCTGCCCCAACTGCTGCAGACCGCCGGTTACGTCACAGGCATCTTCGGAAAATGGCATCTCGGTTACGACGATGTCAATGTCCCCACCGCGCGGGGCTTCGACGAGTTCGTGGGGTTTCTGGGAGGGGCGCATCCCTACTGGCTGCGCGCGAACTCGCGCATCCTGCGGGGAACGGCGCCGCTGTCCCGGCCTGGGCCATCCGGGCCGGATCACACGACGGACCTCTTCGCTGATGAAGCGGCCCGGTTCATTCGCAACCAGGCGGCTCAGGCACAGCCGTTCTTCTGCTACCTGCCGTTCAACGCTGTCCATGGTCCCCTGCGAAATGCGGACCAGAACACCGACTCGGCCCGGCCCGACTGGCTCGAGCGTTATGCCCAGCGGGGTGTCGCACAACCGCGTCGCGACTACAACGCGGTGATGTCTCACGCGGATGCGCGGATCGGTGACCTCCTCAACGAGTTGGAGACGCTCGGCCTCACGGAGTGCACGCTGGTCATCGTGCACTCCGACAACGGGGCCATGATCGAAAAGTACCCCGGCAACAACGGGCCGCTGCGCGGCGAGAAAGGAACCACCTACGAAGGGGGGATCCGCGTGCCGGCCATGATGCAGTGGCCGGGCGTCATCCCCGCCGGCTGGGTCTCCGCCGCAGACGTCGCCCACTTCGACCTGTTCGCCACGATCCTGGAGGCGGCCGGGCTCGACATTCCGAAGGAGAACGGGGGATGTGAGTTGGTGGGCGTCAGCCTGCTCCCTCACCTGCGGTCCGCGGGCAGTGAACGCCTGCCGGATCGCTACCTGTTCTGGGATCTCTACGGGCAGGAGGCGGTGCTTCATGGCCAGTGGAAACTGGTCGGGTCAATTCCGAATCACCATGGGGATTTCGAGCAGGCCCTGGCGGACGTCACCGACGCTACCTTCGAACTTTACGATCTCGACGTCGATCCCGGTGAGACCAGCAACGTGGCGGAGAACTTTCCGGACATCTACCAGGATCTGAAGCAGCGGCACCAAAGCTGGTTACGACAGGTGGCCCAACGCTCCGCCGGTAGCCCGGCTTCGCCATGATCCTCAGGTCCGGACCCATCAGGCAGGCGGCAGCGTCACGCAACAGGTGGCACGTCCCCCGACCTCCTGCCGGAAGTCGAGGTTGACCTGCGACCCGCCTGCGTCTTATCAACCGGCGCGGCGTCGGTCGCCGCACCTCGTGGCAAACCTCACGGACGGAGCAGGGGAATGGCGGATGGATCCGTCGAAACCAGGTGCGTGCTGGTCGTACATTCGGGCCATCTGGACCAGAAGTCCCGGCAGGGCATCCAGCAACTGGCGGCAGGGCGTCACGTCCTGCTGCTGCCGATCGGCTGCACCGGTCCAGTTAGGGGCGTCGTCGACGCCTGGACACTGCTGCGCATCAAAGAACTGCTCGATCGCGACCGTCTGCACGCCGAGTATCTGGAGTTTCTCCAGCAATGGCCCCGCCAGCGTCTTCCCGACGGGCGGACGTTTGATGAACGATTTCGCCTCCCTACCGGGGACTCCCTCTGGTGGACCGGTCCGGGGGCCGCCCGCCATCCGCTGACAGGGCCCACCTTTCCCTGCCTGCGGGGCGTCTGGCTCGTCCGCGAGGCCTGTCAGCGACATCATCCCGACGAACTGCTCTATCACACCCGCGACGGCCGAATGGCGCGGCTGCTGGAAGACTGGGCTCAGTCATCAGGCGTGACGGCACACCGTCTCCCCGGGTCAGCCCGCCCGAAACGTCTGTCGAATACCAGCCGCTGGCTCTGGCTGCTGGGGACCTGTCTGACGCTCGGTCTGCTGCCCTGCTGGATCCTGCTGCGGTCCTGGTTCACCCGCCTGGTGACCGGCGCAAGGCGTATGAAGGTTGACCCGCGTCCTGCCGTGGTCCTGACCGGGTGGTTTCCCAATCATGTCCGCGATGAACAGGGTCGGCCGGCCGTTGCCTACTGGTCCGCGTTGCGTCAGGAGCTCAACCGTGAACTGCCGGAGTGTGCGGTTCGTTACCTGCTGCATACAACCAAGTACCGGTTCTCGGGCTGGCGGCGCGTGATCCGGCCATTCTACACCGGCTGGGGAACACTGGCGCGATGCCGGAAGTCCTCCCGCTCAGCCACTGCCATCCCGAACTGATGAGCTATCTGCGAGCTGTCCCGGCTCAGTGGCGGCTGATGAGACGCCTTGTCGATTGCGAAAACTCGCCTGAGTTTTGCAGTGCGCTGCGGTTCGCAGGCACAGACGTTTCGTGCCTGATCGTTCCGCTGCTGCGCCGGGCGGTGGGCGACATCGCCAAATGGTCGCGTAATGTGGCCGCTGTGAAGGTGTCTCTCCAGCAGGCCGGCCACGTGCGGGCGGTGCTGGTGCACGAAGAGTTCTATCCGAAGGGCCTGCTGACGATCGCCGCGGCGCGCGAGCTGGGAATTCCGACGATCGGCGTCCAGCATGGGACGATCGGCCCCGAGCATACGATGTACATGCCCCCCCGGGATCAGGTGCTGGGAGCACCTCTGCCCGATCTGTTCGCCGCCTATGGGGCGTTCGCCCGCGACGTGCTCTGCGGCGTCGGACAGTTCCCGCGCGAGCGCGTCCGCATTGTCGGTGCCCCGCGCTTCGATGGTCTGGTCCGATCGCTCCTCAGCCGGGATGCAGTACGGACGCGGCTGGGATACAGAGTGGATGAGACGATCGTCCTGCTGGCCAGCGAGGGCTTTGCCCTCTCGCAGCCTATCGTCTTGGGGTTGCTCGAGATTGCCCGCGCACAACCCGACTGGCGCATCGTCATCAAGCTGCACCCCAACGATCGACACCCCGAGGCCTACACCAAACTGCGGGCCGCAGCCGGTGTGCGCAACGTCGATATCAGTCGCCATCCGTTCCCGGAACTCCTGGTGGCCTGCGATGTCCTCGTCACCGGGGCCTCAACCACCGGACTGGAGGCACTCCTCTCCGGTCGGCGTTTCGTCTCCGCCAACTTCACCGCCGAGCCCGATCGGTACCCGTATGTCGCGGAAGGAGCAGCGCTGGGTGCCCGCAACATCCTGGAACTCCATGCCGCGATTGCGAGCCTGCTGACGACGACCGCTGACCCCGCGTTGCAACGGCGGTTCCTGCTGCGGCATCTCGGTCCGACCGTGGACGGCCATGCCGGACGGGCCTTGGTCGACCTGCTGCGGGAGGTGGGATCCCGCGAGATCTCCATCCGCCGTGCGCGCTGTGCCTGAACGTATGGCCTGGATCTGCGTGTCTGCAAAGCCAGCCGGACGGATCAGTGGTTGAAGAGGAACTCGCGGCTGCTGAGGATGGACCAGAAGATGTCCTCCAGGACCTCCCGCTCCTCCCCGCTTCCCGGGGCGGGCAGCAGTTCCAGCATCGCGGCCCGCTCGCCCGCGGTCGGATAGCGGGCGAGGCAGACAAGATAGATGTCGTCGAGCAGCGTTTCGTCCGACATTCCGGCCGAACGCAGTTCGAGCAGCTTCGACACGCGACCGTGCTCCGCCTCGAGTTTCTCGTTGAGCGTGTCCCCGTTCGAGAGGTGCAGCACCTGCACCATGCTCGGTTCGTCGGACCGTTCGCACTCGCAGGTAATCCGCCGCTGGTTGCGACCGAACGTCTGCAGGAAGTAATTCTCGACGGCCGAGTCGTACAGCTCCAGGGCCCGCGTCCCCTCCGGATAGAACTCGGTCTTCTGGCGATCGGCGCCGGCATAGGCGACCTGGTTGAATACGCTGGGCACTTCCGTCACCTGCACGATCGCATCGAGCAGCACTTCGGCCATCATCCGCCGCGGATAGTACCGCGAATAGAACCTCTGCTCCGCGGCGTTCCCGGGAAGCGGCTGGCTCGATCGCTGATAGGCATTGGACTGCAGGATGGCGCTCATCAGCGCCTTCAGGTCGAACTTATGCTCGACGAGATAGTCTGCGGCGGACGCCAGGAGCTCTTCGTTGCACGCCGGGTTCGAGGCCCGCATGTCATCGACCGCCTCTACCAGTCCGACGCCGAAGAAATTGGCCCAGACGCGATTGGTAATCGACCGCGCGAAATAGGGGTTATCCGGGGAGGTCAGCCACTTCGCCAGCGACTCTCGCCGATCGCCCGGATCGTCGAACGGGAGCGGCGCACCGTCGAGCGGCGTCGGCGGCTGCGGCTTACCGGTCCGCGGTTGCACGAGGTCGCCGGTCGAGACGACATACAGCGTGCGCAGCCCGTCGCCGTTGCGACCGTCGCCGCCCCAGCCTTTGGCGCGCACCCGGGCGAACAGGTTGGCCATGGCGTAGTACTGGTCGTTGGTCCATTTCTCCAGCGGGTGGTTGTGGCACTTCGCACAGCCGATCGACAGACCCAGAAACGCCTGGCAGACGTTTTCGGTCATGTTCTCCGGATCCTGGTGCAGCGCGAAGAAGTTCGTCGCGCCGTTCTCGAAGCTGCTGCCGGTGGCCGTGAGAATCTCACGCACGAACTCATCCCAGGGCGTGTTGTTCTGCACGCGTTCCCGGATCCACTGGTAGTACGCCTTCACCGCTTCCGGACGCAGCAGTGTGCCGTTGAGCATCAGGACATCGGACCACTTGTACGTCCAGTAGTCGACGAACTCGTCGCGCGCCAGCAGCGACTCGATCAACTGGTCGCGCTTGTCCGCAGACGTGTCCGCCAGAAAGCGGCGGACTTCTTCAGCCGTCGGGAGCGTGCCGATCGTGTCGACGTAGGCCCGCCGCACAAACTCGCTGTCAGAGCAGGGGGGCGAGGCCGGCAGGTTCAACCGGGTCGAGTTGCTGCGCAATCTGTTCGTCGATGAAGTTGCGAGGTTCCCGGGGATCTGTCGCGATGCCGGCGGGCGAAGTGGGATCGGCAGGGGGCGTGTAGGGGACGTGATCCGCGCGATCGCGATCTGCGATGCGTACCAGGCCGCGATGGCACCTTCCCCCGCACCGACGATCGTGGTTTCCCGCCAGATCGTTCACCCGGACGACCGCCTCGTTGGCCGAAGACCATTTCACCCAGGGAGTGACGTCCTCCATGCGCCCGTCGCTGTAGTGCGCCCTCACGATCAGTTGTTGCTGCGCCACCGACCGCATGCGTGGAACGCTCCGGCAGGATCTCCAGCGATGCCACCACGGGATCTTCGTCCGTCGGGGCCGTTCCCCCCTCGGCAATCCATTCCGACAGGATCCGATACTCCGGCGAATCGGTCTCGAAACGCAGCCCGCCCTTGTGAGGCAGCGCCCCGGATGGTTTCGACAGCACCAGGCTCCGCCCGGGATCGGCAAACTCGACCCGCCGGCCGCGATCCTGCTTCACGATGTTGAAGTGGTCCGACGTCGGGTCGTAACCACGCAGCGACAGCCGAAAGCCCCCCTTGCCGGCCAGCGCCCCGTGGCACGCCCCCGAGTTACAGCCAGTCTTGGCCAGCACCGGCTGCACATGGTTGCGAAAGCTCCAGCGAAATGGCTGCTGCATCCCCGTCACCGTCACCGGGACTGTCGTGGTGACCTCCCCCATCGTCGCCCGGATCTCCGTCTGTCCGTTCCCCACCGGCTGCACGAGGCCCGCGGCCGACACCACCGCGACCTCCGCATCGCTGGACGACCATTCGACCCCTTCACGCCACTGTGCCCCAAAGCTGCCGCCACCCTGCAGCTGCACGATCAACTGCTGCGACGACTCCGGTGTCGACAGCGCGACCGTGCGGGGCAGTATGACCGGCCCTCCCTCAGCCCGGGTTGCCAGGGGCCCTGACAGTACCGCCAAGAACACCAGCAGCAGATGAGTTGTGTGCATCATCGACGTCCCGATCAACAGACCTGTAGTTCCCTGCGCTGCAAACCTCAGAACAGTTCGTGGATCTCCGTCGTCCAAAGTCGACCAGCGGAAACGGGCGACCGGCCGGGCCGGGCAGGTGGGTCTCCAGGTCGAAGCCCCAGGCTGTGGAAGATCGTCGCCACGACGTCGCCCGGCTCCACCGGTCGATCGGCCGGCACGCCGCCGATCGGATCGCTGGCCCCGACGACGCGGCCGCCCTGCACGCCGCCGCCGGCGAAGTACGCGGTGAAGCACTGCGGCCAGTGGTCGCGGCCGCCGGCCGGATTCACCTGCGGCGTGCGGCCGAACTCGGCCAGGTTGCAGACCAGCGTGTCGTCGCAGCATGCCGCGCTCGATCGAGATCTTCGATCAGCGCGGTGTAGGCCTGGTCGTACATCGGGGCGACGATGTTCTTCATCCCTTCGATCGACGTGAACGGTTTCGATCCGTGGATGTCCCAGGTGATCTCGTCGAACACGGTCAGGAACGTGTTGATCGTGACGAACCGCACGCCGGCTTCGATCAGCCGCCGGGCCAGCAGGCAGCACTGACCGAAGCGATTCATGCCGTAGCGCTCGCGGACCGCCTGCGGTTCCTTCGGCAGATCGAACGCCTCGCGGGCCTGCGGGCTGGTCATCATGCCGGAAGGCCGCCTGGAAGTTCTCGTCGAGCAGCGCCGCGTTTTCGCTCGCTTCGAACGTCGTCGACCGCGCTGTCGACGATCTCGCGCATCCGCCGACGCCGCTCGAGCCGCACCGTCGCCGATCTCCTGCGGCGGCAGCAGGTCGGGCACCTTGAAGTTCGGCTGCGACGGATCGGCCATCAGCGCGAACGGATCGTGCGCCTTGCCCAGAAATCCGCCGGCCTGACCGTTCGGGCAGGTTGCCGCCGCCGCGCCCCATCGTCTCCGGCAGCACGACGAACGGCGGCAGATCGGTCTTGCGGCCGCGCAGATAGCTCGACCACCGCCCCGGCATGCGGCGTGTTGACGCCGCCGGTGAACTGCCGCCCGGTCTGCATCATCTGCCAGCCGGCGTCGTGCACGGCGGCCCCCGTGTGGTAGCACGAGCGGACCAGCGAAAACTTGTCGGCGATCTTGGCGTGCCGCGGCAGAATCTCGGAGATCTGCATGCCGGGCGACCTTGGTGTCGATCGGCTTGAACGGACCGCGGACCTCCGCCGGCGCTCCGGCTTCATGTCGAACGTGTCGAGCTGACTGGGCGCCCCGAGATTGAAGATCATGATGCACGCGCGGTCATCGTGGCCCGGCTTGACCGCTCCGGCCTCCTTGGCGGCCAGGTACTGCGGCAGAGACAGCCCAATCGCCCCCAGCGTGCCGACCTGCAGGAAGTCGCGCCGGGTCATGCCGTCGCAGGTGGACGTCTTCCCATCACCAACAAGGTTCAGCATGTTCAGGAACTCCGAAGGAGCCGTCGGGCGAGGCAGGGTGGGAGAGGCGGGGCCATTTCGTTCTGTGTCTCATTATCGCCTGTGGGAACGGGCAACCTCAAGGGGGGAGGTGAGGTTCGCCGCTGGTTTCTCGGCCCGACGGGAGCAATGACACCTGGTCGACCCCGGGCGGATCCACCAGACCCGGGCCCCCGGGGTTCAGGCTCGAGATCGCGTCAGTTGAGTTCCGCCGCCTCTTCCCAGTGCTCCATCAGCAGTGCGAGCTTCGCCTGCGAGGCTTCGTATTCCTGCTGCACCTGTCGAATCCGATTGCCGTCGCGGAGTACGTCGGGATCGACCAGGTCGGCCTCGATGCGTGCCAGCACCTGTTCTTCACGCTCGATGTCCCCCTCGATCTCCACAAGTTTGCGATAGGGAAACCGCCGTCTTCGTTTGGGAGTCTCACTCGCCTCAGGTTCGACCTCGGCCGCAGGTGTCGACTCCAGTCGCGGTGTGACGCCTGAATCTGTCCCCGTTCTTCCCCGGGGCGCGGACATCGTCGCCCGCAAGAACGCCTGGTAGTCGCTGTAGTTGCCTTCGTGCATCCGCCAGCCCGACGACTCCAGCACAATGACCTTGGTCGCCACCGCATCGATGAAGTAGCGGTCGTGACTGACGAACAGCACCGTGCCATCAAAGCTGCACAGCGACCGCTCGAGCGCGGCACAGGCCCAGAAGTCGAGGTGATTGGTCGGCTCGTCCAGGATCATCAGGTTCGGATTCAAGGCGTGCAGCCTCGCCAGCGCGACCTTGGTGCGTTCGCCGCCGCTCATGTTGCCGACCTGCTGCAGTGCGAGATCCCCCTTGATACCGAAGCGGGCCAGCAGGCTCCGGCGGCTTCCCGGCGACATTTCGGTCCCCCGACCCCGTGCGAAGGGGGCCGCGCCCGCAAAGACCAGCGCCGGAGACCGGATCGCTTCGATGGCATCCAGTGACGGGTCGACGCTCGCGAGCTGCTGGTCGAAATACCCCACGCCCACTTGACTGCCGAAACGCACAAGTCCGGTGTCTGGCCGCAGTTCCCCGATCAGCGTGCGCAGCAGTGTCGTCTTCCCGCTTCCGTTCGGTCCGAGGATCCCGACGCGGTCCCCACGATCGATTTGCAGCGTGACGCCCGAGAACAACGGATCTCCCGAACCCCCGTCGCCCTGCGCGCTGAGAGCGGCAAACCCCTTGCTGACATTCTCGGCCCGGATCACCCAGTCGCCAGCGCGTGACGGAGTGGGGAACCCCATCGGAATGTCGGCGAAGTCCGGCGCCACTTCAATGATCTCAACCCGCTGCAGCTTCTTCTCGCGGTCCTTGGCTTGGGCGTGCTTCTGCCCCGATTTGTTCCGGGCAATGAAGTCGCGGGTACGCTCCACGAATTCCTGCTGCTTCTCCTGGGTCCTGCGAAGTACCTTCAGGCGTTCCGCCCGCTGCTGCCAGTAGGCCGAGAAATTCCCGTTGTATTCGGAGATGCCCCCCTGCCACAGCTCCCAGGTCTGCTCGGTCACATGGTCCAGGAACATGCGATCATGGCTGACGACGATCATGGCCTGGGGTGCGCGGCTGAGGTAGCCCTCGAGCCACTCCGTCGTCTCGATATCAAGATGGTTGGTGGGCTCATCCAGCAGCAGCAGGCTCGGTGCCGCCAGCAGCAGGCGACCCAGCAGGGCCCGGTTCTGCTGTCCTCCGCTGAAAGTCACGAGAGGGCGATCGTAGTCCTCCGGCAGAAATCCCAGCCCCTGCAGCACTTCGTCGACGCGATGATCGATGTGGTACGCATCTAGACGCTCGAGCTCCGCATGCAGCTCGTCATACCGCCGGTGCAGACGTTCGAGTTGAGTGGGATTGTCGACCTCGGCCATCTCCAGAGCCAGTTGGTGGGCCTGCTCCTGGAGCTGGTACAGCGGGGCGAGCCCCGCCTGGGCCTCCTCGATCAGGGTCCGCCCGGCCGTGAATTCCGTCTGCTGTTCGAGGATCGCGACCGACGCCGTGGGATGCCGCTCGACGGTGCCGATATCCGGCTCATCCCGTCCCGCCAGTACGTGCATCAGCGTGGTCTTGCCACAACCGTTCGGCCCGACGAGGCCGATCTTCTCACCGGGGCGGACATCGAACGTCACCCCGGCGAATACGGGGGCGACATCGAACTGGCGGGTCAGGTCACGAGCAGTAAGGAGAATCATCCCGGGGGAGTTGAATCGCTGACCAGTGGATGGAAGGGACAGTCTGGACCTGTGAGGTTAAGCTCCGGCAGAGTTGGCGGTTCTCTCCGCGGCGGTTCGCGGTGGGATCGTAGTGGAGTCTCCGGCACTCTCGCAACGGGCGTCTTGAGACACGGTCCCCGGGAGACTATTCTCCCCCTGCAGACAGCCCGGCCGCCCCCCAGCGTCCGTCACACCAACCTTTCGTCAACGATTCGCCAACACATGTCCACCATCAACGTCGGCCACAGTCCCGATCCGGACGACGCCTTTATGTTCTATGCGCTGGCCAAGGACAGAATCGACACGGGCCCGTACCGGTTCACTCACACTCTGCAGGACATTGAGACGCTCAACCGCCGTGCTCTGCACGCCGAACTGGAGCTGACCGCCGTCAGCCTGCATGGCTACGCGTATCTCACCGATACCTATGCCCTGTGTGCCTGCGGAGCCAGCATGGGCGATGGCTACGGTCCGATGGTCGTCGCGCGCGAGCCGATGTCGATCGACGAGCTGAAGGGGAAGACGATTGCCGTTCCCGGACGGCTGACCACGGCGTTCCTCGCCCTGAACCTGTGTCTGGGAGTGGAGCCCCGCGGAGATCAGTCACCACTCAGTCCTGAGTCACACGGGGATAACGGCACCTTTCGCTACGAGGTGCACCCCTTCGACGAGATTCTGAACGTGGTCGAAGAGGGCCGCGTCGACGCCGGACTCGTGATTCATGAGGGGCAACTGACCTTCGCCGACCAAGGCCTGCATCTGGTGGTTGACCTCGGCCAATGGTGGATGGAACACACCGGGCTGCCGCTCCCCCTCGGTGCGAATGCCATTCGCAAAGACCTGGGTCAACCCGCGATGGACGAAGTCACCGCCCTGTTGAGACAGTCGATCCAGTACGGGCTCGATCATCGTCCCGCAGCGCTCGAGTATGCCTTGCAGTTTGGTCGCGACCTCGACAACAGTCAGGCCGACAAGTTTGTCGGGATGTACGTGAATGATTGGACGCTGGACTTTGGCGAACGCGGGCGACAGGCGGTCGCGACGCTGCTCAACCGCGGCCACGAGGCGGGCCTCATTCCCCGACCCGTGGAGCTGGAGTTCATCGGATAAGGCGAGCGAGAGTTCAGGAGACCAGGTTGGCTGAGGAGATTCGACGCAATCCCGCATCCCCGGGAGAGCTGCCGCTGGCTGGCGACGGCGGAATGCCGGTGCCGGTCTACGACTGCCATGTCATTCTGGCCCCGGCCGACGAAGCCGGTGTCATCCACGCCTATGTCTCGACACTGCCGGAGATTGCGGCCGAGGGACGCAGTGAACGGGCGATCCTCCAGCAGCTCGTCAAGGATTTCAAGGCCGCGATGATCCGTTATCGAGAAGCGGGGCAACCGATCCCCTGGCAGCCGGCGGCCCGACCTCAGCCAGGCGAGACGCAACGCTGGATCCCGGTGCATCTCTGATCCAAGTCTGACCAGGCGCGGGGCCCGCCGACCGACCGGCCCGGGAAACCCCTGATGAGCAACCTCCTCGACCGCTTTCTGTGTTATGTCCGGATCGACACCCAGTCGGACGAGAACAGTCCTACATCCCCCAGCACGGCCAAGCAGCTGGTGCTGAGCCGTTTGCTCGCCCAGGAATGTCAGGAACTCAACCTCGACGACGTCTCCTGCGACGAACACGGGATCGTGATGGCGACGATTCCACCAACGGTCGATCACGAGGCGCCGACGATCGTCTGGAACTGCGCACGTCGATACGTCCCCCGAGACCAGCGGCACGAACGTCAACCCGATCGTCCACGAGAACTACGATGGGCAGGACATCATCTTGCCCGGCGATCCTGCGCAGGTGCTCCGCGTTGCCGAGAATCTCGCACTGGCAGAGCTGGCAGGAGGGACGGTCATCACCACCGACGGTACGACGCTGCTCGGGGCCGACGACAAGTCGGGGATCGCGGTCATCATGACCGCCGCCGCCCGCCTGATGGGCGACACGAGCATCGCGCACGGGCCGATTCGCATCTGCTTCACCGTGGATGAGGAGATTGGTCGCGGCATCGAGAGCCTCGATCTCGACAGACTGGGTGGGGTGTGCGGCTACACGCTGGACTCATCCGGCTGCGGCCGCATCGACTGCGAGACGTTCTCCGCCGATCAGGCGACGGTCACCGTCACGGGGGTCAACACGCATCCTTCGGAAGGGAAGGGGGTGATGGTCAACGCCGTGCGAATTCTCGGCGAGTTCCTGACCCAGCTCCCCGTCGAGCAGCTTTCGCCCGAGACGACTGCCGGCCGCGACGGGTTCCTGCATCCTTACTCGATCGAAGGGGGTGTCGCCCACGCTTCGGCCAAGATTCTGCTAAGGGACTTCGAGACATCAAAGCTCTCAGAGTACGCCGATCTGCTCGAAGCGATCGCGACGCGCCTGCGGGCCAGTCATCCGCGGGCGACCATCGAGGTCGCGATCCGCAAACAGTATCGGAATATGCGCGACGGGCTGGAGCGGGAGCCGCGGGCACTCGCCAAGGCGGTCGAGGCGGTCGAGGCCGCCGGGCTGGAGCCGCAGCTCGACATCATCCGCGGTGGGACTGACGGATCTCTGTTAACGGAGCGCGGACTGCCCACGCCCAACCTCTCATCCGGACAGCACAACCCGCACTCACCCCTCGAATGGACGAGCCTCGAGGAGATGGAATCTGCCGTCGCCATCCTCGTTCAGCTCGCGATCGCCTGGGGCAGGGAACGCACCTGAGCCCGTCGGGATACCGAGGGGGGGAAACGAAGGCAGCCCGCGTCGAATCGACGCGGGCTGCCAGTTGTGCATCGAGGCACAAGGCCTGTTACGCGGCCGCGGAGCCATCGGCGGGCAGGAGATTCCGCTCGCCCCGGACGATTTCCGGAGTGATGACGTAGGTCTTGCCCCGCTCCTGGTCCGGCAGCTCGTACATGATGTCGAACATCACGGACTCGATCACGCTGCGGAGACCACGGGCCCCGGTCTCTTTCTGTTTCGCGACCCGGGCAATCTCCACCAGGGCGCCATCGGTGAACTCGAGCTGGGCCTCTTCCATCTCGAACAGCCGTGCGTACTGCTTGATCAGCGAATTGCGAGGTTCCGTCAGCACGCGGACCAGATCGGCCTCCGAGAGCGGCGCCAGCGAACTGAGCACCGGCAGCCGACCCACCAGCTCGGGAATCATCCCGAACTCCAGGATGTCGTCCACCGTCGCTTCGGCCAGCAGCTCTTCGCGGTGCCGTTCCTCGTCGAATCGGGAATCGTGCCCGAAGCCGATCATCTTCTTGCCCAGCCGTTTGGCAATCATGTCCTCCAGACCGACGAACGTGCCACCGCAGATAAACAGGATGTTCGACGTGTCCACCTGGATATACTGCTGTTCGGGGTGCTTGCGCCCCCCCTGGGGCGGGACATTGGCCACCGTCCCTTCCAGCATTTTCAGCAGTGCCTGCTGGACCCCTTCGCCCGAGACATCGCGAGTGATCGAGACGTTCTGGCTGGTCTTGCCAATCTTGTCGATCTCGTCGATGAACAGAATGCCCCGCTGGGCGGCTTCGATATCGAAGTCTGCGGCATGCAGCAGTTTGAGCAGCAGGTTCTCGACATCCTCGCCGACGTAGCCGGCCTCGGTCAGCGTGGTCGCGTCACCGATGGCGAACGGGACCTGCAGGTACCGGGCGAGAGTCTTGGCCAGCAGGGTCTTGCCCGAACCAGTCGGTCCGACGAGCAGCACGTTCGACTTCTCGATCTCGACGCTGTCGGGGCCGTCGCAGTCCGCCATCAACCGCTTGTAATGATTGTGGACGGCGACCGAGAGAATCTTCTTCGAACGTTCCTGCCCGATGACATACTGGTTCAGGTTGCCCACGATGTCGCGGGGGGTCGGAACCTTGCTGAACAGGTTCTTGGTTTCGCCCCGGCGACGACGCTCCTGGTCGAGGATCGACTGGCACAGTTCGATACACTCGCCGCAGATGTAGACGTCATCTGGGCCTTCCACCAATGGACCAACGTCGCGGTAGCTCTTCCGGCAGAATGAACAGTTGGCGTTCTTCTTGCCCTGGGTGCCGCGCTTGGTGGTGGTCTGATCTTTGCCGGAAGTCATACGTTCTCTTTCATAGCTGTCGATCGAGCAGCGATCGGGCCGCGCAACTCCGGCTCCCTGCCACCGCCGGTCAAGGCGGCTCCATCATCCGGTCGGACGATCTGCCGCAGGGGCTGATCTAACGGGTGAGGGAAGAAGACTCGCGCTTCTCGCCGGTTCGATCCACGGCCATGTCCGCAGCGGCCTCCCTGCATCAGCCATTGGACGTGGAGGAAAACGATCATCCTGATGGTATACGAAAAATCGATTACGCACACGGCGAAACACGCTGGACGCGCGATTGCCGCGACTCGGGGAGGGGAAATCACAGGGGGGAAGAGCATCAAGAGGGGTCCGTGGGGCTGGCTGATGTCTCGTCCGATCCGTCCGATTCCTCCGTGGTCTGACTCAACTTCGCAACCAGCCGCCCCTTGATGGATCGGTATTCGTCCTCGGAGAGGTCACCCTCGCGACGTAATTCCGATATCTGGGTCAGCAATAGATGATCATCCGCAGTAGGATCCGTATCATCGCGAAACCACATCCGGATTCGCCGGACAAGCCACGCGAGTACGAAGAGTGCAACAATCAGGCCAATCGCCGACCAGATCGAGTTATCCAACAGACGCCAGAGCGTGGAATCCTCAACGCGCTGCACAGCTTCTCCACCTTCACGACCACAGAGACTACGGGCTGTCGCCGGGAACGTGCCCGTATTGTTCCTGACTGCCCCCTCGCGAGCAAGAGACGATTTCCCGCAGCTTCTGCCAGTGGCCGTCTCTTTGCCCGAGAAACACGGGTAAACTTTGCATTCCCCGCGGGTAGATTTGGCATTTTCTGCGGCTTCCGGCAACTGTTGCGGGACCCGCATCCCCCCCTTAAGATTTCATCAGACCCGCAAACACACCAGCCGCCGCCCGTCTGTCTGCAACTCATGGATTTTGAACACCGGCTCCAGCGCGCAATCGAACGTGGCCAGTCGACGGCCAATGCCCGCGATCGCCAGCGCGCCGAGCGGCAGTTCTCCGAGGCGGAACTCAAGCAGCTCTACTCCCAGGCGCGCCTCGAGCTGACCGAGCACATCGAAACATGTCAGAAGCTGCTCGCCGATCGCTTCCCGGGATTCGAGTACAGCTCCATTCTCAACGAAGATGGTTGGGGTGGACGCATTACCCGCGACGACCTCAACCTGCAGTCTGGTGGCCGCAGCAGTTCGCTCTTCAGCCGCCTCGAGATGGTCGTCAGCCCTTTGAATTCGGCCCACATCGTGGAACTGGTGGGCAAGGCCACGATTCGAAACCGCAAGGCCTTCCATCGCACACATTATCAGAAGCTGACTCAGCTCGACGTCGAGTCCTTTCGCGAGTTGATCGACCTGTGGTTGCTGGAGTACGCCGAGCTGTTTGCGGCCGCGACATGAAGCAGTGACTTTCTCATTCGGTGATCGCGGCGTCGAGTTCTGTCCCCGCGCCCCGCTGTCAGCCACCTCTGCCCTCTGTGCATGACATCATGAGCCGTACCGACCATCTGCAGCATGTTCTGGAATCTGGACTGGTCGCCATCATCCGGGCACCCAGCGGGGAACAACTGGTCGAGGTCGCACAGGCGCTGCTGGAAGGCGGGATCGACATCATTGAAGTCACGTTCACCGTGCCCGGGGTCCTCGACATCATCAAGGACGTCCGTCAGGCGCTGGGCGATCGCATTCTGCTCGGGGCTGGCACGGTTCTCGATCCAGAGAGCGCACGCGCCGCCATCCTGGCCGGGGCGGAGTTCATTGTCACCCCGACCGTCAATCGCGACGTGATCGAGTTGTGTCACCGTTACGACAAACTCGTCATGCCCGGAGGCTTCACGCCCACGGAAGTCCTCACGGCCTGGGAGTACGGGGCCGAGATTATCAAGGTTTTCCCCGCCGACATCGGCGGCCCGGCTCACCTGCGGGCACTCAAGGGTCCGTTCCCCCAGATTCGGCTGCTTCCGACGGGGGGCGTCAACCTGGACACGCTGGACGACTTCGTGGCTGCCGGAGCCTGTGCCGTGGGGCTCGGCAGTGCACTCGTCGAGAAAGAGGCCTTGGCCCGCCGGGACATGCCCCGCATCCGCGAACTGGCGGCGCAGTACGTGGACAAAATGCGGACGGCCCGCGCAGCCCGCTGATCTGGCGGAAGCCGGACGCGCGAACCCCAACACCCCCCCTGGCGATCAGGCCTGTGCCCGGCTCACCATCTGTTCAAAGAGTTCTCGCTGTTGCCTGAGGGCGGCCACCCGATCATCGGGATTCGTGCGTGCCTCGAGCAGCACCCAGCCGGCGTAATTGGTCGCGACCAGCAGGTTCACGAGTGTCTGGTAGGGATACTCTTCGCCATCCAGTTCGCGGACATGGACGGTGTCACCGAACCGGTCGCGCACCAGGTGGAAGTTGTGTTGGATTCCGTCTCCAGCGAGATCCTCCGCATTGCAATTCCAGCAGACGGCGACATTGGGATTGTCGGCGATCTGCATGATGGCGTGAATCGTGGGGAGTTCCGCACAACTGCCGTGGACTTCCAGGCGAATCTGCTGCCCGAAGTCGGCGGCGAACCGTCCCACCTCGTTGAGACTGCGGCCAATCTGTTCGATCGTCCGCTCCCGCGGGACATCCTTGTGAAAGCTGTTCGGCTTGACCTTGACGCCGCTGCCACCGATATCGTGGCTCAGCTTGATGAAGGCCTTGGTCCCCTCGATGTTCGTGCGCAGTTTCGCCGGGTCGGGGTCGTCGAACTGCTGATTGCTTCCCGGACCCAGGCAGGCCACGGGGCTG
This sequence comes from uncultured Planctomycetaceae bacterium, assembly GCA_963715185.1. Lineage (GTDB taxonomy): Bacteria > Planctomycetota > Planctomycetia > Planctomycetales > Planctomycetaceae > CAVPPT01. Next base: position 171,435 of record CAVQRG010000014.1, read on the forward strand.
TCCTCGAACCGCGACTTCACTTCCTGCCGCTCACTGGCCGAAAGTGTCGGCTCGACGCCATGGGCGTGTTCGGTCCGGAGTTCGACGCCGAGCACCTCGGTCTGCTCACAGTTTTCAAGCAGCGTGGGCAGATCCCAGTCCTTCCCCCACAGGTAGGTGACCAGCCCGAACTGCATGCCCGCAGCGTCGGCTGTGTCTGCTGACCAGCAGGGTTGCAGCCCTTGGGTTCCCCAGGCAGACAGCCCCAGGGAACCGGCGGCGAGAAACTGGCGACGGGAGAGGTGCGGCATGGGATCTCCTACGGCGTGGGGGGGCTGACTGAGGGTTGGCCGATCATTGTGCTACCTTTGTCCCGCTGGACGGAGCGATTATGAGTGCGCCGCGGGCGAGAAGACAACTCACCAAGGTTCACTGCCATCAGTCATGCGTCCTGGCCCTCGGAAATCAGGGTCCGGCGGCGGCCGGCACCGCAGGTGTCCGCAGGCGTTCCGGGAAGTCGGGCACCTGTTCGATCAACTCGTTGGGCTGCCCCGCGCGTTTGCGCAGCGTGAAGGCATCGTACAGTTGGCCGATGGCTGTGCGGGCTTCGTAGCGGATCTCGTCCCCGTCCACGGTGATGATCTGATACAACTGGGTGTCCTCGCCTGCACGCACCATGAACGGGCGCCGACCCAGTTCATACATCTTGGGTCCGCTTACCGAGACCACATAGACACTGCCAACCTCTTCGTTCTTCCGAGTCACACCGACCGGCAGGTTCTCTTCGTAGACCATCTGGCGGGTGCGTGCGTAGGTGTGATCGTGTCCCTGCAGGACCAGGTCGACTCGATACTCGTCGAAAACAGGCTGCCACAGCTTACGCAACTCGGTATTGTCGCGCCCTTCCTTCGACGAATACATCGGATGGTGGAAGGTCAGGATGGTCCAGGGCTGGGGGTTGGTGGCCAGCACCGACTTCAGCCACGCCGCCTGCTCCGCCTGCAGGTCGTTCGAGTCGAGCGAGACAATGCGGGTCCCCTGGTAATCGATGAAATAGTTGGTCTCCGGCAACTGGCCGATGCCGTTGAGCGGGAAAGCGAACATCGGTCGCCAGTGCCGCGACAACCCGCGACGTTCGATTCCGTCCCCGGAGGGGAGCTTGTCGTACTCATGATTGCCCGGTGTCGCGATGCACGGGATCGACCGCTGAATGAATCCGCTGGCATAGAACCACTCCCCCCACTCGGCATCCGAGTTCGCACGGTTGATCAGGTCGCCGGCATGCAGCAGAAACGCCGCCTTGGGGGCATCGCTGTAAGCCTCGCGAACGATCCGGGACCAGTGTGACTTCACGTCGTTTTGAGCATCGCCGAAGTAGACGAAGCTGAACGGCTCCGCCTGGTCGCTCGCCGTTGTGAAGTGGGACCATTCGCTCCAGTTCACGCCATCCCCCACGCGGTAGGCATACTTCGTCTTCGGTTGGAGATCCGTGAACGTCGCGGTGTGATAGTGGGCCAGGCCCAGGTCGGACTTAAGCGGTGTCGACTTCGCAGCCACATCGACGGCGTGCGCTACGAATCCGGGGCCGTGATCGGCAACCGCGATCTGGGCGAATGCTTCTTCAACACCGGCATCGGTTCGCCAGGTGACGCTCTGCGTCGTCGCGGGGTCGCCGGTCCACGAGAGCACGATGCGGTCGGGCAGGGCGGTGGGACGGTGGGCCACCTCGGGGGCCACAGGCTGTGGACTCCGCCGGGGATGCTCGTGATCATCGTGCGCGGTCGCAGGTCCGGCCACGACAGCCAGCGCCGACCAGACCACCAGCGCTCGCAGGGTCTGATATCCCCCGGTCATATCCCAGTACTCCCAACACGCATCCAGAATCCACGCCTGTCCGCTTCACGGAATCGCTCATCGCCACCCAGCTTCACCACCGGCCGGCCTTGGCTGAACGGGCGGAACTCAGACGAGATCCTCCCAGAACCGTTCCCTCACTGCCAGAGACGGGGGACCGGGCAGGTACTGACACGCCGGCATCAACTCGGACGTTCGGGGTCAGCCGTCAGCGGCAGCTTCACGTGCCGACCGGTCCACGAGGACTGGTAGATGGCCAGAATCAGCTCGACGCTTTTGCGGCCTTGGTGGCCATCGACCGCAGGGGCGTGACCGTCCCGAATGGCGGCGAGGAACTGCTCGAATTGCCGCTGATGTCCGATGAACGAAATGGCCTTGGGGTCCGCCGCACCGCCGGTACCGCCACTCCCCTTGCCGAACTGCTGTCTGATCCGTTCGTCCTCCGGGTTCGCTTCGGCGAAGTCCCACAGCAGGATGTCGTCCTGCTCGACGATGGCCGAGCCGGTCGTCCCGTGAATCTCGGTCTTCTTCAACAGTCCGGGATACACGCTGGTCGTTGCTTCCAGCGTGCCGATCGCTCCGTTTCGAAAGCGGACGACGGCTGAGCCGATATCCTCGACTTCGATCCGCTCATGGGCCACGGTCGCGGTCATGCCACAGACTTCCTCGATATCCCCCATCAGCCAGTACAGCAGGTCGACGTTGTGGATGGCCTGGTTCATGTAGGCGCCCCCGCCGTCGAGTTTCCACGTGCCCCGCCACCCTCCACTGTCGTAATAGTCCTGCGATCGCCACCACTTGACGTACGTGTCTCCCAGCGTGAGCTTGCCGAACCGGCCGGCCTCAATCGCGTGCTTCAGCTCCAGGTTCGCCGGGCTGAACCGGCTGGGCATGATCGTTCCCAGCTTCACCCCGTTGGCCTCCGCCGCCTGGATAATCTCGTCGCAGTTGGCCAGCGTGATCTCCAGCGGCTTCTCGACCAGCACATGCTTGCCGGCGTTCAGGGCGGCGACCGCCGGATCCCGATGCGCTCCGCTGGGAGTGCAGATCGTGACGATGTCCACGTCGTTGTCGGCCAGCATGTCATCGAGGACATGGTATCCCTTGCACCCCTGGGCTTCGGCGAACCTGTCTGCCGAGGCGGGAAACATGTCGAAGCAGGCCACCAGCTTCGCATCGGGAATTTCCGCGATGGCCTCGGCATGAAAGTTGGAGATCATCCCACAGCCGACGATTCCGAATCCGGTGGTCATGGTAGGTCCTCGTCCCAAGTGTGCAGTAGGAGGTTCGCAGGTGTTTACATGTCTGCAGGCATGCGCGCCCTGCATCTCCACGAAATACACGGAGAAGAACGGCAAGGGAAGGGCACCGAGCCCCGGATTCGGGAATCATCTCCCCGCTCCATTGTCAGACAGGCCTGACTGTTCTGGGAGAGAAAGCTACAATGGCTCCAACTTTCTCGATCCTCGGCTTGCAATATGGCTCGCACCCTGCCAGTCGTCGTCTGCGCGGCAGCCCTCTTGTCGATGGGCATTATGCTGTCGTTGAGAGGAGCAAGTCCTGACAAGGTGCCGATTCCCGCCGAGACAGATCAGAACGTAGCAGCCTCCGATTCCGACCAGTCACAGTGGCGTTACGTCAGAATCTGGACGGAAGGTGGCGAGACGTTCCGCGAAGAGGGGGTTCTGCCCCTGCCCCCCGGCTTCCAGTCGAGTGATCGCCCGTATCTGTTCCCCACCGATCAGATGTATCGCAGTCTCCCTGAGCCCGTGAAACCCCGCTGGAGGGAGCCGCTGCAAGTGACACCGCCGAAGCGTGACCGATAATGGGGCTCGTCTGGAGGGACTGGAACCACGCTGATCTACACAACCTCAATCCTGCAGAAGCGCTTCTTGCCGACCCACAGCAGCAGACCGTCGGTGACGGCGATCGGCTGGTCGTGAGACGCAATCGCTGTCTTGTCCTCTCCGAGCTTGGCCCCTCCCTGCTGGATGGCCCGGCGGGCATCGCTCGTGGAGGGGCACAGGCCTGTCAGCTTCAGCAGCACCGCGGCTGGCAGCGTCCCGTCGGCATTCAGGTCAGATCTCTTGAGCGTGACGATCGGGATATCCTCGGGCAGCGCACCGCCGCCAACCTCCCGCTGCCAGCGGTCGGCCGCCTCGGCTGCGCCTGTGGCGTCGTGATACTCGCTGATCACCGACTTCGCCAACACCACCTTGGCTTCCTTGGGATGACCGGCCAGCAGACGCTCAACGTCATCGAGCGGCATGTCGGTCAGCAGCTCGAAGTACATCCGCATCACGTCATCCGGAAGCTGCATGAACTTCTTCATCATCTCGTAGGGCGGTTCCGAGATGCCGATGTAGTTGCCCAGGCTCTTGCCCATTCGCTGCTTGCCGTCGGTCCCCACGAGAATGGGAGACATGATGCCGATCTGTTGGGCGAGGCCGGCTTCCTTCTGCAGGTCACGGGCCAGCATGAAACTGTAGAGTTGCTCGGTGCCTCCCAGTTCGATGTCGGCCCGAATCTCGACGGAGTCCCACCCCTGCATCAACGGATACAGGCATTCGTGCAGGTAGATCGGGGTCTCGGCGGCCATGCGCTTGGAGAAGTCGTCGCGCGTCAGTAATTGGGCGATCGTGACCTTGCCACACAGGCCCAGCACGTCGGCGAATGACATGCGGCCGAACCAGTCTCCGTTGCGATGGATCTCGGCCCGTTCCAGATCGATCACCTTCCCCACCTGGGTGAGGTAGTCGCGCGCGTTCTGCTCGACCTCGGCTTCTGTGAATCTCTTCTGCCGGGCCTCGTCCCGGCCGCTCGGATCCCCGACCATGGCCGTGTAGTTGCCGATGATGATGACCGCCTGATGCCCGAGCTCCTGGAACTGCCGCATCTTCCGCAGGGGCACTGTATGTCCCAGGTGCACGTCCACGGCGGTCGGATCGATGCCGTACTTCACCCGCAGCGGTCGGCCCGAGTCAATGCTCTGCTGCAGCTTGGCTGCCAGTTCCTCCTCGGGGACGATCTTCTCGATGCCGCGACGGATGACGGCCAACTGGTCAGAGACGGACGGGAGTGACATGATGCAGCGTGCCAACGAACGAAGGTCTTGCCCGTTAGTGGGGTGTTGACACCAAGTAACGGCGCGGATCCTGACGATAGTACTCGCGGAGCACATCGTACAGGTCCGGATGTCGTGACGACAGAGCCGCCGGACGCTCGAAGAAGACTTCGGTCGCAACAGCGAAGAACTCCGCCCGGTTCGTGGTGCCGTAACAGTCCAGCAGCGGCCAGTCCCGTCGACGGCAGTCCCGACGCAACTGTTGAAACTCGCGTTCCATCACGATCGGCCAACGGCTGGCCAGGTCGACAGAGGGGAGTGGCGGGGTGCCGTCCATCGCGCTCCCGTTGCGCATATCGAGCTGATGCGCGAACTCGTGCAGCACCAGATTGCTGCCGGAGGCCTCTTGGCGACCTCCGGCAAGGACGTCGTCCCAGGACAGGATGACCGGTCCACGATACCAAGCCTCCCCCAGCCTGTTACTTTGCCCCTCGATCACCACGCCGGCGCGGGTGATGTGCTGATCTGGGGCGATGTAAGCCGTCGGATACACCAGGATCGACAGGACGTGGTCGAAGATCTCATCCTCGATGCCGAGGACCAGCAGACAGGCCTGCGCGGCGATCGTGATCTGCACCTCTTCCGTGATCACCAGCCCGTTGCAGCCCTCCCAGTTCTTTTCGGGAACGAAGACCTGCACCTTGCGGAGCAGTCGCTCCCGCTCTTCGGCTGTGAGTCGGGTGAATAACGTGAAGTTGTCAGCGAGCAAGTCGCTCCAGTGGGGCGGGGGCGGGTGAGCCGTCAGTCGTCGCCGCCGGCGACGCGTCCACCAGGACCAGGCCATGAGCGTGTTCAGCCCTCCGAGTGTGGCCACAACGTAATCAGCAGATTGGCCAGGTTGAACAGCGCGTGTGTGACGACGACCGAGAGAATACTCTGCCGACGTTCGTACAGGTAGCCGAGCACGATCGCCAGTGGAATCAGCGCGATCGAATCCGGGAATCCGTGCACGAACGAAAACAGCACCGCGACAATGCCGATCGCCCGTGCGGCACCAATCCGCCGGGACAGCCAGTCCTGCAGCATCACACGAAACAGCAGCTCCTCCTTGATCGGAGCGACCAGCACGGCGGCCACGAACAACCCGAGCATGGTCTCGGGAGACGGGTTGTCGCGCAGCAGTTGCAGGAACGGATGCTGATTCTCCTCGGTCCGCAGCGGACTGCTGGCGATCAGCACCAGCAGCACCGGCCCGAAACTCGCCAGGAAGCCGAGGACACCATCGCGGATCTGGCCCCCGACATCCGACCATCTCAGTCCGCACTCGTCCGCCGGGACGCGGCCGAGACTCGTCAGCACCATCCAGCTCACCGCAATCGCCAGCACCCCGTCGCGAACCGACGCCCAGACCGGGAGCGGGTTGCCGTGGTCTTCAGGCGGGATCGGCGCCGCAGGGTGCACTAACTGCACGAGATGCAGCAGGGCGAGGGCCCCGATGAACACGGCCGCCGCAGCGGTGGCGAACTGCAGGTTGGGGGAAGGGTTACGGGGCAGCGCCTCCAGTGCCGGTTCCCCACGCGCCCAGCGGCGCCGGATCCCCTCCCAGACCAGCAGGCTCCCCACACTCAGCAATATCAGCAGCAGATCTCCGGCGAGCAAGGTGTCGCTTTCGTCATCTCGGCCTGGGACTCGGCGAGCGTAGCGGTCCGGCTCCGGGGTGGTCAACGCGGCATGGTTTCCTGAGTCGTCGCCACACGGTATCGTGCGGGCATCATGGCTGACATCCTAGCTGACATCGTGGCGCACAAGTGGACGGAGATCGCCGCCGCCCGGCAGGAGCGGTCACTCGAGCAGCTGGAGCAGCACCTGGCGCAGGCTCCCCCAGTCCGGGACTTCGCTGCAGCGCTGCGAGCGCGTCATCCACTCGGACTGATCGCCGAGGTCAAGCGGGCGTCCCCCTCTGCGGGACTCATTCGGCCCGAGTTCGACCCGGTAGAGATCGCGGTCACCTACGAGCGGCATGGAGCGGCGTGTGTCTCGGTATTGACGGACGCCCGGTACTTCCAGGGATGCCTCGAGGACCTCCGCCGGGTCCGGTCGGCCGTCAACATGCCTGTGTTGCGGAAGGACTTCATTCTCGACCGCTACCAGCTTGTCGAGGCCCGCGCTGCCGGTGCGGATTGTGTCCTGCTTATCGCGGAATGTCTCTCCGACGAGGCACTCCGTCACCTGACCACGGCGGCGCATGAACTGGGGCTGCAGTGCCTGATCGAAATCTACGACCCCGCCAACCTCGATCGCGTGCTGCCGCTGCATCCGGCCCTGGTCGGAATCAACAACCGCAACCTCAAGACCATGGTGACGGACCTGGGCCATTCGATCGCACTTCGCGGTCGCGTCCCCGACGATGTGCTGCTGGTGAGCGAAAGCGGGATTCATCACCGCGCCGATGTTGAACGACTGCTGTCTGCCGGGATCCACGCCATCCTGGTCGGAGAGACCTGCATGCGTTCACCCGACATTGGCACCAAGGTGGACGAACTCCTCAGCAACCCGACAGCGTGAATCCGTTCAGCGCCGGTCCGCCAGAGGGCGCACCGATCCTTCCAATGTTCTTGAACCGTCGTACTCCAGCCGAGAGGTCTTCCAGTGACTCTACCGAAGCAGACTGTTGAACAGGTCCTCGTGGTCCCCTCCCTGCTGTTCCGCGAGATCGGGTACTTTCAGGGGTTTCAGCCCAACAGCGCCCCGTACCTCAAGACCTTGCTCGACCCGTCGTTTACGAGCTACCTCCCGCGCGACGAGGCCGAAGACGATCCCAGCTACAAGCAATTGATTCCCTACTGCATCTTTCGACATGAGGGCGAAGTCTTTCATTACCGCCGGGGGAGTCAACAGGGGGAGGCCCGGCTGCATGCCAAACGCTCGATCGGAGTGGGGGGACATATCTGCACAGACGACGACGGCGGCACCAGCAGTGTGTACCAAGAGGGAATGTGGCGGGAGATTCAGGAGGAAGTCTATCTGGATTCAGAGTTTACGGAGACTTGTGTCGGCCTGATCAACGACGATGAGACCGACGTCGGGCGTGTCCATTTGGGGATTGTCCACATTTTTGACCTGGAAGCGCCAAAGTTCGCCCACGCGAAGAGTCGATGATTCAGTCAGGATTCGCAGAACCGGCACAGATGGCCCACGAGTTCGATCTGTTCGAGTCGTGGTCTCAAATCTGTCTGAAGAATCTCTTCATGTGATTTCCTGACCGCTGTGGGGGCGCGAAGGCCACGGGGCATGGTCTCCGATCGGTGAGTTCCCGCTCTGGTTCGCCACTGGACAAAGGAGTGTCAGACAATGGTGATTTCTGCTCGGAAACTGATGACGAGTATTGTGGCCACCGCCCTGCTGGTGAGCCTTGGTACGTCCGCATTCGCCGAGAAGCTGTCCGATGACCAGCTCGGCGGCCTCATCTCGGCCCAGGGCCTGAAAGCCACGCAGATCGAACAACGCTTCGATTTCGGATTCAAAGCCAAGATGGACGACGACGAGTGGGAACTCTCCATGTCGGCCGTCCTCAGCCAGGACGGTGAGTCCGTCTGGCTGATGGCCTGGCTCGACGAACTGCCCAAGTCGGCGGCGGACGTCCCGCGGACCGCATTGCTGCGACTGCTGGCAGCCAACGACAAGATGGGCAACGGCAAGTTCTTCGCCTATATCGCCAACAATCGCCGGTTCGTGCTGCAGCGCGTGGTCGCGACCGAAGGCCTCGACACCGCGAAGTTCCGCGTGATCCTTCAGGATCTCGGCGCGACCGTGGTGGAAACCTACCCGCAATGGTCGGTCGCGAACTGGAACAACTCCCCCGAGAGCGCCGGCGACCAACAGTCGGACATCTCGGCCGCGTCCGGTCAGTCCGCCGGAAACGCAGCCAGCAAAACGGATTACGCGGCAGGTGTTCAGCGTTAGGCAGACCTGAACGCGGTCTTCAATTCGATTGATTGCCCGGGATCCGAACCGCCCGCTCGGATCCCGGGCTTCGTTGCAATCACAGCCGGGCGCAGGAGGCAAGTGACCCTCCCCAGGCAGCCGTCATCGGGGATGCATGGCGGAGCTTGCCGGTCGGGTGTGATCGCAAGGCTTGCCACAATTCGGGAACTGAGATTGCCTTCCGGAGATCCCGCGGCGACCGGGGCCGTTGACAAAATCCGGAAAGATGGCCATGATTCGCCCGATAGGATGTCCCGGGACTTTGCTTCGCGACGCCTTCCGCTCCCTGATCATCCCTGATGGATTGGGGGAATTGAGGCCGTGCAGCAGCCTTGAGGTGTCGTTCGATCCTGCTGTTGCAATGATCAGGGACCGTTGTCGTCAGGTCTCGGAATGGACGCTCAGTCCAGCGGTCACAGTGACCGTGCGAAGAATGGAGGCCGCTTCAGATGCCGAACCAGCGTGTGCAGGTCCTTGACACCAACCCCATTCCCCCATCCCTCGAGACACTCCAGGAACTGCTCCCCGAAGCCCCCGTCACCGTTTCGCCTCGCGCTCCGGAAGCCGATCCTGAGAAGAATGGACGGACGTTGTTTACGCGCAGGACACGATCGCTGCTCGGCGTCGAGATCCTCTCGAGTGGATCCTTCGTCCCCGATCCCATCGTCACGAACGCCGATCTGAACGCCCGCTTCGGATTTGACGCCAACTGGATTTCCCAGCGGACCGGAATTCACGAACGCCGGCACGCGCCGCCGGAAATGGCCACCAGCGACATGTGCGTGGAGGCTGCCACCCGCGCCATCCGTGCTGCCCAGGTCGATCCTCAGCAGATCGACCTGCTGGTCGTCGGCACATTCACCCCCGACTTTCACTGCCCATCCACAGCTTGTCTCGTGCAGGAACGCCTCGGCCTCGACGCACCGGCACTTGATGTCGCCGCCGCCTGTTCCGGCTTCATGTACGCTCTGGTGACGGCGGCCCAGTACGTCAAGACCGGGAACTCCAACCTGGCGCTCGTGCTCGGGGCCGACCTCAACAGTCGCATTATCGATCCCACCGATCAGCGCACCTATCCGCTGTTTGGCGATGGGGCCGGTGCCGTCCTGATTGCACGTGGCGAGCCGCATCAGGGGCTCATCTGCTATCAGATGGGCTCCGACGGAAGTGGGGCGAAGTTGCTCGATCGACCTGCGGGCGGCGTGCGCACTCCCGCGACCAGCGACGCGCTCGCGGCCGGCGAACACTACATGCGGATGGATGGCCGCAACGTCTTCAAGTGGGCGGTTCGCGTCATCACCGACACCATCGAGCTGGTCCTCGAGAAGTCCGGTATGAGTGTGCATGACGTGTCCCTGTATGTGCTTCATCAGGCCAACGTCCGCATCATCGACCACGCCATGGAGCAACTCGGCATTCCGTCCGACAAGGTCGTGATCAATCTGGACAAGTACGGGAACACGTCCGGCGCGTCGATCCCCATCGCCCTCGATGAGGCCCTGCAGGAGGGGCGTGTCCGACGCGGCGACACGGTCCTCATGAGTGGGTTTGGCGGCGGGTTGACTTGGGGAACAGGGTTGATGCGCTGGTAAAGCGCTGCGGCTCCCCGAGGCTGTGCTCTCATCCCAGGTGGCTCGCGGGGCTCGTATCACCTGCCCGGCGCCAAAGTCCCAGACCATTCCACGGCCCGCGACCGTGCGGCGGCGACTGCCACGAAAGTGGCACTACTCAGTGTCTGTCGGTTCGTCCCGGTTCGGTCCTTCGCGCTGTGAGGCCGCAGCGAGCCCGACGAGAGGCAGTGAGTCGTCATCCTTCGATCGGTACGCGTTGACCACGAATTGATCCAGGGGAGTGGCATCAACGCTCTTGCGCAGCAGCAGGTACACGATCGTCATCGCCGTCCAGAAGTAGCTGACCAGAAATCCGTTCAGCAGCAGGTTCCAGGCGTTCTGCCAGAACTGTACCGCCACGGGGCTGAACGACTGCTCACCATCCCGGCTGCCCTGTGTAACTTCCAGGAGCCGCTCCGCTCCCAGCGTGGCACAGATGGCCGACTCGGCCAGCGCATGGGCCGCCACCGACACGGTCGCTACCACGACCAGCAGCGCAGATCCGTACAGCAGCGTCAGCACTCCCAGCCAGAGGGCGTACCACGGGCGGCTGGTGAGGTAACTGTAGACGCGGCTGAAGCCATCGAAGCCTTCTGTGTCCTCGACCGCCACAGAGCTGACCATGAGGGGCCAGCCGACCGCCAGCAGCAGCACGATCAGCGCCATCCCCAGTCCGCACAGCAGAGCCAGCCACCACAAGACCGCCAACGCCGGGTGTCCCAGCACCGGGAGTCGGCCCACACCCCCCAGCAGTAGGCACACGGCCGCCAGACACGCCACGCCCAGCAAAGGCAACAGGATCGCGCCAACCGACGCCGAGAGTCGCGTGAGACCGAATCGCAATTCACCCGCCAGACCAGACGGACGATGACTGGCGAAGTCGGCTGTCGCGAATCGCGCAATGGCCACGCCGCACACCGACCAGACGATCAATGTCCAGAGCAGCCAGAGTCCGGAAGTGGCCCAGTCGGACCAGCTCGCACCGGCTTGAAACAGACGCTGTCCGGCTGGCACCAGGGACCACAGCGGGGCCGCGACCTGATGGCCGTGCCGAAAGGCCTCTGCCAGGGTTTCCAGCGGTCGGGCCAGGATCTCGTCCCAGTGGACCGCCAGTTCCGCGAACTGGGGTTTTCCCAGGACGGGGCTGCTCTCCTGCATCAGGCGGGAAGTCCAGTCCGGGGCGAAGGGGAGTTGCGAGATCAGCCGCTGCCCACTGTTGAGCATCAGCAACGCGAGACATCCCAGGAGAATCTGACGGATGCCTGTCGACAGGCGAAAGGCCTGAAACAGGTGCAGCCACGGCAGCCAGCGCTGCAGCTTGACGCCATCAGTTTCGAAGAACGGTTCTTCCAGATCGGGTGCGGGCATACCGGGTGTCGACGTGGTGTGGTCCTCAGCCACGACGGACACGAAGGTCGGGCGTGGTGTCAGACATCCTGTGAGTGCTCAGTTGCATTCGGCCACCAACGGACCCGCCAGCTCTTCCAGAAAGAACAGACGCCCCGGTTGAGTGGGCATGTACGTGGAGGGAATCCACGGCGTCGGATGATGCCGCAGCGTCATCCACAGGCTGAGTCCCTGCCACATCATCCCGCGCGACAGCGTTCCATCCGCTCCACCGATGATCTTGTCGGCGGCGAGGAAGAGTCCGGGGCCAATGGTGTTCGCGAAGGCAGGCACGAGAGTGGTTCGACTCTTGAAGCTGGTGATCGCGTTCTGCTCGATGGTTAACGGGTGCAGCCGCGCTCCGATGCGATGAGTCTGCGCCCGCCATTCGTCTTCGCTGGCGTACTCGCCGGCAAACTGAGGCTCCCAGAACGCGATGTGGCACACACGTCCGATGCCGAACACCACCACCAGCTTCGCTCCCCCGGAACGCAAGTTCCCGATCCGGTCGGCGTACGTGGGCAGAATCGCCGGCAGGGCGAAGTGCCGCTGGCTCTCGGGCACTGTCAGTTTTCCGAGTGGTCCGTACAGGGCCTGTTCCATGGCGTACTGAAACGCACCCGGATGGGACGCCGGCAGCGTGTTGCCCGCGGAGTCGCTCCATTCGTCCATGTTGAAGCCATGCACGTGGTCGCAGCTCACTCCCCATTCGGTGAGAAAGTAGACCGCCCAGCGATACATCCCCATGGGACCCACGGGCAGAATGAGGGCCAGTTGCTCACCGGCGTCGCGGGCCCGACGGATCGTCAACGCGATCTCGTGACCCATCAGGGTGTCGAAGTCCTCCACCGTCCGGCAGGGGATCGGTTCGAAGCCGGCATCCCACCACGGCTGTCGCTGCGTGATCGTCGCGGGATCGTCATCCACACAGGCGTCAATCTTTGCCAGGTCCCATCCCGCCGGGAAGAACCCTTCGAGCAGGGAACCCTCGATGGTGCTCATCAGATCCATGGTGTGCTCCAGTGGTTAAGGCAGCGGCCAGTCTCAGGGGGGATCAGCGTCCGGCTTCTTCGAGCACCATGTCGTCCACGTAGATCGGCAGAAACGGATCGTAATGCACCGACAGGGCGATGGCATCGCTGGGCCGGCTGTCGATTTCGATCAGTTCCCCATCTTTCATCACGCGAATCAAGGCGAAGAATGTGTGATCCATCAGGTTGTTGATGACGACGTCCTGGGCTTGTCCACCCAGCTCTTCAATGGCGTTCTTCAGCAGATCATGGGTCAACGGGCGGGGAGGCAGTTCCCCATCCACCCGCGCACGCACACGGCGGTCGATACTGGTGGCCTCGAAGATCCCGATCAGAATCGGAAATGCGCGTTCCCCGTCCACCTCTTTGAGGATGACAATCTGCTGATCGTTGATCTCGCTGATCACGATCCGCGTCAACTCCATGTGTACGAGCACGGCATCACCTTCGTGAAGAGACCGACCGATGTTGGACCACTGGAGTCTAACGTGTGACGGAAGAATCTTCACCGGGACTGGCGATTTCCAGAAAGCGGTTCGGTGCTGCATGTGGCAGAATCGGTCAGGCACTTCCGGGCGGATGCCACACCAGCCCCTCGGTGATTGGCGCGGCGTTCACCGGGGGCGACGGGCCATGGACGGCGGGACGGCCGGACACCGGCTGACAGCCTGCTCAGTCCGCTTCGTCACCCGGAATGAACTGATAGGTGCCGCCGTTCTGCGTGGCGATCGCCTGCAGCAGTTCGGCACCTTCGTCGTCGCCAAAGCCGATCGTGTTGATGACGACACGTCCCTGGTTGCGGCGGGCCACCTCACTGATCACGCGGTGTCGAAACGCCCCGTCGGTGAGAAAGTAGATGACGTCCGGCTCCAGCGAGATCGCCAGCAGCAACGCCTGCTCGGGGTCCGTCATGCCGTCCGCCTTCGCCTGGACCGCCCAGCGGAGATACTTCTGCTGCGTCTCGGGATAGGCGGCCTTGAGCATCCGGGCGGGCATGGGAATCGCCCGGTCGTTGAAGTACACGATGAAGAACTGCTGGTCACCGTTCATCTCGCCGATCGCCCGCACCAGTTCGAGTTTGACACGGCCGAAACGTGTCTTCGCCGGACCCGGATGCGGATGATTCATGCTGCGGGACGCGTCGACAACGTAGATGATCCGCTTCCCCTCCACATGCAGGCCGAAGAAGCCGCCGCCGTCACCCTGTCCGCGGCCAGCATTCGTGCCATCGCCACTGCCGGTCGTGCCCACGTATCCCTGTCCGCCTCCGCCGGAGTCTCCCACCACGGTGGCGGTCAACTCGAGTCGCGAGGCCGTCTCGTCATCGTCAGGCATCACCACGGATGCGGCGTCCAGCGCCGGACTCTCGCCGGCCGTCGTCAGCGCGGGATCAAACACCACGACCCCCTGGCTCGTCCCCCCCGCATCCCGCGCGTCGCGGTCGACGCCGATCTGCAGGGCCTCGAGGATGGGCTGCTCCGGGGTCCGCTCCTGCCAGGTGGTCGTGACGACTGGAGGTCGCGGTCGTGGAGGTGGCGACAGCAACAACAGGCTGCACAAACCCAGCGCGGTGACATGCAGGGCCGCGGAGACACACCACGATCCCAGCGACTGTCGTCGCTGCTGGTTCTGCAGCCACGAGCCGAGTTGTCGCCACGCGCCGGTCAAGACACCCCTCGCTTTCAGCGTTTCCGCGGTCGAGTTCGAAGAATCCCCACATCCTTCATCGACCATGGCCACCAGACCATTGGCGTGGAATTCAGCGTATCGATTCAAACGATGCCGAGCAAAGAAAACCGAACCCGATTGGCCCATGGTTGCGACAAGTGTCATCGACACATGGGGTTTCATCGTTATTATCAAGAGAATTCTGCGGTCAGCACCAGGGGCGGGCCCGCTGCGGGCCGGCGAAATTTCCCGCGACTACGGGGACCGCTGCGACGGATCGGAACGATCGGGATGATGACAACCACGCGCTCATCCACCGGTGACCGGCAGATTCTGCCGATGCCTGAGACCTCGTCCCCGGGAATCGTGTTCTTCGACGGCGTCTGCGGCCTGTGCAACCGGACCGTCGACTTCATACTCAGCCACGACCCCCGGGGTGCGTTTCTGTTTGCCCCCCTGCAGGGGAAGACCGCGCAGAGCCGCTTGACAGACGCAGACCGCCAGTCACTGGCCTCGCTGGTCCTCATAACGGAGCAGGGGACGTATCGTCGTTCGTCTGCGGTCGTGCGGATCCTCTGGAGGCTCGGCGGGCTCTGGAAACTGCTGGGGGGGCTCCTTTGGCTGGTTCCCCGCCCCCTGCGTGATCTCGGTTACCGCGTCGTGGCCCGGAACCGCTATCGATTGTTCGGCCAGACGGAGACATGCCGCTTCCCCACCGAGAAAGAGCGCGCGAGGTTTCTTCCCTGAGCAGGCTCGCAGCGGTCCCGATCGAACCCTCGTGAGTTGCGAGTGAGGCGGCCACAGCGCATCATCAGGGTTGCTGCGGTGGCCCCTCTGTGGGTTGCTGTGTCCCTCCTGTATGGAGCGAAATTGGCCATGAGACTTTGGTTTCGAGGGATGACTGGCGTGGTGACCGGCCTCCTCCTGCTGCTGGCGCTGACGGGACCCACCCTCCAGGCGGAGGACCTCCGGCCGAACTTCATCGTCTTCATCGCCGATGACATGGCCTGGGATGACTGCGGTGCCTATGGGCACCCTCACATCCAGACACCCCACCTGGACCGCTTGGCCGCACAGGGGATGCGGTTCGACAACGCCTATCTCACCTGCAGTTCCTGCAGCCCCAGTCGTTCCAGCATCATGACGGCCCGTTACCCCCACAGTACCGGTGGAGCCCATCAACTCCACAATCCGCTGCCGCGGGAGCAGGTCGTCTTCCCGGAACTGCTGAGGGCGGCCGGGTATTACACCGCTTCGGCAGGGAAGTGGCATCTGGGTGAGGCGACGGTCCCTGAGTTCGACACCGTGGTCACGAGCATGAACCGGTGGACCGAGACACTCCGGGATCGCCCCGCCAACCAACCCTTCTTCCTGTGGTGTGCCTTCTCTGACCCTCACCGCGGCTACCAGCAGGGGACCATCCCCCGGCCCCACACCTCAGCCGATGTCGTCGTCCCCCCCTATCTTCCTGACACGCACGAGACCCGCGAGGATCTGGCGCTCTATTACGACGAGATCGCTCGCCTGGACGGAGACGTCGGAGACGTGCTGGCCGAACTCGACCGGCAAGGGGCGACGGAGAACACCGTCGTGTTCTTCCTCAGTGACAACGGCCGACCCTTTCCCCGCTGCAAGACCACGGTCTACACCAGCGGCGTCAAGACGCCGTTCCTCGTCAGATGGCCCGGACACATCGCCCCTGGGAGTGTGACCGATGCACTGGTCAGCGTGATTGACCTGGGTCCCACTATCGTCGAGATCGCGGGTCTCAACCCGGGGCCCGCGTTTCAGGGAGTCAGCCTGCTCCCCATTCTCGGTGACCCGGCGGCTTCCGTCCGCGATTACGCCTTCGCCGAGCACAACTGGCACGACTTCGACGATCACCAGCGGGCCGTCCGCAACAGCCGGTTCAACTACATTCGCACCAGCTACACGGACATCCCCGGGACACCTCCGGCCGATGCGGTCCGCAGCATCACATTCCAGAAGATGCATCAGCTCAGAGAGGCCGGTCAACTCACCCCGGCACAGCTCAATCCGTATCTGGTGCCTCGTCCGGCCGAGGAACTGTACGACGTCAGCGCCGACCCGCACGAACTGACAAACCTGGTCGACGATCCCGAGTATGCTGGGGTGCTGGCGGAGCTGCGTCATGCGCTGGATGAATGGCTGCGATCAACCGATGACGAGCTCCCCGCGCAGCGTCGCCCCGACGAGTTTCAGCGGACCACGGGGGATCGACTATCACAGCGCGGACGCAACTGAGGCCGCAGACGTCAGCTTCGACAGCCCGGACTTGTTCAGTTGCCCTTGGCCGGCCCCTGTCGTGCGCGCCAGCTCCAGCTTGGACAGGCCCGAAGTGTCTTCGGCGGGCGTGGCTGGGGGTTCGGGGCTGCTTTCCGGGGCCGCCGCAGCCTCTGCGGTCTCGCTGGGCGCGTCAGAGCTGCTCGCCTGCGCTTTGGCGGCTCCTTGCTGGTGCGTGCCAATTCGAGGGGTGAGAGCTTCTTTCCGCCATCGGCCGGCTTGGCTGGGGCAGGGGAGGCTTGTGGCGTTGAGCCAGCGGCTCCCTGTTGACTGCGCCAGCTCGAGCGGGGAGAGCTTCTTTTCACCACCACCTGCTGTGGCGGGTTTCGCCCCCGCAGCCCCCTGCTGACGCGCGAGCTCCAGCGGGCTCTTGCCGGCTGATGCCTTGGCTGGGCCCTTCGCAGCCGGAGCAGCCGGCTTGGTCTCCGCAGGCGACGCCTCGGCCTTCCGGGGCAGCGGAGCATCGACCACCCGCAGAAAGTTCGGGTCGATGTCGTACCAACTGATGTCCTCGGGGCCGTTGAACTGAACCAGGGCCCGTCCATTCATGTTGACTGTCTTGACCGTGCCGGTCAGTCCTCGAAAGCGACGCAATTCCGCGACATCGTCGGCCACGACGACATACTTGTCGGTGAGTTCGCTCTTGAGCCGTTCTGCCAGTTCAATCGTCATCTGCTCAGGGTCTCCGAAGTTCGCGACCGGCTGATTCTGGAGCATCGGGAGGGGCAAATCAAGGGGTCGGAATCTCAGCGTTGATAGATCGGGAGATAGCGATAGTCGATGGACAGCGCGAGCAGCGCCAAAGACGTGGAATAGACTGCCCCCACGCGTCGTTCCGAGGCATGGTCGGATAACCAGCTCCCGTCCCCCTGCTGGGTGGGCAGCAGCAGGTCGAGCAAATGGTCTCGCGTTGCCTCTGCGTACTTGCCGCCGATCTTGTGCATGCCGACGCCAGTGTAGTAGACCCCATAGAAGAAGTAATTGCTGCCCGGCCTGAGCGGCTGGGCCATCAGGTACTCCGCGCCCCCCAACGCCTCGGGCGAGTGGTGGTCGCCGCAGACCTCCAGCGCCAGAATGCCAACGCCCGTCAGGGTGGGTGTGGCCCCGTTGCCCGGCTGGTACCCGAACCCGTTTCGATCGCGGACCCCGCAGCGTTTGACATAGTCGATGGCCCGGTCGATCGATTCCGCCGGGACATCACAGCCGACGTTCTTCGCCGCCCGCAACGCCAGCACCTGCCAGCCGGTCACGCTCAGGTCGCTGTCCTTGCTGTCGACCTGGTACCGCCAACCCCCATTGTGCCGGTTACCCTTCTCCAGGTCCTGTGCCTGGAGAATGAGCCTCACGGCCCTTTCCAGAGCGCGACGGACGCTCTCCATCTCGGCCTCGCCCACCATCCCCCAGACCTCCGCCAGCATCAGCGTGCTGATCCCATGGCTGTACATCGGTCCGTGACTCTTTCGATGGACCAGCATGCCGTTGGCTTCCTGGTGGTCGATGACCCAACGAATGCCCCGGTCCATCCGTCGACCATACGGTCCTTCACCTGGCGAGTATCCTGCCGCGAGATACGCCATTACGGCCAGCGAGGTGGCCGCCGTCGATTCGCCGTAGGAGTCGGTACTCCACGCTCCCGAAGGATCCTGGGCCGCAGCCAGGTACTCCAGTCCGCGGGCAATCCCCGTATCCACTGCCAGACTGCGGGCATCGTCACCCCGACAAGGAGGGTCCAGCAGCAGGACCACCATGACCAGGCTCAACGGCAGCCGACACGCAAGTCTCGGGTGGACAGTCATCGGGCACTCACGGCTGGGGTAGGGCTTCGTCCGCCGAACGTCGTCGACGGATCTCCTCGAAGTATTCGCGAATCAGAGGCGCGTAGTCGTCAGCGGGTCGGCGCTCGGTCGACTGCAACAGTTCTGTCCGCAGCTTGCCCGGCAACTCTCCCCAGTTCCGGGAGTTCAGTTGGCCAAGTTCGGCCTCGAGATCCACCAGGCGGAGTGAAGTTTCGCGCCCGAACCGTCGGTCCCCCCCTCGCTGGATTGACTGGAGCCGGACGCCGTCTGCTGCGCGCTGTCGGAGGACGTCGGGGCAGGGGAGGGGAGACCCAGTTGCTGGGCCGCCTGCTGCAGGGCATCCGCCACGCGTTGCATGGCCTCGGAAGCCGGAGAGTTCCCCTGTTGCGGGTTTCCTCCCTCGGAAGATTCGCCCGGGCGGTTCCCCTCCGCCATCTGACCTTCCTGGCCATCCGGCGCAGCCTGTCCATCTGCGGCCTCCGTCCCCGGCTGTCCCGGAGCGGGAGTCTGTCCATTCTGGGCCGTCTGTTCGCCGGGGCCCTCGCCCTGCTGGGTCGACTGTGAACTCGACGACATTGTCTCGGGGGCCTGGGCCAGTTGCTCTCCCGCCTGATCCAGTTGCCGCTGCGCTTCGGCGAGCTGTTCGCCCACTTCTCCCGGGACCGGGGAGGGAGGCAGACCTTCGGGGGGCAGCGCGGAACTGGCGAGGTTGGCTGCTGCCCGGAGTGACTCCGCGGCCTGATGCGCCTGCTGGCCCGCCTGCCGCTGATCCCCCTGTTGCGCCTGTTGCAGCGAACTCCCCATCGCCGCCTGCGCCTCGGTGGTCGACTGCTGGGCCGAGGCAGCGCTTTCACTGGCGGCGGGTTCGTTGAGCGGTGCACTCCCCAGGTTGCGGGCCACCGCCTCCAGTTGCGCTGTCAGTGCCTGCGTCTCCTGTTCGAGATGACGCTGCCCGCTCTCGCGGGCCTGCTGTTGGCACGCCGACGAATTGGCCATCTGCTCCAATTGCTCCGCGACGTCCGCCTGTTGGCGTGCCAGCTCGTTGACTTCGTCGGTCAACGCAGCCGGGCCTTCGTCCGACTCCGCAGACAAGGCCTCCGCTGCCGCCCGCGCCATCTCGGCCGCTTCGCTCGCCGACTGAGCCGCCACGCTGAGCTGTCCACTGCGGAACTGTTCGACGGCTCGATCGGTCTGTTCCGCCACTTCTCGCGCCTGCTGAACCGCGGGTGACTCGACCCCCAGTTGACGCGCCATCTTCAAGGTCGTTTGCAGCGCCGCTTCGGCCAACTGCTGCTGACGCGCCAGTGTGTCTGCCAGAGCAGGGGGCTCGGCTGGGGACGCTGCGTCGTTCGCCGGCGGCGTCTCCGGCTCGGTGGGCCCACGTTCGTGCTCCTGGGACAGCGGAGATTCCCGGAGAGCCTGCTGCAGTTGCCGCTGCTGGTCGGCTAGCTCTGCCAGTTGCTCGGCTGTGGAGGCCGACTCGGCGGGAGACGTCGGCGTGCGGCGGGGACTCAGGCGGGTGAGATCTTCCATCTGCTGCTGCTCGGCCTGCGACAGCTCGCCCGCCGCGGTGTCAGCCTTGCCCGTGACAGACTCCATCAAGTCCTGCAGTTTCTCGGAAGCGTCATCCAGCGCCTGCCCGACCTCTTCCCGGGAGCGTTGACCCTCCGCGGCCTGTTGCAGCGCCGTGGCGGTCTCGCGCAAGGCCTGCTGTGTCTCACCCTTCTGCGCACGATCGGCAGCCGACGCCAGTCTGCTGACGTCATCCGCCAGCTTTCGCTGCCGCCGGGACTGGCTCCGTAGTGCGCCCGTGTCCTGCTCCTCCGTCTGGCGGACCGCATCGGCGAGTTCCTGTTGCTGGGCCTGCAACTGTTGCAGTTCCTCCGTAGCTGTGGGTTTGTTCTGCAGGGCCCGCTCGAGATCCAGCAGACGCTGCTCTGCCAGGCGCTGCGACGCTGCGGACTCTGGACCCGCTTCCTGCTGCAGATCCGTCAGGGCTGCCACCTGCTGCCCCAATGCAGAGTTCTGCTGCGCCTCGAATCCCGGCACATCCAGCGCCGCCGTCTTGCCGGCGAGCTCAAGCTGACGTTCGCGGAGTTCGCTAATAGGGACCTCGTCACGCTTTCCTTCCTGCGCAGCCGCCACATGATGGTCGACTTCGTCGGCAAGCTGTTGCTGCTGACCCCTCAACTCGGCGACCTCGCCCCGCGCACGGTTGCGACGCTGGTTTTCCGAACCAACCTGCTGGGCGATCTGATCCAATGCCCGGCGCGTCTCATCCGCACTGCGATCGGCCGACGTGCGATCGTTGTCGAGCATCTGTTGCAGGGTCTGCTGCGCCTTTTGGGCTGCCTGCAGCTGACGTTCCTGCACTCGTGGCGGCAAAGGCAGTTGTTCGATCGCCCGTCCCAGGGCGGCCTGTTCCGCCGCCAGCACCCGCCGACGGTCGGTCACCTCCGGCTCGTCATCATTGGTCAGTTGGCTCAGTTGTTTTTGGAGTGCCTGCTGCCGCCGGGACAACTCGCGGGCAGCTGCCTGTGGGTCTGCTGGCAGCGACTCATTCTTCCGGAGAGCCTCTGCGAGCCGCTCGAGTTCTGCCGCCGCACGCTCCTGCTGCTCGAGCGCCTGCTCGACCTGATCCGACTGGAGTGCCTCCAGTGAACGCTGGAGCGAGTCCGACTCGAGGGGGGAGACGATCTTCTCGGCCTGCAGGGGTGCCGACTCGGCGTCGATCCGCTGCGCCTCGGCGAGGAGATGTGCTTGACGATCGGCGAACGGCGCCAGCGAATCGGAAGACCTGAGCGCTTCCTGCCCCAACGCTTCAGCCAGTCGATCCTGGGGCTCCGACAGTTCGAGGGCCCTTTCGGCCAATTGTCGCAACAGATCGAACTGTTGCTGACGTGCGGCCTGCAGCAGTTCCGGACGTTTCTCCAGCAGGTCGTCCAGCGCGGTGGCCAGGTTCTCCTGACGGTCCTGCAGGTTGGCCCGCATTTCCTCCAGCGCGGCGGCTCGCTGCTCGCGTTGTTCCGGTGTGAGTGACTGATCCCGGCGGAGTTGCTCCCACTGTTGTTCAAGCGCACGTGTTTCACTGGTCAGCCGCTTCGCGGCATCCGCCAGTCGCTGCAGGTCCATCAGATCCTGTTCCAGCTTGGCCAGCTCTTCGAAACGCTCTGCCAGTTCGAGAAGTCCTCGCTCCGCCTCGGTGAGTTGAGCGATCGACTCCTGGAAGTTATTGAGCTGCACGGGAAGTTCGGCTTCATCGGCCTCGCGGAGCCGGTCCTGCGCCTGCTGCACAGGACCGCGGCCAATCTCCCGCAAAGGCTCGGCCATCGTCCGGTACAGCGCATGGGCAGAAAAGGCCTCTGCCAACTGATCGATGCCCTCCGTGAGCTCCTCGCTCCGGGACAGCGATTCCGTCAATTCCGTCGACTTGGAAAATGCGCGCTTTTCGACGCGATCAGCGTTGGCCGTCTGAAGAAAGTCGGTCACCTGGTCGCGATGGGCCACGACCTGCTGCCGAAGGGCCTCCAGCGCACTACGCAGTGTCTGCTGTCGACGCAACAGTTCACTCAGGCCGAGGGGATCGGCGTCGGAGCGGATGCTGATCATGCGCGGTGCAGTCCAGGACTCGTTCGGTCCGGGAATCGGTCGGTTGTCGGCGGCGCGGGCCCGGATGGCGAGCAGATCGCCCTGTTGCAGCGCGTAGGCCGCGAGGTCAACGTCAAACGTATGACCGACTTCGGCGTGACCCAGCTCAGCCGGTGGCACCTGGATGGGTGGCAAGCCCTCCCCTCGCTGGACCACCTCCAGATGCAGATCGACCGCCGCAACCGCGACATCGTCTCGGGCCCAGACACCAATGGGAATGCGATCGGTCATGCGAACTTCCATCGCCGGAATGGGCATCTCGGGATCGACTCCCTGTTCCATCCAGGCAATGTCGGGGGCATGGTCGGCATGCACTTCGAGGTAGCCCGTGGTGGGCTGCTGATTCTCGACCAGGTGTTCGTCAAGCAGCCCGATCGAAAACGGACCGCTTTGTTCGGCAATCAGATCCAGCGTGCCCGAGAGTCCATCGGTCGAAAGGGTGAAGGCCTTGCGCAGTATGCCATCCTCCTCCCGATTGCCAGTCGCTGCTCCGGTGGATGATCGTGACCTCGTCGGCGACAGCTCCAGCGTGGCTTTGCTGACCGGTTTGCTGAACGCCAGGCGAAACTGCAACTGGCTGCCCCCGAACAGGTCGACCCGGTCCCCGGCTCCGTCGAGTGTCTCGGCCGGCATGCCCGTAAAGGCGGGCGGCTGGATATCGAGTGAGAATCCAGTCACCTCAGGGGCTTCGACCACGTCGATATGGAACTGGCGTGTCCGGCTGCGACCGGCCGCCACCTCGTAGTCGAACGACGACAGGACGTGGGGAAACGTGGAGACGTATGCCTGTCGTTCGGCATCGTAGGTCATCCGCCGCGTCTCAGAACCACCGCCGGCGTCGCGCCACTCAATCCACACCGACTCCGGCAGCTCCCCCGGAACGAACCGCCAGCGAGGTTCAGCGACGACGACGACATCCGAGCCTCTCGCGGCCGCGCGATCGCCATTTTCGACATGGAACGTCAGATTGGTGACGCGCTCATGGTTTCGCCAGGGGGTCAGAAAGCGCGACAGCAGTACCCCGTAGCCGGTCCGTGTCGCACCCAGCGGTGCCAGCACCAGCAACAGTGTGACGAGACCGATCATCAACCACTTCCGGGTACTCGCCGGGTCGACGGCGGAGTCGAAGTCCACAACCTCTGTGGTCTTCATGACGTTGCGTGTCAGCAACGACCGCAGCAGGGCCGAACCCCGGTAGGATTCCGGAATTGATGTGTCGTTGAGTTCGACTCCGGCAGCGAGTTCCTCCCGCAGTTCCGGATAGGCGTTGTCCACCACGGCGGCGACTTCGGCGGCACTCATGTCGCGCAGCAGGGGACGCAGGACATACCGCCACGCCGTCACCAGGACGCTCACGATTACGCTCGCCAGCAATGCGATGCGGACCGCCAGACCGAGATCCGCCGTCCAGTCGATCAGCAGTGCCAGCAAGATCCCCGCACCCAGAATGGCACAGACCATTCCCACGCCGCGCAGGATTGCGAATCGGCGGATCCGACGCTCCAGCCTTTCGAGCCGACGACGAAACTCCTCCGGCAAACCATGAAGGTCGCGATTTGTCATGGGGGCAGTTTCCGCAGGCCGATGAGGTCAATCTGAAGTTTAGCGGCAACGAGCACGCAGCTGCAGAAATTGTAACAGTCCGCGCCCCTCCCGAGAAACAGTTTGTCGGGTCGCCCGACAGGCACGCAGGTTGGCTGCCGGCGGTGTTGCGACAAGCGGTCGGACCTGATGTTATGCTGAGTCCTGTGTTCCACCGGGAAGAGAGCCTCGCATGAAGACATATCGCCTGGGAATTGCCGGCCTCGTGCACGATCACGTCTGGCACGAACTCCAGAACTGGGTTGCGACAGGCCGCGTGCAGATCAAGGCCGTGGCCGACCCGCACCCGCCGCTCAGACAGCGGGCGCGGGAGGAGTTCGGCGTCGATGTCTTCTTCGACAACCCGCAGCAGATGCTGGCTGAGACCGCGCTGGACATCGTCGAGGTCTGTACATCCAATGCCGACCATGCTGCCGTGGTCGAGGCGGCCGCCGACCGCGGAGTTCACTGCAAGATCGAAAAGCCGATGGCGGCGTCACTCGCCGATGCCGACCTCATGCTTGCCGTCGCGGAGGAAGCCGGCATTGTGCTTATGATCAACTGGCCCAATCGCTGGCGCCCCAACACCACGCACGCCTGGCGACTCTTGCAGCAGGGGGAGATCGGGCATGTCTTCAGTGCGCGAATGCGGATGGCCCACAGCGGCCCCCGCGAACTCGGCTGCAGCGAGTACTTCTGCAACTGGCTGTACGACCCTTCACAGACAGGCAGTGGGGCGCTCTTCGACTATTGCTCCTACGGAGCGGCGGCGTTCGCCCATCTGTTCGGTCTGCCGGAGGCCGTGCAGGGAGTGGCGGCCCGTCTCGTGAAACAGGACATCGCCGTCGTGGACAACGCGGTCATCACCTGTCTGTATAAGGACCGATTCGCCTGTACCGAGGCCTCTTGGACGCAAGTTCCCCATTACCACGACGCGATCTACTTCGGGGACACCGGAACATTGTGGACAGAGTCCGGCCGGCTGCTCGTCTCCCGGGGCAGGGCAGAGCCGCCGGAGTCGATCGACGAAATCTCCGTCGAGCCGCTTCCCGCCGGGCGTACCAACGGGGCCGAGATGATGCTCTGGTGTCTCGACCACGGTGAACAGCCACCGGACACCTGCCGAGCACAGGTCGGCCGCGATGCGCAGGAGATCCTGGAGGCCGGCCTGCGTGCTGCCGAGTCCGGACGGCGCGTGATGCTGCCACTGACTCAGTCCGACGGTACGGCATCGTCCTCCCCCCGATGAGTCCTCCAGCCAACGGTGTCCCGATTGCGAGCCTCGGACCTGCAACAGGCCAGTCGCATTGATCATGTCCTTCCCGCCTCGCATTGCGATCATCGGCGCCGGTCCTGTCGGACTGGAGGCCGCCCTGTATGCGCGGCTCAGAGGCTACGAAGTCACGGTCTACGAACGGGGCATCCTTGCCGATCACGTCCGTCAGTGGGGACACGTCACCATGTTCAGCCCGTTTGGGATGAACAGCAGCGAGTGGGGCAGGCAGGCGATCACCGACGGGGGAGGTGAACTCCCCCACAGCGATGCCATACTTACCGGACATGAGTTCTTCCGCCAGTACCTCGAACCGTTGAGCCGGCTTTCTTTGGTGGCTGCACACATCCGCGAACGATCGGCGATCGGGATGATTGGTCGTCGCGACTCATTGAAGGGAGAGAGGATCGGTGATCCCGACCGCGGCGCCGAGCCGTTCCGGCTCACGCTCCCCGCGTTCCAGGAACAGCTCGAGGCCGACGTCGTACTGGACTGTTCCGGCACCTTTGGGCAGCACAATTATCTGGGGGCAGGGGGGCTTCCCTGTCCCGGCGAATCCAACGGCCCGCGGCCGGGCCTCGATGGCGACGACGTCATCACCAGTCATGAACGGGTCCTGGCGACCCGCCACTCGATCGAATACCGGCTGCCGCACATTCTTGCTCCGGGCAGCAGCGGCTACGAAGACGTCACCACACTCGTCATCGGCGGCGGCTACTCTGCAGCAACGAACGTCGTTGCCCTGTCTCGGCTCCACAGTGTGCGTTCTCAGACCCGTGTGATCTGGTTAACCAGGCGGGCAGGAGAACGCCCTGTGCATCGCATTCCCGCTGATGCGCTCCCCGAGCGTGACCATCTGGCGGCCCAGGCCAACCAGCTTGCCCTCGCTCAGAACTCGATTGTGGAGTGGCAGCCCCGATCCGTTGTGCGTCGGCTTGAACCGCCACGGGGGGCGGGGCAGCGCTGGGGTGTCTGGATCCAGTCACTCGTCGACGACCGAATCAGACGACAGGACGTGGATCGCATCATCGCCAACGTCGGCTTCCGCCCCGACCACCGAATGTATGAGGAACTGCACGTCCATCAGTGCTACGCCACGCAAGGTCCCATGAAACTTGCTGCGAAGCTGCTCGGTGAGACATCGGCCGATTGCCTGGCTCAGACGTCACACGGCGCCGAAGTGCTGCGGAACCCCGAACCCAATTTCTATATCCTTGGAATGAAGAGTTACGGCCGGCGTTCAAACTTCCTGATTCAGGTCGGACTGCAGCAGATCGTGGGTGTGTTCTCGCTGATCAAACAGGACTGGGACTTGTGACGCTCGGCCAAAAGCGATCACCCGATGATGCACCACGGGTGCCACTCTCAGCCCTGGATGAGCTCTGGTTTCAGGTAGGCGGAACGCTGTGCAACCTCACCTGTGCCCATTGCTTCATCTCGTGCAGTCCTCACAACGATTCCTTCGGATTCCTGTCGCTGGAGTCGGTGGAACGCACCCTGGCCGAGTCGGTCCGGCATGGTGTCAAGGAGTATTACTTCACAGGCGGTGAACCGTTCCTCAACCGCGAGATGGTGCCCATCCTCATCAGGACGCTGGAGTACGGGCCGGCGACCGTGCTCACTAACGGGACAGTGCTCAGGGACGACTGGCTGCGGACCTTGCAGGAGGCGGAGCAGGGGAGTCGTTACTCGCTCGAGTTCCGGGTTTCGATCGACGGCCCCACGCCGGAGAGCAACGACCCGATTCGTGGTGAGCGGACTTTCGAGCGAGCGATGCAGGGAGTCGGCAGACTGGTCGCGCATGGTTTCCTGCCGATCATCACGATGACCCGCACCTGGGAGGAACACGAAGATGCCGACGTCCTGGGGGCTTTTCGCGAAGTCCTCGGCCAGGTGGGTTGCAAACGGCCGAGGCTCAAGGTGCTGCCCCGGCTGAAGATCGGTGCCGAGGTTCAGCGGTCACGCGGTTACAGTGAGACCGAGCGGGTCACCTGCGAGATGATGGCCGGCTACGCCACGCAGCAGCTTATCTGCTCGCACAGCCGCATCGTCACGGACCGCGGCGTTTATGTCTGTCCGATTCTCGTCGATGCGCCGGAAGCGCGCCTGGGAGACACGCTCGAGGACGCCCTGACGCCGTATCCCCTCCAACACGGTGCCTGTTTCACTTGCTATCAGTACGGAGCGATCTGCACGAACCCATCGTCGAGCAGGCGGGAGTGAGTTTCATGAATGTGGTCGGGCAGGCAGCGTGCGGACTCATGCTCGATCCGATCCATCGGCAACTCCAGCCGTTGCGGATGATGCTCTGATCAGCAGAGCCTTTGGCATTCACGAGGTCCCGGTTCTCATGAAACTCGCCTTCTTCGGCGGCATCTACAACAACGCTCTCGCCCTCGAGGCGGCCATCGCTTCTGCGCAGAGCAGGGGGGCCGAGCGGATGTACTGCCTCGGCGACCTGGGAGCTTTCGGCCCGCATCCCGATCGTGTGTTCCCGTTGCTGCGTGCTCACGACGTTGTCTGCATCCAGGGGAACTACGATCACTCCATAGGCCATGGCCTCGATGACTGCCGCTGCGGGTACACCGATCCACGCGACAATCACTTCGCCCAACTCAGCTACGACTACACCCGCCGCAACACGAGTGCCGAACACCGTCGATGGTTGCGCGATCTTCCCGCCGAGCTGCGTTTCGAAGTGGACGGCCTGAAGTTCCTGCTCTGCCATGGATCTCCGCGGCAGACGAATGAATTCCTGTGGGAGTCGAGCACCAGCACCGCCTTCCTCGACAAGCTGGCGGACGACTGCAAGGCCGACATCATCCTCGGCACTCACACGGGAATCCACTGGCAGCGTGGGCTTCGGGGAGGTCGTCGTTTCATCAACGTCGGCTGTCTCGGACGTCCCGAGAACGACGGCACGACCAACGTCTGGTACACGTTGGTTCGTACCGGGTCCGACGCGCACACGGGCCACACGGAGCAGGGTCTGGTGGCAGCGCCTGGGCAGGCCGATGACCGCCAGGGCCCGGACGACCTGCTACACGTCGACTTCGTGCCGGTCACGTACGATCATCACCGTCTGGCCGACGAGATGCGCGACGAACGGCTGCCGGAGGAGTTCGTGGCGACGATCATCACCGGCTGGTGGACAACCTGTCTCGAGGTGTTGCCGGCCAAGGAGCGTCGCCGCGGAAGGTTTTGACTCCGGACATGACAGGCGTTAGCTTTCGGATTCGAGGCAACGCGAGTGGAGGGCAACTCCGTTGTCGAGCCTCCGGATTCCTCGGGAGTAGTGCTGAGATGTGCGCCATCGTGCAGAGAGTGTCCTCGGCCAATGTGACGGTCGCCGGGGAAGTCGTCGGCGCGATCGATCGGGGACTGTGCGTTCTGCTCGGCGTGAGTGGTACCGACACCGAAGACGATGTCGTGTACACGGCTGCCAAGGTCATGGGATTACGGATCTTCGAAGACCCCGCTGGCAAGATGAACCTTTCACTCGCGGAGGTGGGCGGGGCCATGCTGGTTGTCAGTCAGTTCACCCTCTACGGTGATTGCCGCAAGGGAAGGCGGCCCAGTTTCGTCGCCGCGGCCCCCCCTGAACTGGCCGAGATGCAGTACCGCAGCTTCGTGGCCGAAGTGCGAGGGCACGGCATTTTGGTCGCCACCGGACGTTTTCGGGAACACATGGACGTCGCGCTGGTCAACGATGGTCCGGTGACGCTGCTGATCGACAGTCGCAAGGAGTTCTGACGGGCGAGGGGCCCCAGGGTCCCGAGGTCGGCCCCGGGGGTGGCCTGACGCAGGACGGAGCCCTGAGGGGCCGTCCCGCGACGGCGGACCACGGCATCGGGGACGAAACCGCCCTTTCCCCACTTCGCCCTGTCCCGCTACACTCCGGCCCGTCGACTGGAGTCCGTCACGAGCTCACGGAGGAGCGAGTCTATGTGGTATGACGCCGTGGTCATCGCGATTCTGCTGTTCGCGACCATTCGCGGGGCGATGCGGGGAGTGATCTGGCAACTGGCCGGACTGGCCGGGCTGGTGGTCTGTGTCGTCTTCGCTGAGTCCATCTCGGCCGCGGTCTCCCCATTTGTGGGACTGCCCGAACCACTCAACGAATGGGTGGTGATGTTCGTGGCCTACCTGGTGTTCTCCTTCTTTGCCTTTGGTGTGGCGCGGCTGATGCATGAGGCGATCGAGAAGGCGGAGCTCAAGGAGTACAACCGGCATCTGGGGGCGCTGTTCGGGTTCATCAAGGGGGTCGCGATCTGCCTGGTGCTCACGTTCTTCATCGTGACCGTTTCGGACAGCGCCCGCGAAGCGCTGAAGCACTCGACCAGCGGACGCTACGCGGCGATCATCATGGATCGGCTGCACCCCGTGATGCCGGAGAAACTGCACGACGCGCTGTGGAAGTACATTCACCTGCTTGACGACCCCTCGCTCGATCTGAAGTACGCCGATCACGACCATGATCACGATCACGGGGAGGGGGCCGACGACCACGACCACGGCCCGCAGTCGCCGGATCCCTTCGCCAACAGCGGAGGGACGATTGATACCACCGCTGGCGCGGGGACAGGGGTCTTCGAACAGATCCTCGGGACGATTCCCGGGCTCATCTCCCATCCGGAGGTCCGCGGCGTTGTGGAGCAGGCCCTCCGCAACACGTCCACCGAGAACCGGGGGGAACTGCTTGCCCGACTCCGGACAGCCTCGCCCACCCAGCTTCGTCAGATCGCGATCGACTGGCTGGACCAGCCCGCGCCGGGAGGGCCGGCTGAGGGGGCCGGCGGACAGACCATGTCGCAACTCCTGCAAGACATCGCTGACGTCTATGCCCAGACTCCGGCGGACCGCACCCGGGTCATCCAGCAGATCCAGGAACAGTTACGCGGGCTACCCGATCAGGTGACCGCGGGGGTCCTCGTCGACTGGCGGGCGGATGTCAGCGGCGGGCAACAGGCCGACCCCGATCCACAGACCACCGCGAAGACCACGATCGACCAGCGGATCATCCGCCAACTGACGATCCAGCGGGTCTCGGTCTGGACACTGGGCGACGCGTTGCAGAAGCGGCTGAGTGAAGCAGTCCAGCGTTGAACGGACGGACCCGCTCCCGGGGGGAGTCCCGGAATTCACCCCCACTCCAACGTCCGATAATGTCCGTTATGTTAAACTCCGAGTGGCTTTCGCCGGGAATCCACGGGCCCGCTGACGCTCTGGACCCGCTGACACCCTCCATCACCGCCGCTCACGTTCCCGAGGGGGCTTCCTCGAAGACTCCGATGCGGCGGAACCGCTGGTAGCGGTGTTCCAGCAGTTCATCCGCCGGCATGGCCGACAGCTTGCGCAGGGCGTGCGACAGTGATCCCTTCAGCGACAACGCCATGCGGTGGTGGTCGCGGTGTGCCCCGCCCAGCGGCTCTTCGATGACCTCGTCGACCACCCCGAACTCGAGCAGATCGGGGGCCGTGAAACGGAGGGCCTGGGCTGCCTTGTCGGCGTACTTGGGGTGCTTCCAGAGGATGCCGGCACAGCCCTCCGGGCTGATGACCGAATAGTAGGCGAACTGCAGGATGGCGACGTGGTCGCCGATGCCGATCCCCAGTGCCCCGCCTGACCCCCCTTCTCCAATCACGACACACACGATCGGTGTCGGGATACGGGACATCTCGCGGAGGTTGTAGGCAATCTGGTACGCCTGCCCGCGCTCTTCGGCCCCGATCCCCGGATACGCACCCGCGGTATCAATGAAGCAGATGACGGGGAGGTGGAATCGCGCCGCCATCTGCATCTTGGCCAGCGCCTTGCGGTAACCCTCGGGGTGCGCCATGCCGTAGTTGTGTTCGGTCCGCTCCTTGAGATTACGGCCCTTCTGCTGCCCGATGAACATCACCTTGCGGTCATCCAGCTTGGCGAAGCCCGACAGGATCGCTCGATCGTCCCCGTACGCCTTATCTCCATGCAGCTCGACGAACTCGTCAAAGACCAACTCGAGATAATCCAGCGTCTGCGGCCGCTGCTGATGCCGGGCGACCTGCACAATTTCCCACGGACCCAGATTGGCGAAGACCTCGCGCTTCATACGCGTGATCTGTGTCCGCATGCGACGAATCGCATCCTTCTTGGCGGGGGTTGGGCTGGGCTGCTCTTCCAGCTTGCGCAGCTGCTCCTCCAGATCGTGGATCGGTCGCTCGAACGGGAGCGGCAGGAAATCAACCATCACGGCAGGCTAGCCAAATCGATGAACGGGAAATTCAAGAGACACCAGCATCAGCCTGGGCTCAGAGCACATCAGGCAACTCAGTCATAAAGTCGAGGTCCTCGGTCGTCACATGATCCTCCTCATCCCGAACGGGCGGAGAGGGCGCGGCAGCGGACTGCGGAGGCGCGGGAACCGAAGGCGGCGGACTTGGCGCAGTCTGCCCGGGAGGCGCCGGAGGCGCTCCACCTCCGCCTGGTATCGGCGGGGCCTGTCCGGGAACGGATGGGGCTGACGGCCCCGGGGCTCCCGCCGGCGGCGGTACCATCTGTGGCGGTACCATTTGTGGGGGCATCATCGGCGGTGGCATCATGCCCGGCGGCATCATGCCGGGAGGCATCATCTGTGGCATCATCATGCCCGGGGGCATCATCTGTGGCATCATCATGCCCGGCGGCATCATTTGCGGCATCATCATGCCCGGCGGCATCATTTGCGGCATCATCTGAGGTTGGGCCGGTTGCTGCGCGACGGGCGAGGACGCCTTGCTCGGCTTCTCCACAATCCTGGGAACCG
This sequence comes from uncultured Planctomycetaceae bacterium, assembly GCA_963715185.1. GTDB lineage: Bacteria > Planctomycetota > Planctomycetia > Planctomycetales > Planctomycetaceae > CAVPPT01. The sequence goes on from CAVQRG010000014.1 coordinate 203,397, forward strand.
GTTTCGCGGGCCGTGGCTTGGCTGGCTGATGTCCGTGTTCCGTCGTTCGCTCGTGGTCTGCACGACTGTCGAGACGCTGGTCAACCGACGCCTTGAAGCTCTTCTCTTCGTGCGCGGACTTGTCCTTGTAGTACTGCAGAGGGTCCTGCTTGAACAGCCGGATGGACCGGACATCCGAGAAGACCTGCTGCATGGTCTCGTGCCGCTCTTTCGGCCTCTTGGCGAGCATCTTCAGCACGAGGGCGTCCGCCTCCGGGCTGACGTTCGGGTTCCAGGCCGACGGCGGTTCCGCCCGCTCGCGGACATGCTTCATCAGCAGCTCGTTCGGGTTGCTGCCCATGAAGGGTGATCGGCCCGTGAGGGCTTCGTACAGGCTGATTCCCAGACTGTAGATGTCCGCCGCAAACGTCAGTGGCTCGCGCTTGATGAGCTCTGGTGCAATGTACGTGCGCGTCCCCTGGATGACGACGTTACTCTTCTTGGTCGTCAACCGCGAGACCATCGATGTCGGGCGGGACGCCAGCGAAAAGTCGATCACCCGCACCTCGCCCCCCTTGGTCAGCAGGATGTTGTCCGGCTTGATGTCCTTGTGGATCCAGTTCTTCTCATGCATGAAGGCGAAGGCCTGCGAGACGCACTCCATCAGCTTGGGGAGTCGCGCGTGCACTCCGGGCAGATCGCTGCGGATCAGGCTCTTCAGGTTCGTGCCCCGAAAATACTCCATCAGGAAGTAGGCCTGCTTGCGCGAAATCCGTGCGTCGAACACGCGGATGATGAAGGGATGCTCCAGCGATTTCCCGACAGTCGCCTCGTGCTTCAGGGCCTTGCGGAGATCAGCGTCCTCAACCGCTTCGGGCAGCAGCAGCTTGATGGCATAGGTCTGTGATGTCGAGATCTGCCGCGCCTCCCAGACCTGCGAGACGTTGCCGGTCGCCACACAGTTGACGAGTTGATAGTCATCAATTGTCAGTTCGCCATCAGACACTGCACTGTCCTCGGTCAGGGGGCGGTCGGTCGCTCGACGCCGCTCTGCTGCTGCTGCGGCGCGAGTCTGGAATCAGTCACCAGACGTGTCCTGCGTGAGCGGAACCTCCTTCACACTTCCTAGAGTATAGACAGATCGCCCACCGTTGCAGAGCGCCAGATCGCCCACGAACGGCAGTTGACGGCAGAGTCACGCAGGTCGCCCTGGGCGGCGCGGAGACCCGGGACTCGGGCAACTGCCCGAGGCCAACGGTCAGCGTTGTGTCGCGTCACCCGCCCTAGAAGCGCTGACGGACATCCGGTCGGCGGGGGACGCCCGCCGGTGTCTGGGGTCGGCCAGGCGTGTTCGTCGCAGGCGTCGCCTCCAGCTCCGTCCGCGGAATCACCTGGGTCCCGTCGAGCAGCAATTCGGAGGAATTGACAACCAGCTCATCGTCCAACCCGAATCGTCCGGAGACGTACGTACGGTCCTCCCCCACTGCACCCAGCAACTGGACGGACACATCGCGCACGAAGCCATCACGGATGACCTGCACCCGCCGCGTGCCGTCGTCGCTGTTGACGAGTGCCGAGTTGGGCACCTCGGCCACAGGTTGACGGGGAACCAGCGGGGAGTACACCGTTTGCCCGACCTGCCACTGTGCGTTGGCGTTGTCGAGGCTCACCACTGCCGAGCCGATCGACTCGAACAGACCTCGCAGCGATTCGAAACGCGGCGGAATCGCGTCAACAGTGTCGACGGCGACCGACTGCGTTGAACCTTCGATCCGCAGTTCGAGATTGTCACCTGGCTTGGTCGATTTGCGATCCACAGGAATCTCGGCCGACAGCTTTGTCAGATCAGACAGCGTCGCCACCGGGTCCCCCGCCCGGACATACTGCCCCGGGACCACATGCAGGCGGGTGACCGTTCCCTCGAAGGGTGCACGCACTGTTGTCTGATCGAGCAGGACCTGTGCAACTTCCAGGTCGATCCGGGCCACTTCGGGTCGCTCCGATGCAGCAAGTCCGGCTTCCGTTGCCGACTTTGTCGCCTCGTAGATGGCGCGGGCACGATCGAGTTCCAGTTGACGAAGTCGGGATTCGAGCCGCAGCACCTCGGCCTGTTGCTGGACCTTGGACCCCGCCGGGGTGTTGATGGCGCTGACAACTCCGTCGGTGAGTGCCACCAGCTCGATCGACTTCGTCGGCACAAGCTGCAATGTGATCTGGTAGTCTTCTGGACTCCGCGTCAGGAGCTGCTCCCGCTCGATCACAACCTGCTGCGGTTCGGGGGCCTGGTAACGCTGGTCCTCGTCCTCGTCCGCCTGCACGATCGTGGGCGACACGCCCCTGCCCCCGGGAATGACTCCCAGCACCAGGCTGAACATCAAGACAGGATACCCTGCAGCAAAGGTGTTACGCATGAGACATCCACCTGGATCCGAGGCGACCGGCCAAGGGAGACAGCGTAAGACGCGTAAAAATCCAAGTCAACCGGGGATGTGAACGAACGATGAAGGCGACCGGCCCTCGGTCGCGTGCGACCCGGCCTGACCGCTCATCTCTCGGGGGGAAGGGACGCTGGTGGAGCCCTCACAGTAGACGCGTACCTCACCGGCAGAGAAATAGTCCCGTCAGCTTCGCGCAGGTCCGGGAGCAACAGTCACAGGTCTCGAGCCAGAGCTGTTCACAGCGATTCCGTCCTCGCGGAGCGGGATGTTCTGCTGGTCGGAGTTCCACCAGACCGGCGGAACTGTAGACCTTCGACTGCGTGATCCCCTGCAGCAGGCTGGCCGGGGACACGCGCGCCGGCTGCCGGGCATGGATTCGTTCAATCGCCATCAGGGCATCGGTGGCGTATTCGGCACAGTGGACTCCCTCGGCACGGTCTCCCGTGAGGTGATGGTGAATGCTGTAACGCCGCCCGAGTTGCCCCTCCAGATAGCGGATCAGATCGGCGGACTCACCCTCCGAGAGCGGTTCCTGCGGATGAAACACGTGCAGCTCGTCCGGGGTCTGGTCGGCAAGGTACTCGGAGAGCGGCATCTTGCGGACGCCGACCCCGTTCATGCTGTCGTACACGGTGCACGTCTTGTCCGACTTCACCACGACCGCGACATGCGTGTACGGACTGGCGGTAAACACCCGAATTGCCAGACAATCTCCTGCGCTGAACAGGAGCGTTCCGGTCTGAAGCTGTGAGTTGATCTCGGCTGCCTTCACCTCGATGGTCTGGGGCCCCCCTGCTCCGTCAACTTCCGCCCCGGAGGCCCGCTTCATTCCCCCCTGTGCGACCGGTGTCGACGCCAGCAGACCGGTCATCGTCAGAAGAATGGCGACTTTCCCACGCATGCTATTCGACTCCGCTCACTGAGATCCCTGCTGCCCAACAAGCCACTTACGCGGGGAATTCGCCTTCGGACCGCAATTCTTATCAGATCACATGACAAATCAGACATTTGAGATACTGATTTTCGAGGCAGTTCAGCGAATAGGGATGATCTGTTGCCTGGCCTCGCGATTCCAGGACCTTCACCCGCCGACCCGCCTCCCGCGCCGCCAGAGCGAGGGCCGCTTCGAATTCCTCGTGGGCGACGAGTCCTGAGCAGCTGCATGACACGAGCAGCCCCCCCGACTCAACGACTCCGAGCGCTGCCCGGTTGACCGCAGCATACGCCTTCAGGGCCGCCGCCACGCCCTTGCGATGGCGGGCGAACTTCGGGGGATCAAGGATCACGAGGTCGAACTTCTCCCCTGCCCCGCTCAGTTCTTCCAGCTTGCCCCCCACATCCGCCTGTTGAAACTGGACGCGTCCGGCCACATCGTTGAGTTCGGCATTCCCTGCCGCCAGTCGCAGGGCCGCTGCCGACGAGTCGACCCCCAGCACCGACCGCGCCGCCCAGCCGGGCCGCAGCGATGCTGAATCCCCCCGAATAGCAATAGAGGTCGAGAACCCGCGCCCCCTCGGCATAGTTGGCGACGGCCCGACGATTGTCGCGCTGATCGAAATAGAAGCCGGTCTTCTGACCTTCGACAATATCCGCGCCGTACTGCAGGCCGTGCTCTTGCACGAACAGTGGTCGGGGTGGCGGCTCACCCATCAGCAGCCCATCCTCCAGTTGCAGACCTTCGGCCTGCTTGATCCCTTTCTCAGTTCGCAGCCAGATGCCGGCGGGGCTCAACTGTTCCTGCAGAAGTCGCACGATGAGTTCGCGCCGTTCTGCGAGGGCCCGGCTGGTGAATTGCACCACAAGCCATTCCCCGTACCGATCGACGATCAGCCCCGAGAGTTCGTCGGCCTCGCTGAAGACCAGTCGGCAAGCTTTCCACTCGGGCTGATCCTGGAACAACCGCCGTCGCAGCGCGATGGCCTGCTCGAGCCGCTGCGACCAGTAGGGCTCATCCAGCGGTTGCTGTTCCTCGCGTGTGTACAGCCGCACCCGAATGTTGCTGTCGGGGTTGAACAGTCCCCGGGCGACAAACGTGCCATCGTGTGCAAACACGTTGACCTCGGCCCCCGCCTCGGGGTGGCCTTCGATCTCGGCGATCGCACCGGCAAACAGCCAGGGATGGCCGCTGAAGAACGGCAGGCGCGCCGCGACTTGAGTGTTACGCGCGGGAGTACCGCGGCTTCCGCCAGCATAAGTTACTCCACCTGCGCCGTGGACTCGGGAGTGGATGCGGCCTCGACCTCTTCGAGATAGGCCAGCAACCGATCCCGCTCGTTGATGAGGTGGCGGACACGTAACAGCGAACGGACACGCGTGACCAGCTCCAGCCGATTGACCGGCTTACTGAGAAAGTCGTCCGCCCCCGCCTCGACGGCCTTCTCGATGTCACCGCTCTCTTTGAGGGCGGTGACCATCAGAATCGGGATGTTGCGGGAATTCTCCTCGCGCCTGAGCCGCTGACAGACCTCGTAACCGCTCAGGCGCGGCATCATGATGTCCAGCAGGATCAGGTCGGGCTGTTCGTCGCGGACTTTCGCCAGCGTCTCTTCCCCATCCGCGGCCATGATGACGCGATAACCCTCCTCGACCAGGTAGGCATCCAGCAGTTCGCGATTCTGCTGATTGTCGTCCGCGATCAGCACACGACTTCCTGACACACTGTTCATGGTTCCCTCGCCCCTCCTGTTCCGCCGCCCGTCCGCTCACCTTCTCTGAGATTCTATCGGGACGCGGAGGCGTCCGGAAGCATGGCCCGTTTCGCAGCGGGAATTGCACGCAACCAACATGCGGGCCGTTGTGGGAAGCGCAAGCCGCATCTCAGCCCCGCAGGCGGCGAATCGAGCGCGACCCGTTCTGTAGCGTGACCCGCAAGTCCCCTACCCCACTGCGGCTGTGACGTCCGACGACGCATGTGCCTCGCAGTAGGGGCATTCGGCGCGGTAGACGATCTTCCGGCAGCCCGGGCATTCCCGAGGACCGGCGATGAGCGGAACCTCGAGTTTGAACTGCTGATACGCCATGTACAGGAAGACGAGCACCACGAATGATACCAGGGCCGTCGTCGCTGAGTGTGCCGACGTCATCATGTGGTAAGTGACAGCGATACAGCACAGCACGTAGATGCCGATCACCCACCACCGGGAACGATCGAAGTCGGCCTGCCGGATCTGATGGTTGACCCGGTCGGCCACATGCGACTCCAGCAGTTCGATCTTCCGTCTTCGAACCTGTTCGACGTTCGGTGCCTCCACCGCACTCAGCAGTCGCAACACGCTGTCGTACGTCCGGTAGGCGTCGTCGAAATCGAAAGGATGCTGGTGAGCCCAGCGATTGCGCACCTCCCGCAGTTCGCTGACGAGGCTGCGTTCCTGGTGCCCCAGTCCCTGGCGGAAGGCCGCGTTCCACTGGTCCCACATCACGGTGAGCAGCGAATGAGCGTCCCACGTGAGCTCGCCGGACTCGGTGCTCCCCAGGTTGCGATGATCCCGAAAGCTGGATCTGGCAACCTGCACCCAGTTGTCACCGAACGTGCGCTGGAGCGTCTGCTCCAGGTAGGGGCGCAGACCGTCCGCCAGCAGGTTGAGCGCGACGGTCACTTGCTCATGCTGACTGATCATCTGCGGTCTTTCCGGCAATCACTCCGGCGAGTTCTGTTCGCAGGGCCCGCGAACCTGTCTCCCCGTCGACACTTTGCGAGTACAAGGACGGCTGGCACGGCGATGTGCGCAATCGGCGTCCTCGACCAGCAAAGCCTAGCTCAGAAATCCGGCTTCGCTGCCGTTGCAGGAAGGGGCTCGCCGGATTCACGGCCGGCGTCAAGTCGAGCGCTCAACCACGGGGAACCAACCACGCATGCCGCAGAGCCGTTACAGGCGCAACAGGCGGCCCAGCCGGGTATCCGCGTGGCACCCATGGACTATGTGCGTGGACCTGACGAACTCCGGAGAGGTCCGGCATCCGCGGCCGGGCGTGGCGGCGATGAGAACGGTGCGCTCCAGTCAACGGGCGCAGGCGGCCGAAGGTGGACGTCTCGCTTACGGGTTGACCGGGCCGACGTCGTTACAGTCGCCCTGGGCTGCCTTGTACTCTTCGAGTGCCCGGACCTGGTTCGAAAGCTGGAACTCCGGCCCCGCCGGGAAGTACTGGATGTCGTCCCGCAGATAGGTCGGTGAGGGCAGTGTCTGCCCGTTGATCTGCGTCTGACAGCCGCTCAGGGTCGTGACCGCGAGGAGGCATCCACAGCACAGCCAGCAGGACGATCGAAGAAGGCGAGACAGTGACATGCCAGGACCCATTTCGAGTACGGACGGAACAGGAGGATGGTGCCGGGACCATGGTCCCGCAAATCGCGGCAGTAACTGGTACGTCAGCCGCTAATCCTTTCATCGACCGTTCCAATCGGTAGACTCCAGCAAATCCTCACGACCGGAAAACTTTTTCACGCCACGGAGTGTGTGCCGCAACGTGTTGTAGGTGATGGGATTGCGGTGGCCGATGGCCATCTGGCGCACTCCCCTCCCCTGCTCTCCCAGGAACACTTTCCCGCGATCGCCGGGTAACGGACCAAGCGGATGCGCCTCAGCCCACGCGTCATCGAACGGGCAGCGACGGCCGTCATCCACCGTCTTCGAAGGCCTGTCAGGATTTGAAGATGCGCTGGAGTTCTTCCAGTGAGGTGCGCCCCTCCGCCACGACACGCAGTCCGTCGGTCCGGAAGGATTGCATGTTCTCCTTGCGGGCGGCGCTCTTGATCTCCCGCTCGTCGGCACCGGCAGCGATCAGTTCCCGGATGGGGTCGGTGACCTCAATCGCCTCGATCAGTCCGGTCCGTCCGTAGTAGCCGATCGAGCCGCAGTTCTCGCAGGGCTCCACTTCCTCGGACTCTTCGGTCGGTCGTGGGGTCCGATACAGGACCTTCGTTTCCGGCGGGAGCGAGGCCTTTTCGAGCAGTTTTGGATTGGGCTTGTAGGCCTGTTTGCAATCCGGGCAGAGCAGGCGAATCAGCTTCTGGCTGAGGATCAGGCTGAGCCGCGACGCCACGATCTGCGGATCGTTGAGCCACTGGGAAAGCCGGCTGATCCCATCGGCCGCATCCTTCGCCGGGAATTCCGAGACAAAACAGACCTGCTCGGCATTCTTGAAGATCGTCTGGACGTCCTCGATGTCGCGCAGCGGGTCCACGATAATGACGTCGGCTTCGGTGCGCATGCACCTCGAGACCGCCTGCTCGAACGATTCCCCCGGGACTTTCTCGGGAATGGTGATGTGGCTGAGTGTGCGGGAGCCGAGGTCGGTCAGCGAGAAGATCGAATAGAGATAGGTGTCAATGCACTTCAGCACGGCCATCGCGGTGGTCGTCACGCCGGAATTCGCGGGACCGCAGGCCAGCACCACGCCCTTCCGCTGCGACGTCAACACCCTGATTCGCTCGCGGAGCGGTTCGGAGAAACCCACCTCCTCGGGAGTGTCGATCTGATTCTTCAGGTTGCGGGCCCGCACCGTCAGCCGTTCACCACCCGTCTTGACGGGGACCGTGTCGATCAGCAGATGGTAAGGCGTGTTGTCAAATTCCGTGGCGATCCCCCCCGACTGCGGCGTTTTGCGGTCCTTGATGTTCAGACCGGCCAGCAGCTTGATCATCTGTGTGACCGCCAGCGCCTCCTGCTTGGAGAGCCGGGCACCAGGGTACGGCACGCCGTCAACGAACAGCGCGACCACGGCCCGCTCCCCTTTGGGTTCGATGCGGAGCATCTCGGCCCGTCGATTGAGGGCATCGCTGATCAGGGTTTTGGCCGGGACCAGTCCCGCCTGCGCCAAGCGGGCATTCGCCTGCAGATCCACCTCAACACCGTTGAGCGCCCCCTGAAACAGGATCGATTCGATCTCGATCTCTTCCGAGGATGGCTCGGCTCTCTTTCTGCCGAATCCAAAGATCATAAGTTCGTGGCTCCCGGCGCGAGTTGAATCTGACCGTGATCATCTTGGCACGTTCTCCGGCGGTTGAAAAGTATACGCCCAGAGAATCCAATCGACGGGAGTCCGCTTTCGAGTCATCGCAAGGGTGTGGCCATGTCATCCGCTGAGTCAGCGACCCCCAACTGGTTGACGGCGCAGGGGCTGCATGTCATGGCCAAACCCATCGGGCCGATCTGCAATCTTGACTGCGAGTACTGCTACTACCTGCACAAGGAAGAGCTGTACCCGCAGACCGGGAGCTGGCGGATGCCAGAGGAGACGCTCGAGGCCTACATTCGACAGTACATCGAGGCGCAGCCGTCCGGAGCGGAGGACATCACTTTCGCCTGGCAGGGTGGCGAGCCCACCCTGCTGGGAATCGAGTTCTTCCAGCGGATACTCGAGCTTCAGCGACGTTATACCCCAAGTGGGCGGCGGATCGTCAACACCCTCCAGACGAACGGCGTGTTGCTGGACGATGACTGGTGCCGGTTCTTGAAGGAACATGGATTCCTGATCGGGCTCTCGATCGACGGGCCCGCCGATCTGCACGACCGGTACCGTATCGACACCAAGGGGCGCTCCACCTTCCGAGCCGTCCTGCAGGCCCTCAATCGCCTCAAGGCGCATCAGGTGGAATTCAACGCCCTGGTCGTCGTGAACCGTCACAACGGAGACCACGGCCGCAAGGTCTACACCTACCTGCGTGACAACGGTGTACGCTTCCTACAGTTCATCCCCCTGGTGGAGCGTCGCGGTGTCGGCAGGCATGCCGAACCACCGGCGGCGCAGACCGATGCCGAATCCCGGCCTGAGGACTTCGTCAGTTCCCGCTCGGTGTTACCCGACCAGTGGGGACACTTCCTGGTAGCGGTGTTTGAAGAATGGATGCAGCGGGATGTCGGACAGGTGTTCGTGCAGATCTTCGATCAGGCCCTGGCGGCCTGGCTCGGGCTGGAGCCGAGCCTGTGTGTATTTCGAAGACGCTGCGGTCGGGTGCTCGCCATCGAGCACAACGGGGATCTGTACAGCTGCGATCACTTCGTCGAGCCGGCTTATCATCTGGGCAACATTCTGGACCTGCCGATTGTCACTCTGGCCAATTCCGAGCGGCAGCAGGCCTTCGGAGAGGCGAAGGAGTCAACGCTCCCCCGCTACTGTCTCGACTGCGAAGTCCGCTTCGCCTGCAACGGGGAATGTCCCAAGAATCGCTTCCTCGCGACCCCCGATGGTCAGCCCGGTCTCAACTATCTCTGCGCCGGGTATCGTGCCTTCTTCAATCACATCGATCCGGTGATGCAGGAGATGGCGACGGAGGTGCGGGCCGGTCGGCCGGCCCGCGGGATCATGCAGCGACGACGGCAGCGCGTACCTGTTGGCGGCAACACCACACGGCGCGAGAACAGTGACCGTGGCCGGCGATCGACCATCGCCGCCTCGCCGGGCCGTAACGAGGCCTGCCCGTGCGGTTCCGGTCAGAAGTACAAGCGCTGTTGCGGCGCCCGCTGACGGCGCCCCGACCGGGATCCCAGGGTGGAAGCAGGCCGGCGCGGGCAGCGTCAGCCAGTCGGATGGTGTCACAGGTTGTCCGCGGCGACCTTGGCGATGACCTTCCCGATCGTTCGCAGTGGACCGGGGGCCATCACGACACTCCCCTCGATGTGGTCCTCGATTCGCTGCAGTTCGATCGAGATCGAGTCATCGATGTCCTGCAGGGCCTTGATGGCGATGGCCCGCAACTCTGCCGGCTCAATTGGCTTCAGGCCACCGGCACCGATCGGGCCGTCCTTCTCGCCCTTCTCTTCCGCGTCGGGCCTTGCTGCCTGCAGATTCAGAGACTCGACCAGATCGAAGCCCGTCTCGTTGATATAGCTGTCGGCGAGACTGACCAGGGGCAGCGCGTGGAGTTTCAGGTCGATGATCATGCCAGCGGATGCCGGTGGATCTTCGGTGTTGGCCACGGTCTCGATCGAGGACCGCAACGTCTCGAGGGACTTGTCCCCCGCCGCGACCCACACGGTGCTGGGGCTGGTGCCGACATAGACCGCACCGCTGTCGCCGAAGAAGTCGACGAGAGACTTCACGGTGTCCTTCGAGACATCCACCTTGTGGATCGCCACATCGCCAATCTGTTCGATCTCGGTTTCGACGCTCCAGTCGGCATGGGCCTCGGGCAGGAGTTTCACGATGGCGTCGACGGCCTTGGCGTCCTTGGCTTCCACGGCAATCAACAGTGTGTGCAGCCCGGAGTCCTGGGTGCTGATGTCAGCGATCAGGTCCAGCTTGCCCAACTCGATCCCCGCGACGAAGATGTCGAACACCTGCGTAGCAATCTTCTGCAGCGCCGCTTTCTCCGCATCGGTGCGACTCTCCATCGCGGCAATCTTCTCGGTCAGAACCGGACGCGCGGTCTCGTACCAGACCCGCTGCTGCTTCTGGCGAAACTCGTCGATGGCCATGTTGACCCGCAGCGTCACGACCGCCTCGGACGGCCGGGCGAGCGCGGCAAACCGGCTCGGTTCGGCAGCCAGCTGCATGAGGTATTCGGCCAGCGAGGTCTCGCCCAGGGCGGACAGGAAGAAATCGCCCCGCCCTGCCTGCTCTGCCACGTCCGTGGTCCAGCCCACCGTCGCCTGCTCGGCTTCGACGTAGGCCCGATGCAGCACCTCGAGTTGTTGGCGTGCCGAGAGTTCCCGCAGGGCGAAGACCTCCTTCGTCTCATCGGGGCGCTTCTTGACCTGTGCCAGTGAGCTCTGCTGGAACACCAGGAAATCCTGATCGCGCTGTTCCATCTGCTCGGCGTCGTTCAGCAGTTCGGCAGCAATATCGAAGCCGCGGTCCACGAGCGTCTGGTGCGTGGCGCTGGGGTGCAGCATCTCTTTGGGGATGTCATCCTCCTCGAACCCCTTCGCGGCGATACAGGCGTAGATCGACTTGTCTTCCTCGACGATCCGCATGCCGCCGTCATAGACACCGCCGGACAGTTCGTAAAAGGTGCCACGGCGGTCCTTCCGTTTGGCATCAATCCCGATTGGCTGCAGGTTCTCCTCGATGAACGTCTTCAGGTTGGCGATGGGGATCGAGGGCTGATACCGCCACCCCTGCCCGTTGTTGGCACCCATCAGAATGTCGAAGCGGATCGGCTCGCGTGTTTCGACCCCCACCAGAAAGATGTCGATGCTCGGGTAGATGTTGTCGGACCACTGCTTGTTCTCCTGGGCGAGATCGACCGTCAGGAACTGCAGGTCCTCAAGCAGCCGGTCGCCCGAGGCGACAAACGTCCTCAGGCGCGGTGGGTCGGCAGCGTTCACGGCGCGGGCAGACACACACAGCAGCGGACCTCCGAGGACCGCGCACATCGCAACATAGCGGAAGCAACACATTGCAGCTTCTCCTGGGAAAAACGGTGACAGAAGTCCCCGAACGCCAACGCGTCTCGATGAACACCAAGGATCAGACAATCCCAGCCGCAGAGCTCGACCCTTACGGGGAGAGAGGTTACGTAGTCTGCGGCTTGGGAGCAAGAGAGGCTTTCCGCGAGGCACGACCGGTATCTGGAACAATTCCGGAAACCGCAACACGACCCCTCGCGCCAGCATCAAACCTCGGTGGATCTCACCCGCACCTTCAACAACTTGCCGATCATCCGGGCGATGGGCGCGCTCCGCACGGACTTAAGGTGTCGCCGAGGTGTTGCCTGTTCCGGCGCCCGCCGACCCGCTGCTCCCAGCGGGTCGCGGGGTCCGGGTCAGCCCGGCCCTGCGGGAGGTGTCGTCCCGGTGGGAGCAGCCTGTGGCTGGGCCGCGATCCCATCAACCAGGCCGCGCAACAACGCAATCTTCTCGGTGGCATTCAATCCATGCTGGGTGTACATGTTGTACAGGTCGGGAGCCGAGTCATGCTCGACGGACAGGGCACCGGCCATTCTCAGGCAGTCTTCTCCCAGCACGTCATCCTGCAGGGCATGCACGAACTCGATCAGCTCCTGCAGTTTTCCCTCGCGCACCAGCCGACAGGCCAGCTGGAGAGCCCGTTGATCCCGGACGTAGTCGTTCGCCCCCTGGATCTGTGCCAGCCGGGCGCCGGCCTCACGATACTCCCCGGCGGCGACGTGTTGGTCGGTTTCCAGAACCAGCCGCGTGACATTGTCCCGATCCACCGACATACCCTCGAGAGCCGTGCTCAGGGCTGCCAGTTCATCGGTGGGTGACGCCTGCTCCAGATGCTGTTTCAGCGTGGAGACCAGCGGCGATGCGAGATAGGGTTGTGTTTCGGCACCGGGGACCTGACCGGGGTCTTGAATGAACTGGCCTACCTCCACGAGCAGCCCCCAGTCAATGGCTTCGGCGAGCAGGGCCTGTTCGAGTTCAAACCGTGCGTTGGCCGCTGCTACGAAGTCGATGAGCTGGCGGCGGTACTCGCGAAACGCCCGTTCCTTGCGGTCCCGCGTGTCCAGCCCCAGTTCTCGTGCCAGCCTTTCCTGCGTGGCGCCGGGGTTCTCCGTAATGGCAGTCTCGAGTGCAGCCATGTCCGCATAGGGAGGGCCCAGAGATGGCGTGAACTTCCAGGCTTGCAGGAGCGTGTTCCACGCTTCGTCCGGTCGACCCAGCTCGTTCTGCAACTGCGCTACCTGGGCGACAGAGAGCGCTGCCGAACGCATGGCGGCCGGGTCAGGCCTCCCTGCATGGGGGCCCCCGCGGGACTGGTAGATCTGCCGCATCGATGCCGAGGGAATCGCCGGCAGCGGAGTGACCTGCTCCAGCGCCTGGACTGCCGCCTGTAACGCTGTCTCGGCGTTCGCCTGGTCGTTCTGCATCAGGTACGCCGTGGCAATTCCCGCCTGAATTCGACTCTGCCCCGTGGCGGACTGCTGAGGCAGCAGGCTGCGGAGCTTCTGCAGCGGGGCCGTGTCCCCCGCAACGATTGCCTGGTGTGCGGCGGCGAACGCGAGGGCCGACAGGCAATCCTCCTGCACGGCAGCGTCCTCAGCGGCCAGCGCCCAGCGAATTGCCGCGTCGGTCTGCCCGTTCGAGATCAGTCGCACGGCCACAGCCACCGCCAGCGGATCGGCCGACAGATCGATCATCGACAGGCGGACCACGCGATCGAGATCGTAGTTCTGCAGGTCGAAGACCATCTGAACCAAGGCGGCCGCCCGGGCACGAGTCGGCTCGAGATCCAATTGGGACAGTCGGCTGCGTGCCGCGTCGAGTTGATTGGCGGCGGCCTCGCCGGCGGACAGGGCCACTTGTGCGTCCAGCGTTGCGTGGCCCGCCACGGGCATCCGCTCCCCGGCCTTTTGGGCACTCGCGAGTGTTTCTAAGGCGGCTTTCGAGTTCCCCTGGCGGAGCTGCTCCCAGTAGATGAGCATCAGCGGTTCCACCTGGTAGAACGGCACCTGGACCCCAACGTTCTGCAACAATTGGAGCTGTTCACGAGCCCGCGTCACATCACCAGACACCGCATACGCTTCGGCCGCCAGGCGTCTCGAGTACGCTCGATTGCGGTTCTCGTCGCGCGAGCGGGCGAGGTCCGAGATCTCCTGCAGAGAACGTTGCTGAATCTCTGCCAGCGGCAGTCGCTGTGGACCTTTCTCCCCGCGATCGCGCGTAATCAGATCGTGAGCCGGCGCAACCGGGTCCTCTGCCCCGTTGGCCCCTGTCACCGGCGGTGGAGTGTCGACGGTCGTTGGGGCCCCACTCCCCCCGTTGAAGAGAAACGTATACAGCAGCCCCACCAGCAGTCCCACCCCCAGAATCGTCGTCAGGATCAAAGCCTTGGGCGAGAGCCCGGACGAGCGGGTCGTTGACTCCTCAACTTCCTCGGACTCGGGGCGGGGAGCCTTGAAGACTGGAACCATGCAGTCCGGGTTACAGCACTTCACATCGCGCCCCTGCATCTTCGCCGAGATGAATCCGGGGGTCTCACACATGGGACAGACCACGCGGATCATGCGGCCTTTTGCCGGGCGAGGCAGCGCCGCCGGCGCCTGGCTCGCGGCGGCTCGACTGATATCGAACGGGTCGTCGTCCTCCGGTGGCTCCTGTCCCTTGCCCGGGCTCGCGGCTCGTCCCGTCGGTCGCGTTGTGCTCTTGGTCACCGGACTGGCTTTCGGTGGTGTCACCGGAGGCTTCTTGCCGGCATCGGGCTGTTTCGGGCGAGGTGTGCTACCCGGCCTGGATGCACCAGCCGGCTGAGGAGCCCCTGAGGGCTTTCCTGACATCGAGGCACCGCAGAAGGGGCACTCCTGGGCTTCGTCGTCCAGCACGGAGGCCTGACAGCCGGGACACTTGCGGAATTCCATAGACAGGCTCGATACAGACAGGTGCGCCAGCGCCTGTGGCGTCGGCACAGCGATGACTCAAAGAAGTTGAGTAACTTATGAAGGATATCAGAACTGCGGACGCGGGCAAATGGGGTGACTGGAACATCAACGGCCGCAATTAGATCCGGCGTGCTCCCTGGGAACCCCTCCTGCGCAGACCGACGCCCGCCCGGGGGCTGTTGCCGGCTTGAAACTTGAACAGGGACGAGGGTCCGGGGGAGGACTGTCCGGGAACAACTTTCAACGAGGCCCCGGGATCCTCACTCCGCGATGAAGGGACGCCGCCATGTGAGTCCGTAGCGGTAGATGTCGGGGAGAATGGGGATGAGAGGGGTGAAGTCCCCGATCAGGTCCCCGATGTAATGCCCGAAACCCACTTGGGAACTCCCAAGTCGGTTCGGGGACCGAGCTGGCTCCCCCCGCATGTGCCGGTATTGCCGACCGACTGGCCAAGGGATGACCTTGGGATGTTGAGTGCGCCCGGCTGGACTCGAACCAGCGACCTCATGCATGTCAAAAACGACTTCTCAGACGTCAATAGCCTGAAATTCTCCGGTGTTTGACGGCATTCTAGTCGCCAAAACGCCTTTTGCAAACACTGTCACTTACGTGCATCACTTCGCATGTTTTCGCGGTACTCCAGGCATCGGCCTGTGGCGAATCCGGTAGTCTACCGGTAGTCCCACCTCTGGCGTGTGAAGAGGGAATTCGAGTCTCGTCTCTCGGGCCACCATCAGGTGGTGACAATGTCACCCTCGGCCGGTGACCAATCCGGGAATCACGCCTTGCGCACGTGTGCGTGTGGAAGGCTCGGTTATCGTCTCGCCTCCCTCGGCTCAGAGTGACCTTCCCCAGCCGCGCCCCAAGCGTCGCCTGCGACCGTCTTATCGCGTCGGCGGTGTTGCCTGATGTTCCGGTCGCTTTCCCGGTCGGCGTTGATTCCGGGGCCTTGTGCCATTCGTCCAGGTGGTCGGCGTGAGGGTGGTTGGGGAATGCCATCGCGGAATCTGGCGAGTACTTCCGGGATGCGCCCCCTGCAGTTCCTTCTCCCTTCCGCCGCTCTTCGGAAGCGGGTAGTCCCGCGACCACTCCCGTGCTGGAATAGGGGCCGTTGACGCCATCGTCTGTGTGAGATCTGGCTGGCGCATGGGGCGCGACTTGCTAACCGATCAAGCTCTGCAATGAGGCAGGAGAACGGAGTCGAACAATGTGCAGGGGGCATGCGTCGGAGAAGTCCGGAACCGGATGGTCTCATAGATCTCGTCGACCCGGCCGAGCACTTCCTGCCTGGTTTCGCCCTCGACGATGAATGCGCCGCATCTCAGGCCGTGATGGCTGGGAGCGGCCACCACTTCGCCCGGTTCAACCGTAGTCCTCAGCAGCCGCAACCAGGGGTTCTGCAGCGAGGTTTCGATCCCCTCGATGGCCTGCAGCAAACCTGGTGCGGGGAAGAAGAACCGCACGGCTGCCGCACGTTGCCGATTCGGGATCAGCGACTTGACATCCGGGGCGCAGCCGACTGCGATGTCGACCACGGCATCCAGAATGTTCACTCCGGTGGCAATGGGGATTATGCCGTCGGCAAAGTGACCTGCGGAGATCCGGGCAGCGATTTCGATGACCATCGGACCCCGCTCGGGGTGGATCACCAGGTCGCCTTTGGCCACGCCGCGGGTGATCCCGAGGGCCCGCCCGGCCTGCGCCGTCAGAGCTTCACAGGCGGCGACTTCGTCCGGTGTAAATCCCCCCGGCTGTTCCGAACCATTCTGCATGATCTGCGGTCGGAAGTGTTCGCGTTCGTCGTAGTTCCTCCGCGCACACGTCGGCGTGAAGTCCTGATCGTCGAGCAGGATCGTCTCGGTGCTGATCTGTGGGCCCTCGATGTACTCTTCCACCATCACCCGGCCCACCTTGCCCACGCCAGCGGTTCGCTCGAACAGCAGCGCCAGATCGTCTTCAGGGCGAGGATGAAACACCCCAAACGAACCCGAGGCATCGACCGGCTTCATGATGATCTGGTAGTCGCGCTCTTCCGCCAGTTGCTGGAGCTCGGTGGCGGACGAGACGTAGCCGAACCAGGGGATCGGCACGCCGCACTCCGCAAAACGTTCTTTCATCAGGTATTTGTGGGTCCCGAGCCGTCCGGTCTCCGGGCTGACGGCCGGCAGGTCCAGGGCCGAACCGACCCCCGCCATGATGTGGGGAATGTCGGACCCGGCTGTGGTGACGCCGACAATGCGATCGCGGTGGTAGTGTCGGCAGAACTCGACAATGGCCGGCACGTCGCGGCAGGAGACCGGGGCGAAGTCGTCCGCCTCCTGCCGGCCCAGCGCCTGGGGATTGCTGTCGAGGACCAGCGCCCGCAGGCCCTTCTGGCGGATGGTGCGGATCATCCCCAGCTGGTCGATGCTGCCGCCGAGGACCACGACGGTGCCATCGACCCGGGCCGGTGTCGTTCGCAGCGGAATGGGGGGTGTCAGCATTCTCATCGATGCGGAGCGAGCGGGATCAGTAACGCCTGTCTTGTCGGGGCCCGCCACAACCCACTATTGCAGTCCCCGGGACCAGTTGCGACCAAAAAACCCGCTTTCGGCGGTGCCCCACCGGCCTCCGTCGCCACGGGCGCAACCGCCACTCAGGTGGTCACGCGGCTGCGTACACATTGACGGCGGCATTCGGCACGACAATGTCCACGGTGGACACTCAGTGCTGGTAGCCGACCGTCACCGCGTCCCCCCGTTTCATGGCCTGCGGAAGCGTCATGGCCCGGCCCCCCCTACGTTGGTCAGCCCTCCTCCAACGCCATCTTGAGACCCAGCTCCTCGAAAACCTTCCGGAATCCGCCTGCTCTATGACGCCGCTGCCGACAGCGACCCGTTGCGCGAACGTCTGGCTGGGCGCGGCATCGATCTGATCTGTCCGCACCGCGCGAATCGCGTCAAGCCCCCCACTCAGGACGGCCGCAAGCTGCGCCGCCGACGCCATCGCTGGCGCGTCGAGCGGACGAACGCCTGGCTGCACAACTACGGCCGCCTCGCGCTCCGCAAAGATCGCTCGGCCATGATGTTCTTGGGCTGGGTTCAACTCGCCTGCCTGTTCACTATTCTCAAGAGGTTGTGACGGAGGTTCATGTAAAAACCATCACCTGCGCATCACGGCAGAAACCTTGCTTTCTCGCTCCGTCGGATCGGCCGCTCTCCACGCCCCGAGAGCGCACCGCCCCCATTATCCCCGGCACGTCCTTAAAGGGACGGTGCTCGGGAGATGGTGCCCTCATGTCCAGTCAGGTCCTTTCAGCCGGTTCGGTGCTGTGCCGGGGCCGGGTCGTCAGGGTAGGACGTTGCCCGGATTGGTAGCGGCTGGGCCGGATTGGCCGTTGGCGAGACGGCATCCCCCCTGACTGGTGCGCCCGACGCCGTAGGGGCAATGCAGCCGACCTGCCCGTTGAGTTTCCGAACTGATCGGACGCTCCGTTTTACGGCCGCCAAATTGCGTCGGGTTGAGGTAAACATCACAGGTCTAGAGCGCGTTTCAGATAACAGTAGCGCCAGGAGGGCGAGCTGGGTAGAGTAGCGACTTTCGTTTTGCACGGAGGTTGCGATGCAGGCTTATTCGCGGGAGTTTCGGCGTGATGTCCTTGCCGCTTGTGACGAGGGAGGCGGGACACGGGAAGTGGCCCTCCGTTTCAACGTGAGTGAATCGTGGGTCCGTCGAATTCTGCAGAGGCGTCGTGAGAGCGGCATGACGGCGCCTCGTACGACACGCGATCGTCGGCCGAAATGGCACGACATCAGTGACGACATCCAACGCGTTATCGAGGAACAACCCGATCTGACATTGTCCGAGCTGAAAGACGAACTGGGCACTGAGCTGAGCGAATCCACACTCTGCCGCGCGCTGCAGAGGCTCAGGCTGACTCTTAAAAAAAAGTCCTGATCGCCGCCGAACAGGAGCGTCCCGACGTGGCCGAGAAACGTCGGACATGGGTCGCCAGACAACGCGACTTTGATCCGGAACGACTTGTTTTCGTCGACGAAACGTGGGTGAAAACCAACATGACGCGACCTCGGGGACGATCGCTGCGTGGTCGACGTCTTCGCGATTCGGTGCCCCATGGCCACTGGAAGACGACGACGTTTCTTGCCGGTCTTCACTGTACCGGGCTGAGAGCTCCTCTTGTCGTTGACGGAGCCATCAACGGTGAGATCTTCCTGGCGTGGGTGAAGCAGGAACTTGTTCCAACGCTCCATCAGGACGACATTGTCGTGATGGACAATCTGAGCGCTCACAAAGTGAAAGGTGTTCGTGAGGCCATCGCCGGCGCCGGACGCGTGTGTGCTATCTGCCCCCGTACAGCCCGGATCTGAATCCGATTGAGACGGTCTTCTCGAAGTTCAAAGGGCTGATCCGCAGCCGGAAAGAACGCACGGTGGCAGCGCTCTGGCAAGCGTGCGGAAGAGTCTCCTCACTCTTCCCCGAAGACGAGTGCCGACGGCATCTGAGGCACGCAGGGTACCGCTACATATAAGTGCAATGCGCTCTAACTCACTGTGTCTGCGCGGCCGATCGTCCTCCGGCCGGAGCCTTTGCCAGCCAGTTCCTTCTCGGCCTGGGCGAAGCGATGGTCGGCATACCGCAGGAAGATGAGGCCCAGGACGGGCGTTGAGTATTCGGACGGCTTGAGGTCGGAGTTGGCGCGGAGTTCATCAGCCGCGTCCCACAGACGCTGCTCGGTCTTGGAGTGGCCTGCTCGCTGTCAGTGCGGCATCGGTCGGCAGGAATAGTGCGTCCACCCCTCGGATCTCGGCGGGCACAACACCCGAGGCATCCGTCAAACCAGGAGGGGGTCTTGGTGCACGACGGCGTCCAGGAGGCCAAGATGAGTGAGAACGCACAGGCCAGCCAGAAGGGACGAGACAACGCCACGATCTGTCGAGTCCCGGACAGTGTGAACGAGACGGTAGAGATGCTCGCCGGGCTGTGCGAAGTGCTGCCAGGACAGCGACCGACCGACGAGGCGTTGCAGCGGTCCCAGCAACGCCTGGCCGAGGTGGGGGCAACTAGATCCACCCCGCACTGGGGAGCATCCCCACCTGGCGGCTGACTCGGGATAGCCCTGCCCGCTGCCAGGTCCGGATGTGTGGGCACCCCTGGCAGCCTGCTGCAAGACAAGCCCGACGCGCCAGCGAAGGAATCTGGAATGGCAAATCACTCCGGAATCCGGGACACACGCGCTGGCGCTTCGTGCGGGTCTGCGATTGTTCAACAGACCGCTAGTTCGGGATCTTCGGCGGCGCTTCCCCTGGTACTTCTTGGCATACTCCGAGGCATGCGACGACTGAGCGTCTTCGTACTGCTGGATGGCTTCCTCGGTGGCGGGAGGCGGTTCCGAATTGCAGCCCGGACTGGCGACAGCCAGCGCGAGAGCGGCAAACGCGATGGCACTCTGCGGGTACTTCATGGGTGTCTCTTCCTGATTCAAGGGAGGTAGTTAACAGCCGCGTCCGCGAGGTCAACGGACCCCGGGGACGAACGGCTCACGGATCTGACTGAGTCAACGTCCAGAGTTGCTGGGTCCCTTCGACGGCCACATATTCCCGGCCGGCCGCGACATCGGCAAACGTCTGCTCCTGTCCGCCGGGCCAGATGATCGTCACCCGGCCGGCGACCGGCTCCGGGCCGAGCCCGAACACCAGCAGCTTCTCCTTCGAGGCCTGGTAACCGTCACCCGCCGTCAACTGTCGTTCGTACTCGAGGTCACCGGCGTGGACGACGACCCGCGTGCCGATGGCATCCCGGGCCCCGCTCCGCCCGACGAGTCGCAGCGAGAATGCCTGGCCGGCGTCGCTTGTGGTGTTGGTGACCAGGGATGCAGGATGATCGAGATTGTTGACGACGAAGTCCGGGCGCAGGTCGCGGTTCCAGTCGACGGTGGCCAGGCCCCGTCCGAGCTGTTCGATCCCGAACCATGGCCCCACCTCGGGCGCGGTCAGCTCCTCGAACCGGGTGCCCCGCTGGTTGCGGAAGAACTGCGGCCGCATCCGATACGGAATGCCCTTGTGCGAAAAGTCGTCCACATGCCCATTGACCAGCACCAGGTCCGACCAGCCATCGAGGTCGGCATCGAGAAACTGGGTGCCGAAGCCGAGCAGCTTCAGGCTCGGTTCCCGCAGGCCGAAGCTCTCGGTCTGGTCCAGGAACGTCTCGGTTCCCATGTTCACATACAGCGTGTTCGACTCTTCATAGAAGTTGGTGACGAACAGGTCGATCCGGCCATCGTGATTGGCGTCCTCCGCCGCGACTCCCATGCACGCCTGAGACGCGCCCACGTCATCGTAGGCCAGTCCGGAGAGCAGACCCCGCTCTTCCCAGCTCGTGATCGGACCATCGACCGGGGGGACAGGCGTCAGGTAGAAGTTGGGCCGGCCGTCATTCGCGATGAACAGTCCCAGTCGCCCCGACTGGTCGAAGTCGGCAGCGACAATCCCCAGTCCGTCGCCGTTCGGGACATCGAAGCCCGCGTTCGGTGCTGCCGGTGCAAACGTGCCATCACCCTGGTTGAAGTACACGAAGTCGGGAGCCGCCTCGAACCCCTTGGGAGCACACGACCGGGCGACGCCGTCCTTGTCCCGGCACACGATCGTAAACACGTTGTCCCCCTGCAGGAACGTCACATCGTAGATGTCGGGGAGTCCGTCGCCATTCAGGTCGGCCAGCAGACAACTGGTCGTCCAGAAATCGTGACCGACGCCGGCCGTCGCCGTGACATCCTCGAAGGTCCCGTCCCCGTTGTTGCGGAACAGCCGGTTGCCGTTCAGGTTGGCGACGTACAGGTCGGAAAACCCGTCTCCGTCAAAATCGCCGACGCTGATTCCCTGCCCGAACCGTCCCTCCATGAGACCGGCGGGCCCGGCGACCTCTGTGAACCGCTCCCCCTGCCGGTTCCGGTACAGGTGGTCGACCTGACTCGTCTGCAGGGGATCGGGAGGCCAGCTGGAGCCTTGGGTGAAGTAGAGATCGGGCCAGCCGTCACGGTCATAGTCGAGTACGCCGACGCCGCCGCCGGTGTACTCGTACATCTTCCGCCCCTCCTGGTCCGGCTGCTGCCCGTTGAAGTAGGTGAAGCCCAGTCCCCGTTCGGCCGCCTCCTCTGCAAAGCGAATGTCGGCGCTGCGGTCGGCGAACGCCTCGGGCCCCGGACTGCCGGGAGACCGCGGGGCGTACTCCGGCAGCGGCAGGTGGGCGTACGAGATCCGCTCGGCCAGGTTGTCTTCGGGGCGAAGCCAGGGAAGTTCCTCTCCGGGCTCCTCGGCCAGTTGTCTGAGAATGTCGAGCGCGTCCGCGTTGCGGGGCTGCGACTCGAGGATCAGTCGACACCAGGCCTCGGCTTCGGCGAGCCGTCCCAGTTCCAGGCAGGCGCGGGCACAGTTCGCCAGCGTTGGCACTCCTCCCGCGCTATCGTACAGAGTCATGGCTTCATTGTTCAGAAACGCCAGACGGCCGGCCCGCTCCAGAAAGGGCCTGGCCGCTTCGCTCTCTCCCCGGGCCGCAAGCACCTGCCCCAACTGGTAGCAGGCCCGGTCCTGGTTGGGGTCCCGCTGCAGCGCCTCCCAGTAGCAGCGCAGTGCCCCGTCGTAGTCTCCCTGTTCCTGGGCGTGGCGCCGCGCAGCAGCCACAGGATCGGATGGATCTCGGCGTCGGCCGGGAGCTGTGACTGCCAGTGTTCAAAAGCGGCGGTTTCACCGCTGTTGAGCAGCAATTGCCCGAACTGGATCTGGGTCTCGACCAGATCCGGCTTGAGATCCAAGGAGCGGCCCAGCAGGTCGAGAGCGCGGTCCGTCATGTCCAGTGAAGCGGCCAGTCGCGCCGCAGTCAAGAGGCTGTAGGCGTCACCCACCTGGTACAGGCGCTCGAAGTAATCTTCATCAGGGGCGGGCATCGCATGCAGATTGGCCAGGTAGATCAGCGACGTGAACTGCTCGGGAAAATCCCGCCGAAGCGACTCACGCAGGTACGGTAGCGATTCCCAGCGCCGGCCTGCAGCCGTCAACAGCGAGGCGCGGAGGTTGACCAGGTAGTCGTTTCCGGGGTCCAGCTCTTCCAGCCGGTGCAGTTGCTCTTCACATTTCACCAGTTCCCCCAGATGCAGCAGCGTCGATGCCTGGGAGACTCGCGCGGTGATCGCCGCCTCACCGGCCGACTGCGGGATTCGGTCGAACACCTCCAAAGCCTCGGACAGGCGACCGGCACGCTGCAGCTGCTCCCCGACCGCGAGCAGGTCGGCCGGATCATTGCCCAGTTCCGCAAGCGCCTCTGTCACTCCCACCGCCTCGGTGTCGTCCGTGGGGGTGGTCACGGTGGGTTGACCGGTGCCGGTGAAGAGCCAGAACCCCAGCCCCCCCGCAATCAGGACGAGCGTGAGCAGGCGGACCCAGTGAAGCGGCGCAGCGGTCGCGGGCTGCCGGTCCGCCTCTTGGGCCGGGACCGGCTGGGGAGGATCATGTTGCGTGATGTCAGTGGACATGGAGCCACGACGGGAGCGATTGCACAGAAATCCCCCGGCCCGAAACTGCCGGCGCTGCAGCAGGGCCAAGCCCCCGGCATGGTTGCCGGGCAGGACCACAGGTGTCTGTGGGCGAAAGTCAAACGGGGTGCCTGCGCGAACGCGACACCCCGGTGTCTCAGCCGCTGACAGACTACTCGAGCGTGGCGTTGACCTCACCGCCGGACTTGGTTCCCAGACCCCGCCAGACGAACTTGTCGATGTTCTCGCTGGCCGCCTTGACGGAACCATCGGCCATCAGCACCTGCACGATGCCGGCGTGCTGGCTGGTGGCGGAAATCAGGGCGTGGGACCGATCCCACTCCTCACCGATGCAGGAAGCGCTGTTCGGGGTGTTGGCGGTGCTGAAGCCGACGAAATAGTAGCCACCGTCGGAGAAGCGGTCACCGGGAAGTTCGTTATCCTTGGGGTCCGTGTAAACCTGCGGCTGCGAAGCAGCGGCAACGGTCGCTTCGCAGGCCGCCACCAGCGTATCCATATCCGCATGGAAGTTCGGATCCAGCGGATCAGGGGTCAGTGGATCGATGAACCCGTCATTCATTATAGACGCGACGCCGACACCGACAATCTTGAGGCGGCGCGTGGCGTTCGTCCCCTGGATGCGTTCCGACATGGCGATCGTGTTGGAGGTCCCGTCGAGAATGTCGCCGACCCGGGTGTCGCTCGAGATGCCGAAGATGCCACGAATCGGGCGCTCACCCCCCCAGCCCTGACGATCGTTTGATTCCCATTGCATGGCGTCGACCGGCACGCGGTGGCGCTTGCCAAAGGGACCGACACAGAACCGGTAGTTGTTCCGTCCAGCGTTCCGGTCGGACTTCTGGTCCGACGGGCAGAGCAGGCCGGGGATGTCCTGACGTAGTTCGGAGTCCCCACTCCATGGGGCAAGGCCGGGGTTCGTGACCGCTTTCGCCATGAGGCTGTTGAACCGGGGCGCCTGGTCGAAATACGGCAGCAGCGACACCAGGCCGCTCATTTTGCCGGTGAAGCCATAATTGCCATCGTTGCCGTAGGGGCTGGTTCCGCCGCCATGCCCGCCACCCTGGCGGAACGGAAACATGTTGTAGACATCGTGGTAGTTGTGCAGGGCCAGGCCGAGCTGCTTGAGGTTGTTCTTGCACTGCGTGCGTCGGGCGGCTTCGCGGGCCTGCTGGACGGCGGGCAGCAGCAGCGCGATCAGAATCGCGATGATGGCGATCACCACCAGCAGCTCGATCAGCGTGAATGCGCGGCGGAGTCTGGGACGGGGCATAGACCGGGTCTCCTGTCAGAATCGGGGCGAGAGAATGAATATGACGAGAGTGCAGACTCCCATGGAGTCGCGTCTGCACGCAACAACAACGGCCCGTTGATTCTGAAAGTACCGGATCTGCGTCGGGATTGTCAACTTCGTATGAAAAATTTCCTATCTGTGAGCGTCTCTCGCGTTCTCGAAGGTGGTTGCAGGATCGAGCCACTTGTGAGATTGTGGGAATCGGGAGGCCGCGTGCCGGACGTCGCGGCGGGTTCCACAGCGGGGAAGCGGGATGGACATTTCTGAGAGCGTCCAGTCGTTGTTGAACAGCCGGGCGCTGGTGATCGAGCGGTTCTATGACCGCCTGCTGACGAAATACCCGGAACTGCGCTGGCACTTCGAGGGGCGCAACCTGCGGGTACAGGCCAGCATGCTGACGATGGCCCTCGCTTCGATCGAGGCCTATTACCTGCACCGCTTTCCGGCGACCGAGCACTACCTGAAGGTGCTCGGGAACCGCCACTTTCACGAAGGGGTGAAGCTCGACGATCTCCCGAAGTTCCAGACCGAATTGCTGGCGACGCTCGAGGAGTATTTCGGTGTCGAATGGCAGCCCGCACTGGCCAACCAATGGCAGCAGGCCCTCGACCTGGCGATCGCCACCATGCGGGAAGGCTACAAGGACAACTACACGCTGTAAGGCCCGCGGGCCTGTGGGCTGCTGCCGCGTCAGTCGTCGAGCTGCTGCAGCCGGATCCCCGACAGCAGTGGCCGGCCTCGTTCGGGCACGAACTCCACCTCGAGCACATCCCCCAGGAGCACCCGCTCGATGGTGAGGGTGCGGGCGGACTGTTGGCCGGAGTCCAGCCGGATCGGTGCAGTGACATCCTCGCCCTGCACTTTCACGCGAAAGAGACGTGTGCCGGCTTCCAGGCTGCGGGGGGCTCCGAAAAAGAACTCGACCCGATACGGGAGTTGCGGGGACGCGGCCTGCGACCCGGCGGGAGCGACTTCGTCGGCCTCGACATGCAGGACGGCACTCCCGGTGCCGCTGCCGTGCGCGGAGGCCGCCACGCGCCGGCCCGACCCGGTGATGCGGAACGCGAGGGCCTGACCCGTGCGCGAGTCGGGGCGATCGATCACGCTCTGCAGGAGCGCCGCGAGGTCCGGTGTCTGCTGGTCGACGTCGGCCTGATCGGGCGTGCGCCAAGGGCGCGGAGACCACGCCACGGTAGCCGGCGACCAGCGGCGCGAAGAGATGTCGGCCGTCTTGTCGGTAAAGCGGGCGGCGTCGGCGACCTCCTCGGTCTGTATCGTCAGCATGGTCGGCTCGTCGGAAGTCTCGTCGCAGGTGAACTGGATCCACGCTGAGCGAACCGCGGCTCCCTGCGCGAGGGGGATGTCGGCGAAGCGCAGACCGATCTGCTGTGCGACCGTCGTCGTCCACGAGTTCGAGATCGCTGCTGCTGAGGTCGACTTCACCCGAGGGGGCCTCTTCGGCATCGTCGTCGGGGTGCGCGATCGCGAGGCCGTCGGCGAGGGAACGTTCCTGCCCGCAGCTGGAGCGGGATGCGCACCGTGGTGACACCCTCGATGCCCGAGGCAGCCACCCAGGGACGTTCGGCCTGCGGCATCGTGAGGGCATGGCTGCGGAACGCGGTGTCTGGGCCTTCGCAGTGGATCGACAGGGGAGGCGACTCGCCGCCCACCGGCGGATACTCGAGCCAGAGCACGCCCTGCTCATCGCGACGATCGCCGGGGGCCCCGAAGTTGATGCCCGAGCTGCGAATGCGCGATTGTCGTTCGGAGGATTGCCCGCTCCGTGATGCATGGTCCACATTTCGAGTTCCGGCATATGCACCAGCGCCAGCGATGTCTGGTTCTGATAGGCACAGCTGCAGGTGCGGGTGTAGTCGGGGGCGTTGAGCACGCCATCGGCGACGACCAGGTTGGACGTGCAGCCCGACTTGAAGCCGCCGAGGTTGCCCGGTGCCGCCGTCACCGTCGAGGTCATAGAAGCCGGCGGCTCCGGAGCGAAACGTCAGCAGATGTTCGCTGGCGATCATGGTGTTGCAGCCGTAGGCCCGCTGCATCGACCCAGGGCTGCCGGACGCCCGTCAGGGGATGCGGAACGAGTTGCGGTGTGCCGTCCTCGAGACGGAAAGCACCGGCTGAAGCAGTGTAAGAGTTGGAGTTGGTAATGATCAGATCGCCGTGCAGGATGCAGGGCCCGGTGTATGGAGTGATTTCGTTCCGCCACTGCAGTACGCCGTCACGCCCGCGATAGACGGCCATCCCCTGACCGACTTCCGCCGTCAAGTCGGTCGCTGCCGGCAGCCCCGGCCTGCAACAGCAGGTCATGCTCTTCCGAATAGCCCAGCCAGGTGCCAAACACGTCCTGTCGGTGACTTCCCACAACGTTTCACCGTTGTGAGCATCGACTGGCAGCAGCCGGTAGGTGGGCGGGAGACTTTTGCCACGCCGCGGCGGAGTGCTTCTTCGACCGGCTGCGGATTCTTGTCGAGGCAGTAGATCGCGTCCCTGCCCGGCAACGATGCCGTTGTGCCAGAAGCTGTGACGTGACTCCAGCGTCCACAGATGTTCGCCCGTATGACGGTCGAAACCGACGAGCGCCGTGCTGGCCGGCTCGATCGAAACTCTTCGATCCGAAGCCGGCCTGCTGCTTTGAGCGTCTCGTCTTCGGGGAACTTCAGACCTTGCTCGTTCGCGGTAATTGGCAAACCCCATCCCCCCGATCAGCACATCCTCGTAGACACCGATGAAGCCCCAGTCGACCGGCTGTGCTGTGTCGTCCTGTGGCAGTTGAATGTCCCGCAACAGTTCGCCCGTCGCCGGGTCGAGCACATGGCACACGCTGCCCTTCGACGATGTACACGCTGTCGTGCGTCGCGACGTAGTTGGTGCCGCGGCCATTGGCTCCGGGGATGTGCACCTGGTTGTACGCCGGATCGAGCGGCGTGTCGCGATAGGTGTCGTCGAAGTAGACGTCGGCCGTCCCGAGGTTGTCGAACTCACGCCGCCACAGCACGCGGCCGGTGTAGACATCGCGAGCGGTCAGACTGTTCATGCCCTGAATGAACAGCCGCCCGCCGACGACCTGCTCCGGCGGACCGTGGCCGTGTCGCGGAAGAATATCGTCGTGACTGTTGCCCCCGAACCACAACAGGCCCAGCGGCAGCTTGACGCGGGTGTCGGCCGACTTCAGCGTGTTCGCGATGTTGCCCGTACTGATGCGTCCAGTCGGCGGCCCCCGGCAGCGGCCCGACCTTTCGCACGATGACCCCCAGTTCGGTGCGCTCGACGCGCGCCTGGGGCAGGTGTTGCTGCTCGATCTGGTCGGCGATCGCGTCGCGCTCCGACTCGGCAGCCAGCAGGTGCATTACGCCGCCGTAAGGGCGCACGGTCTCGTACAGCTGCGACAACAGCGACGGGTCGCGGGCCACCTTCCCCGCGGAGGGGTCGCCCACGACCAGGAGGTGAGCCACGTAGGGAGGCAGCTCCAGGCGGGGAAGTTCTCGCTGATGGGCCGTCACGCGCCCGTAAACGCCCGCAGCATCGAGCTGACGGCGGAGGGCATCCACCCGCGACTGGTCGGGATCGATGATCGCCAGTTGCTCGAAGGGGGATGCCGCCGCGACGGCTGTGACCAGTTCCGTGTCGGTCGCGTCGATCCAGAAGGCATAACCTTCGGGGTCGCCCGCTGCCAGCAGTTGCCCGGCCCGGCTGACTGCGGATGCCGGGGGAACGAGCGGCTGGATGGCGTTCGTCAATGATGCGGGCGGGCGACTTCGTCCGGCTCCGAACGCCAGGAGATGTCCCTCCGCGGTGATGGCGAACAGCTTGTCGTCGGCAGCCAGCAGACGCTCGACCTGTCCCTCGACCGGCTGCGACCAGACGACCGCGGCAGGCTCGTGTCCGGTGGGGAGTCGGATGGCGCTCGACGCCGGCCGCCCCGGCGGCGTACAGATGTCGGCCCGCCTGGATGAGATCCCCCCGGCCGTCGGCCGCCAGTTCCCACTCGACTTGGCGAACGGCGCCGGTTGCCGGACGCTCCGATCCATACGCGCGAATCACGCCGCGTCCCTCGGGATCGGCTTCGGCCGAGTAGACCATGTGTCCGTCAAGGACCGGTTCGTTCGGCAGGAACGCCGTCTTCACCCCCGTCTGCAGGTTGAACTCGCGGACCCCCTTCTCTCGTGTGTGGACGTAGTACTCCTGCTCGGTGGCGATCACGAATGAGCCGCCGGTTCCCTTGCCACCCGCGTTGAGTTCGAAGTACCGCAGTTCACCGGTCTGACGGTCAAACACAGCGGGCACCGACCGCCCACCCGGTACGAGTAACAGCTCCGAGGTGGCCACCAGCGCTCCCTGCGGGCCGACGCCGGCAAACGAGGGTGCGCTGTGCGGCTGCTTGATGTAGTCGGCACCCGTGGCGTCGTTGACCCAGACGACATCGCCCGTTTCGGCATCGAGGGCATACACAAACACACCCATGAACGGCCAGATACTGGCGGCGAAGTACACCCGCCCGTCGCGGACGACCGGCCCGCCGCGCCGGCCATGCGGAGATCACGCGTCCGTTGCCCAGGGCCAGGCGGGCTGTCGGACCTCCACGAAACGACCACTCCGGCCGGCCATCCTCGGCGTTGACGCAGTACAGCCGGCCATCGTCGCTGCAGAAGTACACGCGTCCGTTCGCGCCGACCGGAGGCAATCGGACCGGTGCGTCGGCGAAGCAGGACCAGAGCGGCTCCCCGGTCGTCGCATCCAGAGCGAGCAACTGATCACGATCGTTGAGCCCCACGAACAGGCGGCCGTCCATGACCACTGGCTCCAGCAGCCGGTCGTAGGTCATCAGGTCGCGATTGAGCGGGTCTTCCCAGGCAGGCTGACGGGGGGACAGCGTCCGGGTCCACAACAGTTCCAGGTCCGCGGGGAGTTCAGCGGGGGCACGCGCAGTCCGACCGGCATCACAGCGCCACATCGGCCAGTCCGCAGACTCAGCCAGTCGGGCCGCTGTCAGCAGCAGCAGCACACCGGTCCCACGCATCCACGCGCTCACAGGCAGCATGTGTCTTTCGTCCCAGTTCCCGGAGTCTCACTCAAACGTCTCGGAGCGCTGCAGTTCCTGTCGTAGTCCGTCGCGATGAATCTTCGGCGAACAAAGCTTCAGTTGTTCGTGAAGCTGGCAATCTCGCACAGTCATACCAGCCTTCCCGGCTCGCCGGTCCACCGTCGCCCGAATCGCCGGGAGCGAGCCGCCGCAGGCGCCCAGGCGTTTGTCAGGGTTGCATCGGCAGTTGGAGCTGCCGCCGCTGCCCCTTGCGGAGCACGGTGACCGGGACCCGCTCCCCCGCGCGCCGGTTCGTCACCCCGTAGGCGAGAAGATCGGTTTCACTCAGGAGATCGGTCTGTCCATCGAAGGCGACGATGATGTCTTCCTTCTGGAAGCCGGCCTTCTTCGCCGCTGCATGGGGACCGTACTGTCCGACGTTTTCGACCCACAGGGCCATCTGCCGTGCATTGCGCACACCGGCCGCGGCGCGCTCCTCGGGAGTGGCCGGCCGCAGCTTGAGGCCGCCGGTCGTCATCCGCCGCAGGGGCCAGCTCGACACCCGCCACGAGAGATCCCCCTGCGCCGCCAGCCGGCCGGCAGCACCAGCGTGAGGTCGAGCGTGCGGTCCCCGCGCCGCACCTGCGCCTCGAGCGATTGGGCATCACCGGCGTGGTGCAGCACCCACTGCACATCGGCGATCGAGAGCAGTGGTTGTCCCGCCAGCGCCAGCAGTTCGTCGCCGACGCGGAAGCCCGAGGTGTCCGCCGGAGAGGAGGCGACCACCTCCCGCACGACGGCCGCCTGTGTGGGATCCAGGATCAGCCCCAGCACCTTGGGATGCGGATAGGGAAACAGCAGCCGTTCCGGGATCGGCTGGCCGGCAGTGCGGTACACCTCCCGCTGGGCATCGCCGATCTGGTGACAGTGAATGCAGCTCTTGACGACGTTCCCTGCGTAGTCCAGCCGGGGCGCGTACTCGGCCAGGGACGGATACTGCTCGGGAGTGGAGAATTCCGGAGCCGGTCCCCGCTTGGCGGCCAGCGCCTCGCGATGTCGGGGAGCCTCGGCATGCAGCCGCAAGGCGCCTTCGAGCGCCGCCGCCAGCCCGGCCAGCGAGACATCCTCTTCCCACTCCGTGCGATGCGAGCGGGTTCCATACCGGCCGTAGATCGTCAGATCGGCATTGAGCAGCAGGATCGTGTGAGACTGGTCGTAGTCGTACTGAAACAGGTTCAGGTCCAGGCCGTTCGTGCCGACCAGTCGCACGCGCACGAACTGATCGAGCAGCGGCTTGAGGGCCGGGTCCTGCTCCATCAGTTCCTCGTCCAGCTTCACGCACGATTCGCAGGGGATGCAGCGCAGGGTGACGAGCAGCGGTTTGCCCGTGGCGCGTGCCTCGGCGATCCCCTGCTGCAGGTCGTTGTAGATCCAGAACTTCTCGGCCTCGACGCGGCGACGGTCCTCGTGCACCAGTTCTTCGCGGGTCTGCGCCCTGCGGAACCCGTCAGCAGGACGACCAGACACCCCGCAGTCAGCACTTGCCCTCGCAGCATCGCTCGACCCTCCAGGAAATCGCGTTGAGACTCGTCCCGGCAGCATGGCAGGACACGTCTGCGAGTCTACCCGGCCGGCGCACATCAGCCAACGATCCCGGTCCCCCCGTCGTCGGTCGGGGATCGGCGGCGATTACTCGGGACCGAACAGCCAGACCTTGCCCGTCTGCAGGTCGTACATCGCGCCCACGACCTTGATCTGTCCCTCGGCCGTCCGCTGTCTGATGACGGCGCTGCTTTCCAGGATGCGCATGGCGGTGCGGCGCACATGGCGGTGGGCCACTTCATCGAGGCACACCTCGCGCTCCGCGTGGGACATGTCGCGCCAGCCGGCCACGCGCTCCGGTGCGATGGATTCCTGAATGAAGGCGAGGACCGGATCCAGAAATTCGCACGGCGGCACTTCGTCGGCGGACGGCGGGTCGATAAAGCGCTCGACCGCCAGGCGAACGGCATCGTTGCGCGTATGTCCCAGCACGACGATCAGTTTGGCGCCGGCCACGACCGTCGCGTACTCCAGACTCGCCAGTTCTCCGTCACCGGCATGGTTCCCGGTGGCCCGCACGCAGTAGATGCTGCCGACACCGATGTCGAAGATCAGCTCCACCGGCGTCCGGGAACTGGCACCACTGAGAACGACAGCCAGCGGATGCATTGCCTCCACGGCGGCCGCCCGCTGGTGCCGCAGATCCCGTGAGATCGGCTCCCCCTGCTGAAATCGCTGATTCCCCTCGGCCAGAATCGCGACGACATCGTCGGGAGTCAGTTGTGCCTGCAGCGATTCGGTGGCGTGGTCGACGAACTGCACGCGATCCTCGAGCGGATCGTAATGCTCCTGGAACCCGAGCAGACTGACCTGCACCCCATGCACCGGCGCGATCTCGCTCTCGAACTCCTGGATCAGCCCCAGCACATCGGCGTCGATGTAATCGGTGTCCCGGGCGTCGATGAGCACATGCCCGTTGCGGGGCACCTCGTTGAGGGCCCGCGAGAGTGCGGCGCGATTCAGAAAGCTCACCTGGTTGGCCAGTTGAATCCGCAGTACCTGGTCGCCCAGCCGGTTCTCGACGATGCGCCGCAGAGGGCGGCGCAGATTGCTGTGCAGGATGAATACGAGCGCGGTCGCCAGACCGATGAGGATCCCCACCAGCAGGTCGGTCAGCAGAATCGCCGAAATGGTGATCACGAACGGGAGGAACTGGTCCCACCCCGCACGCCACATCTGGCGGAAGATCTTGGGACTCGCCAGCTTGAAGCCGGTCATGATCAGCACGGCTGCCAGGCTCGACAGGGGAATACGGTTCAGCCACGTCGGCAGGAACACCACGCACAGCAGTAACAGGGCTCCATGAATCTGGGTGGAGAGCCGCGTCTTCCCTCCCGAATTGATGTTCACCGAGCTGCGGATGATCACGGAGGTGATCGGCAGTCCCCCGATCAGTCCCGCCGTGATGTTGCCCACCCCCTGGGCGATCAGTTCGCGGTTGGGGGGCGAGACCCGCCGCTGCGGATCGAGCTTGTCCACCGCTTCCAGGTTGAGCAGTGTCTCCAGCGAGGCGACCGCCGCGATCGTCACCGCCGCCATGTACATCCGGGGATTCGCGGCTGCGCTCCAGTCGGGCAACTGCAGGAAACCCAGCCAGCCGGCCAGGTCGTCGGCGACCGGCACCTGCACCAGGTGACTGGCTTCAATGGTCCACGGTGCCCCCCACCGCTCCAGCAGCAGCGCCAGCGCCACGCTCGACAAAACGACGACCAGCGGACCGGGGACGCGCGAGTTCTTCAGGAAGCGGGCCTGGCCCCACGCGATCAGCAGCACGAGCGACATCCCGCCCACCACGCAGGCCCCGGGATGCAGGTCGGCCAGCATCGCCCCCAGTTCCGAGAACGTCGTCTCGCTGTCCGGTTGCCGAAACGACATCTCCCCTTCGGGGTCGGTGTCATGTCCGACCAGGTGGGGAATCTGCTTGAGAATCAGGATCAGCCCGATGGCCGCCAGCAGTCCCTTGATGACGCTCGTCGGAACGAAGTCCGCGATCGAGCCGGCCTGCAGTACGCCCAGCACGACCTGCATGACACCGGCCAGCAGCACCGCCAGCAGAAACGCCTCGAACGAACCGAGTGCGGAGATCTGGGCGGCGACGACCGCCGTCAGACCCGCGGCCGGTCCGCTCACGCTGCTGCCCGACTTGCTGATCACGCCGACCACCAGTCCCCCGACGATCCCCGCCAGAATCCCCGAAAACAGCGGAGCATTGGAAGCGAGCGCCACCCCCAGGCAGAGGGGCAGCGCCACCAGGAAGACCACCAGTCCGGCGGACAGATCGGCCGTCAGGGTGTCCGGAATCCACCGCTGCTTCGCGGGTAGGTTGTTCATCTCGGGGAGCGCGTCAGTCCGTCAGGCAATCGGTCGAAAGACTCATCCAGGCCGGCCAGGCGAGGGCCACCGGTCAGCGACCGGCCAGCCGGCCGATGTTCTCCAGGCTGGGTGCGCCGGTCATGCTCACGAACTGGCCGACCCCCGCGTCGTAGTGAAACATCTGCCCCGTCTCGATCTTGTACATCCAGCCGTGCAGTCGCACCCGTCCGGCAGCCACCCGCGCTGCGACCGCCGGCAACGTCCGCAGATGCTCCAGCTGGACCAGCACGTTCTCCTCGGCGGCGGCGTTCACCAGGGCCGGACCTTCCAGATGGCTGTAGTGCTCACGAATGATGGCCAGCGTGGCGTCCGCGTGCTGCAGCCAGTTTGCCACCGAGGAGGTCTGACTGCCGGTCGCCGTGCTCCCAGCCGGGCCGACGAGCGCCCGCATCGCCCCGCAGC
Source organism: uncultured Planctomycetaceae bacterium (assembly GCA_963715185.1). Taxonomy (GTDB): domain Bacteria; phylum Planctomycetota; class Planctomycetia; order Planctomycetales; family Planctomycetaceae; genus CAVPPT01. The sequence continues at coordinate 237,342 of CAVQRG010000014.1, forward strand.
CGGTGTGGCCGCAGACGATCAGGTCTTCGATCCCCAGTTCCAGGATCGCATACTCCACGGCGGCCAGCTCCCCGTTGTTCTGCGTGCCGTAACACGGGATCACGTTCCCGACGTTCCGCACGATGAACAACTGCCCCGGTTCCGAGTTGGTGATGAGCTGCGGCACGATGCGCGAATCGGCACAGGTGATGAAGCACGCTTCCGGCTCCTGTCCCTCCTTCAGACGCTCGAACAACTCCTCGCGCTCGCGAAAGCCGATGTTCTGAAAATAGTGGACACCCTCGACCAGCTTCTGCATGCCTGACGCTCCTGGGGATGATGACTCGCAAGCCACGTGTGACTGAGGGACGAACCGCCGCTGGATGCCGGCACACGTGCGCGCTGTCGGATCCCATCGGGACCGCCGGCGCCGCAGGTGGGCGGCCGTGGCGCGGGGACCTAGATCACCAGCGGCGCGAGCAGGCTGTTGCCCCAGCGATGACCGGCCCGCGGCGTCGGACATTGCCGCACTCCCCGGTCTGCCGGACGTTGTCGGACGGGCCAGACGCGACCGATGGCGAGGCGACCTTCCCGGCGACCCTCGGAGGCTGCGGGGGAAAGCGAGGTCGACTCCGTAACAGGCGGGTCCTCGCACTCGGGAGAGACCGTTTCCGCGAGCGTCAGGGCGCTCACGAGCAGCAGTCCGCAGCAGGCAGTCGCCAGCAAAGCGACGAACCGCATCGGCTGTGAATGTCTCCGGAACATCGGTTCCCCAAGGGCCTCCGTTGAGATCGACCGGTACTGTACCGGGCCTGCTCCGCCCCTGCCAAGGCCGGGGACTCCGCAGGCGTCACGACCCCCTCATTGCTACACCTGGAGGACGATCGCTGCTCGCAGCAGCGCGGCACTGCCGCAGGCGGCGGGGACGAGGCCGGTCAGTGGCGCGGACGCCCTACATGTCTGGGTGACGACGCAGGTCACGCACAACCTCGTGTCGCTTTGTGGCCGCGCGATTCCGGTTCAAGAACCGGGGCTCTCCGCTCCCCGACCCGTCAGAGGGAGAGGTTCGAGTTGTCGTCGGCGGGGGCCGTGGGGCCGGCGTCCGCTCGTCGGCGACGTCGACGGGCGGCAAAGCCGCAGCAGCCGGCCAGCGTCATGGCGAGGGCCAGCGACCCCGGCTCGGGAATCGCGGCCGGTGCATTGAGGACGCCGGAGATGGCGTAGATGTGGGCGAAATTCGGATCACCATTCTGTTCGGTTCGCTGACCTCAGACTGTCGGATTCTGTCGTCGTAGATCCAATCAGTGCTCGTTCACATTACGCTTTCCGACGCGGACGGCCGATCGCCCCGAGTACGTTGAGCCCCGTGGCTGTCTATGCCGTCGATTGCCACGTGCCTGTCCAGACATCGTTGCCCGACCGTACTGGTGCCCCCGGTCTGATCGACTTGGATCGACGGTCAGATCCCCCCATTCCAGAGGTCAGCGTAGTCACTCGCGATCGAGCTGACCCTGCAGATTGTAGATGGGAATCCGCGCCGTTGCAATGCTGTCATGCCAGGCTTGTCGAGCGTATTGTCCCGGGCGTCGACAGCTGCCGTTGAGCCTACAGCCGTCCAGGTCGTCCCAAGTCCGCGATGATCGAATCGATGTGTTCGCTTGAGCAGTCACGAAGTCGTTGTAGACTCGATGTTGCTTGACAAGCCAAAGTCACGTCATTGCCAAACGACTCTCCGGAGATCCGTCAACGAGGCAGTCGACTGAGACATCGGCCGCCGTACTGAAGATCAACCGGTACTGCTGTCCCGGCGACCACCCGGAGGAATGAACGTGATCGGGTCACTGGGGTCGAACTGGTCGCCAGAGGGTCGAGCTGCTCAGCAACATCGCAGCAAGAAACGATTACGGCCCGCAGAATCTTCATCGTCATGGCCCTCAAGTAGCGGAGGAAGGCAGAACACCTCCACTAAACGCTACAGCTTCACACCTGCTAGCGTCGCAGAGCGGACGGGGAATGTCAAGCGGTTGGGGCCGGATCTCTTCGCCTCCCCCTCTCGTGGCTCCGTGGAACTTCAGTTCCCCTGCGCACCCGCCCGCAGGCGATGGTTCTGGGCGATGTCGGGCTGCTGCACCTCGTCGTACAGTTGCGCCAGCCGCAGGTGGATCGAACCCTTGTCGGTGGCCCGGGGCAGAATGTCTTCCAGGGCCACGATGGCCTCGGTGAATCGTCGGGACCGGGCCAGAATGTCGGCCCGGGTGATGGCGAACTCGGGACGCGGTTCGCAGCTCGATCGCCGAATCAATCAGGGTCAGGGCCCGCTGCGAGATCGGGCGACTCCGCACGCGCGATGGTCCAGGCCAGGTTGTTGAGGACGGCCGGCATCCGCGGATCGCGCTCGAACGCCAGTTCGAGCTGCACCCTCGCCGTCTCCTCGTCCCCCTTCTGCAACGCCCGTGTGCCGAGGATGAAGTGCACCATCGTCGGAGAGTCCCCGCGCGTGAGCGCCTGGGTGAGCAGCGTTTCGGCCGAGAGCGCCCCGTCCCACTCCCGGGTGGAGAGATCGGCCAGCAGCGTCAGTACCAGCGGATTTCCGGGTCCGTACTTGAGTGCCTTGGTGAGCAGTTCGAGCTGCAGCGACATGTTGCGGTCATCCTGCTTCAGCACGTAGTCGTACCAGCTCACATAGACGTTGACATACGCCTGATGGACGTCGTCCCGCGGGAACGAAGCGGGAGTGGTGTCCAGGACCTGAATGGCACGCTGGTAGCGTTCGGCGAACACCTCGGCCTGCACCCAGCGGTGCCGGACTTCCCAGTCCTCGGGCTGGCGGCGGGTCTCGCCTTCGAAGTGTCGGACCGCCAGCCGTGCGGCGCTGAGCGACGCGGGGATGTCCCCCTGTTCGCGATACAGGGCCGACAGTGTGAGGTTGACTTCCGGTCGCGCCGCCCGGGCCTGTTCGAAGTGATAGGTGGCCCCGACGAGATCCTGTTTTTGCAGCAGGAGCTGTCCCAGCAGGGCATGCGCTTCGGTACCCATCAGGCTGCTTGCACAGGCCACTGACAGATGATGCTCGAGGATCGTCGCGCAGTTCATCGGTGAGCGGCAGGCCCTGGTTGATGAGATCGTCGGCGAGCCAGTAGTGGGCATCAGGAAACCCGGATGCGTCGAGGGGGGCGAGGGCCTGCATCATCTCCAGCGCCCGTTCGTGATCGCCATGCTTTTCCGCCACCATCGCCAGGCCGAACTGATGCTCGGCGGCTTCGGGGTTGAGCCAGATCACCTTCTGTTGCCACAACCGGGCTGCGTCCCAGTGTTCCTGTCCCACCTCCTGTTGTGAGAGTTGCCGGTAATGCTCGACCAGTTCGCCGCGGGGCATTTCCCGTCCGGCGATGACCGTCACCACCAGCAGTGCAGCGATGATGAGGGCCGGCAGCCCCCGCAGCAGGGCGCCGATCGGGCGTTCGACGAACCAGCTGTTGATGGTATCGAAGCCCTGCTCCAGCAAATGCAGGGAATGTTCAAAGCACCACGTCACGAGCGCCGCGCTGTCGCGGATCCATTCGAAGATGTTCCGCGGCGGCGGTGGCGGATCGTCGTAGTCGGGTTCGGGAGGGAACTGGGCCATGTCAGCGCCCCTCCTGTCGCTGGAGCCAGTCTTGCCGCAACTGGTTGCGGAACTGAGCGAAGAGCTTCAGCAGTTCGGCCCGGTCCTGCTCCAGCAGCCGGTATTCACTGATGAGGAACTGTTGGAACTGCACGGACGTCTCGTTGTTGTTGGCCAGCCGATCGGCATTGGGAAGCTGGCCTTCCATACGCGTCCGCCAGTGGCCGCCGACTTCGCCCGCAGGAGTCAGAGGGGTGCCGGCCGGGTTCACCAGGCAATAGAACAGCGTGCCGAATTCGCCCGTCGGCAGAGTCATCTCGACTTCCACGAGTGGCCAGTCATCTTCCTCATGCACGAGCGTTTCGCGCACGGCCCACCCCCGGGCCGTATAACAGCGGGACAGGTCGTGCCAGCCGACGAAGGGAAAGTCGACCGAGACCATCGCGTCGCGATACCCGGACTTGTAATGCCAGATGCGACTGAAGCGGCCCGCGTCGCTGGTGAGGTCCCGTTCCTCGGTCTCGAAGGAGGTCTGCTGCCAGCCGCCGATTTCGGTCGGCAGACAGTCTTGGGGGAAGGCGTCGAGGAAGGCGGCCAGATCGATGCTGACGCTGGCCGGAGAGCTGCCGATCCAGACGAGCTGCAGCACGCCGATGGCGGCGAACAGGCAGAGCGTCAGCGCCGGCAGTGCCCGGCCTGAGGTCGCGGGGCGGACGTCGGCGGCCGGCGCGGGAGCCGGGACCTCTTCTTCCTCGAAGTTCAGAATCCAGCGCAACGGCAGGATCGAGATGAGCAGTTGATCGGTACTGAGCAGCAGCAGGAAGCCGACGATCAGCAGCACGTGCCCCAGCGCATCGTGCACGATGCCGGTCGACAGGTCGACCCCCATCCGCTGCGCCACGAGCACGACCGTTGCCACACGGACGACGTTCATCGCCACCGACCAGAACACCGCCGCGGCGATCAGCAGCAGTGAATGGAACCAGTGGCGCCGCATCACCACGCAGAAGAACGCGGCGGCCGCGACCAGCACCAGTTGACTGTGAATCCCGCTGCAGGCTTCGGCCACGAACAGTTCCCGGTCGGGCAACCGGAACACCTTGCCGGCCAGCAGATGCGGGACGCCGATGAACTCCAGCACGTTGCTGCTGCAGGTGGCCGTCAGTTGCTGCAGTCCGCGGATGGCCTGGTCGTCGAGCGGCCAGGGGGGCGGGATGATCAGCCAGAGCAGCAGCCAGACCGGGAGCAGTTCCGTCAGTCCCGCCCGTCCGGTCCGGCGGAGGAGGACACCTCCCAGCGCGAGCACAAACGCGATCCCGCCCAGCCAGGGAGAGAACAGTCGCACGGCCAACGCGCCGATCACGAGACCGCCGATCAGCAGACTCGCCGCCAGCAACCGACTGAGCCGTGTCTGCTCGATCGGGGCCTGGGGCCAGCGGATCCAGAGGAGTACGCCGACGCCGATCAGCACGGCCGGAAAGAACTGGTAATGGGGCCGATGCTGCCAGAGATTGACGAGATGCAGGACTGCGAACGGCAACAGCGCTGCAACGATGGCGAGGGACCACAGCAGTCCACGAGGTCTCCCCCGGGAGGCAACGTCCCCCGTCTGATCTGCAGGCCCGCTCGACACAAGCTCTCCTCGCCGCAAGACAACCGTCCGGAAATGGAGGGGGCGCCATGACCGGGCTCGACGACTCCTCGACCGATATTAGCGCAAGCCCTCCAGCAGAATACAAGGATCATCCTGCGCACCGCACCGCGAGGCGCCCAGGTCGAGCCGGCAGATCTCGCGCAATCCCCCCAGCCTGTTGACGATGGAGCTGCTAGGGTGCTGGTTCGTCCGGCGGATCGTTGCCGGAGACGCGGAGCTGTCGCTGCCAGCGATCGGCGGGCTCGAGCACCGTCCGGACCTGCTCGCCCGAAAGCCAGTCCCGGGCGGCGGGGTCGTCCCGAAGATACGTGTCCCAGAAGGCGGTGCTGATCGCCAGAATGGCCCGATGATGATTGGGGTTGCGCGGTGCCTGGTCGCCCGGCAGCCCCCGCTCGCTGAACGCCGAGTGTTCCGCGCCGTCCAGCACCAGTTCGTACTTGTCGATCGTCGCGGGCAGATGGGGATAGACGTTGAGCCGGCTCGCCAGGTCGGCATTCCCGATGGGTGAGACGTCCCGCGTCCCGGTCATCAGCAGCCAGGGAATCGACACCCGGCTGAAGGCGGTCGCGACATCGCCGTACCGCGGACTGCTGGGGCTGAAGGCGATGGCCGCCCGGATGCGTTCGTCGGTCCAGGCGGAGACGCCGCGCACCGTCGCCTGCCCGCTCACGGCCTGCGTGGTGACGGCACCGAACGAATGTCCCGACATGCCGATGTGCGCCAGATCGCAGCGGCCCTCGAGCGCGTGACCGCGCTCCTCCTGCCAGACCTCCAGCTGGTCCAGCACCGCCGGGACATCGTGCACGCGGAGCACCAGGTTCTCGAGTGAGGCGGCCCGCTGCATGGCTGACATGCGCTCCCGCAGCGGCTGGTCGCGCCAGACGTCTCCGTCACTTCCGGGATGTTGCAGGAACAGGGCCACATACCCGCGGGCAGACCAGTGCTCTCCCAGGTAGGCGCAGCCGGCCCGTGATCCGCCCAATCCGTGACTGAACAGCACGACTGGCGCGGCGGCTGCTTTGGCAGGAAGATAGACCCGGACCGGCAGGGTGCGCTCCCGCTGACGATCAACGACCGTCAGTTCGAGCGTGCGTCCCGGCTCTGCAGGCGGAGTGGCCAGCGGATCGTAGCCGTCCCGGGCCTGCGCCAGGAGGGTGCCGATACCAGCAACCAGATCAATGTGAAGTCGACGTGCAGATGGTGCATGCGAGAGGGCCCTCTTTGTCGGACGTCTGCGGGGGTTCTCCCGGACTACTTCCCCAGCGGCCGTCGGGCGGTTCCCACCTGTTGGTTGCCGTCCCCCAGTTGCTGGCGCATCTGTTCGGCGGCCGCCTCGAGTCGGGCAACGACCTCGGGATGCTGTGCGGCCACGTTGGTGGTCTCGCCGATATCGGCCTCGAGATCGAACAGCGACAGCTCCAGTTCCCGGCGTTGTCCCTGCCCCGGTAGTCCACCGCTGCCGGGGATCGGCGAACTGTAGGTCTGCGGGAACATCAGCTTCCAGCGGCCACTGCGCAGGGCGACGAGCCGGTTGCCACCGTCGTAGTGGTAAAAGAACTCATGGGGCGACTGGGCACCGGGTGTGCCGAACATCAGGTCGCGGATATCCTGGCCATCGATGGACTTGCGCGCGGCAGCGGCGCCCCGCTCAGCCCGGCGAACGTCGGCAGCAGATCGATCGTCCCGGCCACTTCGCCACAGACGGTGTCCGGCGGGGATCTTGCCCGGCCAGCGCATCAGACAGGGCACGCGGAAGCCGCCCTCGAAGTTGGTCCCCTTCCCTTCCCGCAGCGGCTCCGGCCGAGCCGGCATGGTCGCCGTACGACAGCCACGGGCCGTTGTCGGAGCTGAACACCAGCAGTGTCTCCCCGTCGATCGTGATGCCGGTCGAGCGCGGCGAGGATCTCGCCCGACACCCCAGTCGATCTCGCTGATCACGTCACCGTACAAGCCCCTGCCCGGTCTCGACCTTCGAACTTGTCCGCAGAGTGGAACAGCGGCACGTGCGGCTGCGGATGCGGCAGGTACAGGAAGAACGGTTCGTCCATGATGGGCGTCGATGAACTTGCACCGCCCGCTGCAGTAAGCCGCGTCGTCAGCTGTCTCCTGGTCGGCCGGCTCACCTGCGGGTTGATGATCTCGCTCCCTTCGTACAGCGGCAGGTGCGGCCAGCTTCTTGAGCCGCTCTTCCATGCGGCAGATGCCGGACGCCGGGATGATACGGCCACATGTCGTTGGAGTAGGGCAGGCCGAAGTACTCGTCGAAACCCTGGCTGGTGGGCAGGAACTGCGGCTGATGTCCCAGGTGCCACTTGCCGAAGCAGGCGGTGGCGTAGCCCTTTGTGCTTGAGGACTTCGGCGATCGTCATCTCTGCGGGATTGAGACCGTTCTTGGACTGCGGACCGAAGTTGCCCGCCGATACCGACGCGCGTGGGAATACAGCCGGTCATCAGGGCCGCGCGCGAGGGCGTGCAGAACGACCGGCCGACATAGAAGTCGGTGAAGCTTCATGCCCCTCCCGGGCCATGCGATCGAGGTGCGGCGTCTGGTAGCCCTGGGCACCGAACGGGCCGATGTCGGCATAGCCCATGTCATCGCAGAAGATGATGATGAAGTTGGGGGCCCGCGCAACGTCGGCCTGCACGGCCGACAGGCAGGACATCCCCCAGGCACCGGTCAGGGCGAGCAGCAGCAGTGAGCGGGTCATAGGATTCTCCCGGAGCAGCCAGCGAAGCGATGGGGCGCGACAGGATTACGCGGGCTGCCTCATCGACACTCACCGTGAGGGGCCACCCGCGGAACCAGCCGCCAGGTGCAGTCTACCGGGACCCGGAGATGTTCGCATCCCGCAGCGACCTGCCCGGCACAGGTCGGGCGCCGGCTCGTCACCAGCGAAGAGGGCGACGGGATCGCCATGGCCTGCGCCGCGTCTGGAAACACCACGACCGGGCGAGGCGGGGGCCAGCCTCGGCGCGGCCCCGCCTGACGCGAAACTTGTCGAAGTTCCGCAGGCCGGTTACCGTCTGGACGTGATCGGACCGGGCGGTCCATGGATCGAAGTGGATCGAAGAACCAGCATGTCACGAAGCGTTGTCGTTCTGTGTGGGATTGCCGGGCTGTCCCTGGTGCCTGCGGACTCGGCTGTCGGTGACGATCCGCCACGCTCTGTGATGCTGGAAAGCCAGGCGGATGCCCACAGGCACACGTCCCGACTGTGGGGCAACTCGGGCGACGCGTGGTCGCCGGACAGCCGCCTGCCCGACTTTTCGTTTGCAGGTTACCGGCGCGGCGAAGAGCCATACCGCATTCCCGAGGAGTCGATCTCGGTCCAGTCGTTCGGTGCCCAGGGAGACGGGCAGACGGATGACACGCACGCCTTGCGGCGCGCCATCGCGGCGGGCGAAGGCAAGGTGATCGAACTCCCCGCGGGATGCTATGTGCTGAGCGACCAGCTCGAGATCACGAGTTCCAACCTGGTGCTGCGCGGGGCGGGCCCGGGTGAGACCGTGCTCAAGTTCACGCGGCCGCTGGAAGTCCTCCGCCCGACGGCGGCCATGACCGATGGCGGTAGGCCCACCAGCGGCTGGTCCTGGGGGGGAGGACTGATCACGATCGGTGGCCGGGAATCTTCGAACAGTCAGTCCGAGGTCGCTGTGACGGGTGAGGCCAGACGGGGTGACCTGGTCCTGCAGTTGGCATCCCCCGCGTTTCAAGTCGGCGACGAGATCGTACTCACGCTGCGTGACGATCAGGATCAGTCGCTGGTCACGTATCTCTATCGAGGCGAGACGGGCGACATCACCGGCCTGCAGAACTGGGAGTGCCAGCAGGTGTTCCGCGTTACGGCCGTCGACGGACCGCAGATTGGACTGGATCGTGGGCTTCGCTTCGATGTTCGCAGGCGATGGAAGCCGACGGTCGGGCGATTCCAGCCGGCCGTGACGGAGGTCGGTCTCGAAGGCGTCGCGTTCCAGTTTCCGGCGACAGCGTACGGCGGGCATTTCCAGGAGGTCGGCTACAATCCCGTGGAAATCGGCAAGTCGGCCGCGCACTGCTGGCTGCGGGATCTGCTGATCCACAACGCCGACAGTGGCCCGTACATCAGGGGGACGTTTTGTACGGTGGAGAAGATTCGCCTCACGGCGGACGAGACGCGCTGTGACCGGCGCGGCCAGACAGGTCATCACGGGATCACCTTTTATGGATGCGATTGCCTCTGCACGGACTTCGCAGTGGAGACTCCGTTCATTCACGATCTGACCGTGCAGCGCGCGATCGGCTGTGTGTTCTCAGCCGGGCGTGCTGTCGACCTGAGCATGGATCACCATCGCTGGGCCCCCTACGAAAACCTGTACACCGATCTTGACGCGGGTGAAGGCGGGCGCCTCTTCGCGTCGAGCGGCGGTCTGAATCGGGGCAACCACACGGCGGCTGGCGCGACATTCTGGAATATCCGCGCGGGTCAGCCGACCGGCTGGCCGGGCAGCCTGGGTCACCACGCGATCAACGTCGTTGCGGTGCCAACCCACGACCCGTCGATTCTCGAACCGGATGGCCGGTGGTTCGAGGCGATTCCACCCGGGCAGGTGGAGCCCGCCAATCTGCATCGGGCGATGCTCGAGAAGAGGCTGGGCAGTCGGTCGCAGTCCGGCGCTGATCAGCACACCCGTTGAGAGCCGGCCGCCACCCACGACGATCCGGAGATCGGCCTCCCCCGACGAACGGAACACGAAGCCACTGCGGTGAACGGGCCGTTGCCCTGATGACGCGTGCTCCTGCTGGAACCAACCCGTGACACCATCCTGTGCTGCTCGGTCGCAGAGTGTGGGACCTTCTCGTCGGTGGAACGTCGCGGCCGTGCGCGGCAGCCTGCTGGCTGTCCTGCTGTTCGTCGGCGTGCCGATGTCGTCGTACGCGCATCCGGAGGGGTTCAGCGGCGTCCATGTCACGATCACCCCTGAGCAGGTACGTGCCCAGATCACGCTGCACACGCGCGATCTGGGGACATGGTTTCCACCGCGGGCGTATCCCGACTATGTGGCCGACGTCACCCGCGCGATGGAGCAGACGGTCGGAGAGATGATCGAACTGCGACTGGACGATCAGCCGCTGGCCATCTCTGGTGTGCAGGCCTTTGAACTGGAAGTGGGCCTGCTCGAGATCCAGGTCGACTGGCCGCTGCCAGCCGCCGCGGAGCCGGTGGAGTTGCTGGTGTGGTCCAAACATCTGATTCATCTGCCCCGGGGTCACCAGCAGCTGTTGTACGTCGAGGACCGTCGCGAGCTGATGGACGAGGCGGACCAGGGCCTGCTGCGGCTGGAGGATGTCTTAACGGTGGACCGCGACGCGGGGGCCCTGCTGCTGCCGCCGCTGGAGGACCCCGTTCCCCGGCCAGATCCCCCGCCATCAGGATCCGAGCCGCCAGGCTCCAGTCCGGCGGCCCCCCCTTCGGACGCCGGCGCGGCGGCCATGGACGCCCGCCAGCCCCGGGCCCTGCCCGATCCACCCAGCGCACAGCCTTCGTCGCGCATCTCGTTCTTCCTGTTCGGGGTGGAGCATATCCTCACCGGCTACGACCATCTGCTGTTCCTGGCAGCGCTGTTGCTGACCTGCACGACCGTCAAGGAAGTGGTGACGATCATCACCTGCTTCACGGTTTCGCATTCGGTCACGCTGGCTTTGGCCGCGCTGAACGTGGTGCAGTTGCCGGCAGCGATTGTCGAGCCGGCGATCGCGCTGTCGATCATCTTCGTTGCGGTCGAGAACCTGTTCGGCACCCCGCCCCTCTGGCGGCGCGCGGCCATCACCGGTATCTTCGGGTTAGTGCATGGTCTGGGGTTCGCGTCGGCCTTGCGGGACATCGGCCTGGGGACCGTGCCCGGCGGTGTGCTGTGGCCGCTGCTCAAGTTCAATCTGGGTGTGGAAGCCGGACAGTTGTGTGTCGCGGCCGTCTTCCTGCCGTTGCTGGCGATCGCGCGCAAGAACAAGATGCTGGAGAAGTACCTGGTCCCGGTCGGTTCGAGCCTGGTTGCGCTGTGCGGCGTGTACTGGCTGATCGGCCGGGTCCTGTGACAGTTCACAACCGCATGCTGGTCACGATTGACCGAGAGGTGATGCATGAGACCGATTCTGCCCGTGTGTCGCCTGCAGCGCGTGACCAGTTCCCTGCTGGGAATCGTGATCTGCCTCGCGGTGGGCGGCGCCGCAACACATGCCGCCGACGAGCTGGTCACTCTGCGGATCCGGTTCGGCATGAAGGATCAGGAGCCGACCGACTGGAGCGGCAAGCTGGTGACGGACTCCGGCACGGTGGAGGCCATCAGCGGCTGGCGCTGGACGCAGAATGATGCGGCCGAGGGGAACACCTGGTCGGTCCGGACGCGCCGCAAGCAGCCGCAGAGTTCGGCCGAGCGCCAGCGCGTGGCGGACGGGCAGCAGCTGCCGATGAACGACAACGGCCTGTTGGTGATGCTCTCGGGCATCAGCGACAGCCGACGAACTGCGCTTCGAGACCGAGCCGGCGACCGTCACATTTCGCCTCGAGGACCTGCCCTACGGCACGAGCCTCTGGCGGTCGAATGGGAACCTGGTCATCGAGCGGGTGCCGACCGCGCAGGCGCTGGCGGCCACGTCGGCGGACGAAGACTATCCGGCGGTCGCCACGGCGAAAGATGGCACGGTGTACGCCGTGTATCTGGCCTTCACCCGTGGACGGGATTTCCAGGGTCCGCGCGAGACGCTGGCCACCCCGGAATCTGCGCCGGCCGCCGCCGCCGGGGGCGCCGTGCGGATGATTGAACAGCCGGGCGATCTGGACTACCTCGCGCAGCCGGCCGGGGGCGAACAACTCTATCTGCGTCTGCTGCGCGACGGTGTCTGGAGCGAACCGATCGCGGTGACGGATGGGAAGCAGGAACTGTACCGGCCCGCGGTGGCGGTCGCCGGCGATGGCCGCGTGTGGGTGTTCTACTCGGCGCATACCGAAGCCGACGAAAACCTCGATCATGGCAACTGGGAACTGCTCGCCCGCAGCTTCTCGGCCGACGGTGCTGATCCGACCGCGCCGGTCAACATCAGCGGCACGGCCGGCACCGACTTCATGCCCGCGGCCACCACCGCTGCGGATGGCCGGGTCTGGGTTGCCTGGGTCGGGGCACGAGGCAGCCGGTTTCAGGTGTTCACCGCGCACCAGACTGACGAGGGGTTTTCGCCGCCGCAGCGCGTCAGCCAGTTCGCGGGGAACGAATGGGAACCGGCGATCGCCGCCGACAGCCAGGGCCAGGTGGCCGTTGCCTGGGACACGTTCGAAAAAGGGGATTACGACGTGTACGTGGCCACGCGGACGACTGGGGGCGTGCTCAGTCCGCCGCAGGCTGTCGCCGCGTCGCTGGCGTTCGAGGTGCGACCGTCGCTGGCCTACGATCCCGCGGGTCGCCTGTGGATCGCTTATGAGTCGAGCGGCGACCAGTGGGGTAAAGACTACGGTGCACTGAAGAAGAAGGGGATCCCGCTCTACCAGACCGGCCGCTCCCTGGGGGTGAAAGTCCGCGCGGCCGACGGCCAGTGGTTCGCACCCGCTGACGTCATGGACGCGATGCCCGGGGCCCGTCCCCTGGCGCGGCAGGCGGCTGGCACACGACAACCCAGGACCGCCGCCACAGCCGGGGCGATCGCCGATCCGCAGCATCGCGCCGACCTACCCTCGACTGGCCTGTGACGCAGAGGGCCACGTCTGGCTGGCCTTCCGCGGCAAGCCGGGCAGCAACTGGCGCGTCGGTGTGGGGACGGTCTGGTGCGAGTACGTGACACTGCTTGGTGCGGACGGCTGGTCACAGGCCGCCTGGATGCCACACTCCAATAACATCCTCGACAACCGCCCGGCCCTCGTGGCTGTCGGACCGCAGGAGCTGCTGGCCGTGTTCTCCGGGGATGGACGGGGTGAGGCCGGCCCCCTGGACGTCGACGATGTCCATCTGCCCGGCAGCAGCGACGATGACGATGTCGACCCTGCGCCCCCGCAGACTCCGCAGCGTCGGCGCGCAGCAACAAGCAGACCGATCCGAACAACAACATCCTGTACAGCCGGATCGACGGTCCGGAGTTTCAACAGGCGACCGGCCAGATCCCGTTGACGGCGATTGCCGCGGAGAGTCCTGCGGAGCCAGCGGCCGACGTGCTCTCGGAGCGCGCCGATATCCAGCGGATGCGCGACTACCGCGTGCAGCTGGGCGATGAGACGCTGCAGATCTGGCGCGGCGAGTTCCACCGGCATACGGAGCTGTCACCCGATGGCGGCGGCGACGGCGGTCTGCTCGACATGTGGCGGTATGCCATCGATGCGGCCGGCATGGACTGGATCGGCGACGGCGATCACGACTACGGCAACGGTCGCGAGTACTCGTGGTGGACCACCCAGAAGGCCGTCACGCTGTTCACCCTGCCCGGGCAGTTCGTGCCGGTCTACAGCTACGAGCGGAGCGTGCGTTACCCGGAAGGCCATCGCAACTGCATGTTCGCCTATCGCGGGGTCCGCTCGCTGCCGCGGCTGCCGATCTCGTCGGCGGACGAGTTTGCTCCGGCCCCCGACACCAACCTGCTCTACCAGTATCTGCACTACTTCGGCGGCCTGTGTGCGTCGCACACCTGCGCCACCGACATGGGGACCGACTGGCGCAACCACGATCCCGAGGTCGAGCCGTTTGTCGAGATCTACCAGGGGGATCGCAACAACTACGAACGACCGGACTCGCCCCGCTCGGCCGTGACCGAAGCGGCCCTCAAGCAGTCCACGCCGGAGAAGGAGAGCATCGGCGGCTGGCGGCCGAAGGGGTTCGTGAACCTGGCTCTGCTGCAGGGCTACCGGCTGGCGTTTCAGGCCAGCAGTGACCACATCTCGACGCATCTCAGCTACTGCAACGTGTTCGTCACCGAGCCGACCCGCGCGGGCATCCTCGACGCCGTCCGCAAACGCCGGGTGTATGGCGCGACCGACAACATCATCGCCGACGTCCGCTGCAGGGTCGGCGACACGGTGCACTTCATGGGGGAAGAGTTCACCACCGATGCCGCGCCGACCATTGATGTGCACTTCATCGGCGCTCGTCCGCTCGCGAAGGTGACGATCATCAAGGATGATGTGGAGGTGCATGTCCGCGAGCCGCAGACGGCGGAAGTGCATTTCCAGTGGACCGATCCCGCGCCCACGATCGGGAAGACCAGCTACTACTATGTGCGGGGCGAGCAGGTGCCGGACCTGGAGGGAGCGACCGCCGGCGAGCTGGTCTGGGCGTCCCCGATGTGGATTCGCGTCAACCCGCAGTAGCCCCCGCCCTTCGCCCCGCACGGTGTCGCCGCTGCCAGCCGCGTGGCGCGTGAGTGACGAGTCGTCGCGGCCGGCTTCCCTGTCGGGATCGGGACGTGCGCTGCGGGGGCGGAGACGGCCTGGAGTTGGTGGCCGTCGGCGCCCGGCGTTCCGCACAGCTGGCGCGCTGCGGATGTGAGGCCGGCTCCCCGGGCGGTGATGGCCAGACCGTGATCGCCTCGGCTCGTCCGCTCAGTGGTCACCCATCGGCCGCGGCCGCCCCTCGGTCGCCGCGCCGCTCGCGGGCTGCTCTGGTCCGGCAGATCGGGGTCGGCGGCAGGGACGATGCGACACTTTGCGACAGAATGCGACACTTTTGTGTGTCGCGTGGTGCTGTGTCTGATGGTCACCGTCTGCTGCATGGCCGCCGCGACTGCCGGGGCAGCGCCGGAGTCGGCACGCCGGGAGCACTGCCCCGGGCCGGGGGCCCGAGTGCGTGCGACACTTTGCGACAGAATGGGGCGCTTTGGAGGCGCTGCATCATCGCTCGAGCGCGGTTGCGGCCGTCGACCGATGGCGTACCGCCGCTCACAGGGGATTTTCGAAATCTGGCACTTTCCATGCTCATTCTTTGATCCTTCGAGGCACGAGCTGCGTTCGGGACATTGACAGCGCCTTGTGACGAGGCGCACGCCTCAGATAAAGGAATGTGCCGATGACCGATCCAAATGACGATAAGCGCGAACCCGCAGAAGAGGGCCCGTTCGGCGGGCGGTCGGAAGACGGGGTGGATGAGGAGGAACTGAACACATTGGAGGAGGAGGGCTCAGCGGAATTCGAGGATCTGGATTTCTCTGATGACGACAAGCCTTGGCCCGATCTCAATCCGGCGCAGCACCGGGTGCTGTTGGCATTATTGGAGGGAAAGACCGTGACCGAGGCTGCGAAGCGCGGGGAAGTCAGCCGCTCCACAGTCTACCGCTGGCTCGAAGACGACGAATTTGCGGATTGTCTCCGTGCTGAGCAGCGGGCGGTGCGTCTGCGGTCAGTACGCAATTGGTCATGAGTGGGCAGGCCGTCGCGAAGAGCCTTGCCGATCGGGTGTCTCAGCCGGACTCGCTGTCCTTCCGAGATAGTCTCGCGTATCTCAAGCAGCTGGGCTTCATCACTGGGGAGTTCCCAGCCTCGACAAGCGAGGAGCACAGTAGGCACCCCAAGAGGATCTGGAACGTTGCCATGTCGTTCACTGAGCAGATTGATAAAGTCGTCGTGGAACGCTATGTGCCCGATTTTCGCAAACGTGAAGCCCGCCGGGAAATCTTCGAGTTGGTAGGCATATTTCACGATCAACTCCGTAGCTTTGGCTTCAAGGACTAGATGCCAAACAGTTGGAGGGGCGCGTTGTCGCGAGTCGACTGCGCTGTGACGCGCAAAGCAAACATTGCAATGCCGTCGCAGATCGCGTCCACGAATGAGGGTTCAGTTTTTTGGTCGTCGCACGTGTCGAAAGCCCGTTCACAGGAAGTGATGAGTGAGGGCTTCCCGCCGGCGGCGAGGAGAGCTTATCGGCAGTGCTGGGACAGAGACGCGAGGCACATCAGGTTCTGTCGCAGCCCTCCGCGAGGGCAGTGCTCATGACCTGACCACGGTGCCGATCTCGGGCACGGTGGAGGCGCCCCGCTATGACGCCGGAGCCGATCCAATGCGATCCATAACGAGCTCTCTGCGTTTACGGCTGACCGCCAACACGTTCTCGACAGGGATTTCCCAGGGACGGTTCGTCCACTGGAGGCTGCGCGCTTCCGGTTCGTAGACACCGGTGTCGTACCCGACGACGTCGAGCTCCTGGATGAAGTCTGCTGTCGTCACGCCGAATCGCTTGGAGTAGCCGGCCATCTCGATCAGCAGGACCGGAGGATTGGCCGCCTCCAGCCAAGCTGAGGCGCCACGCAGGGCCATCGGCTCATGCCCCTCGATATCCAGCTTGATGAGGGCATAGGGCACGTTGGGCAGATGGCTGTCGAGCCGGACAGTCTCCACGGCATTGCCGGACGAGCCGCTCTCCGCCCCCGGTTTGAGGTGAGCTGTGCAGTCATCTGTGGTCGGGATCAGCTCGGCCGTGCCGGTCACGTCTGAGACCGCCACTTCATGGACGGTGGCGTTGGTCACGCCATTGAGCAGCAGTACGTCGCGCAGCCGCGCGGCCGTCGCCGCACCTGGTTCGAACGCGTCGACATGTCCTGCCTGACCCACAATGGAGAGGGCCAGGAGTGTATACAGCCCAATGTTCGCGCCGACATCGATGAAGCGATCACCCTCCCGCAGGTAGTCGAGCATGAACCGCATCTCACGATAGTCCGGCAGGCCTCCGAAATAGATCGCGCGAGACGCCGAGTGACTGTCCGGATGGCAGCGCAGCCGCAGACCATGAAACGGGATATCGATCGCTCTCGGATTCACACGCTTCGTCAATTGCCATCTCGCCGCGCGAATCAGCGAGGCGACCTTCTTGTCCCGATTGGCGGGATGATTCCAGATGTCCGCCCACGTCGGTCGAGCAGTCTTCAGTCGATGCTCTGCTCGGGGATCAGCGTCGCGAACGCCTGCTCGCAGGAGGTGATGAGTTCGGGCTTCCCACCGGCGGCGCGCAGCTGTTCCAAGTCCTGCCGGGCTTCGTCCGTCTTCCGCTCGCAGCCGGGCCAGGCAGCGGACGTAGTAGCCTTCGGCCAGGTCCGGATCGCGGGCGAGGGCTGCACTGGCGGCGGACTCGGCGGCTGCGTCGTCGCGCAGATGCAGTCGACACAGGCCCAGGTACGTCAGCAGCTGTGCCGACTCGAAGCCCCGCTGGCGGGCTGCTTCCAGATCCTCGGCCGCCGTCCGGTAGGACTGCTGGCCGAACCGGAGCATGCCCCGGTGGAAGTAGGCTTCACCCAGTTCCGGATTGAGCCGCAGGGCGTTCGAGATGCGGGCCAGGGCGGCCCCCTCCTGCCCTGCCCGCTGGAGGGCGATCCCCAGAATGAGACTGGCCTGTGGATCGTCGGGAGCCTTGTGCTGAACCTCCCGGGCCCGCTCGAGCACGTCGTCGACGTCTCCCTCCCAGCTGAAGTTCGAAGAGGAGGCCTCGCGGCGTGCGCCTTCGGGAAGTGCGAAGAGCAGTGAGTCGCTCACGGGAGCTCGAGAGAAGGTGCGCGGTGCTGTGGCTGGGTCGGCTGGTCTGCGTGGAAGTTCCGCCGGCGTATTGAGTGCGCCCGCTGAGGGAGCAAGCGTCGTGGTGGCGTCGGTCGACTGCGACCAGTCGAAGCCGCTCTGTGGGGGTGCCGGCTTGCCGCACCCGATGATGGCCAGTCCGAGCAGTGGGCCGAGTACCAGCAGTCTCTTCGCCATCGGCAACCGAGTCGGCGGGCCTGGGAGACGGGAGCAGCCATCGTATGCGGGCAAATCCGCAGTAATAAGTTGAGGACCGGCACAAATGGGAACAGGCCGGAGCAAGCGTGTCGCTCACTCCGGCCTGCGTGGTTCACTGGAAACAACTTAGCAGCCGATCAGGCCACGATTTCGGGGGCCATCTTACGACGGCGACGGCGGAGGGAGTAGCCGCCACCCATCAGGCTCATCGCCAGTCCACCGAGCATCATTGTTCCCGGTTCGGGATTCGCCGTGAACTGAAGTGCAAAGCTTCCGAACGATGTTGTTGCGGGCGTCGTTATGGTGAAGAAGAGCATTCCATCCTCCCCATTCGGAATCCAGTATCCCCCGCCGTTTGCGCCACCGATTCGCAAAAAGCTTGATGTCTTGATGCCCGCGTTGGCAAACGTAGCGGATGAGGTTCCGAATGCGGGTGCCATCGTGTCGAACGCGGTTCCTACGTCGCCGCCCGTCGTGAGCATCGCGACGTCCACTGGGCCGACTCCATCGCCGACGGATGAGAGCTGAACCGGATCTCCAAGAGCGCTGCCGACGAGGTTCTTGAACGTCACCTTAAAATCGTACGCTTTTGCAGCTCCAGCGCCAGTGAAGAAACCAATATTGAAGGAACCGTCTGGGGTTCTGGTCCCATCGGGTTTGGCGTAGGCTTCCACGCTGAACTCCACTAGGTCGTTCGCACCCATCATTCCTGGCGTGATCATAAACGACCCACCACCTGTGAAATTGCCGTTGTCGTTGTCTCCCACTGCAGGTGTGCCCGCTTGGCCAGCCGTCGTCGCCGATAGGATCATGCTGGCCGAAGATTCTGCCGCGGCAACAAGGAGTACTGTCAGACTGAGAGTCAGGATTCTGAACATCATGGCTGGCATTCCAATGTGGCTGTTTAGGACGTCTATGCCGGTTAGTCTAACCTATCCGAAAGTGGCTGCAAGCGTGCAGGACAAGAAAAAAGGGGACTTTGGGGAGAATTTTCTGATCTCATCTTCACGCGCAGGAGGATCAAGGGGCTCTGTGCCGTCCGCTTCATTCCATTACGTGGCGCCGAACAATCGCATAATGCTGGACTAACGAGTTTCAACCTGGCTTTCCCGGATTGACTCTGCCTTGCGGGCATGACGGTCAGCCAGTTCCGTCTGACCGAGCTGTCGGTAGGCCTCGGCCAGTGCCTCGTGAGTGGCCGCTTGGCTGGCGTGAGTCGCTAGTGCCCGTTCGAGGTCCCGGACGGCCTCCCGGTACCTGCCCAGCTTCAACAGGACATGCCCCCGGGTATCGAGGAAACGCAATTCCTGCGGAAATCGCTCCACGAGCGGGTTGATCAGCGCCAGCGCCCGATCGGCCTGCGACTTGTCTTCGCTGGATAGCGCCAGATACCACGCCAGGTTGTTGATGATCGTGGGTGTCTGCGGGGACTCTTCGAACGCCCGCTCCAGATGATAGCCGGCCTGCTCTGGGCGTCTCCGGTCTCCAGGTCGACCGTCCCCAGCAGCAGGTGGCTGACCGCGACCGCCCGGCCCTGAGCGATGTTGTCCAGCAGAAACTCCCGCGCCTGTTCGCCGCCGATTCTCGCCCTGCAACAGGCTGATCATCGGTCCGAAGAGCACCTGGTCGTTGGGATTGAGCAGAAGTGCGGTCGAGAGGAGCTGATATCGTCTGATCCGTTCGGCGCCGTGGTCCATCGACTGCGGCCCACGCCGCATAGACGCGCGCGAGCCCGACACGAAGTGCGCGGCATCGTCCGAGAGCTTGCTTCCCTGCTGCAGAATCTGGGCTGACTGCTGATACTCCTCGAGAAACATCGTCGCATCGGCCAGCGCGACGCGCGACATCGAGATCATGAGGGTCTGCAGTCAGCAGCCGGACGATAATGCTCCTGGGCCTTGTCGCCCCAGTACCTGGCCCGTTCCTCGTTCTTCTGCGCGCCGAGCCGCATCCCCTTGACGTCTAAGTCGCCATGGCATGGAGGGCATGAGCCTTCGCGAGCAGCAGCCGCGCAGTTGGCTGCCTCCAGGGCGATATCGGTCCGAGGTGCTCCATCGACTGGTTCGTAGAGACCCATGCAGGAAATACACCTCACCAAGTCGGGCGTGGGCCATGGGATCATCTGGCTTGCAGCTGCAAGGGCTGCCCGAAAATGCTGCTTGCTGAGTTCGAGATGCTGTGCCGAACTGGCTGCGGCATGACCAAGATGCAGCTTCGCCCTGTGCGCAGGTGGGCCTGGAAGTGGCCCGGGCCGATAATCGGGATCGTTGAAGTTCTCGGGGGCCAATTGCTCCATCAGCGCCGCCAGCCTGCGGATAGTCCTCCGTCTCCTGGGCGGCTCGGGCCAGTTCGAACAGGGCGTCGCTATCGGCAGCATCGAGTTCGACGACACGCCGATAGTACAACTTGGCCGCTTCGAAGTTGCCAGCGGCCAGCGCAGCTCTTCGCGGCCTGCTTGTAGGTTTCGGCAAGCACTTCCGGGGGTTCCAACACGGCGCCGATGGCCAGAAAGGCGCACAGGCCGGCCACGATGAGCGTGGGCAGGCCACGCACCAGGTAGCGGAAGTAGCGGTGTTCCCACCAGCGCCTTGATGGCGTGGCCTGTTGCCGACAGACACCAGGAAACCGTCCGCGGCACGAAGAGAATGACCGCCCACATCCAGCGGACGGCGGTGCGACGGAAGCGTCGAATCGTGCGTTCAAGGTCCATGGCCAGTAGTCCAGATCTGCGCTAGCGGGAGGAGACTTCCTGGAGACAACGTTCGTAGAGCAGCCGGCGTGCCTCGCGGAACAGCTCCAGCAGACTGGCCTGACGAGCTTCATCGAGATCGCAGATGGCTGCGTCCCAGTAATTGAAACTGCAGATACGGGGGAACCATCTTCTCGGCGGTCGCGTTTGACGCTGCTGGCTGACGATCGAAGGAGGTGAACCGGCTGGCCGCCCGGTCGCCAGCGTCTCCCTCGGCCAGCTCCTTGATGAGGACGCGATGATGGCCTCCCAGGTCGGCCGAGCTGAAGTAGACAATCGCATTCCCCTGCAGGGCCTGGGACATCCTGAATCGTCCAACGGCGGGTTCATTGTCTTGAACCGGTAGGATGTCGGGAGCTTGCAGAGCCCAGCCTGTGTTGGTGTAACAGAGCGTGGCGTCATGGTGTCCGTCGTACGGGTAGTCCAACGACACCATGGCGACGAGATCACCGTTGCGGTACGTCCACTGCTGGCTGGCCTGGCCGAATGGATCACCGGGAACTCGGGAGATCTCCTGGTATCCGGTGCGCTGGAACCCCGCCAGTTCCTCGGGGAGGAAGTTCTCACCGAATGACGGGAGATCGAAGTCATTCCCCATGAAGTTCGACAGATCCGGGAGGGCCGCCGGCAGCCGACGTGAGTTGATAACCGGCCGCCAATGGGAAGAGACAGGCGAGGGCCAGCATTACCGCCAGGCCGGGGCGACGCGAGGCAGCCGGTTCGAGAGTCGCTGTCGAAGTGCGGCTGCGGCGACGGAAGCCCAGTCGCCTCAGCAACCAGTCGAATGCGCGCGAAAGGTCGCTCCGGGAGGAGAAACATCAACAGCTGGTCGGTCGTCAGCACCAGCAGCAGTGAGAAGCAGAACAGCATCGCCCCGAGCAGCCATATGGTCGGGCCCTTCGCTGAGGTCCATCCGCCAGCGCAGCCCCCACGCCACTGCCACCAGTCGCGCCACGTTCTCGAAGAGCACGATGCCGAACGTGCTGATCAGCAGTGCGATGATGTGCAGGGTACTGCGGCCATTGAACAGGCCGAGAAACAGGGCCATGGCCATCAGCACATAGAGCGAGTGAATGCCGCTGCAGGCATCCGCAATGAACAGGGACTTGCCCGGCAGTTCGATGACGTTGGCATAGCTGAGGTGCAGAATGCCCAGCTGGTCGAGTACCGCACTCGTCATGCGCGTGGTGACGCCGCGGAGTCCGACAATCAAATCCTCATCCATGCCGAAGGGGGGCGGGATCAGCAGCCAGCAGAAGACCCAGGCCGGCAGCCAGCGGGACAGATTCCCCTTGCCACAGGCCCACCACAGGCAGGCGAATGTCGCGACGAGGGCCGAGACGGCGCCCAGCCAGGGGGACCAGACATGGCTGGCGAATACCAGTCCGGCGAATGCCACGAGTAAGAGTGCTGCCGCGAACAGTGTCCCCAACCAGCCGCGTGCCTGGGCAGGCGCACGTTGTTCCGGGCTCTCGTCCCGTTGCAGCAGCAGCCAGAGGCCGATGGGCAGAAAGACGATGAACTGGTAATGAGGTTTCTGCAGCAGGCCGCCGATGTGCCAGACCAGCAGCGGCAGGTATCCGACCAGCACCAGCCCGAGGAGCAGGAGCGTCCGGATCCGCTCACGTGTCGGAGACGTCGGTGTCAGCGCCGGAGAAGGGGTTGCCGCGGTCGCGTCCTGCGATGATGCGGTCCTGTCGAGGACGGAGCTCATCGTTCTACTCTGGGGTCTCTGGTTAAAGCATCGACTGTCGCGGCAGAACGGTTACGTCTAGTCACTGCTCGTATTGCCTGCCGGTTGCCTCGGAGGTGCCTGTCCATTCTGCTGTGTGGCTGCCGGTTGCGGGTCGCGCTCCGCGTAATAGTCGTGGTACCCGTACGACTGATAGGGACCGTAAGGCGACTTGGCGTACTGGTACTGGCTCGAGCGGTAGGAGTAGACACCAGTTCCGTAAGCGTAGGCGTTGGACTCGCCAATGCCGTTGACGATGACGCCGACGATCTTGGCGCCGATCAACCCCAGGGTCTCGCGAGCCCGCATCGAGTGCATCCGGACCCGCTTCGTAATCCGGATCACCAGCAATACGCCATCGACACGGGAAGCGACTGCGGACGGATCGGTGACGGCGAGTACGGGGGGGGTGTCGACGAGCACGAAGTCGTACTTCTCCCGGAGCGCACTCAGGGCCTCTTCAAACTTGGGTGAAAGCAGCAGCTCCGCCGGATTTGTGGGTCGGTCACCACAGCTGATCAGGTCCAGATTATCGACTTCGCACGTCTGAATGACGTCGGTCAGTTCGGCCTGCTCTTCGATGACATTGGCCAGGCCGAGCTCGTTGCCGACACCAAACAGCTTGTGCACCCGGGGACGCCGGAAGTCGGCATCGATCAACAGGCACTTCTTGCCCGAGTTGGCCATCACGATGGCGAGGTTGGCCGTCAACGTCGACTTGCCGTCGCCCGGATCAGGGCTGGTGACCTGCAGCACTTTCAGGCCATCCTGCTTGGCGGCGAACAGCAAGGGCACTCGAATCGCGCGATAGGCTTCCGTGAGTCGCGATCGAGGACGATGATGAGCGACCAGGGATGCATCCAGCGCGCTGTTCACATTGGTCTTCTGGCTGCGGATGGTCGGGACGTGACCGATCACCGGCAACCCCATCTGCTTCATAATTTGTTCGGGCCCGCGGAAGCTCTTGTCCGACAGCTCCATGAGGAAGGCCAGCGCGATGCCGGCCAGAAGCCCCAGCACACCACCAAACGCCAGGTTCTCGGACATCACGGGGGCCACTTGCCACCCGACGCCCGGCGCGGCGACCATCTCGACCGCCAGGTAATCCCCGTCTTTGACCAGGTCGATTGCCTGCAGCTTCTCGAGCAGAACTTCGTACAGGCTCTTGGTCCGTTCGATGTCATCCCGAATCGCACGGTTCCTGTTTTCATCTGCGCTGACAGCCTTGGCGGCCTCGCCCTCCTGCTGCGCCAGCCGTGCATATTCCGCTTCCTTCTCCTCCAGAACGGCCAGTTCCTGCGTCAGTGAGGAGAGGTAGATCTCCAGCAGATCGGCACGCCGCGCACCGGAGTCTTCCGGGGCGGCCTGACCTTCGAGGTAGGCGCGAATGAAGTCGATTCGCTTGCGATGGGCCTGGACCGTCGGATGGTCGGGGCCATACCGTTCCAGCATCGTCTGCTCTTCGATCAGCAACGGGAAGAGCTGGCCCGCGACCGTATTCGTCGGCGACGCGCTCCCCTTGATCGTCGGATCTTCAGCGGTCCGCTGATGCTGATTCGTCACCATCATCAGCAGGGCCTCGCGGCTTTCGCCGTTGGCCAGGGCCTCTTGGATGGCCTTCTGTTCGGCTCGGATCCGCGATTTGTCGATCTGCAGGCTCGCCAGCGTGCTTTCAATCTGACCGACACGCTGTTGGTGTTTGTTGCGTCCTTCCTCTCCATCCCACAGCAGAGCCGCCGTATCTCGGAAGACCGCGTAGTCCCGCTCTTTGCGGTCCAGCGACGTAAACAGCTCTTCCTTGGCCTGCGTAATCAGGCTGATCGTCTTTTCATTCAGTTTCAGCTGGCTCTCGTGTACGAAATCGATATAGGCGGCAATCACGGCCCCGAGAATCTTCTGGCAGTCGTACCGGTTCGGCCCCCGATACGTCAGCGTCATGATCTCGTCGCTCTCTTCCGAGCGCAAGGCAGAAAGGCCGCTCGCGATTGACCCGGGGCTCGCCGGGACCTGGAGATCCACATCGGCGAGATTCTCGACGGCCTTCTGAAGAATCACGGGTGTGCGCAGCAGTTCGATGTGGGTCGCCAGTGGATCTTTGCTGCCCCCTGCAGGTCCTGCGCCTTCCACCGGCAGCCGTACCTGACTCCGCGCGACGAGCACCTGTGACGAACTGGCGTACGTTGGTTCCTCCCGGGTGAACTTCAGATATCCGAGTCCGGTTCCCAAAGCAGTTGCCACGATCAGCAGCAGTTTGTGGCCCAGAAACACCCGGCGCAGGTCCGCGCCACTTTCGGCGGGATTCTCAGACCCGGCTGTTCCCAGCTCGGTTGGCCAATCAGATGCAGTTGCCAATGTTCGTCCTGTGGGTTCGTTGATCGATGAACTTACCAGTGACTCGTTCTCGTGCTGACGACGGAACCGGCCGACTCGCTTCAACGCTAGGTACTTTGGCGGCTTAGGGCCAGTCTCCCTGACCAGTCAATCGCGATCAAGACTTGCTCGGGCGACTTGCCGTCACTGAGAGATGACCTCTGCGATCGTAGCGAACCTGCAGACCAGCACCATTGACGCCGGACTGTTTCAGGTGTTTTCCCGAAATCTGCAAGATCTTCGTTGCGTTCGGCAGCGCCGGCCGAACTGGAAGACGCCCCCAAGCAGGCCCGCAACCGCTCCGATCTCCATGCCTCGACAAGCCAACACTCGTACCACAGGCGCCAGGTATCGAGCACCTTGATCGTCAAGGACCCATTTTCCCAAGACTCCGCCTGTGACGCGACCAACGATCATACTCGCCCCGACCAGCGGTGTCACGAAGATAGCTCACCAGAATCAGTGGACGCAGGCCTAAGGGGGACGACTTTCCTATCGCAGCCGCGACCGCCGCAAATGGACCTGCCGTCAGCCCGAGGACGAGCCCCGGCTGCCGAACCTCATGGGCGGCATAGACATAGTCCCGGCTGATGCGCCACATCACCAGGTCCAGCCCCGCCCCCACGAACGTCACGATGACGAGAAACAGGACCACCGTGAGGCCCCAGGCAAACGCTCGCCTCTTGGCGTGGACTCTCCGTCGACATCCAGCATTCCCGCCAGCCGCTCTCTGGCCGGCGTCCGGGGCGGACGCCGCAACCGAACGCACGGATGAGCAGTGGGTTCTGCCGCATTCGGGAGTCTATGTCCGTCCCCCTGTGGCACTCGACGCGAGTCGCTCTTCGGCCAGCTTCTTCAGCGTCACACGGTCCACCTTGCCGGTGGCGTTCAGCGGCATTTCGTCGAGAAAGACGATTTCGTCCGGTGCTTTGTAACCGACTCGGTGGCGGGCAAATTGGATGACCTCGGCGCTCGTTGGCCGCTGGGCGCCTGCTCTCAGGGTGACATAGGCCCGGACGTTCTCACCGTGAACGAGATCATGAACGCCGATGACCCCGACCGTTTCGATTGCCGGGTGTTCCGCGACCGCTTCCTCCACCTCTTGCGGGCAGATATTTGATCCATCGTGAATGATGATTTGTTTCTTGCGGCCGCAGAACCAGAGGTAGCCCTGCTCGTCGACCCGCATCATGTCGCCGGTGTCGAGCCAGCCGTCAACGATGGTCTCGGCAGTGGCTTGCTCGTTGTTCCAGTATCCAATCATATTCGCCGCTGAGCGAATCCAAAGCCGCCCCTCCGTGCCGACCGGGACTTCGACGCCCGCGTCATCACGCAGCGACATTTCGTATCCCGGGGCGAGCTGGCCGACGGAGCCGATGCGGTTTTCGCCCGACGGGGGATTGATCGTCGACAGACCAAACTCGGTCATGCCGTAGCCTTCGTCGACAGGGAAGCCGGCCACGTCGGTGAACTCGCGCTCCAATTCCGCGGAGACCTTGTCGCCCCCCGAGACGCACAGGCGGATTGAAGAAAAGTCTGCCGCCACCGCGTCGTGGTCGCGGACCAGGGTGATCAACGCCGCCGGCAGCATCCAGACTACGGTAGGACGAAACTGCTGCAAGAGCGGCAGCACTTCGGGGCCGTCGCTGCCACGTGGGATGACCAAACGTCCGCCGCCAGCCAGCGCGGCCAGCCCAAACAGCGAACCGGCGATATGTGAAAGCGACGATGCCGGCAGGAAAGTGTCGGCACCGGTGAGTTCCATCCCTTGGATCGCAGCTGCCGTCATCCAACCGAACGTTTGCTGCGTGTGAGTCACTCCTTTGGGTTTGCCCGTGCTGCCGGACGTGAAGTAGATGAAAGCGGGTGTGTCGGAGCTGGGCGTGGGGAGCGTGGTGTCGGTTTGTGGTTGAGACACCAACTCTTCGTATTGCGGACCGCGGCTGTCGTCGGCCTTGTAACGAATCACTCCTTTGGGCAGTCGATTGCCCCATCTGCTGGCGGCAACATCCTCGTCACGCTCCGCATGATGCAATAGCAGTGACGCGCCGCTGACTTCCAATGCATGGTCGATCTCTGGCGGCATGTAGCGGTAGTTGAGCGGCGTCGCCACGAAACCCGCCTTCAGGCACGCCAGATAGTGAACGATGAGCGCCGGGCGATTGGGCATCAGCGATGCGACCCGGTCGCCTGGTTCCACACCGAGCGACAGGTACTGTCCGGCCAAGCGGGTACTGATCTCGTCGAGCTGCCGCCAACTCATACGCGTCTTGGCCGACACCAGTGCCAGATCATCGGGTTTCGTTTGGAGCCCCAGACCCAACAGATTGCCGACTGGATTGGCGCGCGTCAGCGGTGGTCCGGCGAGTGGCATCGGGTCTTCCTCAAGAAGAAGCAAGCTGCCGTGGATTTGAACGACATTCGATGGACTCCATCCGCCAGTCATACCGGAGGCGCAGCGGATCGTCACTGGAGTCCGCGTCAGGCCCCTTGAGTGCCGCGCATCGTGGCCTTTATGGTAACTGAGATGCGCGCGGCGGAGGTATGCCAACGAACGGTTGCGTTTCGAAATCGGCCATGTTTCACGAGGAGGACGAGGGCGGGCATCAATTTGTTGAAGCTTCGCATCGCCGCGTCGCGCGCGGTACCTGAGGAGGAAGTCATCTCGAAGAACATGCGGAAAGCAGCGGTTTTTCCGCTACAAGAGGACCGGAGTTCCTAAACTTCTGTCTGAGTGCTGCGGGCCGGGTTCGTGATCAGAAAAGGGGAACGACTCGTGTTGCCTCAGCTAGCCAGTGTACTTCTCGCCGTGTCTGTGACCTCGGCAGCAGCCAATCCGACTCCGCATCCGGGCGATCCCGTAAAGCACGCGGAACATGAGGCTCTGCTCCAGTTCGTTTCCGACGGGCGTGCTACTCATCGCCATGCAGGCGGTCCGCTCCCCGAACCACAGCCCGGGACACGCTTGGTGATCCCGGCTGGCGTGACCGGCATCGTGGACCATGAGTACAGCGGAGCCTACGAGTGGATCAGGGTCGACGGCACGCTGGAGTTCGACCCGTCTGTCGACACGGAGCTGAGGGTGGTCACACTGGTGGCGACTCCGGGCAGCACGGTCCAGATTTCTCCGCAGTACAACCGGACTGCTGTGATTTCTATCCCGGCCCGGGGCGAGCGGGACCGTGAGCAATGATCCGGCCGACGTCTCCGGTGGCGTCATCCTGCACACCGAAAACGTCGACGATCCGGGGCCGGACCACCTCGGCGTGGATGCAGCCCACGGTGCTGTCCGGTGACACGATCCAACTGGAGGGGTCACCGGTCGCGTGGGACGTGGGGGACGAACTGCTGGTCCCGGGAGTCCGCAGTGTGCCTGAGCAGGTCGTGACCATCACGGAGGATCTGCCGGGCAACACGTTCAAGGTCAGCCCGCCCCTTGAGGGCGACAGGACGCTGGCCGATGGGACGCTGCCGGTGGTGGGAAATCTCACCCGCAATGTGGTGATCCGCAGCGAGGTGGCGGACGACGTGACCCAGCGCGGCCACTGTCATGGTGATGCACGTCCAGACAGGTGCCAGCATCAAATAC
>CAVQRG010000015.1:0-229144 GCA_963715185.1 uncultured Planctomycetaceae bacterium
CAAGAGAAGTGTAGCCAGCGATGGTGAGGTCGGGTATCCGCAGGCTTTGAAGCAGTTGCGGCAGTCGGAGGTGGTGATCTGTCCGAGGAGGTTGCCAGCGATCTCGCAGAGTTCGTGCCATCGGCGCACGGCCGCC
The DNA here is from genome assembly GCA_963715185.1 of uncultured Planctomycetaceae bacterium. Classification (GTDB taxonomy): domain Bacteria; phylum Planctomycetota; class Planctomycetia; order Planctomycetales; family Planctomycetaceae; genus CAVPPT01. Next base: position 137 of record CAVQRG010000015.1, read on the forward strand.
GATCGGAACAGAGCTTTCACTTTGCTGAAGACGTTTTCGATCGGGTTGAGGTCGGGCGAGTACGAAGGCAGATCCAGAACATCAGCACCGGCGACTTGGATCGCCGCACGAGCGGTCTTCGACTTGTGGCGGGAGAGGTTGTCCAGGATGACGATTTCGCCTGGCCGCAGGACTTGGGCCAGCAGCCACTCGCAGCAGCCGGTGAAACTGGCGCCGTCCAGCGGTCCGTCGAGCAGCAGGGCTGTGCGGATGCCGTTGATGTCAATGGCCTGCACCAGCGTGACCGTTTGCCAGTGTCCGGCGGGAATCGGGGCCACCAGTCGCTCGCCACGTAAGGCCCGTCCGTACCTGCGGGCCATCGCCGTGGACAGGCCCGTTTCGTCGAGGAATACCAGACGTCTGGGGTCCAGGCGGGATTGGTTCAACCGCCACCATCCGCGAGCCCGGGCCACGTCTTCCCGATCCTGTTCGGCCGCGCGCTGCGACTTTTTTTGACACTCAACCCGAGTCGTTTGAGCCACACAGCAACCCCCGAGACCGAGAGCTCAACTCCGCACACCTCGCGGATCTGATCGCGGAGTTCGGCCAGTGTCGCGTCCGGCTGCTGTCGAACCATTTCGGTCAACTTGTGTTGCTGGCTCTCGTTGAGCTTGGGCATCGCGCCGGGCGGATGTCCCGGTTCCAGTGTCCCAGCGGTTCGTAATCTGGCGAACAACTTCTTGACGAATCCATCGCTGACGTGGAAATGACCAGACGCTTCCTTCTTCGAGTGACCCGCCTCGACGAACGCCACAACCCGTTTGCGCAAATCCATGCTGAAAGGTGCCATCGCTCCCGCTCCGGTGAGACCTCCCCACCGAACCCCCACACCATCAGTTTCTCAAACCGAAGCCGGGATGGCTACACTTCAGTTAGATGTGCTCTAGTCTCCCCGCTTACGAGGCGGTTTCCAAGTATCTGCTGGCGGCTGAGGCTGTTGGCAGCGGACCACGCTGAGGGTACCGCATCTTCCGTACCCTTCTCTCGGTGGTTAACACAGGTACGCACCCTGCATCTTTCGCACAATGGTCGGTCCAGGCCGCATCGCCCTTATCACGGCAAGCAACCCGGACATTGTGGTCTGCATCATGCGTCTGGGAGACGCGCGTAACAGCCCGTTGGTGCGTCAGGAGAAGTCTGCATGATCTCACAAGCTGAAACGTGCTTGTCCGGGGAATTGCTCGTACCCCGGTAGCGGACCGAGCGGCGGCCGGAGTGATCCTGTCGTCGAAGCCTCGGAACGCAAATCCGTCAGCCGTAACGAAAGTGAACCTGTTTCGGCCCCGTTACGAAGTGGGAGCGGCCAACCTGCCAACGATGGCGAAGCCAGCATCGATCGTGAAGCAACGAGCGGATGCAACGATTGAGCTCCTCGGGGTGTTTGGGGACGGCGGGTTTCGTGCTGATGGGCGATGAGGGACTCGAACCCCCGACATCTACCTTGTAAGGGTAGCGCTCTAACCAACTGAGCTAATCGCCCGGAACTCGTCGGCGATGCGGGACCGCTGACGACGACGTCGCTGCGATTGTGGCCATGGCATGGCGGCCTGTCAATTTGGTGCGCTCCGGGTGGCTGCTGAGCCGGGCGAGATTGCTGTCGGCTCAGTCCGCAGCCGGTCTGGGAAGGGCGTGGAGCCGCAGCAGGCCGCAGTTGGGGCACCGCAGGGCCCAGATCGGCAGGCCAGGCGCGTCTGTGGCCGGTTGCACGCTGCCGGAGTCGAATCCCAGAAAGGTGATCGGTTCCGGGCCGCCGGCATGCCACAGCATCTGAACGACGCTGTGCATGTCGCCGCGCTCGGGGACGAATCCGACCTCCATGGTCAGGTGGCAGTCGGGGCACTGGACTTCATCCATCGAAGGTTCCTGTCTGCGAGAGCCGCGGAGTGTCGGTCACCTGAGGGCCTGGCGAGGTCAGGCCGGTTCCAGGCAGACATCAATGCCCTTGCTGTCGGGCATGCCGCTGCCGTGGGTGTCCAGCCCCATCAACCGGCTGGAAATGTCACCATAGCTGATGAACAGCATGCCGTTCGGGAGTTCGTCGGCCCGGCTGGCTTTCACGGGGACGACGACGTCGCCGACGTCATTCCACATGCGGACGCGGTCCCCCTCGGCGAGTCCGAGCCGCTGCATGTCCGCCGGGCACATCTGCAGCGTACCGGTTTCGTCGACATAGTCGGTGGTGTACTTCCCTTCGTTGAGGGTGGTACCCTGCCGACTGGTGCGTCCGGGAATCAGGATGAAGGTGTCGGGCATGTCGGTGCCGTCTGTCGGGCCAGTTCCTGCTGCTGTTGGTCTGAGAGCCAGCCATCGTCCGTCCAGCCGCGCGCGCGATTGTACAGCCGGATCCGCCGGCGCAGCGACGGTTCGTCGAGAATGGCGCCGGCTGACGTGCCCGCCGGGATGGGATTCTGAAAGAAGCGTCGTGGCAGCGTGTCCTCGGCGGGGGCCCAGCCCTGGCGGATGTTGTACCACTTGCGGGCGTTGACGAGCCGGCCGGCAGTGCGGGTCAGCTCTGCGGCGTCGATCTCCCAGCCTGTCACGAGCTGTAGCATGCGGGCCATCGCATCGAGCCGATGCGGGAAGACTCCGCGGAGGAACTTGCAGAGGATGAGCGAATCCATGAGGGTGGCCTCGTCTTCCGTAGCGATGGCTGCCAGCACGGTCTCGTCCGCGGGAGCGAAGCGGTCGACCCCTTCTGTGAAGTCGATCTGATAGGCTCCCGAGCGATTGTGATCGGCCCCGCGCGTGCCCACGGCGAATCCGAGCGCCATTGTCTGCAGGGCCCGCGGGTCATAGCCGGGGATCTCGAGGCCCTTCACCTGCGGAGCAAAGTCGAGCGCGTTGCTGCCAATGACCTCGGCCGCGCGACGGCTCCCTTCAGCGAGCAGATCCCCCGGCCCCGTCCGCTGTCCGATCTGCCGCAACGTCTCCAGCAGGGCCCGTCCATCCCCGAACCGCAGATCTGCGCCCGTCCACAAGCCGCGTTCGCAGCACTCCATGGCAAAGGCGATGGTCGCCCCGGCACTGATGGTGTCGAGACCGAGTTCATCACAGAGGCGCGAGGCTTGCAGGACGACATCGGGGTCGGAGATACCGCACAAGGGACCCAGAGCAAACAGGTTTTCGTATTCCATTCTCACCCCGGATCCGCCGTTTCCGGATTGCGGGTGGAAGATGTGTTCGCAGCCAATCGTGCAGGCCGCACAACCGGCCCGAGTGCGGGGATGCGTGTGCGTCAGGTTTTCGAGCGCGAGACGTTCGGCTTCGGGGAATGTCGTCTGCTGAAAGTTGCGGGTCGGGAGCGTCCCCAGCCGGTTGAACGTCAGCAGGTTACTGATCGTCCCCAGCTCGCGGTACTTCGCAGTCGCCGGTCCCAATGACTGGCGCGACAGGTCGCGACTGAAACGAATCAGCTCCTCGGGCCGGGCGTAGGAAGTCACCCGGTCACCGCGGACAGCGACGGCCTTGAGGTTTTTCGCCCCCATGACCGCACCCAGTCCCCCCCGGCCGGCGTGGCGTCCATCGTGTGAGATGGTGGCGAAGCGGACCAGCCGCTCGCCGGCTGGGCCAATGGCGGCGATGCGGAAGCCTTGGCCGAGGCGATCCGTCAGACGATCCGCCGCCTGACGGCTGGGCAGGCCCCAGACATCGGACGCGTCTTCCAGGCGGATTCGGGTTGGTTCAATCACCAGGCAGGTGGGCTGACCGGCCCGGCCGACGATCATCAACGCGTCGTAGCCGGTTCTCTTTCCGGCGATGGCAAAGTGAGACGACGAAAGTGAGTCGTTGAGACGGAAGGTGAGTGGCGACTGGGCAACGACGGCAAACTTCGCGGAGGTGGTGAGGAGACTGCCGACCAGGGGACTGAAGGCGAAGATCAAGGGTGCCTGCGGGGCGAGGGGATCGTCGTGGTCGATCCGCATGCCGAGCAGCAGGGCCGTGCCCAGCCCCGTGCCGCCAATGCAGCTGCGCAGCCACCCGGCATCGAGTGGACACACATCGGCTTCGCCCGTCGACAGATCGACGCGAAGAGCACGACCGTGATACCCGGGAGGCGGAGGCATAGGAAACGGACTCGCGGCGGGACAACGCCAGTCTACGCGAGCTGGACCGGAGGTCTCGAGTGAGCCCGTTCTGCAAATTGGCCGCGGGCCCGGTTCAGTGCACTCCCTGATCTGCGAGCCAGCGTTCGGCGTCGAGTGCGGCCATGCAGCCGGAACCGGCCGCCGTGATGGCCTGGCGGTAGTAATCGTCCGCCACGTCTCCCGCGGCGAAGACTCCCTCGACAGTGGTATAGGTGCGGGCGGGCGTCGTCCACTGGATGTAGCGCTTGGGTGTCAGCTCCAACTGTCCACCCAGGAAGTCGGTGTTGGGCGTATGGCCGATGGCGGCGAAGTAGCCCGAGACGGCGAGTTCCTCGGTCTGCGACTCATCCTTGGTGCTGCGGATGCGAACGCCCGTGACCCCTTGCTCATCGTTGCCGAGGATCTCGTCCACCACGCTGGACCATTTCACATCGATCTTGGGGTTTTCGAGGACCCGCTCGGCCATGATCTTGCTGGCGCGAAATTCATCGCGGCGATGGACGATGTACACCTTCGTCGCAAACTTGGTGAGATAACTGGCCTCCTCCATGGCGCTGTCGCCCCCACCGACGACCACCAGGGGGTGGCCTGCGAACCGGGGCAGTGCTCCATCGCAGACAGCACACGCCGACACTCCGTTGTTCTTGAACCGCTTCTCGGATTCGAGGCCGAGGTAGTTGGCCCGGGCTCCTGTGGCGATGATCAGGGCGTGCGTCTCCAGCGACTGACCGCCGCTGGTCTCGAGGCGAAACGGTCGACTGGAGAGATCGACGCTGGTCACGTCCTCTGTGAACACGCGTGTACCGAAGTTGACCCCCTGCTGCCGCATCAGTTCCATGAGCTCCGGCCCACTCACTCCATGTCTGGAGTGGGGAGCCATGTACTTGCGCTGCTTCTCGGCGATGGCGGAGTCGAGATAAGCGGAAAGGTCACCGGCGGGAAACCCGGGGTAGTTTTCGACCTCGGTCGTGATCGCGAGCTGACCCAGCGGTGGACGACCGAGATCCCAGTTCTCCTGACTGGCCGCGCCTTCGAAGAGCACCGGCTGCAGGCTGGCCCGCGCCGTATAGATGGCCGCACCCCAGCCCGCCGGACCCGATCCGATAATGACCACACGCTCCGCCACGACCGACCTCCCGATGTAATCCCCTGTTCTTTCGGTCCCGGGTAGGGACTCGATACCAAGGGAACCATACCGGAGCCGGCAGATAGCTGGCAATGCGCACGGCTGGAGAGCGACCGCGATCGACGCTGAGGGGCACAGCGGATCGCCACAGGTTACAAAAAAAGCGCCTCGAGCGATGAACACTCGAGACGCTTGGATGCCGATGGAGCAAGTGCGGGCCAACGCTTGCCACCACGGCTGGGATCAGACTTAAGCAGATGGTGTGCCAGTTTTCTGGCAATTCGCGAGACGAGATTCGCAAGGTGCTTTATGTTATAACTTTAAGAAATTACGCGAAGTCTATGCCCGCTCTTTGAGACGGCGTGGACGTGTTGCAAAATGCGTGGGTGCACCATTTCGAACGGCGCAGATTCGAACGTTTCCCTGAGGGAGGCCGGGTGGCGCTGGCGTGCCAACTCCTCGGAGCACTTGCCTTTCCGTCGTTGCCCCCGATACTGGGCGTGATCTGGACTGCCCCGACACCCGGTGCCTGTGAGCCGCCTGACATGACCAGCGCCCCCAAATCGAGGCCGATCACCGTTCCCGATTTCGTTCGCGCCGGACGGGAGGGGCGCCGGCTTTCGGTCCTCACGGCGTACGACCATCTCTGGGCCGGTCTGATTGACGAGGCCGGTGTCGATGCGATTCTGGTGGGAGATTCGCTGGGAATGGTGGTGCAGGGCAAAACGACGACTTTGCCCGTCACGCTGGATGAGATGATCTACCATGCCGAGATGGTCACCAGGGCCGTCCAGCGGGCCCTGGTGATCGTGGATTTGCCCTTTCTGTCGTTTCAGGTCGGTGCTCGCTCTGCGGTTCGCAACGCCGGACGCGTTCTGAAGGAGACGGGGGCCTCAGCGGTCAAGCTGGAAGGGGGGGTGAACCAGTCGCGAACAATTGCGAAACTCTGCGAGGCGGACATCCCCGTCATGGCCCATGTCGGGCTGAAGCCGCAGTCGATCCGGGCGGTCGGTCGCATGTCGACCATTCAGCGCGACGAGGAGCAACTTCTGGCCGACGCGCTGGCCGCACAGGAGGCGGGGGCCTTCTCGGTCGTCCTCGAACTCATCCCGCAGGGAATCGCCCGGCGCATTACCGAGGAACTGAAGATTCCGACAATTGGCATCGGGGCCGGACCGCATTGCAACGGGCAGGTACTGGTGAGCCCGGACATGCTGGGGCTGACACCCGGCTTTCACCCCCGGTTCCTCAAGCGTTATGTCGAACTGCGCGAGGTGGCCCTGGGGGCCATCAGGACCTATGTGTCCGAGGTCGAGGCCGGCAGCTTCCCCGACGAGGCCCACAGTCACGACTGAGGTGAACTTGGGTGCTGCACGCGCCGCGTGACCGTGGGTGCGTGATCGGCTGCCCCAGTCGCCGCATTCAGTTCTGCTGAGGCGGCGGGCCGGTGCGGCCGCACCGACGTACCGAGCAACCGATCAATCGACAGCCGGAAGAGAATCCACAGGGCGGCGAGAGCCTCCCGGCCGTTGATCTTCGACTGACCGTAGCGGCGATCCTCGAACAGAATGGGGTGCTCCTCGAAGGTGCAGCCGACGCGCCGACAGCGATACATCAGCTCCTCCTGCACGGCATAGCCTCGGGCGCGAAAGCGATCGAGGTCGATCTCCTTCAGCTTGCTGATCCGGTAGCAGCGGAAGCTGCCACTGTTGTCCCGGGTGGTCAGGCCGAGGAGCGTGCGGGCATAGAGATTGATGCAGCGACTCATCAGATGCCGGCGCAGGCCCCAGCCCACGACGCCTCCACCGTCCACGTAGCGCGATCCCACGCCGACATCGACCCGCTCCAGGCAGTCGATGACGCCCGGGGCATCCTCGGGTCGGTGGCTGAAATCGGCATCCATGTTGAGCAGCCGATCGTAGTCGTGATCGATGGCATAGCGGATGGCGGCGATGGTCGCCGTTCCCAGCCCCAGTTTCTGGCGGCGATGCACGACATGCACACGCGGATTGTCGTCCGAGACCTGTTGTGCCCAGGTGCCGGTCCCATCCGGCGAGTTGTCGTCCACCACCAGGATCTCGGCAGAGGGGATGAGCGCCAGCAGCCGCGGGATCAGCCGCTCGATGTTCTCGCGCTCATTGAACGTGCACAGCGAAATCAGCAGACGTGAGGCTGCTCGCTCGGGGTGGTCCGCTGCCTGCGGGGCACCGCGATCGGTGTGGTTCTCGGAGAGGTCGCTCACCGCTCGAGCCGACTGCGTCGGTCGCGCCACTCGCTGTCGAGTTGCTTGAGGTGCTTGTCCAGGAATCCGAGAATGTCGGCGACGGCCTTGAACTTGGTGTTGTCCAGCAAGTCAGTCCCGCGATACTTGACCGGGTATTCCTGCAGGTAGACGCGGTCCTTGTTCTGGGGAGGACCCTTGACCAGCTGCTCCAGGGTCTTTGCGAGTCCGGAATCCTCGCTGTCTTCGGTGCCGACACAGACCAGCATGGCCAGGGCGATGCGCGGATCCTTAAGGAACGCGAGCGGCTTGTTCACATTGACGGCCCCGGCGGTGCGACTCGGGGAGAGCAGCACGAGGGCGCGGACATCCTGGCCTTTGGGTGTGCGGCCGGCAGGAGTGGGTGCATCATCGTACGGAGGCTTGCGCCAGTCGAACTCGGCGAACATCGCGGCCAGAGGGCGCTCATGTCGGCTGCGATAATGCCCAGCTTGTTCATGTTGAGTCGCTTGGCCTGATGTTCCTCGAACAGGAACTGCTTGACGGCCTCGAGGTCGCCGCGCCACATGTTCTGATAGTCGGCATTGACCAGCTTGTTGGTCGCTCCCTCGGGCAGGCTCTCCCCGTGCTTACGGAGGTCGACCGTGACGACGGCATAGCCTTCTTTCTGCAGCACCTCGACGAAGCCGGCGAGCTTACCGCCCCCCTGCTTCTCCCACACCAGCCGGTCCCCATTGCCGCCATGCAACAGAATGACGACCGGGGTCTCCTGGTTTCCGCCGCCTCCCTGAGCCCCCTTGACCGGAAAATACGAGATGTGAATGGGCCAGCGGTCGGTCGAGGCCCTCAGGACCTCAGTCCGGCCTTCGGCCTCGGCCTGGGCCAAGTTCGCTCGTCCGGCGGTGATGACGAGGGCCAGGCACGCGAGTGCCAGTGGGCCGCCCGGAACGCGCCGGAAGACAGATTCACTTGATGTAGACGGAACAGCGGACATGGTGTTCGGCATGGCGGAGGCTCGCTGGTGGCCGTTATTCTGCAGAATGGCGCCAGATTTCAGTGTAGGCATCGCCTAAAACAGGGTCAATCCGCGGTTGCTCATCGATCTGCGGTGCGTCACGATGTCGCTGCGGTCAGGAGTATCAGGCGGACTTTGCGGCCCGCCGATCCGTGTCGAGGCTCCGTATGTCGTCAGGACTGTTCGTTACCGGCACCGATACCGATGTGGGGAAGACCCACGTGATGGTTGCGTTGCTGCGGGAATTGCAGGGGGCGGGAGTACGCGTCGGCGCCTACAAACCGGCCTGTTCCGGCAGTGAACGCGACGCTGAGGGCCAGGCCCACTGGAGCGACATCGATCGTTTGAGCGCGGCCCTCGAGAGCCCAGTCGCCGCGGAACGCATCAGTCCGCAGAGGTATCACGCCCCGCTGGCCCCCCCCGTCGCCGCGAGACTCGAAGGCCGGGAGGTCAACGAGTCGCAACTGATGGCAGGATGTCGCTGGTGGAGCGAACGCGTCGACCTGCTGCTGGTGGAGGGCGTGGGAGGTCTGCTGTGTCCGCTCTCGGAACGCTGGACGGTGGCCGACTTCGCTGCCGAGATCGGCTTTCCGCTGCTGATTGTCGCGGCTCAGCGCCTCGGGGTGATCAACCACACCTTGTTGACGGTCGAAGTCGCGCGGTCCCGCGGACTGCCGATCGCGGGCATCATCATGAACGAAGTCGCTCCCGTGCCTGCAGAGTTTCGGGCCCGCAACATTGGAGAAATCAACGCGCGGTGTGATGTCCCGATACTGGCGACGTTGTCTCATGGCACCGGGGCGCAGTTGCATCCCCTCGGTGGGACTGGCAAAATCGACTGGTCGGGCAGCGTTCAGTGTGGAAGCCTTCCCTCAGCCGGAGAGGAACGCCACACACGGAGATGAATGGCAATACTGATGAGTGACTTCGGACGCCCGCCGCACGCCGGCGATTCCACCCCCGACTTCGATCGGCTCGCCCGCGAAGACGTCACGTCTCCCAGGCCTCCCTGGATGCCGCGGCCCAGTGATTCCGCCCTGGATCTGCTGTCGGCTGGCGCGGAAGCCAACACAGAGCCTCGAGGCCATTCCCCCGAGGATGGAGACGCACGCCCTTCGGACCTGATCGATCTGTCGGAACTCGATTCGGCGCCTGTGTCGGGCCCCTCGTCGGAAACGAAGATCCTGCCTGCCGATCAGTTGCCGACAGGCCAATTCGTCGCGCCGCGGTCCGATGCTTCGCATGAGGGGGAGGTCCGGGAGACTTCGAGGTCCCCGGCTTCTTCCTCAGGACGGGTGTCCGGGCAGACGGGTGGTCGCAGCGATCGCGATCGGCTGCTGATCTTGCTGCTGGCGAGTTACGCCAGTGCGGCCACGATCGGTCTGGCGGTCCTGTCACTTTCCCGACTGGGCGGCAGCGCCCACGAACTGGAGAGCCTGCCGGATGTTCAGCCACTTGACGAGAACGAGTTCCGTTTCGTTCCGGCGGACGCGCAACTACCCGCGGGGCATACGCTCGAGGTGGGGCAATCTGTCCGGTTCGGACACATCCGTATCGAGCCACTGAAGGTGACGGAGGGGCCGGTCTCGTTCACGCACTACAGTGGCCGTCCCGAGGAGAAGCCGCCCACGCCGCCCGTCCTCAAGTTGTGGTTGCGATTCACGAACGAGTCGACCGGGCAGGTCATCGCACCGTTGGATGCGGCACTGCTGCTGACGCGGAGCTACCAGCCTCAGACCGATACGCTGCTGGCAAACAATCTGGTGTTCTGTCGTGAGCAACCATCAGGCGGGCCGGGTCCCTGGGGAGTGCTCGATCATCCGCAGACGAGCGAGTGGGACCTCGCCGGACAGCAGTTGGGACATCGACTGCAGCCGGGGGAGTCGCTGGAGACCTATATCCCGAGCCAGCCGATTGAGGGAACGCTCCCGGCGGGCAAGCTGCTCTGGCGAGTCCACTTCCGGAAGGGATTTCACGAGGCTTCGGGTCACGGAGTGACCACGCTGATCGACGTGGCCTTCAACGCGACCGCGGTCGAGCGGGAGGACCCTGCCTCGATCGAGTCGCCGTCGTGACGCCGGATGCAGCGCACCGCTGAGGTGATTCGCGAACCTGGCGGCCTCAGGGATCAGCGTTCGTCGATGGGGACGAAGTCGCGATTCCGCTCGCCGAGGTAGATCTGTCGAGGACGCTGGATGCGCTGGTCTTCGTCTTCGCGCAGTTCTTCCCACTGGGCGAGCCAGCCCGCGGTGCGGGGAATGGCAAACATCACGGGGAACATGGTGACGGGCAATCCCATCGCCTCGTAGATCAGCCCCGAATAGAAGTCGACGTTGGGGTAGAGCTTACGGCTGACGAAGTAGTCATCCTCCAGAGCGATGCGCTCGAGTTCCAGTGCGATGTCGAGCAGCGGATTGCGACCCGTGACCTCGAACACTTCGTCGGCGCACTGCTTGATGATGCGGGCGCGCGGATCGTAGTTCTTGTACACGCGGTGACCGAAGCCCATCAGCCGGAACTCGCCGGCTTTCACTTTCTGGATGTACTCGGGCACATTGTGGACATGCCCGATCTCCTCGAGCATCCGCAGCACTGCCTCGTTCGCCCCGCCGTGGAGCGGGCCGTACAGGGCGGCGGCAGCGCCGGCCAGGGCCGAATAGGGGTCCGAGTCGGCCGAGCCAACGGCGCGCATCACGCTGGCCGAGCAGTTCTGCTCGTGATCGGCATGCAGGATGAACAGGATCTCCAGGGCCCGCACCAAGGCCGGGTCGGCCTTGTAGGGGTTGTCCGTCATCTTGAACATCATCGTGAGAAAGTTCTCGGTGTAGCTCAGCTGATTGGACGGGTAGTTGTAAGGGTGTCCCTGCGAGTGCCGGTACGTGAAGGCGGCGATGGTGGGGAGCTTGGCAATCAGGCGCTTGATCTGCAGGGCACGGTTGCGGGGATCGTGGACCTTCTTCGCGAGTGGGTAAAATGTGGAGAGGGCGGCGACCGTGCTGATCAACATGCCCATGGGGTGGGCATCGTAGCGGAACGAGGACATCAGCTCCTTGGTGTTCTCGTGGACGACCGTGTGCTGGTTGATCGATTCGTCCCAGTCCTCCAACTGCTGGCGGGTGGGCAGTTCCCCCTTGAGCAGCAAGTACGCGACTTCGGTAAATGTGCTGTGTTCGGCGAGCTGCTCGATCGGGTATCCCCGATACTCCAGGATGCCACGGTCCCCATCAATGTAGGTGACGGTGCTCTTGGTCGACGCCGTGTTCAGATAACCCGGGTCATAGGTCATCATTCCGAAGTCGTCGTCATGAACCTTGATCTGCCGGAGGTCCATGGCACGGATGGTGTCGTGCTCGATCGGAACCTCGTAGGTCTTGCCGGTCCGGTTGTCGGTAATGGTCAGGGTGTCAGACATGATGAGTCGATCAGGGGCAGAGGTCGGTGGTCGGTCACTCAGGCATCGGCAACGTTGCCAGCCTGATGAACAGTCCGGTGTCTCGGCGGCATCTCACGGGGATTGCTCTCCCGACGGACGTCGTCCAGCGACGCATGATGCAACAGAGATGTCGGCGCGGGAATTCTCGGTTCGGTCAGTCTCCATCCAGCGGGGTGTTCTGTGGGGCAGCTTCCAGCAGGCTGCGATCCAGTACGGCGCGGGCCTTCTCGAAGTAGGGCTGCCAGGTGATCTCCGGTCGTCCGTCCCGCAGGCAGTCGCGCACCTTGGCCAACGTGTTGCGCGCCATGTGCGGACAACGATTGCAGGCACACGTCTCGCCGGTGTCGGTCATGATTCCCGGGACCGGAATGTACTCATGCTGGGGCGCCGACTTCTGCAGCGGATGAATCATCGCGGCATCCGTCGCGACCAGAAACGTCGTGCGTTCCGGCCGTGACATGCAGAACTTCCGCAGCGTCTCGGTCCCTCCGATGACGTCGGCGTTTTCGAGGATGTTCTGTGGGCATTCCGGGTGGGCGATGACCAGACTTCCCGGATGACGCTTTCGGGCGCGAACAAGTCCTGCAGACTGAAAATCTCGTGGACCATGCACGACCCGGGCCAGAGAATCATCTCGCGGCCGGTGACCTCTGAGAGATACCGGCCCAGATGCTGGTCGGGAACAAACAGGATCTCCTGATCTGTGGGGACACGGTCCTCGATGACCTCCCGGGCATTGCCGCTCGTGACGATCCAGTCACACAGACTCTTCACCGCGGCCGAGGTATTGATGTAGGCGACCGTGACAAAACTCCGCCCCTGGGACCGCAGTTTCTCCTGGAACGCGTCGAGTTTCTCGGCGGGGCAGCTCTCGGCAAGGGAACAGCCCGCCAGCAGGTCGGGGATCAGGACCCGCTTCTCGGGGTTCATGATCTTGGTTGATTCAGCCATGAAGTGGACACCGGCGAAGACGATCGTGCTCGTCGGCACCCGAGTCGCATCGCGGGCCAGCTTCAGCGAGTCGCCGGTAAAGTCGGCGATGTCCTGGATCTCGCCGTCGACATAGAAGTGAGCCAGGATCGTGGCATCCTGTTCCGCCTTGAGGCGCTCAATCTCCGCCATCAGATCCAGAGGATCTTCGTATGGCTCGTGCGCCAGCCCGATAACGGGGAGGCCTGTGCTACCCTTCTCGCTCATTCACGATTTCCTTGTCAAGATGTGTATTATACTCGCCCGCCGACGAGTTTGCATGCATGACCGGGGCCGTGCGTGACCGAATTCATCCCGTTATCATGGCGGTTTGGCCGGCTTCACCAAGCTTGGAGGCGCCTGAATGACAGATCGACCGCTGCGGCTCCTCGTGATCGGAGCCCACCCTGATGATTGCGACATCCATGCGGGGGGGACCGCAGCGTGGTATCGGCAGCTCGGGCACGATGTCCGCTTCATCAGTGTGACGAATGGCGAGTCCGGGCACCATCGCACATCGGGAGCTGAGCTGGCAGAGCGTCGGCGTCACGAAGCAGCCCGAGCCGCTCAGGTGCTCGGCATCGAGTACGAGGTGCTCTCCCATCGTGACGGGTTTCTTCAGCCAACCCTCGAGGCTCGCTGCGAGCTGATCGCGATCATCCGGGGCTACGGTCCCGATCTCGTGCTGACCCATCGGCCCAACGACTACCATCCCGACCATCGGGCGACATCGCAACTGGTCTGCGATGCGGCGTACATGGTAACGGTCCCGCCGGTCGTTCCGGAGTCGCCGGCCCTGCGTCGCAATCCGGTGATTGCTTACATGGCCGACAACTTCGAGCGGCCATACCCCTTTTCGCCGACCGTTGTGGTCGACATCGGACCTTTCATTGACGATGTCGTTGCCATGCTGGATTGCCACGAATCCCAGTTCTATGAGTGGCTTCCCTACAATCGCGAGTGTGAGGCCGACGTGCCCGGCGACCCGGCGGCCCGGCGAGACTGGTTGCGGACCTGGTACCTGCAGCGCTGCGGCCCGCTGGCAGAGCGGCATCGGGAGGTGCTGCAGGGCAACTATGGCACTGAGCGGGGTCGCGATGTCCAGTACGCCGAAGCATTTGAAGCCTGCGAGTACGGTGCCCCGCTCACCCAGGCAGATCGCCGGCGGCTGTTCCCCTTCATCCCGTGCGTCGGTCCCGATGCCGTTGCCTAAGGAGGTCCATCGTGCCGTTGTCACTGCGTCCCCTGCTCTGCGTCGCGATCGCGGTGATCGCGACCAGCGGATGTCGGCCCCCCGCGCCGCGCATTGCACCCGAGGAGACAGCACCACCGGCGGAGTCCCAACCGCCCGAGGATCGCGCCCGCAGCGTCGGTGCCGCTGCGGGTGTGTCAACACTTGCTGAGCCGGTCCAGGCTGAGCCGATCGGATTGCTGGTGTCTGTCGAGGAACTCCGGCAGCGGCTGGGGCAGGCCGACCTCCGCATCGTCGATACGCGTCCGCTCAATGCCTACACGCAGGGACACATCCCCGGCGCGGTCTGGGTGGACGTGGAGGACTGGACCGCCTTGGGATTGTCGCCCGGCGGACAGCGGGACAGCCGTGGCTGGAGCGAGCGACTGGGGTCGCTCGGGATCAGCAGCGCGAAGAACGTCGTGGTGTACGGAGACGAGAACATCACCAACACCACACGCATCTGGTGGACCCTGGCCTATGTGGGGGTCAGGCATGTCGGCGTGCTGGATGGAGGCTGGTCCGCGTGGCTGAAGGCTGACGGGCCTGTCGGAACCGAAGTGCCCACTGTCGTCGCGGACCCGTATCAGACGGACTTCCAGGCTGAGCGTCTCGCCACGATGCAGGATGTGAGAAGACTGCTCGACGATCCTGAGGTGACCATCATCGATGCCCGTTCGGAACAGGAATACAACGGCACGCGCGGACCGGGACCCCGCCACGGACGACTTCCCGGGGCCGTCCATCAGGAGTGGAAGGCCTTCGTGACCAGTGATGGCAGATTCCAGCCGGTCGAGAGCATCCGCGCGGTGCTTGCAGCGGCGGGCGTGAATGCGTCACGCAAGAACGTCGTCCATTGTCAGGCGGGGGCACGATCATCACTCAACTGCTTTGCCATGGAGCTGGCCGGCTTCCCGCCTGCAATGCACTACTACAGCGGATGGTCGGAATGGAGTCCGGCCGAGGAGGCCCCGATCGAGACACTCAAGCCGTGAGCAGCACCCATGCCCCAGACTTCACGAGTGATTGACTGTCCCCGCAGTTCCGCCCTGACCCTGGTCCTGACGGGGCTTGTGATGCTCCTGGGGGCCGGGGCAGCGCCCGCCGCTGATGAGCGCCCGCCGAATGTCCTGCTGATCTACACCGATGATCAGGGGTCATTGGACCTGAACTGCTATGGGGCTGACGATCTGGTCACACCGCATCTCGACGCCCTGGCGGAACGGGGAGTGCGCTTTACTCAGATGTACGCGCCTTCGGCGATCTGCTCCGCCTCGCGCGCGGGGCTGCTGACCGGTCGCATTCCGGCCCGGGCCGGCGTTCCGAACAACGTGTCATCGCGGCAGGGCGATGCCGGCCTGCCTCCCGCAGAGGTCACGCTGGCGGAGATGCTGCGGGACGCAGGGTACGCGACGGGTCACGTCGGCAAGTGGCACCTGGGATTCACGCCGGAAACGATGCCCAATGGTCAGGGGTTTGGTGAGTCGTTCGGCCACATGGGGGGCTGCATCGACAACTATTCCCAGTTCTTCTACTGGAATGGCCCCAATCGCCACGACCTGTGGCGTGACGGCGAAGAGGTGTTCAGCGATGGGCGCTACTTCCTCGATCAGATGGTGGAGGAGTGCATCCTGTTTATACGGCATCATCGCGAGCAGCCCTTCTTTCTGTACTGGGCCATCAACGCCCCGCATTATCCCCTGCAGGGAACGGATGTGTGGCGCGAGCACTACGCCGATCTGGACGCTCCCCGCAACATGTATGCGGCGTTTGTGTCGACGATCGACGAGCGGGTTGGCTGGCTGCTGAAGCAGCTCGCCTGGCTGGGACTGCAGGAACGGACGATCGTCATCTTCCAGTCCGATCATGGCCATTCGACGGAGGAGCGGGCCTTTGGCGGCGGTGGCTACGCGGGACCTTATCGCGGAGCCAAGGGTTGCCTGTTCGAAGGTGGGCTCCGGGTCCCCTCCATCATCTCCTGGCCGGGAGTCATTCCGGCAGGTGAGGTACGCCATCAACTGGCGACCGGCTGCGACTGGCTGCCGACCATCGCCGATCTCGCCGGCGTTGAACTCCCCGGGCGCCAGCTCGACGGCCGGAGTCTGCGGGAGGTGATCCTGTCGGATGCGGCCACCCCCCATGAGCACTTCTACTGGCAACTGGGCAGCCAGAAGCAGCCGCAGTGGGTGGTCCGTGAAGGGGACTGGAAGCTGCTCGGCAATCCCCAGGATCGCAGCGACAAGGCGCCGCTGACCCCTGAGGACCGCCTGTTCCTGGTGAATCTCAAAGACGACGTGGGCGAGATGTCCAACCTGGCCTCGCACCACCCCGATGTGGTTGAACGCCTGCAGCGCCTCCGGGAGGCATACCGTCAGTCGCTGCAGGGTACCGAGCAGCTCGGCCCCGACGAGAACAGCCGCGAAGCGGACTGATCGGTCGAGTCAGGTTCGGCTTCTGCCTGCGGGCTACCGGGTCAGCACGGCATCGCACCAGTCGGCGACGTCCTGTATGTTGCCGAAGTCTGCATAGTCTACGATCAGCCGCAGAACCTTGACTTTCTCGACAGACAACGGCCCGACGATCAGGGGGCCATCACTGGCGGTCCGCTGGCCGGATTCGAAGGCGATTCGCCCATCCACCTCAATGCGGAAGGTCACACTGCCCCGCGGGCCGGCCATGTCGTCGACGCCCACAACGGCCCGCAACCCCTCGTACGCGCCATCGAGATCGTACGTGACCACGCTGTGGCTGGTGAGCCCCAGTCCCCGGGGGTAGCTGGCCCCCGCGATCTGCAACCATCCCCCGTGCACGTTGCGGTTGATGACCAGCGGATGCGTCTCCGTCAAATACGGTCGAAACTCGTAATTGGCCGGTGTCAGGTCGGGAAGTCGCAGACACGCGCGGACCGAAGAAGCAGAGTCGCAGCACCTGTGTCAGTGCCATCTCGATCGACGCCCCCCAGCCCGTTTCCCCGCGGAGAACCTGCCCGTCGGCGAGCTCCAACGTGCTGAAGCTGATCCATGATCCATCGGTGGTTTCGGCCAGCACGTACGACGCTGGCGGGGGGACGTTGCTCAGCAGCTCGGGATTGGCGGCAAACGCGGCCACCTCGTCACGCGCGGACTCGATCGGACCCAGCGACGTCTGCAGGCGAAACCGGCCATCGAACAGCCCCAGCAGTTCCCCTTCGAGAATCGCTCCGGTCCGCAGGCAGAGCCGGTCCTGAGCGCCGGTGTGCAGGCTCCATTGACGCGTCAGGCGCTCGCGATCTTCCCGCTGCGAAGGTTGATGGAGCAGGATGCCGCGAATCAGCTCCAGCGGGACAATCAACTCCGCGGGCGAACGAGTCCCCGACCAGTTCAGCCTCACGGACTCCTCGTCCATCGACTCGACCGCCCCCACCAGCCGGTCTCCGTTTGCCATCAGCACCAGCTGTGCAGGCTCGTCCGCGACAGCTTCGGGCTGCCGGGGGCGGAGTTCCAGCGCATCGTTCCGCGGGACGACGGCGTTGCTGCCGTCATCGCGAATGAGCGTAATCTCCGACGGCGAGATCGCCTGCAGCAGCCCGAGTGCCGGGTCTCCGTCAACGCGGGCCACCTCGACGTCGAGCAGTCCGTGCGTGGTCTGGGCCCCAGCGCCAGACGGACCCAGAGCGCTGGCAACTCCGGTGAGCAGGAGCAGAATCCCACTGAGACGGCGGGGAGACCTGGTGATGCTGTGCGGGCGAATCAGCATGGCGGGAGTTCACCGCTCGAAGATGGGCAGCAGGTTGTTGGGCGTCTGGAGAACGAGCAGCGACATCGCGGTCGCGTATTCCGGACCAATCCAGGTGTCGGGCCAGCTCCCGTTCGGGTTCTGTTCGTCCAGCAGTTCGTCGCGGACTGCCGGATACCACTCTTCCCAGAAGTCACCCCCGGCGTGCCAGGCAGCCTGCGCGGCGTAGTACTGTCCATAGTAGTAGTGCTCGATTCCGCGGCGCATTGCACCCGCCGGGCGGAACTGCTGCAGATACTCCAGTCCCCGGTCGATGACCTCACCCTCGTGAACCCCGGACGTGTAGAGCGCCACCACAGCGGCTGCCGAGCGGGGAAACTCGCTGCGGGAGGCTCTGAGCATCTGATACTTGAAACCTCCATCGTTGTTCTGCATGGTGCGCACAAAGTCGACGATCCGGTCAATGGTCTCCTTGGGGACCGAGACGCCTGCGTTGCGTGCGGCCCGCAGGGCCATTGCCTGGCAGACGGTCACGGAGATGTCGGCCGTTTCGACCCGGGGGTTGTAGCGCCAACCTCCGCGGTCGTTCTGGGTGTCCACGATCAGCCTGACCGCTCGTCGCAGTGCGTCGCCAACATCCTCACGACGACTCAATCCGTACGTTTCGGCAAGGAACAGCGTGGCGAAACCATGCCCGTACATGGGGCCGTGGTACCTGTCCGGGCTGTCCGCCTCGGTGATGAAACCGCTCGACTGGCAGCAGGAGAGCACATAGTCGAGCGTGCGCGACACATGCTCTCCATAAGGACCGCGCCCGGGTGTGCTCCCCGAGGCCAGAAACGCCATGCCGGCCAGGCCCGCCACACCGACGTTGTTGCGGTACTGGAAGCGGTTCCCGAAGGCCCCGTCCGGGTGCTGCTCGAGAGCCAGAAACCTCAGTCCGGCTGCGATCGAGACCTCAACCTCGGGAGTGACGAGCGTGCGGCTGTCCCGGGACCCGCTGTCGCTGTGCATCGGGTCGTCAGCCCACAGCCTCAACGCCGGAAATGCAAGCCCCACGCCGATCACAATGACTCCCGCGCGCGTCACTCGGAATGGGTCGCAGAACATGGGAACCCTGCCTGAGAGCTGCAGCAGGCCCGGCTGCGACCCGGCGCCTCACCGTGAGCGTGGCGACGATCGGCCGTCTGCCTCTCGGGCGAGTTTAGGTCCCCGCGTGTCAGAAGGGAACCACCTGCGGATACTCGCCACCCGGACTGGGGCTGACCGGTGAGGGGGTGCCGAGTCCCTGGCGGAATCGCGAGATGTCGTAAAGTTCGCGCGTGCGGATCGGCAGCGGACGCTGCTGGTCGAACCCCGCAGGCCTGGCACCGGTCGCGGGACCGGTCTGAGAGTCGGGGAACGGATCGTGGTACTGCGATTCCTGACGCTCCTGCTGGGGAGAGCCGGTCGCGAGGGTGGGTGTCCGCGTGAAGAACGGATTCAGGCACCCGGCCGACAGGGAGAGCAATCCCAGCGCAGCCCCGCACCGCAACCAGGTCCCCGGAAAACGGTCAGGGACCATCGATCCGGCGGTCGACGGGATCCCCCCTCCCGGACGCGCAGGAAATAGAATGAGTCTGTACATGAAGGCATTCGCCTCAGGATGACTGTCCCGCCGCCCGGCGGTCGGGATTCTAACAGCCCTCAAAATGCCGTGATAGTCGGGTTTTCGGCCGTTCACGGACAGCGCACTGCGTCGGAACCATCCGCCCGGTAAACACTTAGCGATGGGGTTCTGCTGCGGGCCCGGCCGGCGCCATGCTCGCAGTTCGCTCCGCGGATGCCTACAATCCACGGCCAACGAGATACTCTCACCCCTTGATCTGTTCATGGCCAAGCCGCGCGTCTGCATCCTCCGGGCTCCGGGAACGAACTGCGATATCGAGACGGCGTTCGCCTTTGAACTGGCGGGGGCACGCCCCGAACGTCTGCATCTCTTTCGATTGCTCGAAGACCCCGCAAGTCTGCGCGACTACCAGATGCTCTGCATCCCCGGGGGATTCAGCTATGGGGACGACGTCGGTGCGGGCGTCGTCTTCGGCAGCCAGCTGCAGGGGCATCTGAGTGACGCAGTGGGTGAATTCCTGCAGTCCGACAAGCTGGTACTCGGCATCTGCAACGGCTTTCAGGTGCTGCTGAAAGCCCGAATCCTCCCGGGGGGTGGCACAGCCTGGCCTCCGGATCTCACTCAGCCGGCTGACGCCACACTTACTTGGAATCGCAATGGCCGTTACACGGCGCTGTGGGTCCACCTGAATGTCGTTGCCGAGAAGAACGTGTTCCTGCGGGGACTGGATCGCCTTGAATTACCGATTGCCCATGCCGAAGGGCGGGTCGCCACTCACGACGCGGAGTCCCTCAAGCACTGGTCGAGTGCCGGCCAGATCGCGCTGACTTATGCCGACCCTGCGGGAAACGAGTCCGGTGACGTCGCGGACGAGTTGCTCCCCTATCCGCTCAACCCGAATGGTTCTGCCGGCAACATCGCAGGTCTGGGCGATCCCACCGGTCGGGTCCTGGGACTGATGCCCCACCCCGAGCGATTCGTGCACGCGACGCAGCATCCCCGCTGGACTCGCCTCGGCCTGAGGGGCGAGGGGGCGGGGCTGAGTTTGTTTCAGAACGCCGTTGAATACTTTACGTGATCGAGAGGCCATCATGGATCTGGAAACCGTTGTCAGCCTGCTCTCCCGCTGGGTCCATGTCGGCTTTGCGATCGTTCTCCTGGGCGGATCCTTCTTCATCAGATTCGTGCTGACGCCGGCAGCCGAGCAACTTCCTGATCAGGAGCACGCGGCCTTTCGTGAGCGGATTCTCGTGCGCTGGAAGGGCATCGTAATGCTGGGCATCGCGATGCTGATGGTGAGCGGATTCTACAACTATCTGGTCGTGGCCCTCCCTCAGCATCGTGGGGACCGCCTCTATCACCCCGTGATGGGCACCAAGATTCTTTTGGCATTCGGGGTGTTCTTCCTGGCCTCGGCTTTGACCGGTCGGTCTGCGGCGCTCGAACCGATCCGTCGCAACCGCAAGTGGTGGCTGACGGTGCTGATCCTGCTCGCGACCGCAGTCGTGGCTCTGGGGGGATTCCTGAAAGTTGCCTGCCCGCCGACGCTGCCCCCCGCTGTGGCATCCGATTTGCTCCCGGTGGAGTAGGTCTGGAATCGGCGGAACCTCCCGCTGACGCCTGCGCAATCTAAACGATTTCTCTGAATCCGCTTGCGCGGAATTCCGGTTGATTTCGCGTCACTTGTGTGCGCGGGTGAGGGTCGCAGGTTTCCTCGGATCCTGAGGCAGGCGCGTGTCGTTGAACGCTGCACAGCGTGAGGGGTTAGGTTGACTGCCGCGTATGGTGTCCATGGTCAAGAGAAGTTTTTTCAAGAAAATTGGTTCGCATGCGAACTTTCATACATCTTGAGCGTCCAAACCCACGTAGAACCCTTGGCGAGGGAGGAGTGACTTCCCCGCAAGGCTTGCGACACCGGCTGACGTCGTCATTCATCATTATTTCGGGGCGGCCATCGCAAGAGGAGTTGGATCCTCGGGTCGAGTGAGGGAGTAAGAGTCATGAGCAGTTATCGAAATCCCGCTATCAGGCAGTTGAAAGACCAGCAGGTGCGTTATGCACCGGTTGATGTCCGCATCGAGCAGATGGACAAGGCCGAGCGTCTGCTGCATACGCTGGATCCGGGAAAGACCTATCCCTACAGCGACATTTGCCAGCAGGTTACCAGCTTCCGCTCCGAGCTCTATCCGGATCTGCAGATCGAGGGGGATGTCGCGATTCACGACCTGCGCCTGCTCGTCGAGGATCTGTCGGCCAGTGCCGCGATTCCGGTCGAGAAAGCCGGAGAGCAGGTGCTGACGGTCAGTGATCTCAGCGAGAAGTTCAACGTCTCCTCGAAGACCGTCGATCGCTGGCGAAAGCGGGGGCTGGTCAGCCGTCGTTTCAAGTTCGGCAACCGCTCACGTGTCGGATTCCTCAGGTCCTCAGTCAATCGATTTCTGGATGTCCATCAGGACGAAGTTGCCCGCGGCAGCCGCTTCACGCAGCTGACTGAGGAAGAGCGCGAGGAGATTGTCCGCCGCGCCCGTCGGCTGGCCCGATCCGGGGGTTGTCCCGCAGAGATCAGCCGTCGTTTGTCTCACAAGTTAGGCCGTTCACCGGAGACCATTCGCTACACCTTGAAAAACTACGACGAAGAGCATCCCGAGTCGGCCATCTTCCCCGATGCCGCCGGACCATTGACTGAAGACAGGAAGCGGGAGATCTACCAGCGGTTCCAGCGCGGAGGCTCGGCCAACGATCTGGGACGAGACTACTGCCGGACCCGCGCGAGCATCTACCGGATCGTCGCAGAGGTGCGAGCAGACCGGCTGCTGGGGGAATCCATCGACTTCATGGACAGTCCCGAGTTCCATGTGACCGACGCCGAGCGGATGATTCTGGGACCGCCGCCGGTGGTCGAGAAGAAGGCGTCACGGGTCAAGCCCCCGCCCGGGCTCCCGCCGTACCTCGCCAGCCTGTACTCGATTCCGCTGCTCACGCGTGAGGAGGAGGCTTACTACTTCCGGAAGATGAACTACCTGAAGTTCCGGGCCGCCAGGTTGCGCGAGCAGATCGATGCCCGGCGTCCCCGGTCGAAAGACATGGATCGTCTCGAGGAGAGCCTCAACCAGGCGATGGAGGTCAAGAACTTCCTCATTCGCAGCAATCTGCGGCTGGTGGTTTCGATTGCCAAGCGGCACATCACGCCGACCTCGAACTTCTTCGAGATGGTCAGCGACGGCAACATGTCGTTGATCCGCGCGATCGAGAAGTTCGACTACACCAAGGGGAACAAGTTCTCAACGTATGCCACCTGGGCCATCATGAAGAACTTTGCCCGGTCGATTCCCGCTGAGCACAGAATTCTGGACCGCTATCGAACCGGAAACGAAGAGGTCTTCCAGAGTTCGCAGGATGACCGCGGAAACCAGTTCGAAGAGGAACTGACCAATCGTCGGCAGCATGCCGTCATCATGAACATTCTGGAGCAACTCGACGACCGGGAGCGAGACATCATCCTGCACCGGTTCGGGCTGATCCAGGGAGCCGAACCTCAGACGCTCGAGCAGATCGGCCGACGCATGGGGGTGACCAAGGAGCGCGTGCGGCAGATCGAATCGCGGGGACTCAAGAAGCTCCGGAAGATCGCGCACGAAGAGAGCCTGGAGATCCCCGGCATCTGACGCAGTCGTCGCCAAGCGACGGCGTCGCATGGGCCCGGATGATCCACGAGCGACCACTGCTGTGGTCACTCGTGCGGCCAGTCTTGGCCCGATCTCGGAACGCTCAGACGCTGTTTCGGGCGGCGCGTGCGCGGTTGAGATGATGAGCCGACCGCCGAACTCTGTCCATCGGGGTCTGCACCGGTGGGTTGGACAACATGGCCAGTCCAATATGATCGCGCTTGGTCTGTGCCCCGATGGTCAGATGGGCCACAGGCGTCCTCTTGTGCACCCAGCGATCGAAGGCGGCGCTGCTCTGGACGGAATTCACGATCACCGCCGCCGATGCTGCGAGGTGAGGCGAGATCGTTTCCAGTTCGAGTGTTGTATTCCTGAGGGTGAACAGGCTGTCGTGGATGAACAATCCGGCAGGGGGAATCTGGGGGATCAGCCGGGGCAGCACGCGGACGGTCGTCCCCAGGTGCAGAGTCCATCTGTCCCGCAAATGGTGCGGCACCATGCAGCCGACAAAGTCATCGCCGCGCTCGACGAGCGGTGGCAGGTCGATGCTGTGCAGGTGCCCGGAGCCGTTCTCCGCGAGTGCCGCCAGGACAACGGCAGTCGTGACGCCATGGGCGACTCCGCTCTCCACGATCACCGCCGGACGCAGGCACCGCGTCATCAGGTAGGACAGTGAGGCGAGCACCGGATCCGCGTTATGCTCCGGGCGAAAGGGCAGCTTCGTCCCGTCATGGCTGGTCCGCTCCGCGATCTCGCCAAGAGTCTCCCTAAGTGCTGTTTCCTGGAGGATTTGCTCGACAGCGTCTCGGGAAAACCAGTCATTCAGGGCCGCGACCGCCTGCTCCCAGGGCACGCTGGCCTCGGGTGAGCTCTGCGGGGGGCGGCGGCGCAGGTTCGACGCAAATGCCTGAATGCGGTCGACGAATTCGAGCGGGTTCTTGCGGAGAACGCGGGCCAGGAGAGCCAGTCGCTTGCTAGGCATAACTCATAGGAGCCTGTCGGAGGAAAATGGCAGACTTCGAGGTGAACCGGCTGTGGCAAAACCGCATCCCCTGATCATGACCTGTCCCACCGGTGCAATCAACGGGAGCAGTGGGTTGCGGTGGTGTTCGGTCATTCACTACTCTTGACAGGGGGCGCACCCGACAGGGGCAGCGTCCGCCCGCACCTCCGCTGGAGGAGGGGTCGTGGAATGATGGTTTTGTGAGCGTGTGGTTCGGCCCTTTCCCCCTTGCATGATTGAGGTTGCACGCTATCATCAGCGGCTTGTCGCGATGACGGGTCGCATCGCTAGCGTAGCTCAATTGGCAGAGCTCCGGTTTTGTAAACCGGAGGTTGTGGGTTCGAGTCCCACCGCTAGCTCGTTCGTTGGGCGGCCGTCAGTTCCCGAGGGGCGGGGGTGTCGTGCTTCCCGCAGAGTCTGAGAGGGGACGCAGGGGCAGCTGTGTTGTTTGGCGGTACAGCGTTCCGGGGTTCCACGAGTCAAGCGAGGACGGGGGAATACCCGAGTGGCCAAAGGGGCCAGACTGTAAATCTGGTGGCACAGCCTTCGCAGGTTCGAATCCTGCTTCCCCCACTTAAGGCATGGCGGATGAGGAGTTCCGGACAGACCGGCCCAGCCTTTCCGGGAACTTGAAGGGACTGGTCGGTTCTCGCCGGGTATTGCGGGTGTAGCTCAATGGTAGAGCTCCAGCCTTCCAAGCTGGTGGTGAGGGTTCGATTCCCTTCACCCGCTCTCAAGGGGCGGTGGGTCGCCTGTGCGAAGGGTGCGGGTCGGGTTGTTGTGGCTGGGGTCCCGGAACGGGGTTGGCCGGGCTTTCCTGTTTGTTGTGAATGCTGCTGTAGCTCAGTTGGCAGAGCGCGTCCTTGGTAAGGACGAGGTCGAGGGTTCGAGTCCCCCCAGCAGCTCTCCGGCAGAACGCCGGTGTGGAAAATATTGGCCCGACTTGCCTCAGCAGGGGCTGGTCGCCTAATGTTTCGCTCGACTGCGGAATGTCCCGTCGACGCATACCATCCATCACTAACCGATTTCTGAACTGGGAGTTGGAGTAACTGTCATGGCGAAGGCAACTTTCGAACGAACCAAGCCTCACTGCAACGTTGGGACGATCGGCCACATCGACCACGGAAAGACCACGCTGACGGCCGCCATCCTTGCTGTGCAGGGAGCCAAGGGGCTGGCGAAGTTCAAGAGCTACGCCGATATCGCCAAGGGTGGTACGGTGCGCGACGACACCAAGACGGTGACGATCGCTGTTTCGCACGTCGAGTACGAATCGGACAATCGGCACTACGCCCATATCGATTGTCCGGGACACGCGGACTACATCAAGAACATGATTACCGGGGCCGCCCAGATGGACGGGGCCATTCTGGTGGTCTCTGCTGCGGACGGGCCGATGCCTCAGACTCGCGAGCACATCCTGCTGGCGCGTCAGGTGAACGTCCCCGCGCTGGTGGTGTTTCTCAACAAGTGCGACCTGGTCGACGACGAGGAACTGCTCGAGCTGGTCGAGATGGAAGTCCGGGAGTTGCTCACGAAGTACGACTTTCCCGGTGACGATGTCCCTGTCGTCAAGGGGTCGGCCAAGCCCGCGCTGGACAACCCGACAGACGAGGCGGCCAACGCCTGTATCGGTGAGCTGATGGCAGCGCTCGACGCGAACATTCCCCAGCCGGACCGCGAGCAGGACAAGCCGTTCCTGATGGCCATCGAGGATGTGTTCTCGATCGAAGGTCGTGGCACGGTGGTGACCGGTCGAATCGAAAAAGGCACGGTCAACGTGGGTGACAAGATCCAGATCATCGGCCTGCGTGACACGCAGGAGACGACCTGCACCGGCGTGGAAATGTTCAACAAGGTGCTCGATCAGGGAATTGCCGGCGACAACGTGGGCATCCTGCTGCGTGGAACGAAGAAGGACGAAGTGGAGCGCGGGCAGGTTCTCGGCAAGGCCGGGTCGATCACGCCTCACACCAAGTTCGAGGGCGAAGTTTACGTTCTCAGTAAGGAGGAAGGTGGTCGCAAGACGCCGTTCTTCAGTGGTTACCGCCCGCAGTTCTACTTCCGGACCACCGACGTGACCGGTTCGGTGAAGCTGCTTGGCGGGGCTGACATGTGTATGCCTGGCGACAACGTCAAGCTCGAGGTCGAGCTCGGCAAGCCGATCGCCATGGATGAAGGCAGCCGGTTCGCCATTCGCGAAGGGGGCCGCACGGTCGGCTCGGGAGTGGTGACCAAGGTTCTGGAATAGCGTGGCGGCCCGTGGCACGGGGCCTCCCGGCGAGTTTAGTCTCCGCTTCGCTTGGCCGAGGCGGAGACTCGTACTTTGGCGTGCGTGGAAAGTTGATGCCCGGCGGCAGTTCGCCGGGTGCTATCGGGGAGAGATCTGGAATGCCTCGCGAATACGTCTGGCTGGAGTGCACCGAGTGCAAGAGCCGCAATTACCGTACCCCCAAGGAAACGCGGGGGACGGAACGCCTCGAGTTGAAGAAGTACTGCTCCCAGGAGCGGCGGCACACGCTGCATAAGGAATCTCGCAAGAAGTAACGCGGGATGTGTTCGGTGGTCAGTTGTCAGTCGCCAGTGGTGATCGATCGGTCGGGAATGGCTGGTTCGTCGTCGGAAGACTGGTGCCTGGTCGCGGATCGCTGCCAAACGGGCGTAGCTCAATTGGCAGAGCAGCGGATTCCAAATCCGCAGGTTGGGGGTTCAAGTCCCTCCGCCCGTGCTTGAGGAGTCGAAGAGAATTCCGTTCCACAGGATGTGGTTAGAAGAGCCATGGCACGAGTCACAAATGATGCGTCGTTCTGGGGTGAGGTGGCCTCGGGTGCGCTGTACAAGAGAAATCAGGGTCGGCTGACGCGTCAGTTGACGGCAATCGCCGTGGCTGCGGTGTTTATCATCGGGGCGTGGACGCTCTCCAACACGCTCCTCTCGGAGGGGGATCGCCCCCTGCGGGTGGGGTTGCCCCTGCTGATTGCGGGCTTGGGGTCGTGGCTGGCGTTCCGGCTGGTGAACTATCCGCGGTTTGCCGACTTTCTGATCTCAGTTGAAGCGGAGATGGACAAGGTCTCGTGGCCGGACTGGCCTTATCTGATCCGGGCCACGGGAGTCACGCTGGCGGTGATGTTTCTGTTGTGTGCCTACCTGTGGTTCTGGGATCTGATCTGGTTTCAGTTCTTCGACTGGATCGGGTTCCTTGACCTGAGTGCGCTCCGGGGAGAGTGAGAATCGTTCACAAAAGTCCCGGGCTGGTTTCTTGAAAATCGCCCCTTGATTGCAGAAGATGCCCCACACGATGGGTGAAGGCTTGACTATGACCGACACGACCTCTGCCTCCGCGTCTACCGGCGACGCGGAGGAGATGCAGTGGTATGTCCTGAAAGTTCAGAGCAATCGAGAGCGAACCATCAGGGATTCGCTGCTCAAGCGCATCAAGCGCGAGGATCTCGAGGAGTTCTTTGGCGACATTGTCATTCCGACTGAGAAGGTGGTGGAAACCAAAGGGGGCAAGAAGCGGGTGCGCGAGCAGAAGCTGTTTCCTGGTTACATGATGATTCACATGAATCTGACCGAGGAGACCTGGCATCTGGTTCGTGATACGAGCGGCGTCGGTGACTTCACCGGGGCAGCTGGCAAGCCCATGCCGATGGAGGAGCACGAGATCAAGCGGATGCTGGGCAAGGAAGTGCCGGGTGAGGAGGCCAGGCCCGCGCAGCCGGTGGTCAAGTTCAGTATCGAGGTCGGCGATACGGTGAAGGTGAAAGAGGGGCCGTTCGAAAGCTTCGAGGGGAGCGTCGACACGCTGGACGAGACGAGCGGCAAGGTCAAGGTGATGATCGAGATCTTCGGCCGCTCGACTGAGGTGGAGTTGGAGCACTGGCAGGTGGAAAAAGTGTAGAGGCGCCGGCCCAGGCTGTTCGGTTCCCCGCGAAAGGGTCAGCCGGACTCGCGGGGCAGACGGCTCCGCTGGGTAGCGAGCAACGACGCCGGGTCCCGGCGGCTGTCACAGAAAAGTGAATCATGGCAAAGCAGGTTACAGCGCAGATCAAGGTGCAGATCCCCGGCGGCAAAGCCACTCCCGCGCCTCCGGTGGGTACGGCTCTCGGTCCACATGGCGTGAACATCGGTCAGTTCGTCTCGCAGTTCAATGAACGGACGAAGGAATTGAACGGCACGATCGTGCCGGTGGTGATCACCGTATTCAATGATCGCTCCTTTGAGTTCATCATCAAGAGTCCCCCTGCCGCCGTGCTGCTGAAGCAGGTGGCGCAGATTGCAAAGGGTTCGGGGAACCCGAAGGCCGAAAAGGTCGGTACGGTGACGAAGGCGCAGTTGCTCGACATCGCCAAGACCAAGTTCGAGGACCTCAACGCCCCCAATCTGGAGCACGCCAGTCGGGTGATTGCCGGCACCGCTCGAAGCATGGGGTTGGAAGTCGTTGATTGAGAGTCCGTCGGCCACTGCGGTCCCGGGGAGGCGGGGTGCGTGTCGTCCCGTTTGCCCACCCAGATTCAGAAGTCGTTCCAGAAAAGCCATTGTGACGTCATGACAAATCAATCGAAGCGCCAGCGTGCGATGCAGGACAAGTTGAAGGGAGTCGGGACTGTTGATGTTCCGACGGCGGTAAAGACGCTGCAGGGCCTGGAGTCCTCGTTGCCGAAGGCCGTCAAGAAGGGCGCATTCGACCAGAGCGTGGAGATCTCTGTCAGGCTTGGGGTTGACCCCAAGCATGCTGATCAGATCGTTCGCGGGTCCATCGTGCTGCCGCATGGTATCGGAAAGGCTCAGCGGATCCTCGTGTTCGCACAGGGGGCCAATGTGGCGCTGGCCGAGAAGGCGGGTGCCGATCATGTCGGCGGCAAGGAACTGGCGGAGAAGGTCAAGGAAGGTTTTCTGGACTTCGATGTCGCCATCGCCACGCCCGACATGATGGGGGTCGTCGGGCCGCTGGGGCGCGTGCTCGGTCCGCGCGGGCTCATGCCTTCGCCGAAAGCCGGCACCGTGACGCAGGACGTGGCCAATGCCGTCCGCGAGTACAAGGCGGGCAAGGTGGAGTTTCGCTGCGACGATTACGGAAACGTCCATTGCTTGGTGGGGAAGTTGTCCTTCGAGCCTGTCCAGCTGGAGGAGAACATTGACGCGCTGCTGAAGCTGATTCGTTCGTTGAAGCCGACCTCTTCCAAGGGGGTCTACATCCGCAGTGTCACGTTGTCTGCCACGCATTCGCCGGGCATTCGTATCGTGGCCGCGTGATGTGTCCGCGGGTCGGTCGGCTGCGGGAAGTCACAGGGGATTGGGAAAGTTGAGGCATCGGCATGAGTAAGGCTGTCAAAGGGGTCATGATCCGCGAGATTCGCGCACGTGTCGGCGACCATCAGGACCTGCTGGTGGTGAATACGTCCCGCCTCGACGCGTTGACGGACAACCGGCTGCGACTGTCGTTGCGTGAGAAGGGGATCGGCCTGTTGCAGGTCAAGAACTCTCTGGCACACGAGCACTGGAAGACGCCAACGTCTCTCTCGACCATTGCCTGGAAGGTCCGTCCACGTTGATCTGGGGAGGGGAGGACGCGGTCGCCCTCTCCAAGGAGATGTCCAGGTGGGCCAAGGAGCTCGCTGGTCTGGAAATCAAGGGGGCTTCCGTTGATGGGCAGCCACTCGATGCTGCGGGCGTGGATGCCCTCAGCAAAAGTCCGGGGCGTCTGGAACTGCTGGCGCAGATTTCCGGATTGCTGCTCAGCCCGGGGGCGCGGCTGTCGGGGGCGTTGCTGGGGCCTGGTGGTTACCTGGGCGGACAACTGAAGGCGCTGGCCGACAAGGACGGGGAGGAGTGACCCGCGGCAGGTCATCGAAGTTAGAAGTAGACTTATTCAATCGCTCGGGCAGTCAGGGCTGCCAGGGCACTTACGACGAAGGGGAGATTCCAACATGGCGACTGCAGAGGCAACGGAAAGCGCGGCGACTTCATTCGACAGCGCGACCAAGGAGCTTGGTGATCAGCTGGTGGGACTGACTTTGCTGCAGGCGAAGGCGCTCTCGGACTATCTGAAAGAGGTTCACGGGATCGAGCCGGCTGGTGGAGGTGCGGTGATGATGGCCGCCCCCGCTGGTGGTGGCGATGGCGGGGAAGCCGCCGCCGAGCAGACGGAATTCAACGTGGTCCTGACCGGATTCGGCGATCAGAAGATCGGCGTGATCAAGGCGGTCCGCGCGATCACCGGCCTGGGCCTCAAGGAGGCCAAGGAACTGGTGGAGGGAGTTCCCAGCAACGTCAAGGAAGGCATCGACAAGGACGAGGCCGAGAAGCTGAAGAAGGAGCTCGAAGACTCGGGCGCTACGGTCGAACTGAAGTAGCATCGGTCGTAGGCTTCGAACAGGCGGTTTCACGCATGTCACGATTGCCCGGTGGGTTTCCTGCGCTTGACGGGAAACCGCGGCAATCGTGAGTGGTGGGACCTCCGGACGCTTGCTGATTGGCATGGAATCTGCCATGATGCGGGTTCGCGCGGGGCTCGGGGTGTCGGTGTCGCGCAGAACTCATGGACGTCGCTGGACTTGTGGGGGAAGTGCCGAGTGACTCGAAGCGCCAACGGGAGTTGGCCGTTACGTCGTCGGAGCTTGTTGTGACTGTTCACACGCGCCGATGTCGGTACGCGCCCCGGTCCGGGTGTGTGGCGCCCCGCCAATCGGGGGCGGCTTGAGCTGCCCTGGGCCCTCGCTCCAGCTTCAAGGCCCCTCACTTCGTGGATTCTCGCCTAGGAAGTCTTTCGCCTGCATGGATGCCCTTTCGGCAGGGATGCGATTGGATAAGTGCGACACTCGAACATCTCCGACTTCTGCACGACTCAAAGAGACTGACGTATGCCGATTAGTGCCCAACGCATTCTTGCCACGACGACGACGCGAAACTTCGGCAGCATTCCGGGCGAGTTTGAGCTCTCGGATCTGACTCAGATTCAGACGGAGTCGTTCGCCAAGTTCCTGCAGTTCGACAAGCGTCCTGACGCCCGGCGCGATCAGGGGCTGGAGGGAATTCTTCGGGAGGTGTTCCCGATCGAGAGCTACGATGGCCAGTATCGGCTGGAGTATCTCAAGTACGAACTGGGCAAGCCCCGCTATACGCCCAGTGAATGTCGCCAGTTGCGGTTGACTTATGGGCGTCCGTTTCGGATCTGGCTGCGCCTTGTGAAGGAGCAGCCGATCGAGGAAGAGGTCTACCTCGGCGACATGCCCATCATGATCGGTGGCGGCGAGTTCATCATCAATGGGGCAGAGCGCGTCGTCGTCAGCCAGTTGCATCGTTCTCCGGGCGTTGATTTCGTCGTGAATCACCGAGCCGGGCGAACGCAAGTCCTACTCCTGTCGCATCATTCCCGAGCGTGGCAGCTGGATTGAGCTGGTGGTGAGCAAGAAGGACGCGCTGGGGGTGCGCATCGACCAGAGCGGCAAGTTCTCCGCGATGACCCTGCTGCGGGCGATGGATGCGAATTACTCGACGGACACGGCACTGTTGCGGCTGTTTTACGATGTCAAATCGGCACGGGTCGTGCGTTCTCATGCGGCCGAGGAGCTGGTGGGGGCCTATGCGGCCGAGGACATCGTCTTTCCGCCCGGTCACGAGCGTGCGGGGAGATCATCGTCGAGTGTTGCGACCAGATTGCCGCGGATCGCGCTGCCGAGATCGCCGAGTCCGGTCTGAAGACGGTCGAAGTCGATCGAACGGCCCGACGATCTGCTTATTCTTAACAGCGTGGCGGAAGACAGCACCGCCAGCCACGAAGAAGCGCTGCTGAAGATTTATCAGCGGCTGCGTCCCGGGAATCCGCCGCAGCTGGAGAAGGCCATCGATCTGTTCAAGGAGAAGTTCTTTGACGTGAATCGGTACCGGCTGGGGCGGGTCGGGCGATTTCGCATCAATCGCAAATTCGCACAGGACATTCCCGATGACGAAATGACGTTGCGTCCGGAAGACTTCGTCAACGCCATCCGCTACCTGGTGCGCCTGCGTGTCGGTGACGTCGTCCGCTCACGTCGACGACATCGACAACCTGGGCAATCGGCGTCTGCGGACGATCGATGAGCTGGCGACCGATGAGATCCGCAAAGGGTTTCTGAAGCTTCGGCGCACCGTTCAGGAGCGCATGAGCCTGAAGGACGTCGACGAGATGACGCCGCGGACGCTGATCAATCCCAAGAGCGTTTCGGCCGCCATCGACTTCTTCTTCGGACGCAGTGAACTGTCGCAGGTGGTCGACCAGACGAATCCGCTGTCGATGCTGACGCATGAGCGTCGCTTGAGTGCACTGGGGCCCGGGCGGCCTGAACCGCAAGCGTGCCGGCTTCGAGGTCCGCGACGTGCACATCTCTCACTACGGGCGCATTTGTCCGATCGAAACGCCGGAAGGTACGAACATCGGACTGATTTCGAGCCTGAGCATTTTCGCCAAGGTGGATGACTACGGCTTCCTGATCACCCCGTATCGGCGGGTCGCCAAGGGTCGCGTGACGGAAGAAATCGAATGGCTGCGGGCCGATGAAGAGGCCGAGGTCTACGTGACTCCGGCGGATACACCGATCTCAGGGGGGCAAGATCACCGAGGACCGTGTGCTGGCCCGCTACCGCAACGACGTCTACTGGGTGGAGTCGAATGATGTGCAGTACATCGACGTTGCACCCAGTCAGATGGTCGGGATCTCGGCGGGTTTGATTCCGTTCCTGGAACACGACGACGCCAACCGCGCGCTGATGGGTTCGAACATGCAGCGGCAGGCGGTGCCACTGCTGATTGCCGAGCCTCCGGTCGTGGGGACCGGGCTCGAGGACCGGTTGCCCGAGTATTCGGGAATGCTGCAGCGGGCTGAGCGTGCAGGCAAGGTGACCTACGTCGACGCCGATCGTGTCGACGTGGAAGGCAAGAGCTACCCGCTCCGCAAGTTTACTGGCCTCAATGAGCGCACCTGCCTGAACCAGAAGCCGTTGGTCAGCGTGGGCGATCGCGTCAAGCGGGGGCAGATCCTCTGCGACAGTGCCGCCACTCGCAATGGCGTCCTGTCACTGGGGCGAAACGTGCTCGTCGCGTTCATGTCGTGGGAAGGGTACAACTTCGAAGACGCGATCATTCTGTCCGAGCGTCTGGTGAAGGACGATGTCTACACGTCGATCCACATCGACGAGTTCGACGTCGAGATCCGCGAGACCAAGCTCGGTCGCGAAGAGTTCACCCGCGATATTCCCAACGTCAGCGAGAAGGCCCTGCGGCATCTGGATGACAGCGGTATTGTCCACGTCGGGACGCGTGTGACCCCCGGGGACATCCTGGTCGGCAAGGTTTCGCCGAAGGCCAAGTCCGAGTTGACGCCCGAGGAGAAGTTGCTGCACGCGATCTTCGGGCGGGCCGGTGAGGATGTGAAGAACGAATCGCTCGAGGTCCCCAGTGGTGTCGAGGGGATCGTGATTCACACCGAGCGGTTCTCGCGGAAGATGAGTCTGACCGAACCGGAGCGCAAGGCCTTCGATGCCGAAGTCCGCAAGACGGAGCAGGAGGGATATCAGGTCGTCACCGAGCGGTTCCTGGTGTTCCTGGCGGAGTTCGAGAAGATCCTGGGCCGGCACCTGACCAACGATGACGGCCAGGAGATTCGGTCGATCGAGGATCCGAAGGTGGTGGCTGATTTCGCCCGCAGCTTCGAAGGGCACTTCGAGGCGCTCGATTTCCGCAGCCCCCAGAAGCAGGCCGACTGTCGCAAGTTCATCAAGGATGAGTGGCCGGCCGTGGAAGACGTGATTGATGCCGCCGAACACCGTGTGAACAGTCTGAAGCGTGGGGACGAACTCCCCAGCGGCGTTCTGCAGATGGTGAAGGTGTACGTGGCCTCGAAGCGGCAGATCTCCGTCGGCGACAAGATGGCCGGTCGCCACGGTAACAAGGGCGTGATTTCCAAGATCCTGCCCGAGGAAGACATGCCGTACCTCGATGATGGGACGCCGATCGACATCATTCTCAATCCGCTGGGCGTTCCCAGTCGTATGAACGTCGGGCAGATTCTGGAGACGCACCTGGGCTGGGCTGCCTCGAAGCTGGGCTTTCGGGCGGTCTGTCCCGTGTTCGACGGATGCACCGAGGAGGAGATGCGGCAGTGTCTCGTGGATGCCGGCTTGCCCGAGGATGGGAAGGCGGTGCTCTACGACGGTCGGAACGGGAACCGGCTGGAGCAGAAGGTGACGGTGGGCATGATCTACATGCTGAAGCTGCATCATCTGGTGGATGACAAGGTGCATGCCCGGGCGACCGGACCCTACTCGCTGATCACGCAGCAGCCGCTGGGGGGCAAAGCCCGCTTCGGTGGCCAGCGATTCGGGGAAATGGAAGTGTGGGCCCTCGAGGCTTACGGTGCCGCGTACATTCTGCAGGAGTTGCTGACGGTCAAGAGCGACGATGTGGAAGGGCGGACGAAGATCTACGAATCGATGGTCAAGGGTGAGAACACGCTGGAAGCGGGGACGCCGGCGAGCTTCGACGTGCTCAACAACGAGATCCGCGGGTTGTGTCTGAACCTGCAGCTGGAGAAGGCACGACTGTGAGTAGCTGTGAGGACCGCGGCAGAGGGCGATCCCTCGGGGCCTGCGTCTTTCACAACACAGATTCCATTTCTGTTCTTCCGGAGCACACCACGTGAGCACTGGCGAAACTGCCTACGATCGGGTCAACGATTACGGTTCGGTCAAGATCGGGCTGGCCAGCCCGCACGACATTCGCAGCTGGTCGTTCGGCGAGGTCAAGAAGCCCGAGACGATCAACTACCGGACCTATCGTCCGGAACGGGACGGTCTGTTCTGCGAGCGGATTTTCGGTCCGGAAAAGGACTGGGAATGCGCGTGCGGCAAGTATCGCGGCATGAAGTACAAGGGGATGATCTGCGATCGCTGCGGCGTCAAGGTCACGCATTCAGCGCGTGCGTCGCAAGCGGATGGGACACATCGAACTGGCCGCCCCCGTCGTCCACATCTGGTTCTTCAAGAGCATGCCCAGTCGACTGGGAGCGTTGCTCAACATGAAGACGACGAGCCTGGAAAAGGTCGTCTACTTCCAGGATTACGTCGTCACGGATCCCGGCGATACCCCGCTGCGACTCGCGCCAGTTGCTGAACGAAGAGGAGAAGCTCGCGAAGCCGAGCATCGATTACGGCGCCGGGTCGTTCGAAGCTCGACATGGGGGCCGAGGCGGTCCTCAAGCTGTTGCAGCAGTTGAACCTGGTCGAGATCTCGCAGACCAGCTGCGCGCAGGAGTTGCAGCGAGACCGGCAGTCAGCAGAAGATGAAGGATCTGATCAAGCGGCTGAAGATTGTCGAGGCGCTGCGCGACAGCGACAACCGTCCCGAGTGGATGGTGCTCGATGTCATTCCCGTGATTCCGCCCGACCTGCGTCCGCTGGTGCTGCTGGACTCGGGCAATTTTGCGACGAGCGATCTGAACGATCTCTACCGCCGAATCATCAACCGCAACAACCGGCTGAAGAAGCTGGTCGATCTCAATGCGCCCGAGGTCATCGTCAAGAACGAAAAGCGGATGCTGCAGCAGTCGGTGGACGCTCTGTTCGACAACAACCGCTGCAAGCGCCCGGTGCTGGGCTCGTCGAACCGTCCGCTCAAGTCACTGACGGACATGATCAAGGGCAAGCAGGGACGGTTCCGCGAGAACCTGCTGGGCAAGCGGGTCGATTACTCGGCCCGATCGGTGATCGTGGTGGGTCCGGAGCTGCAGCTGCATCAGTGTGGCCTGCCGAAGAAGATCGCCCTGGAGCTGTTTCAGCCCTTCGTCATTCGCCGCCTCAAGGAGCTGGGGCATGCCGACACGATCAAGTCGGCCAAGCGGATGCTGGAGCGCAAGGACGAGGAGGTGTGGGACATTCTGGACGAGGTGATTACGAATCACCCCGTGCTGCTCAACCGGGCACCGACGCTGCACCGGATGGGGATCCAGGCCTTCGAGCCGTCGCTGGTCGAAGGGAACGCCATTCGCATCCATCCGCTGGTGTGCAAAGGCTTCAACGCCGACTTCGACGGCGACCAGATGGCCGTGCATCTGCCGTTGTCGATCGAGGCCCAGGTGGAGGCGTCGACACTGATGATGTCGACGCACAACATCTTCAGTCCGGCCAACGGGCAGCCGATCATCACCCCGTCGCAGGACATCGTGATGGGCTGCGCCTACATGCACGCTGAAGCGGGCCGATCAGCCCGGTGAAGGGATGATGTTCGCCTCGCCGCGCGAGGTGCATGATGGCCTTTGCCCATGGCAAAGTGGCCCGGCATGCCATGATCAAGCTGCGGCTGCCCCGCGACAAGCGTGTCAAGGGCGACGGGGCCGAGATGTACCGGCCCGGTCAGCCGATCGAGACGACGGTCGGCCGCGTGATGTTCAACGACATCCTGAATCCGTCGATGTCGTTCTACAACATGACGATGAAGAGCAAGGATCTGTCGAACGTCATCTCCGACTGTTATCTGGAGCTGGGGCGGCTGGCAACGATTTAGCTGCTGGACAACATGAAGAACATCGGCTTCCACGAGTCGACGCAGCAGCGGTCTGTCCTTCGCCACGAGCGACCTGGTGACCGCCCCGAACAAGGAGAAGGTGATCACGGCTGCCGAAGAGGAGGTGCTCAAGCAGCAGAAGCTGTTCGATCGCGGCATCATCACCAACCAGGAGCGGTACAACAAGGTGCTCGACATCTGGACGCATGCCCGCGAAGAGATCACGAAGTCGATGATGGACGAGCTGGAGAACGATCTCCGCGAGGAGCAGGACGTACGTGAATCCCGATCTACCTGATGTCGGACTCCGGTGCCCGTGGCGGTGTCGAGCAGATTCGACAGCTCGCCGGGATGCGGGGGTTGATGGCCAAGCCGAGCGGCGAGATCATCGAGACGCCGATCAAGGCGAACTTCCGCGAAGGCCTGACGGTACTGGAGTACTTCTCGTCCACGCACGGTGCCCGCAAGGGACTGGCGGATACCGCCCTCAAGACGGCCGACTCCGGTTATCTCACGCGAAAACTGGCCGACATCTGCCAGAACGTCGTCATCACGACCGAAGACTGCGGCACGACCAACGGTGTGACCCGCGGAGTACTCTACCGGGGCGAGAAGGTGGAAGTGTCGCTGGCGGACGCCATTACGCGGTCGCGTGAGTCGGACCAACATCGTCAATCCGATCACAGACGAGGTGATTGTCCGTGAGGATGAGCTGATTACGGTCGAGATCGCCCGGCAAGCATCGAAGACATGGGCCTGGAGCGAATCCAGGTCCGCAGCCCGATGACCTGCGATGCCGAGCTGGGACTGTGCCGTCGCTGTTACGGCATGGACCTGTCGACCGGGGCCATGGTGGAAGACGGCCTGGCCGTCGGCATCATCGCGGCCCAGTCGATCGGCGAACCCGGAACTCAGCTGACGATGCGGACGTTCCACATCGGCGGCGTGGCCTCGACCGACGTCGAACAGAGCGACATTCGGGCGAAGAAGTCGGGTCTGGTGCAGTTCGCCCGCATCCGGAGCGTCGTCAATTCCGAGGGACAGAACGTCGTGCTGGCGCGGAATGGTGAGATCATCATTGTCGACCCCAAGGATCGCGAGATGGAGAAATACACCATTCCCAACGGTGCCGTGCTGATGGTCGCCGAGAACGATGACGTCAAGGAGGGCCAGGTCCTCTGCCAGTGGGACCCGCACTCGGTTCCGATTCTGGCCGAGGTGGGTGGCAAGGTCCGTTACGAGGACGTCGTCGAAGGCCGTTCGATGAAGTCGGAGGCGGATCCCAGTGGTCACATTCGCCGGACGATCATCGAGCACAAGGGAGACCTGCATCCTCAGATCATTCTGGAAGATGGTACGGGCAAGATTCTCGACTATTACTACCTGCCGGAACGGGCCAGCATCGAGGCCGCAGAATGGCGAGCAGGTTGCGGCCGGCAGCGTGCTGGCCAAGAATCCGCGCGAGTCGTCGGGAACCCAGGACATCACCGGCGGTCTGCCCCGTGTCACCGAGCTGTTCGAAGCCCGCAAGCCGAAGGACCCGGCGATCATTGCCGAGGTCGATGGTGAGATCGAGCTGGTCGCCGAGCAGAAACGCGGCAAACGCGTGATCAATGTGAACACGGCCGACGGCCCAGTCCTACGAACACGTCATTCCCCACGGCAAGCACCTGCTGGTGCATGCCGGCGACCTGGTGAAGGCGGGAGATGCCCTGGTGCGTGGGCCGCTGGTTCCCCACGACATTCTGCGCGTCATCTGGTGAGGAGGCGGTGCAGCAGTACCTGCTGCATGAAATCCAGAACGTGTACCGGGCCCAGCGTGTGGAGATCGACGACAAGCACATCGAAATTGTCGTGGCCCAGATGCTGCGCAAGGTGCGGGTCGAAGATGTCGGTGATACGGACCTGCTGCCCGGGATCGTGATCGACAAGTTCGACTTCCGTCGCGTCAACCAGAAGCTGATGGATTGCGTCAAGGTCACCGAGCCGGGCGACACCGAGTTCCAGCTCGGCGACATCGTGCCGATTTCCACCATCGAGGAGGTCAACGCCCAGATCGAAGCGATGGACGGAACGCCGGCGAAGTCGACGCGCCCGCAGCCGGCCACGGCGAGGACCCAGTTGCTGGGGATCACCAAGGCAGCCGTGCAGAGCGAGAGCTTCATCAGTGCCGCCAGTTTCCAGGAGACCACAAAGGTGCTGACCGAGGCGGCACTGGCCGGCAAGGTCGACTTCCTGGTCGGCCTGAAGGAGAACGTGATTCTCGGCCACCTGATCCCGGCCGGCACAGGGTTCAGGACTCACCAGTCGGCCGAGGTCCGGATTCGGCCGGAAGCCCTGATGGAGCAGAAGGCCGAACGGGACAAGATCCTTGCGGCCCGCCGTGAACTGCTGAACGAGGCAATTGACGGAGATGATCTTTACCCGGAGGCGCGGGGGCCCTCTCCGTTGGCCGACCTGATGCCCGAGTCCCCTGACGAGTAACCCGATTTCTTCCGGAATCTTGACGGTTCCCTCGGGGACCTGTAGAGTTGCCGCTTCAACACTCAGGCTGAAGCTGCCGCGTGACGACCGACCGATTGCGACGAACACTCATCCATGCCCACGATTAATCAACTCGTCCGGAAACCCCGTAAGGGGCAGAGGGCCAAGAGCAAGACGCCGCTTCTGGACAAATGTCCGCAGAAGCGTGGCGTGTGTCTGCAGGTCAAAACCATGACCCCCAAGAAGCCGAACTCGGCCCTCCGGAAGGTGGCCCGTGTCCGGTTGTCGAACGGGAAGGAAGTGACCGCCTACATTCCGGGTGAAGGGCACAACCTGCAGGAGCACTCGATCGTGCTCGTCCGCGGCGGACGAGTTCGCGACCTGCCCGGCGTTCGATACAAGATCGTCCGCGGGGTGCTCGACACACTGGGAGTCGATGGTCGCCGTCAGGCCCGCAGCCGTTATGGTGCGAAGCGACCGAAGTAGCCACCGGACGCCGCCGCGTCTTCGGCACCCGTCCGAGGCAGGGCGGCGACCCGTTATCATTAGCGATCATCAGCGTACGAGCCACACCGTTCCCGAGTTTGACCTTCCCACATGGCTAAGAATTTCACCGCCAGCCGTGACCAGTTGCGTCCGGACCCCCGCTACAACTCGATTCTCGCGTCGAAGTTCATCAACTGTCTGATGTACGACGGCAAGAAGAGCGTTGCGCTGAACGTGTTCTATGATGCTCTCGACCTGGTCGCCAAGCGCGTTCAGGATGTCGAGCCGATTGCCGTGTTCAAACAGGCTGTCGACAACGTCAAGCCATCCATCGAGGTTCGCTCCAAGCGCGTGGGTGGTGCGACCTACCAGGTGCCGACACCCGTCAGCGCCAAGCGGCAGCAGACCCTTGCCATCCGGTGGATTCTGGAAGCCGTCCGTGGTCGCAAGGGGCGTCCCGTGGCGCAGAGCCTGGCCGAGGAACTGGTGAACGCCTCGAAGCGCGAGGGAACAGCCATGACCACGCGGGAAAACGTCCATCGCATGGCGGAGGCGAACAAGGCGTTCGCTCACTTTGCCTGGTAAGCCCCTTCCGGGCATCACGACGACAGACATTCTCAGACCCGGCCTCATCTGCTGAGGTCGGGTTTTTGTACATTCGCCGGGTCCACGATCGGGCGGGTCGGGGCTCACCCCGCCCGTCGCATTGACCAACACCGGGTGGGGAGGAAACCGCCACCCCAGACTGCCATGCCGACACCCATCGAGAAGATCCGCAATATCGGCATCGTTGCCCACATTGACGCGGGCAAGACGACGACGACCGAGCGCATTCTGTTCTATGCGGGCGCGAAGCATCGCATGGGCGAAGTCGATGACGGCACGACCGAGACCGACTTCGATCCCGAGGAGGCCCAGCGCGGCATCACGATCTACTCGGCGGCCGTCACGTGTCACTGGCGCGATTGCCAGATCAACCTCATCGATACGCCCGGCCATGTCGATTTCACGGCGGAAGTGGAACGCAGCCTGCGCGTGCTCGACGGCGCGGTCGTGGTGTTCAGCGCCGTCGAAGGCGTGGAAGCTCAGAGCGAGACGGTCTGGCGCCAGGCCGACCACTACCGCGTGCCCCGCCTCTGCTTCATCAACAAGCTGGATCGCGTCGGTGCAGATTTCGACCGCACCTTTCAGGACATCCGCAAGCGGCTCCATGCCGAGCCGGTGGCTCTGACGATCCCCATCGGCGCTGGTTCTCCCCCTCAGCCGGGGGCCTTCGAAGGCATCATCGACCTGGTGTCCATGCGGGCGTTGTACTTCGATGCAGACTCGCAGGGGCAGACGATCGAAATCCGCGACATCCCCGCTGCCCATCTGGATCGCGCGAATCAGTGGCGGGCCCGGTTGCTCGATGCCGTATCGCTGCGGGACGACGAGATCATGCTCGCGTACCTCGAGGGGGAAGAGATTCCCGTCGATCGCATCTATCACACCCTGCGGACTGCGACACTCGCGGGGCAGTTGCAGCCTTTATTCAGCGGCAGCTCGCTGGACTACTGCGGCGTGCAGCCCGTTCTGGATGGAGTCATCCGATTCCTCCCGAGTCCAATCGACGTGCCCCCCGTTGTCGGTCATCACACGGTCGGCAAGAAGGAGATCGAAGTCACGCGCCACGCCGATGTGGCCGAGCCGTTCTGCGGTCTGGTCTTCAAGGTGCAGGCCGACCAGCACGCCGACCTGTACTTCGTGCGGGTCTATTCCGGGGTGCTCAAGGGCGGGTCCCGTGTCCTGAATCCACGGACCGGGAAGAAGGAACTGATCAGCCAGCTGTGGCACATCCAGGCCAATCAGCGTGAGAAGCTTGAGACGGACGAAGTGTTTGCGGGGGACATCGTCGGCATCATCGGTCCCAAGGACTCGGTGACGGGTGACACGCTCTGTGATCCGGGCAAGCCCATCCTGCTGGAGCGGATCTCCTTCCCCGAGACCGTCATTTCCATGGCGGTCGAACCCGACAGCAGCGGCGAACGCAAGAAGCTGCAAGACGCATTGATCCGCCTGGAAAGGCAGGATCCGACGTTCACCGCGAAGGTCAGCGAGGAAACCGGGCAGACGATCATCAGCGGCATGGGTGAGCTGCATCTGGAGGTGCTCCGCAACCGCCTGGAACGGGAGTTCCGTCTGAAGGTCAAGGTGCACAAGCCGCGCGTCAGCTATCGCGAGACCGTGCGCGCCGCCGCGACGGTGACGGGGGACTATCATCAGACGCGAGAGGGCGAGACGCAGTTTGCCGACGTCACCCTGCGGGTCGAGCCCTACGAAGGTGATGCTGCGGTCACCATCAAGAACGAACTCAAACCGGGCGACCTGCCGCAGGACATGCGCAAGGTGCTCGAAGATGCGGTGCGCGAATCGGCTCAGTCCGGCGGCATGATTGGATACCCGCTGATGAACGTCCGCTTCGTCATCACAGACGTCACCTACAAGCCGTCGGAGACCACCGAAGACGCATTGCGGGCTGCGGCGTCTCATGCTGTGCAACAGTGCCTGAACAAGGCGGATGTGGCCCTGCTGGAGCCCGTCATGAAGCTCGAGGTCGCGACGCCACCAGAGTTCGTCGGCAACATTCAGGCTGATCTCAACAGCCGGCATGCGATCATCGTGGGCAGCGAACCCCGCGGTCATCTGTCCGTCATTCAGGCTCATGTCTCGTTGGCGAACATGTTCGGCTATTCCACACAGGTCCGTAGCCTCTCGCAGGGGCGGGCCTCCTATTCCATGGAGCCGCTCAAGTACGACCTGGCTCCGGCTTCGGTGATGCAAGATATGCTGAACTGACAGGCCTGGCGTGTGTCGTGGGGACCGACGCGCGATCACCGGCCGGGTGCCGCCGCAGGGCAGGCTGTTCGCGTGGATGTCCGGGCGATAGCATGAGGGACAAGTCCGCAGTCCGCTTTCTCCCGCGAGTGGTCAGCATGAAATCCGCAGCAGTGATCGGAGTTCTGTTCGCACTGGGGCTGCTGGCGGTGAGGCCCGCGGCTGCTGATGAACAGCCCGGTGTGCAACGACCGGCGCAGTTCGAGTTCCCGGGCAAGGCCCCGCTGGACTACCTGTTCTATCTGCCGCAGAACTACGCAGAACGTGACCAGTGGCCGCTGGTGCTGTTCCTCCACGGGTCTGGCGAACGGGGGAGCGACCTGGAGCTCGTTAAGAAGCATGGCCCACCGAAGCTGATTGCCGCCGGGAAACAGTTTCCGTTCATCGTCGTTTCGCCTCAGTGTCCCGGGGATCTCCGTTGGCAACCCGCGCAACTGGCGGGGCTGCTGGACGATGTGGCCTCACGCTACAAGGTCGACCCGGATCGCATCTACGTGACGGGCCTGAGCATGGGTGGCCAAGGGACCTGGAATCTGGCCGGATTCGCACCCGATCGATTCGCGGCCATCGTGCCTGTTTGTGGCAGTGGTGAGCCGGAATCGGCTTCGAGTTTTGCCCATGTCCCCGTCTGGGTCTTTCATGGTGCGCAGGATGCCGCCGTGCCGCTGGACGCGTCGCGAAGGATGGTGGAGGCCCTGACGTCCGCCGGTGGAACACCGAAGTTCACGATCTATCCCGAGGCCGGACACGATTCGTGGACGGAGACCTACGAGAATCCGGAACTGTATGACTGGCTGCTGGCGCAGAAGCGTCAGCCGGTGAAGAGTCGCTAACCGGTCGTCCCTTTCGGCAGGTATCGATCTCTGAACTCCCGGGCCCAGCTGTCATATCGGTCTTCCTCAATCGCGCTGCGCATGGCGCGCATCAGGTCCTGGTAAAAGTGCAGGTTGTGCAGCGTTGCCAGCGTGCCATAGATCGGCTCTTCGGAAAACAGCAGGTGCCGCAGGTACGCCCGGCTGAACCCGCCTGCACACGTTGGGCAGTGGCAAGCCGTATCGATCGGGTAGCGATCCTTGCGGAATCGCTTGTCCTGCAGGCGGAATTTGCCGTCCCAGGTAAAGACCGTCCCGGCGCGTGCATATCGCGTCGGGATGACGCAGTCGTGGATGTCCATCCCGCTGCCGACCGAGGCGACCAGATCTTCGGGTAATCCGACCCCCATCAGGTACCGGACCCGGGAGGCCGGCATCAGGGGTGCCGTATGGCCGACCACACGCACCATCGCCTCGTGGCCCTCGCCGACGGAGACTCCGCCGATCGCATAGCCCGGCAGATCGAGGGCACAGAGCTGCTCGACAGCCCGTGTGCGGAGATCGAGGTGCATCCCCCCCTGCAGGATGCCGAACAGGTGTTGATGCGGTTCCAGTTCCACACTGAGGCAGCGCAGCAGCCAGCGGTAGGTTCGGTCCAGCGAATTGGCCACGTACTTGCGCGGCGCATCATGCACGACACATTCATCGAAGGCCATCACGATGTCGGCCCCGAGCGTCCGTTGAATCTCGGTCGCAGACTCGGGCGTCAGCAGTACCGGGCTGCCGTCTCTGGTGTCGCGACTCTTGAACCGAAAGCGAACACCTTCTTCGCTGATGACACGATCGGGGAGGCTGAAGACCTGAAAGCCGCCGGAATCCGTGAGGATCGTCTGCTCCCAGCGCATCATGCTGTGCAGGCCGCCCAGACGCTTGACCAGTTGGGTCCGCTCGTTCAGGCAGAGGTGGTAGGTGTTTGCGAGCACGACCTGTGCGCCGGTCGCCGCGACCTGCTCCGGCAGCGCACACTTGACGGCGGCCTGGGTTCCCACCGGCATGAAGGCGGGGGTCTCGACCACGCCGTGGGCCGTGACGAAGCGCCCGC
This sequence comes from uncultured Planctomycetaceae bacterium, assembly GCA_963715185.1. Lineage (GTDB taxonomy): Bacteria > Planctomycetota > Planctomycetia > Planctomycetales > Planctomycetaceae > CAVPPT01. The sequence continues at coordinate 44,543 of CAVQRG010000015.1, forward strand.
GCCGCGCTGCACCGCTGGTCGCCAGCAACTGGAAGTGGAGACCACCTCCCGGGGACCAGGCAGGGATCTCGTGACTCATCGGTATCATCCGTAGAAATGGTCGCGATGTGGGGGCGCAGCAGCAAAACCGACGGATCGTCGATTGCGGACCGGGTGTCAAGGCTCTGCGGCAGCGTCTCTGGTGCGGGATCCTGCCCGAGCGGCCGACACCACCGAGTTGGACTGCAGCGCCCCGTCAGTGAGGATCGGCCTGACGGAGTTCTGCCATCGTCGAGTGCATCTTGTTTCCAGGAAGGGAGATACAGTCGATCGTGAGCAGGCGTCTGCTGTCCGCAGAAATCCCCTTGAGTCCGCAACTGGCGGCGTGCCTCTCATTTTCAGGAAAAGGCCAGCGGATCGATTTTTTCGGGTTGTCAGTCTGGCTCAGGATTCCGTTAAATGGAGTCTGTCGCTGAGAGGGAACATGGCCGGTCAGTCCGGCCCGGGATGAACCACGTATTGCAGTTCCGGAAGTGTGACGCGGGGGGGCCGCAGGACTCACTCTTGGGTGACCAGTGGACTTGCCGGCTGCCCCTGAAGTGGGGGCCGTGCGTCGACACCCCTCCGGCGAAAGAGTTGAACTGAAGTCTGAACTCATCGTACAGACAGGGATCTCGTTGCAGAACCGGCGTGACGCACGAGCGCTGTCTCAGAAACCAATGTCGATTACTGTTCGAGGAATGCTGCTAGGATGACCGAGGTCGCTCAGGAACGCTTTGTCCGTCTGTTGCCCGCCGCTGAACTCCCGCGGTACACCTACGTGCCGGGGAGTGGTACGCCGCACCCATACCGGGATCCGCAAGGGCACAGTTACAACCGAAAGCCGGGCCCTCCCAAGGCGCTGCTGGAACCACACTGGGCCGAGAATCGCTCGTACCTGGTGGCTCTGGACTACTTCAATCTTGGGTTCTATTGGGAATCTCACGACGAGTGGGAACGGCTCTGCCGGATCTCGGGCCCCGACACCACCGTCGGCCGCTTCCTCAAAGGTCTCGTGAAGCTGGCAGCGGCGGGTATCAAGGTTCGTGAGGACAGCATCCACGGTGTGCGGCGACATGCCGCATCGGCCGGGGAGGTCTTCGCTGACGTCGCCGCCGAGGCTGACAAGGACCGGTACTGTGGACTGAAGTTCACCATCCTGCAGTTCGCTGCGGATCGAGCCGCGCAGCTTGTCTATCGTGTCGATATGGAGCCAGGCCGGCCCATGCGGGTCTTTCCGTTCCTGCTGCTGCCTGAGCCACTGCCGCTCTCTGAAGGGCTGTGACGCGGGACTCTGATGCTTCGAAATCACTGGGAGTGGCCGGCGCAGTGGGCTGAGCACGGCAGGCGATCGTGTGGCCTTGTGGGAGCGGGGCCGCTCCGCGATGCTGCCGTTATTCGAGATCTCTCCAGATTTCGGTGATCCCAATCCGGGTCAGGCCGTTGTCACCGGTGAGGACTGCGCCGGCGTCCGTCGCATCTTCGCAAGCCGGGATGCACCCGCGGGCACGGCTCAGACAGGGTCGCGGTTCCGGAGGGTATTATCCCAAGAGCGCTCGTACAGGCGAGGTGCAAGGCCGTCGGCTGAACTCGATATCGTTGGCGTAACGCGATCCCCCAGGACAGGAGTGACGCTATGGGACTGCTCGACAAGCTGCGCGGGGAACTGGTCGACATCATTGAATGGGTCGACGATTCCCGACATACGTTGGCCTGGAGATTCCCGCGTTATCACAACCAGATCAAGTATGGCGCTCAGCTCATCGTGCGGCCCGGTCAGGTCGCCGTGTTCGTCCACCGGGGTGAACTGGCCGACGTTTTCGGACCAGGGCATTACGAGTTGCAGACCGACAACCTCCCGATTCTCAGCACACTCGCGGGCTGGAAACACGGGTTCGACAGTCCGTTCAAAGCCGAGATCTACTTCGTCAGCACGCGCCAGATCACCGAGCTGAAGTGGGGGACTCCGAATCCCATCATGATGCGCGATCCCGACTTCGGTCCCATCCGGCTGCGCGCCTTCGGGACCTACTCGCTGCGATGCTCCGATCCGAAGGCCCTCCTCAAGGAGTTGATCGGTACCGATTCCAGTTTCGAAGCGGACGAGATCAACGAGCTCATGCGGTCGATCATCGTCTCCACGATCGCCAGCAATCTGGGGCAGTCGAAGGTGGCCGCCCTAGACCTCGCCGGCAACTACCAGCACTTCTCCGAGGAGTTGCGGCGTGCGGCCCTGGAGCGAGTCGACGATGAATACGGACTGGATATCCCGCAGCTCGATATCGTCAACATTTCACTGCCCGAAGAGGTCGAGAAGGCGCTCGACACCCGCAGCAGCATGGGGGTGATCGGGGACCTGGGCCAGTTCCAGGCTTATCAGATGGGCAAGGCGATGACCGCCGCGGCCGAGAATCCGGCCGGGGGTGGTGCCGCCGAGGGCATGGGACTGGGGATGGGTTTTGCCATGGCCAACCAGATGGCCCGTGGCATGGGGCAGCCCGGCGGCGCAGGTCTGGTGGCTCCGCCACCTCCCCCGATGATGCTGTGGCACGTGGCGATCAATGGCCAGACACAGGGACCCTGGGACCTGCAGCAACTGGCTCATCACATCCGAAGCGGACAGGTCACATCTGCGACCTACGTCTGGACCCCGTCGTTGGGCGCCTGGACCCCGGCCGGCCAGCTCCCGCAACTGGCGAACCTGTTTGCCCCGTCCGCTCCTCCTCCACCCCCGCCGCCTCCACCAATGCCCTGATGCCAGTGGCCGGCGCTGGCGGAACCGCGGTGCCGGCGAATGTGTCATCGCCGAGACCGTTGGAGCGTGGTGCCCGTGATGTCTGAGCCGACGGACATGTCTGCCTCCCGAGAGTCCAACGGCCCGCTGCAGCGGGAGAGCGTGGACGCGAACGACGAGTCCGGACAGACGACCGACGATGGCAAGGCTCGCATCTTCCCCTGCGAAGCCTGTGGTGCGGATCTCAGATTTCATATCGGACAGCAGCGACTCAAGTGCGAGTACTGCGGTTTCGAGAAAGCACTGGAGTTGCGACCCGGTGGTGAGATCCGCGAGCAGGACTTCGCGGCAATGCTGGAGCGGCTCTCCCGGCAGCAGGAGACGGAGGAAGTTCCGCCCGACGTCACCGGCGTGTACAAGGTCCGCTGTGAATCGTGCAGCGGCACGGTGGTCTTCGTCGGGACGCTCACCAGCAGCGAATGCCCTTACTGTGGTTCCCCGATTCAGCGCGAGAAGGTCCACACGGCGTCGACGCGGATCCCGGTCGATGGCGTGCTACCGTTTCTCATTGAGCACGATCAGGCCCAGCGCCGGCTGTCCGCGTGGGTCCGTTCACGCTGGTTCGCCCCCCACGAGTTCCTGCGCCGCGCGAACACCGACAAGTTCAATGGTGTGTATCTCCCCTATTGGACTTTCGACAGCCTGACCTTCAACGAGTATCGGGGGCAACGGGGAGAGCATTACACCACGACAGTCGGTGTGGGTAAGAATCGACGCACGAAACGCAAGACCCGCTGGCACGCGGCATCGGGCGAGTTTCAGCGGTTCTTCGACGACATCCTCGTCTCGGGAACCCGGGGGCTGCCCCAGAACCTGATTGAATCCCTCGAGCCCTGGACGCTCTCGAATTGTATCCCGTTTACCGCGCAGGTCCTGGCGGGATCTCTGGCGTGCACGTACGACGTCGATCTCGAGGAGGCCTTCTTCAATGGGCGGGCCCGGATGGATGCGGCGATTCACAGCGAGGTGCGAAGGCGGATCGGTGGAGACGAACAGCGGGTGCACTCCGTGACGTCGCGATACGATGCGGTGACGTACAAGCTTCTTCTGCTGCCGGTGTGGATGCTGGCCTACCGGTATCAGAACACGCCGTTTCGCGTGTTCGTCAACGCCGCCACCGGCGAGGTGCAGGGAGAACGCCCCTACAGTTGGACGAAAATTGCCCTCGCCGTGCTGGGTGCCGTCTGTGCTCTGGGAGGTCTGTTTCTGGTCGTCTCGTCGCGGTGATTCGCCTGGGCCCGGGCCTACATGATCGGAGCAAACAGGCGGCAGAGGTTTTCGGCGAAGACGTGACGCAGCGGCCGGTCTGCCCAGTAGTCGATACGAATCTGCTTGGCGTGCCTCAGGTCCTCATGGAACTGGTCTTCGAGTTCCCGGGCGATATTGGCGTCGTACATGGCGACTCCCACTTCGAAATTCAACAGCAGGCTGCGGGCATCGAGATTGGGTGTGCCCACCAGCGACCAGTGGCCATCGATCGTCAGCGTCTTCGAGTGCAGAATCCCGCGACGGTATTCGTAGATCTCGGCTCCGGCATTGAGCAGCGATTCGTAGTAAGAGCGTCCGGCCAGCACCGTCCATCGATGTGCCGAACGACCTGCCAGCAGCAGACGGACCCGCACACCACGATGAGCGGCGGTCTCGAGCGCCATCAGCAGGGCCTCCGTGGGGACGAAGTAGGACGTAGCCACCGTCACCCGGTCTCGGGCTTCGTTGATGGCGGTAAAAATCACGGAGTGCAGCGTGCGCATCTCACCGGTGGGGCCGCCGCTGATCACCTGGGCCACGACATCGCCCTCGAGATCCGGTGTCGGAAACCGCTCCCGTTGCGTCAGGTCCTCGCCCGTCGCGTAGTACCAGTCCTCCGCGAAAACGCTCTGGAGTTGCAGAACGGTCGGGCCGGTGAACTGCAGGTGCGTGTCGCGCCAATAGCCGAGCGCCCGATTGCGCCCCAGGTACTCGTCACCGATGTTCATTCCTCCCGTGAATCCCAGGCGACTATCGACAATGACGATCTTGCGATGGCACCGCAGGTTGAATGACCAGCGTTCGCGAAAGCTCTGTCCGGGGAGGAAGGTGGCCACGCCAATGCCAGCTTCGCGCATCGGGTTGAGGAACCTCGGCCCCAGGAACAACGAGCCCAGACCATCGTAGAGGAAGCGCACCTTGACCCCGTCCTGCGCCCGTTGAATGAGCAGATCCCGGATGCGATGGCCGGTCTTGTCCGCCCGCCAGATGTAGTATTCCAGATGCAGCGACGACCGAGCCGTCATGATCGCCTCTTCGATTCGCCGCAGCGTGAGGTTGGTGTCGACGAGCAGTTCGACGCGGTTTCCGGTCGTCGGCAGGGTGCCACATCCCTCGTGAGTCAGGCGAATCAGCCGGTGTTGCTGGTCGTTGAACTCCGGCAGGGACTCGAGCTCGTATTGCTCGAGTTTGGGAAGCTGATTGGCCAGATTGCGGGACGCGGCCGCCTTTCCCTCCTTGCGTCGTTCGACACGGTTGACTCCGAAAAACAGGTACAGCACCCCACCGACGTAGGGCAGCAGCACGACCGTAAGAATCCAGGCGATCGACGAGGCGGGCTGACGCTTCTTGGTCAGCACGATCCACCGGATTAGGAGCAGGGTCACCAGGTAACCCGAGAGCAGGAATGTTGTCGTCCAGGGGTCCATAAACTCCTGAAGCCGCGGGGTGGTCTGAGGCGGCGACCAGATGGTCGCCCGTCGTGGTCGCGTTGCTTTATCCTACCGCAATTCGCTCCCTCGGGTGGGGCCAACCGTAGCGATCGTCCCCGGATCACCGGCATCTGCGGGGGGATGCAGACGCCGCGTCTGTCAAGCATCCCCGCGCGCAGGATGAACTCGTTACGGCAGATCGCGTGGGAACCGGATGGCCGATGGTCGGTGCCCGAACGCCACTCTATACTGGTCCGTATGCCAGACGAATTGTACGAGATTCCGGAATTGGCCGACCTCGATTCGGGGCAGGGACTCATTCGCATCCCGATGGAGATGAACGTCCCGTTTACGCCGCGCGTCCGTGCGCTTGTCGACACGGCCGAGTTTCAGCGACTGGGTGAGATCAGCCAACTGGGACTCGTGTCTCGCGTCTATCCGGGGGCCCGCCATACACGTTTCGAGCATGCGCTGGGCGTGTATCACAATGCCCTCTGTTACCTGCAGCAGTTGCGCAGGGACCAGCGCTTCCGTGAGCGTGTGGATCGCCGGATGGCGGAACGTCTGATCGTGGCGGCGCTGCTGCACGATCTGGGCCATTGGCCCTTCTGTCATCCCATCGAGGATATGGAGCTGGCCGGGCTGACCGTACACGAAGCCCATGCCCGTCGGTTTCTGGCCGAGGGGCGGGAACTGGGTGCGGTTCTGCGCCGGGAGTGGGATCTCGATCCGAGTGAGATTCTCGATCTGCTTGTGCCGGAAACCGACTCACCAGAACTGGATCTGCTGCGCTCAATCCTCTCCGGTCCGATCGATGTCGACAAGATGGACTACCTGGATCGGGACAGCCTGCACTGCGGCGTTCCCTACGGGCGGAACTTCGACCGACAACGGCTGATCCAGTCGCTGGTGCTGAACGAGCGGGGAGACGGACTGGCGATTACGTACAAGGGCAAGACGGCGGCCGAGCTGATGGTGTTCGCGCGGTACGTCATGTTCAGCGAGGTCTATTGGCACCACGCAGTGCGTGCCGCAACGAGCATGTTTGCCCGCGCATTCTATGAACTGCACTCGGCGCTTCCTGTGGCCGGACTCTTTGAGAAGTCCGATGCCGAGATGATCAACGAACTGCGGCGGGCGGGACGGGGGACCCCCGCCGAGTCCCTGCTGGACGGCCTGTTCGGCCATCACCGGCGACTCCACAAGCGCGTAGTTGAATTCAGCCATGATGACTCCTCGCTGATCTACGATCGACTGGCACGTCGGCGGTTCAGCGATCTCGTGTGCTGCGGTCAGGCACTGACAGAGGCCGTGGGCCAGCGGATCGGTCGACCTCTGCGTCCCACCGATCTGCTGATCGATGCTCCCCCCCCCGGGCGAGAAGTCGAATTCGAGATCGACGTCTACTTTCCCCAGCAGGACCGGTATCGGCGACTGGGGGAAGTCTCCCCGGTTGTCGAGGCGCTCGCACGGACGCAGTTCGACGATTACGTCAAGCGCGTACGGGTGTACGGCAGCCGGGAAATTGTTGCCGAGGTGCGTGGCCTGTCGAATTTCGAAGATCTGCTGCTGGGTGTCACCGCAGAACACCTCGACTGACGGTTGCGGACTTCAGGCCGGCGACCGACAATCAGGAGGTTCGCGTGACGCATTCGAGGTCGGTCGACATGAATCTGCTCTGCGGTCGGTTCGGACTGGGGGCCTGCCTGCTGATCTCCCTCTGGGGATGCTCGGGGGGAGACGAGGCAGCGCCACCGGCGCCTCCTGCGGCTGTCCGCGCCCCGGCCCCGGCCGCCCCGCGCAGGCCCGCTCAACCGGCGACAGCGAGACCCGCGGCGCAGGCGGAGGGTGTCGCGTCGACGCCAGGCTTGCCGCCCCTGCCCGACACGGCCGAGGTGGAGAATCTGTACCTGGCCTTCGTCGAACGGCCCAACTTCCTGCTCGTCCCCCCGGAGGAGGCGCGACGTCAGCACGACGAGTTTCTGATCTCGCGACCGCTCTCCGAATGGGGGAGTGCCTCCTTCCACGTCTCGCCACCCGAGTGGGCCGTCGACCAGAACCGGTTGAATCCCCAATTTCGACCACCGGAGGGCTTCACGCTCGTTGAGGCCGCTGGCTGTACCGCCGATGGACGGCCACGCCGGATTCTCTCGACCCCCGACCGTGCCGAGATGGTGCTGATTCCCGGCGGTGTGTTCATGATTGGGACCAACGACGGCCCAGCGAATGCAGGACCTGCCCATCCGGTCGAACTCCCGCCTTACTACATCGACGAGAGGGAGGTCACGCTGGGCCAGTACCAGGTGTTCCTCAATGAAAACCAGCAGGGCAGCAAACGTCCCGGTCGGCCGATGAACAGTGGCGAAGCGCCCGATCGACCGGCCCTCGGCATCTCGTGGGGTGATGCGATCGCCTACGCGCACTGGGCGGGCAAGTCGCTCCCGACCGAAGCCGAGTGGGAGTTGGCCGCGCGGGGGACCGGCAGCTTCGATCACCCGTGGGGTCAGGGGCGCGCCGCCTGGGAACGGCATCGCGACCCGGCCCAGATCGACGCGGTCGGATCCTTCACCAGCGATCGGAGCCCGTTCGGTGTGCTGGACACGGCGGGCAACGCGCGGGAATGGGTGTCCGACTTCTATCACAGTCAAGCGTTTCGCGATGCGAGTAAAGAGGGCGGCATCCTCAAGAGCCCCACTGGTCCCAAACGGCCCGAGCAACCCAATCTGAAGGTCGTGAAGGGGAACGGCCCGGACTGGATGCTCTGGCATCGCGGGAGTGCCCCGATGGTCCGTCCCGATCCCGATATCGGTTTTCGTTGTGTGTGGCGACCGGACGACGACAGCAGCGTCGCCAGCGCCCCGGCCGACGAGGATTGACGGGGACGTCGGTCGGCCTTGTCGGGCACGGTTGCGGTGGTCGTCCGGACAGGCCCACGATGGACTCGAGGGGCACGGATGCTGAGTGGCGGAGCCTCTGGGGGTGTGATAACCTCTCGACCTCGGGGAGGTCTTCCTTCCCGAAACGACGATGACCTCTGGGAGCCTGTCGAATGTCTGCTGGGACGCCTCAGCCCATCTCCGGTGTCAGTGCTGGCCGCGAAGCGACCATCGAGACTCTGTACCCGTCCATCGCGGCTGCCATGCCCGGCCGCCTGATCGGCAGCCTCTGCGACCTGATCCCGATCTCCTTGGGCGGCATCAAGTTGTCGCATCTGCTGTTTGGCCCCCTGGTTATACCGTTCGCTCTGCTGGGGTACGTGCACCTGAAGCTGTTCGGGAACAAGTACGTCCTCACCAATCGCAGCGTGCAGGTGTGGCGTGCGTTCGGCACGCGTCGGATCTCGACCACGAGTCTCGCCGATATCGATGATGTCGCCATCCAGATCCAGCCGGGTCAGGAGTTCTATCATGCGGGAGACCTGGTGCTGCTGAAGGCCAATGGGGAGCCGCTCGCGACGCTCTCCGGTGTGCCGCGACCCGCGAGATTCTGCCATGCGATTCTCGAGGCTCGAGATGCGCGACAGCAGAGCGATGCCTCACTCTCGGTCATTCAGGCCCGACAGCCTCAGCCCGTCTGACATGTCCACCCGTCGTCGGGATGACTGCGAACTCCAGCCGTAGCCCTGCGTGCGGGGCCGCGCAGAGCCTCGCGCAAGGAGCTGGATCGGCATGTTCTGCACCCGGTGAGGTGACCGCCTGACAGGAGCGCCCCATGGCCGACGCCGCACGCATGACAGCGCAGTTCGTCACCTATTCCATCACGCGTCTGCGTGATTGCCTGGCACAGGTCGAACACTGCCTGGAACTGCTGACGCCCGATCAGGTCTGGACGAGACCCAATGAGGTGTCCAATGCCGTCGGCAATCTGGTCCTGCATCTGAACGGCAATGTTCGGCAGTGGATCATCGATGGCGTCGGGGGCAGGTTCTGTGAGCGCGACCGCGCCTCGGAGTTCGCACGACGCGAACCGCTCTCCGTTGAGGAACTGGCGGGTCCCCTCTGTGCCACCATCAATGACGCCTGCGGAGTGATCGATCAGCTTGCTCCGGATCGCCTGACGCAGATGGTCAGTATCCAGGGGTATGAGGTCAGTGTGCTCGCGGCCGTGTATCACGTCGTCGAGCACTTCTCGCTGCACACGGGGCAGATCGTGTATGCCACCAAGCTGCTGACGAATCTCGACCTCAGCCGGTATGACGCGCAGGGTCGGCGCATCGACGGCCGCGTCACGGGGACTCCGTAGGGCCGGTCCCGGGATCAGCCCGGGGCTGCTTCACGTAGGGGGGTAGCTCCCGGGGCTGGAACCTCAGCTCGATGGGACCCTGGCAGCACTCGCAGGGCTTGATCTCGTACATCGGAATGGCGCAGATGTCGCACCAGTAGTCCATGTACTCCCGCTGCCCCGATTCGTTGAACGTGAATACCGATTGCACCTGCAGGTAGGGCAGCCCCTTCCGGAGAAAACCAACGAGATCCACCTTCCGGTTCCGAAGTCGCGGATCCTGAAACAGAGCCCGCCCGCGCCAGTCTGCCAGAACAGGAATCAGATCGCCGGCGTCGGTCTCGAGCACCACTTGGCCGTGCATCTCTTCGCTCACCTTGATGTCGCGCACTGCGAGCGCTTCCTCCAGCAGTACGACTTTGCCGGAGAAGAGTTGCTGTCGCGGCTCCGGAGTGACAGCGGAGGATCCACTCGCCTGCGCTTCATCGCCGACCACCGGGCCCGCCGCGACGGTGAGGATCGCGAGCGTGCCGAGGATCACTCCCTGCCAGATCATCACGATTGCCTCTTCGATCGCGGCCGGATTACCCCTCCGAAACGCCGACGACGATCAGCCGCAGCGGAAGCTTCTGCTCACCGATGGTGGTCTGCAGGATCCAGAATTCGCGTCCGGAATCGTGCGTGAGCGTGGTCTCCGCGGGGTGGGCGTCCTGCACGGGCAGCAAGGAGAAGATGGCTGGATGACTTGTTCCGGCCGCCGCCGAGCTGAGTTCGTGCAGCTTGTCGACGCTGTCGATCACTGTCGGCGCCTCGTCGTCATCGGCCGGTGTAGCCAGCAGGAAGTCAAACGTCTCGCTGGTGCCGATGTGATTCCCATCGGCCGGCTGCTGACCGTAGCGGAGCAGGTACAACTGGTCGTCGTCCAGTTCCTGGTCACGGAAGTCAGTCATTTCGGCATCCTCGACAACACGCAGGACACCGATGAACTGACCGGACGTGAGGGGGTACTTGACGTTGAGGGAAGGCTGAAACCCCTCGAGCGCGGAAACGCCGCGGGCGAACCAGATGTCGGCCACCGGGCCATCCTCTCCGGTCAGACGGTGACCGCGGGGAGCGACCGCCTCCCGGAGTTCCTCAGGCAGCGCGTCGGCATCGACTTCAATCGTTTCGAGCTGGAATTCGTCCGCGCCGACGTTCGAAACGCTCAGGCAGATCAACAGGCACAGGCAGATTCCAGGCAACCTCAACAACGGCATTGCAGTAACTCCGGGCAGTGGAGGGAACAGATCCAGCTCGCGGCGAGTTGGGCCGCGAACGGCGTTCGGGCTTGGTGGAATCCCACACTCGAGGAGCACGGCTCGATGTGGTTGCGGCACGTGAGACCGGCCTCACGTTCGATTACTTCTTGAAGATGGCCAGGAAGGCGCTGCGGCTGTTGTGCGAGGTCCAGCGACTCTCGAGCCCCTCTCCCTGGTAAGACTGCGTCAGGGAGTAGGCTGGAGCGGCGTAGTGCACGTCGGTCAGCGGCTGGAAGAAGATCTTCTCGTTGCTGCAGACACAGTCCACATCGTTGAGCCTGCGTGTGCGGATTTCCGCCACGTCGCCCGCCGTGAGGACAGCCTCCATGGTGGCATGGTCGTTGTCCAGTTGAATGGCCGTCCGCTCGATCCGTTTGACGTTCTGAGTGTACCTGGCAGCAGCATCCCGGACAAAATCGACAAGCGCCAGTTGCTGCTCCTCCGAAGCCTGTTCGTCGACCAGGATGACGCTGTCCATCTGCCTGGCGTTCATGGGGAACACGCCGTCATCGCCCAGCGTGTCGTCCGCCCGGACGACGAGAACTGCACTCAGACCGTCGAGCGAGATCCCCTTCCAGACACCCTCTTCCACTTTCCAGGCCATCACGGCCTCGCGACCAGCCAAGCCGATTTCCCCATTGGCGAAGCAGGGACCGGTGTACACGTCGCAGGTTCGGGATTCGAGGTACTGCCCGCGGATTTCGACGGCGGAAGCGGGGAGAGCACTCCCTGCCAAGAGCGTCAACGCTGTCAGAACGGCCGATCTGCGCATCACTGCAATCTCCCCGGCTGAGACGTTCAGGAAAGGAACCACGTCGGAAATGTCACGTCTTTTGATTCTCACCAAGCGGTCTCGCGTCGTCAAGCGGCATCCTGGATCGAGACCGGGATACTGCAGTTCTTCAGTTTCGTTATCGTGAATTGCGAGGTGCCGATGACGGCGGCTGAGTCACGGTTCTCGGTGGTGCCAGACATCGGCATTCGGTTCCCGTTCCCGCGACCTGTACGTTTTGGACGTTGAACAATGTCGCCAGAGGTGAATAAAATCCCCCCGAAGGGCTACTCTGTGTTCTGACACCCCTTGGCTGGCCATTCCTTTGATGCTTCTGAGATTCCTGAAATCCAAACTGCACATGGCCAGCGTCACACAGACGGAGGTCTCCTACCACGGCAGCATCACGATTGATGTCGAACTGATGGAAGCTGTGGGCCTGCGCCCGTACGAGCAGGTGCTGATCGGCAATTGTGCCACCGGCCAACGGGCGGAGACGTACGTCATTCAGGGAACCGCCGGGAGCGGCTCCATGCAGCTCAACGGTGCGATGGCCCGACTGGCCCAGCCCGGCGATCGAATCATCGTCATGGCGTTTGCCTTCGTCACGCCCGAAGAGGCGGACAACCTGCACCCTCGAATTGCTGTCCTCGACGAACAGAACCGCATTGTCGAGCAATGGACAGGCTAGCAGCCAGGGGGCTTCAGGGCCGCCAGTGCTGCTAGTGACTCGGCTGACCCGGATTCCCCATGGCCCCGATGTCTGCAGGGCTCCGTGGGCTCCTGGAGCCGACGGGTGGTAACTCGGGTTGCTCCCCTGGTCTGCCTCCCGCTAGCCTTCGCACCCGCACGACGACGGTCGTTCGTGGTGTTGTCGGGGCCTGGGAAGTGCAGCATGCCGTCGTCTCAAGCACTTGGAGTGTCCAGTCGCCAGTGGGAGTCCCGGCCGGAGGAACTCCCGCGGTGGATTTGGCTCGGAATACCCATCGGGTTCCTGATGTTCCAGGCCGCGATCGGCGCCAGCGATGAGCAGCTTTACCGACGCTGGTTTGTCGGGGAAACGGGACTGGTCGAGAACCTGACGGTGCTGGTGCTCGGTGCCGGCGTGTTCTGGGGATGTCGGGCATACTCGGCAGCTTCGGTCCGGGAGATGGCCCCGCTGCGCGCCTGGCTGATCCTGCTCTCGTGCTCATGCGTCTACTTTGCCGGTGAGGAGCTGAGCTGGGGACAGCATCTTGTCGGCTGGCGAACGCCCGCACTCTGGGAGCAGATCAATGATCAGCAGGAAACCAATCTGCACAACACGTCGGCCCTGTTCGATCAGTGGCCGAGGACGATGCTCACCATCGCGGCTCTCGGTGCGGCAGTCACCCCACTCTGGAGCCGTCTCGCGATGGCGCGGCAGGCAGGGCTCTCCCGACTCTCCTGGTATGTGCCGACGGTTGCCTGCGTCCCGGTTTGTCTGCTGGCGGTGAGCCTGACTCTGCCGGCCAAGCTCGGCCTGCCGGGGCTCGTTCGTGTGAATCCGGGGGAGTTGAAGGAACTGTATCTGGCAGGGTTCCTGTCTGTGTATCTGGGATCTGTGGCACATTGGTTGCGGAGTGCGCCGGCCCTGAAGGACTCCCAGTCATCGCCCGGCCCCCAGCTTCGCAACGCTGCCTGAAGTCCGCCGGGGAGGCACAGGTGCCGACCCTCGGCTGAGTGGTTCGGCGGTGGTGAGTCCTAAGGCCCGGGACACAAGGGACGTGTTGCCGGGCCAAGGGCTCTGAAACCGATCTAGGCTGTGCTGCCGTCTCCTGTTATGGTTCGCGACCTTTTCCGGATGGAGTGCTCTGCGACATCCCGCGTTTCGCCCCAGTGAACTCAGAGGTCCGCGATGAGATCGCTGCTCAATTGCGTCATTGTTCCCATTCTGCTGGTCGCTCCGCTTTCGGGTTGTGGCTGGTTCGGCGGCTCGGAAGAGGAGTCGCAAATGGAACTCCCCGAATGGCTCAGTGAGGAGGACGACGGGTCCCCATCGCCAGAAGCGTTCGCGGAGGAATCCGCCACGGCCAGGCTGGAACTCGCGCTGCGTCCGGGAGTCCGTTTCCCCATGCGCAAGCTCGTCGAGCAGGAACTGACACAGGCTTCGCTGAGCGGGCAGCCCGAGCTGAGCCAATCCCAACTGGAACTGCTGATGACCATTACGGTCAATGAGGTCCGCGGGGGCCGTGCTTCGATGCAGGTGGTCTATGACCATGTGCGCTATCTGCAACAGATCAATGGCGTGTCGGTGGCCTACGACTCCTCGGCACCTCCGGCCGAGATTCCGGCAGCCGCACTGGCCTATCATGGGATGCTCGGAGACGGGTTCCGATTCACTCTGGGCCCGAACAACCAGATCGAGAGTGTGGAAGGCTTCCGGGACTTCCTGCAGCGCAGCCTGCGCTTCCTGCCCGAGGAGGAGCGAACCCAGGTGCTGCTGGACAAGGATGCCGGGTCGCACGAACAGGCCATTGCCGAATTCATCGATCACACCATCGGACTGCTCCCCTACGGTGTCGACCGGAAGGTCGGGGACCAATGGGATCGGTCGCGGCGTGTCTTCGGTCCCGTCCCGATGACGATCACCACGGTCTGTACCCTGCAGGATGTGGCAGCGGACACCGTCGACGTCGCTCTGGAGGGGAGCATCGCCCCTTGCGCACCGCCCGAACGGAATGGTGCCGATCCCGAGTCGCTGCAGGTGCAGGTGACGGGGGGACGCTGCTATGGCACCTGTACCGTTTCGCGTGAGACAGGCCTGCCCCAGGAATCACAGGTCGTCGAGGAGGTCGACATGCTCGTACGGGTTGGAGCTGGACTGGAATTCGACCAGCACAAGCGCATGGTGACGACCGTCGAGACCTACCCGGCCGAGAGCGTGCAGATGACGGGAGACCCGATCGGCCCCCGCGGCTACTGAGATTCGACCGGACTTGGTGGGCCACCGGCCTCTGCGGAGGGACTCAGGACTTCTTGCGACTGAACCACCCGCGGGCCTTCTCGTGCGATGCGTCCTCTGCGGCGCCCGCTGCCTTGGCGCGGCCGACCTGTTGCTGGAGGTGCTTCTCGATCCGTTTCTGCGTCAATTCGATGTTGGCCTGGACACGGCTGAGACGCGCGCGTTCGAGGGACAGATCCACCTCCGAGATCTTCAGGTTCTCCTCAAGCTCTGCGCCGAGGGCCTCGAGGTAGCTCCGCAATTCGGCCGGTGCGTTATTGAGCTCCTCCCACACGATGGGCTGACTGGTGCGCTGTTGTTCGCTCCGCAGTCGGCCGACGAGATAATGAACGTACTGGTCCCGCGATTCGATGGCGTCGATCAGTTCGTTGCGCGTGGCAATGTCGACAGGGATCGGAGCGGGAGCGTCAGGAATCACCAGCAGCGTGTCGTCCAATCCGGATTCCGATTCCGAGTCCTGCTGCGGCTCGGCGGAATTCTCTGCTGCTGGCGTGGCGGCGGTCACGGGCTGTGTCGCGGGGGCCGCCGGTTGTGGCTTGGCGAAGGCGCTCTGGGGCGACTTCTGCTTTGTGCTCTCACCCTGCAGATCTTCGTCGGCGAGCAACTGAGCCTTCATGGACTCCCAGGCCGACATGCTTTCCTTGCGGCGGTCCTGTTGATCGTTCGAACTCGCCTCCGCCTTCTTGGCCTTGGGAGCATCGTGATCGCGCTTCTCACCACTGGCGGGAGGAGGTGGGGACGGCCGCCCGGTGGAGGACGCCGTCAGGCCTCCCGAAATTGCCTGCTCGAGAAGTGTCTGCAGGCCCTCCAGCTGCTGTTCGACGCGCTGCAGTCGAAGTCCGGGCTGCTGTTCCTCCCAACTGTCGACGACCTTGGCCAGATCGGTCAGGAGCGCTGCTTGTGAACCGAAAGCGTCACCGGAGGACCCTCGGTTGGCGAGATCGCTCCCCGTCCGGCGCACGCGGTCCAGCTGCTCAGCCGCATCTTCCAGCTGCGATGTCAGCGCCAGAATCAGCGCTTCCTTCTCCTTGAGCGTGCTTTCGAGGGCAGTGATCTGCGTGGATTCCGCCAGCTGCTGATCTGCCATGTTGGTGCTCCTGTCTACGTTCATCCGGCGCGAGCAAGGTGCATGGAATCACCGCAGTCGGCGATTCGCGTGCCAGCTCAAGCCTACCTCACGTTTCCCGGAGTGAACGTGCTGTTGTGGAGCCGCCGCTGGCAGAACCGTCATCTCCGGATCGGTCGGCAGAATCGTCGCGAGGCATCGTTGACACGCGGTTCGCTCGCGATGAGACTCGGAGACGATGTTGGAGTCGCCCCCACAACTCGTAGTGGCCAGCCGCAACCTGAAGAAGCTGGGAGAGATTCGTGACCTCCTGATGCCGCATGAGATCCGCGTGGCGTGTGTCGCCGACTTCGAGAACGTGCCGGAGGTCGTCGAGGATGGCGACAGTTTTGCCGCGAACGCCGCCAAGAAGGCCACCCAGACTGCCAAGCACCTTGGCTGTTGGGTGCTGGGCGAGGACAGTGGCCTCCGCGTGGATGTCCTCGACGGTGCTCCCGGAATCTACTCCGCTCGTTACAGCGGGCCCGAGGCCACGGATGAGGCGAACAATCGGAAGCTGATGACCGAGTTGGCGGCCGTGCCCGACGAGCGTCGCGGGGCCGGATATGTGTGTCACCTGGCGGTCGCAGATCCGCGGGGGGAAATCCGGCTTCGAGAAGAGGCGACCTGCCGGGGACGCATGACGTGTGACGCTTATGGAGTCAATGGGTTCGGGTACGACCCCTACTTCCTGATCCCCGAATATCACCGGACGTTCGGTCAACTCAGCCCTGCCGTCAAGCGTCAGATCAGCCATCGGGCCCGCGCGTTTTCGCGGCTGATTCCGCGACTGGTCTCGTTGCTGTCCGCGAACCCTCGCTGACACGGCCCTGTGATTCCCGCAGCGATTGAAGTAAAGTTCAGGAAGGTCGAATGGGCCTGCGAATGCCCACCTCTCCCGCAAAACAGCAACCGTTGATCGCCGACTGGCGCGGTTGATTGAGAAAGTCTTGGAGAAGTTATGGCCGGTGATCCCTATGTGCAGTGTCCTTGTGGATCGGGCAACAAGCTGAAGTTCTGCTGCGCCGATGTCGCAGCAGAGATGGAAAAAGTGGAACGACTGCTGGCGAACAATCAGCCGCGGATGGCGTTGCTGGCACTGGAGAAACTGGTGGAAGTCCACGGCGACAGCCAGTGGGTCCTGACCAGTCTCGCCAGCATCCTGATCAACGAGGATCAGGCCGGGCGTGCGAAGCGGCTGCTCGCTGGTCTGCTGAAGCAACATCCTCAGCAGCCGTACGCGAATGCGCTCTTCGCGATGGCCTCCTTTAACGAGGACGGCTATCCGGAGTCGAAGCGGGCCATCAGCCGCGCATGCAAGCTGAGCACCACCACCTTTCCCGACATGGTCAGCGCCCTGCAGGCGGCGACCGCGCGGGCCCAGCTCGAGGCTGGGCACCTGCTGGCGGCGCGGCAGGGTCTCGTGCTCGCCATGCGGCTGGCCTCGGAAGACCGACGTCCCCTCCTGTTTCAGCAACTCGTCGAACTGGATGGGGATCCCGCGATTCCCTATCCCCTGCGAAGTGTCCGGCATCCCAGCGCGCTGCAGGGGATCGACTCGAATCATGAGGCCGTCCGCAAGGCGGGTCGGTTGGCAGCTGTCGGCTGCTGGCACGAGGCGGCCGACGCGTTGGCGACCCTCGCCGAAGAACGCGGCGACCACCCTGGGTTGTGGTACAATGCAGGGCTTTACCGCGCGTGGGATGGTGATCACGAGCCCGCCGTCGCAGCGCTGCGTCGGGCCGCAGGTTGCGAAGCCGATTTCGAGACATCCGTCGAGTATGAGCTGCTCGCACAACTGCTCGAACAGGCCGCCCCCGATCGGAGTGTGCCGCTCCGGCTCCGCAAGTTCGAACTGGAGTCGGTCTCGAGGCTGCTCAGCCGACTGGATGAGTTTCCGCAACTGGCCCGGATTGAGGATGAGAGCGAAGATGATCGCGATGAGAGCGGACCTGCAGCCCGCTTTCTCGTGATCAACCGGGTCCTGGAGCCGAACGAGGACTTCGCGAGCTGGAGCTGTGACGACGTCCCCCGGGTGATCGGACGGGTGACGATTTTCGATCAGGACCGCCAGGGTGACCAGCCAGCCCAGGCTTACCTGGTGGGACTCGAAGGGGAAGAACTCGATCGTTCGCTGCAGCTCTTCCGGTCTGGCGCCGGTGAGCTGGCCACCCTGGTGCCACCCGAAGTGGGTGCGAGCGATACGGATGACATCACCGGCTACATCCCGCGAGACCAGCTGGGGCTGCGCTGGTCGGTGTACGCGCCATCAGAGGTCCCGGGTCGGGTGATCCGTGCGGCGAGCGACCAATGGTGGCAGAGGCTGGCCAGCGAGGTTTGGCCCAACACCCCTTTGCTCTCCCTTGCAGACCGGACACCGGGTCAGGCGGCCGAGGATCCCACGGCGCGGGTTGCGCTGGCGGCGGCGATCCTTGTCCTCGATGCGCACGCGGAGGCACGCCGCTATCTGCTGCCGCTCGATGCGATTCGCGATCGGCTGGGCGTGGCGTCACCGGCAGTTCTGCCGGTCACCGATCAGACCAATGTGAATGGGTTGACGCTCGTGCAACTCGGACGCGTGAAGCTGGCAGACCTCTCCCAGGAGCAGTTCCAGCAGGTCCTTCGGCGGGCCACGGTCGTACGACAGCATCGCTTGTTGTACGACGTGTTGCGCGAGGCACTCGAGCGCCCGGGCGAAGCCAACGAACCGATGTCGAGCGATCGCGTCTATGCATCCCTCGCAAGTCTGTGTACCGGAACATTCCGGCACGAGGAGGCGCTCGCCTGGAATGAGAAGGGTCGGCAGCACGCCGAGATGCAACCGCATGCATTCGAGCAGGTGCTCGAGTGGAAGATGCGGGAGTTGACCTTGCGCATCGAGGATCCGGACGACCCACACCTGACCACGCTGCTCGAGGATCTGTGGCACAACTATGGTGCGAAGCTTCCCCAGTTGCGTGAATACCTGGTGACACTGGTGAACGTCGCCGGAGTCACTCCGCCCTGGGATTCGTCCATTATCACGGTCGGTGACATGGCCGCGGGCTCAGCCGGCTTGCCGTCCGCCACTTCGACCAGCACGGGCCGCGAAGGCAAGTTGTGGCTGCCCGGCGATCAATGACGCAGTCGGGAGAGCAACCGGCCGCAGGCAGGGGCGCGGCCGCCGACATCGGCCAAGTCTGCAAGTCTCGAGGTTGGTGATCTGCGCCAACGGGTCGCGATGGACCCAGTGGATGAAGTCTCGGATTCGCTGTGAGGGGCATGGTGAGATTCGTTGATCAGCGGGCCGTGATGGAACGGGCCCTCCAGCTGGCGGCCAGGGGGCGGGGCCGTGTCGAACCGAACCCACCGGTCGGCGCCGTGCTTGTCGATCAGGATCTGAACCTGATCGGCGAGGGGTGGCATGAGGCTTTCGGAGGGGCCCACGCGGAGGTCAACGCCATTGCGGCGGCCCCGGGAACGGATCTCCGGGATGCGACGTTGTTTGTCACACTCGAACCGTGCAATCACACGGGCAAGACTCCCCCCTGCACGCAGGCCATTCTCGAGGCTGGGCTACGCAAGATTCAGGTGGCGCTCCTGGATCCGGCCCCGCATCCCGCAGGCTCGGGAATCGCGGCGCTTGCGCTGCCGGGCTCGACGTTCACGTTGGCTTGCTCGGCGACGAAGCTGCGGAGCTGGTGGCCCCCTTCGCGAAACTCATGACGACAGGTCGCCCCTTCGTCCACGCCAAATGGGCGATGTCGCTCGATGGAAAAATCGCGACGCGAACAGGGGATTCGCGCTGGATCTCCAGCCCCCAATCCCGTGCGGCGGTGCACGAGCTGCGTGGTCGGGTGGATGCCGTCCTCGTGGGGGTGGGTACCGTGTTCGCCGACGATCCGCTGCTGACGGCGCGTCCCCCCGGCCCTCGGAGCGCTGTGCGTATCATTCTGGACAGCGAGGCCCGGCTACCCCTGGACTCGCAATTGGTGAAGACCGCTCGCGAGATCCCGGTCATCGATGTCGTCGCCCCGCGCCAGCCTCGAACGGTGTCAGGCCCTCGAGAGTCTGGGAGTCGAAGTGCTGCAATTGGACCAGCCTGGCTCGGGTCAGCGGGATCTGCCCGCATTGCTGACATTGCTGGGACGCCGCCAGATCACCAATCTGCTCGTTGAGGGAGGGCGCGATGTGCTCGGATCGTTCATCGACGAGCGGCTGGTTGATACGGTACACGTTTTCGTCGGGCCACTGATTCTCGGTGGCGCGACAGCCTGGACGGCGGTGGGAGGCACTGGGTGCGAGACGGTTGGCCAAGGGTGGCGGCTGCGGCGGACACAGGTTCAGCAGTTCGGTAACGACGTGTACATTTCCGGCACACCGGATTGGGTGGCACGATGAACCCGGTGCCGGCGGATCACGTCGTTCCGTCGAAGACCGTCGGCGTTCCAAGTCATTTTCTGGATGGTTCTTAAGAGGCGTGTCGTCCTTGTGGGGGACTGCGCAGCTGGCGGGAGAATCTCCGGTCCGGCACCCGCGGGGACTTGACAGTCGGGGATCATCCGCGAAGATGCCGCCTGACTCGACGCCTTTGCGGATGTGCTGGGATTCCGCCCTTGAGATGGAACTCGAAGGGGCCTCGAGGTGGCAAGGAGCGCCACCCGAATTCTCCGTCGAGACGGCTGCGGACGGACCCCTGTAACAAGCAGCCCCCATTTCTTGGAAAGGACACGGACGCTATGCACTGGAGTGTGAGTCTACTCTTCATGACGGCCCTGGGGACGACTCGGCCTCAACCCCCACGCCTACAACAGCTACACCGAGGCCTACTGGGCAGCGAACGAAGCAAAGCGGCCTATGCTCGTAGTGCTCAACCCTGCCAGCGAAGATGTCGCCGCTCAGCCGGCGATTTCTCTGCCAGCCTTGCTGCAGCAGGACCCGGAACTCGGAAACGTCATCCAGGATTACGTCGTGGCGCAGATTGATACGGGAACCGAGCACGGTCGGAAGGTCTATGAGCTGTTCGGGTCACCGGTGCTGCCTCGCATCGTGGTGATCGACGATCACCAGGCGAAGCAGGTCTTCCGGACGAGCAGCACGTTGCCCGCCTCGACGCTCCGTGACATTCTCGTGCAGTACAAGGATGGTGCGGCGACGACTGTGGCAGCCGAGACTTCAATGCAGTCGTTCATTCAGGGAAATTGCCCAAGTTGCCAGCAGCGCGTTATGCGGCCCACCTTCTAAAGGGGAACAGGCTCTGGACGCAGCTCCCACGGAGCGCGGCCGGATGCCATCGGGTTCCTTCCTGGCAATTCGTCGCAGCCACCGGCCTCCCGCAGGTCGGTGGCTGCTCTCGCTCCAGGGCCCTGTCTCGGGCCGGCGCTTGTTGTGCGACTCGCGATCTGGCGACGAATCGCACACCTCGATCACTGGCAGATTTTGCTGCGCGGCGTAGAATGGGAACTCGGTGACAGACTCTCCCGACTGCAGGGCGGCAGGCATGTAAGACGGATCTTCAAGTGTAGTTTTTTGTGAAGTGTTGGCTGGAACCGGGACGATGGAGCGCAAAGTTATCTGCGCCTCGTGTCGCCAGCCTTTCACAGAAGCTCATTCGATGACATCTTCTGCCCACGCGGTTAAAAACTCTCAAGGACCGGTGACCATCTGGCACTGGACCGACTTCCCCACGCTCATCCGTCTGCTCCGCAAACGGCCGCGGTTGCACTGGAGTCGGCTCCACAAGATGGCGCTGATTCCGCCGATGTCACTGTACCACTCGGCGATGGGCGGGATTGAGCGGCTGCTGTACGAACGTCAGGTGGCCCAGACGCAGATCACAGAGCCCCCCGTGTTCATCATTGGCCACTGGCGCAGCGGGACGACATTGCTGCACAACCTGATGTCGCAGGATCAGCGGTTCACCTACCCCAACATGTACCATGTCTGTTGCCCCGGTCACTTTCTGTTCACGGAACGTGTCGGATCGGCTTTGACAGGCTGGATGCTTCCCAAGCATCGTCCCATGGATAATCTTCCGGCCGGCTGGAAGATCCCCCAGGAGGACGAGATCGCGTTCTGCGTTGCGACCCTGATTTCGCCCTACCTGATGCTGGCGTTCTCGGACGATCGCTCCCACTACGCCCGTTACTACGAACTCAAGGACATCACGCCGGCTGAACGTCAGCAGTGGATCGACTTCATGATGTCGTTCATGAAGAAGCTGACCTGCCGCGAGCCCAAGCCGGTCCTGCTCAAGTCGCCGACGCACACGTTTCGCATCCCCCTGTTGCTGGAGATGTTCCCGGACGCCAAGTTCATCTACATTCACCGCAACCCGTATGCCGTCTATCCCTCGACCCGGCATCTGCGCAGGACCTTGTTCGACGACAACTCGCTTGCGCCCGTGAACCAGGACTCCACCGAGTCCGACATCTTCTTCAGCTACGAGTTGCTGCTCGAGTGCTACGAACGCGATCAGAAACTGATCCCGGAGGGTCATCTCCACGAGGTTCGCTTCGAAGACCTCGAGGTCGACCCGATCGGTGAATTGAGCCGTGTGTATTCCGGCCTGTCGTTGCCGGGATTCGAAGATCTGGCGGCCACGTTGAAGCCGCAGTTGCCGGAATTGCGACGCTACAAGAAGAACCGGTTCGATGATCTCGAACCCGGTTTGAAGCGTCGCATCTACGAACGGCTGAGCGGCGCGTTCGACCGATACGGTTACGATCCCGAGCTCGAAGACGCGCCGGTCACGGTGCCGCATCTGCGTCGCGCGAGGATTCCTGCCTGAACGGACCGTCACCCGCAGCACGGGCTCATCCGGTTTGACCTCTGGCCCATGATCAGCGGTTCAGCCGCTGGGCCACCGCCAGTCCCAGCAGTCGCAGATACCCTTCATCGAGGGTGATCTTGAGTTGCAGTCCATTGGGAGCGACCTCCACGGTCACGAGAAAGCGATCCCGGTCCGCGTTGGAGAAGGCTTCGCGCGCGAGTGTCGCCAGGCGGGCGTTGTCCGTATCTCCCGTCGTGGGGGCCAGGCCGATCCAGTCGCTCAGGTGTGTCGTCACTTCCAGCAGCGGACGGGATGCCACGGTCTCGGCCGATGGCGTGCCCCCCGCCGCGGCGGCCTGATCCATGGCCTCGACGAGGGCAGACATCGCCTCCTCTTCCCCCAGGGCGAACCAGACGGCCCCCTGGCCGGCAGCGACATAGAACGACGCCTCTGAGCCATAGAGCCGTTCGTCCCGCTTGCGGAGTTTGCGGGGCCTCAGTCGATGAATCGACGTAGACGCATGGCGGAACACGTCCATCTCCAGCTCGGCAACGTCGGGCGACTCGCCCAGGAATGGCAGGAAGCGCTCGAACCCTTCTGCGATCGCCTCGTGATCAGCCACCTGGACCGCACCCCGCAGGACAAAGGCGTTCGGCGGGCCACCAACAATCTGCAGGAAGCTGTCCCACTCCGCGGACTCGATGCTGGCGTCAATCGCATCCAGCGCATCATCGGCCGTCTGGCGTATCGTCTCGTCAGCACGACCAATCTGCCCGTGCAGTTCGTTCCGCACGAGGGCCAGGGTCTGGCGCAGAATTTCCTGACCACCGGGAGTCAGGTTCCAGGACGAGGCCAGGGTGAAGGGGGCGGGAGTGCCCACGGCTTGTGCAAATCGCGTCTTCTGCGCGACGAGGGACGTCAGCAGACTGACCATCCGGTCGCCGCGAGGCGTGTGCAACTGCAGTTCCGCTGCGGCCTGACGGGTCTCGGAGGAGACCGTCAGCCCCACGGTGATGCTGTCTGCTTCCTCGAAAAACGTCGCAATCACGTCCAGCAGCGCCTCTGTCACGGCCTGCCGGATCTTGTGCTCGTCTTCGGATTCGTCGGGTTTGCGTCGTAAATCCTCCCGTGCCTGTGACTGGATCGCCCCCGCCGCCAGCTGGATGATTCCTTCCGGGACCCCTGCGCGTCGAATCACCAGCACCGCGTCGAAGCGGTCACACAAATCGCCTAACAACATCACCGGATCCGGGAGGTCGGCATCAAGCCAGCGCCCCTGGCCGACGGGATCAAGATACGCATAGCCGTCCCTCAGGCCAACGGCCTGTTCCCCCTCTTCGGTGATCAGGGTGAGACGGTCGTCGTTCTCGGTCCGCAACAGTCGCAATGCGTTTCCCAGCCGCACCGAGCCAATCAGATCGTCCACATTCGCGACAGGGAAAAAGAGCACAGGCTGGGGATCCTTGTGCTCGAGGGGCCTCAGGAACAGGTAGGCACCCATCGGGCGGGTGCGGTCCATTCCCTGCAGATCGTTGAGGTTCGCGAGAAAGCCCTGAATCAACTGGGTTACCTGCTCGGCCCCGGCAGATGCGAAGACGTAGTCCGCATCCTGCAGGAGCCGGTCGAGGCTGGCGCCAGCGATCACCGCGACCGGCTCCTCGGTCGGGGCCGGCTGAGCCCAGGCATGACGAGCGGGGAGGAAGCCCGGCAAGCATACCAGCAGCAGCAACACAAGCGGCAGACGTTGATGGGGCAAGCGTGAATGACCGGGCACGGCTGAACCTTGTGGTCTGGTGGCGATGGCAGCTCGGAATATCTGACACATGTTGCGGCTCCCGGCTTCGGCTGTCCAGTTCGTGCCTGTGTGTACCCCGTTGGAGTGTCCCGGGTTGCACGAATCTGTCGCACGCGTCACCCGTGAGGACCGCGAACCACAGCGGCTGGTCCGTGTCCGACATTCGTAGGTGGCAGCCGAGGGCTCGGGCTGGCCAAACTCGTGCGGCCAACCGACAATCGCACGGCGATCTGGAGGTCGCGACGCGCACAGTCACCTGGAGCGAGAGCCTGTCGATGAGCGAACATTGGATTGCGGAGCGGATGCATCAGATCGATGCCTCAGGGATTCGAAAGGTCTTCGATCTCGCCGCCCGCATGGAAAACCCCGTCAATCTCAGCATCGGCCAGCCTCACTTTGACACGCCCCAGGCCATCAAGGATGCCCTGCACCAGGCGGTTGAGCAACGCCACAACGCCTACTCGCAGACGCAGGGGATTCGTCCGCTGCTGGAAAAGCTGCAGGCAAGGGTCGACGCGCAGTACGGTCCGGGTAACCGCCAGGTCTTCGTGACCAGTGGGACCAGCGGGGCCTTGATGCTGGCGCTGTGCACGCTGGTCGGCCCCGGCGATGAAGTGATCTGCTTCGATCCGTACTTTGTCATGTACAAGCACTTGACGCGGCTGGCGGGCGGTGTGCCGGTGATGATCGACACGTATCCTGACTTCCGCATCGACGTCGGCAAGGTGGCCGCCGCAATTACGGACCGTACAAAGGTCATCCTCTGCAACAGCCCGGCGAACCCGACTGGGCGAGTGGCTTCGGCGGAAGAGCTGCAGGAACTGGCGGAGCTGGCGGCTGAGCGGGACGTGGCCCTCATCAGCGACGAGATCTACCAGGCCTTCTGCTACGACGAGCCCTTCGTGAGCCCGGCGGCCTGGAATCCCGAGACCATCGTCATCGACGGGTTCAGCAAGAGTCATTCGATGACCGGCTGGCGGCTGCGGGTGGTGCCATGGTCCCGGGCATGTGATTCAGCAGATGATCAAGCTGCAGCAGTTCACCTTCGTCTGTGCTCCGCATCCCGTCCAGTGGGCGGCACTCGCAGCCTGCGACTACGACGTCGCACCCTATGTGGCGGAATACAAGGCGAAACGGGATTTCATGAAGGCGGAACTGTCGGACCTCTACGAAATCCAGGGGGGCGAGGGAGCCTTCTACCTGTTCGCCCGGAGTCCCTGGGGGACTGCCACCGAATTCGTGAAGCGTGCCATTGAACACAATCTGCTGATCATCCCGGGCAACGTCTTCAGTGGACGGGACACACACTTCCGCATCTCTTACGCGAACGAAGACGAAATGCTGCAGCGTGGAGTGAAGATCCTCAGGGAGCTGGCCACGCAGCAGGCATAAGCGACCGCAGTCCGCCGCAGTTCTCCACAGGCTTTCCACATTTCAGTCGACATGGCGGGGTCCGGCGTCCCGGCCGATGGTGTCGCTGCCCACGCTCCGCTAGCATCGGACTCCGCGGGGATTACGCGACGCACAGTCGCTGAGGTTCTGCGGCTCCCGGGATTCCTCGCGGTGCGCACTCCAAACTGAACAGACGAGAATGGTGGCTATGGCTGCAAGCACTCAGAAGGCATCAACTGAATCCGAGGAATTCCTGATTGAGCGTGCTCAGAACGCCCTGAACAGCTGTAACTGGGTGATCGGTGAGTGCGCCGCCGAATGGACGCAGAAGTACGCCCGCGGGCGTACGGATGCCGATTTGGCGCCCGCATTGGTCTAAGTGGCGACCAGGTGTACCAGCGTCGGCGGGTGTGGGAGAGCTTCAGCGACGTCCATGACCAGTACGAGCAGCTTCGGTGGTCACATTTCTATGCCGCCCTCAACTGGGATGACGCGAGCGATTGCCTGGGCTGGGCCGATGAAATGCACGCGACCGTCGCCGAGATGAAGGCCTGGCGGAGGGCGCAGCATGGCGAAGATCTGCGCGAGAAGCCGGACGAAGGGGACGTGATGGCCGAGGCCCCGCTGGAGTACCTGTCGGTCACGCCCGGTTTCGTGCGCGACCCTGCCGAGTTCGGTGACGGGGACACGCCACCGCGACGGCCCTCAGGACGTGGGGAGGGGGAAGCCACGGTGGCCACCGCGGCCCGCGAGACGGAGGGAGTCGCCGATGATTACGCTCCCTTTGGAAAGGCGGCGCGTGGTCCCGCAGCAAAGCCTGCAGGTGACAAGCCCAGCCAGTCTGCCGAGCAGATCATCCTGAGCCTTGCGCGAGCCCTGGAGCGTCATGACAAGGCGCTGACGCCTGAAGTGATCGAGGGGTTCTCAGACATCACGGCGCCGACCCGTCAGCGCTACCGCACGGCGATGAAGAATATCGCCGCCAAGACAGCCGTGTTGAAGTGAACCGCAGTGCGGGTCACATGGACTTGGAGGACCCCCGGGCAATCCGGTAAGTTGCGCACTCCGTTGTTGACGAGGCACGGCCTCCCGAGCGTTTGCGCAATACCGATGGGCTTCCTGAGATGAGTGCCTCCACCGAGACAGCCTCTTCGGTCGGTCCCGCGCCCGATTCCGATGAGTCCGTCTCCGAAGCGGACCGGACGGCCGAAGCGCCCTTTCAGTGGTTTGGTGCCGATCCCGGCTGGGGAATTCTCGATCTCAGGGAACTGTGGCAGTATCGGGAGTTGGGGCTCGTATTTGCCGCCCGCGACCTCAAGATCCGCTACCGGCAAGCGATGGTGGGTGTGGCCTGGGCTGTGCTTCAGCCGCTGGTCACGATGCTCATCTTCCTGGTGTTGTTCCGGCTGCTGGGGCAAAAACCGACATCGGCCGGTGTGCCCTACGCCGTCAGTGCGTTTTGCGGACTGCTGCCGTGGCAGTTCTTCGCCACATCCTTGCGAGATGGCAGCCAGAGCCTGGTGACAAACCGTGATCTGGTGACCAAGGTCTACTTTCCGCGCACGTTGCTGCCGTTCGCGACGGTGCTCTGTGGTCTGGTGGACCTTGCGATCGCGTCCCTGGTGCTGGTCGCGCTGATGTGCGGCTACCAGGTTCTGCCCGGGCCGCAGATCGTGGCCCTCCCGCTGTTTCTGTTGCTGGCCGTGGGGCTCGCCTTCGGGGGAGCACTGTGGCTTTCAGCCCTCAATGCGCTGTATCGCGACGTCGGCTATGTCGTCCCCTTCGTGCTGCAGATCGGGTTCCTGGTCAGTCCCGTCATTTATGAGACGAGCAGTCTGATCCCCCGCACGTGGTGGGGCTATGGACTGAACCCGATGGTGGCGGTCATCGAGGGGGTCCGCTGGTCGCTGCTGGGGACACCCATGCCCTCACCGGCGATCATGCTGCTCTCGCTGGGAATGGCGACGGTGCTGCTGATCAGCGGGTTGTGCTACTTCCGGCGGATCGAGAGCTGGGTCGCGGATCGCATCTGACTCGTCGGCCGGCCGCGGCGGTACCGGGGCACGGCCGACGGTGCGGGGGGATCACTCTCCGATGCCCAGCTTGCGTTCCACAGCCTGCCTGAGGGTCGTCCGGACCAGTTCCACCGGGATTCGGTCATAGACTTCCGCGAAGAAGCCTTCGACGATCATGTGCATCGCTTCGTAGCGTGAGAGTCCGCGGCACATGGCATAGAACACCTGTTCGTCGTCCACGCGGCCGGCGGTGGCACCGTGCGTGCAACGGACGTCATCGGCTTCGATTTCGAGTCCCGGGATGGCGTCGGCCCGGGCGTCGGGGCTCAGCATCAGGGCATCGTTGCGCTGGTATCCGTCGGTCTTCTGGGCATCGGGATCGACCTTGATCATTCCCCGCCAGATCACTCGTGAGCGATCACGGCACACCTCCTTGTACAGCAGATCGCTGCTGGTGCTGGGGCGATGATGGGTCTGCTGGGTGTAGTACGAGTGCAGTTGCCGGTCGGTGGCGAAGGTGACGCCGTTGACCTGAGCATGCGCTCCGGGACCATCGAGGTGCACGTCCTGGTGGATGTGGGCCAGCTTGGCCCCCAAGGCGCCCACGGTCCACTGCAACATCGCGTCGCGCGCCACTCGGCCGGACTGGTGGGCGAAGTGACGAACGTTCTCGTTCCAGTTCTGCAGCTGCACATACCGCAGGCGGGCTCCCTGGCCGACCATCAGTTCCACGGCTCCCACATGCAGACCCTGGCTGTCAGGGTTCGCAGAGGCGGTCTCCTCAAGGACCGTGGCGGTGGCCCCGTCTTCCAGAATGATCAGCGTATGGCTGAAGTCGGCCGCCGAATCGGCACGCAGGCCAATCAGGCTGTAGAGTGGCGTATCAATTTCGACGTTTCGCGGTACGTAGAGCACCATACCGCCGGTCCAGAACGCGGCATGCCAGGCGGAAAACCTGTCCCGGTGAGGGTCGACCGCCCTGTTGAGAAAATAGGGCTCCAGTTGTTCGCGATGACTGACCAGCAACTCAGCCAGACTGCCGAACAGGACTCCTTGCTCTGCGAGATCCGGACGAAGCGAGGACGACACGCAGCCCCCGTCGACGTGGGCGACGGTTCCCGCGAACTCGCCCCGGTCCCGCATCAGCGTGCTGAAGGAGGCCGAGGGATCGGCTGCTGTCGTCTGCAGCGGTTGCAGGGCGTACTGACCCGGACGGAAGGTCCGCAGGTCGACGCGTTTGTATTCTTCAGCCTCGAGCGGTTGCTGCAGGCGCGCTTCGTAGACCTCGAAGGCCTCCCGGCGGCGGGATACCAGCCATTCCGGTTCCTCGCGCCCGGCGAGAAGTGCCTCGAGCGCCATCAGATCGAAGCCGGAGGAATTCGTTGCTGTCGTGGGGGCCATGGGCGTCGGATTTCTAATGACCGTAGGGTTCGTCTGGAGCGGCAATCCTTGCAGAGCCGTGCAGTGAGGGCAACCGTCGTCCGCAGATGTCAGCCCGCAACCTGACCCGGCCGCAGGATCCACCAGTCAGACAACACCACCGCCAGCAACAGCAGGACAGCCAGCGCCATCACCCACGAGTAGGGGTCGTCCAGCTCCAGCGAGACACTCCCTGCAGTGACCGTAGACTCGCGGCGTCCGGGCGACAACCGCGAAAGATCAGATTCCTCCGGATCGAAGAAATTCACTGCAAACCTACCCTGGACTTCGCCGGCCTGGCGAATCTGGTAGACGCCGGGGTGATCGAGCCGCGTAATCTCGACGAGCCCATTGCGGTCCTGGACGATGGTTCTTTCGTGCCCCGAAGGCTCCTGCAGGGTCAGCGTCGTGACCTCACTCCCGGAGTCCGGCAGGGCCGGCGGCTCGAGCCTCAGCCGGACGTTCTCCAGAATCTGGTAGTTCCATCTTCGCAGTCCGGGGAGTTCGTCGCGGCAGAGCTCACAGAGATTGGTCAACAGGATGGGCCAGTCCGGGCTTTCGCCGATGTTCGACCTCGCGAGATCAATGTTCATGATGAAGGCCGTCGTCTGGGTATTCCTGACACGTCCGAGCAGGGGCCGCGCCGGCAGAGATCAGCGGCAGCAGGTCGAGGTCGCTGGGCTGCACTCCGCCCCAGACGACTCCGCCGAGCACGACACCCTCCATGAGTGGATGCTGCTTCTCGATCAGAAACGGTCCCAGCAGGTCGCGAGACTGCTGCCGGACCACGGGGGAGGGATTGATTGGCCCGATGCCGAGCCACCAGAGACCCGGGCGGGGCGTTGGGCTCTCCGCGGCGGGTCCGATGATCAGGTCGGCCTTGTCGGGTTCGGCAGCCTGCCGGTTGGGGACCGCTGCCAGCACGCGCTGGACCAGCCGCCGCTCGGGAGACGGGTCCGGCAGTGTCACGGCGACCGACAGCACCCGGACCTGCGGTTCCACCAACGTCACACGATTGTCGAACAGCAGGCCATCTCCGGGTGTCGAGATTTCGATGTCGATTTGTCCGAGGCCGCCCGGGAGCGTCGTCTCCAACGGGATGGAGCCCCGGGGTGGCACGTCAAACTCCTGTTCAAACACCAGCGGGCCCTGCGCTGCCGATTTGGGTTGTCCGGTCTGCCGGGCTGAAACGCGGACCCGACTGGCGTCACTGCCATGGTTGGCGATGCGCAGGTACAACTGACCCGAACTGGTCTCGAGGTCAAACAGCCATCGGGCGGCGGCGATGGCGACATTGGCCAGCGGTCGACCGACGCTGACGACATTCATGCTGTCCGGGAGGCCGAATGTGTCGGCAGGGGTGTGATCCGTCAGGAACAGCCACTGTCCTTCGCGACCTGTGATCTGCGTTGCTTCGTCCCACGCCGGTCCAAAGTCGTGCCGCGGACTGCCAGGTTGCCAGTCTGCCAGCGCAGCCTGGGCCTGGTCCCAGGGCATGGCCCGGCTTCCCAGCAGCGTCGGCTGACGCCCCGTGCGAATCAGCGTGATCCGGGCGTCCCGCTCGGTATCTGACATCAACCGCTCAACCTCACTGAGTGCCCGGTCGCGAAAGCTGTCCGATCCGGACGACTCCGCCGACATCGACGCGGAGTCATCGAGGACGACGACCTCGTGTGTGACGCTCCCCACGTCACCAAAGCGTGGCTGTGCGAGCGCGAGGCTGAACAGAAGTGCGGCCAGCAGTTCCAGCAGCAGCGATGGGGTCACGGGCAGTCGGTCGCGGCGCCGGCCGGCGGTCTGCACGCGCACGTCGGCGCCCCACAGATCGGCGCCTGCGACGAGCAGCGGGGGAAACCGCCGCTGGAACAGGTGGATGGCACCGATGACCGGCAGCGCGAGCAGCGCCAGCAGTCCCCAGGGGTTGGCGAAGAACATATCAGCCGGGCTGCCGGTGGTTCGTCCCGGTCAGTTCCACACGGATCGAGCCATCGGGACGGGTGATTGTCACGTTCCACTCTTCAGTGTCATCGTTGAGGAACCGGTTCGTCAGCCGAAAGGAATCCTCTCCCAAGGGACCGGTGGCTGTCATCGTTCGAAAGGACTGGTCCCACTCGGCCGGCGCGAGCACCACGTTGCCGGAGGAATCCAGGAACGTCACGACGTACTGCTTTCCCGCCACATCGTAGGTTCGGTGAATGAGACCTTCCAACTGGCCGGGCACGTCAAACCGCGTCTGCATCACGCGACCCTCCAGAATCCACTGGCTTGTCGCGTTGTTGGTCAGGTCCGAATTGTGAACCGGCCCACTCCATTTGCCCCGGAAGCCTTCGAGGGCAGCCAGTTCCGGGACATTCGGGTTGTGACCCGGTTCGGCCCCTCTCAACGCCGCCAACTGGCCTGCGGAGGCGATCACCAGACAGAGTGCCGTGATGCGTGTCGACATGGGCGAGCTCCCAGAGACTGTTTCGGAAGAGTTCCCCTTAGGCTAAGCTCGCCGTTCGCAACCCGTCAAGCGGCCCTTCGTCTGTCGCCTTTCCCAGCTGATGCGACTGGTGCATCGTGTTCCGCGGCACGTCTTCCCGGATCTGAACTCACAGAGAGCGTTGATGGACATTTCCAACTCGCGCCCGACGCACCAGCGGCATCTGCTGGTGTTTCTGCTGTTTCTCCACACAGTGAACACCTACATGGATCGTGTGTGCATCTCGACCGCCAAAGGCGAGATGCAGGCGCAACTGGGGCTGAGCGACCAGACGTTCGGGTATGTCTTCGGGATCTTCGCCATCGGATACGCGTTGTTTCAGGTCCCGTCCGGCTGGATGGCCGATCGCCTGGGAGCCCGAAGATCGCTCACGTTCGTGGTCATTCTGTGGAGCCTCTTCACGGCGATGACGGGCGCGGTGTATACCGCGGCCTCACTGTTGATCGTGCGGTTTCTGTTCGGTGTGGGTGAGGCCGGGGCCTATCCCGGAGCCACGCGGGCCCTGTATCGCTGGCTGCCTGTTCAGGAACGGGGACTGGGACAGGGGATCTTTCATTCCGGTGCCCGCATCGGGGCGGCGCTGTCGCTGTTCGCCATGCCCTGGCTGATCGGACTCATCGGCTGGCGGTGGACGTTCGTGGCGAATGGCCTGGTCGGGCTGGTGTGGGCGGCGGTCTGGTGGTGCTGGTATCGCGACGATCCGCATGAACATTCGCTGACTGGCGCTCAGGAGCGGGCTTTCATCGATGCCGGCCTCGCCGCCGAAGCCGAGACACGCGCCGAGCACGCGAACGTCCCCTTTATCATGCTGGTCACGACGCCCAACATTCTGCTCGCGATGTTGCAGTACGCGGCCAGCAATATCACGTTCTTCTACAGCCTGAGCTGGCTGCACCCGTACATGGTCGATACGTGGGGGGAAAGCCACCGCCCGGCTGTCGTCCCTGCCATTGCTCTGCGGGGCTGTCAGCCTGTGGGGGAGCGGTGCCCTGGTGACGGCCATGTATCGCCGGGGGCTGACGGTCTGGTCGCGGCGCCTTCCCGCCATGATCGGCTTCGCCATCGGAACGGTGGGGCTGCTGCTGTGTACGCAGGTGTCTCAGGGAGCGAGTCCCTGGCCTTTCGTGCTCTGTTTCTCGCTGGCGATTTTCGGGGTCGAGATGATCCTCAGCCCGAGCTGGTCATTCTGCATGGACATTGGTGGGGAGCGGTCCGGGGTGGTTTCGGCCTCCATGAACATGGTGGGCAATCTGGGAGCGGCACTCAGCGCGATCGTCTATCCGTACTTCCGGGATCATGTGACATTACCGGGGGTTGCCGCTGTCGCCGGTTCACCGAACTCGTTCTTCCTGTTCGCAGCCGGCATGAACCTGATCGCACTTGTCTGCTGGACGATGATGAACCCCTGGCGCAAGATCCGCGCGGACGTCCCCCGGGAGGAGCTGCTGCTGCGGTGGGTGGGGTTCTTCGCGCCTGCTCGGGGGCGTGCTGTTTACGCTGGTGTACGCCAAGTTTCTGGCAGACGGCTGAGGCCGTCAGCGGAGGAATCGCCGCGTCACGCCGGCTGACTGGCCGGCTCGATGCGGGTGCAGCGGCCGATTTCGCGTACGGCCTGCCTCAAGCGTTGGCTGTTCTCGACAATCGCCAGGCGCAGGTAGCCTTCGCCATCTTCACCGAATCCGCGTCCGGGGGAGACAGCGACGCCGCCTTCGTCGAGGAGCTTCATGGCGAAATCGATGGAGCCCAGTTCATCCCAGGGCTGAGGAATCTTCGCCCAGACAAACATGCCGGCACGCGGGCGATCGATCTCCCAACCCAGTCGCGAGAGACCGTCACACAGCACGTCACGTCGTTGCTGGTACTCGGCGGCAATCCCCTCGACGGCGGCATCGCAGTGGCGCATGGCGACAATGGCCGCGATCTGAACGGCCTGGAAGATGCCGTAGTCGTAGTAGCCCTTGATCGTCGCGAGGGCACGGATCATCTCGGCGTTCCCGCAGCAGAAGCCGATCCGCCAGCCGGCCATGCTGTAGCTCTTGCTCATGGAGGTCAGTTCGACGCCGACCTCGGTTGCCCCCGGGGTGGCGAGGAAACTCGGGGCCGTGTAGCCGTCGAAGCAGATGTCGGCGTAGGCGAAGTCGCTGATGACCAGAAACCCGTACTTGCGTGCCAGCTGGACGAGTTCGACATAGAAGCCAGCCTCGACCACGGTGGCGCTCGGGTTGTGGGGGAAGTTGACGACCACGACCTTGGGGGCGGGCAGCAGGTGCTCGCAGGTGTAGGCGATGTTTGAGAGGAACTTCTGAGGATCGCGACAGTCGAGCGCAGATCACGTTCCCGGCGGCCAGCATGACGGCATAGGAGTGAATGGGAAACGTGGGTGAGGGGACGATGGCCGTGTCGCCCGGGCCCATCAGCGCCAGGCACATATGCGAAAAGCCTTCCTTGGACCCGATGCAGGCAATGACTTCGCGGTCGGGATCCAGCCGGGCTCCGTACCGTTTCCAGTAACGCTTGGCGACCTCCTTGCGCAGGTTCTCGATCCCGTTGGACACGGAGTAGCGGTGGTTCCGGGGGTCCTGGAGGGCCTCGGTCATCTTCTGCTGAATGAGCGGGTCAGGCGCATCGGTCGGATTGCCCATCCCCAGATCGATGACATCGACGCCCGCCACCCGCTTCTCGTACTTCAGCTTGTTGATCTTGCCGAACAGATAGGGCGGCAGTCGTTTGACGCGATCGGCCACCGGGATGCGGAAGGCGGTGTCGGAGAACGGGATGTCGGATTCGCTGCGCATTGCTGGCGTTCAGTGCAGGGGGGCGACGGAGTCCCCTGACCGCTGGAACGAGCGGTCAGGTCCATGGGCTGTATTCTATGCTTCCGGGCGAGAGAAGTTCAGCGCCGGACGCAGAAGAAGCCCGGCCTCCGAGGAAGCCAGGCTTCGATTCAGGGTCATCCGCTCACCCGGGGGTGAGGTGCGTGGCCCGCACTTTCGGTTCGGTGCCGGAGTTAACGGCCGGCTGCTGTCGCGGGGCGTGCCGCCTGTTCGCCGCTGACCTGACGGATGTTGCCGGGATTCAGGTTGCCCGGGCGGGCCCCGACGGTCGACCGATTGGTCAGGTAGTTGATGACTTCGGCGTGGTTCTTGATGCCCTCGAACACCGCGGCGACCGCCTCCTGGGTCTTTTCTTCCACCAGCGTCTTGCGCAGTTCGTCCCAGACATCCTGGATGTCGGGCACCACGGGACTGGTCAGTCCTTCAGACTTGAGAATCACATAGCGGTTCTCGCCGACGTTGATGATACTGGAGATCTGCCCGTCCGGCGTCTTGAAGGCAGCCTCTTCGATCGCCGCATGTCCGCCATGCTTGCGGATCGGCGGCACGGTGCCGCCCAGCGGTCGGCTGTTGGGGTCCGCCGAGTACTTCATGGCGAGCTGATCGAAGTTCTCGGGTTCGCGCTGGCATTGCTCCCACACTTCGTTCGCCCGTCGCTGATTGCCGTCGATGAAGATCACCCGGGCCTTGACGCGGGGACCATAGTCGCGCTCGAAGGCCTTGCGCATGTCGACCTCGGTCACCGTGATATTCTGCCCGGCCAGCTTCTTGAGCGCCAGCATCGGCCAGATGATGTCCTTGTGATACTGGTCGCTGTTGATGTTCCGCTCGGCCTGGAGCATCTGGTACCAGGTGTCGAGAGGCAGGTTGAACTTCTTGGCGATGTCCACGACTTCCTGTCGGACCTCAGCCTCGGTAACGACCACACCGCGACGCTCGCATTCCTGCTGGATAATGGTGCGGTTGATGATGCTGTCGAGGATCTCGGCTCCGTAGCGGGCCACGCATTCGCGGGCCACTTCGTCGTAAGAAATGGCATGTGTGTTAACGCGTCCCAGGTACTCCGGCGTTCCCACCTGACTGGTGCGGACCTGTCCGGCGGGTTCATCGGCGGACGTGCCGGTCTGTGCCTGTCCCGGGCGAGCGCGAAGATACTGGAGGACGAATCCTGCCAGCAGCAGGGCGCAGGCTGTACCGCCGATCAGGTGCAGGTACTTGCGTGAGGGGCGTGAATTGTTCGTCACCGCGGCAGGTGAGTGAGTCCGTTCACTCATGGGTCTGAGTCTCCGTGGGTCCAATGGCACTGAATCGGCAACGGCGCGGGAGCCGAACCGAGTGGGCCGGGTTTATAGGAGAGCGTGGGAATTCAGGTCAAGACGGATCGGACCGTTCCCCGCCACCCGCCACAGAGCCGAGCGCAAAAAAAGAGCCCGGCCTGCTGCCGGGCCGGGCTCCGCGCTCACCTGGAAGGAGACTGCTGCCCCAGATTGTGCGATGCAGAGTGGTGGGTCACTCCGCAACAGGACCCGCACAATGTAACTCAGGTGACCAAACGAATCAGACGTGTGTTGTGTGACCGGATCTCAGTGACCGCACCCTGCACAACCCGGGTCGGTACACTGCGGATTGCAGCCTGCCGGCGGTCCGGCACAGCGGATCAGGTGATCCTTGTCGATGTACACCTTCTCTTCACGTTGTTCGGTGATGTGAAGGGTACGGGCCACCAGGACTGCTTCGTCTCTTCATAGAAGACCGTGCAGCAGTAGTGGCAGTGATGCAGAGCGGGCCGGGACCGACCATCGGGAAGAACCGGCATTCGTCGAGGCGATCGACGATCGGCTCGGTGATGATCCGGATGTTGTTCCACTTGGTTTCCGCCAGGAAGGGGACACCCCCTTGGCAGTTGTTGGGCAGGGCCCGCATGATCTCGTCCTGCGAGGGCGGATCCAGGCAGAAGATCGGGGCATTCTCACCCTCGACGGGGTCGAGAATCGGCACCTTCCCGTACCGTTCTTCTTCCCAGTAGGTGTCTTCAATCTGCTGGCTCATGTAGGGCGACACCGGGATCAGCGGCGTCGTCCACCAGAACCGGGAGAAGACGAAGGCGTTTTGAGCAAAGCCGAATATGAGCCGGCAGCCACTGTTGGGCATGGTCACAGGACCAGTGCGGCCAACAGGCACAGGCGTTTCAGCAAACCTTGCAGCTTAGGCATCTGTTCGCCTCCGGGTGCAGTGCATCCGTTGAGTTGGTGTAGGCAGGGGAGTGGAGACGTGTTCAACATCAGGACTCAGGTCCACAGGGAGTTACATCGGCGATCCGGTTGTGCCGACTTGTGAGAATATTCCGGTTTTATGGGATTCGCCGGTTGCGTTGATCTGCCGAGGAGACCCGGCAGAGCCTGCGGCCCAGCAGCTGCGATCAACATCGCTTTCCCAGGGCCGCAGGGGCCCACAGGAATGCGACAGCGATGCGCCAAAAGAAAGACGCCGCCGGGAGAGGTCTCCCAGCGGCGTCGTCGTATGTCATCGGCATCGAGATCAGTCGTGGCCGGATTCCGGGTGGTTGTCACCACGGTGGGCCATCATCGTCTGTATCAGTGCCAGTTCTGGGGATTGAGGAACCACCACCAGCGGTCGGTCCGCGGGCTGAAGCGCAGGTTCCAGTACCCGTCGTCCCAGGTCAGGCGTGCATCACGCCAGCCCAGCGGCACCTGAGGATAGGGGTAGAACGGTCCGATGTAAGGCCATGCACTGGCATCGTACTCGGACGGATAGCTTACGGCCGCGTAGTTGTCGTACTGAGCATAGCTCGGCCAGGCATGGGCCGGCAGGTTGGGATTGTTGTAGCCCATGTGGCTGCCGCCCCCCTGCGGAGGTCCGTAGCTGGGCGGTGGCCCGACCTGGGCACTCATCTGCTGAGCAGGATACTGAGCACCCATCTGCTGACCGGGATACTGAGCACCCATCTGTTGAATGGGGAGCTGAGGGCCCGCACCCGGATGCTGCGGCGGAGCCAGGTACTGGACCTGCTGGACCGCGGCGGCCGGATCGAACGGCTGTCCGCCGGCCCGCATCCGCGTCACCACCTGCTGCACACCCGGTACGCTGCTCGCCAGTTGATAGGCAGCGGCGGCCTGGTGCGGAGTGTGGACGTCGCCGATGAGGCTGCACACGCCGTTCTTGTAGCGAATCTCCAGATCGAAGTCACCCAGTCCATGGGCGACGAGGGCGTCCGCAATGTGCTGGGCGACCTGCTGATTCTGGGGCATGCCCGGCAGAGCGGGACCCGCAGTGGGCGGGCCCTGGCTCAGACGCGGGTCTGCCTGCCTGGCCGAGGGATTGGCACCCGCGTCCAGTGGCAGGGGACGAGGTCCGTTGGCGACCACTTCGAGCTGATTCTCGACGGCGTTCACACCATCGATACTCGCGACGATCTTCGTGGCCGTGGACTTCTGCTCGGGGTCAGCGATCTTGCCCGACAGGGTTGCGACACCTTCCTTGAAGGAAATGTCGATGTCGTAACCCGCCAGCTTCGCCTTCTTCAAGGCGGCAGCGATGTCGGTGGCAACCTGCTGATTGGTCCGTGCCGATTGTCCCGACACCGTCGTGCGTGATCCGGGTTTGAGGAAACGCAACGGGCCGGCCATGGTCACACATGGCGTCGCCGCCAGCAGACCGGCCACCAAGACCCATTTCTTTGGCAGACGCAGCATGGAACTCACTCCTTAAAGTCCCGGTGGTTTCGATGTCCGATACGGCCGGACTGACCGATGTCCCGGGTCACATGGGTTCGGTGGGCTCCGACGGGCACGTTCCCGTCTGACCAGGATGTCGGGCACCCACCTGAGGGTTCCCGCCGGTGCGTCCTGAGGTGTTGCGCCGGCCTGGACTCGATCGAATGACGATACGGTGTTCTCCTGATCGGTCAGCTGCTGCTGGCGAGATAAACTTTTCTGGTTATTTCGGTCGGATCGAAAGTGCCGGTCGTCCGGATTTTCGACTCATCCTGCGGTCTTGCAGGGAGCTGCGCTCGCAGCCCGGCTGCGACAAACATTCGGCTCGATCGCTGCAATCGATGCGTTCTGAAGAACCGACCTGGCATGTCCGTCCCCCACTCGGACTCGCTTTGAACAGTTGTCTTGACCCTGCCAACGCGTCCGATCCTCTTTGCAGGGCGGATTCCCCCGTTCGCTCTCCCGCGGCTTTTCTTCAGAACCCGCAGACTGTGCAGGTTTTCAGCCACGTGGCTCGCTCGACTCAACGGAGTGATCACGCTCATGTCGCCTCACCAGTTTCTGGTCATCATCGCTCTGCCCACGCTGCTTCTGGCCGGGTGTCGATCAGTCGATGGCTGTCGGCGCTTGCCCGTGGCCCGAATGGAAGCCCCCGGGGACGACGCGCAAGGTGGTCATGCGGCCAGCGCATTGGGTCGCCTGGCCCTGGCTCGCCCGATGCCTTCGCAGGAGGCGGTCCCGATGGACGAATGGTCGGACGGGAGCTCAGCCCAGTCCGCCCTGGCGAATTCCGGCACCGAAAGCCTTACGACGACTCCCTGGTGGGGAGAATCCGATGGGTCGACCCCCGCGTATTGCCCGAAGACCCCCGTCCGCCGTGCGCCTCTGCTTTGGCTCGAGATTTACAGCCGGCTGCGCCCGCGCACGACGTCCGAACCACCCGAGCCAGTCCTCCCGCCTGGACCGGTTGCGTCTACAGAGCCGCTGCAGTCCCCTCGCGAAGTCGTCGTTGCACATGAGGTTACGGTCCCTGTCTGCCTCTGCCGGCCTTTGCTGTTGGAAGAAACAAATGGCTCCGCAACGTCCATCCCCGCCGCGCACGGCAGCGATCTCTCCCCAGTGATCCTGCAGGCCACACCCTCGTCGGGACGTCATCCGCTGCTCGCAGAACCGACCCCGTGGCCGACCCTTGACCCCCCGGCGAACGCCTCCTGAGCACCCGGGCCAGCTGGCGGTGGCCGCGCGAGATCCCGCCGAGTCGCACCTTTCCCAGATTGCCGGCGAGGGCTACACTCCGCAGCGTCGGTTCTCAGGCCTCACCTCGCTTCCGCCGGTGCCATGGACGGTTCGGCTGTCGACACATCCTCCGCGATCGCCGTCGCACCGGTGGAACGGGTCCCCTCCATCCCCGGCCAGCCTCATATCAGGTCCCGGACCACCGCGATCCGGGACCTGGTCGAGTTTGCCGTGCATCTGGGGCTGGCGGTCCTGCTGTTCCGCACGTTCGTCGCTGAGGGGTTCATGATTTCGACGGGGTCAATGGCGCCCTGTCTGCTGGGGTACCACCACCAGGTGATCTGCCCCTCCTGCTCCTTCCGATTTCCGCGTGGGATGCGCTCCCCCCCCACGCCGGCCGGTCGGGAACCCAATCTGGGAAGCTCCGAAGGCCTCTCGTCCGCAGACATCCCCCTCGAGACCGCCTGTCCGAACTGTGGGCTGAGTCCGATTGACATGGCGGGCCTTCCCCCCAATGAGGGGGACCAATTGCTGGTCCATAAGCAGGCGTACGACTGGCGTCCGCCCCGGCGGTGGGAGCTGGCGGTGTTTCACAGTCCTCAAGACCCACAAGCGGCGTTCGTCAAACGGATCGTTGGTTTGCCCGGAGAGACGATCGAGATCCGGGGGGGCGACGTTTACGCCGACGGAGTCCTGCAGCGCAAGTCGCTCGACATCCAGCGAAGTCTGCGGATTCCGGTCTATGACCTCGATCATCCGCCGACCGATGACGTCTGGCAGTCGCGCTGGGTCCGGACCAG
This sequence comes from uncultured Planctomycetaceae bacterium, assembly GCA_963715185.1. Classification (GTDB taxonomy): domain Bacteria; phylum Planctomycetota; class Planctomycetia; order Planctomycetales; family Planctomycetaceae; genus CAVPPT01. The sequence continues at coordinate 84,870 of CAVQRG010000015.1, forward strand.
CTCGACGCCGGGATGGTCACGGACCTCTGACGGTCTTCTCTTTCGACCGGGTCCGGGAGACAGTGATCGGGACCGGACCAGTGCGTGGATTGGCTACCGCCACTGGCAGTGCGCAGGGGGCGGGCATCGCACGAGCGTGTCGCTGGAGCAGTGGCCACACTCGGTCCCCCTTCGCGAGGCCCACGAGTGCGGAGTGGATTTCGACGCGATTCGCCGGAAGCTGTCCTGCCTTGGTGTCCTTTCCGATGAGGCGAAGGAGCGGCTCGAGGCTCTCTCCGCCGACCCCGAATATCGACAGGCCCTCGCTGAGTTGGCGCAGAAGTCGCACCACGGGCCGATCACCGACACGTATGGCTACAACTCTCCTGACCGCCATGCTGCGGGGTTTCCGGTGCATGACCTGATGCTGGCCGCCCGGTTCGAGCACCCCGTGGGGGCCGGGTGTGTGGTCCTCCGGATGCATGACGGCTGGCAGCAATTCGACTGCGAGTTGGACTATGCCGCCAGCGAGATCCGACTGCGGCTGGATGCCGGACCTCAACCGGTCTGCCGGGCCCCCCTCCCTCCCCCGTTGCGTACATCCGCCGAGCTCGAGATGTCGGTGTTCGATCGGCAGGTGCTGGTGGCGGTGGATGGGGTGCTGGTGCTTCCCCCGTTCCGCTATCCCGAGCCGGACGAGCGGCGTCCGCGCGTCGATCCCCTATGTGGTCCAGATCGGGGCCCGGGGTTGTGAGGCCCGCTTCTCGCAGGTCCGCCTGTATCGCGATGTGTTCTACACGCCGAGCCCGGACGCTGAGGGGCACGACACCTTCAGCACGGGGGCGGATGGCTTCGTCATGCTCGGTGACAACAGCCCGCTCTCGCTCGACAGTCGCGGGTGGGAAATTCCGGTGGTTCCCCGGCATTTGCTGATCGGCAAGCCCTTCGTCGTCCATCTACCGTCGCGTCAGGGGCAAATCACGCTCATGGGGCAGACTCATCACATCCGGATTCCGGATGTCGCCCGCGTCCGCTATATTCCCTGAGGATGTCGGGGCTTTCGTTCGCCCCTTCCCTGTTCACAGCCGAATGTCCCAACGTCGGGGGGGCGGCGAGAGCGTAGGGTCAGTGGGAACGTCCATTCCGGCGCGTGTCGCGCAGGGGAGCGGACGACCGGGCCCTGTCGACTCCCCCTCCACCCCGATTGCCCTGCACAGACGCATGTTTTCCAAGAAGTCCAAAGCAGCCGATCTCGCCCAGCAGGAGTCCCAGGGTTCCCCTCCCAGGGAGAAGGAAAGTCTCCGGGAGACGCTGGAGTCGATCGTCTTTGCGTTTGTGCTCGCGTTTCTGTTCCGCACGTTCGAGGCCGAAGCGTTTGTGATTCCGACGGGATCGATGGCCCCCACGCTGTACGGGCGTCACAAGGAACAGGACTGCGAGCAATGCGGGTATCACTTCGTCGTCGGCGCCAGCGACGAGGTGGACGACGAATATGGCTACCTCAAGCGGCATACACGGATCACAACGGGAATCTGCCCGAATTGTCGCTTCGAAAACAAGAGCACGAAGACGGCCCTGGCTTTCAACGGCGATCGGATTCTCGTCAGCAAGTACCCGTATGAGTTCTCCGACCCCGAGCGTTGGGATGTGTTCGTCTTCAAGTTTCCCGAGGAGCCGAAGACGAACTACATCAAGCGGCTGGTCGGCCTGCCGAATGAGACGATCCGTATTCGCGATGGTGACATCTATCTCGTCGACGAGCAGGCTGGGGTCCAGATTCAGCGCAAGGATCCAGACAAGCAGCGTGCCATCCAGATCGTCGTCCACGACAACGACTATGCACCACACGATCTGCTGAAGGCCGGTTGGCCGGAACGGTGGGCGGCCCTCTCCCCGCCGTGGATCCCCTCTCGGAGGACTGGCCAGCGACCGATGCCGGCTGGTCAGCCGACGCCGATCGTTCATTCCGCCTCAACCGTTCAGACGAATCGACGACCTCGGGCGAGGTGCTGGAGTGGCTGCGCTATCGCCATTTCGTGCCCACACCCCGTGACTGGCAGGACCTGTCGGCCGGTAAACCGCTGCGGGCGCTGACCGCAGCTCATCACCGATTTCTGCGGGTACAATGCCTTTACGGGCAACTATCTCGAGAACCCCTCGGCCGAACATGTCGATTTCGGGTACTACTGGGTCAACGACCTGACTCTCAACTTCGACGTGGCTGTTGACAGTCTGGGCAGGGTGCCGAACTCGTTCTTGAACTGCGCGACGGGATCTACTGGTATCGCTGCCATGTCGATCCCGCGACCGGGCGTCGCCCGGCTGACCGAGACCAATCTTCAGATCGATCCCGACGAGGAGCGGGAGCTGGCCACGGCGCAGACCGGGATCACCGGGACCGGGAACTGGTCGGTCTCCTTTGCCAACGTCGACGACCGGCTCGTGCCTGTGGGTCGATGACGACCTGGTGGACTTCGGACCCGATGCCGCCTACCACCGAGATACGCTCACGCATTCCACGCCCCTGCGCAGCGACCTGACACCCGTCGGCATCGCCGCCCGCAATTGTGATATGCGGGTCTCGAATCTCCGACATCGATCGCGACATCTACTATCGAGTTGACTATCCGCCGCGGGAGGACGGTCGTCAGATGATCGTCGAACGTGCCCGGCGGCAACTGGCGCAGAGCCTGACCGACCCCGAACGCTGGTCGAGAGATCTACACCGACGACGCCTCTGTCATCGGCCAGCGTGACTTCGTTCTCGGACCGGACGAGTTTCTGGCCTTTGGCGACAACAGCCCTCGCAGCCGCGACAGCCGCCTCTGGGAAGAGACCAGCGCCGTTCCTCGCGATTACCTCGTCGGGACGGGCCTTCTGGATCTATTGGCCACACGGCGTCCCCTTCCTCAACGGGGGCCGCGGATTCGCACTTTCACACCACTCTGTGCCGGGACAGGGAAAAGTCGACTATCCGAAGTTCAGCGTTCCGTTCTATCCTCAGGTCGGGCGGATGAATCGCATCCGCTGATGCCCGCCAGCCAGGGCACCTGCCGTTGAACCCGAGTCATGGAGGACAGGGTGATGCCGCTGCTGCAGTGCGTGGATCTGGTGAAGGACTATCCCGGCGGGAAGCGGGCCGTCGATGGCGTCAGCTTCGACGTCGAGCCGGGCGAGATCGTCGGACTGCTCGGCCCGAATGGAGCGGGCAAGACGACGACGTTTCGCATGACCTGTGGGCTGATCGCCCCCACCAAAGGTCGTGTCCTCCTCAACGGCGAAGATGTCACCCAGTGGCCGATGTACCGTCGGGCCCGTCATGGAATGGGCTATCTGCCCCAGGACCACAGCGTCTTCGTCAAGCTGTCGGTGGAACAGAACATCCTGGCGATTCTCGAGTTTCTCCATCACTCGCGCAAGGAACGATTCCGGATCACGGGCGATCTGCTCGATCAGTTCGGTCTCAGCGACAAGCGGCGACAGATCGCCTCGACTCTGTCCGGCGGCGAGAAACGACGGCTGGAGATCGCTCGCTGCCTCGCGAGCAACCCCCGCATCATTCTGCTCGACGAACCATTCACGGGCATCGATCCGGTCACCATCAACGGCATTCAGGACATCGTCACGAACCTGCGCCGGAAGGGGATCGCGATCCTGCTGACCGATCACCGCGAACGGGAAACGCTCACCATCACCGATCGCAGCAACATCATCTTCAGTGGGACGGTCATCGTCAGTGGCGATGCGCACACCGTGCTGAACGATGACACGGCCCGCCGCGTCTATTTCGGCACGCGATTCGACGCCGACTCGATCATGGAAGAAAAGACCATCTTCGAACAGCAGGGCGATCGCGCTGCGGCCTGACGTCTCGTTTCGCTTCCTTCACCTTCCCCGACTCCCAGGGAATCCCGTGAACGCATCCACCTCCGTTCCGACATCAACTTCCGCAGACTACCACGCGATCGGCTCGTGCTTTGATGAGGGAGACCGCTCCCGCGAGCGTCAATCGTTCCCGTCCGTGCTGTCGTGGATGGGGGGGCCTGGTGCTGCATCGGCGGAATTACCTGTCGGACAGAGGACGCTCACGCCCCTCCAGCGCTGGGTGTTCGTTCCGGTCTGCCTGTTGACGATGGCCGCTTGTGCGCTGCTGACAATCGACATGCCGCTGGCTGAGGCCACGACCACGCGTGCTGTGCCCGACGAGCTGCATCGCTTCGTCCGCAGCATCGAGCCGTTCGCGACGCCGCATGGCCAGGTCGTCATTCTCGTCGGGATCTTCGCCCTGTTCCCGCACTGGAGACGGATGATTCCCCGTCTGGCGGCCGCCGCACTTGGCGGAGGGCTGGCTGCCAACGTCGTCAAGCTCTGTGTTGGCCGTCACCGTCCCAAGTACTTCGACTTCAGTCACGAGTCGGTCTTCGACACGTTCGGCGGACTGTTGCCGTTTCTGACCGATGGCCCCTCGCTCAACAGCTTTCCCTCGGCCCACACGGCCTCGGCCGTCGCATTCGCGGTGGTGCTCACACGTCTGATTCCTCGTGGTGTGTGGTTCTTCGGGGGGCTGGCTGTGTTGGCGGGACTGCAGCGTCTGGAGGTCTGTCAGCATTTCACCAGCGACGTGCTGGTGGGGGCGGCGGTCGGCTGGTTCGTGGGACAGTCCCTGTGCTTTTTGCCGCTCGCCAGCCGCTGGTTCGACCGCCTCGAAACTGGCGATCCACAGCAGTCTCAGGCGGCCTGACGACCCGGCGACACCGCCTCGCTGGTCGCGGGCTGCTCTCCCCGTGCCAGGCGTTCGACCGTCCCATTCAGGGCGTCCATCTGTTCCTGCAGACGATCCCGATAGACTGCGCAGCTCTTCACGGGACAGGCCGGCGGGCACCGTCATCGGCTCGCCACCCAGGAAGTAGCCTCGCGAGAAGGGTTTGGGAACGATGAGGTCGGTCCATTTTCCCGTTGGTCGCCAGGCCTGCGAGGCTGCGTAAGCCACGGGGATGATGAGCCGCCCTGTCTGTCCGGCGAGGTACACGATCCCCTCCTTGACCACGCGGCGCGGCCCACGGGGACCATCAGTGGCGATCGTAATGTCCATGTCGCGCAGGCGTCCATCATCTGCCGCACGGCGGCCGCTCCTCCCCGGCTGCTTGAGCCGCGGACGGGAACGATCCCCACACAATCGAGTGCATCGGCGACATACGAGCCGTCGGCATGCTGGCTGACCAGTGCCGCCATCCGGGGGCAGCGTCCCGAGAAGATCGCAACGAGGACGCTGTCGTGCCAGACACAGTACAGGTACCGCTGTTCACGGCTGCGGTCGTAGGGGGAGGTCCCTGGACAAGCCAGTTGGATCTGTGTGTCGACCGTCCGGAAGAGTCCGCGACTGCACACGGCCAGCGACTTGGCCAGGGTGCGAATCAGCAATCGAGAGCGGATCTTCATCAGTCGCGGTCCTCGTGAAGCCAGAACGATCGGGTGCGGAGTTTATGGAGATGCCTGCCACCGACCAAGATCAGCCTGCAGCGGCAGCGATGGTTGAAGCAGGACGCATACGCCTGATAAGATTGCCTGATCCCCCTGTATTCTCAAATCCTGTCGACTTCCGGAGTTCTCACGATGTACAGCGCGCTCCCCACCCCCATCTTGTACGCCGGAGTCGTCGGTTGGCTGCTGGTCAGTGGCGGATATCTGGCCGCGCAGCCCGACCCCCGAGAACCGGATCGGCGGCCTCAACCGGAAGCGCGAGACATGGAACATCGTGCAGCCGAGGTGCGGCAGCGTGGACGGGAGGCCGAGCTGCGGAACCTGGAACGACTGCATGAGGAGTTGGGACGAAGCGGAGATCCTGATCGGCGGGCCACGATTGAGCGACGGCTGGACGACCTTCGGCGCGAGACCGCACGACACGAGGCGGAAGTGCAAGGTCGCAGGCCGGAACCCGGGCGACACGCTCCGCCGGGGCCGCCCGACTTCGAACGTCGCATGCAGCATCTTCGGCAGGCGATCGAGCACCTCCACGCCGCCGACCTTCACGATTTCGCCGAGGAACTCGTCGCCCAGACCGAGCGACTGGAGCGCGAGCATCACGAGCAACGAGTGCATCATGAGCGCGAGGAGGTTGTGTCGGCACATGTTCGCGAGCTGCACGAAGTCATTGGCCAGCTTCGTCGCGAGATCGACGAACTTCGCGCCGATGTTCACAGGATGCGAGAACCCGACGGCCGGGGCCCGCAACCTCCCGGCGATCGCGAAGACGAGGATCGTCGTGGGGACCGCTAGACACTGATCGCTGATCCACGGCCGCGGCTGCCGCCGGCTGCCGCCGGTCACTATCAGTCGCTGACGGGCATGCAGACGCGCGGGGCCTGCACACTGTCGAGGCGATCGAGATCGCTGAGCGCCGACCGCAGCGACCCCTCCGAGGTCCGGTGCGTCATGACCACGAGCGGGACGGTGGGTGGCAACTGGTCGCCGTCGGTGGTGTCCAGTTCCGGTGCCTCATGCTGAATCAGCGAGGCCAGACTGATGCCGTGACGCCCGAGAATATCGGTGATGTCCGCGATCACGTGCGGCTTGTCCTCCACGTTCAGCCGCAGGTAATAGCGCCTCGTGATGTCGTCGGAACGTCGCACGGGCAACGCCGGCCCCTCTCCCCACAGGTCCAGGTGGCGGAACGTCAACGGGCGCGACCGATCGCGATATCAACCAGGTCGGACACCACGGCCGAGGCTGTCGGCAGACCACCGGCTCCCGGTCCGGAGTACCAGGTCGGACCCACGTAGTTTCCGAGCAGCGCCACCATGTTGTACGCACCATCCACCTGCGCGAGAGGGCGGCTGTGGCGGATGAGCGTCGGTTGCGTGTGCACTTCGAGTTCCCGCCCCCCCGGCTGCTGCCTTGAGATCAGCTTCGTTGTTGCCAGCAGTTTGACCGCGTACCCGAGTTCGTTGGCATACTTCAGGTCCGCCAGTTCGAGCCCGTCGATCCCCTGCCTGAGAAACTGTTCTGGCGAGACGCGGGTGCCGAATGCCAGCAGTGTCAGCAGGCAGAGTTTCTGGGCGGCATCTGTGCCATCAACGTCCATCGTGGGATCCGCCTCGGCGTAACCGAGGGCCTGTGCCTCCTCGAGAGCCATTTGATACGGGACGTTGCGGTCGAGCATCTGCGTGAGGATGAAGTTGCTCGTCCCGTTCAGGATCGCCTCGATGCCGGTGATCTGGTTCGCCGACATGGCCTGTCCGAGCACCTCGATAATCGGGATTCCTCCCGCGACAGCGGCCTCGAAGGCGATACACCGGCCCTGCTGTCGCGCCTGCTGGAACAGCTCCGGCCCGTGCTGACACAGCAGGGCCTTGTTCGCTGTGACCACATCCTTGCCGGCTTCGAGTGCAGCAGTGATGAACTCCCGGGCAGGGTGCAGTCCGCCCATCAACTCCACGACGACATCCACGTCCGGGTCGCGCACGACGTCCAGAGGATCGGCCGTCAGGAGATCGGCGGACACAGGTGTTTCGCGCGTCCGACGCGGATTTCGCACCGCGACCCGGCGAATCTCTACGGGCCGACCTGCGCAGCGCGCGATCTGCTCCGGGTCTGCGGAGAGGATCTGTGCCACGCCGCCGCCCACGGTGCCCAGACCAATCATTCCGACTCGCAGGGGACTCATGGTTTCGCGTTAACCTCCGATCGAGCCTACGGTTTGAGTGCTGGCGCACGACATTGTGGCGACGGCACCTGTGGCGTGCGTGGTTTGCCAACCCGTGGGGTTCCCCTATACTCTAAGCCGCTTGAGACGACAACATGTCCCATGATTGATCGAGCCCGAACCCCGTCCATGGATGTCGACGGCGAATTTGTGCGTATAGGAGCTGTCAGCTATCTCAACTCGAAACCCCTGATTGAGGGTTTAGCCGAGTTGGTCCCCCGCGCCAGGCTGATTCTGGATCTCCCCAGCCGTCTGGCCGACCGGCTGGCGTCCTCCGAACTTGACGTGGCGTTGATTCCCTCCGTCGAAGCAGTGCTCGATCCAGATTACGAGGTCGTGTCCGACGCGTGTGTGGCCGCGCGTGGACCGGTGTTGAGCGTCAAGCTTTACAGCCGCGTGCATCCCGGAATGATTCGGACGCTGGCTTTGGATGAGGGTTCCCGGACGAGTTCGGCGCTGGTGCGAATCATGCTGGCGGAGCGATTCGGGGTACTTCCAGACCTTCAGCCACTGCCGTTGCAGCTTCCTCCCCGGGATGTCCAGACCGACGCACTGCTGATGATCGGCGACCGCGCGATTCCTACGCCCTCCGAGACATTTCACACCGTCTGGGATCTCGGCGAGGAATGGTCCAACTGGACCGGACTCCCCTTTGTGTTCGCGATGTGGGTCACCCGGCGCGGAAGCAATCTGGGACGCGTGGCGCCCGCCCTCGAGAGGGCGCGAGATTACGGTGTGCAGCACATTCCGGACATCGCAGTCCGCGAAGCTCCCCAACTCAGTCTGAGCCGCGAGGTGGCACTCAGCTACCTCAGCCGGAACCTGCATTTTCGACTGGGGTCGGCCGAGCTGAGTGGACTGCGGTTGTTCTATGACCTGGCCGCCCGTCAGGGTTTCGTGCCGCCGGACTCCTCGCTGCGCTCCCGCCCTTCATCGGACAGAGCCAGCGAGCCACGTCGTGCCGTCGCCAGGGTCGGATCCTGAGACGGATCGACAGGGGCGCGACGTGATGTGGGAGGTCGCCAGACTCTGGACGGTAGCCGAGGCAAGCGGGGCTCAATTCATTGAATCAAACGGTCGCAACCATGAACTCTCGCCCATCTGACGTTTCGTCGATCCTCGCCAAGGCCGTTGCTGGCGATCGACTGACCTCTGCAGAGGGCCTGGAACTGCTGCAGTCCCACGACCTGACGGCGCATCGGCCAGGCGGCCGCATGCGGTCACGAATCGACTGCATCCCGGAGCCGTTTCGCACTTACAACATCGACCGCAACATCAACTACTCCAATGTCTGTGCGGCGGTCTGCGACTTCTGTGCCTTCTATCGACCCGTCGGCCACAGCGAAGCCTACGTGCTGTCCGAGGAAGTGCTGCACCAGAAGATTCAGGAGACGATCGATCTCGGCGGCGATCAGATTCTGATGCAGGGGGGCCTGCATCCGCAGCTCCCGCTGGAGTGGTACGAGGATCTGCTGCGCGGGATCAAGACGAAGTTCCCGCAGGTCAATGTGCATGGCTTCTCACCGCCGGAGCTGTATCACTTCCACAAGATCTCCGGTCTGCCGTTGCGCATCGTCCTGGAGCGGCTGAAGACGCCGGACTGGGCAGTCTGCCCGGTGGAGGCGGGGAGATTCTGGTCGATCGCGTGCGCAGGCAGATCACGCGCGGCAAGGTGCTCACGGACGGCTGGCTCGAGGTCAATCGCGTCTGGCACGAACTGGGCGGCGTCAGTACCTGCACGATGATGTTCGGCCATGTGGAGACGCTCGCCGAGCGAATCGAGCACCTCGAGCGTCTGCGGCAACTGCAGGACGAGACGGGCGGCTTCACGGCGTTCATCTGCTGGACGCATCAGCCGCCCGAACGAGGCTCCCGTGGTTCGGTCGAGATGCCGAGCAGGGCCGCACGAGCGGGTGTCGACATGTCGCGACTGTGCCGTCAGCCGGTGCCTTCGAGTACCTCAAGACGCAGGCGGTCGCGCGGCTGTATCTGGACAACATTCCCAACATCCAGTCGTCGTGGGTGACACAGGGGGAGAAGATCGGGCAACTGGCGCTGTTGTTTGGTGCCAACGACATGGGCAGCCTGATGATCGAGGAGAACGTCGTCGCCCAGGCGGGTACGGTGCATCATCTCAGCCTGGAATCGATTCGCCACTGCATTGTCGACGCGGGCTACATCCCCCGGCAGCGGAACGTTTACTACGAGTACATCGGCGAATGACCGCCCTCACCGGTGACTTCGCCGGACTGCAAAACCGCCAGCGATCTCCTGCGAAGAGATGTCGCACCTCAGGCAGGTTTCCACTACGATGCCTCCGATCCATCAGGCAGGAGTGGGCGGATGACATCTTACGAAACGGCCTTGCAGTTACTTCGACGCCGCGGCAGATGTGATGGGGCTGTCCTCCAATATGCGGACGCTGCTGTGCACGCCGCTCCGCGAGGTGAAGGTGCAGGTCGTCCTCGAGATGGACGACGGCCAGATCGAGACGTTCATCGGCTACCGGGTGCAGCACGACAAGGCCCGCGGGACCGATGAAGGGCGGCCTGCGGTTCCATCCGGAGGTCGACGCCGACGAGGTGTTCGCACTGGCGTCGCTGATGACCTGGAAGACGGCGGTCGTCAACATTCCCTATGGCGGAGCCAAGGGGGGCATCGCCGTCGCACCCAAGCGGACCTCAGTCCCGGCGAACTGGAACGGATCACCCGAAAGTTCGTCGACGAGATTCACGATGTGATCGGCCCGACAAGGACATCCCCGCACCGGACATGGGGACCAACGCCCAGGTCATGGCCTGGATCATGAATCAGTACGAAAAGTACCATGGCTATAACCCGGCCTGCGTGACCGGCAAACCGGTGGAGTTGCATGGTGCCGAGGGTCGGGAAGAGGCGACCGGGACGCGGCGTGGCGATCCTCACGCGGGCACTGCTGGAGCAACAGCAACAGCCCGTCGAGGAAGCCCGTGTCGCCATTCAGGGGTTCGGGAATGTCGGGACGTTCACTGCCAGATTTCTGCAGGAGATGGGGCATGAACGTCGTCGCGATGTCGGACGTGGCCGGAGGCACCTACAACCTCGAGGGGCTTCGATATCCCGGCACTGCTCGATCACGTCGGCGAGCGGCCAGAAAGTCGAGGCGTTCACCCAGGGGGAGTCAATCACGAACGACGAACTGCTGACACTCGACGTCGATGTGCTCGTCCCGGCCGCGATTGGTGGCGTGCTCACCCAGGACAATGCCGAGCGACATCCGGGCGAAGTACATCATCGAGGCCGCCAATAACCCCACCACTCCCGAGGCGGATGAGATCTTCGAGCAGCGACGAGATCATCGTGCTGCCGGACATTCTGGCCAATGCCGGTGGTGTGACGGTCAGCTATTTCGAGTGGGTGCAGAACCGCCAGCATTTCCGCTGGGATCTCACTCGGGTTCGCGACGAACTGGACAAGATCATGACAGGCCAGCTTCGAGCGGGTTCTCAGGATCGGCCGACAGAGAAGAAAGTCTCGCTGCGCGTGGCAGCGTACATTCTGGGCATCGGTCGCGTTGGTCGCGCCACGGTCCTTGGCGGGATTTGACATGCGCCGTCTGACTCACCTGCTGGACGCCGCGATTTCCTCCGCGAGTGACTCCGTCGGTGGGCATACACCCACGAACCTGCCGGACTCCGGGCCTGGGAGACTTAGCGGCTCTGAGCCGTCAGGGTGATTGCGTCCACGCAGAGCTGCCCCGTTGCGCCGTTCAGCCCGACTTGCAGGATGGCCTCTTTCACGTTTCCCGGCAGGGGAATCTGTTCCGTCCTGGTGACCCAGCCATCGGTGTCGGTCAGCCAGGGCCCGACGACGGCCTGTCCGATGGGGAGTCGCTTCTCATCATAGAAGTGCACCAGGAGGGCCGGGCGCTGCTGGGGATTGGGTGCCGCGAGGATGTCTGCAGCCTTCATCTGCAACGATACCGTGAGCGCCGCCACCTGCTGTCCATCGACGGCGAAGCCCTGCAGCATATGCGACGGGAGGCCCATGACCGAGTTCTCGAAACAGGCGTGGTGTTCCCCCTCGGGTGATCCGTCGGCGACGATGGTCACACGCCGCTGGTAATGCCAGTGATCCGCCCGTCCGGAGTCGGCATCCCGGTCTTCGAAGCCCGTGTTGATGATCCGGGGATGGGACCCGTCGGGGAGCTCCCGGCGGAGCTCCTCGGAACGCCCGGTCATGGGGACGAACAGTGTCGGCTGCAACTGTGTCTTGACGAGTTCGGTCCCCTGTTTTTCGAACAGGTAGAAGACCTGCTGATAGCGCTCGCCCAGCGGGACAATCATGCGGCCCCCGTCGCGCAGCTGTTCGACGAGCGGTTGCGGCACCGACTCGGGCGAACAGGTGACAATGATCTTGTCGAACGGGGCGTGGTCGGGCCATCCCTGATATCCGTCGCCAACCCGCGTATGGACGTTGTCGTAGCGCAGCCGCCGAAGTCGGGCGGCCGCCTGCAGGCCGAGCGGCTCGACGATCTCAATGGTGTACACCTCGTGGACCAGGCTGGAAAGGACGGCCGCCTGATACCCGCTGCCCGTGCCAATTTCGAGCACTCGGTCCTCCGGTTGCGGGTCGAGCATCTCGGTCATGTAGGCCACGATATAGGGTGGCGAAATCGTCTGCTTGTGTCCGATGTCCAGGGCCTGGTCGAAATAGGCCTGCGGGCGCAAGCTGGGGCGGACGAATTCATGGCGGGGCACGTCGCTCAGCGAGGACAGCACGCGAGGATTGGTGATTCCCTCGGCCGCGATGAACTGCTGCACCATCTGCTCTCGAACGGGGCGGTACCGATCCCGCCGTTGAGCGAGGGCCCGCGACGCGGGCAGTGGCAGCAGTGTCGAACTGGCAGCGATCAGCCAGATCCACGACCGGCAGCGGAACGAGCGACAAGCGGGGTCAGCAGGACACATCATTCAGCTGAGTATAGAGCAAGGGAAACGGTCGACAGAAGCCCTCTTCAGGCCGCTCAACCATGAGGGCGCCCCCCATTGGGAAGCGTCGCTTCAGTGAGAAAACCTGTCTCCCGTGAGAATCTCTGATCCGGTAACATCCCGCATCCGTTGTCTCCAGCGAAGGGGGCAGGCAGGTCTGTCAGCCCCGGAGGGGTGGGGCCATCTCTGGATCAATGCGATGACCGTGATGACATTCCAGCAACTCGATCCGAACAAGATCGTCGACACGGTGCAGGTGCTGCACCAGCGTATCCAGGAACGCTTCCCGGGGGCGGGGCTGACCAGCGTGTCGGAGAAGTTGCTCGAAATCGCCCGAAGGACCCGTGTGCAGGCGCACGAAATCTCTCGGCCAATCCTGTGGATCCGCCTGCTCTCGGGGCTGATCATCGCGGCCATCATTGGGGCGTCGATCGTGACCGTCTGGCTGGCCATGAACGTGGAGGTCGACGGCAATGATGTTTCGGCCGTTGACGTCGTCCAGGTGATTGAGGCGGGGATCAACGATGTGCTGCTGATCGGGGCGACGATCTTCTTTCTGGTCACGCTGGAGACCCGTGTGAAGCGACGTCGAGCGCTCCGGGCGCTGCATGAACTGCGGGCCATGGCGCATATCATCGACATGCATCAGCTCACCAAGGATCCCGATCGACTCCTCCGCAATGGGCCCGATACCAAATCATCGCCGACCCGCAGAATGTCACAGTTTGAGTTGAGCCGTTATCTCGACTACTGTTCAGAGATGTTGTCACTGCTGGGCAAGATTGCCGCCCTGTATGTTCAGGAGTTCGAAGACTCGGATGCGGTGTCCGCAGTCAACGAAGTCGAATCGCTGACCAATGGGATGTCCCGCAAGATCTGGCAGAAGCTGGTCGTGCTGGATTCCATTGCGTCGCGGACTGCGAGCAAACCGTCCGCTCCAGCCTGATGCCGGACTCCCGAGGGAGGCGGCAGGGACTGCCTGCAGCGACGCTGGATTGGGATGTCAGAAGGAGCGAAGAGAGCAGACATGACTCGTAGTCGGTCCGAACGATTGGTGATGATTGGCTTGGCCTGTCTGATGCCCTGGCTGAGTGGTTGCGGTGGGGCCGACACAGCAGAGCCTTCGGCCGGCGCAACCAGCACGGAGGTGGTCTCGTCCCCCGACACGGAGGCTGCGGGAACGCCACCGGCTGATCCGGCGACGTTGCTCCCCGAGGTCGCTCCCGCTGCGCGGGCGCTGTTCGCCAAGCTCTTTGATGACACCGCCAGTCTCGAGGACCGCGAGGCAGCTCAACAGGAACTCCGCGAACTGGGCCGCGAGGCCGTCCCCGTCCTCATCACGGGTCTCCAGGCCGAAGAGGCCACGCAGCGGGAAGTGGCCGCGAGCGAACTGGCCATGCTGGGACCGGATGCCGCAACGGCATCCGAGGCACTCATCCGGGCTCTCGCCGACAAGTCCGTCTATGTGCGCCCAACGCAGCGGCGACCCTGCTGCAACTGGAGGGGCACGGACATCATGTCGTGCCCGTGCTGGCGGAGTTCCTGGAGTCCGACGACGTCAACCTGCGCCGAATGGCAGCCGTCAACCTTGTTGCCTTCGACCGACAGGCCGAACCGCTGCTGCCGAAGCTGATCTCTGCCCTGGACGATGAGGATCCGGAAGTCGTGGAACACGTGGTCCGGGTGCTCGGCCAGGTCGGCCCGCCAGCGAAATCTGCGCTGCCGCGGCTGCGGGAGCTGTCCGCGTGTGAGGTCGAGGCCGTGGCGGTCGCGGCGGATGTCGCGATCCTGCAGATCGAAGTCCCAGAGGCGGCGGCAGGACCGGACGACGCCAGCGTCAACTGACGTTGAGCGCCGTCCGTGAAACTCCCGTCAGCGGTGGATTCGACACCCGGGCAGCGATCGCGACAGGCGGATCAGTTCCTCGGCGTCGACCGGGATCCGGTAGATGGCCAGACGCTCCAGCCTGTTCAGCGGGACCAGCTGATGGAGGTCACGCCCCGCCACGCCCGTGTCGGAGATGTTCAGCGAGGTGAGGGACGTGAGTTGTGCGAGATCAGCGAGGCAGGCGCCGGAGATTCCCGAGTTGCGCAAGTCCAGCAGACCGAAAGCCGGCAGGCGTAACAGCAGCTTTGCGTGTGCGTCGACGAATTCCCGGGAGTTGACCTGGACCCCGGTGATCTCTCCGGATCGGTCACGGGTGAATGTCGCGCCCAAGGCCCGGAGTTGGGCGTGAGACGTGCGCACCGACCTCCGCACCGCATCGGCAGCCGCCTCTCGTCGCACGACAGGGACTTCCTCGTCGTCCTGCAACACCATCAGCGCGGCGCGGGCTTCAACGGTCAGCGGCGCTTCGGGATCGACTGCCAGTTGGCACAGGGCGGCGAACGCTTCTCGCGACCTCGTGAGATCGGAAGTCCGTGTCGCGTCCAGCAGCGCCGCGATCCCGGCGGCTCCCTGGTGGCTCAGTTCGGCAGCTGCCCAGTCACGCGAGATGAACGAATCACTGGTCAGCAGCGAGACGAGTTCAGCGGCAGCCTCGACCTTTGCGTCCGCCGCCGGCGGGGGTGGCTTGCGTCGGTCCTGCCCGCGCCCCGAGTGGGCCATGCTCGCCACGAGGAGGCCCGAGGCGATCACCCTCAACAGGCATGGGTGCTGCATCACTCGTGTGCCCAGTAGTCGATCACCAGAACATCCTCCAGCACGGGCTTGAGCACCTGCACGAACGCCTGATGTTCGGGGTGTGGCAGGTAGGCATCCCGATCCTCCTCGCTCTTGAAGCTGACGAGGAAGCAGTGGGTATACCCTTTGCTCAGTCCTTCGGGGCTGTTGTTCATACCCCACTCGTAGTCCTGGATGACGTCGATCTTGTCCGGAAGGTGTCCGAAGGCGGTGACGACCGCCTCGACCTGCTCCGCCGCGGCCTCATCCTTGAAGTTGAAGAGTACCACATGGCGCAAGAGCTTCTGTGGAGCGGCCGCGTCATCCGACCTGGCCGACTCGCCGGCAGGCAGAGCCAGTAGAACCGCCAGGGCCGACAACGGCAGCAGCGTGGGTGAGAGCGATTTCATGGTTGATGTTCCCGGCGGCAGATTTGGATGTCCCACAGGTTCGCTGCTCCCGTCCGGAACACACCACTGCGTGTCCCTGCGGAGCAGACTCAGCGATCTCCTGCAGCATATCTGGTTTCGGACATGAGCAGAACTTCCCCGGTCTGCTTCGCGGAAATCTCACATGGATTCGGCGGTGTTCCGCTGGCTGCACACAGGCCGGCCGGCGATTCGGGGGGAGGAGGCCGCAGCATGGTTGAGTCGATTTCGGCTCATGGAGTAGAGTGCAGTCTGCCCTGCCCGTTCGAGTTCCCTGCGTCATGCTCGCTCTACAGAAACGAACAGTCACCGTGTCGACCTGGCGGCGGGGGCAGATGAACGCCCTGTGGGCGGCGCTGCTCGGAGCCGTGGCGTTGATTGCCGTCCTCGTGGCGCTGCTCTATCGAGGATCTCCCGTCGCGGCTGATCCGTCGCGAACCCTCGTCATGTACACCGCCGCGGGAATGCGTGTGCCGGTTGAAGAGATCGCCAGGGCATATGAGGAGGAGCACGGCGTGTCCCTCGAGCTGCAGTTCGGGGGATCCGAGGATCTGCTGAACTCGCTGAAGACGAACACCTTCGGCACTCCCGACCTGTACCTCGCTGCGGATGATTATCACACCGATCAGGCGGTGGAACTGGGACTGGCCGTTGAGACGATTCCGATTGCCCACCAGCGGCCGGTGATCGCCGTCCGTCAGGACTCAGAGAAGTCCATTGCCTCCCTGCAGGACCTGCTGCGTGAGGATGTCTCGGTTTCGCTGGCCACTCCCGATGGCGCCGCCATTGGCCGCGCCGTCAAGAGGCTCCTCGCTCAGATCGAGATCGACGGGACGAACCGCTGGGCGCAACTCGAAGATCACGTCACGCGCAACGGCGTCTTCAAGGGGACGGTGAATGACGTGGCCAATGACGTCAAGATTGGCGCCGTCGACGCCGCAATCGTCTGGGACTCGACCGTTGCGATGCCCCGCTATGCTGATGAACTGCGGGCCATCCCTGTCCCGGAACTGGCCGAACCCTGCCTGATCAGTGTGGCGGTGCTCGATTCCTCCACCAATCCGACGGCGGCACTCCGCTTCGCCCGGTATCTGACGGCGCGCGACAAGGGGCTGCCCATATTCGCCAAATACGGTGCCCGGCCCGTCGAAGGGGATGTCTGGGCCGACCACCCCAACATCAACTTCTATTGTGGAGCCGTCAACAGGCGCGTTGTCGAAGCGATCGTGGAGGACTTCTCGGCACGCGAAGGGGTCGATGTGAACACGATCTACGATGGCTGCGGCACGCTGACCGGGCGGATGAAGGGAATTGAGGCACAACGTCCGGAGCTCGGCTTCCCCGATGTCTACATGGCGTGTGATGTGTACTATCTCGACAACGTCCGCGAGTGGTTCCAGGAAGCGGCCAACGTCTCGGATGTCGAACTTGTGATCGCGGTCCCCAAGGGGAGTACGCGTGTCCAGTCGCTCGACGATCTGGTTGCGCCCGGCGTGCGTGTAGCGATCGGCCGTCCGGAAGACTGTACCATCGGTGCCCTGACCCGGCGCCTGCTGCAGCGGGAGGGACTGTACGAGAAGCTCCAGGACAAGCAGACCCAGCCTGGTGAGGTTGTTGTCGAAAAGACTTCGTCTGCACTCCTCGTGCCGGATGTCGTGACAGGCCATGTCGATGCCTGCATCGCCTACATTTCGGATGTGCTCGCGAGCCAGGACCGCGTGGATATCGTACGAATCGAATCGCCGCTGAATCTCGCGATCCAACCATTCAGCATTGCCCGGACGAGTGATCACAAGTATCTCGTGAGACGTCTGTTTCAGCGCGTGGCGAAGTCGCCGGCAGCGTTCGAACAGGCCGGTTTCCATTTCCGGCTAAGTGATGAGACAGCCGACGACCAGGGAGACGGTTCGCTGTGAGCGCCGACGCCTCACCGACTCCCACGTCCAGGCACGGCGGTGAGGCTGAGCAGGAACGTCCCCGCGACGCCCGTGTCGTCGCGGCCTCCAACGGCCTGTTCTACCTTTGCCTGGCGATCATTAGCAGTGCGTACGTCGGGCTGATTCTGTCGATGCTGCTGGCGGACGCCTGGTACATGGCCGAGGAGACGGCCCGGGTGGCAGTTGCGGACCCCCGGCCAGTCCAGACGGCTTTGACACAAAATCCGATCGCGCGGGCGCTGGCGGATCCGAAGATCCAGTATTCGATCTGGCTCAGTCTGATCTCCTGCACCTTGTCGGCGGTGTTGTCCCTCTTGGTGGCGGTGCCGATCGGCTACCTGCTCTCCCGGCACCGGTTTCCGGGCCGACGGTTTATCGATGCCGTGCTGGATGTGCCGATCGTGTTGCCTCCGCTCGTGATCGGGTTGAGCCTGTTGATCCTCTTTCAGTTTGCGCCATTCTCCTGGGCAGCCCGCAGCATCGTCTACCAGATTCCGGCCGTCATCCTCGCACAGTTCTCGGTGGCAGGTGCCTTTGCGGTGCGCACCATGAAATCGACTTTCGATCACATTGACCCGCGATGTGAACAGGTCGCCGTGTCGCTGGGATGTACGCGGTCACAGGCCTTCGGCTGGGTCGTGCTGCCCGAGGCGGCCCGTGGCATGATGACCGCCTTCACGCTGGCATGGGCCCGCGCCCTGGGGGAGTTCGGCCCGCTGCTGATCTTTGCCGGTGCGACACGGATGAAGACCGAGGTGCTCTCCACGACGGTCTTCCTCGAGATGAACGTCGGGGACATCGAGGCTGCCTGTGCCGTATCGTTGATCATGGTGGCCGCGGCGGTGGTCGTGCTCGTGATCATGCGCCTCTGGGGGGGTGAGCAGAGCGGGGGCATCCGATGATCAGCGTGCACGACCTCGCAATCGCTGCGGGGGCCTTTCAACTACACCATGTCTCGCTGACCATTCCCAGTGGCTCCTACGGAGTTCTGATGGGGCAGACCGGGTCGGGCAAGACCACGATCCTCGAAGCCGTGATCGGCCTGCGACGCATCACCTCCGGCCGGATCCGTCTGCATGACCAGGATGTCACTGACCTCGATCCGGCAGTGCGGGGAGTCGGCTATGTCCCTCAGGACGGTGCTCTGTTCTCCCGGATGTCGGTGCGTGATCATCTGGCGTTTGCCCTCCGCATTCGGCGGGCTTCCCCCAGAACGATCGCGGAACGGGTGGAGGAACTGACCGCATTGCTTGGGATCGGTCATCTGCTCGACCGGACGCCCTACGGCCTGAGTGGAGGCGAATGCCAGCGCGTTGCCCTGGGGCGGGCGCTCTCGTTTCATCCGCGTGTGCTCTGCCTCGATGAACCGCTGAGTGCGCTCGACAGCGAAACCCGGGAGCAGATGTGCGACCTGCTGCAGAGTGTCCGCCAGCGCACGGGCGTGACGACGCTGCATGTGACTCACAACCTTGACGAGGCGCTGAGGCTGGCGGATTGTCTGTTCCGGCTCGTGGACGGTAAGATCGAAACCGTGCGCCCGGTCTAGCGGGCCAGGCACGAGCAGCGGCAGGACCGGGAACGGAGCACATGCAGATCACTGTTCAATTCGAGACGCAACTCAAGCGAGCGGCCGGTGTCGGGACCGAGACCATCGAGCTCGCGCCGGGCAGCACGCTGCATGAGGCCGTCCGCCAGGTGGCCTCGCCTGCCCGGGAGCCCCTGCGCAAGCTGCTCATTGGTGCCGATGGCGGCGTGCTGCCGACGGTGCTGCTGTTCGTCAACGACCAGCAGGTCGATGTCACCCGAGAAGCACCGCTGGAGGAGGGGGACACGGTGACAGTCATGTCGCCGATCTCGGGAGGCTGATCACCGTCGGCCATCCCGTCCCGTTCGCTCTGGACTGCCCGGGAGTGCACACCTCAGACGTCGCGAGTCAGAATCCCAGTTGAAGGCAGGCATGATTCCGCGAATCCCTTTGACCGCCGAGGAGCGCGCGACCTACGAGTGGCAGATCTGGGTCGAAGACTTTGGCGAAGCCGGACAAGAGCGACTGAAAGCCGCATCCGTACTGGTCTCCCGCGTCGGAGGACTGGGGAGCGTGGTTGCATACGAGCTCGCGGCCGCCGGCATCGGCCAACTGGTCCTCGCCCACGCTGGAAACGTGAAGCCCAGCGATCTGAATCGACAATTGCTGATGACTCACGACTGGCTGGGGCGCCGCGCGTCGAGTCAGCCGCCCGACGGCTCCGGGAACTCAACCCACGACTCGACATTGTGAGCCTCGATGAGAACGTCAGTGAGGCTAACGCACAGGCTCTCGCGGATCAGGTCGACCTGATCGTCGACTGTGCTCCGTTGTTCGAGGAGCGCTTCGCGATGAACCGGCAGTCGGTGCTTCAAGGCAAGCCGCTCATCGAATGTGCCATGTACGATCTGCAGGCGACTGTGACGACGATGATCCCGGGTGAGACCCCGTGTCTGGCATGCCTCTTTCCGGAGCCACCCCCTGCGTGGCGTCGCGAGTTTCCGGTGTTCGGCGCAGTCTCCGGGACTGTCGGTTGCATTGCCGCGATGGAAGCGATCAAGGTGCTCGCCGGTGTGGGAACGCCCTTGGCCGGACAACTGCTCTCCTTCGACCTGCGCGACATGACATTCTCCCGACGAAACCTGCGACGTCGTGGTGACTGCCCCGTTTGCGGTAGTGAGTCCTCGGTCTGAGTGACGACGCTTGCTTGTTCTCCCCCGGAGAGTTCACGATAATCCAGACTCACCCTGCCTCTCCCTCCGCCTGGAGTTCTGTGATGCGTCATCCCCTGCCCCTCCTGCTCTACACGGTATTGATGTCCCTCTGTTCGGTGGGCAATGCCCAGTCGAATGTCCAGGAGCGTGCCGAGGCGATCGTACAATCGACCGGCGTGTCGGGGGGACTGATCGTGCATCTGGGGAGCGGCGACGGGGCGCTGACCACGGCACTTCGGTTGAACGATCGCTACATCGTCCAGGGTCTGGACCGGGATGCCGCCGACGTGGATCGGGCCCGGGAACAGATCCGCAAGCAGGGCCTGTACGGCCCGGTCACGGTCGATCGCCTGGCGGGGAACACGCTGCCCTACGTTGACAACATGGTCAATCTGCTGGTGGCAGAGGACCTCGACGGTATTCCCCAGGAGGAAGTGCTTCGCGTGCTGACTCCGCGGGGCGTGGCGTACGTCCAGACTCAGGGGAAATGGACGACCACTGTGAAGCCGGTTCCAGACGACATCGACGACTGGACCCACTACCTGCATGATCCCTCGGGAAACGCGGTGGCCCATGACGATGTGGTCGGCCCGCCCCGGCATCTGCAATGGCTTGGCAGCCCACGCTGGTCGCGACATCACGACCGGATGGCCAGTATGAGCGCACTCGTCTCGGCAAGCGGTCGGCTGGTGTACGTCATGGACGAGGGGTCGCGCATTTCCATCCAGACACCCTCCGACTGGAAGCTGGTGTGTCGCGATGCGTTCAACGGCGCCATCCTCTGGAAGCGGCCGATCAGCGAGTGGCACGACCATCTTTGGCCGCTCAAGAGTGGACCGACGCAGCTCGCGCGCCGGCTGGTTGCCGTGGACGACCGGGTGTATGTCACGATGGAGCTGCATGCTCCGTTGAGCGTGCTCGATGCTCGGACGGGCGAGACGCTGCATGAGTTGCCCGACAGCCAGTCGACCGAAGAAGTGCTCGTGTCGGACGGTCTCGTGCTGGCGATGGTGAACAAGGAGGAATTCGAAACCGACGACTACATCGCCGCCAACAATACCGGAGATCAGGCGCGCGTGCGGACCGAGTTCCGCTGGAACGAGAAGCCCCGGCGGGTCCAGGCCTACGATGCCGATTCCGGCGAACTGTTGTGGGGGAGTGACGTCAAGATCGCGCCCTTGACGCTCGCCGCGGATGGTCAGCACGTCTACTTCTACAACGGGACACATCTCGTGGCCCTCGATCGTGCCTCGGGTGAGGAAGTCTGGAAGTCGGAAGGGGCCGGCGTCAAGAAGGAACTGACGATGAATTTCGGGCCCCGGCTGGTGACCTATGGAGATGTCGTGCTCTTCGCGGGTGGGGATCGCAAAATGTCCGCTTACGACGCAGCGACCGGGAAGCAGCTCTGGAAGGCGGAGCATGAGACCTCCGGCTATCAGAGCCCGGAGGATCTGCTGGTGGTGAACGGTCTGGTCTGGTCCTGGCCCACAACATCCGGGAATCAATCGGGGAAACTGACCGGGCGGGATCCGCGAAGTGGGGAGGTAAAGAGTGAGTTTGAACCGACGGTGGACACCTACTGGTTCCATCATCGCTGCTACATCGCCAAGGCGACCGACAAATACATCATGCCATCGCGGACAGGGATCGAGTTCGTGGATGTCGCGAAGCAGGATTGGGAAATCCACCACTGGGTGCGGGGCGGTTGCCTGTACGGTGTCATGCCTGCCAACGGCCTGACCTACGCCCCGCCGCACAACTGTGCCTGTTATCCCGAGGCGAAGCTGTCCGGCTTCAATGCCCTGGCCGCTCGCGCTCCGACGCGTCCGCTGCCCGCCGAGATCAGTGACGAAGGGCGTCTGGAGACTGGGCCGGCGTTTGGTCAGGCGCGTCGCGCCTTCCGCGGTCGACGGCCGGCGTACTGACGAATGGCCCACGTACCGCCACGACCGGGAACGCAGTGCGCGCACGCCGATGGCTCTCTCGCCGCAGCTCAACGAATCCTGGCAGGTCAACCTCGGCGGGCGGCTGTCCCCCGTCGTCGTGGCCGAAGGCCGCCTGTTTGTCTCACAGGTCGATGAACACACCGTGCATGCCCTCGATGCTCAGACGGGAGAACCGATCTGGGCCTACACGACCGGGGGTCGGGTCGATTCGCCCCCGAGTATCCAGCGCGGACGGGTGCTGTTCGGATGCATGGACGGCTACGTGTACTGCTTGCGGGCTGACACCGGCCAGCTCATCTGGAGATTTCGGGCGGCCCCGGAAGACCGGCGGCTGATGGCGTTCGAGCAGATCGAATCGGTCTGGCCCGTCCATGGCAGCGTGCTCGTTCAAGAAGGCTCTGTGGCCTTCGTCGCCGGCCGCTCCAACTTCCTGGATGGGGGTCTGCGTATGATCAAGCTCAACATTGCGGACGGCGAGAAGCTGTCTGAGAAGATCATCGACGACAAGGATCCGGAAACGGGCGAGAACCTTCAGGTCCGCCTGCAGACCCTGCAGATGCCTGCCGGTCTTTCCGACATCCTCTCCAGCGATGGATCCTATGTCTACATGCGTTCGCAGCGATTCGACCTCGATGGGAATCGACTGGAAATCGGCCCCAACTCGGGTGACGCGGCCGCTCAGGGGGCCGCCCAGCAGGGGGACAGGGCGCACCTGTTCGCTCCGATGGGCTTCCTCGACGATGAGTGGTTTCACAGATCGTACTGGGTCTATGGCAAGAGTTTCGCCGGGGGACATAACGGCTACTACCAGGCCGGCCGCTTTGCCCCGTCGGGACGCATTATCTGCTTCGACAAGGACACGGTCTACGGATACGGCCGGAAGCCTGAGTACTACAAGTGGACCACCACGATCGAGCATCAGCTGTTCGCCACCAGCAAGAAACCACCGGAGGCCCCCGCGGATGCCAAAGGGGCCCGGCGCGGCAAGACCAGCATGGTCGCACGGGCCCGTGCGGACCAGCTCGATCCGAAGAACAAGGCCATCGTTGTCGAGGCCTGGGTCAAGCCGACCAGGAAGAACGGCGTCATCGTCGCCCATGGTGGGCCGACCCAGGGGTATGCTCTGCTTCTCAAGGATGGCAAGCCCGAATTCATCGTCCGGCAGGGAGAAGAGGTCAGCACGGTTGGCGGCGCTGAGGATCTTCAGGGACGCTGGAGTCACGTCGTAGGCCAGCTCAAGCAGGACAAGTCGCTGCAGTTGTTCGTGGATGGTCAGCTCGTCAGCTCGGGTGAGTCCCACAGTCTGATCACGGCGAATCCGACGCAGGGCCTGGAGGTCGGTGCAGACGATCAGGGGGCAGTCGGCGACTACCGCGCACCCAACGGGTTTTCAGGACTGATTGACGAAGTCCGCCTCTATCATGGCGAGCTCTCTGCCGAACAGGTGGCGTCGCGATTCACAGACCACACAGCGGAAGTCCCCGAATCGGCCAAGTTGGTGTTCGCGTGGTCGTTCGACGACGGCACCGCGAAGGATTCCTCGGGGAACAAGCTGAACGGCAAGATCAGCAGTGCCGAGGCGGTCGACGGTCGGATCGGGAAGGCATTGTCCTTCGCGCCTCCCGCCAACACCGGGGGAGGTTCCTTCGTCAAGCATCAATGGACCCAGGACCTGCCCCTGATGGTGCGGGCGATGGTCATGGCGGGCGACAACCTCGTCCTCTGTGGACCTCCCGACCTGGTCGATGAGGAAGACTCGTTCAAGCGGATCATGGCGGGCGAGGAAGCCGTTCAGGCCCTGCTGCGAGACCAGGATCTGGCACTGCGTGGCGGGAAAGGCGGCGTACTGCAGGTTGTCTCCACCCAGGACGGCCGGACGCTGGCCAGTTACGACGTGGACGCGCTCCCGGTCTGGGACGGCATGTCGGCTGCGGAAGGTCGCTTGTTTATCGCAACCACAGACGGACGGATCATCAGCTACGGCGCGGCTGACGAGTGACGCGGAAGCGAAGCCGCTCCACAGGACACCACCACCTCGGCCTGAGCCCGTGCAGCCTGGCCGAGGTGGTGTTGTCGCTTCGTGGGCCTCCACCGCGCAGATGGTGGGCGGGTGGCGTGTGGACCAACCAGCATCTGAGATGGGCGGGGCTTCATGGAGTGGCAGACGATCGGTCCCAGGACCACCGTCCGCTGCTCTTGAAGTTCTGGATGCACTCTCCGGGCCATTCACCGTTTCGCAGGCCGATGATCGTCTCGGCCGCCATGATCAGCGTGTCCCGCTGGGACTCGATGTCGAGTCCGGCGACATGACCGGCCAGGAGGACGTTGCTGAACTCGAGTAGCGGACTGTCGAGCGGGAGCGGCTCCACCTCAAAGAACATCGAGGCCAGCCCCACGCAAGTGTCCCGATTTCAGTGCCGCATAAAGGGCGTTCTGATCCACCAGTCCCCCGCGGGCGGTGTTGATCAGCACCGCACCGGCCTTCATCTTGGCGAAGGTCTCGGCGTTCATCATGTGCCGCGAGTCAGCCGTGAGCGGGTTATGCAGCGTGACATAGTCGGCCCGCGCGAGAAGCTCATCGATGCTGCACAGCTCGATGCTCTGCTGCTGCACGAATTCGGCATTCGCGTAAGGGTCACACGCGATCACGCACATGCCCAGTCCCTGGGCGCGTGTCGCGACCGCCTGGCCAATCCGGCCCAGTCCCACGATGCCGATGGTGCTCCCCATCACGCGGGGTGTTGCGATCCGCTGCCATCGTCCTGTGCGGACTCGCTGGTCCAGGTCCGGGAATCCCCGGGCCACGCCCATCAGCAACGCAATGGTATGCTCAGCGACCGCGTGATGATTGACCCCCGGCGTCGTCGTGACGACGACCCCCTGCTGCTCGGCTGCGCGCAGGTCGACCGCATCGTAGCCGACGCCTGTCCGGGCAACCACGCGCAGCTCTGGCAGGCTCTCGAGGATCCGTGCTGTGTAAGGTTCCGAGCCAGCGAAGACGGCTACGCAGCCGGCGAGTTCGTTGATCAACGACTGCTCATCCCAGAAATTGGCCTTGCGATTTCCCGGCAGGACTTCGAAGCCGGCCTGTTCCAGCAAGGGGAAATGGGGCCCTTCATCCGAGTTGAGGGCACAGCATTTGACGCGCAGATTCACAGTCGGGTCTCCTGGCTGATCTACAGACATCGCGATCAGAGCACACTATCGCGCGATTGGGCGAACTGCCAGTGCACCGGCGGCGCCGCCAGGGACAGCGCTCGGGGCTCCGTCCATCGCCGGGGGCCGTCGCCGCGACTCCTGCGGGCTCGTGTGGTGGTGGCAGACCAGGGAGGTGGCCGCAACAGAACGATGCCAGACCGTGCGAGATGATCACCGCGCAAGCAACAGCCCGGCCTTTGAAAGGCCGGGCTGTTGACACTCGTCAGTGGGTGTCCGACGGATCAGGGATCGGTCGAGGTGGTCTGGGTTGTCGCGACGACCGTCCCCTCGGCGCTAAACATGATCGGCGCGGTCCGCCCCGCGATCTTGACCTCAAACTCCTCGACAAACGGACCAGGCTTGCCGGGGGGGGTGAAAGTCAGCGGCAGCACATGCACAATCTTCTGGTCCGGTGACAGCCGCACCTTGAAACACTCGCCAGGCGACGAGCATTCGATGCCCTCGATGGCGAATGGCTTGCTCCCCTTGACGACCACGGTGTACTTGCGGTCGATACCGGGCACCAGATCGGCTCCGAGATTGAGACGTGAGGGTGTGATGATAATGTCGGGGGCCACCGTGGCTCGCACGAGGACCGGCACCCGAGGATTCGCCTGATCGTCCGTCACCAGCACGATCTGGTTGAGAATCGATCCGATCGGGGCGTCGGGCTTCACCCGTACCACCAGGTCGTACTTGATCTGTGAGTCGTTGTTGTACCCCGGCTGACGCTGACGCTCAAAGATCTCGGCCGTCAGGTGTTCGTCGTTGAACTCGACGTCGCGAATATGCCAGTTGCTGCGGCCCGAATAGGAAATCTGGACGCGGGTCTCGGCACCGGCACCGACATCGACGTTGCCGAAGTTGACGGCCCCTGGTTCGAGCACGACATCCGGACGAATGTAGGCACTGATGGGCACGCGCACGGTCTTCGAGACGGAGACCCCCCGGGCATCCTTGAAGGCGACCGTGACATCGACATTCGAGTTCTTCTGCCGCGAGAACTTGACGGTATTCATCGCGACTTCGACCTGGGCGACTTCGCCCGTCTGCAGGAGATCCTTGTCGGGTTTGGCCGCGGTGCATCCGCAGGTCGTCCCGACATGGACGATACTTACGGGTTCCTTGTAGATGTTCTTGATGGCGATGTAGTGTCGGGCATCGGCACCACGAGCCACATTGCCGAAGTCGTGATTCAACTCCGAGAACATCTTCTGGGCCCAGTTCAACTCCTGGGCCTCGGCGACAGAGACGGTTGCCCCCACGAGGGGCATGACGAGTGCAAATCCAATGAGGGAACGCATGGGGATCTCCCGGGTTCGACCTTCTGCCGTCGCATGCAAAAGGGGCGAGATTCTAGGTTTTCCTTTGCGACTCCGTCCAGACTCAAGACAAGGGGAGGCGAACGCGGGGTGCCCAAACCCGTCGGGAATCTGACGTGCAAATCCAGGTGCTGACTGCGATCGAGTATGCCGCCGGCTTCGGAGTCTGTCGAGAGCGATCCCTGTGAAAACGCCAATCCCCCGATTTCGCGGCCCAGCCGCCTGTCGCCGCCGACGCAAGCCGCAGACTCTCGCGCAGCCTGAAACTGATCGTTATCCGCAATCGACAAAGAGGTTACCGGACCTGTCCGCATGCCCTGTTTCCTCTATCTTCACCCTGTGCTAGGATTCCTCGGGCGACCTGCCGGAGGGGCCGTTTCCTCACGGGGATGGCACCCGACACGACTCATTCGGACCCGATAGAACAGGGGAATCCCAGCTGCCATGACACAGTCATGCCCTCCACCCCCACGCAGCACGACTCATCGGATGCTGCTGTCTCTGTCTCTGGCCTTCGTTGTGACATCTCTGCCAACCGGGGAGAGCGGACCCGGCGGCCGCGCGGCCGCCGCAGACGAGCCTTCGGCAACCACTCCGGGCGACGCACCGGCGGAGGGGGCGACGCCTGAGAATCCATTCCCGGGTCGCTTTCCGGCGCCCAGTCTCGACGGAGGGACGGAATGGCTGAACACCTCCGGGGAAGTCACGCTCCGCGATCTGCGGGGCAAGGTGGTTCTGCTCGACTTCTGGACCTACTGCTGCATCAACTGCATTCACGTGCTGCCCGATCTCAAGTTTCTGGAACAGAAGTATCCGCGCGAACTCGTCGTCGTCGGTGTGCATGCGGCGAAGTTCGACAATGAAAAGGACTCCGACAACATCCGGCAGGCGATTCTGCGCTACGAGATCGAACACCCGGTCGTCAACGATTCGGAAATGGTGATCGCGCGGAAGTACAGCTTTCGCAGCTGGCCGACGTTGGTGGTCATCGATCCCGAAGGGCAGTTCGTGGGGTATCTGTCCGGTGAAGGCAACCGCGAACTGCTCGATAAGGTCATCGGGGAGCTTGCTGCCTATCACCGCGCCAAGGGAACCCTGAATGAACAACCGTTGCGGTTCGATCTCGAACGGGACCAGGTCGAACCGGGTGCGCTGAAGTTCCCGGGAAAGATCGTGGCCGACGAAGCCGGGCAGCGCCTGTTCATTTCCGACAGCAATCACAATCGGATCGTCGTCGCGTCACTCGACGGTCAACTGCTGGACGTGATCGGCACGGGTCGCATCGGTGCGCAGGATGGTGCCTTCGAGACCGCGACGTTCGATCACCCCCAAGGTCTCGTCCTGCATGGTCGCCATCTGTATGTCGCCGATACGGAGAACCACCTGATCCGCAAGATCGATCTGTCGGCCAGAAAAGTCGAGACGCTGGCAGGCACCGGTCAGCAGGCGCGGAGTCGCGGCCCCGGGGGAGCACTTCGGGAAACACCCCTCAACAGTCCCTGGGACCTGTCGATCCATGACGGAATCCTGTACATCGCGATGGCGGGCCCGCATCAGTTGTGGTCCCTCCCGCTCGAGGGAGACACGATCGGAGTCTTCGCCGGCAACGGACGGGAACACATCGCGGACGGACCCCGAATGGCCGCGGAACTCGCGCAACCTTCGGGAATCACGCATGATGGCGAGACACTGTACTGGGTCGACAGCGAAGGCTCCGCCGTCCGACGCATGCCGCTGGGTGGCATCGATCAGCGGGTCACGACTCTGGCAGGGCCTCACGATGTCGGTTCGGCTCTCTTCGATTTCGGCGACGTCGATGGGAGCGGGGACGTGGTCCGACTGCAGCACCCGCTGGGCATCCTGCACCATGACGGACGGCTCTACGTGGCCGACACCTACAATCACAAGATCAAACGCGTGAATCCGCAAACCGGTGAGACCAGTACCTGGTTGGGCACCGGTGCCGCTGGTGATGCCCTGGAACCTGTTCAGTTGAACGAGCCCGCCGGCCTTGCGTATGCCGATGGTCGTATCTTCGTCGCTGACACCAACAATCATCGCCTGCTCAGCGTGACGCTAAAGACTGGGGAGGTGGCCCAGTTCTCCGTCGAGGGGCTTACGCCGCCGCAGCAGGACGCACGTTGAATCGCACGCAGTAACCGGAGGCGGGCCCGACGACGCGTCCGACGCACGTCGTGTTCATTGCGGTCGGATGTTCCCGAGCATACGAAGCGTGACGGCGAAACCTCAGACGATTCCTTCGCCGAAGGAGTCTGTGTCCGTGCCGCCGGCAGCGCGGGGAGTGGCCGCAGCTTCGTTTCTCTCCCGGTGCCCCTGGGGTTGACGATGCGGCGCGGGAATGGTGCGTTCGGCAGCCGGCTCCAGACGCCGACACGTCTCTGCGGGACCGTCCGCCGAAGGGTGCGAGCAATCATCGGGCGCGTTGGGGGCTGTATCCCAATCTTCTTCAGGACTGCTGGCGAAGTTGTCCTCGCCGTAATCATCGTAGCGGCAGATATACCCGGGCTGTTGCGCGAGCACGATTTCTTCGTCGTAGGCCTCGAGCACCTTCTGTTGGATCAGGTCGCGGCAGGCCGAGTTGATGGGATGGGCGACGTCGGCATACAGTTTCGCTCGTCCATCCTGCCCCTTCAGTGCGCGTTCTGTGCGAAGCCGGATGCCACAGTCATTGCAGAACGCCGCCCGGAGGTTGTTCTTGCTTCCGCACTTCGGGCATTTGTCCGTCAGTTTGCGACTGGGCATGGCGACGAAAGGTCCCTTGCCCCCCTGAATGATCTTCAGGTCCCTCACGACAAAGCTGTGATCGAGCGTGATGGAGCAAAAAGCCTTCAGTCGATCATTGGGGTCGGTCATCAGCTTGATGCGAACTTCGGTGATTTCCACGATGCGATGCCTCCTGGTGCCGGCCCGGGCCGTCAGATTCGGCGGCCCGTCTGTCTCGAGAACTCGTTGCCTCTGCTGGAAGTGCTCCGTTCGAATCCTGACATCAGATCTGGCAGTCGACGGCCCGGACCCAGCCCGGGAACCGTTGATGCATGCGGTTCGCAACGTCCCGGGCATGCCGTCGAGATCGGCACACACCGAAACAGGCCGAACCACTGCCGCTCATGGCGGCGGTCATGACTCCCGCTGTCTGCAAATCTTGAAGTGTGTCCCGGATTCCTCGACTCAGCCCCTCGGCCGGAGCTTCAAGTGCGTTATGGATGCCACCTCCGCCTCGCAGCGGATGCCGTGCGCTCAGCCACTGCAGGACCGCCTTCGCGTCCCGCGGAGCCTGCGATGGTGTGCAGTGCCGGAACACCTCGGCCGTCGATAACCTCGTCAACGGACAGGCCACTACGAAATGCAACTGACGGGCCACCGTCACCGGCTGCACCAGTTCTCCCCGTCCGTGGCAGATCGCAGCGCGGCTCGAGTCGAGAAAGAAGTTCACATCGCTGCCCAAACGGGCGGCGAGGGTATGCAGTTCCCCAACCGACAAGCCGAGTTCCCAGAGGCGATTGAGTCCCAGCAAAGTGGCGGCAGCGTCACTCGATCCGCCGCCGAGCCCCGCCTGCATCGGGATGCGCTTCGTGAGAGTGATGGAGACTCCGCGGTTGGAGCCGGTGTGAGTCCGCAGCAACTCGGCGGCACGAACCACCAGATTGTCCGCGTTTACAGGCAACGGCGGCGACGTCGGGTCAGAAGCCGATCGACATCTCAGTCGAATCTGCGAGGAGCCGTCTGCGGTGAAGCAGAGCGTGTCGTGCAGACCCACCGAAACCATCACGGTTTCGAGTTGGTGATAGCCGTCCGGCCGTTTTGCCAGAATCTCAAGAAACAGATTGAGCTTCGCGGGAGCAAATACGACCAGGGACGACCCCTGGTGTCGGACCAGCATCCGTGTCACGTCCTGTGAAAATGGCCCCGAATCCGGGGGTCACGCGATGCACGCCTGGTCGCATCGGCAAAGGCTCTTTGACGACCGGTCAGTGCGCGAGATAACGCAGGTGAAGTTGTGAAGGGATGATGCCCCCCTCCGCATTTGATCGTACGAATCTCAATGGGTTTGTCAATACGGCTCGCATCCACCATGCGTCGGACCCTGCCGGCAGCCCGTCGCGATTCCGCGGACGCGGCCTGCAGTCTTCTGTCGGCGCAGATCGCGCGAGCATTGGCCCGGCTCCTGCTTCCTCACGCATACAGGTGGCCGACCAGATCGCCATAGCCGTTGTACTTCACGGTCGGGTACCGTTCACGAGTGCCCAGCATCCATTCCGATTCCTGACTCCACCGGGGATGCGGGACCTGGGGATCGACGTTCGCCGAGAAGCTGTATTCCTGGGGAATCAGTGTGTTCCAGAACGTGGCTGGCTGCTCGGCGACGAGTCGGATCTTCACAATCGACTTGATGCTCTTGTAGCCATACTTCCAGGGGACCACGAGTCGAATCGGCGGACCATGCTGGCGTGGCAGTGGTGCACCGTAGATTCCGGTGGCGAGGAACGCCAAGGGGTGCGTCGCCTCCTGAAGTGTTAACCCTTCCACGTACGGCCACGGATACGTCAGATCGGCCATCGCGGGGGCCTGGTCAGGACGATTGAATGTCTCGAACTGGACGAAGCGGGCCGACGACCGCGGCTCCACGGCCTCGAGGAGTCTGCGCAAAGGAAAGCCCGTCCAGGGGACGCACATGGCCCACGTCTCGACACATCGATGGCGATAGGCACGTTCCTCACTGTCAAACTCCCGGTAGATGTCCGACATGTCGAAGGTGCGCGGCCTGTGACACAGGCCGCTGACCTCCACGGTCCAGGGCCACGGGTCAAAGCGGTCCACGTACTCGTACACGCTCTTGCGGCTGGTGAACTCATAAAAGTTCGCATAACTGGCCGCCTCGACCTGGGCCGTTTCAGGACGACCGTATTCGTAGCCACTGCTGCGTTGTGCCGGGAAGAGTTCCTCGAAGTCTCTGGGGAGCCAGT
Organism: uncultured Planctomycetaceae bacterium; assembly: GCA_963715185.1. GTDB lineage: Bacteria > Planctomycetota > Planctomycetia > Planctomycetales > Planctomycetaceae > CAVPPT01. Next base: position 116,737 of record CAVQRG010000015.1, read on the forward strand.
CGGTGCTTGCCGCTTGCACAGCTGCTCAGCAGCGGGCTGTCCGCAGCCTGGCAGGAGACCCGCGAGCACTGCTCCCAGCGCCCTCCGACCTGTCATCTGCAGAAAGCTCCGTCGGTGCTGTTGTCGTTCCCGGTAAACCGACTCGGGAGTATGGTGTCGCTCGGTGACATCCCACGGTTGGCGAATGATGTACTGCATGATGCCTGGTTCTCGCGGAGAGTGACGGTCACGCACGGCTGGTGGACCTGCCCACCAGGGAAGTTTAGACCGCTGGGAGGAACGTGGCCGCGTGATCGGCGGGCAAAGCGAGCGGCGCACGACTACGCAACTGCTCGAGATCCCGGGGCAGCGGTGAACGAAAGGAGACCCATGCGCGCGAAATCGGATGGGCGAATGCGAGCGCAGCCGCGTGCAAAGCATGGCGGCCCGGTGCCAGTCCCGGCTGGTATCCGTGGGCCGAGGTCGGGCGTTGTTGGCGCGGCTTAACGTCGTCTGGTGGCGAGATCTTAAATTGCCCCTGCCGATCGTAGAACTCGTCTCCCAGTAACGGGTGTCCGAGATGTGCCAGGTGCACACGGATCTGGTGATTGCGACCGGTGCGCGGTGAGGCCTCGACGAGAGTCTGATTCCGGTGCCGCTCAATCACACGAAACGCCGTCCGGGCGGTGCGGGCGTTGACGGCGTCGCCGCGTGCCGACATCAACACCCGACTCCCCGAGCGGGCTCGTCCGATCGGGGCATCGATCACACCGGCATCCTGTGTCATCACTCCCTCAACCAGCGCCAGATATGTCTTGGAGACACGGCCGGCGGCAAAGGCATTCGACAGCAGGGCATGCGACCGATGATTGGTGGCGATCACCATCAGGCCACTCGTCTGACGATCGAGACGATGCACGATCCCGGGCCGAAGCAATCCACGCACCGGCGATCTCGTGTCCAGGTACGCCTGCAGTCCATTTGCCAGAGTCTGGGTCTGAAACTCGCCCGTCGGGTGGCTGATCACACCGGCCGGTTTGTCGATGACGAGCAGCCACGGATCCTCGTAGACGACGCGAAAAGGGACCGGATGCTCGTCCAGCACCTGGTCGGGCGGTTCCACCAGCCTGATGCGGATGGTCTCGTTGGTAAACACCCGCCGCGTCGTTTCGATCGGGGCGTGGTCGATCGTCACCAGGCCGGCCCGCACATGACGCGTCATGCGCCACGAAGAGTAATTGCGAAAATGGCGAATCAGGAAGCTGTCGATCCGGATGCCATGGCATTCCGCCTCGACCTGCAATTCCACGATCGGCGCCTGCCCGCAGGACTGATGACTCGCCAAACTGAGGCCTCCATGGCACCGCGCACAGATTCAGGTTCCCAACATGGTCCCGACTCGCCAGAATAGCGAGTTTAGGTAGAAATCACAGGTCGAATCGCAGGGCATCATGGAGCGAAGAGCTGCATTGAAAGTGCGTGTCGGGTTGATCGCGTTGGCGTCGCTGCTGGTGGCGCTGTCCCCGGCAGCGGGCCTGGGACAGGTGGCGGCCCCCGAGATCATCGTGGAACCGGGGAAGGGATCGACGCCTCAGGAGGCGGCCCCGGACGCCACTCCCCAGGAGCCGGCGCCACCAGTGACGCCGGAGGTTGCCCCGGAGGCGGCTGCGGAACCGTCCGCCACCGTGACCCGTACGGGAGTCGAGGAACTGCTCAAGCAGGTCGAGGCACTTTCCAACATCACAGAGGAAGTGCGCCAGCAATCGCAGGAATTTGCTCGTCAGGCTTTGGACGACCTCGCGACAGTCGACAAGTTGCAGCAGGCTGCTGTCGCTCATCGGACGGGTCTCGAACGGATCCCGGTGGAAGCGGCTGACCTCAGGAATGCGGTGATTCCAGAGCCGGAAGTGAAACCGGATGCGACCATTCCGGAGGTCGAAGCCCGGATGACCGAGATCCGTCCACTGATCTCGGAGCTGCAGCAACGGCTGACTCAGCCCCAGATCGATCCTGCCACACGCGTGGCCCGGCGCAAGGTGATCCGCACGCTACTGGCGGAAACGCCGTCGCAGCTGCAGACCATCGAGCAGCAACAGGCTGTCGCGGATCCGGAGGGGCAGCCACCCGCGTTGACTGCACTCCGGCGCGCATCGCTGTTGGCGCGAAAGCAGATGCTGACGACGCAACTGACGACACTCGGCCTCGAGCGGGAGCTCTATGATGCCGAGGACGCCGTCGGACTGCCTCGCCTGCGGAGCGATCACATCAGTCGACGAGTGACCGCCGCCCAGAAGCAACTGGAACTGCTGACGGCGCAGCTGAACGCCCTGCGTCAGAAGGAGGCGGCAGACCGCATCGCGGCCGCCCAGTCGAGTTTCCTGGAAGCGCGTCCGGAACTTCGGGAGCTGGTCGAAGAAAACCGGAGCATCGCGCAGGAAGAGGCCGAAACACGCCGGCTGCAGCAATCCGCGCAGGGAGAACTGCAGCGGGTCAACGAGCAACTCGACTATCTTCAGGGGGAGTATGACGAGGCACTGAATCTCGAAGAGCTGATCGGGCTCACCGGAGCCATGGGCCTCAAGCTCCGCAAGCGGCGTGCGGAACTGCCGGACCCCGCGACGCTCGATGATCGCATGGCCGATCGCGTGCAGAAGCTCGAACGAAGCCAGCTCGCTGTCTTCGAGAAGTCGGAGCAGGCGGACGATCTGGTTCGGATCGATCTGGCGGCTGAAGAAGTGGTGGCTGCTTCGGGACTTACCGGTGAGCAGGCGGAGTCGATTCGCCAGCAGGCCGAGAGGTTCCTTGAGGAACGTCGAGACTTCCTCGACAGTCTGATCAAGGCTCACTCCGATTACACCGAGGTGTTGACCGACCTGGATGTCAAGGAGCGGATTCTGGCCCAGCGTTCGGAGGAATTCGCTGACTTCATCGACGAGCGGATTCTGTGGATCCGCAGCCATCAGCCGATGACGCTGAGGGGAATCGTTCAGGATCGACACGTGCTGTCCTGGCTGGTCGAAGGAGCGTTCTGGGCCGATTTGTGGCGTATCTTGAAGAATGACGTTGAAGCGCATTACACGATCTATCTGGCGGCGTTTCTGGTCTTGCTGACTCTCATCAAGCAGCATCGCCGGCAGGCGCAATTGCTGCGTGAAGCGTCCACCGCTGCCAGTTCGCGCGTCTGTACGTCGCTGACGCCGACGCTGCAGGCCGTCCTCAGCACGACGTTGCTCGCACTGCTCTGGCCCAGCCTCATGTGGTTTGTCGCATGGAGGCTGGGAAATACTGCCGACACACCAATCATGCTGCAGCGCGGCGTTTCGAGTCTCGGCCGGCTGGCGGCCCTGTTCCTGCTGCTCGAACTGGTCCGTCAGTCTTTGCGCCCCGAGGACTGACGGACTCTCACTTTGGCTGGCCCCAGCGCGTGCTCGAGCGCATCCGCGGGCACCTGCGGTGGCTGATGGTGCTCGTGCTTCCATTCTCGGCGGCTCTGGCCTGTACGCGATCTCTGGAGATTGCAGGCAGCCAGGAGGACATGATCGAGAGGTTGTTCTTCATCAGCGGAATGCTGGCACTCGCGATGTTCGCCTATCACGTGCTGCATGCCGAGCGCGGGGCCCTGAGAGAGGTCTATGCCGCGAATGACACCACCTGGTACTCGCGGCTGGGATGGTTCTGGTACCTGTTGGGGATTGGTCTGCCGCTGGCGTTCGTCGTGCTGGCGGCCATTGGGTACTACTACTCGGCGCTGCAGCTCTCGCTCCGGCTCCAGGTGTCGGCGTGGCTCATTCTGGGCCTCGTCTATTTACGCGCACTGCTGATGCGCTGGGTGATGCTGCGGTATCGCCGACTGCGCATCCAGCAGCTTCGTCAACGGGCGGCAGAGGCGTCGGCACACGAAGAGTCTGCGTCCCTCTCCACGTCTTCGATGCCGGTCCCCGATGAACGGGACGACGCTGATCTCACGGCCAGCAGTGAGCAGTCTCGGCGACTCGTCAATACCTCGCTGTTCGTCCTGGCTTTGGGGGGACTATGGCTGACATGGGTCGATGTCCTGCCGGCGGTTCGCTTCCTGGATCGGCCGATGTGGACCTCGGTGATTCAGTCTGTCGAAGAGTATGTCGACGAAGGGGGGATCACCCAGTTTCGCCCTGTCACCAGCGTCAAGCCCATCACCTATGTCGACCTGACCCTGGCAGCGATCGTTTTCGCGCTGATGGCCACGGCAGCCCGAAACATCCCGGGTCTGCTCGAAATGGCGGTGTTTCAGCGGTTGCCGATTCAGCGGTCGATCGCCTACGCACTGACGGCACTGGTCCGGTATGCCCTCATTCTGCTGGGGATCGTTCTTGCCGGTCAGATCCTGGGGATCGGCTGGTCCCAGGTGCAGTGGCTCGCGGCTGCGTTGACCGTCGGACTCGGATTCGGCCTGCAGGAGATCTTCGCCAATTTCGTCTCGGGTCTGGTGATCCTGTTCGAGCAGCCGGTCCGCGTGGGTGATGTCGTGACCATCGATGGGGTCACCGGCGTTGTCAATCGGATCCGGATCCGCGCAACGACGATTGTCGACTGGGATCGCAAGGAGTATCTCGTGCCGAACAAGGATCTCATCACGGGCCGGCTGCTGAACTGGACCCTGTCGGACAAGCTGAACCGCGTCACAATCAATGTCGGTGTGGCCTATGGGTCAGACACCAATCTGGTGACATCAACCATCCAGGAGATCCTTGAACAGCACCCCGAAGTGCTCGATGATCCGGCACCGATGGTCACCTTCGAGTCGTTCGGTGACAGCGCGCTCAACTTCGTCATCCGGGCCTACCTGCCACGCCTCGACAATCGGCTGGCGACCATCCATCAGTTGCACGGCGAGATTCATCGTCGCTTTGCGGAACAGCATATCCAGATTCCTTTCCCACAGCGCGATCTGCACCTGCACACCTCAGTGCGGGTCGCCGAGAATGGGCAACCCAGCACCTACGCCACCGAATTTCCGGTTGGTTCCGGCATGTCGTGAGGCGACACGATCTCGGGGCGATCGGCAGGGCGACCGGACCGGTCCTGCGTCCTACAGCGTTGTCTCGTACAGCGTGGGGACGATCCCCATCAGGAATGCAGCCAGACGATCCGCTGCCGAGGCGGCCTGTTCCCGCAGACGCCACAGCTCCTTGGCACTGGCAGGACGCTTCCAGAGGGCACCGGCGATGGCACCGGCCCGCCGGGAGCCGGTGCGACCCAGCACGGTGAGCACCTCCGGGGGCAGATCTTCGGTCAGATCATCGCTGATGCTGCGAACGGCCAGAAAGCGGGTCTTGCGCTCCTGACAGACCTGCGCCACCGAATAGGATTCCATATCCGCGGCAATGGCCTCCGTCTCGCCAGCCAGCTCCTTCTTCTCGGCAATCGTCCGGGCCACGTGATCGATCGTCACAAGTCGTCCGACATGCCAGCCGCGATCCGGTTCGGCGGCCATCTTGACGTCCACTTTCAGCTCGGGATGCACGCGGTCGACGATCGAATTCGCCATGACGATGTCCCCCAGTTGGAGGACATCCACCAGCCCTCCCGCGAAGCCGGCAGAGATGACCCAGGCGGGCGTATGCGCATCCAGCAGTGCCTGTGTCGCACGCCGGGCGTAAGCGGCGCCAGGCCGGCTCTCCACGATTGCCACGCGGATGTCATAGTCAGTACCACACCGGCCACCACGAAAGACGAACTCGCCCCCCGTGTACTTGCGGACGCGATCGCAGCGATCCAGAAACGGTGCGATCTCCAGCTTCATCGCGCAGACGATGCCGATGTCCGCGTGTGCAGGATCGCTGGCCGGGGAGGAGGTGTCGCTCATGGAACGGGAGGTTGTGTATCCAGAACTCCAGGTGCCCTTGTTCTTGCAGCCTTGCTTGCCGTCAAGCGTCACGTGTCTCGAGGACCAGCGGCTGGCAGCAGGGGCCGGGCCGCTGTGACCTGCGTCAGCCCTGCTTGGACTCGAAATCCTGCATGAAGTCCACGAGCTGTTCCACGCCCTGTGCCGGAAACGCGTTATACAGACTCGCCCGCATGCCACCGACGCTCCGGTGTCCCTTCAATCCATCCATCCCGGCTCCTTTGGCCGCAGAGATGAACTGGGCATCGACCTCCGGATCACCGGTGACGAAGGTGACATTCATCAGTGACCGACTGTCGTGGTCGGCGGTCGGCCGGAAGAGCTGGCTCTGGTCGAGAAACTGGTAGAGCATGTCGGCCTTCGCCCGATTCCGACGTTCCACTTCGGCCAGCCCCCCCTGTTGCAACAGCCAGGCGAACACGCGGCTCATCACATAGATTGCAAACGTCGGAGGTGTGTTGTAGCACGAGTCGCTCTCGGCATGCGTCCGATACTGCAACATTGCGGGGAGATCGAGGGCGCCGTCCGCGACCAGGTCGTCGCGGACAATCACCAGCGTCACACCTGCGGGGCCGAGGTTCTTCTGGGCACCGGCATAGATCAGTCCGTACTTCGACACGTCCACAGGCCGGCTGAAGATATCGCTGCTCGCGTCACACACCAGCCAGGCGGCATCCGGGGTCACGGGTTCCGTGCTCCACTGGGTCCCGAAGATCGTGTTGTTCGATGTGTAGTGAACGTAGCGCGGATCCGGGCTGTACTCGGCCTCAGCAGGAATGTAGCAGAAGTTGCGGTCCGCACTGCTCGCGGCAACATGGGTTTCCCCATACCGCTTGGCGTCACCCAGCGCCTTCTTGGACCAGGATCCCGTGACGAGGTAGTCTGCGGTGTCTCCCGGCCGCAGGAAGTTCATGGGCACCATGAAGAACTGGGTCGATGCCCCTCCCTGCAGAAAGAGGATGCGGTAGTTGTCGGGGATGTTCGCCAGTCGACGACAGTCGGCGTCGGCCTGGGCCAGCACGGCCTGAAAGGCGCTGCCCCGGTGCGAGTGTTCCAGTACGCCAATGCCGCTGTTGCCCAGGGACCACAACGACTCGCGTGCCTCTGCGAGCACAGATTCGGGCAGCACGGCCGGCCCCGCAGAGAAATTGAGGATTCGTTCACTCATGGAAAAAGCGTTCCCTGTGTTCAGTAACTCGCCATGTCGTTCGTATATCGCTCCTGCGGCGCGAACGTCAATGGAATTGACCCTCACTCCGGTCCGGAATCGCATCGCCGGGCTGCGTCTCAGTGAGACTGGCGGCAAGCGGTCTGGCCGGCCGCGTCATTCCGCCCGATGCTGGACCCGTTGGGCGAGCCACTCGATGAGACTCTGGGCCACGTGGATCTTCGACCCCTCCCAATGGGCCACCACGTCGCCCGTCTGAGCCAGCAGTTCGACATCGTTGTTGGCAGAACCGATCGCGGTCGTGCGGTTCACGACGATCCAGTCGCAGTTCTTGCTGCGCAGCTTCTGCAGGGCGTTCTCGCGGAGGTTCTGGGCTTCCAACGCGAATCCGACGATCCAGCGATCCCCCTTCATGGTTCCCAGTTCGGCCAGCACGTCGTCGGTTTCGATCATCTCCAGGGAGATGGCACCACCGGTCTTGGAGAGTTTGCCACGGACCCGCTCCCTCGGCATGTAGTCGCAGACGGCCGCCGCCGCGATCACGCCGTCACACTCCGCGAAGCCTGCCACGCTGGCATCTCGCATCTCCTCAGTCGTTTCGACAACGCGCAGATCACAGCCGAGCGGCGGTGTGATGACCACTGGCCCGGTCACCAGGAGGACTTCCCAGCCGAAATCCAACGCTGCCTGTGCCACTGCGTAGCCCATGCGTCCACTGCTGGCATTCGACAGATAACGCACGTCATCGAGATACTCACGAGTCGGCCCGGCAGTAACCAGCAGACGCATCAGGACTCCTCCCCTCCAGACATGGACATGCCAGCAGGCGGCATTCGCCACTAGCCTACACGCCCGGGTGGCCGGCGCGAACTTCACGCGGCCGTCAACGGGACGATGCCTGACGATCTTTTGGTTCGAGAAACTGCAGGCTCCTGACGAGCGTGACGTCTCGATCGAGAAGACGTTCACGCTGCTCGGGTTCCACCGCGAACAGGAATGACACCTGACGGCCCGACGGATGCGTGACCAGATAGTAGATCCAGTTCATCTCGAGCCGCTCGGCCTCGGGTGTATCCCCGAGGGGAACCTCGCCCCGTACGATCACGCGCTGGATCATCCGGCCGTCACCGCTGGGGACCCGCCCACGATCGATCACCTCCAGAAACTGGTCACCCAGAGAATGCCGAATGTTCTGCTCGAATTCGGCCAGCGGTGTCTGTTGACCGGCTTCCACCGCCGGGACAAGACTGACGTTACTTTGGGCCACCAGACTCCCCATATCCAGCAGTCGCAGAATGATGACTGGTCGATCCGGGTCGAAGCTGGTGTGAAACACATGCCAGTTGCGGTCGTGTTCCAGGCGAACGCCCCATGGTGGGGCATCCAGGGTCAGTGGCAACCGATCGCCGGGTGGATCCAGGGGAATCGACGCTGTGAGCTCATCCGTCAGTCGGCCGGCGTCGGCTGCGAGTGTGCGTTCACAGGCGACGTGGACCTTGGAGTCGAGACCCGGGCTGACGGCGCCAATCGAGGCCGTCTCGCTGTGGTCCAGTTCCAGCCGCCGAATCAGCCGGTGTTCGAGGTCGTACAGGTAGTGGCCGGACATGGTGATGGTCGTGTGAGCACCCAGCCGGGCTCCCTCCAGCGTCCCGGTGAAGGTCACGCGCGCCTCTTGATCGGAGACGGACGCCAGCGAACACTTCAACTCCGACGACACCACGGCATCGACCGCCGTCAGCATCTGCACGGCCCAGTCCGGCACCGCCCATTCCTCGCCGACCTCGACGGGTGTGCACCGGCAGCAGGGCGAGCAGGGCGATGGAGTCGCCGGGCAGGTCGATCAGGTCGAGGGTCTCGCGGCTCATCATGGCAGTGGGGCAGTAACGCAGCATCCCGTCCCGTTCGCCGTGAACGGCGATCACCCGCAGATTCTCCGGTAGAGCGACTGTGGACCGTCGATCACCGATCTGTGTCTGCACGCGAGCCTCTTCGAACTCCCGCAGGGCACGGAAGGCTGCGGCGTCCCGTCCCGAGCCCATGAGGCGCCGTTCGACGAAGCGGTAGCTGGCGGTCGCCTCCAGGTCCAGTTCGGAGATCTTTCCCGGACCCGCACTCGTCTTGACTTTGCCCGTGATGTCCACGCGGGTTGTCACTTGCCGCGGACGCTGGTCCTCCGCGGGCTCTTCCAGACGGTAAGACTCTGCGGCCGTGGCGGCGTTCAACGCTGCCAGCGCCAGCACGAGCTGAACTCCGATTGCAGAGAACAGGACGGGGGTCTGGGTCGCCTGCGTGGACATCGAGTGCTCTCCCTGGCTGAAAAGTTTCATGATCCGTATCCGTTTCGGTATCACGCTGCGGTCTGGAGACTGATGTGGCCGATGCTCGACGACTCCTCCGCGCGTTGTTCCTCGCTTCGCGATGATGAGGCTCGTTCCCGGTCGTGTTCGCCAGGCCTCACAGGCCCCGAGGAGCAGCAGCCCGCAGGTCAGCCGCCGTGAGTGAACTGTGCGAGAGCATCTCCCGCGCGGTCGACAGCAGTCCGGCCGTGTCCAGGCCCAGGTCAGAGAGCAGTTCGTCCCGTTGGCCATGCTCGATGAACCGGTCCGGGATCCCAAGTCGTCGGATCTGTTCAGTCGGCAAACGGGCCTCGTTCGCGGCTTCGAGCACGGCGGAGCCGAAGCCGCCATTGAGGGTGCTTTCTTCGATCGTGATCACAAAGCCTGTCTGTTGGAGAGCGCGGAGAATCGTGTCGGTATCCAGCGGACGCAGGAACCGGGCATTGATCACGCCGATGTCAAAACCCTCTTCGCGGAGTTGTTCGGCCGCTTCGAGACAACGCGGCAGGAGTGCTCCAAATGCGACAAAAGTTCCGTCCGCTCCCGTGTGGAGCACCTCCGCCCGGCCTAGTTCTATGGGCGCCACTTCGCGGTCGATCGTCTCGGCGTCTGCCTTTGGATAGCGCAGTGACGTCGGGCCGGAGTGCTGCAGCGCGAAATCGAGCATCAGCGGGACATCCGCCGTATCGCCGGGGGCCATGACGACGATGTTCGGAAACGTCCGCATGAACGTGTTGTCGAATGCGCCATGATGAGTCGGTCCATCGGGGCCACACAACCCGGCGCGATCCAGGCAGAAGGTCACCGGAAGCTTCTGCAGGGCCACTTCCTGAAACAGATGGTCGAATGCGTCGCTGCAGGAAGGTGCTGTAGATGTCGACGATCGGTCGCAGTCCACCTTTGGCCAAGCCACCGGCGAAAGCCACGGCGTGGGCTTCGCAGATGCCCGTGTCGAAGAACCGGTCGGGGAACTCGTCGCGAATCTGACCGAGGTTGTTTCCGGCACACATCGCGGCGGTGATGACGCAGACATCGTCCCGTGCGCTGCATGGCCCGGCGAATCGCATGGCTGACGACGTTCGTGTAGGCCGGGCGCTCTCGGCCCCCTGAAAAGTGATCTCGTTTTCGTCGTTGCGCGTGAAGGGGGCTGGGGCGTGAAACTTCACCGGGTCGTCACATGCCGGACCGAACCCGTGTCCCTTCTCCGTGAAGACGTGCAGCAGCACAGGCCCCCTCACGTCCTTGACCAGCTCCAGGTAACGCCTCAGCCCGGCGATATCGTGCCCATCGACTGGTCCGATGTAGCGGAAACCCATTTCTTCGAACAGCATGCCGCCGTGCAGGAAGATCTTCACCGCGTCCTTGAACTGGCCGAGCATCTTTTCGGTCGGCTCTCCGACGAAAGGCAGTTTGTTGAGCAGCCACGAGACATCTTTCTTCAGGCCATTATAGAACGGCGCCACACGGGCCTTGTCGAGATAGCTGGCCAGCCCGCCCACGCGCGGACAGATGCCCATCTCGTTGTCGTTGAGAATCACGAGCAGATCGTTGTTGAGACCGGCGGCGTTGTTCATGGCCTCGAACACGACGCCGGACGGCAGTGCGCCGTCGCCGAGGACCGCGACGGCATGCCGCCGCTCCGCGGAATCTTGCAGATCGTCAGCAGCCTTCAGGCCCAGGACCGTCGACACGCTTGCACCGGCATGACCCGTCATGAACAGGTCGTAAGCGCTCTCCGCCGGGTTGGGGTAGCCCATCAGCCCGCCCTTGCGGCGGATCGTGTCGAATTCCGCGTAGCGTCCCGTCATCAGCTTGTGAGGATAGATCTGATGTCCGGTGTCCCAGATCAGACGGTCTTTCTCGAAGTCGAATACGGGGTGCAGCGCGATGCAGAGTTCGACCACGCCGAGGTTGCTGGCGAAATGCGCCGGCCGGTCCTCGACGATCTCACAGAGCACTTCGCGGATCTCGTGAGCCAGCTGATTCAATTGTTCGTGGCTGAGCGAAGTCAATTGCTTCGGTGAACTCAGCAATGGCAGTAATGCGCTCTTCATCGATGCAGATTCCATTGGTGTCGATGAGTTCCGAATGTTGAGTCTAGGAACGGGAAATCCGCCGAAGTTGCGATGCAGTCTGGTCCGGCTTGCCGAACTGTCAGGGGAGATGAGCCCACACAGGCGGATTGGAGAGCCCCTGCTTCATCATCGTTCGCGTTCCACGATGTACTGCGCCATCGCCTTCAGCCGCCAGCCACGGTCTCCGAGTGATTCGATTGCCTGACCTGCGGCTTCGACGAGCTGCAGCGCACGTGCCTGACTCTCCTCGATCCCCAGCAGGCTGGGATAGGTCAGTTTGCCCGCATCGGCATCCTTGCGGACACCTTTCCCCATTGTCTCAGCATTCCCACCGACGTCCAGCAGATCGTCGGTGATTTGGAACGCCAGGCCGACCAATTCGCCATACGTCTGCAGGTCGCGAAGGATCTGCGGACTCGCCTGGGCAATCCGCCCGCCCATCGTCAACGCGCTGCACAACAGACGCCCGGTCTTCCGGCGGTGGATGGACTCCAGTCTGGCCAGGAGTGTGTCGGGGTCGGTGCCCGGTTCTCCCGCGGTCGGTGGTCCGGTCTCGGCATCGCGAGCGCTGCTGTTCGCAGACCAGCGCAGCGTCTCGGCTTCGAGGTCAGCCATCTGCCCTCCCACCATGCCGCACATGCCTGCGGCGGCGGCCAGATCGCCGCAGCAGGCGGCCGCCACCTCCGCAGGATGCAGCTCGCTGGCGAGAACCTCGAAGGCCACGGTCAGCAATGCGTCTCCGGCAAGGATGGCGGTCGCTTCATCGAACTGCTTGTGACAGGTCGGCTGTCCACGGCGAAGATCATCGTCATCCATGGCAGGCAGATCATCATGGATGAGCGAATACGTGTGCACCATCTCGATTGCGCACGCTGCAGGGATGGCAGCAGACACGCGACCACCGCACGCTTCGCAGGCCATCAGCAGCAGAAGGGGACGCAATCGCTTTCCCCCCGCGAGGAGACTGTATTCCATGGCGGCGTGCAGTCTTGGGGGACAGTCGCTGCCCCGCTCGAGGCAGGCCTGCAGATGCCGATTCACATCGGCACGCCAACGGGAGAGCTCCTCGTCTGTCGTCACTGCCAAACCGGACATCCCGCAACCTGAATGGAACGAACCGCGATCTCCCGCGGATCGTAACGGATCAACGTCCGCGCGGGAATGTCGGTGAGCTAGCCGCCGTCACTGGCCAGGTGCACGGCAATCCGGCAAGCCTGCAGATAGCTCTCCAGATGCAGCTTCTCGTCCAGCGTGTGAATCCCGGACTGGCCGCACCCCAGTGTGACGGTGGGCAGCCCGTGGGCGGTCATCCAGTTGGCATCCACACCCCCATCGATGATCCGGGTGCCCGGCTCCAGGCCGACGCGTTCAATCGCTGCGAAAGCCGCCTGAACGCAGGGGGCAGTTGCCTTCATGCGGAAAGCCTCGTACTTCAGCGTAGGCGTCAGAGTCACGTGTCCGGACTGGTCCGCCGCATTGCAGACCGCACGGGCCGCATTCTCGAAGGTGCGCTGATAGGCATCCACGATTCGCTGCCGAAATCGTGGACGGTGGCTGCGGGCTTCGGCACGCAGTGTCACGAGATCGGTCACCACGTTGGTGGCCTCACCACCAGAGACGAACCCGATGTTGCTGGTTCCCGACTGGTTTCCCTTCACGACTTTCCCCAGCCACCCATTTTGTTGCAGATCGGCGATGGCCATGCCGGCGATCGTCACAGCACTGACGCCATCTTCAGGATGTGCCCCCGCATGGCTCGCCAGTCCCTGGACGTCGATGTCGATGTGAATGTCGCCCGTCGCCCCGATCACAGCCATGTTGGGGGCGGCTCCATCCCAGTTGAAGCAGAGTTGCGGGCCACCCAGCTTGCTCAAACTCACATGGCGCGCACCAAGGAGTCCCACTTCCTCCTGGACCGTCCAGAGAAAAGTCAGCGGGGGATGTGGCAGGCGTTGACGGGCGAGCGTCAGCAGTGCGTTCAGAATGACCGAGGCTCCCGCACGATCGTCCCCCCCCAGAGCCGTGGTGCCATCGCGCGAGACAACGAATCCCTCCCGCAGGACCGGCTGGGCCCCCACGCAGAGAGGAACCGTGTCGATGTGCGCCATCAGTAATCGCCGGGGCCCCTTCACGGTTCCCGGCAGCCGCACGATCAGATTCCCGACTTCGCCCCCCCGTGGGCTCCGGCGATGGGCAGCATCGAATCTAATGGCGGACGCGCTGACTCCCGCGGCCTTGATGGTGCCGATGATCTGCTCCGCGACGGCCCGCTCGTGCCCACTCTTGCCGGGGATCGCAAGCAGGTCGAGCAGAGTCCTCTGGGCGAGTGCAGAATCGATCACGTGCGTTCCGGGCCGGGCTGGCGTCAGGATTTCAACTGATAGCGACCCGTCTCACTGTCCTGCGAGATGTCTTTCGCATGATACAGGCATTGATAAACGACGTTCTTGAAGTTGTCACTCTTCGTCTTATAGCCCGATGCAAGCACCTTCGTGTGCACTTCATCGAGGGTCAGGCCCTTCTTGGATCGTCCCAGAATGTCGAGCACATAAGCTTTGAGAGGCTGCTTGTTCTTGGGCCGACGTTTACGGACGACCTTGACACCCGGCGCCTTCTCGACAGCTTCTGAACCGGCGATGCCGCGAATCTTGCTGTCAATGCCTGCCAGCTGTTTGAGCAATTGCTTCCGCTGCGTCTGCAGCTTTTCCAGCTTGGATTTTCGAGATGACAGTGCTTTCTCCAGCTCTGCCAGCGACATCTCCGTGACCGACTTTGCCATGGACCGTTTCTCCTGGGGATTCTAGTGAACGGGACGGTGACCCCGTGGGGCAGACTCAATATTCCAATCGAGAGTGACGACTGGAACACACATCAGTTCGCCGCTGCATGTCGACTCTGCTGTTCGTGACACGAACCGCGTGGCGTTGCGAGGTATTCTACACACGCCAGAACCAGATTCTATTGTCGCTACTGCAACGCCGCGGTGACACCATAGGAAACTCGATTGCTAATCTCAACATGTACGGAAGACGTTTGCGGTCGAGCAGGGTATTGCTAGTAGTGATTCGGGCAGGCACATCCACCTGCAACGGCCGATGTGCCGTCGTCGGTGGCACCATCAATGGTGGTCGCGGCCGAGTCGACGGCTGTCAGGTGTTGCAAATTGCAGCGGTCGCTCTTCGCCGCCGTGGGTCGGCCGATTCTCCTTCGGGCCTGCATCGAGACCGGTCCAACGGGAGCACCGAGGCGAGGCCAGCGGGAATCAGGAGGTGCATCCCGCGAGCAGCCTCCGGGCGTCAATCCTCCGCGGAGGCGATGGTGGAAAGCAATGCCTGCGGACGCCGCAGATTCGTGTTGTCGCTGGAGGGGGATTTGTCTAGCATCCGCCGCCCTGCCGCTCCTCGGAGGAGGCGCAGGAGCGTTGGACGATGCAAGTCGCACTCGAAGAGCACGCCTGGCGAAGTTCCTCTCTTGCGGTACGGGAGCCTCCTGTCTCGGTCAGGCAAGTCCCATGTTCAAGAGTCTGTTTCGCAGCGCAAAGCTGCTGTTGTTTGCCTGCCTGATGTTGGTTGCCGGCGTGAGCGTCATTGAGGTGGCGGCCCGCGGACATCGGCTCTATGAGACGCTGCAGGGGTCGGTTTCAGGCCGCAGCCTCTCCTCCGCACCCTGTTCGGTCTGCTATCAGAGCCTGCCGCCACTGGCGACACTGACCTCAAGGCACGGCGAATCCGGGGAGCGCCTCCGGATCTCAACGAACAGTCTCGGCTTTCGCGGCCCGGACGTCTTGATACCGAAGAACTCCGGCGTGTTTCGCATTATCTGTCTGGGAGATGAGCGAACCCTCGCTGCCGATGTGGCCGACGTTGAGACGTTCGCGTCCCGATTGCAGGAACAACTGGGCCCGCAGCGACAGGTGGAAGTCATCAATGCCGGTGTACCGGGCCACTGTCCGCTCCTGAGCCTGACCCAGATGCGTCATCGGATGCTGGGCCTGCAGCCCGATGTCGTCATTCTGAACCTCGATCATGCCGATGCCGCTGACGACGAGCGTTACCGCCCGTTCGCCCGCTTCGATGCCAACGGGCTGCCTCATGCCGTGGTGCATCCGGCCGCGCAGAGTGACGGGACGACGCCCTGGCAACAGCTTGAACGCGAATTCTATCTCGCCCAGATCTTCCGCAGGCATGCCGGAGGACTGGTGGCGGAGGAAGTCCTTCATTCAAAGGCGGGGATGGGCGCCGAATTCGAGGACGACGATGCAGCGCTGCCGTCGGGTTCGACCTCTGGTGTTCCGGTGCAGCTTCGCCAGACTCTCGAGCCGATCGTGCAGCTCAAGACTCTTTCCGAACAGCTCGGTGGTCGATTCCTGCTCGCGATAGTCCCCTATCCCGAGCAGTTCGGCAGGGAGCAACAACGATTCCAACGGACAGCTCAGTCGGCCGAGGATTTTTCCAGGCTGGTGGCCCGCTTCGCTCGCGATGCACAGATTCCCATGATCGATCCCGCACAGGATCTCCTGCAGCGCTCCTCCTCGGAAGACTTGTTCCTGTCGTCCGCCGGAAGTCTGAGCGTGGAAGGACATCGGCTCTACGCGGAGTCACTGGCCCACGCGGTGTCGATGCTCGCAGGCTGGGAGCCTCCCGGTTCGGTCGCACCGGCACGGCCGGTCTCCCATAGTGTGGAAGACCCAGGGGCTTCCACCCGATCCGCACCTACACAACCGGCCCCCCTGAGATCGCTGCCGCGAAGACCTCGGCGTGCGGCGGATATGCCCTGATCGCACGGGCTCGCTCGAGCGCAGGGTGGCGCTGTGGAGCAGGGTCGTCGCGGAGGAGTGGTCGAGCTACTCGACCATCACCAACGGGGCGACGTTTCCCTCGCGCTGGAATTCGCCGATCAGCGTCTCATAAGCCATATGCTGGCCAATGACAGTTCGCGGGACGCGTGGAGGTGTCAGGCTGTGATAGAAGATCCACTGATGCGCTCCGATCTTCAGGCGATAGCCGCAGGCGCGATCGGGCCCCACCGGTGCCCCCTGCTCCGCGACCGTCAGCCGCCGCCAGCCGGCCGCGTCACGCCGCCGCTCGGGAGACCAGTCAATCACCAGCGGCAGGTGCACCCCGCTGCCGATGGCAGTCTGTTCCAGCACCAGGTCGCGATCCTCGGCCCACAGTCGTCCCCCGGTCTGAATGACCCGATGCGGCTCGAGGGACAACGGGACAACCCGGGCGCGCAGTCTCGCCTGTGACAACGTCACGTCGCGTGTCAGCGTCCCCTGCTTCGCCAGAGTGTCTTTCGCCAGCGGCAATCGCAGCGAGTGAGTGATCGGGTGCGAGCCTGTCGTCGTGACGGTGTCCGCCAGGTACAGCAGATGATCGTTACCCGACAGCAGGATCTGTCGCAGCAGCACGACGTCGTTCTGGCAGGCTCGCTGCAGCTCGACGTAGTCGGCATCCTTGTCGGAAAACCAGCAGACGCACTCCCAGGGAGCGTCTGGCTCGACTGGGGTCTCTCCCACCCGCGTCTCCGTCGGGCAGCAGCCATCGAGCAGCGGAATGTCGAACGCTGTCAGGCTGATGCGTGCGTCCAACTGGTCGTGCGTGATGACACAACTGTCGGACCCGCGCAGCCAGTTGTTGCGCAAACAGATCAACTCGGCCCAGTCCGACTGGCTGGAGGGCCGCTCGGCCTTGGCGATCTTCGCCCGGTTCTGGCGCGGCCTGTGCTTGCGGGGTCGGCTGTTTCCGGGACTCTCGAGGGGTGTGTCGTCAGGCAGCAGCATCAGGCGCTGGACGGCCGCCTCTCGCGAATTCAGACCCGCGAGGACGGAGGCCGTCCTGAGCAACGAGACCGGGGCCAGCGATGCCCCGTTGCTGAGTGCGAGGCGACCGTCCGGCTGGCAGAGGGCTGCAGCACGCTCAACGAGACCATGGAAGCGATCGTTGCTCCGACGATTCCACAGCGGCCTGCCAAACAGTTCACCGGCATCCGTCGAGCGCACATAAGCGGCGATCGACAGCGATAGCCGTTCGAGGTACCGCGCGTGGGGCGTCCCGTCGGTGTCGGTCGAATCCTCCAGCATGTCCCGGTGGTAGTCACGACCGGCGCGGAGCCGTTTGCCGCTGCCCCGGAGATCTCCGAACAGCAGCCCGGCGCGCAAGCCAACTCTCCCTGGATCAGCAGACGCTGGTCGAAAGTCGCATCGAGACCAGACGCCGCTCCCGAAAGTGCCGTGCCGATCTGCAGCGCACCTGTCAGTGTGAATCTCCACAGCCGGAACAGGGTTTGAGGCTTCAGGCGGCGGGCGACTTCCTGGAGCAGGGTGAGGCCCGCCAGCATCTGGAACGGATCGACCGGCAGACGTTCCGACGTTTCGAGCCAGGCATCGACGCGTTTCGACAGTCTTCCCGGCAAGGGAGCGCCCGCGCGATGTTTCTGATGGAAGCGGTCCACACTCACGAGGAGTTCGACCGTCGGCTCGACCTGCGGTGTCGGATCGAATGCGAAACGCGACCACAGCGGATACAGAAGCGGAGACAGCGTCGGGTTCTTGCGCGAGACAGACGGCCGTCGGCGTGGCCAGGAGAGGCGGGCGACGAACTCTTCGACATCCCCCTTGCGGGCCGCCGACACGAGGCGTTGCGCGGCCGACTTGCGCCACTCGAGCCCTCGCAGGAATTCGGCATCCGACAGCTCAGGTGTACAGGTCGAGGCCGGGGTCAGGTTCAGGGAAAAGTCGTTCATGGGACGGGTGGGATTCCGCAGTGCAAGCAAGAACGGTCGTCAACGACCAGGTCAGGTAGTCGGCAAGGTAACGGATCGACCCCAGTTTTCAATTGACAGGCCAGCGACTGACGCTGCTGTCACCGATCCAGCACCCTCGATGCATGCTGGCAACACACCGAGTCGCCGGGTCGAGCAGCAGGCGGTACGGTTCTGGTGAGGACGTCTCCGCGAGCGCCGGGCGCAAATCGAGGATACACAAATCGGCCCACTTGCCCGGAGTCAGGCTGCCCGTCATGTCGTCCACTCCCAAGGCGCGAGCCCCGGCCAGCGTCCCGAGTTCGAGGAGTGTCGCACCACTCACAGCGGGGTGCCGACGGGCGAGGAACTGAATCTCCTGCCACAGACTGAGATTGGGGTTTGAGGCGCGACTGTCTGTCCCCAGGGCCACTCGAATATTGCGCGACATCAGCTCTCGCCAGGGATGCTCGGCATGTCCGAACCCGTGATGCGTGCGTGGACAGTAAACCACCGCAAACTGCGACCGGTCCGAGAGAAACGCCATCTCCTGCGTTGTCAGGTAGTTCCCATGAATGACGAGCACTCGACGCAGTTCCGCGAGCGGCTGCAGAAAGTCGAGCACCGTCGTTCCTCGCGGCAATAACCCGTCGCGCCACACACCGAATCCGTTCAGGAGGTCAACCAGTGGCCCGGTTCCGCGGTCGAGCAGTTGCAGTTCTTCCGGCGACTCCGCCAGATGCATTGCCACGGGGGTCGACCTTCCTCGGAGCAGGTGCACAACACCCTCCAGCAGTTCGGGATGGACCGTATAAGTGGCATGGGGGCTGAGTCCACGGACGAGATGCGGCGGGTCGAGCGGTGCCGCGTCGAGATGCTGACGGGCGACCAGCAGTTGAGGATCCACACTCTCCGGACCGAGGCCAATCAGTTCGCGAAAGACGACTCCCTGCATCGAATGATCTCTCAGGACTTCGGCCGCTACATCGTCACTTGCGATCTCCCCCACGGTGGAGGTGCCCCCGGCCGCACACTCGTTGAGCCCCTGGGACACAATCGAACGCGGCTCGGCGCTGCGTTCTCGACGATGCCTCACCACGGAACCAATCCAGCTCGCGAATCCCGATGACGGAGGCAGCGGTTCAGTGATGTCGCTGAATTCCAGATGGGTGTGTGCGTTGACCAATCCCGGGATGACCGCAACATCCCCCAGGTCGAGGTCTTCCTGTCCGGAGGTCGACGCCACACTGGTGACACGCCCGGCCTCGATCTGCAGGAGACCGTTCTCAATGGGGGGACCGTCGACCGGGAAGATCCATCGCGCACGAACGCAATGCGAGGATGCCTTCATCGAACCGCCACAAAAGGACGAGGTGAGCGCTCGGTCGCAGCGCGGCTTGCGAGAACACCGGAGGGCTCGTCAGCCGGGGCCGCCTGCGAGCCCTGCCGATCGCTGACCAGGTCAACTCCACTGGTTGCAGTATTCCCGGGTGGCGGCAGATCACGAAGAAGCCTGCGGATGAAGTTACTTGATCTCCCCGGAAACTTCGAGGTGGTTCAGAGCGAACCCGTCAGAGATCGTCTGCGCCAGATGTCTTTGGAAGACCGATTGCTCCTGGATGTCGGCGCAGCGGGACGAGCGAGTGGCGCTGCCGCGAGTGCCGGCCGCCGGTTTCGTAGCGGGAAGGCCGGCCTCAAGATGCTCAGGGACCGACCTCGGCCTGGCTCCGCACGTTGTTCGCGCGACCCAGCAGCTCATCGTCAGGAATCAGTGCCATGGGGCGCAGCTGATAGGAGAAGTCGTGACGATTCGTGACGCGATAGGGGAGGAAGTTGTCGGAGACGAAGTCCAGCGGGAAGATCTGGTACCAGGGGGGCGGAACCGGCTGCTGGATCGTCAGTGTTTCGTAGCCGACCTTCGAGAGGGTGAATTCGTAGTTGGCGTAGTACGTGAAGTCCAGAGAGACCGGCGTAAAGCCGATGCGGCGGCCATCCACCTCCACGAGGGCTCCCGGGGGATTCGAGCGGATGGTCATACGCCGACTGACGCACCCACTGAGCGCACTGAAACTCAGCGCCAGCAGGAGCAGTCGGGAACCGAACCCTTCGCGTAATCGTTGCATGGGAGACGGCCGTCACCGGGCGGGACGGGTGGATCGGAAGATCCGGAAATGGGAAACGCGGCGGATTGTAGGGTGATCGCTCATAACCTCCAATAGCGATTCGTGGCCTCTGGGGGGGCGAGGCAACCTGGCAGGCCCTGGTGAGAAGCCGGCGGGGATCCATCGTGAGCTGCCATTGTCGCCGGCGTGGTCCATTTCCGATTGAACTCGGAGATCTGTGTGCCTTCGCGTCGTCCGGGCGTCAAATTTGCGGCAGCGTTGCTGTCAGGCTACGATGGGTGGAAGTCAGATTCGCATGAGGGTCTATCGCAGCGGACCTTACGAGAGGAGCTTCCGTGCGCTGGGAGCAGAAGGTCGAATACGCAGCCAAAACCGACGTCGGACTCCGACGTCGGAACAATGAGGATGCGTGGGTCGTTCAACTCAGCGCCGATGAGGGGAACTGGGCCGAGCGCGGGCACCTGTTCGCCGTTGCTGATGGAATGGGGGGGCATGCCGTCGGCGAACTGGCCAGCAAGATCGCCGCGGACACGCTGCCGCACACGTACTTCAAGAAGAAGGAGGGCGATGCGATCGTCGCGCTCAAGGGGGCGATCGAAGCGGCCAACGCCAACATCCACGCCCGGGGGAGTCAGAACCGCGACTTTCAGCGGATGGGGACGACCTGTACGGCTCTCGTCCTCACGCGCAGCGGCGCGATCGTCGGCCATGTCGGAGACAGTCGCATCTACCGCGTTCGTCGCGACCGCATCGAACAGCTCACCTTCGACCATAGCCTCGCCTGGGAGCTGGAGCGTCGGGGCCAGACCGCCCTTGGTGCCGCCGGTCTGCAGGGGAATCGCAATGTCATCACTCGGTCGCTGGGACCGGAGGCGGAGGTCCAGATCGATCTGGAAGGTCCCTACGCCATCCAACCTTACGACAGCTTCGTTCTCTGTTCAGACGGGCTGACCGGGCATGTCACAGACGAAGAGATCGCAGTCATTACCCGCGAGCTGTCGCCCGCCGGGGCTGCACGACTGCTGGTGCATCTGGCGAATATTCGTGGAGGCAGCGACAACTGCACGGTGATCGTGGTTCGAGTGGCGGATTTTCCGGGCAACGTGCAGCCACTGGTGGACGAGCCCCCGGAACCGCAGCGGCCCTCCCTCAGTTGGAAGTCGCTCCTCACGTTCTGGCTGGTTGGGGTGCTGCTCGTGTGCGGCCTGACACTCATCCTGTTCCAGCACCCGATTCCCGGCATCACACTGGCGGCCTGCGCGGTACTCGGCGGAGCTCTGGCCGCGATAGCCGCCTGGCAGGAGCGGCAATCCCATCTGGCCGAATTGCAGCTGCGGCAACCGCAGCGTCCTTCGCAGCCCTACCGATCGGCTGTCGCGCGCCCCATCCGGGAGTTGCTGGACGAGTTTGCCGAGATCGCCAGCGAGCTGCGCCGGACGGCGCAGGAGGACGACTGGACGGTCAACTGGGAACGCCATGACCGCTTTCTTCAGACCGCCCAGGCTGCGATGGCGGCCGACCGGAACTCCAAGGCTCTGCAGGAGTACGGTAAAGTGATCGACACACTGATGGCGGGGATGCAACTGCCGCAGCGGGTGGAGACCTGACCCACGAACGGGGTTGTTGTCATTCGCCCGTGCGTGCTACTCTCCCGCCTCTCTGGGAGGAGCATGCAGCGGACAAGGAGGGGACGTGCTGCTCACGCGATCGATACGTCGCCAGTTCGCTCTGGGACTGGGGCTGCTGTTGCTGATGATCTGCCTGCTGTCCGTGGGCAGTCTTTCCGGGCTGAGCAACTATCGCCGCATGGTCCGCGAGCTGGAGCTGAGCCTCGATATGGCTCCCCGCAACTCGGAGCTCGTGGCTTCGATCGGCCTGCTCATCATGCCGCTCTCGCAGGAACTCAACCTGACCGACGAGGCCGAGCCTCTGCGACAACGGGCCTACGAACGGCAGCAGAAGCAGTGCCAGCAGACCCTGGAAGAGGTGCGCACGCTCGTCAACCACTACTTTGTCCAGTTGAACGCGTTCTACAACGAACTCGATCTCAACACCGACGGCCTGCCTCAGTTGACGGTCGAACGGGAGGCCTATCAGTACCTGCACGACGACCTGGACAAGTACCTCATTGAGTATGAGGCCCAGATCCCCCTGCTGACCCGCATCACCCGTCGCAGCGCGTCCAGCGACGTCACCTGGCGGGCCCTCGGACTGCAGTACATGACCCGGCGGGTGGGCGAGGCGATCGCCGAGATCCGTGGAGCCCCCGAGCCGGCCAACAACCTGCAGCTCCGGCTGGACAAGGCCCGGCGGGACTACCGGGTGCACCTGAGCGTTGTCTGGGTGACCAGCGCCATCGGGATTGTGCTGTTCTTCGGACTGATGTGGTGTGCCATCCGGTGGGTGGTGCTGCCGATCCGCGAGTTGCACCGCGGGGCCATCCGCGTCGCCGATGGGGACTTCGACTATCGGCTCGATGCTTCGTCGAACGACGAAATTGCCCAGTTGGCTGACGCCTTCAATCACATGACCGAACGATTCCAGTCCATCAAGGGCGACCTCGACGAACAGGTCCAGCAGCAGACCCGGCAACTGGTACAGTCAGCCAAGCTCGCCGGGGTCGGATTTCTGGCCTCAGGGGTGGCTCACGAAATCAACAACCCGCTGCAGGCGATCGCGACGGCTGCGGAGGCTCTGGAGTACCGGCTCCTGGGGATGCTGGAGCAGACCGATGACGATAACGCCCGCACGGTCCGAGAGTACCTGCAGATGATGCAGGCCGAGGCCGAACGCTGTCGCGAGATCACTTCGAAACTGCTCGATTTCGCCCGCGGCAAAGAGTCGGAACGAAATCAGTATGACGTGACAGCCATCGTGCGCGAGGTGGTGGCCATGGTGCAGCATGTCGGACGCTTTCGGGACCGTACGGTAACGTTCGATACCGTGGAACCGCACTACGCCGAAGTCAACGGCAGCGAAATCAAGCAGGTCGTCCTCAACATTGTGGCCAACGCCCTCGAAGCGACCGATGTGGGCGACACCGTGACGCTGAAGATTCGCGAGTGTCCCGACTCCATCGTCCTCCAGTGCTCCGATTCCGGGGCGGGCATGACCCCGGAGGTTCTGGAGCACTTGTTCGAACCCTTCTTCACCACCAAGCAGGGAGGGAAGGGGACCGGGCTGGGACTGTCGATCAGCCACCGGATCGTGCAGGACCACCTCGGGACATTGGAGGCCACGAGTGCAGGCCCCGGCCAGGGAAGCACCTTCTGCCTGCGTCTGCCCCGCAGAGCACCGGTACAAAAACAGGCCGCCTGACCAGGGCGGTCGGGCGGCCTGTATTCTGGAAGGTGATCTGCCGGCAATTACACGTCTGCTGGCAGCCGATCGTCGACGTCGTAGGCCAGGCCGAGCAACTGCATCGTGCGGATGGCATACCAGGTCATATCGATTTCCCACCACTTGTGGCCGGCACGGGCGAAGGTGGGATGAGCGTGATGGTTGTTGTGCCAGCCTTCACCGTAGCTCAGGATCGCGACCCACCACAGATTGCGGGAATGATCCGACGTCTCGTAGTTGCGATAGCCCCACAGATGAGTGGCCGAATTCACGAACCACGTGCTGTGGTACGCCACAACCATCCGGACACACATTCCCCAGAGAAATACGGGCCAGCCGCCGAGGGCGTACAGCAGCCCCCCCATTCCGATCAGCCAGAGGGGATAGGTCCGCTCGAAGAAGCGGAGGACCGGATCCTTCTGGACATCCGGACAGAACTGCTGGAACAGCGCTTTGCGCATCGACTCGATCGTGTCGCACAAACAGCCACAGCAGGTGCGACCACCACGGGCCATCCAGCGGTGAATGCGGGTCGCCTTTTTCGTCGGACTTCATGTGGTGCAGGCGATGGGTGGCGGCCCACATGAGCGGGGAACCTTCGCCGGAAATCGCTCCGCAGAACAGGGTGAACACGCGTGCCGGCCATCTCAGCTTCAGCGAGCGGTGCGACAGGTATCGATGGTAACCCAGACAGATGCCGATGCTCGCCGTCATCCAGTGCAGGGCCAGCGCCACTCCCAGGGCCTGCCAGGTGAAGAAGAACGGTGCGGCCAGGCAGCCGATATGCATGGCCACCATCCATCCCAGGACGACCCAGTCGATGTTCTTGAGCTTGAGGTTTTCCGGATAGAAACCCGCGATCAACTCGGCGCGCTCGGCAGCACGATCAGGCTGCTCAGCAGATTCCACCGTGGTTGAGGGGCGCTGCCGCCGCGACGGCGGGGGATCGAGCAGTTGTGGATTCACGTTGGTAGTCCCTGAGTGCTCGTCCAGCGACGGAATCATCCGAGACTGGCCGAATGGGGCGGGAGTGACAACACGGCGAATCATTCGCCCCAGAGTGCTGTCACAATTGAGGGGAGTTGTAGCACACCAGTCGGCTGCAACGCGTCAGCGCCCATTCAAAGTTGTGTCAAACTTTGGTCACAGAGCTAAGCGGTTGCAGGGGAATGGGTTGCGTCGTCCGGGCGGCTCAGGAAGCGGTAGCCCGTGCCGCGCACCGACAGCAAATGGCGGGGTTGGGAGGGGTCCTGCTCCAGATAGCGTCGCAATCGCATCACGAAATTGTCCACCGTCCGCGTCGAAACCTCTGCATCCTGCTCCCAGACGTCGCGGAGAATCTGTGACCGCGCGAGCACGGCCCCGTCATTGGCGATGAAGTACTTCAGGAGCTGCAGCTCCATGGTGGTGAGCTGGTGTGTCTCGCCGTTCACGCGGAGTTCGAAGGTCCGGAAGTTGATCCGGGCCCGCCCGACGTCAACCTGATCATCGGAATACTCGGGCTGTCGCCGGCGGTGGAGGCGGTAGCGATCGAGCAGCCGTCGCACCCGAGAGAGCAGTTCGGGCAGCGCGAACGGTTTGGTGACGTACTGGTCAACGCCCAGGTCAAAGGCGCGCGACTTGTCTTCCGTGAGGGTTCGAGCGCTCAGGACCATGATCGGGATATAGGCATCCCGGTCCCGCAATGCTCCACAGATCTCGTATCCGCTCATCCCGGGCAGCATCAGGTCTAGAACCACCAGGTCGATGTCGTTCGGGTGCGCATCGAAGTACTTCAGCGCCGAAGGTCCATCGGCATGATGGACAACCTCGTACCCTTCCTGTTCGAAATTGAAGACCAGGCCCTGAGCGATGGCTGCCTCGTCCTCGACGATCAGGATCTTCACGAGACCGTCTCCCGGGGTCGTCCTTCAAGTCCTGCCGACAGGGCCGATCCTGTGCGGGGCACGGGGTTGTCGGCAGCCCGTCCGGGCAGATCCAGCACAAACTCGCAGCCGGGCTCACCGTCGTACCGGTCGTGAACACTGATCCGGCCACGGAGCTTCTTGACCAGGGTATGCACGATATACAACCCCAGACCGGT
Organism: uncultured Planctomycetaceae bacterium; assembly: GCA_963715185.1. GTDB lineage: Bacteria > Planctomycetota > Planctomycetia > Planctomycetales > Planctomycetaceae > CAVPPT01. Next base: position 142,465 of record CAVQRG010000015.1, read on the forward strand.
TCCCTTGTGCCGTCGCTCCAGTTCGGAACCGCCCCGGTAGAAGATGCGGAAGATCTTCTGTCGATCCTCAGCCGGCACGCCCGGACCATTGTTGATGATGCGTATCCGCACTTTGCCTGCGGTCGAGGGGGCCATGTTCACTGTCACACGCGGGGGATCGCCGGCGTACTTGATGGCGTTGTCGATCAGGTTCGAAAAGATCATCCGCAGCACAATGCGCTGCGATCGAACGATCACCGGCTGGGCCTGCAGACGACAGACATCCTCGCCGTACTTGTAACGTCTCGTCGTAGCCTGGATGCATTCTCCCACCAGCTCGGGCAACAAGATGTCCTCCGGCTGCTCCTGTTCACCGACATTGTCCAGTCTTCCAACTTCCAGTAGCTGGTTGATCAACTGGTCCAGGCGATGCAGTTCTCCCTCCATAATTCCATGAAACTCATCGCGCTTGGCGGGATCCAGGGATCGCATGCGCAACGTCTCGAGGTAAAGCTGCAGCGCGGCGATCGGGGACTTCAGTTCATGCGTGACGCTGTCCACGAAGTTGGCCTGCCGGTGATTGAGCCGGATTTCCTTGATCGACAGCATCAGCCAGAACGAAAGCCCGATCAGGATCAGGGCGAACGCAATCACGCCGATCGTGAGACGCCCGACTGCTCCAGGCGAACGAACAGCACAATCCAGCAGATCATCAGGGTCACGTTCAGTCCCATCAACGCGGCACTGAGTGTGATCGGCCAGCGGAACCGACTGCGTTTCCAGGGAACGACCATGAGGGATCTGCAACGCGGGTAAGGCCGTTGGATTGATTCCGGGGGAGTGCCGACCGATGATGTCGGTCATCTCCCTCACCACCCCATGATCTCGACCTCAACTCTACTGAGCAACCATGGCCTGCATTTTGGCCCTTGATCAGGGCACGACCTCCAGCCGGTCCATACTTTTCGGACGCGACGGCCGCCCACTGGCTGCTGCTCAACAGGAGTTCCAGCAGCACTTTCCGTCCCCCGGCCACGTCGAACATGATCCGGAGGAGATCTGGGAATCACAGCTTGCCACAGCTGTCCGGGTGGTCCAGCAGGCAGGGGGACCCGGTGAAGAGATCACCGCGATCGGCATCACGAATCAGCGGGAAACCACCATTCTCTGGGAGCGAGATTCGGGCAAGCCTGTGGCCAATGCCATCGTCTGGCAAAGTCGAATCACCGCGCCCCTGCGCGCAGCTCAAGTCAGACGGACATGAAGAGTTCGTCCGCCGCAAGACCGGGCTCGTGATCGATGCGTACTTCTCCGGCACGAAGATCCGTCACCTGCTCGACACGATCGACGGGCTGCGGCGACGGGCCGAGCGCGGCGAGATCCTGTTCGGGACCGTCGATTCCTTTCTGATCTGGCGTCTGACTGGGGGACGGGTCCACGTGACCGACTACAGCAACGCCAGCCGCACCATGTTGTTCAACATCCATACCCTGCAGTGGGACGACGAATTGCTGGATTTGCTCGACATCCCGCGCGATGCTGCCCGACGTGCGACCCTCCAGCGAGGTTTACGGAGAGACCGATCCGTCCCTGTTCGGTCGGGCGATTCCCGTTGCAGGGTGTGCCGGCGATCAGCAGGCCGCGACCTTCGGTCAGGCCTGTTTTTCTGCAGGGGAAGCCAAGAACACCTATGGGACCGGCTGCTTCATGCTGCTCAACACAGGGAGTGCGGCGATCGCCTCGAAGCATGGGATGCTGACAACGATCGGCTGGGGCATTGGTGAGGAAGTCACGTATTGCCTCGAAGGGTCGGTTTTTGTTGCGGGTGCCGTCGTGCAATGGCTGCGGGACGGGCTGAAAATGATCTCGCAGAGTGTGGATGTCGAAGCCCTCGCTGCCCAGGTGCAGGACACCGGCGGCGTCTACTTCGTCCCCGCGTTCGTCGGACTGGGCGCCCCTACTGGGACCCGCACGCACGGGGGACCATTGTCGGGCTGACCCGCGGCACCACAGAGGCCCACATCGCGCGAGCGGCGGTCGAGTCGATGGCCTTTCAGTCGCGGGATGTACTCGACGCCATGCAGCAGGATGCCGGCCTGACGCTCGCGACCCTCAAGGTCGACGGCGGGGCCAGCGCCAACGACGCCCTGATGCAGTTCCAGTCTGACCTGCTGGGGGTGCCCGTCAGGCGTCCGGTGGTGCATGAGACGACGGCCCTGGGAGCCGCGTACCTGGCGGGACTGGCGGTCGGCTTCTGGCAGGATCAGTCCGACATCGCCAGCCAGTGGGAGCTCGAGGTCGAGTTCACTCCGCAGATCGAACGGGCCCAGGCCGACGCTCAACAGCAGGCATGGCACCGCGCGGTGGAACGCTCCCGAGGCTGGGCGACCTGAACGGACGGCGGGAGGAGCACGCACGGCTCCCCCGATTCGCGTCGCCACTCCTTACTCGCCATCAAGCATCGCGAGCAGTTGTTCTTCGGTGAGCACCGGGATACCGAGTTCGCGGGCCTTGTCGAGCTTGCTGCCCGCCTTCTCGCCGGCGACGACAAAGTCGGTCTTCTTCGAAACGCTGCTGGCCGCCTTACCTCCCTGCTGATGAATCAGTTCCTTGATCTCGTCGCGGCCGAAGCGCGAGAGGGATCCCGTGACAACGACGGTCTTGCCGGAGAGCACACCACCGTCGTGGGCCGCTTCGTCCACCGGCAACGGTTCTCCGAAGTGGAGCCCGCACTCCCTCAGACTCGCGACGAGGTCGCGGCCATAGTCCGAATGGAAGAAGGAGTGCACAGACTCGGCGATGACCGGTCCGATCTCATCCACTTCGGCCAGTGACTCCACGGATTGTTCGGTGATCGCGTCGATCGTCCCGAAACGTGAGGCGAGCAGGCGGGCATTGCTGGTCCCCACATGGCGGATGTTGAGTGCCGTCAGCAGTCGCCAGAGCGGCTGTCGTTTCGAGGCCTCGATCCCTGCGAGCAGATTGTCGACCGATTTCTCTCCCATCCGCTCCAGCGCCAGCAGGTCATCGCGTCGTTCGGCGAGGTGGTAGAGATCCGCGAAGCAGGTGACGAGTCCCTGCTCGACGAGTTGCTCGACGAGCTTGCTGCCGAGGCCTTCAATGTCCAGTGCGGACCGCGATGCCAGGAACAGCACGCGCTCGCGAAGCTGGGCTGGACAGTTGGGGTTCAGGCAGCGAACGTAGACCCCTCCCTCGTCCTGCGCGACTGGCGATCCACATTCGGGGCATTGCTCGGGAAACTGGAACGCCTGTTCGCGTCCATCACGCCGATGCTCCTCGACGCGCACAACGTGCGGGATGATCTTCCCAGCCTTCTCCACCACGACCCAGTCGCCGATCATGACTCCCAGCCGGTCCAGCTCGTCGCGATTGTGCAGACTGGCGCGGGAGACCGTCGTCCCCGCGATCTCGACGGGTTCGAGGTGCGCAACGGGAGTCAGCGCCCCGGTCTTGCCCACCTGAACGTCGATCTCCATCACGCGCGTCACGGCCTCGTACTTCTCCCACTTGAAGGCGATCAGCCAGCGCGGACTCTTGGACGTGCTCCCCAGTCTCTCGCGCGTCGCCAGGTCGTTGACCTTGATCACCAGCCCGTCCACCTCGACATCCAGCGTGTGCAGGTTGTCCATCATCGTATGGGCGAGTTCGAGCGTGGCTTCGATCCCACGGCGGGCCTCAACCCCCGGGGTCGTCGGCACGCCCCATTCGCGAAGTGTTTGCAGGTAGGCGACGTGGGTCTCGCACTCCAGCCCTTCGGAGTAGCCGAGGCCATGAGCCAGGAACCGCACATGTCGCGCGGCACACAGCCGGGGATCGAGCAGTTTGAGTGCCCCGGCCGTCGTGTTGCGAGGGTTCTTGAAGACGGCGATCCCTGCTGACTGTTGCGCGGCCTGCAGGTGTGCGAAATCGCTGTTGGCGATGTACGCCTCCCCGCGCACCTCCAGGACGGGCGGAAGTGTCGTGCCCATCAATCGCAGTGGCACGCCGCCGATGGTCCGTGCGTTGGCCGTGATGTCGTCGCCCTGGCGGCCATCTCCCCGCGTGAGGGCCTGCGTCAGACGTCCCTGCTCGAACAGCAGCGAGATCGCGACGCCGTCGATCTTGTACTCCACCGAGTACTCAATCTCCTCGGCATCGAGCAGACGACCCACGCGCTGATCAAATTCCCGCAGGGCCGCTTCATCGTACACGTTGTCGATGGAAAGCATGGGGAGACGATGCAGCACACTCGCGAAGCCGTCGATCGGTTCGCCGCCCACCTTGTGCGTGGGGCTGTCCGGCGCGTCGTACTCGGAGTGCTCGACCTCGAGCTGTTCCAGTCGTTTCAGCAGCCGATCGAACTCGAGATCGCTGATGACCGGCGCAGCTTCGACGTAGTACAGGCGATTATGACGCTCAATCTCGCGGCGCAGGTGTTCGATTTCTTTGCGGGCCGCGTCTGTCATCGTGCATCTCAACCTGGAAACCGACCGGCACTGCCAGCGCCGGCCGACCTGCTCACGAGGAGCGACCGGAGCCGATCGTTTGCTCTCGGAGTGTCTGGATTCGATCGACCGTCATGGCCAGTATCCCCCCCAACACGATCACGGCCGCTTCGCCCCCGATCAGCAGGGCTCCCTGTTTGTTGAGGAATCGCGCGACTGGGGAGATGTCCGTGGCGACCGTGGTCGATGGGTTGGTCGTCAGGCCGGCCATCACCCATGCCAGGCAAGTGACGACGAAGCCGATGCCCGCGACGACGACAAGCCCCCACAGGGGGTTTCGGCGGACATCATCCCGAAAGGTCAGTCGGACGGTACGCGAGTCGTCGATCAAGGCGGATCTCCGCAGAGGCGAATGGTGGCAGGACATGGTATGCTGACACCCACGGCCCGAGTGAGCAAGTCTGCTGAGGCCCTGTGGAATCTGCCGGGAGGATCCATGTTTCCAGCATCGACGCGTCGACAGTTTCTGGGAGATGCGGCTCTCGGGTCTGCTGCAGTGTCTGCGGCCTCACTCGCGTTGGGAATGGACGACGGCAGCAGCCCGGCCGAGACAGTCACCGTGGGAGTAATGGGCCTTAGTCGCGGGCTCTCGCTGGCGCAGTCGTTCTCCCGGCTACCGAATGTCCAGGTGAAATACGTTTGTGACGTGGACGCCCGGCGGGCCGACGCGGCCGCTTCGGCACTGGACTCTGAGGCGGGGCAGCGCCCGGAGGCGATCGGTGATTACCGCCGGATTCTCGATGATCCGGCCGTCGACGTGCTGGTCTGTGCGGCTCCGAATCACTGGCATGCTCCGGCGACCATTCTGGCCTGCAAGGCGGGCAAGCATGTCTATGTCGAGAAGCCCTGCAGCCATAATCCCTGGGAAGGGGAAACGATGGTCGCGGCAGCGCGGGCGCACGACCGTGTCGTCCAGATGGGGACCCAGCGGCGCAGTGGGCCATCCTTCATCGAGGCCGTCCAGAAGTTGCGGGAGGGTGTCATCGGCCGGTTGTTCCTGTCCCGCTCGTGGTACAACAACCTTCGGCCTTCGATTGGCAGGGGCGTGCTCGCGAACGTGCCCCCGCATCTCGATTACGAACTCTGGCAGGGGCCGGCCCCCCGGGTTCCCTACCGGGAGTACGGACTCGAAGGTGAGGGGAGTCGCCACTACAACTGGCATTGGTTGTGGCACTGGGGGAATGGCGAACTCGGCAACAACGGCGTGCATGCCCTCGACATCTGCCGCTGGGGAATGGGCGTCGACTTTCCCGTCCGGGTCACCTCCTCGGGGGGGCGCTATCGTTGGGAGGACGATCAGGAGACGCCCGACACGCATACGGTCTGCTTCGAGTTTCCAGACCGCAAGCAGATCACCTGGGAAGGCCTGAGTTGTAACAAGCATCGCTTTCGCTCGGACTTTGTCGCATTCTATGGCGAGGAAGGGGCGCTCGAGATCGATGGAAGCGGCAATTACCGCGTGTACGACCGCTCCGACAAGCTTGTTGAGGAGGTCGCCGGCGGTGTCGATCAGGCGGATCACATTCAGAACTTCCTGACGGCGATCCGCGAGGGCAAGCCTCTCTCGTGCAACGCCGAGATTGAAACGGGTCACAAGAGTACTCTGCTGTGCCACCTGGGCAACATCGCACACCGGACCGGACGGGCGTTGACCTGCCGATCTGAAGACGGACACATCCTCGGCGACAGCAAAGCCATGGAGTACTGGAAGCGCGACTACGAACCGGGCTGGGAGCCGACTCTCTAGCGGCTGCCGCGGGCCTTACCTTCGACTGACCGAGCAGAAACACGTTGCCGATGATCACCACTCTCAAGACACGGCTGGCCCGGGGCGAACGTGTCAATGTCTTCGCCGTCAGCCGACTCTATCACCACAATTTCGTCCAGGTGCTCGGACAGCGCGGTGGCTTCCAGGGATTCTGGATCGACCACGAACACGCCGGCCTGTCGATCCATGAGTTTGAAACCGCGACGATGGCGGGTCGCTGTCAGGGGCTCGACAGCTTCGTACGAATTGCCCCCACAGACTATGCGTCCGTCACACGGTGCCTGGAATCCGGTGCCGGAGGTGTCATGGCCGCTCAGGTCCACACCGCCGACCAGGCCGAAGAGTTTGTCCAGTGGGCCAAGTACATGCCTCGCGGGTGTCGAGGACTGAACACGGGGGGGTACGACGCCGGGTTCGGAGCGAGATCGGTCACCGAGCACATCGCGAAGGCCAACCAGGAGCTGTTCGTCGCGATTCAGGTAGAGACGACCGGAGCGGTGGAAGCGTGTGATGCGATCGCGGCCATCGACGGCGTCGATCTGCTGTTTGTCGGCCCGGTGGACCTCAGCCTGGCGCTGGGGGTCCCCGGCGAGTTCCTCCACGAAAAGTGCCTGGCGGCGATCGATCAGGTGGCCGCCGCCTGCCGAAGGCATGGCAAGACCTGGGGAGCCGTCACTCCGACGGCCGAACATGCCGCGATGCTGGCCGAGAAAGGCTGCTCGATGTTTTCCGCGGTCAACGATGTCCGGCTGTTGAACGCAGGTCTGGCAAAGATGCGTGACGATTTCGCGTTTCTCTTCGAGTTGGCTGACCAGTGATGTCCCGCGCGATGATCGTCTTCGAGGACGGTGGCTGGTCGCGATTTCTGCCGCTCGTTTACACACGCGGAGTCTTTGAACTGCGCAGTGGCCAAGGTCTGCTGTGGCAGCGCTGCGCCCGTCTGTGGAAGCAGGGAGGAGGGGCATCGCCGCGGATCGGTTTCTGGTGCCGTCCGAACCTCTCGGCCGTGGTGGCGGAGCAAGTGCCCGGACCAGTCAACGAGCCGCTCACCGGGGCGTCACTGCTGGTCAATGGACGCGGCTACTGGAAGCGCCTGCCGGAACCTGACGACGCGTCAAGGTCGTGGGTCGGGACGGCAGGTGACCCGGACCGGATCGCGTGCGTCATGGCCGATCCAGAACTGGCCGCGCGGCTTGCCCCCGAGGTGTTCCTCGATCCCGGCTTGCTGGACGCGACCCTGCAGGGGATCCCGCGCAAGGACGTCACCGCGCTGGTCGAGTTGTTCGACTGGCCCTGGGAAATCGTACACGCCAATGCCCGTGCGATCGAATCGGACTGGGAGTTGCCGCAGGGCCGCGACCAGAGGGCTTCCGGCAGCGAAGACTTTCCGGGAGTGTATCGGTTGAATCCGGAGTCGATCCACATCGGGGCGTCGTCTCGGGTGCAACCGTGTGTCGTTATCGACGCTGAACATGGCCCGGTCTGGATTGGTGAGCGGGTCACGATTCGGCCGCATGTCTCCATCGAGGGGCCGGTCGTGATCGGCGACGACTGCCTGATTCAGCCTGGGGCCGTCATCCGCGAGGGGACGACGCTGGGGCCACGGTGCAAGGTTGGCGGTGAGGTCGAGGCCAGCATTCTGCAGGGCTTTACGAACAAGCAGCACGACGGTTTTCTCGGGCACAGCTATGTGGGGAGTTGGGTCAATATCGGGGCGGACTGTCTGAACAGCGACCTTAAGAACACCTACGGGACCATCCGTGTCCCCATTAATGGACAGGAAGTGGACACGGGACAGCTGTTCGTCGGATTGCTGATGGGAGATCACAGCAAGACCGGTATCAACGTGGCTTTTCCCACGGGAGCCGTCGTCGGCTTTTGCAGCAGTGTCGTATGCTCCCAGGCACCGAAATTCGTGCCGAGTTTCACGTGGCATGAGACCGAGGGATCTTCGCCGTTTGCCATCGAGAAAGGGTTGGCGATCGCCCGCCGCATGATGTCGCGCCGAGGCCAGGAATTGACCGCCGCCGGCGAAGCGCTCTTTCGACAGACGCAAGCTCTGGCGGGGGAACTGGAGACTACTGCCTGACGGCGGCCGCCTGTTGTTCGTCGGCATCGTCACGACGTACGAGCCGCAAGGTCTGGCCCTGCCAGAGCGTCTCCATCGCCTCGCGTGGCCAGACTTCGGGTCCGGCGAACGGATCGCCCACCACCACCGTTCCATCCTCGTTGAAGTTCCACAACACGATGGAGTGCGGCTGCCCCGGAACCCATCCCTGTGCCTCGTAGTCGGCGGTGCTCCCGTCGTTGGTCATCTGGAGTTCGCATTGGAGGATGCAGGGATCCTCAAAACTGCGACGCAACTGCTCGTAATCCGACTCGAAGACTTCCGCCCTGTAGCCGATCTCGCGGGCCTTGAGGCTGAGACCGCGATACAGTCCCTTCCAGGTCGTGCCGCTGCGAGTCTGCAACGCCTGAATGAGCAGGTGGCGTTCCTGCGCCGGCTGCTCGGGCTCCCCGCGGTTGATCCGCGTCAGGCAGAGTTCGGCCATCTCCTGCTCCGGGGCGTACAAATCGTAGAACTGCAGAAGTGTTGCCGCCGCGGCTGCACTGCACGACGACTTGGTGGTTTGCTTGCACAAGTCGCCTTCCCATTCGTTCGCACACACGGGAACGGCCCCCTGCAGTGGTCGGAACAGGGAGTAGGTGGCGGCAACACCCAACAGCACGACTGCGAAGATCTGGCGGGGCCGGCTCTGCCGCCCCCCTTCAATCCGCCGCCAGACGAGCCCCGCCAGGAAGCCGGTCGCCAGCGGAAACCAGTTGCTCAGCATCACGAGATTGGAGAACGGCAGCAGTTGTCCCATGACCGTGTCGTCCCAGATCCAGCGCGCGTAATACCCGATCGCCAGAACAGTCACAACAGCCAGAATGTCGCAGAGTTGCTTGGGGGCACTGCGCGTCAGGCGCAGGGCCAGTCCGAAACAGGCCGCCATCAGCACAAGCATGATGGCGATGCCCAGGTACAGATCCATCATGTAGGAGCCGGCCATCATGTGTATGCCCCACGAGCCCGTCCAGAGTTCTCAGCCGCCGACCGAAGACTGCCGCGGTGCCCTTCCCGGTGGATTGTAGCGGAGACCGCCGCTCCGTCACCCGCGTTCCAGCCGTCGCTGTCGAATCTGGTCGACGGTCACGGCCACGATCACGATCAGTCCGATGATGATCTGTTGCCAGGCGGTGGGGACATTCAGCACGACACATCCATGCCGGATGACTTCCATCAGGCAGGCCCCCGAGAGCGTGCCAAGAATAGAACCGCGGCCGCCACTGAGGCTGCCACCTCCGATGACAACCGCCGCGATCACATCAAGCTCGCGCCCGGCAGGGCGTTGGGGTCCCCTTCGCCAAACAGCTTGACGAACTGAAACAGGCCGGCCACGCCGATGAAGATGCCGCTGAGCGTATAGACGGCGATCCGTGTCCGTGTCACGTCGATGCCACACAGACGGGCGGTCGCCTCGCTCGAACCCATCGCAAACACATGGCGTCCGAAGACCGTCAGGTGGAGCAGGGCGGCGGTCATCACCGCCAGCGCGAGCATGACCCAGACACCGGGTGAGACGAGGAGCCATTCCGGTTCGGGGTAAGGAGACTGCAGGTTGAGCAGCCATTCGGGGACCCCGCCATGGGCGCGAATCGGTGTGCCGCCGGCAATCTCCCGCCCGACACCCCGAAAGATCGTCATCGTGCCGAGGGTCACGATGAACGGGACGACCTTCAGGGCGCTCACCAGCGTGCCATTGATCAGGCCGGTGATTACACCGGACAGGATCCCGGCAGCGATGCCGACGAGGGGCGGATGACCAGCGCGAAAGAACCAGGCGGCCACGGTGGACGACAACGCGATCGCGGCAGCCGCGGACAGGTCAATGCCTCCCGAAATGATGATCAGCGTCATGCCCAGGGCCGCGACTCCGACCAGGGACGTGTTCTGGGCAATGACCTGCAGGCTTTCGACGGTGGCGAACCGGGGCGTGCGATCGGCGGCCCGGGCTTTCCAGGTATCCGCTCCCCAGAAGATCGCAAACACGATCAGCAGTCCCAGCAAGGGACCGAAGACACTGCCCACCAGGCTGAAGTGTCGCGGGCTGATCCACTTGTTCGGGGACATGCACCATGCCTGCTGCGGGAGGTGAGCTATTCGCCGACACGTTCCAGAACGTACACGGCGCTGTGGGAACGGAGGTTGGCCATCCAGGCGCGACCGACGGCGCGCTGGCCGATGATCGGCAATTCTTCGACCACCCGGAAGTCGCCATGGCGCGCCAGATCCCGAAAATCCAGCATCGTCAGGAAGTGCACGTTCGGCGATTCGTACCACTCGTAGGGCAAGGCGTCCGTGACCGGTGCCCGTCCCCGCATCGCGACCTGCAGCCGCACTTTCCAGTGGCCGAAGTTGGGGATGACAACCAGTGCGCGATGGGCCACACGCAACATTTCTTCGAGCACCTGTCGCGGGTGATGAACCTGCTGCAGCGTCTGACTCAGAACGGCAAAGTCGAACGAGCGGCTGGGGACGTCGCAGAGCCCCTGATCCAGATCGGCGAGCAGCACAGGAATGCCCAGCCCCAGGGCGGCCACGTACGCATCCATATCCAGTTCGACCCCCAGCACGTCGCAGTCGTGCTCGTCGCGGAGGCGATGCAGCAGACGCCCGCTGCCGCAGCCAAGATCGATGACCCGGCTGCCGCGTTCGACCTGCGACAGGATCACCTGATCGGTGACGGCCATCTTGGGATCGAGGAATGTCGGTCGTTTGGCGCTCATGAGACTGCGGTCAACCGCTCCCCTGTTCGGTGTGTGCATGGTCCAGGAACGGTCGGACAATGCGCGCCAGCATCGGCAGCTGCGAGTCGATCAGAAACGCATCGTGACCGAACGGGCTGTCCAACTCGGCGAACGAAACGCGCCGATGAGCGGCGATGAGTGACCGCACGATGTCGCGACTTTGTTCGGTCGGAAACAGCCAGTCCGTGCTGTAGGAGACAACCAGAAACCGGGCGTTTGTTCGGCCCAAGGCCACAGGCAGCGGGCCGTAGGACTCCACCAGATCGAAGTAGTCCATGGACCGCGTGAGCAGCAGGTAGCTGTTGGCATCGAACCGCTCCACGAACTGCAGCCCCTGGTGATGCAGGTAGCTCTCGACCTGGAATTCCGTCTCGCGGTCCCGGTCGTAGGTCAGTTCATCGCTATGCTGCAGCCTGCGGCCGAACTTCATCTCGATGGATTGTTCGGACAGGTACGTGATATGGGCGATCATCCTCGCCAGGGCCAGACCGAACCGGGGCGGATCATCGTGGTCGTAGTATCGTCCCTGCCGGAACCGCGGATCGGCGTAAATCGCACGCCGTCCCACGTTGTTGAAGGCGATTCCCTGGGCATTCAGCTTGGCGCCCGAAGCCAGCACAATGGCCGACGCGATCCGATCGGGGAACTGGGCCGCCCACTCGAGCACCTGCATCCCACCCAGGCTGCCACCGATCACGCTGAGCAGTCGACCAATCCCCAGGTGATCGACCAGCGCCTGATGGACCCGCACGATGTCGGAAACGGTGATGAACGGGAAGTCGGGGCCGTATGGCTGAGCGGTCTCCGGGTCGATGCTGACAGGTCCGGTTGTGCCTTGGCAGCCCCCCAGGATATTCGCACAGATGACGAAGTAGCGGTCGGTGTCGAGCCCCTTGGCCGGTCCGACAAACCCTTCCCACCAACCCGGTTTGCGATCATCTGCCTGATAGCGGCCGGCGACATGCGCGTCACCGGTCAGCGCATGGCAGACAAAGATGGCGTTGTCCTTGGCCGCGTTCAGCTTGCCGTACGTCTGGTAGGCCACGGTCACCGGGCCGAGGCGCACGGCCGCCTGTCAACGTCAGCCGGTTCGGGGCATCGAACAACTGGACGGAACGGCGTTCCACCAGTCCGACGGAAGATGACTCCACAGGAGGAAGCGTGATGGGTTCCGGGGCCATGCCGTCCAGAGCAGCGGGAATGCGGGTCGAAGCCAGGGGTCCAGTTCCGATGTGATGCACACGAGATCCGCCAGTATACGCTCGACACGACATGATTTCGAGACGGCAAGGGTTCGTCGGGGGTATTCATGTGCCTCGCATGCGTTGTCCGTCTGGTTAGGCCGGGACCGCCCTTACGTGACCGAAGAGGTCCGCTGCGAAATCCACGGGCCGGGATTCCAGACCGTTTGAGTTCTCAGCAGGGGTCTGGCATGATGACGCTCTCATCGATCATTAACCGTCTCCGGAGAAGCATCCATGCAAAGGCGAGATTTCCTGTCCACGACATTGGCCGGTGGTGCCGCTGCGGCCGTCACCTCCGCCGCTGTGACATCGGCCGCCAATGCTCAATCAGCTTCCGGTCGCCATTTCCAGCTCAAGTACGCGCCTCATTTCGGCATGTTCCAGCAGTCCGCCGGCCCGGATCTCGTGGACCAGCTCAAGTTTATGCACGATCAGGGTTTTACGGCGCTGGAAGACAACGGCATGCGCAAGCGGTCGGTCGAGGATCAGAATCGTGTGGCCCGCACTCTCGGCGATCTGAATATGGAGATGGGAGTCTTCGTCGCGCATGGATCCATCGGCAAGCTGACGTTCGCCCGCAAGGACCCCGCGATGATCGAGATGGTCCTCAGCGACATCAAGGATTCCGTGGAAGTCGCCAAACGCGTCAATGCCAAATGGATGACCGTGGTTCCCGGCGACGTCGACGAAACTCCGCGCGACCGTCTCGAAATCGGTTACCAGACAGCCAATGTCATCGAACTCCTCAGGCGGTGTGCCGAGATCTTTGAGCCACACGGGATGGTAATGGTGCTCGAGCCCCTCAACTGGCATGCCAACCACGGGGGCGTCTTCCTGCAGTACTCCGACCAGGCGTATGCCATCTGCAAGGCGGTAAACAGTCCCGCCTGCAAGATCCTGTTCGATATCTATCACCAGCAGATCACCGAGGGGAACCTGATCCCCAACATCGATCTCTCCTGGGATGAAATCGGCTACTTTCAGATCGGAGACAATCCCGGCCGCAAGGAGCCCGGCACCGGTGAAATCAACTACCGCAATGTGTTCAAGCACATTCACCAGCGCATGAACGCCGAGGGTCGTGACTTCATCTTCGGCATGGAGCACGGCAATTCGCAGAAGGGAAAGGAAGGCGAACAAGCCGTGATCGACGCCTACGTGGCGGCGGACAACTTCTGACGCCCCGGATGCTTGAGTGCCTCTGATGCCACCAGGCTGCGGAGGCGCGGCTACGACGAGTTACGAAAGCGGCCTCTGTGGGCCTGTTCCTTGAATCCCAAGGGAGATCTGGGCAGTGATACGTGCCTGTTTGCTTGTCTGCCTGACATGGGGTTGCGTCGTCGAGGGGGAGCCCGCGCGACAGCTGGTAGCCGCCGAACGCCCCAACCTGCTCGTCATCCTGGTCGACGATCTGGGATATGGCGACCTGAGTTCCTTCGGAGCGAGCGATCTCAAGACCCCGCACATTGATCGCTTGATTGCCGAGGGGATGCGGTTCGATGAGTTCTACGCGAACTGTCCTGTCTGCTCCCCCACGCGGGCGGCGCTGCTCAGTGGCCAGTATCAGGATCGCGTCGGTGTCCCGGGCGTCATCCGCACGCGGCCCGAGGACAGTTGGGGGTATCTCACACCAGAGGCGGTGCTGCTGCCGCAGGTCCTGAAGTCGGCCGGCTATGACACCGCGATCGTCGGCAAGTGGCATCTCGGACTGGAGTCCCCCAGCCGTCCGACGGATCGTGGCTTCGACGATTTTCGGGGGTTCCTGGGGGACATGATGGACGACTATTACGACCATCGCCGCCACGGGATCAACTACATGCGGGCGGGCAACGACGAGATCGATCCCGAGGGACATGCGACCGATCTGTTCAGCGCGTGGGCCTGTCAGTATCTGCGGAGCCGCGAGTCAACCGATCCGTTCTTTCTGTATCTGGCTTACAACGCGCCCCATACACCGATTCAACCCCCGGCCGACTGGCTGGAGCGCGTGCAGCAGCGCGAGGCGGGCATCAGCGAACAGCGGGCTCAGCTGGTCGCGCTGATCGAACACCTCGATGCCGGAATCGGGCAAGTGCTCGCCTGCCTGGAGGAGCAGGGACTGGCAGAGAACACACTGGTCGTGTTCACCTCCGACAACGGAGGACAGTCGAACGTCGGCGCCCGGAACGGACCGCTGCGGGCAGGCAAGGGAACGGTGTACGAGGGTGGGATCAAGGTCTGCACCGGCGTCCGCTGGCCCGGCCGGGTCGAAGCCGGCAGCCGGTCCGACCTGCGGGCTCTGACGATGGACCTGTTCCCCACCCTTATCGAGGCCGCCGGCCTCCCCAGCCCCCGGGGGATCGATGGTCGCAGCTTCCTTCCCACGCTGTTTGGTGAGGAACAGGATGAGTTGCGCGAGTTCTGGTTCTGGGGGCGGCGTGAAGGGGGAGTCGAGTTCGGCGGCAAGACCATCGAGGCCGTCCGTCGGGGTGACTGGAAGCTGCTCCAGAACAGTCCGTTCGGCCCATTGGAACTCTACAACCTGGCCGACGATCCGCTGGAGCAGTCAGATCTGTCGCGCAGCAACAGGACGGTGTTCAACGAACTGGCCGCAGCGCTGCGGCGCGAGATCCAGCGGTACGGCAGTGTTCCCTGGCAACCGTCGCCGTCACCTGCGAGTCTCGCGCCCTGAACCGGGGGAGTGAGCGACATGCTGTGCCGTATGATTCCTGCAATGTGCCTCCTGTGGAGTGCTTGCCAGTCGACCTTGGCCCAGACTCCGGACGTGGTCGCGAGTGGAGACACAAGACCGGAAGCATGCCCAGTGGACCCGCGTGGTCGGCCGGAGCAGAATCTGGTGAAGGTCGACTACGCACGCTACTACGTCTGGTACGCGGATGACCTGTGGCATGTGAGGACCGCCGCCAAGCGGCTTACCAGGTTTTCCGGTTCGATTCGACTCACGTCCGGGACGTTCGGCAGGCTGCGACCTGTCGGGCTGGAGGCCAAGGCCCGGAACCCTGATAAGTGGGGAGTCAACGCTGAGCGGAACGAGGTGCGGTTCGACATCCACACCGTGGGATCGTTCGACGGCTTCGACTTCGACGTCCGCGACGGAGCCGATGGGCGCATCGAGTACGATCTCAAGATGGGGCAAGAGGCTCGCAACATGCCCAAGCGGGTCTTTGTCGGCCCTGATGCCGGACATCCGGATCACAGCAGTTTCTCGCTGCCGATCGCACCGACCGCCCGTGCGGCCGCCGACACGTGATTCGTGATGTCACCAGCGGAGCTGCCGCGAGCGTTCAGCCGCCCCCTGTCAGCCCCTGAGCGCGACCCGTCTCGCATAGCAGCGGGGCGATCCACTTTCGCACGAAGCGGGGATTGACGGCTCCGAAATGGCCCCCGAGGTTCCCGTCCCAGACCATCCGCGGCTGGAAACGGATCTCGGTCAGTTCCGGGCCATGGGCCGCAGACTTGTCGCTGGGGCGCTGGTGAAATCCCTGACAACCAGCCGAGATCGCGTGCCGTCCGTCGCAGGTCCCCAGCAGAAGTGTGCCCAGCCCCAGTGCGTACAGGTCGCCGAGGGAAGAGAAGTTCCACAAGCCACGCGTCGTCCCCCGCAGAGCGGGTCGGTAGTCGTATGCGGGTGAAACGGCAGCCAGCAACAGGAGTCCAGCGGAGACCTTCACCTCGGGGGAGAGTTGCTCCAGAGTGAACAAAGCCATCGCGCCGCCGCCCGAGTGCCCGATCAGGTAGACCGGCTGTTGAGGGTGCGATTCTCGGTACCGGGCAATCTTGTCCCCGAGGATCTGCACCTGCTTCGCGTGATAGGGACTGTCGCGGAGGTTGCGCCACAACTGCAGCGGACCGCGAGTCCAATCGTGAATCTCGATCCCGTAGGGCACCTCCCCTTGGACCAATCCGGTGACCACCCAATTGTTGAGCGGGCTCCGTCCCTCGATGCCCGGCAGCACAATCACCCAGCCTCTCTCGAGGCGCGCCGGTGACATCAGAGACGTCCGCTTCCCTGAGGCCATGTTCGAGTCTCCCGTAACGTGTCCCGGCCGTTACCGATCCATCAGGCGTGAGAGTTCGCGGACGTTCGCCGTGTGGAACTCGATGTCCTGCTGGAGCTTGAGAGGGGCCTTGAGGTAGCCGAGCCGGCGTGCCAGAAACTGGAACTGCTCGGTATCGACAGGGGGGACGGTGAGATCGCGGGCGTCACCCCGCACCATCCGCAAGGCGTCAATCAGTCGGCGCAGGAAACGGTACGCGTCCCGCAAGCTCACGCGTTCGGTGGGGGTGATGACGCCGATTTTCTGCAGTCCCTTGAGTGCTTCGCGGGTGTTGGGGACGCGCAGACCTTTGTGCTTATGTCCATGGGTAATCTGCAGCCCCTGCACCAGGTATTCGCAGTCGACGAGTCCGCCGGGGCTCAGCTTGGCGTTGAACGTCCCCGGCTTGACCAGTTGTCGCTGCTGCTTCTCGCGCATCGCCCGCATGGACGCAACGTCGAAGGGGCGACCACTGTAGACCACCGTGTCGCGCAATCCGACGATCCGTTTTCCGAACTTCAGGTCTCCGGCGATCGGCCGGAGCTTGACCAGCGCCTGTCGCTCATAGGGCCAGGCGGGACCGTCCGGGGCAAAGTACTTCTCGAACGTCTCCTGTGAGATGGCCAGACTGCCCGCCTTGCCGTAAGGTCGCAGCCGGAGGTCGATCTCGAAGATGCCCTGCCGGCGCGCCCGGATCGACTTGCGAAACGCCTCGACGATGAGCTGATAGTACTCGAGATTCGTCACGCGTTCCGGGCCGGTCGTCATTCCGTCCTGCTCGTACAGGAACATCAACTCGATGTCGGAGGCAAAGCCCAGTTCCCGGCCGCCACATTTCCCCAGCGCACAGATTGTCAGCGGAGAGTCATCCCCGTGTTCGTTCTGAGGATCCCCGTGACGCTTCCGGAGTGCCTCATCGCAGATCCGGTAGGCGGCCTCGACCACCACCTCAGCCACATCCGTGAGCTCTCCGGAAAACATGCCGAACTTGTCCTGCAGCCCCAGGATGTGGCGCATGTCGACACGCAGCATTTCCCGATCCTTGAACGCATTCAGGATGTCGCGCCGCGCATTCAGGTCCGCCGTCTGGGACAGCTCTTTGTCCAGCGACTGCTCGAGGTCGCCTTTGGTCCGTTGCTCCTGCAAGGCTGCCAGATCGGTGACGACCGGAAAGAGATTGGCGTGCTGGAGCTTCAGGAAGTCGTGCCACAGAAAGTCACTGACCCCCAGCAACTGCACCAGCGCGTTCAGCACATCCGACTGCTGCAGGCGTGAGAGCGAGTCGATCCATCCAGGCTGCCGAAAGAGCTGTTCGGTCAACTCGCCGAAATGGAGCAGCGCGGCTTCCGGGTTGGGTGAGGAGGGCAGCAGATGTGTAAAGTGCTTGATGAGCACGATGGCCGCCCGAATTTCGAGTTGCCGTTGCAGATCGGTGATCTTGCGGCCATGGACGTCGGTAACATGCAACGTGTCGACGACCTCCCTGCCGGCAGAGTGGATCTGCATGCGGTCGATCGAGATCCCGGTGAGGCTGAGCGCGTTGGTCAGTTCGTAGAGAAAGCCGACCGTGTCCCCCCCGCGAATTTCGAGCACGGTCGCTGTGGGATCCGCCTCGTTGTCGATGTCGATCTCCACTGGCAACAGGGGGGGGGCCGTTGGGGTCGAGGGGGCGAGCGCTGCCGCGACACGTTTGGCCATTCTCCCCTGGGCTTCTCCACGCTGTCCCAGCTTCAGCAGTCCAACCAGTTGGGAGAGTTCGGCCTCGTAATGGCGCCAATTGGAGTCCGAGACCGCGCCGTCAGCGGTCTTCAGATAGAACACGTTGACGTACTTTCGCAGACGTTCGCCGGATCCCGGTCGGCTGCGGGTGCTGGGCACCTCGTCGCCCGTGAACACATGACCGGCGTCGATGTTGTAGCCATAGACGAACAGCAGGCCGCACATTAGCGACAATTCGCCCAGGTGATCGTAACCGACGATCGTCAGCTCACAGCGATCATCGCCGCTGGTGCGCGCATCGATACAGACTTCGCGGTCGTGGCCCAGTCGCTCGAGTAACTGGACGTGCCTGGCCACCGTCGGCCCATCGAACAGGTCCTGGTAGGAGGTGGCCGACGCACCCAGATGGAGAGAGACGTTTCGCCCCGCATCGACCCCGACTTCCTCCTCCTGCTCCGGTTCATCGAGAAGATACCGGGTGTAGATCCGGCGGATCTCGAAACAGTGGCGCTCGTACTGGGCAACAAATTCGTCGGGCCCCGGATAGTCGAGCCGCCGGGCCAGGTAGGCCAGTTCGCGGCGATCCTGGGGCAGCGAATGCATCTGCTTGTTGTGCATGAGCTGCAGTGAATGCTCAATCGTCCGCAGGAAGATGTACCCGGTCGTGAGTTGGCGGTAGTCCTGGGCATGGATGAAATCGAGGTCGGCCAGTCGCACCAGGCCATCGAGCGTGTTGATGCTGCGGACCGCTGGCTTCTCCCGTCCGTGGATCAGCTGCAGGGCCTGTGTCAGAAACTCGATGTCGCGGATACTGCCCTGGCCGGCCTTGACCTCGCCCCAGCCGCGTCCCTGCTGTTCGAGCTGGTCCTCGATCTTGGCCTTCATCGAGCGCACCGATTCCCGGACCTCAGCCGGCGTGATGTCGAAGAGCGTCGGCTGCAGCGACTTCAGCAGCTCGTTGCCGATCGCGTGATTTCCGGCGATGCAGCGGGCTTTGAGCAAAGCCTGCTTTTCCCAGAGTCGGCCGTGACGTCTCAGGTAATCGACATAGGCTGAGGCATTCGAGACCAGCGGGCCGGACTTGCCCCACGGCCGCAGCCGCATGTCGACACGGTACAGGAACCCCTCGCTCGTCGATTCCATGAGCGCCTTGATGAGTCGCTGGCCCAGGGGCCAGTAACGTTCCGCGCCGGTTTCGGTGACGAAGACCAGATCGATATCGGAGCTGTAGTTCAGCTCCTCACCGCCGAGCTTGCCGAACGCCAGCACGGCAAAGTTCGAGGTGTCGAGGTGCAGATCCTCCGCAATCAGATCCAGGCTGACCTGGACGATACTGTCAGCCAGCAGAGCGAGCTGCAGTGTGACCGTTTTCAGGTCCATCAGTCCAAAGGCATCGCAGGCGCCCAGCCGCAGCAGTTCCCACTTCTGAAACCGACGCAACCGGTCCAGCCGCTCCGCCGTGGTGGTGCCCTCGCCTGTGGCCGCCCGGGCCTCTTCCGTCATCTGGTCGCGATGCTTGAACTCCGACAGGCGGCGATGCAACGTCAGTCGTTCGAGATACTCCGGGTTTCGCAGCAGGATCTCTGTCAGGAACTGGCTGCCGACAAACAGCTTCACAAGAATCTCGACGGCCCGGGGATTCTCGGCCAGATAACCGAACAGCTCCGATCGTCTCGGCACGCTTTGCACGAATCGCTCGAAGTTGATCAGCGACGCATCCGGCGACGCAGACGAGGAAAGGGCATGCAGCAGGGCGGGCAGACAGGGCGCGAAGCTGCGACGATCGTCCTCATCCGCGCAGAGGCTGGCCAGTCGCTCCCCGGCAGATGCGGGATCGTCAAAACCTACGGCTGCCAGCAGCCGATGTGACTCCTCCTTCGACAGGTCTCCCGCGGTGAGGAGACCGTCACGGTTTTCGAACATGAGCACTTGAGCGTCTGAATAGGCAGGTGGAACGAGCCGTCGCGAAGGCCGGCCCCCCGGACGACCTCCCGATTGTATCGCGGGCCAACCCGTTGACAGGTCGCAGAGCCCACAATAGCATTCGTTTTCGGGCATTTTTTGCGGCCACAAGAGCAGCGATCCGCTCGGTTCACGGGCCGTCCGCTGCTTTGTCCCCCTCTCTCGTGATGCCCGTTCGTCGACTTGCTCAGAGATGATATGCCGGCGTACTCCGCTCCCCCTGAGCCTGCCCAGACGACGCCCGAGCCGGTGATGCGCGTCACCATCTACGACCGGGTCAGTTCGTTCATGATGGCGCTCGTCGCGGCATTGATTCTCGGCGTGTTGTCGGTGGTCGCCGTCTGGTTTGCCAACCGGCCCCCGCCGCCGCTGGATCTTGTGCCACTGGAAATGCTCGCCATCAGCGGCGGGTTTGAAGACGGCAGCCCCGACGAGTCCTGGGACCTGCAGTCACCCGATCCCGAGGATCCCAATGCCTCGTTGACTGAGGAACCCACCGAAGATCTGCAGATCGAAGAGGTGCTCGACAACGTTGTGGAGATGTCGGACCAGGCCACCGAACAGTTCGAGCGCGTGAATGCGGACGCGTCCGCGAACTTCGGAAATCCCGGCAGTGCCACCGGGACCGGCGGACGCCCCCTGGGCATGGGACCAGGAACGGGTGGCGTGCCAGCCGAGCAACGCTGGTTCATCCGATTTATGGATGACCGCTCCATCGATGAATACGCAAAGCAGCTCGATTACTTTGGGATCGAGTTGGGCGTGATTACCCCCGACGGCAAACTGACCTACGTGTCGCAGCTCAGTCAGGGGCGTCCCCAGACCCGGGTGGTGGATTCTGGTGCCGATGAGAAGCGGCTGTACATGACCTGGCAGAGTGGTGAGCGAAAGACCGTCGATGCCAACCTCCTGAAGAAGGCCGGGATCACCGTGGATCGACGGACGGCGGTCTTCCATTTCTACCCGCCCAAGACCGAACAGATGTTGGGCACCCTGGAGGTCAAGTACCGGAGCATCCCCGCACAGAAGATCAAACGGACGTATTTCCTGGTCAAGAAGCAGGGAAACGGATACGAATTCGAGGTCACGCGACAGTCTTATCTCTGACGGGGCTGACAAAAAGCACGTAGCATCATGGCCGCGCGGCGTGCCGCGACGAAGAGTCAACTAACCTGGACGGTTGTGGGTTCGTGGCACTCGCCGGGATGAGCGTGGCCGGAGCCCCCCTTGAGTTTACCGAGGAGTGTTCATGGACTTCATTCTGGAATTTGCGGGTCCGGTGATCTACGGGGCGCTGGCGATCGCCGCCCTGTACGGCGTGTTCTGCGTCATCCTGCTGTTGCGGAAGATCTCGGAGAAGCGATTCGCGAGCGATGCCGCCACGGAGGACTTTCTGAGCCAGATCCGCGAGCGCATGCAGCAGAAGGATCTGGAAGGGGCCGCAGAGTTGTGTGACTCGCCCCCATACTGGTCGAAGGCCGTCCCGCAGCTCATTCTGGTCGCGCTGGCGAACAAGGATCAGCCGATGCGGAAGCTGCGCCAGTTGCTTGCCGAAAAGTTCGAGCGGGACGTGCTGGCGGATCTGGAGTACCGCCACTCGTGGATCGGGACGATCGTCAAGACGGCGCCCATGCTGGGGTTGCTGGGAACGGTCTGTGGCATGATCCTGGCGTTCGCCAAGATCGCCTCCAGCCAGCAGACAGGAACGGACCCCAGTGCCCTGGCGGAGAATATCAGCCTCGCGCTGTTCACCACGGCCATGGGACTGGCGGTCGCGATTCCCCTGGTGCTGCTGGGAGCGATGGTGCAGGTCCGCATCGGAAAACTGCAGGATTCCGTACAGCAGTACGTCAGTGAGTTTCTCGACGATCTGGAAGCCACCAGGCAGGGCTAGTCGGATGGCGTTCCGGGTGCGGGGATATCTGCCGTGAAGAAGAAACGATTCCAGACCGATGACGAGCTCGACATCACACCGATGATCGATGTGACGTTCCTGCTGCTCATCTTCTTCATGGTCACCTCGACGATGAAGAAGGAGACGGCACTGCAGGTCCCGCCGGCACGTCACGGAGAAGGTGTGAGTACGCGGGATGCCATCGTGATCACCGTCGTCAATCGCGAGGGAGAGCCCGAGATCCATCTTGGTGACAGTCCCCAGGGGAGTCCCGCCCAGTTGGGCGAGATTGCCCCCTACATCGGAGAAGGGCTGGCGGCGCAGAAGCGGATCGTCATCATCAAGGCGGACCGTGAGCTGCCCTCGGGGTTTATTGAAGAGGTCGCCCGCACCGCCAACGAGACCGAGGGCATTGAGAAGTTTTATGTCGGAGTGCAGGACAAGCCGCAGTAGGTCCCGAGCTCCTTGTTCAACCAGACAAGTTGTGTGGCGTGGGTGTCATGCCGATCCAGTTTCGCTGTGACAATTGTGATCAGAAGCTGAGCATCAGCCGGCGGAAGGCGGGGGCACAGGTTGCCTGTCCGGCCTGTGGTCATGCGCTGGAGGTTCCCACTCTGGAGCAGGCATTCCTTGCTGGCAATCTGATCGACAGTCCGGTGGCGGGGGAAGTCCGCGAAGATGCGATTGCGGAAACCGACGACGCATCGGACGCCGAACCGGGGTTTCCCGGTCCGCCCGCCGGATCAGTCCTCGGCTCCGCCGAGCCGGACGACTGGGCGGACGATGAGGAGGACCTGGACGAGCAGGACGGCTTCCAACTCCAGCGCAGGGGCTTTCCGGAAGACGGCCTGGACATGACTCCGATGGTGGATGTGACATTCCTGCTGCTCATCTTCTTCATGATTACCGCTTCGTTCAGCCTGCAGAAGTCGATGGAGGCTGACGCACCGCAGCCCGAGCAGGAGGGGGCGGCTCAGTTGCCCACGCTGGACGACTTTGCCGATGACTCGGTGATCGTGGAAATCGACGAGAACAACACGATCTTCGTGGATGACCAGCCGGTCTCCGGATGGCAGGAGCTTGAAGATATTCTGACGTTGAAGATCAACAGTGAACAGAAGACCGAGATGGTCATCGAACCCCATTACCGCGCTGCGCATGGCACGGTCGTGCAAGTGACGGATGCTGGCATCCAGGTGGGGATGCAGCGAATTCGCCGTGTGACACGCGGAGGTGACTAGGTGGTCCCGGATGCAGGCGACGCTGGGAATTCGGGTGGACGCCCAATGAATGTCTGGTCGAACGCGGTGACCTCTCAGTGGGTAAGTCGGAGGGCCCCTCGAACTGGGCCAGGAGTGGAATGAGCTATCTGAAAATCAAGTTCGCGTCCGGCCGTGAGGAGCGGGTTGAGCTTTCAAAGCGTCAACCGGCTTCGATTGGCGAACACCCATCCAGTGATGTGTGCATTGCGGACGAGGGTGTCGGCATGATGCATTGCCGGGTCAGTTGGAACAAGACCGGCTACGAAGTGGTCGCGGCGGTGGGAGAAGGCGTCGATGTCAACGGGACGCGCGTTCAAAAGTGCGCTTGAAGCCCGGCGATGTGTTGCGTGTCGGCAGCGCCGATCTCGTATTCTCGGAGGCCGCAGCGGATTCGCTGATACCGGGTGTTCGTCCTCCCGACGATGAGGATGGCCTGGGGACGTTCGGCCTGCGGCCGCTGACCGACGAGATTGAGATCCCGCTGGCGGAGCCCCCCCCCAGGCCACCAAAGCCAGACCGCGTCTCGCAGAAGCGTGTGCGCAACCCGGCGCCCATCACGGCCGAAGAGATTGTCGCTGATGAGCCGGACGTGCCGCGCCGTGAGAAGCAATCCCCACGCCGAGTGCGTCCACGTGCTGAAGTGCCAGAGGCCCCTGAGGCCGAGAATGATCAGAAAGCCGAGCGAGCCGAGAAGGCCGAGCGGGCAAGAGGCAGGGAGCGGGAAGCTGCCAAGGCTCGTCGTGGTGAAGAACGCTCGCGGGAGTCCGATCGTCAGCCGGGAGAGAGGCGTCCGGAGGGCGATGACGCGGGCGTGGTCGGAGTCGCCCCCGAGGTGCGCCGTGAGGGGAACGACACGGGGCAGGAGGCCGCCGGCAAGTTCGTCAGCCGCAGTGTGGAAATGGCGGCGATCGATGCCGCTTCGGATGCGGAAGCCATCGCACCCAGCCAACCCGTGATGACGCGCCTGCGGGAGCATCTGCACGCTCAGCAGCGGCGTCCCGGGGAGCGGGATGCATTGCGCTCACCGTTGGTGCTGTTGTTGGGGGGCGGGGCGGCCTCTTTGGTGCTCGTGGGTCTCACATTTCACCTGATCACCAGCCGGCACACCACGCAGGCCCGGTTTGATGAAGCCCGGCAGCAGATGGACGAGGGCAAGTACTCCCAGGCGATCCGTGACTTCGAGAACTTCGTCGCGCTGCATCCCCGCGATCGTCTGGCGGACGAGGCACGCGTCAACCTGGGGCTCGCGCGCATCGAACGGTCGATCTCGGGTGCCACACCCGACTGGTCGAACGGACTTCAGGAACTGCGCAGACTTCGTTACCACGAGGCGGGACCTGGATGACTTCGGCGACCTGCACGACGAGATCTTTGATCGCGCGTTGCGGATTGCGCAAGGTTCGGCTGCGTCCGCGGGTAAGATGTTCAATCGCGATCTGCTCGCGATCTCCGACGAGGCGAGTTCCTTGCTGAGCACCTACGCCCCCCAGGAGGCTCCCCCCACAGAGCTGCTCAAACGCATCGAAACATCGCGACGCAGTTCGGAGGCGTCGATCCTGAAACACGAGGCCTTTACCGAGGCCGTGTCAAAGATCGACGCGGCACTTGGCAAGCAACAACCGTTGGCAGCCATCGTCACTCGACGGGAATTGATCAATCGATATGACGAATTTGCCCGTGATCGCAAGCTGCAGGAGAAGCTGGAGAAGACGCTCGAGGTGGAGCGGCAACTCGTGCGCAGCGAGGCTCAGGAGTTGGCGGCCCTTGCACTCGTGGAGGACTCCTCTCCACCGGCCCCGCTGACACTCCTGTTTCATGCCCGCTCTCGCAGCGATGAAGTGTCTGTGGGTCGTGTGGTGGTGGCCCTCGCCGCAGACTGCGTTTACGGAATCGACAGCGTCACGGGGTTCCCGCTGTGGCGCCGCGTGATCGGCTGGGACACGCCATTCTTCCCCCTTCAACTGCAGTCGCCCGTGGCCGGAGTCCTGTTGTTCGACACGACCCATCGGCAGTTGATGCTCGCTGATCCGCTGTCGGGGAAAGTCCTCTGGTCGCAGTCCGAGGTCGGACGCGTCGTGGATCGTCCAGTCGTCGACAAGGGGCAGTTGTACGTAGTCAACGATGCCGGACAGCTCAACCGAATCGAACTGGAATCGGGCAAGCTGACGACGCGGCTGGACTTCCCGCAGCCGATCACTTCTCTGGCCGCCCTCAACGATGGGAAACGCCTCGTCGTTGCCGGAGACGAAGAGGTCGTGTACACGCTGACCCAGCGCCCCTGGAATGTGTTGCCGTCTCTTATACAGCGCACCGGCCCGAGAGCATTTCGGCTCCCCTGCTGGCCATGGGGGCTTTGGTCCTGCTCGCCGAGAACCTGCCGGGCGATCAGTGTCGGCTGCGCGTCTTCGACACACGTGACCCCTCCGGTCAGCTGGAGGAGATCGCCCAGGAAGTCATTGCCGGGCACGTCCTTGATGAGCCGGAGATCCGGGGTCGGGACGTCTTCATCCCTTCGACCGGGGAGCGCGTCAGTTCGTTTTCTGTGTCGGACGATCCGAATCAGCCACCGTTTACCGTGGGGCCCCGCTTTGCTGCCAAAGGGGGCGAGCTTACGCCCGTCTACCTGCAATGCGGTCCGGATCGTCAACTCTGGATGGCGAGCCGGAACCTCCGCAGGCTGCAGCTGACCACCGACACCATTCAGCCGGATCAAAAACTGGTCGAGCTGGGAACTGCGTCGCAACCCCTGCAGGACCTCGGCGACTGGCTGTACGTTGGGCGGCATCCCACCTATTCAGCGGCGACGATCCTCACGCAGACCAATCGCGAAGACCTGACCAGTCAATGGCAGGTGACGATGGGAGGCAGACTGCTGGCGTATACGGCGGATTCGACTGGAAGCGAAGCGATCGCGATCACGGAGGCAGGGGATATTTTTCGAGTCCCCGCCGAACAGATCCTCTCGGGAGGATTTCACATCACTGCCAGCTCGCGTTTGTCGCTCCCGGAAGGGCTGAGACAGCCGTTGATCGCTGCGGAAGTCGCCGAGGGACGGATCGCCGTCGCTTGCGGTGCCCCCCAGCCGCAACTGTGGGTTGTGAATCGCCTGGGGCAGGCAGGGCGAGGCCTGTCGCTTCCGGAAGACATAGAGACGGCACCCGTACTGCTCGGCGAAAGACTCCTCCTGCCATTGTCTGGACGACTGCACCTGTTGCGCTCCGGTTCCGGAGAGCCGGTCGTTCAGGATCTGACACTTGCCCAGGGCAATGCGGATCCTCCCCCGTGGAAACAGGTTGTGGCCGTAGATGATGCGCTGGCCGTCGCGATCACACAGCCCGGTGAGCTGATCCTCGTCAGCGTCCAGACGTCGCCGCAGCCATTCCTCAGTGATGCGGGCCGCCTGAACCTGGAGACGCCGATCGACTTTCGCGGTGATGTTTCCGCGGGTCGACTGGCCGTCGCATCCGGTCGCCGCTGCTGGATTCTCGACGCCGCAACCCTCGATCCCCGGGCCGAACAGGCCCTCCCGAACCCGGTCTCGAACGACCTGTGGTACCTGGGGGACCTGCTGCTGGTGGAGACGGGCGGCACCGAGCTGCACGCTTTTCAGACCGAGCCGGAACTGCAGCGACTCTGGACTCTCCCGTTGAGTGAGAGCCTGGGAGGCCGTCCACTCATAGACTCGCAGCAGCTCATCCTGGCTCTGCGAGACGGGACACTGATCACTGTCGATTCCCTGTCCGGTCAGGTTCGCAAGCGACACTCTGTTGGCCAGGCGGTCACGTCCGGTCCGCGACGCATCGGGAGCGAACTGGTCGTGGCCACTGTGGACGGCAGTCTGGCGCGGGCGTCTCAGCTCCTCGAGGAGAACGGCCAGTAAACCGATGAACGCGCGCACGATCCTCGTCGACTCCGTCGTCACCGCCTTTGTGCTGCTGACGTTCAACCACCTGGTGCTATCCCCGTCGCTCGTGCGGGCACAGGCGACGGCGGCCCAGTCCGCAGAGACCCCGGATCCGGCGGCCGCCGATCCTGCCGAAACGCCCCAGGATCCTCCACCGGAAACCGAGGAGCTGCCGCTGCTCAGCGAGTTGCCGTTGCCTGCAGACGAACAGTTGCTGCGCGGTCCCAAGGAGGATTGGATCGTGCTGCGGAACGAACGCACGATCGTGACGGAGCCGGTTTCGCCCCGTCCGCGCACTCTGGAGGCCATGCGACAGGCGATCGATGCCAAGCTCAGCGAACGTCGCGGGTTGATCGGTGCAGACCTGGAGCGGTTTCGCCAGGAGTTTAATGACCTGCACTACCTCGCCCTGCAACTGCCCAACCAGGCTGACGAGAGCGACTACCTGCTGCATCTCGACGACATCGGCCAGGCGATTTTGCATGAAGACCTGATGCTCCGCCGCGTTGATCAGCTGATTCGCAAGGATGAGCTGGAACTGGCGTACGAGTTTCTGATCGCCCTTGAGCGAGAGTACCCGCAGTGGCCCGGGGCCGATGTGCGTCACCATGCACTGCTGATGGCGGAAGCGGATCGTCGGCTGCGGAAGAATGACGAAGAGTCGGCATTGCTCATCGTGGAAGAGCTGCATGGAAGAAACCCCGGCCTGTTCGGCCTGAGCGAAAAGGCGGGCGAGATCATCAGTCGACTGGCAGCCCGAGCGGTCAGCGAGCAGGACTGGCGAGCCGTGCGTCACTTCATCGGACGACTGTCCGTCATGTTCCCCGATCATCCGGTCGTGGCACAGTTGCAGGCGGATCTCACGGCCCGCGCACAGCGGCGACTGGCCGACGCCGACCGGGCGCGCGCGCAGGGGAATCATGCACTGGCGGCCGCCGAAGCCGAACAGGCCGCATTTATCTGGCCCCAGATTCGCAATCTGCGCGCGGGTGCGTCCGTTTCTGGATCGCTACCAGCGGCTGCATGTTGGAGTCGTGGTTCCGCGCGATGATGAACGGAACGAGCGTCTGCTGCATTCCTCGGCCCTCAATCGGCGCCGTTCGTTGACGGAGTTGCGGTTCTTTGAACCGGACCGGATCTTCGACGGTGGTGCCCACTACCGCACCAGATTCTGCGAACGGTGGGAACCGCTGAATCTGGGGAGGCGGTTGCAGTTCGACCTCCGAACCGGTCGACAGGCCTGGGAGTCTCAGCCGGTGATCACTGCTCCCGATATCGCCGAGGTGCTCGCGCAACGCCTCGACGCTGCGCATCCGTCCTATGACGAGCGATTCGCCAGTTACACAGATGCCATCGTGGTGCATTCGCCCTATTCGTTCTCCATTGAGTTCCGGCACGTGCCGGCCAAACCGGACGCGTTGCTGACGGTGCCCGTTCTGGCAGAGGCGCACGAAACTCAGGAAGCGATCGATGGTGAGGAGCTGACGTCCGTGTCTGTGGAAGCCGATCGGGAGATCGCCCAGGGCTTCACCTTGCTGGACGACACCCAGGCGGGAGTTTCGTTCCGCCGCGTGGACGACGAGGCCGACGGTCTGGCTCAGTACCATGTGGCTGAGATTCACGAACACACGTATGCCGACAGCGACGACGTCGTACGGGCGCTGCAGCGAGGAGACGTGTCGTTGGCGGCTCATCTGCCGGCGTGGGAAATCGATCGCCTGCGCAAGGACGAGGCATCCCTGCGGGACTTCTTCGTCCAGCCGATGGCGCTGCCCGTCACCCATGTGCTCCAGTTCCACCCGCGCAGCTTGTCGCTGCAGATCCGCGAATACCGGCGGGCCCTGGCTTACGCGCTGAATCGACCGGCGCTGATCGAGGAGTACCTGCTGCGCGGCGCTTCCTCCGATCTGGCGCGAACCGTCGACGGTCCGTTCCCTTCGACGAGCTATGCGACCAGCGCCCTGGTCCGGCGGCGGCCATACGATCCGATGGCCGCCGTGGCCCTGTTGATGGCTGCCCGTCAGCAACTGGGCGGAGAGCTGCCGCCTCTGAAGATGATTGTTCCCACAGATCCGGTGATTCGTTCGGTCGCCGAGGCGATGGTGAAGAGCTGGGAGCGATTCGGTGTGACTGTGCAGATCGAGGATCCCCCCGTGGGTCCGCTGCTTGGGGATGCAGACACAGCAGAGCCGGCATGGGATATGGCCTATCGCACGGTGCAGATGGCCGAACCCGTGACCGACCTGTGGCCGTTCCTGACCTTCGCCGACCGCGCCCGTGTGGAGGATCTGGATGCCTTTCCGGACTGGCTGCGGCAGGAGATCATCGGGCTGGATCAGCTCAGCGATTGGAATGCAGCCGTCGAGGCCACCCGGCGGCTGCACGAGCACCTCTCCGCGGAGATGCACCTCATCCCTCTCTGGGAAGTTGACGAGTACCTCGTCTATCGCAAGAACATCCGGGGCGTTCCTCCCGCGCCTGTCCATCCTTACCAGCGCGTTGATGGCTGGGTCGTTGAGACGTGGTACCCGACCGATACACCATGATGTCCGCCATGTTGCCGTCCCGTTCGTCCAGAGATGCGACCAGCAAGGGCGATCGCCGTTGCCGATCGCTGGCCGTGCATGCCGTCGTCGTTCTGGCAATCCTCGTGCTGGGAGGGTTCGCGCCCGTGACCGCCCGGGCTGTCGCGGCGGATGAGACTCCAGCCCCGGAGGAAGTCCCGCCCTCGGGTGCGGACATTCCAGTGGAGCCGACGGAGAACGTCGGGGAGGTCGCTGGCGCAGCGGCGTCACTCCCTGGCGAAGAACCGGGAGCAGAGGGCAATCCGCCACCTGAGGAACCTGACTGGGAGGTGCGACCGTATCGTGTTCTGGCCCGCGTGGCGTTCGCGGACCGTCAGACTTTGGACCGCGATTTTCGTGCGCGGGCGCGCCAGGCAATCCTGCGGCGCGTGGCGGGCCTGTATGGCCCGTTGTGGGAGCTGGCTGTGGAAGAGGACGTCCAGGGAGCAGCGCTGGGCCTGCCTGGACTGGAGCGTCTCAATGCGGATGAAATGACCGCACGTTACCTGCCATCGCCTTACGACAAGGTGATGCAGCTGTGTGTCACCCGTGCCGGGCCTCTGTACGAGCTCGCGGGGCGCGAGTGGGATCGCTCGACTCAGACACTGGGGCCGAGTGTCGGACGCCGGATGGTCGATCGCCGCCAGGTGGTCGAACAGTGTGCTCTGTTGCTGGTCGACCTGTTCCGGCCGGTGGCGCGGATCGACAGTGCCGAAGCGACCACTGCCGAGTTGCGAGTCCGCGGCGGTGAGTTGCTCAGCCCCGAGTCGCTGGTGGCCCTGTTTGAGGAAGGCGAGACGCTCGTGCCCAGCTTCCGGTATCTGGATCGCGACAAGGTCGTCCGACAGATTCAGACCGTGCCATGGACGTATCTGCAGGTTCAGTCGGTCGAGCGCAGCCGCCTGATTTGTACCATCGAGTCTGCCTATCCCTCGCCCATCTCGGGGGCCCGTCGACGTGTCGAGCTCGTCGCCATTGGGGCGAGGCCGCGGTTCGAGGCCACCGAGTTGGCGTTGCTGCCACGGGTGCCGCCATTTCAGCCGCTGGTCGGTCTCCGGGTGGAAGTCTTCAGCCAGCGACCTGTGCCGAATGAGCCATGGCCGGAGCATCTGTCGTTAATGTCGGGCCGGGAGGGGACAGTCACCATCCCGGTCGATCGTGCGCAGCCGCTTCGTTTCGTGTATGTGTTCAGTGGGGATGCCGTGCTGGCGCAGACCCCGATGCTGGTGGGGGCTGAGTCCGCCACGTCGATTCAGCTTCCGGATGACGGGCCGCGACTCGCGGTGGAGGGGCAGTTGATTCAGATCCAGGGAGATCTGATCGATCTGATCGCCCGCCGAACCGTGCAGATGGCGCGCGCCATCTCACTTGCCAAGCAAGGCGGAGACTGGGAGACCGTTGACGAGCTGCTGGCGGATCTGGGCACGCAGGCCCAACCGGGCCTGTTTCGTTCGCGAATTGTCGCCGCGCGCGAACCGGCTTTGGCCCAGGCGCAACGCAATCGGGATCGCTCCGCCGAGAAGCGAATCAGCGGCATGTGCCGCGATCTGCAGGAACTGGTCGACAAGTACCTCGACGAGGACAAGCTTCGTGTGGTGCGCGAGGAGATCGACGAACTGCGGCAGCTCGATGCCTCGACCCCGGGGAAGACCCGTCCTCGCGCCCGCTGAAAGTCTTTCCGCCCCGCGGGCTGGAACGGCTTCGCCGACCGGCAATTCTGGCCGCTCCGCCAGGACCTCGCGGAATGAGTGAATCAACTCGCCCGATTCTGACGATTGTCAGGGTGGGGCGGAGCCTGCCACGGCGCGGAGATTCGCCTGCGCCTTCGGGGGTGCACGTCTCGCCCTTTCGCCATACCCGTGCAGCAGGAGAGTGCTGTGGTTCATCGCGCGGCTCATCCACCAAGTTCGGCTTCACGATCCGGTGCACCAGTCCCAGCGACCCCGGGTCCGGGCCCCCAGGGGACTGGCTGGGGCCTGGTCCGTTCACCACTGCTGTGGGGCGGCCTACTGACGGTCGGCGTGTACCAGCTGGTACCGCACCTGCCGATCCTGCGCTCGACCGCACAGCGGTATCTCTGCAGTCATCCCCTGGAATACACGCTGGTGACCCTGTTCTGCATCGGCGTCACGATTCTGTTGCAGAAGGTGATGCAGCTGAACCGCGAGTGGTCAGCGCTGCGTCAGAACCCACTCAATCACCAGACCGAAGCCTTGAGGTCCGAGCAGTCCCTGGCGGACGCGGCCGAGCAGCTTGAGCAGTCTGTGAGCCGCCTGCCTTCGCGACTGCTCCAGACACATGTCATCAGCCGGTTGCAGGAGGCGTGTCACTATGTCCGGCGCGCAACAGCGGACGCGGACTCGAGGCACACCTGAAGTATCTGGCCGAAGTGGCCGGCGAACGCGTGCATGACAGCTACTCGCTGCTGCAGACAATCAACTGGGCCGTGCCGATTATCGGGTTTCTCGGTACGGTGGTCGGGATCACGCTGGCGATCGCCAAGGTGACCCCCGAACAGCTCGACAGTTCCCTGAATGATGTCACGGGAGGACTCGCGATCGCGTTCGATACCACGACGGTCGCCCTGTCATTCTCGCTGATACTGGTTTTCGGCTACCAGCTCGTACGACGTGCCGAGAACGCGGTCCTGGAAGCCGTGGAGCATCTGGGGATTCAGCAGCTCATGCCCTGTCTGGTCGGGGCAGAGGTCGAGAGTGACCCGTTGCATCGCGCTCAGACAGTGGCGGCGCGACAGCTTATCGACCGGACCGATTCTCTGATTCATGAGCAGACGGAACTGTGGCGCCATGCCATGGATGGACTTCGTCAGCGCTGGTCGGACACGCTGGCCACGCAGCAGCAGCAGCTCAGCCACCATCTGGCCGAGGGGATGCAGACGAGTCTGGCGGACCATGCCGGGCAACTGCAGGACATGCGCAGAGTTCGGCGATGCATTCGCCAAGACATCTGATCACCTCAGCCGGTCTTTGGCCGAAGACGCCGCACACCGGGACGAACAGCTCGACCGGCAGCAGGAACAGTTCACCACTTTGTGGCAGCAGATGCAGACCGGACTGCAGGAAGTCGTCCGCGCACACGATGCGCACCTGGAAAACTCGGTTGATCAACTGACGGAGCGACTCGGTGAATGGCAGCAGGCATTGGCGGAAGCCTCACAGGTGGCCAGCCAGCAACTGACGACCCTGGGAGAG
The DNA here is from genome assembly GCA_963715185.1 of uncultured Planctomycetaceae bacterium. Lineage (GTDB taxonomy): Bacteria > Planctomycetota > Planctomycetia > Planctomycetales > Planctomycetaceae > CAVPPT01. The sequence goes on from CAVQRG010000015.1 coordinate 175,366, forward strand.
CATACGGTGGTGCTGACACGCCTGGCGGACCAGGAGGAACACCTTGCCCGCCTGCAGGAGCAGCTCGCCCATAACCTCGAGGCCGTGCGCACCGCGGAAACGTTCGAGCAATCACTCCACAATCTCACGGCGGCCGTCCATCTGCTGACGGCCCGGACGCGGCACGCGGCCTGAGTCGTTCGACGGTTCCCTTTGTCGACCGCGTGTGTCGGATCTTCGCCGGGGTAGTTGGGCGGAACGGTCAGTAGCGAGAAGTCTGTCATCATGTCACGCCGCACGAAAAGCTCAGCGACTGCGGTCTCGCTGTTTCCCTTTCTGGCGGTTCTGGTGTGCGCCATGGGCCGCGCTGATCTTTCTGCTGCTCGTGACGACCCGACTGATCCGCGAGGAAGCCCGTGCCGAGCCTGGCCCTCCAACGACCCGGGCCACTCGGCCGGCGACGGCCACTGTGACGGTCGCGCACCAGCCGCTCCGCACGCCTGCTGATCTCGCTCCCCTGCCGGCTCCACCAGCCCGGCTGCTTCGCCCGCTTCTGCCGACATTCGCGGCAGACCCTCCGCCGCCCGATCCGTCGCTCGCCGCTCAGGCAGCACTGACCGCCCATTGGCAGCAAGACGTTGCCAGACTGCGGGCAGCCGCCCAGGAAGCGGCTGCGTCAGTCGCGGCCCATGACCTGGCACTGCAACGGGCTCTGCAGTCCGCGAAAGAGGCTCACGCGGCGCTCGAAGCCCTTCGCGCGCAGCAGGCGGAACTCAAATCGATGAAATCGGCCCAGCAGGCCGCGTACGATCGCCTGCAGCGTCAACACCAGACCGTGCAGGCCAACCTCTCCGAGATCGAGCGCCAGGTTTCCGAGGCCCAGCAGGCGTCAGCGATGGCATCGACCCGATACAGCATCCTCCCGTACGACGGTCGATCGGGAGCGACCCGCCGTCCCGTCGTCATCGAATGTACCGAGTCGGGTCTGACGTTCGCATCGGAGCAGATCAGTCTGAGTGCGCGTGATGTGGATGGATTCACGGAGCGCTTCAACCCGCTGTTGGCCGGAGCGGAAGCTCTGATCGACTACTGGGGAGACCGGGCAAATCCGCAGGAGCCGCGGCCCTACGTCCTGCTTGTCGTGCGTCCCGGCGGAATCGTGGCGTACTATGTGGCACGGCAACTGTTGGAGAAACTGAGCGAGCCGTTCGGCTACGAGCTCGTGCCCGCCGATCATCAGTTCGAGTGGCCCGAGACGAACGCCGGTGCCGTGCGGGTCTGCCAGGAGGCGATCGACGAGTTGCTTCAGGAGCGGAATCAGTTGCGAAGGGCCGTGGCAGGCGCCCGCGTGCCCGGGACCCAGCAGTTCGTTTCCGGGGACGGGGGATTCCATCTTCCCGAGGTGGAACGACTTCGGCGATCTGGCCGCGAGGTCACCTTCAATGGGCGGCAATGGTCGCGCGAGCCGCTGACGTCTATGGGGACGTCGCGTGACGGCGGCAGCGACGGTCTGCCAGAGGCGGCGAATGATCGACAGCAGGCCTCCCGTGCGACGGAGGATCCCCGCTTCCGGCTCCGGAATACAGGCAGGGCCGCCGACGGGGGCGGGGCGAATGATCACGAGCGAGATGAGCGCAATGCCACCGGCACTTTTGAGATCACGCCAGCTGCACCGGACCGGTTCACTCCTGCGGAGAACATGAGTGAGATCCCACAGAGATCCGGAGTGGTCGGCAGCCCACGCGGAGCTGATCCCTCGATGACGAACTCTCGGCCTCCGGGGACCACCAAGGACCTCGACGAAGCACTGGCCCGGATGATGCCTCGTTTCGGCGGTCAGACTTCCACCGGACGTTCCAGTTCAAATCCGCTGGAGGATGGACCAGGGCAACGGAGCGCGCGGAAGTCCCGCATTGATCCCAAGGCGCCCCAATGGGGCGTGCAGAATCCACAGGCGGGCATCGGGTTCGAACGCGAAATCACCGTGCAGGTGATGCCCGGCCGAGTCACCGTGGCTGACGAAACGACGTTTCCCATCGAACTCGGGGCCGCGGCCGAGGATCTTCAGCGACTGTTGGCGGTCCATCTCGACGCCCATGTGACGAGTTGGGGGCCGCCGCCTCAAAGCTTCTTCTGGGTTCCCGCCGTACGCTTCGTCGTCAGTCCGGGTGGCAATCAGTATCACCGTCGACTCGAGGCGCTGACCAAGCAGTGGGGTCTGCGGTCGTCAGCCGAATACGCCCTGGAGTGATTCCGCGCGAGACCGCAGGGAAGGGGGAGGGGGGAATGGCCAGACGGACGACAGGAGGCGAGCTCGAATTCGGCTCGGACTCTTTTCTCGATATCGTGGCGAACATCGTCGGGATCCTGATCATTCTGATCGTGGTCGCCGGCGTGCGCGTCAGCCAGACGCCACCACCACAGGCCGAGCCCGACTCGCCGGCGGTGATGGCCGAAACGTCGGCCGCTGAGGTGATCTCACCCGAGGATCTGCAGCCACTGCTCCCCAAGTTCACGGCAGATCCCGAGCGGCGGCAACCCGCCCTGCCAGAGCCGTTGGCCGTTGTGTCCCAGGCCACACCGAGGGAGCCTGTGCGTCCGCTGCCTGTGATTCCCCCCGTGGAACTGGTGCAGGAGGCCGAACAGCTTCGCAGCCAGTTGCTGGAACTGCAGCGTCAGGCGGCGCAGGTGGAACGGGCGGTCCAGGGCACACATGAGGGGCAGCAGTCCCTGGAGCAACAAAGGGCCGACGCGCAGGCACGCTTGCAGGAGGAGCAACTGGCATCGGTCCGGGCCGCGGAGATTATCAGTCGGCTGGAGCAGGAGCTGGAGCAGGAGCAGCGGGCGCTGGCGGACTCGCGGGTCCGGCTGGCCGAAACGGAAAGTGCTGGCCCGGCCCCCCAGATCCTCAAGCATGAGCTGAATCCGGTGGGACGCACCGTGCAGGGGGAGGAACTGCACTTTCTGCTGTCAGAACAGCGGGTCGCACCGGTCCCGATTAACAAGCTGGCGGACCGGTTGAAATCGGAACTCGAACGCCAGCGGGACCGCCTTGTGCGGATGCAGCGATACGTGGGAAGTGTCGGTCCGATTGACGGATTCCGCATGGAGTATGTCGTCGAACAGATCCCCTCGTCCCTGCTGGAAGACCTCCGCTATGGACAGCACGTGATTCGCGTCGGCGTGACACAATGGCAGCTCGTTCCGGAGCCCGATCTGCGTGGCGAAACCCTGGAGGAGGCCCTGCGCGGACGATCGGAGTTCATGGCTCATCTGCGGCAGGCTGGTCAGCGGGATGTGGTCACCTTCTGGGTGTATCCCGACTGTTTCGAGCTGCATCGGGGCCTGCAGGCGTTCGCGCACGAGCAGGGATACGATGTGGCCGCCCGCCCGCTGCCGCAGGGGATCCCCATCACCGGTTCTCCGAACGGTTCGAGGTCGATCTCCCAGTGAAGCCCGCCTTTCGTCATTGCCGGTATCGGGCAGGCGTTTTATAATGTCGCATTCGCGAGAACCCGCGATACCGTGGGGGAACTGGGCGTTTCGACGCTGAGATGTCGACCGGAGACCTGAGGTGCCATTCCTCGACAGGCTCCGCAGACGCCACCCTCACAGGCGGTTCTCAATCCCTGATTCGATTTGGAAAGGAGACACAGATCCAAGACAAACCTCGTATGAACGGGCAGATTCGCATTTCGCCCATCCGCGTTGTCACCGATGAAGGCGAGATGCTCGGAGAGATGGAGACGCACAAGGCCTTGGAGCTCGCGGTCGAGCAGGGTCTGGATCTGGTGGAAGTCAGCCCGAACGCCCGACCACCAGTCTGCCGCATCATGGACTATGGCAAGGTCCTCTACGAGCGGAAAAAGAAACAGAGCACCGGCTCCAAGCAGCATCGCAACCAGCTGAAGCAGATTCGGTTGCGGGCCAAGACCGGTCAGCACGACATCGAAGTTAAAGTGCGCAAGGCTCGCGAATTCCTGGAGCGCAGGGACAAAGTGAAGGTCAACGTCCTGTTCAAGGGTGCGAGACTGCGCATCACGAGCGGGGCAAGGACATGTTGCTCGAAGTCGTTGAGATGCTCAAGGATGTCGCAAACGTTGAGCGCCCGCCGCTCATGGAAAGCCGGCGACAGATGTCCATGACTCTCACCCCGAAGGCCTGATGTTGCTCCAGCAGCCTTCGGAGTTGACGGTGTCCAGCCCTCCGGGGTGAGTTGCTCGTTGGGAATGGGCGCCTGCACGTTCTCAATCGACATGCATCGACGCCGCTGGGTGGTGCCGTTGCCGCGCCGGCTGTTATCCTGAGGCTGTGGATGAAGTGCCCCACAGGAGTGGACACCACCCGCCCAGGAGCCTCAGACAATGACCGATGCGATGGAAGCCGTCGCGGTGGAATCGGACCAGGAGAGTCTGGCGGTGGCCCCGGACCTCCGGTCGCGTACTCGTGCGAAACAGCAGGAACGTCCCAAGACCCAACCGCCTTACGCGGTGATTCTGCACAATGACCACGTAAATGGCTTCGACCACGTCATTCGGTCGCTGCGCAAGGTCTTCCACTACGGACGGGTCAAGGCATTCAAATTAACGATGCAGGCCCATTACTCCGGTCGGACGGTCGTCTGGAGCGGAATGCGGGAACACGCGGAACTCAAGGCGGACCAGCTGAAATCCTGCGGTCCCGACCCGGTCATGGTTGCCCGTGGCGCCACCGCATTGAGTGTTTCCACCGAGCCGCTGCCAGGCTGATGGATTCCTGGTCATTCCAGGCCACTTCGACGCCGAGCAATACGAGGGCCCTCCATACAACAGATTCTGGCCAAGGCCTCGACTTCGGGATGAGCGCCACGGTTGTTTCCCGGGCCGAGGTTGGTCGGCACAGGTTTCTGGCGACTGGCTGCGAGCGAAGACGGATCAGGGTTGGCCGTCCCCGCCGCCCCGAATACGCGTGACCACCAGTGACATTTCGAATCAGTCCCGTGTCGGTGAGATTCTGTGTCGATCAAGGGAAGGATGGGAACTCATGCAGGCATCCGCACGCAACGAAGAGATCAGCAGCGAGCCTCCCGCGACGCTGGCGGAACAGGTCTGGTTATGGAGCGGGCCTGTCCTGCTGGTTGTACTGGTGGTGGGGGGCGTGAGCTGGGCAGGGCGGAAATCGTTGCTCTCCGGGAGCTCGATTGACGGGTCACAGTCTGGGACCCTGCGGGTTGCCGCCGCGAACGCCGGGGGTGAATCATCCGAAGCAGCATTCGCTGCGGATCCCGAATCCCGGCAGAGCGGCGGGGAAGTGGCTGGGATCGATGTCTCCGAGGGAAACGCGAAGCCCGGAAGGCGATTCGTCGGCACGTTCAAGATGGCTGACGGGGCGGAGGGAATCGTAAGTGTCCAGTTGGCGGACTGGGAGACCGTGCAGGGCGTTGTCGCGTCGCAGCAGGGCCATGTGGTTGTGCTGGATCTGTGGGCCACGAGCTGTGTCCCCTGTCGCCGCGAGTTTCCCGCTCTGGTGAGGATTCATGAGGAATCTGGAGGTCGAGTGGTCTGCATCTCGCACTCGATGGATTACAGTGGACGGGCATCGAGGCCTCCCGAGTCTTATGGGGAGCGTGTGCTGTCGTTTCTCGTCGATCAGCGGGCGACTTTCGCCAACTATCTCGGTACCGACGATCCGGACGAACTGCACCGCAGTCTCGATCTGGCAGCTATCCCCGCGGTGTACGTGTATGATCAACAGGGGCGGCTGCGGCGTCGTTTCGACAACACGGACCCTGATCGCGATGAGTTCACTTATGAGGCGGATGTGACTCCGTTTGTGCGAGAATTGTTGAAGGGGAAGTGATCCCTTGGAACAGGCTGGCAATGATTGCCGATAGGACGGATACGCGGTCTTTCCGAGGTCGCGCTGACTCTCTGGATTGCGGCGATGATCAACAAACAGACCCTCTCCTGGTGGAGCAGTCCCCGCGCCTGGCTGCGGGCGATCCTGCAACTGGATGATACGCCCCATTCCATTGCGCTGGGGACGGCGATCGGGGTCTTCATCGCCTTCACGCCCACGGTCGGCCTCCAGATGGTTCTGGTCATGCTGGTCGCCTTGATCACGCGTCCGCTCTTTCGGTTCAACACGATGGCGGGGTTGATCTCCGTCTACATTACGAATCCGCTGACGCTGGTCCCGATCTACTGGCTCTGCTATCGGGTCGGCACACTGTGTATCTCAACCGACGTTTCCAAAGATCGAATTCGCCAGAATCTTCGAGTACGAAGGCCTGGGCCAGTGGTGGGAAATGGTCTCTCAGGCGGTTGTCAGTCTGGGTGTGCCGCTGCTGTTCGGTTCGCTGATCGTCGCCAGTTGTGCAGCGGCCATCACGTATCCCGCCATGCTGTGGCTGCTGCGCCGCCTGAACCTCGCTGTGGATGAGGAGACTCTCCAGCCCCCCTCCGGTGAAGTAAGCCCCGCGCATCTGCGAGAGAAGCAGGCCCTCAGAGCTTGAGGACGACGCACTGATGACAAGCTCAGCCCGGCCGGTCGATGTCCTCTGCACGGGCTTGATTGTTGCCGACCATGTCGCGGCCCCGATCGAGGCGTTTCCGGCGGCAGGCACCCTCGCGAGCACGCCCCGGACCGAGCTGACCATTGGAGGCTGTGCCGCCAATGTTGCCGTCAACTTGCAGAAGCTGGGGCTTACGACAGGGATTGTTGCCTGTGTCGGCGACGATGTGCTGGGCCGGTTCGTGCGTGAGGTGCTCGAGTTACACCAGGTCGACTGCAGTTTCCTGGGCGTGTCGTCAACTGCGCAGACAGCCGTCACGCTGGTCGTCAACATTCAGGGGGAAGATCGTCGCTTCATCCATGCGGCGGGTGCCAACACGGAATTGACAGGCCGGGAAATCACCGCGGAGATGCTCGAGAAAAGTCGCCTGCTGTATGTCGGCGGTTTCGGACTGAATGAGTCGCTGTCCGGAGACCATGTGGCCGAACTCTTCGACCGCGCCCATCTGGCAGGAGTCCAGACGGCGCTCGATGTCGTGGTGGGTGATCCGCAGAGAATCGGCGACCTGCTGGCCCCGGTGCTGTCCCGCACGGATGTGTTTCTGCCGAATCGGGACGAAGCGTTCACGATCTCGGGCCTGCAGCGGCCCCTCGACCAGGCACGCCACTTTCATGAGTGCGGAGCGGGAACAGTCGTGGTCACTTGCGGCGGAGAGGGCGTCGTACTTGTTGACAACGAACAGACGCTGCGCTCATCCGCCTTTGACGTTCCGCAGGTTGACGGAACCGGTGGTGGCGACGCGTTTGCTGCAGGATTCCTGCTCGGTGTCCTGGGGCAATGCGATCCGCAACTCTGCCTGAGGTACGGGGCGGCCATGGGAGCCAGTTGTGTCCAGTCGCCCGGGGCCACGACCGGGACGTTCGACAGAGCGGCTCTCGAAGCGTTCCTCCGGACGAACGATCTGGTGATCGAACGCCTGTCACGCGACGGCTGACCGCAGGGCAACTTACAAAGGCGAGAGTCCCCCGGCCGAGGACTCGAAGAACCTCTTCCGCCGCAGCCCGACTTCCTCGGCGGGTTGGCAGGCATCTCTCAGGTCTTGCAGGTTGGCTGCGCAGAGTCGACAGCCGATCGTCCTCAGATGGAATTCGATGTACTCGGCCAGTCGCTCATCCACCGTTCCGAGCAGATAGCCTCCGAGCTGGGTGCGTGTCAGGCAACTGTAGCGCCCCCGTCGCCAGATCTCCCCGACGGAGTGTCCCCCTTGATCGCGCCGGCGCATCAGCATGGCTGCCCGTTGCCGGAAGGGGGCCGAGTCGCGGAGCTGCTGCTCGATCAGCGAGGCCCGATCGGGCGGAAAGCGCCTCGTCGAGATAAGCAACCAGTTCCTGGTCGGTGAAATCGTTCGGGTTCATGACGATCGCCCGGAGTGCAGCAGAGGGACCGGCTGGACTGGAGACGTGAACGGGGCTCCAGCGATCGGGTTCATGGGAATTCGCCTTAGTTGCTTCGGTTCAAGGGCCACGGTAGGATAATCGGCCTGAACGGTCATTCAAGTGGATTCTCTGATTGAGTTTGAGGTTACGACGTGCCTGCTCTGAGTCTGAACGAACTGAAGGCGAAGGCGACCACCATCCGTGAGCTCATCATTCGCATGACCACCGAGGCTGGTAGCGGCCATCCCTCGAGCAGCCTGTCGGCCGCCGATGTGGTCACCGCCCTGTATTTCGGCGGGTTCATGAAGTACGACCCGCAGCGGCCCGACGATCCGTCGCGTGATCGCTTCATCCTCAGCAAGGGCCATGCCTGCCCGGTGCTGTATGCGGCTATGGCTGAAGCGGGCTACTTCTCGACCGCCGACGTCATGACGCTGCGCAAGCTCGGGAGTCCCTGGGAAGGGCATCCCAACATGAAGCGCCTGAAGGGGATCGAAGCCAGCACCGGCTCACTGGGGCAGGGGCTATCCATTGGTGTGGGGCACGCTCTGGCCGGTAGGATGGACGGCACCGGGTACCGCGTCTTCGTGATGATGGGCGACGGCGAGATGGGCGAAGGTCAGGTCTGGGAGGCAATTGCCGCGGCCTCCAAGTACCGGCTGGACAACCTGACGGCGATCATCGATCAGAACGGATTCCAGCAAACCGGAGCCACCAGGGACGTGCTCGATCTGCGCGAGTTCCAGCCCAAGCTCGAGGCATTCGGCTGGCATGTGCAGACGATTCCGGGCAACGACATGGAGGCGGTGGTGGCCGCGCTCCAGGCCGCACAAGGGGTCGAGGGGCGGCCCACATGTCTGGTGTCACAAACGCAGAAGGGGTACCCGGTGGTCCCTCTGATGGAAGAGGCGGGAGATCCCAACTTTCACGGCAAGCCCTTCCCGCCCGAGATGGCCGAGAAGGCGATCTCGCTCCTGGGCTCGTGAACAGGGGCGCCAGCGACGCGACGCCGGGGCGCACTTGGCGGCGGGGTCTGGAATGCAGCTCAGCTTCGACCTCGCAGTCTTCGAACAACTGACAACTTGCGAACTCGCGACAAGGCTCATCTATGTATCTGGGAAAAGCCAGCGGACTGAAACTTGGCCGCGCCACACGAGATGCCTTTGGTGATGCGCTCAAGGAGCTGGGGGCAACCAACCCGCGATTGGTGACGGTCGATGGAGACGTCGGGAATTCCACGCGGACCGAACCGTTCGCGCTGGCGTACCCCGATCGTGCCTTTAACGTCGGCATCGCCGAGAGCAATATGGTGGGAGTGGCAGGTGGGCTGGCGGCCTGTGGGAAGATCCCGGTCGTAGCCAGCTTCGCCTGCTTTCTGCTGGACAACGCGTTCGACCAGATTCGGATGTCAGTCGCCTTTCCCGAAATGAACGTGAAGCTGGTCGGGTCTCACGCCGGGATCTCCATCGGAGAGGACGGTCCCTCCCAGATGGGCATCGAGGATGTCGGGCTGGCCTGTTCGCTACCCGGTGTTGTTGTTGTGGTCCCTTCCGATGCCGCGTGCACGACAGCCGCGACCGCAGCCTGTATCGCGCATCAGGGGCCAACCTACCTGCGTGTCGGGCGCGGGAAGGTGGCCGACATCTATCCTGATGGCTGCGACTTCGAAATCGGTCGTGCCATTCAGCTGCGCGATGGGACGGATGCCACGATCATCGCCAACGGGTTGATGGTCGCTGCGGCGCTCGATGCCGCGGTTGAGCTCGCGCAGTCGGGTGTGAGCTGCCGGGTTCTCGATATGCATACGATCAAGCCGATCGACCAGGCGGCGATCACTGCGGCCGCCAAAGACACCGGCGCGATCATCGTGGCAGAGGAGCACCTGCACCACGGCGGACTTGGTGCGGTGGTGGCTCAGGTTGTGGCAACGAATCACCCGGTCCCCATGGGCTTCGTGAACGTGGGCGATCGCTATGCGGAAAGTGGCGACCCGGACGGACTGCTCGAAAAGTACGGACTGACCCCCGGTGCCATCGTGGAGGCAGTCCGGACAGCCCGACAGAAGATCTGAGCAACCGGGAACCGCTGGAGTCGGCAACCGATGTCAGTGAATTCAAGCATCCGGCAGGTTGAGTTGATACTGCTGAAAACCTTGTGACTCGAAAGCACCCGTGGTCGAGTACCGTTCATTTCGGAACAGCGACCCGCCGCAGATCGTTCGATTGTGGCACGAGTGTGAGCTGGGGCGTGGGGCGGCCAAGGGGTTCACTCCCGATCTCCTGGAGCAGGTCAATTTCTGTCAGCCGTACTTCGATCCGCATGGGCTGATTCTGGCGCACGAGGACAACCAACTCCTCGGACTGGTGCACGCCGGGTTCGCCATCGATGAAGTTGAAGGTCGCGTTCAGGCTGAAACGGGTGTCGTGACCGCGATTATGGTCCGCCCCGATCGTCGCCGGCAGGGGATTGGTCGAGGCTTGCTGGCCAAGGCGGAAGAGTACCTCGCCGGGCGCGGTACGCGCGAGTTCCGTGCGGGACAGGTGCGCGGGACCGACCCCTTCTATTTCGGGCTGTATGGGGGGGCCCGCCCGTCCGGATTTCTGGAAACCGACCGCTGTGCCAGTCCGTTTCTGGCCGCCCAGGGTTACGAGCCGATTGAGCGGCATGGGGTCTATCAGCGCAACCTCCAGCGCGGAAGTGACCCGATGCACTTCAAGCTGCTGGCGATCCGCCGTGCCACGGAATTGGTCATCGCTGATCAGCCGGAAAAACCGTCCTGGTGGTGGTATACCCATTTGGGACGTACCGACTCCCTGCGATTCCGCCTGACTCCGAAGAGCGGCGGACCCTCGCTGGCCAGCCTCTCCGTGGTCGGTCTCGATGCCTACATCGAGCCGTGGCACGCTCGTGCGATCGGAGTGGTCGACGTCAGGGTCCGCGACGAAGACCGAGGCAAGGGCTACGGACGAGCGCTGCTGATCGAGGTCTGCCGTCACATGCGCCAGGAGTTGATCGCGCTCGCCGAGATGCACGCGCCGGACACCAACGACGTGGCCGTTAAAGCCATCCAGGGGGCTGGCTTCGAGCGAATCGACACCGGCATCGTCTATCGCAAGGGCCAGTCACCGTCCGCCTGATCCTCACAAACAAAAACACCACCGGCCGCTGAGTGCGACCGGTGGTGCCTGAGTTGTCGCGGAGCAGACGGGCTCGTCTGCCTGGTGTCCCCGTGGGTCAGAAGGTGCCCCACAGGAAGTCCAGCTCTCCGGTGCCACTGCCACCCAGCGGCACCATGTCGCCGAAGGTGTCGCTCCCCGGATCGGTGAAGCCCGCCGTCGAGGAGGCCGCGGAGGTGCGGAAAGTGCTCGCTCCCACACCTGGATACAGGAACATGCCCATGTCGGGTGAGACGAGAGGAGCAGCAAAGGCTCCGCCGCGGAACGCCTGTCGCTGAGCATTCCGGTCTCGTGTGGCTGAGTCGAACGGACCTCCCGGAACCTGTGTCGCGAGTCGCGATTTGAAGATCGGCTCGGAGTTGTTGTAGAACGCGCCGGCCCGGGTGACGTCGGTGCTGTCGCCCATGTTGCCTTCGAAGTAGAGGTCCAGTCGGGCCAGGGGATCCGTCTGGTAGGTGGTGACGCTGAACGTCATCGCATCCCAGGTGCCCGCCGTGGTTGTCGGCGTCACCGTCGACACGAAGGATTCGAAGACCACATCTTCGCCGAAGTTGCCGCCGAAGACGTTGTTCATCACATGGCTCAACACGCCGCTCCGGCCGGTCAGATTCCCCAGCCCATCGCTGACGAATCCGCCATTATCCGTGAAGCTGGTCGATCCACCGCTGGTACCGACACGCATCACCAGGCCGGTTCCATCGAACCCGCTCGCGAGCCCGTTGTCGAGAACCCGGCTGTCGCTCAGAGTGAAGTCCAGGGTCGGTGTTGCCAGAACGCTGCCGTTCGCAAGGAGCGCCGTCGTGGCGTCGGCGTCAGCACTCTGGGTGGCGGACGCCGTGTTCACAACGTACACGCCTTCCCGCCCGTTCTGCCGGATCATCGCATCGTCGATGGTCACCATGGCCGTACCGTTGGCCCGGTTGAGGATGTTGGCACCCCGCCGGACGTTGTTCCGCATCTCGATGTTACTGGTCAGGCTGACCGTGGTACCGGTTGCATTGTTGACGACCTGCACACCGTCGCTCTGGTTGCCATTGAACATGCTCTCGGTGCCGGTCACCGTCGTCGTGCCACTGTTGGCGTTGACCTGCAGGCCGTCGGCCATGTTCGTGTTGAACGTCGACTGGTCGATGGTCACCACCGTCGGTCCACCATTCGCATTGACCACGACACCGCTGCCACCGTTCCCGTTGAAGTTCGTCTCGTCGATGGCGACAGTCGCGCCGGCACCGGTCGCGTTGATCTCCAGGCCATTGCCACCGTTATTCGAGACCGAACTCGGATCAATGCTCAGGGTGTTCCCGTTCGAGTTGAACAGGATGCCCTGCTGTCCGTTGCTGTCAATCTGCACGTTGTTCAGCTCGAGGTTGCCGCCCGGATGATTGACGAGAATACCCGTCAGCGTGTTACCGCTGATGACCGTGTCCGGCACCGGGTTGGCGTTGGAACCGAGGACGAAGTCGTGGACGGCCTCGATCTGCACACCGTGCCCCGTGTTGCCGGAGATGGTGTTCATGGACCAGTTGCCCGAGAAGCTGGGAGTGTCACCCATGCCCGCGAGTTGTGTGAACTCGACACCATCGCTTCCGTTCATGGAGATGTCGTTGCCCATGAGGTTCGCGACGATGTCGGCATCGGCCTCGACCCGCATGGCGAGTCCGCGTCCGCTGTTCGACGAGATCGTGTTGTCGGTCAGCGTGTACTCGTCCGTCTGGTCCGCGCTCTGTGCGAGGATGTCCACGCCATCTTCCATGTTGTTGGACATGGTCGACGTGCGGATCTCGACATTGTCGACGACAGCCGAGCCACGCCGCATGATGCGGAGACCATCCGTCGTGTTCTCGTTGAAGGTGCTGTTGGCGATCACCGTGTTGGGCAACTGCACGTTGTCCGTCACGTCGATGACCAGTCCGGTGTCTCCGTTGGCGTTGAACATGTTCTGGCCCGCCGCGTCATCACCGATCGTCAGGTTGAGCGTGACGTTCTGCGTGCCGGAGATCGAGGCCCCGTGACTGCCACTCCCGGTGACGGCGTTGCCGGTGATCGTACTGGTCAACCCGCCGGAGTTGTCGTCGAACTGAAGATTGAGGCCGAGCAGGCCGTTGTCTGTCAGCGTATTGTCAACGAAGTCCATGGCGATCGGCGTCCCGTTGGTGTCGGGATTGACGAGCCGGATGGCATCACCATTGGTGTGGTTAATAATGGTGTTTCCCTCGACCCGGGCGGTGTTGCCAGGAGCTCCCGATGGCAGCGTGCTGTTGTCGGCGAGGATCTCCAGGCCGTGTGTGCCGTTGCCATCGATCATGTTGTTCGACACATTCAGGGCACCGATGTCCGAACCGTTGCGGGCATTGATCAGGATGCCGTCACCCCCGCTGGGGGCCGGGTTCCCGAGGCTGCCGTTCCGGAAGAAGAACACGTAGCGACCATCATGCATACTGCTGAGGCTGTTTTGGATGAGGCTGGTTGCCCCGGGGCCCCCGTCGAGGAAGGCTCCGTTGACGGCTGACCCAGGCAGTTCCAGCGCGAAGTTGGTACCGTTGGCCAGGCCGGCACGTGCGGAGGAACCACCCAGGCCCATGGAGTTGCCACCACTGGCCTCGCCGGATTCCCAGAGAATCTGTTGGTAGTTGAATTCGACATCGAAATCTCCCACGCCGACGTCCGAACGGTCGACGAGCACCAGCTGGAAGATGTTCTCCGGCAGTCCACCACCGCCAAAGGAGCTGAAGTGCCGCACGCCCGGCCAGTTCACACCGAACGCCGACTGTGTGGCCACCGTGCCCTGTCCGTAGGTCACGATGTTCCCGGACGAAGTGTCCACATCGGCGAAGAAGGGTGCAATGATCGGAGTAGCGGTCGACAGCAGGTCAAACGGTGTGAAGGTTCCAAGAGGCGCCGTGAACGTGATGTTCCCGTTGTTGTTGACGTAGGTATCGGTGAACATCTGCCCGAAGAAGTCGATCGGGAATCCAAGCGGCACCAGTCCGGTCGACTGGTCGTCGTTGGCGGGGAGGTTGCTCGTGTTGAAACCGGCACGAATTACGGGGAGCGTGTCGTCCAGACCGCTGCCGCCACCCATGCCCATCTCGATCCCCACGGAGTTCCCCATGATCTGCAGGTCGCCGATCGGGGAGTTGTCCAGGTCCAGGTTCAGGCCGTTCTCGGTTGCGTCGCCCAGTTGGTTCCGTGAGATCATCGCGACGTCGACACCGCTGTTGACGAGTTGCACGAGCAACGCATCACCCATGGTGTTGCTCAGTCCGGCACTGTCCATGACATTGAGAGCCATGATGGGGGAGTTGTTCGCCAGAATGGCCAGGTTGTTCCCCATGCTGTTCTGGGACTGCGTGCCGACGATGTTCACGGACGAGAGCCCCGAAATGTCCTGCAGTTCGATGCGGACACCGTCCGCCTGCGTTCCATTGACGTTGTTGCCGTTCACACTGACGGAGTCTGTCGTGACGACGCCGGCCGTCTGATTGTCGAGGCTGACGAGAATGCCCTCGCCGACGGCGTTGTTCGCAACATCGTTGAACGAGACGCTGATGTCGTCAAGCGAGCTGTTGACCGCATTCAGCGCGATGCCGACGCCGTCATTGTCCTCGACGGTATTGAAGTTGATGCCGATGTCCGGCAGGACGGCGGGGTTGAGGTCGTTCAGGTTGACCAGCAGGCCGTCACCGTCGTTGTCGGTGATTTCGTTGTTGCTGACGGACAGGCCGCCCAGCGTGTTGGGACTGGCGGTCTCCACGATGACTCCGCGCTGGTTGTTCCTGACGGTGTTGCCGTCAACATCCAGGTCGTCAACGCTGGCTGTGTCCGAGAGCTGCACGAGGATACCGGTCCCGGTTTCATGTTCGGTGACGGTGTTGCCATTGATCGTGCTGGGGGTCAGCCGCGACGAATCTCGCACAGTGAGGCGAACGCCGTCGTTCTGAGTATCCCCGATGACGACCTGCGTGAAGTTGACCTCGGTGATCTGAATGCCGAAGTTCTGGGGGCCGGCCGCATACTGCTGGAACGTCCAGAATCTGTCGGAGTCGACCGGGTCGACGACCGTGGCGCTGTAATCGCCCCAGCGGTTGCGTCCGCTGCCGAAGTCCAGGAAGTAATCAGACGTTCCGGCCTGGAGCACTTGGGGTGCCTGGAAGGACGTGGCGCCCATGGAATCGGTGGTGCCGAACGCCGCCATGGCGCTCGCGAACTGAGTGGGTCCGCTGCCGGTGAAGCCGATCATGACGACGCCACTCGGATTGACAGCGATCGACGGGTCGAGGAAGTCGACGTTGGGGTCGTCGATCATGCCGCTTTGCAGAACCGTGTTGGTATTGGCATCGACTTCATACCAGCGCAGTGCCGAGTTGCCGCTGGATCCCTGGACGGCATGGACGCCCCAGAGACTGTCGCCCACTTCCACGACGCTGCTGTTGAAGCGAGGAGAGACGTTCTCGATAGGAATGCCACCCGGTTGACGGGCTGGAGGGCCAGGAAGATAGGCAGCGACGGGGACGTCGACCGGTGTTCCCAGAGTGGCCCCCGCGGTACCGGCTCCCGTGATATCCACGCGGACCAGATTGGTGCCACCTGCGAAGGACTCGGTGGCCAACAGCTGGGCTGAGCCGTCGGAGGTTCCGAAGTCGAGGGCCCCATGAATCGTATCGCCGAAGAGTGCCGAGTTGAGATTCTCGAAGCGAGTGAGGTTCGCGATGGTCGGTGTCGGGAGCAGCAGATCGGACTTGGGAATCGAGTAGACCGACACATCGAACCCGGTCGCGGCACCGAAGTTGTTCGTGGCCAGGTAGAGACCGTCCGCGTCGACGCCAAGGGTATCGAAGTCATTGAACCGGGTGCCGTCGATGGTGTCGCCGACGAACTGAACAGCCTGCCAGCCACCCGTTGGATCACTGGAGTTGGAGACGGCGACGTAGATCGAGTTACCGGCACGACTGCCACCGCCGGTCCCCCCGTCGATGGAGGCGGCAAACCAGCGCCCCACCGTCGGGTCGTAGACAATCCGCGGATCAAAGGTTCTTGTCGCGAGACTGGGAATGCCGGCCGACAGCCAGAAATCGTCCAGCGTCGTGGATTGCAGAGGCACCCCCGTGGTCTTGTCGTACACGGTGTAGCCGTTGTTGAGCAGTTCCACGATGTGGTTCGGGCCGACAGCACCCATGGTGTCGGGCGGGATCAATCCCGGAAGGGGAGCGCCCAGTCGGGTGGTGCCAGTGAAGTTCAGGCCGACATTGAACAGGGCATTGCCGAACCCGCCGCCGACGATGGTGTTGTCGTCGATGTTGAGTCCGACCGTGGCTGTCCCGGAAACATCGACGAAGATGTTCGTGTCGCCACTGCCCCGTACCGTGTTGTTGGTGACGGCGACGTTGTGATTGCCGCCATCGGCCGTGACGCGGATGCCGAAGTTGTCGACTCCATCGATCTGATTGTTGTCGATCGTGAGGTCCCAGTTGTTGGAATTGCCGAGGGCGATGTCGATCCCATTGGGCCCGCCGAGAATCGTCAGGTTGGAGATCGTGGCAGGATCAGCATCGACGTTGTCGATGTCGAGCTCGATCGGCCGATCGCCGTTGTCCTGGATGGTGAAGCCGTCGATCAGGAAGGCGGGAACGGTCCTGCCGTCAACAACCTTCGACACGAGCATCGTGTCAGTCAGCGAGATATCGATGCCATCGTCGACGTTGTTGGAGATACTCGCGTTCGGTCCATCTCCGGTGATTGAGATGGCGCCCATCATCACGTTGTCGTAGTTGATGTTGACCCCGTCGCGACCATTGCCGTTGATCTGGGCCGCCGAGATCTGCGCGACGACCTGGTTGGTGTCGGTGCCGATCAC
The DNA here is from genome assembly GCA_963715185.1 of uncultured Planctomycetaceae bacterium. Taxonomy (GTDB): domain Bacteria; phylum Planctomycetota; class Planctomycetia; order Planctomycetales; family Planctomycetaceae; genus CAVPPT01. The sequence goes on from CAVQRG010000015.1 coordinate 192,304, forward strand.
GGTCACGCCGTCCTGTCCGTTGTTGTTGAACAGGTTGGGGCTGCCCATCAGCAGGTTGCCGCTCGTGCCGGCCCCGGTGACCGTCATGATCGCACCACTGAGCGCGTTGCCCTGGCGCTGAGGACGTTGCTGGCTCCGGTGGTGTCCAGGCGGGCGAGGAAGTTCGCACCGGAATCGGCCACGAACTCAAAGCCATGACGCGGGTTGCTGTCGGAGATCGTTCCATCGAAGCGGGCGTCGACCCGCGTGCCCGCTCCTGACGCACGGCCGAACACGCCGCTGGACGGGATGAGCCGGCCGCTGTCGGTGTAGTTTCCATTGGTGAAGCGGCCATTCAGACTGCCGCCACTGGCGATGTCGAAGTTCAGACCGCTCTGCCCGTTCCGAACTGCGTTCGGTGCGAGGATGGCCGCGTCGACCCGTCCCCCCGTCTGGGCGAGAAGGTTGAAGCCGTGAGAGATGTTCTCCGTGACCGTCAGGAAGTTGAGGTCCGAGACGACGCGTCCGCCACTCGTGGCCATGGCCTCGAAGCCATCACCCGAGCCGAGGCGACCATTGTGGCTCAGTGTCGATCCGTTGAGTTGCACGGACGTCAGGCTGCCGGCACCCGTCGACGTGGCCCGGACACCATCGAAGGCGTTGTCCGAGGCCGCACCATCGTTCATGCGGAACGCCAGTCCGCCGCCAGCCATCGTGGAGAGCAGGACACCCTCCTGGAAGTTGGCGTTGATCGGCATGTCTTCGATGCCGACGAGAGCGGCTGAGCCTGCTCCCGTCACCCGGCCATCGATGCCGCGTTCTCCGTTGTTGGTGAAGGCACCGCGGGGGCCGAGTTGACTGGCCGTGGCGACCAGCGTGCCTCCGGCGGAGACATCGAATTCGAAGCCGTCACCGAGATTGTCCGTGACGGGGATCCCTTGCAGGTCGACCCGACTGCGACCGCCCGCGATGTCCAGGTCGAGGCCGTTCATGCCGTTGAAAGTTACCGACGAGTTGATCATCGAGATGTTCAGGGCGGTCCCGGGACCGCCGTTAGTGATCCGGCCGTCGATACCGTCGTCGAGGTTGAAGTTGATGCCCAGCGTATCGAACGCAGCGTCGATGCGGCTGCCGGCCCCATCGGCGTGTGCGACGACACCGTCACCCAGCGTGGAGGAGATCGTGCCGAAATTCCAGTCCGACCTCACTTGTCCGCCGGCCTCGGCCTTCAGATTGAGACCACCCATCGTGGCCATCGTGTCGGCGATGGCGTTGTCCAGATCGAGTGTCGTGACAGAGCCCATTCCGGTTGAGGCTCCCGCGATGTTCGCGCCCTCGTTCCCGGAAAAGTCGCTGTTCGTGACGATGGCGCTGGCACTGCTCGGACCGCTGACGCCAGTGCGCGTCGACACCTTCAGCCCGTAATCGCCGTTCTCGGTTGCCGTGATGTTCTGCAGCCGGATGTCAGCCACCGATCCATCTCGGACATCGACGTCGATGCCCGAACCCAGGCTGCCATCGAAGGAACTGTCGACGATGTTCAGGTCGAGGGCCGCATCGCGTTCGACAAGGATGTCGATGCCGCTGCCGTCGTTGTCGTCGACGGCATTCCGCAGCAGGTTGACGACGGCCGAGGCTCCGTTGAAGACGTGTCCGTCGATGCCGTGCAGGCCGCTCATCGAGAAATTGGTAGCCTCGGAATTGACGATGAGCAGAGATCCGGGATCGACGACGGAGAATTCGAGGCCGCTGCCATTCTGGCTCTGGATCGCCATCGTGGGGTCAATGTTGAAGACGAACTGCGAGCCACCGGCGATGTTGGTTTCGGTTGCGTCGTCCACATTGGCCAGCAGCACGCTGTCGATGATGTCCACCACGTAGTCCGAGCCGCCGGTGACGTCTGCAGCGAAACCATTGTCACCATTGCGACTGGCCTGCAGCGACCTGAAGGTCGTGCGGCCCACGGCATCATCCAGGAACATCTGCACGCCGCTGCCGCCGGTGCTGTCCCGGAGGATGGCCGACTCCACAAGGGCGTTCACCTTGCCCTCGGAGACATCGACGACGAACAGGTCATCGGTGCCGCGACCGAGGATGCCATCGAAGTGGGCGACGACTTCACCGCCCGCAGAGGCGGCGACCTCGAAGGCGCTGCCGGTCAGGTTGCCGGAATTGAGCACGAAGGCATCTTTGACCGTCGCTCCGAGGCGGCTGTCGAGAGTGGCCTCCAGGATCATGCCGGTGTCGGCATGCTCGTCGCCCACGAAGTAGTCGATGTCGACCACCGCATCTGCGCCCGCGGCGGCGACATGCAGACCGACGAGGCCGCCCTCGGTGGCGAGGTCGTCGATCTCAAGTCGCAGCGGGGCACCACTGGTGTTGGAGACGAACACGGAAGTGCGCGTCGTGTTGAAACTGGAGTCCCGGATGACCCCGAAGCCGCTGGCATTGACGATGTTGATGCCGTTGGAACCAACGCCGCGAACTTCGTCGATCAGGAAGTCGGTCACATCCATGCCGCCGATCGCTGCGGCGGTGCCGGCGACGAAGTCCAGGTGGTTGACTTCGTTGAAGCTCGACAGGGTCACAACATTCCGCGTGGGATCATCCGCACGCAGGACTGGTGTGGGACCCACTCGTGAGAACGACTTGGGCAGCAGCGTCAGCCCGCGGCGGGCGTCGAAAAAGGTGTGCGCTGTGCCTTCGCCCAGCAGTCGCTGGTATGGTTCGAGGGCAATGTTGCCGAGAGTATCGCCCATCCCGGCGTCGACCAGAATGAGGTCTGCTCCCTGGGCCGACATGGGGAGTTCTCTGTACGGGTTGTCAATCGTGCCGTTGCCCGGTCCGTTGTTGGTATTGTTGACGTGAGCCACTCGCCAGGGCTGCCCCGTCCGTGGATTGGTGGAGGCGACCAGGGCGTTGACCTCAGCCAGCCGCGTCTGCACGGGCCAGGTACGGCGTACCTGGGCGTACTTGCGTGCGTCGGAATGGAAGGGATTGAACGTCGGGTACGGGAGGCCGCCGCTGAAGCGCCACTCGATCCCAAGGTTGAAGTTCGTGTTGTACACGCGGTCATCGGTCACCATCAGATTCAGGGTGACATCGTCAGAGAGGGCGGCTTCCACGCGTCCGCGCACACCGAATGCGTCGGCGTCGTCTTCCGAGGCGAGGTAGTAGCTGCCGGCGTAGGCCCGGGCCCAGGGGAGGCCGAACAGCGGGATGCCGACTTCCGCATCGACACCTTCCATCGCCTGTTCCTCGATGTTGACACCGAGAAAGCTGATACGGTTGGCATCGAACACAGGGACTGTGCCGTAGTCGAGAGTCCGCACGAAATTGCTGCGGTCACCGAACGGGATGTAGGCATTGGCCCGCACGTCGACATCTTCGTGCAGCAGCTCGACGCCGAATGTGGCCTGCGAGTAGCGATTGCCATATTCCGTCTCGTAGTTATCGAACCAGCCGTGGATCCCGATGATGTTGCCATCCTCGACCCAGCGGTATCCGCCACCGGCATTGAAGCCCAGTTGGGTGTCGTCGGTGATCAGGACGTCGCCTTCACCCCAGACGTGGCTCGACCCGAAGTCTGCCAGCTTGGCCCGGACACCGAGCCGCTGATACCCGGTGGTGAAGCCGGCTCCGTCGCCGACCATTTTCTGCAACAGGATGTACGTCCCACCATCGTTGCCGATGACGAGCGTTCCCATCACGTCGCCGACGGATGTGTATCCGGTCTGCTCGATAGAGGCATCGTCGCTGACGGTGGTGTATCCCACCTGCGCGCTGGCGGTCTGAGCCAGCAGCAGCCCCGTGGCCAGACAGAGGAGTGCAACTCGGGTGATGTGCATGGGCTTTTCCCGTCTCCGCAGACATCGCAACGAGGATGTGAATCCAGAGGTCATTCGATCGAAACAGTCGTGAGAGAATGGCATGTTGGTCTCCGGCCTCACCGTGCTTCGCAGCAGTTCTGTCAGTCTGTGGCGAAGGCGTGCGCCGCGAACACGAGCTGAGGACATGGGAATCTCCAGACCAATGGGGTCTTGCGCTGTTGCGAATCAGATACGAGCCGAAATCGGGGATCGTGTCCGTGGGTACGTCGGTGCGCCCTCGTCGCGGGTCGACACGCCGACAAGCACACCGGCTGCTCGACAACAGGGGTGTCGGGCGGCGTGCTGAGCGTTGTGGGCCCAGGATCTGGTCGCAGTGTCTTGATGGTGTTGTGGCCAGATTCGCTCGCGGGATATCCGGGGACCGGGTCGACCATCGGCCGTCGGTTCCGGGAGAGTCGGCCCGGGAGGGAATTCGATCACGGCCCCGAAAGGGGCGTCCAGGAATGGGTGCAAATTGGGGGTTAGTTTGAGAGAGGCGGCGTGTTGTTGCAGACCGTGGCGGGGCGCGTCAAGAGGACTGTTCCAGCTTTCGGCGAATCCGGGGTATCGGACCGGCTCCGCCCGCGGATTTCGGCAGAATCTGCCTCGAGCGGCCGGAGATTCGTGGCGATCTTGTCCCGGCCCGGAAACCGTCGTATAAGGCCGGTCCACTCACGGATCAGACGGTTTTCCGACGTCTCGACCTGCCTCAGATCTCAGCAGCCCTCGCGCTCCGCTGACGATGACTCTCCTCTCCCCTCGCGAACATGTCGGATCTGCTCATGGTTACATCTGACCTAACTCCCGCTGCAACATCGTCTTATTCCAGCCGGCTGCGGATCACTCTTGGCGCAGCTGCCGTGTGCATGCTTGTGGCGATCTCCGCCTGTCGGACTGCGCCAGTCTCGGGACGCAAGCAGCTGGTGCTCATTCCCGAAGCCCAGGAAGTGGCGCTTGGAACAGAGGCCTATCGAGAATTGTTGGCCAGTGAGCCCATCTCAACCGATCAGGCCAGCACCGAGCTGGTTCGCCGCGTGGGGCAGCGGATCGCCGCTGTCGCAGGACGTCCCGACTATGACTGGGAGTTCCACCTCCTCGCGGGCCCCGCGCAGAACGCATTTGCGCTGCCGGGCGGCAAGGTGGCTGTCTATGAGGGAATCCTGCCGGTCTGCCAGAGCGAGGCGGGACTGGCGGTGGTCATGTCGCATGAGATCGCTCATGCCATTGCCCGGCACGGCGGTGAGCGGATGAGCCATGAGACGGCTGTCAATGGCGTGCGAGGTGTCCTGGATGCCGTCACCAGGGATCATGTCACGCAGGCTGACCACGAGCGGCTGATGACCGTTTATGGAGCGACGGCCAAGTACGGCGCAATCCTGCCTTACAGCCGGAAGCATGAGTCCGAGGCCGATTCGATCGGGCTGATGCTCATGGCCCGCGCGGGTACGATCCCAGTGAAGCTCCGGCCTTCTGGGAGCGATTCGCCTCCCTGTCCGGTTCAAAGCCGCCGGAGCTGCTGAGCACCCATCCGGCAGATGCCCGTCGTGCCAGCGACCTCCGGACATTGATCCCGGAGGCGATGAAGTACTACCAGTCGAGTCCTGAAAAGCATGGTCTCGGCGAGGCCATCGTACTCGTCCCGCACGGTGGCCCACCGGTCAGCAACCCCGTCCCGCCGCAACTCTCGAGTGTGGCGCTGGCCGCCGAACAACGTGTGGAGCGGCCGACCCCGCCTGGGGCGCCGACGCAGGACGTGTTCACCCCGACGCAGCGCAGTACCGTGGTCGATCAGGCAGTGTTTGAGCAGCCTGTCGTCGTGGATACGCCGACCGGAAAGAGCCGCATCACGTCAGCAGATGGCTGGGTGCCCGCTGACGGGAAGCGCAACGGTGTTTCTCCCTGACGTCGAATGGGGCAGCTCGAATCAGGAATCGCCCGTATAGCTGCGATCCAGCACCTGCATCGGGTGCAGGACCGGCAGTGGTCGACCGGCTTCACGCAGCAGGGCCTGGATCTGCAGTGTGCACCCCGCGTTGCCACAGATGACGGCCTGGGCTTTGGTGCTGAGAATGTGCTCGACTTTTCGTCGGCCGAGCCGATCAGACATTTCCGGCTCCGTGAGATTGTAGCTGCCGGCTGCCCCGCAACAGATCTCGGATTCGGCGAGCGGCACGAGCTCAAGGCCCGGCACGAGTGACATCAGTTGCCGCGGAGCCTCGCGAATCTGCTGGGCGTGACACAGGTGACAGGCATCGTGATAGGTGGCCGTCATTGGCACTGCATGCTGTGGTGCGACAGGACCGAGGTCGCTCAGGAATTCGTTGATGTCTTTGACTTTGGCGGCGAAACTGGCGAGGTCATCCTGCTGCTTCGTGTCGCCCGGTACAACCTCCGCGGCGATGTGTCCGTAGTCTTTGAGCATTGAGGCGCAGCCAGCCACGTTGACGATAACGGCATCGACTTCGCCGGTCGGGTGGCTGCCGGCCGCCGACGCGGCATTACGATCCGCTGAGTCTGGGTTGAGGAACGCTGCGAGATTGGTGTTGGCGAACTCGATCGCAGGGCCTGCCGCTCCGCTGTGATAGTGGATCGCCCCGCAACAGACCTGCTGGGGCGGGACCACGACATCGCAGCCATTCGCCTGCAGGACCCGCGCGGTCGCCCAATGCACATCGCGAAACATCGCGTCCGCAACACAGCCGGTGAACAGGGCGACAAGGGCCCGCCGTGGTCCGTGCGCCGGCAGGAACTCCGGAAGTCGCGGTGGCGAGGCTGACAGTCGGGGCAGGAGCCGCTGCATGCGTGCCAGCGGTTTGGGCAGCAGTCGCTCGAGACCCACTGCCTGGACCAGACGGTCCAATCGCAGCCACTGCATCAGTCGCGCGGGCCCCAGCGCCCATCGCAGCCGGGACGGGTAGGGGAACAGCCCGTACAGCACCAGCCGTTGAAACCATCCCGGCACGGGCGGAGCGTGTCCGGGGACTTCGGTCGCCGCCAATGAGACCCGAAACGGCTCGATCAGTCGTCCGTACTGAACTCCGGACGGGCATGCGGTCTCGCAACTGCGGCAGTCGAGGCAGAGTTCGAGATGTCGCACGACCGAGGGGCTGAGATCGAGTCGCCCATCGGTGACCGCCCGCATCAGATAGATTCGTCCCCGTGGACTGTCGTTCTCGTCACCAGTTTCGAGGTAGGTCGGGCAGGCCGACGTACACAGGCCGCAGTGCACACAGTCGAGGAAGCGATCGTAATTGATCGATGCACCAGGCGTACTGCCTGCATCTCGCTGATCGTGCTGACGTTCTGGACCAGTCATCCCCGTTCTCTGCCGACAGAGGTGTTGGACCGCGAGGTCGCATCCGATCGCGGGGAAGTGAAGGTGAGCCGTCCCGGGTTCAACAGGTCATGTGGATCCAGCATCGACTTGATGCGTGACATCAATGGCGCATCCGCCGGTGGGGGCCCAAAGACCGAGAGCTCTGCTTTCCAGTCGGCATCACAACTGTGGATCACCAGACTGCCGGCGGATTGCACTGCCAGTTCGCGCAGCCGCGAGAGAATCGGCGCGACGTCTGCTGCCGTCGAGCAGCGATCCGGCAAATGGCCGATCACCACACCGGTCCCGGCATGGCATTGGACAGCCACGTCGAAATCGCTGGCCGATTTCACAAACGCGCTGAGTTGGGAAGGACGTACGCTGGCTTGAAAGCTCACCGGATCGTCTGAGGCGGCCTGATACTCTGTGAGGACCTGCCAGAGACTCTCGGCATCTTCGGCCTCCAGGGTGACCGCATCTCCCGTAAACATCCCGGACAGCTCCTGGCGGGCGGTGTCAATCTGCTCGAGCGTCTCCCGGTCGCCCCCCTCAAAGCCGAGGACCAGCACGGGATGGTCGATGGGCAGTGAGCGGCGAAGTTCGCCGTGGACCTGCCACGCTGCCTTGGCATTGAGGACTTCGATCGCCACCGGGCGCGTGGCGGTCGTGACCAGCCTGTCCAGGGACGATTCGATGGCCGAAGAGGAATCGAGCGTGGCCCACAACAGCCTGCGAAAATGGGGTGCGGGTCTCAGCTTGAGGGTGACCTGCGTGATAGTCGCCAGTGTGCCCAGGGACCCGACGAGGAGCTTGCACAGGTCGTAGCCGGCCACGTTCTTCACGACGCGCCCCCCCGCCGAGAACAGTCGCCCCTGCCCATCGACGGCCGAAATGCCGATGACATAGTCGCGAAACGTGCCATGACCAAAGCGCCCCGGCCCGCTGGTATTGGTGGCCACGGCGCCACCCAGGGTGGCACGGTGGGCGAGGGGCACATCGATGGGCAGTCGCTGCCCTTCGGCGGCGAGCAGTCGTTGCAGTTCATCGATGCGATGGCCCGCTTCCACGGTCACGGTCATGTCGCGTGCCGGATAGTCGATGACATTCTGCAGCTCGGACAGCGAGACCAGCGTTGCCTCGTCGGGCACAGCTCCACCGAAATGCAGCGCCGTGCGACCACCGCAGGGAATGAGTGGCCGCCGGTCCCCTGCGGCGTTGTCGGCCACGAATCGCGCGAGTTCTTCCGCTGAAGTGGGAGTGAACTCACTCCGGGAGGAGGTCGGAGGACGATCCATCAAGTCTTGACCTGTCAGGTCGGTCGATCCACTGTGCGAGTGCCTCGCGCCATCCTATCGATCGACTGGAGAGACTGCCAGCAGCACCAACGTGGGCGGGACAGGCGGATTCGGGTCGGGTTGCACCTCTGCTCTCCTCCGGGTAGACAGGGGCGTGAATCCATTCCCTGATGCAGAGGGTGTGCAGTGAGTCCCGCCTCCGAACCACCGCCCGTCGCAGACAGCCGTCCCTGGTATTCCGGGATTACCCGCTACCAGTGGCTGGTCCTCGTGATCGCCTCGCTGGGATGGATCTTCGACATCTTCGAAGGGCAGATCTTCGTCGCCAGCTCGAACGAGGCGATGCCGACATTCATTGCGCTGGAGGAACGCGAGTCAGGGATCGCGCTGAGCGAACAGGAGCTGAACGGACGCAAGGAGTTCTACAACAACATCGCCTTCGCGGCCTTCCTGCTCGGGGGCGCGTTCGGTGGAATCCTCTTCGGGATGCTCAGCGATCGCATCGGCCGAAAGCGGACGATGACGCTGACGATCCTCTTTTACTCAATGTTCACCTGTGTCTCGGCCTTCTCGGCTGAGTGGTGGCACCTTGCCGGACTACGATTCCTGGTGGCGATGGGTGTCGGCGGCGAATGGGCTGTGGCCAGTTCCATGGTCTACGAGGTGTTCCCGCGGCGGGCCCGTGCGCACGCCGGGGCGATCTTCCATGCGTCGAGCGTGATCGGCACGATTCTCGCTGTGTTCACCGTGAGGTTCCTCATCGGAAATGTTGCTGTAGGCGAGCAGATCACTGCCTGGGCCCGTGATTGGGGCATCGCCGATCCGCTGCTGGCAGAGTCCGTGAAGTGGCGCATCGGGTTTGCGCTCGGTGCGCTGCCGGCGCTGCTGATCATCTGGATTCGTGTCAGCCTGAAGGAACCCGAGGAATGGCAGCAGGCGCGTCAACAGGCCGACCAGGAACAACATCAGCAGGTAGGTCGGATCTCGGAGCTCCTCTCTTCGGCGTTGTTCCGGAATACGCTCGTGGGATTCATCCTGGCTGCCGTCGGCATGGCGACGTTCTGGGGTGTGCATGTCCACGGGAAATCGCTGATGCGTGCCGCCGCGATGCCGCGGGTCGAGAGCATTCAGCCCGCGCTCTCGGAGGCAGAGCGATCCGCAGCGCTCACCCGCTGGGAGATGGACGGGATGTTCCTGGTCACCCTGGGCGGCGGAGCCGGCCTGCTCTGCTTCGGGCCGCTCACCCAGCGTGTGGGCCGGCGGAGGGCATTTCTGCTGTTCCACATCGGGGGGCTATTGATCGCTTTGCTGGCCTTTCAGGTGAGTTTCCCGCTGTCTGCCCTCTACGTACTGTTGCCGATCTTCGGGTTTCTCACACTCGGAATGCACGCGGGCTATGCCATCTACTTTCCGGAGCTGTTTCCCACCCGGTTGCGAGGGACCGGGAGCGGATTCTGCTTCAACGGGGGCCGGATCGCTGCGGCGCCGATCCTCTACCTGTCCGGGTGGATGCAGAATGATTGGGGCTATTCGCTGAATTCGGCCTGCACGCTGCTGAGCTTTCTGTACCTGCTGGGCATCTTGGTGCTGCTGATCGCGCCGGAGACACAGCAAGCACCTCACGAGGGCTAAGGGGCGACGTTGCGTGGTTGCCCCGGCGTGCCATCATCTCATGAACACGCTATGATCTCGCTGCCGCTGTCCTGGGCAAATGGACCGCGAACCACTTGTGGTGCCGAGTGTCGCTGTTGGCAACTCTCACTCCCAAACTGCCTCTCAGGGCCACTGCTCCGTGTCCATCTCCGCCCCGCCCGTCGCCGTGCCCTCCGATCGCGGCACGTTGCGCGAGCTGCTGCGGGTTTCTCTGCCGCTCGTGATCAGTTCGGGGTCGTTCTCGCTGATGAACGTGGCGGATCGGGTGTTCTTTACGTGGCTCTCGCCCGAAGCACTGGCGTCTGCCTTGCCCTCGGGGCTGACCTATTGGCTCATCATCAGCCTGCCGATGGGGATCGTCGTCTATACCAACACGTTCGTCGCGCAGTACGACGGTGCTGGCAACAGGGACCGGGTGGTGGCCTCGGTCTGGCAGGGGATCTATCTTGCTCTGCTGGCCGGTTTCCTGCTGCTGGCGTTCGTCCCCCTGGCGGAGCCCCTCTTTCGCTGGATGGGGCATCCGGCGGAAGTCCAGCGATTCGAGCGGCGAGTATTTTTCCGTGCTCGCTTGGGGCGCGACGCCGATGCTCCTCGCCGCAGTGCTGTCCTCGTTCTTCAGCGGACGGGGGCAAACCCGGGTGGTGATGTGGGTCAACCTGTTCGTGGCCGGCGTGAACATTGCCTTGAACGCCGTACTCATCTTCGGACGTGGTCCCTTTCCGGCCATGGGGGTTCGCGGTGCGGCCCTGGGAACCGTTGTGGCCCAGTCTACGGCAGCAGTCTTGTTCGCCTGGATCATGATCCAGACGTGTCGTGAGGAGCACTATCCGCTGCGGGAGGGCCGAAGGTTCGACATGGCTCTGCTGAAGCGGATGCTCTGGTTCGGGCTTCCCAACGGTGTTCAGTTTGTGCTGGATGTCGCCGGCTTCGTGGTGTTCATTGCGCTGGTGGGAAATCTTGGTGCCGAGGCACTCGCCGCGACAACGCTCGCCTTCAACCTGAATTCACTCGCGTTCATTCCCCTGATCGGTATGGGGACAGCGGTGATGACTCTCGTGGGCCGGCGGATCGGCGAACGTGAAACCGACCTTGCGGTTCGGACCACCTGGCTGGCGTTCGGGGTCAGTGCGCTCTACGTCGCCGGCTGGGCTGTGTTGTACCTCGGCGTGCCGGACGCCTTGCTCGCACCGTACGCGGCGTATGTGCAGGCCGACCAGCTCGACGCCTTCAATGAGCTGCGTCCCCAGGTCATCATGCTGTTGCGATTCGTGGTCCTGTACTCGGTCTTCGACGCCCTGTCGGTGGTCTTTGGCGCCGCGGTGCGCGGGGCGGGTGATACGCGATTTTCGCTCTGGTTCAGCTTCGCCTGTGCCTGGCTGTTGCTGGTATTGCCGGTCTATCTGGCCTCGAGGTGGGACCGGCTTACCCTGCCGCTGTGCTGGTGGGCCGTTTCCACTTACATCATTGTCATCGGGCTGGGCTTTGTCGCGCGGTTTCAGCAGGGGCGCTGGAAGTCGATGAGCGTCATCGAACAGGACGGTGAAGCCGAGCGCCCCCGGGCCGTCACGGTGGTCCCCGCCGCCATCGAAACGGCTGCCGAAGTGGCGCTGGGGGCGTCCTCCAAGTACTAGGCGACTCCACACGCACGCCCGAGGTGGACGGTCACACACATGGCACATGCACACCCCGACGAATCCAGGGAACGATCTGGGCACGACTGGTGGCCTGCAGACGGTGTGACCTACCTCAACCATGGATCGTTCGGTCTGGCGCCGCTGCCGGTCCGCGAAGCGCGTCGCCAGTGGCTGGACCAGCTCGAAGCGAACCCGATGGATTTCTTCGTCCGCCGTCTGGAGCCGGCTCTCGACGAGGCCGCAGACCGCCTGAGTACCTGGCTGGGCTGTGAGGGGCGTGATCTCGTCTTCGTTCCGAATGCCACGGCTGGGATGAACATCATCGCACAGAGCCTGCCGCTCGAAGCTGGGGATGAGGTTCTGCTCACCGATCATGAGTACGGTGCGGTCCGACGCATCTGGGGTCGCAGGTGTGCTGCTGTCGGTGCGAAAACCACGCTGGCGGCGCTGCCGACCGAGTGGGGGAGTCCCGACGAGGTACTCGATGCCCTCTTCGGGCGAGTCACGCCACGAACCCGCGTGATAGTCGTCAGCCACATCACTTCGCAGACGTCGCTGGAGTTTCCGGTCGCTGCCATCTGCCAGCAGGCGCGACAGAACGGCCTGCTGACCTGCATCGACGGTCCTCATGCGCTGGCCCAGACATCGGTCCAGCTGCGCCAGATCGCCGCCGACTTCTACACGGCCAGTTGTCACAAGTGGCTGAGTGCGCCGCTGGGCAGTGGCTTCCTGTTCGTCCGTCGCGAGCATCAAAGCAGAATGCAGCCGGTCGTCACAAGCTGGGGCCGCAGTCTCGGCGGTCGTTCACCACGCTGGCAGGATGAATTCCACTGGCCGGGCACGTACGACCCGACGCCCGCGCTGTCGATTCCCGCAGCCATTGAGTTTCTGGAGGGCATCGGCGGGGACGAGTTTCGAGACCGCACCCGGTCGCTGGCGGCGCTGGCTCGGGACCGGCTGACGCGGGAATGCAGTGCGGTGCCGCTGCAAGGTGGCCCAGGCAGTGGACTCTCGATGGTGACACTCCACCTGCCCGACCTGCCACGATCGGAGTCCTGGCCGGGGCAGCCGCATCCCCTGCAGACGCGGCTCTGGGAAGATCATCGCATTGAGATTCCCTTGTTCGAATGGCACGAGCGTATGCATCTGCGGGTGTCCTGTCACCTGTACAACACCCCGCACGACATCGACAGACTGGTCAGCGCGATGCAGGCCGCGACTAATAGTCCCTGAACGGGCCACGGGGCTCGGCGGCATCCATGGTCGCGTGCCAGCGCCAGGAAGTGATCCCGCATGTCCTCGAGCTCGGCGGGGTGTCCTTCGGCGAGATTCCGCTTTTCCGGCAGATCGTCCGCGAGGTTGAACAGGTACTCTCCTGCCGATGTCCTGACCCACTTCCAATCGCCGACGCGTGCGGCTTCCAGTTCCTGGCGTTTCCAGAACATTTCGCGTCGGGGTGACGGCTGCGTTCCCGCGAGCACAGGCAGCATGTCGTAGCCATCCAGCACCAGGCCCTCAGGCGGTGCAACCCCCGCCAGTTTCACCAGCGTTGGAAACCATTCCAGACTGGTAAGGAATTCGTCGCACACGCTGCCGGCGGGAATCCTCGGGGGAAAACGGACTGCGGCACACACCCGAACGCCTCCCTCGAACATCTGGCCTTTGCCTCCGCGCAGCGGCGAATTGTCGGAGCCGCCGGCACCACCATTGTCGGAAAAGAACAGGACGAGGGTGTTGTCTGTCAGCTGGTACTCATCCAGGAGATCGAGCACGTCGCCGATCGCAGCATCCATGCAGGTCACAGCCGCCAGGTACTCCAGCAGCCGTTTTTCGCGCGTTGCCACCAGGCCCGGTTTGCCATACTTGCTGCCCGGCATCAACCCTCCCTTGAGTTGCGGATACAGGCGTTTGAAGTCGTCGGGAGCCTGGGCGGCGGACCGGATGGCGGGATCCAGGTTGCTGGCACCATGCGGAGCGTTGAAGGGGAGATACAAGAAGAATGGCCGATCCTTGTTCTCTCTGACAAACCGGACCGCTTCGCGTCGAAACAGGTTCGTGCAGTAGGTTCCCTTGTCCTGCTCGGTGGGGGAATTGCCGGAGTACATGGCGGGGACGCCGTACCGCTCGTGCGTGAAGTAGTCGATCCCCGAGTTGGTGAATCCCAGGAACTCATCCCAGCCTCGCTGGAGTGGCAGAAACCGCCGCGAGCGCCCCATGTCCCACTTGCCGAAGATTCCACAGTAGTAGCCCGCCTCTTGGAGCAACTGTGGCAGCAGGATCTCGCGGGTGTCCATCCCCCCGATCCGCTCCCAGGTGACGGCATACTCCTCGGCAGCGTACTTGTGCCCGTAATCCGGCGCTTCGTTGCGGATCATGTCGTACAGTCCGTTCCGCTGCGGATAGCGACCGGTGAGAAACGCACCCCGTGACGGAGTGCAGGCCGGCCAGGCCACGTAGTAGCTCGTCAGTCTCGCTCCCTCCCGGCACAACCGGTCCAGGTTCGGTGAGATCAGTTCATGGTTGAGCACGCCGAGGTCGTTGTACCCCTGGTCGTCGCTGACAAGGAACACAATGTTCGGCGGTCGTTCAGCCCTCGTGGCAATGGGGAAACATCCGGCGAGCACTCCGGTCAGGCAGATCCAGAGAATTGGACGCTGGACCAGCGTGCCAGCAGGGAACAACTCGCGATACGGTTGCGGAAGCATGGCGCGTCTGCCCAATCATCAGGTGCCGGGAGTGAGCCGCCATCCTACGGCATTGGCACACCGACACCAACCGGGATTCCGCGAACAGATCCGTGCACGCTTGGCAGAACCTGCGGGACGTGGCATGATGCTGAAGTACACGCCGAGTGTGTTTTCCGGTTCATCCCGATCTCAGCCGTATCCGAGAGGTTTCCTGATGCCGCGTCTGACTGTGTGCCTGATGTCGCTGTGCCTGGTCACAGCCCTTGTCGTTGCCCCACGCTGCACGTTGGCTGACGACGGTTTCGAGCCGCTCTTTGACGGAACATCGTTGGACGCGTTCGAGCAGCATGGCGGAGAAGCGGTCTACACGCTCGAGGACGGAGTCGTGGTCGGCACCTCGGTGCCCAAGACTCCCAACAGCTTCCTCTGCACGAAGAAGACCTACGGTGACTTCATTCTGGAGCTGGAGTTTCAGGTCGACGACCAGTTGAACTCCGGCATTCAGTTCCGCAGCGAGTTCTTCGATGAGCCGACCGAGATCAGCCTGGGAAACGGCAAGACCAGAAAGGCCGACGCCGACAGGGTCCATGGCTACCAGTTCGAGATTGACTGCGATCCGAAGAAGGACCGCTGGTGGGCTGGGGGAGTTTATGATGAAGGCCGCCGCGGCTGGCTGTTTCCCGGGGCGAATGGTGGGGACGGCAAGGCCTTCACCGAACAGGGGCGCAGGATCAACCGTGACGAGTGGAATCAGGTCCGCATCGAAGCCGTTGGCGATTCCATCAAGACGTATCTCAATGGCGAGCTTCGGGCGGACTTCACCGACTCGCTG
Organism: uncultured Planctomycetaceae bacterium; assembly: GCA_963715185.1. Taxonomy (GTDB): domain Bacteria; phylum Planctomycetota; class Planctomycetia; order Planctomycetales; family Planctomycetaceae; genus CAVPPT01. The sequence continues at coordinate 207,569 of CAVQRG010000015.1, forward strand.
ACGCCCCGGGGCCTCATCGCCCTGCAGGTACATGGCGTCGGTGGCGATGCTTCGAAAGTCGGAAAGCAGGTCCGCTGGAGGAATCTGAGGATCAAGGATCTCTCAGCCAACTGACGCCAGGGGGCCGGATCGCACGCGACAATCTGGCCAGGACGGGGCCTTCTGAGGAGCCCTACAGAAACTGCTCAACCGGTGCGGATGGCACATCGGTTTCGGCAGCCTCGCTGATGGGCAGAGGCAAGGGCAGGGGTTGCCGGGAGCGTCCGAATGGTTTCGGCCAGCGGATGGCGGTTCGCGCGCGATCTGCCTGCGGCGACTCCGGCGCGTCGACCCGCGACGCAGGAGTGATCGGGTCGCTCTGGTACCGGTTCACTCCGGCTGGGGCCGACTTGGAGCGGCTCGACAGCAGATCGAACCCGAAGAAGGGAGAGCGCGAGTTGCTGTCCATCTGAAAGAACGTGCGATTGAACTGACACCCTGAGCCGATGCCCAGGGCACACAGGGTCAGCAGGGCCAGACCCGGCCGTCTCGATCGCGCTGATGCTGTCATGGGAGGAACGCCTGTTCGAAGCGGTCGCCAGAAATGCGGGCGGCGACGGGTGAGAGGACGCGGGTCTTACCATGAACAGCCCTCCCTGAAAAGACCGCATTCCCCTGCTGCGACACGGGGGAAACACCGCGTGGCCTTCCGTCAACAGGCCCTGATATTAGGATGACCGCGTTGGCAGATTCGCGGGAACCGGCAGGGTGCCGTAAGTTATTCTGCAAAAAAGGGTTGAGGACTGTCGGTGGCGGTCTTTCTCCGGCAGGTCCGGAAATTGGCATCGGATCTGCAATTCCTGGCGAGCGTCACTCAGGAAACGTCCTCTCGACCCCATCCGTCAAACCCCCGGATGGGGTCGTTTTGTTGACAGGGCTCCGCTTTCGGCTCCGCGACGCATCCCGTCCGCCGTCTGACGCCCCGCGTTGTGCCGGATCGTGTCGTCGTCCGGTCCCCTCCCAGTTCAGTTCCGGCAGCCGCTGGAGTTCCGTGTAGATCATCGCGCTGGGGTCGATCCCCCGCGACGTCAGAAACCGATCCCGTTCGCGAAAGGCCTCGGTGTTACACAACGCGGGGAGCACCTTCCCCCAGACAAGCCCCGCGCACAGACAGACTGCCACGAGACGTGCCCGGCCTTTGTCGATCCAATGGGGTAACAAGGCTGCCTGCCGGGGCCTGTCGTGTTCACCTCGTGAATTCATGGCCCTTCATTCCGCGATGAGCGACCTGGTGAGATCCTTGAAGACGACCTCGAACATCAACCACGCCATGGCGAGAGTCAGTACAAGGTTGAGCGACTGCCCGACGACGTACAGGACGAGCGGCTTTCCCCCCTGCAGGTAGGCTGCCAGGCGGCGAAAGTTCGTCTCCAGTCCGATGCAGACGAACGCGAGGCAGAAGAACCAGCTGCGGAAGACGTCGGTGGTCCCCTTGATCGTGCTTTGCACCAGCGCGTCTCCGCCGCTGATCACAGTGTTCAGCGTTGAGAACATGATCGAGGCGGCCACGAAACCAAGGACGAACTTGGGAAATCGATACCAGATTTCCCACAGGCTTGGTCGGCTGCTGGATTCCCCGGGCTCCACGACGCTCACCCAGTACACGGCAACACCAAACGCGATCACGCCGATGAGAATGTTCTGGATCATCTTGATGGTGACAGCCACGTCTTCGGCCGCTCCCCAAGAAGCGCGCCGGCGGCAGCGACGGCGCCGGTCGCATCGATGGTCCCACCGATCCACGCTCCTCCCAGGACCGAAGAAAGCCCCAGGGCCTTAATGACGGCGGGCATCACGATCATCATCACGACGGTGAAGCCCAGCGACAGGCCGATGGCCAGCGACAGCTCTTCCTTCTTGGCCTTGCATGCCGCGGCGGTCGCGATGGCCGCCGAGACACCACACACCGACATGTCGGCCGAGATTGTCATGTTGAGAGACCGGGATTCGATCCCGAGCACCTTCTGCCCGAAGGCGTAGGTGCTGATGAGCACGATGGGCGTCACGACCCAGGACACGAAGATTCCCGGGACACCCAACGCGAGCAGCTTGCTGAGCAGAATGGTGGCCCCCAGGAGAACCAGCCCCGTCTTGATGTAGAACTCGGTGCGCAGCGCCGGCTTGAGCCACTCCGGCGTTCCGATGGTGTTGCTGATGGTCAGGCCCACAAGCAAGGCCCACAGCGGATACTCGAGGTTGTAGTCCTTGATGAACTTCTGAGAGGCCATCAGGTACGCCAGGATCGCCAGCAGGAACACGCCGACGAAGGCGGGGCCGAACTCTCCCGGGCGGCCTCCCATCACCGCCACGCCGATGCCGAACAACAGCAGCGAGCAGGCTCCGACAGTCAGCACGGGGACCACGAGCGAGCTCCCGTCCCGAACGAACGCTTCGCTGGGAGACTGCTTCCAGCTCTCCAGTTTGGAAATCCAGGGGCTCAGCGGATTGACGACCTCGACCGCACCATCGGCCGACACCGAACTGGACCAGTAGACCGCGAGAAACGCTGTGAGAAGCAGGAACCCGCCCAGCCAGACGGCCCACCAATCCTCGCTGGTGCACATCTTCGACCACTCCGTTTCCTGCGGGGCGGTGTGCACCGCGTCGTCTCCGGACGACCCGTCGTTGGCAGAGACTTCAGACATGCGTTAGAACCTCAACAGCCGGCGGATTTGATCTCACAAACGTTGACACGAAGTTGGTGCTGTTGCAACTGATGGCTGTCGAATGACGGAAGAGTTCGTCCTGCACGACACGATCGCGGCCCTGGCATCTGCTCCCGGAGCGGCGCCGCGCGGAATCGTGCGTGTCAGCGGTCCCGATGTTCGGGGGATCCTGCAGTCGGTCTTTACACCGGAGGACCCCCGACGGTGGGAGGCCGCCACGCGTGCCGGTCGCCATCCGGGGCGGGCATCGTTGCCGGGTGTCACACTGCCGCTGCCGGTTGACGTCCTCCTGTGGCCGACGCGACGCAGCTTTACCGGTGAGCCGCTGGCCGAGTTTCACACGATCGGGTGTCCTCCCTTGCTGGAGGCCTTGCTGCAGGGGCTGTTTGCCGGCGGAGCCCGGCCGGCCCGTCGCGGTGAGTTCACCCTCCGGGCCTTTCTGGCGGGACGCATCGATCTCCTGCAGGCGGAAGCCGTGCTCGGCGTCATTGAAGCGACCGATCAGCAGCAACTGCAGAGGGCCCTGACTCAGCTCGGGGGAGGACTGTCGCATCGACTGACCGAGATCCATGAACAGTTGCTCCTGCATCTCGCTGACCTGGAAGCGGGACTCGATTTCGTCGAGGAGGACATCGAGTTCGTGACCCGCGGCGAGCTGATCCAGCGGATCGCAGACGTGCGACAATTCCTTGCCGGGCTCCGCGTGCAATCGATGGAGCGACTCCCCTCCACGGCGCGGCAGAAGGTGGTGCTCGCTGGGCTCCCGAACGCGGGCAAGAGCACACTCTTCAACGCGTTCGCCGGACGCGACGCGGCCCTGGTGTCCGAGCAGGCCGGAACCACACGCGACTACCTCAGTCGTCCGCTCGACTGGGAGGGACTGCTGATTGAACTCATCGACACGGCCGGGTGGGAAGAGGGGGCGGCGGGAATCACGCAGTCCGCGAGCGAGCATCGGCAGCAGCAGTGGGCCCAGGCGGATCTGCTGGTGTGGTGTGCCTCCGCGGCATCGTCGGAGCGCCGGCTACTGCAGGATCAGCAGCAATGGCTGCAGACCGCATCGCTGCGGATTCCCCGGCTGCGCGTCATGACCAAAGCCGATCTCGGTGGCTGCTCCGCTGAGGATGCCGACGTCCTCGTCAGTGCTGTCACTGGCGAGGGATTGTGCGAACTTGCGCGCAGCCATTCGACGGCGACTGCAGACGGACCAATCCGCCCATGAGTTGCTGGGGAGTACTGCAGCTCGTTGTCGCGGCAGTCTGGACGGGGCCGATGCGGCCTGGCCGCGGCCTCTGCAGCGGCGCACAGCGGGGCGGGGGACGAGTTGATTGCCTTCGAACTGCGGGAGGCCGTGGACGCGCTGGGGGAGATCGTCGGACGGACTTGGACGGACGACATTCTGGACCGCATCTTCAGCCGTTTCTGTATCGGCAAGTAGCGGGCCCGCCGGGCCGTTTGCCAACGGCAGTGCGATCGGCGATTATCGTTGCGGTCGGTACGACGACGACATCGGGAGGAGGCGTGGGGGAATGGAGCTGCTCATCGGAATCGATGAGGCCGGTTACGGTCCTAATCTGGGGCCCCTGGTCATCACGGCGACGAGCTGGGAGGTGCCCGATGACCCGTCGACCTGTGATGTGTGGTCGCTGTTGAGTGACGTTGTTACGCAGCAGGCCACCTCGTCCGGCGGGAAACTGCATGTCGCAGATTCCAAGCAGGTCTACCGGCCCAAGGGAGGCCTCGGCAGGCTGGAGGAGTCTGCACTGTGTCTGCTCCGGCTGGCGGGCATCGAAACGTCCTCCTTTCAGCAGTTGTGGGAGTCGGTCGCCGTGCACTTTCCCGCCGCCTGCGATCAGGAACCCTGGTTTGCGGACCACGACTTTGCCCTCCCGGTTGCCGGTGACGGGGAGCGGATTGAACGGCAACTGCGGTCACTCACGCAATGTGTCTCGAAAGCTGGAATTGTCTGTCGCCAGGTGCATAGCGACATGGTCCTCACCGAGCGATTCAATCAACTCACCACGCGCTGGGGCAGCAAGGGACAGGCCCTGTCCCGCTTGAGCCTCAGGCTGTTGCGGACGGTGTGGGATCCCGACGCCGATGGCCGTACGCTCATTGCAGCCGACAAGCACGGTGGACGCAATCGCTACGACCAGTTGCTCTCCGAGGTGCTGGAGGACCGCCTCGTGTTTCGGCAGAGCGAGAGTCGCGCGCGAAGTGAGTATGTTGTCGGACAGACACGGATCTTCTTTCAGGCCCGGGCGGAAGAGCACTTCCCGGTGGCTGTCGCGTCAATCATTTCGAAGTATCTTCGGGAGTTGGCCATGCGGGCCTTCAACGACTTCTGGCAGCAACAGGTGTCGAATCTGCGGCCGACGGCTGGCTATCCCGTTGATGCCCGGCGGTTCAAGGAGCAGATCGCCGAACGGCAGTCCGCCCTGTCGATCGGCGACCACATCTTGTGGCGTTCGCGGTAGGCGCAATCGACCGGTTGCGCTCGAATGATGGGGCGACTTCGCGAGTGGCGATCATGTGATTGATCGGTTAAGATTCCGTCAACTCTCCTTCACTCACAGGATATTCCGGCAGCCGAAAGCGACGCATTCATCAGCGGTGGCGACCCAGCCACGTTATTCCGTTGTTATCCGTAAGCGGAGTTCAGACTGAGATGACCAGCTCGATCGATAGCCTTCGAAACGTTGCACTGGTGGGCCATGGAGCCGTCGGCAAAACGACGTTAGCAGACCTGATGCTGTTCAAGACGGGCATCAACTCTCGCCATGGATCAGTGGATGATGGGTCCAGTCTGCTGGACATCGACCACGATGAGCACGAGCGGAAGCACTCGATCACCTCCTCGCTCGTGCACTTCGAGCACAACGGCCGCCGCATCAATCTGATCGACGCGCCGGGAATGCCGGACTTCGTTGGTCAGCTGATCGGATCGCTCCGCGCGGTTGAGACGGCGGTCGTAACGATCAGCGCGACCGCTGGCATCGAGGTCAACGCGCGGAAGAGCTTTCGGTATGCCCAGGAAGCGGGACTGGCGCGCATGATTGTCATCAACAAGTGCGACGCCGAGAACATCCGTTTCGAGGAATTGATCAACAACCTGCGTGAGATGTTCGGTCCGGCCTGCGCCCTGATGACCATTCCCATCGGTCTGGGACACGACTTCTCGGGTGTCGTGAGCACGATCAACGTCCCCGACGAGGTCCCCGCAGGCTGTGTCGTCGACCCGCGGGAGGCCGGTCAACAGGTGCTCGACGCCGCTGTGGAGGCGGACGAGCAGTTGATGGAGCGGTACCTGGAAGGGGAAACCCTCTCAAAGCCCGAACTCTCGGAAGCCATCGGCAAGGCGATCGCCAGCGGATCGCTGATTCCGATCTTCTGCACCAGTGCCCGCCTGGATATCGGTGTGAATGAGTTCATGGATGCGCTCACGGCGTTCGCTCCGGCACCCGATCTCATCTCCCGCACGGCTCTGAACGGCAAGGAAGAAGTTCCACTGGACCAGACCTCAGAGGGGCCGCTCGTGGCCCAGGTCTTCAAGACGCGCATCGATCCGTTTGTGGCGAAGCTGAGTTACCTTCGCATCTTCAGCGGCACGCTCAAGAAGGATTCGTCGGTGCGCACAGAGCGGACTGGCAAGTCGATCAAGATTCATCAGCTGCTCGCTGTGCAGGGGGGACACACCGAGCCTGTCAACGAAGCCGGGGCCGGTGAAATCGTCGCGGTCGTGAAGATGGACGACCTGCACACGGGGGACACGCTGACCCACGGGGCGGATGGTATCACGATGCCCGAAATTCCCTTCCCGCATCCCATGATCGGGCTGGCCGTCGAGCCGAAGTCACAAGCGGATCAGGCCAAGATCTCCAGTGCGTTGCAGAAGATCGAGGAAGAGGATCCCACGTTTGTCGTGCGCCGCGAAGCGCAGACGCATGAAATGGTCATCAACGGGATGAGCGAACTGCATCTGCAACTGATCCAGAAGCGGCTGCATCATCGGGACAAGGTGGATGTGATTACCCATCAGCCGAAGATCCCCTACCGCGAGACGGTCAGTGGATCGGCAGAAGGCAGCTATCGCCACAAGAAGCAGTCCGGCGGGTCGGGACAGTTCGCCGAGGTGCACTTTCGGGTTTCCCCTTGTCCGCAGAATGTCGTGCCGGAGGAGTACTTCACGAAGGACAACTTCGAAGGTCTGCGCGACTATCACTACGACCCCAAGACCAACTACTGCTTCTGCGATCGTGTCTCGGGTGGCTCCGTGCCGAATCAGTTCATTCCCGCGGTGGAGAAGGGCATTCGGGAGCGGATGGACCGGGGCGTCATCGCCGGATTTCAGGTGCAGGACATCGTCGTGGAACTGTTTTTTGGCAAGGACCATCCGGTCGATTCCAACGAGACGGCGTTCAAGATGGCTGCCAGCATGTGCCTGCGGGAGGTGTTCAAAGAAGGCGCGTCCGGCGCTGCTGGAGCCGATTGTCGAGATGGAGATCACCGTCCCGAGTGACAAGATTGGTGACATCACCAGTGACCTCAACACACGTCGTGGGCGCATGGAAGGCATGGAGGAGGCCCCCGGCGGCTTCACGACGGTTCGGGCCAACGCGCCACTCGCCGAAGTCATGACGTATGCCCGCACACTGTCGAGCATGACCGGCGGACAGGGCTCGTTCTCGCTGCATTTCGGTCACTACGAGATGGTGCCGCCCAACGAGCAGGCGAAGATCGTCGCGGCTGCCCAGAAGGCCCACGAGGAAGAGTGAGGCCTGTGGAAGTCTTGGCGGAGTCGAGGGGCGTGCGCCCTGCATGCGTGACGCGCAGGTCGTATCGTGACCTCCGGACAGGGGGGAAGATGCCATGAATCGACGTGAGGCCTTGCAGACGAGCGCGGCGGCCGCCCTCACCGGGTTTATGCCCTATACGTTCACCGCCGCGGACGAACAGCGTGCGCGGCCGCGCATGGCGAACGAGCGCTGGAACATTGGGGCGATCGGCCTGCGCTATCAGGGATCAGTCATCACCGAGAAGGCGCGCCTGTTCGGCGACGTGGTGGCCCTTGCCGACGTGGACCGGCACGTCCGCGAACAGGCCCGCGCATCGTTCGGCAGCACGCCGGCGATCTTCGAGGACTACCGCCACCTCCTCGATCGCCAGGATATCGATGTGGTGCTGATCGCAGCGCCGGACCACTGGCATGCTCGGATGCTGATCGACGCTGTGCGTACCGGCCGGGATGTCTACTGCGAGAAGCCGCTGACACTCACGGTGGATGAGGGGCGGTTCATTCTCAAGGCTGTGGAAGAGACAGGCCGCATTGTGCAGGTCGGGACCTGGCAACGGAGTGATCACCGCTATCGGCTGGCGGTCGAGATGGTGCGTCAGGGCCGGATCGGCAAACTGCGACGCGTCACCTGCAACACCAGCAAGAATCCCCAGGGGGGGCCCTTTGCAGTACAGCCCGTTCCCGGCCATTTCAACTGGGATCTCTGGCAGGGGCAGACTCCCGACAGACCTTACATTCCGGAGCGTGCGCACTACACGTTTCGCTGGTGGTACGAGTACTCGGGCGGCAAGCTGACCGACTGGGGAGCCCACGACGTCGACATTGCTCAATGGGCGATCGACAGTCTGCCGATCGAGGTCAACAGCCGTGCCAGGTTGCCGCAGGACCCAGGCGATCATTCGTACAATGTCGCGACCGACTTCGAAGCCGACGTGCTGTTCGCGAATGGCGTCGAGCTGCACATTGGCGACGAGGGGCGGGTCGGGACGTTATTTGAAGGTGATGCGGGTCGGCTGTTCGTCAATCGGGGGACCATCGCCGGGGTGCCCGTCGATGATCTGAAACAGGCCCCTCTGCCTCGTGAGGCCTTCCGTCTCTATGAGTCGGACAATCTCGATCGCCCGGAGCGGACTGGCAAACTCGATGCGATCATCAATCACATGGGTAACTTCTATGACTGCTGCCAGTCACGCCGGACACCGCTGTCTGACGTCGCCAGTCAGCATCGCAGTGTGAGCACCTGCCATCTCGCGAATATCTCGATGCGCCTGGGGCGAAAGCTGCGCTGGGACCCTGACCGCGAGCGGTTCGAGAACGACGCCGAGGCCGACTCCTGCCTCGCTCGCGAGCAGCGACAAGGCTTCGAGGTTGCCTGACGCGAGGCGCGTGATGGCGGCTGGACGGGCCAGCCGGTCATCAACGAAAACAGCGGACTGACGATCGCTGTCGTCAGTCCGCTGGTCGGTTCCGCGTCTGCGAAAAATAGCTCCTGCCGGCTTAGTAAGCGGAGCGAATGGGCTCCCATTTCAGACTGACGGTCGACGTGCCGGGAAACGGGTTCCGGCTGTGCGGCCTGCACAGGGGCCGGAGACAACTGGCGAACCGCGACGGGGCGGGCACTCCAGGCTCCGAAGAACCCCTGGCCAACCGGGCTGACGGGAGCGAACCGAGGGCTGGGGGCCTGGCCCCAATACCCTCCGCGCGGAGCATACTGAGCACCATAGGTCGACGGAATCTGAGCCGGCTGCGCCTCGCCGCCGGCAGGAGCAGCGAAGGTGGTTCCGCACGATGAGCAGCCGGTGCCACAGGAGCCAGTCCCGCAACTGCCACAGGACGAGGAACCAAAGCCAGCGCTACAAGAACCGCAGGATGATGGACAGCAGGGTGTTGGGCAGCAGGTCGGTGGCGGAAAGCAGCAGGTCGTCGGCCGCTGACAACAGAACAGCCAGTCGAACAGGCAGCAGGCCTGGCTGGTCTGCGTCGTGGCGGCCAGCAGGCCGATTCCGCAAACGGTCATCAACGTCAGTTTCTTCAGTGTCATGTGGAGTCCCCCTCAACGAGATCTGTCGGAAGGTCCTCACCGGTGGTCATCAGACGCGCGGATCCACGCGGGTGTGGACAACACTTCCAGCTTTTCACGGGCGACGTTCGACGTCCAGTGCAGGTCGGCATCCCCGTGGCGCATGCCGCGAATGACTCCACGGGGAGCCGAAGAACCGCTACAGGCGGTCCCGGTTGGCCAGTCCACAGGTCTTGCCCAGCCTGCGTGACCGTCAGACCAGCCTGTCAGTCGACGGGATTCGCACGCAGATCGTAGGCGGCCATCTCGCGGTGATCGCGCACGTACAGGCGCCCTCGAACCAGCGCCAGCGGATTCCACGTCTTCCCGCTGCTGAGGGCATTGAACCGCGCAATCTCGCGAAACTCCTCAGGGCTGGCTTCAACGAGCACCACGTCACCGCTCTCCGAGAGCACCAGCAGCTGGCCCCCTGTCAGCAACAACTGGCCATGCCCGAACCGCCCGCGCTTCCACTGCCGCTCGCCTGTCTCGGGATCCAGGCAGACCAGGATGCCCTCGTCCAGTCCGTACAGGAATCCCTCAAACAGTACGGGACTCGTGAACTTGCAGCGCATGTTGAGGTTCTGCCAGAGCGTCTGCGGCGTGTCCCAGGCCTCTCCGGAGCGTGAGACCTGGATCATGCGGCAACCCTCGCCATAGCTGGCGGCGAGGAAGATGCGGGTTTCATCGAGAATCACGGGCTGGGCCACGTTGACCCCCGGTCCGTTCTGGAATTCGTACTCCCACAGCAACGTTCCAGCTTCGAGCTGGTAGCTGCGCAGACCCCATCCGTCAAAGCTGAGGAGCTGTTCGACACCCAGCAGGGTGACCATCACCGGTGAGGAGTAGCCGGCCCAGTTGCGCTCGGAGCCCTCCAGAAGCCGCGCCACACCGGGGCGTTGCCAGACAGTTTCCCCTGAGTGGCGATCGACGGCCATCAGCCCGTCTCCATCAGGCCCACCTGGATTGACGATGACCAGGTCTCCGACGACGAGCGGGGAGCTGCTGATGGCCCACTGCACATTGGGGGCTTCCGGAGGGAGGACGTCTCGCGACCACCGCACCGCGCCGTCGGCGAGATTCAGGCAGAGCAGATCGCCCTCGGCTCCGATGGTGAATGCGTCGGCACCGTCAACGGTGGGCGTCGAGCGCGGCCCCGGACCTCCCATGGCCTCCTGAAACAGCGCCGGGTACTCATGAACCCAGCGTTCGCGCCCACTGGTAGCGTCGTAGCAGACCACGGCCTCGTTGTCGCCACGCTGTTCGAGGGTGACCAGCAGATCTCCGACAACGGCAAACTGTGAGTATCCGCCACCCACCGGCTGTCGCCAGAGTTCCCGGGGCGGGGCTGCCTGCCAGTCCTGTGACAGTGCCGGCCCCACAACGACTCCGTCCCGTCCCGTCCCCCGGTAGGCCGGCATGTCCTCCGGCGTGGCTACGGGCCCGGTCACTGCCGCCAGCGGAGCCGCGTCGCTCTGTTGCCGATGTCGGGCGAGAAGCTCGTCCCGCGTCGGTTCCCACCGGTAGTCGACGACGAGCCCCATGTCGCCGGTCAACTCGAGACTGCGAACGGAAGCGATGAGCACGCCGACGCCGGCCACGACCAACGTCAGGAAAGCGGCCACCGTGGACCACTTCCACGAGGAAAGGCCGACGACCCAGAGGATCGTCAGCAGGAAGGTGAGCAGCACGATCCCGTAGGTGACCGACGTCCGCATCGAATGCCCCAGAACGGGATCCCAGCCCCACCAGACGAAGACGAGGCCGGCCACGGCGGCGGCCCAGACGACTGCGAGCGATGAGTTGCGCCATCCGCGACGCGGGTGTTCAGGGGCTGACGATTCCGACATGGAGGCCTCGGGGTTGGCACAGTCAGGGGGCCGAACGAGATCGCGGAACTTCCGGAGCCCGCGGTGGGAATGATAGAGCGACTGTGGTCAAGCACAACCATGGTGGCCCAGAACGACTGAACAGGAATCATCGAATCCTCATGAAGGGGAGGGATGCGGGGGCGAGGTGAATTCGCTATCCTGCGCGAGCAGTCAGGAGGTAAAAATGGGTGCTGATGACAAACGGTGTTTTGTGGGTTTCGACCTGGGCGGCACCAAGATGCTTGCCAAGGCGTTCGACGAAGACTTTAAGCCCTTAGGCAGTCAGCGGAAGAAGACGAAAGCACACCTCGGTGTGGATGCTGGTGTCGAACGGATCGTCGACACGATCCGCGAAGCTCTGGAAGACGCCAAACGGGAGCGTCCCGACGCCATTGGCATCGGATGTCCCGGGCCGGTGGACATGGAGCGGGGGGTGGTCCTGGATCCTCCCAATCTCGGGTGGTCGGACGTCCCGATGATGAAGGAGCTCGAGAAAGCCTTCAGCTGTCCGGTGGTCGTCGTCAACGACGTCGATGCGGGGCTGTACGGGGAGTACCAGTTCGGTGCCGCCCGGGGATCGCGTACGGCGTTGGGGGTGTTTCCGGGAACCGGCATCGGGGGGGGATGCATCTACGACGGGAGCATCCTCCGCGGGTCGCGCTGCTCCTGTGTGGAGATTGGGCATGTCCCTGTGGTTCCCGAGGGGCCGCTGTGCGGTTGTGGTCATCGGGGCTGTCTCGAGACGGTTGCGAGTCGACTGGCCGTCGCCGCCATCGCGGCCAAGGCGGTCTTTCGTGGAGAGGCTCCCGCATTGCAGGAGTTGGCCGGTACCGATCTGGCGGAAATCCGCAGCGGTGCACTTGCCGCATCCATCAAGGCCGGCGACACGGTCATCGAGAGCATCCTGCGGGAGGCGGCCCGCCATATCGGCAAGGCCATCGCCGGGGTGATCCACCTGATAGCCCCCGATCTGATTGTGCTCGGGGGCGGACTGGTCGAGGCCATGCCCAAGCTGTATGTGGAGGAGGTCGGCCGGGCGGCCAAGGATCGCGTCATGAAGGCTTATCAGGGCTCATTTCGCGTCGTAGCCACCGAACTCGGGGACGATGCCGGCGTCCTGGGCGCGGCCTCCTGGGCGAAGAAATCCCTGGGCAGCAAGTGAGATCGGATGACGCGCGTCGCATGTCGAGTGACGAAGGCAAGGTGAATCTCAGCGTCCGCCATGTGGCGGTAGTCGATATCGGCACCAGCTCGATCCGGATGGCCGTTGCCGAGATCAATCCCGCGGGTGAAGTTCGCACTCTTGAAACGCTGTCGCAGGGTGTGAGCCTGGGGAAGGATACCTTCACGCGCGGCGAGATAGCCAAGACCACCATCGAGGAATGCGTCCGCGTGCTGAAGAGCTACCGGGCCAAGCTTGAGGAATACGCGATCGAGCGTCCGAGTGACATCCGGATCGTGGCGACCAGCGCTGTCCGAGAGGCGACGAATCGCATGGCGTTTCTCGATCGCATCTACATCGCCACCGCGTTCGATGTCGATCCGCTGGATGCCGCGGAAGTGCACCGGATTACCTATCGCAGCATTCAGCCCCAGCTCGCCGCCAGCGAGCGTCTGCAGGACGCCCATGCCTTCATCACCGAGGTGGGGGGCGGAAGCACGGAGCTGCTGCTGGTGGAGAGCGGGCATGTCTCATACTCTCATTCGTTTCGGCTGGGATCGCTGCGGCTGCGCGAACAGCTTACCGAGTATCGAGGCGCGAAGCACAAGCGGCGGGAGATCATGGAAGGACAGATCCGCCGGACACTTGAGCAGCTCCCCAATCAGATCGACCTGAGAGGGCAGGCCGAGATGCTCGCCCTCGGGGGAGACATGCGTTTCGTGGCTCGGGAGCTTTCGCGGAACTGGGATCCCCGGGAGTTGGCTGAGATTGCCGTCCACGATCTCGAGAAGCTCGCCAGCCGTGTGCTGCGATCCACTGAGGAGGAACTGGTCCGCAAGTACCGCATCAGCATTCCTGAGGCGGAAACACTGGGGCCGGCGTTGCTCGTCTACCTGGAGCTGGCCAACATCCTCTCGCTGCAGCGCATCCATGTCAGTCATGCCAATCTGCGCGACGGGCTGATGCAGGAAATGGTGGCCGCCGATATCTGGACGGCGGACTTTCGCACACAGATCATCAACTCGGCGATCGACTTGGGCCGCAAGTACGCCTTCGACGAGGCGCATGCCCGACATGTGGCGGAACTCGGTCAGCAGCTGTTCGATGCGCTGGCGGAAGAACACCGCCTGGACGAGCGGTACGGACTGATCCTGTTCCTGGCGGCGCTGCTTCACGAGGTCGGGGCGTACGTCAACACGTCGAGTCTGCACAAGCATTCGATGTACCTGATTCTCAACAGCGACCTGTTCGGAATCACGCCCGACGATGCCCTGCTGGTCGGGCTGGTGGCCCGCTACCATCGGCGTGCCTCCCCGAAGGCGACGCACCAGGGATTTGCCACCCTGGATCGCGACCGGCGCGTCGCGGTGTCGAAGCTGGCGGCACTGCTGCGACTGGCGGACGCCTTGGCGACCTCCCGCGATCGACGCGTCAGGAAGATCACCTGTACCACGGAGCCGGGCCGACTGATCCTCAGGGTTCCCGACCTTGACGACGTCTCGATGGAGCAACTGGCCGTCCGTCAGGCAGGCCTACTGTTCGAGCAGATCTTCGGTATGCGGGTGGCCGTGCAGGCCTCCCAGGCTTCTGGTCGGTGACCTCTGGAAACGTTCAGCCCCCTCACATGATGACAGACCTGAACACCAAGTACCTGAACCGCGAGCTGTCGTGGCTGGAGTTCAACCAGCGTGTCCTCGAAGAAGCACTCGATCCTGAATTGCCCCTGCTGGAGCGGTTGAAGTTCGTGGCGATTGCGGCGTCGAATCTTGACGAGTTCTTCCGCGTGCGCGTGGGAGGGTTGAGGATGCTCGTCGACCAGGGAGTCACCAAGGCCGATCCCGCCGGGTTGTCCCCCCGTGAGCAACTCGAGGCCATTTCGCAGCGGGTCAAGGTGCTGCTCTCTGAGCAGTACCAGTGTTTCTGCGACGATCTCGAGCCGCAACTGACAAAGGCCGGAATCCGTCGCATGCTGCCGGAAGAGCTGAGTGATACCCAGCGCGAGGCCGTCTCCAAGCAGTTCGAGGGAGAGATCTGGTCGGTGCTGGCCCCGATTGCCGTGACAGGTCCAGAAGATATCCCGCATCTGCCGACACAGTCGCTCAACGTGTGTGTCCGGCTGATGCCTGATGCCCGCAAAGACGCGGCCCGCGCTCGCTTCGCGATCATCCCATTGGGCACGACGCTGTCCCGCTTCGTGCGGGTCCCATCGACCTCCGAGTTTGCCTACCTGCTGCTCGAGGATGTCGTCAAGCTGTTTGTCAGCCAGTTCTTCGACGGGGAGACCGTCAGTGAGTGCGTTCCGTTTCGCATTACGCGCAACGCCGATCTCGAACTGCGGGAAGATCAGGCCGCAGATCTCATGGCAGAGATGGAGCAGATGCTCGATGCCCGCAAGTTGGGGGAGTGCATCCGGCTTGAGGTGCCGACCGACACGTCAGCTGGCACGCTTGACTTCCTCTGCGAGGCGCTGGGTGTCGGTCCGACCGAGGTCAACAAGCTGCCGGGACCGCTGGACTTCACCGCTTACTTCTTCATCGCTGAACGACCGGGCTTCGACCGCCTGAAGCTGCCCAGTTGGACTCCGCAGCGGTCGCCTCGCATCGAACCGGGCCAGACCATGTTCGATACGATCTCTGAGGGGGATGTGCTGCTCTATCATCCCTATGAGAGCTACGATCCCATCGTGCGCCTGGTGAATGAGGCCGCGGACGATCCGGATGTGCTGGCCATCAAGCAGACGCTGTACCGGACCAGCCGGGACAGTCCGATCGTGGCCGCCCTCACACGTGCTGCGGAGAGTGGCAAGCATGTGACGGTCGTAGTCGAGCTGAAAGCCCGGTTTGACGAGGCGCGAAATATCCGCTGGGCGTTGCGATTGCAGCAGGCCGGGGCCCATGTCATCTATGGCGTCAAGGGACTCAAGACCCATGCCAAGGTGTGCATTGTGGTCCGCCGCGAGGCCGACGGCATCCGTCGCTATCTGCACTTCGGCACCGGCAACTACAACGAGGCCACTGCCCGGCTGTACAGCGATACGGGATTGCTCACGCGGGATGAAGAACTCGCCGGCGATGCAGTCGCGTTCTTCAATGCGATTACCGGCTATTCGCAACCTCAGCGTACCCGACGGATTTCCGCGGCACCGTTGACGTTGCGGGATTCGGTCCTGGCAATGATCGATGGCGAGATCCGGCACTGCGGGGACCACCAGAAGGCGCGCGTCACCGCCAAGATGAACGCCCTGGTCGATCCCAAGATCATCAACAAGCTGTATGACGCATCGCAGGCGGGGGTCGAGGTCCGTCTCAACATTCGGGGAATCTGCTGCCTGAGGCCTGGCGTTCCCGGTCTCAGTGAGAACATCGAGGTCATCAGCATTGTGGACCGATATCTCGAGCATGCCCGCATCTTCGACTTCTTCAATGGGGGAGAGCATCGGGTGTTCATTTCGAGTGCCGACTGGATGCCGCGGAATCTCGACAAGCGCGTCGAGCTCATGGTTCCTGTCGACGACGTCTTGTGCGCCCGGCAGTTGCGTGAGATCCTTGAGGTATACTTTCGGGACAACGTCAAATCGCGGCGTCTGCTGCCGGACGGAACCTATGAGCGCCTCACCCCGGAGGGACGGCCGCCCTTCCGGGCGCAGGAAGTGCTGTACCGACGGGCGTGTGAGCGCGTGCGTGAGGCGGACCAGCAGCGGCGAACCGTGTTTGTGCCCCATCAAGCCCCGGAGATGGATCTGTAGGTGTCCTCTGCGTCAAGCAGCGGCGGGACCGCGGATGTGGGTTCGCCCCGGTCAGCGGGCCGCATGGCATTCCGAACCCTGACACTCACTCGACCACGAAGTCCATGCGGCCTCGGAATTCTGGCAAGTCGCCCATGAAGACCCTCCTGTTGATGAGACATGGCAAATCCAGTTGGGATGAAGCCGATGCCACCGATCACGATCGCACGCTCAATCCGCGTGGCCTGAGGGATGCCCCCCGGATGGGGCGGTTGCTGCGGGAGGAAGGACTGGTCCCGGACCAGATCGTCACCTCGTCCGCAACACGGGCACGAACCACAGCGGAGCTGGTCGCTGAAGAATGTGGACTGGCAGAGCACCTCGAGGTGACCTCGCTGCTGTATCACGCACACATCGCGGAATGGCTGGAAGTCCTGCACAGGATATCACCGGCGGTCGAGCGTCTGTTGTGTGTTGGTCACAATCCCGGACTGGAGGAATTCGCCTCGGCGTTGACCAGACAGCATTTGCAAATGCCGACGGCCGCCATCACCCGGCTGGATCTGGCCATCGATGACTGGCCCGAACTCGCGTGCGACTGCGAGGTTCGTGACGTGGAGTTCTGGTGCCCGAAGGAGCTCGACTGACGAGCCGGTGAGTGCGTTCCGCCAGAATGGGCGATGGTCCACGACCCGAGTCTCGGGACAGGCATGGCCGCGCTCGTGATCGACGTGACCCGCAATGGCTGTGAAGTGTCGTCACGATGACCACGGTTGTGTCAAGAGTGAGTCAGCTTTCGCGCAGCCATCTCAGGACACGATGCGAAAAACCCCGGAAGTGTGCGGTCTGGAGTCCGGGCTGCTCTTCGGCACGGTGATTGCGTCACTGGGCAGGTGTTGCGTGTCATGAAGGCATGCCGTTTGCGGCCAGACGTCGCCATGCCAACACTTGTCCCAGACCACAGGACACGCACATGTCACGCTCTGTCGCTTTCCTCGTCGCCGCGACGTTCGCCTGCTCCATCGCTCAAAGCGGATTGGCTCAAGTTGGAGTTCCTGGATGTTCGGGTTGCCGCACTGGCTACCCCGCCCGGGGACTGAGCCCAGCCGCCGCCAATCGAGCCACCAGCTCATCTTTCGGATGTCGTGGCGGGGTGTGTCCAGCACCGCTCGGCTGTCAGGGTGGCAGGTGTCCCACACCGGGCCAGTATCAGGCTCCTGGTAACTCCTGGTTCGGCGCAGGCAGGGTTCCTGTCTACAACGTGCCCGTTACTCCCGTCTATCGCGAGGTCCCCCAGTACGTCCCGCAACGGCTCCAGGCCCCCGCACCGCGGAGCAATCCTGCTTACGAGACTTCACCGTGGCCGGCGCAGGTCGAGCGGGCTGTCCCCTCGCTGTTGGGGGCGGTCACCTACCACTAGGGTATCGCTGCTCGCTCATCATCCCGCACTTCGTCAACAGGCATCGCGTCCGCAGTACCACCCAGCTCGTCCCGCCCCGGTAGCCCGCCGATGGCACGACAGGCCCATGCTGCGGCCGATGCCTGTTGTACTCGCAGGTGCAGCGGGAGTGGTGCTCAAGTCCAGTGTCAGGCAATGTGGGTCGCGGCGCATCAGGCAGGAGTGGCGCGAGTCGGGCAGGGGCACGCCACTGACCAGCCGTCCCGAGTATGCCCTCAGCTCTCCTCCGAGCCCCAGGTGGCAGGGAACGTCACCCTCGCGGCAAATATGGTCGCGATCAAAGCCGACGAATGGCCGCTACGGGCAGGCCACTTGCCCGGCACCTCCCGAAGAGCGATGATCCGATCTGCGATGCCTCCCCCTGCCGGGTGCTGCGGACATCTGCGGCTGTGATTGCGATTTACCAGTTTCGCCCGTCTCCCCCCACACAGGCACACGATGAAGACTTCGCTCGCCCTCTCGTTACTCGTGCTCATCGGTGTTTCGCTGCCAGCTACGGCGCAAGAGGATCCCGATCGCGTTGTGCAGGCCGGGGTTCCCCGGGGCAACATCACGGCAGGAAAGTTTGCGGAGAGTCGCCTGTTCCCGGGAACGACGCGGCAGTACAGCGTGTATGTTCCGGCCCAGTACCGGGACGATCAGCCGGCGAAGCTGATGGTCTTCATGGACGGGGCGGGCTACGCCAAGCCGGACGGAGCGTTTCGGGCTCCCGTCGTTCTGGACAATCTGATTCATCAGCAGGCGATCCCCGTCACCATCGCAGTCTTCGTGAACCCCGGGACGATTCCCGCGACGAAGCCGAACGCCAAGGATCGCAGCAACCGCTCGTTTGAATATGATTCTTTGGGTGACCGCTACGCCAGGTTCCTGGTGGACGAGTTCCTCCCGGTGGCTCTGCAGGGACTGAATGTCTCGCAGTCTCCCGGAGACCGCGCGGTCTGTGGGATCTCGTCCGGTGGCATCTGTGCGTTTACCGTCGCCTGGGAAAGGCCTGATCAGTTCGGCAAGGTCCTGAGTCACATCGGCAGTTTCACCAACATCCGGGGAGGCTGGGCATATCCGGGTCTCGTGCGCAAGACCAAAGGCCAGCCCAAACCGATCAAGGTTTATCTGCAGGAAGGAACCGACGACCTCAACAATCTTCATGGCAACTGGCCGCTGGGAAACCGGGACCTCGCGGCCGCGCTGCAGTTCGCAGGCTACCCTTACAAACTCGAAATGACCGAGGGTGGCCACAGCGGTAAATGGGGCGGTGAAGTTCTCCCGGATGCTCTCCGCTGGCTCTGGACGTCAAATTCCGAGTCCACGCACATTCCCGTGGTGCAGACCAAGCCGCAGTGGACCCCGCATCCTGATGCCGTCCGCAAGGAAGACGTGCCACAGGGAACTGTCGTGCAGATGCCCCCCTGGGAATCGAAGATCTTCGCGGGCACCATCCGCGACTGGTCCATCTATGTTCCGGTGCAGTACCAGGACGATCAGCCGTCCGCCCTGATGATCTTCCAGGACGGAGAGCGGATGCGCGATGTCAACGGGCGCTGGCGGATTCCTGTGGTGTTTGACAACCTGATCGCCCGCGGTGACATGCCACCCACGATCGCGGTCTTCATCAACCCCGGCCATGACCAGTCGAGGCCGCAACAAGGCAACCGGCCCTCAAACCGGAGTTACGAATACGACAGCCTCGGAAGTCGGTATGTCCGTTTTCTGCTGGAAGAGATCCTTCCAGAGGTGGAGCGGCGCTATCGAATCTCGCCCGATCCGGAGATGCGGGCCATTGGTGGATCGAGTTCCGGTGCGATCTGTGCCTTCACCGCCGCCTGGGAACGTCCCGATGTCTTCGGGAAGATCTACTCCAACGTCGGCAGCTTCACGAATCTGCGGGGCGGCAACGTGTACCCGGCACTCGTCCGCAAGACAGAACCGAAGCCGCTGCGTGTCTACCTCGCCGACACCAGCGGCGATCTGGACAATGCCTTTGGAAGCTGGCCACTGGCGAATCAAAGGCTGTCGTCGGCGCTCCAGTACATGGGGTACGACACGCGGTTCGACTGGGCCGAAGGGTACGCCCACAATGCTGACTACGGCAGTTCCCGCTTTCCGGAGGCGATGCAATGGCTCTGGAGGAAGGAGCCGCATGAACCTGCGATTGACACCAGTGGAGACCTGGGCGGCGACCTGACGCTGCTGAACCTGTTGATTCCGGGTGAGTCGTGGGAGGTCGTCGCGGACAACCTCGGCTTCGCCGATGCCCTGTGTGCCGATGCGGAGGGCAACCTCTACTTCTCGGACATGAAGGCTCCGGCCGTGTATCGCGTCGAAGCTGCCACTGGCATGCGTTCGGAGATCGTCAAGGAGTCGGTCAGTGGACTGAAGGCCGGCTCCGATGGCCTGCTGTATGGTTGCCAGGGGCGCAGAAACGCGTGATTTCGATCGACGTCAGCACCGGCGCCGTCAATGGAGTCGCCACCGGCGTGACACCGAACGATCTTGCGGTGGCCGACGATGGATTCCTCTTCATCACCGAAACGAAGGCCCAGCAGGTGACTCGCATCGATCTCAGAACCGGCGATGTGACACCGGTCGATACGGGCATCACGCGTCCCAACGGCATCGCGCTGTCTGCGGATGGGGGGACGCTGGCGGTCTCGGATCATGGCGGCGGACACGCCTGGATGTTCCGCGTGGGTGCCGACGGTACGCTGGACGCCAGGATGCCCACCATGTCCCTGCGGCTCCCCATTGACGATGAGGGCGAGTTCAGGTTCAACGAACCGCCCCCTTATGTCACCGCATCCCAAGGTGACGGCATGGCGGTGGACAGGCAGGGGCGCTACTACATCACCAGCGAGCTGGGAGTTCAGATCTTCGATCCCACCGGACGCCCCTGTGGCGTGCTGCCCAAGCCCGATCAGGATCAGCCGCTGACGACCTGCACGCTGGCCGGTCCCGGTCACAGCACCCTGTACATTGCCCAAGGTTCAACAGTCTACTGCAGAAAGCTGGCGGTGGAGTAGCCCTGCCACAGTTGACGCGCTCGATTGACGCATGTCGCCCGGGGAGTACTGTATAGGTTGGCCAGTGGCTAACAGGGGGAGGGAGCAACGGAGGCTGTCGGCAGGCAGGGATCGCAGCGGGAAGCCGAGCCACTCCCCGGCAACGACACCCATGCGAATATCGCGGCGACTGACATGGTGACGCGGAAACGTATCTCTGCCGCAGCCGTCCTCTCCATTGCCTGCCTGGGAATTCTCACCGCGTACGCGGCACCTGCTGCCGCCGAGGGTGACGTGCCGTTCGAGCGGACCGCACGGCTGGTCTTCCGGACGCACTGCTTTCACTGTCACGGCGAAGATGGCGTCGTCAAAGGTGGGTTGGACCTGCGGCTGACACACCTGATCGTCCGTGGTGGTGATTCCGGGCCGGCGCTCGTTCCCGGAGATGCACAAGAGAGCCGCGTGCTGCAGCGGATGATCGCCGGCGAAATGCCTCCGGAGGAGGTCACGATCCGTCCTTCCGCGGAAGACATCGAAGTCGTACGCGCGTGGATCGCTGCCGGGGCCGCGACGGCCCGGCCTGAACCCGAGGACCCCGACGATCTGCCACGCATCTCCCCCGAAGATCGCGATCATTGGGCCTTTCAGCCGATTTCGAAAGTTGAAGTCCCCGCCGGTCAACACCCGATTGATGCGCTCATCTCTCAACGGCTCCGCGCTGTGGATCGGACGCTGTCAGAGAGCGCCAGTCGCCGGACGCTGATTCGCCGGGCGTCGTTTGATCTGACGGGCCTGCCGCCGACCC
>CAVQRG010000016.1:0-199551 GCA_963715185.1 uncultured Planctomycetaceae bacterium
TAGACGGCGAAGTCACTGTCGTGAACGGCGGGCGAGTCCGAAAGCGGTTACATGAGCTGACACGGCAAGAAGCTCCAAAAGCGGCTCGTGAATGCTTTCGTCCCGACGGCGCCTTTATGCGTCATATGATCGAACAGGTGAACAGTGACCTTCAGCGTTTACGGAGTCGGCCAGAGTACTCAGATGCCGCCGCACTTTTCGTCTGCCAGCCTAGTCGTGATGCCAGCCAGGAAGACAACAATGCTCGCCGGCTGGCACGCGCGATCAAACGTTACACTGGTGAAGACCCAGAAGTTGTCGTCCACGCGGATGGGGACGGTCCCGCACGTATTGAACGCTTCCGCAAAAGTAAGCGACCGTTCATCGTGGCCATCAACATGGTGAGCGAGGGAGTCGACGTGCCTCGCATTCGCAGTGTCGCATACTGCCGTTACACCGAAAGTGAAATGCTTTTCCGGCAAATCGCGGGACGTGCGACTCGCCGTACTCTTCCCAACGACCAGCATGCTTCCCAGCTGTACGTTCCGGATTTCCCGGTGATGCGTGAGTTCGGCGAACGCTTGTGGGACGAATCTAGACAGGGTCTGAAGGAACGTGAAGATCGTCCGGCACCAGATCCTGGAATGGCGGATCCAGACCGAGAGACCCTCCACGATCGTGTGCTTGGACGCGGAAGCTCACGCTGGCGCTGGCCATGTGGATCGCTTGGAAGTCGAGTCGCAGTTCATCGAGCGGGGCGAGCACCTGATCAACGCCCACGTTGCATTTCGGCACTACAACCAGGTCCAACTTGGGGCGATGCTGAAGTTCGACGCGGAATACACCGGCAGACAGGAGCGTTTCGGTGTTTCACCGACGCAGGAGCGCGAGAACCAACTGGACCGACTCCGCAGACGCGTCTCGAAAGTTCGCCGGCATGAACTTCGACGGCGATTTCCAGGAAGCCTACCGAACGCTATTTCGTAAGTTTCGTGCTGAAGTCGTTCGAGGAGATTCGAACGACGTGGACCGAGAATCAAATTCACGACGCCATCCGCTGGGTGGAGGAACAACTCCGCGACGAGCCTCTCCATGGGAGGACCAGATGAGCAACAACGGAAAACAACAGAAGGCCGATCATATCCGTCGGCTAGATTGTGAGGCATCGTGACCCGGAGCGGTCACGACGTCAAAGTCAGCCTGCCCAGTCTTCTACGAGAAGCGATTCGCGATCAGCTTTGGAAGCAGTTACGAAAAGCAGACGGAAGCAAGTATGAAGACGCAGTCGACTGGTTGGAAGACGGTCTTCCAAACGGTTGCTTCGTTGGAATTGACCGTACTTACTTCAGCCGTGATGAGATCGCAGCGATCATCAAGGATCTGGGCGAGAGCGAGACAACTCAAGTCGGTTCTGAAAGCTCTAAAGTCATCGCCCCGCCGGCGGAAGAAAGTGACAAGTCGGCCTCCCGAGCGAATCGAATGGATCTACCCGAAATGGTGCAAGGTCCGGTCTCGACGAGATTCTTCAGCGGGAATTTCCAGATCATTGGCAGGGATATCTCAACGGGACGTATTCGAGCGTTTACGCCGCAGCGGTTGCCGCGGGCATCAAGAAAGACGGACATGACCCCTTTAAGAGAATGAAAGCCTATTGGCGACGGGCCTCGGCAAGTCAACGTGAGGAATTTCGGAAACCGCCGAGGAACATGAAGGCACAACGTTAGCTGAAACTATGCAGGAAGCCTCCGTCAGCCAGGTAACGTGAAGCGTGTGAAGTGTCGGGTTTATGGTCTTGAACTCCAGGAAGCGATGATGTTGTACGTCGGTGTTGACTGACCTGCTTCAGGTTTTTCGGACAGTGTGACTCACTATTCTGGACGGCTCAGCAGGAGCCATCCGATGTCGAAGAAGCGGTCGAGAAGAGTCTTTGAGGAGGAGCCATCCGGGCGTCGGCGGTACACCCAGGAGTTCAAGGCGGAGGCGGTGCAGATGTTGCTGGACGGTCACACGGCCGCAGTCGGTCGGTGAGCGTCTGGGGCTGTCGGGGTTGGGCCTGCTGTACCGCTGGAAGCGTCAGTTGATCGGCCGGGGGTGCGGCGGCGGTGGGCTGGAGTTGCGCGTTCGGCAGCTGGAGCAGGAGCTCAAGCGGGTCGAGCGGGAGCGTGACATCCTTCGAAAAGCGTTGCCATTTTCGGCCGGGACGGGTGAGCGAGGTGTACGCAGGGATCGATCAGATCGTTCTGCGAGACGGCTATCTCCGGTACGACCACGCAGATCGCCGCCATTCGTCGCTGGGATGCTTCCCGGCCGAACTGACCCGGATGCCAACCCCGAACCAGCTGCGAGATGCCCTTGAGCAGTTTGTTCGCTGGTACAACCACGAGCGGTATCACGAAGCCCTCGGCAACCTGCGACCGATCGACGCCTATCAAGGTTGAGGAGAAGAGATCCTCGAACGACGCCATCGACTCAAACAGAAGACGATGAAACGACGGCGTCAGAAAAACCTGTTGATCGCATCACCGAAACCCCGCTTACATCGGCGACAACCATCAACAACATCAAGCCGCCAGTTGTCCCACTTATTCTGAAGATGATCCGCCTGATCAACCCGGAATGTCGGTCGATGACATCGTCGATCTTGGCCGAGGTCGATAAGGCCCTCGGCGATGACATCGACGAGGCCCGGACCGACGCTCTCGATTTGTATCGCCAAAGCTTGAAGATGTCTAAGGGCGGGAAGAGCAAGCGGGCTCCGACTTCCACCTGAGCCGGAGTCACCACGGGGCCGGGTTCTGGGATGGCGGTTGGCCCGAACACGGGGCGACGCTCTCGGAGCTCTCGCGGCTTACGGGACGCTTCGAGCTTTGCTGGCGACTTGAAGGCGAGCTTGCCTACATGGTGACGCGATGACGCGGGCGGTCACAGTGAATGTGACCAGGAGGTTATCGAGGCCCTCGCGGGCCTCGAGTCGGAGAGCGGCGAGACTCGAGGGGCCTTGATCGAGCGAATCCTCTCGGCAATCGGCGTCCGTTCGCCAAGCGGCCAGTGGCTCGGCGTTCAGAAGCCAAATCCTGCCGGCTGGGCGACCGAAAGGGGTGAAGTGATGGCGATCAAACGACAGAGGCGAGTGAAGGGCCGAGGAAGCATCGATTGGATTGACGGAGGAACGCGGCGGCGAGCGGCCGTTAAGGTCCCCTGGGGCGGAAGAGCCCGCTCACCCGGACCTGCAAGACCCGGCAAGAGGCCCTCGACGCTCTCGACGAGCTCCGGGCCTCCCGGAAGCTCCGGGATGCCACGTCGACGGTCGGGGCTTACCTCGACGACTGGCTCGACGCTCAGACTTGTGCCGAGCCCACGGTCGACGTCTACCGGACTCGCTCGCGACCCGCGAGGGAGCGGCTCGGCGATCTCCGCCTCCGCCATTCTCGCCCGTGGTCCTCGATCAGTGGGCCCGCGAGGTCTGTTGCGAGTGCTCCCCGGGCCATGCCTCCCGGGCGATATCCTTCCTCCGGCAATCACTCAAACGGGCGGTGACGCTCGGGCTCTTGGCGAGCAATCCGGCCGATGGGCTCCGGACGCCTCCCGCCCCCCGTGGGAAGATCGCTCACTTCTCGCAAGAGGAGCTCGCGATTCTCGCTCGACGAGGCCCGGGGACACCGAACTCGAGGGCCTCGTGACGGTCGGAGCTTTGACCGGGATGCGGCGGGGCGAGCTCCTCGGCCTCCGCCGGGATGCGGTCGACCTCGAAGCCCGGACGCTCAAGGTCGTGCAACAGATTGCCAAGCGAGGGAAGAGCTACCCGGTTTGCGAGCTCAGTCTCCAGCTCCCGACGGACAATTCCGCTCTCTGGCCCGGCGATCGCAGCGATCCAGAGGCAACTGGCTCTCCTCATGCGGACCGGCCGGGCGGGCTCGGAATACCTCTTCCCTGGAGCCGACTGGGGCCCGCTCTCGCCTCCGACGCTCACGAGCCGCTGGGCCTCGCTCCTGAAGATGCCGGGGCTCCCGCATCGGGGGAATGCACTGTCTCCGCCATTCCTTCGCGACGCTCGCTCTGCAACGCGGCCCCCGTGGCGAGGATCCGTTCGTACTCGGCGATGCGAGCCCCCCGGCGGACGCTCGCAGTCTACTCGCACGCGATCCCAGAGCAGACATCCGACGTCGCCTATCTTATCGGCCGGATGGTCGAGGGAGCTTAATCACTACTCGTAAACTACTTTCGCCCCCTGTCAGTCGTCCTAAGTTATTGCCATGCAAGGCAGAACATCTAGAGGCCTTAAGTACCGCCTGTACGTCATGATGTTCCTGCAGTACTTCGTGCAGGGGAGCTATCTCCCCGTCATTACCGAGTATGTGCGCAGCGGACTGCAGTTCACACCGACCGAGATGGGGGTGTTCAGCGCGGCGATTGCGGTGGGACCACTGGTGGCTCCGCTGTTCTTCGGGCAACTGGTGGACCGTCATCTCGCCACCGAGAACGTGCTCGGCGTCTGCCATCTCGCCGGAGGAGTCATCATGCTTGTGCTCTACAAGCTGACGAACTACTGGCCGATCGTTGTCCTGGTGCGCTCTACTCGACGCTGTATGTGCCCTCGATGATGCTGACAAACTCGCTGGCGTTTCATCACCTGGAGGATCGAGAGCGGGAGTTTCCTCTGGTCCGTCTGTGGGGCACGATCGGGTTCATCCTGCCGGCGTGGTGGACGGAGATGGTGTTTCTCAACGGATTGCAAGGGGCCGAACTGGATCAGGCTCGTGGAATTGTGCTGGCATTTGCGGGGCTCGGCGGGTTGGTGATGGGGTTCTACAGCTTCACGCTGCCTCATACACCACCCTCGCGGAGCGAGAAGAAAGACTTGCGCCTGCGCAAGGTTCTGGGTCTGTTGCGGCAGCGATCGTTCCTGGTGCTGGTGCTCATCAGCCTGCTGGTGGCGATCGCCCACAAGCATTTCTTCGTCTGGAACAGTCCGTTTCTGAAGAACGTGCTTCGGCAGGTGGGAATCGAGTCGGCCATCGAAGGCCGTATTGCTTCCATCGGGCAGGTGGCCGAGGTTCTGGTGATGCTCGTGCTGGGTCTGGCGCTCAAGCGATTCGGGTTCAAGCGGACGATGCTGGTGGGCATTCTGGCGTACCTGCTCCGCTGTCTCGTGTTCGCGTATGCCATCACCATCGAGGGGGGACAGGCGGATTTCGCCATGGAAGGGTGGCACGTGCAGTTTTCCGCCAATGCTCCGGCGCGGCTGGTGTTCGCCCTGATTCTGGTCGGCGAGGCACTCCACGGGTTCTGCTTCGCCTGTTTTCTGGCGGCAGCCTACATGTTTGTCGACCGGGTTAGTTCGCCGGATGTGCGAGGCAGCATGCAGACGTTCTATGGCACGCTGATCATCGGTGCCGGCTTCTTTCTGGGTGGTTTTGTCAGCGGAGCGATCGGCGAGTTGTTCGAGACTTCAACCGACGTGATGACCCTGAGGCACCGAATCGGCATTGCCACAGAGGCCGGCCTGATTCCCTTCACACGGATGATCGACGGCCGCGAAACGACGCTCGTGGCCGATTGGCCGGGGATCTGGCTGGCAGGCGCGCTGATCTCGATCACTGCCTTGGTCGGCTTCGCCCTGCTGTTCCCACGGGATCGTGTGGTCGCCGGGAATTCCACTGTCGGCTCGCCGTCGACTCGGTCTGGATGATGCCCTTCCGCGTCCCGGTGCATCAGGCGAGGATCTTGTGCGCCACGACACCGGCGACATCGGTCAGTCGAAAGTCCCGCCCCTGGAACCGAAACGTCAATTGTTCGTGGTTGAGGCCGAGCAGGTGCAGGAGCGTGGCATGCAGATCGTTGACGTGCATCGGGTCCTCGACGATGTGAAAGCCGATGTCGTCGGTCTGTCCGTAGGTGAAGCCCCCTTTAACGCCGCCGCCTGCCATCCAGACGGAGAACGCGTCCTTGTGGTGGTCGCGGCCCACCTTGTCGCTGGCGCGGCCGCTGCTGGCCGTACCCTGCACCATGGGGGTGCGGCCAAACTCGGCCCCCCACACGACCAGAGTTTCATCGAGCAGTCCCCGCTGGCGAAGATCCGTGATGAGCGCCGCCAGCGGCCGGTCGACCTCGCGGCATTTCTTCGGCAAGCTGGTGAACACCCCGGAATGATGGTCCCATCCCTGGTCGTACAGTTGCACGAAGCGGACGCCGCGTTCGACCAGTCGACGTGCCAGCAGGCAATTGTTGGCGAAGCTCGGCTGCCCCGGGGCCGTGCCGTACATATCGTGGATCTGCTGCGGTTCCGACTGGATGTCCATCAACTCGGGGACCGCCATCTGCATGCGGAAAGCCATCTCGTACTGATTGATGCGCGTGGCGATTTCGGGGTCGCCGACGTCGGTCAGTCGGGACCGATTGAGGCCGTTGATGGAGTCGATGATGCGCCGGCGATCGGTGTCTGCGATACCCTGGGGATTGGAAAGGAAGAGCACTGGGTCTCCCTCGGACCGGAATTCGATTCCCTGGTAGACACTTGGCAGGAAGCCGCTGCCCCACAGGCTGTTGCCTGCACCCGCAACGCTGCCCGTGATCAGCACGACAAAGGCGGGCAGATTGCGATTCTCGCTCCCCAGGCCGTAGGTGACCCACGATCCGACGGACGGGCGACCAAATCGCCCGAACCCCGTCTGAAAGAAGAGTTGCGCGGGGCCATGATTGAAATGCTCCGTGTGCAGGCCCTTGATCATGCAGAGCTCATCCGCCACACCGGCCAGGTGTGGAAGCAGCTCGGAGAGCTCGATGCCCCCGTCGCCATGGCGCGAGAACTTGTAACGCGTTCCCAGCAGGCCCGGCTGCTCGCGAATGAAGGCCAGCCGCAGGCCCTGCCACAACTCGTCGGGCATCAACTGACCGTCGAGGCGGACGAGTTCGGGCTTGTAGTCGAACAGGTCGAGATGCGACGGCGCACCGACAAGATGGACGAAGATAACGTTCTTGGCCCGTGCCGGAAGCGGCGCGGCTGGGTGCGAATGGTTCCTCGGCCGACCGGGACTGGGCCGGTGCCTCCCCGGCCAGCAGGGAGGCCAGCGCCACCGATCCGACTCCAGTGCCGACGCGCTGAAACAGCTCGCGCCGTGAAGGACTGACGAGGTGGGGGGCAGATGCAGTCAGCATGGCAGGCTCCCAGGGGCTAAAGCTGGCAGAGCGTCATCCATGAGTGTAACACGGGAAGAGGCAGAATCGAATTCCCCACCTCCCGACTCTCGCTGGTCGCTTGCGAGATCGCGCGGATCAGGGAGATTTCCCTGCCTCGACCACACTTCCGGGCCTCACGGCGCCGCACCGAGGACCACGGCCGTATAGTGACTCGGCCAGCCGCGCTGCAGCAGCAGGGCACGACGTAGTGACAATCCGCTGACCGGAGCGCGGACGAAGTTGAGCGGTAATTCGGGGTCGGGCTCCTCGAGGTTGCGAATCGGCAGCAGTTCGCCTCGCCGCAGAGCCTCCGCAGCCAATGCCAGCTCGGTCACGCAAGAGCCGTTGCCGAGCAGGCCGGTCGAAGATTTGACGGTCGTGGCAGGGATCCGCAGTGCCGCCTCACCGAGTGCCGACAGGATGCCGTGGACTTCCGACCAGTCTGCAGCGGCCGTGGCTCCCCCGTGAAGAAAAATCACGTCGATGTCGGCAGGAGAGAGTTGGACCTCATCCAGCGCGCGACGGATGCACTGGGACAGTGCGTCGGCGCACGCCTGGCGGTCAGTCGAAGGGACGCCCGTTGCGCCCGAGTAGGCCAGCAGTTCACCGAAGATCTCAGCACCGCGTTCGCGGGCTGCGTTCAGCTCTTCAACGACCGCCAGCCCGGCACCTTCCCCGGCCACGCCGCCTGAGCGACGCACATCGTAAGGCCGGAAGACGGTGTCGGGATCGTCCGTCTGGGCCGAAATGTCACGGGAAAACAACTGATGACTGATGGCCGTCCAGTCGATCCACGAGTCGTGTCCGCCGGCAAGCATGATGTCCGCGTCGTTGTTGTAGATGTCACTCAAGGCGGCGCCGATTGCGGTATAGGCACCCGTGCCCAGCGAGAGGTAGTTATGATTGGTCGCCTGCAGCTCGTACTCATGCGCGATGTAGTACAGCAGTGCGTTCGGAAGCCCCTCCACGATGGTCTGCGGAGGGATGCGTGGTGTTCCTTCCTCGATAAACACGCGCCGGTCAATCTGTCCCTGCTCGTCGAGTGACGCTTCGATGGCCTCGTAGAAATTCGAGAACGCGCGGCCCCTCCTTTCGGCAACCCAGCGCGATGCCGGCCCGTTCGGGTTCCCAGTCGCCCGGCTTCAGTCCGGCGGCGGCGAGAGCCGCGGCCTGCAGCGACGAACCCGAAGCCTTCACCCGCCTGGGGCACCAGCAGCCTCAACAACCGGCGGTTGGAAATCTCCTTCCGCGGGTCGAAGTCCCGAATTTCTGCCCCATGCTGAATGGGCAGGCTGGACGCATCGAAGCGGGTCAGCGGGCCGACGACGGGAGCACCATCCTGCCAGCCTTGCCAGATCTCTTGCGGCCTCCGTCCGAGGGGTGTGACCAGTCCGAATCCCGTGATGACAGCTCGTCGATGACTCTCACTGGCGGCCATGGCGTGGCTCCCTTTCAGTCATCGAGGGACTCGCGAGTGAACACGACTGCAGCGTTGTTGCCACCAAAGGCGAACGAGTTGGACATCGTCACCTCGAGGGGCAGAGGGCGGGCCTTGTTCGGTACATAGTCCAGGTCGCACACAGGGTCGGGAATCTCGTAGTTGATGGTGGGTGGCGCGATCTGGTCCACGAGCGCCATGACGGCGAACTGCGCTCCAGGGCGCCGGCGGCATGCACCAGATGGCCGGTCATCGACTTCGTGGAACTGACGGCCACCTGATCGGCATGCGGTCCCCAGGGCCCGACGAATCGCCGCGGTCTCCGCCCGGTCGTTGTCGCGTGTCGACGTTCCGTGCGCGTTGACGTACCCCACGCGTGTGGGCTCAATCCCGGCATCCGCCAGGGCATGCGTCATGGCGCGTGCGGGGTGTCGGCCGTCGCGCGACGAATCCGTGATATGCTCGGTCGTCATGGAGCTGCCGAAGCCCGCAAGTTCGGCGTAGATATGGGCCTGCCGCCGCAATGCGTGTTCGCGCTCTTCGAGCACCAGGATGGCTGCGCCCTCACCGATCACGAAGCCGTCGCGATCCTTGTTGAATGGTCGGCTGGCGCGCTGTGGCTCCTCGTTTCGCTGGGACATCACCCCCAGCAGCGAGAAGCACAGAAGCACGATTTCGTGCACCATGTCGTCGTACCCGCCGGCCAGCATGATGTCGGCTTCGCCCCGCTGGATGGATCGCAATGCCGCCCAGAGACTGTGTTCCCGCTGCACAGGCGGTGCTCGTGACCAGGCAGGGACCCGCGGCTCGCCAGTGGTCGGCGATCGTCTGAACCACCGCGACCTGGGGGAGTCGCAGCTCCAGTCGCTCATCGAACTTCATGTACCGCGGCGGTTGATGCTCTTTCTCGAGTCGACGCCACTTGTCGAGCTGCCGAGTGGTCATCACGTGAGCCGCGGCACCAAGGGAGATTCCCAGCCGCTCGGCCGGGAAGGCCCGCAGGTCGAGGCCGCAATCCTCGGCGGCCATGGCGGTGGCGGCCATGGCCAACTGCACGCCACGGGGGATCGCCGAGCTCAGGCGACGCGTGTCCTCGTCCAGGTAGGGCTCGAGATCGAACCCTGGAACCTCTCCACCGATCTGCACGGGCCAAAAAGCGGGATCGAAGGCTTCAATGCGACGAATCCCGCTCCGACCCTGTTTGGCGGCTGCCCAGGTCTCAGCCAGGTTCAGCCCCAGTGGACTGACAGTTCCCATCCCGGTCACGACGACCCGCCGCCGAGGCGCGCGGTCACTCATGACCCCCGTGTCCTTTCTGCCAGTTTCTGTTCGACGATGTCGACAACGTGTTTGACGCGGAAGAACTGAAAGAGATCGCCGTCGGTCAGGTCTTCTGCCAATGCGCTGCGATCGAACCCGGGCACCAGCTCGGCGATCCGCTCGTAGCCGCGGTCGCTGACAGTGCGATCTTCATTGAGGAACTCCTCCTCGGTCAGTCCGCCGAGCAACTGGGTCTGGATCTCTGTCGGTTTGATATAGACGCCAAACTCCCGATTCAGGCTGAAGATCATGTCCAGCATGTCGATCGAGGCCAGCCCCAGATCGTCCACCAGCACCGCATCTTCGACGACTTCTTCGGGTTCCACGGCGAGTGCTTCGACGAGCACCTCGCGGACACCGTCCAGAATCTCGGCTCTCGATTTCACGTCAGTCACGTTCGGTCATCCTCGGTATCAGAGTCCGCCTGGAGCGGCACGAATTCGTCGCACGGTGCCCAGGACAGGCGGTCACCCGCCTTGCATGAAATCCTCAAATCCGACCTTGTGCCTCTGTTTCGGGACGATCTCGCGGATGTCCGTGAGCACCTGGTCGGTGTCGAAAGTGGTGATGCGTCCGTTGTCCACAACCAGCCGACCGTCGATCATCACCTTGCTGACTTCGTGGCCTCGAGCGGCATACACCAGATTGGCAGCCAGGTTGAACGGCTCCAGGATGACCGGCTGCAGGGTGGGATGCCGCGTGTCCACACAGATCAGATCGGCTTTCTTGCCCGGCGTGAGCGAGCCGATTTCGTTCTCCAGCCCCAGAGTGCGGGCGCCTTCGACCGTTGCCATCCGCAGCGTCCGCTCCGCCGGCATGACAGTCGGATCCTGCGTGTACATCTTGCCGAACAGGGCTGTGAGCTTCATCTCGTTGAAGACGTTGCAGTTGTTGTTGCCGGCCGCCTGATCGCATCCCAGCCCGACCGATCCCCCCGCCTTCTGGAAGGGAATGAACGGTGGGATGAGTCCGTCGATCAACCCGATCGACCCGTTGCACACGATCAGGTGCGCCCTTGCGAGGCGACACAATGGACTTCCTCGTCGCTGGCGTCCGTCATGTGGACGGCGGTGAACTGCGGATCGAAGTACTGATGATCGTCCAGGTAGGGGATCGAGCGCTTTCCGTAACGCAGTTCGATCTGGCGGGTTTCCCGGGAACCCTGTGCGCAATGCATCTGCATGTGCACTCCCCGCTCGACCGCAGCGTCCTTCACCCGGACCAGTGTCTCTTCGCTCACAAAGTCCGGAGTGAATGGCCCCAGCATGCACTGCACGCGTCCGTTGGCCGAGCCATGGTACTCGTCGAACAGCCGCAGTGCCTCGTTGAATGAGGCCTGCCCCATGTGCTTGTCGAGCTGATAGAGTTCGCCGCCCGACAGCAACGCAGGTCCGATCTCATGGACCGGCAGAATCGGTCGCACGCGGATTCCGCTGCGCTCATAGAAGTGAAACAGCTGCGGGTCCGGAAAAGACAGGAAGTCACCGAACGTCGTGGTGCCCGCCATCAGGCCTTCCATGATGCTCAACTCTGCCGAGAGCTGCTGCCAGCGCGGCTTGAGTTCCAGCAGGTAGGGCATGATGCCCCGCATCATCCAGTCGTGCATGTCCTGTGCGATGCCCCGCAGCAGTCCGAGCTGCGTATGGATGTGAGCGTCGATCAGGCCGGGCATCACGACATATTCGCGGCAGTCCACTTCCTGCTCGATGCGTGTCTCGCCGGCCGCAGCGAGTTCGCGGCGCACCTGTTCTGTCGGGCCGACGGCGACAATCCTGTTGCCGGTGACGGCCACGGCCCCGTCGGGGACATAGCCCACACCATCTCCCTCCATGGTCAACACGTGGGCGTTCGCAAAGAGCCAATCAACGGCCACTGTAAGTTACTCCCGGGAAGCGGATCTGAAAGGCCAGCCGTCAGGCGATGGCAGGCGCGTGGGACAACGGTGTGCCGTCATTGATTTGCGGGATGATGTGGGTTTTCCATGTACAGCAACACACCCCAATTGCAGCTTTCCGCGTCGTCGAAGTAGTCCGGCAGTGCTTTCTTGATGTGAAAGCCCATGCGGCAATACATGCCCAGTTCGGGATCGCGGATCTTGCCCTTCTTGTCGTACAGGTATTCGTCGAACGTCATCTTGTCGGCGAACCGGTGATAACGAAGCGGGCGGACCCCCAGGATGATCCCCTGCAACTGGAGGTCCAGCATCACGGCACCGATCTGCAGCATGATGACATTGCCGGCTCCCGACATCAGGGCATGCTTGGCGATGGCCAGGTTCACGCCGTAGATAAACTCACCATCTTCGTGGTGATGCAGGTAACCGTTGTTGGTCGCCTCATACCACGTCGGGATCGGGTTCTCAAAATCGTACCGGATGCGCTCGGTGTTGATGATCGCCACCATCAGGCCATCCTCGTTGATGGCACAGATATTCCCTTCGGGAAACTTGCCGATGCGCGACTCGAACTGCTCGCGCGAGAACTGTTCCAGGCTTTCGCCCCAGGCTTCGGCTTCGACGCGCCGGGCATCCTCGAAGTCTGTACTGACAAGCGAGCGAACACGAATCGGGGCGTCCTCCAGCATCAGCCCCACGTACTCCCGCGCCATCCGGCGTGGAAAGTTCAGGAAACCGGACAAGTCCAGAATCTGGTCGGCAACTTCCATCAGGCAACTCGGGGTCAGATGCAGGAGCGGCTGGGTCGTCAACACGCACGCGGCTGACACGGGCGGGTTCACCGGCCCCTGGTTCCACGGTTCAACCCGAGGATGCCCCGGGGATGACAGCAGCGACTCTCAGCTTTCAGGCGAATCCAATCAAAGAACACAGACACAGCACGATATCACCCGAATGCGGGCGTGACAACCCGCCCCTGATCTCCACGCCAGAGCCCTCGGGCCGGATTCTGGCGTCCGCGGGGCAGAACCTGCCACGAGCTGGGGAGCCCGGGGGCACCGAAGCCTGCAACGCGAGCCACCAGGGGAACGGGAAAATCCTGTCACTAGTTCCGGGTGATCGTTTCATCAAGATTGAGGAGGGTGTTGGCAACACAAAGCCAGGCAGCCAGCCGCGATAGCTGTTCACCCTCCGATGATTTCAGACCGGTCAATTCCGCTGCAGCGTCGGGGGCCGCCGAAAATCGCTCCCGCTGCTCGTTGAACAGTTCAAGCACCTGTGAGACTTCCTCAGATCCGGGCTGCCGTGCGACGCACAGTCGGAAGCCGTACTCGATCTTCTCGCGATCGCTCATCTGCTCATGATCGCGTTCGAGACGCCGGGCGAGGGCCAGGGCCATCTCCACGTAGGCGGGATCATTCAACAGGGTGAGGGCCTGCAGCGGTGTGTTGGTTCGGGAGCGTCGTGCACAGCTGGCCCCGCGATCGGGCGCGTCGAACGTTGTGAAACTGGGATAGGGCGCACTCCGCCTCCAGACGACGTAGATGCCGCGACGATAACGGTCCTCATCTTCGTCTGGCACGTACTTGGGCGCATTGCGCCCGACATGACGCCAGATTCGGGGGGGTTGCGGGGGATAAACCGGGGGGCCGCCAACCTTGGTGGAGAGCAGCCCGCTGATTGCCAGGGCATTGTCGCGGATGGCTTCGGCAGGCAACCGGACTCGCGCGCCCCGGGCAAGCCACTGGTTGGCGGGATCCCGCTGCCAGGTCTCCGTGGTTATGCGCGAGTCCTGCTGATAGGTCGCGGAGGTCACGATCAGTCGCAGCATGTGCTTCAGGGACCAGTCGTGCTCAAGGAACTCGACAGCCAGCCAGTCGAGCAATGCCGGGTGCGAGGGCGGTTCGCCCTGGGTTCCGAAATCCTCCACCGTGCGCACGATCCCCTGCCCGAAGATTTCGGACCACCAGCGATTGACGGTCACACGGGCCACGAGGGGATTGTCTGCGGACACCAGCCATTGGGCCAGCCCCAGACGATCCTGCGACCGATCCCCCGCCGAGTCGCCGATCAGGCCGGCAAAGGCAGTCGGCAGCCTGGGGGAGACTGTGGCTCCGACGTCGAGGAAGTTGCCCCGTTTGAAAATGGCCGACATCCGGGGCGACTCCATCTCCACCATCACCAGCGTGGTTTCGGGGGAGATCTCGTCGAGTTGCCCCTTGATGTGGTCCAGTTCCCGTTTCCATTGGCTGAGCGTCGGGTCGTCCTGTTCGTGAAATCTGCCAAGAACCTGCCGATCCGCCTTCGACAAGGGGCCACTCGACGCTCGCAGGATCTGACGGACGTCTTCAGGAATGGTGTCGGCCCCGGGTGGGCCGGTCATGGCGGAGAGCCTGAGGCGGCCAATCGTGCGTGCGCCGCCGTAGTTCTGCATGAGTTGCAGACGGAGCTGTCCGCCGGCCCTGATGTTGATCGGCTCAGCGGTCAGGACACTGATCCAATGGCTTTGCCCGAACTGGGGATTGATGCCCCATCCGGTCTGCGGGTCCCCGTCGAGGATTCCCGCCACATCCCAGTTCTTTTGCGAAAAGTCGGCACGCGGGGTGTGCAGCAAGACCGGCTGAGGTGCCGATTCGGAGTCGGGTGTCAGCGTGGCTGTCAGCTCGTTGAGGATCAGATTCGGGTTGGGTGTACCTCTCCCGGGACCTCGCTTCGGGAGCGAGTCGTCGGTCAGGCACTCCAGTTTCAGGCCGGTGACATCATCGATCGGCCCTGCGATGGTGATGACGTAAGTGTCCTGGGTCGGGGCTGGTCCTGTCACGAGCAGCGACTGGTCATCCTGCTCGCGACTGGTGGCACCGCCGGTCGACTCGAAGGCGGAGATGGCGAGCACCTGCCACTCGGGAGCGACCTCCAGGCGCGATCGAAGCCGGGCCTCCCACTCGGGGCGTTCCCCCTGGAGCACCCGACGGCGGTCTGCCACCTTCTCCTGGAGGTCATTCTCGCGGGCCTGCAAGGACTCACGTTGTTGCTGCAGGCTGTCCGCCAGCGGTAGCTCCATCTCCGGGCCAGCCACTTCGTACTGCACGCCCTTGCCCCCCTCGAGTACGACCTCCAGGGGTGTGTTGTTGAAGTACGCGAAGAGCTGGTAGTAGTCCTGCTGCGTGAACGGGTCGTACTTGTGGTTGTGGCATTGGGCACACTCGAGCGACGTTCCCAGCCAGACGGTGCCCGTTGTGTTGACCCGATCGATGATCTGATTGACGCGATTCTCCTCGGGGTCGACGCCCGCTTCGACGTTGCATGTTGTGCAGCGATGAAACCCGGTCGCGATTTGCTGTTGCGGGCTGGCGTCCGGCAGCAGGTCGCCAGCCAGTTGCTCAATCGTGAACTGATCGAAAGGCATGTCATCGTTCAGCGCCTGCACGACCCAGTCTCTCCACGCCCACACGCTGCGGAACTGATCCGCCTGGTAACCGTTGGAGTCGGCGTACCGGGCCAGGTCCAGCCACTGACGCGCCCACTTCTCCCCAAAACGGGGTGACTGCAGCAGCCGGTCGACGATCTCTTGATAGTGGGTGGGTGACGGGTCGGCGAGAAACGCATCGAGCTCATCGACGCTCGGAGGCAGGCCAATCAGGTCGAGAGACACGCGGCGGAGCAGCGTCGCCGGATCGGCGGGGGGGGACGGGCTCAGCGGTGGATCGAGGTGCTCCAGCCGCGACAGCACGAAGGCATCAATCTCATTCTGGACCCACTCCGGTCGCTGAACCGGTGGCGGTTCGGGGCGGCGCGGGGCGAGATAGGCCCAATGCTGCGGACCGCTTTCGGTCTCCGGCCAGCGGGCACCTTCGTCAATCCAGCGTCGCAGGGTCTCGATTTCTTCTGACGAAAGCGGCTCCCCCTCGGGGGGCATTCGTTCGTCGATCCCTGCAGTGATTCGGCGAATCAGCTCGCTCTGGTCGGCTTGTCCGACCACCAGGGCCGGCTCACCAGAGTCGTTGCGGTTGAGGGCATTTCGCCGGGAGGTCAGTCGCAGACCTCCTTCCGGCTCCCGTTCGCCATGACAGGTCAGGCAATGCCGCGACAGAATCGGCTCGACATCGCGGGCGAATTGAAGTGGATCGGCGTTCTCGCCGTTGCTGGTTGCGGTCTGATCGGAGGAGATGCCCCCCGTCGCGAGCAACAGCCCTGAGATCGCTGTGGCAATCAGAATGGTGAGCTTCCGCATGTTTCCAGGGGATCGATGGAACAGGAGGGATGCTGACAGCCGGTTTTTTCAGTATACCTCGGGGGAGCGTCGACCACTACGCCCCGGACCTCTTCTCGGTCTCGTCACAAGGATCTGCCGCATGTTCTGCATCAATGTCGTGCTTACCGTCAAAGCCGAATCCCAGATCGACCGTGTCGCGGAACTGCTCACCGCCGCCGGGCGCCTGTCGCGCGAGGAGCCGGGCTGCGTGAGCTTTGAGGTCTGCCACTCCACGAACGATCCGCGCATCATTCTGCTGTGCGAGCGTTGGGAGAGCGAACAGGCCTGGAAGGAGCATCGGGAGCGCGAAGCGTTTCTGACGATCTATCAGCCGCAGGTGCTTCCGCTCGTCGATCGCGTGCCTCACATCTGCAACGTTCTCGAATAGGCATTCACGATTCGACAGCCGTCTGGACGAGGGAGTCCGCCAGGGATCACACCGGGCATGACATCGACACTCGACGATCGACGCGACTTCATGCGGGAAGCGATCCGGCTGTCTACCGAGTCGCCGCAGGCTGGAGGCGGGCCTTTCGGGGCTGTCGTCGTCAGTGAGGGGGCGATTGTCGGGCGGGGACAGAACCGGGTGACCATCGACAACGATCCGACCGCGCATGCCGAGATCCTCGCCATTCGCGATGCCTGTCGACGATTGCAGCGATTTGCGCTGGACGGGTGCGAACTGTACTCCAGTTGCGAACCCTGTCCGATGTGCCTGGGTGCCATCCTGTGGTCCCGGCTGGATGTGGTGTTCTTCGCCTGCACACGCCAGGACGCGGCGGATGCCGGGTTCGATGATCATCGCTTCTATGAGGAGCTGGCCGCTCCTCCGGAGCAGCGGGAACTTTCGATGCAGGGGCTTCTGCGCGACGAAGCGGCACATGTCCTGCGAGGCTGGCAGCAGCGGCCCGACAAGACGGCCTACTGAGTGCGGCCCGTCGAAGTCGCGACTTTCTGCGGGTCTCTGGCCTCCATCTGTTGTGCGACAGCGGCGGCCAGTCGACGCATGCCGTCATCAACTCCCTCTGGAGTCTGGACTCCGAAGCTCAGCCGCATCTGGTGACGCGGACGTTCGGACAGCGTGCCGGCATAGGCCAGCTCTCCGGGGACATACATCACCCCGTGCTCCTGGGTCGCGGCACGGAACAGGTCGCTGTCGAATCCGGTTTCGATTTCAGGAGGCAGGGTCATCCACACATAGAGCCCCCCCTCAGGATGCACCCAGGAGACGCCCGGGAGGCCCGCGAAATAGCGATCCGCGGCGGCGAGCATCGCATTCCGTTTGAGAGTGTAGGCGCGGCGCACCTCTTCGACATGCGGCTGATACAGGCCCGTCTCCAGCACGGTGGCCAGCAGATGCTGGTTGAAATGTGCCGAGCCAAAGTCCTCGTTCCCCTTGCGGTCACACACAGGTCGCACCAGTTCCTTGGGCAGCACGCCGAATCCGACACGCAGACCTGGTGAGAAACTCTTGGAGAATGTCTGCGTGTAGATCACCTGCGCCCGGTCGGAGTCGTGACTCCATACGCTGGGGAGGGCCGGCCCGTCATAGCGCAATTCCCGGTAGGC
Source organism: uncultured Planctomycetaceae bacterium (assembly GCA_963715185.1). Lineage (GTDB taxonomy): Bacteria > Planctomycetota > Planctomycetia > Planctomycetales > Planctomycetaceae > CAVPPT01. Next base: position 17,629 of record CAVQRG010000016.1, read on the forward strand.
GGCGTCCTCCAGAATCATGATGCGATGCGTCTTCGACCACCTCCGGACGATGTCCACGATCTGGCCCCGTCGCTCGGCCGCAAGGCAGACGCCACTGGGGTTTTCGTAGTAGCTGACCAGGTACACGAGCCTGACCCGATCGAGGTCGCCAGCCGCATCGAGAATCTTCAGGGCCTCTTCAAGGGCGGCCGGACGCATCCCCGCCTCGTCCGTCTCGACGGTGACGGCGCGGGCCCCCACTCCCTTGAGGTTGCCAAGGAAGACAAAATACGTGGGTCCGGCGACGAGACAGATGTCGTCCTCGTTCAGCAGGATCTCACAGACAATGGACAGCAGTTGCTGCGATCCGGTCGTCAGCACGAGTTGTTCGGCGTCAATGTTCAGGTCATCGACCGAGCATCCTTCCTGTTGCGCGAAATGTGCGAGCAGTAGCCGTCGCAGCCGATCTGACCCGGCGGTGGTGCCATACTGCAGCGCCTGCCGCGCCCGCTGATCGTCGGACAACAGACGGTTGAGGGCCTCTCGGGTTTCCTGAACGGGCAGACTCCCGAAGTCGACGAGTCCCGCAGCGAGGGAGACTATTCCGGGATTCTCGACCGCCTGCTGCATCAGAAAGCTGATGGCCTGCGCACTGGCGTAATGCCAGCGCTGGCTGAGCTTGAGAGAAGGCAGCGCGCAGGGAGACTCCGTGGTCATCGTTCCGTCGGGTTCCCCTCGTTCTGATCCTGCATGAACGCACGAGTCAGTTCGATCCTCTTGCGAATCTCTCGGACTGTTGGATGATCGGGACCACGCGATTCCAGCAGGAACTGTTCTTCCAGCAGCAGCCGGAACAACGCCTCCGACATGGTGGAAGATTCCCCGGGAACCGAATCCATGAGCTGCCGGACCGTCTCGATTCGTTTCTGAACCGCCCGCACTTTGGGGTGATCGGGGCCGTACTTATCGAGCAGCACCTGTCCTTCCTGCAGCAGCGGGAGCAACAGGGCGGACTCTGCCGGCGCAGAGCCTGCCGACGCGACGGCGTCGAAAGCTCCACTGATGTGGTCGCGTATCGTCGACTGACGGGGAACCGGCTTCCACGCAGCATCGACGGCAGACAGCATCCACGTCTCGCCGGTCTGTCCGTCCAGCAGCAGCATGCTCTGACTGCAGGGGTGGATGGAGAACCGATTCCCGGTGGGATCCTGTTCCGCGACAGGCGGATCGGCAGCGGCGACATCGCCGGCGAAACCGCAAGTGGCGAGTGTCAGCAGCAGGGCACGCATGGCAGGCTCCAGGGGCAGGGAGACGATAGGGATTCAGCCCAGTTTCAGTTCGCGCAGGGCGAAATGGAGGCCGTCCACCAGTGCGTCGGCATCGGCAACGGTGTTGTACAGGCCGAAGCTCGCCCGCACGGTGGCCGGGACACCCAGGCGATCGTGCAGCGGCATCGCACAGTGGTGACCATGGCGGACGAAGACTCCCTTGAGATCCAGCAACTGGGCCAGATCCTGGGCCGAGGCACCTTCGATGGTGAAGCTGATGATCGCACCCCGATGCGACGTGTCGGGCCCAAAGATGCGAAGTCCCGGGATCTCGCGCATCCGGTCCCAGGCGTGTCGCAGTACCTTCTGTTCGTGCGTGTGGATCGGACAGAATCCCAGCTCAGAGACGTACTCAACGGCGGTCCCGAGGGCGATGGCCTGTGCAATGGCCGGTGTTCCGGCTTCAAACTTGGCCGGCAGCACGGTCGTGGTAAAACGATCCCGTTCCACGCGCTCAATCATATGTCCGCCGCACAAGAACGGATCCATATCATCGAGCAGCTCCGCCCGACCATAGAGCACGCCGGTCCCGGTGGGGCCATACAGTTTGTGTCCGGAAAACGCGAGGAAATCGATGCCGTCCTTGGTCACGAAAGTCGGCATATGGGGGGCGCTTTGCGCGGCATCGACGAGGACCAGGGCCCCCGCTGCCTTGGCGCGCCGGACGATCTCGGTCAGCGGCGGAACCGTACCGAGCACATTGGACATGCCCGTCACCGCCACCAGCTTTGTACGCTCGGACAGGCACCCATCCAGTTGGTCGAGTGCCAACTGGCCGTCGTCGGTCAGAGGCAGATACCGGAGGTGAGCGCCTGTCTGGCCGGCGATCCACTGCCAGGGGACGAGGTTGGCGTGGTGTTCCATCTCGTTGAGCAGGATCTCATCACCGGGTCGCAGAAATTTCCGCCCCCAGGCCTGCGCGACCAGATTGATGCTCATCGTCGTGCCGGAGGTGAAGATGATCTCTTCGGGCATCTCGGCACCGACGAAGCGCCGCACCTGTTCGCGGGCTTCTTCGAGCTCACGGCTGATGCGGTCGCCATACCGGTAGACCCCCCGGTACGCATTGGCGTAGTACTGTTCGTACACCTCCCGCTCTTTGTCGATCACCACCTGTGGCTTCTGGGCGGAGGACGCAGAGTCGAGGTAGATGACCGACACCCCTCCGTCCAGTTTCTGTTGGAGCGCTGGAAACTGTCGACGGACAGCACTGATGTCCAACGGAGCCCGGGTGCGACTGTCATCGCGGCTCCGTGACGGCCAGTTCGGGCGGACGAGTCGGGACCGGCGACGGGTTCAGACAATTCTGCCGGGCGATGGCCTTCAGCCGACTGACCATCGAGTGCAGGCCGTTCTTGCGCTGCGGGACGAGGTGCGCTTCGAGTCCCAGATCGGCAAACACGTCCTCGAAGGGGGCCGCCAGGATCTGTTCGGGGGTCTTGCCATTGCACAACGTCAGGAGCACGACGATCAGCCCGTCAACGATTCTGGCATCGCTCTTCGCGCGGATCGTGATGGACTTGTCACCGTTGAGCTGATGCACCTCGGGGATAAACCAGACATTGGCCTGGCAGCCCCGAACACGGTTGGCGTCGGTCTTGTCGGCGGGAGGCAGGTCCGGCAGCTCTTCGCCGAGCTCGATCAGGTAGCGGCACTGTTCGTCCCAGGTTCCCAGGAAATCGAACTCCGCGATCAGCTCGTCAATTGTCATGTCGTGAACCGCCGACACTGCGCCACTCCCGGGAAGGCCTGTCCGAATCAACGAACGTTGTCATGATCGCGAGTATTCTACGGGCTGCTGTCAGGCATTCCAACCGCCGCCCGGGCCGCTTCCCCCCACTGGCGAAACCCCCTGACACTGTTATCATGAGGCCGACTCTGACGATGTGAAGGGAGCAAGGTGGCCGAAGTCGGCTCGCACTATACGGTTCTCGCCCGCCGCTGTCGGCCTCAGACTTTCGAAGAAGTCGTCGGTCAGGAGCGAATCGGCCAGGCTCTGCGCAACGCGATTCACTCCGGACGAGTGGCGCATGCCTACCTGTTCACCGGGGCGCGGGGTGGGCAAGACGTCGACCGCCCGCATTCTGGCCAAGGCGCTCAACTGTCCTCAGGTGCACGATGCGATCCCCTGCAACGTCTGCGAAGTCTGCCAGAGCATTTCCGCGGGCAGCGATGTCGATGTGCTGGAGATCGATGGGGCCTCTAATCGCGGAATCGACGACATCCGCTCACTGCGGGCGAATGTCACCATCAAGGCGATGCGGTCTCCGTACAAGGTGTACATCATCGACGAGGTCCACATGCTCACCAAGGAGGCTTTCAATGCCCTCCTGAAGACGCTGGAAGAGCCTCCACCCAATGTCAAGTTCGTGTTCTGCACCACGGAACCCAACAAGGTGCCTGACACGATTCTCTCACGCTGCCAGCGATTCGATTTCGGCGCCATCTCCACGGGCAGCATTCAGGCACGGTTGCAGCAGATCGCAGAGGCGGAGGGTGTCGCTGTCGAACCGGCGGCCCTCGAACTGCTCGCACGCCGGGCCGGTGGATCCATGCGCGACAGCCAGTCGCTGTTCGACCAGCTGCTGGCGTTCGGGGGCGACCCGATCACTGCGGACGATGTCCATCGCCTGCTGGGAACCGCCAGCGATGATCGGCTCACGGAACTGATCGAGGCCTGCATCGACCGCCGTCGCGACGAGGTCCTGCGGCTGATGGATGCTGCCCTCGCCGCAGGCGTGCAGGTCGGCAGCCTCAGCGATCAGCTCCTCCACGGGTTGAGGGACCTGATGATCGTCGCGGTCGGAGCGGACGATGTGACACTTCTTGGTGTCGCCGAGACGGAGCGCGAGCGGTTGACGACTCTGGCCCAACGGTGGAGTTTGTCGACCATCACCGCTGCCCAGCAGATTCTGGCCGAGACCAAGGCCCGGATGCAGCGTGGTGGACACGACCGGGCATTTCTCGAGCTGGCCCTGATCCGGCTGTCATTGCTCGAGGAACTCACGGAGCTCGGGGCGTTGCTGACACCTCGCGGCGGGACGGGGGGAGATGCCTCCGCACCCCGCCAACCTGCGGCTCCAAGGTCGCAAGCCGGCCCATCGGCGGGGGGAAGCGACCACCCAAGCTCACCGCGACAAACCGGCACCCAGAATGCATCGACGTCCCGGATCGACCAGAGCGACCCAGAAGTCGAGCCGGGAATACCGCGGAAGACCATCGAATTCGTGGAATCTTCTGAGAGCGAATTTGTGTCGGAACTCCTTTCACTTCTTCCAGATAAGGTTTCCTCTCACTTCAGGAAGTCCGAGTCAATAGCAATTGTTGGGCCAAATCGTCTAGAAATGAGGTTCACTCGGAGCTATTTTTTGAGCAAGCAGTTCTGCGAGCGGCCGGAGACACAGGCCCGCGTTCGAGATCTGGCTTCCCAGATCGCTGGTCGGCCGATCGAAGTCGCGATCCTGGCCTGCGAGAACGAGTCGGAGGCGGTCGCGGCACCATCACCTCAGCCCGCCCGCTTGCGGCCCGTCCGACGAGAGGTGATGAGCGCCGATGGAGACCCCTATGTCCAGCAGGCGGTCTCGATTTTCGGTGGGCGGCTGGAGGACGTTCGGCGGGTTCACGATTCGACGACTCAAGACAAAGGATAACCGGAGATGCTGAAGGGACTCGGAAACCTGGCCAATCTCATGAAACAGGCGCAAGAGATCCAGGGGCGGATGGCGAGCCTGCAGGAAGGGCTGGCTGAGATTCGTGTGGAGGGGAGCGCGGGAGGTGGCATGGTCACGATCGAGGCCAATGCTGCCCAGCAGGTGCTGCGTTGCCATATTGAGGAGGCCCTCTTCCAGACCGGTGACAAGGAGATGCTGGAAGAGCTCGTTGTTGCCGCAGTCGATCAGGCGTTGGACAAAGCCAAGCGGGTGGCGGCGGAGAAGATGCAGGCCATGACCGCCGACTTCGGCGTCCCTGGATTGGGTGAGGCGTTGGGAAACCTGGACCAGGGTCCATTGGGCCGATAAGCAGCCTCGCTCACAGCACGGCCGCATCGGAATGCGGCAGGACAAAGGGACCATGGCGAAGCGACGTTTCGACGAGGAGCACCATCCGTTCGGACCGGCAGTGGCCCGATTGATCAACGAATTCGCGGCCCTGCCCGGCATTGGCCGCAAGTCGGCCGAACGGCTGGCGAATCACATTCTGACCTGTACTGAACCGGAAGCCTTGGCGCTGGCGGATGCCATCCGTGAGGTGAAACAGACGATCCAGCAGTGTCAGATCTGCTTCAATCTCACGGATCAGACCGAGTGCGACATTTGTCGCGACCCCCGGCGTGACCGAAAAGTGGTATGCGTCGTGGAAACACCCAAGGATGTCACGGTGCTGGAACGGGCGTCGGCGTTCGGGGGCACCTATCACGTTCTGGGTGGGCGCATTTCGCCACTCGATCGCATGGGCCCGGAGCAGCTGACGATCGATGCACTGGTACGCCGCGTGAAGCGCGATGGTGTCGAAGAGCTCATTATGGCCACCAACCCCACCCTGGAGGGGGATGGGACGGCGCTGTTTATCTCGAATGTTCTGGACGGATTACCGGTCCGCATCACCCGCCTGGCGCGGGGGATCGCCACCGGGAGTGTGCTAGAGTTTGCCAACAAGGAGATGCTTGCAGACGCCCTGAAGGGGCGTCAGGCCTTCTAAGGACTGAACGTCAGGAATACGTGGATCATGCACCTGAATCTGCATCAACAGATGAAGATGAGCCAGAAGCAGGTTCTGGCTCCGCGCATGATTCAGTCCATGGAAATCCTGCAGATGCCTTACCTCGATCTGCAGGAGCGGATCGATCAGGAGCTCTCGGAAAACGAGTTCCTCGAGAACGGCGCCACAGACGCCCCCGATGTCGACGAAGTTCCCGCGGGATTCGAAGATGCACCCCAGGTGGATGTCGAACGTCGCGAGCTGGACGCGGGCGATGACAACGGCGCATCAGACTTTGAGCGGCTGCTGGAGATCTCCCAGGACTGGCCCGATGACAACTACACGTCCGGCTCGGGCCCGTCGGCCAACCGCATCAGCGACGACCTGGAGCGCTCGCATGATGTCATGGCCAATGCCGAGAGTCGTCCACAGACTCTGCAGGACACCCTGCTCGAGCAGTTTCACTACTTCGACTGCACGCCGGTAATCCGTGCGTTCGGCGAGTATCTGATTTACAGCCTGGACCACAACGGGCGCTTGCAGAGTTCACTGCCGGAGATTGTCCAGGTCTTCGAACGTCCGATCTCCCTCGACGACGCCCAGGAGGCACTTCGGCTGATCCAGCAACTCGATCCGAAGGGGGTCGGTGCACGGGACCTCAAGGAATGCTACCTGCTGCAGATCGGTCCGCGGACTCCGTATCGGGACGTGCTGATCACACTGGTTTCGTCGCATCTGGAAGACCTGGCCCAGAATCGACTCCCCGCCATTCAGCGGAAGACGGGATATTCGATCGAGACCATTAAGGACGCGGTCGAAGAGCTGAGAGAATTCGATCCCTTTCCCGGTCGGCAGTTCGACAGCATTCCGGTACAGCGGATCACACCGGATGTCAGTGTCCAGAAGAACGACGAAGGGCGTTGGATCGTGGCGCTCGAAGATGAGTATGTCCCCCGGCTGCGGATCAGCAATCAGTATCTCAGGATGTTGCAGGAAAATCCGGATGCGAAGACCCGGGAGTACATCAAGCGCAAGGTGGAATCGGCGAAGTGGCTGATCGACTCGATCGAGCAGCGGTACAGTACGCTTCGTCGGGTGGCGCAGGCCATCGTCGATCACCAGGCGGACTTTTTGGAGAACGGGCCCGAGCACATCAACCCGCTGAAGATGCAGCAGATTGCCGACGATGTCGGCGTGCATGTCACCACCGTGTCGCGGGCAGTCGATGACAAGTACATCGCCACTCCCCGAGGCGTGTTTCCCCTGAAGCGGTTCTTCGGCGGTGGCACGACCACGGCAGACGGCGACGAGGTGGCCTGGGAGAACATCCGACTCAAGCTCAAGGAAATCGTCGAGCAGGAAGATCCGCGCGAGCCCCTCAGCGATGACGCTCTGGTTGAGGAACTGGCCAAACACGGTTACAAGCTGGCACGGCGCACCGTGACGAAGTACCGCAAGGCGATGGACATCCAGTCCTCGCGTCAGCGTCGCCAGTACTGACCGAGTCCTGAGGCGGCACGGCGTTATCTCTGCGGAGGCAAACGCCTGTCCGAGAGGTCCAGCCGGTACATCAGTTGATTGTAGTCGTAGCGCGGCGTCGGGGATCGATTGCCGGAAAACGTCGTCGTGTAGGTGCCTTCGAAGTAGATCAGGCGTCCGCCGTCCTGGTCGAATAGCGCGTGTTGCTTCGGATTGTAGAAGCTGTAGTTGGGATGCGTGGCGATGCGAGTGGCGGCGGTCCAGGGGCCGGTCAGTGACTGCGCCTCGGCCATCCAGACCTCACCGAGGTACGAACTCCCACCAACTTCGGTGAAGATCATCAGCCAGCGCTGCCGGTAGTCGTTCCACGAGACGGAGCCGCGGTGGGCGATGACGGGGCTGTCCGTCTGACAGTCCCGAAGCTGAAAGAGCTGTTCGTCCTGCGACAGTTGTCCTGCAGCGACCAGCGTGCGTTGGCGTTCGATCGTCAGCGGGGGAGCACCCGATTTCCAGGAGTAGCGCGGTCCCGTCGTTGTCGCGGTCGACTGTGAGGGTCTCGTCGTTGGCGCAGGCTTCAGGCAGGTATACGCCTCGTACCGGGAGAGGTCGAACAGAGCTTCGACGGTGGCGCGAACCCGGACGAACGGATAGGGGTTGGCGAAGTACACGTACCCATCGGGGGCCGCTGGATGAATGAACGCGTGTCCCTGTGGAAACACCAGGGCTGTGGGCTCGAAGGCCGCTGCATGGTCGAATTCCTGCGTGCTGTCGTTGAACTCGGCGAGGCCGCGTTCATAGACCGTCAGCGGCGGCTTGATCTTCGCGTAGGCCGCAAACATCCGCTCCCGTCCGTCGCTGTCGGGCAGCACGATGAGCCCGTCAATCCAGGTCGGACCGTCCCCGGGCATCCGCGCCAAGGGGCGGGCGAACCCGTCGTCTCCGAGCAGGTAATCGAGGGCGACTCCCTGGTTGGGTGGCAATCCCCCCTTGTCCGGCAGCCGCGAGATCGCGCCGGGGACGTGGAAGTTTCCTAATGGATAGGAGGGACGGTTGGTGTCCCCCCAGAACCAGTAGAGGTGCCCCTGGTAGAGTGCGGTCTGGACGCTGTCGGAGCCGAGGACCTCTCCATTGAGGACCGGTTCCGGCAGGGGCGGCTCGTCACCCAGCAACACGGAGTCCCGATAGATGCCCGCCCCCGTGACGCGGTACAGGCGCTCAGCGATGTTGATGCGGTCCATCACGATGTCCGCCGAGCCTCCGGGTGTGACATCCAACTGCACGCCACGGTACCCGAACCCGTCGGCAGCCAACTCATAACCCGGGCTGCTGACGTGAAGGAAGACCTTTCCGGGAATCAGACCGGGTTCATCAAACGCGACGACGCCTGCGGAATCGGTGACGTATTTCACCTCATGCACGGTGCGCAGTTCGACGAGGGGAATTCCGCGCCCGGTCACCCGGTCGGTCACCGTGATGCGAAAGGGCGCCACCGGCAACGCACCCTCGGAGGGCGTCCCTGGCACGAACAGCGCCAGCAGAGTGCATAGTGCCGCGCATGTGATGTCTCAACCGGTCGGCGCGGCATTCAACTCGCGTCGAATCTGCAAAGCCACTGTAGGATCGAGCATCGCGGCGGTCGCGATATGGACGGCCGAGGCCCCCGCGTGGAGGTAGTCTCTGACATCGGCTGCGGTCCCCGCACCTCCGACGCCGATCAGATCGAGCGACTGTCCCGAGGAGGCCAGTTGCCGGGCGAAGAGTCGCACTTGTTGCATGGAGGCCGCCCGCGTCGCCCGACCGCAAATCCCCCGAGGCTGGCCATCGAACAGGGCGGCCTGGGCGGCATCGACGACACGGGTGGCGATGCTGTTGGTCATCGCCAGTCCGTCGATGAACGGTGCCACCTCCTCGAGCAGCCGTGCGGCTTCCTCGGCCTGCGAGACATGTCCGATCTTCATGATGTAAGGTGTCTGTCCGATGGCGTCACGGACCCGTTCCGCGACGCGGGCTGCGTCGGTTGCGTGCTGGTAGAGCTGACCATCACACGTCGAGACGTTGGGACAGGAGAAGTTGGTCTCCACGCAGTCGGCTCCGCTGGCGACCGCCCAGCGGGCACAGCGGGCGTAGTCATCTGCCAACTCATTGAGACCCCAGCCGGGTTGCATCGTCCCCACGACGGAGACCGACAGTATCTGGCTGGAGGGGAGCCGCGTTCGCGTCCATTCGATGTCGCTGCGCCAATCCGAGGGATCCATGGAGGGCATTCCGAACGACACTGCCCAACTGCCGGACGAGAGATTTCCGATGGGCACATCGGTCTCACCGCCGTGCATCATGGTGACATCGACCGGTACCAGGTTGGGCAGCGGATAACACTCCCTTGCCTGGCTGCGAACCGTCTTGTAGGTCAGGACATCGAAGCCCAAGGCGGCGTAGTACAGCACCCAGCGCCCGTTCAGCAACGGACCGGCGGGAATCCCCAGGGGGGAATCGACCTGCAGACCACAGAACGACCAGTGGCCGGGGACGGGCAGGGCCTCGGCGGGCGGTTCCGCGACCGGCGCATGGTCGTAGTTCCAGCGGTAGGTCTGACTGAGATCGTACCTGGGCAGTTCTTGCGGCGCTCGCATCTCTCCATCCTCACGGATAGGATGACAGTTGGCAATCCAGCCCGAAGTCCCTCTTCGGGCATGACCTTCTCGCCCCTTCGCAATTGGGAGAACGCCCGTGATCCAATCTTGGGTGACCGTCGTCGTCGTACTCCTCGGTCTGGGACTGAGCTCGTCGCTCCCGGCTCAAGTCGCGCCCCCGCCGGGCTTCGTTCCCCTGTTCAATGGCGAGGATCTCGCTGGCTGGCATGCAGTGAACTATCACAGCCTGAAGCTGACGCCTGACGAATTCGACGCATTGCCGGACGACGAACGGAATCCGCTTCTGCGCGATGCCTGGAAAGAAGCGCTTCAACACTGGCGGGTCGAGGACGGTGAACTGGTCAATGACGGTCAGGGACCTTACCTGACGACGGATCGCAAGTTCGGGGACATCGAACTCCTCATCGAGTACAAGACGGTCCCGCTCGCCGACAGCGGGATCTATCTGAGGGGAACGCCGCAGGTCCAGATCTGGGATACCACGGAGGCGGGCGGCAAACGGGATCGCGGCGCAGAAAAGGGTTCGGGGGGGCTGTTCAACAACGCAGCACAAGCGGCTGGCCGTGACCCCCTGATGCTGGCCGACAAGCCCTTCGGCCAATGGAACCAGTTCCGCATCGTGCAGGTTGGGGCGCGAACCAGTGTCTGGCTGAACGATCAGCTCGTGGTCGACCATGCGATCATGGAGAACTACTGGGACCGGGCATCACCTCTTCCCGCGACGGGCGCTATCCAGTTGCAGACGCATGGCGGCGAGATCCGCTGGCGAAACCTGTTCGTGCGCGAAATCCCACCTGTGGAGGCCAATCTGATCCTCGCCTCACATGGCGAGGACGGTTTCGACTCTGTGTTCAACGGTCACGACCTGACCGGCTGGGAAGGAGCGACCGAAGAGTACGAGGTCCGTAACGGATCGATTCTCTGTCAGCCGGGGAGGGGGGGCAACCTGTATACCAGCGATGAATATGGCGATTTCGCCGTCCGTCTCGAGTTTCGCCTGCCACCCGGCGGCAACAATGGGCTGGCGATCCGCTACCCCGGGCAGGGCAATCCCGCCTATGACGCGATGACGGAATTGCAGGTGCTCGATACGAACCACTTCATCTATGCGGGGCGTCTGGATCCCCGTCAGAATCATGGCTCTGCCTATGGGCAGGTGGCGGCGCACGATGGGTACCTGCGGCCGGCCGGCGAGTGGAATTTTCAGGAGGTGACGGTGCAAGGCTCGCGAATCCGGGTCGAACTCAACGGGACGATTATTCTGGATGCCGACCTGAATGATGTCACCGAGTTCATGGGAGACCGACCTCACCCCGGCAGGGACTTGCGCACCGGCCATTTCGGATTCGCCGGACATGGTGACCCGGTCCGCTTTCGCAGGATTCGCATCAGGCGTCTGGAGACAGAGACGGAGGCTGCTGATAAGAACGCTGCCGCCTCGCCGTGAGGAGTGCTGAATCCCTGAGATTCACGGTGGGATGATCGGAACGTTACTGGGCGCTCTCAACATCTGGGCGCAGACGTTTCGCATCGCGCAGGTAGAGATGCACCATCTCGTCCTGGCGTCGCGTGGTGTTGATCTGGAGGAGGATCCGAATACACATTGGCATGGCGCCCGGGACGGCGATCTCTGAAGCACACAACAGAGGTACCTGTTCCATCCCGAGGGCCCGCGCCGCCTCTGCAGGAAACGCCGCAGTCAAATCCGGTGAGGTGGTGAAGATCGCTGAGACGATGTCGTCGAATCGTGTGATCTGATTCGCCTCGAGAATGGCCTGCAGTAACTCGCGGGTCGCCTCACGGACCTCTTCGGCCGTATTCTCGGCAACGTTGGTGGCTCCTCGGATGCCGCGAACTTGCATGGGTGCGTGTGCCGTCAAAAACGCTGAAACAGGGGCGGACCAGGTCGTTGTCCCGCGAAATGTGCCACCGACTCCAGATCGCCAGGATTCCGAATTTTGCCGTATGGTGTCTGCAGGCAAGGGGTTACGGGGCCGGTTCGTGATGAGGCCCGAATCGTAAGCCTGGCAACAGATCCGATCTTGCTGTGGTTCTTCCGTCTCGGATAGAACCCCATCATATCTGATCCCTCACTGCTCGCAATCGGAGTCGGTGGGGCGGGAACGCTCGCACGAAGCGGGACAGGCATGAGTCACAGGTCGCCGATCCCCCGAATCCGGGGGACGGGCCCCGGCGCAGTTGCTGCGTTCACGGGTTCCGACGGTGGCCCTCTGATGCCGATGACGGGAAGGATCTCGAAATGGGCGGACTTTCGGTGACCGACGTGTTGTCTCTGGTGGCAGGCCGCTTGTATGCGGGATCGGGCGAGCTCCCGGTGGCCCTCACGGACGTTGAATCCTTCGACACGGCAGGTCCGCAGCACCTGACATTTCTCGAGAAGGAATCTCTGGCGCCCCGATTGGCGGAGAGTCGGGCCGGTCTCGTGCTCGTCAGTGCAGCCGTGCAGGCCGCGGCGCCCGCGGTGTGTCCCCCCCTGGTCGTGGTCGAAGACCCGATGGGGGCCTTCATCCGCGGTATGCTGGCCTTTCGTCCGCCGGTCCCCCGGCCGGCGTCCGGTATCGCCGAGCAGGCGGTGATCAGCCCGTCGGCACGGATCGGTCGTGAAGCGATCGTGCAGGCCGGGGCATTCGTCGGAGCAGACGTTGTGATCGGAGATCGCTGCCACATCCATCCGGGGGCCGTCATTCAGCGCGGCTGTCGGCTTGGGGATGATGTGACGATTCACCCGAATGCCGTGCTGTACGCGAACGTGTGGCTGGGTGATCGTGTGATTATCCACGCCACGAGCGCGATCGGCGCGGATGGATTCGGCTACCGATTCCGCGAGGGCCGCTTTGAACGGATTCCTCATACCGGCACAGTGCGGATCGAAGATGACGTCGAGATTGGTGCGGGAGCCACGATCGATCGAGCCATGATCGGAGTGACGGTCGTTGGTGCAGGCACGAAGATCGATAATCAGGTGATGGTTGGGCACAACTGCGTCATCGGACGCCACAACGCGTTCGCCTCGCAGGTCGGTCTGGCAGGCTCCGTGACGACGGGAGACTATGTGCGTCTGGGAGGGCAGGTGGGAGTCGCCGATCATTCCCGATTGGGAACTGGCTGCAGCCTGGGAGCCAAGGCTGGTGTGCGCGGTGAAATTCCGGCAGGTGAAGACTACCACGGGTCGCCGGCGCTGCCGATCAAGCAGGCCTACCGGATCGCGATGTCGATGCCGAAGTTGCCCGAGATGCGGAAACAGTTGCGCGACATGGAGCAGCAGATCTGCGAACTGCGTGAAGAACTCGCTCAGCGACAGGGTGGTAACGACGCCGACAAGGCGGCTGCCTGAGAATCATGAACGCTCGATGTCAGACTGCCTCAGACTCGTCCCTGCAGCGCGTGGGGTTGCTGGCCGGCAAAGGCCGGTTCCCGGTCGTGTTCGCGCAAGCTGCGGCGCGCGAGGGGATCCCCGTCTACTGCATGGGCGTGCTGGGACTTGTCGACGAGGAGCTGGCCGATCTGTGCACCGAGTTCCGGACGGCGCCGTTGGCTCGTGTCGGGCGTGCCATTCGCTACTTCCGGGCCCGCCGCGTCAAGCAGGTCGTCATGGCGGGCAAGATCGAGAAACGCGTGCTGTTCGATCCCTGGCGTATCGTCCGCTTGTTGCCCGACTGGCGTACGGTTCACATGTGGGTCCGGTACGCTGCGAAAAACAAGAAGGACGACACACTGCTCCTGGCCGTCATCCGTGAGTTTCAGCGGGACGGCATCCAGTTTGGCTCGGCCCTTGATTTCTGTCCGGAGCTCCTCGTGAAGCATGGATTCCTCACCCGCAAACGTCCTACGCCAGCGCAGTGGCGAGATGTCCGCTTTGGCTGGGAGATGGCCAAGGAGATGGGGCGGCTCGATATCGGTCAGACCGTCGTCGTCAACGACACCGCAGTCATCGCTGTAGAAGCGATCGAAGGCACGGACGAATGCATCCGTCGGGCCAGTGGACTTTGTCGGCGCGGTGGGTTCACCGTGGTCAAGGTCGCGAAACCTCAGCAGGACATGCGCTTCGATGTTCCCACGGTTGGCCTGCAGACCATTCAGACGATGCACGAGTCGGGGGGCCGCGTGCTCGCGGTCGAATCGGGAAAGACCATCTTCCTCGACGAACCCGAGGTCCTCGAACTGGCCAACAAGCTCGGGATTGCGATCATCTCGCTGAAGGCCGAAGAGGTGCAGCTTCGCCTGGCCGGGTAGTGTCGGCCGCGGTGGATCGCGGTCGGCGACTGGTGGCAGACTCCGCGTCAGGCCAGAGCACTTCTGTCTCGAGCCCGCTCGGACGTTCCACTCTGGCTGCTGCCTCAGCGACGTGAATAGAACGGCAGTGGGACCACCGTTGCCGGAACGCGATGGCCCCGGACTTCGACATCGAGCTGCGTCCCGGGAGCAGCGAGGGGAGCCGTTACGTAACCCATCGCGATGGCACGCTGCAGCGTGGGGGAAAACGTGCCCGACGTCACCATGCCGCAGGACTGGTCCTGATGCAGAATGGGCGCGTGCTCGCGGGCGATGCGTCGGCCGTCGAGTTCCAGACCGACGCGTTGTCGACCTGTCGGGTGGTTCTGAAGCTCGAGCAGCGCCGACTTGCCGACGAAGTCCCCAGACTGAAGTTTGACCGCGAAGCTGAGCCCGGCCGTCAGCGGATCGATGGCTTCGTCGAGCTCATGTCCATAGAGAGGCATGCCGGCCTCGAGCCGCAGCGTATCGCGGCTCCCCAGCCCGCAGGGCACGAGGCCGGCCGACGCTCCAGCTGCCAGCAAAGTCTCCCACAAGCCAGGCGCTGCGGCACGGGGAACGATGATCTCCACGCCATCCTCACCCGTGTAGCCGGTGCGGCTGATCAGCGAATCGACGCCGTTGCACTTCGTCTCGACGCCCGTGTAGTACTTGAGATCGCCCGGATTCGCGTCCGTCAACGGCGAGACCAGCGCGAGTGCCCTGGGGCCCTGCAGCGCCAGCATGAAGGTGTCGAAGGTTTCATCTTCGATACCGACGTCGTGGCCCTGACAGCGTGCCTCGATCCAAGTAAGGATCTTCTCGCGGTTGGACGCGTTCACCACCAGCAGGTACGAGTCGGAAAGCCGATAGATCAGAACATCATCGAGAATCCCCCCCGCTTCGTTGCAGATGAGGGAGTAGCGGATCTGACCCGGCTGCATCCGGGGGATGTCGTTGGTGAGGAGCTGGTCGAGAAAGGGGCAGGCGTCTGCCCCGCGAAACCGCAGACGTCCCATGTGGGCAATGTCGAACAGTCCGGCGCGGTCACGTACCGCGTGGTGCTCCTCGGCAAGGGAGGTGTACTGCACGGGCATCGACCAGCCGGCAAAATCCACCAGCCGACCACCGTGAGCGGCATGCCAGTCGTGGAGCGGTGTGTGATGCATGATCGAACTCTCCGGCCCGTTGGGTGCACGCGGCGTCATCTGGACTCGTCGCGCGTACCACCACGTCGGTGCGGCTGCGGGCCGCTCGGCGAGCTCAGTCGTTTGCTGTCCACATCGTGCGCATATACTCTCGGTTGAGTCGCGCGATGTGGCTGATCGAGATGCCAGCCGGGCAGGCCGCCTGGCATTCGGCCGTATTGGTGCAGGCTCCGAAGCCTTCGTCGTCATGCTGCGTGATCATCGCCATGACTCGCTCGTTGCGCTCGGGCTTTCCCTGTGGCAGTTGAGCCAGTTGCGAGACCTTGGCCGACGTGAACAGCATGGCCGACGCGTTCTTGCAGGCGGCGACACATGCACCGCAGCCGATGCACGCCGCCGCATCCATGGCGGACTCCTGCACCGGTTGGGGAATCGGAATCACATTGCCATCCGGGGCCTGCCCCGTGTTGACGGAAACGTAGCCGCCCGCCTGCATCACGCGGTCCAGCGCGGTCCGGTTGACGACCAGGTCCCGAATGACGGGGAAGGCCACCGCCCGCCAGGGCTCGATGACGATCGTGTCGCCATCGCTGAATCTCCGCATGTGCAACTGGCAGGTCGTCGTTTCCTGATCGGGACCATGGGCCTGACCGTTGATCATCATGCCGCAGGTTCCGCAGATGCCTTCGCGGCAATCATGGTCGAAGGCGACCGGCTCGCCTCCCGCAGCGATCAGTTGCTCGTTCAGGACATCGAGCATTTCGAGAAAGGACATGTCGGGTGAGATGTCCTGGAGGCGATAATCGTGGAACTCGCCCTCCACGTCGGGACGCGGCTGGCGCCAGATGCGAAGGTTGAGATTGAGGTACTTGCGCGCTTGGCTGATCATGATCGGCTTTCAGCAGTCAGCGAACGGAACTCCGGGGAGCCCAGAGGTGTTTCGTTCCGAGCGGTTTCCGGGCTATTTGTAACTGCGCGTCGTCAGTTCGACGGCATTGAAGGTCAGCGGCTCCTGGTGGAGCGTGGCGACCTGGTCTTCGCCGGCGTACTGCCAGGCGGAGACATTCGTGAAGTTGGCATCGTCGCGACGGGCTTCACCCTCTTCAGTCTGGTGCTCGTCGCGGAAGTGGCCACCGCAGGACTCTTCGCGGTGCAGGGCATCCCGTACCATCAGCTCGGAGAACTCGAGGAAATCTGCCAGACGGCCCGCGTACTCCAGGTTCTGATTGAGCTCGGCTCCCGATCCCGGCACCCGCACGTTGTGCCAGAACTCCTCGCGAAGTGCCTGAATCTGCTGGATCGCAGAGTTGAGTCCCGCGCGACTGCGGGCCATCCCGCACTCGTTCCAGGTGATTTGTCCCAGCGCCCGGTGCAGATCGCGCACCGACCGGCTGCCTTGCACATCCAGAATTCGATTAACGCGGTTACGGGCTTCATCGAGCGTCGCACGGAAGCCGGGATGAGCGGTCGTCACCTCCTTCAACGGGTGACTGGCGAGATGATTGCCCACGGTGTACGGCGCGATGAAGTAGCCATCCGCGAGCCCCTGCATGAGGGCACTGGCGCCGAGCCGGTTGGCACCATGGTCGGAAAAATTCGCCTCGCCCAGCACGAAGAGTCCGGGAATTGTGCTCTCCAGGTGATAGTCAACCCAGAGTCCCCCCATCGTGTAATGGACGGCGGGGTAGATCCGCATCGGCACCCGATAGGGGTCTTCGTCGGTGATCTTGTGGTACATGTGGAACAGGTTGCCATACTTGCTCTCGATGGCGTCGCGGCCCTGTTCCTCGATCGCACGGCTGAAGTCGAGATAGACGGCCATTCCGGTCTCGCCCACACCGTAGCCGCTGTCGCAACGTTCCTTGGCGGCCCGGCTGGCGACGTCGCGCGGAACCATGTTCCCGAACGCGGGGTAACGTCGTTCGAGATAGTAGTCGCGATCGCTCTCGGGGATGTCGACCGGCGCCCGTTCGTCGTTGACATTCTTGGGGACCCAGACGCGGCCGTCGTTTCGCAGGCTTTCGCTCATCAGCGTCAGCTTCGACTGGTAGTCGCCTTTCACCGGGATGCACGTCGGGTGAATCTGCGTGAAGCAGGGGTTGGCGAAATCAGCCCCGCGCTTGTAACACCGCCAGGCTGCCGTGACGTTGCACCCCTTGGCATTGGTGGACAGGTAGAACGCATTGCCGTACCCACCCGTGCAGAGGAGGACAGCGTGACCGGCATACGTCTCGAACTCACCGGTTTCGAGGTTCCGGCAGACGACACCGCGGGCGCATCCGTCGACGACGACGAGATCCAGCATCTCCCGCATCGAGTACACATGCGCCTTGCCAAGCGCCACCTGTCGCATCAGCGAGCTGTAGGCTCCGAGCAGCAGTTGCTGTCCGGTCTGCCCCCGGCAGTAGAACGTGCGCGAGACCTGGGCACCCCCGAACGTGCGGTTGGCCAGGGTCCCGCCGTACTCGCGGGCGAAAGGAACACCCTGGGCCACACACTGATCGATGATGCTGCCGCTCACCTGGGCGAGACGGTAAACGTTTGCTTCGCGGGCGCGAAAATCGCCACCCTTGATCGTGTCATAGAACAGTCGCCAGATCGAATCACCATCGTTGGGATAGTTCTTCGCCGCATTGATGCCCCCTTGTGCCGCGATGCTGTGTGCACGCCGGGGGGAGTCGTGAATCGTCAGCACGGTGACCTTGTAGCCCAACTCGGCGAGCGAGGCCGCCGCCGAGGCACCGGCCAGTCCACTCCCGACCACGATGATGTGGTACTTCCGCTTGTTGTTGGGAGCGACGAGTTTGAGTTCATTGCGGCAACGGTCCCACTTCTGTTCGAGGGGGCCATCGGGCACGCGTGCGTCGAGTCGATTGTTGTCAGCCACGATTCTCTCAGCAGTTCAATGGTCGATCTATTCGTCCGAAGCGGAGGGAGCACGAGTTCCCGTCAGCCGTTGGGCGTGCCACCCGGGCCGCCAAACCAGAACCAGATCGTCGGGAAACTGGCGAAACCAATCGCCACGAGCCAGGCGAAGATCACGGACGCCCACTTGATGCAGGTGTTGTACTTGGGATGATTGATGCCGAGCGACTGGAAAGCGCTCGCGAAACCATGCCCGACATGCAACCCAAGCACGATGCTGCCGATGATGTACAGCGCCGCTTTCCACTCGATCTGCAGGATGTGCGCAGCCTTTTCGTAGGGGGTGAGCCCCTCTGTCGCGCCACCAAGGCCCAATTCGAATTTGAAGTCCGATACGTGCACGATGATGAACAGCAGCACGATGGCCCCGCTGAAAAACATCCAGCTCTCGGGGGCGATGAATCCGGCGATGGTCCGGTCCGTCAGCTTCGACTGCTTCGCGAGATAGTTGGTCCGGCGTGCGGCGTAGTTGTCGCGGGTCAGTCGCACGGCAATCAGAATGTGCGCCAGGAAGGCGGCATAGAGCACGATCTCTGCCGCGATCAGCAGGGCCACCTGTTTGTGCAGGGTCTCGGCGTAGTGGTTGTACGTCTCGGCTCCGACATACAGCAGCAGGTTACCTGCCAGATGAATCACCAGGAACAGGCAGAGAAACAGTCCGGTGAGGCCCATCACAAACTTCCTCCCCACGGAGGAAGACAAAGCGGCAATCAGCCAGTTCAACGTTGGCTCCTTTTCTCCACGGCCGGCAGAGTCTTGGTGTGAGCCCGGCGGCCTGCATCCACGCCGTCCGATGTCTTCAGCGGATTATAGGACTCACTTCAGCAACTGCAATCGTCCTGTCCTTCGAGGTGGCGCACCGCCTCAAATCCTGATCTGCAGCAGGTCGGTGGCCACGTCCGTCTCTGCGAAAATCCTGCGAGCTGGGTCCAGGCCCAACAGTGCATCCTGCTCGAGCTGCGGATCAATGTGTACCAGCATCAGACGTCCGACGGCCGCATCTCGCGCGAGTTCGACGACCTGCCTCGTGTGGCTGTGGCCGGTCTGCAGCGCCAAATCAGACTGCCTGTCCGGGAAGTAGCACTCGTGAATCAGCAGATCGACACCGTGGATGAAGTCGGTGTAGCTGCCGTCAACGGTCGTGTCGGTCACGTAGGCGAACGACGCCGACGTTCCGTCTTCAGCGGGAATTTCGATGCGGAACGCCCTCGACCCTCCTGGATGGCTCACCAGCGGCCAGTGCGTTAACTCTCCTCCCCGCGGGAGTAACACCGGCTCGCCCTCCTCCAGGACGTGGAGTTTGAACTCGGGAACGACCGGAAAGATCGCGTTCGCGAACAGATGTTCACGCACCGCCTCGTGGACCTGCGGTGTTGCGAACAGTTCGGCCCGGCGAATCTGCCCGTGCAGCATCGGAACCAGCAAGTACGTAAGTCCGGCGATATGGTCGAGGTGTGCGTGAGACAGGAAAATCTGAATCTCGTCCGTCTCAAGGCGGGCGGGGATCCGGAAAGCCCCCGTGCCGGCATCGAACAGCACGCCGATCTCGGGCAGCAGCACGCAGGCGGTTTGGCGCCGTTCGCTGGGGTGATAGCCGCCCGTGCCGAGGAACTGGATTCGCATGGCGGTTCCCGTGTGTGAGAATGTCGACGAATCCGGCCTCATCGTGGGTGGTGCGCCGACAGCAGATCGAGCATCGACTGGTGCAACTGACCATTCGAGGCGAGCACACTGGTCTTGGTGAGTGGCAGCGGGTGGCCCTGGCAGGTTGTTACGCGTCCACCGGCTTCTGTGGCAATCAGCCGGCCTGCGGCGAAGTCCCAGGGGGACAGTTGAAACTCGAAAAAGGCACCGTAGTAGCCACAGGCCACCTGGCAGAGGTCGAGTGAGGCCGTTCCGAATCGGCGGATGCCATGCACCTGCTGCCGAAAGACATCTCGAATTGCGGCGAGGGTCGCTTCCATCATGTCACCACGATCGTAGTAGAACCCGACACCGATGAGGACATCGGCCATCGAATTGGCGGGTGATACGCGGATTGGCACCCCGTTGTGCGTCGCACCCTGGCCGGCCTCGGCTTCGAACCAGTCCTCGCGCGCAGGATTGAGAACAACACCACAGATTGGGTGGCCCTGCTCGTAGTACGCGACGCTCACCGCAAAGTGCGGGATCCCATGCAGATAGTTCGTCGTCCCATCCAGGGGATCGATGATCCAGAGGTGCTCGGCGTCGATGTCCCCCTCGTACAGTTCCTCCCCCAGAATCGTGTGGTCGGGAAAGGCCTCGTGGATGGACTCGCCGATGATCCGTTCGGCCTCGAGATCAGCGCGCGAGACCAGTTCGGCACCCTGCTTGACATCGGCGCGCAGGTCGGTTCGGAAGTACCCGGTGAGCACTTCGCCGCCCAGCTGTGCGGCTCGCCTCGCCACCTCGTGCGGGAGCATGCGGAGTGTCACACCTTTCGCTCGTGAATCCAGTCCGTGTGAAACGTCTCGCCCCGAGGCCTGTCGACACGTTCGTAGGTGTGCGCGCCAAAGTAATCCCGCTGGGCCTGCAGGAGATTGGCCGGCAGCCGGGCCCGGCGATATCCATCGAAGTACGTCAGCGCGGCGCTGAAGCCGGGGACCGGAAGGCCCAGATTGACGGCTGTCGACACCACGCGACGCCACGAGGGCTGAGCCTTGTCGATCGCGGCCTTGAAGAAATCATCCAGCAACAGGTTCTCCAGTTGCGGGTTCTTGTCGAAGGCCGCCTTGATGTCCCCCAGAAACCGGCTGCGAATGATGCAACCACCCCGCCAGAGCAGGGCGATGTTCCCGTTATTGAGATTCCAGCCGAACTCTTCGGCAGCCGCATCGAGTTGCACATACCCCTGGGCATAACTGACCAGCTTGGATGCATACAGGGCCTGGCGGACATCCTCGCCGAACTGTGCCGGATCGTCGTCGTATCTCGTGTCGGGGCCGGCGAGCACTTCCGAGGCCCGCACCCGGGCATCCTTCTGTCCCGACAGGCACCGGGCATACACCGCTTCGGTGATCAGCGTGGTCGGCACGCCCAGATCCAGGGCGTGCTGGCTCATCCATTTGCCCGTCCCCTTCTGCTTGGCGGTGTCGAGGATCATGTCCACCAGGTCGTTCCCGGTCTCGGGATCCTTGACCGTGAAGATGTCGCGGGTGATCTCGATCAGATAGCTCTCCAGCTCTCCTTCGTTCCACTCGCGGAACACGTGGTAGAGGTCATCATTCGACAGTCCGATCGCGTGCTTCAGAATGAAGTACGCCTCGCAGATGAGCTGCATATCCCCGTATTCGATCCCGTTGTGGACCATCTTGACGTAGTGCCCCGCGCCATCTTCTCCGACCCAGTCGCAGCAGGGAATGTCTTCGTTCGGTCCGACCTTGGCTGAGATGGACTGCAGGATGTCCTTGACGTACGGCCAGGCCTCCTGGTGCCCGCCCGGCATGATGGAAGGCCCCTTGAGAGCCCCTTCTTCTCCACCGGAGACCCCCGTTCCGATGAACAGCAGTCCGGCTTCCCGCAGCTCTCGTGAACGACGGTTGGTATCACGAAAGTCCGAATTCCCGCCATCGATGATGATGTCGCCCTCATCGAGCAGCGGCTTGAGTTGCTCAATGACCGTGTCGACGGGAGCTCCGGCCTTGACCATGATCATCGCGCGGCGTGGTCGCTTCAGGCTGCGGACGAACTCCTCGAGCGAGGCGTAGCCGGCGATCCGCTCTGCAGTGCCTGGCCAGACCTTGTCTTCGGGCTCGTCCTTCAATCCGCCGACGAACTCCTCCATCGTTTCGGTGGTCCGGTTGTAGACCGCGACCGAAAAGCCATGATTGGCCATGTTCAGGACGAGATTCTGGCCCATGACAGCCAGTCCGATCAGTCCGATGTCGTGTTGCATGTCTGTTCGCTGAAAGTGGAGCGGTGTGTGCGTGTGCAAAAAATTGCGTCGTCATGATATCCACGACGGCCCTCCTCTTCGAGGATCCTGACGCGGCAAAAGGGGCTCAGCCCCGCGAAACTTTCAGAACCGACGACAGCAATTGATCCTCGGAAGAGGAAAACACGTTAGCCTGTTGGTTCCCACACCATGTTTTCGTCCTTTCACTTCGAGAGGTCTCAGACGTGCTATCTCGCCTGAAGCTGTTGAGCAGACATCACCGGCGCCTCGCTTGGCTGGGGCTGTTGCTGCTGATTCTGGCCTTCTGGTGCCTGGATCCTGTGGAGGTGCTGGCCCGCGCGGGAGGTGGTGGGGGCTTCGGTGGAGGCGGAGGTGGCGGAGGTGGCGGAGGTGGCGGTGGCGGTGGCGGTGGATACAGCGGAGGTGGCGGCGGGGGCCGCGGTCGCCCGGCCACGCCGGGTGAGTCGATGTTCTTCCTGGCCATGATCGTTTTGTTCTTGATCTTCTGGACTTACTTGGAATCGCAAGAGGCCAAGATGTCCCGGATCATTCGTGACACGCGTGCTCGACAGGCGGCCAATCTTCGCTGCCAGATGCTTGCGCGGATCAAGGCGGATGATGCCGGATTCGATTTGAGCGCCGTCCGGCGCGAATCGCATCGGCCTTCCTGCAGATTCAGCAGGCGTGGAGTGCCCAGGATATGCGTCCGGTGCGGGCGTTCATCAGTGATGGCATCTTCGAGCGGTTCTCGCTGCAACTCGCGATGCAGCAGGCCGAGGGGATCCGCAACATCATGGAGGATGTGCAGGTTGACAGCATCGAACTGGCCGCTGCCACAGCCACAAGTCAGTTCGATACGCTGCATCTGCGAATCCGCGCTTCGGCCACGGACTATCAAGTGTACACCGAGACAGATCGCGAGGTTCCCGGGACCCGCCGGGCAGAAGACTTCGTCGAGTACTGGTCGTTTCACCGCAGGCATGGGGCGAGACGCGCCGTCGCGGAAGCGCGATCGAAGGGCAGTGCCCGCAATGCGGCAGTCGGCTGCATATCGTCGACAAGGCTTGCTGCGACGCCTGTAGTGCCTGGGTGAATTCTGCAGAGCACGACTGGGTGCTCGCCGAGATCACGCAGAGTTCTGAATGGCGGCTTCCCGGAGATGACGCCGCCACTCCGGGCGTCTCGCTACTGCGCCAGCATGATCCGCATTTCAGTGTCCAGCACATTGAGGATCGTGTCAGCGTCATGTTCTGGCGGCTGCGCTCGGCGGAGTTTCATTCTGAACTGGCTTATGCCGCGCCGATCCTGGGACGGGGAGCCGATGACCTGCGGCGGGAGTCGGTGGAACGAATCGGCCGACGTGAATACTTCCATGAACCGGCTGTCGGGCTGGTGGATCTCATCGATATTCAGCCAGGCGGGAGTGGTGATCGTGATGTGGCGCGGGTAAAGATCCGCTGGTCTGGGACGCTGCACGCCGGCGATCCGCGGGGCGAGCAGCGGTCCCTGCACCGCAAGGCGATCTATGCCCAGGTCTACGTCCTGGAGCGTCAGGTCGGAACTCGCAGCGGCATCGCGCAGACATTCTGTTCGTCGAGTTGCTCCAACTGTGCTGCTCCGCTCGGCGTCAATCGTGAGGAGGCGTGCCGATTCTGTGACACGCCCTTGACTGATGGCCGGCATGACTGGGTCCTGGTTGCCATTCAGCCATTCACCGCAGGGCTGCACCGATATACCGAGCAGCTGCAGCAGCGTTTCGAGTCGATGTATCGGGAACAGTCGCTCGCAGCGGCCGCTCATACGCCCCACGCAGACCGCGAGCTCGACCTGGCTGTCGTCGCCCGGGTGTTGGTCAGCAGGGGGAAACTCACCAATCGCGATTCGACGACGTTCCGAAGAACTGGCCCTACGTCAGGGGTTGTCGGCGGCCGAAGTCGAGCTGATGCTCACCAACGCGCAGCATGTCGACGTCCCGCTGCCTGTTCCGCGGGACGCACGGGAAGCGCGAGCGCAACTGGAACAGATCGCCTGTGCCTTGTTCCTGGATGGGCGACTCACCAGAGCGGAGCGCGGGCTGCTCAGGCGGTATGCCTCTCGCTTCGACCTCTCTGCCGCCGACGTGAAGCTGATCGAGCGGGAGACGCGCAGTCGTCTGTACCGTGAGGCACAGGTCCAGACCAAAGGGAGCGCCTGAGAAGCCGGCTGTCGCCGCGAGGCGATTTATGGCCCGGTCGGCCGAGTCGAGAGTTCAGGTTGATTGTGCTGCCGATCCGGGACCAATGGGAACAACGTCCCCCTTCGTGACTCCACTGCGGGTCCAGTCGCAACTCCAGCCCGGGAACGCCACCTGCGGATAGGGATCCGGGGCGATGAGCTCCTGCGAGTCGTACACGATCTCGAACTGCCGGTCTTCGCGGATCTTGCCGACGCGACAGTGCTTGTAGGCATGACGTGTCTTCGGATCGATCTTGAAGACGCCACCCGGCCCCTGGAACTCGAGTCCCTGCCCAAGCGCTTCGATAACCGCGTCGACGGCCACGGTCCCCGCCTGTTCAACGGCCCGCTTCCACAGATGGACCGAGCAGTAGGCAGCTTCCATGGGGTCGCCAAACACCCGGTCCTCGCCATGCTCTCGTTGAAACCGTTCCACGACGGAGCGGTTCTCGGGAGTGTCCAGCGACTGAAAGTAGCTCCAGGCGGCGAGGTGTCCCGTGACGACTTCGGGTTGGAGGCTGCGCAGTTCGTCCTCGCCCACACTCGTCGCCAGCACGGGAATCTGATCGGGTGTGACTCCCTGTGCCGCCAGTTCCTGGTAGAAGTAGATGTTACTGTCGCCGTTAATGGTGCTCACGATCACGTCCGGCTTGGCGGCCGTGATGTCCGCGATGATCTCGCTGAACTTCCGCTGCCCCAGCGGGACATACTGGGTCCCCACGATCTCCACCTCGGGCGCATGGGCCGCGAGATGCCTGGCAATGATGTAGTTGGCCGTCCAGGGAAAGACGTAGTCGGAACCAATGAGGTAGAACCGTGACCTGGATCTACCGCTCCCGCGCAGCCAGTCCACCGCTGGCAGGATCTGCTGGTTTGGTGTCGACCCGGTGTAGATGATGTTCGACGAGGACTCGTTCCCCTCATACTGCAGGGGGTAGAAGAGCAGCCCGTTCTGTTCTTCGAAGATCGGGAGTACCGCCTTGCGACTGGCGGAGGTCCAGCAGCCAAACACGACCGTTGCCCCGTCCTCGACGATCAGCCGCAGTGCCTTCCGCGGGTAAAGGTCGTCAGACCGTGAACGCGGGTTCTCGACGACCGGCACGAGGAGCTTGCCCAGGACCCCGCCGGCGGCATTGATCTCCTCAATCGCGAACAGCTCAGCGTCGCGCAGGGAGGTCTCGCTGATCGCCATCGTGCCGGTCTGGGAATGCAGGATGCCGACCTTGATGGTCTCCGGGGGCTTGGAGCGCGAACATCCGGTGAACAGTACCGGGGCGAGCGATCCGGTCGCCGCCAATGTCAGCGCCTGTCCAGCGTGCTGGACGAAGGCCCGGCGGGTCTGGGGTCGTGGCTCGGTCTCTCTCGGAGCAAATGTCATGTTGGCGCCGGGGTGGGGGTGAAAAAGGGCACTCTATTCGGCGGCGATCGGATCGCCCTGCCGCTGGGCGAACATGCGATAGCGCCAGTACGGAGACGGGTTGATCAGCAATTCGCCGGGGCCTTCGTGGACGCGTGCGAGCCCTTCTCCCGATGTGAATCGTCCCAGCACGTTCTTGGTCGGCCGCCTGACCGAGAACTTCACGCTCGAGGACCAGGCAATGACGTAACTCCCGTCGGCAACGATTCGACGTCCTTTTTCGAGCGTCACCCGCTGGATCGGGCCTCGTGTCGTCAGGACCACTTTCCCCGAACCGTGAACCTCTGTCTGCAGGTAGACGAGACCTTCCCCGGCCCACAAGGAGGTCAGGATGCCGACGCGGTAAAAACTGACGTCCACAGAATCTTCCGAGGCCCAATAGGTGCCGCGTTCCAGAATCCAGTTCTCATTATGCAGCTCGAGGATGTGAAACCCGCCAAGGGAGGACTCGAGTGTGACGACGCCTGTTCCCGTGTACGTCGGGCGGAAGACGGCCTGATTGGCCAACACGGACCTGAGGACTCTGACGGGTGAGGGAACCACTTCGGAGTGCATCTGGATGTCGCCGGTCATGTAAGACAGCGCCCCGGATTCGGCGCGGACCGTTTCGTTGTCCAGGATGCAGTCGACGTAACGCATGCCTTCGAGTTCGTGGATCTCGAAATTCGCCATAAGGTCTCGCCTTGTGCAGCAACGGTGTCCCAGCGGTCGCGGGGGACGCTCAGTCGCGCATCTTGTTCCAGTACAACGTTTCGAAGGCCTCTGCTGATACGCCCTGCTCGCCGCGGAAGGGATTGTCCGTAACGGCCACCAGAATGATCAGCTGTCCCAGGAACAGGGCCAGCACTCCCCCCAGCAGCAGGTGCGTCACGAAGTTCATGTCGAAGCCCCAGAGCAGGGCGATATTCAGTACGGCACCGAGCAGCACGACATACCACATGAAGGCCGGGAGTCCCGTCTTCACAGAATGCTCCCTCACACGGTGATGCTCGAGAAAGACGTTGAACTGGCGCAGTGTTTCGGCATGGACGATTTCCTGCGTCTTGGTCTCCGGTTCAAAGGCCAGCATGCGTTCATGAAAGGCCTCGATGCGGGTTTCGCTCCCGGTCGGGATCTTCCCCTGACGGTACTCTGGCCAGCCGTACTTGATCACGTAGCGGCAATAATCGCGCAACAGCCATTGCAGGTTCTGGCGGTGTGGCTCGGGATAGGTAGAGAC
Source organism: uncultured Planctomycetaceae bacterium (assembly GCA_963715185.1). Lineage (GTDB taxonomy): Bacteria > Planctomycetota > Planctomycetia > Planctomycetales > Planctomycetaceae > CAVPPT01. The sequence goes on from CAVQRG010000016.1 coordinate 44,875, forward strand.
ATCTTCGTACAGGGCGTTCAGTGAAGCGGCTTCCCTCGCGACGTTGGCGTCCACCTCGCTGGCGTTCTGGAATGCCGCAACCGCGATGAGTCCCAGCAGCAGTCCATAGAACACGCCAAAACACGATAGCACATTCCCGACGACTTCATTCGATCCGAAGCGAGAACGGACGAACGGTCGCAGAATCGGACGCAAGAGCACGCAGCCGATCCAGTAGTACCCCACGGAGATGATGGCACCCCAGAAGGCGAGCTCACGGATCGAGAGATCATAGATCCAATGCAGCACTGCGGGCTCCTGGGGAACGGGGTATCGGGCTCGACGGCATCATCACCGCGGTGGTCAACGGTGTCAATCAGTCGCCATGAGGAGCCAGCCCTGTGGGTCGCCCGACCCGGGCTCTCTTGTCGATCACACCAGCGACCGCTTCCAGGCAGGCAGTTCCGGCAGGTACTGTTCGAACTCGGCGATCAGTGCTGCCTCATAACTGCCAGCATAAGTGCCGGCGAAGAACCGGTCGATGGCCTCGTCGTTGAATCGCGCCCAGCTGTCTTCTTCGTGTCCCGGGTTGATGGGAAAATACAGGCAGCCGACAGCCTTGGCGGCACTCATGTCGCCCGGCGCGTCTCCGATCATCAGCATTCGGTCGAGGTCGTAGCCGTGTGCGTGAGCCTTGCCCAGCGACTCCTTCTTCGAGCCGGCCTCCTGCCCGCAGATCGCCTGCACATACTGGTCGATGCCATGTTCCTCCCACTCCTGTTGCAGAGCGCGATTGGGAGTGGCTGAGCACACGATCATGTCCGCCTTGGCCGCGAGCGTCTCGAGGGCCTGTCGAACCCCGGGGAAGGGGGGGATGCCCTTGACCATGTCGGCGATGGTGTCGTCCACAGCGCTCGACCACTGGTAGCCGAGCAGCAGGTCGGGGTCGCCGGTCCTCTCCGCCTCGGGACCGATGGTCTTGGTGCCCAGCTTGGTCTCGCGAGCGACCCAGTCCCGCACGCCCTGCCAGCGGGGAACCGTCACATGACGCGCCTGCACCTCGGGCCGTTCCTCGAGCAGGTCGAGAGCCGCCAGATAGGCAGGAAAGCGATTGGCTCCGCGGCTCTTGGAATACAGGTTCGTGAACTCACAGGCTTCGCGGGCATACTTCGAGATCGGCTGCAGACCGAGATGCTTGATGAAGTTGGGGATGAAGCACTCCTTGTGCTTGATCTCCATCGAGTCGAACGCACATCCGTCGGAGTCGATTCCCACGAGAAAGTCGTGTTGTCGCGCAAAGCTGTCGAGACCAAGTTGTGACATGGCAGTAGGTTTCCCGGGATTCCATCAGGGCGTGTGTGGGCGGTCAGCCCAATCGCAGTCTCGCGGCCTCAACGGGCTCGATCAGACTGCGGAACATAGGCATCCAGCTTCTGGGAGGCGAACAGCTCCCGGGACGTATTGAGCCGCGCCAGCCGCAGACGTCCGTCGATCAGGGGGACGCTCACCCAGTTGTCCCCGATCAGCGGGCGGGCATACTTGAGGAAATCGTCCGTGACGTCCGTCCCACAGTCGCTGATCCACGAAGTCGGGAACTTGCGGTCCTTCTCCGCGACTTCAGCCAGCGGCACCTTGTCGTATCGGGCCTGGTAGTTGTCCCAGTCGCTGCGCAGGATGGTGGCCATGTACCCATGCTCGCCGGCTGCTGCGAGCAAGGCCGCCTTCTGCCCGACGTAATAGGATTCTTCCAGATCGACGGTCGAGGCATAGACCATATCGTGCCGCTGATGAGTGCCCGCGACGTTGCAGCGGGCGGCCCCCTTCACGGCCAGGCCCCGGTCGTTCAGTGCATTCGTCAGCATCTGCGCCACCGTGATCTTGCTGGAAGAAAAGGTCGGATGCCCGAAAGCGTCCCGCACGAGGAACTCCTCCGGGATCTCCAGCCCGGTGATCGTCAGACCTTCGCTGACCACCACGAGGCAGCGGCCGCGCTCCCGCAGCATGCGGTTCACGTTGTCGTGGATCTCCTCGATTGTCACCTTGCGCTCTGCCAGGTAAATCTGCAGGGGAAGTTCCCGCTGGGGGTCAGCCAGCCGCGCGGCGGCCGGGATGTACCCGATCTTGCGACCCATGGCCTGCATCACCAGGACGGGGTCCGCCGGTGACGAGCCCTGGTTCTCTTCGTTCGCCTGCTGGATGTAGTGCGCCCAGTAGCGGGCGGTCGAGCCGTATCCGGGCGTGTGGTCGACGAGCTTGAACTCGCTGTCACCGACATCGTTGTCGATGGTCTTGGGGCCGCCGATGCCGCACACGTCCAGTCCCCGGCTGCGCGCCAGCTCCGCGACGGAGTGGGCGGTGTGCATCGAATCATTGCCGCCGATGTAGCAGAAGTAGCCCACGTCGTGGGCCTTGAAGATGTCCATCACCCGATTGAAATCTTCGTCCTGACCATCCTTCAGCTTGTAGCGACAGGTCCCGATCGAGCCAGCTGCCGGAGTCGTCCGCAGCAAGGCGATCTCTTCCTCGGATTGGTCCGACAGGTTCAGCAGTTCCTCCTTCAACACGCCCTCGATGCCGTGCCAACCGGCGTAGACTGTGCCGATTTCGTCCATCTGGCGGGCCGTCTCGACGATCCCGCGTAGCGTGTTGTTGATGACCGGTGACGGTCCGCCCGATTGGGCAACGATCAGGTTGCGCGACATGTCTAAACCTTCAACGAGCTGACAACTCGCCTCACCAGACCTCGGACGGCTGAGGAGGCGGGGACAATCGCATGGCAGGCCGCGTTCGACCCCCGAAACAGGCGATGTCCCCGGTGGGCAGGCATGATATCGCAGTCCCGAGCGGAATTCAAAACCCGCCGGCCACGACATTGAGTCCGCCGGAAGGCATCGCTCCGAGGTCCTGCCTCAGGGAGCGGCCGACAGGTGAACGGTTTTGCCCGTGATGCGATACTCGAGGCCCAGCGGCGAGCACAAGGCCTCGAACAGTTCGTCGGGGGTCGCCTGTTCGAGCTGAAGCGAGACTTTCTTGTCCAGATCGATGCCCGCCTCGCGCAAGGCATCGGCGTCGTAGTCGACAACGATGTCGTTGGCCTCCAGCGTGCGGATGACCGCGCTGAACGGTCGGCGCACCACCTGAAACGTGAAGCGCCGCTGAGACAGCGGTCCCAGGGACAGCCGTTCTGCGGGCTCCGCGCTGCGGGGTGCAGGCGTGAGGATCTCGGCAATCCGGGCGTGCTCGAGCGCCGTCGCATCGATGACCAGCCTCGGACCCTCGATCTTGAGTGGCAGCAAAGGCCATACGGCGCGAATCTGCTCGGCCGCAGCAACCGTCGTCATCGTGCGGGGAACGTGGGGCCGCTCGAACGTGACGCGACCGGCTTCGTGATACAGCTCGGCCTCGCGACCATCGGGACTCAGGTGGAACGCGAGGTCGTACTGCCCGAGCACGATCGTCAGGCCCTCAACGACACTCACGTCCGCCATCACGCCTCCGGCCCACAGGTCGTGTGGAACCAGTTCGGTGTGCAACAGCTGGATGTCACCACGGTCTGCCATGTCTTGAACGATGTCGATCGGTCGGGCGAGGTCGTCCCAACGGAAGGTGTGACCCTGCGAGAGCTCGAACGCCTGTCGTCCTGCCGCCCCGTTGCCCCGCTCACGGATCTCCCCCTGCAGCCGCTGAACGAGCGTCAGACTGCGGTCGACGGCCTGGGACGGACCAATGTACACGGTGCTGCCGAGTGTGACGGCTTCGGCGTCCCATTGCCCGGCCAGCAATTGCAGCCCTTCGAGGAGGGTGGTGTGGCTCAGCTGCACGTCGATCCGCCGATCCGGGTCGATCCGTCGATCGAGCAGCATTGCCACCTGGTGGATCTCGGCGAGCCGCGACAGGATCTCGCGAACACCAATACCCGTCCGGATGATGTTGACCGGCCGCTCCAGTTCGCGGCGAAACAGGGAGCCGGTGTGCCAGCGCTGGAGTGGCGGAGCACCTTCGTCGCCCGATCCCGTCGTTGCGACCAGTCCCAGGCACACGGCGGCGAGCGTCACCAGCAGGGGGCGTGACAGACGATGCGGCTGCAGTCTCATGATGTTTCTGAGTCTCGCGCCGGGGGGGTACCCTCGATCAGCCGACGGAGGAGCGGTTCGCTGATCTTCCCGCGGAAGCGCACGCGTCCATCCAGTTCGAGGACCGGCACGCAGTTCCCGAAACGGTCTGCCAGCTCGGGGCGTCCCTCAATGTCAATGAATTCGATCGGCGGGAGATAGGGGGTGTAGTGCAGCAGCACATCGGTGGCCGTATCGCAGAGAGGACAGTTCGGCCGTGTGTACACACTGGCTCTGCGAAAGCGGCGCCCCGGCCGGGTCGGTTTCCAGTCCGGAGAGGCTTCATGTTCCTGTCGCAGCACAGCAATGCCACCCATCAGGATCAGTAGTGACAGTCCGAACCAGACGGTCGGCTGGCGGTCGATCAGCCGGGGAATCGCGCCACCGAGCGGGCGGTCGCGCATCGCCAGCAGTGCCAGCAGCATAATCGCGCCAATCAGCAGCAGTATGCTGCCAAAAATCCCCATTCCGGTGGGTCGGTTCGGTGGATGCACATTCATACGACGCATGGTAGTAGAGGTGGAAAGGCAAGTCACTCTTGCCGATCTCCCGGGCCGGTCAGCATTCTTCCAATTGATGGGGCATTTTCCTTGACATTGGGGCCTCATTCGATTGTCGGATCGCGGGGAAGTTGATCACAATCCAGCGAGGATGGTCTGGAACCCTGTCGCGGCACGTTCGTGCCGATCGCACCATCATGTCCATGAAGCTTTCCCTCAGTTCCTTCGCCGGCCTGCTTCGCAAGAGTGGGCTGATCGAATCGGAGCGAATTGACAAGCTCCTCGAAGACTACCGTCATCGCGCCGGGGAGTCGGCGAGTGGTACCGACTTCGCCACGCTGCTGGTGCAGCAGGGGGAACTGACCCTGTGGCAGGCCAAGAAGCTGCTGCAGGGCAAGACACGGGGGTTTCGGCTCGGCAAGTACCGGCTGCTGGCCCAGCTCGGCAAGGGAGGCATGAGCACCGTCTATCTCGCGGAACACCTGGTGATGCGGCGGCAGTGCGCCATCAAGGTCCTGCCGTCAAAGCAGACGCGGGATCCTTCCGCGCTGGGACGCTTTCACCGGGAGGCGCAAGCGGTCGCCGCGCTCGATCACCCTAACATCGTCCGTGCCTACGATGTCGATCACGAGAACGAGGGGGGGACCGAGATCCACTTTCTGGTCATGGAGTTTGTCGAAGGGGCCAATCTTCAACAGATCGTCGATGAGCGCGGACCGCTGCCCGTTGAGCTGGCCACCGACTATATCCTGCAGGCCGCGCGGGGTCTGCGGCACGCCCACTCCGCGGGGCTGATTCATCGCGATGTCAAGCCGACGAATGTGCTCGTGGACGGCCATGGCACCGTGAGGCTGCTCGACCTGGGCCTGGCCCGGTTCTTCGATGAATCCGATCAGGAATCACTGACGATCGACCACAATCAGCGCGTGCTGGGAACGGCCGACTACCTGTCACCGGAGCAGGCGGTCGACAGTCACCGGGTCGACGCCCGTGCGGACATCTACAGCCTGGGTTGCACATTCTACTACCTGCTGACCGGTCAGCCCCCGTTTCCGGAGGGGACGCTCGCCCAGCGGCTGCTCGCCCATCAGACCCGTCGCCCCACGCCCGTCACGCAGCTTCGCAGCGACATTCCCGAGCCGCTCGTGGTGGTTCTGGAGCGGATGATGGCCAAGGATCCGAATGCGCGGTATCCGTCGGCGGACGCTGTCGTGGAGGCGCTCGAGCAACTGGTCGCGACGCTGCCTCGACCGACGCAGACTCATGCGACCCACCGCGTGAAATCCGCGCGGCAGAAAGCGACCATGGGTGGTGGGGCGAGCAGTGGTGTTACCGCCTCGGAGACGATTGTGGCCTCGGTGGAGCCACAGCTGGCCGACTTCATCGAGGGACTGGATCAGCCTTCCAAGTCACCATCCGAACTGCCGGGAGTCATGACTGCGGAAACCGTAGTCTCCCGGCAACGTCCCGTGATGGTGCCGCCCGCGTTCCCCCCAGAGAAGGAGTCGCAGCACGCCGTCATCGACTCTGGCGTTCTTACGGATCGCTCTTCAAGCGCGGCCTTGAAGCGTCGGGCGGCGGAAAGTCGCAGGACGACCCAGTTGATCACGCTCGCCGCCGTGTCGGTTGCGACCGTTCTGGCGGCCATCGGTTTTCTGTCCCGTCAGCGTGGCGAGTCGCCGCGCCGGGAGGGTGGGGGACCGGCCAACGTGGCGCAGCAGCGCCCGTCAACCGGCCCCGCAATCGCTGCAACACCGGCGGCAGGGACCCCGCGCCCCGTGCCTGTCGCCGGAGAAGATCTGAACGTCGGTGCGACCGGGCATTTCGGTACGATCCGGGAAGCCCTCGAGTATGCGCGCGATACCCATCTGCCGCAAAACAAGACCGACGCCTTGACCATCCGCGTCGCCGGAGGCACGACCTACCCGGAGGCGATCAGAATCGACAATTCGCAATTCGGGGCTTTTCCGCGCGGTGTGGAGTTGATCTGCGAGGATGCCGAGCCTGCCGTGCTGGCCCCGCTGGGATCTGAACCTGCAGTGGAGCTCTACGGTGTGGAGCGTTTTCGCATGAAGGGTTTTCGCATCGAGTCGCTCGCACCGACGGCCATTCAACTGAGCGGGTATCTCGTGAGCCTGAAGCTGGAGAGTCTGCACGTTACGGGATTCACCAGCCTCGGCCTGGATGGACGGGGCGTCACCGGCTTTCCCAACGCGGATCGCGTGCAATTGCGCGAGATCGAGTTTCGTGCCAGCACGCCCAGCGCCGTTGGCATGCGATTCAACGCCGGGACGACACCCACGAAGGAGATCGTGATCTCGCGTTGCCGGTTCATTGGGCCGATGTCCGCGGGAATTGAGTTCGAGGATCACATCACCCGGGCCGAGATTCAGGAGTGTCTGTTCGATGATCTGCGGCAGGGGGTGTCCTTCGGCGGGAAAAATGCCGAGATCAGCGACATCCTGTTCCGGAATAACACCTTTCATCGCGTGCAGCAGGGGGTGGTCTTCGCGACGCTGCCTGCTCCGCTGAGTCGCGACATCACCTTCGAGCGCAACCTGTTCGCTGGCAGTCCGGGAGCCGAGGCCGTCGTGGAGGCGGGGCAGTCCGACGAGTGGCAGGGAGTCTTCGCCGAGACTCTGGAGAAATCCCGGCTGAACTGGACTGAGCGACCGGAGTCGGTCGACCCTCAGCGTGGAGAGCTGGACCTGTTCCGACATGACGGGCGACGAGGCGTTGCCGTGCCCTTCGCCTCGGTCGATCCCGATCAGCCCGATTTTCTCCGCCCGACGCTGAAGGACGTGAGAACCGCCGTGTCGGGCGATGTGAAGGGACTCAGGGTGATCGGAGCGCTTGCTCCAAAGAACGGTCGCTAGACGCGGCAACGCCCCCGCAGCGCGCCGATTCCCTGCAGAACCGGGCCAAACGCGGCACTGACGCTGCTGTACACCGCGGAAAACGTTCTCCAGACTGCGTATGTCGCCTGCGGCAGCACATTATTCCCTAAGTGACATTCTGTGAGCCGGTTGCGTTCGCAGGCCACTCATGCAATCGTCCAGCTGTCTCACCGGCTGACGCCCCTGCAGGGGGCTCGTCTCTGCAAGTAGCTGTTGTCATGTGACTTGCGCTGTACACGTTGCCTTGGGTCTTGAGGCGTGGGTATCATGACACGTACTTGAGCCCGGCGTCCGATGGTCGTCGCAGCTCTCTTCAGGAGAGGAGGGTTCACGGATGGTCGTCTGATTCCTGCAGCGGTCGACGACGACCGGTCGTCGATTGCGAGGTGCCTCGCGAGCTGTCCGTCATGATCCATCGAAATCACCGTGGTCGCCGTCACTCACAAAAGCGTGGCCCCGCGACATCTCCGCCGCGAAACGCCCGTCAAAGGTCGGCGCGCAGCAAGTCCGCCCGCTCGTCGCTGATCGCAGAGCGAAAAGGGGGGCCGTTCCTGGCTCCCGACATCTGGCACGAGCCACAGGGGCGGGACCATGTGCAGATTCTCGCACACACGCCCGGGGCCGGGTACATACATCCAGTCAGCCCGCAGGAGGTCGCTGATCGCATCGAGCAGCTTCCGGCGCGATTCCGGGACCCCCTCGAGGTCGTGCAGTTGAGTCGGATGACCCGAAAGCGTTCGCTGTTCCCCTGTTACGGTCTCCAATGGGGGACAACCGTCTACCTGTATCCCATCGAGGAGACCCTGGTTGAGACCTACAGGCGTCCTCCTCGTCCGGCCCAGCGGGTTGAGGCCCAGATGTTCGGGGGCTGCTGGGTCCAGGACGGCGACTGGTGGCGACTGGAGTGGACGGAAGCCGCCATCAAGGACTTCTACCTCAACAACATTCTCATCCACGAGATCGGTCACGTCTGCGATGCGCGAAACACCAACGCGCGCGATCGGGAGCGGTTTGCGGAGTGGTTCGCCATCGAATACGGCTACCGGGCGTCCCGCAGCCGGCGCTAGCACCGATGCAGGTGTGTTAGGTGCGGGTGCATGATCCGTCTGGACACAGGGGGGCAATCCCTGTTTAATCCCGACCGAAGTGGCGGCACTTCCATGGAATGGAGCGCCGTACGCTGAGCCCGCGTGGCGGTGCTGTCGTCTGACACAGTCAGCGGCTGCTCCGCCAGAACCGGCTCATCACACACGGGGGACAGGCGCGCCGCGTTGGCCCGTCGGGTCTCTCTTCGACCCTCGGCTCTTATTGCAGGGATGCATTTGTGGACGGGTTGACCCGACTCTTCCCATTTCTGTGGCCGCATCGTCGCCGGCTGTTGCTGTCGGCGGCATTCGGACTGCTGGTCGCAGTGCTCTGGAGCGCCAACCTGTCGGTCGCGTTTCCCGTGGTGAAGGTGCTGCTCAACCGGCAGGATCTCCATGAGTACGTGAACGCGGGAATCAACGAGTCCGAAGTCACCATTGCGGACAAGGAGTCGTATCTCCTCGATCTCGAGGAACGGATCTCGACTCTCGAATCACAACGTCCGGCGAACGATCCCGAACTGCTCGATCAGCTGCAGAAGCGGCTCGACAACGCCCAGAAACTGACGGATGCCCGCCGGACACACCTGGCGATGACCTGGGTGAAGTGCTACCTGATGCCCTGGATTCCGCACGATCGCTTCCAGACTTTCGCGCTGATCATGACGGCGTTGCTGGTCGCGACCCTGCTGAAGGGGGTCTTTATCTTCATCCAGGACGTGCTCGTGGGGAGCATTGTCGAACTGGTGATGATGTCGATTCGCAAACAGTGCTTTCGTCGGGTCCTGTCACTGGACTACCAGACGCTGGCCGCCGACGGTACCGCCGACCTGATGTCGCGGTTCACCTTCGATATGCAGCAAATGGCCACCGGGCTCGAGCTGCTCGGGGGCAAGCTCGTTCGCGAGCCGATGAAGGCCGTGGCCTGCATCGCCTGTGCGCTGCTCATCAACTGGCAGCTCACGCTGCTGTCCATGATCTTCGTGCCTGTCATGGGCTACTTCTTCTACCGCTATGGCAAGATGCTGAAGCGGGCCAGCCAGCGCATGATGGAAAGCATGTCCCGCATCTACAAGGTGCTCGAGGAGACCTTTGATGGACTGAAGGTCGTCATCGCGTTCGAAGGGGCACCGCGGCATCGACGACAGTTTCACGCAGAGCACAAGGAGTACTACGACAAGGCCATGCGGGTCGTGCGCATCGATGCCCTGACCAAACCGACCACGGAGATGCTCGGTTTGCTGGCCGTCTTCGTGGCCATGCTGCCGGGTGCCTACCTGGTTCTGACCGGTGCGACGACGGTCTGGGGCGTGCGTCTCAGTTCGTCCCCCGTTTCTCCGGAGCGGCTGGCCGTGCTCTATGCCATGCTGGCCGGGGTGCTCGACCCCTGCCGAAAGCTCTCCTCGGTGTACTCGCGGCTGAAGCGGTCCACCGCAGCGATTGACCGTGTCTTCTCGCTGGTCGACCGTCGGTCTGTCGTGGTGAATCCCGAGAATCCCCTGGCGTTCCCCCCCCATCGGAGCTGCATCGAGTTTCATGAGGTGAGTTACCAGTACCCGGCCCGCAAGCGATCGTCGGTCCGCAGGCCAGCGCTCGAGAAAGTTCGACTGCGCATCGATCATGGCGAAGTGATCGCGCTGGTGGGAGAGAACGGCAGTGGCAAGTCGACGCTCGTCAACCTGCTGCCGCGCTTCTTCGACCCGCAGCATGGTGCCGTCCACATTGACGGGATCCCGATTCGCGAGGTCTCGTTGCGAGATCTGCGCCAGCAGATCGGACTGGTGACCCAGGAGACCATCCTGTTCGATGACACGTTGTACGAGAACATCCGCTACGGGAAGTTCAATGCGACCCGGGAGGAAGTGGAGGCGGCGGCCGACAAGGCGCATGTGACCTCGTTCCTCCGGGATCTGCCGGAGCGATTCGAAACGCGCGTCGGTGAGAAAGGTCGCGAACTCTCCGGTGGGCAGCGTCAACGCATTGCGCTGGCCCGTGCAATTCTGAGAGATCCGTCCATTCTCATTCTGGATGAGGCGACTTCCGCCATCGATGCCCAGAGTGAATCCCTGATCCATGAAGCCCTGCGAAAGTTCGTGCGCGGCCGCACCGTGCTGATGGTCACGCACTCGCTCTCGCCCAGTGTGCTGGATCTGGCCTCGCGCATCGTGGTCATGGACGACGGGCGTGTGGCAGCGACCGGGACTCACGAGCAGCTGATGCTGAGCTGTCCGGGTTATGTGCGGTTGTTCGAAGCCCGCTCCCGCCGGCAGGCCGCCTGAACAAGGGCAGACAGGCTGACCATGGATTCGGTGGCCACATCGTGTCGCAGACGGGACAGCCGTCCTTCGCCACTGGTCGTCTGGCAATTGGTGGATGGCAAGCCCGGGCACGAGAGTCAGTCACGGGGGCTCATCAGAGCTCTCGGTGACTGCCGCGAGATCGAAACGGTTCAGATCCGGATTCGTCGTCGACTGGGCAGCCTGCCCAATCTGTTGACCCGGCGGTTCCCGGAGGGGCATGGGCAGCCTGATCCCGACCTGATCATTGCGGCCGGCCATGCCACGCATCTGGCTGCGCTGGAGGCCCGACGGGCCCGTGGAGGGCGGCTGATTGTCCTGATGAAGCCGTCGTTGCCGCTCTCCTGGTTCGACCTGTGTATCGTGCCGGCCCACGACGCCCGTCCCGCGTCGGGGAACGTGCTGCTGACCCGGGGAGTGTTGAACGCTGTTCCGCGATCGCCACAACGGCCCGCTGGTCGCGGACTGATCCTGATCGGCGGACCATCGCGCCATTACGACTGGTCCCCCGGAATGCTGCTGAGGCAGATCGAGAGCCTCGTGCAGGGAGACGCTTCCCGTGACTGGCTGGCCACCACATCGCGGCGCACTCCCGTCGCGTTCGGGCACGAACTCACTCAGGCCGGGCTGACCAATCTGCAGGTCGTGCCTGCGGAGCGCACCTCCCCTGAATGGCTGATGACGCAGCTTGCCGCCGCCGAGGTCGTATTTGTGACAGAGGACAGCGTTTCGATGGTCTACGAGTCACTGACATCGGGAGCCGATGTCGGGCTGTTCCGCGTTCCCCGGCGCCGTGCCGGCAGGATCAGTCGGGGAATCGACAATCTGATTCGCGATCGGCTGGTCATTCCGTTCGACACCTGGCAGCAGGACCGTTTCAATCATCGAACCCGTCAGCCCTTGCGCGAGGCTGACCGCTGTGCCCGGTTCGTCTGCGATCAGCTTCTCGATGCCGCCTGACGTGGGAGTGAGCCAGTCCACCATGACCAATCGACCGATGACGGTGTTGCAACTCCTCCCGAATCTGGAGAGCGGCGGTGTCGAGCGAGGCACGCTGGAAGTGGCCGAAGAGCTTGTGCGCTGCGGGCATCGCTCGCTCGTAGTGAGCGGGGGAGGGCGGTTGGTCGCCGCACTCGAATGGGGTGGCAGCGTCCATATTCCCTGCCAGATTGGTGTCAAATCCCCGTTGGTGCTGCGGCATGTGGCGACGCTTCGGCGCATCATTCGCGGACAACAGGTTGATATTCTGCATGCACGGTCACGCGTGCCGGCCTGGATCGCCTGGCTGGCCTGGCGGAGCCTCGCACCGTCGTGCAGACCGCGGCTGGTTACGACCGTCCACGGCATGCACTCTGTGAACCGCTTCAGTGAAATCATGACGCGCGGCGAGGTTGTCATCGCTGTCTCGAACTCCGTACGTGACTACGTTCTCAGCAATTTTCCGCACACCGACCCCCGGCGGATCCATGTGATCCACAGGGGAGTTGAGCCCCGGGAGTTCCCTTGGGGGTTTCAGCCGACGGACGACTGGGTGTCACGATGGGAGGATGAGTTTCCCGGGCTCCGCGGCAAGGCACTGGTCACTCTTCCCGGGCGTCTGACGCGATTGAAGGGGCACCTGGAGTTCGTGGAGCTCATCGCCCGGCTCAAATCGGCTCACCCGAATGTCCATGGTCTGATTGTCGGCGACGAAGATCCTCGGCGACAGGCGTATGCCCAGCAACTCCGGCAGCGGATCGCCGAGCTTGGGATGTCGAGCGACATGACGTTCACCGGTCATCGTGCTGACATCCGAGAGGTTTACGCCGTTTCCACTCTGGTGCTGTCGCTGTCTGCCAAACCCGAGTCGTTTGGTCGGACGGTCCTGGAAGCGTTGAGTCTGGGGGTGCCTGTCGTGGGGTATGATCATGGTGGCGTGGGAGAAATTCTGCGGGCGGCGTTTCCGGCGGGGGCGGTCCCCCAGGGTGACAGCGCAAGACTGCTTCAGACCGTGGGTTCCGTCCTGCGCGGGGCTGCACCGCCTGTCTCACCGGTCTCGGGATTTCGGCTGGATCAGATGCTCTCACAGACGATTTCGCTCTATGAGTCGCTTTGCGACGACCGGCTGCAGGTCCGCGGCCGGGCCGCCTGATCCGGTGCGGCTGATGCGGAGTGGGGTGGATGCCAATCGAGATTGACTCGTCAGGGGGATTCGGTTTAACGTCCCGCCGCGCTAACTGTTTGCGTCGACAATGAGTGTATGACGCCCGAGAGGAGACCGCCCATGGAGTGGGCTGCGGGACTAGGTGCGATGGCGGGGCTGTGGTACTCGCACCGATACGCGTGGTGGCGACCCGCGATCCCCGACCGCTTTCCGCGCATCCTGATGTACCACATGGTCCGTGACCCCGTCCCGGGGGCCAAGTTCAATGGACTGCGCGTGGCCACGAGGCTCTTCGACGCACAGCTCCGGTGGTTACGCGACCAGGGATGGCGGTTCTGCACGCTCAGTGAACTTGTGGACCAATGGCCCCCTCACCCAGGCCGATCCCTGGCGCTGACATTCGATGACGGATACGCGGACAACCTGCTCAACGCCCTGCCGTTGCTGGAAAAGTACGATGCGCGGGCCACGGTCTACCTCGTGGTGGAACGCGGGAACGACGACTGGTCGGTCAAGAAGAAGGCGCATCACAACTCCGGTGAGCTGGTCCGCGAGCCCAAGCTGACGGATCCGCAGGTCCGCGAGTTGCTCGACAGTCGGCGGGTGGAGCTGGGGTCGCACACGATGACCCATGCCAACTTCGCGCAGTTGTCGACCTCCGCCAAGCGGCAGGAACTGACGGACTCCAAGCGCTGGCTGGAAGATCGATTCAATGTCCCGGTCCGCAGCTTCGCCTTTCCGTTCGGGATCTATCAGCCCGAGGATCCTCAACTCGTGGCCGAGGCCGGCTACGAGAGTGCCGTGACTACCGATCCAGGGATCGATGATACGGAGACCCCGGACCCTTTCCGGCTGCGGAGGGTCAAGATCAGCGGCAAGGAAAACATGCTGGCGTTCCGTATGCGGATGAAGTCGGGACGCCGCGGATGGAGCAAGTGATTCCCACACGAGAGATGTGCAACACCGGGAGGACGAATGCGCTTCAAGCGAGATGAGATCAGGTCGTTGGTCGGATTGGGCATCGGCATGCCGATGCTGATGGGGCTGGGATGGTGGTTGTGGGGACCTGTGGTCCTCGTGCCCGCCATTGCCGGCGGACTCGTGTTGCTGCTGGCGGTACAACTGGGGAGTGCGCGACGACTGCGCATGGACCTGGCCGAGTCCCTGCAGCAGACGCAGGCGCTGCTGTTCATCAGTTCTCACCTCAAGACAGATCAGCCGATTCCCCCGCTGGGTGGCGCGGCATTACTGCCGGACAGTGCCGCGACGCTGATCGGACTGATCAACGAACGCCGACCCCAGCTCATTGTCGAACTCGGCAGTGGAGTCTCGACCGTGATCGCCGCGGCGGCGTTGCGGCAACTGGGGACGGGTCGCATCATCTCGCTCGACCACGATGAGCACTACGCGTCGCTGACGCGGTCTCACCTCCGGCATCATCGCCTGACGGACTGGGCCGAAGTCCGGCATGCCCCCATCGAGGTGACCCATATCGATGGACAGGCCTGGAACTGGTATTCGAAATCCGCACTCGGACATGAAGGTGCGATCGATCTGCTGATCGTGGACGGCCCTCCGCGCAAAGTGCAGTCGCTCGCGCGTTATCCAGCGGTCCGCGTGCTGTTCGATCGGCTGGCCCCGAACTGTGTTATCGTCGTGGACGACACCAATCGCGGTGACGAGCGGGAGATCGTCCGTCGGTGGAAGTCGGACCTGACCGGCTTCGATGTGGTCGAGATTCCCCACGGTGAGGGGACGACCGTCTTCCGGCGGGCGGCCTGAACCGATGCACGACCGGGGAACACCATTGAAAGTCTGGGTCTTCAGCGACGGGCGGCCGGGACACTTCAACCAGTCGCGCGGATTGCTCAAGGCACTCCGGCTGGCGTACGAGGTCGAGGACCTGTGGGTCGACGTACAGCTGCGCGTCGGGATTGCCCGGCGACTGCTGCGATACCTGTTGAACAGCACCAGCCGTCCACTGCCCGAGACGCTGCTGGGGATGTGTTATCGCCTTCCCGGTCTGCCGGAGTCGCATCCGGATCTGATTGTTTCGGCGGGGGGCAAGACATCGTTTGTCAATGCGTGGATGGCACGGCGATACCGTTGCCCCAACGTGTTCGCGGGCTCGCTGCGGGGACTCTCCGATCGCCATTTCGGCACCGTCTTCACACTGGAACCGGTGCCGGGCGCGAAGAACAACACGGTTCTCGAGCACATCCCCACCACGATTGATCCCGAGGAAGTGCAGCGCGCCGGCCAGATCCTGAAGCAGCAGCTTTCTACTGCAGACCACCGACTGTGGGCCATGGTGATTGGTGGGGATGGCGCCGGCTATCGCTACACGCCCGAGGACTGGAAGCGGCTGGCGGGCGGGATGTCGCAGTTGGCCGGTCGCTATGGGATCCGCTGGCTGGTCACGAGCTCACGCAGAACCGGGGCGGCGGCAGAAAAGACGCTGGCGAACGCGGTGCCGGCCGAGTTTCTCGCGGACGCGACCTGGTATCACACCCAGCCCCGCAAAGTCGTCATGTCTTACATGGGTGCCGCGGATCTTCTGTTCTGCACAGAAGACAGCATGTCGATGATCACGGAAGGGGTCGCGTCCGGCAAGGGGGTGGTGACGCTCAGCCCCAGCTGGTTTCGGCCGGAACCGCGGTATCTGGCAGCGATTGGCCGCCTGCAGACGCGGGGCCGACTGCGACGACACTCTGTGTTGGACCTTGCAGCCTTGCAGGTCGATGACCAGTTGCTCGCATCGTTTCGACCGGTCGAGCAGTCCTCGGCGGAAGTGCTGCTGCCGCATCTGCAGCGGGTGCTCGAGGCGCATCCCCGCCTAGACGCTGATCCGCCGAGTCCGCGGTCGCGGAGGGCCGCCTGAATGATCAACACCGTATTCTGGGGTCTGGATCGGGCCGGCATGCCCGCTGCCGTTCGCGAACTGTCGCGGACTCGTGAAGTGCGCGTGGCCGCCTGGTTCGGGGCACGGGAATGCTGCGCGGACTGCACACACGAGATCCGGGATCTGTTCCGGAAAGACGTTCCGCCCCCCGTGGACCGTCATGTCGTCTGCCGCGACGAGTATGTCGCGACGGTTGATGCCGTGCGCGCAGCAGTTGCCCGTGTATCTCGACATGATCTCCCGGACGGAGCGTTCGCGGTTCGCAACCTATGCCGACCATCTCAACCTGATGCAGATGCAGGCGGCGTGGTTCGTCGATCTGCTGTTGCGCGAACAGGTCCAGCTCGTCGTCTTCGGCAACCTGCCGCACTTCGGAGCCGATTTCGTCCTGTACCATGCCGCCCGCAGTCTCGGGATTCGCACCACTCTGACGTATCAGTCGGTGGAGCCGGACCGGTTCTTCGCACTCAGCGATCTCGTCGAATTCGGTGACTTCGCCGAAGCTCCGCGAGACCCCGGCGTTCCCAGCTACGAGGTTTCCTGGGGCTTTCGCAAGCCGGTCCTGGTCCAGCCCTGGCAGCCGCGTCGAAAGTATCCGCTCGCCAGCCTGGCGGGGCGTCTGGTCCGTCGTGTCACGCGCCACCGACGAGCCATGCCGCTGGTCGAGATCGTCAAACGCTTTGAAGAGGAACGGGTCTACCCGCGTTTGCTGCGTGCGCATTCGGAGCGTAACGTCGACTTCTCGCGGCCGTTCGTGTACTTCCCGCTGCACCTCCAGCCTGAGCTCACGACTTCGACCCTGGGAGGCCGGTATGCCGATCAACTGCTGGCGCTGGAACGTGTGCGGCAGCTCCTGCCTGACGACTGGTGGATCTACGCCAAAGAGAACCCGAAGCAGACAGCGCGACAGCGGGACTCCGAGTTCTTCACCCGTCTGACGCGTGTGCCGCAGACACTGCTCGTCGAGCGCACGGTAAGCACATACGAGTTGCTCGAGCGGTGTCGCTTCGTGGCCACGATTACCGGGTCGGCTGGCTGGGAGGCCATCTCGGGAGGCAAGCCGGCGTTGGTGTTTGGTCAGACCTGGTATCAGTCATTGCCGGGCGTCATCCGCTATCAGCCCTCGCTGACGCTGCAGGAGATCCTGCGGTCGGTCACCCGTCAGGACGAATTGGAGCGTGCCTACCAGGACCTGATGTCCCGGACCGTGCGCGGGGTCATCGATCCCGACTACGGCGTCATCGTGCCGGAGTTCTCGCCGCAGCGCAACGCCACATTGATCAGCAGCTTCCTGAGGGCGGAACTTCGAACCGTCAGGAAGACGTCGCTGCGAACGCAGGAGGCCGCATGATCCGGACGCTCATCTGGGGATTTCATCACCGGAATTTCGGCGACATCGTACAGCGACTGCAGCGCGAGGGGGAAATCGACCTGGTGGCCTGGGTCGGGAAAGATCGACGCTGCACTCACGACATCCGCGATCTGCTCTCGTTGAGGATCGATCGGCTGGATCCCTATGTCGGCATGCCGCCCGCGGTCTACGACCGCCTCTACGAACGGCTGCCTGAGATTCTGGAGGTGTTTCAGCGATCAGAGGCTGCGCTGGGGCAGAGCTATCATGCCCAGCTTAATCTGTTCAACGTCTTCTGCGACCAGGCGTATCGACTGCTGAGCGAAACCCGGCCCGAGCTGATCCTGTTTGTGTACGTGCCCCATCAGGGGGCCGAGCTGATCTACTACGAAGTCGCCCGGGCGCTCGGGATTCCGATCCTGATGGTGTATCCGCACCTCGTCCCCAATCGTTTCTTCTACCTGTACGACATCGAGGACTTCGGCCACTTTGAAGGTGCGACGGCCGCGGATCCCGGTCAGCGCTTCGAGGTCCCGCGGTCGTTCGAGAATGACTGGTTTTACGTGCCGAAGACCTACCGGGGGCCGGCGTCGGCCGGTCGTCTGGCCTGGCGGGCCATTCAGCGAAACCTGAAACGCACCGTGCGCGGGCGATCCCGGGAGCTGACATCGACCGGTCTGACCCGCCTGATCGGGAGTCAGCGCGACTATGCACGTCTGCTGGCGAGCCATGCCGTCGATGATGTCGATCTGTCGCGCCCCTTTGTCTAC
Source organism: uncultured Planctomycetaceae bacterium (assembly GCA_963715185.1). GTDB lineage: Bacteria > Planctomycetota > Planctomycetia > Planctomycetales > Planctomycetaceae > CAVPPT01. The sequence goes on from CAVQRG010000016.1 coordinate 62,911, forward strand.
TTCCCACTGCACTATCAGCCGGAGTTGACGACCTCCCCACTGGGGGGACTCTACGTTGATCAACTGACGGCCATCGAGCGCGTCTGTGCCCTGCTGCCGGAGGGCTGGTGTGTCTATGCGAAGGAGAATCCGGCCCAGAATCACGACCGCCGTGAGCGCAGCTTTTTCGACAGACTGGTCCGCCTGCCCAATGTCAGCCTGGTGTCCCCGCGAGTCAATACCTATGAGCTGATGCGCAAATGCCAGTTCGTCGCGACGGTGACCGGGACAGCCGGCTGGGAAGCCATTTGCGGTGGCAAACCGGTCCTCACGTTCGGGCGATCCTGGTATCGGTCGCTTCCCGGAGTCTTCGAGTATACCCCGCGGCTTTCCGTCGAGCAGATCCTGTCCTGTGAAATCGGGCAAGACGAGCTGGAGGAGTCGTATCAGCGGTTGATGGAGAAGACTCGTGTCGGGGTGATTGAACCGAACTATCGCTCACAGGTTCCCGGGTACTCCGACGAGCAGAACCTCGAATCGGTCGTGCGGTTCTACCGGGAGGAACTGCATCGCGTCCGGACGCATGGTGTGCCTCAGCTCGCTCCAGCGGGCCGAGCCGCGGCCTGAGCCCGGTTGCAGGCGTGTGTTGCAGACGCTCTACTGTTGGTGCGCGGCGGACTAATTTGCCGTTTGACCGCAGTCAGGCCCCGTGGGAACCAGCGCAGTCGATGTTTCGCAGTTCGCGTGCGGATGCCGGTCCCGGTGGCGTGTAAAATCTCGACTTATTGAAAGTCGTTGAGCTGTAGAATCGAGACAGAAGGAGGTCAGCCATGGTCGAGACGGCATCCACAATGCTGCCGCTGGGAAGTCCAGCACCGGAATTCTCGTTGCCGAATGTCGATGGTCGCACAGTCTCGCTGGCGGACTTCGAAGGCAAGCCTGCGTTGCTCGTCATCTTCATGTGCAACCACTGCCCGTTCGTCATTCACGTGCGGGAGGAGTTGGCCAGGTTCGCGGCCGAGTACCAGGAGCGGGGTGTGGCCGTCGTGGGGATCAGTTCGAATGACGTGGACGGCTATCCGCAGGATGGTCCCGATAAGATGAAGCTCGAGGCTCAACAGGCCGGCTACACGTTTCCTTACCTGTACGACGCGTCCCAGGGTGTCGCGAAGGCCTATCATGCGGCCTGCACGCCGGACTTTTTCCTGTTCGACAAGAACCGCCACCTGGTCTATCGCGGCCAGTTCGATGACAGCCGGCCGCGAAGTGGTGTGGCGGCGACAGGGGCGGATGTGCGTCGCGCGTGTGACGCCGTCCTGAAAGGGAAGCCGGTTGACGCCGATCAGCAGCCCAGCATCGGGTGCAACATCAAGTGGAAGCCTGGCAACGCACCGAGCTACTTTCCGGGCTGATCGGCGGCGTGACTGCTGAGCCGCCGAACGCTGTGGCGTTCGTGGTCAGCCGGCCGAAGGTGGCGGGAACTCATCGGGAGGATCGCGATCGACGATCCGGTTCAGCCAGTGGCCCCAGATGAGATAGTGAATCGCGAAGAAGCTGCCCGCTGCCGCGATGACGAGGATCAGCCCCCGTACCTGTGGCAGCACGGTCGCCATCAGGCTGAGAAGTGCCAGTCCCAGCCCCAGCAGGCCGAACAATGCGATGAACGTCCCGGAATTCTTCTGGGCGGAACTTGTCCGGTTGCGACTCGGCAGGCGGGGAGTCTTGTCAGACGGCATGGTCCTCGGCTTCCAGCATCGTGCGCAGGGCTTCGTTGCGGTAACTGATACTCTCGACGAGACTGCGCAAGATGCGTTCCTCGGTGGCCAGTTTTCCAATCAGACCGGCCGGAGGCTGAAACTCGACACGGTCAATGACGATGGTCTTTTCGCCGTCCTCTTCAAACAGATGCTCGTGAATCCAGCTCTTCATCACCCCTTTGACCTGACGCTCCACGTAGCGCTGAGGCGGCTGAAACTCGGTGATTTCGTGCGCGGCCGTCTGCCAGGGACCGAAGCCCTGGATCATGAACTCGATGCGGGCTCCCGGGAGCAGTCGCTCCGGAGCGTTGATGATGGCCAGACCCAGATCGGGGGAGGAGATCTCCTCGACATTCAGGGGCTGAATCAGGAAGTCGAACACCTCGGCACGAGGGCGGGCGATCGTGAACTGTTCTTCGAATCGGGCCATGGAGCTCTGAGCCGCTCGTATCGCAGTGACGGAAGTCTAATGTCGCATCTTAGACGTCCCACCGCCCGGGTGACAGGGGAGACACTCGTCAGAAATGCGGATTGAGACTTCAGTACTGCAGCAATGCTGGTTTCTTGCCGGGCCGACGGCCTGTGGCAAGACACCTGTCGGCCTGGCATTGGCCGACCGTCTGCAGGCCGAGATCGTGGCCCTCGACTCCATGTCTCTCTATCGCGGGATGGATATCGGGACCGCCAAGCCGACACGCGACGACATGAAGCGCGTGCGACACCATCTGGTGGACATCCTCGACCCGTGGGAGGAGTTCAGCGTTGCCCAGTTCGTGCAGTCCGCTGGGCACGGCTGCGACGACATCCTGCAACGCGGCAGGATCCCCCTGTTCGTGGGTGGAACCGGTCTGTACCTGCGGGCGGTGCTGCGCGGAGTCTTCGAAGGACCTGAAGCCGACTGGACCTTTCGCCGCCTGCTGGAGGAGGAGGCGGCCGAAAATCCACCGGGAACGCTGCACCGGCGACTGCAAGATGTGGATGCTCTGACGGCCGCGCGACTGCATCCCCACGACCAGCGACGCATTATTCGGGCATTGGAAGTCCATCATCTGACGGGACAGCCTGCCTCGGCGGTTCAGTCCGAGCAACCCTTGCCGGAGTCCGACAGGCCTGAGCATGTCTTCTGGTTGTCACCACCGCGGGACTGGCTGCACAACCGCATTGATCGGCGGGTGTCCAAGATGCTGGCCACCGGATGGGTGGACGAGGCACGGGCCCTGACGCAGCTTCCTCAACCGCTGAGCCGGACAGCGCGGCGTGCCCTCGGGTACGATGTGTTGTTCGAACACCTGGACGGCCAGTACACGCTGGCCCAGGCCGAAGAGCTCATCCAGACACGGACGCGACAATTCGCGAAGCGACAGCACACGTGGTTCCGCAATCTCATCGAGTGTCGAGCCTGCGAGATCTCGGGGGATGAGACCCCTGAGGAAATCGCGGACAGGCTGGTTGCCAGCAACTTCGCGCAGTGAAGCCGCTGCCGCTGGGACGGCCCCACCATCTCGGCTACGGCAGGAATGCGTCCAGCAGCACGATGCCTCGCTCTGGCACGATGGTGACAGGGCCTCGTTCTGCCGGCAGCATCAGTGACTGACCGAGTGGCATCGGAATCTGCAGGTCGTCGCATGTGGCGACGGCCGATCCGGAAAGTACCATCAGCACATGACAGCAGTCATCCGGCTCGAATTCGAGCGGGCTGTCCAGCGTGTGGCGCTGCATGACGAAGTGATCGGACCGTACAAGTTCTTCGCACGCGGGCTGTGTCACGAGCTTTCGCGGTGTGACGGGATCAACCGGTCCACGGGCGAAGTCAATGCACCGCATTGCCTCGTCGATGTGCAACTCCCGTGGTTTGCCGTCGGCCCCCACTCGACTCCAGTCATAGACCCGAAACGTCAGATCGCTCGACTGCTGAATCTCCGCCAGGAGGATCCCGGCCCCAATGGCATGGACCGTCCCGGCGGGGACGAACACGCAGTCTCCGGCCTGGACCGGCACCTGATGCATCAGCGACTCTACGGAATCGGATGCGATCGCGGCGCGCAGATCACTGGCCGAGACGCCGGGATGGAGGCCCACGTAGAGCCGGCTGTCCGGTGCGGCATCGACGATCACCCAGGCTTCGGTCTTGCCGTTCTCGGTGGGGTCGAACTGTCGGGCGAGTTCATCGTTGGGGTGGACCTGGACGGACAGGCTCTCCTGGGCATCGAGGAATTTCACGAGGAGTGGGAATTGCTGACGGCCCGCATGACGCCCCAGCAACGCACGATTTTGGTCTCGAATGAGCTGCTGCAGCGACCATCCGGCGAAAGGGCCGTCCAGAACAATGCTCTGATCCGATCCATGATCGACGATTTCCCAGCTTTCGGCGTAGTCGGACCCGGGGCCCAGACGTTTCCCGAGCACGGTTCCTAACCTCTTTCCGCCCCAACGGATACGCTTCAGGACGGGTTCAAATCTCAAGGGCTGCATCACAGATCCTGCAAAATTGACCGACAGAGATCGTCCCCACGCGGCCGAGGGCCAAGACGTCTGGACGCCGACGGGGGGATCTGGCACACTTCCGTCCCCTTCCTCCGGATTCTCTCCGACACATCCCCTCGTGGCAATCCGACGCCTCCCGACAGGAGGACGACGGACTGAAGGTGCTGTCATGTCAAGACGCGATCTGATGCTGGCCCTGGTTCTCCCGGCCTGCTTGCTGAGCGGATGTGCCGCCTTCGACACGGGTCGGGCGATGATGTCTCAGACGATCGAGGCGATCCGACCGAACACCGATCATTACAACGATCCGACATCCGCCAGCGGAGATCCCTGGGTCCAATCTGCTGGTGTCGAGGCCCGCGGGGAACGGCCCATGACTCAAGCCAACGATCCCCTCGGACTGCGCAACGTCTTCATGTCGGAAAAGGCGCGAGATATCGAGCGGAATGTGGGCTTCGAGTAGCCGTCGAGTCGCTACTCCGACTTCTTGCGCCGCCGTTGCACCGGGCCTCCGGTTGCCGTTTCCGCGGCCGGCTTTCCGCTGAGCGCACGGCTGACCGCCTCGAGCATGACGTCCATCGCGAACGGCTTGCGCAGGTAATCCACCACGCCCAGCATCTCGGCATAAGCCTTGTGCCGTCCCCCCTCGTTCGCAGTAATCATGATCACGGGCGGCGCGGAGGGGAGTGACTTCAGGAACTCGAGGACCGGAAAGCCGCCCATGCGCGGCATCATCATGTCGGTGATGATGAGGTCGGGCGGCTCGGCCTCGATGAGCTTCTGACCTTCGACGCCATTGAGGGCTGTCTGCACGTCATATCCCGCCCCGTGCAGGACGCTGCTCAACGTTGCGGAGATCTCGCGATCGTCTTCGATCAGCAGGATTTTCTTGCCGGCTGCCATGGGGTCTGTGCCGCTGAATAGACGATGGGAAAGTGGTGAGAGGATCCTCGCTGGCCGCGCTGTCGGCCCGAGAGGAAACTGGCAGGTTCATCCTAAGCGTCGCGCGCGGGAATCTCAAGACGCTGCACGAGCGATCTCGACGAACGCCGCGACCCGGCGAGGATCCTTGACTCCCGGTTCCGATTCGACGCCACTGGCGACATCGACTCCCCAGGGGCATACAATGTCCACGGCCGCCCTGAGATTCTCTGGCCGCAGACCACCGGCGAGAATGAGCGGTGGCCACGCCGACGTGCGCTGTGAGGGAGCGTACTGCTCCCAATCGACCGCTTCCCCGGTTCCGCCATACGCACCCTCAACACGTGCATCCACCAGCCAGGCCCAGGGGCGAACGCCCAGCTCGCGACAGGCTTCGAGTTCCCGGGTGACGACGGATTTCACATCCGCACCAATGCGCAGCGCCCGGATGACCTTCAGTCCGGACAATTGCTGCAGGTATTCCGGGGGCTCGTCGCCATGCAACTGGACCGTCATCAGCCCGCAGGTCTCACAGGTGTGGCGAATCTCGTCAGCCGTCGCGTTGACGAACAGTCCCACGGGAGTGACGTTCGGGGGCAGCTCGCGGACAACGTCCCGGGCCGTTTCGAGATCGATGTTCCGCGCAGACCCCGGATAGAAATTCAGACCGATCGCGTCTGCTCCCAGTCCAGCGACCTCCAGAGCTGTGGTCACATCGCGAATTCCGCAGATCTTGACCCACATGGCGCGTCACACCCTGCTGAGCAGATCGACGAGAGTCTGTACCATCACGCCCGTCGCTCCGCTGTCCTGATGATCCTTGCTGCTCTCGGAGAACGCCGGTCCGGCAATGTCGAGATGCACCCAGGGAGTCTCCCCGACAAAACGCTGCAGAAACTTGGCCGCGGTGATCGCTCCGCCCCAGCGCGTTCCGACATTCTTGACGTCCGACACATCGCTCTTGAGCTGGGAGTCATACGAGTCGAACATGGGCAGCTCCCAGATCGGTTCACCGACGCGTCCGGCAGCGGCGAGCACTTCGGTGCACCAGTCTTCGTTGTTGGTGAAGGCTCCCACGACTTCTTCGCCCAAAGCCACCACACAGGCCCCCGTGAGCGTTGCCAGGTCCACGAGGCGGCTGGCACCCCGGTCGACGGCGTAGCTCAGCACGTCGGCCAGCACCAGGCGGCCTTCCGCATCCGTATTGAGAACCTCAATCGTGACCCCGTTTCGAGCGGTCAGGATATCACCCAGCTTGTAGGCTTTGCCGCTGGGCATATTTTCCACCAGTCCCATGAAGCCCACGACGTTGACCGGCAGCTCGAGGCGGGCAACGGCGGCCATGACCCCGAGCACCGTCGCTGCGCCGGCCATGTCGGCCTTCATGGTCTTCATGGAATCATTGGGTTTGAGCGAGAGGCCACCGCTGTCGAAGGTCACACCCTTCCCGACGAGCGCGATCACCGGTTGCTCCGGCCCCCCCCGCAGATGCTCGAGCACCACGACCCGTGGAGGCCGATCGCTTCCTTGAGCCACGGCCAGCAGGGATCCCATCCGCTCCTGCTGCAGACGGGGCTCGTCGAGCACGTCGCACTGGAGTCCGACTTCGGTCGCCAGTTGCCGGGCTCGATCGGCAAACGTTTCGGGATAGACGTCGCTGGCAGGACGATTGACGAGCTCCCGCGACAGGTTGACGGCCTCCCCCAGCACAAACCCCCGCTGGCACGCATCGCGCACTGCCTGGTTGTCGCTGTCGGAGGCAACCAGAAGCGTGATCTCCGAAAACGGATGCCGCGACCGCTCCGCCTTGTACAGATCGGGCCCCACGCAGCCGACGACCAGTGCCGTCGTCACGAGCTGGGCCATGGACAGCTGTTCGAGTGGTGGCGTTCCCTGGGCAGGCAGGCAGCAGGCAATGTGGCCGGGTTTCGACTCTGAAACCCCGCGGGCTGCAGTGGCCAGTGATCGACGCAGCCGTTCCGCGTCCAGCTTGTCGCTGGGCCCCAGGCCGACCAGCATCAGACGTCGCGGGGAGACACCGGCCAGGGCATGGAGCGGGACCGTCTGCCCCGGTTTGCCGGTGAAGTCTCCCGATTCTCGCAGGCGGGTGATGGCGCCACCGAGGGCTGCGTCCAGTTGTTGCACATCAGCCGGGAGGTCCGCAGCTTCGGTCAGAGGAATCAGGAGCCAGTCTGCGACGACTTCACTGAGTGGTGACGTGTTGAAATGGAGTTGCATGATCATTCGCTGCTGAAAAGTCCGGGAAGGCCTGCCGGCGGAACTGCGGCGGGTCAGTGGTTGTGACCTATTGCAGCGGATGGCCGGCCCGTACACAAGTCGCCAAACTCACGACCGCAAGCTGGAAAACACCCGGTTGTCGCTTTATGATCCCCGCAATCGTGTTGGCACCTTGAATTCGTGGCCTGAATCTCAACGCTGATCTGCTCATGCCCACCGTAACCTTCGTCAAAGAAAAGAAGTCCATCGATGTCCCTGAAGGGGCCAACCTGCGCGTGGAGGCGATGAAGAACGGCGTCGAGCTCTACTCCGGGCCGCACCGATACCTGAATTGTCGTGGCAATGGGCTGTGCTGCAGTTGTCGCGTCCACGTTGTTGACGGGCAGAACAACGTCAGCTCGCGGGGGTTCTGGGAAACGCTCAACACCTGGATCAATCCGCTGGGGTTCTTTTCGCGGATTGGGCACGAGAAAGAGATGCGACTGGCCTGTCAGACCAAGGTGCTCGGTGACTGCAAGGTTGAAGCTCGCCCCGAGTTGAATCTCCACGGCGAGAAGTTCTGGAGCTGACCCAGTCGATCAACCACGATCGCGAGTGTGGATGACGGTCGAGACCCTGCGGATCGCTGCTGCTCAGTTTCAACACCGCGATGCGGACAAGGCCTACAACCTGAGCCGCATCCACGAGTTGGCGCGCGAGGCGGTCTCTCTGGGAGCACAGGCCGTCAGTTTCCACGAGTGCTGCATTTCGGCCTATTCCTTCGTGCAACCGTTTACGCAGGACGCGTTGTACGAACTGTCCGAGCCCATCCCGGGGCCGAGCACTCGCGAGCTGATGCGGATCTCGCGGGACGTCGGCATCCCTCTCCTGGCGGGCCTCTTCGAGCGGGACGGAGCAGAGATCTTCAACACGTATGTGTGCGTCGACGGGGATCGACTCGTCGCCCGCTATCGCAAGCTGCATGCCTTCGTGAATCCACATCTTTCGTCCGGCCGTGAGTTTGTCGTCTTCGAGCTGCGGGGCTGGAAGTGCGGAATCCTGATCTGCTACGACAACAATCTTCCGGAAAATGTGCGCATCACCACGCTGCGCGGGGCTGAGGTCGTCTTTATGCCTCATGTCACCGGATGTCTGCCGTCCGTCATGCCGGGACGAGGCCTGGTCGATCCATTGTTGTGGGAGCGACGGGAGATCGATCCCGTGCCACTCCGGCAGGAACTGGAGGGGCCGAAGGGACGCGGCTGGCTGATGCGGTGGCTCCCTGCGCGGGCCTATGAAAACGGCATCTACGCGGTCTTCACGAACCCCATCGGCCTGGATTACGGTCAGGTGCGGAATGGACAGTCGATGGTGCTCGACCCCTTCGGTGAGGTGATTGCCGAGTGTCGTGAGTTAGGTGACGACCTGTGCCTCGGAGTCTGTACGCGGGACAAGCTGGCGCTGTCTGGGGGGCGGCGGTACCTGCGTGCCCGTCGGCCAGAGCTGTATGGAGATCTGACGGCTCCCGCTGTGGTGCCCCCGATCACGCAGCCGGGCTGGAACCTGCAGTCGGACACACCTTGAGGACAGGTGTTTTTCGCGCATCTCAGCCCGCCGTCTCCAACGTCGGCCCTGTCGTCGGCGTATGTCCCGATGATGACGCCGGTGACCGCCCTGAAATGTGTCTTGATCTTCGCCTGCCTCGGCAGGTCGATCCTGTGTGGTCCCGGCCAGGTCGCTGCACAGCCGGACGCCACGGTCGCCTCGCCCGGAGAACCACCGACCATTGGCAATCTCATCGCCGTGACGCAGCGGATTGTCTCGGGGGCTCGGCCTGCGGGCGAGCAGGCCTTCGCCGCCCTGCGTGACCGGGGAATTCGCACCATCGTCAGTGTCGACGGCGTTCCTCCGGACGTCGAGGCGGCACGGCGTGTGGGGCTGCGGTACGTGCATGTTCCGGTCGGCTACGATGGCATTTCTCCGGAAGCCGTCGCCTCCCTGACCAGGGTCACCCGGGACTGCGAAGGGCCGATCTTCGTACATTGTCATCATGGGCGCCATCGCGGCCCGGCGGCAGCCGCAGTCTTGGCGATGATCGAGGGGGACCTGAGCCGGGAGCAGTCGCTGCAGTTTCTGCAACGTGCCGGAACCAGTCGTGACTACCCGGGTTTGTGGCGTGCGGTCTCCACCTTCCGCCCGCTGCCTGTCGATGCTCCGCTTGCGGAACTGGCAGAAGTCGCCGGCCTCAAACCGCTGGTGGAAGCCATGGTGCGGATCGACAGCCGGCTGGAGGTGCTACGCAGCTATGGAGCGGCCGGGCAGACGATTGATGCCGCTGCCGCGACCGAATCTGCGCTGCTGGTCGGCGAAGAGTTTCGTGAATGGGATCGCCGTCTCGACCCCGCGACATCATCGTCGTTGCGTCCGCTGATCCTGTCGGCGGCATCCGCTGCCGACAGCCTCTACAGGGATCTGCAAGGTGGCGCCGATCGATCCGAAGTAGCATCTCAACTGAGGCAGCTTGAAAAGTCGTGCGTGGCCTGCCACCGGGTGCAGCGCGACGTAGTCACTCCTTGATCATCCGCTGGCGGCTGGCGGGTGGCACGTCCGAATTCGGTGCATTCGGCGAACGCCCTTCATGGTGAGCAGGAGTCGACAGCGAGGCATACTCCAGATGTCGGGTTCGACACCGCAATCCCGTGATCCAGCGACGCACGGGAAACGTTGACATGGAGCGGACCGCGTGGCGGTGCGCCGCGTCATGCCTGTTGCTGTAGAATGGTGTGTTGTCGAGAAGCTGCTGCGAAGTCTCTGCGGGGTGCGTACTGATGCAGCGAGAGACGGCAGGTCTTCGGACCGGGAAGGGAACGCCGATGACGGTTGTGATTTGTCCGAGGTGTCACACGTTGCTCGCCAGCGTTCTCGACCGCCCTCAAGAGATGGAGTGCGCCACCTGCCAGGGGACGTTCGTTGCGGCGACGGCAGAGGAGGCTGCCCGGTCCAACATGGCCGATGCTTCGAAAGGTCGTCCGCTGGCCGGGACGGTGCCACTCGGCCCGAACGTTCCGCGGCTCCCCTGTCCCGCGTGCCTGACCCATCTGCAGCCCGCGGATGCTGGGGGTGTGTTTGTGTGTCCCGCGTGTGCCGGACGATGGAGCGACAGCGCTGCCCAGAGGCTGGCGGAACCGGCACTCCCGCCCGACCGGGTGGGGGCCGATCGATCGGACATCGTCGTTGCGCCCGACGCGTCGCCATTGCTGAGAAAGATTCTCTACGGCGTATCGCTGCCCGAACGTCTGCTGCGCAGTGGCGTGGGGCTGACTGCCGGTGCGGTCAAGGAGTTGGGTGCTCTGCTGGTTCCGCAGGCGTTTCAGTCGTCGAAGTCCTATCAGATCGCGATTCACGACTCGCTCAGCTTTCTGACGGAGACCGTTGGGGGTGTCAGTGGACCACCTGGTACAGCCGACAAAGCCAGCGAACACGTTGCGCGAAAAGCCATCGGCAATTTCGTCGATCTGGCCGGCCTCGCGACGTTGCACGTCTCCCCCATGTGGCTGCTGGCGATCACCAGCGATCTTGCATATGGCGGAAGGACGTACGTCCTCGAAGTGGCGCGGGCCCTCGAGGAACAGGGACTGATTGACGAGACCTCGACCATTCACAACGTTGACGATCTGCTGGACGCCTTGCAGCGTTCCTGCGGGACTGCGGCCGGGGCGCTCGACAAACCGCCGATGTCGGTCGACGAACTTCGCAGTGTGGTGGCGCAGACAAGGCAGGAGATCAGTGGCATGGATGTGACCAGCGTCCTGCCCGAGGCGGAACTGCGGCGACTCTGGGGGGAAATGCAGGATGTGGCCACGCAGGAGGGTGTTGGTCTGCTGGAGATCTCCACCGCCATGACGATGTCGACTCTCGATCGGGTGGCGACCATCTCCAGCGGGGCGCTCACCAGTATTCAGGTCGCCGGCGGCCTGCTGAACCGCAGCGTGCTGGATCATTACCGCCAGTCGCTGACCCGGATTCAAACCCAGGGTTTCTACAACGTCCTCGACGAGACCTACCGACCCTACGCCGAGGCGGTCTGGAACAACTTCTCCAGCGAACGGAAATCCTGGACGGAATCGCTGCTCGACCCGGACAATGTCTCGACCGTTGTGGGCAAGTTGTTCTCTTTTCTGGAGAGGAAGACCGACCCGGACGGCGGACCGTAGAGACTGCGCCGCATCGGCCGACGCCGGGGTCGAGGTCCGCACGCCACCTGGCGCTGCGCGGAGGGCCAACCTACACCCGAAGATCGTCGTCGGTGGCTGTCAGTGCCTCCGCGTAACGCTGGCGGAGCGGGGCGATCACCCGGTCGATGAAGGCTTCCACCTGTTCCGGGGCCCGGCCGATGTACCGGGAGGCATTGAGCGTCTGGGTGAGGTCGATGCCCTGAAATGCGGCGTCGCCGGCCAGTCTGTCCAGCAGGTCGTTGGCGCGGCCGTGCACCTTGACCTGTTCCGCCGCGGCCTGGCTGTGTACGCGGATTCGCTCGTGCAGCTCCTGACGATCTCCCCCGGCCTGGACGCAGGCCATGAGGATCTCTTCCGTCGCCATGAAGGGGAGTTCCTCACTGAGATGTTTTGCGATCACCTGGGGATAGACCACGAGACCATTCATGACATTCGCGTAGATCAGCAGCACGGCATCGATCGCCAGAAAGGCCTGCGGAATGGCCAGGCGGCGATTGGCACTGTCGTCGAGCGTCCGTTCCATCCACTGGGTGGCCATGGTCTGCTCGGCGTTGTTGGTGAGGGACATCGCGAATCGGGCGAGGGCACACATCCGCTCGGCCCGCATGGGGTTGCGCTTGTAGGCCATTGCCGAAGATCCGATCTGCTGTTTTTCGAAGGGCTCCTCAAGCTCCTTGCGGCTTTGCAGCAGACGGAGATCTGAACCGGCCTTGTGCGCCGACTGACCAATCCCCGAGAGGGCGTTGAGCACCTGGGTGTCGACCTTGCGTGAATAGGTCTGGCCCGTAACGGGATAGGTTTGAGCGAACCCCAGCTTTTCGGCCACCAGTCGGTCGAGTGCGTCGACCTTGTTGTGATCTCCCGCGAACAAGGCGAGAAAGGTCGCCTGGGTGCCGGTTGTCCCCTTTACCCCCCGAAACCGCAGCGTCGACAGCCGGTGTTCGAGTTCGTCCAGATCGAGCAGCAGATCGTAGCACCAGAGAGTGGCGCGCTTGCCGACCGTGGTGGGCTGAGCGGGTTGCAGATGCGTGAAGCCCAGGCAGGGGAGTCTCCGATGCTGCTCGGCGAATCGAGCGAGTCGATCGACGACCCGCATGAGCCGATCCCGCAAGAGCAGCAGCCCCTCGCGCATCTGAATCAGTTCGCTGTTGTCCGTGACGAAGCAACTGGTCGCGCCCAGGTGGATGATGCCCCCGGCGGTGGGACACTGGTCCCGGTAGGCGTGGACATGAGCCATCACGTCGTGTCGCACCTGGCGCTCGTACGCGGCGGCGCGGTCGAAGTCGATGTCATCGACATGCGCCCTTAGCTCGTCGACCTGGGCCGCCGAAATATCGAGGCCCAACTCCCGCTGGGCCTCGGCGAGTGCAACCCACAGCCGACGCCAGAGCGAGTGTTTCCGCTGGGCCGACCAGATCGCGCTCATCTCGGCGGAAGCGTAACGGGTGTTGAGAGGATTCTCGTAGACGTCGTGATTCACGTGTCAACTCGTTCTCGAGAAGTGGCTGATTGTTGAGAATTCACAAATGACTGCAGGGTCAGGGCTTCGGGATGCCAGGGTTGCACCGTGGCGCGGGTCGAGTATCATCGCGGGCGCCGGGTGCAGCCATTGTAATGGCTGAAAGGCTGACCGGCACGTACGACAGATCTGAATGAAGTAAGGAAGGTGTGCATGGTTTCGCCGCTCGAGTCCCTCATCCAGACGGGAACGAAGCTCTGGTTGGACAGCGTTGATCCGGAGGCCGTTGCCGAGAACCGGGCACTCGGGGCGACCGGGGCGACTTCCAATCCGGTCATCATTTCGGACCTCATCTCGACGGGCCGCTTTGATGACGAATTGTCGCGTCTGATCGCGCAGGGGCTGGCGAACGAAGACATTGCCTGGAACATTACCGATGATCTGGTGTCGGCGCGGAACGCGTGTTTGCTCCGGTGTTCGAATCGACCCGCGGCGACGACGGGTATGTCAGCTTCGAGTTGGACCCTCTGATCGACGACCTGAACGCCACGACGACGGTTGCCGAGCGAACCGAGCGCTACATCGAGCTGGGGTGGAAGTGGGCGGGCGGACATCCGAACCGGATGATCAAGGTTCCCGCGACGGAGGCCGGCATCGCCGCACTCGAGGTGCTGGTCGCGGGAGGGGTCACCGTGAATGTGACGCTGGTGTTCAGTGAGCGGCAGTACATCGCGGCCCGGGATTCCGTCTGGCGTGGGGCCCAGCGACGCAAGTCGCGGGATAGCTTCAAGTCGGTCTACAGCATCTTCGTCAGCCGCATCGATGTGTATACGGAGCAGCACGTGTCCGGGCTGTCGCCGGCGGCGCAGGGACAGGTGGGCATTGTGAACGCCAAGCGCATCTGGGAGCTGAATCAGCAGTTCTGGGCGGACAAGAACCTGCCACTCAAGCAGGAGATCATCTTCGCGAGTACCGGGACCAAAAAGCCGAGCGATGCCCCCGACAAGTACGTGGCGGCTCTGGCAGGGTCGGACATTCAGACCAACCCCCCTGGCACGAATGCCGCGGTCCAGCAGATGTTGGGACACACCTTCAGTCGGACCGTGGACGAGCTGCCTCTGCAACCAGTGCTGGCTGAAATCGATGAACAGGTCGACTTTCAGCAGATGGAAGAGACGCTGATGCTCGAGGGCTTGCAGAAGTTTTCGGACCCGCAACGGGCCCTGCTGGCACTGATTGATGAGAAGTGCAAGGCCCTGGCTGACACCCGATAGGTCCTGCGCGTCCCCGCTGAGACTCGATGACGCATCATTCGAACGACGACGTGCACCGGCCATGATTGAGGATCGTCCTCACGACATGGAGATTCGTGTTCGGTATGCTGAAACCGATGCGATGGGGCTGCTGCACCATGCGAACTACCTGACCTTCTTCGAAATGGGTCGAACAGAGCTGTTTCGATCGCAGGGTGGCGACTATCGAAACATGGAATCTCGGGGATTGTATCTTGTGGTCGTCTCGATCGAGTGCCAATATAAGGCGCCAGCGAGCTACGATGATGTCCTCCTCCTGAGGACGCGGTTGTTGCGAATGACCCCCGCAAAACTGATCCACGCTTATGAGTTGTTCCGTGACGGGAGACTCCTCGCCCAGGCACAGACCGTGCTGGCGTGTGTCGATCGGGACGGACAGGTCCAGCGGATTTCGGAAGAGCTGTTGTTCGGAATCGGAAAGGGAGCGGGCCATGGACACGGGGTCTGACGAACTTCCTGGGGTCGCGTGCGTTGTCAGTCGCCGTGCCGCGCAAGGCTCGGCCGTCTGGTTGATTCTCCATTCATGTTGAGCGGTTGGTCTGGAATGATTCCTGAACAAAGTGCCCCGGACGATTCGGCTGTCGATTCTGCACCCCAACCCGACAGCGTCTCACCGCCGCTGCCGCGGGCCGAAGGTCCGGGCAGCGATGACGAAGGTGTGGATTCGAACGCAGCCCCGCCTCAGGAGGCGGCCGCCGGATCAGCCTCGGGCGAAGAGCGATCTCGGCCTGCCGTGGACGAGGCGTCTGCCCCCGCCTCCGTCGAGCTCACCGAAACCAACGAGGGCGGCACCGACACCGCGTCGGTTGAGACTGCCTCGGTCGCCGTCCCGGGAGAGCAGCCGACTCGTCGCGTGCGGCTGAATCCGACCGTCAGTCCCGACTTGGCGCGACCGGTTCCATCCATCAAGACTGCAGTCACACCACAGCCTTCTCCGGGGAGTGCAGGTCCGGAGTCGGTCGTCGCTGCGACTGGCACAGGTGACCAGAGTGGGGCCGATGCCGAGCCAAACACCACTTCCGAGGAACGCCCTCAGGCTGACCTGCCCGCCAGTGAAGAGACGGAGTCCCCGGTTTACGTGGCACCGTCGGCACCGGTGGCCATTCCGTCGGCCGAAGATCTGGATGCCGCGCTGGAGGCGGAGCTGAATGCTGCCCTGACCGCGGATGTGCCCGCCAGCGTGTCGGCCCCGATCGACGAATCAGCCGAGATGTCTGACGAGGAGTCGTCCGGGCCGGCTGGCGAGGGGAGCGTGCGGAAGGGAGCCAAGATTCAAGGCTCGGTGCAGTCGATCCACGGGGACGACATGTTCATCGAGTTGGGGCATCGGTTGCCAGGTGTGTTGTCGCGACGGCAGTTCGGCCTGAAGAAGCAGCCCATGCAGGGCGAGCCGATCGAGGTGGTGATCACGCGGATCAACGAGCGCGAGGGCTTGATTCACTGCAACCTGCCGCGTGGTGCGTCCCGACCGGCCGGAGACTGGGAAGAGGTCACGACCGGCCAGACGGTGGAGTGCATGGTCGGCCGGACGAACAAGGGCGGACTCGAAGTGTCCATCGGCAGCCTGCGGGGGTTCATGCCGGCCAGCCAGGTGGAACTGGGATTCGTGGCCGACCTGGAAAGCTATGTCGGTCAGAAGCTGCGCGCCGGGTGACCGAGGTGAACCCCAAGCGTCGCAAGCTGGTGGTCAGCCGCCGCGCTCTGATGGAGGAGGAGCGGACCCAGAGCGAAGAGGAGATGATGCAGAAGCTGTCGCCAGGGCAGCAATACACGGGGCATGTCAAGACGATCAAAGACTACGGTGTGTTCGTCGACATTGGTGGAATCGACGGGCTCGTGCACGTCGGACAGATCTGCTGGAACCGGATCAATCATCCGTCGGAGATGCTCAAGGAGGGACAGGAAGTCCAGGTTCAGGTGCTGAGCATCGACCCGGAGAAGAAGCGGGTCAGCCTGGGCATGCGTCAGCTCACCGAGAACCCCTGGGCGAACATCGAACAGAAGTTTGCTCCCGGCAGCGTGCTGATGGGGAAGGTGACGCGGACCGAGCCGTTCGGAGCATTTGTCGCGTTGGCCGATGGCGTGGAGGGACTCGTCCATATCAGCGAGTTGGACCACAAGCGTGTCAATCGGGTCACGGAGGTGCTGACGGTCGGGCAGGAGGCCGAGGTCAAGGTCCTCGAGGTGGATCCGAAGAAGAAGCGGATCAGCCTGTCGGTGAAGGCCCTGCGTGAAGCACCGGAGGAGGCCAGTCCCACTGCTGAGGCCGCGCCGGTGACTCGTCGCAGCCGCGAGTCGCTCAAGGGAGGCATCGGGGAAGCCGCCGGTGGTCAGTTGTTCGGCGACCCGCGCAAGTTCGGTCAGTGAGGCGCGACTTTTCTGACGGCGAACCGGGGCCCTTTGTCCGGCGGCGTCGCATCGGTATGTTGTGCAGAGACCGCCGTTGCCGATTCTCCGCCGCTGATGCCCATGAGTGACGCCAAGCCACCTACCGTCGAGTCCCCGATTGCCGTTCGCGTGCTGATCGTGGACGACGACGAGGCCCATGCGCAGGCTGTTGCCGACAGTCTGCAGAGCATGAACTGCGAATGCGACATCGCGAACACCGGCGCCAAGGGTGTCGAACTCATCGAAAGTGAGAACTTCGACATCGTCATCACCGACCTGCGGATGGCCGATGTTGATGGGCTCGCTATTCTGGGGAAGACCAAGGAGGAGCTGCCGGAGGCGGAGGTCATCGTGTTGACCGGCCACAGCTCGGTGCAGTCGGCCGTCACCGCGATGCAGGGGGGCGCGTACACGTACCTCACCAAGCCTCTCGACATCGGCGAGCTGCGGACAACTGTCGAGAAGGCGTCGGATCGGATCCGGCTGATTCGCCGCAATGCGGCCCTGAATCGCCGGCTGGATGAGAAGTTCGGGTTCGAAGGCGTGATTGGCACAAGTCCGGCAATGCACCGCGTCATCGAGCGGCTCAAGAATCTGGCGCCGACCGAGACAACCGTGCTGATCCAGGGGGAGAACGGCACGGGTAAGGAACTCGTCGCGAAGGCCCTGCATCAGAACTCGAACCGTAAGAACAAGCCGTTCGTGGCCCTCAACATCTCGGCACTTCCGGAGAGCATTCTCGAGAGTGAACTGTTCGGACATGAGCCGGGGGCCTTTACGGGGGCCGCCACGCGCCGTATTGGCAAATTCGAGTACGCAAACGGGGGGACGCTGTTTCTCGATGAGGTCGGTGAGATGCCCATGGAGACGCAGATCAAACTGCTGCGTGTTCTCGAAGATCGCAAGATTACGCGAGTTGGCTCCAACGACGAAAAATCGATCAACGTGCGCCTGCTGGCCGCGACCAATGCGGACCTGAAGAAGATGATGGAGGCGAGTACGTTCCGAGAGGATCTGTACTACCGCCTGAGCGTGGTGACCGTGGAACTGCCACCGCTGAGGGAGCGGCGGATGGATATTCCCGTGCTCACGGACCATTTTCTTAAGGATCTCTCGCAGCGCCACGGCAAGGAGGTGCAGGGGATATCGCGGGCCGCCCGTCAGGCCATGATGGCCTATGACTGGCCGGGGAATATCCGGCAGCTGCGCAACGCTGTCGAAGCGATGCTCGTCCTCGATGTGGATGGACTGCTGGATGTCGACGACCTTCCCGAGGAGATCGCCCCCCTTGCGACAGACGTCCAGGAAGGTGTCGTGAGCTCGGGGGGCTTCGACGTGCTGCTGGGCAAGCCGTTGAAGGATGTCGAGCGCTACTACATCCAGCGGGCACTCGAGCTCACCGAGGGGAACCGCGAAGAGGCTTCCGCGTTGCTGGGTATCGGCGAGCGGACGCTCTACCGCAAGATCAAGGATTTCGGCCTGAAGGATTAGTCCCTTACCGGGACAATCCCGGACCGTTCGGCCGCCCGCTGATCTCTTGCCACGTGAGCCGACGCCCGCGTGGCCGTGAGGCGGTCGATTGTCAGGCGATCCTTGCCTGACTCCTTGCGCGATACATGAGTTCGTCCGCAGCAGCAATCAGCGTGCACGCCTCCGGCGGTGCGGTCTGCGACGTAACGAGGCCCATGCTGAATGTCACAGGGCCGACGGGACCCTGACTCAGTTGCCGCAGCGACGTCTGCAGGCGCTCCGCGGCCTGTGTCGCGTTCTCGGCCGAGATCTCCGGATAGAGGACGGCGAACTCATCGCCACCCAGGCGGGCGATCGCGTCGTAGCTGCGTGTGGCAGCCCGCAGAACCTGGCTGATACGCCGCAACAGGTCGTCGCCCGCGACGTGTCCCCGCGAGTCGTTAAAGCTCTTGAAGTTGTCGATGTCCAGATACAGGACCGCCAGCGGATGTCGATGGCGGTGGCTGCGGGCCACCTCGCTCTCCAGCCGAACGAGAAAGCCATTCCGGTTCAGCAGTCCAGTCCAAGGCTCCGTCTGCGACAGGCTGAGGCTGCGACGCTGGGCTGTTCGGCAGGACACGATGATCGCGACGGCAGCACAGAGCAGCATCGCCAGCAGACCCAGACTGACGAGATCCAGGCCAGCCGGACTGCCCGCGCCGGTCACCCTGGCTGCTGCCCACGCGGCAAGGGCGGCGACGCACCCGGTCTGTCCGCCGGCCACTCCCCAACGCCACGCGCCGATCGAGACGGGGATCAGAAGGATCGTGAGCGTCAGCAGGTCCTGGGAGAGTCTCGCGGTCGCATATCCGATCAGGGCAGAGAGCCCCGTCAGTGTGAGAAAAGCGAGCCACTCACCGGGGGGGCGTGGTGCCGGGACGATGCCATTCTCGTGACGGAAGCCTGATGGGTGCCGGACGTCTCGATCCGTTGCGGTCTCAGGAGAAGACATTCCAGATCTCGTCCGGGAGCATGGCGGGAACCTGATGCAGAGGGCTCATGGCGGAGAACGATTCGTGTCGTCCGGTCAGTTCATTCTGCCGCGGGGAGCGACCCTGTGCAAATCGCCCGGACTGCAGATCCCCGTGTGCGCACACTCCAGAGGCTCGCGGAGATGCAGCGAGGAACGTCAGCGCGTAGACTACCAGACAGGGAGCACTCCGGTGACATGCCGGGTCGCCCGATCTCCGCAGCACTGCGGAAGAGCCCTGACCGGGGGCGAGCGGGAGTATTCCGAGCCGCTCCCCCGGGGTGAGGACAGTAAGTGTTGAAGAGGCGACGATGTGGGGCGGCCCGTCGCATGGGGAAGTGAAGACGAGACCATCGGGGCACACCAGGACAGGTCCGGGGACCGAGACTCCAGACAGAAGGATCAATCGCAAGATGAAGCAGAGACAATCGTGGCAACGGCGAATTTGCGTGCTCGGGACCAGTGGGCTCCTGCTATGTCTGGTGTCCTCCCTGCCAGCGGCCGATCTCACGGATCTGGTCGACGGGAACGTGAGGCAGATCGCGGGTGACTTCCAGTTTACGGAGGGGCCGGCCTGGCATCCGGAAGGGTATCTGCTGTTCAGCGATATCCCGTCGGAGCGCATCTTGCGCTGCGACGCCGATGGCAACGTGTCGACCTGGATGGATGAGTCGGGGGGGGCCAACGGCCTCATGTGCGACCAGTCAGGGAACGTCTACGCCTGTCAGGGCGCGGCGCAACAGATCGCAAGACTTCAGGCCCAGGGGCAGACCGGGAAACTGGTCGATGTGCTGGTCAGGACTTTTGACGGAAAGCCCTTCAATCGGCCGAACGACCTCGCCCTCGATGCTCACGCAGGACTGTACTTCACCGATCCGCTGTACGGGCCCGGGGAACCGAACCAGCCGGTGCAGGGTGTGTACTACATCGATGCGCAGGGGCAGACACACCGCGTCATCGATGATCTGCCGCGTCCCAACGGAGTGCTGGTGTCGCCGGACGGAATGGCCCTGATCGTCGCCAATCCCAATCTGAGTCAGATTGTGAGGTACGAGATCCGAAAGCCAGGTGAATTGGGATCCGGCAAGGTCCTGTTCACGGGTGATGCCGAACTGGATGGCAACGGTCCTGACGGCATGGCCTTCGACCGGGATGGAAATCTGTATGCGACGTACAAGTCGCTGGTCGTGCTGGGACCCGGCGGTGAACTCGTGGGACGGGTGGAAGTTCCCGAGAAACCCTCCAACTGCGCATTCGGCGGCCAAGACCTGCGGACGCTGTACATCACTGCACGAACCGGCTTGTATGCCCTGCCGACGCGAGTGGCTGGCCTGCCCCTGGCGGCTGCCGGGCCCGGTGTGGTCCTGACGAACACCGGGACCGAAGCCGGGACGGTACCGACTGCAGAGGAGACACGCGAAGTGAAGGCCGGCGGGCTGACCCTGCAGGTCCCGGAATCGTGGAAGGAAGAACCGGTGACCAGCCAGTTGCGGCTGGCCCAGTTCGTCGTCCCTGCGGCCGAGGGAGACAACGAGAATGCCGCGTATGTGGTCTTTCCTCCCTTCGGTGGCACGGCGTCGGCCAACATTCAGCGCTGGCTCGGGCAGTTCGCGGCAGCCGATCGCCGGGTGCGCATGTCCCAGGGCCAGTCTGAGCAGGGAGATTACATCGTCGTTGACATCACAGGTACTTACAACAAGACGGTCGGGCCGCCCATTCTCAGAAAGACGGAGGAGAAGCCGGATTACCGGGTACTCAACGTGATGTTCTCCGCGAAGCCCGGGGGGAACTACTTCTTCAAGATCGAAGGGCCCCAAAAGACCGTGGCCGCACAGACCGAGGCGTTTCGGCAGACCTTTGGCGGTTCCTCGCAAGGGGAATCCGAGTACACCCCGAGCGAGTGATGACCGTCGTTGACCGGGACGACCGCGACTGTTTTCTCAGGCAGCGGATCCTGCGGGCCACCGTCTTTCTAACGGCGTTGATGGCCGCTGGACGCTCTGTGTGCGCACAGTTTGACGAAGCGGCCGACCTGCTTCCGGGGCTGCTGGGGGTCTACTCGGTCGACGACGCTGTGGTCGAGCGACTTGATCCGATGGTCTCCTTCGACTGGGGAGGGGCCATGCCTGATGAGCGTCTGCCAACCGGCCAGTTCGAGGTTTCGTGGACGTCACAACTCCTGATGCGTGAAGAGGCACTGGTCACTTTTCATGCCTTCGTCGACGGTTCGGTTTCGATGGACATCGACGGGCAGACGGTGCTCAAAGCCGAGACCTCCACGCCGGCATGGGTCAGCGGCGAGCCAGTCGAGTTGACGTTCGGTTTCCTGGAACTCGACGTACGCTTCGCGAGAACCACGGATCACGCACGGGTCCATCTGTTCTGGTCCTCCGACCGGTTTCCCCTGGAGCCGCTCCCCCAGCATCAACTCTTCCGCGACGAACCGCGGCCGGATCTGGCAGCCGTGCATACCGGACGCATGCTGTTCGACGCCTATCGCTGCAATCGTTGTCATCAGCGTGCGGCCGAGCAGATCAGTCTCCCGGCACCAGGGTTGCTCCACGTGACCGACGGACTCAATCGCGATTGGCTGGTCAGGAAGCTGGGGGGGCACTCGGCTACGCAGGGCCACGCCCGCATGCCAGACTTCGGGTTCGCTCCCGACGATGTCGAGGCGATCGCCGCCTGGCTCGAGCATTTTTCGCAGCCGGCCGACCTCATCGAGGTCCCGAATTTCAAGGCCGCAGCGGAAACCCCCGAGGGAGACCTGCTGCTGAAGTCGGTGGGCTGCCTGGCCTGTCATGTTGTGGATGGCGATGGCGTGAGCGGGCCCTTTGGTGGCGGCGAACTGACACACGTCGGTGGGAAACGCTCCCTGCAGTGGCTGTACACCTGGTTGTCGAGGCCCGAGAGAATCAACGCCCAGCATCAGATGCCCCTCATCCGCCTGACGCCGCGGGAGCGAGCCAGTCTGGCGGAGACGCTCTCGCAACTCGGACGTGAGCCCGGCATTCGGTTTCACGAAGCCTCGCTGTCCGACAAGCGGGACACGGAACTCGTCCGCCGCGGACGTGCGCTGGCCCAGGCGAGTCGCTGTGCGGCGTGCCACAACATCCCGGCCATGGAGGCGGACCTGACCGGCGTGCCATCGCTCGAGCAACCTGTCACCGACTGGGAGTCCTCATGTCTGGGAGATCGGGCTGATGTCCAACGTCATCGCCCCGTGTATCGCCAGGCAGATCGGGAGGCTCTCAAGGCATACATCGAGTCTCGTTTCGACCGACAGTTGTCGCTGCCCAGCGAGTTCGAGCGGGGACAGAGTGTTGTCGTTCGGCGTAATTGCCTCGCCTGCCATGAGCGAAATCACGCGAAAGGGATTGTGGCCACAGCCGGACGCGTGTCGACGAGTGACGCCCGCCTGCGCGGCCAAAGCCAGTCGCTGATTCCGCCCGCACTCACGGCTGTTGGCGACAAGTTGCATGACGAGCCGCTGAGAGAAGCGGTTCGCGGGGCACAGCGGGCAGTCCGCCTGCCCTGGTTGAAGGTGCGGATGCCGCAGTTCCGTCACGCTCCGGACGACGAACAGGCGCTGCTCTCGTATCTCATCGGACAGGATCGCATCCCGACCAAGGTCCGGGTCGACCGCAGCATGTTCCCTCGCGAGGAAGGCGAGAGCTCGAGACTACTCGCACAGGCCGTCCCGGACGAGGAGACGCTGATTCTCGGCCACGCGCTCGCCGGGGCCGGGGGATTCAACTGTGTCGCCTGTCACAAATTCGGGACCTACGAACCGCGCAACGTCGCCTTGGGCACACGAGGCTCGGACTTACTGGGGGTCGGTGGGCGGATGCGGGCTGAGTATTTCCATCGTTGGACCCGGGCCCCCTTGAGAGTGATGCCGGGGATCGAGATGCCGAACTTCAACAAGGCGGTCCCAGGCATTCTGGGCGAAGATGTCGACCGTCAACTGCAGGCGTTGTGGGGGGCGATTCATGACCCACGTTTCAAGGCCCCGACGAATCCCACGCAGGTGGAGCAGTTTCTCGTTGTCGGGACAGACAACCCGCCCCGGATCGTGCGGGATGTGTTCACGGCCAGCGAAGAGAACGGGGGAGGTTACATTGCCCGGCCGATGGCGATCGGCTTCGGCAACGGGCATAGCGTGCTGTTCGACCTGGACCGGTTCTGTGTCCGGGGCTGGACGTTGGGGGACTTCGCACGTCAGCGTACCGAGGGCAAGAGCTGGTATTGGGACCTGGCCGGAGTAGATCTGATGACCGGTTTTGGCGGCAGGCCGGATGTCGTCCTGCAGCATCTCGCCACGGGGGAGGTTCTGGAGCCGATTGCCGAGCAGGCGCGGCATGCCCAGCTCCTCGGATACACGACGGAAGGCCAGACGGTGACGTCTCGGCACCGCATGCGATTCGAGGCCCAGGGTGAGAAGAGCTTGGTCATTCGCCAGGAGTGGAAGGCCGTCGAGGAGCAGGCTCTGCACGACGACTCTGCAGGAATGACAGGCATCCTGCGCCGTCTGAGTGTCGACGCTGTCCCCGAGGGTTACCGCCTGATGTGGCGGCGTGGACAGGAGACAGTGCATGCGGCCCAGGGGGCCATCGGTCCGCGGATGCCGGATGGCGTGAACGCTGCTGAAGCCGATGGCACGGAGATCCGACCGGGCGCGCGTGAAGGCCTCGTGATTCAATATCGATGTCGCCAGGCGCGTCCAGACTCCGCCGTGCTTTCGCGGCCTGATCTGCCACCGGGTGAATCCCTTGTCACGACCCTGCCGGGGTTCAGCGGCGAGCGCCTGAAACTGCCAGCCTCCATCATGCCGACGTCATTGGGGTGGACGGCCGAGGGGGCTCTGGTGTTCACGTCGCTCAAGGGGCATGTCTATCTCGTCGGCGAGGGGGCCGCCGATGGACAACCGGAGTCGCTGATTGCTTTCGAAGAGGGCTTGCCCGCGCCCTTCGGCGTGCTGGCTGACGGCGAAGATCTGCTGGTGGTCACGAAGGCTGAACTGCTGCGACTCCGCGACAGCAATGCCGATGGTCGTTGCGACACCAGGACCGTGGTCACCGACGGCTGGGGCTACAGTGACAATTACCACGACTGGACGACCGGGCCCGTGCGAGACGCCGCGGGCAACCTGTACCTGGCGTTGGGCAGCGATTATCAGCAGGAGGGGCGCCCCGCAGAGACCACGCGCTGGCGCGGTAAGGTGATTCGAGTGACGACCGATGGCCGTGTCGAGCCGTTCGCTCACGAACTCCGATTTCCCCAGGGGATCGCCTTCGATGGACGGGGACGGCTGTTCGTGACCGACCAGCAGGGGGTCGCGAACACGTTTAACGAGTTGAATCACATCCGCGAAGGAGAGCGGTACGGAGTCCAGAGCCTGTACGATCCCCAGCAGGACCGACCGGAATCGCGCCCGGCCATTCAGATCCCGCATCCCTGGACCCGGAGCGTCAACGGCGTGTTTTTCCTCCCGGAGCAACTGTCCGGACCGCTGGCTCCGTTTGCCGGACACGGCATCGGTTGCGAGTACAACGGCAAGTTTCTCATCCGGTTCTCGTTGCAGGAGGTTGGTGGTGAACTGCAGGGGGCGACCTACGAATTCTCGCGTCCGGCGTGGTCCAGCGAGGAGGAGACGTTTCTTGGCCCGATCTGCGGAGCCGTCAGTGAGGCCGGGGAGTTGTATATCGGCAGCATCTTCGACTCGGGGTGGCTGGGGGGACCGAATGTCGGAGAGATCGTGCGACTGCGGCCCGACGGTCACGAACTGCCGAACGGGATTCGGGAGCTGCGGGCCACTGCGGACGGTCTGGAACTGGAGTTCCTGCGTCCGGTCACTCGGGAGGCCGCTGTCGACCCCGAAGCCTATCTGGTCGCCGGGTATACGCGAGTCTGGGAGGGAGCGTATGCAACACCCGATTCCGGTCGCTATACCCCGGAGATCCGGCAGGTCGAGCTCTCTGCAGACGCGCGCACCGTTCGACTGCGGCTCGATGACGTTCGACCGCGATACGTGTACGAGGTTCGGGTCGACATGCGTGATGGTGATGGCATCGAGCTGTTCCCGCACACCGGACATTACACAATGAATCAGATTCCGGAGCGTCCATGACCGTCCCCTTGCACGAGTTGGCCTACGAAGTGGAGCTGAAGTTTCGATTGGCGGAGGACTCCGACCTCGATCAGTTGCTATCGACCGTACCGGTTGCTCGTGGACCCGTTGTCGACCAGTGCGATACCTATCTCGCTCATCCCGGGCGTGACTTCGCTGTCACCGACGAGGCCTTCCGCATTCGCTCCATGGGTGACGACAACCGTCTGACGTACAAAGGGCCGCTGGTCGACCGCGAGACGAAGACGCGGCAGGAGGTCGAGGTCCCCTTCGAGTCGGGCGGTCCTGCGCCAGGGCGATGCTCGCGTTGCTCTCGTCACTTGGATTTCGTCCCGTCGCAGATGTGCACAAGCAACGGCTCTGCTGTCATCTGACCTGGGAGGGGCGCGACGTCGAAATCGCCGTCGACACGGTGGAGCGGCTGGGGACATTTCTCGAACTGGAAACCCTGGCCAGAAACGACGACTGGAACCAGGCTCGCGATGCCCTGCTGAGGCTGGCCGAGACCCTTGGGCTTCGTGATTCGGAGCGGCGGTCTTACCTGCAGCTTCTGCTGGCAGAATCGGACCAGTGAGCCTGCTGAGCGACGGCGGGCGCGCTTCTTGCGGTGTTCCGACTTCCTGCTCGAAATGCAGAATGGGGCGCCAGTTGGGGAACATTCGGGCGCTGGTCCGGCCGGTCAGGGGAGGCGGGATGCTTTCCCGGGGTGCCTGAAATCGCCAGAATCCGCGAGAAGGCGACTTGCCTCGATAGGGAATGTTTGTACACTAGTCATCGGAGAGGCTCACGAGTTCGTCTCGGGGCTCCATAGATGCACGCAGCAAGGGATGTCACTGATGGCCGCTCGTACCAAACAAGCGCGACGCTCCACGGAAGTTCCGACTGAGAGCGAGCACCAGAAACTGCTCGCGAATGCCATGGGGCAGATCGAGAAGGCTTTTGGCGAAGGATCGATCATGAAGCTGTCGGATTCCGGCAGTTCTCATGTGGACGGGATTTCGACAGGGGCGCTGTCCCTGGACCTGGCACTGGGGGGCGCCGGTTTTCCTCGTGGACGGATTATCGAGCTGTTCGGGCCCGAGTCGAGCGGCAAGACGACGCTGGCCCTGCACGCGGTGGCCAGTGCGCAGCGCGACGGGGGAATCGCGGCCTTTATCGATGCCGAACATGCTCTGGATCCGTCGTGGGCCCGACGGCTGGGCGTGAATCTTGAGGAGTTGCTGGTGAGTCAGCCTTCTTATGGAGAGGAGGGGCTGCAGATCGCCGAGACGCTCATCAAGACGAATGCCGTCGACGTGATCGTCGTCGACTCGGTAGCAGCACTGGTTCCCAAGGCTGAACTCGATGGTGAGATTGGCGACAAGCATGTCGGTCTGCAGGCCCGCATGATGAGCCAGGCGATGCGGAAGCTGACTGGTGCGATCGCGCGGTCGCGCACGTGCGTGATCTTCATCAATCAGATTCGCGAGAAGATCGGGGTGATGTTCGGCAGCCCGGAGACCACGCCCGGTGGGCGGGCCCTGAAGTTCTACAGTTCCTGCCGTGTCGACGTGCGGCGAATCGCAACCCTCAAGGATGGGGAAGAGTCGGTCGGCATCCGCATGAAGGCCAAGATCGTCAAGAACAAGGTCGCGCCGCCGTTCCGGACTGCGGAATTCGACATGCTGAGCACTCGGGGAATCAGCATGGAGGCTGATTTGCTCGATCTGGCGGCGGCAGACCGGATTATCCAGAAGAGTGGCAGCTGGTTTGCCTATGGAGACGTCAAGCTGGGGCAGGGGCGTGACAAGGCCCGGGTCTTTCTGGAGGAGAACCCCGAGGTTGCGGCCGAGATTCGCCAGAAGATCCTGGAGAAGCGCGTTGTTGCGACTCCGATCGAGTCGAACGGACACGAAGTGGTCGAGGTGGTTGAGGAAGACTGAGCCGCATCGCCGCTGATTGCGGGTCGTTCGAGACGCTGCGTTTCCGGGGCGGTGGGTGGCTGCTAAGATTCGCGAACGGCCGCTTACTCGAACGGGCAGTGGCGCGAGAGCGCGGGTCCGGACCTGTCGTCGTGAGTTGACGAAGGGGGCCATCGTTCGCCCGGGAGCCGGGGGCGACTCCCCGGCCGGTCCTTCAACCATCGAAACTTCGTGTGTAGATCCCTCCTGATCGCCTGCAGTTGTATGTGCGGAGGCAGCGCAGCCCTCTGGGCGGATGACGTGCCTTCTGCCGTCGTGGCCATCGAATCGGCGTTCATCGAGGCCATTGCCCGCGCGGAAGCGTCGGTGGTCAGTCTGGCCGTCGTCCGGACGACGCAGCGCGATCCGGTGAATCCCTTTCGTGGATTCGAGCGCGTACCGGAACTGGACCAGCCTGCGGATCTCAGCTACCTGCCCGAGCGATTCGGATCGGGCGTGGTGATTGCCCGGCAACGCGGTGGTATCGACCGGTACGTGTTGACGAATGCCCATGTTCTCCACACACCGGGATCGGTGGATGCGGGTGCGCCTCCGAGGGTCTATGCACGGCTGGCAAACCGGCGGATGGTCGGCGCCGTGGTAGTGGCCTCCGACCCGCGGAGTGATCTGGCGATCCTCAAGCTGACGCTGGACGACACGGGTATCGATTCCGATGAGGTCGTTCCCATTCAGCTGGGAGATGCGAGCGGTGTCCGCAAGGGACAGCTCGTGCTCGCGCTGGGGAATCCTTACGCCATTGCCCGCGACGGGTCCGCCAGCGCAAGCTGGGGCATGATCAGCAACATCTCGCGGCGCCCGGCTCCCGAGCCTGCCGACAGCGAGCCGCAGGGGGGGGACGAGACGATTCATCGTTACGGCACACTGCTGCATGTCGACACGCGTCTGGATGTCGGGGCCAGCGGTGGGGCTCTGATCAATCTGCAGGGGGAGTTGATTGGCCTGACAACCGCGCTGGCTGCCCTGGATGGCTACGAGAAATCGGTTGGGTTCGCGATCGCCATTGATCGCGACATGCGCCGCGTGATCGACGAGTTGTTGCAGGGTTATGAAGTGGAGTACGGATTTCTCGGCGTGCGACCGAGTGATGTCCGCCCCGAAGCGATGCGAGCGCTGGGGGTGCGTACCGGTCTGTCGGGAGCGGCCCGCACCGTGCATGTGGCGTTGGATTCTCCGGCCGCGCGTGCCGGACTGCGACCAGATGACCTGATCATGCAGATCGACGACGTGCCGGTGCGAGGTGCGGATGACCTGATGCGTGTCGTGGGACTGCTGGGGCCTGGGGCCGATGCCATGCTTCATGTCTGGCGACCGGACCGGCGACGCGAGTTTCAGCTGCCGGTTCGCCTCGCCAAGTGGCCGGTCGAGGATGACACACAGATCGTGGCGACGCAACGCCGGTTTGCGGCCTGGCGAGGTCTGGATGTCGACTATCCGACGGCCCGCCGCCGTTACCTGACCAGCGATCTGATGGAGACGTATCACCGGGCCGTCCTGGTGATTGCGGTCGCGGACAGCAGCGCTGCGCACGCCGCCGGGTTGCGCCCGGGTGATCTCATCACGACGATCAATCACGTTTCTGTCGAAACGCCGGACCAGTTTCACACGGTGGCAAAGTCCGCCGCTGGAGAGGTCCGTTTGACCCGGCTGAATGGCGAAGTGGTGGTTGTTCCCGAGGCATCACAGCCATGACTCGACGCTGACCATCTGGGAAACCAAATCCGCCCGACCTCCGCTGATCGGGCATGACCTGGCTCTTGGGACCGAATCTCTGCATGAAGACCGACGAACTGCGCGAGAAGTATCTGGAGTTCTTTGTCGACAAGGGGTGTGTCCGGCGTCCCAGCGACGTCCTGGTCCCTCGTGACGATCCGACAGTGCTCTTTACGCCAGCCGGGATGAACCAGTTCAAGCACCAGTTTCTGGGGATCGGGCCACTGGAGTTCACCCGGGCCACCACCTGCCAGAAGTGCCTGCGAACGGGGGATATTGGCAATGTGGGTGTCACGGCCTATCACCACACGTTCTTTGAGATGCTTGGCAACTTTTCGTTCGGGGACTATTTCAAGCGCGAGGCGATCAACTGGGCCTGGGAGTTCCTCACCAGTCGCGCATGGCTGGGACTCGACCCCGACCGGCTGTCGGTAACGGTGTTTCAGGATGATGACGAGGCGTTCGGGATCTGGGAGCGTGAGGTCGGGCTGCCCCCATCCCGCATCCGTCGTGACGATGAACACGAAAACTTCTGGCCGGCAGGGGCTCCCAGCGAAGGTCCGGATGGGGTGTGCGGACCGTGCAGCGAGATCTTCTACCATCCGCCCGGTGGGGAGAAGGAGGTCGAGATCTGGAACCTCGTCTTCACGCAGTTCAATCGTGTGGGCCCGCCGCCCGACAATCTGCGACCTCTGCCAAAGAAGAACATCGATACGGGCATGGGGCTCGAGCGGACCGCCTCGGTGTTGCAGGGAGTGCTCAGCAACTTCGAGATCGACATTCTGCGGCCGGTGTGCGAGTCGGCGGGGGAGGCCGTCGGGGTCCGCTACGATTTTCATGAGTCTCAGGGGCGGGCCTTGCGTCGCATTGCAGACCACGTTCGTGCCTGTACCTTCGCCATTCACGAAGGGGTGTCCCCGGGCAGCAAGGAGGAGACCTACATCATCCGCCTGTTGCTGCGGCGGGCGTTTCTGGAGGGATACCTGCTGGGGAAGCACGAGCCATTTCTGCATGGCATCGTCCCCGCCGTGATCGAGGTCATGGCCGGGCCCTATCCGGAATTGCGGCAAACCGAGGAGAACGTTGTCAGTACGATCCGCGAGGAGGAGGAGCATTTCCTCGGGACCATCGAACGCGGGCTGACCAAGTTCGAGCGTCTGGTGGACAAGGCTGTGGCATCGGGAGTGAAGGTGTTGCCCGGCAAGGAGGTCTTCGACCTGCATCAGACAGATGGATTTCTGCTGGATCTGACGACGGCGCTGGCGACCGACCGCGGGCTGAAGATCGACCGCGAAGCCTACCGTCGGGCGGAGGAGGAGCACAAACGGGTCAGTGGTGTGGGAACATGGGGCGTGATGGCGACCGGCCCGCTCGATGCGATCGAGCGAGACCATGGTGCCACCAGGTTTCTGGGATACGAGACACTCGCCGCTGACGCGCGGGTGGTCGGACTTGTCGTCGGCCAGAACCGCGTGGATGAACTTCAGGCCGCCGAGACCCAGGTGGACGTCATCCTCGACCAGACGCCGTTCTATGGCGAGTCGGGCGGGCAAGTGGGTGACACCGGCACGCTCACGCTGGCGGCGGGAACGTTCGTTGTGGAAGACACGCAACGCCATGGCGAACTCGTGGTCCATCGTGGCCGGTGGGAGGGCCGGGTGTTGAAAGTCGGAGATGCCTGCCAGGCCGACGTTGTCACCGGACGTCGGTCGGCGATCCGCCGGGCACACTCAGCCACACATCTGCTGCACCACGCCCTGCAGCGGGTTCTGGGAGAGCATGCCATGCAGCGAGGGTCGAAAGTCGAACCGGATCTGCTGCGATTCGACTTCTCGCATTCGTCGGCTGTGCAACCGGACGAGTTGCTGCGGATCGAAGACCTGGTTAACGAGCGGATCGCAGAAGGTGCCAGCATCGAGACAGCGCTCATGGACATCAAGGAGGCACGTGCGGCCGGGGCAACCGCGCTGTTCGGAGAGAAGTACCCCGATCATGTCCGCGTTGTGACCATGGGGGACTTCAGCCGGGAACTCTGCGGAGGAACCCATCTCGACAACACGGGACAAGTCGGCCTCTGCAAGCTCGCGAGCGAAGAGAACATTGCCGCGGGTGTGCGTCGCATCGTGGCCCTGACCGGTCGTCGAGCCCTCGAGCGTGTGCGCGAAACCGAGTCGCTGCTGCACGAACTTGCGGTCGCGCTCAAGGTGCCACAGGTACAGGACCTTCCCCGCCGGGTGACACAGCTGCAGCAGGAAGCGCGGGACCTGTCTCGGTCGCTGGCACGGTTCACTAAGGCCTCGGTGGCACAGCGTGCGGACGAACTCCTCGCGAACGCCGAGACCGTGGAGGGGGGGCTGATCGTGACCAGCGCACTGGAGGGGGCGGATCGGGAGACGCTGCGGGAGTATGCCGACCAGTTGCGCGGTCAGGGGGGGGCGGTCGCGGTGTTGCTGGCCAGCGAGATCGACGGCAAGGTGGCGTTGCTGGCGGCCGTCAGCCCGGACCTCGTCAAGCGAGGTGTCAAGGCGGGCGACTGTGTGAAGGCGGCGTCGCAGTGTGTGGGGGGCAAGGGAGGCGGACGTCCCGATCTGGCCGAGGCGGGAGGTCGCGACCCTGCCGGCATCGCGGCCGCTTTGCAGGCCGGAGCAGAGTTCTACCGCCAGTCACTGGAGAGATCGGGGGCGTGTTGACATGTGCACAGAGGTATATTAGAGTTCAAATGCTCAGTACGGCCAAGGCGGCGAGGATTCGCGGATGTGGGCAGGTTGCCCGCCACGGTTCAGGGAGGTCCGCTGAGTTTCGTGTCACGGATGAGCCCGGGAGGCACAGCTGATGAGTGATCATGCGGAGCTGACGAAGCGCCAGCAGGCGATTTACGACTATCTCAAAGACAAGATCATGAATCGCGGGTACGGTCCGACCGTACGTGAGATCGGCAGTCATTTCGGCATTCGATCGCCGAACGGAGTGATGTGCCATCTGAAGGCACTGGAGCGGAAGGGATTGATCACCCGCGAGTCGTACATGTCTCGGGCAATCCAGCTGGCCGATCATCCGCAACTGCAGCGGACGAGCCTCAGGCTGGCCGGACAGATCGCCGCGGGCACTCCCGTGCTGGCCGTCGAGGAGGATGAGCGTGTGGACTTCGCCCCGCTGTTCGACGAAGAGAAGTTCTGTCTGCGGGTTCGGGGCGACTCGATGATCGAGGATCAGATTGCCGACGGCGATTACGTCGTCGTACGTCGTTCCCAGACCGCACGGGATGGCGACATCGTCGTCGCACTTGTGGATGGGAGCGAGGCGACGCTGAAACGGTTCTATCGCGAGAAGAACCGGATTCGTCTGGAGCCTGCCAACTCGTCGATGAGCCCCATCTACTCCAGAAACGTCGAGGTGCTCGGCCTCGTCGAGGGAGTCATCCGCCAGTACTGAGGAAGGCCGTCAGGCCGCCTTTCCCTGGGATTGGTACTGGTGGAGCTTGTTGTAGAGCGTCTTCAACGCGATCCCCAGTTCTTCTGCGGTTCGGGGTTTGTCGCCGTCGTACTTGTCGAGCGTCTGGAGGATGACCTCCTGCTCGATCTCCCGCAGCGTCATCGGTGCTGAGAACGCGCTGATGTCGAAGGGGAGGTGGGTGTCGCCCGAGGTTCCTCCCACGGTAATGGGCAGGTGTTCCGGCAGAATCGTCTGTCCGCCGGCCAGAATCGTCGCGTGCTCCAGGGCGTTGGCGAGTTCCCGGACGTTCCCTGACCAGTCGTGGCTCTGCAGGAGCTGGAGGGTTTCGGGCGTGAAGATGCCCTCCGGCAGATCAGACCGCTTCATGTGCCGCGCGATGAGCGTGAGAGCCAGGGCGGGGATATCGTCCCGGCGTTCCCGCAGCGGCGGCAGATGAATCTCGAAGGTATTGACGCGGAAGAACAGATCTTCGCGAAACGTTCCCTCCTGCACCATTTCCTGCAAGGAGCGATTGGTCGCACAGACGACGCGGACATCGACGTGAAAGGGCTCGCTCTCGCCCACTTTGCGGACCTCTCCCGACTCCAGAAAGCGGAGCAGCTTGACCTGCATCTGCTTGTCGAGTTCGCCGAGTTCGTCCAGAAAGAGGGTTCCGCCGTTTGCCACTTCAATCAGTCCCTTGCGGGCCGTGTCTGCTCCGGTGAACGCACCCTTCTTGTGTCCGAAGAGCTCGCTTTCGACGAGGTTTTCAGGCAAGGCACCGCAGTTGACCGGCACGAATGGCATGGTCGCCCGCTGGCTGAGGTCGTGAATTCGTCGAGCCACCAGCTCTTTGCCGGTTCCGGTCTCGCCCAGAACGAGGACGCTCGAGTCGGTGGGGGCGATCCGCTCGACAAGGGACTTCACCCGCAGCATGGCGGGAGTTTCGCCGATGAGTTCCGTCGGCCCCTGAACAGCCTTGAGACGCGTTTCGAGGGCGATGGTCTTGTGTGTCAGAGCACGCTTGTCGGCGACCCGCTGCAGCACGGTGGCGATGGTCACCAGTTTGCAGGGCTTGGGCAGGAAGTCATAGGCTCCGAGCCGCAGCGCGCGAATCGCATCATCCATGTCTCCATGCCCGGTGGAGATGATGAATTCGGTCTGAGGCGCGATTTGTCGCAGCCGCTCAACCACTTCCCAGCCACTGAGTCCCGGCATGCGCAGGTCGATGATCGCGGCATCGAAGACGTGCTCTTCGAGGACCTGCAGCGCCTTGGCACCGTCTTCGCACACGGTGACGTCGTGGCCCATGCGAGGCAATTCGGCGGCCATGACCTGCCGAATCGGGGCCTCGTCATCCACGAACAGTACGCGAAGGTTGCTCACCCGTTGGGGTTCCACGCCATCACTCCTTGACGACGGAGCGAATGTTGGACATTCGCTGTCAGTTACGGGACCACTGTCGGCTAAGTGGGGGGAAAGGTGGTGAGGTCACGCCCGCATGAGGCCACGACATCCCTGTGGTGGTCTCGTGCCGCCATGATTCCCATGCGACAGAAAGGAGGCGGGGTGATAACATAACGGCGAATGTGGGGCAATCGGGATCTGGCGGTCCGGCGACGTCGCTAAGTTTCAGTAGGCAGACAGGTTGTGGCGATCGTCGTCAATGCTGCCCGGCGTCCTTCATGGAATTCGCACCGAGTTGTGATGGGATGGGTGGTGCAGGATGGTCTGGGAGTTCTGGGTGGACGTCGGTGGCACTTTCACCGACTGCGTGGCACGCGCCCCTGACGGGGGGCTGCGAACCTTCAAGACTCTGAGCTCCGGAATCACGAAGGGCACGGTCAGTCAGCGACCTGAGCCACGGGTGTTCCTGGATGCGGGGCGGGCCGGAGACCCCGAACGGTTCTGGAACAACTATGCCCTGTCGATCCTCGATCGATCCGGCGAGGTGGTTGCCCGCCGCCAGGTCTGTCACTTCAGTCCGTCGGCCGGCTTCACCCTGGACGAGGAGTTGCCAGCCGATGTGGGGGTCGGCACCGCGTACGAATTGAGCTCTGGGGAGGAGTCGCCACTGCTGGCGATCCGATACCTGCTGGGCCTGCAACTCGAAGATCCGTTGCCCGCACTCAAGCTCAGGCTCGGTACGACGCGCGGCACCAATGCGCTACTGGAACGTCGTGGGGCCCGCGTCGCCTATGTAACGACACGGGGCTTCGGCGATCTGCTGCTGATTGGGAACCAGAGTCGTCCGCGCCTGTTCGATCTGCGGATCCACAAGCCTTCAGCCCTGTTCAGCGAAGTTGTCGAGATCGATGAGCGGATCACTACGGAGGGCGATGTGCTGGTCGCCATCGATGAGCATCGCGTCCGCGATCAACTGCGTCAGTTGCAGCAGACTGGATTCGATTCAATCGCGATCTGCCTGCTGCATGGCTTCGTGAATCCGCAGCACGAGATTCTGGTGGAGCGAGTGGCCCGGGAGTTGGGGTTCCTGGAGATCAGTCGTTCATCGCGCGTGGCACCCCTGATCAAGGCCGTCTCCCGGGGCGACACGACGGTAGTCGACGCCTATCTGAACCCGGTGCTGCGCGACTATGTCAACGGTTTGCGTGCGGGTCTGTCGGGTGATGTTGCCGACGACCGTGGCGAACCGTCGCGGGCGGTCTTCCGGATCATGACGTCGGCAGGCGGGCTGGTGGATGCGGATCACTTCGTCGGCAAGGACAGTCTGCTGTCAGGCCCGGCCGGCGGTGTCGTCGGTTATGCGCATGTGGCTCGACAGGCGGGTTTCAGTCGGGCGATCGGTTTCGATATGGGCGGGACCAGTACGGATGTCTCCCGTTTCGCCGGTGATCTGGAACGGGAGTTCGAAACCGAGAAGGGAGGCGTCCGGATTGTGGCGCCGATGATGGCGATCGAGACGGTGGCGGCGGGTGGGGGGAGCGTCTGCCGCTACGACGGCACGAAACTCGTCGTGGGGCCCGAGAGTGCCGGTGCTGACCCGGGGCCGGCGTGCTATGGTCGCGGAGGGCCGCTGACCGTGACCGATGCCAATCTGTTTCTGGGCCGCCTGCCGTCGCAGCATTTCCCGTTTCGACTCGAGCTGGCTGCAGTCGGGGAACGGCTGGAGGAAGTCTCGCGACAGATCGCGGCGACCTCGGGCGAGGTGTCCCTGTCGCTGGAGGAGCTGGCCAACGGCTTTGTCGAGATCGCCAACGCTAACATGTGCCGCGCGATTCGCAGGGTCTCGGTGGCCAAAGGTTTCGACCCTGCGGATCACGTGCTCGTCACCTTTGGTGGCGCCGGCGGTCAGCATGCCTGTGCCATCGCCCGCGAATGTGGGATGCGACAGATTCTGGTGCATCCACTGGCCGGCATTCTGAGTGCCTACGGCCTGGGACTGGCCGATGTGCGCCGTCATCTCGAGCGATCGATTCTGAAGGCTTGGAGTGACCTGACGACCGCGGATCTCGAGGATGTGTTCCTGGACCTGGAGCGACAGGTCTGCCGGGACGTCGCCGACGAAGGCATCGCTCCAGCGCAAATCGATCCACCCTGCAGGTCGCTGGATCTGCGCTACGCTGGTGTGGAGCCCGTGATCAACGTGCCGGCTCCGACAGATGGCGACTACGCGGCGGCTTATGCGGAACGGCATCGTCAGTTGTACGGCTACGATCGCCCGGGGAGGCCCGTCGAAGTGGTCGCAGCGCGTGTCGAGGCAGTGGGACGCACGCCTCACGTCGCAGTCGAGCGACCAGCGGCAGAACCGCACCCGCCTGAGACACGACAGCGGCGAGATGCCTGGTTTGACGGCCGGTGGATGCCGGTCGACATCATCGACCGGGAACAGTTGCAGCCGGGGGACAGGCTGAACGGCCCGGCCATCGTCTGCGAGCAGACGGGCACGACCGTGATCGCGTCCGGATTCGTGTCGGAAGTGACGACGCGGGGCGAACTGCTGATTACTGACGAACGACCGGCCTCACCCGACAGGGCCCCGCGACGTGCACAGCCTTCGACAGGTGTGGCCGACCCGATCCTGCTGGAGATCTTCAACAATCTGTTCGCGTCGATCGCTGAACAGATGGGGGTCACGCTGCAGAAGACGGCGGTATCGACCAACGTGAAGGAGCGGCTGGACTACAGCTGCGCCCTGTTCGACGCGGCGGGCGAGCTGATTGTCAACGCCCCGCACATTCCGGTGCATCTGGGTGCCATGAGCGAAACAGTGCGCCGCGTGCGACAGGATCATCCACACATGTCCGCGGGTGATGTCTTCGTCACCAACGATCCCTACCGAGGGGGATCCCATCTGCCGGACGTGACCGTGGTGACACCTGTCTTCGGAGCGTCCGGTGGACTGCTGTTCTTCACCGCCAGCCGTGCCCACCATGCCGAGATCGGGGGCATCTCCCCGGGCAGCATGCCCCCCTTCTCCCGCTCTCTGAGTGACGAGGGTGTCCTCCTCCGCAGCTTTCGATTGATCGATGCGGGGACATCCCGCGAAGAAGAGCTGCAGGAGTTGCTCACGGGGGGGCCGTATCCAACGCGAAACCTGTATGACAACCTCGCCGATATCAGTGCGCAGGTGGCCGCCAATCAGACGGGCGTCCGGCTGATGGCGGGCCTGCTCGCGGAGCATTCGTTGCCCGTGGTGCAGTCGTACATGCGGCACATCCGTGAAGCCGCTGCCACGAAGATGCGGCAGGCGCTGCGCGATCGAAATGATGGTGAGTATCGATTTGTCGATCACCTCGACGATGGCTCGCCCATCTGTGTCAGCATCTCCATCTGCGGTGACGAGGCGGTGGTGGACTTCGCGGGAACCGGACCCGTTCTCCCCACGAATCTGAACGCGAACAGGGCGATTGTCACCTCGGCGGTGCTGTACGTCTTTCGCTGTCTGATCAACGAGGATATCCCGCTTAACAGCGGCGTGCTGGAGCCGATTGAGATCCGCCTGCCCGAGTGCCTGTTGAATCCCCCGGAGCACGAGGACCCGGCCCGCTGCGCGGCGGTCGTCGGTGGCAACGTGGAGACATCACAGCGGGTGGTCGATGTGCTGCTGGGGGCGTTGCACCTGGCCGCGGCCAGTCAGGGGACCATGAACAATCTGACGTTCGGCGACACGACGTTCGGCTACTATGAGACGATCTGCGGGGGAAGCGGAGCCACGCCGGATGGGCCCGGTGCCGACGCGGTTCATACCCATATGACGAACACGCGCCTCACGGATGTCGAGGTGATCGAGCGGCGATATCCGGTCAGGATCCGGGAGTTCCGCATTCGTCGCGGGTCCGGAGGGGCGGGGCAACATCGGGGAGGCGACGGCGTTGTTCGGGAGATTGAATTCCTGAAGCCACTTCGCGTCTCGCTGCTCACGCAACGTCGGGGGACCTGTCAACCTTTTGGGCTCGAGGGCGGCCTGCCCGGCGCCCCGGGACGAAATCTGCTGCAGCGGGCCTCAACTGCGGAGCAGGTCGAGCTCCCGGGGTGCATTGAGATCGATGTCATGCCGGGAGATGTGTTGACCGTCGAGACTCCCGGTGGCGGAGGATTCGGGAATCCGGCAGGTTGAGGCGTCGGAACGGTCGAAGTCGACGAAACGATGACCTAGACTGCGGCCGGCACCCCCTGCAGGTAGGAGGTGCGTCTCACGAGTTTCATTAAGGAAGCTTGATTGTGTCCGATCGCCGTGCTGAAGTGGATGCCGCCCTGGCCGATGTGAATTTCGACGACCACACATACACCATCGAGTTTCAGACGACGATGGGGCCCATTCGTCTGGACCTCTGGCCCGATGTGGCCCCGGGACATTGTCGGAACCTGATCGGTCTGACTCGCATCGGGTTTTACGACGGCATCATCGTGCATCGCGTCATTCCCGGATTCGTGTTGCAGGTCGGCTGCCCGCAGGGAACCGGCACGGGCGGTCCAGGGTATACCATCCCGGCCGAGTTCAATGAGCACCTTCACGAAGCGGGCGTCCTGTCGATGGCACGCACCAGCGATCCCAATTCCGCCGGTTCCCAGGTCTTCATCTGCCTGGATCGGGTGCCTCACCTCGATCGACAGTACACGGCATTCGGCAAGACGGCCGACGCGGAAAGCCTCAAGACCGTCCTGAGTATCGGCGCGGTCAAGACGAATGCGAACGATCGTCCCCTCGAGGATGTCAAGATTACGAGTGGGCGTGTGATCGCCGAGCCGCGATAGCCGGATATCGGCCATCCGCCGCAGGCCTCGTCGCCCTTCACTCGGTTGGTACGGTGGACGAGCGACGCTTGCGCGAGAGCATTTCGCGGTAGGCTTCGGCGGCGTCCCGATGCTGGGGCGGTGCGATCCGGCGGGCGCCGCCAAAACCTCCAGCCGCGTCGCGGGGCCCGGTGCCCCCCTCGCGGCTCGCCCGCGCGAGTCGAATTCGATCGTGCGCAGGGTCTCCTCGAACTGGCGGCGGCGGGCCTGTCCCTCGGGAGACAGATCGTCCCCCTGATCGGCCAGTCTCTGTTCCAGTCGCTGGCCGAAGTCGCGGAGCTGCTCGTCTGAGACGCCGAGTCGCTCACGCCACTCCGCATCCATTTCGCCCCGTTCCAGTTGTTCCTTCAGCCGCTCCAGCACGAGATTCGCCGC
The DNA here is from genome assembly GCA_963715185.1 of uncultured Planctomycetaceae bacterium. GTDB lineage: Bacteria > Planctomycetota > Planctomycetia > Planctomycetales > Planctomycetaceae > CAVPPT01. Next base: position 102,009 of record CAVQRG010000016.1, read on the forward strand.
CTTCCGTTTGTTGGCCAAGTCGGCTTCCTCGGGTGTGATGGCAGACGAGTCGGCCCCTCCGCCCGTCCCGTTGCCGTCGGGTTGAGGGGCGCCATCACCGCCTCCCTGGCCCGCAGTGGGGGATGCCTCGGTGCCAGCCGGCGGAATTCCGCCACTCCCCGAACCACCCTGCTGCGGCGCGGCTCCACCTGCCGGCGATCCGGACTGTCCCGTGCCGGCACTTGCTCCCCCTCCTTGTCCGGGCTCACCTCCGGACGGGGCGCCGCCCTCAGCGGACGCAGGATCGGATTGACCTTGGGGGCCTTGTGGAGCCGGCTCCGGCGTATTCTCTCCGAGTTCGTCGCTTCCTGGCTGACGGCTTTTGATCCTGCATGCCGCCTGGTGCGGATGATCCACTGCCGCTGTCGTTCATCGGGCTGTCACCACCGGCCCCCTGCTGTGAACCCTCGCCGGGCTGCTGCCCCGGCTGTCCGGTTTGACCGCCCGCCGGGCTTTGCTCGCCGGGCTGCGCCGTGGTATCGCCAGCGCCTTCGGGACCCGGGTTGCCCTGCGAGGTCTGCTGACTGCTACCCCCCTCACCGGTCTGTGGCTGGTCGGAACGTTGACCATCCGGGCGGCCGTCGCCCTGCAGCGGCTCATCCGGCCCCGTCGGCTGGTTGCCTGTCCGTGCGGGTGGCTGTTGATTGGGGGCTGAAGGATCAGGCGTCCCGGGCGGTTGCCCTGCTGGGCCTTCCGAGGGGGATGGCTGTTGCGAAGAGGCGCCCGGATCACCTGCGGGCGGTGAACTCGGCTGCTTGCCGGGCGTGGGCGTCCCCGATTCGGGAGGCTGTGGCACCTCGCGCGAGGGGGGAGATGTCGCTGGGTCTTCGGCGCTCCGGGCCGTCGGGCTATCGGGTGAGGCGGCATCGTCGGACCGCCGGTCCGGCGATGTTCCGGGCTCCGCGGACTCCTGCCTCGAGGGATCGCCGCCCGGAGTGTCGTTCGGCGTGGCCGGACTTGTCGTCTGGTCACCCATCGGAGGTTCTCCGGTGGGTGTCGAGGGGGGGGCATTGCGGTCGGGCGCATTCGGAGAGGGTTCTGAAGATCCGCTGCCATCATCGGGGGATGACGGACCAGAGGGGGTGGACTCCTCGGAACTGGCCGCGTCGCCGGGATTGGTCTGTGGAGTTGCAGCAGGAGACGGCGAAGGCTCGCGCTGCGGCGCCTCATCTCCCGTCTGCGGAGGGCTTTGTTCTGTTGCGTTCGATGCGGGCTGTGGTGTCTCGTTCGGCGTCGGCGTATCGCTCGATGGGTCCGCCTCCGGAGGTTGTCTCTGCTCGCGCGGTGTCGACGGACCGCCCGGAGATGTATTCCGACCCTGCTGTGCCTCGCGCTCCTGCTCGAGTTCCATCAGCCTGCGCAGCATCTCCTCAAACGGCTCTTCGCCCGTTGGCTGCGAGTTTTCATCTGGTGGAGCACCGCCCGCGGAGTCTCCCGGCTGTTGATCCTCCGTCGGGCCTTCACCACCCTCGGATGCCTGGGGAGCCCCCTTGCCGGAAGAGTCAATTTCGTCGTTGTCCGAGGTGGTCTGCTCGGTTTCCTGCGTGCCTTCAGCCGGGGGCTGCGCTTCGCCCGGCTCGGGAGGGGTGGTCTCCCCTGCATCCGCGACCTGTTCGCCCGGAGGTTGTGCCTCGTCGTTGGCGTCGGTCTCTGCCGCCTGAAGTTGCTCCTGCAGCTTCTGCTTCTCCTCGGCAAGCTGTTGCTCGACCTCTTCAGGACTGACGGCATCCACGATGTCGATATTGAGTTTCGGTGTGTTGGTGCGATTGCCGCTGCGATCGGCAAACGGTTCCATGTTGTCGCGGGCTTCCAGCCAGTAAGTCAGGCGGTCGCCCGGTCGTAGCGGTAGTCGGGAGAGATCAAAGTCGTAGGTCCCGACGACGCTCTGCCGGTACGGTGGACCCTCATACAAGCGTGGAGCCACGCTCAGTTGACTGCCCTCCTGCTCGAGTCGGAGAATGACCGTGCGCAGCAGGAAATCGGGATCGCTGACTTCAAACAGCAGCGGGATGACCGCATTGGCCGGGCGTTCAATGTCGCTCTCGGGATGGCGCAACACGATGCGGGGCGGCTCATCGGGTCGAATCTGCAGTCCGTAAAGCGTCGGCTCGGGGTCGGTTTCTCCAGCCTCGTTGCGGACCTGTAGCTGGTAGAATTTGGGGTGCGTGCCATCCGCACGGAGCTGAAGCTGCCACCGGGCGGTAATGTTCCGCCCCTCAGACACGATGGCGGGCAGTTCCTCCGCCTTGAGGTTGGTGTCCTCAGCATCGCGAAACTGTACGAGTGCGGAGGAGACCGGGACGTTGGTGGTCGCACGCACTGTCACCCACGTCCCCTCCCAGGCGTCGATAGAACCGCCCTTTTGTTGTCGGTCGTCGAACGACATGTAGTCGGGATACTCGAACAGCACCTCGTGCACAGTGGCCGTGGGTGGCTGTTTGACGGTCACCTGAAATGTCTGACTCTCGGCATCTCCCGCGCGCACGCGATAGCTGAGATTCTGCAGGATGCCCCGCCCATTCTCGCCCGTGAGGATGGCCCGATACCGATGCAGACCGTCCTCGGCTTCACGCATGGCCAGAGGTTCATCGACAAAGCGGTGATCCACCGTGGTGAAGAGCAGCGACACGTTCTCCGGAAGCTCGCCCGAAAGATCGACAGAGACCGGCAGTTGAGCGCGGGCCAGCACCTCGACACTTCCAGGGTCCACCCGGTCGATGCGGGTCCGCGTGTCGACGAGCACGTCGGAGGTCGGGAGCAGGGCTCTCCAGAGGGAATTCGACAGTTTCTTGGGGGAGAAGATCGTATACAGGCTGGTCGCCACGACCAGCGCCAGCAGGCCGTACGAGAGCCGCATCAGCCAGCGCCGGTCGATCGCTTCGTCGACGTCGATGCGGGAGAGGCTGCGCCTGCCCGTTTCTCGAGCGCCGACCGGATCTCGGGCGGGATGGGCCTGCCTGCCTGCCGCAGGTCGACGAGCGTCAGCAGCATGTTGTGGAATTCGGGGTCGGTCGATTCGATCTCACGTGCGGCATAGAGAGCGGATACCCGACGAAAGTAAGGCAACACCAGCTTCCAGAGACACCAGCCCATCAGCACGACGAGCAGCAGGGCGAGCAGGCCGAGACGTGTACTCCGGTTGAAGCCCCCGTCGACGATCCAGTGGTCGCAGATCGCGAAGAGCAGAACATACGCCAGCAGTGCGGCTGCTCCGCCAATCAGGGCGGTGAGCAGGTCGGTCGTCTTGATGCCGGACTGGGCCTTGTGGAGCTGATAGTCGATGAACTCATCGAAATCGACGTACCGCGAGGTCTGTGATCCGGATTCCGTCGCGATTGACATGCCGTCGGAGATCCCGTGTGGTCAGCGAACGTCCTGTGGATTGTATGCGACGCATCCCGACCCGGATACGTTCCGTCTTATACGAGCCCGCGTCGTTTTCGGAAGTACCATTCGGCCGTCAGAAGCCCTACAAACAGCCCCAGTAGCGGCCAGTTGTCCCACAGATTGACCTGGGTGGTCTTGGTGAGTTCGGCCGTTAACCCCGCTTCCATCAGACTTTTCAGAAAAGGCCCGAATTCTTCGGCTGAAACCAGGGCTGTCCCCGTCAGGGCTGCGATTTCGGCGAGCAGGTCAGGGTCCGCCGCCGGATTGTCGAGCTCAGGATCGCGAGGGTCCACGATGAACCGCGTCGTGGCGGGGATGCCGACGACACTTCCCTGATGACGGGCGATGACCGTCACCCAATAGTCGCCGGGCAGTTCGGTTTCAGCGAAATCGGCCAGATAGCTGCTACCGCCGCGCTCGGCCGTGGCCTCGACGGTCTCTCCGTCCGGTCGGGTGACACTGACGTCGAAGTCAACGTCCTCGAGCGGCGTCCCTCGTTCGTCTCGCGCCCCCAGTGTCATGGTGACGCGTGACTGCGGTGCAAAATTGCGCGGCTCGACGAGTACCCACACCTGCTGATCTCCCTCGAGTTCCTTGCGCCAGCCAGAGGATCACCTGTTGCCAGAATCGCTGATGGACGTCTTCGAAGCCGTGCATGTGCCACAGCCAGGTGCTGTCTGCGGCCAACGCCATCGTGCGGGACCGACCGGTATCCGCGATGATGAGCAGCGGGATTTCGTCCGAGGATTCCGCCAGGACATCGGCGGTTTCCCGCGGGCTCAGGCGTGTCGCTCCCAGCAGGGGAGGCAGCCGGCTCCAGGTCGCGGCGTTGTCGCGCGCGGCAATGTTCATCACGTAATGGAGATTGCTGCCGGAGCGAGTGGGCAGCATCTCCAGGCGGCGATCGACCTGCTGTTCTGGAGCAAACTCATCGTCCGCGAGCATCTCTGTGGGACTCATCATCACGGGGAGCAGGTCGGCGATGGGCGAGTCTGCGTAGCCACCCGCTCCGAAATTGTGCTGACCGCCGATCATCATCAACCCGGCACCCTCGCGCACGCGCGCCGCGAGATCGGCCAGAAAGTCATGATCTCCCTTGCGAAACGCCCGCGCGGGGACATCCCCGATAATGTAGACATCGTACGTGCCCGGTTCGAAGTACGACGGACGCAGTTCTGTGAGATGCGACAATGGACCGGGGAGCACGACCTGCCAGTCCAGTTGAATCTTGGCGGTGCGATTGAGCTTGTCGATGAAGCGGGCTTCATTCCGGCCCACCACGTCGAAGTAGGCCACCCGCAGCCCCCCCTTGCGGACCGTCAACAGCGTTTCGAACCGATTGTTCGTCACCTTGAGTTCCCCATCGAGCGGCTCGACATCGACGGCGATCTTGTACTCTCCGGGGGTTTCGGCCACGAACGAGAGTTCGACGGGGATCGTCTGATCATTGTCGCGCGCCTCGAGCTCCACCATCGGAGTGGTCCCCTTGGCGAAGGGGATGGGAAGCAGTTCCCCTGTGCGTCCCACGCCCTGGCCGCTGCGATCCTCCCGCATCAGTCGCACCTTGACCTTTTGCCCCGCGGCACCGAGGAGGCGAATCTGTGCCCGCACCGGGACGGTCTTCTTCTCAAACGTCACCGAGTCGATCAGAAAGAGGTCCTCGACCGCGATATCGAGACCTGCGTTCGACAGCTCCGAAGCGCCATAGGCGACCGTGTGAATCGGGATCCCGCGCTGTTCGGCGAAGGCCCGCGCCGCAGTCCGTGGATCGAGATCCAGGGGAGGAATGGCCCGCTGTGCACCATCACTCATGAGGATGACCGCGAACAGCCGCTTGCCCGTGTCGTCGCGCCGTAACTCATCCAGGACGGAGCCAATGGCCGTCAGCGGTCCGTCTGCAGCTGTGCCCGGTGTCTCGACCTGACGAAAGTTCTCGTCGAAGTCGATGTACCGTACGTCCACTTCCTCGGCCAGTTCCGACAGAGTGGTCTCGCTGTCGCGCAGCGTGCGCAGCAGGGCTTCTCGCCGCGTGATGCCCCCGGGGCCGTCACGGGTCGACATGCTGGCGCTGGTGTCGCTGAGGATCACGATTTCCGATGACTGCCGGTCGGTCTCGGAGAACTGCAGGGCGGGCCGCAGCATGGCGAAGATCAGCACCAGTGCGGTGAGCATCCGCAGTGCGAGCAGCGTGCGCTGCCAGGCGCGCGAGAGATGACGCACGCGGGACGGGTACGTCAGCCAAACGGCAGCGATCAACCCGACTGCGATCAGCAGCGTGATGGGCCAGGGCCAGACAGGTTGCAGCAGAACCTTCATAAGCGGCTGGGCACGATACGATTACGGGTCGACCCCTGACAAGCCGGAGTGGGGCAACTCAGGAGGGTCATGGTGTCCGGGTGGATTCGACCCAGCCCGGCAAGGTCTCTTCTGCATAGAACCGGTTGGCGATCAGGTGCTCACCCAGAAACAGTACGATCGTCAAGGCGAGCAGCAGTGGAAACAGTTCTCGACCCAGATCGGCGATATTGATTTCCTCCTTGAGTTCCGAGAGGCTGCGCACGATCTGGTACCGGTCGACTCCCAGCAGGTCGTTGAGTTCGTCGACGGTGATCGTTGAAAAGTCGCTTTCCTCAGGAGCGGCATTCACGCTGAATCCCGCTACTGCCCGGGCCGGCGCGTCCTCCTGCCGGATATCGTACTGCCCGAGCGCGTCGACACCATCGACAGCCATTTCCGATTTTCCGGCCGGGAGTAACAGGCGCGACTGTCGGAATTCCGGTTGCTGGACGAGGTATCGCCGCTCCTGGTCGGTCGGTGGGATCTGGACCACCGGCGTCTCGCCGACAAGGTAGTTCCAGCGCAGGTCAGACTGTCCCGACAGGTACTGCATCAGCTGATCGGCCAACACGAGGAACGGCCAGACATCACCCTGTGGATTGGCGAGATAGTTCCAGTCGGAGCGATACCCTTGCATGTCGACTGCCGTTGTGAGCATCGCGACGCGCCCCTGGCCGTGCGGCCTGACGAGTAATGCTGCTGACTGACTGTCGTCGCTGTAGATCGCGAGCACGTTGGCCTCATCGAGTGCCTGGACTTTCCAGAACCGATAGATGTCCGTGGCTTCGAGGCTCGCCAGTCCGCTATCGGCGTCGAGGCGTCGAAAAATGGGGTGCTCGCGCTTCTCGATGCTCAGGAAATAGGGGTTGTTGACCGCGCGTGCTGTGTAGGCCAGCAGCGAACCGGGTAGAAAGACCTGAGGTTCCGGACGGTTGTAGTTGAAGGACTGGATGTCGGTCGCGCCCAGGAACAGCCCGAGCCCGCCGCCATGCTGGACGAACTGTCCGAGGCGATACCACACGTCGTCGGGCAATCCGGCCACGTTGATCAGGCAGACGCTCCCTGTCTGCGCCAGCGATTCCGGGGTGAGCTGTCCGGGCGTCAGGAACCTGGTCCGGTAGCCGGCCAGCTCGAGGGCACCGCGCCACTCGAAGACGTCATCCTCGCGTGGGGCTACGAGCAGGACCTCAGCGGCGTCCTGTAATGACACGGTGAAGTGACGGACATCGTCGAAACTCAGCGGGTCACTGGCTGCCAGCCGCACCTCTCCGTGAACAAGAGGTCCCGACCCGAGTCGCAGAGGCTCGAAGTCGAGTCGTACCGATCCCGTGGATGGAGGCGAAAACGCCTGCTGGGCGACCTTGATCGGCTGGTCGCGACCGTCCGCAAGATAGAGTTCCGCGACGCATTCTTCCGTCGCAACCCCTTCCCCGGCGACCGTAGCCGACACGGTCAGTTCGCCTCCCGCTGGCAGTTGTGCTCGCGAGAGATCCACCGAGGTGACCGCCAGGTTCTGACGATCCCGCTCGCCGACATCGACGAGAAACAGATTCGCGGATGGCAGTCGTTCCAGTTCGGCCAGCAATCGCGACGAACCGGCGGTCCGCCAGGCAGACTTGGCAAGGTCCGTGAAGACATAAAGCCGCCTGAGAAAGCGGTCGCGCCGTTGCGATTCGGGCTGGCTACCCTGTTCAGCCAGCGTGCGCTTGCGATCATCCTCATGCAGCCGCAGGCCCGTCAGAATCCGGTCATTGAGAGACAGGCTCAGCGGACTGATCTCCATCGCCTCCATCCGCGCCTTGGCATTTCCCAGCGTGGATTGAAACAGGATGGGATGGTCGGAGGACGTGTCGGCGACAGCCACGCGACTGCCGTTGGGGAACTCGCTCAGGTGTGCCAGCGCCAGTTCGCGGGCGAGGTCCAGTCGCGTGCGGCCCGCCTGACGATACTCCATGCTGAGGGAGGTGTCGAACAGGAACACCCCGGCCACAGGGAGTTCGACATCTGCCGGTGCGGCCGGAGACTTCAGGGCGGCCACCACACGTCGTTGATAGGGCCAGCCGACGGCCAGTACGAGCGCCAGCAACGCAGCGGCTGCGACCCAGCCACGCAGTCGGGCCCGGCGATGTCGCAGTTCATGCCCCGGCCAGGCTTTCGACTTCCAGGTGCTGAGGATACCTCGATAGCTCAACCAGGCGGCCGCGAGCACACCCAGTAGCGTGAGCCACTCCCGAACGTTCAGCGAGTAGTCGGCAGCCGGGACGGAGGGCCGGGCAATGGCGAGCACCACCAGCGCGATGACGGCCATCCGCGCCAGCAGCAACCAGAGGTGGCGTAACTTCAGACGTTGCACGTTCTGCTTGCGGCGCTGCTGAATCAACCGCAGGGCCGGAAACATCAGCTTCTTGGGCTTCTGTCGCAGCAACAGGTGCAGCACCAGTGGCAGGGCGACCAGTCCGAGCCCGAGGAGCAATGTGGGGTGAAGTAGCGACATGAAGCTCGATCGTCGATTTCCGTGACGGACCCCTGCATTCTAGGAACACAGCCGGGATTCGGGGAGGGGCGATCGACGAGCGTGCCAGAACCGGGCCGTCTCGGCGAGCACGCTGGCGTGACCCTTCGTTTCCGGTACACTGGCGAAAGCGCGTCCCCACTCTGCTGGAGGGCCCGCGAGGACGATGCGGGCCCGGGCCACCGCCTGACCTGCGACCAGACTTTCCGGGCGGTCCAGCCGCGAACACCCGGATTCATCCCTCGCTCATCACATTCTTGTGGAGACTCACGCCGATGAGGTGCTGTCATCGTTTGCGGACACTGTCGTGTTATCTGGCGGTCATCGCGTGTTGGACCTCCGACGTGTCGGCCCAGAGCCCGGCCCCGTTGCGGTCGCTTTTTGACGGGCAGTCCCTGGCCGGTTGGAGTGGCGACGAATCGTTCTGGCGTGTCGAGAATGGTGCCATCGTGGCCGAGTCGACGCTCGACCATCCCTGTCGCGAGAACACGTTTCTGCTCTGGGAGCTCGGAGACGTTGATGACTTTGAGCTCCGGCTCAAGTTCCGGATTACCGGGGACGCCTCCGCGAATTCCGGGATCCAGTTCCGGGGCGCCGTTCGAGACGATGGACATGTCATCGGGTATCAGGCCGACATCGACAAGGCCGGCCAGTGGATCGGCGCCCTCTATGACGAAGGGACCTCACGCCAGCTGCTGGCGGGCCGTGGCGAACAGACACACATCCTCGAAGACGGGAGTCGCAAGCAGGAGCGAGTGGCGACCGCTGAAGAACTCTTCGCACTGATCAAACCGGACGACTGGAACGAGTACGCCATCAAGGCCGAGGGGGAGCACATCACTCTGGCGATCAATGGTCGCCAGACGGCCGAGGTGATCGATCGGCAGACCGGTGAAAAGGACCTGATCGGCAAACTGGCCCTGCAGCTGCATTCCGGGCCCCCCATGAAGATCGAGTTCAAGGACATCACGCTAAGACGACTGCCGCTCGCGGGTCGCAAGAAGGTCGTGTTCATTGCCGGCACACGCAGTCATGGCTATTTCGCGCACGAGCATCGCGCCGGCTGCCTGCTGCTGGCGGATCGCCTTAATCAGGCCCGGGTCGACCAGGGTCTGCCCGTGGTCGCGACCGTGTATGCGGAAGGGTGGCCGAAGGATCCCTCGGCCCTGGACAACGTCGACACGGTGGTCTCGTACTGCGATGGCGGCGGAGGCCATTACCTCAATGATCACCTCGACGAGTTCGACGAACTGATGTCCGCGGGCGTCGGGCTGGTCTGCGTGCATTACGCCGTCGAAGTGCCCAAAGGGCCGTCCGGCGACCACTTCCTCAAATGGCTCGGGGGCTATTTCGAAGCGTTCTGGTCGGTCAATCCCCATTGGACTGCGCGCTTCGACGACCTGCCGGACCATCCCGTCACACGCGGCGTGCGTCCGTTCGAGATCAACGACGAGTGGTACTACCACATGCGGTTTCAGCCAGAGATGCAGGGCGTCACGCCGATTCTGACGGACCTGCCCCCCCGCGAAACGCTCAACCGCCAGGATGGCCACCACTCGGGCAATCCGTTCGTTCGCGAAGCGGTCCTGCAGCGTCAGGAGCCACAGCATGTGGCCTGGGCCTTTGTGCGTCCGGAAGGAGGCCGGGGTTTCGGCTTTACCGGCGGCCACTTCCACATCAACTGGCAGAATGACGATTTCCGCAAGACGGTGCTCAACGCCATTGTCTGGACGGCGGGCGTTGATGTTCCCGCGGAGGGCGTGCGATCATCCACCCCGTCGCAGAAAGAGCTGGAGGCCAACCAGGACTTTCCCAAGCCTGGGCAGGCGGGGGCCGAACCTCGACCGCGTCGGAACCGCCGAGTCGTCCAGAAGGTGCAAGCATCCGCGTCCACTGCCTTCACATCCCCGGTCATCACGGGCAGCACGCCCGGGCACGCAGTGAGCATCGACGTACCGGTCGCTGGCAAGAAGAACCTCGTGCTCGTCGCCACAGATGGTGGGGATGGATTCAGTTGTGACTGGTGCGACTGGATCGAGCCTCGGCTTGTCGGCCCGAATGGTGAAGTCAAACTGACCGATCTGAAGTGGACGGCGGCGACATCCGACTGGGAACAGGTGCAGGTCGACCGCAACGCGAACGGCGGTCCGCTGCGCGTCGGGGGGCAGCCTGTGAGCTACGGGATCGGCGCTCATGCCAATTCGGTCATCACGTATGAACTGCCGAACCCTCACCCCTTCACGAGCTTCAAGGCCCGGGCAGGTCTCGACAACGGTGGGACGGAGCAGGCGGACGGACGGGCATCGAGTGTGCAGTTTCATGTGCTGACTGAGTTACCGTCTGCAGCCATGCTCAACAGCCTGACCGGTGCGGCGACTTCGGATGCGACCAGTCGCGATCTGGAAAACGCGGTCGGCCAGCTCGACGTACACCCCGATCTCGAGGTCTCGGTCTTCGCGGGTGAGCCGCTGCTGCGCAATCCCACGAACGTGGATATCGATCCCTTGGGGCGCGTCTGGGTGTGCGAGGTCGTGAACTATCGCCGGTTCCGCAATACCGACCTGCCCGAACGCGTCGAGGGTGATCGGATTCTGATCCTTGAGGACACGAACGGTGACGGAGAGGCTGACACTGAGCATGCGTTCTATCAGGGCCGGGATGTCGATTCCGCACACGGGATTCTGGTGCTGCCCACGGCCGATGGCCGCGGTACAAGAGTGCTGGTGTCCTGTCAGGACCGCGTGTTCTTTCTGGTGGATGACGACGGTGATCTGCGGGCCGATCGTCAGGAAGTGCTCTTCACCGGACTGGGCGGTTCTGAGCACGATCATGGTATTCATGCCTGCATCTTCGGCCCCGACGGGAAGCTGTACTTCAACTTCGGCAACGAAGGTCAGCAGATCAAGGATGCCGCAGGACGGCCCATCGTCGATCTTGCGGGCCACGAGGTGAACAACTCGCGAAGGCCTTACCAGGAGGGAATGGTCTTCCGCTGTAATCTGGATGGGACAGACTTCGAAACGCTCGGTTGGAACTTCCGCAACAACTGGGAGCTGGCGGTCGACTCGTTCGGCACGATCTGGCAGTCGGACAACGATGACGATGGTAACCGTGGCACGCGGATCAACTATGTCATGGAGTTCGGCAACTACGGCTACAAGGATGAATTGACGGGAGCCGGCTGCGCGCGAACCACGTACCGGCTGGAGTGACGAGATCCCGCTGCGGCACTGGCACCTGAACGATCCGGGGGTTGTGCCCAATCTGTTGCAGACCGGCGCGGGTTCTCCGACGGGGATCTGCCTGTACGAAGGGACGCTGCTCCCCGAGCGACTGCAGAATCAGATCATCCACTGTGATGCGGGGCCGAACGTCGTACGAGCTTATCCCGTTGCGCTCCACGGAGCGGGGTACTCAGCGGACATGGTCGATCTGCTGGTCGGGACACGGGACCAGTGGTTTCGACCGACCGATGTCTGTGTGGCCCCGGACGGTTCGCTGCTGGTGGCCGACTGGTACGATCCCGGCGTGGGCGGCCACCGCATGCAGGATGTCGAGCGCGGGCGGTTGTTCCGGATCACGCCTCGAAACAGCGAACTGGCGGAGCGGTACACGGCGCCCCTTGTCGATGTGTCGACCGCTGCCGGGGCGGTCGAGGCGCTGCAGAGTCCGAACGCCGCCACACGCTATCTCGCATGGACAGCGCTTCAGGCCATGGGGCCATCCGCCCAGCCGGCGCTGGACGCCCTCTGGAGATCAGCCAACCCGCGGATGCGGGCCCGGGCCTTGTCGGGCGCTTGGCAAGCTCGACATCGACAAGGTCGACAAGCTGAGGTATCTCCGTGCCGCGCTGACCGATCAGAATCCGGACCTGCGGATCGCGGGGATCCGGCTCACGCGACAACTCATGACTGACGGACTGGTCAACATCGCGGACATTCAGGATGCCATCGATCTGGATGACCCGAGCGCCAGGTTCGGCGGGAGGTCCTCATCGGGCTGCGGGGGACGGAAGCCGAGGGGATGCCGGTGGCCTGGAACGCACTGGCGCTGCAGTACGACGGCGAGGATCGCTGGTACCTCGAGGCGCTGGGGATTGCCGCCGAGGGCCGCTGGGAAGCCTGTCTGAGTCAGTGGCTCGCGAGTGTGGGACCGCAGTGGAAGGCGAAGGCGGGCCGAGACATCATCTGGCGGTCCCGGGGCGCGCAGACACCGGAGTATCTCTGCCGCCTCATTTGCGATGCCGACACGCCGGCCTCGGAGTTACCTCGATACTTCCGGGCCTTCGATTTTCAAGATCCGTCTCAGGCGGGGCCAGTCCTGGAGCAATTGGCCTTTGCCGACGGACGGGATCCCGAATCGACCGCCTACATTCGCGGCGAGGCATTCGCGCGCCTGGGGGACATCGATATCGATGGGCGTCCGGAGCTCAAGCAGGCGCTCAATGTGGTCCTGGACGCCAGTCCAGGGACAGAACAGTTCATCAAGCTTGTCGACCGATTCAACGTCGAGCAGCGGTACGCCGAATTGCTGACACTTGCTCAGCAGGCTCCGGTTTCGCAGACGGCGGTCGATGTCGTTCGTACGCTGCTGGACAAGGGACAAAAGCCGCTGATTCGAGACGCCATGCTCAACGCGGACCCGCTCGTTGCCGACGCCACCATTACAGCCCTGGGGACTGCTGCCGACAGTCGCAGTGTCTCGCTGCTGCTGGATGAGATGTCGAACGATGAGTTGCCGCTCGATCTCCGCCGGGCGGCCGTCAAGGCGGTCGGCCAGGTGCTGCCGGGAGCGCAGCGGCTGCTGGAGATGGCCGGGGACAAGTCCTACGATCCGCTGCTTGAATCGGCACTGGCCGCCACTCTGCATACGGCGCAGTGGCGCAGTGTCCAGGAGCCCGCACTCAAGCTGTTCCCTCTCCCACCGGCCAAGGACAGCGAGCCTCTGCCCCCCATTGCAGAGATGGCGGAGCGGACCGGGAATGTCGATCGCGGACAAGTGCTGTTTCACTCGACCGCCACCTGCAACAAGTGTCACATCGTGAATACGATGGGGCGTGATGTTGGTCCCGACCTGTCGGAGATTGGCAAGAAGCTCACCAAGCAGGCGATGTATGAGTCGATCCTCTATCCCTCGGCGGGCATCAGCCACAACTACGAGTCCTGGACCGTTGTCACTAACGAGGGACAGATCGTCTCGGGCCTGCTGGTCAGCGAGACCCCGGACGAAATCAAGCTCAAGAACATCAACGCCCTGGTACACACCATTCCAACGAGCGACATCGAGCTTCGAAAGAAGTCCGAAATTTCGCTGATGCCGGCAGATCTCCAGAAGGTGCTCTCCGCCGACGATCTCGTCGACGTCGTGGAATATCTCCGAACGCTCACCGAGCGGAAACAGCCATGAGGAGCGTCCTGCCGCTGCCTGAACTGCCCCGACGACTGACGAGCACACCACGCGCGACCATCAGCGCGCAATCGTCAGCTCTCTGCGGTCTGCTGGTCTTGTGCCTGTTCGTGATGAGGGCCGGGCCGGCCATCGCGGCGGAGCGGCCCAACATTCTGTGGATCATCGCCGAGGACTTCGGGCCCGAGCTGTCCTGCTACGGACATCCGCAGGTCTGGACCCCACGGATCGATGGTCTGGCTGCCGAGGGTGTGCGGTTCACTCACGCCTACACCGTGACACCGGTCTGCTCGACGAGCCGGTCGTCGTTCATGACCGGCATGTATGCCATGACGATCGGGGCGCACAACCATCGCTCGCACCGGGATGACGGCCATCGACTGCCCGATGGAGTGCAACTGCTGACGGACCGACTGAGGGCCGCCGGCTACTTCACGGCGAACATTCGCCAGTTTCCTCAGGGTGTCGAGCTGGGCGGAACTGGCAAGACCGACTGGAATTTTCAGTACGACGGCCGGCCGTTCGACTCTGCGGACTGGGATGATCTGAAGTCTCACCAGCCGTTCTACGCCCAGGTCAATTTTCCGGAAACGCACCGGGGCGCGGCATGGGACTCGGCACACGAACAGATCGAACGCCCTGCCGATCCTTCGCAGGTCGAGATTCCGCCCTACTATCCCGATCATCCGATCACACGTGCGGACTGGGCTCAGTATCTGAATGCCGCGATGTCCCTCGATCGCAAGGTGGGGATCGTTCTCGATCAGCTTCAACAAGCGGGACTGGCGGCGCATACGATTGTCGTCTTCATGGCAGATCATGGTCGGGCCATGGTCCGGGGAAAGCAGTGGCCTTACGAAAGCGGACTCCACATCCCGCTGGTGATTCGCTGGCCGGAAGGACTCGCAGCTCCAGAGGGTTACGAGCCGGGGCGGATTGAAGACCGGCTGATCGAGTCACTCGACCTGACCGCCACGACACTCGACTGGGCCGGTGTCGACAAACCCCCTGCCATGCAAGGGCAGATCTTCTGGGGACCGCGAGACGAGGGACGGCGGCAGTATGCCTTCGGAGGGCGGGACCGCGGTGACGAGACCGTCGACCGCATCCGCACCGTCCGCGATGGCCGCTATCGCTACATTCGCAACTATTATCCAGAGCGACCGTTCACTCAGATCAACCGCTACAAGGAGGCGTCGTATCCAGTGCTGCGGTTGATGCACCGACTCGATGCGCGGAGAGCTGCAAGAGATCAATCCACATGCCGCTCGCCTGATGGAGCCGACACGCCCGCGCGAGGAGCTCTACGACCTTCAGGTCGATCCGTTCGAACTGGTCAATCTGGCCCAAGCCCCGGCGCATCGACAAACGCTCAGGCGGCTGAGAGATGAGCTTGAAGACTGGGTCGTGCGAATCGATGACCAGGGGCGATTCGTCGAGGATCCCGAGCTGATCGAGGAGTGGGAACGGCAACTCAAATCCAGCTACGACAAACGGCTGCAGCAACTGCGGACCACAGAGGCCGACTGAGATTCACGGGCATCGTCGTGAACTGGTCTGGAGACGCGGTACGACCTCCCGCGCTGTCCGGCACACTCACCGCTGTGTGACCGCTCGAAGCTTCCGGCTTCAGGACCCGTCGGACTCTGGTTCCACATCGCTACGGACATCCTCGCCACTGAAGCGGGAGCGGAGCTTCCTCCCGTAGTCGATGAAGATGTGGATTTCCCCCTCGAGGCCTGTTGCAGCCTGCTCAGCGGCCTCGGCCCGCTCAATCGCCTGTTGCAGCTCCACGAGATGTCCTTGTGCTAGCTGCCGGCAGATCTCTGCTGAAGGGCGTGGCGTTTGCAACGCCTCCTTGTACGCCTGCTCCAGCTCGAAGCAGGCATCGCTCCATTGAGGCACACGTGATTCGACGTCACCGTCGGCGGCGATCGCTTCGTACAGCTGCGCCATCTGGTTGAGTTGCATTGTGACCTGGCGCGTCCAGACGACGTAGTCACCGAATGGAAGGGGAGGGCCAACAGGCTCCTCATCCGCGTCGGCAGTGATGATCTCTGTTTTCATCGTCCGTTGCGGCACACCGGCAGAGGGTCTACGGGTGGCGCCCGATGGCTGAGCAACCGCGGATCTGGGGGGTCCGCGCGGGGGGGCGTTGCGGTCTCGGCGGAGTTCAACGGACGACGCTGCTCGTACGGGTTGACGGTCGGCGCCGGGGCGGGCGATCCACCAGAGCAACCCAGACACGTCCAGACCAGCAGCACGATCGGCCAATGATGCGTTCGCATGACAAGGTCACCAGCGCCAGTGCGTCGCCGCCACGATCACTGACTGTTGAGAGAGTCTTTGACGAAGTCCCGGAAGGCCTGTTGCAGGCGGCGGGCCACCGGTCCGACAGCGCCGTCGCCCACCGGACGGTCGTCGATGCGCGTGACCGGCAGCACCTCAGCGGTCGTTCCCGTAAGAAACAGCTCATCCATCGTCTCGAGCGAGGCGCGGGTCAACGGCTCTTCATGCAGTGGAATTCCGGATCGGGCGGTCAGTTGCACAACGAGTCCCCGCGTGATCCCGGGCAGGATGTGATGCCCGAGAGCCGAGGTCCGCACGGCACCGTCACGCACGCCGAACAGACTGGTGTGAGATCCCTCGGTGATCGTGCCGTCCCGGGCCACGAGGATCGCCTCGATACATCCCGCTTCGTACGCGGCTTGCGCCGCGAAACAGTTTCCCAGCAGGTTCGCCGACTTGATGTCACACCGCTGCCAGCGCAGGTCCTCGAACGTAATGACGGCTGCCCCTCGCTCCCGCAGTTCTGCATGGGGATCTCCGGGCATGTCGCTGACGTAGATCAACTCGTTCGGGGTGACGGGAGGGTCGGGGAAGTGGTGAGTGCGTGGAGCCGCTCCGCGCGTCACCTGCATGTAGATCAAACCGTTCTGCACGCCACTGGCGTGGAGAGTCTGCCGCATGCGCTCTGTCAACCGGTCCACGTCGCAGGTGATACGGATGGCATCGAGGCTGCGGCGCAACCGCGCCAGGTGCTCGGTCTCGAGGAAGGCTCGGCCATCGTAGACGCGCAGCGCCTCGTAGATGGCGTCCCCGAAGAGGAAGGCGCGATCCAGAACGGACACGCGCACCTCATCGAGGGGCATCAGCTCGCCATTCCAGTTGGCCAGGGGAACACGGCTCACGAGGGCACCTGCACTGGGGCGACGCATTCGAGAAGTCTAGCGGGCCGCGGCAGTTTTCGGTGCGTATTCATGGTTGCGCTTGCGGACGACTGTCGCGGACTGGATCTCGTCATTGGCCTCCAGGGCGGCGACGACATCCATGCCCTGCATGACCCGTCCGAACACCGTATGGACAGACTCGGGGCGTACTTCACGGTCGAGGTGCGGAGTCGGCAGATGGGTGATGAAGAACTGCGACCCGCCGCTGTCCTTGCCGGCGTGGGCCATGCTCAGAGTTCCGGCGAAGTGGCGGCGTGCATTGGGCGCATAACATTCACATTCGATCGTGTACCCCGGACCACCCGAGCCGGGGGGGCCAAAAGCACCGGGCTTCGTGTTCGGATCACCCCCCTGCGCCATGAATCCGGGAATCACGCGATGGAATTTCGTGCCATCATAGAACTTGTCCTCCACGAGACTGATGAAGTTGGCCACGGTGTTCGGGGCTTCGTTCTCGAAGAGCTCCAGCAGAATGTCGCCCTTGCTTGTCTTGAACAGAACCTGGGGGAGTTGTGCGTCTCCCGTGGCGGCGCTTTCACGCTGACGGATCTGCTGCTCTGCTTCCCAGTACTTCTGGTACTGCTTGGCCGGTTCGAGGAACGGTGCCCCCAGTTGCGGGTGCAGCACGCCGAGGGCGGCCGCCTCTTCGAGCCGCGAGACCGCCTTGGGGAAGTCGTGCGTCCCGAAGTGCGCCACTCCGCTGATATTGAGCGCGAGGTGATGTTGCGGATCCTTGGCCAACAGAGTCTCGGACACCTTGGCAGCTTCATCGTACCGGTTATTCCCGTAGGCGATCTGCATCACGATCTCGCCCGCATTGGCATCTGCGGGATTCTGGGCGTAGACGGCCGGGGCCAGTTCGACCATCCGCGGCGAAACCTTCTGCTGAAAGCTCTGCTGCAGTTGCTGAGCTTTCGCGATCAACTGTTGACGCGTAGCTTCGTCAGCTGCCTGAAATTCTGTTTCGATCTGCTTCATCTGCGCCACAAAGGCATCCTTCTGCTGAGTGAGTTGTGCCCACTCGGCAGGATCGACAGTTGTGACCGGCGCGTTCTGGGCAAATCCCAGAGAACCGGTCGCCAGCAGGATCCAGGTCGTCAACACAGACAGGCACCGCGAGAAAAGAAACCGACTCATGAAAAACTCCGGCGGGTATGGAAGGGGACCAGCGTGGCGGGTCATGTCACTGGACAAGTCTACGCAACTCGGGATCGGACGCCTAGGGCCTGCACGCCGGGGCGCTGGCAGCATCGCCGGAAGCGCAGTGTCCGGCTGCGATTGCGCGGTCAGTGCCTGGCGACGCGGCGAACCATGTACGCCGCCACCAGCAGGACGACCAGATTTCCGACCCACATGGCCCACAGGGGATTAATGTGTCCCTTCTTGGACTGCGTCATCAACCCCAGCACGAGCGGATAATAGATCGCGACGATTGGCCCGAACGTATACAGGAAGCTGGTCAGAAACTGGCTTTTGGCCATCAGAATCGAGAACGGACTGCCCAGCAGCACGAAGAAGAAGCAGCTCGAGGCCAGGGCGAAGCGGCTGTGCAGCTCGGTCCGCAGGCGGTCACGGCGGTCAGCCCCTTCGTCAAGGTGGGTGTTGGTCGCGAACCCGGCCGTTGCCAGTTTGTCAAACTCGCCGAGCGTCAGGGCGATTGCCGCCTGCACGGCGCGACGCTCCTCGAACCGTTCGCGATCGTCAGCCACCTCTCGCAGTTCCCTGCGAATGTCCCGGACCGGCAGGCAACGGGGATTGGGACGCGCATCGTCCCCCTGCAGCGGGATTTCGATCGGATCGACCTTGTTGCGGATGTGCAGGCGATTGACGCCGTCGTCAGGGAAATCGACCTTGCTGTCCTGCAGGCTGATGATCGCTACGTTGCGGTCCAGATCGAACCGGATCGATGCCTCGCGGGCCTGCACCGTGAAGGTACCCCCATCCGGGCGATGGTAGCGAATGACCGGATGGATCAATCGCCGGTCAATGACATCGGTGACCGTGATATCGATCCCCTTCGGCTTGTAACGGAGTTGCTGCTCCGTCCGCAGGCGATCCAGAAAGATCTCTTCGACGGCGGCCAGCAGCGTCTTCCGGATGTTTGCTTCGGCCCAAGGGATGACCTGGTCGGTGAGCAGCAGGGAGCCGAGGCTGAGCACCGCTCCCAGCACAATCGCTGGCCAGATAAGCGTGATCACGTGAATGCCGGCGGCCTTGGCGGCGACGATCTCGGAGTCGCCGGCAATACGTCCATAGACAATCGAGACGGTCAGCAGCATGGTGGCCGGAATTGTGAACGGCAGCATGCTGGGGACGATGTAGGGGAGGATCTGCAGCAGTTCCTCGGGGCCCAGTCCGCGCTCGGTGGCCTCCTTGAACACCCCCACGAACACCAGCAGAAAAGTCAGCCCGATGATCACCATCAGGAAGACCCGCAGGAGCTCGCCGAAGATGTAGTGCGCTGCAGACGGGGAATCAGCAATCGCATCAGTAAGCAGGTCAGGCAGGTGGCGCGGCCGGGAAAAGTTGGGGAGATGTACGACATCTGCGGCGAACGAGTCAACCCGCTCCTCGGCCGGTGCCGCCTGCAACAGGGACCTGAGCTGGCCATCGGAGGCGTTGCCGGACCAGGCGACTGCCCGGTTATTCCAGGTTACGCCCGGCGGCAGGCCGTGCTCAGCGAGCCCCTGACTCGTGAACGTCAGGTCGACTCAGTCACGTTGAGGGCGACCCTAACCCCGGCCGATCGCGATGAGTGGGAGGCATGGGCAAGGTGCGTTGCTGTGTGGGGTCGCCGGGAATAGGTGGACCGCTGGCGTGGAAAGTCAGCCAACCCATGCCGATGGGCGCGGGTCGCAACGGGACGGTGTTCCGAACGATCCGCCGGTTGCCCAGAGTTGGCCTGTCCGCTGCTTCATTCCCGCAGACAGGCTGAACCGTTCGCGGTCTGCTGGTCGAAACGAGATTCGTCAGACCTATTGATTACGGGATTCGTCGGGGGGTGTCCCTCCCCGGTACAGCCTGCCAAGGAGAAGATGATGGAGCTGTTCGAAAGCCTGACAGACGATCAAACGGCGATCCTCGGCTGCGTGTTCCTGTTTGTGGCGTCGGGGATACTGCTCACCGTCAGCTACTACGTGGGCCAGATTACGCGACGTGCCCCGCAGCCACAGGCCGAGACCGTGCGCTCAATGACTCCGGTCCGGACTCCTGCCGACCACGGCTCGAAGGCGGCCTGAATCGCCCGTGACCCGGACTGCGGCGTTCTCACGACGCCGAGGGCAGGATGGGTGTCCGCGCTCGGAATTCTAGGCGGACGCTGCGCCGGGCGTTAGACTGAGGCCACATCACCACCGTCTCAGTCCGGGTGGCCGCGCATGCTCTACATCACGTTCCGCGCCGCGTTGTTTGTCGGCCTTGCGATGCTCGGATGCTGGGTCCGCGGGCTCCCTGCCGCTGAGGATCCCTCGCTCAGGGAGGCGGAACAGGCGCTGCAGAAAGCCGTGCGTTTCTTCCGGGAGCAAGTTTCGGCGGAGGGTGGGTACATCTACCGCTTGAGTGCCGACCTCGAGAAGCGTGAAGGCGAAGTGGCTGTCGGTCCGTTGACAGCCTGGCTCGAGCCTCCGGCCACTCCAAGTGTCGGTCTGGCCTACCTCAAGGCCTGGCAATTGACCGGGGATCGCTTTCTGCGGGACGCGGCTGTAGAAACCGCGATGGCCCTCGTGCGCGGGCAACTGCAGTCGGGAGGCTGGGACAATCAGATCGAGTTCGATCCGGAGGTGCGTCGCCGATATGCCTATCGCGTCGATGGCGGGACCGGGAAATCGAACACGACCACCTTTGACGATGACAAGTCGCAGTCGGCACTGCGGTTCCTGATGGCGCTTGACGCGGAGCTGAACCAGCAGGATGCCGCGATTCATGAGGCCGTGCAGTACGCCATCACCGCCGTTCTCAAGGCCCAGTACCCGAATGGCGCGTGGCCGCAGCGTTATCGCGAGTTTCCCCAGGGGGACGATTTTCCAGTCAGACGCGCCAGTTATCCGGACGAGTGGTCACGGACCTTTCCGGGTGACGACTACCAAGGGTACTACACGCTGAATGACAACACGATTGCCGACCTGATTCGTACGATGTTGGACGCTTACGACATCTATGGGGATGAACGTTGTCTGCAGTCGGCACGTCGCGGGGGTGACTTCTTTGTGCTGGCACAAATGCCCGATCCGCAGCCGGCCTGGGCCCAGCAATACGATCGCGAGATGCACCCGGCCTGGGCACGCAAGTTCGAGCCGCCCGCGATCAGCGGAGGCGAATCCCAGGGGGCTCTGCAGACGTTGATGCTGCTCTATGAGCGCACCGGCGATCGACGGTATCTCGAACCGGTTCCACGGGCTCTTGAGTATCTCCGCAACTCGCAATTGCCCGACGGGCGGCTGGCGCGGTTCTATGAGCTTCGGTCGAACAAACCGTTGTATTTCACCAAGGACTACCAGCTCACCGACAGCAATGCCGACATGCCGACGCACTACGCCTTCATCGTGAGCTCGAAGATCGACCGGCTCGAGCAAGAGTACGAACGGCTCTCGGTCGGTGATGCCGGCGAACGACAACAGGCGACCCGCCAGCGTCCTGTGCGCCCTGCGCTGCCGAAGCTGTCATCACGACTGCGTGCCGACGCCCGACGCGTCATCGACGCTCTCGACGACCGCGGAGCCTGGGTCGAAGCGGGACAATTGAAGTCGCATCAGGACGACGACACGTCGCGGGTGATTGAAACGACCACCTTCGTGGAGAACCTCGGCGTCCTCAGTCGGTACATCGCGGCTTTGCGCGCTGCCGACAACTGATCTTGGATCGACCTCGCTCACCAGTCTGAGTATCAGCCCTCACAGACCTGTCGCATGCGTTGCAGTCCCAGCCGGGCTACCTCCGCAGGATCACGCTGCCAGAGGTCTTCGCGAAAGAGTTCGAGCGAGAGCCACTGGTCGTATCCGATTTGCTCGAGGAGCTCGAGGAATCGACCGAGATCGATGATCCCGTCTCCGGGCATCACGCGGTGTCCGTCCCGTTGTTCATGGGCGGGTGGCTGGGCCGGTGCATCATCGAAATGACAGACGGCGATCTGCGCGGCGGTCAGTCGGACGATCTCCTCGCAGCCGGCTCCACCCCGAAAATCATGAAAGGGATCGAGCACGATCGTGGCCTCGGGATGGCCTGAATCCTGCATGATGCGCAGCGCGGCTCCGATGGAGTTGATCTGCTGTGCAATTCCCAGATACTCCATCGCCGGCCGGACTCCCATCGAGATCCCCAGATCGAGGAGTTCCCCGTATCGCTGGGCCGCGAGTGCGAAGTCGACGGGACCATGCGGAGGTCCGGCGACGGCATGCGGAGCACCGAGCGCCGCCGACTGTTCCATTCGCCGCCGGCATTCCGCGAGTCCGCGTTCGTAGTCCGGTCCATCCGGTTCACACCAGCCCTTGAGCATCACCGTGGTGGGGACGGCGAGGCCATGATCGTCCACGGCCTTGCGGATATCCGAGAGTTTTCCGCCAGACTGCAGATAGGTATCGATGTCGTCATGCCATAATTCGATGGCCTCGTAGCCGGTCTCGGCGGCAATGCGAATCTTGTCGAGAATGGGTGTCGGGCGCAGTGTGCTCGAGTTCAGTGAGTAGCGAAAACGGCTCATCAGACAGCCTCTCGATCAGCGACAACAGGCCTGGCTCAGCCTGGGCCGGCCAACAACCACAGCCTATCGGTCCGGTCGCATCTTCGCAAACTCCGCCTTGCCGCTGTGGTTCGCGCACGCCTACAGTGCGTCTGGTGGCACGAACACCCACCCTGCTTGACCGCTGCGAGGGACGATGCACGACCCGGAGATTGACCGACATTCCCGCCCGCGGGGAATTGCCGTCACCTGCTATCTGCTGCTGGCGATCGCCATCGGTTGTGGGAAGCAGCGCACCGACGCTCCGCGCATTGACGACGTCTCGACGGCCGACGTTTTGCCAGAGCAGACAATTCCGGCGCCTGTGGAAACCAAGCCCAGGGCCGGCGCAGCATCTGGTGCAGCGAAGGGCACCCTGCAACCGGCGTCGACGACCCGACGTGTGCGGCTGCGCACCCGGACATGCGTCCGCGACATGACCCCGATGCGCTGGCGCGGGTCGGCATTGGAACCTATGAATCCCGACGTTTCAGGTTACACACAGATATTGAACCCGAAGTGGCTGAAACGTTGCCGCCGCTCATGGATGCCGCTTACGCAGCTTGGGAAGCCCGCTTCGGTCCACTGCCACCAGACGATGCTGGCCGCGACTTCCAGATGACCGGCTATCTGATGCGGGACCAGCAGCTCTTTCGTGTTGCAGGTCTGCTGCCGCCGCGACTGCGAACGTTTTTGCATGGTCGTCACCGGGGACAGGAATTCTGGATGAACGATCAGGAATTCGGCTACTACCGCCGGCATCTCATGATCCACGAGGGGACCCACTGTTTCATGGAGGCGCTCGGGGACATCGCCGACGTTCCCATCTGGTACCTCGAAGGGATGGCCGAACTGTTCGCGACGCATCATGTCGAGCCGGACGGTCGCGTCCGGTTCGCGACCATGCCTGAGCGGTCCGAGGACTACGTCGGTTTCGGCCGGATTCAGATGATCTCCCGGGAGCGTCAGTCGGGCCGCTCCCTGTCGATCACCGACCTGCGGGCTCTGCCGGCGGCAAATTTCGCCCATGAAGGACAGGACTACGCCTGGAGTTGGGCGCTGTGCAAGTTTCTGGACTCCCATCCCCGCTATCGCGAACCCTTTCACCATCTGGCCCGAGCCTACCGCGACGAGGGATTTCACACCCTCGCTGCCCGGTTGTTCGCCGACGGCGGCCCTCCGTTGGAGATCGAATGGCGGCTGTTCGTGCGACACCTGTGCTACGGCTTCGACAGCGAACGGGCTGCGATCGACTTTCCCGAGGCCCGTCCATGTGCTCCCGGTCAGGCCTGTGAGGTGCGCATCGCTGCCGGAAAGGGTTGGCAGTCATCAGGGGTTCGTGTCGAGGCGGGGGGCACCTATCGGCTGTCCGCGGACGGCGAAGTGGTCCTGGCCCTGCAGCCGCGTCCCTGGATCAGCCAGCCGGCGGGAGTCAGCATTCACTATGCGGAAGGCCGGCCCATCGGACGTCTGATCGGGATGGTGGTGGCCGATCCACCTTCCGAGACGCAGGGAGTGTCCGAGCTGACGGAACCGTTCGACATCGAGAGCGAGACGACGCTGACGGCCGACGTAACCGGGACGTTGTTTCTGTGCGTGAACGACTTCTGGGACCAGCGTGCCGACAACGACGGCCAGTACCTCGTGCAGATACGCCGCTGATCGCCGGTCTACGACGTGCGCTGATGCCGTGCGGCCTACTTGAATTCAAGATCCTCGGGCATCGGCAGATCCTGGAGATTGCGCAGGCCGAACGCCTCCAGGAAACGGCTGGTGGTTGAATAGGTCACGCTGTCCTCGTCTCGATGCAGCGCGATCAACTGACGACGCAGCAGTTGCTGCAGGAGCGAGGCGGCGTTCGCCTTGCCGGCGGCTTCGAGGGCGTCCCGAGTTGTCGGCTGCCGGTACGCGACGAAGGCCAGCGCTTCCAGAACATCCTGGGACAACTTCACGTCACGAGGACCTGCTCCATAGACACGATCGCGGATGGGCTCGAACTCGCTGCGCAGCGAAAGCCGATACCCGCCTTCCCCGAAGCAGATCTCATAAGGACGGGCTTCGTCCAGGTACTGTCGATTCAGATCGTCCACCAGATCAGCGACCCGGTCGAGCCCCGTGTGCTCACCAAGCAATTGACCCAGGCGACGGCTCGTCAGCGGCTCGCCACCGACGAACAGCGCCGCTTCCAGGATCTGACGCGGCTGGATCAGCGGCTCGGTGTCGACGGGGGAAAGCGTCGGCGAGAAGTCGGCAGTCGTCGCCGGCGATGACTCGGCGATGGGCTCGGTCGCAGTCCCAGACACAGCGTCCGCAAGAGAGCCATCGATCGGATCTTCGTCTTCCGGAACGGGGCAGCGGATCTCGACCGCGTCCACGGCCTCGAGAGCACGGGCATACGCCGCCTCGATATCGTCTGGGCTCAACTCCTGGGGAGCCGCATCCGCGTTTGTCTCCATATGAGGCACCTCCCTGTGGACCAGCGGGGGTCGAGAGGCGGGACTATAGGTGCCCTGTGCAAGGGCGGGCAAGAGCGACCAGTCGGGTGTTCCGCCCCTCGCAAGGTCCGCGGTTTCAGACTGGCTCAGTCGACAGCAGCCAGGACCAGGTCCGTGAGGGGATTCGAGAACTGCGGGACTTTGGGGCTCGTGCGGAGGTGCCCGAGGGCGGCAGAACTGGATCGTTCAGACCGCAACCCCTCGATGTAGCGTGTACACTTCGCACACGAAAGCAGGTGCGTATCAATCCTGGCCGCCATGGCGGCACTCAGGGTTCCGGCCAGATACTCGTCTGCTGCAGACACGACTTCGTGGCAGGCGATCCCGCCGAAGTCACCGGGTGTCTGGGTTGCCAATCTGGGCAGAGCGTAGAGCCCGGAGGCCACCAGCAGTCCGCAGGCCACGACCCCCATCGCCGCCTGGCTGACCGCGTGCCGCGTCTTTTGCGACTTCAACTTCCGGACGACTCGCCCGATGTCGCCCGCCTGGCAGGGAACCCAGGCGTCGTTTGGCTCTGCGGGGGGTGAGTTCGTGAGATTTCGGCTGCGGGAAGACATCTAACCACTCCATAAAGTGCCTCTGCGGAACGATTTCAGCGCGCAGTCGACACACGATGACCCTTATTGGACGAGTATCGCAGTTGGCAGCAGGCAGGCTCTGTGAAAATCCATACAAAACTCCATAAACAACATTCAATTGCGGAGTTCAAGTACTCTGGGGAGCGGGTCGCGTGAGGACACGTTTTGCAGCGGGCCGATCGCTGATCGGCGGGGGCTCGACACCGATATTGGAGGCAAGCGCATCCATCCGCGTGAGGGTAATCTGCCGCCGCTTGATCAGCAGGCTCCCCTCCTGTTGAAGCTCTCCGAGCACGACGGTCACCGTCTCCCGCGTGCTCCCGATAATGCTGGCCAGTTCCTGGTGCGAGAGTTTGATCCCCAGTTCGACACCGGCCGGAGTGCGTCGCCCGTAAGTCTCGGCCAGTTCCAGCAGCAGGTGGATCAGTCGTTCCCGGTTCGACCGGAAGAGCAGCGATTTCAGTCGTCGTTCGATGCGACGTCGTCGGAACCCCATCAGGCGGGTCACTCCCAGGGCAACCTCCGGATGCTGCTCCATGAGCTGCTGAATTTCCTCGGCGGGGATGCGGATGACAGAAGACGCCTGCATCGCTTCGGCGAATTCTTCGCGGGCCCGGACGTCGAACAGGGCCAGCTCACCGAACACCTCTCCCGGTTCGATCAGGGCCAGCAGCGCCTGCTTGCCGTCTCCGGTGAGGTGATAGATCTTCACCCGGCCCGAGGCGAGCAGCAGGACGGATTCGCCGCTGTCCGAAGGGAGGTAGATGAGGTTGCCCGCCTTGAACTGGCGGACATGTGAGCGCAATTCCAGACGGCGCGTCTGGTCGTCCGTCAAGCGCTCGAACAGCCCGCAGTTCTTGAGATACCAGAACTTTTCGTCCATGGAGCAGGCTTTCTCGACGGGTCGGTGGGCGCTCCTCCTGGAGCTGAATACGCCCCACAGCGTCTCTGGCGAGCATAATCCAGGCATCGTCCGGTCACAACCCGTGATCGAGACCAGGCCACTGGGCTACGATCGCGAGGTCTCTCGACTCAGTCGATCTGCCAGCCGGATTGGCACCGGAAGCCGATGTCCATCCATGGCCGACCAGGTGAGCTCTACGGCGGTTGCCAGGTCGATGCGATTTCCGGGAGAGACAAAGATCGGTTTGCCGCGGCGGGCCCCCTTCAAGGCGATTCCCAACACCTCCTCCCCGTTCTGGACCGGTCGAGTCTCTCCGGCCAGTTGGCCCTCAAGGTCGACACGGCCACACAGGAGGCTCTTGCCGACACCGATCGAGCAGCTCTGAGTCGCCAGACCATAGAGCGTCGCACTCCCGGCCCGGCGCGGGTGCAGTCTGCCATTCCCGTCCACCATCGTCACATCAGCTTGGTGTCCGAGTGCCTCGACCTGTGCGAACAATGCCAACTGCATCGGCAGCTCCCGGAACGAGAGGTAACCGGGGATGTAGGGGAAGCGCACTGGCAGAGTTACCGTCGTTGACCAGAGGCATCGCAGGTCGGGGACGCTGACCAGGACGTAGGCCGCTGTAGCGGTCGAGGGCGTGTTGTACGAGACATCGACTCCCGCCAGCGTGCGCGGTCGGGCAGCCAGCGAATTGAGTTGGACGCACGGCGCCAGTTCAGTCTGAAGGTCGCGAAGCGACTGCAGTGGTGCCCCGCATTCGAACGCGTCAAAGCCGGATTCGTCGAGGCTGACCCGGTCGTCACGTAGCCGGATCCCCTCGGCCCGCAGACGGCGGGCCTTGTCGTCCGGATTGCCGCTGATGAACAGGCCCAGATGGCCGTCAGCACGGACGACTCGATGGCAGGGGCAAGTCTCGTCGTGAGGATGCGCGAGGAGATACTCTCCCACCCAGGCGCCGCACCAACGTCTCCCAGTGAACGTCCGAGTGTGCCATAGGTCGTCACGCGGCCCGGCGGGATCTGCTGGAGCAGCGTGGTCAGTTCAGCAGCAAGGTCGGGGATGTCTCGCAGTCTCTCGCTCAGGTTCCACTGGGCGTCACTGCAGCGGGCACCGGAGTCAGTCGTGGCGATTGATGCGGACACCATACTCCTTCAAGGTTTCGACCTGGCCGCGTCCGGTCTCGCCGATGGCGTCCATGTCGACGAACAGATTCCAGTACGGAGCGAAGCGCTGTTCTCCCTCGACATCGCGGCGGGCCATGTCGACGAGGACCGACAGATCGGTTACCGGATTTCGTTCCAGAAACGTGAACCGCAGTTCCGTCAGCGGCAACAGGGGGGTGAGATCCGAGATGAGGTTGTTGCGCACGGCGAGCGTCGACAACTGGCGAAGTGACGAGAGGGGAGTCAGATCCCGGACCTTGTTGTCGTCGAGGTACAGGGATCGCAGCTTCGCCAGGTCAGACAGGGGTTGCAGGGTCGTGATCTTGTTCCCCGACAGGTACAGCGAGCGAAGATTCTCGAGGTCCTGCAGCCCCTCCAGCGACTCGATGAAATTGTCTTCCAGTTGCAGATACTGGAGCTTGACGAGTCCGTTGACCGATGTCAGATCGCTGACCTTGTTCCCCTTGAGGTCCAGGAACTGGATGTTCCTGAGACCGGACAGCGGTCGTAACGACTCGATGCGGTTGCCCGCCAGTTCCACCTGGGCCAGGTTCGTGCACTTCTCCAGTCCGCGAAGATCGCGAATCGTGCGGTTCTCAGCCTTCAGGAAATAAATGGACTTGAGATCGTCTTCCTCGATCTGAGGCTTGTCGATCTGCTTCTGCCTGAGAATCTCCTCGATGACTGTCCGCAGATTCTCGTCGGGGAAGGTTTCTTCGGCAGCCAGGCCCCGACTCATTCCACACACCGTGAGGCCGATGACCGCAACCGAGAGAATGATTCGACAGGCTGGCATCGGATTCTTCGTTCCTCTCTGCGTAACGACTTGTCGCGACTGCACGATCTGCAGACTCCTGCATCGACGCGAACTGGCGGAACCTCGTGGAGACCGTCGCTGACTTTTCAGTCTAACCGCACCGCGCGCCCGAGCTCAACAATTCGGCTGTGGTCGGCGCGCATCCCCGCCGGCGGACACCGTGCAGGCCTGGACGTGTTCTATCTGCCACACTGGATGAGCGCCTGATAGCCACCGTCGCCGGGGCGCCCGGGGACGTGCGTCACATCCCGGAGGATCTGCAGAGACCGGTCGGCGTCGACGACGGAGTCCACGAGTTGACGGTTCTCACGCGGATCGATGCTGCAGGTGGAATACACCACGCGCCCACCGGCGCGGACCCTCTCGATGGCCTGCTGCAGCAGCCGACGCTGGGTGTCGATGAGTGAGACGATGCCGCTCGACGTGATTCGCCACCGGGCCTCAGGTCGCTTGCCCAGAACACCGGTGTTCGAGCAGGGCACGTCGACCAGAGCGGCATCGAAGGGTCCCGAGGGGAGCCCGTCCCCCGCGGCAGACACGGCGACGGGCTGGATGCACACGAGTCCGAGCCGGGCTGCGTTCTGCAC
Source organism: uncultured Planctomycetaceae bacterium (assembly GCA_963715185.1). Classification (GTDB taxonomy): domain Bacteria; phylum Planctomycetota; class Planctomycetia; order Planctomycetales; family Planctomycetaceae; genus CAVPPT01. The sequence goes on from CAVQRG010000016.1 coordinate 131,180, forward strand.
AACGGTCTCGAGTCGCTGAGCATCGACATCCACGGCAACGATCCGGCCGTCGTCTCGCATCAGTTCGGCCAGATGGGTCGTCTTGCCTCCGGGAGCCGCACACAGGTCGAGAATGCTCTCGCCGGCTGATGGCGCCAGCAGGCGGGCCGCGGCCATCGCGGATTCGTCCTGGACGCTGAACCACCCTTCCGTGAACCCCGGCAGCCGCGAGACATTCGCGGAGTGGGTGAGTTGGATCGATTCATCTGAGGCTCCCGCACTTGCCTCGACGCCGCTGTCGGCGAGGTGGCTGAGAAAGCCGTCTCGTGACTGTCTGAGCAGATTGACTCGCAACGTGAGCGCGGGAGCGCGATTGAACCAGCCGCACAACCGGGTGGTTTCAGGTTCACCGAAATGCGTCAGCCATTCACGAATCAGCCAGCGGGGATAGCTGTGGGCTTTGGTGAGATACAAGGCGGCATCGACGGTGGGGTCCGGGAAGATACTCCGTCGGATGCGGCGATAGCGTCCGTCGGGCAACGGGACGCAATCGGGCCCCGCCTGGTCGGTGATTTCTGGAGTGACGATCTCGCTGAATGCGCGCAGTACGCCGTTGACGAAGCGGGCCCAGACCGGGCGGTGAATCTGCTTGGCGATTTCGACGGTCGCACTGACGGCTGCGTGAGTCGGAATGTCTGTGAGCGCAAGTTGATAGGCACCCAGTTGCAGCAGTGTCCACAACGGCGTTTCGACCTCGCTTCGTGGTCGATCGACGCACGTGGGGAGCAGGGCATCCAGCGTGGCCTGACGCCGCACGACTCCCGTGGCGAGGTCCAGTGCGAAGGAGCGATCGGCGGGGGAGGCCCGCAATTGTGGGGCGCGGTTCTCGACGACGCGATGTACGAACGCCTGACGCTCGTGGAATGCCGAGATCGCCTCAAAGGCAATGCGCCGGCCGATGGTCCCCTCGACGCTCGCTGGTCGAGACGGGGGACGGTTTCCGCCGGAGCCCGTCATGCGGAGGCTCCGCAAAGCCGTGCCAGGTCGTCGAAGAAGTTCGGGTACGTCTTGAATGTACACCCGGGATCGGAGATGCGAATGCCCGGTTGTCGCAGCCCGATCAGGGCGAAACTCATCGCCATCCGATGGTCGTCGTAGGTGTGGATGGTGGCAGGCTTCAGTGGGCCGGGGATGATTTCCAGGCCATCGTCGAACTCGTCGACCGTGAGCCCCAGTCTTGCGCAGTTCAGTGACGACGGCACCCACACGATCCGTTTCCTTGTGCCGCATGTGTGCGACGTTACGGATAATGGTGCGACCCTCGGCGAATGGGGCCACCGCCGCGAGGGTCTGGGCCGTATCGCTGAGGGCGTTCATGTCTACATCCACGCCACGCAGCGGACCTCCGGTGACCGTGACGGAGCCGGAGCCTCGCTCCACGTCACATCCCATCTTCTCCAGGACATCAACGAACTGCAGGTCCCCCTGCAGCGACCTGGCAGTCAGCCCGTCCACCGTGACCCTGCCCCCCGTGATGGCGGCCGCTGCGAAGAAATAACTGGCTGCGGACGCGTCCGGCTCGATCTCATACGGACGGCCTCGGTACGACTGCGGGGCGATGGACAACACGTCCTCCGCTGGTTCGTCGACCGTCACGCCAAAGTCGCGCATGACGGCCAGGGTCATGTTCACGTAGGGGCGTGACACCAGTGGACCATCGATACGAATCTCGATTGACGAGCGCAGCCACACGGAGCAGCCATCAACAGGGCACTGAGGTACTGGCTGGAGAGGTTGCCGGCGACCTTCGCAACTCCCCCGGTCAGACCGCCGGCAGCGACGACTACCGGCGGGCATTCGTTTCCAGACTCGCAGCAGACGTCGACTCCCAGTTGCTGCAGGGCCTCGACCAGATCGCCAATGGGCCGCTCCCGCATGCGTGAGTTCCCGTCGAGACGAAAGCGACCGCTCCCGAGCGCAGCAGCGCCGTCAGAAAGCGAATGCTGGTGCCACTGTTCTCGAGCCACAGGTCGGCCGAGTCAGCCGGGATGATGCCCCCGCCGCCATGGATGAGTCGGGACGTGGGGGTTGCACCGGCCTCAACACCAATTCCGAGCTGGCGCAGGCTGTCGACCATCACCCGCGTGTCCTGACTGTCGAGCATGCCTGTCAATGACGATTCCCCTTCGGCGAGCGCGGCAACGACCAGTGCTCGATTCGTCAGGCTCTTGGAGCCGGGGGGCCGCACGCGTCCCCGGAGTGGTGCTGTAAGTGGAGTGATTTCAATGAATTCGGTCATGTCAGCGGGGATGGGAGTGCTGTCCTTGTCGTCCAGGGGCCATCATAGCGACCTCTCGGACCGGGTGAAGAGTCGCCCGGCATGTGTCGATTCGAGGCATCAGGGTTTACGCAGACATCCCATTCTCGTGTGTCTTCTCCAGTTTGGCCGAAGCCCATCATCCCAACTTCCGATAACGACTCAAGACTGAGAGTTATCCGCCAATTCGCCCCTACGCTCACACGACCATCAGGGAAGTCCTACGAAGATGCGGCCAACCTTGCCTTCAGCGACGCGACTGATTCTCCTCACTCTGGCGACGGGCCTGTTCGTCGTGGCGTGGTCCGGCGACCGACATGGTCCGCCGCTCGCCTCCATGGCCTGTCGCAGCTACCCGCTGATGCCTGCGCGGATCGCGAGGAATCCCGAGACTCTCCACAGGTCCAGCTCACAGCGACGCCACGGGTCCACCACCCAGCCGGTGTCGTTGGAAACGGCCCCTCCGATGGATCTCGCACCCGGAGTGTACCAGTTCGTTGACGAGACGGGACGGTGTGGACGGGTCGCTGTGCCCGACAGGGGTGAGGACACGCTGCCTGCACGCGATCTGTACGTTCGCGACGATGCCGCGGGCATTCGGGGCTATTACATCCGGATACGAGCTGAACACGTGCAGCACGCCGCGACGCTCGGTCAGCCGGGCTCGCAACGCTAGACTGACCGGGCAGGCCGAAAGCCGTCTCCGATCAGCGAGGGGCGTTCCAGGGGACGACGTCAAGAGCTCCGCGCCGGGAGGCCTCGCTGGCCAGCGGGGAACTGGCATGAACCAGGTCGCGAATCCGCAATCTCCCGATCCACGTCGAGTCGCCGGCGGGCGGGTCATCCAGGTCTGTCTGGTCGCCACGACACTGATGGCCAGTTGGCTGTTGATGATGGTCGTGCACGAACTCGGTCATGTGCTGTCGGCCTGGTTCACAGGTGGCAGCGTCGAGCAGGTTGTGCTTCCCCCCCTGGGGGATCTCGCGCACCGATGTCGCTCCCAATCCCCGGCCACATCTGGTCGTCTGGGGCGGGCCTCTCTTCGGGGTGGGGCTGCCGCTGCTGCTCTGGAAGCTGATCGAGTGCGCCCGATTCCCGGTGGCCTACCTGTTCAGATTTTTCGCCGGCCTCTGCTGCGTGGCCAATGGCGCGTACATCGGCGCGGCGATCGTATTCCCGGTCGGCGACGCTGAGGTGATGCTGCAGGAGGGCTCACCGCGATGGTTGCTGGCTCTGTTCGGCGCCGCGAGCTGCTGTGTGGGGCTTTTGTTGTGGCAGGGGCAGGGGGGCAACTTTGGACTAGGGCGCAACCCCCGCGAAGTCAGCGGACGCCATGCCGTGATGATGGCCGGACTGCTCGCCGCAGTGATCGCGATCGCACTCCGCTGGTTCTGATAGTCGGATCACCGCACCAGGCTGACCTCGGAATCAGCGTGCGCTGCTTGAAGGCGTTTGAGTTGCAGCCGGTGAATTTTGCCGCTCGAATCGTGTGACATTCTTCCCACGAGGCGTGTGGCCTCGCTGACGACGGAGATCGCCGATACGCTTCAGATCGGTGAGCGGGTTTCCTCGGACCTGGCATCGGCTAGAATCCTCTCAGGCGACCGCTCGTCGATCGGGTTAATGATCGGATCACAGGTGGTCTCGCGTGATTCCCGATCTGCTATGAGTATCCCGATGAACACCGCCACCGCGGGCCTGTCCCTCCATCAACAGCCGAGAGTGAACGGCAGGATCGTCGTGCTCGGCATGTTCGCATTCGGGGTGGTGATGACGTCCGCGCTGGGACTGTACTGGGAATTCTACACGCGGCCATTTCGCGCACTGCAGACGGCCATCGATCACGAGTACCCCGGGTGCACGCCGCGCGTCATCGGCGGTCGACACAAGAGCCATAAGACCGACAACCCGTCGGTGCTGAGGGTCATCGTGAACGTGGAGTTTGACCCCACCGTGCCGGATTCCGCGGAGGCCGCGGCCATGGTCACACACCTGGGTGAACTGGCCCAGCACCACGTGGACCTGTCAGACTATGAGACCCTGGATGTGCACCTGCTGCAGAGGGTCCCCGAACAGGAGAACCGGCAACAGTCGTTCTCCCGCTCGGTCGCGGACTTGTGAGGGACGCTCCGCGAGCGATTACGCCACGTGCACGCCCCGCGTCGGGACTTCGGCGTCAGGGTCTCTCGGAGGTGGGGTGACTTCGTCATCGACGTGCCGTCGGGGGGCCTGTGGTCGATAGGCCTCGAAAGTCTCCACCCGATACTCGGTGAGCAACCGGTTGATGCGCATCTCGATGTTGGTGAGTTGCTTGCCTTCTTCTTTGGTCGCGAAGGTGAATGCGCGCCCCTGTTGCTCGGATGAGATACGGCCGGTCCTTCCGACGCGGTGCACATAGTCGTCGCAGTATTCGGGCACGTCGTAATTGATGATGTGCGAAATGCTGCTGACGTCGATACCCCTTCCCACGACGTCGGTGGCAATCAGCAATCGCGTCCGTCCGGCCCGAAAGGCCTTCATCACGCGGTCGCGCTGGTTCTGGGGCAGGTCGCCGTGGATGGCCGCGATGTCCGGCAGGGTCTTCGCAAGTTTCTGATAGAGCTGGTCGGCCCCGCACTTGGTGCGGCGAAACACAATGGCCTGTTTCGGTCGCTCGGCCCGCAGTAGTCGCACCAGTAACCCCAGTTTGCGGTCGTTGTCCACAGTGCAGTAGAACTGTTCAACGGCATCCGTCACGACGTTCTCGTTGGAGAGATCGACCCGCTGCGGATCGCGCATGTACCGATGTGCCAGCCGCTCGACGGGTGGAGGCATGGTTGCAGACAGCAACAGGGTCTGCCGATCCGTCGGGCACCGCCGCAGGATGCGCTCGATGTCCGGTCGAAAACCGATGTCCAGCATACGATCGGCTTCATCGAGCACGATGATGCGAATGCGGCTGAGGTCGAGAATCTGCCGCTGAATCAGGTCAATGACGCGCCCGGGCGTCCCGATCGCAATGGACGGGTATTTCTTCAGATCGTCGATCTGGCCACGGATCGGACGCCCACCAACCAGACAGGCGGGGCGGCAGTCATGCTGGGCCGCGAGACGTCGCGCCTCGGCCGCGACCTGCTCGCTGAGTTCGCGCGTCGGGGCGAGGACGAGGGCTTGCAGATCCGGTGAAGAATGATCGATCCGTTCGAGAATCGGGATGACGAACGCCGCCGTCTTCCCTGTTCCGGTCTGGGCCTGACCGATGCAGTCGGCACCTGTTACGGCGACCGGAATGAACTGCGATTGAATGGGTGTGGGGTCGCGGTATCCGACATCCACCAGTGCCCGCTGCATGGGGGCACTCAAACCCAGGTCCGAAAAACTCTGTGCCAGCTCGATGGGATCCGCGGTCGTTCCTTCGATGGACGTACTCAACAACTCCGCTCCTATGTCAGTTTCTACCTGGGAAGAGATCTCGTGTCTGTGGGAGGTCGACAGTCCTTGTGGACTCCCCACGTCTCGATGAGACAACTTCGGAAGGTCTCTCGATTCACCAATGATTTCCTGTCCTGTAATGTACATCTGTAAGCATGCATGCGTCAATTGGCGGTTGGCTGATGGACGGGCAGGCTGGCAAGCGGACAGCCATCCGCGTAACGCGATTCCCTGGCCGAGGGCACCCTTGGGTGAGGGACCTCCCAGATCCCGGATTCCGGAGATTCGGCAGAGATCCACAGCCGGCGGCTCAGGGAGTGCTCGTCGTATCCGTTGTGTTGTGGGTTGGTTATGCCAGAAGTGATGCGGCCAGCCCCCAGCTGCTACACCGCAAGCTCCTGCTCGGTGAGACTCCGGCTGACGGCAAAATCGGGAAGAAAGCTCCAAGTCGTCACCTCGTCGCGGCGATACCGGTTGTGAGGGCGCGACGGCCTGCAGCGACGAAGGCTTGCGCTCACCGATCGATCGTGACAGGGGAGGCTGGTGCGCATGGATGCCAATTTCATGATGGCGATGGAGCAGGCCGTCAACGAGTTTCTGGTCTGGGTCGGTTTCGGCACGATCGTCGGGCTGACCGCGAAGGCCGTGATGCCCGGGCGCGACCCCGGCGGTGCGATCGGGACGCTGCTGATGGGCATCGTCGGTTGCATCATCGGTTGCGGCACGTTGATGTTCTTTAAGGACGGCGCACGCGTGACCCCCATCAGTCCGATCGGTTTCGTCGCGGCGACCGTGGGAGCGTTTATCCTGCTGCTCTTTTATCGCATCCTGGCCGGTTCGCTGTTCGTTGAGGCCGAGGCGCACGACCATTGGGCCCACAGCACGCGCCGCCGCCGTCGCCGTCGCGAAATCGCCCGAGAACTCTGACTCTCGGCGCCACCTATTTGCTGCAGAGCCATAGATCGGCCACGGTGGTCAACAACAGGCCCAGGCTGATGACCGCATTGACCTGGAAGAAGGCCTGATTGACCTGCCCCAGTTCGTCGGGGCGTACGAGTGAGTGCTCGTAGATCAGCAGAATCGCCACCAGCAGGACGCCGGTCAGGAACACAGGTCCGAGGTGCGCAGCGTGCCAGACGCCCAGCAGGCAGAGAACGGTGACCGCGTGGCTCAGCATGGCCAGCCGGAGGGCCCGACCCACTCCCCAGCGCGTGGGGATGCTATGCAGCCCTTTCGAGCGGTCGTAATCGACGTCCTGGCAGGCATAGATGATGTCGAAGCCTCCGACCCAGAAGAACACGGCGGCAGCGATCAGCAGCGGAGTTGCTGACACATGGCCCGTGATGGCGATCCAGGCAGCGATTGGCGAGAGCATCAGGGCCGCCGACAGCCAGTAATGACACCAGGCCGTGAAGCGTTTCGTGTAGGAGTACGCCAGCAGGAACGCCAGCACCGGGACTGAGAGGTACAGCGGCCAGGGATTGGGCCAGAACAACAACGTCGCCCCGATGAACGCCACGCTGCAGACGACGGTGAAGGCGGCGACGGCCGGCACGCTGAGCAGTCCGGCGGGCAGATGCCGTGTCGCCGTGCGCGGATTGTGAGCGTCGAGGTCCCGATCCACGAGCCGATTGAAGGCCATCGCCGCCGCACGCGCACACACCATGCAGATCAGAATGCCAGCCAGATCGCGCCAGCGAAATGGGGTCTCACGCCACGCCAGCAGCGATGCCAGCAGCGCGAAGGGGAGCGCGAAGACGGTGTGGCTGAAGCGAATCAGCTCCAGAAACCGGCGGAGCATGGCGGTCGATTCAAGTCAGACGGGAACGGAACTCAGGGGACGAGGCGCATCTTCCCTTGCTTCAGAAAGTCTCTCCAGCGATTGGCCGCCGCTTCGCGCTGTGGGGCGGCGGCGTTGGGATAGTAGTCGTACCGACGATCCGTCAAACGGTAAAGGTGGAAGATCGCCAGCTCCCGGACCGCCAACTCCTGATGCGACAGCCATTCCACAAGTTCCTGTGAGGTGAATTCATTGCGGGCATCCTGATCGCTGAATCCCCACAGCAATCGCTGCAGGATCTCGGCATCTGGCTGTCGATAAATGCCCGCCAGCGCGTTGAGCAGCACCTGCCCATTCTCCTCGGAACGGGGGAGCCATTCCCGCAGCCCCACGATGGCCGCGAGCCGGGCCTCCTCGTGCTCAGAACCGAGTCCCACCACCAAAGCCGATACGTTGTCGGTCACCGCCATCGTCTGCGTGGCCAGCTCGGCGATGCGCGGTTGGCGATCCTTCACGACCGGAGCAATGCTGTCGGCGACCGGTTGATCCGGAGCAAACTCCTTCTCGTACAACGTTGCGTAACGCCTCTGCACGGCAGACAGCGTGACACCTTGTGGATCGGACCAGCCCGGAACGGCCAGCATGGGCTCCGGCTGAGAAGGTGCGGTGGGACCAAAGGACCACGCCAGCCACTCGGAACCCGGTTGCAGGTGATGAGTGACGTCGCCACCATCCCTGCTGACCGTCGCGGAACCTCTCACCACAAACAGACCTCCGCCACATTCGGTCGCCCCGCGGCGGTCATCCTCGGCGGTGGGAGTCACGGGGGTGACTTCGATGGCAAACACGGTTCCGGCCTCGAGCGGCTCCAGCCTCCAGAGCTGATCCCGAATCTGCAGCGCGATCACTGTCTGCTCGCCCTGCGGCTCTCCCGGCAAGTGAATGACAACGCGTCCCTGGTCGACGTCCAGTCCGCAGCGCGCAACCGTCGTTGTTCCCAGCGAGCGGACGCGCGCTCCGCTCTGCATCAAGATCTGAAGATCCCCCGATCCAACCTTCAGGCGGGCATCGAAGGGGGGCGGGCACGCTAGGGTTTCGTCCGGATAGACGAGGGCTCGGCGCGGCAACACCATCCAGTCTGCTGCACCCGGGATCTGTTGCAGCAGGATGCCCTCCGTCGAAGCATACTGCAGTTCGAGGGGCTCAGGCAGCGGAGGCGCTGCGGGAACGGGTGTGGTCTCCACTTCGATCGGCGCCGAAACAATTGGATCCGCCGATTCCGGTGCGGGTTCGCTGACCAGACTCTTGTCGTCGCGAGGCAGAGGAGAATCCGCTTCAGGGGCAGCCGTCTGGTCAATCTCAGCAGGCATTGCGCGCGGAGCCGAAGCCAATTGATCCGGTGCGGGCACGTCAAGCGGGAGTTGCGGCGGCGTGGCAAGTGTCTCGGTCGCCGGTTCCTGTTCGGTCGCGGCAGTCGCCACGGACGTCTCCGCCGGGACTGGTTCTGCTGCAGCGACGGCCGTGATTTGGGGAGAGTCGGGCTGAATGCCCTGCGGAGCCTGTTCATCGAGCACGACCGGCAATCGCTCGGCACCAGTCACAGGCGTCTCATCGCCCTGGGTTGCTGTCGCGGAATCGGCGGGCCACAGGCCGCGCCAGGTGTCGTCAGTGATCATGACAGCCAGCCAGCCTGCGAGCACCAGACCGGCGGCGGCGAAGGTGACCAGGCGTTTGCCCTGACTTCCGGTGCGCAGGACCTCTGGCAGTTCTGTGGGGGCATCGAGCACCGGGTGAACCCCCAATGCTTGCGCAGTGTGGTCGGGCTGCGAAAAGGTGTCGGAGGCGGCGTCGAGTGCTGTCACTTCGGACTCGGAGGCGGAGCCGAGTGCGTACATCCGCTCGCGAACACCCGGGGGAATCGTCACCGGTTCCCCCTTGACGTTGGTGAGAATCTGATGACAGGCGGCCACTTCCGCCAGATGAGCATCCGATTCGAAACAGATGCGTTCGTAGTCGGATTCGGCCGCGGGGGGCAGCAGACTGTCGATGTACTCTGCCACGACGTTGGCGTCGGGCGTGGAGCCCGGACCGATGACCTCTGGTGCACCGATCCGCCTGCGTCGCACCACCTCGCGAATTCGGCTGGCGAGTTTCGAGGCGTAAGGGCTTGCCGAAATCCGCTCCCCAAGCTCCTTGGCCTGACTCGGAGAAAGGCAGTCGTCGAGATAGGCCAGCAGGGTTCTCAGTGTCAGTCGCATGGTCGTGCACTCTCCGTTTCGTCCCGGGGGCTTCGGAAGACTGATGGAAACCCCACTCATGTATTGGTGGGCGCCGGAGGCCGATCCGTGCAGGAATTCTTCTCGAATGGTGAAGTGTCTGTAACTCGCGCCAGTCGAAGCGGTTAAGTTTTCTGCCCCGCGTCCGGTCAGGTCTCGGCGATGTCCAGCAGGACCTTGAGATGGTCCGGGGCTGCTGCGGCTTGCAGCGCGGAGACCGCCTCGGACAGCGGAAAGCGGCCGGTAATCAGCGGAAGGACGGAGACCTCTCGTTGCGCGAGTGCCCGGAGTGCCCGATCGAACGGGCCACATCGCGAGCCCAATACCGTCACCTCGTCGATGACCATGGGGGCCAGTGATGGTCCGGAGTCCCCGGCGACGGTCGACTTGAGCACGATCGTCCCCTGCGGTCTCACGTATCGACAGGCCGTCGGCAGCCCGGTGACCGAACCTGTACAGTCGACGACGAGATCGGCCGTGCGTTCTGAAGTCGCCTGTTCGAGAAGCCGGCCTTCGATCCCCAGTGATTCGAGCACCGCCAGCTTGGAGGGGTGCTTGCCCACCACCAGCACCGGGCATCCGCTCTGCTTGAGGACCTGTGCACAGAGGTTGCCCAGTCGCCCGTCACCGAGTACGACGGCCCGCTCCACACGCTGCAGGTCCATTTGCATCGGAATGCGAAAGGCTGCCGCCAGCGGCTCGACGAAGACCGCTTCGTCATCGGACACGCGATCCGGCACGGGGTGCAGATTGATCTGGGGAACATGAACGACGTCGGCGAAGGCACCGTCGTGATTCAGGATGCCCAGCACCGTGCGATTCGGGCAGTGGTTGGGTCGACCGGCACGACACGTGTCACACTTATGACAACTGCAGTTGATCTCGCCGACCACGCGAAGTCCCGCGAAAGGGCCGTCCTGGGCAACTCCGACGAACTCGTGTCCCAGCACCCCGGAAAAGCCCATGTAGCCTTGCAGGAGTTGCAGGTCGGTCTCGCAGATGCCGGCCGTTGTGACCCGCACTGGCACCTCGCCGGTCCCGGCTGGGGAGAGGGGATAGTCGCTGCGATACGTGACCGACTGCTGGTCGAGGACTACCGCGTGCATGGTCGATGCTCTCCGCGAGTCTCTGCCCGCCTGGTCAGTGGGCTCATTCGGTCGGGATGTCGCTCCCGAATTCTCTGGCGTCTTCCTCGGAGGCCTCCCGGAGTTGTCGGGGGAAGGCGGGGAAGGCGGTCAGGACTCGGCTCCAGTTCGGGATCGCGTCACCTCCCGATGGGTCCTGCTGGAAGGTCTCCCCGGCGACCGTGATCTGCTGGGCGAAGCCTTCGACGGCCCCTTCCTCCTCGTGGCGGTCATAGACGAGACCATTCAGAACGGCATCCGCGTGGTACTGCCGGATGGCGTCCTGGGCGTGACGGAGATAGGCCGATCGCAGGGTGACGAAGTGACCGGACTGCAGAACCGTGCCCATGCTGGCCAGGGTTCGAAAGATGGTCGTCAGGATGTCTGCGGCCATCTTCATCAGGCCCTTGGTGGGATCGTCCAGCGACAGCGACTGATGTTTGTGCTCGTATCTGCGGCAGAGGTCCACCTGGCAGACTCGCTTGATCGACGTGTTCCGAAAGACTTCCGCCAGCGTGCCGACCTCGAGGCCCCAGTCGCTGGGGATGCGGTTCGAGCGGGCGAGATTGGAACTGACTGCGAACTCTCCCGACAGTGGATAGCGAAAGCTGGAGAGATACACGAGGAATCGCTCGTGGCCCAGCATTGTGATCAGCGCGTCGACGAACGGCTGGACCAGCAGCCGGACGACCCGGCCATGCATGCGGTCACTGGTGCGCGCGTAGTACCCCTTGCAAAAGTCGAAGTCCAGGCCGGGATGGGCCATGGGCAGACAGAGACGTGCCAGCAACGTGCGGTCGTACCCGACAATGTCGCAGTCGTGCAGGGCGAACGCCTTCAGGCGATCATCGGCCAGCAGATAACCGAAGGCGGTCCACACCGATCGCCCCTTGCCGGGCGTTGCGAGATTGAAGCCTTCTTCGATCAGCGACTGGTACATGGCCGAGACACGAGGGCCGTCGGACCACAGGATCCGAGCCTGCTGGCCCAGTGGGGCCACAGCCTCGCATGTCTGTCGGTAGTCTTCGACACCGTTGGTCACGCCCAGCACGACTACGATCTGATCGATGTAGCTCGCGCCCCTCAGTTGCTGAATGATGTTTGAAAACGGGTCGGCGCGCATATCCGCCGCGGTGACGGGCAGGACCAGGCCAATTTTGTAGTGACGTGTCGCCTGGACGAGCGTCGACTCCAGCTTGTCGCTGTCGACCGTTCCCAGATCGTGCAGAGTGGTGATCGGCCCGTGCTGGATGAAGTCAGGCATGAGTGTTCCTCGGGGCAAGAGATCTGGGGCGCGGGGCCTGGACGCGGATCAATGCTCTCCCTCGATCCAGACGAGTTCATCAGGTCGCAGCGTGAAGCGCGTCGGAGAGTCGGGACCGCGGCCTGTCAACAGATCACGCCCGAATCGCTTCCGTTCAAACGTCGATGCTTCGATGACCTGATCTTGGTCACTGAGGTTGGCCAGCACAAGGATCTCCTGCTGGTCATCGAGACTGGTGCGTGAAAGCGCGAACAGCCAGGACTGCGCCACCTGCCAGACTTTCTGGGGCGCGTCGGGATGAAATGCGGGCTGTTCGATGCGCACTGCCAGCAGGCGGCGGTAGCCGGTCAGAACCCGGGCAGACAGCGACGCTGCATCGTCCAGTTGCCCGGCGAGTTCGTCCCAGGCGAACTTGTGTCGATTGATGCGTCTGGGCTGTCCCGATTCGCGCACTCCCTCGAGGTCATTCACTGTTCCCACGAGGCTGTGAACATAGATGGCCGGCAGGCCCTGGAGCGATAACATCAGCCCTTGCGACGTCAGGAATCTGCGGGCGTGTCTCGCGGGGTCGCTCGCGTCAGGCTCGCCCAGGGCGCTCAGATAGCTGATATTCAGTTCGTAGGGTGCCTCCGAGCCATCGGGCTGGCGGCGCGTACTGACAAAGCCGCCTCGCGCTTGCAGGGCGGTGACGAGTCGGGCGAGATGGTCGCTCGACACCAGTCCCTCGAGCGGCCGCACCCCGACGCCGTCGTGAGACGCGGTGAAGTTGAAGAAGGTCGCCCCGGGGGGCGGAGGCTGCAGTCGCGGCCAGCCAGGCGACCAGTGGCCGGGCATCCCGGCTGAGCATCGCGTCCAGCAGCAGCGGCGGCAGGCTGAACTGGTAGACCATGTGCGCCTCGTCGCCCTGGCCGAAATAGCTGATGTTCTCGGCATGCGGGACGTTGGTCTCGGTCAGCAGCAACACGTGCGGGGCGAGCGCCTCAACGAGGTCGCGCAGCAACTTGACCACCTCGTGCGTCTGAGGCAGGTGGATGCAGGAGGTCCCCGGCTGCTTCCAGAGATAGGCGACCGCGTCCAGCCGGATGATGCGTGCGCCTGCTCGATGTAGAGCAGGAGGATGTCGAGCATCTCGAGCAGTACGTCCGGGTTCGCAAAGTTCAGATCGATCTGGTCGGCACTGAACGTGGTCCAGACATGTCGCGGACCACGACTGGTGGCAACTCGCGTGAGCAGCGGCAGGCTGCGCGGCCGCGTCACGCCGGACAGGTCGGTGGCCGGATCGACTTCGATGAAGTAACCAGTATACGGCTCACGGCCCTGGAGGTAGGCCTCGCAACCAGAGGCTGCGGGCCGACGAATGGTTGAGCACCAGGTCGAACATCAGGTCGAAGCGTTCGCCGAGACGTTCGACGTCCTGCCAGGTGCCCAGCTCCGGGTCGACGGCGCGGTAGTCGATGACCGAAAAGCCATCGTCGGACGAGTAGGGATAGAAGGGCAGGAGGTGGACGCGTGCGGATCAGTCGGTCGAGCCCCTGCGTGACCAGGAATCGTGAAGCGTCTGCAGCGGAGCCTCGCCCTGCGGCGCTGAATCTGATCGCCGTAGGTGATCAGCACGACGTCGCGCTCGTCTCCAGCCACTGCGCTCCGGATGCGGGCAGCTGCGGCGCGTAGCGTTCAGCCAGCTGCAGAATTCGCGTGCAGACAGGCCTCGGCCCGGTCCGCGTAGAGCGTGCTCAGCCTGCCACGCAGGGTTTCAACGGTCGAGGGGTCGATGATCGGAGCGGATTGATTCACGCGTTAGAGGTTGTCCAGTCCAGTGATGTTCGTGATCAGCGCGCGCAGCTTGCGGCGCAGCACCGAGTAGCTGAAGAACGCCTTGCCCAGTTCGATAGTTGTGGTCGACCATTTCCTGCCGGTAGACCGGGTCGCTGATCACGCGCCGGACCTGGTCGACCACGTCCCGGGTCAGGAAGCCCGTCCATGATGACGCACCGGAACCCCTTGGGCTCGATGTCGGTGATGAAGATCGAGTAGCGGTTGACCAGCACCGGCTTGCGGATAGTAGAAGGCCTCGAGCAGGGCGTTGCCGAAGCCTTCGTAGAGGCTGGGATAGGTGATCAGGTCGGCCTGCGCGTAGACGTCCCCCAGCGTGTACAGCTTGCGGCCGTGCTCGTCGGTTCCGCGGCGTTCGCCGACGTGCCGCGTGCACGAACCGCAGATCGACCCCCTCCTGCTCGGCCAGCTCCTGCAGCGTCGCATGTACTCCAGCCCCTCGTCGCCCGACTCGTGCGACACGACCAGCTTGCACTTCGGGTTCTTGCAGCTGCGCGACCAGGGCGATGGAGTGCTCGATGCCCTTGCGGGGCACGACCCGCGTCGGCTGCAGGAACATGATGTCGTCGGGCTCCAGGCCCCGATCGCTGGCGGAAGTCGGCGGCATAGTCGTCCGGCTGTCGGCGGCGGGTTCTCGAAGTCGAGCACGTTGGGCACCAGGATCGACGGAGCGCCCTTGCGCAAGGCGAGCTCCTCCTGGGCGAAGCGAGTTGATCGTCACGTGCTGGATCGACGGCAACGCGGGCGGAAACGCCATGTCCAGGAAGTCGCTCGACCGCGTTCACCGAGAACCGCGTCCGCTCCCAGTAGAAATCGTGGTGGTGGGCGATCGTGGGAATGCCGGTCTCGGCGATGAAATGCGTCAGCGCCACGCCCAGCGGGATGTGCATCGGAATGCACAGCGCGTTCTCCACGATCAGGATGTCGATGTCGAACTGCTCCACGAACTCGTAGAGCGTCCCCTTCAGGTGGTCGCTCAGTTCGTAGATCCGCTGGGTCAGCTCGCGGCTGCGGGTGCAGCGTGCCGAACGCCCGCTCGTTGATCCAGATGTTGGCCGGATCGCCGAAGTAGGCCTCCGGCACCAGCATGCTGCTGTCGGGGTCGCGGTCCAGCTTGCCGGCATACCAGTAGCTGACGTGCTGGTGGTCCCAGAGGATCTGGGCCCACTTGGCACTTTCCAGCGAGACGCCGTCGGTGCCGGCGAATCGCGTCGACACGAATCCGATCCGCCGTCCATTCTTCCGTCTTGATGTTCTTGGCACGAGCAGGTCATCCCTGTGGTGTTCATCGGGTGCTGAGACAGTCGGGGAGCTGCGAGAAATCCGTGATCACCAGATCGGGACGGACTCCGGCCACCCGCGGGTCTCCTGCGCGGCGCCGCCGGCTCCGTTCGTCGCCAGCAAAGAACGCCGTGCGGAAGCCGACCGCCTGCGCCGGCTGCACGTCCTTCAGCATGTCGTTCCCGATGTAGAGTACGGCTTCTGGAGGAATCTCACGGAGCGCGAGCGCGGACTGCGCCAGTTCATACAGTCTCAGGCCCGGTTTCGCCACACCGTAACGAAAAGAGTAGAACTGCAGGTCCTCGGGGATCTCCCAGTGGGGGCTGTCCGCATCGCTCGGCAACAGTGCCCGCCACAGGTCGATCGTCAGAAACTGGGCGTTGCTGATGATGCCCAGTACAAGCCCCCGGCGGGCGAGTTCCTCCAGACACGAGTCCGCCTGGGGCATGGGCCAGACCGGGTTGACGCGGAGTTCGTACTCGAGCGCGAGACGGCACAATTCAGCGTCCGACAGGGAATGGGGGGCTGCGGATTCCCCTCCATGGTGCGCGTTCGCGGCCAGCAGGTCATCCGCGGCCATTTGGGCCAGCGATTGGCGCCAGATCTCCCGGATGTCCACCTCCGGGAACTCGATTCCCTGTTGGCGGGCCAGGGCATGCTCGGCCGCGATCGCCCGCGTGAGCCGTTCGACGCCGGAGTCGCCACTCGTGGCGCAGCTCGAGTCCCACGGCAGCCAGCGCCTGCTCGAACGCCTCCCCCTTCGCGCTGGCCTCGCTGGCGTCGATGTCGCCACTGCTGCTGATGAGCAATGTGCCATAGACGTCGAACATCACGGCACGGATCCCCGTCAATTGCTGCAGGACGGGCTCTTCGCCGGTGGCGATCGGTGCCAGTGGTCGACATTGCTGGCGAATGAGGTCCGCGATCGAGGCAGTCATACTTCGCCGAGGAGTGGATGAAAGCGTGCTGGGTTGAGGAACCGCTGGAGGATACGCTCGGCATGAGGGAGCGGTTCCAGTTCTGGTGCGCGCACGCTGGAAACGGCGCGTTCATGAATCGACATCAGGCGATGACCGCAACTTGCCAGCGAGTAACCGGCACGGACGCACGCGGCATTCTCGGCAATGAGGGCCGGATCGGATGGCGAGGTCAGCGCCTCGGCGACCCAGGGATTGACATGCAGCAGGTGGTCACGGTCGCGTGCACTCGCGACGACCCTCTGGAGGACCTCTTGCTGCAGGTTCGTGGGACACTGACCGAAGTCGACATGCCCATTCGGGATCAGCTGGTCCCAGTCACGGTCGGCAATGTCGTTCGCAGGTTGTCCGCAGGCTTTCAGCACGCTCAGATAAGCAGCGGCGAATTGGGTCCGAAAGTTCTCGGCTGGAAGCCAGTCGACCGGAATGACGAGCCTGGCGCGCATGTCCGGATACCTCAGGCCCGACTGACAGAAGTCCGCCGTAATCTCCGGGAGCTCGCGCCCGATCAGGCGTCGTCCCGCGAGCCACGACTCCAGAAACACCAGGCCGAATCCCTCAGCGACACTTGTCGTCATCAGCAGATCGGCAGCCGCCAGATTTTCCAGGAAACCGAGCCCGTCCGGGCCCCCGGCTTCAAACACAAAGGGCAGGTCGCAGCGTTCTGCCAGCGCCGTCCAGCGGCTGTAGCTCGTGCGTTCCGCCGGATTCAGAGGGGCCAGTGTCAGGCCGAAGCTCGTCTGGTCATCAGCCAGCGCCGAATAGAGCAGGGCTTCCCCCAGATTCTTCCGGCGAATGCCGCGCACCGGGTAGAGCACGAACTTTCGATTCCCAGGGATGCCGAAGCGCTCTGCAAGTTTCGCCCGTGCCGAGTGAGGTGATGGCAACGGCCCCAGATCCCCGACGGCGTTGGGAAGCAGGTGGAGTTGAGTCTCGCCCACGCCCGCGTCGCGCAAGATGTCGAAGTCGCGACGGTTGAGTGTCGCATAGTGCACCTGCGACGCCTGAGGATAGATGCCGCTCGGCCCGGGCTGACGTCGTTCATCCCCGGTGGCTGCCATCAGCCGTTGGTAGTTTGCGGGCCGGAAGTCCTCCGCGAAATCGTGGATCTGCAGCAGCAGGGCGTATCCCTCGGCGCGAGCGCTGTGAGAGCCGGGATGAGTGCCTTGTTCTTGCCCAACGAATGGTTGTGGACGTGCAGGACCGTTTCCTGCGGAGGGCACGCGCACGCCTGGAGGGTCGACCGCAGTTGCGCCAGCAGGTCTCCCGACCCAGGGCGGACATCGTCGTAGTCCAGTTCCGGAATCGTATATCGCGTCACGTCCAGTTGCCGCAATTCATCCGTAAGGTCCTGCTGCCAGCCCTCGCACCGTCCTCCCGAGAGCAGAGCGACCGGCAACCGCGCGGGTGCGGTCATCTGAGTGTCGAGCGCACGCAGATGATTGGCGATCACCTGAGTGACCCCGCCGCGATTGAGATGATGGTGGATGACAGCCAGTTTCATGGTGGCAGCTTGTGGCTCTGGTGCTCGTCGAACTGCCGATCACCCGGTTCCGACTTGGCGCGGCGACACCGGTGTTCCGGTGAGTCTGACGCACGCTTCCGCACGCTTCGACTGCCCATCCGCAACCGGTCGCCTGTTGGAATGATTTCCATCGGTATGGACGGCCCCGGGCCGTCTTGTGCACCGCTCCTGACCGGAGCCCATTGGCGAGTTGACGGGCCTCACGCCTCTGGGAATCCCTGCCCAAGTTCTGGTTCCGGGTTGCAGTTTCCAGCGCATCCGGTGAAAATCGAGGGGTTTCCAGTCTCAGCCAACCCTACTGCATCCTGGCGGCCGCGTCGAGTTCTCGAACCGTCGCGCAGTGGAGTCGGCCCTTCGCGTCGGGCGCCCGTCGGAGGAATCTTCCCATGAACACAGAGATCCCCCCTCCCGCCGACCTGCCGGCACACCCTCGCCGGTCCACTTCGCGGCGTGAATTGATCCAGTCGGTGGTGGAGCTGCTGCGTCGAGGTGAGGCAAGGGGCTCCGCGCTCGAAGAACTGCTGGGGCGTCTCGCGACGTCGGTGGATCAGTGGATGTCTTCCCGTCGTGGCGACGGCACGTACGACGCCGCGCTCCAGAACGCGCCGTGGTTGACGTCTGACGTTGAGCGACTGAAGCGTGATCAGGCGGCCTTGCGGCAGTCACTGCAGTCCTTTCAACTCCAGAGGACGCACCTGGATGATTCCGAGGCGTCGGTCCGGCAGTTGTCTCAGCAGTTCGAAGACTTCGCGGCCCAGCTTGTGGACTGCGAGGTGGCCGAGCAGACACTGCTGCACAACGCCTATCCCGGACCGAGCTGGGTGCTTGAGGATTGAGACCCGGTCATCTCCGGGCAACGGAGCCGGGAGGTTTCGACGTGGCCGTCTGTGGGCTTGCTCTCCGCATGTTGAACATTCGCGGATGAGTTGCAACAATCTGCGGCGGTCGACGGCGGGCTGTCCGCCGGACTGATCAGGGATTCCCGGTTCCGGCACAGGAAACCGGCGATCCTTCCGGAGAGGTGGCAGAGTGGCCGATTGTGCAGCACTGGAAATGCTGTGTCTCGGAAACGGGACCGGGGGTTCGAATCCCCCCCTCTCCGCTCATTGAAGACCCCCAGAGGCTGTCGTGGGTGCGTCTTGTCTTGACCGTGCTCGGGCAGCTCTGGTGATGAAAAGGGAGTGCTGCTGATGCCCCGTAAGGGTGAAATGTTTGCCGGCCTGACCGTGGCCTTGGTCACGCCCCTCCGCGACGGTGCGGTCGATGAGGCGGCCCTTCGCAGGCTGGTGGACGAACATGTCGCGGCCGGGACCGAATGTGTCAGCCCCTGCGGGACGACCGGGGAAAGCCCCACGTTGAGTCACGATGAGCATGAACAGGTCATCGCCGTGGTCTGCGAGCAGGCGGCAGGCCGCATCCGGGTGATGGCGGGGACCGGTTCGAACAGCACTCAGGAGGCGATTCGCCTCACCCGGTCGGCGCAGAAAGCCGGGGCGGACGGTTCGCTCCAGGTGGCTCCTTACTACAACAAGCCCATGCCCGAAGGTTTCTTTCAGCATTTTCGGGCCATCGCCGAGGCGGTGGACCTGCCGCTGGTCCTCTACAACATTCCGGGCCGCACCGCGAAGAATATGGAGCCGGAGACAATCTGTCGGCTGGGGGAGATCCCGAACATCGTGGCCGTGAAGGAGTCCACCGGCTCGATGGATCAGGCATCGCAGATTCTCTCGGGCAGCGACCTGACGGTGCTCTCTGGTGACGACAGTCTGACGTTGCCGCTGCTCGCTTTGGGTGGGAGCGGGGTGGTGTCCGTCGTGGGAAACATCGTGCCCGGCGACGTGCGGGCGATGCTGGCTGCCTGGCGTGCCGGCGACGTGACCGCCGCCCAGGGGTGGCATCACAAGCTGTTTCCCTTGTGTCGCGACATGCTGTCGCTGGCGACGAACCCCATCCCCATCAAGGCGGCCATGCAATTGCTCGGCCGCGATACGGGCGAAGTGCGGCTGCCGATGACGCCTCTGGACCAGGCCGCGACCGGTCGACTGAGGGAGACACTGACGGCGTACGGACTGCCGATCTGCTGAGCAGTTGGCCGATCAGCCCGCCGCTCGGGTTCGTCACGGGGGCCCCGGTCCATGTTGTCGGGGCGACCAGGTGACATAGCGACCGACCCGACGGCAGTAGTTGTCGTAGGCGCCCGGAAACTGCTCGCGCAAGAATTGCTCTTCGCGCAGCAGATGCAAGTGCAGCAACGCGATGGCGAGGACGGCGAGCAGCAGAAAGACCGTCCGCCCGCTCAAGAGAAACGTGCCCACAAAGACCATGTCGAAGGCCACGTAGATCGGATGGCGGGACCACCGGTAGACTCCGCCGGTCACCAACGGGCCCGGTGTGCTGCGGTCAATTCCCATTCGCCACGAGCTGCCGAGTCGGCGAAGCGAGAAGGCATACAACAACAGACCGCCGCCGGCCAGCATCATTCCCAACAGCTTGATCCCGGGGTGCCCGACCAGTATTCCGTGCAGTTCCGCTGGCCCGGCATGAAACGGAACTGCCCACGCATGTGCGATGACTTCGTAGGCCCAGAGCAGCAGGCACGCGAGGGTAAACAGATCGAGCGCGTAATGGACCAGCGTCCGCTGCCGGTCGGCCACAACCACGGCGATTCCCTCTTGCCGAACCCTGAAGGCTCGTGAGAGTCCGATCATTCCCCAGCACACGAGGACTGCGAACGGGAGCCAATCCGATGGTTGGCGATTGTCCATGGGTGTGTGACGAGGGCCCGCGCGGGTCGCTGGTGCTCAGTGGAACGCTATGAGTTTTGCGTGTCGACTAGAGCGTGGTGAGGTGCGACCTCCTGGCGTGACCTCGAAGGATCAACCGCGGTGGCCGTCCCGAGTCGCTCAAACGGCGACGGCGTCCAGATTGGAGTCGCTCGGCAGAAGTTGTACGTCGCTATCGCTGTGATCGGAGACCGGGAACTCCGGTTCCGAATCCTCGTCAGGAGGCTGGGGCAGGGCGATCAGACACTCGGTTCGGTCTTCCGGTGTGACGGCGGGTTCGCCCGGGCCCAGATGGACGCGAAACTTGACGCTGGCAAAGGCGAGTTCGTCGCCGGGAAGCAGGGCCCCGCGGGTGACCCGCTGGCCATTGACCTTGGTGCCGTTGGTGCTGCCCAGGTCGCGGAAGAACAACAGACCATCGGTCTTGGCAATGACGCAATGCAGCTTCGAGACGCTGGAGTGATCGACGAAAACGTCCGCGCTGCCGCGCTTCCGTCCGATCACGGTTACGTCCCTGACGATCTCAATCGGCGGCGAGCCGTCGATGGGAATGAGCTTCGCGATCATAAGCCAACTTACATCAGAGGAGTGGCTACGCCGGACACCCTATTCTCCCACGCATACGGAACTTGTCAATTGAATTCGGCTCGCGGTGTGCTGGAAATTGAACTGATACTTGAGGTTAGTGCGACAGGTCCGGCAATCACTGCCGCCTGTGACGATGTTGGCTGTCGGGAACCGGCGGACCGTGACACAGACGCTGATGCTCGACGCCGGAAATCGGGGTCCCCTGATTGTGTCCGAGGTCGGGAGCGGTCTTGGCAGCGGCGGGACTCTCGTCTGTCGGAACGGGGATTGGGGGGATCCCGGGACTGTGCGGCACTCGATGGCTCTCCCTTCGGCGTCCTTGCTCTCCGAGATGACGGGCGCCGACACCCCGTCGTCTGTGCACCGCTGCGGGTGCCTTGAAGATTGGCGGGACCATTGTTAGCTTCCTTCTCGAACTGGGGATCGGTCCCTCATGCGCCGGATGTGCGCGTTGGCGGATCACAGCCGACGCAGTTCTCCCGGCGGGTCGTCCCGACGCCGTCTGGTTTGTTGATGGCAGGCGCTCGCCTGTCCGTCCGCGCTGTCCCCACAGCCGTCACTAGGAATCACGCGAAATGTCCGACACGAAATACGTTTATTTCTTTGGGAATGGCACCTCCGAAGCGGGCGCTTCGATGCGAAACGAGCTGGGGGGCAAGGGCGCAAACCTTGCCGAGATGACGAACATCGGCCTTCCCGTCCCGGCAGGGTTCACCATCTCGACGGCCGTCTGCAACTACTACTACGACCATGGCCGCACCTATCCCCCGGAACTTAAAGCTCAGGTCGAAGAGGGGCTGAAGAAGATCGAACAGGCGATGGGAGCCGAGTTCGGATCTGCCACGAATCCCCTGCTGCTCTCCTGCCGGTCGGGTGCACGGGAGTCGATGCCGGGCATGATGGACACCGTGTTGAACATCGGCCTTAACGACACGACGGTCCAGGCGCTCGCCAAACAGGCTGGTAACGAACATTTTGCCTGGGACAGCTACCGCCGCTTCATTCAGATGTACGGCGACGTGGTGCTGGAACTGAAGCCGCGATCCAAGACGGACCCGGACTACTTTGAAGACATTCTGGAGCACGCGCGGGAGGCTGCCGGCGTCGAGCACGAAAAGGATCTGCCGGCTGAGACGCTCCGTGACATCGTGGGGCAGTTCAAGGCGCTGATTCGTGAGCATGCGGGTGTCGAATTCCCGACCGACCCGATCGAGCAGATCTGGGGCTGCATTGGTGCGGTCTTCGGGAGCTGGATGAACGACCGCGCCAGTGTCTACCGCCGTCAGTACGGGATTCCGCACGACTGGGGCACAGCCACGAATGTGCAGGCGATGGTGTTCGGCAATCTGGGCGACGACTGTGCCACCGGTGTCGGATTGACCCGCAACTGTGCCGTCGGCGAACCGGGCTTCTGCGGTGACTACCTGATCAATGCCCAGGGCGAAGATGTCGTCGCCGGGACGCGAACTCCCAAGCGGATCGAGGAGGAGTTGCGTAAGGATATGCCGGAGGCTTACGACCAACTGGAGAACATCGGCAAGACGCTCGAACAGCACTACAAGGAGGTGCAGGATATCGAGTTCACGGTGCAGCGTGGTCGTGTGTGGATGCTGCAGACACGCAACGCCAAGCGGACCGGATTCGCGGCGGTGCGAATCGCCGTCGATCTGGTGAACGAGGGGCTCATCGACCCTCGCATGGCCTTGTCCAAGAAGCGAATTCCGGCCGACGACCTCAACCAGCTGCTGCAACCGATCTTTGACCCCAAGGCCAAGGAAGCGGCCATCCGCGACGGCCGGAAGATGGCCAAGGGGATCAACGCCGGACCGGGGGCGGCCACGGGGCAGATCGTCTTTCACGCCTCCGATGCCGAGGCACGCTACAACGAGAACAACGACCTGCAGATCATCCTCGTCCGCCGCGAAACGAGTCCCGAAGACCTGCGAGGCATGAAGGTCGCCAAGGGCATCCTCACGGCCTTTGGCGGAGCGTCGTCGCACGCCGCGCTCGTGAGCCGGCAGATGGGCAAGACCTGTGTCTGCGGCTGTGCGGCGCTGGACATCGACTACGAAGACGAAACGCTCACCGTCGGCGAGACAGTGCTGCAGGACGGCGACTGGATCTCCATCGACGGGTTCACCGGCGAGGTGTTCCAGGGGGCGATCGAAACCAGTCCATCAGAAGTGATGGAGGTACTCACGGGAAACCTGAAACCGGAAGACTCCGAGACGTATGGCCGCTTCGCCCAGCTCATGCAGTGGGCCGACGAGCATCGCACGCTGCACGTGCGGGCCAACACCGAATCCCACGATGCCGAAGCCGCCTTGGCGCTGGGGGCCGAGGGAGTGGGTCTCTGCCGTACCGAGCATATGTTCTTCGATCATCTGGACGAGATTCGCGAGATGATCTTTGCCACCAAACCCGCAGACCGGGAGAAGGCACTCGCCAAACTGCTCCCCTTCCAGCGTGAGGACTTTCAGCATCTGTTCCGGACGATGGGGGCAAGGCCCGTTACGATTCGACTCCTCGATCCGCCGCTGCACGAGTTCCTCTCGTCGCACCATCTGCACGATGATCCGAAGCTGGTGACGCGGCTGGCCAAGACGTTCGGTGTGACCGAGGACGATGTCCGACGCCGTGTGGACGATCTGGTCGAGTCCAACCCCATGCTGGGTCATCGCGGTTGCCGTCTGGGAATCGTCTATCCCGAAATCACGGCCATGCAGGCCCGGGCCATCTTCGAGGCGGCCTGCGAGGTGAAGCGGGAACTCATCGACGTGCACCCTGAGGTGATGATTCCGTTGGCCGGCTTCAAGACGGAGTTTGATAACCAGGCACAGATCGTTCGTGACGTCGCCCACAAGGTCTTTGAAGAGCAGGGGGTGCAGATCGATTTTCTGGTCGGCACGATGGTGGAGGTGCCCCGCGCCGCCCTCACGGCTGAGGACATCGCCCAGTCGGCCGAGTTCTTCAGCTTCGGAACAAACGACCTCACTCAGACGACGCTCGGCATCAGCCGTGACGACTACAAGGGATTCATCGGCTACTACCAGGAGCACGATATCGTGCCCGCTGATCCGTTCCAGACGATCGACCGGGCCGGCGTCGGCAAACTGATGAAGATGGCCGTGGATGGTGGTCGCGGCAGCCGCGAGAACCTGAAGGTCGGGATCTGCGGCGAGCACGGTGGCGATCCGAAGTCGGTGTTCTTCTGCCACGAGATCGGGCTGAACTACGTGTCCTGCTCGCCGCGCCGGATTCCGGTCGCCCGACTGGCCGCGGCCCAGGCCGCAGTCGACTGGTAGACCAGCTCAAACGGGATAGCCGAGCCCGACCACAGACATCCTGAAACCGACGATCGCGCCGCGACCATCGGATTCAGGGTGCGTCGGTCTCCCTGTTTGTGAGGTCGCGGCCGCGAAAGGCCGGATAATCCAACGGGTAGCGGATCGCGTTGAACAGCGTCCCGCCATCGTCCTCGTCGAATCCGGAGTCATCCGGATCGTCGTCCGGCAGGAAGCGCTGGTCGCGCGGCAGGAATTCCTCGGGGATCTCGGGATTCTCCGCCATCTCGCGTCTCTGCTGCTCCTGCAGTTCTTGCTTCTGCAGGTCTTCGAGGCGTCGGGGGTGAATATAGACCCAGACCACTTCACGATCGGGTGTGACCTCCACCAGAGTCCGCTGTGTTCCCGAACAGACGAGCGTGTTTCCGTTCGGCAATCGTTGAGCCCCAGAGATCCTTGGAGAGAACAGGCGTTGGCGGTCCTCATAGCGCCATACGAACTCGTTCGGTCCGTAGGGAGCGTCGGGCTCTCGCTGATAGGTACCATCGGCGAGCAATGGCGGCGTGAACTCGTCCACGGTTGAGTAGCGGCGCAACCCCGAAAGGTTGCCGTTGTTAAACAGCAGGATGTTCCCGGCTCCCTCCAGACCCTCGTCAATCCAGTTCGCATCATGCTGTCGGTACAGCATTCGCTCGTCGACACTTCCACTCTGGTAGGCCGCCGCGTTGCCCCAGCGGTAGAGCAGGTCCCCTCCATGTCCTCTTCGACCCGCCGAATGTCCCGCTGCCTCAGCGGTCGTCGTGCCGTGGTCGATGACCCAGATCTCGTCAAACCACCGCGAACTCAGCAGGATCTGATCGAGACCCGGGTGGTAGTCAATCGCATTCATATGGATCCAGTCGGACCCCGGCAGATGGACATAATTCAGGTCGACGAGTTCGGGATGCAGGGCCGGGTCGCCATATCGGGGCTTGGCCTCATCGAAGTCTTGAATGATGTGATCCCACAGTCGCCACTGCCAGACGATCTCGCCACCAGTTAATCCCTCTGGTTTGATTTCGACGACTCGCTCGGACCACAGGCTGTCCCCCTGCAGTGTTTCGGGATCGCGGCCGGCGGCCAGCACTTCGTCGCGGGGAATTCGCTCCCAGGCAATCAGCAGGACGTTCCCGTTGGGAAGCGGGGCAAAGTCGTGATGATGCATCAGATCCGGGGAGGCGTACTTGAAATCCCAGAGCAGTTTTCCGTCCCAGTCGAACCGTTGCAGTCGACCGCCGGTCCCGGTCTTCTCCGGGAACTCACCATCGTCAGCCACCTTGCCGGCGCGAACAGGCTGCCGTCCTCCAGAAGAACGGCAGAGTTCCCGGGCTTGCGGTCGGTCTGCCACGAATGCACGCTCTGCCCATCAACGTCGATCAGAAAGGTCTCGTGGCTGCTGAGCGGCGAGATCAGCGTGTAGCCCGGGCTGATCGCCTCTTCGGCCTTGTACAAGGTGCCCGACTCTTCAGCCCGAATCCCCGGGGGAGCGTGCTGCGTCAGCGCCACCAGCATCAGCGCCACCCGAAGCGGAAGTAGCGGAATCGATCGTCGCATGAGACGGCCTGTCGGCTAGCTTGAGAAATCGTGAATGACAGTGCTGACTGGACTGATAGCCTGAGCCGCAATCGCTCACATTTCAAGTCTCCGCGGGAAGTCATCCCGCTTGGCATGGAGCGGAAGGGCGCGGGCGGACCGACCCGCCAACCACCGGGCCGACACAGGACGAATCGCCACGCTGCGGCCGACGGCGGCCGACGCTTGCTTCCCACTGTGCGATTCACAAGAATGCTCAACACCAGTCACGCAGCCCAAGTGGCGGAATTGGCAGACGCGCTAGGTTGAGGGCCTAGTGGGGTTAATACCTCGTGGAGGTTCGAGTCCTCTCTTGGGCACTGATGGGAAACGACTTGCGGCAACGGGCCGCGAGTCGTTTTCTCGTTGCTGGGAGAGAGAGCACGGTTCTTCCCAGTCCGCCGGAACAGGGCGACGCGGGCACATCAGCGTCGCGAGGCCGGCGGTGTCCTGCGCCGATAGAGTTGTTCGACGAGGTCATCAATGGCGGAGTCGAATTCGGCCGTCTGCTTCGCATCCGCTCCCGCCGCGCACTCTCGCTGCCGGTCTCGGGTCAGGGCTTCAAGTCGTGCGGCCGCCGAAGCATCGGTCTGGGGCAAGGGAAACTCCCGCAAGACCGTTCCGGAGATATCGAGGTGGATTCCGCGATGCTTCGCATGCGCAGAGAACCAGTCGGCCGCGCTGGCAGAGTTGAGGATCGCCGTGAGTGCCGACAGCGAAAGTCGGCCGGTCGGCCGCGACTGGATGACGTTCACGGAAAAGCCGACGTAAGTCGGTCGCTCGACAAACACGAACTGCGGCCGACGTCCCATTTGCACGGCGAGAATCCGCGGCTCTGTGAACAGGCATTCCTGCCGCGGCCAGTGCAGGTGCCACCAGCGGATGGCACCGGTCCGCACCTCCCGGCGGCGTTCGAGATACTCGCGGAAGCGGCTCAGATGATCCTGCAGGGTCGGCAGCCTGTCGAGTTCCGGGGCCGTGTGGCGTGTCAGGTACAGCAGCCAGTGCTCCGCCTCCGAAGGAATCGTGTAGCGGTCGATGCGGGCGGTTGGAACGTACGGCCGGAGCACCCCCCGATCGCTGTCGGTCAGCGGGAGGCGGTCGACCTCGTCCCGGGTCAGGACAAACACGCCGTCTCCCGTTCGGAGACTCCCGCCGCTTTCCAGGCTCATGCGTCGTGTGACCTGCGGAGGATTTTCGGCGATCCCCTGACGCACCGAAAATTCATCACCCAGCGTTCGTCGATTGCGCGAGCGCGGCAGCGAAGCCCGCTCGGGATGCAGGAGCAGACGTCCCTGCTCGTACAGCGACGATTGGTAACGATACGCCGTGTGTCTCACCAGCGCCGGGCCATCGCCCCTCAGCAGTTCCAGCGGAGCGGATGACTCCGAGAGATCGATGAGCTGGCAGCGCTGGTCGCGGCGTCCCTTCCTGAGCTGCAGGATCATGTGTCGCCCTGTCACTCCGGGGAACACCGGTGCATTCCCTAGCAGCACGATTCGCATGAGTGTTGTCTCGCGCTGCAGGCGCTCGATGAGGGGGCGCGAACTGACCGCGGCCGTCCAGTAGGCGTTGACGATGAAGCAGAGCACTCCGTCCGGGCGAAGCAGGTCGAGCCCGCGGTGCAGGAAGTAGTGCCACAGATCCATCCGCGGCTTTCGCCACTTCTTCCCCAGGGGCGTTGCGGCGATCGCGTCGAAAACGGCCTTGGCATCTTTCTCGCGCCGATAGGGCGGATTCCCGATTACAAGGTCGAAGCCCCCTTGTGCTGCGACGTCCGGAAAGGCGGTGGGCCAGTCGATCCCGTCCGCCCCGGCAACCCCGTCGACGTGCTCAGGTTCGTCAGTGGCGGCGAAATCCCGACCGGTCAGGGCATTGCCCAGCCGAAGATTCGTCCAGAGCGGATCGGCTCCAGACGGAAGGGCGTTGAGCCCCGGCGTGCGTTTCGCGCTCCATCGCTGCCGCAGAGTCATCAGGGCATCGGCGTCGATGTCGACGCCAAACAGCGATTCGCGGACAAGCGGCCTGTGATCTTCTGTCGAGTGCTTCAGGCTGATGTGCCCGCGCGGATTCTGTTCCATCGCGTCCAGCAACTCGACGAGGAATGCGCCGTCTCCACAGGCCGGATCGAGGATGCGCAGCGGAAGGCCGGATGCCACCCCCGTTCGCAGTTCGGCGAGAGATGAGGCCACCATCCAGCGGACGATGTCCACGGGCGTGTAGACGCACCCGATCGGAGGGATCGTCGAGCAGGCTATGTCAGGCGCAGCCATCGTCCGAGAAACAGGGCCGGGAGAATCAGAGCGGCGGTGATAACCGCCAGACCGGCACCAGCGGGGCCGAGTTTGAAGTAGATCAGCGTTGCATCCAGCATGATGATCGACAGCAGCATCGTCCGGATGGCGTTCTGCACCAGCTCGGGAGCCGGGTTGAAGACCGCGGCGGAAAGACGTCGGTTGATGGTCAGGACGATGACGGCCAGCACCATCAGCACGGCATCGCGATCGTGGCCGGCCCAGTTGACGATCCAGCCGATCAGGGTTGCCAGGCCCAGGTTGACCGTCAGCATGGCGAGCACCAGTGGCAGCCTGCGGCTCTGTCGGGCTTCCGTCCGCGCGAACCAGGTCACGCCGACAATATACAGCCCGAGTCCTGCGGCGACCCAGATCTGCGGACGCCACCACAACTGTTCGAAGCGGAGCCAGCCACTGCTGGCCCCCAGGATGACGTTGAGGAATCGGCAGCCTCCCATGGCCAGCGGTCCCAGCCACGTCCGTTTGAGGATGCCGTCGTAGGCCAGGATACACGCGGCCAACAGTCCGGCGACGATTCCGCTGTACGTTCCAACGAGGAATGCCGCGCCGATGCCGCACAGCAGCAGCACGGTGCCCAGGCCAATCGCCCCGCGCAGGCTCACGCGTCCAGACGGCAGTGGACGCTGCGGTCGTTCCTCGGCGTCCTGACGGCGATCGAAGATGTCATTCCACACCATGCCGGCCAGATAGAGGCAAGACGAGCTGAGCAGCAGCAGCAGGAACTCGCGGAGAGAGCCGTCGGGTGTGGCGGTCAGCGAACGGTGCACCAGCAGAAAGCCGAGAAAGATATCGGCCATCGCCGTAAAGACGGTCGGCAGACGGCAGAGTTGCAGATAGGCCAGCAGCGTCGTCATGATCTGCAGAGTTTGAGAGAACCTGAACCATGGGGTCAAGCGGTGTCGCTGGTGGATGTCGAATTGTCGCTGAAGTCGGAGCGTCTGCCGCGTGAGGTTCGCGCGTTCATCAGTCGGGCCAATCGCCGGATTGACGAGTTCACCGAAGCCCGTCGGTCGTCGCCCATTCCCGGGTTCGTCCCGTGCGATTTCGAGTCGGCCTATCGAACGCTGGCGGCGATTGTCGAGTCGGGGGTGGCAGCGGGGTCTTACTTCTGCGAATGGGGCAGCGGATTCGGTGTCGTTACCTGCCTGGCCGCGATGCTCGAGTTCGATGCCCATGGGATCGAGATCGAACCGGATCTTGTGGAGGAGGCCACGCAGCTTGCCGTGGCAGGCGATCTGCCTGTCGAGTTTGCCTGCGGGACGTTCCTGCCGTCCGAGGCGCAGGAGATGGCGACATCGCCGGGAGAATTCTCGTGGCTGGCCGAAGGGGGAGCGGACGCTTACGAGGAACTGGGACTGGGCATTGAGGACTTCGACGTGATTCTTTGTGTTTCCCTGGCCCGGCGAGGCCGATACGATTGAAACCGTGTTTCATCGCTTTGCTGCGGAGGGAGCGTTGCTGTTGACCTTCGACAGTCCCGGCGAGATTCGTGTCCGGCGGAAGGTTCGCGTCCGTCGGTCGCGGCGCTGACGGAGACTGAAAGCCGTAGCGTCCTGCGTTATACTGATTCCGGGATTCATGCCTGTCATCGGGAGTCGTTATGAGTGGATCACAGGGCAGCTTCTGCGGGCGGACACGACGAGAGTTCCTGTGGCAGACAGGCTGTGGATTCGCGGGGACGGCACTGACGGCTTTGCTCAGCCAGGACGGATTCCTCGGTTCGCAGACGGTTCGGGCGGATGGCGTCACTCCGTTCGAGAATCCGCTCGCTCCCAAGCAGCCGCACTTCGATCCCCAGGCCACAGCCTGCATCTTCCTGTTCATGTATGGCGGCCCGAGCCATGTCGATACCTTCGACTACAAGCCGGAGATGATCGGCCGCGACAATCAGTCGGTTGAAGTCAAGACGTTCGGACGGGGTGGGCATCGCAACCAGGGACGGCTGATTGAGCCCCGCTGGAAGTTCCGGCAGTACGGCGAGTGTGGCAAGTGGGTCAGCGACCTGTTTCCGCACCTGTCGACGAAGGTCGACGACATCGCCTTTCTGCACTCGATGACGGCCGACAGCCCGATCCATGGGTCGGCGATGCTGATGATGAACTCGGGCCGCATTCTTGGCGGCAGCCCCTGTCTGGGTTCGTGGCTGAACTACGGCCTGGGGACCATGAACGAGAACCTCCCCGGCTTCGTCGTGATGCTCGATCCTCGCGGGGGGCCGATCTCTGGACCGAAGAACTGGAGTGCCGGCTTCATGCCGGCTTCGTATCAGGCAACGGTGATGCGCTCGAAGGGAGAGCCGATCCTGGATCTCAAGCCGCCGGAAGGGCTGTCGATGGAGGCGCAGCGACGTTTGCTCGACACGCTGCGGGCCTACAACGACGACCATCGACAGACGCGGATCGACAACAGCGACCTGTCGGCGCGGATCGCCAGCTACGAGCTCGCGTTCAACATGCAGCGGCACGCCCCCGAGGCGGTCGATGTGGCCCAGGAGACAGCGGCCACGCAGAAGCTGTACGGGCTGGACAACCCGACGTCGGCCGACTTCGGACGCCAGTGCCTGTTGGCGCGCCGACTGGTCGAACGGGGTGTGCGGTTCATTCAGATCTACTCAGGAGGACACCACAACGATGCCAACTGGGACGCCCACACCGAGATGGAGGCGAACCATAATCTGCATGCGGCCGAGACCGATCAACCCATCGCCGGGTTGCTGACGGACCTGCGGCAACGGGGCCTGCTGGATCGCACGTTGATCGTGTGGGGGGGCGAGTTTGGCCGCCAGCCCACGGCCGAGTACGCCAAGGGCACCGGTCGCGACCATAACTCCTACGGCTTTACGACCTGGATGGCGGGTGGGGGCATTCAAGGGGGCGTGAGTTACGGAAACACCGATGAACTCGGAAGCAAGGCCGTGGAGAACCGACTGCACGTCAAACACATGCACGCCACAATCCTGCAGCAGATGGGCCTCGATCCGAACGGCCTGTCGTACTTCTATGGCGGCCTCGACCAGAAGCTGGTGGGTGTCGAAGGCGCCGAGCCGATCCAGTCGATCATCGCCTGAGCAGAGACTCGGGAGCGGGCTCAGGCAGCGTTTCCGGGCGAGGCGATCGTCCGCACACCAGGACATGAAGTGACCCGGGAAGGTCGTCGTGGGCAGCGGAGCGATGTCGAGGCAACCCGCATCGGTCAAGGTCAGCGTCGTTGTTCCCACTCACAACCGGGCGACGATCCTGCGCGAATCGCTGAGCAGTGTACTCGCTCAGAGTCATCAGGATATCGAGGTCATCGTGGTGGACGATGCGTCCACGGACGAAACTCGTGAGGTGGTTCATCACCTGTCCGACTCGCGAATCATCTACAAGTTGCTCCCGACGAAGGGCCACAGTGCCGTAGCCAGGAATGTCGGAATCGAGATCGCGACAGGCAGCTATGTCGCCTTTCTGGACTCGGACGATCAGTGGCATCCTGACAAGGTGCGCTGCCAGTTGGAGTCGATTCTGCAATCTCGATCTCCGACGAACATCGTCAGCTACACCCAGGTGGTCATCCGCTCCAGGCTCGACGATCGCTGGATCCCCCCTTCAAGTTCAGAGCCCATCAGGCCGGCGACGGGCAAACGGCCCGAACAGACGGTTGCTGATTATCTGTTCTGTGCAGAAGGGCTGATGCAGACCAGTACCTTGATGCTCCATCGCGCGCTTGCCCGCCGTGCGCTACTTTGATGAGGAGGGGCGACATCACGACGACTGGTCATTCTGCCTCCGGCTGGAGGCCGAGGGGGCCGAGTTTGCATTGCTCCAGACCCCTCTGACGGTTTGGAACTGGTCCGACGACTTCGAACATGCCGGCAGTGGCGCGACCCAGCAGTTCGAGGAACAGTGGCTGGCCAGGAATCAGGGCTACCTGTCCGAACAGGCTCAAACGGCATTCGTGGTGAGCATTCTTCTGCCCCACTGGAACAGGGCCCGTGTCAACGCGATGGCCAGTCAGTACGCGGTTCTCCAGGCCTTGCGCCACAGGCTGATCACTCCGCGGCGGGCGCTCCGGTTAACCCGAAGAATCTGGCAGGCCCGACTCTTCTGCGTGGGCAACGATCCTGGCTGAGTGGCCGACGCGACCGAGCCGGCAAGATCGGGACCGCAGTCGTCCGGGATGCGGGGACTGCCGCCGTGAGAAGGCGTGATGAATGCGCCGGACATACGACCTGGGCGGAAACTTAACAGAGAGTTTGGTGAAGTCCTCGCCAATGGGATCATCCCGACACCAGCCCGCCAATTGATTCCGACGAAGCTAACTGCTGGGGAGGTGGTGAGGGGTTGTCTTTCACAGTGCCGCGAGTCGCGGCAGATACAGGTAAGAACCGGAGGTCCGTCATGGTCACTGCCGCCGCCGGCGTTTCCGTGCTGATGCCGGTCTACAACGGAGCGCGGTACGTTTCGCCGGCTATCCAGAGCGTGCTCGCCCAGACGCACCGTCACCTGGAACTGGTGATTGTCGATGACGGCTCGGCTGACGGGACGGTCGCGATCATTCGTAAGTTTGCGGATGGTGATGGACGTGTGCGTCTGTTGCGGCGAAGCCATCAGGGAATCGTCGCCGCACTGAACGCCGGACTGAGCGAGTGTCGGCATCCGCTGGTGGCCCGTATGGATGCCGACGACATTGCGCATCCCGCGAGGATTGCCGTGCAGACGACGTATCTGCAGGAACACCCGGACTGTGTCGCCGTCGGGTCCCAGGTTGAGAAGATCGATGCCGCGGGTAAAGCACTGGGGAAGGAGGCGGTTCCTCTCGACCACGCGGACATTGTTGATCGTACGCTGCACTACGCGTGTTCGATCTGGCATCCCTCGGTGATCTATCGCAGAGACACGGTCCTCGCGATCGGCGGCTACCGTGCCGAGTGCGAGTGGGCAGAGGATCTGGATCTGTGGTTGCGGTTGAGCGAGGTTGGCCGGCTGGCGAATCTGCCTCAGACACTGTTGCAGTACCGCATCCATGACCAGAAGGTCTGTAATGTGCGTCGGCGAGAGCAGCGGGTGCTGGACCGCAGCATCGTGCGGGAGTTCTGCGAAACACGTGGCCTGCCGATTCCGCAAAGATGTCGGCCCAGCTGGTCCCAGGTCTGGCGGGACAACGCGTGGGATGCGCTCGGAAACCGGCAGCCGTACTCGGCGACCGCTTCCGGATTGATGGCGGTCTGCTGCAACCCGCTGGACATGATCAGCTATCGTGTTGCCGCTCTGGCTCTGCGCGATGTCTGTGGCCAGGCTTTGCCGTTGACGCAGCCCCCCGCTGCCGCGCGGACCATCTCGCCCGCCGCGCAACACGCATGGGACTGACGTTGCGAGAGCGATTCTGGTTGCCCTCTCGGCGAACGTCCCGGAGCATCAGGAGCGACAAGGTTCGGCGACCTGACGCAGAGCTGCTCTCAGGCCCGCGGATGCGGTGTCTGTCAACACCAGTTCGGCGTGAGGCCGACAGACCGAGGTAATCGCCAAAACTGAGGTAGTCTGCCTCTGGGAGAGTTGATAATCTCAGGGTTCGACCACGCACTGTGTTGAGCGGCCGGGGGGCAAGCATGACCGGTTACACTGTCCATACTGGATCCACTGATAAGTTCTCGCGAGGCTGGGATCAGATCTTCGGCAACTCCGGACAGCAGAAGCGGGGCAAGTCGAAGGCCACGTCCAAATCAGACTCGCAGACGAAGGCGTCATCCGAGAGCCCTTCCACTGGTTCTGAATCCTCATCATCGGGTTCAGGCCGCTAATCCTTTCCCCCGCGACAGGCCGCGTCCCCACGACGGGGCGGTGGGCCGACATCTCACGACTGCAAGGAGGCAGCCATGTCTGAGAATCTGAACATCACTCCCGGATCTCATCCCGCCGACGAAGGTGCCGACGACGAATTCGAAGAGATCTCCAGCGAAGAGGTCGATCGAGTCTGCGCCATCCTCGACGACCTCATCGACTCGGTTGCCAGTGAAAACATCCAGGCTTACCTGGAAGAGGCCGCCAATCAGATCCTCTCGCTGGTCTATGACGAATGCGACCTCGAAGGTGTGGCGGACGAAGAGCGGGACGAAGCCGCCTGAGTGCGATCACTGTTGAGCGGAAATGCGGGGCCCCTGGCTGCGGTTGCGGCAAGGGGCCTGTTGCATGGTGGAGGCCCGCCAGATCGCTATTGAGGCCCGCGGTGGAAAGTCGTTCTCCCGAGTGTGCTCGCTGTTGTCGTCGCTGGTGGTGGCGATCGGCGCTGCTGGCGCTGCTCGTGTTGGCGACCGGGACAGCGGCGCCGGCGGAGCCACCGTCAAACGCATGGCCGTTCGATGCCGACTTGCCCAGTTGGGTTCCCCCGCTGCTGCCGAGTGTCTATCGCGTTGAGGTCCTCCCCGCGGGGCTGTTGTATCCGGCCTACCTCGCCGGTCCGAAAGAGTCGCGCCTGGCGACGCAGTTGACCTTTGAGGCCGACGACGGCTGGCTCGTGGAATCGACCCTGGGGGGACGCTTCGGTGTCCTGCGGACCTGGGGGGTGGATGGACGCTCGGTCTTCCAGCTCGATGTGGAAGGATCGGTTCAATTGCGGCAGGATCCGGGGGTCGACGTCGACCTGCGTTCCGCGGATTTTCGAGTGGGTGTGCCGTTTACGTGGACCTCAGGGGCGTCGCAGTGGAAGCTGGCGTACTACCACATCAGCTCGCATCTCGGTGACGAATTCCTGATCAAGAACCCGGGATTCTCGCGACTCAACTACGTGCGTGACAGTGTGGTCCTGGGACACTCGTGGTTTGCCCGTCCCGATCTGAGACTGTACGGGGAAGTCGGTTACGCGTTCTACACGGACGTGGCCGAACCCTGGGAGGTGCAGTTTGGTGCGGAGTGGGCTCCCGCTGGCCCCACAGGACTGCGGGGCGCTCCCTTTGCCGCTTGCAATGCCTTGCTTCGCGAGGAAGTGGATTTCGGGGGGACTCTCACTGTGGAGGCAGGCTGGGCCTGGCGCAGCGATGCGCCAGCGGGCCGACTCCTGCGCATGGGAGTCTTGTACCAGGGAGGGAAGAGTACGCAGTACTCGTTCGTGAATACGTCCGAGCAGCAGATCGGTGCGGGACTCTGGTACGACTTCTGAGGGTGCGATCCCTCGGGGGATGGACTGGCTCGGTCGGTTCAGTTCCAGCCCGAGAACACCGAATTCAGCGCCGACTCGAACCAGTTACGAGCCGGAAGTGCTTCCGGGTTCCAGATCATCAGAATGGCGGCCCCGAAGAAGAAGGCGGCCGCATACTGCCCGCGCCAGTTCGTATTCATGGAAGGTCTCCCTCGTTTGGAGAAGGGTACCTCAGCAAAACGGGGGGCGCCGCGTTGTCCGCTCGAAATCGACAACCGGTCGCGCGAACGTATCGCACGTGTCGGTTGTGCAACCGCCTGCCAGCGTCTCAGGCGGTTTCGGCGGGGGTCACGTTGATGCGACGGCCGTTCCGGTCGAAGAAAACCTGACCATCCACGAGGGCGAACAGCGTGTAGTCTTTCCCCATGCCGACATGCTGGCCGGGGTGCCATTTCGTGCCACACTGGCGAATCAGGATGTTCCCGGCGCGGACCACCTCGCCACCGAACTTCTTCACGCCGCGTCGCTGCGCGTTCGAGTCGCGTCCGTTGCGGCTGGAACCCTGTCCCTTCTTATGAGCCATGACCGTCCTCAATCCTGCGGAATTCGATGGAAGCAGGGAGTATGGCAATTGATACGGCAACTGGCAAGACTGCGATCAAGTTGCCTGTGAGTGGCCGGGCGGTCGGCCGGGTTCTCACGCTCGTCTGGACGTCAGTTGTTCAGACGCCTATTATTTCCCCATGAATGATGTGAGCGAGCAAATCGGACCGTCCGGGCCGAGCATCGGCTTCGACACGCCTGAGCAGGAGGTCTTTCTCAATCTGTGGCGGACGTTTGACCGTCTGAAGACCATCGAGGCAGAGACCTTCAGTCGGTTTGGCCTGTCTGCCCAGCAATACAACACTCTGCGGCTGCTGGAGTCGGTCTCTCCGGAATCGATGCCCACTCTGGCGCTGGGGGCCCGCCTGATCTCCCGGGCTCCCGACATGACCCGGTTGCTCGACAAGCTCGCGGCCCGGGGGTTGCTCGAGCGCGAACGCCGTTCTGAGAATCGGCGCGTCGTGGACGTGCGATTGACTCCACGGGGGGCGGACTTGTTGAGGGAACTGGAGGAACCGGTCCGCGAGTGTCATCGGCAGCAACTGGGACATCTCGATGCCCGATCGCAGCAGACATTGATTCAATTGCTCAAGGCGGCGCGAGCACCCCATGAGGATGCAGCACAACTCTCCCTGGTCGATGCCTAGGAGCAGCTCCTTGACAAGGTGGTCTCGAAAGCTGCGACACGGCTCCATTCATCGGAACAGGATCAATGAATACTGAGACAAGCGACAGAACTCAGGTGGTGGTGATCGGTGGAGGCCCGGCGGGAGCAACGGCCGCGACACTGGTGGCGCAGCAGGGGTATCGCGTCCAGCTCTTCGAGCGGGAGCGCTTTCCCCGTTTTCATATCGGCGAGTCGCTCATCCCTGAAACGTACTGGGTCTTCAAGCGGCTCAACATGCTGGACAAGCTGCGCTCGAGCGGGTTTGTCGAGAAGCGCAGTGTCCAGTTCGTCAGCGACTCGGGACAACAGTCGGCCCCGTTCTACTTTTACGACAACAAACCTCACGAGAGTTCGCAAACGTGGCAGGTGAAGCGGAGTGAGTTTGACGAGATGATGCTGGCCAACGCGGTCGAGCAGGGCGTGGAGGTCCATCAGGGGGTGCGCGTGCTCGATGTGGTTTTCGATGGGTCGCGGGCGGTTGGAATCCGTCTCGCGGACGACAGCGGGAGACAACGCGAAGTCTCGGCGGATGTGATCGTTGATGCCAGCGGACAGAGCTCTCTGCTGATCAACAAGCTCAAGCTGCGTGTCCGCGATCCGGACCTCAACAAAGGCTCCATCTGGACCTACTTTGAGGGTGCCTATCGCGATGAGGGGAAGAATGCCGGGGCGACGGTCATCCTGCAGACGGAAGGAAAGCGCGGGTGGTTCTGGTACATCCCGCTGCACGACAACATCGTCAGCGTCGGCGTCGTCTCGGATTTCGAATACCTGTTTCAGGGTCGTGGTACCCATGAGGAGACGTTTCAGGAAGAAGTCGAACGTTGTCCGGGAGTCCGCGAGCGACTGGCAGAGGGGCGGCAGGTCTCCCGCATCTACGCCACCAGGGACTTCACCTACCGCGCGAGTCAGGTGGCCGGCGATGGCTGGGTGCTCGTGGGAGATGCGTTCGGCTTCCTCGATCCCCTGTACTCGTCCGGCGTGCTGCTGGCGTTGAAATCGGGCGAGCTCGCCGCCGACGCTATCGTCGAGGGTCTCGCGAAAGGTGACACGTCGCGGGCTCAGCTCGGCAGGTGGGAAGAAGGCTATCTCCGCGGTATGAGCCGGATGCGGCGACTGGTGTGCGAATACTACGAGGGCTTCAACTTCGGGAAGTTTGTCCGCAAGCACCCCGAACACCGGGGAGGCATCACCGACCTGTTGATCGGCGACCTGTTTCAGGACAGGCTCGACGAACTGCTGGCGACGATCGACACCTTCAAAGCCGAGGCCGTCGAAGCCGGGTAATCCTGCCGGGAGGCATCCTGCGGTCGCGTCTGCAGGCGACATTCACGACGGACCCCGGGCCTGCTATCTTTCCGCCGGTGGAAACGGGCTGCGTCGCCAACTGGATGGCCGCGCTTCGTATTCCCTCGCACACGTCGATTCTGGAGGAACGTCGTCATGCAGCGTGTCGTGATCTCAAGTGTCATCCTGTGTCACGCCTTCAGTCTGGCGGGCTCGGCCGTCGGACAGGACTACCAGTCCGGTGATCCCGTCGTCGTCGTCAAGGGGGCGAAGTTGTGGACGGACGAGAATCCGGCGGTCGACGAAGTCGTGCCGGGAATGGTGCTGAATGTGGCGGGCAGCAAGGACCAATGGTTATGGGTGGTCGGCGGCGAGCCGGGTTGGCTCGATCGAGCCCATGTCGTTCCCTTGAACGCTGCGGCCATTGAGCGATTGACGGCCATCATCCAGACGAATCCTCGTGATGCTCGACTCTTCAGCGGCCGGGCCGATGTGTGGAGGGCTCTGGGCCAGATCGACAAGGCGATTGGCGACTACAACGAGGCGATCAGGCTGGATGCATCGCCGGGCAACTACAACGTCCGCGGTCTCGCCTGGGTCGAAATGGAGGATTACGACAAGGCGATCGCGGACTTCAACGAGGTGCTGAAGCTCGAACCAACCAATACCGATGCACTCTTCAATCGGGGAGACGCCTGGAGTGCCAAGCGCATGTTCGACAAGGCACTGGCCGACTACGCCGAAGTACTGCGACTCGATCCGGAAGATCCCGATGCCTATAACGGCCGCGCCTGGCTCTGCGCGACCTGCCCGGACTCCCGATTTCGCGACGGCAAGCAGGCAATCGCTGATGCCACCAAGGCCTGCGAGCTCACGGAGTGGAGCGATGCCGGCATCATCGACACGCTGGCCGCGGCGTACTCGGAATCGGGGGACTTCGCCAAGGCGGTGGAATGGCAGACCAAAGCCGTGAGTATGGTCTCTGCCAGTGAGAAGGCCGAATACCAGGAACATCTGGAGCTGTACCGGGCCGGCAAACCCTATCGTGATGAGTCGCCCTGAACGGCGGCCCCCGGGGTGAGCTGAGGGTTTCAAGAGCCGCGGTGCGCCGATACACCTGCCGGTGCGCCCGGTGATTGCCCCTCTGTGCCCCTTTCAGGCGGTCGAGCGACTAGCCCTGCAGGTAGCGCTTGATGATCTCGACCAGTCCCCAGCCGGTGATCATTCCCAGGAGGTAAGTCCCGATGATCACCAGCACCTTCGAGATGCTGACCGACCAGACCAGGAAGGAGACATTGATGGCCTCCAGGTTCTGGATCGAGAAGATCACGATGGCCACCAGGGCGAGAATTGCCAACGCGCTCGTAATGTAGTGCATGCTGCGTCCTCAAGCTGTGATGGCATTGTATCAGGTGAGGCTGTGCGACGCGGGCTTGGCCATCGAGCTGGCCGAACGACGTCATGAAGTGGCCTGGACCCGCTGCTCCCGTGAGCGTCCCTTCTCAAAGTACACACGATATCGCCAGTAGGGTGCGGGGTTGAGCAGCAAACGCCCTGTCCCTTGGTATACGCGGACCCAGCCTTCGCCGGACGTCAGCCGTCCCAACAGGTTCTCGGTGGCCCGCTGGACACTGAAGGACACGTCACCGGTCCGGGCCACGACGTACTTGCCCTCGGCCACGATCTTCTGGCCCGGCTCCAGCTGCATCTCCTGAATCGGTCCGCGAGTGGTGAGCACGACCTTGCCATACCCGCGCACCTGCGTCTGCAGGAACAGCAGCCCCTCGCCCGCCCAGATGGCCTTGCTGACAGGTTCGCGGCGGTAGCCCAGATCGACGCTTCCCTCCGAGGCCCAGTAGGCACCTCGCTCGAGAATCCAGGTCTCGCCATCCAGTTCGAGGATGTGGAACCCGCCCAGCGAGGACTCCAACGTAATCACACCTGTGCCCGTGTAGGTGGGCCGGTACACCTTTTCACTGGCCAGCAGCGATTTGAGCAGGCCTCCAAGGGTGGGGACCACCCGCGAATGAATATGGACGTGGCCCGTCAGGTAGCTGAGAGCGCCGGCTTCGACACGGACCGTCTCATCGTGCAGATGGACCTGCACGTAGCGCGTCCCCTCGAGTTCCTTGATCAGGAATTCGGCCATCGGTCATGGTTCCTCGACAAGTGTGGCAGCGGAGGGACCCTTGCCGTCCTCCCGCATAATCTCGTAGACCAGTTCGAAGGCGTGCGGGGAAACGCCAAATTCGGGACTGCGGTAGGGGCGCTCGAGGACCGCGATCAGCAGAATGAACGCTCCGAGAAAGAAGGCGACCAGCCCTCCCAGGAACAGCTGTGTGATGAACCGCATCTCGAAGGACCACATCAATGCGAAGTTGATGACGGTCCCCACAATCACCACGTACCACATCACGGTGGGAATGGCTGCCCCCGAGGCCAGGCGACGGTGCCGCCCCTGTTCCGACAAATCCGCGAAGTGTTCCAGCGCGATGGACTGGATGACTTCATCACGTCGAGTCTCGTGTTCCAATGCCACCAATCCCTGGAAAATCGGTTCCAGGTGATGGTGCGCCAGCGGATGAGTCCCCTGGCGCAGCAAGGGCCACTCTTCCTGGATGATGATCTCACAATAATCGAGTAGCTGGGACTGGAGTTGCTCGCGGAGGGGCGAAGGATACTCACCGGCATCCCGATAGAGGGCGAACAGCTGCGCTCGCCTCGGCCTGAACCTGAGATTCGACGAGATTCTGACTCTGGTTGGCGGCGACGGCAATCAGGCTCAAGAGCAGTCCGTACAACACTCCGAAAGTCGCCATGACCGACCCGACGATCTCATTGTCTCCCCCGTACGAGTGCACAAACTGGCGAAAGATCGGACGCAGGGCGATGCACCCCAACCAGTACACACCCACAAACACCACGGTGACAAGTGTGGCAAGGGTGGCGACAGGCAGCTCGTAACAAAAGTCAGGCACCGCGTTGTTCCTCTGGTTCGTTCAGTCACTGCGTTCTCGCCTGGCGGCCGCGTCACGCTTCATGACCGACTTCAGTGCTCACTTGCTTCACCCGCTGCCCACAGCAGATACAGGGATGAAACCGCGACTTGCGCGGATGCTCGACGCGCCGCACGCTGCCAAAGATGTTGATCCCCAGCCTGTGCAATAGAAAGCCGCCGCCTGCGAATACCAGCAGAGTGAGCCACGTGGCCCACAGAAACGAGGCCCACACCCAGGTGAGCAACCCCGTCAGCAACGCGAGCAGCAACAGCCCGGGCCAGTAACCCTCTTCTGGTTCCATGTAGACGGCCGGTGGCTCGGATTTCTCAGTGACTTTGTGGCACACCTCACAGATCAGTTTTGCGTAGTAGCGGCAATCCTGGTTGGTGCATTGCAGGTGCTTCTCGGCAGGATGGATCTGCGCCCGACAGTGATAGCAGAACGAGTTCCGGCACTGCGGACAATGATAGGCCTCGGCATCGACAGGCGACCCACACACGGGGCATTTCCTGACGTCACCGCGGCGCTGCAAGGCCGGCTCTTCTGGATCTATTGCCTGAACATCGATCTCGCTGGAGGTCTCTGCACTGTTTGACTCAGTCATGTGTCCCTCTGCACAAGTGTGGTGATAATCTGAGCAGAAGTGCGGAGGAAATTCCAGCGGGGACAGGCGGCAGTTCTCCCTTTCATCCTCGGCTTCGCGTGCGATGGATCGTTGCCATCAGCCCGCCCGGCGCGTATACCCGATGCGTTGCTGGTGCATGCCTGCGACGCAGCCGATGCGGAGAGGTCAACGAATTGATGCGAAACACAAGCTCGGATGTACTCGTGCAGCTCGCGTTCGCCGCCCTGTGTTTGCTGGGGGGCGACCTGCTTCTCGCCCAGGAGGTGTCGCTGCCCCATGTGGCGGATGATCGACTGCAGTTGACGCTGGTGGCCAGGGAGCCAGACATTGTGACTCCGACAGGTCTGGCGGCCGACCGTCAGGGGAACCTGTATGTGATTGAGTCGCATACGCATTCGCGTGGGTCCGGCTATGACGGCCCGCCGAGCGATCGCGTGCTTTGCTTCACGAATCCCCACCACGACGGGCTGCTCGGCGAACCAACGGTCTATGCAGAGGAGCTCAGCCAGGCGCTGGCGATGGCCTTCTCGCCGGACGGGGAACTGTTCGTGGTGCAGATGAAGAGTGTCGTCGGACTGAGCGACCACGATGGGGACGGACGCTGCGACTCGCGGCGGACCGTACTCACCATCGACACGCCGAACAACAACAATCATGGAGTGTTCCTGGCGGCGGCGATCGATGCCGAGAGCTGGCTGTACGTCTCGCTGGGGAATATCGGCGGGAGTCGTTACGCGATCGAGGGGACGGATGGCCGTCAGATTCGAGGAGAAGGAGACACGGGCCTGATCGTCCGTTGTCGCGTCGACGGGAAATCGCTCGAGCGTTTTGCCCAGGGGTTCTGGAATCCCTGCGATCTGCGTTTCGATGGTGCAGGACGCCTGCTGGCGACCGACAACGACCCCGACGCCCGTGGCCCCAACCGGGTGCTGCATGTGATTCGTGGTGGGGACTATGGCTATCAGGCACGCTACGGCAGCAGCGGTGTCCACCCGTACTGCGCATGGAATGGGGAACTGCCCGGCACGCTGCCGATGGCGGCGGGTGTGGGCGAAGCCCCGGTCGGCCTGCTGGAATGTGCGACGACAGGACTTCCGCTCGACTACGCCGAAGACTGGCTGGTCTGCGTCTGGGGCACTAATGAAGTCGTGCGCATCCGGACCCGGCAGAGCGGCGTGTCGCGCGTGGGGCGCGTCGAGCCGTTGATCACGGGTGATGCCACGTTTCGACCGACCGGCATCGTCGCCACTGCGGATGGTGCAATCTACATCGCAGACTGGGCGGACCGGCGCTATCCCGTGCATGGGAAGGGACGGATCTGGCGGCTGGCCCCCCGGTCGGATGCAAGCACCCTCACGCCGCGCGAGCCCTTCGCGGCGGTGAACAGTGATCCGGAGCAAGACGAGTCAGGTCGGTTGGAACGTCTGCAGCGCAAGGAGGACTTTGAAGAGCTCGTGAGTGCCGGTGAGAGTGGCGATCCATTCGTGGCGAGCACCGCTCTCACCGCATTGGGCCAACCGGTGTTTCGTCCTCAGGTCGAGCGGCTCATCGACGATAGTGCGGCTTCCCGACGGCTGGTCGGGCTGCTGGCGCTCCGCAAAGCCGGTGCGGTCATTGATGGCGGAAGTCTCCGCCGGCTGGTCGAGGATGCAGACGCCGGGGTCCGCAAGATGGCGCTGATCACCGCCGGTGAGGCAGAGCGATTCGACCTCGCTGACGAGGTTCGCCAGACACTGTCGCTGCAGACGTCCTCTGCGGATCTGTTTGAGACCTTTCTGGCGACGATGGAGCTCCTGGCGAAGGGGGCCTCCACTTCGGGAACCTTGGTTGCCGATCAGGACCTGATTCGATCGGTGCTGGCCGACGAGGGCGAATCGGCTGCTGTCCACGCCATGGCCGTCCGCTACGTCACCGATCCAGAGCGTCGGGAGATGGTCGAGGCGTTGACGCGACTGGCCCGGTCCGATGACCCGCGACTGGCCAGCGAGGCCATTCATACGCTGGGAGGAGCACGCACGGATTCTGTGGCAGAACTGCTCAGCACGCTGGCACAGGACGACAGCGATTCCCCGACCAGGCGTTGTGCGGCGATCATGGCCTTCGCCGCGTCCGACTCGCGCGACCCGGCGGAGATCCTGCCACTTCTAACCGATCGGGATCCACAGGTGGCGGTCACGGCGGCGCGGGCTCTAAG
This sequence comes from uncultured Planctomycetaceae bacterium, assembly GCA_963715185.1. GTDB lineage: Bacteria > Planctomycetota > Planctomycetia > Planctomycetales > Planctomycetaceae > CAVPPT01. The sequence goes on from CAVQRG010000016.1 coordinate 175,016, forward strand.
CGGGCGAATGCAGGACGTGTCTGTTCGCCAGGCCTTCGAGAACGCGGCGCAGCATGAGCAGTTGCAGGAGGAGGCAGCGATCGTACTGGAGCAGCTGCAGTTCGCGCTGGGGGAACCTGTCGCGCCACGACCGGTCACCGATGACGAGTGGCGGCAGACGTTGATCGAGACGGGTGATGCCCGTGCGGGACAGCTCGTATTCTTCGACCGCCGCGTCTCCTGCTCCAAGTGCCATCGCGTCGATGGGCGCGGTGGAGAGGTGGGACCGGATCTGTCTCGCATCGCCACGGCCAAGACCCGCGAGGAGATCCTGGCTTCGATCCTCCATCCGTCGGCCGAACGGTCTCCGGATTACCAGGGGTATCTCGTGTTGATGGACGACGGGCGGATCCTCAAGGGAACGCAGTTTCACTTCCGCGGTGAGTCCGCCGAAATGCGACTGGAGGACGGGAGACTGACACGTTTCGACTTGCGCGACGCCGTCGACTATCGGGCACTGGATGAGTCGCTCATGCCGGACAAGCTCGTTGACCTGCTGTCCGTGGCGGAGGTTCGTGATCTGCTGACCTTCCTGACTGGGCTGCGGAGCGATCAGGGCGAGTCCCCCGGTGCCCAGTGATGTCAGCGACCGTTCGAGAGGCTGCTGATTGCGGACGTGCGGCGACAAGGTTGCAACGATTGCGCCCCAGCGATTTCGGAGGCAGAGATGTCGCCGGCAGCCGTCGGCGCGTCAGTCATGCCATCCACAGGCGCGACGGATGGACATCCACGGTTGCAGATAGGTGATCAGCGGGAGACCGTCGACGGTCGCCTGGGAGGTTCTGGTACAGCCGTCCACGGCGGGACCATGCTCCACCATTGCCTTCAGAATGGACTCCATGCGAGCCGGAGGCCAATGCTCCAGGTGTGCGAGCCGATCCTGCGCCAACAGCGTCGCTGCTGCCAGTGCGAAGGCGCCCCAGTCGCTTGTGCCGGCCACGATCATCCACTCGGTGGGGACATGGCAGAGATGCCGCAGGGCGAGCTCGGGGGTGCGGCATTTCGCGAGTTCTTCGCGGGAAACCGTGCCCATTCCGATTTCGTTGCCACCGTCTCCGATCCCGATCGTCACGACCTGTCGGGCGGTCGCGTCAACACCCCGCTTCGTCACGGGCGTGGCGATGAACAGCTCGTCCAGATCGGATGACCATTCGTCGATGGACATCCCCCGCATGTTGAAGTAGCGAGGCGGGTTGTTCTCGGGGCAGTGGTCCGTCACGGCGATCTCTCCGGCCTCGCGACAGGCGCCGATCCGTTCGACACTGATGAGATGTGTCAGCTGTTCCCCGCGCGGCGAGGACCAGAAGTCGCTGCGCCATGCCATCGATTGTTCGCGGTCCACCGGGCAGACGAGCAGTGGAGTCGCCGTCATATCAGCCGCGTTGAGAGCCGCCTGCAGAGCGCTGGCACACGGCGTGTCGGTGATCAGGCACGCCTCGCCTCCGGCAGACTGCACAACGTCAGCGATCAGCAATGCACCGAGCGGACCATCTGTTTCGGCAGAAGGGGGTACCGCATCGGGCACAAAGAACCCCGTGACGATTGCCACCGACCGTGATTCCCGAGCGAGGCTGCGAGCGGCGTGGTCCAGATGCCCGGCACAGAGCGAAGTGGTCGAATGCTGGCTGGCAAGCAATCCTCGCCGGGCTGGATCTCGACGAATCCAGCGTTCCAGTTCTGCGACTTCCATAGGTCACGCAGTGACAGAAGAGCGGTGGGCTGACGAGTGAGGACTCGAGACAGATCAAGATCGCAGAAGACCGCCCGGATTCCCAGTGCTGAGAACGGGTTGCGGAGCGGTTTCCTGCGTTTGGGAAATCGAATCGTGGCTGTCTCCGTACGGTTGCCAGTGCCTGTGCATGTTGCCATGATTCGTCGTGGTTATGCCGCAACTGACTCTTCAGTGCGCACAGATGACACGGTTGAAGGTCACTGCCATACCGCATTCGAGTGAATTGCAGATTCCTCCATGCCTGACAAGAAACTTACAACCGCAGAGATTCTCGCCCTCGCTCGTCGCAGTGACGGGGCCGGGGGAGCTGACGCGGGAGGCGCCGCACAGGAGACACCTGCCAAGCCGCCTGCGGTCGAGGAGAGTGGGGCGGCCGCGGAGTCTTCGCCAGCCGCTGCGACTCCTGTCGCGAAGCCGCAGTCCACTGCGGACATTCTCGCGGCGGCGCGGGCTCAGAAGAGCGGCGGTGCTCCGGAGGCGGCTTCTAAGCCGGCGGCAAAGCCGCAGTCGACGAGTGATATCCTTGCTGCCGCGCGGGCCCAAGCTGGTGGTGCTGTCTCAGCGGGAGCAACTGCAAAGCCCGCCGCGCCCAAGCCCGGTTCCACGTCTGACATTCTTGCGGCGGCCCGCGCCAGAAGGGTGGTGCGACGCCTGCGAGCGCGGGGGGTGCGGGGCCGAAGACTGCCAAGACGTCCCCCAAGACTCCAGCGGCCGGCAAGCCGGTGGGTGAGCGGCCATCCGTCGCGGAGATGGTGCGGGCTGCTCGCGAGGGAAAGACGGCCGAGGCCGTCACGGAGCCGGCCAAGCCTCGGCTTCCGGCGAAACCGGTGTTGCCTGGTAAGGCCAAGGGCGCGGACGCCACGCGTCGCTCCTTCTTTGGTCAGGCAGTTCAGTGGGTCACCGAGCCGTTCATGACCGGCTGGGCAGCCATGATTGCCATTGGCGGCATCTGGTCGCTGGCGGTCGCCCGGTTCATGATGCCCAATATGATCGTCGAGCCTCCGACCAGGTTCAAAATTGGTCCACCGTCTGACTATCCCATCGGCATGGTGTCGACCAAGTGGACGGCGTCTCGCGGCATCTGGGTGGTGCATACCGACTCCTACGACGGCCGGAATCTGGTGTACGCATTGCTCTCCGTCTGCACACATCTGGGCTGCACGCCCAACTGGCTGGATGGCGAACAGAAGTTCAAGTGCCCCTGCCATGGCTCCGGGTTTTATATTAACGGCATCAATTTCGAGGGTCCGGCCCCGAGGCCGCTGGAGCGCGTCGGGCTGCGATTGGCCGAGGACGGCATGCTCGAAATTGACAAGAGCGTGAAGTTTCAGGAGGAACTGGGCCAGTGGGCGGACCCATCGTCGTACGTCGAGCTGGCGTGAGGCCCTGTCTGTTGATTCCATACGGACCCTGCAGCGAACATCGTCAATTTCCGGGCTGGCAATCGGCCGGTCTGCAGCCAGTTCGGGCTGCAAAGACCAGGTCGGTCCGAATCCCATAAGCACAGGCCACCGAAACCCTTAGCGGATCCTCATGTCTGTCGGCGAATACATCCGAAACTCGCAGATCTGGCGGAGCATCTTCCGACATCCGGCCCCGTACGATCGGCGGAACCGGTCGGTCGTGATGCTCACCAACTTCTTTCTGCACCTGCATCCGGTCTCCGTCGAAGCAGGGGGGCATTGCCCTCTCTTACACCTGGTGCATGGGGGGCATCACGTTCTTCCTGTTCCTGGTGGAAACGCTCACCGGCGTGCTGCTGATGTTCTACTACCGGCCGACGCTCGAGTGGGCGTTCACCGACATTCGCGCACTTCGCGACGTGACCACGCTGGGCATCATGCGGGAAATTCACCGCTGGGGGGCCCACGCGATGGTGATTACCGTCTGGCTGCACATGTACCGCGTGTTTCTCACGGGAAGCTACAAGCCGCCGCGGGAGTTCAACTGGGTGATCGGCGTGCTGCTGCTGGTGCTGACGTTGTTGCTGTCGTTCACCGGATATCTGCTGCCCTGGGATCAGCTGGCGATCTGGGCCATCACGGTCGGCTCGAACATGGCCCGTGCCACTCCATTTCTGGGTCACGAAGGCCCCGGCTTCCAGTTGCTCAATGTGGGCGGCTTCGACCTGATTACGAATGCCAGCGACGCCCGGTTCCTGCTGCTTGGAAGCCGGTTTGTCGGGGAAGAGACACTCAACCGGTTCTACATCCTGCATTGTGTGGCGATTCCGCTGGTCGTGGCGACCTTGATCGCTATTCACTTCTGGCGCGTCCGCAAGGACGGCGGGATCTCGCAGCCCTTATGACTTGCCCCGGGGAGGCGCGCGTGTTCGCCCACCTGCCCATCAGGCCAGCAGCCCTTAGCCCAACATGCTCGAAGCTCATCCCGATCTGACAAAGAGCGTGATTAACGGACTCGGCTGGTTCTACCTGCTGATGTTCGCGATGAATCTGGTCTGGACTGTCCGCAGCTATCGGCGTGACGGCTACTTTGAGTCATTGCTGGGTTTCTCGCATATCCCCAAGGCCTTCACCTGGGCGATGTATTCGACCATTCTGCTGCTGGTCGCGATCGTGCATCTGACTGCCTCCAGCGACAGCCCGGACCGGTTTCTGCTGCGTCTGCCCGAAGGTTTCAAGAACCTGGTCGATGCCGTTATCGCCAACCCGATCAGCTACTTCGCGATTTCGATGGTGCTGTTCGTGGCTGATGATCGTGCTCCGCAAGTGGTGGACGCGGCCGACTGTCGCCTGGATTCTGCTCAATCTGTCGCTGCTGTTTCTGGCGGTCAGCATGACGGACTACGACTTCCGTCAGATCGTCGGCAAGCCGGACAATGTCCCGATCGTCGGCATGCTGTTCCTGGTTGGTTACTTCACGTGGCTGTACTTCTCCAAGGCGGTCGAGAACGACCGCCGGATCGAACAGGGCCAGCCCGCTGATCGAACAGGAACAGAACGAGCAGGTGCTGGTGTGGCCGGACCTGGTTTACACCGAAATGATCTGCATGCTCGTGCTGACGGCGGTGCTGATCGTCTGGGGCATGGCGTTGCAGGCTCCGCTGGAAGAACCGGCGTCGTCCGTCAAGACGCCGAACCCTTCCAAGGCGCCGTGGTACTTTCTGGGGCTGCAGGAAATGCTGGTCTACTACGATCCGTGGATGGCAGGTGTCGTGCTGCCGACGTTCATCGTGGTCGGACTGATGGCGATTCCGTACATCGACTTCAACAAGCGGGGCAACGGGTACTACTCGTTCGACGAGCGGAAGTTTGCGGTCATGACGTTTCTGTTCGGGTTCCTGCCGCTGTGGGTGGCGATGATCATTCTGGGGACGTTCATCCGCGGTCCGAACTGGAACATGTTCGGACTTTACGAGTACTGGGATGTGCACAAGCTGGAGGTGCTCAACAACGTCAACCTGTCGGAGTATTTCTGGCTGGACTGGCTGAGCCAGCCGTTGCCGAAGCCTGCGGGAAGCGGTGATGTTGTGACAATCTTCAAGCGCGAGTGGCTGGGGATCCTGCTGACGCTGGCGTATCTGTTCCTCATCCCGCCACTGCTGGCGGTCACGTGCTTCCGGAAGATGTTCGTGAAGATGGGATTCCTGCGGTTCATGGTGATGGCCATGTTGTTCCTGTTCATGGCCTGCCTGCCTCTGAAAATGGCCCTGCGCTGGGCATTCAACCTCAAGTATATCGTGGCGATTCCGGAGTGGTTTTTTAACATCTGAAATCCGGGTCTTCAGTTTCGGATCGTCCCCCGTATAAATCGAAGTAAGGGCGGTGCCCGGCAGGATGGCCGGGCTTGACGCCCACTCTTGGTCGCTGAGAGCTGCTCATGCCTGCTTCTGATCAATTCTGGCGTCCGTTGAGCCGAATGCACGTGGTGTTCGCCGTCAGCGCCGTGGCGTTGCTGCTGGCGACGCTGCTGATGATGCGTCGGGACCATGATGATGAATGGCGCGAGCACCAGCAGGTGGTTGACGAGCTGCGCGGACAAGCTCCAGGCGGAACTCGACGATTTGACGGGTGGGGATTACGAGCAGAGGCTGAGTGAGCTCGAGGAAACGCAGCAGCAGGCGGAGCGCGACCTGGAGGAGCAGGCTGAGGAACTTGCAGAAGTCCGGTCGACGATCTCCGGTCTGCAGGGACAGGTGGATCTGCTGGCGCGGCAGACGAAGGGGTACGGGGCCCAGCGCGATGTCGCCCGGGCCAACTACGACCTGGGGGTGCGCGACGGTGTTTCTGCGGATCGCCTGGAGTTCCTGAAGGGGGAGTTCGGCAATTGGCAGGCCCGGGTAGACGCGGCTGCCGTGGAACTCGAGCAGCGCGAGGCCGATCTGAACGCTGCGAAGGCTGAGCTGGCGCAGCTGACGACGGAGCGTGACCGGCTCGTGGAGAGCCAGGTTCGACTGCAGTCCGACGTATCCCGGATCCAGACGGCGCTGGCACAGATCGACCCGCCCAAGGGATCGGTCGCCCAGTTCAAGCGCTGGTTGATGAAGCAGCCGATCGTCGATGGCTTCAATTCGCCGCATGGCATCAAGCAGGACTGGTTGCCGGAGCTCAAGCAGACGCTGGGCATGGCCAACGTCGCCCGGTTCGACCGGTGCCGCACATGCCATGTGACCATCGACGAATTCGCTCCTGGCAATCTTCCGGCCTTTCCACACGGGACGGAAGAAGAAGGCAAGTATCCGCATCCGTACGCCTCGCACCCGAATCCCGACCTGTATCTGACGGCCAACAGTCCGCACCCGTTGTCTACGTTTGGGTGCACCGTGTGCCACGACGGTGACGGCTCGGGTACCAGCTTTCAGACTGCCGAACACACACCCAACAACCCCGGGCAGGCGCATCACTGGGAGGACGAGTACCACTGGCACTCGAATCACTTCTGGGAGTATCCGATGCAGCCCAATCGGCTGATCGAATCCACCTGCATCAAATGCCATCACTCCGTCGTTGAGCTGGGAGTGAATGCCCAGTTCGGAGCGACGGCACCCAAGGTGTACGAGGGCTTCGAACTTGTGAAGACGTACGGCTGCTACGGTTGTCACGAGATCAACGGCTACGATGGCAACATTAAGATTGGCCCGGACATCAGGCTCGAACCCGGCTATGTGGCTGCGGCGCAGCAACTGGTGCAGGATCCGGCGTTCACTAAAATCGAGCCCGTGCCGACCGGTGATGTGACCGGTCTGGTCAGGCAGGTGACACTGGCAGTCGAGGAGATCGCGACCCCCCTGCTGGCCACGGCAGACCCTGCCGTGATGAAGCAGGAGGCGGAGGACCGTCTCCAGCAGATCGACGACACGTCGCGGACGTTGCTGTCGCATCTGCCGGACCTCGCGCAGCAGGTGGCTGCCGACCCGGCCGCGGACGAGACGCGTCGAGCCCTGGTCACGCTGCTGTCGAATGCGGCGCGGCTGAAGGATCAGGAAGCCCAGATGAAGCTGCGGCTCCCCGGCGATGAAGCCGTGCTGAAGATCCCCCAACTGGATGCGCGCACCCTGCTGCTGGGGGAAACGCTGCAGGATGTGGAACAGCCCGGGCTGATGCGGAAGGCCGGGCCATCGCTGCGGCATATTGCCAGCAAGACGACGCCTGAGTTTGTTGCCTATTGGACGGAAGATCCGACGCGATTTCGGCCCGACACGCGCATGCCGCGGTTCTTCCATCTTTCGAACCAGGAGGATCCGCAGGCTGAGCGTCTGCAGCCGGTGCAGATTGCCGGCATTGCTGCGTATCTGCAGGAGAAGTCGCAGTCGATGGACCTGTTGGCTCCCGCCGAGGGCTATCAGCCCGATGCGGCACGGGGTCGGGAGCTGTTTGCCCAGCGTGGCTGCCTGGCGTGTCACAGCGAGGATTCAGAATCCTTCGAAGGGGTGAAAGCCAACTTCGGGCCCAACCTGACGAAGGTCCATGAGAAGATCCGGCCCGGTGAAGAGGGTTTTCGGTGGTTGTACACCTGGCTGCGTGAGCCGATGAGCTACCACGCCCGCACGAAGATGCCGAACCTCTACCTGGAACCGGAAGGGAGCGGTGAAGATGTGGTGGACCCGGCTGCCGACATTGCGGCCTATCTGCTGGAGGGTGGACCACGCGAGTTTCCGGCGATCACCGTTCCGGATGAGGCCCTCGAAGAGATGTTCCGGATCTTCGTCGAGAAGTCGCTGACGGCTGCAGATTTCGAGCGGATGGAAGAGCGGGCGGGCTTATCCGCGTTCTGCCGATCAGACCAAGGGGGATGAGATCGAACTGGTGCGGCGACCCGAAGATCCCGATCAGATCAGCGACGAGGAGTGGCGGCATCGGAAACTGCAGTACGTGGGGCGCAAGACGATCTCCTTCTATGGATGCTTCGGTTGTCACGACATTCCGGAGTTTGAGTCCGCCCGCCCGATCGGCACGGCCCTGCAGGACTGGGGGCGCAAAGATACGTCGCGTCTGGCACCGGAACACATCGAGGAGTTTCTGCATCACCACGGCGACCTGCGCGAACGGGCACTCGAGGCCACGGAGAGCGCGGTCTACGATGGCGAGGCCGACGAAAAGGACCTGACCGCGGCTTTCTACTTCGAGAGCCTCGTGCATCACGGTCGGCCCGGCTTCCTGTTCCAGAAGTTGCGTCAGCCTCGCAGCTACGACTACATGAAGACGGAGACGAAGCGGTTCGATGAACGGCTGCGGATGCCCAAGTTTCCGTTCGACGAACAGCAGATCGAGGCTGTTGCGACCTTTGTGCTGGGGCTGGTGGCTGATCCTCCTCCCGAGAGCTACGTGTTTCGACCCGAAGGGGCGAAGGCGAGCCGCATCGAGGGCGAGCGACTGCTGTCCAAGTACAACTGCACCGGGTGTCACATGGTGGAGTTGCCGAAGATCACGTATGGCGTCGATGTCGACGATCTGCTGGAGAGCCGTGTCGGTCCCGGGGACTACCAGCAGGCCTACGATCTGCTGATGCGGCTGAAGCCTCCGCGGAACGCGTTGACCGGCGCGACGTTGCCCACCGGAGAGCCGGTGATCAGCTTCCATGGGACGCTGTTCGCCGAGCCGGACTACGATGACGATCCCGAATATCAGGAGTTCAGCTACGATCTCTGGGAGACGCTGAATGTCGGTGACAAGCAGTTGTTTCCCGGCTCCAAGATGCTGGTGCCCGTCTCGAGTCTGGTGGAACAGCAGCCGGCCCGTGGTGGCGAGTTCGCAGAATGGCTGGTCCCGCAATTGATGGATCAGAAGACGGAAGGCAACCGGTTCCTGGCCTGGCAGGCGTCACCTCCGCCTTTGCACCAGGAGGGGATCAAGGTGCAGACACCGTGGCTGTATCAGTTCCTGAAGAATCCGGACCGCATTCGTTTCACGACGGTGCTCCGCATGCCGCAGTTCAACATGAGCGATGAGGAAGCACAGGCGCTGGCCAACTACTTCGCAGCAGTGGATGGCGCGGAGTACCCCTATCAGTTCATCGCCCAGCAGGAGCCCAAGTACCTCGATGGCCGGGCGTTGCAGTTTCACCAGGATTTCCCGGAGGCGGACGGCAGCTATCTGGAAAACGCGTGGAGGCTCCTGAATGCACCTCTGTGTATCAAATGCCATTCGGTCGGGGGCCAACAGTACCAGTCGACGGATCCGAAGAAGGACATCCGCGGACCGAACCTCGATCGCGTGGAGAGAAGACTGCGCCCGGACTGGACACAGTTGTGGATCCTGAAGCCGGCCTGGATCACCCCGTACACATCCATGCCGACCGTGTTTCCCAGGAATCAGCAGCAGTTCCCCGAGTTGTTCGGCGGCGACGGGTATCGGCAGACCACGGCAGTTCGTGACGCCCTGATGAATTATTACCGGTTACTGGAGGAACACGGTCAGATCGCCTACGACCCTTCCTCAGAGCAGCCTGTCCCGGCTGGCGCGGGAGGAGCAGAATGAGTCAGGATCCCAGAGTTCCGGCAAACGTGTGGTACCACAGTTCGACGCAGGGCAGAGCAAGCCTGGCACTGGTGGCCGGTGGCCTGACCATGTTGGCGCTGACGCTCTCTGGTTGCGAGCGGGGGCTGGGCGGGGGTGGACTGGAGACGCCCACCGTGGCCGTCCTGATCGATGATCAGGCTGTGCTCGACGCCGGAGGTGACACAGTCACAGAGGTCGTGCAGGTGGCCGGGTATGGTACGCTGAAGGGCTCGGTGGTCCTCAGGGGGAATCCTCCCACATTGTCGCCGACGATCCTCCAGAGTCAGATCAAAGCCGATGACGCGGCCGTCTGCGTGTTCGAAGAGATTCCGCATCAGGAGAATCTGCAAGTTGGTGCCAACGGGGCGCTCGCGAACGTATTCGTGTATCTGCCGCGTGCCCCGAAAGGGGCCCGGCCCAGTGCCGCAGCCCCGGAGCCGGTCAAGTTCGACCAGAAGATCTGCATCTTCAAACCGCACTGCCTGACGGTTCAGACGGATCAGACGATCCTGATTCTTAACAGCGATCCCATTCTGCACAACACGCACACGTTCCCGCAGAAGAACTCCCCCTTCAACTCGGGAGTCAAGCCGGGGGAATCGCAGGGAGTGCCGTTAGTCTACCAGCGCGCTGAGAACACCCCGGTGAAGGTGGTCTGCGATATCCACCCGTGGATGGGGGCCTTTCATCTGCCGCTCGATCATGCGTATTCTGCTGTGACGGGAGCCGAGGGCACGTTCACGATCTCGGATCTGCCTGCGGGCACCCACGATTTTACGGTCTGGCATGAACTGGCCGGGGAGATCAGTTCCCGCTACCAGGTGACGATTGCACCCGACAGCACAACGGAGGTGGAGATCGAGATTGATGCCGCAAGTCTGGCCGCTTTTGAAGGACCACGTCCGAAGAACGTGGTCCTGTCCGTCCTTCCCTGACGCCGCTGAACTAACCTGATTTTGAGTTTGAGAGAGAGGTAATTCGAAGATGTCCCAACGAACTGCAAGCTGCGTGCTCACCCTGCTGGTCCTGCTGTCTGCCGGGTGCGGCGGAGAGACGGCAACAAAATCGTCCAAGGTCATCGCGCCGCCGAAGTCAGCACCCGCGACTCCGGCACCTGCCCAGGCGGCACCCGTCGCCGAGGCGGCGGCGAAGCCGGCCATGGCGGAGCCGGCTGCGCCGGCAGCCGTTGAGCCAGCAGCACCGGCGGCCGAGACCCCGGCGCCAGCCAAGACCGAAGTGGCTGCCAAGGCGGCTGAACAGCCTGCGGCAGCGCCCGCGGGGCAGGGAACCACGATCAAGGGACGCGTGGTCGTCAAGGGAGATGTGGCGAAGGTGCCGCCGATTGTTCCGAGCAAAGACGAGGTCTGTATCGCGGTCGGAGAGATTACGAATGATCGCGTTGTTGTCGGCGAGGGCGGGGGTCTGGCGAACGTCTTCGTCTGGCTGAAGCGATTCCCCAAGGGCGCCGAGATTCCGAAACCGGCCGATGATGTGGCGGTCCTCGATCAGAAGGGATGTCAGTTCATCCCGAAGGCGATGACGTTCCAGATCGGCCAGAGGTTTATTGTCAAGAATGATGATCCGACGCTGCACAACACGCACACTGTGCCGTTTGTGAACTCTCCCGGTTTCAACCAGGGGATTCAGCCGAACGATCGCGAGGGCCAGGAAATCGAGTACCGCCGTTCCGAGATCATTCCGGTGACGACGACGTGCGACATTCATCCGTGGATGAAGAGCTTCCACCTGCCCTTGGAGCATCCCTGGTCGGCGGTTACCGACGAGACCGGCGCGTTCGAGATCACCGGTTTGCCTGCAGGCGACCTGGAGTTCTCGGTCTGGCACGAGAGCGGTTGGGTCGAGAAGTCCCTCAAGCTGACAATGGCCGACGGGCAGTTCGAAGAGCGGACGTTCGAAGTAGATGCAGCCAGCCTGGCTGAATAATCGAGGTGCACCGAGTGCGGGGCATCCGGTCCTTTCAATGGCGTGTACGCAGAGGGTGAGGTTGTGAGAGTTCAGACGTTCCTGTCCCGATCGCTGTTGATGACGCTGACCATCTGCATGGGATGCGGCGCTGAGCAGGCGCTTCAGCCACCGGGAGGAGATGAATGATCTCATTCCCGAGGCTCAAGCCAGTCTGGTGCAGACCCTGGAAGACCACTTCGGCACGCCGACGGACATGGTGGCGTGGGAGCGGCTGCCGGTTCACTTCCATGGGGCCTCGGGCACCGTGGCCGAAGCGCCCCAGCCCGGAGCAGACGGCACCTTTCAGCAGTTGCGGGTCAATCTCAGCGAGAAGAATCTCGAGATCGAAGACGGCCAGGAACTGCTCTGGTTGTCGGGGACCTACCTGGGGGCGGATGTCAATCCTCGCGTTGCCGCTTACGACGCCGCAACGCAGACGATTACGCTGGCCGATCAACTCGAAGTGCCGCCCGGTGCCGGGGACCGCTTCGCGGTTCACCCCGGTGGGATGCTGATCCAGGGCCGGTTGTTGTACGCCGAGCATTGTCAGCATTGCCACGGCGTGAGCGGCGACGGGGAGGGGCCGACGGCCCGATATCTGAACCCGCGTCCGCGCGACTACCGCCTGGGGAAGTTCAAGTTCACCTCGACGATGGCCAGTTCCCGCGCCGCACGAGATGACCTCTCGCGCATTCTCGAGAACGGGATTCCCGGGACGTACATGCCGTCGTTCAAATTGCTCACGCCGACCGAGAACGAGGCGCTTGTCGAGTACGTGCTGTGGCTCAGCATGCGAGGCGAGCTGGAGCGGAAAGCGATCGGCATGGTCGGTATCGACTACTCGCAGTCGGTGGTGGAGGATGCTGGCGCGGTCAGCGAGGAGTTTGCGAGTTTCATCCAGGAAGATTTCCCCGACGAGTTCAGTGAAGAGGCGACCTTCCTCGCGGAAGGGTGGACCGAGGCCCAGGAGTCAGCCTCGGAGCTGTTGCCCCAGACGCCGCGCGTGCCGAACACGGCTGAATCACGGGCCCGGGGCAGAGAGTTGTATCTGTCTGCCAAGGCGAAATGTGCAACGTGTCACGGTGACGCGGGGCGTGGCGACGGACCTCAGACGCTTGCCGTGCAGAAGAATGCATTAACGAACGAAGACTTCCCGGAGCCGGGGCTGTACGACGAGTGGGGGAACCCGATCGCACCACGCAACCTGCGGACGGGGATCTTTCGCGGTGGGCGGCGTCCTGTGGACCTGTATCGTCGGCTGCATGCAGGGATCAAGGGGACGCCCATGCCCGCGTTCGGTTCAGTGCTGAATGACCAGGAGTTGTGGGACATTGTCAACTACGTCTCGCATCTCCCGTACGAGCCGCAGGTTCCCGGTCAGAACGCCCAGGAGGTGGCGGCGCCAGCGGGAGTTGCTGCGAACAAGTGATCGGTGCGCTGAGGTGGAACGAGTGAACTGCAAATTGTAGCGGAGACGACCTCGTGAAACGGTTCTGGTGTCTGTTCTTCATGATCTGGCCGGTCCTGGCGTTCATCGTCTGCTGGTATGCGCCAGCGATGAACTGGTGGTTTCCGCGGGGACCCGCTGGGAATGGCGAGGCGATGTCCCCGCTCGGGCAGCGCATCGATGATCTGTTCACGCTGATTCTCGTCGTGACAACGATCACCTTCCTGCTGACGCAGGCTGCCCTCGGGTACGTACTCTTTACGGGTGCTGTGCGCACCGACAATGCCGGGGAAGGGGAGCCCGAACAGAAGGCATGGTTTTCCCATGGCAGCCATAACCTGGAGGTGATGTGGACGATCGTCCCGGCAGGCATTCTGCTGTTCATCGCGCTCTATCAGATGGATGTGTGGGCTGAATACCGCATCAAGGACAATTTCCCCGCCGAGGTCCGCGGCGGTCCCATTGCCGAAGTGACGGCCCGTCAATTCGAATGGCGGTTGCGCTATCCCGGTTTTGATGAAAACGGCGAACTGTTGCCGCTGATGCCGGATCCGCAGCCGACGGATCTCTACGCCGTCAACGAACTGCATGTCCCGTCCGGGCGGCCTGTGATGATCAATCTGAAGTCTGGCGACGTGCAGCACGCGTTCTTCGCTCCAGAACTGCGCGTGAAGCAGGATGCCGTCCCCGGGTTGGTGATCCCCGTGTGGTTCGAAGCCAGCAAGAGTGCTGAGTACTCGCTGCTGTGTGCCGAGTTGTGCGGCTGGGGACATTACAAGATGAAGGCCCGACTCGTTGCCGAGCCGGAAGAGGACTGGTTGGAGTGGTTGCGAGAACTGAGCGCCGCCCAAAACTACGATGGTGTGCCCGACGAGGAGGAGTAGTGGGTCCCGGGGAGCAGATTGCTGCTGTCCCTGGCCCGCCCGTGCGTCCCACCTGCCCACGACCAAAGACCTGGCCAACGACATGAGTACCACAATTACCTCTGCTGACACCGCGCATAGTCATGGGCACCACGCCCATGTTCATGACAAACTCGCGCTGCTCAAGGCAGTGCCGACCTTCTCCACCGACCACAAGGTCATTGGGGTTCAGTTCCTGCTGACGACCTTGCTGATGCTGCTGGTGGGCGGGGCTCTGGCTCTGGGGGTTCGCTGGCAGTTGGCGTTCCGGTGGGAGACGATGCCATTCTTCGGGCGACTGTTTGGCGCCGAAGGGGGGCAGATCTCGCCCGAGTTCTACACGATGCTGTTCACGATGCATGCGACCGTGATGATCTTCCTCGTGATCATCCCGGTACTGGCAGGAGCGTTCGGCAACTTTCTGATTCCGCTGATGATCGGCGCCGACGACATGGCGTTCCCGCTCCTCAATGCGTTGAGTTACTGGTTCATGTGGCCGGCGATCGGCTGTTTCGGATTGAGCTTTTTCTTCGGTGGAGGACCTGCGGCGGGCTGGACGTCCTACCCGGTGTTGTCTGCCGTTGCCGCGGCGGCTCCCGGATCGGGAACGGCCCAGACGTTCTGGCTGCTGGGGGTCACGCTTGTCGGTGTGTCGTCGATGATGGGCTCGGTCAACTACATGACCACCATCATCAACATGCGGGCGCCGGGCATGACGCTGTTTCGCATGCCGTTGACGATCTGGGCCATGTTCATCACCGCGATTCTGCAGGCTTTCGCGCTGCCCGTGCTGACGGCAGCCGGCTTCATGCTGTTGTTTGAGCGGACGCTGGGCTTCTCGTTCTTCGTGCCCGGCGGACTGGTCGTGAACAACACCGAGCCGACGATTGGCGGTGGGCAGCCGCTGCTGTGGCAGCATCTGTTCTGGTTCTACTCTCATCCGGCGGTGTACATCATGCTGCTGCCGGCCATGGGGATGGTGTCCGACATGCTGGCGTGCATGAGCCGCAAGCCGATCTTCGGTTACAAGCCGATGGTTTACTCCATGGCAGCAATTGCCGGACTCGGATTCATCGTGTGGGGCCACCACATGTTCACCAGCGGCATGAACCCGGCCCTCGGCATGACGTTCATGATTTCCACCATCATGATCGCGCTCCCCAGCGCCATCAAGGTGTTCAACTGGCTTGGCACGATGTGGGGCGGGCGGCTGGAATTCAACACCGTCATGCTGAATTCGATCGCGTTCGTGTCGATGTTCATCGTGGGCGGACTGTCGGGCATCTTCATGGCGGCCGTGCCGGTCGACATCTACATCCACGACACCTACTTCATTGTCGCTCACTTCCACTACGTGCTGTTCGGCGCGACGCTGTTCGGAGTCTTTGCGGCGATCACGTTCTGGTTTCCGAAGATGTTCGGGCGGAAGATGAACGAAACCTGGGGCAAGATTCATTTCGCGCTGACGTTCATCGGGTTCAACGGGACCTTTTTCCCCATGCACCTGCTCGGTGTGGCCGGGATGCCGCGACGTTATGCCGACCCCTACCTGCACCCGTATCTGGAACACCTCCTCCCGATGAATCAGTTGATGACGATCTCTGCGATGTTGATGGGCTTCGCCCAGTTCATCCTGATCGCCAACTTCCTCATCAGCATGTTCAAGGGCGAGGAATGCGGGCGGAATCCCTGGCATGCCAACGGCCTGGAGTGGTCGGCACCGTCCCCGCCGGGACACGGTAACTTCGAGGTGGTGCCCACGGTCTTCCGGGGGCCTTACGAGTATTCTAATCCCAGTACGCCCGGCGGAAGAGACTACTGGATGCAGACCGACCCGCCACTCCCGCGTGACGGGTCAACATCCTCAACCGTTCAAGCCCAGTCCGCCCCTGCCTGAATCCGAAGCTTGTCAGAGATCTCTGGCTCACGACCAGTCTGCCGGGAGCCTGATCGATGACACCTGAGGAGCCACGCAGGGCGATTGCTCCAGCCGACGGGCCATCGGGGCCCAGAAGCAAGACGTCCGTCCGGACGGGACCAGCAACCTGGCCCGTCATCCCTGGTAAGTGTGCGATGACCGAACCTGCTTCTCCCTGGCTCCATCGACTGGCAGTGAGCACCGTCTGTGTGGCGATGGTGACGCTGACGGCGGGTGCGCTGGTGACGAGCAAGAATGCAGGCATGGCATTTCGAGACTGGCCCACTTCCGACGGACAGGGGATGCTCAGTTATCCCTGGTGGAATGATTTTGCGCTCGACTGGGACAAGTTTCTGGAGCACGGACACCGGCTGGCCGGCGTGCTGATCGGTTGCTGGGCGATCGTTCTGGCGGTGGCCGTCGGGCTCTACGAGTCGCGCCGCTGGGTGCGTTGGCTGGCTGTTGGCATTCTGCTCGGCGTGATCGCCCAAGGTGTCCTCGGTGGCTTTCGGGTCTGGCTGGATGAACGTGGGCTGGCACAGGTGCACGGGGCGACCGCTGCGGTCGTCTTCACGCTGATGGCCATCCTCGCGACCGTGCTCAGCCGCGGTTGGCAGGAGAGTGTCGAAGCACCCCGTAGACCCTCCTCACCCTGGATTCCGGCGCTGGCGATCGGCACGGTGGTGCTACTGACGCTGCAATATCTACTGGGCGGGCTGATCCGCCATCATGGGACCGGGCTGCATGAGCATCTTGTGCTGGGCTTGCTCGTCACACTCGTCGTGGTGATCAACACATTTGTCGCCGATTCCTCGCCGTCGGCATGGGTGGGTCGCAGCGGCTGGCTGCTGCTGGGTTGCGTGCTGCTGCAGGTGCTCCTGGGTGGTGCGGCGTGGGTGACCCGCTTCGGATACGGTCCGGCCGGCTACGTGGCGGTGGCAGATTCGATTCAGCAAATCGTGTTTCGCACGGCGCACACCGTCCTCGGGATCGTTGTCTACATGACGGCGGTCGTGCATCTGATGCGCGTGCTGCGTGTGAACGATGGCAATCGCGACATTGCGCTTCCGGCGACTCGCTATTCTTGGAGCGGAACGACAGGAGGCTGGCGATGACCAGTGCCACCGCGTCCTCCCAGGTGACACACGGGACGTTGCCCGCTCAGGCAAAGTGCGAGCGGTCGGCCGTCGCCCCGACGTGGCAGGTGCGCCTGGCCGATTTCGCGGAACTGGCGAAGCTGCGGATTTCGACGATGGTCCTGGTGACCGTGACTGTGGGCTACACACTGGCCTCCCAGGGGGCCTGGCAGTTGTCCGTACTGCTGCCGACGCTGCTCGGTGTCACTCTGACGGCAGCCGCTTCGAGTGGACTGAATCAACTCCTCGAGCGCAAGACTGATGGGCTGATGGCCCGGACCCTGAATCGTCCGCTGCCTGCTGGCCGCATGCGGCCGATCGAAGTGCTGGCCTTCAGTGGACTCTGTGCGGTGGCCGGACTCGCGCTGTTGCTGCTGCTGGTGAATCAGACGACCGCAGTGTTGACCGGCCTGACGCTGGTGCTGTACGTCGGCCTCTACACACCGTTGAAGCGACGGACATCTCTGTGCACGGCCCTGGGTGCGATCCCGGGGGCGATACCCCCGGTGCTGGGCTGGACCGCCGCGGGTGGTGCGCTCGACCAGGGAGCGCTGAGTCTGTTCGCCATCCTCTTCCTGTGGCAGTTTCCCCACTTTCTGGCGATCGCCTGGTTGTACCGGCACCAGTACGAGCAGGCCGGATTACGGATGCTTCCGGCACGTCGGGCAACGCATCTGGTTGGACTGCTGGCCGTGACGTACGCTGTGGCGCTGATTCCCGTCAGTCTGCTGCCCCGACACACGGGGCTGGCGGGTGACCTGTACCAGGCGATGGCGCTCCTGCTGGGACTCGGTTATGCCTGGGCAGCGGTCCGCTTCGCACGACACGAATGTGTGGCGTCCGCGCGATGGCTGTTGTGGGCCTCGCTGATCTATCTGCCGACACTGCTGCTGACGTTGATGCTGGATCATTGGCGACTGTTGCTGTGAACTGAACGCCGCATGACGGGCGAACTCGGAAATCTGACACTTGAACATCATTCGGTAGACTTTGACATGTCTGACTCTCACGCCGCTCCCGCCGTCAAGATGGGGTTGCCCATTCCCAACAGCAAGCTGGGGATGTGGCTGTTCCTCGGCACGGAGATCATGTTCTTCACGGCCTTTATCGGGACGTACATCGTGCTGTACTTCGGCTCTCCCGGCTGGCCGACCGATACCGACGTGACGCACATCAAGATCTGGGCCGGAGGTCTGAATACGTTCGTGCTGATCTTTTCCAGCTACATGGTCGTGGTGGCTCACGAGGCGATGGGCCATCGCGATTTCGGGAAAGCCTACAAGGCGCTCGCGATCACGATGATCTGTGCCTTCATCTTTCTGGGCATCAAGGGTTTCGAGTACTACGGCAAATTTGACCATGGCATCCTGCCGGGACGGATTGCCGAGAATGACGAACAGGCCATGGACAAGGTGGTGCGGGAACTGGGTGCCTCGACCAATGCGTGGTTAGACGCTCTGGCTCCGGGCGACAAACCACATCTGCAACGACAGGCCGTCGATTCGATGCTGGCCACGAGTGAAGGGCCGACCACAGAACTGCAGGACTTCAAGGCTCTGGACGAGGCGGTGGGCCAACTCCGGGACCAAGTGTCCGCCAACAAGCTGACGATGGAACAGGTTAATGCAGAGCTGGTGAGGCTACAGGAACAGGACCGGTTCGCCTCGCACATCAGCTCCGTCCGTCATGCGCACCCGATTCTGTACGGGAACCTGTTTGCCTCGACCTACTTTCTGATGACGGGGTTCCATGCCGTGCACGTCGTAGTGGGGATGATTCTGTTCGCCATCATTCTGGCGCAGGGAAGTGCGCTGAACGAGAAGTGGTCCAACTTTATCGAGAACAGCGGCCTGTACTGGCACTTCGTCGACCTGGTCTGGATCTTCCTGTTCCCGCTGCTGTATATCGTGCCGGGAATCTGAGACCTCACAGCCACAGCCAACAGCGACGGACGGCGCTCTGTTCAAGGAATCAAGACATGTCGAGTGATCACGCGGAATCCCATCCTCACACGAATTACTTTCTGGTGTTCGGCGCCTTGTGTGTCTTCACCGCGATTTCGGTCATCTTCGACGTCATCGAATTGAGCAAGGGGCTGACGGTTGCGGCAGTGATGGCGGTGGCCGTGATGAAGGCGTTGTGCGTGATGCTGTTCTTCATGCACCTGAAATTCGAGGGCCGGTGGAAGTACGTGCTGCTGCTGCCGACGTGCATTCTGGCGGTCGGCCTGCCGCTGGCGCTGGCGCCGGACATCGGACTGCATTACTACACCCCCGACGTGCCCCAGGTACGGGACTTCGAGGCGATGATGCAGCACAAACCGGGTCATACGACGGCAGACCGCCTCGGGGTCGAAGAGCAGGCCCACGACGCAGCGGTCGGGGGCGGATCCCACTGATGTCCGATGTTGCGATTGACGTCGAGTCACTGCGATTTCAGTACGGCGACCGGCAGGCGCTGAGAGGTGTCACTTTCCAGGTCCCCCACGGGGAGGTCTTCGGTCTGCTGGGGCCTAACGGTGGTGGCAAGACCACACTGTTTCGAATTCTCTCCACGCTGTTGCCGGTGCAGTCCGGGCGGGCTGTCTTGTGCGGTCACGATGTGTCGCGGGCTCAGGACCGGGTTCGCGAACTGATCGGCGTGACGTTTCAGGCACCCAGTCTGGATCCGAAGCTGACGGTCGGCGAGAACCTGAAGTACCAGGGCGCGCTGTACGGCCTCTCCGGCAGCGTGCTTCGCGAGCGTCGCACCGAGTTGCTCAATCGTCTGGGGCTTTCCGACCGCACACGTGACATCGCGGGTCAACTCTCGGGTGGTCTCAAGCGTCGAGTTGAGATCGCCAAGAGTCTGTTGCATTCCCCGCGCGTGCTGCTGCTCGATGAGCCGAGTACCGGGCTGGATCCCGGTGCCCGCCGCGATCTGTGGGACTACCTGCACCGTCTGCGTACCGAGTCGGGTGTCACCATTCTCGTCACGACTCACATCATGGAGGAAGCCGAGCGGTGCGATCGGCTGGGGATCCTCGACAAGGGGGAACTGGTGGCTCAGGGGTCGCCCGGCGAGCTGCGTGCCTCGGTGGGTGGCGACTGCATCACGGTGGAGCCCGCGGAGGAGAACGACCTGGCCAAGCGGATCACCGATCGTTTCGATGTCCAGGTCCAGGCGATCGGCAAGTCCCTGCGTATTGAACGGGAGAATGGCCACGATCTGGTGCGGGATCTCGTGGCCGCCTTTCCCGACGACGTGAAGTCGGTTTCCTTCGGTAAACCCACGCTGGAGGATGTGTTCATCCGGCGGACAGGGCACCGGTTCTGGGTCGACGACTCTTCAAGCGAGGAATGAGCGAGATGCATGGATTGAGGGCGGTCTGGTCGCTGACGGAGCGCGAGCTGGTGCGGTTTGTCCGCCAGCGGTCGCGGGCGATCGGTGCCTTCCTGCAGCCGGTGATCTTCTGGGTGCTGTTCGGTGCGGGCTTTCGGCGTTCCTTTCAGCTCCCCGGCCTGAGTGAAGGTCCTGGCTATGCCGAGTTCTTTCTGCCGGGCATTGCGGCGATGATTGTGATGTTCACCGCGATTTTTTCGGCGATCTCCGTCATTCAGGATCGCAACGAGGGGGTTCTGCAGGGAGTGCTTGTCTCCCCGATCTCGCGGACGTCGATCGTGCTGGGCAAACTGTGCGGGGGGATGCTGCTGGCCGTCATGCAGGGGTTGCTGTTTCTTGGGCTGGCCTGGGTGCTGCAGTTCACGGGACTGGTTCCAGGGATGACCTGGAGATCTTACGGCGGGCTCGTTCGTGGGCATCGTCGGATTCCTGTGTCTGATGGGTTTTGCTCTGTGCGGACTCGGCTACGCGTTTGCCTGGCGGCTGGATTCGATTCAGGGATCCATGCCATCATGAGCGTGCTGCTGTTTCCGATGTGGTTGCTCTCGGGGGCGTTCTTTCCCCCGAGGGAAGCGGATGGCTGGAGTGGATCATGAAACTCAACCCGCTCACCTACGGGGTCGCTCGGGCTGCGCCGTGTGATGTCCAGCAATCCGGCGGCCGTGGCCGATCTCCCTTCCCTGGGGACGTGTGTGGCGGTCATGACGGTGTTCGCGGCCGTGTGCCTTGCGGTCGACGTCGTCCTGACGCGGAGACAAACGGTGTAGATCATGACGCTGCAAGCTTCCGCGAAGTTCTGGTTGCCACTGGTCGCTGTTCTGGCAACTACTCCGGCGTCGCTGGATGCCGACGAACGGGCCCCGATTGTTCTCGAGCCGTCAGAGGACCCGCAGCCTACCGCTGTTCGCCTCAACGCAGGTTCCGTGACGGAGGGTCCCCTGCCGACTGGGGGACTTCACACTTACGGATCAGCTTGGTCGCGAGGTCACGCTGGAAGATCTGCGAGGCCATCCCTGGGTGGCCAGCTTCGTCTTCACCCGACTGCTTCGGATACTGTCCGAATCTGATCGGGCCGGATGCGCTGGAGCTGAACGACCGGGTCACGATCCGAACCTGCGGTTCGTGACGATCACCGTTGACCCGGAGCGTGACACGGTTCAGCGCACTCGCGCGAGTACGCCGAGACGTATGGGCCGATCCCGAGCGCTGGCTGTTCCTCACCGGTTCGCAGGAGGAGATCAACCGGCTGATCCGTGAGGGCTTTCAGGTGCCGGTGGCAGAGACCGTGGAGCAGACCGGCGTCCGGGGTTCGAGTTGTCCGACTGCGAGTCTGATCCACGTCGGGCCTGACGGCGAACTGCTTGGAAAAGATGACAGCCGTGAAGACAGTGAACTGGTGACGCTGCGGCGAGTTCTGGAGGGCAAGATCGAGACTCCGGACGATCATCGCATTCTCGGGGCGGTGGCAGACGTCGCCGCCGGCCCGGAGACGGTCGCCGACGAAACCGCGCCGGACCCGAGGGACAAATCGCAGGCCTCCCGCAACGGGTGGCGCGACTGCCAGGCACCGACGCCATGCTCACTCTTTGGCGACGGTGCCGCCGGCGTCGGCTCCGGCCATCAAGTCGAAACGGTTCGGCTGCGACAAACGCATGATGCTGATGGCGTTCGGGACGTCCATCGCTTTTCTCGCTGCTCATCCGGTGTATCACTTCGCACTGCACCACGACACGGGACAGTGGGGGAAGCCCTTCGAGGGTCGAGGCGCCATGCGCATCATCTATTTCAGCCTGCTGCTCAGTCACGTGGCGCTGGCGGAGCAGCTCCCGTTTCTCGCCATTGCCACGATCTCCCGCGGACTCCGCGAGCAATGGGAGGCCCATCGCCGTATCGCCCGGATCACCTTCCCGATCTGGCTTTACGTGTCGGTGACGGGAGTTATGATTGATGGATGCTGTATCACTGGCCGATCCCATAACGACACCGAATGGGAACCATGACGATGCGATGCTTCTCTCCTGTCAGTTCTGTTCGTGGGTGCCATGGCATCTGCACCGCTCTCAGGCATGGCCAGCGCGTGTCCGATGTGCAAATATGCGAACGAGTCGGAGCAGGCGACGGAAGCGGAGAACGCCCGGCCCAAGGCTTACATGTACAGCATCCTGTTCATGCTCTCGATGCCGGCGACCATCTTCACTGGCTTCAGTCTGGGCTTCTACCGACTGTGGCGGCAGCAGCAGGCCCTCGACGCTGTCGGGGACCTGACGACCGAGATCAGGAGCGGAGTCAGAGGTCAGGCTGCGGCTGGAGCTCTTGGTTCACTCGCCGATCGTTCCGGTGCTTTCTGGGTACGCGATCCATTACGGGTGTCGAAGATAGATACGCCCAGTCGGACGGTCGACGCACCAGCGTCGTACGGCTCATCCGTAATGTTGCAGCAAATCTATGTCACAAGATCTAATTCCTCTGTCAGCGACGTTGTGCAGTGCTGCGGAAGCTCGCAAAGACGACAGTCTTTAAGGTTCTGAATGCTTCAGATTCAACGAGAGAAGCTGCGGGTACCCGGAAACACGGCCAGGTCGCTCGCAGATCACGCTGGACGAGCTTCGGACGCGTCCGGCAGAGAATCCAAGGAATGTCGGAAGGACTTCTGTACTGCCGGCATCTGCTTCCTGCAGAGCTTGGAGTTCGACCGCAGGTTCAGCTTGAGCGAGAGCATGACCCGGTCGTTTCAGGTCTGGCTCTCGCTTCAAAACATGGCAGAGCGCCTTCGTAGCCACCACACTGCTGCACCTGACGCGACGACTGAAGACATGGCCCTGCAGGCACTGTGGGAGAAGACCTTGACGACCGCGGCTGCTACGGCTCAACGGTTGCTATATAGGTTTTGAGCCGAGAACCTAGATGAGATAGTCGAAAAGTGTGACGAGTTTTTCGACTATGCCGAAGTTGGTCGAGATGATGCCGAGTCACGGGAGAAGTTGTCCAAGAACAGGCTCAGGGCGACCAGGGGCTGCTGCTGGTCTCTGCGGCGGCCGATCCGCAACGTTGGGTCGCTGAACCATATCGCTCGCCCGAACAAACCAAACTGAGCTTTGCCGACGGCAACAACAACCGCAACGAAATCGTGCCAACGAGGAAGGTGCCTACGAAACGCTCGGCACCTACAGGCGGCGCAGCATCCCGATCGCCTCGCGCAGTGTGTTCTCGACTTGCTGCGTGGTTCGGACTCGGCCATGATCCCGCTCTCCTGACCGGGCACTGAATCCAGCCGCGACGGTGGGCGAAGGTTCGAATCAGGCTGCCGCCGTCGGACCGATTGAGCCGCAGAAGAACATCGTACCGCAGAGGCTCTGCGGGCCCATGCCGAAACCCTCGCGGATGATCTCCATGGCGGTGAACCTGGGGGGCACCCGTGATCGACGGAAAAGCGGCCGAGCAGTCTCCAGAAGTCCTCGCGGTGGCCGAACTCACCGTCACCTCAGAGACGAGGGTGCCGCACCGTCCTGCATGTTTCGACGGCACACAGTCGGGCACGTTACAAGCACCTGGTTGCAGAACTGGGACACCGATCCGGAGCAGGTCGATGATCATCACGTTCTCCGCCTGGTCCTTGTCGTCGACGAGTTCATCGGCGTGCACAGGTTGGTCGGGCCCGCTGTCGCTGCGCGCTCCCTTGATGGGACGAGTCGCTGCCCCTGGTCGACCCGCAGGAACCGCTCGGGTGACGTACTGATGATGGCCCAGCGATCCTCCGCCAGGTACGCCGCGAACGGCGCGGATCGCACCGTCCCCAGTCGGCGATACAGCGACAGTGGGGTCCATTTCTCTGAGGGAACATCAGTCGCTGCGACAGGTTCGAATCTAAAGACGCTCCCGCGTACACATAGTCAATGACACTAATCACCAGCGCAGGTAATCTTTCGGCTGAAAGTTGCTGAACGCTCCCGGGCGGCCTTCCAGGGGAGACTGGCGGGCCGAGAGAGGTGCACAGCTCGTCGTTGGCGGGGTCACTCCGCCGGTGGCGCTGTCAGGGCAGGCGAATGTGGGGCGGGTTG
>CAVQRG010000017.1:0-34895 GCA_963715185.1 uncultured Planctomycetaceae bacterium
GCGAAACGTTCCGTCGAGCAAGGTCAGTTCTACCTGGAATCGGCACGCATCCGCCACGACCGGACGCTTGAGGTCGAACTGCCCCGGGAGCGACACCAGGTCCAGCACGCCGCGACGCTGGCAGCACTTAGTCTCACCAAGGCCCAGGCCATGCTGCCCATCACGGCCCTCCAGCTGAAGAAGATTGAGCTCGAAGAAGCTGGTCTTCAGTCAGGAACAACTCGATCGAGAAGCTGGAGCAGACGCGGGCCGACCGTGAACTGCTGACGACAAGGCCCCCTCTGCGTCGGGATCGTCTACTACGGGACAATGACCGCGGCAAGTGGACGACGGCATCGACACTCGCCAAGCAGCTCCGCCCGGGTGGTGTGCTGGCACCCAACACCGTGCTGATCTCAACAATCGTTCCCGAGGCGGGACCGATGGTCTTGCGTGCTGATCTGCCTGAGTCCGACATCCGCCTGGTGACTCGTGAGACAGAAGGCACGATCGAGCCGAAGGCCTACCCCGACGTGCCGCTGGACTGCATCGTCACGGAGGTTTCGCTGATTCCGATTTCGGACGGAGTCTACGAGGTGTTCCTGGACTACAAGCCGAGTGATGATGCCCACTGCTGCTGACCGGAATGAGCGGCAATGTCGGACTTGTGGCCTACCGCAGGGAATCGCAATTGTCGTTCCCAGTTCCGCGGTCTTCGAGGACGAAGCGGATCGCAGTCGCTATGTCGATCTGGAAGATGCCGGCGAGGGGCCGCAGCAGACCGTGCAGGTCGGCCAGAAGTCCGGCGACAACGGAGATCAAGGATGGGCTCGACAAGGGGGACGTGATCCTGCTCAAGGAACCCGAGTGACGGCGGGGTGTTGATGCTCTTACATCCGCGACAGGTAGGGTGTGACCCATGCGGCAGATCACGCAGGCATTCTGGCAGCGGCGATCGTCCTGCCTGTCGGCGAAGGCGTCCTACGGCATCGTCGCTGCTGCGCGATCCGACGAGCCGGCGCCGGCGACCAGTCGTCACCGTCCCCGCGGCCGGATGCGATCGTGGGTACCTCGTTCGAGGAGGTGGAGACCGCCATCCGTCGCGGCATCGATTTCCTGCTCGACGATCAGAATGAGGACGGCTCCTGGGGTTCCGCAACGCGGACGAAGGGCCTCAACATCTACGCGCCGGTTCCCGGGCGCATCACGCCTTTCGGGCGGCGACGACGGCTCTGGCATCTCGGCCTTGTACGAAACCGGCGGCGACCGCGAGGACGTCGGGCGGCGCTCGACCGCGCCGAGGCCTGGCTGCTGGAGAACCTGGCCGCGTGCGTCGCGCGACGGGCGACGCCATCTACAACGTCTGGGCGCACGCCTACGCCATCCAGGCGCTTCTTGGCTGAAGGCACACCAGCTCCGGCGACGAGCAACTTCGGAGCAGATCGATGAACTCGTCGAACTGCAGATCGACCGGCTCGAGCGCTACGAGTCGGTCGATGGCGGCTGGGGCTACTACGACTTCCGGTACCAGACCAGCAGCCGTCCAGCGACTCGATCACGTTCGTCAACGCGGCCGTCTGATCGCGATCCACGAAGCCCGCGAGGCCGGGTATGCACCGCCGAGAGGCTCATCGCGCGGGCGATCGCCGCCACCCTCCGACAGCAGCAGCCCGACTTCAGCTACCTCTACGGCGAGTACCTCAAGTGGCAGCCCATGCCGCGGCATCAACCGACCCGGCGGCAGCCTCGGCCGCTCGCAGGCCTGCAACCTCGCGCTGCGGCATGTGGGGCGAACAGGACATCACCGACGAGGTGCTGACGTCCTGGCTCGACCGCCTCTTCGCCCGCAACGGCTGGCTCGACATCGGCCGCAAGCGACCGATCCCGCACGAGTCGTGGTTTCAGGTGGCCGGCTACTTCTACTACTTCGGCCACTACTACGCGGCGCTGTGCATCGAGCAACTGCCCGAAGACGAGCGAGGGTTCTACCAGGCTCACCTGGCGAAGCTCATGCTGGATCGACAGGAGAAGGACGGCTCGTGGTGGGACTATCCGCTCTACGACTACCATCAGCCGTACGGCACGGCGTTCGCCCTCATGACGCTCGCTCGCTGCCGCTGAGTGTCGCTGGAGCCATGCCGGCTGTCCGCACTCATTCAGGTGCGGGCCAACCGGGCTTCGATCGCCGCCAGAATTTCGAGTGGCTCTTCCATGCGACCGGGACCGGTGGTTCCGCAGCTCAGCCAGCCGCTGCCGGGCGCGACGATGGTGACCCCGTCTGCCTGCAGTTGCTCAAGGTTTCGCTGGACCGCCGGTTTGGCCCACATCTCGCTGTTCATGGCTGGAGCCACCAGCAGCGGACAGGTCACGCTAAGGGCCAGCGTGCTCACGAGATCATCCGACAGGCCATGGGCCAGTTTCGCCAGTTGGTTGGCCGAGGCCGGTGCAATGACGTAAAGCTCGGCCCGTCGTGCCAGGCCGATGTGCTCACCGATGAAATGCTCTCTCGGTTCGAACAGACCGGTGTAAACGGGACGTCCGGTCAATGCTTCGAATGTTGTGGGGCCGACGAACTGGGTGGCCGACTTTGTCATGACCACAGAGACGCCGCCTGCCGCTGCACGAGCTTGCTGGCAAGATCGGCGGCCTTGTAGGCGGCGATCCCTCCCGACACTCCCAGCAGGATTTCGCGGTCCTGCATCTCTGATCCTCAGCTCAGCTGCCTCGACGAGCGTGTCTCGCTGGTTTCAACCGCCGGGGCTCACAGGTCATCCAGCGTGGGACCATCGTCCTCGACATTGGGCACGTCATCCAGCGCCATCACCACATTGTCGGAACTGTCGAGGAAGATCTTGTCGTTCATGATCTCCTCGATAACCGTATCCATGCCGTGCTTGCCGACCACGTCGACCAGCGGGTGCGCCCCGCGATTCAACTGGACGAGTCGCTTCTGGATGAGCGTGGAGAGCTTGAACCTCCCGCCCACCTTGTTCACGATCTGTTCTTCTTTCAGTTCGTCCAGCATAGATTTCCTTTGGAGCTCGCTCGGTGCTGCGGACATCCCTCATCCCCGGGGCGAATGCGGGGAAGCTGGTTGCCCCAGTGTCATAAACGTGATTCCGCCCCCGTCCGGGGTCAGGTCGCCTCGGCAGCCAGGATCTTGCAGATGCCGTGCACCGCATCGTCCAGATTGTCGTTGACCACACGGAAGCGATAGCGATCCGCGAATTTAAGCTCTTCCCGAGCCGTCTGCAACCGACGCTGAATGACCCCCTCTGCCTCCGTCCCGCGATCCCGCAGCCGTTGTTCGTAGACCGTGTCCGATGGCGTGAGCAGAAAGATGGTCACGGCACCGGGGTACCGCTCGATCACGGCCAGCGCGCCCTCGACGTCGATTTCGAGAAAAGCCCATGTTCCTTCCTGTTGCGCCCGTTCAACTTCCGAGGTCAGCGTCCCGTACCAGTAACCGCTCTTGTGGACCTCGGCCGACTCCAGGAACTCCCCCTTGCGTCGCCGGCGCTTGAACTCGTCGGACGTCAGGAAGTGGTAGTCTTCGCCATCTCGTTCGCCGGGGTGCGCCGGGCGGGTTGTCGCCGAGACCGATTTGCGGAGCGGGATCGGAGACGCGGCCAGCAGACGATTCACGATTGTCGTCTTGCCACTGCCACTGGGTCCGGACAGGACCACAATGCGATCGGTTGCAGGAGCGGGCGGCTCACTCTTCACGTCAGTCTCTGCCTGAACACCGGTGTCGCGGGGGGCCTGGGCCGTCAGATTGTCGGGCATCATAGCGGCGGAATCACTCCACATTCTGAACGATCTCGCGGAGTTTTTCGATCGAACTCTTGATCTCGACGACGGCATGGGCAATCTCAATGTCGTTCGACTTCGAGCCAATCGTGTTCACCTCGCGCAGCATCTCCTGGCAGAGAAATTCGAGCTTGCGACCTTGCGAGCCGGCTTCGTTCAGGCAGCCGGTAAACTGCTGCAGGTGGCTCCGCAGTCGGGTGAGTTCCTCGTTGATATCGCAGCGATCGGCGAACAGGCTCACCTCGCGAATGAGGTCGGAATCGTCGACCCGCACGTCCGAATCCTTGAGCAACTGGTTGACCCGGTCTTTCAGTCGGTCCCGGTACTGCTGGACCACGCCCGGGTGCGCGGCGGGCCACGATCTCCAGGCGGTCCTCGATGAACTGTCCCTGCTGCTGCAGGTCGTCACGCATCAGGGACCCTTCGCGGTCGCGAAACGTGTTCAGGCCGTCGACCGCCTCCTGCAGCGTCTGCTCAATCAGCGGCCAGTCCGCGAGCGGATCGGCGTCCCACGAGTCTTCCTCGAGGACCACGCCCGGAAGCATCAGCAGGTCGGTGAGCTGCGCCGGTGCGCCGCGTTCATCGCCCGCGCGAGATCCGAGAGCTGAGTCCAGTAACCTTGCAGCACCGTCTGGTCGATGGCGTAGCGACCCTGCCGGGTGGGCGAGTCGACCCGCAGCGAGACGGAGACCGTTCCACGGGTGATACGGTCGCGAATCAGCCGTTCAATATCCCCCTCGAGGGCGGCATAGGCTTCGGGGCTGCGGGTCGAGACCTTCAGAAAGCGATTGTTGACGGTGCGGAGTTCGACGGCGACATCCAGCCGGTCGTCCTGCCGACGCGCGTCACCGTATCCGGTCATGCTCCGAAGCACTAAGCGTTCTCCTCTGCCGCATGCGGCAGCGCGTCAGTCTGCGCGCTCCGATGTCGACGAACCGTCTGGGGCTGTGTCAGAGCTGGATGTGGATCTTTCAGATGTTGCCGGGGCGGCCGCCCCGTCTGCCGAAGGAGCTTCGCTGCCCGACCCGTCTGCAGGTGACGTGGCTTCCGTGCCGGGTGAGTCGCCGGCTGGTGCCTCAGTGCCCGGAGACTCAGTGCCCGGTGGTGTCTCTGCGGGTTGCCCGGGGGCGCTTCCGCGGGTACTGGTGTTGGTCTCCTGACCCAGAGGCCGATCCGTTTCGCCCAGTGGGTCTTGGTCAGCATTACTCGGAGCGACGATGCCGGGAGTCGCAGGCAGCGCCTCACCCAGTTCCTGGGGCGCGCCTTTCGGACGCGGCCCGCAGAGCGATGCCGCTCAGTCCCGCGAGGATCACCCAGATGATGGCCGCACCGGTCGTGATCCAGGTAAAGACATCACCGGCCCTGGTTCCGAAGGCACTCTGGCCTCCCAGACCACCAAAAGCTCCGGCCAGTCCACCCCCGCGACCCCGCTGCAGCAGGATCACCACAATGAGAAACAGTCCCAGCAACAGGAGCAGGACCTGCAACAGCACAGCGAAAGTTGCCCACACGAAACTGTTTCCTCCGTTGATCGAATCGTACCTGCTGGATCGGCCCGGAGCCCTCGGCCCCGCGCGACTGCAGATTGTTTGGGTCAGTTGCCTGCTTGTTCGGCGGCTGCCTTCACGATGGCCACGAAGCTGTCCGCCTTCAGACTGGCGCCGCCAACCAGTGCCCCGTCCACGTTGGGCTGCTGCATCAGGCCGGCAGCGTTGTCCGCCTTGACGCTCCCTCCGTACTGGATCCGGGTCTGCTCGGCCACCGTGGAATTGTAGCGAGAAGAGAGCCAGTTGCGAAGATGAGCATGGGCTGAATCCGCCTGTTCGGGAGTCGCGGTGAGCCCGGTCCCGATGGCCCAGACCGGCTCATAGGCGATCACCACCTCGGCCATCTGTGCTTCCGACACGCCCTCCAGTCCTCCCGCCATCTGCCGATCAAGCACGGCTTCCGTCTGGTCCGCCTGCCGTTCCTCGATCAACTCGCCCACGCAGAGGATCACGGGAAGTCCACCGGCCAGCGCCGCATGGACTTTGCGGTTAATCAGCGCGTCGGTTTCCCCGAGTACATGTCTGCGCTCGCTGTGGCCGAGGATCACCCAACTGCATCCGACATCGAGCAGCATCCCGATGGAGATTTCGCCGGTAAAGGCTCCCGGCGGCTCGAAGTAGGCGTTCTGCGCTCCCACCTGAATCTCCGATCCGCGGACCGCCTCAGAGACTGCTGGCAGATACGGGAACGGTGGGCAGACCGCGACATCGCAACCGCTGGTCAGCGTTGCCGCTCCTTCGGCGACCTCGTGTGCCAGCTCCACGGCCGACGTGAGATCGGTGTTCATTTTCCAGTTGCCGGCGACGAAGGGGCGTCGCATGTTCCCGCTCCTCAAAAATAAAGGGCTCAAGAAACCATCAGGACGAAGCCTGTGGGTGGGGAATCTGACGATTCAGGAGTTCGGACAGACGCTTCACCTGTCGCATGAGTGCCACGAACTGATCAGGCAGCAGCGCCTGCTGGCCGTCGCTGAGGGCTTTCTCCGGACACGCATGGACCTCGACATGCACACCGTCGGCTCCGGCCGCAATCGACGCCAGGGCCATCGAGGGAATCAGATCCGGCCGCCCCGTCGCGTGACTCGGATCCACGATGACCGGCAGATGCGACTGCCCCTTGACGTTGGGGACCATGGCCAGGTCCAGCAGATTTCGTGTGGACGCATCAAAGCTGCGAACTCCGCGCTCGCAGAGGATCACACGTCGGTTGCCACTCGCCAGAATGTACTCCGCCGACATCAACAGGTCCTGGACCGAGGCACTCATGCCCCGCTTCAGCAAGACGGGACGATCGGTCAGGCCCACCTCGTTCAGCAGGTTGAAGTTCTGCATGTTCCGCGCACCGATCTGGAACATGTCCGTGTAGCGGTCGATCAGCTCGACCTGGCGCGGGTCCATCACCTCGGTCACCACGGGCATGCCGAGTTCGTCCCCGACGCTGCGGAGAATCTTCAGTCCGTCTTCACCCATCCCCTGAAACGTGTAGGGACTGGTGCGGGGCTTGAAGGCTCCGCCACGCAGGATGTTCGCCCCGGCGGCCTTCACGGCCCGTCCGATCTCGAGCAGGATCTCTTCACCTTCGATCGCGCAGGGACCGGCGATCACGCCCAGCGATCCACCGCCCACCTTGACACCATGCCCCAGATCGAAAGCCGAATCTTCCTCCTGGAACTCACGGCTGGCCAGTTTGAAAGGTTTGAGGACCGGGACGACATTCTCGACACCCGGCAGTGCCTGCAGGGGGGCCGACCGCAACTGGTCCTCTTCGCCGATCACACCGATCAGTGTCCGTTTGACGCCGCGGCTGAGCTCGTGGCGCATCCCGTATTCCTCGATCTTCTCGAGGATGTGCTCAAGCTGGGGCTCCGTGCAGTCCGGTTTGAGGACAATGATCATATAAGGAATCCGTGGTCCCTGGTCGAAAGTCGGCTGGTAGACAGGGAGAGCCTATAGACCCGAAGCTGAGGCATCAATTGAACCGGCCCGGCGGTCGCCTCATTCCGTCGGTTCGCTGCGGGGATACGAGCCGAGCACAGACAGCCGCACGGCATACGGCTGCAGCTCTTCCAGTGCCCGCTTGATCCGCGCATCGTCGATGTGTCCTTCGAAGTCCAGGAAGAAGAGATAACCGGGCTCGGGTCCCCGCATTGGGAACGACTCGATCCAGGTCAGGTTGATCTTGGACTTCTTGAAGGCCTGCAGGGCGTCGGACAGTGAGCCCGGTTTGTGGGAGATCTGCAGCAGCAGGGCCGTGCGATCTTTCCCGGACGAGCGTGTCGGCTCGTCGCCAATCACCGCAAAGCGGGTGATATTGTTGGCATTGTCCTCGATACGCTCCGCGACGATGGGCAGGTCGTACTGGATCGCGGCCTGGCGACTGGCCACGGCCCCTGCCCCCGGCTTGTCGCGGGCCAGGGCCGCAGCCGTCGAGGTGCTGGTGACATCGATCAGGCGGGCCTGAGGCATGTTGCGCGTCAACCAGTCGCGACACTGCGAGAGCGCCTGGGGCTTGCTGTAGATCTCGACAATCTCGCTGCGCTGAGAACGGGAGAGCAGATTGTGGTGGATGCTCATCTGCACCTCGCCGCAGATCCGCAAGGGCAGCCTGGTGAACATGTCGAGGGTATCGACGATCCGGCCGTCGGTACTGTTCTCGATCGGGACGAGACCGTAGTCACAATGTCCGCGGTTCACCTCTTCAAACACAGAGGCGATGCTGTTGACGGGGACGAGGTCGGCGCTCCTGCCGAATCGTTCGATGGCGGCCAGATGCGTGAAGCTGAAGGCAGGTCCCAGGTAAGCGACGCGGACGGTCTTCACCTTGCTTCGGGCGGCGCTGAGAAGCTCCCGATACACACCTTTGACGGCCTGTGCTGTGAGCGGTCCCGTGTTGGCCGCATCGAGCCGCTGCCAGAGCTCGCGATCGGCCTCTGCGTCCCACAGGCCCGAAAGATCCTCGCTCTTGCCCTGCAGCAGACCGATTGTCAGTGACGTCCGCTTGTTGGCCAGCTTCAGGATCTCGCGATCCAGCGTGCGGATCTTCTGTTCAGGTGTCCCGGTCAGGCGCTGGGCCGCCGACGTTGGCTTGGGGGCCGTCTTGGCCTTCTTGACGGCATGCGCCGGCTTTTTGCGGACAGCCGATTTCGGGGCCTTTTTGGTGGGGGCCTTCTTCTTCAGGGCGCGGGGAGCTGCCTTCCTGGAGCTGGCGGGGGGGGCCTTCGAGGTTGCCCGCTTCTTGGTCGCTCGTTTCTTCGCCATCGGGGGGCCTGCCGGGGTGTCTGCTTCGCGTGACGTGAGACGCAGATCGCTCCCTCCAATCGTCCCCAATCTTCGAGAAGGGTTCTCCAGTCGTCGCGGGCCAACGCCCAGACCGAAACGCAGTGACTTCCCAGACTTCCCTGCTGGTCCGTCAAGCCATCCGGAGCGTTAACTCGAAACACGCAAATAACTTGGATCGCTGTTGTACAGACGTCATTGTCGGGTGTCAAGCGGCTGGGCTGGACCCGGACAGGATTCACTCGAACAGCGTGCCCGGGTGTCACTTTGGCACACCAGACGTCGATGTGCAGGGGCGTCTTTGGTGCCAATTTGGCAGCCAGCAGGGCCTGCCACCAGCATGATCAATGCGGGAACCACTCTGGAATCGCGGTTTTTTGGCGAGATCGGTGCTGAATCGGCAGCGGGCGAAATGGTATGGGCCTTGCTACAGTACCGAGCGGTGATTGAATTTGCGCCTGCGGAGTGACTGTCGGTGCCGATCTCCAGTCCCGCCAATTCAGATTCCAGAGGAGTGATTCATGGCCGTTTCAAGTGAGAAGATCGTCGGCATCGACTTGGGCACCACCAACTCGGTTGTCTCCGTGATGGAAGGGGGCGAGGCCAAGGTCATCGCCAACCAGGAAGGCAGCCGGACGACACCGAGTGTCGTGGCCTTTACCGATAAAGGGGAGACATTGGTCGGAGAGCCTGCGAAGCGGCAGGCCGTGACGAACCCCCAGAACACCATCTATTCCGTCAAGCGGTTCATGGGGCGTCGCCACAGCGAGGTCCAGTCCGAAGAAAAGATCGTCCCCTACAAGGTCGTGGGGAGCGACACGGAGTACGTCAAGATCGAGGTCCACGGGAAGGACTACACGCCGCCGGAGATCTCCGCCAAGATCCTGCATGAAGCTGAAGGATGCCGCCGAGAACTACCTGGGCCACAAGGTCAACAAGGCGGTCATCACGGTTCCGGCCTACTTCAACGATGCTCAGCGACAGGCCACCAAGGACGCCGGCCAGATTGCCGGACTCGCTGTCGAGCGGATCATCAACGAGCCGACGGCCGCCGCGCTGGCGTACGGTCTCGAGAAGAAGAGGGATGAAAAGATCGTCGTGTTCGATCTGGGAGGCGGCACATTCGACGTGTCGATTCTCGAAGTCGAAGAAGGTTCCGTCGAGGTCCTCTCGACCAATGGTGATACGCACCTGGGGGGCGACGATTTCGATGAGGAGTTGATCAACTACGTCGCCAACGAGTTCCAGAAGTCCGACGGCATCGACCTGCGCAAGGATCCAATGGCGCTGCAGCGGCTGCGCGAAGCGGCGGAGAAGGCCAAGAAAGAGCTGAGTTCCTCGCAGAGCACCGACATCAATCTTCCCTTCATCACGGCGGATGCCAGCGGTGCGAAGCACCTGCAGGTGAACATCGCCCGGGCCCAGTTTGAGAAGCTGATCGATCCCTTGGTGGAGCGCTGCCGTCAGCCGGTCAAGCAGGCCTTGGCCGACGCCAAGCTCTCGCCCAAGGACATTGACGAGGTCGTGCTCGTGGGGGGATCTACCCGCGTGCCGATGGTGCACCAGTTCGTCAAGGAGATGTTCGGCGGCAAGGAGCCCCACAAAGGAGTCAATCCTGACGAAGTCGTGTCGATCGGTGCGGCCATCCAGGGAGGGATTCTCGCCGGTGATGTGAAGGACGTGGTGCTGCTCGACGTGACCCCGCTCTCCCTGGGAATTGAAACCGAGGGAGGTGTGATGACCGTACTTGTCGAACGCAACACGACGATTCCCACCACCAAGACCGAGACCTTCTCGACCGCATCTGATAACCAGACCGCCGTCACCGTTCGCGTGTTCCAGGGCGAGCGGGCCATGGCCACAGACAACCGGCTTCTCGACCAGTTCAACCTTGAGGGGATTCCGCCCGCACCGCGGGGCGTCCCGCAGATTGAAGTCGGTTTCGACATCGACGTGAACGGCATCCTCAGCGTCTCGGCCGTCGACAAGGCGACCAGCAAGGAGCATAAAGTCACGATCCAGCAGTCCAGCGGTCTCTCGGATGACGAGATCGACAAGATGCGCAAGGACGCGGATGCCCACGCCGCTGAGGACAAGCAGAAGCGTGAACTCGCGCAGGCCCGGAACCAGGCCGAGCATCTCGTCTATGCCACCGAGAAGACCATCAAGGAGCATGCCGAGAAGCTGGACGAGGGGAGCAAGTCGGCGATCGAGTCCGCCATGACGCAAGTCAAGCAGGCCAACAGTGGCACCGATGTCGCCGCGATCAAGAGTGCGATGGAAAACCTCGAACAGGCGTCACATGCGCTCTCGAAGCACATGTACGAAGCAGCTCAGGCGGCGGCAGAGCAGCCTGAGCCGGCCAGCACGGCTTCGTCCGACGACGACAATGTGATCGACGCCGAGTTCGAGAAGAAGGAGTAGCGAGCGCGATGGCCTTGGCCATCCGCTGGAGATAGCCGTTGAAAGGCCCGGGGGGCATCTCCCGGGCCTTTCCCGTTCCACGAGTCGTCGGGCGGGCAGCCGGTCCCGGTCTTGATCGGCCGGGCGCAGCTTGACATTGCGTAACTGCTGCGGGTATCTTGGTTTGACGTCGGTGATCGAATTGCCGGCAGGCGGTCGGATGGCGTTTCTTGGCGCCCCACGCGTCTTGGGAGGCCAGACTTGATCGGTCGCGTTGTCCCTCCTGCTGACGTGCTCCACGAAGGAGAACCGACATGCTTACGATTCTCGGTGACCGCGTTCGCCTGTGCGACAATCTTTCGCGACGGTCGTTTCTGAGCATTGGGGGACTGGCACTGGGCGGGCTGGCGATGCCTCAGCTTCTCAGGGCTGAGCAGTCCATCGGCATGAATGGTCATGGGAAGGGGATCATCATGATCTTCCTGCCCGGCGGACCCCCGCATCAGGACATGTGGGACATCAAGGTCGATGCCCCCAGCGAAATCCGTGGCGAGTTCCAGCCAATCCAGACCAGCGTTCCGGGTGTCGAAATCTGCGAGCAGTTTCCCCGGCTGGCCTCGCTGGCAGACCGACTGACATTCATCCGCTCAATCGTCGGCGCGACTGGTCAGCACTACGCCGTCCAGTGTCTCACCGGGCGTGACGATCGAAATGCCCCCTCAGGCGGTTGGCCTGCGCTGGGGTCTGTGCTCTCCCGGGTGTACGGCCCCAAAGACCCGGCACTGCCTCCGTATGTCGGCCTGTCGCCGCGAACCGGACACGTGCCGTGGGGTGACAACGGCAAGCCCGGATTTCTCGGTGTGGCGCATGCCCCCTTTGCCCCTCATGGCGAGGGCAAGGGAGACATGGTGCTCAACGGCGTGACGCTGGAGCGCCTGAAGGATCGGCAGACGGTGCTTACAGCGCTCGACCGCTTCCGTCGCGAAGCCGATCAGTCGGGCATGATGGACGGACTGGATGCCTTCAATCAGCAGGCGTTCGGCATCCTGACCAGCAGTCGGCTGGCCGAGGCCCTCGACTACGAGCGCGAGGACGCGGCGGTCATCGAACGCTATGGGCGTGGTGAAGACAAGCTGCAGGCCGATGGCAGCACCCGCCTGCTGACAAACTTCCTGATCGCCCGACGTCTGATCGAGGCCGGCGTCCGCTGCGTATCGCTCTCCTTCAGCCGTTGGGACTGGCATGGCGGGAACTTCGATCGGGGACGGCAGGACATGCCCATGCTCGACCAGGCCGTGAGTGCACTGGTCGAGGACCTGGAGCAACGTGAACTGCTCGACGATATCAGCGTGGTGGTGTGGGGCGAATTCGGGCGGACACCCAAGATCAACGATGGCGGTGGTCGCGACCATTGGCCACAGGTCTCCTGTGCCATGCTGGCCGGAGGCGGCATGCGGCACGGTCAGGTGATCGGGGGCACCAATCGTCTGGGTGAGTATGCGGCTGAACGCCCAGTGCACTTCCAGGAGGTGTTTGCGACCCTCTACACGGCGCTGGGGATCGATATCGACCAGGTCACACTGAGGGACTTCCAGGGGCGACCCCAGTTTCTCGTGGATCACAACGAGTATCGGCCGATGCCCGAACTGGTGTAGGCGCTGTCGGCGTCGTTCCGAAACCGGTCTGCCTACCCGGGTCGCTACAGGACGATGCGCTGGTTGCGATAGATGCCGGCGGGAAGCTCCCGCACCTCGGCCGCCGAGTTGACCACCTCGACCTGCCCTTCGATGACGACCCCGTCAGGAAACTGCACAGGGCCCTCCACGCTGAGACACTCGCAATCGATCAGCGAGGGGGGGCCATGGGGAAACAGGGTCTCGAAGTCGTGGACTATCTTGTACGAGCGGGAATCCAGATTGATGCCGGGTGGTTGGCCACGTCGCGCCTCGGCCAGGCGGAGTACCGTGCGACACTCGTCGGTCGTGTAGGCATTGGAGCGGACGGCCAGCAGGTCGCTGGTGGTCTTCACGGGAGCGAACCGGCTGCGGGGTACAGCGATTGCGGTAGCCTGTTCGAAGCAACCGATCGCCGCGCCCATGGCAGATTCCACCTGCAGCACACGGGGGGAACTCTCGTCGGTCGGATCGATCGGCTTGATGTTGCGGATGAGCGGCAGCGGCAGCACGCCCCCTTCCTCGGTGAGCACGCGCTGCAGATGCTCAAGGTTGATCCACAAATTGTTGGTGTTGAAGAAGCGGTGCCGCGAAACGTTCTGGAACTGGCCGAGATCCTCTTCGGGGCACTGCGCCAGTTCGCGGAGGACGAACCGGCCGCTGCTCGCCAGCCGGGCGAGGTGCCCCCCCTTGCGATCCATATCCGTGCGTCGGGCGACTTCCATCAGAAACGCGGCCCCCGATGCGACAAAGTGCTTCAGCAAGCGATCGTCGACGGTAGCTCCGAGGTTGTCGGCGTTCGACACGAACAGCACACGGATGCCCGCATCCAGCCAACGTTGCAGCAGGTGGTTGTTCCCCAGCAGTGACGGATACAGATCACCATGCCCGGGCGGACACCATGCGAGCGAAGGCTTTCGAGACCAGGTGACCGGGGCGAGTGACTCCGGGTCGAGTTTAGGGACGCGGCTCTGCACGAAATCGAGTGAGCCGTCAGCATTGATCAGCGCGGATAACCTTCGCGCAAATACTGCAAGGAATCGTCGCGCGTGCTGAAGCTGTTCATCAGATAGAACGCGGGCGTCTGCGTGCCCGACGACAGCCGGAGGGCGAGTACCTGCCTCGCGATGAAATCGAGAAACGTATCTGTTCCGCGAACCTGCAAGAGTGACTTGGGGCCGGCCAGACCCATCCCGGTGCCCAGTCCACCATTGAGCTTGATAATCGCAAGTTGCTGCCAGAGCTCGCGGTCGGCCGCATCTGCTGGGGGGAGGTCCTCGAAATGCAGAAGTTGTTCGACCGGCTGAAGACTCGTCTCAGGGATCAGTCCCTGGTCTCCTGCGCAGGCGCCGCACGGCTGAGACGAACGCGTCGATGGCCGGCTGAGCGACGCCCGCCTCGTGCATGGGCCCGATGATTGCGGCGTCAATGTCGCGGGGACCTGAAGTCATGCGCAGGTTCGATCTTGATACGCAGGCACCGTCCCAGGGTCAACAACCAGCGCGATGCAGCCTCGGCGGTGACGCGGTCTGCCCACGCGATCCGCCAGAAAGGCCTCGATCAGGGAGCGAGGCTCACAGACTCGTTTCCGGGGAAGCTGTCCGGCAGGGGGATCGTGACTTCGCCGGTGGCCGCCCACTCCGATCCCCGGGTGAGCAGCGCCTGAAATCCCAGACACCGCATGGGACTCTCGGAGACCGACTGCGTGCGACCGACATGTCCCAGCACCGTGGTGAAGACCCGTCCTTCGCCGTAGGGGATCCACCAGGCCATCGGCTCGTGGTTGCCGGTTCCCCGCTTGTGGCGCGGCGAGTAGGCCGTCGCCAGAATGTTCACGTTGACGGCCGGCCCTCGTTGGCCGTGATACAACTCGTCGGTGGGGTGCAGCCATTCGGCGGGCATCCCCTCCGTAATCGGGTGCTGGCGATCCCGCATGATGATCTCATACGGATATCGCGGGCCGTGTCCGGAGCTTGCTCCCTGCCCGGCTTCCAGGAGGACCTCGGACCCGTCGTCGTCGATGACCAGCGCCGGACCGAAGGCTGCCTTCCGCCAGCAGAGGCCTGTCATCAGATTCCATTCGGGCCAGTCGGGAAAGGGGTTATTCGCCGCATGCACGTTGACGAGTCCCCCGCCTGCCTTCACAAAGGCTTCGAAATCCTGACGGACCGGTTTCGGCCAGGTTTCGCCGTTGTAGTTGCTCAGCAGCACATCGTAGCTGTCGAAGGCGGGCTGAAATGTCTGCCAGTCATCGGCCGGCGCGTCTTTCGGTGGTGTCGTCACCGTGTCGACCTGGAAGCGACCGGTCGCCTCGAGCACACTGGCCAGGTACGGTGTCGTGTCGACCCAGTTGTGATTGTTCTGTCCGTCGATGATCAGCAGCTTGAGCGGATCGGCAGACCGGGCCGCCGGACACAGCAGTGACAGCCCGGCCAGGACCCACAGGGCCAGCCAGGGACGTGGCAGCAGAGCAGTCATGCGATTCCTCTCTTGGTCAGATGTGATCCACTCGGCGGTTCCGCCTGAGGCCTGATGTGGCGCGGCGGCGTCTTGTCCGGCGACGATCATCCGCCGAAGTCGTCGTAGGCGATGTTCTCCGGTTCGACGCCGAGATCGTCGAGCATCTTGAAGACGGCCGCGTTCATCATCGGCGGCCCGCAGATGTAGTACTCGATGTCCTCCGGGGCCGGATGCTGCTTGAGATAGTTCTCCAGCAGCACCTGATGGATGAAGCCGGTGTAGCCGGTCCAGTTGTCTTCGGGCAGCGGCTCGGAGAGGGCGATGTGGAACTGGAAGTTGGGAAACTCCTTTTCGATCTCGCGGAACTGGTCGACGTAGAACAGTTCCCGCAGCTGCGGCCACCGTACCAGTAGCGACACCTTGCGGTGCGTCCGCCGTTCCTTGAACAGTTCGAAGATGTGACTGCGCAGGGGTGCCATCCCGGCCCCGCCGCCGATGTAGACCATTTCGGCGTCGGTCTCCTTGATGAAGAACTCGCCGTACGGGCCGGAGATCGTCACCTTGTCGCCCGGCTTCCGGCCGAAGATGTAGCAGGACATCTTGCCCGGGGGCGTTCCTTCGGGGGCGCGCGGGGGCGGACTGGCGATGCGGACGTTGAGCATGATGATGCCCTTCTCGCCCGGATAGTTGGCCATCGAGTAGGCCCGCATCACCGGTTCCTCGACGTTCGAGACGATACCGCCAGACGTCGTACTTGTCCCAGTCGGATCGGAAACGCTCTTCGATCTCGAAGTCCTTGTACTTCACAGTGTGCGGCGGGCATTCGATCTGAATGTAGCCACCGGCCTTGAAGTCGACCTCTTCCCCTTCGGGCAGCTTGAGCACGAGTTCCTTGATGAAGGTGGCCACGTTGCGGTTGGAGACGACCTTGCAGTCCCACTTCTTCGTTTCGAAGGCCTCGGGCGGGACACTCGATCTTCATGTCCTGCTTGACGGCCACCTGGCAGGAGAGCCGGCAACCTTCGCGCGCCTCGCGGGTTGTTGATGTGGGCTCTTCTCGGTCGGCAGGATGTCGCCGCCCCCTTCGAGGATCTTGACTTCGCACTGGGCACAGGTGCCGCCGCCACCGCAGGCCGAGGAGACGAAGATGCCTGGTCGGCCAGAGCCCCCAGCAGCTTGCCGCCGACCGGGCACGTTGATCCGCTTCTGATCGTTGATCAGCGATCGAGACGTTGCCGCTGGGCGACCAGGAACCGCTTGGCAACCAGAATCAGCACGACCAGCGCCAGCACGATGACCGTGAAGAACAGGACTCCGAGAATGATTTCCATGGTAGTTGACTTTCGTCAGCGGTCAGTTGGGAAGGGTCTGTCGCTGGCCGCTCACGACTAACGATGCCGCTGCAAATCTTGATTCCCATAAACGCCATAAACGCCATCGCCATCAGCCCGACGGTGATGAACGTGATCCCCAGCCCCGCAGGCCGTGCGGGCACATCGCTGTACTTCATTTTCTCGCGGATGCCGGCCAGGGCGCAGATCGCCAGCGCCCAGCCCAGCCCGCCGCCGAAGCCGAAGTTCAGCGCTCTCCAGCGAAATTGTAGTCCCGCTCCACCATGAACAGCGAGCCGCCCAGAATCGCGCAGTTGACGGTGATCAGCGGCAGGAAGATGCCCAGCGTGTTGTAGAGAGCCGGGAAGTACCGATCCAGCGCCATCTCCAGAATCTGCACCATCGCCGCGATCGTCCCGATGTAGCTGATCAGGCCGAGGAACTCGCAGGTTGGTACGCTTGCAGGGTCTCGAGTTGCCCGTCCAGCCAGGGCCCCCTCCTTGAGCAGGTACTGGTAGATCAGGTTGTTGACCGGGACCGTGATCGTCTGAATGACGATGACGGCGATCCCCAGCCCGATGCGCCGTCTTGACGTTCTTCGACACGGCCAGGAACGTGCACATTCCCAAGAAAAAGGCCAGCGCCAGGTTCTCCTCGAAGATCGAGTGAAAGAACATGCCCAGATGATGTTCGAGAGCGTACATGCGTGGGTCATGAAGGCGAAGTTGTCAGGCGTGAAAATCGGTGCATCCGATCGATCGGTCTACGGACACTCGCCTACTCGGATTCCACCTGATCGGGCTTCCAGGTCCGCAGGGCCCAGATGAACAGGCCGATAATGAAAAATGCGCTCGGCGGCGTCAGCATCAGTCCGTTACGCACGTACCAGCCGCCGTCGGAGGTCAGCGGCAGGACCGTATGACCCAGCAAGCTGCCGGAGCCCGAA
Organism: uncultured Planctomycetaceae bacterium; assembly: GCA_963715185.1. Taxonomy (GTDB): domain Bacteria; phylum Planctomycetota; class Planctomycetia; order Planctomycetales; family Planctomycetaceae; genus CAVPPT01. Next base: position 17,426 of record CAVQRG010000017.1, read on the forward strand.
CAGCTCGCGAAAGAAGCCGACCAGCACCAGAATCAGACGAGTAGCCCAGCCCGTTGCCGATGCCGTCCAGAAAGCTGATCCACGGTCGGTTCTTCATCGCGAAGCCTTCCGCGCGGCCCATCACGATGCAGTTCGTGATGATCAGCCCCACGAAGACCGACAGGTCGGCTGCGCATCGTCGGCACGAAGGCCTGCAGGAACTGGTCCACCACGATCACCAGCGAGGAGATGATCGTCATCTGCACGATGATGCGGATGCTGGTGGGAATGTAGTGCCGCAAGGCTGACACGGCAGCATTGGAGCACGCCGACCACGAGGGTCACAGCGACGCGCCATGACGAGGGAGTTGTCCAGCTGGGTCGTCACCGCCAACGCCGAGCAGATCCCCAGGACCTGCAGGGCAATCGGGTTGTTGTTGAACACCGGATTGAACAGGACGTCTTTGGTTTTCGGAGTCGCCATTGGCTCGACCTCTCCTCATTGATGCCACAGGATGTTTGCATCAGGCATTGATGCCACAGTGACGCTGACACCAGGCGTGCAGAGCCTGACGCTCAACGGGTCCGCGCCGATGCACGATCATCACCGTGCATCACCCGGCCGGAGTCCGAACTTCAATTCTGATTTGCGGTATCGATCCAGGAAGGGTCCGAAACCGTCGGGACCGAGCCAGTAGTTCACGAGTCCTTCAACCCCGTTCGAGGTGATTGTCGCGCCCGACAGGCCATCGATCTCGTAGGGATGCGCTGGCATTGTCCGGCCTCGTTACGTCGAGGACTGGTTGTCCCTCGTCCGAAAGCAGTCGCTTGTCCGGCCACTTCGCCTTCCAGCCGGGGTTGTCCACCTCGCCCCCCAGGCCGGGAGTCTCCGCATGTTCGTAAAAGGTGATGCCCGTGACCGGCATGCCCGCCGACACATCGGCCTCGAGCGCCAGAAAACCATACAGGGTCGACCAGAGTCCTTTGCCGTACACCGGGAAGACGAACTGCTTGACGTTGCCCTGTTCGTCCTTGACCAGATAGACGGCGGCGACCGGCTCTCGTGCCTTGATGCCCGCCAGATCCAGTTCGGCGGGAATCGCGATCTGCTGCGAGGGATCTTTCGCGGCCTTGGCGGGTCGTAGTTGCCGGCAGTCATCGTGTCATTGAGCTGCCCGGCCGCATCCTCCGCCGCGGCATCCCGCTGGCGAGGCAGGTGGACGTACACCGTTTCGATCTGCTCGAAGAGGGCCGGAACATCGGCGTCGGTCTGCTCACTCTCGTCGAACAGACCGGCAGCGATCAGCACGTTCCGCTGTTGCTGCAGCTTTTTGTTGCGATCGATCGTGCTGCGCACGGCGACGGCCGTTCGCCGAGACGAGCAGCGAACAGACGAGGCACAGGATGCTCGCCACGATCAGCGGTCCCGGTGACCGTGTTCGGCTTCAAGCCAGCCGGTCTTCGGAGTTTTCAGGCGCGGACGACACTGCGATCGAGCCTCCGTTTGATGTTGGCCTGGACGACGAAGTAGTCGATCAACGGAGCGAAGACGTTGCCGAGCAGGATCGCCAGCATGATCCCCTCCGGATAACCGGGATTGAGCACGCGAACGAGAATGGTGACGATGCCGATCAGGATGCCATAGGCCCACTTGCCGGCATCCGTCATGGCGGCCGAGACGGGGTCGGTCGCCATGAAGACCAGCCCGAAGGCCAGATCCTCCAGTCACGAGATGCCACAAGGGTTCATCGTGAACCGGGCGTTGTCCTGACTTCCAATGCTCCACAGCAGCAACGAAGTCCGCACAGTGCGCCGACCAGCACTGCCAGCCATGATTCGCCAGGAGCCGACCCGGTCGCACAAGCAATCCATGCTCCCAGCAGGCAACAGAGGGTGGACGTTTCACCCATGGAGCCGGGAATCAGTCCCAGGAACGCCTGGTTCCAGCTGATGCCGCAGACCGTCGGTCACCTGTCTCGATGCCCGGTTGCGGCATTCACGTTGGCCATGGCCCCCAGCGGGTCGCAGCCGAGTAACCGTCGACCGCCACCCACACGTTGTCACCGGTGATTGTGCGGGATACGCGAAGTAGAGAAACGCCCGTGCCGTCAGAGCGGGATTCAGGAAGTTCTTCCCGGTGCCACCGAAGACCTCCTTACCGAGCACGCACACCGAAGCTGATGCCGATCGCGACCTGCCAAAGTGGAATCGTCGGCGGCAGGGTCAGCGGAAACAGCATGCCCGGTGACCAGAAATCCCTCGTTGACTTCGTGCTTGCGGACACTGGCGAAGAGCAATTCCCAGAATCCGCCGGCGATCTGCGTCACCAGATACACCGGAATAAAGTACAAGGCTCCATGGACCAGGCAGGCGAACAGATTGCGCGGATCGTAGCCGACGCCGACTGCATTCAGGACGGTCCCTCGCCACCCGTCGACCGACGTCAGGCCGATTCCATCCGCCGAATGGCGCGATTCGCCTGTAGCCCGGTGTTGTACATCGCCATGAAGATGCACGGGCCAAGGGCGAACGACGACGAGGCTCATCATCCGCTTGAGATCCATCGCGTCGCGCACGTGGGTCGGCCCGCTCGTCACGTCGGCGGGCGTGTACAGGAAGGTGTCGATCGCCTCGTAGAGTGGATAGAGCGGCTGCAGCCACCCGTCTTTGAAGATCGGTTCGAGCGAATCGAGAAATCGTCGGAGTGGTTTCATTTCAGGCACAGCGGGCGACGCGGGGACGTCGAACGGGCGGTGGGCAGTTTCCTAGCCCTCACGCTCAATCGTCGCCAGATTCTCTCGCAGCAAGGGACCATACTCATACTTTCCCGGGCAGACGAATGTGCAGAGCGCGAGATCTTCTTCGTCCAGCTCCAGTGCACCGAGCGCCTGGGCCTGTTCGCAGTCTTTTGTAATCAATGCCCGCAGCAGAAACGTCGGCAGGATGTCCAGCGGCATCACCTGCTCATACATGCCGATGGGCACCATCGCCCGCCGACTGCCATTGCGATTTGTGGTGAAGGAAAACCGCCGTGCATCGGCCGCAAAACCTGTTGCGTAGGCCCGCTTGACCGAAAACTTGTCGAAGCCCGGTGACTGCCATCCCAGGAACTCACGCTCCCGGCCCTCTTTCAGCACTGAAATCTGGTTGTGATAGCGACCCAGGTAGTCCAGGGGACCCGAAGCCACTCTGCCCGCCAGCACCGAGCCCGAGAGGACCCGGTTCTCCCCGTCCTTGAGCATCCCGGCGGTGAGTTCCGAGACCCTGGCACCGAGTCGCGTCCGCAGCAGTCGAGGGGCCACCACCTGCGGTCCCGCCAGCGAGACGATGCCGCTCGACACTCAGGGAACCGGTGGTAAACAACTCCCCAATGGCAATGACATCCTGATAGCCGATCGACCAGACAGTCTTCTTAGTGCTGACAGGATCCAGGAAGTGAATGTGCGTGCCCGGCAGTCCGGCGGGATGCGGACCCTCGAACACCTCGTGCGAGATGAAGTTCAGATCGCTGCCCGGAATCTGTGCCCCCGGGGCGGTGCACAGGTAGACCGCCCCCGAGGTCAGGTGGCGGATCACGTGCAGACCATTAAGAAAGTGTGGCTCACGCTCGGCGATCACCACCTTGGGGTTTGCCGCCAGCGGATTGGTATCGATCGCCTGGACGAACAGGGAGTGCGGTCTGGTCTGCGGCGAAGGCACCTTGCTGAATGGGCGGGTCCGCAGTGCGGTCCACAGTCCGGACGCGACCAGATTGTCGACAACTTCGGCGTGCGTCAGCGATGGCAGCCGGCCGCTGGCATAGGACGCGAAGGATTCCTCGTCGTCTCCATCGATCTCGACCACGACCGACTGAAAGGCCCGCTTGGCACCACGATTCACCTCCACCACTGTTCCAGCGGCCGGTGACGTGTAGCGGACTCCCAACGTCTTCTTGTCGTCGAACAGCAGCGAACCGCGCTTGACGCGGTCGCCGGGCTTCACCTGCATCGTCGGCTTCATGCCGACATAGTCTGCGGCCACCAGCGCCACCCGCCGCACCGCGGGGCCAGGGTCGATCCTCTGCTCCGGAACTCCCGCGATGGGGAGATCTAGCCCTTTACGCAACTGGATCATTTGTCCGCACAAGTAGTTACGACAAACCGGGGCCTGCTGGCCCGAAAATTCCTCGTTCAGGCGACGCTCTGCTGCGCGTATCTTAGTGTCCCGATACCAATTTGAAAGGGACCACTGGCCTCTCTCATCCCGTGGAATTCCCGGTCTGAACGAGGTATCGCAGGCCAACCGCCGGAAACGCCCGTGCCTCCGGGGATCAAACCGCCCGGAAAGGGCCGCAAGTTGCGACGCTGCCCCTGGCGGGCACCGCTGGCGGGCCGGGGAGCGTCGATTCAGGACTCGACATGGGAGTCGAACACCCGGACACGAGCCCAGTTGTCGCGGTTCTCGTCGATGAAGACCAGATGCTGGGGAGCGGTCTGGTACGCATCATGGGCGGCCTGATCGCGAAAGACGACATGCAGACCGACCTGGAAATCGCGATCGTTGACCTCACGCTGGTATTCGGCAGCCAGCGGACCGACGGCGAAGAACGTCACACCGGGGTGGTCCTTCAAATTGGCATGGCAGGCCCGGACCAGCCGGTCGACCGCCTCCTGGGAGGAATCCTTCAGTGTGAAGAAGACGTTGTGGGCAAGCATGGTGCTGGTCGGTGTGAGAAAGGTGGCAGTGGGGAAACGTACGTCAAAAGCCGGTGGTTCCGCCTCGTGCGGGTTGGCCCGCCGGTGGCGACCCGGGACTGGCCGGAGAGTTGACGGGAGTCGCCGCGGCTCGCCCACTTGCATACTGCTGCCGGCGGGAGGCATAGCGAATCGGAAACGAGGGCCAGACCTTCTGCAGGCCCAGCTCGCCGGGCTCACCGGGCTGAGGGCGACACGGGCCCATCGAAGATCGGTCCGTTGGCCCCGCGCCGAAAGGCTTTCTCGGTGACATACTGGGTGAAGCCCAGCCACTGTCGGTCGGGGCGCAGACATCCCGAGGAAGTTCTTCCGCTCCGGGGTGAAGCCCAGAAACTCGCGGGGGAGTGGTGCCGTGTGCAGGGCCGTCAGCAGGATGGCCATCGTGGTATAGCCGGTGAGGAAAGCGAATCCCCAGCGCGCACATCGTAAACGAGGCCATGGATGACAATATCGACCGGGAGAATCTTCTCGGTAGCCGCGCAAGCGCGAAGACGAAGCCCGCAAAAAGGCCGAGCAGTGCGATGATGTCCCACCTCTGGGCCCAGGGAACGGACCCGGCAAAGTTCGACTGCAGAAACGTAGCCAGCGGTTCGAAGAAACTCATCGCCAGCAGTCCGGCGATGATCGTAATCAGCAGGGTCAGCGCGGCCCCCCACGCCCCATCGCTCGCCACACACCAGGTGACCAGCCCGACAATCGCCACCAGCAGAATGTCAATCATCGTGAAATGCCTGGCTCCAGATGCTCCCGGTCCAACGGCCTCGGCGCTCGCTTCGGCCACTCCCGTTCAATCGGCCTTCGTCTTCTCCAGTCGCGATTCAATGCGGCGGAAACGTTCCTCGTAGTGATCGCCCACGACCCTCGCATAGCTGGCCAGGGCGGACACGGAAAACATCAGTGACCACACACTGAAGGCACCAGCGGCAATGACCGCAGACAGGACTTGAGTTGGTGCATCCGGAATTACCCGCGTTGTAATGAGCAGAAGGACAGCCACGCCCAGAACCCACGCCACCAGGCCGATCTGAAATCCACGCTGCGGGTTCTCCCAGAGCCACTTCCAGAATTGCATTGGTGTTCCCTGCTGGTTGCGACCGCTGGGGGCCTACTTCACGACACGGAGGATTTCATCGATCGACGTCACGCCGCGGATCACCAGCCGCAGGCCCTCTTCCTTCATGTACAGCATGCCATTCTTGCGGGCTTCGGCACGCAGGGCAGAGACGGCCGCCTTGTCGCGGATCATGTCGCGCATGCGGTCGTTGATCATCAGCAGTTCGAAGACGCCGATGCGCCCCTTGTAGCCCAGGTCGCCGCAGTTGGTGCAGTTCGCCGGCGTTTGTGGCGGCCGGTAGAACTTGTCGATCTTGTTGGCGGGCAGACCGGTCTTCTTGAGGAACTCCGGACTGGGCTTGTAGGCCTCCTTGCACTGCGGACAGAGCCGGCGGGCCAGTCGCTGGCCCAGGATTGCCGTGATGGAGGTGGCCAGCATTGTGGGATCGACTTCGAGGTCGATCAGCCGCAGCAGGGCCGTGACGGTGTCGTTGGCGTGCACCGTGGAAAACACCATGTGTCCCGTGTTCGCCGCCTGGCAGGCGATGTTGGCCGTCTCGCCGTCGCGGATTTCGCCGATCATCACGACGTCGGGATCCTGCCGCAGCACGCTGCGCAGCGATCCGGCGAACGTCTGGTCCGCCTTGGTGTTGATCTCGATCTGTGTGACGTTGTTCATCTTGAACTCGATCGGGTCTTCAATGGTGATGATGTTCCTTTGAAAGGAGTCGATCTCGTTCAGGCAGGCGTAGAGAGTCGTCGACTTGCCGGCACCGGTCGGACCGCAGCAGAGGAACAGGCCGTGCGGCTCATCGACCACCGTTTCGATCTGGCTCTGCATGGCCTTGCGCATGCCGAGTTCGGCGACACTCGTGACCGAGTTGGCCTGGTCGAGGATGCGGATTACCATCTTCTCGCCTTCGCGCGTCCCCTGCGAGGCGACGCGAAAGTCGATCTCGCGACCGTCCACTCGGCACCGAAACCGCCGTCCTGCGAGCACGCGGCGCTCCGTAATGTCCATCGCACAGAGCACCTTGAAGATGTTGACGACGGCATCGCCGACAGCCCGGTCGAACGGTTCGGTCGGGTACATCACGCCGTCGATTCTCAGCCGTACGCGCAGTTCGTCTTCGGTCGGTTCGAGGTGGATGTCGGTGCGCGGCGGAGGATGGCGTCGTACACCAGCTCCTTCGCGGCCATGTAACCTTTCGAGCTCTCGACCTGGCGGGAGGTCGAGCTGTCGACGCGGCCGGTCTTCGTCTTGCCGACAAAACGGATTCCCGGGCCGATCGCTTCCTCGATACGCTCCCGATTGCCGAGTTCGATGCCCATCTGGCGAGTTGCCGCTCGACGTAATTGCGGATGTGCCGCTGCGTCATCACTTTGCCCGATTCGGGCACGCGCTCATTGCGTTCGTGGATGTACAGTCCAGCGGGACCCCCACAAACAGCAGCGTGAGCAGCAGTCCTCCCACAAAACTGGGGGTGACCAGGAAGAGCAGCAGCCCGGCGACGCCACACAGCAGCAGAATGGTATTCCAGAAGACCGGGCGCACCTTCAGCCCTGTAGCGTCATCGCTCACCCACCGCGACCAGTAGACCCACGGCGGAAAGGCACCGATCACGAAGCCCATCTTGGAAATGCTGACGTACCATTCACGACCGCCTCCCGGAGGGTTCCCGCGCAGAAGGGAAGCGGATCCGGCGGATATTCGCGGGTCCACTGCCCGGTAGCGGGGCCGGCTCGCTCGCCGTGACGTTGGTGGGTGGGCCGGGACCATCCTGTGCGCAGGCATCAGGGGCCGCCGTCAGCATGGCCAGCAGCACCAGGCAGAGCCCCGCCCCGATCGCGAGGCGCGGCAGGCCGGATGCCGGCAACAGTTCTTCAGCGCAGGCAGGAGGACCGTCACAGAATCGCGGGCGCTTCGACTTCGATGCCCTTGAGCATCATCTTGAGTTCTTCCACGTTGGGCGAGATTTCAAACGCGGCCGCCCGGCTGACGAACTCGTCCATTACGAAACCATACAGCGAATCGTTGAACACCTGCATGCCCTCGTCCTTGCCGATGCGGATCGCGGCCGAGAGCTTCTCGTCCTGTTCCTCGAGGACGAGTTTCCGGACGGTCGGGTTGAACCGCATGATCTCGATGATCGGGCACCCGGGTGGGCTTGTCGAGAATGGTCTTCAGCAGCTTCTGGCCGACGATCGCCCGCATGTTGAAGCCCATGCTGGAACGGATCGCCTTGTGCATGTCCTGCGGGAACAGGTCGAGAATACGGCCGATCGTCCCGGGGAGCGCTCGAGGCGTGGATCGTCCCGAACACGAGGTGACCGGTTTCGGCGGCATGAATGGCGGTCTCGAAGGTCTCGCGATCGCGCATTTCGCCCACGAGCATGATGTCCGGATCTTCGCGGACGGCATGGGTCATGGCGATGTGGAAGTCCTTGACGTCCATGCCCAGTTCGCGCTGGTTGATGAGGCACTTGTCCGGGGTGTACACGAATTCGATCGGGTCTTCGATCGTCAGGATGTGCTTGCGGTAGTTGCGGTTCACCCAGTTCAGCATCGAGGCGATCGTGGTCGACTTGCCCGAGCCGGTGACCCCCGCCAGCAGTACCATCCCCTGGTCGATACTTGCACAGTTCCTCCATGACGGGCGGCAGATACAGCCCTTCGAAGTCGGGGATGAACTGTTCGACCTTTCGGGCAACCATACCCGGCAGGCCCAGTTGCTTGAACAGGTTGACGCGAAACCGCCAGTTGCTCCCCTCGTCGGGCACGACGTGCGAAAAGTCGGTCCCCCGTTGCTCTGCATAATGCCCTTGTTGCGCTCGTCCATGATCTCGACGAACATCCGCCACATCTGTTCCTCGCTGATGGGCGGCATGTCCAGTTCGCGGATCGTGCCTTTGATCCGGAGCATGGCCGGCTTGTCGTCTGCAGGTGCAGGTCGGACGCCTCGAGCTTGATCTGCATCCGGAAGAGCTTGTTGATCTCCGGGTCGACAGCCTTCTTCGTAAAGAACTGCTGAACGTCGCTCGACATCAGTCCACACTCCACGGGTGGGGGAACACTCTTCTGGCCGGGCACAGGTCACGGCGAAAGCAATTTATGATATCGCCCCGCCCGGGTCTCGTGAACCCTCGCCCTTCCCCCTGCGCCGTCGAGCGTCACAACCCGCCCTCGCCTGCAGAATCACAACGATCGTCATTGCGTGACCATCCCGGGCAAGCTCGCCATGTCGCAGTTCGATCCCTCGACGATCGACCGGATTAAGAATCAGGCACACGATTCTCACCCTAAAGTTGGGACAACGGGCATCCCCAGCCACTGCACCCCTGCTCCACCAAAGCCATGACAGTGATCCCGATTATGCCACCTCGTTCACGCAATGGCGAGGTGATCGACACCGGCTGGTTCCTCTGCGGATGCCTGGCCCCAGGAGAATCGCTGGTGCGGGTTCCGATCTGCAGCGAATCATTCATCATCGGTCGCCGCCCCGGTCTGGAGCTGACCCTGAACTCGGCCCGCGTCTCCGGGAAACATGCCGAGATCCTGCTCATCGGCGAGAATCTGTTCATCCGCGATCTGGGCAGCAAGAACGGGACATTCGTCAATCGCCGACGTGTCGTGCACCTCACTCCCATTGCGCCAGGCGATCACATCGAAGTGGCTGACCTCGAGTTCCGCGTGGAGCTACAGCCCGGTCAGGTCAGCCCACATTCGGCGGCATCGTACTGCGAGACGTCGCCGGAAATGGACGCGCTCGAGTCAGCGTGGGTCTTCAGTCAGCTCGACGAGCTGATCACGAACCATGCCATCACCCCGTACTACCAGGTGATTGTGAACGAACGGGATCGGGGCCCGATCGGCTACGAGGCTCTCGCGCAGCGCGGTCGCCGGACTCGAGAATCCCGCGTCGATGTTCCAGGCCGCCGAATTCGTCAATCGCGAAGTCGAGCTGAGCCTCCTCTGTCGGGCCCGGGCGGTGGACATCGGTCGCCGGCTTCCCAGAGGGTCGCTGATCTTTCTCAATACCCATCCTTCGGAAAGCCTGCAGATCGACGTGCTGCCTTCGATCCGCAGGTTCTGCGGTCGCTCCACCACAAACTGGTGGTGGAAGTCCACGAAGGGGCCATCGACGATCTCAAGAACGGTGCGCCGGTTCATCGCAGAACTCAAGGAGACGGACATCCAGATCGCCTACGACGACTTCGGGGCCGGCAGGTCGCGCCTGCTCGAGCTCATTCAGGCACCACCCGACTATCTCAAGTTCGACGTCAGCCTGATCCGGGACATCCATCGGGGGCCCGAGCGCAGTGCGTCATGCTGCGGACACTGGTGACCATGGTGCACGACATGGGGACTTCGGCCATCGCCGAAGGAGTGGAGACGAAAGACGAGTCGGAGTGCTGCAGCGATCTCGGCTTCGACTTTCTCCAAGGTTACCTGTACGGGAAGCCTCAACCGGTCGACAGCTTCGCGCAGGTGGCGATTGGCGAAGAACGCCACCTGGCTCCCGTCCGACTGCGTGATTCCCGCAACTTCCTGCTCGACGACTGATGTCCCGAAGGCGGAAGTGGCTACTCCCCGTCCAGCAGCAGCCGGCCTCGGCGGACCGAGAAACAGTCGTCTCCCGAGAACACGAGGTGCAACCTCGCGTCCATCGGCTGACATCCATCGGGCGGGAAGGCTGGCTGACTCGCCGGGGCCCACATCCCACTCGTCCACGTCATAGATCGGCGCGCCACGGACCCCAGGGTTGCCCGGCGGCGAAGACCGCGATACCGCCCCGTGTGCGCGTGTCGCCTCCCGGCAGAATGGTGAGCAGAAAGGTCTGCAGCGGCGCATTCCACGTCACTCCGCTGCGGTAACAGGCTCCGGGCCGCTCGAGCATGCCGCCGCGCGACTCACATCGGAAGTCCAGACCGGGCGGCCTTGTGCATCTCGCCGCTGCAGGAACTCGTATGCGGGACGTTCCATGAGTTGCGTCCGGGGACGCGCGCCATGACCAGCCGGTCCCCCGCCTCATCAGCATGTCGCTGTCGAACGACACGATGTAGACAAACGCATCGCGTGCCCCCGCGTAGTTGCGCCCGAAGTTCACGAACGTCGGACAGCCGAAGCTCGTGGTGAATTTCCAGTCGGCCCAGACCCACGTCTGACCATGATCGCGCAACATCGCCAGTTGTGAGTTTCCCGCATTGCGGGCGAGCAGGTACAGCACGCCGTCGACCATCAACAGGCCGCTGGCCTTGCGGCCGCGCACATCGTTCCCAGTGTCCTCGACATCGGCGGAGCGCAGGTTGACGCCGCGGAAGTTGTCGGGTCCGCCGATGATCTTCGCCAGCCCCAGGCTCGAGCTCTGCGCTCGACCCGCGGTTCGAACCCCCAGCCGTCGCCATAGGCGGTGTACTGGGCGTCGTCGTCGCCCCACGTGATGGGCCAGTTGTCGCTCCCCCTGGCCCGGCGGACGATCGTCTCCGGCGGTGCCCATTCGATGCCGATGACACGTCGCCGGGTGCTGGAAAGCTTGCGCGGTCCGACAGCCTGGACCGATCGAGCAATGGGCCCCAGAAACGGCCGAAGCACATCGTACTGAGCCGACCAGTCGTCCTGCCGCGGCCAGCCCTTCCCGGCCCGCGCGACCACGATGTCGAGACTGGGGATCACCACGATCAGGCTGTCGTAGAGACCCACACGACCAGTACGCATCTCGCGGGACGTCTTCCAATGTCCCGTCGTTGTTGTTCCACCAGAGCAGTCCGGTAATCTCGCCGCCCCGGCATGCGAAACATCGAGTTCATGCACCGGCAGGTTGACAACTTCCGGGTCGGTGGTCCGGACGCGCCGCACAACTCCGTGGGCAGAATCTGCTCACCGTTCCACTCCCCTCGCGGAGGTACAACAGGCCGATCCGGGCCATGGCGTCGACATTCGCATGAATGCCCGAGCCGAACTCCCGCCGCGCAATGCCGTCGATCTCGTGGTCGCGATACTGGTTCTTCCGCCAGCGCAGGTCGCTGCGGGTGATGCCCAGTGGGGTGAACACCCGCTCGAACAGCAGGTCCTCCATGTCCTGTTGGTAGAGCCGCGTCAGGCATTCCGCCAGCCAGTTGGGACCGGCATCGCTGTTCAGCCACGTCGACCCCGGGCGAACAGCAGCTTTCCGTAACCTCCGGGCTCTCGATCCAGCGGTCTGCGTCGCCAGGTGTTTGAGGGTAATGCCATCGATCCATCCCGTCTCGCCGTTTGCAGCGGGCGGCAGTCCCAGGGTCGGATGCAGCGTTATTGCCCGGTCCGTGAGCTGACCTTGCCGTCGCCGATCGCGAGCCCGAGCGCCGCGACGCCGATGGACTTGGTCGTCGAACTTGAGGTCCCAGGACGACGTGGGTCGCCCCAGCTAGCACCAGCCGGCCGTGCCGGGTGATGTAACCGGAGCCCGCGCCGGTGAGGGCGTAGTCGCGGCCTGTTCCAGGAGTGACGCCTGCAGCCCGACTTCCGCGGCCTCGGCGCGCTGCCACTGCTCGCGCGGGTAAGCGAACTCGGCTGCGGGCAATGACCGGCAGCAGGTCAGGATTGCCAGCGCCACCGCCAGACGCGCCTCGCCCGCCCGCTGCACGGGCTCCGCGTGAGGAGAATGCAGGATGACGCGCCACATTATCTTGGTCGGCTCTAACATTGAACCGGAAGCAAATGTGCCGTCAGCTATTGAGATGGTGCGCATGCACAACCACCTGACGTTGCTGGGCGTGAGCGGCGTCTACGAGAGCCAGGCCGTGATGGCCTCGGGAAACATGGACGCCAGCAGGGCCGCCTATCGCAACGCAGCCCTTTTGGTTGAGACTGCGCTTGGAAAAAGCGAGCTACGCAGCGCGCTGCGGGAAATCGAGTCGAAACTCGGCCGCCGACGCAGCGAAGACAAGTACGCCGACAGGACGGCCGACCTCGACGTCATAGCGACGTATGCGCCCGGCGGGGTAGCTGTCGCCGATCCCTCGGTGCGGGAACTGGCCTTCGCCGTTCTACCGTCGGCAGAGATCGCCTCCGACTGGATAGTCGATACAGATGGTCGAACACTGGGTGATCTGGCAGAGGAATTCATGAGGCTTGAAACACAGATTCGGAGATTACAATGAGCAAGAATGCATCGATAAAAAAGCTCCACGCCAATGGCAATTTCAAAGGCTCCCAGAACGGCAACGCCGCAATCGACTGGTATGCAAGTCAGCAGGGCCAGAGCTTGCTGAATGTGCAGGTCATCGAGCCGAAGCCGGAGCAGGAAAGCCATGACCCGGAATTCGAGGCCATCATCCGCGAAATGCTGGAGCGGGTAGGCGAGGACCCGGAGCGCGAGGGACTACTGCGAACACCGCTGCGCGTGGCGAAGTCCATGGATTTCCTGACGAGCGGCTACCGAACAAGTGTCGAGGAGGTAGTCAACGGAGCCATCTTTGACGAGGGGGCCGAGGACATGGTGCTGGTCAAGGAGATCGAGTTCTACTCCATGTGCGAGCATCACATGCTACCGTTCTACGGCAAGGCGCACGTGGCCTACATTCCTGACGGGAAGATTATCGGTCTCAGCAAGTTGGCGCGCATTGTGGATGTCTTCGCGCGCCGGCTGCAGGTGCAGGAGCGATTGACCAGTCAGGTAGCGCAGGCGTTGGAGGATCTGTTGCAGCCGAAGGGCGTGGCTGTGACGACGGACGCAGCTCACTTCTGCATGATGATGCGCGGCGTACAGAAGCAGGGCAGCACGACGGTGACCTCGGCGTTTCGCGGCGCATTCAAAGAGGACCAGGCTCTTCGGCAGCAGTTCCTGGATATGATCAAGGTCGTAGCGCAACTCCACAATTCAGTTGCATACAGGGCGCACTCTTAGAGTGCGCCCTGCGTCTTTTTCGGACCCCCTGCAACGCAGGAGACTGGACGAGCCCCAAGGCGTTGCACGACGTGAAGCGCCCTGCTATGGTATCAGCAGCGTCGGGCAATAGCTGTTGCGCAGTACGGCTGAACTGACACTGCCCAAAAGCGTTTCAGCCACGGTGTCACGCTTCTGCGCCCGGCTCCCCATGATGATAAGGTCCGCCTGGTGGATACGGGCGGCTTCCACGATCGCGTGGGCGGCCGGCCCCTCGCGCACGTCCGCTACGGCTTGCACGCCCGCCTGTTGCAGGGCTTCCACCGCATCTTCTGCCACCTCCAATACGGCCTGGCGGTGATGCTCGCACAACTTCTCGTAGGCGTCTGTCCAGTCATACACAGCAGGGAACTCATAGGCGTGCACGACGACGACCTGTGCGTCGGTGCGGCGGGCCATGTGTTCGGTGTATACGATGAGCCGCTCTACTGCGGGCGACCCGTCGGTCGCCATAATGATGGTCTTGAACATGGGCCATCCTTTCTTGTTCTCACCACAATGGGCTTGCGATGCCGGCGCCTCAGCCTGTCATCAGCACGCCGCCGTCAATGTTGATGGCCTGCCCCGTCATGGCGGCCGACTGGTCACTGGCCAGGTAGACGGCCAACGGGGCGACCTCCTCAGGCTCCAGACGACGGCCCATCGGCGTCATGCGCCGCTCGATTTCGTCCAACGTGATCCCCATGCGCTCTGCGTCATAGGCGATACGAATGTCGTTCAGCAGCGTGTGTACCGGTCCAGGACAGATGGCGTTGACGGTGACGCCGTCGCGCACAACTTCCATTGCCAGCGTGCGCGTGAGTCCCAGCAATCCGTGCTTGCTGGCCGCGTAGGCGGCCCCGTGCATGGAACCGATCTTGCCGTTGATGGAAGCGACGTTGATGATGCGGCCGTGTTGCCGCTCCAGCATGTCCGGCCAATGCCAACTTGGAGAGCCGATACGGGACCGTCAGGTTCACGAAGAGCAGGAGATCCCAGAAGTCGTCGTCGTACTCGAGGACCGGCTTCGGGTTGGCGCTGGAACCGACGCCGGCATTGTTGACCAAAATATCGATGGGACCGAGTTTGGACCTCGACGTTCGGAAAATCTCCTCTGCTGCGCCGGGAACGGACAGGTCGCCGGGCACGACCACGCATTCGACGCCATACGCGCTGGATTCTTGCTGCAGCGAGTTCAGCTCGCTCTTCTGCGCGGCCGGACACGGCCAACGCAGCGCCCTCCTGCGCGAATGCCAGGGCGATAGCGCGGCCGATCCCCTTGCTTGCCCCTGTGATGAGGGCCGTCTTTCCTTCCAGCTGCATGGCTGACGCCTTTCTGGCTGTAAGTTGCGCATCCCCCCGCACTCGCGTACGATTGAGACGGCACATCTGGTCCGAAGGGTTCGTCCTGTGCGTTTTTCGAACTCCACTTCCATGATACAACAATGGACGCATCCACCCACATCCACTTCAAAGCAGGCAACAGGAGCAGACCACTCATGGAATACCGAGTACTGGGCAAGACCGGCGTCAAGGTGTCAAAGTTATGCTTCGGCACGATGTCGTTCGGCGGCGATGCAGACTACGAGACCTCCTCGAAGATGTTCAGCCGCTGTCTGGACACGGGCATCAACTTCTTTGACTGCGCCAATGTGTATGCCGGCGGCCGTTCGGAGGAGATTCTGGGCGAACTGATGTCCGGCATGCGCGACGACCTGGTGATCACGTCCAAGGTCTGCATGCCCGTCGGCAAGGGCGTGAACGAGCGGGGCCTGTCACGGCGGCACATCAAACAACAGGTCGAGGCAAGCCTCAAACGCCTCAACACGGACCGGCTTGATGTCTACTTCGTGCACCACTTCGACAATGACACGCCCATTGAGGAGACGCTGCACGCGCTCGACGATCTCGTGCGCGAGGGCAAGATTCTCTACCCCGGCGTGAGCAACTGGTCGGCGTGGCAGATCGCCAAGGCGCTGGGCATCTCGGCCTGGCGCGACCTGGCTCGCTTCGAGGTGATCCAGCCGATGTACAGCCTGGCCAAGCGACAGGCCGAGGTGGAGATACTGCCGCTTGCGCTGTCGGAGCAGATGGGCGTCATCCCGTACAGCCCGCTCGGCGGCGGCCTGCTGACCGGCAAGTACACGACGTCCACCAAGCCGGACTCCGGTCGCCTTGTGCAGCAGGCGTCCTATATCAAACGCTATGCGGATGGCGTCTACTTCGAGATCGCAGAGAGCTTCTCTGCCTACGCCCTAGAGAAGGGGATGCATCCCGTCACGCTGGCCGTCGCCTGGGTCGCTTCGAACCCGGCCGTCACTGCGCCCATCATCGGCGCACGCAACGTAGAGCAGTTGAGCGCATCGCTGGCTGCAGCCGACGTAGACATGGACCCAGCGTGGCGGGCCGAGATCACCGCGTTGTCCATCGATCCGCCGCTTGCCACGGACCGCAGCGAGGAGAAGGCATAGGAGCCCTCCGCCAACCTACTGCCTCACTTTCACGTCAAACCGCTTCGACGTGTACGCTTGCCCCGTTGCGCGTGCCGTCGCAATTCGGTCGCATCCCCCAGGATGCGGCCGAACTTGTTGACGGGACTGTATGCGCGGGGCGTGTCGTCGGTGCTGACGGGCGTGCGACCATAGAAGATGCACAGGGCATTGCCGGGCGGCCAGTAGGCCAGCGTGCCCACCTCGACTTCGGCACGGGCGCCGGCTTCCTCGGACAGAGTCACGGGAATCTCAAAGTAGATCTCGTCGCCCCATATGTTTGCCTTGCCGAAAATGGGCAGGACCGCGGCGATGGCCCGCCCTGTTTCGTTGTCGTCGATCTCGCCCTCTAAGTGATTTGTCGCCCACAGTGATTCGTACTTGCATTTCCATCTTGCTCCTTGCGCCAAAGATGATGGCGGCTGCCTCGCCCGGCGCGTCATCGGTTGGTTCAGGACAGCAGCATGTCTGCCAACTCGGTGAAGTCAGCGCACACGATATCCGCTTCGAACGGCGACTGTTCCATCGGCAGGTCATAGCGGTTTACGTAGGCCGCGCGCATACCGCTCGCGCGTGCCCCGATTACGTCAAACGAATTTGAGGATACCATTAGGCACTCGTGGAGTTCGACGCCGAGTTGCATCGCTGCGCCGCGGTACACGGCCGGATGCGGTTTGAAGACGCCCACGGAGGTCACGGAGAAGATGTCGTCAAATGGAAACGCCACGCGCTGCGTAGCGAGATGCTGCAGAAATTCCGGGTCGCCATTTGACAGCACGACCAGGCGATACTGCGACTTCATGCGCTCAAGAGCCGGCACTGCGTCAGGAAAGGGCGACAGCTCCCACCAGGCAGCCATGAGTGTGTCGTAGTCGACCTGGCTCGCCTGAACACGATGCGAGTCCGCCACGTAGTGCATGGCGCGCCGCACAGTCTCCAGGTAGCCGGCGTGTCCCAACATCATCAGTGAGTCGCGATACTGCTCGAGCCGCTGACGGACGCGCCAGTCCGCCCAGAACTGCTCCGCCGTGACGTCGGACTGGGCAGCGTCCAGAAAGGCCGAGATCGGCTGTCGCAAACTGGCGCCCAGGTCCAGAACGGTGCCGAAGAGGTCAAACGTCAGGGCCTTGATGCCTTCCGGTTTGCTCATGGCTGGCTCCTTCTATTTGGGGTGAAAGGTCCGAAGGGAGCTTCGGGTGCTCACAGCCAGTGCGCAAGATAGGCCATGATCTCGGCGCGCATGGCTGCGGTCTCGAAATGTCCCGTCTCATAGCGCAACAGCGTCCACGCATCCGGCTCCTGCGCCTCCGCG
>CAVQRG010000018.1:0-227881 GCA_963715185.1 uncultured Planctomycetaceae bacterium
GTGGGGTGAACACCCGCTCGAACAGCAGGTCCTCCATGTCCTGTTGGTAGAGCCGCGTCAGGCATTCCGCCAGCCAGTTGGGACCGGCATCGCTGTACAGCCACATCGACCCCGGGGCGAACAGCAGCTTTCCGTAGCCTCCGGGCTTCTCGAATCCAGCGGTCTGCGTCGCCAGGTGTTTGAGGGTAATGCCATCGATCCAGCCCGTCTCGCCGTTTGCAGCGGGCGGCAGTCCCAGGGTCGGATGCAGCGTTATTGCCCGGTCCGTGAGCTGCACCTTGCCGTCGCCGATCGCGAGCCCGAGCGCCGCGACGCCGATGGACTTGGTCGTCGACTTGAGGTCCCAGGACTGACGTGGGTCGCCCCAGCTGAGCACCAGCCGGCCGTGCCGGGTGATGTAACCGGAGCCGCGCCGGTGAGGGCGTAGTCGCGAGCCTGTTCCAGGAGTGACGCCTGCAGCCCGACTTCCGCGGCCTCGGGCGCTGCCACTGCTCGCGCGGATAAGCGAACTCGGCTGCGGGCAGTGACCGGCAGCAGGTCAGGATTGCCAGCGCCACCGCCAGACGGCGCCCGCCCGCTGCACGGGCTCCGTGAACATGACCAGCGATGGTGACGGCCACCCGCTCCCCCCTTGTGAGAACTACGGCTTCACCTTCAGTCCGGTCGTTGCGGCCCAGTCGAACCAGTTGCCGCTCAGTCGCGCGACGGTTTCTGGATGCTGGGAGGCGAGGTTGTCCATCTCGGTGCGATCGGCGGCGATGTTGTACAACTCCCACTCCTTCACCTTTTTGTCCCAGCAGAGCTTCCAGTCCCCTTCCCGGATGGCCCGGTTGCCGCTCCACTCCCACATCAATCGATCGTGACCCTGCCGCGTCGATCCTTCGAAGATCGGCCGGAGACTGATCCCCTCGCAGGGGAGAATCTCCTGCCCGCCATGCTGCTGCGGGTAGTCGGCGCCGGCGATGTCAGCGCAGGTCGGGAGCAGATCGATGATGTGTCCCACGTCACGCGTGATGCCACCCGGCTGAGTGACACCCGGCCAGCGAACAATCAGTGGAGTCGAGATTCCTCCTTCGTGCACCCACTGCTTGTAGCGCCGGAAAGGGGTATTCTGCGCATAGGCCCAGCCCGGGCCACATGCGGTGTAGTAGTCCTTCACGCCCGGGATGCGGTCGTATTCGAATCCGCCCGGCTTCTCGGCGCAGCCCCCGTTGTCGGCAAGGAACATCACAACGGTGTTGTCGGTCTGCCCCCGCTCCTCGATGTGGTCGAGAATTCTGCCGATCCCCTGGTCCATGCGGTCGATCATGGCGGCGTACACGGCCATCAGGTGATCGAAGTACTCAGGATTGTCAACCTGCTCCCAGGGGGTCACCTCTTCATCGGGTGGCGGCAATTCCCAGCCTGGGTCGATCAGCCCCATGTCGAGCTGGCGCTGGTGCCGCTCGCGTCGCAGGTCGTGCCAGCCCCGGAGGTACTTCCCCCGATAGCGGGCGATGTCCTCTTCGCGGGCGTGCAGCGGATAATGCGGAGCCGTGTAGCAGACATGGACGAAGAACGGCTGCAGCCTCTCCCGGGCCTTGTCGATGGCTCGACAGGCGTAATCGCTGAAGGCATCCGTGGTGTAGTAGCCTTCCGGAAAGCTGGTGATGCGGGTGTCATCCTCTCCGAACCAGCGGACCTTACCCCCCTTGAAGGGGGGATCTGCGATGGAGGGATCGTGAAAGTTGCAGCAGCCATCCAGCAGACCGTAGTAGTTGTGAAAGCCTCGATCGCTGGGACGTCGCGGAGCCGTGCTCCCCAGATGCCATTTCCCGCTGAGGGCCGTGTAGTACCCGGCCGGGGCGAGCACCTCGGGGATGGTCACCATGTTGGTCTTGAGCAACTCTCCGTTCCGCCGGGGATAAAGTCCGGTGATGAGCGACGCCCGCGTCGTTGTGCACTTGGCGTTATTGTAGAACTGGGTGAACCGCAGCCCGTCGGCTGCCAGTCGGTCGAGGTGGGGTGTCGCGATCTCCCCCCCGTAGCACCCGACATCCGCGAAGCCCATGTCGTCGCACATGATGAGCAGGATGTTGGGTCGCTCTGCGGCCTTGGCCAGTCCCGCCAGCAGCAGTCCCGGAATCAGCAGCGCGTACGACATTCTTCGGGGGTTCCGCATGTCTCCTCCCGTGGAGTCTTGAGATTGGAAGAATCCAGTATCCGCTTCTCGGGGGACCGATTCAATCCCGCCCCCACGTCCGCTATGCTGGGCGGTCACTGGCTGGGCCCCGCCGCCGAACTTCCGTATTCGATTCCTGATGAAATACGCCTTGATTATCCCTGATGGCTGTGCGGACGAGCCCCAGGAGCTCCTGGATGGCCGGACGCCGCTGCAGGCGGCTGATGTGCCCCATATGGATGAGATCGCCGCCCGGGGGGAAGTGGGACAGGCTGACCATATTCCCGCGCCGATGCCCTCGGGAAGCGACGTCGGCACCATGAGCCTGTTCGGCTACGACCCCCTCGCGTATCACACGGGCCGGGCCCCCCTGGAAGCGGCCGCCCAGGGCATCGACCTCGGGCCAGACGACTGGGCGATCCGCTGCAATCTCGTCTCGGTCGACGGGGGGCGGATGAAGAGCTTCACGGCCGGTCAGGTTCCCAGCGATCTGGGCCGCCATCTGATCAGGGTGATGCAGACAGCCTGCTGTGGTGATGAACACTGGAAGTTCCATCCCGGGGTGAGCTACCGCAATCTCCTGGTGTACCGTGCGCGCACCCGTCCGGCGCCGTTCGGTGACGACACCTTTACGGTTCCGCCGCACGATATCACGGATCAGTTGATCTCCGAGCATCTGCCACTGGGGAGCGGAGCCTGCGACCTGCGGGCGCTGATGGAACGCAGCGTGGAACTGTTTGCCACCGACGAATTGAACCAGGCCCGTGGCGCGCGGGGTGAACTGCCGGCGACGCAGATCTGGCTGTGGGGACTCGGCAAGCGACCGAGCCTGAAGCCGTTTGCCAGCCGGTTCGGGGTTCGGGGGGCGGTCATCACCGCTGTCGATCTGTTGCGGGGCATCGGCCGGCTGTTGGGGTGGGATGTCATCGAGGTCCCCGGCGCGACCGGGTACACGGACACCGACTATGCCGCGAAGGGGCGGGCCGCGATCGAGACCCTGCGCTCACACGATCTGATTGTCGTCCATGTGGAGGCGACCGACGAGGCCTCACACGAAGGGGATGTCGCCGCGAAAGTGCAGGCGCTGGAGCGAATCGACGCGGACATCGTTGGTCCGGTGCATGCCTGGCTCCGCCAGCAGGGCGATTACCGCATTCTGGTCTGTCCCGACCATCCCACCTTCCTGCGGACAAAAACCCACAGCCACGGCTACGTCCCGTACGCCCTGTGCGGGAAAGGGATCGAACCCCAGTCGGTGCACAGCTACAGCGAGGTCACGGCCGCGCAGTCCGGGAATGTCCTCAACGAAGGCCATTACCTGATGAGCCGCTTCATCGGTTAGACGGATTTCCGCCGGCCCGCTATCCTGATGGCCGAACAACATACGGAAGGCCGTTCGGCAGTCTGTCCCTACCCACCGAGCAACGAAAGCGTCACCGCATGCAGCCGCGACTTGAGGTGTTCCCTCACGTCATCGAGATGAACTATCAGGCCCGCCGCCGTCTGGGGTGCTGCGTGTACCTCGTTTTCGATGGTGACGAGTGGGCGCTGATCGATATCGGCTATGAAGACACGCTGGCGGAGATCGTCGATCTCATCCGCCAGATGGACTTTTCCCTGTCCGGCTGCCGGTACCTCGTCGCCACCCATGCCGACGTCGATCATGTGCAGGGGTTGCGGAAAGCCAAGGCGATGATGCCGCAGGCCCAGGTCGTCGGCCACGAGTCGGCGCGAGACGTTCTGGCGACCGGAGACCGCATCCAGACGTACGCCGAAATCGCTGCCCAGGGCATCTCTATCGACATGCCGCGCATCGACCTCGATGCCACGATTGCTGACGGCGATCAATTGACGATCGGCGGCCTGAAGCTCGATGTCTGGCACACTCCCGGGCATTCACCGGCGCAACTGGCGTTCCGCATGAATGACCTGCTGTTCTCGGGGGACAACATCTACCGGGATGGCTGTGTCGGCAACATCGACGCCCACCACGGATCGGACCTGCCCGACTTCATTGCCTCGCTGACCCGCATCAAGGAGAGCGACGTCGACTGGCTGCTCCCGAGTCACGGGCCAATCTTCCGCAAGGACGAGGACATGCTCCAGCGGACGATCGACCGGCTCACCGAGTATCAGCACATGGCCGACTTCGGGACCTGTGCTGTCGATTGGCCACTGCTCGACGCCTGGGACCACGAGCTGGCCGAAGGATTCGACGCGAAGACCGCCAGGTAAGGCCTATTTCGTCCGTCGCCGGGCCCGCTGTTTCGCCTGGGCGAAGACGTCGACGGCAGGGGCATCCGGGGCCGGCTGTGTCGGCGTCGTTGTGCGTGCAGTGGTTTCGGACTTTCGAGGGGCGTCTGCACCGGGAGGCGGGGCCGTCTGCGTTGCCGCCGTTGTTGGGGCAGAGCGCCGCGGCCGGGGTCGCGAGACATTCCATCTCGGCAGCCAGCTTGTCGGCTTGAGAGTTTCGGGCACTGCAGACTCCGCGGCATCGTGCAGTCGTTCCCACAGCGAGAGCCGACGACCGGCGATTTCCAGGATCAGCAGCACCACCCCCAGCAGCAGCAGCCACGGCAGCAGGGACGTGCGCCGGGCGGAACGGGGTGGGTTCCCGAGGACGTCGAGCACATCCGCCCGTTCAGTCCCGCCGCTCAGCTGGGCCATCTCCGCGAGAACATCCCGACCGCTCGGCAGGCCCTCACGTGGGTCGAACTCGGGTGAATAGGGGAGTGCAACGGCCGGTCCCCGGACGAGTTCCCCCTGGGGCGTCTCGACCAGTGTCCGCCAGTTGCCGGTCCGGTCCAGACGGACGCGGGCCTGCAGCGAATCGGGACCGGTCCAGGTGAAGTCGGGCCGCAGCGGATCGACGCGACCTTCTCCTGGCGGGACGACGATGAGTTGCGGCGACTCGCCGCTCCCCTTATCCGGGCGATTGGGGTCGAGCTCGACTGTCAGGACGGCCTCCTGTCCCTGCCGCTGCAGGTCGACGAAGACCTCGTCGGGATCGTCACCTCCCAGCAGCCAGCGGGCCTGCGTAATCAGAAAATCGTCAGACGAGTCCCACCGCGCGAATGCTCCCGAGAACGGCCCGTCGACTTCGAAGGTGATGGCCGCACAGCGACCCAGACCCCGGTACCAGAAGGCCGTCCACGGTGCGACGTACTCGTCCTGGGAAATGATGGCGGCTGTCGCATCCGGTTTGAGATAGCTGAGGTTGTAGCCCTCCACGGTGGGAAACGCACCAAGCCGCAGGTTGCCCAGCAGGACGGCATCCGGGAGGGGACGACCGGGGATTCCGTCCGGCTGGGTCTTCGGGTCTTTCTCGATGAAGCTGCTGCGGGCCACCGACATTGTGTCCTCGGTGAACAACCGCGGCAGTTCTTCGGGGTCTGTGGTGAACATGATGTTCCCCCGTCCGAGCCTGGCGATGTCCTCCAGCAGCCGCGCGTCGACATCGGTCTTGTCTCCCAGTCCGATCACACTGACGGTGATTCCGGCCGCCTCGAACTTCTTCAGCAGGCTTGTGTAGTTTCCCGGTTCTTCACTGTCGGCGGCGTCGGAAAACAGGATGATGTGCTTGGTAAGTTGCTCGGCGTTGGCCAGCTCCTTGCCGGCGGCAAGCAGGGCCTCATAGACGAAGATCCCGCCGCCGAGGCTTTCAATCGACAACGCCTTGCGGGCGATGCTTTCGGCATCGTCGACATCGGTCAGCCGCTGGATAACGTGCGGCGCACTGTCGACGGCAATCACGGCCACACTGTCGCCCGGCGAGAGCAGCCGCACGCATTCGGCGGTGCCCAGGTTCGCAAGGTCCATCTTGGTCTTGTTCCCCTTGACGGTGACGGCCATCGAACCGGAACGGTCGAGGGCAATCGCAATCGCGACACGGGTCTTGCGGTGCTCCTCGCGCATTTCCATGGAAACCGGGAGCACCTCATCCAGCGGGCTGTTGAAGTAGCCACCCACGCCGAAGCTTCGCTGCCCCCCCGTCAGCAGCAGACCCCCGCCGAGATCCTCGACGAATTGGGCCAGTCGCTCCATCTTCAGTCGTCCGAGTTCGGCAGCCGGCGTATTCTCGAGGATCACCGCCCGGTAAGCGTCGAGCGAATCCTGCGTGAGGGGATGCTGTGCGGCCATCGCCACATCCACTGGCAGCCTCGCCGCCCGCAGTGTACTCACCAGGTTGCCGGCAACACCGTCGGAGTTGAGCACCAGCAGTCGCGGGCCGGCATCGACCCGCACGAGCCCTGCGCCGGTGTTGTTTTCCTGCAGCGGGTCACCTGCAACTTCGAGCTGCACGGTGTAGTTGCTCAGGCCAGACTCTTCGATCAGATCGCGAAACGTGAGACGATTCGTCCCGGCGAACAGTGTTCCGGTGCGGCTGGCGATCGTCTGGCCATCACGGACGATCGCGACCTTCCCCTCGACTTCGTTATCGGCATACAGCTCGACGGAGAATTGAAACGGCTCCCGCGGTGCGACCTTCTCCGGGAGTGATACCGACCGCACTGCCGCGTCGCCGACACGCAGTCGTTCGAAGGCCCGGTAGTCAACCGGAATGCCAAGCTCGCGGGCCCGACGGGCGGCCGAGAGGGGGGAGGGGCCGTTCGCTTCACCGTCGGAAAGGACCAGGAGTCGCGCCGGTCGATGGGGATCGACCAGATTGAGCGCGGCAAGCAGGGCATCGTTGAGGTCGCTGCCGTCGGGCAGGATCTCCTTGACGTAATCTTCCAGCAGGGCCCGGTCCGACAGTGAGTGCTCGACCCGGGCCTCGCTGCCAAAGGTCACGACAGCGACTCGATCACCCGTACCCCGGTTGGTTTCGACATTCTTGATCAGTTCGAGGATGTTGCGATGCGACTCTGCGGGCATCGAGCGGGAGCGATCCGCCACGACGACGACATCGATCCCCTGACCACCCAGATCCCATTCGGGGCCGGTCAATGCGAACAGCAGCGCTGTCAGCATTGCCGCGCGCAGCGCCCCGGTGATGCCCGCCTGCCGCAGCCAGGGGCGTAGAAACAGCAGCAGCGGACCGACCAGCCAGACGTGTGACCACGAAGGCAGCGGGCGAGTGAACGCCGCCTGCAGCGCCATCCACACGATGATCGGTACCCCCCACACCCACGCCGGACGGAATCCCCCCCACCGCGCGAACCCGTAAAGCAACGGAATCGCGAGCAGCAGGAACTCGGGATACAGCAGGTGGATCATCAGCCGTACTGGGCTCCTCCGGAACGGGACTTCTTGCTCAGCCGGTTATGAGCATACAGACCATCGAGGATCAGTTCACCAACGGCGGCATCGCGTGCCGCCACCGTGTCATCCTGCCCCAGGTCGGGAGCCAGCTCATTCGCGAGGCTCGAGAGCATCTTCCGAAATCCCTTGATCGCGTCAAACTCGAGCAGCAGGGCTTCGGTCGAGAGTCCATCACCGACCGCGAGACGACTGCCTCCCTCAAAGTGCTCGACCACGCCGCGAAACTGTTTCGGTGAGAGGTGTTGATCGAAGACATTCTTGACGGCCTCTTCGACGAGTCGCTGGATCAGCCGGTCTTCCTCGCCCGTCTCTTCCGTCATGGCCAGTTCGACCTTGCCCCGTGCACTGGCTGGCAGGTGGGCCAAATCGCTGACGCGCGCCACGGCGACCGGTTCTCCCTGCAGCAGAGCCCGGCGCTCGGCGTTGGAGATCATGTTTTCGTAGTTGGCGATCGACATACGCACGCTGACGCCCGACGCCTGGTTGACGTGCGGACTCAACCGCGCCAGCCGGGAGGTCTCTTCAATCACTTCTTTCATGAACCTGGGGACATGCACCGGGATGCCGTCGCGATCGGTCCAGGCGTTCGCCTCGGTGATCTCCATGCCCAGCTCTCGCGTCAGTGGATAGTGGGTGCGGATGACCGACCCGATGCGATCCTTCAGCGGCGTGACGATGCGTCCCCGGTTGGTGTAGTCTTCCGGGTTGGCCGAGAACACCATGCAGAGGTCGAGCGGCAGTCGCACGGTGAAGCCGCGAATCTGGACGTCCCGCTCCTCGAGCACATTGAACAGTCCGACCTGGATCTTGGGCGAAAGGTCGGGTAACTCGTTCATGCAGAAGATGCCCCGGTGTGAACGGGGGATCAGTCCGAAATGCATCACGTCTTCGTTGGCCAGATGTCGGCCCTCGGCATGCTTGATGAGATCGACTTCCCCGATCAGGTCGGCAATGGTCACATCGGGAGTCGCGAGCTTCTCGTGGTAGCGGCGTTCACGCCCCAGCCACTCGATCGGCGTCTCGTCCCCTTTCGCGGCCACCAGGTCCCGTGCGTACTTGGACAAAGGCGCGAGGGGGTCGTCGTTGATCTCCGAATCAGCCACCACCGGAATGGCATCGTCGAGGAACTGCGTCAGCATCCGCAGCATGCGAGTCTTGCCCTGCCCGCGCAGTCCGAGGAACAGCATGTCATGTCGTGAGAGAATGGCGTTGACGATCTGTGGCTGGACGGTCTCCTCGTAACCGAGGATGCCGGGAAACAGGTCGTCGCCAGCCCGCAGCTTCCGGAGGAGATTGCGGCGCATCTCCTGCTTGACGCTGATGGGCTGATATCCGGACTCACGAAGCTGGCCAAGCGTGTGCGGTCGATCGTGCATGGAACTGAAGTGCTGAACTGCGAGGGGAGGAACAGGTACGACCTGCAACAGGTACAGTCCATTGTAGACGGGTGGGACGAGGAAGCCCACGGGCTGCAGAAAGGGACCGGGAGCTGCGATGAGGCTCTGCGGGAACCGCCGTGTTGCGGGGGAGGTGTCAGCGAGCACCTCCGGCGAGGTCTGTCGCTGGGTCGGCACCGCTGGTATGCTGGCGATCTTCCGCGACTCTTCTCCTCAGAACGATCAACACGGGACCGTGATGCGCAGTCAGAACGCGAAGCTGGGTTTCCTGCTGTTCGGGATCTACCTGCTTCTCTACGGTGCCTTCGTGTTCGTGAATGCCTTCGCGCCGTCGACGATGGAGTGGACGCCCGGCGAGGAGTTCGGGCCGTTGGCCGGCGTCAATCTCGCGGTGCTCAGTGGCTTCGGTCTGATCGTGGTGGCGATCCTGATGGCGTTGCTGTACGGACTGCTGTGTGGCTCGGATGGCGACGATCGGGGGGAGCGGGCATGATCTATGAGGCCTCCCCGGTCGCCGTGGGCGTCTTCATCCTGTTCGTGGCCATCACGCTGGCGCTCAGCTTCTACCTGGGGCGGCAGGCACGGTCCTCCCAGGGTTACTTTGCCGCCCATGGCCAGATCCCGTGGTTCATCAACGGGGTAGCTTTCGCCGGGGATTATCTGTCGGCGGCGTCGTTTCTCGGCATCTGCGGCATGATCGCCTTCCATGGTTACGACGGGTTTCTGTACTCGATCGGCTATCTGGCCGGGTGGATTGTCGCGCTATTCGTCGTCGCCGAGCCCATGAAGCGCCTGGGGAAGTACACCTTCGCGGATGCCCTCGATGCCCGGTTCCAGTCGCGGGGCATTAAACTGGCCGCAGGCGTCAGCACGCTGGCGGTCAGTCTGTTCTACCTGATTCCACAGATGGTCGGAGCCGGTGTGTTGGTGACCCCCCTGCTCGGCTTTCCCCATTGGGTGGGTGTGGTCATCGTGGGGGCCGTGGTCATCCTGATCGTCGTGACTGCGGGCATGGTTTCGACCACGTGGGTGCAGTTTCTCAAGGGTTCGCTGCTCGTAATCTTCAGCACGGTGCTGACGATCATGATCCTGCAGCGCGGGTTTGTGGTCCGCCAGGGTGGTGCCGACGGGCATCAGTTCGCTCCCGGGGAAACACAGACTCTCGCCGTCACTGCCGAGGGATCGGTGCTCGTCAATGGACGGCCGAAAGGCACACAACCCGGAGACGCAGAGCTGCATCCAGTGGGCTGGATCAGCCGTCTTCCTGGCGATGAGACGGCGACGGGTCCGGTCGGGCCGCTCGAGTTCTTCCGGGTGTTGCAGGGGAGCGAGGTCGTCCTGTGGGAGAGCGGAGCCCCGGAGACTTCGGCTGATGGGACCCGGACGACCGTTTTCAGCCAGAGGCCCACACCGGGGAGCCAGGTCCTCAGGCCAGGAGAACATCCCACGTTTCGGGGGATTCGCAGTCCGTACCTGGTCGACAAGGTGAACTTTCTCTCGCTGATGCTGGCGCTGTTCTGCGGGACGGCGTCCCTTCCGCACATTCTCATTCGCTACTACACCGTCAAGGATCAGGCGGCGGCCCGCAAGAGCACGATCGTAGGGATCACCAGCATCGGTTTCTTCTACGTGCTGACTCTGTACATGGGGCTGGGCGCGATGACCAGCGGTGTTCTGGATGTGACGAACTCAACATGGCCGCGCCGCTGCTGGCCCGCAGTTTCAACCAGTGGCTGTTTGCCATCATCTCGGCGATCGCGTTTACGACGGTGCTCGGGACGGTGAGCGGACTGATTCTCGCCTCCGCCGGCGCGGTCAGCCACGATCTGGTCAAGAGCTTCGGTGTGCAGCTCACCGATCACCAGGAAGTCCGCATCGCCAAGATGGTTTCGGTGCTGGTGGGGACCATTGCCATCGTGCTCGGCATCCTGTTCGAGAAACTCAACGTCAGCTATCTTGTCGGCTGGGCTTTCAGCGTGGCGGCATCCGCCAATCTCCCGGCTTTGGTGATGCTGCTGTTCTGGAAGCGGACGACGCGCCAAGGAATCATTGCGGCGATTCTGGTGGGGATGACAACGTCCCTGGGCTGGATCCTGTCTGAGTGCCGACACGTTCACCAAGGTTTATGGATTGCCGGCCGAGAGCGCCCTGGTCCCGTTCAGTCAGCCGGGAATCGTAACCATTCCACTGGGATTCCTGACGCTGATCGTGGTCTCGCTGCTGACTCAGGAGAGCGCTGGCAGCACGGGCACCGGGAGCCAGCAGGCGTGAGCTTCCCGCAGAAATTACCGGCGGGATGGCGGAGTCCGAGAGATCAGTCCTGAAGCATGACCGAGCCAGCATCACAGCCTCCTGCCAACGATGATGTTCCCGGCGAGGCCGGACCGTCACCGGATCCGCAGCCGGCGCCCCTCGAGCAGTCGTTCCGGGAACTGGGCGACTTTCGCCTGTTCCACAAGCTCGGGAGTGGGGGGATGGCGGAGGTCTGGCTGGCGGAACAGCGGACGCTGCGGCGCAAGGTCGCCCTCAAGCTGCTGCGGCCGGACCTGATGGCGGACAGCAGTCATGTGGTGCGCTTCAAGCGGGAGGCGTCGGCCGTGGCGGGCCTCAATCACCCCAATATCGTGCAGATCTACCTCGTGGGGGAGCACGAGGGGCAGCACTACATCGCGCAGGAATACGTGCAGGGGGCGACACTCCGGCAGCTGATGAAGAAGAAAGGTCCTCCAGATCCGACGTTGGCCCTGCACATCATGCGTCAGGTCGCCGCGGCGCTGCAGGCGGCCGCGGAGGCGGGCATTGTCCATCGCGATATCAAGCCCGACAACATCATGATCAATCGCAAGGGGGAGATCAAAGTGGCCGACTTTGGTCTGGCCCGCTTGCAGCAGCCCAGCACCGGAGAGACCCATATCACGCAGGAAGGCATGACGCTGGGGACGCCGCTCTACATGAGTCCCGAACAGATCGAAGGGGGCCCCCTCGATTCCCGCAGCGACATCTACTCCTTCGGGGTAACGGCTTATCACATGCTCGGCGGCCGCCCCCCATACGAAGGCCCGACGGCGATGGCCGTGGGTGTCAAGCACCTGCGGGGTGAGCCGGTGCCCCTGGCCGAACTGCGACCCGATCTGCCTCCCGCGCTGTGCGACCTGGTCATGAAGATGATGGCCCGAGAGCCGGAACAGCGTTACGCGTCTCCGGCGGCGCTTCAGGCCGACTTGCGCCGATTGACGAAGTCGCTGCGCGGCGGCGACACTTCGGAGCCGGCGGATCTCGACACTCTGGCGAGCACGGGGATGAACGGGGGCACACGGTCCCCCTCCCGCCCGGCTCGACAGGGGTGGCTGACGGCTCTGGCCCTGATGCTGTGCGTCGGGGTGGCCAGTGCCGGCATCGGCTGGTGGACCCGGCCGCGGAACCCGCTGGATCTGCGCGGCGCCCAGTCGTGATATTGCCCGCCAGAACTCGGCGCGTGCGCAGTACGTGCACGCCCTGTTCCTGGCGGACAACGAAGACGCCTGGCGCTCGGTCATCGACGATTGGGATGAGCAGTCAGACCGCACGTGGGTGCGGCGGGCCCAGGAGCAACTTGCGTTGTTGCTGCTGCGACGTCCGGATCGCTGGGAGGCGGCGAACGAGATGCTCGACACGCTCGCCACCTACGGCCGTGAGCACCAGCGCCACGAGGCGGAAGCGCTGGCGGGTCAGGCGTACCTGCTGGCGCGGCAGGGGGAATACCAGCGGTCGAAGAATCTCATCCAGTCGCGACTGGTTCCGCGCCGGGACGAACTCCCGGAGGCCTGCGCCGGCTGATGGACGACGCCGAAAGCCTGAATCTTCAACAGGAAAGCCGTCTCCGCAGCGGAGCGGGCGTCCCCTGAGGGTGGAATCGCCGTCAGGATGCTTCTCAGCCTTGATGCGATCCGCTATGGTGCGGGTTTCTGATGGCGCTGGCTGACGGGGACCCCTGCATGGACCGGGACGAGATACTACTGGATGCGGAAGAGCGGATGGAGAAGGCGGTCAGCGTCTTTCGGGGCGAGCTGCAGGGATTGAGGACCGGTCGGGCCACACCCGGGTTGGTGGACTCCATTCGCGTGGATTACTACGGTTCGCCGACCCCCCTCAAGCAACTGGCCAATGTCAGCGTGCCCGAACCGCAGCAGATCGTTATCCGACCGTTCGACGCCGGCGCACTGAGCGACATCGTGAAGGCAATCCAGTCGAGCGATGCGGGCTTGGCGCCGAATTCCGATGGCCGACTGATTCGCCTCAACGTACCTCCCTTGTCAACCGAACGTCGGCGGGAGATGGTGGGACGTGTGAACAAGTTCGCGGAGGAGGCACGCGTGGCCATCCGCAACATTCGTCGCGACTCCAACAAGCATGCGGAGCAGGCCCAGAAGGACAAGGTGCTCACCGAAGACGAGCGGGATGCCACGAAGGACGAGATCCAGGAGTTGACCAAGAAGTTCGAAGGCCAGGTCAACGACTTCGCCAAGACCAAGGAAGCTGACATCATGGAGGAATGAGTTTGCAGGCCGAAGATGCGCACCCTGTGCCGCGCCCGGCTGCACCGTTTCCCGGTTCCACTTTTCGCTCACCGATCAACAGACAACCCTCATGGCCCGTAAGACTGCCAGTCGTATTTCCAAGCGTCGTGAAGCCGAAGCGGCCGAAGCGAAAGGATCCTCTGCGAAGAAGACTCGCAAGACCGCCAAGAAGAAGAAGACGACGACCACCCGTCGCAAGAGCAAGACCCCCGATCGCAAACGCCTGATCTGGGGGGTCTTCAGTGGCAGTCTCAAAGAGGAAGCCCGCTTCCCGTACGATCAGCGCAAGGAAGCCGAGAAGAAGCTCGAGCAACTGCTCTCCAAGGGTAAGCGGATGTATTTCATCCAGCCGATCAAGGAAGTGATCACAGAGGCAGCGGCACCGGCCGAGACCGCTGAAACGGCCGAGGCCTCGGAGTAGCACCGGCCAGTGACCCCCCACGGAGGTCACTTGGCAGCCGGTCTCTGCGGGCTGTTCGCAACCGCTACGGTTCCACAGGCGCGAGAGGATGTCGTCTGTCGGCCGTCGGCTTCGCGGCGGCAGATTCACGTTCCTTGTGCAGCTGGTAGCGTTGGACCGCTGGCCGAGGCGTGCTCACTGAGTCGACGCTGTCGTCTGGTTGTTGCTCGGCGGGGTCCGTGGGGCTCTCGTCCAGGGTCTCGGTCAGGATCTGTTGCAGCCGCGCGAGCTGTTGCGCCCGTCCGCCCCCGGCTCTGTCGTCCTGGTGCGACGCCAGTCGAATGCTTGTGTCTCGTGGCTTCTTGGCCGGTTCCGATCCTGGCGGCAGCTGCAGGGAACGATCCACGGCATGTCCCTTCATCTCCGCTGCAGAAAGCTGCGCACTTTCCGGATTCCAGCGATCGACTGCTGGTGTGCGTGACCCGGGCAGCGTGACGTTGGCGATCTTCGAATACAGGGGAGGTCCGCCATCTGTCGGTGTGAACCGGACGCGCAGGGCGCAACGGGCCTCATGTTGACCCTTCCGCGTGTAGGGGAGGAAGATCTGGTAGGCGGGGCCGAGGTTCGTCTGACGCAGGTAGCGGTTCCAGGCCTTGGCCTCGAAGTCGAACTGATGAATCGGGACGGCCAGATCCTCCGGACCACCCTGGTCATCGAATACGTAAACGCGGATGTCTCCGTCGACAGGCGATGGTTCGTCGCTCCCCTGCCGCAGAAACATCAGTTGTCCGGCAAAGCCGTGCGCCGGAAGGTTGTCGAGATTGCGGCCTTCGCCCGGTTCCCAGAGGCACATCATGTCATTGACCGGACCCTGCTCCCTGTGGTGCATCCATTTGCCCAGGTGAAGTGCTGAGCAGCCGCCCAGCAGCGGGCTCAGCAGGGTCAGCAGTGTGAGTGTCGAGAGACGTGTCATGGCCGCATCCTTGCGAACGAGTCAAACTCACTGATCTGCCGGCAGAGGAAGATACGGCTGAGAGGGATCTGCGGCAGGCTCGGGAGACCTCGGCTGGAGGTACCCCTCGCTCGTCTGCGGATAACCGGGCTGCATCGGCGGGGCCATGTCGTACCCGCCCTCCGTGTTCCGGTCGCCCGGAGCGGTTTGTGCGGCAGGCACCGAGAACAGCGGTCCGTGGACGGCCTCGACCTCATGCTCGAAGAAGTGCAGTCGCTCGGCTTCGACCTGCTTGATGAATTCGATGTCTGCATCGTTGTGAATGATGCGTGGCGTCAGGAACACGATCAACTCGGCCCGGCGATGGGCATGGCTGTCGTAACGGAACGCGTTGCCGATGATGGGGATATCCCCCAGGTACGGCACCTTGCGTTCGTCCGTGAAGTCTTCCTCGATGATCAGTCCGCCCATGATGACGGTCTGGCCATCCGGAACCTTGACGGTCGTACTGGCGACGGTGATGTCGATGATGGGTGACTCGATGACTCCGCCTGTGTTGGCGTCGACGAAGATGGGCACGCCCAGACCACTGAGGGCACTCTTCTCGGCCGTCACACTCATGACGACCTGCCCCTCGGGGCTGATGCGCGGGGTGACCCTCAGGATGATTCCGACCTGGGTGACTTCGATGGCCGGGGAGGTGGTCAGGCCCGTGGTGTTCACGCCGACGACCGTCGGGACGAGCTGTCCGTCCTGCACCAACGCCTCCTGGTTGTCGAGGGCAAAGACCTGCGGACGGCTGAGCACGCGGACGTTGCGGCGGGCCTGCAGGGCCCGGATCAGGACGCTGACCGATTCCGAACTGGCGGAGAGGACGAGTCCGCCAAAGCCCAGTTCTCCGTTCGTCCGTCCCAGGGCGAAGTTCGACAGCCCTTGGCTGCCGACACGGCTGGGGTGCCCGGCGATGTTGTTCCCCAGCGGCTGATTATTGAACAGGAAGCCGGGAGTTGCCCCTTGCGAAATGATGTTCTCGGTCGTCGTGACGATCCCGGTACCCGGATCCGAGAAGGACGTCACTGTGGTGAGCAGGTCCTCGGCGGCCGTCACGCTGCGGTCGAACAGCACGGAGTCCTGGAAGCCCAGTTCCACACCCCATTCGTCGTTGTCGGCCAGCTCAACTTCCACGATGACTGCCTGGATGACGACCTGTGGCGGTTCGGCATCCAGCTCGCTGATGATCCGCATGATGTCGTTGTAGTAGCGGGGCGAGGCACTGAACAGCAGGCTGTTCGTCACGTCTTCGTTGACCACGGTCACGGCCTGGTCGAGCAACTCCGACGAGCCGAACCGGTCCGGATCGATGTCGGATAGCGCCAGTTGCGACTGCACGAAACTGTTGATGGCGGCGGCGACTTCGGACGCCTGGGCGTTGAGGAGCTTGACAACCATGGGCTGCCGCACCTGAACCTCGCTCTGGTCCAGCCGCAGGATGATGGCCTCGACCACGCGCAACGCTTCGGCCCCGCCGATCGCGACGATCGCGTTCGCTCGCGGATCGACGGAGAATCGGAGGGGGATCAGGCTGCTGCTGGCATCTTCAGCTCCGGCGATGGCGATTCCGAGCTGTTCGCCGGCATCGTCCACTGCGAAGAGCTCGGTGAGCAGGTCCGCCGTGGTCGTCGCGTCGGCGTTTTCCAGAGAAAAGACCTTGATGTCCGCGACCGTGGCACTCGGCAGATCCAGCACGTCGATGAGCGCCTCGATGACTTCGAGTGATTCCGCAGGTGCCGTAATCAGCAGGCTGTTCGTACGCAGGTCTGCATTGATGCGAATGTCGGAGAGCAACCCCGAGCGAACGAGTCGTTGAGCGTTTCCGTCTCGCGTGAGAAACTCGAGTACGACGGCCTTCGCTTCCCGCAACTCCTGGGGACCCTGTGTCGCTGCGCCCGCGAGACCTCCGGTCGCGCCGGTCGGTGTCGGCGGATTCAGCAGGCTCTGCAGAGTGGTGTTCAGAAACTCGGCCAGTTCGTCGGCCACGGCATGGTTCAACTGAATGGTCTTGGCCTTGAGCACGGCGCGGCTGGCATCCTTGTCCAGGCGACGGACGATCAGACGGACCTCTTCGAGATCGCGCGGGCTCGCATGCACGACGACGGTATTCGTGCGTGTGTCGGCGGTCACCTTGACGCGCTGACCGAGTCCGGCCCGCTCGGCGTAGAAGTCGTCGAGGAAGGCTTCGACCTGAGTGGCGACCGCTGTCTTCAGGGCGAACACCTCGACCTCTGAGCTGGGGTCGCCGGGCTGATCAAGCTTCTCCGCCAGATCGAGAACCGACGGCATCACGGTCGCCGGTGCGACGATCAGCACGGCATTGGGGGTCACCACCGGCACCACCTGCACGGCCTCGGCACCCGGGAGGGCATTCACATTCTGCAGTTCGCCCAGTTGTTCGTACAGATTGTTGAGCAGTTCCGAGAGCGCCTCGGAGTCGACGTGCTGCAGGAACAGCAGATGAATCTCTGGTTGCGAACCGACGGCGAGCTGCTCGACTGCCTGGATGACCTGCAACACCTGTTCGATGTCCGTCTCGTTGCCACGCAGAATCAATAGGTTGAGGTCCTCGAGCGCCTCGATCGTCACTTCTCCGCGCAGTCCACCCAGCATCGAAGGGATCTGGCTCTCCAGCTGACCTTGGCCGGCGGGCGCGGCTTCTTCGGCCGGAGGTGTGTTCTGTGCGAGCTGGCGTTCTGTGGGGGCGGGGGAATCCTCGGCACCGGTCAAGTTCTGCGCGACACGGCTCTGTTGGAGGCGACGCAGCTCCGGCTGCAACTGGCGACCGACGTGCAGCAGTTCCGCATCGCCGGGGACCACGCGGGTCGTGCTCTCGGGCGCATCAGCCGCGGCATCGAGCTGCTGGACGAGCTGTCGGAGCCCCCGGGTGGTCTGGGCTGCGGCCGTGAGGCTCAACTCGTTCCGCTGAGTGTCGATCTCCATCGTGAACCAGATGTTCGCTGCCCGACGATCGCGCTCGAACGGGTTGTCGGCATTCTGCGGCGGGGACTGGTGATAGACCCGGAAGGCCGGGAGTCCGCTGGGACCGGCATCGAGCAGTTCGGCCCGCGCCTGGAATGTGTCGTAGATCTTGCGCGCCAGGTTGACGGCCGTCTGACTCTTCGGCTGGATGGTCGACGTGACGACGGCTGGGGACATCGAGTTCTGGTCGTTCCCGCCGGTCAGCTCGAAGCCTGCCGTCATGAGCTCGCGTGGTTCCTGGACTCCGCCAGCCTGCACGACAGGCCCGGCAGCGCGTGGTCCCTCCGCCCGCAGGTCGTCCGTCACCGAGTGCACATGGGATGTGTAGCGGGGCACTTCGGGGATCTGGCGCTCCGAAGTCAGCGGCGTAGGCGGCGAGACATCCGGGGAAACCGGGCGGCGAAAGGTGCTGCGGGCGCGGCTCATCTCGAGCACGGTCAGATCGCTGCCGGTCGCCAGAATGCGATAGCCCTCGGGCTCCAGTTCGCGATTGAGGATCTGGATGGCCTCGGTGCGCGTATGTTTGGCCCAGTCCTGTCTGCGATAGACGCCACGCGGGACGTCGTGCATCACCAGACGAGATTCCGTTGCCTCGGCCAGGTCATTGAGCACCTTGCTCCAGGGAGTGTTCACGAGGTAGTTCAGGCGGACATTCGGAGTCTCTTCGGCTTTGGCGGCCTTGCGACTCTCTTCGACGGGTGACTTGCGCAGCAGCGACCACTTCTTGGCGGGCGGAGCCGGTTTCGGGTCCTCGTCGGCGGCAAACACCAGGCAGGCCAACAGCAACGTGGCCAAACCGCCGCCCGAGATCCACCTGATGGCGGTGACTTGAGACATGATCTTCATCCGTCGGTCCGTCGAGGAATCCGCTTGGTGATTACGCCGGCCACCATGACCGAACTTCCGCTGTCCATGACTCGACAGATCACCTCCGCATGTGATCCCGCCACCCCACAGGTAGCGCGCTTCGGAATCGCTACAATCCCGACAATCGTTATGATCGTCAAAGTTTGACAACCTGCTTGAGCGGAATCCGGGCGTGGCTCAAAACCGGCGGGGCGCAACTCGATTGGCGGTCGAAGCGAGCGTCGACAGCGATCAGCAGAACCGTCCCGGAGCCCGCGGAGAGCCTCAGTGCGTGCGGGCGGTCGCGGCATCGGCAGCTTCTGCCGGTCGCAGGCTCCGCAGATTCTGGCCCATGTCCAGGCGGAAGGTCTCGGGGCCGTTGCGCAGCAGGATGTATTGCGGCTCGATGCGGATCACTTCCGCCTCCAGATCCGCGGCCTTCACAGCCGAGCCGAGTGTCAGGGTCTGCGACCGATTTGTCACCCGGTTGTAGAGTTGGGCCTTCATCTCCTCGCCGACCTGAAAATACGTGGTCAGATAGGTATGCCGGGCGTCGTCCTCGGCCAGCGTGACCGGGACCTTCACGGCGACGGTCTGGGCGGGATCGCCTTGATCGGTGATCGAGACGTTGAACTCATAGTCCCCCAGATCCAGTTCCGGGGGGGGCGTCCAGGCGATCTGACCCTCGGCGTCGATGGTCGCTGACGTGGGAACGTCGCCGGTCAGCTTGAACGTCAGCGGTTCCGAACCCCCGTCGGGATCTTTCGCCTCGATCTCCAGCGTGAAAGGCTGTCCCGAGTAGGCAGTCTGAGCCGAGATCTCCTCCACCTCCGGCGGCAGGTTGGGGTCCCGCAGCTTGACGGGCACCCTGATCGACACCTGTTGCGTCGCAATCACGGGGGACTCGGCCCACACCGTCACCTCACGCGTTCCCACCGGTTCGTCGCCGGCGGGCACCCAGACCCATTCTCCCGACGATTCGTCGATCGTCATCCCGGCCGGGATGTCCCCTTCGAGCCGGAATCGCGGAGGCCCGCCGGTGGGATTCCAGTCGGCGACTTCGACCGTCACCTCCCAGGGCTGACCGCGAGTGACGGTCTGGAGACCGTCGGGTCTCAGCCTGGGGGAGTCGCGCACGGGTGGTGCCGGGAGTGTGAACGGGTTGTTCTCCAGCAGGCTTCGGAAGTCTGCCAGACTCTGGGGTTCATCCGCCTCGCGTTCACGCAGCGGAAACAGGTCAACCGGGGCGTCGAGTTCGTGATCGGCCGGAAGTGTGTCTTCGGCACCGCGTTCCACTGTCCAGGTGGTGCCCGCCGTCTGGACGACCCGGATCAGCTCGCGATCGACCATCGCCAGGAATTCGCCGGTAGGAAAGGTCTCGGCTTCCTTGACGGTGAGGGTCGTTTGTTCGCGCGAGGCCGGCTGCGCCAGCAGAGCGCGGGGAAACAGCCGCAGTCGATCCTCGATGTCCGAGAGGGCCAGACCTTTGGCGGTGAGCTGCACGGAGAGAATCGGCTGGCCGTCGGGGCCGGGGCTTTCGATGTCGAGACTGTCGATGCGATGCAGCA
Organism: uncultured Planctomycetaceae bacterium; assembly: GCA_963715185.1. Classification (GTDB taxonomy): domain Bacteria; phylum Planctomycetota; class Planctomycetia; order Planctomycetales; family Planctomycetaceae; genus CAVPPT01. The sequence continues at coordinate 20,176 of CAVQRG010000018.1, forward strand.
GATTCACGCGATGAAAGTGGAACAGAAACGTCGCGAGCTGGTCAAACGTGGCTTTCGCTTCCAGCCCGACAGGCACCTGAACGAAGTCGGCTCCGCGCGACCGAGTGCCGATCGAGGGCAAGGTGGGTTCCGGAGTGGTAAAACCTGACGGCGCCGCCAGGTCCATCAGCCATTCCTTGTAGACACGCTGCGCTGTCGACGGATCGGGTGGCAGACTCTGGCCTCGCCAGTCGAAAAGCTGCTGCTGGGCGACGAGCAATTGGAATTCCTCGTCACTCTTCACGTTGAATTGGGCCCGGGCCTGTGCCTGCTCCTGGCGGGCGGCCCGTACGGGGGCCAGGAACATCCGCTCGACGAGGGGACGCCCCATCCAGACCCCCACCACGAGAGTGAGGAGAATCGCCAGTTTCTTTTCGCGGTCCTGCATGGTCAATCGATCAGGCCAGCCTGTTGCTTGTCATCAGCCGTCTTCGGGGGCGGCCCGTTGGCGGACCCCGCCTTCGCCAAGGCACCCGCGAGGGGTGACGGCTTAGGGGCGGGGAGGATATCCACACTCAGTTCGTACGCCACCGGATAGTCGGGATTCGGACTGCGCTTGGTGAGCGCAGGCTGTACCCGGTAGCCGGACTTGTCCAGGGCGTGATACAGCTCTTCTACGTCCCGCGTATCGCGGGCATGTCCCACGCCGGACAGGTGAGTGATCACATTGCCCAGCGCGGGACTCATGCGAAACTCTTTCAGGTACCGGCGATCGCCCGCGGGAGACACCTCGCGCAGGTCACTCATGAGCACCAGGGGATCCCGGCTCTCATCGGACCAGGCACCGATCTGCCTGGCGATCGCCAGGTCCGGGGCGCCGCCCCGAATCTTGAGGGTCAGGTCCTCTGTCTGCCGGCGATAGTCCGCGGCCTCGCGCTGCAGCGAATTGATGTGGGACCGCAGCATCGAATAGCCGATGCCCCCCGCCAGCAAGACTCCCGCTGCCACCAGTCCCAATCGCAGTTTCGTGCGATTCGGAGCAACAATGGCCCGACGAGGATTGAGAAAATCCACCGGCGGGACGTGACTGTCAGCGTGAGAGAGCAGCATCCCGACGGCGGGAGCGAACGACTGCAGCCGTGCTGTCTCCCCGCCCGGTTCGACACGCAAGCCGCGCGCCTGTTGAATGTTCAGCACATGCAGACGTCCACCGAATCGCGTCTGCAGGGCGGCTTCAAACGCGGGGTCGGCATCGCCCGAGTGGACCAGACAGACTTCGGTGATCTCGACATTGGGATGTGAGTGCGACAACGACACGGTCGACCGGTTGACTTCTGCCAGAGACGCCCGGAGGCCTCGGTCGTCCTGGTCGGCCTCGAGACGTGTCTCGTGGCTGAAGATCACCTCGCCCTGCTGCAGAATGGTGATTTCGACCCGTCGGACGTCCTGAAAGATTACGAGGGTGGCCGCACGAGGATCGGCAGAGTGTTCTCCGTCGATCCGGGTGACCAGTTCGGCCATGGCCACGGGGCTGATGCCGACCCCCTTGAGTTCGAGGCCCGCGGCGGCGAGCGTCGTCTTGAGTGTTTCGATTCGCGCCCGGTCGACGGTCACCATCAGCACCTGGCGACCCGCAACTCCCTCCCGGCGCGGTAACGGAAGAAAGTCGAGTGCCAGCTTGTCCAGCGGCGTCGAAGACTTGGTCGCCGCCTGAAAACGCACGAGATCCGGGAGTTCGTCGTCCGGCACGTCGGGGAGATCCAGTCGGCGAAAGACGACCGACTCCCGAGGCAGCACCACCACGGCCTCGTCGGCGGACTGCCGGTCCTTCGGGAGTTGCTCTTTCAGCCAGGGACCGAGGACGTCGGCCGAGGCGCGCGCGCCCTGCTCGTCCGGCCAGGTATAGCGGGCGCATCTGCGAATCCGGACGTTCCCTCCGTTCACCTCGGCCTCAACGAGTCCGAGGTCGTCCGACTCCCAGTCAAAGGCAATGAGACGCGCCATGAAACGATTGTCCGGGATGTGAGGGCATTGCGGCTCCTCGACAGGCTCGATCAGGGTGCCCGGGTTGGGAGGAAGCTCTCAACTATATTCCGTTCCCGGGCGACGTGCGACAACCGGGTTCGACGGTTCCGGGGGACTTTTGTCCCAAGGGAGCGTCAGGGGAGGGACGACTGCGAGAGCTGATCCAATCGGAAGCCGGGCCCCAACTGCGACAAATCTCGCTGGAAAACGATCCGCGGAGGCACTTGCGCGGCGTCGATGACTGCCTCCACACGGGCGATCGGGCCTCCCTCGTCGAAGTGTCCGACCGACTGCATCCGGTACACGCTGCCTCGCGTCGTCATGAAGCGGTCCAGCAGTCGCAATTGCGAGAGGGACATGAGGCCGTCGACCAACAGCCAGCCCGTTGTCGACCGATAATCGACAGCGTCGCCCGTCGGCCTCCCGTCGGTTCCCACCGGCTGTGATGCCACGATGAGGTAGGCCGTTTCCTCAGACAGGCAGGGCAGCCCGAGCAGGACCTCCAGACGTGCTTCGTTCACGTTGATGCGCCCTTCAATCTGTGCCGCGTCGGTCGTGCTCAGGGAACCCAGCAGCAGCGGCAGGTCCTGTGTGAGCGCCGCCGGATCGCTGGTGAAGGGACTCGGCAGCTCGACATCTTCCTCATTGATCTTGGCAAGGACTTTGGCGTCGATGAGATCGTACAGCGAATTGATGTCGGTGGTCGCGACCTCCAGCAGGTTCAGCCCGGCGCGAGTGATGGTTGCGCCCTCACCACCCAGCAGGTTTCCCGCCACCTCGGCGGCCGCCGTCGCCAGCTCCTCGTCGGTCTGGGCATCGCCCGTGGTGTTGGATGCGGATTGCGAGGCGCTGCTGGCACTCAGCTCGCAGTCCTCGCCGGAATCTGTCGACGACCGCCCGGCGATCAGTTGCTCTTCTTCCTCCTCGATGGGGCCATACAGCCGGTACGCCACGATGAACTGTGCGATCTGTTCACCGAACTCCGGTTCGAGTGTGTCGTACAGATCGACCAGCGAGCCGAGATTGACGTTGATCTTCTCGGTCCCGTCTGAGCGGAGATTCGTCTCGCGGCTGTACACAGTGAGCAACGCACTCCAGCCCGGATTCAGCAGTCCGTCCGCGTCGTCGAGCGGCGGAGTGAGGTCGCCATCGTTCTCGTTGGGGTCGAGCAGGCCATTCCGATTGGCGTCCTCGCCGTAGAGCAGATCGGGGGTGACGCCCACGACGTAAAGCAGTTCGTCGAGCGACGTCAGCGGGCCGTTGGGGGGCAGCACATTGACATAGGACTCGCTCTCGGCCCCATAGTCGCGGGGCGTGTCATCCGCATCGACCCAGTCCAGCACGGCATCTGCCAGTTCTTCAAACATGCCGGGCAGATTCATCAGCAGATTCCGCTCCTGCTCCTCTGTCAGGCCGAACTGACTGATGGCGTTCAGGTTGATTCGCGCCGATTCGTCCTGGAGCCCGAACCGGATCTGTGTGGATGTCGAATCCGCCTCGACCGGAGAAATCAGTGACACGCGCCCCCGGTTCCAGTCGCTGTCCCCATCCCGCAGCAACACTCCGGAGAACAGTTCCGGATTGTGAAACAGATCTTCCGGCGCCTCGGGGTCGAGTGTCCCCAGTTGTGCCGCCACAAGTTCGACGCCCGAGTCTGCGTAGCTCCGCGCCTGGACATCCCGTCCGTACCGATTCGTGGCCTGAGATTCCACCAGCATCAGTTCGGAGAAGGTGTAGGCCGCGAGGGACAGGATCACGATCACCACCAGGACCACGATCAGCGCGGTCCCGGCGTGATCCGGGCGGGCGGCGGGATGCGGACGGGAGCTCGACTTCATGAGGGGGTACCTGTGGTCAGCAACGGAGAGTTCCCGAAATCACAAGGATGAAGATGTCGCTTCCGGATAGGGGTCTGCCAGCGGAAGTGCGATGACGTGGCGGAAATAGGCGACCGGTTCCTCGTCGATGCCAATCGCCTGACTGACCTCTCCCTGTGCAGACCGCAGACCGCTGTTTTCGGAACCACGCAGCCCCACGGTGACTTCGATGGCCGAAGGGAGTCGTCCCTCCAGCTCGCTGTCCCAGGAATCCAGCCATTCGAACCCGTCCCAGTAGGAAAACGACAGGCTGATGACCTCGGGAGCGATCAGCCGCGCCGTGCTCGCCAGCGACTCGAGTTGTGCGGCATCCTCCGAGAACCCCAGCGAGATCTGATCACTCTCGAGCCGCGCGAGTCCGCGGATGCTCCCGCGCGAAGCGGCATCGCTGATGGGGCCGGACGACGTCGAATCTGCGACCGCACCGGACAGCCCCCCCGCGCCGCGGACGGCCAGGAAGTAGTTCACCGCGGCCAGATCCCCCACACGATCGGTCGACATCGCCACGTCCGTAATCGCGTAGTAGGTGAAGTCCCGCGAAGGTCGACTGCTGTGCAGAATCAGGTTCTCGGAGTCCCCGTACACCCCTTCCGTCAGGCTGGTCAACGGGTCCTCGTAGGACTCGGTCTCGTAGGCCAGGGAGTCATCGAGGGTGCTGTCCTCTGCGACGGCTTCGCCGGTGGATGCGGTGGACTGTTCCTGGAGTGCGAAGACCGTCGAATGGACATCGAGCGACATCAGTCGAAACAGGGACCGGGCCAGCTGGGCATGCTCCATCTTCTCGCGGCCCGCTGTCGAGAGTTGCCAGAACATGTGGATGGCCGAGTACACGCCGCCGAGCAGCAGCAGGCTCAGCGCCATGGCGACGAGCACCTCCATCAGGGTGAATCCCCCGCGGCGGCGACGGACGCGATTTGCCGGAGGAGTGTGCATTACAGGGCCTCCGCCTCAAGAGAGGCCTCGGCAGCATCGATGAAGATCTGCGGGTTGCGCACCAGTCGGTCCATGTTGAACGAGGCGTCCATCGAGCCATTCGCCCGGACATGGGTGACCGTCACGGAGAGTTGCAGGGTGTCCAGGTGCGGTCCATCGCCGACCACCAGGCTCCAGGCCCAGCGCCCCTCCTGATCATCAGCGAAGATCTCGTCAGACACGGGGTCCATGGGCTCGATACCCGCGATCACCTCGGCCATCTTCGTCTCGCAGCGCAACACGGCTTCGGTCTGCAGCTGACCCTCTGCTGCCGCAATGGTGCCGACATGGATGAGCTGGCTGATGGCAGCGAGCGATGCCAGAAAGACGGCCAGCGCGATCAGCACCTCGAACAGGGTCATCCCGCGCCGATGTCGGTTAGATGGTCTGCCGGCAGCAGCGGGCCGACTTGTCATGGCGTGACCTCCCGCTGCAACTGCCCGGTTGTGGCGGTCCCCGTCAGTGCGCGGACCGCCACATCCACACGATGCTGACGGTCGTCATCGATGAAGAACCACGCATCTTCGGCCGAGCCATCTGCATAGAACCGCACCGGTGCCGACCACGATGTTCCCGCCAGCTCGAACGACTCCGGCAGAAACGTGAACCAGTCCGGAGAAAGCTGCTCGGCGGCCGCTGGTTGCCCGATTTGCTGGTCGGGAGAGGTAAACCAGCAATCCTCCGGCAGCTTGCCGCTCAGCACCGGAACGGTCCCGGTTTCGCCGGCGACGAGACCTGGTTGCATCGCATTGCCGCCGATGTTGTCTGGAGGGCTTCCGGGGATCACGATGTACCGCTGGCCACCCGGTTCGAAGCGGAACTGGTACTCGGTCCCGCTGTCGATGGCTTTGATCCGGGCGCTGGCGGCCGCCGAGCGCACGTTTTCTGCCGCGCGCAGCAACTGCTGCTCACTCGAATACTGCAGGACGGCGGGCCAACTGATGCCGATCAGCACGCCGATCAACGTCAGGACGATCAAAATCTCGAACAGAGTGTAGCCACTCTGTTCGAGGTCCGACGTGGCAGACGTTGCTGGGCGGCGCTGCATCAGGATGTCCGTGGGTACTCATCGCTCGGAGCCCGCGCGAACAGACGGCGAACGGGTGCGCCCGACATCACCGGCGCCGGTCTTCCCGGTCGCTCAGATCGTCCCGAGATCCGACCAGTTGTTGATGTCGTCACCCGCTCCGTCATCGTTCTTGGCATCCGGGCCTGAGGACCAGATGGCCGGCTTGTCCGCCGTGATGTTGGCCTTCGTATTCGGGTACTCATAGAACAGCATGTTGCCCCAGGCATCGAGCGGCGCCTTTTCGAGCTGGGCCGGTATGGTGCGGCCCGTCGCATCGGTCTGGGGCGTCACGAGCAGTTCGATCACTTCCTGCCCCCCCTGCGGGTACTGCCCTTTGTTCTGGACCGCGAACAGTTTGACGGCCTGTTCCAGACCGTGAATGCTGTTCTGGGTCGCCTGGATGTTGGCGGTCTGCTGGGTGCCGAGCAGCCCGGGTACGACCATCGCCGCAATCACGCCCAGAATGGCGAGCACGATGAGGATTTCCATCAGAGTAAAACCACCCCGACGACGACGCGCGGGGGTTTGCGGGACATGTTGTCGGTTCATTAGGCGCTCCTTGGTCTTTGGTCGCTCCGTTCCGGACGCAGCCGGCCACGGGTTTGGTCGAATGTGATTCGATCGCCGGAGGGTATAACCGTTACGGCACCGCAGGGGTCCATCGATCAAATGCTATTTTGAGGCGTTCGCAGGTGAATTTGCAACGTCTCATACGAAACCCGAGCTCTGCATGATGGGAAGCAGCAGCGCAATAACGACAAACAGCACGATTCCCGCCATGATCATCAGCAGCAGGGGCTCGAGCATGCGGACGGCAATGTCCAGCTCCCGGTTTGTGCGACGTTCGAGGTTGTCCGCTACGTCGATCAGCACTTCTTCGAGGTTGTTGGCCTCTTCGCCGACCGACACCATTTCGATGATCTCTTCGGGAAACTGTCCGCTCGCCGCCAGGGGCTGTGCGAGTGACTTGCCTTCGGAGACGTTCTCCGCCGCGGTTTCGATCGCCTCACTGAGCAGCAGATTGCCTGTGGCATCTTTGGCAATGCGGAGGGAATTCAGAATTGGCACGCCGTTATGCAGCAGCGTGCCCAGAATGCGGCAGAACCGGGCAATCGCCAGGCTCTTGATGATCCGGCCGGCCCCCCAGGCCTGCAGTCGAAACCGGTCTGCCTGAAATCGACCCCGCTCCGTCTGCAGGTAGTTGCGGGCCAGCAGGAAGGCGGCGATGAGCAGTCCCACGAACACCAGCCAGTACTGTTGCGCGGCCTCGCTGAACCCCAGCAGCGTCGAGGTCGCCCAGGGCAGTCCGCCCCGCTCTTCCATCCGGCCAAAGATGGGCTCGAACTTCGGGACGAAGTACACCAGCAGCACTGCGACCACAAATCCACCGAAGACCATCAGGAACATCGGATACACGAGTGCGCCGACAACCCGGCCTTTCAGTTCCTCCTGGTGTTCGGTAAACGACGCCACGCGCTTTAGGACGTCTTCGAGAAAGCCCCCTTCCTCACCGGCCCGCACCATGCTCACGACCAGTTCGCTAAACGCCTTCGGATGCCGCTTCATCGCGTCATGCAGTGGCGTTCCTTCCGCGACGTCGCCGCGAACCTCCTCCAGCACCAGCTTCAGGGTGGGGTTCCTGGCCTGCTTGTGCAGCAGATCGAGCGACCGGAGCAGCGGCACACCCGACTTCAGCAGGTCGGCAAGCTGCGTGTAGAACAGGGCCAGTACCCGCGGCTTGACCCGCTTGCCGGCGTACTTCTGCTGTGACCTGGCGCTCTCGGCGAGGCCGACACTCACCGGAAAGAGCTCGCGCTGGGCCAGCGTTGCGAGCGCATCGCGCTCGCTGGAGGCCGTGATGACCCCCGTCACCTGTTGCCCGGTGAGTTGGCGAGCGGTGTACTGAAAGTCAGGCATTCGTCAAACGTCGTGGGGCGTCGGTTCTGGGCGTCCCGAGCCGGTCATCCGGGTCAGCGTGAGGATCGTCACACCACGTCCCCGCGGGTTATGCGAACCACTTCTTCGAGGCTGGTCGAGCCCGCGAGCGCCTTCTGCCAGGCCGACTGGCGCAGGGTGATCATCCCCTGCTGGAGGGCATAGGTCCGGATGTCGCCGGAACTTGCCTGCTCGACGCACAGCCGCTTGACGTGAGCATCGTTGAGCAGCAACTCGAAGATACCGCTTCGCCCCTGATAACCGACGTCTCGACAGGTGCGACATCCCACCGGTCGGAACAACTCCTGGGCCGGCGTGACCTGCAGGTCCGGTGGCAGGTCGTCGATGTCCGGGACGTACGATTCCTTGCATTTCGGACAGAGCATACGTACTAGCCGCTGCGCCAGCACACCCTCCAGTGTGCTTGCCACCAGGTACGGCTCGACCCCCATGTCCACCAGCCGCGTAAACGCACCCGGGGCATCGTTGGTGTGCAACGTGCTGAAGACGAGGTGGCCGGTCAGCGAGGCCTGGATGGCACTCGTGGCCGTCTCCCCATCTCGAATTTCGCCGATGAGCACGACATCCGGGTCATGACGCAGAATGCTCCTCAGGCCGGCCGCGAACGTCAGGCCGATCTTCGTATGCACCTGGATCTGGCTGATCCCGTTCATGTGATACTCGACCGGATCCTCCACCGTGATGATCTTGGTGTCGGGGCTCTTGATCTCGTTCAACGCCGAGTACAGCGTCGTCGTCTTGCCGGATCCGGTGGGTCCGGTCACGAGCACGATACCGTGCGGTAGAGTAATCAGTTCATGAAAGGGCCCGGCGATCTCGGGCGGCATGCCGGCGCTGGCGAGGTTGAAGGTCATCCGCCCTTTGTCGAGCAGTCGCAGCACCATCCCCTCGCCGTGGATCATCGGGATGATCGACACACGCACGTCGACCTCGCGACCGGAGACGCGCAGGTTGATTCGTCCGTCCTGGGGTAGTCGCTTCTCCGCGATGTTCAGGCGGGACATGATCTTCAACCGCGTGACGATGGCCGAAGCGAACTGATTGATCTCTGGCGGGACAGGCTGGACCCGCAGCAGCCCGTCGACCCGGAAGCGGATCGTCAGACCGTGGTCGGCCGGTTCGAGGTGGACGTCGCTCGCCTTCTGCTCGAGCGCTTCGATGAGCAACTCGTTCACGAGCCGAATGACCGAGGCAGCCTGGGCCTCTGCGGCGAGCTCACCAAGATCGTCTGGAAGTTCGTCCAGCAGTTCGATGCCGTCTTCAGATCGCTGCGCAACCATCGCATCGATGGTGTCACCCCCGACCCCGAGGCTGCTCTTGATGAGGTCGTTGATCTCGGCCCGACAGGCCAGCACCGGTTCGATGCGGCATTTGCCCAGCGAACTCAGCTCGTCCAGAGCTTCCAGGTCGAACGGATCGCTGGTCGCGACCTTGATGCGGCCGTTGTCCCCTGCCAGAGGGATGACCTGGTGCCGAAAGATCGCGTTCGTGGGGAAGCGGGAAATCAACTCCAGGTTGACCTGGAAGTTCTTGAGGTCCACGAAGTCCATGCCGAGCTCGTCGGCCATCAGGCGCAGGGCGTCCTCTTCCTTGACGGCCCCCATCTCGACGAGAATCTGATCGACCCGCTTGCCGTTGGCCTTGGCACGGGCATACTGCATGTCCTGTTCGGACACGAGGCCGCGCTCCAGCAACAGTCCACCGATCTCCATCTGCTCCGCCCCCACTCGGTATGGTGTGCCGGTCTGCGCCGAGTCAATGGCCCGCAATCAAGACCACCTGCCCACGGCAGGTCACCCCAGAGTGAGACGCGACAGACCACAAGAAAGTTACGAATCTACAGCAGATACCGTTGGGACGCGCTCAGCGTCCACCGCGATCGCCGCCTCCACCACGGCTGAAGCCGCCCCCGGGACCTCCGCCACCCCCACCACGGCTGAAACCGCCCCCGGGACCTCCCCCGCCCCCGCGGCTGAAGCCACCGCCGGGAACACCGCCGCCGCTCTGCATGGCGCGGAAGAATTCCATCCGACGCTGCATCGCCTCAGCGTCGTTGGACGGAGCCGGCGAGCCTGAGCCACGCGAGGAACTGGAGGATGAACTCGAGCGGTTGCCGGAGGTCGACACGGTGACTTTGGGCATCAGCGAGTTCAATGAGCCTTCAATGGTTGCGGCGCTGGTGTTCTGCAGTCCGATCACCCTGACCGACCGGCGCGCCTCGCGGGCCGCATTGTCGACGGATTCGACCAACCCCCTGATCTGCTGCAGCGTCCCGTCATCAGCCGAGACAATCAGATGACTGGTGGTGCGGTCCACCCCCAGTGTGACCGCCGGAGCTGCGGCAGCCTGCTGACCACCATTCCCGCCGCGACTGCCGCGATCTCCTCCTCCCCCCATCATGGCGGCAAAGGGATTGCTGCGGTCGTTGCCACCCCGCTGCGGGGGCTCGAGTTCCGGTTCGTACACACTCTTGACGATCTCGTACACCTCGTCCACATCGGCATACAGCACCGGGATCATTTCTGGCTGCCGGTCGCGCAGCGAGTCGGTGAGGCCGGAGGCATCGAGTACCGTCAGCATCTCTTCCACTTCGTCGACCCGATACGACGGACCACTGACGAACAGCGCGTTCAGTCGCAGGTCGGGGATAATCCGCAGTGTTTGCGGGCCTTCACCGAGGCTGTCCAGGCCAGTCATGCTGGCCACGCTCGATCCGAACGAGCGCATCCCGCTTGTCAGGCCCCCAAACAGGCTGCCGCTCGTGGCACTCGATGGCTGAGCCACCGAGCTGTCGGGGAACAACTGCTCGAGCATCGCCGCGGCTTCCATGGCGTCCGCCGACTTCAGTGGGAAGATCGACCAGCGGGTGCGGGCCGGCACCGCCTGCAGGACCGTGTCGAGCATCTCCTCGAGTTCATCGAGTTTCGCTTCGTCGCCGGAGATCACCAGTTCGCCGCCGATGACGTTGATCGTGACCGGTCCATCGGAACCGGACGCGGGGGCTCTGTCCGCCGGCTCTTCGACCGGCGGGGCGTACGGTCGTCGCGGGTCCTGATCGGAGCCCTCCGCAGGCGGAGTCTGTTGTGCGGCCTCTGGCTCCTCGGTCTGGAGATTGACGTAGGCCAGCGAGGACTGCCGACGACTCGGGGCGTTCACCTCGCCGCGAGGGGGCCCCCCCCGCGTGGCGTCGGGCCATGGGCGATGGATGGCACCAGGATCATCACTCTCGCCTGCAGGGCGTTGGGGCCGTTCCGGGGCCTGTTGATCGCGGAGGTCGAGCCTCGAAGACCGCCCGCGCTCGTCAGGGTCGACGATTCGCAGGGAACTGCCGCCATTGCGTGCACCCCACATGCGCTGCAGGATGTCGAGCACTTCCTGGGGGTCGCGGCCGCTGGTGTTGTAAGTGCGCACGGGCCCGCGATTGCGGAGGCCGCGGCTGCCGGTGCCGTCTTCACCCAGATCGGTGAGCAGTTGGCGAATCTGGTAGAGCTGCGTTTCGGTTCCACGCACCATAAGTTGCCGGCCGGTGAGGTCGGGATAGATCGTGGGGGCGGCGTCGCCATCCTTCAGAAACATGGCCTGCAGGGTGGCTGTCGCCGACGAAGGATCCATGGCGGAGAGCGGGATGACAGCGACCTGCTTGTCGCCGACGGCCCCATAGGGTCGGTCGCTCGCCAGCGGACTCTGGTCGGAGACATCGACCGTCTTCAGGGCTTCTTCGATGATCTTGTGTTCGCTGAGCGTTGCGGAGACGAGCAGCCGGTTCGTGCGCGGGTCGGACGTCAGGTGCGCCGTCGACGAACTGGTGCGGGTGTTGGTTCCGCCAGTCGGTCGCGGAGAGCGGGTCCTGCTGCTGTCGCGGGTCTCCCCCGCCCCGGGAGCGGGCGAAGCGTTCCATCATCATCTGCTGCTGCTGGCTGGAGGCACTGGCGGTTGCAGTCGGCGTACTGCCGGTGTCGAGGCCGAGCAGCGACCGGACGAGATACTCCGCGTCGTCCACGAAGATGTGCTCGAGCTGATAGTTCTTGAACACCTGGTCCTGGGGGCCGGTGGTGAAGTTCCGCAGAATGTGATTGATCCGCGTGAGATTCGCCCCGATGTCGGTGACGACCAGGGTCCGCGCGGGGGTAATCCCGGCCACGCTCCCCTGCGGGCCTTTCAGCTTCTCGACCTCAGTGGCCAGCGCCGAGACATCCTCCACCCCTTCCAGCGGAAAGACGACCGTCATCAATTCGTTCCGACCCCGTGTCGCCAACTCCTCAACGGTGACGGTTGGCACGAGGTTGGGGGGAATGCCGTTGTCGATGTTCACGCAGACCAGAAAGTTGTCCCGATGCACGAGGACGTAACCCCGGGGCAGCAGGTACCCATTGAGCACATCCAAGGCTTCGGGAATGGTGTACGACTTGCTGTCGTAGTGATTGAAGGTCCCGCTGGGGATGTCGTTGAGATCCAGCGTCAGGTCGGCGGCATCCGCAAACAGCTTGAGGACGGTTTCCCAGGGGGCGTAACGGAAGTTGAAGGAGATCCGCTGGTCACCTGCCGCGGACGGTCGTACGGATGCCTCGCCGGCGCTGGCACCGAACGATGCCACGACATCCGCTTCCGCAGACGTGTCGTCGCTACTGTCGGGCGCACTGGGGGCCGTGGGAGGGCTGCCTGGGCTTGCCACGGGTGTCGCCGGAGTGCTGGCCACCACGGGAGCCGGGGGATCGCCGAGTTGGGCCTTCCAGTTTTCCTGCTGTTCCGTCGTCAGGACCGCCAGCGCCTTTTCCGTCCAGGTGTTGCGAAACTGCTCGCGCTCTGCGTCGGTGGCGCTGAATCCCAGGCTGCGCCGGGCATCATCGAACTCCTGCAGCAGGACCTCCAGACGTTGCCGCTGTTCGTCGGACAACTCCAGCGACTGGGCGACCGTCTCGTCGGCCAGGGCCCGCACCCCCTGCCGCTGCAGGCGGAGCTGACTCAATCGCGTGAGCTGCTGCGGTGTGAGCACCTGCTGGAGATGCTGGTCGGCGGCCTGCCTCTGGTTCTCGAACGCCTCGCGCATTTCGGCGCGAATCGCGTCCCGCTCGTCCCCCTCAGCGTTTCGGAGGCGGTCCAGGTATTCCCGCATGTCTGTCTGCGTGCGAGACTGCTCGAGGAGCTCGTCGATGCGAGCCAGTTGTTCGTCAGTGATGCCGATCTCCCGGCGAACCTCTTCGCTGCGGAGATCGAGGTACGCCCCGCCCCGTTCCGGCCCGCCGCGCGGGGGGCCGAACCCACGTTGTGCCCAAGCCATGCCCGGCAGTTGGACCATTACGATCCCTGCACCACACAGGATCATCAGGTTGCGGATAATGGATGTGACGCGCATCAACCTCATCTCCCAAAGCACCCGCCACAACCGCAGGGAGCGGCCGGGTCGGGCAAGTCTGTCCCAGTGCTCGAGACCAGTCCGCGCAGCGAAAAAGGGTTGACCAATGTCAGAGGGGTCTGTCTCTGTTCCGCATGCGAATGCCGGGCATACACAGAATTTCCGCAGAATCCGGCGTATGAACCGTTTACCGGGCCAGGGCGGCATCGGAACCTATAATAGCAGATCGGCTAACCATCTGCTCCCTTCATCAGTATTCCGTGCGACAAATCGGCCCCCATCAAGGTAACATGGACGGCAGACCGGATTGTTGCCAAACATCGACGAATCCCCCCGTGGACGCTGCTTCAGCTGGACCCTTGGCGGACTGGGTGAGGTGGATGCAGGCCAGGAGTCTGCGGGCCCAATCAACACACAGGATCGGGAGAAGCTGTCATGCAGCGGGCAAAAACACTGCTGACGATCGCCACCCTCCTTTTGGGGCTCAGTCAGACGGCTTGCGCTCAGCGAGGCTTCGGTGACGGCGGGCGCGGCGATTTTGGTGGGGATGGTGGAGAGTTCGGCGGTCGTGGATTCTCTCCAGGCGGCTTCGGTGGTGGAGACTTCGGCGGGCGCGGCGGGGGCTTTGATCCCTCTGAGTTTCTCGGCCGGATGGACCAGAACGAAGACGGCTATCTGGATGGGGACGAGCTCGAGAACTCCCGTGGACCGATCCGGTACATGCTCGAATCGCAGGGGATCGACATCGCGCGTGGTGTCAGCCTGCGCGATGCCGAGAAGATGATGAAAAAGGCTGCGGAAGATCGGATGCGGGGCGGTTCGAGCAGGGATGACCGGGACCGTTCTCGCGGCGACTCCCGGGGCACGAAACCACCCGAAAAGATCCGGGTCACGGTCGATCTTCCCGGCGAGTACGCCTCGGGAGATGTGAATCTTGACGGACAGATCTCTTTCGCCGAATGGATGGCCTGGAAGGGCCGCAGCGCCATGGGGCAGTTCGACCTGCACGATCACAACCTGGATGGATTCCTGACGCCCAAGGAGCTGACGTTGGGGGCGAAGGATGCCGGGACCCAGATCGCCAGCGCGGCCGGCTCGACATCCGGCAGCACGTCGGCGGCTGCGCCGGCGCGACCAGCGATCCCTCCGGTCAACCTCGAGACCGTTTCGGTGACGGGACCGGACGTCGAGCCGCATGTCAAACAGGCCGAGCGGTACTTCCTGATCCTCGACAAGGATCGCAACGGCTCACTGACGGAGCAGGAGTGGCAGCGCAGCACGAGCATCCGTGCAAAGTTCGAGCAGGCGGGTGCCAACTTCGCGCAGCCGATGCCCAAGGAGGACTTCGTGAAGTACTACGTGCACATCACGCTGAACACCAGCACGTCGTAATCGGCTTCCGGGCGATGTCGCCTGGGGTGCTCTGACATGGAGCGCTCGTCAGAGTTGACTGCGGTCGTATTCACGCCCCACGCGGAGTGCGATGAACCGCAGGAACGCTTCATCGAACTGAATCCGGATGCGTCCCCCGGTCTCCGTCGGTCGGACGTCGATGCGCAGGGCGTCGTCCTCGCCACTGAAAGCCTCGTCGACGAGTTGGCGGCGCCAGCTTGGCCCCTTGTCGCCACGGTCGGGTCCGGGGATCTGCATCCATTGCGAGATCCGGGCGATCAGCTGAAACGGCGCATTGTTCGTGGTGGCGGGCGGTTCCGACTCCGCACGCTGCACCGCATCGATGACGGGCTTCAGATAGGCCGTCGATCCCTGCGTACCGATGGCGAACCACAGCGCCCGGTCACTGCATCCGACGTAGAGGCTCGGGGCTCCTCCGAACGTGCGCTGATCCTGCGCCGAGGCATCTTTCCCCTTCAGCCGGTGGAAGGCGATACCTTCGTGCGAATCCACGTTCAGTTCGATCGCCGCGACATCAGGATCGTCGCGCAGGGCGTTGAGCAGGCGGGCGAGTGACTCCCCGAACGTGCGCGCACCGACGATCCTCACCCCCCCCAGCAGCACGAACCGTCCCTCTTCGGGCGCGGCGAACTGCATGCAGAAATCCATGTGACCCGATTGGATCGTCGCGTCAATCGCATCGAAGAGTCCCGGGACAGAATCGCCCGGCAGGTCCTTCTCCAGAAGGTCGAGTTCGACCTGGTCTCTCAGGGCCGAGGCGACCTCGGCATAGGCTTCGCGGTCACGCGGCGGCAACTCCCACGACGCCGAGAGGCACAGCGGCTGGTCCTCGTCGAACATGGCGTGAAAAGAGGACTTCTGGCCGGAGACGTCCGTCAGAAAGCGGGCGAACTCGCTGTTGGCCTTGGCGTCGATCGAGAGCTCGAGCACGCCGCGCCGTGCTTCCGCCGAGGCATCCCAGCCCAGTGTGACCTGGTCCCCTTCCGTCAGCAGTTGATCGATGAACTCGATCAGCGACATTCCCTGGGCCCGGCGAATGCGATACGCCGTCTCCGCCTCACCGTCGCGCTGCTGCAATTCCACTTCGGAGTTCGCACGCAGAAAGCCCACAAACACCTTTCGGATGGCATCGGGCACGGTATAGATGCGGATCGCGGCGGCCGCATCGTAGCGTTCGGTCAGCGGGGCATTGTAGGTGATCGGCTCAGGCAGCTCCCGGTCCAGAAACGATTCCTCCTGCCGGACCAGATACGCGTAGTCCCCGCGGAATTCCAGATGCAGTTCCGGCCCGCCGACGGTTGCATACCGACCCTCGACGGTTCCCGACTTCTTCCACAGTGTCTCGTTCATGCTCAAGGTGTTGAGCAGTTTCTGGCCATCCTCCACCGGGATGTACGCGACCGGCACCGGTCGGGGTGGCAGGCCTTCCGCGAGAAACAGCATCGCCCCCATCGGCTTTGTGCGGTCGATGCCCTCGAGGTCCTGCAGCACGGCCAGTCCGTCAGCGAGCCATTCCATCAGTTCGGGCCGGCCGGCCGCCTCGAACACGTACGCGGCGTCGGCGAGCAGTCGATCGAGACTGGCGAAATTGAGGACCGCGACCGGTGCCGGGGGAGGCGGGGTTTCCTCCACGACATCCTGGGCCGGCAGCCATGTCGTGGACGCGAGGACCAGTGTGACTGCCAGCGTACAGAACGATCTCATGGAGGCCTCTTGCAGATTCGGGAGTGTCGGGCTGATTATTCAGCCCGAAGGCAACAATCGTCAATCAGGTGCCATCGGGCACATGTCATCAAGAGAGCAGACCGGTGACGCCGGCGCTCCTCCCGGAGCTACCCGCGCGGGGCCAGTCCGGTTTCAGCGAACAGCGTCTGCAGCGCAGCTTCGAGTACCTCGCGACCTCGGAGAAAGTCGACATCGATGGTCACGGCCCATACGGGAAGAAGTTCGTCCTGCCAGCCCTCCAGTTTGACGAGGTCCTTCTGGGTCGTCACGAGGGCGGTGGCGGAGCAGGACTGTCCCCAGGCCGCGATTTCACGCAGGTCGCTGGTCGTGTAGTGGTGATGATCCGGGAAGGAGCGGAAACGGTTCTCGCCAAGATCGAACCCGGCGGCCTGCAGGGTCTGGCGGAATCCGTCGGGATTTCCGATCCCGGAGATGGCAATTACGTTCTGGCCCTGCAGGTCCGACAGCGCCCGTCGGTCCCCGGACAGCGACAGCAGTGACTGTGGACGGAACCTAAGTTCGACAACCGCAGCCGAGCAGTGTTCACGGATGCGTTCCCGCAATCGGTTGGCGTCCGCGGCAGGCACCTGGTCGATGCGCGTGAGCACGATCAGATCGGCCCGTCGGAGCGCCGACAGCGGTTCCCGCAGCAATCCGCGCGGCAAGAGGCGTCCGTAGCCCCAGGGGTTGAGTGCGTCGATGAGCACGATGTCGAGGTCGCGCGCCAGGCGGCGGTGCTGAAATGCGTCGTCCAGGATCAGGACGTCGGGGCGCTGCTCGGCCACGGCGCGGGTGGCGACCTGACAGCGATCGCGTCCCTGCAGGTGTGGGACGCCCGGGCACAGTTGATCGAGCACGCGAAGCTCGTCGTTCCCTACTTCATCGAGCGCACGATATCCGCGGCTGATGAGAATCGGCGGGTGTCCCGCGCTGCGACACCAGTTGGCCAGCCAGGCGACGACGGGGGTCTTTCCCGTCCCGCCCGTGGTGATGTTGCCGACGCTGACGACGGGCACCTCCGCCCGCTGGACAGTCAGCCAACCCGCGTCAAACAGCCAGTTGCGCAGGGCCATCGCGATCCGGTACAGCGGAGCGGCCAGACTGAGCAGGCCGCGAGTCAGCGCGGCGGCGACTCCGCGCCGTCGACCGGAGATGACGTCGAGGAAGGAGCGTTCGTCCAACGATCAACTGCCGGCCGCTTCGGGGGGCGGTGCACCCATCACGTGGTACCCGCAATCGACATGCAGAATCTCACCGGTCACGCCGCTGGCGAGATCGCTGAGCAGAAAGAGTCCGGACTTGCCGACCTCCTCGGCTGTGACATTGCGCCGCATGGGGGAGAAGGTCTCGTAGAGCTGCACCATCTTCTGGAAGTCGCCAACTCCGCTGGCGCTGATGGTTCTGACGGGTCCGGCACTCAGGGCGTTCACGCGGATTCCATCCTTACCCATCTCGCTGGCAAGGTAGGCAACGGCACTCTCGAGGGCGGCCTTGCACAGCCCCATCAGATTGTAACCGGGGATGACTGTCTCGCCGCCGAGGTAGGTGAGTGTCAGCAGGCTCCCGCCGGGGCTCATCATCTCCCGCGCCCGCCCGGCCATGGCGATCAGGCTGTAGGCCGAGATCTCCATGCCCAGTTTGAAGCCCTCACGGCTGACGTTGTAGACCGGTCCCGTGAGATCCTGGGGCGGAGCGAAAGCGATGCTGTGCAGGACGAAATCGATCTTCCCGAAGGTCTCTCGCGTCCGCGCGAAGACCGCATCCAGTTGATCGTCCTGCTGCACGTCGCAGGGCATCAGGAATCGGGCACCGATCGGCTCGACGAGCTTGCGGACCTTGTTTTCGTTCTTCGGGCGCTCCGGGTCACGGTCCGGCAAGTGGGTGAAACCCATCACCGCGCCTTCGGCGGCCAGTTTCTCCGTGATCGCCCAGGCGATGGAGCGATCGTTGGCGATGCCGAACACGACACCCGTCTTCCCGTCGAATAGTCCCATGAGTATTGAGTCTCCGTCGGATCGCACGCCGAGGCGGAACTTCACCAGCAGGATCGGCGCTGCGGTCATCCCGTTGGGGGAGGTCGCTGGTAACTGGAGGGCACGATATCGAACGGCCTGCCCCCCTGCAATCTCTCAAGTCGCGGGCGTCATTGGCGTTTTGCACGCTCACCTGCCAGAATCCCTGACACCGGCCCGGTCCTGCGCAGGCCGCCAGGGCCTGGATCATTTTGCTGCGGATTCCGGGACTTCCACGAATGCCCCATCGTCTCATCAGGACCCAGGATGCGTTCGACGAACTGTGCGCGCATATCGCACAGTCGGGACGGGTCACTTTCGATACGGAGTTCGTCTCCGAAGGACACTACCGGCCCGAATTGTGTCTGCTGCAGTTCGCGACCGAAGAGCGTGTGGCGGCCGTCGATCCATTCGAGGTCCCCGACCTGCAGGGTTGGTGGGACCTGATGACCGATGAGGCGACCGAGGTGGTTGTGCATGGCGGCCGCGAGGAGATCCTGTTCTGTCTGCGATTCGGGGGCCAGCCTCCGCAGAATTTCGTGGATGTGCAGGTGGTCGAAGGGCTGCGTAGCCGGGGGTTTCCGCTCTCCCATGGGGCTCTGGTGAAGCGCGTCCTGGGGATCGAGCTCGAATCCCATCAGACGCGCACCGACTGGGAGCGACGTCCGCTGACCACCACCCAGGTCGACTATGCGCTCGAGGATGTCGCCCATCTGCTGACCGTCTGGGATCGGCAGCAGCAGTCGTTGAGCACGACAGGTCGGCTCGACTGGGCGCTCGACGAGTGCCGCCGGCGTGTCGACGAACTCGCCAGCGAGGATCGCGAAAACGCCTGGCAGCGACTCCCGGGACTGCAGCGACTCTCGCGACGGGAGATGGCCGTGGCCCGCGAACTGTTCTGGTGGCGCGAGGAGCAGGCTGAGGAGCGCGACCGCACCCCCCGCTCGCTGCTGCGGGATGATCTGATCATCGACCTCGCGCGCCGTCGTCCCAAGACGTTGCGCGACGTGACCGCCACTCGCGGCATGAACCGGCGGGACTACCTCCGCATGGCTGAAGAACTGCTCGCCTGCATTGGTCGTGCTCTCGAGATCCCGGACAGCGACCTCCCCGCGAAGGCGCGCGGTCAGCAGACGCTGCCACAGGAAGAGGTGCTCGGCAAGCTGATGGGCATCGCCCTCGCGCACCGCTGTGCGGAACTGGGGATTTCGACATCGATCGTCGGCACACAGTCGGACCTGCAGGAACTCGTCCGCTGGGAAATCTCCGGGAGGCGGAAGGATCCTGAACCCCGCTTGCGGCAGGGGTGGCGGGCCGAGGTGTGCGGGAACGTACTCACCGACCTGCTGGAAGGTCGCGTCTCCCTGCGAGTCAGCGATCCTCAGCGGGACGATCCGCTCTGCTTCGAGCGTGTGAATCTCTGAGAATGCCGGCGCCTTTGCGCAGATCCGGCAGCATGTCGACAATGCTGTCCGTCACTGGCACCGCTCCGGCTACCCGCCGCCGCCGCAGGGACGAGGCTGCTCATCCGCGGTCCGCAGTTCGTTCACCTCCGGATGAGTAATGCGCCCATCGTGCAGGGCCGATGCAATGAGTACACCATCCACGCCGGCAGCCTGTAGCGCTCTCAGGTCGTCCGCATGCCGCACTCCCCCACCGGTGATGAACTCGAGGTCGGGGTATCGCTCGCGCAGTTCCCGGCAGAGCGGCAAGGTCGGCACGCCACCCGGGACACCGACACCGGACAGGTCCAGCACAATCAGTGATGTGATGCCCTGTTCGATGGCGGTCATGCCGACGGTCATTGGATCGGCACTCCACAGAGGGGACCTGTGCAGAGGGCGACCCTCTTTCAGGTCGAGACTGAAGGTCACTCGCTCTCGCCCGAGGTGTGAGAGGACCTCGCTTAACAGATCGGGACCGGTCGCGGTTTCCAGCGCCACCACCACACGCTGCACTCCCAGATCGATCAGTCGGCAGGCCTGCGCGGGTTCGCGGACACCGGCGTCCACGAGCAACTCGAAGCCACCCTGCACCAGATCCTGCAGCGTGGACCAGTCGGGTGCGTCGCGCTCCAGGGCGTCGAGGTCGGCGATGTACAGTGCCCGGTGACCACACAGCAGGCTCAGCCCCTCGGCAACCTCCAGGGGGACACAGGAGTCGACCAGCAGGCTCTGGAGGGGGCGGTAGGTGTGCCGCTGCCCCGCCACGCCGCGAACGACAACGCCCCCCTGCAGATCGAGTACCGGAATCAGTTTCATCGCGCCTCCGTCATGCCGGGAGTCTGTCGTGAGCGGGGGCGATCCCTTTCGATTTGTCGGATCGATGCCGGGAAACGTATCATGGGGGGGAGACTCAAAGGAATCCGAACGACGGGGATTGTTCGATTGCTGCTTCGCCCGATGTGCCGGATCCAGCCAGTAATGCGGCATTGCCGCGACGAAGCGAGCGTGTACGCTCCGTCAGGAGAGGCGCTGTGCGTCTCGGCATATTGGCTGCGATTCCCTACCTGTCCATGCTCACGATGCTGTCCCTCATACAACGCAGTCTGATTTATCAGCCCCGTCGCGAACAGGTCACGGTGCCGGAGGGTCTGTTCGCGGAAGGTCAGGTGCATGACGTGCGCGTGACCGCCGACGACGGGGTGACGCTCCATGGGTGGCTGGCGCTGGCGGAATCCGCTGGTGACTCGACGGGGGTCACGGAGTCGTTGCAGTCAGAGCGGCCGCTGATTCTCTACTTCAGCGGGAATGCCGGACATCGCGGGTATCGTGTCAACAAGATCGCGATGTTCCATGACCTTGGTTGTGACGTGCTGATCGTCGACTACCGGGGGTACGCGGAGAACACGGGATCTCCCTCGGAGCGGGCCCTCGCCCGGGATGCTCGGGCGGTGTGGAACTACGCCACGAATCAACTGCACGTCCCGGCCCACCGCATCGTGCTCTGTGGAGAGTCCCTCGGCGGAGGGGTGGCGACGCGACTGGCCTACGATCTGTGCGCAACCGGCACCGAACCGGCCGGACTGATGTTGCGGGCCACGTTTTCTTCACTGGTGGATGCGGCGGCCTGGCATTACCCCTGGCTGCCGGTGCGCTGGGTGCTCCTCGATCGCTTCCCTTCGATCAATCGGATTTCACAAGTCACCTGTCCCCTGCTGGTTGTCCATGGGCATCGCGATCAGATCGTTCCCTTTGAACAGGGAGCACGCCTGTTCGACGCGGCGCCGGCGGAGTCGAGCACTGGCGTTCCGAAGCGATTTCTCGCACTTCCCGAGGCCGACCACAACGACATCATGTCGATCGCCGGCGAGAAAGTGCAGGCGACCACACGAGAGTTTCTCAAGTCCCTGCAGCAGGCGGCCGTCGCGGATCCCAGCGGTGTCGAGCCGTCGGTCATCGGAGAGTAGCTGCCATGGGCTTCGATGTGCGGGAGACGCGCGCGGCCGTCAGACACCTGCGTGCCGCGGATCCCATCGTGAGGGACGTGATCGCCGCGGTCGGCCCCTTCCGGATGCGAACAGAACGTCGCCGCTTCCAGGCATTGGCGCGGTCCATCATCGCGCAGCAGATCTCCGGAAAGGCGGCCCGGTCGATCTGGAACCGGTTGTCGAACGCCGTGCGACCGGGACAGGTCACCGCAGCCGCCATCGCGGCCTTGTCGCTGGACGATCTGCGGGCTCTGGGCGTCTCTCCCCAGAAGGCTGGATATCTGCAGAACCTGTCTGACCATGTGCTCCAGCGGTCGGTGCGGCTGGACCGTATGGGAAGAATGCCAGACGCGGATGTCATCGCCGAGTTGATTCGCGTGCGCGGGATCGGCGTGTGGACGGCCCAGATGTTTCTGATGTTCTCGCTGGGCCGCCTCGACGTGCTGCCTCACGATGATCTGGGGATCCGTTCGGCCATTCGCCAGCTTTACGCCCTGCCCGAGTTGCCCGGCCGGGATCAGTGTGAGACGATCGCCTGCCCGTGGCGTCCCTATGCCACGGTCGCCTGCTGGTATCTGTGGCGCAGCACCGAGTTGCCGGGGCCCACCTGACGTGCGCGGGCAAGGTCCGCTAGAATCCCCTGCAGCCCGCCGCGTTTTGTCCTTGTCAGGAGTTCGTTGCTATGCAGGTCTGTGACTTTCACAGGGATTCGGCCCGTTCCAGGCCGAGGGTTGTCGGGCTGCTCAGCCTCGCGTTGTGTCTGGCAACGTCGACCTCGTCGTGGGGCGACGATTGGCCGCAGTGGGGAGGACCGCAGCGGGATCAGACCTGGCGGGAGTCGGGGCTGGTCGACGGTCTCCCTGCGGGCACGCTTCCTCGCGTCTGGTCGACACCGATTGGCGAGGGCTATGCGGGGCCGGCAGTCGCCGACGGGAAGGTGTTCGTCACAGATCGAATTCATGACAACGGGCCCGATGGACGCGAACGCGTACTCTGCCTGAACGCCGACACCGGCGAAATCCTCTGGCAGCACGAGTACCCGTGTCGTTACACGATCAGCTATCCGGCGGGCCCTCGGGCCACCCCGGTCTATCACGACGGACTGGTGTACACGATCGGCGCGGTCGGGCACATGTTCTGCTTCGACGCAGAGACGGGCGACATCCGCTGGAGCCGGAACTTCCCCGAAGACTTTGCGACGAAGCTGCCGATCTGGGGCATGTCGGCTGCACCGCTGGTGCATGGGGATGAGTTGATCACCTTGGTGGGGGGCCGTGGGGCGCTGGTTGTCAGCTTTGACCGGCGCACGGGAGAAGAGCGCTGGCGGGCCCTGAACGACCCGGACGTCGGGTATTGTCCGCCGATGCTGTTCAATTTCGGCGGTGTCGATCAACTGATTGTCTGGCATCCCGCGGCCATCAGCTCCCTTGATCCGGAATCGGGACAGTTGCTCTGGAAGCACGACTGGGCCATTCGTTCAGGCCTGTGTATCCCGTCCCCCCGGCAGGCTGGGACGCGGTTGTTCTTCACGGCGTTCTACAACGGTCCGCTGATGCTGGACGTCGCTGCCGATGGCTCCGGTGCCAGCGTCGTCTGGCGCGGAACGAGCGACAACGAAATCGAAACGGACGGGCTGCATGCCATCATGTGCACGCCGCTGGTCACCGACACGCACATCTATGGTGTCTGCAGCCATGGACAACTGCGGTGTCTCGATGCGCAGACCGGCGAGCGACTCTGGGAGACCTTCGCTGCGACGGGGGAAGGGCGCTGGTGGAACGCGTTTCTGTTCCCACATCAGCCTGCGGGGCGAACGACCAACGATGATTCCCAGCGTGTGTTCATTCACAACGAACAGGGGGAGCTCATCATCGCGAATCTCTCGCCGGCGGGTTACGAGGAGGTGAGTCGGGCCCTGCTGGTGGAACCAACTCGGGATCTGGGCCGCCGTCAGCGGATGATCGTCTGGTCACCGCCGGCCTTTGCGATGCAGAGCGTGTTCGCCCGCAACGACAAGGAGATCGTGCGCGTGAGCCTCGCGGCTCCCTGAGGCAACAGGTGCCGGCGACTGATCCTGCCTGGTGACCTTTCAGAACGGCCCTGACCGATGACTGTGCGAAAGTTCTCTGCCTATCCAGCAGTCGGAGTCCCGGCTCGACGTGTCGACCGGGGCCGCGAGCCTGTGGAGGACTGGGAACTGGTGATCTGCGGCGATCTGACGGACAAGCAGCTCGATCTCACGGAGCGGCTGGTATCAGTTCCCGTCCGGAGCCGGGGCACGATCTTCTTCGATTCCTGCGGGGGGAGTGCCTACGCAGGTTTGTCGCTGGCCGCCCTCATCCGCCTGCGGGGACTCGATGTGCTGGCGGTGGTCGCCGGCGAGTGCTCATCGGCTGCCATTCTCCCGTTTGCCGCCTGTCCCCGCCGGTGCGTCATCCCCCATGCCACCCTGCTCTTTCATCCCATTCGCTGGCAGAGCGACGAGAACCTGAAGCTGGAGGAGGCCGAGGAGTGGGCCCGCCACTTCAAACTGCTGGAACAGGACCTCGATGAGCTGCTCTCGAGGATGTTTGGCTGCGATCGCACGCTGCTCGCCCAGTGGACGCGGCCGGGACGATTCGTTTCGGGCCAGGAACTCGTGGACGCGGGTCTCGCTGTTGCCGTCGATCTGTTCGCGGGGGATGTCTGGTCGCAGGTGTCCGGATCGTCGTCCCGCAACTCGCGTCCTGCGGGAGTATGAGCCATGCCCGACGTGTATCTGCAGGAACACACCGTCATCCCCGACGAGGTCGACGGACAGGGGCATGTCAACAATCTGGTGTACATGCGCTGGATCGTGGATGCGGCGGTGGCGCATTCGTCTGCGCAGGGCTGGACCCCCGCGCGTACGAAGCGGCGGGGATCGGCTGGGTCGCGAAGTCGCACACGATCGAATACCTGAAGCCCGCGTTCCTGGGTGAGCCGATTGTCGTCAGAACGTGGGTCGCCGGGTTCAAACGCGTCAGTTCTGTGCGCAGGTACCGCGTGCTCCGGCCTGCGGATGACGCTGTGCTGGCGATTGCTGAAACGAACTGGGCCTTCGTCACACTGGCGACGGGCACCCCGTTGCGGATCCCCGCCGAAGTGGCCGACGCGTTTACGGTCGTGGACGATCCCCTGCTCGACTGAACCGCCGTGGCCGTGTTCACCAGGCCCGCGTGCGCTTGAAGACGTGATGGGGCCGGAAGGCTTCGGCTGCCGTCACACCGGCCTGCGCGCCGCGGGTCGTCAACTGCTGACGCATCAACTCGGCGAGCGGGGCGAAGTCGGCATCACCCGTGCGCTGCAGTTGACTCTTGTGACACGCGAGCATCCGTTCCTTCAGGTCCACCGATGCGCCGACGTCCACGAAGAGTGTCGGCTCGAAACCCTGCATGCCGATTGTGTCCATATGCCAGACGGCCGGCGGTCGCTCGACAGGGAGAGTGTCTCGCTGATATCCCTGTGAGGCACACAGCCAGCTGCAGGTGTCCACGAGTTGGGAAGCGGCGCGATGGTCGGTGTGATAGTCCGGCGGAGCATGCCCGAGCATCAGGGTGGGCCGAAACCGACGCAGCAATGTGACGAGTAACGACCGGGTGGCGTCATCATCGCGCAGTGTACTGTCCGGGATGTCCCCCCGCATGAGTTCCGCTCCCAGCAGGTCTGCGGCCGCCTGCATCTCTGCCCCTCGTACGCGAGCAAGATTCTCGATGTTCTGTGACGGTTGCCCCTTGTCTCCCTGGCAGAGGACGCACAGACCAATGGCCGCCCCGTCGGCCCGCGCCCGTGCCAGCGTCCCGGCGCACAGGAGTTCGGCATCGTCGGGATG
The DNA here is from genome assembly GCA_963715185.1 of uncultured Planctomycetaceae bacterium. Classification (GTDB taxonomy): domain Bacteria; phylum Planctomycetota; class Planctomycetia; order Planctomycetales; family Planctomycetaceae; genus CAVPPT01. Next base: position 45,837 of record CAVQRG010000018.1, read on the forward strand.
GGCGACAACCCCGAGGACCCGTTCGTTCGCGAAGTCCAGACGCATCGTCTTGTCTCCCTGTCGAGAAGTGTGTCCGGACGGCCGGTCGCGCGGTGTCAGCGCAGGCGGATCTCGGGTCTCCCGGCGACCTGGCTGGTGATGGTCAGACAGGCATCGGCATGGGTGCGCAGCAGCGAAGCCGGGCAGTCTGCGGAGATCGGTCCATGCAGAACCCGCCGCACCACTCCGCTCTGCCACGGGCGATTGCAGTAGAAACGCAGTCGTCGCGACGCAAGAATCTCGCGCATGCCTACCGTGATGCATTGGTGCGGAATGACATCGAGGCTGCCCCCGACCGTATGGGCGTTGATGGTGCGTGTCTCGCGCGACAGCGGCAGCACGCGGGTCGGCAGGGCGGCGAACTCCCCATTCGTCAGCTCTGCTCCGGGTTCGGGCGGTTCGTTGAAGGCGATGTGCCCATTGATCCCGATCCCCCCGAAGCAGGCATCCACGCCGCCGCGCTCGTCGATCAACCGTCCGATGGCCGTCGGGTCGCGTGGATCGGGAAAGACGCGCTGGGCACGTGGGGCGCAAGCTGCGGATCGAGCAGTTCGAAGAACTTGCGGTTCATGAATCCGCGAAAGCTGAGGGGATGATCGACCGGCAGCCAGGCTTCGTCGTCGGTGAGGTACTCGTCCATGTTGATGAACACCACATCCCGCAGTGACAGACGCTCCTGGTTGATCAAGTCGGCCAGAATGGGGAACTGGTCGACCGGCCCTACGGGGATGATGAACGTCGGACCCCGGCCGGACCCGTGGACCTCCCGGATGAGGTCGCGGATGTCACGTGCCATGATCCGCGCCAGCTCAGCCGGGTCGCTGACGATGTGGAGGGGGACCGGCTGGCCGGCACCCAGGGCGTCCGCGTCAATGGAGAGATAGCCGGGGAACAGGTCGGACATGCCAGCGGTTATCGCACACTCCGCGAGTGACCGCAATCTGCCGGTCGCGGTGTACAGATGCGTTCAAGGAACGGAGTCGCTAGGATGTCGGTCCCCGCGGCGGCGCCGTTGGTCTTGCCCTGCGCCGGCCCAGTTGAGGACAAAATGAGAACTAAAATGCTTGTACCGATACTCTTTGCGCTGGGGACTGCCCTGTTCTGGGGGCTGTACGGTCCCACCATCGGCAACGCGCAGTCGAAAGTTCCTCCCCCGGTCGGGTGGTCACCGTTCAAGCCGTACGTCTTCATCGGGATCGCTTACCTGGTGCTGGCGATCGCGGGAGGACTGATCGCGATGAAACTGAAGGGGGACACCTTCAGCTATGCGGGAGACCACTTCACCCCCGCGAAATGGGGATTCCTGGCGGGCTGCCTGGGGGCATTCGGTGCCCTCTGCCTGACCACGGCGATGATGCTCAGCAAGGGGAATGCCCTGCTGGTGATGCCGATCGTGTTTGGCGGGGCGGTCTCCGTGACGGCGATCGTGTCGCTGTTGCGGGTGCGGGACGAGATTGCCAGTGGTCACACGACGATCAGCCCCAACCTGTGGATCGGCATGGTGCTCGTCGTCTGCGGGATCGTGCTGGTGGCCCGGAACACTCCACAAGCCCATGGGCCGAAACCCGCCCCCGCCGCCAGTGGCGCAGCGGCCGAGCACTGAGGATTCTGCGGCGGTGCGTCGGCAATTCGCCCGCCCGCACATGACCTGAACACGACTCCCCCGCGCGGGGATCTGCATCCTGAGGTAGCGTGCGATGACTGACAGTGGTCCCTCGGAGCTGGCATTGGTGCTGGGGCGCGTCCCCAGTGGACTGTTCATCGCGACGGCCCGGAGCGCCAGCGGTGAGGAAACCGGGATGCTCGCCAGTTGGGTGCAGCAGGCCGGCTTCGAACCACCGACGATCACGGTGGCGGTGAAGACCAAGCGGTACCTCAACGACTGGCTGGGGACGGCTCCGCGTCTGGCCGTCTGTGTGATTGGTGAGTCGCAGAAGGAGTTGCTCAGCCATTTTGGAAAGGGCTTCGAGCCGGATGAACCCGCTTTCGAAGGCTTGACTATCGCACGCACAGGTTCAGGCCTGCCGGTGCTGACGGACTGCCTCGGCTGGCTGGCTGGCGACGTCATCGGTCACGTCGATGCAGGCGACCATGTCGTGTATGTCGTGAAGCTGAGCGAGGCCGGTCGTGGTCTCCGGCTGGATGACGAGAAGCCCTGGGTGCACATCCGGCGGAACGGACTGGGCTACTGAGCGACGCCAGAGCGACGCTCAGTCGTCCTCACCCGACAGGATGGACGCGTCAAAGTGGCAGTCCATCGCCAGCCACAGGGCCCGCGCGTGCCGGAAGAGCACCAGCGGGATCACAATGACGAACGCCGACAGCGGCAATGCCAGTTGCCGGTTCGTCATCCTCAGGCCGAAATGCAGCAGGCTGTAGACGATGGTCAGACAGATCGCGGTGAGTGCGTAGTTGATGTAGGTGGAGCCCAGGAAGTAGCCGGGGGCCCGTTCGTACTTCAGTCCGCATTCGCTGCAGCCGACGGGCATGGCAAACCAGCCGCGGAACAATGCCCCCCGACCGCAGCGCGGGCAGCGAAGTCGCAGCGCTCGACCGACCAGGGTTTCCAGCGTGGGGCGGGCCGGCGGAGGAGGGGTTTCGTCCAGGGTCACTCCGGGCTCCACTGCAGGGGATCGCGTTCGGTCTGGCTGGCCCAGACCGTGAGTTGAGGAAACTGACGGGCCAGGCGTGAAGCCAGGGATTCGACCGCCGGACGCTCGGTCGCGTAGTGCCCGGCAAGGATCAAAGCCATGCCGTTCGCGCGGGCCTCGAGACAGGCATGGAATCGGGCCTCACCGGTCAGGAGGGCCTGGCACCCTGCCGCGGCGCATCGGGCAGGAATTCCGCCGCGGCTCCACAGGCCACGCCGACACGCTCGATGATCTGTGCTGACTCTCCGACGAACTGCAGATGTGGCGTGCCGAGCGACACCTTCGCCAGAGAGAGGAAGTCGTCGAGCCGCATGGGTGAGGCCAGGCGACCGTGACGTCCGCCGCCGGCCGGGGAGTGTCCGGCATCCGAATCCGGCAGCACTGCCGGACGCAGGGGGGCAACGTCTTCAAGCCCGAGTGACTCGGCCAGCGAGGCGTTGATACCCTCGCGGGCACTGTCGAAAGCGGTATGGGGACAGTACACGGCAATTCCGCTGCCAATCAGCCGCAGCAGCATCTCGCCATCGGGGGTTTCGTCGGTCAAGCGCTGGATGGCACGAAACAGTACCGGATGGTGCGTGATGATCAGCTCGGCCCGGTGCGAGATCGCCTCGTCCGCCACGTCGGGCGTCAGCGTCAGGCACGTCATGAGACGTTCAACAGGCCTGCGCGTTTCCCCGATCAGCAGACCGACGTTGTCCCAGTCTTCCGCCAGTTCGAGCGGGGCGAACTCGCCGAGAAACGTCAAAGTGTCGTGAACAGTCAGCACAAGGAGGACTTCTGGTGGGTACCTGCGATTACCGGGAAGGTCCGGTGTCCGGGGCAAAGGACCGGTGGGGATGCGGAACTCATACGTCTGGTTTGAGTGTTCGGAAAATGGGCCTTCGCAGTGGATTGTCCCGGCTCGTGAATTCGTCGTCCTCCGCCTGAGGTGCTTCCAGGACGACGGCCATCATATGGAACTTGGCGTCAATGTCATCGGCGTAGTGCACGAGAAGTGCTTCAGGAGTATGTGGCGCGATCGGGGAGCCCCATTCGGGCAGATTCTGATGAGCGACGATGATGTGTTCGAGCCTGAGCAACGATTCGCGGTCGAGGTCCGGGATCGCTTCTGCCCGTTGCCGGACCAGATCGCGTCCGAGCAGAATGTGTCCCACGAGTCGTCCCTGGGCGGTATACGTCGCCCCCTGCCGACTGGGTTCGAGTTCGAGGAGCTTTCCGATGTCGTGCAGCACGGCCCCCGCCACGACCAGCGACTTGGACAACGGAGGCTGCATGCCGAAGTAATACTCCCGATAGCGGTCCGCCAGAAACACGGCCGTCTTGGTGACCGACAGCGTATGTTCCAGGAACCCGCCGTGGAACGCGTGATGATTGCGGGCGGCGGCCGGTATCGACCGGATCGCCGCTGCATGCTCTTCGAGGATTCCCGTGACCAGCTGGCGGAGTGGCTCGTCTTCGATATGCGTCTCCACGAGATAGGTCAGCTCGGCGAACATCTCGTCGGGGTTGAACCGGCTACTGGGGAAGAAGTTCCCCGGATCGAAGCCGTCCGCCTCGTCTTCGGGGAGGACGGTGCGAATGAGGTCGAGGTCGAATTGCGGGCCGTAAGAGCTTTCGGTGTACCGGCCGCGCAGCTTGTAGAACTCGCCGTCCTTCCACTCCTGTTCGCATTCGCTGAAGAAGCCGGAATCGGCCCAGATCATCGTCGTCAGCGCGCGGTCGGCATCCCGGAAGGTGACCCGGAAATACGGTTTGCCATCGCGGGTCTTCCCCCGGTCGCGGGACGCGAGCATGGCGAAACAGTCCGCGGTCTGGCCGGGTGTCAGCTCGGCGAGCGGCACGACGTTGGAAGTGCCCTGACGAAACAGGTTGGTCTCTTGTGTCGCCTTCATTGTGGGGGTCCTTGAGGCCTGCCGTCACTGCTAGTGCCAATGTACCGGCGGCGCAAGGGGATTTCCACGGGCCTCGGACACTCCGGGCGGAGGGGCTGTCCAGAAGGACCGACCGGCAGAGCTGACGTGGAACGGCCGCCGGGGACGGGAAACGGGCGTGACATCAGTGTGCGTTCGACGCCGTTCGGAGTAGACTCAGTGATCGAGAGACTCGTCCGTCCGGAGAGCGCAGGTGAAGTCGCCCCGCATGATCGCGGTACTGCCCACGATGCTGACGCTCGGCAATGCCGTGTGTGGCTTCGGTGCGATCACCCTGGCGGCCAAGCTGGGGCCCGAGGTCACATCTGACAAGCACCTGCTCGTCGCGGCGCTGCTGATCTTCCTGGGGATGCTGTTCGACATGCTGGACGGCAGCGTCGCGCGACTGATGAAGCAGACCAGCGATATCGGGGCGCAGCTCGACAGTCTGTGCGACGCCATCACCTTCGGGGTCGCTCCGGCGTTTCTGATGCTGCAGTTCATCAGGCATCAGCACCATCCCGAGTCGCCCGACCTGTTTGCCGCCGCGTTTCCGTCGCGGTTCCTGTGGACGATCGCGGCCCTGTACGTGGTCTGTGCGATCATGCGGTTGGCCCGCTTCAACGTGGAGACTGACGACGACGACACACATGAGTACTTCAGCGGACTCCCGTCGCCGGCCGCCGCGGGTGCCGTCGCCGCCTTTCCCTTCGCCATGCCGGAACTGCTGCGGATTGCGGTCTCCACCGATTCGCCGCAGGTGGCGATGTGGCTGGTGCCCGGTGCGAAGGTGGTGATGCTGATCGTGACGCTGCTGGTGGCAGGCCTGATGGTGTCCCGCATTCGCTATTCCCATGTGCTGAGCCAGTGGCTGCACGGGCAGCAGACGCGGCGGCATGTGATCCAGATTGTGTTCGCCGCCGCCGTGATCTTCTGGAACCTGGAACTGGCATTGCCCGTGATCTTCTGTTCGTTCGCCTTCGGAGGGCCGATTCGAGCCTTGTGGAATGAGCTGGTGTCCCAGAGGCTTTACAAGTCGCCCTCGGTCTGACAGACTCGACAAACTGGGTGAGTTGACATCCAGCGAAGCAGCACACGAGCGTGCGGACCGCCGCAGTTGACGGACTGATCTGGCTGCTCTGGTTCTCCCCCCCCACCCTGCCGAGCCGATGTTCACGGGTCTGGTCGAAGGTCGAGGTATTGTGGCTGACCTTCGGTCTGAGGGGTCGTCGCTGCGAATGACGATCGACCTGTCCGACTTGCCCGGTGTCGGTCCGCGGGGTCCCCAGGTCAGTATCGGCGAGAGCGTCTCGATCAGCGGTTGCTGCCTGACGGTCGTCGAAGTGAGGGACGCCGGCTGCACCTTTCAGGCCGGCGAGGAGACGCTGTCCAAGACCTCTCTCGGGGTACTGGGAGTCGGGGATGAGGTCAATATCGAGCGGGCGCTCGCCGCGAACGCCCGCCTGGGAGGGCACTTCGTCCAAGGTCATGTCGATGGGACGGGTACGGTCGATGCCCTGCAGCGCGACGAGGAATGGACCACGATGTGGTTTCGTGTCCCCAGGGAGTTGACCGCTCTGATGGTTCCCAAGGGATCCGTGGCCGTCGACGGGGTAAGTCTGACCGTGGTCGACATCACACCGCAGACATTCAGTGTCGCGCTGATTCCCCACACGCTCGAAGTCACCACACTGGGACTGCGGCAGGTCGGGGACCAGGTCAATATCGAAGCCGACATTCTCGGCAAGTACGTGCTCAAGATGCTGGAATCGATGCGCCCGGAGCTGACGGCCGTGATGCGACAGCGGCGTTAGGCGGCGAAGGTGAACCGGGAGGAACACAGGGTGCGGTTTGAGAGGAGTGGGGCAGTGACGTTTCGATCAGGGCGCGAGTGGACGGAACGATGAGGCGTGATCCAGAGTCCGGTCGCGCACCGAAGCTGAACGCTGCCGAGCGGCAGACGCGCACATACCTGCGAGAGCTGTTCGAGCAGCAGGGCATTCACCCGCGCACTGACCTCGGCCAGAATTTCCTGATCGACCTGAACCTCGTCGAACTCATCGTTCGCGAGGCCGACCTCTCGAACGACGACGTCGTGCTCGAGGTGGGGGCCGGCACCGGTGGGATGACGACGCTGTTGGCGCGTCAGGCCGCCGCAGTCATCTCGGTCGAGGTCGATCGCAGCGTCCACGCGTTCGCCAGTCGGGCGGTGTCGCACTGCTCGAACGTCACGCTGCTGCGAACCGACGCACTCAAGAACAAGAATCGGCTGAGCCCCGAGGTCGTGGACGCCGTGTGCGAGCAGTTGGCGCTCGATCCCGAGCGACGTTTGAAGCTGGTCTCGAATCTCCCCTACAGCATCGCGACCCCGGTCATTTCCAATCTGGTGGCCACGGATCTGCCGTGGACAACGATGGTCGTCACCATTCAGTACGAACTGGGAGAGCGGATGCAGGCCGGACCCGGGAGTTCCCACTACGGGTCTCTGTCGGTCTGGTTGCAGTCGCAATGCGAGGTCGAGATGTTGCGGAAGCTGGGCCCGACGGTCTTCTGGCCGCGACCGCAGGTCAACTCGGCCATCATGAAGATCACGGCCGATCCAGTGGGGCGCAGCGAGATTGTGGACCGGCCCTTCTTTCAGGACTACGTAAGGCGGTTGTTCCACCAGCGTCGCAAGTTCCTGCGGAGTGTCCTGGTGGGCATGTATCGCAAACAGGTCGACAAGCCCTCCGTTGATGCCGTGCTCGCGGAGTTGGAATTCCCCGAAAACGTCCGTGCGGAGGAGTTGCCCGTGGCGCGACATGTGACGCTGGCGAACCGATTGTACGCACTGGTCCAGCAGCAGGCAGCGACCTGAGACGGGGGGCAGGGTGGCGGCGGACGGCGCGTCCTGACACGGTCTTGTTGCTGGTTCGCGATTCACACAAAGCTGACGACCACACGTAACCTTGGTGAAGGAGAAAGGGTCCATGGAAAGCCGACTGCTCGGTGAAGGTCTGACGTTTGATGACGTGCTCCTGGTCCCGGCCTATAGCGCCCTGATGCCTGCGGACGTGGATGTCTCGACCCGGCTGACGCGCAACATCTCGTTGCATATGCCGATTTTGTCGAGCCCCATGGATACGGTCACCGAGAGCGAGATGGCGATCGGCATGGCCCAGGAAGGCGGGATGGGGATCATCCACAAGAACCTGTCCATCGCCCAGCAGGCCCTGGAGGTGGATCGTGTCAAACGCAGCGAACACGGAGTGATCGTGGACCCGGTGACACTGCCGCCGTCCGCGAAGGTTTCCGAAGCTTCGGCCATCATGGATGAGCGGAACATCGGGGGTGTGCCGATTACGGAGAATGGGAAGCTCAAGGGGATTATTACGCGCCGCGATCTGCGGTTTCTCGAATCGGGTGACACACGAATCGAGGCCGTGATGACCCGGGAAAACCTCGTCACAGCGGGGGAACATACGAGTCTGAAGGACGCGGAGCGGATCCTCCGGGAGAACAAGGTCGAGAAGTTGCTCCTGGTTGACGATCTATATCAACTAAAGGGATTGATCACGATCAAGGACATCGACAAGAACCTGCGGTTTCCGCGGGCGTCGAAAGATGCCCGCGGGCGATTGCGGGTGGGGGCGGCCGTGGGCGTCCACGACGACAGTCGGGCCGGCCGGCTGATCGAGGCGGGCGTCGATGTCCTGGTTGTGGACAGCGCTCATGGACATACGAAGAACGTCATTGACACGGTCCGGGAGATCAAGCGCAACTGGCCACAGATTGAAGTGATTGCCGGAAACGTTGCCACGACAGAAGGAGCGAGGGATCTGATCGAGGCTGGTGCGGATGCCGTCAAGGTGGGCATCGGACCAGGGTCGATCTGCACCACGCGGGTGGTGTCTGGTGTGGGGGTCCCGCAACTGACAGCGATCGAGAACGCGACCAAGGCCACGGCCGGATGCGAGGTGCCGATCATTGCCGACGGTGGAATACGTTATAGCGGCGATATCACCAAGGCGCTGGCCGCTGGCGCGGAATGCGTGATGCTGGGCGGCCTGCTGGCAGGACTGGAAGAAAGCCCGGGAGAGTTGATTCTGTATCAGGGCCGCACGTTCAAGAGATACCGCGGCATGGGCTCCATGGGAGCCATGGTTCAGGGAAGTAGTGAGCGATATCGCCAGGCGGCCGTCGACACAGATACCAAGGGGCGGCAGAAGCTGGTGCCTGAAGGGGTGGAAGGACGCGTGCCCTACAAGGGTCCGTTGAGTGGACTGCTCTATCAATTGATTGGCGGACTGCGCGCCGGGATGGGATACCTGGGCGTGCAGTCGATCGAGGAACTCAGAACGCAGGCTCGCTTCTTGCGAGTCTCGCCCGCGACGGTGAGGGAGAACCATCCGCATGACATCGCGATCACGCAGGAAGCACCCAACTACACCACGGAGCACTCTCCGATGGAGTCGCCCTGAGTTCCGGCAGCGGGGCCTGTGGATTCTCACACTGGTGATGGTGAGCGCTGTGGGCTTCTCGCCCGTGTTTGCCAACGCGAACAGCAAGACGCCTCGGCGCGACCAGCGAAGTTCCTCGTTCGACAGACTCCGTCGTCGCTCTCCGGATCGGCGCTGGGAGGAGTTGCGACAGCGCTGGATGCCGGTCCCCGCGGAAGCTCCGTCCAGCGCACCCGGTTCCGGCGAACCCAACGCGATAACACCCTCCGATAGCGCAGACCCACTGCCGGTCTCTGCAGATGGCTGGCAGGCGCTGCCGGAGCAGGAAACACTGCTGCAAGGATCGACCGAGAGTGCGGCCGATCCGCTGATTGCTGACGAGGCAGGGCCCTCGACGGACGGCAGCGACTGGCCGCTGCCCCCCGTCCCCCCGCCCTCTGCTCCGCTCCCGGGACCGAGCGAAGTGTTCGTGCCCCGTGCACGACCGGCACCCACGCCCACTGTTTCGAAAGATCTGCCCGCTCCATTTCCAGCCGACGCCGAGTTCCTTCCCGAGACGGTCGTGGCTCCGCTGCCGGCGATTCCAGGTTCTCCGGCGAGAATCGCGCAGCGGCCGGATCTCCTTCCGAACAGTGACACGAACGGCGCAAATGAAGATGCTGGCAACGACATCATCAGGGTTGCTGCGGACCGGCAGCTGAAGCCGATCACCGCCATTCTGCCCTACTACGATTACGCGCCCGACGACGCCGACCCCTGCGAGTTTCTCTGTCCCAGTCCCGGGAAATGTGGGGACGAACAACTCAACCGTCCCTGTCCTGTGACGTTTGATCTGCCCAGCCACCCGCAGACGGAGTGGCAGTTCCCTGACACACAGCTCTACTGGGCCGCGAGCAATTTCTACCACAATCCCCTGTACTTCGAGGACTTTGCGCTGGAGCGCTACGGACACACGCACCATCACCTGGTGGAACCATTCGTGTCTCTGGGAAAATTCAGTGCGCAGTTCATCGGCATGCCGTACCAGTTGGCCCTGCATCCCGTCTGCGAACGTCAGTACACTCTGGGCTGGTACCGGCCGGGTGACTGCGTTCCGAAGAAGTACTATCAGATCCCCTGGAACACGAAAGCGGCCATCTCGGCGGCGGCGGCGTATACCGGGCTGATCTTCCTGTTCCCCTGACAGGCCCGCGAGCGCGCCTTCATCCGCGCTGGCCGCATGGGTCGCCTGCTCAAGACGGAACCGGTGACCCCGACTGTCCGCACTGGCCGCGCCAGCGGAGCCAGTGGTCGGCGAGCACCAGCGCGACCATGGCTTCGGCCATGGGAATGAAGCGCGGGAGCAGACACGGATCGTGACGACCCTTCGTCCGGATCGTCGTGGCCTCACCAGACCGCGTGACCGTCTGTTGTTCCCGGGGCAGGCTGCTGGTCGGCTTGACGGCTGCACGCAGCACGATCGGCAGACCGCTGCTGATGCCTCCCAGCATCCCGCCGTGGCGGTTGGTACTCGTGGTCACGTGTGGCGGTCGCCCGTCTGTGGTGCCGCCAGGATTCGCCCCCTCGGCGGGCAGGAACAGATCGTTGTGTTCGCTGCCGCGCAGGGTAACGCAGCCGAAGCCGATGCCGTACTCCACGCCCAGTACGGCGGGCAGGCTGAACAGGGCCTTGCCGAGGTCCGCCTTCAGTTTGTCGAACACCGGTTCGCCAAGGCCGGCAGGGATATGAGTTGCGACGATCTCTGCGGCACCGCCGATGGAATCACCATCTTTGCGGCACGCCTCGATCAGATCGATCATCCGGGCAGCAGCCTCAACGTCGGGACAGCGCACGATGTTCGGCTCGCCGTCCGGAAGAAACTCCACCGATTCCTGGGTGACAAGCTGTGGATCGGGAATGCTCGCGCGAATCTCGCCCACTTGAACGACGTAGCCGATCACCTGCCCTCCGAACGCCTCGGCAATCAGCTTCTTGGCGACGGCGCCAGCGGCCACGCGGGCCACAGTCTCGCGAGCGCTGCTGCGGCCACCCCCACGATAATCGCGTGTTCCGTACTTGGCATCGAAGGTGAGGTCGGCATGCCCGGGGCGAAACTTGTCCTGGATGTCGGCGTAATCCCGACTGCGCTGATCCTGGTTGCGAACCAGGATGGCCAGACTCGTGCCGGTCGTCTTGCCCTCGAACAGGCCGGAAAGGATTTCCGGCTGATCGTCTTCACTGCGTTGCGTGGTGATCCGGCTCTGGCCCGGACGTCGACGGTCGAGATCCACCTGCAGATCTTCGACCGAGAGGGACAACCCCGGCGGGACACCGTCGATGATGACGACGTTACCCGGCCCGTGGCTTTCGCCGGCGGTCGTGACGCGGAATGACTGTCCGAAGGAATTCCCTGCCATGGACGCATTCTATCCGACATCGACACCGCTGCCGAGATTGGACCACTCAACGGGCCGGAGCACGGGCCAACACCCTCACCTGCCGGTGGTCACACTTCGTCGGCGGCCGCCACCCAGTCACCCAGTGTCGGGCGATGGTCAACCAGTTCCTCAGGGGAGAAGTAGATCGCAATCTCACGCGTCGCCGACTCGGCGCTGTCGCTGCCGTGGATGAGATTCATCTGCCGCGACAGCCCGAAATCGCCGCGAATTGTCCCGGGTGCAGCCTCCCGACCATTCGTCGGTCCCATCAGAGTTCGCATCACCCCCACCGCACCGGGGCCCTCGACCACGAGCGCGACGACCGGGCCGGCCGTAATGAACTGCTCGAGGTAGGGATAGAACGGCTTCTCGACGTGCTCCACATAATGGCGTTTCGACAACTCGGGAGTGACCTGCAGCAGTTTGAGGCCGACGAGGTTGAGGCCTTTCGCTTCGATCCGCGAGAGCAACTGGCCGCACAGTCGGCGCTGGACGGCATCGGGCTTGAACAGAATGAGGGAGCGTTCGGTGGCCATAGTGAGTCACTCGGGGGCTAAGCAGGGTGTGGAGAAAAACGGGAGCCGACCGCCGGCCGGGTGATACAGCCGAGACGGTCGGAGCTTAGACGGACTGCGGGGTCATCATCTCACGAAACTGGCCAAACAGGTAATGGCTGTCATGAGGACCCGCAGACGCTTCGGGATGGTACTGGACTCCGAAGGCCCGCAGCCGTGTATTGCGGATCCCTTCAACCGTCTGGTCGTTGAGATTGATATGGGTAACCTCGGTCTCGGCCGGCAGCGAATCGGCCCCGACGGCGAAACCATGATTCTGGGTTGTGATCTCGACGCGGCCGGTCTCGCGGTTGAGCACTGGTTGATTCGCGCCCCGATGTCCGAACTTCAGCTTGAAGATTTCCCCGCCGAGGGCCAGCCCCAGCAGTTGCTGACCGAGGCAGATGCCAAACACCGGCTGATGACCGAGCAGGCCCTTGATGGTGTCGACCGCATAGGTCAGCGGACGAGGATCGCCCGGTCCGTTTGAGAGAAACACGCCGTCCGGCTGCAGGGCGAGCACCTCCTCCGCCGAGGCGGTCCCGGGGACGATCGTCACCCGGCAGCCCATGTCGCGTAGATGTCGTGGAATGTTCCACTTCATGCCGTAGTCGATCGCCACCACGTGGGGCGTGGCGGCATCGACATGGTGTCCGGCCCAAGGGACCGGCGTGGACGGATGCCGAAAATAGTCGTGGAGCGGTTCATCCCAGCTGTTCGCTTCCTCGGGCATCACTCCCTGCACCAGATCCTGTCCTACCAGTTCCGGGCTCTGGCGGGCCTTTGCGACAAGAGAGTCATCGTTGAGATCGACACTCGAGAGAACACCGGTCATCGCGCCGTGCACACGGATGCGTCGGACCAGAGCCCGTGTGTCGATGCCTTCCAGGCCGATCACGCCCTGATCCCGCAGGTAGGCATCCAGCGGGGTCTCAGACCGGAAATTGCTGGGCTCCCGGCAGAGCTCACGGACGATGAAGCCGCGCAGCGACAGCCCCCCGCTCTCCACATCCTCGCGGTTGACACCGTAGTTGCCGATCAGCGGATAGGTCATCGTCACGATCTGCCCGGAGTATGAGGGATCGGTGAGGATCTCCTGATAGCCGGTCATGCTCGTATTGAAGACGACTTCTCCGTACACCTCACCTTCGGCCCCGAAATGGGATCCGGCAAACACGGTTCCGTCGGCAAGGGCGAGTTTGGCTGTGGGGGCGGACATCAGAACTCCAGCTGCGGGCAGATCCCGCATTTTGTAGCAGACGGCCCGACGTAACAAAAGCGACGCGACGGCCGCCTGCAGGAGTCAGCGGTTCAGGACCGGTGGGGTCGGGATGGCCTCACGTTCCTGACGGACGACGAGGCCGTCGAAGCGGATTTCGTTCGCGGCCGATCCGCCTCCGACGCGCTGCAGCACTTCGCGGAGCAGATCGACAAAGTGCTGCTTGCGGACGGCGTAGAAGTTGTGCTTGCCGTCCCGCCGGCACGTGATGAGCCCGGCCACCCGCAGGAGGGCGAGGTGGTGACTGACGGCGGGCTGACTCTGCCCTAAGCGGTCGCAGATGGCCGAGACGTGCAACTCTCCGTCGCGGGCCAGATCCAGCAGGATCTTCAGCCGATTCTCGTCGGCCAGCAGCTTGAAGACCTGCACAAGTTCCTTCTGCAACTGCACATCGATGCTGGGAAAACGGGGTTGGGCTGTCCATGTTTCGGCTAAGCGCGTGATCATGTGGACCTTTCGATGCTGAAGAGCGGTGAGAGGCTGTGGTCGGGCCGACGATCTTCGCCCGACACGGAGCCCTCTGGTCGAGCGAAAAACTCACCCTGCGGATCGGCTTGTCGTGACGAGGTCTCCCGCAGGGACTCAGGAGGCCTTCGATTGTTCAGTGGTTCGTCAGAGGGACTGTGAACTTCGCAGAATCTACCGAGGTTCATCCGAATGGATGTAAGACCTGCAGCAGAGGCTTTCAGGGACTGCGGTTTCTTGCCGGAGTTTTCGCGGCCGCAGGAACTGTTACGATGCAGAGCAAGGATCGGACCAATTCAATTTTTGGATTCCCAGGACTTCATCCCGAATTGACAGGTGGACCCGGTGGCCGTGGCTGACAGTTTCGGAACTCTCAACGGACAAACTGCGGTCGTCACAGGTTCGTCGAGCGGAATTGGCCGTGCGATCGCGATCGAACTGGCTCGGGCTGGTGCCGACATCATCGTGCATTTTCGGAAGTCCGCGGATTCGGCCGAGCGCGTGGCGGAGGAGATTCGCCAGCTCGGCCGCTCCGCCGCCCTCCTGACCGCCGACCTGGCTGAGGAAGCCGAACTCCCACGCTTCGTGGACGCCGCCTGGCAGATTCTGCATTCCCCCCCCACGATCTGGATTAACAATGCCGGCGCCGATTTGCTCACCGGGGACGACGCCCGCCTCCCTTTTGGGCGTAAACTGGACCGCCTGTATCACGTTGACGTGCGGGGAACGTTGATTGTTAGCCGAATTGTCGGGACTCGACTGAAGGCAGCGGGACGCGGGAACCTCCTCAATATTGGCTGGGATCAGGCCGCAACGGGCATGGAAGGGGACAGCGGCGAGCTGTTCGCAGCCGCCAAAAGCGCCATCATGGGCTTCACCCGGTCGCTGGCCCTCAGTCTGGCGCCGCAGGTGCGCGTCAACTGCATCGCCCCGGGCTGGATCCGGACGGCGTGGGGAGAGGGGGCCGGTGAGGACTGGCAGCAGCGGGTCCTGCGGGAGACTCCCCTGCAACGCTGGGGGGAGCCGGAAGATATCGCGAAGCTTGCGCGGTTCCTCGTGAGCGACGAGGCCAGCTATCTCACGGGACAGGTGATCAACGCCAACGGAGGCGCAGTCCGCTGAACAATCCGGCTGCGAGCGTCTTCCGGGGCCTCAACGGGTGGTGAGACTCGGGGCCACCGGCGGAGACGAATCCGCTTCCTGCAACTCCCGGGGCCGCGATTCGGGGGCGAGCACGGTGTCGATGAGGAAGTTCAGCAATCGTCTCAGCGGCTCGGGTGAGACGTTGTCGGCCAGTGCCTCTGCACGCTCGCGTGACTTGTCCACGATGGCCTCGGCTCTCACAAACGCCTGACAGTCCGAGAAGATCTGTCGCAGCCGCCGCACGCGCTGGGCGTCGTCCCCGACATCTTCGAGAATCTGGCGAATCTCGACACGTTGCTCGTCCGAAGCGGCTTCCAGAGCGAACGCGAGCAGCACCGTCGGGCGAAGGGCCAGAGCATCCTGACCTGCGACCAACTTGTTGTGATCGTCTCCCTGCCAGTCCTTCAGATCGTTGAGAACCTGAAAGCCGACCCCAAGATGTCGGGCGAACTGGGGGATCATCTCAGCGTAAGGCCCGGCATCTCCCGCCAGTCGCAGGCCGGCATACAGCGCCGCCTCAAAGGCTGGCGAAGTCTTCAACGCGTAGATCTGCAGCGCGTCCAGCGGGCGGATGGACCAGTCGGGGGAATGCTGCCAGGACATCTCGGCGCCCTGGCCGTCACACAACTTGATGTGGGCGGAAGACATGCTCTGCACGATGTCGGCAGCGACATCAGCCCCCAGGTCTTCGCGACACGAGTTGACCAGCCGGTACCCCAGGCCGATCAGGTAGTCGCCGATGTTGATGGCCGGTCCCATGCCATGGGCGCGATGCAGTGTCTCGCGGCCGTAGCGAAACAGGTCATCGTCCTGAATGTCGTCATGGACCAGTGAGGCCTTGTGAAAGGCCTCGATGGCCATGGCCACGCGGGCGACGGCATCGCTGAACTCGGGCCCGTCCGGCTGACCGGCCCGTCCGGGTCCGGCCGACATCTGCCGCGCCTGATACGCTGCGAGGGTGATGAATGGACGAAACCGCTTCCCGCCCTTGGCGAGCCAGTCGTAAGCGATGTCTTCCGTCCGGCCGAGGGGCGAGGCCGCCTGGTCCGGTGTCGCGCTGCGGACGCGCGGCAGCAGTCGCTCGAAGTGCCTGCCAAAGAGCTGGTTGGCCGCCCGCATCAACGGCAAATAGGTGAAAGTGAGGGGCGCCTCCAGCGATTCGTATCCCTCCAGCACATCACCAACCCAGCTCTGATCGAGCACGGCATTCTGGCCATTCTCGGAGTGCAACGGAATCGCATACGAGGCGACACCGGCCAACAGCACGTTGTCGAACGCCCGTTCCAGGTCGTTCAGGTCTGCGATTCCCAGGATGGCATCGATCTGCCCTTCCAGGATGTACTTCAGGACAACGGGCGAACCCTCGGCAGCGAGTACCTTGTAACCGAGTTCCTCGGCCCGGCCCCGGTAATCCGCGATCGCGCAGGCACCACAGCACTCTTCCTGCAGGCCGAATTCGCCATAGCCACCGGCGCAGCCTGCCGAGTGCTTGAGTGTCGCGGGCAGCAGCAGCAGTCGACGTGCGAATGGGGTCGCCAGAAACTGCCGCCGCCAGAAAGCGTTCCCCAGCAGCACCATCGTCAGGCCCAGATACTTCTCAGGCTGGCCCAGTTCCACCAGCAGCCGACGTCCTCGCTGCTCCAGTTCGTCCTTGGAAAAGGTAAACGTCTTGGGCATCTGTGCGGCAGAGTCCGCTGCGGCGACGCTCAGCTCGTGGCGCAGGGCCGCAAGTTCAGGGACAGCTTTGAGATGCGAAGTGTTGCGCCGGGAGGACGTACGCCGTTGCTCTTCGGAGTCTCGACGTCCCCTCGCGGTGTCTCCGGAGTCCGCCCGCACACCGCGTCCGTTGGTATCGTGATCGGTGATCGCAGGGATATCCAACCGTATCTCCTTGAGGTGACCCATCATCAACGCCAGGTCAGGGAGCTGATCCAACATTCTCTACAGTTGTTCGGCATGCCCGGTACAGGGCCCGCGAATACAAGTGCCAAACATACCATAACTTGGAAAAATGGAAACCGATGGTTTCCGCGTCCCCTCGGTGACCGCGAACGGCTCGTCGGATTAACCAGAACTGGCCCGGTTCATGGGCGGCGGCTCCGCTGGGACGCGCGTTCTGGACCTGCAGGGCTCCCGTCTCCTGATTGACGTCGACAGGCCTCTCAAACCGGGCTTCCGACAGTCATCGGCTCACTGGCGAGGGACGTCACCAGCCGGTAGAGTCAGGCGCTGCTGTTCCCTTCTTCGATCCGAGTATTCTCATCGACCGCCATGACAGGATTCTCTGCCGATCTGATTGCGCAGTTGCAGGCTTACGACACACCGACGGTGTGCAACGTCATTGAACTGTTTGACGTTCGTCCTCGGAACCAGGGCTTCATGAATGCTTCCATTCAGGCCTGTTTTCCGAAGATGCCCCCCATGGTCGGCTTCGCCGTAACCTCCACCTTTCGCAGCCTGGCACCGCCCCGCAGCGGGGACGTATATGCCGGTCTCGACGCTCAGGTCGAGAAGTTCGCCGAATTGCCGGGCCCCGCGGTCGTGGTGTATCAGGATCTCGACGAGCCGACGGTTTCGGCCACGTTCGGCGAGGTGATGTGTACGACCTACCAGGCATTCGGGGCCGTGGGGCTCATCACCTCCGGAGCCGGGCGGGATCTGGATCAGGTCGAGGCCATCAACTTCCCCACGTTTACGAATGGCACGATCTGTGCGCATGGCTACTGTCACACGCCCCACGTCAACGTTCCCGTCACGGTGGGGGGACTGTGCATCGAGCCGGGGATGCTGCTGCATGGGGATCGCAACGGTGTCACCACGATCCCCCTGGAGATTGCCTCTGAGGTGCCGGAGGCCTGCCGGGAACTGATGCTCGCCGAGCAGATCGTGCTCGACTACGTGAAGAGTGGAGACATCACCGCGGCGGGACTCGCTGCGGCGAGAACGGAATGCGCCGCCCTGTTCAAGGCTCTGTCGAAGCGACTGCAGAAGAAGTCGTGACGGCCTTTACCTCACTTCCGGGTCGCAGCAGGTCGCGTGGCCCGGGCTGAACTCCTGCTGGAGGACCGACCCATGAAGCGAACGACCCTGCGCGTCACAAGTGTACTGTTGCTGATCATGGGAGCTGGGGCGGGTCTCGGCTGGACTGTCGCCCAGAATCGCAGAGCCTCTCCGCCGCCCGAACACCTCCTGCCACAGGAGAGCGTTCTGTACCTGGGATACGATGGCTTGCGTCGTCATCAGGAGGCCTGGCAGCAGACCGCCGCACACGCAGCGCTGGTCGAGAGCGGGCTGTACGGCGTCGTCGAGAAGGTAATGACGACCATCGGCCGGCAGGCCGAGCGCGATCCCCAGGCCGCTGAGGTCTTCGCCCTCGTGAAGCGCGGGCTCGAGCACCTCTATCAGGACGGTGTCTCGGTAGCGGTCAGCCTTCCGGAGCAGGCCGGGCCGTTTGGCGTCGTGGTCCTGCACGACGCGGCGGATCTGCAGGGGGCAGTGCTGCAGCTCATCAACGAGGCATCGGGTGGTGAAGTCCAGACGCAGGAGAGTGAGGTTGCCGGACGTGCGATCACGCGGTTCTTGATTCCCAATGTGCCCGTCGAGGCCGGGTGTTGGGTTGAGGGATCGCACCTGGTGGTTGCCGCCGGGATCGGTGCCCTGGAACAGGCCGTGGCGATCGCTGACGGTCAGACGCCCAACATCACGAACAGTCCGCTCTGGCAGCAGTACCGAACCGCTGCCGATTTCGAAGTGACGTCAACCGGCTGGCTGAACGTTGCCGAACTGCGGGAGCGGTTCGGTGCGATGCCGGTTCCGATGCCTCCCGACGCCCGCCGCGATCAGCCGGTTCGTATCAGCGAGATTATGCAGGCCCTGGGGCTGGACACCCTCGAACGGATCGCCGGGCGGGGAGGATTTCAAGGGAAGAGTTGCATCAGTGAGACCGACATCGTGGCCCCGGCGCCCCGCCGCGGTCTGCTGGCGTTGATGGATCAGACGTCTTTCACCATGGAAGATCTTCCCCCGCTGCCGGCGAGGTTCTCCGGAGTGTGGGCCAGCAGTTTCGACTGGGCTGAGGCCTACAGCACGATCCTCGGAGTGGTGGAGAATGTTGCGGACTTGGGGCCTCCGCGGGCTCAAGCCGACATTGACAAGGGGCTCGGCGAGATCCGGCGTGAACTGGGCATCGATCTGAAGGCGGACCTGTTCGAGCCCCTGGGAGACCTGGCCTGTGTCTATGGTGACTCTGGCCAGGGCTGGTTCGGGATGGGTTTCGGCCTGACCGTCCAGGTGGATGACGCGGACCGGCTGCGCACGACCGTCAATCAGTTGCTGGCGGTGCTGGAACGGGAAGCCCGTGGCGACGTCAACGTCCGCCGGGTGTACAAGCAGGGCCGGGAACTGCTGATGCTGGAACTCAAGGACGCACCGCTGACTCCGACCCTCTGTATCGACAAGGACTGGGCCTGTGTCGGGTTGACTCCCCAGGTGATTGAGACCTTCCTGATGCGTGTCGACGGGAAGCTGACGAGCTGGCAACCCTCCGCCGAGTTCCAGGAGGCGTTGGCCGCGGTGCCGCAGAAGTTCACGAGCATCAGCCTGTCGGATCCCCGACCCATGTATCAGACCCTGCTGAGCATGGGGCCGTTCATGGCGTCCGGGGCGATTATGGCATTGAAGCAGAACCGCGCCATCCCCCGCGACTTTGAGTTGCCGATTACCGTGGCCGACATCCCGCCGGCCGAACTCGTGACCGGTCCGTTGTTCCCCAACGTCATGGTGAACACCTTGTCCGCGGAGGGGCTGCGCACGACCACCCGTTCCTCGGTGCCGGGTATTCCGCTGATGGCCGGTGGGGGCGATGGTTCGTCCGTCGCCACGACGGGCGTGCTGGTGGCCTTGTTGCTCCCGGCTATCCAACAGGCACGAGAGGCCGCCCGGCGCACCCAGTCGATGAACAACCTCAAGCAGATCGCCATCGCTCTGCACAACTATCACGAGACTCATGGCCACTTTCCTTATGGCACGCACCCCAACGACGACCTGGAGCCTCACGAACGGCTGAGCTGGCAGTACGACATACTCCCCTTCCTGGAGCAGTCTGCCCTCTACCACCAGATGGACGGTGACGCGGCCTGGGACGCCGAGGCTAATGCGCCTTCGGCAAGTATCGGAGTGCCCACGTATCTCAATCCGAGCATGCCCCTGCCCCCCTCGGAATATGCGCTCACGAATTATGTCGGCATCGCGGGGGTCGGAGCCGATCAGCCCGCCCGGCGGAAGGATGACGTCAGTTCCGGGATCTTCGGTTACTACGTCAACACACGAATTCGCGACATCCTGGATGGGACGTCCAACACCATCATGACGTCGGAAACGAACGACGGGGGTCCTTGGGCAGCGGGGGGACGAGGGACCGTTCGCGCGTTCACGAAGCAGCCCTACATCAATGGCCCCGACGGCTTTGGTGGCAAGCATCCAGGGGGCTGCATTATGGGTTTTGCGGACGGCTCCGTCCGGTTCATCTCCGAGCATGTCGATCCCACGTTGCTGGAGGCGCTCGCGACCAAGGCGGGAGGTGAAACGATCGGCGACTTCTGAACGCAGGGCAGTGTGTGACGACGTGCCGAGTTCTGATTACACGTTCGTCACGATCGGGAACGACTCCCACAGGATCCAGGCAATCGGCCCGGCGAACAACACACTGTCGAGCAGGTCGAGTAGTCCGCCGAAGCCGGGCAGCAGCGGCGCCGAATCCTTGACGCCTGCATCCCGTTTGAGCAGGGACTCGCACAGGTCTCCGAAGAGGCCTGCGAGTCCGATGGTCGCTCCGTAGAGCGCTGCGCGAATCAGGGGAGCGGGCGGCCAGGCTTCATGGACCAGCGGTCCGAGCCAGGTAAGCCACACGACAGCTCCCAGCGCGCCGCCGACCAGTGCCCCCATCGCCCCCATCCAGGTCTTTCCGGGACTCAGCCGCGGTGCCATCTTCCGCTTCCCGAACAACCGGCCGAGGGTGTAGGCACCGACGTCTCCCATCTTGGCGGCAATGATCAGCGATCCGAGGGCGAGGTAGCCGTAGGCGCCGTCGCCGATCCACCGCAGTTGCGCGGTGAGACAGAGCAGCAGCCCGATGTAGCACAGGCCGAGGACTTCAGCGGCGAGCGTGGGCACGTTGGGTCCCGGTTCCCGGTATCGCCAGGCCCGATACAGGAACAGGCCGATCACGCCGAGGGCCAGCGCGGTGACGATTCTCCAGGATGGATCAGGTGCCTCGCCCACGAGCCGCGGCCACCAGGTCAGGGCGAGCAGTCCGGTCGTCGCGGCACACATTGCGTAGACGCTGGGGTCCAGGGCCGGTCGGCGCAGCAGCTCCGCCAGCTCCACGCAGCCACGAATCGCCATGAGCAGACAGAGGACGAACAGCACTGGGGCCGCGGCCCCCATTCGCGCATCAAGGACGAACAGTCCGATGAGGGCGGGAATGAGAATCGCAGAGAGCAGCAGACGCCAGCCGAGCATGGGGGGGCACCCTCTGGAACCGAGAGACACCGCAGGTTATCGGAAGCGGTTCGCCGACACCATTGGCCGGGCCGGGTCTACGGGGCCGGGACGTTCCCGAAGCGCCGTTCGCGAGAGGCGTAGTCGCGCAGTGCCTCGATCAGGTCCGGTGCCCGAAACTCGGGCCAGTGTTTCGGGGTGATCCACAGTTCGGCATAGCTGATCTGCCACAACAGGAAGTTGCTGACACGCATCTCTCCCGAAGTGCGGATGACGAGATCCGGGTCGCTCATCCCGGCGGTATAGAGTTCCCCACCGATGGTCTGCTCGTCGATCTCGTCGGGCCCCAGGTCTCCGGCGGCGACACGCCGGGCGATCGCGCGGACGGCATCGACGATCTCGATCCGGCTTCCGTAGTTGAGTGCCAGACAGAGCGTCATCCCCTGGTTGTCGGCACTGAGTTCCACGGTGCGATGCACCTCGTCCAGAATCGCCGGTGGCAGACCATCCTCGCGGCCGATGGTGCGAAACCTCAGGTCCTGCCGCATGATCTCGTCCCGCTCGGCGACGACGTACGTCTTGAGCAGGCTCATCAGCAGATCGAGTTCCCGTCGGGGCCGCTTCCAGTTCTCGCTGCTGAAGCAATACAGCGTAAGCTGCTTGAGGGAGAGGCGGGCACAGGCTTCCACCACCGCACGGACGCTCTGGACGCCGCGGCGATGGCCCTCGATGCGGGGCAGGCCCCGCGCCCGGGCCCAGCGGCCATTGCCATCCATGATGATGGCGATATGGCCGGGCAACCGGTCTCGCAGCAGACCAAACTGCTCCAGCTCGACATCGCTATAGGGGGTCTGTTCAGCCACCTGTCATGCCGGGTCCACGGAAGGTCGCGAGGGTCGGGCGAGTCTGCATTCTTGCAGATTCCCGACGGTCGCCAAGCTTCCGGCGTTGAGAAAGTCGCTCTGCTAGCCGGCGGAGGCTACTTCCTCCGCAAAATGCGCGGACTCGGCCTCCTCGCAGCGAATCGTCAATTCGCGGTACTCCGGCTGGATGTTGGGCGTCGTGATCCCCAAGGTCACATACGGAGCCTCGACCATCACGACCGTCACGATAATGTCGTCGCCGATCAAGACACCTTCACCGGCCTGACGAGTGAACAACTGCATGAAAGACCCTCATCGGTCTTGTTGTGGAATTGCGAACAACGGGTTAGCTTCTGGTGAAGCCGAGGCCCATTCTGTCGCGTTCGCCGCGAAACAGCAACGGCAGCCAGAAGTGGTTTTCGGATGGCGCGCGAACCGACTTGACATTGCGCGGTCTCCCTTTCTCGCATCACTGCAGGCAATGGCTGTGAAACTCGTAATCCTGCCCGCCGTTGACGAGGAGCGCCTGCGGCTCATTCGCAAAGAGGCCGGTGAGATGACGGTGGTCAACGCGCCGGACGAGCCGACAGCGCTCGCACACATGTCCGATGCGGATGCGTTCTTCGGCAAGATGACGCCGTCACTGCTGGACGCGGCGGACCGGTTGCGCTGGGTGCAGTCGCCGACCGCGAGCCTCGAGCACTACCTGTTTCCCTCGCTGATCGAACATCCCTGCCTGCTCAGCAACATGCGCGGGCTGTTCTCCGACGTCATTGCCGATCACGTGCTGGGCTATGTGTTGACCTTTGCCCGGAATCTGCATCTGTACCTGCGTCGTCAGATCGCGCGACAGTGGGCACCGGTCGGCGGAGAAGCAGCACGTCCGGGATTCGCAACCGGAGCCGGAGTGACGTCCGACATCGACAAGGCCCATCTCCATCTGGCCGACTGCACACTCGGGGTTGTCGGCGTCGGGGCGATCGGGGCGGAGGTCTGTCGCCGGGCGGCGGCCTTCGGTCTGCATGTCATCGGCGTCGACCCGCAGGTGCGCGAGGTCTCGGGCGTGGTGAGCGAGGTCTGGCCCCTCGACTGGCTCCCAGTCGTGTTGCGCGAAAGCGACTTCGTGGTGATCGCGGCACCTCACACGCCTGCCACCGAGCGTCTGTTTCGTCGCGAGCAGTTCGAGCTGATGAAGTCGTCAGCGTACCTCATCAACATCGGGCGTGGTGCCATCGTCGATCTGGCCGATCTGACACAGGCGCTGCAGGAGCAGCAGATCGCCGGTGCGGGCCTGGATGTCTTCGAGAACGAGCCGCTGCCGGCGGAGCATCCGTTATGGGGCATGGCGAACGTGATCATTACGCCCCATGTGGCGGCGGCATCGCCGCGGATTGCCGAGCGTCATACGCAGACACTGCTGGAGAACATTCGCCGGTTTGTCGCCGGTGAGGAGCCCGCCAACCTCGTCGACAAGAGACGCTGGTTCTGATCGCGG
This sequence comes from uncultured Planctomycetaceae bacterium, assembly GCA_963715185.1. Taxonomy (GTDB): domain Bacteria; phylum Planctomycetota; class Planctomycetia; order Planctomycetales; family Planctomycetaceae; genus CAVPPT01. The sequence goes on from CAVQRG010000018.1 coordinate 69,593, forward strand.
GGCGGATGCGAGGCCACCTCCCTGGACTTTCGCGAGGCCGGCGCTGCCGCTCCATTCGGTCGGCCGCCAACCGGTTTTCCGGAAACTCCGCCGGATCTTCCCAGCGATTACGATCTCTCAATGACCGCCCCGAGGACCTGTCGACAGTCCGGAGCAGGGCAGCCTGTTGTCTTGGGGGGCTGGCAGAGATACTCGCGCGGAGATCCGCGAAGCGTCATGCAAGTGTGGGTCGCCACTCAGACAGCCGGGGATGCAGCCGCGTCCTCGGCTGTCCGCTTTTGGGTGCCAGTTGACGTGCGGCCTGCGCCGCTGACCCGCGAGCGTGATTCTGTGACTGGCGCCTGGGGCGAGGCGGAAACGAAGAAACGGGGCCGGTCCGTCTTGGACTCGGCCCCGCATCGGGCATCTCAGGTTGTTGACCGACTGACGTTGGGGTCAATCATCGCCCAGCATCAGTTGCAGGCACCGGCCGGTGCCTGGCAGGTTGGTGCACAGGGCGCCTCACAGGTGGTCGTGCAGCAGGGGTCACAGCAGGGAACCTGCTTGCAGACCACGCGGGGGACACAACGGGTCTTCTTCACGCAGACCTGTCGCGGCACACACGTGCTCCGTGTGACGAACCTGGTGTAGCACTCCTGTCGCGGCACGCAGTAGGGAACCCGCTTCGTGCAGCACTGCTTGACGTAGGTGCAGGTGGTGCAGGGGACCTGCTTGGTGCGGGTCTCGCAGCTCCAGGTGCACGTCGTGTAGGGGATCTGCTTCTGGATCGTCTGGCAGGTCCAGGTGCACGTCGTGTACGGAACCTGCTTCTTGTGGCATTCCCGGACGTAGGTGCACGTCGTGTAGGGAATGCGACGGGTCACCGTCTCGCAGGTCCAGGTGCAGGTCGTGTAGGGCACCTTGCGGGTGACGGTGCACGGGTAACGGCGGCAGACCGTGTAGGGCACCTTCACCGTCTTGCATTCGGGAACCCAGCGGGTGCAGCACACCTGCTTCTGGACAGTGCGCGGGCAGCAGACCTTCGAGCAGACCGTCTGTGGCGGGCCCTGGCAACGCACCTTGCGGCAGCAGCCTGGCTTGTAGACACAGCAGCACTGACACGGATCCCATTCGTACGTGCCGGGATCCTGCACGCACTTGGTCACGACGGGACCGGGCACCGTCCTGGTGACCGTCTTCCACTCATTGACCACGGTGTCGACACAGCGGGTCTCCGTCACCGGCCTCATGCACGTGTAGGTGCAGTCCCGGTAGCAAGTCTCGGACTGGGTCTTCCAGACCGTGCAGCAGACGTCGCGGTAGCAGGTGTTGTAGCACGGCTTACGGACGGTGCAGCAGACATCGCGGTAGCAGGTGTTGTACACCGGCTTGCAGGTCGAGTAGCACACCTCGCGGTAGCAGGTCTTGTAGCACGGCTTGCGCACCTGGCAGCAGACAGTGCGGTAGCACGTCTGGTAATGGGGGACGCGCACCGTGTAGCAGACCGGCTTGTAGGTGGTGGTGTACACCGGCTTGCAGACCGTGTAGTTGACATCCCGGTAGCAGGTGTCATACACGGTGCGGCTGCAGGTGACCGGCACTTTCTCGATGCAGGTATCGTACACGGTCTGTGTGCACATGTACTCCTGCGTTTCCCACACAGTCTCCCGAACGGTCTGATACTGCGGGCTGCAGCACTTGCGTGCCGCGCAGTAGTCGCCCGACGGGGCACAGGCTGGTGTTGGACAACAGTTGTAGCGAGCTGCTCCGCAGAACAGTCCCGCTTCGGTCTTCGTTCCCATCCCGGCGAACACCAGCATCGCCACCAGGGCTGGAACCCACGTCTTGTGTTTCATGGCGTCAGTCTCACTTCTGTTCAACAACCCAACGGTCAACATGCGGGACACTCAACCCGCAGTGGTGAAGGTCGACGTCCGGCTTGCGCAACCTTCAGGATGATGTCCATCTCGCCGGGCTTACCTGAACTTCCCGCTTCACTCACGTGGTGCGACTCCTTCCTTCGACACAACCGATCTCGAATTCGGGCGAGCAGGAGTGCTCGGTGGTCGACCGGCAGAAACACGCAGGGGAAAATCACGGCCTCTCCTCTTCCATCGACCTGATACAACTTGCATCTGCATGCTGACCCGCACGATCTGCATCAGACAACTCGCGACGTCGATGCCGAGTTGATATCGTTGGTAAAGACGGCAGACTCCGGGACCGAACGTGGACATCGCCCGTCACGCTGCCTGTGGCACGACCTTCTTGAGAAAAAATTCGAAAAAAAGTGAAGTACGCAATCTGCCAGGAATTGTTTGCCGACTGGACCTGGGAGCGGCAATGCCGTTTCATCGCGGAGACCGGCTATACGGGAGTTGAGGTTGCGCCGTTTTCGCTCGCCGAGCGTCCCGGCGATCTCTCGCCTGCGGACCGTCAACGACTGAAAGCCCTGGCTGCGGACCAGGGGCTGGAGATCATCGGTCTGCACTGGCTGCTGGCCCGTACGGAGGGGTTGCACCTCACCACGGCCGATGCCGACGTGCGGCGGGCGACCTCCGACTACCTCAACGAACTGGCCGGCCTTTGTGCGGACCTCGGCGGGACCATCATGGTGTTCGGGTCTCCTCAGCAGCGGAGCCTGCAGCCCGGCGTTTCCCCGGCACAGGCGCGAGACCACGCCCTGGAGGTGTTCGCTCGCTGCCTGAGCACATTCGAGGATTGCAACGTCACGCTCTGCATGGAACCACTCACGACTAAAGAGACGGACTTCTGCAATACCTGTGCTGATGCGGCCGATCTCATCGCCGCACTCGATCACCCTAAGTTCATGCTGCATCAGGATGTTAAGGCGATGCTCGGCGAATCCACGCCTCTGCCCGAGCTGATCCATCAGTACGCGCCGCTGACGGCCCACTTCCATGCGAACGACAGCAATCTGCTCGGACCGGGAATGGGGCAGACCGATTTCGAACCCATCTTTCGCGCGCTCCAGGAGACCGGCTACTCGGGATGGATCTCGGTCGAAGTGTTCGACTACACCCCCGGTGCCGAGCACATTGCGCAGACGAGTCTCCACCACATGCAGCAGGTCTGGCAGAACCTGTCGCGCTGAGGTGATGGCCCGGCGCGGCCCACCCGATCACGGCCACTCGCAGGTCGGGTCGATGGCCTGTCGTCGCGCGCCGTTCGGGTGCGGACACACACCGTTGCTGGTCGCGCGAGAGCGATCCGCGGAAGCAGTGCGCGATCGCCCAGGCGACTCGAACGGGGGCGTCAACCTGACAATCGGCGCAAGCGCGAATGCATCTCGAAGACGGGTGTCGTCATCGGAACGGTGACGTTGCGGACGAACTTCGAGGCGATGGCGAACCACCTGGCCGTGGTTCCGCGCGGATCAGGCTTGCATGTCTTGATCAATTTCCTACCATTTCGCCAGTGCGTGTGATCACTCGGACGTCAAGAGGTTGATGCAACACAACTCAAAGAATGCTTGTCATCAACCACTCAGTCATTGAACTCCGGAAATCACACACGGCACACCACGGTTGGTGTGCTGGAAAGGAATCGTTTCCTGTGGTGTGCAGTTGTCGAATTTGAGCCCGGTACCAGCGACAACACACTCCACGCAATAGCTCTTGAAGGAGGAGTTACCGTGGCAAAGAAGAAGGCCGCCAAGAAGAGTGTGAAGAAGGCCGTCAAGAAGAAGGCACCCGCCAAGAAGAAGGTGCCTGCCAAGAAGAAGACAGCCAAGAAGGCACCTGCCAAGAAGAAGACGGCCAAGCGGAAGAAGAAGTAAGCTTCTGCTGGGTACACGGTCGTTGACCGAAACGGGAGTGATCGCGCATGCGGTCACTCCCTCTTGTTTTCTTGGGTCCCCGATGCGACCGCACCTGCTCCTTCCGAGTGAGGGAGCCGGGGCACACAGGTCGCGCTGGATGCAGCAGCCCTGCCGGCGTCCCGCCAGCGAGGCTCACCAGACTCACGTCGATCGGCAGACGGGCGGCCCCTCGACCGCCGGTGTCCACACAGACAGGAGCACCTCCGGTTCATTCCGGGAGGGTGACCCCGTCCAGCTCCTCGAGGGCATTGTGCGCTGCTTCCTGCTCGGCCTGCTTCTTGCTGAGTCCCCACGCCGGCGCGAAGGTCTTCGACCCGATGACGGCAGCGATCTGAAAGCACTTCGAGTGATCAGGTCCCTTGACGTCGAGCACCGCGTAGCCGGGTGTCTCTCCGTACTGCTTCTGCGCCAGTTGCTGCAGCACACTCTTGAAGTTGGTTCCCGCAATGGACTGGGCCACGAGTTCCATCCGATCTCCAGCAGACTCGAGGACAAATGTGGTCGCAGCAACCCGACCACCGTCCAGGTACATCGCACCGATCGTTGCCTCGAAGGCGGCAGCCACGATGGAGCTGGGCAGATGATCATCAGACGTGATGCCCTTGCCCAGCAGCAGGAAGTCTTTCAGGTTCAACTCTTCGGCAATTTCCGCACAGGTTGCGCGACTCACGACGACGGACTTGATTCGGGTCAGCTCACCCTCGGAACGTTCCGGGTAGCGATGGAACAGTTCCTCGCAGATGATCGCTCCCAGGATCGCATCCCCCAGGAACTCGAGTCGTTCGTTGGAGTCCGCACGATTGCGGGCAGCCGATGTGTGTGTCAGCGCCTGTTCCAGTAGTCTGCGGTTCTGAAAGCGATATCCCAGAACGTCTTCGCATTCCGCCAGGATGTCGTCCGTCAGTTCCGGTAGCGGCGCTCGACGTGCAGCCATCCCGCGTGTACCTTCTCTCCTCGGCCCCGGAACCGGAACATCCTCGCAACGTTTCCCGCACGCGCGGGCGTCGTACTGATCTTCCTGGAATCGTGTAGCGCCGGGAACACCGGCAAGACCTCGATGCACTCAAAAGATCGAGTCTACGGGCGTCTTCCGAGCCCTGTCAATCTGTCTGCGATGATCCATGTCCGGTCTTGGTGCGTTGGACAGGTCTCGACGGGCCGACTAGAGTCACCCGGACAACTCGCCAGAAGATCTTCCAGCAGCAGCCTGCAGAAATATCATGCACGTCGGTTTGTTTGTTCCCTGCTACGTCGATCAGCTCTACCCCCAGGTGGCGCTGGCGACTGTCGAACTGCTTGAAGCCGCAGGCTGCCGGATCGACTTTCCCGAGCAACAGACATGCTGTGGCCAGCCCATGGCGAATACCGGCTGCTGGGAAGATGCGAGGCCCCTCGCGGAGTCCTTTCTGCGCATCTTCCAGCCGTATGAGTACGTCGTCTGTCCCTCGGGAAGCTGTACGGCCATGGTGACCCATCACTACGAGGAATTCCTGGGGGACCGACCGGAGTATGCGGAACTGAAACGCAAGACGTTCGAGTTCTCTGAGTTTCTGGTCGATGTCGTCCACCTGGATCGGCTCGACACGATTCGCTTTCCACACCGAGTCGGATTACACAACAGTTGTCATGGGCTGCGAGAACTGCGACTGGGGCGGTCGTCTGAACGGATGGAGCCCGACTTCAGCAAGGCGCGTCAGTTGCTGCAGCTCATTCCGGACCTCGAGCTGGTGGACCTGACTCGACGCGACGAGTGCTGCGGGTTCGGCGGTACGTTCGCTGTCACAGAAGAAGCGGTCTCCTGCATGATGGGGCGTGACCGCATCGAGGATCACCGGCAGGCCGGGGCCGAAGTCATCACGGCCGGCGACATGAGCTGTCTGATGCACCTGCAGGGGTTGCTCCGGCGCGATGGGACGCCTTTGAAGGTCATGCACCTGGCAGAGATTCTGGCCGGGCGTCCCCTGCCCGACTGATGGGCCCTCCGTAGCCTGACTCTGTTCGCGGCACGACCGACCAAGGACCGCCTGGACTTTCTGCGCCCGCAGACGATCGGCGCACTGTCCAAACCCCACGGTGTCCGTGTATCGTAGAACGGGCCGTCGAACGCTGCGATCAGGGGGCGGCTGCCGGGCCTCTCACCAGGATCCAGGAGTGGTGAGGCGACTCCCCTACGGACTCGCGGTCTGACTTGCCTCCAGGTCGCACGACACCATCACGCCCTCGTAGCTCAGTCGGATAGAGCATCGGTTTCCTAAACCGAAGGTCGCAGGTTCGAATCCTGCCGGGGGTACTCTTTTACTTTCGCGAAATTGGAGCGACACGCCAGTTAGCAGGTTGCTGCAAAACTCTTGTGTGGAATGGTGGTGATTTTGTATTGAGAGCCTATCCGAAAACTGATCTGATCACTGGCACGCGTCGTGCGAATTGAGGCTTCGTCCGTCTCAAGTCTGCATGGAGGTGTGCTGATGGCCGTAAGTTGTGCGTCAAAGTTTCACCAGATTCCCGACGCGCTCTGGGAGCGGATGCTGCCGCTGCTCCCGGTTTACAAACGCAGTTGTAAAGGAGGGCGTCCCCGACTGGGGATGCGGGACGTCGTGACCGGTATCTTCTAGGTGTTGCGCACCGGCTGCCAATGGAAAGCCATGCCCCAGCAGTTCGGTTCGGGCAGCGCCATTCACGAGTATTTCCAGGAATGGGTTGAGCGCGGCATCTTTCAGAAGCTGTGGCCACTGGCGCTGGCCGAGTACGACGAGTTGAAAGGGATCGACTGGCAATGGCAGAGTCTGGACGGGGTGATGACCAAAGCGCCCCTCGGGGGGAAAAAAGACGGGCAAAACCCCCACCGATCGCGGCAAGCTGGGGGTTAAACGCTCGGTGCTCGCTGACGGCCGCGGCGTTCCGCTGGCGGTCGCCATCGAAGGCGCGAACGTGCACGATCAGAAGCTGGTCCAGGCCACGTTCCGCAGCCTGCCGGTTCGCCGTCCCAAACCGCGCCCTCGCAAACGGCAGCATCTGTGTGCCGACAAAGGGTACGACGCCCGCGCTGTCCGCCGCGTTGCCAAGCGTCGGGGCTATGAGGTTCACATCCCGCGCAAGGGAGAAGACGCACAAGTCCGGCACCGTCGTCATGCGCGCGCCCGCCGCTGGGTCGTCGAGCGCGCACACTCCTGGACCAACCGCGCACGGCGGCTGCTGATCCGCTGGGAAAAGAAGGCCGCCAACTATCTCGCGTTCGTCCATCTTCAATTCGCCATCACCGCCTGGAGAACTGCAGGAGTTTTCGGATAGGCTCTTGAGTTTTCCAGCGAATGGTCGAATTGAGGAGTTCGGTGTGCGTGGTCGCAAGGATGAACAGGCAAGGTTGTTTGACTCCATCAGGATCGAGGAGCGGATTCGCCCGGACCATCCGTTACGGCCAATCAAAACACGTGTCGATGCAATCTTGCGGGAACTGAACCCTCTGTTCGCGGTGGCCTATTCCACAACAGGTCGGCCTGGCGTGCCACCGGAACGGTTGCTCAAAGCTCTGCTGCTGATGTCGCTGTTCTCGGTGCGGAGCGAGCGGCAGTTGGTCGAACGTATCGACACCGACTTACTGTTTCGCTGGTTTCTCGACATGGACCCGGAAGAACCAGTCTTCGATTCCACCGCGTTCACTCACAATCGACCACGTCTGGACGAACACGGTTTGACCGCAGTTTTCTTCGAAGCGGTCGTGAAGCAGGCCATCGAGGCAGGTCTGGTTTCCACCGAACACTTCCGTGTCGATGGCACGCTGATCGAAAGCTACGCGTCGATGAAAAGTTTCCAGCCACGTCAAGATGATGAGGACGATTCGGAACAACCGGATGGAAACTCGTTCAAACCCAGCAATCCCGATGTCGACTTCAAGGGTCAGAAACGTTCCAACGCCACACATTGCTCGCGTACGGACCCTGAGGCGAAGTTGTATCGCAAAGGCCGCGGGCAAGAGTCCAAGCTGGCCCACTTCGGGCATGCGTTGGCCGAGAATCGACACGGATTGGTGGTTGCGATTGAGGTCAGCGAAGCGAGCGGTACTGCCGAGCGGACAGCCGCGCTCAACTTGCTTGATCAGGCATCCAAGCTTGAGGGTGTGAAGGTCTGCACACTCGGAGCGGACAAGGGATACGACAGCGGACCATTTTGCCTCGACCTGGAGTCGCGCAACGTGGAACCGCATGTCGCTTTGGTTTCGACCCAACCGCCCAACCCAGAGAATGTCCGCAAACATCGACGCCCTGCCGTCGCTGCCCGCGAACGAATGAAAGAACGCCTGGCGACAACTGCCTACCAGGCCAGCCAGAAAGCGAGACGCAAAATTGAAGAGTGCTTCGGCTGGATGAAATCGATTGGCGGCCTGACCCGCAGCCGATTCGTAGGCCGCTGGAAACTCAAACAACAAGCCGAAATCACCGCTGCCGCGTTCAATTTGGTCAGAATGAGGAGACTCATTCCCCAAACCTGACACCACAAATTCACTTCCCAACACCGTCCCAGCGTCGGGAAGTGATCAACACCACCCGAACCAGCAATCTCGGAAACACAGAATCCAGAGCGTTGAGAACTTCGATACGTTTTGCAGCAACCTGCTAGGGCAGGCGGCAAGGGGTGCCCACACGCCCACATCTGCAAGGGCTGCAAGACCGTGACTTTCTCGTATGCCGATGATCAATTGGATCGATAGTGGGACGACGACGCAGAACCAAGCGGTGAACGGGAGCCGCCGATGACGCGGACCTTGAAATCATGGTTGTGTGGCTGCGGCCCCGTTACCGCCAGCGTTATCTGCTTGAAGTATGCGCCGATGGATCCTCGCACAATAACGGTCTTGAAATTCATAGTCGCAGTCGCGATCCTCATCGTCGCTTCATTGAGAGTCTATCGAGAATTCGTTCCCGCTGGCGCTAAACCCATTCCATACCTTGGCTACTCTGTTGATGGTGGCACGATCACCGCTCCTGGAGGAACGTCCTACAGGATTCGATTCAATGACGCCGGTGGAATGCACTCAGGTAATCACTGGACGTGGGTGGTCAAATACAATTTGTTGACGGGCCGGTACGTTAAACCGCCGGATTACGGCGATGCTGCGTCGAGAGGGGTGGAAGGTGAACCACAAGCGGATCGAACGTCTCTGGAGACGGGAGGGGCTGAAGGTGCCGGCCAAACAGCCGAAACGGAAGCGCCTGTGGCTGAACGACGGGTCTTGTGTGCGGCTGCGTCCGGCCCACCAAGATCACGTTTGGAGCTACGACTTCGTCTTCACCAGAACTCGTGACGGCAAACCGCTGCGGATGCTCACGCTGATCGATGAGTTCACGCGGGAGTGTTTGGCGATCGATGTGGGCCGACGGCTGGACAGCGAGGACGTCCTGGAGCGTCTGAGTGACCTGTTCGTAAGACGCGGCGTGCCGCAGTACCTCCGCAGCGACAATGGAGCGGAGTTCACGGCCCACAAGGTGACCCGCTGGCTGGAGCAGGTGGGAGTCAAGACGCTGTTCATTGAGCCGGGCTCTCCCTGGGAGAACGGCTACATCGAGTCGTTCAACGGAAGGTTCCGGGACGAGCTGCTGAACGGTGAGATCTTCGAGACGCTGTTGGAGGCGAAGGTGCTGATCGAGCGTTGGCGCGTGGAGAACAACACCGTGCGGCCGCACAGTGCCCTGGGGTACTGCCCCCCGGCCCCGGAGTCGCCCGCCGCACAAGTCCACTTCCGCTACGCTCCAGCGGCCTTGTGCGGCGACTCTGTTGACAACTGAAACCCTAACATAGACCTTGGTATCAACCGTGGGGGCGGGTCAGGGTCACCCCACCACAGAAGCCCGGCACGCCGGGCGACGCTCGATCCGCCGCGGAGTCGGCCCCGAGCGGACCACCTGTTTCGTTCGCCAACGTCCCAGCTCCGTGGGTGGCGAACCAGCGGATCGAGCTGTCCGAGCACGACGCCGGCACCACCGGCCACGGCGCCGACCGGGCGTCGCGCCCGGCGGCTGCGCCTCTCAGCAGCATGATCAGAGGGATGCGTCGATCGATCCTCATGCTCGCGGCTGGTACACTGAACCGGAACTGGCTTCAAGGAACCAGCAGACTTTTCTCTGTAGCATCAACGGACGCGGTCGGAGCGATCGGCCGATTTCGGCCACACGATCCCGGCGGGCGTGCAAACTCACAGGACCCGATTCTCACTCGCAATCTGGATCGCACCATGAGGACTCTCCGACTCTGCACTATCGGCCTGCTCCTGGGAACGGCGACAAGCGTGCGAGACAGTTTCGATCATTGGGGCGACTACGATCGGGCCTGGTACGGACGATATCCGGGAGCCGGGTTCGCAGCCGGCCGGGCCATTGGAGCTGCGTGGAGAGCCGCGGCCGGTTACTGCGGGTATTCGTCCGCGCCGCCTGTCTGCTATGTTGATGGCAACAACGTCACGTATCAGGACAACAGCGTTTCCATCAACGGCCAGTACGTCGGCACATCCCAGCAGTATTACGATCAGGCCGCCAGTCTGGCCTCGACGGGAGCTGCGGCCAATGCTCCCTCGGACGGAGACTGGCTGCCGCTCGGTGTGTTCGCCCTCACGCAGCCGGGCCAGAGCCAGTCCGGGGTCACGATCCAGTTGGCTGTCAACAAGCAGGGGATCATTCGGGGGAACGACACGGACTCGGCCGAGAATCAAAACGAGGTCATTCAGGGGTCGGTCGACAAGCAGTCACAGCGCGTCGCGTTTACGGTCGGGGACAACACCAGTGATGTCATTGAAACCGGGCTATACGACCTCACCAAGGACGAAGCGCCTTGTCTGATCCATTACGGCAGCGAACGTACCGAGCAATGGTTGCTGGTCCGTTTGCAGAGGCCGGACGGCGCCAGTCAGTAACTGCTGTCATCGATCAGGGTGCTGTCCATTGCTGCTGCTGTTACCTGTTCTCCATCTGAGATTGCCATCATGAAATGCCTGCGAGGCTGGTTGCCCTTGTTGCTCTGCGGACTGGCGGTCGAAGCGCGGGCGGCACAGCCGAACATCGTGTTCTTCTTCGCCGACGATCAGACGACCAGCACGCTCGGGTGCTACGGCAACGATGTGGTGCAGACTCCGCAGATCGATGCGCTGGCTCGTCAGGGGACGCGGTTCACGAATGCCTTCGTGAGCCAGCCGATCTGCTGGGTCAGCCGGACCACCATCCTGACGGGTCTGACCGGACGCAGCTACGGATCGCCGGCGGATCCGGAACAGACCCGTGCCGATGTGTCCGCGGAGCTGTATTCGGATCTACTGCACCAGCACGGGTACCGCACCGGCTTCTATGGCAAATGGCATGCGAAGATGCCGCGCGGATATCGTCCGCAGGATCACTTTGACGAGTTTGAAGCGATCGGTCGAAATCCGTACTACAAGCCCCAGCCCGACGGCAGCCTGCGTCATGAGACCGACCTGATCGTCGACGGGGGGATCGATTTCCTGAAGTCGCAGCCCGCCGGACGGCCCTTCGCACTCAACCTCTGGTTCAACGCGTGTCATGCAGAAGACAGTGATCGGCGTCCCGGAATCGGCCACTTTCCCTGGCCGCAGTCGGCCGACGGCATGTACGAGCAGATCACGATCGCCGCGCCGCGTCTGAGCGATCCCATGCTCTTCGAGGGGCAGCCCGACTTTCTGCAGACGACACTCAACCGGGCTCGATACTTCTGGCGCTGGAACACTCCCTGGAAGTATCAGACCAATATGCGGGCCTATTACCGCATGGTCAGCGGCATCGATGCGGCGATTGGTCGCTTCCTGTCGGCTCTCGACGCAGCCGGTCTGTCGGACAACACCATCATCGTTTACTCGGCCGACAATGGCTACTACATGGGGAATCGCGGCTTCGCCGGGAAGTGGTCGCACTACGACGAAGCACTGCGTGTGCCGCTGATCGTGATGGACCCGCGCGTGCCCGCGGGTCAGCAGGGACAGGTCACCAACGCCATTGCGCTCAACCTTGATCTCCCGGCGACGTTTCTGGACTGGGGTGGTATCGCCGTCCCTGCGGCCTACGAGGGGCGCAGCCTGCAGCCGATCGTCAACGGAGTGACACCGAAAGACTGGCGGACGGAGTCGTTCCACGAGCACTTCGCCGTCCGCGACCGGATTCCCGCGCATGAAGGCCTGCGCAATGAACGCTTCAAGTACGTCCGCTATTTCGATCACGGCGACTACGAGTTCCTGCACGATCTGCAGAACGATCCCGACGAGTTGGTCAACCTGGTGGGCGATCCCGCGTATGCCGAAACACTGCAGGAGCTGCGCGCGAACGGCCGCTGTCGTTGACGACCTGGGCGGCCCGCTCGATGCTTTGCCGCGTGCGTTTCAGGCTTCGACGGTCCCTCACCCGGAAGCCTCGGCCGCCAGCAATGCCGGTGGAAACCGAGAGGAATTCGAGTCGATCTTCGACGGGAAGTCGCTCCGAGGGTGGAGCGGTGATCGGCAGTTCTGGTCGGTCCAGGACGGTGTGCTGACCGGGGTGACCGACGGCACGCTGAAGATGAACCGCTTTCTCACCTGGGAAGACTCCACGATCCGCAACTTCGATCTGCGTGTGAACGTGAAGGTGACGGCCGGAGGCAACAGCGGTATTCAGTACCGGGGGATTCCGCGACCGGATCTGGGACTGGACATCGTCTCGGGCTATCAATGCGATGTCGTGGCGGCAAATCCCGACTACAACGGCATGCTGTACGAGGAGCGCGGCCGTCGCATTCTGTCCCACACGGGCGAGCGCGTCATCATCGACGCGAACGGACAGCCGTGGGTCGTGGGGAAGATGCCAGTGCAGGAATTCGCGCCGGACGAGTGGCACGAGTACCGCATCCTTGTCCGCGGAAATCATTACCAGCACTGGATCGATGGTCAGATGACCGCAGACCTCATCGACCTGGATGAGGCGGGACGCAGCCTGGAGGGCGTGCTCGCGGTCCAGGTACATGTGGGACCGGCGATGACGATCCAGTACAAGGACTTCCGCATCAAGCACCTGCCAGATGACTGGCCGCTGCAAACGGCCGAAGCGCATCCCATTCCCGCCGACGCGTATGGCGTGCGCCCGCAGGGGCGTCTGCCACAGGACTGGCAGCCACCGGTGTACGGCGCGCGCCAAGTCCAGCCCTGAGTTCGTCGACATCCCTCGGAACCCTTGGTGCCCCACTTCCCATGATGCCTCCCACACCAGTCCGCTGGCCGTTGCTGCTGATCCTGGTTCTGGCCGGGTCTGTGCCCAGCGCGGTCGCGGATCGCCCGAACATCCTCTGGATCGTCGTGGACGACATGTCCGCGAACTTCTCCTGTTACGGCGAGACACTGATCGAAACGCCCGCCGTCGATCGTCTGGCGCGCGAGGGGACGCGTTTCAGCCACGCATTCGTCACGGCACCGGTCTGCTCTCCCTGCCGGTCGGCCTTCATTACAGGCATGTATCAGACCAGCATCGGTGCACATCACCACCGGAGCGGGCGGGGTGTGGAGAAGATCCACCTGCCCGACGGTGTGGTTCCTGTGCCGGTCCTGCTTCGCGAGGCGGGTTACTACACCTGCATCGGCACCGGGCTCGGCGACGCACCGCGAGAGGGTGGCCGACGTCGGGCCGGGCAGGGCCTGGGGAAGACCGACTACAACTTCGAATGGGACGAGTCGATGTATGACTCGAACGACTGGGCTGACCGCCAGCCCGGACAGCCGTTCTTCATGCAGGTGCAACTGCAGGGCGGCAAACTGCGCCGTGGCCGGGATCCGGAGGCCCAGGCGCTTGCGGTGCGGGCCCGGGAGGAGTTCGGCAACTCCGTCGACCCGGAAAGTGTCACGCTGCCACCGTACTATCCTCGCGATCCGGTGCTGCTCCGCGACTGGGCGGCGTACCTCGACGCCGTGCGGTTCACCGACCAGCACGTGGGCCGGGTGATCGACCGACTTGAGCAGGAAGGGATCCTCGACCAGACACTGGTGATCTTCATTACGGATCACGGTATCAGCCACGCTCGTGGCAAGCAGTTTCTGTACGACGAGGGGACGCACATCCCGTTCGTCGTGCGTGGTCCGGGGGTCCCCCGCGGGGCCGTGCGGAACGACCTGATTGAGCACATAGACATGGCCGCGGTTTCGCTGGCGGCGGCCGGTCTAGCCATCCCCGCGACCATGCAGGCGCGAGACGTCTTCGCGGCAGACTATCAGCCGCGGGACGCCGTGTTCGCCGCGCGAGACCGTTGTGACGAGACCGTGGAGCGGATTCGCAGCGTACGGACCGATCGCTTCCTGTACATCCGCAACTTCCACCCTGCACGTCCGCATCTGCAGCCCAACGCCTACAAGGATGGCAAGTCTATTGTGCAGACCTTGCGGTTGCTGCATGAACAGGGGGCACTCGAGCCACTGTCTGAGGAGCTGCTCTTCCGCCCGACGCGCCCGCCTGAGGAACTCTACGAATGGACGCAGGATCGGTGGCAGGTCCAGAACCTCGCCACGGACGCCGGATTTCAACAGGAGCTCGAGTCGCTTCGAGGCAGGCTCGACGAGTGGATCATCGAGACGCAGGACCACGGACCCGAATCTGTCACGATGTACGACAGCGATATGGCCGTCTATGTTGGCAAGGGCAATCCGAATGTTGAACAGAACATCGCCCGGATGAAGCAGTGGGCCGCCGAGGGCAAGTGACCGGCACTGCCCCTTGCAGCAGCCATTTCGCAGCGCCCGACGAGATACGCCGCATGGCTCCGCCCCTCTGGGGACGTCAAGCCGCACTGAAGGAGTCAGCTCTTGGATGCGAATCGGGACACGACCGGCGCGACCTCCAGCCTGAGGCGCTGCCAGATGCAGGCCTGGATGTTCGCCGGAATGCTTGTGCTGGCACTGGTGGGCATGGGACTCACCATGTCGCTCGGGCGGAAGCGGTAGGAGCTCTGGGTGCTGCTGTTGGCGATCTATGGCGGCGCCAGCATTTTCTGGGCCTGGAAGCGTGCCAAGCTGAACGGGCAACCAGTCTGGGACATGGTCCGTAGACAGGTGTTCCACTGGAGTGGCGTGTTCGTGGTATTCGCCATTCTCATGCTGTTTGAACGGACCGAGATCATCGATCGCGAGTCGGCTTCCTGACGTTCCTGCTGTGCTACCTCGTCCGGGCCAGCGTCACCGGCCTCTCGAGCCGATTGTGGCCGGGTCGCCAGAGTGTCTGGCTGGACAGGCTGCTGACAACCGCCAACGTTTGCGGTGATGGTGGGTCTGCTCACCGGCGTGGTCTGGTGGGCCGGTCCGCGATTCGTCGAGCAAAGTCGAACTCTGCTGTTGCTGACACCGTTTATTGCCTTCGATGTGCCGCATCTCAAGCAGGGTGTCAGCCGGCTGCGGTTTTCCCGTGTCGGTCCGGTCTACGAGGAGATCGTGCCTGGGCTCGCCGTGCTGTCGCGCCTGCTCGGCCGCTCGTTCGCGGCGCAGGCTCTGATCGCGGTGTTCAATACGCTCCTGTCCGCCGTGCTGCTCTGCCTGCTCGGCATCGAGAACGAGCTGCTGTCGTGTGCCTTTGTGTTCATTGGCAGCTTCATTCCAGTGCTGGGCGTGCTGTTGTCGAGCGTACCGATTGCACTGCAGGCCGTGCTGTAGCCCAGCGGCAGTCTGACACTCGCGCTGTAGGCAATCGCCGGAGTCCTGGTGATCCATCTCATCGAAACCAGTGTTCTCAGCCCGAGAATTGTTGGCAAGATCCTGCATTTGCACCCTGTGGTCGTGCTGATTATTCTCGCGATCGGCGAACACTTCTTCGGCCTGTGGGGGCTGCTGCTCGGAGTGCCGGTCGCCGTTTATCTCATTCACGTCGTGCTGCTCAGAAAACCGATCGCGGGCATCTACGAGCCGGCTGCCGAAGAAGTGAACGAGGCGTCCGATCTGTGAGTCACTCGCCGGGGGCTCAGCGCCCGCCGACCGGTCCGGTCGCTTTTCGAGGTCGTATCGCCATGGCTGAGATCCAGCGGGTTGCCCGGTTCGCCAGACGCGTCACCCTTATCGGGCTGTTTCGACGCAGGAATCTGCCCCTGCTCCTCTTCGTCTGCCTGGTCGGCAGCAGGACTGCTTGCGCAGCAGATTCCCGGCCGAACATTCTGTTCATTCTGACCGACGATCAGGGTTGGCCAACGTTGGGGTGTTACGGAAACCAGCTCGTTCCGACGCCGCACCTCGATCAGCTCTCCAGCGAAGGGCTGCGCTTGACGGATGCCTACGTGATGCCGCAGTGCACGCCTACCCGGGCGGCCCTGCTGACGGGGCAACATACGGCCCGCACGCGCATGTGGCATGTGCTCGCGAACCCTTGGTACGGCTACCCTTGGGCTCCCTTGTCCGAGCCCGCTTTCCGTGAAGGACTCCCGCGCGACTGGTACACGTTGCCCAAGGGACTCCGGGCGGCCGGGTACGCCACCGGCATGGCGGGCAAGTGGCATCTGACTGCAAATGCCGACGGGAACTACGTGTCGCTCAAGCCGTCGGCGGCCGACGCCTACGGGTTCGACTTCGTCGCACCTCCCGGTCCTGGATCGCAGAATGACGGGGACAAATGGGTCACGCACCTGACTGATCAGGCCATCGAGTTCATTCGCGAGCGTCGCAACCGCCGCTGGTTCTTCTACCTGTCGCACCATACGCTGCACGGTCGCGTCAGTGCTCCGGAGCCGCTGGTTGCGAAGTACCGCGCACAGGGTGCCGCCGCCGACGGACTCAACAACGCGACGTACCTGGCGGCGATTGAGCACCTGGATCATTCGATCGGCCGACTGATGGAGGCGCTCGATGCTCTGGAGCAGTCGCAGCGTACGCTGGTGGTCTTCCTGTCAGACAATGGAGGTGTCTCGCAAGCCTATGATCCTGCACCCTTCAATGAGGGGCCGGGGACAGACCGAAAGCTGACGGTCGCCAAAGAAGAATTCAGCAATGCGCCGCTGCGAGGTCCGAAGGGGTCGGTTCACGAGGGGGGCATTCGGGTGCCCTGCCTGGTGCGCTGGCCCGGGGTGACTTCTCCAGGGACTGTCGCCTCAACGCCGATTCACGTTGTCGACTGGCTGCCGACGCTGCTGGAAGCCGGTGAAGGATCGGTTCCCGCAGAGCATCGATGTGACGGTGTGAGCCTGATGCCTCTGCTGCGGGGCCGATCGCTGCCGGACCGTGCGATCTTCTGGCATCTCCCGTTGTACGATCTACGCTGGGGAGCCACTCCGTGTGCCGCGATCCGCCGGGGAGACTGGAAACTGATCGAGTATTTCGGGGACCGCTTTAATCAGGCGGGAACGTACCTCCCCGGCCACCATGTCGAACTGTTCAATCTTCGACAAGACATGGGTGAAGGGAACGATCTGTCGGCACGAGAGCCTCAGCGTCGCGAGGCCCTGCTCGAAGAGCTACACGACTTTCTCAGCGATTGCAACGCGGAAATTCCGGGTGTCAATCCTCACTACGATGAGTCGCAGCCTTTCAGGGAAACCCGGGACAAGCCGGACTTCCTGCGATGACCGTGAAGTCTCGCCAGTGTGGGTGATACCGGCGCACGATGGAGCAGACGACAGATCGACGGCGAGCCGGCGTGTCCCTGCCACAGCGAGTGTCCGCCACTCCATGTGCTCTTGATTTCGCGGGCTCACCGACGACGATGTGCACCGCTTCGGTTCGCCGTTTGATGCGTGCTGCCGGAGGGTACGTGTGTTACCATAACGCCATGTCGTGGCGGCAGTATCGCCGACCGCGAGTCGCAGTTGACTGCACCGAATGTTCGTGCGAGCGAGGGCTATGATTTGATGCAGCGTTTGCGGTGTTGCTCGATCTTGATCCTGATTCTCGGCCGGACGGTGCCGGTGGCCGCGGAACCTGATGGCCAACTGCCGCCCGAAACCAGCGGCTTCGTCGGGCGTTATTGCCTCGACTGCCATGGTGGCGAATCGGCTGAGGCTGACTTCCGCCTCGATACGCTGCCGCAAGATCTGCCGGGGTCCGGTGGTCTTGCGGGCTGGGTGAAGGTCTATGACCGCCTACAAGCCGGGGAGATGCCGCCAGCGGATGCAGCGCAGCCGGAGGTCGCCGAACGCACCGGGTTCCTCGACACCTTGCGCGAGGCATTGACGTCCGCCAACGTTGCTGATCAGCAGCGATTCGGCCGGACGCAGTTTCGTCGGTTGAATCGCGTGGAGTACGAGCAGACGCTGCGCGATCTGCTGGCGCTGCCGCACCTCGAAGTCAGTGCCATGCTGCCTCCGGATGGGTCCGCACACGGGTTCGACAATGTCGGGTCCGCACTTGATCTTTCGTACGTACAGATGTCGCGATATCTCGATGGCGCCAGTGCGGCGCTCGAGGCGGCGATCATTCTGACACCGCGTCCTGCACAGGTCGCGGTACGTCTGGAGGCCCGGACGAACGGCAGATTCGCCCAGGTACTCAACAAGCAAAAGGAGGCGGTGCCCATCGGGACTGCGGTCGGCCTCCTTCGCCAGCCGAACACGGCACAGGCACCCTGGTGGTGGTCGAAGTTCGAACCACCCGCCGATGGGGACTATCGCCTGAGGATGAAGTCGTTCGGGTTCGTCTGGGATCGAGGTCAGGTCCTTCCGGCCGATCGCCTGCACGCGCTCACCTTCCTGTCCGTGCAGGGGACGACGAAGCGCCCGCTGGGCACTTTCGATGTCGGTCGTTCCGAGAGCGAGGCCAGCATCCACGACTTCACGGCCTACCTGCGTCGGGGCGATCAGGTGCAGATCTGGTTTGAAACACTGGATGATCGCAACAAGGGAAGTCGTGAGCTGTCGAGCTACACGGCACCCGGGGTTGCCCTCGAGTGGCTGGAGATCGAAGGCCCGATCTTGCAGACGTGGCCACCGGCGAGCTACCGGCGCCTGTTCGGAAACCTGAACACCGCGGAATGGACACCGGAGACTGGACTGCAGGAACCGCCGCTGCCGATGGTGGTCAATGGAGTCGGCAAGTGGGCCCGCCTTGAACGTGCGAATCGCAACAAGAGTACGTTGCACCACGTGGTCTCCGCAGATCCGACAGAGGACGCGCGTCGGTTGTTGCTCAGTTTCGCCAGCCGCGCGTTTCGCCGCCCGGTTACTGAGTCTGAGATCGTCGACATCCTGCAACTGGTGCAGGTCAAACTGGACGGAAACGAGTGCTTTCAGGAGGCGATGCGGATCGGTTTTCAGGCGATCCTCTGCTCACCAGAGTTCCTGTTTCTGCAGGAGCAGCCGGGGAGGCTGGATCAATATGCCCTGGCGTCGCGGCTGTCGTACTTCCTCTGGAGTTCGCTCCCCGATGACACACTGCTGTCGCTGGCAGAACAACAGACCCTCGATCGCGCCGAGGTCCTGCGTGAGCAGGTGGAACGAATGCTCGATGATCCTAAGTCGCAGCGGTTCGTGGAGAACTTCTGCGGTCAATGGCTCGATCTGCGACGGATCACGATCACCCAGCCGGACGAGCAGCTCTATCCCGAGTTCGACCAGTTGCTGTTGAGTTCGATGGTCGAGGAGACGCACGCGTTCTTCAAGGAGATGCTCCGCGAAGATCTGGGTGTAGGGTCCCTGGTCGATTCCGATTTCGCGATGATCAACAGCCGGCTGGCGGAGTTGTACGGCGTGCCGGGGGTCGACGGCGTTGCCATTCGCAGGGTCCGTCTCCCGCCGGAATCGGTCCGCGGAGGAATATTGACGCAGGCCAGCGTGCTGAAGGTGACCGCCAATGGCACCACAACCTCGCCGGTCACGCGCGGCGCGTGGGTGCTGGACCGGATCTACGGAGCACCGGCCCCGCTGCCCCCGCCCAATGTTCCGGCGGTCGAGCCGGACCTCCGTGGCACGACGACCATTCGGGAACAACTGGATCAGCACCGCAACATCGCTTCGTGTGCCGGCTGTCACAGTCGGATTGATCCGCCCGGTTTTGCTCTGGAGAGTTTCGATGTCATCGGAGGCTGGCGAGACCGCTATCGTTCGCTGGAGAATGGCGACACGGTCCACAGGACCTTCCAGGGCGATCGGCCCGTCCAGTACAAGCTGGGTTTGCCGGTTGACTCGACAGGCACCGCTCCCGGGGGTGAGACGTTCGCGGACATCAAAGACTTTCGGAGGATCCTGCTGACCCGGCAGGAAGAGTTGCGCGGAATATGGCGGGACGACTGCTGGTCTACGCGACCGGGGCCGGGCTGCAGTTTGCGGATCGGCAGGTTGTGGACGACATTCTGGACCGCACTCGTCCGCAGGGCTACGGGTTGAGATCGCTCATCCATGCGATCGTGCAGGCTGACACATTTCGGAAGAAGTAGTGAGTCCCATGCAGCATCGAGCAATCAACCGTCGGCAATTTCTGCGGGGAACCGGCGTGGCACTGGCCCTCCCGCTGCTGGAACAGTACCGACCACGTCGGGCCGCGGCGGGCTCAGCGGCGCTGCGGGTTCCGCGCTGCCCCGGCGGATGGTCTGCGTCTGTACGAACATGGGGATGATGCCCGAGTTCTTCTGGCCGCAAGGGAGCGGCCTCGACTATAGGTCCAGCGAGTACCTGTCGCTCATCGATGAGTTCCGGAAAGACTACACGGTTTTTTCCGGCGTGTCGCATCCCGATGTGGATGGTGGACATCATGCCGAGATCAGCTATCTGACAGCAGCGCCCCACCCGGCGTCCGGCGGCTTCAAGAACAGCATTTCGCTCGACCAGTATGCGGCTGAACGAGTCGGGGTACAGACCCGCATTCCCTATCTGGCGTTGAATGTGGGGACTGAGAACAGCACGCTGTCCTGGACGTCGTCGGGCGTCCGGATTCCGGCGGAAAGCCGGCCGTCCGAAGTGTTCCGGCAACTGTTCGTGCAGGGGAGCCGGTCGGAGGTTGAGGCACAGGTCCAGAAACTGCGCGAAGGCCGCAGTGTGCTCGATACGATCGGCCAGCGGGCCAAGCGGCTGGAGCGAACGCTGTCGTCCTACGACCGCCAGAAGGTTCAACAGTACTTCGACAGCGTACGGGAACTCGAGCAGCGTCTCGTGAAATCCGAGGAGTGGGCGGTGCGCCCCAAGCCGCAGGTGGACTCGCCACCACTGGCCGACATCGACGATCGGGCGGAACTGATCGCCCGCACGCGGCTGATGCTCGAGGTGACGCGTCTGGCGCTGGAGAGCGACTCGACGCGCATCGTGTCGCTGACGGTCGACCAGAATGCCAATCCGAAAGTCAACCTGCCAGGCGTGTCCGAGGGACACCACAGCCTGACCCATCATGGTCATCGGGAAGACTCGGTAGAACAGCTCAAGATCATCGAAACGGCACAGATGCAGGTGTTTGGCGATCTGCTGCGCGGGCTGAAAGGGGTGGCCGAGGAGGGCGAGACCCTGCTGGACCGCACCATGGTGTTGTACGGCAGCAACCTCGGCAACGCGAACAGTCACGACAACAAGAACATGCCAATGATTCTCGCGGGTGGCGGATTTCGCCACGGAAAGTGCCTGGCCTTCGATCGCCAGCAGAATTATCCGCTGCCGAATCTGTTCGTCAGCATGTTGCAGCGACTGGGGATTGAAACGGACCAGTTTGCCAGCAGCACCGGCACCATGCGCGGACTGGAAATGTTGTAGGAACGGGTGATGCCGACCGTCCGCCGGTGACTTATCGTCGCCGCGCGGGGCATCGGTCCCCGCAGACTGTCGTGGCGACATAACAACTGCTGTAATGGGTTCGCCGTCGGGACGGGCATCTGCCTGCGGAGGTCCACAGAACTGACACCGATCTGAAAGGAGTGAGGCCATGCGTGATTCGGCAGGCACAGAGGTTGGCCGCCGGGGGGACGTCGTCGGGCCGCCCGGTGTTTCGCGACGAACACTGCTTGCCGCCGGGGCTGGTGCTGCTCGCGTCCGCCGCCTGGCCCACGCTGGCCGACACGCCTCGGCGCCAGATTCCCGTCGGTGTGCAGTTGTGGACATTGCGGCGTGAGACGGCGACAGATCTGGCGGGGACCCTCAAGCAGGTGGCGCAGCTCGGGTATCGTGGCGTCGAGCTGTGGTTTCAGGAGTGGCCCGCCGCCAGGGAGCTCCGGCAGATCGTCACCGACTACAACCTGCAGATCACCAGTGCCCATATCAACCTGACCGACCTGCTGGACGATTTCCCGCGCGTCGCGGATTATCATCGCGAGATCGGCAACAGGACACTGGTCGTGCCGTTTATCAACAATCATCAGCAGTTGACGGCCGACGAATGGCTACAGAGGATCGCTGAGATCCGGCAAGTTGCGCAGCGCGGCACCGAGGCCGGATTCGACGTGCTGTATCACAACCACGCGTTCGAGTTCCAGGTGCAGGTGGATGGCACCGAGTTGCATCAGTTGCTGTTCGCATCGATCGACCCGAAACTGCTGCAGGCCGAGATCGATGTGTTTTTCGCCGCAGACGTTGGCCGCGATCCGGCGGAGCTCGTCCGCCAGTATGCCGGTCGAGTGAAGATGCTGCATCTCAAGGAAAAGTCCCCACCGGGGGAGAAGGCCGAGAATACCGAACTGGGGCGCGGTGTGATCGACTGGCCTCGTGTCTTCGCTGCTGCCGAGCAGGCGGGTGTTGAATGGTATCTGGTCGAACAGAACTGTGAGGACCGTTCGGCCCTCGAGAGCATTCGTATCAGTTACGAGTACCTGCGCTCGCAGGGGATCGTTACCTGAGACGCGACCGCGACCACCGGTGCAAGTCCACCCTCGACGCGGGGTTTCGCGCGTACCGCTGCTCCAGGACCCTTGAATCGCCGCTGGACGTGTCTATCTTCTACTCAGTGACAGTCACGATGTCTTTCGATTCTTCAAGAATTCGTCGTGACCCGGGCCACGGGGCTTCGAGCCGGCCAGTTTCGCCATGGCCTGAGGTCTCCCAGAGTATCGGATGGCAGCCCCGCAGCGATCCCCCACCGGAGTCTCCGATGATCAACACCCCGACCTCGTTGACGAAATCAACATCATCGCGTCGCAGCCTCATCAAAAGGGCTCTGGAGCGAGACCCGGCGGCGGACTTCGCTCTGGAGGTGTTCTATGATGGTGACTGCCCGCTGTGTCGACGCGAGATGGAACTGGTGCGGCGACTCGATCGTCAAAGTCGCATCCGACTCACGAACATCGCCCTCCCCGAGTTCTCGGTCGCCGATTACGGCAAGGAAATGGACGAGTTCATGAGCGAGATTCAGGGTCGGACCCCGGGCGGTCAATGGGTGACGGGTGTCGAGGTGTTTCGTCGGATGTACGCGGCCCTGGGCTTCCGATGGCTGGCGGCACTGAGCCGGCTGCCCGGCATCTCCCACGTAACCGAATCGGCCTATCGGACATTCGCCCGCAACCGGCTCCGCTGGACGGGGCGCTGCACGGAGGCCTGTTCCGTGACCGATCAGGACTCACGGTAACTCCCATGGGCCTGGCGGATGAGCAACGAAACCAAGCTGATTCTGCTGCAGCAATTGGTCTCGACGCTCTCGATGACGGGTCTGATCTGGTTCGTGCAGATCGCGCATTACCCGTTATTTGCCGCCGTGGGACGAGATCAGTTTCCCGCCTATGAGGCGCAGCATGGTGTGCGCACGACCTGTGTCGTCGCTCCGCTCATGCTCATCGAGGCAGGGACGAGCCTGTTGTTGTTTCGGGTCTCGCCCACGAAGATCCCCTGGGAGGCCTCGGCACTGGGGGCCGCCCTGGTGTTCGTCATCTGGGTGTCGACGGCGTTCGTGCAAGTCCCTCAGCACGAATTGCTGAAGAAGGGTTTCGACGCACGGGTCTGGAAACGACTCGTGATTACCAACTGGATTCGTACTGTGGCCTGGACCTGTCGAACATTGCTGCTGGCCTGCGTGGTGTGGTCGCTCCTCGACTGACTGTCATGTGTAGTAGATCAAGAGGGGGGAACGCGTGACTGATGCGAAGCGGATTGAATGGCCGGCCCTTGTGGTGTCGCTGCTGGTGACATTCGCTGCGGCTGGGGTCGGGGGTCAGTTCCTGCCCGATGACTGGTATCGGGGACTGCAGAAACCCGTCTTTCAGCCCCCGGATGCGGTCTTCGGGCCGGTCTGGACGCTGCTGTACACCATGATGGCATGGGCGGCCTGGCTGGTCTGTGCGAGAGGCAGCGGATGCGTGTGGGGACCGCCCTCGTGGCCTACGGGGTGCAACTGGTCCTGAATGCGGCCTGGTCGTGGCTGTTCTTCGGTCAGCACCGGATGGGGCTGGCTCTGGTCGAGATTGTGCTGCTGTGGATCGCGATTCTCGTCACCGTGGTTCTGTTCTGGCGACGTTCGCGGCTGGCAGGAGTACTGTTGCTGCCCTATCTCGCGTGGGTCAGCTTTGCGGCCCTGCTCAATCTGCGGTTGTGGCAACTCAACGCCTGACGTGGATCCTGTCCCTACCACGCGTCTGCGGAGAAGCATGAATGCGACGGCGACTGTCGGCTCTGTTCATCGGCATCCTGATCGTGATGTCCATCGTCACCGTGCGGGCCTCTTACGCCCGGCCGGTCTGGGACAATGGCCACCTGCTGCGGGATCCGTGGTTCGTTGCCACGCTCTGCGATGCCTATTGTGGATTTCTAACGTTCTTCGTCTGGGTCGCGTTTCGCGAACGCGCCTGGTCGGCGCGAGTGGGCTGGTTCGTCGGCATCATGCTGCTCGGGAACTTCGCCATGGCGACCTATGCACTCCTGCAACTGGGAAAGCTGCGGCCTGATCAGTCCCCGGCCGAACTCATCCGGGGCAACTGCTCGGGCCCACCCGAGTGATGGCGATGTGGCCTGAGAAACACACATCGACATCGCAGCCTGGCTGGCGATTCCGCTGCTGGTACTTGCCGCGATAGACCAGTCCTTCCGCCGAATGCTCGTAGCGTACCGCATGATGCCCGGGATCGACCGGACAGAAGACCAGCTCGGGATCCGTGGAGGGCTCTTCCGGATCGGGGAAGTTCACATTCCAGAATTCGCCCGGCCCGAGCGGCAGTTCCAGGAGGGTGTTGAGGACCCGCTCCGTCCACCGCATGGCGCGGTCCCAGTCCCAGGGAGTTCCCAGTCCCTGGCGATACTGTGAGAAGGCGATGGCCCTGATCCCCAGCAGCGCAGCTTCGCGGGCAGCCGCTACGGTCCCGGACATGTAGATGTCGCTGCCCAGGTTTCCACCCGCGTTGATGCCGGACAGCAACCAGTCGGCGGTCGGCGCCAGATGCAGCAGTCCGACACGAGCGCAGTCAGCCGGTGTCCCCGCGAGGGCATGCTGATGCTCCGCGACCTGGCGCAACTGCATCGCTCCCTTGTCGGTCACTCGGTGACTCACCCCGGACTGCTCTGCATGAGGTGCGACCACGACTACCGAATCACGACGGCCCGCTACGTCCAGTAGCGCCGCCAGTCCAGCCGCATGGATGCCATCATCATTCGTCAGGATCACTGTCATAGTGGTTGCGACTTCTCGAAGGTCCTGGATGCTGTGCGAAACTGTGTCTGGGACATCATTCACCAGCGTCCGGCCTGGAATGAACCGGGCGGGGCTGTGACCATGCGTCCCCCGTCTGTCGGGTGGCCGCCTCACCGGTATCAGAGGCCGGAGCAGACCTCATGTCCGCGGCAGGACGAGGATCTGCCCGAAACGGGCGGTAAAGCCGTCCCGCGGGCCTCTGGCCAACCAGTCGCCGAGTGATCTGGCACAGCAAGGGCACTGCCACGGCCCAGGCAACAGCCAACCAGAGATACGAGACCGTGCGGGGACTGTGCATGGTCACAACACCCAATGCTTCGCCGCCGCGAAAGGCCAGGGGTGCTCCGCAGAACCCCAGACAGGCGGCCGTCAGGAGATTTCCGGTCAGCCACCGAAAGCCGCCAGGGAGAGTGGTCGCAAACTGCGCCCAGAGAATGCTCAGCCAGGCCGGCGGAAGTCCCACAGGCGACAGGCCCTCGCGGTACGTCATGATCCCCAGAGCCAGCAGAGAGGTATCAACGGCCACCCCCACGATCACGCCGGCCAGAGCGATCCGGAATTGGGTCCAGGGCTCGGTTGCGAGCAGGATGTGGGCGGCCAGCAATGTGAGGGCCACAGCCGATCCCAGCCGCGTGTAACCGGCAGCGACGCCACCCACGACGGCAAACCAGCCCGCTTGGTACAGAAGCAGGTTGAAGCCCCGGTGGAACCGGTCGGCCTGCATCTCCGACGAAAGTGATACCATGAGATTCCGACTTGGTCGTCAGTGTCAGATGCGAGGTGGCTTAGCGAAATGATCAGGCAAGGGCGCACCGCCCCGTGTGGGAACACTTCCTCAGACCTGGTCCGGGAGCGATGGGGTAACTCCTCATTCACTCTGAACGGGATGCGAGTCGGTAACACCCCGGACGAACCGAAACGGCGCGAGCAGATTGTCCTTGAGGGGAATCCGGCGGCCGGACGGTGCAGGGCGATGAGCGTGGCGTCGTCCTGCCGCAGGTTCTCTCGAGACGCGACATGCATCTGGTCGATCAGCCAGGACACGATGTCCGAGCGTGCATCGCTGGGGGCGTCGTTCACCAGCTTCAGCAGCCCCGGAACCTGCAGGATCTCCCCGTGGGCGTCGCAGGCCTCCGAGAACGCATCCGTGTAGATCAGCAGTTGATCGTCTGGCTCGAAAGTCAGCGGGATTGAACTGTAGTGAACGGACTCGGCGATCCCGAGAGGCAGGTCCTGAAGTTGCTTCGACGAATTGTCGGTCACGTGGGTCAGCGGCGTCCATTCCTGCGTGGCCCCACGGAACAGAAGTGGCGGCGGATGCCCGGCCAGGGAAACGGTCAGGGATCGGGTGGGGGAGAAGTACGTGATCAGGACCGCCGTCGCGAAGCCGCCGCATTCCGAGAGCTGGCCGAACTCGTGGTTGATGGCATCCATCAGCTTCGTCTGGCGGATCACGTTCACGTTGCGCCGCATGGCGTTGCGCAACTGGGAAGCCGTGTCCGCGACGGTAATCCCGTGACCGGTCACATCTGCCAGCAGGATTCGCGCGATGCGCCCGGAAGCACACGAGCTGAAGTAGTACACGTCCCCTCCATGCGCCCCCTCTCCGTACGGCTGGCTGAAGACGCGCGCACTGAGCCCCGACATGGTGACGGCCGTGTCGGTTTCGCTGCTGCCCCCCCAGAGCTCCATGCATTCCATGCGATGCTCGGAGGAAGACGCGGTCATGGCTGGGGTGCTTTTAGGAGTCATACGGGAACCTTCATGTGCTCGGTGTGTTTGTGTCCGGAGGCCGCATCTGCGGGGTGACGTGCGTTCGCCTGATCCTCGTCGGTGGTGCTGGCCGCTTCGGCGATCCGTCGCAGCATCCCGGCGAAGACAATCTGGTGCAGTGGATAAACACCGTACCAGTAGGCCAGACCGAGCAGGCCGACCGGATCGAAAATGGCCGTCTGTGTGATCTGGGCTCCGCGTGGATGGGGGGTGACCTCGAATCCAGCCAGGCTCGTCCCGGGAGCCGCATCTCCGCGAACAGGCGCAACTGTCGCGGGGGATCGATCTCCTCGACCCGCCAGCAATCCAGCGTGTCGCCGACCACAAGATCGACCGGATGTCGGCGACCCCGTCTCAGTCCCACGCCTCCCACCAGCAGGTCGAGAAAGCCGCGTACCCTCCAGAGAGTGTTCGCGCAATACCACCCGGTCCGTCCACCGATGCGTTGAATCGGCGCAAAGGCCCGCTCTGGGGAGACCTCGACGGTGGTGGTGCGCGAGTCGACAAGACGATTGCCGAACCGCTCTCCTCCGTAGCGCGCAGGTTTTGCAGAGGCAGACACGGCGTCCTGCCACCGCGTCTGGGCGATCTGGCGATCCTCGTTGCTCAGTGCGCGTTGAATGGCTTCGGCCAGACCCATGGGCCGAATGTCAAAATCCCGCAGCGCCGAGCGGTCGTGGACCAGCGTCGGGTTACGCAGGCTGTCGACGAGCTGTCGGCCAATCTGGGCGTACACTGGCGTCACGAGGCCGAGCCACAGGCTCGACAGCCGCGGCGAGAGGAATGGGACCGGGATCATCAGCCGGCCCAGCTGGCGCTGACGAGCGTACTCACGCATGATCCCGCCGTACGAGACTTCATCGGGTCCCCCGACTTCGTAGATGCGGCTCGATCCCGCCGGTTGATCGAGGGCGGCGACCAGATAGGCCAGAACATCTTCGATGGCAATCGGTTGTGCCGGCGTTGAGACCCAGCGTGGACACAACATCACGGGGAGCTTTTGCACGAGCGCGCGGATCAGATCGAATGACAGGCTGCCCGAGCCAATCACGATGGAGGCCCGGAACTCGATCACTTCGGCCCCGGAGTCTCTGAGAAGTCGGCCCACCTCCTGGCGGCTGCGCAGATGCTTCGACAGCTGCTCGCGTTCATCTCCCAGACCACCAAGATAGATGATGCGCTGCACCCCGTTCTCTTTCGCGGCCTGGGCAAAGTTGTGGGCCGCCGTCCGGTCCTGCTCCTCGAAGTCCGGACCACTCCCCATCGAGTGCACAAGGTAGTAGGCCGTGTCGATGTCGCGCAAGGCTGCTCGCAGAGAGTCGAGATGGGCAACATCACCGCGCACGATCTCGTGGCGATCACCCACGCGCGAGCGCAGGTATTCCGGCGTTCGTGCCAGGAGTCGCAATGGTGCACCGCGCTCCTCGAGCAGTGGGATGAGTCGGCCACCGACATAGCCGGTGCCGCCCGTGATCAGGATGCGAGAGGCAGACTCAGACATGACAGGCATCGAGTGGGGGGCGAGGTTTTTGGCCACCGTGTCCAGTGGGAGGCACGACCGATACCCGCTGGTCGGGATCGGAGGGAATCGGTCGCGGCGCGCTTCGCAACCGGAAGGTATTATCGCACATCACACTGCCGGGGACACCTGCCGGGGTAGCGACTCCTGCACGAGCTGCACGTAGTTCGGCCGGTCTGAGGCCTGCTCGTGCTGAAAGCCTCGCAGCAGACGCCCGCACTCGACGACGAACACTCCCGGCATCTGGAAGGGATTGCCTTCCGGCCCGCCGAACCAGTGGCCATCCAGCAGGCCCGCCTTCACGCCGCGCAACCAGACTCGGAGGCCGAACAACTGGCGGAAATCCCCAAGGCCCAGCCCGAACTGGCAGTACAGTCGGCAGGTGGGATCCGAGATCCGCGGAAGGTCTTCCAGGCCGTACTTCTGCAGGAATTCGGCCGCCCTCGGTTCCTCGCCCAGATGGACGAGCACGATTCCCGCTCCAGCCTGCTCGATTTCTGGTCGCTGCTGACTGAGGTCAGAGAGCGTCTCGCGACAGAACGTGCAGCCGGTGTGGCGCAGAAACACGACCAGTTGCGGCTGCTGGCTCGAAAGCTCGAACAAGGTGCGACCATCGGAACTCACCAGTTCGTGCACGGGATCGTCGTCGAGGAAGGCTGCCGCGTGCACACTCGCCATTGCCTGACGGGAGCGAAACGCCCCCCACAGGATCGCAGCAAACGGAATCCACCAGATCAGGTCATTGAACAGAATTGTCCAGAACATCGAGGCTGGCAGTGTGCCGGAGATTACGTTCCACACGTAGCCGATGGGGCCGAACACCTTGCCCAGAAAGCCCACCAGCACGATGGCCCAGTGGTCATAGGGGTTGCGGGCCGCGATGAGATAACCGATGCCGTACACCCCGACGATCATGCCCACGCACTGCCAGATCTGCGGGTAGTCCACCGGGGTATTCAGGCCGGCCCACGACAACGACCGCTGGGGGAGCAGCACGACCATCAGGCCCCAGAGCAGGTTGTACACGCCGGCTGCAGTGAGCACCTTCGACATCCAGAAGGGGGGGCGAAGGAGATCCATGGTCAGGGAATCTGTCGTGGCGATTTCCCCCGCGAGGCGGGCGTCGATTACCGAACCAATCGACAGCGGAGGTGATGAGTGATGCCCGCACGCAAAGAGTTTAGTCGACGCCGGGCTTTCGGCCACTCGCTCGCTGCCAGATTGCAGACGAGCGGCACACCGCTGCTCACAGGCTGAAGCGCACTATCAGCAGCGGGTGATTTGCACCGGCAGCCGACGGACCCCACGGGAACCGATCGGTGAGCCTGGTTCGCTAGCCGGAGATCGGTGCGAGGTTGGCTTCAATGGCTACTTCCCGCAGCTTGTCGAGCGCCGAGATCTGGATCTGGCGGACGCGCTCCTTGGAAATGCCCAGGTCGGACGCGATCTCCCGCAGGGTCTGGCAGACAGTGAAACCGCCCGTTCCAAACCGTCGATGCAGAATCGATTGCTCTCGGTCGTTCAGACGCCCTTTGGCAGATTCCATCAGTTGCCGGTAAACCACGGCAGCGTCCGGAAACGCAGCCTCCTCGACCTCTTCGGCGCCGGCCACTTCGGCCATCACTTCTCCGGGGGTCAGCACGAAGCGTTGCGAGTAGCGGTGCTGGCGTTGTGTGACGCGGAAGAAGTGTCTCTGGACAGCATGCGTGGCGTACGTGCTGAAGCGAAACCCGCGCGAATAGTCGAACCGCTGCACGGCTCCGAGCAGAATCAGCAGCCCGTCGCTCATGAAGTCCTGGAACTCCTGTGCGGAGCTGGCGTACTTGCGGGTGATCGATGCGACCAGCCGAATGTTGGACTCAGCGATCCGGCGCCGGATCAGTTCGGTCTCCTGCAGGAGATCCGCGATCCTGGCCCGCTTCCGCTTGTCTGCCCGGGTCGAGGACAGAGTGCTGCGGATCGCCTCTGCCTGGAACTTGGTGTAGTTCATGCGGCGGAAGAGAATGCGTTCTTCGTTCGCGGTCAACAGCGGCAGCGTATTGGCGGTCAGCGGCCCCAGCAGGGAATCACTCTGTCGGCTCTGGTTCTCGCCGATCGCACACTCGGTAATCAGCTCCTGAACCAGCTGCAGCTCCGCGTCGGAGTACGACAGCTCCTCGAATTCGTCAGCTGATACGAAGTCAATCTCCGAGCCGGTCATCTGGTAGGAGGAGGCCGGTGCCTTCTGTCGTTTCCGGGGCTGTGCGGTCGTCGTGGCAGGCATGTTCGGACTCCTAGTTCCGTTGAAGTGAAATCGTCCGCAACGTTCAATTGCATTAGACCATTGCCGACGCGTGCTTGCAACCGTGGTGCGTGAATATTCAGAAAAAATCACTGAATCCACAAGTGGTGCCATGATTGAAATTCGTTCATAGTGTTCACGTTGAGTGGGGTCGAGGCCGTGGGCCGGCAAGCGGGTTTGATCGCGGTCCACGCAGCAGATCCGGCAGACAGGACGAACAGAGGGGTGCCGCTCCAGGTGACCACGACGACAGCGGGCCTTCAGCGCAGAAGGTGAGCTGGAGAAATGGCTTAGGCGCATCGGCAGCGAGAGACTGGCGGCCTGTCGCAGCGCCAGGCAAACCGTGAGCGGGAGGCCCGTACGAGGCAGGCCTGGCATCCGCCGTCAAGCGCTACGCTCCGCCAGGACAGAGGCGGAGTCGGAATCTGTCAGCCCATGTCGGTCATGTAGGAGGTGAGCACCTTCATGTAGTTCCGCCGCTCGAAGGCCGCCGGGTCCGGGGTATTGTGGTGGTTGTAGCTGCCTCGGAGTTGTGAGACGGCGTGATAGCCGCGTTCCTCGAGCAATTCGCGCAGATTGTCGGTGATCGTCGTGACGAACTCGGGTCCATGCCGCATGAGGGCGGCGGCCAGCATCGTCACATCGGCGCCGACCAGCAGCAGCTTGAGGATGTCGGTGGCGGTGTGAATGCCGGAATTGGCCGCCAGCGATGTGTCGAGCTGCGCGTCGAGAATGGCGATCCAGCGCATGGGCAACCGCAACTCGGTCCTCCGGCTGAGCTCCATCCGGGGATCGACTTCCATGCGCTCAATGTCGAAGTCCGGCTGCAGGAAGCGGTTGAACAGCACCAAGCCATCGACGCCGGCTGACACCAGGTTGCTCGCGAAGTTGGGGAGTGAACTGAAGTACGGCCCGATCTTGATTGCGAGTGGAATGCTGATGGAGTCGCGGACCGAGGCGACGAGTGCCACATAGCTGGCCTCGAGCTCAGCAGCCGTCACGTTGATGTCCGTGGGCAGAGAGTACATGTTCAGCTCGAGGGCTGTGGCTCCTGCCTCTTCGATGCGTTTGGCGTAGCGCGTCCAGCCCCCGGGAGTCACGCCGTTGAGGCTGGCAATGATCGGAATTGAAACGGCTTGACGTGCGTCAGCCACCAGCCGCAGATAAGCATCCGGGCCTGTATTGTACGTGTCGACCTGCGGGAAATAGTTGGCCGCTTCGACGAAGGCCTCGGCGCCGTAGTCCATGAGGCCACCGAACATCACCTCCTCGAACTCGATCTGCTCTTCAAACAGCGAGGGGAGGACGGCCGCGGCGATCCCGGCCGCTTCCAGTCGTTTGAGCATCTCGAGGTCGCCCGTCAGTGGGCACGCCGATGCCACAATGGGTGTCGGGAGGGAGAGTCCGAGGTATTCGCTGGTCAGATCCACGGTCATGTGCCGGCCTCCTGTTTCTCAACACGCGTGATGTCTCGTTCTACTCCTGCCATCTGCTCATAGAAATGCCACCGGTCATCAATTTCCTGCTGGGCCAGGGCGAAGAGCTCTTCGGCAGCCGCAGGATTTGACCTCGCGAGCATGGCGAACCGGGCCTCCATCATGGCGAAGTCCTTGAAGGACTGTGTCGGTCGCCGGCTGTCGAGATGGAACGCATGCGTGCCCTCGTGGGCGTTGCGGGGATCGTAGCGGAACAACGGCCAGAAGCCACTGCCGGTTGCATCCTTCTGGTGACTCATGGTCTTCGACATGTCGATGCCATGCGCGATGCAGGGGGAGTACGCGATGATCAGCGAGGTCCCCGCATACGACTCCGCTTCCTGAAAAGCACGCAGCGTCTGCAGGGGCTGCGAACCCAGAGCGATCTGGGCCACATACACCCCGCCATAGTCGACAGCCAGCATGCCCAGGTCCTTGCGCCGCACTCTCTTGCCCCCGGCTGCGAACTTGGCGACCGCCCCGAGTGGCGTGGCCTTCGAGGCCTGGCCTCCCGTGTTCGAGTAGACCTGCGTGTCGAGCACCAGCACATTCACGTTGATGCCGGAGGCCAGGACGTGATCCAGTCCACCGAACCCGATGTCGTACGCCCAGCCGTCTCCACCGACGATCCACACGCTGCGGTGGACCAGGGCATCCATGGAGCTTTCGAGGAGTCGGGCGTCTGGCGAGTCGATGCCTTGCAGGCGTCGACGGATCTCCTGCAGCCGCTCGCGCTGGCGTAGAATCTCCTCCTCGCCCTGCTGGTTCGAGTGAATCGTGGCATGCACCAGGTCGTCGCCGAAGTTCCCGGCGAGACGCTGGAGGAGCGTTCTGGCGAGCGCTGCCTGCTGGTCGACCGCCAGTCGCATGCCCAGCCCAAACTCGGCGTTGTCTTCGAACAGGGAGTTGGCCCAGGTTGGCCCGCGCCCTTCCGCGTTTTGCGACCAGGGCGTGGTCGGCAGGTTCCCGCCATAGATCGAAGAGCAGCCCGTTGCGTTGGCGATCATCAGGCGATCGCCGAAATACTGCGACATCAGTTTCAGGTAGGGTGTCTCACCGCATCCGGCACACGCTCCTGAGAACTCGAAGAGGGGCTCCAGCAGCTGCGAAGACTTCACCTGGCCGTGCGGAATCGATGTGCGGTCGATCTCGGGCAGGGCCAGGAAGTACTCGAATGCCGTCCGCTCCTGGTCAGCGTGTTCGAAGGCCGGCTCCATGTTGATGGCCTTGTGCTTGGCCACCTCTTTGCTGCGGGCCGGACAGACATCCACACACACTCCGCAACCGGTGCAGTCATCCGGTGCGACTTGGATGGTCATGCTGTACCCGGTGAGATCCTTGCCGGTCCAGGGGGTCGACTTGAACGGCTCTGGTGCCTCCTGGACCTGTTCGGTCAGGTAGGCCTTAGATCGAATTGCGGCGTGAGGACAGACGAGCGCACACAGCCCGCATTGCACGCAGATGTCTGGATCCCAGATGGGGATCGAAGTGGCGATCCGCCGCTTCTCGTACTGGGCGGTTCCGGTCGGAAACGTGCCGTCGACAGGGAGGGCGCTGACTGGCAGTTTGTCTCCCAGACCGGCCAACATCAGTCCGGTGACTCGTTGAACGAAATCCGGTGCCTGGGCAGGGACGGGCGAACGACGGTGCAACGTCGAAGTCACCTGAGATGGCACCTGGACCTGGTGCAGGGCCGCCACCGCTCCGTCGACCGCCTCGGCGTTGCGTCGGACGATCGACTCGCCACGCGCACCGTAGGTTTTCTTGATCGCGGTCTTCATCTCGTCCAAGGCGCGGTCCAGCGGCAGGATGTCCGCGAGGACGAAAAAGCAGGCCTGCATCACCGTGTTGATGCGTCCGCCGAGGCCGACGTCCTGGGCCACACGGTTGCCATCGACGACATGGAACCGCAGCTTCTTCTCGATGATCTGTTCCTGGAACTCTGCCGGCAGATGGTCCCAGACTTCGTCCGGCCCATAGGGGCTGTTGAGCAGCAAGATCGCCCCGGGCGCTGCGATCTTCAGCAGATCCTGGGATTCAAGAAAGCTGAACTGATGGCAGGCCACAAAGTGCGCCTGCTCGATCAGGTAGGTCGAATCGATAGGCCTCTGGCTGAACCTCAGGTGAGACACCGTGACCGAGCCGGCCTTCTTCGAGTCGTACACGAAGTAGCCCTGGGCGAAGCGGTTGGTATTTTCGCCGACGATCTTGGCCGAGTTCTTGTTGGCCGAGACCGTACCATCGCTGCCGAGTCCGTAGAAGACGGCACGGCGAACGTCGTCTGGCTCCTGCCAGTCTTCGGGGTTCCAGTCCAGGCTCAGGTGTGTCACGTCATCGGTGATTCCGATGGTGAATCGACGCTTCGGCTGCTCCTTCTGCAGTTCACCAAACACCGCCAACACCATGGCCGGCGTGAATTCCTTGGAGGAGAGGCCGTAGCGCCCGCCGATCACGCGGGGCAGTGGACTCCCGGTCCAGTCTTCCGCCAGCGTGGTCACGACGTCCTGGAAGAGCGGTTCCCCGATTGCTCCCGGCTCTTTCGTGCGGTCCAGCACCGCGATCGCTGTGGTCGTTTTCGGCAGCGCGTCGATGAAATCCCTGGCGGAGAAGGGGCGGTAGAGCCGGACCTTCAGCACGCCCACCTTCTCTCCCTGGGCGTTCAGGCGGTGGACCGCTTCTTCGACGGCTCCGACGCCGGACCCCATCAGCACGATGACCCGTGTCGCATCGCTCGCACCGACGTAGTCGAACAATCGATAGCGCCGACCGGTGAGTTCGCCGAAGCGCTCCATCGTCTCGGCGACAATGGCCGGGCAGCTGTCATAAAAGGGGTTGATGGCTTCGCGGGCCTGGAAGAACACATCGGGATTCTGGGCAGTGCCCCGCAGGACGGGGCGATCGGGATTGAGTGAGCGCTCGCGATGCTCCGTGACCAGTTTGCGGTCGATCAGTTGCGAGACGATGTCCTGCGGAATCTGATCGATGCTGTTGAGTTCATGGGATGTTCGAAAGCCATCGAAAAAGTGCATGAACGGGATCCGCGCCTTGAGCGTGGCCGCATGCGAGATCAGTGCGAGGTCGTGGGCTTCCTGAACCGAGTTGGACGCAAGCATGCCCCAGCCGGTCATGCGGGCCGCCATCACATCGCTGTGGTCGCCGAAAATCGACAGGGCATGCGTCGCCAGGCTGCGCGCCGCGACGTGGAAGACCGTGGGCGTCAGCTCGCCCGCGATCTTGAACATATTCGGGATCATCAGCAGCAGGCCCTGCGAGGCCGTGAAGGTGGTCGTCAGGGCTCCCGCCTGCAGGGCCCCGTGGATTGCCCCGGCGGCCCCACCTTCGCTCTGCATCTCGATCACGCGCGGAACACTGCCGAACAGGTTCTCCCGTCCCTCGTTCGACCATTGATCGGCCAGCTCTCCCATGGGAGATGATGGGGTAATGGGATAGATCGCGATCACCTCGCTGGCCGCGTAGGCGATCCTCGCCGCTGCTTCGTTTCCGTCGATCGTGGTACGAGTGCCGGACTGCGAACTCATGCTGCCTGCCTGGTGTGAAGTGTTGGGTGTGGAGCTTCCGGCGGCCGCCGCTGGCGGTCAGAGGTTGCCCGTCAATTGGCGAATGGTGTGCCGCGGAAGAAGAGTCGCACGGATTTCAATGAGGCTCGTGGCCGCGATCGCACATCTGGTGAATGCGCCAGGCCATCTCATGGCGCGACTGTGCGATATGACTCGCTCCTGTCGAAACCGTGCCGATCCGCACGATGAATCCCCTTCTGCTCGAGAGCACCATCCCACCGAGGAATGGCACAGAACCCTGCAGCGAACTGCAGAAATGTGAGCGCTGGGCGTGAATATTATCGCGTACGTGTGTGGGCTGCCAGCGATCTGCTGGCAATGTCTGGTGGTCCGGTTCGCTGGCCCGGCATGCTCTTCCCACGGCGTTCGCTGGTCAATCGACGGAGCGTCGATCATGATGAGTGTCGGCGAATGGTTCGCGTTCGCGAATCGTGGCCAGTCGGCCGACGCCTCTCGTTCCCGATCTTGGGAGGCGTCTCTCATCCTCAAGGAAAGCCGAAGTCGCGCAGCGACACGGGCTCTTGGGCGGTTCTTGCTTTGCGGGGAGGGCTCGATGACCAACGGAAAGCGCCATCTGGTTGCGTACTTCTCGATGGAGATTGCCGTTCACCCCGATATTCCCACCTACAGTGGGGGGCTGGGGGTGCTGGCGGGCGACCACCTGAGATCGGCTGCCGATCTCGAAATACCGATGATTGGTGTCACACTGCTGTATCGCCATGGCTATCTGCGGCAGGAGATCGACTCCGACGGGCAGCAGCGCGAACGTCCGGTTGATTGGAATGTCGCAGAGCACCTCGTGGAATCGCCGGAACGCATTACGGTCAGCATCGACGGCGAGCATGTGCTGGTGCGGGCGTGGAAGTATGAGGTCGTGGGGGAGAGCGGGTTCATCATCCCGGTCTATTTTCTCGACACCGACCTGCCCGAAAACCGGGAGCAGGACCGACGACTGACGCACTGGCTGTATGGGGGGGACGACTACCATCGCCTCTGCCAGGAAGTGCTGTTGGGGATCGGGGGTGTCCGACTGCTCCGCGTGAAGGGTTTCCGCAACATCGACCGGTTCCACATGAACGAAGGGCATGCAGCCCTGCTCGGGCTGGAACTGCTGGTCGAAGAATCGCGGATGGCGTTCCGCCGCTCTCGGCCCACGATCGACCAGATCGAGTCGGTGCGCGAGCAGTGCCTGTTCACCACGCACACCCCTGTGGCCGCGGGCCACGACCGGTTTCCAGCCGAGCTGGCGCGGCGCGTCCTGGCGAATCATCCTGCCCAGCAACTTCCCGGGTTCGACAACATTATTGGTGGCAACAACGAGCTCAACATGACGTCGCTGGCGATGAACCTCAGCCGGTCGATCAACGGCGTCGCGCAACGTCACGCCGAGGTGTCCCGTCGCATGTTCCCCCAGCGGCAGGTGGGTTGGATCACCAACGGGGTGCACATCGCGACCTGGTCGGCACCCCCGATGCAGGAGCTGTACGATTCCTATATGCCCGGCTGGCGCGAGCATCCCGCCGCCCTGCGCAATGCCTTCCAGATCACCGACGAAGAGATTGACTCCGCTCGGCGGCGCTCGAAGGAGGCGCTGCTGGCGCACGTCCGCCAGGTCACCGGGGTCGCTCTGGATCCCGAGGTGCTGACCATCGGCTTCGCCCGCCGGTTCACCGCCTACAAGCGACCGACGCTGTTGCTCCACGATCTCGACCGGCTGAACGACATTGCTGAAGAGGGAGGCGACGTGCAGATCGTCTATGCCGGCAAGGCGCATCCGCATGACCAGGATGGCAAGGCCCTCATTCGAGAGGTGCACCAGGTGCGAAAACGCCTGGGACCTCGACTGCAGTGTGTCTTTCTACCGAACTACGACATGCACTCAGGTCTGCTGATCACGTCGGGAGTGGATGTCTGGCTGAACACGCCGCAGCCCCCGCTGGAGGCTTCAGGCACGAGTGGCATGAAGGCCGCAGTGAACGGCGTGCCTTCGCTGAGCGTTGTGGACGGGTGGTGGGTGGAAGGCTGGCAGGAGGGGATCACGGGCTGGTCGATTGGTGAAGACGGTTTCATCGGTGGACAGCCCCGGTCGCAGGAAGACGACGTGGCGGCACTGTACGACAAACTCTCGGAAAGCGTTCTTCCCCGGTTCTACCGCGATCCCCGGGGATTCCGGGACATGGTCCGTCAGACAATCGCCATCAACGGTTCCTTCTTCAATACCCATCGGATGCTGATGGAGTACGCGGTGAAGGCTTACTACCATGAGCATTAGCGGGCCGGCCTGACGGAAAGGCCCGGCGGTCTGGAGAGTGGCGGTTCCATGCATGAGACATCGCTCGTTCGTTCGCTCCTGCATCAGGTCAGCGAGCTGCTCGAGCAATACCAGGGACAGGCGGTCGAAACGATCCGCATTGAAATGGGCCCGCTCTCGGGAGTGGAACGGCCGTTGCTCGAACTCGCCTTCGCCGCTGAGGTCGATGCCACCGCCTGTCGGGGGGCGGCACTGCTGATTGAGGAAGTCGCGCTGACCGCTGTGTGTCAGGACTGTGGCGAGGAGTTCGAAGTGCAGAAATTCCAGTTTGTCTGCCGCGGTTGTGGTTCTCAGCAGTTGCGTATCGTCCGCGGTGAAGATCTCATTCTGCTGGACGTCGTGATCACCGCTTCCGATCTCGACGCCGCGGTTCCCGCCATGGGCGAGGAGAACTGATGACCACCGTGAGGACAACGATTCCGGTCCACCGCGACGTGAAAGCCGAACTCCGGCAGCAGGCAGAAGAGCTGCGTCAGCAACTCACCCGGCAGGGGACGCTGATCATCAACCTGCTCTCGTCGCCGGGAGCGGGCAAGACCAGTCTGCTCGAAGCGACGGCGCAGCACTGGAAGGGACAACGTCGCATGGCAGTCCTCGTTGGCGATCTCGCCACGGACCGTGACGCACGGCGCCTGGCGGCCCACTGTCCTGTCGAGCAACTCACGACCGGCGGCGCCTGCCATCTGGAGATTCCGCTGGTCCAGGCGGGCTGGGAGAAGCTCGGCACGACGGACGTGGAATTCCTGTTCATTGAGAATGTCGGAAACCTGGTGTGTCCGGCCTCACACGATCTGGCCGAACACCTGCGCGTCGTGCTACTCAGCGTGACGGAAGGGGACGACAAACCCGGCAAGTATCCCAAGATGTTCCGCACCAGCCAGGCGCTCGTGGTGAGCAAGCTGGATCTGCTGGAACACGTCCCGTTCTCGGTGCCGGCCGCGATCGAGGATGCCCGCCAGATCCAGCCCGACCTCGAGGTGTTCCCGGTCTGTTCTCTCACGGGTGACGGCATCGACGCGTGGTGTGCCGCCCTCGGTCGACGGCGGGAGGCACTGCTCAGGGATGCCTGCGACCACCGGCAGCCTCAGCTCGCCATGAGCACTTCGGAAGCGGTTGTTGCTGCCTGCCGGATGCAGTTGGAGGGCCAGGTACAGGGGGTGGGCCTGCGTCCGGCGGTCGCGCGACTGGCGCGCGAGGTCGGGCTCGCTGGCTATGTTCGCAACGTTGCTGCGGGAGTGGAAATCCATATGGAGGGACCCCTCGGGCGGATCGAGGAGTTCCGGCGGCGAGTTCAGGGCGAGCTGCCTGGCGAGGCCAGGCTCTCCGCAGTCAGCAGTGATGGGTGTCAACCGCTGGGGATGGATGGCTTTGCGATCGTCGAGTCGAACACCTCGGGACCGCTGACAACTCGTGTCCCGGCGGATGTTGCTACGTGCGCTGCCTGTCTGGCCGAAGTCGTGCGGGCAGCCGATCGACGTTTCCAGTACGCCTTCATCAGTTGCACCGGCTGCGGACCGCGCTACTCAATTATCGACGCCATGCCCTATGACCGGTGTCGCACCAGCATGCAGGCGTTCGACCTGTGTCAGCGGTGCGCTGCCGAGTACGACAGGGCCGAGGATCGTCGCTTTCACGCACAGACCAACGCCTGCGGAGTCTGCGGTCCCAGCCTGCAGTCAGAGCACGGGTCCCGAGAACAGGCTTTCCTGTTGGGGGCAGCCGCCGACGCGGTTCTGGCTGGGGATGTTCTGGCGCTGAGGGGCTTGGGGGGGTATCAGCTTGTCGTCGATGCCACCAATGAGGCAGCGGTCAAACGCTTGCGGCTGCGGAAGCGGCGCAGCCAGAAGCCGCTGGCGGTGATGGTGCAGACGCTGGAGGATGCCGAACGGCTGGTCGTGCTCACCGAACAGACGCGGACGCTCTTG
Organism: uncultured Planctomycetaceae bacterium; assembly: GCA_963715185.1. Taxonomy (GTDB): domain Bacteria; phylum Planctomycetota; class Planctomycetia; order Planctomycetales; family Planctomycetaceae; genus CAVPPT01. The sequence continues at coordinate 109,771 of CAVQRG010000018.1, forward strand.
AGTGCCTCGGATCGTCCAATAGTGCTCCTGCCGGTCAGGGTTCCCGGCCCGCTGGCGGTGGGGATCCATCCGGAGTTGACCGAGCTGGGGTTGTTCCTGCCGACGACCGCATTGCACTGGTTGCTGCTCGACCGGGTCAACCGTCCGCTGGTCGTCACCAGCGGCAATCTCGAGGGGGAGCCGCTGGTGACGGCTGTCGATGCTGCACAGCACGAACTGTCCGGAATCGCTGACTGCTGGCTGCATCACGATCGTGAAATCTGGCGACCGATCGATGACAGCGTGGTGCGTGTGATCAGCGCACGACCGGTCACACTGCGGCTCGCGCGAGGTCTGGCACCGCTGTCATTGCCCGCCATGGAAGGCCTGCTCAAGCAGCGCACAGGTGGTTTGGACGCTGATCTGCCGGCGGTTCTGGCTGTCGGTGGCCATCAGAAGAATGCGGTTGCACTGTTCAATGGCAGCCAGGCAGTGCTGGGGCCGCACATCGGCGATCTGGATTCGGTTGCGACCCGTCAGCGGTTTGTCGGGCACGTTGAAGAGTTGCTGACTCTGTACCGTTGCCCGCCCCCGGTAATCGTGCACGATCTCCATCCAGACTACTTCACGACTCGCTGGGCGCAGGAGTCGGGCTCGCGGACGCTCGGCGTGCAGCACCATCATGCCCATGTCGTCTCTGCGATGCTGGAGAACGGCTGGCTGAGTCGGGAGGTGCTCGGTGTGGCCTGCGATGGAACGGGGTACGGCAGCGACGGAACAGTGTGGGGCGGCGAGTTTCTGCGCGCACAGTGACCGGCTTCAAACGTGTGGCGCATCTTCGTCCCTTCCGGCTGCCGGGCGGTGAAGTCGCCATCGATGAGCCCTGGCGAGTGGCGGCCTCTCTGCTGGTCGAGTCGATCGGTCCTCGCGAGGCTCAGCGACTGCTCGATGAGCGGAAGTTCTGCGGCAGCGAAGTCACGTCGGCCGTGGTCTTGGTGGCGCAGAACAGGCGGCTGTCACCCCAGTCAACCAGCCTGGGCCGGCTGTTTGATGGAGTCGCGGCTCTTGTATTGGGTCTGGCCGACGCGGGCTACGAGGGACAACTGCCGTCGCTGCTCGAGTCGCTGGTGGACGACTCTGTCGAGGAAGGCTACGCGTGGGTCGTGGACGACACGAAACCTCGGCAACTGGACTGGCGACCGATGATTCTGGAGCTGCTGGGCGACATGGGACAGGGCTGTCCGCCGGCGGTGCTGGCTGCCAGGTTTCACCGGGGCCTGGCGCGAGGCATCGCGGAGATGTGCGGGCGATTTCCGGGGCCCGTCGTGCTCAGCGGAGGTGTCTTTCAGAATCGCGTGCTGACAGAATGGGTGCTGGAGGAACTGGGCCCGGCACGGGAGGTGGGACGGCACTCGCGTATTCCTCCCGGAGATGGCGGGCTGGCGGCCGGACAATTGGCCGTGGCGTTGGCGCGGCTGATGTCCGATGATGAGGCGAGTTCACCACAGAAATCCGGAGGCGCGTAACCCGACATGTGTCTGGCTGTTCCAGGAAAAGTGATCCGCTGGATCGATCGCGAAACTCCCTTCGCGCAGGCGGAAGTGGAGTTCGAGGGTGTCCGGCGCGTCTGCCACATGGCCTGCGTGACCGATGCCCACGAAGGCGACTACGTGATCGTTCACGCCGGTGTGGCCATCAGTCGGCTGGATGAGGACCAGGCGCAGCAGACGCTGGCCGACCTGGCACGGCTCGCGGCGATGGATGCAGACAGCGAGGAGCGACCGTGAAGTACCTGCACGAGTTCCGCGATCCGGTACTGGCGCGGCGATTGCTCACTGAGATCCGTCAGTCGGTGAGTGAGCCCCGGGTGCTCATGGAAGTGTGCGGTGGCCAGACTCATTCACTGTTGCGGCACGGAATCGAAGCAGAGCTGCAAGGTGTTGTCGAATTGATCCATGGGCCGGGCTGTCCCGTCTGTGTGACACCGGCAGCGGACATCGACATGGCGCAGGCGCTGGCGCTCAGACCGGAGGTCCTGCTCGCCAGTTTCGGAGACATGTTGCGTGTGCCGGGGTCCCGGCGCAGTCTGCTCGACGTGCGTGGGGAGGGCGGGCAGGTACGCATCGTCTACTCACCGCTGGACGCCGTCGAGCTGGCGCGGAAATCTCCTGACCGGCAGGTAGTCTTCTTCGCCGTCGGGTTCGAGACGACGGCTCCCGCCACGGCACTCGCGGTGCTGCAGGCAGCACAGCTCGAGCTGGACAACTTCTGTCTGCTGGTCTCGCATGTCCGGGTGCTGCCGGCGATGGAGGCGCTGATGCAGGATCCGGACTGCAGGGTCCAGGGGTTCCTGGCGGCCGGGCATGTCTGCACGGTGACCGGATTCGCTGAATACGGGGCGTTTGTCAGGCGGTATCGCGTTCCGGTCGTGGTCACCGGTTTTGAACCAGTGGATCTGCTGCAAGGCATTCTGGAGTGTGTGAACCAGCTCGAGTGCGGACAGTTCGAAGTGGCCAACCGCTATGCCCGCAGTGTCCGTCGTGACGGGAACATGGCCGCCGCGGATGTTGTCCAGCAGGTGTACGAGGTGGCCGACACCCCCTGGCGAGGGTTGGGAGTCATCCCCGCGGGAGGCTACAGACTGCGTTCCGAGTTTGCGCGGTACGACGCATCCTGCAAGTTCCCGGAGCTGGCTGCAGTTCACTCGCCGCAGCCGATGGCACGTGTGACGGCCGATCAGGGATGCGTCGCAGCTGCCACGGGGCTGCCGGTCATCCCGTCGGGAGATGCGATGGGGTCGTGTTCGAATGGTGGATCGTACACAGAGTGTCGCAGTGGCGAGGTGCTCACGGGGAGGATCAAGCCCGTCGAGTGTGCAGCGTTCGGCAGTCGTTGCACTCCCGATTCTCCACTGGGGGCACCGATGGTCTCAGCGGAAGGGGCCTGCGCTGCCTACTACCGCTATCAAGCGGTCGAGTGAGGTCGATTCCATGGCTCCCCCCTCTTGGCAGTTGTGCTGTCCCGTTTCCTACTCTGCCGACGCCGAGAAGGTCACGCTGGCCCATGGCGAGGGTGGCCGCCTGATGCGGCAGTTGATCGAGCAGAAGATCCTGCCCCGGTTCGCCGGGGCCGAGGCCATCGGCGTACCGGGCGATGCCGCTTTGCTCTGGCCAGTGGAAGGGCGACTGGCCTTCACGACCGACAGCTACGTCGTTTCGCCCCTGTTCTTTCCGGGAGGAGACATCGGCCGTCTGGCCGTGTTCGGCACGGTCAACGACCTGCTGGTGGCGGGGGCGACTCCGCTGTGCTTGTCCCTGTCACTCATCGTCGAGGAAGGCCTTCCGATGGCGGTGCTGGAGCGCGTGCTGGACAGCATCGCGGCCGCGGCGCATCAGGCGCGGGTACGCGTGGTGACGGGCGATACGAAGGTCGTCCCCAGCGGGGCGGCTGATGGTCTGTTCATCAACACCAGTGGTGTCGGTCAGGTGCTAGGGGAGGCGCCACCCGGGCCGGCCAGCCTGCAGGTGGGAGATGAGTTGATCGTGACCGGTCCCATCGGTCGGCATGGGATCGCGATTCTGTCGGCCCGGGAGGAGCTGGGGTTCTCACCCGCTCCGGAGAGCGACTGTGCCTGCCTGGAAGAGCCAGTGAGGTGCCTGGCGGACGCGGGTCTGCTGGGCGGAGCGGCTCCCCGCGTCCGGGCGATGCGGGATGCGACACGCGGTGGGGTGACAGCCGTCCTGCACGAGTGGGCTCAGGCTTGCGGCCAGACGCTCACGATTCGAGAGGAGGCTGTGCCGACCGCGGCGGACACGCGCGGGGCCGCCGAAGTGCTCGGCCTCGATCCCCTGTACATTGCCTGTGAAGGGACGATGCTGATTGGTGCAGCGGGAGGTTCTGGGCCGGACGTCATCGCGGCCCTGCGCAGTGCGCGGATCTCGAGTCAGGCAGCCGTCATCGGGGAGGTCTGTGCCAGCCGGCTCTCCCCGGTGACGATCCGTCGTCCGCTGGGGCGCGAGCAACCACTGGACGAACCCTCTGGAGCCCTGCTCCCCCGCATTTGCTGAGTCTCGCCCAGACTCCCAGAGAAAATGCCTGGTGAGAACTCGCGGATTCGGCAGGATTCGCCGTTGCGACACCGGTCACTCTCGCGCGCGTTTCGGACACGGATCGTTGCCGCGCCTGTGGGTGTGTGTCCTGTAAGTGATTGTTACCACATGGCTTGGGTTCTTCGTCGGGTCTCGGTCTGCGCTTCTTGAGGGCGCGTCTCCCTCCCCAATCCCGAGTGTTTCCGTCTTTTCCTGCTTTGCGGGATGCGATAGGGTCACGCACTCTCCTCTCTCAAAATCTCTCGACAGACCTACCCCCGAAGTTTCCTTCCTGACGCATGACGTTCCGTCTGCGGCCAGCATGTGTTGTCGTTGCGGCGAATCGAGCTTCCGGGCATGAGCGATCGTGCCTGTCCGCCCGTCCGCCCGGACACTCACTCTGGCCCATGCGGTCCGACGCATGTCGACCAGGCCGTCTATGCCCTGCCTAGATGATCAATCCGCCGGAGCCGAACAGGCTGCAGTTTCCAGCAAGGACGGCCACACGCGAGGTGTTTGGATGAGACTGCCACGAATGAACGTCAACGCCCTTCGAGGGGGCCGGGCAACTGTCTGGTTCCTGCTGGCCAGCTTGGCGCTGGTGACCACACTGCACAGGGCCCAAGCCGCGGATCATTTCGCTGCCGCGTCCCCGCCTGTCGGGCCGTCGTCTCCGGACGGTCAATTCCCGCCGACGCTGGACGTCACCGGTACGGGTCCCGGGTTCGGCGTTCCCGACTATGCGTCGGGGGATCCATTGTTCAACGACGACGTTTCCGTCGGAGGATTCGGTGCGATGGGCCGGATCGGCCATATCGCCCCCCAGACGGTCGGTCGGGAAGAGTCGATCACGCACATTGAGCTGATGCCCTACCTGTTCGTCGAAGATCTGATGTTCTTCGGCGACTGGCGGCTGTTCCGTACCAACAGTGGCGACCTGGGCGGCAGCGTCGGCCTGGGCCTGCGTCACTACCTCTCCGACTACGACATCGTGTTCGGCGGGTCGGCCTGGTATGACATCGACGACACTCGCGAGAGCCAGTTCCAGCAGGTGGGCCTCTCTCTCGAACTGTTCAGCCGTCACCTCGATGTCCGTGCCAACTGGTACGTCCCCGTGGGTAACCAGGAGCGCGAGCTGGGCACCACATTCGTGGCGGGTTCACAGCGATTCGAAGGATACAATCTGCTCTTCGACACTCGTACCGAATTCGGCAGTGCCGCAGATGGCGTTGACATGCTGTTCAGCGTCCCCGTGGCCGGCGAGATTCCCCAACACTTCAACCTGGAGGCGTCGGCCGGCTGGTATCACTTTCAGGTGCCCAACACCGATCTGACCCGGATCTGGGGCTGGAAGCTGCGCGCCGATGCCGACTTCTTTGAGAACTGGGTGCACGGCTTTGTCGAGTTCACGTCGGATCGGGTCTTCGACAACAACGTGATTGCCGGAGCCTCGGTCAACTACTACCACAATCTCGAACGTCGCCCGCGGCTCTCCAGCAGCCAGTACTACCGCATGTCGGAATGGGTCCGGCGTAACTACAACGTCGTGACGATCGACGATGCCGTGGTCAATGCCGGCCAGCCCGTCATCAATCCCGCCACCGGCCAACCCTATACGTTCGCCCATGTGCGGAACATCACCGATCCGGTGCTCGAGGCCCAGTTCCCGACGTTTCCGGCCCCCACGGGCATGGGAACCGTGGAAATGCCTTACCAGTACATCCGCGAAGCCCAGCAGGGCATCGATCCCGAGAAGGACGGCATGTTCGTGCCGGCTGATGTCATCTATGTCCAGGCGAACAGCGTCTTCGACGAGACCGTGGATGGCCAGCTCAACACCGTCGTGCGCCTGAACGACAACGAGATCCTGCTCGGTGAAGGTGTGCCCCAGTCGCTGCCGGTCCCCGGCTTCGGCGCCATTCCGCTGCCGGTCGTCGTTGGCGGCAGCAAGCCACTCATCACCAACACCACCGTCGATGCCATCGTTGTGGCCAACGACAACCTGATGGGCGGATTCGACGTCAGCAACGTCGGTGGAAACGGCCTGGTCGGTAACGGCATCGTCAACGGCACCTTCCGGGACTTGCGCCTCCTGAATGGAACCGGCGACGGCATTCTGCTGACCAATCCCAGCGGCCGGATCCAGTTCCTGCGGGACAGCATCGGTGCCATCAGCGTCGCGGGTCAGGATTCGTTTCTGGGCAATGGTTTTCACGTCAACGGCGGGGCCGCCAACATCACCTACAACGATACCATCGTCAACACCAACAACTACGCCGTTCTCGTGGAGAACACGTTCGGCGGGCTCGTGGACTTCCAGGGGACGACGGTCACCGACACGAGCGGCTCCGGTATCCTGCTGCAGAACAACATCGGCGGTGTCACCCTCGATACCGGAACGATCACCAACAGCGACGGCACCGGCATCCAGATTCTCGATGCCGAGGGGACCGTCACGATTCTCAATGACTGGGTCATCGAGAATCCCGCCGGTGTCGGTCTGGATGTCGACAACCTGCAGAGCAGCCTGATCTCACCGGGCAGCATCACGGTCAACAATCGCAACGCCATCGGTGCCGACTTCACCAACATCTCCGGACTCGTGGAGATGTTCGGAGACCTGACCATCAATGCTCTCAATCCGACCGGAACGGCCGGAGTGAATGATCCGGGCATCAACTTCCAGACCTCATCGGGATCGGTGCGGTTCACCAACCTGCTCGTGGCCGATAGCAACGGCGTGGGCATCAATATCGGTGACCCCACCGGCACGAACATCAATCAGGCCGGGGCCACCTTCACGGCCATTGGTAACACCACAGTCACCAATACGGCGCTGCCGGCCATCCAGATCTCCGGCGGTCCGGGTGCCTTCGATCCGACCGATGTCAACTTCAACATTGTCACCATCTCCGGGCACCAGAATCGCGGCATTCAGATCGAGCGGACGAGTGGGCCGATCAACTTCCTGGGGACGACCAGCGTCACCGACAATGTGGCTGCTCCGAACGGTTTCGCCGCCCTGTTTATCGAGGACATTTCCGGCAGTGTCGGCTTCAACACATTTACGGCCAACAACAATGGTCCTCCTGAGCCGGCCGTGCTGATCCAGAACATCCCCGATCCGGGGAGCGTATCGTTCAACCGCCTGAACGTGCTCAACGCCGTCAACACGGAAGGTGTGAACGTCTTCAACGTCAACAGTTTCAGCAGCCAGGGTGGCGACATCAACGTGACGGGCGCGACTGCCGTCGACATCCAGGACACGAACTACAACGCCATCTTTACCAGCATTACCTCGTCGTTGCCGCCGGACTTCGGCGTCTATCTCGAAGACAACGTTGGCCGGTTCTCAGTCACGGGTGACGGCCTCAACCTCGGGAGCGGCGGCACCATTACCGGGGCGCCGATCGCCGCCGTGCGGGCCCTTCGTGCCGATGAGCTCTCGCTCAACTACATGACACTCAACACGAACGGCATCGGCGTCTTCGCCGAGGACATGACCTCCGTCGCGCTCGACTCCATGCAGATCATGGGGTCGGTCGAGGAGGGAGTCCGCCTGATCGACACGCAGTTCTTCCTGGCGGAAGACTCCTTCTTTACCGACAACGGCGTGGGCGGCGGCGGCATCCTCGTGCCGAATCAGCAGCACATTCGCGCCCTGATGACCCAGTTGCATCCGGATCCGGATATCGACGACGACGTTCCCTACAGCTACCTCATCCAGCGGAACACCTTCCAGGACGGGGTCGGCACGATCTTCAACGACGATGCGATCTTCATCAGCTCCGTGGCCAGCGCCAGTGGGTCACAGCTCGACCTCATCGTCCAGGACAACCTCGCCATCATGAACCGCAGCGCAGGCGCGTTTCTCGCCGGTGCGGCCTTCCTCAATGTGGCCTGGCAGGGACCGCTCAACTCGACGGTTCAGCGGAACGACATCACCACGATCGGTAACCCCGGGGAGCGGGCCTTTATCTTCTCGCAGACCGGGCTGGGCAACATCTCGAACATCGTGATCGACAGCAATATCGCGACGTTTGCCGGTGGTGCGCAGGATATCGGAACGCTGCTCAACTTCACCGGTCCGGCCAACGTCAGCTTCACCAACAACCAGTTCGGGTTCGGTGGGCTGTTCGCGACCGGGCTGCAGATGTCCACCTTTGCCGGTGGCAACAGCATCGTGATTACCGGCAACCTGCTGGACTTCAATGCCGACGGCGGCACGGGCATGCTGTTCCCGGTGACCACCGCGCCGGCATTCTTCCGGATCGCAGACAACACCATCAATCTCACGAACACGGTCCTGCAGTTCCCGGGTGAACGCGGGATCATCTTCAACGCCATCAACGGCGTCATCAACCTTGCAGGAAACCTCGACAACTTCGTCAACGTGTTTGCCGACAACGCCACGATCATCTTCCAGATCCCGCCGGGCAGCAGCACCGGCCAGATCCCGATCAACGGCGTGTTCGTCCCGTAGTCTCCGGTCGGCAACTCGCGGCGGATCTGAGCGATGCCTCAGACCGTCGCTGGCGCCACCGTTGGCTCCGGCAAGGAACGCGTTCGCGGGCCCGGCAGACTGGTTGACATCGCTCGAAGTCGCCGGTAGAAGAGGAAGCACCTGCCCCCATCGTCTAGAGGCCCAGGATGCAGGATTCTCAGTCCTGAGACCGGGGTTCGAATCCCCGTGGGGGTGCTGACAGGACGCTCCGTCAATCGGGCGTCCTGTTGCATTCTTTGGGGGTCAGTTCCTCCTCCGCTCCCATGGCTTTCGGTCGCCAGAGCGGTCCGCCATCCTGCGCGGAGGCGCGTGTCGATCCACAGGTGTCGCGTCAGAGTGTGCAGGAGGCTCCCGGCGCGAGCACGATCGGCGTCGAGCGGGTCTCGGACTTTACGCGCTCGGCCCACGCGTCTGCGTCCTGCTCGATCAGCGGCCAGGTGTTGTAGTGATGCGGCAGGACCTTCGCAGGGTCAATCAGCCGGATGGCGCGCAGAGAGTCGTCGGGACCCATCGTGAAATTGTCGCCGATCGGCAGGATGGCCAGGTCGACACCTTCCTCGCCGATCAGTTGCATGTCCGAGAACAGTCCGGTGTCGGCAGCGTGGTAGATGTGGCCGTCTACCAGCTTCAGCAGGATTCCACAGGGGTTGCCGCCGTTGGAACCGTCGGGGAGCATCGAACCGTGGTGGGCAATCGTCAGTTTGACGGTGCCGAAGTCGAAAGTGCGCTGACCGCCGATGTGCATCGGGTGCGTCTGCCGCACGCCCTGCTGTTCGAGCCAGCCACAGATCTCGAAATTGGCGATGCAGAGTGCCCCGGTCCGCCGGGCGATTTCCACCGTGTCGCCCACGTGGTCCTGATGTCCGTGCGAGACCAGGATCACGTCGGGGTTCACGGCGTCGGCGGTCGTCGTGGCCGCGGGATTGCCGGTCAGAAACGGGTCAATCAACAGCGTCTTGCCGGCCGTCTGAATCTCGAAGGTCGCATGACCCAGCCAAGTCACGGTGGTCGCCATCTGTAGACCTCTCCTTGTGGCTCATCCAAACAGGATTTCGCCCATGTTTCGCTTGTAGTCTTCGACCCCCGGTTGCCCGTAGGGGTTGATACCGATCAATCGGCCCTCGACGACCGTGGCCAGCATCAGCATCTGCAGTAACTGGCCCAGCGTGTACTCGTTGAGTCGAGGCAGGTGAATGTCGGCGGTGGGCCGTGCAACGTCGGCGTAGGCCTTGTTGGTTCCCTCAATCGCGGCCCGCATCAGTTCAGCCATCGGCTTCCCGGCCAGGCGATTAAGTCCATCCTGATCCAGCTGCTCCGGCAGGGCCGGGAGCAACACCGGGGGGCGGGACGGCTCGTCGACGATCACGTTGGTGATCAGCTTGTCGCGACGACCTTCCTGATGCTGCTGTCCCCGGCTGTGGAGATCGCGAGTATTGACCACGGTGAGAGGGGTCGCTCCCCGCTCGTCCTTTCCGAGGCTCTCAGCGAGCAGTTGATCGTACCAGAGCCCGACGGCCTCCAGGCGCTTGCCCCAGGTCGACAGCACGCGGATGTTGATGTTCCGGTCGCGCTCGAGCAGATGACAGGTCGCGACGAAGTCGAGCACGGGATTTTCGCCGGGAGGCGCCGTTCGGCACCGCTCGGTCATGTCGATCGCTCCTTCCAGCAGCGAGCGACCGTCAATCCCCAGCACGACGGCCGGGTACAGTCCGACGGCCGTCAGCACCGAGAAGCGTCCCCCGATCCCCTCCGGCACGGGAAACACATCGGGGTAGCCTCGCGCCTCGGCGAAGCTGTGCAGCTTGCCGACATCCCCGGTAATGGGCACGATGAGTTGCTGGGCCTCGGCCGAGTCGGGGCCGTAGTAGCTTTCCAGCGCCTCGCGGACGATGCGAAACGCCGACGCAGTTTCGAGCGTGCCCCCCGACTTGCTGATGACGACGACGCCCCAGCGCTGGGCCAGGTCTTGCGGGTCGCGACATTGATGCTTCAACAGCGTGAGCAGTCCGGCCAGCGAGTCGTTGTCGAGGTTGTCCCCCTCGAAATACAGTCGCGGGACCCCACCCCGATCTTCCCGGGAGAGTTCATTGTGATACGGCGGGCAGATCGCCTCGAAGAGTGCCCGCAGCCCCATGTACGACCCTCCGATGCCCAGCACCACCAGCCGGTCCACCTGGTCGCGCAACCGCGCCGCCGAAACCTGCAGCACATCCCACAGGCGATAGAGAGACGAAGACTCGGCCAGCAGTCGCTGTGGGTAGTCGATGAAGCCGGCGTCGAGCGGCACCTTTTCCCTGGGGATGTTGGCCCCGGCGTGCAACGCCTCGAGGTCGGCAAACAGCTCATCCCGGGCCGACAACAACTGGGGCTGCAGTTTGCTCCAGCCGTCGTCGTCGATCAATTTTCGCGCCGCGGAGTTGTCGTAACGGATCAGGTCGCTCATCAGAGTTCTCCGTATCGCTCGTTTCTGTCAGGTATTTGCCGGTGGATTGATGCCAAGGTCTGCGATCGACAGCAGCGAGCGGAACGTCAGCCCTTGCGCCGCGAGGTGCTCGGCGCCTCCTTCCAGGCGATCGACGATGGTGACCACGCACACGACTTCGGCCCCCAGGTCCTTCACGCGTTCGACGGCCTTCAGCGCGACTGCCCGCCGTGGTCACCACATCCTCGATGATGACCACGCGATCGCCGGAGTGAATCGGCCCCTCGATGAACTGTCCTGTTCCGTGTCCCTTCGACTCCTTGCGGACGATAAACCCGTCCAGCGTTCGACCCTGGGCGGCGGCCACCAGCAGCATCCCCCCGACAATCGGGTCGGCCCCCAGCGTCATCCCACCCACCGCGGTGAATTCGAGGTCGGAGACCAGGTCCAGCAGCCCCTCGCAGACCAGCCGGAGGCCAGGTCCATACAGCGTGATCTGCATCTTGTCGACGTAGTAGGTCGACTTCCGCCCCGAGGCCAGTGTGAAGTCCCCGAACCGCACGGCCCGTTGGCGAAAAAGTTCGATCATCGCTGACTTGTCGTACATGACTCGGGCAAGGCCTCTCGGTTCTCTGGGCACAGGCTGCTGGACGCTCATGGTAACGGCTGGGGAAGGGATTGGAAGTTGCCCATGCTGGGAGAGCTGCCGGCACCTCCCCCCGAGGCGACGGCGCCCTCGAATCACCTTCCGCCGATGTGTGCCCACGTGGTCGGTTGCACGGGGCCGGGACCTTTCTTGGCGAACGCCGGTTGCCTATGCTCACACGGTTTCTGGTCCAGTCATCGATCCTGTCATGTCTCGATTACGTATTGCCGTCGCGACGGCCCGATTCCGGTGTCTGCTGCGAGATGTCACGGCGCGGGCGGCCCAGACTGGGGCCACCGGCGTGCAGTTCGATGCCCGGCACGAGCTGCGGCCGGACGAGCTCAGCGAGACGGGCCGACGACAGTTGCTGCACAGCCTCTCGGAGCGGAGTTTGTCAGTCACATCGCTCTCCTTCCCATTGCGTCGACCGCTGTATGAGCTGGACCAGCTCGATGCGCGTATGGCCGCCCTGCAGCAGGCGCTGCAGTTCGCCTGGAATCTGAAGGCGCGTGTGGTCACCTGTCGGCTGGGGCACATCCCGGAAGAGGTCGATGCCCCCGAGACTCTCAGGCTGCGTGAACTGCTGGCGGACCTGGCCCGGGCCGGGAATCATGTCGGGGTCACACTGTCGGTGACCACCGCCGGTGAGCCGGCCGCCCGGCTCGTGACGTTGCTCGAGGGCATCGATGAGGGACCGCTGGGTGTCGATTTCGATCCGGCGGCGTGTGTGCTTGCCGGTCAGAACCCGGTCAGCGAGTTGCGGGAGCTGCACCGCGTGGTCACCCACATCACGATTCGTGACGCCGTCCGGGGATCTCAGGGCAGGGGCGCGAAGTGCCCGTCGGTCGCGGCGAGGTCGACTGGGATGCGATGGTGGCCCTGTTCGATGAGATGAACTACAACGGCTGGCTGACAGTCGCACGTTACGAGGGGGACGATCCTCTGGGGGATGCGACTCGCGCGGTCACGTACTTGGGCAACGTTGCGCCCATCTAGGCTTCGGCCGGAGCAGGCATCCACTGCCATGTCGTGCGAAGTTCTCACTGTCGCGCAGGTGACACGGCAGCTCAAGGATTGCGTCGAGGGGAATTTTCCGCTTGTGGCCGTTCGTGGAGAAGCGTCGAGTTGCACACAGGCCCGGTCGGGGCATGTCTATTTCACGCTCAAGGATGACCAGGCGCAGCTCCGCGTCGTGATCTGGCGCGGGGTGGCCAGCCGCCTCCGTTTCGAGATGAGCGACGGCATGGAGCTCGTCGTGATTGGGCCCCTGGAGGTGTATCCAGCCCGCGGGACCTACCAGCTCGTGGCCGAAGAGGTGATTCCCCAAGGCATCGGCCCGCTGGAGCTGGCATTTCGGCAGTTGCATGAGAAGCTTGCAGCGGAAGGACTGTTCGATCCGCAACGCAAGCGGTCCCTGCCCCGGTTTCCACGCCGCATTGCCATCGTGACGAGCCCGACCGGTGCGGCCATCCGGGATCTGCTGCAGGTGCTGACCCGACGGTGGCCGTGCGCCGACGTGCTGCTGCTCCCGGTTGCCGTGCAGGGTCAACAGGCTGCCCCGCAGATTGCCCGGGCGCTGCAGACGGCCGGTCGTCTACCCGGCGTGGATGTGATCGTCACGGGTCGCGGCGGGGGAAGTCTGGAGGACCTGTGGGCCTTCAACGAGGAAGTCGTGGCGCGGGCACTGGCCGCCTCACCGGTGCCCACTGTGAGTGCCGTCGGGCACGAGATTGATGTCACGATTGCCGATCTGGTGGCCGACCGTCGCGCCCTGACTCCCAGCGAGGCTGGTGAGATTGTGGTTCCCGATGAGGTGGAACTCCGCTCGGGACTGCAGCACCTCGAGCGTCGTCTGGCAGGATCCCTGCGGGAACGGGCACGCGCCGCCCGGCGACACCTGGACCTGCTGACCGCCCGGCGCGCATTCGCAAAGCCCTGCGACCGCATCCATCACCAGCAGGTGCTTCTGGATGAGTGGCAGGACCGCCTGGTGCGGGGCATGGGGCGGCACTATCGCCGGGAACAGGACCGCGTGGGCACGCTGGCGGCCGGGCTCCACGCCTTGAGTCCCCTCAATGTCCTGTCGCGGGGTTACAGCATCACGCGTATTGTCGCGTCAGGTGAGGTCGTGCGCCGGGCTGAAGACGTGCGGCCCGGAGATCTTCTCGCCACGACCCTCGCTCTGGGCGAGGTCCGTTCGCGCGTGGAGGAGGTTCCCTCCACGAACACGCAGGAGTGACAACGTATGGCCAAACGCAGAGCCTCTCAGAAAACGCCCGAAGCCCCAGAGACCTTCGAAACCGCACTCGACGAACTGCACACCATCGTGGCAGAACTCGAGGATGGATCGATCGGACTGGAGGCGTCACTGGACCGCTTCGAACGCGGCATGCAATTGCTGCGTCACTGTCACGAAGTGCTCGAGACAGCCGAGCAGCGGATTGAACAGTTGACTGGCGTTGACGGCGAAGGCCGACCCCTTACCGAGCCCTTCGATGCCTCTGCCACGATCGAGACGCGCGGCGAGTCGGCGGGCCGTCGGCGGCCACGCACCGATCGTCGAGCCACGACTGAGGAGGACGATGGTGATCCGTCGGAATCGACGCTGTTCTGAGTCGGTGCAACTCTGTACACTCCTGCCAGCGTCGCTGCAGGGAACGCAGCCAGGTGATCGGCAGCATCAGCATTTCTCCTGGGAAAGCTGGTTGTCGGACAGGCCTGTTCACGCTCGATAACACCACGCGGGTGCCACTCTCATCATAGACGAAACTTCCCGCGCCGGTTGGAATTCCCGGCGTCTTCACACAAACGCGGCGTCAAATCGCCAGTCGCCCTCTTGACACCGGTGCCCCGCCCCCTCACTTCCTGGGTCGGAAGGCGACGAGACGATCCTCATTCGTTGTGAGGTAAGGCCCGTCGAGCAGATCGATGCAGTAAGGGATCGCGGGGAAGACGGCGTCGAGGCACTCGCGGATCGCCTTCGGCTGGCCGGGCAGGTTCAAGATCAGCGACTGCCCGCGAATGCCCGCCGTCTGACGGGACAGAATCGCGGTGGGCACCTTTTCCAGCGAGACTTTGCGCATCAGTTCGCCGAAGCCGGGCATCATCTTGTTACAGATCGCTGCGGTTGCCTCGGGAACGATGTCCCGAGCCGCCGGTCCTGTGCTGCCGGTCGTAATCACCAGGCAGCACCCTTCGTCGTCGCAGAGCTCGCACAACACGGCCTGCACATTCGCCTGCTCGTCGGGGATGACACGTGGTACGGCCTCGTAAGGAGACTTCAGGACATCATCCAGGTAGTCGCGGATGGCCGGTCCGCCGCGATCCTCGTACTCGCCGCGGCTGGCACGATCGGAAACGGTCACGATGCCGATTCGGGCAATGGTCATTGGTTGCTCACCTGGCAGGCCGTGCGGCTTGTTCCCCGACCCCGGACAGTTGGCCGAGATGTCCCGACATCAATCGTCAATCGGTCCGGTCTCGAAGTCGGAGTCGTTCACCCAGCCGGCCTGTGTCCGGTCCGGGGCGCGCAGGTAGCGCTCATAGAAATGGGCATTGTCCGTAGCGACCGGGTACGCGTCGAAGATCTCCCCCTGACCCAGCATTCGGGGATCCTGCTGCTCTGTGAGTTCGGCGACGAGTTGGGCCCGCAGTGCGCTCGATCAGGGGGGCGTGGTCGGGATGTTCGGCCAGGTTGTTCAGACATTCGGGATCGTCGGTGATGCGAAACAGCTCTTCGCCGGGCCGCTTGCCGAATGACTGCCGCCAGAAGCGGACGTCGGTTCGGGACCGCCGCAGTTCGAGGACCTGCGTCTTGGTCGGACTGCCGTCGACGTTGAGATAGCCGGTCTCCGGGTTTCCGGCGGGCCAGCGGTCGGGCGCGAAGTTCTCCAGGTACATCCAGCCGTCTTTGACGATCCCTCGCACGGGATAGCCTGCGTCGTCCGGTCGACCGACATCGTGACGCTCCTTGCCGATGAGCACATGGTCGCGCGCGGCGACGACCTGGCCGGAGCGGTTGGACTGGAAGATCGGGACCAGGCTCCGGCCGGTGATCGGCTGCATGCCGGCGGCCTCGGCCTCGACGCCGGCCACCTCCAGAAACGTCGGCGCGTAATCGACAAAGCTGACGTAGTCGTCGATCACTCGTCCCGGTTGCTTGATCCCCTGCGGCCACATGATAGCGAGCGGCAGGTGATTCGACAGTTCGTATTCCTGCCCCTTGATCGCGCGGGAAGGGCATGCCGTTGTCCGACGTCACCACCACCAGCGTATTGGCCAGTTGACCCCGGTGCTCGAGCTCTGCAAGCATGCGGGACAGGTGCTGATCGAACCACTCCACTTCGAGCGCGTAGTCGAGCATGTCGTGGCGGACGGTCTCGTTGTCCGGCCAGAATGCCGGCACATGATCAATGTCCGTGATCGCCTTGCCCCCCACCGAGGCGCCCGTCCCATACTCATATCCCCGGTGAGGCTCGCGACAACCGTACCAGAAGCAGAAGGGGTGGTTCTCGGGACAGGCGTTGAGAAAGTCGGCAAAGTTGGCTGCGTAGTCGACTGCCGTGATGGCGCGTGTTGGTGCCTTCTGCTTCCGCGTGTCGAACGCGGGGCCGGCCAGATCACGCGGTTGGCCGTCGGCTGTCTTCGCAACCCCGGGCGACCAGCCCTTGGCCGTCAGGCCCACGAAGTACCCGGCATCGGCCAGCGCCTCGACGTACGTCTTGAACTTGATCGGGAAGAACGGCATGTGATTGCAGGCTTCCTCGAGCTGCCAGGTATTGCGGCCGGTGAGGATGCAGGCTCGCGATGGTGCGCACTTCGCGTTTGGCGTGTAGGCCCGTGTGAACAGCAGGCCCTCGCGCGCCACGCGGTCGAAACCGGGTGTGCTGACCCAGTCGCAGCCGTACGCCCCGAAGTGCAGCGAGGCATCGTCGGCAATACAGAACAGGATGTTCGGTCGAGCAGGCTCAGCGCGGGCCGCCGTCGACCAGCTCCCCAGGCCGCCGATTCCAATCAGACAGGCAAACCACCAGCGGTTGTTCATGAGGGAGTCTCCGGGATACGTCTTGTCTCACACAGCCCAACAGTCAATCGCCATACGGGACGTAGGGGAGCCCGAAGGTGTCGGCTACGGCGCGGTTGGTGACATGCCCCTGATGCATGTTGACGGCGGCCTCCAGTCCTCTGTCGATCGCACAGGCGGCCACCAGTCCCTGGGTCGCGATCCGCTGGGCATAGGGGAACGTTACATTGCACAGGGCGTAGGTGCTCGTGCGCCCGACGGCCCCGGGCATGTTCGTCACGCAGTAATGCACGATCCCCTCTTCAACATACGTGGGGTCGGCATGAGTGGTGGGACGGCTTGTCTCGACGCAGCCCCCCTGGTCGATGCAGACATCAATGATCACCGCGCCGGGCTTCATCAGCCGCAGGTCGTCGCGGGTCACCAGGTGTGGGGCACGAGCACCGGGAATGAGGACGGCCCCGATCACCAGATCGGCGAGCTGCAACTGCTCGCGAATCATGTGGCGATCAGAGAACAGTGTGTTGACGTTGGCCGGCATGATGTCTTCGAGGTAGCGCAGCCGGTCGACGTTGACATCGAGAATCGTGACATTCGCCTGGAACCCCGCGGCGATCTGGGCAGCGTTCTTCCCGACGACACCGCCGCCGAGGATCACAATGTATGCCGGCTGGACTCCCGGGACTCCGCCCAGGAGAATCCCGCGACCTTCCTGCGGTCGCTCGAGATACTTGGCCCCCTCCTGAATGCTCATCCGGCCGGCGACCTCGCTCATCGGAGTCAGGCAGGGCAGATCCCCACGGGCACCCTGCAGCGTTTCGTAAGCGACGGCCGTGACCCCCGTGTCGAGGACCCGGCGCGTGAGCTCCTCGTCGGCAGCAAAATGGAAGTAGGTGAACAGAACCTGGCCGGATCGCAACAGCGGCCATTCCTGCGGTAGCGGCTCTTTGACTTTGACGACCAGATCCGCCTGAGCGTAAAGCTCGGTAGCCGTGTCGACAATCTGGGCTCCCTGAGCCGCGTAGTCGTCGTTGCGAATGCCGCTGCCGACTCCCGCATCCCGCTCGACGAGAACTCGATGCCCGGATTTTGTCAGTTCTTCGACCCCCACGGGGAGCAGGCCGACCCGGTATTCATCTGCCTTCACCTCTCTCGGAACGCCGACAACGGTCATGGGTACTCCTCGGCCGATTGGCAGGCCAGTGCACACGTCTGGCGACGGTCTTCAAACAGCTCTCTGGCGAACAGCGTCGGACGTGGCTGCCCGTTCGTCAAGAGCAGCCGACCTGTTGACAGGCCCGGAATTCTGGTATCCTCGGCTCACCGCAGAGAGACTCCCCTTCGGCGCCGGCTGCGCGTGACGTGGCGTCGCCCTCCCTCCAATCCGGATGGCCCTGCCGATGAGAAGCCTTCCCTTCCTCTTGGTCAGCGTTCCTCTGTTTCTTTCGTCCTTCGCGTCTGCCGAAGACACCGCCGAGGGCGTGCAGTTCTTCGAAGAGAAGATTCGCCCGGTACTGGTCAAGCACTGTTACGAATGCCACTCGGCGGACTCGAAAGAGGTCAAGGGGGGGCTGCTGCTCGATACGCGCGAGGGGATCCAGCACGGCGGGGAAAGTGGTCATGGGGTTGTTCCGGGCAACCCGAAGCAGAGCACCATTCTCGAGGCGCTGCGGTACGAGAGTTTCGAGATGCCTCCGGACGGACAGCTTCCGGAACGGATTATCCAGGACTTCCAGACGTGGGTGATGATGGGGGCCCCGGACCCGCGGGAGGGCAAATCGAACCTCATCAAGCGGACGATCGATTTCGACGAGGCCCGCAACTTCTGGGCGTTCCAGCCGATCACCGCGCCCGAAATTCCCACGGTTCGCGACGAAGA
This sequence comes from uncultured Planctomycetaceae bacterium, assembly GCA_963715185.1. Classification (GTDB taxonomy): domain Bacteria; phylum Planctomycetota; class Planctomycetia; order Planctomycetales; family Planctomycetaceae; genus CAVPPT01. The sequence continues at coordinate 128,312 of CAVQRG010000018.1, forward strand.
GTGGCCGGCAACCGACATCGATCAGTTCGTTCTCGCCCGGCTGGAGCAAGAGGGACTGCAGCCTGTCGGGGATGCGGAACCGAACCTGCTCGTTCGTCGCGTCTTCTTCGACCTCACGGGCTTGCCCCCTGCTCCGGCAGACGTCGAGACGTTCGCAGCCGATCCGTCAGCAGCCGCGTATGAGGAACTGATCGATCGACTGCTCGACTCGCCACAGTTCGGGGAGCGCTGGGGACGCCACTGGCTGGATGTCGTCCGGTTCGCCGAGTCCACGGGAATGGAGCGGAACTTCACGTATCCGCACGCCTGGCGTTATCGGGACTATGTGATCAACGCATTCAATGCCGACAAGCCGTTCGATCAATTTCTCCGCGAGCAGGTTGCGGGAGACCTACTCCCGGCCGACAACGCGCAGCAGCGGGCCGAGCAACTCGTCGCGACGGGCATGCTCGCGATCGGTCCGAAGCTGCTCAACGAGACAAACGATGAAGCCTTTCAGATGGAGGTCGTCGACGACCAGATCGACGTCGTGTCGCGGGCGTTTCTTGGACTGACCGCCAGTTGTGCCAGGTGTCACGATCACAAGTTCGATCCGATTCCCCAGAGCGAATACTACGCACTGGCAGGGATCTTCTGTTCCACCGGTACCCATTACGGTACGGTGACCCAGAACGGAAACCGTCAACCGGCGGAACTGATCGCGCTCGAAGGGATGCAGGCCGGCACCGTCAAGGTTGGAAACAAGAGCAACGACAAGAATGCGTCCCCCAAAGATGTCAGCCGGCAGATCGCCAACGTCGAGAAGAAGCTCAAGGATTTGCAGAAGCGGAAAGGCAAGAATGCGGCCACAGACAAGCAGATCGCGGCCGCAGAGAAGCAACTGCGAAACCTCAGGGCACAGCAGAAGAAGTCTGGCGACACAACTGAGGACCAGGGGGTCGCGGACAAGCGGGCGGGACAGCCGACCGCACCCGCCATGCTGCTGATGGGCACCCTCGATGGCCCCGAAGTCGGCGACACGCGGCTGCGACTTCGCGGCGAACCACGAGACTATGGAGACAAGATCCCCCGCGGATTTCTGACCATCGCGACCCTGTCCGAGTCCCCGCAGTTGCCCGATGACCGGAGTGGCCGCGAGCAACTGGCCGACTGGCTGCTCGAAGAGACGAACCCGCTGACCGCCCGCGTCGCGGTGAATCGCATCTGGTTGCATCTGTTCGGGCGGGGGATCGTCGAAAGCGTCAACAACTTTGGCGCGAATGGAACTCTTCCCAGCCATCCCCAGTTGCTGGACCATCTGGCGCTGCAGTTTCGCGAGAACGGCTGGTCCGTCAAAGACATGATCCGTTCGATCATGCTATCGCGGGTCTATCGACTCAGCACGCAGGACGATTCCCTCGGACTGGAGAAGAATCCGGACAACACGCTGCTGTGGCGGATGAATCAGCGACGACTCGAGGTCGAGGCCATTCGTGACGCGATGCTGGCGGCCAGTGGTCAACTCGATCTTGCTCCGATGCAGGGGTCCGTGGTGGCCACGATCGGCGACGGCAACGTCGGGCAGACGATCAAGCAGGATCGATTCGACCTCGAGAGCTTCAAGCGCAGCGTGTACCTCCCCATCGTGCGCGGTGCGGTCCCCGAGATGCTCAACATCTTCGACTTCCCCGAACCGAGCATCATCTCCGGCCAGCGGGAGGAAACGATCGTACCGACACAGGCCCTGTTCATGATGAACAGCGAACTCGTGGTCGGCCAGTCGGAGCAGCTCGCGCGGCGACTGCTCGATCAGGACGAGCTCGATGCCTCCGGCCGCGTTGATCAGGCCTTCATGCTTACGCTGTCGCGACACCCCTCGGCCTCAGAGATCGATGCCGCCCTGGACTTCATCAGTGAGGCCGGCCGCATGAGCGACTCGGACATGCCCGAGACGGAGAAACGGCTCATCGGCTGGACCGGGTTCTGCCAGGCGCTGCTGGCCTCGGCAGAGTTCCGCTACCTGGACTGACGCGATTCGCGGTCGACGTGTTTCCACATTCCCTGAACCTGTATGTCAACCTGGAGCAGCCATGTTCTCACGACGTCAGATGCTGCAGACAACCTCGTGCGGATTCGGATACCTGGCGTTCGCCGGATTGGCGACAGAGCAGGCGCGCCGCTCGGCCATGGCTAAGGAGGGTTACACCAACCCGCTGGCTCCCAAGGAGCCGCACTTTGAACCCCGGGCCAAGCGCGTGATCTTCCTGTGCATGCGGGGGGCCCTCGCATGTCGACACGTTCGACCACAAGCCGGCCCTCGCGAAGCATGCGGGGCAGCACCCCGGCCAGCTGGGTGTCAGCGCGAACGCTGCCAAAGATCGCAAGCTGCTTCCCTCCCCCTGGGAGTTTCGGCCACACGGCGAAAGTGGTCTGGAGATTTCCGATTTGTACCCGCAGCTTTCACGGCACGCCGATGAGCTGTGTCTGATCAATGGAGCTTACACCGATCTGCCGAATCATCCGCAGGCGCTGGTGCAGTTGCACACGGGGAAGTTTCAGTTCGTTCGGCCCTCGGTGGGCGCATGGGTGTTGTATGGTCTGGGGACCGAGAACCAGGACCTGCCCGGGTTCATCACCATCAAGCCGCCGGCCCGGCTGGGCGGCGCGCAGAACTATGGCAGTGCCTTCCTCCCCGCCATCTACCAGGGCACGCGTCTGGGCGATCAGGGACAAGACCTCAAGAACACGGGGATCGGCAACGTTTCCAATCCGCGTTTTCAAGGGGAGCTGCAGCGCAAGCAGCTCGACCTCGTGCAGGTGATGAATCGCAGCCTGCAGGAGCGACATCCTTCCAACACTCAGATCGATGGGGTTATCGAGTCGTACGAACTGGCATTTCGGATGCAGTCGGCCGTCCCGCAGTTGATGGATCTCTCAGATGAGACCCGCGAGACCTTCCAGCTCTACGGGATCGGCGAAAAGGCCACCGACGATTTCGGCCGCCAATGCCTGATGGCGCGGCGGTTCGCCGAAGCCGGAGTCCGTTACATTGAGCTGACCCATGAGGGCTGGGATCAGCACCGGCAATTGAAGTCGAGGCTCGAGGCCAACTGCGGGGCGACCGATCAACCGATCGCAGCCCTCATCACCGATCTCAAGCAACGCGACATGCTCAAGGACACGCTCATCATCTGGACGGGGGAATTCGGCCGGACCCCCGCGGTCCGCAACGACGACGGGCGCGATCACAACGCGTCCGGGTTCAGCGTCTGGATGGCGGGAGGCGGGGTCCAAGGGGGCCTGCGTTACGGGGCCACCGACGAGTTCGGGATCTCGGCGGTCGAGAACAAGTTCCACACGCACGATCTGCACGCGACAACGCTGCATCTGCTGGGGCTCGACCACACGAAGCTCACGTACCGATACGCGGGCCGCGACTTTCGCCTCACCGATGTCTATGGCAACGTGGCGGAGGAGATCATCAGTTGAGGTCCTCAGAGCGGTGGGCCGCCCCGGGGATCTCGTCGGTCACCCCCTGCACGGGTGGGATGTCTCTCGCGACATGCGCCGCCGTCCGGTGCTCGAGGAAGTTCGCCGATCGGCACGGCTCTCCGTGGCCTGAGTGATTCGCCATGCACAGCCGCTGTCCTCACTGCCTCGGTGTCATCGCCGATGATCGGGAGCCCCTGTCGGACGACCTCACGCGTTGTGATTGCGAAGGGACGATCACTGAGTCGGCGGGCACGGTCTCCTACGCGCCCCGAGACGAGGCCTCCGATCCGACCTATGTCCCTGACGGACTCGAGGCCGCGAGCTTCGTTCCCTCTTCGCTGGGCGACTACGAATTGCTGGAGGAACTGGCCCGGGGCGGAATGGGCATCGTCTACCGCGCCCGTCAACGAAGCCTGAACCGGATCGTCGCCCTGAAGATGATCCGGTCTGGTGAACTGGCCGGCCCCGAGGAGGTGGCCCGGTTCCGCGCTGAGGCCGAGGCCGCCGCTCATCTCGATCACCCCGGGATTGTGCCGGTGTACGAAGTGGGGGAGCACAATGGCCAGCATTTTCTGTCGATGGCCCTGATCGAGGGGGGCAGTCTGGCGGATGAGTTGACCGACGGGCCGGTTCCCCCGCGTCAGGCGGCCGAAGTCATGCAGCGCGTCGCGGAGGCCGTCGAATTCGCACACGAACAGGGCGTGATTCATCGGGATCTCAAGCCCCGGAACATCCTCATCGACAAGTTCGGCAAGCCCCGGGTGACGGACTTCGGCCTGGCGAAGAACCTGCTGGTGGACTCGGATCTGACGATCACCGGCCAGATCGTGGGGACGCCGGCCTATATGTCTCCCGAGCAGGCGCATGCCCGCGACGTCGGGCCCTCAGCCGACATCTATTCGCTCGGGGCGACGCTGTATTGTCTGCTGACCGGTCGGCCTCCGTTCCAGTCTGCCACGCCCCACGAGACCCTCAGACAGGTAACGGATGATGCCCCGCTTCCCGTGCGGACATTGAATCGAAGCATTCCGGTGGACCTGGAGACGATCTGTCTGAAGTGCCTGCGCAAAGAGCCGGCACAGCGCTACGAATCGGCGGCGGCGCTGGCCCAGGATCTGGAACGCTGGTTGAAGCATGAACCGATCCGGGCGCGACCGGTCAGCCGTACCGAAAAGGCGTGGCTGTGGTTGCGCCGACGACCGGCGATCGCGGCAGCGATCGCAACCATTGTGGTGACCCTCAGCGCTGCGACCCTGATGGCTGTCATGTTGAGGCGCGGCGAAGATCACCGACGGAGCCTCGAAGCCCAGTTGGCGTGGGAACGGTACCTCGAGCAGGTCTTGTGGATCGATCGCATCGCGACCATGGCGCGATCGGGTGACTATCACGAGGCGGTCGCCGAAGGAGAACGGCTGCTGCAGCGCGACGGGATTCCTCCGTCAGTCACCTACGATGTGGCCTGTGTCTTCTCGTTGGCCGCTGAGACCGCGTCCGCCGACGAAGCCCTCTCGCCCGACGAGCGAGACCAGCTCAGTTCACATCTCGCCGACCGGGCCATGCACGCCCTGCGGCAGGCACGCGATGCCGGGTATTTCGGCACCCGAGAGCACGTTGAGTTGCTGGTCGAAGATCCAGACCTGTCGTCCGTTCGCCGGGACCCCGGGTTCGCGGGCCTGCTGAAGGCAGGCGACCATTGACCCCCCAATGCACTCGTCGTCCAGATCATGCACCCGAACTGGTGGCCGTCCCGCGCGGGAAGGGGTCACTCCCTGATGGGTTGATGGGCTGGCCTGGCGAATGCCATACTGCCACGACGCTTGTTCGTCGTCTCGACGGTCACAGTTTCACGTTGCAGCACCTGATACTCTGGCGAGTCCACGATGCCTCACGGGCCGAGGAAACGGGGCTTCACGCTCATCGAACTGCTGGTTGTGATCGCGATCATCGGTATTCTGGTGGCGTTGCTGTTGCCGGCTGTGCAGCAGGCTCGGGAGGCGGCCCGGAGAGTTCAGTGCCAGAATCACCTGAAGCAGTTCGGCATCGCGCTGCACAATTATCACGATGTGCACCGCGCCTTTCCGCCGGGCTGGGTCGTCGGTCAGATCCTGCCGGGTTCCGGACTGCGCCGCGAGGTGGACCGGGGATGCCTGTGGAGCTGGAGCGCGTTTCTGCTGCCCATGCTCGATCAGGCACCGCTCTACCGTCAGCTTGGCATCGGACTGCAGGGGAGTCCACCGCCGCCCGGCTCCGCGGATGATCGAGTGCTCGACGTGTTCATCTGCCCGTCCGATGCCGCAGGTAACGAATCGGGATGGGGGCTGTGGGAACTCAATGGCGGGCAAGATCGACTGATTGCAGGTTACGCCAAGTCGAACTATCCGGCCGTCAATGGTCGCAGCCTGAGTCCCTTTGACCCGGTCGACGATTTGGGTTTCGATCCCACTGTGTCCCATGCCCGCGATGAGCGAGGCATCTTTGGTTTTCAGACCCGGACGCGCATCGCCGACATCCTGGATGGGACCAGCGCCACCTTGGCCGTGGGTGAGCGGGAGATGACCACGGAGGAAGGGGGGCAGCCGTCACCCGGAGCCGTCTGGATCCGCAACGTCGGAATCATGGTGGCGCCCAGCAGCACGATCGTGCCTTTGGCGAACGAATGCGACGCCCGCAGCGTGACCGGCGTGACCAATTCCATCGTTCCGGTCAACTCGAATCGACCAGGCCGGTTCAGCAGTCTGCATCCCGGTGGGGCGCAGTTCGTTGCCGCCGATGGGTCGGTCAGGTTCGTCAGCGAGAACATCGACGGTCAGACCTACTCGCTGCTGGGCTCGATTGCTGATGGTCAGGTTATCGACTTCTGACGTCGCACGGGCGGCATTCCGCCGCGGCGGTCGAGAGCCGCCGTCGGCGTTCCGTATCGACGTCGATGAACGTGTGGAAACGGTGTGATGACCCCGGTGGCGCTTGGCGTGTAGCCTTGGCGTATCAGCTCCCGCTGGAGGTCTCGCCGCCCGTACAGGGACACCTGGAGATCCGGGCGCGATGTCAGAAATTGCTTGACGCCCTCGGTCGTCAGCCGGGAGCAGTACACGAGGCCGACATACTTCAGGCTGGGGATTCGCGCCAGATCCTCGAGGTGGGCATCGCCCATGGGACAAGTGGTCAGATGGATGCGCTCCAGGCCTGTGAGCCGACGCAGGCTGCCGAAGCCCCGTCCGGACACCCGGCAGTGCGACAAGTCAAGTTCCTCGCGAGACGAGAACCGGCTCACTGTGGGCATCCAGTCGTCCGTAACCGTGCTGTAGCTCACATTGAGTGATGCCAGCTTGTCGAACACGCGGAGTCGCGAAAGCAGTTGCGGGGTGATCTCTCCGGGGCTGCGGGAGAACCGGTTCCCGCGGCTCAGGTTGACTTCGATGATCTCGTCGCAGGGGCCGATACACGAATTTCCAAGGAAACCGTGGTAGGGGTGGCCGAACCAGCTCCGCAGCCAGTCTGGTCCCTGCTCCCGGATGGTGCAGCGCCCCTGCATGGACTCAATCTCGAGAACGACCGCCAGTCGCTGCTGCCACGGAAGCCAGACCGGAAGCATGACCGCCACGCTGGTCAGCAGCGTCGCCATCACTGTCATGAGCCAGACGGGCGGCAGTCGCGAGAATCGGCACCGGGGCCCGTCTTCAGACGGTGGACTGTCGCTTGACCGTTGGGTTGCGTCGGGCATGCCACCCCTCCGCACGCCTCCCCCCGCGTCAGTCGTCGCAGGGGCCCAGTTCCCGATTGATGAGGTCGACCATCTGTCGCAGGCGACCGACATCGCGGCGGTTGAAGTCGAAGGCGATGCGGGGCAGTTCGACCAGGTGCTCGTCGTCTGCCTCGAGTTCGTGCGCCTCGCACCGGCTGATGCGTCCCGTCTCCACGATCGAACCGAATTCGTCGTTAAGCCGTTCGACAAGTGCGGCTGTCGGCTCGTGATGCAGTCGCAGCACCAGCTTCCCGCGTACATATCGCATGCTGTTGTAGACGCAGTAGAAGTCCAGGATCTCGTCCACGGCCTGCTCGACGTCGTCAGTGACGAGAAACAGCGACATGTCTTCGGGCGAGATGAGTCCCGTGTTTAGCAACCGGTCCTCGATAAAGGTCTGCCAGACTTTCCAGTACTCGCCCCCCGGCTCATCGAGGAAGACCAGCGGCATCAGATCGCGCTTGCCGGTCTGGACCAGGGTGAGGGTTTCGAACCCTTCGTCCTGTGTGCCGAATCCCCCGGGAAACATGGTGACGGCATGCACCTCTTTGACGAACAGCAGCTTTCGCGTAAAGAAGTACTTGAGGTGTACAAGCTTCTCGTCCCCCTCGATCACATAGTTGGCATCCTGCTCGAAGGGCAGCATGATATTCACGCCGAACGACATGTCGGTCCCGGCGCCGACATGGGCTCCTTCCATAATGCCCCCCCCGGCCCCGGTGACGACATACCACCCCTCCTCGGCCATCCGCCGACCGAATTCGACCGACTGGACATAGGCGGGATGGTCCGGCTTCATCCGGGCCGAGCCGAAGACCGTGACCTTGCGCTGTCGGCGGTACGGCGTGAACACCTTGAAGGCATACCGAAGTTCCTTGAGGGCGCGGGCGAGGATCTTCAGATCGCCCCGCGAGGCGTTGTCTCGCCGCAGTTTCTCGGCCGTTTCCTTGATGTCCTCCACCAAGGCATCGATGCCGGTCAGGACCGGTCCATGCTCGGTCGGCAGAGGATCGGCCTCGGAGACGTCAGGCTGCGCTCGTTGATACTTCCTTGTCATGATGCACCAAGCTTCCAGAGTGACTCAGACAGGTGGCAGTGATGCTCGCAGGTCGCTCGATCACCGGGTGACCCCCAGGCTGGCTCATCCGCGCTCGGGTGCGGCGGTGCGCGGTTCAGGCCCCCAGGGCCTCCAGGGCGCCCTCGCGGTCGTCGTAGATGGCCCACAGTGTGTCGAGAGCGGTAATTCGCAGCAGTTCGCGGGCCAGGTCGCTGGCACCGCACAGCACGAGCTCACCCCCGCGGCTCTTCACGAACTTGTGGCACCGCAGCAGTAATGCGAGAAACACCGAGCCGAAATACCCCGACTCACTGAGATCGAACACGACCAGCGGAACCTTCTGATCGCGAAGCGGACCCATCACCATGTCCGCCGCCTGTTCAATCAGGTCCCAGTGCATTGCCTCGATGTTGCCGTTGGGGGTGACGACCACCGCCTCACCATGCCATTCGATCTGAAAGTCGGCTGGTGTTTCGGTCATGGTTGCTCCTCAACGAAACGGGATGCCGCGCGATGCCGGCTCCATCGGACCACTGGTCAATCACGAATGACGACAAGGGGATTGTTCTTATCGTCAATGGCTGCGGGACGTGCAAGGGCATCCCGCGGACAGTGGCCCCCTGCCGACGGAACCGCATGCCGCGAAGATCGTCGACGCGCTAATTACCGATCGCAGCCTGGGAGGCCGTCGAACTGACTTCCGGCTGATTCGAGGTCTCCTCCGTAGTGGAAGGTTTGTCGTCCAGCATCAGCGGTTCGGCCCGACTGTGAATCTTCAGGTCGGTCGGCGTGTTGTTGCGCAACCATTCCACCGCCTTGGTGAACGAGCCGCCGCTGACCGGTTTGGGCTGCCCCGGAGAACTGCCGGTCACATTGTTGATGATCGGCAGGATGGCTGTGTAAGCACCGTTGATGACACGCTCGTGTGTGCGCAGTCCCTTCTGCGCCTGGCTTCGCAGCCCCCAGCCACGCTCCCGCTGCGCCTCTTCCTGGGCCCACATGCCGAAGTACATGTCGAAGAAGCAGTTTCTCCAGATGGGCGGGCGGGGGTTTTGATTGTAGTCGGCTGCCAGTCGACCCGTGAGACGAACCGATTCCGACGCAATCAGAGGAATGTTGAAGCTGCTGTCGAGTTCCAGTTGGGTCATTGAGCGAAAGGCCCGGGTGCGGACCCACCAAGGCATTGCAGGGTCATGCCACAGCTCCCACAGCGTATCGACAACCAGGGGCTCCTGCGTCAGACTACGCGGCTCACGCATCAGGCCGAGCGTGTCCGCGATCTTCCACTGCAACCAGTCGCGACCATCTCCCTTGGGCAGGCTTTCCGACTGTTCCAGCGCCTGGACCAAAGCCTTGGTGATCTGATCCTTCAGCGCGCGCGGAGGAGGAGTCAGATCATTGAGAATGCGCCCCAGACCGTACAGGGCGGCCACCTTCATCTCGATCGGCTGCGAGGTCTCGGCAACGATCTGTGCGAGCGGTGCTGCAGCCCCGTTGAACATCTCGGGGGGGATCTGGTTCACGCCGACTCGCTCGTTCTTTTCCGTCAGCCGTCCCAGCAGGTAGATGGCATTGGCCTTGACCTTGCGCGGCTGATCGACAAGCAGTTCTGTCAGATACTTCACTGCGGACTGCAGCGCGATGTCGCGCGCACGCGGGTGATCGTCTGCAGCAAACCGCTCGATGTCGGCCACCAGATCCTTGGAGAGGTTCGCCAGGTTGCCGGCGTTTTCCTCGATGGTGGTGCGGTACACGCGATACCGGACACCCTGGTCAATCAGCTCTTCATCTGCGCGACTGGGGTTGGATGCCTTCAATGCCTGTGTCGTGTAGCGGCGAATCTGCGTGTTGAATTCCTTCTCCTCGCTCAGCGTCATCAGCGGATTCGGTGGATGGTCACCTACGACAGCCAGCGCCGAATTGGCCACCTCGACATCGATCGTTTCGACCTCTTCGGTCTCGCCGGGTGTCGTGGTGACGGCCGGCTGAGCCCACAAGGACACGCTCGTCGTGACAACGAGCAACCAAGCCAGCTGGCAGCCACAGATTCGAATCGCTGCCATGCTTCGTACTCCAGAGGCAGACGTTAACGGAGGAGTCAGTCGAAGCACGGGATTACCTTTGGTCGACGTTTGACGATTCGGGTCACGTGCCCACAAGTGAATTCTCAGTCGGGACACACCACTGCAGGAGTGAGCTGGCCCCTGGGAATGGCCACGGTCGAACGGCTTCGATGGATGTGGACACATCCGATGACGGGACGGCAGTCAACCGCTGCCGGCCGCATAGGCACAAGCATACCCCGCACCTCGTCGGGTGACCACATTCGCTTGTCATCTTCGTCGTGACCGGATGCCAAAATGCGACAGAAACGGTTCCACACGGACTGTGCCAACTGAGAGAGGTGAGTCGGACCTGGCGAGTCCGGTAGATCGAATCGATCATCCTCGCCAGATTTCGAGGGACGGCGCCGACAAACTCGCGGTGAGTGAGACTCCACCGATGACACCTAACACCAGACTACCAGATGGTTTCGGTGAGTGTCAAGAAAGCTGCAATCCCCCTCGGCGAACGACAACCAGCCGACTGAACGCTTGCGGATGGTTGCGCCGATCGCAGCGATGCCAACAGCCACAGTTGTCCCTCGGACGGCCGTCCGAGGTCGCGCTCCCTTGTCCTCAGGCCGGGCAGCTTGCATGATCGGTGGGGTCCGACCGACTCTTCGACGGCGACGATCGAGGGAAGACAACCCGTGCCTCTCCTGTTTCGCGACGATTGCTTTCTTCAGCATGACACTGGTCCGCACCCTGAGTGTGCGGCGCGTCTCAAGGCGGTGCACCGGGCTTTGGACCAGTCTCCGATCAGCTCCCGGTTCACGCGGGGCCGCATCGCTACCGCCACGCCGGAGAGGCTCACGCTGGTGCATTCCGTGGATCATGTCATACGTGTCCAGCGGATCTGCCAGTCGGGGGGCGGGTCACTCGACCCCGATACCGTGGTCTCAGCTGAGTCGTACGATGTCGCACGGTGCGCGGTCGGAACGGCACTCGCGGCGGTCGATGCCGTCCTGGGGACCGAGCAACGCCAGGCGGTCTGCCTCGTGCGTCCCCCGGGACACCATGCCCTGCCGCGGCGGCCCATGGGCTTCTGCCTGTTCAACAACATCGCGCTGGCGGCTGCCTATGCCCGGCAGGTCCATCATCTGGATCGGATCCTGATCGTCGACTGGGATGTGCACCATGGCAACGGCACGCAGGACACCTTCTATGCCGACGGCCATGTGCATTTTTTCTCGGCCCATCGGTATCCCTTCTACCCGGGCACGGGTGCGGCCGATGAGACCGGCACGGGAGAAGGACTCGGAGCGACCTGCAATCTCCCGCTGAGCTTCGGCATTTCCCGCAAGGAATACCGCGAAGCCTTCACGAATGCTCTCACGCAGTCGGCCGAACGCTGCCGGCCGCAACTCGTCCTCATCAGCGCGGGTTTCGATGCCCACCATGCCGACCCGATCGGCTCGCTGGGGCTCGAGACCGAGGACTTTGGTGACCTGACGAAGCTGGTTCTTGATGTCGCCCGGCAGTACTGCGAAGGGCGGGTCGTCAGCCTGCTGGAGGGGGGGTACAACGTCGATGCCCTCGCCGATTCCGTGCTCGTCCACCTGCAGACGCTCGCTGAGGGGTGAGCGCACGATCATCCCCGGCGACGGACGAGGATCAGGTTCGCAGAGGTGGACGGTCGCATGTTGCCGCGCCGTTCCGGGTGCGGTCTCAGGCGTCCAGTACCGTGAGTGCGTGACTACCGGCCCGGGGCAGCCCACTGACCAGCCGGGTTGTTCCCTTCGCCCCCCCGCTGCTGGGGATCACCCGGAGGCTGCTGCCCGTTCTGCTGAGGCTGTTTCTGGTTGGAGTTGTTGAAGGTCTTGTTCAGCCGCTCCTGGAGTTTGCGAATATCGATTCCGCCAGCATCGAGCTGAATGACTCGCGTATTGAGGTCGGGCTTGGCCGCCTCATCGAGGGCTTCGATCAGCGTCGAGATTTCGGTCATCAAGCCACCGACGGCGGAGATGACGATCGTGTTGGACAGCTCGTCGACGCCGACGGACAGCAGCCCCTTGAACTTGATCTGCGTGGGCTCCTCGCTGTCTCCCTGAGTTCCCCCCGTACACGTAGGTGTACGAGCGTTCGACGGCGGACGACTTTTCCTCGGGCTTGCCCGACTGCAGGGCCGGGTCGTTCTCGCTCAGCAGATCGCGGTACACGGCCTTGACGGTGTCGGCGACCACCTTGGCCTGCGAGTAACGAACCCGGAAGATCTCCGTCTGACGGATCGACTGCGGGTCTCCCGATTGCGGCTGATCGTAGATCTGGATGATGTCCTCAATGATCTCGAGCTGGGAGGCAGTGGCACCCTGCACAAGAATCGTCCGGGTGTCTTCGTCGGAGATGATTTTCAGCGGCTTGCGCTGCGAGAGCCGCCCGGTGTCGCTTTTCGAGTTGTCCTGATTCCGGCTGAAACCGAACCACGGGTCATAGGACGTGCCGTCGTCCTTCAGTTCCTCCGCGAAGATCTCCTCCAGAGTAAGTTCAATGCCGTACGCCCACGTGTTGGGATACCTGAGGCGAAAGACCTGGTAGTCGCGGCGCGGCGGTGCCAGGTCGGACAACATGTCTTCCAGGCGATCGAGGGCCCGCGTGTCGGGAGAGCCGATGATCAGTCGGCCGTTCGGGCCGCGTTGAATCGTGACCTCCGGCAGGCGCGCGCCGTCGGACGTCTGCGGTCTCGCAATTTGTTCGCGCGAGTCAGGCTCGCGCGCCGGGCTGTCGGGATCTGCCGACGGGACGCGTTTCGTCTGATGGACGGCCTCATCCTCGTCGGGGGGCAGATCTGCCTGGTGCAGGGCGAGCAGCGTCGAGACCGTGCGGGTCTGTTCGCTGACGACTGTTGGTCGACGCGGAGATTCGTCACGGGTGGGGGACGTCACCGGTCGGTCCAGCGGCGTCTCCTCAGACGCGGCGGGAGGGGTGAGGTCTTCAATCTGCAGCCTGTTGGGCTCGACGGCGGGCCACAACCGGCGTAGCCGTTCCAAGGCCTCCTCCGCGTCTTCATCCGACATGAGGTCGATGACACGCAGCGTCTCGGAACTGCCGGTCCCGGAAGGCATCTCTCCCATCTTGACGAGCAACTGCTGCACTTCGGTCAGCTCGACTTCGTTCGCCCACAGCAGGAGACGATTGTTCTCGATGTCGGCGTCGACCCGAAAGGGGCGCTTGTCTTCCTGTTCGGAACTGCTCGACCGCGAATAACGCGAGCTGTAGCCGTAGTAACGGCTCTGGCTCTGATTCTCCTCTTCCTCTTCGCCGAGCATGTACTGAATGGTGGCGGCGACGGCATCGGCCCGCAGCCGTCGCAGCGGAATCACCTCGAAGCTGCGCATGCTGCCATCGAGTTTGGTGACGAGGGACTGCACCGTGACGTGATCCGCGAGCGAACCGTACACCAGCAGCGACTTGGTCGACTCGTCAACTTCAATCTTCGTCGTGGGGGACAACTGGCCCAGTTCCTTGAGGATGTCGACGAGGGGCTGCGGGTCCATCGTCGAAAGGCGATAGACTTTCATCTGGTCGAGATGCTGCAGGATATGGCTGCCGCGATCCGGCGGGACATCCAGCGCTTCGACCGTCTGTTCGATGACTTCCATCTTGTCCGGCGGTGCGTGGGCGATGATGCTGTTGCGGCGATCGTCCACGATCAGTTTGGGTTCCGCTGCGCCTCCTTGCCGCTCCCGCTGTTGCTGCCGCTGTTGCGGCTGTTGGACATGTTGCGCTGCATTTCCTGCAGCTGACGCATAATCTGCTGGCCCATCGAGTCCGGGAGGTTGCCACCCATCATCCGGTTGCTGTCCAGCCCGAGGATCCCCTCGAGCAGCATGATCACTTCCTGGGCCCGCACGTGTTTCAGGTTGAAGACCTTGATGACCGTCGTTTCCCCTTCGGCCGACTGCTCCTGCTGCAGCAGCGCATGGATCTCCCGCAGGTTGACGACGGCATCCATCGCCTCGATCCGATTGGTCGACTTGAGGGCCGTCAGCGTCCCGTTCGGGCTGCGCATGGGAGTCAACTCGGTGACGGCTTCGTCGGCCAGCATCCAGTCCAGCGGGAAGGACACCTTCACGAACTCGTGCGGCTGACGCGAGTCCAGATCATCCGCACTGACGCGGGGCACGAGACCGGGGTTGATCTGGCTGATGTTCACCACCGACAGGACTTCGCCATGCTTGAGCATCGTGAAGCCGCGGGCCAGCAGATGCCGGTTGATCACGTCCTGGGCTTCCTCAATGGTGTAGGTGTCCTGCGTCCGCAGGTTGAGGTAGTCGCCGGGCAGCTCCTGCCAGTCGAGGCTGAGGTGCGAAATGTCGGCCAGCCATTTCAGCACCGTCAGCCAGGGAGCCCCCTCGACATTGAAGCGGACCTTGCCGGACGCATCCAGTTGCATGTTCAGAGTGGCCGCGCTTTCGGCATCGGCGGGGACATCCGACCGGCGGATGATCGGCGGCGCTGCATCGGTGCCTTCTTTCTCACCCCCCTCGGTGTCCTTCTTCCCGTCCTCCTCTTTCTTGTCGTCCCCCGGTTTCGTCGAAGAAGCGCCGGCATCCCTGCTCGGCGGACGGACGGGTGGTGACCCTGGCGGCGACGATGTGGACGCGGGTGTGCCCGGGGCGTCGATGATCTCGACTCTATCCTGCGCGAGGAGCGACGTGCCTGCTGTCAGCATCAGGCAGAGCACTGCTGACAGCGTTCGTATCCGAAACATGTCTCGCTCCGCGGGTGAGCAACGGCAGGGCGTGAGGGCAGTTCCGGCCGTCCAGAACCACCTCCCATCATACTGCAACACCCTCCCGATGAAAGTGGTTGCCCGGCATTCCGATCACAGATCCACAGGTGTAGATGGGTCTGTTTTCTCACCCGCGGGGGCGGAATCGCTGATTGTGCGGGTCGTAACGGCCAACGCCCGCAGATGCCGCAGCCCTGACGATGGGCGAGCCGCGACGCTGCACGGGGCGTGGAGCGGTTCGGGCCGACCGAGGTGCGGAGCTGCGCAACAGCCCCCCCGCTGCCGCGCGTTCTCAGCACCGAGTCGATCGCTCAACCCTGTGCGCGGGACCGTGTGCCTGAGGATGACGGACGCTGCGCTGCTTCCGTCTCCGGGAAGGCCTCGTCAGGACTGGTGCATGGCTTCGGCGAGAATGCGGCTGGTGCTCTCGCGCATGATTCGCGAGTCGACCAGTTCCCCCTTCTGCAGCGTCGCACGCACATCCTTGCCGCTGATGAAGACCGGCTTTTCGTCCGAGTGATTCTCCATCAGGTCGACTCGTCCCAGCGAGTCGTAGTACGCGGCAAATCCCACGTTCACCGGACTGATCTTGAGATCTCCGTTCAGGTTGTTGAAGATCTCCTGGGCATCGAAATCGCCCCAGATGGCGCTGCCGTCGTGATACGGGGCATCGGCATGTTTACGGCCGATGACGATGTGCGTGTACCCCATGTTCTGGCGATAGATGCCGTGCATCACCGCTTCGGCCGGTCCTCCGTAGAACATCTTGATGTCGAGGCCGAGCAGCTTCACACGGTCGGGCACGGTCTCGCCCCGCGGGCCCCACAGGCTTGCATCGCTGTCACCGTCTCCCATCTGGCGCTCGGTGATGAGCTTCTCGTAGGTCCGCATCCGGATCTCGGCGTTGACGTCATCACCCTTCGTCTCACCGATGAGCGGGTTCAGAACCGCGCCGGCGTTCTTGCCCTGTCGCAGCAAGGACTCCAGTCCGTACACCAGTGCGTACTCGTGCGCACGGTGGAGCGGGTTGCGCGTCTGAAAGGCGACGACCGCATCCCAGCCCGTGTCGGCGATCGCCCGGCGCACTTCGCGCGGCGTGAGGACGTACTGGCCAAACCCGGGGTTCTTGGGTTGCGGAAGGGCCCGGATCGTCCCACCGACCAGGTGCGTGTTGTCCGCATCCCCCTTGAGCACCATATCCGCGCCCGGGTGATCCACGCGGCCGGTGCGATAGACCTGCTTGAGGTAGCCGCATTTGTCCCACGGAAAGACATCGTTGATCTTCAGCGTGGCCACGGCTTCCCCAGCCGGATTGGTCAGGGCGACGGTGTCCCCTTCCTGCAGGGTCTTGGCGGTCGCAGGAGTCACCGGGAACGAGAGCGGGATCGTCCAGGCGTACCTGGCTCCATGGTGAATGATCACCTGCTCGTCAAGGACCCGCTGAAAGGTCTCAGAGTCCATCGGGCCCGTGAGCGGGCTGAGTGTGCCATCCCCGAAGCGGTAGACGGTCGACAGGTCGGCCGCAGAGACCGGCACCTGCTTCAGGCCAGCGGCCTCCGCCTTGAAGTCTGCGACCTCGGCCTCGGGCACGGTGCAGCAAACAGGTTCAGTGAGTCCGCCATGAGGAGGGATGAGATCGGCCATAATGCTTCAAACTGGAGATCGGGTTTGGTCAGACGCCGGTCTGACGCGAGAGGGACAGGGGTTACGGAAACACGATGCCCGAACCCCTCGGCGTCGCGAGACTAGGGGATGCCCCGACACTGGTCAAGTGGCCCCGCAGAACGGGGCAGTCGCAGCCTGTCTGTCAGTCCGTCAGGCCTGCGAACACCTCCCGGGCTGCCTGGATGGTGGCCGCGATGTCCGACTCGCTGTGGGCCGCCGAGACGAAATTTGCTTCGAACTGGCTGCAGGGGAGGTAGCAGCCCCGGTCCAGCATCCCCTGGAAGTAGCGGGCGAACCGGGCCGTGTCGTTCTGCGCCGAGATCGTGTAGTTCGTCACCGGCTTAGGATTGAAAAACAGCGTGAACATGCTGCCGACACGCGCCACCTGATGCGGGATGCCCGCCTGCTCGGCCTCCCGGCTGAGCCCGTCCACCAGCGAGGCGGTGAGCGTCTCCAGGGCCGGATACGGGTTCTCGGCCTGCAGCGTCCGCAGCATGGCGATCCCGCTCGCCATCGCGAGGGGATTGCCGCTGAGCGTTCCCGCCTGGTAGACCGGTCCCGCGGGGGAGACGGTCTCCATCACGTCCGCGCGACCGCCATACGCCCCCACCGGCAGTCCGCCCCCCACGATCTTGCCCAGCGTGGTTACATCGGGGGTGACTCCAAAACGCGCTGGGCGCCGCCGTACGCGACACGGAAACCGGTCATGACTTCATCGAAGATCAGCAACGCTCCGTGACGGGTGCACAACTCCCGACAGGCTTCGAGAAAGCCGGGGGCCGGAGGGACACATCCCATGTTGCCCACGACCGGTTCGAGGATCACGCACGCGATCTGGTCTCCCCGTTTCGCGAAGGTGTCGGCCAGTTGCTGCGAGTCGTTGTACTCGAGGGCCAGCGTGTCCTGCGTGCAACCCTGCGGCACACCCGGACTCGAGGGCACGCCATGGGTGAGCGCCCCACTCCCCGCCTGGATAAGCAGGCTGTCGACATGTCCGTGGTAGCAGCCGGCGAACTTGATCACCACGTCGCGCCCGGTGTAACCCCGCGCGAGCCGGATGGCCGACATGGTCGCTTCCGTACCGGAGTTGACCATCCGCACCTTCTCGATGGACGGCACGGCCTCGATGATCAGTTCGGCCAGTTCGGACTCGCGCTCGGTCGGTGCGCCGAAACTGGTCCCCGAGGCCAGCGCAGCTTCGATCGCGCTGATGACCGCCGGGTGGCAATGCCCCAGGATGTGCGGACCCCACGAGCCGATGTAGTCGAGGTAGCGCTTCCCATCGATGTCGAACAGGCAGGGCCCCTCACCGCGCGCGATGAACACAGGCTGTCCGCCGACCGCTCCGAAGGCGCGCGCGGGACTGTTGACTCCACCCGGGATCACGCGGCACGCCCGCTCGAAGGCGGCGCGACTCTTCTCTCGCTGCGGCATGGATGGCTTCCGGCTGGAGGGAACACGGTTGTCTACAACTGTCAGGCTGAAGACCGGACAACGTAGACTAGCGACCGTCCCTCCCCTCGGCCAATCCGCGCTCTCACACGGGTTTCCGGAGAGTGGGCCCGATGCTGCGCGGCCTTCAGGCAGCCTGCCGCTGCGCGTGGGCTGGTGCGGCGATCCTGCCGGCGATCGGCTCCGGGGCCAGGGCCGTCAGCAGTTGCTGACGCCAAGCCACCATGCACAGGGCGAACAGCAGGTAGTAGTAGAACTCCTGCAGTTCGCTCAGTCGGGGGAAGGCCGCCCACACCACGGCGCCGGCCCGGTCGGGCACTTTCTCCAAGGCATGGGAGATCTCGGCCAACAGCGCCACCGGCAGGCAGCAGAGCGGCAGCACCAGGAACCGCCATGGCTCGGGCAAGGGGGTTCTGCCCCGTAGCGCAGCCAGCGGCAAGACGATGGCGGAAATGATGGCCCCCAGTTCCACCAGCAGTCTTGGCTTCTGGTCAGCCCAGGAGCTGACGTTGTGGAGGTTGGTCTCGTTCTGGTCGTTCAGCTCTCCCCACGACTCGGGGGTCTGCCAGCCGACCAGGTGCTGCCCCCAGCTGGCCTCTTCGCCGGCGACCAGCCCACACATCAACGTGAGGCCGAGCATGACGGCCACGATTCTGATCACACCGGCTTCCTGGCAGCGGGCCAGTCGGCCGGGAGCTGCCAACGTCAGCACGCCGATCCCCATCGCGGTCATTGGGATCAGCACGTGGCTCAGTTCCAGCGGGCCCTGTTCGCTCCAGAGCCAGGTGTGGAACGTGGCCGGCGACAGCAGGTAGCTGCCGGTCAACAGGCCCGGGACCGCGACGGGCAGCCAGAACCACCACAAGGAAGGGATCTGGACGGAGGTGTGCGGTGTACGGGGCATCAGGCGGCTCACTCCGACGGTGGCACCAGGGGCGGCGGGCGGGCGGATTATCGGCATCCGGCGCCCTCTGTAAAGACCAAGTGAACCGACCCCCGCGAACGCTTGGCATCCAGGGACCTCAGACCTAGGATGACCGGCTCAGAGTCCGTATCCGTCACTCGATCCTTCGAGAACAGCAGTCCCATGGCCAAACGCAGCATTTCCCAGGTTGATGTCAACGGCAAGACCGTGCTCATGCGAGTCGACTTCAACGTTCCACTGGACAAGCAACAGAACATCACCGACGACCGCCGCATCGAGATGGCGCTCCCCTCCATCAGGTCGGTCATCGACCGCGGCGGCAAATTGGTGCTGATGAGCCACCTGGGACGGCCAGACGGCCAGCCTGTGCCGACGATGAGTCTCCGGCCGGCGGCCCAGCGGCTCGGTGAGTTGCTCGGTCGCGAGGTACACTTCGCGACCGACACGGTCGGAAGCGATGCCATGGCCAAGGCCGCAGCGTTGCAGCCGGGCGAAGTCCTGCTCGTCGAGAACCTGCGATTCCAGGCGATCGAGGAGGTGAAGGACAAGAAGGCCACACCGGAGCAGCGGGAGGCGAAAGCCGCTTTCGCGGCCCAGCTCGCGGCCCTGGGAGACATCTACTGCAACGACGCCTTTGGCACCTGCCACCGGGACAACGCGTCCATGGTTGCGGTTCCTCGCACCATGCAGGGCAAGCCGAAGGTTGTCGGCTTTCTGGTCGACAAGGAAATTCAGTACCTCAGCGACGTCATTGCCAAACCCGAGCGACCTTTCGTGGCCATCCTGGGCGGGGCGAAGGTCTCGGACAAGATCAATGTGATCGACAACCTGCTCAAGGTGTGCGACAAAGTGCTCATCGGTGGAGCGATGGCCTACACCTTTTCGCTGGCCCAGGGGGGGAAGGTCGGAGGCAGCCTGGTTGAGCCGGAAAAGGTGGACCAGGCGAAGCAGCTCATCCAGCAGGGGGGCGACAAGCTGGTGCTCCCCGTGGACAACCACTGTGGTGATGCCTTCTCCGCCGATTGTCAGAAGCAGGTGGTCCCCACCGGCGAGATTCCCGACGGATTCCAGGGCCTCGACATCGGACCGGAGACGGCACGGATTTATGCCGACATCGTTCGCAGCGCCAAGACGATTGTCTGGAACGGCCCGATGGGTGTGTTCGAGATGCCCCCCTTCGATGCGGGGACCAAGGCGGTGGCCGAGGCGGTCGCCGAGGCCGATGGTGTCAGCATTATCGGTGGCGGGGACAGCGCCGCGGCCATCCAGCAACTGGGGTTCGCGGACCGCGTCAGCCATGTCAGCACCGGCGGCGGGGCGAGTCTTGAGATGCTCGAGGGTCGCGCATTCGAGGCTGTCGAGCTGCTCGACGAGGCCTAGTCCGCGTGCCACGGCTGTCCGGGTGGCATGCCCGCATCGTCAACGTCGCCGCAGGATGTACACCACGTCCTCGGTTGTCGCGTCGATGCGAATCGGACTGTTGATCTCGTACGCGAAGTCGTAGGTCTCGACCACATCGAAAGCCGGGACGGTTTCGAGCAGCGCGTTCATCTGCGCACGTGTGTAGGTGCGGTAGAACATCTCATCGATAATCCGGCTATGTCGGGTCGGCGTGTAGATGTCGAGAGTCATCCCCAGATGCTCCATGCGACGGCGCAGATCGACCGCCTTGGTCCACATGTGTGAGTTGACCACCAGGTTGCCCCGCCGGGCCGACCAGCTCTCCTCATCGATGGCATCCCCGCGGGTTGGTTTGAGGTGAATTCCCAGGGCGTACAGGCCTCCGCGCTGGAGGGCAGCGGCCATGCACTCCAGGTGGTCGCGCGCCTGTTGTTCCGTGGCCAGGTGTCGGAAGCTGTTGATCGTGTTGAAGGCGGCGTCGAACTTCCGGCGGACCGTGAAGTCCGACATGTCCCCCACCAGGACGCTCGGCGGAAAACCATGCCGCTGCAGGCGGGCGTTGCAGTACTTGACGGCCTTGGGGTTGAGGTCGTTCCCCGCCACGTCGTAACCGGCCTGGGCGAGTTTAATCAGCAGTCGTCCCGTGCCGCAGGCGGGCTCGAACAGCCGTTGAACCTTGCGGGACGCATGCTTGGCAAAGACGGCCTGCAGGAAGTCGAACTCGGCCTTCCAGTCCGATCCAAACAGCAGATCGTAGTACTTGGGAAAGTCGTACAGACTCCCGTGGATCAGGTCGGGCATCGTGCCACGTGCGAAAGCAGGAAGAGACAGGACGGGCTACGTGATCGCAGGCTAGGCAGTTGCCACGGCCAATGCAATCGTCCCGCCCGGGCCCTCCGGGCCGATCGAGGACGGGGTCGCGCAGTTCGCTTCAACATTGGTCGCCAGCAGGGGTTGCATGGTCGTTGCGGCACATTTGCGGGAATCCGTCTAAAAACCGTCAAGATCCCCGCTCGGTACGCGAATGACCTGCAGACGGCAACCATTCAGCGAGGGCGTCGTCCTCGAAACCCTACAGAACGTCGCTGGGAACAATTCATCAGTGAGGAGAAGTGCCATGTTGAAGAAAGCCATCATGGGGACGCTCGCCATGGCCACCGTCGGGACGTTCGTGTTCGGATGGGACGCTATGAGCTACGTGAAGACCGGGGCCCGCGAGGTCCGCAATGCGGTCAAGTCCGAAGTGCCGCTCGAATTCGAGCTCGAACGGGCCCGAGAGGAAGTGAACCAGTTGCTGCCCGAGATCCGTCGATCCCTGCACGTCATCGCCGAGCAGCAGGTCGAGGTCGAACACCTCAACCGGGCGATTGCCCGCCGCGCTGAGAATCTTGCCGAACAGGAAGAGGCGATTCTCTCACTGAACGCGGACCTGAAGAGCGGTGGGACCCAGTTTGTCTATGCCGGTCACTCCTACACGGCCGGTGAAGTCCAGCGAGACCTGAGCGAGCGGTTCAGCCGGTTCCGCGTGGCCGAGGAAACGCTGAAGCAGGACAAGTCGATGCTCGTGGCCAAAGAGAAGTCCCTGGAAGCCCATCGCCAGACCCTGGAGGGAATGCTCTCCCAGAAGAAAACGCTGGAGGTCGAACTGGAGCGATTGAATGCGAAGCTGCGAACCATCCAGGCCCGCAAGCAGATCTGCAGTCTCGAAATCGACGACTCCAAACTGGCCCGTGCCAAGTCGCTGATTGCCGAAATCGACAAGAAGCTGGACGTCGAGGCAACCCTGCTCGACAGTGAAGGAAACTTCGCCGGATTGATCCCGGTCGAGACCAGGACCGAGATTCCGGAAAACATCGCCTTGCAGGTCGACACGTACTTCACGGAACGCGACCAGGCAGGGACGGCTCCGGTCGACGCAATTGATGCGAAGATCGCGACCCTCAACGCGTCGCAGGACTAGCCAGACTCAGCCGGTGGTCGAGGGGCCGGGTCCCTCGGCCCCGGCGTCCGGCAACAGGCCGCTATTGCGGCCTGTTGCCGTTCTTCGCCAAGGGGCTATCGCGCACTGAGCCGTCATGGCCCGGGGCGAAAATCGTCCCACTTTGCGTGAACCGCTTCCCGGCCGATTCCGTTAAGGACTGAGAGACGGGGCAGCGAATCCGTCGTACAAGCCAGGCCTCTGTTACCATGCATCCCATGACGACCAAGCAGACCATTTCGCTCACCGGTGATCCCGGGACAGGTCGATTCCTGCTCTGGATCGATCAGGTGGGGTGCTGGATCGTCTACACGCAACCACGCGTGACAATTGGCGGACCGGTCGAGCCCGGTTCCAGCAGGCCTGCGGCCGACATCTGTCTGCTGGCCAACCTTAGTCGGATGCACGCCGCGATCGAGCGCGTGGGCGACTCGTATCGGCTGGAGACCGAAGAGGGCCGCGTGAATCAGCATCGAGTCAAAGGGTCCACGTTCCTGCGGGATGGCGAGGTGATCGGGCTAAGGGCGACCCTCGAACTCCCCTTCCGCACGCCCAGCGTCCTGAGTGCGACCGCGGTCCTGGGCGGGGGAAGCGAGGGGCCCTTGCGCATGTTTCGGCAGGCGGGGGTTCCGGGGATGGTGGACGGCATCGTGCTGATGGACGAGGTTTGTCTGCTGGGTCCGGGCGCAGGATGCGCATGTCTGCTGTCGGGACTGGAGTGACACGGTCATCCTGTTTCGCCGCGATGGCGTGTTGTGGTGTCGAACGAAGGCAGACGCGAACATGGACAGTGGACGGCTGCCCGAGAGTGGGCCGGTCCACGCGGGTGCCGTCGTGTCGGGAACAGGGTGGAGATTTCGTGTGGAAGCAGTGGATAATCATTGAGGATTGATCGGGGCCGCCAGTGATGGCGGACGGCGTCCCGAGGGTGTTCGCCCCGGGTGGGAAGAGGACGGGTGTCATGAAATTCACATTCGCACCGGAGTCGCGTCCGCTTGAGGGGTACACCATCAAGCGGGCGATCTATCGAGGCGGGTTCGGTGAGGTCTACTATGGACTCACCGATGCCGGTCGCGAGGTGGCGCTCAAACTCCTCCAGAACAATACGGAGGTCGAACTCCGCGGAGTGCAGCAGTGTCTGAACCTCAGCCATCCCAACCTCGTGACGATCTTCGACGTCAAGACCGACCGCGATGGCGATCACTGGATCGTGATGGAGTATGTGGCGGGCGAGACGCTCGATGCCGCGGTCCATCGACATCCGGAAGGAATGCCGGTCGAGCGCGTCCGCCAGTGGCTGGACGGGATGACCGCCGGCGTACAGTTCCTGCACGACCGGGGTATCGTCCACCGCGACCTGAAACCGGGCAACGTCTTCAGTGCCGACCAGATCGTCAAGATCGGCGACGTCGGCCTTTCGAAATTCATCACTCCCAGCCGGCGCTCGGCGCAGACCCAGAGCGTGGGGACCGTCTACTACATGGCCCCGGAAGTGGCCAAGGGTCGCTACGGCCTGGAGGTCGACGTCTATGCACTGGGCATCATGCTCTACGAGATGCTGACCGGTCGCGTCCCGTTCGACGGAGAATCGACAGGTGAGATCCTCATGAAGCATCTGTCGGCAAAGCCCGATCTGACGAAGCTTCCGCCGCGATTGCAGCCCGTGATTGGGCGCGCACTCGAAAAGGATCCCGCGGAGCGATACGCGTCGGTTACGCAACTCAAGGAGGCCTTCGACCAGGCCGTAATCGGCAAGACGCGTGGAGCCGAAGCCCCTCAGCCTTCGTGGCGCGAGACGCCGTCTGCCGCGACGGTGAACACCTTCCCCGCCGGGGCGCACCGGGGAAGCGGCGCGACGGTGCCAGCCCATCCGGCGTCGTACGATTTCAGCACGCTGGTCCCGACGTACCGGGCGGTGTGGCTCTGCCTGGCGGCGGGAGTGGCCGCGATGTTTCTGTTCGATGAGCGCGGCGAAGATGCGATGGCGGTCGCGACCTTTACGTCGTGGCTGGCGTATTTCGGGTACGTGGCGATGCGTCAGGTGGACCATCCGCGAGGGCAGCGACTGTTGCGGCGCATCGACGCCGATTCCCTCCGTGTCAACGCTCTGAAGAACCCCTGGTGGCTGATGGGACCGGCCGCCTTTGTCCTCTGGGCGTGGCCTGGCTTCGCACGTGCCAATACCGGCGATGTCTTCGAAGTGGTGGTGCCCATCAGCCTGCTGATGGTCATGCTCGGGGGGATCGGCTCAATGGTGATCCCCTTCTTCCGCGGTGCGTTCGAAACCGCCGGTGGTAGAACACCGTCCGGAGACGGTTCCGCGGCCGATGAGAACTGGCGGACCCGTGCGCCGCGCCCGTTCCCGTGAAGCCGTCCGTTCCCGTGCCGCCGCACATTCCGGAGACAGTCCACCACGTCCGCCATCAGCGCACCGATCCGACGATTGTCCGGCGGATACCTGTGACAACACGGCTGTCGCAGTTCGTCACAGCGGCCACGCTGGCTGTCCCGCTCACGCTGCTGTTAAGCGGTGGCGTCGAAATCTTCTCGCCCCGCTTCTATGCCAGTCCGACAAGTTCGGTGACGGTCTGGGGCGCCCACTTTTCGCCCGCGCTCATCGGGCTGTTCGTGATTACGGCCGTCGTCGCTGCCTGGATGCTGCTGGGCATCTCCAAGCTCCTCGAAGGTCGACGCCTGGACAGTGGAACGCGTCGATTGATTCAGACCGGTGGTGGCGTACTCGTGGGGTTGCTGGCCTACGGAGTGAGCGACGCGCTGCTGATTACCACGCCCACGCCCGTCACACAGCCAGCCGTGTGGAACGGCACACTCCAGTCGCAGCCACGCGATGCCCTGTTCGCATCCCTGGGAGATCGGCCGCTGGCTTTGGAAAACGGCTACCCGAGTCTGGTCGGCTACGTGGTGTTCTTCGGGCTGCTGTTCGGGCTCCGTCGCTGGTGGTGGCACGCGGACGCCTTCCGGGCCAAACGCTTTCGGCTGACGTCGTTGCTGCTGACGGTCTTTCTCGCCTGGCTGATCGGGGCCGTCTGGTCGTTTCCACAGATCTGGGCGATGACCTGGGCCGCGGTCATTTCCAGTGTGGTGCAGCTCTCATCTGCCTGGACGCCTCCTGGTGAACGGGCCATCGTGCGGGAGGTGTAGTGTGAGAACTCTGATGATGGTTCCGGTCGTGCTCGTCCTCGCCCAGGTCCGCATGTCGTGGATGTTGCTGAGTCTGGTGACTGCGGGACTGCTCGGCCTGGTCGGCTTCACGTCCAGGGCCTTCACATTCGGACAGGGAGCAGGTGACGGTTCCCGCTGCGGCAGACAGTCAACGCGGGCGGACCGCCATCGATTCTCATTCCCGCTGTTCCCTGTCCTGCTCGTGTTCGGCGGTCTGCTGATGTGCTTGTTGCTGGGCGCATGCATTGGGGCCGAACCGTCGACATGGTTGTCCGCAGTGAGTCCACGAGACAGCGACAGGCAGTCGCCATGCTTCACGAAGGGCGTCAGTATGTCCAGCCGCTCGCGGCCGCCGCGACTGTCCCGGGCGACTCGATCTATCAGGTCGCTCGCGTCTCCGCTCCTCCGATCGACTTTGCCCGCGCTCCCGCACAGGGGATGAGTATGTGGCCGGTGCTGTGGGGGACTGTGATATTGGGGTCCGTGCTGCTGCTGTCGTCACGCAGGTTCCGCGAATCGCTGTGGCAAGTGGCGGCCGTTGTCTTGGCCCTGCTGCTGGTCGCGGCAGTGTTCGTCGGGGGGAGCGTGACGGTCGTCAAGGGGCCTCAGACCGTGCAGTCCGCGTCGCATGCTCCGATGTACCTCGAGATGACGAACGAGATGAACGGAGGTGCATCGTCGCGGTCATCCAGCGACGTGCTCGCGGTCAAGCCGCCGATCATGGTGACGAACGAAGGTGCTGTCGACGCTCCGCTGCCCCCGGCGGCCACCGTTCAACCCGAACCTGACGACATGCCCGGGGATGAAGCGCCAGCGACGCCCGTTACGGTGTTCGTCGGGAACGCTCCGGACGGTGAGCTCGCGCCGCGTCTCCCCGACTGGGTCCACGAACAGCAGGTGGCGACCGGGGAAGATTCGCGGCCGACAGGCCCTTATGTGGTGTCCAGCGGTCAGTACGCCAGCGTCGGTGAGGCCGAGCAGGAGCTGATGGTCCGCATCAAGGAGGATGTCCGGCGGCGTCTGGCCGCCGAGTATCATATCGATGCGTTGTCACCGACGACTCAGCAGTTGCTGGACAGCGAGGTGATCCAGCGGCGGGCCCACGAACAGCTCGAATTGAAGATCGGCGAGTTCACGCATCCCATGTATCGAGTTCACTGGCAGGTGGCCCTGCGGCCGGAGACCGATCAGGTCTTCTACGAAGCGTGGCAGCAGCAGACCGTCACGGAGCGTCTGGGGCAGTTCGCCGCCCTGCTGGGGGGCATCACCCTGCTGTTTGGCGGACTGGCGGTGTTCTTCTACAGCGATCGGGTAACGAAGGGTCGGCGCTGGAACAAGGTGACGGCGGCCTCTGTTGTCGCGATTGTCGGCGCGGGGGTGGTCGTGACACTGCTGGGTTAGCCGCGGCCGGCGGCAACGCCGATCCGACGACAGCAGGCTCACGGGATGTCGGGTCAGATCACCGTTTCCGCGGTGCAGTTCTGGTGCGACTGCCTCCGACGGGCCAGCACCCGCGACGAGACGGGAATCGAGGCCAACCGGTTGACGCCTTCCGCCTGCGCCCGATAGAACGCGCCCAGTGATTCGTTCGCAGCGGCCGGCAGAGAGCCGGCCCCGCCTTCACTCACCTATCGCCAGCCGATGACTCGAAAGATGCCTTCGCGTTGGGCGATGCGGTCGGGGAGTCCGAGCAGTCGGTCGCGGTAGACGCTGGCCAAGCACGCCGGCTCCGAACATCAGGGCGGCACCTGCCATCATGTAGACGCCGATCGCCACCTGCGGGCGATGCACGATCGAGCCGATCAGGATCATCAGGTACAGCACGAGGGCCGATCCGCCCAGCAGCGTCGGGGCCTTCATCTGTCCGATCAGTCCGGACGCCAGCATCAGCACGCTGATCGTCAGCAGGGCGATCTCGTCCCACATCGACGGGCCGGCCTCCCAGCGGTGCCAGCACATCGCGAAAAACAGCGGGCCGACCGCCAGCAGACTCCCCAGGGCCAGGCCCTCGTCACGCTTTCATCTCCGCTTCGTTCGCCTTCGCGGAACCGGCCGATGTAGCTGAGGGCCAGCAGGATTACACCGCAGATCACCAGGAAGATCTCCAGCTTCTGCCAGCCGGACAGGTCGATCAATACGTTGAGCGTCAGGATCGTCACGCCAGCTAGAGCGGCGGTCGCCGTCGTGTACCATTGCCGCCAGCCGGACTTCACGGCACCAGCGCAACCGCGAACCCGGCGGCGGCGGTTGTGGCGATCAGGGCGAACAGTTCGAGCCAGTCGATGTCCGACCCCAGTTGGCCCAGCCCCTTCATGAAGGCGGCTACGAGAGCGACGGTGAGGACGGCATTGCCCGAGTGGAACGCGGTCAACCCGCGACCCCGCAGCCGGGGTTCAGAGTCGCCGTCGGCCTGGAAGCGGCTCACAATCTCCAGTCCCAGCGAGCGGGCTGCCAGCAACAATCCAATGCCGGCGGCTGCGAACATCAGCGGATACCACACCGTCGCCAGCCCGAAGTAGCCGAGAAACTGCCAGATGGCCGCACACCCGGCAGCGGTCGCGGCGAAGACGTTCGCCCCGCGTCGTTGCCAGAATCCGGCGAGCACATAGAACAGGCACGCTTCCAGCAGGGCCACGCCGAGCAGCAGATTGGCCATCGCTCCCTTGACGGAGACAAACAACGCTCGTGGATCACGCTCGAAGGCGGCAAAGAACACGCCGAACAGAATGACTCCTGTCGCCAGGTGCCCGACCATCTGCAACGGCCGCTCGGCATACAGCCCGCGATACAGGCGGCTCGCGATCAGGCAGGCCAGCGGAATCATCATGAGCAGCGGTGCCTGCTGATACCAGTCGGTCCAGCCAACCTGCCGCAACAGACCAGCCCCCGCCATGATCCCTCCGGCCGCCCCGAAGATGAAGTACGCCAGCGACAGTTCTGGATTGTCGTTGCGGCTGAGGTAGGCACTGATGCGGTTCGTGACAGCGACGACGAGCATCGCCCCGACGAACCACCAGCCGGTCTCGTACCCGAAACCGGCTCCGTCCACGAGCCGACTCGTCGCCCGGGCGTGCAGCAGCAGCCCCATCAGCACCGGCACCAGGCTGAGCACTGCTGCTGCCGACGACAGGTGCCGCTGCACATCT
Source organism: uncultured Planctomycetaceae bacterium (assembly GCA_963715185.1). GTDB lineage: Bacteria > Planctomycetota > Planctomycetia > Planctomycetales > Planctomycetaceae > CAVPPT01. Next base: position 157,166 of record CAVQRG010000018.1, read on the forward strand.
TCCTTGCCGCCGGCCAGCGTGCGACCGGCGATATGAAACATCAGCGCGATCAGGGCCATCAGCGCGATGAGCGCCTCTGATCCAGGTGCGGCAACACGGTCGTCGTGAATGCCATCAACACACAGAACGCCGCCGCAAATGAGTAGACCTTCAACTGCCTCACGACCACGTCGGAGTAGACGTACAGAAACGCGCCGACCGTCCACAGGCCCCCGCGCCAGCAGCGTCTTATCGGTGAGCAGGTTGCCGGTCCAGGTCAGGCCGAGCGGTTCGATGAGCCAGTGGGCACATTGCGAGACGAGCAGAATCAGCAGCGACGCGGCCAGTTGCACCTGTCCGGACCAGAACAGCGGCAGCCCGTATCGCTTGCGATCGAACTCACCCTCTTTGGCAAATCCTCGCTCGGCCAGAATGGACACGAACGCCAGTCCCATCAGCCAGAAACAGAAGTCGGCCGCCCCCCGCATCTGACCGAGATCAGCCATCAGCAGCAGCACGGTTAACGTCAGCCCCGCCTCGACGGCGTACATGAACAACGGCGACCGCAACAGGTACACCGTTGCCACATAGAAGGCGACGCAGATCAGCCCCCCCAGCCAGAGGTTGTCCTGCAGAGTGATGAGATTCTGTGCGTGATAGAACCACAGATTAAGCGGCAACACCACGCAACCGAGGAACGTGATCGCGTGCCCGGCCGTCTTGTGAGTCGTTTTGAGCGTCGTGAACCAACCGGCCGCCAGTGTCGCAATGCTTCCCAGCGCCATGAAGATGGCCACAGTCCGCGGGTCTTCAAAGACGCCGATGCTCACCAGCCAGATGATCAGTCCGAGGACGAACAGTCCGCCCCCCAGCATCAGCAGCCACTGGATGGCCCGCGGGTCGAGCAGGGCATCCAACATCCGCTTGAAGACCGGCTCCGCAGGACCCTTGGCCGGACGCGGCGGCTGCGACGACGGCGGATCAAGAAAGTCGCGAATCTCGGCCGGCTCAGGCTTCGGCGGAGCCACTGGTCGACCACTGCGGGCTGCCGTCGCCGACGCCACAAACTCGGCCACCTTAGCCTGGGTACGCGGGTCGGCATCCGGTGCCGTATCGAGCGTCGGAATCCGTAACTCCGCGCCGCAATAGGGGCATTCGGCCCGTGTCCCGGTGAATTCGTCATGGGCCCTCAATTCGCGTCCACACTTGCAAACGACGGTGATCGGCATCAGAAAGCCCTTCATGAGCGGTTCGCACAGCACTCGGCGGAACCGCCAAGCAGACCACTGGGCGTGCGTCACGAGGGGGTATAACGCACCGAGGAGGCGATTTCTACCTTGGCAAGAATTCAGTCATCCGGTGTGATGGATGTATTCCGGCAAAGGCGGGAACTGGTTGGGTTGAGATGGAGGTGATGAGGGTTGTGATCTGTGACGTGGATCAGGTACCCGTTGCAGGACTGCGTTCATCCGCCCCGAGCGGGCTGCGGTCCGGGACCAGGTCAGGTTGAATGGTGGTGGCATGACTGGCAGCCCAGCAGGCCGGGAGGGCGTACTCGTTCACAGCCCCAGCGCCCTTGGCATGGACCCTCTGGGGTAAAGGCACTTTTTTCGGACGAACGACTCTTTCCACAAACTCATCTCGGTGGCCGAAAAATGAGCCGGGCCCCGACCCATGAACGCTTGCGGAAAAACTGCGAACGCCGGTTGACGCCTTCCGCCTGCACCGATAGAACGCGCCCAGTGGTTCTTTCGCAGCAGTCGCCCCTCGTACCGGCGGCCGGGGGGACCCTTCATCCTGCCTCACTCTCCGAACCAGCTGCACTACGCCGGTGTCCAAAGACCCAGAACCGCGGAGCGGGGCTGACGACCTGATTTCTCATGCACATCCAGCTTCCTGACGGCACTGTTAAAGAGTATCCCCCTGGAACTTCGGCACTCGATGTCGCGAGGTCGATCGGCGAGCGTCTGGCCCAGGCCACGATTGCGGCCGTTGTCGATGATTCGATCGTTGATGCCGTGCGTCCGCTCGAAGAGCTGTCCCCCGCCGATCCCCTGCCCCTCCGCCTGCTCACCACGCGCGATGCCGAAGCCCTCGGCGTCCTGCGGCACTCGTGTGCCCACGTGATGGCCCGGGCCGTCATGCGGCTGTACGACGGCGTCGGCCTGGCATTCGGGCCGACGACCGGCAACGGCTTCTACTACGACTTCGATCTCGCACACGCCGATCAGCGAGGAAGATTTCCCGCGGATCGAAGCCGAGATGCAGGCGATCGTCAAGGAGGCGGAACCGTTCGAACGGTTCACCCTGTCTCGCGACGAAGCCTTGGCAGCTGGTGCAGGGATCTCGATCAGGACCTGAAGACCGAGCACATCGAGACCGGGCTGGCCGAGCATCCGACCCTCAGCTTTTACCGGCAGGGCGAGTTCGTCGACCTCTGCCGCGGTCCGCATATTCCCGATGCCGGCAGGATCAAGGCCTTCAAACTGCTGAGCGTCGCCGGCTCGTACTGGAAAGGGGACGCCCGGACAAGCAACTGCAGCGACTGTACGGCACCGCGTTCTTCGACAAGAAGGATCTGCAAGGCCTATCTCGAACAGGTCGAGGAAGCCAAACGCCGCGATCATCGCGTGCTGGGCAAACAGCACGGCTGTTCACGATCTCCGACGATGTCGGCAGCGGGCTGTGTCTGTGGCTGCCCAAAGGGGCGACCGTCCGGGCACTGCTGGAAGACTTCATCAAGCAGGAACTGCTCAGACGCGGCTATGAGCCGGTCTACTCGCCGCACATCGGCCGCGTCGAGCTGTACGAGACCAGCGGGCACTTCCCGTACTACCGCGAGTCGCAGTTTCCGCCGATGTTCGGTCACCCGGCCGGACAGCTCGTCGATCACTGGAAAGACGCAGCTGCGACGCCGAGACGCTGACCGCGGCAGGTCGAAGCGGGATTTTCTCGCGGCGGCCGCGGACCTGGGCTGCAACTTCCAGGACTACCCGGCAAGCAGCCGCTGCGAAGATCGCGGCTGCCTATCTGGCCCGCTGGGAGCAGCAGCAGGAGCGGTACCTGCTCAAGCCGATGAACTGCCCGCATCACGTGCAGATGTACAAGGCCCATCCCCCGCACGTATCGCGATCTGCCGGTGCGGCTGGCGGAGTTCGGCACCGTCTATCGGCACGAGCAGTCGGGCGAACTCAACGGCATGCTGCGCGTCCGCGGGCTGACCCAGGACGATGCCCACCTGTTCTGCACGCCGGAGCAGGTCGAAGAGGAATTCAAGGACACGCTGGACCTCGTCAAGTTCGTGCTGCAAGCGTCGGCCTGGACGATTACCGCGTGCAGCTCTCGCTGCGCGAACCCGGATCGCGACAAGTACGTCGGCAGCCCGAGATCTGGGAGAAGGCGGAAGCGACGCTCCGCAAGGTGCTGAGCGAGTCGGGGCTTGCCCTTCAGCGAGTGCGCAGGGGAAGCCGCGTTCTACGGACCCAAGGCCGACTTCATGGTCCGCGACTGCATCGGCCGCGAGTGGCAGCTGGGAACCGTGCAGCTCGACTACAACCTGCCCGAGCGGTTCGAACTGGAATACATCGGCGTGCGACAACACGGCCCATCGTCCGGTGATGATCCACCGCGCCCCGTTCGGTTCGATGGAACGGTTCGTGGGCATGCTGATCGAGCATTTCGCCGGCGCGTTTCCCCTGTGGCTGGCTCCCGAGCAGGTTCGCATCCTCGGCCTCAACGACGACATGCTCCCCTATTGCGAGGAGATCCAGCAGTTGTTTCGGGCCGCAGGTTTCCGCACGGTCATCGACCGCCAGTCGGCCAACGTCAAGAAGAAGATCCGCGACGCGCAGCTCGATCTGATCCCGTACATGCTGTCGTCGGTCCCAAGGATCGGGAGCAGGCGGGGGTCAGCCTGCGGGATCGCATCGACGGGGACCTGGGCTTCCATGTCACCGCCGCCGCGCTCGAGAAACTGATCGCAGAACGCGATGCCCGTCAGATCCGCCAGATTGTGAAGTCCAGCTTCCAGGGCTTCAACAGCGAGGGTGACGAAGGGCACGAGTACTGAGCAGCCGCGTGCGGTCTGCACGAGAGCGAACGCAGGTCACACAGTGACCGCGGGACCGATAGATCGCTTCGGTCCCGTGTACGGGTCCCGGAGACGACGCAGGAGGCCAGCCGGCCAAAATCGACCATTATCCGCGGCTAATTGGCCGCCGGGATGACGGGCTGGCGGGGATCGGCGACATGCGTCTCCGTCAGCTTGTAGCCGCGCAGCATCGGCTTGAACGGATTGGGCACCCAGGGGAGCTTCTCGTTCGCTTTCATGTCGGCCAGCCGGAAGACATAGACCGTCTCCTTCGTCTCCGCGGGGTCGAGCAGGCGGATGGCGGTCGGGAGGCAGAACTCGGCATCGAGGATGACCTCGGCCCGCTTCCAGTTGGCCGCATCGGACTGGAGTCTGGGGTAGGCGACGATGTGGTACTGGGGTCGGGTCCAGCCTCCCTGGCCTTGCTGGCGATGCTGGTTTCCTTTGGCACCGTCCGGGTCGTGCATGTCGCCCGTTTCCAGGCCGCGGTACCGCGCCTTGAGTTTGTCGGCCGTCATCCCAAACAGAAACGGAATGGGACCATCGGCAATGCTCTGTCCCTGCTGGTGCGGTGGGATCTCGATGCGACCGTAGGATTTCGAGTGCACGTCGATCTGGATCACTTCTTCTCCGGTACAGATCCAGATTTCGGGGTCAACGGCCTTTACCTGATAGGGCTCGTTGTTGGGACCGCCGCGCTTGAGGGGATTGAGTCCGTTCTCCGGGACAGTCCCCGGCTCGAAGTCGATCCGTCCCTTGTCGGGGGTCTCGTACCAGAACTTGCCCACGGCGCGGGTTTCGACCAGGAACACGGAGTCGTACTCATAGCGTTCATGAGTCCCCCGAAGCTTGGTGATGCGGGAAGTCTTCTGCTCCCAGTCGGCGAGAACCCGTTCGAGTTCCTCCTGGCTGACGAGTACGGGAGGTTCGGGTCGTGCTGCGCCGGGCTGGGCGAGTTGCACGCGCCCCTGCCCAGGAGCATTTGGCAGGTTATAAGGCGATGTCTGACTGGTTTGCGCGATCAGCGGGGAGGCGAAGCAGGCCAGCACGGCCCCGGCCACGAGACATCTGAGCATCCGGCGACAATCCATCGTCACGCACTTCCTTCTTTGGCAGGAGTGAACGGTGTGTGGCACGGTGTGACGATGAGGCCAGTTCGGATCCATGGGGACGCGAAGCCGCTGAACGTTGCGCGGGGGTGTTTTCCGGCGGTTCACGGGAACCGCACAGCCTGGCCCACATCTCAAGGGGTGCGGATTCTAGCTGCCCCTCTCCGATTCTCCTAGAGCGGTTTGTTGTCTCTGGACAAGGACTTAGGACTGGAAACCGTGGATCTCCCAGAGCCGGCTCACCAGAGGACAGTCGGCGCCCGTCCGCCCGGACGGGCTGACGTGAATGCCGACTGGACCCGGGATTGGTGAGCGGGTGGCTGCCTTGCCGCCGTTCAGGCAGGTGAGCGGCCGCCAGAACGAGCATGACCCCGGGTCCATATGGAACCCGAGGTCATCGCTGGTGCGGCAGGGATGGGTGAACGGGACTACTTGACCGCTGCGAAACGTCGTCCGACTTCGTCCCAGTTCACAACGTTCCAGAATGCGGTGATGTAGTCGGGCCGACGATTCTGGTAGTGGAGATAGTAGGCGTGTTCCCAGACATCCAGACCCATCAGGGGGGTATGTCCTTCCGAGAGCGGCGTGTCCTGATTGGCGGTGCTGTCGATGTGCAGCGACCCCTTGTTGTGACAGAGCCAGGCCCAGCCGCTGCCGAACCGGGTCGCGCCTGCCTTGGCGAACTCGGTCTTGAAGTTGTCGAAGCTGCCGAAGGTGCTGTCGATGGCGCTGGCCAGGTCACCCGTGGGTCGCTCCCCCGGCATTGGGGCCCATGACGGTCCAGAACAGGCTGTGGTTCGCATGCCCGCCGCCGTTGTTGCGGACGGCTGTGCGAATGGCCTCGGGGACCGACGCCAACCCGCGCATCAGATCTTCGATCGACTTGGCTGCGAGTTCCGGGTGCCCTTCCAGGGCAGCGTTTACATTGTTGATGTACGCATTGTGATGCTTGGTGTGATGAATCTCCATGGTCCGCGCATCGATGTGCGGTTCGAGCGCATCGTAGGCGTAGGGCAGACTGGGGAGCGTGTAAGCCATCGCAGGATCTCCTGAGGGAAGGTGTTGTCTTCGTTGGGCTGGTTCCGTCCTGGCAGATTGAGCGTCCTAGAGCGTCATTTTAGCGCATGAAAACGGCCTCACAACCCCGTCGCCCCCTTTTCGCAGTGTCCTGCGAGTTTTTGGATTGTGCGGCCAAGGTGGGGAGACCCCGTTGCATGCGTGACCTGCCCAGGTCGCCAGCCCGCTCGGCAGACGTTACGGCTGCAGCAGAATTGCCTCGGTGCCGGCGGTTTGACGACTGTCAAGTCGTGCGTAGAATGAAGCGGACGTGAAGATCCGCTGTACGTTTCGGCTCGCTGACATCGTTTTGGACAATCACATGGCACGCCGCTTCCTGACGGCCCTCCCCGTGTTCAATGAAGAGGCGCATGTGTCTGACGTGCTGCAGCAGGTGCGGCGGTTTGCCGATGACGTGCTCGTCGTCGATGACGGTTCCAGCGACCGGACTGCGGAGATTCTGGCCGGCCTCAAAGGGATTCAGGTCGTCACGCATGCCGTCAACCGCGGTTACGGTGCCGCGCTGGTCTCGGCTTTCGAGTACACTCTCGACCACGGGTACGACGGGCTGGTGACGATCGACTGCGACGGGCAGCATGAGCCCCGTCTCATTCCGCAACTGATCGACGCCCTGTGCCCGGTGGACGGGCCGCATATCGATATCGTCTCCGGCAGTCGCTACCTGCAGATCTTTCCGGGGGACAGCACCCCGCCGGTGGAGCGTCGCCAGATCAACGTCGCCATCACGGACCAGCTCAATGAGCAGTTCGATCTGGGAATTACCGACGCCTTTTGCGGCTTCAAGGCCTACCACCGGGATGCGTTGCAGCAGTTCCACATCACGGAACTCGGGTATGCCATGCCGCTGCAGCTGTGGGTGCAGGCGGCCGGCCTCGGAATGTCGATTGTCGAGTTCCCGATTCCGCTGGTGTACCTGGAGGAGGAGCGGTCCTTCGGCGGCTCCCTGGATGACGCCCGTCGTCGGATGGCCTACTATCAGGATGTGCTGCAAGGCGCGATCGTGCCCGAGTCGCTCGCGTGCCGACCACGCGATTGCCCCGAGTGCTGACGCATCCGGTCCTGGCTCACGACGAAAGGCCCGGCGGAGTCCCGATGGTTGAGGTTGCCGAAAGTGCCAGCATCGCGCCCTGCTGGGTGCCCCGGCAGTTGCGCGTCCCGCGGGCGGATCGCAGCGTGCTGGCCGTACCCACCCTCGACGAGGCGCTGTCGGGGGCCGTGCTGACGCGTTCACGCCTGGATGATTCTCAACGGGATCTGCAGGGAAGATCGCTGTCGACGCTGCGTCGCCGGGCCCGGCAGGAGTGCCTGCAGGCCGCCCGCAGCTACACGAGCGAATTGTGTGGACACGATCTCCCGGATCCGCCTGTGGACGAGGAAGCCTGCTCTCGACCGCTGTTTCTGGCCGGACATCAGCCGTCGCTGTTTCATCCCGGTGTCTGGGTCAAGAACTTCGCGATCGACCACCTCGCGCGTCAGGCAGAGGGCTGCAGTCTCAACCTGCTTGTCGACAATGACCTGCTATCGACCACGGCGATTCGTGTTCCCGTCGGGACTAAGGAGGCCCCGCGCCTTGAATCCATCCCGTTCGATGCTGCTCGGCCCGTCGCTCCCTGGGAAGACGCGCCGATTGTGGACTCGCAGATGTTCGCGTCGTTCGCCGAACGTGTTGGCCAGGCCATGCAGGCCTGGAACATCGAACCATTGCTCGGTGAAATCTGGCCCGATGCACTGGCGCACTGTGAGGTGTCCTCACGCCTTTGCGACTGCCTGACGGCGGCCCGCCATCGTCAGGAGCGGCGCTGGGGTCTGACGAACCTCGAACTCCCCCTGAGTCGGCTCTGTCGGACGGATGCCTTCCTGTGGTTTGCCAGTCATCTGCTCGCGCAACTTCCACGGCTGCGCGAATGTCACAACCAGGTGCTCGCCGAGTACCGCCGGTTCAATCGTGTGCGCAGCCGCAATCATCCGGTGCCCGAACTGGGACGCCAGGACGACTGGCTGGAGGCACCGTTCTGGGTCTGGACCCGCGGGGAGGCCAATCGAAATCGCGTGTTTGCCCGACAGACCGGTCGCGAGGTGCATCTGTCCGATGGTCGCGAGGTCTTCGCGAGGCTGCCGCTCACGCCGGAGGGCGAAGCCTGCTGTGCCGTTGAGGTGTTGCAGGAACTCGCCGCCCGGGACGTGCATCTGCGTACGCGGGCCCTCACCACGACGTTGTTCGCGCGGTTGTGCCTCGGGGATCTGTTCGTCCATGGCATCGGCGGTGCCAAGTACGACGAGATGACCGATCAGATTATTTTGCGGTTCTTCGGGATCGAACCACCGCAGTTTCTGGCCATGTCGGCCACATTGCATCTCCCCGTGACGACCCCGTGGATGGCAACGTCCGACGATGAGTCCGCGCTGGTTCACCGGCTGCGCGACATCAGATTCAACGCGGACCGCTATGCGACCGACCCGCAGGCCCAGTCGTGGATCGACAGGAAACTCGCCCTCATTGCCGAGCTGCGGGAAAGTCGCCCAGTCGGGCTGACGGCACAGGAGCGCAAGGCCCGGCGACCTGAGAACCGGTCGCGACATCTGGAACTGGGCGAGATCCAGCAGCGCCTCTCAGCGTTTGTAGAGCCGCAGCGCAAGGCCATTGAGCAGGATCTGGCCGATGTCCGCCGGCAGTTGGCCGCGAATCAGATCCTGCAGGGACGCGAGTTTTCATTCGCCCTGTTTCCCGCGACGTTGCTGAAGGAGTTTCTGAGTGGGGCCGTGCAGTCGCCCGACTGACTGCCACAGGCCCCAACGAAAAGAGGCCATCCCTGGAGGATGGCCTCTTCGCAGTCTGCTGTTGGTGTGAACCGGTTACTCAGCCTTGTGAGGGGCGGGGAGTTTGCCGGCTTCGAGGAGCGACCCGTAGGTCTTCCCGGGTTCGTACTCTTTCTTGGCAACCGCGTCGAAGGCTGCGTTGATCTTGTCTTCTTCCTTGACGTTCTGCGCCGAGGGCCTCGGCGACGGCCTTGCCGAAGTCGCTGACCTGCTTCTTGTTCTTGCCAGCATCGCCGTGACAGACGCCGCACTTCTTCGTCTCGGCTTCCTTGGCGATCTTTTCGAATTTCGCAGTGAACGCCTTCAGGTACTGGGGTCGGGCCTCGGCCTGTTGCGGGGCCGTGACAATGGCGACGGCAATGACTGCGGCCAGAATACTCATCACACGCTTCATGGACTTTGTTCCTCCGATTTCGTTTCCGTTGAAAGCCTCGACGGTGTGATTGTCCCCGCCCGGAAGGTATGGGCACTCCCCCATCTCCGGCCTGTGAACTCGGGATCCATAATTCACAGTGCACAGTCCCTACGCTGCACCGTCTCGATGTTCCGCGATTAAACCCGCGCGTTCAGTCAGTGTCAACCGAGCGCGGGGGCAGCAGTCTCCTCCTGCGGGCTCTTCACTGTGAGGCCGGCCTCACTTTGCTAGTACAACGCTGAAGCCAGCTTGCGACGATAATCGCTGGCCAGATCCGGGTCGATTCCGGGCAGACTGAGGATGTTCAGGATCGTCGCCTTCGACTGGTCGCTGACTTCGGAGGGGGCGTGGCTGACAAGTGGCAGACAGAGATCGAGCGCGTTGGTCCAGTGACCTTCAGCCGCCAGCGCCTCCGCCAGTTCGAGGCGGAGCTGAGGATCCTCGGGATCGGCCTCGTGCCGGGCGCGGGCCGCGTCGCTCCCACCTGTCCTCGCGGCAACCGTGGCGACCTCGAGTTGTGACTTGAGTTGACGGGCTTCGTCCTCGAGGTATCCCCGGGCTTCGAGCTCCGCCACGAGGGCCTGAGACTCCTCGAGACGCTGCTGACGGTAGAGCACCTGGGCGAGGGCGATCTTTGGGGCAGCGAGATCGGGAGCCAGCTCCAGGGCGTCGCGAAAGCGCTGTTCCGCGGCGTCAAGATCGTCGGCCAGCATCAGCGACTGTCCCTCCTGCACCAGTTCTTCGGCAGGAGACGGCAGGAGACCGTTGATCCAGTCACGCAGCGAAGGCTCTGGCAGCACCCCCACAAACTGATCGACGATCTCCTGGTTGCGGATGGCAACGACAAAGGGAATGCTCTGCACACCAAACGCGCTCGCCAGTGCCGGCTGTTCTTCAGTGTTCACTTTGGCCAGCAGAAATCGTCCCGCCTGCTCTTCGGCCAGTTGTTCCAGCAGAGGTGTCAGTTGTCGGCAGGGACCGCACCAGGGAGCCCAGAAGTCAACGACGACAGGTGTCTGGGTCGAGCGTTCGAGCACCACTTGCGCGAACGTTTCGGCGGTCGGTTCGAGGATCCATTTGGCGGAAGACATCGGCGTGTGCGAATCTGTTGGGTGGTTCTGGAGACAGTGTGGTGGTGGCGAGGACACCAGTGCCGCAGTCCAGTATGGCGGACTCGGGCCGCGAACATCAATCGCGGTGCGGTTGGTGACCGGGGAGGTCCGCTTATGAGGATCGCGCGAAGACGACCAGTCAAGAGCACCGTAGAGATGGTGCCGGTCGCTCCTGAAGTGGTTGGCAGAACGTCGGGATTCGGCGTGTCCGGGAAGGGAGGGGCTTCCCGTGGCCGCTCCCTCGTGTCACATTGAAGCCACAGGTGCAGCGATCGCCATCGTCGCGGGCAGCGTTGGTGCGTATGATGCCGCCGGGGTTGCTGTAGACCCTCCGAGCTGTCCGGGCAGATGTGATGATTCACGTTGAAGACCTGAGCAAGTCGTTCGAGGACTTTCGTCGCGGCCCTGTGATGGCGCTGCATGACGTCTCGTTCGACGTGCAGCCCGGCGAGATCTTCGGATTGCTGGGCCCCAACGGTGCCGGCAAGACGACCTGCCTGCGGATTCTCAGCACGGTTCTCACACCGACGGGAGGCCGGGCCCTCATCGACGGCTTCGACGTCGTCGAACACCCCGAACAGGTGCGGGCCCACATCGGTTTCATGTCGGGCAACACCGGCATCTATGATCGCATGACGGCCTGGGAAATGGTCGAGTACTACGGCCGGCTCTATGGCCTGGAAGAGACCATGCTCCAGACGCGGCTGGGCGAGATCTTCGAAACGCTGCAGATGACCGAGATCCGGGATGTGCTCGGCTCGAAGATGTCGACCGGCATGAAACAGAAGGTGTCGATCGCCCGGACGATCGTCCACGATCCCCCGGTGCTGATTTTCGACGAGCCGACATCGGGGCTCGATGTGCTCGTGGCCCGTGCAGTGCTCAAGACCATCGAGTCGCTCAAGGGACAGGGGAAGTCCATCATCTTTTCGACGCACATCATGCGCGAAGTCGAGAAGCTGTGTGACCGCGTGGCCATTATTCACAAGGGACTGATTCTCGAAACCGGCACCGTGCCCGAGTTGGCCGAGCGGCATCGCCAGCCCGACATGGAAGAGCTGTTCTTCGAGCTCATCCAGCGCTACGAGGAAGAACTCCTTCACAAAGGTGTCGGCATCGCCGGCGAGACGCGATGACGATCAGGACACTTTTTCCCGTCCCACCGACTGCCGGCGGGGCCGACATCCAGAGAAGACAACATCGGCGTGAACTGGAATAACGTCAAGCTCGTTCTCGTCCGTGAGGTTCGTGATCAGCTCCGCGATCGCCGGACGTTGTTCATGGTCCTCGTGCTGCCGCTGCTGCTGTACCCGGCATTGGGGATCGGGATGGTGCAGATGACGCTGCTCTTCTCCGAGCAGCAGCGGACCGTGGTCCTGCTGGGTGCCGACCAGTTGCCCGAGCCTCCCCTGATTGTGGACGGTCGGATTTCCGAGGCCTATTTCGACCTGCCGTCCGATGCCGACAAGCTGCGGCTGGTTACCGACAAAGAACCGCCCGCCTCCGATGCCGACTACGGCGTGACGGATGAGGAACGGAGTGACCAGGCGTTTCTGATCGAGACGGCCCGGGCGCTGCGCGAGCAGGTGGGGCGTCTCACTCCGATCGAACGCTCGATGACCGCCACGCAGGAACGTCTCGACGAACTGGAGACCCAGAGACAAGGCGCTCGCGAGCAGCAGGACCAGGCACACGTTGCACAGATCGATGCTGAGGCTGAGTCTCTGAAGGGAGAGCTGGCCCGGTTGCAGGCCCAGGCCGGCGTGCTGAAACGCGGGCTCGGCGATGCACTGGCCTCGTCGGGGATCGAGGTGCTGATTCTCGTGCCCGAAGGGTTCCGCCAGGCGATCAATGACATCAACGAGCAACTGGCGACGCGCAGCGAAAACATCCAGGGGGCACCGGAGCCCCCGCGTCTGCAGATTATCCGCAACAGCGCCAACGAAAAATCACTGATCGCCTACCAGCGCGTGAAGGAGGCCGTCAATAACTGGGAACGAGCGCTCCTGCAGGACCGGCTGACATCGGCGCAACTGCCCGCGTCCCTGCCCAAGCCGGTCAATGCCGACGCCATCGATCTCGCCCAGGAGAGTCAACTGTCGGCGAACATCTGGAGCAAACTGTTTCCGGCCATGCTCGTGCTGATGGGGCTGACGGGTGCGTTCTATCCGGCGATCGACCTCGGTGCCGGCGAGAAGGAGCGGGGCACCATGGAGACGTTGCTGATCTCTCCCGCGACGCGCACGGAGATTGTCACCGGGAAATTCCTGACGGTGCTGATCTTCAGCCTCGGCACGGCCCTGCTCAACATGCTCAGCATGGGCTTCACGGGCAAGCATATGCTCTCGATCGCCAGTGCCGGCGAGCTTTCGAGGTTCGGGGGCGTCAGCTTCCCGTCTCTCTCGTCGCTGTTGTGGCTGGTGCTGCTGGCGATTCCGCTGACGGCGCTGTTCAGCTCACTGAGTCTCGGGCTCGCGATGTTTGCCCGCAGCAGCAAGGAGGGGCAGTACTACCTCACCCCGCTGCTCACCGTCACAATGGGACTGACGGTCTTCTGCCTTTCGCCGGCGGTCGAGATCACCCCGTTCTACAGCATCTTCCCCGTGATGGGGCCGGCGCTGCTGCTCAAGGCGCTGCTGCTCGGCCCGGCGGCCCCGTCGACGTTGTACTGGTATGCGATCCCGGTACTTGTCACCAGCATCGGTTACAGCCTGCTGGGGCTGTGGTGGGCGATCGAGCAGTTCAAGCGCGAGGACATCCTGTTCCGCGAATCCGAGCGGTTCGACCTGGGGCTCTGGGTCAAACACCTGCTGCGCGACAAGGATCCGACGCCCGGCTTCAGCGAAGGGATGGTCTGTTTCGTGCTCATCATGTTGTTGCAGTTCTTCGCCATGCGCGTGCTGGGAACGGCGACCATCGGTGTGGAGTCGGACCAACTGCCGCGCGTGATGATGAAACTCCTGCTGATGCAGCAACTGGCGATCATCGCGACCCCGGCCTTGCTGATGGGAGTGCTGCTGACCACGAGTCTGCGGGACACTTTCCGGCTGAGGTGGCCGCCCGTGACGATGCTCGCCGCGGGGATCGTGCTGCCGTTCGCGCTGCATCCCCTGACCGTCGAGCTGTCGATGGCTTTGCAGGACTTCTTCCCCAAGTTGCCCGAGAGTGCGCAGGCGGCTCTCGCTCCGCTGCTCGATCCGAGTCAGCCGCTGTGGCTCGTCCTGCTCACGTTTGCCGTGGCCCCCGCCGTCTGCGAGGAACTGGCCTTTCGGGGCTTCATCCTCAGCGGCTTCGCCAGTCGAGGACGGGTCGTCCTGGCGATTGTGTTGTCGGCGATCACGTTCGGCATCATGCACATGTTCCCGCAGCAGGCCTTCAATGCAGCCCTGCTGGGGCTCGTGCTGGGACTGCTCGCCATCCGGTCTCAGAGCCTGCTGCCGGGAGTAGTGTTCCATCTGCTCTACAACGGCATCGAAGTCATTCGTCATCGGTTGCCCGACAGCGTCTGGGCTCAGCCTGTGGTGGACTGGGGCGTGAGCACCAAGGTTGTGCAGGGGCAACTGATGGTGCGTTACGAGTGGCCGCTGCTTGTGCTCTGTGCCGTGGTCGCGACCCTGATCCTGTGGTGGCTGATGCGCAACGGACAGGCACACGGTCCGCTGGATGCAGAAGTCGGCCGCCAGCATCATGCCCTGAAGACGGCTTCCGCCAGTTGAGGATGGTGACACCTGCCTTGCCTGACGACTCGCCACTGCCGCCCGACGTGCTTGCCGGACAGGCGGTCTACTCGGACCGCGTTCTCAGCCTGTACGACTGGCTGGTGCTGGGCGTCTCGAACCGCTGGGTCTGGCGCTGTGCGACCTCGCACATCCGGGACCTGTTCGATCAGCATGTGACCGCAGCACATCTGGATGTCGGTGTCGGGACCGGATACTTCCTCGATCATTGCCGGTTTCCGGTCGAGGCACCACGGGTGGCCCTGATGGATCTCAATCAGAGCTGTCTGGATCGTGCGTCCGGCAGGATCGCCCGATACGCCCCGCGCACCTATCGGCGGAATGTGCTTCAGCCGATCCCCTTCGACGAAGAACCCTTCGACTCGATCTCGCTCAATTACCTGCTGCACTGTCTGCCGGGTGCTCTTCCGGCCAAGGCCGTGGTCTTCGATCACCTGTTGCCCCTGCTGAAGCCGGGGGGCGTGATGTTCGGCTCCACACTGCTCTCTGGCGAGGTGGAACGCTCGCGTGTGGCCCGCTGGCTGATGGAGAAGTACAATCGCCGGGGCATCTTTGCCAATGCCGAAGATTCCCGGTCTGCGCTCGAGGCGGAGTTGCAGTCCCGGTTCACAGAATCGCATGTTCAGCCGATCGGTTGCGCCGCCCTGTTCTGGGCGAGAAAGGGTTGAATCGCATGTGGTTCGGTCTGCTGCTCTATCTCGGTGGTGGTCTGCTCGCTTTCGTCGCCATCGTCGGTCTGCTGGTGTTTCTGTTCTCGCTCTGCGGCTGGGTCAGTTTGGACGGGATGATGTCATTGGCTGACGGGCGGGCGCCGCTGACCTGCTGGCATTGCGGACAGCAGACCCGCGCGGGTCTGCGACATTGCGAACACTGTGGTCAGGAGCTGCAATAGTGATGGCACTCGGACTTGTGGAATTGGTGATCCTGGTGGTCCTCGGCGGCGTGGTGTTCTCTGTGCTCTTTCGGGGACGCGCGGGCCGGTCGGGAGGGTCCCGCTTCTCCTGGGGGCATGCCTCGCTCAACTGCCCGCACTGCGGTGCGGAAACCCGGGCAGGTCAGCCCCAATGTGAACACTGCGGCCGGGACCTCTGACCTTTCCTTTCTGCACGTGCCGGACCGATGCCCTCACTGACGGTCGAAAACTACCTGAAGGCGATCCTGCAGGCGGTCATCCGCACCGAGCAGGACTGGGTCAGCACCGGTCAGCTTGCGACGGCGCTCGGAGTCTCGCCCGGCACCGTCACCAGTATGGTCAAGGCCCTGGCCGAGTCGGGACTGGTCGACTATCGCCCTTATCAGGGAGTGCGGCTGACGACCCCGGGGCAGACGCTCGCGGTCCGGATCCTGCGACGGCATCGGCTCATCGAACAGTTCCTCGTGAAGACGCTGGATCTGAACTGGGACGAAGTGCACGCCGAAGCAGAGAACATGGAACATGCTGTCAGCGATGCGTTGATCGACCGCATCGATGCGTTCCTCGGCTATCCCGAGTTCGACCCCCATGGCGACCCGATCCCTGCCGCGGATGGCACTATGCCGGGCCATGACGACGCGGCGATACTGCTGGCGGCGTGTCCTGCCGGGGCCGCGTTCACAGTCGTCCGTGTGCTCCGACAGCGACCCGACTTCCTGCGCTACCTGACCGAACAGGGGCTGGAACTGGGAGTTCAGGGACATGTCTGTGACAACAGCGCCGAGGCAGACCTGATTCGGATCCGCATCGCCGAGCGGGACGTCGTTCTCGGACATGCCGCTGCCGAAACCCTGCTGGTGACGCTCTCGGACCCGGCCGCCGACCCGGGCTGATCGGACTGCTACTCAGCCTGCATGTGGTTTGGTACGATCGGCATCAGCGTTCGCCAGCAGAGTGATCATGCCCACCGGTTCTTGAGGACGGGAGTTCGATTGATGTCCGCCAACCCCTTTGGAGCGGAAGCGACCCTGAAGACGGCCAGCGGCCCGCTGAAGATTTTTCGGCTGAACCGCCTGGTCGATGAGGGCATCGGCGATGTAACAACCTTGCCCTTTTCCATTCGCGTGCTCCTGGAATCGTGTCTGCGCAACGTCGACGGGTTCATCGTCAACGAGGAAGATGTCCGCAATCTCGCTGAGTGGGACGCGTCCGACGTCAAGTCGGTCGAGATTCCGTTCAAGCCCGGCAGGGTGGTGTTGCAGGACTTCACCGGGGTGCCCGCCGTCGTTGATCTGGCCGCCTTGCGATCCGCCATGCAGCGCATGGGGGGCGATCCCAATCGCATCAATCCGCTGGTCCCCTGCGATCTTGTCATCGATCACAGTGTGCAGGTCGACCAGTTCGCGACGCCGCTGGCCCTGCAGTTCAACGTCGACAAGGAATTCGAGCGGAACCAGGAACGTTACCAGTTCCTCAAGTGGGGGCAGCATGCCTTCTCGAACTTCCGGGTCGTTCCGCCAGCCACCGGGATCGTCCATCAGGTCAACCTCGAATACCTCGCGACAGGAGTGCTGACGGCTGACGGCGTCGCTTATCCCGATTCGCTCGTCGGTACCGACTCGCATACCACGATGATCAATGGTCTGGGCGTGGTGGGCTGGGGCGTGGGGGGCATCGAGGCCGAGGCCGTGATGCTCGGTCAGCCGATCTACATGCTCATGCCCGAGGTGGTCGGCTTCGAACTGACCGGGCAGCTTCCCGAAGGAGCGACGGCGACCGACCTCGTGCTGACGGTGACCCAGATGCTGCGGCAGCATGGGGTCGTGGACAAGTTCGTGGAGTTCTTCGGCAGCGGGCTGGACGCGATGTCACTTCCCGACCGGGCTACGATCGCCAACATGGCACCGGAATACGGTGCCACGATGGGCTTCTTCCCGGTCGATGTGGAGACGTTGCGTTACCTCGAGCGGACGGGACGACCGGCCGACGTCATTGACCTGGTTGAACGTTACTACAAGGAACAGGGCCTGTTCCGGACGGTGGACTCGCCGACACCCCGATTCAGCACGCGACTTGCACTCGACATGGGGGATATCGAACCGTCGATGGCGGGACCGAAGCGACCCCAGGACCGCATTTTGCTCTCGGGGATGAAAAGTCAGTGGGAGCAGGATCTCGCGACGACGTTCGGCAAGTCGACCCCCGCCCACGATTCGACGCCCGGTTCGATGACCCACGAAGGCGGATTGGCAGCCAGCGCGACCGCCGTCATCGAGGCCGATCTTGGACTGGAAGGCGTGGAGGTCAACGATGGACAGGACACCTTCGCGCTGAAGCATGGTGCAGTCGTGATCGCCGCCATCACCAGCTGCACCAATACCAGCAATCCCTCGGTGATGATTGCCGCGGGGCTGCTCGCTCGCAATGCCGTCGCCCGTGGTCTGTCCCGGCAACCGTGGGTCAAGTCGTCACTTGCTCCGGGCAGCCGGGTGGTGACGGACTATCTCGAGCGCGCCGGTCTCAATCAGCCCCTCGATCAACTGGGGTTCAACCTCGTGGGCTACGGTTGCACGACGTGCATCGGGAACAGCGGTCCGCTGCCCGAACCGATCGCCCGTGCCGTGCAGGACAACGACCTCGTGGTCTGTGCGGTGCTCTCGGGCAATCGCAATTTCGAGGGTCGGATCAACCAGCATGTCCGCGCCAACTACCTGGCCTCGCCCCCGCTGGTCGTGGCCTATGCCCTGGCGGGGACGACGGACATCGACCTGACGAACGATCCGCTCGGTGTCGACCCGCAGGGGCAAGACGTCTATCTGCGCGACCTGTGGCCCAGCCAGCAGGAGATCGCCGATACGATCGCTGCCGCCATGTCACCCGACCTGTTCACCACCGAGTATGGGAAAGCGACCGATGGTCCCGAAGAGTGGCAGCGCATCAACGCCCCGTCGGGGGATCTGTTCGCATGGGACGAGTCGAGCACCTACATCCAGGAGCCGCCCTTCTTCGTCGACATGCCGACCGAACCGCCGCCGATCGGTGCCATCACCGGTGCGCGGTGTCTGGTGAGCGTCGGGGATTCCACGACGACGGACCACATCAGCCCGGCGGGAGCCATCAAGGCCGACTCGCCGGCGGGCAGATACCTGCAGGAGCGAAAAGTAAGTCCTGCCGACTTCAACAGCTATGGTAGCCGTCGCGGCAACGATCGCGTGATGACGCGCGGCACCTTCGCCAACATCCGGCTGAGGAACCTGCTGGCCCCGGGCACCGAGGGGGGCGTCACGGTTTATCAGCCCGACGGCCTGCAGATGTCGATTTACGACGCGTCGCTGAAGTACCAGGCGGCCGGCACGCCACTTGTCGCGCTGGCTGGCAAGGAGTACGGCACCGGATCGTCGCGGGACTGGGCCGCCAAGGGGACCTATCTGCTCGGGATCCGGGCCGTGATTGCCGAGAGTTACGAGCGGATTCATCGCAGCAATCTGATCGGCATGGGGGTGCTGCCGCTGCAGTTTCGCGAGGGCGAGAGCCGCGAAGCGCTGGGGCTCGACGGCACCGAGACCTTCGACATCGTGCTCGACGACGGATTGAAACCCGGCCAGGCGGTGGAGGTGTCTGCACGCCGGGAGAATGGTGAAGAAGTCCACTTCGTCACGACCTGTCGTGTCGATACGCCGGTGGAAGTGGACTACTACCGGAACGGTGGCATCCTGCACACGGTGCTGCGTCAACTGCTGAAGTCGTGAGAGCGACGGCGGCGGCTTGGAGCCGCACCGCATCAGGGAGTTGCGGGGGGACTTGCTGGTTGACAGCTCTCCGCGCAGCGCCTGAGAATGCGGGTCTCACAAGTCACTCGAAGAGCTCACGTTGATCCACGATTCCAAGATGCGAGGAAGAGACGCATGCCACGAGTTGCCGTCCTGGTGCTGTCCGTCGTTCTGAGCGCCATGCCCCTCGCGCGGGGACTGGCCGGATCGCCGGTTCCCCTCAAGCAGGTTGCGCCGCTGGACGACATCCTGCTGGAGGTCACCTCGAGCGTTCGCGAGCTGGATGGACTGCTTGCCTCGTCGGAGACCTACGACGATGTCTCCGACGAAGTGGGTGAGGCCTTCGGGGTGCTGGCCTGTATGGGACAGGCGATCGCCGAGCATGCCGACAATGCGCAGACGCCGATCTTCGGGCCGGCCCTGCGCGAAGCCGCTCTCGCGTATGGCGAGGGAGACAGCCATGCCGAAGCGACAGCCGCACTGGCAGCGGTGAAGGCGGCGCAGGCCGGAGGTGGCGACCGCGATGCGCCGGTGGAATATGCCTGGGAAGACCTGTTCGCCATGTATCCCCTGATGGATGAGATGGAAGACCGCGGTGGCCAGTTGAGCAAGATCGCCCGCCGGCCCAGCGGAAAGCCCGAAGAAGCGATGCAGGCCAGCACCTTTGCCATTCTGTCACTGGTGACCTGTGAAGACACCAGTTACATCAGCGATGAGGACATCCCCGCTTGGCAGAAGCTGTCGCTGGAGTCGCAAGACCTGTACACGCAACTGGCCACCGCCATCCGTGCCAAGGACCGTCGTCAGTCCGACCAGATCTTCAAGAAGGCGGCCGTCACCTGCATCGACTGCCACAAGGAGTACCGCGACTGACGGTCAGTCGTGACGGCGCTCCGCGGGGGAAGATCATCCGGGCGTCGAATCGTCAGGCGACGATCCTGACGGACCCTTCTGGCGGAACGGGGACTCGTCCACCGACGGTCCCTGAGGTTCGGGGCTGTCCGGCGGGTTCGAGTCGGCGTTCGATGACGGGAGTTCGTCCGCCTGCTTCGCGCGGAAGGGGCTCTTGGACTCCGATTCATTCGCGGGCGAGGGCTGATTCGTCGCCCGGCTCGGCTGGGGGCGCCGGCCACCCGGTCCGGAGGGAGCGTCAGCAACCTTCGCGGGGTCCAGCGTCAAAGTCATCTCCCGACCATTCACGTTGCTGACACTGCCGATGGCAATCCGGCTCGCGAACGTGTTCACATCGGCAACGGGTGCCAGTTGGATCGTCCAGGTGCCGCCGGACGCGCGTCCGGCGGTGCGCCCGCCTCCCAGCAACGATTGCAGGTGCTTCGACACTACCATGTTGTGATCGCGAAACGAGCCACCCTCGACATGGATCGTGAGAATCTGATCGTCACGAAACTGGCCGCTCAACCCCGCGGTGCCGGTAGGGGGACCTCCGCCGGGGCCTCGCCCGGGAAAAGGTCGTGGTCCGCCGGGAGGACCGTTGCGGAACTGTTCGCCGCGCAGTCCGCGCCTGTTCAGCGAAGCGCTGCTGCGCGTCGGCCATCTGCTGAGGCGGGAAACCGGTCATCGGACGCGCTGGGCCATAACTATACGGTGAAGATGAGTCAGGCTGTGGTGTTGGGTCGTGCGGTGGCGGTGTGAATGATGACTCTGGTTCCGTCGTCGCTGCGGGGCTCGTCGGCGGTCCAGATGCCTGCGGGGGAGCCGGCGATGATGTCGACGCAAGAGTGGTGGCGGCCGGCTGACGGGCCTGATACTGCTCGAGGCCGTAGCGCCGGCCGCGACCGCCGCTCCCAGGCCGACAATCAGCTTCAGACCACTCGCAAGATAAGACTCTTCCCCCCCATAACTCGAACTGGTGGCGAGTGACCGGGAGCGTGGTCGCCGCGCCTTCGTCACTGGTTGTTCGCTGACCGATCCGGCGGGAGCACTCGGCGTCGGCTCTTCGGTCGGCAGCTTCATCCGCTTCAGCGAATGGGTTCCCGAGGGCGCAGCCGGACGAGGTGCCGCGGCTGGTTCGGTGGCTGGGGGCCCTGTGTCCTTCAGGGAGTACGTCCCCGAGGGAGCAGCGGCTGACTTGCCTCGATCGTGGTCGTCCTCGTCCATCAGACGGCTGAAGAGGTCGTCGGCGGGTGCCGCAGGCTGTGTCGCCGCTTTGATCTGGATCACACGCTCACACGCCGGACAGCGGACCTTGCTCCCGCCACTCGAACGGAGTCGAAATCTCTTCTGGCAGCCGGGACAGCGGATCACGCGTTCACTCATCGGGCCCGAAACTCCAGAACCTGGTGTCGACTGAGGATTGGTGGTGTGGGTCGCCCTTATCGCTCAGAGACGCAGTATACCCCCCGATAGGTTCGAAGGAAGATCTCGCCTGCGGAAGCAGCGGGGGTGGAATGACTCTGCTCTCCGAGATCGTTCTCCGCCAGCAGTTCGAAGCGGTCGGGGTTGGGCGCCAGAACGTGTGTGACCCCCTTTTGTCCGGTGACGTACAGGCGGCCGGCCGCAGCGATCATCGACCCCCAGTGCGGGCCCCCGGACGTGCGCCGCTCGACCCATCGCTGCTTGCCCGTCGCGACGTCGAGGCATTCGATCGAGCCCGGTCCATCGGCATTGGCCAGGAACAGATGTTCGCCGATGACAACACCGGTTCCGATCCGTTGTGGATTGCGGGGGTTCGTCGAGTCCTGGTACCAGACCCGGTGGCGGGCCGTCATGTCGCCCGATCCTCCCATGTGAAAACCGAGCGCCGGTCCGCCGTATCCGGCCAGCACGACCCCGAAGTCGTGGCCGATCATCGGGGACGTGTAACACACGTCGCTCCGCTCGCTGCTGACACCGTTGATCCACCACAGCAGTTCCCCTGTCTGTGGAGCGAAGGCGCCGACTGCGCGTGGGGAGCCCGAGGACGAGTTGGCTGTGTCCCTCGACCTGACACGGAATGGGCGTCGCCCACGAGCCGACGTATCGTCCGTCGCGACTGGCGCTCCCGCCCGGCTCTGGTGTTTCCCACACGGTCTCACCAGTCTCGAGGCTGAGGGCGGTCAGGAAAGTCCGCTCCCCCGGGCCGCAAAACTGAATGACGGTGTCCTCCACGAGGAGCGGCGACGATCCATAGCCCCAGATGTGGTCGAACTCTCCCAGGTCGCGGGACCACAGCGATTGTCCGTCAACGGTGTAGCAGTGCATGCCGGCCGAGTTGTGCCAGACAACCACACGCTCTCCGTCGGTGACGGGTGTCGACCCGCAGTAGTTGTTGGTCTTGTGCGTGTCCATCACCTTGTCGAAGGTGGTGGTCTGTCGCCACAATTCGGCTCCCGTCTGTCGATCGAGGCAGTACAGCGTTCGCTTGCGGCCTCGATCTTCGGCACAGGTGATGAACACGCGGCCGGCGGAGACGATCGGGCTGCTGTTGCCCTCTTCCGGCAGCGGAAAGCTCCAGCGGATGTTCTGCTCAGGACCCCAGGTGAGAGGAAGCTGAGGTTCATCGGTCGTGCCGTCTCCTCGGGGACCCCGGAAGGCGGGCCAGTCGCCAGCAGACACAGTGTGGACTGACGCCAGCAGCGACACTGTTGCCAGACAGAAGGCCGTCAGCCGGTGTGTGGCCGCACGCATCGTCCGACTCCTTGCTCAGGAACAGGCGGGTTGGGATAGAATCACCGTACCGCCTGGTCAGCGGTCCGTCAAAGCGGTACGGCCCTCGGGTGGACGGCAGAAGGGCACCTCGTCTCGGGAGATGGCATGCGACTGGCGTTGGCACTCGATGTGGGCACGACGACGACGACGGCCGTTGCTGTCGACGAAGCGGGTACGATCCAGCGTGTGGCCCGACGCACGCACGGCGCCGATGTCCCGAATCTGGCGTCTGGTCATGCCGAACAGGATCCGGAGCGTCATCGGCAGGTCGCCCTCGCCGTTCTCAGGGAACTGGCGGCTGATCTTCCAGGAGCACCGGTTTGCCTGGGGATCACGGGCCAGATGCACGGCGTCACGCTTGTCGACGCGGGCCGGCGGCCGTTGACACACCACATCACCTGGCAGGACCGTCGCGCGAATCAGCCCAGCGACGATGACGGACCGTCGTACCTGCAGCAGTACCTCGAACGATGCACCGAGTCGGACTTGCGCGGCACCGGCTGTCGACTCGCGCCCGGGTACCTGGCCGTCACATGGTTCGTGCTGCAGCAGCAGGGAGAGCTGCCCGCCGGCGTGTCACAGGCAGTCATGCTGACCGACTGGCTGGCAGCAGAACTGTGTACCGGCCCGGTCACGACCGACCGTTCCAACGCTGCGGCTTCGGGGGTGTACGATCTGGCCCGCGACTGCTGGAGCGAACCGCTGCTGCAGGCCGGAGGGCTGACACGGGAACTGCTACCGGACGTCGTTGAGAGCGGAGCTGTGCAGGGCCATCTCTGCCCGGCCGTTGCTCAGCAGGCGGGACTTCCGGTTGGACTCGCAGTCTGTTCACCGGTGGGTGACAACCAGGCGTCGGTCATCGGGAGTGTCCCCGCGGGGGAGACGGCGCTGCAGATCACCATCGGGACCGGCGGCCAGATCAACTGGCCGATCGAAGAGTTTGTCCGTGTGCCGGGCATGGACACCCGGTACCTGCCTGTCGGCCGGAGCATGCTTGTCGGGGCGGGGTTCGTTGGTGGGGATGCCTACGCCTGGGTGAATCGTTGTGTGCGGTCGTGGCTCGAACCGTTCGGTGTGAGTCCTGCTGCGGACGACGTGTATGACGTGCTGAACCGGTTGGCAGCGACGGCGCCGGTGCACCTCGACGGGCTCTCCTGCGAGCCATTCTTTCGGGGGACAAGGCCGGAACCACACCGACGCGGCATGTTTGCCGGTGTCGCCAACGACAACTTCACGCTGGGGCATCTCGCCCGGTCCGTGTTGCAGGGCATGGCGACGGCGTTTCACGACGTCTCTCTGCGGGCTGGCGATGTTCGGCCCGCGCAGGTGACGCGGATCATCGGCTGCGGGAATGGCCTGGAGCAGAATCCATTACTCACGCAGTTGCTTGCCGACACCTTCGGACTGGAGGTGTGGTTTCCCGCACATCAGGAGGCGGCTGCGTACGGTGCCGCCCTGCTGGCCGGGACTCAAACCGGACTCTGGTCTGATCTGTCCAGCGCCGGCGCCGGGATCCATCACGTGCGGGCGGCTGCCCCGGCATCGAGTCCGTCACATTGAGACGCGGGTCTGGTGAACCGACCCGACTGACACATTACTCTTCAGTGGTGGGCACGTCCGGGGTGGACGCTTCTTGGGCAGCGGCCTTTGGCGTGGCGTCAGTTCCGGCTGCGGCGGCACGGTCGCGATGTCTCTGGGCCATCTCCGGGTTGCCCTGCTTTTCGTAGATGTCGGCGAGCATCAGGCGACGCTCGGCTACCTCAACCGGCAGGTTGAGGGCTGCTTCCAGGTCGGGCAACGCCTCGTCGTACCTTTCCAGTCGATAGAGCACCTGCCCTCGGGTGTCGAGCACATGTGGGATGTTCGGCATCTGTTCGGCAGCCAGGTTCGCCAGTTCGAGCACTCTTCGAGCGGAGCGGGATCCAGCTGCATCAGGAACATGGCGAGGTTGTTCGCGATCAGCGGATTTTCCGGCAGGGACTTCTGCGCCGCCCGCAGGTGGCGAATGGCCGGTTCGAGATCCCCCTTGACACCCAAAGCGGTCCCCAGGACCAGGTGGCAGGTGGCCGGGGCCCGACCATCGGCGAGCACATCTTCCAGACCGCTGCGAAGCCGCTCGAACCCCTCGCCTTCGTGTTGAGAAACCACCACCGCAATCGCGGCGAGCAGTCGTGGGTCGTTCGGGGCCTTCTTGAAGGCCTCATCGAGCAGGCTGAGGATCCGTGTCCAGTCGGGCTCAGGCTTGTTCATCTCGGCCCCGACCTGAGACAGGCAGAGCTGAATCCAGGCGTCGACCAGCTTGGGATCCGATGTGCCCTGCTCTCCTTTCGTGACGTCTGGCAGAGGTTTTTCGACAAGTTTGGCAGCTTCGCCCAGGTCTCCGAGACTGGCGTGGGCGCGTGCCAGCAACAGGCGGGCGTCGACATCCTCGGGGGTCTTCTTCAGCACGGCCTCGTAATACTCGCGGGCCTCAGTCAATTGGTCACGGGCAGCGCAGTTGATCCGCCTGTTGCAGGTGGATCTGTGCCAGCAGGAAACGGACATCGGGCCGCTGCGCGACAATGAGCTGCAGCAAAGCGATCGCTTCGTCGTACTGCTGCCTGGAGTGGACCCGCGCGGCCTTGAGCAGGATGGCGTCGGCGTTGCGACGGTCTCGCTGAAGCACCGTCTCGATGAGCTGATCGGCCTCCTTCGTCTCCGCCTCGTTGGGCGAACGATCGGGAGCCCCACCCAGCAGCAGCCGGGCCAGCGTGAGCTGATAGGTGGACAAAGTCAGGGCTTCGTTCGAATTGGCCGGTTGCCCCTTGGCGATCGCCTGGAAGTGCTCGATCAGCTTTCGCAGGCTCTCGGCGGTAACAGGCTGTTCGCCGGCGTCCGGTTGCGTCAGTTGCTTCGCAAGTTGCAGCCGGGCGGGAAGATAACCGCTGTTCGCCAGGTCGTTCAGGACGGCATCGGCCCGTTCGGTACGTCCCTGGCTCCGAAGTGCACCGCTCCACGCCATGCGATAGCCGGGATTCTCAGGTTGAAGTTGCACGACCTTCCGCCACCAGAGTTCGGCAGCCTCGTGATCGCCGCTCTTCGCGGCCTTACCGGCCAGACCGGCATAGCGGGTAATGGCCTGCGAGTTCTCCCCTCGACTGCCGAGTGCCGACAGAACAGGCACGCCGACCAGGATTGCCAGCGCGGGCAGCCCCCACGCCAGCTTTTTAAACGGCCGCGACACCATCCACAGATAGATGAAGGAGGTGATCGACTGGTACAGGCCGCGCAGACCGCGCGGGCGGTTCGACCGCTGTTCGCTGGAATTCGTGACTGCAGGTTCGGGCTGACTCATGGTGTGACCTCACTCTTTTCCCGCAGGTGCTGTTTGATCTGTTGGCAGAGGGCGACGAACAGCGTGCGGGCCGACTCAAGTTCTTCGGCGGTCGGTGTCGTGCCGTCGATTTCTGTAAGCAATTGAAACTGCGTCGTCGTGCGCCATTCACTCGACAATGCCGTCGGACCGTTGGCCATCGGTCGGGTGATGCGACGCGTGAGGTCTCCGGCCAGGCGACGCCAGCGGTTCTCCATAGCCGGATTGCTCAGATGGACGCCCGTCGCATCGAAGCCGGTGAAGAGCAGGAGCTGGTTGCTTTCGGCCGGTTTGCTCAGGATCGCTTCGGTGACGTGCATGGGCTGGCCGTCGTCCCGCGGGCCCATCGTCGAACTGTTCAGCGAGTCGATGTTCCACCCCTGGCCGATGTAGCAGTTGGTGAGGTCGTGCCAGCCTGTGAAGGGATAGTCGAGCGAAACCAGAAACGGCTTTCGCTGCTGGGCATCACTTCCCGCCTGCGGTGCGAATGCCCACGTCTTGCTGTACTCGCTGAATGCGACGTCGTCACGCAATCGTTCCTGCTGGAAACTGATGCGCGTACAGCCTTCCACCTCAGCCGGCAGGTCCTGCTCGGCGATCAGCTCCAGAGATTTCGCGACCTCCGATGTCGGGCTGGCGTCGGTCGTCAGGGCCCGGAATTGCCATGCGGCCATACCACAGCTTAACAGGCACAGGACTCCGGCGATCGCTGTGCGAGCACCACCCGCCAGCAGTCCCCGTGAGGCCTGATCCGCCCCAGCCGGCGACAGTCGGTCGACGACCACCTCACCGGGCGCGAGGACGAAGCGATTCCAGGCGACAGCCAGGGAGTTCTTGTCGATGGCCCTCTGGGCACCGGCGGAATCATCGGCAATGGGACTCACGAAGAATTGCAGGAGCTGATCCGTCAGAATCAACAGCAGGACGGCCAGGAAGAACAGCAGGAACCCCATCGCCTCGTGAGGCCAGCCGCTGGTCAGGTCCACGTGAAAGTGGGCGTCGGCCAGCACGATGGCGGTAATCCTCAGCACGTTCATCAATCCCGCCCAGAAGACCGCACTGATCATCAGCGGAATCGCACGGATCAGGGGCAGCCGCGAGAATGCCGCATAGAAGGCGGCAGCCGTCAGCAGGGCGAACAGCGAATGGACGCCACTGCAGGCCTCCTCGACCAGGAATTCGCGTCCGGGCAGGCGAATGACGTTGCCGTCCATCAGATGGGGCAGGGCGAGCATCTCGAGCACCCCACTGGCGGCCCGGGAGGATTCGTTCTGCAACCACTGAATCATGCGAACGTCGAGATTGAGCGGCGGTCGGATGAGCAGAATCAACAAGGCCCATACCGGAAGAAACGTCTTCCAGTACGCACCGGCGAAGTGTCGCAGCAGCAACCCACTGCTGATGACGAACGAGATCATCGCCAGCCAGGGGGAGACCAGCCACGAGGCGATCGCCAGCAGCACCAGCGAGATCGCCGCCGCCGCCAGCGGCAGCCGAACACTGGCAACCTGTGAAGCAGGCAGCGCCATCCAGCGCTGCGCAATCAGGCCGATCACACCGAGCACGAGCAGCGGTGCGAACGAGTAGTGATCCAGATCCCACAAACGCCGGAAGTAAACCTGCAGCAGCGGCAGGTGCGCCAGCAGCACAACGCAGGAGACGACGATGGCGGGGAGTGACCACGTGCGCGACGACGGTTCACTACGAACGGGTGGCGAGGCAAGCTGTGCAGTCGACATAGGAGCCCGTGATGGTTGCTTGGTCGGTGGCATCACCTGGTGGTCAGGCCTTCAGCCGACCGGTTGAGTCGATGCGGTCAGTCGGGTCGAGGGAGTCCTTCCCGAGGACCGGACGACGACAACGACGCGTCGAGGACGCGATGAGCGAGGCCCGGTCTGCTCCGTCCGAGAGAGTCAGCAATTCACTCCAGCGTACAGAGGGGGAGGCCAAACGCAAGCAAACAGTGCTCCCATGCAGGAGAAATCTGTCTGAGCGCGGCCCCGGCCCTGATTCAAGCGGACGGAGGGCGCGTTCGGGCAAGAAGAACCGCTTGTAGCCACCGGGGTCCGGCGAGTGCCGGCCTAACGATCGCCTGATCGGCTCGAGCGGCGTCCGGACGACTGCGACCGGCGGCTGACACGTCGACGCCTCCCATGTGGCCCCAGCGCACGAATCGCGGAATCCACTGTGTGAAACAGTCGGACGATGCCGCTCAACGTCCGGCGATTCAACGCGTACTGTCGATGGTGACAGTGTTGGCAGCGCAGAGGCTCGAAGAGATGCGGTGCCACGAAGCGATCCAGTAGTCTCGCACGCGAAATCCTGAGGTCGAGGCCAAGACAGTGTTTACAGCGTCTCTGGATCATGAATCGCGACTGCTGTTTTGTGCGACGTTCACTTGGGCAGAGTGTGCGGCGTAGCAAGTACGAAGGATGTGGCTCAGCCGATGAATCCCGGACTGCTCTCGATACATCGACATCGACGACTCGCCGCAACCGAACGACACGGCGACCGTGGACATCGTGGTTTCGAGTGGCCGACGCGCATAAAAAAACCCGGAAATAGCGAGTCCCAGGGGGGCGGAGGACTCCAGCTACTTCCGGGGGCGATTGGCAGTGTTTCAAGTGCAGGGGAATCGGGACCGCCAGCGTCCATGCCAGCGGTGCCGTCCCTGGCGATTTACTCCGTGTACTACACAGGGTGAATCATCCGACACGTGTCTCGCGATGAGCGTGTCAGCCGTCGCCGTCACGTCCAAGGCGGCGGGAAGGTATGGATTTCCCCGGGGTGGGTCAAGACGGGATGCTGGCTTTCCTGCGGTTCGGGAAATGGCCGGTGTGGCAGGGCCCGCGCGAGACCCGTGGCGTACCGGAAATCATCACAATGACAGGAGTTTGCGGCGATCAGTGGCACCCGGGTGCAAAGCGCAGAATCTGCCGATTCCTCACACGCCGGGTCCGATTATTGTGATCGCTTCCACTGGATAATGTCATCCAGCAGGTCACCGAGCGGCATGGAAGGCTTGCAACCAATCGTCGACTGCAAACGGTCTAGAACAGGCACGCGGCGCACCACATCCTCGAAGTCTTCGCCGTACACCTGCTGATAAGGCAGCAGCCGCAGTTCGAGACCTGGATCGATCCGCGCGGCGATGAGTTCGGCGAGCTCGCGCATACTGATCGGTTGATCACTGCCGATGTTAAAGATCTTGCCGACGGCCTCCGGGGTCTCCATCAGCCGTACGACGCAGTCCACGACCTCGCGCACATGGGCAAAGCAGCGAACCTGGCTGCCATCGTCGTAGATCGTCAGCGGGCCGCCATTGAGTGCCTGCTCCACGAATCGGGGGATGACCATGCCGTAGCTTCCCACCTGGCGAGGTCCCACCACGTTGAAGAACCGTCCGATGACGATGGGTAGCCCGTATTTGCGGTAGTAGGCCAGCGCGAGAAATTCGTCGATGGCTTTCGAACAGCCGTAGGCCCAGCGCGGTCGGGACGTCGGCCCGAGGACCAGGTCATCTTCTTCAGTCCATTCGGGCAGGGGATTCTTGCCGTACACCTCGCTGGTCGAGGCCAGATAGAATCGCTGTCCGCCCTGGACCGCCAGCCTCAAGAGGCATTCGGTCGGGTAGATGTTCGTCTCAATCGTGTGGACGGGGTTATCCGCCACGAGCTTGACGCCGACGGCGGCGGCCAGGTGAAAGATGACGTCCGTCCCTTGCACCGCTTCGGTGAGCACGACTGGATCGGTAATCGATCCCGTCACGAACTCCAGAGCGGGATGTCCTTCCACCCGGGCGAGGTTTTCCCGGCGTCCCGTGGAGAGATCATCGAGGACCACGACCTGTTGTCCATCGGCCAGCAGTCGTTCCGTGAGGTGACTGCCGATGAATCCCGCGCCACCGGTGACGAGACATCGTGCCATGAGCTCTCTTGCAATGGGGTTGGTTTCCCGGCCCTTGGGCCGCGTCGTCAGCGTAGAGGACGAGGCAGATGGAAGCCAGTGTGCCGTTGATGACTGGGGGGCCGCCACAGGAGTTGCCCCTCGACCCCCGTTCTCAAAGAAGCAGAAAAGGCGTCGCCAGGAGGGGGTTTAGGCGACGCCTTTTCGCAGATTGTCTTGCAGCCAAAGTCTTCAGCAGGGCGTGAGGCCGGGTCTTCTGAAATCAGAATCCCGGGGAGAGCAGGCCCTCCCCGGGATTCGTCCTCACGTCTGTCAGAGCCTCGCGGTGTCGAGACGAAGAACTCGATCTCCACGATTGATTCAACTCAAACTAGTTGCAGCATCCAACCGGAGCGGCACAGCAGGGGTCCGCAGCCGGAGCACAGCAGCTGGGCTCGGGGCAGCAGCAGCTCGGCGCCGGTGCGCAGCAGTCGCGCTTGAAGCTGCAGCGATTCCGCCACCGCTTGAAGCAACCACCGAACAGTCCGCACCCACGGGAACCACAGCCACTGTTGCAGCCACCGTCGCAGCAGACAGCCGAAGGAGCACAGCAGGTCACGGGAGCCGCACAACCACAAGCGTTTCCGGCGTCGCAGCAGGCGGAGGGAGCCGCACAACCACAAGCGTTACCGGTGTCGCAGCAGGCGGAGGGAGCCGCACAGCCGCAGGTGTTGCCGGTGTCACAGCAGGCGTTCGCGGGAGCGGCACAGCTCGGAGCACAGCAGCTCGAGAGCGCAGCCACCGCAACGCTTGTGACAGCCGAACAGACCAGCGTCGGCCGAATTGACGCTGGCACAGATCATCATCGCAGCAATCAGACTTGTCCACTTCATCTTGAATTCTCCTCGGTCTTCACAGATTGGGTACGTGAGGAACGTCTGGTTTCGCGTTGGTCGACGGATCTCAGGGACTCTTGCCGCGACCTTCTCGAAGACCTCGTTGTCCCCTCACAACAACGATTCGGGTCCACCTGCGGAGTGTTTTCGACCAAGGTTCATAGAGACTGAGTGCCAATGCGCAGGATTTGCAGCAACCGGGCAGCGGCGTCGTCAGTCGTTCGGATT
Organism: uncultured Planctomycetaceae bacterium; assembly: GCA_963715185.1. Classification (GTDB taxonomy): domain Bacteria; phylum Planctomycetota; class Planctomycetia; order Planctomycetales; family Planctomycetaceae; genus CAVPPT01. The sequence continues at coordinate 188,194 of CAVQRG010000018.1, forward strand.
GAGGGGGTCGAAGCGGATTTTTGTCGGGAAACCGCAACGGTTTTCAGAGTTGAACTGTCGACGCCACCTGCACCCTTTGTAACCAACGTGTCGAAGCGGATACGATGACCTGCGCACTCGCAGTTCTCTCGAGGCGCTGTCCCGCATGTGGGAGTCCACGGCCGAACTGTTTCCATGCCGATCACGCTGTTACTGCCCGTCGGACTCTCGCTGTTGCTGGCGGCGATATGCGTGCAGGACTCGAGACGTGTCCTCAGACATTCCACGCTGACGGTCGCGCGGCACTGGGCAGCGATCGCGGTCGCGACGTGGGGAGTAGCCTGGCTCGCCGAGGCGTTTCCCGAACGTGTGTCGCAGACCACACGCGATCAGCTCTGGTACGCGGTCCCGCTGGTCACGCTGTGCCCGCTGTTGTCGGCGCTGGGGGCCCGACGACCAGGCCATCGCGTCTGGACCCTGTTCGTCCTGCTGCCGATGCTGGCCGTCCTGGGCTGGCCCGCACTGACCGTCTGGGTTTCGCGGGCTCCGGCCGTCGTGCGTCTGGAGGCACCCACCCTCACGGGGTTGACCCTCGTAGTGCTGATGGGGGCGGGCAACTACTTCGGGACGCGTTTCTCGGTCGCCGTGAGTCTGCTGGTTGTCAGCCTGGTGCTGGTGGTGGTCCCCCTGACGGCGGCGTTGGCCGCGACGGTGGCGCCATCATGGCCGTGGCGGTTGGCCGCGACCATCCTGCTCGGGATCGCGGCGTCAGAAACCCTGCGTCAACTGCGACAGCTGCCAGTTGTCCCCGGCGACTGGAATCACCTGTGGCGGGAGTTTCGTGCCCTGTTCGGGATCGTCTGGGCCAACCGGCTGGAAGAGCGAGTGCGACTGACAGCCCAGCAGGAGCGCTGGGCGGTCTCGATTGGCGCAACGGGCTTCGAACCCATCACGGGAGATGGGTTGCTGCCACCCGAGCAAACGGCGAAGCGGCAGGATCAGACGCTCCGCTGGTTGCTGCGCAGATTCGTGGATCCTGAGTGGATCGACGCCCGGCTGGCGGGTGCCCCTGGTCATTCCCGGAAATCGCCCGACGTTGACGGCTCGCTCACGGAAGTGGATCGGCCGCGCGAATAATCGTTGCCGAGGCCCGCTCGCTGGCAACCTGCGCCTCCCACAGTTCCTGCGAGAGGTGCGTCTGCAACTCTCCCCGGACATCCTCCAGACTCAACTGTCCGGGTGTCTCCGCGGTCACGAGAATCAGGTGCAGGCCTGCGGGAGTGCGCACCGGTCCGAGCAGTTCACCAACCGGCGCCGCAAACGCAGCGGTCGCAAACGGCACTGGCATCACACCACGGAACGGGAAGGAACCGACGTCACCCCCGGACCGGGAACTGGGAGCCTGCGAGTGCTGTCGGGCAGCCTCCACGAAGGAGATCTCCTGCCGGTTGATCTGCTCGCGCAGGGAGACCAGTCGCCGAGAGGCCTCGTCGACGGTGGACCTGTCGGCGTCCGGTGGCAGCATGAAGAGGATGTGCCGAGCGCTGACCTGTGTGCCGTCGAACTCACGGCGATGTTCATCAAAGAAACGACTGCAACCGCGTCTCTGTGATGATGCGTCCGACATGCGTCTCCCACGCCAGTGGCAGTGCCAATCTTTCGCGGAGCGAGTCGTCAGTGAAGCCCAAACGGCCGAGCACCTCGGCAGGCTCGCTCCCCTGTTTGCGGATCAGTCCGTGAATCCTCTCGATCTGGGCGTCGAGTGCCACCGGATTGGGCTCTGCACGGCGCTGTGCGAGAAAGGCCTTGAGGAGTCGCTCATCGACCAGCTGCTCCAGCACCTGTTGCCGAACGCCCGCGCTGACCTCCCCGGCGAGGCCTCGCGCGAGGCAGGCCAGTTCCAGGTCCGCTGTGGTGACGGCATCGCCATTGACCGTCACCAGCACACTGTTGGACGTCTGCTGCGCGACAGTCGCGGCAGCGGCCGAGAACAGCCACACCAACGGCCAGACGCGGCAGGCCCGTTGTGGGAGAAAGTGGCAGACCGTCCGGACCTCCATGGCAGACCCTCATCGCGTTGTGCTGCGGCCGCAGCAGGGAGTACGGCGTCACCCCGACACCGGTCCGGCGATTGTACTGAGAAACACCGTCGGGTGGCACGCCGGTGTCGCACGACATGAAGCCGGCGATTCCCGTTGGTGGGAGGCGCCGCGACGACGTCCGTCTCAGACACTGCTGGCGGTCGCCACCAGGTCCCGACGGACCTCCACGTCCGGCTTGTTGCCAGGGGGATACGAAGCCTCTGCCGATGCCCCCAAGTCACGGGTCAACTCGCAGCGTGACACATGCCGGTTCAGGCGATTCTCAATCAACTCCTGTTCCCGGAGTTCTTCGCGCAGCCGTCGCCGCACCGCGACCTGCTCCAGCCCGATGAAGGCCAGCACGCCCAGCAGTCCAGAGGCGAGCACCAGGCGCTGCATCTCTGCAGGGATCTCGCGGCTGGTGGTCAGCCCGATCAGAAATCCGCTCAGGATGAGGATGGTGCAGACGCTGAGCAACGGCCGACGGTCAGTGCGGTTCTCACGTGATTCACGATGGGGCATGGCCGATGATCTCGTCTGTGTGTTGATGTGGAGCGACTGCGGTGGCTTGATCAGCCCTGGATCTGCAATGGTTCGACTCACCGGCGGTCGCTATGGCACCGGCAGTCGGATGCCCCCGGGTTGCCCAAAACCCTAAGCTGCCCCGAAAGGCGGTCAACTCGCGGAGCCCGCCTTCCCTGAATTTCTGCCTCCGCCGGATCGCTGGCTCCCCATAATCCTCAGGGGAGTCTCAGGTGGCAGACCGACGGAGGCCGCGGCGGTCCGGCTGCGCGGATCGTCAGTTGTCGCCGGTTTGTATCGGGGATGGCGAATGTTCTATCCTGACCTCCTGATGAAGGTGGATGGAAAGCACGGCATGAGAATCGCTCTCGCTCAACTCAATCCAATTGTCGGCGACCTGCGGGGAAACGCCGATCTGATCGTCGATGCCACGCAGCGAGCCGTGGCGTTCGATGCACAACTGGTCGTGGCCTCGGAGTTGTTCATCAGCGGTTATCCGCCGAAGGACCTGTTGTACCGGTCCGGGTTCGCCGCCGCCTGCGACCGGATCGTCAGCGAGATTGCGCGGCGTATCGACCCTGGGGTGGGGCTGCTGTTGGGGCATCCGACGCAGCACGGCGTTCCTCATGGGCGGTGTGCCAACGCCGCCAGCCTGCTGTTCGGTGGCGAAGTCGTCGCGACGCGTCACAAGGCGCTGCTCCCCAACTACGACGTCTTCGATGAGCAACGCTACTTCCGCGCGGCCGAGTCCGTCCATCCGATGGAGTTTCATGGCCTGCGTCTGGGTGTGCACATCTGCGAAGACGCCTGGTGGCCCGACGAGTCGACGTACTATCACGACGCTCCCTGTCGGCTGGAAGACCCGATCGCCCGCCTCGCGGCAGCGGGCGTGGACCTGTTCATCAACCTGTCAGCAAGTCCCTTCGAGATCGACAAGCCCGATCGCCGGCTGCACCTCCTGGCGGCCCATGCCCGGCAGCATGCCCGTCCGTTCGTGTTCGTCAACCAGGTGGGCGGCAACGACGACCTCGTGTTCGATGGAGACAGTTTCGTCCTGGATGCACAGGGACTCGTCGTCTGCGAATCCGCCGACTTTCGGCCGGACCTGCAGATCATCGACATCGAGTCCCTGCCAGCGCCGATCACTCCTGCGCGTCCTCCACGGGAATCGATGCTGCTCGATGCGCTGGTGCTCGGGCTGCGCGACTACATGACCAAGAGCGGATTCTCGGACTGCGTGCTTGGCCTCTCCGGGGGCATCGACAGTGCGCTGGCGGCCTGTATTGCCGCCTATGCCGCCGGGGCGGAGCATGTGCATGGTCTGTTGATGCCCAGCCGCTACAGCAGCGATCACAGCTTGCGCGATGCCTGGGCGCTGGCCAGTCACCTGGGAATCGATGCGGTGACCATTCCCATCGACCGCGTGCATAAGGCTTACGAACAGACCGAAGTCATCGGGGACGATCTGAGCTCGGAGGCCGGTTCTCTCGCCGACCAGAACCTGCAGGCTCGCATACGAGGGGCGATGGTCATGACCCGGAGTAACCGGCACGGCTGGCTGGCGCTGGCGACGGGCAACAAGAGCGAGTTGGCCGTCGGCTACTGTACCCTCTACGGGGATATGGCGGGCGGATTCGCCGTCCTCTGCGACCTCTACAAGCGGGATGTGTACGCCGTGGCGCGGTCGATCAACCAGCGCGAACGTCGGGAGGTCGTTCCCGTCAGCACGCTGGAGAAAGCCCCCGGCGCCGAACTGGCCCCCAATCAGTTCGATCAGGATTCGCTCCCCCCGTATCCGCTACTGGATGGCATCCTCGAAGGACTGATCGAGCGCGAGCAGTCTGTGGCGACGCTCTGTGAACAGTTCCCCGCCGACGCTGTTCGCTGGGTGGCCCGGAAGCTCGATCGCAATGAGTTCAAGCGGCGACAGATGCCGCCGGGTATCAAGTTGTCCCGGCGGGCCTTCGGGAGCGGCCGCCGCATGCCGATGGCCGCCCGCATCGAACCGGAGTCTGTGTGACAGATGCCTGAGGATGTTGTGGAGCCCCCCCATGAACGGCGATCGTGCGGCCTGCTGATCGTGCGCGGCGACCCTCCCGCCGAATTCCTGCTGATGGAGCACGACCACCGCTGGGACCTGCCCAAAGGTCATGTCGACCCTGGAGAATCGGACCGGGACTGTGCCCTCCGCGAGCTTGAGGAGGAGACGGGGATTCGGTCCGACGACATCCAGATCGATCCTGTGTTTCGCTTCGAGCTGCGATACCGGCTTCCCCCGAGGGAGACCGATGCACCTTCCACCATGAAGACGCTCGTGATCTTTCTGGCACGGCTGGTGCGAGAGGTCGCCATCGTGCCGACGGAGCATCGCGGCTTCTGCTGGTTTCAATGGCAACCGCCGCACCAGATTCAGGAGCAGACGATCGATCCGCTGCTGGAAGCCGTCGAGGCACATCTGGCCGGATGACGCAGCGGGCCCCGCAGCCATCGAATCGGTGATAACGCGGCAGGCGGGTAACTGGTGGCGCCGACGTCTACGGCCTACGATGATCGGCGTCGCCGGTGCCGATACGGACCCAGAGCACGCGAGTTCTCGCCGACGTCTACCTTGGTGAACAGACTTGGGACCTATGATCTGGTCAGCCCTTCGCGGACATCAGCAACAGGTGGAGCTGTTTCGGCGTGCCATCGGCCGGGGACGGCTGGCGCACGGGTTCCTGTTCATCGGTCCGGAAGGGATCGGCAAGCGGCGGTTCGCGGAACTGCTGGCTCAATGCCTGTTCTGCGAGCGGAGGCCGGACAGTCAGTTGGAGGCCTGTGGGGAATGCCGGGGCTGCAAGCAGGTGCGGGCTGGCACGCATCCGGATCTGCTGACAGTGGCCTGTCCCGCCGGGAAGCGTGAGCTGCCGATCAGTCTGATGATCGGCCCCCCCGAGCGTCGGGGGCGGGAGGGGTTGTGTCACGACCTGGCCATGCGACCGATGTCGGCGCCGCGCCGCATCGCGATCATCGATGACGCCCAGACCATGAACGTGGAGAGCGCCAACGCGCTGCTGAAGACCCTGGAGGAACCGCCACCCGGGTCTCTGCTCATCTTGCTGACGCCCTCTGAGGACGCGCTGCTGCCGACCATCCGTTCGCGCTGCCAGCCGGTCACGTTTTCGCCACTCTCCACGGACGACGTGGCCGAGTTGCTGATCGAACTTGAGTGGGAGACGAGCGAGGCGACGGCGCGGGATGTCGCGCTGCTCGCGGACGGGAGCCTGCAGACCGCCCGGCAGTTGATCGAGCCGGAGTTGCGGACACTGCGGGAGCAGGTCTTTCGTCAGTTCTCGCAGTTTCCCCTGCGTCCGCTCGCGACCTCGGCGGCCCTGCTGAGTGCGCTCGACGATCTGGGGGGCGATACCACGGCCCAGCGCGAACATGCCGCCTGGGTCGTGCGGTTTGCGGGAGAGTTCTTGCGCGGTGTCCTGCGCCGCCGCCTCGGGGCAGTTACAGGGACTGCCGGCGGAGATCCAGCAGGCCGCTGCCCGCGTCGATCCAGCCGACACAGATCGCCTGGACTGCCTGATGGCTCAGCTCGATCGCTGCTTCGAGAGTGAGTTGCACCTGAGGCAATCGATGCCCCTGCCCCTCTGCCTCGAGGGCCTGTGCGACGACCTCAGTCGCATCGAGCGGGGAGCCCTGATTTCCTGAGGTGACGCAGTTGGTCGCGAGGCGGACCTCGTCTGCCTAGAATCTCGACATGAACGGCTCCCCAGAAACTTCAGCAGATATGTCCCCCTTGGTGTCGGCGCTCCCGTCGCGAAGCGACCTCGTCCCCCTGGAGCCGATGGACCCGCAGCTCACGTCCATTCAGCCGGGAAGCGGTGTCATTGTCAAGCTGGAGCTGGCGTGGGGTGGGGTGCGGCGCTGGTGGCTGAAGACCTTTCGGCGGGGTTACGTGGAACGGATGCGGGCGTGCCGGCGCGGGGAACAGAACCGGTGTCCGCACGAGGTGCTCGACCCCCGGGATCTGAAGTACTTCCAGAATCAGGAGGGCTACTGGTGGGATCCGTCCGATGATCCCTTCCGCTGGCGGGAACAGCTCCCGTTCGCTCGAGCAGGACTTTGCGAGCTCGTCGTATTTTCGGTCCTGTGCTTCGGCGGTGCGGCCCTCCTGGCCCTCGCGCTGGTCAGTCGGCAGATGACAGGCGGCCCGGGAATGATCGGCTGGCTGCTGGTGACGGCGCTGCTCGTCATCGGAGGGCTGATCGTATGGTTCTTTCGCGATCCCACCCGACGCATTCCCACCGATCCGGCCGCCCTCGTCTCTCCCGCCGACGGCAAGATCGTCACGATCGAGCACATTCCCCATGATGACTTCGTGGGTGGACCTGCCGTGCTCATCGGGATCTTTCTGTCGATCTTCAATGTGCACGTCAATCGCGCGCCGTTCGCGGCCCGCGTGGTGGGCTTGACCTACAAGCCGGGGAAGTATCTGAATGCCCTCAAACCGGAATCGGCCAGAGAAAACGAACGGCTCGAAGTCCGCCTGCAGTCCACACAACGTCCGGCGCTGAGGTTCCGCGTCCGCCAGATCAGTGGAGCGATCGCCCGGCGCATCGTGTGTCGTGTCCGGCCGGGAGATGAACTGGCCAAGGGGGAGCAGTTTGGCATGATCAAACTCGGGTCGCGGACCGAACTTGTTCTGCCGGATGTCGAGGGACTCGAGATCCGTGTGAAGGTCGGTCAGAGCGTCCAGGCGGGGGCATCGGTTCTGGCCCGTCTTTCCTCAGAGTGAGGGGGATGCGAGGCGCAACGACCGGGTGGCGGGCACTTCGTGTTTCCAGCATACCCGTGGGGCACGCCTGTCCCGCTGAGGCCCCAGGAGCGGAGGGCAATCCCTCTTGCCCATGCCTGTCATTTTTGGCATCTTACTCCCCCGGCCGTGGTTCTGAGTCTTGATGGAGAAAGCCCCGTGCCTCGTGAGCAGATACTGATTGGCGTCCTGTCGGCCATGCTGTGCGTGGTGGGGCTGTGCCGCGAAAGCTGGCTGCTGGCGGAGACGCCCAAGGGGCGGAAACTCGTCGCCTCGCTGGGAGGCCGACGAGCCCAGTGGGTGCTGCGTTGCCTGCTCGCGGTGGGTGTGCTGTTCGGCCTGCTGCTGGCGCTGGGCGTGGTGAATCCGCTGCGGTGGGAAACGGCGCGCGGGGACCGCAGCCTGCGCCGTCACACGACGTCGGCATGGGCCTGACGGCACTGGACGAATTCGGGATCGCGTTCGATCTGCAGCGTCACGTGTTCAATGTGGTACTGGTCGTGCAGTCCTGCGCGTCGCCTCCACCAGAAAGGCGTCGTCATTCTCCGGTGAAGGGCGGACAACGTGCGCCGTCAAGGCGACTTCCGTTGTGCTCATCGCCCAGATGTGCAGGTCGTGCACCTCACGCACGCCGGGCAGGCCACTGAGATAGCTCAACACGCCACGCGCATCGATCTCGCGTGGTACGGCCTGCAGCGCGAGGTTGATGGAGTCGCTCAGGAGTTCGCTGGTGCTCATCAGAATGACGACCGCGATCAGCAGGCTGATCACGGGATCAATCCACTGCCAGCCGGTCAGCAGGATGCCCAGTCCGGCGAGGACGACGCCGGCGGAGACTCCCGCATCGGCCGCCATGTGGAGATAGGCACCTCGAATGTTGAGATCGTCCTTGCGCCCGTGGAGAAACAACAGCGCTGTCAACGTGTTGATCAGGACCCCGAGGCTCGCGATCGCGATCATGGGGCCGCCGGCGACTGCGGGAGGATCGTTCAGCCGGCCCACGGCCTCCCAGACGATTGCACCGACAGCCACGAGCAGAATCAGCCCGTTGATCACCGCGGCCATGATGGTCGAACTGCGCCACCCGTAGGTTCTGCGGTCCGTCGGTTTCACCTGGGCGAGGCGGTACGCGCCCCAGGCGAGCAGCAGCCCCAGGACATCACTCAGATTGTGTCCGGCATCGGCCAGGAGGGCCAGCGAGTTGGTCAGCAGTCCGACACCCGCCTCGACGGCGACGAACACCAGGTTGAACGCGGTTCCCAGCGCGAAGGCCCGGTTGTAGGCGACTGGGCCGTGATCGTGATGATGCGACATGATGACTGCGGCGGGCGGCACCGGGGCCACCGCTGGGGGAACGCGGGATGACGTTGCTCGGCAGGAGATCTTAGTCGGGCAGCTGGAGCTGGAGAATGCCGGGGCCGTGGAATCCTCACCTGCAGCCGCCGAGATCCCGCTATGAACACGTCGTGCGAGTTGCGAAGCTCGCGGAGCCCCTCACTCGGCTGGGCGGTGGTCCATGAGTTGCGGATCAATCGGTTCCAGCAGGGATTCGAGTGGACCGCGTTCGATGACGTCCGGATCCATCCAGCGGCGCCGTGCGTCGTCGTCGGCGAGGATGACCGGCATCCGCTTGCGGGGGTGATACTGGGCCACCAGTGAGTTCGCGACCGTCGTGACGATCGTGCAGGAGTGCACGGACTCGTCGTCCGCGTGCCAGGTCTCCCAGAGCCCGGCGAAGGCCATCACCGGGTTGTCGGCCAGGCGAAACCACGCCGCGTGCCCCCGCGGACCTTCATAGAACTCACTGGCGGGGATCAGGCAGCGTCGTTTGCGGAACGCCTCACGGAACGACGGTTTGCTGTGGATGGTCTCGCCGCGGGCATTGAATGTCTGACGCTGAAAGGCGGCCCGGGAACGGCTGCGATCGGAGGGCTTCCACCAGAAGGGCAGCAGACCCCATTCCATTGTCTCCAGTTCCCATTCCGAATCGGCACTTAGCCGGATCACCGGGACCACACTGGTGGGATACAGATCCCGCCGCGTGTCGAGAGTCAGGTCGGGAGGCAGCAGCAGGTCGGGATACAGCGCCTGCGCAATCTGCTGCAGATTCGATTTCACGTTGTAGCGATGACACATGAGTCTGCCCGCTGCGGCACGTCCCCTCAGGGAACCTCGTTCTGTTCCCCGCCATTCACGCGGATGGTCTTGGTCGGGTCGCCTGACTCCTGGCGGTTGGCGATCAGGCAGCCGCTCACGCGGCAGTGACTGCAGTCTTCCAGCAACAGTCCCCAGCCCTGGCTGTCGAGAATCAGGCAGTCAGTCACCTGACACCACTGGCAACGTTCGAGCGTCACTGCTGCAGGTTGCGTCGCCACCTGGGTCACGATATTGCCCCGGAACAGGCACTCGCTCGAATCCCGCAGCAGAATGCCGAGCCGGGCCTCCGCTCCATCGCCGTAGTGGTATCGCGGGTTGCGATCGAACACGTTGTTCGCCATCACCACCGCCGAGCACCCGTCGAGCAGGAGGTTCTCCGAGTAGCCTTTCCAGATGGTGTTGCCCGTAATGGTTGCTCCGCGAACGTCCCGCAGCTCGATGTTGACCTGAACGTCCGAGAGGACGTTGTCCGCGATCGTCACATGGCCATGTCGCAGCTCCTCCGTGAAGTCGCGAGGGGCCGACCGTCCGAGGATGCGGATATTCGCCGAGCCTAACGCCTCGTGGGTGTGCTGGATCGTGCAGCCCACGATGGCGACCTCGGCCACCGAGGCATCTGTGGAGTCGAGCAGCACGTTGGCCGTTGGTGCTGCATCGTCCCCCGGTTCCATGTTGGCTTCGATGTCGCAGCCGGTAATCTGCAGGTTACGGACCTCGCTGCCGCGAGACACGATGCCGCCTGCGTCGTTGTAACTGATATGGCACCCGACCACGTTGATCTGATGCAGATTGACGTGGTCCAGCAAGATCCCGGCGCCGTGGTTGTCGTACAGGTGGCAGTCCGAAACCTGGACGTTGCGATTGCGGTTCGTGATGCGCAGGCCATGTCGGCAATCGCGGATGGTGACCCGGGTAATGGTGGCCTGCATGGTACCGGTCAGCTCCAGACCGTCCGCGTCCGGATGCGTGCCGAGGATCTCCAGTCCGTCGACCAGGGGCATGCGCTGCCGGTCCCACACCGCCGGTGCGACAGTCTCCGGAGCCGCGGTCCCCTGATGTGTGCCGACCAGCCGGATGGCCGGTCCGGCCCCCGCCATGATCAGGCGCGCGACACCCTCGCCGTGGATGGCTGAGAATCCGACGCGATCGAGATCGAACACGAGGGGGGCAGTGATGCGGTACTTCCCCGGAGGAAGTCGCAGCCCGCCGACTGCCGTGTCGATCGCTCGCTGGAGGGGCACGGTGTCGTCCGCGATGCCGTCACCCTGCGCTCCCAGGCTGAAGATCCGGCGCCGGCCCTGAGGCTCGGCCTCGGTCTGGGGCGTGGCGGGCCCGTTCCCGCTCGGCGGAGTCTGGGAGCGTGCGAAGCGGCCCGCGGCGGGGAGCGTGACCAGCACGCCGAGTGCGTACATTCCCAGTCTCACCCGGCCTGCCTGCGGTCTGTGGCGTTGAGGGTCCATGGTCACCCCTGCGTGTGGTTTTCGGGATCAGATCAGCGATGGCCACTCTATCGTGGGCGAAATTGAGATGCCATCGGGGGCGCGTTCAAGCCAGATCTGCCAGAGTGAGGGGACCGACGCAGTTCTGGCGTTGATTCACCTTCCGGGGGGCAGCGTTGCTGCGCTAGAATCGGCCGGATGAACGAAGCCCGTCCTCTGATCCCGCCGTCCGCCCGACAGCGCCTGTGGAGTGGATGTCTGTGGATGACCGTCGCGCTGGCTTGCGCCGGGGGCCTGCGGGGTGACTCGGCTGCCAGCCTGCAGTTGCTCCAGACGCAGCATGAGGAGGCTCACGGGCGATTCGCGGCCCAGCTCCTGGAACTGGCCGCCGTCACGGATGGGCAAGGACTTACGGAGGCCGCGGCCCTCATTCGGCAGTTGGCCCTCCCCATGGATCGGCAGGCCGGTGGAGGGGACGACCTGCCGGAGGAAGTGCTCCCCGAGTTTGCGGTGACCATGCCCACGCACGAACGTCAGTGGCGTGGTCAACTGCGCCGACTGCGACAGGAGTATGCGCAGGAACTGTACATGCTCTCCCGCCGAGCGCTGCGGGCCCGGCATCCCAGTCTGGCTTTCCATCTGATTCGGGAGGTCGCGTGGCACAATCCCGATCATCCCCACGCCCGACAGCTCCTCGGCTATGTCCGCAGAGGCAATCACTGGGTGACCCCCTACGCCGACCTGATGCTGCAACGCGGAAACGTCTGGGATGAGCGCTACGGCTGGCTGCCAGCCTCGCATGTGGAGCGATATGCGAGTGGTCAGCGGTACTTCAAGAATCAGTGGATGTCGGCCGAAGAGGAGGCCGCGCTGCGGCACGACTTCCGCAACGCCTGGGAGGTCACCAGCGACCACTTCGTCATTACCACGAATCAGAGTCTGGAGCGCGGTGTCGAGCTGAGCGTGGCCCTCGAGGCGCTGCATGGCTTCGTCCTCCGCGAGTTCGCTGCCTTCTTCAACTCGCCGCAGCAGATGCAGGCCCTATTCGAAGGTGGGCGTCAGGATGCAGGCCTGAGGGCGCGACGCCACGACGTCCACTACTACCAGAGCCGCCAGGAGTTCATCTTTCGCCTCGAGGCTCGCCAACCGGGTGTGGAGGTGTCCAACGGACTGTACCTGCCGAACGATCGCACGGCTTACTCCTTCCACAACCCCGAGGACACGGATACGACGCAGGAAACGCTGTTCCATGAGGTGACGCACCAGCTTCTGGGGGAGAGCCAGCGCAAGGTCCCGACCGATCTGGGACACCAGGCCAATTTCTGGCTGATTGAGGGGATCGCCTGCTATATGGAGTCGTTCACGTTCGGCGGAATGGGGCAGGCCAACGCCGGTGACCCGCAGCATCCCCGGATCGTGGCGGCCCGACACAGGCTGCTCGATCGCAACTTCTATATTCCCCTGGCGAAATTCACGGCCATGGGCATGCGGGAATTTCAGACACCACAGCAGATGGATACCTTGCGGGGCTACTACAGCCAGGCGTCTGGTCTGACCCATTTCTTTCTGCATTACGAAGATGGTCTGTACCGGGATGCACTGATTGAGCATCTCGCCCAGATCTACAGCCCCATTGCCCGGGTTCGCTCCCAGCCCCAGTCGCTGGCGGAGTTGACGGGAGTTCCGTTCGACGTGCTCGATCGCCAGTACGTAAGCTACATCACGGAAATGCGGGCGCAGTTGGAAGAAGCGGCCATTGCCCCCCCGTAGGAGCGCCGACGGGTGACCTGCACGCTTTTTCCCTGTCAGACCGACTGCTAGACTGCACCGAGCACATCTTCCGGTCTTCCCGTCTGATTTGTGGTAGCATGTCCATGCGATGCCAGCCCCCATCTCGAGTTGCGCTGGGTCTCTGCTGCCTGATTCTGGGATTCGGTCTGCAGCGCACCCGGGCCGATGGTCCGGTCAAGGCGGACGTCCTTCTGAAGAACGGCCTCATCGTCGATGGCACAGGCGCTCCCCGGCGGACAGGCGATGTCGCCCTGCAGGGCGATCGGATCGTCGGTGTCGGAGAGTTCGTCGTCGAGGGGTTTCCGCTGACCTTCGACTGCACCGGACTGGTGATTGCTCCGGGGTTCATGGATCTGCATAACCACAGTGATGCGCAGATCGTTCAGCCCGAGACGCGAGCGAACATGAACTTCATCACGCAGGGGTGCACGACGGTCGTCACTGGCAACTGTGGTGGTGGTCCCGTGGATGCCGGCGCGTATCTGCAGAAGGTCGATGAGTCAGGCGCCGGGACCAACATCGCGCACCTGCTGCCTCAGGGCAGTCTCCGCAGCCAGGTGATGGGGACAGCAAACCGTCCTCCCAAACCCGAAGAACTGGCGGCCATGCGAGAACTCGCCGGGCAGGCCATGCAGGACGGCGTCTGGGGCATGTCCACCGGACTCATCTACGTACCGGGATCGTACGCCACCACCGAGGAACTGGTTGAGATCGCCAAGGTGGTCGGTGCTCATGGGGGCATCTATGCCAGCCACATGCGGGGGGAAGGGACCGAACTCCTGGCTGCAGTCCAGGAGCTGCTGGATATCGGACGGCGTGCGGAACTGCCGGTGCATGCATCGCACTTCAAGTCGAGTGGCCGGGATGCCTGGGGGCTGGTCCGCGAGGCGGCCCGGATGATCGAGGCCGCACGGGAATCGGGACAAGTGGTGACAGCCGACCAGTATCCGTACATCGCTTCGAGCACCTCGCTGGATGCGACCGTCATTCCCACCTGGGCCCGTGCGGGCGGGCATAAGGCCCTCAAGAAACGCCTGGACGATCCCGAGCAGGGTGCGAAGATTCGCGACCAGATCACGCACAGCCTGAAGGGCAAGGAGGATGGTAGGGCGATCCGCATCGCGCGCTACTCGCCGCGGCCCGACTGGGTCGGACGATCGCTGACCGACATCGCCGCTGCCGAGCAGACCACACCGCTCGACATCTGTGTTCAGATTGCGCACGCCGGCGGGGCGCAGGTTGTGAATTTCAGCATGGACGAAGACGACGTCCGACACATCATGCAGATCCCCTGGGTGGCGACCGCTTCCGACGGGCGGGCGACGCTGCCCGGAACCGATCGCCCGCATCCGCGGTTCTATGGCACGTTCCCCCGCAAGGTCGGATACTACAGCCTGCGCGAGCAGGTGCTGCCCCTGGAGCAGGCGATCTATTCTTCCACGGGTCTGCCCGCGAAGATCCTGGGTTTGACGGATCGCGGAGAGCTCAAGGTGGGACAGTTCGCGGATGTGATCGTGTTCGATCCCGCAACTTACATCGATCTGGCGACGTTCGACGATCCCCACCAGTATCCGGTCGGAATCCGGCAGGTGTTCGTCAACGGCACCCAGGCGGTCTTCAATGGGCACCCGACCGGTGCGCTGGCCGGCCGGGCACTCAGGCATGTATCGACGAAGGGTGCGCAGTGACCGCAGAGCTGCGTCCTGCCCAGTTGCTGGTCAGTGTCCGGAACGCCGACGAGGCTCGTGAAGCCCTGGACGGGGGGGCAGACATCATCGATGTCAAAGAGCCGGCCCATGGGCCGCTCGGACCGGCGACCCGCGAGGTGATTGGGGAGGTGCTCGCCATCACCCGTGCGCGGCGACCGGGAGTCCTCGTTAGCGCGGCCTGTGGCGAAGTCTGTGAGTCGATGGACTCCGCACCGCAATCGCTTCCGCCCGGGTTGGCCTTCGCCAAACTGGGTTTCGCTCAGCTCGTCGATCGTTCGTGCTGGGGCGACGACTGGAAAACAGTGCGAGCTGCCCTCACGCACGCTGAAGACTGCGCACTGAGATGGATTGCGGTCATCTATGCCGACCATCAACGGGCCGGGTCCCCCCCGCCACAGGCCGTCGTCCGGGCAGCGGCTGCGACGGGTTGCGCGGGAGTTCTCATCGATACATTCGACAAGCAGAGTCCGGCGCTGCTGGAACAGATGCCGGTGCCGCAGTTGGCCGACCTGGTGCAGGAGGTTCACGAACGCGGGATGATGTTCGCGGCCGCCGGGCGACTGACAGGTGAAGACTTCTGCCGGCTGCCGGATGCCATCAACATCGTGGCCGTGCGATCGGCCGCCTGTCGTGAGGGGGACCGTCTGCAGGCGGTGTGCAGCGAACGAGTGGCCGGGCTCGTGGAGGCACTCCGGCTCAGGCGTCGACCGGACGACGTGATTGCTGCCAGATGGACCAACTCGGTCGCGGGGCCCTCAGGTTGACCCAGGAAAGGCGGAGCGTCGAGGTGTCCAGTCGGGGCAAGTATCGATCGACGAATCCGGCCTTGGCAGCAGCGATGACCGATGCTTCCCGGGGAAGCTCGACGGACTTCAGCAGGGCGAGTTCCGAGGCCGGGATCTGCAACGCGACCCAGGCCGCGATCGAGTCGCTCGTCACGTCCCAGTGATGGGGGAGTGAGGTTCGCCCAGAGCGCTCGTCGTTCTGCAGCCAGGTTTCGGCGCAGACGATTGGCCACAGATGTTCTTCCCACGCCTGCGAGAGCTGGAGTCCGTTGCCGACGCTGGTCGCCCGCGGGAGCAGACGCGCAACCAGCGCCTCGTTGAGCGTGACGGCCCGCAGGGCCAGCCAGTGGGCGGCCTCATCCGACAGGCCATGCCGGGATTGTGCCTGACGCACCAGGTCGACGGCCGCTCCGCCCCCGCAGATGATCACGGGCCGCATGTCCGATCGCTGGGCCACCAGGGATTCGAGGCGACGGTCCAGATCCGGCAGCGTCAGCAGGCTGCCCCCCAGCTTCATCACGACGACGGGAGGGGCGTTCACCGTCGTTCAATCGATGATCTTGGTGATGGGAAACTCGACGATGCCGGTCGCACCCAGATCCTTCAGCCTCGGGATGATCTCCCGCACGACCTTCTCGTCGAGAATCGTGCTGACGTCGAGCCAGTCGGGATCCGAGAGCTGAGAGACCGTCGGGGACTGCATCGAGGGGAGCATGTCGATGACCGTCTGCAGGTGCTCACGGCGGACGTTCATCATCATGCCGACCTTCCCCTCGGCGGCCAGGCAGGAGTTAAGCATCAGTGCGATGTTCTCCAGTTTCTGACGCTTCCACGAGTCCTGCCAGGAGGTCTGGTTGGCGATGAGCCGCGTCGTGCTCTGCATGATCTCGTCGACGATCCGCAGGTTATTCGCACGGAGCGAAGACCCGGTCTCGGTGATTTCCACGATGGCGTCCGCAAGACGCGGGGGTTTCACCTCGGTTGCACCCCAGGAGAATTCGACCTCGGCCGTCACACCATGCCGGTCCAGATACCCCCGGGTGAGGCCCACCGCCTCGGTCGCGATCCGCTTCCCATCGAGGTCGCGCACCGACCGGATCGCGGAGTCTTCCGGGACGCAGAGGACCCAGCGGACCGGACGGCGTGTGGCTCGCGAGAAGGAGAGCTCACACACCTCGTGCACGTCCGCCTGCGTCTCCATGACCCAGTCGTGTCCGGTGATGCCGGCATCCAGAATTCCCTGTTCGACATACCGCGCCATCTCCTGGGCGCGGATGAGCAGGCACTCAATCTGGTCGTCGTCGATCGTCGGGTAATAAGACCGCGAGGAGAACGTGATCCGGTAACCGGCCTTGCGGAACAGATCTGCCGTGGCCTCCTGCAGGCTACCGGCGGGAATGCCAAGTTTGAGAATCGAGTCAGACATGCCGTCAGGTCTTGATGGAGCGTGGGGTTTTGAATCACTTCAACAGCGACAACAGCCACCGGCGGGCAACGTCACTTGCGATAAACTTCTGCGGGGTCGAACACGCGGTCGCCTTCCACCGAAACCTCACCCGATGCCGGGTTGATGCGGCGGAAGAAGCAGCTCTTGTAACCCTCGTGACAGGCGGCTCCACCGATCTGGTTGACCTTCACCAGCAGCGTGTCTGCATCGCAGTCGAAGAACAGGGACCGCAGTTCCTGGACGTGGCCGCTTTCTTCGCCTTTGCGCCACAACTTCTGTCGGCTGCGACTGTAGTAGCAGATGCGCCCGTGCGGAGGGTTTCCGCATAGGCTTCGCGGTTCATGTAGGCGAGCATTAGAACCTCCCCCGTCTCGTCGTCCTGGGCGATAACGGGGACAAGATCCATTTTCTCGAAATTCGGGCCGTTCATGAAGCTGGCTGAGAAATCTGGGCTGAAACGGGGCAAATATCCGGGCGGATGGCCGTCAAGTTAGCAGGATTGTTCGCCGGTCTCCAGCAGTCGGGGCCCGATTACCCTCGATTCCGACCGGGATGTCTCGCGTCGGGAGAGGCGCCGCGGTCCGCTTGGCCGGGGATGGGGCGCCCGGGGTCGGATCTGCCCACCTCTGACCCGGGTGGGGCACCCGCCGGTCATGGATCTGCGTTCGAGTTCTGAGGCACCTTGCTCTGACCCCGGCAGTTCTTCTACGATTCCCCGACATCTGACGGATGGGATTCTGTCTGTCGTACTCGCCTTTAACTCTCGACGGAATGCAATGGCCGAACAGAAAGCAACGAACGTTCACTGGCATGATCACCGGGTCTCCACCGCCGACCGCAAGAAGCTCAAGGGACATCAGGGCGCCGTGGTCTGGTTCACCGGGCTGAGCGGGTCGGGCAAGAGCACGATCGCGAACACGGTGGATCACCTGCTGCACGCGCGCGGCCATCACACGTACCTGCTGGATGGAGACAACATCCGCATGGGACTCAACAAGAACCTCGGGTTCTCGGCCGAGGATCGGGCCGAGAACATCCGGCGAATTGGCGAAGTGGCCAAGCTGTTTGCCGATGCCGGCGTGATTACGCTGACGGCCTTCATCTCTCCGTACCGTGCGGACCGCGATGGCGTGCGGACCCTGATGCCCGACGGCGAGTTTATCGAGATCCTGGTCGATGCCTCGCTCGAGACCTGCGAAGCCCGCGACCCCAAGGGCCTGTACAAGAAAGCCCGGGCCGGCGAGATCAAAGGCTTCACCGGTATCGACGATCCCTATGAGGCTCCCGAACAGGCAGAGCTGGTCCTCGACTCCGACAGCAAGAGCATCGACGAACTGGCTGCCGAAGTGGTGGCGTTTCTCGAAGCACGTGGACTGCTGAGCGTCTCGCGTTGAGCATCGAGAGCGGATCAGCCGACCACGACAGGGCGATTGAGGTTGACCTGATTCGCCAAAAGGCTTACTCAGCACCCCCGGAATGATCCGCAAGGGTCGCTGTGGGGGTGCTGCGCCCTGCTCGGGACGAGCCGTGAGAACACGGGGCAGGACCTTCCCCGATGACGCCATGGAGGGGCAGATGTCGAAATCAGAGGTCAGGGACCGTCGTCAACTGCAGTCCGCACGGACGCTGCTTGAGCACGTCGCCGAGAAGATGAATGCCCGCATCTCGGTCCGACTGTGGGATGGGTCGCTCATTCCGCTCGGTGAACAGGTCGAGCCCGGGCTGTTCGTGTCCATCAGCGGACCGGGCGTGTTCGGGTCGCTGCTGCGTCGGCCGACGATCGACAACCTGATGCGGCACTACGCCCGGGGACACATCGACCTGCAAGGGGCCGACATCCATACGGTCCTGACGACGGTGCGCACCCGCGGTTCCCGGAAGCGTGGCCGCTCGCTGAGCAAGTCGCTCGTCGTGCGTTCGCTGCTCCCGTTCGTGTTCACGCCGCCGGAGAGTTCCCACCTGGATCACTGCTTCGCGGGAGATGAGTGGGGCCGCAACCGCAAGCAGGAGGACAACAAGGACTACATCCAGTTTCACTACGACCTCAGCAACGAGTTCTATGAGCTGTTCCTGGATCCGGAGATGGTCTACTCCTGTGCCTACTTCACCGACTGGAACAACACACTGGAGCAGGCTCAGCAGGACAAGCTCGACATGATCTGCCGCAAGTTGCGGCTCCAGCCGGGTGAGCGGTTTCTGGACATCGGCTGCGGCTGGGGGGCATTGGTCTGCCATGCCGCGCGGAATTACGGGGTCCAGGCCCACGGCATCACGCTGTCACAGCGGCAGCTCGACTATGCCCAGGCGAAGGTCCAGCGGCTGGGACTGCAGGATCAGGTCACGCTGGAAATCCGCGACTATGCCCACCTGACCGGGAAGTTCGACAAGATCTCGAGCATCGGAATGGTCGAACACGTGGGCATCGACAACATGCCCAGGTACATGAGTACCGTGGCCGCACTCTTGCCGGACCGCGGCATGTTTCTCAATCACGGACTCACTCGCCGGGCGAAGAAGAACCCTCGGCGTTTCCGGCGCAAGACGTCGGCCCGTCGGCTGCTCGCGAAGTACATCTTTCCCGGCGGAGAACTGGATCATCTGGGGCATATGGTGGAGTGCATGGAGGCCTACGGCTTCGAGGTGCACGATGTCGAAGGCTGGCGCGACCACTATGCCCAAACCTGCAAACTGTGGAGCCAAAGGCTGCAGGACCGGCGGGATGAGGCGATCCGGCACGTGGGTGAGGAACGCTACCGCATCTGGATCCTGTACCTCGCCGCGGTGAGCATGGCGATCGAAGACGGAGGGGCGTGCATCTTCCAGACGGTGGCCACCCGCAATGCGTCCAAGGGAGTCACGACGATGCCCCCCACGCGGGAGCACCTGTACGGACATCGCGAGCAGCCGCAAAGGTCGCACCGGGCTGCCTGAACCGTCACGTCCAGCCGGTCATTCGCTGACGGCGGCACCAGCGATGGTTGCGATGCGGCCCGCGAGGGTGTTCACCACGCCCATGCCATCCGGATGCAGCCGGTTGCTGAGGAAGATCACGAACAGGTCCTGTCCGGGATCGATCCACAGGGCCGTCCCCGTGAAGCCGCCGTGTCCGAAGGCGCTGGGGGTGAAGAGGTCGCCTCGGTTCGATGAGTAGACCGACCGCATGTCCCACCCGAGACCACGCAGGCCCCCCGACGTCTCCCGCGGACGGTGCATCAGTTCGACGGTCTCGGCCCGCAGGATCTCGACCTCTCCACAGCGTCCGTTGCTGAGCAGCATCCGGCCGTAACGCGCCAGATCATCGGCGGTGGAGAACAGACCCGCATGACCGGCCACGCCCCCCAGTTCACGCGCGCGTGGGTCGTGCACGACCCCTCGCAACCACTCGCCGCCGTGCTGTTCGGTCGGCGCACAACGCTTCCGGTGCGATGCTCCGGGTCGGAATGCGGTGTCCCGCAGTTGCAGCGGTTCGAAGATACGCTGGCGGGCAAAGACATCCAACGTCTGTCCGGACACGCGCTGCACCAGTTGTCCCAGCACGACGAAGCCCACATCCGAGTAGACGAACATCGTGCCCGGCTCCGCGAGTGGTTCCAGTTGGCAGATCCGTTCCCAGGCCCGCTGGGGACCGTCGAAGTAGTCCCGCAGAGGGTTGTCGGCGATCAATCCTCCTTGGTGCGTGAGGAGCTGCTCGATGGTGATCGCGGCTTTGCCCTGTGCCGCGAATTCGGGGAGGTACGCACTGACGTGGTCTTCGAGTTGCAGGCGACCGTCCTGAATGAGCAGCAGCACGCTGGTGGCCGTGGCGACCGGCTTCGTCAGCGAGGCGAGGTCGAAGATCGTGTCGACGGTCATCTCTTCCTCGGCTGGGGCGACCTGACGCAGGCCGTATGCCTTCCGGTGCACGACGTGACCCTGACGTCCCACAACCACGACGCAGCCTGGCATCCGCTGCTGCGCGATCCCCTCGGCCACAAGGTCGTCGATCACCGCCAGCCGAGCTGCACTCATGCCGGCCGCCGCAGGTGCCGACACGGTGAGTTGCGGGACCTCGGCGGGGCAGGCGACGTCCACCCGTTGTGCGACGACAAACGTCGTCAGCAGGACGAGTTCAGAGATTTGACGAATAGACATGGGCGAGGGCTCCGATGACGGGGGCATCATCGCCACAGACCGAGTACTCGAAGCCCGGCAGGTTCTGGAACCCTTCGAGGGCGTACTGCAGGTAGGTCTTCTCGGCCCGCTGCCGGTACTGATCGCGCACCGCGGGAGCCAGATCGCACACGCCGCCACCGATCACGAGCAGGTCGTAATCCCCGAGGTAGTCGGAACACAGCAGGGTGATCCCCAGGGCCCGGGCCTGATCGTCGAACAGTTGCAGAGCCAGCGGATCTCCCTGCGAGGCCAGTTCGCGCAGCTGCTTGGCCTTGTTGCGGACGGTGCCCGGCTGTTGGTTGAGAGGATGATCCTGCCATTCCGGAAGCGAGAGCCGGTAGGCGAGCTGATGTGCGAGGCCCGTCAGCGACACGGCGGATTCCGCAGTGGCGTGGGCGTTGCCGACCAGCAGTTGCCGATCGTGTTCGTAACGAAACGCGAACTCCGGGAGCAGGATGTGTCCCACATGCCCGGCGCGGCCTTCGCTGCCGCGCACGGCCCGGCCATGGCGCACGGAACCTCCACCCAGCCCGGTGCCGACAATGACCATGAACAGCGACGTGAAGTCCTCCGGAACCGGTTCGTCGGCAGACACCTTGTGCCAGCGGATGTGGTGGCTGCGGATCGAGTACTCCCCAAGGGCCGCGGCCTGTCCGTCTCCGATGTACTGCACTTCGATCGCGGGTGCGTGCTCACGGAGGGCGTCCTGCAGCGCGGCACGGATCGGGAAGTTGTCCCAGAACTCGGGGTCGAAATTGGGTGTCCGCAGGAGGACGCCGTCCAGCGTAGCCGGCCCGGGTGTCGCCAGGCCGACCGCGGGCACCTGGCTCATGTCACCCCCGACGCGCTCCACGATCGCGAGGATCTGTTCGACGATGGCGGCGATGGTGGCCGACGGCCCCAAACCGGCCAGCGTCGGGAACTGCCCCGCGACCTCGAGCACTTCATGCTGGTCGTTGCCGAGACAGACGGTCGTGGTGGTGCCGCCAACATCAACGCCGATAAAGAGTCTCAAGACTGACTCTCCTGTCGAAAAAGACTCTTCATGCGAGTGCCTGCCTCATGTCGGTGACCAGATCTTCGGGATGCTCGATGCCAACCGACACACGGACGGTCTTTTCGGAGATTCCCGCTTCCCGTCGGGCGGCCTGGGTGATGCTGGCGTGACTCATCGTCTCCGGATACTCGACGAGTGACTCGACACCACCGAGGGACTCGGCCAGCGCGAACAACTTAATGCGATCGAAGAACCGTTCGACCGCCGGACGCCCACCCTCCAGATCGAAGCTGAGCATGGCACCGAAACCGTACTGCTGATGTCGGGCCAGGGCGTGCTGGGGATGATCCTCGAGGCCGGGATAGTACACCCGTTCCACCGCGGGGTGTTCGACCAGCATGCGTGCCAGGGCCATCGCACCCCGCTGGTGGGCTTCCATGCGTGGTCCGAGCGTCTTGATGCCCCGCAGGACGAGCCAGGCATCGAAGGGAGAACAGGCCAGTCCCAGCGCGTTGACAATCGCGGCCACACGCTCCTGATGGGCGGCATGCCGCGTGACCACGCATCCGCCCACCACGTCCGAATGGCCGTTGAGGTACTTGGTGGTGGAGTGGATCACAATGTCGACGCCGTGCTCGAATGGCCTTTGCAGAAACGGGGAGAGAAACGTGTTGTCGGCGATCGTGATGCAGTCGGCCTCCCGGGCAATGTCCGTCACGGCAGCGATGTCGACCAGATTCAGCAGCGGGTTGCTCGGCGTCTCGATCCAGATGCAGCGTGTTTCGGGGGTGAGCGCCTCCCTGACGAGCTGCAGATTCCGCATGTTGACGAACGAGAACTTCAGGCCCATGCGACTGAAGACGTCTGCAAACAGGCGGTAAGTGCCGCCGTAGATATCATGCCCGGCGATAATGTGGTCCCCGGGCTGAAACAGGTGCAGCACCGTGGTGATGGCCGCCATGCCGGTGCAGGTCGCCTTGCAGTCGATTCCGCCTTCGAGAGAGGCGATGTTCTCCTCGAGTGCCTGCCGCGTCGGGTTGCCGCTCCGCGTGTAGTCGAACCCCCGGTTCGTGTTCAGGTCGTCCCAGTAGAACGTGGACGTGGGGTAGATCGGCGTGATGCAGCTGTTGTAGGCCGTATCCTTGTTGACGCCGGTGTGGACGGCCCGTGTCTGGAAATGCATGGTGCCTCTCGACTGCCCCGCTGTGATGACGGCCCTGAACGCTGACAGACCTTGCGACCCGGTGAACCCCCGATTGTAGACCACGTCCGGCATGCGTGAAACTCTCGCCGGTCACGGTTTCACAGCGTTTTTCCGGACTTCGGCGTCGAGGTCGCCCTCGCTGAGCAGTTTCGGACAATGGCCCCGAGCCGAAAGGAGGTCCGGCAATCCCGGCCGATGGAGTGCGCCCGGGATCTCCCACACCGTGACCTATCCTGCACATCCTGCGGAACCGGAGTTTTCGGTAAATCTCATGCAGTCGGACCCCGTCCATCGCCGATCTTAACACGCACGGAGTCATGTCGGGTCAACCGGGATGGACGCATGGCGACCAGGCCGGCGATTTGATCACACGGAAGGGCTTGTTGATGCGACCGCATTTGCGACTTTACACCGGCGACGACGACAGCGTCGGCGAAGCTCCACCCCAGGTGACGATGAATCTGGGTGAGTTCTGCCAGATTCTCTCGCACGCCCTGCGCTACGACCGGACCTGGTTGCAGGACTTCGAACGGGAGCAGGTCCAGGTACCTGAAGATCTCTTCGAAGTGATGACGGCCTATTGGCACCTGCGACCGGGTGCCTGAGACCGCTCGGCACCGTCGCCTTCCGCGGGTGTTGCGCGGTATTCTGCGGGCATGTCTGATGCCACCGCGACAGACAGGCTGCGGGAAGATGCTCTGGGAATCTGGCGCGCCGGCGTTGCTGCCGTCGATGCCGAACGCCTGGTGGCGCAGAGCCTCCATCTCACCAGCGACACGTTGCGCATCTGTGGGCACGCGCTCACTCTGTCAGATCTGGGGCGTATCGTCGTCGTCGGAGCCGGAAAGGCCGGAGCCGGCATGGCGGCCGGGTTCGAACAGGCCGTCGGATCGACTCTGCTGCGGGAACGCGTAACCGGTTGGGTCAACGTCCCCGGTGACTGCCTGCGTCCTCTGCAGTCGATCCATCTGCATCCCGCGCGACCGGCGGGGTTTAACGAGCCGACCGCCGCCGGTGTCGAGGGGGCCGAGCACATCCTCGAACTCTTGCGCGAACTCGGTCAGCAGGATGTCTGTATCGTGCTGCTGTCCGGAGGAGGAAGTGCACTGCTGCCAGCACCCGTTGCCTCGATCACGCTGGCCGACAAGCAGGTGCTCACTCGCGGACTGATGCGGGCCGGTGCGACCATTAACGAGCTCAACTGCGTGCGCAAGCAGCTCTCGCGAATCAAGGGGGGGCGGCTGGCAGAGGCCTGTCACGCCGGTGTGATGATCACGTTGATCATCTCCGATGTGATTGGTGATCCGCTCGACGTCATCGCCTCGGGACCCACCGTGGCCGACCAGTCCACGGCGGAGGACGCGCTGGAGGTGCTGTCCCGCTACGCGTCGCGGCTTCCCGGCTTGCCGGAGAGCATTCGGGAGTCGCTGGAAGCCCGCGCGACGTCCGCAGGCTCCGCATCCAGCTCAGGACGGCCGATCACAGTGCACAACCACGTGATCGGCAACATCGGCGTGGCACTGGCGGCGGCAGGCGATGAGGCAAGGCAACGGGGATACACGGTCGAGGATCTGGGAGGTGCCAATGCCGGCGAGGCCCGTGAGGTCGGTCGGGAACTGGCGGAACAGTGTCGCCAATTGCGTGACACAGCGGCGGGACCGATCTGTGTGCTCAGCGGTGGTGAGCCCGTGGTGCATCTCGTGCCGACGGATCAGGACCGGCTCGGGGGCCGCAATCAGGAACTGGTGCTGGCCGCGGCGGCGCAATGGTGGGAGGTCGATGCGACCGGGTTGCTGCTGCTATCGGGCGGGACTGATGGCGAGGACGGACCGACGGATGCAGCCGGGGCCTTCGTCGATGCAGGCGTATTGCAGCAGGCTCGGGAACTGCAGATTCAGCCCGACCAGTTCCTGGCGATCAACAACTCGTATCCCTTCTTCGAGGCGACCGGCGGACTGCTGAAGACCGGCCCCACCCACACCAATGTCATGGACCTGCGCGTGGGGCTCGTCCGGACCTGATAGGGAAGGGGCAGCTCGAGGGTGGCACGCCCAATGCGCAGCGGTGGGCGTGGTTGGTGACGGCGGGGTGTCAGTCCACGCCCTTCCTGTCGTCAGGGCGTGCTACCCCGAGCGCGCTGAATCGTTGTTCAACACCGTTCAACAGGGTCGCCCAGCCCCGGCCACCCCGCCGTGACTTTGTGTGACGGCTGTTGTAGAGTCGACCTCTCCAGAATCCTTCTGCAAGGAGGACACTATGTTGCTGTTTCTCGACAGTGCCGAGACCGACGAGATCTCGGAAGGCCTCGCACATTGGGACATCGATGGCGTGACCACCAACCCGCGTCACATCGCCACGTCCGGCAAGCCGCGGCAGACCGTGCTGAAGGAGATCGCCGCGCTCGTGGAGGGGACGGACAAGCCGGTGAGCGTCGAGATCGATCCGCATCTGCGGACGTGGAACGAGATGGTGGAACAGGCGGTCAGGCTGGCCGAGATGTCCCCCAACTTCGTCATCAAGGTTGGAGCGGGGGAAGAGGGCTTCCGGGCGGTGCGTGAGCTGTCGCAGCGCGGCATCCGCACCAACCTCACGCTGGTGTTCTCCGTCGCGCAGGCCTGGCATGCGGCCCGCAGTGGGGCGACTTATGTGAGTCCCTTCGTCGGGTGGAAAGAGGCGCATGGGGACGACGGGCTGACGCTCGTGGCCGACATCGCCCTGATGCTCGCGAACGGCGGCTACCCGACACAGATCATCGCCTCAGCGATCCGCAACGCCCGGCAGATCGGTGAGGCGGCCGTGGCGGGGGCCCATTGTGTGACGGCAGCCGGTGCCGTCTATCGGGAAAGCTTTCAGAATCCCTATACCGACATGGGGCACGAGCTGTTCGGAAGGGCCTGGGACAGCACACCCCCGGATCAGGCGTGCATTGATTGATTGATTGATTGTCAGGGACCACAGTCCTCCCGGAACCATTCGCGCATGCGTCACGATCCCGAAGTCCAGCAGGTCGTCAACCGCTATCAGCTCGGGCTGCCACGGATGCCGACGGCGGGGCGTTCGGGTGAGCTACTGGGGCGAGGCACCGGCAGCTCTCTCGAGTTCCAGGAGTTCCGCGAGTACCTGCCCGGCGACGACATCCGTCATCTCGACTGGGCCGCCTTCGCTCGATCCGATGCCCTGATGGTTCGCATGTACCGGGAGGAGATCAGTCCCCGGACGGAAATCCTGTTCGATGCCAGCAAGTCGATGACGACGGGGGACGGTGCCAAGGCCCGCGTCACCAGACAGCTCGCCAGCATGTTCGCCCAGTTGTCGAGTCGTGTCGGCGGGCGGCCGACGCTCATTCCCCTCACAGACGAGCGGCCCCTGCGACCGATGGGACTGGAGGGACTCGAAGCATTGGCTGCCATGGAGCTGAGCGCCGTCGGCACACTCTCCGACCTGCTCGACGACCGCGCCGTGCCTCTCAAACCCCAGGCCGTGCGCATCGTCATCAGCGACTTTCTGTTTCCCCACGACCCGGGGGCGTTGATTCGTCGACTCGCAGCCGGGGCCAGCGCCCTCTGGGTGATCCAGCTGCTCACGCAGTGGGAGTCGGAGCCGAGCGAAGTCGGGGGGCGTCGACTGGTCGACATCGAAGGGGGGGGGCAGACCGACCTGATCGTCAACCGCAAGGCCATCGTCGACTACAAAGGCCGGCTGTTCCGGCTGCAGGAGGAACTCTCCCGCAGTTGTCGGCGCGTGCATGCCCCGTTCGCGATTCTGATCGCCGATCAGGGGCTGCCGTCACTCTGCCGCGAGCAACTGTGTGCCACGGGCATCCTCCGTGCAGGATGATGGGGGAATTGCAAACCCCGCGCACTGGATGGCCGGGCTTTCCTGGACCGGGCGTGGCGCAGCCAAGAGGGACCGGTTGGAGAGTCGGGTTGTGCTGGGTGGGTAGACTGTGCGGACTGCCGACGCCGGACAGCCCGCACGACCCCGACATCCGCCCGTTTCGGCAGAAACCTCATAGTCGGTCCAGCCGATACACCAGCGGGGGGGCCTTGTAACCCTCAGACGTGTGGTGTCAGACAGGGAAGTGAGTCCGCCAATGCCAGTTTCCGCGCGAATCTTTCATCTGGTTGTTCTGCTGATTCTGGGGGCCTCACCCGTCATCACCCGGGCTCAGGAGGTGCTGACCCCGCCGTCTTTGCTGTTCGGCCACTCCGACGACACCGGCTTCATCGATGCTCTGCCTGTGCGGGACTCCCAGCTTACGCACGCCGATTTCACAGAGGAGCGTCCGCGGCACTTCGTGGATTTCGCGTTCGCAGGGCTCAGGGAGTGGTACCAGCAGGACTGGGACGGCGGCAGCAACATCCTGCTCGTGCAGGGTTCGCAATCTTCCTCGGGAGGAGGAGGGGGCGGTGCGGAGTCCGGCGGTCTCGCTGCGAAATCACAGAATCCGGTCAGCGACCTCGTGTCAGTCCCGCTGCAAAGCAACTGGGACTATGGCATCGGAAGGGAGGATCGCACGCGCTACGTTGGCAACCTGCAGCCGGTGGTCCCGGTGAAGCTCAACGAGGACTGGAATCTCATCAGCCGTGTGATCGTGCCATTCGTGAACACGCCGGTTGGTCCGGACCTGCGGGAGCACGGGATCGGCGACATCATCGGACAGTTCTTTTTCAGCCCGAGCAAGCCCTCGCCCTTTATCTGGGGGATTGGCCCCCTGGTGATCTTTCCGTCGGCCAGCGAGCCGTTCCTGGGACAACAGCAGTGGGGAGCCGGCGTGACCGGCGTGGCGCTGGTGTCGGAAGGGCCGATCGTGGCCGGGGCGCTGATGTACCAGGCCTGGACCGAAGGGGGCCAGAACGCGCCGTTCTTCCTGCAGCCGTTCTTCAACTACAACCTTCCCGAAGGCTGGTTTCTGTCAGCCTCGGGCGAAGCGAGTGCCAACTGGGAACTTCCCCAAGAGGCCCGTTGGACATTTCCGCTGGGAGCCGGCTTCGGCAGGGTGTTCCCGATCTTCGGTCAGCCGGTGAACCTCAATGTGCGGTTCGCTCCCTACGTCGAGAAGCCGCCCGGAGGACCGGACTGGCAGTTCCGGTTCAACGCCATCTTCCTGTTCCCCAAATAGGGGCGACCTGTTGACCCTGCGGTGCGGGGTGAACCAGCCGCTCAGAAGATCACGCGGCCCCGGACCCCCACCACGGTCGCGGTCTCGACGACCTCACGAGCGGGCATGATGATCTGCAGGTCCGGTGTGAGCTGGAGCCAGGGCGTGACGGCGATGTTATAGAACAGCTCGACCCCCTGTCCGTCGCCAAGTCCACCCAGTAACCCGACCAAGGCCGCGCCCACTTCCGGGCTGGTGGCACTGTAATACCAGCCGATGCCGAAAGTGTCGGCACTGCGACTGGGTAGCGGAACATTACCACCGAGGCCGAAACTCAGGAACCACTCGACCGGATTGGTCTGATTGTCTGCGAGGCCGGCCCGGCCGAAGATGCCCCAGCCGCGTGTGGGATCGCTGGGGTCGACGTGCAGGTACTGATCGAAGTTCCAGTAGGCCGACCAGGATCCGGTCTCGCGCTGGACGGGGACATCCGGCAGGATGATCCGGCCGTCCTGGTCGAGCGAGACGAACGTCCGGCTGCTCCAGGTGGCACCGAAGAGCTGATGTCCGGGCATCCCCAGAAAGGAAGTCGGCAGTCGGAGTTCGCCGGCCACGACCGCCCCGTTGGCAAACAGCTCGTCGAATCCACTGGTGTTGGCCGTGTCTGTCGTATTAAGCACATTGACTGTAAACAGTGGCTGCTGATTCTCTCCGAGAATCACGAACCCGGCACCGAGCGTGCAGTACGGCACGGTGCGAAACGTCACTGGGTTGACGACAAACGCTGCGTTCGAGAACTGCGTCTTTCCGCGACCCGACGCGAACGCATTCGGGTCGCCATCGAACGTATCGAGTTTGCCGAAGTACACTCCGAAGCTCTCCGAGAGGAACTGCGTGATGAGCACGTTCGTCAGGTACAGCTGCGTGCTGTCGGGGATGGGGAGATCGGCATTGATGTTCGATGGCAACAGGGCCCCGGTCGCGCCGGACATCGACTCCCCGTAGCGATTCTCGGCGCGCAGCTTGACGAACGTCCCCGTCGACAGCCCCAGCTTGCCCAGGTCCATGTTGAAGACGTAGTCGTTGTGGCCGGAGAAGCGAGGGTCCTGATCCAACCCGCCGTCGACGACGCCCATGTACCACATCGTGGCATCGAGATCGGCGCTGATGCCGTGTTCGCCGAGTGTCGTCCGTGCGCCGCCCCAGTTGCCCGTCAGTTGTGGGCTCGTGCACAAGGCGCAGCTGTCGCCGCCGTACGCATCGCAGCCATCACCAGGCAGGCAGGCGTCGCAGTTGCTGGCGAACGAGCACCAGTCCTGGGCCTGCACCGGATGGCCGAGCAGCCAGGCGGTCAGCAGCAGTGTGGAAAACTCCAGAACCAGTGTACGAAGCCGTCGCGGACGGTCGTGGCGCATCGTCGCATCCCTGACTGAGTTGAAGAGTCGCTCCCTCCAGCGATTGGAGCCAGTCCGATGATCGGCAGAATTGACAGGACCGTTGGCCATCAACCCCCGCTTTGCACCAGGAACTCGCGGATTTCGGGCCGGTGACGCCATTCGCACCGGTCGTAAGGACGCGCCCGGTCTTGCCCGCTTTGGCGAATTCTCGGGCTGGGTCGGGGGTACGACTTGAGCGAAAGTCGCGATTCTGCCGATGAGGTAAGAGATACCAATTGTAGCGATTCTGCGCCCAGAGTCCGCCTGCCCAACTGACATCGACATCGGACCTGACAAGCTGATGAGAGGCCTCCACCACGTCCCCGTTTGGCGCATCACCGGGCTGCTGCTCGTCGTGCTGGCCTTCGGTGGAAGGCTGGCGGTCGCTCAGGAGTTTCGTCCCCTGGCAGACCTCGCCGCACAGGGAGAGAAGGCCCGCGGACTGTCAGATGCCGAATCGGTGCCAGGTGAGTTGCCCCAGATTGAGTCGGTGGAGATGGAGCCGCAGGCCGATGCGGATGCGGTACCCGAGTCCATCCCGACCGAGATGCAGCAGCTTCGCGAGGAGCTCGAACGGCAACGGGTGTTGATCGACCAGCTCACGGAGCGTGCGGCCACCTGGGAGGAGCAGTGGGGGGACGGGGACCTCGAGCTGTTGGACCGGGTTGCGCAGATCGAGAGCGGTCTGGTCAGTGCCCAGGACAGTCAGCGCAGCTTTCTCGAAGCGTTCTCGACAGAGGCCCTGCGCCAGGTCAACGGACGCATTCACATCGACCACTGGTCCTTCCCGGAAAGCTCCCCGGGGGTCAACGTCATGGAGAATGGTAACCCGGACATCGATCCCCAGGATCGCCTGCTCTATCGCCGACTTCGTATCGGCGTGGGAGGCCAGGTGCCCCCGCTGAATATGTCGTATCGCATCGAGATCGAGTTCAGTGGGCAGGATGGGAGCCGCTTTCGCGATGCCTGGATCGGCTGGGATGATCTGCCGTTGCTCAACACCGTCCGCGTCGGCAATCAGAAGCGTCCCTATGGCTGGGACCAGCTGAACAGCAGTAACTTCATGGTCTTTCTGGAGCGGCCCTTCGTCGATGAGGCCTTCAATATGGATGCCCGCCGCTTCGGACTGGCTTCCTACGGTGGCACCGAAGACCAGGTCTTCAACTGGCAATACGGGATCTACTCCCTGCCGGAGATCCAGAACTCCGGACAAAGCGTCAGCGATGTTCTGCAGGGAGAGTTTGCCTGGCGACTCGGAAACACCTGGTGGTACGACGAATCCTCCGACGGTCGGGGGTACGGCTACTGGGGACTGGCCGGCACGTTTGCCTTCCCTGATGGTGATGGAACCAATGCGGGTGGGCCGCCCAATCAGGCGCGGTTCCAGACGCGTCCCGAGGGCCGCAGCAGCGACACCTGGCTCGACACCGATGTGATTGAGGGGGCCAACGCCTACCAGATTCTGGGACTGGAAACTGTCTTCAACGTCGGTCCCCTGCAGCTGGCCGGCGAGTTCATGAATCTCTGGCTGCAGCGGCAGGGCGGGTCTGCGGAAGATGTCCACCTGCATGGGGCGTATGTCTATGCGTCTTACTTCATCACCGGCGAGCATCTCACCTGGAACCGGCAGCTCGGCATCCTCGGGCGTACCAGCCCCTTCGAGGACTTCTTCCATGTCGACACCTGCCGCGGTGGTGCGCCCTGGGAATCGGGGCCTGGCAGGTCGCCGTCCGGGCCTCGTACGCCGACTTCAACAGCGAGGACATCTTCGGCGGGATCGGTCAGAACCTGACGCTGGCCCTCAACTGGTACTGGAACTCCCACTCCCGGCTGCAGTTCAACTACATCTTCGGCCGGGTCGATGATCGACTCGCTCCCCTCAACGGCGGAGGTTCGGCGCTGGTGTCGGGGGGCTACCAGATCGCCGGCGTCCGTTTCATGATCGACTTCTGAATTTGCCGGGGCGTGACGCTCACGGGGCCCCGGGGATTCGCGGGCGGTCCGCGCCGTCCGGGCCCGGCCATCTCAGCGGCAGAATCTGAACCTGCCACCCACACGCCGAATCCTCTAGAATCGGAGACCTTCAGTGCTGCGAGAGTGGCGGAATTGGCAGACGCGCTGGATTTAGGATCCAGTGGGGCAACCCGTGCAGGTTCAAGTCCTGTCTCTCGCAATCAACGGTCTCACCCGGTCTCATCTGGTCGCAATCGCTCTGTTTCTCCCGCGATTCTTCGGGGTTCTGAGTCCCGCCGGATGAGGCGTGCGGGTCGCTCCAGGGGGCGTCATCAGCCGCAGCCGATGTCACCGCATCGCACGGAATATCAGGTTTCAGTGCAACCATAGGTGCAACCACGGATCGACCGGCGGGGGCGTCATCGGTTCCGGTCGCCGCTTTCACCTCGCGGGCCGGCGTGAGACTCGGCAGCGTGTTGAGTGCCGCTGTCAGGTCGCTCACGCGCAGGTGCGTGTAGTGGTCCATCGTCAGTGTGATCGTCGAGTGCCGGGCGAGTTCCTGGGCCGTCTTGGGATGCACGCCGGCTGCCGCCAGCATGCTGATGAACTGATGCCTCAGGGCGTGAAAGTCGAATCGCCGGCCTTGCTCGTCCGTGTAGGGGATCTCGGCCGCTTTGAGGTCATGCTGCATCATCGCCGAACCGCTGCGTCGTGCCGCCCACTGTCCGGGCCACAGTGGACCGTCTGGGGCGTCCTCGGGTCCATGGATGGAGAGAATGACCGACGCATCGTCCGCCGTTTCCCGCTTCGCTGAGAGCCACTGCCGCAGTTCTCTGACGAGTTCGGGATGCACCGGCAATTCGTCCCGCTTGCGGTGCTTGGAATAGCCGGCCTCGACTGTCACGGTCGGCGGATGGGCCTGCAGGTCGAAGGATGCCGGTGTGAGACTCGCGAGTTCCGATGCCCGCAGCCCGGTGTAGCCGGCGGTCAGGTACAGCAGCGCCCTGTCCTCGCCAGACAGCCCACACCGCTCCCCGTTCGTCCGGGTCGCTTTGATGAGTCTCCCGAAATCTTCCGGCGTCAGGTGCCGCCGCTTGTCAGTCTCGGCATTGAGCCGGGAGAGATGGGCGAGCCGGTCGTCGGCCATCCGACGATCCTTCACCAGCCAGCGGGAGAATGCCTTGATCGCGGTCAGGTAGTGGTTGCTGGTGGCGATGCCGAAAGTTTCCTCCTCGCGCTGTTCGGCCAGCCAGCCGGCCACTCGGGATGCCGAGAGGTCCGCCAGCCGCTTGAAGCCGCAGCCGGCAATGATCGCATCCACCCTGCTGCCGGTCGTGTCAACGTGCGTCCGCGTGTTCCCCTTCGATGCCAGATGCCGGCGGAAGTCGGCAACGTGTTCGGCGAGGGGCCGCTGGGAATGTTTGGCGAACGGGTCCACGCAGCCGGCCTTGCCGAGTTCGGCATTCTTCACCAGTTCATTGAGCATCTGCTGCGCCGCGGTCTTGTTTCGGGCGAGCCGCTTCTGCCGCGTGATGCCGTCTACATCGCGGTACCGACCGTACCAATCGGCCGACCGCTCCCGCTTCTTGCGGGCACCTGGGGCATCCTTCCGGGTCCGCCTGCCATCAGATGCGACGTAGCGGGTCAGGGTCTTGCGGAACAGCGAAGCCATCGAGAGTTCCTTTCGCTAAGAACGCCACGAGTCAGGGGCCGGCTTGGCGTCCGGGACTCCCGACCGTGTGGCAAAGGTGAAGTCATCCTAACGTGGGGGCTGCAAGGCGTGCAATTGCGATTCGATGAGAATTCGTGAGAGATGCCGTCGGCGGGGAGTCGGATTCTCCCGCTCGCCGGTTCGAGTAACCGCCCGGAAGCGCTCGAGCATTTGGCAGGTTATTCATAGGAAGTATCGGGCATGGGCAGCGAGGCTGACACGTTGTCCAGTTCGTCGATGATGAACCGCAGACCGCACCGCAGACAGCGATGTCGGCCAGTCTGGTGGTCTTCCTCCTGGGCCTCAGTGTGTCCGCAGCCGGGACAGGGAACGTGCCGAACTGTCTCGATGCTCATCGCGTGTCCTCCGGTGGGTGGTCTGTCGGTTGATTCGTGATCTCACTGGCCTGCGCCGCACGACCGGGGCAAGGGTGGTCTGGTCTGCCCCCTTTAAGGGGCAGTCCGTCCACCCCTCGGTCGCGTGGTCTGATGGTCTGGTCTACTGGTCTGCGTCACAGACCACCAACTCCAATAACTCCCCTTTGCTGTCATCGGGTGCGTATGTGAGGACCCCGTCGTCCACCATACCGGCCACGAGTCTGTTGAGCCGGTCCGGTCCCATGCCGGCCCGCTCTCGGAGTCGTCTGCGGGTCTGGGGACCTTCCTTCAGTACCCGAGTGATGGCTTCGATTCCCTCCCTGTCGCGCTGAGCCTGCGCACGTTGACTGCGCGTCTCTGCTGGGTCTTGAGTGCCTTCGGGTCGAGACCTTCGGCCACCCGCCAGAGCGGGTACTCCCAATTGAGCACGAGAGGGGAGACAGGAGGCCAGGAGCGGACCGCCGCATCCAGAACTGCGTGCTGGTCCTCCCGATGCTCGCGCAGCACGATGTGAGCATCGACGGCCCGCGAT
The DNA here is from genome assembly GCA_963715185.1 of uncultured Planctomycetaceae bacterium. Classification (GTDB taxonomy): domain Bacteria; phylum Planctomycetota; class Planctomycetia; order Planctomycetales; family Planctomycetaceae; genus CAVPPT01. The sequence goes on from CAVQRG010000018.1 coordinate 222,368, forward strand.
TGACTGCCGGCCCCACTGCCGACGTCGGTGACGCGCTTGTCGGTCTGACTGCCTTTCGACGTGTGATGAATGCAGGCGACGCCGCACCGCAACTTGTCCGAGATCTGGTCGAGGAGATTGAAGACTTGCGCGATGGCCGCGTTGTCGTTCTCCGAGATCGATGGCGGCAGGATGCGATACCAGGCATCCACGATGCTGAGGCGGTAGGTCTCAGGCTCGATGGCTTCGAGTAGTCCGGCCAGCCCGTAGATGTCCCGCAGGTTCCCCCGGAGCGGAAGCACCTCGATTAAGTCCTCGTACTCGGCAACCGGGAGCATCATGGCATTGGCCACCGTGCGCATGCGACTCACTATGGTCTCCGCATGCAGCTCGTTGTCGATGAGCAGGACACGCCCCTGATGGGTTCCGAAGCGGTCGAGCCAATCCCGCCCGCTCGCGACGGCGATGCCAGTTGCAGGGCCAGCCAGCTCTTGCCGACCTTGGTGTGGGAGATGATGTTGGCCGACTCCCCTGGCGGAGAATCCCCTCGATGACTGGGGGCCTCAGCTTGGGCAACTGCTCGGCGAGGTCCCCGAACATGATCGGGGACGGCAGTGACTGTGTGCACTGACTCATGGGCATCGAAACCATTCAAGGGAGCGATGCCGTCTTGCCGAGAGGTCCGAACCAGAGTAGGATGCGACCGATGAGAAGCCGCTCCTGCGGTCAGACGCTCGCCGGCCGACGGCGGGCGTTTTCTATTGGAGTCGTCGGGAATCGAACCCGCCGGGGAGATGAGAAGCCGCCCCTGCACCACCAGCTGCACGACCCCACACGGTCATCCGTGCCGTGTGCGTCCAGCGTCCCACTCGTCACGCGGGGGCAGCCGGCCTCAATCCATGCCGCGATCTCAGCGGTCCTCCAGCGGACGCACCCGGGCGAGAGCCGGACCGATGCCGGGGTCTTTCCCGCTGAGTACATCCGATACCACGTCGCCGTTGAGACCGTACAGATATCCGCAGCTCCGGCAGCATCAACCATGAGAGGGTCAGTCATTGACGATCCCTCCCTGCTGTGCGGTCGCGTCCAGCCAATCCAGGAGCCACTGGCCCCGGTACAAGATGCGGTGCCCCTGTCGGGTGTACCGCAGTGCGGCCCTTTCGCCGGTGCGCTGCATGGTTGCTTCCGTCATCCTGAGGATGAGGCGAGCATCGCCGTCGTGATAGACACCGTCCGGGTCAATCCGGGTCGGTCCGAGAGTCCCGTCCATTGTTGTTTCCGTCGTTCCGGTCCAGTGCGACATGCACCGGTGTCCGGGCCGGGAAACGATATGGAAGGGGGGGCGCTTTTCCGCGCTTTTACCTGCTTTTCCCTTAGCGGGTCATCGAGGTGGAAGTTGTGGATACTCAGCAGGGAGATTCCGGCTGGTCTTAAGTTCCAGGAACGGCTTTAGGTCTGACCAGAGGTACTCGTGTGCCTTGCCGCCACCACCTTCCACGGCGGCTAAAGGAGCACCATCTTGATTCAGCCACTTCGCGACGGTCTTCTTGGATCTCTGGACCAATGCCGCCGCTTGGTCGACAGTTACATACTGCGAGTTCACGTGAGCCAGTGCCGCCTGCTGCCCATTGCCCGCTTCCATCGAATCACGTTCCCCGGCACCCTCGCTCGCCGCCTCCGCCAGCGCCAGTTTGCTGACCCAGGTGACAAGAGCAGTCAGCTGAGCATCGAATCGCGGTATCTCTTCACGCTCGAAACGCAGGATCTCTGTCTCCAACTCCGGCGTATGCGGCGTCGGAAACCGATCTGCCTTCAGCGCCAGCTCGATCATGGTCCGGTCCGGCGGATTGGAGAGGTGCGGTCGTTCGTCAGTATAGCCGTAGTGGTCCAGCCACAGGTGCGTGAACTGGATGGTCCGAAAGGCGTCGTCAGCCTGATGGTAAATCATGTCGGGATTCGGCAGACGGAGTTCTGCCTCCTCTCGCCCCAGTGTGATCTTGTGGACGTCACAGTAGTTCGGCTTTTGCGTCCATCCCCGGATTCTGTTTCGTGCCTCCACCAAGAACGAGTGAGTGCATCGAGATTGCCAGGACACAAACGATACGGCCATCCGGGGGGCACACGGTCATCGCGTTCGAATTCCTGCGGAAGTCTCCCCAGGGGGTCTCACCGGACTCCGACTTCTCGATCGAGATTCGCTCGATCCAGATCTCTTCGCGCTGGGCCATTGGGCGCGGTCCTACGTCGCGGGCGTCCTACCAGGAGGTGAGAGAGGCGGGGAGGTCCGAGTAGGACTTTCGGAGTTCGGGCCGTCGCCCTATCCCCGCGACAGTAGTCTAACTCGATGTCGCTGATCTTGTCACGGATTGCCGAGCGACGAGGATGCGCGGTGAGGGGGGGGGCCGGCCGCCGCGCAGTCCCCATTGGACACGGACAGCATGGGGCACGTGAACCGTCGCGTCTGGTCCGTCAGCCGGTTGAACGCCCCGGCCGCAGCATCGGCCAAGTCCTTGAGCTTCGGCTTGTCCACCTGCTCGTCGCCCGACAGGTGATCCAGCTCCCGGATGAACTCCTGCCAGTCCCAGTCCCCCTCGACGATCCACACGTTGCCCGCCTGCTGCTGCGCTGCGATGGCCTGCCAGCGCACGTGCTTGGGGCCTGTCACCAGCTCGGCGTGGACGTCGAACCCGGCCAGATTGCGGATCGTGGCCTCGGCGTCCACCTTGCCTGCGCTGCGGGCTCCCGCTCCAGCCAGACCGGCACGTGTCCGTAGGTCGACGCGGTCCATCTGGGCCCAGCGCTTGATCTGGTTTTCCCGGTCGAGGATCGACCACCGGCCGGCAGCGGCGTGGACCACGAAGAACCGCGTGTCCGAGCCCTTGCCGTGCTGGGCCACCAGGACGCCCGCTGATCGGGCTCCGTCCTCCCTCGGTCCCTGCCTTGTCCCGGTACCTGGGGAGCTGCAGCCTGGACAGCGCCTCTACGAACCTCCAGCGGTCCCGGGGAACAGCAGGCCAGCCGCCGGCCGGATCTTCCAGTTTCCCTGCAGGAGCCGCTCCCTTTCGACCGTGCCAAGGGCCATCAGGTTCGACCGGTAGTTCGGGTTGACGGTCTCAAGGATGCGGTTGTCCTCCAGCCGGCTGGGGACGAACGTCACCGTGGGGGCCCGCGCGGCGTGCTCCGGCACCAGCCCCATGGCGACGGGCGCCTCGTGGGTGTTAGCAGTACCGTCGCTTCGTCTTGGCGTTGCAGAGTCCTTCGACGGGCTCAGGGTTGGCCATGGGCGATTGGGGCTCTATGGGGACATCAAGGGCTCTATGGGGTCATCGAATTCCCCAGAGCTGCCGGCATGGTAGCCGTGGACCCCTCCGGATGACCAGAGGCATGTGGATGGGCAAATTTGCACTTCCACTTTTCCGCCAGATTGTCCCGGACAGACCTCGGGAGTCGTGGTTATTTAAAGACAGACAGGAAAACAACCTTGCGACTGGAGGCATCCCGTGGATCTCGAAGGCTTTGCGGATTTCCTTGACTCCTACTTCACGCACCCAGCTGGTCTGGATCAGGCTGTACCGGGAGCAGACGGACTCTTGGATGGAGGCCCAGCTCGACATCCCGGTCGAGGTCACCGACCTGTGGGACTTCCTCGACGAATGGGCGGCCGAGGCCTTGCCCGGGTGGGAGGTCACCACCTACGTCCCTGGCCACGACCTGAACCTGCACGGACGCCCGGACGACTGGGACGGCGGGCCGCTCCCTCCGGTGGTCTGGTAGTCCATGAGCGGAAACGGTGTGCAGTGCCCGTCTACACGACGGAACCCTCCGACTCTCCCCGGATTCGTGCGGTTTCGTAGATGTAGACACCGTAGGCGGCTCTGGGTGGCAGCGCCGGATATTGCCAGAGCAGGGCCGGATCTTACAAAGTAAGATCGGTTCTTACTGAGTAGTGCCCTAGCCCTCCCCGCCGCCCTCGCCTTCCTCGTCCTCGTCGTCGTCAGTCTCCGCATCGGAGGGAATCCAGGCATCCCGCCCGCGGCCACGATGGCCTCCATGTCTGCCGTGACCCGCTTCCGGAAGTCTTCCGCTTCCTTGCCGGTGACCCGGGGTTTCCGCCCGGCCATGGTGTCGACCATGATCTTGTGCATCTCTCGGGTTGTCAGCGTCATTTGTCGCCCCCTTTCTTGAGGAACCGCTTCCACGCGGCCTTATCGTGGATGGTCAGCTTGGTGCCCTTGGCAGAGGCCACGTGCTTGAGTCCCTCGCTGTTGGTGTCGTAAAGCTCGAAGTTGTCGTACAGACCCTCTGCGATACCCTGAGGCACTACCTGGGAAACGAGTTTATGGCTGTTCCGGATGAGACTTTCCGGGACATACCGGCCGGTTTCCTTGCCGCGGGCGTTGCTGCGCTTCACCGCTGTGTCCGTGTCGACGGTCACATAGTAGGCGGTCAGCTTGGCTCCGTTGGCCTTCAGGTCTGCCACCTTCTTGCGGAGGCTTTCGATGCCGCTGTTGCCGGTGCCATCCAGCAGGACGTTGTAGCCCGCGGCCACCCCCTCCGCCATGATCCGCTTGGAGAGCATGCTGGACTCCTCGTGGACATACGGGACCGCATCCGTGTTTTGGCTTCCAGCATGGCCTTGAACTCTGGCAGCTGGTGCTTAATGCCATCGGAGTCGACCGTCACCAGGCTCTCGGGCAGCTCCAGTCCTCCCTCCCGGATGGCCACGGATTTCCCGGACGCGGGCCCCCCGCCCATCATGTAGACCTGCTGGGTCTTGGGTTTCGTCAGTCCGGTCAGGGCCTTCCCCACGATCTCCTCGTGCAGGGCCTTGGCCGCTCCTTGGTCCACTCGCCCGTCTCTGTGGTGAACCTCGTGAACGTGTCCTGCCCGTCCTTGCGGGCGGGCTTTCCCTTGAACACGTACCGGGCCGCCTGTTGCCAGGGGTCAGCTTCCGGGGCTCGCTGGTCGGCTTGTCGCCGCCGCCGTCCGACGGGCTTGCTCCCCCCGCCACCGCCCCCGCCACCGTGCACGCTCTGTGGGGAACCGCTGGGGTGGTTGCCGGGGCCATGGTGCTTGGGGCCCTTGGGCGGCTTCTCGTCCTCGTCCTCGTCCTCGTCCTCGATCAGGCTCGCCTTGCCTCACGGACGGGACCGTGCCGCCCGGGGGGACGTACACGTAGCGGCCGAACACGTCCTCTATGGCCTTCTGGATCTCGTCGAGTTCCTCGTCGGTTGGATACCACTCGGTCTCCAGCTCGGGCTATTCGTCGGTCATCGGGTCATCTCGCTTTGGTGATGTCGGGGTTGTCGGGGTCGAACGTGCCGGCGTTGTCGGTGGCCGACTTGATCTGCTGCGGGTCCAGTGCCACCCACGTCGCGGCCTCGATCTCCTCACGGACTCCGCTGTCCATCGATACCTTCCAGTCGGGGAACACGAGCCCGTCGTAGCCACCCGCCCGCAGGGCCTCCATGAACAGGCCCCGGGACTCACGGTCATTGATGAACATGAGCAGGTCCCGCCCGTGCGGCATCTTGT
>CAVQRG010000019.1:0-24433 GCA_963715185.1 uncultured Planctomycetaceae bacterium
TAGAGCACATCTAACTGAAGTGTAGCCATCCCAGCTTCGGTTTGAGAAACTGATGGTGTGGGGGTTCGGTGGGGAGGTCTCACCGGAGCGGGAGCGATGGCACCTTTCAGCATGGATTTGCGCAAACGGGTTGTGGCGTTCGTCGAGGCGGGTCACTCGAAGAAGGAAGCGTCTGGTCATTTCCACGTCAGCGATGGATTCGTCAAGAAGTTGTTCGCCAGATTACGAACCGCTGGGACACTGGAACCGGGACATCCGCCCGGCGCGATGCCCAAGCTCAACGAGAGCCAGCAACACAAGTTGACCGAAATGGTTCGACAGCAGCCGGACGCGACACTGGCCGAACTCCGCGATCAGATCCGCGAGGTGTGCGGAGTTGAGCTCTCGGTCTCGGGGGTTGCTGTGTCGGCGGCTCAGACGACTCGGGTTGAGTGTCAAAAAAAGTCGCAGCGCGCGGCCGAACAGGATCGGGAAGACGTGGCCCGGGCTCGCGGATGGTGGCGGTTGAACCAATCCCGCCTGGACCCCAGACGTCTGGTATTCCTCGACGAAACGGGCCTGTCCACGGCGATGGCCCGCAGGTACGGACGGGCCTTACGTGGCGAGCGACTGGTGGCCCCGATTCCGCCGGACACTGGCAAACGGTCACGCTGGTGCAGGCCATTGACATCAACGGCATCCGCACAGCCCTGCTGCTCGACGGACCGCTGGACGGGCGCCAGTTTCACAGGCTGCTGCGAGTGGCTGCTGGCCCAAGTCCTGCGGCCAGGCGAATGGTCCATCCTGGACAACCTCTCCCGCCACAAGTCGAAGACCGCTCGTGCGGCGATCCAAGGCGCCGGTGCTGATGTTCTGGATCTGCCTTCGTACTCGCCCGACCTCAAGCCGATCGAAAACGTCTTCAGCAAAGTGAAAGCTCTGTTCCGATCGGCGGCCGCGCCCATGGCACGAACTCTGCGAGATCGCTGGCAACCTCCTCGGACAGATCACCACCTCCGACTGCCGCAACTGCTTCAAAGCCTGCGGATACCCGACCTCACCATCGCTGGCTACACTTCTCTTGGAAACGCTCTAAGGCTTGCACGTTGACTGAGGTTGCACAGCGCCCCAGCCACGCCTGAGTTTCACAGCTCTGCTCAAAGCCCCGGCAAAGCCTGGCTGGCGCTCTGATGGAGAGGCAGCACGTCCTGCACGACGCAGCTGACCCCTTCGCGAAGTCTGCGGCACTGCACACTCAACGACAGGTCAAGATCGCCGTCTCAAACAACGAGACGGTCGCATCAGGACATGTTGTCTTTGATGACAGGACCGGCAGCGCATGGGGCGACAAAAGAGCAGCATCCAGGGGATGTCGGTGAATCGCCAGCGCAGGGCCTCAGGTCACCATAGGGGCAGTTGACGCACAGACGCATGACAGTTTCGCGAAAACGGGCTGAAACGTGGCGTGGCATCGACGTCCCTGGGAGGACACACCACTCGAACGGCCCTCAGAAACACTCTGGGGAAAAGGCCTCGGCCCGGGCCATGCTGGTCTCCTCCAGCGTCCCTTGCCAGCGCTCCGGTCGAGCCACCAGGCGCAATGGCGAGGAAGGGGAGTTCGGCGCCCCGGCATGCCATGAGACTCAGTCGTCCTCTTCATCCTCCCGGGCTTCCTGCCGTTCGCGAATCTCCATGGCAGTCGGCTTGTAATTCTTGGGCTTCAGCGGAAGTTCCAACGTAAAGTCGTTGAGCCCGCCGGACACAACCTCCAGCTCCATCAGATCCTGCTCCGTGGCAAACTGGCAGTTGCAGTCGAAGTCGGGCGATCCCGGTCGCTCGACGCGAACACTGTGCTTGCCAACGATCGCTCCATCCCCTTCCTCGTAGGTCGTCATGCTGAAATTTCCGCTGGCGTCCGCCACTGCGAATCCGGTCTTGCCGGACAGGGCGCCTCGTTCCCTTCCGATGAGGCAGGAAGAACACTTGGGCCTTCGGGACCGGTATCCCCTCACACAGGACGACTCCCGAGGCAGGTGCCACTTCGTACTCGCTGCGTCCGCAGCCCAGCAGGGCCAGTGCAACCAGCCCCGTACCGCACATCGACATGCCGGTTCGCATCACATCGACTCCCCAACAGAACTTGAACTGAAGACCGTGCTCGCAGGGCCGGAGGCGGGCCGGGAGCCTCGAGGGATGAACGGTGGCGCAAGCCCGGGAACCCCAAGGTGGCCAAGACGAAGCTGTCGGCCAACGCGGCCATTTCGCCGCCATCCGTCGCACCGACGGCACGCCATCACAGCCACCCGGGGTGGGCCTGTCAACCGGTGCCTAGAACTCTCCGATGGGGTTGCCGTCACTGATGTCGTTGATCCAGCTCCAGACATCGGCCGAGATGTTCTCGCTCACAAACCGGACCGAACCATCACCAAGAAGGAACTGGGCTCCCCCTTCGTGGAAGCTGAAGGCGGAATCATCGTCGATGGCCTGCGCCATGCGGTAGTGATCGACGAACGAATTGATCGGCGAGTTGAAGCGACCGTTGAACCGCAGGGACTCGTCGGTATCGACACCGCCGATCCAGGTCGGCCAGTCCTGAACTTCCGTCGCGTTGGCGGGATCTTCACCATCGTCGACATCCATATCGGTCGTGACATACGACGACTCACCGACCATCAACACGTTGCTGAGGCCGTCCGTAACGTCCCGGAACTGTCGTCCGCCGACCACTTCGCTCTGCTTGTGCAGCATGCCGAAGTCGCCGCGGGCACTTCCCCCGGCCCCTTTGTAGTCGGACACCCCGTAGCCGATCATCGCATCCTCCTCGGGCGGACGGGCGGGGGCACCTCCGGGAACCGCAAAGCTGCTGGGCACCACGGCTGGCAGAACCGAGGAAGGACAGCGGTAGGCCGGCAACACCGTTTCCCCGCCGGGAATCGGCCTTCCCGTGACTTCGAAGTGTCCCTTCAGGACACAAAAGGTTGTGCCGGGGCTATCCGTACCGTTCAGATCGAAGGTTCGCAGGTAGCCGTCAATCTGGTTGTACAGCGGAGCCTGATCGATATAGGGCAGGATCATGTACATGAAGCCGAGCCCGTCATCGTCGCAGCCGTCGTTGTCGTCCACGTCCGAATACATCAGGCAAGGGAGCCGGTTGTAGACATCCACATAGTTGTGCAGGGCCAGGCCGACCTGCTTGAGGTTGTTTTTGCACTGTGTGCGGCGAGCCGCTTCCCGCGCCTGCTGGACGGCGGGCAAGAGCAGCGACACGAGGATGGCGATGATCGCAATCACCACCAGCAGTTCGATCAAAGTGAATCCTCGACGAAAGGCAGGCATACCATCGTACTCCGATAATGAAAGTGTCCAGGACCGCTGAGCGCCTCCACTGCTGTCAGGGTAACGTCACATGTTCAGAACCGATTTCGGGATCGTGAAGAACCAGTGAAATCGTGATCGCCGGGCATTCCCCGGTTTCGACGACCGGGGCGCTCGCCTAGATTGATGTTCCGTGTGCGCCGCCGAACGGACTGATGGTCCCTCAGCGAAGCCTGCCGTTACCGAGTGACTGACCACCGGCATTGCTGATGCGAGATCGCCTGACTGCCTGGCTCTTCAAGCCGATCGACATCGCGTATCTGGTGTACTTCCGGATTGCGTTCGGCTTCCTGATGACCTGCTACTCGGTCTACAAGATCACCGGGGGCGGGGCGCGCGAACTGTACGTGCGGCCCGACTATTTCTTTCCGCATCTCGGATTCGCCTGGGTCCCCATTCTGCCCGACACGGCCATGTATGCCCTGTTCGCGGTGATGTCGCTGTGCTCTGTGCTGATCACCCTCGGGCTGTTCTATCGGCTGAGCAGTGTGGTGTTCGCGTTGCTGATGACATACACGTTCGTGATCGACAAGGCGCACTACCTCAATCATCATTACCTGATGTGCCTGCTGAGCTGGTGCATGGCTCTGCTCCCCGCCAATCGCGCCTTCGCGCTCGACTGCGTACAACATCCGGACCTGCGTGCCTCGACGATTCCTGCCTGGACACTGTGGCTGCTGCGGTTCCATATCGCTGTGCCGTATTTCTTCGGTGGCATCGCCAAATTCGACGCCGACTGGCTCTCGGGACGTCCCATGGAGCTCACGCTGTCCCGCAGCGACTGGCATCCTCTTCTGGGCCCGTGGACGGACTCGGTCGCGCTGATCCAGTTCTTCACCTGGGGCGGGTTGCTGTTTGATCTGCTGGTCGTCCCGGGACTGCTCTGGAAGCCAACCCGTGGCTTCGCCTTTGCGATGTGCCTCCTCTTTCATCTGACGAACTCCAGCGTCTTCACGATCGGCGTCTTTCCCTGGCTGATGATCGCGGCCACGGCACTCTTCTTCCCTCCCGACTGGCCAAGACGGTTGTTCGCCCGGCGGCTGCGAATCCCTGCCCCCCCGTCGCCGCTGAAATGGTCGCAGTTGTCGCGCCGGGCACGGGCAGGCCTGATGCTGGCAACGGTGTACGTCGCCTTCCACTGCCTGTTCCCCCTGCGGCATCTGCTGCTCGACCGGGAAGCCAACTGGACCGAACGTGGCCACTTCTTTGCGTGGCACATGTTGCTGCGGGAGAAGCGATGCGGCCTGAGGGTGTACGCGGTAGACCGAGAGACCCGGGAGGTCTCGGTGGTCGATGCCCGTCCGTACGTCACGCGACTGCAGCTCTCCCGCGTCAGTCGGGATCCCGAGATGATCCGCCAACTGGCTCACCACATTCACCGGGACCTGCAGCAGTCCACGGGAAAAGACGTCGAGATCCGTGTGCTATCGCTGGTATCACTGAACGGCCGGCGACCGCAATTACTGATCGATCCGACGGTCGACCTCAGCCGGGAAGCCTGGAGCTGGTCGATCCCGGCATGGATCATGCCGTTGTCGGAACCGCTCGGGGACGGCCCCTGGGACGTCCCGCTGACGCTGTGGGAAGAGGCGCTGGGAATCGATCCCATCGCCCTGCTTCAGGTTCCGCAGGCCAGTCCGGCCCCTCAGAATGGCCCGGCGGAGGTGAGCTCCGGCGTCCGCGTGACGCTCGGCCCTTAGGTCGCCGGACCGGCTGCCACTGCAGTTTCAGCTCCGAATTGACTGAGATCGACCGGTTTTGACTGCCGTTGAAGACGTGAACACCTGTTCGCTCTCCAGGCTCATCTTGTCCCTCTTTCGCACCTTGAGTACCATCCGCCCCCATTTCGAAACGCCTGTCGTAATCCGGGGATCCTCCGGAAGGGACCGACACCGTTGATGGAGTTTCATATCAAACCGCTGGGGCGAACCTGCGCGGCCACACAACAACCACTGGCACCGGGTGAGACCGTGTACTCGGTGCTCGTCGACCAGGAGGGTGAGCAGCTGCGTCTCGACTTCTCGCAGCAAGGCTGGACCGGGCCACCGGAAGGCACCATCGGACAGTGGATGTGCGTGGTCCCGCCCCCCGAGTCAACGCGTCCCAAGCCACTCGATGCCAACAGCCTGCTCGAGTACTTCGAGAAGCTGGTGGACGAATCCAATCCTGTTCAGGAGCAGTTCTGTTACGTGCTCGCGCTGCTGCTGCTGCAGAAACGGCGACTGAAGCTGGATGGCTCACGCCGTGACGGGGACATCGAGTATCTCCAGTTCATCGGGAGCCAGGGCGAGGGACCTTACGAAGTGCGCGATCAGAATCTGTCGGCTGAGGAAGTCGCCACCTTGCAGGCGGCTTTGAGCCAGCAGCTGAGCCAGGCGCGGGACTCCCAGGCGGAGGACCCTGCAGTGACCGGAGACCCGCAGACAGAGGCGGCCTGACATCGGCAACGTGGTTCCGGTCACAGGCCGGCATCACCGACAGACCGGTCGCACATCCAGGGAGCACAGAGGCTGGCGAAAGAGTGTGGTGCTGCGACGGCGGGCAGCGACACAGATTGGAATCTCGAATGTATCGGCTGACGCTGTTATTGATCGTGGTGAGCGCAGCATTCCAGTGCGGATGCACGCTCCCCGGCTGGCGGAAGCCGTCGCCGTTCAGCAAGCGGGCCCCGTGCGTGTTGCAGCCCGGCGCGACGAAGGAACACATCGTCCAACACCTGAATCGCAATATCACCGGGGGAGAGACCGCGGGTGGTCTGGCGTCCTGGCGGTCGACGCATGTCCGGCTGAGCCTCAAGGGCATGCCCATGACGCTGCCGGCCTCCATTGCCGTCGAGGCTCCCCGCAACTTCCGACTGCGCGTGTCCGAACCGATCGGGCGTGGCGAGATGGTCGACATGGGGTCGAACCACCAGGAGTTCTGGTTCTGGGCCAAGGACGGCCAGCCTCACAACGTGATCAGCGCACGTCACGAACAGCTCTCGTACATGCAGCAGCAGTTGCAGATCCCTTTCCAGCCCGACTGGCTGATGCAAGTGCTCGGCGTCATCCCCATCGATTCCCAGGCCGTCACACTGCGACATCCCGATCCCTCCTCGTCGCTGGTGGAACTGGTGTCCACCGAACAGTCGCCCTCGGGACAGTCAATCACGAAGGTGATTCGGGTGGATGCCTGTCACGGCATTGTGCGCGAGCATGCCCTGCATGATGCACGCGGAGTGCTGATTGCCCGGGCGGCGCTCGGCGATCATCACCACGATCCCGTCGCTGGACTCGTGATGCCCCGCACCGTGCAGCTTTACTGGCCGGAAATGGACCAGCAACTCACACTGCGAATCGAACAGGTCGAGTTGAATCCGCCTCCCCTGCCCGAAACTGCCTGGCTGGTCCCCGACAAGCCGGGATATCCGCGCGTCGATATTCAGCACCTTCTGGCCGGGCCAGCTCCCGTGCGACTGCCCGCCGACGAATTCGGCGCATCGAGTCCGATCAACCCTTTTACCCAGGTGGGCACAGAAGACGCACGACCGGACGACTTCGGGACGACGATGCTCAGCGAACCGGGCACTGCAGGCGAGCTGCCGCCAGGGTATTCTGCAGAAGCAGGGCAATCGTCAGCGGTCCCACGCCCCCCGGCACGGGCGTTATGGCCTCCGCGACCTCACTGACCGGTTCGAAGTCGACGTCCCCCACCAGTCGGTCCCCCACACGATTGATGCCGACGTCGATGACGACCACGCCCGGCCGCACCATGTCGACCGTAACGAAACGCGGTCGACCGATGGCCGCGATCAGAATGTCCGCGGTGCGGACGACGTTCTGCAGGTCGCGCGTCTTGCTGTGACAGACGGTCACCGTGGCATCGGCGTGGGGTCCCCGCTGCATCATCAGCAGGGCCATCGGTTTGCCAACGATCTCGCTGCGTCCCAGCACGACGACATGCGCACCGACCGTGTTGACGTGGGAGGACGCCAGCAGATGCTGACAGCCCGCGGGGGTACAGGGCTGAAAGCGGGGCCGCCCCTGAGCCAACAGCCCCACGTTTTCCGGATGAAAGCAATCGACATCCTTCAGCGGCGCGACGGCGTCCAGCACCGACTGTTCGTCGATCTGTGCGGGCAGTGGGAGCTGCACCAGAATCCCGTGGACGTCGCGGTCCCCGTTCAATTGTTCCACAAGTTCCAGCAACTGCCTCGCCGAAGTCTCAGCGGGCAACCGGTGCAAAGAGCTGCGGATGCCGGCCTGCTCGCACGCACGCTGCTTGTTGCGCACATAGACCGCGCTGGCAGGGTCGTCCCCCACGAGGACAGCCGCGAGATGTGGCTGGATACCGGTCTGTTGCTGAAAAACTGTCGCGTCGGCGGCAATCTGCTGGCGCAAACCTGCGGCGATCGCCTTGCCGTCGATGATCCTAGCCGACAACGGGTTGTCTCCTGAGGGCGGGCGTCAGTCCCCCGACGAATCTGCAGGGACCGGTGGCAGGTCCTCGGCGCTGTCGACGGGCGGCACCTTGCGGGTGGCAATCGACACCGGTTGCGGGGTCGGGGGCGGATAGCGACCGGCGATCAGATCGCCCAGCAGTCCGCGGACCACGTCATCGGGGATCGCGAAGCTCTCCGTCCGTCCGGCGCGGGCGATGTTGATCCCGACGGCAGCACCCGACAGATCGAGCAGTGGTCCCCCGCAGTCCTCGGGACGCAGCACGGTGTCATGCTGGATGACCTGGGGAAATCCGCTGCGGCGATCACTAAGCGCCCCCCCATCTGGTTCTGCATGGCAATCCGCGACATGAAGTCGCCGAATGGATGCGAGAGCGTCGCGGGGACGATGTACTCCTCGCCCTCGCGTTCCACGCTGAGCAGCAGCCGATCACCCGGCCGGTACTTGCCGATCTCGTTGACGAGCGTCACGCGCGTATGCACGCTGATCTCATTCACCTTGTGAATGACGTCGCCGGGCTGCAGACGGGCGTTCTCCGCCGCACTTCCGGGAAAGACCTCCGCGACCTGGGCGGGGGATTCCAGTTCGACGAGACGGATCCCCAGAACTCCGCGGGTCTGCACCGGGGGGATGCTGCGGCGTTCGACGCTCATGATGCCGATCGCGCGAGGAGCTCCCTCCTGATCCGGTGTCACCACCCATCGCCCGACGCCCGGATCACCGTCCTTCTGCCATTCGACCGTGGGGAGCTGTTCGGCATCGACCTTGAGCAACGCCAGATCATGCTCCTGGTGGTGTCCGATGCAGTTGGCCGGCAGCGATCTTCCGTCAGCCAGCTTGCACGTGATGTCACCGCGGAGCTGACTGGCCTTCGTGCGAATCTGACCGTCGGCACCGACAACGATTCCCAGGGCGACCTGACGATTCTCGCAGATCACCCGGACGGTCCACTGGTTTGCCGTATCGACGACGTCGCTGAAGACACGTCGGACGGCCGCCCCATTCGTCTGACGGGAACTGAGCAGTTCGTGCGACTGGCGCACACCTGTCGCGAACTCATCAGCCCCACGAGCAGGGCCAGAGCGGCAATCGCAATGGTTCTCGATTTCACGGGTGTCCGAATCGTCGACATTCAGTCCTCCCGAGATCCCAGTTCCACGCGGAATTTCCGTCTCTGTCCATCTCGCAGCACTTCTACCTGCACACGTCCCCCCGGACGGTGCTGCCCCACCAGCTGAATCAGTTCATCAATCGTGCGCACCTGGACACCCTGAAACGCCGTCAGGATATCGCCTTCGACAAGCCCCGCGCGGGCCGCCGGGTGCTGGGGATTGACCTGTGTGAGCTTGACCCCCTCCTCGTCAGACACTCCCTGCACACCCAGCAAGGCACCGCTGTGCAGCGTGAAAGACTCGGACGCCAGGAGTCGATCCCAGTTCTCCCGGTAAGCGCTGACCGGAACGTGGAGATTGAGTGACGTCGACGGGCCGATGCGACTGTTGATGCCAATGACGCGGCCCCGCATATCGAAGAGCGGTCCCCCGGAATCTCCGCCGACGAGTTCGCAGTCGGTATGAATATCGTTGCGGTCGGCAGAGATGATCCGGCCGAGTCGCACCACCGGAGGACGCCCTGCCTGGAATCCCTCGGGATGTCCCGTCACCAGACACCAGTCGCCTGCCTGCAGTGCCGTCAACTCGGCCATCTCTGCGTAGGTCCACTCGGTGTCGGCTTCATCAATTTTCAGCAGGCTCGCGTCCAGCGTGTTGTTGTGGCCGAGTGTGCGCCCAAAGACCCGTTTGCCGTCGGGAAGAATGAACACGGCCCTGCGGCCCGGCTGACCCGACACATGCGCTGCCGTCAGCACGTAGCCGTCCGGGCTGACAATGACCCCGCTCCCCTGCGCCCGCCCGACCTCGACCCCGACGGTGCAGGCCTTCAACTGCTGCACCAGCGACTGGACGTGATTCTCGATCGCCTGCAGATCGGCGACCGACTCCGGCACCGTCTTGGAGAAGACTTCGGGCAGTGTCACAGGACGATTCGTGACCGTGCGGACCACATCGGTTTCTTCGGCCCGCAGCCCGGCAGTGAGCAGAAGTCCCACGAGCCCTGCCGCCAACGGCAGGAATCCGGAAGTCCTCGACAAAGATCGGCAACCGTCCGGCATAACGTGTCCTCCGAACTATTACAGTCGGCACTCCCACTTTGTCCGGTAAATTCGGACACTACACCATACGCACCCACCGATACTGCTGGCAAGTTCACAGCTCTGCCCTGTGTGATGTCTGCGGGAAACTCGGACCGTTTCGTCCTGTCAACGGGATTGAACTCTTTTGCTGTCGGAACTCAACACCGGGCTTTTTTGCCTCGCACGCTGCCAGAAGCTACCATTCGGCGGAGTCAGAGGGCTCCGCGGCCTCACCTGGACACCAAGCACGAAAGTCACCGTGAAGATCACTCCCACCCGCCTGCCGGAAGTACTGCTGATCGAACCCACGGTGCATGGAGATCATCGCGGGTTCTTCCTGGAGACCTACCATCAGCAGAAATTCGCTGAGTCCGGTCTCGACGCCACCTTCGTCCAGGACAATCTCTCCCGGTCTCGCCGGGGCATCCTCCGCGGTCTCCACTATCAGATCCAGCAGCCGCAGGGAAAACTGGTGCAGGCTCTGCGCGGCGAGGTCTTCGACGTGGCAGTCGATGTCCGTCGCAGCTCTCCGACCTTCGGCGAATGGGTCGGCGTGACTCTCACTGAGGAGAATCATCACGCCGTCTATGTCCCACCGGGCTTTGCGCACGGCTTTTGTGTCGTCTCGGAAGTCGCCGACGTATTCTATAAGTGCACCGACCTGTACGCCCCGCAATACGAACGGACCGTATTGTGGAGCGATCCACGGCTGGCGATCGACTGGCCGCTTTCCGCTGCCCCGATCCTTTCCGAGAAGGATCAACGAGGTGTCCCCCTGGCAGAAGCACAAACCTACCCGTGAGCGCGATCGGAGAACGACCACGACTGGCGATTACCCTGGGTGACATCGCCGGGATCGGCCCGGAAGTCGTCGTCCGCGCCTTGGCCGACACCTCCGTGCGCGACCACTGCCGGCCGCTGGTGATCGGCGACCCCGTCGTTCTGGAACGCGCTGCCCGATCCGCGGGGCTCAACTGCCGGGTGACGCCATGCCTGGAGCCCCGGTGGGACGAACCCGACCAGAACGCCATCGCCTGCTGGAATCCGATCGACCCCGTCGGTGACGTCCCGCTCGGGGGCGATGACCCTCTGCGCCGGACGCGCGGCTTACGAATGGGTGATCGCCGGCGCACGACTGGCCCTTGAGCAGCAGGCAGACGGCCTGGTGACGGCACCAATCAGTAAGCGAGCCCTGAACCTGGGAGGAATCCACTTTCCCGGTCATACAGAGATCCTCGAGCACCTGTGTGGCGTGCAGGGGGTGCGGATGATGCTCTATCTGCCCCCCGGCCAGATCGTGCGCGGCCCACATGGTCTGGCGGTCGCCCATGCGACGCTGCATACATCGATTGCCAGTGTTCCCGGGCTGCTCTCAACAGCCCGCATCCTCGAGACGATTGTCCGCGTCGACCACTTTCTGGCCCGCGTCGGCTGCACGAAGCCACGAATCGGCGTGTGCGCCCTCAACCCGCACGCCGGCGAGGGGGGGCTGTTCGGTACAGAGGAGCGAGACCTGATCGAGCCCGCTGTCGCCAAGGCTGTCAGCCGGACGATCTCGGCGGACGGACCGTATCCCGCGGATACACTGCTGAAGCGTGCCGTCGATGGTGAGTTCGACGGCGTCGTGGCGATGTATCACGACCAGGGGCACATTGCACTCGAAGCTCATCGCCTTCGGCCGGGCGGTCAACGTGACCCTCGGCCTGCCGATCGTCCGCACGAGCCCCAGTCATGGGACTGCATTCGACATCGCGGGCCGCGGGCTCGCGGACCCGACCGGCATGCTCGAGGCCATCAAGGTGGCCACGCTCTTGATCGAGCATGCATGAGTCCGCACCGGCGACGCGGCCCCCCCGGTGCGGCGAATTGATCTCGGTGCAGCAGCCGGCAACCGCGCGAGATGGCCCTCGGTCTGGAGATTCTGCGCCGCATGAGACAGAATGACCCGTCGTCCAGGTCCCTGCGAAATTCCGCAAGTGTCGCCACCATGTGCTTGCTGCTCACCATCGCCCTGCTGTTCGCCTGGAGCAACACTGGATTCGCCCAGCCGGGGGGGCTCCGCACTCGCGTGGTCCGGGCGAGTTACCGCATCGAGCACCCCCGCACGTCCGGGACCGGGTTCGTCGTGGCGCGACCGCATCCGGTCGATCATGGGCAAGAGCAATGGCTGCTGATTACGGCGGCGCATGCCTTCACGAAAATGGAGGGGGAACGCCCCACGCTGGTGCTGCGGCGGCAGACAGTCGACGGCGACTGGCAGGCCGATCCACGCCCGATTGAAATTCGTCGCGGGGGAACACCCCTGTGGCAGAAGCATCCCCAGCACGACGTGGCGGTCCTCGCTCTGGAGGGCCTCGAGGATGTGGAGGTCGACACGATCCCCCTCGACGCCCTGGCCGATGCCGCCGCCTGGCGTGCACGACCCGCACAGCCCGGTGACCTGATTCGCTGCGTCGGTTTCCCGCACGCCGCACAGTTCAAGCCGAGCGCGGCTGCGTTCCCATCCACACGGCTCGGCTGTATCGCCAGTTACCCACTGACGCCCTTCGAGCGTCATCCCACGTTTCTGGCCGACTACAACAGCTTCGAGGGTGACAGCGGGGCGTTGGTCTACACCGAGGACTCCGCAGGACTCGTCCAGGTGATCGGCCTCGTCACCGGACAACACTTCGTCGACGAGCGTTACCAGCTGATCTACCAGCAGGGGCTGATGCGTGAACGCCTGGGTCTGGCGATTGTTGTCAACTCGCAGGCGATCTTCGAGACGATTCAGGCCCTTCCGGATGGGAGCAGCAGTCCATGATTGCGTTTGATTACCTGGAGCAGGGTGTCCGGGGTCTCGCCAACGCGCATCGGGCGGGGACGATGGCGGGCCATCTCGGCGCGGCGGTCGCAGCCGGCTACTTCTTCGGCGAGGATCAGAGTGATCTGCCGCCCGAGGTGGATCGGGGACTGGAGGCCGAACTGGATCGCATCATCGCCGGCGAGGAAGCCATCTGGTTCGACGCGAAAAAGGCCGGAGTGACGCCCGAAGAACTGTTTCAGCCGCTCCCGCAACAGGCGCCGGAAACCGACGCGATCCCGCCCCTCTTGGCCGCGCTGCAGCAGAATGTCGGCCAAACTCGACAATCGGGGCACAACATCATCTTCGCCTCGATCGCCATCCGTGCGCTGCAGGATCATCCCGAATTCGCTACGCCCGCCATCACGGATGGCATTCGCAGATTGATCTCGGGATTCGATAACGCCCACGCCGGTCGAGGATACTACGGCCAGCCACAAGGCTGGCAGACAGGCAATCAGGTCAAGCTGGCCCTCGATCCGGACTTTCCGCCGTACGTTTCCATCCCGCAGATGGTGGACGTCACGATCGGGGAGCTGATCGGCACGGCCCGTCTGCGCAAACAGGGGTTCGGGGGCCTGTGGCATCTCATCAATCATGCGGCAGCCATCGTCGAGTTGAACCGCCTGGGGCACGAGGTCGTGGCGCACCAGGCGCTGCCGGCTCATCATCAGCATGTCCGGCTGTGGCGATCCCTGCCGGATGTGGAAGCTGAGCTGGGACCGGTGGTGAAAGCCGATCACGATCCGCGCGAGCCCGTGTACTGGCAGGGGATGCTCAAGCGTGACGAGGCTCGACTGACCCATCGCGTCAAGACGCTGTACGGATACTTTACGCTCAGGCAGTTCGTCGATGATGGTACGCGTCTGACCCAGGCGGATGAGTCCTTTCTGTTCCTCATGGCCTAGATGGACCCGTTGACTGGCGAGTCCGACCCCTAAGACACAGGTGACCACTCGCGACGAAAGTCCGTGACTGTTGAAATTTCGGGTCCCCTGACCACAATTTTGGTGAACAATTCGGATCGCTCCCCAAGGACCGGGGACCGGCCTGATCAAGCCGGACTCCGCCGGCAAAGCATGACTGGCACGATTCAACGCGGCTTGTTGATGCGGAGGCGCCCGGTTCTGACCCGGCAGGGGGCGGGCTCGGCACCGGTCAGGTTGCCCGCGTTCTCCGACGAGACCGCCATGCTGCTTCGCAGCCGGCTGGCCGCAGCAGCGCTGATCATGACGCTCGTCATGTCGGCGGCCTTTGTCGGCAATGCCATCGTGGGTCTGTGGGGCCTCTGGTGGCTGAGAGCCGGTGTGCTGCTGCTGCTGCTGGTCTGCCATATCGTCCTCCGGAGTGACCGGCCGTTCTCGCTTTCCTGGCTGCACGGCTTTGAGTTGCTGATCTTCGGCATGCTCGGGATGCAGCTCATGTGCATGCTGTCCACGCAACTGGAGGGCTACGCCGAGACTCGGGAGGCCGCCTCAGGCCTGTCCTTCCGGGCCGCAATGGTCTCCGCCTGGACGGCGCTGATGTACTCGTACAGCATCCTCATGCCGAACACCTGGCGCCGCGCTGCACTGGTGCTCGTCCCGATGGCCTGTGTCCCCTATCTCGTGCTGTTGGCAACTGCCCGGTGGAACCCGGGCGTCGAGTGGCTGCTGCAGCAGGATGAGTCGAAGTTCGCCCTACCGCTTCCCTTTGTGGCCGCCGCCATTGGGACCCTCGGGGCCCATGTCGTCAATGCGATGCGACGGGAGGCGTTCCAGTCGCGACAGTTCGGGCAGTACCTGCTGCACGAGCATCTCGGTGCGGGGGGTGTGGGCGATGTCTACAAGGCCGAGCATACGCTGCTCAAACGTCCCTGCGCCATGAAACTGATCAAGGCCGACAGTGAAACCAACGAGACCGCGATCGCACGTTTTGAGAAGGAAGTGAAGGCCACCGCCAAGCTGACCCACTGGAACACCGTCGAGATCTACGACTACGGCCGCACCAGTGATGGCACGTTCTACTATGTGATGGAGCTGCTGCCCGGGCTCAATCTGGAAGACCTGGTGAAGCAACACGGTCCACTGGCACCGGCCCGCGTGGTCTCGCTGCTGAGGCAGGTGTGCGGGGCGCTGCAGGAGGCCCACGCCGCGGGGCTGATCCATCGCGACATCAAACCGGCCAACATCTTCGCCACACAGCGCGGCGGGGTGTATGACGTGGCGAAGCTGCTGGATTTCGGCCTGGTCAAGGAAGGGGTCGAACTCACCGACGGGGCCGAAACGCGGCATGGCCTGTTCAGCGGAACTCCGCTGTTCATGTCACCCGAGCAGGCCCTGTCTTACGAGGACGTCGATGGTCGGGCCGACATCTATTCCCTGGGGGTCGTGGCCTACTATCTGCTGACCGGCCAGACCCCGTTCGTGGGTCAGGACGACACAGAGATTCTGGTCGCGCACGCACAACGGAAAGCCAGTCCACCCTCGGAGGTGAATCCCGAGGTTCCTCCCGACCTGGATGAGATTGTCCTCAAGTGTCTCGCCAAACGTCCCGCCCACCGCTTCGACACTGCGGCATGCCTGGCGGCGGCTCTGGACGGCTGCTCTCTGGCGGGTCAGTGGGGGCCCGCCGAGGCGGAACAGTGGTGGCAGGCAATCGCATCGGGCCTGGTGACGGATCACGCCGTCGCCGACACGGATGGAGGAGACGCCACCATCCTCTGCGTGCAGGGGCCGTCGATCTGACGCACCACTGCGGACGCGACGGTCTGCACATCGGCAACCGCGCCGGCCCTCACAATTCCCCCACCCCGTGGTCTCTACTATCATGGGCTGCGGCATAAGGCAGACTCACAGCGAGGAGCATTGATGGCGGAACGCGTGTACCTGGCGATCGACCTGGGGGCAGAGAGTGGACGGGTCATCGCCGGACGGCTGATTCAAGGCCGCGTGACCCTCGATGAACTCCACCGTTTCCCAAACGGGCCGGTGATGGTTGCCGGCACTCGACGCTGGGACCTGCTGCGGCTCTGGAGTGAAATCCTGGAGGGTCTGGCGCTGGCGGCTCGACGGTACGGCGACGCCATCGTCTCCGCGGGCGTCGATACATGGGGCGTCGACTATGTGCTGCTCTCGGCGAAGGACGAGTTTGTCGGCCAGCCCTACAACTACCGCGACGCGCGCACGCAGGGTGTGATGGAGCAGGTGTTCGCGCGAGTGCCCAGGGAGGAGATCTTCGCGCAGTCCGGGCTGCAGTTCATGGAGATCAACACGCTGTATCAACTCGTCGCGATGCAGACGTCGGACCCGAAGTTGCTCGCCAACGCCGAACGCTTCCTGATGATGCCCGACGTGTTCCACTGGCTGCTCTGCGGCAGCCGCGTGGTCGAGTTCACCAACGCCACGACCACACAATTTCTTCAGGCCCGGCAGCGTACCTGGGCCATCGACCTCCTGCGGAAGCTTGAGATCCCGACGCACATCTTTCGCGAGATTGTTGCCCCCGGGCACGCGGCTGGGGTCGCTGCGCCAGGAAGTGGCGACGCGCACCGGTCTCGAGCGGATCGAAGTGATCGCACCGGCCACGCACGACACGGCTTCGGCCGTCGCGGCGGTACCGACCGAGCACACCGGACGCGCGAACTGGGCCTATATCAGTTCGGGAACCTGGTCGCTCATCGGAGTCGAGGTGCAGGAGGCGATCCTCACTCCCGAGGCCCTCGCCCAGAATGTCACCAACGAGGGCGGGATCGACGGCACCTACCGTCTGCTGAAGAACGTGATGGGGCTGTGGCTGTGCAGGAGTGCCGCCACGCGTTCGAGCGGCAGGGCCGCAACTACGACTACGATCAGCTCACCGTGATGGCGCGGGAGGCCGAAGCCTTCCGCTCGCTGATCGACCCCAACGACGGCTGCTTCCTCAGCCCCGACGACATGTCCGCAGCCATCCGGAACTGGTGCAGCGCCCATGGTCAGCCGGTCCCGGAAACCGACGGCCAACTCATCCGTTGCGCCCTGGAAAGTCTGGCCTTGAAGTATCGCGCGGTGCTGGAGGGTCTGGAGTCACTGACCGGCGAAACGATCGAAGTGATTCACGTCGTCGGCGGCGGATCGCGGAACGATCTGCTGAACCAGTTCACGGCGGATGCCTGCGGCAAGCCCGTCATTGCCGGGCCGACCGAGGCCACGGCGCTGGGCAACGTACTGGTCCAGGCCCGCACGATGGGTGACGTCGGCACGCTGGCCGAGATCCGCAACATCGTGCGCAGCTCCAGCGAACTCACGACCTTCGAGCCCCGCGATCGCCAGGCATGGGACGACGCATTTCAACGATTTCAGTCGATCAGTTAGCACGTCTCCCGCAGTCCCTGAGTGCGGTCAGCAGCGGTGGTCGCCCATGACGGCCGAAGTCCTGTGGGCGGGGACACTCACTTTTCACGGATCACCACACACATGGGTCTGTTCAACAAGCTTAAAGGCGCCCTCCAGAAGACGCACGCCGTCTTGCGGACCGATGTCCGCGATCTGTTCAAGGAAGGTGTCATTCTCGATGAGGACAAGCTCGAAGAGTTCTTTCGCGGACTGATGACCACCGACATGGGTGTTCCCGCCGCCGAAGCGATCGTCGATGAGCTGCGCACGCAGTACAAAGGTCGCACGGTGCAACCGGATGAGGTCTGGCGGGTCGTCCAGGACAAGCTCCGCACGATTCTCCGCGGGGAGGGAGACTGTCACTGGGACGTATCAGACGCCCTCTCTCCGCTTCAACTCGCGGCGGAGGGACCGACGGTCATTCTGGTCTGCGGCGTCAATGGCGTCGGGAAGACAACCTCCATTGCCAAGCTGGCCAACTATCTGCAGAAGGCTGGCAAGACCGTCGTGCTGGCCGCGGGCGACACATTCCGGGCAGCGGCCGTGGAGCAACTCACGCTGTGGGCAGGCCGCCTGGGTTGCGAGATCGTCACCAGGAATCCGGAACCGATCCCGCGGCGGTCGCCTACGCGGGTGTCGATCGAGCGCTCGAAATCGGTGCCGACGTGGCCATCATCGATACGGCGGGTCGGCTGCAGACCCATCAAAATCTGATGCAGGAACTCGGCAAGATCCACCGGGTCATCGGTCGGCGGATCGAAGGCGCCCCGCATGAGGTTCTGCTGGTGATCGACGCGACAACCGGCCAGAACGGGCTTTCACAGGCGACCAAGTTCTCCGAGGCCGCCGGCTGCACAGGCATCGTGCTCGCCAAGCTCGACGGCACGGCCAAGGGTGGAGTGGTCGTCGCGATCCGCCAGCAGATGGGCATCCCGGTCAAGTATGTTGGCGTCGGCGAACAGATCAATGATCTGGAGCTGTTCGACCCGGACACGTTCGTGGAGGCCCTCGTCGCTGAGGGCTGACGCCAAACGACGGCACCCGACGTCCCATCAGACGCCGGGTGCCTGCCGAAGGATTCGAACCGGATCGCCCGTTTCCCGCCGGCTCCATCCTGAATTTCGAGGTTGGCTCACAGAAGCAACTCTCCTGACAGATCACCAATTCGCGGGGGATTCGGCCAAAAAAAGTGCGAAGAACCGCAACCCGTTGATCTGGTAGAGGATGCGCGACCCTCTGTCCGGCAGCACGATCGCCTCAGCAGGCATGCGATTCACGATGATTCCGTTTATCATGAAATGCAGTTCTGAGTCCTGCCTGCGAGGTCCGCATGCGACGGTCCGCCTTGGTGCTGGTGTTATTTCTGCTGGTCTCACCTCTGGACGCCGCCAGCGTCCTGTACGTCTCCGTCTCTGAGGAGCAGCGGCTGGCACGGTTCGAGGTCGACGAGACGAGCGGACGAATCACACTGTGCGATTCGTTGAGGGTGGACGGGACACCCGGTGCAATGGCAGTCGCCCCCGACCAGCGCACGCTGTATGTCTCGCTCCGATCGACCAACAGCCTGGGCAGCTTCCGCATTGACGAGACCAGCGGCAAACTCACCCCGCTGAACGTTGTCCCCGCAGGTGGCAACGCGGCCTACGTGACGACCGACCGGACAGGGCGGTACCTGTTGACCGCCTATTACTCCGACGGGCGGGTGGCCGTGCATGCCCTCGATGAGAATGGAGCCATCGGAGAGCTGCTGCACAGCATCCCTACGGCCGAGAAGGCACACTGTATTGTCGTGGATCGTTCGAACCGCTTCACGTTTGTACCCCATACCGGGCCCGAGAAGATCTTTCAGTTTCTGTTCAACGCGGAGACAGGAGAGCTCAACCCCCATGATGCCGGCCCGGTCGACACGACCGATGCTGACCATGCCTGCGGCCCCCGGCATGTGTGGCTGCATCCGACCCGGGAGCTGGCGTTCGTGAGTCTCGAGCAGGGCAGCGCCATCGCCGCCTGCCGCATTGATCCTCAGGGCGGCTCGCTGACACCGATCCACGACACCGCCGGCAGGCCTGTGCGCGTAAGCACGATCCCTGACGACTTCAACGAAGGCAATTCGACGGCCGACATCGAACTCACGCCGGATGGGCGCTTCGCATACGTCTCGAATCGTGGACACGACAGCCTTGCCGGATTCGCAGTCGATGCTGAGAATGGTTCACTCACACCGCTTGGGCAGTTCGCCACCGAACGTACCCCGCGTTCGTTCAACATCCATCCGTCCGGACGGTTTCTGTACGCGGCGGGTCAGAACTCGGGGAATCTCGCGGCCTACCACATCTCGCCCGAAGGACGACTCCAGCAGTTTCAGACCCTTCCCGTCGGCAAGGGGCCGGCCTGGGTGCAGATCGTAACGCTCGCAGAAGAGAACTGACGCATGACCTCCGAACCTCCGCGCCCCTGGCGTTGGCCGCTGCTGACTGGATTGCTGCTGATGCTGACGGTCACGACGACTCTCGCACAGCCCAAGGGTTTCAACTACGACGAGGCCGCGGTCCCGACGTTCGAGTTGCCGGACCCGCTCGTGATGTCCGATGGCACACCAGTCACTGATGCGGATACCTGGCGCACCAGCCGGCGCCCCGAGATCCTGCAGCTCTTCCGGGAGCAGGTGTATGGCAACAGCCCCGGGCGACCACCGGCGTTGTGCTTTCAGGTTCTTTCGCCGACCACAACCGTCCTCAATGGTCTGGCCACGCGCAGTGAGGTCCGAATCCACTTTCAGCCGTGTCGCGAGACCGGCAACGTCTCTGCCACAGGAGAAGGTCCCTCCCGCTACATGGATCTGCTGCTGTATCTGCCGGCCGGCTCGCAACCGGCACCGGTGTTCCTCGGCCTGAACTTCCAGGGCAATCACACCATCCAGCCTGATCCCGGTATCACACTGAGTACCCGCTGGATGCGCCGCGGGAAAGAGGGTGTGGTCGACCATCGCGCTACTGAAGAATCGCGTGGCAGCAGCAGCAGCCGCTGGCCGGTCGAGACCATCATTCGTCGCGGCTATGGACTGGCCACCATCTACTACGGGGACATCGACCCCGACTTCGACGACGGATTCGAGAACGGCGTCCACCCGATGTTCGACGACGCCATGGCGGCTCAGCGTCCTGCGAACGCCTGGGGTTCGATCGCGGCGTGGGCGTGGGGCCTGTCACGGGCGCTGGACTATCTCGAGACGGACCCGCGCATCGATCACCGTCGCGTGGCGGTGCTGGGTCATTCCCGCCTGGGCAAGACGTCCTTGTGGGCCGGTGCTTCCGATGAGCGGTTCGCCCTCGTGATTTCCAACGATTCGGGCTGCGGCGGGGCGGCCCTCAGTCGCCGACGCTTCGGTGAAACGGTTGAACGGATCAACACAAGTTTTCCGCACTGGTTCTGCGCGAATTTCCACCAGTACAAGAGCGACGAAGAGGCTCTCCCGGTCGATCAGCATCAGCTCATTGCCCTCATCGCCCCACGGCCCGTGTACGTCGCCAGTGCGGAAGACGACCAGTGGGCCGATCCCCGCGGTGAGTTTCTCTCCGCAGCTCATGCATCACCGGTCTATGCACTGCTCGGCCGTAGAGGCCTGCCCGCCAGCCCGGAAGACACGCCCGCTGTTGACGTGCCGATCGACACAGGGACCATTGGCTATCACATCCGTTCCGGCAAGCACGATGTCACCGATTTCGACTGGCACCAGTACCTGAACTTCGCGGATCGACACCTGCGTAACCGTTAGTCCCCGGTGTCGAGAATCGTCTTGCCCCGCGGCCACTTGATCCGTCTGTATTCGCTTCTGGAGAGACTCAACCTGATGTCCCAATACCGACTTGTACTGTCTGCTGCGGTCCTCTCACTCGTGCTGCTGTGTGCCGGAGGGATCCCGTGTACGGCCGCAGACTGGGTGGTGTACGAGGGAGGTGCCGGCCCCGGACAGGGACTGGAGATCGTGCTGATCTCCGGGGACGAGGAATACCGCTCCGAGGAATCGCTGCCGCAACTTGGCAAGATCCTGGCGGAGCAGCATGGATTTCGCTGCACGGTGCTGTTCGCCATCAACCCGGAGACGGGCTTCATCGAGCCGGATTACACGCACAATATCCCCGGCCTGCAGGCGTTGGCCAACGCCGACCTGCTGATCATTGCGACCCGTTTCCGCGATCTGCCTGATGAGCAGATGCAGGCCATTGACGACTACCTGAGATCCGGGCCGCCCGGTCATGGGTCTGCGGACCGCAACACACGCATTCAACATCGAGGCGGACGGAAAGTGGGCCCATTACGGCAATGGTTACAAGGGGGACCTGGCCGACTGGCGGGACGGGTTCGGACGGCTGGTGCTCGGCGAGCATTGGATCAGCCACCACGGGAAACACAAAGACGAAAGCACCCGGGGCGTGTTCGCGCCAGGGGCCGAGGGACACCCGATTCTGCGCGGCATCCGCGATGGTGAGATCTGGGGACCAACGGACGTGTACGGGGTGCGCTTGCCGCTACCCGGAGACAGCGTACCACTGCTCCTGGGGCAGGTTGTCCGTCGGGAGGGGGATCGGGATGACAGCGACCCGTTGTATGGAATGCGGCCGACCGACACCGAACCGGTGGCCGAGAAGAACGATCCGATGATGCCGATCGCGTGGGTCAAGAGTTATCGTCTCCCAGGGGGTCAGCCCGGCCGAGCCTTCACGACCACCATGGGATCGTCCACTGACCTGCTGAACGAAGGGCTGCGGCGACTTCTGGTGAACGCGGTCTACGCCCTCACCGGCAAGGCTGGTGAGATCCCCGCGACCGGGACACAGGTGGACCTCGTCGGCGACTACCAGCCCACCGCATTCGAGTTTCGCCGGGGCGGCTACTGGCCCGAGCGGAAGATGCAGGTCTCGGAGCACGAATTGAAGTAGCCGCGGTGCCGCAGGGAAATGCGGCGCTGGTGACCATCGATTCTTCCCCGTTCAGAGACGCTGCGGTCCGTCTCACCTGCGGGAGTGACTCGCCGCTTCCCCGAGGTGGTCGAGTACTTGAGGGAGATTCCGGCAAGGGTCAGTATCCGATTGGTCGGCGCGCCTTCCGCGATTGAACCATTCCCGTTCTGCCGCGGATCGGCCCTGTTGCGCACAACAGGATGAACGTGCAGGCTTTGGCACGTCGTCCTCCCCGGAGTGTCCGGAGAGCGTCCCCGCGAATTCTGTCGATCGCCCCCAGGAATTCCCTTGTGAGCGGTTAGCAAGGTGATAGCCTCAATGTTGCCACAGACAGGTGGGGTGTTTGAAACGCTCCATCCGCGCTCCCACAAAGACTGCTCAGGCAGACCTGTTCTCCTGCGGTCTGAACTGCCGGTGTTAACGAAGGAGTGAATCAGGCGCTTTTCCGGATTCGACCGGGAGAGACTGGTTCGTCGGGCTTCGCTCCTCCGGCTTCGATCAATGCCACCACGTTCACACCTACCGAGGATGAGTCCATGACCCGCAGTATTTTTCTCAGCGCCGTCGTGCTCGGCGCGGTCGCTGTTCCTGCCTTTGCTCAACCGCCACGCGACGTGCGCAGCATCGACGGTAGTGGCAACAATCGATCTCGCGACGAATGGGGCAAGGCGGGGACCATCATGCCCCGCAAGGCACCCGCAGCCTATCCCGGCGGGTTGGGGGGCGCGATGCTCGGCGAGCCCGATCGGCCGAACCCGCGTTATATCAGCAATCACATGTGCGTGCAGTCCGGTGAGCAGCCGAACGGCAACCGGATGAGCGACATGGTCTGGCAGTGGGGGCAGTTTATCGACCACGACATTACGCTCACACCCGCCGGCGCCGACGGCGGCGGACTGCCAGGCGGTGTCGCCAACATCGGACCCGCTGCCAACGAGACCAGCGGGATGGTGATGATTCCCTTCACGCGGTCGAACTACGCGGAAGGAACCGGTGAAGTCGTGAACGGCCGACCCGTCCCGCGCGGCCAGATCAACGACATTACGGCCTGGATCGATGCCTCGATGGTCTACGGTTCAGACGAAGACACGGCCCGCGAGCTGCGCGAAGGTTACGACGGATTGATGCGGACGAGCAACTACAATCTGTTGCCGACGCACTCCGTGAAAAACTCGCAGGGGCAAGAAGTCGAGGACTGGTACGCCGGCGACATCCGGGCGGGTGAACAGGTCGGCCTGACGGCCATGCACACCCTGTTTGTGCGTGAGCACAACCGCCTCGCACGGCTGATCAAGGAGCGCCAACCGCGGCTGGACCGATGAGCAGATCTATCAGCTCGCCCGCAAGATCGTCGGTGCCGAAATCCAAATCATCACTTACGAGGAGTTCCTGCCCGCCATGCTGGGTTGGCATGCTCCGAACCGGCTCGGAGGCTGGAACTACGATCAGCGTCTCGATCCTTCGATTACGACCGAGTTCGCCACCGCCCTGTACCGGGTCGGACATACCATGCTGGCATCGAACCTCGCCCTGGTCGACGAGTACGGCCACACCGACTACCTCCCGCTGCGGGACGCGTTCTTCAACACCAGCCATTTCAAGAACGATCCGCACCTGATCGACGACGTCCTCCGCGGACTGGCAGCTCAGTCCGCCCAGGAAATCGATGCCCGAATCGTGGAGGACGTCCGCAGTTTTCTGTTCGGCCTGGGCGGGATCGGCATGGACCTCGCCGCCCTCAACCTGCAGCGGGGCCGGGATCACGGGATCCCCGACTACAACACGATTCGCGACTACTACGGACTCCGGCGCATCAAGTCCTTCGCCGACATCAGCGAGGACCCGCAGATCCAGGCTGATCTGGCGGAGATGTTCGGCAATGTCGACAACATCGACCTGTGGGTCGGGGCGATCTGTGAGGATCACCTCGGTGGAAACTGCAGCGTCGGCTCTTTGCTCGCAACCGCCATTCGTGATCAGTTCGAACGCCTCCGCACAGGTGATCGCTTCTTCTGGAAGCGCGATCAGGACCTGAAGACCGCCACTGTCCGTCGCATCATCGATCTCAACCGGGTCCGGCTGTCCGACATCATCAAGTGGAACACCGACATTCGCGACATCAACTACGACGTGTTCCACGTCTATTGATCGACCGATCCCTGGCGACCTTCGCTGACCCAGGCGATCCCGGCGCGAGTCCTTCGTACCGGGATCGCTTTCTTCATGCGCCCTGCCAACATCGGTCTGGTGCAGCCGAGTCTGCGCCCGACACGGTGGCGTGCTCCGCGAGACCA
>CAVQRG010000020.1:0-47439 GCA_963715185.1 uncultured Planctomycetaceae bacterium
GGTGCGGACTCATGCATGCTCGATCAAGAGCGTGGCCACCTTGATGGCCTCGAGCATGCCGGTCGGGTCCGCGAGCCCGCGGCCCGCGATGTCGAATGCAGTCCCATGACTGGGGCTCGTGCGGACGATCGGCAGGCCGAGGGTTACGTTGACCGCCCGGCCGAAGGCGATGAGCTTCAGTGCAATGTGCCCCTGGTCGTGATACATCGCCACGACGCCGTCGAACTCACCATCGACGGCACGCTTCAGCAGTGTATCCGCGGGATACGGTCCGTCCGCCGAGATCGTCCGGGTGACAGCCTTGGCGACAGCGGGCTCGATCAGGTCTCGCTCCTCTGTACCGAACAGCCCCCCCTCGCCGGCGTGAGGGTTGAGGGCGCACACGCCGATTCGTGGCTTCGTGCAGCCGACGCGGGCCAGAAAGTGGTCGACGCGGACAATCGTCTCGAGGATGCGGGCTGTTGAGAGCAGCCCGGGAACACTGGCAATCGATGTATGCAGCGTCGCATGGGCGACCGCCAGACCATGTGGGCCGCGCACGATCTGGCCGGGGGGCAGATAGAGCATCATCCGCACCCCCTGCACGCCACACAGGTGCTCGAGGATCTCTGTATGACCGGGAAAGTGGATTCCTCCAGGTTCAGGGCTCGCTTACTGATTGGTGCCGTCACCAGGCCGTCTGCCTGCTGCTCAAGGGCCAGTCGTGCGCCGGCGATCACCCATTCGTAAGCCGCGCGTCCGGCGCGAGGGTCATCGCCCCCCGAGCGGGACGTCACCGACGGGGTCGATCGGATTCCAGCAGGCGATGGCGTTCTGGTCGGGTTCGTCCCACCGGGGCTCCAGGCATGGCGTCACCCGGCAGTTGAGCCCCGCGGATCGGGCAGCACATTCCCAGAACGACGGGGTCGCCGATCACCAGCGGCCGGCAGTGGTCACGACCAGCGGGAGTGCTGGGCCAAGGCGCGGACGACGACTTCCGGGCCGATCCCGGCGATGTCACCCAGGGTAATCGCCAGTCGTGGTCGTTCTCCGATCGCGCTCACGGGTAGGTTTGTGCTTCTGCCAGGGGGACAGCCTCGTTGATCCTTCTCGGAAAGGATCGGGGCAGCGGAAAGCGGCCAGTCAATCGCCAGCCGTGGATCGCTCCACAATACGGTCCGTTCGTATTGCGGGGCGTACAGGTCGGTGCACTTGGATTGCGTGGCGACTTCCGAGACGAACCAAAGACCGTGCGCAAAGCCCGGTGGGACATAGACGGCGTGATGATTCTCCTCAGTGAGAGTCACGCCGACCCATTCGCCGAAGGTCGGAGAGTATGCGACGGACATCGACTGCCACGTCGAAGACCTCACCGCGCAGAGCCTGCACCAGTTTTCCCTGCGGCTGCTGGATCTGATAGTGGAGACCGCGGAGGATGCCCCGGCGAGACCGGGAGAGATTGTCCTGGACGAAGGTGGCGTCGAGACCGGACTCAGCGAATTTCTGCTGATGGTAGGTCTCCAGGAAGAACCCGCGATGATCTCCATGCACCGTGGGTTCGATCCAGCAGTACTTCCGGCAGGCGGGTGGGAGTGATCTTCACGGTGACTTTCGTGCTTGGTGTCCAGGTGAGGCCGCGGAGCCCTCTGACTCCGCCGAATGGTAGCTTCTGGCAGCGTGCAAGGCAAAAAAGCCCGGTGTTGAGTTCCGACAGCAAAAGAGTTCAATCCCGTTGACAGGACGAAACGGTCCGAGTTTTCCCGCAGACATCACACAGGGCAGAGCCTGTGAACTTGCCAGCAGTATCGGTGGGTGCGTATGGTGTAGTGTCCGAATTTACCGGACAAAGTGGGAGTGCCGACTGTAATAGTTCGGAGGACACGTTATGCCGGACGGTTGCCGATCTTTGTCGAGGACTTCCGGATTCCTGCCGTTGGCGGCAGGGCTCGTGGGACTTCTGCTCACTGCCGGGCTGCGGGCCGAAGAAACCGATGTGGTCCGCACGGTCACGAATCGTCCTGTGACACTGCCCGAAGTCTTCTCCAAGACGGTGCCGGAGTCGGTCGCCGATCTGCAGGCGATCGAGAATCACGTCCAGTCGCTGGTGCAGCAGTTGAAGGCCTGCACCGTCGGGGTCGAGGTCGGGCGGGCGCAGGGGAGCGGGGTCATTGTCAGCCCGGACGGCTACGTGCTGACGGCAGCGCATGTGTCGGGTCAGCCGGGCCGCAGGGCCGTGTTAATTCTCCCGACGGCAAACGGGTCTTTGGGCGCACACTCGGCCACAACAACACGCTGGACGCGAGCCTGCTGAAAATTGATGAAGCCGACACCGAGTGGACCTACGCAGAGATGGCCGAGTTGACGGCACTGCAGGCAGGCGACTGGTGTCTGGTGACGGGACATCCCGAGGGATTCCAGGCAGGGCGTCCTCCGGTGGTGCGACTCGGCCGGATCATCTCTGCCGACCGCAACGATATTCATACCGACTGCGAACTCGTCGGCGGAGATTCCGGGGGACCGCTCTTCGATATGCGGGGCCGCGTCATTGGCATCAACAGTCGCATCGGCCCGTCGACGTCACTCAATCTCCACGTTCCGGTCAGCACCTACCGGGAGAACTGGGATCGACTCCTGGCGTCCGAGTCTTTCACGCTGCACAGCGGTGCCTTGCTGGGTGTGCAGGGAGTGTCTGACGAGGAGGGGGTCAAGCTCACACAGGTCAATCCCCAGCACCCGGCGGCCGCGGGGCTTGTCGAAGGCGATATCCTGACGGCGTTTCAGGGTGTCCAGTGCGCACGATTGATGAACTGATTGGCCTGGTGGGGGGCGGCGCGTCCGGGGGGACGTGTGCAGGTGAGAGTGCTGCGAGATGGACAGAGACGGAAATTCCGCGTGGAACTGGGATCTCGGGAGGACTGAATGTCGACGATTCGGACACCCGTGAAATCGAGAACCATTGCGATTGCCGCTCTGGCCCTGCTCGTGGGGCTGATGAGTTCGCGACAGGTGTGCGCCAGTCGCACGAACTGCTCAGTTCCCGTCAGACGAATGGGGCGGCCGTCCGACGTGTCTTCAGCGACGTCGTCGATACGGCAAACCAGTGGACCGTCCGGGTGATCTGCGAGAATCGTCAGGTCGCCCTGGGAATCGTTGTCGGTGCCGACGGTCAGATTCTCACGAAGGCCAGTCAGTTCCGCGGTGACATCACGTGCAAGCTGGCTGACGGAAGATCGCTGCCGGCCAACTGCATCGGACGCCACCAGGAGCATGATCTGGCGTTGCTCAAGGTCGATGCCGAACAGCTCCCCACGGTCGAATGGCAGAAGGACGGTGATCCGGGCGTCGGGCGATGGGTGGTGACACCGGATCAGAGGAGCTCCTCGCGATCGGCATCATGAGCGTCGAACGCCGCAGCATCCGGTGCAGACCCGCGGAGTTCTGGGGATCCGTCTCGTCGAACTGGAATCCCCCGCCCAGGTCGCGGAGGTCTTTCCCGGAAGTGCGGCGGAGAACGCCCGTCTGCAGCCCGGCGATGTCATTCACAAGGTGAATGAGATCAGCGTGCATACGCACGTGACGCTCGTCAACGAGATCGGCAAGTACCGGCCGGGTGATCGGCTGCTGCTCAGCGTGGAACGCGAGGGCGAGGAGTACATCGTCCCCGCGACGCTCTCGCATCCATTCGGCGACTTCATGTCGCGGATTGCCATGCAGAACCAGATGGGGGGGGCGCTCAGTGATCGCCGCAGCGGATTTCCCCAGGTCATCCAGCATGACACCGTGCTGCGTCCCGAGGACTGCGGGGGACCACTGCTCGATCTGTCGGGTGCTGCCGTCGGGATCAACATCGCCCGCACCGGACGGACGGAGAGCTTCGCGATCCCCGATGACGTGGTCCGCGGACTGCTGGGCGATCTGATCGCCGGTCGCTATCCGCCCCCGACCCCGCAACCGGTGTCGATTGCCACCCGCAAGGTGCCGCCCGTCGACAGCGCCGAGGACCTGCCACCGGTCCCTGCAGATTCGTCGGGGGACTGACGCCCGCCCTCAGGAGACAACCCGTTGTCGGCTAGGATCATCGACGGCAAGGCGATCGCCGCAGGTTTGCCCAGCAGATTGCCGCCGACGCGACAGTTTTTCAGCAACAGACCGGTATCCAGCCACATCTCGCGGCTGTCCTCGTGGGGGACGACCCTGCCGGCGCGGTCTATGTGCGCAACAAGCAGCGTGCGTGCGAGCAGGCCGGCATCCGCAGCTCTTGCACCGGTTGCCCGCTGAGACTTCGGCGAGGCAGTTGCTGGAACTTGTGGAACAATTGAACGGGGACCGCGACGTCCACGGGATTCTGGTGCAGCTCCCACTGCCCGCACAGATCGACGAACAGTCGGTGCTGGACGCCGTCAGCACGCTGAAGGATGTCGATTGCTTTCATCCGGAAAACGTGGGGCTGTTGGCTCAGGGGCCGACCCGCTTTCAGCCCTGTACCCCCGCGGGCTGTCAGCATCTGCTGGCGTCCTCCCACGTCAACACGGTCGGTGCGCATGTCGTCGTGCTGGGACGCAGCGAGATCGTTGGCAAACCGATGGCCCTGCTGATGATGCAGCGGGGACCCCACGCCGATGCCACGGTGACCGTCTGTCACAGCAAGACGCGCGACCTGCAGAACGTCGTCCGCACCGCGGACATTCTGATCGCGGCCATCGGTCGACCGCGTTTCGTTACGGTCGACATGGTGCGGCCGGGCGTGGTCGTCATCGACGTCGGCATCAATCGTGTGGGGGACCGACTGGTGGGGGACGTCGACTTCGAACCGGTCAGTGAGGTCGCGGAGGCCATAACGCCCGTGCCGGGGGGCGTGGGACCGCTGACGATTGCCCTGCTTCTGCAGAATACCCTGGCGGCAGCTCGCCTGCAGTGCCCCGGTTCGCTGAGCATCGTCGTCCCGAAGTCGTCCGGTCGGTGCGTCTTCTGTGCCCACCTGGGTAAAGGGTTGATCGGACTCGAATGGCCGAATTCGTCGGCGGGCAGTCGCACGGGAGCTGGCCCGGCCAGAAGGTGCTGAATATCGACGCGCGGATATCCCGGCTTGTCGGGGACCAGCCAGGCAGTTTCGGGCAGGGAGGCGGATCAACTCGACCTGTTCGATTCGCAGTGTGAGTTGCTGGTCCATTTCCGGCCAGTAAAGCTGCACGGTGCGGGGCATCACGAGTCGAGCGACGGGATCGTGGTGATGATCGCCGAGCAGCGCCGCCCGGGCAATCAGCACTCCGCGTGCATGATGCGGGGCATGCTCGCGCACGATGCCGTGAGACAGGCATCCACCCGAATCACCTTCGTGATTGACTGTCCCGAGGGCGACTGTTCGGTGGACACCAGTTCCACCAGCGACGAGGAGGGATCGGGATGTCGCAGTGTGACGGCCTGGGAATCGATGGGGATGACGCCGAGCACTTGCATCAGCCAGTCGGGCTGGAAAGGGATCTGCAACTGCTGCTGCATGTACGAGAGCTGTTCGTGACGTTGCGCTGATCACGTTGTGAGGCTGGCCGTCCTTGGCCCAGAACCAGAACTCCTGGTGGTTCGACCCGATGTCGACCATCTCGCCGCGCCCGATCGGTTCGGACACGCGCAGTCGGAAGTTGCGGGGAGCCTCGACGGCAATGGAGGCCGGCAGCGTCATGGGCATGCCCTTGAGGCTCAGCCGGACATGCGTCGACCGCCAGGACGCCAGACCACCCGCGGTCTCTCCCCGGTGATATTGCGATTCAGGTGTTGGACGATGTGTTCCTTCGTCGCGCCGGGCTGCAACACGCACGGGGCCCGCTTGCTAAACGGCGACGGCTTCCGCCAGCCGGGGAGCGTGCATCCGCACTGGAATGCTGGCGTTCACCACGATCAATAACAGCGTCAGCCGATACATTCGAGATTCAATCTGTGTCGCTGCCCGCCGTCGCAGCACCACTTCTTTCGCAGGCCTCTGTGCTCCCTGGATGTGCGACCGGTCTGTCGGTGATGCCGGCCGTGCACCCGCAACCACGTCGCCGATGTCAGGCCGCCTCTGTCTGCGGGTCTCCGGTCACTGCAGGGTCCTCCGCCTGGGAGTCCCGCCCTGGCTCAGCTGCTGGCTCAAAGCCGCCTGCAAGGTGGCGACTTCCTCAGCCGACAGATTCGTGATCGCGCACTTCGTAAGGTCCCTCGCCCTGGCTCCCGATGAACTGGAGATACTCGATGTCCCCGTCACGGCGTGAGCCATCCAGCTTCAGTCGCCTTGTTTTCTGCAGCAGCACACGCGAGCACGTAACAGTACTGCTCCTGAACAGGATGGGATTTCGTCCACTAGCTTCTCGAAGTACTCGAGCAGGCTGTTGGCATCGAGTGGCTTGGGACGCATTGACTCGGGGGGCGGTGGGAGACCACGCACATCCACTGTCCGATGGTGCCTTCGGTGGCCCGGTCCAGCCTTGCTGCGAGAAGTCGAGACGCAGACTGCTCACCCTCCTGGTCGACGAGCACCGAGTACACGGTCTCACTCGGTGCCAGTGGTTGTTGTGTGGCCGCGCAGGTTCGCCCCAGCGGTTTGATGAAACTCCATCAACGGTGTCGGTCCCTTCCGGAGGATTCCGGATTACGACAGGCGTTTCGAAATGGGGGCGGATGGTACTCAAGGTGCGAAAGAGGGACAAGATGAGCCTGGAGAGCGAACAGGTGTTCACGTCTTCAACGGCAGTCAAAACCGGTCGATCTCAGTCAATTCGGAGCTGAAACTGCAGTGGCAGCCGGTCCGGCGACCTAAGGGCCGAGCGTCACGCGGACGCCGGAGCTCACCTCCGCCGGGCCATTCTGAGGGGCCGGACTGGCCTGCGGAACCTGAAGCAGGGCGATGGGATCGATTCCCAGCGCCTCTTCCCACAGCGTCAGCGGGACGTCCCAGGGGCCGTCCCCGAGCGGTTCCGACAACGGCATGATCCATGCCGGGATCGACCAGCTCCAGGCTTCCCGGCTGAGGTCGACCGTCGGATCGATCAGTAATTGCGGTCGCCGGCCGTTCAGTGATACCAGCGATAGCACACGGATCTCGACGTCTTTTCCCGTGGGACTGCTGCAGGTCCCGGTGAATGTGGTGAGCCAGTTGGCGGATCATCTCGGGATCCCGACTGACGCGGGAGAGCTGCAGTCGCGTGACGTACGGACGGGCATCGACCACCGAGACCTCCCGGGTCTCTCGGTCTACCGCGTACACCCTCAGGCCGCATCGCTTCTCCCGCAGCAACATGTGCCACGCAAAGAAGTGGCCACGTTCGGTCCAGTTGGCTTCCCGGTCGAGCAGCAGATGCCGCAGGGGGAACAGGCAGTGGAAGGCGACGTACACCGTTGCCAGCATCAGGCCTGCCCGTGCCCGGCACAACAACTGCGACCATTTCAGCGGCGACGGGGGGGCAGGGATTCGCAGCCGCCGGGCGAACAACCGTCTTGGCCAGTCGGGAGGGAAGAAGAGTGCCGTGGCCGCGATCATCAGCCAGGGAAAGACGCCGATCGTGAAGACGCTGGAGTTCGTCAGATGAAAGAGGAGGCACATCGCAAAGGCGAAGCCACGGGTTGGCTTCCAGAGCAGTCCCGGGACGACCAGCAGATCAAACAGCAACCCGCCCCAGGTGAAGAACTGGATCAGCGCGACCGAGTCCGTCCACGGGCCCAGAAGAGGATGCCAGTCGCTGCGGGACAGCGTGAGCTCCATGGGACGTCCCGAGAGCCAGTCGGCGTCGAATTTGGCGATGCCACCGAAGAAATACGGCACAGCGATATGGAACCGCAGCAGCCACAGTGTCCAGGCAGGAATCGTCGAGGCACGCAGGTCCGGATGTTGTACGCAGTCGAGCGCGAAGGCGCGATTGGCGGGGAGCAGAGCCATGCACCAGCTCAGCAGGCACATCAGGTAATGATGATTGAGGTAGTGCGCCTTGTCGATCACGAACGTGTATGTCATCAGCAACGCGAACACCACACTGCTCAGCCGATAGAACAGCCCGAGGGTGATCAGCACAGAGCACAGCGACATCACCGCGAACAGGGCATACATGGCCGTGTCGGGCAGAATGGGGACCCAGGCGAATCCGAGATGCGGAAAGAAATAGTCGGGCCGCACGTACAGTTCGGCACCCCGCCCCCGGTGATCTTGTAGACCGAGTAGCAGGTCATCAGGAAGCCGAACGCAATCCGGAAGTACACCAGATACGCGATGTCGATCGGCTTGAAGAGCCAGGCAGTCAGGCGATCTCGCATCAGCAATGCCGGTGGTCAGTCACTCGGTAACGGCAGGCTTCGCTGAGGGACCATCAGTCCGTTCGGCGGCGCACACGGAACATCAATCTAGGCGAGCGCCCCGGTCGTCGAAACCGGGGAAGCACCGGCGATCACGATTTCACTGGTTCTTCACGATCCCGAAATCGGTTCTGAACATGTGACGTTACCCTGACAGCAGTGGAGCGCTCAGCGGTCCTGGACACTTTCATTATCGGAGTACGATGGTATGCCTGCCTTTCGTCGAGGATTCACTTTGATCGAACTGCTGGTGGTGATTGCGATCATCGCCATCCTCGTGTCGCTGCTCTTGCCCGCCGTCCAGCAGGCGCGGGAAGCGGCTCGCCGCACACAGTGCAAAAACAACCTCAAGCAGGTCGGCCTGGCCCTGCACAACTATGTGGATGTCTACAACCGGCTCCCTTGCCTGATGTATTCGGACGTGGACGACAACGACGGCTGCGACGATGACGGGCTCGG
The DNA here is from genome assembly GCA_963715185.1 of uncultured Planctomycetaceae bacterium. GTDB lineage: Bacteria > Planctomycetota > Planctomycetia > Planctomycetales > Planctomycetaceae > CAVPPT01. Next base: position 8,758 of record CAVQRG010000020.1, read on the forward strand.
CTTCATGTACATGATCCTGCCCTATATCGATCAGGCTCCGCTGTACAACCAGATTGACGGCTACCTGCGAACCTTCGATCTGAACGGTACGGATAGCCCCGGCACAACCTTTTGTGTCCTGAAGGGACACTTCGAAGTCACGGGAAGGCCGATTCCCGGCGGGGAAACGGTGTTGCCGGCCTACCGCTGTCCTTCCTCGGTTCTGCCAGCCGTGGTGCCCAGCAGCTTTGCGGTTCCCGGAGGTGCCCCCGCCCGTCCGCCCGAGGAGGATGCGATGATCGGCTACGGGGTGTCCGACTACAAAGGGGCCGGGGGAAGTGCCCGCGGCGACTTCGGCATGCTGCACAAGCAGAGCGAAGTGGTCGGCGGACGACAGTTCCGGGACGTTACGGACGGCCTCAGCAACGTGTTGATGGTCGGTGAGTCGTCGTATGTCACGACCGATATGGATGTCGACGATGGTGAAGATCCCGCCAACGCGACGGAAGTTCAGGACTGGCCGACCTGGATCGGCGGTGTCGATACCGACGAGTCCCTGCGGTTCAACGGTCGCTTCAACTCGCCGATCAATTCGTTCGTCGATCACTACCGCATGGCGCAGGCCATCGACGATGATTCCGCCTTCAGCTTCCACGAAGGGGGAGCCCAGTTCCTTCTTGGTGATGGTTCGGTCCGGTTTGTGAGCGAGAACATCTCGGCCGATGTCTGGAGCTGGATCAACGACATCAGTGACGGCAACCCCATCGGAGAGTTCTAGGCACCGGTTGACAGGCCCACCCCGGGTGGCTGTGATGGCGTGCCGTCGGTGCGACGGATGGCGGCGAAATGGCCGCGTTGGCCGACAGCTTCGCCTTGGCCACCTTGGGGTTCCCGGGCTTGCCCCACCATTCATCCCTCGAGGCTCCCGGCCCGCCTCCGGCCCTGCGAGCACGGTCTTCAGTTCAAGTTCTGTTGGGGAGTCGATGTGATGCGAACCGGCATGTCGATGTGCGGTACGGGGCTGGTTGCACTGGCCCTGCTGGGCTGCGGACGCAGCGAGTACGAAGTAGCACCTGCCTCGGGAGTCGTCCTGTGTGAGGGGATACCGGTCCCGAAGGCCCAGGTGTTCTTCCTGCCTCATCGGAAGGGAACGAGCGCCCTGTCTGGCAAGACCGGATTCGCGGTGGCGGACGCCAGCGGAAATTTCACCATGACGACCTATGAGGAAGGGGATGGAGCGATCGTTGGCAAGCACAGTGTTCGCGTCGAGCGACCGGGATCGCCCGACTTCGACTGCAACTGCCAGTTTGCCACGGAGCAGGATCTGATGGAGCTGGAGGTTGTGTCCGGCGGGCTCAACGACTTTACGTTGGAACTTCCGCTGAAGCCCAAGAATTACAAGCCGACTGCCATGGAGATTCGCGAACGGCAGGAAGCCCGGGAGGATGAAGAGGACGACTGAGTCTCATGGCATGCCGGGCCGCGGAACTCCCCTTCCTCGCCATTGCGCCTGGTGGCTCGGCCGAAGCGCTGCCAAGGGACGCTGGAGGAGACCAGCATGGCCCGGGCCGAGGCCTTTTCCCCAGAGTGTTTCTGAGGGCCGTTCGAGTGGTGTGTCCTCCCAGGGACGTCGATGCCACGCCACGCTTCAGCCCGTTTTCGCGAAACTGTCATGCGTCTGTGCGTCAACTGCCCCTATGGTGACCTGAGGCCCTCGCGCTGGCGATTCGCCGACATCCCCTGGATGCTGCTCTTTTGTCGCCCCATGCGCTGCCGGTCCTGTCATCAAAGACAACATGTCCTGATGCGACCGTCTCGTTGTTTGAGACGGCGATCTTGACCTGTCGTTGAGTGTGCAGAGCCGCAGACTTCGCGAAGGGGTCAGCTGCGTCGTGCAGGACGTGCTGCCTCTCCATCAGAGCGCCAGCCAGGCTTTGCCGGGGCTTTGAGCAGAGCTGTGAAACTCAGGCGTGGCTGGGGCGCTGTGCAACCTCAGTCAACGTGCAAGCCTTAGAGCGTTTCCAAGAGAAGTGTAGCCAGCGATGGTGAGGTCGGGTATCCGCAGGCTTTGAAGCAGTTGCGGCAGTCGGAGGTGGTGATCTGTCCGAGGAGGTTGCCAGCGATCTCGCAGAGTTCGTGCCATGGGCGCACGGCCGCCGATCGGAACAGAGCTTTCACTTTGCTGAAGACGTTTTCGATCGGCTTGAGGTCGGGCGAGTACGAAGGCAGATCCAGAACATCAGCACCGGCACTTGGATCGCCGCACGAGCGGTCTTCGACTTGTGGCGGGAGAGGTTGTCCAGGATGACGATTTCGCCTGGCCGCAGGACTTGGGCCAGCAGCCACTCGCAGCAGCCGGTGAAACTGGCGCCGTCCAGCGGTCCGTCGAGCAGCAGGGCTGTGCGGATGCCGTTGATGTCAATGGCCTGCACCAGCGTGACCGTTTGCCAGTGTCCGGCGGGAATCGGGGCCACCAGTCGCTCGCCACGTAAGGCCCGTCCGTACCTGCGGGCCATCGCCGTGGACAGGCCCGTTTCGTCGAGGAATACCAGACGTCTGGGGTCCAGGCGGGATTGGTTCAACCGCCACCATCCGCGAGCCCGGGCCACGTCTTCCCGATCCTGTTCGGCCGCGCGCTGCGACTTTTTTTGACACTCAACCCGAGTCGTCTGAGCCACACAGCAACCCCCGAGACCGAGAGCTCAACTCCGCACACCTCGCGGATCTGATCGCGGAGTTCGGCCAGTGTCGCGTCCGGCTGCTGTCGAACCATTTCGGTCAACTTGTGTTGCTGGCTCTCGTTGAGCTTGGGCATCGCGCCGGGCGGATGTCCCGGTTCCAGTGTCCCAGCGGTTCGTAATCTGGCGAACAACTTCTTGACGAATCCATCGCTGACGTGGAAATGACCAGACGCTTCCTTCTTCGAGTGACCCGCCTCGACGAACGCCACAACCCGTTTGCGCAAATCCATGCTGAAAGGTGCCATCGCTCCCGCTCCGGTGAGACCTCCCCACCGAACCCCCACACCATCAGTTTCTCAAACCGAAGCTGGGATGGCTACACTTCAGTTAGATGTGCTCTAGAATCTGGAGCCACGCACGATTGGGAAACACATAACGCGGCCCCAGTCGTGATGTCACGGCCATGCTCTTCCTGCGACCCAGTCGCACGAGCGCGGATTCCCGACAGAGAAGTCCCCGGCCACGCAAACCCGGCTTGTGAAACCTCACGGGATGTGAGAGGCCTCAGTAGCGGTAGTAGTCGGGCTTGTAGGGGCCTTCGACCGGCACGCCGAGATACTTGGCCTGACTCTCGGTCAGTTTCGTCAGCTTCACCCCGAGCTTGCCGAGGTGCAGTCGGGCGACCTCTTCGTCGAGATGCTTGGGAAGCACGTGGACGCCCATTTCGTAGTCGCTGCTGCGATTCCACAGTTCCATCTGGGCGAGCACCTGATTCGTGAAGCTGTTGGACATCACGAAACTGGGATGGCCCGTGGCACAACCGAGGTTCACCAGTCGTCCCTGGGCCAGCACCAGAATGGCCTTGCCGTCGGGGTAAACATACTTGTGTACCGGTCCCCCGACGATGCTGTCATCCTTGATCTGGATCTTCTCAATATCCTTGCGCTCGTTCAGGTAGGCGACCTCGATCTCGCTGTCAAAGTGACCAATGTTGCAGACGATCGCCTCGTGCTTCATGCGGTCGAGGTGTTCGCTGCGAATGATGTCGCGGCAACCGGTGGCCGTGACGAAGATGTCACCCATCGAAGCGGCTTCCTCCATCGTGGTGACCTGATAGCCTTCCATCGCCGCCTGCAGGGCACAGATGGGATCAATCTCGGTGACGATCACACGGGCTCCCAGCCCGTCCATGGCGTCGGCACAGCCTTTGCCGACATCTCCGAACCCGCAAACCACGACCACCTTGCCGGCCATCATGATGTCGGTGGCCCGCTTGATGCCGTCCGCCAGCGATTCGCGGCAGCCGTACAGGTTGTCGAACTTGCTCTTCGTCACCGAATCGTTGACGTTGATGGCCGGGCAGGCCAGCGTCCCCTCCTCGACCATCTTGCGAAGTTCCTTGATGCCGGTCGTTGTCTCCTCGGAGATGCCACGAATGTTCGGGAGCAGCTCCGGGAACTTCTTGTGCACGATCGCCGTCAGGTCACCGCCATCGTCGAGAATCAGGTTGAGGCCCCCGCCATCCGGCCAGAGGAGGGTCTGCTCGATGCACCATTCGTACTCTTCTTCGGTCTCCCCCTTCCAGGCGAAGACAGGGATGCCCGCGGCAGCGATGGCCGCAGCGGCATGGTCCTGCGTCGAGAAGATATTGCAGCTGGACCAGCGGACCTCGGCCCCGAGTTCGATCAGTGTTTCGATCAGCACGGCCGTCTGAATGGTCATGTGCAGACAGCCGGCAATGCGTGCCCCCTTCAGGGGCTTCGAGGCGCCGTACTTGGCTCGCAGCGACATCAGCCCCGGCATCTCGTTCTCTGCCAGTTCGATTTCCTGGCGTCCCCAGTTCGCGAGGTCGAGGTTCTTGACACGATATGGAAGGGTCTCGGTAGTCGGCATGAGTCGGTTCCTGACTGGGGAGGCGAACGAAGGACCGCCAGGCAGCGATCGCATTAACATTCGCAACGTATTGGAGTTAGGGGGTGTGAGTACGGTTCTGTCCGGCGGATGTCGCAAGAACGAACATCCTGACTTCAGTGGTAAGATAGTTGGTCGAGGAGGGAGGAACAACGGATTATTCCGGAGAAAGCCGAAGGCACGGGCATGAAGGTCGAGCTGTATGAAGCTTCGCACAAGATGGTGAGGGAATCGTCTTATCGTGTTCGGGCTTCATGATTAGAATCCCCCGCCGGCGCCCCCCGGGACCCGACCTGGGGAGTGACGCCGCGAACTTCAGTGGCTTGCGAGATTGTTCTTCACGGGAAAGGAATCCCCTCATGCTGCTTCCTCCGGGTCTCGATGTCCTGATGCCTCTGCTCGCCTGTCCCGAGGCCGACCACCACTGCCGGTTCGAATTCACGCCGACGACTGGTGCCGAGGCCCGTCAATGGACACACATGCTCCGGGAGCCGACGTCGATCCCGCACAAGCTGGTGTGTCGTGAGTCGGGTCTTGAGTTTCCCGTCACCGCTGATGGCATCCCCGTCATGTGGTCCTCGGAGTTGCGGGAGACGTTCGAGCATCTCGATGTCGACGTCGACGGTGCCTGCCCCAGCGAGCGCGACGTCAAGTCCGCCAATATTCACGTCTATGAGAGCATCGTGGATTCCTACGATTTGGCAGGCGTCCATGCTGATCCCGTCACCGTGGGCCGACTGCAGTCGGCTTTTCTGCAGTCGGTCAGCAACTCACAGGTTCCCCATCTGGATGTTGGCTGCGGTGGCGGCAACGTCCTGACGATTATGCGCGAGGTGTGCGGCCGGCCGCAGATCGGTCTCGACGTCAGCCTGGCCGGGCTGCGCGTGGTTCGGCGGAAGGGCTTTCACGCCATACTGGGAGATGCGGAACGGCTGCCCGTGCGGGCAGGAAGTGTGGGACTGGTCACATCGTCATCGGTGCTGCATCACCTGTTTGCTCCGGAGCGGCTGATCGGCGAAGCCGCCCGTGTGCTCGGACCTGGCGGGATCTTCCTGACCGACTTCGATCCCCATCGTCGAGCCGCGGAGTGGGGCTGGCTGGCCCGACAGCTCTATGGCCTGCGGATGCCTGTGTACCGGCTGATGTCGGGCGGGCGCAAGCGGGTCTTCCATGCGGACGAGCGGATTCAGACCTGGAATGAAGTCGCCGAGTTCCACAATGGACCAGGGTCCGGGTTCGAAAAGGGGCATCTGGAGCGAATCCTGGGTGAATCGGGGTTTCACGCGGTAGACGTGTTCCCGCACAATTGTCAGGATGCCAATGTGACGCGGCGCGAGTTCGCGCGCCCGTCGTTGAGGCATTTCGTGGTGCAGACGCTCTCGGGACGCAACCCCTTTGCCCGTCGAAACGCCGATACGCTGCTCACCATCTCGTCCAAGTCGATGTCGCCAACCGTGCGAGCTGCCTAGGATTTCATGATGCGAGAGCTTTACCACTCCGAGGGCTTCGCCCTGTCGATCGAGATCTTTCCCCCCAAGACCGAGCAGGGGGATCGGGCGCTGTTCGAACACCTGGCCCGGCTGAAGCGATTCGAGCCCGCCTTTGTCTCCTGCACCTACGGTGCCGGTGGCAGCACGCGGACCCGCACCGTCGAGATCTGTCGACGCATCCAGGAAGAACTCGGCCTGACGGCGACTTCCCACTTTACGTGTGTGGGTTCCACCGTCCAGGAGCTGACGGACTGGCTGGGCTATGCGACCGAGCAGGGTGTACGCAACATCATGGCTCTGCGGGGTGACCCGCCGCAGGGACAGGAATCGTTTGTGGCGGTGGAAGGGGGATTGCGCTTCGCCAACGAACTGGTGTCGCTGATCCGCAGTCAGACGACGGACATGGGCATCGGCGTAGCCGGCTACCCGGAGAAGCATCCCGAGGCCCCGTCGGCCCAGGCCGACCTCGATAACCTCAAACGCAAGGTCGATGCGGGGGCCGATGCCGTGTTCACGCAGCTGTTTTACGTCAACGAGAACTTCCTGAGGTTTCGCGAGCACTGCGAGCTGGCGGGCATCGGCGTGCCGCTCGTTCCAGGCATCATGCCGATTACGTCCTACGCCCGCATCAAGCGGATTACCGCCATGTGCGGTGCCGTCTTTCCGCAGGAGCTCTCCTCAAAACTGGAAGCGGTGCAGGACGACGACGACGCCCAGTTCGAGATCGGCGTCGACTACGCCATCCAGCAGTGTCGCGATCTGATCGATGCCGGTGTACCGGGCATCCACTTTTACGTCCTCAACCAGTCGAAGGCATGCGAGCGCATACTGGATGCCCTAGGGCTGGTCTCCGCCTCCTGACGGCAACCCGTGGCCACGGGGAATGGTCTGCCTCTGAAGTCGCTAACGGGACCCGGCTGTCGAGGCTCCTGCACCCTGCAGCGGCAGGGTGTAGAAGGGCATGCCGTTGATGTCGCCCCGCTTCCACGTGTGCGGGACGACAGGTCGTGGCTCCATCCCCGGTTGATAGGCATTCGGTACCGCGAGCGGTGCCGTTGTCACCAGCACCGGCCGGCGCTCGAGCTCTTGCAGTCGCGCTTCCAGGGCCGCGATGCGGGCCTCCAGTGCGGCGATCTTCCCTGGCGGTCCCACTTCCCTCGAAGTGCTGCCGGACGTCGCGCCGGGGGCGGACATCAGTGCCGTACCGCCTCCGCCGATCAGCATCAGTCCCAGCACAACGCAGGTCTTCAGTCGCATGTCTGTGCTCCTTGTCGGGGTCGATGACTGGTGCAGTCGCGGATCTGTGGCGATCCCCCTCCCTGCGAGGGAGGGGGCAATCAATTCGTTACCTTCTGGACTTCCCTTCTACCACCCACCACAAACCAGCGACCGCACCCGGAAGGGAATCCGACGCACGCGCACTCAGGGTTCCACCTGAGGCTGCGCTTCGTCCGCTGCGACGCCGACCGTCTCGCCCCAGATGTACCAGTTCGGATAGACGTAGACCCAGTACCCGGCCGGCAACTCAGTTCGCCCCGCGTATTCGCGGTCCTGAGACCAGCCGTAATCGTGCAGACTGCCGTACCGGGCCGCGTCCTCGCGCACCTCGAGCTTGTCGAGCAGTTCCTGGTACTTGCCCCCCATCGTCGCTCGGGTGCGGGCATCGATCGAGGAGAGCTCTGGAGGGGCCGGCGCACTTTGCCCGCGTGCCTGTTGCCAGATGGCGCGGGCCTGCAGCACGAGGTCAATAAACTCGCGACGACGTCCCGACGGATCGTCCCCTTTGGCACCGTGCGCCAGTTCGAGAATGCTGTCGAAGGACGACTGTCCCCGGTACTCGGAGTTCCGCAGGATCATTCCGAAAGAGGCGACCGCCGCCGACCATTCGAGATTGTCGGATGGGGTGGAGGTCGCGACCTCGCCCGCCAGGGGGAAGTCGAGCTTCACGCTCGTGTCCGACCGGGGCTGTTTGTAGCGCAGATGCACGACCAGCAGGTTCTCACCCAGATCGGTCGCGGTGTCGTCACCGGAGGAAGTGCGCCGGATCCCCAGTTGATCGCGTACCTCGCGGACCGACGCCACGCTCTGGACGACGCGGATGTACCGGTCTGCCTGGGCACGGTTCTCCGCCATGCCACGCAGCGTGACGACGTCCCTGTCCACGTGGATGTCGAACAGGCCTTGATCGAGACCGTGAGCCACCAGCGCCTCGCCGACCTGTCGGGCCACACGGGCCGTAAACACTGGCTGATCTGCCGCCGTTTCGTCGGGCTCTGCCTCGCCGGTATCGGGAGACTGACGTCTCCCGCTCGCCGACTGACGGCTAACGTTCGCCGGAGCTTTCACGGGCACGATCTCGTACAGCGCCGAAACGGTGTGACCGGCACTCAGGTCGCCCGCGTCGATCTGATCGTTGTCGAAGTCCTCCTTCGCCAGCAGACGGTTCTCGTAGCCGAGCAGTCGATACGACGCCACGTGGCGGGAGTTGAACACGACCTGCAGCTTCACATCCTTGGCGAGCGTGTACAGCATGCCGGCCAGATCCTCCAGAAACACCTTGCGGGCTTCGCCGATGCCATCGATGTAGTGGTACTGGCCGTTCCCTTTGTCGGCGATCTGTTCCAGTTTGGCATCCTTGAGGTTCCCCGACCCAAAGCCACAGATGCTGAGAAACACGCCCGACTTCCGCTTTCCGGAAATGAGCTGCACCAGGGGGGCATCGTCACTCTCGCCGACGTTGAAGTCGCCGTCGGTACAGAGGATGACACGGTTCGTGCCATAGTCGATAAAATGCTGCGTGGCGACCTTGTACGCCAGCTTCAGTCCCCCCTCGCCGTTGGTCGACCCGTTCGCATTCAGGGAGTCGATCACGCTCATGATCTCAGCGTGTTGATCGCCGGGAGTACTCTCGAGCAGCGCCTGTGCCTCGCTGGCGTATGTGACGATCGCGATGCGGTCGTTCTCGGTCAGTTCCTGTGTCAACAGCTTCAGTGACGCCTTCACGAGAGGAAGCTTGTTCTCGTCCCGCATCGATCCGGAAGTATCGATCAGGAAGACGAGCGTTGTCGGCGGTCGGTCGGCAACATCCAGCTCCTGGCCGGTCAATCCGATTCGCACCAACTGGTGGTTCGTATTCCAGGGACAGGCGGCCGTCTCCAGATGGCACGCGAGCGGATGCTCACCCACCGGAGCCGGATCGTCATAGCGGAAGTAGTTGATCAGCTCCTCCAGCCGAACCGCATCCGGAGGAGGCCACTGTCCGCCGACCAGGAACCGCCGGACATTCGCATAGGACGCGGTGTCGACATCCAGTCCGAAGGTCGAGACGGGGGCTGAATCAGCCGGGAGGAACTTGTTCTCGACGATCGGATTGTACGCCTCGGTGCCGGGCACCATCCAGCCGACGCCGAAGTCCGACGCCACAGGAACGGCCCCCGCCGGCGGCGTCTGCACATCCTGCACACGCACGAAGCGGTAACCGAGTTGCTCGGATTCGGCCAGCAGCCGACGCCCGGCCGCCGCTTTGAAGCGAGGCACGCCCCACTCAAAGGAACCCTGCCGGAAGGGGACGCCCAGATCACCCACTGGCTCCTCTTCGCCCACGATGATCCGCGGGGTCACCATCAGTTGCGTTCCTAAAGAATCACTGGCGATGGTTCCGTAAAGGTCCGTGGCCGGAGCGACGCCGTTGGTGCCGAGACCCTTGTCTTCGCCCGCGGGCTGCGGGGCGGGATTGGTGAAGGAAACCGCCGGTTCGCCGAGCCTCAGCAGATCGAGATCCTCAAGCTGCTTCAGCTCCGCCTCTCCGCGCACGGTATGGCTCTTCAGGTCTCCCGGGTGAGCACTCTCCCGGCTCAATTGCTGGGTCACGGGATCAATCGTGCTCAAGGGTGTGACGCCCGTCGCGGTCCCTGCCTCGTTGGGCGATGTCTGCCCGCTGGCAGGCATGCCTCCCAGACCTCCCAACGAACCGCCATAGCCCCCATATCCGTCTCCAGCCGAAGGGGCTGTTGTCGGTTCATTACCGGAGCGCATCAACTCGCGAACACTTTCGTGAACAGTCTCGGCCGGCGCCGTCTGCAGCTGCACAGCCTGCGGCTGCGCGGTCTGGGCCTGCAAAGTGAGCGGATGCCCGGCGCCCAACTGTTCGACGCGCTGCTCGTAGAGCCTCTGCGTTCCATCCACGGCACCAGAGGAACCGGCGGAGCTGTCAGCCGGAGTTGCCGGTGCTGCGCTGGCCGCTCCGCGATCCGAGAACGGCACATAGAAGGAAAAAGTGCGCTGCTTCTCGGCACTTTCGATTTGGGGCAACGCAGTCTGTGGTGCCACCGACCCGCGTGTCCGCGACTCATCCTCGACAGTCACCCCCCGACTCATGCGCCTGCGGAAGGCCGGCTCCGGTGTCGGCCCGGCGATCAATGCTCCTGAGCCCGTTGACGACGCCGGGGCTGGTTGTGAGGCCGGGATTCCGGCAGCTTCCGCAGTGCTAGACGATCGTCCCAGCGCGCTGCCCCCGGGGAGGGCGGGCCGCTTGTTGAGCATCTGTCCGCCTATTCCCCGCTGGAGTTGCTCTGTCGTGAAATTGGACACCGGTATCCCGGCGGCATCAACGGGCGCGGGATTGACGACGCTCCCGGCAACCAGGGGCGCCGAAGCCTCGTTGGTCTCTGCGCGATCGTAGTGGGAAGACCCGGACTGGCGCTGCAGGGAATCGACCGCCATTCTCGTGGTTCGCCCTTTGCCTTCCGTCACTCCCAGGGACACGGCTCCGCCACGCTGCGACCCGGCAGTGGAGAGTTGGGCGGCGATCTCTGCCTCACCCGGTTGAGACGCATCGAAATCGACCACAATCTGCTTGAGTGCAACATCGTCGCCGAAGTAAAGACTGCCCGAAGCATCGCCTGCTACCTCCCCCCAGCGCCCGCTCACGGGCCCGTCAAGCTGAGCCAGCAGCTGGTCGCTCTCAGCACGCTCGTTGTGCAATGTCCGAGGGACGATCAGCGCCAGCAGCGAGGCCGCGACCACCGTCACCCCTCCGGTCACCAGCACGGCCGTGCGGGCGGCAGCCGGCCGACGGGGCACGCGTCCGAGGACGACCGGACTCGACACGGGCTCGAGAGGCTGACGGCGGGATGCTTGTGAGACGGCTTCGATGGTGGCCCGTTGTTCGGGCGTCAGCATCGGCAGCGGCTCGCGCTGCAGGGCCTCCGATAGTTGCTCGGTCGTCGTCCGCAGTTCGTCGACGACTGCCCGACTTTCGGAGCAGACGGCCAACTGTCGTTCCACGGCGGCCCGCTCCGCCTGGCTCAGCTCACCAAGGACGTACGCCGTCAGCCGGGGATCATCGGGGCCGAAGTTCTTCTCAGACATGGGTCACCTCCAAGGTGATCGTCACAGGTTTCGAGGTCGCGTCGACTCACGATTCCGGTGGCGTGGATGGTTTACTCAGTGTGCGATCACGATTCATACAGAATCGATGGATCGCGAGCAGCAACGTCGTTTGTGTCTCGCTGGCGATCGGTCCTGCAGTGGCAGACTCGATCACACCGATGGTTTCTTTCAGCCGTTCCTGAACCTGTGTGTCCGGCTCGCTCTCCACCCTTTCCCTGAGGGTGGGCAGCAGCGGTTGTGCTGTGACGCCATAGGCGCGGAGGGCCCCGGCGGCATTCAGACGCACCCAGGATTCGGCATCGTCCAGCAGTCCGGCCACTTCAATGGCGTCCGTCAGACTGAAGGGGTCGAGGGCAGACAGTTGTCCACAACCCCAGCCACGAACGGTCTGGTCGCTGCTGGTGAGACCCTCGCCATACCGCCGCCGCAGCTCTCCGACCTCAATAACCTGTACGTTGCGCGGGATCTCCAGCTCTGCGAGGCGAATGCGTGCCTGGTCGACATGAATCCACAGGACGGGCCACTCGGGCCAGAAGCGATCTCCCTTGTCCAGCCGCGTCATGTGACCGGAAATCCCCGCATAGAACTCAAGGCTCCAGTCGTACCGGACCGGCTGCTCCCGAAAGGACTTCGCTTCGCCCGGGCCCGGCTTGAGGACCACGGTGTGAGCCCCCAGCGGGGCGTCTGCGAAGGCCCGCAACACCTCGTTGAGCTGGGCCGTCTCACCTCGATAGAACATCTGTTCGTGACCGTTGACCCAGTACCAGTAGACCCGGGTGGGATGGTTGGCCACCGGGTTCAAACCCGCCGGCTCCTGAACCTGGAGCGGTTCGTTGCCAAACTTCTCTTCGCCCAGGGACTGCGCCTGGCGGGGGATCAACAGTGCCAGCAGCAGCGCTCCCAGGGCCGGGGCGACAGTCAGACCGGGGCGAAAACACCTGCTCATACGACTTCGCCCTTCGCCAGTCGTTGTCGGATCTTCCTGAGCCCGGTGTGAATCAGGAAGCCGACGTTGGAGACGCTCAACGTGGTCACCTTGCTGATTTCGCGGTAACTCAGTCCGTGCTGAAACTTGAGGCGGATGCACTCCTGCTGGTTGTCCGTCAGTTCGTTCAGGCAGGCAAAGATGCTGGCCAGCGTATCGCGGTCTTCGGCCGATTCGTCTGGCGTCGGTTCGCGGCTGCCGGGGTCCAGCGTGAAACGTTCGAGTGTCGCCGACATGCGTGATTCCTTCCGGCAGACGTCCAGGGCCTTGTTGCGACAGACGGTATAGAGCCATTGCGTCAGATGCCCATCGAGGGCATCCGCATCCTGATGACAGAGCTTGAGAAACGTCTCCTGGACCACGTCGCGGGCACGATGGGCGTCCCCCGTAATCCGCAGCGCGTAGCGGATCAGGCGCCCCTCATAGCGGTCGAGGGCCACGCTCACCCAGTCCTGGCCGGCGTGTCCGTTGTTTCCCATCGATGTGCTCGCAGCCTGGTTATGCTGTTTGACGCAGCAGCCGGGCTCCTGTTAGACGAAACTTTCGGAATTCGGGCCGACTGAAAGAAATGGCGGCAGGGGGCCGAGCAGCTGGGAACCAGACGCGAGTGACGGAGTACGATCGCTGCGCATCGCGAGCAGCTGAGGCGACTTACTGCGCGATGAAAGTCCGCTTGGCGGTTCCTTCCTTGTTTCTCCTCACTCACTCACTCCTCCCGTACCTCCGCCCCGGGACTGCAGCCAGAGCACAAAATCCTCCCGACGCGCATCGTCGGCCTCGGCGTTGGGAGGGAACCGTTGTGACAGGTCGTCAAGTTGCTCCTCCCGGAGGCCCCGCGCCCGCCACCAGTTGCTGTTGGTGAAATCTGTGTTCTCCAGAGTGGCGTCCATCAGCGTCGCCAGCGTGAGGTCGGTGCCGATCAGCCGGGCCCATTCCAGGTTGGCGCCGGTCAGGTTGGCGCCCGTCAATGTGGCACTGGAGAAGTCCGTCATCACCATCCGGGCTTCGGACAGGTCGGCCAGAATGAAGACGGCCCCCTCGGCTTCAGCCTGTTCCAGGGAGCAACGACGCATACGCGCCTTGCGGAGGTCGGCTTTGTCCAGTTTCGCCTTCAGCAGATCGGCCCCGTCCAGCAGGGCATCCGAGAGCGTGGCCTCGGAGAGATCCACGAGGCGCAGGCTGCTGTCCGTCAGCAGTGTGCCCTGTAGCGTGGCCCGGCTGAGGTCCGACGCCGTGAGGTCGGTGAGCCTGAGGTCGGCCAGAGACAGGTCACTCCCGGCGAGCTGGAGTTCGTGGAGGGCCGCACTCCGCCACTCCTGGTGCCCGAGTGCGACGAGTTGGAGAAAGGCGGCCGTTCGTTCGCGCCGGAGTGGAAGGCTGGCAGACAGACCAGAACAGATGCTCCTGGTGAGCGGCCTGGAGTGAGCCGGACAGCTCCCGGACGAGCTGCAGCTGTCGTTGTACCAACGAGAGTTGAAACAGGAGGAGCCCCGCGAACAGGCCTGCCGCGATCAGCAGACACCACCATGGCCAAGCCGGACGACGCCGAGGAGGTGGTGGTGGCGGCGGCGGAGGGTGGGCCGCGACGACCGGTTCCTGGGCTTCGCCGTGATTGCGTCTTGTCATACGATGGGGATCCGGTGAGAAGTCAGCGTGTACGTATAGCCTGTCTCTGAACCATCTCGCAATGTCCTGGAAAGTGCACGTGACGTGAGCGCCCTCGAAACGTCTCCCCGATCCGGGTCGACTTCGGCCCCTCATCTGCGGCGCGACCGGCGCCCGCGTCTCGTGTTCGCAATGCTGGCGATCCTGCTGGGCCTGCTCCCCTTCGTCGTGCTGGAACTGGCGCTGCGTGTGCTGGGGGTGGCCGCGCAGGTCGACTACCAGGATCCGCTGGTCGGGTTCAGCCGCATCTCGCCTCTCTTCGAAAGGGATGACGCCGACGACGTCTATCGCATCAATCGATCGCGGCTGACGATGTTCCATGAACAGGAATTCTCGGCGGTCAAGCCGACGAACGGCTTTCGCGCCTTCTGCCTGGGCGGGTCAACGGTTCGCGGGCATCCCTACGAGAATCCGACCGCGTTTGCTCGCTGGATGGAACTCGAACTCTCGCAGCGCGATCCCTCCCGGCAGTACGAGGTCGTCAACTGCGGAGGTTTGTCCTACGCCAGCTACCGGCTGCTCGGCATACTGAGAGAAGTGCTGAAGTACGATCCCGATCTGATTGTCGTGGCGACCGGTCACAATGAGTTTCTGGAGGATCGTACCTACGGGGAACTCAAGGCCCGTTCGAATTCCCGGGCCTGGCTGGAAGATCGTGTTCACGACCTGCGACTGGTGCGCATGGTGCGTCAGTGGACGCAACCAGACGCAGGCGGGCGCGATGCGGAGGCGTCCCGGCGGACGATTCTCCCGGAAGAGGTTGAAGCGCGGCTCGACCATCACACCGGCTACGCTGCCTACCATCGGGACGAGGAATGGTCCCGCGGGGTTGTCGAGCACTTCGACCGGTCGATCCGGACGATGATCGCGACGTGCCAACAGGCAGGGGTGCCGATCGTCCTGGTGGAACTCGGTTCCAACGTCCGCGATTGCCCACCATTCAAGTCTGAGCATAGAGCGGGACTCACGGCCAGCGAGCAACTCGAGTGGGAGCGACTCTTCGATGCCGGTTCGCGCCGGGATGTGTCGTCGCCCGCGGAGGCACTCGGCCATTACCGGCAGGCTGCCGACTTGGACGCCGAGTATGCCCTGCTGCAGTACCGCATGGCCCGCTGTCTCGATCGACTGGGACGCACCGACGAGGCCCGCGAGGCCTACCTGACGGCGAAGGATGCGGACGTCTGCCCACTGCGGATGACCGAGGAGATTGGCCGCCGGCTGAACGTGATCGCGGCGGAGACGGAGACGCCTCTGATCCCGGCCCGGCAGTTGATCGAAAGCCACATTCCGTCAAGGATCGCCGGAAATGAATGGTACCTCGATCATGTGCACCCCAGCATTCTCGCGCACCAGATGATTGCCCGGGCGATCGTCGACGAGATGGAGCAGACGCAGGTCGCGGAACTCGGGCCCTGGTCGGAAACCGATCGGCGCAGATCTGCCGCCCGGCAGTTTGTGTCGCTGGGACCGCTGTATCTGCGGGAAGGGACAGAACGTCTGATGTGGCTTGAGAACTGGGCACGCCGGCAGCGTCTGGTCGACGAAACGCGTCCGCTGGATCCGCCGGGACACCTGCGCATGGCGTGGAAGTTGTGGGACCTCGACCAGCGCGAACCGGCCCGGCAACACCTCGAGATCGCGCTGGACGATCTCCCGCCCCCGGTTGACGACGTTCTGGAGCGAGCTTTCGATCTGTTCCGTCAGGGCCGCGGCCCGGAGGCGATTGAGTTGCTGCAATGGCTCTCCGCGCGGCCGGCAGGAGCTCCCGATGCCGACCTGATCGCAGCCCTCATTGGTGTGATTGAACAGGACATCGCCGGCGTCCCCACGGCGCAGTTGGCAGAGACGCTTGCTCCGTTCGTGTCCGACTCACCCGACGTGGTCGGACGTTGGCGACGCGTTCTGACGGAATGACCTGCGCGGCCCTGAGGACGCCGCGTGCACTCGGGGCGACGGCCGTTCAGTCGAGATAGACGAACTCGTTCAGATTGAGTGCGGTGAGGCAGAAGTATCGCAGGCTCTCGTCTTCGCTGACGCCGTGATCGCGAGTCAGCGACGTCATCAGGTCGAGGCCGCGCTCGATTTCGACATCGGTCGGCTCGCGCTGGAACGTGCGCTGCAGACAGCGGGTGACCTGGGCACGGGGGTCGTTGCCGACGGTCCTGCGGAGGTCCGCAGCGAATTCCTCAGCCTGCCCGTTGATGAATTCGCTGTTGAGCATGCCGAGTGCCTGCGTCGGCTGTGTGGTGGCGAAGCGGACCGGACAGGTGAAGTCGGTGTCAGCCACATCGAAGGCGGCCAGAATCGGCACGACCAGCGATCGCTTCAGGTGGATATAGATGCTCCGTCGGCGTCGATCTTCGACGGAAGAGTCTTCCCAGCCTTCACCCGGCCGCGACTGGCCGGCGAGGACCGCCTCGGGGATTACGGGGTAGATGCTGGGGCCGAACATCTTGTCGCGATTCAGTGTGCCGTTGACGGCCAGCAGCGAGTCGCGCAACTCTTCGGCCCGCAGTCGGCGCATATCGAATCTCCACAGGAGGTCGTTGGTCGGGTCGACCTCCGACGCGCGTGCCGTGGCGTCCGCAGGCAGGCTGGACGCCATGCGGTAGGTGTTGGACATCACGATCAGCCGGTGCATGGTCTTCAGGCTCCAGCCGCTGTCGACGAACTCGGCAGCCAGCCAGTCGAGCAGTTGCGGATGAGTGGGCCGGTCACCCTGCAACCCGAAGTTGTTGGCTGAGCGGACCAGGCCGCGACCGAAGTGCCCCTGCCAGATCCGGTTGACCATCACCCGCGCGGTCAGAGGATTCTCGGGGCTGGCAATCCATTCCGCCAGGGCCCGCCGCCTCCCGCTGCTCTGTGCGTGTGTGGGGACGACGATCTCCGGATCGGGCCACGAGAGCACCGAGGGAAACCCGGGCTGCACCTCGTCTCCTTCGGCCTGCGGGTTGCCGCGAATCAGAATGTGGGTCGGTGGTGGCTGGGGGCCGCGTTCCTTGACGACCAGCGCCTGGGCTGTCTCGGGAGGCTGGTTGCGTTCCAGTTCCTCAAGTTCGCCACGCAGATGATTGTATTGATTGAGGTCCTGTTCAGAGATCAGGCGTCCGACGCCGCGCGACAGGATGTCGTGACGCACGCTGAGATCCTGGAAGTCGTCCTTCTCTCCGCCGACAAGGTGCGGGAGCGCCCGCTCTTCGATCCGCCCCAGTTGTCGACGGAGGCGTTCGACGCGGCGACGATGATCATTCAGCCGCTCAATGGTCTCCTTCTGCTCCGCGGGCAGGTCGATGTCGCGCACCGAGGCCTCCAGAACGGTGTCGTTTCCACGCTGTCCGTAGTGGCGGATGTTGCGGAAGAACGCCAGAAAGCGGTAGTAGTCGGCCTGCGGAATCGGGTCGAGCTTGTGCTCGTGGCAGCGGGCACAGTTCATCGTCAGGCCGAGGAAAGCCTGGGACGTCGTCGCGGCGATGTCGTCCAGACCATCATAGAACGAGAGTTGAGGGTCGGCCGGCTCATCATCCCACGGTCCCAGCCGGTAGAATCCGGTGGCGATGAAGCTCTCCGCGGTCCGCTCCTCGAGTTCGTCACCCGCCAATTGCTCGCGCACGAACTGGTCGTATGGTTTGTCGTCGTTCAAGGAGCGAATGACGTAGTCGCGGTAGCGCCAGACGAACGGCTTGGGATTGTCCCGTTCAAAGCTGTTGGTTTCTGCATAACGGACAAGGTCGAGCCAGTAGCGCGCCCAATGCTCGCCGTAGTGCGGCGAATCCAGAAGTTGTTCGACCAGTTGTGCGTAGGCGTCGGGGGACGGATTGTTGAGGAAGGCGTCGACCTCTTCCGGGGTCGGCGGGAGTCCCGTGAGATCGTAGTAGAGACGGCGACACAGCGTGCGCGAATCCGCGGGAGGTGCAGGCTGCAGCCCTGCCGACTCCAGGCGCGCGTGGACGAAGGCATCGATAGGATTGGCGATCCCCCCGGTGTCCTGGACCTGCGGAATCGCAGGACGACTGACGCGCTGAAACGCCCAGTGGCTTCGCGTCTCGTCGTTCACCTGGGGCGGGGCATGTCCGTCCTTCTCGGGAGCGGCATCGGCGGCTGCCGAAGCAGGCATCGGAGCCCCCAGCTCGACCCATTTCGTGATGAGCGCGATCTGGTCCGGGGGCAACTGACCCGACGGGGGCATCTCGTAACTCTCGTAGTTGATCGCCTCCAGCAGCAGGCTGGCCTCCGGTGTCTCGAGGTCCACGGCCGGGCCGCTGTCGCCACCCTCCAGCAGCCGCGTCCGGCTGCCGAGATTCAGACCGCCTCGAGCTTTCGCGGCTGAGTGACATTTGTAACAGTGGGCCGCAAAGATGGGCTGGACGTGCTCGGTGTAGAAGTCGAGCTGCTCGGGTGCAAAAGCCGCAATGCCGGTCGCGGAATCCGGCTCGGCTCCGATGACGCCGAGGTTCAGATACGGGACCAACAGCAGGGCCAGCCAGAGGGATTTCGGCTTGAACATCGATATGATTCAGAACTGGGGAGGTTGGCAGCCGCGGGGAATGTTCAGTATCGCGGTCGAGCGGCGCTCGTAGCAAGGGCAGAGCGGACATCTGCATTTTTCAGGAAGCGAAAGCCGGCATGTCGACGGACCCGGGTCTTGTGGAGTTTGTCGATTTGCGGCGCGTCGCCGAGGATGGGACTCGGCTGCTCGACGGAGTCGCACTCACCATTGAAGCGGGATCGTGGACCGCCATTCTCGGACCCCCTGGGTCGGGCAAGACCGTGCTGCTGCGGGCGATGGCGGCACTCGATCCGCTGCAGGGTGGCGAGATCCGTCTGCATGGCCGGGCGCTGATGCCGAACAGGGTACCGGCCTATCGCAGGCAGGTGGCGTATCTGCACCAGCGTTCGGTGCTGCTGGAGGGGAGCGTCCGGGGCAATCTGGAATTGCCTTTTCACTTGCGCAGCGCCGACGGGCGGTCATTCGATGACACCTGGGTCGTCGAGCGACTGGAGCGGGTTGGGCGGAACCGATCGTTTCTGGAGCGGACGGTGGCCGATCTCTCAGGCGGCGAGTCTCAGATCGTGGCCCTGCTGCGGGTGTTGCAGTTGCAGCCTCAGGTCGTGCTTCTTGATGAGCCTTCGGCATCGCTGGATGAGGCGACGGCGTCCGCACTGGAGAGTCTCGTGATCGAATGGCGTGACGCGCAGCCGGACCGGGCGCTGGTGCTCGTCACTCACAATCGGGGGCAGGCAAACCGGCTCACGCAGACACAGCTCCATCTGCACAGCGGCCGGTTGTCCCTGGCGGAGGGGCGTGAGTGACACCCTACGACCTGACCTACCTGAATGTGGCGGCTGCGGCGGGACTGATCCTGTTCAACGGCGCAATCTCCCTGGCGCTGAGACTCGGGTTGGAGCGGCGACTGCTGATCGCTGCCGTGCGCACCATCACGCAACTGCTGCTCGTCGGGCTTCTGCTCCGCTGGATCTTCACGCAGGAACGGCTGGGAGCGATCATCGTCGTGATGCTCATCATGTCGATCATTGCCGGCGTATCGGCCGTCAATCGCACGCAGCGTCGTTACCCCGGCATCTGGTGGACGAGTCTCTCCGCCGTGATGGGAAGTGCGTGGTTCGTACTGGCCGTTGCACTCACGCTGGTGATCGCCCCTTCGGCCTGGCGCGAGAATCCGGCCCAGTACGCCATTCCGCTGATGGGCATGATTCTCGGGAATGCCCTCAACGGAATCTCCCTCGGCCTCGATCGCCTGACGGAGGAACTGACCACGCGGCGTGCAGAAGTGGAACTGCGGTTGACGCTGGGAGCCACGCGGTGGGAAGCAGCGCGGCCTTGCGTTGCCAGCGCTATCCGCACCGGGATGGTCCCCATCATCAATTCCATGATGGTCGTCGGCATCGTCAGCCTGCCCGGGATGATGACCGGTCAGATTCTCGCAGGCACCGACCCGATGAACGCCGTCCGTTACCAGATCGCGATCATGTTCCTGATCGCGGCAGCGACCGCGCTGGGCACGACCGGAGCCGTGCTGCTGGGATACAGGCGGCTGTTCAACGCCTGGCATCAGTTTCTCCCCGGGCGGATCCGCAAGGCCTGAGACGTGGTCAACGTCGTGATGTCCAGGCACGCGTGCTGGAGCTGACTCACGCCCTGTGTGGTACACCAGAATCGCTCGGTCACTTCTTGCAGCCGATGCGACGCGACGCTTGTCCTCCCTTCCGATTGACGATCATCGCTGCCGCGCATACTGTCAATGCGGACTACTGAGAGAAACACGAGTTGTCCGATAGGAACGACTTCGCGAAACCGATGCTGCAAGAACTGCACGTGGTGTTTAGGTGAGCGCGGTCAGATGTTCAGGTATCCAGAGTTGAAGTCTGCCAGAAACGGGCTGCGCTGCCATCGAAACCCCAATGACGAGTTGAGTCGCGGCTGCCGGCGCTTTCTGAGAGCGAGGTCATCCGCCGCCTCCGGATGAACCGCGATCCAGCATGTGGCAGTGCCCGCGACTACGGATCTGGTGCAGTTCGCGGAATGGAAGCGGCGTGGCCGTGCTGGTATGGTCGGCAGACAGGGCTGTCGCGCCCTGCGTTTTCGAGGGAATTCCAATGCCACGTCTTCTCGCGGTGGTCGTGCTCTGGGTCGCTGCCGGTCAGGCAGCGTTCGCCGATCGACCCAACGTGCTGTTCGTCGTCGTGGATGACCTGAATGACTGGGTTGGCTGCCTCGGCGGACATCCGCAGGTCGCGACGCCGCACATTGATCGACTGGCAAGTCGGGGGATGCTCTTCTCGAATGCTCACTGCTCGGCTTCACTTTGTAATCCCTCGCGGGCCAGCGTGCTGACCGGGACGCTCCCTTCCTCCAACGGTGTCCATGGGAATGAGCAGGACTGGCGCAAGTCTCCGTACCTTGCCGGTCACGAGACGTTGCCCGAGTACTTTCGGAAACGGGGTTACTGGACGGCCGCGGGGGGGAAGATCTTTCACGCCAATCACGGAGGCGAGTGCGGTGCCCTGCAGGGTGGCCATGGTGGGCTGCAGGGGTTCGATCAGCCCGCCGCCTGGACCGAACGTTTCCCCTCGCACGAGCAGCAACTGCCAAAGCTTCCTGTGCCGACGGGGCGCAACTTCAATGGCCTCGACATCTGGCACTGGGATTGGGGGGCCATCGATGTGCCCGAAACCGCGACTGAGGATGGACAGGTGGCCGATTGGGCAGCAGCGACGCTCGGTCGCCTGGGTCGGCCGGAGCCTGATACCGCTGCGCGTGCCCCCTGGTTTCTGGCCGTCGGACTGTATGCCCCGCATGGTCCCTGGTACTGTCCGCCCGACTACTTCGAGCAGTATCCGCTTCCTGCGCTGCAGCTTCCGGCGCTGAACCCGGCCGACGATCTCGATGACGTGCCTGCCATCGCCAAACGACATCTGGGGAGTGCGTCCGGCGACTATCATGCGCGCGTGACCGGGAACGGACTGTATCTGCAGGCGGTGCAGGCCTACCTCGCACAGATTGCGTTTGCCGATGCCCGGCTGGGGGAGGTGCTCGCTGCGCTGGACCAGACGGGACAGGCCGACAACACGGTGATCGTGCTCTGGTCGGATCATGGCTGGCATCTGGGGGAGAAGCAGAAGTGGCATAAGGGGACGAACTGGGAAGAGGGAACCCGCGTGCCCCTCATCATTGTGGCGCCGGGTGTGGCGAAACCAGGCTCGGTCTGCTCTGCGCCTGTCAGTCTGGTGGACCTGTATCCGACGCTGCTCGACCTGTGTGCACTGCCCGCATACGAACGTCTGGATGGCGACAGTCTGGTCCCGTGGCTGCAGGATCCCGCGGCACCCCGGGACAAGCCGGCGTATACGATTAACGGCGGCCGGCATCAGTCAGTCCGCTCGGAGCGCTGGCGTTACATTCGATACGGTGACGGCTCTGAAGAGCTCTACGACCACGAATCTGATCCGACCGAGTATCGAAACCTGGCGGATAATGCGGAGTTTGATGACATCAAACGGCAACTGTCCGCGCACTTCCCCCCGGAGATTCAGCAGGCGGACGACGGGAACGACCGAACGGAAGCCGGGTTCCGCCCGATCTTCAATGGGTATGACCTCACGAGCTGGGACGGGGACCCGGGGCTGTGGCGAGTCGAAGACGGGGCGATCGTCGGCGAAACCACCGAGGACGGTCAGTTGCCCCACAACACGTTTCTGATCTGGAGAGGTTCTCAGCCGGCCAACTTCGAACTGCGCCTGAAGTTCCGCGTGCTGGGGGACAACAACAGCGGGGTCCAGTACCGCTCGCAGGAGCGACCAAATGCCGGCACGTGGGTCTTGAGCGGCTATCAGGCCGACATGCACCCGCGTGCGGACCTGCTGGGGATGATCTACGAAGAACAGGGTCGCACGATCCTCGCGACTTCGGGAGAGCGCGTCGTAGTGATGCCGGACGGTCGCAGGATGCTGACAGGTCGCACGACCGCGCAGGAGGTGCCGGACTCCGCGGATGCACCGCTGGTGGACCTGACGAAGTGGCGCGAGTTGTCCGTCATCGCCAGCGGGAATCACCTGGTGCACAAACTGGATGGCGTCACGGTGGCAGAGATGTGGGATCACGACGAGCCGCATCGGGCGCTGCGTGGGTTGATCGGCCTGCAGCTTCATGCCGGGAACCGCGTGCGCTGTGAGTTTCAGGATCTCCGTCTTCGGGATCTCCCACCCGCGGAGCTCACAGGGGTCGCGGAGACACCACTGGCGGATGATGCGACCGAGGTTCACGGTCCTGAGCGAGGGTCCGGCGGGGTGTCTCCACGGTCGGGGGGCGCTGAGGAGGATGCCCATGCGGCCGGTTGTGCAGATCCTGGCGATCACCTGGGCCGCTCCCGCCTCCGTGGTGGGATTGCTGGCCGGTGGGATCGCGCTCTGTACCGGGGGGCAGGTTCGTCGCGTGGCTCACACACTCGAGTTCCATGGCGGGCTGTTGCCGTGGCTACTCGAACAGGTGCCGGTCGACGCCATGGCGATGACGCTGGGGCACGTGATCGTGGGGCGTTCGGCCACGGGGCTCGATCTCGTGCGTGAACATGAGTGGGTTCATGTGCGACAGTACGAACGCTGGGGGCCGATGTTCATCCCCGCCTACCTGGGATGTTCGTTCGGGCTGTGGTTGTCGGGGGAGGAATGGTACTGGGCCAATCCGTTTGAGCGGGAAGCCTACGAGCATGACCGGCTGATCGCGCTCGGCGAGCTGCAGCGACGCGCCCCCGAAAGACTGGGATAGCGCGGACGCACCTGGGGACTGCGCGTGCCCGGTCGAGGGTGCGGTCAGCCCACGCTCACGCGGCCTGGAAAAATGGCCGCCGAGCCGGGATGCCTCTGCGGAGTGAGACGATCTTCGGCTCGACGGCACGGAGCGCACTCTGAACTCACATTCCCGACCTTGAATCGGCACGGGAGTGGAGTTTGACTGGGTTGTCAGCTTCCTCACTGCAGAGGGCCATGCTCCGACGTGGCACCACCGAGGCGGCCTGCCTGACGACCTATTGGTCCAGACGATCGTCAAGCCCGGCCGCCTTGGGCGGTGGACTACCACCGGACAGGCCATTAAGGCCTTTGCACAAATCCGCAGACGACGGCCCAGTGTCCACCGAAAATCTTCGCGTTTTCCCGCGAGCTGTGCGAACGGACACGTTTTCTGCGGATCGCTGCGAACCTGTATGGCTGCGCACGATAAGCGTTCATCGGCAGGGGTGGCCGCCTACAGCACCCGCGACGGCAGCGTTGTCGAGAGCCACGTGGCCAGTCCCCATGCCAGGCACCATGCGAGAGCCGCCATGACGAGCCCTGGGCGAATGTTCCGCGCCCACCCTTTCGCTGCCGCCACGGTGGCCAGCCGGGACAGCGCGACGCTGGCACACATGAGCAGCGGGGCCAGCAGAGGCAGCAGAAACCGTTCACCCGCCGCCACAGGCACATACCACGCGAAGAAACCCAGGAACAGCACCCCCCAGATTCCCAGCAGTCGCCGGCCGGGGGGATCGATCAGTGCCAGGCCCATGACACACAGAAATCCCAGAAATGCACCGGGCAGCACGCGGCTGTCGTCCATGGGACTCGGCCCGAGACTGCGGAGCAGAATGAACGCCTCCCACGCGAGTCCCGACAGCTCGCGTGTTGCGATCTCCCCGAGCGAATGACTTCCCAGATAGTTCTTTGCCGCATCTGCCACCGAGTGCTGTGCAGCCAGTCGCAAGGGATCCTCGTATTGATCTGTGAACAGCAACCACGTGTTGACGTTGTAGAACGGTGTTCCGAATCGCGTGATGTTTCGCACGAGCAGCGGTGAACAGGTTGCCAACCAGGCGGCCAGCATCAACGCCAGGCCACGGACCCGGTGTCGACGCTCCGGCCGAGCCCCCAGAATCTCCCAGACACTGACGGCAATGACGCCGGCCAGCAGCAGCAATCCGGTACCTTTCGTCAGCCAGGCCAGTCCTGTCAAGACGCCCAGGCCGAGGTCACCTGCGGGCGAGGAGCGGCGGCGCAGGTACAGGAGCCAGATCAGCCCTCCCCAGAGCACCATCAGCACGTCACAGACGACGCGCGTCGAGAACAGCAGGAACGCCAGATTGCTCGCCAGCAGCACACACAGCAGTCCCCCTGTGAGAGTTCCCCAGCGACGGGCAGCCAGCCAGGTGAGCAGCAGCAGTGTGGCCAGTCCGCCGGCGGCCGACAGTGTGCGTCCAAAGGGGACGGTGGGTTGCAGAGACAGCAGTCCGATGTAGAGGGGATGCCGGTTGGCCTCCGCAAAGTCGCCGGCATACAGGTTGCGAACCAGACCGGAAATTCCGCCTGCCTGTTGCACTTGCCGCGCTGTTTCCAGGTACGCTCCCTGATCGTCATCCGCTGGGTCGATGGGCAACGACAGGATATGGATGGCGAGCAGCACGAAGGTCAACGCGCCCGCCAGCATCAGGCATCGACCGGTCCCCTCAACGTCGACGCTGGGCTCGGATCGCAGCTCAGCGATCGAGACCGAGAGGCGATGGCAGACCGTCTGCCACCACACTGAGGGCCCCAGTGCCAGTGCCGCGCAGGCGACTCCGGCAACCGCCGAGCCGACGGCTCCCAGCCAGATCAGCGGTGAAGTCGGGGCAGACTGCAGCAGCCGACAGACCTCGACCAAGGCGGTGCCGCAGACCAGGCTCAGCGCCCTGCGGTCAATCGCCATGCCCAGCACCGCATGGTCGTCCTCACTCACCCGACGCGAGGGGGATGTCGAGTTGCGACGGTGCGATAACCAGATCCCGCTGATGTTCCGCCACGGTCTCCGCAATCTCCTGCAGGACCTCCGGATGCTTGTCGTTGACGTTGTATTGTTCGCCGGGGTCGTGTTCGAGGTGGAACAGCAGTGGAGGGTCGTGGGGCGTGCGCGTGTTGGAACCTGTTCCGTAGGCTGGCTGCGTGCTGAAGTGGGCCTTCCAGGGACCGACGCGGGCGGCCATGAGGTGTGTGCCGCGATAGTAGAAGAAGGACTCGCGGGGTGAAGGGCCGCTTGCCGTCAGCACCGGCGTGAGATCGACGCCATCCACCACCCGGTCGGCGGGCAGTTCCGCCCCAGCCAGGCTGACGCAGGTGGTAAACAGGTCCATGGTGCACCCCAGTTCGTGGCTGACGATGCCCGGCGGGACGCGGCCCGGCCACCAGGCAATCGTGGGTTCGCGCATGCCCCCTTCCCAGGTGCATCCCTTTCCGTCCTTGAGCGGTCCGGCGCTCCCCCCTGCTCGAAGAACGTCAGCCAGGGACCGTTGTCGCTGCTGAAGACGACGAGGGTGTGCTCGGCCAGTCCGGCGCTGCGCAGTGCATCGACCACCTGACCGACCGACCAGTCCACCTCCTCGACGCAGTCGCCATACAACCCGCGGGCGCTCTTTCCGGCGAAGTCCGGCGACCGGAACAGGGGCACATGCACCATCGTATGGGGGAGATATACGAAGAAAGGGCGATCGCGGTGCCGCGTGGATAAAGTCGACAGCCGCTTCGGTGTATCGCCGCGTGAGGGTCGTCTGATCCGCCGGCCGCTCGATGATCTCTGTATCGCGGATCAGCGGAACGTTCCAGTACGCTGACTTCGGCTGGAGAAAGGCGGCTCGTCCCTTGGGCCCAACGTCGTTGAGCCGGTCCATATCGTTTGAATACGGGAGACCGAGGTAGCTGTCGAACCCGTTGCTGGTCGGCAGGAACTGCGGGAGATGCCCGAGATGCCATTTCCCGAAGCAGCCGGTGGCATAACCCAGAGGCTTCAGCGCCTCTGCCAAGGTGATTTCCTCCGCCGGGATTCCTCCACCGGAATCCGGGAACAGCACGCGGCGCCGGTCGCTGCACAGGCCGCTCCGCACAGGTAGTCGGCCGGTCAACAGGGCTCCGCGGCTGGGGGTACAGACACTCGAGGCCGAGTAGAACTGTGTGAATCGCATCCCCTCGGCCGCCAAGCGGTCGAGATGAGGCGTGCGGATCGTCGGATGCCCGAAGCAGCCGAGATCACCCCAGCCCAGATCGTCTGCATAGATGATGACGAAGTTGGGCAGGCGCTGGTCGCCCGGCGCTGCTGCCGGGAAGGTGACAGCCGCGAGCAACAGCAGGCAGTACCGGAACATGGGAACTCCCGAAGGATGATGAGGCTAAGAGGCAGAAGACACCTGATGAGTGTAAGGCCCTGGCCAGGGTGCATGCCAGCATCGGCTCCCGAGGCGAAAACGCAAGCCGGAGTCGCTCGACCGTCGTCCGCCGTTTCCTGCCAGCACGAATCGTCGACGATCGAAACGTCCGGATGCAAATCGTTCACCGACGAAATACTTGCGGGCAGAAACTGTGCAGCCGGAGAGTGCCGGCAGTCGAAACTGTGAAGTAACGAATGTTTCGGGCGAGAAGGATCTGCGGCCAGGACATCCGCTGTCGTCGAGCATCTGACTCAAGAGGCCGGATACAAGGAGGTTGCGCCTGATGATGCATCAGGATCCGAGCAGCAGGCGACCGCATGGCGGTCCGTCGCGTACTGCCGCAGAGTCTCCGGACGAACTGGTCACCTTGATCATCCGTCTTGCGCAGACGTTGTCGCACCGTCTTGCGGAACGGTGTTCCGATCACGGACTCAACGAGTCGCGCTTCGCCGTTCTGCAGGCGATTTCCGCATCCCATGATGAGGGATGCACCCAGACACACATTGCCAGTCAACTCGCGTTGTCGGAGTCGAACGTCTGCGCTTTGGTGGAGCGGATGCGGACGGCCGGACTTCTGTTTCGATTTCGCTCGAAGACCGACCGTCGCTGCAGCGTGCTCCGGCTGACGGACGAGGGCCGGGAACTCGTGGCTCTCTTGCAGGTCGAGCGTGCCAGCGAAGCCGAGGCATTGCTCGCGGTGCTCTCACCCGATCGGCAGCGGTCCTTGTATCAACTGATCGAAGCGCTGGTGTTGCGGCTCGAAGCGGAGTCGGCCCAGGGAGCTTCGGCATTGTTCGGCCCGGTTGCGGAGCCGGCCCCGAGGAGGGCGTCATGACTCGCACAGTCGGCCTCACGAGTCGGGTCTGCCCGAAGCCGCGGTTCCGAAAGGAACAGCGGGGTCGAGCTCTGATCTGGCTGCTGATCCTCTGGATTCCGGTCTCACCGATGGGGTGTTCGCGCGCCTTCTGGCGCAAGCAGGCCGACGAGGACTCTTACGATGCCATCGTCGAAAACCTGAACGATGAAAGGTGGGCGATCCCACGCATCGACCTCACGCCCGATCCCCGCAGCCGGTTCTTCGATCCCTACGATCCCGATTGCGAACCCTTGCCCCCGGATGATCCAGCGGCTCACGTCTATATGCACTGGGTTGACGGCTGGCTGGGCTACCAGTCGTGGCATGAATTCGGCGATCTGGTGAGCGTCGAGAATCCCCAGTGGCTGGACAACTTCCAGCTGCGTTCGCAGTTCGACCCCGAAACCGGTGAGTATCGAGCACCGGTCCCGGAGATCCAGCAGCTGACGCTGGGGCAGGCCGTGGAACTCTCGCTCATCAACAGCCGGGACTACCAGTTCGAGCTGGAGCGCCTGTTCCTCTCCGCCCTCGCGGTCACTTTCGAACGGTTCCAGTTCGGTGTGAGGTATCTGGGTTTCGGAGGCGTCCCCGGTCTGGATTCGGTGTCTCGCTGGCGCCCCGATGGTGGTACGCCCGATACGAGCACGCTCAACAGCCGGTTCGGCATCAGCCAGATGCTGCCCACGGGCGGACAGTGGATCGTGGAACTGACCAACAACACCCTGTGGTTGTTCGCGGGGGAGAATTCCACGCAGACCGCGACGAGCCTGTCTTTCGCACTGGTGCAGCCGCTGCTGTTCGGCGCTGGACGCAAGGTGGTGCTCGAGGCACTCACGCAGCGTGAGCGGGAATTGCTTTACGCAGTGCGTGGCCTGGCACGGTTCCGCCGAGAGTTCTTTACCGACATCGTTTCGTCGTACCTCGGATTGCTGCAGCAGTTGCAGGTCATCCGGAACTCCGAGGCCAACATCGTTCGCCTGAGGGAGCAAGTCGAAGCTCTGCAGGAGGTGGCTTCGCAGCGGCCGCGGGCGATTCGAGAACCGCTGGCGACGCTGCCGGAGGGGATCACCTTCCCCGAACTGCTTCGCGACAACATCGAGTATGATGCTGAGAACGGTCAACTGATCTGGTACGGCCCGATGACACCACAACAGGCCGACACGCTGCAGGCGCTGAGCAACGATCCCGCGTTTCTGGTTGTGGTGGGCGAGCTTGTGCAGCGACTGACTCTGGAGACCGTTACGCTCGACGTGCTGGACCTGCAGTCATCGCTGGCGACATCCGTCAACCGGCTGCGGGACCAGGAGCGTGCTCTTCAGGACCGTCTGGATGCGTTCAAGATCCAGTTAGGGCTGCCAACCGACTTTCTCATCAGCCTCGACGACTCGTTGCTGGCGCAGTTCGAGATCATCGATCCGACGCTGAGTGGACTGGAAGACGAAATCAAGGAGTTCATTGCCGTCTGGGGAGCGCTGGATGATGACGAACCGGACCGCGAAAACGTGGCCTTCGTGGTTGACCAGTTCGATCAGCTTCTCCGGCAGGCGGTCGACTCGTCGCTGGATTTGCTCGACGGGGACATCGGCCGGATGGATGCCAACCTCGAAAAGCGACTGGCTTCGCTCCCGACCGACGAGGAGCGGGCACAAGTCCGCTACGACGTTGCGCGTGACAAGCGGCTGTATGCCGACGCGAAGCTGACGCTGGAGAACCTGTTGCTCGAGATGGACCGGGTCGTCAGCGACATGCAGAAACCGGATCTGCCCTTCGCAGATGTCAAGCGGATCGTCGAGCAGGTCAAGACCTTCCAGGAAGAACTGCTCAAGACGGTCCAGAGCCTGCTGATCGTCCAGGTGGGAATCCGGGTCGAGCTGGTCTCGCTGCAGCCGTTCGAGATGGGTCTGGAAGACACAGTGAACATCGGTCTGACCAACCGGCTGGACCTGATGAACGCGAAAGCGGCGGTCATGGATGCCCGTCGTCAGATGGAGGTGGCCGCCAACGCCCTGCGATCCACTCTGGACGTGGAGGTGGCCGGCGACATGCGGACACCAGTGGGGACCGACCTGCTCGGGTTCCGCGGGGACATCAGCGATCTCCGGGTGGGTCTGGCGTTCGATGCGCCGCTCGACCTGATTCGTGAGCGAAACCTCTATCGGGCCTCGCTGATCGAGTATCAGCGAGCGCGGCGGGAGTACATGCTGTTTGAAGATCAGGTGAAGCTGCAGATCCGCGTTTCGTGGCGAAATCTGGAGGTCCTGAAGCAGAACCTGGAAACGCAGCGTCAGGCGGTTCGCATCGCGGCGGCCCAGTTCGACAACGCGGTCGAACAGGCCAATGCCCCCCCGGTTCCCGGCCAGCAACGCGGGGGGACCGCGGGTCTGCAGGGTCAGAACCTGCAGCGGGCCCTGCAGAATGTGCTGAGTGCGCAAAACGGGCTGATCTCAATTTGGGTGGATTACGAGACGAGTCGACTTAACATCTACCGGGACATGGGTATCATGGAAATAGGTCCGGACGGCGTGTGGGCTGATCCCTTTTACCGGGATCAGGTCTACGGTGAGAATCCAACCTTCCCCGGCTCATTCCGGTACAACGGACCTGATCAACCTCATGACCGACTCTGGTTCGACAACAACTGCCCACCCGATTATTCCGAAGTCGCTCCGCTCAGGTTCCTGGACGGGCAAGCTGGTCATGCTGACTTTCCTGATCGGCCTGCTGGCGGCGATCGCGATGGCTCGGCCGGCCTGGCTCCAGAACCTCACTTCCCCTGAGGAAGAGAGCAATGCGCACTTGGTGACCCAGCCCGCAAGGCGGGGGCCGTTCCTCATCAGCCTGTCGGTGCAGGGGCATGTCGACAGTCGGCGCAATGCCACGTTGACCAGCCAGGTCGAGGGGGGCACGACGATCATCAGCATCGTCCCGGAAGGGACCTTGGTGCAGGAAGGGGACGTTGTCTGTGAACTGGACTCCTCCACCCTGCGCGAGGAGGAAAAGCAGCAGCAGATCACCGTCACCCAGGCGGAAGCGGCCGAATCTCAGGCGAGAGAACCTCGAGATCCAGCGCACTCAGAACGAGAGCGACATCGCTGCGGCCGAGCTCAAGTGGGAACTGGCCAAGCTGGACCTCGAGAAGTACCAGAAGGGTGAACTCGATCAGCTACTGAACCAGGTCAAAGCGAAGATCGAACTGGCCCGGGAAGAATACGTCCAGTCCCAGGAGAATCATGAGTTCACCAAACGGCTGGTGAAGAAGGGATACAAGAACCAGAACGATCTCGAAGCGGCCCGGATCTCGGAAAAGCAGAAAGAGCTGGCCCTGGCGGGTGCCGAAGAGGAACTGAAGGTGCTGGATCTGTACACGTCGAAGCGGACCATCGCCGAACTCGAAGCCAATTCCCGGGAATTCGAACGGGAACTTGAGCGGGTCAAGCTGAAGGCCAAGGCCGCTGAGACCCAGTTCTCCAAGGAGTACGAGGCGTCCCAGCTTACCGCGGAAGTGGAACGCGAGAAGATGGAGCGCCTGAAGCAGCAGATCCAGGCCTGCACGCTGCGGGCCCCGCAGCCCGGTGAGGTTGTCTATGCCAACCTGCAGAGCAGTCGTCGCGGCAGTGGCGAAAGCGTCACCATTGAGGAAGGGGCCCAGGTCCGCGAGCGGCAGGCCATCATCAATCTGCCGGACATCAGCCAGATGAAGGTGGACTGCCGGATCCATGAGTCGCTGATCGGCAATATCCGTCCGGGGCTGCCCGCCCGCGTGCGGATCGATGCCTACGCGGACGAGGTGTTCAAGGGACAGGTCGCGTCGGTCTCGTCGGTGCCGATGTCGGGGAGCTTTCCCAACTACGACCTCCGCGAGTACGAGACCGAAGTACACCTGTCGGACAGTGTTGAGAAGGTGCGGAAACTGCGACCAGGCCTGACGGCGCAGCTCGAAATCCTGGTGGACAGCCGACAGGATGTGCTGCAGATTCCCATGCAGGCCGTCGTGGCCACGGGGATCAAGTACTTTGCCTTCGTGCTCAAGGCGGGTCAGGTCGAGCGGAGAGAGTTGAAGATTGGGACGTCCAACGAATCCAACATCGAGATTCTGGATGGTGTGGCCGACGGGGAGCTCGTGGTCATGAATCCGCGGACACACTTCGCCAAGGAGATCGCCGACCTGGAGGCCACCTACGGGACTCCGGTCGACGATGAGGCGCTGGTGATTCCCGGGGCACCCGGGCTGGCAACACCCGGTGGCGCCGTGGGAGCTGGCGGGCCTCCAGCTGGCGCTGGGGGGGGAGGCGAAGGACGCGGGGGTAATCCGGCGGCAATGATGGAGCGGCTGGATGCCGACAAGGATGGGAAACTGTCGGGGGACGAGATTCCTCCCCAGATGAAGACGAACATCAGCGAGATTGATACAGACGGCGACGGTGCGCTGAGCTCCGCCGAGATCGGCGTGTATTTCCAGAAGCGGGCCGCGAAGGGTGCCGGCGGTGGTCCCCCAGGTAGTGGACCGGGCGGTGGTGGTCCTCCGGGTGGTGGCGGGCCGGTGGGGGGGCGTCCACCAGGCGGTCCTGGCGGTGGCCGTCCTGCCGGGGGTGCAGGACGTCCGGGGAATTGAGGCCGTCTGCATGCCACCCATCGCTCGACTGATCGATCTGCAAAAGCACTACGACCTGGGGACGGTCGTCGTGAAGGCGCTTTGCGGCGTCACCCTGGATATTCCCGAGGGGGACTTCATCGCCATCATGGGGTCGTCGGGGAGCGGCAAGAGTACGCTGCTCAACCTCCTCGGGGCGCTGGATCGACCGACCAGCGGTCAGTACATCCTCGACGGACAGGATGTCGCCCAGCTCAGCGACGACGAGCTGTCGGGCATCCGCAACACACGGATCGGGTTCATTTTTCAGTCGTTCAACCTGGTGTCGCAGTATACGGTGCTCGAAAACATCGAAGTTCCGATGCTGTATCGCCCGGGTTATCCCCCAATCACGTCGAAAGACCACAACCACGTGATCGACCTGGCGGGGCAGGTCGGTCTGGGAGACCGGCTGGACCACCGACCTTTTCAGTTGTCGGGAGGTCAGCAGCAGCGCGTGGCGATCGCGCGTGCGTTGATCAACGATCCGGCCATCATCATGGCGGACGAGCCCACCGGAAACCTCGACTCCAAGACGACCGACGAAATTATGCAATTGCTGCAAACACTGAATGAGCAGGGACGTACGATCATCATGGTGACGCACGAACCGGAGATCGCCCGTCGCACGCGCCGACAGATCTTCATGAAGGACGGCCTGATCGCGGGCGAAGGAGTCTTTCCCGGTTGAGCACAACCTTGACTGCTGGTCCGCCCGCGGCTCCAGAGCATTGATTCCCGCTGACACCCTGATCGAAGACCGACGTGCCCTTCTCTCACCTGACACGCACGATTCAACTGGCGCTGAAGAGCGTGCTGCTGCACAAGCTGCGCTCCGGGCTGACCATGCTCGGCATCGTGTTTGGCGTGTTCTCGGTCATCGCGATGCTCGCCATCGGCGAAGGGGCCAGCGCACAGGCCCAGAAACAGGTCCTGGAACTGGGGGCCACCAATATCATCGTCCGCAGTATCAAGCCCCCCGAAGATGCCGGCTCCTCCGGGGCTTCGAGTCAGTCGGTGGTGCTGCGTTACGGGCTGAAGCGGCAGGATTACCGCATCCTCTCCCAGACCCTGCCGACGATCGTGGGCATCGTGCCTGTCCGCGAGCTGATGCAGGAAGTCCGGCACCTGCAGTACACACTCAACTCGAGAATCGTCGGCTGCACGCCGGACTATCTGACGATGAATCACCTGCAGATGGATCGGGGCCGGTTTCTCAGTGACAAGGATCTCAACGACATCGCCAATGTCTGCGTGCTGGCGTTCGATACGGCCGATCGGCTCTTTCCCATTCAGAACCCTATCGGAGAGTCGATCTACATCAGTGGCCGGGCCTATAAGGTGATCGGTGTCACCCAGAAGCGGACGGCTTCGGCCGCGATCGGCGGCAGCATGTCCGGGCAGGACTACAACAAGGATGTCTACATTCCCCTCGACACGCTGCAGTCGCGGATCAACACCAGCGACACCTTCATGCGGTTCGCTGCGGGAAGCTTCAGTGCGGAGTCGGTCGTTTACAACCAGATCACCCTCAAGGTCGGTGATCCGGCCGATGTCATCCCCACCGCCGAGGTCGTGCGCGAAACGCTGGAGCGAACACATCCGGGGGGTGGCGATGTGGACGTCGTGGTTCCGCTCGAGTTGCTGCGACAGGCGGATCAGATTCGCATGATCTTCAATTTCGTGCTGGGATCGATCGCCGGGATCAGTCTACTCGTGGGGGGCATCGGCATCATGAACATCATGCTCGCCACCGTCACCGAGCGAACGCGGGAGATCGGCATCCGTCGGGCGATCGGTGCCCGCCGCCGCGACATCATTCAGCAGTTTCTCACAGAGACCGTCGTGCTCTCCGGTGCAGGCGGGTTGATCGGCATCGGCCTGGGACTGCTCACGCCGTTTGTGTTCGGCAAGCTGCAGGGGTTCATCAACGACTACCTGATCCGGCAGGCGGGCGAGGTCAGCGACTTCGGCAAGATGTTCTCGCAGATGCAGCCCCAGATTGCGATGTGGAGCCTGCCGCTCGCCTTCGGTGTGTCGGTGGCCATCGGCGTAATCTTCGGGGTCTACCCCGCACGGTCAGCCGCGCGTCTCGACCCGATCGAAGCGCTCCGCCACGAGTAGCCGGTTCGCGGGGCGTTGAGAGACCTTCCGGGTTGCGCCACGTTCCATGGGCCTGTGCTGCTCCACTCCCGGCAGTGTGACCACACGAGGGGTGTGGTCTCGCGGTTGTCTGCTCCAACCCGGAGGAACGTCGCCTCTGGCTCTGCACGGCTGACACTCCTGTGGCTCACGGGCCAGCGGCGGCCTCAGGCTTTCGATCGTCGCCGCGACGAGAGCAGCCCGCGCAACGTATCGAGGTTAACGGCATCCATCGGTTGGCCGTCGCGGTCCTCCTTGCGGGTCTCGAGGTACATCGGCAGCTGGCGAAACCGGCGATCATTCAGCACGAAGCGGAACGGTTCCAGCCCGAGATGCCCCTCACCGATGTGCTCGTGCCGGTCGACGCGGCTCCCCTGCTCCTTCTTACTGTCGTTGAGGTGAAAGGCCCGCACGCGATCGATGCCAATGACATCGTCCAGTTCCTGGATGGTTGCCCGGTATTGAGCACGGGTTCGCAGGCCATATCCGGCGGCGAAGATGTGACACGTGTCGACACAGACCCCCAGACGCTCGGGTTGCTGCACGCGGGCGATGATCTCCGCGAGGTGCTCGAACCGATGCCCCAGATTCGTCCCCTGCCCGGCCGTCGTCTCCAGCCAGATCTCGACCTTCTGCCCCGAAGTCCGGCGCGTTGACTCATCAATGCCGTTGACAATCCGACTCAACCCGTCGGTTTCGCTGCTGTCGACAAAGCTGCCCGGGTGCATGACCACCCCGGCCAGACCCAGCGCTTCCGCTCGTTCCAGTTCGACGATGAACGCCTCGACCGACTTGTGCCACAGGTCGTCATTCGGGCTGGCGAGGTTGATGAGGTAGCTGTCGTGGGCGCAGGGCACCTGAATGCCGTGGTCGACGAGAGCGGTCCGGAACTGTCGGATGTCGGCGTCCGAGAGTGGCTTAGCCCGCCACTGGTTGTTGTTCTTGGTGAACAGCTGCACCGTTTCCATCCCGAACCGGGCTGCTGCCTCGACGGCCCGGTAGTACCCACCGGCGATCGACATATGGGCGCCCAGCAGCGGCATGACGGAATTCCGAAGTGCAGGAGACATCCGGGAGGGCGGCGGTGGTGGCTGTGCCGCACCTGACCCGACAATCGAACTCTCCTACTTCATCGATCCGCGAACCGCAAGGCCGCGCGATGACCGCCCGGTCGCGTGTCCGGCGCACGCCGTGCGGGGGCGTTCGATTCCGGAGCGCGTGCGCAATGACTCAGAATGCCGGAGTCTGTTCGGGAAAGCGGATCAGCATCCACTTGTGAGCATACTCACGCCAGTCGTTCCAGCCGAGATGCTCGTACAGGTCGCGTCGCTTCTTCTCCAGAAGCTTCTCGGGAGGAGATGCTTGCTCGATCAGGGTGTTGAGCCGCTGCAGAGCCTGGCCCCAGCGCTCGTGCCGACGATCGCGTCGGATGTGCAGGAGCGCATACTCCTTCTCGGTGGTGTCCACCCATTGTGCGAGCTCGCGGAAGGTGGCCTCGAACGCACGATCGTGAGCCTGCTGGTCGGTGATGGGGTGCTCCGCGACGACCTCGGGAAGCTCCATGTAACCGAGTGCCCGCCCCTTGCGATAGAGCGTGTCGACAAGCGTTGCCTTCAGTTGCTCGTCCTTCTGCAGACGACTCTGAGCTTTCGGGTCGTCCGGGTCCGTCCGCAGTGCCAGGCGTGCCGCCAGCGCAGAGGAGTCGATGGTGGCCAGCAGTTCGTCGGCGACGGCCACCACTTCCGGCAGCCGATCCTTACGGTCTTCGTCGTCGACCAGCTGCAACCTCGCTGCCAGGATCTCCCGGGCCGCGTCGGGATGGTCGCGGAGGATGTCCCCCTGCAGTTGCTCGAACAACTCGCGATCTTCAGGCCAGTCGAGCTTGGCCAACTGGTCGATCCTGAGTTGAAGGCGGCCTTTCGCCAGTCGCTCGGCCAGTGTTGGCTTTGGGGCTTCCGGTGCCCGCACGTCCTTGTCGGCTGCGCGGCGGGAGGAACGAGGTACGTCAGCGGGACCCCCTCCGGTCGTGAGTCTGCGCCCCAATGGCCGTTGGGGCTCTTCACCCAGTGA
This sequence comes from uncultured Planctomycetaceae bacterium, assembly GCA_963715185.1. Taxonomy (GTDB): domain Bacteria; phylum Planctomycetota; class Planctomycetia; order Planctomycetales; family Planctomycetaceae; genus CAVPPT01. The sequence goes on from CAVQRG010000020.1 coordinate 45,280, forward strand.
ACCTCGCCGAGCAGCAGGTCCCCCGGAGCGACTCCGTCGGGGAGGCTGTCGGGCGACTTCGGTGCCAGCCACACAGTGGCCGACTCGCCCGGCTCCAGCCAGCGTGCGGGAAACGGCCCGGCGCCCGCCGCCGCCGCTGCGGCATTCGGAGACACCTGGACGGTTACGGGTGAGTTCAACCGGCGATCGACGGCCAGCACCGTCCCGCGCAGTGTGTCGAGCAAGGCCGGATCTCCGCTCCGCAGCGCGAGCCGCACCGTGTATTCCCCCTTCTCAAGTGAGAAGGCCTCGGGAAAGAGGTCATCGGTGGCAATCAGTTGCTGGTTCTTGTCGAACAGCATCCATTGATGTCCTTCGAGCGGCGAATCATAGAGCAGTCCGTCCAGTCGCGGGACGCGAATGGTCGTGTCTCCCTTTGTCGGCTGCGAGAACTTGTAAGTCAGCAGCAGTCGGCCCGTCGGGCGGCCATCGACCAGACGGTCGCGCGGAGATGTGAGCGGTTCGATGCGCCTCGTCGTCGGCCCGAAGTTGTCGATGGGTGGTCAGCGATGCGGAGGGGTTCAGCCGCTCGCGGTGTATGCGAGAGGTCAACCTGATGGAGGTCGGTGAACCGTCTGCGGGCAAAGTGAGTTCGTCGTCGTCGGCTTCGAGCCCGCGGAACTGTACCAACATCGAAACGCGCGACGTGCCCAGACTGGACCAGTACTGGGCCAGGCAGACTTCCAATGTCTGGCCGGAACGACGGTCGCACTGCGGAGCGTCTGTTCTCCCGGTTCCAGCGTCAGAAACCCGTTGGTCTCACCCGCTTCGAACGTCCGCCCCGGCAGCAGCTGCAACGAATGCAGCATGAACCGCCGCTCGGCATCGGCTGCGGTGAGCTGGAGCCTGATGTCCACCCAGCTGGCGCCCGGGGGAGGTACGACGAAACGACGCTGACCTCCCCCGGCATCAGCGCGAGTTCAAACTCATGAGACCCGGCGTCTGTGGGGTGCGGTTTGATCACGGTGACGGGAATCCGCAGGAGCGGTCCCCGTTTGACAGGTCCGACTTCTGTCACATCGATGTACGCCAGGTGGACCCCGGCCTCCAGATCTCGCGGATCCACTTCGACTTCGAAATCGTTGCCTTCGGCAGTCAGCAGCAGGTGATCACCGACATGCACCCACGGATGCGAGGACTCCAGGGAGACGCCACCTCGAAGTCGACGAGGTCCTGCTCGGCCGCCTGCTCGCGAAATCTTGGCTGCACGGTGACACGTGTGACCAGTGGTGACCACAGGTCCTGCGGCTCGCGCAGGAGAATTCCCCGGGTTCCGTCCGCACCCACTTCAATGTCGTAGGGGAGCTGTTCAGCCGCCGTGACCTCTCCCTCCTGAAACCAGTCGTAGGCGCGATCAACCTGAACGAGTCCCCGCCCCTGCGTGAGCGAGTCAATGCCCTTGAGCGGCATGGCGGTGTTTTCCACGCTCGCCGCACGCTGGCCGGTGTATACCTCGTCTCTTCTGCCTTAAGTGCGGACAGCAGCAGCGCGATGTTGCCACAGGCATTCGGTGCCGCCATGGAGGTGCCGTTCATCAGGCGGCTGGGTTGCAGGTTGTAGTTGGGAACAGGCGAGATCGCTCCGCCGGGTGCAAACAGATTGACACCGGCCGCTCCGTCGCTCGTCGGTCCGCGGGACGTCCATGTGTAGGGGAGTCCCTCGTAGGGCGCGCGCAGGCGTATAGGCGGCCGACATCATCGCGGGCGAAATGTATGCACCGATCCCGAGGACCGCCTCGGAGGCCGCCCCCGGGGGCACCGACTGTCGACAGGGCGGGGCCCGCATTGCCCGCGCTGGCCACGAAGACGACACCATGTTCATGAACCAGTTCGGAGAACAGATCAATCAGTCGGCCGGAGTTCGGAAGACTCGACGGTTCACCATAGCTCATGTTGATCAGGTCGCAGTCCCGATCGAGCACCGTTCGCAGACCTCGCACGAATGCCGGTTTCCATGCCCCGCAGTCGCGTATCGCCAATCTTGACGGATACGATCTGGACGCCAGGTGCGACCCCATTCCGGGCCGGCTCATCGGGAGAGCAGGCACCAACGATCCCGGCGACATGTGTGCCGTGGTCACCGGTCATCGTGACGATCGACAGCAGTTTCCCGTCTTCGTAG
>CAVQRG010000021.1:0-90201 GCA_963715185.1 uncultured Planctomycetaceae bacterium
CTAGAATCGCCACATTGCCTCAGCCAGATCCAACTTCGCCCATGCAGTTCGCAAGCGGCCTGCGCCAACGACGGTGTCACATCGCTTCGTTTCCGATCTCCGGTGTCGCAATGACCTCGATCCCGATTCCTGCCTTCAGCCGGTTCGCCCTGCTGCTGGGTCTGCTGACCGTTCTGGCGTCGCATTCCGTAACCACAGCCGCGGACGCTCCGCCGACAATGCCTGATCATTTGTACAAATCGCCTGGCTATCTCGTCACCGTCGATGGTCGCCCCTTGACGGTGTACGAAAGCGTGAAGTCGATCAACCACGGAACCAGCGACATCACACGGATGTCATTCACGGGCTTCGACCTCCGGGACGGCGCGGCGGTCGTCCGCATCACCCCGCTGCGGCCGTTTCGCTCGTGCGAGGTCCGGCCGCATCGTGCCGCGATCGCAACAGTGCTGCGAGAGGGTGCGATTGAGTTCACCGTCAATCGGCCTCAACACCTGGTCGTGCTCCCGGACGGCTTGTATGAGAACGCCCTGGTCCTAAGTGTGAATCCGCCGACGGTCGAGCCCGCGGCCGACAGCGTGGAGCACTTCTTTGGCCCCGGGCTGCATCGCATTGGACACCACTTTCCGCTGCAGTCCGGCGATGAGGTCTACCTGGCAGAGGGTGCCATCCTGGTCGGGTCGTTTGCCCTGGATGAGGTGGAAGATGTCACCATTCGCGGGCGAGGACTGATGGTGCTCGGAGAGATTCCACATCAGGAGAACTCCCGCGTCTTCAAAGGGAACGGCACCCGAAACGTGCTGATCGAAGGAATCACGATCTGCGATGCCCCCGGATGGATCATCTCGTTCTGGGGGGCAATTCCGATCTCACGGTGCGCAATGTGAAGCTCGTCGGCAACTGGAGGTACAACACCGACGGCGTGCAGACCGGCACCGAGGGCCTCGTTGTGGAGGACTGTTTTCTGCAGTGCAATGACGACAACTTCTCACTCAACGGCGTCTGTCGCGACGTCGCAATTCGTCGCAATGTGCTCTGGAACATCTACAACGGTGGCGTCTTCATGTTCGGGTGGGCCACGGGTCCGGAGTTCCTGCTGGAACAGATCCGAATTCACGACAACGTCATTCTTCGCGCCGGTGGATGCTGTGACTATGACCGCAAGGCCCCGTTCTCGATGAAGCTGTTCGGGTCTCGGCGTGTCGCACGAGACATCGAGATTCGTGATTGCGACGTTGAAGACATCGCCCCTTTTGGCCGCTGGATCGACTTCCAGGCGGCACAGGCCAGCAGCAGTCAGGTGGCCGACATTCGCCTGGTCAACGTCCACATCCGCCGCGCCTGGCAGATCGAAGGCGAAGTACGCGGGATGCTCGACCAGCCGATTTCGGGACTCGTCTTCGACCACGTTCTGATCGGCGAGGAATTGATGGACTCTCCCGAAGTGGGGCGACTCAGCTTGTTCAACACCTTCGGCACACAGATCAACGGAAAGACCTTCGCTGATGGCGCGCAACCATCTCGTCCTCTGGCAACCGCCAACGTCGCCCGGTCCACTCCCGTCGATCCCCTGCGGCCTTTGATTCCCGCCCACAGCCCGACACCTCTCCCCGTCGGGGGGGCCGAGGCCAACCTGCTGGAGAACCCCCGCTTTGACGAAGGGCTCGACGGTTGGGAGACAGCGGACCCCAACCGGGCACGAACTGCGCCTGCTGCACGACGCAGAGCGCCCGATGGTGGTCGTGACGGATCGGACGCAGTCCTCGGCGGGACTGGAAGTCGGCGTCACCGCGACCCTGCGGTCACTGGGACCGGGGTCATATCACTACGCGGCCGAAGTCCGTGCCGTCGATCAGCCGCTGCACATGAAAGTGACGCTGATCATCGAGGACGTTGACGGACTTCAGCAGCACCCGAGTCCCGACGTGGTCATCGATGCGACGGGGTGGGACCGGGTGGAGCGCCGACAGCCGCTGCAGTGGACCGACCTGCGCAGGGCCCGACTCCGCGTGGAGTCGGGGTACGGAGACCTGCATGGGTTCCAGGTTCGGGCCGCATCCCTCAGTCGGTAACTGCTGTCGCTACGCACGACCGGCCGGGGGCGCGGTCCCGGACTCACGCCGCCTGACGGCGCAGCTGACGGAGCACATGCTCGAACTCGTCGTTCGTGGCAAACGGGACGATGATCTGCCCCTTGTGGTTGCCCTTGAGGCGGATCTCGACCTTGACCCCCAGCAGCTTCCGCAACTGTTCCTCGAGCGAGCGGACATGATTGTTGTGAGCTGCCGGGGACGGCGGCTCGGGCTGGGCCAGCGGCAGCGTCTCGACCGGCGGCTGAAGTGCTGCCCGGACAGCAGCCTCAGTTCTGCGGACACTGAGAGCCTCCCGTTGAATCTGCTCACACATGGCGAGCTGCTGTTCGTGGGGGAGCGGCAGCAACGCCCGGGCGTGACCGGCCGTGATCTTGCCCGCATGGAGAGCCTGCCGAATCGACTCGGGGAGTTCCAGCAGCCTGAGCATATTGCTGATTGCGGGCCGGCTCATGCTCAGTTGCTTTGCCAGTTCTTCCACGGTCGTGCCGAACTGGTCGAGATACTGGCGAAAGGCCTGCGCCTTTTCCAGGTCGTTGAGATCCTCGCGTTTGAGGTTTTCTTCGAGCGCGTACTCGCAGGCGGTCTGGTCGATGACATCGACCACACGGCAGGGAACGGTGGCCAGCCCGGCCTGTCTCGCGGCCTGCCAGCGACGTTCCCCTGCAATCAACTGGAATCCCTGCTCGTCGAGTTCCCGGACGATGAGGGGCTGCAGGACGCCATGCTCGCGGATGCTGCCAGCCAGCTCGCGCAGGCTCTCCGTCTCGAACGTCTTGCGCGGCTGCCAGGGATTGCGACGAATGGCATCGACACGCACTTCGATGAGTTCGGCGCGACCGTGAGGCGCGGTGGTTTCCGCATCGGCCATCGGCTGCTGCCCGAGCAGCGAACTGAGTCCCCGACCAAGACGGCGGCGTGGTTGAGCATCCGGCGTTCCATCACTCATGAGCTGAGCCCTCCCTGGCAAACCAAGCTGAGACGTGATGACCCCGACAAGCCCGGGGCCAAACGGGGGCGGATTCTAAAAGCGGTCCCCGAACGAACTCAAGACCGGTTTCACACCCCGTTTCACGTGCAACTGGGAGACACAGGGGATACAGGCAAACCTGCCGGGCGCAGCGTGAGATTGGCCAGCCCCCGGGTCACGCAAGGCTACTGCTGACCCATCTGGATTTCTCGCGCACGGGCCATCGCATCCTCGGCTTCCTGAATCCGTCCGCAGCGCATGCAGATGACGGAGAGCTGCGTGTGCGAGAAGGGATCGTTGGGCTCCAGTTCCACCACGCGCAGGGCATGCTTGATGGCGTCTTCGAACTGACCGATCTTCTGCAGATGGACAGCGAGGGCCGCGTGCGTCAGGCCGTGGTTCGGGTCAGCTTCGAGCCCTTCTCTCAGCTTTGCGACGGCCCCTTCCAGGTCCCCCGCATCTTTCAACGCGGTGGCCTGATCGTAGATTTCATCGGCGGTCGCCATCGTTGGTCTCCTCGGTAATGCTCGCGCGGTTGAGATGCCACCCGCAGGTACTCGTCGGTCGCCGTATGATAGACTCGATGCACTACGGAGCAAACCGACCTCCAGATTTCCGTGACCTCCCAGTTTCACGTGAAACGGGCCTTCGAGCCAGGAACGCCAGCCCGAGATGCCCAGCACACAACCTCCTGTGACCGATGTGCTCGTCACTCGCCGAGAGTTGATGCTGGTGTTGCTGCTCTCTCTGACGGGTGGATTGCTGCGATACTGGTCGCCGGAACGGATGGCGATCGAACACTTCGACGAAGGGGTGTACGCCTCCAACCTGTTCTGTCCGCCGTCCTACGCGTATCCGGCTCGACACCTGTACGCGCCTCCACTGTTCCCGGCGGTCCTGGAGTGGGCCCTCATCCTGGGGGGCAGAGGCTCTGCAGTCATGTGGGTGAACGTCCTGGCGGGATCGCTCATGCTGCCCTCGGTGTGGTGGGTGGCGCGCTGCTGGTTCGGGCCGGCAGCGGCGCTGGCTTCGTTGCTGCTCGCCGCGACCAGTGGATTCCACATCGCGTTCAGCCGAATGGCGCTGACGGACGTGACGCTCTGTCTCTGGATGCTCTGGGGAGTGTACTTCGCCTGGCGGGCGATCCTCTCCGGGACGCCGGCCGCCATCATTGCCGCCGGCCTGTGCGCGACCCTCGCCTGGTGGACCAAGTACAACGGCTGGCTCACACTCGCCATCAGCGGCGCGGGGTTGCTGGCCTGGTTGCTCACCCGGGAGCGGGCAGCGGTCGCGCCCGTCTTGGGCCGCTGGGCGGCCCTCGCCACCATCGCTCTGCTGGCCTGGTCCCCGGTGGTGTGGGGTTTGCAGAGTGTCGGAGGCTACGCCGCGGTCAGTGCCAATCACGCACGCTACTTCGGGGGCCGGGCCGAATGGGGCGAGACCCTCCTCCGACAGTGGGCCAATCTCTGCGTGTTTGATGGTGTCTCGACTCGACTGGGTCTGCTGGCCGCGGTCCTGCTGCTGGCATGGCCGGGACTGACACCGGGTGACCGCGCCGGTCAACGCAGCCTGCCGCTGCTGTCGCTGCTGGCCGCCGGGGGGGTGCTGCTGGGCTCGCCCGTCAGCCTGCTGATCCTGGGTCTGGGCAGCCTGCTGCTGACGCTGCTCGCGGGCCACCACTCCGCCAGGGAGGCTGACCGCTCACTCGACACGGGCGCCGAGCAGACATCTGCCAGACGGCTCGCGGTCTGGATGCTGTCCGCTTGGCTGATCGGCTTGCTCGTGGCGGTTCCGCTTTACCATCCATACCCGCGACTCTCTCTCCCCTGGCTGGTTCCGGCCTGGCTCGCCGCCGGACTCGGGCTCAGCCTGGCCTTCGGCCACACAAACCAGATCGCGGGCCGCGGACGCCTCACAGCCAGGAGTCGGCATTGGCTCGTCGTGATCAGCCTGCTCGGCTGGTGCGGGAGTGCGTGGTGGGGTAACGTCTGTGCCCGGTCGCCGCGCTGGGCTGCCTGGCAGTCGCATGCGATCTGGCCACCGATCGTGGTGGAGATCATGGAGCGGATCGACGAGTCGCTGTCCCTCCACGCAGAGACACTCGACAGCATTCGCGGTGTGGTCTATGTCGTCGGTGAACCGGGGCTGTTCTTTCACCTGGCCGAGGCCGCGTCGCGCACAGGACCCGTTGTTGATTCTGCCGACCGATGACCTGGCGAGGGTTGCCACACGTCCGGACGGAGCGTCGGGTCCGGCCTTGGCGACGTTTGCCATCACCGCCCAGCATGCCCATCGCGGGTCATCAGCGACAGTGCAGCCGGCCGATCACCTGGAGCTGTTGGAGACGGTCGAGTATCACCCAAGCCTGCTCGTGCTGCTGGACGAGTCCCCTCCGGCAGACGTGCTCGATGCACGCGTCGAGACTACGGAGGAAGTGCGACTCTTCCGGGTGCGGTCGGCCGACTGAACCTCGCCGCCATCCCGTCCGGGTTCAGCGCAAATGGGGGATCGTGGCATCGGTCCACACATCCGAAGTGCGGATCGGCTCGTTGGCCTCCGCCGATTCGCCCGGGAACGGCCGAGGCTGACTCGAATCCTCTTCCAGATTGGCCGCGGGCCTTGCGAGCCCGGCTTCGAGGGAATGTCCCCCCTGCGCGGGGGTCACCGCGGAAGATGTCCCGTCCCAGGAGGTCAGCCGGCCACTGGCGCCATCCTCGATCGACAGGGGGAGGCTCCTCCGCAGCCGACGCGAGAACTCGGCGCCAGTCATGGCTTCTCCGGCACGCGGTCGCATTTCGTCAATCGCATGCGTAGAGACGAGCCCCCGATCTTCCTGAGCCCAGGTAGGCGTGTCCTCCGCAGCGGGGCTGCTGCCACTGGCAGGAATCAGTGCCCCGGCATGACCCGCAGGTAGGCGCGCGTCGGTTGGCAGCACCATGTGTCTGCGCCGCGAAGTCGGCCTGTTGAATCCCGGCCTGCTCGGCGGGTGGGGTCATGAACCGCGGCTCAACTGCGCGGCGGTGTAATCCGGACGGGATGGCTGGTGTCGAATTGTCGACCATCGGTCGTGATCAATCGACCATGCACGACCAGCTTGTCAGAGCGCGGCGACTCCTGCCACGGGAGCTCGAACTGGTAACCAGACTGAATCACACCTTTGTGCCAGTGCTCCCGGGCTTCTGACAGATCATACGACCAGCGACCAATCGGCTCGGCCCCCGCGGCCCCCCCCAGGTCGAAAGCTTCGAACTGAATTCGGCCGGGGATCTTGACCAGCTCGCCATCCTCGTCATGGGGGACCAGAACCACCGAGAGGGCATCGTCACCCGGCTCGCGATCGAGATCGGTCCCGCCCGTCATCAGCGAGCTGAACTGGACCCCGGCGACGCGAAAGTGGGCGTCCTCTTCGTCAAGCGCGATGGCCCGCTTTCCGGTCCCGGCCACCCGCTCGCGCAGGGCGTCCGACTCACGTCTGGAGCGCTCGAGATCGCGTTCCAGCCCGTCGAGCTTCGACTGGTAGTTGGCGAGCATCTCTTCCTGGTCTCGGAGGCGCGCTTCGAGCACATCGCGGCGCACGGCCGATGCACATCCCAGCGAGGTCGCCAGCAGGGCCACCACGGTCCATCGTCCGCACCGGGACATCCTTGTCCACAGAGAGGTCATGATGATACTTCGCGATCAGGTCTGAAGGGGGAACCGGACGACACGAAATCGGCAGCTCGAGCAGCGGGACGCTGCTTTCCCCCCACGGGGAGGTCAGCGCATCTACGACTTCGCGGTATCGTCAATGTGCTCCAGGAGATTATCGATCAACCCATAGCCGCGCGCCTCGTCCGCAGACATGAAGTTGTCGCGATCGGTGTCGGCTTCAATTTGTTCGAGTGTCTGGCCCGTGTGCTTGAGGAGAATCTCGTTGAGGCGACGTTTCATCTTGATTACCTCCTTGGCGTGGATCTCCAGATCCGTGGCCGTCCCCTCCATGCCGGCGAGCGGCTGGTGAATCATGATGCGACTGTTGGGCAGCCCGTTTCGCTTGCCGGCCGCCCCTGCCGCCAGCAGCAGGGCGCCCATGCTGGCGCATTGGCCGATGCAATACGTTGCGACATCGCAGGTGATGTACTGCATGGTGTCGTAGATCCCCAGGCCGGACGTCACCGAGCCGCCCGGCGAGTTGATATACAAATGTATATCTGCCTTGGGGTCGTCGAACTGCAGGAAGAGCAGTTGCGCCACGATGGCATTGGCGACCTCATCGTTGATCGCACTCCCCAGGAACACGATCCGGTCCTTCAGCAGGCGGGAGTAGATATCCATCGCCCGCTCTTCACGACCGCTCTTTTCAATGACGAAGGGAATCAGTGGCATAGTGTGTTTCCTGTGCAAACTCGTCTGTCAGCGGACAGTCCTGCGCGCAGTGGCTGCGGCGGCCCCACTCGCCGCGATGGTCACGATCCGGAGGTGGCCGCTTTCTTGTCACTCCGTTTGGCGACAACATCGTCCACCAGGCCGTACTCCTTGGCCTGCATGGCGTTCAGGTACCGGTCACGCTCGGTATCTTTCGCGATGATGTCGATCGGCTGTCCGGTATGATCAGCGAGAATGCGGTTCAGGGTTTCCCGCGTCTCAAGAATCTCCCGCGCCTGGATCTCAATATCACTCACCTGACCACCGACGGATCCGTAGGGCTGGTGAATCATCATCTTCGCGTGAGGCAGAATGAACCGTTTGCCCTTCGCACCACCCGCCATCAGGATGGCCCCGCCACTGGCCGCCAGCCCGACGCAATACGTGCAGACCTCCGGTTCGAGGTACTGCATCGTGTCGTAGATGGCCAGTGTCGCCGTGACCGACCCACCCGGGCTGTTGATATAGAAGTGAATGTCCTGGTGCCGGTTCTCCGACTGGAGAAACAGCAACTTCATGACAATCAGGTTCGCGTTGCTATCGTAGATCGGTCCATCCAGGAAGATGATCCGGTTTTCGAGGAGCAAATCGCCGATCCCCAACTGCCTCGTCCGCTGATAGTCGCGAGCGGCCTGGGGGTTGACCGGCACTCCGGAAGTCATTTCGAGCATTGATGTTGCCTCGCTGCACCAAGACTGGGCCCATCGGGTAACCCCGACCGACCCCTCCGTTTGTTGAATTAGTGCATTCTACTGAAGCCAGTCAAGGGGGATAGGGGCCCAGCCGACGTTCCTGGACAAACTTCACAGGTGCCGTCGGCTCAGCAGGTTGCGTCGTCCGACGACATTTCCGCGGCACCCGCAACCACGGCTCGACTCCCCGGGTCAGTGCCACCCTGGGCGGTGGACAACCAGACCGGCCCGACAGAGCCACCCGGATCGACCCCAGAGTTCCCCGGTCTCGACCCGATTTCGCTCTCGACAGCAGTCGACGCCGCGGGCAAGCTAGGTCATGGATTTCAGGTGGGTTTCGGGCCTGCGAACAGCACGTTGACCTGTATCGAAAAGCTCTGATAGACTCCCGCCCCTTTGCGCTCCCGCCTCACAGCGGTCGATCATGGACCTGAGCAGGAGACCGTACTCCACGGCTTTCAGCGCGGCGGAGCTTTTTCCCCCAGTGATCGCCCGGAGAACTTCGTTGACTGCTCCGGGATCACCCCATCCACTACCGGAGCTTTCTGATGTGCGGAATCGTCGGGTACGTCGGCTATCGTGATGCGACAGCATATCTCCTCGAAGGCCTGCATCGCCTCGAGTATCGCGGGTACGACAGTGCCGGGATTGCCGTTCACGACGAGACCAACCTGCACATCCGCAAGCGGGCCGGTCGCGTCGACGAACTCGCGTCGCTGGTCGAATCGCAACCGCTGCACGGATCCCTTGGGATCGGCCACACCCGTTGGGCCACTCACGGGGGGACGACCGATGCGAATTCACACCCGCACACGGGTGGGCAGGGGCAAGTCGTCCTCGCGCACAACGGCATCATCGAAAACTACGACAGGCTGAGGAGCGAACTGCAGGCCCAGGGGTATGTATTCCGCACCGAGACCGATACAGAAGCAATCGCCCATCTGCTGGCCCACCAGTTGGACGAACTGACTCAGCATGGCGCCGATCCGGCAGAGATCGATACCTGCCTGCGGGCGCTGCAGGCCACGTTGCGACGTCTTAAAGGGACGTACGGGCTGGGCATTCTGTTTCGCCAGCATTCCGACACACTGATGGTGGCACGGGCCGGCAGTCCGCTCGTGATCGGCATCGGCAAAGGGGAACACTTTGTCGCCAGCGATTCCAGCCCGCTGATCGGTTACACCGAAGAAGTGGTGTACCTGGCAGATCACGAAATCGCCGTCATCACGCAATCCGGGATCGACCTGCATCATCGCGACTCGGGGCAGGTGGCTCCCTTCGTGCATACGCTCGACCAGACCTCCGGTGACATCGACAAGGGGGACTTTGAGCATCACATGCTCAAGGAAATCTATGAGCAGCCCAAGGCCATCGAGAACGCGCTGCGCGGACGACTGGATGACGATGAGGCGACGGCCAAGTTCGGCGGACTGAACCTGACCCTGTCGCAACTGCGCCGCGTGGATCGCATCGTGCTCACCGCGTGTGGCACAAGCTGGCATGCGGGTCTGGTCGGCGAATATCTGCTTGAGGAGTTCGCACGGATTCCGACCGAGGTCGAGTACGCAAGTGAACTGCGGTATCGTAATCCTCCGCTCGACGATCGTACGATGGTGTTCGCCATCACGCAGTCGGGCGAAACGGCCGACACTCTGGCCGCCATGCGGGAATGCCAGCGCAAAGGACTCCCCACGCTGGCCATCTGCAACGTCGTCGGTTCCACCATCGCTCGGGAGGCGGACGGGGGCGTGTACCTGCACGCCGGCCCCGAGGTGGGCGTTGCCTCCACCAAGGCGTTCACCTCCCAGGTGACCACGCTTGCACTGCTGGCCCTCTACTTCGGCCGGATGCGGCACCTGTCCTGGCCAGCCGGTCAGCGAATGATCGAGCAGCTCCGCCAGCTTCCATCGCTTGTCGAGCAGACGTTCCAGTGTCATGAAGCCGTGAAGGAAATCGCCAGGAAGTACTACAACTACAACAACTTCCTCTACCTGGGCCGGCTTTATAACTTCCCGGTGGCCCTCGAAGGAGCCCTGAAGCTCAAGGAAATCAGTTACGTGCACGCCGAAGGCTACCCGGCTGCCGAAATGAAGCACGGCCCGATCGCCCTCGTCGACGAGCAGACGCCGAGCGTGTTCATCACCCCCCATGGCCAGACCTATCCGAAGGTGATGAGCAACCTCGAGGAAGTGAAGGCACGCAGGGGTCCGGTCATCGCAGTGGCCTGTCACAGCGACGACCGCATCGCGGCGCTTGCCGACGACGTCATCTACGTCCCGGACGTTGTGGAGCCGCTGCAGCCGATTATCACCAGCATTCCGCTGCAACTTCTGGCTTATCACATCGCAGTGCTGCGTGGCTGCGATGTCGACAAGCCGCGCAACCTCGCGAAAAGTGTGACGGTCGAGTGACCTCGACAGCCAACGTGCGTTCGCGGTTTGCGGACCAGACACGGTTTCTCTGGGGAGCCCCGGCTCCTAGAATCCCTCAGGGATGACCCTCGGATTACGAAACCTCAGCTGCAGCGCGGCCGTTCCATGAAGATCCTGCTTGCTAACCCGCGAGGGTTCTGTGCCGGCGTCAATATGGCGATTGACTGTCTCGATCAGGTCATTCGCATGTTCGGCACCGGAGTCTATGTCTATCACGAGATCGTTCATAACCGGTATGTCGTCGATCGCTTCACCGCGCAGGGTGTGAAGTTCGTCGATGACCTGTCGGAAGTACCTTCGGGTTCGATTCTCCTCTATTCGGCTCACGGCGTGTCTCCGGAGATCCGCCGGATGGCACGCGAGCGCAGGCTCCAGACCATCGACGCCACCTGCCCGCTGGTGACCAAGGTTCACCTGGAAGCCATCAAGTACGCCCGCGACGGATATCACATCATCCTCATCGGACACGATGGCCACGACGAGGTCATCGGCACCATGGGGGAAGCCCCCGAGAGCATCACGCTGGTCGAAGAGCCGGAAGATGTCGCGCGGCTCGACTTCCCGGCGGACGCGAGGATCGCGTACCTGACCCAGACGACGCTCAGTGTCGAAGAGGCGGGCCGGGTGATCCGTGCGCTCGAAGCACGCTTTCCGCAGATCGAACGCCCGCCCAAGGAGGACATCTGCTACGCGACCACGAATCGCCAGTTCGCCGTCACCGAACTGATGGAACAGGCCGACCTGCTGATCGTACTGGGCAGCCAGAACAGCTCCAACAGTCGACGTTTGCGGGAGATCGGGGAGGCCTGCGGCAAGCCAGGCTATCTCATCGATGGCCCGCACGAATTGCAGCCCGAGTGGTTCGATGGGGTCGGCCGCGTGCTGATCACCGCCGGAGCCAGTGCTCCCGAAGTTGTGGTGGAGGAAACGGTCGAATACCTGCAGCAGCGATTCGGGGCGACCGTGGAAGAGCAGACTGTTCGCGACGAGCACGTCACGTTCCCGCTCCCCAAGGAGCTCCGGGTGCTGCAGGCTGGTACCCGCTGAGCATCTCGGCCGTTCGGCTGAGAGCAGGACTCTGCAGGGACCGAGTGGCTCAACAAGGGTCGAGCAGCGCGGCCTCCGCCATCAGGCCGGGACCGAATCCCAGCATGGCCAGCGCACCGGGCTGACGGCTGTTCCGCAAACGATCGAGGACGAACAGCACCGTCGGGGAAGACATGTTTCCCAGCCGCCGCAGCACATCGCGGGAATCCGCCGTCGCTCCGGGAGGCAGGTTCAACGCGGTCTCGACAGCATCGAGGATTCGTGGTCCCCCCGGGTGCACGACCCAGGCCCCGATGTCCGCCCGCGCACAATTGAGAGAATCGAGCCAGCCATCAAACCAGGCGGGCAATGCGCCTAGGATCGAATCGGCCACGCGACCCGACAGTTTCATTTCGAAGCCATGGTCGCCAACCTCCCATGACATGTCATCCATCGAATCGGGGATCAGGCACGAACCGGTACCACGGACATTCCAGATGGCCCCTGCCGACTTCGCCCCGCCGGTGGCAACAAGAGCTGCGGAGCCATCGGCGAACAGCGCATTTCCGATCATGGCCTCGTCGTCCCAGGCCAGGCGATAGTGCAGACTGCACAGTTCCACCGCGCAGAGCAGCACCCTCGCGGACGGATCGGCAGCCACCAGTCCACGCACGGCGCGCAGACCGTTGATGGCACCATGGCAGCCCATGTAGCCAATGTGAAGTCGTTGGGTCGTCGGCCGCAATCCCAGGGTGCGAATCAGCTGGACGTCAACGCCTGGCGCGCCAAAGCCCGTGCAGGAAACCGTCACCAGATGGGTAATGTCTTCCACCTGCATGCCGGCGTCCTCGAGGGCCCGCGTCGCCGAGGTGACGGCCAGGGGAACCGCCAGTTCGCCATACAGTCGCATGCGCTCCGCCGTCCGGGGTCCGCGCCCGGGTCCCAGGGGATCCTCGATCCGCTTCCAGGCGTAGCCCTCTTGCCAGGGCACGCACGTATGCCGCGATTCGACGCCGGAACTGCGGAACAACATGCGGGTGAGTTGCTGTTGCCGCCGGTCTTCACAGGTGAGCTCCAGCGACATGCTCAGAATGTCGTCCTGCAACGTCCGTTCCTCCGGCACTGCTGTGCCCAGTCCCACGATCGCGCAGCTCATATTAATGCCTTCCATGAATGCGATTGACGACGAACTCTCCCAGGGACGGCCGCACCGACAGCAACGACAGCCCCCCGCGAACCAGCACGGGGTGTCTGAGCAGGCGCGCGACCGCGCGACACCAGACTTGCTGCCGACCCACAACCTCGTGAATGGCGTGTGACCACTCATCACCCAGGGTGCGATTCCATTCCGTGACTGCGCACGCTGCGAGAGGAACCACCGCCTGGGCACTGCGCAGCGCCCAGGTCATCCCCTCTCCGGTGAATGGTTCCACATATCCCGCTGCATCCCCCACGACGAACACGCGTGTCGAGGCGGCATGGCGTCGCTGACGGGTCAGGCCGGTCGTTCCGCGCCACTCACCAGAGAGCATATCCGGGGTCATGGGAAATCCGGCCTCACGGAGGACCTGTTCGCAGGCCCCGCGCGGTGTTTCCTGCTGAACCGCCCTCCGATCGAGAGCGGCCGCGAGATTCAATTCCTCCCCCTCGGTCCGGGTCACGCCCACATATCCGGATCGACCGATCGCCATGTAGATGACACCCGGCCGAAACTCGGCAGGGAACCGGGTCGATGTGGTGCCGACACCGATGCGTGACGCGTGCTTGATCATGACCGACAGTCGCGGATCCGGATCGCCCGCCTGACCGCCCAGACCCGTCGCCAGGATGATCACGCGCGCCTGCAGTGACGTGGCGTCACTCCGCTGGCCCGCCGACAGCCGCCGCACAGGAGCGTCCGCGGCGGCCGGCTCCAGTTGCAGGCTCACACCCGGCAGAAAGTCAGCCCCGGACTCCACGGCGACATTGACCAGCAGTGCATCGAGTTGAGTGCGCGTGACAGACAGCCCCTCTGGCAACGGCAGGGACAGACCCTTCCGCCTGAATCTCATGTGGAATTCGTGCAGCGGGACTCCCCCCAATCCCGCCAGCCGCTCGCAGAGCCCCAGTTCCTCCAATGCTCTCAGGCCGGCACTGCTCAGACAGGCGCCGCACAACTTGGGTCGGGGGAACTGGCAGCGATCCACCAGCAACACCTTCAGGCCACGCCGGGCGAGTCCCAAGGCGGCCACCGACCCCGCCGGACCGGCCCCCACGACGACAACATCCCAGACGCAGTCAACTACCTCGGCCAAGGTTGCTGTGGCCAGGATCATGGGTGAGTCCAGGTCAGCAGGAATCGCTCCGGCCAGTGGCGCGTCAGCTGAACATTCGCCAGACCTGCGCGATCGGCCAGCCCCTGCACTTCACCCAGAGTGAAAGCCGCCCGAACGGAGAGAGGGCCGTCCACATGGCAGATCCGTGAACGCGTCAGAACTCTCAGGCCCCCCCAGGCGAGGCCATATCCCAGGCGGCTGCGCAGCAAATCGCTGATCAGCACGAGGCGCTGGGAGGATTTGCTCACGGATTTCAGCAGTTTCACGGCATCCTGCTCGCTCAGGTGATGCAGAAACAGGGAAGAGTATATTACGTCATAGTCGCGCGGCAGCGGCTGACTAATTACATCGGCCGAAAAGAACTGCACAGCCACCTGCTGGGCTGCGGCCCGCGCGCGGGCGTAATCCAGCGCACTGTGGCTGATGTCGCAGCCGCTGGACTCGAGAGTGACACCGGCTTTCCGGGCCTCTCTGGCCAGCGAAACGATCAGATCCCCACCCCCACAGGCGACATCGAGCACACGCAAAGGGCGGTCCGGAGACTCCTCCGCCAGCCGACGGATCGGTCCCCAAAGCGTCGATACTGTGCCGCTGGTCCAGTGGACGCGCTCAGACCCGCCACGCCTCCTCATGCAGGCTGATGTCCAGCGCAGGATCGTCCATTAGTTCGGGTTCCCGGTGCCTCTCAGACAGGAAACCCATAAAGTCAGCCGTCCTTGTTCGGCGGCAGCCAATGACCGCGCGTGGTCTTGCTGCATTCGTTCCCGTGGATTGTGGCGGCGAGGGCCTGGGTTTGCAATCTGTCCTCGCCGGCTACCCCCCGCAGTGGACCAGTCTTCGAACGACGAAACGCGACATCGGTCGCGAATGACCCTCCGGCCCGCGACCGGCCAGCAGGCCGGGTCCTAGCAGTCCGCCAGCCGCTCCAGACAGTCGCGGCATTCTTGCACCAGTGCCTGCAGCCGCGGATCGCTGTCATTCCGGCAGAGGTCCAGCACCCCGTGATGATACCACAGCACCTCCTCCCTCGAAGCGTTGAATCGGGACCAGATGTCGTCCATCCCGTTGTCGAGGTCGAAGAGCATGCCGCCGAGGTTGTGCAGCTTGTCCGCGAGAGTGAGGGCTCGGGCTTCCCAGGAGCCAGTTCGCAGGCGATCGAGGTGTTCCTCCTTGCGAACTCGCCAGGGGCGTTTGTTTCCGGACGCGTCATACTTCACTTCGGAGAGAGCCGCGACGAGTTGTATCACGACATCGGGAAACTGGTCCGCGAGCTCTCGGACGGTAACCGGTGTATCCTCAAGCACGTCGTGCAACAGCGCGGCGGCCAGCAGGTCGGGCGCCGTGAATCCATGTCTCTGCAGAATCAGAGTGACCGCAAAGGGATGGGTGATGTAGGGCACCTCCGTCCCCTTGCGTGTCTGATCGTGGTGCGCGATGGCCGCCAGGCGCAGGGCTCGTTCGACCACGCTCGGGACACCGCCAACGGGTTCAGAAGATTCAGCCACACATCACCCCGTCGCTTCGCGCTCACGAGACGGCAGGCCCGGACTCGCCGGGAGCCTTCTTGCGGAACACGTTGAAGGTTACGTACTCCCAGTGGCGGTACAGTTCCGACTTGGCGAGCAGCTCCTGGTGCGATCCGACCGCCTCGGGACGCCCGTCGTGGATGAACACGACCTGGGCACAACGCCTGACGGTGGACAGCCGCGAGGGCAGAATGATCACCGTGCGGTCCTGCATCAGGCGACTGTAGGCATCGTCAATCAGCGATTTCGTGCCCTCGTCAAGCGGTGTGACCGGTTCCTCGATGATGAGAACGGCAGGTTTCCGCACAGCAGCGCGGGCGAGTCCCAGACGAAAGGCCTGCCCCGGATCGAGCTGCTCGCCATGCTCACCGAGCAGCGTTTCGTAACCGAGCGGGAGATCGACGACGAACTTGTGGGCATGCACCAGCTTGGCGGCCTCCGTCGCTTCCTGCAACGTGTAGCCCGGCTGCCCGCAGGTGATGTTCTCGAGCACTGAACCGGTGAAGCAGGGATCCGCCCCCCCGACATAGAGCGTCTCGGCCCGAATCGACTCCAAGGTCCCCCAGTTGATGTCTTCACTGTCGAACAGCACGCGCCCAGACTGTGGTTCGATGAAGCGCGGCAGCAGGTACGCAGCAGCCCGCGCCTCCAGCGGATTGACTGAGACCAGCGCAGTCGATTTCCCGGCCGGAATGCGCAGATCGAACTTGCTCAGGAGCGAAGACCCATCCAGCCGGTACAAGACCGACTCATAGGTGATGGACTTCGAAACCGGTTCGACGAACTTGGCTCCGACGGCCTGTCCGACCTGGGGAATCTGGGCCACGAACCGCTGCAGCTTGTCCCCGGCCACCGCGACCTCGCGCTGCACACCCTGCAGGCGGTACAGCGATTCCACGACCGCCACCACACAGATGAAGATCAGCGTGAGCAAGACGGCCGCGTAGACCGGGAGCGGGTCCTGTGGCAGCAGCACTTTGGCCGCGACCATATACAGCACCAGACTGCCGAACAGAATGATCAGAACGCGCGAGACCCACAACGAGACTCCTTCGCGGCGGTTTCCCGTCCCGATGTCCGCCACGAACTGATCCAGGTGTGACTCGAACTTCTCCTGCTCGAACTCCTCCATGCTGTACCCGCGAACCAGCCTGGACTTCCGCAGGCTTTCGGCGAGCGTCCGCATGCTGGACGTGGCGCGGGCATCACCCAGTTCGCGCTGCGACCGGGCACGTGATCGTTCGTAGTGCACCAGCCACCAGCAGGCGGCCAGCGGAACGGTACACTGCACCGTCAATCGCCAGTCCACGCTGAGTGCCAACAGTGTCAGCAGCACCAGCAACAGCGGTTCGCGGAACACGGCCTGACACCACTCATAGACCCGCGCACGGATCTGCTCGGCGGTCTCGAGAAACAACTGGGCGTCGGTTCGCTGTGTTTCCCCCGTGAGGTCGCTGAGCCCCAGCCTGAGGACCTGGCGATGCACGGCCTTGCGTTTTACGGAGGCGGCATCCATCGCGACCCGCCCGCTCGTCGATCGCAGTCGCGAATACCCGACACTGAGGGCCAGCCCCAGCAGACTCACCAGCAACACCAGGAGCGACAGGGCGGAGATGTTATTACGGAGTCCCGGCAGACGGCGATAGGCACCCGCCAGGGGCGGTCCCCACAGTCCATGCGCCTGGGCCCGGATGACCGCCGGCAGCAGCCCCTTGTCGATGAACGTCACGGGTGCGTCATCCCCGGCCTCCGCCGGCAGCTCCGGCAACAGGCCCACTCCCAGCGTCTCGCGGACGG
This sequence comes from uncultured Planctomycetaceae bacterium, assembly GCA_963715185.1. Lineage (GTDB taxonomy): Bacteria > Planctomycetota > Planctomycetia > Planctomycetales > Planctomycetaceae > CAVPPT01. Next base: position 17,250 of record CAVQRG010000021.1, read on the forward strand.
CAGAGACCTGGTCACCACGGATGGTGATCTGCCCCCGGGAGGTCACCAGATCGACCCCCAGCGCCAGCACGACCAGCAGTCCACACAGCGAAAACGCCGTGATGATCGACCAGATCACGACCGCGCGGCCGCTGCCGTGGAACCAGGTCCGGCGGGGCAACACGCGATGCATCGGATTGACGTTGGAATCAACCACGGCTCTCAGGCTAGGTCTCGATCTTCAAACAGCAGGAACGCCAGGAGGACCGCCGCGGTGACGTAGATCACGCAGTAAAGAGCCGCATACACGAGGTAGTCTCCCGGGATGGCGGCCCCGGTCGAGACCGCCGTCGACATGTTGAAGTTGTCGAGCGTCGGCAGAATCGTGGCGAGCAACTGTGCGAAGAAACGTACGAACACAAGCGAGTCGTCCTGAAACGTCGACTGGACCAGCACAGGGGTGAGGTGACCAATCACGAAGATGGCGAAACAGGTCACCATATTCACCATCATGGGCGCCCGGGTCGAAATCGCGACACTGATGGCCGTCATGATCGCGACCTCGAAGCTGATCAACGCCAGCGCGGGCAGATTGTCCGCCGCGGAGGACAGACGCTCCTGCGCCAGCACCGGACGCGATTCGTCCCACTGAATGTATTCGGAGACCTCCTTACCGGACTCGCGCTGGTCGTAACCGACCTTAAAGTACGTCGTGACGATCAGGAACGTGCCGGTGATCGCAACCAGGATCAGCGCCGTCTGCAGGATCCCCATGTACTTTCCGAGGATGAACTGCCGGCGATTGATCGGCTTGGACAGCAATGTCATCGCCGTCTTGCCTTCGATCTCTTCGGCGACACTCATGCTGGCGGTCCAGACACCCAGCAGCAGAGCCGAAATGAGAATTGTCTGCAGACCGCAGTCCTTGAACACGAGCGTATCGCTGCCGAGCGTGAAGAACGGAATCCAGTAGTTTGCCGTGATCACGAAGATAGCCACCAGCGTCAGCAGCGCGAACACAGGCTGACGCAGCGATTCCTTGATCGTCGCGCGGGCAATCGTCCCCGAGCGTGTCAGGTAATTGAACAGAATCATCCCCACGGCGACGACCAGGGCACCGATCACAATCCCCCAGTACGGGGTGACGGGCAGCCCGGCAGACGCCTCGACGGCCAGAACCGTCACGGCACTCAGTCTCTCCATCTCCGGATCCTCACAATCTGGTCACGAAGCATCGGTCACAAAGCAAGAAACGACCAACCCTCAAGAAGAACACCCGACTCATGGGGTCACAACCGCCCTCAGAATCCGGGGCAGGATGGCAAGAAACCGGGTCACCGCACTGTACCCGCTCGCGACGGCGAAAGAAACAGAACTCGCGGGCTGAGGCAGACTTGAGCGTCAGTGGCGGATGTGGAATCCGGATAATTGTTCCGGACTGTCGACCGCTGACACATCCTGCCCGTCGATCAGCTCCCGCATGGCGTCGTCGATGGCCTCACGGAAGGCAGCGACCTCGCGGGGTTCGCCCTGGGCGATCATCTCGACCGTACCGTCCGCCAGATTCCGGACCGATCCGTCGACGGCGAAACGGCGGGCGATGCCGCAGGTCGTCCAGCGGAAGCCCACGCCCTGCACCCGACCCCGATAGATGACACGAACGGTTTGCCGCGACGCGCTCATGGGCACAACGAGAGCAGACGGATGACGGGACGCACGACCGCACGGGCGCTGAGTCCGCGGCCCGCGGCGACGAACGACAACGGGATGACCCGACATGAGAGGCCTGCAGGGACGGGGGCCGAAAGACCCTCAGTCGCCCGCGACCTGAGACACGGTCTGCGCACTGGCCACGGGAGCCGGGCCCCCTTTTCCACACAGCTCTTCGCGCACGATGTTGAGGTCTCGCGGCGCATCGATCCCCAGCCTCACGGTGTTCGGACCGATCCGCACGATCGTCACCGCGACATCATCACCAATGAGGATTCGTTCTCCCGGCTTCCTTGAAAGGACCAACATGGCCAGCTCCTCCAAATCGCGGTTTCGACATCCATGGTCCACGCTCCGGTGCTCGATGCTCCCCACTCTCTCGCAATCGACAACGTGCCCGCGTAGCCGCGGGCAACTGTCATCGAATCGAACACGTCGTCACAAGGATAGCAGTGAACACCGGTAGAAATCCAGACAGGCACGATGAGATTCCGGTGAACTCCGGGACTCGCCGCAACCCATAAAGCCCGGAGTGCCCAACAGGCAAGCACTGCACGTGCCCACTGCCCGAGCACCCCCGCACAAAAACCGCGCACGCACTCGTAAGCTGAGGGACCTGTCTACCTTGGGGCAAGAATCCCGCGGGTTGCCTGCCTCGGACAGCTTGAACTGGCGTTGCCACCAGCGCATCCTGTTAAGGCGTCCACCTGTCACAGGGACCAGTGACTCCTACCTCGACAAGTCGGACCCCATGCCATATCAGCCGGGAGAAAGCGCGTGACCGAAATCGGAATCATCGGCATCGGATTCATGGGCATGACTCACTTTGCTGCGGCCCGGTCCCTCGACGGGGGTCGCGTGGCCGCAATCGCTACCCGCTCGGCGAAGAAGCGCGCCGGCGATTGGAGCAGCATCCAGGGCAATTTCGGCCCACGCGGTTCCGCCACCACCGACCTCGCCGAGGTGTCCACCTACGCCGATTATCACGACCTGCTGGCAGACCCGCAGGTGGAACTGGTCGATATCTGCCTGCCCACCGACCAGCATGAGCGGGTGGCGATCGAAGCCCTCGAGGCCGGCAAGCATGTCCTCATCGAAAAGCCGATCGCGATTGAACTGGCGGCAGCGGACCGCATCCTGACAATCGCCACCAGAACCGGTCGCCTGCTGATGGTCGCTCAGGTACTCCCGTACTTCCCGGAATTCCGCTGGGCCCGCGAGTGCGTGAACAGCGGTCGGTACGGAAAGCTGCTCGGCGCATCATTCCGCCGCGTCATCACACCGCCGACCTGGTCCCGGGACATCGCCGACTTTCGCAAGCTCGGGGGCTGGGGGATCGACCTGCACATTCATGACAATCACTACATCGGGCTCTTGTGCGGCGTGCCGAAACAGGTCTTCTCTCGCGGCCTGCTGAGAGACGGGCTGGTCAACCATGTCTCGACGCAGTACGTGTTCGATGATCCTGACCTGACAGTGAGCTGTGTCAGCGGGGGCCTGTGCGCCGACGGACTGAAGTTCGCCAGCAGCTTCGAGATGTTTCTGGAGCGCACCACGTTGCAGTTTGATGCCGGCACCTATGGCGACGACTGGGTCGTCAACCGGCCCCTCACCCTCATTACCGACGATGGCAACATCACGACTCCCGATCCCGGCGGTGGTGGCGAGTGGTGTGCGGCGTTTACAGCCGAACTGCAGGCCGCCATTGACGGCATCGCCGCGGGACAGGCAACGGCTGTCCTCTCGGGACAACTGGCGCGGGACGCCCTGCGCATCTGCCATGCCGAGGCCGAGAGTATCCGCAGTGGATGCGTGGTGGATGTTCCCTGACCGGGCACAACCAGCGTCGCGCGGATGGCACCACGCGGATGCATGGTCTACGATCCGTGCAGAATGGACGCCACAACCCGGGCGTTGTGCGTCAGACCTCCAGGGAGGATCGCGGTGGCTGCCACAGAGACGACCTACAACGAATTGATCACGCACATCAAGCGGACGGCGCTCTCTCGCCTCCTGTTCGCATGTGCTGGGCTGGGACGAACAGACCTACCTGCCGCCGCAAGGCGCCGCACTGCGGGCCGACCAGATGTCCCTGCTGGCGGGACTCGTCCATGAGCGCACCACGGACCCGCGGGTCGGAGAATGGCTGACCGCTTTGGAACAGTCGCACGAATTCGCCGCCGGCTCTCCCTCGGCAGCGAACCTCCGCGAAGCACGTCGCAGTTACGATCGCGCGACGAAGATCCCGCGACGCCTCGTCGAAGAACTTTCGCGGGTGACGACCCTCTCGCAGCAGGGATGGGTCGAAGCACGTCGGCAGAAGGATTTCCAGGCCTTCAAGCCATGGCTCGAGCAGGTCGTGGCCCTGAAGCGGGAGGAGGCGGCGGCACTCGGTCACACCAGTGGTGTCCCCTACGATGCATTGCTCGATGACTACGAGCCAGACATGTCTTCCGAGCAGGTGGCCGCGGTCTTCGCTCCCCTCCGCGACGGGCTGGTGACACTCCTCCGGGAGATTCAGGAGACCGGACGCCGGCCCCCGGTCGACATTCTCACACGTTCCTTCCCGATCGAGACGCAGCAAGCCTTTGGACGACACGCTGCCGAATCGATCGGCTTCGACTTCAGTGCCGGTCGCCTGGACGAGGCCGCGCATCCGTTCTGCAGCGGGATCGGCCCGGGCGATTGCCGACTCACGACGCGATACGACGAGCGGTTCTTTGCACAGGCATTCTTCGGCACGCTGCACGAAGCCGGTCACGGCATGTACGAACAAGGGCTGCCCCGCGACGCCTTCGGGACCGCCATGGGACACTCGGTGTCGCTGGGCATTCACGAATCGCAGTCGCGGATGTGGGAGAACTTCGTCGGCCGCAGCCGGTCGTTCTGGCAGCATTTCTTCGGACCGGCCCAGCAGGCTTTCCCCGAAGCGCTGACCGACGTTTCGCTCGATGACTTCTATGCCGCCGTCAACGATGTGCGTCCCTCGTTCATTCGAGTCGAGGCCGACGAGGTGACGTACAACCTGCACATCATGCTGCGATTCGAACTGGAGCAGCCACTGGTGACCGGCGATCTGGCCGTGGCGGATCTCCCGGCGGTCTGGAACGAGACCTTTCAGAAGTACTTCGGGATCACCCCTGCTGATGATGCGGTCGGCTGCCTGCAGGACGTCCACTGGAGTGCGGGACTGATCGGGTACTTTCCGACGTACGCCCTGGGCAACATGTATGCGGCACAACTGTACCGCGCGGCCGAGAACGCGCTGGGAGACTTGTCGGCGCAGTTCGCCTGCGGTGAATTCGCGCCGTTGCTCGGCTGGCTGCGTCAGCACGTTCACCAGCGCGGTCAGCTCGAACTCGCACCGGAACTGATGCAGGTTGCGACGGGTGAATCGCTGTCGGCCGATCCCCTGCTCAGGCATCTGCGCGAGAAGTTCACGCCCCTGTACGGACTGGACTGACGGCTGCACGCTGTCTGCGTGATGCAGGCACCGGGGACGAAATTTGGCGCGATCAGGCGCCCGGGCTCATGCGTCCCAAAGAAAGGAGACAGCCCGGCCGTTCCAACGACCGGGCTGCTGCACCCCCTCTGTGACTTCACGCTCAGTTACTCAGTTACTCAGTGAGTCATCCTCAAGTGTCTCGAGTTCGGCGTGCCAGCGCTGGAAGGCGGCATACAGATCCGAGGAGATCATGACCGCGGCCTGACCGCCCGTCTGGATGTTCAGGTCCAGATCCTGCAGGACGAGTCGCAGTTCGCGAGCGAGGAGTGGCGGAGCGATGAGCGTCCGTGCAGGCAACTCTTCGGACTCCAGAAGTTCGATATCCGCATGAGGGATGGGCAGCATCGGTCGCTCCAAATTGATTGACGGGGGTGAAGGCCGCAGATCGTGATTTCAGGTTCGAGTGGCGTTGTCAGCCATTCACCGCTTTCAGATGGCCCCATCTTGCCGCTCCGGGCAGGCGGTCGCAATAGTCCAATTGCTGTTGCGTCTGTTTTCTCTCGATCCAAAGCCAGTTGTGACATCCCTTGGAAGTTTGCGGGCTGCGCAGACCGTGATCGGTAAGCAGACTGGGCAAGAACCTTTCGTCTGTAGCCATCGTAACGGCCAATGGTGACGGTTGCAGCAGTCGCAAGCTTCCCCGCGGACGATGAATCACGCAGACCGCCCGGGCGCTTCCCCCAAGCCGACCCCATCCCGGCGAAATTCGGGATGGGACATCTCCCGGAAAGCGTGGCACGCGACAGCCTGGACCCGCTTGCCAGGGAGCGCGACGTTGTCCGGCACGCCAGCCAGAGCGTCGGACACTGCCCCCTTTCGGCGATGGCCGAGGCCCGGACAATCGAGTACGCTGCACTGGATTCGCCCGAGCCTCATCTGCGGTGCCTCCCATGATCTGCATCACGGTGACCCCGACGTCGCGCACGCTGGCCAAAGTGGACCTGCTCAACGCCGCCCGGCACGGCGACATTATCGAGCTCTGCCTCGATCATCTGGTGAAGGAACCGGACATCAAGGACCTGCTTACGGCGGTCGACAAGCCGATCATCATCTCCTGCCGCCGTTCGCAGGACGGGGGGCAATGGAAAGGGACCGAAGATGAACGGCTGATGTTGTTGCGTCAGGCGATTGTCGCGGGCCCGGCCTACATCGAACTCGATCTCGACATCGCACCGAAGGTGCCCAGGTTCGGCAAGGTCGAGCGCGTGATCAGCTTCACCCGGATGGACCGTCCCGAGCACGACATCGACGGGATCTTCGACGAAGCCGCCAGTGCCCACGCCGACGTCGTGAAGTTCACCTGGCCAACTCCGACCATCGATGACGCATGGCCGTTACTGGCGGCCGTCAGTCAGAAGCGGCGGCTGCCGATCGTCGGCATGGGGTTGGGGCCCGCCGAGCTGACCTTCTCGCTGCTGGGCCGTAAGTACGGTTCCCCCTGGATCTACGCCGCGCTCGAAAAGGGGATGGAGGCGCATCCGGGGCAGGCCACCGTCTTCGACCTCAACGACATCTATCACTGTCGGGAAGTAGACCGCAGCACGATCTTCGTCGCCATTGCCGGGTTCGGCGAGGCGGCCATCATCACCACCCGTATCTTCAATGCCGCCTTCAAACAGCTCGACATGAACGTGCGCTGTCTGCCGATCCAGATCGGCGACCTCAACAAGCTGCCGAAGATGCTCGATAAACTGAAGATTCGAGCCATCCTCGTATTCGGCACTGTGGGGCACGACGTCCTCCCACTGGCCCAGCACATCGACAAACTCGACCTCCAGAGTCAATACATCGATCTGTTGCTGCACAAGTCGGACGGCTGGCATGGCTACAACACCATCTGGCGTTCGGCCATTAACGCGCTCGAACGAGCACTCGGCCGTGCGGAATCGGGACAGCGCCCGCTGGATAAACTCAGCGTGCTGGTCCTGGGAACCGGTGGGGTCGCACAGACGATGATCTATGGCATCTCCCAGCGGCAGGGGCTCGTCAGTGTGGCCGGGCCGAATGACAAGCAGGCTCAGCAACTGGCCAGCCAGATGAGCTGCCGCCATGTCCCGTTCCAGTCCGTCTACGATTCGCTGTTCGATGTGATTGTCATTGCCGACGAGAGCCTGAAGTCCGGACAGAAGCACGGCTGCATCAACCCTGGCCTGTTCAAGCACAGCAACACGGTCGTGGACGCCAGCCATCCTCCGCTGGAGCACGAGTTGTTCGTCGAAGCCCGCGATCGTCACTGCAAACTCGTGGAGCCGGGGCCGATCTACGTCGACCAGATCCGGGCGCAGTTCAAGGTCATCGCCGGCAAAGAGCTGCCCGACGCCGCAGTCGCGGAAACGTTCGCCAGTCGATAACCAGTCGCCGGAAGCTTAACTCTCCGGTGTGGCCGACAAGGTTTCACGGCGTCCACCAGAGATCGGCCCGTCCTCCACAGGCGGCCTGCCAGGCGAGACAGAGCGAGGCGGGACGACTATCATTCCGCTGACTCTCCCGCCGGACGGGCCGGAGAGCGTGTTCGAGACATTCCGTAACGGAGACAGAATGATGTTGAGTCGTCTGATCGAGCGCCCCCGAATCCCGATGGGGGTTGGAGCGTTGATTATCACGGTGTCGTTGCTTGCCGCAGGCCCGATCGCGACGGCCCAGGAGCCGGCTACCGCCGCAGCCGAGGAATCCGCTAAAGCGCCAGCCCCCGTAACCTCCAGTGATCCCAAGATTCCCCACGATCAGTTGAAGCTGCTGGTCCTGCCACTCACGAAGGGGGAGTTGGAAGTCGAAGCGGCCGCCTGGCGTGATCTGGTCAAGGCGAATGTGACCGAAATCAGTCAGGCTGAGATCGACGTCAAGCGATTGAACGAAAAAGCCACGTCCACGGAAGCCAACGCGGTCAAGGCGACCCCGAGCGAGGGAACTGCTGCAGCCCAGGCTGACACCGAAGCGCAGGCGGACGCCCAGAAACAAAAACAGACCACCCTGGAAGACATCACGCGCCTTCGGGAACAGCGCATCGCGATGACGGATCGACTGAATGTCGTGCTGGATGAGCTCGAGGCGAAGGGGGGAGACGTCGCTGAGTACCGCACCTATGTGCGTGCGATCAGTGGCCTGAATGTCGACGTCACAGATGCGTCCGCCACGTGGACGGCTCTCAGCGGCTGGGTGACGTCCGAGGAGGGAGGGGTTCGCTGGGCCTGGAACATCGCCAAATTCCTGGCGATTCTGTGTGCCTTCTGGATTCTCTCGCGGTTCCTCGGTCGCGCGACCGAGCACGCCACGAGCCGCTGGAGTCAGTCCTCCGCCCTGCTGAAGAGCTTTCTGGGAAAGCTGGTGCGACAGGCCACGATGCTGGTGGGACTGGTTGTCGCGCTCTCGGCGCTGGAGGTCAACATCGGGCCGATTCTCGCCATGATCGGGGCCGCCGGCTTCGTCATCGGCCTGGCATTGCAGAACACGCTGGGCAACTTCGCCAGCGGTCTGATGATCCTCGCCTACCGTCCCTTCGATGTCGGCGATGCCATCGATGCGGCAGGGATCTCGGGGACCGTCGAGTCGATGAACCTGCTCTCCACGCATGTGAAGACCTTCGACAACAAACATATCATCGTCCCCAACAACGACATCTGGGGCGGTGTCATCACCAACGCGACTACCAGCGAAACACGCCGGGTCGACATGACGTTCGGCATCGGGTACGAGGACAATGTCGATACGGCGCAGCAGATCCTCGAACGCATTGTGTCGGAGCACGAACTGGTCCTCGACGATCCGCCGCCGACGATCAAGTTGAACGAACTGGGAGATTCGTCCGTCAACTTCATTTGCCGCCCGTGGGTCAAGAGCAGCGACTACTGGACCGTCTACTGGGACATCACGAAGGCCGTCAAACAGGAATTCGATCGGGAAGGGATTTCCATTCCGTTCCCACAGCGCGACGTGCACGTCTATCAGCACTCGGCAGAGCCCGCCGTCTGAGATTCGCCCGTCGTGCGCAACCCAGTTCGACGCGGCTCCAGCCTGATGCAGCAGGCGGGCAGCACCCCTGGTTGAAGTCTGAAAATTACCCCGATGAACTATCCCTTCGCCGCACTGGGCCCGGCCCTCCATATCATTGCCCTGGTCGCTTTGCTGACCTTCGGCGTGATCGCGCTCGGCGCGGCGATCGCACTGGCCGCTCTGCCGGGACGCATTGCGACCAGGCGGGGCCATCCGCAGGCCGAGGCCATCAATATCTGTGGCTGGGTCGGCCTGCCGACCGGTTTCTTCTGGATCGCCGCACTGGTCTGGGCCTATCTCAACCCGCGACAGGCGGGCGAGTCCGCGGGCACGTTGTCAGACCAGATCTCCGGGCTGGAAGCAGCCGTCACACTGCTGGAGCAACAACGAACAGGGGCGAGATCATGATTCCTGCGGTTCTCACCTGCGTGTTCGTCGTCTGGCTCTACACGAGTCTCAACAGAGACGCATCATCCTCTGCTGCGACAGGGACCGGTACGAACACGACCTCGGCAGGCCAGCTCGCCGATCGGCTGACGCAACTGGAAGGTCGCGTGCGCGCCCTGGCCAAATCCGACGGGGGGTGAGACCCGACCGTGCCTGCCAGGTCTGCACCTCAAGTTGGATGCGACCGCACGTCGCGGCTTGACAAACGTCGGAGGCGTTTCGAGTGGCGGTCGCCCCCGCACCTCAGCGCGGCTGCTTTTTCCTGGGCTTCTTGCCGGCATCCTCTGGCTGCGCATCCGCGCTGGCCTTGGGACTCTTGGGATTCAGCGGCAGAACCTGAGCTGCGCCTCGGCGTACTGCTGCCAGAGGTGTGCGAGCTGCCCCACGCGGTCCGGGTACTGCTCGGCCACGTCGTGCATTTCGGTCCGGTCCCGCTCCATGTCGTACAGCTCCCACGGCCCGTTGGCGCCCTTGGCCACCAGCTTCCACTTCCCCTGTCGAATGGCGCGGTTCCCTTCATGCTCCCAGTAGATGGCGTCGCGCTCCATCGTCTCGCCCAGAAACGCGGGCACCAGGCTGCGCCCCTCCATCGGTGTGATGGAATTTCCGCTGCGGGCCGTCGGGTAGTCGGCACCGGCAACGTCCACGCAAGTGGCCATCAGGTCGATCAGATGCCCGGGCTGATGCTCGAGGTCGCCGCGACGCTCGATGCCCGCGGGCCAATGCGCAATGAGCGGCGTCGAGATTCCCCCTTCGTGCACCCAGTGTTTGTATTCCCGGAAAGGTGTATTGGAGACGTTGGCCCATCCGCGCCCGTAGCCGATGTACGTGTCGTCCGGTCCGGCCATCACCCCGGCCCCCTGACGCACCGGGTAACCGTCCCGCGTCTGCCTGGGGATCATGTCCGGTTGCAGATAGTCGGCGGCCAGCGGAGCCAGCGAGGGAGCGTCGAGCCGCTGCCCGGTGGCGCGGTCCTTGGGTTCGCCCCGCCCCATGCCCTCGGCACAGCCACCGTTGTCCTGCAGGTACAGAACCAGCGTATCGTCGAGACAATCGGTCTCGCGCAAGGCGGCTACGATCCGACCAATTCCCTGGTCCATGCTGTCGACCATTGCCGCATAGACTTCCATGTTGCGTGCATCCCACGCCTGCTGCTTCTGCTGACTCCAGTCTTCGGCCTGCGGTGTGAGGTCCCATTCCGCGCGGACGAGACCGAGTTCACGCACCCGGTCCAGTCGCGCCTGACGCACGGGGCCGTAGCCCGCATCGTAGCGCCCCTGATATTTCGCGATGTCTCGTTCGAGGGCGTGCATCGGCCAATGAGCCGCGGTGTAGGCGATGTAGAGAAAGAAGGGCCGCTGCGGAGCTGCCGCATGGTGCTCCGCGATGAAACGGACCGCATGATCGCTGATCGCATCCGTGTAGTAGTACTGCTCTGGCCGGTACTCGGGATCGGCGAATGGCGAAACAAAGGAGTTGTCGCGGGTGAGGGTATTGGGATCATAGAAACTGCCGGCACCGTGGATCGTGCCATAGAAACGATCGAAGCCCCGCTGCAGAGGCCAGTTGACCTTCGGCCCCTGCGGATCGATCTCCTTTGTCACATGCCATTTGCCGGCGGCGAACGTGGCATAGCCGGCGTCGCGGAGCACCTCGGCGATCGTGACACAGCGATCATTGAGATTCCCGCGATAACCGTCGATCCCCTTGTCGTCCATCATGTGGCCAACCCCCGCCTGATGCGGATAGAGACCCGTGAGCAGCGAAGCGCGGGTCGGGCAGCAGCGCGCGGTGTTGTAGAACTGGGTGAACCGCAGGCCACCTTCCGCCAGCGCATCGAGATGCGGCGTCGAGATCTCCCCTCCGTAACAGCCGATGTCCGAAAACCCCATGTCGTCGGCGAGCATGACAACGATGTTGGGTGGACCGGCTTTCGCCGACACCATCGTCAGCAGGGCGTACAGAGCAGCCAGTAGCAGCGGGGCAATGTTCATGGGTTCACCGTGGGGAGAGCTGAGGGAACGGAACCGGATCTCACGGGATGTCCCCGTAGATGATCCGGACATCATCAATGAGCAGTCCATCGCCGGCCAGGTAGCTCTGAATGGGACCATACTGCTCCCACGTCAGTCGGAATCGGCGGGAGTCGTGCTGATTGAGGGCCAGCAGGAAATCGTTGAGGTTCGTCGCTGACGAGATGGGGCGGAGGATTCGCCGCCAGCGACGGCTTGCGTGCAGCGGTCCGAAATTGGCTGCATACCGTTGGCCGTCGACACAATCGGGCTGCGCACGCAGCACAAAGGTCACCCCGTAGTCATCAGGGTAGCGCAGGTTGTCGGCCCGAAACCGGAAGCTGACGAAAACCCGCTCCAGCTCGCGGTGCGTCACCTCCCCCGTCACGCTCACCGGAAGCCGCAGCCCCTCGCCCTCTCGGCCCGCAAAGCTGAAGCCCGAGAAGGCCGCCTCATCAGGAATCCCATCGATGGTCAGTCGCAGGACACCTGGCCGACCATCGGGTCCGGGCGTCTTGTCGTCCTCCGTGACCACCAGGCTCAGATGCCCCAGGTCCTGAGACAGGACGCTCCGGCCGCGAGGCCGCGCGAGGCCTCCGTTCGGGCAAGACTGCGACCGCATCGTCCCTTCCCGCTGCAGGTCCCCACCATCGACCTGTCGACAACTCCCGCCCGCCGCGCCCGAAAAGTCCTCCAGAAACGGGACAAGGGAGGCCTCAGCCTGATCCAGTTCGGGCGCCAGGGCCCGTACCGGATGCTCTGGAGCCTCCCCGACAACACCTGCCGCAAGGATCAGAACGACCGCCACACGGCAGGCCAGACCTGCGAGAGACTTGAGACAGCGACGGTGGAGCGACGCGGGCATGCAAACCGGGACGGAACAGGTGGGCTGCAGAACTTGCCCAGCTTTTCGACGATCACCCCGAATGTCAACCCGCGGCATCCCGAGAGACCGACTTTCAGTGACCCGGCGGGCAAACGGTTGACCGCAAGTCGACGCGTCATTACAAACAGACTGCTAGTTCAACATTCTGACATGGGGAGTCTGCACGACCATGGGTCGAGTGGAACGCACGAGAGAGATCGCCCGTAGACGGGTGCGTCGTACGAAGCTCAAGAAGCTGAAACGCCAGTACGCCAACGCCAAGAACGAGAGCGAAAAGGCGGACCTGGTGGAAAAGGTCCGCAAGATCAGCCCGTTCGTGGAACTCGGCTGATCCGCCTCTCGGCTCCGTCGCCTGCCGGCTGTCTGCAGATCGAGCGTTAGTCGCGAGCATCGCGGCCAGGCATGGCGCGGCAGACGTGCTGCAACAGCAGGTTCATCTCGGTCCATTGGATCTTGCGCACGGCCCTTTCCAGTGGACCGTCGGGCTGCGACGGCGCATTGTTCACACAGGTCCACGAACGACAGGGCATCCCAGCCCCTGCACCGCTCAGCCGCTGCCGCCACTGCTCGCTGCGGGGATCGCCACACTCCCTGAGGATGGTGTCCGCTTCGGGAGCCATTTCTCCGAAGACAGGGTGCACTCCGACCCGCCGAAACCAGTACTTGGCGTTGCCGTAGTCAGGTTCCCGACGATGCATGATCCCATGCCAGTAGTCGCCCGATCGGTCTGTGCCCCGCCCCTCGATCCTCTGAGAGCAAACGTGGCTCTCCTCCAGAAAGTCGTGCATCTGCAGGAGCCCGGCGGCGACCGCCTCGGCATCGGGATTCCCGGTCGGGATGGAGCCCAGGCGGAGACCCAGCAGATGTTCCCGCAACCAGTTGAGTGAAGCCCCGGGCCGCTGGGGCACCAGTTCCAGAAGCTCGCCGGTCTGGTGACGGACCGATGCCAGCAGGCCTTGCCCGTCGACCTCGAGATCGCCCGCGTCCGCCAGGCGAATCAGCAGGTCCCACAGGGGATCGTTGACATCCCGCAGCAGGCCGGCCGCCTTCACCGGGTCACGAACCACCACTGTCGTCGCGCGCAAGGGAGGCACCACCCTGACGGCCACCTGACTGGGCAGCCCCTGCCAGTCCAGTTGAAGTCGCACCGGGGCCCATCCAAGGGAGCAGAGTGACCGTTTTCTGGGATCGACGATCGAGCACCGGCCGCAGGTCAGCCGCCCGAATTTCCTCAACGGAGATTCGATCACAGACCAGTGCAACCGCCTGATCAAGCGAGGCCAGGCTGGCCTTGAGACCTGATTGATCTCCACAAATGATTGTACTGATGGAGTTTGTGCCATCAGGCCCATGGAGTCTGGTCATGCTTGATGCCAGAGAAACAGGGGGCGTTGCAAAGCCCACATAGTCCCCATTCCACGCGGGATACGCACGCATTCGAACCGTTGTATCAGCACCGAGGTGCTGCAGATCCGCCCGAAAGTTGCTCTCAATCGTTGGCTTATGTTGCCCATGGGGTTATCCTGATGTACTCGACTGTCACGGGCAATGCGAGTTTTCGATCAATAACTTGCTGGGGATCGGAGGCTCGCAAGTGTGTCGCCGCGAGAATGCGGCGAAGGTGGGTCAACAGTCGTGCTGCGTCACACGACAGGGAAGTTGTGAGCAGCCCTAGTGAAAAGGCCGTCGAAGTCTGATGCCGATCCGGGTCAGGATCGGGTTCGACTTCTGGTTTGGTTATGGACATCATGCCGCACGGATACCATGTCGACAATTCGACATGGTTCTATCTGTCGTTGCTGCTGGTCATCGCGGTCTTCTGCCGATTTCACCGCGTGTTCTCGTTGAGGAATCTCGACTTGGGCCTGCTGCTGGCTTCGGGACCGGGATTGCTCCTCGTTCGGGACGAGCGCCCCAGTGTGCGCCTCTTTGGATTCGTTTGGCTGTTCTGCCTGACGGGAGTGTATCTGATCCGGCTGCTGGGCGATGGTCTGCTGAAACGGAGACCGCCACTTTCCCAGAATCTTAACGCGCCCGGACTGGGCTTCCTCTGCGCGTCGGCCTTCGTGCTACTTACGCTGCAGGCGGTGTCCCAGCCAACCGAGATCTCCCCCGTGCAGTTGCAGACATCAGATCGCGATCGAGTGATCGCAGCGGCTGTGTCTGAACGGGTGAGCAGCCCCACCGCCGAGCAGTCGGCCGGAGGCGCAGGCGAAACGAGGTCAACGGCGATAGAACCAGGCACGCCCGGGGAGGAAGGGGCCGCGTCCGTGAAAGCGGGTCCCACCACCGCCGCGATCTTCACTTGGGTGCAGGTCATGTTCGAAGAACTGGCCCCCCGTGTGATGGCGATGTTGGCGCACCTTGCCGTCGTCGTCGGGCTGCTGTTCGTGGGCCGGAATCTGTTCGGGGACATCAACCTGGGTCTGGCGATGGCCACGCTGTATCTGTTGCTCCCCTGCACCGCCTACGACGTGGGGGAATTCCATTATGTGCTGCCGGCCGCGCTGATTGTGTGGGCGATTGTTGCCTACCAGGATCCGGTGGTGGCCGGAGTGCTCATCGGCCTGGCGTGCGGAGCCTTGTTCTTCCCTCTGTTTCTGGTACCGCTCTGGGTCTGTTTCTACGGCCGTCGTGGTGGGCCGAAGTTTCTCACCGCTCTGACGATTGTGGCCGCCGGACTGTTCCTGAGCTTTGCCCTCATTTCCGCCGAGCCGGATTCCTTCTGGCGAAAGACGATGGGCACCATCCGTCTGACGGAACTTGCCTTTGAGAATGGCGGCGAGGTGGATGGTTTCTGGAAACAGGAGGGGGATTACGCGTCCCCCTATCGCCTGCCGGTGATCGTCGGCTATTTCGTCCTCATCACCGTACTGACCATCTGGCCCCGCAAGAAGAACCTCGAGCACCTGATTGCCGCATCCACGGCGATCATCGTCGGCACCCAGTTCTGGTACCCGCAGCAGGGTGGTGTGTACCTGCTGTGGTATCTGCCGCTCCTGATCATGGTGGTCTTTCGACCGCGGCTGGAGCATCTGAGCCCCCCACATCGGGAACCCTTGCTGGTCGAAATCAAACGAGATCCTGTCAGACCGTCGCGCACCGTCCAGGGGCGGGTCGACAAGTTCCACCTGTTTCGCTGAGCCGGCCAGCGTGCTCAATCATCCAGATCGGCGGGGGTCACCCCCGTATCGATGATCGTGCAGCCCCGAATCACCTGCAGGCCCAGGTCGTCTGCCAGCGCGAGGAGTTCGTCACTTTCGGCCCCGGGACTGACCCACAACTCGTCGTGTGAAGTCCCGGCGATTTCCTCCAGGAGCGCCACTCCCAGTGACGGGGGGAGGTAAAGCACGATGCGATCGATGTGATCCACGGGCAACGCGCTGAGCGAAGGATACGCGGCAGCCCCCTCGACCGATTCGGCCCGCGGGTGAATCGGGAACACCTCGTACCCCGCCTGCTGATGGGCGCGGACCGACTTGTTGCCGAATTTCCTGCGATCTTCGCTGGCACCGAGAATGGCGACCGTCGGATGGGGCATGCCGGAATCTCCAGAAGCACTGACGCCGGGCTCAGTCGCCATCATCGGAGAGATGCAGTCGGACTTCACCGTGCATGGTGTAGAAACGGTATCCGTCTCCCTCTGGAACGACAATGCCGCTGGATTGATTGACTTCCGGAGGACGCAGCGGGTTGTCGGCGAACTTCTCCCAGTGCAGCAGATTGGTTGAGGTCGCGATCGCCGGAGCCCACAACTGCGGATTGTCCGCAGATCCCGATCCGTGATAGTAGGCGTAGTACCGGCCTGCGTGGCGGATGATCTGATTGAGGGCGATGAACCGCCGGTCGTACTCCTCCGGCCCGGGAGTGAGCACCGGATCGTCGCTGATGTTGGTAAACGTCCGCAGGTCCCGCGACGTCGCCAGCCAGATACCGGCATCACGTCGCTCGTAAAAAAGGTACCAAGTGCCAGCCTCGTGCCAGACAGTCGGTGTGCCGTACGGCCCCGGAGGAATCGGCTCGCCGGACATCAACCGGATGTCGAGTGTGCCCTCGCGCTTCCAGGTGAGTCCATCGGCTGACGAGAGCCACTGGGCCTGATCATGCAGGCCCTCGGCGAACATGACGTATCGGCCCTCGTGTTTGTGGACCTGAACATCCTCGACCCAGAAGTCGTTGATCAGCGGGTTGGCTGAGTGCCGCTTCCAATCAATGCCATCCGACGACGTGGCCAAGCCCAGTTGTTTGAGCCCCTCGCGTGTGCCGTCGTACCCGGTGTACCACAGACGCCACTCATCGCCGTCTCTCAGGATCCAGCCCCGCTCCCGAAGTGCCGCGTCCCATTCGCCTTCCCCGCCCGCACTGAAGATCAACTGTCCCGGAGGTGCACCGAACTCCACCAGTTCTGGCGGAAAGGTCTGTGCGTTTAGCTCGGCACACCAGAGTGCCAGGAACAGCGCGCCATGACGATGAGAGACTCGCATCACTTCTCACATGCTGAACATTCGAAACACCGTGCCCTGCACAACCAGAAACACCATCAGCCCGACCGTACCGACCAGCAAGCTGCCCGAAGCGTACCAAAGTCCGCCGGCCACGAGCAGATTGCACACAACAGCCGCTGCGATGAGCATCCGCTGGACGAGTTGCTCCTGCAGGTCGATCGGAAGCAGGGCCCCTTCCGATTGTGTCTCCGCAGGTTCAACCCGCGGCCTTACGGTCACGGTCAGTTCAGCACCACAGGCGGCGCAGGACTTCTCGGCATTGCCGACGGCATGACCACAGTGCTGGCACGGACGCATAGCTCACCGGGGCGTGATCACGTCAACACCCACCCACTTCCGCAGGACTTCCGGGACGACCACGCTGCCATCGGCCTGCTGATTGTTCTCGAGCAACGCAATCAGGGCCCGCGCGATCGAGACAGCCGTCCCATTGAGGGTGTGCACGAACTGCGTCCCTTTGCGCTGGGCCGACCGGCACCGGATGCCCAGCCTCCGCGCCTGATAGTCGGTGCAGTTGGAGGCGGAGGTGACTTCACCATACTCGCCCCCTTCGCCGCGACCGGGCATCCAGGCCTCAAGATCGAACTTGCGGTAGGCCGGACCGCCGAGGTCCCCGGTAGCCGTATCGATGACACGGTAGGGAATGCCCAGCCCCTGAAAGATCTCTTCCTCGATGCGCACGACCATCTCGTGGAATTCGCCCGATGCCGCCAGGTCCGGGGCGGTAAACCCGAACATCTCGACCTTGGTGAACTGATGCACCCGATAGATGCCCCGGGTCGCCTTGCCGTGGGCGCCGGCCTCGGTGCGGAAGCAGTGTGAAAGGCCGGCCACCTTCAGGGGGAGCGACTCGACCGGCAGGATTTCGTCCTTGAGCATACCGCCGAGTGTGATCTCAGCCGTCGCCACCAGTGACAGATCCGTGTTCTCGACCGAGTAGATCTGTGCCTCAGGTCCGCGGGGCAGAAAGCCAATGCCCTCCAGCACTTCATCGCGGGCGAGATCGGGCGTAGTGAACAGCGTGAACCCTTCGCTCCGCAGCTTTTCCACCGCGTACTGAATCAGGGCCAGCTCCAGCAGCACCGCTTCGTTCTTGAGGTAGTAGAACCCATGTCCGGCCACCTTGGACCCGGCGGCCAGGTCGACCAGGTCGAGAGACTCCATCAGTGTCACATGGTCTTTCGGCGCAAAGTCGAACTGCGGCTTCTGTCCCCATTCGCGCAGCGTGGTGGCATCCTCTTCCCCGCCGACCGGTGCCTCCGGATGAGTCATGTTCGGGATGAGGCTGACCTCCTCCTTCAGGAAGGCCTCGACCTCGCGCAATTCGTTCTCGTTCTGAGCGACGAGCGACTTGAGTTCCTTGCCCCGTTCGACGAGGGACGGACGGTCTTCGGCTGCCGCCTTGGGGATCTTGCCGGCGATCTCCTTCTGCTCATGCCGCCACTCATCCCCGGCAGAGATCAGCTCGCCGCGGCGCTGCCGCAGCTCCAGCAGCCGGGCGATGTCGCACGTCACGCCGCGCAGACGACAGTTTTCCTCGACGGCCGCGCGGTTGTCACAGATGAATTGCAGGTCGAGCATGGGGTTTCAGACGAGGAGTGGAGATCCAGCAGTCCGCAGACAAGTTCGCACGTCGCGACCTTCCGACCATCGTCCCGCACGATCTACCGAGCCAGCGTCGCCCACAGGTGGCGCTCGCCTTCGTGCCGTTCTCAAAGTCGGCCAGGTGAAAGTGTTCGTTCGGGCCGTGCAGGTTATCACTGTTACGGCCCCAGCCGAGCAGCAGTGTATCGACTCCCAGCAGCTCCTTGAAGGAGGCGACAACCGGGATCGAGCCTCCCTCGCGGATCAACACCGGCTGTTGCCCGAAGCCCGACTCGATCGCTGCGCGGGCAGCGGCCATATAAGGGCTGGTGGTATCGCAGACCATCGCCGGACACCCATGGTACGAGCGAAAGTCGAGCCGGCAGCCGGGAGGACAATGCTCCCGGAGGAACGCCTCGAGACTGCGGGCAATGCTGCCGGCATTCTGATGGGGGACGAGCCGGCAGGTGATCTTCGCGGTCGCTTTCGCCGGCACGATGGTCTTCGGTCCCTCACCCGAGTAGCCCCCGAACAGGCCGTTGATATCGCAGGTCGGCCGGGCCCAGCGTCGCTCGAGCGTGCTGAACTCAGCTTCGCCAAACGGGGCCGGGATGCCGATCGACCGGCAGAAGTCTCCCTCGTCGAAGGGTAGATTCGCAAAGTTGCTGCGTTCCTCCTCCGTCAGCGGGACGACGTCGTCATAGAAACCGGGGATCTGCACACGGCCGGCATCGTCGTGCAGCCGGGCGACGAGGCGGGCGAGCACATTGGCCGGGTTGGCCACAGCGCCACCGAACACGCCGCTGTGCAGGTCCTGTTTCGGGCCGTGGACCGTCACTTCGCAGGCCATGATGCCGCGCAGTCCATACGTAATCGCCGGAATGCCATCCCCATACTGGGCCGTATCGCTGATGACGGCGATGTCGCACGCCAGCCGGTCCTGCTCGGTCTTGAGGAACCGGTCCAGGTTGTCGGAGCCGACCTCCTCCTCGCCTTCGATGAGGAACTTGACATTGATGGGCAGCCGACCGTGCGCACGCATCCACGCTTCGGCCGACTTGATGTGTGTGAAGACCTGGCCCTTGTCATCGGTGGCCCCACGGGCAAACAGGCAACCATCGCGCACCGTCGGCTCGAACGGCGGAGTCTGCCACTCGTCGAGCGGATCAGGAGGCTGAACGTCGTAGTGCCCATAAACGAGGGCGGTTGGCTGTCCGGGCGCACCGGTCCACTCCGCATAGATCAACGGATGACCGGGTGTCTCCACCAGTTCGACAGCCAGGCCCAGCGACTGCAACTGTTCCCGGACGAACTCCGCAGCCTGCCGGCAGTCGGCCGCATGACGCGAGTCGGCACTCACACTGGGGATTCTCAGAAAACGCTGCAGTTCCTCCAGCCGCACTTCTTGAGATGCTGCAAGCTGCTGAAGGACGGCTTCCACATCATTGGCCGCCATCGGTCACTCCGCTACCAGATCCGTGAGACATCCATTGGAAGGTTAGCGGATCGCGATCCTCCGTCGAAGGGCACTCGATGGTCAATCGATAATCTCGATCTGATCATCCGAGTCGATGATGTCAGCCTCGCTGAGCACGACGGGCTCCTGCTTCTCACGGAGCGACTCTCTGACAGAGTCCTCGACGACGAAGCTCCGACTCTCATCCGGGATGACGACCGGCACATCCTGACTGATCATCGGCGGGGGGGCAGCCGGCTTCCCGGAACGCGGGGCTGTCGGCTGGCGACTGGCGGTGGCACGCTTCACCGGTCGGCCGACCTCCTTCACCGTGAACAGCACGTCTCCGACACCGACCTCGTCCCCGACACCGATGCGCACCGCCCCGCGGGTCGGTGTCCCGTTGATGAACACGCCGTTCATGCTTCCCAGATCACGAATCAGGTACTCGTTGTTGACCTGGGCGATGCAGCAATGCTTGCGGGAGACCTTCCGGCTGGACGTGATGACGACATCACAATCGGGATGCCGACCAAACAGCACGATCGCCTTGTCCAGCGGGACAACCTGGGACTCGTCGGCGGCCGGAATCAATTGCAGCGGCATCAAAACCAACTCGGCTGAAAGACAGGAGACCCACGCCTCGGGAACTCAACCGTACAATCCTATCACCCATATCGCGGTGGGCAAAGGAGTTCTTCCGCCGGCAACGAAGATACCATGAAGACCGGCCCGAAACCGGGGCCCCACCGCAGTTTCTCCGTCAGCACAACCCCGAGGCGCCGTCACTGGTTATCGTCGCCCGGCAGGCTCTGGCGGAGTCAGTGGCGTCATTCGTCAGACATCGGTCGGGACAGCGTAGGGAGGCCGAGCCTCGCGCGTCAGCAGCGCGTCAGCCTCAGGGTCATCCACGAACCGCTCGCTCGCCGGGTCGAAGTGCAGCGTACGTTCGGTGCGGTACGCGATGTTCGACAAGTGACACAGAGCCGCCGACATGTGACCTTCCAGGATCTCGGCACTCAGGTCGTCACGGTTTCGGCTGCGACAGGCCGCGAGCCAGTTGCGGAAGTGGTCCGTATTCATGATGGGGCTGTCCGCCTCGAACGCTGACGGCCCCTCTTCCCGATTCGGACCGAGGAACGTGCGATAGCTCGAATAGTCCGGGAAGATCATGTATCCCTCGCTGCCGAGGAAGATGGCCCCCACCGGGAAGTTCTTCTGCACGAACGGATACTGGTCGCGGAAGCCGGCCTCGGCGTTCGTGAGCCAGTCGCGCACCTCGAACTCGGCGAACACGCCGTCCGCCCATTTCATCGACGAGGTCTGTACGCCGGGGGTTTCGGTGCTGCTCTGGTGCACCTCGTCCTGCATGTAATCGGTCCCCATCGACTGCACCAGCACGGGGTGCGTGTCGCGCTGCAAACCCCAGCGGATGATATCGAACTGATGCACGCCCTGGTTGCCGATTTCGCCGTTGCCGAAGTCCCAGATCCAGTGCCAGCGCCGCTGCTGGAAGTTGCTGAACTCGTGTACCGGCGCGGGGCCGCACCACTTGTCCCAGTCGAGACCTGCGGGCACCGGCCGGGGGGCGTGCTGCCCCAGGTTGTCGCGGATCTTGAACGCAATCCCGCGCCAGGTAGACGTCACCGATCAGTCCGGCATGCAACTGACGGATGCCTTCGATGATGTTCTTGCTCGAGCGGCACTGTGTTCCATGCTGGACGATGCGGTCGTACTTCCGGGCCGCCTCCACCATCTTCCGGCCTTCGAAGATGTTGTGCGATCCCGGCTTCTCGACGTAGGCATCCTTGCCCGCCTGGCAGGCCCAGATCACACCCAGGGAGTGCCAGTGATTGGGCGTCGCGAAGGTCACCGCGTCGATCGAGGCGTCATCGAGCAGGCGACGCATGTCATCAACGCCGGCGACATCATGGCCGGTCCGCTTGCTGTAGACCTCGACCGCCTGACCACGTTTGCTCTCGTCGCAGTCACACACTGCTGCGAACTCGATGTTCTGACCGGTCTCGGCCTCCAGTTCCACCAGACTGCTGGCGTGGGCCTGCGAGCGTCCACCCATCCCGACGACTCCGATGCGCATCCGTTCGTTGACATTCTGCGCACGCAGCAACGCCGGTGCCGCGAAGGTACTGGCTGCAGCCCCCAGCGCGACCGAGGTCTGCAGGAATTCACGACGCGTGTTCTCGGACATGGCGAAGACTCCCTGGTTGGGGTGAACAGCGAAACGAGCAGATGTCAATCGATCTCATGTTCGCCGATCTGTCCCTGATGAGCAAACGAGGAGCAGCGGTGGAGCAGGCACCACAGGTTGTGGATGGTTCTGCCGCACGGGCCCCAGCCGGTTGTATGCGTGTCCCTGGCCCCCTGGCAAATCGGCAGTTTCGGCCGAATTGGGGTTGTGGCAGTTCCTGCCGATCGCTAATTTCCCGCTCCCGTCTCGGGGTCCACGCCTCCTCCTCTCCGTGGCCCCTGGTTTCCTCGACCCACTCTCTCAATCTCCCGCGAGGCCGCCATGCGAAACCGCATGTTCGGAGCTGTCCGTTCATCCAGCTGCTGTGCGCTGATGATCGCCCTGTTGCCCCTGTCGGGCTGTGCCGGGTCCTCCCCCTGGCTGGCTCAGGGGCAGTCTCCTACAGAGCGAGTCACCCCGCTCAACGACGACCTCGTGATCCGAGCCCAGTCGCCGATGTTCAGTCCGGCGTATGTCGCCGACCCGTTTGCCGCGACATCCAATCCGTGGGTGAGTCAGCCGGTCACCACCCAGCCGGCCCCCCTGGTTGTGCCCAACCCGGTCCCCATGCCGGTCTACACGTCCCCGATGCAGGGGGGCTTCGACCCGTTTGCTGGAGGACAGTCGCTCGGCTGGCTACCGGGGACGTTCTCGCCTCCCTACTGGAACGCCTACGTCGCCGGCGAGGTGAAGGGGGGCAACGAACGTGTGCTCGGTCAGGGCGAACTGATGGTCCCCCTGTACCAGGACGGCCAGTCGCTGCTCTTCGCCGACATCCGCGGTCAATGGGACGACGTCGACAATGCCGAGGGCAACTTCGGACTCGCCTATCGCAAGATGGTCGACCCCTTCACGATCTTCGGCATCTACGGATTCTATGACATCAAGGAGACGCAGAACGGTAGTGAGTTCCAGGGCGGAACGCTCGGTGCCGAGTTGCTCGCTGTCAACTGGGAAGCCCGCGTCAACGGCTACATCCCCGAAGGGGGGACGCAGCGCGTCAACGGACTCAGCCAGGCGGGACTCGTCGGCAGCACGGTGTTCGTGCAGGCGGGACGCGAGCGGGCTTACTGGGGCGTCGACGCCGAGATCGGTGGACTGCTCTACGAGTGGTTCGGTGGCAACCAGGAACTCCGCGGTTTCATCGGGGGTTACTACTTCGACACCGACGCCGACGGCTTCGAGCAGGTGACCGGCCCGCGCGGCCGACTGGAGTACCGCAGCTACGACCTGCCGATGTTCGGTCTCGATTCCCGACTCACACTCGGTGTGGAACTGCAGTGGGATGACGTCCGCGACACGCAGGTGTTCGGCATCGCCCGGCTGCAGATTCCGCTGGGACCGATGTCGACGCGGCCGCTCAACCGTCTCGAACGCCGCATGCTCGATCCGATCATCCGCGACGTGGACATCCTGACGGAAACGGCGCTCGGCGCCCCGAAGTCGGGATCGACGTGCTGACCGGCAAGCGTCTGGACAACGTTCTGGTCACGAACGCGGACGCCGATCTCAATACCACTCTGGCAGCGGCTGTCGGGGCCAACAGTGTCGTCGTGGCCGATGGCAGCAAAGGGGCCTTCGAAAGCGGCAATCCCGTGGTGCTGAATGCCGATCAGCAGCTGCTCGGTGGCAGCTCTGCGATCTCGGTGGCCGGTGAGAAGACCGGAGCGATCACGACCTTCCGTGCTCCAGGGACTCGCCCCACGATCTACGGGACCGACTCGACCGATGACGTGATCCAGATGGTGAGCGACTCGGTGGTTCGCGGTGTCGATATCCGCGGCGGCGATGATGGCATCTCAGGCAACAACCTCTCCGACTTCTACATCGTCAACAACACCATCGGACTGACCGACGATCAAGGGATCGACCTGACCGGAACCACCAACGGCACAATCACGGGCAACACGGCCTTCGCCAACAAGAGCGACGGCTTCCGCATCAACCAGTTCACCGGGGGTGTGATCTCGGGCAACACCTCGAAGAACAACACCGGGGACACCAGCGATGGCTTCGAGTTCACGACGGGCATTACGGGCGGCACCATCTCGAACAACGTCGCCAGCAACAATGGCGACGACGGCTTCTTCGCCGAGGCGATGAGCGGAGGTACGTTCCAGAACAACACGGCCACTGGCAACATCGACGATGGCGTGGACATCAACACCATTTCGGGTGGAACCATCAGCGACAACTCCGCGACCGGCAATCTCGACAACGGCTTCGAGAGCACGACGTTTTCAGGCGCACTGCTGACACGAAACAACGCCAGCAACAACCCCGGCGGTGGCAGCGACGGTTTCGAGATTACGAACGTCACTGGCGGGACGATTTCGCAGAACACCGCCAACGGCAATGCTGACGACGGGTTCGACTTCGGCACGGTGAGCGGCGGCACGATTACCGGCAACACCGCCGCCGGCAACAACAGCAACGGCTTCGAGTTCACGACGTTTAGCGGTGGGACCGTCTCGAACAACACCGCCAACTCCAACCTCGACGGCTTCTTCCTGACAAACGACATCAACGGCATGTTCACAGGCAACCGTGCCTCTTCGAATGCCGATGACGGCTTCAATTTCGACGATGTCGGAGCAACCGGAGTCGCTACGGGCAACACCGCGACGTCGAACATGGACAACGGATTTGAGTTCGACGACGTGCTCGCCGGCGGTGTCTTTAGCGACAACGTCTCCAGCAGCAATGGCGCGTTCGGCTACAGCGCCGACATGAACTTGGGGACCGCCGAAAACAACACCGGGGCCGGCAACGTCGGCGGGGGCAACACCTTCCCGTGAGTTGATGAGTTGTTGAGTTGATGAGCGGGGCGAGCGACAAAGAGCCCCGGTGGCAAAGGACCATCGCCTGTCTGTGCCTGTGCACCCGGCAGAGACTGTCTGCTCAGCGCGGTTCGCCCGGGCGCAGGGCCTCGTGCAGGCCGGACATCGGCCGGTCGGTATCGGGATCCCAGTAGCGGAAGCCGGCCTTCCATTCCCAGATGGCCCACCCCAGCCTGTAGCGGTCCAGTGACTCCCGATAGGCCCGGTAGAACCGGGCGCGCGATGCCGGGTCGGCCTCGATGACGGCCCCGAACTCCCCGAGATGCACGGGACGGCCGGAGTACTCCTGCCAGAGACCCGCCAGTTGCAGCAGCCGGTCGATGACCTGCGGACTGCTCGGGTTCTGCGGTGTCGGCAGCGTGTTGTACTGCTCCACGAAAGTCACCGCCTGCTCGGTCAGGTCGGTCCAAGCCGACAGATCGAGCGGCCGCTCTGGCGGTCCGGGGAACTGAATCCCCATGACCTTCGTCGTCGGCATCGTCCACGACGCTCCCTGGTGTGTGAACAGGAAAGGATCGTAGCAGTGGACGGCAACGATCAGGTTCGTGTCGTCCGCCGGAATTCGCAGCCGCGGCAGTTCGTTGATCGAATTCCAGGAACCGGTCGCCACGAACACAGTGCGCTCGGGGCTGATCCGCCGAATGACCGGCAGCACCTCGGTGTACACATCGTTCATCACCTCGGTTGTCGCGGCATCTTTGGGCTCGTTCAGGATTTCGAAGGCCACGGAGTCACCCCGATCGCGATAGTGCTCGGCAAGCTGCCGCCAGATGGCCAGCAACTGGGGCCGCTGCCCGACGGGATCTGACGTAAACGCGTCGAAATGGTGAATGTTGATCATCACCGACAGGTCGCTTTCCTCGGCCCCATCGACGAGTTCATCGACCTGCGCAAAGATCGCAGGCTGCAGCCGGTACTCGGGCCCGGGACCGGCATAATGGTGCCAGCCGATCGGGATGCGGATGTGATCGAAGCCCTCCGCGTGAATGTTGGCCAGATCCTGCCGGGTGAACTGGACGCCCCAGTTGTGACCGGGAGGCACCTCCAGGCCGTTCCCCAGGTTGACACCCCGCTGAAAGCGACGGGCGGCCCGGTGAGCGGGGGTGTCGCGATCGGCGATCGGCTGCAGCACCTCGGTCCCGGAGGGCAGGACGGCTGTCGCCCGCAGGCTGATGGTCACCGGTGCGGTCGTCACACGCAGGCGGAGATCCCTGCGGCCATCGTGCCAAGTGACTACCGGCTCGAATGGGTCACCAATCAGCGTGGCACCCTCGACTTCGAAGCCTGTCCAGGAGACCTCCTCCCGGTACGGGACACCCGGACGCTGCTGAGACCACTGACCCATCAGACTGACGATGAGTTCCCCGGGCTGCGTGGGCTCCATCCGCACCGTGCAGCGGGATTCGGCGAAGTGCACGATGGGAAACGTGATCGTGTAGCCGCGCGGGCGCTCCTCCTCGGACACCCAGTTCATCCGCTGGCAGTTTCCCTGCGGAGTCAGGACATTCGAACCGGTCGCCTCCGTCTGCAGCATGCCACCCGACTCCAGCGTTCCGCCCCCTTCCAGTCGGACATCCAGCCTCGCTTCGGTCGCCAGCCGGGCCTCCTGTCCCCGGATCGCAGGTCCAGCGGTGAGCAGGATCCCGAGAACGAGCAAGTGATGACGTGTCGGCATGCGCGTAACCTTCGTGAGCGAGTGCGAGGAAGAGTCTCTGCGAGCTTATGCTGCGTGACTCGCGCGGCAGAATCAAGGCCCCGGGATCGGTCTACGGCCTGCGGGGACCGACCTCAGCCCGCGTCCGGATGATCCGACCGGATGGTGCAGTGAATCAGCGACTTGCGAAGCCGCTCGACACCCGCCCGGCTGAGGGCCGTCTGACGGACGTCGAGCTGCGTCAGGTCTTGCAGCGCAGACAACCCGTCAAGGTATTGGTCCTCCAGCAGAGTGTGCGACAGCGTCAACTGGCGCAGAGTCGGGAGCGAAGACAACTGCACCAGCCCCACGCCGGTGATGAGCGCATCGTCCAGTTCCAGTCGCTCCAGCCGGGGACATGCGCGGGCGATCTGTTCCAGCCCCGCATCGGTCACATCGGTGTGGGCAAGCGACAGCGATGCCAGATCGGGCAGGGTCTCCAGCGACTCCAACCAGTCATTGGTCACGATCGAACACGCTGAGAGGTCGAGATGCTGCAGCAGCGAGAGTTCACGTAACTGGCTGACACGCAAGATGTCCTCTGGGCTGCGCTCCAACTGTCCCGCCAGGTGAATCCGTGTAATGAAACAGGACCATTGGGGTAAGGGATCACCCGGATGGAGCTGCTTCACGCGCCCGCCACCGTCGACAACCACAACATTGCCCCCGTTGCGAAGGACCCAGAGGGCTATTTCCGCATCGGGCGGACTCGAGGGACTGGTCGGGACTGTCGACGCTTCGGGAAGCGACACGGCAGATGCCATCACACCCTGCCTGGGCACAGTGCCGTTCGGGGATGGTCGGGATGTCACGGCCCAGATGATACCGAGCAGCAGCAAGCCCGCGATCCAGCCGGCATGCAGCAGCCACGGCTTGATGGTGCCGGGGTTACGCGGAAAGCGGAGGCGGGCAGCGGTCAGTGGGGTTTCCGCCGTGGAACCCCCACTGCCTGTCATCAGTGCGTGAGAAGTCTCCAGCTCACGCAGCAATCCTGGAGGTTCCAGCTGAAGCTGAGTGGCTTCTGACGGGTTCAGAGATCCACCGACCCGGGGGGTACTGCTCATGGAGCGCAGAAACTCTGCCAGGGCCGCATCATCCGGAGGGGTCGGTTCCTCCAGCGGCAGGTCGACCGCAACCTCGCTCCCTTCGAGCACTCCATCGAGCGCCCCGATCAGTTCGCCGACGGACTGGTAGCGATCCTCCGGCTGCTTCGCGACCATGCGCCGGAAGATGGTGTCCAGCTTCAGCGGAACATCGGACCGCGCCTCGACCAGCGAAGGGATCGGGTTTTCGCGATGCGCGAGGAAGCGCTCCATGGCCGACTTCCCCGGATAGGCAGACCGCCCGGTGAGCAGGAAGTACAGCGTCATTCCCAGCGAGTAAATGTCGGTGCGATGATCGACAGTATGCGTATTGATCGCCTGTTCCGGGGACATGTAGTCGACCGTCCCCATCACCAGACCCGTGTCGGTCAATCCCGGATCACCGGCGTCGGCAGACTCTTCGTCGATTCGCGCCAGACCGAGATCCAGCAGCTTCACAGTGTATTCGGCCACAGCGGTCCCGCCGGCGGCCGGGTTCGGATCGGCGCGCGTCATCAGCAGGTTCGACGGCTTGATGTCGCGGTGCACGATACCGTTCTTGTGGGCGTAGTCCAACGCCCGGGCAGCGTCCAGCAGGCACCGCAGCGCCAGGTTGACGGAGAGCGGCCCGCGCTCCTTGACCAGCGTGCCCAGATCGCGACCGGGCACGTATTCCATGACCAGAAAGTGCAGCCCGTCGGCTTCGTCGGCATCGAACGCGGCGACGATGTTGGGATGCATCAGCCGGGCGGCGGCCTCCATCTCCCGCGAGAATCGCTGGATCAGCTCGGGCCGCCTGGCGATCGACGCGGGCAGGATCTTGATGGCGACAATCCGCTTCATCCGGCGATGTCGCGCCTTGAACACCTGGCCCATGCCGCCAGTCCCCAGGCGATGCAGGATGACGTAGTTGCCCAGCACCAGCCCCTTCGTTTTGCCCTGATAGACGGCACTCGCCTGGAAAGCCGTCAGCAGTCCCTGGCGGACCAGCCAGCGGGCCAGCTCGTCAGCCGACTTGGGACGCGCCGAATCCGGGAGCGCAGCGACGTGTGACTGCACCTCGCTCGTCGTCAGCAGCCCACACTGGGCGAGCCGCTCCAGATACTGATCGAAAGAGACCGCCAAAGTGCCCGTCGTCCAGAAAACAAGCGGTCGGATAGGTGTCCAGAGTATAGTCCGCCAGCACCTGCTGGGAACCCCTGTCTGGCCCGGAGAAGGTCACAGAGTCCGTCAACGGTCCCACGGGATCGCCTGCACGCCGGAAACCCGTTGCGGGTGACTCACAGCAACATCACGAGGCCTTCGACCTGCTGCAGGCTGCGGTAAATGGCAATCACCTGCGAGGCATGCTCGACAGGAGGCTCGATGGTGACACAGACGTGCCGCCCCGCTGCCGTTCGTCGAAAAGAGAAAGGCGGCTCAACCTGCGCGTCCAGCTCGCAGCGGACCGCTCCGACCACCCGGCCGATGAAGTTGTCCTCCGACCAGCCGATGACCTTGAACACGTAATGACAAGGGAAGGCGTGCGTCGATTCGAGCAGTTCGAGGTCGGGGGGCGGTTCCACAGGTTCGTCCTCGGGGGGAGTCTCACCTATTATACGCACGGCCCGAAACGAATGACCATGACTCGCTTCGAGGCGCCCCCACCCTCTTGGCCGTGGACGCGAGACCGGCGCAACCAACATCCCACAGGCCACTTACACCACACACCCAACAGTCAACGAACTGCACTGGCGATGAAGAGACTGCTCCCCACCGATGACTGGTACGGCCTGGCCGGGGCCGCGTTCTGCGGAGCACTCGCCTGGTTCGACCCTTGGTGGCGACCCTTCTGGCTGTTGGTAGCCGTGGTGCTCGGCGTGTGGACCATCGTCTCGATCATCCAGTCGAGGCGCCGCGGCTGATGCCACATCAGTCGTGCGAAGAAGACTCGACGACACGCTCGACTGCTGCGATGTCCACCGGGTCGTCCCCCTGCGGGAATTCGAAGGCCGCCAGCTCCCAGGTTTCGGTGAAGGATGCGGAGCCTCCCGGTTCGAGCCGCTCTCGCGGTCCCAGCGGTTCCAGCTCGACCATCGGCCCATCGGGATACCAGATCGAGACGTTGTGGGCATCGACTTCGCTATGCGAGCGGTCTCGAAACGTGGGGAATCGCTTGATGAACAGCAGATCGCTCGGGGCCAGATAGGCGAACCAGCCGGCATAGGACTCGATTCCCAGCTTGGCGTGCTCCGGTGCGCCCGAGATTTCCAGGAACCCCTCTCTCTCGCGGATCTGTTCGTCCACGGGCCGCATCAGGATCTCATCCCGCCCCCGCCGCATCGTGTAGAAATTCGGGAAACGACTGGGGGGCGTCAGCGGCACCAGAGCGATGCCGCCACCAACTGCAAACGTGCGGCTCCAGTGGCAGTACTCCTGCACTTCGCTGGAGACGTTGCGAATCGTCTGCGTGCAGGTCAGTGACGTGTCTCTGGCGAGCTGAAAGTCGCGGATGAGTTGCACGCCGGTCGCCTCGTCCGGCTGACTCGTGAGGCGTGCCGCGCGTGGACCGGTCAGCGCGACCTCCCATGGCCCCTGCCAGAGTGTGGGGCGCGGTGGGTTGATCTGTTCGGGGCCAATGTCGAAACGACCGCCGGTCATGTTGGCGCGGCCCCCGTCATCCTCCGTCCAGCCTGCCGCAGACGGATCCAGGTAGATGATGTTCTGGCCGTTGAGTGCGTACTGCAGGACCCGTCCACCCGCCTGGTGACAGAGGACGACGCGTGTCGACTCGTTCTCCAGTTGCGCAGCATCCCTCGTAGCCAAAGAAGTCGACGTACGCCGTTCCCTCGGGCGTTGCGCCCTGCGCTCCGGCAGACATCGGGACGAGCAGGATTGCCAGACTCACCAGACTTCTCATCAGACTCCCCCCGATTGATGAACGGAACTCGTCAGCCCCATCGCGTCTCTTGGTCACCAGACGACGGCTGTGCACAGCCGGCCCGGCGCGACGAACAGAGACGGGCCCGGCCATCCGCAACCCACCATGTCCGCGATGCGGAAATCGCCTTACGGGCCGAACGATCGACGCAGCCGCTCCTGATGATAGGCGAGTCGCTCGGCAGGCGACATCGTGGCGAAGTCCGGCGGTGCATCCACCGTCGAAGAGGACCGCGGTGGCGCATCGCGCGACGGCCCTTCGGGCGCAGGCGGAAGACTGACTGTCCGCCCGCTGCCGGCATAATCCATCACGTTCGTCTGCAGCGTGAGATCGTCTTCCAGAGACCGACGTGGCGTCTGTCCGAGCTTCTGAAGAACGCCGTGGTAGGCCCGGACAGCTTCCTTCGGATCGATGATTCCGTCGGCGATCAGCCGCAGGAACTCAATGAAAGCGATCTGATTCTCGGCGATGTTGATCTTGCGTCCGAACAGGGCCGCCCGAGCCCCGTGCTTCCGCGCCTCATGCAGCAGCACGAAAGCATCGAGGGTCGTTCCGGCTGACCCTCCGAGCACTCCCACGATCAGATGGGGATCGTAGGCCACCAGTTCCTCCATGGCGGCCGGTCCATTGTAGGGGATCTTCAGAAAGATCGGCCGTCCCGCGTTCGTCACACCGGCCAGTGTGCGAGCAATCACGTCGTTGATGAACTGTGGAAGCTGCTCAAGCGGAACGGCGTCAGGCAGATTGGGGTTGAACACCTCGAGGAAATGCCGGAACCGCTTGACTTCCGCCTCCTCGCGAAACGACTTGTATGCCGTCAACGTCTCGCGATCCAGTTCACACCGGTTGTTGAACGTCACCGAATACAGACCCAGGTCGACCCCGTGCAGTCGTTCACCGGGCTGGCAGTCGAGATGCCCGCACTGCACATGATCCAAGGCCGCAGTCCGAAAGGGCCGCGCAGGCTTCCGACGGGATGCGGCTGCCACGCATGGCATGGACGTCGGTCGCATCGTTGGCGCGGATGGCGGGCGTGACGGTGGAGTTGTCGAAGATCCGCTCCTGGAGTGTCAGCAACTCGCTCGTACTGGCCGACATCAGCACGATATCGACGACCCCCTGGCGCACGACCGAGCGGATCTGCTCGCGGTATTCGGCCAGCGTGCGGAACCGGAATTCGTCACGACGAGACTCGGGCGACAGACCCGGGGCCACAACGCCGAACGCCATATCGGCATCCTTGGCGTCCGCCAGGATGAACTCCCGCGATCCGGATGGATCGGCATGGATCGATGCCAGTTTCTGGTCTAAGGACTTGTGCATCCGTCGCGTTACCAGGCAGGGGGGCGTGATGCTATCTCAATCCGGCGGGCGGTCACAAGAGGCGTTTATCGATCGAAAGGAACTGCTAGACTCGAGTTTCCGCGACGAGATCTCGGCCTCATGGCCGGAGGCCCGCATGTGTCCGGATGAAGGACGGCCCTACGCATCTGCCCGACAAGGCCGAACATGTGATGGATCTGAAGGCCGAGGCGATGCTCGAGATAAAGATCTATCCGGCGACGGTCGGCGAGACCCCCAGCCAGTTGGCTTGCCAACGTGCACCAAGTCCCCTGTTGTGGGATGTGCCCTGCATAATCCGGGGTGACCAGTGACGGCCGTCTCCCCTCTCGTGACATTTCCTGTAGACTGGCGTTATCAGATTGCTTCATATCCGCCTATATCGAGTGTCACTTGAAGAACAACCAGCGAGCGTCCGACGATTTGGATCAAGTACGCGAGTATCTGCAACTGCTGGCCCGAATGCAGGTTCAGGGGCGCATGCAGACGAAGGTGGACATGTCGGGAGTCATTCAGACAACACTGCTTGAAGCTCATCAGAATCGCGATGCCTGGCAAACGCTTCCAGATCATCGGCGGCTCGCCTGGTTTCGTGAAGTGTTCTCCAACAACCTCCAGAGACGAAGTCCGCAAGTACCGCACTCAGTCTCGGGACGTAGCGAGAGAACGGTCAATTCATCAGTCTGTCGAAGAGTCGGCTACGCGCCTGAACGATTGGGTGGCGTCTGACATCTCCAGTCCCAGCAGCCGCGCCGTACGTGATGAAGATGCGCTGCGGTTGTCCATTACCATTGCAGAGCTTCCCGATGATCAGCGAATTGCTATTGAACTGCATCATCTTCAGGGAGTGCCGTTGATTGAGGTTGCCGAACAGCTGAATCGGAGCAGAGAGGCGACCGCGATGCTGGTCTACCGAGGAATGAAGTCGCTCCGCAAGATCCTTTTGGCCGAAGAGGAGTCCCACGAATGAGCACACGAAGCGACGATCCGACGATTGATGACCCGCAGTTCGCAGCGTTGCTCGCAACGTGTCTGGAAACACTTGAACGCGGCGAGGCTATTGACGCAGATCGACTACAACGTGAGCACCCTGAGTACGCTGATGAAATCCTGCGATTCGTCAATGATCGAGCCACTCTCGGCGTTCACGGCAGTGATCCATCTGCAGGAAATGCATCCAATCCCGATGGATCCGCGAGTGGAATGGATGCGCGCATGGATGATGCCAACAAACACGCGAGTCGGCTACTTTGGTGACTACATCCTCCTGAAAGAATTGGCACGTGGCGGGATGGGGATTGTCTACAAGGCACGGCAGGAGAAACTGGGGCGAATCGTCGCAGTCAAGATGATCCTGGCAGGGCGCCTGGCGACGGATCTGGATGTTCAACGATTCCAGCGTGAAGCTCGTGCTGCTGCGAATCTGTCGCATCCTCACATCGTGGCCGTCCACGAGGTCGGTGAGCATGAAGGGCAACATTTCTTTTCAATGGACTACATCGACGGAGAGAGCCTGTCGACCACAATTCGTGATCACCCACTGTCGCCACTCCGGGCTTGCGAGATTCTCACGATTGTTGCCCGCGCGCTCCATTATTCTCATCAGCAAGGCACGCTCCATCGCGATTTGAAGCCGAGCAATATTCTGTTGGATCCGCAGGGACAGCCGCATGTCACTGATTTCGGTCTCGCAAAAGTCACGACACTGGAGTGTTCAGAAGATCAACTGACAACGACGGGCCAGGTGTTGGGAACACCGAACTATATGTCACCAGAGCAGGCAGAGGGGAAGCATGCGCTTGTGGGTCCGGCGAGTGATATCTACTCCTTGGGAGTGATACTCTATGCGTCGCTCACCGGTCGACCACCGTTTGCCGCCGATACAGTGGCCGACACCCTGCTGCAGGTCATCCACAACGAACCACTCTCGCCGCGACTGCTGAGCCCTGACCTGCCGAAAGATCTGGAAACGATCTGCTTGAAGTGCCTGCAGAAGCGACCTCACGAGCGATACGGCACCGCCGACGAACTGGCGGATGATCTTGACCGCTTTCAGCAAGCGGCGACCCGTGCTGGCCCGCCCAGTCGGTGTGGTGTCGAAAGCCTGTCGCTGGTGCCGCCGGAACCCAGCCGTCGCGAGCCTGTTGGTGCTCGTCATCCTCTCGCTGGCTGCAGGTACAGGTGTCTCAGCACTATTCGCGTTTAAGGCCGAACAACGTGCCCGGTCTGAAGCATTGCAGACGGCAACAGGCCAGAGAAGTCGGAATCGAGAGCCGCGATCAGCGCTCAGAATGCAGCGGCTGCCCACCAGGCGGACCGCGAAGTCGCCGACAGGCCGAAGAGCATCTGCGCAAGACTGAAAGGGAGGTCTATGCGAACAAGATCGCGGAAGCCCGACTCAGGCTGAATGCATGCAATCCTGCCGGAGCGGAAGCCATTCTCGTTGAGGCACTGCAGCTCGGGACATTTGCTGACGTGGTCGGATGGGAGTGGAACTATCTGCGACGCATGTGCCGATTGGAGGAGTTCACTCGCCCGGGACAACGAGCCGAGTTTGTTCTTGATTCCCGGGAGTTCGTTGTCGTGACATCCGATTCCTCCGCAATTGAGGTCGTTGAGACCAATACGGGGAAGACCATCGCTCGGCTGTCGACCGAATGCCATCCGGTTCAGCAGTTGGTCGTGAATGCCGAACGCTCACTGCTCGCGATCGCGAGCCGCTCGCTCATGGAGATCTGGAATATCGGGGAACGGAGAAGGAGGACGGCTTTCCCTCTTGGAAGGAGACAAGACGCTGTCAGCCGCCTTCAATCCCCGCGGTGACTCGGTAGCGGTACTGAGCCGTCGTCGTAACGGAGGCATGCCCGTCAACGACATCGCGGTACATTCCACTTCAGATGGCGAACTGATTCGTCGCATCGATGGCATTCGTGCACCGCAGCAACGCGTCCTGTTCGCGCCTGGCGGCGAGGAATTGATTCTTGCGAACTTCTGGCCACTTGGCTCGCGTGCAGAAGACTGGTTTGCCGTCGTTGTGAGACTATCTCGTCGGGAGCTGCGCAGCCGCTGATTCCTGTAAGCAACCCACAAAAGAGCGTCCACGCCTTCAGCCCCGATGGCAGCCTCGTGGCTGTCGGTTTTGAAGACATGGACGAGTCCGGCTTTGTCATGCTGAGCTGGCCAGACCGGAAACTTCAGAACGTATCATTGGAATCACTCCACGAATGTCCTGACCAGTTGACATTCTGTTCCGAACGGAAAGTGCATTGCAGGTTCGGTCGACAATGTCGTCACGATCTGGGATGCGACTTCCGGCAAGCAACTGCACAAAGTCGTTGAGCATTCTCGGATCGACTCACTTTTCAGTAGGTCCCGACGGGCGGTGGCTGCTGACCACGACCAGCGAAGGTGTCCGAATGTGGCATCTCGATCGAGTTCAGCAAGGACGTATCGTTTTTGGAAGTGCAAATCGCGACGTGGCGGTCTCTCCCGACGGCGGCAATGATCGCTGCGAATCGGATCAACCCGACCGGCGTCGTCCTCGTCGACACTCAAACAGGCCAGGTGTTGATCAGATCAAGGCCAGCACCAATGGTGTGCAGGGCATCTGCTTTGGCGACGATGGGAGGACACTGGTCACTTGCGGTCAGAGCTGGACAGACGAAGCTCTCACAAGGGCCGAAGGTGACGTGCAAGTCTGGTCGTCACGTCTTCCGGGGTCATTGAACGTGCGAGATTCGTTTCCGGACAGAGGGTGACCAACGTCGCCATCGACACCGGCGGTCGATGGCTGGCTGCAATCAGCTCGGGACAGAGCGGCACGATCTGGTCCAGCGATCATCGATCCGAGCTGATCGTGATCGACATCAGCCATCCGGAACAGGTCCAGCGATTCGCCGGGCAGCCGATCACCTTGCGTTTGCCAGCGACGGCCGGCGACTCGCGATTGCGAACGGTCCAACGGTGCAGTTCCTGGACGTCTCGACGGGAATGCTGGATCAGCACACACTGTCAGCCACTGAGGTGGCAGAGATTGAACCTGTGGCCATTCGGGGGATCGCGATCAGCTCGGATGACCGACTCCTTGCACTGAATCTTGATCGCCGGATCGCAGTGGTCGACAGGGAGACACGCGAGCGAGTCACATTCGTCCCTGCCAATGATTCCCAGGTCGTCTTTCGGTCGATACTCTTTCATCCCGACAGCTCTCGCCTGTTTGTGGGCGACGACGTTGGTGTGATCCATGTCTTCGAGGTGACTTCGGGAGTCGAAGTGCTCACCTTGCACGGACATTCAAGGGCGGTTGTCACGCTTGCGATGGGCCGGCACGGGGAGCAATTGATCTCCACATCCGACGACAATACGGTACGAATCTGGGATGGCTCGCAGCTCGACCCGTCGAGCAAAGTGCGGTGATGGCCTCCGACCGGGGCAGACGTCTGACAATTCGTGATTCGGGGCCCCATCCTAGGGATACGAGCCTGCTCAGCCGCCGCTGAGAGACGAAGTGCACATACTGGTGGAGGCAGAGTCGACGCTAGGACTGCAGGACCTTGTCGATGGTCTCGCGGAGCATGCCGCCGGATCGTTGCAGGGCGGCCAGCTCCCTCGGCCACAGTTCTATTTCGAGATGCTGAAGCGCCCCGCCCCGACCGGTGATGGTGGGCACGCTCAGGCAGACATCGTGGATGCCGAACGCTCCGTTCTGCAGGCTGGAGATCGGCAGGATCCGGCGCTGATCGAGGGCGATGGCATGGATTACATCGGCAATGCTCGCCCCGACGGCAAAGCCTGCGCCGCCTTTCTTGGCAATGACCTCGGCTCCCGAACCGCGCGTCTTCTTCTCCACTTCAGCGATCAGGGTCGCAGTGACTCCGGGGAACTTCTCGAGCGGCAGGCCAGCAATCTGCGCGTTCGACCAGACAGGAACCATGCTGTCACCATGCTCGCCGTAGATCGTTACCTGCGTCTGCGAGGGGGGCACCTGCAGTTGCTGAGCCAGCATGCTCCGCAGTCTCGTCGTGTCAAGGACCGTCCCCAGTCCGATCACCTGCTGCGGTGGCAGGTCGAGCTCTCGCACGGCGAGGTAGGTCAGCACGTCGACGGGGTTCGAGACCACGAACACAACGGCATCCTTCCGGAATCCGTGGGACTTGAGGTCATTGAGAATTCCCTGGAACAGGGCCACGTTCCGGTTGATCAGATCGAGCCGGCTTTCGTCGGGCTTACGCCGAAGTCCGGCGGTGATGCAAATGACGTCGGCATCGGCGGACAGTTCGGGTCCGCCGGCAGTGAACACCTGATCGCTCGTCAGTGAAGCCCCATGCAGCAGATCGAGTCGCTGGCCTTCCACGAGGTCCTGATTCACGTCGACGAGGGCGATCTCGTTGACGGCTCCTCCGAACTGCAGCGCTGAGGCCGCACAGGACCCGACCAGACCGCCGCCACCGATAATGGAAACTTTCATGAGTCGAGAGAAACCTTCAGTGAAGAGCAGGGAAAGAGGCACTGACGGCCTGCGCGAACGGCCTGGGACTGCCCTCAGGCCTGGAGCGCCGCCATGACTTCGTCGGTAATCGCCTGGATGAGGGCCTCGTTGTCGCTCCGGGCTTCCACGTGTGGGGCCGGTGCGGTCTTCGCGTGGTTCCCGTTTACGGTCGGGATTCCCGCCGACGCTTGCGCGGTGCCCGGAGATATCCCGGAAACTGGGGCGGAGGGTTGAAGGCCGTCGTCCGGGGGGCCTCGACGCCCGCCTCGTGATATCCCTCGCGGAAAGCCGTGTTGCCGCACAGGTCGCAGTTCTCGAAGTGAAAGCGGGGATCGTCGAATCCCAGCGTCTGTTTCAGGTCGAGCAGTTCCCGGGACTTCTGCTCGTTGAGATAGCTGATACCGCCGAGCTGCCGGGAGAGAATCAGAATGCGGCAATAGGCATCCAGGATTTCGGTCTTCCAGTAGGCTTCCTGAAGGTCCTTGCCGAAACTGACCGTTCCATGATTCGTGAGGATGATGGTGTTGGTCGCCTTGAGGAACGGAACCACGGTGTCCGCGAACTTCTGCCCCCCGGGCGTCTCGTAGGGAGCCATCGGGACCTCGCCCATGAACACCTCGATTTCGGGCAGCACGCACTGCGGAATCGCTTCCCGTGCAACAGCGAATGCCGTGGCATGCGGCGGGTGGCAATGCACCACCGCCTTCACGTCGGGACGGTGCTTCATGATGGTCAGGTGCAGCAGAATCTCGCTGGTGCGCTTCTTCTGACCCGCCAGTTGATTGCCGTCGAGATCCACCATGCAGATGTCTTCCGGCTTCATGAATCCTTTGCAGATCATGGTCGGGCTGCAGAGCACCTCGTTGTCGCCCACCCGATAGGAGATGTTGCCATCATTCGCGGCGGCGAAGCCCTTGTCGTACACACGGCGACCGATCTCGCAGATCTGGTCCTTGATCTTGGGATTGTTGAACAGGGGGTGATACATTCTTGGCTCGTTGTGGTTTGAGGTTAGACTTGGCTCGATTGAGGACTCTGGGGCTAGTCCAGTTCCACGTGGTCCAGCACGGCTGCACAGTAGGCGTCGATTGGTTTCTGTTCCGGATAGAAGGGGGCCGTCGCCTCCGCCCCTTCGCTGATGCCGATCAGGGACCCGATCCCTGAACCGTACTCATCAAAAACAACCAGTGGTTCATCGCATTTCGGGGTCTGCCCGCGGAGTGCGTCCTGATCGAGTGGAACGACAACCCGCCACGTGGCCCCCGCCAGCGACGGGACCGATCGCGAAAGCGTCACGCTGCCTATCACTTCACCGATCCGCATGAGAACAGTCCGTCAGTCAGGAGCTCGGGATCGCTCGCAGGAGGTTGTGGAGTTCGAAGTAGCTGCGGCCAGTCGGATCGATACACCACACATTGGCCCGCAGTTGTTTGTGCACACGTCGGGCCTCGCCGACATCGAGTACGGCGACGGCCTTCACTCGCTCATTCCGGTTCGCCAAACACGCGGCCCGATGTGTCTGTTCCGCGAAGATGATTGCGCTCGCAGCATCGCCACGGCACAGAGCACTGATCGCGAGAGCCGCCGCATCGTCCGGGCACCCCGCGATTTCCACGCGTGAGGAACCGGACCGTTCACTGGTCAGCCGCTGCACATGCTCCGTGTGCCGCACAACGATGATCAGCGCCCCCGGTTTCGGAGCGGCGGGGGCAGCGACCGTCGTCGCTCCGGCCGCGGCAGTCACAACGGCGGATGAAGGTGCCTGCGGACTCGCCTGGCGGACAATCTCGAGGCCGCGCTCGCGGGCCACATCCTGAGCTGCCGGAGTGATGATGGCACGGGGAGTCACCGTGACGGTCGACCCACCCGTCGCAGCAGTCAGCAGAATGTCGGCCGTGATGACAGCCGCGTCCAGAGAGGCAACTGCGACGGGGACACTCGCAACACCAGGATCGCTGACGGGGACCGGAGCCGGGGCCTGCGTCTCGCGGGGCGTTACCGGCGGCGACAACGCCACGGGCGCCGGACCTTCCTCGCGCAGGCCCCCCGGTCGGCTGAGACGTCTCAGCACGCGGGCGACGATGTCATCGATGGTGGTCGTTTCAGTCATGATTGGTCCGGCTGAGCTATCACCATCCAGCGGACGGGTGTCTGACGGGTTCCCATCGCCTCCTGGACTGCCTGACCATCTGAGGTGATGATCACGACCTCTCCGACGGAGCTGCCCAGATCATCGATGGCGATCAGCGGTTCGGCGTCATTGGTCCTGTCGGCCAGCAACGGCTGGACGATCAGCATCCGCCAGCCGGCGAGGGCCGGATGTTTGACGGTGGCCGTGGTCCGACCGATGACTTTGGCGAGATGCATTTGGATTGAGCGTCGATTGTTCAGCGTGGCAGGTGTTCGATTCAGCCAGTTGCTGCAGTAATTCGGTATCCCCCTACACGACCCGCAGTTCGTCCACCATCACGCAGCGTCTGGATCTCGTGAACGTCAGCGGATTCGTGACGCCCTCTCCGGAGGGAGTCGCGACGCTGAAGGACAGGTAGCCCTCGCCTCCCAGCCCCAGCCCCGCCATCGAAGGCCCGTTCTTGACGAACAACGTCGTGTCCATCAGCCGGCCCATGATCGTCATATTGTGCACGTTACGGCTGTGAATGATGGCCGTATGCCCGAAGCCGTGTTCAAACCTGTGGGCCAGTTCGATGGCCTGCAGGGCATCCCGGGCGCGAACGAACGGCACGAAGGGCATCATCTGTTCTTCGGGGACGAACGGATTCGAGGTATCGGTCTCGCCATAGAGGAGCTGTGTGTTGGCCGGTACGTTCACACCGATCTGACGTGCGAGAAATGCGGCATCCTGTCCCACGAGATCACGATTCAGCACGGCATGTCCGCCCGGTTCCGCGGATGGAGCGAAGGCCAGCTTGGTGAGGGCGTCGACCTGGGAGCTGTTGAGCCGATACGCTCCATGGCGTCCCATCGCATCGAGCAGGGAATCGAAGATGGCATTCACGGCGAAGACTTCCTTCTCGCCGATGCAGAGCAGGTTGTTGTCGTATGCCGCTCCCGCGACGATCGACTTCGCCGCCTGATCGAGGTCGGCAGTCTCATCCACCACCACGGGGGGATTCCCCGGCCCGGCCACCACCGCCTTCTTGGCAGAGGCCATCGCCGCCCGGGCGACGGCTGGCCCACCGGTCACGCACAGCATGCGGATCTTGCGGTGGCAGAAAATGGCTTCGGCGGATTCAATGGTCGGCTGCTCGATGATGGTCGCGATGTTCTCGATCCCGACCGCGTCGGCGACGGCCCGATTGATGCGGCGTACCCCCTCACAGGCCACTCGCGCTCCAGAGGGATGCGGGTTGAAGACGACCGCATTGCCCGCAGCCACCATGTTGACGATATTCCCCGCCAACGTGGGAAGAGAATGCGTGACCGGCGTGATGGCCCCGATGACGCCGAACGGAGCGTTCTCTTCCAGCGAGATCCCATGGTCACCGCTCCACGCGGTCGGCTTGAGCCATTCGGTGCCCGGCACCAGCTTGATGATCTTCAGTTTTTCGATCTTGTGATCCAGCCGGCCGATCTTCGTTTCCTGCAGCTCCATCCGCCCCAGCTCTTCAGCCTGTTGCTCGCAAAGGTCCTTGACGATCTGGACGATGCGGTCACGATCCGCGAGGGTCTTCCGCCGTAACTGTTGGAAGGCCTCGGCCGCCGCGCCCACCGCCTGATCCACGTCGCGGAAGACACCGTGGCTGCCCGACAGGGACGGGGCGGAGGACGAAGACGGGGCGGCCACCCCTGCACCGTTCGCACCCGATTTGACTGGAATACCTTGCCCGTTCGTGGGCCGGGGCG
This sequence comes from uncultured Planctomycetaceae bacterium, assembly GCA_963715185.1. Lineage (GTDB taxonomy): Bacteria > Planctomycetota > Planctomycetia > Planctomycetales > Planctomycetaceae > CAVPPT01. The sequence goes on from CAVQRG010000021.1 coordinate 58,800, forward strand.
TGCTGACGGACGCCGCAGGCTTCGTACGGGTCTTGCCCAACTCGGCCAGCACCTCTTCCACCACATTGCGAATGGTCTGTTCAGTCGTCGTCATGAGCGGTTGTGTTTCGTGAAATCGAGGTCGGGTGTCTGTCTGGCGAACGCGAGGTTCGTCGGGATGAATCGTGTCGGGGCCGGGCAGCTCAGGGCGTTGTCAGCCGTTCGAGTTCCAGCCAGTGTTCGAGTCGCGTGCGTGTCGGAAAGATCGCAAGCATGATGAAGACCAGCCCGCCAACGATGGCGAGCGACCACCAGTTCCGTTCGATGAAGTAGGCAATCAGATTGGCCAAGGCGGCTCCCTCCAGCAGTGCGTAACGGATGATCGTGCGGACCTGATAAACGCCGACAAGTCCGTGCGGGGCACCGCTCGGTAACTCCCTGTCCGCCCCCGCTGATTCCTGGTGAAACAACGGGCTGCTCGTTGGGACCAGGTTGGGCACCAGCGCGAACGGCACGACTTCGGTGACGGCCAGGCCCGCCATGATGAGACTGATCAGTTGTCCCCGGGGTTGCGCAGGCTGTCCGTTGCCTCGCGCGAGCATCACCGCGACAACGGTCAGGCACACGACGCCGAAGATCAGCGCGGTGGCAATGATCCGCAGCACTCGCAACGGGTGATCGATGTTGATCGCAGGGTCACGCATTGGTCTTGTAGATCGATTTGCCACCGAGCCGCACGCTGTCGACGATGCCGATGATTGCCAGGTCGATGGGAAGGTTCTTCGTATCTTCGGTGTACCGGCGCTGGAGCCCCCGACGACGAGCACAACCTCGCCTTCCCCGGCCCCGACGCTGTCGACCGCAACGAACGTCCGACCGGTCGGCTTCAGCTCATGACCCGACTTCTCATCGACCCGCAAGGGATCGACAATGAACAGCTTCTGCCCGGTCATGATCGGGACCTTCTGCGTGGCAGTGATGTTGCCGGTGATCTTGGCGAGAAACATGGTAGGTCCAGTGTGGGATGTGAGTGTTCAGTGCCGCGGCTGATCCTGCAGGCTGGACACTCGTCTCATGGTCTGCCTGGCGACAACAAGCTCTTCATTCGTGGGCAGGGTCCAGAGCTCGATGCCGCTGCCGTCTGTCGACACGCGCGACTCTCCCGAGGCGCTGCCATTCCGGTCGGGATCGAGTTCGATCCCCGCGTAGTCCATCCCGTCACAGACCATTCGTCGAATGCGGGCGCTGTTCTCCCCGATCCCTCCGGTGAAGACAATGGCGTCGGCACCGTTCAGAATCGCCAGCGACTGGCCGATGTATCGCTTGATGTCGGCGGCAAAGACCTTGAGAGTCAGTTCCGCTCGGTCGTTGCCTTCATCCGCAGCGGCTTCGATGTCCCGGACGTCGGGCGAGAGGCCACTCAGCCCGAGCAGCCCGCTCTGCGAAGAGAGCTCGTCGAGCAGCGTGTCGTAATCCTTCCCCGTCAGCCGCTTCAGCAGCCTGAGCGCGAAGGGATCGAAGTCTCCAACGCGATTGTTCTGAGGCAGACCAGACTGCGGAGTCATCCCCATGGATGTTGCCCGCGACTCGCCGCCCTGCATGGCGCACAGCGAACTGCTGCCCCCCAGGTGACACGAGATGACACGCAGGTCGTCCCGTTCCAGTATCTGTGCCATCCGCGTGCCAATGTAGCGATGACTGGCACCATGAAAGCCCCACCGTCGAATCTCGTACTGTTCCTGCCATTCGAGGGGCACGGCGTAAGTGCGATACTCGCGAGGAATGGTGTCATGAAAGGCCGTTTCGAGCGCCGCCACCAGGGGAATCTGCGGAAACGCTGCCATCAACTGCCGCATGGCCCGGGCATAGGGGGGATTGTGCGCCGGAGCCACATCGGCCAGTGCTTCCATGGCCGTCAGGAGCGGTTCATCGACGATCCGCACACCGCTCAACCGACCCGCAAACACGGCCTTGAACCCGATCGCCGCGACTTCGTCGACCGAGGACAGGCAACCGGTCTTGTCATCCGTCAACTGATCGAGGCACATCTGTACAGCGGCCGCGTGGTCGGGAATCCGCTTCACGATCTGCTGACGCAGGTCACCGATCTCGAGCTCACATGTCGAGTCGGCGTCCTGGCCAATGCGATCGATCCCGCCGTGCGCCAGCTGAACCTCGTCACGCATCGCGAACAAGCGATACTTGAAGCTGGTCGACCCCAGATTGGCGACGAGAATTTTCATGGTTCGCCTCCGGCGAGTTCTCCGTAATCAGTCTGCAGCCCGTCGTCCCGGAACCTGTGTGAACCGGCCATCCGCGGGCCCCCACCTGCGCTGGAACTCAGGAATCCTGCGAACAATCGGCACGGAAGAGCTCTGGCCAACGCCTCACCGGCGAGGGCCTCTTCAGAAGTTCTCCATCAGTCCGGGCGTGGGGCGGGGAATCAGGTGCGCGCTGACCAGCTCTCCCATCTTCGAGGCGGCGCTTGCGCCGGCATCGACCGCCGCACGTACCGACCCGATATCCCCTTTGATGATCGTCGTCACATACGCGCCGCCGATCTGGATCTGCTTGACAATCTGGACGTTGGCCGCCTTGGCCATGGCGTCCGCGGCGCTGATCTGGGCCACGAGCCCCTTGGTTTCAATCAGTCCAATGGCTTCATTCATAGAACATCAGTCCCCATGACAATGAGAGATTACGATCTGAGCGGGAAAACTACTTGGCAGCGGCGGTCTTGGGGAGCACGTTCACGAGGTCGTCGTGCGGACGGGGAATCACCTGCACACTGACGACTTCGCCAATCTTGCTCGCGGCGCTGGCACCGGCGTCCACAGCCGCTTTGACGGCAGCCACATCGCCCACGAGGAACACAGTCACCAGGCCACTGCCGACTTTCTCCCAGCCGCGCATCTCGACATTCGCTGCCTTCAGGGCCGCATCGGCTGCTTCAATCAGTGAGACGAGCCCTTTCGTCTCGATCATCCCGAGGGCTTCCATCACTTTCGCCATTGGTCAAGTCTCCAGAAATTGTTGTGAGTTAATGGTCAGGCCTGCACTTCGAGACTGCGGCGGAGACGCTGAACCGGGACCCGGGGCGTTCCACATCGTCTGACAGTGATTCGTCTTTGTCGTAAGTTGTCGCCAGTCCGACATCGGCCGGCCGCGGTGGTCCCTGGCTCGGCACCTGATGCCGGACTGGGCGCTGCAGCCGGGGCTCGGGGGACACATGCCCCCAGCCCCCCTCTGCGGCTACCCTCCGCAGGCACAGCGTGCCGGTTTCAACAACTCAACGTTTATCGCATGTTCCAGGTTGATGGCATTCCCTTCGTCAGTATCCAGGTGCACCTCCAGGCGGATCTTGTCATCCCCGCCGCGCACAATCACGTTCTCCAGCACGGTCGTGCAGCCGGGGGCATCGACTCGCAGCAACATGGCGTCACCACTTTCGACACCGTGATAGGCCATATCGGCCGGTGACATGTGGACATGTCGCATGGCGCGTATGACGCCTTGCTTCAGTTCCAGGCTTCCAGCCGGCCCCACCAGCAGGCACCCGGGGGTCCCTTCAATATCGCCACTGATGCGAACCGGCAGATCGAGCCCGAGCGACACGGCGTCGGTGAAGGCCAGTTCGACCTGCGAGTCACCACGGCAGGGCCCGAGCACACGCACTTCCGGGAGCATTCGCCGACGAGGCCCGACGATGGCAACGGTCTCTTCAGCGGCGTAGTAGCCCTCCTGATAGAGATCCTTCATCGGAGTCAGCGTGCGCCCAGCGCCGAACAACTGCTCGACGTGCTCTTCCGTCAGATGGCAGTGGCGCGCCGAGATATTGACGACGAGGGGATTCGGCTTGGAATCCACCGGCGCGTTCGTCGTGAGGCGGCGTGCGAAGATCTCGCGGACGGCTCTCTCGACATCGACGCGGGAGAGGGGAGCGGCAGTCAGGGTCATAGTCTCACAGTCACGCCCCTCGCGGGGCTCCGGGGAATCGGCTTTCGCGCGTCCGTGCGACTGGGATTCTTCCTTGAATGCCTGAGGGCGGTTTACTCGGCGATCATCAATTCAATGTCATGCTGGGGGAGCAGCCGGACCCACTCATCGGAAATCCCTCTGTCGACCACCAGTCGGTCGACGGCCGCCAAAGGACAGAGATGGGCCAGTTCCGGGTGCCCCAGCTTGCCACTGTCGGCCACGACGATGACCTCCTCGACAGACTCCAGCATCTGCCGTTCGGTCTCCACGAGGAGGGAATTTGTGTTGAACAGTCCGGCCTGTGTAATCCCACCGACACTCATGATGAGGCGGCGGGCATGAATCTTCTTCAAGGCATCGATCGTTATCGAACCGAGGGCGACACCCGTCTTGGGATACAGGTAGCCCCCGAGGTAAATCAGCTCGATGCTGCTGGCCCCAACGAGCTGATTGACAATCGGCAGCGAGTTGGTGACCACCTGGAGCGACTTGCCCACCAGGTGCCGAGCCACCTCCAGCGTGGTCGTCCCACCATCCAGTAGAACGGTCTCCCCGGACTCGATCAGCCCGGCGGCAACCCGCCCGATTCGACTCTTGTCTTCGCTCGCCTTGCCACGGCGATCATCAAAGGCTGTCAGGGAATCTCCAACATACGCGGCCCCACCTCGCGTCTTGCGAATCTGCCCAATTCTGTCAAGATATTCCAAATCACGTCGAACGGTGGACTCGCTGACACGAACTTCGTCAGCCAGCTCTTGAAGAGCCGCATGGCCCCTCAATTCCAAGGCCTTTAAGATCTGATCGCGACGTTGTTCGGCCAGCATGGACGACAGGAACTCTCAGCTCATTCGCACGACGTTGATTTCAAGATAGCTATCACAACACTCCAAGTCAAGTCAATATCTTTCACAATCCGTCAAGCATGCTGGCGAGACGATGGGAGGCGTGACTTCGTCTGTGCTATCGGCTGACTGCAACCTCCTCGACGACCCGATTCACCCACCGCGGTGCGGGTCGAGGGCTTCTGGAACTGCCGCAGGGCAACAGCGAGACTGACCACTACAACCGGTGTCCGTCAGGGGACAGCCCTTGCCGACGAAACCAGCTCTGTGGATTGCTCACGCGGGAAGGCGTCTGAGCAATTTCCGGGCGCGGCCCCTCCAGACCATATGCTTTCGCGCGATCGCTCTCGGACTGGAGTCTAGATCCATGATCAGCGCCTGCAGCTGTTCTCGCGCCTGGCGGAACTCTCCCTGGTCGACGTAGATGCTCGCCAGCAGATAGAGCGCTTCGGGATGACGCCAGCGGCGAATGTGCTCCTCCAGATGGGCACGAGCCGCATCGTTCTGCCCCAGACACCGTAGCGTCTTGGCATGCAGCAGCGAAACGTCTCCGAACTTGTAGGTCGGATCCTCGGCGATCAGCTTCGACAGATGTTCGCGCGCCTGTTCGTAATTGTGCTCGTGAAAACAAACCGACCCTGCGCCCCACAACGCCTGCAGGTTGTCGGGGTCTTTCGCCAGCGCGTTCTTGAAGGCAGCGCCAGCCTCAACCATCTGGCCAGTCTCGCGCAGGGCTTCACCCAGTTCGATGAACTGGTGGGGGTTGCCAATCTGACTGGCCGCGATCTGCAGCCGATGGATTTCACCCTGCCGCGTGAACCTGCGAAGAAAATCGGGGGGCTCCCACTGACTGGCGGGCAGCCAGCGAGCCAGAAAGTAGATGACGGCCCCCAGCGGTTGAAACAGCAGGATGATCCACAGCCAGACGCCACGCTCAGGGTCATGGCGTGCACACCACCACGCCATCCACAGCAGCAGCGGCACATACAGCCATGGAATCCACGTCAGCATCAAGCCCCACCACCCCGGTGCAGGGGGCACGACGAAATGAGGATCGACGATCGGAGGGAGGGTCTCGGGATCGACAGCTTGAGCCAGCAGCCACATCGTCTTGCAGGTCTTCCCGAACTCGGAACGTGCCAGGGCTGACTCGCATTGTGACATAGCTCACTCGCAATTTCATCTCATCGCCCGGGCCGATGCCAGTTCCCCGCTCCAGAGTTTCCGCGCCCGATCTTTGTGGCTCTGTCGCGACACCCACAGTGGTGTAGAGGAATCATCGGGAGCGAGCGGCGGCGGGACCGGACTGCGATGGAACGGCCTCACCAGCGGTCCAGTCACCGCCGGGCAGGGCTCAGGAGACGGGGCACTCGTTGTATTCGTTGCATTCGGCGCCTTCGCCGGAATCTTGTGGTACGCCGACCGGGATGCGAGAGCCTGCGCACGTGAATTGCACCTGCAGTGAGTCTCCGCGCTTCTGACCGCGACCGCTTGGCCCTGCGCCACTCGAGGGGTCGGGGCTGCGTCGTAAGCTGCCGCGAGAAGCGTGGCGGCAGGCTGCCTCCGGGAGAGTTTCGTGCGAAGACGTCGGCGTAATCTGGTGCTCGCCCTCGATGACCAGCGTCACCGGCTGACGAGCCTTGCGCGGCAGCGTGACACCCTGGCTGATGCACTCCTCACGGCCTCCCGGCGACTTCTGAACGGCGGACATCGGCCCAGTGATGACCTGGTCGCAGACCTGCAGAGTTTCCAGGCTGGACTGCGGGAACTTGGGCAGCAGGTCGGCCTGTCAACCGAAGAAGACCACCGCTCACTGACGACGCTCTGGCAACACCTGCACGGGCCGGATCCCCGGCAGGCAGCACTCGACATCGTCGGGCAAGCTCAGCGTATCCGGTTGATGGAGGGAGCAAACTTGCCGGGACTGCAGTCGTTCCATGACGAGGCACGCGCGCTCGGCGAACAGCTCCGCGCTGTCAGACACAACGACACGATACTCATCGATCAGCTGCGAACGTGGCAGCATCCGCTCTGCGCACTCCTCCAGATGATTCAGCAGGCCGGGGAGATGGCCAACGAACAGTGGATCGACACGCTGGACATCATTCGTACAAACTACGGAGAGGATCTGGCGACGGCGGCAGCGCGAGGCCGGCTGACGATCGCTCCCCGGCATCTCGCTCCCCAGCCGGCGGCCTGCCTCGCCGGCGAGCCAGACCACAACGAGCTTCTGCAAACAGCCCACTGATTCAGCCCCCGGAGTTCTGCTGATGAGTACGCACAACTATCGAAAACTGCTGACGAACCTGCCGTCCCTGGCGTCGATCGTCAATTCGTTCCACTCGCCGGAGGTCCAACTGGAAGTCTACCACCTGCTCATCCAGGAACTGACCGAAGCCACTCTCGATTCGCGCACGACTCCACGATCATTCAGGTCGTCCGATGTCACGCCGCTGGAAGAAGAGACCGAACCGCTGTCCCACGACCTGGTGGATGGAGACAGCCTGCAGTCCGGCCCCGAAGAATGAGCCCCGCCGTCTCGCCTCCCGGCCGTGAAGGCACCGAGAAGTCCTGCGATGCAACCTGATTCCAAGAGCCTGCGAACCGCCCTGGACGAGCTCACCGAGGATGCCGCCGCGCTGGCCGGTGAACTCTCCGCGTGCGGCCTGCAACTGCGGGACCAGGGGGTTGCTCCGGGTGAAGAGGTTCTCACAAGACTGGTCGATGTCCTGTACCGCTGGGACGACGTCTCGGCCCAGTTGTTGGACCAGTCACCGGGCACGCCTGAATCCTCGCATGCGTCGCGATCCCTGCCCGAGCTCGAGAACCAGTTGGGCTTGCTGGAAGACACGAACGCTCCTCAGCGTATCGTGCAGCAACTGCTCCGGATTCGCACCCTCTCGGCGAACGATGCCGGCCATGTCCGCACGATTCACACACTGGCGACCGCGTTGATGCCCCAATCCGGTCAGCCACTCGTGCAGGGGGGCACAGTTCGCCCTGTGTCGGCTCAGCAAGTCAGTTGCGAGCTCCTGCGTCTGATCCAGCACAACTCTCAACTCCCCGCCGAAGAATGGGAAGCCGCCCGCCTCGCCGTCGCGCACGCCTGCGGTGCCGGCCTCGCCAACGCCGCCGCACGAGGACGCCTGTTCGTGGTCGCCGATGCCGATCGCCCTGGAGCCCGACTGTTCGAAACCGCTGGCCAGACCGACACCGCGAAGCAATGCTGCGATACAACACGGCCACAGGAGCTGGCCGGGCCTCCGGAGGAGCGTCTGCGCACCGCCGCCGACATGGCACAGATGCTCGCCGACTGGTTGCGGTCCCAATCCGACCTCGCACGCCAGACTCCGAGCACGACCGAGACCGGTCGCCTCGCCGGGCTGATGCGCGGTGAGGATCAGGCACCGCCGGACCCCGAGCTGCGCGCAGCCCTGACTCTTCACCCTGAAACCGTCGAACGGGCGTGTCACGACAACGATCCGGTCACTGTGGAGGAGACGATCAGCAGCGGAGATGCAGCCACTGATCCGGCGGGCACTCCGGCAGAGAGTCACTCTCCGTTCGACGACGGTAAGCGCGTGACCAAACCATCACGCCCGGCACGACGATCTTTCATCGGCTCTGCCTGGGCACAGTTTCGACGCGACCTGGCGACGTCGCTGCTGGGCGCACTGCTGCTGGCGACAGTCCTGCTGACAGCCGCCGCCATCCATCAGTGGCACTTCGAGGGGAGCGGATCGCCGGCTGCTGACGATCCTCCAGCAACCGGCACGTCACTGCGCTGAGGTGCTGATCAGCGTCCTAGAACGGCATGGGGGTGCGACTGCTCGTACGCCTCCCGCATTCGGCGCGTGCTGACATGCGTATAGATCTGTGTCGTGGTCAGGCTCTTGTGCCCGAGCAACTCCTGCACGCTGCGGAGGTCGGCGCCGCCGTCGAGCAGATGGGTGGCGAAGCTGTGCCGCAGGGTGTGGGGCGACGTTACAGAATCCAGACCTGTCTGCTTCAGATACCCTTCGAGGAGCCGGCCGATGCTCCGCGTCGTGAGTCGTCGACCGAAGCGGTTGAGGAACAGTGGGTCCTCGTCCTGTTGCACGATCGCCGGATCGGGCTGGCGCACCTCGCACCATCGGGTGAGAGCCCGGGTGGCATGGCTGCCCACCGGGGCGATTCGCTCCTTACGGCCTTTGCCCAGCACGCGCAGGATGCCGGCATCGCGATCCCAGTCCCGGACATCGAGCGCGACGAGTTCTGCCACGCGCAGTCCGCCGGAGTACAATACCTCGAACATGCCGCGATCCCGCAGACCCATGGGGGTGTTCGCGGGCGGAGCCTCGAGCAGGGATGCAATCTGTGTACTCGTCAAGAAGTGTGGGAGCTTGCGGCCGACCCGGGGCGTGCGCAGGGCCTTGGCGGGGTTCGTGGCCGTGATCTCCTCACGACAGCAGAAGCGAAAGAAGCTTCGCAGGGAAGCCAGGCGGCGGGCGATGGTGGTTCGGGCGTATCCGCAGTCGTGCAGGTAAGCGACGTATCCCCGCAGCATCTCAACCGTTACCTGCGGAGGTGCCGGCAGATGACCGACACGGTCGGCGAAGTAGTCCTGCAGACTCGCGAAGTCCTCGGCGTACGACTTGAGCGTCAGCGGAGAGGCGTTGCGCTCATTCCGCAGATGACGCTCGAACGACTTGATGGCGGTCTGCACAGCGACTGGTCTGGAGCCAGGAGAAGGTTTGCCGGGTCAGGCCGTTTCGCGGAACGGAAGCGTCGGCGCATCGCAGTCCTGACCGCGTTGCAGACGACGCACCTTCTGACTGAGCACTGCAGCATCGTACCAGGAGAAATTCAGTTCCGGGTCGGCGGCGTACCGCCCCAGAGTCTGCAACAGGGTGGCGACACTCTGTTCGTCGTACAGAAACACGTAGCGCTCCCCATCCTTGACGAGCGCCAGCACGTTAATCCCCCGCTGCATGGCCATTCACCCTCTTTCCAGTCGACGCGATCGGATGTGCGGCAACACAACTCGCCATGGCGAATCGAGCCCCTCCGATCGTCGTTATCGGCATTTCTCCGGGCCGATGATGCTCCAAATCCACCAGACCGCTGGAGTTGGAGACAATCGCCTGCGTCGGCGCACAGACGCACATCGCGCGGCATCGGCAGAATCCGCAGAACCACGTTATCCGACCACACGCCGGGCAGAGGTCAGACGGAGCCTGCGGGCCCGGGACAATCCGACGTCTCCAGCGAATTCTTCCGGGTTTTTGAGGATCCGCGTCCTACGCTATGGACAGGCACACCCCCCCCACCGGGTCGCGGCGTGAGGCGCGGGCGACACAAACAGGCAGACTGGCTGCAATTGTGACACAGACGGCACCCATCATCCGCATTCCCGACTCAGACCCGGTTCCCCGGCCCGGTGAGACTGCGCGGAAATCCTGTCTCGTTCGGATTTACCCGGCCGGTGTCAGTGGCAGCCTCATCTCCCTGAAAGGCGCACACCTTACGATCGGACGGGAGTCCGACTCAGACATCGAGCTCCCTGACGATTTCATCTCCCGCCACCATGCGGTGATCGAGCAGGTCGACGGCCACTTCAGGCTCACCGACTGCCGCAGCCTCAACGGGACCTTTGTCAATGACATCCGTATCGAGCAACGAATTCTCGTACCGGGTGATCAGATTCGCCTGGGCAACCACATCCTGAAGTTCCTCTCGGCCGACCACGTGGAGGCCCAGTATCACGAGACCGTGTACCAGATGATGACGGTTGATGCCCTCACGAATGCACACAACAAGCGGTACTTCGAGGACGTATTTGCCCGCGAACTGCTGCGGACCGAGCGTCACTCGCGTCCACTGGCCCTGCTGCTGCTGGACATCGACCACTTCAAGCCGGTCAACGACCAGTACGGTCACCTGGTCGGCGACGAGTGTCTCCGCCAGTTCAGCATACGCGTCCAGGAGCGAGTGAGGGGCGAGGACCTGTTCGCCCGCTTCGGCGGCGAGGAATTCGCGCTTATGCTGGCGGAAACGAATCTCAAACAGGCGGTCCGCGTGGCCCAGGACATTCGCCAACTCATTCAAGCGGCCGAATTCCGCACGTCCAAAGGAACATTGCACCTGACCGTCAGCATCGGGGTCGGTTTCACGAGCGGGCAGGGGCCCGTGGGCGCATCCGAGGTCATTGAGCAAGCCGACGGAAACCTGTACCGGGCAAAACGCGATGGACGCAATTGCATACGCTTCTAGGTGTTACGCCGCACAGCCAGGCCTGCCCCCGGGTCGCCCTAATCCGGATTGTGGCAGCGACCGGCCTCGCTATAATCCCGCCTGCAGCCGATCTGCGCTGCCCCCTCCCCATCGCCCCTCTGCTGTGCGGCCCGCATTCCCCTTCGCGGCGCGTCCGCCATTTCTCCACGGAATCATCGCCCATGGAAACACAGCCTCCCCGCATCATCTCAATCCGTGCCTGGGTCGCGATCGCCGCAGGCACCGCTCTGCTGACGTACGCGAGTGTCCGCTGGCTGGGGTCAATGCTCGTCTGGGACGCGATCGTCATCGTGCTGCTGGCCGAGTTGTTCCTGGCATCTTGCGCGGTGGTGCTGTGCATCATCACCGAGCGACTCTCGGCCTCATACCTGACTCGCGAAGTCTGGTGGGAACAGCAACTGCAGTCCCTGGCGGTCGCAGAGGCGCTCGACACACTGTCCCCCTCTCAGCGCCGGCAGCAGCAGCAGCGGGAGGATTCGGCGCGGATCGAGCAGCAGATTCGCCACTTTCTGCACAGGTCCGGCAGGAGACTCAGGGACCGCCCGGCTCTCTCGCTCCACTGCGTGCAAAGACCCCGACGCTCTCCCTGCATCGCCCCGAGGCGCCCGTCGCCGAAGTCGATCGACAGTCAACCCCTCAACCGAGCACGATTCCCTTCCGCCGCGCTGCGTGAGCGGACCGACGCAGGTTACGGCCCGGTAAGGATGGCCCGGTGGCGTTGAAGTGCCGGTGCGTGCAGCGCACACTGGCGGCTGTGGGGACATTGCAGTGGGTCTGTGTTCCCACGAGGTGGGAGGGTTTCATGACGGGCCGTCGGGAAGAGCGCCGGGCTGACCTCAGCGTTCTGGAACTGGTCGAGCAGGCACAGGCTGGCGATGACGACGCCTTCACACGTCTGTACGAGCAGTACACCGAGCATCTCAAGCACTATCTGCAGTCGAAGATCTCGACACGTTTTCAGACGCGGTTCGATACGGATGAAGTCGTGATCTCCATGTGGGAGACCGTGGCCAAGGGGCTGCAGCAGGAGGGCCGCTTCACCTTCGACGAGGATGAGGATGTCTGGCGGCTGCTGGTCTCGATTTCCCTCAACAAGCTGCGGCGGAACATCGAGCGCGAGAGTGCCGAAAAGCGTGGTGCCCATCGTGAACAGGCACTGCACGACCAGCAGTTGGACGCAATCGCGCGGCGACCGTCGATGGAAGAACAGGTCCACGCGGGCGAACTGATCGACCAGATCGTGCAGCGGGTCGATGCCGAGACGGCCATGATCCTGCACATGCGTCTGGATGGCGATTTGCAGGCGGAGATCGCCCGGAAACTCGACATCGATGAACGCACCGTTCGTCGGAAGATGCAACGCGTCCGCCAGGTCGTCGAGCAACTCCTGGCGGACGACGTGTGACGCGTCGGCTCAGTTCGCCCGGCTGAGCAGCGTCGGCCCCCGGAGCCCGGACCTGCCTGCACAGGGTCCGCAAAGGACCTCAACAGATCCCGTCCCTTGGTGAGCAGACTCGGGGGCAGATACTCGCGAACCGCCTCGGACTGACGATACACCGGCAGGCGCGGGACCTTCGTGCGAGTGAATTCCGTCTCGCGGTGCACATGTCGTGTGCGGTTGCGGCCGATGGTTCCGGCACGCGCAGGACCTGTCCAGGGCGACCGCGACCACACCTGCCCATAGTACGGGTAGGCGTACCAGGTCGCAGCCACGTCTGGCCATGCCCCGTGGTGACCGAGCCAGTGCACCAGTTGGTCTGCGAATGGTGCACCGTGCGAAAATCCTCGGCGATATGAACATCGGTCCGGGCATAGTACCCGTCGGCCTGCCGCTGCTCCTGACGTCGCTGCTGCGCGGCCAGGCGGGCGTCGTCGTTCGCCCGCAAGTCCGCGATGTCGGCAAGCGTCTCTGATTCGACCTGTGCGAACAGCGCACGCTCGTCGGGGGTCAACTGGGCCACCACGCGATCGTGACGCTGCTGAAGATCGAAGCGGCGGTCGGCCTCGGATCCATACAGGTCGCGAAGGACCGCCAGGGCCCGACTCAGGAATCTGACGTTGGCCCGTCGCTCCGCCTGTTGCCAGGGCACGACGGCCGCAGCGGGCAACTGCGAATTCATGTCCTGCAGCAGGTCTTCGATCGTCAACAAAGCCGGCTCGAGGGACTCCGGATTCTGCGCCGCCAGCACCAGACCAGAGCGGATCAGTTCCCGATACGGGAGGAAGTACGGCTCGAAGTGACCCGGCTGGCTGCGCGAGGCCAGCGTCTGCTGACACTCCACAGCGTTCCGGTATGCCTCGTGTGCTTCGACCGCGCGATGGTGTCTTTCGAGGAACAGTCCAAAGGCCACATGCAGTCGCGCGTCAGACTCGGTGATGCGCCGGGCATTGTCGAAGTGCGTGCAAGCTGTCGAGAGACTGACCGGCTCCGAACCCACCAGCGCCTCGATGTGACCGACATACCGCTGCGCTTCCGCCGGCGAGATCCCACCGGGCACCGACCAACTCCGGGGTGTGTCCAGCAGTCTGGACATCGACACGTCGTCGCTGTCGTCGCGGGTCGGCTCAACGTCGGCTGAAGGGGTAGCCTCGTGAACCGCGACAATCGGAGCGACGGCGCTGAGTCCGGCCTCCGGAGTGCGTACCGGGGTGCGTACCTCTGCGCGGAACTCCGTCTGGACCGTCGCACGAGGTTTCGTCACGGGCATTTCCAGTGGCGGGAGTGCAGTCAACAGCGGCAGCGGCACAGCCAATCGACTCGCGTCCTCGATGACCTCCGGTCGTATCGCAGGTTGTGCTGGATTGCCGCTGCGGGCGCGGGAACCACCGACCACGCTTTCGAGTGACTGTGCCGGGTAATCTCGCTCGAACCCACGCCGGGTGCACACGACCAGCAGCAGGAACGTGGGAAGCGACAGTAACATCAGTCTGGCACTCAGTGGCCAGTGATTCCCTCGCACGAGTGACAGCTCTTCAGTGGACTGCAGGGCGAACGCGTCCGCTCGCCGGTCCAGGCGAGACGGCCCCACGACGACGATATTGCGATCGACGGAGGCCGGCAGCATGGAGACGCCACCAGCGTCTGTTCCCGGAGCGTGGAAGAGAGCTGCGGGAATCGCGTCAGCACGGCCCGGCCGGCGCACCCGGTGCAGATAATCTTCGCGAGTCTCAGATCTCATCAGTCCGAGGTCATCCGCGGATACGGTCGAGCGGGTCGGATACAGCGGAGTGACGTTCGGATCGGCCGGCGTTGGGAAAGTGGACATCACGACTCCAGAGTTTGGGATGTGCCAGGGGTCAGGCTTGCGTGAGCGGTCGCCGCTCGCCAGAGAGATGCAGTTTCCTTCCCCGGACCGGGCAGCCTTTCTGAAGAAATTCCGGGGAAACGTCGGGGTCCCGCAGTGCCAGACCCCGTTCCCGAGTGATTCCCGAAAAAGTTGCCGCGCCTCTGTCCGGTCAGCGGCTCACATCCGCATTACACATGTGACCCCTGGAAACCGGCGGGGCAGGTCAGTTCAGGCCCAGTCGACATCCGACAACTTCATCCCCCGAAGACCTCATGGCACTATTCATTCCAGACACGGGACGTTGGACGAAAGAGGAAGCCTTGCGAGGACTGACGGACCCGGAACTGCCGACACACATGGACGCCGGACGCCCCGACTCCTCGCAACTCGTGCTGGGCCGCTATCGCCTGACGGCCAGACTCACGAAGGGGGACTCCAGCCGGATCTATCGGGCGGTCAACCCGGCCGGTGAGCTTGTCGCCATCAAGGTGCTCCGGGCCCGTTTCTCCCGGGATCGGTCGGCACTCCACCGGTTCTATGACGAAGCCAAGACCGCGATGCGGTTTGATGACGAGCGTCTGCTCCCCGTGTATGAAGTGGGAGAGCATGCAGGCCGTCACTGCCAGGTCATGCCGCTGATTCAGGGAGCGACACTGCGTCAGCACGTTGGACGCACCGGCCCCATGGCCGAGCAGCAGGCGTTGCGCCTGATCCATGAACTGCAGGCCGGTGTGACTGCGATCCATCGTGGCGGGCAGTTGCATGGCCGGCTGCATCCGGACAACGTTCTGGTCTCAGTGGATGGGCGCGTGCTGCTGAAGGGCATGTCCGGCCTTGCGGAATCGCTGCCATCGCTGTCGGTCGCCGCCCGCGAGCCACTGGCGGACCGCTTCTGCTATTACGCACCCGAGCAACTGGCACGGTCCGCCGCGCTGGACGAGCGGTCGGATGTCTACAGTCTGACCGCACTGCTGTACTTCCTGCTGACGGCGGAGGTCCCCTTTCCGTCGGCGAACCTCGAAGCCCTTCTGCGGGCGAAACGCTCATCCACATCGTACACACGTTCGCCGCGACTGCGTCATTCGAGCCGGCATGTCCTCGAACTGCTGCACACGGGACTCGCATGGGCTCCGGCGCACCGGCCCCGCCGCAGGATGTTCGCCGGATTGACCGGGGGCCAGGCGGAGTCCGTCGGCGGGTATCGCGTGCGGACCCTCCTCGGCAGAGGGAACTCCGCGCTGGTCTATCGGGCCACGAATGCCGAGGGTCGCGATGTGGCCCTGAAGGTGCTGCGTCCCGAGCTGGCCCAGTCGGCATCACGGATGCTGCGGTTCGCCCAGGAGGGACGGCTGGCCATGCAGGTGCGACATCCTCACCTCGTGCAGATGCTCGACGTCGGACAAGCGCTGGGTCGACACTTCCTCGCTTTGGAGTACGTGGATGGCGAGAGTGTGGCCTGGCAGGTCCAGAAACAGGGTCGATTGAGTGAACGACGCGCGCTGGAGATCATCAGCGAGATCGCGTCGGCCGTGCAGATGCTGCATCGGCACCGGCTCGTGCATCGTGACATCAAGCCCTCGAACATCCTGCTGACGAAGGCGGGACGGGCCAAGCTCTCCGATCTGGGACTCACCAAGGACCTCGAACATGGTCCGGTGCTGACGAGGGCCGGGCAGGGACTCGGGACCCCGCAGTACATGGCCCCGGAGCAGTTTCGCGAGGCCGCAGATGCTCATCCCGGCATGGACATCTACAGTCTGGGCGCGACCCTGTATGTCATGGTGACGGGTCGGCTCCCCTTCGGCAGCAGCAGCCTGCTGGACCAGCTCCGCCGGAAGATGACGAACGACTTCAAAGGTCCGCGGGCCGTCAATCCCCGGCTGTCACCGCGGCTCGATGCCCTCATCCGGCGCGCCATGGATGCCGATCCGGGTCGACGGCCACAGTCGGTCGATGAGTTCCTGGTTGAGGTGCTCGGCTGCCTGCTCGACCTTCAGACCCAAACTCGCGCCGAAGCATCAGGCGTCTTGCAGGACGAACCACCCGCGTCTACGGTCACCGACTGCAGTCCGGAACCGCCCGCGATGCCGACCCCGCCGATGTCCGCTCACCGTGGTGACGAGCCGCAGGCCCGCCGGCGGTCGCCCGTGGTGAAGCCGGCCTCCTCCCGCTGGGTGGCAGCCTGGCGGACGGCGCATCAGGTCTGGGAAGGCTTCCAAGGATGGCGGCGCGTGGTCGTCTCGGCCCGAGGTTGAGGGTCTGTCACTGCGGGAGGCCCGATATTCTCGATCCGCGATTACAACTCGAAGTTGACCAGCAGACGGAACTCGCTGTCGAACTGCTTGTCATCCCGGCCGATGAGCGGCGCGGCCCAGGCCAGGTTCAGCGATCCACCCGCGCCGAACGTAAACAGTCCGCCGACGACGACGTTCGTCAGCGAAAACTTGTCGACGTTGGAAATCTGGATGGGACCGGAGTAAACCGTGTCGCTCTGCTGCAACGAGCGGTTGTAGTGCAGTTCGACAAGTGGCGCGAATCCCGTGATGAACCCATCGCCGACCGAATAGGTCGTCGACTTGTACTGCGTGTTGCAGTCCCGGTAGAAGGTCCGCGAGACACTCGCATCCTGGTACAGCCAGTAGGCAATCGAGTAACTCGCAAACAGGAAGGCGGCATCATTCAGCTTGCCGGACTCTTCGAGCACTCCGGTGTTCACATCCCGGACATAGGTCGTATTCCCGTTAGTGCCGATGTCGGCCTGCAGAAAGGCCTGGGTCGACACCCTTCCGACCGAGTGGGCGGCACCGATATACGGGAGCACATGCAGCGCCTCGTTCTCGATGGACAGCAGCGTTGTTCCGCCGACGTCGCTCACATTGACATCGGAGGCCGTCGGATAGGCGAGGCTGACACCTGCTCCGATCGCCGTGTTTTCACTACGGGCGATCAGGGTCTTCAGGGTGGTCGTCACGTTGCCGAACTCCAGCGAATCGTTGTCGGTGATTCCACCGGCGATGATGTCGGAGTCCAGCGACACCGCAAAGGGAACCCGGACTTCCAGGGAGAACATATCTTCGTGAAAGGCCATCTCGAACCCCGGGACGAACCGATAGACGTCGACTCCCTGCGAGTTCAGCGGGACATTGGTGAACGTGCTGTGATTCAGGAAGACGCGATCGCGGGGGATCACGTTGCCGTTCTCGGCCATCTTCTGACGCCCCACCGTACCGCCGGCACCCGGACTGGGAACAATGACCAGCAGAGCGTCATAGACGTTGTAGATCGGCTCTCCGATGAGGACCATGTTCTCCGGCGTCGTCAGTGCGTTCACATCTCCGGTCGTGCCCGAGTCGAGGCGCGATGAACGGTCCGGCATTCGTGATGGGCCCCAGCGTCGCAGGGACACCTGCGAAAGCGGTGCCGTCGAACTCCGAGAGCAACTGGGGAGGTGTCGTGTTGGGAACCGCCGATTGCGCCTGTCCGGCGGCATCGGCCCCCAGATACACCGGCGCAGCCGTTACGAACACGCCTGGCGGCAACTGCGGAAGCACAGTCCGGTAATAGTCGAGCAGTCCCAGACCGGGGCCTGCTGGAAGAAGATGGCCTGATCCACCAGTGCACCGGGCAGAATGGTCGGCTGCGTGGGCGAGCCGCCGAAGAAGTCACTCAACATGTCGTGGAACTTGCCCTGCTGGCGTTCACCCAAGGCCGACCCACTCGCCAGGTTGATTCCCCCGTCCGCCTGCTGAGGCAGATTGGCCAGCGGATTGACCGGCGGCAGCGGAGCCTGTGCTTGCGGACCCCGGGAAGCACTCGGCGCCGACGGAGCCATCTGCGGCGGTGCCGACGGTCTCATCTGTTGCGGCGGCGCTGGTGGCACGAAGCTGTCCGGTGCCGGCATCGGCTGCCAGGGTGGACAGACACCATCGGCGCCGTAAGCTGGCACGCCATATTCGATGGTTGGTGGTGGGCAGTTCGACCCGCTGCGCAGATGCACAACGCCTTCGTCCTGCGCAACCGACGATGCCGCAATCCCGCTGATGACTGCGAGAATCATGCTCAGTCGAGCCGCAATACGGCTACTCAATGCCAGCCGGCACATGGACGCCCCCCCGACGGCCAGAAATCTGTCGCAATGGAACTCGCGGCCGGCGAAGCGAGACCTCGCCTCGGCCGACTGCGATCCGTACCGAATGTGCGGATTACTCCGGACAATCCGGTTGTACTGGAATCGTCGTTGCGACCCGTATAGCTTGACACAAAGGCCGCTCTCTGACGGAGTATGAATCAAATCATGATGGTCAGCCTCGAAATCCAATCAACAGTGCCACGGCTGCGGACCCCCACACTCTGCGCTGCGTTACTGCTGATGATGTCGGCCGCGTGGCCCCCGGCCCCGATCGACGCACAGGAGCCGCGCTTTCAGCTCGACACCCACGGACCGGTGGGGCGTCTGCATGCCCTCCGCTTTGTCCCCGGCACGCATCGCCTGCTGGGCGGCGGGGCGGACAAACAGGCGTACGAGTGGATCCTGCACACCCCCAATGAGAACGGTCCGTTTCGATTCGTGCGGTCACACGTGCTCCGCTGGACAGCAGCCCGCGGGCCAAACGGGGTCGTGCACGCTCTGGATGTCTCCCCGGACGGCGACTCGGTCGCCCTGGCTGGTCGCAGTGCCTACGGGCAGGGTCACATCTGGGTCTTTGACCGGTCGACTCGGACCCTGCAGGAGGTCATCAAGGCTCACGCGTCCAAGGTGCTGACCCTGCGGTTCTCACCGGATGGCCAGCACCTCGCCTCCGTGGACCAGGTCGGGCAACTGCGGCTGTGGTCGATGCCGCCACGCGCACAACCGCGACCGCTGGACGAGGCGGGTGAGCACATCCCCGAGGCGACGCATGAGGGAGGTGTCGCCGACGATCTCCAGCCGCTCGCTTTCCTGCCGGATGGCTTGATCCTGACAGCGAAGCAGGCAGGTACGAACGCCATCGGCCAGTCCGTCGTGAAGCTGAGCGTACCGGCGCTGATGGAAACACAGGTCCTGCCGGTAGCGGCCGGGCAGATCATAACGGCCCTGGCGGTGGAGCCGGCAACCGGTCGCTGGGCCTGTGCCCTGGGCGACGGAAGACCCGCCCGCGATCAGGATGGAGTGATCGTCCTGAACGACGGGGTTGGTCAATTGCAGCGTTTTCGCGCCGGCCAGCCACGGATCTTCTCCCTGCAATTTGGTCCCCAACAGACGTTGCTGGCCGCAACCGACCAGGATCCAACCGGGCAGTCATGGCTCGAACTATGGAACGCGGCGGCGGGGCAACAGCTTGGCGCAGTTCAATTAGGGGCCAGCGATGATGCCTACAGTTGTGCCGTCAGCGACGATGGGCAACTGGCCGCCGTCTATGCCAACGGCCCTCGGGAATTGTGGGTCCTTCCGCTGCTCAACGACCAGGGCCAGTTGCTGCAAAACCCGCTGGCCCAACGTTCAGCCCTGCGTCTGTTCAGTGGGCAGGATGTCGATGACATCCGGTTCCTTAACAGCGAACGTTTGCGGCTGAAGATCGATGTGGCCGGCGATGTGGCCGGGTGGGAGTTTGACGAAGAGTTCGGAGGCATCAAGCGTACGCCCCCTGATGAAGACCCGGCACCACCACCGCCACCACCGCAGGACGAAGTGCCCCGGCGATCCCCGCCACGCGCCCGGCCCAGTGGGAGGCGGCAGAGCAGCGTGACGCAGAACCCCCAAAAGGTGCTGCGCCGCGCCCTGGGGGATCGCCCTTAAGGTCGACAACGCTGGTCAGCAGGTGATCGAAGTCGCTCCACCCAATCGCCCCAACCAGACAGTCGAGATCACTCTCGACGAGGACGGCCAGGGGCAGGTGCTCGTCTATGAGCAGTTGCCGCAGACGGATCACCAGCATCTGTGGCTGGCGGTCGGCACCAACCGCGATGCGATCTTCGTGTATCACGCGGATGCAGCAACGAACATCGCGCAGCTGGTCCGCTCCTATCGCGACCACACGGGGAGAGTCACGCACCTGGATGTCTCGGCTGATGGTTCGGTGCTGGCATCGCTGGCGGAGGACCGGCTCATCAAGCTGTGGAGCCTTGCGGATCTGACCAAGGAGTCCGCAGTCTTTGAGCGCTACGCGGCCTGGGGCGCGGAGTTTGTGCCACAGGGGCAACAGGTTGTTGTGCAGAGGGTCCTGGGCGGTGGGATCGCCGACCGCCGCGGCCTGCGCAACGGCGATGTGATTCGCCAAGTGGTCTGGGGTCGAGGGCCCGAGGAGCAGCCGGCAAACGCACCGGCGATCATCAACGCACTGAAGGCACGCCCCCTGTGGACGGAGTTGCAGGTCTTTCGTAATCAGAAGGGGGCCAACCCAGCCGCGGGGTGGCAGGGCGTCGGCATGGGGCTCGAGGGCCGGGCCATCGTCCCCGCGTGGGAGCCGATGGTGTCGATGCTCCTGGACCGGTCGGGGGAGTGGGCCGTCTGGATGCCGGACGGAACCTACAATGCCTCTCCCGACGGTGACGCACTGTTCGGCTGGCAGATCAATCGCGGCGCCGATCAGGAGCCGGACTTCGCGCCGGCCGGCCGGTTTCGCGACCGGTTCGAAGACCGGGACGCCATTCGCCGACTGTTCGGGCAAGTCGCGGCCGCGCAACCGCCCGCACTCATTCCCAAGTCTCTCGCTGCAGACATGATGTCGCTCCCCGCAGTGCGCTGGTCGAACCTCAGACGGGTCACACTGTGCCGCCTGCTGACCAAACCCCGTTGCGTGTGCGTGCCATCATCGAGGGTTCACTTGAGGAAGGGGCATCCCCACCGCGGCTGTACGTCAACCACGTGCCCGTGAGAGAGCATCCTCAATTCGACGGAGCGGAGTACACCTGGAGCATCCCGGGAGATCTGCATCGGCGCCTGAACCGGATTGATGTGGTGTACGACACCGATCCCGGATCACTCGATCTGCCCGCCAGCGACAGTGTGTACTTCGAGAACCCTGCGGCCCAGTCCCAGCAGCCCGAATTGCATCTGCTGACTGTCGGTGTGACCGACTATGGGCCCACCATCGCCGCCGCCGAGAATGCCCAGAACGATGCCGAGGACTTCGACGCGTTTCTGCGAAAGAACAGCGGCCCTCACTATCAGTTGAACCGCAGGTCCAGCCAGCTCCTCAAGTGGGACCGTCGCAAGGGGTATGTCACGCGCAGTGACGTGACGGCCGCTGTCCGTTCGCTCGAGGCGCGAAACTGGAACGCGCCCAACCGTGACATCATCGTCTTCTATTTTGCGGGGCATGGCACGGTCGCGGGACAAGAGCCGACGTTCTACTTCGTCATCGCCGATCAGAATCTCCGTAGCCTGACGGACGCAGAGACACTCAGCGCTTCGTCATTCACGCTGGCCGACCTGCAGCCGTTGCTGAACCTGCCGTGTCAGAAGCTGTTCGTGGTCGATGCGTGTCGTGCCGGTCACCTGTTGGGCGTGGGCAGCGATCAGGCCGAGGAGAGCGAGAAAATGCTGATTCGCTCGCTCAAGGAACAACGTGCCCTCATCCTCACCGCAACCGCCGATGGGCCCGCACTCGGCGTCTTTCCGGGGCGGCCGAATGCCATGATCCGCAAGCCCACCAACGGCCTGTTTACGGGGTTGTTGCTGGAAGGACTGGCGGGTCAGGCCGACGGCAGGACGGGCAACGGCGACGGCGTCGTCTCGCTGCGCGAGGCTGTGGACTATGTTCGGGGGGAGATCTCCGCCTTCGCTCCAATGGTGCAGGGCCGGCAGTTGCAGCGGCCTGTCATCGCCCCGGCGGAAGTGCTGGACATCTACGACCTGCCCCTTGCCGAATGAGACAGCGTTATGGACGGGTCGCCGGGACTGCCGGGGGTGCGGAGGTCGCGGCGTCATCGAAGTACGCGATCCGGTAGACGCCGCGCAGATCCGCATGGTTGATGACGAAGGAGTCGTTGATCTGGAACGCGCGCTGCTCGACGTCTGTTCCCGCCACAACGGCGAGATCCCCGCGGGCTCCGTTCCCGGCCTCCTTCGTTCCGAAGACGGCAATCACGATTTCACCAGTACGCTGGCTGTAGCTTGTTCGCTCTCCCGCGCCCGCAATATCGCGGATGGTGAACGGGGCCGAGTTGAACATCTGTGTGCCGTCCGCCGCCCGGGTGCGCGTCATCCAGCCTGTGATCGACTGCTGTGAACCCCGCGGGAACAGCCACTCCCACGCTTCACTCAGGTCGTTCACGAGTCGATCCAGAGGCTGCGCACCGGGGGCCGGATCCTTGAGCCCCAGCACGTCCAACCCATCAACCAGCACGACCACCGCCAGATCTTCGCCGGAGATATTGCCGATGTGAATCGAGAACTCGTCACCGGCGGCGACGCCGAATTTGCGGAGATGCTGGCCAGCCTGGTCGGCGATGAGCAACTCCACCGGAGCGGCCTGTTTCCCCTGGGGAATCCGCCGAACCATGATGCGGAGCGGCCCACCCTGCACGGCCTGGTTCGCAGCCGGTCCGGACTGTCGCTGCGCATCCTCCCAGAGCTTCCGGTCGTAGTCTGCGATGTCTGCAGGTTCGTGGGAGGCGGGGAACGCCTGCTTCGTCTGCACTGACGGAATCACGGGCTGAAGATAGGCGAACAGCTCGGGATCCACCTCGATGTTGGCACTCACTTGACCGACCTTGGCCCCCTGCTGCAGGTCGTGGATCGCACAACTCACGGTGACACGGCCCGGCGTTTCCTGCAGTTGCGGGGCAAAGGTGCCCTTGATCAGTAGTCGCGGCATCTCCGCGATGCCTGCGATCTGCGGCTGCAGCAGATCCTTCGGCTGCGGATTGTTCGGCCCCTTCGCGACCAGCGTCTCGAGCACTTCCACGGGAGATTGCAGCGAAAACGCGCGGTCGTTCTCCTCCTGCAGCGCATCGATGACGGCCCGGGCCAGCTTGTTGGCAAACATGCCGTACTCGGTGGTAAGCACAGGTTCGCTCGCGGCGTCGAGCGGATCCTGGGCGAACTCGATCGTGCCGACAGACAAGGGCGGTCCGTCGTGCTGACGAATCAGCGCGTTGAGATGCTCTGCCAGGGTGTCCACCACAGCGTCATAGGGGCGAGAGGTGAGCGTGAAGGCCGGCGCCGAGGGAGCCGCCTGGGCCACGAACTTCGCCGGCTGCTGCTGCTGACGCGACTGCTGCGCGGATGCGGGCACCCGCCGGGCCACGACCTCATAGACTTCGTCCAGCGAAACAACGGCGTCGCCGTTCTGATCAGCGGCGCCCTCCAGGCCATGGCAGAGCCAGAAGGTGAACAGGCCCTGCTCCCAGTCATCCGATTCGAAGCTCTGTTCTCCAGCCTTGCAGCTCGTGATGGCGTAAAAGTTCGGCACGCCCTGCATGACCTGATTGATCTCGGCATGCCGGACCCCATCGGCCGCGTGACACGCATCGATCAGGCAGATCCGTGACTGGGCCGGACATCTCTGCAGGTCGCGAC
Organism: uncultured Planctomycetaceae bacterium; assembly: GCA_963715185.1. Lineage (GTDB taxonomy): Bacteria > Planctomycetota > Planctomycetia > Planctomycetales > Planctomycetaceae > CAVPPT01. The sequence goes on from CAVQRG010000021.1 coordinate 82,661, forward strand.
TGAGTGTCGACAGCGGAATGCAGGTTTTGCTGTAGCTGTTGGGATCGCAGTCCTCGGCGGCCAGGTAACCGCGCGGCACAGCTCCCATGCTCGTCACCACGCCATGCCCGGAGAAGAAGAAGATCACCGTGTCCCCGGTGTTGCGGGCGGCGATGAAGGATTGCAGCTCATTCCTGATGTTGGGCATCGTCGGCCGGCTGACGGGCTTGTCGTCCGGGTCCGGACCCTGATGCAGTGCCGTGATGTTTACCCGTGGCACGCCCAGATGCTCAGTCAGCGTTGTGATGAATCGCACGGCGTCGTTGCTGGCGTAGTTGAGATCCTGGATTTGGGGGTCGGTGTATTCGGACACGCCCACCACGAAAGCGAACGTCTTCGCGGGATCCAAAGCGGCCTCACACCGTGGACCGAACCACGTCAGCAGCAGCATCAGCAGCAGGCCGGGCCGGCAGGGTTCCAGGATCGAGTCCCCGCAGCGCCGGTATCGCATGTCGTTCATCTCGAGTTCACCTTCTGGATGCAGGATTCGTGCAAAGTAAAAGCGGCACGGGAGTTCCGCCCACTCATGAACACAGAAACGGCGTCTCCCCTCAACCAGATCCGGAATTGTCGCCTCGACCGGACAGGAAATCGACCGCTGTCTGACTGCTCAGTCCTGCTTCCGGTCCGCTTTCGTGTCCGCCCACAGTTGAAAGTCGCCTGCGCCATGCGGAGGGGAGGTGAGCCATCCGGGGGAGAATCCCGAGTCGGCATTAATGGTCGACAGCAGTCGCGACACTGTTCCTGCGGCACCGGTCAACAGCCAGTCTGACACCTCCTGCAGCGCCGAAGGGGGCGTGGCCTCCAACAACAGATCCTCCAGGATACAGGCGTGCGCGAGCAGACACAGGCGGGGCCCCGATTCAGACAGCAGCTCCCGGACTGGCCGCACATAGATCAGGTCGGAATCGAAGGCCTCTCCAGTCCCGATCGCGACATCAGCGACGACAAGGATGTTCCTTCCGGAGAGGGAGCCCAGCCACTCGAACAGCTCGCTGAGGGCAATCGCCGTCTCCCGCGGACCAGCCGTCGGACCGTGACAGGCGAAATACACCGCTCCGGAGTCCAGAAAGTGCTCCGATGACAGGGCCACGACGATTGTATCCCCCGGCTTGGTCTCGGTCTTCAGGGCCGCAAACCGCTCACGGACCGCTTCCCGGGTTGCCGCGGCTTCCTGCAGGAGGCCCCGGTTCTGAAATCCGCGATCGGCCAACGCCTGGGAGAGTGTCTCCAGTTGACGGGAGGCCTCCGGGAAGACCCGGTACTGGTCATTCGAGCCCGGATACTGGAACTGGCTGACCGACACCCCCAGAAAATGGCGCTGAGGTTCGGGCAGCGTTTGCTCCGGCCCACAACTCCGCAGCAGACCGAACGTCAGCAGCAGCGCCAGACTGGCGACGCCGACAGCAGCCGTGCGACGTGAGATTCCGAGGCGAGACTCCTCGGTCCCGGCTTCGCCGGTTGAGGCCGGTCGGAGCACGTCTTCGACAGCCGCGGCCACCTCACCCATGGTGGACGGTCGGGCGTCGGGATCCCGCGCGAGCATCTGCAGACAGATGTCGGCAGTGCGCGAGTCGACGGCCGGGAGTTGCTGTTTGAGCCGCTGCTCCGCGACCGGCGCGGGCGGCGGCCCCTTCACATGTCGTTCGATCACCTCGTGATAGCGGTCCCCCAGCGGTCTCCTGCCCGTCAGCAGTTCATAGAAGATGGCCCCCAGACTGTAGATGTCCCACTGCGGCGTGACGTCCGCTTCGGCTCCGGAAAAACCCTCCATGGGCATGTACGGCAGCGTCCCGATGGGCTGATTCGGTACTGTCAGGGGAGAAGTGTCGTCACCACCGCCGTTCGGCAGATCATCCCGGATCTTGCTGCAACCGAAGTCGGTGATGACGGGACGCTGCGTGCGCTGTTCGACGAGAATATTGGCCGGTTTCAGATCGCGATGGATGATCCCGCGCCGGTGCACCTCGTCCATAATCAGGGCGAGCCGGCGAATCAAAGCCAGAATGTTCCGCTCGTCCCGGATGCGACCGGCCTTCATCAGTCGGTCGAGACCGGTCCCGTCGATGAAGCGCATCGTGATGTAGCTGTGTCCCGCCGCTTCGCCGTGGTCGTAGATGGGGCAGACACCCTCCAGTTCCAGCCGGGCGGTGGCCCGTGCCTCGCGTCGGAACCGCCGGTGCAGCGTGCTGTCGTCGACGTACTCGGGCTGCGGGAACTTGATCGCCACATCGCGGCCGAGCACACGATCGTGGACAAGATAGACAACCCCCATGCCGCCCCCTCCCAGCAGGCGCGGACCTTCGTAGCGGTGGCTGAGTGCCTTCCAGACTGTGGGGGGAACCTCCGTCAGGGATGCGTGAGGTCCGTGAGACTGAGAGTCACTCATGGTGCTGGAAGCACTGGGCCCGATAAGTGGCGATGACCGCAACCGCCGAGGGTAAGCCAGTTCTGTCTGAACCGCCTGCCAGCGATCTTCCGTATCCGAGAGTGATGGGGAGAGCAGACAGGGTCTCACCGCACCAGCACCGCCGCAGATGGCACTCTACAGCAACCTCGGACCACGTTCAATCGGCGCAGCGGCGGCCGCCGGAAAGTGCTGACCATCCAAGCCCCGCGACGATCAGTCCGTGCGGAGCACGTTTCTTTCGCGTGGGAACGGAGGAACTTCGTCGGGCGATAACGTCTCCAATCACCTGGTCGCGACGAGCGTTGATCCATTGTCAACACGCCCGCTTTCGCGGCTCGGGTGCATTGCTTTGTTAGCCACTTGAGTTGTTGGCTGCCGCGACCGTTGCTAATCGACCTCCATAATGTTGCCCATCTTCCACGAGCGGTCGAAGAAGGCCTTGGTGGGTGAATACCAGCGGAAGTAGGCGAAGAAGCCCTTTTCCGGGTTGGTCTGGATCCAGTTGGCCGCGGGCACACCGTCGGGCTTCTTGGAGGAGAAGACGAGGCGCACGGAACCGTCGTCGCTCTTGACGAGCGGCTGGCGGCTGTTGACCTCGGTCTTGCCCTGCGGGTTGATGATCATGCAGCGCGTGTCGACGTCGTAGAGGACGACCGACCAGAAGTTCAGCATCGGCACGTCCTTCGGCACGACGAGTTCGTAGGCCTTGGCGCCGTCCAGCCACCGGCCGGCGTCGTCCTTGTACGACGCGAGGTACTGGATGCCGGCGTCGACGAGGTTCATGGTGGCGGCTGCGGACATCGTCACCGCCTCGAAGGTGTAGGCGGCCCGCGCATCGATCTCCATGTGGGTCTTGGTCATCTGGTCAAGCGGGCTTTCCATGAACAGGATGTACTGCCACTGGGACTTGGGATCGTCGGTCCAGTGTTTGACCGGATCGCGCTTCAGGAAGCTGTTGCCCATCGCCCAGGTCTCGCCGACGAGCACCGCTTCCTTGAGGATTTCCTGCTGATCCGGAGTCGGATTGAAAGGCTGGTCCTTCTCGATCCCGAGGTTCCTCAACCCTTGCAGCACGGCCATGTCGCGTTCTTCGACCGGATTGAGCTGGATGGCCTGGTGGACCACCTTCCAGTATTCCATGCCGCGCGGCTGGTAGTTCCACCAGTCCCGGTTGGGTGCCTCGAAGATGCGGATCTTCGACTCCTGGCCGAGGCCGTAGATCTTGTGGGCCTTGAGAATGCGCTCTCCTTCCTCCGGGTCCGGTGTCAGGATTCGAGTGCCGATCAACACGGTGTTGGTCTTGGAGGTGACGACGAAATCGGCCCCGTGGTTTTCGGGAACCGGCGTGCCCTCGAGCACGATCAGGAACTTGCCGCCCTGGCCGCGCTCCGGGCCGACCATGCCGGTGTCGGCCACCACCCTCTGCCAGACGTCATTGATCAGGCCACCGGTCGGGCCGGCCGGCACCTCGTACATCAGCAGGCCGCCGGTGTCGCTCAACTCGGCCCAGGTGGCGATGTAGGTCGTGGTGTCGTTCGGGGTGAGAATCGGCAGTTTCTGCTCGGTGGTCCGGTAGATGATCATGTCGCCCGCCTTGCCGCCGAGGGCGCCGAAGTGCCCGTTGCGCCACTGCATGAAGTTCACCGCCGGAAGGTAGTGGATGTAGGCCTGCACGGCGCGCTGGTAGTCGATCTCCCGTTCGATGCGCCGGACGGTCTCGTCGGTCGGATAGCCATTGGCTTCGAATTCGAGAACGCCGGAGCGGGTTTCATGACGGGTGGGTTCCTGGGCGTCGGCCAAAGACAGCCACGAGGCAAGCGCGCAGAGCGAAGTGATTGTTCGCTGATGTTTTCGTTTCATTGGAGTCAGGTTGATTGGAGTCAGCGTTTCGTCACCGGCGGCGGCGTCCAGTCGCCGGTCAGGATGGCGGCCTGGGGCGAGTAGTGGCGGGTGAGGAGATAAAACTTTCCTTTGGGTGCGGGCAGCCAGTTCGCCCGCTCTTTCGGATCAGTGGGTTCTTCGTGCTGGAGGAAGATTTCGATCGATCCGTCCTCGCCGTAGACGGTGCCGTGCGTGCGGTCGCCGAACGAGTAGCGGTTGATGGCATTGGGAACGAACAGCCGGTTCTCCGCCGCATACATGGTCAGCGACCAGAACGCGTTGACCGGCGGCGGCTGGTCGAAGCGGAGGACGTAGCGCTTGCCGCCGTCGAGCGGCGCGCCGGTGCCGTCGAAGAAGGTGAGATCGTAGGTGCTGATCTCCTTCGGGTTCCAGAGGAGCCCGACCATCGCCCCGGCCGCCGCGACCATGGGCTCGCCGCTCATGCGTTTGTCGAGACGGACGATCTGCCAGTTGTTGACGATCGGCACCACGCGGGACATGCGGTCCGCGACCATCTTGTGCGCATCGGCGGTTGCACGTTCGAGACCGCGTTGCGCCTGCGGCGAGAGTTTGTCCCAGTCGAATGCGACCGTCGGGTCCATCCCGATCTCGCGCAGCCAGCCCGCCGTCGCCTCGTCCATCGGGTGGCCGATGCGGGGCGATAGCCGGAGCAGCCCGTTAAGGGTGGTGAAATAGGCCTTGGCGTCGGTCAGTTCGGCCCGGGTGAAGCGCGGAAAGTCGGCCGGATCGGGCTTGGGCCGGGTGACCTCGGCGGCACTCCACTGGCTGAGCGGGACGAGCTTGAATTTTTTCTGCAACTCCACCGCGGCCGGCAAGTCCGCGTCGCCATTCACGGAGATGCGCGGCAGCGTCCAGCCGATCGGCGTGCTCATGTCGATCCGGCGGACGCCTTCAGGCAAAAGGCCCTGCCATCCGGGCGGGCAGAGGGCGAAGGCGCCGCCGCGCGCACCGACGGTGTCCCACGACAGGTTGGCGTCGAAGTCGTGCCGCATGTCGCTCACGGGAACCCAATACTGCCGGGTGCCCATCGGCGGAATCACGAGGATGAGCGGCTCGCTGCGCAGGTCGAAGAAAGCCCGCAGATAGATCGTGTCGTTGTTGGGGGAGATCACCCAGTCGTCCTCGCTGGTGATGAGGCGGTCGAAGACGAAATATTCGTTCAGCGTCCGGTCGTGGCCTCGCTCGGGGTCGAATGAGGTCTCCCAGAGCGTCCGGTACAGGTCCATCATCGGAAAGGCGTTGATGTAGGTCTGCACGCCGGTTGCGTAGGCGAGGTTTTCGTCTTGCGCCGGTCGCCGTCCTGGGCCCGTGCTGACTGCCAAAGCACAACGCAAACGGCCATTGCGCCGGCGAGGCCGAGGAGTGTGTGTCGTCTCAGTGGTTCGTATTTCACAGGAGTTCTTCGGAGTTGCTTGTTTCCGGGGGCTATTGGTGGCTAGCGGTACGGCTGCAGCCGCGGCACGCGGCCAGTATCCCCCACGCGCCGTCGGCTGCAAGCCGTGGTTAGACGGCATTAGCCCTGCCCTGCTTCTTGAACGGCCATGCGTTAAGGTACGTGGAAGAATCCCTCGTGCTGTTTGCATAGGTGCCGGCTCGGATCGCCGCCATGTCTGGTTTGCCAAGTCCGCGCACTTGGGCCGATGGATTCACCGTCGTGAGCTACCGGAGAAAAGGGTGAGGCGTTTGTCACCCACCTGGCGGTCAATCGCTGGCCGAACGAAAGCACACTGCTGCACGCCCTGGGCGCGATCGTGTTCCTCTACCGCCACGGGATCGAGCAGCCTTTGGGATCACGCGACGCCGTCGCGCCAAGATACCGGAATGCCTCCCCACAGTGCTCTTGAAAGGCGAGGTCCGTTGCCTGATCGCGGCCCTTCACGAGAAAGCAGCGCACCGGCTCATCGTGGAGTTGCCGTACGGCGGGGGTATGCGGATTTCGGGATGATGTCCGGAAAGAGGGGTCCGACGGACGTCGTGGTGCCGGCAACCAACGCGGCGATGCACCGATGGCCGGTGGTGGCCAGAGGTGGTCTGCATCGGGTTGAACCGGTTGGAGTCGGCCGCTATGCTGCACGCACCGTAAGTGGTTCCCTGACAGGACGCTTGCGGTCGTTTTCCCTGTGTTCGGGACGTGGCGCAGCCTGGTAGCGCGCTTGACTGGGGGTCAAGAGGTCGCAGGTTCAAATCCTGTCGTCCCGACTATTCTTAGAAATGAGCCCTTCGGCGAGTACGTCGAAGGGCTTTCTTATTGTGGGGACTAGAGTTACGTCATCGAGAACGCAGTTCAAACAGACGATTTCGAGTATCTGACGTTTTTCGACACATCGGCGGTAAGCCATTTCTCTGTAAGGCTTTGCGAAAGTTCAAAAACTTTGCTCGCTAGTTCGGCGTATTCGTCGTGGGAGCGGTCCAGGACTTCGAGTTGAAGCTTGATGTTGCTCAAGCGATCGCGAAGTTCGGTTTGTTTTGCGGCGAAGCTGGCTTCGTCGATTTCGTCGGCCAAACGCATGTTGAGAAGTCGATCCTGTTGACCGACAAGCAGCGTCTCTTGCCTCTGAAGCTCGTGTCGTTGGGAGAAGGAATCGGCTTGCTCATCGCGTGTCTTTTCTTGGAACGGCGCCGCTGGAACCAATCGCGAACGGCTTGTCTTCGATCTTCATCTTGTTGAGGATCCCGATGACTTGCGAGTCGAGGTCGGCTTCGCGAACACGTGTGCGGGGATGGTCACCTCGGTTGTAATATGTGCAGCGATAGTAGACGTACTGCTTTGTTCCGGACTTCGTCTTTTTGGTCTCTTGGTTTCGCCCGTAATTGGATAGGTCCGCAGTGTCCGCACTGAATCCGCTGCCCGCTTCCTCGCAGTGCGTCCACGCTGCGGAGAAGAAGGTTGCGGCGACGCCGAGCAGAATTGCAATCGACACCATGGCGCAGTAAAACTCGAGCTTAACCCAATTGCAAGTAGCGAGGACAACTGCGGCGGCGACTGCAAGTACAGCAAACTGTTTTGAAGTGGCGTTAAGCTCGCGCACATTCGCGACATCGCTCCTCTTCCGCCTTTCTTCATTGATTGCTTGTTCGTTCCAACCTGCAAGTACGTAATCACCGAGCATGACAGCCGGGCAACTCCGTCGACGTTCGATAAACTTGCGGTCGGCAACTTTCTCTGTAAAGAGGTCCCATTCGATACGTT
>CAVQRG010000022.1:0-6175 GCA_963715185.1 uncultured Planctomycetaceae bacterium
CATTCCGGCCTTTGACTACATCACGGCACCGGGCCCACACCAGACGTGGCGCTATGCCTTTGAACGTCAGTGGCTGTTCTACTCGATGTGGGGGCATCTGCTCTACAACCCTGCGACACCCGATGCGTTCTTCGAGGCCCAGCTGGACGAGAGATTCGGTCCGGGGCGAGGACGTGACCTCCTCAGGGCGTGGAGGCTGGCGAGCGAGGCACCGCTTCATCTGGCCTGTCAGTACCAGGGCCAGAATGATCACTCGCTCTATTGTGAGGGCTTCTGTACCTGGGCACAGACGATCTCATTCATCGACGTCGATCGGCTGATTGAGCGGCAGGAACTCGACGAACGTTACCAGAACATCCGCGAGTTCGTGTCGCGTGGAGAACCGATCGAAGAAGGGCAATTGCCACCGACCACACTGGCGGATGTGCTGCATGACAATGCCGACCAGTGCCTGGCCATCGTCGACAACCTGCGTCGGTCCGGCTCCCTGTCGCCCACGCTGGCGGACGAGCTGACGGACCTCGAAGCCTGGAGCCAGTTCTCTCGGTACTTTGCGGAGAAGCTGCGCGGGGCAGTCGCTCTCGACGCGCCTGCGCCAGCGCGGTGGAGAGCCGAACCGAGAGCAAGCCGTGCAACACCTCGAGGCAGCAGCCGGTCACTGGCGCGACTTCGCGGCAGCGGCCCACCGATACAAACGGGCGGACCTCGCATTCCGCAGCTACGACGGCGCAAAGTTCTCATGGACGGCACTGCAGAAGGACGTCGACCATGACATCGAGATCGCGCAACGCGCCACGACGGGCGGAACAGACACCAGGTCGGACGATGCCGACTGACGCAGGCGCGAGCCCGAATCAAGCCATCAGTGTGGACCTTGCATCGGAACCGGCTGACGGCGGGCCGCGTTTCATTCCGGCTTTGTCTTGTGCTGCGGGAGTTGCACGCGCCGGACTGTGTGCTCAACGGGCCAGCGGGCCCGCGTCATCAGAAAGTCGTCCTGGAACAGTTGCGCCTGAGCGACCGGAATGTCCGTAGCGTGGGAAGGTTATGATTCATGGCTCGGGGGGCGAGTTTGCGGACGGATCGAGTATCACGTAGGTCGGGAGCGGCTCGAGCGTCAGCGAAAGGGTCCCGGACATGGGACGAACGGCGGCGGTTGTGCCGTCGCCGGCCACGGCCGTCGCAGTGCTGACATTCAACCCTGCAATCGTCGCTGGATGGGATTCCTCCGTGGTCCACGCGGCCAGTTTTCGCTCCGGGCCGCGGCTCAGCAGCAGAACCCAATCGCTGAGACTGTCGGTCGCCAGCCGCTTCTCGATGCGGAAGCCCGACAACTCGCGTGTCATGGTCTGCAGCGCCAGGTAAGCAAGTTTGGGTTGCAGGTCGTGCGTCACGATGCCGAAGTTGTGCTCGCGTTCGGCCGGGTCGGGGCCGTCATCCTTCCAGTCATACCAGATCGACAACGGCACGCCGGCTTGCAGGTTGGCCAGTTGCTGTCGCACGAGGAACGCGGCCTGCGTCTCGCGCGATACCCCCTTGTCGGTGTACGTTGAGTAGCCCCACTCACCGCTGATGATGGGCATACTTTGCTTCGCCGGGGTCGGCGCATGCTTTTCGATCAGGCTGCGGAGCAGGGTGTAGTCAGCGTCGGCAGATTCCGGTCCGAGATGGTAGGGGCGGTAGGGATGCACGCTGACCGCATCAAAATGTGTGAGCAGACCGGCCGCGAAGATCTCATCGAGGAAGTCGACCGGCACTCGACTGGTGGCCGGCCCGATCAAGCTGGCCCGCGGGTCCGCCGCGCGAACGGCCTGCGCCGTCGCCAGCGCCAGCGTGGCATACTGCTGCGCGACCGGTTCCGGCTTCCAGAAATGGATGTTAGGTTCGTTCCAGATCTCCCAGATGATCCGCCGTTCCGCGAAGTGTTCCGCGGCTGCGCCTGCCCAGTGCGCGAAAGCGGCGACGCTCTCGGGATGCTGAGGTGAAGCCACGCCCCGCTGCTCGATGCCGGAAATGGGATTGCGGCTGACTACGGTCTCCTCATACAGCTCGTTCGAGTAGTCGAGGATGTAGAGAGCACGCAGACCGCGTTGTTCGAGGTTGGTGGTCAATTCATCGTAGGCCGACCAGTCGTACTCCCCCCGGCGACGCTCCGTACCGCTCCAGGAGAAGTCCATCCGCACGAACTTGATGCCGGCCGCAGCGATCAGGTCGAGGTCCGCCTCATGCCCCCGCGTGAAGTGGATGTTGACCCCGACGCCTTGCGGGATCACGGGATCAGGAAAGTCGGCGGCGCGGAGCTGAGTCGTCGCGAGGACGGCGACGGTTAAAAGGCATGCGGTCTTCATGAATGCGAGATCTCCGGCTGAACGGGGCCACGGCCGCGTGGGCAGGATGCCACGGTGTTCCGCACGTGGATCGCTGCCTGTGCACAGGCCAGTACTCAGTCCCAAGGCGGATGAGTTACAATCGAGCGTCAGCTTATAAGGGGAGCAATGCGATGCCAAGATTGACCAGACAGTGGGAAGCGCCGAGGCTGCCGCGACTGGCTGCTGTGACAGGCAGACGGCTGAGGCTGCCTTTGTTGCTGATTGCGCTGCCGGCAATGCTGCTGGGGAGTGCATCGTCGCGGGCGGCACTGCCGGAGGCGCGACCGATGCTGCCCACGGACCCATTCACGGCCCTGAAATCCAATGGCGCCCCCGAGTGGGGAAGCCTCGAAGTCATCCCCGCGCAGAATGACTCCGCCGCCGCACTCCGTCTGCACACGACGAGGCGCCCGCCGCAGCGTTACCACCTGCAGGCCCGCTTTGTGACCGACGCCCCCATCACGCGAGGCGACACACTGCTGGTCTCGTTCGCGGCTCGAGCTGTCGAGGCATCACCGGAAACCGATGCGGCTGCGCTCGGGATCAGTGTTCAGGCCAACACATCACCCTATCGCACGACATTCAACGGATTCATCCATGTTGGTCGTGAGTGGCGGACATTCCAGTTGCCGTTTCGGTCGGACGCGACATTCGCCGCCGGCAGCGCGCAGCTCTGCCTGCAGGCTGGCGTCGACCCGCAGATCGTCGAGGTGCGGGAGCTGGCCTTGTCGAACTTTGGCACTGACGTTGAAGTGCGGGACCTCCCCGCCACGCGTTTGGTTTACGCCGGCCACGCAGCCGATGCCCCGTGGCGCGAGGAGGCACGGCGCCGCATCGACCGGTATCGCAAGGGCGACCTGACCGTAATCGTTCAGGACGGCTCCGGACAACCCCTGCCCGGCGCCACCGTGAACGTGACGATGCGCCGCCACGCCTTCAAGTGGGGCTCGGCTGTCACAGCTCAAATGTTGACCGAGGATACGCCCGATGCGCAAGTACCGTGACACCGTGGTCCAGCTCTACAATCGCGTGGTGTTCGAGAACGATCTCAAGTGGCCACAATGGGACCGCGTCGAGAATCGACCCGCCAACTTGTCGGCAATTGAATGGTTGCAGGGGCAGCAGATCGAGATTCGTGGACACTGCCTCGTGTGGCCCGCCTGGCGACACCTGCCCCGGGACCTGGAGCAGCTGAGCAGCGATCTCCCGGCACTGCGGGAGCGTGTCGCCCGCCATGTCACTGACGAGGTGACGGCGCTGCGCGGCAAGCTGACCGAGTTTGACGTGATCAACGAGCCTTACTCCAACCACGACCTGATGGACCTGCTCGGTGAGGATGTGATGGTGGACTGGTTCCGGCTGGCCCACGCGGCCGACCCGGAACTGCGGCTCTACATCAACGACTACTCGATCCTCTCGGGCGGCGGACGCGACACCGCTCACCAAGATCACTATGAGCACACCATCCGATATCTGCTCAACCACGGGGCACCGCTGCAGGGGATCGGCCTGCAGGCTCACTTCGGCAGTGACCTCACCCCCCCGCCGCAATTGCTGACGGTCCTGGATCGGTTCGCGGCATTCGGACTCCCGCTGCAGATCACGGAGCACGACATCGACATCACTGACGAAGAACTGCAGGCGGACTACACCCGCGACTTCCTGACGACGGTGTTCAGCCATCCGGCGGTGGAGGGCGTTCTGACCTGGGGATTCTGGGAGGGACGCCACTGGAGGCCGAACGGAGCCTACTTCCGTCGCGACTGGAGCGTCACACCTGCCGGGCAGGTCTGGCAGGAACTCGTGCTGAACGAGTGGTGGACCGGGGAGGAGGGACGCAGCGACGCGCAAGGTCGCTACCATGTGCGCGGATTTCTGGGTGAGTATCAGGTGTCTGTAGAACACGACGGGCAGTTGCGAGAGCTCCCGGCCCAGCTCCTTGTTCCACAGGGCCTTGAGCTCGTTGTGAAAGTGGGCGAGTGACAGGGGGACATGCCGCTCATGTCATATGGAGCGGACGAACTGCCGCGAGCCGGACGTCCTTGCCACTGGGGCATCCTGGTCCTTGACCGGTGCGCGGCGGACCAGCAGCGACCTAGGCGATCAGCTCGTGCACGACGCGTCCGGACTGGTTGTCGGTCAGATTGAGATCGCGACCGTTGTGGCGATAGCTCAATTCGTCAGCGTCGAGGCCGAATAGGTACAGCAGTGTCTTGTGAAAGTCGACATGGTGCATCGTATCGGTGACCGCCTTGTGGCCGAAGTCATCAGTCGCGCCGTGGACGTACCCACGTTTGATCCCGCCTCCAGCTAACCACATGCTGAAGCCGTCGGTGTTGTGATCCCTCCCCGGCGCCTGGGCATCGCCCGCTTTCTGGATAACGGGCAACCGTCCCATCTCACCTCCCCAGTGGACGAGGGTTCGGCCCAGCAATCCGCACTGCTTGAGATCCTGAACCAGCGCTGCCGAAGGCTTGTCGGTGCCCCGACAGACCTTGGGAAGCTGCTCGTTGATTCTCGCGTGCATGTCCCAGCCGTAGTACCACAGTTGGACAAAGCGCACGCCACTCTCGACCAGCCGCCGGGCGATAAGACAGGATTCCGCGAACCTGCGATCGACGCCCTCTTCACCAATGCCGTACATCTTGCGAGTGGCTGCGGTTTCCTGGCTGAGATCCAGCACGTCCTTGGCCGCCACTTGCATCCGGGCGGCCAGCTCGTAGCTTTGCATCCGGGCGGCCAGTTCCAGTTCGCCGGGGTGATCCTGCAGATGCCGCTCATTGAGCCGGGTCAGGAACTCGAGGTTCTGCTGTTGCGGCAGCCCCGACAGATGCGGCGGCGGGTCGAGGTTCAGAATCCGTGGCGCTTCATTGCGAATCACGGTCCCCTGATAGATGGAGGGGAGAAACCCGCTGGCCCAGTACGGCGATCCCGGGGGCGGCGAATAGGTGGGCATGGCGACGAACGCCGGCAGATCCTGAGACACGCTGCCCAGCCCGTACGTCAGCCAGCTCCCCAACGCCGGGCGATCCCCGCCCCGCCCGCGACCCGTGTTCATCGCCTGCATGCCCGCGACATGATTGCGAATCCCAGGCAGGTTCATGGAGCGCACCAACGTGATCTCGTCAGCAATCTTCTGCGTTTCTGGCAGGAGATCCGAAAGCTCCATGCCGCACTCGCCACACGGCCGAAACTGGAAGGGGCTGGCCATGACCTGCTTGCTCGCGCCCCCGGCGTTGTCGTAGTCGATGTCGTCTCTCGGGAAGAGCTGGCCGTCGTACTTGTCGAGTGTCGGCTTGGGGTCGAACATGTCCAGGTGGCTGGGCCCGCCCCCCATGAAGATCGAGATCATCGCGTCTGCCGAAGCAGGTGCCGGGGGGAGCTTCGGCTTCAGATCGAAAGTCGGCTTCTCGAGCAGCGGTTTCTTGAACGCCGCCTTGTCGGCGCGCGCTGCCTTCCCCTGCCGTAGCCAGGCGAGCGCCAGCCCACCAATGCCGAACGCATTGCTACCGAGAAAGTGTCGCCGCGAACTCAGCATTGTCACTCAATCCACGTAGAGAAACCGATTACTGCCAAACACGACCATGCAGAGACTGCTGAGCGCAGCGCTCCGCGGCCGAAGGGTCCCCCGCATCTGCGTCCACCCTGGCATCGAAATGGCTCGTCTGCCGGGCCAGAAACGCCGCTGCCTCTTCTCGCTCGATGTCGCCGGGCCGATCACCATATGCTCGTCGCCACACCAGGTCGATCTGTGCTGCCACATCGTCGCCGGCCTCGGCGATCACACGGCGGGCGAATGCCGCAGT